>NZ_JADWYJ010000009.1 GCF_021354595.1 Maribellus sp. CM-23 | reverse complement strand
TTACTCCAACTCAAGTACATCTCATCAAAGGAATAACCATCAAAAAAAGATGGAAGAACTATTACAGAAAACAAATAAATTTGGAGTTATAACCTGTAAACTTTTTTTAGGACGAGTCAAAATGAAAGTCGATCATAAATTGTAAGTTTCTTTTAAAATAATTTGACTTTTGGGACAGCGTCGATCGGTCTTCAAAAGAAACGACTGGCAAAATACTAGATTTCAATCTGCTTTGAACAACCTGACAATCGTCCCTGCCTACCGCAGGCAGGCTTCCATATTTGTAGGGAAGGAAGAGAGGATGGGTATAAATTAAAATGTCCGTTAGACTTTCAGAAAAAAAGCCACCCGGCTATCGGATGACTTTTCAGCATTCAGTTAAGTGTTACATTTCGTTTGGCGGAACAGGGGCCGGAACAACATTGCGCACCGGCGGTATGCTTTTTAAATAGGCAAAGATTGCTTTTACATCCTGATCGGTAAGTTGAGAAAAATTAAACCAGGGCATTGGAGGTAGCAGTGTGCGGGCTCCATCAAGTCCTTTGAACTTTCCCTGGGTGAGTGCTTTTTTGAACTGCTCTTCTGTCCAGGTGCCAATTCCGGTTACATCCGGCGTAAGATTGGCAGCATACGATATTCCCCAGGGGCCTGCTGTGGCAGTGAGGTCGGGATAGAAGATCGCAAATCCTTTGTTGGTCAGCGAGGTGTCTGTCACCATGGGCGGATTGTCAGCCTGAAAACCTGACAGCATCACTTCCGGAATCAACTCCAGACCATGCGTTCCCGGTTTTTTGGGTGAGTGACAATCGTGGCATCCCATACTTGTTACCAGGTATTCGCCCCGTTTTACCAGTTCATCGCCGGTTAACATGTGTGCAGCTTCGGCTTCTTCGGTTGTTTTGGGTGCATTGTTGCAGGAAACAGCCAATACTGCCATGCAAAACACTCCCAGTAAAAAAGTAGTAGAATCTTTCATTCTCATAGTTTGATCTTTTAGTTAAAATAATATTCAATAACGTTACTTTCTAACCGTAAAAGCGAGTTGATTTTGGTTGCAGAAGCTGTATTCTTCTCATTATGAGCATGAAAATTTACGACATAATTATCTTAAATCAAACAATGCATCCAAAATAAACAAGAGGAAGTGGTGAGTACAATGGAATATAAGACGAGCTGTGATCTTCAGTATCTTTTCGCAAGAAAGTATTCTGGCATTTGGGGATTCAGGCATAAAAAAAAGCACCTCGTAAATTCGAAGTGCTTTTCGCTATGTGGTCGTTTTGCTTTATCCGAGCGTGGCCACCATAACTGCTTTTATGGTGTGCATTCTGTTCTCTGCCTCGTCGAACACAACAGAAGCCGGGCTTTCAAACACCTCTTCGCTGACTTCCATGGCCTCTAAGCCAAATTTCTGGTAGATTTCTTCACCCACCTTGGTTTCGCGGTTATGAAATGCAGGAAGGCAATGCAAGAACTTCACATTTGGGTTCCCGGTGAGCTCCATGGTTTGCTGGTTGATCTGGTAAGGCAAAAGCAGTTTAATGCGTTCGGCCCAAACTTCGTCGGGCTCGCCCATTGATACCCAAACGTCAGTGTACAGAAAGTCGCAGTCTTTTACAGCTTCTTCAACCTTGTCGGTAACCAGTATTTTGGCGCCGGTTTCTTTCGCAATTTCTCTGCATTGTTCCTGCAATTCGGTTGACGGCTGGCATTTTTGCGGTGCAGCAGCCCTGAAATCCATTCCCAGTTTAGCGGCTCCCACCATGAGCGAGTTACCCATGTTGTTACGGGCATCGCCAAGGTAGCAGAATTTTATTTCTGACAGCGGTTTGTCTGAATGTTCCTTCATGGTCAGAAAATCAGCCAGAATTTGAGTGGGATGAAACTCGTTGGTAAGTCCGTTCCATACAGGAACACCCGCATATTTTCCGAGTTCTTCCACAATGTTTTGCCCGAAGCCGCGGTATTCAATGCCATCGTACATGCGTCCCAAAACACGGGCTGTGTCTTTCATCGATTCCTTGTTGCCAATTTGCGAGCCCGAAGGTCCGAGGTAGGTAACGCAGGCTCCCTGGTCGTAGGCAGCCACTTCGAAAGCGCAACGCGTACGTGTAGATGATTTTTCGAAAATCAGCGCTATGTTTTTTCCTTTTAAATGCTGTTGCTCTTTTCCGTTATACTTGTCGCTTTTTAATTGACCGGAAAGGTCGATCAGATAACGGATTTCATCGGGGGTGAAGTCGAGTAATTTTAAAAAATTACGGTTTTTCAGATTGATCATGTTGTTCTGCTTTTATGCTTTATTTTGATTACTTCTTATTTCGCTTTAAACTAATCGTATTCCATGGTTATTTTAGATCCGTACGAGCGGTCCTCAAGCTTGGTGGCTTCCGTAATCACGCTTTTGCTTCCGCCTTTTTCAATAAAATGGAGACAGGCGCGGATTTTGGGTTCCATAGTGCCTTCAGCAAAAGTACCATTTTCGAGGTGTTTTATGGTGTCGGCATAATTCAAAAATTCGAGTTTTTCCTGGGTTGGTTTTCCATAATCTTTAAAGATGAACGATACATCGGTGAGGATGTACAATTCATCGGCATTGATGTTGACGGCCAGCAGGCTTGAGGCCATGTCTTTGTCGATTACGGCATCCAGTGTGCGGACATCCCTGTTTTCGTCGTAGTAAATGGGAATGCCACCGCCACCGGCTGCAATTACAATGTTGCCTGCTCTTGTCAGCATCTCGATCATTTCTTTGTTCACAATATCGATGGGCATGGGTGACGAAACCACTCTGCGGTAACCTCCCGCTACTTTGTCGGTAGGTTTAAAAATCCAGCCTTTTTGCTGTGCCAGTTGGTCGGCTTCTTCTTTTTGGTAGATTTTCCCGATTCGTTTGGAAGGATTATTAAATGCCGGATCATCGGGGCTTACCTCCACCAGGGTTACCAGGGTAACCACATTTTTGTTGATCCCGTGTTTGTTCAAAACATTCCGGAGCATGCGTTCGAGCATGTATCCGATTCCGCCCTGCGAGTCGGCCACACACACGTCGAGTGGCATGGGGGCAATTTTATAAAGTTGTTCCCCGGCATCGTTTCGCATTAGTATATTTCCTACCTGCGGACCGTTGCCATGTGTAATTACCAGGTCGTAGCCTTCTTTGATCAGATATACCAGGTTTTCAAGTGTGTCGGTCGAGTTTTTTTCCTGTTGCTCGATGGTGCCGTCTTCAGAGCCCCTCGAAAGCGCATTGCCTCCCAGGGCCACTACTGCCAGTCTGTTCATTTTGTTTACGGTTTTAGTTTTTAACGACGTCTGTTTTGGTTCCGGTAGCATCGGATTGAAAACAATTGCGCGTCATGGGTAAACTTAAAAAATCAAGCGCGAAATAAATCTGATCGTTCTTACGTTTTTTGGCTGACCGGGCATATTATACAACAGCTAATCGCTAAGCGTGATTTAAAATTGAAAAACAGGTATTTATCTCACTTTCAAATTCAAATAATCCCGGGTTAATTTGTTAACAGTTTGATCTTAATATGATTTATTTATTGAGGGAGAAAGAGAAGGGGACGGCTGATATTTTTTAACTAAATTTGCACACAATTGAAAAAAGGACTCCATGGCATTTAGACGAAAAAAGTCTTCAAAATCAAAAACAAAATCTACCGGGAAAAAGAAATTCTGGTTTCGGAATGAAAAATTTCACTTTATACTCGGAATATTTCTTTTGAGTTTTTCAGCATTTTTGCTGATCTCTTTTGTTTCGTTTTTATTTTACGGCGCTGCAGACCAGAGTATTATGGATGCGCCCTGGAAAGAGTTTTTGTTCGACTCTTCCAAAAATGTACGAAACAGCGGTATGAAAGTGGGGGCGCTTCTTTCGGAGAAGATCATTAACGGAGGCTTTGGCCTTGCTTCGTTTCTTTTTATTTACATGGCGGCATTAACCGGCCTGAAAATTCTGGGACGAAGCATTGCGCGTTACCGCCAGCACATGCTCGATAGTTTGCTGATCATTATTTGGCTTTCGCTGACGCTTGGCTTTATCTTCAATAAAACGGGTGCCGATTCTTTCCTTTACCCGGGCGGACATTACGGTTTTATCCTGAGTAACTGGCTGCGTTCGCTCGTAGGTATTATCGGTATGGCTCTTATTTTATTGATCATCGGGTTGGTGTATGTGGTAGTGCGTTTCGATAAAGCTTACGAGTTTTTGAAAAACCTGCTGAAACAAAAGCCAAAACAAAAGCCTTTGGCAAATGAGGAAGAAGACGATGACCTGGAACCTTTTGAAGAAGAGAAGGAAGATGAAATAGTGGGGCATGATGATATTTCGACTGTAATTGGTGAAGACGACGTGGTTCGGGCTATTTTTGAGCCAGACGGTGACGAAGATTTTGAGGTGGAGCAAAAAGAAGAGCCAGAGGAGGTAGTTGCAGAAGAAGAACCTTTTGAAGAGGAAGCTGAGGAGGAACTAAGCCTTCACGTTGAGCCCAAGATAAAGGAAGAAGAAGTGGATGAAATTGAGCCGGAAGAATTGGAGGATTACGATCCTACTTTGGATTTGGCAAGCTATAAGTTCCCGACGCTCGAATTGCTGGAAGACCATAAATTCGATAATGCTGAAGTGAAGCAGGAAGAATTGGTGGCCAACAAAAACAAGATTGTTGAAACCCTGCGTCATTATAAGATTGAAATTACCAAGATACGTGCAACCATCGGACCGACCATTACGCTTTATGAGATTGTTCCGGCGCCGGGTGTGCGAATATCCAAAATAAAAAACCTGGAAGACGACATCGCACTGAGCTTGTCTGCGTTGGGTATCCGTATTATTGCACCTATTCCGGGTCGCGGAACCATTGGTATTGAGGTGCCGAATCAGCATCCCGAAGTAGTTTCGATGCATTCCATCGTTCGTTCCAAAAAATTCCAGGAAAGTACGGCCGAGCTGCCTGTTGCCATGGGGAAAACCATTTCGAACGAAACCTATATGTTCGACCTGGCCAAAATGCCACATATTCTGGTAGCCGGTGCTACTGGTCAGGGGAAATCGGTGGGGGTGAATGTGATTATCACTTCCTTGCTGTATAAAAAGCACCCGTCTCAGCTTAAGTTTGTTTTTATCGACCCGAAAAAAGTGGAATTAAACATCTACTCGGTGATCGAAAAACACTACCTGGCGAAACTTCCGGATACAGAAGAAGCGGTAATTACTGATATTCAGAAAGTAAAAAATACGCTGAATTCAGTAAACATTGAGATGGATGCGCGCTACGATCTGTTAAAAGCTGCGCATGCCCGAAACATCAAAGAGTACAATAAGAAATTTATCAGCCGGCGTTTGAATCCGGAAAAAGGGCACAAATTCATGCCTTACATTGTGGTGATCATCGACGAATTTGCCGATTTGATTATGACTGCCGGTAAGGAAATCGAATTGCCGATTGCGCGTATTGCCCAGCTGGCACGTGCGGTGGGGATTCACATGATTATTGCGACACAGCGCCCGTCAACCAATATTATTACGGGTGTGATTAAGGCCAACTTCCCGGCAAGGATCGCTTTCAAGGTGGCATCGATGATCGACTCGCGCACCATTCTGGATACCCCGGGAGCCAACCAGTTGATCGGAAAAGGAGATATGCTGATTGCTTCAGGCAGTGAAATCACACGTGTTCAGTGTGCTTTTGTTGATACTCCCGAAGTGGAAAAAATATGTGCTTTTATTGGCGATCAGCGGGGCTATCCTACGGCCTTCCTGCTGCCTGAATACGTTGGTGACGATGAACCCGGTCCGGGAGATGTGGACCTGAATAACCGCGACGATCTGTTTGACGATGCCGCCCGTGTGGTGGTGATGAACCAGATGGGATCTACTTCCATGATTCAGCGCCGTTTTGCAATCGGTTACAACCGTGCCGGACGTTTGATGGATCAACTCGAAGCTGCCGGTATTGTCGGCCCAAGTGAAGGGAGTAAAGCACGTCAGGTGTTAATTTCCGACGAATACAGTTTGGAACAATTATTGAATAACTTATAGCCAAAATTTAATAAAGGATATGAAGAGAAAATGGGGGATGGTGTTTGCCATCGTTTTGGGAGCTACAGTAACGCTGTATGCTCAAACCGACGCAAAAGCAAAAGAAATACTTGACCAGGTAAGTGCCAAAACAAAAACCTTTACCAGCATGTCGGCTGATTTTGTTTTTTCGATGGTGAACAAGGAAATGGACATCAACGAAAAGAATAACGGCACAATTAAAGTAAAAGGACAAAAATACATGGTGAGTCTGCCGGGGGCCGGGTTAGAAATTTATTCTAATGGTGAAACCATCTGGAATTATATGAAAGAGGGTAATCAGGTAACGATTACCAATGTGGAAGATGCCGGAAGCGAGCTAATGGATCCGTCTTCTATTTTCAGTATATACGAGCGTGGTTTTCGTTCCAAATTTATTGCTGAAAAGAAGGAGGGTAGCAAAACCCTTTACGAGATTGAGCTTTTCCCGGATTCGGATGAATTTCAGGTAGAAAAAATAGATGTGTTTGTTGACAAAGCAACGATGATGCTTAATTCTGCTACATTGTACGGTACCGATGAAAATCTGTATGGAATTGTGATAAACAAGCTCGAAACGAACAAGAGTTTCACTGACGCTGAATTTGTGTTTGACAAAAGCAAGCACGCAGACGTAGAAGAAATTGATTTAAGATAGAAGCTGTGATTTCACAGCTTTTTTTGTTTTCATCAGATGCATCCGCAAACAAAGCCATCCGCCAGGCTGTCGAGCACGTCTTTTTCTTCTTTTTGTTCGGCGTCGGTCCCTTTGCATTTTTCGCAAATCGGTAAGTTAACAACTGGATTTAGAGTGGACGTTTCCGGAGTGATCGCTTTTTTGCAAACAAAACATCTTGTATTTAATGTTCCCATTGTGTAAATATGTGCCAGCAAAAATATTAAACTGCGTAAAACTTTACCTGTTATGTCAGATTATTTGAGGTATATCGGTAATCTTGTCGTGCAAATGGCAGGCAAAGTGAATGGCACGATTATTATAAATAAGTGTAACAATAGTTTTTATAGCCTGTACTTTTAATTTAAATTTGCGGAGCTTTATTTTTAAAGATCAATAAGAAACAACATGGCATTTGTAACTAAAATTCTGGGAAAAATCCTAGGAAATAAATCAGAAAGAGATATAAAAGAGATCACTCCGATCGTCAACCAAATCAAAGAAGAATTTGAACGGATAACAAAGCTTAGTAACGACGGATTACGGGAAGAATCAGCGAAACTGAAAAGAATCATTGCCGATCGTGTTAAGCCCGAAGAAGATGAAATTGCCGCTTTGAAGATTGAGGTTGAGGAAGTCGATATTCAGGATACTGAAAAGATATATGAACGAATTGATAAGCTGGAAGAGAAAATTGATGAAAAACTGGAAGAGGTTTTAAATGAAATTCTCCCGACAGCTTTTGCGGTGGTAAAAGATACGGCACGCCGTTTTGCTGAAAATTCGGAATTGGAGGTTACTGCCAATGATTTTGACAAAGACCTGGCTGCCCAGCGCGACAGTATTGTTATAAAAGGCGAAAAAGCACTGTGGAGCAATACCTGGCTGGCTGGAGGTAATCCTACCACCTGGAACATGATTCATTACGATGTTCAGCTGATTGGCGGAGTGGTGCTGCACCAGGGAAACATTGCTGAGATGGCAACCGGTGAAGGAAAAACATTGGTGGCTACTTTGCCCGTATTTCTGAATGCTTTAACCGGAAAAGGTGTTCACGTGGTGACGGTGAACGACTACCTGTCGAAACGTGACGCCGAGTGGATGGGCCCGATTTATGAGTTTCATGGTTTGTCGGTTGATTGTATCGACAAGCACCAACCGAACTCCGAATCGCGCCGGAAAGCATACAATGCCCATATTACATTCGGTACCAACAACGAATTTGGTTTCGACTACCTGCGCGACAACATGGCCATTAATCCGGAAGACCTGGTGCAACGCAAACACCAGTATGCGATTGTGGATGAGGTCGACTCGGTTTTGGTTGACGATGCGCGTACGCCGTTGATCATTTCAGGTCCGGTTCCGAAAGGAGAAAACCAGCAGTTTGAAGAACTGAAAGGCTATGTTGAAAAGCTGTACAAAGCACAGCGCGATTTGGTCAACAAAGTGTTCATCGATGCCAAAAGGTTGCTGACCAAGCCGGATGCCACCAACGACGAGAAGAAAGAAGGCGGACTGTTGTTGCTTCGTGCACACAAAGGTTTACCAAAAAATAAATCGCTGATCAAATTCCTGAGCGAAGAGGGAATGCGGGCTGTTCTTCAGAAAACGGAGAACTTCTACATGCAGGAGAACAGCAAAAACATGCACATTGTAACCGATCCGCTGTATTTCATTATTGAAGAAAAGCAGAATTCGGTGGAGCTGACTGACATCGGTATCGATCTGATTTCACAAGGAATGGAAGATCCGGAGTTCTTTGTGTTGCCCGATATGGGAAGCCGTATGGCGGAACTCGATAGCAAAGGACTTGCACCCGAAGCTTTGCAAGAGGAGAAAGATAGATTGTTGCAGGATTATGCCATAAAATCAGAACGTGTTCACACCATCAACCAGTTGTTCAAAGCATACACCATGTTTGAACGCGATGTGGAATACGTGGTGATCGACAACAAGGTAAAAATCGTTGACGAGCAAACCGGTCGTATTATGGAAGGCCGTCGTTATTCCGATGGGCTGCATCAGGCCATTGAAGCGAAAGAACGCGTGAAAGTGGAAGCGGCTACCCAGACCTTCGCAACGATTACACTTCAGAACTACTTCAGGATGTATCACAAACTGGCCGGTATGACCGGTACTGCCGAGACTGAAGCAGGTGAATTCTGGGACATCTACAAATTAGAGGTAGTGGTTATTCCTACCAACCGTCCGATTGTTCGTAAAGACTACCAGGACTTGGTATACAAAACAAAACGTGAAAAATACAATGCGGTTACCGATGAAATCGTAAAACTTCACAATGCCGGAAGACCGGTGCTGGTTGGTACAACTTCGGTAGAGATTTCGGAATTGCTTAGCCGTATGTTAAAGATAAAAGGTATTCAGCACAATGTTTTGAACGCAAAATTACATGCGCGGGAAGCTGACATTGTTGCCGAAGCCGGTAAAAAAGGAACGGTTACGATTGCTACTAACATGGCAGGTCGTGGTACCGACATTAAGCTGACGGATGAAGTAAAAGCTGCCGGAGGTTTGGCCATCATCGGAACGGAGCGCCACGATTCACGACGCGTTGACCGTCAGTTGCGTGGTCGTGCCGGTCGTCAGGGAGACCCCGGTTCTTCTCAGTTCTATGTTTCGTTGGAAGACGATCTGATGCGTTTGTTTGGTTCCGATCGTATTTCCGGGGTAATGGACCGTCTTGGCCTGGAAGAAGGCGAAGTGATCCAGCATTCGATGATCTCCAAATCGATCGAACGGGCACAGAAAAAGGTGGAAGAGAACAACTTCGGTATTCGTAAGCGACTGCTGGAATACGACGATGTGATGAACTCGCAGCGTGAAGTTATTTACAAGAAACGTAAACACGCTTTGTTTGGCGAACGTTTGGAAGTGGATGTACTGAACATGATGTATGATTCAGTGGAAGAAATCGTAAATCAGTATCACGGTTCCGATCTTTTCGACGATTACAACATGGAGCTGATGCGCCTGCTGTCGATGGAGTCGCCGGTGAACGAGGAAGAGTTCAAAAAACTGAGCGCAAGTGAAGTGACGGATCGTATTTACGAGAAAATGATCAGCGGCTATAACCGGAAAGTGGAAGGGATTTCAAAACAGGCATTCCCGGTTATTAAAAATGTATACGAAACCAAAAAAGAGGTTTACAAGAATATTGTAGTGCCGATTACCGACGGAAAACGAATTTTCCAGATTATTTGCAACCTTGAAAAGGCGTACAATAATAACGGTAAAGAACTGGTAAAATCGTACCAGAAACAGATTGTTTTGAATACCATCGATGAAGGCTGGAAAGAACAGCTAAGAGAGATGGACGATCTGAAACAATCGGTACAAAATGCCACTTACGAGCAAAAAGATCCGTTGTTGATCTATAAGTTTGAGTCGTTCAACCTATTCAAAGAGCTGGTTAACAAAGTGAACAAACAGGTGGTTTCCTCCCTGATGAAAGGACAGATTCCAATTCAAAGCCCCGATCAGGTGCGGGAAGCAGAGGCTCGAAAACGTACGGATATGAGCCGTTACAGAACGCAGAAATCAGAGCTTCCGGGAGCTGAAAACCCAATGGAAGGTGCCAATACGCAAACGCAGGAACGCTCCAGGCCTCAGCCGGTAACCGTAGAGAAACGTGTGGGGCGAAACGACCCTTGTCCGTGTGGCAGCGGAAAAAAATACAAACAATGTCACGGAAGGGGCGAGGCATAAACTAAAGAACGAAACACGAAATGACATATATTTTAAATTTTATTCACTGGAATGTCAATCCCGAAATATTTCACCTGGGGTCATTGTCGGTTCGCTGGTACGGACTGCTGTTTGCCGGTGGTTTTCTGCTGGGATACTCCATTGGCGAGCGAATGCTGAAATCGGAAAATGTTAGCCAGAAATGGATTGACAGCCTGTTTTTCTACATCATTATTGCAACGATTGTGGGAGCGCGTTTGGGCCATGTGTTTTTTTACGGATGGGATTACTACTCGCAGCACCCGGGCGAAATTATAAAAGTATGGCACGGAGGTTTGGCCAGTCATGGAGGAGCCATCGGTATTCTGTTGGCAATGTACATTCATTCGCGTTTAGTAACTAAGCGTACCATGCTTTGGACGCTTGACCGGATTGTGGTTCCAACAGCCTTGGTAGCGGCCTTTATCCGCACAGGAAACCTGATGAACTCCGAAATTTACGGAATTCAAACCAGCTTGCCCTGGGGCTTTATTTTTGAGCGCAACGGCGAGGAATTTGCCAAGCACCCCACTCAGATCTACGAAGCCTTGGCATACCTGTTGAGTTTTGGAATATTAATGTTTTTATACCGGAAAACCAGTTCCAAGAACAGACCCGGCTTACTGCTCGGAGCTTTCTTTATTTTAATCTTCACAGCCAGGTTCTTTATCGAGTTCATCAAAGAAGACCAGGAGGCTTTTGAAGCAGGTATGATGTTAAACATGGGGCAGTGGCTCAGTGTGCCTTTCGTAATGATAGGATTAACTCTGGTTATCAGGGCCATTAAAAAACCGGAAGTGGTGTTTAACAATCGTTGATAATTATTTGTTAATATTGAATAAAATACTGTAAGGTGTTTTGTTGCGACTGATAAAAAAGATTTAATTTGCACAACATTCAGAAATTTCAGGAATATGGTAGAGATAGGAAAATATAAAATGGTTACGTTGACATACGATCTTCGTATTGACGACGAGAATGGGGAACTGGTGGAAAGCGCTACCCTCGAAAATCCGTTACAGTTTTTATATGGTGCAGGAATGATGCTGCCCAAATTTGAAACGGAGTTGGTAGGTTTGAAAACAGATGATCCGTTTGAAATTAAACTGGGAAGTACCGATGCTTATGGTGAAGTGAACAACGATGCAATTGTTGAACTGCCTAAAAGCGTTTTCCTGGTAAATGGTGAATTTGATTCAGAACTGATTCAGGAAGGCAATACTGTTCCGATGATGAGCAGCAACGGCCAACGTCTGAATGGTTTGGTGCTTGAAGTGACCGATGAAACCGTAAAAATGGATTTTAACCACCCGCTGGCAGGCGAAGATCTTTTCTTTACCGGTAAAGTTGTTGAAGTGCGCGAAGCTTCTGACGAAGAAGTGGCACAAATACTTTCCGGTGGCGGAAGCTGCGGATGTGGCAGTGGCGACGGAGGCGGTTGCGGCTCCGGCGGATGTGGTACTGAAAGTAATGGCGGCGGATGTGGTTGCGGATGCTAACATAGTTTTCAGAATTAGTTCAATTTAATATCTTTAACCCTGTTTTCTTAACACGTATAAGAGGACAGGGTTTTTTGCATACAGTATGAACACATTTGGACATTTATTTCGTTTAACATCGTTTGGCGAATCTCATGGCAGGGGAATTGGAGGCATAATTGACGGTTGTCCTGCCGGGCTGGAAATCGATGTAGAGTTAATTCAACTAGATTTATCGAGAAGAAGGCCGGGGCAGTCGAAAATTACTACCCAGCGAAAAGAACCGGACCAGGTGGAGTTCCTGTCGGGTATTTTTGAAGGTAAAACGCAGGGAACGCCGATTGCATTTGCGGTTTGGAACAAAGACCAGCATTCGAACGATTACAACGATCTGAAAGATGTGTACCGTCCGTCTCATGCTGATTACACCTACATTCAAAAATACGGAACACGTGATCACCGCGGAGGTGGCAGGTCTTCGGCACGCGAAACTATTGCCCGTGTAGTGGCCGGTGCCATTGCCAAGCAGATCCTTGCAAAAGCTGGTGTACATATTCAAGCTTTTGTTTCACAGGTTGGCGAAGTTCAGCTAAATAAATCGTATCTTGAACTGGACCTGACAAAAACGGAAGAAAACATTGTCCGTTGTCCCGACCCGGAAGTGGCGGAAGAAATGATTGCCCGTATTGTTCAGGCAGGGAAAGACCACGATACAGTTGGCGGAGTAATTACCGCAGTGGCGACAGGAGTTCCGGCAGGTTGGGGAGAGCCGGTTTTTAATAAACTACATGCTGATTTGGGATTTGCCATGCTCGGCATAAATGCCGTAAAAGGTTTTGAGTATGGTTCCGGTTTTGAAGGAACAAAATTAAGCGGTTCGGAGCACAACGATATTTTTGTTAAGACCGAGAATGGTATCCGAACCAAGACCAACAACTCAGGAGGCATTCAGGGAGGCATCTCCAACGGCGAAGACATTTATTGCAGGGTGGCGTTTAAACCGATCGCAACCTTGTTAAAAGAGCAAAACACGGTTGACCGTGCCAATGAGGAAACCACGATCAATCCAAAAGGAAGACACGATCCCTGTGTGTTGCCACGTGCAGTCCCCATTGTTGAAGCAATGGCGGCACTTGTTTTAGTTGACCACTATTTACTGAATAAAACAAATATGTAACTATGCCCAGAAGAAAAAGAAACAGGAGGATTCAGGTCCCGCCGGTAATTAAGGGAATGTCGGTTTATGGTATTCGCGGACGAAAATCAAACGAGGTAATACTTCATCTTGAAGAGTATGAGGCGATTCGTTTGCTCGATTACCAAAATCTGACACAGGAGGAAGCAGCGGTATATATGGATGTTTCCCGTCCGACACTGACGCGTATCTACGAAGAAGCGCGGCATAAAGTAGCTACTGCATTTGTTGAAGGAAGAGATTTGATCTTCCGGGGCGGAGACGTTTACTTTGATAAAAACTGGTATAAATGCAACGCTTGTAAAGCCAGTTTTAGCGATTATTCCGACGAAGTAAAGAATTGTCCGGTTTGTAGTTCTGATGATATAATATCACTAAACGAATATTTTGCTGATTAAAAAAAACCTCCGGCTCAACAGCCGGAGGTACCCAATTAAGTTGTGATAAAACCAGAGCCCTAGTACACTAGGATCGGCTGCAATTTACGACGAATAAGCTTTCATGTCAATACCAAAATGACCTAATAGGAGATACTTTGCTCCTTTATTTTTTCTAAAATTCCATGTAACCCTTAGCTCATCCTGCTTTCGTAAGTTAAATTCATTCCAAACTATTTTTTATTTTTTTTTGTATTCCGAAAAATTTGCTTATGCCATTTATCATATATATTTGTGCGTTAACTATTTAGCAGGAATTCGGAGGCAATTGATTTGATGAGTGAGTATAACTTTCAGTCATACAATTGTTTACGAAGATTGCTTGAAGAAAGGAAGAAAAAACCAATGAAAATTAGAAAGCTTTTAAGGATACTTCACCGTGATTTAGGATACTTTATTGTAGGAATGACCATCGTTTATGCCCTGTCAGGAATTTTTCTGAATCACCGGCACGATTTCAATCCCGACTATAACATCGTTATTGAAGATTTCCGGTTTCCGGTTCAGGATGATGATACTTATGACGCTGACGACATCAGAAGTATCTTATCCGGATTACCTTACGAGATGACATATAAAAAACACTATACCAATAACGATGGCTACATTAAGGTTTTTATAGAAAGTGGTGAAGCTGTATTGGATCCGGAAACCGGAGAAGGCAGGTTTCAGTTCCTGCAACGGCGTCCATTAATTTTTGAAATGAATAAACTGCACAAGGCGACGCTCGGAACCGTTTGGAAGTGGGTGAGTGACTTAATGGCTGTTATTCTTTTGTTTGTAGCCATCTCGGGGCTGTTTATATTAAAAGGGAAACGTGGCCTTACCCGCTGGGGCTGGTGGTTGACGCTTGCCGGTTTTATCGTACCTTTAATTTTTGCAATTTTATACATTTAACCAAAAATAACTGATTATGAAGAAAATCGCGATGTTAAGTATGTTGGCCCTTATCGTGTTTGCATGTGGACAACAAGCCAAAAAGGCGCCAGTAAAAACGGAAGAAGCTCCTATGGAGGTAGTTGTATTAACCGTTGATGAGCTGTTGCAACAAGCTCCCGAACTGGCGGATAAAGAAGTTATCGTAAAAGGAACAGTATTTCATGTGTGCCAGCATGGCGGCGAACGCTGCTTTTTAATGGGAAGTAGCGAAGACATCAGTATTCGTATAGAAGCCGGGGAAAAAATAGGTGCGTTTACCCAGGAACAAATGGGAAGCGAACTGGAAATAGCCGGCATTCTGAAAGAAGTAAAAACTGAGGCGGACGCTCATAATCCTGGTGCCGAACATGGTACGGGCGAAGGAGAAGCTGAAGAAGATACTGAAACAGCAAAGGCTCATCAGATTATTGCTGAAAACCAGGCTACCGCTGAGCGGGTATTTTTTATCGAAGGACTGAAGGTAAAAGAGCTGTAAGGTCTTATCAGCACTTAAAAGCCGTTTGGGCTAACAAAACTGATTTAGATATTTGAAAAAGTGATATAACCGCATTCATTTATTATTTGATTCTCCACCCCGGTCGATAGGCCGGGGTTTTCTGTGTCGACTGAAAAATGGGTTTGTGATTTCTTATGCTCATGAATCCAGTTTTTTGCAGAAGTCGAAAAATTCCGTTCACTATAAAGTTTCTCTTTAAATTCTGTATTCTCTGGAGAGATAAAGATGTGAGATTTAAAGGGAAACAAAGTTATGCCTGGATTAGGGCTAAAGCGAGATTTCAATATCCCTTGACATGAGTAATTTTTTTGAACTGTCTTTTGAGAGACACGGCTTAATAAAACAGACAATCATACAGCCTAAACCGCGAACGCTTTTCTTTGATCAATTCATTAAACATACTACTTGAATAGTTCCTCGTATCTGTTTAAATAAAATTTATAGTTTTGTAGCGCTAGCTACAAACTATTTAACTAATTTTTGAGATGACCTATTCAAATACTGAACTTGTAAAACTCCTGAAAAAAGGAGACATGTCAGCGTTCGATGTCATTTATAGAAAGTACTCCAGAAGATTGTATGGCTTTGTCTTCCGTTATGTAAAGCAAGAATCAGATACGGAAGAAATCGTTCAGGAGGTATTCATTAAAATTTGGCAAAGCAGGGATAAAATAAATGTTTATTCATCTTTTGAATCATTTCTATTCACTATAGCCCATAATGAAACAATAAATCTTCTAAAGAAAAGGGCTACTGAACAAAAATACCTTGAGCATGTAAAGTCGCTTCAGCAAATTGAAGAAACTTATGAAATAGCAGATGAAATTCATTACAAAGAATTAAAGCAGAAGTTTCAGGGTTTGTTGGACGAATTGTCCCCCCGTCAAAAAGAGATTTTTCTGATGAGTAGAGAGGAAGGATTAAGTCATAAAGAAATAGCCGAAAAGTTAGGTATTTCTTCCAATACTGTAAAAAATCATCTGGTAGCCACACTTTCTTTTCTAAAAAAGAGACTTGATAATGGTTTAGTAATTAGCGGCTTATTTGTTAGCTTGTTTTTATAACCTAAAAAAAATCATTTTCGGTTAGTCCATTCTGTTTCCTTTGTTGTATAACTATTAAACAAATCAAGAATTGATAGTTTAGTTAGTTTCTCGGAACCTCAGCTTAGGAGAATGAGGCCCCGTTTACAAAAGGAAAAATGACAAAAGAACTATTGGAAAAATATTTGAATAACCAGTGTACGCCACAAGAAGTTGATCAGGTTATTCATTGGATGAAAGAGCAATCATTTTTTAGTGACAGTAAAGATTTGCTGCGCGCTGATTGGACTCAGTTTAAGGACGAGGAAAGCCTTGTTTCAGATGAAAAACTGGATATTCTTCTTGACCGGATTCACCATAAAATAAATCTTGAGAAGCCACTTCTAATTCAATTTAAAACGAAAAGGATTATTCATTGGGTATCAAAAGCAGCGGCTTTTATCTTGCTTCCTGTTTTGGCCTTTTTGTTTTATGTTATTTCTGAAAATACAAGATTAGCAAATCAAATAGTAACAGTATCTGTCGATTCACTGGAAGTTATTGCTCCGGTTGGTTCACGAACAGTTGTTGAGCTGTCAGACGGTTCAATCGTTCATCTCAATTATGGTAGCCGAATAAAATACCCACAAAACTTTGTCGGAAATACCCGCGGGGTAGTTCTTTCAGGAGAAGGTTATTTTGATGTAGCTCACTCCCCGGATAAGCCTTTTGTTGTAACTGCAGGTGGTATTGATGTTAGAGCATTGGGCACCATCTTCAATGTTAATGCTTACCCCGAAAGTAATGACATCGCAACTACTCTTATAGAAGGGAAAGTGTTGGTTGAAGAAAAGCAGAGCAACGGAAGTTTAAAAAAACTAAAAGAGCTAATACCCGGCCAACAGGTGATATATGAAAAGAATACGGGTATTGTGAATTCAGAGATGGTACAGGTGGGGAGATACATTGCCTGGAAAGACGGCAAACTTGTTTTTGAAAATGAACCGATAGATCAGGTTGCCCAAAGGTTGAGTCGAATGTTTAATGTAGAAATACAGGTTGATAGCGGAGTGGAGAAGTATAAATATACGGTAACCTTTGTTGATGAACCCCTATTTCAAATACTTGATCTGCTATCGGTAGCAACACCAATTGAATACAGAGCATTACCGAGAGCAAAAAATCCAGATGGAACTTTCCAAAAACAGAAAATATTAATTGCGAGCAAGAAATAGCTTATTTCTAAAATTATAACTAAAACTATATTGCCTATGAGTTAACTAATTCTTTGAAGAACAACGGGGAAATGCTAGCAACAGTTCCCCGTAGATTGTAAAATTTCCCTGTATGCTTCACTTTACAGGGCTATTTCTAATTATATCAATACAAAAGTATGAAAAAAAAAATCTGTTTTGTCCGGGGGTGGAAATATTCCGGGCTTATTAAACTATTAAAAGTAATGAAACTAACCGTTTTTCTATTATTGGTTTCGGTAGCTGGAGTTTTTGCCAACAAAAGTTATGCGCAGAGCAAGATGCTTAATATAAATATGGGTGAGGCCACTGTAAAAGAAGTCATAAAGAATATCGAAGATCAAAGTGAGTTTTATTTCTTGTATAGTGAGAACCTAATCGATGTTGATCGGAAAGTTAATCTAGCTATTGAAAATAAAAAAATCGAACAGGCGCTAAATTTATTATTTAAAGGTACGAACGTCAATTATTCGATACGTGACCGAATTATCGTATTAACAACACCTGAAGTGCTTGATGGAGATTTGGAAGTAACCAAAGAGCAAAAAATAATCTCTGGCAGGGTTACTGATTCTTCAGGACGGCCGCTTCCCGGCGTCTCCATTGTTATTGAAGGAACCGCTAAAGGAGCAGTAACAGATAATGAAGGATACTACTCGTTGAATGCAGTTCCAACAGATACTTACCTGATGTTTTCATTTGTGGGGATGGAAAGCAAACGTATTGCAGTATCAGGCAAAACAACGATTAATGTTGTACTGAAAGAAGATGCAATTGGAATTGAAGAGGTAATTGCAATCGGATATGGAACCATGAAAAAAAGCGACCTTACGGGAAGTGTTGCTTCTTTAAAGGCCGACGAAATAAAAATGACTCCATCAGCATCTGTTGAGAAACTTTTGCAGGGTAAAATTGCCGGAGTGCAAATTATAAACCCTTCGGACGATAATCCGCAAGGAGGAGCAACGGTCCGGGTAAGGGGAGCCAGCTCAATCAACGGTTCCAAAGCACCATTGGTAGTTGTCGATGGTTTTCCGATGGGCGATGCCGGTAGTCTGAATATGATCAATCCAAACAATATTGCCAGCATTGAAGTCTTGAAAGATGCCTCAGCAACTGCTATTTACGGATCAAAAGGGGCAAACGGAGTCATTTTGGTTACCACCAAAAAGGGACGCGTAGGAGGTACAAATATCTTTTTTAATACAAAAACAAGTATTTCTCAATTCAGCGATGAGCTGGACTACTGGAAAGATCCTGTGAAAATGGCGAAGCTCGAAAACGAAGCTTTCATCAATCAAGGGCTTGAGCCACTTTATCGTGGCGCGAGAAACTCTTTGGGTATTTATTATCCGTCTATTGAGCAGTTGGAAAGTGGTGCCTGGCCTTACTATACTGATTGGACCGATTACGTGTTTCGGACTCCTGTAAATCAGGAATACAATGTTGGAGTGGAAAGCTCAAACGATAAAACCAGCTTTTTCCTGAATATCGGGTACTTCCAGGGAGAAGGGATGCAGGAGAAAGATGACTACAATAAATTCAGTGCCGATGTGGTGATTGAGTATCAGCTGCTTGATAATTTAAAGGTTCAAACGAAGTTTGGAATATTGGCGGGTAACCGGGATCGAAACGGCGGTTTGGACTACGGACGAAATCCGATTTTCCCGGTTTATACTGGTGATGGTTCCTATTTTAAAAGTTACTCCAAAGACTATGGCAACGTAGTGGCTTTACTGAACGAGCGTACCAACTATAATAAAACCAAAGAGCAGTTTGCTCAGCTTAAGTTTGATTGGGAAATCAGCCGTAAATTCCGGCATACGACCCAGGTGAATTACCGGCATGTGAGTTATATGGCAACAACGTTTGATCCGGTTATTTATACCGAAGACGGAGACCAGAATCATGGGCGGGGAACTTTAACCATGACCGCGAATGATGCCGTAGTAGGAGATACCTATTTGACTTATGAAGATGCCATTGGAAAGCACAATTTTTCGGTAATGGCCGGAGTGTCGTATGAAAATGATACCTATCGAAGTTCATTTCTGGAGAGCCGTGAATTTACCAACGATATTTTGCGTGAAGAAAACTTGTCGGCCGGGTCAATCAAATACCTGGGAAATGGCTACGGTTCTCCTAAACTGTTATCAGGAATCAACCGGATCAATTATTCATACAATCATAAATACCTGTTTACATTTACTTCTCGTTTAGATGGTTCTTCAAAATTTGGCGAAAACCATCGTTGGGCGTATTTCCCTTCGGGGGCTTTTAGCTGGAGAGCTTCGGAAGAAGAAACGATAAAGGCATTGGGAATTTTTGACAACCTGAAATTTCGTGCGAGCTATGGTATTTCCGGGAACCAGGGAATTCCTTCGGGTTTAACGTATGAACGATTTGGCGAGAGTTATTACTACACCGATGGTGAAGAGAAAATCATCAACGGTATCGGTTACATTGCATCACGCGGACGTTTTGCCGAGTGGGGTGGAATTGCCAATAAAAGTTTGGGTTGGGAGCAAACAGCCCAGGCAAACCTTGGTGTGGACATGTCTTTTTTCAACCAACGTTTGAATGTGGTGATGGATGTGTACAGCAAGAAAACAACCGACCTTTTGCGGAAGAAATTTTTGCCACCAAACACCGGTTTTGATGAAATCTGGATTAATGACGGAGAGGTTCAAAACAAAGGGATTGAATTGTCTTTGTCAGGGGATATTATTCGTGGAAAAGATTTCAATTTTTCAGCCGACCTGATCTTCTATAAAAACAAGAATAAGGTGGTTAATATTGGAACCAAAGAAGGTGCAGGTTACAATGTTGATGAGTATGGCAACCAATATACATTTTACGGTTCGCGAAGAGTGCTTGGGACCGACCAGGTGGTGAATGTGCTGGCTATCGGTAAACCCATTAACGTGTTCTATGGATATAAAGTCGATGGAATTATTCAGGATGGACCTAAAGAAAGTGAGCTGCTTCAGCCCGGCGAATACAACTATGTTGATTTGAATAATGATGGTGAAATTACTTCGGCAGACCGTACCATTATTGGTGATCCCAATCCTGATTTTACAGGAAGTTTGAACCTTAATTTAAGTCATAAATCAGGCTTTTCGCTAAGTATGATGTTCTATGGAGTGTATGGGAATGATGTATTCTCACTTCGTAAATTAACAACTCCAAGCTTAGTTGAAGGGCGTTGGACTGCCACCAACCCCAATAACGATCGCCCGAGCTTGCGTTCCGGAAGACAATACCAAATTTCAGATTGGTTTGTTGAAGACGGTTCTTTCCTGCGTCTTCAAAACGTGATGCTGGGCTACGATTTTAAACGGAACTTCCTGGGGTTCTTTAAGGAAGCTAAAATCTACACCAATGCCACCAACTTGTTTACCATTTCGAATACAAGTGAATATGATCCCGAAGTAGGGGAAAATGGTATTGGCGGGAATCCCTATCCCAGGGTAAGTGCTTTTACTTTAGGAATCAATGCTAAATTCTAAAACAACGAAACAATGAGAAATAAAATAATTATTCTAATTCTGGGAATTGCATTTCTTTCATCTTGCGAAAGCTGGGTGGACGAAAAACCGTACGGAATTTATTCCAACGATAATTTTTTTGAGTCAGCAGATGATGCGCTTTCAGCTCTGCTTTATGCGTATGACCCGCTGAACTATATTGAATATGGATCGCGCTTCATTTTTGATATTGCCGATGCTACCACCGACGAAATGATCACTTACGGGAAAGGCGAACAGGCTTATCGTATCGAGATGTTCAACTGGACGTTTACGTCTTCAAATACTGTTATCTCGGGCTTTTTTAAATATTGTTATTTGTCCATTGCTCGCTCTAACTCAGTTCTGGAGAATGTCCCTAAAATTAAGTCAATGCAGGAAAGTGTGAGAGATCAATACATGGGTGAAGCATATTTTTTAAGGGCGTTTAATTATTTCTATTTGGTTCGAACTTATGGTGAAGTTCCTATCCGAACCAAAGTTGTGGCCGATATCAACGATGTTAAAGTTGATTTTTCTTCCATTGAAGAAGTGTATGCCCTTATTATTGACGATTTGGATAAAGCCGTTGATTTGATGAGTGTCAGCAAACAGCAGGGGAGAGCCGACCGGGTGGCTGCGCAGGCTTTGCTAACAAAGGTGTATGCTACTTTGGCCTCATCCAAAATGACCGGAGCAGAAGGTTATGACTGGGTTTCGGATTATGAAGCGATGTACACTGAAGCAAAAAAATACGGACAACTGGTTGTTGAAGGCCAGGGCGATTACCGACTTGACCCGGATTTGCTGGGATTGTATGAAGTTGATAACCATGAAACAAGTCCGGAGCATATTTTTATGCTTTCGCAAAAACGGTTTTTAAGCGGAGAAGAAGGGAATTTTTCGCAAATCCCTCAAATGTTTGTGATTAGTTTGCCTAAAGTATATGTAAGCAGTGAGCTGGATATGGCGGGCAATGTGTATCCGATGGTAAACAATCAGAGTTGGGCTGTCTACCGGACGGATTCGACCTTTTTTAAAAGCTATGCTCAAAATGATAAGAGAAAGGATTTGTTTGTATCAAAAATATACGATGCAAATGGCTCATTATTGGCAGAATACGATCCTTCAAATATCAATAGCGAAGATCAAATCCTGAGTGCTTTCTATTATCCGTTTTGCCGGAAGTATTCCGATCCGGAATCGGATGGAACAAAGACAAGCGCCAATCCTTACTTTATTCGTTTTGCCGATTTGGCTTTGCTGTATGCCGAGGCTTGTGGCAATACCGAAGAAGGCTATCACTGGATTAACCAGGTGCGCTCGCGGGCAGGTTTGGAAGAGTTAAACCCGGATTTATCGTTGGGCGATTTTAGGAAAGCTGTGTGGAGTGAACGAAAGTATGAGTTGGCTTTTGAAGGTCACCGTTTGTATGATCTGAGACGCACGAACCGTGTAGTTGAAGAAATCACGAATAAGACTGTTGATGCAGACTATGCCAACTTTTTCCCGATACCACAAAGAGAATCTGATTTAAACCAATAACACCAGAATTAATGAAAAATAAGATAATGAGTGTCCTGCTGCTTTTGGCATTTGTGGTGGGGCTATACAGTTGTAATGAAGATGAATTAGCGAGAGGCGTTCAGGTTACATTAACCAGCCAGGAAGAGGTGAATAACTTTGATTACCCTCGGGAAATTGATAGACTGAGAATATCAGGAGAAGGAATTATTGATCTTTCTGCTGTTACTGTTCAGGTGGTGAATACTATAATCATTGAAAATACGGGAATAACCAATGTCGATCTTCCTAATTTAAGTGCGGTGCGGGTAGCTTTAGTGGTCAAAGACAATCCTGCTTTGACCTGGTTTACCGGAGTTCCGTCGTTGAAATTTTTAGGAGGAAGTGTTGAGTTTGATAACAATGATAACCTGGAAGATATTTCCGGATTTAATTCGTTTGAATTTGTAAAAGGAGAATTAATCATCCGCAATAATGACAAGCTTGGTGAAGATAAAGATTGTGCCATTGAGGAAGGAAGTTTCTGTGGATTATTGAATTTGTACAACGCAGGAGTACTGGAAGGAGAAGTTACGTTGAGTAACAACCATCCAAGTTCAGTCTCCGATGTCAGCTTGATTGGCTCTATTGCCCGCCAGAGTGGTTACATCGATTATGTTTTAACATCGCAGGCTGCGATTGACCAATTTTCACCCGCCAAAGATACCATTGGAAATCTGACCATCCGAGGTATTGACATTGGTTACATTGGCTCGATTGCACAGAAGGTGAAGGTAGTTAAAGGAACAATTACCATTCAAAATACTTCGGTACCGACAACGGAAGGGTTCTTTGATATTATTCGGGCTGATAGCAGTGTTTACCTGTTGGATAACCCGGAACTGAATAACCCGAATGGCTTTAAGCATACTACGCGAATCAATGGTGACCTGGTGGTGGATAATTGTCCTAAACTGCCGTTTGCATGGGCGCCAGATGCCTTTACCAAAATCGATTCAGTTTATGGAGACCTGATTATTCGCGACTGTCCTCAGTTTAGTTCCGGAGCTATCGGCTTGCAAAGCCTTGTTTATGTGGCCGGCGATTTTGAAATCTCAGGAAGTGGGGGTGATCTATGGAACTTAGGTTCTATGAATCCTGGAATTAAATACATTGGTGGTGACTTGACTTTCACTGGAAATCAAGTGGTGAATAGCCTCGACGGATTCCAAAATCTGGAGTATTTGGGCGGTGATAGCATTACCATCGTGGATAATGGTGGTATTCCTGATTATTCCGGAGGAGATGGACCTGGTTTCTGTCTGTTGAGAGAAAAGTTGGCTGAAGGAAAGATTGCTGCTTCGGTTATTCAATTGAAACGATCGGGCGAACAGAATTACATAGATTTCTATGCCCTGCAGATGTGTGATGGTAGCGATGTGCCCCTGTTTACTTCGTATAGCTTGGGAAGTCAGGGAGAGGTTGATCTGTTTCAGCCAGCCAACGATACCATTCAGGATTTGTTCATCCAGGGAGGAAGCATTGACTACATTGGCTCAATTGCCGAGAAAGTAAAAGTGGTGATGGGGGATGTTCGGATTGAGAATACTGCACTCACGACCACCGAAAATTTCTTTGAGTTAATAGAATTTAAAGGGAATATCGAGCTGCGTAACAATGCAAGTATGAATAATCCCAATGGCTTTAAACACCTGGAAGTGATCCATGGTGACCTGGTTCTTGAAAATTTACCACAAATGCCTTTCAACTGGGCACCTGATGCTTTGACGAAAATTGATTCCGTTTACGGAAGTGTAGTCATCAAGGATTGCCCTCAGTTTATTGACGGAGGAATTGGTCTGCTAAGCCTGGTTTATGTAGGTGGCGACTTCCATGTTGAAAACAGCGGAAGTGAAGGCAATAAGCTGTGGAATTTTACCACGATGAACCCGGGCCTGGATTACATTGGAGGAAATTTGATTATCAAGCACAATCCGTTTATCAATAGCCTTGGAGGCTTGGATAAGCTGAGTTTTATTGGGGGGAATCGGATTGAAATTGTTGAGAATGGATGGATTGCCAATGAAACAAATGGCAACGGGCCTGGAATGTGTACAATAAAAGAATATTATGATGATGGCGTGATTCAGAATAACGAAGCGTTAATTGTATTAAAACGAAGCAACGAAGATGCCATTGATTTTAATAGCTTAACACGTTGTAACTGATGAAGTCATTTTCTTTCGATTTTAATGAAAGAGTAGCCTAGTCGATTATGCACCAACCATGTGGTTTGGTGCATAATCTTTAACACAGACTTGTTGCTGAAGCAAGTCGTAAATGAAAGGTATTTATGAAAACAAATTGGAAATATTTACTGTTGCTGTTATTGGTTACCGGAGTTTTGGCATGTGGTGACGATTCTGGTACATTGCCCGATGAACCGGATGATGAAAATCCAGCAACTTTTGAGCGAAGCTATGTCTTTTCCGGAACTATGCCCGAGAATGTACTCCGAAGTTATTTAAGTCGTTCGATTACCATGGCGGAGTTCCTCACAGCGGATGAGTTCATCTACGACTCTGCAATTCCTCAGCGGGAGGACGATGAACGCATGCTCATTGACTTGGGCGCTAAGTTTGTTGGCCGGTCAATATTTATGTGGGGCTCGGAGGATAAAGCAGCCAATCCGGATTTCTTTGCGAAAGCCAAACAGCGCTCGGAGCAAATGCATGCATTGGATGGTGATTTGATTTTCCAGGCTTGTATCTTCGAAATCGTTACCACAAAGGTGAATGAGATTGCCGTTCCGGCTTGGGTTTTCGAAGCATTCAGTTTGGATGTTGAGGACCGCATGTTTGATTATTCAAAGATGATAAATACATCAGGCAAGTTTGTGAATCAATGGGCTGCCGGGGCTAGTGTTCCCGATGTTAGCCGGTTGGAAACCCGGATGTGGTTCTATTTTTTAGCCAAAAACTACATCGATATAGGAATAGAAGCCATTCACTGGGGACAAGTTGAACTGGATGCCATGGCTGACAAAAATAACAACTACGAAGGTTGGAATGATGTGCTGACCCGTGTGCGTGATTATGCATCGGAAAATGCACGTCGAAAGTTTATTCTTTCTGATGGCCATGTACCGGGTGGTGGGCTTGTTGTAGATGGAAACTTACTGTTGGACTTTCACAGTTTTCCACTTCGGATGCGGGAGATTTACGGAAAGCCGCAGGAGGCTGAGCTGGTGCTTTATTACGAAGATGCTTTTTATCGCCGAAGCAAAGGAGGTACAACGCCAAGTGGTTGGGAAAGTAAAAGCTTGCCCTATTTGGTGGAGTTCGATAATTTTGGAATCTCCAGCTTTCCGGGAGAGGCAAAGTTAAGTTCTACCTGGGTGTGGGGCTACGATGAAATTACCTGGTTTAGCCTTCAGCCAGAAGATTACCGAAATGAATTCTTAAAGTATGCTTGGGACTGGATTGAAGAATATGATCCCATCGGGAACCTGCAAATGCCCGGCAACCGAAAGGTGGTTCCTTATGCCGGATCGTGGAATGAACGTTATCGTGCCAATAGGAAGACGGCGGGTTTTGAGCATGGTTACAGTCAGGAAGAAACAATCAAACAAATTTGGAGTGACGATGAATAAGTTGGTTGGATTGTTGGCGATTTTGCTGTTGATGGGCTGTGCCGGAGCTGGAAAACAGGACGATCCCTATTTTTTCGAAGGAAGTATTTCGGAGCCTATTCTTCGTAATTACCTGGCCAAAGCAATAACCATGTCTGAATTTTGTGTAAAAGCAGAACTGTCACAAGATGGTTACAATCCCTGTAAAGACGATGATGTCCGGTTTTTGGAGAGCATTGGCGCGAAGTTCGTCGGACGGGCTGCTTTTCGCTGGGGAAACGAGGATCAACTAAACAAGCCTGAGTTTCAGAATTATATGAAAGAGATGATTGAGCGGGTTCACGAGAAGGATGGTGATGTCATTTTTCAGGCAGCTATTTTTGAGGCTGTATCCAGGCAAGTGAATCAGGTGCCGATTCCAGCTCGTGTGTTTGAAGCTTTTGGGCATGAAGTTGTGCATCGGAATTTCAATTATGACGCGATGTTGGACGATTCCGGCCGTTATGTCGATTTATGGGGAGCAGGCTGCAGTGTCCCTGATTTAACCAAATTGGAAACTCAATATTGGTTTTACTTTTTAGCAACCATGTACATCGATGCCGGATTTGAAGCGATTCATTGGGGGCAGATTGCCTTGATTGGAATGAATGATACGAATCATGCTCAGTTTCAGCAATTGTTGGATCAGGTTCGAACCTATGCGTCGACCCATGCCCGAAGAAAATACCTGTTGTTTGATGCGCATACTCCCAATAAGGGCGTGGTGGTTGATGGTCGTCTGCTACTGGATTTCCATTCTTTTCCGTTACGGGTGAAGGAGCTTGCAGGAAAGCCCATGGAAGGCATTTTGGAAGTAGGACATTTAGATGCTTTGTATACCAAAAGCAAAGGGGGAATAACTCCCAGTGGATGGCACAGTGAGAGTTTGCCTTACCTGGTTGAGTTCGATAATTTTGGAGTTAGCCAGGCGCCCGGAATTGCTGATACCACGTCGCACTTTGTGTGGGGCTACGACGAAATTACCTGGTTTAGCATGCTGTCGCCAGAAGATCAGACAGCATGGATGGCTTATGCTTATCAGTGGCTTCAGGAGAATGCTCCCAATGGTTATTTGCAAATGCCCGGTGTTCGTGTGTTGACGCCAGGAGATGGTTCCCGACGAATTTTTAAAGCAAATGATCGGAAGTTTTGCTCAAAAGGTGCTAATTTGGAAGCTTCAATCAAGCAAGTCTGGAATAATTAAGCCCAAAAATTAAAGTGATGAGAAAAATATTAAACCTTATAGCCTTGGCCGTTTTGGCTCTTGGTCTATCGTGTTCAGTTCCGAATAATGGGGATGAGTCTGAAAATTCCCCCGTTGATTATGTCAATCCGTACATGGGGAATATCAGTCACCTGTTGGTGCCTACCTTCCCAACCATTCATTTGCCCAACAGTATGCTGCGTGTGTATCCTGAACGTCGTGATTACACCGAAATCAGGTTGAAGGGATTGCCTTTGGTGGTGACCAGCCATCGCGGTAGTTCGGCTTTTAACCTGAGTCCTTTTCAGGGAGAGGAGAAGGATTTAGCTCCGGTAATCAACTTTAGTTACGATCAGGAAAAGCTGACTCCTTATTCTTATTCAGTTTTTTTGGATGGACAGCAAGTACAAGTTGACTTTGGCTTATCACATCAGTCGGCTGCGTACGAGTTCAAGTTTATGCAGGATGCACCGGCTTACCTGATTCTGAACTCGGGCAATGGAGCCATGAGCTGGGATGGAAAAGCTTTAAGCGGCTATCAGCTTATCGAGAATAATACAAAAGTGTATCTCTATTTGGAGCCGGAGGTTATGCCTCAAATAGTGGGATCGTTGGTTGATGGCAGCTTGCATGCCGAGAAAGAAGTGGAAGGCCGGGATGCTTGTTTGGTGCTGAAGTACCCTCGGGGAACCAAGCAGCTTCGAATGCGCTATGGAATTTCGTTTATTGATGAAGTGCAGGCTAAGGCCAATTTAACCCGTGAGGTGGCCGGCAAAACGGTGGCTCAATTGCAGGAGCAAGGACGCGACGTTTGGACCAAAGCTCTAGGTAAAATAAAGGTTTCCGGAGGCACAGAAGATGATCGGACTGTTTTTTACACGTCGCTGTATCGTTGCTATGAGCGTCCGGTGTGTATTTCAGAAGATGGCCGTTACTACAGTGCTTTTGATGGTGAGGTGCATGCAGATGCTGGTCGGCCATTTTATACTGACGATTGGATTTGGGACTCCTACCGGGCACATCATCCTTTGCGGATCTTGCTTGATCCGAAAGTGGAAGAAGATATTTTGCATTCTTTTGTGTTGATGTCGGAGCAGATGGATCACTTTTGGTGGCCTACTTTCCCTGAGATTACGGGTGATAGCCGTCGGATGAATTCAAATCATGGCGTTGCTTCGGTAATTGATGCCTATCAAAAGGGATTGCGGAACTTCGATTTAGAGAAAGCTTATCTGGCCTGCAAAGGAGCAATAACCGAGAAAACTTTGGCTCCGTGGTCGGGCATGCCAGGCGGAGAACTCGACCAGTTTTATAAAGATCACGGCTATATTCCAGCCCTGTACGAAGGGGAGGAGGAAACAATTCCGGAAGTACATGACTTTGAAAGTCGTCAGCCGGTTGCGGTTACCCTGGGAACTTCGTATGATGAATGGTGTTTGTCTGAGATCGCCCGGATCCTGGGAAAAGAAGAAGATGCCCAAAAGTTTAAAGAAGCTTCCTTCAACTACCGTAACCTGTTCAATTCTCAAACCGACTTCTTTCACCCGAAAGACAAGGATGGGAAGTTTATTGAGCCATTTGATTACAAATTTTCGGGGGGCATGGGCGCCCGGAAGTATTATGGTGAAAATAATGCCTGGGTTTATCGCTGGGATGTTCAGCACAATATCCCTGACTTGATTGAACTGATGGGCGGAAAAACGAATTTCATCAATCGTTTGGATGAAATGTTTACTGAGCCTTTGGGACGAAGTAAGTATGCATTTTATGCGCAATTGCCCGATCATACCGGGAATGTTGGGCAGTTTTCGATGGCGAATGAGCCTTCGCTGCATGTTCCTTACCTGTACAACTATGCCGGTGAACCTTGGAAAACCCAAAAGCGCTTGCGTAAGCTGTTGCACGAGTGGTTTCGCAATGACCTAATGGGCGTTCCGGGCGATGAAGATGGGGGAGGCATGTCGGCCTTTGTTGTTTTCTCAGCCATGGGCTTTTATCCGGTAACCCCCGGATTGACTACTTACTCGATTGGCAGCCCGGTGTTTGAGCAGGTGACAATTGATTTAGGAAATGGAAAAACATTTGAGATAAGTGCTCCTCAGGCATCATCGGAGAATAAGTACATTCAGTCAGCTAGTTTAGATGGGCAGGCTTTGGTGAAGCCCGAAATTCTACACGAGGCTATTTTGAATGGAGGGAAGTTGGTCCTTGAAATGGGCCCAAAAGCGAACCGTTCATGGGGAGTTGAATGATATTGGTATAAGTTGAATCAACGAATAAAAAAAGGTACGAATTCTAAAATGAGTTCGTACCTTTTTCTTTTGGCTCGACTTATTGCAGTCGTTTCAGAATTTCTAGGCAGCCTCTGCCATTGTGGTACGGACATTTCCAGAATCCGGCTTTCACTTGGGATTGATCCGGCTTTAGATCCTGATTAACTGACCAGTGCCATTCCCCATGCTCCAAGTCAAATAAGTTGTTCTTGGTAAACTCCCATACTTTAAACGCTTTGGTTAAAAACTGTTCGTCTTTAGAAAGTTGCCAGGCGTTAATCAAGCCCACAATTGCTTCAATCTGTGGCCACCAATGATAATCAGTATCCAGGTGGCCGGTTGATCGGTCAAATTCATTGAGAACACCACCATCAGTAGTGATGCCTTCGGCTACAAATGTTCTTGTCATTTGGACGGCCAGCTCCCTAATTTCTTTCAAATCAGTTGGAGTGGCTACTTCTTCGGCCGCTTCGTAAAGCAGCCACGAAGTTTCAATGTCGTGTCCGTAAGATACCAGTTGGCTTTTGATGTTCCAGTGTTCATCAAAGAACATGTTGAGGTGAAAGTCAGCCCGAATAAATTTCTCTTTGAATAGTTGGAGTAACTTATTTAGTGCTTGCTTGACCTTTGGATTGGGATAAACCTGGGCTAAACTTGAATAGGCCTCCAGCAGGTGAAGGTGAGTGTTTAAGATCTTCTTTTCATTTAGATCCTTCTCGCTCAGTCGCATGTCGTCTAGTTCTTTCCATTTTTTGTCAAATGCATCGAGGTAGCCGCCATGTATTGGGTCTGTTGCTTTTTCTTCCAGCAAATCAAAAAGGCTGATTGCTAAGTCCAGAGCTTGCTGTTCTTTGGTTAGTTGGTAATAGGCCGACAGGGCATAGATGAAAAAGGCTTGCGCATAGATTTGCTTTCGGCTGTTTTGGGTTTTCCCTTGATAATCCACCGTCCAGACAACTCCCCCAAACTCCTGGTCCAGAAAATGATCCAGTAAATATTGATAGGCACGCTTGGCCATTTCAATATGTTCGTGTTTCTGAGATTGTTGGGCAACGGTTGAAAAAGTCCAAAGGATTCGTGTGTTTAAAATGATTCCTTTGGGAGCATCAGGAACCGGCTTGCCAAAGAAATCTAGTTCTCCCAGGAATCCGCCATGGTGTTGGTCTGGCATTCGGCTAAGCCAAAAGTCCATAATGCGGTGCAGCTCTTGCTCAACTTCGTGTTTGAATTGATCAATCAGCTCTTGTTTCATTTTACAAAGGCTTCGTTTCGGGTGATTAATTCATTGATGGTATCTACCGATTGGGCTGAGTGAAAACGATCCTCGGGAGTGTTCATTACATAGTCAACCAGCTGGTCAACACTGGATGTTGCCACATGCATACGTGTGTCTGATGAAGCGTAATAGATGTAGATTTTGCCATCTTCATCTGCAATCCACCCATTTGAAAATAGTACATTGGAGACATCGCCAACTCGCTCGTCATCTTGCGGTGCCATAAAATATCCACCTGGATGATGGGTAACCTTATCCAATTCAACCAAATCAGTCATGAACAGGTACAATACATAGCGAAGTCCTGCTGCAGTATTACGCACTCCGTGAGCAAGGTGCAGCCAGCCATGTTTGGTTTTGATTGGAGCGGGACCCAAGCCATTTTTTAGCTCATAAACGGTGTGGTATTGTTTATTTTGAATGATGCACTCGTTTTCAACTTTGGGGTGTTCCATCCGATTGATAAATCCAAGGCCAATACCACCGCCACTGCCCACATTGATGAATCCATCCTGTGGGCGGGTGTAAATGGCATATTTGCCATCGACAAATTCCGGGTGAAGGACCACATTTCGTTGCTGTCCCGAAGTAGAGATCAGGTCGGGTAGTCGTTCCCATGTTTTCAGGTCGCGGCTTCGAACGATGCCAGCATTGGCAACAGCCGAACTGGTATCTCCATCAGGAGCATTCGGATCTTTTCGCTCAGTGCAAAAGATACCATAAACCCAACCATCTTCGTGGGCTGTCAAGCGCATGTCGTAAACATTCACATCCGGATCATCGGTTTGGGGCAGGCTGATTGGGCGATCCCAAAAGCGGAATTGATCAATACCATTGGGACTTTCGGCTATGGCAAAGAACGATTTGCGATCCCAACCTTCGACCCTTGCGGCTAGCAGGTATTTGCCCTCCCACTTGATTGCTCCGGCATTAAATACAGCATTGATGCCAAGTCGTTCCATTAAAAAGGGGTTGCGCTCTGGAGATAAGTCAAAGCGCCAGTTTAAAGGTGCATGCTCAGCAGTAAGTATGGGGAACTGGTAACGCTCAAAGATCCCGTTGGATCGTTCTTCTATCTTGTTTTTGCACTCAACCAGTTGCTTATGCTCATTGCTAAGCAGGTTGAGGCGTGTTGTAAAAAGCTTGTTCATTATATAGATATTATACTGTTAGACATTTGATATACTGATACTCGTATTTTGGGATTATTTGAAAAACGAGATTTATCTCTGTTTTCTAAAACTCATTCAGTTTATCCCACCAGGTTTTCTTCATGATAAAGACACAAACAGCTATAACGATGGCGGTAATCACCATCGGAATGTTTTGTTTCAGCACAAAATAGATGGGAAGTAGCACAAGGGCTGTTTGCCCGATGATTCCTAAGGCAACATTGAATGCATCGCGCTTAAAACTCGTTTTCTTGACAAAGTTTGGATCTTCCGCAACGACTTTGTCGTGGATTGGTTTCCAGAATCCCCAAGGGCGTACATTCTTGTAAAATGACTTCAAAACGCCTTCCTCTGTTGGTGGGGCCAGGTAGGTTCCGGCGATACAGCCAACTGTCGAAATGAGGAAAATCAGTGGGAAATAGTACAAATCCAGCGTTTCTGTGAATACGTAAGGGAAAATCAAGGCCGGAATCAGGCCGGCAACCATCCCCCAGAAGAAACCACTTCCATTGAATCGCCACCAGTGCCATTTTAAAACGTTGGAGGCAATGTAACTTCCATATAATCCGGAGACTAACCATTGCAGAATGGAGTTAATGTCGGTTGCGAAAATTCCAAAAATGATGCTTATGGCAACCACAACAATTCCAGTGGTGTAGTTGGTTATTTTGATTTCACGGTTGGAAGCATTGGGCTTGTAATAGTTGAGGTAGATATCGTTTACCAAATAAGCCTGCGCTGCATTCAACGTGCCGGCAAACGTAGACATAAAAGCAGCCAGCAACCCGGCGAGCAACAAGCCAGTAAAGCCAATCGGCACAAACTGGTTGATTGCTGATGGTAGGATTTGCTCAAAATCGATTTTGCCGGCTACTACCAGGTTAAGCTGGTCATAATAAAGAATGGCCAAAACGGCAAAGCCGGTAATCATCAAATAGCGAACGGGAACGAGGACTACACTCACCAAACCACTCATTTTTGCAGCTTCTTGAGGCGATTTGGTGGATAAGATTTTTTGCATGTCGTAATTTGGAATTGGCCCGGCCACACTGGCTAAAACTCCTTTGAATAGCATCATCATGAAAAAGATGCTAAAAAGGGAATACCCATCTGATGTTATTTTATCATTCATCTCATTGATAATACCAGCCCAGTCGAGATCCAATTGGATGCCGAAGAATGGATTCATCCAGCCGTCGGGTACATTTAAGCTCTGATGGCCCAAGGCTGTCATGGCAATAACTGCTATAACCACAGCTGAAATCGTCATGATGATGTATTGAATTAAGTCGGCCCAGACAATCCCCGACATTCCGCCAAGAATGGAGTAAAACACCGCAAAAAGGGTGAAGGCGATTCCGTAAACATGTGGAACATATTCTGCTGCTACATGGAACGGAAAGTAAGGTTGAACAATATCCCAAGGGACAAAGATTTGAACAAATTTTCCCAGCCCGATGAAACCGTAAGCCATCAAACCCAGGCAGTTGATTAAAGCAAAAGCAATAACAATTGTATGCGAAAGTTTAGCCTCTCGGCCTGACCCAAAGCGGGTTCTAATCCATTCAGCTCCGGTGGTTACGTTCGATCTTCTCAGCCACATCGACAGGTAAACCATCAGGAAAATTTGGTTGAAAGAAGGCCAGAGCCAGGGGATCCAGACACTTTTCAGCCCGTAAACTACGGCCAGGGTAACCATCCACATGGTGCCGGAAATATCGAACATCCCCGAGGCATTGGATAAGCCCAGCATGTACCAGGGGAGTTTGTTGCCGCCAAGCAGGTAAGCCGATTTGTCGCGTTGTGCCCATTTTCGAAGAACCAGCCCGATGAGGACTGTAATGGCCAAATAGGCAATAATAACAGAGATGTCAATGATACCGAGTTTCATATGTTGCTAGTTTGAGCTTTTTGTAGCTTGTTTGCTGTTTGCACGTATGTTTATCAAGTAAAAATTCAAGGTTGATGGAATGCCTTGAAAATGATGGGTCAAAAATATTTTATATACTTGCAGTTGGCAAGTACTATTTTATCAATTCTTTGTATTATTGAAATATGGAATCTGCAAAATCGACCTTTTTTAATCGGGAAATTACGCCATTGACAGCTGAAGATTGTTTGTTGGTTTTTGATCGGTGGAAGGATAAATTTGACTTTCCGCCACATTTCCATCCTGAGTATGAGTTGAATTTTATTGCTCATGCCCCCGGTGTAAAAAGAATTGTTGGCGACCATATTGCTGAAATAGGGGAGTTGGAACTGGTTTTGCTTGGTCCTAATTTGCCTCATTCTTGGGAGCAGGGCGATTGTCTGTCAACCAAAGTGCGGGAAATTACCGTTCAGTTTCACCGCGACTTATTTGATGAAAACTTGCTGAATCGGAACATTATGCAGCCGGTTCGCGACCTGTTAAAACGCTCCTTGTGGGGAATAACTTTTTCCGAAGAAACGGCTCGACAAATGCAGGGACGTATTGAAAAGCTGGCTAGTTTAAATGGCATGGATGCTTTTATGGAATTGCTCTCGCTACTTTTCGATCTTTCCACCTCCAGAAATCAACAGACTTTGTCTTCTTCAACCGGGAAGCATGATGATTTTTACAGCAACGAGAAGATTCAGCGAGTTTATGAATTTGTTCAGAAGAACTATATGCGTAAGATCAAGGTGGAGGAGGTGGCCGATTTGTCGCGTATGACAGAAGTGTCGTTCAGTCGATTTATTAAGCAACGAACCGGCAAAACTTTTATTGATTTTTTGAATGATACGCGCATTGGTTTTGCAACGCGCCAGCTTATTGAAAATAACGATAGTATTTCAGAGATTGCTTTTCGCTGTGGTTTTAATAACCTGGCCAATTTCAACCGAATATTTAAAAGGAGAAAGGGGACCACTCCAACGGAGTTTCGGAGTAATTTTGCGGGGATTCGCCGGGTGAATTAGAATTTTTAGGAATTTGAAACGATACAATCTATGGAATGCCTAATCTATCAATGTTTGATTGCGTATCCTTTGTATTGTAAAACTACCTTTTTTGTTTACCGCTTCGTTTATTTTATAACGATGATTGCCCCGCCTGCGATTGATGCGAATGACAACATCCGTTGGTGTTATAGGTCTTGTTCTTACACCGATTGCCACTCTTTGTAGTTCCCTTGCACTGAATGGGGGTACTTAACTTCTGCTGAACTTTTACTTGTGTAACCATCCTGTCAAATGACCATTCTCCGGGATCGGACTGAGACTCCAGTTTTTCTTCAAGCGCATCATCCAGCTGCGGAAAGAAATCAACCCCGGTAAGTTCTTCCACCAGGTCAACAGACACTACATAATCTGATAGCTGCTTTTTTCCTTCTGAATTGGGCAGGATCAGTGCAATCATCTTTTCTTTTCCCGTGTAGTCATAAACGACCTTGTAGTAGTAACCGGGAATAGTAACTTTATTTTTCCCAATCGCCCCTTTATTATCTTTAAATATTGCCCCGGTAACAACCCAAATTCCATCTTCCTCCAAACTCCATTTTCGAACCGTTTCTTCTAAGTTCTTCCATATTCCCCGATTGAAACCCGGCACCTGAGGCGACATATTGGATAAATAGAAAGTCTCGGACATGGCTGTGGAAGACTGTTTCATATCGGCAGCCGGACATAAGTGTCCGCGATCGTAGCCGGATCCTCTGTAATCTTCAAGTGATGCAGATTGTGTTGACACTTTTGGATCGGGCCGAAAATCATCTGTTCTGCCGGCTGCGCCTGTCACCATCTCTCGCGTTAAATGATACAGCACCCAAATGGCTTGTTCGTGTTGTTCGGAATAGGCCAATGTATAACAACTATGTTTTACGATTTCTCCGGAAGACTTTGGCGTATAGTTTTGGGCCACAGCTGTCATACAAGACAGCAGTATTGCCAGCGTCAGTTTTAATCTCACTTAATTGGATGATTTATTCAAAATTCGATCTGCAAATAAAGCCTTTTTCATCGTTCAGTCCTTCGTTTTTTTCGATTTCATTGGTGTGATGGAAATATCAACTGCAAAAGGCTTCGAAATATATTTTTCAGGTGAAGTTTATCCATAGAATGGTAGAGAGTTGAAGTATAATACCAATTGTCTTTCAGAGTGAGCCTTATGCGAAACTCTGAAATTACAATGGTTAATGCCGATAGACAATTGAAGAGGCTTTAAGAGCACAGCGAATTTAAGGCTCAATTCAATTGCTAATCGGTAAATTGATCAACCTGCCAATGAGGATATGATTAAGATAATAAACAGGTTTGAAGTGCCTGAATACACTGTTTTTCTGACTTTCGACGTTTAGAGAGACTACTAACTTCATTTTAAGATAAAGTTATCAGGAGAGTTATCTAAGTATCGTTAGCAGGAGACTGAAAAGTAAATGCTTCCTTTGTAATACGGTTTGGAGGATATTTTCGGATGCTGTTAATAACTCCCTTTTTCATCACAAACGATTCCTTGTATATTCGCAACATTTATGATTGTTTGTATTGCAGAGAAACCAAGTGTAGCCAAAGAAATTGCCCAGGTAATTGGAGCAGGTTCGCGGAAAGATGGTTATTTCGAAGGAAATGGTTACCAGGTAACTTGGACTTTTGGCCATTTTTGTACGTTGTGGCCGCCCGAGGATTATAATGCCCAATGGAAACGTTGGGATTTGCAGACTCTCCCCATGTTGCCCAAACGTTTCGAAACCAAAGTGATGAAGGGTGATAGCGGGGTGACCAAACAGTTTAATACCATTAAAAGCCTGCTGAATAAAGCAACTCAGGTGATTAACTGCGGTGATGCCGGCCAGGAAGGTGAGCTTATTCAACGCTGGGTGATGAAAGAGGCCGGTTACAAAGGCGAAGTGAAGCGTTTGTGGATTTCGTCGCTCACCAACGAGGCTATAAAAAATGGGTTTCAAAAACTGCAACCTGCCACCGAGTTCGATAACCTGTATTATGCCGGCAGTTCTCGTGCCATTGGCGATTGGTTGTTGGGAATGAATGCCACCCGGTTGTACACACTGAAGTATGGTGGTTACAAGCAGGTGTTGTCTATCGGGCGGGTGCAAACGCCAACGCTGGCCATGCTGGTAACCCGTCATTACGAAATCGAAAATTTTAAACCGCAGCCTTACTGGGAGTTGCAAACCACATACCGCGACACGGTTTTCAGTAACACCGAAGGAAAATTCTTCCAAAAAGAAGACGGTGAAAAACTGTTGAATCAGGTGTTAGGGAAAGACCTGTTTATCATCGATGTGGAAAAGAAAGACGGAAAAGAATATGCACCCAAGCTATTCGATCTGACCAGTTTACAGGTGTATTGCAATACACGTTTTGGATTGACTGCCGACGAAACTTTAAAAACTGTTCAACGGCTGTACGAAATGAAAACCGTTACCTATCCGCGTGTTGATACCACTTTTTTGCCCAACGATTTATATCCCAAGGTTCCCGGGATTTTAAAAGGACTGAAAGGTTATACGCAATTTGCCGGGAAGCTGTTGGAGAAAAAAATCAGGAAATCGACCAACGTTTTTAACGATAAAAAAGTTACCGACCACCACGCTATCATTCCGACCGGCGAAGAAAAACTGTTGGGAGGACAGGAGAAAGACGTTTACGATGCCATTACGCGCCGTTTTCTGGCAGTTTTTTACCCCGATTGTACAGTAGCCAAAACACAGGTGAAAGCCGAAGTGGACACGGTGCAGTTTGTGGCTAACGGCAAACAAATTCTGCAACCGGGTTGGCGTGTTGTGTTTCAGGATGAAAATAGTAAAAGCGGCGATGGCGACACCATTCTTCCTGCATTTACAGTAGGAGAACACGGTCCGCACGAGCCCGCCTTTACCGAAAAAGAAACCAAACCTCCGCGTTATTACACCGAGGCATCATTGTTACGTGCCATGGAAACCGCCGGTAAAAATGTGGACGATGAAGAATTGCGCGATCTGATGAAAGCCAATGGAATTGGCCGACCTTCAACGCGGGCGGCGATTATCGAAACCTTGTTCCGCAGAAAATACATTGAGCGGCAGAAAAAGCAGATTCACCCCACAAAGATGGGAATCCAGTTGATTGATACCATTCAGAATGAGCTGCTGAAATCAGCCGAATTAACCGGGCAGTGGGAGAAACGTTTGCGTGAAATTGAGCAGGGTGAATACAGCGCATCGAAGTTTATTTTCGAAATGAAACGTATGGTTTACGACCTGGTGGTGGAAGTGCTCAGTGATCGTACTGTGGTAAAGCTGGCCGCTCCCGAACCGGAACCAAAGAAACCGGCTGGAAAGAAAAAAAAGGAGAAGGATGCCGCCAGTGATGAAATGAAGTGTCCAAAATGTTCGGAGGGCTTGATTTTGAAAGGGAAAAATGCCTATGGATGCAACCGGTGGAAAGATGGTTGTGATTTCAGACTGCCCTTTGTTTTTATGGACAAAAAACTAACCGATAAACAAGTGGCCCGACTGCTTGAAAAGGGGGCTACCACAAAATTGAAAGGCTTTAAAACGGGCGAGAAAAAAGTGGATGGTGTGTTGCAACTCACCGGCGATTTTAATGTCGAGTTGGTGGAGGAAACTCCGGTAAAGACGAAGGCTGTTGATACGACGCCCAAATGTCCGAAATGTGGAGGGACCATTATAAAAGGAAAAACGGCTTACGGTTGCAGCAATTGGAAAGAAGGCTGTGATTTTAAATTTTCGTTTGATGCCATTCGCGAAAAAGCTGCAGGTAGAAAGTTAACTAAGGAACTGGTGTTGGAAATTATTACTTCCTGAGAAAATCTTGCGTGGGTTTGGGGTTTAGCTAAATCAACATTGCTTGCATTTTCGTTCCTCCATCGTTCCTCCAAAAGCAAAAGGCCAGTGAAGGATGATTTTGTATTTTTTTGCTCAAAATCAGGTTCTTACAGATTTTGAAATTTTACTTTTCTGGTTCACCGTTTAGTTCACATTTAAAGGACTTTCCTTTCCTTTACTGATATAAAATAGATAAATTGCTAGAAAATAAAGTGTTACAGCGTTTTGGTTTTATTGATAAAAGGTGTCTTCAAAAGCATATGAAACCTATTCTCACGAAAACCATAGTATGCAATCGATTTGCTTAATTGCAGCAACAAGCTTGGTTTCAACGATTGCGTTCCAATAGTTTATTTGAATGTTTATAAATATTCAACCATTTTGTTGGGTTGTGTAATGGTTTCCTCAAGCAGTAATTAATTTGGCTGTGTATCATGATTTGATTTAATTTGCTGTTGTGTAGTTAATTTAATGTATTTGCAGTAATTCTGAAATCATTCTTTAATATGTTTAAAATAGTTTTGCCATCAAAGTAATGGTTACTATTTATCAACATTGTAAGGAGATGACAAGAAAAAATATTCGCAAAAAGCTGGGTGAAAATGAAGTTCTTTTTGTTCTGGTGGCTGCAGTCAGTTCTTTTTTTGCATACTCCTGTATGTATGCGTTTCGAAAACCATTCACGGCAGCTACGTTCGATAGCCTCTATTTTCTAGGCATACATTACAAGATATGGTTGATTACTTCCCAGATAATTGGGTACACTATCTCCAAGTTCTTCGGTATTAAATATATTTCTGAATTGCGGTCAGAGAAACGCATTCAAACAATATTGTCAGTGATTGGGGTAGCCTGGGTGGCACTTCTGTTTTTTGCAATTACTCCAGCGCCTTATAATATTATTTTTATTTTTTTAAACGGACTTCCGCTTGGCCTTGTCTGGGGAATTGTTTTTTCCTACCTGGAAGGTCGCCGGACAACAGAATTATTAGGGGCCAGTGTGAGTGTTACGTTTATTGTATCGTCAGGATTTGTGCGCACTGTTGGCAGATTTCTAATGCTGGAACATGGTGTAACCGAATACTGGATGCCTTTTGTTACAGGATCAGTATTTATTATCCCACTTATTATTTCGGTTTGGTTTCTCAATCAATTACCGGAGCAAAACAGTAAGGATTTAGAGAATCGCACACAGCGGGTTCCGATGAATAGACAAGAACGAAAAACCTTTTTGAAGCGTTTTGCGTCGGCTGTCATTCCATTCACACTGGCCTATCTATTATTGACTGTGCTGAGAGATGTTCGTGATAATTTTTCCACTGAAATATGGATAGAACTAGGGAAAGGTGATGTGCCTGCCATTTTTACAACGGCTGAAATCCCGATCGGAGTAGGCGTACTGATAATAGTTTCTCTTGTGATTTTGATTAAAGATAATCTTAAGGCCCTCAATGCCTCACTTTTATTTATTGCAGGAGGAATGGGGATTAATATTCTTGCAACCATAGCGTTTCAGATGCAAATAATTGGCGGTGTAAGTTGGATGATACTGGTTGGCTTTGGCCTTTATTTGGGTTATGTTACTTATCATGCCCTCTTGTTTGAGCGCTTTATTGCAACATTTAAATACGCAAGCAACATTGGTTTCTTGTTTTATACGGCTGATGCTTTTGGCTACTTGGGGAGCGTAACTACTTTTCTTACGAAGAATTTTTTCTCTCCAGATCTTAGTTGGTTAAATTTCTTTAGTTCGATAACGTATTCTCTTTCTGCTCTGGGAATAGGCCTTTGTTTGATCTCGTATGTTGCAATCAAAGTAAAATACAAAAAATCATTCGTTCAGTTCGAATCAAAAAAACTTTGTTATGAATATTAAATATCTGCCCGAAAATCCATACTTGCTCTTGACTCCGGGACCACTTTCAACTTCGAAAACAGTGAAGGCTGCCATGTTGCGGGATTGGTGTACCTGGGATGAAGATTATAATAGTATTGTTCAGCAGGTACGTTCTGAGTTACTCACTATTTCAGATTTAGATGCCAAACGTTATACTACTGTTTTGATGCAGGGAAGTGGAACCTTCTCTGTAGAATCGGTTATCGGATCGGTGATTCCCGAAAGTGGCAAGCTGTTAGTACTTGCAAATGGAGCTTATGGGCAACGGATTGCTGAAATTGCCCGATACCTTAAAATACCGTGCGAGGTTTACGATGCGGGAGATTTGGAACGTCACCAGCTTGAAAAAGTTGACAGTATTTTGGCTGACGACAGCAGTATTTCTCATGTGGCTGTTGTGCATTGTGAAACCACAACCGGAATGCTGAACGATATTGAGGCAATTGGCGAAGTGGTAAAAAAGAATAGACGCATATTTGTTGTTGATGCCATGAGTAGCTTTGGAGGCATCCCAATCGATGTGGAAAATATTGGCATCGATTTTTTGATCAGTAGTGCCAATAAGTGTATTCAGGGGGTGCCGGGCTTTGGTTTTGTTGTTGGCAAAACCAGCGAGCTGGAAAAATGCGACGGACTGGCACGTTCCCTTTCGCTCGATCTTTTTAGTCAATGGAAAACCTTGGAGGAGGGACATGGCAAATGGCGTTTTACTTCGCCGACACACGTGGTAAAGGCATTTCGTCAGGCCTTAATTGAACTAAATATCGAAGGCGGTATTCTGGCGCGTTTTCATCGTTATGCCGAAAATCAACGAACATTGGTGAACGGGATGCGTAACCTTGGATTGGAGACCTTGCTTTCCGATGAATTTCACTCGCCAATCATTACAGCTTTTCTTTCACCCAAGGCAGTCAGTTACGATTTTGTCCGCTTCTATAATGAATTGAAAGCACGTGGCTTTGTGATTTATCCCGGGAAAGTTACCAATTATCAATGCTTTCGGATTGGAAACATTGGTGAGGTCAGACCGAATGATATGAAAGTGCTGATTTCTTCCGTCCGCGAATCGATGTACTGGAAGTAAGTCGGATCAGCGAGATTGTGTATAGTCAATATTGTTGTTGAGTAATAGTAATTGTTTGTATATGTTTCTCTGTGATGCCTGAACGCTTTTAAAAGAGATTGAAATTCGCACTCGTGTCATATGTTGTTTATTTTTAGCTTATTGAGATGTATTTCTCTTGTGCTATTGAAATACTTGTTTGGTTTGAAAATAATATTAATATATTTGGAGTTGACAAATAGTAAACATGATGAGCAATAATCTTTATTTGAAAATTGGTAAAAAAATTCGGGAAATCAGACAAGAGAAGAAAACCACGCTGGCCGCAGTTGCAGAAAAAGCAAATGTCAGCAAAAGCTTGTTGTCAAAAATCGAAAATGGAAGAACTATTCCTTCGTTACCTGTACTACTTGGCATAATCCGATCACTGGATACAGATCTGAATAATTTCTTTACCGATCTGTCAGATGATATTTCGTATGGTTATATCCATAAAAAACAAAAGGATTACATTCCATACGAAAAGGAAGAATCGGAAGGTTTCAGCTATTATTCAATTTTAAGCGAAAACATTCAGAATATTGCTTTGCAATCTTCAATCTTAAAGTTAGCTCCCAACGCCTACCGGGAAAAAGTAACGACTGATGGATATACTTTTATTTATTTAATTGATGGTGAGGTTGATTATGTTTTAGACAAAGAATCCATTCAGTTAAAAACAGGTGATTCTCTGTTTTTTGATGGAAAGATCCCTCATGTTCCTCAAAACAATACCGCAAACACTGCATCATTATTGGTGATGTATTTATTAACTGACATAAAAAATTAACTATGAATAAGATTAAAATGGTGGTGTTCGATATGGCCGGAACCACTGTAAAAGATGATAATGAAGTAGAGAAATGTTTTACGGAAGCGGCCCAAAATACAGGCCTGCAATATACAATTGAGGAAATTGTGGCGATGATGGGCTGGTCGAAACGATTGGTTTTTGAAACGCTTTGGAAGAAAAATCTCCCGGATGCTGAAGAATCTGAAATTCAGGAAAAAACAGATGAGTCTTACGATAAATTCAGAAAAATTCTTGAAAATCACTACTTAACTCAGCCGGTATTACCTGTTGACGGGGCCGAAGAACTGTTTAGTTACCTCAAAAAAGAAGGTGTTATAATTGTCTTGACCACCGGATTTTACCGGAAAGTGACTGATATTATCCTACAGAGGCTGGGTTGGGATAAAAATCTGGACGAAGCGTATAAAGGAAATGATCATTCAATCATCGACCTTTCTGTGTCCAGTGATCAGGTAATAGCCGGACGCCCTTCCCCGTATATGATCAACAAAGCAATGGAGGTGTTTGGCCTTAACGATCCAAAACAAGTTATAAAAATTGGAGATACTCCTTCTGATCTGGAGGCAGGGAGAAATGCAAATTGTTTGTTATCGCTTGGTGTAACTTACGGTACACATACGAAAGAACAGCTTGCAAAATACGACAATGACGGCTTGTTGAATGCCATCGTAGAACTAAAAAAATATTTGAATTAATGTCCGAAATAGCAAACGCCTGGATTTTTTCCGGTATTCCCAATGTCCTCGATGCAAAAACAATAGAACTCCCAATTTTGGGTAACGGAGAGATTTTGGTGAAAAATTCGATGTGTTCCATATGTAAAAGCGATTTGCATACCTTATCCGGAACCAGGCCCGGACCAACACCTTCCATTCTTGGTCATGAAATTGTTGGAGAAATTGTTGCCTTGCCAGCCAACCCTGTACTTGATTTTTGGGGAAACCAACTCAAAACAGGCGATCTTATAACCTGGACAATCATGGCCTCGTGTGGTGAATGTTCGTTTTGTAAAAGGGGATTACCTCAGAAGTGTGTTTCGATTAAAAAGTATGGCCATGAAAAAATGGAGGGACATTTTCAACTTACGGGTGGTTTCGCCTCACACACCCACTTATATCCCGGAACATTTACTTATAAATTACCCGGCGAAATTGATAAAAGATTGTTGGCAGGTCTCAACTGTTCGTGGGCAACCGTGGTAGCTGCAATACGGAATGCAGGCGAAATAAAAGGGAAAAACGTATTGATAACGGGTGCAGGCATGCTCGGGTTGCTGGCAGTTATGGTCTGCCGTGAAAAGGGAGCCGCAAAAATTGTTGTTTGCGATAAAGACGAACAAAGGCTTGATTTAACAAAAGAGTTTGGCGCTGATTTGTGCCTCAAAGATTGCTTTTCGGATGCTAATGAGAGAGAGTGTGGCGGAATGCTTCAGCAAAATGCACCTATTGACGTCTTTTTGGAAATGACAGGCAGTAATGAAATTGTTCAGAAAATTTTTCAAATGGCCGGTATTGGCGCAAGTATTGTTTTGGCTGGTTCTGTTTTTCCGGTGGAAGATGTTGCCATCAATCCCGAACAGATCGTCAGGAGATTATTGCAAATAAAAGGAGTGCATAATTATACCCCCGGTGATCTTGGGAATGCCATTATGATATTACGTAAAATCTATCGAAAATATCCATTTGAGAAATTGTTCGACCAAAAAACGTATGGCCTGGAAAACATTGATGAAGCTGTAGCTCATGCAAAGCTAAGTTCGAAGCATCGTGTAGTTATTGGTTTGTAGGTAAAAACACTGAATGTTTAATTCAGTGCTGGATATTTTCTGAAAGAAAGCAAGAGATTCTTTGAAAGGCATCATTCTGTTGCTTTTTGATTGGATCATTGAATCGCTTACTGGTTCATCACCCAATCAGATTTATATTATTAAAATTAATGCTTACTTTTGCATTAATTTAAGAACTTTGTCCTAATTGTGCTATTAATTTTAAAAATAACATTAATTTTTCTCTTTATTTCTCCGAGTATAACTTGGGGGCAAAGTTATAATGTAAAACAGGTTTCGGGGCTTCAAAAGTTATCGCAAAGCAGTATTCGCAGTATTTGTGTTGACCAGGTAGGATATATCTGGCTCGGAACAGAATTCGGTCTTAACCGATACGATGGACAAACCATTCAAAGGTATTTTTATAACAGCAACGACTCTTTGTCTCTTTCCGGAGATTATATAAACTCGGTTTCCGAAGATCGTGACGGACGTATCTGGGTTTCCACAGCGAATGGGCTGTGTTTATACAATCGAAAGAAAGATAATTTCATAAGAAATCCATTGCGTCTGAAGAACGAAATATTAGGGAGTATAAATTATGAGAATGAGACTGAAATATGGTTTCCGGGAAGCGATCTCAATTTCTATGTGTTTAATAAGAAAACGAATGAAGTAAGCATAAAACCAATTCAATTAAAGATAAAATCTCCGGCTTCGTTCAGCATTGAGAAGATTATTAAATACGATAATGAGAATCTTTTGTTATTGATACAGGATTTAGGTTTATTCCTGTATAATATAAATTCAGGAAAGCTTGATCGTTTTTTAGAATTAGAGGCGGTTCGTTTGACCGGTTTGGAAAGAATCGACGAATTCTTTTATGTTTCAACCTATAACGATGTTTATAAAATTACCAAGCAGGGAGAAATCGTTTCTACTTTCGATGATATAAATCCTGAATTCAAGGGAAATATATTTCTCGATTTGAAGCAAAACCCGGAGGATGGAAGGATATGGCTATCATCGGATTATGGAGGTGTATTTATTGTGAATACTGAATTTGATTTGCTGCAAAGAATAAAAGCCGGATCTGGCGCAAACGATATTTTACCTGAGAACTCGATAAAGAAAATATATTTTGCAGCCAACCAAATTGTTATACTGGGTACTGTTCGCTGTGGTGCTGTTATTTTGTATTCCTCGGGAATCAATCATTATCAATACAACAACGCAAATGAATCCGGTCCGTCAGATAAGTCAATTTTATGTCTCGAAGAAGATAGGGATCATCATATTTGGATTGGGACAGATGGTGGAGGATTGAATTTTTTTGACAGGAAAAGTGATCGGTTTATAGCTTATAGTTCACCGGATGTTATTATTGTGACTTCCATCCTCGATTATTCTGAGGACAAGTTACTGGTTGCTTCTTACCAGAAAGGTTTATTTTTCTTCGACAAGAAAACAAAGAAATTTTCTGATGCTCATTCTCACCCGTTGTTTAAGGAGGTAAATAAAAACAGCCGGCAAAAAATTTTTAAAGACTCAAAAGATAACATATGGATTTCAGATGGCGAACTTTTAAAAGTAAATTTAAAAAGTAATACAACAGAACGTTTTAACCAGAAGACACACCCGGAAGTATTTGATAAAATATTACCAATTTATTTTTCGGTTTTTGAGTCTTCGTCCGGGAAATTATGGTTTTGTTCTGCCGGCGGGTTATTTTCCTACTCTCTGCAAACCTACAAAATAGAGGATGAAATTGTAATTTCCGATTTTGACCATTCATTAGGTAATACCGTATACTCTGTCGAGGAAGACGCTTTCGGGAACTTATTAGTGGGAACCGGGAAAGGACTGGGATATTATAATTTTCGTAACAATACTTTAACACGCTATTTAGCAGACAAAGCCTATAATTCCAAATGGTTTTCTTCCTTATACATTGACAGTAAAAACCAGGTATGGGCAGGAACAAACGACGTTTTGCTGCAAATTGTTTCAAAAGATACTTTAAAAGAAGTTTCTGTATTTAATTCTCTTGAAACGAATGGGGATATAGAATATCGGCATGGTGCTATTTTACGGGCATCAGACAAGAATCTTTACATGGGAAGTAATAACGGAATTACCTATTTCGTTCCGGAGCAGGTGAAAAACTATGTAACTGATTCAAAGGTTACTATTTCATCCTTCAAAAAAATAGATAATAAAAAAGGAGGGAGTTCAGATTCAACCATTGCGATAGATGTTAAAAATGATTTTCAGGCTAAATTCAAATATTCATCGGCCATTTATGAATTTAAGTTCAACGCATTTAATATCCCTTTCGAAGAATATACCGACTATTCGTATACCCTTGAGAATTACGAGGATATATGGCATGTAGGTAAGTCTAATACCGCTACATATACCAACCTGGAGGCAGGGGACTATATTTTCAAGGTAAAGTCGACCAATAAAATGGGGAGGTGGGGAACAAAAACTACTGACATTTATATAACCATTTTACCCCCCTGGTATAAAACAATTTGGTTTATTGGTCTTGTTATTATTGCAATAACTGGCATAATCATCGTCGTTTGGCACGAAAGTTTAGTTCGTTTAAAATTAAAACATCAGATAGAGTTAAGAGAAGCAGAACAGGAACAACTCAAAGTTTCGAATCAACAGAAGATACAGTTTTTCACCAACATCTCTCACGAGTTAAAAACACCACTAACTCTAATTTACACTCCGCTAAATCAGTTGCTGAAGAAGAATACTTCAGAAAGAGAGATGAAAATGGTTTTGCCAACTATTTACCGGAATGTTAGGCGGATGATGGAACTTATCGACCAACTACTCCAATTCAGAAAAGCAGAGATATCAGCACTCAAACTGGAAGCCTGTAAGGTAGATTGCGTCAAAGCATGTGAAGAAATAATCGACTATTTTACCTATTATGCAAAGATTGAAGGCATAAATATCATCTTCGAAAAAGAAGAAACTGAAATGGAAGTTGAGCTCGACCGCGATAAGTTTGTAAAGATCATGTTTAACCTTATCACCAATGCTTTAAAAAATTCCGTTTCGGGAGATTCGATTACCATCGCAGTAAGCTGGTGTGACGATCAGATTTGTATTGAGGTAAAAGATACAGGCATGGGGATTTCAGAAGAAGATCAGAAACGAATTTTCGAACGTTATTACCAGGTCGAAAAAAAAGTGGGGGGAACAGGTATCGGTTTGGCACTTACCAAACATCTTGTTGAATTGCATGGTGGAAAAATAAGCCTTGAAAGTGAACTGGGAAAAGGTACTGTATTTTATGTCGTTTTACCGAAAAAACAAAATACCACAGAGCAAATAGTTGCTGCTGAAACTCTGTCTGTGTTTAAGAGTACTGAGCACAACCTAAGTCCGGGGGACTACCAGGAATCTGACATCAATAAAGTAACAACCATTCTTGTGGTTGAAGATGAGCCGGAACTCAGACATTTTTTGAAAATTCATTTTTCAAAAGACTATAGAGTATTTACGGCGACCAACGGAGAAGAAGCTTTTACCTCTGCGGTTAAATATGTACCCGACCTGATTGTATCCGATATAATGATGCCGGAAATGGATGGTTATCAGCTGTGCGGAAAAGTTAAGAACGATATTCGAATCAGCCACATTCCGGTTGTCCTGTTAACGGCAAAGTCGGAGTCAGAAGACCACATGCAGGGATTGATCGCCGGCGCTGATCTGTACATTCCCAAACCTTTTGATCTCGAATTACTAAAACTCCAAATTGCTACCCTAATCAAAAACCGGGAGATTTTAAAGAATCGGTTTGGCAGCGATCCGTATTTCACAGCCGAGGACCTGACTCATAATTCACTGGATAAAGAGTTTATGAATACGGCCATTAATCTGGTGAATGAAAACCTCGAAAATCAAGATTACAAGGTTTCTGACTTCGTCAGCCAGATGGGAATGAGCCGGACACTTGTCTATTCCAAAATTAATGCCTTGGCCGGAAAGCCGGTAAAGGATTTTATTCTTCATCTTCGTCTTCAGAAAGCTGCGAAGATGATCGTTTCATCCGACAAACCCATTTCGGACATTGCTTATGAATGCGGATTTTCAGACCCGTCGTACTTCAGTACTGTGTTCAAACGTTATTACGCCCAATCACCCTTAAAATATCGTTCTGTTTACATGAACACCAGCTTGTCATCAACTGATTTAGAGTAATCCCAAGGACTTCAGAGCTAGTTGCTAGCTCATTTCTTTATCTTCTATTTTGTTTATTTTCAGTGGTTTGTACAAAATCAAATTTTATTTGTACAAAATTCAATGCTTTAGTTTTGCCCGCTTTTCAATTTTACGAACGCTAACAAAACTAAATTGAATGCCTATGGAATAACAACGGTCTTAATTAATTATTGGGTTTTTCAACCTATTCAAATTTTCACTTACCTCTAATCATTTTCTGTACATACACTAGTATTAAGAATAAACTAATATTTATGAAAGAAAGACAAATTTTAAGAATGCAAAATCTACCTCAATTGATAAAAGGGGTACAACTGTCATTTCTTATCCTTTGCATCAGCTCCCTAAGCTTGTTTGCACAACAGGATAAAACAATCACAGGGAAAGTAACATCTGAGACTGGAGAAACACTACCAGGTGTTACAGTTATGGTAAAAGGCACAACAACGGGCACTGTAACCAATATGGACGGAAATTACACTCTGAAAATTTCCGAAAGTGTTTCAACTCTTACGTTTTCTTATGTGGGAATGCTTTCTCAGGAAGTAGCTATCGGTAATAGAACTTCGATAGATGTTGTAATGAAAGAAGACATCCAGGGGCTGGAAGAAGTTGTTGTGGTGGGTTACGGTATTCAAAAGAAAGAAACCCTGACAGGGGCTGTATCACAAATCAGCGGAGAAGAAATCAGTAACCGTGTGTCTCCAAATATCGTTACGGCGCTGCAGGGAACCATTCCAAACGTTAACGTGGGAGTTACGAATCAGGGAGGTGAACCCGGAGCGAGCCAAAGTATTAATATCAGGGGTTTTGCTTCACTGTCAGGTGGTAGCCCACTTATCATCGTTGACGGAGTGGAAGGTCAACTTGATAATATCAACCCTGCCGACGTTGAATCGGTATCGGTTCTTAAAGATGCTGCAAGTACGGCAATTTATGGTACCCGTGCTGCTTTTGGTGTTATTAATATTACCACCAAAAGGGGGAAAAATACTGACGGAAAAGTTTCATTTACCATCAACTCAAATATCGCAATGAATGCCCCAACTGTCCTGCCCGAGTTCGCCAATTCGGTTCAGGATCTGGAAACAAGAAATCTTGCCTTTGTCAATGCCGGGCAGGCACCCTATATTCCACAAGAGACAATTGACCGGGCAAAGCAATATCTTGAAAACCCGGGAAGTATTCCGGTAACCATTCCCAACCCCGCTAATACAACTCAATGGGGAACATGGACAATAGCTAACGCCAACGAAGATTGGTACAAGGTATTCTTCAAGCCTTGGGCTTATACGCAACAACACAACGTTAGTATGCGTGGTGGTGGCTCTGCTGCAAGTTATTTCGTTTCGGGAAGTATATACGACCAGGGAAGCCAGATGAATTTTGGAGACCACAGCTTCCAGCGTTATAATGTGGTTGCTAACATTGATGCCAAAATTACAGACTGGTTCCAGGTTAAGTTTAACAACCGTTACACACGCCGGAATAAAAATTTCCCTTATACCTACGGGCAAATCGGAGATTATTATCATGCTGTTTCCAGGATGTGGTCAAATTTCCCGGTTCGTGACCCCAACGGGAAACTGCTGCTCAACTCATTGCTGATGCTTGAAGACGGAGGTCGCAGTATTACCAACGAAAATGAACTGGTAAACAGTGTTCAGACGGAAATTGAGCCAATTAAGAATTGGAAGATCAATGCCGACTTTAGCCTTCGCCAGAATTTCGACATGTCGAGCAATCACCTTAAAACGGTGTACAGGACCCTGGTTGACAATGAAACACAAATAAAGGAAGGTGGTACATATCCGAACAATTTTGCTGAAACCATGTCGTCAGACTATTTTAACAGCAACAACATTTACACCTCGTACAACCTTAAAGTGAATAAACACGACGTGGTTTTCCTGGCAGGTTGGCAGAATGAGTTGTACAAATACAACAGCGTTTATGGCCGAAAAGACAACCTGGTAACCGATGAAGTTCCGGCAATTGCCACAGGTACAGGTGAAGACTATACCAATGGAACATCAGGACATTGGGCTACATTAAGTTATTTCGGAAGGATCAACTATAGCTTTGATGACAAATACCTGCTTGAACTAGTTGGCCGTTACAACGGTTCTTCGCGCTTTCCCGAAACCAAACGCTGGTCGTTCTTTCCTGCCGTTTCGGTTGGGTACAACATTGCAAAAGAGAAATTCTGGCAAGGAGCGCTTGCTGAGAAGATCAGCCAGCTGAAGTTAAGAGCATCGTACGGAGAAAATGGTAACCAGGACGTGGCCAACTACCTGTATCTGCCTAACATGGGAATTAACCAAAACCTTTCATGGATCGATGGAAATGAAAGACCGGTTTATGTAACAGCGCCCAGCCTTATTTCGCCCGACGTTACTTGGGAAACAGTGAAAACCACCAACTTTGGTTTTGATGCTGCCATGATGGACAACAGGTTGGGACTATCGTTCGATTACTTCACAAGAGCTACACTCAACATGTTCGGACCAGCTGAAAGTTTGCCCGGAGTGCTGGGAGCATCTGCGCCTAAACGCAACAACGCCGACCTTGAAACCAAAGGTTTTGAAGCACAGCTTTCGTGGAAAGACCAGGTTGATGAACTTAAATACAATGTTCGTTTTACGCTGTCTGATAACACTACCACTATTACGAAGTACAGGAATACTACCGGTACTTTGAGTGACTATTATGTGGGCAGAAAAATCGGTGAGATCTGGGGATATACTTCAGTTGGCCTGTATCAATCGGATGAAGCAGCAGCAGCCGGTCCCGATCAAACTTATTTTTATGCCAAGTGGGGAGCCGGTGATATGGAATATGCCGACCTGAGTGACGACGGAAAAATCGATCGTGGTAACTATACCCTGGATGATCATGGCGACCTTTCGATCATTGGGAATAGCACACCCCGGTTCAATTACGGTATAAACCTTTCACTTGAGTGGAAAAACTTCGATCTTAATGTTTTCGGACAGGGAGTAGCCAAGCGTGATGTTTCGTTGGGCGGAAACCTATTCTACGGTATCGTTGGTAATGTTTGGCAGAGCTCTGTTTTCAAACAGCACCTCGATTATTGGACAGAAGACAATCCGGATGCTTACTATCCAAAACCATACATGACAAGTCAGCATAACAAAAACATTCAGGTACAAACCAGGTATTTGCAGAATGCCGCTTATTTCAGAATAAAGAACGTGCAGTTTGGTTATACCATACCGCAGAAAATCACCAATAAAATCAAGCTGGACTACTTAAGGGTTTACTTTACCGGCGAAAACCTGCTGACCTTCTCGAAAATTGCTGAGATGTTTGATCCCGAAGCCATCAGTGGCGGGTGGGGAAATGGAAAATTATATCCAATTGCAAAAACATTGTCACTTGGTGTGAATGTAAAATTTTAAACAGTTGAAATTATGAAGAAAATACTAAATATTGGATTATTAATCCTGGCAATAGTTACCTTTTCCTGCTCGGATGATTACCTGTCAAGATCTCCTTTGGATAAGATTTCGGAAGCAGATTTTTGGTCAAGTCCCAATGACCTGAAGATATATGTCAATCAGTTTTATACGATGCTGCCTGCCTTTCCGGGCTGGGGTGGAGGTTATCTCTGGGACGACAATAACAGTGACAATATGCACCATTCGGGATATGACTCCAGGTTGGCCGGTTTCAATACCATCAATTCGGGCAGTGGTAACTGGTCTTTTTCCCGTTTGAGAAGCATTAACCTGATGCTGGACAACTACGATAAGGTGGAAGCGCCCGAAAGTCAGGTTAATCAGTTTGTTGGTGAAGCGTACTTTTTCAGAGCCTATTTCTACTTCAACCTGATCAAGAACTACGGCGATGTACCTTGGATTGAGCATACTTTAAATGCCGACTCTGAAGAACTTTATGCAGCGAGAGCACCCCGAAACGAAGTTGTGGATAATATCCTCAGCGATTTGGATGACGCCATTAGCCGGCTTAGTCTTCGCGCTGAAGTGTCAGGCAATAGGATCAATAAAGAATCGGCACTATTGTTGAAATCGCGTGTCGCACTTTACGAAGGTACCTGGGAAAAGTACCATCAGGGGACTGATTTTGGAGTTGCCGGAAGTAATGGACAGAATTATTTAACAGCAGCAGCTACCGCAGCAAAACAACTCATTGATCTGAATTCTGTAAGCCTTTACAATACCGGAAATCCGGGTGTAGATTATGGAAAACTCTTTAACAGCGACGATTTGAACTCGATGAATGAGGTTCTTTTGTGGCGCAAGTACAACGTTGAGTTGGGGCTGGCACACAACGTTCAGCGTTACATCCCACGTTCAGGAGGGGGAACAGGGTTAACAAAATCTTTGATTGACAGCTACCTGTGCACTGATGGTAATCCCATTGCATCAAGCACACTGTATCAGGGGGATCACTCCCTAGAGAACGTTATCGCTGATCGCGATCCACGTCTGAGTCAGATGATTTGGATTCCGGATGATGCAATTGAAATTGTTAACGGCAATGTGGTTGCAAGTTTCGAAAAACCGGCACTTGCAGCAGGTGGTGAAGACCGTAACACAACCGGATATCAGCTAAAAAAAGGAGGTGATCCTACATCTCCTGGTATTCAGGCTGCTGGGCAGGGTATCACTGCTTTACCGATTTTTCGCTTTGCCGAGGCACTGCTGAACTATGCAGAGGCCAAAGCCGAGTTGGGGACGATCACACAAGCCGATCTTGATATGTCGATCAACAAAATCAGGGCACGTGCAGGAATGCCGAACCTGATGTTGAATACCATTACAGCTGACCCCAACTGGCAGTTTCCTGCCTTGAGTCCGGTTCTCAACGAGGTTCGTCGCGAAAGAAGAGTGGAATTTGCCTGCGAAGGTTACCGATTTGATGACTTGGCCCGTTGGAGAGCACATAACTTGATAGTTGGTAAACGCCCGATTGGTGCGTGGTTTGACCAAACTGAGTTTCCTGACCTTGTTGTTGGTGAAACCATTCTTCTCGACGAAAATGGCTACATTGATTATTTGAAAAGCGTCCTGCCATCAGGATGGGGCTTTGATCCAAGTCGTGATTATTTGCTGGCTGTTCCACCAAACGAAATCACACTAAACCCGAATCTGGGGCAGAACCCAGGCTGGGAATAGACTTGAAGCATATGATACTATATTTTTCTCATTGGGTTAAGAGTATATTGTAGTAATGCTCTATTATTTAGATGATTACTTCCCTTTCTTTAGGAAAAGTTTTTTACCTTAAATCCGATTTAGATTAGTTAGGTTAGTTAGAAAAAAGAGGGAGTGTACTCCCTCTTTATTTAAATCAGCTGTTTTGAATCTCAATAATCCGGAACTACTTTCACCGTTACGAGTAAAACTGGTATAAATAACTGAAACAATATGAACTTCAAGATCAATTTTATCATTACCGCCGTTTTTCTTTCTTTGAGCAGTTGTTTAAACTATCAAAAAGAAATAGTTTTTCAATACGTAGATCCCTTAAAAAAGGTATTTCCTGAGTCCTCTTATTTTCCCATGCAAGAAGCTCATGCTGATGTGGCACGCGGAGAAGATGCTGGTTTTCAGTTTGTCATTCGATCAGGATTTGCACTCGAAGATGTTACTGTCAGAGTAGATGAACCAACATTCAACGACATTAAGCTAACGGAGATAAAAACCGGCTTTGTTGGTTTTGTTCCGGTCGATCGGCCTGTTCCCAATCCAGGTCGCGATTATTTAAAAACAGCTTCGGGTTACTATCCCGATCCGATTCTGGATGATATTAGCATGGATATTCCGGCAGGAATGACACAACCTGTTTGGATTACCATAAAAATTCCGCGAGATGCCGCCCCCGGAATTTACAATGGAGATATTACTCTGGTGGCTAAAAAAGGATTACAAAAAATAAAAATTGAAAAAGAAATCAGTATTGAAGTTTTTCAACCGGTAATTGATAAAACCAGCTTGCTGGTAACCAATTGGTTCAGTTTCGAACGTCTTGATTTATTGAACAAGGACAAAAAGCTCGAAAAATTCTCGGATGATTACTGGAAATACGCCAAAATAATGGCAGATATAATGGCCGAATACAGGCAAAATGTTGTGTTGCTTCGGCCACTCGATTTAACCGATTTTAAAGAAGAAGGCAATACCTGGACTTTCGATTTTTCCAACTTCAACCGGATGGTGAAATTAATGGTTGACGCAGGATGCTGCGAATACATCGAAGGAGGACATATTGGCGGCCGCCTGCCGCAAAATTGGATGGGGCCTTTTATCGTAAAAGTGCCTGAAAAAACAGGCGACAAATGGGAAATGAAAGATTACGATATAAATGATGCAGAAGCCCGTAATTTTTACAATCAGTTTTTTCCGGCACTGGTGAAAAACCTGAAAGAAAATGGTTGGCTCGATATTTACTGGCAACACATAGCCGACGAGCCCATCGAATCAAACAAAAAATCGTATGCTGAAATTTCGGAATATGTCAGAAAGCTTATTCCGGAAATAAAAATTATTGAAGCCTGCCATTCCAGTGACCTTGACGGATCAATTGATATCTGGGTTCCCCAGCTTAATTTCCTGAAAGACGATTTTGATTTCTATAAAAAACAGCAGGAAAAAGGGAAAGAAGTTTGGTTTTATACTTGCCTGGGACCACAGGAAAACTTTGCCAATCGTTTTATCGAACAACCGCTGATAAAAACCCGCATCTTGCACTGGATAAATTACCGGTACGGGATTACCGGGTACCTCCATTGGGGATTGAACCATTGGCGTGCGGATGATAATGATCCGTACTCAGTAACAACAGATATGAATTACGCTGGAAATACGCTGCCGGCTGGCGATATGAATATTGTTTACCCCGCAGTGGATAAACTTTTGCCCAGCATTCGGCTCGAAGCCATGCGCGACGGAATTGTGGACTATGAGTTATTAAAAATGCTTGAAAAGAAGAATCCTGATAAAGCAAAAGAAATAGTTCAACAGATGGTATTTGGATTTGATCATTACGATTTAAGTATCCTTCATTTCAGAAAATTACGAAAAGAAATTTTGACGGAACTTTCTGTTCAGTAGTCTCAATCGCATGTTTTTGATGACCAGAAGATGTAAAATTTTAATAAGCTGATATGTTTGCCAAATTTAAACGATACTTAATTTTTGCAGGCTTCCTGTTCATTTTTGTTTTGGCAGGACATGGCCAAAATATACTGCCTACGCCTTATAGAGTGGAAAAGTCAGGCGGATACTTTCTTTTCAGTGATGAACTTTTCATTGGTTTTACCGAACGGGAGCAGGAAGTTGCTGAGTATCTCCGCCAACGATTGGAGCAATACGTAAAAATCTCCGGATCTTCCACAACGGACAATGTCATCCGGTTACAACTGACTGATTTACCTGCTCAGTTCGGGGAAGAAGGTTATCAGTTGCTCGTCAATAAAAAAATGATTGAAATCAAGGCCAATAACGTTTCCGGGCTTTTTTATGGCGTACAAAGTTTCCTGCAGCTTCTACCTGAAAAAGTGCAGGCTGGAAAAGAGTATGCTTTATCCGGATATCAAATTCCGGCAATAGAAGTTCATGACTATCCGAAATATGCATGGCGCAGTTTTATGCTCGACTCTGGACGGCAGTATCAAACCCCGGAATTTATTAAACGCTACCTGGATTATATGGCGATGTTGAAAATGAATGTGTTTCATTGGCACCTGACCGAAGGACAAGGTTGGCGGATTGAAATTAAGAAATACCCGAAGCTAACCGATGTTGGTTCGAAGGTGGCTACAGGAAAAGAGCAGCAAGGATTTTATACACAGGAAGAGATTAAAGATATTGTTGAATATGCCCGGAAGTTACACATTACTGTAGTTCCTGAAATGGATGTCCCCGGACATTCGGAAGCGGCATTGACCGCATATCCTGAGCTAAGCTGTTTCGGAGAGGCTCCAGCAAGCGTGATGAGCTTTTCGGATGTTTTGTTTTGTGGAGGAAGAGAAGAAACATATACCTTTCTCGAAAATGTCCTCGATGAAGTATGTGAGTTATTTCCGTCTTCGTACATCCATTTGGGAGGTGATGAGGCTCCTAAAGGAAAATGGAATCAATGTCTGCATTGTCAGGGAAAAATAAAGCAGGAAGGACTAAAGGACAGTCATGAGTTGCAAATGTATTTTTCCACAAGATTAGCTAATTACCTGCAGACAAAAGAGAAAAAGGTTATTTTCTGGGGCGATGTTATCTATCAGGATAACATCAAATTACCCGATAATGTGATTGTGCATTGGTGGAACTGGCGGGGACACAAAGACCTGGCATTAAAAAACGCGATTCGAAACCGACACCAGGTCATTGCCAATACCAACTATTACACTTATCTGAATTTTCCGGTAAGTCCCTGGTCAAAGTATTCGGCTGACCGGACATTTGATATGCGCACTGTTTACGAAAACAACCCGTCTGATATGGTTGAGCCTGATCCATTGGTTCTTGGTATGGGGTGTGCATTGTGGACGGACTGGTATGTGTGCGAACACATGGTGGATCGGAGAGTTTTTCCCCGAATATTTGCACTGGCTGAACAAATGTGGAGCAGGGGAGAGCGCTTACCATTTGATGAATTTTATCGTATTGTAAAAGAAAAATATCCCGTGTTAAGGGAAAAAGGAGTTGATATTGGTCCTGGTCTGAAAGAAGAAATGGAAGATGATTTTAGTTGGGACTAAAGAATAGTTACACGTAGAGAACAGAAATAGATTGAAGTAATGTCCATACATATATCATTTTTTGAGGACAATTAAATTAAAATGAAATGAGATTAGGAAAAGCAGGTTCACTGGGGTTATTAATAGTGTGTTTGGCGTTTGCGTCGGGCTCTTGCAAGAAGCAGGAAAAACAGCATGCCCGACCCAATATCATATTTATTTTAGCGGATGATTTGGGTTATGCTGAAATTGGCGCATACGGTCAGCAGAAGATTGAAACACCAAACATTGACGGTTTAGCTTCAAGCGGTATCCGTTTTACTGATTTTTATTGCGGAAGTCCGGTTTGTGCTCCGTCAAGAGGAGTGTTGCTCACGGGTCGGCATTCCGGCCAAGCTTACGTGAGGATCAATGATGAAATGGGAGCTACAAAAAAGAACTGGGACTTTCGGGAGGTGATCAAAGATCCTGGACTTGAAGGACAGCGCCCAATTCCGGATACGATTGTAACGGTTGGAGAATTAATGCAACAGGCGGGTTATCGTACAGCTTGCATTGGGAAATGGGGGTTGGGAGGCCCGCTAACCGAAGGGCATCCGAATAAGCAGGGCTTTGATCTTTTCTTTGGTGATATATGCCAGCGGCAAGGTCATAATTACTACAACCTGCATTTGTGGAAAAATGACCAGCAGGTTTTGTTAGATAATGAGTATACCCCGGTTTGGACTCCTTTGGATAAGGATCAGGACCCGCACGATCCGGCAAGTTATGAAAAGTATACTTCCAATGAATACGCTCCGGACTTAATGCTGGATGAGTCGCTTCGGTTTATAGAGCAGAACAAAGCGAATCCGTTTTTCCTGTATTTCGCTCCCATATTACCACATGCACCTTTACAGGTGCCGGCCGACTCAGAATTTTTGAGCTATTACCAGAACCAGTTTGGCGAAGAAGAACCTTACCTGGGACAGAAAGGATATTTCCCAAACCGGACGCCACATGCGACCTATGCGGCAATGGTCAGTTACCTGGATATGCAGGTTGGCAAGTTGATCGAAAAATTAAAACAGGAAGGACTTTATGAAAATACGGTAATCATGTTTACCAGTGACAATGGTCCGACTTTCAACGGAGGAACCGATTCTCCGTTTTTTGATAGTGCCAGGCCTTTTAAGAGTGAATGGGGCTGGGGGAAAGGATTTCTGCGGGAAGGTGGGATCCGTGTTCCTCTAATTGTTTTATGGCCAGGAGTGGTTGCTCCCGGAACTCAAACAGAACATCCATTTGCTTTTTGGGATGTGATGCCCACTTTGAATGAGATTGCGGGGCTTCAAACAGAGGTGGAAACGGATGGCACCAGTTTTCTTCCCACACTAAAAGGAGAGGAGCAAAAGGAGAAAGAATTCCTTTATTGGGAATTTCCGATGAAAGCTTATGGCGGACAACAAGCTGTAAGGATGGGAAACTGGAAAGGATACCGGTCTCAAATGAATGATGGGAATCTGACAATCCAGCTTTTCAATTTGAAAACAGATCCGCAGGAACAGGTTGATCTGGCTGCTGAGCATCCGGAAATTGTAAAACAGATCGAGCAGATTATGAAACAGGAGCATGAACGTTCTAAAGTTCATCCGTTTCCGGTTATTGATTGATAATAATATATTTACCCGAAATAAAATGAAAAACGTATTACTACTTGCAGGATTCTTATTGTTTTTGATGGGATGTTCAACCAATACTCCTCCTGAACGACCTCAAACCTTTGCCGAGGCACCCGACCCGGCTCCCGATACATTAGCAAACTGGTCTGCACTAAAGGCAGGTTTGCATGCTTCTATCGGATCAATTGATTTCCTGTACGAAAAAAGTTCAATACCGAGTTTAGAATCAAAAACAGAATGGAACGGTTTTGCCTGGCGCAACGAGAAAATTTCAGCGCAACTGGTTTTATGGAATAATGAGCCTGCAGGAATTGTTGAATGCCAGTTTGGTGATTTTAAGTCACAAAATGGTGCGGTTTTGCCGGCAGCTATCGCCAAGGCTCGTTTTGTGCGTTATGTATTAACCGATGAGTTTGGACCGGGATGTGGATACCGCAAACCAGAAGATTTTATAGCCCGGACCAGCCCGGATATGCTTGATACGCTTTCCGCTTTTGAAATGGAGGCTCGATCAACCCGCCCGGTTTGGATAACGTTTGACGTTCCTGCGGATGCAACGCCCGGAATCTATACTTCGACCATGCAATTGAAATTAAATGGAAAGAAACATGGTAAGTTTACCTTTAACATAGAAGTTGCAGACCGGGTCCTGCCTGATCCTTCAGAGTGGAAATTTCATCTTGATTTATGGCAAAATCCATACGCAGTAGCTCGTTATCACGAGGTTGAACTGTGGTCGGCAGAGCATTGGGAGCTTTTGCGCCCGGTAATGAAAATGTTAGCCAATGCAGGGCAGAAGGTAGTAACAGCAACCTTAAATAACCGTCCATGGGGAGGGCAAACAGAAGATGAATACAAATCAATGATTGTCTGGGAAAAACAGATCGATGGAAGCTGGACGTACGATTATTCCATATTTGATCAGTGGGTACAATTCATGATGGATTTGGGAATTGACAAACAAATCAGTTGTTATTCAATGGTGCCGTGGGGAAATGAACTATACTACTTTGATGCTTCGGTAGGAGAAGAAATAAAAGTAATTGCAAAAGCCGGAACAAAAGAGTTCGAAGAAATGTGGACTCCTTTTCTGAAAGATTTTCTTGACCACCTTGACCGAAAGGGATGGAAGGAAATTACTTGCATGGCGATGGATGAACGATCACCGGCAGAAATGAATGCGACAATGAAACTGCTGGCTGAAGTGGCTCCTGAATTGGGTGTTGGTTTTGCCGACAACCATTGGAATTATAAAAAATTCCCTGACCAATTGACCGATTTAAGTGTCGCATATGGGGCTGAAATTGAACCGGATATTCGGCAGTATCGTAAAGGAAAAGGCTATTTGTCAACCTGGTATGTGTGCTGTTCTGATGTTTTTCCGAATGTATTTTCATTTTCTGATCCCGGAGAAGCGGCTTTTATTGGTTGGTACACAATGGCTGCCGATTTTGATGGTTTCTTGCGTTGGGCATACAATCATTGGGTTAAAGATCCCTTGATCGATTCTCGTTTTCGTACCTGGCCTGCAGGTGATACTTACATAGTTTATCCAAATGCCCGCAGTTCCATCAGGTTTGAACGTTTGATAGAAGGAATTCAGGATGCAGAGAAAATCAGGATATTAAAAGAAGAGTTTCAAAATAATCAATTAGCAGAAGGAAAGGAAAAGCTTGAACGGCTCAACGGGGTTCTTGAGCAAATGAGGATATCTCAAAAACCGGAAGCTTTTAATGCATTGATGCAAAATGCGAAACTAAGCCTAGAAGATCTTTCCAGATAGTATTATTGAGTGGTAAAGAAGTTATGAAACAACTGTCGATTATAATATTCGCAACAATATCTTTCTTTTTTTGTGCTTCCGTTTCAAAAGCTCAACTAAACGGACGCGTATTTGTAGATACAAACAACAATGGACAAATGGATCCCGATGAGCACAGTGCAAAGAACTGTGTAGTTTCTGACGGTCTTAATGTTGTAAAAACGGATAAAAATGGAAACTTCAGTTTGCCGGGGTGGAGCAAGCAACGTTTTGTAACGGTATACACGGGAGCAGGGTACCGTTGCAGGCAATCTTTCGTTCCCATTTCTGAGTCGCGTGAGGAATATGTTTTCGCCATTACTCCAAAGGAACGCAAAAAGGAAATTCGTTTTGTGCAGATTTCTGATACAGAAACTTATGAGTATAGGGATTGGGTGGATCAGTTAAAACAGTATGCCCAGGTTCATCAGCCTGATTTTATTATTCATACCGGTGATATTTGTTACCAAAGTGGGATGTCTTGGCATGCCGAAAATATCACCACCCAGAAATTTGGAGTGCCAGTCTATTACTGTTTGGGGAATCACGATCTGATCAAAGGAGATTATGGCGAAAAATTTTTCGAAGAGTGTTTTGGCCCGGCATGGTATGCTTTTGAAGAAGCAAATACATTGTTTGTTATTACACCGATGATGAAAGGAGATTATAAACCTTCTTTTAACCGGGAAGACATTGGTGCCTGGTTGAAAAACCTGCTGAAAACTTATCCTGCGGAGCAGCCAAAAATATTCTTTAACCATGATTTGATAACCAACGGTGATGAATTTGACTTCAAGGTAAATGATCATGAAGCAATAAATTTGACTGAATACAACTTGAAAGCCTGGTTGTACGGGCATTGGCACATTAGCATGGTTAAGGAGCATGGCGAGTCGGGCGTGATGTCGTATGGAACCTCAACACTGGCCGCCGGAGGTATCGATCATTCTCCCTCAGGTTTCCGGGTGATTGATGTGGATGAACAGGGAAATACTTCGTCTCATTTTAGATGGACCAATCTCAACAGAGAAATAGAAATTATTAGTCCTCAAAAGAATGTGGCAATACAGAATGCAGCGGGAGAAATTCAGCTGGCTGTAAATGTTTATCATACCGGGGCGGAAGTTGACAGTGTGCGTTACGCTTTTTATGGTGATGAAGGCTTTAGTTGGAACTCAGCACTGGACCAAAGCAAATGGCAAAAGATGGTTCAGGAATCTGATTGGACGTGGGGAACAACATTGACTCCGAAAGAAAGTGATCACTACACTTTGGTAGTGAATGCGTTTTTGCACAGTGGCGAAATTCTCAATGCCAAACATTTTTTTTCGGTTGAACAATCAATAGAGACCGGTGTAAATGGCGATTGGTTTAATCTGGCCGGAAATGCTGCTCATAACCCGTTGGTTAGCGAAGAACATGAAGTGCCGTACCAATTGCAGTGGACCAGCAACATTGGAAGTAATATTTTCATGAGTTCGCCGGTGTTGTATGAAAACATGCTGATTACAGCAAGCTTTGATGACGGGAATGCCAAAGCTTGTTATCTCGTTGGATTGGATGCTGCAAACGGGAAAGAACAATGGCGGTACCATACCCGCAACAGTATAAAAAATCAGGTGGTTGTTGCGCAGGGAATTGTTATCGCAACAGATATGCAGGGAATCACTTATGCTGTTGATGTATTGACCGGAAAAATGATTTGGGAGCATGACCTGAATTATAACCGTTTACCCGGATTTGTTTCGGGTTTGGTTACCGATGGTCAGTTGGTTTACACCGGGTTTGGAAAATCGCTTAGTGCGTTGGATGTATTGTCTGGAGATGTGTTGTGGAGAAATAAGGATTGGGATGGCGGCGAAGGTGCCACTCCTACAATGACGATTGCTGATGATGTATTAATTACATCCAGTCAGTGGAGGGCAATTTATGCCCATAACCTTCGCTCGGGCGAATTGCTTTGGAAAAGAAATGATGAAGGTATGCGGTTTCGCGACGGCGTTTTGAGCTGTATTGATGGTTCGCTTTGGGTAACCGGAAAAGGAAAAGATAAAGCAGTTCCCGGTATTTTGCACCAGCTGGATCTGAAGACGGGGGAGACAATTGCTACTTATGAAACAGGGTTGCAACAAAGCGGAACTTCAGCTCCGATTATTTTGAAGGATCGTTTTATTGTTGCGGGTTCGCATCCGGGAATTGCCGCAATTAGCAGGGAAACAGGTGAGCAGCTCTGGCTTTTTGAGGTGGAACCGGCCTTGCTTTATACACCTTCGTATTATGCCGATCGTCAGCAAAGTATTGAGTCAACGCCCTTGTTAATTGGCGATAAACTGGTTTTCGGAGCAATGGACGGCCAGGTTTATGCCCTCGATGCAGCAAGTGGAAAACTGTTGTGGAAAACCAAACTTGGCGCGCCCGTAATTACAAGTGCAGCGGTAGATGGACAGCGCTTTTATATCTGCGACTTTTCAGGAAATGTGTATTGTTATAGCAGTACAATTAGGTAACAAAATGATTAATTTTCGATAAATAATTAACGTAATGAAAAGAAAAGATTTTATACGATACAGCATTGGTGGAGTGGCTATGTTGACGCTACCCATCGGTTTAAATGCCATTAATAAAGGTTCAAAACACAAAATCCGTTTTGGGGTGTGTGCCGATGTTCACAAAGACATTATGCACGATGCAGATGAACGTTTGCAAGCATTCATCAATAAGGCTTCGGAAAAGAAAACCGATTTTATCATTCAAATGGGTGATTTTTGCCGGCCTTACGAGCAAAACAAAGAATTCTTAGACATTTTCAATAATTATCCGGGTAATAAATACCACGTAATCGGGAACCATGACATGGACGGAGGTTTTTCCCGCGAGCAGGTTATTGAATTCTGGAATGCACCCCAAAAGTATTACTCTTTCAACCAGAATGATTTTCATTTTATTGTACTCGACGGAAATGATAAGAATCCCTCGCCCGATAAAGCTGCCGGATATGCCCGGTTTATAGGAAAGGAGCAAGTTGAATGGTTGAAAAATGATTTGGCAACAACAGATCTGCCTTGTATTGTATTTTCGCATCAGAGCCTTGAGAATGTGGAATTGGGAGTTGAAAATCAGAATGAAATAAGGGCTATTCTTGAAGCAGCCAACAAAACAGCCGGATTTGAAAAAGTAGTGGCTTGTTTTAGTGGGCACCATCACACTGATTATGCAACTTCGATAAACGGAATCTACTACATTCAAATAAACAGCATGTCGTATAGCTGGCTGGGAGGCGATTATCAAACCATTCGCTACAGCAAGGAAATCGACGAAAAATTCCCGTGGATAAAATACACTGTTCCGTACGCTGATCCTTTGTTTGCTTTTATCGAGATTGATCAAAACAAGATTCAGATACATGGGGTCGAAAGTACTTTTGTGGGCCCTTCTCCGGAAGAATTGAGATTCCCAAAACCTACCGAAAACAGCCCAATTGTACCAATGATATCAGATCGGAAACTAAAAATATAGAAAAACTGGTTTATTAGCTTTGCTGTATAATTGCCAAATATGCGATATTTTGAAAAGCGTAAAAAAACAACCTCCAAAAGTCGGAATATGAAAACAGTTGTAATAAGGGGATGGGATCTGACCAAATCAACCGGAAATAAGAAAATTGAAAGAGTATGAAAAGAAGTATCATCATTTTTGTTTTTGTTGCAGGATTAATATGCTCGGCAAGGGCTCAACAGTTTATCAAACTTCAGGAACTGGATATATCGCTGTCTCAACAAACTTATGGAGCGCCGGTGAAAAACAAGTCGGTAACCGGAGAGCAGCTGTCCGTTGCCGGAGAAACGTTCAGTGAGGGAATTGGTGTTCATTCCCACTCAGTTATCAAAATAAAGATGAACAAAGGCAGCCGCTTTACAGCTCAAGTTGGCGTAAATGACTCGGGAATCGATTATGAGGCAGCAACGATTCAGACCATTCCGTTAGCAGATGGAAAACGGGTTTATTACGAGGTAACCGATGATCAAAAGCAATTTGTAGGAATTGAAGGGAAGAGTGGAAAACCCGATGCGGGAACTGTGGTGTTTAAACTCCTTCATAATGGCAAGGAGATTTACACTAGTGGCATCATGAGGCAAGGCGATGCTCCCCAAACGATTGATGAGAAAGTACGCGGAGGAGTTTTGGAACTGGTGGTTGAAGATGCCGGAGATGGCGAAAGCGGTGATCATGCTGTGTGGCTTAATCCGCAATTTGAATACTTCGAGATTGCTCCGACAATTGCTGCTCCGGATTTTGCAATCGTGATAAAACAGGAAGAAACGATCAAAAAGCAACTGGATGCTTTAATCGCAGCGTTGCCGGAAATTAAACAGCCCCTGGTTCAACCGGATTACGATTGGCTGATTGACAATTCAAAAGCCAAGGCCGGAGTATACCGAACCAATGATAACAAAGATTTGGTGTTAAGCAATGGGCTGGTGGCCCGGGTATTTCGGGTTTCACCCAACTTGGCAACCATTGACTACATCAATCAAATGACAGGCGAAAGCTTGTTGCGGGCTGTTTCCAACGAGGGAACGCTGACCATTGACGGAAAAACTTATACCATAGGTGGTTTGAGCCAGCAGCCGGATTACGGCTATACTTTAATGCGCTGGGTTGATCAGTTAGCAGCTATCCCAAACGCCTTTCAGGTACAAAAGTTTGAAGTGAAAGAACTGGATGACCGGATGGACTGGAAGCAAGTTCGCTGGGCCGCCAACAAAGAAATGCCAAGCGGGAAACAGCTGGTATTTACCCTGACCAAAGACGACATTGTCGTTAAAGTTCATTTTGTGCTTTACGATGGAATTCCAACCATCAGCAAGTGGGTGGAAGTGATCAACAAGGGCGACCTGTTGGTGCAGGTCAACCAGTTTAAACTGGAGCAGCTGGCCATGGTCGAAGGGGAAAGCCTTGTAGGCATTCCTGCAGAATGGATCAAGCCCAATATTCATATTGAAACAGACTATGCTTTTGGTGGTATGCAGCAACGCAATTCGGATGTGACCACTTACTGGGAGCCCGATTCGCGCTACACTTCACAGGCCAACTATCCCTTGCAAACCCCTTGTCTGCTGGAGGTAAAACCGCCACTGGGACCGGAAACTGCTATTCGTCCCGGAGAGTCGCTGAGTACTTTCCGCGTTTGGGAAACACCGATGGACAGTTACGATAAAGAAAGACGAGGCCTGTTCATTCGCAAAATGTACCGTACAATTTCTCCGTGGACCACTGAAAACCCAATTTTTCTGCACCTGACGGACTCAAAAGAGGAAGTTGTAAAGAGCGCCATTGATCAATGTGCAGAGGTTGGCTATGAAATGGTAATTCTGAGTTTTGGTAGTGGTGTAAACATGGAAGATGAGTCGGAAGAAAATTACGCTTATTTCAAAAAGTTGGTGGACTATGCACATTCCAAAGGCATTGAACTGGGGGGCTATAGCCTGCTTTCGAGCCGTTGGATCAGCGATGAGGTCGATGTAATCAATCCCAAAACCGGAAAGCGTGGCGGAATGATTTTTGGCTCGTCGCCTTGTTTGAGCAGCGAGTGGGGCTATAACTACTTTCGGAAAATCAGGAAGTTTTATGAGAAAACTGGCATGAGTGTCTTCGAAAATGATGGTTCTTACCCGGGCAATGTGTGTGCTTCAACAAGCCATGCGCATCACAATGGATTGGGCGATTCGCAGTGGAAACAGTATGCGCAAATTCAGGGCCTGTATCAATGGATGCGTGGCGAAGGTATATACATGAATATCCCCGACTTCTATGTCAATTCGGGCTCCAATAAAACCGGGATTGGCTACCGGGAAGTAAACTGGTCGTTACCACGTGAACGACAGTTGGTGCTTGGCCGCCAGAATATTTACGATGGTTTGTGGGATCGGATTCCAAGCATGTGCTGGACGTTTACTCCGCTGACGCAGTACCACGGAGGAGGTGCAGCTGCGACCATTGAACCTTTGAAAGATCACCTGGATGCTTACGAAAACCAGATGATGCAGAATTATGGCTCCGGCGTACAGTCCTGTTATCGCGGGCCCCGGCTTTACGATGCCCCGGAAACAAAAGAGCTTGTTGTTCGGGTAATTGACTGGTATAAGAAGTATCGCAATATTCTAAACAGCGACCTGGTTCATCTGCGTCGCCCATCAGGAAAAGACTGGGATGGTTTTCTGCATGTCAATCCTGAGTTGAAAGAAAAAGGGCTGGCGATGTTTTTCAATCCAACCAATGAAGATATGGTGCGTGAAATCACACTGCCGCTTTATTATACCGGATTAACCAAAACAGCTACCATCCGTGAAAAAGAAGGTGAAACCATTACTTATCAGCTTAGTCGCGATTACAAGGTAAGCGTAAAACTTACTATTCCGGCTAATTCATATACCTGGCTGGTTATTGAATAGAAAAATAAAATACTTATTCAAAACGTACAATTTTAATCAGATGAGAAAAACTTTACCACTATTATTTCTTGCAATCATCTTTGGATGTTCAAATCCGTCGGGACAACTGATGGAGCCCATGAATACAATTTCGGTTGATCAAGATGATACCAACGATTCAATTATTGCTAAGGCTGCACATGTGGTGCCTACGCCAAACCAAATGGATGCCCTGAGTGATGAATTCATTGCTTTTATTCATTTTGGTCCCAATACATTTACACGAATGGAGTGGGGGAATGGCATGGAAGATCCCCGGATTTTTGACCTTCGCGAGCTGGATACCGACCAGTGGTGCCAGGCGATGAAAGCTGCCGGAATGACCAAAGTGATTTTTACGGCCAAACACCATGATGGATTTTGCTTGTGGCAAAGCCGCTATACTGAACACGGGATCATGGCTTCTCCGTTTAAAGATGGCAAAGGCGATGTGTTGAAAGATTTGGCTGAGTCGTGTGAAAATTATGGCTTGAAGTTAGGTGTTTACCTTTCTCCAGCCGATTTGTTCCAGATTGAGAATCCGGAAGGCTTGTATGGGAACCTGAGTAAAAAGACGGAGCGTATCATTCCTCGTCCGATTGAAGGACGTCCGTTTGAGAACAAAACCACCTTTAAATTCACGGTGGATGATTACAATGAATATTTCCTGAACCAGCTGTTTGAACTACTTACCGAGTATGGTCCGGTGCATGAAGTTTGGTTTGACGGGGCACACCCAAAGCGCAAAGGCGGACAAACTTACGATTATATGGCCTGGAAAGAATTGATTCGCACTTTGGCTCCTGAAGCGGTTATTTTTGGTCGTGAGGACATCCGTTGGTGTGGAAACGAATCAGGAAAGACCAGGGATACTGAATGGAACGTGATTCCATACCAGGAAAATCCGGACATCGCTGAGCATTTCCCGGACATGACGGATAAGTCATTGGGGAGCAGGGAACAATTATTCCAGGCAAAGTTCCTGCATTATCAGCAAGCAGAAACCAATACTTCAATAAGAGAAGGATGGTTTTACCGGGACGAAACCAGTCAGAAAGTGCGTAACGCCGATGATGTTTTTGATATTTATGAAAGATCGGTTGGCGGTAATTCCACATTTCTTTTGAATATTCCACCCAACCGGGAAGGACGTTTTTCTGACGAAGATGTTCAGGTTTTGGAAGAAGTTGGAAAACGCATCGAGCAAACTTATGGTACTGATCTGCTGAGAGGAGCTAAAGGTCCTGCCGAAGTGTTGGATAATGATCCAAACTCTTACAAATTGCTCGCAGATGATGAAAAGGCGATTGAAATTACGATGGTTTCGGAAGTAGAAGCCAACCGCTTTGTTATTCAGGAGGCCATTGCCAGCCATAGCGAGCGTATTGAGAAACACGCTTTGGATGCCTGGATTGACAACCAGTGGCAAGAAGTTGCTTCAGCAACAAATGTGGGCTACAAACGGATTCTGCGTTTCCCTACAGTAACCACTTCAAAATGGCGTTTGCGAATTTTAGAATCACGCATGGCACCTGCTATTGCAAAGGTTTCGGCTCATTATTATAAAAACCGTCCGCCACAACTTGCTTTCTCCCTAAGCATTGATGGTCAGTTGACCATTGAGCCGAAGAAACATGATTTTAGTTGGAAACCTCATGGTGAAGACATTTCACGGAACATCAACAATGATCTGGAAATTCGTTATACACTGGATGGTAGTGAACCAACCAACACGTCAAAATTGTATACTGCTCCATTCTTTCACGAGTCAGGACAAGTAAAAGCCCGCTCATTTACCAAAGATCAGGCGGGTAGTGTGGCCGAAAAAACCTTTGGAATTATCAAGAAAGGCTGGAAATTAGTTGGTGCAGATCAGGAGTTGGAAGGGCATACCGGAACAATGGCTTTCGATGAAAATAGCCAGACATACTGGACTTCGACACGAAAAGGAACTCATTTCTTATCCATTGATTTGGGACAGGAACAGCTTCTGTCAGGCTTTGTTTATACTCCTCAAACTGCTAATGCCGATGGCATGATCGAAGAAGGGCTGATTAAAACAAGCACGGACGGTAAAAGCTGGGAAACGCTTGAAGCTTTTAAATTTGGCAACCTGATAAACGACCCGACTCCACGGACGCATTATTTTAATGCTCCCGTATCTGCACGTTTTTTCCGGATTGAATCTCGAGTTATTGCTGGAGGAAATAAAGCTGCCGCTATTGCTGAAATTGACTTTTTGAAAACGGAGTAAGTGTTTGGGAGATACCACTGAAAAGATAGTATTTGAGAAGCAGTTTAGTGCTGCTTCTCAAATAAACTTTATTACGGTTATTATTTGTCTGAAGTGCTCAGATCTGGTCGTTCCTGCTGTTATTTGAAATGACCTTGGTCGGACGAAGTCTGATAACACATATCGAGTGATATCGTTTCGGATAAACCTGATTCATCAATCAGAATTCCATTATCCATCGTTTGAACTATATTGTCCGGTTGTTTATTGCCATGAAATATATTGGCATAAAGCTCATTATTTAGAACCTATTGTAGTGTCACATTTTCTGCAATCGTCGCCAGATGGGAATGTGGACAATTCGCCTATCTATCAAAATCCAAACTGGCTGAAAGAGGCCGATGCAAGAGCCCAAGATTAGTTGAAACATATAGAATCTATAGGGGAGAGTACGATAGATTGTATTATACAGGTTTTAAACCTGAGTTTGACATTGAAGGAACGCAACTGGAACAAAATCCGGGATGGTAAAACCGATCTTCTATAGATTTAGTTTAGTTCGTTAGTGAGAAGAGGCTGTCAGTTAAAGTCAGTCTCTTTTTTTTTTATTTGCACATCTTGAATGATTTACCATACTAGGGCCCTAAATCGTTATCTTCCTATAATGTCAGCAGATCATGGGAATCTTTATTATGGAAAAACTGTTTGATTTCCGAATAAAAATTATGCTTGGAACAGAAGGGCACTAAAAGATGAACGAAGAAAGAGTTTGTCGTTGTTAGGCTCAGTATAGCTTGTTTTTCTGAGAGGATTCCCGCTCAACCAACTGGGTTTTCAGAACAAGGGTTTTTGGTGTTTCTTTCGCTTGTCTGGCACTAAAAAATAAGTTAGCCGCAGCTCTGCCCATTTCAAAAGTAGGATGCGTAACGGAGGTCATGGGAGGGTCAACCACTGTTGAATGAAACTCATCGGTAAAACCAATCAGTGCAATATCGTCAGGAATGCGAAAGCCTTGACGCTTAATTTCCTTCATGGCGGCAAAAGCAACGGTATCATTAATCCCGAAAACTGCGTCCGGCGGTTTTTTTAGCTCAAGCAAGCGTTTCATGGCCTGCGTGGCCGAGTCGGAGCTGAGGTCACATGCTTCAATCAACTCCGGGATGACAGGCAATTTCGAAGTTTCTAAACCTGCGAGGTAACCGCTCATCCGTTCTTTGGAAATGTTAAGGTGTTGCGGTCCGGATATAAAAGCAATTCTTCGGCAGCCCTGTTGGTAGAAATGCTGGGTGATTGTTTGAGCTGCTTCCGTGTTGTCGGCAGTTACAGAAGACACTTGTCCGCTAAGGCAAACGCGATCAAAAAATACCAGCGGAATATTCAGCTTTAGTAAATCCTCGAAATGAGCCGTTTCTGTTGTTTCCTGGCTAAGGCAAACGATGAATCCTTCTACCCGTGCCCGCAATAAATTTTCAATGGATTCTTTTTCCTTGAGATACGATTCATTGGAGCTGGCTAATAAAATGAAGTAGCCTTTCTCTTTGGCATAACTTTCAATACCGGCAATAATGGAGGCATAGAAGTGGGTAACCAGATCTGGGACAATCACACCAATCATGCGGGTTTCCTGCTTAAGCAGGCCCATGGCAAGAGGGTTTGGGGTGTAACGGTGCTCCTGCGCCATTTTTTTCACTTTCTCCTTCATCGCATCGCTGATATCGGGATGATCTTTTAGCGCACGCGAAACCGTCGAAATAGAAACGTTTAGTTCCCTGGCCAAATCTTTTAATGAAATATGCCTGTTGCCCATAATTTGTCCTTGTCAAACAAAAATAGTTTTTATCCTATCTAAACGCCTACTATTTGTGTTTGAAAACATATTTTTTGAATTGCAAAGCTTGTCGCAAAGCTTTGCATGGAGATATATACATACGTTACTTTGATTAAGAACTGAAAATCACGGAAATTTAAATATTCAAAAGAGAAAAGCGATGAAGTTTAAACGGTATTGTAAAACCTTGTTGCTGGAAAATGATCCCAGTCTGATTGAAGCCTATCGGGAGGTTCATAAAGCGGAAAACACGTGGCCGGAAATTACACAGGGAATGAAAGAAGTCGGCATTTTGGATATGGAAATTTACATCCTCCAAAACCGCTTATTCATGATCATGGATACGGTACCCGATTTTGACCATGAGCAGGCGATGAAAGAACTGGCTCAAAAGCCTCGTCAAGCCGAATGGGAAGCTTATGTGTCGCAGTTTCAACTGACGACATCGGAAGCAACAGCTGATGAAAAATGAGTGCTTGTGGATCGAATTTATACGTTGAGTCAACAGCCAGCATGTTTGGCGATGGATTGACAACCAAAGCAAATAGATTGACATGTTAAATAAACAGAACAAAAGCGAACTCAATTTCCCGGCAATTATATATGGAACCAGTTACTTGGGCAACCTGTACCGCGAATTGTCGGAAACAGAGAAGCTGAATCTGATGCAGGAGTGGTTTAAGGTTAGCGATGGAAAAGTGATGATTGACAGCGCGGGAAAGTATGGGGCAGGATTGGCGCTGGAAGTGATCCGGTGGGGCTTGGAAAAGCTTGAGATTGAACCGGAACAAATTACGATTAGCAATAAACTGGGATGGTACCGGGTGCCGCTGGAAACAGCTGAACCAACTTTTGAGCCGGGAGCCTGGGCTAATCTTAAGTATGATGCGATGCAGAAAATCAGCTACGACGGAATTTTGGAATGTTGGCGACAAGGAGCCGAATTACTGGGGCCAAAATATAAACAGGAGTTGGTGTCAGTTCACGATCCGGATGAATACTTGGGGGCGGCTGTTGACAGCGCTGATCGCGAGCAACGGCTGAAAGATGTTCTGGAAGCTTACCGGGCACTGTTTGAACTGAAAGAAAAGGGGCTGGTGAAAGCGGTTGGTGTGGGTTCAAAAGATTGGTTGATTATCAAAGAACTATACGAACACGTGAAATTTGACTGGGTGATGTTGGCCAATAAATTCACCATTTACCACCATCCGAAAGAGATTATCGGCTTTATGCAACAGTTGCATGCTGACGGAGTGGTAATCATTAATTCTGCCATTTTTAATGCCGGCTTTTTAACCGGAGGCGACTATTTTGATTATCGAATTTTGAATCCGGATGATCCTGCCGATCAGCCTTTGTTTGCTTGGCGCAAGCAGTTTTTTTCTGTGTGTGAGAAATATGCGGTTCAACCCGGAGATGCCTGTTTGAAATTTGCCTTGTCCGCCCCCGAAATCAACGCAGTGGCACTCAACCCCAGCAAGCCCAAACGCATGGTGAATAACAAGCTTGTGATAAATACGCCTTTACCCGAGGCTTTTTGGCAAGAACTAAAAGATACTGGAATTATTGATCAGGACTATGCCTATCTGTAAAATGATTTAAACTATGGTTATTGATACTCACCATCATTTTTGGAATTACAATCCGGTTGAATTCGCCTGGATTGACGATGAAATGGCCGCCATACGAAAAAACTTTCTGCCGGAAGATTTGGCAAGTACCATTCAGAACTCCGGTGTCGATGGTGTGGTAACCGTTCAGGCCAGGCAATGTCTGGAAGAAACGGAATGGTTACTGCAACTGGCTTCGGAAAATGAATTTATAAAAGGAGTGGTTGGCTGGCTTCCTCTGGCCGATAAAAACATTCAGACCATTTTGGATAAATACCACGGAAACAGGTGGCTGAAAGGTGTCCGTCATGTTGTGCAAGGAGAGCCCGATCCTGAGTTTATATTAGGAGAAGCTTTTAACCAGGGCGTTTCTCAACTGAAGGTCTACGGTTTGGTTTACGATATTCTGATTTTGGAACACCAATTAGCCAACACCATTCGCTTTGTTGACCGACATCCGGATCAGCTGTTTGTTTTGGATCACATTGCGAAACCAAAGATCAAAACGAACGAAATCCAACCTTGGCACAAGCTGCTGAAAGAATTGGCTAAGCGTGAAAATGTAAGCTGCAAAATTAGTGGAATGGTAACTGAAGCAGACTATCAACATTGGACCGAAGCTCAACTTCAGCCTTATTTCGATGCGGTGTTTAATGCTTTTGGCCCGGCTCGCTTGCTGTTTGGTTCCGACTGGCCGGTATGTCAGGTGGCAACCAACTATTCCGCATGGCTTCAGCTGGTAAAAAAGCAGGTGTCGAAATTAAGCAGCGAAGAACAGAATCAGATTTTTTATCACAATGCCTTGAAGGCTTATCATCTTTAATAATCTAATAGGAAATGAAAGCAATTGAAATAACAAAACCGGGAGCAATGAGAGTGGTGGAGAGACCGGTGCCGGTTCCCGGAGAAGATGAAGTTCTGTTAAAACTGAAATACGTTGGCTTTTGTGGGTCGGACTTAAGCACCTACCTGGGGAAAAACCCAATGGTTAGCTATCCCCGCATTCCCGGACATGAAATAGCCGCTGTGATTGAACAGGTTGGAAGCCGGGTGCCGGAAAACTTTCAACCCGGACAGAATGTGACCGTTGTCCCTTACACCAATTGCGGACAGTGTTCTGCATGCAAAAAGAAGCGCTTCAATGCTTGTCGTTACAACCAAACATTGGGTGTGCAGCGCGATGGTGCCATGGCCGAATACCTGGTTATTTCCTGGCAGAAAATAGTTGAGAGCGAATCCTTATCTTCCATTCAATTAGCCTTGGTTGAGCCTTTAACAGTCGGCTTCCATGCTATAGACAATGCCGGGGTTACGGATATTGATACCGTGTTGGTTTTTGGTTGTGGCATGATTGGAACCGGAGCTATTGTCCGGGCTAACCTTCGTGGTGCTACTGTTATTGCAGTTGATATCGATGATAGAAAACTGGAAATAGCGGGCCAATTAGGTGCTACATATTTGATAAACTCGAACAGCCAGGATCTTCATGTTGAAGTGCAAAGAATGACCAATGGAGATGGCCCTTCAATTGTTGTTGAAGCAGCCGGAAATCCACTTACTTACAAAGCCGCGATTGAGGAAATTGGTTTTGCCGGGCGAGTGGTGTGTATAGGCTATGCCGGAGAGGAAATAGCATTTTCAACTAAATTATGGGTGCAAAAGGAGCTGGAAATACTGGGGTCTCGCAATGCCACTCCTTCTGACTTTAAGGCTGTGATTAATTATTTGAAACAGGCAAAACCCGATGAGAAGTTGCTGGTATCAAAAATTGTTTCAATTGAAGAAGCTTCTCAAGCCATGAAGGAGTGGTCAGAAGCTCCTGGAAAAGTATTGAAAATACTGGTGCGTTTTTAGGTGTGGTACAGAGACCGCATGATATGATTTGTTATTAAAAATTTTTAAACGGAATTTTATATTTTAAAAGGACTAAACTTGGTTCTCCATTTAACAAAGGAGCATAATAACAGATATAGCTAAACTTTAACTAATGAATTATAATAAAAATAGTTTAAATGAATTCCTTTTCATACGTTTTCAAAAAGGGGATGAATTAGCATTTGAACATATTTTTAAAGCTTCATACAACCAGTTGGTTGGCTTTTGTCTTCAATTTGTAAACAATCGGGAAGAAGCGAAAGGAATTGCCCAGGAAGCCTTCGTAAACCTGTGGCTCAATCGCGAAAAGATTGTAAAAGTTACAGGTATAAATGCATTTCTTTATACTTCTGCCAAATCAGCCTGCCTTAAACATATCCGACATTTGCAGGTAGTTAAGAAATATTCTGATTCGAAACTAAATGAAATAGAGGAACAATTGCAGATTGAATCTCTTGATAGCTTGGATCTTAATTCAATGGAATATGTCGAATTAAACGAACTAATTCAGCAATCTATTCAAAATTTGCCTGAAAAGAGCAGAATGGTTTTCGAAAAAAAGCGCTTCGAGGGAAAAACCAACAGGGAGATTGCTGAAGAATTGGGGATTACCATTAAATCGGTTGAAGCAAATATGACACGCGCAATAAAGACACTAAAGGCCAACCTTACTGAATATTTACCACTTTTCTTTGTTTTGATCATTCTTTCATAGTGAAGTTTAGATTGGTTTTGTCAGGGTTGCATAAATCGTAAGAGTGTTTTCCTTCCCCCTCAAAAAAAAATGAAACCTGATATAGGGTTTACTTTCCTTTAGGGTTACTAATTATAGAAGTAAAAAAATGGAAGAAATAATTTTATATAGATATTTATCCGGCGAGGCTTCAGAAGAGGAAGTACATCGAGTGTTTAGCTGGGTAGCAGAATCAGGTGAAAACCGAAAAGAACTAATCCGTTTAAAACAAACGTGGGCTTTAGCCGCATCAGCCGCTGAAGATGGGGAAAAAGCCTGGGATCAAGTGAAGAGTCAGCTAAAAACAGATTCCCCAAGAATAACTTTATGGCTCTCATTCATAAAGTATGCTGTGGTTGGAATTTTGCTGGTTGGAATTGGAGCTATTTCACAGAAGCTTTTAACCAACAAAGCACAGGAAACTATTTATGCTGAAAATACCAGTTTTGAAGTTCCTGTAGGACAAATGTCGTGTGTGTTTTTGCCCGATGGCTCTTTGGTTCATTTAAATTCGGAAAGCAAACTTTCGTACGCCAATGATTTCTCAGCTGGCAATCGCACGGTAGAACTATGTGGAGAGGGTTATTTTAATGTGCAGTCGGATGATGAACACCCCTTTGTTGTTAAAACTCCAGGCAAGGTACATGTAAAGGTACATGGAACGGCATTTAATGTACGTGCTTACCACGATGAAGGCAAAATTCACACAGTTCTGGAAGAAGGAAGTGTGAGCCTTATTGATAACATTGGGAATGAACTTACAAAACTGGTACCTGGCGATAAAGCGTCGTATTCTGCTGAAACGAACAAGTTAACGGTGAGCAAGGTAAGGACCGAATTATTCTCGTCGTGGAAAGATGGTTTGATTACATTCAGAAATGAACGCCTTGGTGATATTGCCCGAATGATGCAGCGTTGGTATAATGTTGAGATAGTGTTTGATACTCCTCAGTTAGCTGATGAACTGTACAATGGGACAATAATGAAAAACAAACCTATAGATCAGATTCTTGAAGTATTCAGAGTAACTAGTTCTATTGAATATACTATTACTCCAAGAGTCGACAAGCCAACATTAATCTATTGGAAATCAAAACGAAAATAAATTAACTAAAGGAATAACATCAAACTAAAAACTAATACTTATGAAAATGAACAGATTTACCTGAAAAAACCAGACCGAAAATACTGACAATATTCTCGGTCTGTTGAACGGATGGAGTCTTGGTCCATCCTGATTTTCGATTTAGCAAACGCCTGCTGACAACAGGCAATTTAACAATCAAAACATTTCAAATTTATGAAAAAAACTGATTGCGTACCAATCTGGGCGCGAACTAAAAAATTATTGCGGATTATGAAAGTAACTGCGTTTTTACTACTGGTTTTTTGCATTCATGTATCAGCCTCTTCACTAGGCCAAACCAAGGTGTCGCTGGCAATGAAATCGACCTTTGGCGAGGTTGTCGAAAAACTGGAAAAAGAGACAGAGTATCGGTTTGTAATAAAATCAAACGAGCCTATTCTTAGTAAGGAAGTAGAGGTAACTTTTGTAAATGAAGGTATGGACAAAGTGCTAGAAGAGCTTTTAGAAGGAACAGGTTACAATTACAAAATTATAGATCGCTACATTGCAATCACATCCGATGATGAAAATGTACTACAACAAAGTTCGGTTAACGGAAAAGTAACGGACAGAAACGGCGAACCGCTTCCCGGCGTTACGGTTGTGGTGAAAGGAACAACCCAGGGGACTGTTACTGATGTAGATGGTCATTATACCTTAACTTCAATCTCCGAAAATGCTGTGTTGCTTTTTTCTTTTGTGGGCATGGAGACTCAGGAAGTTGAAGTTGGTAATCAAACTTCAATAAACATTGTTCTGCAAACAAATGCGGTTGGGATTGATGAGGTTATTGCCATTGGTTATGGTACAACAACCAAAAGAACAACAACTGCTGCAGTAACAAAAATTAATACCGATAATCTTCAGAACCTGCCGGTTACCAGTATTGGTGAAGCATTGGCAGGTAGGGCAGCGGGCTTAATCGTAACCAACAATGGTGGAGGTATTGGGAAAAGACCCACAATTACAGTTCGCGGTGGTGGAGCACCGATTTTGGTGATTGACGGTGTTATGACATCAAACATGGATGAGATGCACCGTATGAACCCCAAAGATATTGAGAGTTTTACTGTTTTGAAAGATGCCGAGGCTGTTGCCATTTACGGATCTAAAGGAGGTAACGGAGCCATTGTAATTACGACAAAAAGGGGAGAAGTTGGGCAGTTTAACATTACTTATGGCTATAGCCACAATTTTAGCCAACCAACAGTTTTACCGTCAAAATTAAGCTCATACGAATTGGCAACAATTGCCAATGAGGCAGCCGACAACGATAAACAAGATCGTCCATATACTGACATTGCAGTTCAGAAGTATAAAGACCAGTCCGATCCATTTAACTATCCAAATACCGACTGGCAGGATGTAACATTAAAGAATTTTGCTCAAGAATCAAAGCATGATCTGTCTATAATGGGAGGTGACAAAAGATCGCAATACTATGCTTCATTATCTTATTTCGATCAGGGATCTCTGTACAGGTTCGATACCAACTGGTTAAAACGAATGACTTACAGGATGAGCCTAACTAACAACTTTGAGAAAATAGGTTTAAAATCGGTATTGTCATTATACGGTAATCTGGAAAAAACACGTGAACCTTATTCGCATTATTCAACAGGGTATTGGTATACCTGGGGACACATTCAGAACAGTTCTCCAATGGGATTGGCGTATACAGATCTGGGTTATTATTCCACAAAAGTCGATCACCCCTTGGTTGAAATTGATCCAAGTGCTGGCTACAACAGAAATGATGACAGGAACATTAATGCTCAGTTAGATTTGGAGTGGAATGTGCCAAAAATAGAAGGACTGAAGCTAAAAGTCATGGGGTATTTCCGTACCGATAATTATTTTGGAAAATACTGGAAGAAAAATGCAGATCAGTACCAACTTGGCAGCGAGACGCCAATTCCTCAAAACCTCTCCAGTCTTGGTTTAGAATCAGGTTCGGGGTGGACATATCGCATCCAACCACTGGTCAGCTATGAAAAGAACATCAAAAAACACAGTATTGAGACGCTCTTTGGGTACGATGAAACGTATTCACATTTTGAAAGTGTTTTAGCGTCGAGAGAGAATTATATCCTGGATGTTGACCAAATCTTTGCCGGACCAACAGAAACAGCAAAAAACAATGGAGTTCAGCGGGAGAATGCGAATGCCGGTTTTGTGGGTCGTTTGAAATATGCATACGATAACAGGTATATGGTAGAAGGAAGTATTCGTTACGACGGTAACGACAATTTTCCTGATGGTAAACGCTGGGGTACCTTCTATTCAGGGTCGCTGGGATGGGCCATTTCTGAAGAAAAACTTGTTGCCGATCTTAAAGAGAAAATTCAGATGGACTTGTTTAAACTTCGTTTCTCGTATGGTGAAACAGGTTTGGATGATGGTGTTGAACGCTTTGAATACCTGCCAGGTTATGCACTAAACGAGTTTGCGTATGTGGTGAACGGAGTTATGGTTCCTGGTTTTAAGGAAGGAAACCTGGTAAGTCCTGATATTACATGGTTTGAGCGTAAGTCGGTAAATACAGGTGTCGATTTTGCTTTTATGGACAACCGTATTGCAGGTTCGCTCGATTATTTCTTTTACGAAACTGTAAACTACCTGGGATCGCCTTCAGGAGCCAGTTACACCGACCCGCTGGGAACATCGCTGCCAAAAGTAAATACCGACGGTAAACACCGCAGGGCAGGCTGGGAGTTTGATGTAAGATACCAAGGCAAAACCGGCGAACTAAACTACGTTATAGGGGCCAATCTAACCCGGTTCGATGAATTATGGGTTGTAAAACACGATGAATCAGAAGACCAGCTGATGAATCCGAATACCCGCTTAACGCATCAAACTGGTATTGGCGCACAGGGGTTTATTTCGCAGGGATACTACCAAAATGCAGGGGATGTTATGAATAGCCCAAAAAGAAATGATTCGCACGACCTGGTTCCCGGTGATATTAAATACAAGGATATTAATGGTGACGGACAGATTGATAGCGAAGACCAAATCCGATTGGGTAAACCTTCTTTTCCCCGGGTAATGTATGGTATGACGGTAGACCTGAATTACAAAGCCTGGTCGGCAGGACTTCATTTTCAGGGAGCCGGTAACAGGCATGTTTATCTGAGTAATGTAATCAGAAATAGCAATGTAGAAAGTATTAAATATCCGTTCCAAACCGATTATTGGACGCCGGAAAATACAAATGCAACTTATCCTCGTGTAATTTCGAACGAAGGATTTAACGGTAACAACAACACCGTAGATTCCGATTTCTGGTTGGTAAACTCAAGATACTTCAGGCTGAAATCATTGCAGGTAGGATACGATCTGAAGCAAGACTTGTTAAAAAGTCTACCGTTTAGCAGATGTGATCTATTTGTTAGTGGAACCAATCTGTTCACTATTTCAAAAATATTTAGTGATTATAAAATGGATCCTGAAACAGACGACACCAATAATTATGGTTATCCGCTTCAGAGGGTTATTTCTGTGGGGTTAAATGTTGGATTTTAAAAAAGCTTAAGATGAAAAATATATATATCATATTTTATGCGCTATTACTGGTATTGATAACAATATCGTGTAAGGACAATCTTCTGGATACCGACCCTTACGGTTCTAAATATCAGGAGGAACTGGTTTGGGGTAGCCGCACAAATGCCGATGCCTTTGTGAATCAAACATACAGCGATGTATTAAACGGCTTGTTCTCGGATTTTGTAACCATGGAAAGCTGGACTTCAAACGGAGCGTACTGCCATGGCGACGAAGTAGTGCCTGATGAAACCTATACGCGCGAAACCGATTTTGGCTTCGGAAAGTTTAGTTTGATACGCCAGTGTAACCTGATTATTGAAAAAGCAGCAGCATCAGAAGGTTTATCCGAAAACGATAAAACAGAATTGGTTGCCGATGGGAAATTTCTACGGGCCATGGTATATTTTTGGCAGGCACGTCGTTTCGGACGTGTAGTTTGGGTTGACAAGGTGCTGACCGAAAATGAAGAATCCTACAAATTGCCTCTTACTCAGAACACTGCTGAAACATACAGTAAAATTGTGAAGGACCTGGACGATGCCATTGCAAGCTTGCCCGAAACTGCACTTCCCGGAAAGGCAAGCAAATACACTGCTGCTGCCATCAAGAGTGAGGTTTGTTTACAGGCGGCTGCCTATACAGGCGACGATACTTATTACCAAAAGGCAATTGATGCTGCCGATATGGTGATAGATGAAGGACCTTTTTCAATTGACCCGAATTACGGAAGCATATTTAACGAGCAGGGACGTTTCTCGAATGAAATCATTCTGGGGTTATATAGAGATAAGGCCAATACAGTATGTAACGACATTCAGGATTTGCAATGGTGTGTACCCAATCTGAAACGTGATGTACTGGTAAGTAATGGATTCTATCCGGTTTGGAAAGCTAATTTCGAAATTTTCGAAGCATGGAACCGGCATACTCCGACGCAGACTTTGGTAGATAATTACCTGATTATTGACGAAAATACAGGAAAGGCTTTGCCTTGGAACCAGACTTCACAGTTTACTGAAAATATGGAGCTGATAGGAGACCGGGAATGGAAGGTAAAAGATGGCGTTGACCTGGAAGTGAATGACATCATTTATGGGAATGCAGACTTGCGCCTGGATCAGACAGTGGTTCGCGATGGTTCAACCTGGTTTGGAGAAGATATTGCAACAAGGGTTAAAGGAAACTTATGGAGATACGCTTATAATGGAGCGCGTCAGTGGAGCATCTCAAGTACCGGGTACTATTGGAGAAAAGGTACTTACAATGTTTCTCCAAGAGTTTATGTGGGTATTCCAACCGATTATCATTACGTTATTATACGTCTTGGCAGGGTGTATTTAAATAAAGCAGAAGCATTACTTCGTCAGAACAAAGTAAGTGAGGCAGTTGAAGCCCTGAATGTTACGCGGGTGCAGCACGGAGGACTACCCGCTTCCACTGCAAGTTCGCTGCAGGATGCTTGGACCGACTACAAACGCGAACGCCGTGTAGAACTGGTAAAAGAACGCGATTTTTACTGGACGCTTTTACGTTGGGGAAAATACGGTGGCGAAGCCAATCATGGCCGCGAAGCAGGTGGAGTAGTTTACGAAATGAAAGATGAAGTACCTGGAGTTATCCTGATTTCTGAAAATAGAAAATCGTTCTACGCGAGAACTTATGCCGATGAAGGGGAAAACTATTTGAATATTGAAGTCAGGGTTTTCAGCCCCGACAGAAGATACCTTTTCCCAATTCCTAAAAGTCATATCGACCGCAACGAGAATTTAACCCAAAATCCGGGGTGGTAAAAAGTGGAAGCATAAATACTAAATTGAAATACAATGAAAAGAATATTGAATTATAAAACACTGATTTTAATGCTTGGGGTTTTGTTTAGCTTCACCTCATGTTTGAAAAGAGGTTTAGATGACTTGCCAGCTTTCGACGAGGCAGAAATTGCCAATATATTCTTCGAACACCGTTACCTCGATCCAGATGATGAGTGGATTGACGGTTCTGAGGTTGTAAAAAACCAAAGACTCGAAGTCGCTAAAGAGATCAACGGGAATGAAGTAGATGTTATCATTACAGTTCCTGAAGCCAGTGGAACCTTTACTGAGGAGGAACGCCAGAACGTTTCACTGAGTAACATCGTTTGCTACATGAATATCTCAACCGCTGCAACGATTGAGCCTGTTGATGGGGCACCGGTACTTGGTAAACCAGGTGACTTTTCTACTTCGCGTAAGTATAAAATTACTGCTGCCAATGGCAAAACAGCACAGACCTGGACGATAAAAATAACTGAATTGGTTTTAAATTAAAGTAAGCATAAGGATGTAGGCTAAGCTAGTTAGATCAGAGCCGTTGCCGGTAACCGGAATTTCCAAGCCGGCAACGGACTCTTAGTTGGCTTTATTCGCATGTTTTTTAGAATTTTTATCCTGTATCATTATTGCGTGTTCGTTTCTTCCAGTTGTGCGATTTTGTTGAGAGCAGTCTGTATATGTTTCGTAATAAACGTGATAAGGATGTTTTTCACTACTATTTCTTAACCAAGAAATAGGAAGTGCGAAAGAATCGAATTAGTTAAGACAATATAACTATTTCAAAACTACCAGGAACTTACCAGGTATTTTGCATGAAAATGCTAAAGATATCGACCTGTTCTTTTATGAATTTACATAAGAATCCTGGTAGTTGTCGAAGAATAAGTGTTGTATAGAATTTAAAGAGAAATTGACACTTTATTAGTGACATACACAACATCAGATTTCCTTTCAGAAAAACGAAAATTGAAAAAATAACTAAACTGATAACCAGTGAAACAGAACTTACTACTCCTTGGATTGTGTTTGTTTTTCCTGATCCAGGGAAGAGCACAGAATAATACCTTTATTCCTTTTGCTGAATTGCCTGGGGGACCGCAAAATACACCGGCAAAACTGAACATTGGAGACGATAAAAAAACGCTTAGATTACAGTATAACGGAGTCATTATTTTTGAAGGGACATTTGATAATCCGGTACAAGCTCTCCCTAGGGAAAATGGAGGGGAGATTATTGAACAACGAATTCAACTCAATTTTGAAAGTGAAACTACTGTTCATGCTTTTGTGTATGGAAGCTCAGAAGCTTTGGCCGCCGAAACCCGGGGTGATGCCCAGGAGAAATTGGCTTTGGTGCGTACTTCGCATGGATTGAGTAATAACCTGCGAAACAATGCTATTTACGACCGAAATCTCGACTGGATGCTTGAGCTGCCACAGGGGACTGTGATTCGATCCTCTCGAAACCCAAACGGTACCATTCAATTTGAACTCACTTTTACGGCAAAAAGTGCAGAGCTGGTTTTTCGTCCGCGTTACTATCAAAAACACAAGAACTTGCCTCATTTTCAACCCTGGACTTATTCTATTTATAAAGAGTCCATTACCGGATGGTGTTCGTGGTGGGCTTATTTCAGGGAATTTACAGAGGAGGATCATCTCGAATTATTGGAAATGTGGCAAAAGAAAAACATGGCCGATTATGGGTATCGCTTTATTCAGATTGATGATGTTTACCAAGGGGAAAATGACCGTGAGCGCACAAACTGTGCGCAAGCAAATGGGTATCTTGGAGGCCGGCCTACTACCTGGCTCGATTGGAAGAAAGACCTGTTTCCTTCAGGACTGACAGGTTATGTGACTTCGACTCACCAGGCAGGTTTTGATCCGGCGGTATGGATGGGTTGCTTCTTTTCGGATGAAGAAACAGTTCATGAACATCCGGATTGGTTTGTGCTCGATGCCTCAGGGAAACCTGCAGCAGCTCCATGGGTGAGCTATGTAATGGATGCCACAAATCCCGAAGTGGTTGAAGCATTGATTCGCCCTGTTTTTAAAGGCTTAAAAAACGCCGGAATAGAGTATGTGAAAATCGACCAGCTTCGTCACTACCTCTACGATAATTTGCACAATAACCTGGAATGGTGCAGAGAAAGGGGAGTTGGTCCGGATGAATTGTTACGGGCTTATTTGCGGGTTGCCCGTGAGGAGCTGGGGGATGATACGGTTATTCTTTCCTGTTGGGGGGTGTTGCCCGAATCCATTGGATTGGCTGATGCCTGCCGCATTGGTGGCGATGGTTATGGCCCGGTTACCTTGCAGCAATATAATTCGTGGAACGGCATCGTTTGGCGCAACGATCCTGATCATTGTGATGTGTCGCCCAACAAAAAAGGCAAAGATATTGGCAATGTAAAAGACCTGGAAGCCACACACGCAATAGAGCGGGAAACCATCATTCGTCCAGCCTTGGCCTCAATTGCCGGGGCTATGTTAATGCTTAGCGATAAACCAGAAGTTTATGAGGATGATAGTCGGATCTATGGTTTGCGCCGTTCATCGCCGGTTTTATTTTCAGTACCCGGACAATTGTACGACTTTGATCCGGGGAAAACGGATTGGCTAAAAAACAACGAACGCACCGATATTACTACAGGAAAACATCCTTCGCCCATTGATGGAGATCAGTTTGGAGAAGTGTGTCCCTATTGGCTGAATGAGTTTAATACCGGTTTTGAAAACTGGAATGTGTTACATCGCTTAAACTGGTCAGAAAGGAATCAAAAGTCGCTTGAGCCGGTTGTGCTTAAGTTTGCTGACTTAGGGCTTGATTCTTCGAAGGAATACCTGGTGTATGAGTTTTGGAGTGATAAAATGTACGGAGTATTAAAAGGTGATTTTGCTTTGGGTGAATTGGAACCTTATGGGTTGGAATCGCTGGCTATTCGGGAAAAGCTTGACCGTCCCCAATTAGTTTCTACAAACCGTCATTTGTCACAGGGAGCTGCTGAAATTGAAAAACTGTTGTGGGAGGAAAACTCACTAAAAGGACGCAGCCGGGTTGTGGCTGAAGATGAGTATGTAATTACGATATATGTTCCTGGAAATTATAAACTATCGTCGGCAATCGTAAATGGAGAAAAGGTAAAGACAGAACAAGCAGGGAATCTGTTAAAAGTTTTGTACTTGCCTGAAAAAACTGCATCACTTAGTTGGGAAGTGGTTTTTGAAGCATCAGAAAAAACAGGTAACTAAATGATTCTTACAGGTATTGAAATCTTGAAAGGATAAAATTATTCAGTATGAAAAGCCAAAATAAGACCAATCAACAAACTATTATAACGTGTTTTAAACCGTATTTTTTGTTCGCAGCCATGCTTGTATTGTTATTCCCGTGTCAGCTTCTTTATGCGCAGGATTACAGCATGGATTTGAGCACTGTTGAATACCCGCAATTGAAACACGATTTTAGAATGGGAAATCCGGGACCGGCGAATCAGGAGATAAAAGTGAATAGTCTTTATATGACTATCGGCGGAGAACCGGTTCTTCCGGTTATGGGCGAATTTCATTACAGTCGCTATGACAATCGCTACTGGAAAGAAACCCTTTTGAAAATGAAAGCTTCGGGGATAACCATTGTTAGTACGTATGCACTTTGGATTTATCACGAAGAGCTGGAAGGGCGGATGAACTGGACCGGAAACAATAACTTGCGGAAGTTTATCCAACTGTGCGATGAAGTGGGGCTGTTGGTACACCTGAGGTTTGGCCCGTATTGCAATGCCGAATGCCGTAATGGAGGTCTTCCCGATTGGTTAATGCAAAAACGTTATATCCGCAAGCGCTATAACGACCCGCTCTATTTGGCATATACCAGAAGATGGTACCAGGCGGTGTTCAGACAAGTTGAAGGCTTGCTGTATAAGGATGGCGGCCCGGTTATGGGCTTACAGCTCGAAAATGAATATGTAACTGAAGGGCATGTTGTTCCCCATTTAATGGAATTAAAGAAGATAGCAGTTGAAGAAGGTTTTGACGTGCCTGTCTATTCCATGACCCACTGGATGTCATCTGATTATCCGAAAAAAGAGATCATTCCCTATGCCGGTTATTATATTGAAACGCCTTGGACTCGGGGAACTGATGAGTTGCCGGTGAGTAACTTTCAGTTTTTTAGCTACAACCGCTTGTCCGATAATATCGGGACCGATTTAATAAAACTCAATGGCGAAGTACAATCGCTGAATTCACAGGAGCTGGAATCGCCTTATTTTACTTGTGAAGTAGGATTGGGAACTCCCAGTTTTTATCATCGCCGTCCCATAGTGCCGGAAGAAATGGCCGGAGCGAATATCAACCTTCGGCTTGGCTGTGGCGTGAACCTGATGGGGTATTACATGTACAGCGGAGGAAGTAACCAGGTGGGCAAACTGACGACGCTGGAGTCGTCAACCAGCCGGGTTTCGTATGATTATCAGGCTCCTTTGAGAGAGTTTGGGCAAATTGGTGCGGTAATGAACGAAACCAAGAAGTATAACTATTTTATGAATGATTTTGGGGGCGAGCTGGCCAAACAGGTTGCTTACCTCCCTGCTTCCAACGATAACACGGACAACCTTCAATGGGCTGTTCGCACTGATGGAGATCAGGGCTATCTGTTTTGCTCGAATTACCTTTATAAGCGCTCCAGAAAAAACTTTGAGAATGTGCAGTTTGAGGTGAAATTGAAGACGGAGACTTTGAAGATTCCGAGAACAGCAGTTACGATTAAAGATGGTGCCTATTTTATGTGGCCATTTAACCTGGAAATGGGGCAGGTTCAATTAAAATACGCAACGGCTCAGCCCATTGCAAAGCTTCAGAACGGACAAGATAAGCTGTGGGCATTTTTCGGGGATGATGCCATTCCTGCCGAATACTATTTCAGTGCAGATGGGATAAAGAATATAAAAGCAACCAACGGCAAGGTAAAGAAGGAAGCCAATGGATATTTTGTTTCTGATTTAAATCCGGGCACGGATTGTCTTATCGAAATTGAACAGAAAGATGGTTCAGTGATAAAAGTGCTGACTTTGACTGAGGAGCAATCGGATAAAGTATGGAAGTTTAAAAATACCGATACAGAATATTTGGCAGTGACCGAATCTGGGATTTTTGTTGAGGATGGGCAACTGACACTTTTCGCGGAAGCCAACCAACAGCAGGTTTTAACTTATCCGGGGCTATCCGTAAATCAACCAACAGATGGAATTTTTGAGGTCCATGAATTTGAAAAAGACGTTTTGAGTCTACCTGTTGAAGCTGTTGCTTATCGTCCTATGGAGAAATCGAATTGGATTGAATCAGCCAACAACACCGGGGGAAGTATAATCACAAAGAGCCTGGATGCCCGTTTACTAGCAGAAGTGAAAGAGGCAACGCTTCGATGTGCTTCTTCACAACCGGTTTCTGTTTATCTGAATGAGGTATTGATAGACCTAAAGCAAAACGGGAATTATTGGATGGCTGATTTGAGTGGCACATTCAATAATGCGGTAAACGATATTCGTATCGAGTCAGAGAATCCCGGCTTACAGTTTATTGGTGAAGTTGAGAGTTTGATGAAGAATGGAAGTCGTTTGCATTGGGCTACGGACCAGACTTGGGAGTCGGTTGGAGAAAACAGGTTGCCGGTTAATCGACTTGGCAGGCAGGGCAAAAACGGGCTGCCTTCTTTTAAGTGGAAAAAAGATGATGGACTGGATTATTATGAAATCAAACTTCCTACCGATATCCAATTTGGCGAAGAAGAGTTGCGGCTAGCTATTTCATTTAGAGGTGATCGTGCCGATGCTTATCTCGGCGAAGAACTGATCAGCGATTACCTGTTTGATGGCACAGACTGGGTGATTGGGATCAATCGTTACCAAGATCGTTTGCAGGACAATCCTCTTATGTTACGTGCCAAGGCTTTTGATACGGCAAGTCCCGATATTTATTTCGAGAAGTATGTCGATAAAACAGGACTTGATCAGGCAGCAATAACAACGATTGAGCTACATCCTGAATATCGTTTCAAGTTGGACCTCGAAAATTAGTCACCTTATTCATCCCAAAAACTGAGGGCTTTATCCCAATTCCCGATGAAATGAGTCTTTAAAATTGACTTAAACCTATTTTTAACCTGAAAGACCAGCCGATGGAAAATATACCGAAACGTCTGATTTTAATGAATCTTGTCCTGTTAATAAGCATTCTGTTGCAAGCTCAAATTATTGATGTAACTGATTCCGGTGCCATTCCCAACGATGGGGAAAACAACCGAGAGACCATTCAGCAAACCATTGCTCATCGGAAAGGCGATAGCTGGTATGTGGAATTTATTTCAGCGGAGAAAATGCCTTTTAATGCAGAACCTGACCTTGCTCTGTTGTGCGTGAAGAATGGGTATATTCTGGAGATAAGTGATTCAAAAGGAGAGTTGGTAGCCAATGAAAAATCACTAAGAAATTCTACTTATTCCAAGGAAATTACTCCCTATGGGGGAGTTGTATTTATTGTTTAACCAAACTAAAAGATAAGATATGTACCGATTATTACTGGGATTATTGTTTGTTGCCGGCATATTTGCCGGAAGTAATTGTTATGGAGTTACTTCGAAAACTAGTCGTGAACAAGAGAAAACGTTTGCTGATTTCAATCACGATTACTCGCAAACGCTGGTGATGAAACTGTTTCTTTCGAAACCTGATAGCGAAGGAAAACCAATGGTAGCCAATACTTTTGAAGATGCTATGGAAATCATTAAAATCACAGATGAGCTAACTTTGGGAGTGCCTAAAATCATTTATCTCGTAGGTTGGCAGTATAACGGGCACGACGATAAGTATCCGGCCTTTTTCTGTGTGAATGAAGCACTGAAACGTGAGCAAGATGCGGCGGCCCGGGAAAGCCTGATTTGGCTGATGGAAGAAGCCCGTAAATACCATACAGTGGTGAGTCTTCACATAAATATGACTGATGCTTATGACGACAGCCCGTTATGGCCGGAATATGTGAAAAACGACCTGATTTCGAAAACTCCCAACGGCAACCTGATGGTGATTGGCAATTATAATAACCGGAAAGCCTATCAGATTAACTACAAGAGGGAGTGGGAGAGTGGCTATGCAAAAATGCGTATCGACCGCCTGTTGGATTTGCTTCCACCATTGCGCGATGGGAAAACGATTCATATTGACGCGTGGATTGTACGCGATAGCAAAGGGCATTACGAATCGGCAGTAACCGAAGCCAAATATCAGCAGAAAGTGCTTGCCTATTGGAATCAACAAGGTATTGATGCAACCAGTGAGTGGGTGATGGATTACATGATTGGTAAAATTCCTTTTGCGTGGCATTTCAATCATTTTTCGCAAGAGGATTACCTGAACTATCCGGCCAGTACTTATACGGGAAGCGGATTGAATCGCGATTTGGAGTACACCGACTTTGGACTTGGCTTTTTGTTTGGAAAAAGCATGTATGGCGAAAATATTTTCCCGCAGCTGCACAAGAATCCGAATGATAAGGAGTGGAAGCAAAAGTTTGTCAACGAGTTTTATTTAAACTGTTTACAGTATTTTTTCTTGAATAAACATGTACGTATTCAAGTTGAGAGTGAAGGAGATGAGCGTACTGCTCATTTCTCGGATAATGTGCGTGTGTCATTGGCCGATAGTACGGTTTTTCAAGGCGATCGTCTTTTGAGGGAAAAGGGGTTTGTGGCTTTTCCTGTGGTGTGGAATAATGAAAATTGCCTGGCTGTTTATAGTACTAAATCAGAAAAACGGGAAATCACCATACCGGGCGACTGGGAAAGTGTGTCCCGAGTCCGGATTCAGGAAATTTCAGTAAATGGCGAAAAGAACGAGAAGGAGGTTAAGGTAACAGATGGAGCTTTTTTGCTTAAGATAGAAAACGGTAAGCCCTATATCATAAAGCCTTTGGTGAAGTAACTTGAAATTTGGAACGATGAAATTAAAATCATACAGTCTATTCCTGTTGTTTATATTGACCTGTAATTGGGCTGGTGCTAAAGAAATTAATCTCCGTGATTTTGGAGTAACTCCATGGTCGTATGAAAATGCATCACCAGCTATTGTAAAAGCACTGGAAGCAGCTAAAAGTGAGAAAGAGGTTGTGTTGAAGTTTCCGGGAGGTCGTGTGGACTTATGGCCCGGAGGTGCGGTTAAAAAAGAGCTTTACATTTCGAACTCGACGGAAGATGATACGCTCTCGAAAGTAAAAAACCTGGCAATTTACCTGGATGGTTTTTCCAATATCACGATTGATGGAAACAATACGCTGGTGGTTTTACATGGGAAAATGGTTTCGTTTGCAATTTTAAACAGTCAAAATGTAACCATCAGGAATATCCGTTTTGATTACGAGCGACCGACCATGGCTGAATTTAAGATACTTGAAATATCGTCTAATCAGACAAAATTGGAGGCTCATCCGGATACCCGTTTTGATGTGCACAATACCCAGCTTCTGTTTTATGGTGAAGGCTGGGGGGCGAAACCTTTGCATACCGTAGTTACCAAGCCTGAAAAGGATCAGGTTTTCCGGACTTCCTGGAAGGCTTTTGAGAGGCTCCAGGCTACAAAGGAATCAGCAAATACGGTTGTGTTTAATGGTGATGTTTCGGAGGCTGGTTTTCAGAAAGGCGATGTGCTCTCCATTCGTGATCCTTACCGAGATAACTGCGGGGCTTTTATCGACCTTAGCAAAAATATTGTGCTGGAAAATGTTTCCTTGCATTACATTCATGGGATGGGCATTATTTCCCTATTCTCCGAAGATATAACATTCAAAAAAGTTGCTGTTGCACCTCGCAAAGAATCGGGGAGAACCATTGCTGCTTTTGCTGATTGTTTTCATTTTTCGGGATGCAAAGGGTTAATAGAGGTGGATAGTTGCCGTACGTCAGGTTCGCACGATGATCCGATGAATGTGCATGGTACCCATCTTAAAATCACCAAGGTTGAAGGTGATAACAAGCTCAGGCTTCGCTTTATGCACCATCAAACCTATGGATTTAAGGCATTCTTTGCCGGTGATTCCGTGGCTTTTGTCAATCCTGATAATTTGATGATTTACGACTTTGGAAAAGTGAAGATAGCTCAAGTCATCTCGAAGCGAGAAATTGTATTGGAAATGGAAGAAACCCTTCCTGAAAATCTAAAAGAAGGTGATTGTGTGGAAAATATGAGTTGGACGCCTGAAGTGATTGTGCGCAACAGTCATTTTGAGCGAACGAGCACAAGGGGACTGTTGATTACTACCCGGCGAAAAGTGTTAATCGAAAACAATACGTTTTATCGCACGGGGATGCATGCCATCCTTATTGCCAACGACTGTAATTATTGGTATGAGTCCGGACCGGTTCGTGATGTGACTATTCGCGGAAACCGATTTTTGCAATGTGGCTTCACGCAAGGTGAAAAGGGGTATGTGATTTCCATTCAACCGGAGACACATAATTTTCCGAAGAATGAATACATCCACTCCAATATCCGTATAGAAGATAATGTTTTTGAATGTCTGGGGAGCCCGGTTTTGTTTGCCCGGTCCGTGAGAAACCTTTGGTTTAATAACAACAAGGTGGATTATATGCCACTATCCGAGCCAAATGAAACGCCGGTTGCCCGTTTTAGGCTTGAGCATTGTAAGGGGGTAAAGGTGGAAAACAACGAATTTAACGGCTTCCAAAGTCAGTTGCTTGAAGTAATGAACATGAAAGGATCGGAAGTAAAAACTGTTCCGAAAGGAATATTTGGAAACTAAGCTTGACCCCAAATAGCGATTAGAGGGGTAACGAATCAAAATGAAAATCAGTTAAAATACCCATGACAACGTTTTGGGACACACATAAGAGTAATTGAAAGGTATTGTCCGTGTCTTGATCCTGGTGTCTTGGTTCTAAACTTAAACAGATGAAATATTTCCTTTTTTTAATGATCTTATTCTTATCCAGCTGTATTTCAAAGAAGGAATCAGTTTACAGTGTTGCTGATCATCCCTGGGAAGAATCACTTGGTAATCACCGTGCCGTGCTTCAGGTTGAAGAACCAGCAGAAGCCGCTTTGATTGATATTGATTGGCGTCGGCACGATCGAGATCCGGCTGAAAAGCAATTCATTATTATCCATGAAAGTGGTGACACCATTCAGAATATTCATCGAATTGCGGTGGACAATGAGCGCTGCAAATTGGCTTTTGGACCTTTGAATAAGCCCGGGAAATACTTTTTCTATTACTTGCCCTATTTGGTTCAGGAGAATTATGGGTTTTACAATAAAGGTTATTTAAAGCCGGAAACGAAGCCCGCAGCTGATTGGGAGAATAAGCTTGATGGTACCAAACTGTTGAAGACAAAATTGATTGGCTTTCAGTCGCGAACAGTATTTGACAGCTTTTACCCCATGGAGGTAATCGCTCTCAAGTCAGAGAAAGATTCTCTCTTGAACAAGTATTCCCAAGACTTCCTGATTTTCCCGGAAGATCGTTCATTCCCGATTCGCATGCTCGATGAGATTCCAAGGAAATGGGTTGAAAGTGGTCCTTCAACGGTTTTTAAAGGTGAAGCGCTTAAAAATGAATACTATGCCTTTCAGCTAGGTGTTTTTGCTGCCCGAAAGGATTTTCAGAATTTAAAAATCGAGTTTTCAGGCTTGCAAAGCGACGATCATAAAATTGCAGCTGATGAACTGACTTGCTTCAATACCGGGGGAATTGGCCCTTATGGCGATCCGTTTGTAAAGCGGGTGGACCTGCCCCAGGGGAAAGTACAGCCACTGTGGATTGGTGTGGACATTTCGAAGGATATTCCAGCCGGAACTTATACGGGAACAGCAACCGTTTGGGCTGAAAATACGGAAAAACAAACTGTACAGCTTTCGTTGAAAATTGGCAATGAAGTGCTGGCTGACCGAGGAGATAGTGAGGCCTGGAGGCACTCGCGTCTGCGCTGGTTAAATTCCACATTGGGCATTGATGATGAACCAACCAACGGTTACAAGCCAATCTCATTTATCGGAGAAAGTACCTATGGTTTTACCGGAAAAACAATGACTATTGCTGATAACGGATTCCCGGGCTCGTTTAAAGTGAAAGAAACGGAAGTTCTGAATCGTCCCATTTCATTTGTGGTTGAAACTCCAAAAGGCAAAGAGCAGTTTTCGGAACCCCAAAATATACAGTTGGTGAAAAATGCTCCGGGAAAGATGATTGGAGCTTGGGAAAGCTATTCGGACAATCTAAAAATATCGGGCGCTGGAATCATCGAAGCGGACGGGTATATCAATTATAAATTAAGCGTAGAAGCTTTAAAGCCGGTTGATGCGAAAGATATCCGATTGGAAATTCCTTTTAAAAAGGAGGTTGCCGAATATATGATGGGCATGGACTTGCCCGGTGGTGTTGTCCCCAAAAAGCATTCGGCAAAGTGGAACGGGCCGCACGATAGTTTCTGGATTGGCAATACGCATGCCGGACTGTGGTGCGAATTGCGAGGCAGCAGCTACAGCGGACCTCTGCTAAACCTTTATCGCCCGGACTATCCGGCAAGTTGGTACAACCACGATCAAGGAGGTTTCCGTATTGAAAGCACACCTTCAGAGGTAAAAGCATTGGTTTATAGTGGTAAGCGTTCGTTGGAGAAAGGGGAGGAACTGACTTTTGAGTGGAGTATGCTGATGACTCCGGTTCAGGATATTGATTACAAAAGCCAGTTTGCCAATCGCTATTACCACAATGGTGGGCAGCCAGTACCATCGGACGAAGATCTTGAAAGTGGTGTTAAGATTGTGAATTTGCACCATGCAAATAACTACAATCCCCACATCAATTATCCTTTTGTCGCAGTCGACTCCATGAAATGGTTTGTGGACCGGATGCATGAGAAAGGGCAAAAAGTAAAAATTTACTACACCATCCGCGAACTGACCAACTATACTACTGAGTTGTGGGCACTGCGTAGCCTGGGTGATGAGATTCTGGGTGATGGTCGTGGAGGTGGTTACCCCTGGTTACGCGAGCACCTGGTTTCTAAATACCGCCCGCAATGGTATCAGTGGTTTCCCGATAAAAGTGCTGATGCATCTGTGGTTAATGCCCCAGGCGATTCACGTTGGTACAACTACTATATTGAAGGTTTGGCCTGGCTGGTACGCCACGTCGATATCGATGGACTGTACCTGGATGATGTGTCGTATGACCGCCGTACGGTTAAGCGCATCCGAAAAGTGCTTGACCGCGAGAAGCCGGGGTGCTTGATTGATTTGCACTCCAATACGGGTTTCAGTAAAGGTCCGGCCACGCAATACACCGAATATTTTCCGTATATGGATAAACTCTGGTTTGGAGAGAGCTTTATGTATAGCGAAATGGAACCTGCCAATTGGCTGGTTGAAGTATCCGGTATTCCATTTGGGTTGATGGGAGACATGCTTCACGGAGGAGGCAACCGCTGGTTGGGCATGGTGTATGGCATGACGGTTCGGCACCCCTGGGTGACCGAAGGCGTAACCTGCGACCCCCGGCCAGTATGGAAGGTTTGGGATGAATTTGGCATCGAGCAATCCCAAATGGTTGGTTTTTGGGAAAAAGAGCCTGTGGTACTAACCAATAATCCCAAGGTAAAAGCAACCGCTTATATCCGCGATGGCAAAACTTTAATTGCACTGGGAAACTGGTCGGATAAGACGGAAAAAGTTCAACTGAACCTGGATTGGGATAGAATTGGCTTTTCATCGGCAAATGTAAGACTAATTGCCCCGGAAATAGCAGACTTTCAACCATCCGCTCAGTTTGCTATTACAGATGAAATTCCGGTTGAAAGCAAGAAGGGATGGCTGTTTATTATTGAAGAAGGGGACTAATAAATACGATTTCTGAAAAATGAATGTAAAACTCTTGACGAATGGTTGTTGAGCGTTTTAAAAAGACAAATAATCAACGAATCAAATAATCAAACAATGAAACAACTAAACTACTACTATTCTTTTTGCCTTTTATTGGCTGTATGTGGGGTGTTGCAATTTAGCCCTTTAAACGCCCAGGATATCGAGCGCCAGCGTCCTGAGGAATGGAAACAGCTGGTATGGGGTGGCCGCTTTATGGATCGCTTTGAAGCCATACCTCCAATTGGAGAACTGACTTCGGATACCTGGGGGGCTGATGCGGTAAGGCCCCGCTATACTGCTAATGGTATTGAAGATCCGCAGTGGTCGTATTGGGGGGGGAACATCCGAAAAGGCGATGATGGGAAGTACCACCTAATCGTTTGCCGCTGGCCCGAAAATTCAGAAAAAGGACATATGCAATGGACAAAATCCGAAGTGGTGCATGCAGTAGCCGAAAATCCTCAGGGACCCTTTCAGGTGCAGGGTGAAACCATTGGACAAGGTCATAACCCGGAGTTTTTCAGGCTAAAAGACGGGCGGTATGTCATTTATGTAATCAATGCCTACTATATTGCCGACGGACTGAATGGCCCTTGGACGAAGGGGGAGTTTACATTCGATCCGAGAGACCGGAAGATTCATGATGGCTTGTCGAATGTGAGTTTTGCTCAACGAAAAGACGGCTCCTACCTGGCTGTTTGCCGCGGTGGCGGAATCTGGATGAGTGAAACCGGCCTATCGCCTTATTACCAGGTAACGAACAAGTCAGTCTATCCTGCTTTTGACGGGCGTTATGAAGACCCGGTGATCTGGCGGACGCATATTCAGTACCATATGATCGTCAATGATTGGTATGGCCGAATTGCTTATTACCTCCGTTCGCCGAATGGCATCGACTGGAAAGTGGAACCTGGTGAAGCATACATGCCCGGAATTGCCAAATACGAGGATGGGACAGTAGAAGCCTGGTATAAATACGAGCGTATCAAAATGCTTCAGGATGAGTATGGCCGGGCTTATCAGGCTAATTTTGCCGTGATCGATTCATCCAAATGGGGCGATTTAGGGAGTGACAACCACAGTTCTAAGAACATTTGCATCCCACTTACCAAAGGAAAACTGCTGACCATTCTAGATAAGGAAGAAATAACCGAGGGCACCCCACTGATTCGGGTGAAGATTGAAGCAGAACCGGGCTTTGATCCTCATGCAGACATGGATTTAGAATCGCTTCGTTTTGGTGCTGCCGAAGAAGTTAACTTCGGACGGGGGAGTAAGCTTGTAAAAACAGAGCAACAAGGGAAAGACCTTGTCCTGTTCTTTGATGGTCAGGGAAATGGACTGACAGATGAGAATTTTGCCGCAAAGCTACTTGGTAAAACTAAGGATGGAAGCCTGCTGTTTGGTTACACCCGCTTGCCTTGGTTGATTTATGATACCCCAATCCTGTCAGCCCGAAAACCGGTTGTTTCTCATAAGAATGAAAAAACGATTGTCCGGATAGAAGTAGGCAATTATGGACTTGTAAACTCTGAAGAAACGAAGATTCAGGTAGAAGCTCAGGTTAGTGGAGAAGTTATTGATTTTGAGGCTAGTATTTGCGCCTTGGCTCCATTCGAAAAAACAATGATCGAATTGGAGTATTCCGGAATATTAGATAAAGATGCCATCTTTACTGTAATAGCAAAACAACAGGAAGTGCGTTTGTTCTCCGAATAACTGCTACAATTACTCTTGGAAAATCAATTAACATAGCAATACAGTTGTTTTCTAAGTAAAGAACAACTATCGAAACATACTTATTATTTGCTGCTTGTGAGTTGCGTATGAACCGGAGCTAAAATAATTTTGGTTCACGGTTTAGTTCGCATTTACAAACAATCATAATAAAGAGGAAAACATAAAAAAGAGTTAGATACGTAGATAAATCCATATAAAAAGATTACGGGTTCCTCTTATCTTTAAATGTTCGTTTTGTAACATCTGTTACAAAAATTGAAAACTATTATCTCTACCTTTTTGAGAAACTAAAAATTTCTCCAATGAAAGCCAAAGGAAGCGCACAGCGGGCACTAACCGGAACCACTCTTGGGTTCTTTTTTGGTTTTGCGGCAGTGGCACTTTACGGGCCAACCGCTGCTAAATTTAAGGAAGCAATGGACTTAACGCCGGCCTTAACGGGTTTACTGATTGCAATTCCTTCACTCTCAGGCTCTCTGTTGCGAATCCCTTTTGGTGCATGGGTTGATACTACAGGCGGTAAAAAGCCATTCCTGATTCTTTTGATTCTGAGTGTTATCGGACTGGGAGGTGTTACCTTATTGCTCTCGACCTCTTACCCCAATGCCATGAAAGGAATGTATGGTATGGTGTTGTTCTTTGGTTTCCTGAGTGGTTGCGGAATTGCCACTTTTTCGGTGGGTATCGGGCAAACTTCCTATTGGTTTCCCCGAAGCCGACAGGGGTTTGCACTGGGCGCCTTTGGTGGATTAGGAAACCTGGCACCGGGGATTTTTTCACTGATCCTTCCTATTTTTCTAAGCTACTACGGGTTTATTTCCGCTTATTTCGCCTGGTTTTTGTTTTTACTAACCGGAACCATTCTTTATGCCGTTGTAGGTGTTAATGCCCCGTACTTTCAATACCGAAAAGCCGGGGTTGCAGAAATTGATTCGCGCGACAAGGCATCGGCAGCCGGACAGGAACTATTTCCGGGAGGAAGTGTAATAGACAGCCTGCGAAACTCTGCCAGGGTGAAAAACACCTGGGCGTTGGTAGCCTTGTACTTCACAACCTTTGGCGGTTTTATTGCGCTCACCGCCTGGTTTCCTACTTATTGGAACGAATATCAAAATTTTAGCCCGGTAAAAGCAGGCTTGTTTACTGCCATATTTTCAATTTTGGCTTCGGCTATTCGAATACCCGGGGGCTCATTGGCTGATAAATTTGGTGGCGAACGAATTGCTTTTGCTGCAATGGCCGTCATATTAGTTGCTTCCGGAACACTTTCATTTTCCACCACAAGCCCGTCATGCATAAGTATGGCAATACTGCTTGCTACCGGTATGGGAATTGCTAACGCTGCCGTTTTTAAGCTTGTCCCGGCTTATGTCCCCAATGCGGTTGGCGGGGCAGCCGGCTGGGTTGGTGGGCTAGGGGCTTTTGGAGGCTTTGTTTTACCGCCGGTAATGGGAACTATTGCCGGATCACTGGGAGCTATTGGTTATGCACGCGGGTTTATGGTGTTTGTTGGCCTGGCAATAGTTGATTTGGTTATTATCGCCATCCTGCTTCGTTCGAAAAAATATCAACCATTAAAAGCACAATAAAGCACTAAAACTACACTCGAATTTTAATGCAAAAAAAGAATGCAAATGAAAAACATTACAAACGTTTTGTCTCAGGAACACCAAAACATTTTAAAGGTAATCGATCAGGTTCTGGAAGAATGTAACAGCTTACAAAAAGATAAATCTGTGAATCCGGACTTTTTCAGAGAAGTGATTTATTTCATTAAGAACTATGCCGATGGTTATCATCACAAAAAAGAAGAAGACATTTTGTTTAAGGCGATGCTTGGCGAAGCTGATAATATGCACTGCAATCCCATTCCGGTAATGTTGTATGAACACGACGAAGGACGAAATTATGTCAGAGGGATGGAAAACGCGCTCGCCGGGAACGATGTGTCCCAATTGATTGAAAATGCTGAAGCCTATTGTTACTTGCTTCAGGAACACATTTATAAAGAAGACAATGTGTTGTACCCCATGGCCGAAGAAGCACTGAATGAAAGTCAAAAAGAACAGGTCGGTCAGCTATATGCTGCCGTAAAACAATCTGATTTCTTTGCTCCGGAGATCGAAGAATTTATTCAAAATCTGAAAGAGCATTCCGCCTATGATCATCAGGATTAACTTATAACTGAAAGCAATGAAAACACGTGTATCCTTTCTGTTCATTTTGCTGATGTTAGCTAACGCGCCTTTTGCCAAGGCACAAAACGAAGGCGAAAAACTGTTTAAAGCAACCTGCATGGCTTGCCATACCATTGGAAGTGGCAAATTAGTAGGGCCCGATCTGAAGGGGGTAAACAAAAAAGTGAACCCGGAATGGCTGATCAGTTTTATCCGCTCATCACAAAAAATGATAAAGGATGGTGATTCTCTTGCTGTGGCATTGTTTAAGGAGTACAACCAAATTCCCATGCCTGACAATAATCTGAGTGACGACCAAATTCGTAGTATTCTGAGTTATATCGAAACAAAATCGGGAGGTGAAGAAACACCTATAGAACAGGCAACAGGTGAAAAACAGCAAGCACAGGATACTATGGTCGGACAACCCCGCATTACGTATACCGATGCCCAACTTAATGAAGGAAACTCACTTTTTTACGGGTATAAACCGTTCGAAAATGGGGCGCCGCCATGTGCTTCGTGTCATTCACTAAACGATGGGATTTTAATTGGTGGTGGCAATCTGAGCTTTAATCTCAGTCAGTCGTACGCGAAATTGGGAATGCCGGGTATAAATGCAATTCTTTCCAACCCGCCGTTTCCGGCCATGCAAGATGCTTTAAAAGGAAAAGACCTGACCGGGAAGGAAAAAGAAGCCTTGATGGCTTTGGTGCATTATTCTGGTCAGCACGAAGTCAGTACCGGAAGTTTTTCAAGTACAATCATTTTCCTTGCAATGTCACTGGTTCTAGCCCTGTTTTTATTGATACACATTTATCTTTCTTATGATTATAGGAAAATTCCGTCGTGAATCGCCAGGTTTAATTTAGAAACCACAAAACAAATCATATGAGTTGGATTAAAGATTTAATATCACCCAAAGCCCGCCAATGGGAAGAATTTTACCGTAACCGCTGGCAACATGATAAAACCGTACGAAGTACCCACGGGGTGAATTGTACCGGCGGGTGCAGCTGGAATATTCATGTAAAAGACGGGATTGTGGTTTGGGAATCGCAGGCACTCGACTATCCTTTGCTCGAAGATTCCCTGCCCAATTACGAGCCGCGTGGATGTCAGCGAGGAATTTCGTTTTCGTGGTATCTGTATAGCCCGGTTCGGGTGAAATACCCAATGATCCGCGGTGCGTTAATCGATATTTACCGGGCCGAAAAAGAAAAAACTCGTGATGCAATGCTGGCCTGGGAAAATATTCAGCAAAACCCGGAACTTCGGAAACGGTATCAAAAAGCAAGGGGTAAAGGAGGATTTAGGCGGATTGAGTGGAACGAAGCACTCGAAATAGTTGCCGCTGCCAATATTTACACGGCAAAAAAACATGGCCCCGACAGGGTGGTGGGTTTTTCACCAATCCCAGCCATGTCGATGATGAGCTTTGCTGCCGGCTCCCGCTTTTTACAGTTGTTTGGAGGGGTAAACCTGAGTTTCTACGACTGGTATTGCGACCTGCCCAATTCCTTCCCCGAAATATGGGGAGAACAAACCGATGTGGGTGAAAGCGCCGATTGGTACAATGCCAAATTTGTTGCTGTAATGGGCGCTAACCTGGGGATGACCCGGACTCCCGATGTACATTTCTTTGCCGAATCGCGACACAACGGTACCAAAACGGTGGTGTTTTCGCCCGATTTTAGCATGGTGGCCAAGTATGCCGACCAATGGATACCGGTTCATGCCGGGCAGGACGGTGCTTTTTGGATGGCCGTTACCCACATCATTCTGAAAGAAGCCCATCACGAACAGCAGGTGCCTTATTTTATTAATTACACAAAAAAATATACCGATGCACCTTTTTTAGTTGAACTCGAAAAAGAAGGAGACAAATACACGCCCGGAAGGTTAGTTCGTGCCAACAGAATAAAAAAATATAAAAACATCGAAAACGGCGACTGGAAGTTTCTGAATATAGACGAGAAAACAAACGAGTTTATTTGTCCGCGTGGAAGTTCGGGGCACCGGTGGCAGGAAAAAAAGGGTAACTGGAACCTTCAGTCGAATGATGGCGAAACCGGACAGGAATACAGTCCGTTGCTTAGCCTGATTGACAAACATGATGAAGTGCTTCAGATTGAATTTACCCGCTTCGAGCAAAAGCAAACCATGAAAAGGGGAGTGCCTGTCCGCTTCCTGGAGACCGAAGACGGAAAGCTGGCTTATACTACGGTTTACGACCTGATGATGGCACAATACGGGATAGACCGTGGGCTTTCCGGTGAGTTTCCGACAGGATACGATGATGCGTCAGCTGTTTATACTCCTGCTTGGCAGGAAATTTACACCGGGATAAGCACCGGAACCGTGATTCGTTTTGCCCGAGAATGGTACAATACCGCCAGTGTCACAAACGGAAAATGTATGGTTATTATTGGTGCTGGCATTAACCACTGGTATCACAGCAACCTGATTTACCGGTCGGCTACCATGGCGCTGATTCTCACTGGCTGTATTGGGGTGAATGGTGGTGGCATGAACCATTATGTAGGGCAGGAAAAACTGGCTCCACAGGATTCGTGGGGAACCATTATGTCGGGGAAAGACTGGAAAATTCCACCTCGGTTTCAGCAAACGCCCATCTGGCACTATATTCATTCCGACCAGTGGCGTTATGATGGCAACCAGGCCGATTACAATACTGTACCCGAGAATGCGTTTTCAACCCAGCACTCAGCCGACTTAATTGCTAAATCGGTACGCAACGGCTGGATGCCGTTTTATCCGCAATACAATAAAAATCCGCTCGACTTAGGTAAAAAAGCTCAAGAGGCAGGGATGGCAGAAGGTTCCAAAATGCAGGATTTCATTGTAAATCAACTGAAAACAGGTGAGTTGAAATATGCCGTCAACCAGCCGGATAATGAGGAAAACTTTCCGCGGGTTTGGTATATATGGCGTGGCAACGCGCTTATGTCGAGCGCTAAAGGACACGAATATTTTTTGAAACATTATCTTGGGACCCACCACAACAATATTGCAGATGAGGTAGCCAAAGAATTTGTAAAAGAAATTGAATGGAAAGAAAATGCTCCTGAAGGAAAAATGGATCTTGTAGTTGACCTGAACTTCAGGATGGATACTTCGGCACTTTATTCCGACATTGTGCTGCCTGCCGCTTCGTGGTACGAAAAAGCTGACCTGAATAGTACCGATATGCATTCTTTCATTCATCCGCTTTCGGCTGCCATTCCGCCTGTGTGGGAGTCGAAACCCGATTGGGAAATATTCCGTGAAATTGCCCGGGTAACCAGTGAGCTTGCCAAAGTTCACCTGCCCGGTGTACAATTGGATCTCGTCAATACACCGATAAACCACGACTCGAAAGGAGAGATTGCACAAACCGAAATTAAAGACTGGTTTACCGGGGAGTGTGAGCCCCAGCCCGGAAAAACCATGCACAATATTGTGCCTGTTGAGCGCGATTACACCAAATTGTATGACCGATTCATCAGCTTGGGCGATGGGGTTAGAAATGGTGTTGGAGCACATGGCGTGTCGTTTCAATGCGAAGATTTTTACGATAAACTACTGAACGGAGAGAAAAAAGTAAATACAATTGATGGACAGGTTTACCCGTCAATAAGGGAAGATGTGGAGGCCATTGACGCAGTATTGCTGTTGTCGTCGTTAACCAACGGAAAACTTAGCGAACGGGCTTACAAAACAGCAGAAAAAAATACAGGTATTGATTTGAGCCGGCTGCGTCCTCAAAATAACGATGCCTTGCTGACTTACAAAGACCTTCAATCACAACCGCGGCGACTGCTCAACTCGCCTCTCTGGTCTGGATTGGTTGAAAACGGACGGGCTTATTCAGCCTTCTCTTATAACATTGAATACCTTGTTCCGTGGCGAACACTAACCGGCCGACAACATTTTTATCTCGATCACCAGGGATATATTGCATTTGGCGAGCACCTGCCTACTTACAAACCTTCGCCACGCCCCGAGGTTTACGGCGATTTGCGTAAATCGGTTAACGATGGGGCGGCTAAATTGCTGAATGTACTCACACCTCACGGGAAATGGCACATCCATTCAACGTATGGCGACACGCTGAGAATGCTCACTCTTTCGCGCGGAATGGAGCCTTGCTGGCTCAGCGAAAAGGATGCGGCCAGCATGGGAATTAAAGACAATGATTGGGTGGAAGTGCTGAATGATAATGGTGTTTATTGCACCCGTGCTTGTGTGAGTTCGCGTATTCCAGCCGGAATTTGCATTGTTTACCATTCGCCTGAGCGGACTTATTCGGTACCGAAATCACCCAGTCGCAACAATAGGCGGGCAGGCGGACACAACAGCCTAACACGCGTTCACCTGAAGCCGAATCTGCTGGTTGGCGGATACGGACAATTTACCTTTCACATGAATTACTGGGGACCGGTTGGCGTTAATCGCGACACCTTTGTGCTGGTAAAAAAGATGGAACAAGTTCAGTTTTAATTTGAAAAGCGGTAAAAATGAAAAATATACGTTCTCAGATATCCATGGTTTTTCACCTCGACAAGTGCATTGGATGCCACACCTGCTCCATTGCCTGTAAAAACACCTGGACCGATCGCAAAGGAGCTGAGTATATGTGGTGGAACAATGTGGAAACCAAACCCGGGACCGGCTATCCGCGAAAGTGGGAAGACCAGGAAATTTACAAAGGCGGCTGGGAGAAGAAGCACAGTTCTATCGATCTAAAAGGAGTGGGGAAAATCAAGGGAATGAAAAAGCTTTTTCACAATACTCACATGCCAACCATGGACGATTATTATGAGCCCTGGAACTACCAGTACGAAAAGCTGTTTGATGCACCTGAGGGAGACGACCAACCAACTGCCGAGCCTGTTTCGATGATTACAGGCGAAAAAATAACCCCTAAATCAGGCCCTAATTGGGATGATGACCTGGGAGGATCAGCCGAATATGCCCGGAAGGATTTTAATATACGCGATTTATCGCCCGCAGAGCAGGAAACTATGTTTCAGCTTGAACGAATGGTGATGTTTTATGTTCCCCGGATTTGCAACCATTGCCTCAATGCAGCATGCGTGGCGGCTTGTCCCTCGGGGGCCATTTACAAACGGGGAGAAGATGGTATTGTGCTGGTAAACCAGGAACGATGCCGGGCGTGGAGGATGTGCGTAACTGCTTGTCCGTATAAAAAAGTGTATTACAACTGGCACACCGGCAAATCGGAAAAATGTATTCTTTGCTATCCAAGGCTCGAAACCGGTCAGGCACCGGCCTGCATGCATTCGTGTGTGGGGCGTATCCGCTATTTGGGAGTGTTACTCTACGATGCCGACCGTTTGCAAGAAGTGGCTTCGTGCGACGAAAGCGAGCTGATTGATAAACAGTTGAGCCTTTATCTTGATCCGAATGATCCGGAAGTGATTGCAGCAGCAAAAAAAAGTGGTATTCACGATTCCACCATTCAGGCAGCCCAAAAGTCGCCGGTGTGGAAATATGTGAAAGAATGGGGGCTAGCTTTGCCGCTTCATCCTGAGTTTCGTACGCTTCCGAACCTCTTTTATGTAATGCCGCTGTTACCGGCCATGGCCGAAATGAATGAAGACAACAAATACCATTCTGCCGGTAAATCGTTGTGGGACGACATGGAAAACCCGCGCCTTCCACTGAAATATCTGGCCAGTTTGTTTAGTGCCGGTAACGTGGAAGTGATTGCAGAAATCCTCAAAAAACTGATGGCTGTGCGTTTGCATCGCCGTTCGGTTACTGTTGGTGACCTCCAAAACGATGAGATAGAACAACTGCTACAGAATTCTGACTTGTCACCTGAAATTGCCGATGATATTTACAGGCTTACTTCGCTGGCTCATTTAAACGACCGCTTTGTTATTCCTCCGGCACACCGCGAAGAAGCTATCGAAATGCTCAACGAAACGCATGTACACAAAGGAACAACTGGTTTCGGATTTACTAAAAAACCAAAGCGTGGGTTATAAAATGAAAAAACTGGAAAAATACACCTTGTTTGCGGAAGTGTTTTCGTATCCGACTGGACAGGACCAACGTTTCCGAGAAAACTGGCAAAGTCTGATTTCGCCCCGGGCTCCGGAATTGCAAGCGCTGCTGGAGGCTTTTGCCACTCATATGCAGGAGAAAAATTTGCCACAGCAGCAGGAATATTACATCAGTACTTTTGATGTTCAAGCACTTTGCTATCTGGACATTGGCTATGTGCTTTATGAAGAAGATTACAACCGCGGCCGCTTTTTGGTGTATATGAAACAGGAGCAGGAAAAAGCAGGAAACCCGCGCAACAGTGAATTACCAGACCATTTACCCAATGTGCTGAATTTGTTACCGCTGATTACCGATCCAACATTTGCTGAAGAGCTGGTGGTTTCAATGTTGATTCCTGCTCTGGAAAAAATGATCCGTTCTTTTCAGTCTGACGACAACGTATATAAAGGAATGCTAAAGGTTTTGCAGCAAACACTGGAAGCTGATTTCCAGAATTCAGCATTTGAACGGTTCGAATTTAGCACGCTCGAAAAAAACAGAAGTTTTACCTGTATGTCTGGCTGTGGAAGTTTGATATAGCTACCGATTAAATTACACGATTATGAATGCAACACTCTTTTTTGTCATACTGCCTTACCTGGCACTCCTATCATTTTTGATGGGTACCATTTACCGGTATTGGTTTATGCCGTTTCTGGTATCATCGCTTTCAAGCCAGTTTCTAGAAAGCAAAAAACTGTATTTCGGAAGCCGGCCTTTCCACTGGGGAATTATTTTCCTGTTTTTCGGGCATCTAACTGCTTTTCTGATCCCAAGCACTGTGCTGGCTTGGAACCAGATCCCGCTTCGCTTGTATATCTTGGAAGTAAGCGCCCTGACATTTGCTCTTCTTTTCCTTACCGGGCTGATACTTCTGGTTATTCGCCGCGTAGAATCGAAGCGAATCAGGCAGGTAACCAGTTATATGGATGTTTTTGTGTACGTTATTCTAATGTTTCAGGCAATCACCGGTATATGGACAGCTACTTTCTTCCGCTGGGGGGCTTCGTGGTTCTCCATTGTTCTGGCTCCCTACCTGAAATCTGTATTCATGTTTAATCCCGATGCTAATGCCGTATCTCAGCTCCCGTTGGTGGTTCAATTGCACATTGTGGGCGCATTTGTATTAATCGGGATGGTTCCGTTTACTCGTTTTATTCATTTCCTTGTTTACCCGCTAAGCTACCTGTGGCGCCCTTACCAAAAGGTGGTGTGGAATTATCGAAATACAGAATTTTAGTTCCGATATATCAATGCCGCATTCAGAAAAGGAAAGAATACAATAATCAAGAGGCGTTTTGAAATTAGTTGATTATATAGCAGAGAAGATATATTAAATTTGAGGGTGAAAATTATCATATAAAACCCTTATATACAGCCTTCTTGTCTTGGATAAAAATTACTTTATACTATTCTATTATAACTTTAATCTCCCCTGAGCCAATATCTCCTTGTAAGATTTGCATTCTTATTTCCTTCGTAACCTTTCCATTTTAATAAAGTTGATCACAGCTAATAAAAGCAGCCCAATAACCAAATTGAACAATAAATCCCAAGAAGTAGGGATGCAGGTTATTTTCCTGAACGCTAATTTCGCCGCTCAACTTTTAATTAATCTTAATAAGAATAAATAATGAAGTCACTATTACTTTTCTTTATACTTTTTTGCTCTCTGATGTCCTTTTCGCAGGGGAAACTTAAGGGGACTGTTACTACTTCAGATAACCAACCTGTTGCCGGTGCCACAGTTCACATTGATGCCTTACAGTCGGGAACATTAACTCAACCTGACGGTACATACGAACTTTCCCGGCTGAAAGCAGGAATATGGAAAGTATCTTTTCGAATGCTAGGCATGCAAACGGTTACTCATCAGGTTCAGATAAAGTCAGGAGCGACTAGTGAATTAAATATGGTGCTGAAAGAAGAGTTCAGTAAACTTGATGAGATTGTTGTGTCGGCTAGCCGCAACTCTGAGTACATCTCAGAAATCCCTGCATCGGTTACTGTCATTGATGTAAAACAGATAGGGGATTTTACCAAATCAACATCGAACATTAATGAAATCTTGCAATTCAGTGTTCCCGGACTTGCCCTTGGCAGCGGAACATTCTCGAACTGGGGGCAAACGATGCGCGGCCGTTCTCTGTTAGTGATGGTTGATGGTATTCCCCAGTCTACTCCGCTCCGGAATGGTTCGCTTGGAATCAAATCAGTTAATCCAAACGACATCAGTCGGGTTGAAGTGATAAAAGGTGCCACCTCTATATTCGGAAATGGTGGAAATGGAGGTTTTATCAATTATATAACCAAAAACGGTGCTTCAGAGAAACCCATCGAAGGAAACACTAATTTGTGGGGAACCAGCAACCTGGCAAAGACAAAAGATGCTCAAGGGTGGGGGATCTATCAATCACTGAAAGGCCGAAGTAATAGACTTTCGTATTACCTCAGTGGCAGTTTTGAACAAACCGGTAACCAATACGATGCTGATGGAGTTCCCGTGCTTCCAACTTATGGAATGGATAACACGGATATTTACAGCACTTTTGCAAAAGTCAGCTACCAATTGTCGGATAAACAAAAGCTGAGTTTGAACGGCAATTTTTACAAAACCGCTCAAAAAACACCTTTTATTCCGGAATTGGCACAAGTGCAGGTGCTCAATGAGGAAGGAGATTACATTCTCACACCCGGCTATGGAGTGGAAGGTTCTATTCCTGGTCAGGAACCTACAGGAACAAGATTAATCAATACGCGATTAAAATACGATGTAGATGAGCTTTTTGGGGAAACAACGCATTTTGAGACAGACGTATATTATCAGAAAACCCAAAATGTTTTCTTTTATTCTGAAAGCTTTGAAAATGGAGGGCAGTCGGTTATTAATGCCGAGAAATACGGCATTCGTCCAAACTTCAATACGCAGTTGAAGGCAGGGATTAATTCGGAAATTTCGCTTACGTATGGAGTGGACATTTTGCGCGATAAAACAAACCAGGGCTTGCTCGACGGGCGTCTCTGGGTTCCCAATATCGAAATGACCAGCTGGGCGCCATACTTGCAATCCACTTTCAAACTGCATGATGATTGGGTGCTGAAAGCCGGATTACGCTACGATGACATGCAAATGAACATTGACGCCTACAGTACACTTCCTTATTCTCCTAAAGCCGATGGTAATCTTACATCGTCGGTAGATGTAAACGGAGGAAAACTAACATTCAGCAATGTAGCCTGGAACTTCGGTATTCGTTACATTAAGTATGACGAATTTACCCCTTACCTGAGCTATTCTCAGGGTTTTTCCATAGCCGATCTGGGGGTGATACTACGCTCGGCTGTTGCCACAGATATTAACGACATTAACCTGAAAGCAGCAGTAACCGACAATTACGAGTTTGGTTTCATGTCAAAATTCAGAAATGTTAGGTTTGAGGCCGTTGGTTATTACAGTAAATCGAACCTGGGAACCGGTGTAGTGTTCAGCGATGAAGCAAACGCTTTTATTCCATCAAAACAACCGCAAAACATTTTCGGAGGAGAAGTTGTGATTGATGTCATTCTTGCTAGAAATAAGCTGATGGCAGGCTCTTCCTATTCCTATGTCGAAGGTTTTAAACATAGTGTGAGCGACAAAAACGACTTGAGCTACCTGGGAGGAGATGTAGTTGCCCCGGCAAAAACGACAGCCTATATTACCTGGAATCCGACCAATAAAATAACTACAACATTGCGAATGACCCACCAAGGGAAACGCGAGCGGTTCAATCCGTTCCAGGATACCAACGGAAACTGGGCGTTTCGCCATACCGAATTTCCGGTAAGTAGCTTTACCATTCTAAATTTTGCCTTGGATTACAAAGTACGGTCGAACTTATCGTTGTCCCTGGGAATTAATAACCTGCTAAACGAGTATTACCTGTCAGCCCGTTCACAATGGGCTGCTCCCTTACGCACATTCACGGGAGTAGCAGAAGGAATAAATACCCGTTTGGGATTGAATTATAATTTTTAGTCTGTTGAAACCGTCATATGCGGATGAGCTCATTCGCATATGATTTTAAACTTCTTTATTCTTGAAACGAAAAATAGTTTTTGCAAAAAAAATTCATCTTTGGATAGGATTAGTATGTGGTTTTGTGGCTTCTGTATCCGGACTAAGTGGCTCTTTATATGTTTGGCAGCCAGAGATATTGCAGATGCTGAATCCAGAGGTTTTGACTGTAAGCAATATTGATACTTTAAAAGAAGAGGCCATTCATGAAACGGCATCCAAGTTATATACACGTTTTGGCGGAGATTTGTCTGCCTTGCACCTACCTTACCGTGAACAACAGAGTATTCAACTGGTATTTAAAGACGGTGAGAACCGCTATTTCCATCCCGCAACAGGAGTTGAGCTTGGAGAGAAGACTATTTCCATCCGTTTTTTTGAACATTTATTACGTTTTCACCGAACCTTACTGATTCCCCGTTATGGTAATTATATAGTAGGAGGAAGTGCGATACTGTTTTTTTCTTTACTACTGACTTCCGGTTTTTATTTGTGGTGGAAACGTTACAGTAGAAATCCCGGGAAAGGTTTTTCTATATCGAAGAACCTGCCAAAAGGAATTATTTATTACGATTTTCATAAACTGTTAGGCGTCCTTTTTCTTATTCCCTTGCTTATTATCTCTGTTTCCGGATCGTTTTTCACATTTATGCCTACGTGGAAAGGTGTGCTTAAGGTTCTGGATTCACCAGCGAAGGAAACAAAAAAAATCTCTGGAGAAGTGTTCAGTTACCATAGCTTGGAAGAAGCATTGAGCCTTCCATCCGAGGATGGGTATAAGCTGAGGTCAGTCTATTTCCCAGAGGAAGCTTCCGGCGAATATCGTTTCAGGTATGTGAAGAACCGGTTTATTTCGGCAGGGCTTCGTGAAACTAAGGAAATTAAGGTCAAGCAAAATTTTCAGGTTACGATGTTTGCTGAATATCATCAAAATTCCTTAAGCGAAAAAATAGCTGCTCAGGCATACCCTGTCCATATTGGCGAAACAATTGGATTATTTGGACGGATTGCAGTATTCATTACAGGACTTATTCCATCTATTCTTTGGATCACAGGCTATCGTTTTTACAGATTCCGAAAGTCAAACAAAAGGACAGAATATAAATAGTAGTTTCGCGATGTCGGAATAAGAGACCCGTGTAACACGCGAAAATGAAGATATCACGGATTACATCGAGACGTTGAATTTTTATTTCTTTATCCTGAATAGCACTAAGCTCAGTTGCAGTTAAAAAGTCTCGATTCGGACTCGAACCTTCACATCCATACAGATATTAGTCACTGAAACAGAAATGTACCGTTCTGAACAATAATTGTTGTACTATTAAGGGAAAATATACATTGTATGTGCTGTTTTTTTAGGGAAATAAAAAAGCCACTGAAAAGTGGCCTTAATTTATTGATTATCAATGTGCCCAGTAAAGGACTCGAACCTTCACATCCATACGGATACTAGTCCCTGAAACTAGCGCGTCTACCAATTCCGCCAACTGGGCAATACTTATTTGAACTTCCAAATCTCCCTGAGCCGCGCCCCGTTTGATTTTGGTGGTGCAAATATATAAAAAATCCGCTCTTTGCAATACCAAAAAGCGGATTTATATCAGATCAGCAAAAAATTATATCATTCGGATCTGTTCTTCGGTTGTGATCTTCTCACAGTACTTGCATTTTAGCGCAATCGGAGTCTTGCCGATAACCTTAAAACAGGTCGTAATTTTTTCATTGTTGGTAATACATTTCGGGTTGAAACATTTTACGATCCCGGTAATTTTATCAGGCGTTTCAACAATTTTCTTTTCTACTACCTCGTAATCTTTTATAATATTCAGTTTGGCGTGAGGAGCAATAAGTGCAATCTTGTTAATTTCCATGTCTTCGAAAAAAACGTCGCTTACTTTAATAATTGCTTTGGCTCCCAGTTTATGGCTGTCGAGGTTGGTCCCGAATGTAATCTGGTTTTCGATTTTGTCGAGGCCTAAAATATTAATCACCTTAAACAGATTTTTTGCCGGAATGTGGTCGATTACGGTTCCTTCTTTAATGGCGCTAACTTTTAGCTTTAGTTTCTTTTTGGCGTTATCTTTTGCTTCCATTGGATGTTTATTTAAGGTTCATAACGTGCGAGATAATTGCTTCACGGGCGAAAATACCATTCCGGGCCTGCTCGAAATAGTAGGCTTTTTCGTTGGCATCCACATCGGTGCTGATTTCGTTCACCCTTGGCAGCGGATGAAGGATCCTCATATTTGGCTTGGTATTTTTCAGCATTTCGTTGTTCAGGATGTAAACGTCTTTTACCTTTTCGTATTCTATCGGGTCGGCAAAACGTTCTTTTTGAACGCGTGTCATATAAATAATGTCGGCGGCAGAAATAATATCGGTGAATTCTTCGTGCTCAAAATAACGGATTCCTTTTTCCTGTAAGTGGTGAAGATATCCGGGAGGCATTTTCAGGTTGGGTGGGGCAATAAAATTAAAAATCGGATTTTCAAATTCCGACATGGCTTGCAAAAGCGAGTGTACGGTTCGTCCGTATTTCAGGTCGCCCACCATAAAAATATTAATGTTATCGAGTGTTCCCTGCGTTTTCAGGATCGAATACATATCGAGCAGGGTTTGAGTGGGGTGCTGGTTGGCACCATCGCCGGCATTAATCACCGGAACATCCGAAACTTCGGCTGCATAACGGGCTGCACCTTCCAGCGGATGGCGCATCACAATCAGGTCGGCATAGTTACTTACCATCTTGATGGTGTCGTGCAGGGTCTCTCCTTTTGTTGAGCTCGAGCTGTCGGGGTCTGCAAAACCGATAATGCGACCGCCCAAACGGCTAATGGCGGTTTCAAAACTCAAACGGGTACGGGTTGACGGTTCAAAGAAAAGCGAAGCTACCACTTTGCCCTTTAACAGCTCCTGATTTGGGTTTTCTTCAAATTCGGCAGCCAATTCGAGGATACGCAGGTATTCTTCTTTCGAAAAATCGGTAATCGATAATAAATCCTTCTTCATTGCCATTACTTATTGGTTTTTAATTACTGAATTCCGTAATAGAAAAAAACCAACATTTCGGTTAAGAAAATGTTGGTTTTCATTTGTTTGAAAAAAAGTGCCTACTTTTTTATCAAAATATACGATCGATAGTTCTAATCGTTTGATGCATTTTTTAGGAAAAAGAACCTTCTTTCGGAGACTAGTGATGCCTCGTATCAGAAAAGTTGACAGGAATATCGCACTTTGCATCATGGTTCAAAAATAATTGCTTTAAATAACATTTGTTAGAATTGAAGGCTTGTACTTTTCAGCATTTTATTAACAAAGCATTTAGCCATTTATCTTCTTAATACTCAGTCCGTAAATCTGTTCGAATATTGAAAAAGCCTTTTCCGAATCGCCTTTCCGAACCTTAAAAACCAGCCGGCAGGTTTCCTGAAAATCAGTAACAACTATGTCCAGGTTTTCCTGCTTGATGTGGTATATTACCGTGTTGAGTAAATCGTAACCAAATCTCAGCTCATAGCTTGTTTCAATGAGTTTGGAGACTATTTCGGCATTGTTCAGCGCTTCAACGGTGGCGTTTCTATAGGCATTGATCAGGCCGCTTACTCCCAAAAGCGTTCCGCCAAAATAGCGAATGACCACTACCAGTATATTCGTTACCTCGTAACTTTGAAGTTGCCCTAGTATAGGTTTTCCGGCGGTTGATGATGGTTCGCCGTCGTCGTTGGCGCGGGTGCTTATTTCTTCGGTTCCCAATCGCCAGGCGTAGCAATGATGGCGCGCGCTGTGGTGTTCTTTCTTTAGCTGTTGAATGATTTCCTTGACTTCTTCTTCGGCCTGAATGGGGTAGGCATACGAATAAAACTTACTTCCTTTGTCTTTGAAATATCCGGTACTTGTTTTCTCGATGGTTTTGTAAACGTCGTTCATCACAATAAAAAATACAAGCTGAGCAAAGCCAGCAAAATTCCTGCAAAGTTAATTTTATTCAGCTGTTCTTTAAAAATCATGGTTCCGAAAACAGTGGTAAGCGTAACAATTAGCATGTTATTCAGGGCAAATACCAGCGAACTGTCCATTCCTGTTTTGTTTAATGCCTGCAATAGAAAATAGAGCGATCCAAAGTTGACCATTCCGAGTATTGTTCCCAGCAAAAGAGTGGGGAAGTGGTGTTTTGTCTTAAACTGACCGGATACCAAGAGAAAACATATTCCGCAAAGAAATGAAGCAAAAAATACGAGTGTAGTGTATAAGCTTACCTCGTTATCGTCGATTTTTGTGGCCTGAACAAATTTTACAAGAGAGTCAACCAGGCCGGTTCCAACAAATATGGTGAGGGGAAGAAACACAAACTGCAGATTGGTTCTTTTAAGATCCTTTTTGTAAACAGTAAGTGCAACGGCCACAACAGCGGATATAATTCCCAGGATTTTTAGTACAGACAATTTTTCGTTGAAATAGAACAGAGAGAAAACAACGGGAAATACAAGTGACAGTTTGGCTGCCAGCGTTGTTACGGTAATCCCGGCTTTTTGTGCGCTTTTCCCAATAAAGAAAAACATGACAATAAACAATATTCCGAGCAGAACAGCATAAGGCATCCAGCGAATAATTCTTTCCGGAGCAACAGGTTCGTGCGGGACTAGAAGAAAGATTCCGAGCAGAGTGGCAGCCAGGTAATTGATGGTAATCAGAACTGCCAGTCTCGATTGGTAGTTTTTGGCCACACGAAATACCACAAAGATCATTGAAGAGGAGAGAATGCTTGCTGCGAGGTAGATCATGGGGCAAAAAAAAGGCAGACTTTAAAGCCTGCCGTGTATTTTACATTTTCAATTTCTTTTCTATTTCTTCTACAAAAACCCGGAAGTTCTTGTCGGTGTCCTTCAGGTTATTTACCGTTTTGCAGGCATGTAACACTGTGGCGTGGTCTTTACTTCCGATTTGAGCTCCAATACTCGCCAGCGAATATTTGGTCAGACTTTTCGAGAAGTACATGGCAATTTGCCGGGCCTGTACCACTTCCCGTTTCCGGGTTTTGGCCTGAAGTGCATCAACCGGCATGTTGAAATAGTCGCAAACAACTTTCGAAATATACTCGATCGACAGTTCGCGTTTCGAGTTTTTCACCAGCTTGGTAATAAGCTTGGCTGCCAGCTCGAGTGTAATTTCGCGTTTATTCAGCATGGATTGTGCCAGCAACGAAACCAATGCACCTTCCAGTTCGCGTACGTTATTGGTAACATGTGAAGCAATGTATTCCAGAACTTCTTCTGAAAGTGTTATCCCATCCTTGTAAACCTTGCGACGGAGGATTTCCATGCGGGTTTCAAAGTCAGGAGTCTGCAAGTCGGCAGTTAGTCCCCATTTGAAACGCGACAACAATCTTTGCTCCATGCCCTTCAGTTCGATCGGCGGCTTGTCTGATGTCAATATCAGCTGCTTGCCCATCTGGTGCAGGTGGTTAAAGATGTGGAAGAACGTCTCCTGAGTCTTTTCTTTTCCGGCAAATTCATGCACGTCGTCCAGAATCAGCACATCCACCATCTGGTAGAAATGCAGGAAATCGTTCCGGTTGTTGTTCCGTGTTGCTTCGGTGTACTGAGTTTGAAACTTGTTCGCATTTACATAGAGAACTACCTTATCGGGGAAGCGTTCTTTTACTTCAATACCAATTGCTTGCGCCAGGTGAGTTTTCCCGAGCCCCGAGTTTCCGTAGATCATTAAAGGGTTAAAGGCTGTTCCCCCAGGGTTTTGGGCTACGGCAAAGCCCGCACTTCTGGCAAGCCGGTTGCAGTCGCCTTCCACGAAGTTTTCAAAAGTATTGTCCGGTTTTAACTGCGGATCAATTTGAAGCTTCTGGATGCCCGGAATAATAAACGGGTTGCGGATGGTTGGTTTTTCATCCGATTTTAACGGGATCGTTAGCGGCTTGTTCTGAATTTTAATATTGTTATTGGTTGGGTAACTAACAGTGTACGGTTGATTACCGTTCTTGTTGCCCATAACAACATTGTACTCCAGTTTTGCCCCCGGACCAATCACCATGCGCAGTGTTTTTCTCAGAATATCGATGAATTGCTCTTCCAGATATTCATAAAAAAACGCACTGGGCACCTGAATGGTCAGTACTTGATTTTCCAGTTTTACCGGTTCGATTGGCTCAAACCAGGTCCTGAAACTGCTGCTAGGGACGTTATCTTTTATAACGTCGAGGCATTTTTCCCATGCAGATTTGTATTCGTTGCTCATTTACAATTGCAGGATAATTGAGGTTCTACAAAAATTTCCTTAGTGGTATTCCTGGGAACAAAAGTTGCAAAAAAAAAGTGAAAAAAAAAATAAGATCTCTATTGTTTTAAACCTAAATTATTTATCGGTTTCTTTATCAGTCATTTAAAAAGTTAAAAAAAGAGTATATTTTTAATTGGCTGAAAATCAATGTACTACATTTAATGTTCTGATAGCTAAACCAATAACTGGTTGGTAGTAGTCTGATATATTTTTTGTTAAGTAAAAGCCTGTTTTTTCGCTATCCCTTACTGTATCTTGCGTAGCGCTTTTTCGAGCGTAATTATACGTCCGTTTTTGAATGCAACAATGCTCGAGTCCGGAAATTTTTTCTTCACTGAACTAAAAAGAAGTTCAATTTCTGAATAGACCCCCGTGCTACCTACCAAGTAGGAATAAACTCCGCCTGAATAATATTCCTCCACATTTTTAATCCCTTCGAAACGCTCGCTGGCAGGATCGAGTTTTATTTTGCTTGAAACAAGGTGTACTTTAAACACAATATCTTTTGCTGAAAGGTCTTGTTTTGTATTTACGTAAACATCTTTTCCAAAATCAAAAGCCGAGAATTGCAAATATCTTTTCGGATTTTTTTGAACATCGGCTATTAGAAAAGCCATATTTTCCGAAAGCATATTGATCGAATAATACAATTCATCATCGTTTAATAAAAGGCCGGCAGTATTATCGTCGCTGTTCAGCTTATCGAGTGTGGCGATTAGTTGTTCTGAAATGCTTTGAATGTTTTCCAAAACCGGCGAAACTGAAATTTGCGACAAAGTATCGCTAAACGAATGAAGATTGTGCACCGTGGCTTCAAATGCCGTAGAGTTGTTTCTGAACATGGTTGTAATGGAATCGATGTTCGTAATAATGCTCTTCATACTTTGCTTTTCGGCGGCAACTACTTCCTGTAGATCGGCCGTTGTTGCTTCAATGTTTTTGATGCTTTGGTTGATGTTGGCGAAGCTGGATGATAAGTTGGCCTGTGCATCTTCGTTCAGGATGGCAGTAAAAACCGTCAGGGCCGAATCAAGCGTGCTCAAAAGTTCTTCTGCCTTATTTTTTAACGGAAGAACCTGCATGCTTACCTGTTCTTTCAAATCGTGTTCGATCGAGCCGCGAATCGTGTCGTTGGGATGATGATAAGTAAGCTCTTGGCTCATCTCCAGTTTTACCGACCGGGTACCCATGATATCGCTGCTTATGATTTGGGCAACCGAATTGGTGGGGACTCCGAATTCGGAATCAATCGCTAAAGTAACCAGCAGGCGTCCGCTTCGGTCCGATGCAAAAGTGATGTCTCTTACTTTCCCGATCGGAAATCCGTTCATCATTACTTTGCTGGAAGGAGCCAGACCGTCAACGCGGTCGTAATAGACGTAATAGTAGTTGGTGCGCGAGAAAAAGTCGTTTCCTTTTAAATAACTTAAGCCCCAGAAAAAGATGGTAAGGGCAAAAACAATAAGGATTCCCAGTCGCGAATATTTTGATAATCTCATGGTCAGGTATAACTAAAATTTATTGTAAAATTAGCGATTTCAGTTCTCACTTTTCCAATTCCAAGGCCATTTTCACAGAAATTAACTGATTGTTCAGGAAGGCAACCACAAATGCAGAGGGGTATTTTTTCTTAATTGTTTCAAGTTGAAGTTCGGCTTCTTTCAGGCTTTTGTACTTCCCCGAGAAGTAACGGCTAAGCTTTTCTGCATCTTCCCGAAAAACATTTGTCAAGCCTTCGAAATTTTCGGGAGTGGTATCCAGTTTCTTCTTCAAGGCAGCTATTTGAACCGAATAAAACAAGTCATTTGCTTTGGTTGCTTTTGTTTCTGTTACTGTCGGTTGAGAGGTGTTTTCTTTTTTTGTCGCCTCAACTGGTCTTGGAACCGGCTGCGGTTTTACATCGTTGGTTGCCAGGTGAAAGCTGCTCTTTTGTTCAACCTCAGCTTTGTACGCTTTGAATGCCCTGAAAATGGCGGCAGCCATATTTTGCCGGCCGTTTTCGCTGCCGAGGTAGTTTCGTTCTGTGGCATTGCTTAAAAAACCCGTTTCAATCAGAACACTGGGCATGGTTGTGCGCCGCAGCACCAAAAAACCGGCCTCTTTTACACTGCGGTCTTTCCGCATGGCTCGCTCCCTGAATTCATTCTGCACCCGGTTGGCCAGCGAAATGCTTTGTTCTTTGTACTCGTCCTGCACCAGTTCAAACATGATGTATGATTCGGAAGAGTTTGGATCAAAGCCTTCGTAGGTATTGGTATAGTCATCTTCCAGTAGGATCACCGAGTTTTCTTTTTTTGCGACTTCCAGGTTATCCTCGCTACGGTGTTGCCCCAAAACAAAGGTTTCTGTTCCGTAAACATAGCTTTGCTCAACAGCATTGGCATGGATGGAGATAAACAGGTCGGCATTGTTTTTATTGGCAATATCGGCTCTTTTGTGCAAGGGAATAAAAACATCGCTTTTGCGGGTGTATACCACATTTACCTCCGGAAACTCATTTTTTATCTGGTTGCCCAGTTTCAGTGCTATGTCGAGCACCACATCTTTTTCCTGTACTTTTCCTCCCACTGTACCCGGGTCTTTTCCACCGTGCCCGGGATCAATAACCACTACCGAAAGCCGGCGCTCATCTTTATCCTGAGTTATTGCTTTTTTAAACGATAGCTGTTGAATAGACAGAAGAAGTATTAATGGAAGAAAAATATGTTTTTTACAGCTGGTTTTCATGACCACTACGGTATTTATATTTATTTAACCCAAAAAATAGTTGAGTAGTATCTCGCGTTGCCGGATTTTGTCTTATTTAATAATGACTCCGGCTTAAAAGGTTAAAAATAGAAAATTAGAATTATTTTACATTTTCTAGGCAAATAGTCTTAGCCATATTTATATTTTTGTCCAGCCTATTGGTGTTGAAATGCAGAAAACATTTTGAATAAATCAATTCTTACATATCTTTTTATTGTATGCCCCTGGCTGGTTTTGTTTGGACAGGAGCCGGGAACGAATTTTTCGGTACAAAATTCAGCGATAGATACAATCAGTGCGTTAACATTGTCAGACACTGTTGCAATGGATACCATGGCAGTGGATTCAACTTTCGCATTGACGGATTCCTCGAAAACCAAAGAAGCTTTTTTGGTGGATCCCATTGTTTACAATGCCGAAGACTCGATGATTGTTTCGCTGGACGGACAAAAAGTGTTTTTATACAACAATGCGAAAGTCACTTATCAGCAGATAGAACTTACGGCTTATTACATTGAACTCGATCTGGAAACGAAGGAGATTTACGCCGAGGGGGTGATTGATTCAACCGGAGAGATGGCGCAAAAGCCGATTTTCAAACAGGGATCCGAGGAATACGAATCGGAAACCATGCGTTATAACTTTGATACGGAAAAGGCTTTTATTACCCGGGTAGTTTCGCAACAGGGAGAAGGTTATATTCACAGCGACCGTACCAAAAAGATCGGGAAAGATGTTTTTATTACCGAAAAAGCCAAATATACCACCTGCGATGCTGATCATCCGCACTTCTATCTTCAGCTTAGCAAAGCAAAGGTGATTTCGAACAAGAAGATCATCACCGGGCCTGCTCACATGGTATTGGAAGATTTTCCGATTTATTTCCCGTTTTTACCCTTTGGGTATTTCCCTAATTCGCCCACCTATTCATCGGGTATTCTGATCCCGACCTATGGTGAAGAAAACAACCGGGGATTCTTTTTGCGGGATGGTGGATATTATTGGGCCGCCAGCCAGTACTTTGATTTAGCGGTGCAGGCTGATATTTATTCCAAAGGTTCGTGGGGTGCCCGGGCAAAAACCAGTTACCGTCAGCGTTACAAGTTTAGCGGAAATTTTAGTTTTGATTATGCCATAAACAAGTACGGAGAGGAAGGATTTGATACCTACTCAAAATCAAAGCAGTTCAAACTGGTATGGTCGCACACACAGGACGCCAAGGCCAATCCGAATCAGACTTTTTCAGCGAGTGTAAACCTTTCTTCGAGTGGGTACGACAAACAAAACGCGTATAACAGTCAGGATTACCTGACCACCACAAAATCGTCAAGTATATCGTTTTCGCGTCGTTTCGAAAACACGCCTTTTAATATGTCGATGAACCTTCGGCATTCGCAAAATACGCGTGACAGTACCATGTCGCTCTCGTTTCCGGAGACAACATTCAGTATGGCGAAAGTTTACCCACTGCGAAAAAAGAACAGGAGTGGGAAACTGAAGTTTTACGAGAACTTCGGGATCAATTACACAGGAAATTTTAAAAATACGATCACAGCAAAGGAAGATGAAATCCTATCCAGTTCTTTTGCTACCGACTGGAAAAACGGAATAAAGCACAATGTTCCTATTTCGTTCCCTAGTTTTAACCTGTTTAAGTACATTAATTTCAGCCCGGGGGTTACTTACAACGAAAAATGGTACTTCAAAAAATACGAGTACGAGTATGAAGAGGGAGCCAATTACGTCAATAATCCATCAGGAGTTCCCAGTACTGTGCGGGTAGATACTATTACAGGCTTGAATCGTGTTTATGATTATGCCTACAGTGTAAGTGCATCCACCAATATTTACGGAAGCTTTTTGCCTCGCAACCCCAACTCAAAGGTGGTGGGTATCAGGCATAAAATGACTCCGTCGATTGCGTTTAGTTACCGCCCCGATTTTGGACAAGACAAATTTGGATACTGGCACGAAGTTCAGGTGGATAGTTTGGGAAATACCCGGTACCTGGATTCAAACTTAGGCGGGATTTACGGACCTTCTCCAGGAAGGGGAGAGTCGGGATCGATTTCGTTCTCGTTGAGCAATAACCTGGAAATGAAAAAACTGGACACCCGCGATAGTACCAAAACGGATGGAGAACAGAAGTTCCGGAAGGTAAAGCTGATCGATAACCTGAGTCTTAGTACTTCTTACGACTTGATTGCCGACTCTTTAAACCTGGCTCCGATTTCAATTCGCGGGCGTACAACGGTTGCCGGGGTTAGTATTAATGCCGGTGCTACACTTGACCCGTATATGGTGGATGAAAAATACCGGAAGATTCATAAATATACCTGGAACGAAAGAAGTGGCTTGGGAAAATTAGGCCGTTTGACACGTGCCAACCTTTCGTTTGGAATGACGTTTAAGTCGAAAAATAAATCAGGGAAAAGCAACCAGGGAGGTGGCGATGAGTTGGGAGATATGGAAGTTGTAGGAAATGATGAAAATATTCCTCCGGTGGAAGACGATTTGCTGCCGGTTACGTTTGATAACTATGTTGACTTTAGTATGCCCTGGGATTTTGGATTCGATTACAGTATGAATTATACAGGAAAATCTGCTTCGACTCCAAATGGGCGGGTATCTCAAACGCTTGGATTTAGAGGAAACGTTAGCATTACTGAAAAATGGAAGCTGAGCATGAATACCAACTTTGATATTCAGGCGGGTGAATTTTCATTTACCACTTTCAACCTTACGCGCGATTTGCACTGCTGGGGGATGTCGTTTAACTTTGTTCCTTTTGGTTTCAGGAAGAGCTACAGCTTTACCATCAATGCAAAATCTTCGATGCTCTCGGATCTGAAACTGCAGAAACAAAAAAGTCATTATGACTATAACTTCTAAAATTCAATACAACTATGAAACGTATTATTGCAACGGATAAAGCTCCACAGGCCATTGGCCCATACAGCCAGGCAGTAGAAGTTAACGGAACGCTTTATATTTCCGGTCAGGTACCGCTTGACCCTGCAACAATGAAAGTGGTAGAAGGCGGGATTCAGGAGCAAACACAACAGGTGATGAAAAACATTGGCGCAATTCTGGAAGCAGCCGGTTATTCGTTTGGGGACGTGGTAAAATCAACCTGTCTGCTAAGCGATATGGCCAACTTCAAACCCATGAACGAAGTTTACGGATCATATTACACGCAAAACCCTCCGGCAAGAGCTGCATTTGCAGTAAAAGAGCTTCCGCTGGGTGTGCTGGTCGAAATTGAGACCATTGCGGTGAAAGCTTGATGAAGATTAAGAATTTTCTGAATGAAGAAATAGAAAAAGGGAGAACAGTTACTGCTCTCCCTTTTTTATTTTATCGGCTGGGATAAAATCGATTGATATTGAATTTACGCAATGCCGGGTGTTTTTCGGGGTAAATCCTTCGCCCAAAAATACATGGCCTAAATGGCCGCCGCAATTGGCACAGGTAATCTCGGTTCTTCGTCCGTCGGCATCCACCGATCGAAGAACTGCCCCTTCGATCTCGTCATCAAAACTGGGCCAGCCACAGTGTGCATCAAACTTATCCGATGAACGATAAAGAGGTGCACCGCAACGTTTACACACATAAACGCCCTTTTCTTTAAAATCGTAGTATTTACCTGTAAACGGGCGTTCGGTGCCTTTTTCAACAATTACATAATGTTCAAAATCTGTTAGTTCTTTCCATTTCATGTCTTTATTTTTATGCAGAACCGTTGAATCAGCTTCCTGTCCAAAGGTGCTTAATCCGGTCATCATTATTAGTATACACAGTAGCATTTTCATACAAGTAAAACATTTGACACGCGCCAAAGTTTACGTACTTCCCCTTGAGTTAAAGAGTAGGTTATCCCACATGGTTTTATACCTTTGAGTGCTTAGCAATAAAAAATGGAAATACCTGTAATTTACCAGGATGAACACCTGATCGTTGTTGATAAACCGGCGGACCTTCCGGTTCATAAAAATGACTTTATGCCGCACGATGCCGATTACCTGACAAAGCTGGTCGGAGATACAACAGGACAGTGGATTTACAATGTTCACCGGCTCGATTCAAAAACGTCGGGCGTAATTGTATTGGCGCTTTCGAAAGAGGTTGCGCACGAACTAACGCTGATGTTTGAGCGCAAAGAAGTTCAGAAAAAATATTACGCGGTGGTGCAGGGCGATCCGGGTGAAGGTACTTTTGACAGCAAAGTGCTGGTGAAAAAGAAGTCGAAATTTAAAAAGCCGGCAATTACGCATTATAAAACCTTACGAACGGTTCAAACGGCTTTGTCGCACAACGAAAAGCTGAATATAAAACTCAGTTACGTTGAACTCCGCCCCGAGACAGGCCGCTGGCACCAGCTTCGCCAGCATTTGGCCAAAAATTACTTTGATATACTGGGTGATTCGCATCACGGAGATTTTACGCTTAACAAGATGGTGACTGAAATAACAGGGGTGAAACGTTTGTTTCTTCATGCCGGAAAGCTGGCCTTTACACATCCTGTTACCCGGGAAGAAATGGAGTTTGAGGCTGCAGTTCCGGAAACCTTTTTTCAGGTGTTAGACCAATTACAGGTTGATGTTTAGCGGCCTAAAAGCCCTGTTGGTCGAAATCTTTTGAAGCGAACGGTGAAATTCTTCAAATTTGATGTAACGGAACAACCGCAGTTACCGTCTCAAAGTAAAACCTACTAAAATGAAAAGAATTTTACCACTTCTGGCCTTGTTTGTTTTTCTGCTTACTTCCTGTTCATACGAACCTGGAGTTTCGGAAGCTTTTAATAAATACCGGTTTAAAGACGGGGTAGTTACCATTAGTGTTCCGGGATGGCTTGTGCATTTGGCCGCCAACATGGGCGAATTGGAAGAGAGCGAGCGAGAGATACTGGAAAGCATCGACAAGGTGAAAGTGATTGCAGTGGAGGACGATCATCTCAATCAAAAAATCAATCTTCACGAAGAGTTTTACTCCCGCATTAGCCAAAATGAAGATTTTGAAGAATTGATGGTGGTAAGAGAAGAGGACCAGAATGTGACCATTTTTGGAAAAATGGATGACGATGTTATTAAAGAATTACTGATTTTGGTTGGGGGAGAAGACAATGCGCTGATTTATGTGAAAGGAGAAATAAGACCGGAGTTATTAAACGATAAAGTAGACCTTACAGACCCGAACCGGTTTTTAAGTTTTAAGCATTAATAAATTAAATTATAACAGAAGGCCCGGATTCCATGGAAGTCCGGGCCTTTTTTATCGCTTACAGAAGTGATACTCTAATTATTGAAAAACTTTTGTTTGTGCTGGTCTGCCAGTTGCAACAAATGTTCGGCGATTTCAGGATGTTGCTCGAGAACATTGGTTATTTCATATGGATCGTTTTCCATGTCAAACAAGGAAAGGTCAATGTGTTCCTGGCGGTACTTGCCCGGTAAACCATCTTTCCCTTTTATTTCTGACATTGTCCGGTAGTTGTGTGGTAAATGAAGCTTCCATTTTCCATCGCCGCTCATAATCGCCTGAAATTCGTTGTTGTTGGTAAAAGCGTAATAATCATGAGGATTTTTTGCGTCTGGTTTTCCCGAAATCAGGTCCCAAACATTTTTTCCGTCAATCTCGGTTACAGGAAGCGGAACATTGGCCAGGTGGCACAAGGTAGGCAGTAAGTCGATCGTCATTAATGCATCGCTAGATTCTTTATTTCCTTCCAGTTGTGCCGGATACTTTATGATGGTTGCAGAACGCGTTCCACCGTCAAACGTAGTTCCTTTTGCTTCGCGAAAAGGAGTAGTTCCGGCGTGGTTCCCATACGCAATCCAAGGGCCGTTATCGGAAGAGAAAACAACGATCGTATTTTCATCGATGCCATTTTCTTTCAGCGCCTTGTTAATTTCACCCACCGACCAATCGAGCTCCGAAATCACATCGCCGTATAATCCGACGCCTGATTTTCCTTTAAACTCAGGGCTGCAAAACAATGGAACATGCGACATAGAGTGCGGAACATACAACAGAAACGGTTCATCTTTGTGACGATTGATAAAATCTACAGCGTGCTCGGTGTACCATCTGGTCAGGTATTGCTGATCCGAAGAATCCACGTCTTCAATAATCACTTTGCCGTTTTCCCAAAATTGCAAAGGGAATCTTCCCCAATATTCCGGATTTTCCGGATGATGTTTCCACATGTCGTTGGAATACATAAGACCACAGGTTTCGTCAAAACCACGGCTCTGAGGCCGTGTGTCTTCCTGGTCGCCTATGTGCCATTTTCCAAAGAACCCAGTTTTATAACCCGCTGCTTTAAAAACTTCGCCAATAATCGGGAATTTAGGATCGAGACCTCGCTCTTTTGGGCCATGAGCGCCAAATACTTTGGTTCTTCCCGGGTAACATCCTGAGAGCAGTGCTGCGCGCGAAGCCGAACAAACCGCCTGCGGAACGTAAAAATTCTTAAAAGAGACACCTTCTTCAGCCAAGGATTTTACATTCGGGGTTTCAATGAAAAGATCTCCAAAGGGTGAAAAATCGTTGTATCCCGAGTCATCCAGAAAAATGATAACAACGTTGGGTTGCTTATTCTCTTCTTGCTTTGCCGGTTGCTGGCTACACGAAGAAAGAAAAATGGTGATACAAAACAGACCAAAAAAGACGAGTGATTTCATACGATGATTTTTGTTTTTCCGTTTAGTAACGGATTGATATTTTATTGTTTAATACAAGTTACTGAGCTTGTTACTTTCCTTTCGAAGGATAAAATTAGAATATAATCCTGAAAGACTTTCAAAAAAATCTTAAAAACCAGTTTTAGGCTTTATGATGATATTTTGGTAAAAGTTGCGATATGTGCGGGCAAGTGCTAATTTTAGGGCAAACAGAAAATTTATTCACTCTCTATTAAATAGTATATGAACTGGCTTACGTTGAGTGTTTTGTTGTTGGGAGGCCTTGCTATTTTTTTGCACGGCATGACGGTGATGACGGATTCCCTGAAGATTGTTGCCGGAAACCGCATGAAGAGTTTTCTTCAGTCGATGACCCGAAACCGCTGGACTTCTTTACTGGCGGGAACAGGAATTACCGCCATTATACAATCTTCGTCGGTAACAACGGTGCTGGCCGTAGGGTTTGTTTCTGCCGGACTGCTTACTTTTCAAAGTACACTGGGGGTAATTCTGGGGGCAAATCTTGGTACCACTATTACCGCACAAATCATCGCCTTTAAAATAACCGCCGCCGCGTGGGTGATGGTGGCTTTCGGCTATCTGTTCAGTGTCGTTTTTTCGAAGAAATCATACAAAGAAATTGGGACAATTATCCTGGGACTGGGGCTGGTATTTCTTGGAATGAACGTAATGAGCGAGGCAACCGAACCCTTAAAAACCTACGAGCCTTTTGTGCGAACGATGACCGGTTTGGACAATCATCTTTTAGGAATATTGATCGGAACAGTGTTTACGGCTGCCGTTCAAAGTTCATCCGCCACAACCGGTGTTGTTATTGTACTAGCCTCGCAGCAATTGCTCAATGTTGAAGCCGGTGTTTCGATCATACTCGGAGCCAACATCGGTACCTGTGTTACCGCAGTGCTTTCGGCTTTGGGAAAACCAAGGGCAGCCATGCGGGTGGCTATTTCGCACGTGCTGTTTAAGGTGGTTGGTGTTTTATTGTGGTTTGCTTTTATCGGTCAACTGGCCGATTTGGTGGCTTATATTTCTCCTGCCGACAAGGCACGTCAGATTGCCAACGCACATACCATTTTCAATTGTGCCAACACTTTTGTGTTTATCTGGCTGGTAACTCCTGTGTCGAAACTGGTATTGAGGCTGGTTCCTGACCGGAAGAAAGACGAAGAGGTTCTATTCCCGGAACTTCACTCGTATTATCTCGACAATACTTCCATTGCCATTGATCTGGCCAATCAGGCAATTTACAAGTTGGGTAAACGTACACTGGAAATAATCGAGCAAGGTTTGTCGCTGGCAATTAATGGCACTTCCACACAGTTGTCTTCTTTGCGGAAAAACGATGTAATGATCGACAGGGGACACATAGAAATCCTGGAGTTTTTGAAGCAAATTCAGGCGAAACAATTACCACAGTCCGAAACGCAGCGCCTGGAAAATATGGTAGAGGCGGTTAATGTGTTGGAAATGTCGGCCGATTTAATTACGACACATCTTGTAGAAGCAGCACAACACCGAATAGATATGGGATTTAAAACCAGTGAGGAAACCATCACCAAGCTTACCGCTTTGTACGGGATTTCGGTGAATGCATTTAGCGATGCCTTAAACATGTTTGACGGAGGCGCGCGCGAAATAACAGAAAATCTGAATAAGGAAATTTTTAAAGACCGTTTTCAGGAAGTTCGCTCCTATTTACTGGGCCGGTTGGCTGGGACCGATGAATTACGAATCTCGGTTTACAGGTTCGAATCGGAAGTTTTGGAGGCGATCAGGAGGTTACATGCACTGGCCAGAAGATTAGAAAGGAAAGCAGGATGACTTCTGTTCCATAGTACCCTGCTCTCCAAGTAGTTGATTTGTCAGCACTACTACTTTCTAATTATCTTACTGGTATAAATATGGTCTTTAGCTCTCACTGTAATGATATACATTCCCGAAGGCTGATTACCCAGGTTAATTACGTTGAACACCGATGAGATCTGATTTTCCATGATTTTTGCGCCAAGGGAGTTGTAAACCGCATACGAATCGTTCTCGCTGACTTCGGTTAATCGCAGGTTTACATTGTCCTCTGTTGGGTTGGGATAAACCGAAATAAAATTCTCGTTTATCACATCCATCGAATTATCCGAAGAGGCCATTCCTTGTCCCGGAAGACTTCCAAATGATACTTCATAATCTTCCACTTCGCCATCAAAATTATCATCGCAGGAAGCAGGAGCTTTTCCACTTTTCATACTTATGCGCAAGCGGGCTGTGCCGTTGGCATAAGACGGGATGGCAATGGATGAAATAACACTGCCTTTATGATTGTTCACGGTCAGGAGAGTTTCATCTGAATCATCAAAATCACCATCGCCGTTCAAATCCACCCAGATTCTCCAGAAATTGCGAACCGAATAATCTGACGGATAAAGTTCAACATTGTATGTGCCGCCCGGATTCAGGTTGATTATATCACGGGAGAATGAATACTTGTCGGCTCCTGATTGGGCAGTATAATTGCTCACTGCAATTTCATTGATAAAGCAGCTCGAGCTATTGATATTTACTGGTGTACAGTAAGTAGCTTCGCCCTTTGCAACTACGTTGATAAAACTTGTCTTTGTCAGGCTGGATGTTCCCAAAGCATTGCCAACGGTTAATGAAACATTGTAAACACCGGCTGTATTGTATGTGATGATTGGATTTTGCAGCGGACTACTTGTTGTGGCAGCACCCGGGAATGTCCATGACCAGCTGGTAGGATCGTTTGCCGAAAGATCAGAGAACTGAACACTTTCTCCTTCTGTAACGGTGTAAATATTGGCAGCAAAATCGGCTACCGGAGGTTGCGGAACCGGTTGAGAAATAACTATAGTATAATCTTCTACTTCGCCCAGCTCGTTAAAGTTGCAGGCGGTCGGATCAACTCCTCCCATTGCAACACGCATGCGGGTTGTTAGTTCCATGGATGCCGGAATATAAATCTGTCCGCTTACCATCGTTTTGGATTTTGACGAACTGTATACTTTTTCATCGTCCGTAAAAGTATAATCCTGGTTGTAGTCAATCCATATCGCCCAATATTCAAACTTACTTCGCGGATCAAATCCTGGCGATAGTTGAACACTGTAGCTCGATCCTGCTTCAAATTTAAACGTTGCAGCAGTGAAATCAGCATAACCTTCTGAACTGGAAGAATGATAATTTCCGCCAATCTGTACTTTTGAAATCCATTCGCTTGAAGCGATAGGAGAGGGGATACAATATTCAGGTTGTGGTTTTTCAACCAGTATATAATTATCGATGATTTTGGTATTCGTACCACCGTCGTTTTTAACGGTTAGTGAAACTTTATAACTGCTGGCATTTTTGTATGTTACGACCGGGTTTCTTTCGGTTGAAGAAGAAGGAGTACCCCCTTCGAATACCCAATTCCAGGAAACAGGATTGTTTTGTGATTGATCGGAGAAATTTACCTGTTCTCCTTCCATGACCTTATTTTTGTTTGAGGCAAAATCGGCAATAGGCTCTAAAACAGGGTCTTTTACAAGGATATAGCTCTCTAACGTTTTGGTGTCCGTTCCATCAGCGTTGGTAACCGTTAGGCTAACTGAATAATTTCCTGCATTTGCATAAGTAATGCTTGGATTTTGCAACGTAGATGATGAAGGCGTGCCACCGGCAAACGTCCAACTCCTGGAGGTAGGCGCATTGGTTGAAAGATCACTGAAATTAACAGTTTCTCCGGAGTTAATGGTTGTTTGGCTCGCTGAAAAATCAGCAACCGGCGGTGTTTTGATTACAGGAACTGTTGTTACTTCGATCAGGTTGTCTGCAATTTTGGTATCAGAACCGTCAGCATTGGTAACCGTTAGTTTTACCTGGTAAGTTCCCGCAATATTATAAGTTACAATTGGATTTTGGTCTGTAGATGTAGCGGGGCTTCCTCCTGCAAACTCCCAGACCCAGCTGATGGGGTTATTGCTCGATTGATCCTGGAAAGTTATGGAACCACCGGCTATAACAGACGTCGTATTCACGCTAAAATCAGCTACTGGAAGAATTACCGGTTTTGTTACGGTGATATAATCAGTAATGGTTTTGGTGTCTGATCCGTTGGCGTTGCTTACTGTCAGGCTAACATTGTAGGAGCCCGAAACAGCGTATGAAACCACCGGATTTTTAGCGTTGGAGTTCGCCGGATTTCCTCCTTCAAAAGTCCAGTTCCAGGTGGAAGGTACGTTGGCTGATCTATCGGTGAATGTGACTGATTCTCCGATATTTATTCCGGTACTGTTGGATGAGAAATCAGCAACGGGTGCTGCATTTAACGGAATGCAGTAACCATATTCATTCAAAGGACCAAGGTTCGGGTCTGAATCATTTCCGTCAGCCTGATCAGGGATATTCAATCCTTCTGGTTTGGCTCCAATTCCCCACCAGTAATAACCATCTCCATCTCTGTCTTCACATACAACTTTGTAGTCATTTACCAGGCTGGTAATCGGTGTTTGAATAGCATGTGTCCAGCCAATGTTTGAAATAGGTGTTTCTACATAAACATATCCCTGGTCTCCATGGTAAATTCCCCAGCTATTTTTGAAAATCCAAACAGTCTTTCCAATCAGTGGGTCACCAGCCTGTATATCAACCCAATATCTTTTTAGGTTCAAGTCGCGGTAATAGAATCTATCTCCTTCTTCCACAACTTTATATCCCACCAATACCATGGCATGGCTCCAATCATACAACCCACCGCTGATCGGGCCTTTTTCAATTAACATTCGCTTCAGGTCATCATCGGTTCTAGGATAGAGGGTTGAGCCAAAATCTATTCTACCCTGAATTTTGAATTGCTGGCTTGGATTGGTTCCTTTTGAGGCACAATCCAAATCAGCCTGCTGGTAGGGGAAAGTGTTTTCGTCTACAACACCCGTATTCCGAATGTAGTCGAGAGCCTTGCTTGGGTAACCGCCGCTGCAGGTTCCTGCTCCACTACATGAAAGAACATCTTGTTCTGAAAGGTCGGGATTGATTTGCTGATTGAAATAAACATTCACCATTGCTTCTACTGCACCGGTCGACGCGAAGGCCCAGCAAGAGCCACATGCTCCCTGGTTGGTAACCGGACTGATCCAGTTTCGTCCGTGTCTGTTTCGCCAGTCCCATTCTTCAACGTAAGGACTTGCCGTTGCTGCTGACTTTAGCTCAGTTGTTGTGGTAGATTCTGTTGAAATAACACCTCCTGCATAAAATTCAAATCCGGAAGGGAAACTGCTTTGTCCGTAAAGGCTTTTGCGCTCAGCATACGAAAGTTCCGAAACAGTAGTTATTCCGGCAACCCACTTTTCTCCTTTTTCTTTTAGGTAGGAATTAATGCGCGCTACTTTTTCCTTGTGTTGTTCTTTTACCTGCTCTTTTCTGAGTTCATTAACATTCTGGGCAAATTCTGATCTGTCGGAATATTGAAAGCTTTTTACCTGAACAGTGGCATTGCTGACGATAACTTTAATGGACTTAATTTTAACTCCATCTAGAATACAGGTTTCCTCACTAACTGCTTCTACCTCTTCCTGTAGGTCTTTCGTAATGCGCCCATAACTCTCATAAATAAGGTATTCGTTGAAATTTTCATCCAACAATACAAATTCAACTTTGCTGTCTTCGCCGTTAAGCTGAATGGAGGCGCTGACTGCCAAACCGTAGATCTTGTTTACATTTCTGTCAAAAGGATTAATTTCTGATGACTCGGTAAACGCTTGGTTCACTTCAACTGTTTGTGGGGATGATCCTAGCATTTTAAAATGCTGGTTTTTCGTTTGTGCAGATGCATGTGCTGACAAAAAAACAAATGCAAAAAACACTAACAAAAGCTCTGGTCTTTTCATGTCAATAGTGTTTATGATTTAATGGTATCAATTACTAACCGACATAAAGCTCCCGGTTAGGTAATAAATTCAATTAAACCCATTATGAGTTTATCACAACTTAATAACTGTGGCTTTTCAGCCTTTTTAATTCAAATAATAAATCGAAATTTAGCGTCTCGTTTTTATTACTACTTCAAGGTTTGCGGTGGGAAAATTATGACATAGTATATTAATAACCAAGTCATTTAATGAACAGTAATAACAAATGTAAATTATCATACTGTTCATATCTTGTGAAATATCCTGTATTTGCTGACATTTTAAAACTGCGTTTCTAGAGAAATTGGAGAAAAAATATATGTAATTTAGAATCAGTCTTTTACTATTGTTTGAACAGTTGTTTACTTATGTAAAATACTTTTTAGTATTTAAAATGGACTTTTCTTATTCATTAAAAAACGATAAAGGATAATTATTGGGGTTGAGTACGATTATTAGATAGTGAGTAAATAGATTTAACTGAATAAAGAAATAAATAAAAGACATGTATGTGTTTTTTTGTACGGCAAAAAACGGATATTAAACTCCGGATATATACGTATTGTATTTTTACGGATAAATTCGTAATTTACATCCGTAAGATTACAACATCCCTGTACCAAACATTTAATCAATTAACTTGGAAGATGAGTGATGATTACTGCATGTAATTATCTTACGAAGTATAAATGATAAAAAAAGGGTGTGATGTGCAAGATTGCCATATTGGAGGATTATGCTTTGTTTTGTTCTGGAATTAAACCGGTGTTAGAACAAGGTATTGAAAATGAGGTGGTTTTAGAAGAGAGATTGCTTTCAGACTTTATCCTTGAGTTAAAAGAATGTAACGCCAATATAATTATAATTGATGTTATTCATTGTTCCAATGATGGATTGGCCTCCATTAAAAAGATCAAACGTAAGTTTCCCCGGATTCCCATTCTATTAATTGTAAATACGGAGTTGTCTGACTTATTTCAGGATTATATTTCGCTGGGAGTTAACGGGATTATATTTAACTCATCAAAGCCTGAGGATTTATTGGAGGCCGTAAAGGTTTTACAAAAAGGTGATGACTATTTTCCTCCCAAAGTTTGGGTGATCCTGAAAAATTATTTACGAAGTAAAAGGGTTGATTTAAGCACCGATCAGAGCGATAAACAACAACTTACACATCGCGAAGTGGATATTCTTCGTTTGTTTTGTAAGGGGTTTACATACAAGGAGATTGGGGCGAGTTTGAATATTAGCCCCAGAACGGTGGAGACACACAAAAAGAATATATCCTCCAAGATCAATGTCAAAACTACAGCAGAGATGATCGAATTTGCGATTCAAAACAATCTAAGCTAATCTATTTCATCAGATAATTTTTCCTTATGCCGTAAAAAGAATTTTACGGAAAATTACTGATTGACACCTGATTTATTTCATCATAACTTGCTTTCATAAAGGCTTATGCCAAAATTAGTTGAAAAATAAGGGTGGAAATCACAGCCTTGCCCCAGGTGTGATTTTGTAAAATCAAACGGATACAACGGACGCGCATACTTGAAGTTCCTGTACTTTACAGGGGATTGATAATAATTTGCGAACAAGAATTTAGAGTGAACCACAAGGTTGTTTTACGAATCTTCAAATCAACAATTATTATTAAAGTATGAAAAGAAATTTACTACGAACAAAAAGAAAATATCTTTTTGTTATGCTAGCATTTTTTTGTATGTCGCTTTGTACAATAAATGTTTTAGCACAACCTCTCGTAATTGATGGGGTTGCTACTGATTGGGAAAATCCGCTAGTAACAGGTAATCCTACTTATACATATGCTTTAGATGCATTTGGAAGTGGAGTTCCGGATAGCCAGTTTGAAGGCGGTAAGGACATCTTAACAGTTCCTGAATGGGTTTGGACTATGGGACAGACCAAAGGCAAGAATGATATTGCCAATGGTGCTGCCGTTTTAATTGGGACAAAACTCTATTTTGCTGGTGACCGCTTGGAGAATGAAGGGGACGCACAAATAGGTTTTTGGTTTTTTATTAACGGTACGGGACCAGATCCTTTAGATGGAAAGAAAGGCACTTTTTCACCACCTCATGCTGTTGGTGATATTCTTATCTTGAGTGATTTTACCGGAGGCGGTAAGCACGCTACTGTGACTGTTTTAGAGTGGGTAGGTGCAGGAGCTGGTAATTATCCCGACGACGATCATTTTAATCTCATCGATACCGATGCTGATGTTGCTCAAAACAACGATCAGGTTGTGGATGTTCCCAGTAGCTGGTCGTATAAAGATGTAGTTTATGAAGAGAGAACATTTTACGAAGGCTATGTTGATTTAGCTGCAGTAAATATTTCAAACTTATGTTTCTCAAGTTTTTTACTGGAAACCAGGTCATCTCAGTCTATAACTGCATCAACGGATGATTTTATTGGAGGAAATTTTACTACAACACCTTCGGTAACAACTACCAACGATTCTGCATGTTACGATCCTGTGGGGATAGACATGCAATTGTGTGCAAGTAGTGCAACCGCAACAGAATTTCAGTGGTACAATGACGCAGCACTTACATCGCCTGTTGCTAATGGCGATAATGCTTGCTTAAGTGTTTTGGGTGTTACCGGAACTGATACATTTTGGGTAGTCGTTACAAACGAATTGGGATGTACCAGTAATGCAATACCCGCAATTGTGGTTATCCACGATCAACCTGTTTGTACGATTGCCGAATTTGAAAATTTAACTGCTTATGGAAGCGATGATGGTTCGATAAACCTGGAGGTGTCAGGAGGTACTCCCGGTTATACGTATTCCTGGACAGGACCTGACGGATTTACCGCATCAACGCAAGATATTAGCAATCTGGCAGAAGGTACTTATTATGTAACGATAACGGATGCTAACGGATGTTCAACATCGTGCGAACAGTTTATTGAATGGCCGCCAACAGCTCCCTCTTGTACCATAGAACCTACACCTGTTACTTGTTTAGGAGGAAGTGATGGTTCTGCATCAGTTGCTGCTGGAGGTGGTTCAGGTTTTTATAATTATTACTGGTACAATAGTAATAATCTCTCTGTTGTTCTTGATTCCGGTGCTTCTATCAGTGGACTGATGGCAGGAGACTATACCGTTATAGTTATTGATTCTGTTACGGATCTCGAAAGTGAATGTTTTACCACGATCGAAGATGGAAGAGAAGTTATTTTGACTTGTCCTAGCGATACGCTCATTGAATCTTGTATTTCTGAACTTGAATTACAGTCAGCTTTCGATGCCTGGTTGGCAAAAGCGATTCTGACAGGAAGTGATTCAATGATATATAACGATTGGGATGGAACTTATCCTGACAAATGCGGTGATACCATTTCTGTTCTTTTCTGGACAAATGATGAATGTGCGGTACCTGCCAATTGCAGTTCCGAATTCAGAGTGACAGGAGATAACATCGATCCTGTACTGGCCGATGTACCAGCAGGCGGCGATCTGGGCTGTAACCCTGAAGTTCTGCCAAGCTGCGATGCAGGAGTAACGGCAAGTGACAACTGCGACGGAGACATTTCTTCGGATGTGGTATGTACCCCGGGCCAGGTAGAAGGCGGCGACTGCGACAAGAGCCAGACTTTCATGTATACCGTGATGGATGAGTGTGGCAACAGCGATACCGCATATGTAACTTACACCTGGAAAGTTGATGTGACTGATCCTGTACTGGCCGATGTAC
>NZ_JADWYJ010000008.1 GCF_021354595.1 Maribellus sp. CM-23 | reverse complement strand
GCGATGCAGGAGTAACGGCGAGTGACAACTGCGACGGAGACATTTCTTCGGATGTGGTATGTACCCCGGGCCAGGTAGAAGGCGGCGACTGCGACAAGAGCCAGACTTTCATGTATACCGTTATGGATGAGTGTGGCAACAGCGATACAGCGTATGTAACTTATACCTGGAAAGTTGATGTGACCGATCCTGTACTGGCCGATGTACCAACAGGCGGCGATCTGGGCTGTAACCCGGAAGTTTTACCAAGCTGTGACCAGGGAGTAACCGCGAGTGACAACTGCGACGGAGACATTTCTTCGGATGTGGTATGTACTCCGGGTCAGGTAGAAGGAGGTGACTGCGACAAGAGCCAGACCTTCATGTATACCGTGATGGACGAGTGTGGCAACAGCGATACAGCATATGTAACTTACACCTGGAAAGTTGATCTGACCGATCCTGAAATTACAGCTCCTGACGATCAGGAATATTGTAATGGAGAATTCCCGGAATACCTGGTGGCAAGTTGGTATGACGAGTGTAGTGGAGCAGGCACAGATACTGCGTGGATGTCAGTACAAGATGATACAAATATTTGTGAGCAAATGGCTTATTACTATTTCGAAGTAACGGATGATTGTGGTAATGTTGCCAGGGATACAACAACTATTGTTAATCGTATCGACAAATATGACAATTGCGAAACTGCTTTCGGAAAAATGGCAGGAGAAGGTGCAAATTGCTTCCTTGACAATGGTTTCGATCGTTGGGGATGGTCTAATTACATCCAAACGGGAGGTCAGGATACAACAATTTATCTGACACTTTGGGCAGGTGCTGCTCATTGTGAAACGGAAAAAGGTGATTCTGTTGGAACTGTGCAAGTGACTTATGATGCTGCCGGAAGTTCGTTAACTGTTGAGTATATGATTGCCGATGGTTATGCAATGTCCGAAGCTCATACTTATGTAGGATGTGGAATGTTCCCGTTACAAAAGAAAGGGAAATCTTATGTTCCTACCGTTGCTCCGGGGCAATTTACTGCCAACAGCGGATCGCTTGAGCATTCAAAGAACATTGTTGTAACCTTCACAAATGTCGATGAAAACTTCTATGTAATTGCTCATGCGGTTACTTGTGAGGAGGTTTGCAGATGTAGTGAAAGGCCAGGTGTTGATGATGGAAATACTTACGATGCAGTATTCGATGATAGTACATGTGATAACAACACTGCAGCAGAACAAACAAATTCGAAAGGAAAGAAGTCAGCAAGTACTATTGAAACAAATCCGACAGTCGAATCTGAATTAAGAGTATATCCGAATCCATTCAGCGATAAAGTGAATATCGAATTCGTATCTCCGGTAAGCGGACATGCAGTTCTGGAAATTCACAACATGGTAGGTCAGAGAGTGGCTACCTTGATCGATCAGTATATCGAAGCAGGAGTAGAGCAGAAAGTTCAGTACAGACCTGATTCTGAATCCTCAGGAATTTACCTCTACCGACTGAATGTGGAAGGAAATATACAAATAGGAAAGATCATTTACCGAAATGAATAATACTCATACGACTTTAAATAGATCAATTATTGCAAATATTAAGAGTAGTTGATTTCGGGAGGTTCTACTTTAAAAAGTAAGATTAGAGGCTGGCTCAGTGGAGCAGCCTCTTTCTTTTTATCAGGCATAGGTAAAAGCGATCAAGCATCTCCGAACATTTGTTTGTGGTGCTTGTTTTTACCTGTGTTATTGATTGATGGATAGTGAATTTTAAAAAATTACCGATGAAAAAAACAATGTTCTTGAGCTTATTCATGTTGATCGTGATAATGTCCTATGGCCAACCGGGATTTTACGACTTTGTTGTAAAAGACATCGAAGGAAAAGACTTTAAACTTTCATCACTAAAGGGAAAGAAAGTTTTAGTGGTTAATACTGCATCGAAATGTGGCCTGACTCCTCAGTATAAACAACTTGAAGAATTATATAAAACGTACGGAGGAGAGCAATTTGTGATCATTGGATTTCCTGCCAATAATTTTGCCAACCAGGAGCCGGGATCAAATGAAGACATAATGGAGTTTTGCGAAAAGAACTATGGGGTTACTTTTCCGATGATGGAGAAAGTCTCGGTAAAGGGCGATGATATTTGCCCGCTTTATCAGTGGCTCACCCAAAAAAGCAAAAACGGAAAAATGGATTCGAAGGTGAGCTGGAATTTTCAAAAATATTTAATTGATGAAGAGGGGAACCTGGTTGATGTAGTTGAGCCAAAGGTCAAACCCGATGACGTGAGGATTGTTGGTTGGCTCAAGAATTAAAAGGGCGATTGCCCTTTGGTTTATCAAAAAGGTTATCCCTTACTTTCAAGAGTTAATCTTCTTGAAATTTTTATTTTTGGCGAAATTTCTGATTCATGCTGATTATTGATTCACCGTCGAACGATGCCTATTTTAATATTGCATCGGAAGAGTACTTGCTAAATAAATATCCCGACCAGGAGATATTCTTATTGTATATAAACGCGCCTTCGATTATTGTGGGGCGATTTCAGAATACGCTTGCTGAAATTAACCTTGAATACGTTTCGAAAAACAACATAAAGGTGGTGCGAAGAATGTCGGGAGGGGGTGCTGTTTATCACGATTTGGGAAATCTGAATTTTTCATTTCATGCACCATCCGAAGTCGATGATTTCCTGGATTTCTCAAAATTTACGCAACCGGTAGTTGATTTATTAAATGGTTTGGGTGTTCAGGCCAAGCTCGAAGGCCGAAACGACCTGGTTGTTGACGGGAAAAAGTTTAGCGGGAATGCCAAACTGGCCCGCAACGGAAAAGTCATTCAACACGGGACTATTTTGCTGAACTCGGAAATGAGCGTTTTAAGTGAGGCTCTGAAAATAAATCCATTAAAATTTAAGGATAAAGCGGTTAAGTCAGTTCGGGCACGTGTAACCAACCTGATTGAGTATTTGCCGGAAAAAACGACCGTGGATTCGTTTAAGAAGCTATTGGTCGATCAAATTCTGAAAGAAAACAAAGATGCAAGCATACATCAATTGCTTCCGGAGGAGATGGAAGGGATTAAAAAGTTGGCAAGCGAAAAATACAGTACCTGGAAATGGAATTTTGGCGTTTCTCCTTCTTACGATTTCAACAAAGCAATTAAAGTGTCGGCTGGTTTTATCGAACTTCATTTAGATGTAAAAAGAGGGATTATTCAGAACATTAAGATTTTTGGCGATTTCTTTGCTTCGAAGCCCATCGAAGAATTGGAAGAAAAATTACTTGGCGAAAAGCACGAAACGGACCACATACACCAAATTCTTTCATGGGCAAATTTGACCGACTATTTTGGTAATGTAACGGTAGATGAAGTAATTGATCTGTTCAGGTAAAAAATTAATTCAAAGGATTTTGACGTAATATCCCTTGGCGTGCCTTGGGATAGTTAACTTTAAGAATTTTCTTTATTAATCATTCAAAATTTTCTTTATTCGGGATTGATTGTAGTTGATCTCTGGATATTCCTTTTCTATAAAATGAAAGAATTCTTTTCTATCTGCATTAGTTTGTAGTTGGTATACTAAATCTGTTACATTGAAATGTCTTGGTCTCTTGATACAATGTATAAAGTGTTTGGCATTCTGTAATGTTGTGATTGTTTTTATTAAATTTTGATACCAAATATTTCTATTGTCTGATGAAACTTTCAATAGTGGATATCGCTCTTTTAGCACTTTAAGTTCATCGATGGTTGTGCAATCAGCTAATTGTTCATTTCTCTTTTGTACTTCTTCTTTGCAATTATTTATACATAGATTTTCATATAGCTCATTTCTCTTTGCTCGATTACCAGAAGAATGCTCATATAAAAAAGATGCATCCTCCAACGTTGAAATAGTTTTCGAGATATTGTCCAAAATAACTTCCGTCTCCTCACATATTTTAATTTTCCAATGAGGGAAGAATTCTTTTATGCGTTTGAGATTATTAAGAGAAGTACATTTAAAGCTCCAATGATTTGCAATAGTTCTTAACTTGTTCTTGTCTTTATCAGTTGGGGCTTCGGGCAAAAATTCTTTTAATTTAATTGCTACTTCATATAGGAATTCAAAAACAGATTGATTATCGTTGGAAAACTTAGATGTTTGAATAAAAATTCTCAGAAAAGAATCGATATTGAACCCTATGAAAAAGTCTTTTTTAATAGTTGTGTATACATCGTTTAACTCGTTTAAATTTTTGCATTTATAAATAAGGGTATTGTACACTTCAATATTCCGATTCCCGTTTTTCGAGATTTCTTCCAACCATTCTTTTACTCCTTTATAATTATCATATTTGATTATTGATGTTAGCCTATAGCTATCTTCTTCGTATCCAAATTCCAATTCATTTTTTTTACGATTTTTATGACAGTTGTTTTTTTCTTGTTCATTTTCAACTCTTTTTTCAATAAAATCATACCAAATGTTAAATGTACTTTGCAGATTCGTTGTATCTAAACTCTCTTTGTTTGGCATTAATATTTCTTCTGATAAAAGAGAGAATATATCTTCAAAGTTTTCAATATTATCGGCTTTTTTTAGCAGGTTAATATAAAGCCGGTGGTTAGGTTTGATTCTTGAATTTAAACAAGCTTCATAAGCAAACTTAGCTTTCTCAAAGGTGTCAGCACAGTTAATCCATTCTGCATAAGTTGCTATATCCGGTCTTGTTAAGTATTCTTTTGTATTGAAAGTTTCTATTACAGTTTGTATGAATTCATATTTGGTTTGATTTTGATCCTCGCTAAAAGTCTCAATTCCTTTTTTTGTTACGTTTTTATGATTATCAGTAAACAGTTTTAGTGTTTTGTTGAGCGAGAATGAAGTTAGTATCCCTTCTTTATCGAAATCCTTAAGTGTGTTTAAAATACCTTGTTTCTTTTCATTTACAAGGTACGTTATCACGTTGCTTACAACTTTAGTCGGTAGTTTATTCTCTTTTCCAAAACTAATTATTGCTTCATATTCATTTTTGAAGCCTTTCGTTATTTCGGTTATGAAAAGAGGTGTATATTCAAATTTATAATCTTCTTGAATAGTTTCTGATTTTGAAAGCTTGTCTGAAAAAGTTGATTCTGATTTTAAGTAGTTAAGGATACAATTTTCATCGAATTCAAGCTTATCTTCTTTTATTTTAGTAATATACGCTTGATAATATTTATCTCTGATTGTCTGTGGATAGCTTAAATTACCAAGTATGGCTTTGTAGAAATAAATATCAATTTCGTTTTTAAATTTTTTCTCGCAAAAACCGATAAGTTCAATATCTCCTTTATCTTCAATGTTAATTAGTTGGTTGTAAATGTCAATAGGTAATTCGTATTTCTTTTTAAGAGCCTGCTGATATATTTCAAATGCCGCTTCTTTTGTTGTTGTGTTTTTTATTAATTCACCTATAATGATATAATTAAACTCAAAAACATTTCGATTCGTTTCTTCTTCAAACTCATTGAAAATCTCAACGGGTTGGTATCCCATTTTTAATCTGATATTAACTAAGCTTCCCAAAGCGTATTCAAACCGTTTCCCAGCATCTCTTAATTTTCTTTTTATTGTTTCGTAATCATTTTTTGTTTTGATTTTGCTGATTAAGAAATTATAAGAGTAATCATCAGGTGCTTGGATTCGTTCAAACCATTCATAAGCCTGGGAGAATGTAATTGAATTCTGGATCAAACTATTTAGAATACGAATATTAAAAAGATCCTTGTCTTTTTTTAATTCGTTGATTAATTTTCCTTTATTAGGGAATTTAGATAATATTGTATTTGTTGTTATATGGTCAGGTTCAATTTCTTGTTCTTTTCCCCATTTGTAAAGTTCTATGTATCCGGAACGACAGTGTTTCAACGATAAATTAAAAAGGATTTGAATTTCATTTTTGTTATCTAAATTTTCATGTTCAGTTGAGAAAAAACCTTTTATGAATTCCTGATACTCAGAAAGATTCAAGTTGAATTTTCTGATGAGTTCTTTTGCCGCCTTGAGTTCTCTCTGCAGGTTATTATTGTAATAATACTTTTTCGCTTCTTCCTTGTCTGTTATTGATTTTAAAATCAATAGATAAGTATTAGTGTTATATTGAAATTCTATTTTTTGAGGTATATCATTTCCGATTTTCTTAATTTTGTCGATTGAGTGATTGCGCAACAGTTCATTTAAAATGAGGTTTCTTTTGGGTTGAAAGTATGCTTCGTCAGTTTCATAATCGGTGTTAGGTATCTTGTGTGCATGTTCTAACACATATTTAATATCTTCGTCTTTTTTACATAAGCGTGCCAATGTTTTATATGTTACAATGTCAAAAATTACTTCTTGCCCATAAATACTCTCAAACTTTTCTTTTGCTTTTTCGAAATCATCAAATTTTTGTTGTACCCAAGCATTGTGCACCCAATGTATATTATCTTCATCTTTAATTATATGGTTATTGTGAAGGTCATCTATAATCCTTTGATCCTTTGTTTTAGCAATTAGCCGGGCGATGTTTTTGTTTGTTTTGTAATTTTCTAATATTTGACTTTTTACTGTATGGTAAATTAGTGTATCGATTCTCTCTTTTTTAAATAAGGGATCAATCTTCAATTCCAAATCCTGACAATAAGAACCTTTTTCAAAAGAAAGAATTACCCCAAAATCGACCAGTCTGTTTACTGCGCCTTCTATGTCTCTCGAATTGTAACTTTCATTTTCGCTACTTAAGTAATTCAACACATCTTTTAAGTCAACGTTGCCGGTTTTAATAAATCCAATGTTTTTTATCGCATCAAGTATTTTCCCCGGGAGGCTGTCTTCAGCTATTTCATCGTCTATTCTATGCCATGGCGTTTCAACACCTAAAAGAGTACCTATAGTATCTGCGTTAGCCTCTCTATCTAATCCTAACTCTTTTTTTATCCTCTGAATTTCTTCAGTTGACAGGGGGGGGATGTTAATATGCCCGAAAAACTTTGGATCTGTGATATTGTTAACAAAATCACTTGTCTCTCTACTCTTTCTAAGTAACTTGTATTCATCTTCGGTACAACTTGCAAGTATTGGGAGACTTTTTAGTTTTTCATAAATAATTTGAAATTTATTGGAATTATGATAATTCAGCCGATATATCTCATCCATTATTACAACTCCATTCGTCAAAGCAATTTTTTCATGAGTATCATTTTCTACTGCTTTATGTAATTTTTCAATATTATCATTATTTACAAGGATAATGTTTGCATCTTTCTTGTGATCTTTTATGTATTTGTAAATCGCCCGTGATTTTCCGGACATTGATTTTCCATATATAAGTACTCTTTTTTTTGATTCTAATAATTCCCCAATTTTATCATCAACAATAACTCTGGAGAAATAATATCGTTCTCGAAAACCTTTCTCAATTTTTCCCCGCTCACTTAGTATATCTTCAGGCGTTATTTGTACTCCTTTCTTTATTATTTGCGGCAGAAATGTAGCAGTGGAACTCTTTTTATTATAGCATTCACTTATTGCATCAACAAGCGAATTTAGTTTATTCAGTAAATCTTCTTCTTGGTTAACCTTCAGTATTATATTATTTTGGGCGTAAAAAAGATTATCGGCATTTGTATGTAACCTTATTTCCTCAGGTATCCGTTCATCTGTTTTTTCAATTTCTTTTGTGCGATTGATACGGATTGGGTATATCGCGGTGTTTGGATTTTCTAATGCACATAGTATTTCTTTTTTTACCCAATCTCCATCCGTGGCGTTTTTTTTCTTCAAAAAAGACTCTTCCCAGTTGTCATGTATTATTATAATCATGGCATCTGAATTTTCGGCATGTTCTTTAATGCTTTCGTTCCATTTTTTACCCTCAGGTATAGTTCTCTTATCGTAGAAAATATTTGTGTTTTGTTTGATATTTGCAACGAGATGCATTAGAGTTGAATGAAAATGATCCATAAACATGCGATAGTTAATCGAAGGATCGTTCATAATTTCTCTTCTATAACTTATAAAAACAGAACATGCCATAATTATTCTCTCTTTTTCTCCTTTAGTACAATAAATCCATTCTCATTTAAATTCCTAATCATATTTAAAACTAATTCCCTATCGTAATCTTGTACTTGATGGTTTGTTATTGAAAGATTCTCCCATGTTAAAATATCGGGATGGGTTTTAAAATCATCATTTCTGGGGCCATGTGTCCACCTGGCCATAATTCTTTCACCAACATAGCGGGCATGTTCGCTTTGAGCCATAGCTTCTTTATTATCTTCATCTATATTTCGAACCTCTTCGTAAAGTGAATCGTCATAGCCCTTATTTTCAATTAAAAAATATCCCAGACTTCTAAGTTTTAATATGTAGCTGTCGGCAAGGTGTCGGTTCGACCATTTGTACATTTCTGCTAGTTCCTCGTATGGCAATTCGTCGGGCTTATTAGGTTCTCCCTGAACAAGCCAATTCATTTTTGCAGCTGCCTCTAAATATGTATTGTGGGCTGTTTTGGCTAAATGCTCTCTGGTCTGATAATCGTTTAATGCCATTAGCTCAGTGTCCAGCATTCCAAAAAAGAAGAGATTTGCATATACATTATTTCGTTCAGCTTGCTCAAGTTCTTTAGGTGGTATTTTTGCACTCTTGAGAAGCTCTCCACCCTCTGCAATTTCTTGTCGAACCCAAACCGGAGTTTTGCTTTCAAAAACGGCTTTAGGAAGATTGAGTGCCAGCTTAAAAGCTTCGCTCGTGTTTCCCAATGTAATTATGATATATGGAATAATTTCTTTTTGCTTGTGAATGTTTTGGATATAATCTTGTACTTGTTTTGAAAAGAAATTGTTTTGAATTGTATTAAATTCAATATCATATAACAATTCAAATCCCGGATAATTAGTAGAGAATTCTTCAAAAAGCTCATTTGCTCTTTTATCGATTATTGTAATTTTTGTTGTTGAATGATTTAGGAGATGCAACAATCTCACAGCATTTCTTGCAATACTTTGCCCCATTGTATTAAATCCAACAATAATTATTTCCAGTTTATTTTTTGAGTTTTTTTGAAATTTTTCTGCTGGAACAGATGATCTAAACAAATCATTTTTATCGGGATGAATGCTCTGTGGGTCGGCAAATATTCTACGGCTCCATTCTTCGTAGTAGTTAACTAACCTGTAATTAATTAAATCCCTTCTTTCTAAATTGTAATCTTTTGTAATGTCATATATAGCATGATCTTCAATAAAAAGATAAATAGGTAAAGGAATATTTGATTCGTTTCCATTGTATTTTTCATTAAAGGATTTACCAATCCTATTTTGGATTTGTTTAAAGCAAAATAAATTTTTATTATCTCTTTCTCGGTCATGTACTTCTCCCAGTATGTAAATTGAAGAAGCATATTCAGGATACATTTGACCGATATCCTCACTTGAATCCCTATTACATTGATAGTATAATATTGATTTACGTTCTTTTTCATCCAGCAGAATGTTAATACGTTTACTTAAATCAGCCGGGTATGCAGATGTTTGTATAATAATTTTCTTCCCCGGATTTTTTATCGTAAAATTTTTAATTACGGCAATTATGTAATCTTCGTAGCCAAGTATTAACAAGTGATTTTTCAATTTGTAACGAATTAAACCTGCTTTGATACGATCTACTCTTCGTTCCAGCATATTTGATAGAGTTGAGATAAGAAGACCATTAAAGAATACTACTCCTATTAAAGCAACAAAGGCTGCATACCACCTCCTGTTTTTATTTGCCATATGAACATTCCCGGGATCAATGAATTGAGAAAAAATACCCCAAAAACGGCTATCCATGGAACTGTTAAAATCATCGCCAGGAATAACGTTATTACCTTGGATTTCTTCTTGTACATGTTCTATTTGTTCCGAAGCAAAGTTGTTTGTTTGAATATTGCTAGCAAAAAACAGACTGCCAATAAAAAGAAGGATAAACCAAAGCAGGATAATTGCAAAAAGAAATTTAATTTGTCTGCTCCATGATCCTGAAATGGCTCTGTCATATTTATACTTAACCCAGGAACAAGAACTTATATTTTTGAATATCATATGTTTATTTTATTTATCTGGTAGCCAGCATTAATAATAAATTTAATCGTTTCTATGGCAGTCTTCCTGTCGTAATCTTTTTCAAATTCTGGCAATTGCTCATAAGGAATGATACATGGATGAGTCTTTTTATCTTCGTTTCTTTTCTCTCCCCAAACCCAGCCTTCTTTAATTCGGGCTTCCATCCATGTTTCATGGACATTTTCTGCTAATTCTTCTATTAATTTTTGAAGAGATACAGGTATGTTCGTTTCCTCATCCATATACTCTGGTTTTTTAGTTGGTTCGCATTATTAATTAGGAAACACATCTTTGTTAGGCTATAACATATTTGGGATTATAGTCTGGTATATTGATTCCGATTTCTGTGTCTACTAAACTAATCATTATTTAGTAATAATTAATATGTCAAGCTGAGGAAATATAAAATGTTGTTGCCTCGACTGTTAATTAGATTGTGTTTTTTTATAAAGAGTTGTAAGTGTTGCAAAACCAAGTATATGTAGGTATTTGCAGGGGCGGAATAATAGAAGTGTGTTCAAAAGGAGAACTGATGTTTCGTTTTTTGATGTTCTTGTGTCGTATCTGGCTTCCGTCCAATTTCTAATTATTTTGTCGACTTTAATTCAATACTAAAACTTGCATTTTCCAATTTATCGTGCTTTAATCATATTCATTCTTTTAATAATTAGCCTCGATAACAGTTTCCGATAAAAACATACCTTGGAAATTTTCTTAACGTATTGGTATTTTGTAATTTGTAGGCTGTTAACAAATAAATATACTAATTCTTTAAATTTTAAATTATGCCTACAAACAGAAATTACCGGTGCAAAGACGTTGAAATGTTGCTTGCATCGAAAACCATCTTAGGTTCGTTTCGCAACCATTTAACCGACCTTAGCGTGATTCGTTCCAACTGGAATGATGAATACGCTACTCATTTTGAAACAAAAATCGACGATGCCACAGAGCGCTACCTGGGGCTCGACAAAAAAGAAGTGCTGCGTCAAGCTACCATGCAGCTCGAAAACATCCAGATACCCGCCCTGCGCGACCTCTCGTTTGTAAAAACACAGATTGAGGTCGACTTTAAAGAACAGGCCGGTGCCATACTGAAAAAGCTGGGCTATGGCACCGACTATAAAAAAGCCCGTAAGGGCGACCAGGAAGCCTTGATACAACTGTTGTTTGCCTTTCGTAAGGGGATGGACGAAGTTCTGTCAGGAGAGATGGCTGAAAAGGGGATCAATCCCGCGTTGATAGAACGTATTTTAGACTATGCCGGCCAAGTAAGCGAGGCCAATGTATTGCAGGAAGGCCTGAAGGTAACAACCAAACAGGTTTCGGAAGAGGCGGTAAAAGCCTTTATGGAAGTGTATAATGAGGTTATTGGAATTTGTAAAATAGCATCGGGGTACTATGTTGATGAGCCACTTTTAAAAGAGGAATTTACATTCTCGAAAGTAGTGGGGAAAATGAAAAAAAAGCACAGGGCAGAAGAAGAGGTGACAGAATAATACAATTTTAATATGCATATCCGAAATGATGCCACAAAATGAATTTTTTAGATCAAAAGAACTCTCCCTCGTTCCCTCTCTTCGTGAAGAGAGGGACGATTGTGTCCGTCAACTGACGGATCGCAATCAGGGTGAGTAATGTATTTTAAAATACGATAACCACGATAAATGTTTGATATTGTTTTGGTTGCAAATATTTGTGGTAATTAAACGGATATGCGAAATTTTAATTGTTTGCATTTATATACCGGGTAAAGAGGAATTTTTCTTTACCCGGTTTTTCGTGGTAACACCGGAAACCAATCCGCTCCAATTGAAAACGAATCCGACCCTGGCAGCAGGTAATCTGTCTTAACCGGAAAACAATCCGACGTATATGCATAAGAAAACTCCCTGGCCGGCAAATAATTCGACACCGGCGGAAATTTACCCGCCTCAGGTGGAAGTGTTCCCGACCCTGGCGCAAGGCTTTTCGACCCTGATGTAAGGCTTTTCGGCGTTGATGGGAAAGTGCCCGACACAATTGGATATCCGACACTTGCGGAAGGAGAATCCTGTTGTTTGTTTAACCCCGGATTTAAAATTGAAGGAGTAAGGTTTTGGGGGCATTATCTGTCCCCGGAGCTAAAAACAAGGCGTTTAACTACGAAATACGATTAATCTTTCCGAATGATAACCGGGTTTTTTAGTATACGTTCAGTAAGATCTTCGAATTTTTCGTGCCATTTGTTGGCAAAGAATAGAAATTGCAATTTTTTGGTTCGTTCAGCAATTCTGTAAACAACAGTATGGTATTTGCCCGGAAATATCATTTCTGCATCATCTATTGCCAATATTTTAAGAGCTGTAGTTGGAATGCCTGTAATACTTAGCAGTTCATTTATTCGTATTGGTGTACCAATTAAAATATCCAGCCCCTCATAAATCATATCTTTCTGATATTGAATATCTCCTTTATCAAAAACTGTAAATATGCGCAGGTTGGTCTTACTTCCCATTAATTTGAATTGTTCTTCAAGTTCAAAAGCTTTGTCTCTGTCCGATACCATTACGATTGCGCGGGGAGCTTCTTCGTATGCCTTTTTTAGCTGCTGAATAATGCCAATAACAATAGTTGTGGATTTTCCTGAATCCTCAGGAGAGATTACTAACAGGTCTGCACCTGATTTTATTTTGGAAATGCAACTACTTTGTATTTCTCTGGGATTAGTGTCAAAACCTGCTTCAATAATGCTCTGGGCTAACTCCGGAATTATTTTTTTTAGCTTCATTTTAGTGGATTAAATCGAGAAAGTTTGATGGCGTTACTTTCCGATACAGAAATTCTTAAAAATATGTCCCAGTACTTCGTAGTTACTGATTTCTCCGGTGATTTCTGAGAGATAATGCAGGCATTCACGAATATCCTGTGAAAGAAAATCACCGGTAATTCCGGTATCGAGTCCGTTTAAAACACGCAAAATGGCATCGTGTGCATGTTTTAATATCTCATAGTGCCGTGCGTTGGTAACAATCACATCCTGTTCAACGGTATCGATGTTTACCGAATGGATCATGTGGTCGATCAGTTCATCCAGGTTTTCTTTTTTCCTGGCGGCAATAAATATCATCTTCTCGTTATCTGCCAAGTCGAGTACTTCCAGTAGCTGGATGGTATCACGCAGTCCCGAATCAATTTTATTGGCAACAATTATCAATGTTTGTCCGGGAGAAATACGCTCCCTGATCTTGTCAATCCGGCTTTTTACAAGCGGGTAAGGATTATGTGTATCCACTACCAATAATACCACTGTGGCTTGTTCCAGTTTACTATAACTTCTTTCAATACCCAGGTTTTCTATGTGATCGCTGGTTTCGCGGATGCCGGCCGTGTCAAAGAAGCGAAAAGCGGTTCCGTGAATGTTCACTACGTCCTCGATAACATCGCGGGTGGTTCCGTGGATATCCGAAACAATCGCTTTGTCTTCATTCAGCAGGGCATTTAACAGGGTCGATTTTCCAACGTTGGTTTCGCCTACAATGGCTACCGGAATTCCATTTTTGATGGCATTCCCCAGTTGAAACGAGTTTTTGAGCTTGCGCAAGAGGCGTTCGATTCTTTCAGTCAGGTTGCGAAGTTCACTTCTGTCAGCAAATTCCACATCTTCTTCGCTAAAATCGAGTTCAAGTTCAACCATGGCTGTAAAATGAAGCAGCTGTTCACGCAGTGCCCCGATTTCTTTTGAGAATCCTCCACGCATCTGGTTAAGTGCCAGTTTATGCGCCGCAGCATTCGACGAGGCAATTACATCGGCCACGGCTTCTGCCTGCGAAAGATCCATTTTTCCATTTAGAAACGAACGTTGTGTAAACTCTCCTGGCAAAGCCATACGCGCTCCATTCTCAATCAGTACTTCCAGAATCTTTTGCTGAATAAAAGTTGATCCGTGACAGGATATTTCCACAATATCCTCACCCGTAAAAGAGTGGGGCGCCTTAAACAAAGCCACAACAACTTCGTCAATAATTTCTTGTTGGTCAGTAAATTGTCCGAAGTGAAGCGTGTTGGGCGCTTGCTCAGTGAGCTTTTTATTTTTGTTCGGACTACGAAACGATTTATCGGCAATTGTAATGGCTTCGCTACCAGAGAGCCGGATTACTGCGATGGCTCCCATTCCCGGCGAAGTAGAAATGGCACATATGGTGGATTGATCAAGCATTCTATTCAATGTTTCCGCAAATTTAAATGATTTTTTTCAACTGATTTTATATCTGGTTTGTTGAGTGATAATCCGGCATTTATTTAGTGGCGCACGAAATGGTGAATAAATAGAGCCGATTCTTGGAATATGGTTGAGCGATAATTTCTAAATTTAGATTTTTCAAAACATAGTTAAATGGATTTATTGATAAAAGAAACAGCCAAAATACTCAAAGAGTCAGACTTTACGATTGCTTTTACCGGTGCCGGAATATCAGTGGAAAGCGGAGTTCCTCCGTTTCGGGGAGAGCACGGTTTGTGGAACAAATACAATCCGGAAGTGCTGGACCTGGGGTATTACCTGGATCATGCTGAAAAATGTTGGGGATACATTCGCGAAATATTTTATGATTTTTTTGCCGATGCAAAGCCGAATCCTGCGCATTTGGTGCTTGCAAAAATGGAGGAAGCCGGACTGTTGCAAGCCGTTATTACTCAAAATATCGACAACCTTCACCACGAAGCCGGTAACAAGGAAGTTTACGAATTTCATGGTAATTCTAAAAAGCTGAAATGCCTGAAATGCGGATCGGTTTACGATGTGAATGAGGTGGATTTGGAGTCACTGCCTCCGTTGTGTAAAAAAGATTCGGAAATATTGAAACCTGATTTTATATTCTTCGGAGAAGGAATACCTCACGAGGCGTATTCCAATTCCTTCGCAGCTGCCGAACGGGCAAAGGTTTGCCTTATTATAGGATCGACCGGAGAAGTTACGCCGGCTTCGTACGTACCGCGAACAGCGAAACAATCTGGCGCAACAATTATTGAGATTAATCCAGAAGAGTCGATGTTTACATCGCAGATCACCGATATTCATTTAAAAGGAAAAGCATCAGAGATATTGACAAAACTGTCCAGTGAGTTGTTTTGAATTTTTCAACCATTGGTTTGAAGTTTAGTCGGGCACGCGGAATTGTTAGTGGCAAAATTGCATATTCGTTACGCTGCTTTTCTTTTCCGATGAAGAAAAATTATATTTGCCTCGCAGTTTTCCCCTGCAAATACCGTTGATAGTATAACAGTACAAAACATAATTTAAAATGAAACTACTTGAAGGAAAGACCGCGATTGTTACCGGCGCCTCGCGCGGAATTGGAAAAGCAATCGCTGTAAAATTTGCACAAGAAGGTTGTAACATTGCCTTCACCGATCTTTTTGAAGATGAAAACATGAAGGCAACCGAAGCAGAATTAGCGGCTTTGGGAGTACAGGCAAAAGGTTATGCTTCTGACGCCAGCAAGTTTGACGATACAGACAGAGTGGTAACGCAGATTGTAAACGACTTCGGAAGAGTTGATGTTTTGGTAAACAATGCCGGAATTACAAAAGATACGCTGTTGATGAGAATGACAGAAGACCAGTGGGATGCAGTAATCAGTGTAAACCTAAAATCTGTTTTCAACTTCACAAAAGCGGCGCAAAAAACCATGCTGAAACAACGCAGTGGCTCGATCATTAACCTTAGCTCGGTTGTAGGAGTTAGCGGAAATGCCGGACAATCTAACTATTCAGCGTCAAAAGCAGGCATCATTGGTTTTACCAAGTCTATTGCGCGCGAACTGGGGTCTAGGGGAATTCGTTCGAACGCCATCGCACCTGGTTTTATCATTACCGAAATGACCGGTAAAATTCCGGAAGAAGCTCGTAAAGCATGGGAAGAATCAATCCCGATGAAACGTGGTGGAACACCCGAGGAAGTAGCCGGAGTGGCAACTTTCCTGGCCTCTGATTTATCGTCGTACGTAAGCGGACAGGTAATTACTGTTTGCGGCGCGATGAACACATAATAAAGGAGCTAAACAGAAAGCTGTTCGAAAAGAATAGCTTACTGGAAAAATATATTAGCTGTCAGAAATTCTCTGGCAGCTTTTCTTATTTATAGAAGGCGACTCAATCCAAAAATTGCCAGTAGTCGAACCTTATCTTTTTTAATCTTTTAAGGAATGAAACGAGTATGAGTAAGTTTTCATACATAAGCGATTATAATCATGCGAGTTCCATCTGTTACCATAGAAAATTGACAGTAATAAACAGATGAAATTTAAAGGATTGTTTGTTGGACTTACAACAGTCGACATCCAGTATTTTGTTGATGTATTTCCGGAAGCCAATCAAAAAGTAAAAGTAACTGCTCCGGAGATGCTTGTCGGTGGCCCGGCAACAAACGCGGCCATTGCTTTTTCGGCCTTGAATGACGGAGCATTTTTAATTAGCTCGGCAGGGGAGAATTCGTTTTCAGACCTGGTGAGAAATGATTTTGAAATTAGCAATATAGATTTTACGGACCTGTCGGCAGAAAAAGCCAATCAACCGGTTATTGCCACGGTGGTAACTTCGGGTAATGGCGACCGGAATATATTTACGCATCATCCGCTACCGTTAGAAACAGTTTATACGCCAAAGCAAATACTGGATGAAATAAACCCGGAAATTGTGATGATGGATGGTTTTTATCCCGAGTTTAGTGTAGCGCTTGCCCGGGAAGCCAGAAGCCGGAAAATCCCTGTTGTACTTGACTGTGGTAGCTGGAAACCGCATCTTCCTGAATTACTTCCGTTTGTTGACATCGCTATCTGCTCTTCCGATTTTTATCCACCTTTTTGTTCTTCACCTGCTGATGTTTTTGACTATCTCAATGAGTTGGGCATCCACTCGGCTGCTATTTCGCGTGGCGGAGATAGTATCCTTTTTCGAAAAGGGAAAAATGAAAGCGAAATTCAGGTCGAAAATGTGCTGACAAAAGATACCCTTGGCGCCGGTGATATCCTGCATGGGGCTTTTTGTTATTACTATCTTTTGGAACGCGAATTTACGTCTGCATTAACAAAAGCTTCCCGAGTAGCATCTTTCAGCTGTAAATTTAATGGAACCCGACAATGGCTGACTTATTTGGGTGATTATTTATCAAAAAATACCTAAATTGTATTCCGGAAGATGAAAATCAGTTACTATGTTAGATAAATCGTTGGCCTATCGCCTTAGTATTTATATTTCCCTTGCGGTAGTGGCTGTCTTTATTGCATTTATTGTCATTTATTTTCTTTTTAATATGAAGATAATAGAGGAGAATATTGACAATAAAGCAGTTAGTGCAGGGGCTGAGGTTGCCGCCGAAATAAAAAAATATGTTGTCACAACAAAGGAGGTTACACAGAATGTCGCCGACCAGATTGTATTTTACGATCAGAAAGATTATGTACAGCCATTCTTCGACCATCTTTTAAGGAAGTATCAGTTTATTAATGCGATTCATATTAATATTGATTCAACCTTGGAACTGAAGTCCCATAATTATTTTAGTTACCGTGAAAATGATTCAACGTATTTTTTTGAGGGGAATAAACCCTTTGAGAATTGCGTGAGTAAACACCCAAATTATAAAGCGCTGGCAGAAGGAAAAAAACAAAATTGGTCGGAACCTATTTTTTGTGAAAGGAATAAGCACGTCGTCGTCGCTTTCTATTCGCCGATTTATTACGTTCGAAATGATAAAACAATACAAATTGGCGAGGTTGTTTGCGAATTGTCGCTGTTGCAACTCAACGAGTCCATCAACAAGATCAAAATTGGGGAAAAAGGCTATTCTGTTTTAATGTCAAAAGACGGAACCTATATCTCTCATCCAAATAAAGAATGGATTTTAACCCGAAACCTGCGGGATATACCACCCGAAGTTTTTAAGAAAAGGCAACTAAGAGTTGACGATTTCCTCACAAGTTCAAACACCGGTTCGATTGTGGCTTATCCTGAGACGCTGAACTATGAGAAGAGTTTTGTATATCATTCGCGAATTGAAGAAAACGAATGGATACTTTTGCTGGTTATTCCGCACAAAGAGCTGTTCGAGCCACTTTATGTACCCATTTTGAAAATGCTTTTTTTCTCGGTGTTGGGAATTCTGATCATCTACATTTTGGTTACCTATATTTCCAATAAACAAATTCAGCCGCTTAGCAGCGTTACCTCGCAGTTAACGAGATTTACCAATATTTCCAGCGAATCGTACGCGGGAGAAGAATCGATGAATGAGATAAAACAGGTTGCTGACAGTTTAAACCTGATGAAACTTTGGTACGAACAGTACCAGTTAAAAGCTTCGAAAGAAGAAAAGTTTAATAAACTACAACATACTGACTTACTGCAGGCAGCTGAAATTCAGAAAAGCTTAATTAAGGTTGACTTTCCTGCATTTCCGAATATTGCCGAGATTGACTTGTTTGCCTCCTATAATCCGGCAAGAATTGTTAGTGGCGATTTGTTTGATTACTTTTTCAAAGACAAGGACCATTTGGTCTTATCGATGGGGGATGTTTCCGGAAGTGGTGTTCCTGCTGCACTTTTTATGAGTGTATCCCAAACAGTTATAAAAACCATTGCATCTGATCTGGCGATCAAACGATGCTCATCGATAGTGGCGCGGGTCAACAATGAGTTGCATTCAAATAATATGCATCAGTTCTTTTTGACTTTATTTTTAGGAATTCTGGATATCAAAACCGGAAAACTGACCTACTGCAACGCAGCACATAATTCGACCTACATTGTTAAAGCTAACGGGAATATTGAAGTACTGGTTGAATCGCATGGTTTGCCTTTAGGATTGTACCGCGATAAAGGATACCGCGAAGGAAGGTATCAGCTGGAAAAAGGCGATTCCATTGTTTTGTATACCGACGGTGTTACCGAACGTAGCGACTCGAACAGACTTTTTTATGGGCATGAAAGACTAAAAGAAAATCTGAAGAGCCTGGTTGGCCTTGAACCTAAAGAAATGGTAAAAAGAATTGAGACGAGTGTTCGGTTGTTTGCAGGCGACGCAGAGCAAAATGATGATATCAGTATATTGGTGTTAAAATATTATGGATAGAAAAAAGGCCGGGTAATCCGGCCTTTTTTATTATTCTTTTAATGCTTTGTTATTCGATAATATTCGCATTTGCAATCGGTCTTTCTTTTTATCGTAGCCTACCGATATGGTGTCGCCATCGCTAATCGATGCTTTGATAATGATTTCTGCCATTTCGTCTTCCAGGTATTTCTGAATCGCTCTTTTTAACGGACGGGCTCCAAATTGCGGATCGTATCCTTTCTCTGCGATAAAATCTTTGGCTGCTGGCGAAATCTTTAACTTGTAATTCAACGCTTCAACACGTTTGTACAAACCATCGATTTCGATATCGATAATCTGGTGAATATGCTTTTTCTCCAGTTGGTTAAACATGATCACATCGTCAATACGATTCAGAAACTCAGGAGCAAACGCTTTTTTCAGCGCCTTTTGTACAATGTACTTGGCATGCTCATTGTCCTGTTCCGGTGTTTGGTTGGTGGAAAAACCAACCCCGCGGCCAAACTCTTTTAACTGACGCGAACCAATGTTGGAAGTCATGATTACAATCGTATTCTTGAAATCCACATTGCGCCCCAGACTATCGGTAAGCCTTCCTTCATCGAGTAATTGCAGTAATAAATGGAAAACATCTGGATGTGCTTTTTCGATTTCGTCAAGCAAGACAACCGAATAAGGTTTTCTTCTTACTTTTTCTGTTAATTGTCCGCCTTCTTCGTAGCCAACATATCCGGGAGGCGCACCTACGAGTCTCGATACCGCAAATTTTTCCATGTATTCACTCATATCAACCCGGATTAGGGAATCGAGTGAATCAAAAAGATACATCGCCAGTACTTTTGCAAGCTGGGTTTTTCCAACTCCGGTTGGTCCAAGGAAAACAAAAGAACCGATTGGCCGGTTGGGGTCTTTTAGACCTGCCCGATTTCGTTGGATCGCTTTTACAATCTTTTCGATCGCTTCATCCTGCCCGATAACTTTTCCTTTCAGATCGTGTCCCATGCTCATTAGACGCTTTCCTTCCGCCTGGGCAATTCGCTGTACAGGTACACCTGACATCATGGCAACTACTTCTGCCACTTTATGCTCATCTACAATTTCGCGGTGATTGATCAGTTCCTTTTCCCACTTTTCTTTTTCCTGTTCAAGCAAAGTCAGCAGGTTTTTCTCCTTGTCACGGAAATTGGCTGCCAGTTCAAAGTTCTGACTCTTAACAGCGGCTATTTTTTCTTCTTTTGTTTTCTCTATTTTTTCTTCGAGCTTAACAATCTTTTCCGGTACATTAATATTTGCAATATGAACCCGCGAACCGGCTTCGTCCAAAGCATCAATCGCTTTGTCCGGTAAATATCGGTCGGTAATATAACGGGCTGTCAGTTTCACACAGCTGTCGATCGCTTCCTTGGTATAAATTACATTGTGGTGATCTTCGTACCGCTGTTTAATATTGTTGAGTATTTCAATGGTCTCATCAATCGATGTTGGGTCAACCATTACTTTTTGGAACCTTCTTTCCAGCGCACCGTCTTTTTCAATCTGTTGACGGTATTCGTCAAGTGTAGTGGCCCCAATACATTGAATGTCACCTCTTGCCAGAGCAGGTTTAAGCATATTGGCTGCATCCAGCGATCCGGTGGCTCCTCCTGCACCCACAATGGTGTGAATTTCGTCGATGAACAGGATTACATTGTTTACTTTGGCCAATTCATTCAGGATAGCTTTCATCCTTTCTTCAAACTGTCCGCGGTATTTGGTTCCGGCAACAATCGAAGCTATATCGAGGCTAACCACACGTTTGTCAAAAAGAATCCGGGAGACCTTTTTACTAACGATTCGTAAAGCCAGGCCTTCGGCAATAGCCGACTTTCCTACTCCCGGCTCTCCGATAAGAATCGGGTTATTCTTTTTCCGGCGGCTTAAGATTTGCGCCAGTCGTTCAATTTCTTTTTCGCGGCCTACAATCGGATCCAGGCTGCCTTCTTCTGCCAACTTGGTAATGTCGATTCCAAAATTGTCGAGTACAGGCGTATCCGATTTAGCTCCGGCACCTTTTTTCCCTGCCTGTGGTCCCGATGGATTTTTTGAAAATCCTTCCGGCCCGTCGTCTTCGCCTTCCGGGAAATCTGATTTCGCTTCCGGAAATTTATAATCCTGCAGTTGCGATTTTACCATATAATAATTAACTCCCATCTCTATTAATAATTGAGTTGCCAAACAATTACTGTCTTTCAGAATAGCCAGTAAAAGATGTGCACTGTTGGCAGTGACACTTTTAAAGGAACGAGCTTCAAGGTATATAAGCTTCAGCGTTTTCTCAGTGGACTTAAGCATCACTAGGTCTGCTTTTCCATTGATCTCTTTATCTGTCCTGATTTTTTTTTCAACAAGTTGTTTGATTTCTGCCAGATCGACACCCAGGTTTTCCAGTATGTCGGTGGCAATCCCTTCACCGTCTCTCAGAATTCCAAGAAACAGGTGCTCTTGCCCGATATAATCATTTCCCAAACGGATAGCTTCTTCCCGGCTGTACCCTATGATGTCCTTTATCCTTGGTGAAAATTGTGAATCCATATAATTTTTCTGTGTTTTACGTCGTTTCAACAAATTCTGTTCCCAAAAGGTTGAATGCACAAAATACTTAAAAATTCACAGGCGGTATTACCGAAATGGCAGAAGTTATTAAATCCTTCGGTTTATTGTATGAATTTATGACAGTTGTGTTGTTAATATCTTCTGCTCAGTGGTTTCCTAAAAGAGATGGGCACAGGACCTAAAAACCAATGATTTTACTATTTTTGTGGGTCTTTTGAAAATGATTTTAAGGATTAAAAGGAGATATAATGTCAGAAGGAGAAAAGATTATCAGAATAAACATTGAAGAGCAGATGAAATCTGCTTACATCGATTATTCAATGTCTGTGATTGTATCCCGTGCATTACCTGATGTACGAGATGGTTTTAAGCCAGTGCACCGCCGTGTTTTGTTCGGGATGCACGAATTAGGAATTTTATCAAACAGGGCTCATAAGAAGTCTGCCAGGATTGTGGGAGAGGTGCTTGGTAAGTATCACCCTCACGGAGACTCATCAGTATATTTCACTATGGTTCGTATGGCGCAGGATTGGTCTTTGCGCTATCCGCTCGTTGATGGTCAGGGAAACTTTGGTTCGATTGATGGCGACAGCCCCGCGGCGATGCGTTATACCGAGGCCAGAATGTCAAAAATTGCTGAGGAAACGTTGGCCGATCTGGATAAAAATACGGTTGATTTTCAGCCGAACTTTGATGAATCGCTGAATGAACCAACGGTTCTTCCTACAAAAATCCCGCAACTGTTAATCAACGGTGCTTCGGGTATTGCTGTAGGTATGGCTACCAACATGCCACCTCATAACCTGAGTGATACAATTGATGCTACAATTGCCTATATCGACAACCGGGATATTACCATGGATGAGTTGATCGATATTATTAAAGCACCCGATTTCCCGACCGGTGGAATTATCTACGGTTACCAGGGAGTGAAGGATGCTTACGAAACGGGGCGTGGACGCATTGTTATCAGGGGCAAGGCTCATATTGAAAATGAAGGAGGTCGCGAGAAGATTATCGTAACCGAGATTCCTTACATGGTGAACCGTGCCGAAATGATCCAGAAAACAGCCGATCTGGTTAACGAAAAGAAGATTGAAGGAATCTCGAATGTTAACGACGAATCGGACAGGGAAGGAATGCGCGTGGTTTATGACCTGAAACGCGATGCAATGAGCAACGTAGTGTTAAACAAACTCTACAAATATACGCAGCTGCAGACCAGTTTCAGTGTAAACAATATTGCATTGGTTCACGGACGCCCTAAAATGCTTAACCTGAAAGACCTGATCCGCTATTTTGTGGATCACCGTCATGAGGTGGTTGTCCGCCGTACCCAGTATGAACTGGAACAGGCTGAAAAGCGTGCACATATTTTAGAGGGGCTTATTATTGCCAGTGACAATATCGACGAGGTAATTGCCATTATTCGTGGTTCTTCTACACCCGACGAAGCTCGTACCCGCTTAATGGAGCGTTTCGAGTTGAGCGATGTGCAGGCCCGTGCGATTGTTGAGATGCGTTTGCGTCAGTTAACAGGTCTGGAACAAGACAAGCTGCGTAAAGAGTACGAAGAAATAATGGTCCAAATCGAATACCTGAAAAAAGTTTTGGAAGACGTAAACTTACGGATGGACATTATCAAGGAAGAGTTGCAGGAAATGAAACAAAAGTATGGTGACGGACGCCGTACCGAGTTAATTCCCAACGCCGAAGAATTTAACCCGGAAGATTTCTATGCCGATGAAGACATGGTAATTACCATCTCGCATTTGGGTTACATCAAACGCACACCGCTGTCTGAATTCCGTACACAGGGAAGGGGAGGTGTTGGTTCAAAAGGAAGTACAACGCGTGACGAAGACTTCCTGGAACATCTCTTTATCGCTTCCATGCATAATACACTGTTATTATTTACAGAAAAAGGAAAATGTTACTGGTTGAAGGTATACCAGATTCCTGAAGGAACCAGGGCATCTAAAGGCCGTGCGATCCAGAATATCCTGAACATTGAGCCGGATGATAAAGTGCTGGCGTTTATTAAAGTAAAAACGTTAACCGATCAGGATTTCATCAACAATAATTTCATCATTTTAGCTACTAAGAAGGGGATCATTAAGAAGACCACACTGGAAGCTTATTCACGTCCTCGACAGAATGGTGTTAATGCCATTACCATTAAAGATGGAGACCAACTACTTGAAGCAAGACTGACCAACGGAAATAGCGAAATGATGTTGGCGGTGCGTTCAGGAAAGGCCATTCGCTTTAACGAAAGTATTGTTCGTCCGATCGGAAGAACAGCATCAGGAGTGCGAGGTATAACCCTTGGCAGCGCTAACGATGAAGTGATTGGTATGATTTGTGTACAGGACGAAAACGAGGATATCCTGGTAATTTCCGAAAACGGATATGGAAAACGTTCTAAGATTGATGATTACAGGGTAACAAACAGAGGTGGAAAAGGAGTAAAGACCATCAATGTTACCGAAAAAACAGGCGAGCTGATTGCGATCAAAAATGTTTCGGACCAAAACGACCTTATGATCATAACCCAAAATGGCATTACGATTCGTGTTCCTGTTGGTTCTATCTCTGTATTGGGTAGAGCAACTCAGGGAGTGCGGGTAATTAACCTGCGAGGAGAAGACCATATTGCGTCGGTAGCGCGTGTTGCGATGGATGAACCCAACGAAAACGAAGAAGAAGGTGGTGAATCCGTGGAAAAGGACGAGAACAATCTGGATCAGGAACAATCTTTTGATTCCTAAAGCTTAAGCTTGCGATAAAAGTGAAAACATCTATTTTTGCAAAATATTTAAGTAACAAAAAAATTCTGAAGTGATGAAAAAAACTATTATTCTACTTGCCTTGGTGCTTTCTGTTTCAGGAGCATTTGCTCAGAAGGGAAAAGTAACAAGTGCTCAGACCTTTAAAGATAGCGGCAAATTGGATAAAGCGCTGGAGGCCATTAATGAGGCTACCGACCCGGCCAACGAAAAGGCAGAGAAATCTCTTCCGTGGCCAAAAACATGGGAGGTACGTGGGGAGATTTACCAAGCGATTTTCCAAAGTAAAGATGCAAACATTAAAAAACTGGCTGATGATCCGTTAACAACTGCTTTGGAGTCGTATAAAAAAGCACTGGAGCTGGATGACAAAGGAAAAGCTAGCAACGGTGTAAAAATCAAATTAACATTGTTGACTAACGACCTTACCAACCAGGCAGTTGAGGCTTTTAACGCCAATGATTATCCTGCAGCATTAAAGTCGTTCGAACAAATCCTGGAGGTTCAAAACCTTGACATTGTAAAGGCTGATAACCCTGATGGTGTAGATACAGTAATACTTTTCAATACCGGTCTTGCTGCCTATAATTCAAAAGATTATAACAAAGCAGTTAAGTATTACACAGAAGTAACCAAATATGGTTACAACGGTGCACGTACTTATAGTTTGATTGCTGATTCGTACATGCAAATGCAGGATACAGTTAACGCATTAAAAACCGTTCAGGAAGGTTTTGAAAAATACCCGGAAGACAATGGTGTTTTAACTGCCATGGTTGACCTGTATATGAAGTTGAATAAAAACGAAGAAGCGTTGAAATACCTGGATATGGCTATTCAGCAAGATCCAACAAACGTAACCTATTACTTTGCCAAAGGTGCATTGCTAGAAAAATTTGGTGATGAAGAAAAAGCTGTAGATGCTTATCAGAAAGCCACCGAAGTTGATCCCAACTTCTTTAATGCTTATTACAACTTAGGAGCTTTGTACTACAACAAAGGCGTAAAACAAATTGAAGTGGCCAACAGCGTTCCGGCGAATGATAATGCAAAATACGAAGCTGAGTTGAAGAAAGCAGACGTATGGTTTGAAAAAGCATTGCCTTACATGGAAAAATGCCACGAACTGAATGCAGAGGAAACCAGTACTCTTGAGTCGCTGAAAAACCTGTATTACCGTATGAAGAATATGGATAAATACAACGCTATTCTTGAAAAATTAGGTCAGTAAGAAGTATTTAAAAGATACTAAAGCCGCTCCTCCGTCAGTTGACGGGCGAGCGGCTTTTTTTATAATGTAAAAATGATAGTTGAGAAGCATCAACATCTCAAAGTTCAGGGCCTAGAAAACTGTGACGATCGGCTGTTAGTTCCCCCAAAGCATCGCTTTAGTATTCAAGTCGTCAGTGAAGGTCAATTGTCTTCCACTTTGACGGAAACTTCACTTGTTTGAAGTTCATACCTTCTAATTGTAAAGATTACTCAAGAAAAACTGTTTGAGCAATTTGAAATTACTCTCCAAAAGACTTTCTAACTTGTAACTCAGCAACCCTTTCACAAAGTAGTATGGCAGTACCCTTATAAATTAAGATCCAACGGATTTTCAGAATGAATTTTCCACTTGACAACCTAAATTTTAGGCACAAAAAAGCCTCCCGTTTTTCAACGGAAGGCTCGGATATTTCAAGTTTCTTTGTTCTTATTTTGCGTAGCTCACAGCACGTGTTTCGCGAATTACTGTGATCTTTATCTGTCCCGGGTAAGTCATCTCGTCCTGAATACGTTTCGAGATGTCGTACGAGAGCTGTTCGGTTTCCTGGTCGTTCATCTTGTCGGCACCTACAATTACGCGCAGTTCGCGTCCTGCCTGAATGGCGTAAGTTTTCATAACGCCCGGGTAGGAGAGTGCCAGGTCTTCCAGGTCTTTCAATCGTTTGATGTACGATTCCACTACCTCGCGGCGGGCTCCCGGACGGGCTCCTGAAATTGCATCGCAAACCTGAACGATAGGAGCAAGAAGACTCTGCATCTCCACTTCGTCGTGGTGAGCACCAATGGCGTTGGCAATGTCCGGTTTTTCCTTGTATTTCTCGGCCAACTTCATCCCCAGCACTGCGTGTGGCAATTCCGGCTCATCATCCGGCACTTTACCAATATCGTGCAGCAATCCGGCGCGTTTTGCTTTTTTCGGGTTTAATCCCAGCTCAGCCGCCATAATTGCACTTAAGTTAGCAACCTCGCGCGAGTGTTGCAGTAGGTTTTGACCATACGACGAACGGTATTTCATTTTGCCGATCAAACGGATCAGTTCAGGATGCAGGCCATGGATCCCAAGGTCGATTGCGGTACGTTTTCCGGTTTCGATCACTTCTTCTTCCACTTGTTTTTTCACTTTCTGAACGACTTCTTCGATACGGGCCGGGTGGATACGTCCGTCGGTTACCAGTTGGTGCAATGCCAAACGGGCAATCTCACGACGTACCGGATCGAACGCTGAAAGCACAATGGCTTCTGGAGTATCATCTACAACAATCTCAACGCCGGTAGCAGCTTCAAGAGCACGAATATTTCGTCCTTCACGCCCGATAATACGGCCTTTGATTTCGTCGCTTTCAATATGGAAAATGGTAACAGAATTCTCAATGGCAGTTTCGGTTGCCACACGCTGAATGGATTTCACCACAATCTTCTTCGCCTCTTTATTGGCGGTTTGCTTGGCTTCTTCCATTATTTCGTTGATATAAGCCACCGCATCCGATTTGGCTTCTTCTTTCAGCGATTCTACCAGTTGTGCTTTGGCATCTTCGGCTGATAAACCCGAAACCTGTTCCAGTTTTTCGAGTGTTTGTTTGAAAGTTTTTTCGAGCTCTTCGTTTTTGTGTTCTACCCTTTGTAATTGGGCATTCAGGTTTTCACGAATAACTTCGATTTCTCGTTTCTCTGTTTCGAAGTCCTTAACCTTTCGGTTGATTTCATCGCGACGCTGGTTAAGCATATTTTCGCGCTGTTTGTGTTTGTTTTCAAGGTTGGACAGCGTGGAGTTCTTCTCGTTAATATACCTTTCGTGTTCCGACTTTAACTGAAGGAATTTTTCCTTCGCCTGTAGAATCTTGTCTTTTTTGATCACTTCAGCTTCGGCCATGCCTTCCGCTACTATCTTTCTTTTCTTTGCTTTCAGGGCTTTGTTCCATACGAAGTAGGCCAATCCACCACCTCCAACAAAACCCGCAGCTACTGCAAATATCAAATTTATGTCCATGAATTTTTAATTTAAATACTAAAAAACCCGTAGAGAACCTTTTCTTTCGGGAAAAGGCCCAATACGGGCTTTGATAAATACTTTATATTTCTATTTCCAATTCTGTTCTTTTAAGAAATCAGAAATGTCGTCATTTAAATCCTTAATATCATCGATGAATTGAGAATAATCCTGGCGTTCCTGTAAGTTGCTGTAATTCAAAGCCGCCTGAAATGCAGTCATCGCCATTATATCTTGTTGGTCATTGTGTTGAAACCTTTTTCTGAATTCAGTAATGGTCTCGTTCACAAATTTTGCAGCTTTCCTGTATCTCTCTTCATCTCTGCGATTGATGGTCAGCGGATAATTCCGCCCGTCAATCTTAATATTTATTCTAAAATCGTTGTCTTTCACAATACATTACTTATTTAGTAATGCGATACATTTATCAATCTCCCGTATCAATAAGTTAATTTTCTGTTTTGCCTCCCCGTTGCCTTGTTTTTCAGATAACAATTGGTTGGCAATTTTTAGTTGCTCATTTTTTCGACCGACCTCCGACTTTTCATGCTCCAATTCTCCGATTTTATTACGGAGTTTCGAAATTTCGTCGTGCAACAACTGGTTTTCATTTTCCAAATGCTTGAAACTGCTGAATAATTGCTGCACATTCGTTTTTAATTCTTTCAGAAGCAAACGATCTTCTTCGGTCATTATAGCTGCATTTCAGAGGCAAAGTTAACTTTTTTTCAATACTAAGAAAGTAAAAGTATTTGTTTGGGGATAAATAATGCTAACATCTCTGTGTTAATGAGATGAAGGTACCAGCGACGTAAGATTTTGCAAATAAAATAGTTTGCGCTTCGTTGTAGTAAAAATTGAAGCCAGTAAAAAGTTAAATTTGCAGGCCAACTAAATGATGTTTATGAGAACTTTCGTTCTGTTTATCCTGGTTATAGTCGCACTGGGAACAAATGCACAGGAGAGATACTATAGCGATCCGTTAAAAATACCATTGTTGCTAAGCGGTAGTTTTGCCGAACTGCGGAGCAATCATTTTCACTCAGGGATCGACATTAAGACGCAGGGAGTTTCCGGATTTCCCGTTAATGCAGTCGCTGAAGGGTATATTTCCCGAATTTCTGTTTCTCCCTCCGGTTTCGGATATGCGCTCTATATTCATCATCCCAACGGAACGACTTCGGTTTACGGGCATTTGGAACGTTTTGCCCCGGCGATTCAAAAATATGTGACAGACCGGCAATACGAGCAAAAATCTTTTCGGGTCGACCTGGAGGTGCCGTCATTTTTGTTCCAGGTGAAAAAGGGAGAGGAAATTGCCAAAAGCGGAAACAGTGGTAGTTCGGGCGGACCACATTTGCATTTTGAAATTCGGGATACACAGTCAGAAGAGCCGTTAAACCCTCTGGAATATGGATTTTCAGTGGTTGATAATATTGCGCCAAAAATGTTCTCTTTATTGGTAGTCCCACTATCCGACACTTCGCATGTTAATTATCAGCCGGCGGCAACTAGTTATCCGCTGGTTTTATCCGAAGGAAAATATTGGGTAAAAGGAAATCCGGTAATTCCGGTGTACGGGCCGGTGGGTTTTGCCATTCAGACCAACGATTACCTGGATGGCAGCTACAATAAATGTGGTATCACCCGGCTCAGCCTCTCGGTGGACGATCTAACCAGCTTTGCTTTTCAGCTAAAGCGTTTTTCGTTTGGCAACTCGCGGTATATCAACAGCCATATCGTTTACGGCGAGTACATCGAATCGGGGCGGCGTTTTATTAAAACCTGGGTCGATCGCGGAAATCAACTACCCATTTATACTTACGATCTTTCGCAAGGTGTTTTTTTGGCAAGCAATGGTCTTCACAAAGTTCAGCTCGAAATGGCAGATACCTATGGGAATTCTTCTTTGCTTGAATTTAAGGTGGAAGGAAAGTTTAAAGAAATGCAGGCAATTGTTCCGAATGGGAGCATCGTGATGAAATACGACCAGGATAATTTGTTTGAGTCGGAAAATTGTGTGCTAAGTATCCCCAAGGGAGCACTTTATTCTGATGAAGAATTTTTGTACAAGGAAGAACCGACTACCGATGCTTTTTATTCTGAATTTCAGGTTTTGAAAAACGAAAAAGTGCCGCTTCACAATTCGGCAGGCTTAAAGATAAAGCCGCGCAATCTACCCTCGGAACTGGAGCCGAAAGTACTGATTGTAAGTCTGAATTCAAAAAGCGGACAGCCAAGTGCTATTGGAGGGACTTTTAAAAACGGTTGGGTGGAAGGAAGCATCCGCACTTTGGGACGGTATGCTCTGATGGTAGATACTATTCCGCCGGTTATCAAACCGCTTAGTATAACTGAAGGTCGTTTAAGCGAATCAACACGAATTCGTTTTAAAATAAGTGACGATCTTTCGGGCATAAAAAATATTGAAGGTATTCTGGACGGAAAATGGGCTTTGTTTGAGTACGATGCGAAAAACAATGTAATTACCCATTATTTTGACAAAACACGTTTTGAATTTGGAAAACAGCACGAATTCGTTTTAACGGTAAGCGATTACAAAGACAATACCTCGGTTTACAAGGCCGGTTTTTGGAAGTAAGCCGAATGAAACCGGTCGTATAAGTGTTTTTTAACAGCAATGTGGCCGGATGAAAAACAGATTTTCGTCATTCTTAGTGGCAGGGAATCCAGTTAAATTGCACCAAACTAATTTACCTGAGTTATGAAATCTGATCCTGCAAAGAGAATCTACGACATTCAACAATTTGGCGAGTTTGGAGGTGTAAATCCGTCCATTACCGATTCTTCCACTTATACTTTTCTGGAAGGCGAAACCATGGAAGAAACTTTTTTGGGGCACCTGGAAGGTTGTTTCCTGTATTCGCGCCACTGGAACCCAAGTAATAAATACCTGGCCGATGCATTGGCGGCGATGGAGAATACCGAAGCTGCCTGGGTAACATCGTCGGGAATGGCTGCCATTACCTGTGCATTGTTGCAATTATGCAGCTCAGGCGACCATATTGTAACCAGTGTTACAACTTATGGCGGTACCTATGCCTTTTTGAAAAACTGGCTGCCCAGGTACAACATCGAGGTGAGCTTTGTGGACATCACCAACCTGGAGCAGGTGCAAAATGCCATGCGTCCGAACACAAAAGTTATTTACACCGAAACGGTTACAAATCCCTTGCTCCAGGTTTCCGATATTCCGGAGTTGGCTAAAATTGCGCATGCAGCCGGAGCCAAACTGATGGTCGACAATACGTTTACGCCTATGATTTTTACCCCGGCAGAATTGGGAGCCGACTTTGTTGTGTACAGTATGACCAAGTTTATTAACGGGAAAAACGACTGTGTGGCAGGAGCCATTTGTGGATCGAAGGAGTTTATTGCCAAGTTGTCGAATGTAAACGACGGTACGGCCATGTTGTTGGGCCCCGTGCTCGATCCGCTGCGGTCTTCAAGCATTTTGAAGAACATTCACACACTGCATCTCCGGATGAAACAGCACAGTGCGAACGCGATGTATCTGGCTCAGAAACTGGAAGAAATGGGGCTGTCGTTAAAATATCCCGGGTTGAAAAGCCATCCGCAGCACGAACTCCATACCCAACTAATGAACCAGCGTTTTGGTTACGGAGGATTGTTGGCCATCGATTTTGGTACAGAGAAGAATGCCAACCAGATCATGTTCAAATTGCAACAGGCCAACGTGGGTTACCTGGCTGTTTCTTTGGGCTACTTCCGTACCCTGTTTAGTTGTTCCGGACACAGTACTTCTTCTGAAGTTCCGGTGGAAGTTCAAAAAGAAATGGGCCTGTCTGACGGATTGGTCAGGCTGTCGGTTGGATTGGACGAAGACATGGAGGAAGTATTGGAACGAATTAAAAGCTGTTTAGCTTAACAGATTGATTTATTGTTTTCATTTAGAATGGACGAGGTAAAATTTCCAAGCTGCAAAATATCATAAGAAGGGAAGCTGATTTCATTATCTTTGTCTCTTTCGCAAAATAAATAAGTAGTAGTAATGAAGAAAATTTCAATGATAGGAATGCTGATTTTTGCATTTCTGATTATCAACCAACAGGTTTCGAATGGGTGTACTAATTTCCTGATCACCAAAGGTGCGTCGGTAGATGGTTCAGTAATGATTACCTATGCAGCCGATTCGCACACTCTTTACGGTGAATTGTATTACCAGCCGGCACAGGATCACCCCGAAGGTGCCATGCGCAAGATTTACGAGTGGGATACCGGGACTTACCTGGGCGAAATACCACAACCTGCCCATACTTACAGTGTGGTGGGAAACATGAATGAATTTCAGCTGGCAATCGCTGAAACTACCTTCGGAGGCCGTTCAGAACTGTCCAGCCAGGCTGGTGCTATTATGGATTACGGCAGTTTGATTTATGTGGCCTTGCAGCGTGCCAAAACGGCCCGTGAAGCCATTGAGGTAATGACCGACCTGGTAGAAAAATACGGATATTACAGCTCCGGCGAATCTTTCTCGATTTCGGATCCGAACGAAGCCTGGATACTGGAACTGATAGGTAAAGGAGAAGGCGAAAAAGGTGCGGTTTGGGTAGCCATGCGTATTCCGGACGGATACATTAGCGGACATGCTAATCAGGCGCGTATTACTACATTTCCGCTCGACGACAAGGAAAATTGCGTGTATGCCAAGGACGTAATTTCTTTTGCCCGCGAAAAAGGATGGTACGACGGACCGAACAAGGATTTTAGTTTCTCTGACGTGTATGCACCGGTTGATTTTGGTGGAGCCCGTTTTTGCGACGCCCGTGTTTGGGCCGGTTTTAACATGGTTGCTTCCGGAATGGAGAAATATACTGAATACGCCAAAGGTATTGTGGAACATGGTGGTGAGCATAATTTTCCAACCAACCGTATGCCGTTGTGGATTAAGCCTGACAGAAAGTTAGACGTTCAGGATGTAATGGGAATGATGCGTGATCATTTCGAAGGCACTGAACTGGATATGACACAGGATTTGGGAGCAGGCCCTTATAAATTGCCTTACCGCTGGAGAGGACTGACCTGGGAAGTGGATTCAGTTCAATACTGCAACGAAAGGGCCATTTCAACTCAGCAAACCGGTTTCTCGTTTGTTACTCAGAGCCGTAGCTGGTTGCCCGATCCGATCGGTGGAATCCTGTGGTTTGGAGTGGACGATGCTTATAGCACCTGTTATGCTCCTATGTATTGCGGAATTAATGAAATTCCGGAGTGCTTTGCTGTTGGTAACGGTGACATGCTGACGTTTAGCGAAACTGCTGCATTCTGGACATTTAGCCAGGTGTCAAACATGGCTTACCTGCGTTACGACGATATGATCAAGGACGTGCAGGTGGTTCAGTCGGAACTGGAGGACAAATTTGTAAGTTATGTTCCGGTGATTGACAAAGCGGCCGAAATTCTGTACAAAGAAAAAGGGGATGCAGAAGCCCGTCGTTTTATTTCCGAATTTTCGGTAAACGAGGCGAACAATATGACTAAACGTTGGAAAGAACTCCGTAATTACCTGGTGGTAAAATACACTGACGGCAACATCAAAAAAGAAAAAGACGGTCAGTTTGAACGTACTGAAACAGGTATGCCGGCTTCACCCATTTTTGCCGGATATCCGGAATGGTGGTACAGGGCTATCGTAAATGCAACCGGCGATCATTTTAAAGTAGTTGGTTCAAGTCATTAAGCATTTCATACTAAAACAGATAGAAAAAGGTCTCCGTTGCGAGGCCTTTTTTTGTAACTTAGAGCGACAAATTATTTTTTAGCTGAAAATCAGTCAACTAAAATTGAGTTTTGACATAAAAATAAGTTTGTTGAAATAAAAAGAAATGCTATTTTTGCAGCCGATTTTATGCAATCTCTTGTCCGTCAGCCGACGGATTACATTGCCAACTTATAAAAACTACAAGAAAATGGATTTAATTAAAGCAGTAGAAAAGGAATTTGAGGTAGCAACGTCGCACCCAAAGTTTGGCGCAGGTGATACAATTACCGTAAGTTATAAAATTGCGGAAGGTGGTAAAGAGAGGATCCAGAATTTCCGTGGTGTGGTTATTCAGATTCGCGGAAGAGAAACTACCAAAACTTTCACTATTCGTAAAATTTCGGGAAACATTGGTGTAGAAAGAATTTTCCCATTGTATTCTCCGTTTATCGATTCAATTGAAGTGAACAAACGCGGTAGCGTTCGTCGCAAAAGAATCTTCTACTTACGTAGTCTTACTGGTAAAAAAGCCCGTATCAAAGAAAAAAGATTCTAGTCTTTTACAACGATATTCAAAAAGGTCTCTGGTTCAGAGGCCTTTTTTTTGCTTTAAACTTTTGCTGATAATCTTTTGCCACAGAGTTGCACTGATTAAAGCCGGAGTTACACGGAGACTTTCAACAAACATGCTTAAAAAAAAGCCGATGTTGACCCGGAATGGGATAGGTTAATTCAGTTTGAGGTGAAAATTCAATGAGAATTATGCTGTTTTAAACAAGCGCAGCAACTGTTTTATTTTGTCTTCCTTGTCAGTAAAACCAACCGTTTGATAAGCTTCCATCATCGACTCCAGCAAGCGCACCAGAAACAGCGTGTCGGGTTTGGGTTCGGTATATTCGTACAGGGGAAGATATTCATGCTTTTTCAGGTGGTAGTCAATTTCTTTGCGGCTGGTAATGGCGCCCTTGTTGGATGGGTTAACGTAGAACAGAACATCAGAGCTAACCGAAGTTCCGTGTACTTTTTGCGCCAGTTCGGCATCTACAATGGCTACCAGCGGATTTTTTGGGAAGTCGACAAGGTAGGCAGGCATTTCAAGCTGACGGGCAACAATGACGTAAAAAATACTCATCGAAACCGGGTTGCCTTTCTTGGTGTCCAAAAGCTGGTTCAAAAAACAATTCTGCGGCGAATGCGGATTGGAGAGGTTAATCGCGAATCCGTTTATGTTGAACAGAAAGTGATTCAGAATGGTAACTTTCTCAAGCAGCGTAAGCGAATTGTTGAGCTCCAGCCAAATGCTTTTTCGCAGGTTCTCGATTTTCAGCTGAATGTTCAGTGGATTCAAATCGGGATACTGGAAGCGATCTACATGACAAAAGCCGTTTAGTAGACTCCTGCCTTCGGCAGAATGACCCAGCCATTTTTTTATTCGCCGCTTGGTTTCTTTGAACTGTAAATGCTGAATAATGTTTTCAATCCTTTCCTGGCTGTGTTCGTCAAAGCTCGCTTCCCACTTTTTCTCCAGTTCCGGAATAATGTCATCTTTACTTTTTAACAGCTCTTTTTCGACCATCCCAAATACCGTTTCATCCGGGTCGTCGAGGAGGTTAATGAGTGCTTTCAGGCGGGTTTTGTCCATAGATTTATTTAGCTAGGTTGTTGAGCACAAGTTGGATCAGTCTTTTCATCTCATCGCGGTAATTCTCGTTCGCCGTAAGTGTTACCCGGTTGGCAATAATGAGGCAAACGGTTAGAGCATTGTGTCCCAGTAACTTTGAAAGACCATAAATAGCTGAGCTTTCCATTTCAAAATTGGTAATACGCAGTCCCTTAAAAGAGAACGACTCAATTTTTTCATTCAACTGTGGGAAGGCCAGCGGGATTCTTAATTCCCGGCCCTGCGGACCATAAAAACCGGGAGCAGAAATGGTTACTCCCTTTGAAAAATTTTCCCCGCTGAACAGATCTAAAAGTCCGGCAGAAGCATCTGCCACGTAGGGCGAAGCCAGCGAGGCATCCCATCCGGTGTAAGCTTTGAAAGCTTCTTCAAATGCGTGGTCCACCACATTGTTTCGTCCGGAGTAATAATTCAGTAGCCCGTCGAAACCAATCGACTTTTCGGAAACCACAAACGAGTTTACCGGCAAATCGGTTTGCAATCCTCCGGAGGTGCCAATTCGAACAATGTTCAGGCTTTTGTGCTCTTTTTTTATTTCACGGGTCTCCAGGTCGATGTTTACCAGCGCATCCAGCTCGTTCACAACAATATCGATATTGTCAGTCCCGATTCCGGTTGAAAGCAGTGTAAAACGTTTGTTGTTGTACCATCCGGTAACTGTTTTGAATTCACGGTTTTGAGTCGTAAACTCAATTTCACTGAAAAGTTTGGCAATGGTGTCAACCCTGGCCGGGTCACCCACGAGGATTATATTGTCTGAAATGTTTTCAGGTTTCAGATGCAAATGAAAAATGGATCCGTCGGGGTTCATTATTAATTCAGAATTCCTGATCATAGCGGAAATTTTGATGAAAATCAAAACTATTTAAAATAAGATGAATAGCCAATTGCAGCGGGGAAAACATATAAACAACCTGATCTTGAAAATTTACCCGTGTTTTTTATTTTGTTAAAAACTGGCTTTTGAGAGACGGTTTTGGTAAAAAATGCCCGCTGTGGGAAATGTGTTGCCTTGGTTAGGTAAAATAACGACCGAAATTTCTATTTTTGAGAAACGAATCTAACATACAAACGGATGTCATTCAAAATCTTTTCACTTCAACTTACTGGTAAAATTAAACCTACGGCAACCATTGAAAAGCAAAGAGCCCAGTTAAAAGCAGATTTCGATGCATTTTTAAAGACCGAAAGCTCGGAAGAATTAAAGCTGTTTTTGGAGCTGGAAGCTTGGGCGAATTCGGAGGCTTATAAAAACAAGAAAAAAGAGATTGAGGGCCTTAGCTATAAGGGGAGTAAGGAAGAGAAAGAATGGAAGGAATTTGAGCGGCTAAAGAAGTCGGGACCCATTAAGAAATATTTTTCGGTGGAAGGGTCTTCCGATTTAAAACGGTTTGAAAAAGAACGTGAGTCCGACAAACTGAAGAACTACTATGTATTGCTCGATTATATGAAGGAAGGGCAGTTTGAAAAGGACAAAAAGGAAATTAGCAGCCAGGTATTTAAAGGTTCGGTAGAGGAGAAGCACCTGCTCGAATACAAAAAGCTTGCAAAGTCGGCAGGAATAAAAGCTTACCTCGAATTGCACGGCTCCGAGGTTTTGAAGAGGCACGAAGCCCTTGCAAACTCCGAAAAATTCAAAAAGTATAATGAATTGAAAAATGCTTCTGACCGCAGCAAGGAAGACAAAGCGGCGTTCAGAAAAATTATGGGCGACAGCGAGATCAAAGCCTATTTTAAGCTGGAGAAATCAAAAAAACTGAAACTTTATAAAGAGATCAGTAGCAGTCATGATCTGAAGAGATACCTCGAACTAAAAGCTTTGGTGGAGTCGAAAGAGTTCAGAGAAAAGGAAGCTTTTTTGAAAGACAAGCAGAAGTTTGAAAAGAGCGAGGCCTATAAGAAACAGGCCGAGTTTAAACGACTTGCTGCCGACGATACCGTAAAGTTTGTGTTGAAGTACGAGAAGTCTTCGTTGTATAAAAATTACCTCGATGTAAAAGATTCTTTCGACCTGAAACGCTACCACGAACTGGATGCGCTTTTGCAGTCGGAAGAATACCGGAAACAAAAAGCCTGGTTGGAAGACAAAAAACGTTGGGAGAAAACGCCCGAATACGCCAGGTATCAGCAATATCTGAAAGACAAACAAATACCTGATTTTGTAAATTATTTCAAGTACAAGGATTCCAAAGATTTTGATTTGTTTAGAAACCTGGAAGTTGTTTTTGAAGATGATTTTTCGGGCAGAAAACTGGATACAGAAAAATGGTCGACTGCTACTCCGGTGGCCGATAAATTGCTGGGCGAGAATTATGCCATGCCGGGCGACCTCAATATTTTTACCAGTGGAAATAACCTGAAGGTGGAAGAAAAGCTGGTGATCCAGGTAAAAAAAGAGAAAGCAAAAGGAAAAGTTTGGCAAATGCCGGCAGGGTTTGTACCGACCGATTTTGAATACACATCCGGGCTGGTTTCAAGTGCGCCAAGGTTTATGGTGGAAGACGGAATTCTGGAAGCTAAAATAAAATTCGATCCTGTAAAACAGGTTGTCAGCTCTTTGTACCTTACCGGGGAAAAGGCAACCAACCGTGTGAATTTGTTGGAGATGGGGGCCAGAAACCATCTGGGTTTTACTTTCCTGAATGGTAGCGGGAAGGTAGAAAGCCAGGGAATCGATATCTCAAACCTCAAAAAAAGCACCTACATTTTTAGTGTTGAAAAGGCGGGCTCAACATTCACTTGGAAAATTAACGAAGTGGAAATTTTGAAACAGGAAAAGCCGGAAATGAACAAGCAATTGTTTATTGAAGCCTCCAGTTTGGTGATCAATCCGGTTTCATCAGCAGTTAATTTCGAAATAGAATGGGTAAAATGTTATCGTAGAAAATGATGCTGAACAATTGGAATGTTGACTGGGCCGAAGAGTTTAACGGCGCCATTACAGTTTGCGACCGAAAGGGGATAATTGTGTACATGAATCGTCGTTCTGTTGAGCAATTTCATAAATACGGTGGTGCCGATCTTTTGGGAAGCAACTTGCTCGATTGCCATCCCGATCCCTCCAAAACAAAGTTGAAAGAGATGTTGGAGAAGCCCATAGACAACATGTACACAACGGAGAAAGACGGTGTTACTAAAATCATTTATCAAACTCCGTGGTACCAGGAAGGAATGTTTCGGGGAGTGATTGAGATTTCGTTTCAACTGGATACGTCCATGCCTCATTTCTTTAGAAAATAGACTCAATCGTTTTGGCGGGGATAAACAACAGCAAAACTACCAAACTGCCAAACGGCAACACAGCAATACAGTTATCCGGTACCCATTACAATCCACGTTTGTTAAACAGAATATATCCAAAGTTCAGGGTTACATACCATTGCGTATTTTCTTTCTCGTAATAATTGACGGCCAGACTAATCGGGCCTATTCCGGTTTGATAAACCATGGCTGCCATTCCCTGCCAGTAGATATTGTGGAAAAGATTGTCGCTTCTGTATGCCGTTAGGTCTTCTTTTATCAACTCTTCCCTGATGGGCAAAAAAGCATAGCTTTCAAGCCGCAGGTGTATGTCGGGTGTAAAGTTAAAGATCGTTTTTAGTCCGCCTGCTGTAAATTGGTTGGAGTGAAAGTTGTTCAGAAACAGTGATTTGCTATGCGGCGTTGGCTGAAAACCGGGTGCACTTAATTTTACTGCTTTGTAGTTTCTGAACAGATCTTTCGTACTCAGCATTCCTTCGGCATGTACTCCCAGTGTGAAGGCTTTCCCGAAATTAAAATAGCGAAGAAGTTTGGCATTCACCTGGAAATACTCCTGGTGCTGCAGGATCCTTCCCCGTACTTCTGATGTACTTCCCGGGAGGTGTCCTTCTTCGCCCACAACATATTTAATATCCAGCATCCGAAGAAGCCCTTCTGTTGCATATTGTTTGTAATTCAGCGAGTTGGTTTCAAGTCTTACATCGGCTACAAAGGCATTAAAGGTGCTTTCGTCCGGTTCGTCCTCTTTGTTGAAAATCTCTGTTTGATAATACTGGTCGGAAGCGGAAGAATAGGCAACTCCCGTGTAGAATTTGCTGTTCAAGCCAAGCGGAAAGCCCGTTTCGATTCTGAAACTAAGCTCGTCGCGGATGATGTAGGGAGGCCGCACGTTTTCGAAAAATAACTCGGAGCTGGAAGCAAAATAATCCCAACGGTTCAAGGTGAAATAAGATGCCAGGTAGTACGGCAATCTCGATGGGTAATCAATCCTTCCTCCCAGCTTAAAGGAACTGTAAAAACGACCAAAAAACAGGTTTGAGTTGAGAAGATAAGCCCTGCGGTTATACATGCGGTAATTTACCCCCACATATCCCTGGTTAATGGGTTTGGTTGAAATATTCCCGCCAATGTTTACATCCACTTTTTTCTCGGGCTCCACTTTTAAATGCAGGTCGAAATAGCCTGTTTCCTTGTTGTAATAAGTAATGGGCTGTATTGATTTTACCTGCTGATCCGATACCAGTTTAAAATACTCCTTTTTCAGGTTGTCCAGCGATACAATCGGCATTCCGTGCTTCATACTTTGGATAATGAATTGCCGTTGTAAGTTGTCTTGCACGCCTTCCACCTGTATGTTTTGAAAATAAAGTGCAGGTTTACGCGCCACAAAATTGTTTCGCTTCTCCTGTACTTCCTCTTTCGACACTCTTCGGGTAACAAGTGCTTTTATGCTGTCGAGGGCATTCATGGCTGTTTTTCCTCCGGCTTCCATGGCTTGGTCAATTTTAGCAAAATCCAGCAAGCCAACATCTTCAAATCTTGTTTCGAGCAGGATACCATCTTTCGGATCGATCTCGAAATTGGTGGGCCGCATAACGAGGTTAGAGATTTGCTGCATCAGGTCGTCGGCCTCGGCCGCCCTGACATTGTTGGCCACTTTGTGTCCGATAATAATATCGGGTTTAAAGATTTCCTTCATCTGCTGGGTGGGGAAGTTGTTCAGCAGCCCACCGTCAAACAATAGATTACCGTCAATTTCAATGGGTTTGAAATACAGAGGCACCGTCATCGAAGCACGAATGGCATTTCCCAGGTCCCCGTTTCGCAAAACAACCGGTTTGCTGTTATACACGTCGGCAGCCACACAAAAAAACGGAACCATCAGTTGGTTGAAATTATAATCGCAGGCAGCACTGGTTGCGGCGGTTAATTCCATAAATGCAAAATCCATCTGCTCGGCCGGAATAATGTTGGTGGGAGGGAGTAATTTAACTTTTTCGTTCTTTTTGGTAATTCTAAGCTGAAGCCAGGTTGGATCGGCTTCGGGCTGTTTGAAGTAATAACGGTAACCGGTTTGAATTTTTCCGGTAGACCAAAAATAGAAGTCGTCCGATTTAAACAACTCTTCCATTTCGTCAGGAGTGTATCCTGCTGCATATAAGCCTCCAACGATCGCACCGATCGAGGTTCCCGAAATATAATCGATCGGGATATTGTTTTCTTCCAGCACCCGCAAAACAGCAATGTGCGCCATACCTTTAGCACCGCCGCCACTCAAAACCACACCCACCGATTGGGAGTTCCCCTGAATGCTGATTAACAATAGAAATAAACTAAGGAAAAGTCTAAATTTCATGGTTTTTCCGCCTACATTCTGAACACAACCAAATTTACAAAATCTACGGAATGTTAATTAGAAATATTCCGAAAAATAAAGCATTTTTGAAATATCTGTTGTTAAAGATGCCTGACTGCTTCAGAAACAGCCTGGAATCTGTAGGACAATGAATCAAATAATAATAGATTTGTGGAACATTCTTTAAAAACCTGAATCATGTATAAACACATTTTGATTTTTCTTTTGGCGATCGTGCCGTTTTCAATTTTTGCTCAAAACGGGAAAGTTATGGAATCCCTTCAATTTGAGAGCAAACTGGTTTCGTACCCGGTAGAATATTCTGTTTACCTGCCGGCTGATTATGAAACTTCTAACCGTAGTTATCCTGTGTTATATCTCCTACACGGTTATTCTGACGATGAAACCGGTTGGATCCAGTTTGGCGAAGCAAACCGGATTGCCGACAAGGGAATTGCCAACGGAGATTTTCCTCCCTGCATAATCATTATGCCCGACGGGAAAGTTAGCTGGTATGTGAATAGTTTTGACGGAAAAGATCCCTGGGAAGACATGTTTATCCAGGAGTTTATCCCGGCCATGGAAAAGAAATACCGGATTCGTTCGAAAAAGGAATTCCGTGCAATTGCCGGACTTTCGATGGGCGGAAACGGAGCCTTGTTATTGTCTATGCACAATCCCGAATTGTTTTCTGTTTGTGTAGCCATGAGTGCCGGAACTTTTACCGATGAAGAAATTAGCAGCAATGGTCGTTACGATCATTATTTCAAAAATATTTATGGCGAAAAACCCGAAAGTGGTGTGAGCGACTACTGGAAAGCCAATAGCCCGATTCACCTGCTCGACAGCGTAGATAAAGAAAAGCTTAAATCCATTCGTTTTTACATCGACTGTGGCGACGACGACTTCCTGTACAAAGGAAATTCGGCTCTGCATGTAAAAATGCGCGACCTGGGCATTCCGCACGAATACAGAGTCAGAAACGGCGGTCACCAGTGGGAATACTGGCGTACTGGCTTATTCGACGGATTGAAGTTTATGGCTGAATCTTTTCACCGATAATCCATCATTTTTCCTTTATCAATTGTTTTGAAACGCATATTTCCCATATTGTTGTTGCTGGGATTGTTGGGTACTACATTCAAAAACGTTGCCCAGACCAAGCCTGACTTTTTATGGGGAAACTGCGCTTATTTTAGCCTGAATGTTGGAGACAGCATTTTGTACGACAGTACCAGTGTACAGTTACTGTCCGTTGAAAATCAATACAATCAGTTAAAGGTTGGAGCCGATACACTTGAAGTAAAAGTAAGCGGGCGTTCGCTGCCACACAGCGTTGCCGGCTTACAGCTTTTTGTGGCCGACAACCGAAACGTAAAAGCCTTGGCGGACAATACTTTCATCCATGGTTTGCTGAAAAAGGATATTCTGTTGTGTATTTCCGACAGAAACAGGGAAATGCTGGATAAAAAGGAATTTGTGTTTCCGGTAAGTTTTAACCAGGGCTTTGTTTGGGACGGAGAGGAAGATACCTACATGTTCTCGTACTTGTACGACGATCAGCAGAAGAAGTACGAAACCTATCCCGGAATTGGGATTGACCTGAAAGATGCACGAGGCATTGAAAAGCATTGGTTGGTAGCCATCGCGAACAGCACTGTGGTTTGGGTCGACAAGGCAAAGGATGGGGGAACAGCCTGTGTGTTGCTGGCAAGTGATTCAAGTCCGGGAATTTATTATGTGTACGATTGCCTGTACGAAAAAACGCTGGAAGTAAAAAAGGAGCAGAAGCTGATGCGGGGAGAATTGATCGGTACTGCCTGGGGAAATGCCAATTGGGGGCACGCGCACCTGGCGGTTGTTCGCAACGATACGATTCCTTCTTTTGATGACCGTTTTGTGAATTGTGTCAACTTCTTTCCACAATTGTACGAGTTGTATTATGCTTACACCTACAGTGCCAGCAAGTCTTATTCAAAGGGGAAGATTAGCTTTGGAAGGGCGGCTTCGCATCTCGGAAATGACAAAAACAATGCGGCTTTTGAAGAGTACCTGGGCAAAGGATGGATTTTCGGGCGCTGGAACCGCTCGGATAAGGTTGAGGCGGTTTCTGTGCGCGAAGGAGGCAATGTGCGTTTAGCGAAAAAGGTATTCTCAGGAACACCGGCAGAAAGTATTAATCCGAATGATTACTTTGAGTACGAAATAAATGTCAGGAACGGAGTATACCGGATTCGGGCAAAAGTGGGCGACCTAAAAGCCGAATCGTGGCAAAAAATTGAATACGAAGGCGTGCCCGATAAAACTTTCTCCTTGCCGGCAGGCGAGCAAAAATGGACAGATGAAAGAACCGTAAGGGTGGAAGACCGCAAACTAACGGTTCGTGTTTATATCGATCCTGAAAATAAAAAAGCAGCCGGTTTAAGTGAGATCGTATTTCAAATGGTTTATTAGGCGAATTCCAGTTTCATTCCCGTTTTTACCTGTTTTGAATTAAATTCTTTGTGAAACAAAAACAGTGCGGGCAGTTCGGTGCAATGTGCCGGAAGTACCTGTTCCACTTTGTTTTCTTTTAGATAACGGATGGTTTGCAATGTTTGCTCATTAGGCTCTTTCAGGTGAAAACCGCCGATCACGGCTTTAATTGTTGAAATTCCGGTGACTTTTTTAGCGTATTCGCAAATGTTGCAAATACCGGAATGTGCACAGCCCGAGATGATGACAAGTTGATTGTTTACCACGGCCGCCAATGCCGAATCATCGCTAACAAAATCTTCCGAGTGGTCCGTAAATTCAAAAGCGGTTGCTTGGCTTTCAAATAAGTTTTCCCGGGGTATTTCTCCCAGAAACCAAAGGTTGTCCGTGATTTTAACAGGTTTTTCCGACAGTGTTAAGTGGAACCGCAGGGCTATCTCTTCTCCGCTTGTTTCAATTCCGACAGGGGAGTGGTCCCTTTTGCGGAAGCGACTCCGAAAAGATCCGGGATGTGTGATCAGTGTTTTATCCCGAAGAAACTTCAATCCGTTGCCATGGTCCCAATGTCCGTGGCTTAGCACAATTTTCAGTACCTCCTGTTGAATGTCGATTCCCATTTTACGGGCATTTTTCAGAAAAACATCTGAGTGGCCGGTGTCCAAAAGGATTTTTTCACCGTCTGTTTCAAGCAGGTAAGAAAGACCGTGTTCTGCCTGAAACCTGCCGCCAGCGGTGTTGTCGGTTAAAACAGTCAGCTTCATGCGATGGATTTTCGTAATTCTTTCCAAATATTCTGAAATTCTTCGCCGCAAACAGAATCCGGTGCGTACTCCATCATCGTTTGGCTGTGTACCATCGACTCCACCATTTTTTTGTCGAACGGAATTTTGCCCAGTAGTTGTATGCAGTTTTCTTTCAGAAAATCTTCCACAATGCTTGTCATTTCCAGGTTGATGTCATGTTTATTGATCACCGCAAACATAGGAATCCGGAACGAGCTAACCAATTCTTTTAAGCGCGAGGCGTCGTGCAATCCCGAAACGGTGGGTTCTATTACCAGCAATACCGCATCGGTCCCGGTTACGGAGGCAATGGCTGCGCAGCCAATTCCCGGAGGGCCGTCGTTGAGCAGAAGTTCGGCTTTTATTTCCCGGGCAATGCTTTTGGCGTGCTCGCGAATGTGGGTAACCAGGTGCCCCGAATTTTCTTCTCCCGGGCCCATTTTTGCGTGAACTATCTTGCCAAATCGGGTATTGGAAACAAACCAGTGGTTGTTGAATTTCTGATGGGTTGTAATGGCTTCTGCGGGACAAATTCTTTCACAGAGGCGGCATCCTTCGCACAGAAACGGATTGACTTCCGGAAATAAAACCTTGTTGGTGTGGATGGCGTCAAAACGACATGAACTTTCACATAATCCGCATTGCGTGCATTTTTCAGGATCTATTTCAGCAACCGAGCCACTGGAGAATGGGTGAGTTTCCAGTATCTCGGGCTGGAAAATAAGATGCAGGTCGGCGGCGTCCACATCGTTGTCGCAAAACACAGCATTGCCGGCCAGCGAAGCCAAAGCCGCAGTAATACTGGTTTTTCCGGCACCGCCTTTTCCGCTTACAATTGTTATCTCTTTCATTTTGTTAAGTGGTCATTTTTTTATTCCGGTCACTTCCAGCAATCTTTCCGCTGTTTTGAGGTAAATGTTTTCCAGTTCTTCCGGAACATTGTTCAGAAGTGCTCCTTTGGAGTAGCTTTCGGCATATTCTTTCGAAAATGGTATTTCCCCGATCAGTTCAATATTATTTGCTGCCAGATATGCGTAAACAGCGTTGTTTCCCAACCCGGCTTTGTTGACAATTACTCCAAACGGAATTTTGAGATTGTTAAGCAAGTCTACGGTCAGTTTTAAATCGTACAGGCCAAAAGGAGTTGGTTCGGTTACCAGAATAACATAAGCTGCTCCTGAAACGGTTTCCACCACCGGGCAACTGGTTCCTGGAGGAGCATCAAGTATTTGAAGCACAGTGTTGCTGGCCGTCTGCTTTTTTAGCTCACGAATAAGCGAAGTTTGCATCGAAGAGCCAATCCGAAGCCGGCCTTCGGTAATCCCCGTGCCAAAAGTTGTTTTGTAGCCGCTTATCGTTCCGATGGGATTTTTGTATTCACGAATGGCGCCAAATTCGCAGGCAAGAGAGCAGGCGCCACACGAATGGCACAGGTCTTTGTTTATTTCCGCAAACTCCAGATTTTTTACAAGGGTAATGGCGTTGAACTCGCACCAGTCAGAACACTTTTTGCAAAATGTACATTGGGCAGTGTCAATCTCCGGAACCATCGTAAAAACTGTGTTTTCGTAAATATTGACTGCATCGGGGATAAAAAGCAAATCGTTGGGTTCTTCCACGTCGCAGTCGATCAACTGAATTTGATCATCCAGAAGTTTCGACAAATATTGGTAGAGATGAATGGCCACAGTTGTTTTTCCTGTTCCACCTTTTCCGCTGGCAATGGCAATGCGCATAAAATACTTTCTTGATAAATGGAAAGCTACCGGGCATGAAAAGAAATCCCCGAAAAATGATTTCGGGGAAATCTCAGTAGCTAATTTAAAATCTGGTCTAAAAGGTTCTACCTTTCCGGTTTACTTATATTAATGGTCGCAGTAGTTGGCTGTAAAACTGATGCTTCCGTTCAGAAAACCTTCTGTTAACTCGTTGGCCGTTAATTTGGGCGCTCCAACAAACACGTTTACATCGTTGTATTTAAAAATCTCGATGGCTTTTTGTCCCATTCCTCCGGCAAGTACATCGGTTACTCCCTGTTGTGCCAGCCATTTGGGAAGCAGGCCCGGCTCGTGAGGAGGAGGCGTTACTATTTTTTCGGAAATAATTTTATGATCTTCCACGGTCAGTAACGAAAAGTAATGACAGTGTCCGAAATGCCCGTCCAGTACGCTGTTTTCGTCAACGGGTATGGCAACTTTCTTCTTCATTCTGTTAATTTTTATTGATTCTGTCTATAATGTCTTGAACACTTAATCCTTCATCTTCCAGAATCACCATCTGTATTTTAAACTTTTCGAGCATGGTTCTGGCTTTAGGCCCGAAGTCTCCCGAGATAACTTGATTGGCGCCCAGTTCGGCTGCCATTTCCGATGTTTTTGTTCCGGCACCACCGTTTACATTTTTAAAGCTGTTTTCGATGAAATTGGTCGAGTTGGATTCACGGTCGTACACGCAAAACCATCCGGCACGACCAAACCTGGGATCAAAAACGGATTGTAAGTTATTCCCGGTAGATGTGATAATTGTTTTCATTGTTGTTTCTGTACTTTGTTATTTGTAAAAGTCTGAAACAAAGATAGTGTAAAAAATAATAAATAACATATGTGCATAATAAAATTTGAATGTCACGCTGTTTTTTTGAGATGGAGGGACTCGGGATCCCCTGGGAATGCTGTATCTGCTGATTTTTGAATCAATACAAAAAAAGAAGGTTGATGAAACAAATCACCAACCTTCTGCTTGTCAAAAAAATCAAATGCAATTACTGAATTCCCGCTTTTTTCAAAAAATATTCAAGCGGGCAGAACTTTGTGAACGACGACTGAAACAGGTTCAGCCCCACAAAAGCGGCCAGTCCTAACCAGTAAATATGAACAAAAATGGCCAGGAGCAGGCTTGTCAAAACAAAAATTCCGGCTACTCCGCGTATAATTCTCTCCCTCATAATTTTATTCTTTTTAAACATATTTTTCTACGTTCATAATGTAAGCGTTTATTGGGCTGATGGCCTCGAACGAATCGTTAAATTCCTTTACCATCCGAAGCAATTCGTTGGCCCTGTCTTCTTCCAGAAATGTGAAAGATATGATGTAGCGGTAAGGACGTCTTGCGGATCCAAACCAGTTTGCAATTTCCCGTTTTCCTTCCACATCTTTCATGAAGCCTTCCACCTCGGTTTCGCTGTACGAGTTAATGTGAAGCTGCTCTAAAATGTGAGCCAGGTTGTGGTGATGTGCTTCCACACATTGAATCATTACAAATTTCATAGTCCTCTATTCGTTATGGTTATTGGTATTTTCTTCTTCAATCATATTTGCCGCTTCCTGTTTCTGGTATTTTTTCTTTTCAGTCATGTAGTAGATGAGCGGAACAATTACAAGTGTCAAGAAAGTAGACGCGATGCTACCACCCATCAGCGAAATGGCTAGCCCCTGGAAAATAGGGTCGAACAGAATAACTACGGCGCCAATTACCACGGTTCCTGCGGTGAGTAGAATAGGGGTGGTACGCACCGCTCCGGCTTCGATTACTGCTTCTTTCAGCGGAATTCCTTCGGCCAGTCGCAGGTTGATAAAGTCGATGAGCAATATGGCATTTCGGACCATAATGCCCGCGAGCGCAATTAACCCGATCATGGATGTTGCGGTGAAAAAAGCACCCATCATCCAGTGGCCTACCAGGATACCAACCAGCGATAGCGGAATGGAAATCATCATGACAAACGGCACCTTAAAGTTTTGGAACCAGCCAATGATCAGCATGTAAATAACCAGCAGTACCACCGCAAAGGCTGTTCCAAGGTCGCGGAAAACTTCGTAGGTAATTTGCCATTCGCCGTCCCATTTCAGGCTGTAATTTTCCTGGGTGAAAGGTTGCTGCGTATATTCTTCGCTAAGCAAATATCCTTCGGGCACCTGAATATCTTTCAGTTTTTCCGACATGTTAAGGATTGCATAAACAGGGCTTTCTAGACTTCCGGCCACATCGGCGGTTACGTAAACCACACGGCGTTGATTTTTCCGGTAGATGCTTTTGTCCTGCAGACCTTGTTCTATTTCCACCACATCGCCCAGCGAAACCATTTGTCCGCTTTGGCTCATGATGTTGATGTTTTTCAACTCGTTCAGCCCCGAACGGTCTTTTTCGCCCAAGCGCAGTTTAATTCCGGTTTGCTCGTATTCCTGTTCCTGGTAAAGCTGAGCTACTTCCTGTCCGCCCAATGCCATTGCCAGGCTTTGTGTAACCTGTTGCGTAGTCAGACCATGCAAAGCAGCCTTTTCTTTCAGTACATCAAATTTGTACTCCACCTGGTCGTCTTCAGGATACCAGTCAATGTCCACCACATCCTCCGTTTCAGCAAACAAGGCTTTCACCTGGCGGGCAATTTCTGTCTGCGCATCCAGGTCGGGACCGTACACTTCGGCTACCAGTGTTGATAATACCGGAGGTCCGGGCGGAACTTCCACCACTTTAACATTGGCATTGTATTTCTTCCCAATTTCCTGCAAGCCCGGACGCATAGCCTTGGCAATGTCGTGACTTTGCAGACTGCGGTTGCCTTTATCAGTAAGGTTTACCTGGATGTCGGCAACGTTGGATCCCTGGCGCAGGTCGTAGTGGCGTACCAAACCGTTAAAGTTCATCGGCGAAGCGGTTCCCACGTAGGTTTGGTAGTTCAGCACATTGTTTTGCTGAGCAATGTAGGCTGCCAGTTCTTTTGTAACAACGGCGGTGCGCTCCAGCGTAGTTCCTTCGGGCATGTCAACGATCACCTGGAACTCATTTTTGTTATCAAACGGAAGCATTTTTACGGCCACCATTTTGAAGTATACCAGAGTCATCGATCCGAACAAGAGTACGGTAACACCAATAATAAATCCCCAGCGTTTGAAAGGAGACTCCAGCATCGGATTGATGGTTTTCTTATACAGTTTGTAGATAACTGAATCCTCCATCCGGAATTCCTTTTCCGTTTTTTTGTTGTCGTGTTTCAGCAGGCGGTAAGCCAGGTATGGAGTGATGGTCAGTGCTACCAACAACGAGAAGATCATTGCGATGGAAGCGCCAATCGGCATCGGGCTCATGTAAGGCCCCATTAATCCGCTCACAAAAACCATGGGCAATACCGCAGCAATTACGGTGAATGTCGCCAGAATGGTTGGGTTACCAACTTCGTCTATCGAGCGCAACGCCGCTTGTATAAAGGGCAACTTTTTCATTTTAAAGTGCCGGTGCATATTTTCGGCAATAATGATGGAGTCGTCCACAACAATTCCTGTCACAAATACGAGCGCGAATAAAGTGATCCTGTTCAGTGTATAGTCCAGAAAATAATAGCTGAACATAGTTAAGGCGAAGGTGATAGGTACCGAAAGGAACACCACCAGTCCACCGCGCCAGCCCATGGCCAGCATTACTACTATGGTTACCGAGATGATGGCACCAAATAAGTGCATCAGCAGTTCGGATACTTTGTGCGAGGCAGTTTCCCCGTAATTACGAGTTACAGTTACCTGTACATCTTCTGGTATAAGGTCTTTTTTCAGAACGTCCAGCTTTTGCAAAATTTCGTCAGAAACGCGCATGGCATCAGCGCCGCGGCGTTTGGCAACCGAGATAGTTACGGCCGGGTATTCCCCCGGATGATCAGCTTTCTGCTGGTCCATTTGTGCATAGCCAAATTCTACATACTGGATTGGTTCTTGTGGTCCGTCAATAATTTCGGCCACCTGTTTCAGGTAAACCGGATGATTGTTGAAAACGCCCACAACAAGGTTTTCAACATCTTCTGATGATTTCAGGAAATCACCGGCTTCCACCAGGTATTCTGTATCGTTTTTGCTAAAAGAACCGGCTTGAAACTGACTGTTTGCCAGCTGAATTTGCTGGGCAATCATCAGTGCATCCACATGGGCGGCAGCCATTTTCTCGCTGTCCAATACCACGCGAATTTCGCGCGAACGGCCTCCAATCACTTTGGTCTCCGAAACATCGGTGACCTGCTCAATTTCGTTGTTTAGTTCCTGGGCTATTCTTTTGAGTTGGTAATCGTCATAATTCTCACTCCACAAAGTCAGGCCAAGCACCGGTACGTCGTCAATCGAGCGGGTTTTTACGAGCGGTAACGAAGTTCCCGCCGGCATCTGGTCCATGTGCTTCATAATCTCGTTGTACATTTTTACCAGCGAGCGTTCAATGTCTTCGCCCACATAAAACTGTACGATCAACATGGCCTGGCCCGGCATCGAAGTCGAATACACATACTCAACTCCCGGTATATTGGCTACTACTTTTTCGAGCGGTTGCATTACCCGCGATTCAATTTCCGTGGGGCTTGCGCCCGGATAGCGGAAAAAAATGTCGGCAATAGGTACGTCAATCTGAGGTTCTTCCTCCCTCGGTGTAAGGTACGAGCTGTAGATTCCGATGACCAGGAAAGCGACCATCAGAAGCGGTGTCAGCTTCGAATTTATAAATGCTTTGGCTATTCCGCCTGCAAATCCTGTCTTCATTTTTCTACTTATTTGTTTTCAACAATTGCTCCGTCGTATAATTTACCCTCGCCCGACAGAATGTATTTTTCTCCATCGCTAAGTCCCGAAAGAACATCAATGGAATCGTTGTATGTTTTTCCGGTGCGGATCCAGCGCAACACCGAGTTGTTGTTGGCGCCTACTGTATAAAGTCCGGTTAGTTGTCCACGTTTAACCAAACTGCTCTGGGGAACGCGGATCATTTTTTCGGTTCCTTTTGCATGCAGAACAGTTGCGTACATTCCGCTATACAGATCGATGGATTTTACAGCATCAGCATCCAACAGAATTTTTGCTTCAAACTGGCTGCCGGTATTGGCAGATGAAGGGTTGATCTCGGAAATAGCTCCTGCCACTTCGGTGCCGGGTGATGCTGTAAATTGCACTTTTACCGGATCGTTTAATTTTACGTTGGCAATTTCCAGCTCCGGAATGCGCGCATAAACTTTCCATTGCGAAGGGCTTTCCATGCTTAGCAAAGGCATTCCCGGGTTGGCCATGTCGCCTTCGTTGACAAATTTGCCGGTAATAGTTCCGTTGTAAGGCGCTCTTATAGCGGTATAACGAATGTTTTCTTCTACTTCACGTTCCATTTGCTCCACTGCCGAAAGACGTGCTTTGGCCATTTGGAAATGGGTACGCATATCGTCCAGTTCTTTGTCCGAAGCGCTGTTGGCAGCGTGTAAGGCTTCAAAACGTTTCAGGTCTTTTTGGGCACTTTCGTAAGCGGTAGTTGCTTCTACTTTACTGGCTTCTACCTGTGCTTTTTTTGCCAGAATATCCTGGTTTCGGATCTGGATCAGCAGGTCGCCTTTGCTTACTTTTTGGCCTGGTTTTGCGTAAATTGCTGTAATCTGTCCCATCATCCGGGTGCTCAGGTTACTTTGCTTGTCAGCTTCCAGTTTTCCTGAAAAACTGTTCTCCATCGGAAATTCTTCCAGTTTAGCTGTCGCTACTTTCACCTGAATTTTCTCCGGATTGCTGATTGTTGCGGTGTTTTCCTTTTTACCACACGCGACAACAAATAATCCCATCGCGGCAAGGGCGATGAAAAGGTTCTTATTAATTGATTTTACTTGCATTTTATAAGGCTTTTATTGATTAATATCTTTTTCCATGAGCAGTTCCATTTCGAAAATGGCCTGTCTGTAGTTATAAATAGATTGTATGTATTCCAGTTCTTTTCCGGAGGCCAGGGCTTCCGACATCAGCAGGTCAGCTGTTTTCTCCAGTCCCTGTTCAAAACGGTTGGTGCGTATCCGGAGTGATTCCTGTGCCTGTTCTTTGGCCAGTTTACTTGACTGAATACGACTGTAGTTAAGGTTTACGTTTCTGATGGCATTGTTTACCTGTACCTGGCTTTGAGACAGGTAATCCTGATAGCTAAAACGTGCTTCGTCCAGTTGGGATTTGGCCTGCTGCACGGCACCGGTATTTTTATATCCATTAAATAATTTCCAGCTGAGTGACGCGCCAAGCATGTAATTATTGGCGGAGGTTCCCAGCAGTTTGTCGTCGTTCCATTCTACCGCACCAAAGGCATTTACACGCGGAACAAACTTCATTTTGTTGCTGCGGACCATGTTTTCTCCTGCTTCAATTTGTTTTTGAAAGGCCAGGAGGTCGGAGCGGTTTTCCAAATTATAATCCGGTTGAGTGGCCAGCATTTGCGTAGGCGCCTGAACCAGTGAATCGGTTGTGGTAATTTGTTCGTTCAGTTCCAGCCCCAACAAATGAGCCAGAAAATCGTGGGCTGCTTCGCGCTGATTCTGAGCTTCCAAAAGTTGGTTTTTGCGCTCTTCGTAGCGAACCGAAGCTTCCAGTACATCGGCGTGTTTGGCAAATCCCTGCTCTTCGTTGTTTTTGGTTAGGCGAAGCGCTTCTTCTGCTACTTTAACAGAACGCTCCAGCACATTCACCGAAGATTCAGCCAGTTCCAGCATAAAATAGGCACGCTTTACTTCGTATTCAATGTTTTTGCGCACCCGTGTAGCCTGGTAAGTCATGGCTTCGAATTGCTTTTTTGCAGCTTTTCGTGCGTAAATTCCATCGAGGTTAAGCAGTGGCTGCTGAATTTCGATTTTTGTTCCGAAATTTTCATTGCTTCCCGGATCGTTTAGGCGGGCCGGATCAAAATCGGCTTGCTGAACGATCTCCTGTTTTAATTTGAATCCAAACGAAGAAAGAGGATCGTTGGTAGTAACACCGGTATGACTGGCTTCAATTCCGGGTAAAAAAACAGAATTGGTCATTCGGTACGATGCTTTTGCGGTGTTTATTCGCGCTTCTGCACTTTTAATGTTCAGATTGTTTTCTGCTGCCAGATTCAACGCTTCATCCAGACTTAGCTGCCTGGTTTGGGCATTGTTTAAGAAAGGTATGGCAAGAAAAAGAATCAGTACTTTGGTAAATCGATCTTTAAACATATGCAAATGGTTTTATTTCTAATTTTGGGCACAAATATATGCTATAAAATACAAATATCTATATAAATAGATATATGAGTATTTTATGGGGTATATCCTGTATCTATGAGGTGTGATTTTTGGTTGTTATTTGGGGGTGAATACCTGATCCGGATACAGAATACCAGATTCTGCAAACAGGGGTAGGGGGCTGTGTTACTGTGATGCCGTTTGGCTGTTCCTGTACTCAGTGTTTATTCCTGAATACTTCATTTATACCTTTATTTCGCGCGGATTGCACTGATTACCACAAATTTTATTACCCCAATGGATGAAATCATTTTCTGCGTAAATCTGCGTTCTCTGTGTGCCGTTAAATTCGGCTTGCAGAATTGAGGTATTATTCTGAATACTCAAAACTGTTTACGGTTTCAAACTGCCAGATTTCCTGAATTTGTGTCAGTGGCATCTTGTAAGGAGAATACTCACGGTTGGATGAAACCAGCAAGAAATGGCTTTGTTTCTGTTGTTTGTACACCAACTTAAAAATAATGCCGTCGTCTTTTGTAACAATAATGCAGGCTTTGCCATCTTTTATTCCGGTCCAGTCTTCAACAAACGAGCAGGTTACCCACGCACCTTCTTTTATGGGCAACATCGAGTCGCCTTTGATCTGGAAACTACGGTAGGTGCGGTTTTGTGGCAGAAATGGAAGTTTAAACTTGGGGAGGGAAGCAATAAAATCAAGATCGCCGTAGCTGTTGGTGTAACCGGCATGTGCTTTTATGGGCACCATCTCAATGTTTTCTTCGCCTTTGCTATCCACCGAAATAGTGAGTAGCCTGAGCTTGTTTCCGGTTATGTCCACGTCAAAACCCTTTTCAATTTGCGAAAGCTGAAACTCGGAAAGTGCTTCCAACCGATACTTGATCAGGGCATCCAGCGAAATGTTGAAATACTCCGAGATGCGGATCAATACCTTAAAAGGTGGTTGTACATTTTTCTCGTAGCCCGACAAGGTGGTGCGGGTCAGTTCGAGTTCGGCTGCCAGATCCATCTGCGATTTCCTTCGCCGGATCCGTAGAAATTTTAAATTGTCTGCAAAATACATGATTTTAGTTTGAAGTTAGAAGCGGGAAGTCTTATATCCTCGGATTACAGTCATTTTATTTTGTTTTTAAATGCAATCATCATGTTCATCAAATTGAATGCAAATCCGTAATGATTTTTAAATAATTCCTCCGTAATGTATTTTCTGCGTTTTGCTTTGTGCAAACATGTCACCACTTCAGCAAGTGAACGGATGGCATAATTCATAAATCTTTTAAATTCTTGAGAGGATTGTTCAATAGAACCTTCAGAGATGTTCAAGGCAATGGAATCAGCTGCTCGTCTGATTTGAGAAGAGAGATTATAAAGTTCTGTTTGCGGAAAGAGTATGCTATTGCATTAATCTCTTCTGCAAAGTCCATTGCTTTTTGCCAGATGATCAGGTTTTCAAATTTAAATTCCATTTTATATGTTTTTTTTAATTAAACTTTCTGGTTCTTCCATCTTCGTGCTTCAAACTTCCCACTCCTATCTTCCAACTTTTTTCAGCATAAAGATAAAAATAATGACTAAATTATAGTCGGAATATTGACGATAATATCGACATTTTGAACAGAAATATTGTACATATTGATCTGGACACCTTTTTTGTGTCGTGTGAACGGCTGATGAACCCGGAGCTAAAAGGGAAGCCGGTGTTGGTTGGAGGCACCAGCGGACGCGGGGTAGTAGCTGCCTGTAGTTACGAAGCCCGCGAATACGGAGTGCATTCGGCCATGCCTATGCGAATGGCACAGCAACTTTGTCCGCATGCAATTGTGGTAAGAGGGAACAGCTCCATTTACAGCAAGTTCTCGGATACGATTACTGAGATGATCAGCGAACAGGCACCACTGTACGAAAAATCTTCCATCGACGAGTTTTACATTGATGTAACGGGAATGGACAAGTTTTACGGTAGTTACAAATGGGCACAGGAACTGCGCGACCGGATCATTAAAGAAACACATTTGCCTATTTCGTTTGGCCTTTCGACCAACAAAACCGTATCGAAAGTGGCTACCAACGAAGTAAAGCCCAACAACCATGTGAAGATTGAAGAAGGGAAGGAGAAGAGTTTTTTGGCGCCGCTGGTGGTAAAGAAAATACCGATGGTAGGCGATCAAACCTACAAAATGCTGCTAAGTATGGGCATTAAGTACGTGAAGACGATTCAGGAAATGCCCGTTGAGCTGATGGAGAAAGTGATGGGTAAAAATGGAGTTGCGCTTTGGAAAAAGGCACAAGGGATTGATAACTCGCTGGTGGAGCCTTACAGCGAGCGAAAATCCATCTCGTCGTCGCTTACTTTCGAGAAAGATACGATTGACGTAGTGGCCCTGAAAAACCTGTTATTGTCGATGACCGAGAAGCTGGCATTTCAGTTGCGAAACAGCAACAAACTTACTTCGTGTGTAACCGTAACCGTACGTTACTCTGATTTTGATACACGTACCCGACAAAAGCGGATTTATTACACTTCGCTCGATCATACCTTGATTGAAACAGTGATGGAGCTTTTTGATCAGCTTTATAGCCGGCGGGTTTTGGTGCGTTTGGTGGGGGTCCGGTTTAGCCATTTAATTGGCGGGAGTTACCAGATGCGGTTGTTTGAGGACAATACCAAACTGATCCGCCTGTATCAGCAAATGGATAAAATGCGCAACCGTTTTGGACAGGATGCCATTTTTCGGGCATCTACACTTGGCATCCGCGGAGTTGGGCAGGCGATAAATCCTTTTAACGGGCTGTCGCCGGGTGTACCCGCACACCGGAGGATGTAAAAACCTCCTAGATCCCCCAAGGGAAACTTTATTGTACAGAATAACGAATGATGATTAACGATTTAAGATTGATGAAGGAAAAGAAGAAAAGTCTCAGTATCCAGTCTCAGTTTTCAGTGTTTCTGGGTTTGATGTTTTTAAGCTAAAAGCTAGCAACTATAGGTGCGAAGCTCATTTAAGCATTCTCGTATTAAAGCATTAACGCATTTTTATGTTACTAAATTGCCATACATATTTCAGTTACAAGTACGGAACGATTTCGATTGACGCACTTATCCAGGAAGCCATTGAGAAAGGTTACCGCTCGCTGGTACTTACTGATATAAATAATACTTCGGCGGCCATCGATTTTATCCGGCTTTGTACCGCCAAGGATATCAAGCCGGTAGTCGGCATCGATTTCCGGAACGGTGCACAGCAAAAATACGTGGGGATTGCCCGCAACAACGATGGCTTCCGTGCGATGAACGAGCATCTAATCTGTCATCTGCATTCAGGGAAAAAGATTCCCGACCGGGCGCCGGAGATCGGTAATGCGTATTTTATTTACCCCATCGGGGCGGTTCATCCTACGGATTTAAAAGAAAATGAATTTATCGGGGTGCGGCCTTCGCAGGTTAACCGTGTGTTTGGCGACCTTCGGAAATACCCGGAAAAACTGGTGGTACTCCAGTCGGTAACTTTCCGGAATAAACGCGATTTTAATGTACATCGCTTGCTGCGTGCCATCGATAACAATACCCTGTTAAGCCTTCTGTCCAAAAGCGAGGAGGCCAGCCCCGATGAGATTATGTGGCCGCGGCAGGATATTTACGAGCAATTCCGCGATTTTCCGCAACTGATTCAAAATACCCTAAGGCTTATCGATAGCTGTTGCATCGAATTCACGTTTAAAAAATCAAAAAATAAAAAGTGTTTTATGAGCTCGCCTGCCGAGGATTTTATTCTGTTGCGAAAAATGGCGTGGGAAGGTATCGGCTATCGTTTCGGCGAGCCTTCGCCCAAAGTAGTCGAGCGAATGGAAAAAGAGCTGTCTATTATCAAGCAGATGGATTTTGCCGCTTATTTTCTGATCAACTGGGACCTGGTTCAGTGCGCACGCAGTCAGGGCTGTTACTACGTGGGGCGGGGAAGTGGTGCCAACAGTATGATCGCTTATTTGCTTCGTATTACCGATGTCGATCCTGTTGAACTCGATCTGTATTTTGAACGTTTTATCAACCCTTCGCGAAAAAGCCCACCCGATTTTGATATCGATTTTGCTTCGCGCGACCGCGATCATATTACGCGCTATATTTTCGATCGTTATGGCTGGGATCGCGTGGCTTTGGTCGGAACTTACATCACCTTTCAATACAAATCGATGGTGCGTGAACTGGGGAAAGTTTTTGGCCTGCCTGCCCTCGAAATAGAAAAGCTACAAGCGGTAAAAGATTTTCAGGAGCTGGATGACATTGGCCGGCTGGTGCTGAAATACAGCAAACTCATTCACGGGTTTCCGTCGCACCTGAGTGTTCATTCCAGCGGAATCTTGATTTCAGAAGAACCGATAAGCGCTTATACCGCCACCATTATGCCGCCCAAAGGTTTTCCAACGGTTCATTTTAGTATGATTGAAGCGGAAGACCTGGGCTTCGCCAAATTTGATATTCTCGGTCAGCGCGGACTCAGTAAAATTGAAGATGCAATCAGCATCATCCGCGAAAACAAGGGCGACGAAATTGATATCCATGATTTACCCGCTTTCAAGAAAGATGAACAGGTAAAAGAGCTACTGAAACACGGAAATACCATTGGTTGTTTTTACGTGGAGTCTCCGGCTATGCGAATGTTATTGACCAAGCTCGAAGCCGACGATTACCTGCGGCTGGTGGCTGCCAGTTCGATCATTCGCCCGGGGGTGGCGCAAAGCGGAATGATGCGCGAATATATTTTGCGTTACCGCGACCGGAGCCGTTGTGTGGCAGCCCGAAATGAAGCACCCGAATTGTACCACCTGCTCGAAGAAACCTACGGGGTAATGGTGTACCAGGAAGATGTGATCAAAGTAGCCCACCTGTTTGCCGGGTTAACATTGGCCGAGTCCGATATTTTACGGCGGGGAATGTCGTGGAAATTCAAGCAGCGCAACGAATTCGGAAAGGTGCACGATAAGTTTTTCTCCAATTGTGCCGAAAAAGGGTACGACCGTGGTTTGGTACAACGGGTTTGGACACAGATAGAGAGTTTTGCCAATTATGCATTTTCCAAAGGGCACTCGGCTTCGTATGCCGTGGAAAGTTATCAGGCACTGTTTCTGAAAGCTTATTATCCGCTCGAATACCTGGTGGCCACCATTAATAACGGTGGTGGTTTTTACCGGACCGAATTGTATGTGCACGAAGCGCGCATGAACGGAGGCAAGATCTTTCCGCCTTGCGTGAATCGCAGCAATGAAGAAACGGTGATCGGCGGAAAAGTGATCTTTCTCGGGCTGGGCTTTTTGAAGAGCCTTGAAGCAACTACTATCGATGCTGTTTTAACAGAACGCCGGCGAAGCGGTTATTTCCGAAGTTTGCAGGATTTCTTATTGCGTGTGCCGGTTTCGCTCGAGCAAGTCAGTATTCTGATTCGTGTGGGTGCTTTTAACTTTACCGGAAAATCAAAAAAAGAACTGCTTTGGAATGCGCATTTCATCCTCTCCAAATCAAAAAAAACGGCGCCCGAACGAACCCTTTTCCAACAGGAGGTAAAGGAGTTTACCATTCCCGATCTTTACTACCATCCGCTGGAAGATGCATACGATGAAATTGAATTGTTGGGATTTCCGGTTACGCGTTCGCCTTTTGGTTTATTGGAAGAGCTAAAACTTCCGCAGACAGTGGCGGCTGATTTAACGGGGCTGATTGGACAACATGTGTCGATTGTCGGAAGCTTGGTCAATGTGAAATACACACGCTCCGGCAATGGCAAAAGCATGACTTTTGGTGTTTTTATCGATTTTGAAGGCCACTGGATCGATACGGTTCAGTTTCCGACTGTGGCTGAAAAATATCCTTTCAGAGGCGGTGGTTGTTACTTCATTAAAGGAAAAGTGATGGAAGAATTTGGCTTTATCAGCATCGAAACAACAGAGCTGTACCGTTTGCCCAATGAAAACATGGAAGAGCCGTCAACGCGTTTGAAAGTACCCAAAACAATGGCGTTGCGAGGGAAAACTGAGGAAATATTAAACGGTTGGATTTTGAGACATTAAAAAGGAATTGAACCAATTTTTTATTGTCATTTACTCGAAGCAAAGTACATAGGTACTTTTTATAAAAATACATCCTCAACGAGACCAAACATAACTTTTTGCATTCGTTGATACATGTCGCGTTTTTCTTCAGAAACATCGTCTTCAGTCAACGAAAGAAAAGATAGTACAGGATAAGGAACTTCTAGAACCTTACTTATTCTTTCCAGCACGTCAATGGTGGGGTTTCTGTCATCGTTTTCTAATTGTGATAGATAAGTCTGAGAAATACCGCATTGTTTCGCAAAATCTATTTGCCTAATGTTTTTTTCTTTTCTCAATCTCCTTATGGTCGGTCCTAATTTCATAATTCTAGGGAGGGAAAAGCCACGCCCTAAATATGGTGGCAATTGTCCCAATTATTTCAGTATTAAACTTTACTTTTTTAAAATCACTCTTTTTAAGGTTTTCTTCCAGATAGCTAATGGAGCGGTCTAATTCTTTTTTATTTTTTTCTGGTATTGAATCTCCAATTTTAAGTTCAACAAGTAACCGATATATATCTAATGTTTCTTCTCTCGTCATTGTGTTTAATTAAAGATGTTGTTATAGAATTGATAACATGTTTGGAAATCAAAACAACCTCTTTTTTGAGAGAGAAAACAATATCAAAATATTCAAATAGAACTTCTTTTAAGTGAGTTTGGATTGATATTAAGTGTAATGATTTAAAGTTAGAAATTAGATCATTTTTTATTGATCTGATAGCATTCCTAATGTATAAATCAGCTATTATTTTTTCCTGAATATCAGCTTCATAATTGCTCAAAATGTAAGATGGATCTGGTACTTTTGAAAGCCATTCTTGTCTAAAGCTTGGAAAAAATAAACTTAAAATAGCCTTAATAAGAAATAATACAAATGGCTCCTGTTCCATAAGAAACAGAGAATATTTGTCTGGATAATGGAAATGACGAACTGGTTCTACTTTGTTGAGAACCTCATACCATGAGTTATACTCTCTGTTGCTAGTTTCTATATCGGTATCTCCATTAAACTGAATAGCCAAATTAAATCCCGCAGCAGATGTTTTAGATAAATCATCATTCTTTTCAAGCCTCTTTATGGCTGCCTGGATTTCTTCATCTGAAAAATAAATTTTTTGTTCAAGAACAGAATCAAGATTCAATGATTGTTGAAATCTGCGTTCTTGAGAACTAGCTGACTTAAAAAGCTTGCTTAACTTTTTAATATTAGTTTGTTTTTCTGCAAAAACAATATTGTCAAACCGATCCAATAAACTAATTCCTTTAAGTTCAATTTTAAAACTCATGTTTCAAATGTAATACATTAAGGAGTGAGTTGCAATATTTGTTGATAAATATATTAACTATTGTTAATATTAGTAGATTGGTGATTAGGGCTTAAAATAGATGTTACCTTAGCCCTCAATCAGAATAGTTAACGGCTAAAGCATTTTAATCTGAAATATTCTCAAATCATCGGGCTAAAGCCACGGTGCAAAATAATAAACTTTTAATCTTTCTGATTTCCAAATGACCAATGGCAACTAAATACTGAAAATTAATCCTCTTCCTGCTCAACCGCTTTCGGTTTCTCGCCGGCGGCATACCTTCTGATTTTGATATTCAGGTAGGCAAACAACATGGTCATAAACGGGCTGATGATATTAAAAAAAGCATAGGGTGCGTAAGCCCAGGTGTCCACACCCAGCACCCTCGACTGCGTTGCCCCACAGGTATTCCACGGGATAAGCACGGAAGTTACGGTCCCGCTGTCTTCCAGGGTGCGGCTCAGTACTTCGGGCTTCAGTCCTTTTTCTTCAAATGTTTTTCGGTACATGCGGCCCGGTACCACAATGGCAATGTACTGGTCGGAGGCAGTGGTGTTGAAAAACAAACAGGTGCCCACCGTTGAAGCCACCAGGCTGCCCGTACTTTGTGCATATTTTACAATGGGCTGGGTAATTCGTTTCAGCAATCCGGCCGATTCCATTACGCCGCCAAAAATCATGGCCGACAGGATCAGCCAAACCGTATCGAGCATTCCGCTCATTCCCGATGTACTCAGCAAATCGTTTACGTTTTCATCGGGGGTGGTAAGACTAATGTCGCCAAACATGGCCTGCATAACGGAATAATAAGAGGCAGTCGCATAATTTTCAAGGTGTCCGGCCACTTCTTCGATTATATGCGGCTGAAAAATAACGGCAAAAACACCCCCCAGCAAGGTTCCTATAAAAAGCGAAGGCAGCGGTGGCACTTTCAAAATAATGACACCGAGTAAGACTACCGGAACAGCAAAAAGCAGGGGAGAAGTATTGAAGGTTCCGGCAATGGCTGTTTTTACATTTTCCACATCTACCACAGCCGTTGAAAAATCGTAGCGAAATCCGATCACCAGAAAAATGATCAGGGTAATGATCAGGGTGGGAACAGTAGTAAACATCATGTAACGAATATGAGTAAAAAGATCCGTTCCGGCCATGGCAGGTGCCAGGTTGGTGGTATCGCTCAGCGGGCTCATTTTATCGCCAAAATAGGCCCCGCTGACAATGGCTCCGGCCACAATCGCTTCGTTTATCCCGATGGCTTGCCCGATTCCCAACAGTGCCACGCCAATGGTGGCAATCGTTGACCAGGAGCTTCCGGTGGCCACGCTCACAATCGAGCTTACCACAACGGCCGTAAACAGAAACAGCTTGGGGCTGATCAGATCAAGTCCGTAGTAAATCATGGCGGGAACAACACCGCTGATCAGCCAGGTCCCGGCCAGCGAACCAATCAGTAAAAGAATCAAAATAGAGGGCATGGCAGATCCGATGGTTGAAACAATCTTCGCGCTGATTTCGCCCCATCCGTACCCCAGTTTAGTGGCTACCAAGCCGGCCACCGCAGCAGCAAGCATCAGTGCAATCTGGTTGGCACCGGCCAGCGTGTCTTCAAATAAAATCACATTCAGGGTAAGCAGAAAAATCAGGATGAGAATTGGCAGCAATGCCAGCAGAAGTGTTGCTTCTTTTTTGACCATAATTGTATGTCGAAAATTTTAGGATAAGGCAAAATAATACTTTTGAATTTAAAAGTGTCAAAAAATGCGGACTGTTTCCTGCAAATTATAAAAAGATGTTGCTGTTTTAAATTCAGCCTGCATTTTTAATATTGGATAATTAAATAGTCTTATTTTCGTTTGTTTATAATTAAGTGCGTTTTTATGAGGGGAATTTACGTCCGGACATTTGCTGTTATTGTATTGATTTTTAGTGTGAACGCTGCTTTTGCTCAGCGAAGTAGCGGTTTGGCTGTTGAAGGTAAAATATCGGTTGAAGATGGCTCGCCCGAAGGAGCCATTATTCAGATGCACCGCGACGGCCTGCGTTTGGATAATTACGGAGTTGGAGCCGATGGGCACTACAAAGTGGAGTTGGAATACAACCACAAGTACGAGTTGGTTTTTGAACATGCGGGGCATTTCTCGCAAAAAATAGCGGTTGAAACGGCTGTTCCGAAAAATGTTTTGGATACCGATCCGCGTTTTCCTCCCTTTCCGGTTGATATTACATTGTTTACCGAAATCCCCGGAATAGATGCTTCTTTTTCGGAAAACAATATTCTGAAAATCTTTTACAGTCCGAGTGTCGACAATTTCGTTAAGGAGCTGTATTACAACGATGCCCAGATAAAAAAACTGATTGAGCAGGCTGTTTTGCAGGCACAAATTGTGGATAAACGGGCCGATTACATGTCGAAACTTACCCGCGCCGAACTGGCTGAGTTGCGTCAGGAATACAACAAATTACTGGAGCAGGCCGGAAAAGAATATTCAAATGAAGAGTTTCTGAATGCGCTTGACGGGTACAAAGCAGCCAGCAAAATTTTCCCGAAGGAACAGTTTCCGAAAGACCGCATCAATGAAATCAACGATCTTCTGGGCCTGATTATGGCCGCCGAAGAGCTGGATAAAGCTATGCTCGAGCGTTTCAATAAATTGGTACAGGAAGGCGATCTGGCTTTTTCGCAGCGTAATTACCCCGATGCAAAAAATTCGTACAGCCGCGCACTTTCCATCAAGCCGTTTGATGAATACGTAAACGATCAGATCAAGAAAATAACGACACTTCAGAAACAGCAGCTGCTGGATCAGGAATACCAGGAGTTGATTGCCAACGGAGACCAATCGATTAAAGAATTACTTTACAACGAAGCGCTGGGCTTGTTCCAAAAGGCTTTGGAGATAAGACCCAATGAGCAATACCCAAAAAACAAGATCAATGAGATAAACGGCTTGATCGCCAACCAGGCGAAAGATGCCGAGAAGCAAAAGAACTACAAAGACGCCATGATGGAAGGGGAGCGTCAGTTCTCGAAGCAGTTTTACGACCGCGCGCTTACCCAGTTTGAAAATGCACTGGGATACAAACCGGGCGATTTGGAAGCCACCCGCAGGATTGAAGATACGCGGAAAATTATGCAGGGCATCCTGAATCAAATGACTTTTGACCGCCTGATTGTAGAAGGTGACAAAGCCTACAAAAAGGAAGATTATGCAAGCGCGCTTTCGAATTATGAAGAGGCTTTGACGCTGGTTCCCGATGAACCTCGTACCAAAAAACGGGTGGAAGAGATTCGTCAGATTCTTTACACCAAACAAAGCATTGATAGTTACCTGACGCAGGCCGATAAAAAGTTTGATGAACAGAAATATCCTGACTCAAAAGCGCTTTATGAGAAAGCGTTGGAGCTGGATGCAAAAAATGAACACGCCCGTAACCGGATTGCCGAAATCAATCAGATTGTGGCCGGAATGGAGGTGGATGCGCGTTACGCACAGGTGCTGGCTTCGGCTGATGATCAGTTTGCCAAGAAAAATTACGAGAGTGCACGAAATGGATACAACGAAGCGTTGGGCATAAAACCGAAGGAAGATTATCCGAAACAAAAACTGACGGAGATTGCAACTCTTCTGGCGGCCATTGCCAAAACCAATGCCGATTACCAGAACGCTGTGGCTAAGGCCGACCGGTTGTTCCAGCAAAAACAGTATCCGGATGCCCGGACAGCTTTTGCAGATGCCGGAAAAATAAAACCCGAAGAAACTTATCCGCCCGAAATGATCGGCAAAATTGACGGCTTGGTTGCCGAACAGCAACGCCTGGCACAAGAGGCCGCTGAAGCGGAAGCAGCAAGACTAGCCGCCATTCAGGCAGAGAAGGATAAAAACTACGCCGATGCGATTGCCAAAGCCGATAACCTGTTCAACGAGAAAAATTATGATAACTCAAGAACTGAATATCGTGCGGCATTGAATATTAAGCCCGAAGAGACTTATCCGCAACAACGGATCGATGAGATCGGCAATATTCTGGCACAACTTTCAGCTGCACAGAAAGCCTATGAAGATGCGGTAGCGAAAGGCGACCGTGAATTCAAAAACGAAGGTTGGGAAGCCGCGATTGCTGCCTACAACGATGCCAAAAAAGCCAAGGCTGATGAAACGTATCCGGATGAGCAGCTGGCAAAAATTGATTCGATTGTAAGCACCCGCGAACGTCTGGCAAAAGAAGCTGCTGAAGCCGAAGCTGCCCGTCTGGCTGCGATTCAGGCAGAGAAGGATAAAAACTACGCCGATGCGATTGCCAAAGCAGATAACCTGTTCAACGAGAAAAACTACGATAATTCGCGGACGGAGTACCGTGCGGCACTGGAAATAAAACCGGAAGAAGCTTATCCACAGCAACGGATCGCCGAAATCGGCAACCTTCTGGCGCAACTTTCAGCGGCTCAAAAAGCCTATGAAGATGCAGTGGCGAAAGGCGACCGCGAATTCAAAAACGAAGGTTGGGAAGCTGCAATTGCTGCCTACAACGAAGCGAAGCAAGCCAAGGCCGACGAAACGTATCCGGATGAACAGCTGGCGAAGATTGATTCGATTGTAAGCACCCGCGAACGTCTGGCAAAAGAAGCTGCTGAAGCGGAAGCCGCAAGACTGGCTGCGATTCAGGCTGAAAAAGATAAAAACTACGCAGATGCGATTGCCAAAGCAGATAACCTGTTCAACGAGAAAAATTACAATAACTCAAGAACGGAGTACCGTGCAGCGTTAGATATTAAACCGGAAGAAGCTTATCCGCAACAACGGATCGACGAGATTGGCAACCTTCTGGCTCAACTTTCGGCTGCGCAAAAAGCGTATGAAGATGCAGTGGCGAAAGGCGACCGTGAATTCAAAAACGAAGGTTGGGAAGCCGCGATTGCTGCCTACAACGAAGCGAAGAAAGCCAAGGCTGATGAAACTTACCCGGATGAGCAGCTGGCGAAGATTGATTCGATTGTAACAACCCGCGAACGTTTGGCAAAAGAAGCTGCCGAAGCGGAAGCCGCAAGACTGGCTGCGATTCAGGCAGAAAAGGATAAAAACTACGCCGATGCAATTGCCCGTGCTGATAACTTGTTTAACGAAAAGAACTACGATAATTCACGGACCGAATACCGTGCTGCACTGGAAATAAAACCGGAAGAAGCTTATCCGCAACAACGGATCGATGAGATCGGCAACATTCTGGCGCAACTTTCAGCGGCTCAGAAAGCCTATGAAGATGCGGTAGCGAAAGGCGACCGTGAATTCAAAAACGAAGGTTGGGAAGCTGCCATTGCTGCTTACAACGAGGCGAAGCAAGCCAAGGCCGACGAAGCTTACCCGGATGAACAGCTGGCAAAAATTGATTCGATTGTAAGCACCCGCGAACGTCTGGCAAAAGAAGCTGCCGAGGCCGAAGCCGCCCGTCTGGCTGCTATTCAGGCTGAAAAGGATAAAAACTACGCCGATGCGATTGCCAAAGCAGATAATCTGTTCAACGAGAAAAATTACGATAACTCGCGGACGGAGTACCGTGCGGCATTGAATATTAAGCCGGAAGAAGCTTATCCTCAACAACGGATTGATGAGATCGGGAATATTCTGGCGCAACTTTCAGCGGCTCAAAAGGCTTATGAAGATGCGGTAACGAAAGGCGACCGTGAATTCAAAAACGAAGGTTGGGAAGCTGCGATTGCTGCCTACAATGAAGCGAAGAAAGCCAAGGCTGATGAAACTTACCCGGATGAGCAACTGGCGAAAATTGATTCGATTGTAAGCACCCGCGAACGTTTGGCAAAAGAAGCTGCCGAAGCGGAAGCCGCAAGACTGGCTGCGATTCAGGCTGAAAAAGATAAAAACTACGCCGATGCGATTGCCAAAGCTGATAACCTTTTCAATGAAAAGAATTACGATAATTCGCGGACTGAGTACCGTGCTGCACTGGGTATCAAGCCGGATGAAAGCTATCCTCAACAACGGATCGACGAGATCGGTAACCTTCTGGCGCAACTTTCAGCGGCACAGAAAGCCTATGAAGATGCAGTGGCAAAAGGCGACCGCGAATTTAAAAACGAAGGTTGGGAAGCTGCCATTGCTGCTTACAACGAGGCGAAGCAAGCCAAGGCCGGCGAAACGTATCCGGATGAACAGCTGGCGAAAATTGATTCGATTGTAACAACCCGCGAACGTTTGGCAAAAGAAGCCGCTGAAGCCGAAGCCGCAAGACTGGCAGCTATTCAGGCTGAAAAGGATAAGAATTATGCCGATGCGATTGCCAAAGCTGATAACTTGTTCAACGAAAAGAATTACGATAACTCAAGAACAGAATACCGTGCAGCACTGGATATTAAACCGGAAGAAGCTTATCCGCAACAACGGATCGACGAGATTGGCAATATTTTGAAAGAACTGGCCGATGCGAAAGCAGCTCAGGAAGCGCTTGATAAACAATATGCGACGCTGATCCAGCAAGGTGACCGGATGTTCGCGGCCAACAGCTTTACACCGGCTAAAGAACATTACCAGAAAGCTTCTGATCTGAAACCGGAAGAGGTCTATCCGAAAGATAAGATAGTGGAAATTGACCGGATTCTGGAACAGCGCGCGCAGGATGAAAAGTACCGTAACATAATTGTGGTGGCCGATGGATTTTTCCGCACGCAGAAGTATACTGATGCAAGAGTTCAGTACGAAATTGCATTGGGTGTAAAACCTGATGAAGAATATCCGAAGTCGCAGATCAGAAGGATAGATGAACTGCTGGCACAGGCCGAAGCGCGTAAACAGGCAGAGGCCAACGCGGCTGCCGATGTGGATCGCCGCCGGACGAACATTGCCAAGATGCAGGAAGAGCTCGACGAACAAAAGATCCTGGCAGAATCGGGCGTAAATGCCCTGTACGATCAATTGATTCAAAAGGCTGATGCCTTCTTTGACGATACGCAGTACAATGTGTCGCGTGCCTGGTATTTCAAAGCGCTCGACCTGAAGCCGGAAGAGGCTTACCCGCAACAGCGAATCGATGAAATCAATCGTTTGTTAAACGGAATGATGACCAGTCAGCGCGACCGCGAATACCAGCGTTTTATCGACTTGGCCGACAACAATTTCAGGGATGCTGAACTGGCCGTTGCGCGTGGATGGTACAACCAGGCACTGAGCCAGAAGCCAAACGAAAAATACCCGAAAGACCAGTTGGCAGAAATTGAACGACTGGTTCAGGAACGTTTACAGGGAAGATCGGCTGACCGGGTGATTCAACTCAATGCTGCCGCGAAAAAGGCTTTTGATGAAGGAAACATGAACGTGGCGCGTTTCTGGTACAAAAAAGCACTGGAGCTTGATCCTGAAAACCAGGAAGCCCGTGATGGCTTAAATGCAACCAGAAATTAGTCACTCGTTCAGTCGGTTAAGGAGAGGGAGAATTTAAAACCTATGCTTTTAAATTCTCCTCCTTCGAACCCGGTAAAAACTCCCAGATTTCCCACAAAAAAGAGGTTGTTCAAACTGTATCCAAGTTCCCAGTAATTATGCAATGCGGGAGTGGTCAGGTAATTAAAATGCAGGCTTTCGCTCCATGCCTTTCGGTTAACCAACGACAAATAGCGTAGCAGTAGGTATTCAGAACGCAGTTCAAAAGAAGCATTAACATAGCTTTTGTTGGTGCTGTATTGGTAATCATCGATCAATTGCAGCATTCCGGAGAACGATTTCATGCTAACCGGAATGTTGGATGTGTTAAAATGTTTGAATTGTGAAAAATGCAACTGGTCGGCATTGAAAAAGTAACCGGCATTCACACTCCAGTCAATTCCGGTACTGATGGATAGGTTTGCCTGGTGCTGAAAACGAAAATCAATCCGGCTAAAATCGGCCACCGAGGAAAATATATCTTTTACTCCCTGTTGGAAATTCAGGTCGAAGCGGTAAAAGTCACTCATAAACAGAAAGGGTGATTGTTGTGCCCAGGGCTTTCGAATACGCTTCCGGTAGGTGGCTCCGGCAGCGTACGAAAAACTTTGCTGTTCACTTAAAAAAGGACTGTCAGCCTCGTAACCTTTGGGAATATTGGGTGCGTAGTGTTTTTTGTCGCTCAAAGGGAAGGAGGCATGATTGGTAAGCGGGTAAAAATGATTGTAGGACGCGTTGGCACGCAATGTCAGGTTTTTCTGAAGTCGTTGCCCAATATTCAGCGAAACAAAAGAGGTTTCGTACAGACGCATGTAGTTTTCGGCAAAAAAGAAAGTGCTTGCCGCGTTTACTAACGGTGTGATCCCATTGTTGGTTCCTTTGAAATCGCGGCTTTCTTTGCCAACAGACAAATCAACGCGATTCATTTTACCAAACACATTGATGAAACTGGTGTTGAAGTTTCCAAACAAGGTTTTTCGGTTAAAGGCGTATCCCAATTGGCCTTCAAAATTCAGAAACTTTGCCGTATCGGGGTTGTACCTCAGGCGCATGTATTGCATGAATTTGTACCCGTCAACAGCGTTGTAATCGAAGTTGTTGGGATCGAGTAAGCCGCGGTATCGCAGGCGTATCAGGGAGTCGGAGCTTAAATCGAAACTACCGGCCAGAAGTGTTTTCACAAACTTGTTTTTGGCTTTGGAACCTATTGCAGAAGTATCCCGGCTCATGTTGTGCAGAGCCTGGATCGAATCAGCCATTTGATAGCTCTGTACCTCGGCAGGTGTCAAAGGGATGGTTCGGATCGAATCCCAGGCTTCTTCGTGACTTGCGGTGGTTTTCTTGTCCTCAATGTCGTAACTCTGAAAATAGTTGGTGGTTTCCATTTCCTTGAATTGCTCTTTGGTTATCTGCCGGTTTAAACGCGCAACTTTGCGAACATCGGCATTGTTCATGTGCTCTTTTTGCGTAATGATTTCCACCTCCCGCTGCATTCTTTTTATGTCTTCGTTTTCCTTTTTCTCTGCAACCGTTTCTACTTTGCCGGTATCAATTTCTGCCACTTCCGGCAAAACACCCGAGGTGTAGTTGTCCACAATCGAATCGTATTTTACAGAAGCGCCGTAGTAGAAATTTCCCCGCATGCCAAGCGCCCCAAAACTTCCGGTCAGGTGATGGGTCACCGGAAGCCAGTTTTCGCTCCCCAGGTTTTCAAACTGCTGTTTTATGCGGTATTCCACAAACTTTATGGTGGAACTGAAATCGAGGTTGTAAATGCACCAAAGCTGATCAACGATGTAAATGTAGCCATCCACCAACTCGTCGCTTTTGCGTTTTGGGGTCACTTTTATTTTGAAAACATCAAAATCACCCACGGTAATAAATCCTTCGTACTGAAAATCGTAATGGCGCAAGGCCATGGGAGCAAGCGGCGAGATCACCTCTGCCGGGCGTTCCTGGTAGAAGCTTTCGGTCATCAATCCCATTACCGGAGGTTCATCAATCCCTGTTAGCGAAGTGCGTTTGCTTATTACCTGCTGTTTGTAGGAATTCGGATAATCATAGGTTATTTTGTTGTGCGACTCAATTACGTAGGTCACATTTTCCTTGAAATAATCCTTGAATTTCCGGCCATCATCCATTTCCTGTTGCTTGATGATTTTCGGAATATTCTGAAATTCAAAATTACTTTTAATGTAGAGGTCGGCCGTGTAGTGTTTGATCCGGTCGCGGAAATAAGGAGCTTTTGCAATGGCTTTTCGCATTATTAAATATGCCGGGTCTTCTTTCCCCGGAAAGATCTTGACTTCTTTTAATTCAAATTTCTGAACATGCATGGTAATGGGGAGGTAGAGGCTGTCGCGATCCAGCGTGATCTGCCTGCTTTGTTGGAGATAGCCCATCGAACGAATGGTAAAATGATACGTTCCTTTGGGGAGTTGCAGGTGAAAGTTCCCATCGATGTTGGAGGTAGTGCCTTCCTTGGTTTCGCTGATGAAAATGGTAGCATAGGGAACGGGCTTATCGTTTTCGTCGCTTATTTTTCCGTAAATGACCTGCGCTTTTGCTGCCCCAAAGATCATTGCAAAAAAGAAGAGGAGGAGGGTTTTCAGAAAAATCCGATCAAAAGAATAAGTAAGGTTTCCGGGTTTCATAGTTCTGTTTTTTGTTTTCGGCTTACAAGTAAACAAATTTACGATAAGCGTAAGAGTATTTTATGTTTCCTTAAGATTTTATAGGATTTACTTACACAATACTATAACGGTTGGGGGCCTGATTCTACTACAAACATTGCTAATTTTCTCTAAATAGTTTTATTGAATGCAGTCAGGTTTTATAAAAATATCTTACAATAATTAAAGACAAAACATGTTGTAAAAACTATTTTTTCTGTCTGTTTTAATTGATAAATTGCAGCACAGTACAGGACAGCATAACGAGCCTGTCAACATTGAAATTTTGAATCAATAAATAATCAAAAATGGCAAACAGATTAATAGGAAGACTTCCCAAAGTGGGTATTCGTCCGGTAATTGACGGGCGCGAAAGAGGCGTACGCGAGTCGCTCGAAGTTCAAACCATGAACATGGCTAAAAATGCAGCCCGGCTGATCGAAGAAAACCTTCGTTTTCCGGGAGGTGAAAAAGTAGAGTGCGTAATTGCTGACACTACCATTGGCGGCGTGGCAGAAGCGGCTTTGTGTGCCGACAAATTTGAACGCGAAGGTGTTGGCGTGTCTCTGACTGTTACTCCATGCTGGTGTTACGGAACCGAAGTTATGGATGCAACTCCGCTGATTCCGAAAGCAGTTTGGGGCTTTAACGGAACGGAAAGACCGGGTGCGGTTTACCTGGCAGCTGCCCTGGCTGGCTATACACAAAAAGGCTTTCCAACTTTTGGTATTTATGGCCGCGATGTGCAGGATTCGGGCGATGAAACTATCCCGGAAGATGTGCGCGAAAAACTCCTTCGCTTTGTAAAAGCTGCCTTGGCTGCTGCACAAATGAAAGGAAAATCATACCTGTCGCTGGGATATACTTCGATGGGGATTGCCGGTTCTATGGTAAATGCCGATTTCTTCCAGGAATACCTCGGAATGCGTACCGAGTTTGTGGACATGGTAGAAGTTAAACGTCGCTTGGACGAAGGTATCTACGACCAGGCGGAGTTTGAAAAAGCAATGGCCTGGACCAAGGAAAACATTACCGAAGGCGATGATTACAACGCACCGGAAGCACAATCAGACCGTACACGCAAAGACTGGGAATGGGAAGTGGTTGTGAAGATGACCCTGATCATGCGCGACCTGATGATTGGTAATCCCAAACTGAAGGAAGCCGGTTTTGGCGAGGAATCGCACGGACATAACGCCATTGCTGGTGGTTTCCAGGGGCAACGTCAGTGGACCGATTATTATCCGAACGGTGACTTTTCAGAAACGATTCTGAATACATCTTTTGACTGGAACGGAATTCGCGAGGCTTTTGTATTTGCTACCGAAAACGATAGTTTGAATGCTGTTCCGATGTTGTTCGGACACCTGCTGACCAATACTGCACAAATTTTCTCGGATGTTCGTACCTACTGGAGCCCCGATGCAGTGAAACGTGTAACGGGCAAAGAACTGAGCGGAACGGCCAAAGATGGTCTAATTCACCTGATCAACTCGGGCTCAACTACCATGGATGCTACCGGACAGCAAAAAGATGCGAATGGTAATTCTGTAATGAAAGCGTTCTGGGATGTTACCGAAGAAGACGTGAAGGCTTGTCTGGAGAATACAAAGTTCTGTCCGGGAAGCAAAGGATATTTCAGAGGCGGTGGTTTCTCCAGCCAGTTTAAAACGACCGGAGAAATGCCGGTTACCATGAGCCGTGTAAACCTGGTAAAAGGGCAGGGGCCGGTATTGCAAATCGCCGAAGGTTACACCGTTGATTTGGATAATGATATTCACGAAGTATTGGATAAAAGAACCGATCCAACCTGGCCAACTACCTGGTTTGTGCCAAAATTAACCGGGAAAGGTGCTTTCAAAGATGTATATTCAGTGATGGCCAACTGGGGTGCTAACCACGGTGCTATCAGCTACGGACACATTGGTGCTGATCTGATTACGCTGGCTTCGATTTTACGGATTCCGGTTTGTATGCACAACGTGGAAGAAGATCAGATCTTCCGTCCGAGTGCCTGGAATGCTTTTGGTGAAGACAAAGAAGGATCAGATTACCGCGCATGTGCTAATTTTGGTCCGATCTATAAATAACATTGGATAAATAAAAGATGGTGGCAAAAAATGCTGCCATCTTTTTTCCAAAAACAAGTCAGAACCTTTCATGAAATTGCAATCGACACAAATAGCGGCAGGGCAAACCAAGTTGCAGCAATTGGTTCATTCCATTACGGAGGCAATAGCGAAGGGGGAACTAAAGGCGGGCGATCCGCTTCCTTCGGTGAATCAGTTGAGCAGCGAAAGTGGTTTTTCGCGCGATACCGTATTTAAAGCTTACAACATTTTAAAGCAGCGCAGCATTGTTGAGTCGGCGCCAACGAAAGGTTATTTTGTGGCCAACGAATCGTACCGGGTTTTTGTGCTACTCGATGATTTCAGTGCCTTCAAAGAACAACTTTACCAGGCCTTACGTCAAAATCTTCCGGAGTCGTATTCCGTCGATTTGCTTTTTCACCATTACAACCGCGACGTATTTGCACAGCTGATCGAAAGCAGTTTGGGACGTTACAGCATGTATGTGGTTATGAACATCGATCACCAGTCGATGGAGCCCATTTTGCATAAAATCGATGCGAACAAGCTTTTACTGCTCGACATGGGAAAACCCGATAATGACAAGGTGAACTACCTGTTGCAGGATTTTGGTGAGTCGGTAGTGAAATGCCTGGAAGAAGGTGCCGGGCAGCTTAGCAAATACAACGAGCTGGTTTTGATTTATTCCGAAAAAGACACACCGCATCCGGTAGAGGTGGTTCCGGCCATTCAGTCGTTTTGTAAAACGCATTCCATTCAATTTTCACGCGTAGGCAGGTTCAATTCTTCGCAGCTAAAAAGTGGGCAGGCTTATTTTGTTATTCGCGATGCTGATTTGGTGGAAGTGATTAAATCGTGCCGTGCCAACCAACTGGAGCTGGGGAAACAGGTCGGCATCATTTCGTACAACGATACGCCCATGAAACAGATTGTGGGTGGCGGAATTACGGTTATCTCCACCAATTTTGAAGAAATGGGACATGAGGTGGCAACGTTTGTACAACATAAACACAAAGTTGGAAAAGTCTTATCTACTTCATTAATTTTAAGGGATTCTCTTTGAACCTTAAAATGATGAATAAACTCTACACTTTTCTACTTAGCATGAGCCTCTTAACATTCTCGCCTGATTCAAACAGTCAAAGCACGTTTGACCGGTTTTCAGGTATCTCCGTAGGTGATCCAAAATTAACAGGAAGCACAGATTTTGATGAGCATAGTCAGGTGTTTACCCTGAAAGGAGCCGGAACAAATATGTGGTTTGATCGCGACGAATGCTGGTTTGAGTGTACCAAAATCAAAGGTGATTTTATCCTTTCCGCCAATGTTGAGTTTGTTGGTGAGGGCGTAAATGCCCATCGAAAACTGGGAATAATGGCACGTTCCGGTTCCGGAGCGGGTTCGGCATATGCAGATGCGTGTGTGCATGGCGACGGGCTTACCGGGATGCAGTTCCGCGAAAAGGGCGGTGAAAACACGCAAGAGGTAAAATCGGATATTTTAGCACCTGAGTTTATTCAACTTGAAAGAAAAGGAAATACCTACATTATCCGGATCTCGAAAGACAGACAGGCCTTGGTAACGGTTGCTCAGAAAGAGCTGGAGTTGGGAGAAGAAGTGCTGGCCGGGTTATTCATTTGTTCACACGACGAAGCTGTAATTGAAACGGCGCGGTTCAGCAATGTTCGCCTTGAGATTCCGGCGGCTGCAGGTGTTGATGGCTACCGGACACTATCGCCAAGCAGGCTGGAAATTCTGGATGTTGAAACGGGGCAAAGAACCATTGTCTACGAAACCGATGCACACATTGAAGCTCCCAACTGGTCACGCGACGGGAAATTTCTCATTTATAATTCGGGTGGAAAGTTGTACCGTTTCGATCTGGATAAAAAAGCTCCTGTGGAGATCAACACCGGTTTTGCGCAGTCGAACAACAACGATCACGGAATTTCATTCGATGGGAAAACGCTGGCCATAAGCAACCACGTGCAGGAGAGTGGCAACAGTCATTCCATCATTTTTACGGTTCCGCTTGAGGGCGGCACTCCCAAACGAATAACCGCCAAAGGCCCCTCGTACTGGCACGGTTGGTCGCCCGATGGGAAATGGCTGACGTATTGTGCCGAAAGAAACGGAAATTACGATGTGTATAAGATTTCGTCGGAAGGAGGGGCGGAAATTCGCCTAACAAACTCCGAAGGCCTTGATGATGGCCCGGAATACTCACCGGACGGGGAATTTATTTATTTCAATTCAGTACGCAGTGGGATGATGCAAATATGGCGAATGAAACCTGATGGAGCAGACCAGGAACAGGTGACTTTTGATGACTTTCAGAATTGGTTTGCACACCCGTCTCCGGATGGAAAACAACTCATTATGATCTCTTATCCGAAGGAAGTTCCGGCCAGTTCGCATCCGCATAATCAGCGGGTGGTGCTACGTGTAATGCCCGCGTCGGGTGGCGACATAAAAAGCATGGCCTTTTTATATGGTGGACAGGGAACTCTCAACGTGCCTTCGTGGAGTCCCGATTCCAAAAAAGTGGCTTTTGTTTCCTATACCTACTAGAATGGCAAGCGATGCCGGTTTTTGTGTCTGATTAAATTGCAGACGCTTCTCCTGAGCCTGCTAATTGCCAATTCCGATCCCCATGGTTATGCCGGCAAATAAACTGCCGCCTTTGGCCTTTTCTTTTCCGGTTAAAAAGAAGTCGTACGAAACATTGGGACGGATAAACCACTTGCCAACATTTTCGCCGCTGAATTTGCTCTTAAAGCGTTTCAGGTTAATATCGCAGGCAGTGCCGATTCCCGGACTAAAAACACTGGTAAGTTTCAGGTTGGCTGTCTCATCATCCGGAATATCAAAGTTCGATTTGTCGGATTTCATTTGGTAATTTCCCACTGAAACATACGAGAAGAAATTAATGTGCTGCGTTGTAACCCAGGCTTTACCAATTTTTAACCCGTATTTTATCGCGAATACATTGTCGTCGGGAGTGTGAATAAGGTCGTGCTTTTTAACCGGCATGTCAACCTTCGAATGCACTTGTCCCACACTGCCCTGAAAAAACAGGGAAAGATAAAGCTGGTTAAAAAACCATTCCAGCTCAAAATTCATACTTTGAAAATGTGAGGTGAAGTTTTGATTGATGTTCCCGTTCAAAAATTCATGTCCGTAACCCAGGCAGAAATTCATAGCATAAGGTGCCACATAGCCCTGGATAAGTTCCAGAAATGAACTGTACTTTGTGTCGGGATAAGACTTTCGGTAGGCAAGAATTGAACGGTTGGTTTTGTAAATGTCCTCTCCTTCGAAGTAGCGGATGTAAAGTTCAATGAGTTCTTTGTCTGCCGCCGGAAGGTTGGTACGCTCCAGATCTTTTTTTATTAGCGTTAATTCCTGGCCCAGAAACATTTGTAACTGCCCAGTAATGTTTTCCACCTGGATATAGTTGGTTTTTCCTTCCAGAAGATTATCAAAATTGGCCGCCGCAAAAAGAAATTGTTCAAAGTTGCTGTTGGTAAGCGCTAATAATAATTCCTCTACCGGGTAAAAGATCACATAGTCTTTGTTGACATTGTTTTTCAGGAAATTGATGGTTTCGGTGGCTCCCTGGCTGTCTCCGTGAATGGTTTTGTCTACTACCATTTTTCTTCCGTTTCGGATTATTATTTCGGTAGAGTCGGTATAACCAATGATTTGCTGCCGGATGTCGTTCTGTGCAAATGCAAAAATGGGAAACAGGATGAGAAAGCTAAGGCTTAGCAGGATGTTCGTTTTCATGCTCTGGTTTTTATCGGGTGTTGATGTGTACAAAAGTAAAAACACACTTTGATTTTGCAACACTCACCCTGTAATTTCCCAAAGGATAAATTGCATGATTATAAAATGGATGTGGGGGAGAGGAATGGTTGAGCAGGTAGAAATTGATTTGCAAACTGTTTAAAGACCGAGGTAGTCGCTTACATCGCGCATGGCGTTGACGGATAGCTCTGCAAATTCGTGGATCGGGATTCCGATTTGTTCGCATTCCAGAATGTTTTCACGCTTAACCGATGCCGCAAAAGCTTTTTGTTTCATGCGTTTGGTAACGGATTTGGCTTGCACGCTCGCCAGTTTTTTATCCGGATAAACCAGGGTAGTGGCCGTAATTAAACCGGTAATTGTTTCGCCGGCTGCCAGGGCATGCTGAAACTCGGTGGTTCGTTCTTTGCCGGTGGCAACTTCGTTGTGCATAACAATGGCATCCAGCATTTCGTCGCTTACCTTTCCTTTCAATAGTTTTTCGGCATACGGACCGTGTGTAAACGGATCGGCATTGGTGATTTCCACGTCAATGTCGTGTAAAAGGCCCGCCAGCCCCCATTCTTCTTCGTTTCGGCCCAAACGTCGGGCCACTGCCCGTAATACAGCTTCTGAGGCCAGGCAGTGTTTGCGCATGTTCTCCGATTTAATGCAGTCTTCGAGTAACTGGATGGCTTCTTCTCTTGAAATCATAGATGATAATTTTTACGGCATCATAAAAATAATAATTTTGCCGGACAGCGATTTGCTTCGGCTGTTGTATTATTTAATTGATTGAATATGTTGGAAATTGAACGCAAGTTTCTGGTAGATAATAACAAGTGGAAGCCATCGGTTGCAGGCGATAGAATACGACAGGGATATCTGTCAACCGATAAAGAGAGAGTGGTGCGGGTGCGCACAAAGGGCGACCAGGCATTTCTGACCATTAAAGGGAAAATGCAGGGAATCACACGAACCGAGTTTGAGTATGAAATTCCGGTAGATGATGCACTTGCATTATTGAAAATGTGTTTGAACCACCCGATTGAGAAAACCCGCTACACAGAACTTCATGCCGGAAAATGGTGGGAAATAGATGTTTTTGAAGGTGAAAATGAGGGATTGCTTCTGGCCGAGATTGAGTTGCAGCACGAGAATGAAGAGGTGCAATTTCCTGAGTGGGTTGGGGAAGAAGTGACACAGGATTTACGGTATTACAATTCGTACATGTCTCAAAAGCCTTATTCGGCGTGGTAAAATTGTGTAGCAGCGTTAAATAATTTATTAATAATGAATTGTTGAAAGTAAAACTGAATATTTATGTTCACGAATAACATAAATACTAATTTTACGTTTCCAACTAAAAGCTAAAAAACAAGTCAATGTTCCATTTCAAAAAGAAATCAATATTCATTGTTCTCTTTGGCGCATTTCTGTTTCAGTACTCGTTTGCGCAGGAGAATGTAAAAAATGAAGATGAAAAAGTATTGGAGAACGGGATCCGTATTCTTCGTAATTATTTTTTGGAAGATAATAACTGGCATCTAACACAGTCAGATGTTCATTCAAACATTTCAGGGCTTATAAATTTCTTGGAAGATAAACCGATTGACTCAATTCTGAATAACCTGAATCAGGCGCAACAACGCGACAGTATTTATGTGTACCGTTTGCCCGGGAATGTGAAAGACAGTTTACAGGTCCCGGGGTATATTTCATCGGCGCTTGTTCAGCAGAATGTGGAAAAAATAGCCTCCGATTTCAGAAGCGAAGTCGAAAAGAATCCGATTCCGGTTCCGGAGCGGGTGATTGACGATGCCAAACGTTTGGCCCCGGTAGTTCCGGCAGGAAAAGGGCTGGACCTTTTTGCTGATTCCGTTTATTCGTTCCCAAAACAACTGATCATTCCGGAAGTTATTCCGGATTCGGTGCTTAATTCGCCGGAGCAATTCAAAAAGCTGGTGGCAATCGATAGCCTGCGCAATGTGTATGTTGAACAGAAACGACTGGCCTACAACGATTCTGTTACCAACGAGTTTGTAAACAAACGGGTAGCCGATTTCAGAAAGCTGGTGTTTGAAGAACAACTTCGGTTTAGGACAAAGCGCTATAAAGACGAAGTAACTCTTAATAATTACGAGGTGCTGAACGAGTACAACAACCGCGAAATTGCGATGGTTAACGATAGTATCAGAACTGTAATTGAAGTGTTAACTGCATATGCCGACTATATCGACACGACCTCGATCCGGATGAAAAACCTGAATGGTGAAGGGAGCGACATTGTGTTGCAAAACAATATTGAACGCTTTGCGCGGGTATGGTTAAAGAACGAACAAAAAGATTCGCTCCAGTTGCTGATAAAGTCTACCGGAAAGCGGGAAATGCAGTTTCTGCTTAACGACGGGGTGACTTTTAGCCGCTTTTCTACCCGCCAGACCAAAGGTTTTGATTTTGAAACCTTGAAAACCGACCACTCGAAGTTCTCGAAACTGGGGAAAAGTTACGAACTGGAAACTCCCTGGGTGATTGGTGGCGACGGCAATGCGGGGTTTACACAGACCTATTTCGAAAACTGGAAGAAAGGGGGACAAAGTGCACTCTCTATATTGCTGGTGTTAAAAGGCTTTGCCAACTACAACAGTGCCAACGGGAAAAAGAAATGGGAAAACTCGGCCGAAATTCGTAACGGCTGGATGAAACCCGGTGGTGGCGAGGAAGTGCGTAAAAACGACGATAAATTTGAATTTACATCGCGCTTTGGTTTAAGTGCCTACAAAAAATGGTTCTACAGTACTGAATTAAACTTTAATACCCAGTTTTTCAGAGGGTATAAATATCCGAAAGCCAATAATCCAACACCTATTTCTGCCTTTCTGGGGCCATCCAAAACCGTATTCAAAGTAGGGATGGACTACAAACCCAACAATCGGTTTTCGATGTTGCTTTCTCCTTTATCGCTCAAAAATGTTTTTGTAAAGGATACTGCCTTGATCGATCAGACAAAATTTGGTATTGATGCAGATAAAAGGGCTTTCTGGGAAATCGGTTTGAACGCCGACCTGAAAATGAATACCAAGATTACGGAGGATATTACCTTGATGACAAAGTTCAAAACGTTCTTTAACTACAACGATCCGTTTAACAACCTCGATATCGACTTGGAAAACCAGTTGCAGGTAAAATTTACAGACCATATGAACATGCGGATAATGCTTCATCTGATTTACGATGACAATGTGTTATTCCCGATTAAGGACGATGCAGGCAAGGTGGTTGGTCACGAGGCAAAACTTCAGCTGGAAGAATTCATTACCATCGGATTTAACTACAAAATCAACAAAAAAGTAATGAAAACCCGGAGAATCAGATAGCCTGTGCAGATTGTGGCTTATTTTTTCTGAGTTTTGTTCTTCCGCGTTTTAACAGGAAAATTTACTTTTGAATAAAAGTATTTAGCAATGAAAGATTTAAAAAGATATTATACCCTGCATGCCGATCCAAAGGATGTTTACAATGCATTGACCAACCAGCGAATGCTTGAAATCTGGACCGGCGAAGAGGTGCTTATGCAAACCGAGCCAAATACCGAATTTTCGTTGTGGAACGGTAGTATAAGCGGGATCAACCTGGAGTTTGAGGAAAACAAAAAGATCGTTCAGCAATGGTTTTTTGGCGACGATGAAAAGGAGTCGATTGTGACCATAAAACTTCACCCTCATAAAAAAGGAACAAGCGTTGAGCTGATCCACACCAACATTCCGGACGATGCCTATGAAAACATTTCGGATGGCTGGGACGAAGATTATTTTGGTGCACTCGCCGAACTGTTTATTTGATGCACTATTCCCCGCAATATTGGATTGAAAAGTTAGGTTTGGCGCGACATCCGGAAGGCGGCTGGTTTAAGGAGGTGTACCGCTCCGAAGAGCAAATGCTGCCGGATCCGGCCTGTTTTCAGCAACGCGGCGAACGGAATGTCTGTACTTCCATTTATTATCTCTTGGAAGGGGACGATTTCTCTGCCTTCCACCGGATAAAGTCGGACGAAATATGGCATTATTACACCGGAACTTCAGCCATCGAAGTTTTGTGGATCGATAACGGAAATCTCAGACAATTTGTGCTTGGTGTGGGTGGGAAAGATGCTTTTCAGGCCGTTGTTCCCAAGAATACATGGTTTGCTGCCCGCCTAGCCGATAGGAGTGGCTTTGCATTGGTGGGGTGCACGGTAGCCCCCGGTTTTCAGTTTGACGATTTTGAAATGGCAGATGAAAAGCTGCTGGATGAATTCCCGGGGCTGGCAACCGATATTGCTGCACTAGTAAAACACTAGCATTTTTCTTTTTGTTATTGCTTTAGTTCCTGCTGCAAAAGGTCTCTGATCGACATAAAATTCTCTTCCAACCGGAGCATGTTCTCAATGTAGAAATTGTAAATATCGGGCCATTGGTTTTGGCGGTGAAAATCAACTCCGTCTAGCTGGGTGTAAATCCGGCAAACTTGTTTGTTGCTGTCTTCACGCTCGTGAAAGAACTCCCAGGTTAAGCCATTCTCAAAGCCATCCTCCATCACTACTTTGTAGCGCTCCAGAAATTCGAAGGCTCGTAAGCGAAGGTCTTCATTACGGTTTCCCAGCTCCAGTATAACTTGTGCGTTCTGGCGGTTTACATCAAAGCGAAAAGCCACGTCTTTAATTTTTGTGCGGTGCAAAATCCACTTTCTTTTTTTGAACATTAAATCAGGGTGAATTTCACAACGTTGTCCAAATTTTTCCCAAAAGCTGACCCGTAACTGCTTAATCTCTTCTTTAGAATACATGCGGCAAAGTTATTGGTTTAAATGATTATTTTTGAGTTTGAAATACGCAACTTATGAGAAGACTCCTGATTTTTATTGCAGTACTTTTAAGCTATCACAATCTAAAGGCTCAAGTCCAGGTTCAGGCCGATTACAATGCTTTGGGCGATTGTTTGTTTTCGGCCTACAATAACGCGGCGGTACCGGTTTACCTGCAAATAAATTTTGCCGATTTGGAAAACACCTATTTTAGTGAGCCGCTGCCATATGTTAAAAGACTTGCACCGGGTTTTAATAACTTGTTTACCTTGCCGCGCGACCCGGATGCCGATGTTCCCCGGTTTAATTACGACATAAAAATGTTTCGTTCTGACCCAATGGCCCGGGTTGATCTTGACTTTCCCTATTTAATTCCGTTTGCACCAGGTAGTAAAGTAACGGTTTTTGATGTGAAGGAAATCAGTGGTTTCTGGGGGAAGGACGGTCTTGATTCCTGGTCGGCAACAGGTTTTTGGGCAAAGCCGGGAGACGCAGTATATGCGGCAAGAACCGGGATTGTGGTAGAAGTCGTGGGAGCAGAAAGAAAAGGCGATCCAAAGTCGTGGTACCATATCTGGAATAACTCGATTACCCTGTTACAGCCCGATGGAACATTGATCTGCTACCGGAATGTTTGGGCCTCTTCTGAAAAGCTGAAAGCAGGTGAGACAATATACGCCGGCGAGAAAATAGGAAAGGTGACAGAAGGTGCCGACCATATAAAGGTGCTGATATTTCACGATTCGTTGAATTCGAAGAACCTGCTTTTTGTCATTCCGCAATTTGTAACAGATGAGAACGGAAAGGGGATTCTAAATTCGAGTACGACCTATATTGTTACTCATCTCCGTGAAATTCGCGCCCTTGAAATGAGTAAGAAAGAGCAACGTCGCATTCTTGGGAAATAGATTTAAAATCAAATAGGTTAAATATGGCGGCATCAAAACGTATACTTTCGATCGACGTAATGCGTGGGATCACGCTTTTTCTCATGCTATTTGTAAACGATTTGTATGTCGACGGTGTGCCCGAATGGCTTACGCACCGCCCGGCTGATTTCGATGGCATGGGGCTGGCCGACTGGGTTTTCCCCGGTTTCCTGTTTATGGTTGGAATGGCGGTTCCCTTTGCCGTTCAGAACAGGCTTAAAAAAGGAGATTCGATTGGCAGAATACTGGTACATGTTTTTACCCGGACATTCAGCTTGTTATTGATTGGTGTTTTAATGCTAAACAGCGGGCGTTTAAATCCAGACTTAACAGGAATGCACAAATATTTGTGGGCTATTTTAATGTATGTCTGTGTATTTATTATCTGGAACCGCTATCCTGAAGGCAATTCGTCAAAAGCCCTTGCCTTAAAGATACCGGCCGCTCTTTGCCTGATGGTGCTTCTTGTGTTATTTAGGTCAGGCACTGAGGAGGAGCCAGGCTGGTTAGTTACTGGCTGGTGGGGAATATTGGGGTTGATAGGTTGGGGGTACCTGGTAACTTCGTTGACCTATCTTTTTGCCCGCGATAACTTGTTTGTTACAACAATGACTTGGTTCCTGTTTCTCGTGTTGAATATTTTTTCACAGTTGGGTTATCTTGAATTTATGGACCCCGTAAAAACACTGTTCGGGATTGTTCTGGATGGCAATGTTCCTCTGATTGTGATCTCCGGATTGATCATCAGCCTTCTTTTGCGAAAACTAAAAGAGTCTCCCAGTCGGTTCATTCTAATCAGTACCATTCTGGGTTTATTTTCCATCTTGCTGGGCTTTGTCCTGCGAAACTGGTTTATCATTTCCAAAATAAAAGGCACTCCCAGCTGGGGAATACTTTGCATTGGAATCAGTATTTTGGTATTTGTATTATTATATGTAATAATCGATAAGTACCATAAAAGCAAATGGACCTTCCTGTTTCAGCAGGCAGGAACTAATTCTCTGACCACTTATTTGGTGCCAAGCGTAATTTATTATATTATTTGGTATGCGAATATTCCTCTTTTTGTATATAAACAGTCTTTTTCTCCTTTACTGGCAATAACTGGTTCCATTGTATGGTCATTATTAATGCTTGTTTTAACTATGAAACTGGCAGGAATAAAGGTTCAGCTCAAATTGTAATAAATGTTTATTTTGATCTATTTTAACCTTTTTTACAGAAAGTTTTAACTTGTGTTAATAAGCTTTTAATCAATTGATCCTATGGTCAGTTCGTTTTTATGATAAAGATCAATTAATGTTTCCTTCAAAAAATATAATTTAGAATCAGCTTATTAGAGAGGAAATGTGATTTTATTGCCAAAAGTCAGTAAACATTACTATTCTATAAAGCAATTGGCTTTAAGTATTTAAAAAAACAAGATAGAGCTAATAATTTGTGAAAATATGTTAACTCTTTCGTTTTTTTTCTATTTTAGTCAGCTTATTGAGTGAGTGAGTTATTAATATTTAAATTTTATTCTATGAAAAAAATTGCGCTAATGCTGTTTAGCATTGCCTTTTGGGGCATGCTTGTAGCTGAGGCTCAGGTTAAAACTGTTACCGGAACTGTTACAAGTTCGGAAGATGGTATAGGTATTCCTGGTGTTTCAGTAAGTGTAAAAGGAACAACAATTGGTACCATTACAAGCATGGATGGGACCTACAGTTTGGATGTGCCTAACGACGCTAAATTATTAGTTTTTTCTTTTGTGGGCATGAAAACACAGGAAGTTACCATAGGTAATCAGACTTCTGTGGATGTGAGTTTGAGTCCTGAAACAATTGGTGTCGACGAAGTGATTGTAACAGCTTACGGTATAACGAGCCGGGAGGCTAAAACCGGTGCGGTAGGTACGGTAAGCGGAGGACAGATTGCAGAAGCTCCGGTTGTTTCGGTTGACAAGGCCTTAAACGGAAAAATTGCCGGGGTGTCAGTTACTTCCAATTCAGGTCAGCCTGGAGCCCATTCCGATATTCGTATCCGCGGAACATCATCGATTAATGCAGGGAACAACCCTTTATGGGTAGTTGACGGTATTCCGGTTGTTACTGGAAATACCAATGACTTTTTGAATACCGGAAATGCCTTGGCTTCACTGAACCCTAATGATATTGAAAGTATAACCGTGCTAAAAGACGCTGCTGCCGCCTCTATTTATGGAAGCCGCGCTGCCAATGGCGTAGTATTAATTACTACCAAAAGTGGCAAAGACGGAAAAACAAGTTTTTCAGCGCGTGCAAAATATGGTACTTCGTGGCTGGCAAACGATAATGACTTTGGTATAATGAATGCCCAACAGCTTCTTCAATACCAGAGAGATGCGGTTATCAATGCAGGTGGGAACCCGGACGATCCAATGGGTACTTACTATCGTCCGAAAGAATTGCAGAGTCGTCCGCTTACCAACTGGATGGATCACTTAACACGTTATGGGACGATTCAGGAGTATGAAATTAACGCGACAGGTAGCAATGCTAAAGGTAAATATTATACCTCGCTGAATTACAACAATACAGACGGTGTATTTTACGGTGTAGGGTTGGACAAAATAACCGGGCGTCTCAATGCCGATTATAAGCTCACCAACACACTCGAAAGTGGAGGCCGTGTAAACCTGACTTATCAGGAAGGAATGGATGTGCCTATGCAAAGCCTCTACTATTCTAACCCTGTATTTGCCGGTATGATGATTTTGCCATGGACACCTGCATATACAGAAGACGGCAAACACAATGTAGATATTACCGAAAACAGCCGTACCAATCCGAGGGCAACCGCTCAATACGACGATCAGTGGGGTAAGTCTTACCAGTTGATGGGAAACATGTATTTACAGTGGAAGCCTGTTAAACAGGTAACTCTTAGAACCACCAACGCCATCGAAACAGTTCATGGTGAAGGACGTCGTTACTGGTCGCCTGAGACCAATGAAGGGGAGGCAACGCTACAAACAACCATGAATAAATATCAGCGACTGACTACTTCAAATACAGCAGAGTATAAAGATGTGCTACTGGATGAACACAGTGTGCGTGTGCTATTGGGACAGGAAGCCATGAAACACTCGGGTGCTTATCAATTTATTTATGCCCCGGGAGTAAATCCGGATATTCCTTATGCGCAGACAGGAACACCCGGAGGTATTGAGGCAGAACAAGGGGACGAGACTCGTACCTTGCTTTCATTTTTCGGAATGGTGGACTATAATTATGCAGATAAGTACTTTTTGCAGACATCTGTTCGTATGGATGGAAGTTCGCTTTTTGGCAGCAATACCCAGTGGGGTACTTTCTATTCTGTGGGCTTATCATGGAATATTCACAACGAGGACTTTATGGAAGGCTTTTCATTTATCGACCTGTTGAAGCTGCGTGGAAGCTATGGGCTTAGTGGAAATAACAATATAGCTGCGTACAGGGCTTTTGGCGTGTATGCAAGCTCTGCCTACAACGGAACAACCGGTATGCGTCCGTCGCGCCCGGAAAACCCCAACTTGTCGTGGGAAAAGAACGGGTCATGGAACGTCGGTCTTGATTTTACTCTCTTCAAAAACCTGGACGGTAATATAGACGTTTATAAACGTAAAACGACCGACATGCTTTTAGACAAAAATGTGCCACAAACCACAGGTTTTTCTTCCAACTTCCTGAATATCGGTTCGCTTGAAAACAAGGGGATTGAACTTCAGTTGGATTATGAAATACTGAATACCCGCGATCTGGTATGGAGCGTAGGTGGAAACATTTCTTTCAATAAAACCAAAATTCTGGAACTGGGAGATAATGAAGAAATTGCTTATTCTGAAGACGGTCGTTTGCGCCATATAGTTGGTAATTCTCTTTTTACTTTCCGCTTGTTCGATTATGCCGGAGTTGACCCAACCAACGGAGAAGCATTGTGGCGCGATGCGGCCGGAAACATCTCCAATGATTACAGTAAAGCTGCTTACAATTACGATTACTCACCTGAGCCGAAGTATACCGGAGGTTTCAATACCAACCTTTCCTATAAGGGACTGAGTCTGGGAGCATTTTTTGAATTTAAAGGCGGTAACCATGTGTTGCTGATAGAAAAACGCTACTTGTCTTCAGACGGTGGGCAAATGAATAATAATCAGTTAAAGGAAGCGCTTAATTATTGGAAACAACCTGGAGATACAGGAGTGAACCCAAAACCTATTGCAGGGAATGCTACCAATAGTAATAGCTTTAGTTCTACCCGCTTTCTGCAAAAAGGAGATTTCCTGCGTGTGAAAGACATTACCCTGTCATACTCTTTCCCAACGAAATTAGTAGAAAAGGCAAAAATTGGCGGACTGAAGTTCTATGTAAGCGCGCAGAACATATTCACTTTCCACGACGTAGACTGGTGGGATCCTGAACGCGGTATTGACGGTATCGGATATGGTATTTATCCTATGACAAAAGCAGTGACGGCTGGAATTGATCTGTCGTTTTGATAAAAATCAGTTTAACATTTGAAAAACAATGAAAATGAAAAAGATAATTATATTAAGTTTTGTAGCGGCAACTTTGTTGTTTACAAGCTGTGCAGACTTTCTTTCTGAGGAACCTGCAATGTCGCAGAGTACGGAACTTACGATTGCTGCCTATAACGGGTTGAATGATGCTACTTTTGGTGCGTACTCTCCATTGGTTTCTGTAAATTGGTATGGTGCATCGTTTGTACTCGACGCAGAAATGCGTAGCGGTAATGGTTTCCGTGACGTAGACCTTAATTCCGGGCGTTACACCGTATCTTACAACCTGAATTATACTTCTACCAGTACTCCTGCGTTATGGGGAACCGCTTATTACGTAATTTCAGCAGCAAATAATGTATTGGCAAACCTGGAAGATAAAGTTGGAGTAGATGGTGTAACCGAGCAGGATGTCAACAACCTTAAGGCAGAATGTCAGTTCCTGCGTGCTTTGGCTCACTTCGATCTGGTACGTACATATGGCAAACAATACACCATTGATAAAACAGCTCTTGGGGTACCTTACCTATATGTAACTGACCCTGCAGGAAAACCGGAGCGCGACAATGTGGAGACAGTATACAACAACATCGTGAAAGACCTAACAGAGGCCGAAACTCTTATTGCTGCAGATTATTCTCGCGAAGGAGTGGCTAACGCCAAATCGGTGGTAAGCAAGCCTGCTATCCAAGCTCTGCTTTCACGCGTATATCTGTACATGGGTGAATGGCAGAAAGCAGCGAATTATGCTACAGCTGTAATTGACAATGACGAGTTTTCGATGTGGAAAGCCGATGAATATGCGGCAGCTTTTAAAGAAGATGTCCGCGAAGGAGGCGAAGTTATTTTTGAAATATATGGTCTGAAAAACAATGAATATGATGGATATTGGGATGCCATTACCTGGGAAACCAATCCTGATGGTTATGCAGACTGTGCTGCCAGTAACGACCTGATGTCGCTCTATGCAGAAGATGATGTGAGAGGTGAGATGTTTATCAATAACCCTGATAAAGCGCCAAACACTTATTGGACGACCAAGTATGCCGGAAAAGACAAAGGAACGCCTGATGTGAGCAACACCATTGTGCTCCGCCTGAGCGAAATGTACCTGAACCGAGCCGAAGCATTATCACGAGGAGCTTCAATAGCTGGAGCTACGGCAATGGGCGATATAAATACCATTCGTGAAAACCGTGGCGCTACTTTGTACGACAATCCTTCGCAAGTGGATGTAATGTTTGAACGCCGTCTTGAGCTGGCATGGGAAGGACATTTTTGGTATGACCTGGCCCGTACAGGCGGTAGCATTACCCGTACGCATTATAGCGGCTCGTCGATTAACCAAAATGTGCCGGCAGATAGTAAATTCTGGGCGCTACCAATCAACAAACGCGAGTTGGATGTGAACGAAAATTTAGTTCAAAATCCAGGATACGATAATTGATAGATTAATGCGTAAAATTGAATAAAGATGAAAAAAATAACAATCTATATTAGCTTTTTAGCGGGCATCGTTCTTTTCTTCAGCTCGTGCGAACTAAACGATTTTCCTAAATTCGACGACGCCGATGCGTTTGTTGCATTCAGTTCCGAGACCATGATGGTAACAGAAGATGCAGGTACATTGGAAATTCCAGTGCGACTGACCTCATTGTCGGGATTATCTTCTTCGGTTGCCTTTGATTTTATTGATAGCACAGCCGTAAAAGGCCGCGATTATAACCTGAAGGGCGGTGCTTCTGTACTAAATTTCGAAGGAAATGAAGCGGTAAAAAATATCGAAATTGATATTGTTAACCACAGCGGGGTATTTACCGGCGACATGAAATTTGGTGTCCGTATTACTAGTCCTGGTAATGTAAATGCCGGTAGTGTCGACACAATGTGGGTAACGATTGCTGATATTGACCATCCACTTGCTTTTATTCTGGGTGAATTTAGTGCCTCAGCTACAAGTTATTTTAACGGGAAAGAAGAGTGGACAGTTACTTTTGCCAAAGACATTTCGGATGTGAATAAAGTTTGGATAACCAATCTGGTTAATGGTGGCTCAAGTGCGTCAACACCTGTTTACGGTATGGTTAATGAGGAAAAGACAGAAGTTAAAATACCTGTTGGTCAGGTTATTAGAGCTAGTACATCTTACGATATTTTACTAAAAGGGTTCTATGGACCTGATGGTGAAACAGGAATTGAGGATGGCGGATCAATAACAGGTTTAATTGATCCTGATGGAACTATACGTATTCAAGATGAATTTGGAAGTCAGGCATTCACTGCTGGTACCACATCTTCTGTTGGTTGGTATAATATCTACCAGGCCGACGGTGTATTTGTTAAGAAATAAATTGGAAACTGTAATTTAATTTCAAAGAAATGAAAAAATATTTTGCATATATAATAGCTTGCGTAGCGCTAGTTGCCGTCGGTTGTACCGATTTTGGGGAAGAAACACAGTTGACTCTTCCCGGGGCCCCGGCAATTGAGATTACCGGTATTACTCCGGGAGATCTAGGCGATGATGTCACTTTTACGGTTAAACCGGCAGGGACTGCAGGTTATTACTCGTGGGTGCTTGTAAAGTCGGAAGAGGTTGACTCAACAATACTCGATGCTCCCGACCGTGTATTGAAACAACAGATAAGTGGAGTGGAAACCGGTATTCGGAATTATGCTGAACAGCCTGATGCCACTGTTAACGTAAGTGGACTTACACCGTTTACCGTGTATCAGCTTTATGCTGTGGCATCGAGTGTTGACGGTGTGAACGGCGAAGTAAAAAATATTCAGTTCCGGACACTGGACGATGGCAGCAAACCTACCCCACAAGCAGTAGAAATTGCCGACACCACGGTTACACTTACTTTCCACGAACCGCTGAACCTTGGAACCGGGAAAGTATTTGTTTCCTACTTTGCAAAAAATACTGTTTCGGGTGACAAACCGCTGGTAGTTGAGCCAGGCTTTGAGCAGTTCAATGCGCAGGATATTGAAATCCCGACAGAAGGATTATCTGTAAGCGGTAGCAAATTACTAATCGAACTTCCCAATGCACCTGCAGGCGCTTATGCCAGTATTACATACGAAGACGGCGCTGTACTTGACCTGGAAGGTAACGGAAGTAGTGCATATGCTGCCAAAGCTGATACACTGATTAACGGTGCCCCTTCCAGGGGAATAACTGTACGTGTGGCTGTGAAAGCATGGGACTTGCACAGCGAGTTTGAAGAAAGCAATCCTGACACCGTGGCTACTTTTGCCGAATGGGATGACTTAATCATTCCTGCTTTGGCTGACGAAGGAATTACTGTAGCGAAAAAAATAGCTAGCACAATCTCAACTGTAATGTACAGGCAACCAGGGAAAGTGATCACACTGGATGTTACAACGTGGGGAGTGATGGACGGCGTTCCTGTATTCCTGTTACCCGAAGAACCTGCCCGTGGCGCAACCGTTGACCTCTCTGTACCGGAAGGCGCATTCGAAGATGTTTACGGAAATACCAACACAGCTTTGGTTGTTGAAGGAAATTATCTGTACAGTTATGGCTATACTCTGGATGATATTCTGGGAACTTATCAACTTAATGGAATTAGGACTAACGGGGTAGCGGTAACTGAGACTGATATTACTATTGTGGCAGACGAGGAAAGCAGTGATGAAAATGCCGTGCTCATCAAAGGCCTTGGAATGAATCTTTTCGGAATAGCGGAAGCAACAGTAAAAGCTACTTTCGACCCTGTAGGCGGAACATTAACTGTTCCCGACTGGCAAATACTGGCAGTTGACTGGACACATCCAACGGCTGGTACAGCAGATATTTTGTTCTCGACATACGGCTCGCCTGCAATTGTTTTTGCAGTACCTACGCCGGGAACAATAACGTCGGCCAGCGATGTTTGGGGATATTATTTTGCCAAAGGTGAAACGTATATTGGGGCACTGAGGTGGTACGATCCATCTTCCACTTTTGTCCGTACAGCTACGAAGTCGGCATCAATCATGGGGCAGGCTCACGCTATGCCAGATACAGACCTGCCTTTGCTGAAGGAAGATAGAAATTTCCGCAAGTAATAGTAAGATCTTTTTATAACTCTATAAAAAGGGCGTTCCTTCCCGGACGCCCTTTTTTTAATTCTCTCAATTTTGATTTTTATGATTTCATGATAACCATGAAAATATTTAGCATATTTGATTGATATTTAAATTCTAAAAAAAATAAAGACCATGAAACAAAAAGTCCTTTTTTGCATCATTGTCCTGTTCAGTGCCATTACAAGTAAGGCGCAAAACGTCACAACGATGTGGCCTTATATCTATCCCGATTTTCAGGAAGGTACCGTTTACTTCAAAGATCAGCAATCGCTGAAAGCACCACTTAACGTACACCTGGTTAAAAGTACGTTGCATTACCTGGAAAATGAAAAAATTAAGGAAGCTACCTCGGGCGATATTGAGTCGGTAAGTATTGGAAGAGATCAATACTATGTATATAATAATCAATTGATGCATGTACTGAATGGCGACAATACAGGCTTTCTTGCAGAATTAGTCGAAGCTGATTTTAGTGCCCTGAAGGAAAACAGCGGCGCTTACGGATCATCTTCAAGCGTGCAGGCAACCCGTAAACTATCGTCTATGGAAATTGGCGGCGTAAGTATCGTCAATCATATGGAGTTAAGGGAGAAAAAAGATGCCGGTTCTCTTCTCCCGCTAACGCGAAAATATTTTATTGTTGTTGCAGGGAAGGAATATCCCGCTACGCGTAAGGGTATTGAATCGCAACTGGCAAAAGACCAACAGGAAGCGTTTAATCGATTTGTGAAACAGAATAAAATAAAGTGGAAACAACCCGAGTCACTGGTGTTGTTACTGGATTTCTTAAAAAATAAATAAAATCGAATGAAACACCATTATCTACTGCTGATTGCATTTTTATTTTTTGCCTGTACAAACGATGTTTTGTTGCAAAATGAAGAGGATATGGTCAAATTGGCCGCTCAGCCCGAACAGCAGGTAGAACAAACATACGAGCAGGGGCAGGTCCGCATTCTGTTATCGGAAGGGCTTTCTGACAAAGTGGAAATAGCGGTTCGCAGCGGAAAAAGACAAACTGCGGCTTTAGCCGCCGAAGATGTTGTTGCGAAAACTAAAATACGATCCATGAAACGCACCTTTCCGGAAGCAGGGCGCTTTGAAGCGCGTACCCGAAAGGCAGGACTGCACTTATGGTACGATGTGGAGTTTGACACACAGGTCCCGCTCAACGAAGCCCGGCAAAATTTGTCCGGTATTCAGGGGGTAAGGAAGGTCGAATACCGCCCGGTTGCAACTTGGTTTCGGGATAACAGCGTGACAGAAGTGACAAAAGAAGTGGCAAGCAATGTAACAAAATCGGCTGCTGCCGCACTGCCTTTCAACGATCCGCGGCTGTCCGAACAATGGCACTATCAAAACGATGATGGCAATGCCGATATCAACCTTTTTGACGCTTGGAACTATACTACCGGTACCCCCGACGTAGTGGTGGCAATTGTCGACGGAGGGATTGACTACGAACACGAAGATTTAGCTGCCAATATGTGGATTAATGAGGCCGAGAAAAACGGAACTTCGGGACTCGACGATGACGGAAATGGTTTTAAAGATGATATTTACGGCTATAATTTTGTTTCCGACATTGGGAAATTGGTTCCGCATGATCATGGAACTCATGTAGCAGGAACCGTTGCTGGGGTAAATAACAACGGTAAAGGAGTTTGTGGTATTGCCGGAGGGAATGGGCAAAGTACCTCCGGAGTGCGGCTCATGTCGTGTCAGATTTTTGTGGACGCCAGCGACCCTTATGCTGGCAATGGTGGAAACAATGGGGCCAAGGCTATTAAATATGCAGCTGACAATGGTGCAGTAATTTGTCAAAACAGCTGGGGGTACGAAACGCTTACCGAAATTCCAGGGTCCGACAAAGCTGCGGTTGACTATTTTATTGAATACGCTGGAATTGATGAGAACGGGCAACAAACTGGCCCGATGCGCGGTGGAATTGTAATATTTGCAGCAGGCAATGAAGACAGGGCAGCGGCAGCGCCTGCCACTTACGAAAAAGTAGTAGCAGTTTCAGCCATTGGAAGAGACTATCGCAAAGCAAGTTTTTCAAATTACGGTGACTGGGTTGACCTTGCAGCACCGGGCACCAGCGTTCTTAGCACTGCTGTAGGCGGATACCGTTCCATGCAAGGCACTTCCATGGCCTGCCCGCATGTATCGGGAGTTGCGGCTTTGGTACTATCGCAGTTTAAACGTAGTGGTTACAATGCCGACATGTTACGTGCAAGACTTGAGAACAGCGCTATAAATATCGATAACTACAATTCAAGCTACCGGGGAAAACTCGGAAAATTGGTAAATGCAACGGCAGCGCTTGCCAGTGGCAGTTCCACACCACCATCGGGAGTGGGGACAGTTACCGGCAATGTGCGCTCCAACATCGTTACTCTGCGCTGGACAGTCCCCTCTGATCCTGACGACGGGAAAGCATCGGGCTTTAACGTGTATTATAGCCAAACAGCACTAACAGGCCTCAATGTAAATAACCCAACCGGAGATGTGATGATCCGCAGTTTTTCAACCGGCAACCTGAAAGCCGGAGATACCTATGAAGCTGAAATAAATGGGCTGGATTTTAATACCCAGTATTATTTTAGAGTTAATGCCTTCGATTTTTCAGGTAACTTTTCGCCGCTGTCAACACAGGTAACACAAACTACCCTGTCTAACAATCCACCTCTTATTGTTGTCCAAGACAGCGTCAATGTCACAATGAAAAAACACGAAACAGTTGTGTTGCGTTTCTCGGGTAGTGACCCCGACGGACACGAAATAACCTGGACTCTGCAGCCTGCCATCGATGGCGTTGACTTGGTCGATTTGGGCAACGGAAATGCACAAGTTACCATTGCCGGCAAAGAAAATGACCCGGGAATACATAGCATGGTGCTTACCCTGGAAGACAAATATGCTATGTCTGTCTCCGAGACAATCAATTATGAGGTTTTTGAAAATCACGATCCTGAAATTGTAAGTTCGATTGAAGATCTATATTTTGGTGCAACTGGCCAGCAAAAATCGTTTACTATCGCCAATTATTTCACCGATCAGGATAACGAACTTTTACGCTATACCTTTACCAATACCGCGCCCAATGTGGTCAACGTAAACGAAAACAATGGAACCTTATATGCTGTGTCCATGGCTTACGGTTTGTCGCACGTTACAATCACTGCAACTGACGCTATGGGAAAATCAGTCTCACAGCAGTTTAGTATTCTGGTACGAGACGACAATCAGGAAGTTGACATTTATCCTAACCCTGTAAAAGATTTCGTATGGTTGCGCACAGGCAAAGATCAACGTTCGTTGGTTACAATTTTTAGCAATTCAGGTGCAAAAGTATTCGAAGCGGAAATGGATATCTCACCCTTTGAAGCGGCCAAAATTGATATGACAGCATTTAGTGGTGGTGTATATAATGTGCATATAAAATACGACGAAAAAGAAATAAAGAAACAGATAATCAAGTTATGAGAAAACGATTTTTTATAAGCATTCTGTTCTTAACAATTATTGTTAAACTATCGTCGGGACAGGCGGTTCCGTTTTTAAACTATATGTCGGATACTAGGACAGCGGCCATGGGTAATGCGGGGTATGTTTTGCAGTCGGCTTTTGCTGCTCAGCGCAACACTGCCGCCGTATTTCAGGATACGCTACGCCCGACCGAAATAGCAGTGTCATACTTGTTGTGGCAACCTCAGGATGCAAACAACAAACTTGTAAATATTGGCGGCTACACAAGGTTCAAAAACTTTAGTATTGCAGCAGGCGCTCATTTCAATAACATGCCGGCTGTCGAAAAAACCAGTGATAACGGAAATATAACCGGGATCTTCACTCCTTCAGAATACGCGCTGGAACTAGGCCTTGGTTATAAGATTAGTGCCAAAGTTGCAGCTGGTGCTACTGTGCGTTATTTCGGGTCCGACCTGGGCGGCACGAAAAAAGCATCGGCTGTTGCTGCCGATGTCTCGCTTCTATACAGTAAAGAAAGTTTGAGCGTAGGTTTGGGATTTTCTAATCTGGGCACAAAAACAGATTACGGCAATTCAAAATACAGCTTGCCGACTCGAACCAATACAGGTGCTGCCTACAGTTATTCTATTACAAAAAAACACTCGCTGACAGGTGTTATGGACGCAGCTTACCAATTATCGCCTGATAATACCGGGTTTGCAGGAGGCATTGGGGCCGAATATGCCTACGATAACCTGCTTTGCCTGCGTACAGGCTATCATTTTGAAGATGAAAAGATAGGCGCTTCATATGGCACTGCTGGCTGCGGTGTTCATTTCTCCGGAATCTCCATCGATTTTGCATACATCATAGCTCCAAGTGACAATGTAATGAACCAAACTATGCTCGTTTCTTTGAAATGGGCCAGATAGATTTTTTACCTGTAATTATTCTTTATGAATTAAACAGGTTTCTAAAAGTTGTGAAATTGTCAATTTCTTAAAAATTTAGAAATGAAAAGTGTAACTAACCTTTTTTTGCTAACAGTGCTTTGCCTGTTTGCAAACAGCCTTTATTCTCAGGAGTTTAAAACATACAGGCTGGATAATGGCTTAACCGTTTATCTTTGGCCCGACACCAATCAACCGGATATTACTGGTGTGGTGGCAGTACGTGCGGGCTCTATCGACGAACCCGCTGAATATACAGGTCTGGCCCATTACCTGGAGCATGTCCTGTTTAAAGGGACTCATAAAATAGGTTCGCTGGACTGGGAAAAAGAGAAAACGCATTACGACCGCATTATTCACTTGTACGACGAATATGCCGAGGCTTCAGATCCACTTATTCGTACTGAGTTAGAGACAAAAATAAACGAAGAGTCGCTGTTGGCAGCTCAATATGCCAATACCAGTGAATTTTCCAATCTGGTGGAAGGTATGGGAGGAGAAGGCTTAAATGCCGGAACTTCTTACGATATGACTATTTATTACAACAACCTTCCATCATATCAGTTAGAAAAATGGCTCGATTTGTATTCCGAACGCATGATGAATCCTGTTTTTCGTTCATTTCAGGCTGAGTTGGAAAACGTATTTGAGGAATTCAACATGTATCAGGACAATAATAATACGCACATCAACCAGTTTTTATTTTCCTATTTATACGAAGGACACCCTTATGCACGCGATATTATAGGTTCATCGGAACATTTGAAAAATCCGCGGCTGAGTAAGCTTATTGAGTTTTACAACACTTGGTATGTACCATCGAATATGGCATTGATATTAGTAGGTAATTTTGATGCAGAAAGTGCTAAGCCTTTAATTGAATCGAAGTTTGGCCGGTTGGAAGCAAAAAGCACGCCTGAACGTCCATCTTATCTCGAAGCCGACTTTTCTGGAAATCCGGCTTATAAAGCAAAACTGGGCTATTCCCCTTCTGTAATATGGGGGTATAAAGGTGTTCCGGTAGGGCATCAGGATGAGTTTCTTCTCGATTTCTGCTCGAGCCTGCTATCCAATTCAATGAATACCGGGTTGCTCGACAAAGTAGCGCTCGACGGCGATGTCCAATATGCAGGTGCAACTGTCGATTCGCGACGTGATCAGGGACGTTTCCTTGTTCAGGCAGTTCCATACTACGATGCAAACCAACGCAGATACGACTCTGATAAAGCGACCGAGAAAATAGTAATGGAACAAGTGGATAAGCTGAAGAATGGTGATATTGAAGACTGGCTGATTGAATCAGTGAAAAGCAGTGAGCTAAGAAATTATGAAATGATGCTGGAGAGCCCCACTAGTAAAGTCTCAATGTTGAGGATGATGTTTGTTTACAATCTTCCGAAGGACTATTTCACCCGAATGCCTGAAAGAATAAAGGCCATAACCAAAAAAGACGTCCAACGAATTGCAAAACAATATATCAATGCAGGTCACCTTACTGTGTCTATAGAGGCAGGCTCTCCTAAAAAAAACAAGTTGAAAAAGCCAAATATCAAACCGATTGATCAGCCTAAAGGAAAAACATCTGCGTATGCAGAATACCTGAAAGCAATTCCCGTGAAGCCGGTACCGGAGGTTTATAATAACTTTTCAGATGTAGAAACAGTGAACTTGTACAACAAAGTAAAGCTCCATTGTTCGTCAAACCCCATGAATGATTATTTTTCCGTTACATTGAAATATGGCATAGGGACAAAGAAAATGCCCAAGCTCAAATATGCTACGGATTTGATGAACTCAGCCGGTATTATGCCCGATATGGATGCGCAGTCCGTACGCCGAAAATTCAGTGAGCTGAACGCTACCTGCAGATACAGGGTTACTGACAATTATTTCTACATCGATTTACTGGGCTTGGAGTCTAACTTAGAGGAAATTTGCCGATTAATGACCCGGCAGACACTAATGCCTAAACTTGATGAAAAGCAACTAAATCGTGTGGTCGGGAATGAAATGTCAAACCGCCTGATGTTTGAAGAGAAAAGCGCGGATATACTTGGCAACGCTTTATTGACGTACGCTTTATATAATAAAGAATCAGACTATATCGATCGTTTGACACTGGAAGAAGTGTATTATCTTACGATAAGTGAGCTTACCGGCGAGATAATCCGTGCTACAGATTACGAACTAGATATCCACTACGTTGGAAAAAGACCGATAACAGAAGTGACAGAGATATTAAAAGCAAACCTGCCGCTGAAAGAAGGTGTTAAAGCAAGTGAATCTCCCATTGTTGACGACCGCGTTAAGTACGATAAGCAGACAATTTATTTTCTTCCCAATTCTGATGTTCAGCAAGCAAAAATCTATTTCTATGTAGAAGGTTTTGATTACAGTATTTCCGACGAAGTGGAGATAGACGCATTTAATCAATATTTCAGTGGAGGATTTAATGGATTGGTAATGAATGAGATTCGCGAAAATAACTCAATGGCTTATACGGCAGTTGGTTACGTTTCTACACCTCCTGTTCAGAATAAAAACACCTACTTCCTCGGATATGTAGGTACGCAGCCCGACAAAGTTGCCGATGCAGTTGACCTTTATATGGCGTTGCTGAAAGATATGCCTTTACATCCGGAGCGTATTGACAACATCAAAACTTACCTGAAGCAGAGTGTCCTGACGACAAAGCCTACTTTCCGGGCAAAAAGTCAGCATTTTGCCGACTGGGAAAAGCTTGGTTACACCGATGATCCTGCAAAGATAAACATGGATAAAATAAACAACCTAACTTTTGAGCAAATTCAAAATTTGTATGAACAAAAGATCAAAGGAAAACCCATAGTTATTGTTATAACAGGTGATCCAAAACTGATCGACATGAAGCAAATTGAACAAAACCATGGAAAAATAACGCGGTTAAATTCAAAGAAGTTATTCAGCGAGATTTGATGGATCGATTAGCTTATTAAGTAATTAAAAAAGAAGAGCTCAGTTATGGGGCTCTTCTTTTGTTTCCGATCTACTCTTTGTCCTTGTACTGAAATACATTAAAGGGAATTGATTCTCCGGTGATTTTTAAAACCAATACGCCGTGCGAAGGAACTTCTTTTGAAATGCTTGTATGAAAGGAACGTTCAAAAATTTCTTTCGACCATAAATCCTTCGCGATGTAACCTTTTTCCGGGTTTATACCGACTGTTTCCAACTCGAAGCTTATGGTTTGTTTTTCGGCCGATCTGTTGAGCAAAGCAATGGCAACCTGTCCGCTGGTAGTTGAAACGAGTGGTTTTCCCCACACCTCCAGATCACCGTAATCTATTATTCGGCGTGCCTGATAAACAAATTTGCTCTGGTTTAAATTAATAATTTCCTTGTTGGTAATGATCTCTTTTGTTTGCTCCGACAAGCGGGTTAAATCGTTGCCCAAAAGCAAGGGCGAATGCATCATGCACCACATCGTAAAATGTGTTTTATCTTCTTCGTACGACATCCCTCTTCCTACCTGTAATATGTCCATATCGTTATAGCGGCCATAGGAGCAATACTGCCAGAGGTCGGCATTCTGATCGATAATATGAAGAACAGAGCCAAAGCTGTTGGCAATATCTCCTGAAATTCTCCACGAATCGGCAACTTGTGTAACCCATTTACCAGGAAATTTCCAACGGCAGACATTAAAATTAACCGAAGGCTTTATTGCTCGGGCCAATTGTCCGATTTCAGAGTAGCGGGTTTCTTCGTCAAGGCCCAGCCACTCTCCGCCACACCAATCCACTTTCAGAAAATCGAAATTCCAGTCTTTTAAAAAAGTAGTTAAGTCTTGTACTTCATAACCATATAATCCCATGCCAACACCAATGGTGTCATTGTCCCAATAGGAGGCACAGGTGTTGATGCCGGCATCTGTATAAATTCCGGCTTTCAAGCCTTTCGAATGAATATATTCGGCAATGTGTTTCATCCCTTTTGGGAATTTCTCCTGATGCGATATTATTTGTCCGCAAGAATCTCTTCCTCCCCAAAAACCATCATCAATGTTTATATAATTGTAGCCATACTGTGTTAAGTTTAGCTCGCTCATCGCGTCGGCCTGCGATTTAATAATATTCTCGTCAATATCAACCCGGTAATTGTTCCAGCTGGCCCAACCCATTAGTGGTGGTTTTAATTCTGCTTGTTCTTCTGCTGAATTTTCAGGACTTTGGGTATTGCACGATAAGAGCAAGAGGCTAAAAATAATGGAAGCGAATTGAAGCTTTGTCATGGTTGTATGTTAATTAGAATCAGTTTGTATGCTTTAAAGTATTGACTACAGACTCTTTTAAACAGGTATTTTCTTTTGTTCAGGACAAAGCTACTAAAAAGTACCTCGTTTTAGGTTCTGTTTCGAATGCACAATGCCCATAGTCCGCATTAGAGTACATTCTTTCTGACGCGTGTGTCGTCTTTATTTGCCTGATTTTATATGCAAATCCAATTGAGGGAAAGGAATATTTACTTTGTTGTCGTTAAACTTTTGGTTGATGGCTTTTCGGATGTCTGACTTTACGTTTTCGATACGGAAGATGTTCTGGCTAAAAAACAACAGCTCAAAATCGAGTGAAGAGTTGCCGAAATCGAGGAAACGAGCCTTTATTTTGTCGTGTTCAATTACCTCGGGATGTTCTTGTGCGCTTTCTTTCAGGAGTTTCTCCACCAGGTCAATATCGCTGCCGTAAGCCACACCTACTTTAATCCGAAACCTGGTTTTGTGTGACTGGTGGCTCCAGTTGATCACTTTATTATTGGTGATGGTAGAATTGGGAATGATCACTACAATGTCATCGCGGTTAAGTGCCTCCGAAGTTCTTAAGCCGATTTTAGTTATTTCTATCAAGTCCTGGTCTACTTCCAGAATATCGCCCACCCTGATGGAACCTTCAAACAAGAGAATAATTCCGGAAATAAAATCGTTGAACGTACTTTGCAAGCCTAGTCCAACACCAACCAGCAGTGCAGCGGAGCCAGCCAGCAAAACAGTCAGTTTAAGACCAAACGATTCGAGAATGATAAGAATTGTAATGATCCAAACCACGTATTTTATAATCTGAAATACGCTGATCAGACTTCCGTATTTTGAGGCGTCCATGGCCTTTCTTTTTCGGAAAAGAATTTTTTTGATAACCCAAAGCAAAGCCATTGTGAACAGTATAGCCATCACAATAACCAGCAATGATTTCAGGCTAAAAACAAATTCCTTGTATTTAAAAATGGTGTGGTCGAGTAGTTGTTCAAAAGATTCCATACAAGCTGTAATTTTACTTTTAAATGTAGTTGAAATCTTTGTTTCTCACAATAATGGAGCAACGAAAGCCGGGTTTTACTGAACTTTTGAGAATGATAGGTTTTGATCTGGCCCGTATTATTGAGGCGTACTTTTTCAGCCCGGTGAGCTGAGTGATTAGCGATTGATTTATAGTTCAATGTATTCCTAATGCACGCAAAAAATGGAAATGTCAATCCAATTCATTATTTGAGATCAACATTTAGCTCAATGTAGGATGTTTTGTCTTGATGTTTGATAAATCCTTTGCCTAGTAAAGAATAAATGGCTTCCTGGCCTTTGCTGGCCGAAATCCTCAATTCTTTAATAATATCGCCGTATATGCATTTTCCGTTACGGCTCAAGAAAGTTAAAACGTCTTTTTCATATGGGTTATTCACTCGGCTTATATCTACTTCTTTTTTATCGTTCATTTGCCTTTAAATTTTTCTCGGTTATCCTGTTTTCGGTTATTAACTCGTTGTATTTTTCGCAATTTTTCCAACCTTTTATTCCCCTGTTACAAAATACATTTCTGTAAATAGGTAGCGGGGTGTTTACCGCCACTTTGCCCTGAAATATATCGCATTCCCTGGCAAACCTGCATCTACTTCCTAAATTCATCATACGTGTTTATAGTAAATGTTCATACTTTCAATTTTCCCGGATATGTTGGTGTTTTTTAAAGACGTTCCGCAATAGGAATACCCCAACTTTAAAAACGTCTTGTTCATCCCTGCCGAATTTAACCGGGCAATGGTGTACAGGGTTTTTACGTCCTCCTGTTTCATCTGTTCTTCCATGCTGGCCAGTAGCTTTAAAGCCAGTCCCTTCCCCCGGAAATCAGGTAAGGTGGCAAAGTCGGTCATTTCGGCATTTTGTGCTTGCATATCCATCTCAGCCGATGCCAGTGCAATCAATTTCCCTTCGTGTTCAATACCAAAATAACGAACTGCATTGTTCATGGTTTGCAGGATGTAATCCGGATCGTAAATCGGGAAAGGATAACTTTCAAATACCGTTTCATACACCGACGAAATATTTTTACAATCGCTTTCTTTCAGCATTTTTACAATATAGCTATTCTCGCCGAGAGTTTCCTTATCAATTGCTTTTGTCTTACTTAATAAGCTGCTCAACTGGTTGAGTTCTTGGGTTTCAATAGACCGCAAACGTTCAGGGGCCGGAAACTTCGACATAAAGAACACGGATTCCGAATTATTGAAAAAACGGGGGATCTGGGCTTCCACCATAAATCCGTTGGCCGTAAAGTAAGGCGCCACACTCTGTGGTACTTTGCAGAATATCTTTGAGTATTGTTTGCTATTTGCCAGCTCGTTTATTTTCTGTATGATTTCGGGGCAATCTTGTTTTGCCAGTTTCATCAGATAAACCCGCTTGTTCAAATCACCATGCTGAATCCATGTTCCGGTGCCTATTTTTTCGATCTTGTCCTGCATTTACTCCCTCCTCAAAATACGTTCGTTGTCTTCCGGAATCAGCGAAATGGTATCGTTGGTGTCTGATAATAACTTTTCGATACCGATGGCATACGATTCATCTATTTCGTTCAATTTCAAATCCAGGTTACAATTGTCGCAGTCGCGGTCGCAGAACTTTTGCTCATAAGCATCGGGCTCCTGGTAGGTGGTTATAACACCCTCGTAGTTGCGAAGTACCACTTTATTGGTCGACCACGAGATAATGTAGTTCGGCATTACCGGTATTTTTCCGCCACCACCGGGTGCATCAATAACATAAGTAGGACGTGCAAAACCGCTGGTGTGGCCCACCAGGCTTTCCATGATCTCAATTCCTTTTCCGATGGGTGTTCTGAAATGTGATAATCCTTCCGAAAGATCGCATTGATAGAGATAATAAGGGCGTACACGATTCTGAACCAGTTTGTGTACCAGCGATTTCATGATTCGCGGACAATCGTTTACATCGGCCAGCAATACCGACTGGTTTCCAAGCGGAAATCCACCATCGGCCAGTTTGCCCAAGGCTTCTTTTGCCGACGAAGTAATTTCGTTCGGGTGGTTAAAATGTGTGTTGATCCACAGCGGTTGGTATTTTTTTAGAATGTTAACCAAATCATCGGTAATACGATAGGGAAGTACCACCGGCATTCGTGTTCCGATTCGGATGACTTCCACATGTTTTATTTGCGAAATTTCAGAAAGCAACCAGTCTATTTTACTGTCAGACAGCATAAACGGATCGCCGCCCGATAAAAGCACATCCCTTACCTGAGGAGTGTTGCGAATGTACTCAATGCCTTTCATTAACTGTGCTTTCGATGGTACATAGTCAATATCGCCTACTTTCCTTTTTCGGGTACAATGGCGGCAGTACATCGAACAGATGTTGCTTACATGAAACAAAACCCGGTCGGGATAACGGTGTGTGATGCCTTCAACCGGGCTGTCTTTTTCTTCCGACAAGGGGTCGGCATGTTCCGACTTCAGTGTAATAAGTTCGTCCACGCTGCCAAAGGATTGTTTAAATACCGGATCGTTTCTGAAATGTGTTTTGTCGATAAGCGACAGGTAGTAGGGGGTGATAGACAATGGGAATTTATCGAGCGTTTCCCGAAGCTGTTCTTTTTCTTCGTCTTCAAAAGTAATTCCGGTAAGTTGCTCAAATTTGTCCAATGTTTTAATGGAGTGGCTTAGTTGCCATTTCCAGTCTTTCCATTTAGATATTTGTGATTCATTTTCAATTTGGTTGGCGATAAGTTGTTGTTTTTTGGTAAAAATCATGTACGTCTGTTTTTGTTTGTCGGTTCAGAAAATAATCCGATAAGACTAATTTTATATAGTTTCTATACGAACAAAAATATAAAAATAAAACCAGCTCTGAAAATCATGGAAGCCGCATTTAACTTACTTTACAATGCATTAACACGATATTTAGAATCGTTTAAAACAATTTATTTATCTTTGTATCATTAATAATTTCTATTGAAATAATCATATGACACGATTAATAATAGCTTCGAACCGGTTGCCGGTGAAGATTGACAAGAATGACGACGAAATGTATATTACGCCTAGTGCCGGAGGACTGGCAACAGGTTTAAAGTCGTACCACAAAGCCAACAACAGCGTTTGGATTGGCTGGCCGGGTATTATTCCTGAGTCGGACGAAGAAGCAGAAAAAGTAACTTCTCTGGTAAAAAAGGAGCAATGCTTGCCTGTGTTTTTGGACGAAGAGTTGATTTCCAATTATTACGATGGTTTCAGCAACGCTACGCTGTGGCCACTCTTTCATTATTTTACCGAATTCACCGAGTTTAGCGAAGAATACTGGGAAGCCTACCGGAAGGTAAACGAACGTTTTGCGCAAACGATTATCGACAATGCCAAGGAAAATGACCAGGTTTGGGTACACGATTACCAGTTGTTGCTGGTCCCGCAAATTCTTCGGGAAAGACGCCCTGATCTGACCATCGGTTTTTTTCTGCACATACCTTTCCCGTCGTACGAGATCATACGAATTTTACCCTGGCGCGAAGAAATTATAGAAGGACTGCTGGGAGCTGATTTAATCGGGTTCCACACCTACGATTATGCCCGGCATTTTATTAGCTCCGTTAAACGCCTGTTGGGGTACGATGTGGAGTTTAGCCAGATAAAACTTGATAACCGGAAGGTTTTTGTTGATGTATTTCCGATGGGGATCGATTACAAAAAGTTTGACCAGCTGGCTTCCGAAATTCAAAGTAAACCCATACAAGACCGGTCGCCTGTTCACCAGGATATTGATCGTTTTTTGATGAGTATGCCCAACCGTAAACTGATTCTTTCGATTGACCGTTTGGATTATACAAAGGGAATTCCACAGCGCTTGAAAGCGTTTCGCCATTTTTTGCAAAAATACCCGGAATACCTGGAGAAAGTGTCGCTGATAATGTTGACTGTGCCGTCGCGGACGGATGTGGAACAGTATCAGAATTTGAAGAATGAAGTGGACATCCTGGTGGGAAGTATTAACGGTGAATTTGGCCGCCTGAACTGGAATCCGGTGATTTACTTTTACCGGTCGATGCCGTTGGAAAATCTGATAGAGCTTTACAGTTCGGCCGATGTGGCTTTGCTGACTCCTTTACGCGACGGAATGAACCTGGTGGCAAAAGAATACATTGCCTCGAAAGTAAAACAACGGGGAGTGCTGGTATTGAGTGAAATGGCAGGTGCGGCCAAAGAGTTGGGGGAAGCTATTTCTGTCAACCCCAACAACATTGCAGATACGGCGGATGCAATTTACCACGCGCTGACCATGGACGATGAAGAGCGGACAAAAGCCATGCGAACCATGCAAAAACGAATCAGAAGATACGACATTCATAAATGGGCCAATGAATTTATGAAATCGCTGACAAGCACAGTGGATAAACAATCGGATTACCATGCCCGAAAAGTATCGGTATCTATTAAAAATAAAATATACAAGGATTTTAAAAAGGGAGAATCGAAGGTCGTGTTTCTGGATTACGACGGAACATTGCAGCGTTTTTACGATAATCCGCAGGCAGCCGGGCCCGATCCTGAATTGTATACAATACTCGACAACCTGGCAAAAGTAGAAAATACCCGCTTGGTGCTGGTAAGCGGTCGCGATCGCGAAACGTTTAACAACTGGTTTGGAAATCACAACTACACCTTAATTGCGGAACACGGCGCCTGGATTAAAAAGGTGGGAGAGGGCTGGAAAGAGAGAAAACCTATTAACTCGGAGTGGAAAGAAAGTATTTTGCCTGTTCTGGAGTCGTATGTTGACCGAACGCCCGGAAGTTTGATCGAAGAAAAAACGTATTCGCTGACCTGGCATTACCGGAAAGCCGATATTGACCTGGGAGTACTTCGGGCACTGGAGCTGCGACACGATGTTTCTAATATGATCTACAACCAGGACCTGGAAATACTGGAAGGTAAGAAGGTGATTGAAATTAAAGTTTCCGGAATAAACAAAGGCATTGCTGCATCCGAATTTTTGCACGAATACCCCGCTGACTTTTGTATGGCCATTGGCGATGACTGGACCGATGAATTTCTTTTCAGGGAATTACCGGAGACTGCGCACACCATTAAAGTGGGAAGTGAAAATTCGATCGCGAAGTATTATCTCACCAATTACAGGGAAGTACGTAATTTCTTAACCGAGATCATACACTAACACGAACAATAAAATCCCCCGAAAGAATTAGGAAAAAATTGTTAAACGAGCCCTGTATGGGGGCAATTCAAAAAAGGTAAAGAATGGATAACCTGAATTATGCGATAATCGGGAATTGCAAAAGTGCCGCATTAATTTCAGATAAAGGATCGATTGACTGGTGTTGTCTGCCGGATTTTAACTCGCCTTCAGTTTTTGCAAAAATTCTGGATGAAAACAGGGGAGGAAGTTTTGAAATTTTGGTGGATGACAGTTACCAAGTTCAGCAATCGTACGTGCGAACAACCAATATCGTTTCTACTCTTTTTAAAAGCGGGAACGATTGTTTTGAGGTGTTTGATTTTATGCCTCGTTATTTAAATGGTTCCGGCTACTATAATCCGGCGGAAATCATACGTTACTTTAAATATATTTCGGGAAACCCGGCTTTTCGGCTAAAATATGACCCGCGGGTTGAGTATGCCCGTTTTCACATTCGGCTCGAAGATGAAGACGAATACATAAAATGCTATACCACCGAGGGCGATTATGATTCGATGTATTTGTACACTGATTTTAACAAGCAGGATATTCTTCAGCAAAATACCATTTACCTGAAACAGGATGGTTTTGCGTTAATGTCGTACGATCAGAAACTGCTTTCGCAAACACTTGACAGGCAATACTTAAAACTGCAAAAAACAAAGGTGTATTGGCTCGAATGGGCCAACAAGCTTACTTCGTATGCAAAATACAACCACGAAATAATCAGGAGTGCATTGGTGCTGAAACTGCTTAGTTACGATAAAACAGGCGCCGTTTTAGCTGCAGTAACCACTTCGCTGCCTGAAACCATTGGTGAAGAGCGAAACTGGGATTACCGCTTTTGCTGGATACGCGATGCTTCGATGGTGATAAAAGTAATGTCGAGCCTGGGGCATTTAAACACGGTAAAGCGCTTTATGCGTTTTATTATCGACATTATCCCCGACAAGGATGAAAAGATCCAGATAATGTACGGAATTAACCGCGAAAAGGTGTTGACAGAAGAAACGCTGGACCACTTGAGCGGCTACTTGGGATCGTCGCCGGTAAGGGTTGGGAACGCAGCTTATCTGCAAAAACAGAACGACATTTACGGTATTCTGGTGGATGTGATTTACCAGCAATTTACTGATTTCAAAATTTCACTGGAAGACAGTGAGGCGCTTTGGACCATTGTCAGAAGCATTGTTCGGATTGTGGAGAACAACTGGCAGAAGCCGGATAAGGGAATTTGGGAAATCCGTACCGACGAAAAACACTTCACTTTTTCAAAAGTGCTGTGTTGGGTGGCCATCGATCGGGCCATCAAAATTGCCGGCTTTATACATAAAGACAAATATGTGAAACTGTGGGAGCCGCTGGCCGATACCATCCGGAACGAAATTTTGGAGAAAGCCTGGAACGAAGAAATGGGAGCCTTTACGCAGTTTTATGGTTCTGACGATCTGGATGCAGCTACACTTTTAATGGAATCTTATGGGTTTATCGATGCCCGCGATGCGCGTTATGTGCAAACCGTAAAAGCTACCGAAAAAGAATTGTGTGTGGATGGCCTGATGTATCGTTACCGAAATCGGGATGACTTTGGCTTGCCAAGTTCTTCTTTTACCATTTGCACTTTCTGGCAGATCAATGCACTGAATGCCATTGGTGAAAAGAAGCGTGCGAAGGCAATGTTCGAACAACTTCTGTCGTACAGCAACCATGTGGGGCTGTTCAGCGAGGACATTGATTTTAAAACCAAGCGACTGCTGGGTAATTTTCCGCAGGCTTATTCGCATTTGGCTTTGATTGAAACCGCCATTAACCTGGCAAAAGGGGAGCTTACTGAAGACGAGAAAATTCTTGAGGCCATTCAATAATACCAAATTTACTTCAAGGTGAGCCTTACGAAATTTCAGAATATTTGTGTTTAGGCAAGGCATAAAAAGGAAGCATAGCCAAAGTTCTGTTGAGTTTTTATAACGAAGCATAAACGCAAAGAAATGGAATTATAAGGCTCAGTCTGAGGTAATTTTGGTATAAGAGCTAAAAGCTCATTACTGATCTTCCAGTTCATCTTCCAGGGTGAGCATGGGAGAGGCTTCCAGCGTTTCGATATCCAGAATGCGAATAAGGGTATTCAACCCGGATTCAACCACCTGTAATTCGTCGTCGTTCAGTAATTCAAGTTTTTCTGAAAGCTGCATGTGGAGCAATTCCGGAATACGTGTTAAAAGTTTGTCGCCCGAAGAAGTGAGTACAATGTTTACCACTCTTTTGTCACCTAACTTGGGCAGACGCGCCAGGTAACCTTTCTTCTCCAGCCGGTCGATGATTCCGCTAACGGTGCTTGGGTTCAGGTTCAGAAACTTTCTGATTTCACCTTGTGTCGACCGGTAATTCGGCGACTGGTGCAAATAACTCAAACAAAGCACCTGGGGAATGCTTACTCCGTACTCCTTTTGGATCTTCTTCGACTCAATATCGATGGAACGGACGATCTTGCGAATTTTGATAAGAATGTCAGTAGTTTCCATACGAACAAAAATACAAATGTTTTGAGATTTGCAACTTTTGATGGTCGTGATCTTAAAAAATAGAAATAAAACCGACTTCAGGATTTCTGTTTGGCGAAAAATGAAAAAAGAAGCTTAATGTGAAATTTATCTGAAATCATTTTAAATAGGGTTGCCGGATAGAAAAATCACTGTATATTTGGGGCAAACAAAATCGACAGGAATGAAAATGGATTTCGGAAATAGCGTTTCGATGGTTACAGTAAACTACTGTGGCGCCATGCTCATGTCGTCGGTTTCTATGTTTATGCGCTAGCCTTCATTCGATGGTTTCCGTTGATTGAAGGCATTCATATCCTGAGCGTTTAAAAGCAAATAAATTTTTTACTTAAATACTTAAATTCGTATGTCGGATAAGGTTATTCGATTGGGCGGAGGCCATCTAGGCAACCCTGAGTCGATGGGGCATTTAGCACAGTATCTCAAACATTTTGTGGGGCGAAAGTTTATCGTTGTTTCAGCAGTTCCTGAACTGTCAGCTATTTTGAGCGGTAACATGGCAACGGTATTGCAAAAAGAGCCTGAGCATGATGTATTATTGACGCAGTTACTTTCGGTGCACCGGAATATTACCAGCAAAGAAGCAAGCGATGATTACCATCAGCTGGCGGAACAGGCCAGCGGCTTGTTGAAAGGAATTGCCCTGATAGGTGATTATTCGAGGGCGCTGAAAGATCAGGTGCTGAGTTTTTCTGAAAAACTTACGGTTGAAATCGTTAAAACCATTTGGCCGGAATCGCAGGTTCTTTTGCCCGAACAAATTGGCTTGCAAACAACTGCTGATTATGGAAGTGCCTCGTTTTTGGCGGCTAACAACGATTATTTAAAGTCGTTGCCTGCCGGAAGTTTCATTATTCCCGGAACCTACGGAATTACTGAAAACAATAAAATTGCGCGTACCGGAAAAACATCGGCCGATTATACCGCCGCGTTTCTGACACGCTCTTTGGGCGTTGAACGCCTCGAGTTGTGGGATCTGGATTTTGATTTTCAGCGTGCCGATCCGGCAATCATCAGTAATCCGGAAGTTATTAAGCGTTTAACCTATTCCGAAGCCAGCGAACTGGCTTATTTTGATCATTATTCATTCCATCCGCGAACCGTAGAACCTTTGGAAAGTACACACATTCCGATCGAGGTGTTAAGTTCGGCTTCTTCAGATGGAGTGGTCGAAACCGTCATCAATACGGAAACTTTTATTGAAGATCAGATTGTAAAAAGTGTTGCCTGTACCGATGATATTTCACTGCTTAAACTCGATGGCCCCGGCGTTGGTTTAAAACCCGGCATTTTGGCGCGGGTAACCACCCAGCTGAACAAAGCCGGTATAAACATTAAGTCGGTAATTACTTCGCAAACATCCATCAACTTTATTTTAAGCGAAGAAAATGGTGACAAGGCACTTTCGTTGGTTAAGGGAATGGGATTTTCGTCGGTAACCGATATTTCGGTGCTGAAAGATCTTTCCCTGATCGGGATCGTTGGACACGGAATGCAACATGCTTACGGTGTGTCTGCAAAAATTTTTACAGCCGTTGCCAACAACCATATAAACGTGGTGATCAGCGGGTCAGGAGCTTCCGATTTGGTTAGTTACCTGGTAGTTAGTAAATCAGACAAGGAAAAAAGCGTTCGGGAAATTTACAGTGCATTCTTTGGTTAAATCAATTTATTGAGGTTTTGAAAAAGAAAGAAGCGCCAAAGATTGTTAAACTAAAAGCTATTAACCCAAAAAGAAATTAAAATGACAACAAGAAAACTCAATTTTGAAACCCTCCAGCAACACGCCGGTCAACAACCTGACCCAACAACCAATTCAAGGGCAGTACCTATTTATCAGACCACTTCGTATGTGTTTAACAATGCGGAGCATGCTGCCAATTTATTTGGACTGAAAGAATTCGGAAACATTTATTCGCGCATCATGAACCCGACAAACGACGTGTTTGAACAACGCATGGCTGCGTTGGAAGGGGGAGTGGCTGCCTTGTCGGTAGCATCGGGACACGCCGCGCAGTTTATCGCATTAAACAATATACTCGACCAGGGAGACAACTTTGTTTCTTCGCCTTATTTGTATGGGGGATCATACAACCAGTTTAAAGTTTCATTCAAAAAACTGGGTGTAGAGGCTCGCTTAACAGCCGATTTGGAACCTGCATCGTTTGAGGCGCTGATCGACGAAAAAACAAAGGCAATTTACCTGGAAACCATTGGCAACCCGGGTTTCAGTATTCCTGATTTTGAAGCCATCTCCGCTGTAGCTAAAAAATACGATCTTCCGTTTATTGTAGACAATACTTTTGCCGGAGGGGGCTATCTTTGCCGCCCGATTGATTTCGGAGCCGATATCGTGGTTGAATCAGCCACCAAATGGATAGGAGGACACGGTAACAGCATTGGTGGTGTAATCGTTGATGCGGGTACTTACAACTGGGGAAATGGAAAATTTCCCGGATTTACCGAGCCATCTGAGGGATATCATGGATTGAAATACTGGGATGTGTTTAACTTTGACGGCCCGTTCGGAAACATAGCCTTTATTATCAAGGCGCGTGTTGAAGGCTTGCGCGACTGGGGACCGGCATTAAGTCCGTTTAACTCGTTCCTATTGATTCAGGGGTTGGAAACACTTTCGCTAAGGATGGACCGCCATGTTGAAAATACACTGGCGCTTGCTAAATGGCTGCAAAATCATCCGAAAGTGGAAAGCGTAAACTATCCCGGACTGGAAGGTAACCATTCTTACGAGAATGCGAAAAAATACCTTCCGAAGGGAGCCGGTGGCGTTCTTTCGTTCAATGTGAAAGGTGATAAAAGCCATGCCAACCAAGTGGTGGAAGGCTTGCAAATGGTAAGTCACCTGGCAAACGTGGGAGATACCAAAACCTTGATCATTCAGCCGGCGGCGACCACACATCAGCAGCTGTCGGAAGAAGCACAGATTGCTGCGGGAGTGTACCCGACATTGTTACGGGTTAGCGTTGGTCTGGAACATATCGACGATATTATCGCCGATTTTGAACAGGCCTTGGAGAAAGTACAGTAAAAATAAAGTAGAGAGTAAATAGTAATGAGTAGTGAGAAATGAATTTTGAATCAAAGTTCATTCTCATTACTCAATACCGTAATCCAAAAATCGAAAAAAGATGCCGTTGAATATTCCGGATAAACTACCGGCCATAAAAATACTGCAAGAGGAGAATATTTTTGTGATGAATGAGTCACGTGCTTCTCATCAGGATATCAGACCTTTGAAAATTGTGATCCTGAATCTTATGCCTTTGAAAATAACCACAGAAACCGATCTGCTGCGATTGTTGTCGAACTCTCCGTTACAGATTCAGATCGATTTTTTGAAGATCAAGGGGCATACTCCCAAAAATACTTCACTGGAGCACATGAAGGCCTTTTACCGGACGTTTGATGAACTCAGACAAAAGAAATACGATGGCATGATCATTACCGGTGCGCCGGTAGAGCAGCTTCCTTTTGAAGAGGTAAAATATTGGGAAGAGATGAAAGTAATTATGGACTGGGCAGAGAAAAATGTAACCTCTACCTTGTTTATTTGCTGGGCCGCCCAGGCCGGGTTGTATCATCACTACGGCATCCCAAAATATCCGCTCGGCAAAAAGAAGTTCGGAGTATTCAAACATACCCATATCGAAGAGAATCTGCCGATTTTCAGAGGTTTCGACGATGTGTTTTTTGTGCCTCATTCCCGTCATACTGAAATCAGGGCAGAAGACATTGAAAAAGTGGATGAGCTAAAAATCATTGCCTCTTCTGAAGAGGCCGGTGTTACCATTCTGAAGGCCAAAAACGGGCGGCAGTTGTTTATAACCGGGCATGCCGAATATGCCCGAAATACGCTCGATGGAGAGTATCATCGCGACAAGGCAAAGAAACTTCCGATTGAAGTTCCGGTGAATTATTACCCAGATGATAACCCGGAAGAAAAACCGTTGATGCGCTGGCAATCCACTGCTAACCTGTTATTTTCAAACTGGTTGAATTATTACGTATACCAGGAAACTCCGTATAACCTGGATGAAATCAGTTAGTTGAAAGGATTTTACAATAAAAGGCGTTGAGGGATCAGGGCCTTTTCATTTCAAAAATTCAGTATTTAACTGTAATTTTGATTGAAAATAAAATCCTATCAAAGAATTACAATCATGAAAAAAATAGCGGTTGTTTTGGCCGGATGTGGTGTATATGACGGCGCCGAAATTCACGAAGCCACTTTAACGATGTTGGCCATTTCGCAGCAAGGTGCCGAATATCAGTGCTTTGCCCCGGATGTAAAGCAGGCTCATGTCGTGAATCACCTTACCGGGGAAGAAATGCCGGAGTCGCGGAATGTGTTGGTGGAAGCTGCCCGTATTGCCCGGGGGAATATTAAGCCTCTTTCTGAATACAAAGCTTCAGACTTCGATGCCATTGTTTTTCCTGGTGGTTTTGGAGCGGCGAAGAACCTGTGCACTTTTGCATTCGATGGCCCCGATTGTTCGGTTAATCCGGATGTTGAAAGCGCCATCCGATCTACCGTAGTGGCAGAAAAGCCGGTGGGGGCACTTTGTATTTCACCTGCTTTAATTACCAAAGTTTTGGGCGATGTGGAAGTAACTATCGGGCAGGATGCCGGAACTGCTGCGGCCATTGAAAAACTGGGTGCAACACATGTGGCAACTACTCACGGAGAGATTGTGGTGGACAACAAATACAAAGTGGTGACAACGCCTTGCTACATGCTGGATGCTACAATCAGTCAGATTGCAGACGGTGCAAACAACGTGGTGGCAAAAATTCTGGAAATGGCATAGTAACTTGCTTTTGGTACACAATGACACCGGTTCCTTATATTGATATTCATACCCATCCGAGTCATTACGAAACGGATACAATTACGGTACAAAACATTTACCCGGGAGATGGTTTTGCGGCTTTCTCGGGCCGTAATTTTTATTCGGTGGGGCTCCATCCATGGCACATAGGCACAGCGGAAGAAAACAACGAAGCTTTGCAGTTGATGGAAGAAGCACTTGAATTCGATCATGTGATTTTTGTGGGCGAAGCTGGTCTGGATAAGTCGTGCGGAAAAGACTTCGCCGAGCAAAGCCGCGTTTTTGAGGCGCAGGCTTTTATTGCCGAAGAATACCAGTACCCCTTGATCATTCATTGTGTAAAAGCCTACAACGAAGTGATTGCCTTACGCAAAAAAATGAAACCTTCCATGACCTGGATTCTACACGGATACACGGCTGGATTGGAAATGACAAAGCAACTGGCTGAAATGGATTTTATGTTTTCGTTCGGAGATATTTTGTTTAGGGATAATGCAAAAGCCATCGAGTCGTTTCAGTATTTACCGCTGAACCGGATTTTTTTGGAGACCGACGAAATGGATGGTGAAGTGGAACAAATCTACAACCGAGCTGCCGCACTCAAACAAATCCCGGTGGAAGAATTAAAAACAGCCGTCTGGAAAAATTTCAACCGCATTGAAAAAACCTTGTCCGGACGTTATTGAATTACTAAATGAGTTGGTTAGAAAGAACTGAATTGCTTTTCGGAAAGGAAAAGCTGGAGAAATTGAAACAGGCAAACGTTTTGGTGGTTGGACTGGGAGGCGTGGGAGCTTATGCCGCTGAGCAATTGTGCCGCGCCGGAATTGGAAAAATGACCATTGTAGACGGCGATGTGGTAGAAGAAAGCAACCGAAACCGCCAACTTCCGGCGCTGATTAGTACAAAGGGATTGCCTAAAGCCGAGATACTGGCACAACGTTTCAAAGACATAAATCCTGAGATTGAACTAACGGTCGTCAATGATTTTATTCGCGACGAACGAACCATCGAGCTGCTTAAAAGCCAGCCTTTCGATTATGTGGTTGATGCCATCGATACGCTTTCACCCAAAGTTTTCCTGGTGTATCATGCGCTGCAAATGGGGTTGAATGTAGTCAGTTCAATGGGAGCGGGAGGAAAAACCGACCCTTCAAAAATTGAGCTTACCGATATTTCCAAGTCCTACAATTGTAAACTGGCCAAGATGATGCGGAAGCGACTTTCGAGGCTGGGAGTGAAGAAAGGGCTAAAAGTGGTGTTCTCCTCCGAAGAAATAGACGAGAATGCTGTGAAACTTGAAGAAAGCCGCAATAAAAAGTCAACAGTGGGGACTATTTCGTACATGCCTCCTATGTTTGGATGCTTTATTGCCAGTGCCGTAATTCGCGATTTGGTCAGCTCCTGAACATATTTTTAATGGAGTATTTTGAAAGAAAATGCGTAAAAATCCTTGTTGTTTCAAAGATTCCGTTACCTTTGGCATGTTAATAGCGTCGGAGCCAATTTAGTATGTCTCTGATAATTAACAAAGTTGGTCTTTATTTATTGATTATTTCAAACCGGTCAGTTCATCTTTCTTGTGTTTTCCCGAAGTTATTTCTATTGCTTTCAATTTTCATTTGTACTGTATTTAAGTAACCTCAAGGGGGTAATCCATTTTGAATGGTTTACTGCTGGTAGAAAAACTAATATTCACTTTAAAACAGTATAAAATGAACATTTACGTTGGTAATCTGCCCTTTAACCTGGGCGAAGAAAATTTAGTTGAGATTTTTGAGGAGTATGGAGAAGTAACTTCTGCAAAAATTGTAATGGACAAACTGACTGGCCGTAGCAAAGGTTTCGGTTTTGTTGAAATGGACGACGATGATAGTGCTAAAAAAGCTATCGAAGAATTGAACAACGCCGAAGTTGGCGGAAGAAACATCAAAGTGAACGAGTCTAAACCACGCGAAAATAATCCTCGTGGTGGTGGCGACCGCAGAGGTGGCGGTGGTTTCCGTCCAAGAAACCGTTACTAGTAATTGGTTGAAATAAATCTTGGCATTTATTCCAAAACAATTTGGAATGAGTTGCGCAAGTTGAAAAAATAAAGAAAGGAATTCGAAAGAGTTCCTTTTCTTTTTTATGGAATAGTCCTACTTTCGGGAGCTTTGAAAGTGTGATAAAATGAATGAAATAGTTTTTCTTAACGGGGCATATGTTGAGCGGGCAGAAGCCTGCATTTCGCCCGACGACCGCGGGTTTATTTTTGCTGATGGAATTTACGAAGTAACCAAATTTTACTATGGAAAGCCTTTCCGGCTCGAAGATCATCTTCAGAGGCTAAAACGGAGCCTGAAGGAGATTGATATTGAATACGAACGAGTATCGGAACTGGAAACTATTTCTTTGACCCTGCTTGAGAAAAACAACCTGTTAAATACACATGCCGGCGTTTACTGGCAAATCAGCCGGGGAGCACATCCGCGGGTACATCATTTCCCGACTGAAATAAAACCTACGATATATGCTTTTGCCTTTCCGTTGCCTTCGGCCGAAGAGAAACTGGGCAAAGGGATAAAAGTGATCGTTCAGGAAGACATCCGGTGGAAGAGATGCGATATTAAATCGGTGTCGCTTTTGCCCAATACGATGCTGTACAACGAAGCCGTAAAAAAGGGGGCAGGCGAGAGCATCCTGGTGCGCGATGGCTATGTTACGGAAGCAACCCATTCAGGTCTGTTCACCGTAAAAAACGGAGTTTTAATTACCCGGCCGCTTTCGAACCTGATTTTACCCAGCATTACACGCAAAGTGGTGTTGGAGCTTTGTGCCGAAAACCAACTTTCAGTAGAGGAGAAGCTGTTTGCGGAAGCGGAGTTGAAAGAAATGGATGAAGTTTTTATTTGTGGAACGGGCAGCGAAATTCTGCCGGTTGTGGAAGTTGACGATGTTCGGATTGGCAACGGTGAACCGGGCCCTGTAACCCGGAAAATTCAACAACTGTTTTTTGAGGCTGTAAATAAATTGTAATTACTGAAATAACTGACAGATATTCAGCTTGATTCTGGTCATAAATCTAAATAAGTGTTACATTTTTTCCGTAGTGTTAAACTTTGCAAAAGACCCTTATTGTTAAACTCTTTTAACAGCGCCATGGTACAGGATTTGCGCCTTGTTGCCCGGTAATTTTCTTGAAAATACTTAACAAAAAATAAAGGAGGAACGAAAAATGAAAACACTGGTTGTTTCAATGGTAGTTGCCCTTTTTACCCTGGGGTGCCAGGCTCAGGATCAATCAGGAAAGGGCATTGAAAATTTGGCAGGAAAAAAGGACACAAAAAACAAGCCCGAAGAACACTGGACAGTGAACAAAGAGGTGGATGAAAACGGTAATGTAATTGCGTACGACTCCACTTATACGTGGTCGTATACCAACTCGGAAGGCGATTCGGTGCAGGTGGATGCAGATAGCCTGATGCAGTCGTTCAAATCGTTTTTCAATGAAAAAATGCCGTCGGTTTGGGGCGAAGGACTGATGAATCCGATGTTTAGTGATTCGTTGTTATGCCGTGATTTCTTTAGTGACAATTATTTTCATGATCGTTTTGGAAAGGACTTTTTTGACGTAGATAAAATGTTTCAGCAAATGGATTCGCTGCGGGAAAGCTTCTTCAAACAAGCCTTGCCGCAACTCGAAGAAAAGTTACAACCCATCGAAAAGTAGAAATAGAGCTGGTGATTTATTCATATTGAAGGCGGGATATCATGAGTTGGAATCCCGCCTTTTCTTGCAGACAAATAAAATCAAACGAAAAATTGGTGAGCAATTTTAAAATCCAATTGTTAGTTAGCAAAAGATGTGGCAGAATTGACCGCTTTATTAGAGCGTAATGCAGGGCGTTCGGTTCGGAAAATGAGAAAGTATGGATGTTCATAAATACGAAAAGAAAACACTTTGGGTAGTACTGCTTACCATGGCAACGATGGTGGTAGAAATTGCATTTGGATTAAGTACCAAATCGATGGCTTTGCTGGCCGATGGAATTCACATGGGGTCGCATGTGCTAGCAATCGGGTTGAGTTGGTTGGCCTATGTACTTGTAAGAAAGGCCCAAAACAGCCGAAAATTTAACGGCGAATCCGGGAAAATTCTTTCGCTTTCAGGATACAGCAGTGGCCTGATTTTGCTATTGTTCGCTGTTGTTATTTTGTACGAAGCGGTCAGGCGTTTTATTGAACCGGCCGATATTGTTTACCGCGAGGCAATTCTGGTGGCGGTGATTGGTCTGGTGGTAAATATTGTCAGTGCTTTTCTGCTGCATCACGATCACGAAGATTCCGATCACAATATACGGGCCGCTTACTTGCACGTAATTGCCGACGCCCTTACCAGTTTGTCGGCTATTCTGGGATTGCTCGCTGCCATGATTTGGGATATTCCCTTTATTGATACTATCGCTGCCGTTATCAGCTCGGCGGTTATTATAAAGTGGTCCATCGGATTGTTAAAGGATTCGGGAATGGTGCTGCTGGGAATGAAAGAAAGCCATACACACGACCATCATCACCATCATCATTGAAAGTTCATGAAATTTTAGCTGATCGAGCTCCAGTCGAACTCTGTTTCTTTGTTGGATAGTAAACTTTGCAGCAGTAAACGGTTGTTTTCTTTTTGCAGAAACGGATCGTCATCCAGAATGTCGTTGGCGACGTTGCGCGCCATCTGAAGAATTTCTCCGTCTTTTCCAAGATTGGCAATTTTCAGGTCGAATCCCATTCCGCTCTGAGCCGTTCCTTCCAAATCGCCGGGGCCACGAAGTTTCATATCCACTTCTGCAATTTCGAATCCATCGTTGGTGCGTACCATGGTTTCCAGTCGTTTGCGGCTTTCGTTGCTCAATTTATACGACGACATCAGAATACAATACGATTGCTCAGCGCCTCGGCCAACCCGTCCGCGTAACTGGTGCAATTGCGAAAGTCCAAAACGTTCGGCGCTTTCAATCACCATCACCGACGCATTGGGTACATCAACACCTACTTCAATAACAGTGGTGGCCACCATAATCTGCGATTCGGCGTTTTTAAAATGCTGCATGGCATTCTCCTTCACCGCAGGTTTCATCTTACCGTGAACCATGCTGATCTTAAACTCCGGGAAGCTTTCTGAAATATGGCGATAACCTTCCTCCAGATTTTTTAAATCCATTTTTTCCGATTCCGAAATCAGCGGATAAACAATGTAAACCTGTGTGTCTTTATCAATCTGCTGTTTCAGAAAATTGTTGACCTGTTTTCGCCTGTTTTCGTAGAAGTGCATGGTCTGGATCGGTTTTCTGCCCGGAGGTAGTTCATCAATCACCGAAACATCCAAATCGCCGTAAACGGTCATGGCGAGCGTTCGTGGAATAGGGGTGGCAGTCATCACCAAAATGTGTGGCGGAATCAGTTCGTTTTTTTGCCACAGTTTGGCACGTTGCGCTACGCCAAAACGATGTTGCTCGTCAATTACCACCAACCCCAGTTTGTCAAACATCACCGTGTCCTCAATTAGTGCGTGCGTTCCAATAATGATCTGCATTTCACCCGATTGAAGAGCTTCATGTATTTCTCTTCGTTCGCTCACCTTGGTAGAGCCGGTGAGCAGCCCCACTTTAATATTCATCCCATTCAAAAACCTGGAAATAGACTGGAAATGCTGCTGGGCCAGGATTTCAGTGGGTGCCATCAGACAACTCTGAAAACCGTTGTCCATCGCCAGAAGCATTGTCATTAGTGCCACCAGCGTTTTTCCGCTTCCCACATCGCCCTGCAGCAAGCGGTTCATTTGCGTATGCTGGTTTACGTCCCTGCGTATTTCCTTGATTACTTTCTTCTGCGCATTGGTTAGTTGAAAAGGGAGAAAATCGCTGTAAAACTTATTGAAATTGTAGCCAACATGTTCAAACCGAAATCCCTTGAATTTTTGGTTCCGGTTGTGTTTTAAGGCAAGTATTTTCAACTGAATGAAGAAAAGCTCTTCAAACTTCAGGCGGAAAGTCGCTTTCTTCAGTTCCACTGTTGTTTCTGGTTTGTGAATGTTGGTCAGGGCTTCTTCCAGGGACATCAGTTTTAAGCGCGCGACCAGTTCTTTGGGTAAAGTCTCGGGTATTTTGCCCTTCACAACATTCAACAGTGTCAACTGCATTTTATGAATGGTCTTGGAGTTCAGATATTTCTTTTTCATGTTTTCGGTGGTATTGTAATACCCCTGAAAAAGTCCCGATGGTTGCAGCAGTTTTTCTTCCTCGGTTTCCAACTCGGGATGAACCACGCTTATTTTACCTCCAAACTCGGTCGGTTTGCCAAATACAATGTACTCTTTGTTAAGCTTCAGGTTTTCCTTTTGCCATTTTATTGCCCTGAACCAGGTCAGTTCAATACTCCCGGTTTCATCGTAAAATCTGGCGTTTAGGCGTTGTTTATTGCCAGTTCCGACGGTTTCCATCGCACGAATTACTCCTTTTACCTGAATGTAAGGCATCTGCGAATGTATCTCGGAGATTTTGTAGAACCTGGTACGGTCGATGTATTTGTACGGGTAATAATAGATCAGGTCTCTGAAAGTGGTAATTTTCAGTTCCTTTTTCAGAATCTCGGCTCTTTGCGGCCCGACTCCGGGTAAGAATTTTATTTCCTGATCTAGAAAATCCGGCATAAAAACAAAGATAATTATTCAGCTTATTATACCGGAATCTGAAATGTTGAAATACTAAACAAAATATTCATAAAGAGTACCAGTTTTTCTCATGCTGCTGAGGATAAACGGCTTAAATCGCTTGTTAAAAGTTATGTTTTCATGGACTTTTCTGAAAAGAAAGGGATATCTTTATGGCTTGATTTTTGTTAAATGTAATGCGCATTCAAAAATAACTACCAATATAGAAAACCACACGAATGAAGGAAAAAATCATCGAGATCGAGAATATCGTCAAGAACTACCGGGTAGGAACCCAGGTTGTACGTGCGCTGCGTTCTGTATCCCTCGACATTTACAAAGGAGAATATGTCGCCATTATGGGCGCTTCCGGTTCGGGAAAGTCAACGCTTATGAATATTCTGGGATGCCTGGATACGCCAAGCAGTGGTAAGTACGTGTTAAACGGAAAAGACGTAAGCCGCCTTACTGACGACAGCCTGGCTGAAATCAGAAATTCTGAAATCGGTTTCGTGTTCCAGGTTTTTAATTTGTTACCCCGTAATACAGCCCTCGAGAATGTTATGCTGCCGTTGGTGTATGCCGGGATTAAAAAGGCCGAGCGCAAACAAATGGCAGAGAAAACCCTGACTGAAGTAGGTTTGGAAGACCGCATGGAACACCGCCCCAACGAATTGTCGGGTGGGCAGCGGCAAAGGGTAGCCATTGCACGCGCGTTGATCAATAAACCCGCATTGCTTTTGGCCGACGAACCAACGGGTAACCTCGACTCCAAGATATCAGAAGAAATTATGAAGCTGTTTGCCGATATTCACCGCAAAGGAAATACGCTGGTAATGGTAACACACGAAGAAGACATTGCCAAACATGCGCACAGGATCATTCGGTTAAAAGACGGTGAAATTGAATCGGATACAATCAACGAAAATCCTATTTATTGAAAGTAAGTGCAATTAAAATAGAAAAGTGAGTATGTGTTGTAAATCCCGGTAGCATTGATTACCGGGATTTTTTATTTACTTGCTGACAAATTCAGAATTATGACAAGAGAATTTAAGATCTATACAAAAACCGGCGACGACGGTACAACCGGCCTGGTAGGAGGGACCCGCGTAAAGAAATATGCACCTCGTTTGGAAGCTTACGGAACAATTGATGAGTTAAATTCACACTTGGGTATGATCCGTTCGATGGACATTCCGCAGGAAATAGTTGAGTTACTGATACAAATCCAAAATAAACTTTTCAACATAGGTTCGCGGTTGGCATCCGACGAAAAGGGGGATGAATTTACCTCGGGGTTGGTGGTGCAAAAAGAAGACATTGAGGTACTTGAAAAGGCAATCGACCGGTACGAGGAAGAGCTTCCCGAGTTGCGCAACTTTATTCTTCCCGGAGGTGAACTGTCAGTAGCTCAGTGTCATGTGGCGCGTACCGTGTGTCGAAGGGCCGAGCGCCGTATTGTTGAATTCTCAGAACAAGACGCGGTGCAGCCCGAGTTGGTAAAATATGTTAACCGCCTCTCTGACTTTCTTTTTGTGCTGGCGCGTTACCTGGGGCATAAAAAAGGTGTGGACGAAACTCCCTGGAAGTATTGATATTTTTTTTTAGTGAAAGTTTGTTCGTATTGATTTTTTGTTATATTCGCGAAAATTTTAAAAACGAGTTTAACTTCATAAAATTAAGACACATGTACTGGACTCTGGAACTGGCTTCGAAACTCGAAGATGCGCCTTGGCCGGCCACAAAAGACGAATTGATCGACTACGCCATTCGCTCAGGCGCTCCGTTGGAAGTGATTGAGAACCTTCAGGAAATTGAAGATGAAGGTGAAATGTACGAAAGTATCGAAGACATCTGGCCGGATTACCCCAGCAAAGACGATTTCTTCTTTAACGAAGACGAGTATTAAAACACAAGATAGAAAGCATCCATGATTTTGGATGCTTTTTTGTTTCCTCTTATTCCTCTTTTTAAAGACTTAATGTCTTCCATCCTTGTTTGAGATAATCTGACAAGGGAATTCCCATGCCTTTTACATCCACACCCAAATCAGCTAGTTTTTTATCCACACCGTACATTTTGGCACAGTACAAACAAGCTTCTGTTTTAACACCGGCATCCTGCATCTTTTTTATATACTCCTGAATCATGGTGTTCTCTGCAGCCAGTTTTGCCGATGGCCCCCAAATGATTAGCACCACCTCGTCAAACCAACCTTGCTTTTTGGCATTTAAGGTGTACATAAAGGCCATTTTTTCCGCCACTTCAGGATCTCCACTGGTCCAAAGCACCGCCAGCTTGTTTGAATTGTCTTTCATTTCTGTCTCGTTTTGTGCAAATACTCCTGAAAAGAAAGTAAGTGCGAATAAGAAAAGGATCGACCGTTTCATATGCGTAATTTTTAAGTGATATATTTCAATAACTCTTTTACCGGAATCAGGTCAAATTCGTTGTATTTTTTTTCTTTAAAATGAGCAATGAATTCCTTGTTCAGCATAAATAGTTTGCTGTTAAAAGTATCCTGCGGAAAGGTATTTTCTTCCGAGAACTCATCCATATCAAACTCCGTAAAATTCAATTCACAGGCCGATAACTCCCAGTCGCCGTCTTCGTTCATATAAAGTAAGGGAAGCCCATGGGTGCGGCAGATAACCGGTCTTTCGTCGTAAATGGCGCATTTGTGATCTTTCAAAAAAACACAGCTATTCTCGTCTTTGGTCGCAGGAACATTGTGTTGGTATTCTTTCTCTTTCAGCCGTTCGCGGATGGAATAAAATTCAACCGGAAAAATGCTGTAATCCATGCAACACAGATCGCAGCCGGCTTTGCACATCATGTGTTTTTGGTGTTTTTCAGCGAGTTTATCAGCAAGAGCATCTATCTGATCCCGTTGCTTTCTGTAGCTTTCTAATATGTTTTTATTTTCCATTCGGCAAGAGTAGTAAAATCATTCAAAATAAAAGTAAACTTCTGTGTTTTCATTTCCAAATCATTATTTTTGCCAGAACAGGACAGAACAGTAAGACGTAAGCTACTATGAATAAAAAACTATTTCTCCCGGTAATATTGCTGATTTACAGCAGCGTTCTTTTGGCGCAGAATGAAAATTTCGATTTTCTCGACCCTAGCTTGCCCGTTGATGAGCGGGTGGATATTCTTGTTTCGCAAATGACTTTGGAAGAAAAAGTAGATCAGTTGCTTTATAATTCAAAGGCGGTGGATCGTTTACAGGTTCCCGCATACAACTGGTGGAACGAGTGTTTGCACGGAGTGGCCCGTGCCGGTTATGCAACGGTTTTTCCGCAGTCGATTACTATTGCTGCATCGTGGGACAAAGATCTGATGTACCGGACGGCCACAGCCATTTCGGATGAAGCCCGGGCAAAACATCATCAGTTTGTAAGAGATGGCAAGCGGGGCATGTACCAGGGCTTGACTTTCTGGTCACCAAACATCAATATTTTTCGTGACCCGCGCTGGGGAAGAGGCCATGAAACCTATGGTGAAGATCCTTACCTGACAGGTGTTTTGGGAGCTGCCTTTGTAAAAGGCTTGCAGGGAGATGATCCGAAATACCTTAAAGTGGTAGCTACGGCCAAGCATTATGCGGTACATTCCGGTCCGGAGCCATTGCGGCATGAATTTAATGCAGTGGTTAGCGAGCGGGACCTCAGAGAGACTTATTTGCCTGCTTTCCGGACGCTGGTAAAAGAGGCAGATGTATATTCAGTAATGGGGGCTTACAACCAGTTTAAAGGTTATCCGTGTTGTGCCAGTCCCGATCTTTTTCACATACTCCGCAATGAATGGGGATTTCAGGGATACGTAGTTTCCGACTGCTGGGCCATTTCTGATTTTTATATGTTTCAAACCTTTTCAAAAGATGCGGCAGAAGCTTCTGCGGCGGCGGTAAAGGCCGGCACCGATCTGAATTGCGGCGTAGCCTATGCTCATTTGCCTGAAGCTGTAAAGAGAGGATTGATTACCGAAGACGAAATCGATGTGGCCGTGAAACGTTTATTTATAGCTCGTTTCAGGCTCGGGATGTTTGATCCGGATGAAGATGTGGCTTATGCCCGGATTCCGTTTTCGGTGAATACGTCAAAAGAGAATGCGGATCTTGCCCTCGAAGCAGCCCGGAAAAGTATTGTGTTGCTAAAGAACAAGGAGCAGGTTTTGCCGCTTTCGAAGGACATAAAAACACTAGCGGTAATTGGCCCGAACGCCGATAATTGGGAGTCACTGGTCGGGAACTACAACGGAATAGCCAGACATCCGGTTACGGTTTTGAAAGGTTTGCAGGAAAAGCTTCCGGATACCGAAATCCTGTATGCTGAAGGAAGTCATCTGGCAAAAGGAGTAAGTAACTTACACGTAATTCCGGGAGTGTACCTTGAAACCCCCGATGGCAAACCGGGAGTTGCAGGGGAATATTTTGCCAATGCCCAACTGGAAGGCGAACCTGCTTTTACGCGCGTAGATACAAATATTGATTTCTACTGGGAAAACGGTGCTCCCGCTCCGCAGTTAAACGATGATGATTTCAGCATTCGCTGGACCGGGTACCTGGTTCCTCCGCTTAGCGGGAGCTACAACATTGGTTGCTGGGGCATGCCCACGCTCGATATTTGGCTGGAAGGAGAAAAGATTCTGCAACACAACACAGAGCATCACGCATTTCACCACGAGAAGGCTGTTAAACTTGAGGCCGGAAAGAAATACAAGTTTGTTTATGAATACAAAAACTGGCACGGTGATGGCGATGCCAAACTAATGTGGACCATGCCCAACGATAACATGCTTAAGGAAGCGGTGGCCACCGCCCGGAAAGCCGATGCAGTTGTTTTGGTGCTGGGCTTGTCACAACGTCTCGAAGGCGAAGAGATGCCCATAAAAGTGGATGGTTTTGAAGGTGGCGACCGGACGCATCTCATGCTGCCGGAAACACAGCGCGAGTTAATGGAGGCGGTAAAAGCCACCGGAAAACCGGTTGTTCTTGTGTTGTTGAATGGAAGCGCTCTAGCAGTTAACTGGGCCAACGACAACCTGGATGCCATCCTGACTGCCGGATACCCGGGGCAGGAAGGGGGAACAGCCGTGGCCGATGTGTTGTTTGGCGATTATAACCCCGCCGGGCGCTTGCCGGTTACCTACTATAAATCGGTAGAACAGTTGCCGCCTTTCGAAGATTACGATATGAAAGGACGCACGTACAAGTATTTTGAGGGTGAACCACTGTTCCCATTTGGCTTTGGGCTGAGTTACACCAGTTTCGGATATTCTTCGCTGAAAGTGCCTAAAAAAGCCAAAACCGGCGAAAAAATAAAGGTTAGTGTTGTGGTCTCCAATACAGGAGACAGCGATGGCGAAGAAGTAGTTCAACTGTACTTAAAAGACCTGGTCGCAAGTACGCCGCGTCCTCAATACCAATTAGAAGCATTTCAACGAATAGCCTTAAAAGCAGGCGAATCAAAAACGGTAGAGTTTGAACTTGATCCGCGTCAGTTTTCGATTATTGGTAAGGAGGACAAGCGTGTGATCGAACCCGGTGATTTTACTTTGCTTGTAGGCGGGGGACAACCGAATGTAAGAAATTCCAATTCAGTATCGGCAAACCTTACTTTAACGGGTAAAGAACTGTACCTTGAATAAGGCATAACGACTTTCAGATAAAGTGAACACAAAAGATAGAGCGGCTGCTACTATCCTGGTCATGTCATTTCACATCAAAATTATTGGTGGTGCTATTATGCTGTATGAAAACGTAACTAACATGTTTTCACCGAAGCCATTATTGTTTTGCGAACAATGAATGGAATGATTAGCTTTAAAGCACATCTTTAAAACCAAACTTATGATCAGGCAACTTTTACCTATCCTCTTGTGCTTGCTTTTTCTGTCGGGCCAATTAACGGCTCAACAGATAATTGAAAAAACACCTGCCAAAGAGCGGGAGAAATGGTACGGTGAGTTTTTGAAGATGAAAGAGGCTTCAGATTACCGGCAACTTTCGTGGCAATTTATTGGCCCCACCAACATTAGCGGACGTATGACCGATGTGGAAGTTGTACAGCCAAAGGGAAAAAGCTACACCATTTATGTGGCCGGAGCATCAGGTGGAATTTGGAAAACAGAAAACGAAGGAGTAACCTGGATTCCGGTATTTGAGCACGGTATGTCAACAGCCTTTGGCGACATTGCTCTTGATCCGCAAAATCAGGAAACGATCTGGGCCGGAACCGGAGAAGCCAATATTTTCAGAAGTTCGAATGCCGGTGCCGGAATTTATGTTTCGAAGGACGGAGGCAAAACCTGGGCACACAAAGGCTTGACAAATACCAATACCATTGCCCGTATTTTGGTTGATCCGAATAATTCGGAGGTTGTTTATGTGGCTGCCGGAGGAAATGAGTGGACCAATGACAAGGAACGGGGTGTTTACAAAACAACTGACGGAGGTACAAGCTGGAAGAAAATTCTATATGTTGATGAAATGACAGGCGCTTACGATCTTGTGATGGACCCGAATGATCCGAACACAATTTATGCAAGCATGTGGCAGCGAATCCGCAAAAAATGGAACGATCCGCGCACCGAAGCGGATTATAAAAATACCGGGTTGTACAAAACAACGGATGGGGGCAAAAACTGGAAGGAAATAAATACCGGGTTGCCGCAGCCAAATCAGCGCGGACGAATCGGGATAGATCTTTGTCGGGCACAGCCCAATACACTGTATGCTTTTGTTGATAATTACGAGAAACTTGCTGAAGATCATTCGCTCAACCAGGAAGAAGATGCCTACGGACGGCCAAGCAGCGGGCGAATTAAGGGAGCAACAGTTTACCGTTCGGATGACGCCGGTGAAAACTGGCGCCAGGTAAGCGAGCAAAGCGAATACATGGAAGGTATGTCGGGGACTTACGGATGGGTATTCGGACAGGTACGTGTCGATCCTGTAAATCCGGACAAAGTGTATGCGATGGGCTTGTTCCTGAATGTTTCGGAAGATGGCGGGAAAACCTACCGGCGTATCGGGAATATGCACATGGATCACCATGGTTTGTGGATCGATCCGGATAATACCAACTACCTGGTAAATGTGAACGATGGCGGCGTTGCCATTTCATACGACGGAGAGAACTTTCGCACCTTCTATGATAATCTGCCCCTGGTTCAGTTTTACAACGTAGGTATGGACAACTCGAATCCTTTTCATGTTTACGGTTCTATTCAGGATCATTTTAGTTACCGTGGAGTGGTGGACCTGCGTCGTGGCCGCGACCGGATTCCGGCTGTGGAGTTTGAAAGTACTCCCGGAGGAGAGGGAAGCATTCACGTGGTGAACCCGAAGAATCCCGATATTCTGTATTCTTCCGGGTTTTACGGAACCATCACCCGCAGTGTGCTCAGTACCGGCGAATCAAAAGAAATTATGCCGCCGGTGCCGGAGGGAGTCGATAAGTTGAGAGGACAATGGCTGGCACCTTTTGTTCTTTCGTCCCATAACACCGGCATTATTTACCACGGAACCCAGTTTGTGCATCGCTCCATGGATGAAGGAGAAACCTGGGAGCGGATCAGTCCGGATCTCACTTACAACGATCCGGATAAAAAGGGAGATATTCCGTATCAAACCATTTTTACGATCAGTGAATCGCCGCTGAAATTTGGAGTGTTGTATGCCGGCACCGATGATGGGCGGGTTTGGATGACTTTAAACAGCGGTGAAAATTGGGAGGAGATCAACAAAGGTTTGCCATTCCGTAAGTGGGTGTCGCACATGGAGGCTTCGCGTTATGCTCCCGGCCGTGTTTATATGACTCAAAACGGAAAGCGCGACGACGATTTTGCAGCTTATCTTTGGAAATCGGAAGACTACGGGAAAACGTGGGAAAACATTCAAAACAACCTTCCTTATGGCCCGGTGAATGTGATCCGCGAGGATCCAAAGAATGAAAATATATTGTATGTAGGAACTGATTATGGCGTGTTTGTCTCTTCCGACCGGGGGAAAAGCTGGCAAACGCTTGTGGGGGATTTGCCTACCACTTATGTGCACGATATCAACATTCATCAACGCGATGATATTGCCGTGATTGCCACGCACGGGCGTGGTATGTGGGCGCTCGATGTCCGAATTATGCGAGAGGTAGCAAAAGCTGCTACGGAAGATGTTGCGGCAAAAATTCTTGAAATTCCGGAAGTTTATACTCCCCGGGGACGACGGTATTGGAGAAATGCTCCCGGTTTAAAAATTCCGTTTTACTTGAAGAAAGGAGAACCTGTGACGACTATTGTAAGTGACACTGAAGGAAAAGTTATTTTTAATGAAAGTCAAAACGCCGGAAAAGGTTTGAACTACGTGAACTGGAATCTTCAGAACCATGACAAAGAATTCGTGGAAGCCGGAGAATACGTCGTAAAAATAGCAGGTCCGGGATTTGAGAAAGAAAAGAAACTGGAGGTAAAAGAATTCAGAAGAAGATAAAGTATCTTACACCCATTGGAAACTCACGATTAATTTGTAGAAATGCTTCATGAAAAACAATATTGAGATCATGGAGTTTCATTGAATGCAAATTAGATAAACAATTTTAAACAAATGAAACTTGGAATTATCATTGAAACAAAAGAGTACGAAAAAGCATGGAATGCATTTCGCTTTGCGGTAACTGCCCGGAAAAAAGGACACGATGTAAAAGTTTTTTTGATGGGAGAAGCGGTGGAATGCGAAGGGCTGATTCACGAAATTTATAACGTTGATGAGCAGTTGAAAGCTTTTATCAGTGTGGGCGGTGAAATACTGGCCTGCGGCACCTGTTTGACATCGCGACAACTCGAGAGTACCGAAGCCTGCCCGATTTCAACCATGACCGACTGTGTTGCTTTGGTAGAGTGGGCCGATAAAACGGTTACTTTTTAACGTTTTTCATTTATATCTTTTTAATAGATGATATTTTCAAAAATCACTTAATTAAATGATGTTGTTGTTTATCATTAAATAAAGTGATAATTTTAGAAAAATTAAACGCATGATCAGTGTAATTACCGGCGATATTATCCAATCAAAAAAACTGGTTGCTGAAGAGTGGCTCACAAAATTAAAACACGAGCTGAACGAAATCGGCAGCCAGCCTGCAAGCTGGGAGATTTACCGGGGTGATAGTTTTCAGGTGGAAATCGCAGATCCCGGGCAGGCGCTGAAAACGGCAGTAAAAATCAAAGCCGCGATCAAAAGCATCCGGAAAGGAGATGTGCGCATGTCGATCGGAATCGGAGAGAAGACCCACAGTGCAACCCGCATCACCGAATCTAACGGAAGTGCCTTTGTTTACTCGGGGGAAGCGTTTGAAAAACTCGCGAAAGCAAAGCAGAACCTGGCATTTGCGTCCCCCTTTGAAACGTTTAATCGCGACATGAATCTCATGCTCCGGCTGGCACTTGTTTCCATGGATGCATGGACGGTTAACTCAGCAGAAATGGTTCACCTGGCGCTCGGGCACCCGGAAAAATCGCAGGCACAACTTGGCGATATGCTCGGAATCAGACAAAATGCCATCAGCAACCGGCTGAAAAGAGCTAACTTCGATGAAATACTTGATTTGCTGAACTGGTACAAAAATCGGGTAGAAGGATTAAAGTAAGGGCTACAAATTGTTGAATAATTGAAAGTTGAAAAGTACATCCTATGATTTTACTAAAACTCATATTCGCACATTTGTTGGGGGATTTTATTTTGCAACCCAATGCATGGGTAGTTGCCAAAGAACAAAAAAAATGGCGCGCCTGGCAATTATATGCGCACGTGGGCATCCACTTTGCCTTGATCTGCTTGCTTGTATGGCAGGCTGATTTTATTATGTGGGCGGTTTTGCTGACGTTTCTGCATTTTACAACCGATATTCTGAAATTGTATTTTCAGAAACCAAGCAGCAAGCGCACCTGGTTTTTTGCCGATCAAATCATCCACATTTCTGCGATTGTATTGATTTGGGCCTGGAGCCAGTCTGTTTCGCTCAATGTATTTAGTATTCTCGGGAACCAGAATTTCCTACTGCTTATCACATGTTTGTATGCTTTAACGCAACCTGTATCCGTATTGATCCGGATTATTATTTCAAAATGGACACCCGACACCGGCAGCAACAATACGGACTCGCTGGTGAGTGCCGGTAATTTTATCGGAATCCTCGAGCGTTTGTTTGTGTTTGCTTTTGTTATTGCCGGAAAGTGGGAAGCAATCGGCTTTTTACTTGCTGCCAAGTCGATTTTTCGTTTTGGCGATCTGAAAGAAGCCAAAGACAGAAAACTCACCGAATACGTGTTGATCGGTACGTTGTTAAGTTTCGGAATTGCCTTGCTGATGGGAATTCTGTTTAATTTCCTTCAGCCGATGTCGTTGTAAGCCCAAGCAATTAGCCGTTTAATGAAGGCATATAAAATGCAAGAATGATTTGAATAAACCATAAAATAACCTGTAATCAACTTACTATTATCATGAAACTAAACCACGTAACCTATCTTATTTTTAGCTTTTTAATTCTAGTCTCCGCATGTCGTAATTCAGCGAAACAAGACTCGCATGAAGCCGATGTCGTGATTTACGGCGGAACGTCGGCGGCTGTTACTGCTGCCGTGCAACTGGCCCGGTCAAATAAATCGGTGATTATTGTATGCCCCGACAAGCATTTGGGAGGATTAAGTTCCAGCGGACTGGGTTTTACCGATACCGGGAATAAAGAAGTTATCGGTGGTTTGGCGCGCGAATTTTACCAGCGTGTTTACGATTACTACCAGCAGGATGAAGCCTGGAAGTGGCAAACAAAAGACAGCTATGGCAACAAGGGGCAGGGAACTCCGGCAATGGATGGCGATAAACGCACCATGTGGATTTTTGAACCGCACGTGGCTGAAAAGGTTTTTGAGGATTTTATCAGCGAAAACAATATCCGTGTTTTTCGCGACCACTGGCTCGACCGCCAAAACGGCGTGACTAAAGATAAGGCGAAAATCACCTCAATTCGCACACTTAACGGAGCAACGTTTAAGGCGAAAATATTTATGGATGCCACTTACGAGGGAGATTTAATGGCTGCTGCGGGCATAAGCTACACAGTTGGCCGGGAGTCGAACAAAAAATACAACGAAGAATGGAACGGTGTACAGGTGGGAGTTTTACACCACGGTCATCATTTCGGAAACCTGAAGATCAGTCCGTATGTTATTCCCGGTGATCCGGAAAGCGGTGTTTTACCGCTGATCTCCACCGATTTTCCCGGAAATAAAGGAGATGCAGATCAACGTTTGCAGGCCTACTGTTTTCGCATGTGCCTGACAAAAACACCCGAAAACCGTATTCCTGTTGAACGTCCTGCGAACTACGATTCAACGCAATACGAGCTGCTGGTGCGGGTGCTGGACAGCGGTTGGCGGGAAACGTTCCAAAAATTTGATCCCATTCCAAACCATAAAACTGATGTAAATAACCACGGTCCTTTTAGCTTCGACAACATCGGGATGAATTACGATTACCCCGAAGCGAGTTACGAACGCAGGGCAGAAATTATCCGGGAGCATGAAAACTATCAAAAAGGACTTTTGTATTTCTACGCCAACGATTCGCGGGTTCCGGCAGAAATCCGGGAAGAAATGCAGCAATGGGGGCTGGCAAAGGATGAATTTGCCGATAACGGAAACTGGCCACACCAGATTTATGTGCGGGAAGCACGCAGAATGAGAGGCAAATTTGTAATGACGGAGAACGAAGTACTGGGTAAAAATCCGGTTTTGGATCCCATTGGAATGGGCTCGTACACCATGGATTCTCACAATACGCAACGCTACATCACACCCGAAGGTTATGTGCAAAATGAGGGCGATATTGGCGTTCATCCAAAGCATCCGTACCAGATTTCGATGGGCTCTGTTTTGCCACAGCAAAATGAATGCACCAATCTATTGGTACCCGTTGCGGTTTCCAGTTCGCACATTGCATACGGATCGATTCGCATGGAGCCTGTTTTTATGATCCTCGGGCAAAGTGCAGCGATAATGGCCGACATGGCTTTGAATAAGAAGCAGGATCTTCAGAATATTGATTACGAAAGTTTAGATAAAAAGCTGCTGGAAGCCGGACAGGTATTGAGTTATTAGGGCGCTGCAATGATCTGGACCATTGGAACAGAACATGTTGAAGTGTTGTCTGTTTTACTAGTATAAATAGAAAAACAGCGGACATGAAAACATTAAGTGATCAACAAATCAGGGAAAATTTGCAACAGCTCGATTCTACCTGGCAACTGGAAGGCCAGTTTATAAAGCGTTCGTTTCGGCTGAAAGATTTTACGGCAGCTTTTTCGTTTATAACAGCAGTGGCTTTACTGGCCGAAAAAGCTGATCATCATCCGAATTGGGACAACAGTTATAACCGGGTAAACATTGCCTTAACGACGCATTCAGCCGGTGGTTTAAGCGAAAAAGACTTTGATTTGGCTACAAAAATTGATGCGTACTTCCGTCAGATCTCATAAATCGAGGCAGGTAAAAATTCCAACGTTGGCAACTTTCAGGGTAATAATCCATAGCTCTTTTCGATTCTTTTGCGAAATGCTTAGTTTTGCGCCGCAATAAAAAACAACTATGAGATTAAACAAACTACTACCGGGGCTGCTTTTCATCTTATTGATTTATGGCTGCGGTGCTCCCAATGTGTTGACCAACGCAAAAACCGAAGCGGAAACCTACGAAACAGCCGGAAACTTTGTTGCTGCATTGGCGCAGTGGAAGTCATTTATTGAATCCACACCATTGGAACAGATCGCGGGTGCTGACTTTGCGAAGGCTGCAAAACTGGCTTTCAAAGCTGGCGATTCGGAAACAGCCAAAAGCTGGTTTGATCAGGCCCGGTACAAAAATTTTGCTGATGCTGAAATGTATCAAACCTTGTCCGAAATTTACCGTTCAGAGGGCAATCTTTCCAAAGAGTTATCCGCACTGGAAAGCTATTCTGAAAAATTTGGCAGCGACAACGCGACGGTTAATGAACGCCTTTTTCAGTTGTATGCTGAAATAAGTTCGTGGGAAAAGGCAAACGAACTCTGGGGAAAAATGAACGAGGCTTCAAAGCAGACTGAAAATAATCTGGGCACTTATCTGGAAGTAAATAAAAAGCTGGAAAATAATGCGATATGCGATTCGGTTGCGACCGCTCTTTTAAGTCTGAATCCGGATCAGCCGGAAGCGCTTGACTGGTTGGCAACGAAATATTACTGGGCAGGGCAGGAGCGTTACGAGGTGGAAATTGAAAAATACGAGCGAAACAAAACCCGTAAACAATATGCGCTATTACTAAAAGAACTTGACCAGGTAACCGCCGACTTCAAAAAAGCACTTCCGTACCTGGAAAAGCTGTGGGCACAAAAGCCGGGGAAAGAATATGCAAGTTATTTTGTAAATATCTACGCGCGTTTTGGAGACGAAAAGAAGGTGGACTTTTATCAAAAATATTTGTTTCAGTAGTTTTCCGGAATATCAATAAAAACAAATGCAGCATAAAAAGGATATTCCTGATTGTGCTGCATTTGTTTTATCGATCGGTGGGAGAGTTACAAATCATCACCCCAACCGCCACCGAGCGTTTTGTACAGGTCAGAATAAGCAGTCAGAACTCTTTTCTGAAGTTCAGAATAGTAAAGTTCAATTTCAAACAAAGTACGTTCGGCTTCCAATACTTCCAGGTAACTGGTTATGCCGCCGTCGTAGCGTTGCTTTGATAGTTTCGCTGCATTGTCGGAAGCACTCAGTTGCTTTTCCACCAATTGCTTTTCTTCCAGTAATGTTTGTATGGTTACCAGTGCATCCTCCGCTTCGCGAAAGGCAGAAAGCACCGTTTTTTCGTAGTTCAAACGCATTTGCTCTGTTCGTTCTTTCTCGGCTTCAACTCTCCGCTTGTTTTTACCAAACTGAAAAATGGGCCCCAAAATACCTGCACCTACTGATCCCATCACGGCGTCACCGGCATTGAACGATTCAAGGTCGGCGCTGGCCAGCCCGAATAAACCTGTTAAGCTGATGGACGGAAAACGTAACGCCTGTGCAACGCCAATCCGTGCATTCTGAGCTTTCAGCTGCTGTTCTGCTTCCAGAATGTCGGGTCTTCTCTCAAGCAATTGAGAGGGCATTCCAACGGGAATATTTTCCGGCGGTGTCAGCTTGTCGAGTTCTGATACATTGTCCAGCGTTTGCGGAGCTTTTCCGAGTAAAACACTTAAGGCATTTTCAGTGAATGCAATGGATCGTTTGTACACCGGAATCGATGATGCGGCATAGGCTTCCTGTATTTGTGCCTGATTCAGGTCAATTTCCGGCACAATTCCTTTATCAAAACGTTCCTGAATTATTCGCAAAAACTCGGTTCGAGTTGCCAATGTTCGCTGGGCAATTACCAGCCGTTTTTTATAGTCGAGCAGGCTATAATAACTTTCGGCTACACCGGCCACCAGGCTAAGCTGTATGGCTTTCAGCCCGTATTCGCTGGCGGTTAACTCAGCCAGAGCAGCTTCGTTGGCACGCCGGTACTTTCCCCAGAAGGCAATTTCCCAGTTGATATTGGCGGTTGCCGTTAACGACGCATTTGTATTTCCCGTAGGGAAAGCGCCCAATGTGTTGCCATACATTGTGTTTCCTCCGAGCATAAGGGAAGGGTAGAGGTCGGCCCTCGCCATACCCAGGTACGCACGCGATTCATTTACCCGCGAAAGCGCCATTTGCGCATCCAGGTTGTTGAGCAAGGCTGAATCGATAAGATCTGCCAGGGCTTTGTCGGTATATATGCTTTGCCAGTCGGGAAGCGCAGTTGTATCGGTGACTTCCGTTTGTGCACGGAAGTTTTCCGGACTTTTGATTTCCGACTTTTGAAAATTCGGACCTACCATGCATCCCGTCATTATCACAAGGGATAGAATAATAGTGCCCGATTTTTGAAATATGCTTGCTGTCATCATTTTCAGATTAGTTGATTTATTGTTTCTTTTCCGCAGCCAATTGTAGCTTCTTCTCGCGTTTCTTTTCGTAGCCGGCCAGTTTGCCAATAAAGATGAAAAGCATCGGGTAAAGAAAAACCCCCAGGAAAGTGGCAATCACCATTCCTCCCATCAGGGCCATTCCCATCACTTTACGCGCTTCTGCTCCCGATCCAGAGGCTACAATCAACGGTAGAATACCCAGAATAAAGGAGAAAGCTGTCATTAAAATAGGGCGAAAGCGCGAGCGGGCAGCTTCGATAGCGGCATCGTACAACGATTTTCCTTTGTCAAATTCCTCTTTGGCAAATTCCACGATCAGAATAGCATTTTTGGCCGCCATCCCGATCAACATCACAAAACTTACCTGGGCAAAGATGTTATTCTCGAACGAAGTGCTCAGAAAGCGGGCACTCCAAAGTGCAAACAGCGCTCCGAAAATGGCAAAAGGTGTTCCGAGTAAGATACTGAAAGGCAACGACCAGCTTTCGTACTGTGCCGCCAAAATCAGAAATACAAACAAGAGCGAAAAAGCCATAATAATTCCGAGAGAACCGGAGGCTTTTTTCTCCTGGTACGACATGGCATTCCATTGGTAACCCATGTCTTCCGGCAGAACTTCTGCCGCCACTTCTTCCAGAGCATCCATGGCTTGTGTTGATGTATAGCCTGCGGCAGGTGTTCCGGTTATTTCCACGGCCCGGTACAAGTTAAAACGGTTGGTGTATTCAGGCCCCGTAACAGGTTCAACAGTTGCAAGTGTTGCCAGCGGAATCATATCTCCGCTGTTGTTCCGGATAAAGAAACTGTTTATGTCTTTTTCGGATAAACGGTATTGGTTTTCAGCCTGAATATAGGTTTTGTACTGCCGCCCAAAGCGCGTAAAATCGTTTACGTATGCACCGCCCATAAAAGCCCCAACTGTAGTATACAAATCGTTGAGAGAAATACCCATTTTCAAGGCTTTTTCCTTATCGATATCTAAATACCGCTGCGGAACATTGGCCTGAAAAGTAGTAAACGCACTAGCAATTTCCTCCCGGGCACTGGCTGCCTGAATAAATCTATTGGCATTTTGAGCCAGGTAATCGGGGGTGTTGCCGGCACGATCCTGTAGCACAAAACTAAAGCCTGAACCGTTTCCAAGTCCCGGGATGGCTGGCGGTCCGATGGCAAATGCCTGTGCTCCCTTAATTTGGGTGGCTAATTTGATATTGATTTCCTGCATCAGGTCTTTCACTGTCTTTTCGCGTTCATCCCAGTCGATCAGATTTATAAACATAAAGCCAGTATTGGTGGCCATCGCCCCCGACAACAGACTAAAACCTGTAGCGGTGGTTACGAATTCAATTTCAGGATATTCAGCCAAAATTCCTTCAATCTGTTTCGCCACCACATCCGATCGCTGCAAAGAGGCGGCATCGGGCAGCTGCATGTTCACAAAGAAATAGCCCATGTCTTCTTCGGGAATAAAGCCACCGGGGACAAGCTTGCCAAACAGTCCGGCCAATATGGTTAGCAGAACAATAAAAATAACTCCACGCTTTATTTTGCGGCTTAAAATGCCTGTCAAAGTCATGTAGCTTTCGGTCGATTTCCCCATCCATTTGTTGAACTTGCCAAAAAACCAGCCAAGCGGGCCTTTGTAAGGCTTGGGTTCTTTCAAAAGAAGAGAAGCAAGCGCCGGACTCAGTGTCAAAGCATTAACCGATGACACCAATACTGACACCACAATGGTAATGGCAAACTGCTGGTACAAACGTCCTGTAATGCCTGCCATTCCGGCTACCGGAATAAATACCGCTACCAACACAAGGGTAGTTGCAATTACCGGAGCGGTTACTTTTCGCATGGCATCAAGGGTCGCTTCTTTGGCGTTCATCCCGGATTCGATGTTAACCTGAACTGCCTCAACCACCACAATGGCATCGTCAACCACAATGCCGATGGCGAGCACCAGGCCAAGCAGTGACAGCACATTGATGGAGAACCCGAGCAAAGGGAAAAAGATAAATGCCCCCACCAGCGAAACCGGAATAGCGATGGTCGGGATCAAGGTGGCGCGCCAGTCCTGGATAAAAAGAAATACCACCAGAACCACAAGAATCAACGCAATGATAAGTGTTTCCACAATATCGCTGATACCCGCGCTGATGGCAGCAGTTGAATCGAGCGATACATCGTATCTTATTCCTTCCGGGAAACTGCCTGATAGATTTTCAATTTCATCTCTGACCCGGGAAGCCAACTCTACTGCATTGGAGCCCGGAGCCTGATAAAGTGCGATGATGGAGGATTTTTTTCCGTTTAAGCGGTTGAACGTGCTATAGGTTTCCACACCCAGCTTAACTTCGGCAATATCTCTGAGTTTAACCTGTGAACCATCGGATTCTGTTCTGACTACAATGTCTCCGAATTCCTCGGGCGAATTAAAGCGTTCGGGCATGCGCACTGTATAGGTGAATTCAGTTCCCGGAGGAGCAGGTTCTGCTCCGAATTTTCCACCCGGAACGACTGCATTTTGTTGATTAATGGCAGCCAGGATTTCGGGAATCGTGATTCCAATGGCAGCCAGCCGGTCGGGTTTTACCCAAATACGCATGGAATAATCGGATGCCCCGATAACATTTACGCGTCCGATTCCACGAATACGTGCCAGCTGGTCTTTGATATTGATAAGGGCATAGTTACCCAGAAAATCCTGGTCGTACCGCCCATCAGAGGTTAGGGTGATCAGCATCAGAACATTCGATAATGATTTTGCCGTGGTTACGCCCATTTTTTTCACCGACTCAGGCAGTTTGGCGGTAGCGGCCGAAACACGGTTCTGCGTCAGAACGGTGTTCATATCCGGATCAGTTCCCACTTCAAACGAAATCTGAATATTCATGGATCCATCGTTGGCATTGGTCGATTTCATGTAGATCATGTTGTCGACGCCGTTGATTTGCTGTTCGAGCGGTGTGGCCATCGATTCTTCCACCGTTAGCGCATTGGCGCCGGTATAAGAGCCCCGAACCTGCACAATGGGAGGCGTGAGGTTGGGATACTGTTCTATAGGAAGGCCGTTGAGCATAACAAAGCCAACAATCACGATTACAATTGCGATTACCATGGCTACAATGGGCCTGTGAACAAAAAGGTTGCCTTTACTTTCCGACATAACTTCGATTTTACTGTTCGTGGTATTGACTGTTGAACTCAACTACGGTAGGGTTTACGACCATATCGTTTTTAACCTTTTGGAGTCCTTCACTTATTATCCGGTCTCCCGCCTGCAAGCCATCCTTTATCAGCCAAAGATCCCCAATCTTGTTACCGGGAGTGATTTGGCGTGTTTCCACCTTGTTTTCAGGGTTTACCACAAAAACCGAATATTGCCCCTGAAGTTCTTTTATGCATTTTTGAGGAATGAGCAAGGCGTTTTTATGTTCAATCGGAATACGAACCTTCGCATATTGTCCCGGACGAACGATCCTGTCAGGATTTTTGAAATGCGTTTGCACGAGGATCGTTCCGGTGTTGCTATTTACCCCCCGGTCGATAAATGTTACCGAACCTTTGTAATCGTGTATGCTGCCATCGGCCAAAACAAGTTCCAGATCTTCTCTGAAATAACGCGATTCGTCAAAAATCTCCTTGCTGTTATCGGCCATTTTAATTACCCTCAGGTATTGGTTTTCAGGTAAAAAGAATTCAACGAAGATCTCGTCCATTTTGGATACTGTATTCAATACAACGATGGGATACTGACCGACCAATTCTCCCACATCGGCCAGTGATTTTCCAATAATTCCATCGATGGGGGACTTTATCTGAGTATAGCTGAGGTTAATTTTAGCGATTTCAAGATTTGCTTCGGCGGCTTCAACCATCGATGTAGCTGCATCGTATTGAAGTTTGGCAGCATCCAGATCGGCCTTGCTTACAGCGTTTGATTCTGCTAATGGCTTGTAACGGTCGAAGTCACTCTTTGCTTTGGCAAACTGTGACCTTGCTTCGGCAAGCAGGCTTTGTTTGGCGGCAACTTCTGCCTCGTAGACTTGCTTGTCGACCGTGTAAAGGAGCTGCCCTTTTTTTACCGGAAATCCCTCTTTGAAATGTACACTTTCTAAATATCCCGGCACGCGGGCCCGGATCGAAATATCCTGGTAGCCGGATACCTCTCCAACAAAATCTACTTTCTCTACAATGTTTTGTTGTTTTACGTTTACTACTTCTACATTAACGGGTGGCATTTGTTTCGTGCCCGTCTGTCTGCATCCGAAAAACGCGAATGCAATCATAAAAGCAAAGGTTAATCTGCTTTTTGTTAAGCTTGGTTTGTTCATTTTTTGTTTATTTATAGCGAATCACAGTTATAAGTTAGTGATTTTCTGAAATTCTGAACGCGTCAAAACAACATAAAATGAATATTATTTCAAGCTTTTGGGAAGTTTCCAGAAGCTGGATTTTGGTTATCCAAAATCAGGATAAGTCAGAAAAGATGGATGTCAGATTGAATAAAGATGGATGAAGATTGAATTAACTTTAGCGATTTCATCACTTTTGTCTATTGATCCTGTTGCGCAATACGTGTAACTCCTCCTGAGACTACAAATTTCATTACTTCGGCCGGAGACATGGAAAGCTTCTCCACGCGATCGGCAGGAACCAGGTATAGTTCGCCGGAAAAGTTATAGGAGTGCGGAAAATAAACGGCAGTCATGTCTTTCAGCTCGAATTCTTCAAGCGAATCTTTGGTAATAAAACCCAGTTTCCAGAGGTTGTTTTCTTTATTGAAGTGGACTTTTACGGGAACATTGAATTTTTTTTCGTTGCCAACAAAAGCTGAAAACAGATCCTTTAGCGAAGTATAAAGAAGGTTCAGTAAGGGGATTCGTTTGATAAAACTTCCTCCCAGATGTTTTATGGGCGCTACAAGTGCGGTTTGTCCGATAAACCCTAAGATAGTAAGCGACACAACCAAAATAACAATTCCGAGGCCCGGAATATGGACGCCAATTACGGGTTTTAAGTTGCTGGCCAGCCAACCGTCAACCGTTACAAAAACAGTGTAAAGAATATAGATAATGATGGCTACCGGTGCTACCAGCAGCACTCCCTGAAAAAAATAACTGCCCAACTTTTTCATGTCTGTTTTTTTATGTTCACACTATTTTGCGTGAAAGTACAGCTTTTCAAAAAAAGTTGAGCAGTTCGGATGTTGCTTTATTGCAAATGGTCTTTCAAAAAGTTCGTCATTTTCGTGTAGAGGTGCATTGTTGTGTTTCCTCCACGGATGCCATGATCACGATTGGTATACAGGGCCATGTCGAACTGAATACCGGCTTGTACCAGCTTCTCGGTCATTTCGTAAGTGTTTTGAGCATGCACATTATCATCAGCTGTCCCGTGAATAATCAGCAGTCTTCCTTTAATATCTTCCGCATGATTCAATGGCGAATTATCGTCGTATCCTCCCGGGTTTAACTGGGGTGTACGCATGAAACGTTCAGTATAAACCGTGTCGTAAAACCGCCAGTTGGTAACCGGAGCAACCGCGATACCTGCCTTAAACAGATCGCCGCCTTTTTCAAGCGAAAGCAAAGTCATAAAGCCACCGTAGCTCCACCCGTAAATGGCAATGTTCGACGCATCCACATGGGGGAGTGTTGTCAGATAACGGGCGGCTTCCACCTGGTCGTCCGATTCGTATTTCCCAAGCTGCAGATAAGTAACTTTTCTGAAATCTTCACCACGGGCGGCTGTTCCTCTCGGATCGACACACACCACCAGAAAACCTTCCTGTGCAAGGTAGTGGTTCCAGCCAACACCGCCCCACGAATCGCTTACACTTTGCGAGTTGGGGCCGCTGTACTGTGTCATAAATACCGGGTATTTTTTAGAGGCATCAAAATCAAGTGGCTTGATCATGTATCCGTTCAGCTCAACACCTTCCGAAGTTTTAAACTTGAAAAACTCTTTTTGCGGAACATTCATGGCCTTCAAGGTATTTTTCAGTACCGTGTTGTCTTGCAATGTGCGCACAATTTCACCCTTTTTGTTTTCGTGAAGCGTAATGTAATCGGGCACTGTGTTGCTGCTGAAATAATTGATGTAATAGTTAAAATTCTTGCTGAAAACGGCATCGTTGGTGCCTTCCATTTTAGAAGTTTTGCCTTGTAGTTTTTTATCCTGGCTGATAAAGTACACTTCACGGCGAAGGGGCGATTCAGCGGCTGCCTGGTAATAATACACTTTTTTGGCCGCATCGTAGCCGTAAAACTTGGTTACGTCAAACTCGCCATCGGTTAACTGCGCCAGTTCAATGCCCTGGCTGTCGTACAAATACAGGTGCGACCAACCATTACGTTCGCTCAGAACTACAAAGTTCCCGTTGTCTAAAAAAGTAAATGCATCCAGGAAATCTTCATCCACATAGCGTTTGTTTTTTTCGGTCAGCACTTCGCGCGCTTCGCCGGTATAAGGATTGGCATAAAGTACGTCGAGTTGGTTTTGAAGGCGGTTAAGGCGCATTACCACCAGGTCGTTTGCAGGCGACCATTTCAGGCGCGGAATGTAGATATCAGTATCGGTGCCGGTATTAACAGGGATCGTTTTCTTGGTTCGTATTTCGTAACTCAACACCTGAACTTCCGAGTTCTTTTCTCCTGCTTTAGGATATTTCCAGCTAGCTTCACCGGGGTACAGTTTGAAAGCTGCATATTCAGGTGTAGCACCTGCGTACATGGGCATTGAGAACTCCGGAACTTCGCGTTCGTCGAAACGAATAAACGACAGAAACTCGCTGTTGGGCGACCACCATATCGCTTTGTTAAAACCGGTGAGCGAACTAAAATCGCCAAATTCTTCTTCGTACACCCAATCGGGTAAGCCATTGATGATCTCGTTTTTCTTCCCGTCGAAGGTAGCCTGTGTTGTGCTACCGAATTTCAGATTTTTAATAAAGATGTTATTATCGCGCACATATGCCACCCGGTTGCCGTCGGGCGAAAAAGTAGCAGCCTGTTGCGCACCTTTATCCGAAAGCGCCGTAAGTTCTTTGGTTACCGAGTTCCAGATATAATATTCGGCCGTAAAAGAATGGCGGTAGATCGGTCTTATATCGGTGGTAAAAAGTATCTGGGTTTCGTCCTTACTGAATTCATAGTTGCTAAATGAACCAATCGGAGCATCTTTTACACTTTTGACATCAAAAAGAACCTCCACTTCTTTTCCGGTTTGGTAACTGTATTTCACCACTTTGGTATTTCCTTCCATGGTTGTATAATGAATTCCGTCGTTCATGGAGCGAAGTCCGTAAACCGACGAGGCACGAAAAGTTCCTTTTATCAAAACATCTTCGAGTGTAATTTTTTGAGCTTCTTGTGCTTGAAGGCTAAACGACATCCCAAACAGAAGCGCAATAAACAGAAATTGTTTCATCTTGTTTTGCATTAATATTTATGACTTCGGACAAAAATAACAAATGTTAATGAAGCCAAAAGACCAACGGGAAAATTAACATTTCTGGGTTGGAATAAACACCCAAAAACAAAATGCCACCCGAAAATTCATCCGGACGGCATTTGTACCAAAGTCGGTCGAGTTATGAAATTAATCTGGATTTCACCTAAAATATACTTCTGAAAACTTCATTTAATAGAGCCAGTTATGTCTTTTGAACAGAAACTTTAAACTCGCATGTAATTTTCAGAAGCACAAATAACGCAATAATTTTCTCTCGCAAGTATTATTCTGATATTAAAATTGTCGTTTTTCTGTGGAATTTCTGTTTTTTATGCAGCCTACAGTGGTAATCTGTAATAAAACAGTGTATTGAGAGTGAAAAATGTGAATCAGTGAATACGAATGATATCGGGCAGTGAAGATATCAATAGAAAGGTGTTGAAAATTTGGGTTAAAATTCTTCGTTACAAATCCTTTGAAAGGTTGAAATATTAAAGGATTCATTATCTTTGCCCCACTTTTTTAAGGAGCATTAGTAAGTTAAAACTGTTCTTATCCTTGTCTGTTCTGAAAGCAGCGTGGCTGTGGTAATTGGAAGAACGAACATCTTGTGAGAACCGAAAACAAACATAAAATGATTAAAATAACACTACCGGACAACAGTGTGCGCGAATTTGATGCGGCAGTTACCGGAATGGAAGTAGCAGAATCCATTTCACCGAGGCTGGCAAAAGACGTATTGTCGGTTTCAGTTGACGGTGTGGTTTGGGACCTCACCAGAAAAATTGATCACGATGCTAAAATAAAACTGCACACGTGGGATGACCGGGAAGGAAAAGATACGTTCTGGCATTCGTCGGCTCACCTGATGGCTGAGGCGATCGAATCATTTTATCCGGGAACCAAGTTTGGGATAGGCCCAACCGTTGATACCGGTTTTTACTACGATGTTGATCTGCCGGAAGGAAAGACGATTTCGGATAAAGACCTGGAGAAGATCGAAAAGAAAATGCTGGAACTGGCCCGTCAGAAAAATGACATTGTTCGTTCTGATATTTCGAAGAACGATGCGATGAACCTGTTCACCGAAAAAGACGACGAGCTAAAACAGGAACTGATCAGCGAACTGGAAGACGGAACCATTACCTTGTACAATCAGGGTAATTTCACGGATCTTTGCCGTGGGCCGCATCTCCCGAATACCAGCTATATAAAAGCCATTAAGTTAACCGCGATTGCCGGTGCCTACTGGCGCGGCAACGAGCACAATAAAATGCTGACCCGTATTTACGGGGTTACTTTTCCGAAACAGAAAATGCTGGATGAGTATCTGGTGATGATGGAAGAAGCCAAAAAACGTGACCACCGCAAAATCGGAAAAGAAATGCAACTGTTCACTTTCTCTGAGAATGTAGGGCAGGGGCTTCCGTTGTGGCTTCCGAAAGGCGCCCAGTTACGCGAGCAACTGGAAACCTTCCTGAAAAAGGTGCAGAAGAAATATGGTTACGAACAGGTAATCACTCCCCATATTGGCGATGTGAAGCTGTACAAAACTTCCGGGCATTTCCAGAAATACGGGAAAGATTCGTTTCAGCCAATCACAACTCCGGCCGAAGGCGAAGAGTATTTGCTGAAACCGATGAACTGTCCGCACCACTGCGAGATATACAAAGCCTGGCCACGTTCGTACAAGGATCTTCCGGTACGTATGGCAGAATTTGGTACCGTGTACCGCTACGAAATGAGTGGTGAATTACACGGATTGACGCGTGTGCGCGGCTTTACTCAGGATGACGCCCACCTTTTCTGTCGCCCCGACCAGGTAAAAGATGAGTTCAAAAAGGTAATCGATATTATTTTTATCATTTTCAAGGCTTTGAGTTTTGAAAATTATACGGCTCAGATTTCACTGCGTGATCCGGAGAAACCGGAAAAATACATCGGGTCGCCGGAGAACTGGGACAAAGCAGAACAGGCCATTATTGAAGCTTGCGAAGAAAAAGGATTAAATACCGTAACCGAATTGGGAGAAGCTGCTTTCTACGGTCCAAAGCTTGATTTCATGATCAAAGATGCGTTGGGAAGGAGCTGGCAGCTGGGAACTGTTCAGGTAGATTACAACCTGCCCGAACGTTTTGAGCTGGAATATATCGGAGCAGACGACAAACGTCACCGCCCGGTAATGATCCACCGCGCACCGTTTGGATCGATGGAACGCTTTGTGGCTGTGCTTATTGAGCATACTGCCGGTAAGTTTCCATTGTGGCTGACACCAGAACAGGTAGTTGTTCTGCCAATCAGTGAAAAGTATAACGATTATGCTAAAAAAGTTTCAGAAGTTCTAAATATTTCCGATATTCGCACCGTCGTTGACGACCGTAACGAAAAGATTGGTAGGAAGATACGCGACAACGAATTAAAAAGGATCCCTTATTTGCTGATCGTAGGCGAAAAAGAAGCCGAAGAAGAAACAGTTTCGGTACGCCGCCAGGGAGAAGGAGATAAAGGAACGATGACGATAAATGAATTTGCTGAATTTATAGCAAACGAAGTAAGAGAGCAATTATCAGGATTGTATAACTAACTTTAGGAGGAACGTAAAATAGCTATTAAAAGAAGAGGCCCGAGAAACTTTCAGCCGAGAAGAGAAGAAGAACCACAACACAGGATTAACCAGAAGATCCGTGTTCCGCAAGTACGTCTGGTAGGGGACAACATTGAAAACCCCGGTATATTTCAGTTACGTGATGCATTAAGACTGGCTGATGAGATGGAATTGGATTTGGTAGAAATTTCGCCAAAGGCCGATCCGCCCGTTTGTAAAATTACTGATTACTCTAAGTTTCTTTACCAGCAAAAGAAGAAACAAAAAGAAATGAAGGCCAAAGCCACCAAGATTGTGGTAAAAGAAATTCGTTTTGGCCCTCAGACCGACGAGCATGACTACCTGTTTAAATTGCGTCATGCCGAGAAATTCCTTCAGGAAGGTGCAAAAGTAAAAGCGTTTGTATTCTTCAAAGGTCGGTCGATACTGTTTAAAGAACAGGGAGAAATTTTGTTGCTGAAATTGGCAACTGCTCTCGAAGAGCTTGGAACAGTAGAACAAATGCCGAAACTGGAAGGCAAGCGTATGACAATGTTTATTTCACCTAAAAAGAAATAATTCTTTTAACGGAATTATTTCTCGTGCACAGAGGATCTTCCGATGTGCACGGAATATATAGTTCTTTGATAACATTTTAATTTAGTAGGAATTATGCCAAAAATGAAAACGAATTCCGGAGCTAAAAAACGTTTTAGACTCACCGGAAGTGGTAAAATTAAAAGGAAGCACGCCTACAAAAGTCACATTCTGACTAAAAAGAGTACAAAACGTAAGCGTAATTTGACTTATTGGACAACCATCGATAAGACAAACGAAAGCAACGTTAAACTTTTGTTGTGCATGAAGTAATCCGTCAACTGACGGACTTGCTTTCACTTATCCTTTTAACGAGAAAGGTAAAAAAAGTTAAAAACCAGATGATTGTGCTTTAAAGTATTTCCGTCTGTCAGCTGACGGACCGGAGAGCGCCGATTATCAAAAAAGTAAAAAGTATGCCAAGAAGTGTAAATCATGTAGCATCACGTGCCCGGAGAAAGAAATTACTGAAAAAAACTAGAGGTTATTTCGGGTCGCGTAAAAATGTGTGGACGGTTGCAAAAAACACCTGGGAAAAAGGTCAGCAGTATGCATACCGCGACAGAAAAGCGAAAAAAAGAACATTCCGTGGATTGTGGATTCAGCGTATTAACGCAGCTACTCGCCTCGAAGGAATGTCGTATTCACAATTCATGGGATTGTTGAAAAAGAACGATATTGAAATCAACCGCAAGGTTTTGGCCGATTTAGCAATGAATCAGCCCGAAGCGTTCAAAGCAATCGTAGAAAAAGTAAAATAAGAAGACTATTACTTAGGTGAAATACATTGAACCCGTAGGAATTTCCTGCGGGTTTTTTTGTGTCAAAAAAAAAAGGAAGCCTTGAGCTTCCTTTTCTGTTTTATTTTCGACTACTCTTATTGGAGTTGAACCAGCACAACTGATTTTGAAGGTAGGTTTACAGATAATTTTCCACCTTTGGGTTTGACTACCGAAAACGCCTTGATCGAAACTTTTTCGTTTTTTCCAAAGTCGTTGTAATCATTTAACTGTTCGGCAGTAACGATTTGCCCCGTAGCTGAAGCATATTCATTTCCCGGGATTACAATTTCAACCTGTTCCGAATTGTTGGGATCGAGGTTGCAGAGCGTAACCGAAAGCACACCGTCTTTTACTGATGACGAAGCATGTACTTTGGGCACCGATTTTCCTTCGTAACTGTATTTCCCGGTTTCGATATGGGCCGGCACAAGATTCGCATCCTGGTGCACGTTGTACATTTTAAATACATAATAAGTCGGCGTCAATACCATTTCATCACCTTTGGTAAGAATTACGGCTTGCAATACGTTCACCATTTGCGCAATATTGGCCATTTTCACGCGGTCGGCATGGTTGTTAAAAATATTGAGGTTAACTCCGGCAACCAAGGCATCGCGTAAAGAATTCTGTTGATAGAGGAAGCCGGGATTCGTGCCTTCTTCCACGTTAAACCAGTTCCCCCATTCATCCACGATTAAGCCAACTCTTTTGCCCGGATCGTATTTGTCCATAATGGTTGAATGGCGGGTTACCAGTGTTTCCATATCCAGGGTTTCATGAAGTGTTTCAAACCACTCTTTCTCTCCAAAACCGGTGGCATTTCCTTTATCTCCCCAGTTGCGCGTCTGTATCGTGTATTTATGAAGCGAAATCCCCTGCATCAAACCCCGGTTGCGGGCTGTTTTTTGCATCACAACATCCATCCAGTTGTAATCGCCTTCGCTCGGGCCACACGCAATTTTATAAAGATTGCCGTGAGTAAATGTGGCAAATCGTTTATACAGATCGGCGTAATATTCCGGGCTCATGTTTCCTCCGCAGCCCCAGTTTTCGTTCCCAATTCCCCAGTATTTTACGTTCCAGGGCTCTTCGCGACCATTCTTTTTGCGAAGTTCGGTCATGGGGCTGAGGTTCGAAGAAGTAACATACTCAACCCATTCGCTGGCTTCCTGCACAGTACCAGATCCTACATTTATATTAATGTAAGCATCCGCATCGATCAGTTCGCAAAAATCCAAAAATTCATGTGTTCCAAAACTGTTGTCCTCAGTAACATTTCCCCAGTTAACGTTTACAATCGACGGGCGGTTTTCGCGCGGTCCGATACCATCTTTCCAATGATAAGTATCGGCAAAACACCCTCCGGGCCATCGTAAAACCGGAATCTTCATCTCTTTCAAAGCACCGATTACATCGTCGCGGAAGCCACGTACGTTTGAAATTTCGGAATCTTCGCCTACGTAAATTCCTCCATAAATACAATGTCCGAGGTGCTCGGCAAAATGTCCGTAAATATCTTTGCTGATCTTTGTGTTACTTTGTTCGGGATGCAAGGTAAGTTTACTTTGCCCCCACGATGCGCTGATACAGGCCACCAGCATCGTGATTAATAGTGGTTTAAGTTTGATCATGTTGTAAGCATTTAATTTGATTTTCTAAATATAATGAATTATTGTCATTTGAACACTTATTTTTGAATTGTTTGCAGATGTGTATATTTTTCGAGTAGAATTGGATACTGATAATAGAAAAGCCACGAAACAATCAGACGGTAGCAACATTAGAATTGCTAAGCTTAAATCACTATTTTTAGTGAACCTATATTTACAAATGATACGAACATTAAACCAAAAACATGAATAGGCCTATTGTAATTGGAGCAGGAGAACTTTTGTGGGACATGCTTCCCGGTGGCAGAGAACTGGGAGGCGCACCGGCCAATTTTGCCTGGCATGCATCTCAACTGGGAGGGCAGGGAACTGTGTACAGTGCCGTAGGAAAAGATCAATTGGGAAATGAAATAATTGATCTTTTGCATAAAAGACGGATGGATACCCGTTTTATTTCGCAATTGGAAGAATACCCCACAGGCAGGGTTGATGTTCTGATTGATTCCTCCGGCGTACCCGAATATACCATCCAAACAGATGTTGCCTGGGATAAAATTCCCTTGTGTAATCAACGTAATGAGCTGGTGAATCAGGCTTCCGCATTTTGTTTTGGGGCGCTGGCTCAACGCGATTCTGTTTCATTTCATACCATTCAGTCTTTACTGGATGAACTTCCGGTAAGTTGCCTGAAAATATTCGACATCAATCTCCGGCAAACATTTTATTCCAAAGAAGTCATAAACCTATCGCTTCAGAAATGTGACATCTTAAAATTAAACGAAGATGAACTTCCGGTTGTGGCAAAAATATTTGGAATAGAAGGAGACGAGACGCATATTCTTGATCGCTTATTGAATGATTTCAGAATTGAAATGATTGCCCTTACAAAAGGTGGAGCCGGAAGTTTGATTCGGACAAGTTCAAAGAGAAGCTGGTTGGAATCTCCAAAGGTAACTGTTGCTGACACGGTGGGAGCAGGTGATTCGTTTACAGCTACTTTAGCAATGGGACTTTTAAAGAAATGGCCGGTAGATAAAGTTCATCAGCTGGCTGTGGAAGTTTCAGCCTATGTATGCACACAAAAAGGTGCGATGCCACTGCTGCCTGAAGCTATCACGAAAGTCTTCGCCGAGGAGTGATCGAGTTTCTCGAAATGGGTTAAACTCTGTTACGTTCTGTTGCTGAAATCCACAGATTTCGTTAACTTTTGAGGTCTTCATTTCGTAGAAACAGGTGCGATTGAAATACAACCATTAGAGTGATAAAACTAAATTTCAGACCAAAATGAACAAAGCTTTTAAACTTCTGATTCTCGTTACATTATTTTTGCAAAGTGATTTCATACATGCTCAAAACTTTGGAATAAAAGGCGGGCTGAACCTCGCAACCATGCTCTCGAAGGACAATGACAATCGGTATAGCGATAACTTTTCTGCAAATTCGGGGATCCACTTTGGTTTTACCTTTGAGTTTCCGCTAAATGATGTTCTATCATTAAGTCCAGAACTTCTGCTGACCAACAAAGGGCTGAAATATGATTTGGATGAAGATGAATCCAAAGTATCATCGGACATGAAATTGTATTACATCGATATGCCCGTAATGATAAAAACCAGGTACAACTGGGGGAATGACAAAAAGATATTTGGAGCAACAGGTCCGTACCTGGGAATGGGTGTAAGTGGAAAATCACAAACCACAACCCAATATCAAGGCGAAAGTGTTTGCGATAAAAAAGACATAGCGTGGGGCAGCAGTAAAAGTGATGACTTAAAAAGACTGGACTGGGGCTGGTCCTTTGCCGGCGGAATTCAGATTGAAGAAGTGGAGTTAAGCCTGTCGTACGATTGTGGCTTTGCCAACATAGCGGCCAACCAGGAAAATGGAACCATTGCCAGAAACCGGGTAGTAAAAATTTCCATTGCCTACCAGTTTGGGAAATAGTCAGTAAAAAGTTACCTAAACAAAAGATGCCGAACACACAGTGAGAAGAGCTTCAATTATGCTACTTCTTATATTTCATTTAGACCACTCTAAACCATATTTCCGTTCTCTGGTTCAGTTGCTATCATATTTTCTTAAGGCTTTCCGGGCCAATCGCAGATCAACATTATATAGCCCACCACACTGCTACTGAAAATTCGGGTATTCTGTTTTGCATTTCGCGCATAAGTTTTAGCAGTTGGCACACTTTCTTGGATCATGAAAAAGTGCACAAGCTACTTTTGACCGATTAAAAACAGAAACAAAGAAGAATTAAACAATGAAGTTCAAAAGATTTTTTCTTTTTATGGTGGCCGGAGTTATTGCATTTGCAGGATGTAAAAGTTCAACCGGAGAAGCGCCTCAAGCCGAAACAATTAAAAACGTTAAAGTAGAAACAATTAGTGATGGTGTTGTTCAGAATGCCATGACACTCAACGGAAAGATCAAGGAAAAAAGCCTTACGGCACTTTCTTTCCGGGTGGGTGGTCCCCTTGCCAAATTAAATGTAAAACAAGGCGATTATGTTCGCGCCGGGCAGGTGATTGCCGAAATCGACCAACGCGATTATCAGCTTCAGCTGGCAACCACCAAAGCCCAGTTTGAGCAGATTGAAGGAGAATACCAGCGCTACAAACAACTGATTGAACAAAAGAAAATTCCGGAAAACACTTTTGAAAAGATCAAATCGGGTTACCTGATGACAAAAACAGCTTTTGAGAATGCCCAGAACCAGTTGCTGGATACGGAGTTAAAAGCTCCGTTTTCCGGTTACATTTACGAGAAGTTTGTGGAAAACTACCAAACCGTCGGTGCCGGAACTCCCATTGTATCCATCATCGATAACTCGCATCTCGAAGTTGTTGTTTCTGTTTCTGAAAGCCAGCTAAACAGGGTAAAAAGTGATAAAAAGAGTTATGTAAATGTGGCCAATGCCGGGATCCAGCAGCTTCCTGTTCAGTTATTGAGCGTAAGCGAGAAAGCCATGCAGGATGGTTTGTACGAAGTAAAATTCTCGTTTGAAAATAAAAATGAACTGAAAGTTGCTCCCGGAATGACCGCTGAAGTGCACATTTTTTGCCAGACGGATGCCAATCAGTTATCGGTGGCTCAAACAGCCATCTTTCATGAAGATACAAGCACTTACGTTTGGATTTATAACACTGCAAACAGCAAAGTTGAAAAACGTTCCGTAAAAATTGATTTGGACGGCACACAAGGGCGGGTAAATATTGCTTCGGGCTTAAACAGTGGTGAGCAGGTGGTTACTGCCGGTGTTCACTACCTGGTTGAAGGGCAAAAGGTAAAACCGCTAAAAACACCTTCAGTAACGAATATTGGAGGGTTGCTGTAATGTTTGAAAAGCTTTTAAATCAGAAAGCCATGATTTCAACCATACTGTTCGCAGTATTGGTTGGCGGCTTAATAGCATACAACAAGATCGGGAAGCTGGAAGACGCTGAGATTCCGATCAAAGCAGCCACGGTAATTACCGTTTACCCCGGCGCAACAGCACACGAAGTAGAATTGGAAGTGACGGATGTCCTGGAAAAAGCCATTCAGAAGCTGGAAAATATTGATGACATAACTTCGGTATCACGTCCGGGCTTGTCATTTATTACCGTTAATATTCAACCAACCGTTAAAACGCCCCAGTTACCACAGCTTTGGGACCATTTGCGCAGAAAGGTGAACGATGCAAAAGGTTCGTTGCCATCGGGAGCAATGGAGCCCATTGTAAACGACGACTTTGCCGATGTTTACGGAATTTTGTACGCGGTAACAGCCGATGGATACAGCCATGAAGAACTCGTAAATTATACGGAATACATTGAACGTGAATTGCTGGGCGTAAATGGCGTACGGCGTTCGCAGATTTTTGGGGAGCACACGCAAACCATCGATATCGTTTTTTCTCCGGAACAACTGGCCGGACTGAGTGTAAACCCCATGTTTATTGCCGCAGCTATTCAAAACGAAACGGCCATTATCAACCCCGGCTCGGTGGTGGCAGGTACCGAATCTATCCGCGTAGGAGTGGGGCAGAAGATCTCCAGCCTGAAAGAAATTGAGAATCTTTTGATCCAGGTTCCCGGCGGAGGAAATTTTCGTTTGGGAGACATCGCTACCATAAAAAAATCGTACCTCGAACCGGAAAACGAAGCTTTGTACTACAACAATAAGCCGGGATTAACGCTGGGGTTGTCAAACGAAAGTGGAATCAACGTTGTAAAACTGGGGAAGTCGTTGGATGAAAAACTAGCCGAGCTTGAAAAAGAACTTCCTGCCGGAATTGAAATCAACCAGGTGTATTACCAGCCTGATCGTGTAGATGCTGCGGTAAAAGATTTTATGATGAACCTGGTCATGTCGGTGGGGATTGTAATTGTAGTGCTGATGTTTGCCATGGGGCTGCGTTCAGGATTACTGATTTCCAGCGGACTGGTGTTTACCATACTCGGAACATTGATTGTGATGCTTACCATCGGTTTGCCGTTGCACCGTGTAACCCTGGCCGCCATTATTCTTGCTATGGGGATGCTGGTGGATAATGCGATTGTGGTGGCTGACGGTATTTTGGTCGACCTGAAAGCAGGAATGGACCGGAGCAAAGCTTTTGTAAACACAGCTAAAAAAACGGCTTTGCCGCTGTTGGGCGCAACGGCTGTGGCCATCCTGGCTTTTCTGCCCTTGCGAATGTCGCCAAACGCAGCCGGCGAATTCCTGGCCTCGTTGTTCTCGGTGTTAATCATTTCTCTTTCGCTGAGCTGGGTATTTGCCATGATTCAAACACCCTTTAACGCCAAGTATTTCTATCGGAAAACACGGCCCAAAGGCGAACATGCCGAAGCTTACAATTCAAAATTCTACCAGATTTTCGGCAGGTTTCTGAAATGGGGTATCCGGAACAAATATCCCTTTGCGCTAGGATCGTTTGCCATTTTGATTTTTGCATTCTGGTCGTTCCGTTTTGTGAAAGTTGATTTTATGTCGAAAATCGAATACGACCAATTTTTTATTGAATACTATCTACCCCAGGGAGCCGACATAAAAGCGGTGGAAAAGGATGTGCAGAAGATTCAGCAACATATTTTGGAAATGGACGGCGTACATTCGGTTACCGCTTCGGTAGGCCGGCCACCGGCCCGTTACCTGCTGATGCGACATATGGAAACCGGTGGGGCTAATTACGGCGACATCATCATTCAAACTGACGATACGGAACGGGTACCGGAGATTATTCCTGAGATTCAAAAATACCTGGCTGAAAATTACCCAGATGCCTTTTTCAAAGTTCAGGAGTACGGAGCTGCTTTTGCCGATGCAGATATCGAAGCACAGTTTACCGGACCCGATCCTGCTGTTCTGAAAGATCTGGCCAACCAGGCAAAAAAGATATTCTTAGATGACCCCTTTGCTACCAACGTTACCGATAACTGGAAAAATCAAACAAAAAAGATTGTACCTGAATATTCGGTAGTTAAAGCTCAGCCATTGGGCTTGACACGTTCCGATATGGGAAATTCCATTCTGGTTGCTACCAACGGAATGCCAATTGGTGCTGTTTACGAAGGGGAAAGAATGCTTCCGATTGTTCTGCGCACCGACACCAAACTGGGCGACAATGTAGAGCAGTTGATGAATATTCCTGTGTGGGGGCAGCGCAGTGTGGCAAGTGTGCCGCTGTCGCAAATTGCCGACACCTTAAAAGTTACCTGGGATTACGAGCTTATAAACCGCCTGGATAACCAACGTTCGATAAAAGCACAATGCGATGCTGTTAACGGTCACACAGCGGCTGAAGTGCAGGCTAAATTCCAGGAAAAAGTGGAAGCCATTGAATTACCTGACGGATACGAAATGAAATGGGAGGGAGCCACTGCTAGTTCAAGCGAAGCCAACGAAGCGCTGTTTATGTTTCTGCCGCTGGCTATCGGCTTAATGGCGATCATTATAATTGGCTTGTTCAACAACCTGAAACAACCCATCATTATTTTCCTGATCGTACCATTCGCTTTTGTGGGAATTGTTCTGGGGCTGGTAAGTACAGGTACCTTCCTGACATTTGCCGGTATCATCGGGGCGCTTGGTCTGATTGGTATGATGATCAAAAATGCCGTGGTATTGCTGGATGAGATCAACCGCAACATCAAGGAAGGCAAGGATCGTTTGACTGCCACCATTGATGCTGCCTTGTCACGCTTGCGTCCGGTAATGATGGCTTCTCTGACAACCATTTTGGGAATGGCGCCGCTAATCACCGATTCAATGTTTAGTTCAACGGCCATCGTTATAATGTTTGGTCTGGCTGTTGGTTCAGTTATTACGCTTGTTGTGGTACCGGTTTTATATACCGTATTGTACAACGTCGACGGAAAAAACACAGTGCCGGCTACAGCCAACGTTTAGACTAAAATCGGGCTGCCCGGGAGTAGTGAAAAATTCAATTTAACAGGAAAACGAAAATGAAGAGATCAGTCAAAATCATTATAAGAACATTTGTATTATTGGTAACAACGCTTGTATTCGGCAATGCTTTGGGGCAAAAAGTGATGACGCTTGAAGATTGCCGGAAACAGGCAGTGGAATTCAACAAAGAACTAAAAAAGGCAGCTTTGCAGAACAAGGAAGCCAAAGTTAACCAGGAAGTGGCGAGAACGGCCTATCTTCCATCGCTGGGGTTTTCTTCTTCGCTGATGCATCGCCCGAATATGGATCCAATTAGTTTGCCTGGTTACTTTCTACCCACTGCCGCCAGCGAGGAAGATGCGTTAAACGGCAACTTTTCAGGAACGAGCAATGTATGGAAACCCGGGACTAGCATTGATATGAAAAGCCTTACGATGATCAACGGCAGTTTTACATTGAACCAGCCGGTTTATGCTGGAGGAAAAATCAGGTATTCCAATCAACAAGCTGATGCCGGTGTAGAAATAGCCGGACTGGCACTGAATCTGAAGTATTCAGAAATTGTGGAAGAAACCGACAATGCTTTTTGGCAAGTGGCAACCGTTCAGGAGAACATTAAAATTGCGGATGAATATATCAAAATGCTGACCGAGCTGGAAGATCAGATGAAAGCTATGTACGAGGTCGGACTTCAGCCTGCCAGCGAAAAACTTAAGGTAACCGTTCAGAAAAACGAGGCTGCCTTGAATTTGCTAAAGGCCAAAAACGGGTTGAAAGTGGCCAAAATGTACCTGAACCAGTTGATGGGACAGCCATTGGATGCGGATATTCAAATCAGTTATGAGGAGCTGAGAAACGTTCAGTTAATCAACTTTAACGACGGATTAAACCAGGCTGCGAACAACAGAAACGAACTAAAAATTCTGGAGAGGCAAAAGGAACTGAGTGAATTAGATGCTAAAATTACACGGGCCGATTATCTCCCAACGGTAGGAGTGAGTGCACAATACACAAGCTACTGGCTTCGGGATTTGTACGAAGACGTCGATTTTCAGCCCATGCTTGCGGCACAGGTATCTATCCCCATTTTCCAGTGGGGGCAGGGGAAAAAGAAAATGAGAGCCGCCCAATTGAAAGTGCAACAGGCCGAAACAGATTTGCAACATACAAATGATTTGATTAATCTTGAGGTCATGCAAGTTAAGGTGCAGGTTGAAGAGGCCTACGAATCCATTCTGATTGCGGAGAAAAGTGTGACAGAAGCCGAAGAAAGTTTGGATGAAACCCGTGCCAGTTTCGACGTTGGTTTAAATACCACCACCGATTTGCTGGGTTCACAGGCCAAATGGGCGGAAGCGAAAGCGCGTTTGACACAGGCTGTGGCCAATTTTGAAGTACTAAAAACCCGCTGGCAAAATGTTACCGGCAATCTTTACAAAGCAGAAGGGGAAAAATAGATCGATTTAAATGAAGTATACACACCAAAATAAGAAGGAAAAACCAGATCTGGCGCTGCGTTTGCCCAGCTATGCGGCTCCGAGTGTTATTATCAGGTTCACGGTTATCAGTTTGATCGCCACTGTGATACTTCATTTTATTGTTTATGTTGTTGATGGGCCTTCTGGCGTAAACCTGCGCATTCCGGCGGTTATTTATGTGGCTGTAATTATTCCTTTTAACCTGGCCGTGGAGCTGCAAATTATTCTGGACAATATCCTGGAACGCTTTCTTCCGGTTCCGACAAAAATGAAACTGCGTTTTATTTTACAGATCAGTGTCGGGTTTCTTTTTTTGATTCTGGCACACCGGGTTATCATGTATTTTATCGAACCCGAGTTGGGAGGCGAAAATTCACGCCCGGGTGTGATTCTTGGAATGGCTGCCGGTTTGATCTTTATACAAATGGTGGCTAACTCGCTTACCCTGGCACGGATAAGTATAAAATGGCTCAACTCGCAGGAAATCATTGCCAAAATGAAAAGAGAGAAACTGGAGATGGATTACAATTCGTTGCAAGACCAGTTAAACCCGCATTTTCTGTTTAATAACCTGAGTGTTTTAAAATCGTTGATCATATACGACCCGGAAGTTGCAGTGTACTTTACCGAGAATTTTACCGATGTTTACAGGTATGTACTTCAAAGTAAAAACAAGAAACTGGTAAAGTTGAAAGATGAGCTTGAGTTTATGAAGGCTTATTTTGCCTTGCACAAAGAACGGCTGGGCGAAGGCTTAATGCTCGAACACAACAACATTTCAGTTGAAGAACTGGACCGCGAAATTGCTCCTTTGACCGGTCAACTGCTGATCGAAAATGCCATAAAACACAACATAACAAGCAAGGAAACACCCCTGGAAATAACTGTTTTTGCCAAAGATGGGTATTTGTCAGTTTCGAATAATTTGAATCTTCGAACTACTTCGTATTCAACTAAAACAGGCTTGGGAAATCTGATCGGAAGGTATAAGATGTTGACCGAAAAACAAATAGAGGTTCACCGCGATGAGAAAAAATTCGAGGTAAAGGTTCCTTTACTGTAAGGACACATAAAAAGGCAGTGATTATGAGAGTGATTATAGTGGAAGATGAATTACATAACTACCGTTTGTTAAAAGGAATGGTAGAAACATTGCGGCCCGACTGGAACATTCTTGCAGGATTAGACAGTGTTAAAGAAACGGTAGACTGGCTAAAAAGCAACCCTGCTCCCGACCTGATTTTTATGGATATTCAGCTGACGGATGGAATAAGTTTTTCGGTATTCGATAGTGTGCAGGTGGATAGTATGGTTATATTTACAACTGCTTACGACGAATATGCACTCAGGGCATTTCAGGTTAACAGCATCGACTATTTGCTAAAACCAATTAAACTCGAAAAACTGGAACAGGCGATCGACAAATTTGAAACTCTTCTAAACGTTCAGCGCAAAAGCTCCGAAAGCAGACCTGATTATAAAGAACTGCTGGAAGCCATAATAAGGGGCGAACGGAAATACAGGAAGCGCTTCCTCATTAGCGGAGCTACTTCTTATTTTAAGCTGGATGTGGAAGAAATAGCCTGGTTTTATACTGAAAACAGGATAACAAATGCCGTTACTTTTAAAGGAAAAGAATACGCCATTAATTTAACCATCGAAAAGCTGGAAGAAGAACTTGACCCGGCTCAGTTTTTCAGAACCAACCGAAGTACCATTGTACACATTAATGCCATCCGGAAATTTGAGAACCACTTCGGAGGCAAACTAATTTTGCGTTTGATCCATCCTTTCGACGAGCCCATAATGATCAGTCGTTTAAAAGCCGCCGAATTTAAAGAGTGGATGGAGAATTAGTGCAACCAACCAAGTATTTAATGAAGAAAAGAGAACAACTATACGAAGAGGCCCTTGCCCTGATTGAAAATACAAGTCCGCTAAAAGAAAGCATCTTATACCATAATATTTATACCGTGAAAATGAACGGAGTTTACCCGTTTTCAACACGCGAAGATGTACTCGGGCTGGTCAAATTTCTGAACCACCTGTATTAAACGGTACCCAATTCACATACTTCATAAAGAGCATTAAGCGATTCGGGAAAGTATAATCGCGGACCAAACGATGTGAAAGCGATGATGCTTTTACCAACATAAATTTTAACTTGCAGTCCGGAAAAACTAAATCAAATCGTACCGATGAATCTAAATCGCCTGTGGCTCCTGTTAACAATGAGTTTGCTTCTGTTTGCCTGTACTGAAAAACAAACAACCGAAAAAACACGTCCCAATATTCTTTTTTGTATTGCCGACGATGCAACTTATAAACACATGGGCGCCTACGGATGCGACTGGGTAAACACTCCGGCTTTTGACAAGATAGCGCAGCAAGGCATATTGTTCGCGAACGCATATACTCCCAATGCAAAGTGCGCACCTTCGCGGTCGTGTATTGTTACAGGCCGCAACTCGTGGCAGTTGGAAGAAGCCGGTAACCACTGGAGTTACTTTCCGGTAAAGTTTAAAACCTATGCCGAAACACTGGAAGAAAACGGCTACTTTGTGGGCTATACTGCCAAAGGAGTGGCACCGGTGGTCGCAAAAACCGAAACCGGAGAAAACCGCTTACTGCTTGGTAAAGCTTACAACTCGGAACGTTGTACACCGCCTACCTCGCAAATTTCCAACATCGATTATGCTGCCAATTTTGAAAAATTTCTGAAGGAGAAGCCCGGTGACCAGCCTTTCTGTTTTTGGTACGGAGGCATGGAACCACACCGGCGCTACGAATACGGAAGCGGAATTGCCAAGGGAAACAAAAATCCGGAAGACGTAGATGAAGTTTTTCCCTTTTGGCCCGACAAAGAATCTACCCGGACCGATATGCTGGATTATGCTTTTGAGATCGAATACTTTGACACACACCTAGGTAAAATGTTAGCCGTTCTGGAAGAACAAGGGCTGCTGGACAATACACTGATTGTGGTAACTTCAGATAACGGAATGCCTTTTCCGCGGGTAAAAGGTCAGGCGTATGAGTATTCCAACCATCTGCCTATGGCGGTAATGTGGAAAGAGGGTATTAAAAAGCCGGGGCGGGTAGTCGAAGATTTTGTAAGTTTTATTGATTTTGCACCAACATTCCTGGAGGTGGCAGGAATTGAGCAAGAGGCTTCTCAAATGCAAGCCATTCAGGGGGAAAGTCTTACCGATTTATTGTATAACAAACGTAATTCTCAAAAGCGCGACTATGTACTAATTGGCAAAGAACGGCACGATGTGGGCCGGCCCGACGATGTTGGATATCCCATTCGCGGAATCAGAAAAGGCGATTATTTGTTTCTGCACAATTACAAAACAGATCGCTGGCCCTCCGGAAACCCGGAAACCGGTTACCTCAACTGCGACGGAGGTGCAACAAAAAGCCAAATACTGGCCGACAGAAGAGAGGCCGGCAGCAATCAATTCTGGAACTACTGTTTTGGGAAAAGGCCCGAACGTGAGATATACAACGTAAAGAATGATCCGGACTGTATTGTGAACCTGATCAATGAGCCATCGCTTCAACCGCTTATTCTGGAGCTAGAAAACCAACTAGTAACCGAACTTACAAAGCAGCAGGATCCCCGCATGCTGGGCAAGGGAGACATTTTTGACCGCTATCTCTATTCTTATAAAGCAGATGTTGATTTCTACAACCGTTTTATGCGGGGAGAAGAAGTAAATGCAGGTTGGGTGAATAAATCAGATTTTGAAAGTCAGGAACAAATGGAAATAATTTTGAAAAATATTTCCGCCACCAATTAGGCTGAAGATTTTACGTTTAACGAACCGTTTCCCAAACGATCTTGTAAGTGCACCACAAAGAAGGCTTGTTTTAAAAAATAAGCACGTGTATCTTTGCACAACTCCGTAAAAGCACGATTTGAATTTAATGAATGAAACTAAAATGTTTTTTAAGATGAGCTTATCAGGAAAAGGAGTATCAAAAGGTTTGTTTGTTTTACTGTTTATGGCCCCTTTGTTCTTTCATCAGTGCAAACAAAAGCCGGAGCCAAAACCCAACATTCTGTTTATTTTAAGTGATGATCATACCTCCCAGGCGTGGGGCATTTATGGTGGAATTTTAAAGGATTATGTACATACTCCCAACATCAGCCGCCTGGCCGAAGAAGGATGTGTGCTCGATAACTGCTTTTGTACCAATTCTATATGCACGCCCAGCCGCGGAGCAATTCTGACAGGGCAATACAGCCATCACAATAGAATATTTACGTTGGAAGATGCTTTGGAACCGGACAGTATGAACATTGCCAAGGTGTTTAAAAATAACGGTTATCAAACGGCTATTGTAGGGAAGTGGCACCTGAAAAAACAACCTGCCGGGTTCGATTACTTCAACGTTTTACCCGGCCAGGGAAGGTACTGGAACCCCATCCTGAAGAACAAAGAAAACTGGCAGGACAACTACGACGGAGGAGCAGAATACGAGGGCTTTTCGACCGATGTGATCGCCGGGCTCACCATGGATTGGATCAAAAACCGGGATAAATCACAACCGTTCATGATGATGTGTCATTTTAAAGCAACACACGAACCGTATGATTACCCCGACCGCTTTAAAGATTTGCTCGATAGCGTGGAAGTTCCCGAGCCGGCCACCTTGTTTGATTGTGGCCCCGAAACCACCGGGCGCTCTTTTGTTGGGCAGTCGATTGATAGGCTGGGAAAACGTTTCCTGGAAAATACCCAAAACCCGAATTACTGGGCGCAGTATCCCGATCTGCCTTTTATTGTGGATGGCTTGGATAGTGCGGCAGTACGTAAAAAAGTTTACCAGAAACTGGTAAAAGACATGATCAGAAGCGGGGCAGCCATCGATGACAATATCGGTAAGCTTTTGAATTTCCTGGAAGAAGAAGGAATTGCCGATAATACCATCGTCATTTATACCGCCGACCAGGGATATTTTTTGGGCGAGCACGGCTTTTTTGACAAACGCATGATTTTCGAAGAATCATTGCGCATGCCATTTGTAATACGCTATCCAAAAGAGATCAAGGGAGGCTCCAGAATCGACGATATCATTCTGAATATTGACTTTGCCGCCTTACTTGCCGATTATGCAGGTATCGATAAAACTGACTTTGTGGACGGAGTAAGTTTCCGGAATAACCTGAAAGGCGAAACACCCGAAGGATGGCGTTATCAAATGTATTATCGATACTGGCAGCACGAAGCCAACCGTCCGGGACATTTTGGCATCCGAAACAAAAGATACAAACTGGCCTTCTTTTACGGTCAGCCGCTGGATATGAAAGGCGCACAGACTAAGACTACACAACCGGCCTGGGAATTTTACGATCTTGAAAAAGACCCGAATGAACTGCATAATGCTTACAATGATCCCAATTACCTAAGTGTTATTTCTGACATGAAGAATGAACTGATGAAACTGCGCGAAGATATTGGAGACACCGACAAACAGTATCCCGAAATGGTGAGGATATTTGAAGAGTACTGGAATTAATAATTCATTATAACAGGAAAAGCCTTTCACTTTGTGAAAGGCTTTTTTATTTGGCATCATCGCATTTAATTTATGGTTTCGAAAATCCCAGATTCTCCTTTATGCGAAGTTCCAGGGTTTCAACCAATGTTGCAATAAAAGCGGCAATGCTTGTCCTTGATATAGCGGAGCCCATTTCCAGCTCACCATTGCGGCCATGAAAAGCCTTTCGGTTATCAGCGTTTGGCTGCACTATTCCGTTTGCCTCTGTCACTTCTACGGTGATTATGAGAAGTATAAAAAATTTGAGGCGTTTATTGAGAATAAGCTGACTTGATGTAAAGGAAGCTCATATATTCAGCCTTTTGAAAACAAAAAGCCTGTAAATCATCAGATATACAGGCTTTTGTTCTTTCAATTTGGTCGGGATGACAGGATTGTAACCCGGCTTTATTAGTGCCTTTGTATCAGTTTATTACTGAGGTTTTGTATTTCTGGTTCACCGTTTAGTTCACATTTTAAGAACTTTACTTGTTTGTATTAAAGATAGCAAATTTTGAAAAAAAATCAACGTGTTCTCGATTTAGTCTCTTATAAATTAGCCACTAATAGTGTGATTTGTAGGATTGCGTTTAATTAAAAAAAGGATTTAATTTAAAGGTATTAGAAGAAAAGTTAATCTGGTAGTTGGGATGTAGCGAGTAAAGGATGATTTTGTATTTTCGTTGGCGCTTAAAATCATGTACTTGTGGGGGGCTCTCGATAAAGGCTCTCTTTTTATTCAACAAAATAATTTTCTCAAACAAACATATGAAATTTGAATCATAGTTGTATGTCAGGATTCGAGCCTTATCCTATTAGTGGAATTATATCATTGGTTTATTTAAATCGTATTGTTACAGGTCATCGTTTAGTTTTGTATAGCTTAAGTATTTAAGATTGAGAATAACTGCAATGTGAGCAGGAAATAGTTCAGTAATATTTTGATATCTACAAACTGTGATGTTTCTTTTATTGATGTTTAATCCGGGTTAGTTCTCAGGAATTGTTGTTATTAAAAATCTAAGCCTGTGTATTACATGAATATAATGTCACTTTATAAACTGTGGCTATGATATATCAATTACGAGAAGTATGTGAAAATTAAAAATTAAAGAATCCACCCTCAAAGAAGGGGGACTTACAAAAAGGCCCCTATAAGGGGCCAAAGTGTCTTGTCCTAAAATAGGTTTACACAAAAAGTAAATTTATGTCAGGATTTATAGTTTATGATGAAAGCTTCAAGCGACGGGTAGTTGCTGAAGTTTTAACCGGGCAAATAAGCAAAGAAG
>NZ_JADWYJ010000007.1 GCF_021354595.1 Maribellus sp. CM-23 | reverse complement strand
ACTCCAACTCAAGTACATCTCATCAAAGGAATAACCATCAAAAAAAGATGGAAGAACTATTACAGAAAACAAATAAATTTGGAGTTATAACCTGTAAACTTTTTTTAGGACGAGTCATAAATTACAACACAAAGTACAAATGAAACAATGGGTACCATAAGCATATAAACAACTAAATGATTCCACTTATATTCGATATAAAACGCTATGCCATTAACGATGGTCCTGGAATTCGCATTGCTCTTTACGTTAAAGGTTGTCCGCTGCGCTGCAAATGGTGCCACAACCCCGAAAGCCAGCTGCCTAAAATGCAGAAACTGTATACCGCTTCGAAGTGTATTGGAGCGCAGGATTGCATTGAAATTTGCCCGGAAGACGCATTAACACTGACTCCAAACGGAATTGTAACCGATGCTGAAAAATGTACGCTTTGTGGTTTGTGCGCCGATGCCTGTCCAACGAAGGCGATTCAGATGTCGGGGAAATTGTACGACGCAGCTGAGTTAATGCAGATTATTGAGCGTGAACGCGTACACATTGAACACTCAGAAGGCGGAGTAACTTTTTCGGGTGGCGAACCGTTGATGTTTCCCGGTTTTCTGCTCGAAATGCTGCAGGAATGCGGAAAGGCCGGTTTGCACCGTGCCGTGGATACCTGTGGTTTTGCGCCTGCAGAAACATTGCTGGAAGTGGCAAAACACACCGATTTGTTTTTGTACGATCTGAAAATTATGGATCCAGTTCAGCATAAAAAATGGACAGGAAAGGATAATAAACTCATTCTTGAAAACCTGGTTAAACTGGCTGAAACAGGTGCCGCAATCAATATTCGGGTCCCGTTCATACAAAATGTAAATACTTCGGAATACGAGGTTTCAAAGATGGCCGAATTTATTGCTGCACTACCCGGTGAAAAGCCACTTGTTAGTTTGTTGCCATACCACAACATTGCTGCCCACAAATACAACAAACTTGGTTCAAATTACGATGAGTTGGATATGGCTGAACCTTCCGAAGAGGAAATAGAGAAGGCAATCGAAATATTTAATTCGTACGGAGTGGAAGTAGAGGTTGGGGGATAAAAGCAGTTTTTGTGATGTCTGAAATACGAAGCTTTCAAACAGTCACATAAACATGTGGTTTTTTGAATGTCTTGTTTTTGCACGCAATCATTTCGTATTTTTAGGATAAAATAGGTCTATGTCCAGAACTTTATTTTTCCTGCTTTTTTTATTGATAAGTGCCTCTGTTTTTGGGCAGAGGTATTTTATTTTTAATCGGCTTTCGCGTGCCGAAGGACTGAACACAAACAGTGTTAATTGTGTGTGGCAGGATCAGAAAGGTTTTTTGTGGGTAGGGACCGAAAATGGAATTCAACGTTTTGATGGCCGCAAATTTATTCGTTTCCGAACGGATGGAAATGAGTTTTCGATGCCTCCCTTTGGGGTTGATCAGATTCTGGATGCCGGAAACGGCCGGATGTGGATCAGGCAGGGAAGAATGATCGGACAGTTTGATCCTGTTTCGTTTCATTACTACACTGTTCCTGTTGAAACAGAAAGGGCCTATCCGCCGCAAAGCAACCTTCAGTTATACACGGATAGTAAAGGAAATACGTTTTTGTGCATTGCGAAATACGGGCTCTTGTGGTACGATCCGGCACAGAGCAAATTTACCGAAGACAACCTCCCCATAAGCGTTCCGGAAGACTGGCCGGTGAGTTCCTTGTTTGAAGATACGCAAACAGGCAATTACTGGATCAGCAGCGAACGCGGACTGGCTTTGTACGAAAGCGCCACCCAATCGCTGATTTACCATGGTCACAATCCTTCCAAACATCCTTTCTTTGAGACTTTCAGCCACACATTCGTTAATAATTTCTACATCGATAAAAACAATACCTGGTGGATTTTTTACTGGGATTTTGATCCGAGGGGAGAGAAGGCAGAAGTCCTTCATTATTGTCCTGAAAAAAACGAGAGTTTGAATGATACCCTTGGATTCCATGCTGCTTTTCCGGGTTATGCAGAACTGGCCTGGATTTATGAAACCAGGCTGGGACAAGTCTGGATGGGAGGTATTAATGCCTTGTTAAAGCATAATTCGGAGACAGGTACCTTGATTCAGTACCGGAAAACAGCACCCAAAGAATATGAAATTAAATGCCGCGAAATTAAACAGATGTTTGAAGACCGCGAGGGCAACAGCTGGTTGAGTACCGACAATGGTTTGTATATTCTGACTCCTGAAAAAAGTGTGATGAATTATGTATTCGAAACACAAAGCAAAGACAAGGATATCATGGTGACGTCGATACTGGAGACGCGAAGTAAAGATAACTGGCTGGGGACCTGGGGGAATGGGATTCTGACTTTTGATGATCAGTTTAAGCCGGTAAAACACGAAATGTATTCATCGCTGCCCAGGGATAAACTTCCGAATTATTACTTGGTGTGGGATTTATGCCAGCATTCTTTGTCGGGGCATGTTTGGTCGGTTTGCCAGGGTGGTGCCATAGCAGTTTTTGATCCCGGCAAAAAAAGCACGGTTGCTTTTGTCTGGCCACCGGTTTTTAAGTACAGCACCATTCGCAAAGTGGTTGAAGACAAAGACGGAAACCTTTTGTTTGGAACGCAAAGTGGTCAATTGATCAGGTGGAGATACGGAACGGAAATTTCGGATGAAAACTTCGAAATAGTGAGGGATTTCAAGACCGCCGTTTTTGCGCTGTACAGAGACAGGGAAGACCGTATTTGGGTTGGAACACACAGCGACGGTGTATTTGCAATGGACCCGTCGGTGACGGATGTGTTGCATCATTTTATCGAAAAGCCCTTTCATGAAACACAAAATACCGGAAACAGTGTGCAGGATATTGTGCAGTTGAACGACAGTATATTTTTTGTCAGTAGCGGTTTTCTCGACATCATTAATATAAATTCGGGTGAGGTTAAAGTATTGACCCAATACCAGGGCCTTCCGGGGGGAAATGTATCGCAAATGTTAATCGACGACAAAGACGTGCTTTGGTTTACCAGCAACAACGGATTGGTAAGTTACAATTACGAAAACAACATTTTTGTGTCGTACAACGAACGAAACGGGATTATTATGGCCGATAAATCCACGAATGCGAAGTTCAGAATGCAAAACGGGGAATTCTGGTTTGGTGGCGAAAACGTGTTGTTTGGATTCCGACCCGAAGGATTGAAATTTAAGACCGCTCCACCCGATGTGACATTAACCGACTTTAAACTGTTCGATACTTTTATCCCGCTTGATTCACTTTTGTCCAGTGAAAAAGTCGTATTTCAGCCCCACGAAAATTCGTTTACCATTTACTTTTCCTCGTTGAGCTTTACCCAGCAAGACCAGCTGGTGTATTACTACAAAATGGAGGGTGTTGACAAAGACTGGAACAGAGCAGAAAATAATCTGACAGCCAGTTACACCACCCTGGCTCCCGGAGATTATGTTTTTCACGTGAAATGTATCAACATGCAGGGACTGGAATCGCTTAACACAACTACGTTGCGAATGACGATCCTTCCGCATTTTTACCAAACAAGGTGGTTTATAGCTCTGTTTTTTTTGCTGATAGCTGGACTGACCTATCTCTTTTACCGGATGCGACTAAACAAACTTTTGGCCGTTGAACGCATCCGGATAAAAGTGGCCCGCGATCTTCATGACGATGTGGGTTCTACGCTCAGCACGATCAACATTTTAAGTTCTATGGCCAAAACAAAACTGCTGACTGACCCGGTAAAAACCAGCGAATACATTTCAAAAATTACCGATAACAGCCAGCAGATGATGGAAGCCATGGATGACATTGTTTGGAGCATAAAACCGGACAACGACAACATGCAAAAGATCGTAGCAAGGATGCGCGAATATGCTTCTTCCATTCTGGAACCCCGGAATGTGGATGTTTCGTTTCACGTGGAGGAAAAGATTTACGATTTGCGCTTGAATATGGAGACCCGCCGTGATGTATTTCTGATTTTTAAAGAAGCGGTGAACAACAGCGCCAAATACAGCCGCTGCACAAAAGTGGATATTTTTATTACGCACGAACACAAAGAATTGAAAATCAGGATAGCCGATAACGGCATTGGGTTTAATTCTCAAACAGCCGATTCGGGAAACGGGTTGGGAAACATGCAAAAGCGGGCAGAAGCTTTGCGGGGCGAAATTAAAATTGAAAGTGAAAAAGGAAAGGGTACCCGGATTTTGCTGCTGATTCCTGTAACGGGTTGAAATTTCACATATTTATGTGGACAAAAAATCTACAGGGTTCCGTATTTTTGACTAAAACAAGGTTGATGACGAAGGTATTAATATACGAAGACAATCCCCAGCTACGGGAAGGCCTTACCATGCTGATTGACGGAAGCGAAGGTTTTAATGTGGTGGCCTCTTTTAAAAACTGCTCCAATATTATTGCGGAAGTGAAAGCCTGGAATCCCGACGTGATTCTGATGGACATTGATATGCCAGCAATGAATGGAATTGAAGGGCTGAAAAAAATAAGGGAAGTGAACCAGGAGGTAAAGGTGCTGATGCTGACGGTTTTCGATGATAATACCAATGTTTTTGAAGCGCTTAAAAACGGTGCAAACGGCTATCTCCTGAAAAAAACACCGCCTGCGAAGTTGCTGGAATACATCGAGGATGTGGCTTCCGGCGGCGCCCCAATGACATCGTCGATTGCAACGCAGGTATTAAAGATGTTTTCAGAATTGCCTGCGCAGAAAAACCACGAATACAACCTGAGCGACCGCGAAAAGGAAGTGTTGCAACTGTTGGTAAATGGTTACAGCTATAAGATGATTGCCAGCGAAATGTTTATTGCCATCGATACGGTGCGTTCGCACATCAAAAAGATCTACGAAAAACTACAGGTAAACAGCAAAAGCGAAGCCGTTGCCAAAGCTTTTAAAGACAAACTGGTTTAGGGCAGATTCGTTCGTGTTCTGTCGTCTTCTCCCATTCATTTTCACATAATCATGCGATTTTACGACGTTGTTCAATGAGCTTACTTTGCCTTGAACAATTGTTAAAAACAGAAGACATGAAAGCGATCATCTTATTCACATTTACCTTATTGCTTTCCGGCGCAATAAAGGCACAACTTTCCGCACAAGAGAAACATCTGCTTATTGATTCGTTGTGTGCGAAACTGGAACAATACTATGTTTTTCCGGAAAAAGCAGAGCAAGCCATTCAGTTTATTCGCGAAGAGCAGAAAGAAGGTAGTTATAATTCGATCTCTGATGAGCAAACTTTTGCTTCACAAATTAGCGCTGATTTGCGGAAATCGGGTCGCGATCAACATTTAAGACTGGAATATTCTAAAACTGTATTACCGGAGCAAAACAACGATCCCTATGTTTTTACTGCCGAAGAAGAAGAAATGGTGCGTCGGTTCACGGTACAGGAGAATTTTGGTATTCGGAAGGTAGACGTTTTGAAAGGAAATGTCGGGCTGATCGATTTTAGTTGCATTTTTGGGGCCGATGAGGCCGGTGAAAAATACGCAGCGATTATGGATTATCTGTCGCATACCGATGCCCTGATCATCGATCTTCGAAATTGCCGGGGGGCGATGGGAGTTGACGGCATCAGCTTTTTTGCCAGCTATTTTTTTCGGGAATCTGTGCACCTGAACGACCTGGTTTGGAGGAGAGGGAACAGAACGGAGCAAAAGTGGACTTATTCCTATCTTCCGGGAAAGCGTTACCTGGATAAACCGGTATATGTAGTAACCAGCGCACGGACTTTCTCCGGAGGTGAAGCATTTAGCTACAATATGCAGGCTTTGGGGCGAATAACGGTTGTTGGCGAACAGACCCGGGGAGGTGCAAATCCGGGGATAAGCATGCGGCTGAGCGACCATTTTAGCGCTTTTATACCCAACGGAACAACCCTCAGCCCCGTAACCCATTCAAACTGGGAAGGAGTTGGAGTTACGCCCGATATTTCAGAAAAAGCGAATAGGGCTTTGTATGAAAGCTACAAACTTGCGTTAAACGATTGCATTACAAGTGCAAGCGACTCAAAGAAGAAAACCTTTTTGGCGAACTGGCTGGAATTTACCGAAGGCAATCCACCGGTTTTTAAACAGGAAACATTCAAACTAAAAGGACACTTGGATGCGCAGGAAGTGTTTTTAACCGGAACGTTTAACAACTGGGCCCGGAAAACCATTCCGATGCAGAAACAGAAAGAGGGCTGGGTGACAACCGTTGAATGCGAACCCGGGATCAACGAGTACCGTTTTATTGTGGATGAGGTACCTGTGCTTGATCCGGATAACGAGCGGGTTATGAAAGGACTCGAATTCACCAATTCGGTCAGGATAATTCAGTAATAAATATGTTTTTTGATGTTAACCTCTTTTTTTTGGATTTTAAATGGAGTAAAAGATGTGATGAACAATCACATCTTTTTTCATTTGGGAGCTAATCCTTTTCACATTTTCATGCGATTGTACCCCTCCGGTATTCACAGTTACTTTGCTTCTGTTTAATCATCAAAAACATGAAAGCTATGAAAACAAGATTTACCTGTATTTTTTTTATGCTGGTTCTGTTCGGAATTGGCGTTAACGCAAAACAAAAATCGTTGGAGGGGCGGAAACTGCCGCGCTTAAATATTAAAAGCATCGCGCTTGACAACGGTACAAAGATCAAAGAATTAAGGCATCTTACGCTTACCGGAGACCAGTTTTCTGTCCCCGGATTCAGCCAGGATTTTTCCTGGGATGAAGAATCGGATGGGTGGATGCATGTAACAAACACTACCTATTCTTACAACGATGTGGGCGCCCCCACCGGGGAAGTCATTCAGGATGCAGGAACAGATCTTTACCTGTTCCGGAATTCCTACGATTACGATTACTTTGGGAATATTACGGAAGATATTGCCTATACAAGGGGAGTTGATGAGTGGATTATTTCGGCGGGGGAGAAATCGGTTTATACGGTTAACGGCAATGGTGATATTACCGGCGTTATTCATCAAACCTGGGAAAATATCGAATGGGTAAACAAAACAAAAGATGTATACACCTTGAATGCCCAGAATGTTCCAACCGAAATGGAAACGTACACGTGGAACGGCACCGGATGGGATGCTTACAGCAAGACAACGGGTATGAACTGGACAAACTGGAATACGCGGGAACTGGAGTTTTATACGCTTCAATTGTGGAAGGAAGGAGCATGGGAGAATACCGAGCGCTTCTCTTCGTCGCGAAATGGAAATACGTTTACCGATGTTATTCAGCTTTGGAAAAACAACGAATGGGTAAACGAAAAAAGAGAAACGTATACCAGTACTGATACCGAAGAGCAGATTACGCTTGAGCTTTGGAGACAAGAGGAGTGGCAGAAGAAGGAGAAATACCTTGCTTCAATTGATGGCAGGGGAAACCAGACCGGGGTTGTTTACAGCAGTTGGGACGGCACCGAGTGGTACGCCGAAATGGAGCTCTTTTTTGATCTCACGTACAACGAGTCGGACGATGTTACTCAAATGGTTTTCCGGTATCGTGATCCCAGCATGGAAGAACCGGCGAATATTTCGAAATTTCTTTACAGCAGTTTTCTGCATTTCACAACCGATGTTCCTGTTGTGGAGTTGCTTGATAATGTACAAGTGTTCCCCAATCCGGTGAACAACTCACTAAATATTCACATCGACGATTCGCAACTTTCCACCTACGAGGTGAATATTTTGTCTCTTACCGGGCAAAAAGTATTTAGCGGAACTTTTTCGACTCCCACCATTTCAGTTAACACCGGGTATTTTACAACCGGAACCTATGTGCTGAATATCCTAAACAAGGATGGAAGAGTGTACAACACCAAATTAATGAAGCAATAAAAACACACCCGAAAAACAGAAAACAAAATGGAAACAATCAGACTATTTGCGGCGCCACATAAAGCGCTCAGAAAAACCATGGCCGATTTTATGGTGATGATCGGTCAAACCAATTTTGACAACATGAGAGCAGTTGCCAAACTTAAAAAAGCGGGGCGGGAAATGTTTTTCCTGCTAAGCTCTCATGCCGAAACCGAAGACCGGATCATTCTAAAGGCCCTCGAACAAAAAGTTCCGGGAGCGGCCGATCACGATAAAAACGATCATGTAAAAATTGAAAGACTTCAACGCTCACTTGAAATTCATTTGAATCTTTTAAGTACTTCGGTAAGAACCGATGAAGCACACGACTTTTACCTTGAGTTTGCACGGTTTTACAGCCTCTATCTCGAACACATTGATGAGGAAGAAACGCTGACTCAAAGGCTGATTTGGGAGCATTTCTCGAAGGAAGAACAACTGGGGATTCGGGCTTCAATTGTCGCAAAAATGGATACTGAGACCTATGCTGTATGGCTCAAGCACATGATTCCTGCACAAAATGAAGCGGAGAACCGGATGATGCTCGGAGCTATCCGCAATAACATGCCGGCCGACCGGTTTCATGCACTAATGGAACGAATGGGAGAGAGCATGCCTGAAGACGATTTCCTAACGCTCGGAATTCAGTTGTCAGCATTGGCAATTCAGGATTGATCAAATAACACCGTGATTTCTGCAGTTCCAGGGCGGTTTTCCGAACACTTTATTTTCAGGTAGTTTTTCGCATCGAGTACGCGTTCGTTTCCAGCATTTTAAGACTGGTGCAATGAGTGAATGGTTTTAGAATACCGCTGTGATATCAATTGAGCTGTTGGGTGATCGTGGTGATGTAAACAGGGGTTATGCTTACCTGGCACACGTTGAGAGTTTGGAAGTATAAGGAGAGAGTAGTTTTTCGTGTTATGCACAATGATGTTGTTCAGATGGTTTATTGCATAACTGCATACACCGGAGAAACTTCCTGGCTCATCGGAGGAGCAGGTATTGCTTTAATCCCTGTTTTTTAGACGATTATTTACCCGGAACATGTGAGCCCCCAATCACATGTTTTTTATCCGGTAAGGATGTTTTTCACACATCTGTGTGATTTCACAGCTCAGCCGGAATGCAGAAATTTGTAACATGTAATACAACACTTAGAAGAAGTGAAAACAATAGAAACAGAAAACAATGAGCAAAAATTTGTCCCCGGCCTTCAACGCCGCAGGGACAAATTTCGGCGACAAGGGCAACAAAAACTGCTTCTGATCGCGGCCTTGCTTCTCCTTTTTGTGCAACTGAGTTATCAGTTCAGACACCAAAAGGAATTGCTACATCTGATTGCATTTTCTGAAAATCATCCTGTTCAGATCAGGATTGAAAAGCCGGAATGTAAAACGATAAAATTCTTACCCAAACTAAGCATTCATTTAATTAAAAAATAGCCACGAAAAACAATGAGAACACTTTCTTTATTCACACTATTAATCGCTCTTTTTTTTGTTGCCTGTGCACCACAAAAGAGTGAAGTACCTGTAACAACAGCTGAAATTTCTTTATCAGAATTGATTGTAAAAGGAGAAAAACTTGTAACCGTAATGGGGTGTAACGACTGCCATTCGCCCAAAGTAATGACGGCAATGGGGCCGGTTCCCGATTCTTTGAGGCTTTTGTCGGGACACCCCGCCAGTGAGCCCTTGCCTGAATACGATAAACAAGTTCTCCGGTCGTATGTATTGTTCAATATGAACAACACAGCAGCCATTGGCCCGTGGGGAACTTCTTTTGCGGCCAATCTTACCCCCGATCAGACAGGTATTGGCAGCTGGACCGAGGAACAGTTTATCAGGGCCATGAAAGAAGGTAAATGGAAGGGCCTCGAAAACAGCCGTTCTTTGTTGCCTCCAATGCCCTGGCAATCGTACAGCCATATGCCGAAGGAAGACCTGAAAGCCATTTTTGCGTACCTGAAAAGTATCAAGCCGGTTAAAAACCCAGTACCAATGGCAATTCCACCCTCGGAGTAGTATTCGGCAGCTTTATTGAAACAAGAGTTTTTATAGTCCCTCAATTATGACTATCCTTTAAAACCTGGCGGAAATCAATCTGCCAGGTTTTTATTATAAATGAACTTTAGTCTTTCTTCCCCCAGGACAGGACGATGACCAGCCCGGTAATGGCCGAAATCACCAAATAAGCCAGCACGTCAACAACAATGGCCGAAAGATTTAGAATCACATTGGTCATGGAGTAATAGCCCAAGTCAATGCTAAGAGCATACAGTGCCCCAATAATGGCTGCAATTTTAACGCCGTCGACAATTGTTTTGGCACCGGCCCATTTCAAAATGAGTGTGTACATAAGAGCCAATGCCAGGTTGGAAACAATCATTGCCCACCAGATCATTTCGTCTTCAGGAAGATAAATCTCCGTGTTGTAATTGTTCATTGAAAAATCCATCAGCAGGATTCCCCAAACCAGCCAGCCCAGAAAAAAGAAGGCGATAGCACCAAAAATGGTCCCTTTTAAAATTTTCATGTTTTTCGTTTTTTATGTTAGCGTATGAAAGTTATGTAAAAGACTCTTTGATCAGTAACAGAGAGAGTTAAAAACTATGTGGTGAGGATTTAAGTGCGGGTGTGAACCATCAATTTTCGAACTTGCAATTCAACTATTTTAGATTTTTTATGTCTCAGATACTGTCCGTTCAAAAAATTGTATTTTTAGTCCTTTCGAAAATTTGATATACATGAAAACAGTAACATTCGCCGTCAGTTTGCTATTACTGACAAGCGTAACCCTTGTTAAAGCACAGGAAACAACCGATCAGGAGAAATTACGAAACACTTTTCATACGATCTCGAGCAACGAGATTCTGGGGTATGTGGAAGAACTGAGTGCTCCGCAATACAAAGGACGTTTATCGGGCTCTCCCGAATACCTGGAGGCCGCCCAGTGGTGTGCCGGAAAATTCCGGGAGTGGGGGATCCAACCCGCCAACCAGGGAAGTTACTTTCAGTATTTTCAGAATGCATATTCCGAAGTTCCGTCGCTGGGAGAGGTTGTTTATTCAAATGGCAATAACCGGCAAATTCTGAAATTTCCGGACGATTATCTTCCGGGTTCCAATTCGGCAAGCGGAACAGTGGAGGCCAACCTGGTTTATGTCGGTTACGGAATTACCGCGCCCGAGCTGGGATACGACGATTATAAAAATGTGGATGTAAAAGGGAAAATAATTGTGCTGGAGCCCGGAATTCCTTACACAAAAAACGATACCACAATGATGAAGTGGACTCCCTATGCAGAGCACCGGTACAAATTCAGAAATGCAGTGAAACACGGTGCGATTGGGATGGTTTACCCAAACCTGATTGCGAACCCAAACACGGTCAACCTGGATGGATTTGTTTATGCACATGTGAGTCCGGGGTTGGCGGAGCAGATTTTTTCGGATGCAGGAAAAGATTACGCGGAAACAAAAAAGCAGCTCCAAAACGGTGATATTCCTTCGTTTGCTTTTGGTGCAGGGCAAAAAATAAAGATTTCTGCTGAAACCAGGTATTTCCTCGATGCGCAGTCGTGCAACGTAGTTGGATGGATCGAAGGCTCAGACCCGGTTTTAAAAGAAGAAGTTATTATTATCGGAGGGCATCTCGATGGTCAGGGACAAATGGGGGATGTGGTTTTTCCCAGCGCACTTGACAATGGCTCGGGAGTAGCCGATATTCTGGGGGCAGCCAAAGCTTTGGCAACTTCTGAAATCAAACCCAAACGCTCGATTCTGTTTATCCTGATAGGTGGCGAGGAATGTGGCTTGTACGGTTCGAACTTTTATGCCGAAAATCCGCTGTTTCCGATTGCCAAAACCCGTTTAATGATCAACCTGGATATGGTTGGCAACGGAACAGGATTCTATTTAACGGGGGGCAAGACCTACACCGACTTGTACCGGCATTTCGAAAAGGCCAATAACCAATGGATACACCGAAAAATGCAAACCAACGAAGTACGGAAAAATTACGGTCGTCCGCGTTCGGATGCTTCCATCTTCGAAAATGCCGGAATCCCAACTTTTGGTTTGTGGACATCGGGCAGTGTTCACCCCGTATATTATCATCATCCGATGGATAAAACGAATGTGTTGACACCTGAAATCATGGAAGATGCGGCCAAACTGCTTTACCTGGGGGTGATGGGAGTTGCCAACGATGAAACGCTCTGATTTTCTTTGAAGTGTTTGTTCAACTTTTTGGAGATTTGTCTTGTTATCGTAGTAGATTGATCAACAATGAAATCGAAAAAAGAACACTACAAACAATCGCTGCTTGATCTGGCCAACAATGAAAATCTTGTGCCCGGTATTTATAACTTTTGCGATCGTTGGTGCGAACGTTGTACCCTGACGCAAAAATGCCTGACTTACCTGCACGAACAGGAGATGAAAGAAGATCAGGATCAGCAGAATCCCGATGCGGAAAACAAGAACTTTTGGGAACAGATTCGGCTGGCCTGGGAAGTTACCATGGAATTGATTGAAGAAGATGCAGGGCGGCTGGGAATCGATCTGGATAATATTCCTGACGTTGAAATACCGGAACACATCGAAACTCCGCTGGAAGTGAAGGCCAACAGCTATGGAACAAAAATGCACAAATGGCTGGAGACGAACAGTGAATTTGTGGCTGAAAAAGCCGAAGAACTGGTAATGATCAACGACGAAGCATCGATTGTTAAATACAAAGATGCCCTGGAAGTGATCGAGTGGTATTACTTTTTTATCGGAGCCAAAGTTCACCGTGCGCACCTCGATCTGGAAGAGCGGCAAAACGATCCGGATGATGAGTACAACGTTTATTCTGATAACCTGGGGTCGGCGAAAATTGCCATCATTGCCATTGAACGATCGATGGATGCTTTATCGGTTTTTTATACCGAATGCAAAGAAAAGGAGGATGACATTCTGAACTTTCTGCTGGAATTATCCTCCATCAAAAAGCAATTGCTGCAAACATTTCCCGGGGTGATGGATTTTAAACGCCCGGGATTTGATGATTAAACACCTGCAAACTTTGGATAGTGCAACTTCTGTACTACCTTCACCTCTGAAAAATTTGACTTACACTTTATGCAATACGAAGGCAACATCCTGAAAATGCTTACCGAGCTTTGCAGCCCGGTTCACTATAAATTACCAGTGGGCGACCAGCTGGTGGATATGAATGCCCTGATCGGGAAAAACATAAAAATGCAGTTTGACGGGCGGATTAACTGTATCTCGTGCGGAAAGCAAACCAAAACATCGTTTGGCCAGGGATTTTGCTACAACTGCCTGCAAACAGCTCCTGAAGCCAGCGAGTCGATCATGCGTCCCGAATTATCGAAATCGCATTTCGGAATGGCACGTGACATGGAGTGGGCTGAAAAGCACGATTTGATCGATCACTATGTTTACCTGGCTGTTTCAAGCGAACTGAAAGTGGGGGTTACCCGGAATCACCAGGTTCCTACCCGCTGGATCGACCAGGGGGCCAGCTTTGCCATTAAAATTGCGAAAACTCCCAACCGTCATATTGCGGGAGTGATCGAGGTGTTTCTGAAAGATCATTTCACCGATAAAACCAATTGGCGGGCCATGCTGAAAAACGAGGTTTTACAGGATTTTGATCTTCCTGCCGAAAAGAAAAAGGTGATGGATCTTTTGCCGGCAGAACTTCGGAAATATGCCGAACCGGATGATGAGGTAACAGCCATTAATTACCCGGTTGAAAAATATCCTGAGAAAATCACCAGTCTTGGTTTCGACAAACAATCTGTGATTGAAGGAACACTGTCCGGTATAAAAGGGCAGTACCTGATATTGGATGAAAACAATGTGTTGAACATGCGTAAACACAACGGCTATTTCATCCGCTTGGAAGTGTAGGAAGGTACAGCTGACTGTATTTCTTGAGTTTTGAATGCATGATTGCGTGAATATTCAGCATCTAGACGCTTAGCGGTTTCGAACCGCTTAGCGCATGAAAAAAGCCAGTGCCCGCGAAATGCGTTTTTACCACCAAATAAATTGTGAGAAATACGGCTTTTAATCTGCCCCGCTGATTCTATTTTTTCCGTGTTGTAATGTATTCCATCAGCTCGATCAGCGATTCGCGTGCATCACTTTCCGGAAACTCCATTAACCCGGCTACAGCTTTGTCTTTAAATTCGAGCATGCGCAACTCGGCGTATTCCAGTCCTCCGCGGTCGATAACCAGCTGGATGAGCTCTTTAACAGACTGGGTGTTTTTATTTCTGCGTTTTACCATGCGCAAAATCCGCTTTCTTTCCGAATTGTCCGAATTATTCAGAATGTGAAGCAGGGGCAAGGTGATCTTTTTTTCCTTGATGTCGTTACCGATCGGCTTCCCGATGATGCCTTTCGATTGGTAATCAAAAATATCGTCCTTGATCTGAAAGGCAATACCGGCATCCTGGCCAATGCGGTACATTTTCTCCACTATTTCCTCGTTTTCGGTAGCCGAAGCAGCTCCAATCGCCATGCTTGTTGCAATAAGCGAAGCTGTTTTTTTGCGGATAATTTCAAAATAAGTATCGTCGTCGATGTCGAGTTTCCGGCTCTTTTTCATTTGCAGGATTTCACCTTCGCTCATGTCCTGAACCGCTCTTGAAATTAGGTGAAGGAAGTTGTATTTCTTGTTTTCGAGCTGGAGGAGCAAGCCTTTTGCCAGGATGTAATCGCCGACTAAAACAGCCAGCTTGTTTTTCCAAAGTGCTTTTACCGAGAACATTCCGCGGCGTTCGTACGATTCGTCTACCACATCGTCGTGCACCAGGGTGGCTGTATGAAGCAGCTCCACCGAGCAGGCTGCCAGTTTTGACGATTCGTTGGTTCCTCCGTGTAATTTGGCCGAAAGGAATACAAACATGGGGCGAAGTTGTTTGCCTTTGGTTCGGTACAGATAATTTAATATGGTGGCCAGAAGTGGAATATCACTTTGTAACGATTTTTTGAAATATGGTTCAAAATCAATTAACTCCTGCTCAATTGGGCTCTTTATCTTTTGTAATGCTTTCATTCTCTGAACTGTCCTGATTTCTTTTGGTGAACGAACATAAAACAATTTCACTTAAAAAAAGATTGTTTCATAAAAAAAAGTTTATCATTGTGCTGGTATTAAAGGTTTTACCCGAAGGGGAAGTCGGTTATTCTTAATTATTTATATATTTGCAGACGTAAAAGTACAAAGATGGAAGAGGTAAAGGAACTAAATGTTGAAAGATTGGAAGTAGCGGCGAGCATGTTAAAAGCAATGGCTCATCCGATGCGTATTGCCATTCTGAAGCACCTGGAAGGAGGGAAAAAACTGACTGTTACAGAAATTCACGAACTTCTGAAAATCGAGCAATCCACTACTTCTCATCACCTTGGAATTCTGCGTGACAAGGGAGTACTTTGTTCAAAACGCGACGGAAAGAACACTTACTATTACCTGAAGTTTGATATTCTGAGCCAGATCGTGGATTGTCTTCATACTTGTACCTGCGAGTAATTCTCATTTTTACCAAATATTAATTCAGGTTTCGTTGCGAAAACGAAATTGTACATCTCCGATGTAAGGATTTGATTTTGTTCTTGCGGTAATCTTTTCTCACACTAAGAAAATAGTCTTAATATTACCATCAATTTGAAATTGTAGCAGAACTTATGGTAGCTTTCCCAAAAAGGATAAATCCGTATTTTGCATTGTTGGTAGTAGTGATTTTGGCTTACTGGCAAGTGTCATTTCTTGTATCTGCCTTAAAGTGGGACCTCATTGATGTTGTTTTCCCTTTTCGGTTTTATTTCTCCGAATGCATTCAATCCGGATATTTTCCATTCTGGAATCCTTATCTGCAAACCGGGACACCTTTTTTTGCCGATTTACAAGCTCCTGTATTTTATCCCGAACTTTTTCTTACCGGTATTTCCACGGGCTATAGCATTCTTACAATGCACTTTCTGTTTGTGTTGTATACCTTTATTGCCGGTGCCGGAATGTATAAACTTTCCTTTTATTTCAACGGCGACCGGACTGCTTCTTTTATCGCAGCCCTTGCATACTCGCTTAATGGTTTTCTGGTGGGGCATGGCCAGCATTTCTTTTTGCTGGTTGGTGTGGCCTGGTGTCCTTTTGTGGTACAAAGCTACCTTCAATTATTGCGCGACCGAAGAACAATATATGTGTTAAAAACGGGGGTCTTTGTCTTTCTGATGATAACGGGTGCCTATCAGGCTTTGTCGTTTGCTTTGTTCTATTTGCTCATGCTTGTATTCTTCTATTTTCTTATAAAGGATTTGAAAAGCAGGAGTTTAAAACGCATACTCGAATTAGTACGGCTTAATTTGATGCTGTTGTTGCTTGTGATACTGTTGGCGTTGCCTCTTATCGTTTCAACCTTTGATATCCTGGATTCAGTAGACAGGCTTGAGAAAGGTATTGCCCTTGAAGAAACGCTGAGTCAGGGAATGAGCTTAAAAGCGCTGATCTCTTTTGTTCTCCCTTCTGCAACACTCAACTATCCCGAGTTTTTTGGCGGAGTGGATACTTCCATGCGAAATCACTATTTCGGGTTGATACCCTTGGTTTTACTGGCGGGTGCATTACTAAAGAAGCGAACAACTCTCGAATACCTGCTGTTGGCTTTTGGGGTAATTATTCTGGCCTCTTGTTTTAGGGCTTTGCCTGTGAGAGAGTTTCTGTTTGCCCATGCTCCTTTTATGAACCTCTTTAAGTATGCCGCTTACATCAGGGTTTTCGGGCTATTTGCCTTTATCCTTCTGGCAGCAAATTACCTGGCTTACTTCCGGGGAAATATCGAAAAAGAAAAAAAGAAAGTGATTTTTATTGTTCTCCTGCTTTTGGCTTTTATTCTGTTTCTGATTGTTTATTCCGCCGGAGAACTTAGCCCTGAAGAACAGAAGGCTATATTCGGACTACAGATTTTTAAACAACTGCCGGACGCCTTGTCTTTTCACCAGCACATTGTGGTGCAAGGTATTTTTCAATTGATTGTAGCTTCCGTTTTTCTTGTACTTGTTCTTTTCTCGCAAAAGATTAAACGTTACGATGTACTGATGGTTGGGTTGGTGGCTGTTGAATTAATTGTAGCCCTTCAATTCAACATTAATATTACTGTTACCGACAAGGAGCACAAGCCCTTGCAAATGGCAAAAGATCTGGCTTTGTATCCTGAAAAATTCCCGGTTCCGGTCGATGACAAAATCATCTATAATGATGATTTGCATGTTTTGTCCCCGCCGTTTTGGAGGAATACATATGTTTTTTCAAAACAGGTGAGTTTCGATTCGTTTTCTTCATTCAGGCTTAAATCATACGACTCATTGGATAAAAATGAAACGCTCAGGCAAGCCGTGCTAAACAATCATCTGTTCTATTTTTCAGATAAAATAAGCCCGTTGAAGCAGCATGATGAAAGGAGTATGGAAGGTTTATCAGCAACAAAAGATTTGTTTTTAAACGATGAGGATTTTCTGAAACTTTCATCGGTAAGTGTTGCAACTGACAGTGCGGATGGGTTTGAAATCAAAGTGTTCTCACCCAATAAAGTGGTGGTTGAAACAAATACCCAAAATGATCAGTTCTTTACCATGCTGCAAACAAATTTTAAAGGCTGGAAAGCTTATGTTGATAATGTTGAAATGCCACTTTATACTTCCAATTTTAATTACAGGACCATACTGCTACCGAAAGGGAGACATACTGTTTTGTACCAATACAAGAACAATAAAATACTTGTTCTTTACGTGGTTTCCAATGTCCTTTTCATTCTCGCCCTTGTTTTTCTGCTGGGGTATGGTTTAAAAAAGGTAAACAGAAAGAGACAAGTGTTTGTCGGAATTCCGGTAGCCTTTTTGCTTATAATGGCAATTTTTCTGGTAATACGGCTTAGTTATAAAGATAAAAGCCCAAAAGTAATGGATACATACAATGCCCGCTGGTCTGAAAATAGCGCGGTGTTTCATGTATCGGAAACTTTTGATCACGAGCCTTCCGGGAGTAAACAATTAACGGGTGACGATTCATATTTTACGCTGGCAAAAGTAAAGAACGAAAACGGAGCGTTGAAACAGGGAACACTTGTATTGAGAGCCAAAGTATTGTCGGATGAATATGTTGATGCTTTAATTGTCAGCGATGTGGAGGGTGAAGATAAAGAGGAGCATTGGCGAGCATCTAAAATTTCAAGGCAAATGGAAAAAACAAACAGATGGAACGACCTGATTTATTTCCGTAATTTTTACGATTTGAAGAGCGGAGATGAACTTAATTTATACCTCTGGAATAACAACAAGAATAACTTCTGTTTAGATGACGTTAAAGTGGATTTTTATCCGTTTTAACCAAAGTTACCGCTGGGTTTAACCCATTTCGGGTAAATTATCACACTGGATTATTTTCCTTACTTTTAGCAAAATTTCAAATATGGAACTTGTTTTTGCAACAAATAACAGGCATAAACTGGAAGAACTTCAGGAGCTTTTGGGAAGCGAAATAAAACTATTGAGTTTAGGAGATATCGGCTGTTACGAAGATATTCCTGAAACCCAGCCTACCTTGGAAGGGAATGCCCGTCAGAAATCTTTCTTTGTTTATGAAAAGTATGGTTACAACTGTTTTGCCGACGACACCGGGCTGGAAATAGAGGCGCTTGATGGTGAACCGGGAGTTTATTCGGCCCGTTATGCGGGAGATGCCAGGGACTCAGATGCCAATATGAAAAAAGTATTGGAAAAGCTGGTCAAAATAAATAGCCGCGAAGCACGTTTTAGAACAGTAATTTCATTGATTTTAAACGGAGAAGAAACGCAATTTGAAGGCATTGTTGAAGGTGCTATTTTAACAGAAAAAAAAGGAAATTCCGGCTTTGGTTACGATCCGGTTTTTCAACCAAAGGGTTATACACAATCTTTCGCGGAAATGAGCCTGGAACAAAAAAATAAAATAAGCCACCGCGGGCGGGCGGTAGAAAAGCTGGTCAACTTTCTCAAAAGCGGAGTGAAAAATTAAATACGATGCAAAAAGTATTACTACTGTTTACATTCATCCTGGCAGGGTGGTCGCTGAGTGCGCAACAAGCAGGAAAATGGAATAATTACCTTTCCTATAGCAATGCAACAAAAGCTATTGCTTCAGAAAATAAGGTGTTTTGTGTGACGGATGGTGGAATATTCTACTACGATCTGGAAGATCAAAGCATCAATAAACTGGACGATATAGTGACCCTTTCCGATTTTGGTGTGAAAACCATTGCATACAGTACCGAAAATAAGGTACTTGTAATTGCCTACAAAAACAGCAACATCGATTTGGTGTACAGTAACGGGAAGGTTGTCAATCTCTCTGACATCAAACGCAAAACATTATCGGCCGATAAATCCATTAACAACATTGCTTTCTCTGGTTCCGAAGCCTACCTCGCCTGTGGTTTTGGCGTTGTAGTGATTAACCTGGCTAAAGAAGAGTTTAAGGATACTTATTTTATTGGGGATCAGGGCTTGCCAATCGTCGTAAACGATATTGAAATATATAACCAGGAAATTTATGCGGCGACTAACGAAGGAATATTCAGGGCTCCAGCCAGTGGGGTCAATCTTTTGGATTATGCCAATTGGATCAAGGTTGACAATATCCCTCATTCAGATGATAAATTTAGTCAACTGGAAGAACATGGCGGAAAATTAATTGCCAATTACACTCCTGATGAATGGGCTCTTGATGAGCTATATGTGTTGAACGACGGAGACTGGAACCCTTATTTAACGAGTATAAGGTACGCCAACGATATGCAATCAGCCGGAGGGTATTTGGTCGTTGCCGGGCGAAATGCAGTTTATGTGATTGATAACAACCACAATCTTATCGGTACAATTCGGGCCTATGATTTTGGAGAAGAACAAGTTCCCGAAATAAGTCCGAGTAGTGGTATTGTAACTTCTGACGGATCCGTGTGGGTTTCGGATTACAAAAATGTGATGGTTCGTATCAAAAATGAAAATTTTGAACGTATTGCAACAGATGGCCCCATTAACAACGATATTTTTTCGCTAACGGTATTCAAATCCCAGCTATGGGCTGCTCCGGGAGATTTGTCGGGTTATAAAACTCCTTATTTTCAGGGGTACCAAAATGGTACTTGGGAGCATTTTGCCTACAAAACCAACCCTGAGTTAAGAGATTTTCACAACATTCTTGAAATTGCAGTTGATCCCTTTGATGAGAATCACTTTTTTGTGGCAAGTTGGGGAGGAGGCTTGCTGGAGTATCGGAACAATGAATTTGTTACCCGCTATTACAACAAAAACAGCCCATTGGAAACTGCGTTGCCCGAACAACCTGATGAACCGTTTACCCGTGTTGGAGGTCTGGATTTTGACGATGAAGGGAATTTATGGATGAACAACGCCGAGTGTGTACACAACTTACATCGCCTCTCTCCTGATGGAAAGTGGCAATCGTTTGTTTTGCCCGAGTTGGCAAACAAAGACAATCCAACCAAGTTGATTGTAACCCAAAACGGGGACAAATGGATGCTTGTCAGAAATCATGACGCATATGTTGTGGATAAAACTGGAGAACAAAAAAAGCAGTTATTGGTAACTACTTATTTTAGCAACGGCACCAATGAGTACTTTACCCGAATGAGTGATGTTTACTCCATTGCCGAAGACAAAGACGGAGCTATTTGGATGGGTACGTCTCTGGGAGTGGCGGTGTACAACAACCCGTCCCGTATATGGAGTACTGATAATTTTTATGCAAGCCAACCCGGACTCGATCTGAAAGACGGTATATATCACCCGCTGCTTGAAACTGAAACCGTAACAGCCATTGCCGTGGATGGCGCGAATCGGAAATGGTTGGGAACCAAAAGTTCGGGAGTGTACCTGGTTTCTGAATCGGGAGAAGACGAGATTCTGCATTTTACCGCCGAAAACAGTCCGCTGCTGTCGAACAACATCACCGCTCTTGCCATTAATGATAAATCGGGCGAAGTTTTTATTGGAACAGATAAAGGGTTGATCTCGTATCAGAGCGATGCCAACGAAGGCAACAATACCTACAGCAATGTTTATGTGTATCCGAACCCTGTGCGCGAAACGTACGATGGTCCGGTTACGATCACTGGTTTAATTGCCGATACAGATATCAAGATTACAGATATAAGCGGCAACCTGGTGTACAAAACAACATCGCTTGGTGGCCAGGCAAGCTGGGATGGCCGGAACCTGAACGGGAACCGGGTGAAGACTGGTGTTTACCTGGTTTTGTGCAATGACAAACAGGGCAACGAAACCCACATTACCAAGCTGCTGTTTATCCATTAGGGAGAGAGGGATTGAAGGATTGAGGGACTGCTGAAAAGCTGATGGACTGATGGATTGAGTTTGTGAATGCGGGAATGCAGAAATGCTATAATGCGCAAATAGAAAATAATTGGAACTGACTAAGATGGACTTAATTATTGACATCCCCATGATAGTCTACTTTGAACACTGAACTTTAAACTCTAAACTAAAGTATGCTCGCTGCCACTGAAGGAATTGTACTCCATTTCATCAAATACGGTGAAAGCAGTGTGATTGCCACTGTTTTTACCCGCGAATTTGGCCGGGAGAGTTACATGGTAAATGCTTCACGTAGCCGCAAGTCAAAAAACAAGGCAGGTCTTTTGCAGCCGCTTTTCCTGCTCGACATGGAGGTTTACCAAAAGCAATCGCGCGACATTCAACGGGTAAAGGAATTCAAAAGTTTACACGCTTACCAGAACATTCCCTTTGACATTAAGAAAGCAACACAGGCTATTTTTTTGTCAGAAATGCTTTACAAGACCATTCATGAACAGGAAAGCAATCCCGAATTGTATGACTTTATAAAAGGCAGCTTGCTGTATTTCGACCTGATGGAAGAGGGCTGGCAGAATTTTCACCTCTATTTTCTTTTTCGGCTGACCGAATATTTTGGGTTTATGCCCGACACCCGCAAAGCGGCTTTTGAATCGTGGTTCGATCTTCGGAAAGGCGCGGTGGTGCCCAACGAGCCTTCTCATCCCTTGTTCGCCAATAAAGAGGCAACCGGACACCTTCTGACACTTTCCGGGTTAAAAATCAACGAACTGGGGCAGTTTCATATCTCCCGGTCCTTGCGCGATACCCTGCTATCGGTATTGGTGGATTATTACCAACTTCATTTCGAAAACCTGGGGGAAATAAAATCGCTGAATGTATTGAAAGAGGTTTTCAGCTAAAAATTGAAATTGCAGTCGAAGCATTGTAAACAAACATTTAAATGATTTTGATTTGTCGGCCGGAAGAATCTGAAAAGACCCGATTCGGATTAAATTTACAGAAACCAATTATTCCGGGATGGAGAGATCGAAACAGGAGAAGATATTTCAATTACTTGCTGCGGCCGGTGAAGCGATTGTAGAGGTGTATAACAGCAAGGATTTTGCCGCTCAAACCAAGGCAGACCATACGCCTGTTACCCGTGCCGACAAAGCTTCGAGCCGGATATTAAATCAGGGCTTGAAAGAACTCTTTCCTGAAATTCCGATTATGGATGAAGAAAACCCCATTCCTGCCTACGATGTCCGGAAAAACTGGGAACAGTATTTTTTAATTGATCCCCTCGACGGAACCAAGGAATTTATAAAACGAAACGGTGAGTTTTGCATCAACCTGGCGTTTATAAAAGGAACTTCGCCCGAGGCCGGATGGATTTACCAGCCCCTGATAAAAACCGGTTGGTATTGCCACCGGGGAGAAGGGGTACTGGAGTTCAATGCAAAGAGAGAAACAACTCAGCTTAAGCAGCCGATGATCGACCGCGATGTGATTTGCATAGCAGCCAGTCGCTCGTTTTTTAAACCGCGTGAGGCAGAACTGATCGAAAAAATGCAGCGGAATTTTCAGGTGGAGATACTGCATTGCGGAAGCTCCAGGAAGCAGGTGCAGATGGTAAAAGGCAATGCCGATATGTACCTGAAGGCCGGCCCCTGCTCGGAATGGGATACCGCCCCGGGGCAACTGATGGTAGAAGAATTTGGCGGCGCTGTTTTGCGGCACGACAATTTCGAGACCCTGCAATACAACCGGAAGGATTTGATCAATCCTCACTTTGTGATGCTGAATGCGCGCTTGAATAATCCTGCGTTTATCCGCTTTCTGAAGGAAATTATCCGGGAGTGACCAGGTATTTTCTTTGCTTTCTGCTTGCTCTTTCGTGCAAAGTATAATACCTTGAAGGTGATTCATATTCAGAAATATTCACCAATCAATACTTTTACGCATATGAAACGATACCTTCCGCTTCTGCTTGTTGTGTTAACCGCCGGTTTACTGTTTACGGGGTGTGCGACCCAGTCTTTCGAAAACATTACCGATCCTCCCGGATTTTTAAAAGGATTGCTGCACGGATTCATTTTGCTGTTCAGCTTTATCGCCAGCCTTTTTACTGATTATGAGATTTATGCCTTTCCCAATGCGGGCGGGTGGTACAACTTTGGTTTTTTGCTCGGAGTGATGTTGTTTTTTGGCGGTGGTGGCGCAAAAGCAAGATGTTAACAAAATAAACACCCAACCCTTCCCGTTTTTAGTTGCAAACAGAATTCTGTGTAAAACTTGCCCGGGTTTCGTGCATTGATGGTACGCTTAATGTGTATCTTCGCTTTGTTCAATAACTGAAAAACAGGAATAAAATGAATAGAATAGCATTTTTTGTAGCACTTGTTGTGGTGCTTAGCGCTTGTAAAACAGTAAAGCAACCCGCACAGTCGGAATACACCAGCGACAACACGGTTCCGACCAAGGTATTCACGGTTCCGGGATCGGAAACCAAGACCGAAGTAAGCAAGCCGGTTGAAACCGTAGCCGATGAAAAACCAATCGCTATCCGTAAAGAACAGGTTTCTTTTACCGATCAGCAGGATCAGACCAAAAACGAGGGAAACACTTATTTTGTGATTCTTGGTTCGTTCGGACAGCTTGATAACGCAAAGAATTACCGGACTACCTTGTTGCAGGAAGGTTTTACCCCGATTATTTTGCACAGCGAAACCGGTTACTACCGTGTTTGTGTAAACTCGTACAAGCAAGAGGCAGAAGCCAGAAGCCGGGTGGCACAAATCAGACAGGCATTCGAAAAATATTCGGATGTTTGGTTATTGATCAAAGAATAATCATTCAGTATTTTGATACTTCAACGCCGCAATTTGCGGCGTTTTTTGTTGCTGAAAGTTCGGTTTTCCGGGGAAAAGCATTAAAAAAAATTAAAATCAAACACTGAGTGGCTCAGTGCGTTATAATTAAGCCGTTTTTCTAAAATCAATGTTACTTTTGTAATCAGGAGTAGAAAACGCTACCTATTTAAGAACAATACATAACTATGTCGAAGGATAAAAAACAACAACTGCTCGATCAGCGTTACCTTAAAATGGCCGATATCTGGTCTCAGAATTCTTACTGCAAACGGAGACAGGTAGGGGCCTTGATTGTGAAAGACAAGATGATCATTTCGGACGGGTATAACGGAACGCCGGCAGGTTTTGAGAATGTTTGTGAAGACGAGAACAACCAGACAAAGCCCTATGTACTGCATGCCGAAGCCAATGCCATCACCAAAGTGGCAAAATCGGGGAACAGCAGCGACGGAGCCACCTTGTATGTAACTTCTTCGCCGTGCCTGGAATGTTCGAAGCTGATTATTCAGGCAGGTATTAAGCGGGTGGTGTTTACCGAGAGTTACAGGCTGGAAGACGGGATCAACCTGCTTCGAAGAGCCGGAATCGATGTCGTACAGGTAGATATTTAAGCGACGTGCGGCCCATTATTTTTAACTTGGAGAAAAGAAACAATGAATAAGAAAACAGTTATACTGGTTCCCCTTTTAATTGCCATTTCAATTGCCATTGGTATTCTGATCGGGAACATGATGAAAACCAACTCGAGCACAGGCTTTAGCGGCCTGGCGATGAGTCAGCCCAATAAAATATCGACCATTCTTGATTTGGTTGATCACGGTTATGTCGACAGTGTAAATACGGGCGAGATTGTGGAAGAAACCATTCCGGAGATACTCAAAAAGCTCGATCCGCATACTTCCTACATTCCGGCGCGCGACATGCAGGAAGTAAACGAAGAAATGCGGGGTAACTTTTCGGGAATCGGTATTCAGTTTTCGCTGATGGAAGACACGGTACGCGTAATTGAAGTGATCTCGGGAGGGCCTTCGAGCCAGGTGGGCATTCAGCCCGGTGACCGCATTGTAACGGTTAACGACTCACTGATTGCAGGAGTTGGCAAGGAGAGTAACGACATTCTTCATTTGCTCCGGGGCGAGAAAAATTCGAAAGTGCGCATCGGAGTCCAGAGAAAGGGAGAGGACAATGAACTGGAGTTTGAAATTACCCGCGGAGACATTCCGCTTTACAGTGTGGATGTGACCTACATGATCGATCCGGAAACCGGGTTCATAAAAATCAGCCGCTTTGCTAATACCACTTACCAGGAGTTTGTAGACGGAATGACCGTCTTGAAAGAGGAGGGAGCCAAACGCGTGATAGTGGATCTTCGCGGAAATCCCGGCGGTGCTTTGATGGGCGTTTTGCAGATGCTGGACGAAGTACTGGAAAAAGGGGAGGCCATGCTTTATACCGAGGGTAAAAATCAGCCACGAAAGACCTACAATGCCTCGGGGAAAGGTTCTTTTGGCGATGTGGAGATGTACGTGATGATCGACGAGTTTTCGGCTTCGGCCAGCGAGATTTTTGCGGGCGCTCTTCAGGATAACGACCGCGGAATTGTGATTGGCCGCCGTTCGTTCGGAAAAGGCCTGGTACAGGAGCAGATCCTGCTGAACGATGGTTCGGCACTTCGCCTTACCGTAGCGCGTTTTTACACCCCCAGCGGACGTTGTATTCAAAGTCCGTACGAAGACGGTAACGAGGAGTATTACAACCATATTTACGAGCGTTTCCACAACATGGAGCAGCTGGTTGCCGACAGTATTCATTTTGATGATTCGCTGAAGTACACCACCAAGGGCGGCCGCATTGTTTATGGCGGCGGCGGAATTATGCCCGACTTTTTTGTCCCGGTGGATACCACAGGTAATTCGGAGTATTACGGCAAGTTGTTCCGGCGCGGACTGATTTATTCGTATGCCTACGCTTATGCCGATCAACACCGCTCAGAACTGGCGGAATTGACCGCTGCTGATGAGTTCGATGCTTATCTGGAGAAACACCATGTAATCGACGACTTTGTTAAATACGCCGCCGAAAAGGGCGTTAAAAAGGATGCCGACGGGTTGAAGGAGTCTGGGAAAATCATTAACACGCAGCTGAAAGCCTACATCGCGCGGAATATAATCGGCGAGACGGGTTTTTATCCGATCATTCAGAAGATTGATAAAACCCTGCTACAGGCCATCGAAATTTCGCGGCAGGATTTGCTGGTGCAGAACCTGATCGAAGCAGCTGATTCCACATCAACCGATATTCCAAAATAGCGGAACGATTACTACGAAATTTCAAGCATGCGCTGGATCGGGATCCTTGCTTGTTCGATGACATCTTCGGGAAGCGTAACCTCCGGTAACTCGTGTTTCAAACAGATGTACAGCTTCTGCAGGCTGTTCAGTTTCATGTACGAGCAGTCGTTGCAGGCACAGGTTGAATCGGCCGACGGAGCCGGAATGAAGATCTTATCCGGGCAAGCCTTGGTCATTTGGTGCAGAATACCGCTTTCGGTCGCTACAATAAATTTGCGGGCGTCGCTTTTTTGCACATAATTCAGCAACGCAGTGGTAGAACCAATGTGTTTGGCCAGCAAAAGAACCGGTTTTTCACATTCGGGGTGAGCAATAAATTCTGCATCGGGGTGCTGTTCCATTAATTCAATAATTCGTTCCACCGAATATTGCTCGTGAACCATGCAGGCACCGTCCCAAAGCACCATATTGCGGCCAGTAATGCTGTTGATGTAATTCCCCAGGTTTTTATCGGGGGCAAAGATCAGCTTTTCATCCTGCGGAAAACTGTTCACTATTTTCGCGGCATTGGCCGAAGTACAAACAATGTCAGACATGGTTTTAAGGGCCGCTGTAGCGTTAATGTAGGTAACCACTTTGTGGTCGGGATACTGAGCTTTAAACGCGGCAAATTTATCAGCAGGAGCCGATTCTGCCAGCGAGCAGCTTGCTTTCAGGTCGGGCAGAATAACTTTCTTCGAGGGATTGATGATCTTGGCGGTTTCGGCCATAAAATGAACACCCACAAAAACGATCATTTCGGCATCAGTTTCGGCAGCTGCCTGTGCCAGTCCGAGGCTGTCGCCCACGTAATCTGCAATATCCTGTAAAGGGCCATCTACGTAAAAGTGGCTAAGGATTACCGCATTCTTTTCCTTTTTCAGACGCCTGATTTCTTCTGCCAGTTTGATTGCCGGATCAATCGCTTCATCGATGTATCCCTTTTCTTCCAACATTTGATTGATGCTTGCCTGTTCCATCATTTCCCTTTTAGAATTCCTTTAAAAGACCGCAAAAGTAATAATTCATCTGTTTAAATTGCTTATTTATTATCGTAACAGATGGAACTCCCATGATATTAATCATTCACCTATGTGTTCCCGACTATTCGGGATCATGGTCGTTTCATTAAAGATAACATTACTATATACGGTCTGGTTTATCAGAATATGAATCCTTATCCCCACAAATTTAAAATTAGTACACTACAGGAGCTTATTGTTTGCTGAATTTGGCAAATGCGTTTTTCCCTTTTGTCGTTTCAAATTGGATCAGGTAAATTCCCGGATTTAACGAACTGACATCAACCTGATTTGTTTTCATCTCTTTCCCCAGAACCAGAGAACCTTGTGTCGTGAAAATGCGAATGTATTTTAGGTTTGAAGCATCAGAAATATGAAGAATATTCTGAACCGGGTTTGGGTAAACCGTGATCATTTCTTTTAGCTGAACGATGTCGTGAATGGCTGTCGGAACATCCAAATCTTTTATTTGGCGCGGAAGAATCTGGTAGGTTCCATTGTATTCGCTTACCACACCGACTAAATTACTGGCTGTTGACGGAAACTTTTTTTGAACAAGACGAGAGGTTCTATTAATATAAATCACTGCACTTCCGGTATTATCTGTAACGGTATACGTTGCATTCTCTTCCGGAATAACGCTGCCGGGTTTATTGTAGGTTACGTTATTTATTTGTACAAGCATACCTTCATAATCTTCGTTTATCTGCGACGTAGTAATCACAAGTGGTTCAACCGGCTTGTTGTTGTTGAAATTATAGATATAGTCTGGATTAATGATTTCCGTGAGTCGGTTGTATTCGAGTGGCTTTCCGCGAACAACCAAACTGTCGCCCACTTTTCCGGTAAATAAGGTGCCATAAACATTTATTCCTGAACGTAATTCGTTTCCTGTTTGCAGGTAAAACGAATTATCAAAATTGGCAGTTACGCGGCCTGCAATAGTAACTTGCTGGCTCAGCAATGGGCTTGCACTGCCCGTTCCCTGAACTGCTTTTATAGGGGTGATGTTTTCAGCCTGAATTATTTCAGGGATGAGGTAACTGCCCCTCATAACTGTTGAATCTTCACCTGACCGGGCTTTGATTTTAAAGTAAATCATTTGGTTCGGCAGCTCGTTGATTTTAATATTGCCCGAATAGAGATCGCCCGTTTTATTTAATCGAACAAACTGCTGGGCAGAACCGTAGTCTGGCCCGCAATAAAGCAGAACGCTGTCGGGAGTATTGTTGGATGAAACACGACAGGAAATGGTTACATTTTCGCCCGGAAGAGGTTTTTCGGGTTGCATAGTTAATTGGCCAATGCTCGTTGTGGCGGGTTCCCGGCTGCCCCAAATGAGATCAACAAATTCCGGATGATCTACAAAGGGGTTTCTGTTTTGCTGAATGCGGAAAATGCGTTCATTTCTCCTGCGCTCGAAATCGGAAGGAGGGTAGTCCTTGTTCCATTTTATGAGGGTGGACAATTTCCCGAATTTGGCCGATGGGAAAGTATTGAGTTGATCTGCAAGTTCCAGATCAATTTCATTGCCATCACTTTCGTAACGGGTGGCCATGTAAAACAAGATGCGCGCCACTTGTCCTTTGGTTAAGGGGCCTGGTTCCCAGGCGTTAGAACTGTACCAGCATTCGGTGGCTTCGGGGTGCCTGGTTCCGTTGGGTTGAACGTTGTCAAAATCCAGATTACTGCGATCTTCGTTTACCGATGCATCAGCCGGACGAAGATTTAGTGCGTCGTCATTCATCGAGCGTATATCTTCGAAATACCCGTGTGATTTGGCCCAAACATGCTCGCGGTTAATGTAGTCACCGCCGGTTCCGTAATTACTTGCATTCCGCGATACCTGGGTGTAAAAGAGAATCACCTTGTTGGGATCGTTGGGATCAGCATCGGAGTAATTAATGATATCCCGGGCGAATGAATACGAAAAATCCACATGGTCCTTTATAATATTATGCAAGGCCGTTTTTAATTCTTCTCCCGAGAGGTTTTCTGTTCCATTATAATACCCGACTGGCTGGGCCAGAAGAATTCCGTTTAGGCACATCAAAAACGTAATGACAACTGATTTTTTCCAACTTATTGAGTGATGCATTTTATTTATTTTGAAAGATTAGCAAGACAAATAACAGTATTTTATTTTATACGGTTTTAAAACTAACAGGTAAAATTACTGTAATCAAAATAAAAACAAAGGCTGTCCAATTTTACTTTTTGGACAGCCTCTTTTTATTTACTCCATTCAATTAAAATGGAAGAATGGCACATTTTATTCTGCACTTACGTGGCTGAAATAAAAAGTTGGTGAAAGTTCAATCGTCGATACTCCTGTTGTAGAGTTTACAAAGGTAATCTTCGGTCCAATTAATGTTAGTGTATCGCCAACTTTCAGACCTTTGGCAGCTATCAAACCTTTTCTGTCATTACCGCTTGCACCATAGCCCGGATAACATCCATATACGTAGATTTCACTGGCACCGTCTTTCAAATAAAGATTACCATATGTTTCGCTGGAAATTGATTTAATTTCACCGGTTACCATATAGTAAATATTTTCATCGTCAGGTTTGGTCAGCGCCTCAGCAACAGTAGCAGGAATTACCGAAGCAATAATGCTTTCCAATACAGCACCACTTACCTGTGGAGATCCGTTATATGCAGCACGTTTTCCAACAATTGTGATGATGTCACCTTCTTTTAACCCTTTTGTGGCAAAATCCTGAACTTTATAAACATAGGTTTCACCGGAGAAATCGCTTAAGTATAATTTGCCGGATGTAGCATCGTCAATCTTGGAAATAGCTCCTTTCAAACGATATTGTCTGTCACCAACCGGAGCTGCAAGGAATTCTGCAATCGTTGCATCTACAATCGCTCCTGCCTGGCTAATAGTTGTTTGAGTGCTATAGTTTTTAGATCCATCGGTAGTGCGGAAAGTGAGCGTAGTTTCACGATCTTCATCGTTATTCGCTTCGGCTTTGAATTTCACTACAGTATTGGTTCCTGCTGATTGGATGGAAGAAATGGATAACCAAGACTTGGCATCTTCAGGAATTTCTACCGATACGCCTTGTCCTTTGCAGGTAAGGTAGGCAACAAATTCGCCACCTTGGTCAGTAAGTGCTGCGTTTTGTACCGAATCAACTTTCACCAGTGATTTGTTGATTTGGATAACCATTACATTCACCATTTGAGGGTCTCCTTTGTAAGAACCTTTTGGACCTTCAATCGTCACTTCATCTCCCACTTCAAGACCCAGACTCAGGAAATTTTTTGTTCCGCCCTTCTTGTCAAGCGTACCATAAATGTATAATTCGCCTGTATCATCAGTTAAATACCAGTTGCCATAAAGTGTGTTGGTAATGTTGGTACAAACCCCTGTTATACGGAGAGTTTTTCCGTCGGGAGCAGCTTTAGCCTCTTCAACAGTAGCTTCGGAAATCTGTGCCAACCCTTGCATGATGTTAATTCTCTGGGTTTTGCCAGCACAGTTAAGTAGTACCTCTGCAGTGCGGCCATCTATGGCAGATGGGGCAGAAAAGCTAATCTCCGTCTCACCGGCAGCACCGGTAGTTGAAGAGATTGTTAACCATTTAACCGAATCTTTCTCGGTAGTTACTTTCTCTGCCGTCCAGCTATCTTTAGCCGTTACGGTAATGGATGTAGAACCTCCGTCCTGCGGGAGAGTGACGAACGATGACGATACTTGAATCTCTGGAAGTAAAGTCATGGTTTCTTCATCGTCACAACTTGTCATTAGGGCAAGCATTGCAACGAAAAATGGAAATATGTTTTTTAATTTCATAATTGTCAGAGCTTTTTAATTAGTTGAAAATATACTTGATACCAATAGAAGCATACCAGGTTTGACCCAATGTGTAACTTGGCGTGAATGTTTTGGTATTGCCATGGATTGAAGCGGGTGTAGAGAATGTAGCAATACCGTCAGCATCAACACCTTCGTATTTGAGGATGCGGGCTTCCGAGCCAATTTCCGGGTTCAAATATTTAGCCACACCCCAATTGGAGTTGAAGAAGTTCATTACGTTTTTGATATCCAGGCTAAGTTGCAGTTTGTGTCCGTTATTACCTGCTTTAAGAGCAAAATCATGTTTGTAGCTGAAGTCAACGCGATGTACCCAGGGAGAGTAAACGCTATAGGCTTCTGCATACTTACCTTGTTGATCTTTCAAATAATCATCGGCATGTACGTAGTCCATAAAACGAGTTTGATCGTCTGCAGAAACAAAGCGGAATTCGTTGTTTGCCACTTCCTCATCTGTTGGAACATAGATTGCATCGTAGTTATAACCGTCACCATTGATGTCGTTAACCGTCATATAAGAGTAGTTGGCTCCACCGCGCCATCCTTCATAGATGATACCATAGTGGTTGCCACTCTTGTCGTGGGCAGTAATCGATGCCACAAGACGATCGGGAGTGTTGTATTGAGAATTGTGCAATTTAATGTGGTTAGGACCTTCCACTGTAGGAACGTATGTAAATGCAGATTCTGCATTAGATCCCGGCATACCTGTTACATCTTTAGCAACTGTATGTGTGTAAGCGGCCATCAAACTGATCCATTCTGCTGGTTGGGCATTAAGTGTGATGTTGCCTGACCAACCGTAACCACGGCTTGTGTTTTCCAAAATAAATGCTTTTGTGCCGCTGCGATAACCATCAGGGTAAATGGGGCGATTGTCGACACCGTTAAAACGGGCAAAACCACCTACTGTTGGAATACTCCAGTCAGAAATAGAAACACCGTTGATTGTTTTGTTGTAGATTCCTTCAATTGTTGCAGATAATGGGAAAGATGTCGGGAATGCATAGTCAACAGCAAATGATGTTTTCCATACTTGCGGCATTTTGAAATCAGGATCTACAGCTGCAATAGCCGAAGGAACAGTACCATCTTCAGGCGAAATAGTTGTAGGATAACCTAAGCCTGCCAATTTATCATGTAGTGCTGCTATTGTAGCCTTGCCTTCGGCATCCGTTACAAGTCCGCCGGCAAATTCATCCATTGTAAAACCTTTCTTCGCAGCATTGCTTGCGTTTATTTGTGCCTGGTATTGAACCATACCACCGTTGGTTGGCATGTTAGTGAAGAATACAAGCGGTAAGTTACCTGAGAAAAGACCGGTACCTCCGCGAACTTTCAAGCTCTTGTCACCGGAAGCATCCCATACAAAACCTATACGGGGAGAGAAGATGATATTGGTAGAAGGCCACTCGCCTGTATCAATACTACGACCCGAATAATCAAGTTCCTTGATGGCTTGATTTGTCATCAAATCACTGTTGTTAAAGAAAAGTGCATCAAGGCGAAGACCGTACGAAAGTTTGAGTCTTTCGTTAATACTCCAATCGTCCTGAGCATATACACCAATTTTGTTTGTTGTTACACGAGCGGCAGGGTTGCTTTCTCCGTCGTATCCATAGGTCAGGTTTACAATTTCAGGAGCTTCTTCGTTTAAAAAGGCATCAAGACTTGTGTAGCGATAGTAACCTGTGCCGTTACGCATATAAGCATTATCGGCCATTTTGTATTCGTAAGCAGCACCACCAACAATTTTATGATTACCTAAATAATAGGTCACCTCATCTTTAATGTTCCATACATTGTTGTGAACACCGTTGTTCCAGGTAAATAGCTCGTAACCCAAAGAGAGGTATGCCTGGTCGTCTTTCAAAATGTCGATAAAAGGAAAAGCATCAGAATTTGTTCCGCGGATATCGTCAAGTTTAGAGAATGTTGCCAGGAATTGATTAGAGATGTTTTCCGATAAACGGCTGTTTAAGTCAAAAGAGAATGAATGAACAAGGTTGTCCATCGAATACATCGAGTTGGCATATGACATGGAGGCCTGTGACATCCTGGCCTCAGACATACGAGTACCTGCGTCCATCGAAGAAGCGTTCGGTGATCTCCATGAAACGTTCTTAGTGTAGTTATATCGTAATGCTAAACGATGTTTGTCTGTGATATTCCAATCCAAACGGGCAAGAAATTTTTTGTTGCTTTCATCCGCAGGGAAATTTGTGTAAGATCCTGTTTCATATCCATATTTACTTCTTACAAAATCGGAAACTGTCTTAAGATCTTCTTCTGTTGTGCGGGATATAAAATTGTCCGGATCAGCCACGCCATCAGTCGAGGCTCTCCAGCGATTTACAATTGTTGGTGTTTTCTCCTTTTCAGCGTTTACGAAGAAGAACAATTTGTTTTTGATGATCGGGCCACCTATTGTGAAACCGTAGGTTGTATTACGGTCTTTTTCGCGCGCTCCTTCAATTTGTTGATTTCTGACGGCATCTCCGCGCATGTTTTCATTTCTGTGATACGTATAAGCACTGGCTTTGAAGGTATTTGTACCAGATTTTGTAATGGCGTTTACACCACCGCCAATAAAGTTGGTTTGACGCACATCATACGGAGCGATTACAACTTGCAATTCTTCAATAGCTTCAATAGAGATTGGGTTACCTCCACCAGGAAGAGCGTCACTCAAACCGAAGTTATTGTTAAAATTAGCTCCATCAACTGTAAAGTTGGCCGTACGACCATCTGTTCCGGCAAAGCTCATATCGTCACCCCCATAAGGAGAAAGACGGGTAATGTCCATGATGCTGCGGTTTACTGTAGGCAAATTTTCGATCTGGTCGTTTGTGATGTTGGTCACTGCTCCGGTTTTCTCATTAGAGAATTTTGTGCGGGTTGCCGTAACCAGGACTTCATCTAATGATAATGCTTCTTCAGAGAGCACAACATTCATTACATAGTTTTCACCTAAACTCAACGTAATGTTGTTTTGTGTGTATGCACCATATCCAATGAAAGTAACTTGTACTGTATAAGGTCCGCCTACACGCATACCGTTTAGGTTGAATCGGCCCTCTACGTTGGTTACAGTGCCATAAGTTGTTCCTGAAGGGGCGTGTGTGGCAATCACCGTCGCACCTATCACAGTTCCTTCAGCATCAGTGACACGCCCACTCATACTGGAAGTGGTTACCTGTGCTTGCATTATAGTAGCTGAGAATACAATGAGTGCTACTAATAAAAAACTGATTTTTTTAATCATAGATTTGGATTTTAAATAATTATAGAATTAATGTTTCTCAAAATCAGGTTATAAAGTGTTTGAGTTTGAAGTACGCCGATGACGTTGGCAGAGTTTTCCAATCGTGTATTTGCTTTATTTCTAAATAACCAAAATTCATGTGAATAACAGTGCGTTTTTATTCCTTCTTTTTTCCTGTTATTTAGTGTTCTAACGACAGGGTAAAGGAAACCTTTCTTTGTGAACTTTATATTAACCAGAAGTTAAATTATTTAATGTGTTTTTCTTCCCTTCAGCCCAACCGTTGCGCGATTAAATTTGCCACTAAAAGTATTTAAAAACAAATGAACGCATATATAGTTGTTAAAAAAATTAACATAGTTTTTAACAAGTTATAAAGGTGTTTTCAACAGGTGCGCCCGCTGTTTTTCTCAAGTTTTTGAAATATCAAACCGCACATTATTGTTAAATATCAAAAAATCACTTCAGAATTCCCAAATTTTATTTGTCGATTAATGATTGCTTAAGTGTTTGTTAATTAGTCTAATGTGAGAAAAGGATAAAATATTTTCTAAAAAATATGGTACTATGTGTTGCATGGTACTAGAAATTATACATATATTTGTAATGCAAATAACAATGTAAAACTTAGTAGTTTTTTAAGAAAAGTTCTTTGTACAGTGTAACGGAAACAAAAAGACATCGTCTTAACAACAGAAAACAAGAAGCAGAAAAGCCTGAAAACAGGTCATGAAAACAAGAAACAATTAACAGAAAGCAGAAAACTAAAAACAGATCACCATGAAAACAAAAAACAATGTTCAGAAAGCAGTATTAAGATCAGCAGCCGTAATAGTAAGTCTTGTGCTGGTTAGTTATACGGTAAGTGCCCAGGGGTTTTGGGAAAGATTATTATCCAACAGTAGTTTTGGCGATATTGCCCTTGCGATGACCGAGACCGGCAAGATGAATGTAGAAGCTACCGGAACAAATACCGGTAATGCGCAATTTGCCACAGAAGCAGAGCAGGCTTTGCAGCTGGAAGGCTGGATGATGGATTACTCAAAATTCAACACAGCAGCATTTCACATTGAAACAGCAAGCGATGCTGAGCTGACAATTGAACCCTGGATGATGGACGAAAGTCTGTTTGAACCTGCCGAAAAGGCGCTGGAGCTGGAAGACTGGATGGTATCTGATGCAATGTGGAATATTTAGCAGGCAGATAAACAGAGCTTAGGGAGATTAACAACAAAGGATCAATTAACGAGGGACACGTTATGAAGTTAGAAAACACAAAAGCACAGATGAGGAAGGGGGTACTGGAGTACTGCATTTTGCTCGTTCTTGATGGAAAACCATTGTATGCCAGCGATATTATTGAGGCTCTGAAGGAAGCCAAAATGATCGTAGTGGAAGGAACATTGTATCCCCTGCTTACCCGCTTGAAAAATGCCGGATTACTGGCATATCGCTGGGAAGAATCAACACAGGGACCACCGCGCAAGTATTACGAATTGACCGACTCGGGCCGTAGTTTAATGGTCGAACTCGGCGATTCGTGGAGTGAGTTGGTAAATGCCATTGAGATGATAAAAACCAAGAATGCTTAAATCGTTACCGGATAATTTCAAACAAAAAACAAAATGAAGAAGACATTCACAATCAATATAAGCGGGACTATTTTTCACATCGAAGAAGATGCTTACGAAGTACTGCAAAAGTACCTGATCAATCTTAAAAATCATTTTGGAGGCGATGAAGAAGGAAAGGAGATACTTTCTGACATCGAAGCCCGTATTGCTGAGATTTTCAGCGCCAAATCGGACAACGACAAGAACGTAATAACACTGGATTGGGTGAACGAAGTAATCCAAACCATGGGTACTCCGGAAGATTTTGCTGAAGAAGAAGGCGAGGACGATTCCATCGCATCGGAAACCAAACGGAAACGTCGCCTGTATCGCGACCCTGAACACCGGGTACTTGGAGGTGTTTGTGGTGGTATGGGAGCATATTTCAACATGGATCCGGTTATTCTGCGAATCATTTTTGCCATCCTTTTCTTTGCTACTACCGGTGCGGCATTGCTGGCATACATTATTTTGTGGATTGCAGTGCCCAAGGCTTCCAGTACAACACAGCGCCTGGAAATGCGCGGACAGGAAGCTACGGTAAAAAATATTGAGAAATCGATAAAAGAGGAGGTAAAGGAAGTAAAAGAAAGCTATCAGAAATTTAAGGAATCGGATACCTATTCAAAAGGAAGAAAATCGGTAGAAGGTGCCGGCGACGTGGTTTACAACATATTTAAAGTAATACTGAAAGTATTTGTGGTGATTTTTGGCGTAGTGCTGATTATTTCCGGATTCTTCGGTTTACTCGGATTGATTTCTTCTATGGTAATCGGTCATTCGTTTGTATCCAGCTGGCCTTTGATTTGGAGTCCCGAAGTGTATGTTCCTGACATTCTGAACTATTTTGTTGAGCCCGGAACCGTAACTTTTGGGTTGGTTTTGGTAGGGGTTTTAATTGGCTTGCCTTTATTGGCCCTTCTTTTCTTCGGAACCAAGCTGGTGTTTCGTTATAAGTCAAACAACGCAGCCATTGTGTTGTCGATGATCGGGGTTTGGTTTGTGTCATTGATCGTGCTGCTGTCACTTTCGGCCACGCAGGTAAAACATTTCAAAGACCGCTCGTCCATAACAACAAGCCAGGTAATTGATTGCGACTCTTGCGAGACACTGTATCTCAACATTGCAGAAAACAAATACGAAGATTACACCAAGTTGGATGCTGATATCGAAGGCTTTGAAGTGTATGTGGTTGATGGCGAAGAAGTATTTGTGGGTGAGCCCGAATTGGATGTGGTTCGCTCCAGCTCTGACGAATTTGTAATAACCGTGAAAAGTGTTTCACGCGGAAGTTCGAGAGACGAAGCCAAAGAAAACAGCCAGCGGGTGATCTATCATTTCAATTCAAACGACTCGACCATTGTTTTTGATCCATACTTTTTCCTTGCCAAAGACGATAAATGGAGAAACCAGGAAGTTTTTATTACCGTGAAAGTGCCTGAAGGAAAAACCATTTACCTGGGAGAAGGAATGCAGGAAATAATCTACGACATTGAAAATACTTCCAATACCTGGGATAAGGACATGATTGGGAAGTACTGGGAAATGATGCCGGAAGGATTAACCTTGAAAGAAGCAAAATAAGAACGATTATAAAAAGAAACCGGTATGCCGGAAGTCAGACCGCTGACTTCGGCCCGGTTCATTAAGTGCCATCATTAAACAATTATACACTTATGAAAACATTAACTACACTTTTTTTTCTTCTCGGACTTTTGCTGGCCACGCTGTTTACTTCGGGCCAAAGCAAGGCTGATAAAATGTACGACGCATTTACCGATGCCGATGGGGTGACCAGCTTTACTTTATCAAAAGATTTTAGCGATGCGTTTAACATCGATCTGGGAGATAACGGTGACGAGAGTAATGTAACCGGCAGTTTGACACAAGTGCGTTTTATGACTTACAACCCTGAAAAAGGAGAGTTGAGCGGAGATGCTTTTATTGCCAAAGCAGTATCCATGCTTTCGTCAAAGTATCATCGCTTCGAAGATGACGAGGATGATTCGAATGCTGAAATCTGGCTTTTAGGCAAAAAAAGCAAGTACACTGAGTGTCATATTTTTATTCGGAACGAGAATAAGCAAGGTAATTCTTTTGTCGTTTCTTTTTACGGCGATTTTAACGTAAACGATCTGGAGGAATTAAAAGAAACAGGGAAGAACTTCTCTGAAGAATAGCAGGAAACAAGAAATAAAAAGACAAAAGGTGCTCTGGTTTTTACTGATCAGAGCACCTTTTGCTTTTTACTGAACAACAATTTTTCGTGAAACAGGCTCGCCGTCCAGAATAACCCTTAAAAGATAGATCCCCGGCGAAAAGTCCTCCACATTCAATTGCTTTTCTTTGCTTCGGTCAGTGTTTCTGGTCATCAGTTTCCCGGTTAGCGAATAAATTTCCACCTGATCGATCCATTTCTCCGCCGAAACAAAAAGCGTGTTTTGTACCGGATTCGGGTAGACATTCAGCTGATATTTTGATGATTGAATATCACCCACATCGGTGGTTATGTGCGGCTCCGCAAATTTTCGGGTCGAATACAGCCGGTATTCTCCTGGCTGAAGAATAAGAGTACGGTTTTGATTGGTAACTTCGGTGGAATCGCCTTTAAAAAATTCGTACCATTTACCTGTCTTGGGAAAACTGATAGTGGGCGTGCTAACCTGTATATCAAAATTTCCTACAGCTAATACTTTATTTTCTCCCGAGTTGAGTATAAACCACTTTACCGCCCCCGCTAAATCGTAAGTAAAGTTGTCGGGGGTAAATTCTTCGTACGTTTGTTTTAGTTCATTTAGTTTGGCCATTACGTCAAACAGGTCTGTCCGGTCAGTGTTTCCAAGGTAATCCCATAGGGGAGGTTTTGGGTAAGTCCGGCAGTTGTTGTTGATCGAACCATCCTCGCAACGGTTGATAGAAAGGTCGTAACCGCGCTCCCCAAACTGCCAGATCATTTTGGGGCCCGGTAAAGGCAAATGAAATACGGAGTTAAGTGCGATTCTTTTTAAGGCTGTTTTTTCGTCTTTAACATCGTAATCACCATTTGCGATACCCGATAATTTCAAATCGTACATCAGGCGTTCTTCGTCGTGGCTTTCGGGATACGAAACCAGGTTGGGAACATTCCAGCCGCGTTGGGTGTACAGGGCATCATTCAAATTTGATCCGGCAACATTTCCTTTGGCGGCCTGTAGGTAGCCGTTGTGCATATTTCCCCAAAGCATTAGGCCATAGTTGGCCAGTTCTTTTTCTTCTGAATTGTCAGTCAGGTGTTCCAGTATGATGAGGTTATCCGGGTCGCGTGCCCAAATTTGATCGGCCATACGTTTCAGAATAGCGATACGGGAGGCATCGTAAGCCCAGCCATCGCCTGTTTTCTGGGTAAATCCTTTGGTAAAATCGAAGCGGAAACCATCCACTTTATACTCACTGATCCAGAAACTGTTTACACTGTCGACTAACTCTTGCGTAGCCTGCGATTCGTGGTTAAAATCGTAGCCCCACGAATAAGTGGAATTGGGCGATGAAGTATTGTACCACGGATTGTCGGCTGTTACGGTCCAGTTGTCCATGTACATTTGTACCAGCGGACTTTGCCCGTAACTATGGTTCAGCACCATATCAATTACCACAGCAATCCCGCGTTTATGGCATTCATCAATCAGCTGCTTTAGCTTGTTCTTTGTACCGTAAAATTTGTCGGGGGCAAAATAAAACGATGGATTATAGCCCCAACTGTTGTTTCCTTCAAACTCGTTCACCGGCATTAATTCGAGCACATTAATGCGCAAATCTTCCAGGTAGTCAAGTTTTTCGATAACGGCCTGGTAATTCTGTTCGGTAGTAAAATCGCGCACCAGTAATTCGTAGATCACCAGTTTGTCTTTTTCGGGTGCTTCAAAATCGGTAACTTGCCAGTTGTAGGGTTGCTGTGCGGTTTGAATCACCGTAGCAATCCCGTCTGTTTTTCCTTCGGGGTAAGCAATCAAATCAGGATAACTGGTTTCCGGAATGTACTTATCATCCCAGGGATCTAAAATTTTCTCGGAATAAGGATCTGCAATTTTTAGCTCACCATCAATGAAATACTGAAAAATATATTCTTTGTTTTTTTTCAGATTCGGGATTACAAGCCAGAAAAAATCGCCGTCTTTTTTCATCTGGAAGTCAGTATTAACTTTCCAATCGGTAAAATCTCCAATTACAAATACATATTCTTTCAGGGGGGCATACAGAACCAATGCCACCGTATTGTCATCCACGTAATTAATACCTTTTCTGTAAGCAGCTGGTTTCGTTTCAGTCACTACATCATCGCGTACAAAAATACTGGCGGTGTCGTAAACGGTTTCATTTCCAACACTTGCTTCCGCTATAAGTTCGTAAGTACCGCCATTGGTAAAAGTATATTGCGTTGAAATACTTGTTCCGGTGGTTTCAGTCAGAAGCGTACCATTGAGGCTGAGTTTTAAGGCTGCCTCGGTTGACGTGGCTGCTGTAAGTGTTACGGCTGTATTTTTTTCAAAAATCGGATTTCCTGAGGGCTCCGTGATCTCAACAATCAGCCCTTCTTCGTAAACCGTAACATACAGGTTGTTCGTTTGCTTCGATCCGTCAGAAGAGCGAAAAACAAAAGCCATTTTTAATACTTTCTCACTGCTTGGGATGCTGTAAAATGTATAGATATCGGGTGAAATGGTCAGCTCGTAAATGCCGTTTCCCTTGTTGGTAAGTTTGGGCTGAACAGTATTGTTGCCCCAATTTCCAATCACATATTTCCAGTCATCGTTGTCGGTACTTTTATCGGTAATTACGCCGGTATGTGCATACAAGTCTGTCGTGTAGTATCCCAGGCGACTTTCTTCTGCCGAATTAAAAGTAAGGACCACCGCTTTCGATGCCACCGGCAATGCCGGGCTTGTAGTAAGCTGTGCGTTTCCGGCAAAAGCCCAAAGGAGTAAAATGAATAGGAGAGAAGTTCTTGAAAGCATGGCTTTAAATTTATTTTATGAAATGGCTGTTCATGAAAACAGAAACCTCTTCAGACGAAGAGGTTTCTGTTTGATTACGAAAAAATTAGTTTTTCTTTATTGTTGCTTTTTTGTTCCACGGATCGAGAGTAAGGGTATAATTTCCCGCTTCGGTAACAGACAGGTTAGAGCCGTCCTGAGTGAGGTTGTTAAGATCTCCTCCAAAGTTAACACCCCAGCCATCATCTGCCCTGAATTTAAACTCGCCTGGAGTAAGGTCGATTGTGATGGTAAATACCCCGTTTACTGCATCCCAGGCCATATTAAAGTCATTGGTCCAGGTTGGATCCGGAGTAGCACCTCCAACAACTCCCCATCTGTGAACAGAATAGGTATATTCGTTCGGCTTGCTTAAATCCAAGGTCACGGCATAATCATCTTCCATTTCAATTGGAATATTATTACCGCCGGCCTGCAAGGTTCCGTCGGCTGCATTGCTTCCGTAATTGTAATCCCAATTGTGGTTTGCTCGGAACTTAAATTCAGCAGCTTTTAAATGAACACCACCAATCCATTGGTTCAAATCGGCATTGAAACTTAGCGGTGTTTCATCATTCCAATCCAGAGGGGTCGCGCTCCCGATTACTCCCCAGTCGGTTTTTAATAACGAATAAGTCATTTCGCTCAGATTGGCTCTTACCCGGTAATAACCGTCTTCGGGAATGGAAATATTATTACCGGGATTGGTTAACTTACCGCTTCCGTCGTCTCCAAAAGTGTGTGCATTGTCCCAACTGTGGTCGGTGACCAGTTTAATACCGCCCTGCTTCAGATAAATATATCCTTCTGCCATTCTGTTGCTGGTAGGAGTGGAGATAATGAATTTTGCATTATCGTTGTTGCTCCATCCGTTGTAATCTCCAACTACGTAAATTGGACGGTTCCAATTAACGAATTCGATGTATACTTCATAAACGTCTTTCATCCATTCAAGGTCGGTGCTTATGGCTTTTACTGTCCAGATATACGAGCCTTCTTCAATGCCGTTTTGTCCCAGCAGAGTATTCCATTCCCCGTGTGTTTTTGAAAGCTGGCTGGCTGTTCCTTCGTCATCGGCATCCAAAACCAGAAGAGGATCTGAGAAATCGTTACCCAACGCATCAATGTATAGTTGGTAGGTAACAGCACCTGAACCTGAAGTGGCGTCGTTCCAGTCGAACACAACAGCATCATTTTCCTTGCTGCCGTCAATCTGTAAAATACTTTTGTTTAGAGGACTTACAAGATCGAAATTGCTGACACCATCTGAACTTAAAGCTATTTTCAGGTTGTTGGCAACCTGTCCCATTTGTACGTTCGGCGAACCGTTTTCGGCTTTTACATTCCACTTCAGGGAAGCTACACCAGCACCACCGGCTGCTGCATATATTTGCTGCAATTCTTCGAAAGTAAGAGTCGCTTTGGCTGTAGCTCCAGAGTTATCCGATTTTTTTGACCATACCGGACTGGAAAAATCTCCGTCAGTTCCGTCAAACAGAATGGTATAGGTAATAGGGCTTCCAAGTCCTGATTCAGCTGTTGCCCATTGAAAAACAAAGGTTTCAGTAAGCGCCTCCGTATTGATTTTTATGGTATCGTTATTGTCAGGCCCCTGCAATTCGAAACCGGTTATGGCCTCTCCGTTTACCGTAAAATCGCCCACTTCTTCCATACACGATGAGAGTATGGAAACAAGGGCAATAAACCATATATAATTGATAATTTTCTTCATCTTGATTTAACTAAAGTTATTCGTAATCCTGAAAATCAAATTCAAAAACCTTTGTCGAAACTGTTTCGAAAGATTCATCCTGGTTGTAGACTTTTCCTGAGAAAACCACCTGGCATTTTGAAACATCGTCGAGCGATTTGCCTTCCGGAAAAGCTCCCAGCATTTCGGCGATAAAAGAAAAGGCATGTTCTTTTTCGCTGGTGAAAGTAGTCTCGAAGGCCTCTGATGTAAGTAATACGGTTCCGTTTTCATCCAAAAGTGAAACAGTTGCTGTAAAAGCATCCGAAACACTTAGTTTTTGATTTTCAGAAGATTCAATCAAACTGAGGTTCAGGTAGGCCGTCACCACATCATTTTTGGAAACTTTTGCCGGAAATGTTCTGAAATAAGAGGGTTCAAATTCCAGAGGAAGCAATGTTATGGAGGTTTTCATGTCTCCGGGTGTTTGTTTGCCTCCACTGCCTCCATCCTGAGATCTAAGAAGGAACCCAAATTCTTTAATCTTTCCCGGAGTATCGCCTACTCCAAACAATTCGGCAACGTTGTTAAAAGTTACTTCAACGCCTGCACGGGTTACCGTTTTGGGTAACGATAACCTGAATTTATTGGGTTGGCCGGCAACCGGTTCCAGTTTGGCATTGTCGGAAATACTTCCCCAACTCGGGCTTCCCTGATCATAACACAAAAGCATTTCTGATGGATTGAGTCCCGGAGCCCACGACCAGATGTATACATCAGTAAGTCCTTCAACCGCTGTGCCTGTTACATCAAATTCAATAACAACATTTTCGGTTAAGGCATCGATTTCGGAAGGTGTTACTGTAAATTTTGGCAAAGCATCTTGTGCCTTCAGTACAAAGGTTCCGAATATCAGTATGGATATTATAATTAACTGTCTCATAACTCACTAGTTTTAGAAAGTGAATAAATGTATTTGATCTTGATCTTACCGGTGTCAGCTTGTTTGCGTTCTTCCTTGAACTCAACTTTGCCCAGAATTACATCGGCGAGACTGTTTAATGCAATGGTTTGAGTTTCGGAACCACTGCTAAGAATGATGGCTGAAGGGAATTCAGTGTCATCTACTTCCCAGTCTCCGCTGGTGAGCATTTGCATGTATGATGAACCGGGATCGGCAGTAAAAGTACCATCGGGATTAAACGTAATCGAGAAATCGGTGTAAGGATGTCCCGGAAATACGTTGGTTAGATCTTTTACGGTGGCAAATGCCGGAAAGCTTTTGGATTCCGCATCCGCATCAATTTGTTCAAACTTGTTCAGCTTCCAGGTGCCTGTCAACATCGGAATGTAATCGGTTGCTTCCCCGATCGGAGGAATCTCATCAGGCTGGCACGAGAAGAGCAGCAGTGTCACAAATAATATGGAAAATATCTTTTTCATCTCTTTTTTTCTTTTGATTATCTTCGCTTATATCTCCTTTTGTTTTATGGGCGAACGATTAATTAGGTTCCGGATTTGGAACAAAAACTTCGTTTGCCTCGGCGGCAGCAAATTGGATAACGAGTCCAACATAATCCCAGTCTACTCCCCTGATTACAATGTCTTCACCAGCTGAACCCCGGCGTTTCAAATCGTGCAAATGATAACCTTCGCCCATGAGTTCCAAACGGCGTTCGGTACGGGCGGCATTTAATACGGCTTCGTTTGTTGCGGTTTCCAAAAGGTTTTTCGACGCACTTGCATAAGCTCTTTCACGAATGTCATTCACGTCCTGAATAGCTGTAGCTTTATCGGGTGATGATTTTAATATGGCAGCCTCGGCACGTAAAAGCTTTAATTCAGTTAAACGCAGCACGGGCACGGTAGCATACTCGGTATTAAACTTTGTGAGAGCCACGTATTCGTTGTCGGCACCGGCATTAAATACCTGGTACCAGGCGGCAGCTCTCAGGTCGCCGGCTCCTGCTTTAATAATGTTTTTATACACATCGGGAGCAATGCGGATGTTGGGAATATTGGTGCCGTCAGAACGGAATACACCAAAATCGCCACCCACTCTTTTTCCGGTTGTCTGGCTCGATACCAGTCTGAAAATATCTTCCGTAGAACCAGGAATGGCTTCTTCCAAATCGGTGATAAAGGTAAAAGGGCCGTTGTTAATTACATCGTTGGCTTTATTGTAAGCCTTCTCGTAATCGTGCATTTGAAAATAAACCTGGGCCAAAGCTACTTTGGCTGCCCAGCTGGTTGCATACGCAAAGTTTGAGTTGCTTTCCGGCAGGTCGGTTTCAGCATCGGTTAAATCCAAAATGATCTGACTGTAAACTTCGGCCACCGTATTTCTAGGTAATAACTCTACTTTTGAATTGGTTTTGATCACAATTCCCGCATGGTCGTTATTTGGGGTATATCCGTAAGGCTGAGCAAAAAGCCGGGCCACTGCAAAATGAGCAATACCTCTTAGAAACTTAGCTTCTGCTGCCATTTGTGTGGTTTCTGCAGCTGATAATCCTGAAACCTTATCAAGGCTCTCCAGAATCAGGTTCGAGCGGAGAATGCAAATATAGGCCTGATCATAGCTTTCGTTGTCGGTAAAATATCCGGTGGTGTAACGTTTGTATATGTTCACCATTTCATCGGTTATTCCATCGCGCAATACAACATTATCGCCCAGTAATTCAGAAGTTCGCTGAAAACGACCTCCATAGAAACCATTTACAACATCGTAGGCAGCATTGAGCAGTTCGGTTACATCCTGCTTTGTGTTCAATGCATCCGATTCAAGGATTACTCCTTTATCTTCGGGGTTGATTTCAAGCCAGCTTTCGCAGGCAGAAAAAAGAAGCCCGACAGAGATTAATATGTATAGAAATTTATTTTTCATTTCACAGCAATTTTAGAATGAGACATTTAAACCAAAGGTATATACCCTTTCCTGCGGAGGCGTAAGGAAACTTACGTTAGCACTCATGTTCCTGTCGCGTGGGTCATCGTGGTCTCTGGCCACTTCAGGGTCGGCACCGGGGTATTTGGTGAAAGTAAGCAGGTTGGTTCCGGTAACAAACAGTTTGGTTCTGCTGATACCGTACTTGTTCAACACTTTTGGACTAATGTCGTAAGAGAGAGTCAGGTTCTTTAAGCGTAAATAATCGCCATCGAACAACCACATGGTTGAGTTGAACCATTGTTCTCCGTCTTTTCCGTAGGTAGATCCTTCGCGCGACATCCTTGGATATTTGGCAACATCGCCGGGTTGTCTCCAGTGGTCGAATATGTCGGTTCTGAAGTTCCAGTCAGAAGCCAGTCCCATTTGGCGTTTGGCCGACGAATCGTAAATTTGGGCGCCAACACTGAAAGTAAATAAAGCGCTAAGCGAAAAATTTTTATACCGGAAGGTATTGGTGAAACCTCCTGTAAAATCAGGAATAACTTTACCCGCAGCCACAGCAAAACCTTCTTCTCCTTCAAATTTGTAGGTTTTGGTTTCGTTACCGTTTTTATCGAGGTAAATCGGTCGTCCGTCGGCCGGGTCAATCCTGGGAACTCTCACCAGGCGGTTGGTTCCCACAGGATAGCCTTTCAGAATACGGGTGTCGTTTGTTCCTCCGCCAATTTCTTCGGTAGTTAAACCACCCAGGTCAGTAACTTCGTTGCGTAAAGTAGCGATGTTGAACTGTGTTTCCCACTCAAATTTCCCCACCAGGTTTTGTGTGGTAATACTAAATTCCAGACCTTCGTTTTCGATGGTAGCAAGGTTTTGCCACTGACTTCCGTAGCCCGAAGTAGCCGTAATAGCAAGGTTTACAAACACATCTTTTGATTCCTTAAAGAAATAGGCAGCTTCTGTTGATATTCTTCCGTCTAAGAAACGGGCGTCAATACCCAGGTCATAACTGTTGGTGGTCTCCCATTTTAAGTCAGGGTTTTCGAATTTTTCAGGATAACGAATCGGCAATTCGTTGTATTTTTCGTTTTCGTTCGTTGATATTCTGTAGGTACCAATGTGTTCGTAGTTGGGAATATTCGAGTTCCCGGTTATCCCGTAGCTGGCTTTAAGTTTCAGGAAAGAAATTATACTGCTGTTTTTCAGGAAGTCTTCTTCCGAAACAATCCATCCCAAGGCAAATGTGGGGAAATATCCGTACTTGTTATTTTTACCAAAACGTGATGAACCATCTGTTCTTAAGGTAGCTTGAGCGATATAACGGCCTTTGTACAGGTAGTTCATTCTTCCGAAGAAACTGATAAAACGCCAGTGTTCGTCTCTAAGGTCTTCAGTGGCCTTAACTTCATCGCGGCTGTAATCCCAGTTGTAGTTGGTACCGGTGGTCACCGATTCCTGTAACTCATGTCCAAGCATGGCTTTCAGATCATGGTCAGTATTGGCAAGTTTAAAGTCATAATTGGCTACAACACTGTAGTTCCAGTTATAAACCTTGCGGTTATTTTCCCAACGGTAGTCTTTTCCGGAGGTTCTCAGCTGCCCTTTTTCAACTCCCTCGTTTTTGAAGTTCAGGTAATCCAGGGCACCATTAAAAATGAACGATAATTTTTCAGTGGGTGCATAATTGAGGGTCAGGCTATTTATCATTCTGAACTCGTCATTTTTATCGTCTCTCAATTCGTTCATCATTACCGGGTTACCCGAGTTTCCTCCTCCACGGAAGAAAGAGCCGTCGGAATTATGAACCGGATAAATCGGGAGTGCATAACCCATTGCTGCTCCTAAACCTCCGTCCCAGGGGTTTCCCGGAAGACTGGTAGATGTTTGAGCAGTCGACGATGAAAGCGAGGAACTAAACTTGGATGACGGTACATATTGAAGATTCAGACCAAGGTTAATTCGCTCCAGATCGTTGTCTACCAGATAAGTCTTATCTTCTGTAACTCCCCAGTTGATTCGCGCAATCAGGTCGTCAACAATTCCGAAGTTGGCATTCAGGTTATAATCCTGTTTGTAGCCGGTTCTGGTAACTTCGTCCCACCAGTCGGTACTGTTTTTCTGAGCTTCTTCCCAGGTTAACCCACCAGGAAGTCCCGTTGGAATGCCTGTATTTCCGTCGTTTTCCCAGGCTTCTTTGTACAACTGCAACCACTCGGCCGAGTTGGTCATATTTACTTTCTTGGTTGGGTTGCTTATACTTTGTTTGGTACTGAACTCTACTTTTACTTCGTTCCCTTTAGCTTTTTTAGTAGTAATCAGGATAACACCGTTGGCCCCGCGCGAACCATAGATACCGGTTGCAGAAGCATCTTTCAGTACTTCGATAGATTCAATGTCGTTTGGGTTGATCGATGCAAGTGGGTTAATGTTCATCCCACCGGTTCTTCCACCCAGTCCGAAAATGTCGTTGGTGATTGGGATTCCGTCAACAACGTAAAGCGGGTCGCCGGCCGAGTTGATCGAGGCAACTCCCCTTACTCTTACTATCGCACTTGAGCCTGCCATACCGCTACCGGTTGTAACACTTACCCCGGGGGCCTGGCCGGCCAAAACGCCTTCAAACGATGAAGTAAGCTTGTTTCCGATATCTTCACTTTCTACTTTGGCGATAGAACCAACAATCTCGCGTTTTTTCTGAATACCATAACCAACTACTACTACTTCTTCGAGTTGTTCGGTATCTGTCTTCAGCTTAACACTGAGTTCATTTTGATTGCTAATGGCAATCTCCTGCTTTAGGTATCCGACAAAAGAGAACTGTAGTATTTGACCCGTCTCCACTTTGATCGAGTAGTCTCCGTCGAAATTGGTTATGGTACCGTTTGTAGTGCCTTTTACCACGATGGTAACACCAGGTAAGGGTTCGCCGCTGTCAGCGTCGGTAACTTTACCTGCTATTGTTTTTACTTGCGCATAACTATAGCTAAAGCTTAGCAGGGCAATCAAAAACAAGACAACTTTAAGGTTTTTACGAATGATCCTCATTTTTAATTCTATTAGTTTATAACTCTTCGTTTTTGTTAAATAATCTTTAACTGGTTAAATGGCAAAAAATCAACCGATTACATTTTGTTTCATATTCAACAAAACCAAATTCTGAAACGAAATTATAATAAATGTTAACAAAAGTCCGGGCTTTTTAACTGGCGTATTACTGCAAACGTTTGCGGTGTCGTTTGCGCCAAATATGTTATAAAACAGGTGGTTACCGGTGGGGTGAAAGCACAGGGTTTAAATGGGAGAAGAATGATATAAAAATGTATATTTGTACATACGACGAAGAAACCGGAAATCAACCTTTTTACTATCTCCCTGTTTCTGTCGGAAATAAATTATGAAAAGCGGACTTGTTACCATAAAAGATATAGCCCGTGAATTGAATATCTCTGCTTCAACTGTTTCGCGTGCGCTGAAGAATCATCCTGATATAAGTGAGGAGACCAAACGTGCGGTGAATGAACTGGCGCAAAAGCTGAATTATCAGCCGAATGCCGTAGCACTAAGCCTGAAACAACGACGCAGCCATACCATTGGCGTGATTATCCCGGAGATTGTTCACTACTTTTTTTCTTCAGTAATTAGCGGGATTGAGGATGTTGCCTATGATGCGGGTTTTAATGTGATTATTTGCCAGTCGAACGAACGGTATGAGCGGGAAGTTGCCAACGCCCGTACTTTGCTGGCCAGCCGTGTGGACGGTGTTTTAGTGTCGGTTTCAAAGCATACCGAAGACTTTCAGCACCTCCATAATTTGCAGGATAACAATATTCCGCTGGTTTTTTACGACCGGGTGGTGCCCGGGCTGGAAGCCGATCAGGTGATCATCGATGACCTGGATGCCTCGTACCGGGCAACACGCCACCTGATTGAAACCGGGCGAAAACGTATTGTGCATTTTGCAGGGCCTCAAAAATTACTGATCGGACGTCAACGAAAAGAAGGCTATATAAAAGCACTGGAGGAAGCGGGGATAAAAGTCGATCCTTCGTTGATTATTGAAGCTGATTCTTTTGAGAAAGCACGCCTGGCAGTGATGCGTCTTTTAAACGAGAAAAAGGAATTTGATGGGGTGTTCGCCACCAACGATCTTACTGCCATTGGAGCCATGCAAACCATTCAGAAAAGAGGGTTTAAAATTCCAGACGAAATTGCAGTTGTTGGTTTTTCTGACGGCCGCTTTTCAGGAATTACAGATCCAACGCTTACTTCGGTTGACCAGCATGGTTACGAAATGGGGACAGTTGCTACCGAAATGCTTTTGCGAAGAATAACCAGCGACAACAATGACTACCCTTATGAAACCCGCGTGTTGAACGCTGACCTGATCGTGCGTGGATCTTCCGTATTTTTATAAGCCGTTTTCTGCTGAAATTCATTTTCACAGCTTAGTCGAGACATTTTTTAGATGTTTCTAAAAATATGTTGTAGAATATATTTTCATTTTCTGCAAACGTTTGAAATGGGTGTTTTGGTCCGTAATCTGCCAATTTAAAGGCGTTTAGGGTGTATACCGATTTGGAAATTAAGGACATTGTGCTTTATATTTGTTTCGGCAAAATCAACGATTACTCCCATTTCATTTTCAACGGCAAAGTTCATTTGCTGTAACTTTCATTTTAATTTTTACAGCTAAACTACACTAAAGACAATTGCTATGAGTAAAAGACCTACGTTAAGCTTTTGGCAGATTTGGAATATGAGTTTTGGCTTTCTGGGCATCCAGTTTGGATTTGCACTGCAGAATGCCAATGTCAGCCGTATCTTCGAAACGCTGGGTGCTAATATTGAAGACATTCCCATATTATGGATTGCAGCCCCCGTAACCGGCTTAATCGTCCAGCCGCTGATCGGTCATGCAAGTGATAAAACCTGGAACCGGCTGGGGCGCCGGCGTCCGTATTTTCTTTTTGGGGCCATTTTTGCTTCGCTGGCACTGCTGGTAATGCCGAACTCACCTGCACTGTGGGTGGCTGCGGGTACCTTGTGGATCATGGATGCTTCCATCAACGTGTCAATGGAACCTTTTCGTGCGTTTGTAGGCGATATGCTTCCCGACGAGCAGCGAACGATGGGATTTGCGATGCAAAGTTTCTTTATCGGTACAGGTGCGGTGGTTGGGTCGCTGCTTCCGTATGTGATGACCAACTGGCTGAACATTCCCAATACGGCAGCGGAAGGAATTATTCCTCCGTCGGTGAGGTGGTCGTTTTACATTGGTGCTGCCGTCTTTTTTGCGGCTATTCTTTGGACAGTCATATCGTCGAAAGAATATTCGCCGGAGAAACTGAAGGAATTTGAAGCTGCTGAAATGAAAACCACCGAAACTTCAACCTTGTACCATGAGAAGGAAGTTGCGGGCGGCCAGTTTATAAAAGTAGGTGGAATTTTTGGTTTGGTAGGTTTACTGATTGTTGTACTCACCCTCTTTTTGCATCTGAAAGAAGAGCTTTATATCCTGGGAGGGATACTGCTTCTTTTCGCAGTGCTAATGCTGGTGGCAGTTGTTCTGAAATCAAAAAAAGGAGAAGAGAGTGCATTGGTGGAAATATTTAGCGACTTGCTTCGCATGCCGCTTACCATGAAACAACTGGCGCTGGTACAGTTCTTTACCTGGATGGCGCTTTTTTCGTTGTGGATTTATTCAACCGCCGGAATCACGAGTCATGTTTATGGAACCTCCGACACTACTTCGAAACTTTACAATGACGGTGCCGATTGGGTAAATCTGCTTTTTGGCGTTTACAATGGAGTGGCTGCGCTGATTGCTTTTGCACTCCCGGTGGTGGCAAAACTAACCAGCCGGAAAATTACGCATGCCATTAGTCTGGCCATTGGCGGGATAGCTTTGGCAGCCATTTACCTCATAGAAGATCCCAACTGGCTGATTCTGCCGATGGTAGGAGTGGGTATCGCCTGGGCGAGTATTCTTTCCATGCCTTACGCCATTCTCACCGGGTCGTTGCCGGCCCGGAAAATGGGGATTTATATGGGGATCTTCAATTTCTTCATCGTTATCCCTCAGATTTTGGCAGCCACCATTCTCGGATTCATGGTACAGGACCTGTTCAACGGAGAAGCCATTTATGCATTGGTTTTTGGCGGGGTATCCATGGCCGTTGCCGCAGTAATGGTGCTTTTTGTGAAAGATGTAGCAGCAGAAAAACAAACTTATTAGAAAGAAACAATGAAGGAGTACATAATCCATCACGAATGGAAAATTATAGAAGAGGGGTTCAATCCTGCTTTTAACCGTATTTCTGAAAGTCTTTTCAGTATTGGAAACGGGAAAATGGGACAGCGTGCCAATTTCGAGGAAAAGTACTCGGGCGATTCGCTGAACGGAACGTATGTAGCCGGGATCTATTATCCGGACAAAACCCGCGTGGGTTGGTGGAAAAACGGCTACCCGGAATATTTTGCCAAGATCATTAACTCCACTAATTGGATTGGGATTAACATCCGGGTTAATGGCGAAGAACTGGACCTGGCAAAAGTCAAAGTACTTTCGTTTGTCCGGGAACTCGACATGCAACACGGTTTGCTCTCGCGCCGCTTTGTTGCCGAACTAAAAAACGGAAACCAGGTAGAAGTGAGTTCGCATCGCTTTGTAAGCATCAATGCCACGGAGATTGGTGCTATCCGCTATTCTGTAAAAGCGTTGAATTTTTCGGGTGAGATTGAATTTACCCCTTATCTGGATGGCGATGTGGAGAACGAAGATTCGAACTACGATGAAAAATTCTGGGTGGAAGTTTCCCGCGCCATTGGCGGTCAGGAAGGCTACCTTACCGTTGAAACACTCAAAACGGAATTTCATGTTTGTACCGGAATGTGGTTCGAGCTTACTCAAAATGGAAAGAAAGTAAACACGGAAATCACTTATACAAACAGGGAGAAGTATGTTGAAGCCACTCAGAAAGTCGCGGTAAATAACGGCGATGAACTGGTGATTGAAAAACTCTCGTCAACCGTTTCATCCCTGTATTATTCAAAAGAACAACTGGTACAGAAAGCCAGGGAAGCGATCGAGTTGGCGGCATCTGCCGGGTTTGATGTGCTGTTCGAAAGTCATAAAAATCACTGGTTGGAGAAGTGGGAAACCAGCGATATTCGCATTGAAGGAGATGTGGCTGCCCAGCAGGGAATTCGCTTTAATGTTTTTCAACTGAATCAAACGTATTCGGGTGAGGATGAGCGGCTGAACATTGGACCAAAAGGATTTACAGGCGAAAAATACGGAGGGGTAACTTATTGGGATACAGAAGCCTATTGTCTTCCGTTTTACCTGAGTACGGCGCCGCAGCTGGTTTCCAAAAACCTGCTGATCTACCGGCACAAGCACCTGCAAAAGGCCATTGAAAATGCCGGTAAACTTGGCTTTACAAACGGAGCTGCGCTTTACCCGATGGTAACCATTAACGGCGAAGAATGCCACAACGAATGGGAAATTACTTTTGAAGAAATTCACCGGAATGGCGCTATTGCCTACGCTGTTTATGATTATGTGAACTACATGGGCGACAAGGAATACCTGGCACCCCAGGGTTTTGAGGTATTGCTCGGAATCAGCCGGTTTTGGAGCCAGCGTGTCAACTGGTCGCAAGACAAGCAGAAATATGTAATGCTGGGAGTGACCGGCCCCAACGAATACGAAAACAATGTGAACAACAATTTCCACACGAATTACATTGCTGTGTGGACCTTAAAATATACACTGGAAGTTATTGAATACCTGAAAACGGAACATCCGTATCTTTTTGAAGAGCTAATTCAGAAATGGAAATTCAATGAACTTCAGGAAACAGAACGCTGGGCTGATATTATTCAGAACATGTATTTTCCACGCGATGAAAAACGGGGAATCTACCTCCAGCAAGACGGATTTCTGGACAAAGACCTGACTCCGGTTTCGGAACTTTCTCCCAAAGACCGGCCGATCAACCAAAAATGGTCGTGGGACCGCATTTTGCGTGCTCCGTACATAAAACAGGCCGATACGCTTCAGAGCCTGTATTTATTCCAGGAGAATTTTGAAGAAGAGGAATTGCGCCGTCATTTTGATTTTTATGAGCCGCTAACTGTTCATGAATCTTCGCTTTCGCCTTGTGTGCATTCGATTTTGGCAGCGCGAATCGGGTACAGCGAAAAGTCGTACGAAATGTACCTGCGCACCGCCCGCCTGGATTTGGATGATTATAACAACGATACCGAAGACGGACTGCACATCACCAGCATGGGAGGAACCTGGATGGCCTTTGTAATGGGGCTTGGAGGAATGCGTGTGAAAGCTGGGAAGCTAACTTTCAGACCATTTCTGCCCGAAAAATGGAATGCCTACAGCTTTCGGATCAACTTTGGAGGCGCTCATCTTGAGGTGAAAAAGAACCGGGATCTTTTTATGGTCATCAATCATTCGGATGTGGATGTGCCGGTAACGGTTTGGGGAAACGAATCGCTGATAAAAGGGAAAACTGAGACTGCGTTTAAAAAGTAACTGGAAGACTGCCACAAATGTTCTTTCAAAAATTATAAAAGAAGAGCTGGTATAGCTCGGATAAATTCATAAAATCGTCATGATGAAACCATTTATAACTTTCTGTTTATCATTGCTGACACTTGTTGCCAGTGCCCAGAATTTAGATCGTGTTGAACCGCCTAACTGGTGGGTCGGAATGAAAACAACACACCTTCAACTGCTGATTCACGGGGAAAATATTTCACAAACCGACGTAACACTGAGTTACCCGGGAGTGGAGCTGGAATCGGTTACCAAGGTTGAAAACCCGAATTACCTGTTTGTGGGCTTGAAGCTGGCAAGCGATGTTCAGCCCGGGAAATTCAACATCGAATTCAAAAAAGGGAAGAAGTTGATGGCCACTTATTCCTATGAGCTGTGGGAGCGGGAAACAAATTCGGCAGACCGCACTGGGTTTAATTCCTCGGATGTCATCTGCCTGATTACTCCAGACCGCTTTGTGAACGGAGACCCGGGTAACGACGAAGTACCGGGCATGAAAGAAGGATTGGACCGAAGTTACAAATGGGGGCGTCACGGAGGCGATATTCGAGGGATCATCAACTCGCTCGATTACCTGCAAAAGCTGGGTTATACGGCTGTTTGGCTGAATCCGGTGCTGGAAAACGATATGCCCGAGTCATCCTATCACGGCTATGCTACAACCGATTTTTACAAAGTGGATGCGCGTTTTGGCAGCAACGACGAATACCGTGAACTAAATGAGGAGCTTGACAAGCGGGGAATGAAGCTCATCATGGACATGATTTTTAATCATTGCGGCTCGGAACACTGGTGGATGCACGATATGCCCATGAAAGACTGGATCAATAATTACCCGGAGATGAAGATCACCAACCACCGACGGACAGTACACGAAGATCCGCATGCTTCGAAGGCTGACATTAGTGCTTTGGTTGACGGATGGTTTGTTTCTGCCATGCCCGATCTGAACCAGCGCAATCCTTTTATGGCCAGGTACCTGATTCAAAACAGCATCTGGTGGACAGAATATGTGGGATTGGAAGGCATCCGGCAGGACACGTGGCCTTATCCTGACAAAAACATGATGAGTGAATGGACCAAGGAAATGCTCGAAGAATATCCCAATTTTAATATCGTGGGTGAAGAATGGAGCGTGAATCCGGCCATTGTTTCCTACTGGCAAAAAGGAAAATACAACCAGGATGGATACAAAAACCATGCGCCCAGCATGATGGATTTTCCACTGCAAAGTGCGGTGGCTGCAGGTCTTAAAAACGATGAGACCTGGGATACCGGACTAATCCAGATTTACGAAGCTTTGTCGAACGACTTTCTGTATCCCGATCCGTTTCACCTGACGATTTTCCCGGATAACCACGACATGTCGCGCTTTTATGTACAGGTGGGAGAGGATGCTGACCTGCTGAAAATGGGAGTGGCTTTCTTTCTTACCACGCGTGGGATTCCGCAAATCTATTACGGAACCGAAATCCTGATGCGCCACGAAGGAAGCGAGCACGGCGATATCCGCGCTGATTTTCCCGGAGGCTGGGAAGGCGACAAGGTAAATGCATTTACCGGAGAAGGATTGAGCGATGCAGCCAAAGACATGCAAAAGTATGTGGCAAACATTCAGAACTGGCGTAAATCGGCCAAAGTGATCCACAACGGGAAACTGTTGCATTTCATTCCAGAGAACGGGACTTACGCGTATTTCCGTTATACCGACAACGAAGCGGTGATGGTTATTCTGAATAAAAATGCAGAAGAAAAAACGATTGCTACGGATCGCTTTCAGGAAGTGATAAATGGCTATAATTCAGGTAAAGAAATTATAAGCGGCAAGGAAGTTTCTGATATCAGTAGAATTACTGTTCCGGCAAAGTCGGCGGTTATTGTTGAATTGAAAAAGTAACGAATAAAAACACGGATAGCACAGGTTAGACAGATTTTTGCTGTTATAATCTGTGTTTATCAGTTATATCTGCGTCATCAGCGTTTTATAATTATGAAGAAACTATCAATCCTACTTATCTTTTGGGCTTTCTCCGCCTGCCAATCTCCTCAAAAACAAGAAACAGAGCAGCCGGCATCTCCTAAGGGGAAACTGGTGGTTTACCAGGTTTTTACGCGCTTGTTTGGAAATACAAACACCACCAATAAGGCGTGGGGAACGATTGAAGAGAACGGGGTTGGCAAGTTCAATGATTTTACCGACCGGGCGCTGGACGAAATCAAATCGATGGGAGTAACCCATATCTGGTATACCGGCATTCCGCACCACGATGTGATCCGCGATTATACGGCTTGCGGCATCTCGAACGACGATCCGGACGTGGTAAAAGGCCGTGCCGGTTCGCCTTATGCAATCAAAGATTACTACAATGTGGATCCTGATCTGGCGGTTGATCCGGCCAAAAGAATAGAAGAATTTGAAGCGCTTATTGATCGTACGCATCAACACGGAATGAAGGTAGTCATTGACATTGTCCCCAACCACGTTGCCCGGAATTATCAGTCAATTTCGAGGCCTGAAGGTGTTTCTGATTTTGGCGATAAGGATGATACTTCGGTGGAATATGCGCGGGATAACAATTTTTATTACATACCGGGCGAAGTTTTTAAGGTGCCCGAAAGTAAAAATGGCTATTTGCCTTTGGGTGGCGAAAAGCACCCGCTGGCTGACGGTAAGTTTGACGAATACCCGGTTAAATGGACGGGCAATGGCTCGCGAAAAACACAACCCGACTTTTATGACTGGTACGAAACTGTAAAAGTGAATTACGGAGTTCGTCCGGACGGAAGCTACGATTTTGATGTTTTGCCCGAAGGTTTTGATAAAAAAGACTACCGGGAGCATTTTGAGTTCTGGCAAGACAAGGATGTTCCGGATTCGTGGAAGAAATTCAGAGATATTGCACTGTTTTGGCTTGATAAGGGGGTGGATGGTTTTCGTTACGATATGGCTGAAATGGTACCCGTTGAATTCTGGAGTTACATGAACTCGGCCATCAAAATGAAAAACAAGGAGGCTTTTCTTTTGGCCGAGGTTTATAATCCGGCTTTGTACCGCGATTATATTTTTAAGGGGAAAATGGATTATCTGTACGACAAGGTGGAATTGTATGATACGCTAAAACACATTATGCAAGGGCACGGAAGTACCGATCATCTTCCGGCAATTTACAATGGTCTGGCAGACATTGAACACCACATGTTGCATTTTCTCGAAAACCACGATGAACAGCGTATTGCAAGTGCTCTTTTTGCCGGAAAAGCTGAAAAAGGAAAACCCGCGATGGTCGTATCAACCTGCATGAGCACCTCTCCAACCATGTTGTATTTTGGGCAGAACGTAGGAGAACGGGGCGACGGAGATATGGGTTTTGGCGACGAATCGCGAACGTCGATTTTCGATTATTGCGGAGTTCCGGCCCACCAGCGTTGGATGAACAACGGAAAATTTGATGGCGGACAGCTAAGTCCTGCTGAGAAAGATTTAAACGACTGTTACAAGACTTTACTGAGCTTTTCAGCGCACTCGGAAGCGCTGCTGGGAGCGTACAAAGAGATTCATTCTTACAACCGGGAGAATACCGAAGGATATACCGATAAGTTGTTTTCGTTTGTTCGCTGGAAGGGTGATGAGCAACTTATTATCGTCAGTAATTTTGAGGAGGCTGAACATGCATTTCAGCTAAGAATGGATGGGGAAACTGTGGCCACATGGAGCCTGGAAGATGGCACTTATCGGCTGGTGGATCAGTTGAGTGGAAAAGAAGATTTGCGTTTGGTGGTTAAAAAGGGGCAAGGCTACATTGACCTCGTTTTGCCGGGGCTGGAATCTTATATTTTAAAAGTGAAAAAATAGAATCAACGTTTTAAACTTTTTCTGTAAGCAATTGTTTCATAGTAACAAAGATCGAAAGAAATTACTCACCATAGAGGTGGTTTGGTTTTTGGTTTAGTTTAGGTTTAGGTTGATTGAGAAAAGGTTGGTAAACTACCAACCTTTCTTTTTTTTATTCGTTTATTTTAACCCCAGATTCTTTTTCTTCAGCATGAGTTCAATCGATTCTTTTACGCGTCTGGCGCGCGTTTCCGGTCGCTTGGCTGTTTTTATCCAGAGAAGGTATTCCTTCTGATGTCTTTTGCTGAGCCCGTTAAAATATTCGGCTGCTGTTGTATGTTTCTCGAACTCTTCTTTAAGTTCCTGTGGAATTGTCAGATCTATTTCAGGGGGAGTGTTTACTCTGTCCCAATTGCCGTTTTGTTGGGCGGCTTCTATTTTTTGCCAACCCACAGGTTTTATTCTCCCTTCTTTTAACAATGCGGCAACCCGCTTTTTGTTGGATTCCGACCAAACGCTGTTCTCTTTTCGGGGCGTGAACTTTCGGACATAGCGATCTTCATCCAGCTTTTTTACCAAACCGTCGATCCAGCCCCAGCATAAAGCTGATTGAACCGATTCTTCGTAAGAAATTCCGGGAACATCTGTGTGTTTTTTGAAGTATACAAGCCATAATTCGGTTTCAGTGTCGTGGTTTTGCTCGAGCCAGCTTTCCCATTGTTCGGATGTTTCGAAAAAAATGGTTTTCATTTGTTTGAAGTTGATTTGTTGTCAACAAGATACAAAAACACCCGCAGACTGCATGGAGCAGATCAGCGGGTGCTAATTTTATTTTCCTGTTTTCTGTTATTTAAACTCAACCGGAAGCAGGTATTTTACCGGAACAGCTTTGCCTCGCTGTTTTCCGGGTTTCCATTCCGGCATGTTGGAGGCTATTGCTACAGCTCCTTTTGCGGCGGCATCATTGTCTTTTTCAACTACTTTGATGTCGGTGACTTTGCCCGCAGCATTTACTGTAAACGCAACTTTTGCTTTTCCTTTTACGCCTTTTTCCTGCGCTATTTTCTGCTGCATTTTGTAAACATAGTCACCCAATGCCTCTGATCCTCCGGGGTATTCAGGCATATCTTCTACTACTATAAATACTTCTTTTTCACCACTGGCTGGTGGCGGTGGTGGCGGTGGAGTTAACTTCTCCTTTTTTCCTGGAGGAGGTGGGGGAGGAGGAGAGGCAGGTGCTGCCGGGCCAATTAAAATTACCGCATCTCTCAGAACGTATTCTTTATAAAATGCTCCCTCTTTCATTTCCCCGGAAGTAATTTGAGTGTAATGTTCCACCAGGGTTTCTTTCCCGACAAAAGACAATACAATACTTGATTTTTCCGGGACATCCAGTGAGAATGTGCCATCTTTGTCAACTACTGTTCCAACAGTCCCCCCCTTTACAAGTACCGATGTTCCGGGCATTGGGTCGCCATCTTCATCCGTAACCACACCATTTAGTTTGATGTTTTTTTGTGAAATCAACTTGCTTGCTTGTACTTCACCGGTCTGCTGTTCTTGATTGGAGGCTTGATATTCCGGTTCTGCAAAAGCAAACAACAGAAGCGCAAGGGCAGGTAGTGCCCACATAAATTTTACTCCGCGTATGTGCGGTGTTCTCTTTTTCGTCATCATTTTTAATCGATTTGCGTTAAGAGCAAAGTTCAGGTTGTTGGTAATGCCAATAATCTGCATGCCCATTAACTGGTTTACTAATAAAGCCTGGTAGCGGGCTACAGTGTGTCCTTGCGCAAGAACACCTTTGTCGGCCAGGTACTCATGGTTTTGTTTAATGGATCGTTCAAAGAACCAAATAAATGGGTTGAACCAAAAGATGACTGTTAACAGTTCTATAAAAAGCAGGTCGAACCAGTGATTCTCACGAATGTGCACTTTTTCGTGAGCCAGAATTTCCGGCAGGTCGTCCTGTGTGTGAAATTTCGGATTGATAAATATTACGTTGAAAAACGAGAAGGGTAGACCGTATTTCTCATTTTCGATAATTCTGACACCTTCGAATGATTTCATCCGGTGCTTGATCATCAGTGACAATAACACAGCGGTTTGTATGAGCAGGCGCAACATGAAAATGGAAGCTCCCGTGAGATAAACAATCAAGAGTGCGTGTTGCCAATTGAAAACCGTACCACTATTGTTAATAGCTTCTGTAACCGGAATGTTTTTGAACGTATCGGCAATGGTACGAATCGGGGCGTTGGTGCCGGCTTCTATCAAAACCCTGTATTGTAGAGGGAAAACCGGCAGGAGTGCGGCAGTAAGCAAGGCCGCCAGAAGATAGAAGCGGTTGGCCTGGTGGAAAGTTTCTTTCCGGAGGAACAGCCAATACACGGAATAAAACAGAACGATACCGGCTGAGGCGCTGATTAAATAGCTTAATAGCGTTTCCATGGCTTTTCTTCCTTTTCTTTTTTTATTTCCTCCTCAGTAATCTTCATTATCTCTTCCAGCTCTTCGAGGCTCAGGTTATTCTCTTTGGCAAAAAAGGTGGCCATTTTAGGGAAAGAGCCGTTAAAATAATTTTTAAGCAACGAACTGAACTGGACCTTTGTGTATTCCTGTTTACTCACCTCGGTAAAAAAAAGATTTACGTTCCCTACTTTTTTACTCTGAACAAAACCTTTTTTTTCCAGCACCTTTAGAACGGTAGCGACAGTGGTATAAGCCGGTTTTGGGTCTTCAAATTCATCTACCACCTGTTTTACTACTGCCTCTTTTAGTTTCCAGAGGATCTGCATAATTTGCTCTTCTGCTTTTGTAAGTGTCTTCATCCTTCTAATAATTTCTACTACAAATGTAGTAATTAAAATTATATGAAAAACTATCGATGTAATAAAAATACTAAAAAAATAGTAGTTGTAGATTTGGACATAAAAAAAACCAGCTGATATTCAGCTGGTTTTAGTCTCTATCGGTTGATGCTAATTGCTAGCGTATACAACATCTTCACTTGTCATTGAGATCATCTCAACGTTCCAGGCACGATCCGCTTCAGTTGCCGTATCTTCATATAGCAACGCTTGGAAATCTACTGTGTACGTTTCTCCCGATACAAGTGTCTCTTTTAACCCGGTACTGCTACTAATAACAAAATTGACCGAGGTATTCGGGGCAAATGCAGAGAAAATTACTTTGTCTTCATCATTCTTTAAACGTATTACATAACCGTCGGCATTGGTTACTTTGTCCCATTTAACGGTAATAGAGGTATTACCGGTATTGGCAGTAACTTCTGTAATGGTAGGAATGTCAAAGTCTTTCACATCCAATTTGTCAGTTGCTGTGTGCTTAATTCCTTCGTTAACTACAGAGAAAGTAAATGTACCTTCTTCCGGAGTGTCTTTTGAATAATCAGCTGAAGCTGGATCTTTGTAAAAGGTTTGTTTGTAACCTTCCATGGCACTTAGCGCAATTGAATCTCCTGAGGGAAATTTTACGGAAGCTGAAGTCATAGCGTAGTTTCCATAGGCATAATAAGCAACCGCATAGCGGGCTGTATCGTCAACCATTTTCTTAAGTGTCACGGTTTCGCCAATTACTGCAAAAGGTGCCTTGTCGTCGTCATCATTACACGAAGCCATCCCTGCTACGATCAGGAACACCATTAATAACTTTCCAATTTTCTGAATAGTAATCATTTGAATAAGATTTAATTTAATAACAAATAATATAAGACTCTTCTTCTGTTTTTAGTCTCTGTTTACACAGATGCGACTAATTGGATTTGGTTGCGTAAGGATAACGTTTTTTTTAGAAAAAAAATTTTGTTACCCATTCAATTTGTTGAAATGGTGTCTGTAATTATCTCTTTTAGAATGTAATCGGCAGTTTCAATGTTGGGGACGTTGGCAAAAGAAAGTGTGAGTTTTCCGTTGGCTTCCTTCATTTTTCCTTTTGTTTTTCCCTTTTGGATGTACTGAACAATTTTTATAAATCGTTCAGACTGGTAAAAAGAGGAACGCTGATCGGAAACAAAATAGCAGATCATTTTTTTCTCTTTAAGAATGATCTTTTCCATGCTAAGATCGATGGCTTTCCAGCGTAAAGGGAGTACATCCAGCAGTTCGCGGCTTTCGGCGGGCAGCGTACCAAAGCGGTCGATCAGTCCTTTTGTATATTGTTCCAGCTGTTCCTGGTTTTCGATACTGTCGAGTTCGCGGTACAACATCATCCTTTCGGCATTTCCGGGGATGTAATCGCTGGGAAAGAGCAACTCCATGTCGGTGTCGATCACGCAGTCGTTCACGTATTTAATATTCAGGAAAGCTTGTGATTGATTGCCGTCCTGTTCGGCAAACAGCTCGCTGAACTCTTCCTGTTTCAATTCCTGGATAGCTTCGTTCAGAATGCGGTGGTACGTTTCAAAACCAATGTCGGCAATAAAACCGCTTTGTTCGGCTCCCAGCATGTTTCCGGCCCCGCGAATGTCGAGGTCCTGCATGGCAATGTTAAAGCCACTGCCAAGTTCCGAAAACTGCTCAATGGCCTGGATTCTTCTCCTGGATTCGGGGCTCAAAGATGCCAGCGGAGGTGTGATGAGGTAACAAAATGCTTTTTTGTTCGATCTGCCAACACGTCCGCGCAACTGGTGCAATTCGCTCAATCCAAAGTTTTGGGCGTTGTTGATAATGATGGTATTGGCATTGGGAATGTCAAGTCCCGACTCGATAATGGTGGTGGCAATTAAAACATCGAATTTTCCATTGATAAAATCGAGCATTACCTTTTCAAGCTTCGGGCCGTCCATTTGTCCGTGACCAACCACGGTTTTTACTCCAGGAACAATTCGTTTGATGGCATCTTCCACTTCAAAGATGTTCTGAACCCGGTTGTGAATGACAAAAACCTGCCCGTTCCGGTCGAGTTCAAACTCAATGGCTTCGCGAATCATTTGTTCGTTAAAACCATGTGCCTCGGTTACGATGGGGTAACGGTTGGGAGGCGGCGTTTGAATAATGGAAAGATCGCGTGCTCCCATCAGCGAAAACTGAAGTGTTCTCGGAATCGGGGTCGCGGTAAGCGTCAGCGTATCAACGTTTACTTTTATTTCTTTTAGCTTTTCTTTTACCGAAACGCCAAATTTTTGTTCTTCGTCAACAATGAGCAAGCCAAGGTCATAGAATTTCACATCTTTGCTTACCAGGCGGTGTGTCCCGATGATAATGTCGGTTTTACCGTCCGCTACTTCTTTGAGTGAATTTTTTACCTCGGCAGTAGATTTTAAACGGCTTACATAGTCGATTTTCACTGGGAAATCCTGCAAACGCTCTGAAAATGTTTTAAAATGCTGTAGTGCCAGAATGGTTGTTGGTACCAAAACCGCCACCTGTTTACTGTCGGCCACGGCTTTAAAAGCAGCGCGAATGGCTACTTCGGTTTTACCAAAGCCCACGTCGCCACATACCAGGCGATCCATCGGAATGCTTTTCTCCATGTCGCTTTTTACGGCAGAAGTTGCTTTTTCCTGGTCAGGGGTATCTTCGTAAATAAACGAGGCTTCGAGCTCAGTTTGCAGATATGAGTCGGGCGAAAATGCATAACCTTCTTCGGCCCTGCGTTTGGCGTACAAGGCAATCAGCTCCTTGGCAATGTCTTTCACTTTTGCCTTGGTGCGGTTTTTCATTTTTTGCCAGGCGCCCGTTCCCAGTTTGTTGATATTGGGCTCTGCGCCGTCTTTCCCTTTGTATTTCGAAATGCGGTGCAACGAATGAATGCTCACCAGCAACGAGTCGTTGTCGCGGTAAACCAACCGGATGGCTTCCTGCATTTTTCCGTTCACCTCGGTTTTTACCAGCCCGGCAAATTTCCCGATTCCGTGATCGATATGCACCACATAATCTCCGGGATGAAGTTTGTTTAACTCCTGCAACGAAATGGCTTCCCGCTGCGCTTTCCGGGTTTTGAGTTTGAAACGGTGGTAGCGTTCAAATATTTGGTGATCAGTGTAAAAACATGCTTTTAAGTCATGGTCGATAAATCCTTCGTGCAAAACAAAAGCAACAGGGTTAAAGCGAACACGAACGTTGGTATCTTTGAAAATAGCCTGTAAACGCTCAAATTGTTTTTCCTGGCTCGACAGGATAAAAAGCTCGTAGTTATTGCTTTGGTGCTCCACCAGGTTGGCGCCCAGTAATTCAAAGTTTTTATTGAAAACCGGTTGCGCCGATTGGGAAAAGCTGATTTTTTCAGCAGTGGGGAAAGCCAGGTCGGTACCAAAATCAAAAACGCTTAAGGACGCAAATTCTTTCTCCAGTTCGTTTCCCGAAATTATCAGGCTTGAAAAATCCTCTTCTTCACGGCTGATAATGGTTTGTCGGTGAATATCCGAAACACGGTCGAGAAAAATATGAAGGCTGTTGCCGAACCAAAACGGATCATCCTGGATAAACTGCAGCAGTGATACGCGGTTGCCTTCTATTTCCGAATCCTGGATATTGGGAACTATGGTTATTTTGTCAAAACGCTTTTTTGACAGCTGATTTTCAATGTCGAAACTGCGGATTGAATCGATCTCGTCACCAAAAAAATCGATGCGGTACGGATCTTCGTGCGAAAACGAAAAAATATCGACTATACTTCCACGTACTGAAAACTGCCCCGGTTCGTACACAAAATCAACACGTTCAAATCCGTATTCATACAAAAATTCGTTTACAAATTCGATCGAGAGTTTGTCACCGGTTTTTACCTGCAGTGTATTGTTTTCAAGGCCTTCGTTCGAAATCACCCTTTCAACCAAAGCCTCAGGGTAAGAAACCAGTAAATAGGAATTCTCTTTTTTCGACAGAAGGTTGAGTACTTCGGTACGTTGAACAATGTTCTCCTGTTCGGGCCGATCGTATTGCACCGACCGTTTGTACGATGACGGGAAAAAGAGCGTTTGCTCCGATAGTCCCAGGTTATTCAGGTCGTCGTAAAAATAAGCTGCCTCTTCACGGTCGTTCAGCAGTACCACAAAATTCTTTCCGGTGTTTTGAAAGAGTTTGGCGAGCAAAATGGTTTTGGCAGAGCCAATAAGTCCCTGCAGGTGAACTTTTTCACCCGGGGGGGCAAACAGCTTTTTTTTCACTTTTGAAAAGCCGGGATGCCCTTCGAAATATTGGAGAAACAGGTTGGTTTCCAAAACCAAAATTTTTCGCAAAGATAGTTTTTACCCGAAAGTCCGGAACAAAAAAAGGAGCAATAATGCCCCTTTGGTATGTAAATATAAAATTCGCTTTTACCAAGGCCAGTTCGGAAATACATTTCCGGCTCCGTTGGAGTGGAACCTTACCCGGAACTCTCCTTTACTGTTGATTTTTACGTTGTCGTCAACCATAATTTCAATGGCTTTTCCTGCATCGTCGAAAGTTAGCGGATGTGTCAACGCAATGTAATTCATGCCGTTTTTAGGAATCAGAAAATTACCGTCCGGTAGTTGGAAGTGGGCAATTTTTGTAATGTTTCCCGAAGGCGACACAACGGTGGTGTAACTAAGAGCCTCTATTTCTAACTTGGGACTATCCCGATCGGGGTGTGGAATCTGCAACGTTAATGTTTTTGAAAAATCTACTACTGCCTGGGATCTTGCTTCGTTGGCAAACATCAGCACAAAGCTTAATAAGAATAGAAAGGTTATTTTCTTCATTATCACAATCTTTAAGCAGGGCTGCAAATCAGTGCTAATTTAAGAATTGTTTTTGATGAATTCTAATATTTGTTGGGTGTCTTTTGTGGCATCTACTTCGGTGTTTTTATAGACGATTTTCCCTGATTTATCGATAATAAATGTCCATCTGCTGGCGGTAATTCCGCGGACGAGGTCAAAATCATGCCCGTCTATTTCGCGGGTGATGCTTCCTCCTTCGCGTGTCGGTACCCCGAATTTTTTTGCAATGCTGCCATCCGCGTCCGAAAGAAGTGTAAAATTCAGGTCGTTTGCTTTTTTAAAGAGCGCCAGGCCTTCCACATTGTCGCCGCTAACTCCCACCACAATTGCATTGGCAGAGGCGATTTCGGTTTTTAAATCGCGGTAAGCACAAGCCTGCTTGGTACAACCGCCGGTCATGGCTGCCGGGTAGAAATACACAACGATGAATTTTTTTCCAACGTAATCTTTCAGATCCCAACTTGTTCCGTCGTCGGCCAGTGTTATGAATTCAGGAGCCATGTCGCCCGGATTCAATTCCTGCGAAGCGGCATTTGTTGCAAAAACCGATAGTAGTATCATAAGTGCAAATATTGTTTTCATCATTCCAATTTTTCAACTATTGCTATTAATACAAACAGGAGTAAAAAAAGTTCTTGCAAAATGCTGTTATAAAACTACTTTCTGTCGCTTTGAAAGGTTTTTAAACCATCTGAAAATGATTAACTTTAGCAAAATCATTGTTGCATGGGGCAAGCTTATTCATATCAATGTGATCACTGTGGGTACGAAGAGAATTTTAACCAGGGACACGGGTTTCTGGTCCATTCCCAGCCTTTGCGCGACTACCTAAAGCAGCCTTTGCAGATCTTTCACTATAAAACCCATCGCTTGCTGCAAAAGCTGGCGCAGGAAAACAGGCCTTTGTTTTTAAAGGCCGGTTTCCAGATTTATAAATGTCCGCGCTGTAAAACGCTGCACGATAAAATTGAAGTAACGGTTTACGACGATGATGAGGTGGTACACAAAACAGAATTCAGATGCAATCAATGTAAATCGCGTCTGAAGCTTACCAATATTCACCGCCTAAAAAAAGCGATTTGTCCCAAATGTCACCGGCGCACCTTTCATCGAAATCACACTTATCTGGCTTTGTGGGATTAATTGGCGGCTTTGTGGATACAGTCTTCGTATAATTTCTTAAATCGGTCGTTTGCCGGATAGCCGGCACTAAGTGTTTTGAAATGCAGAGCTCCTTTTCGGAACTCTTTTTCATAATCCAGGTAAATTTTTCCGACAAAATAAGTCGAAAGGGTGGCAGTGATGTTGTTTTCCGAATGGGTGAGTTTTTCCATTTTAACGAGCGCTGCAGTTCTGTTTTCCTTTTTATTGGTGATGAAAAAAGGTTTCAGGTAATTGTCGAAATACAGGATTAATGCACTGTACAAGCGAAATAATTCCTGTTGGTCGGAATTAACTCGTGTTGATTGGTCCTTTAGTTCGTTGAAAAGGAGCAATGTCTTTTTCCGGGTGGATATGGCATCAAAAATATGGTAACGTTTTAGCTGATAACGCAATTGGTAAGAAAGCATGATCAGCTGAATTACCTTTTGATCAAAGGTTTCAACCGAATTGAGGTTGTATTGACTGAGAGTCTGCTCAAACGCTTGGTAGTCGGGAGTGTCGGTTCCGGTTACGTTTTTCCAGTAACTCAAATCGATGTCGAGCACGGCATAATAATAGGGATCGATGATTGGCTGATTGGAAGTCAGCAGAACGGTTGCCGAGTCGTATTTCTGGTTGTAGCTTAGCTTGAAAATGCGGTTGGTCAGATCATCCTGTGCTTTGGGTTGCAAGGGGATGAGCAGCAGAAGAAATAGACCAGTAAAAAAGCTTTTTGCCATTTGGGTTACTGCTTTTTATATTCGAGTAACATTCCAAAGTGCGGAATGCCGTCTTCCAGGTATTCTTCGGTGATTACAACAAATCCAAGCTCTTCGTAGAATTTCTGCAGGTATTTTTGTGCGCTGATTTTGATTTTTTCAGCTTTCCATTCCTTTAAAATATAATCTTTGGCTTCCTCCATCATTTGAATGCCCAGGCCAGTTCCCCGTTCCGATTCTTTTACAACTACTCGCCCGATCGAACAATCGCTAAAACGTGCACCCGGTTTTAAAAGCCTGGAGCAGGCAACCACAACTCCGTCTTTTGTGAAAAACTGGTGAATGGCTTCTTTGTCGTGGCCGTCCAGGTCGTTGTAAACACAGTTTTGTTCCACTACAAAAACTTCTGCGCGAAGTTGCATAATGCCGTAAAGCTCTTCGTTTGTAAGCTCCGAAAAATGTTTGAATTCGAATTTCATGTGTTGTTAATAACTGTGTTCTGCAAATTTAGAAGAATAAACTCAGCAGCAAGGTAAAAACCAGTCCGCAAACGGCAATGATCGATTCCATGACGGTCCACGAGCGGAGCGTTTGTTTTTCGTTCATCCCGAAATATTTTCCAACCAGCCAGAATCCGCTGTCGTTCACGTGTGAAAGTAACGTAGCACCCGAAGCAATGGCAATTACCACCAGTGCGCGGTGCGGATCGTTTAACGCAAATTCCTCGAGAACGGGAGCAATAATTCCGGCAGCGGTGATCATGGCAACGGTTGAAGAGCCTTGTGTAACCCGAACAACGGCTGCCAGCAGCCAGGCCAGCACAATGGGCGGAAGCGCTGAATTCGCCATGGATTCGGCCATTATTTTTCCGATTCCGCTGTCAACCAGCATTTGTTTGAGCACGCCACCCGCACCTGTTATCAGAATGATAATTCCGGCTGGGCCCAGTGCTTTGGTGCTTAGATCCAGTATTTTTTGCCTGTCCATTCCGCGGCGGATGCACAGGAAGTAGATGGCTGCCAGTGTTGCAATAATAAGGGCCGTGAAAGGGTGTCCGAGAAACTCGAGTAAATCTGTCCAGACAGATGGGGCGATTATTTCTTTTTGAACGGCAAGCCCGGTAAAAGTATTCACAAGAATCAGTAACAGAGGGATTGCAATCATCGCAGCAATCAGCCGAAAGGAGGGGAGTGCGTTCGGATCGTACGACTTTTCATTGTTGGCTTCCAGTTCGGGCGGGGGCGTGAGGTATATTTTTCCTGAAATGTACTTTCCCCACACCGGACCTGCAATTACTGCGGTTGGAAAACCGATAATGGCGCCAAAAAGAATCACCCAGCCAAGTTGCACATTAATAATATCGGCTACTGCCACCGGTCCGGGAGTGGGAGGTATAAAACTGTGCGTTGCAGCTAAACCAGCCAGCAGGGGAATTCCGTAGTATAAAAGCGATTTTTTTGTGTCGCGCGACAAGGCATAAATAATTGGCACGAGGATGATAAAACCAACATCGAAAAATACCGGGATGGCTACAATAAAACCGGTGATAACCATGGCCCACGAAGCACGGTCGGTGCCAAATTTTTTAACCAGGTAGTGTGCGAGTGCTTCTGCTCCGCCCGAACTTTCCAGCATTTGCCCGAAAATAGCTCCCAGCCCGACTACCGTAGCTACGAAACCCAATGTCCCGGCCATTCCCTCTTGTATGGAAGTTGAAATGTCTTTCAGCGGCATTCCGGAAATAATTCCGACATAAATGGCCGTTATCAGCAAGGAGATAAAAGCGCTGATTTTGAATTTCAGTACCAGGAAAAGAAGCAGCGCTACCGCTGAAAATACAATAAACAAAAGGAAGGGCGTAGTCATAGGTTTATGATTTAGTGGTGCTAAAGTTAGAATTTCAGGCGGTTTATTCCAACCGTGGGCAGATGCTGAACACAACAAAAGTGTTCTGGGGGCCTTCGAAAGTTTTTTCGTGGATTTTGTGCCTGTCCTTTTCAAAATTTAGCGGTGCTTTATTTCGATTATCTAAACGATTTCATAATCTTTACAGAAGCAGACATAATACGACCATGAACGAGATCTTATCTAAAATTGCCGAATGTGTGGAATTTGGTAAAATTAACAAGGCAGCGCCTTATCCTCCTCAAATGAAAGATCAGGATGGTGCCGATGAACTCACGCGGCAGGCGCTGGAAGAAGGTGTTTCGGCGCAGGATATTTTGACCAAAGGGTTGATGCCCGGAATGGAGACAATCGGGATAAAGTTTCGCGAAAACAAGGTTTTTGTTCCGCAGGTACTGATGGCGGCAAAAGCCATGAGCACGGCATTGATTTATCTTAAACCGTATTTTCTGACAGGGGAGGTAAAGCAAAAAGGAACCTTTATTATCGGTACGGTGGAAGGTGACTTGCACGACATTGGCAAAAACCTGGTGTCGATGATGGTGGAAGGCAATGGTTGGGAAGTTATTGACCTGGGAATTGATGTAAAAGCCGAAGCTTTTATAGAAGCGTTAAAAAAACATGAAAATGCGATTGTGGGGCTTTCGGCATTGCTGACTACTACCATGGTAAATATGGAGCGGATTGCCAAAGCGATCCGGGCTGAAATTCCGGAGGCTAAAATTGCGATTGGTGGTGCGCCGGTAACCCAGGATTTTTGCGACCGGATTGGCGCCGATGCCTATTCGGCAGATCCGCAGGGCCTGGTGGAATACCTGAATTCGTTAGTTGCTTAAAACATTCAGAAATGGGAAAGATAGTAGATTTGATAATGCAGGGAAGAATCCTGGTGTCGGACGGAGCATGGGGGACATTTCTTCAGCAAAAGGGATTAAAAGTTGGCGAATGTCCCGAAGAATGGAACCTTTCGCACCCGGATGATGTGTATGACATTGCCAAAAGTTATGTCGAAGCGGGTGCTGATATGGTGGAAACCAACAGTTTTGGAGGCACTTCTTTTAAGCTGGAAAGATATGGTTTGGGCGACAAGGTTTTTGAGCTGAACAAAGCGGCGGCAGAACTGAGTCGCAAAGCGGCGGGCAATAAGTTTGTGTTGGGATCGGTGGGGCCTACCGGAAAAATCCTGATGATGGGCGATGTTAGTGAAGACGAGATGTACGAAGCTTTTAAAGAGCAGGTGATGGGCCTGGAGGCCGGTGGAGCCGATGCAATCATGATCGAAACGATGACGGATCTGGACGAAGCGCGAATTGCCATCCGGGCAGCAAAAGAAAATACGGAGTGCGAAGTTTTCTGCACCATGACGTTTGAAAAAACGCTTAGCGGAGAATTTCGTTCGATGATGGGAATTGCCCCAACCGATATGGTAAACACGCTGATTGATGCCGGTGCCGAACTGATAGGCGCCAATTGTGGCAACGGCATTGCCAATATGATCGGTATTGTGGAGGAAATCAGAAAGGCAAATCCTGCTGTGCCGGTACTGGTACATGCCAACGCCGGAATGCCGGTTTATTGCGACGGTGAAACCCATTTCCCGGAAACACCTGAAGAAATGGCGAGGCTTGCCCCAGAACTGCTGCGTGCCGGTGCGAATATTATCGGCGGTTGTTGCGGAACAACGCCTGAGCATATCCGCAAGGTGCGCGAGGCGGTGGTTAATAGATTAATATTGTAAGAATCTTGGCGTGTAGTGCGCATTCTGGCATAAGGTTTACCCAACCTCGAGAGGAAATTATAGTAGACCTCTCAAAACGTAAATGCAAATTTTCCTTTTTATATTTTATATCCTGGCTTTTGATAATAGAATAACCCCTTTGCCTTAAAATCATTAAGGAATGTTTTGTGTGGAGAAAAGTAACTGATCTGATTTGTATTACAGCGAAAGTCTTCAGCGAAACGATGGAATTTTTCCGTAGCATTTGGATAAGACTGAATGAATTTGCTCCCTCGTGTATGAGTTGGTAGATCAGAAAAAAACGGATAGGATTTTAGTGTAACCGAGATTATATATGTAATGCATAAATGATCTGTAACGGTATTAAAAGCTATGGACAATCGGTTTATGCTGCGTGAATGAAATCAGTGAAATAAGAAAAATGCAGATGTGTCTATCGGCATTTGCGTGATTATTCTGAGGGGCTGAATATCTTTTTGTAATCCTTTGTGGCTTTAACGTAACCATGCAAAAGTGTCAAATTCTTGAATTTGACACTTTCATATAATTGCTTGCTTGTGAAATTCTTGAATTTGATACTTCCTTTCTTGTGCGGTCTCGTAATTGGTTGGTATTCTTGGTATTATTGCTAGTGGTTGCGCCTACGAAACTATTTGAATTATTTTTTATTAAATCTAAAACTTATGAAAAGCAAACTGAAAATTTTGATTTTTCTGTTGTGCATTGTATTCTCATCGAGTGCAATATTGGCACAAACAGTTACCATTACAGGTAGAGTTACCGATACTCAGGGAGAACCACTGCCTGTAGTTACGGTAGTTGTTGAAGGAACGCAAAATGGTACCCAATCTGATTTTGAAGGGAATTATACGATCACTGCGTCTCTGGGAGAAACACTGGTGTTTTCTTACATTGGCTTGGAAACCCAAAAAGTTGTAATTAGTGGCTCTACGGTTGTTAATGTAACAATGAAAGAAAGCCTGAGTGAACTGGAAGAGGTAGTCGTGACAGGCTATTCAAAGCAGTCGACCCGGAATATAACCGGATCAGTTAGTGTGGTCAATACAGAGGAGATTGCATCGGTAACACCAGTTAGCATAGAACAGGCATTACAAGGGCAGGCTTCAGGTGTATACGTTGGTTCAGAAGGTGGCCCCGGGGGCGCTGCTCTGGTTCGTATCAGGGGATTTGGTACGATTAACAACAACGACCCTTTGTACTTGATTGACGGAACGCCAACTACGTCAGGAATAAATCAATTGAATCCAGCCGATATTGAGTCGATTCAGATTCTTAAAGATGCTTCATCGGCGGCCATATATGGTTTCAGGGCTGCAAACGGCGTAGTTATTATTACCACTAAAAGTGGGAAGTATGCCAGCAAGTCTAAGGTTGAATTCAGCAGTAATGTGGGGGTTGACTTTGTTTCTAACTCAGATTTTCCGAATATGATTACACCTCAGGAGATGGCGGATCTAATATGGACCCGCTTTAAAAACGATGGTACAGCACCAAATCATATTCAATATGGCAGTGGTGCAACTCCGGTATTGCCAACCTATCTTACGCCTGCGGGGGCAAATACTGCGGATGAGTCTACATATAATGCGTTAACCAACAAAATTACCAAAGCAAACAAAGAAGGAACCGACTGGTTTGATGAATATTTTAACCCGGCATTGGTACAAGATTACAATCTCAGCATGTCGGGAGGTACCGAAACCGCAAAATTCAATGTAGGTCTTGGTGTCTTGAATCAAGATGGTGTTGCTTTAGAGACGAGTTTCAAAAGATATACATTCAGGGCTAACTCTGAGTTTAAAGCAACTGACAAAATCCGATTAGGTGAGTCATTCACGGTATCTTATTCTGACAGGGTTGCTACAGGAGGCAACCAGTCAACTGGCGGGGATATTTCGTTTATCTACAGAGCTGCTCCTATTCTTCCTATTTACGACATTGCAGGTAATTATGCAGGTACGCAAAGCCCGGGTTTGGGAAATGGCTATAACTCAATTGCGGCTGCAAAAAGGAACAAGGATAACGGAACAAAAGCTCTAAGGGTTCTTGGAAATGTATATGGCGAAGTAGATTTGTTGGAAGGATTAACTTTTAAATCAAATGTGGGGCTTGATTACAGGACACAGCACGGAGTCTTTTTTACTGCTTTAAACCCGGAAATATCGGAGCCAGTATCTGAAAACAGGCTTAGCGAAAATACATACCTGAACTTATCTACCACATGGTTTAACACTTTGAGTTATTCGAAGGTTTTTGACAACCATAAAATTGATGCCCTTGTTGGTACCGAGTATTACAATAACGAGTTTAGAGCATTTAATGCAGCAAGGTCAGAGTTCTTTACTGAGGCTATCGATTACAGATACCTGGATGCAGGAACAGGAACAAGTACAAATGGAGGCAATGGGGCAAAAAGAGCCTATTTCTCTGCTTTTGGTAAGATCGATTACGCTTTTGCTGATAAATACCTGCTTTCTTTATCATTGCGTAGAGATGCTACTTCCAGGTTTTCAAAAGATAATCGGGTTGGCTTCTTCCCTTCGTATAGTGTAGCCTGGAGAATTTCGGAGGAAGGATTTATGAAGGATGTATCATTTATAAATGATCTGAAAATTAAAGCAGGCTATGGGGAGCTTGGAAACGAAAGTATTCCGGAAGGCCGTGTTTCCAATCTGTACGGAAACGACCTGAACACCTCGAACTATTCAGTGTCAGGAGATAATAATTCAGTTTCTGCCGGATATAACTTAACATCTATTGGCAACGAAAACCTGAAATGGGAAACCACAACCACAAAAAATATTGGTATTGACGGAATCCTTTTTGATAAAAAGGTAAATTTTAGTTTCGAATATTACCAGTCGAAGACAGTAGACATGCTGTTAAGAAGTGCCGGGGACATTACATTAATCGGACATGTTACTGCTCCGTATGACAACCTGGGATCGATGGAAAATAAGGGATTTGATTTTTCTGCCGGATACAGTGGTACTATAGGCAATGAATTAAACTTTAGTTTAAGTGGTAATATATCGTCGTATAAAAACAAAATTCTGACCTTAACAGATAATTCGGAGTACTTCCTAAACGGTAATGCCGCCCGCGAAACGTATCCTTCAAGAACGCAGGCAGGTCATCCGTTGGCTTCATTCCACGGATTTGTTATCGACGGCATTATTCAGAATGAAGCAGAACTTAATGCGGCTGCTACTTATGATGGAATTGGCATAGGGACATTTAAATACCGCGATGTAAAAAAAGATGGTGTAATTAATGATGAAGATCGCACTTATATAGGCAGTCCGCATCCTGATTTTACCTATGGATTAAACCTGGCATTGGATTATAAAAACTTTGATCTTGCACTGATGTTCCAGGGAAGCCAGGGGAATGATATTTACAACTTTACAAAATTCTTTACAGATTATAACAGCTTCCCGGGAGCAAAAACATACAGGTATCTAAACTCCTGGTCGCCTGAAAACCCGGATGCAACACTTCCGAAACTGACCAACAGCCCGGCACAGCACTATTCAAGTTCCAGTACAGACTATATTGAAGATGGCTCGTACCTGCGATTAAAAAATATTCAGCTTGGTTATAATTTCAATACGGGAGTTACTTCTAAATTGGGAATTAGCACGCTTAGGGTTTATGTTCAGGCTAAAAATCTTATTACATGGACTAAATATTCGGGACTTGATCCGGAAATTAACCTGCAAAATTATGGCGGCGACAGCGTAAACCTTGACATTGGTATTGACAGGGGAGCATATCCGGTTGCAAAGTCATTTCTTGTTGGTGTTAATCTAACGCTTTAAGAAAATTATACTGAGACAGGTCACAGTACATTATGGTGAACTTCAGAAAAGATGGAAAGGAACAATAATAAAGGGCAAATAGCACGACCATTTATTAATGTGATTTAAAAATTCAATCTTAAAATTATGGAGTTCCATTTTAAACCTTAAATGAATAAACAAATTTAATAAGATGAAAAGAAACATAATAATATCACTGATTGCATTTCTTGCATTTGCGTCATGTGAAAACAAGTTGGATATTAATCCTCAGGGGACGCTCACTGAAGGGGTGATTGAAATCAACGAAAATTGGGTTGGGCAACAGCTTGTTAGCGCCTACGCCATGCTCGATGGTAATCCTGGCTATTTTTGGGCTCCTGCATCAAACTGGACATTAGGTGATGTTGCATCAGACGACTTTTACAAAGGGTCTTCCATTTCGGATCAGCCCCCGTTAAACGAAATTGAACGTTATGCACCCAACACCTCCAATCTTTATCTAATTAGTAAATGGCAAGCCATATACGAGGGAGTTTACAGGTGTAATCAAACAATTAATTCAATAACCCTGGCTATTGAGAATGGAACGGATGTAGATAAGTTGAAACCTCTTGAAGGAGAAGCACGCTTTTTAAGGGCGCATTACCACATGGATGCCAAAAAAATCTGGAACAATATTCCTTATATCACCGAAGACATCACTGAAGCCATTCCTAATACCGATGATACATGGCCTGATATTGAAGCGGATCTTCAAACGGCTATTGATTACCTGCCGGATACACAAACGGACGCCGGTCGGGCAACATCATGGATTGCCAAAGCGTACCTGGCAAAAGCACATATGTTTCAACACGATTATACTGCTGCAGCTCCTATACTTGATGATATTATCAAAAACGGGCCATTTAGCCTTGTTGAGAAATACCACGACAACTTTAATGGAGAAACAAATAATAACTCGGAATCTGTATTTGCAGTTCAAAACTCGGTGAACGATGGCGACAGAGGTTATATTAACGGAAACAGGGGTAACCGTTTGAACCATCCTTATGCTGCAGACGCACCGGGTGGTGGATGCTGTGGCTTTTTCCAACCTAGCCAGAACCTGGTTAATGCTTTTAAAACAGATGAAAATGGTTTGCCTTACCTGGATACTTTCAACGACGAAGACATGAAAAATGACCAGGGTATTCCTTCTGATGCGGCATTTACTTCTTATGCCGGCAATGTAGATCCAAGATTAGACTGGACAGTAGGTCGCAGAGGAATTGATTTTCTGGGCTGGGGGCCTATGCCGGGTATGAGATGGGTACGTGACCAGGCAAACGGAGGTCCTTATGTGGCTAAAAAACATGAAGTATGGAAGCACCAGGAAGGTACAATTTCAGCCGCGGGCTTACCTCAGTATAACGCAATTAATACTCCATTAGTGAGGTATTCGGATGTACTATTATGGAGAGCTGAAATTCATGCTGATAAGAGTGAGTTAGGAGAGGCCATGGGTTTGGTTAATCAAATCAGACGAAGAGCTGCAAATCCGGAAGGCTTTGTTAAAAATACAGAGGGTAACGATGCTGCAAATTATGTAATTGGAGAATATACTTCTTTCCCAAATAAAGAATATGCAATTAAAGCAGTTCGTTTCGAACGTAGATTGGAACTTGCATCCGAAGGACACAGATTCTTCGACTTGGTACGATGGGGGATAGCAGCAGAAGTTTTGAATGACTATGTAGCGGTTGAAAAAGCAAAGCGTGTTTACCTGAACTCCGCTGTTTTTAAAACCGGAACAAATGAATACTATCCAATACCTTTAGAAGCGATTAATACATCGAGAGGGGTGTTGGTTCAAAACGATAACTATTAGAATTAGATGGTTTAGATTTAGTTTAGAAGGGGGCAATGTCGCAACATGGCATTGCCTCCCTAAATTGAATAATGCGAACGAATCCTCAAACCTGTTAGTAAATCTCTATTGCTCAAAAAAAAGCTGTACTACAATCATGTCGTTAGTAAAATTATGGTTCTTGCCAGTAATCCTGGTACTATCTCTTTTTATGCTTTCTTGTAAAAAAAAGAAGGATGAGAGCCCGCAGGATAGTGTTGCTGTTTCTTCAGAAAATTTTATTCAGTATGTAAATCCGTTTGTTGGAACAAAAGATATGGGACATACATATCCCGGTGCAAGTACTCCGTTTGGAATGGTGCAATTAAGTCCTGCAACTAATTTTGAACCTCATAGTACCAATGGAAAATACAATCCCAAAGCCTATCAATATTGCTCGGGTTATCAGTATACCGATTCTACAATTTTTGGTTTTTGCCATACGCATTTTAGCGGTACCGGACATTCTGATCTGGGCGACTTTTTGGTAATGCCCACTATTGGCGAATTACAGCTGGAGCCTGGAAATGCTAGAGAATCTGGAAGCGGATATCATTCTACATTTTCGCACGATGACGAGTATGCTGAGCCCGGTTATTATCGGGTTAAGCTAAATGATAATAACATATTGGCAGAGCTTACGGCCAGTGATAGGGTAGGATTTCATCAGTACACCTTTCCTCAGTCAGAAGAATCGCGCATTATTTTAGATTTGATTTGGAATATCTACCATTACGAAGATAAAAATGTGTGGACTTTTGTTCGGGTTGAAAACGATTCGCTGGTTACAGGATACCGGCAAACAAGCGGTTGGGCCAGAACCCGAAAAGTATTTTTTGCCATGCAGTTTTCAAAGCCATTTGATTCGTACGGACACAAGAAGTACGATGATGTAAAGTACAATGGCTTTTACAGGCAGTTTAACGAGGAGCAAAACTTTCCTGAAATGGCAGGAAGAAATATCAGGGCCTATTTTAATTTCGAGACCGGGGAAAACGAAAAAATAAAGGTGAAGTTTGCACTTTCTTCTGTTAGTACTGCAGGGGCTGTTAACAACCTAAATACCGAGATTGCACACTGGAATTTTGAGCAAACAAAACAGGAAACACAAAAGAAGTGGAATGCTGAACTATCGAAAATAAATGTGGAGACCCAAACTCCGGAGCAAAAAGAAACGTTTTACACAGCTTTGTATCATACCATGTTAAGCCCGATTGTTTACGAAGATGTGGACGGCAAATACAGGGGGCTTGATCAAAATATCTACGAATCCGATGGATTTACCAACTATACCATTTTCTCTTTATGGGATACCTATCGGGCACTACATCCCTTGTTTAATATCATTCAGCCCGAAAGGAGTAATGACATGGTTAAATCGATGTTGGCACATTATGATCAGAGTGTGCATGGAATGCTTCCGATCTGGAGTCATTATGCGAACGAAAACTGGTGTATGGTTGGATATCATTCGGTTTCAGTTCTTGCTGATGCTGTGGCAAAAGGAGTGACCGATGCCGATTTGTCAAAACTAATCGATGCTGCAACCAGTACTGCCAGCGTTAAATATTTCGGAGGCTTGGACTCTTATATGAAATTAGGATATGTTTCCGAAAATGTCAGCTCGTATTCGGTGTCACAAACATTGGAATATGCTTACGATGATTGGTGTATCGCTCAGTTGGCAAAAAAGGCAGGAAATGAAGAGGTGTACAGTAACTATATGGGTAGGTCAAAAAGTTATTTGAATGTTTTTGATCCTGAAAGTAACTATATGAGGCCCAAAATGTCGGATGGTACTTGGCGTAAAATGTTTGATCCTTTTGACACGCACGGGCAAGGCTTTATCGAAGGGAATGCTTTGAATTACGGTTTGTATGTACCTCACGAAATCGATGATATGATTGAGTTAATGGGAGGGAAAGATAAATTTCCACAACACCTGGATATGATATTTACCAAAGAAATTGAGGACAAATACATTGAAAAGAATGAAGACATTACGCGCGATGGCATTATCGGAAATTATGTACACGGAAATGAGCCGGGACACCATATCCCGTATTTATACAATTGGACCAATCAGCCGTGGAAAACGCAGAGTCGTGTGCGAATGATATTGGATTCCATGTACAGTAATGCGGAGAACGGATTGTGTGGGAACGATGATGCCGGGCAAATGAGTGCCTGGTATGTTTTTAGTGCCTTGGGATTTTATCCTGTACTTCCCGGCTCCGAAGAATATGCGATTGGAAGTCCGCTGGTCAGTAATGCAACAATAAATCTGGGAAATGGTAAAAGATTTACCATTAAAACCGTTAATCAGGGGAAGGAAAATGTGTACATCCAGAAAATTGAACTAAACGGAAACGAGCTTATAGCAAATACATTACAGCATTCTGACATCACGGAGGGAGGCACAATAACTTTTTTCATGGGTAATGAGCCGAACACTGGCTTAGTGCAAAGACCTTAGTTTAATTGTAGGGAGCTAAATTACTCACTCAAAGCTCTTGTTAACCCCCAGATGTTTCTATAATTAGGCACAGGTAATTTTCGACATTTATACTCCTTTTATTTCCTATTCTGAAAAATTTCTAGTGAATCCTTTTCGCAATTTTCATTTTTTTGAATTATGCTACTAGGCTGTTTGTCGTAGCAAAAATTATAAGCTGTGTAAATACAGTTTTTACAAGTTACTTTTTTAATATATTGGGTTCGGATTTCTACGAAAAAACTTGATATAAGCTCCACTTAGAGAATTATATTTGTTTTTGTGTTTTGAAGCATTACTCGTTGGGAGATTAGATGGATATATAAGAAAGATACTGTGCATATTAAAATCTGGATCATAGTTTTATTGTTAACGATCAATTGCGTCAGATTGTATTCCCAGGTGAGCGACAATGATACAATTACGGCTTATTTTAAACAGATTGAAACCTTGCTTGATGACGCTAAATACAGTAAGGATATTTTTCTTGACCAGGATATGTTGCTGATTAAAAAGCAGAATACCACAGGTATTGAAAAAGTGAATGTATTGTTGGATTTATATGAAGCAACAAGGTTTAAGTCGATTAAAACCGCACGTGGGTATAATGAAGAGGCTCTTGAGCTTGCTCAGGCGATAGGTTTTCAAAAGGGAGAGTTAACGGCAAAATATAATCATGCATACCTGTTGTTTGTTAGTGGTCTTTTTGACCGAAGCATGAGTGAGGTCGAGAAAATAGAAGAAGTAGTGGAATATGATAGGTTTCCCGAATGTTACGCCGATTTAAAAACACTAAAATCCTATATTTATACGGAAAGAGGGGAGTATGACTTAGCCCTGGAAATTGGATTCGAACTGCTGGATTTTGCTGAACGGACCCAAAAAGGTTATTTGTTTTTGAAAGCCTATTTTGCATTGTCCCATTATTATCTTCGGACAGAGAATTACTCCATATCGTTAAAATATTGCTTTGAAGGACTTCATTATATTATCAAACTAAAAAAAACACAGTACCTTTTTTCTAAGATAGATGAAATTGCCCGGTTAACCGCTAAGCTGAATAATCCGAAGGGTGCTTTGGATATCTATGCATTTTGTTTGAGAATGGAGCCCAAAATTCCTTCTACCGGTAACTATATAAAAAGTGCCGTATTTATGAATATGGCAGAAATTTACATGCAAATAGGAGAATATGGAAGTGCTCAGCAATATTTAGATAAAGCATTAATGATAATCAACAAAGACGGTTATAAATTCAGGGTTCCCAGAATACTGATATTGCAAGCCGAACTTTTCTTGTTGAAAAATGATACAGTTGCTTCTATTGGTTTTTATGAAAAAAGCCTGGAAGCAGCCGAAGAAATAAATGCTTTCGATGTTGTAAAATCAAACAGTCTTATATTAGCTCAGTTATACAAGAAGCAAAATAACCTGACAAAAACGTATGAGTATAATAACTTGTATGCCGCAATCCGCGACTCGTATTTTAACAACGAAAAGGAACAGAAAATAATAATACTGGAAACCAGGCGAAAGGTTAATGAGGTAACCCAGATGAACAGGATATTAGAACTGGAAAACAAAGTTCAGCAAGACAGATTTAATTTTGTGATTGTTGTTCTTATTCTGGTTTCATTCATCTGCTTGATTGTTGCCTTGTCGTATTTCAAGGCCCGGAAGAAGAATAAAATGCTCTATCGTCATACTCTGGAGTTAGCAACCATGCAGACGGAGCTGAAACAGAAAATTCAGGATTACCGAAAGACATTTGGCGTGTCGAATGATTACAGTGGTGATGTTTCGGTTAAAAAGTGCCAGACTATTGACGAAGAAACAAAGAACTTGATTCTGCACAGATTGAATAAACTGGAAGCAGAAAACTTTTTTCTTGATCCGCATTGTAATTTAAATGATGTTTCCGTCCGGTTAAAAACAAATTCGAAATATTTGTCACAGGTAATTAACCTGGAAAAGAAAACCAATTTCAATAATTATATAAATGATTTAAGAATTAATTATCTGTTATCGAGGTTGTTGGTGGATGGCGATTTTAGGAATAGTAAATTAAATTATATTGCCGCTTCTGCTGGTTTTAATAGCATTAACACTTTTAAAGCAGCTTTCAAGAAAAGGCAGGGAATATTACCTTCCTATTTTATCGGTGAATTAAACAGCGAGTTGCAAAAAAGGGGAAAAGCATAGTATTAGGAGTCATTTTATCTTAACAACACTTAGAGCGTGGCCTGCAGGCCTTTGTGTTTGGAGTTTGTAGATGGGTCGTGGTATAATTTGGAAAGATTGATCGTGCGACTTTCCGAAGCTTTGTTATCCCAGAATTAAATCATTTGTAGAAACATTTTAAATTAGCTATTTTAGATCGCCTTTTTTGCGGATAAAAGGGGGTTCATCTACATTTGTGATGCTCTTTTAAAGAGTTATTAAATCAACCAAAATATAAATAGATTATGAGCAAATTTTTAACTGCCTCAATTGGAAGAAAGTTCATAATGAGTGTGTCGGGTCTTTTCCTGATGGTATTCATTGCGGTCCATTTAGGCATCAACCTGTTACTTATTTTTGATGACAGTGGTGATTTGTTTAATCAGGGGGCTCATTTTATGGCAACCAACCCACTTATTAAAGTAATGGAACCCGTTTTAGGATTGGGATTCATAGTTCACATCTTATGGTCGTTCATGCTGGAGTACCAGAACTGGAAAGCACGTCCGGTGAAGTACGCCAAAAAGAACATGAGTGGTGCCAGTTCATGGGCTTCGCGCAACATGCTGGTGCTGGGTGGATTGGTGCTGGTTTTCCTGATCATTCACATCCTCGATTTCTTTGTGAAAATGAAATTCACCGGGCATCACTTACTGGAAGAAGTAGTGGTTAAGGGAGTTCACATGGAAAATGCGTATGCACTTGTTTCTACAGCATTTATCCAAAGCACAGCCCTTGGCATTTTCTACATCATCGGTGGAATTTTGTTGGGTGTACACCTTTCACATGGATTCTGGTCATCATTCCAGACACTGGGGTTGAACAACAAACACTGGTTAAAAAGATGGCAGGTTATTGGCCAGGTTTATGCCGTAGTTGTGGCCCTTGGTTTTGCGATTATTCCGCTTTATTTCATGTTTGGATTGAACAATTAAAAAGGAAAGAATTATGAGCATTTTAGATAGTAAAATACCTCAGGGCCCATTGGCCGAAAAGTGGACCAAGCATAAATCGGCCATTAAAGTGGTGAGCCCTGCAAACAAGCGTAAATTAGAAATTGTAGTTGTTGGAACCGGTTTGGGAGGTGCTTCGGCAGCTGCTTCATTGGCCGAACTGGGATACAAGGTAAAAGCATTTTGTTACCAGGACAGCCCGCGTCGTGCACACTCGATTGCTGCACAGGGGGGGATTAACGCCGCAAAAAACTACCAGAACGACAACGACTCGGTTTTCCGGTTGTTTTATGATACAATCAAAGGGGGCGACTACCGTGCCCGCGAAGCTAACGTTTACCGTTTGGCTGAAGTTTCCCCCAACATTATCGACCAGTGTGTGGCACAAGGTGTTCCGTTTGGTCGCGAATACGGCGGTTTGCTTGATAACCGTTCATTTGGTGGGGTGTTGGTAAGCCGTACGTTTTATGCGCGCGGACAAACCGGGCAGCAGTTGCTGATTGGTGCATACCAGGCACTGAACCGCCAGATTGCCAAAGGTAATGTGGAAATGTACAATCGCCACGAGATGTTGGATGTGGTTAAAATTGACGGAAAAGCACGTGGTATTATTGCCCGCGACCTGGTAAGTGGAAAAATCAAAAGATTTGGAGCACACGCCGTAGTAGTGGCAACCGGTGGTTACGGAAACGTATTCTTCCTTTCAACCAATGCAATGGGAAGTAACGGATCGGCAGCATGGCAATGCTACAAAAAAGGAGCGTTCATGTCGAACCCTTGTTTTGTACAGATCCACCCGACCTGTATCCCGGTTCATGGCGACCAGCAGTCGAAACTGACTTTGATGTCGGAATCGTTGCGTAACGACGGTCGTGTTTGGGTTCCGAAGAAAAAAGAAGATGCTGTAAAACTGCAGAAAGGCGAGATTGGCCCGAACGATATTGCTGACGAGGATCGCGATTTTTACCTCGAAAGAAGGTATCCTTCGTACGGTAACCTGGTTCCGCGTGACGTTGCTTCGCGTGCTGCCAAAGAGCGTTGCGATGCAGGTTTCGGTGTAAACGCCGAAGGAAAAGCTGTGTTCCTTGATTTCAAATATTCGATCGAAAGATTGGGTAAAGATGTGATTACAGCCCGCTACGGAAACCTGTTCCAGATGTACGAAAAGATCACCGATACAGATCCGTACAAAGAGCCGATGATGATCTATCCGGCCATTCACTATTCAATGGGTGGAACCTGGGTTGACTACAACCTGATGACAACCGTTCCAGGTTTGTATTCGATTGGTGAAGCCAACTTCTCGGATCACGGTGCCAACCGTTTGGGAGCTTCTGCTTTGATGCAGGGATTGGCCGACGGATACTTCGTTCTGCCATACACCATTGGTGATTACCTGGCTGACGAAATTATGACGCCAAAAACCGATGTAAATGCTCCGGAATTTGTGGAAGCAGAAAAAGAGGTGACTGATAGAATCGAAAAACTTTTCAATATAAAAGGCTCCAAGCCGGTGGATTATTTCCACAAAAAGCTGGGCCATGTAATGTGGGATTACGTGGGAATGTCGCGTAATGCTGAAGGTCTGAAAAAAGCCATTGAAGAGATCAAGGTAATCCGCGAAGAATTCTGGAAAGACGTTCGTATTCCGGGAGAACTGGATAACCTGAATCCGGAACTGGAAAAAGCAGGTCGTGTTGCTGACTTCCTGGATATTGGCGAACTGATGGCACGTGACGCACTGGATCGTAACGAGTCTTGCGGAGGACACTTCCGTGAAGAATCGGCAACCGAAGAGGGCGAAGCAAAACGTAACGACGAACTGTTTACATACGTTTCGTGCTGGGAGTACAAGGGAGAAGGCCAGGAGCCGGTATTACACAAAGAAGATTTGGTTTTTGAGAATGTGAAACTCACACAACGTAGTTACAAGTAGTCTCACGACTCAAATCTATTAATCTTAAAATTGAAAAGAAATGGCTGATAAAATTCTGAAACAACTCAAAATAAAAGTTTGGAGGCAAAAGAACGCTAAATCCAAAGGAAGATTCGAGACTTATACGATCGAGAATATTTCGACCGGATCTTCTTTCCTTGAAATGATGGACATTTTAAACAACGACCTGATTGAAAAAGGAATTGACCCGATCGCTTTTGACCACGATTGCCGCGAAGGTATTTGCGGTACCTGTAGTCTGTACATCAACGGACGCCCGCACGGACCAGACACAGAAGTAACCACCTGTCAGTTGCACATGCGTAAGTTCAAAGATGGAGAAACCATCATTATTGAGCCCTGGCGTGCGCGTGCTTTTCCGGTAATTAAAGACCTGGTGGTAGACCGCAGTGCTTTTGAGAAAATTCTCCAGGCCGGAGGTTTCGTATCGGTTAACACAGGTGGCGTGCCCGATGCAAACGCCATTCCGGTGTCGCGCGAAGATGCAGAAGAATCAATGGATGCCGCTGCATGTATTGGTTGCGGAGCTTGCGTAGCGGCTTGTAAAAACTCATCGGCGATGTTGTTTGTATCTGCAAAAGTTTCTCACCTGGCCAAGTTGCCACAAGGGAAAGTGGAAGCTGATACACGTGCCATGAGCATGGTAGCAAAAATGGATGAACTTGGTTTCGGCGGTTGTACCAACACCCGCGCTTGTGAAGCTGAGTGCCCCAAAAGCATTTCTATCATGAACATTGCCCGCCTGAACCGCGAATACCTGAAAGCGCGTTTGAGCAGATAGTTTGTTAACTTATCATAGTTTGAAAGCCTTTTCTTTGCGGAAAAGGCTTTCTTTTTTCACATAATTCACAACCGGATGTGCATAAGTTACAAGGCGAACGCCTGCATCTGAGCTTGCGATTCTTTAAATTCGCAAAAACAAGGAGGACTTATGCCATACAGAAGATTACCCACGACGGACAAGGCAAGGCTTCGTGCGTTGGAAGCAGCCCTGAAAAAAGTAAACGCCATTACAACCCGAAATATCCCTTTTGCCAAACATTCGATCGAAGAGCTGCAGAGCGTAAAAAACCAGTTCGAAAATACATTGAAGCATTACGAACTGAATATCAAACAGCAATCAGACAATAACAAACATTATAAAGCCACCCAGGAAACCGCACGTCTGTACCTTTCTCATTTTATCCAGGTACTGTTATTTGCTTCGGAAAGAGGCGAAATAAACGGCGGATTAAAATATTACGGTAGCCTTTTGGAATTGGGAGGTAAAGTTCCTGCGCTGAATACAGAACAGGAAATACTGGAATGGGGTCGTACTATTGTAAACGGAGAGCAAAACCGTGTACGGCAGGGCGGAAGTGCCATTTACAGCCCGTCGATTGCGCTGGTAAAATTCAAATTGGAAGAGTTCAGCGATGCAGCCATATTTCAGCAAAACCTGAAGCGAAACACGTTAAGGGCCTTCGAGAAAATGCAGCAGTTGCGTAAAACCACCAATGATTTTATCTCTCAGTTGTGGACCGAAATAGAAAGTCACCTGGAGTTGGAAGCGGGGTCGGAAGAAGAAAAGCGCGCCCTGGCCGAAGAGTTTGGGATTGTTTACGTATTACGCAGAAAAGAGCGAAAATTACTGCAGCAGGTAGTGGCTAAAAAAGCTGAAGAGCCCAAAGAAGAAATTTCATTGGAAGACAAAGCAGAAGAAAAGCCAACGTTTGTACAGCGCGATCTTTTTATGCAGTTCAATTAGTACAGGATCTCGCTAGCAACAATCTTGTTGTCGGCGTTTTCCCTTTTTATCAGGTATAAAAGTGCAGCAATAATTACAAGGCTGATGGTAGCCGCGTAATAGCTGGTAGAACCGTAATCTTCCACGCCTTCTCCAATGGTTCCGTTGTTCACCAAAAACATGGCGGTAACAGCAATTGCATTGTTCAGAAAGTGTCCCAGCATCGGGAGCCACATCGATCCGCTCCAAACCAAAAGATATCCAAAAACAGCTCCCAGAACCATGCGCGGAATAAAGCCAAAAAACTGCACGTGCATGGCACTGAAAAGAATGGCAGAAATCCAGATTCCCCAGTGGTGATTGCGGGTCATCCGGGTAAAAATTTTCTGAATAACTCCGCGGAACAATAATTCTTCACCAATAGCCGGTAAAAACGCCACCATAAACAGGTTAAATGCCAGTCCCGGAATGGTTTTCACATTCAGGAATGCTTCGGTCAAGCGGGCAGCTTCATCTTCTGAATTTCGCATCCATTGTTCCACGTCCGACAACCAGCTGGGTAACGACAGGCGGCTGTTTAGTTCGGCGGTGAAATTGATAAAGGGCATCATAAAAACCATCAGTACAATTACCATCAGAAAAGAGGACCCCTGGAATGATTTATTCAGGTAAAGATATTTCGAGATGTTGCCTTGGTAAAGGTAAGCGAGAATTAGCGGGGGGAGGATGAATAAGCCGATGGCCTGAACGGTTTGGAAGTATTTTAATACGATCAGACTCTCCGGGTTTTCCAGATCGCCAAGAGTGGGAAGACTGAGTATGGAGTCGAATCCAAAAACAGGAACGGCAATTATCAAAGAAAGGATCAGGAAAGCCAGAAAACAAACTAAAATTACAAAAGCGGAGAATAAAAGTTGTGGAAAAGGCTTCATGCCCCTGAATGCAGTAATTGCCATATTTTTTGTTTTTGGAGTAAAGATAATTTTTTGCCTGAGTTCAGAAAAATAATGGTCATCCACTCAGAAGAGAGAATGACCATTATTCGGGTAGATTCCCACTTTCGTGGGAATGACTATTGTGCTGAACTATATTTCCCTGATCTTGATATTCTTGAACATGGTTAAGCCGCCATGGTCCTGCAAGCCAATGCACCCGCTTTTACCCATTCCGTATTCAGGAGCATCCGCCCACTTGCTGTTGGCTTTTTGGGCTTTCCATGCGTCCGACCACAGTTCGTATTCAACTACTTTTGTGCCGTTGAGCCAGTGTTCAACATGCGGGCCATTCACAACAATACGGGAGGTATTCCATTCTCCTACAGGTTTAACTTCTGCATTCTGGGGAGCATTCATTGCGTAGTTGGCGCCCGAGTATTGATCGGCATCCAATTTGCCCGGCCAGCCTTTTCCGTCTATCAGTTGGTACTCCGGCCCCGATTCGTAAATGGCATTGGTGAGCCCTTCCTGAACATGGTAAAAAACGCCTGAATTACTTTGGGGCGCAATCTTCCATTCGAGGTACAGTTCAAAATTGGTAAACTCCTTTTTGGTAACAATGTCGCCACCATGGTCAGAGCCAACACCTGAATTGTGTAATACGTCGTCCTCAATTTTCCAGCCGGTAACTTTACCTCCGTTAAACGTTTTCCAGTTGTCGAGCGATTTGCCATCAAATAGCAGCTCCCAGCCTTCTTTGATTTCTTTTTTGGTAAGCGTGTTTGGCTTTTGTTCTGTTTGGCACGAAGCAAACAGCAAAATAATTCCAAGTGCAAAAAATGCGGTAAATGTTTTCATTAGGTAACTGAATTTAGGATTTCTAATAAGCTTCAAAAATACAAATTCGGGATGAAACAAGCCGGGCAAAAACGCTTTCTTTTTCTGGGGCAAGAATGAGGTATTTAGTAGGATTCCGATTAATTTTAAGCAATATCAAAAAAAGTAAACCTTGGAACTGAATAAAACCATAATCGGGATGGTGCATGTGGGGGCTTTGCCCGGAACACCTCGAAATGATCGTTCGCTTGCACAGCTGATTGCCGATGCGCTTGCCGATGCCAAAGTGCTTCAGGAAGAAGGCGTAGATGCCATCATGATCGAAAACATGCACGACCGGCCTTACCTGAATCGGGAAGTGGGGGCAGAGGTCATTGCGTCGATGACTGCCATTGCCTGTGCGCTGCGTTCCGTAATAAAAATACCATTGGGGATACAAATTCTGGCGGGTGCCAACAAAGCGGCACTGGCAGTGGCTTTAGCTGCCGGGTTTGATTTTGTCAGGGCCGAAGGTTTTGTTTTCGGGCATTTGGCTGACGAAGGAATGATAAACAGCGACGCCGGAGAGTTGCTGAGGTACCGGAAGCAAATAGGTGCCGATCGGGTGAAAATATTCACAGACATTAAAAAGAAGCATTCGTCGCACGCTGTTTCGTCAGATGTTTCAATTGCGGAAACGGCCAGAGCAGCAGAATTTTTTCTTTCGGATGGAGTGATTGTTACCGGAAGTTCAACCGGAGAGAAACCATCGCTGGAGGAGTTGAAACAGGTTAAAAGCTCGGTAAAAATTCCTGTACTTATTGGTTCGGGTATTGGCGCCGGAAATATCAACGAATACTGGAATTGGGCGGATGGGTTTATTGTCGGGTCGTCGCTAAAGAAAGACGGAAACTGGGAGAACAAAGTAGAACGGAAACGTGTGAAACATTTTATAAAAACTATAAACCAACTTAGCAAATAGCTTATGGAATTTGATACCTGGCACTTGTGGGTACTTGCTGCCATCGTTTTTTTTATTCTCGAGATTTTCATCCCTTCGTTTTTAATGGCCAGTATTGGCATTGGTTGCGGTTTTGCGTTTCTGGGAGCTGCATTGAATGCTCCTTTCGCGCTGCAAATTATTCTGTTTATCATTGGAACCCTTGCTGGATTTATCGGGGTGAAACCGCTAATGACAAAATATGCCTACCGCAAAAAAGCGATTAACACCAATGCCGGTGGTTTGGTTGGCAAGCTTGGAAAAGTGATTGAGGAAATCGACGAGAAAAACAATTCGGGCTGTGTGGCCATCGACGGCGATCAGTGGAAAAGTGTGGCTGTTTCGGGAGAGGTGATTCAGGTGGGTGAAAAAGTTCGGGTGGTGGCGATCGACAGCATTGTGCTTACCGTGGAGCCGCTCGAAAACAATCATCCCCAAAAAGATCCGGAGGAAGTTATTCCGGAGAAAAAGGAAAGCGAGCGCTTAACGTTAAAAGTGGGAAGCAAGACTTTCTTCCTCGGGCTGGATGAAATCGCCTTTCTATACTCAGCCAACAAAATTACCTACGTGGTTACCAAAGCCGGAAAACAATACATCCACGATATGTCGCTGGAGAACCTGAACGGTTTGTTATCTACTGAAATGTTTTTCAGAGCCAACCGACAGTTCATCGTTACCCGAAATGTAGTGGCCGAAATCAAACCTGAAAATAACGGGAAAATTAAGGTCACACTGAATGTTCACAATGGATTTCCGGGCAGTTTGATCATCAGTCGTTTAAAGGCGGCTGCATTTCGGGAATGGTTAAAAACCAACTGAACCCGATGAAATGTTTCATCCCCTTTTTTATGACACTTCAGAAAGAGAAGCCCTTGAAAATTACAGAAAAGATGCTGCCGGTGCTAACTTTGGTTCATCCGTTAAAATTTAAAAATTATGGAATTTGAACTTTGGCATATTTGGTTACTGGCCGCTCTGTTGTTCTTTATAATGGAGATTTTCGTTCCTTCATTTGTACTTTTCAATTTCGGTATCGGGGCATTGATCGGTTCGCTGGTTGCGGGTATGGATGTTTCGCTCGAGTGGCAGATTGTGTGCTTCTCGGCGGGTACATTACTCAGCTTTTTTCTGATACGCCCGCTGATGCGAAAAATCGCTTACAAACGATCGGACGATACAAAAACCAATGTTGATGCCATGATCGGAAGGTTGGCAACCGTTTCCGAAGAAATTAGCAATGAAAACAACCGGGGCCGTGTGTCGCTTGACGGCGACGACTGGAAGGCCCGCTCTCTCGACAATGATGTGATTCCCGCAGGAACCACCGTTGAAATTGTTCAGTTAAACAGTATTGTAGTTACCGTTAAAAAAATCAATTAAAATCTATTACGATGAATGCAACAACCTTGATTCTTATTTTACTGGCCATTTTTGTTATCGTATTTGCTGCAGCCGGTATTCGCATTGTTCAACAATCGCAAACCATGATCATTGAACGGCTGGGAAAATACCACCGTACGCTTACTTCCGGAATTAACATCATTATTCCGATCATCGATCAGCCGCGAAAAATTATCTGGCGTTATGTACGCGAAGATTTCGACGGGCGCAAGATCGTAAGTTTCAAAACCAAAGACCGGATTGACCTGCGCGAAACCGTGTATGATTTTCCGAAACAGAACGTGATTACCAAAGACAATGTGGGAACAGAGATCAATGCACTTTTGTACTTTCAGATCATGGACCCGATAAAGGCTTTGTACGAAATCGAGAACCTGCCTGATGCCATTGAAAAACTTACACAAACTACGCTTAGAAATGTTATTGGCGAGCTTGACCTTGATGAGACCCTGACTTCCCGCGACACAATCAACTCGAAATTGCGTATCATTCTCGACGATGCTACCAACAAATGGGGAGTAAAAGTTAACCGTGTTGAATTGCAGGACATCAACCCTCCACGCGATATTCGCGATGCGATGGAAAAACAGATGCGCGCCGAACGCGACCGCCGCGCGAAAATTCTGGAAGCCGAAGGTTCCAAAAAATCGATGATCCTCGAAGCCGAAGGTTTTAAAGAATCGCAAATCAATAAAGCGGAAGGGGAAAAGCAGGCTGAAATTCTGAAGGCCGAAGGAGACGCCATGGCCCGTGTTAGGCGTGCCGAAGGTGAAGCCGAAGCCATCCTGAAAGTAACCGAAGCTATTTCGAAAAACGGTGACCCGATCAACTACCTGGTGGCGATGAAATACCTGGAAACATTTAAAGAAATGGTAAGCGGACAAGACAATAAAACAGTTTACCTGCCCTATGAAGCCAGTGGAATCCTTTCTTCCATCGGAGGAATCAAGGATTTGTTGAAAGGTTCATAAACAAGGTGTCAGCAGTGATTGCCTTGTTGGTTCGCAACCGGAAAACCGCCTGTTAATTTGCAGGCGGTTTTGTTGTATAATTTATCCTGATTAATTTTAGGCGTATCAAATAGGGTATAGCGTTGTATTCGCATTACATTTACAGTTCAAAATAATTTAAAAAACTACTATGAAAAATTCGATTGTAGCTCTGTTGCTGGTGCTTTTGTTCGCATGTGCTCCTGAAAAGAAAATGCCCGAACTGATACCTGCGGCCAATTTTCAGAAAGAAGTAGAGGAAAAGCCGGTCAATCTTTATACCCTGAAGAACAGCGAGGGAATGGTAACACAGATCACCAATTTTGGCGGAAAAGTTGTTTCGTTGTGGACAGCCGACAAACAAGGGAACTTTGGCGATGTTGTGCTGGGCTTTAATACGATAGATGAATATTTGAAAACGAGCGAGAAATACTTTGGTTCGTTGATCGGCCGTTACGGAAACCGGATTGCCAACGGGCAGTTCGCCTTGAACGACACCGTTTATACATTGGCTAGGAATAATGGCGAAAACGCTTTGCACGGAGGTATTGTGGGGTACAACAATGTAGTTTGGGATGCAGAGCAGCCCGATGATCAAACGCTGGTACTTATGTATCATTCTCCGGACGGGGAAGAAGGTTATCCCGGAAACCTGGATGTGAAAGTTCAGTATAAACTGACCGATGCCAACGAACTGAAAATAGAATATTGGGCAACTACCGATAAATCTACTCCGGTGAACCTGACCCACCATTCGTTTTTTAACCTGAAAGGTGCCGGGCAAGGCGATGTAAACGAGCACGTGGTGCAGATCAACGCCGATGCTTACACTCCGGTGGATGCAGGACTGATCCCAACCGGCGAAATTGCTCCTGTGGAAGGAACTCCCATGGATTTCAGAACTCCGACGGCTATCGGCTCCCGTATAAACGATGATTTCGAGCAGTTGAAACTGGGTAACGGTTACGACCACAACTGGGTATTGAACCAGGCGGGCAACGGTCTTACCTTTGCCGCAAAAGTAGTGGAGTCACAAACCGGACGTACCATGGAAGTGTATACCAACGAACCCGGTATGCAGTTCTACGGCGGTAATTTCCTGGATGGAAAGGCGGTTGGAAAAGAAGGTGTTCCGTATGCATTCAGAGGTGCTTTCTGTATGGAAACGCAGCACTTTCCTGACAGTCCGAATAAACCCGAATTCCCGTCGACTATTTTGGAACCGGGAAACGAATACTACTCAATTTGCGTCTATAAATTTGGTGTGGAATAATACCTTGTTTCAAAGATATTGCAAAGGCTCGGTGGTTTCCGGGCCTTTTTGTTTTTATCTGCTTGATAAGATTTGCCGGCTCATTGAAAAAGGATTAGGTAACATTCTGCCAATAAGCTCATTTTTGAGTTCAGCCCCTAAAAAAATTTCTATATTTGCATATTTTTTAAAATCAGCAGATTAGGAAGAGTTTCTTATGAGTAATAAATTTCAGGAATACAAACAATTAGATTTATCGCAGATCAATAAAGATGTGCTGGAGCGTTGGGAAAATGATGATACTTTTCACAAGAGTATTTCAACGCGTGAAGGGCACCCTACTTTTGTATTTTACGAAGGCCCGCCATCGGCGAACGGAATGCCCGGCATTCACCACGTAATGGCGCGTGCGATCAAAGATATTTTCTGTCGTTACAAAACCATGCAGGGATTTCGTGTTCACCGCAAAGCCGGTTGGGATACACACGGACTTCCGGTGGAACTGAGCGTTGAAAAAGCGTTGGGTATTACCAAAGACGACATAGGCAAAAAAATTACCGTAGAAGAATACAGCCAGGCCTGTAAAAAAGAGGTGATGAAATACACCCGCGAGTGGGAAGAACTTACCCGTAAAATGGGCTATTGGGTAAATATGGACGACCCGTACATCACCTACGACAACCGCTACATTGAGTCGGTTTGGTGGCTGCTGAAACAGATCTACCAAAAAGGATTGTTGTACAAGGGCTATACCATTCAGCCCTACTCGCCGGCAGCCGGAACAGGTTTGAGTTCGCACGAGCTGAACCAGCCGGGTTGTTACCGCGATGTAAAAGATACAACTGCTATTGCGCAGTTCAAAGCAGTTCGCAACGAGCGTTCCGAATTTTTGTTCGAAGGACTGGATACCGATCTGCACTTCCTGGCATGGACGACCACTCCGTGGACTTTGCCATCGAACACCGCCTTGTGTGTGGGACCAAATATCCGCTATGTGAAGGTTCGGTCGTTTAATCCTTACACCGGAGTGCCGGTGACTTTGATCCTTGCAAAAGACCTTTTCCCGGTTTATTTCCCTGCAAAAAATGCCGAGCTGGCATTGGAGGATTATAACCCGGGCGATAAAAATATTCCTTACAAAGTGCTGGCTGAATATACCGGCGAGCAACTAAAAGGTGTTCAGTACGAACAGCTGATCGATTGGGTAAAACCCGAAGGAAAAGCTTTCGAAGTAATTACCGGCGATTTTGTAACCATTGAAGACGGCACCGGGATCGTTCATATTGCGCCAACGTTTGGTGCGGATGACGACCGCGTGGCAAAACAACATGGAATTTCTCCGCTGATCGTGGTTGATACAGATGGTAAAAAGCAGGCGTTAGTAGATCGCAAAGGACGTTTCTACCCAACCATCGACCTCGATCCCGAGTTTGTTGAAAAATATGTCAATACCGAAAGCTATCACGAGTTTGCCGGTCGCCCGGTGAAAAACGAATACGACGATAAGCTGGAGGAAGATGCTTCGACGGTGGATGTTGACATTGCCGTGATGCTGAAACAGGAGAACAAAGCTTTCAAAGTAGAAAAGCATGTGCACAGTTACCCGCACTGCTGGCGTACGGATAAACCGGTGTTGTATTATCCGTTGGATTCATGGTTCATCAAATCAACCGCGGTGAAAGACAAGATGGTGGAGCTGAACAAAACCATCAACTGGAAACCGGCATCTACAGGAACAGGCCGTTTTGGAAACTGGCTCGAAAACCTGGTGGACTGGAACCTGAGCCGTTCGCGTTTTTGGGGAACTCCGCTGCCGATCTGGCGTACCGAAGATGCTTCAGAAGAAATCTGTATCGGTTCGGTGAAAGAGTTGATGAGCGAAATTACGAAGTCGGTGGAAGCCGGTTTCATGACTGAAAATCCTTTTGACGGATTTGAAGTGGGTGACAACTCGCTGGAGAACTACGAAAAGATCGACCTGCACAAATCGCATGTGGACCCAATTATTCTGGTTTCGCCAAGCGGACAGAAAATGTACCGCGAGTCGGATCTGATCGATGTTTGGTTTGATTCGGGCGCCATGCCGTATGCGCAGCGTCACTATCCTTTTGAGTGGAAAGAGAACTTCAAAAGTGTGTTCCCGGCCGACTTTATTGCCGAGGGAGTGGATCAAACACGTGGCTGGTTCTTTACTTTGCATGCCATCGCTACCATGATCGACGAGTCGGTAGCTTTCAAAAATATTATTTCGAACGGGCTGGTACTCGACAAAAGCGGCATGAAAATGTCGAAACGCTTGGGCAATGCAGTCGATCCGTTTGAAACCATCGAGAATTACGGTTCTGACCCGCTGCGCTGGTACATGATCACCAATGCGCAACCGTGGGATAACCTGAAATTCGACATTGCCGGGGTGGAAGAAGTAAAACGTAAGTTCTTCGGAACACTTTATAATACGTATAGTTTCTTCTCGCTTTATGCCAATGTTGACGGCTTTAAGTATGCCGAAGACGAAATTCCGGTGGCTCAGCGTCCGGAAATTGACCGCTGGATTATTTCGCTGCTGAACTCGCTGGTAAAAGAAGTGGGCGAAAGCTACGAAAGTTACGAGCCAACCCGTGCAGGCCGTGCTATTTCTGAATTTGTAACCGAAAACCTGAGTAACTGGTTTGTGCGTTTGAGCCGCAAACGTTACTGGGGTGGAGAGTATTCTCAGGATAAAATTTCGGCTTACCAGACCTTGTACACTTGTTTGACAACAGTAGCCAAATTAATGGCGCCGATAGCACCGTTTTATGCCGACCTGCTTTTCTCTGACCTGAACAAAGTGACTGGAAAAGAAGCTGATCAGAGTGTGCATTTGCTCGATTTTCCGGGGTATGACGCAACACTGATCGATAAGGATCTGGAAGAAAAAATGGACATAGCACAACGTGCTTCATCAATGATCCTGGCACTGCGACGCAAAGAGAAACTGAAAGTACGTCAGCCGCTGGCCAAAATTATGGTGCCGGTATTGAATCCTCACTTTAAAGAGCAGTTCGAAGCAGTTGCGAACATCATTCTGGCAGAAGTAAATGTGAAGGAAGTTGAATTCCTGACGGATACTGCGGGAGTGATCAAAAAGAAGATCAAGCCGAATTTCAAAACACTTGGGCCGAAATACGGCAAGATCATGAAACAGATCGCAGCAGCAGTAAATCAGTTTGATCAGGCCACCATTTCAACGATCGAAAGCAACGGTGAATACGAGCTGGTGGTGGGAGAAGAAAAAGTGATGCTGGCACTCGAAGATGTGGAAATTCAGACAGAAGATATTCCAGGCTGGACAGTAGCCACCGAAGGGCAGATGACCATTGCTTTGGATATTAACGTTACAGAAGAGTTGCGACAGGAAGGAATTGCGCGCGAATTCATCAATAAAATTCAGAACCTGCGCAAGGAAAGCAACTTTGAAGTGACGGACAGGATTAAACTTTCGATCGAGAAAAATGTGGCTTTTGAAGAAGCCCTGGAAAACCACCGCGAATACATCTGTTCGCAAACGCTTGCAGATTCTTTGACATTGGTGGATAAAGCAGATCAGGCACTTGCAAAAGAAGTGGAGATCGACAAAGACGTAATGGCAAAAATCGAAATCGAAAGGTTGTAGAAATAATTGCACAGAAGCGCCGGATTTGATAGGTTTTTTTTATTACTTTAGGAGCTTCTTGAAAAACAGAAATGAACTAAAACCCAAGAGCTATGGGAGTTAAAAACAGATATTCGGATGACGAGTTGGTTGAATTCAAAGATCTTATCCTGAGGAAGCTTGAAAAAGCACAGGCCGATTACGAAATGTACAAGAATTCGATCACTCAGGGCGACGGGAATGATATCTCGGACACTTCGCCAACGTTTAAGGTATTGGAAGAAGGAGCAGCAACCCTTTCTAAAGAAGAAGCAGGAAAACTGGCTCAACGTCAGCAAAAGTTCATTCAACACTTGCAGGCTGCTTTGGTTCGTATCGAAAACAAAACATATGGTATTTGTCGCGAAACGGGCAAATTGATATCAAAAGAAAGATTACGGGCTGTCCCCCATGCAACGCTCAGTATTGACGCGAAAAAAGGACAGGCCTGAGTAAAATGAAACAAAGATTTTAATTTGCTCTTCGAAAACAGCATGAACTGACATCGGAGAGCATTTTATTTTAATGTAACAGAATATGTCGCGGACGAAAAAAGCGCTGCTTATAATTTTTCTGATTTTGGTAGTAGATCAGGTTCTGAAGATCTGGATCAAAACAAACCTAGCGATCGGTGATGAAATCGTCGTTTTTAAAGACTGGTTCATTCTTCATTTTGTGGAGAACAACGGAATGGCTTTTGGATTCGAATTTGCCGGCGAATACGGTAAAATGGCTTTGAGTATTTTTCGTATACTCGCCGTTATTGCCATTGGCTGGTATCTGTTCAAACTTGCCAAAAACAAGGAGATTCCGTTTGGATTCATTGCTTGTATATCGTTGATTTTTGCAGGAGCCATAGGTAATATCATCGACAGCTTGTTTTACGGAATCATTTTCAATAACAGCTGGGGGCAGGTGGCAACCATGTTTCCGTCCGAAGGTGGCTATTCAAGCTTTCTGCACGGCAGGGTTGTTGACATGTTTTACTTTCCTTTGATCGAAGGGCGTTATCCGGAGTGGGTGCCGGGTGTGGGCGGAAATCCTTTTATCTTTTTCCGTCCGGTGTTTAACATAGCCGATTCTTCGATTACAGTGGGAATTTTTTCCATTTTGTTGTTTTACCGCAAGTATTTTAACAAGGCAGAACTGCACGAAGAAGAAAGCAAAGCCGTTGATCAGGCAACTCAGGAATAGGAGGCTGTTGATTACTTAACGAGGCCGGAAATCCCTTATTTATCTTACCTTTGCACCATTATTGGGATTCATAAGATATGATGGAAAATCAACTATTTATTTACAATACCTTAAGCCGGAAAAAGGAAGAATTTAAACCGCTGGTGGAAGGAAAAGTGGGACTTTACGTTTGCGGTCCTACCGTTTACAGCGATTCGCACCTCGGGCATGCCCGTCCGAACATCACTTTCGATCTTTTGTTTCGGTACCTTACTTTTTTAGGTTACAAAGTGCGTTATGTCCGCAACATTACGGACGTAGGCCACCTGGAAAACGAAGCAGAAGAAAGCGGCGAAGATAAAATCGGCAAAAAAGCAAGGCTCGAACAATTGGAGCCAATGGAAGTGGTTCAGAAATACCTGAACTCTTTTGTTCACAATATGGAGAACCTGAACGTGTTACCTCCGAGCATCGAACCGCGTGCGAGCGGCCACATTATTGAACAACAGCAAATGGTTCAGGAAATACTCGACAATGGTTTTGCCTACGAATCCAAAGGGTCGGTATATTTCGACGTGGAAAAATACAACCAGAAGTACAAATACGGAATTTTGTCGGGCCGTAACCTGGACGATATAAAAACCAATACGCGCGAACTGGACGGACAAAGTGAAAAGAAAAACTCTTTCGATTTTGCTTTGTGGAAAAAGGCTTCGCCGGAACATATTATGCGTTGGCCGTCGAAATGGAGCGAAGGATTTCCGGGCTGGCACCTCGAATGTTCGGTGATGAGTACCAAATACCTCGGCGAACAATTTGATATTCACGGGGGTGGCATGGACTTAACGTTTCCGCACCATGAATGTGAGATTGCGCAAAACGTTGCCAGTAACGGCCGGGAAGCGGTAAGGTACTGGATGCACAACAACATGATTACCATCAACGGGCAAAAGATGGCGCGTTCGCTGGGCAATTTCATTACGCTAAAAGAGCTGTTTTCTGGTAAGCACGCCATGTTGCAGCAAGCGTATTCACCCATGACGATTCGATTCTTTATTTTGCAGGCGCATTACCGCAGTACCATCGATTTCTCCAACGAAGCGTTGCAGGCGTCAGAGAAAGGTTTGGAACGACTGATGGCGTCGGTAAAAACGCTGGGCGAGCTAAGTCCTTCTGATCAATCGACCGTGGATGTGGCTTCGCTCAAAGAAAAGTGTTTTGCTGCCTTGAGCGACGATTTGAACAGTCCGATTGCGATTGCTCATCTCTTCGACGGAGTGAAAATGATCAACTCAATAAAGGCCGGAAACGAGAAGATTTCGGCAAGTGACCTTGAAGAGCTTAAAACCTTCTATCAAAACATTGTTTTTGATGTGCTTGGTTTGAAGGAAGAAGAAACCGCCGATTCAGGGGATAACCAGGCTTTAGCCGGGGCGATGGAGCTGCTGATTAATCTTCGCAGGGACGCAAAAGCCAATAAAGACTGGGCTACTGCCGATAAAATCCGCGACGATTTGAGTGCCATCGGTATTGAGCTGAAAGACACCAAGGACGGGGTGGAATGGAGCCTTAAATAAAGGCAGATTTTAGAATGATGATTAACGATTGATGATTGACGAAGGTATTTTATTCGTTGTAACATTGAAAAAATAAACTGAGTAAGAAAGTCTCTGAACTTTAAACTCTAAACTTTAAACTAGTTATGTTTTCAGGAATAGTAGAAGAATACGGAACAGTGGTTGCCATCGAAAAAGATCAGGAAAACGTTCATTTTACGCTTACCTGTTCGTTTGCCGACCAATTGAAAGTTGACCAGAGTTTATCGCACAACGGTGTTTGTTTAACTGTGGTTTGGGTAGATAAAGCAGAGAAAAAATACAAAGTAACAGCGATTAAGGAAACGCTTCTGAAGTCAAACCTGGGCTTACTGGAAGTGGGTTCAAAAGTAAACCTCGAGCGTAGCATGATGATGAATGGTCGTCTGGATGGTCATATCGTTCAGGGCCATGTGGACCAGACAGCTGTGTGTAAAAAGGTGGAAGAAGCAGATGGTAGCTGGTACTACGCTTTTGAATACGATTTCGATATCGAAAAGGCAAAGCAAGGTTATATGACCGTAGAAAAAGGCTCGGTAACGGTTAATGGTGTCAGCCTTACCGTGGTGAATTCAAAGGACAATTCGTTCCAGGTGGCGATTATTCCGTTTACGCATGAAGTAACCAACTTTCATACGTTTAAAGAAGGTTCGGTGATCAACATCGAATTCGACATCATCGGAAAATACCTGAGCAAGCTGAATTCTTACAGTAGCTAAGTAATTTCAAAAAGAAATAGCAGAAGGCCCGTTTTTCGGGCCTTTTTTTTGAACCAAGCGCCCACATACCTGTTATTTGCGGAAGATTGGGTAACTTAGAGACATGAATCCTACAGCACTAATAACAGGCGCATCGAAACGAATAGGCAAGGCTGTTTCGCAACATCTGGCAGCAAACGGATGGAATGTAATCATTCATTTTAACCGTTCGGCAGAAGATGCGATCACCCTTGTCCGGAAGTTGGGCGAAAAGTACCCGAAACAACTGTTTTCATCGGTTACAGCCAATTTGAGCGAAGGGCATGAAGTGGAAAGCCTTATTCCGAATATTGTTTCAAAATCAGGCCCTTTTGAGCTGCTGATCAACAATGCTTCGGTTTTTGACAAAAGTTACCTGCGGGAAACATCGGCAAAGCTGTTCGACAGCCAGCTGGATGTAAACCTGAAGGCTCCTTTTTTGCTGATCCGTGACTTTGCTGTGTATTGTAAAAAGGGAAACATCATCAATTTTGTGGATACCCGAATTAGCGGAAACACTTCCAACTTTGCAGCTTACACCCTGTCGAAAAAGGCTTTGTGGGAACTGACAAAGATGGCTGCTTTGGAGTTTGCCCCTGCAATCCGGGTGAATGCGATTGCTCCGGGAGTTACGCTGGCTCCGGTGGATGAGGATGAAGACTACCTTCAAAATCTTGCACAAAATATCCCGATGAAACAACCGGGTGGTGTGGTGCCAATTCTGAACAGTATCGATTTTATCTTGAAAAATACGCACCTAACCGGGCAACTTTTGTTTGCTGACGGGGGCGAAAACCTTGGAAAAAACATTGAATAAATGGCGATAATACGTGTAAAAAAACTGTTGATCAGAACCTACATCGGGTTCAATCCTGAAGAGCTGGTAAATAAGCAGGATGTGGTGATCAATATTGAAATTGAAACAGATATTCCTGCTTCGGCGCTGGAATCGGATGAGCCGGATGGCATTTTTGATTACAAGACCATCACGAAAAAAGTGATTGCTTTTGTTCAGGAAGGGCGGTTTAAGTTGCTGGAAGTTTTGACGCGGAATATTCTTGACTTGGTAATGGAGGACGAACGTGTCATTCGGGCAAAAGTGGAAGTCGATAAGCCACATGCGTTGCGTTTTGCCGAATCGGTTTCATTGGAAATGGAGGCTAAAAGATGAATACGGTGATTGTCGGCATTGGGTCGAACATCAATGCTGAGAAAAACATTCCCCAAATGATGGAGATACTTCGCACCAAAGTAGAAGTAGTGAAAGTTTCACACATGATCAGAACCAAGGCGGTGGGAATTACAGATCAGCCAGACTACACCAATGGTGCGGTAAAAATAAATACTGAACGAGACCGGAAGGAACTGACAAAGTTGTTAAAATCGATTGAAGACCAACTGGGGCGCGACCGTACTGGGCCTAAATTCGGGCCCCGGACCATGGATCTCGACATCGTGGTTTGGAACGGTGAAATAGTCGATAAGGACTACTACACACGCGATTTTTTACAGAAAAGTGTGGATGAAGTTCAGTGAGGCTTGCTAAATTGCTACGCCTGATTTTTCAGGAACAGTTCGTTCAAACCGTTTATCCCGTTTATCTCCTCCAGATCGCTTACCACGAAATCGGCACCGTTTTCGGCAAGTTCATCTTCATTATTCTCGCGTGCAATTCCGAGTGTCAATCCAAATTTTCCTTTTGCACCGGCCTGAACACCCGAAACAGCATCTTCCACAACGATTGATTTGGTAGGCGTTGATCCCAGCATTTCGCAGGCAGTGGTAAAAATATCGGGTTCCGGTTTCCCGTGCAACCCGAGTTCTGCAGAAACTACCCCGTCAACACGGGCGCCAAATGCAGACAACAGATCGAGCGCTTCAAGAACTGGCGCGCAGTTTTTACTCGATGATGCTACGCCCAGTTTAATTCCCGCAGCTGTAAGGTCCTCCAACAACTTTGCGGTGGATTCGTAAACTTCTACACCATCGCGGGCAATTACTTCGTTAAAAGCATCGTTTTTGCGGTTTCCGAGGCCGCAAATGGTTTCTTTTCCTGCTTCATCCGAAGGATCGCCAAAAGGAATGGAAATATTCCTGGATTCAAGAAATGAGGCAACGCCTTTGTAGCGCGGTTTGCCGTCAACATAAGCGAGGTAGTCGCTTTGGGTAAATTCATTAAACTTTTCGTTGTTCCTGTCTGCCCGGGCCTGAAGAAATTCATCAAACATCTTTTTCCATGCTGCTGCATGAGTAATCGCTGTTTTGGTGATCACCCCGTCCATGTCAAAAATTACCGCTTCGAATGCCAGTTTTCCCATTTTCTGTTGTTTTTATTTCCTGTGCAAAATTAGTGGTTTTTTTAGATGATAATGAAATGACTGCAAAACTGATATTTGTCCTGTGGAAATTGCGGGAAAGCTTCTTACCTTTGTTCGAAATACTGGACATGTTTAAATTTTTACTGGCCATATTTCTTCACAACCGCCGCTACCTGAATATCAAAAACAGGGATTCTTTTAGATTGTAGATTTCAGATTCGTGATTTAGGATTTCAGATTTCATATGCAGTTAACCATCCTAAATTTTATTTAGTAAATCATTATTTAATTTTCTTACAAAAGAACATCGATTTCGAATTGCATGTTTGGTTTTATATGGAACCATCGCAATTCATCAATCGTTGATCATCATTCATAAATCAGATTTAAATGGAATTACCTTTTGCAGAATCATATAGAATAAAAATGGTGGAACCCATTTTCAAAAGCACCCGCGAACAACGCGAACAGTGGATCAAAGACGCACATTACAATTTATTTAACCTGAAAAGCGAACAGGTTTACATTGATTTGCTTACCGATAGCGGAACCGGCGCTATGAGTCACAATCAGTGGGCTGCCATGATGACGGGAGACGAAAGTTACGCCGGATCTTCGTCGTATTACAACCTGAAAAATGCCATTCGTGATATTTTGGGATTTGAGTATTTTCTTCCGACACACCAAGGCCGGGCAGCCGAGAATGTTTTGTTTTCGGTTTTGGTGAAACCTGGAAATGTGGTGCCCGGAAATAGCCATTTTGATACAACCAAAGGCCACATCGAATACCGAAGTGCTTCAGCGATTGATTGCACAATCGACGAGGCGTTCGATACCGAATCGCTGCATCCGTTTAAGGGCAATATCGATTTGGAAAAGCTGGAAAGTGTTTATTCTACCTATCAGCACGACGAAATTCCGATGGTGATTGTAACGCTTACCTGCAATACCTCCGGCGGGCAACCGGTATCGATGCAGAATTTGAAAGACGTTTCCCGGCTTTCAAAAAAGTACGGGATTAAAGTGGTATTCGACTCTGCGCGTTTTGCCGAGAATGCCTGGTTTATCAAGGAACGGGAGCCGGGGTACGAAGAAAAGTCCATTCGTGAAATTGTAGCAGAAATGTTTTCATATGCCGATGCAATGACCATGAGCAGCAAAAAAGACGGCATTGTAAACATCGGTGGGTTTATTGCCATGAAAGACGAGGAGCTATTTCAAAATGCTTCGGTATTCAACATTATGTACGAAGGCTTTAATACTTACGGCGGAATGGCCGGACGCGATATGAATGCGCTTTCTGTTGGCTTGAACGAAGTAACCGACGAGCATTACCTCGAAAACCGTGTTAAACAGGTGGAGTATTTGGGAAACAGGTTGATGGAGTGGGGGATTCCGGTTCAGAAACCTATTGGCGGACATGCGGTTTTTGTAGATGCCCGGAAATTTCTGAAACACGTTCCGAAAGAAGAATACATTGCGCAAACGCTCGCAATTGAGCTTTATCTTGAAGCGGGTGTGCGCGGGGTTGAGGTAGGTACTTTGCTGGCCGACCGCGATCCGAAATCCGGAGAAAACCGTTTCCCGAAGCTTGAAATGTTACGCCTGGCGATTCCGCGCCGAACCTATACAAACAACCATATGGATGTGGTGGCAGTGGCGCTGAAAAATATCTTTGACCGCCGGGAAAAGATCGTACACGGCTTCCGAATTGAAAAAGAAGCGCCCATTATGCGGCACTTTACGGTGGAGCTTGAACGAATCGATTAGTTCTTTTTGATGGCATGTTCTTCAATAAACTCGTTGAAGTTCATGCCATAGTTTTCCCCCATGCTTTTTTTGTAACGGGTACAGAACGATTCAAATTGAAACTTGGCTAGGTACAGATTATTGGCCTGCTGGTGCGCCCAAATTTGCAGCGAAACAGCTTCTTCGCTTAGTTCGTCGTAGTCGAGCATGCGTTGGGCTACTTTTTCCACCTCGTTGATCCGGTTCTCTTTTTGTAAATAGGTTCCCAGTTTCAACAGGTGGTCCATAACCTGGTTTCCGATAAATCCGCGAATATCGTCCAGCCAGGGCCAGTCAATTCCTTTTAAAAGGCTGCCATCTTTCACCAGTAAGTAAAAGGTATCGAGCTGTTTTCGGGTCATTCCTTCAGGAATTGTGCACAACTTGAAAGCTTCCAGGTAGTCGCACGACAGGTTGCCTGAAACTTTTAATTGTAAAAAGCCATTGTTCGAGTTGATTTCAATCGCGTTTAACTGAACAAGTATTTTACGGAGCTTGTTAAGTGTTACTGCCCGGTTGTTCGCAATCTTCCGGTCCTGTATTCCTGCCCACAAACAAGAATCAACATCTGAAATCGGAACGCCCATTTTGTTGCGCACAGAGCCGATCAGGATGTAAATAAAGAGTTCCTTTACCTTTGGGGTGAACAAAGAGCTAATGTCTTCTCCTTTGTCGTTCATAACCTGAAAATCGCCAAAAAGGCGTATGTGATTCTCGAAGCTGGGTTTTTGTACTTCAAATCCCTGGTAGTGGTTCTTTGTCTTTCTACGGATGATCATTACCCAAAAAAGAAGAACAAATACCAGGAGAATCAATAAGGAAAAACCGATATAAAGTGGTTGAATAAAATTTCGTTGTTTTTTATCTTTTTCCGGCAATGCCAGTATCTCTTCATCCAATGCCAGCCGGCTGATTTCCTCGTTTCCAAGCGGACGGTTCCAGATGTTAAGGTTGTCGATGTAGCCGCGCATGCTTGCTCCATTCGAAAGCGCGCTGCCTATGTGTAGGTCGCTTGTGCCCGAATACGGTGGATGCCCGTCTGATCCGCCAACGTATTTGCCGTTCAGGAAAATAGCTTGTTGCCCGGTTTCAATGATGTAGCGCCAGGTGAGGTGAAACCAGGTATTGTTCTTTAATACTTCTTCCGACATAAAATCGTTCGACCACAGCCCAAAATAAGGATGCCCGGAACGTAAAACCAGGTGCATTCCGCGACGATAACCCTGCTCGTTGTTCCCAAGAATCGCATTGTCGCCAAACTCCAGTATGTCGGTGAATTTTACAAAGCAGCTGACCGTAAAACTGCTGTTGGGAAGCTTGTACAATTCCGGGTTTCCGATAAACACTTGGGCATTTTCAGGAAGTTTGAGCACGGTTCCCCTGTCGATATCCTGGCTAAAAGAATAGTTGGTACCAGTATATTTCTGTTCCGGATTGACATTGTCGATCAGGTTTCCGTCGAAGTTGAAATTGGCCGTTAATCCCTGGTTAAGGCCAAGCGGCGAGGCCAAGACCGAATACTCCTCGGGCAGCGCCATTTCGGCGGTAACAATTAGTTGAGCCGGCGTCATGCTGTAACCGGGGGCAAAAGGCGAAAGAATTACTTCTTCGCCACCGCGTATTGGAAAACTGAATTTACCTCCTGAAATCAGAACTTCGGGGTTTTTCCAGTAAACTCGTTCGAGGTTTTTCCCAACCGTCCGAACCTGTCCTTTTACGTCGTTGAATGAGTTCAGCTGTGATACCAGGAAGTCAAAACTAATAATCGCATTGCCAACACTGATGAAATTGGGTTTCTTGCCGTACTTGGTCCAGCTGTCAAGCAGAAAGTTCACATAATCGGGCACCTGGTTTTTTCCCAGCCTGTTGGAAACAACACCCGTCGGAAGATTTTGAAAATCATTGATTTTAAAGAGTTCCTTGTTGATATTTGATTCGGAACTCAGAATTACGGAGTTGGGTGTGATCTGACTGGCTGATATTTCCAGTGCATAATTTTTTACCGGGTGAAGGATTCTGCTCTCGTTGGTCGTGTTGCCTTCCACAAAAAATATAATACGGCGGTTTGCTTGTACCAGGTAATTGATGGATGGCCATGTTTCTCCCTGCGGTAAATAGAAAATACGATCAGAAATGGAAGAAGCATTAATTACTGAATCCAGAAAGTGGATATTCCCGTCAAAGTGAATGAAGATCGGAACTATTTTGGATTCTTTTTTATCTATTATACTTCTTATTTGGTCCAAAACAGCTGTCATCTCGATGGCGCTGTTTTGCAGGTAAGCATAATTTCCGGTGCTGTCTATTTCAAGCTCAATACCCACCCAGTCGTTTGCCTCTACAAAGCTCCACAAGCGGTTATTGGAAAGATCATTTTCACTGATATTGGCAATAAGGAAAGTGTTGTCGGCAAAATCAGTAGCACTGGATGAAATGGTCAGAAACAGACTCATCCAGGTAAAAATGATTCCGATATAACAGCTGGGTTTGTTCATTTTAACGGTCGCTTATTCCTTAATTTGCTATTATTTTTCCCTCAAATATATCAAAAATGAGCATAACTGAAATATTTGACAACAAAAGTTAAGATTTTGTAATAAATTTTTAATCAATAATTTGCGCTTCGTATTAATGGGAAATTAAGAGTCATTTAAGCTGTCGATGGTGTTTGGGTTAAGGTCGTGCTAATCACGTGCGTGTATATTGGTGCTTCAATTCTATTTTGGGATGACAGATAAAACAATCAAACGAAGGCATTACCTTATTTTTATAGCGGGAGGATTAAGCGTTATCCTTTTTCTTTTGCTTTTTAACAAAACCGTAGAATATACTTCTACCGATGAGTTTTGTAACAGTTGTCATGTTCACACACATGCAGAGGCAAGTTGGCGATTATCGGTTCATAATAATACCTCAAGCGGCGTATCGGTAAGATGTGTCGATTGCCATTTACCTCCCGAAGATCAAACAGCCTATTTCCTTACCCGGAAAGCATATCACGGATTTCACGATTTGTACGTATATCTTACAAAAGATGCCGATGAGATTGATTGGGCAGCCAAGCGATCAAACGAGGCTGCTAAACGATTTGTTTACGAAGACGGATGTGTAAAATGCCACACTAATCTTTTTCCCAGCACATTGAGCGCTCAGGGCGGACAGCAACACCTGAAATACATACGCGAACCCGAAAAAAACTCCTGTTTACAGTGTCATCACGAGATGGGGCATTACCGGGGTGAAAATACCGGCTTTGCTGCTGATGAGGACAATGCAAGCCCAAAAGAAGTTTTTAAGGAGCTTACAGTCGTAACAGATTTCGCAACTTTTGAGGAAAAGATTCCGGGCACTGACGTTTCATTTAAAATGATGGCGGTTCCCGGGGGACAGTTTAAAATGGGTAGCCCGCAAGACGAGCCTTATCGCAGAAAAGATGAAGGGCCAGTGCGCGAAGTGGCTGTTGACAGTTTCTGGATGGCAGAGATTGAAGTTTCGTGGGATGAGTACCTGGCGTTTTTCTCGGCTACCAGTTCGCAGGGAAGGAAAGAGGCCGTTGAGGTAGACGAAGAAACCGATGGGGTTTCCGGAGCAACACCACCCTGGGGAGCGCCAGACCAGGGCTGGGGAAAAGGAAGCCGTCCGGCAATCACCATGAGTCACCATGCTGCGGAAACATATTGTCGCTGGTTGAGCCAGGTGACGGGCCGGAAATACCGTCTGCCAACGGAAGCGGAATGGGAATATGCTGCACGCGGAGGAAGCCAGACTGCTTATTTCTTTGAGGGTTCTCCAAAAGATTATGAGGCCGATGGCTTTTTGAAAAAGTTGCTGGGGGCCAATACCGAATTATTCAGCAAATACGTGGTTTGGAACGGCAACAGCCCGGGGAAAACACAACAGCCGGATATCGTGGAGGCCAATCCGTTTGGATTAAAAAATATGTTGGGGAACGTTGCCGAATTCTGTCTGGATTATTACGATCCCTCGGTTTACGGAAAGTACCCCAAGGGAGTTGTCCATAACCCGCGTGGACCAAGGAGCGGCAACGAGCATGTGGTTCGCGGAGGCTCGTTCAAAAATACACCTAAGGATTTAAGGCTGGCACGTCGCGATTTTACCAGAACTACTGACTGGCTGGTAACCGACCCGCAGATACCAAAGAGTATCTGGTGGTACTCCGATGTTAAGAGTGTAGGTTTTAGGGTGCTTTGCGAATATCATCCTGATGAATTAAAAAATACAGAAAAATAAAAACAATCAACCATGGATAAGAATCAACTATCACGTAGAAATTTTCTCGGAAAATCGGCCATAATTGGAGCAGCCGGTGTGATCGGAATGAGTGCCTTGAGCTCTTGTTCTGCCAAAAGCCAAACGGTTGATTATGAATTTCCTCCATTGCTAGACCTGGCTCCCGACGGGAAGCCTTTAAAGGCGGGTTTGGTAGGTTGCGGAAACCGGGGAACCGGGGCTGCACTTAACTTTTTGGCAGCCGGGCACGACTTGCATTTGGTCGCTTTGGCTGATGTTTTTGAAGACAAAGTGTGGGATTGCCGCAATAAACTGATGAAACAACGGGTGGAAGTTCCGGAGCAAAATTGTTTTTGGGGCTTTGACGGCTACAAAGAATTGATGGCTTTGGATTTGGACGTGGTGATCCTGGCAACGCCTCCGCATTTCAGACCGACACATTTTGATGCGGCTATTCAGGCCAAAAAGAATGTATTTCTGGAAAAGCCGGTTTGTGTTGACCCGGTGGGAGCTCGCCAGATTATTGCAACGGCCAAAAAAGCCGAAAACCTGGGATTAACTGTTATCACCGGAACACAACGTCGTCATCAGCGCGATTACCTGGAAACCTACAAACAGGTAGCAGGTGGTGCCATTGGCGATCTGGTTGCTGCCAAGGCTTTCTGGATGCAGTCGCACGTATGGTTCCGGACCCGCGAAGAGGGTTGGAGCGACATGGAATACATGCTGCGCAACTGGAATAATTTCTGCTGGTTGTGTGGCGATCATATCCTGGATACACATGTACATAATATCGATATCATAAATTGGTTTATGGGGAAACATCCGGAAGAGGCGGTCGGTTTTGGGGGCCGCGCTCACCGGTTGACCGGCGACCAGTACGATTACTTTTCCATTGATTTTGATTTTGGAAACGGTGTTTTCTCTCATAGCTTTTCGCGTCAGATTGATGGATGTGCCAACCAATTGGGCGAGTTGATTATGGGAACGGAAGGCTACACCAATTGTAAAAATACGATTTACAATCCGGACGGGTCGGTTAAGTGGACCTACGAATATCCGAAAGATAAAGATGGGCGCTCAACCGGTGTGGTAAAAGTTTCTCCTTATGTACAGGAACATATTCACCTGGTGACTGCGATCAGAACCAATAAACCGGTGGTGGAAGCAGAACGGACCGCTGTTTCAACGTTAACGGCCATTATGGGTAGAACGGCCGCTTATACGGGGCAGAAAGTAACGTGGGAAGAAATGATGACCTCGAACATGAAACTGGGACCTGAAAAGTATGAAATGGGACCCGTAGATATGGACTTTCCGGTGCCGGTGCCCGGAACACAGCACAAAGCTTAAAAAAGAGTAGAGATGATTTCCATAGTTATACCGCTTTACAACGAAAGCATTTTGGTCGACCGTCTTTTGCAGGAGGTGATCAAAAATGTGAAGGCTGAAAAAGAGCCGTTCGAAGTGGTGTGTGTTGACGATGGAAGCACAGACGATACGCTGAACAAATTATTGATGTTCAGAAAGGAAGCTCCGGAGGTGAAAGTGATTTCGTTGTCCAGGAACTTTGGTCTACAGGCTGCTATAACCGCAGGACTGGAGTTTTCCAAAGGAGAAAGGGTAGTGATCATGGATGGCGATTTACAGGATCCTCCGGAAGTGATTCCGCAGCTTCTTCAGAAAATGAAAGAAACCAGTTGCGATGTTGTTTCTGCCGTTCGGAGCAAGCGAATGGAGAACTTCAGCAAGCGTTTCTTCATCAAAGTTTTTCATAAAATATTCAGCAGCATTTCGGAAGGGAACCAGGTAGAGCAAAGCGGAAATTTCTGTTTGTTAAGCCGCAAAGCCGTTCAATCTGTTTTGGCTTTCTCGGAGCGAAACCGGTATTTTCCGGGTATTCGGAATTTTATCGGGTTTCAGCATGAGTTTGTAATGTACGACCGTGCCGACCGCGCTGAGGGGGAAGCAAAGATGACCAGCAGAAAATTATTTTCGCTGGCTGCTGATGCTATTTATTCCTTCTCGAAATGGCCGATAAAAGCCTGCCTTTACCTGGGGTTACTCGGGGTGGTAGTTTTCCTGCTGGCCATTGTATATACGCTGATTTCGAAATTCACAGGGCTTGCACCTTTTGGCTGGTCTTCCACTTTTTTGGCCATCAGCTTTTTTGGATCGGTGCAGCTTACTTTCCTGGGGCTGATCGGCGAATACATTTTCCGCATCTACAAAGAAGTTCAAAAGCGGCCTGTGTACCTGGTGAAACAGGTTTTTGATGATTCTGCAAACGACCATGAAGTCAATATTAAAATAAATCAAACAAAAAGATCTGATGCATAAAACATCCGACATATTCACGGCACGTAATGTGTTTGTCTTCAGCCTGATTTTGGCTGAGACAATACTGGCATTGCTGGCTCCCAAAGCCGCTGTGAATGTGGATGAAATGCTGCACTATCCTCACGCTAAAAAAGTAGTAAACTGGTACTATACGGGCGGAGAGGATGCGTCGTGTCTGGATACGCCGGTTGACAATCTCAAGTATTACGGGCAATCGGTTGACAATTTTACAGCGTTATTTAATCGTATTTTCTCGGTTGATAACGAATTCCTTACCCGGCATTTTACCGGCGCATTTTTCTTTTGGTTGTTGCTTTTGGTAGCAGGCCTTTTGGGAAAAGAATTGAGTGGCTCGTACTGGGTTTCGGCTTTGGTGGTACTTTCACTGATGGTAACTCCACGGCTTTTCGGACAGGCTTTTGGCAACCTGAAAGACATTCCGTTTGCTGTCGGATACCTGGCCGGGGTAATGTTTATCATCCGTTTTCTGAAAGAGCTGCCGCAACCCAGATGGAAAACAGCCATTCTGCTGGGATTAAGCATTGCATTTACCTGTTCGGTGCGCATTGGCGGGCTGATTCTCTTCGCTTATTTAGGCCTGGGATTACTCACGATATTATTTGTAAAGCCTTTTTTACTTAAATATTTTATTTCAACTAAATCTTGTTTTGTAAGGCTTGCGGGCCAGGTTTTAGTAATAGCGGTTACCGGTTACTTTATCGGGCTGTTATTCTGGCCCTTCGCCTTGCAGGATGTCTGGCGCCATCCGCTCGAAAGTCTCTCCATGATGGAACACTACAAGGTAAGCATCAAACAGATTTTTGAAGGATCGGTAACCTGGAGTTCACAGTTGCCGTGGAAGTATCTTCCGCACTGGTTTTGGATAACAACACCCGAGTTTGTCTTACTGGGTTTGATATATTTTGTCGCCTTTTTAACCTATATGTTTACTAAGCTATTTGACGAACAACTCTTTTTAGAGTTGTTCGTGTTTTTTACACTTGCTTTCCCGGTTGTTTACGTCATCGTTATAGGCTCGAACCTTTACAGCGGAATACGTCAAATGCTGTTTGTTGTGCCGGTGATGGTCGTACTGGCCTCTCTTGGTTTTTACAAGATGATCCGGTCGCAAAAAAGCAGAGGAAGAAAGATTCCGTATTTGCTTTTGTTTTTTGGGGTGATGTTGTTACCGATGGTGCACCAGGCAAAGACTTTCCCGGTCGACTATGTGTATTTTAACCATGTAAGCGGTGGAAATAAAAAGGCCTGGAGCAACTTTGAATACGATTACTATTTCCACGGAATGAAGGAGGCCACCGACTATCTTTTAAACGAGATAGGCGATGAAGAAGCGATAGTGGCCATGAATTGTCAGTTGCCTAATTATTTTGAGAAAATACCGAACGTGTCGTTTCAATACACCCGCTATCTTGAACGTAGCTCAAGCAACTGGGATTATGCCCTGTTTGGCGTAAACTATATTCACCCGTGGCAACTGAAACACAATACCTGGCAGTCGGCAAAAATCAAAAAAATATTTTACCACAAGGGAAATCCGTTGGTGGTGTTATTGGAGCGCGGAGAAAAAGACGATCTGCATGGAATAGAGGCCGTAAAAAGCGGTAGTTGGGACGAAGGGGAGAAAATATTGCAAAAAGCATTTGAAAATGAGCCGAATAATGTTTGGATCTGTGTAAATTTGGCCAACCTTAAAATGGCTCAGGGTAAGTTTGCAGAGGTGGATAACTGGCTTCAGAAGGGAAGGGCCATTCATCCGTTTTATGAACCCTTGTATTTGATCGAAGCGCAAAAGCTTTACGATCAGGGAAGTTACGCGGGGAGTTTGGCCGTTTTGAACCAGCTGATAGAAATAAATCCCCGGTATGCAAGTGCCGGCCCTTTATTCAGAAAAGTGAAAGAGAAACTAAGTATAAATCAGAATTAAAAAAACGTTGAAAATGAAAAGAGTAATTGCTTTGATCGGATTGTTTATTATGAGTTTACCCACTTTGTTAATGGCCCAGGAACAGGGAACATACATTGAAAATCTGGGAGCGCAAGACAGTTCGTATATGGAAGAGGATCTGTTAAGCCCGGTTCAACAATCATCGGGTTCAAATTCAACCGTAATTATTGTAATCGTGGTGGTGGTAATTGTGGCCGCTGTTGCATTTTTCCTTTTGAAGAAAAAGAAAAAGTAAATAATTATTTCTTTATCAAGTGATTGAAATAAAAAACCCGGCTTTAAGACCGGGTTTTTTGTTGGGATCGTATTTGATTATCCAATTTTTTCAATCGCGGTTTTTATTCTGTCAATGGATTCTTCTTGTCCGAGAAGTTCACAAATCACAAACAAATCGGGCCCCATATTGCCTCCCACCAGGCACAGGCGAAGCGGGTTCATAACGACGCCAAAACCCCATTCTTTTTCGTTCATAAATGCTGAAAATGCTTCTTTTATCACATCGGCTTTCCATTCAGAAACCGAAGCAAAAACATCCGCAATAGCCAGTAATTTCTCAGGTGTATCTTCTTTCCAGCGTTTGCTAATGGTTTTTTCGTCGTATGATTCAGGCGCTAGGAAGAAATACGAACTCTGTTCCCAGATATCAGTAACAAATTCGCAGCGTTCTTTTACCTCTGAAACCACCGCAAGTATCTTTTCGTCGGATGCGGCTACGCCTTTCTTTTCAAGGACTGGCTTAAATAACTGAGCCAATTCCTGTGCTTCCTTTTGCTGAAAGTAATGTTTGTTGAACCATTTGGCTTTTTCGGGGTCAAAGCGCGACCCTGATTTTACCACGCGGTCGAGGCTAAACAATCCGCTCAATTCTTCGATAGAAAAGAACTCCTGGTCGTTGCCCGGGCTCCATCCCAGCAGTGCGAGCAAGTTGATAAATGCTTCCGGGAAATAGCCATCTTCGCGGTAACCACGCGAAATATCGCCTGTTTCCGGGTCGGTCCAAAGCAGTGGAAATACGGGGAAGCCCATTTTATCTCCATCGCGTTTGCTAAGTTTTCCTTTACCAACCGGTTTCAAAATCAAGGGTAAATGAGCAAAACGCGGACGGGTATCTTCCCATCCAAAAGCTTTGTAAAGTAAAACGTGCAATGGCATCGATGGTAACCATTCTTCGCCGCGGATAACATGTGTGATTTCCATCAAATGGTCATCCACCACATTGGCCAGGTGGTAAGTTGGCATTCCGTCGGATTTGAAAAGAACCTTGTCATCCAGACTTTTTGTGGTATTAAAAGTTACACTGCCACGAATTAAATCCTCTTCCGTTACATCAGTGTCTTCGGGCATTTTAAAACGGATAACATAGGCTTGGCCACCGGCAATTTTATCCTCAACTTCTTTTGCTGAAAGCTTCAATGAGTTGTTGAGTTGCTCGCGGGTACCAATTCCGTACGAGAATGTTTCTTTGATGGCTTCTGCCTCTTTTCTCAGCGTTTCAATTTCTTCCGGAGTGTCGAAAGCATAGTAAGCCCAACCGCTCTCGATCAGCTGATCGGCATATTTTTTATAAATTTCTTTACGCTCACTTTGTCTGTAGGGGCCAAAGTTTCCTCCAATTCCGGGGCCTTCCACCGGATTTAGTCCGCACCACGTCAAGCTTTCAATGATGTATTCCTCGGCGCCGGGTACATAACGGTTTTGGTCGGTATCTTCAATGCGAAGGATGAAATCACCTCCGTGTTTTTTGGCAAACAGGTAATTGAAAAGGGCTGTGCGAACACCTCCCATGTGCAAAGGTCCTGTTGGACTGGGGGCAAAACGTACCCTCACTTTTCTTTCGCTCATTGTCTTGATATTAATTCGGTGCAAAGATAAAAATTTAGGAATGATTAGAGATTGGAATCTGAATTCCTCTAGTGAAATGGAAAATGTATCTGTAAAAACGAGTGTTGTGTTAATACTACTAAGGTGAAACTTATTTTCTGCTTTTTATCACTGTTTATCTTTTGGGTATTTTTTTACTTTGTAACAGTTAATTTTTAAAAATATCCGAAAGTATGTATGGCAAAATGAAACAAGACCTTCAGCAGACGCTTGAACAGCTGAAAGAGCAGGGCTTGTATAAAACAGAGAGGATCATTACTTCTTCTCAAAGTTCAGAGATTAGTGTGTCTTCGGGGCAAGAAGTATTGAATTTTTGTGCCAATAATTACCTGGGACTGGCCAACAACCCGGAGGTAGTGAAAGCTGCACAGGATATTATGAACGACTGGGGTTTTGGACTTTCGTCGGTACGCTTTATTTGCGGAACCCAGGATATTCATAAGCAACTGGAGGAAAAGGTTTCTGAGTTTTTGGGAACTGAAGACACCATATTGTATTGTGCCTGTTTTGATGCCAACGGCGGGGTTTTTGAACCATTGCTGGGCGAAGATTCAGCCATTATTTCTGATGAACTGAACCACGCTTCGATTATTGACGGTGTTCGTTTGTGCAAGGCGCAGCGTTTTCGTTACAAGCATTCGAACATGGATGAGTTGGAGCAGTGTCTGAAAGATGCTGCCGGAGCCACTTACCGCCTGATTGTTACTGACGGTGTTTTCTCGATGGACGGTGACCTGGCAAAATTGCCTGAAATTGTTGCCCTAGCTGAAAAATACGATGCTTTGATTATGGTAGACGAGTCGCATGCTACGGGTTACATTGGTAAAACAGGCCGCGGTACGGCAGAGCACTATGATTTGCTGGGAAAAATAGACATCATCACCACCACTTTCGGAAAAGCAATGGGAGGTGGCAACGGAGGATGTACTTCGGGTCGTAAAGAGATCATCGATATGTTGCGTCAGCGTTCGCGTCCGTATTTGTTCTCCAATACGCTTGCACCGGCAACCGTGGGGGCTACCTTAAAAGTAATTGAAATGCTTTCGGGTTCTTCTGATCTTCCGGCCAAAACAATGGCCAATGCCAAGCGTTTCCGCTCCAAAATGGAAGCTGCGGGTTTTGACCTGGTGAAAGGAGATACCGCCATTGTGCCGGTAATGCTTTACGACGAGCCTTTGGCGATCAAATTTGCCGACGAACTGCTAAAAGAAGGTGTTTATGTGATCGGATTCTGTTTCCCGGTGGTACCTCGTGGTAAGGCCAGGATTCGGGTTCAATTGTCTGCTGCCCATTCGTTTGAGCAAATCGACAAGGCCGTTGATGCCTTCATTAAAGTGGGAAAAAAACTGGAAATTATATAGTCCTATATAAGTTGTGTTAAAACCGGGGACGCTCTTTTGGGCGTCCTTTTTTTGTTGCTTTTTTTACTATTTGCAGCATCAATTTACGATTTAAAGGTTGGTTTGAGGGGAAAAAGATCACATTTGCGGTGTGGTTTTGTAACCCAAAAAGTCATATAACATTCTTAAAAATATCCGGGATAGCACGTTGAATACGACTGATTCCGACCCCAAGGAATGAAACTAAATGCCCAAAAAAAGGTGGTCTCTGAAAAGAGCCACCTTTTTGCTTTATGGTAGAATTACTTTCAGACTTCAAATGAATCCACTTTCCGGTAAGCTTCAATAAGTGCCAGTTCACCTTCTTTTCCGCCGATACTTTTTCCATGCTCGCAACACAGTACTCCGTCGTAGCCTTTGTTGTAAATGTGTTTGAAAATATTTTTGTAGTTGATCTCGCCGGTGGTTGGTTCTTTTCTGCCGGGATTGTCGCCAATGTGAAAAGCTCCGATGTAATCCCAGCACAGATCCATGTTCATGATCAGGTTCCCTTCTGTTATCTGCTGGTGGTACATATCGTTCACAATTTTACAGCTCGGGTGATTCACGGCCACGCAGATCATTTTAGCCTGTGGCATTTTGGTCAGAAACAGTCTTGGGTGATCCACCTGGTGATTGAGAGGCTCCAAAACCAGCTCCAAACCTGTTTTTCCGGCTACCTCGCAGCAGGCACGCATGTTTTCAATGACGTTAATTGTTTGGTAATCCCAATCCATCTTTTCGTCGTAAATGCCCGGAGTAATCAGCCCGGTTTTTGCCCCGGTCCGCTTTTGCACTTCAAGCGCTTCGGCTGTTTTAGTCTGTAGAAGCTTCTTAACTTCCGGATCGTTGGTTACCATGTATTTGGCGCCGTGGTCGGCATATACGATAAACGGCCCCAAATCCATTCCAAGCCGGGCAAGTTCGTTCCCGATTTTTTCCTGCATTTCAGGTGTTCTGCCTGCCAGGCCGTTGTCAAAAACGGCACGGAAGCCCTGATCAGCAATAAACTTAATGTTTTCAATGGGATCGTTGCCCACATGGTTGCTAAACATGCCAAGATGCGGCGCATATTTCAGTTTAAATTTGGCCGTATTGGAACTTCCGGCAGCCGAGGCCGAAGTTCCGAGCATGGTTCCCAAACCGCTCAATGCGATGCCACTGGCTGCAGTATTCCTGATAAAGTTTCTTCGTTTCATTATAATGATGGTTTAAAATAATTTTCTGGTCGAGCTTTAAAAGTAAAGAATATTCTGTTTGGTGCCTCATTTGGGCGCCTCACTTTAGTTAAAAATTCAAGTTTGCTCCTATGTATTTCGGGAATTGATAAGGGCCGGTGATAATCCTTATAAGCTGGCATTAATTTGTGTTGATTTTGTAAGCTATTGACTCAGATTATTTTAAGTCTTAACTTTGTTTGGTTAGTACCATTAAATCATCCGTCCGAAGGACGCTTTATGAAATCGAGAAGATCGAAAGCAGGATTTAATTTCAGCTGGATTCTAATTGTTGCCCTGCTGATTTTACTGTATTCTTCTTACTTCCTTTTGTACATTCCAAAGCAGGAGATGTTGGTGAAGGAACGTGGGTTCAGGATATTGGAGGAGTATGCCGAAAACATTCACAAGAAAAAAGACTACTACAAAACCCATGTTCAGAATTATGGCCCTTACTATGCATTGCGTCCCTGGCTGGATTCGTTATCAAAAGCATTTACGCAAACTGACACTAATTTTGATTCGCTTCAGATTGCAGATGTTATCACGAGCCTCGAGAAAAAGATTCGCTTGGATAGCTGTTCAGTTGATGTCATTTCTTATTTAGGGGAAAAGGAGGAAAAATACATTGCATTTCCGGTGAATGAAGATCCATCGCAGATAAAAAGTATGGCGATTTGCGACGAGGTTTGCCACGGACAAAATTGCGCGTTGGTGCCCGTTGCCAAGTTAATGGAGAACCTGAAGTTTGACAAGCTTTTTGAGAACATTGCCTTTTTGGACAGAAAAGGGGTGATCGACAATTCGAACGGAAATGTGGTGAACGATATCACTAATTTTGATGCGCTGCTAAAAGATACGGTGGTGCGAAACCAGGGAGGAGTTTTCCAGGAGCTGGAAATACAGGGGATGGAAACTCATGTTTTGATCCTTCCCATTCGCTTTCTGAACCGGGATTTTTACCTGGCAGGCTTTATTTCGGATAAGGATTTTCGAAAGAAAACGCGGGCCATCAACAATCAGTTATTTACCATTTTGTCGGGAATATTGCTGTTGTTACTGGTTTGTATGCCAGTTTTGAAGATTGTGTTTATCAATAAAAAGGAGCGGATGAATGTCCGCGATGCCCACAATACAACGATTTCGGTCATTTTGGGAACCAGCATTCTTGTGCTGCTTTTTATCGGTACCATGAAATATTATTTTATAGACCGAAGTCAGGCAAACAAACGAATTGAGCATGTTTCCAAGCGCCTCACGTCTAACATCGAAAACGATCTTCAGCACTTGTTTTCGCTGACGGGCCGAATTATTCAGGACAAAGATGTTTCTTCGGACAGTTTGTTCAGTTACCTGGAAACTCCTAACTCTTATTACGTGGTCGACACAAGCATTTATGCCGATTACATACCCTTCAACGAGATCATTTTTATGAATGAGGATGGGAGGGCGGTAAAGGCAGTCACGCGCACTGCCTTTTCTAACCTGGTGCAACTCGATCTGAGCAACCGGAATTACTTCACCAACTTAAAGGAAGATTCAGGCTTGAGCTGGCCGTGGAAGGATGAAGGAAATGACAGTATCGACGCCTTTTTTATTGAGTCGATAAAATCGTACAATACCGGTTTTAAAGAAACAGCTCTTTCTTTCCGGCTGAAAAATTCGGTTTCGACGGGGAAGGGCAAAGCGCATTATTTTGCCATTACCTCGCATGTGCCGTCGTTTTACGACCAGGTACTTCCAAAAGACATGGCGTTTATGGTGATCGACCGGAAAGGGGAGGTGTTGTTTCATTCCAACCAGGCAAAAAATCTGCACGAGAATTTCCTGGTGGAGAGTAATTATCAGCCTCGTTTAGCGGGGGGAATCGACTACCGAACGGTGGAACGTGCGCGGATAACCTACAACGAAAGACAGTGGCTGGCACTTATTGTTCCGTTGAAAGGAGTTCCGCTGTACCATGTTACGCTGATCGACCTTCAGATGACAGACAATAAAAATACCCGCATTTATCTGTTTACCTTTTATTTCCTGCTTTTCACATTTCTCTGTATTGTTATTGGGATGCAGGTTATACAACGCCTGGGTACCAACTCCCGTTTCATGAGAACCAAAAACTGGTCGTTCGAATGGCTGATTTTTAACAAACAAAAAGGGCGGCTTTACCAAAAACTGATGCGGGTTTTACTGTTGCTGATCGGGTTTCAAATTGCGGGATCGTTTTTCCTGAAGAAACCTGTGGCCATTTTATTCTGTCAAATCGTTTTTATTGGCCTGGCAGCCCTTTGTTCGTATTTGGTATTGAAAAAGGAAAAGCGAAAAGCTGCATTGGTGTTACTGCTTGGTCTAAGCTTTCTGCCCCTACTGATTTTAAGTTTGCTGGGAGCCGGAAGTTTATTGTTTAGCCTGATTACCATTGGCGTTTTTATCCCGTTGCTGTTTATGCTGTATAATTTTGTGGCCAAGGTGAACCATAACTCCGAAAACAAATCGGACCTTGAAGTGGCAGCGGCACGAAATGCCTACTTGGTTTATATGTTTCTGTGGTTGTTGAATTTGTCGGTGGTGCCGGTTGTTTGCTACTATTATTCAGTAAAGTTTCAGGAAAATACATTGGCAGAAAAGGCCGAGATGATTCATGTGGCCAAAGCCAATCTGCAGTTGCACAATAGTCATTCTGAATCCCGGGAAGATACCTTTAAGGAGCCGGTTAACGGAAGCGGAATCGACAACCTGGTGGTTCGTTTGGAGAAGCGAAACCATCACGAAAAGGCAGAGAAGCCGGAGAACGATGGAGGTCAATCGTGGCTGGCAGGTGGCTTTACGGGGACCGAAACCTATTGTAGCAACCAAAATTTTGATATCCTTTACCGGGCATTGCGCAGCCCCTTAACCAAAGACGATTACCTGATGACGCTTTTACAGGAACACAATCTGGGCAAAGACTGGATTAAAAATGATTCGCTTGTTTATACAGCGCCATCGGCCAGCGGAACGGTCGTTGTTAAATCGAATACCGATTTTTTCAGTTTAGTGCTGGAGGCTTTAAAAAGGCTGGTTCTGTTGCTGATTCCGGCCCTGCTGCTGGGCGTTCTTTTATGGTATGCTTACACGTATATTGCAGAACTGGTACTCGGGACGATTGTGGGGAAGTGGAAATTACCCAACACTCCAACCTGGCAACAGTTGATTGAGAACGATGCTTTTGACCGGATTTTATTGATCACTTTTAAAGGAGAAAACTACCGGGAAGCGCTGAAAGGAAAAGTGGTTGACGTGGATGCCCGGGATGTGTTTGATGAGAAAAATTCGATTGACCGGACCCCGGACAAAAAACGGAAAACGGTTTGGGTGAGAGGCCTGGGTGAATATTTGCTTAGGGTCGACAAAGCCGATCAGATCATTTCGAAACTGAAATTGCTGGCGAGGCTCGAAAACTGCCGGATTATTTTTGAGTTGCCTTACGATATAGACCTGATCCGCGAAAAGTTGATGGAACAAATTTCGGAATTTAATCCTGCAGAAGAGGAGGAGTTGCATATTCATACCTACCTGAATGAACTAACTCTGCTGTTTAGCGGGTTCTATCGGTTTACGGGGGCGGTAGACAAAACTGCCATCGAGCGTGAATTGGATAAGCTACATCCCGAGGTGGAGGAAGCCGACGAAGAGTCGCGTATTTTGGCCGATGCACACATTATGAAGCTTTACTACGGCTATATATGGAACAACCTGAGTCGCATGGAGAAATTGATTTTGTTTGATCTGGCAGACGATGGAATGTTGAATTTCAAAAACCGTTTTCTGATCAACCGGCTGAAATCAAAAGGATTGATCGAATTGGACCCTTACCCGGCCATCTTTACTCCCGGCTTTCAGTATTTTCTGAAATACTCGATCGACCCGGACGAAACGACCCTGCTGGAACAGAAGTTAAGCAAAGAAGGCAAATGGAGAAATACGCGTTACCTTATACTCCTGCTTTTGATTCCGTTGGCTGCTTTTGTCTTTATCTCGCAGGGAACCTCCATCGAAAAAGTAATCGGTATCCTAACCGGTGTTCTGGCTCTTTTCTCAGGTGCCATGCGGATTATGGATAGCAGCTTGTTTCGGAGTGTTTCGTAAGTGGAGATATGTTAATATATAATGTTACTTCGTCATAATAATATTTATTTTCTAGTTAAGATGATGAGGAAGCATGATTTTCAATAGCAATATTTTCGTAAAGGTTAATGAGCAAAAGTGCAGATAATAAGTGGACGGTCATAAGTACAAGCGAAATATGAAACAGGTTGATTCTGCTTCCAAATTTACAACAACGAGTTTCTGTTTATAAACTATTACCTAATCAAATATTCTTCTCCTTTTGTTGTAACAAAAATGTCTTTACTCACCAATTTGATAGATGCTTTTTACTCATTAACCTTTAGGAAATAGAAAACACTTCTTTTCGAAGAATGCAGTTTAGTAATATGTCGGTTGATATCTTACATGGCATTTTACTTCTGATGTGAACCAATAGACGCTTAATTTATTGATTTATAGATAAAACTTCTGACTCTAATCCATCGATATTAATTTTTAGCCGTTTGTCCCCATAAACAACTGTCATCTCTTGCCTAGTTTCCGATAAATTCCACAACAGTATTGAACTTATTGAGGGGTACCAAGCACAGACTACTGGTAGGTCTTCCTTGACATAAGGAATGTCGGTTAGGGTTTCTACAATTTCATGCTTAAAAGAAAAAATATCATCCATGATTTCGGGAATATATTTCATTGCAGCCAAGTCTTTATATTCCGGGTTCCCATGAATGAGTTTGGTTCCACTGGTTTTTAGTTTTCCTTTAGTTACTGATCGAACGTCATATTCTGAAAGGAAAGTCCAACCATCTTCACCTAAAGCATCAGTTATTTCAAATGGTACTCCTGATGCAAGGAAGAGACTGTATGGCTGATCATTGCTAACATAGCGACTTGCATCTCCCCAATAATGTTTTAAAGGTCCTTTAGGAACCTGACCTGCTACCTTTTCATGGAGGCTTGCATTCTTAGTCATTGCAGGAGCAAGAGTTGACCAATATTCCAAAGGGAAAGAAGTCAGCCCACTCATAAACAGCGTATTTCGAACATCACTCAATAGAGACACATTTAGTTTGGCTGCCAGGTTTTTGGCCGATAGATTTTTGGGAGGATAAGCGGTTGTTTCACTAAATGCAAGTTCCGGAGTTACGAAACGCCTGTGAAAAAGGGAACTGAAAAGTTCATCTGTTTTGCCTTTGATTTTCCCAAATGAATTGTCATCGAACATCATTTCCCCTACACGCAACAGAGAATCCTTGTAGTCACTTAAACGGATCCCCGACTTTTCGGCACCTAAATACATCACCATTATCCCCAATTGGATGTCAGTTACAGAAGATTGCATTCGGTTATATTCAGAAGAAAGCTGGTCGCAAGTATAATTTACCCAAGAGTGTAGGACTTCTGTATGGTCACGTTCTTTTATATTGTGAAGCAGATCATTCCAGGAATTATTGTTATATCCATATTTATTCAGGAAGGCTTGCTTATGCTCTGAGCAAAAACATCCACCAATAATGCCGGGAAGCGTTCCGAGTCTAAAATCATCATCAAGGAATACTTTTTTAAAGCCAAAACCTTTTGATTTCTTCAACGCTTCAATATTTTCTTCAATAACTGGAGGGTGGATGGAAATACCGGAATACAAAGATCCGTCGGAAACAGTTGTTTTCTTCCAGTGTTTGGGAGTTATATTTGGAATTTCTCCTTCTATCCCTAAAGAACTGGATCCCTTGTGCGCCGATAGATTTGCGGGATGCCCCAGAGGCACATGTAGGATATGCGCTGCCACACCTGTTTCAATAAAGCGATTTTTCCAGAACTTAATCCTTTCTACCGGATAATACCAATACCCATTAATGTATCCGGTTAGCCAAACATGTGTAATTCCACTTTGAGAAATAAGAGCGAATAGGTCAGGGTTATTATCAAGAGAATAAGAACTGACAGATAAATGAAATGTTCTTACCTCGTTTTTTTTATTAAAAAAGCTTAGTGCACTCACCTGTTGAGTGCACAGTGCTCCACCGGCTAAAGCCAGAGAACTTATAAAATCTCTTCGTATCATTTTGATTGTTGTTAGCTAAATCTTTATTAAAATCATCCTCAATGGTAAGCTATTCAGTTAATTAATCTCGGTTGTTTTGATTACCAAAAGAGAAATGTCGTTCCTCAATTTAAGTTATGCGATCTGATCCAAAAAGCATAACTCAAAAACTGGATTTGTCACTTAATTTCCCAATCATCAGTACGGAATGAAGATGCTGGCAATCCCTGGGTATTATAAAGTTCTCCAACAACAAAGTCTTCAAAAGCATACCTTACAGCAACCGGTTTTTCAACCTTTGGCGAGAACAAAATAACCTCACTCCCTTTGATAAAAGCTTCAGCTGGCACAAAGTGTTTGTTTTCTCCAGCTATTTTGAAATTCACAAGTTTTTTCCCAAATGAAGTCAGACCATTTCCGGTGTGATCAAAAGTAAGTTTTGCGACTTGTCCATCAACAATCATTTCGTTAAACACTGGCCCTGAATACCCGAATCCTTTTTGGTCATAGGTTTTCGATAATGCAAGAAAAGCCAACCTTTCTCCGACCAATTTTTTGTTGGCTGGATGAACACTATTGCTCTCTCCAATATCCATTGTGCTGGCTAATCCGGTGTTTGGGGTTGCTGTTGATGCTTTAAGCTGGGCCTCCCGAAGAAAAGCGGAATTTAATCCCTGTCCTGGGTAAATGAAAGGAGCAATTTGCACAAAGAAAAAAGAAAAATCCCCAATTCCCCATGCTTTTCTCCAGTCTTGAATTAAACCATTCATAAGTTCTTCATACTGTTTCGGTTCATCTTTGTTTGATTCGCCCTGGTACCACAATGCTCCTTGAATAGTGTAGCCAACCATTGGAGCAATCATTGCATTAAAAAGAACGGTGGGAGTTTGTGGCGATAATTCTCCTTTCTCCTTTTTGTCGGGTAAGCTTACCCAGTCAAAACGTTTTAATTCGTTTTCACTTATCCAGGGTTCAATGCGTGTTCCTCCCCAACTTGAGCAAATAATTCCAATTGGTACATCCAATGTTTGCTGAATCATTTCAGCGAAAAAATAGCCTACTGCACTAAATTCTGCTACATTTTCAGGAGTACAGGGAGTCCACTCTCCCCGAAAATCAGCTTGGGGTTCAAGACTCTTTACCATGTCCACAGTAAATAGTCTGATCGCTTTATTAGTGGATGTGGCAATCGCTTTATTTGAACCATCAACCGGCTCGTTCCAATAGCCTTTCATTGGCATTTGCATATTTGACTGTCCCGAACAAATCCAAACTTCTCCAATTAAGATGTCATTTAGTGTTATCTTTTTGCCATCTGATATGGTTAAGGAATATGGACCGCCCGCAACTGGGGTCTGAATGGCCAACTCCCACTGGCCATTTTTGTTGGCTTTTGTAGAATAGCTTTTTTTATTCCATGATGTAACGACTGTTACTGTTTTGTTTGGAGTTGCTTCTCCCCAAATCGCAGCATTGGCTTGTTGCTGCAAAACCATATTGTCTCCAAAAATTGATGGGAGTTTAATGTCGGCCATTACCCACACCGGGGATAAACATAAGACTATGGCTATTGCGATAAAGTAGATGTGCTTCTTTTCCATGATTATAATTGTGTTTTAAGTTAGTATAGAGAGTTCTCAACATATCTGGGTTAGCTGATCGTTTTTGAATGCTAACCTTTTGAAACTGGTAAATTTTGTAAACAGGGACTATTCGGATTTTTTCCTTGTCAGAAGGATTAAATCCGAATAGCCGTATTGATTTTAGTAATCCTAAAAGTCGATCAATAATTAGGATTTTGAACTAACTTATCATTTTTATCCATAGCTCTTTGTGGAATAGGCAACAAGTAATGTTTGTCACGATCAAAAACCTGAAAGATATTGAAGGTATTTTTTACGACAGAGTAGGTTAATGTACCATTATCCTGCTTTTCAATTTGCATTCCGTGTAATACATATCCATTTATCATTGACTCCGCTAGTTTTAGCCTTAACAAATCAAGCCATCTTTTGTCCTCAAAAGCTAATTCAACTCTTCTTTCCCTATAAATAGAAGCCCGCATTTGGTCCTGAGTTAAGCCTTCTTCAAGTTCTGGCAAATCTGAGCGTTCTCTCACTTGATTCATTGCATTGTATACCTCGGGTGTTGGTCCATTCGCTTCGTTTAAAGCTTCAGCGTACCCTAGCAGAACTTCAGCATACCTGAAAAATGGCCAATCAGCACCGCTTAATTGACTATATCCAAAAACAGTATATTTAGGGTCGATTGTTTTCCTCCAATAATATCCTGTAGCACTACCTCCTTGCGGTTCTGCAATGTTTGAAGGAATTTCCATGTATTCTCCAAGCCATGTTGATCCGTAATAGCAGATTGATTGGTAGAAGCGTTTTTCTCTATTAACATAAGGGTTTTGTGGATCATAGCCGGAAGCCGGATCTGTAATCGGAAGTCCGTTTTCCATCACGTATGAATCTACCAGTTCCTGGGTAGGGACAGAACCATTCCATGACATTAATGACCCATTCACCCAGGACGGGCCAAGAAATCCTTCCCGGCTGCCTCCAGTGCCTTGTAATACCTGCTTTGAAAAAATATACTCCTTGTTATTATCATTGTCATCATAAAATAAGGACTCATAATCCGGAAACAATTCATACACATCCAGATCAATAACTTTTTTATAAGTAGAAGCTGCTGTTGCCCATCTTTCTTTGTTATTAGAGGGATTTCTTTGTGGACTAGCCTTGAAAAGTTCGCACCAGGCTTTCAGTGTTAATGCAGCCCCTTGAGTTACCCTTCCTTTTGATTCGGCAATTTTTGGTAGGTCAGATTCAATTTGCTGCAATTCATCAACGAGAAAATCAAAAGTCTCATCTTCAGTATTGCGCTCCCTGAATATTTGTTCGCCTTGCGTATTATAGTCCAAAACATTTGTAATGATTGGAACTCCACCATATTGCATCCATAGTTGATGATAATAATATGCCCTGAGAAACCTTGCTTCGGCCAACCTTAATTTTTTCCAATCCTCGTTAAAATCAGTTACACTTACATTTTCTATGAATAGGTTGCATGCCCGAATATAATGATAACAGCCAGACCAAATATTGTTTGGGGTATTTGAAGGAGTATATGCGCCTATGTTATAGGTGCTTCTGCTGTATGCATTATATTGCATCGGGTTTATAGCATTGTCAGAAAAGTTTTCGATGGGATCAGTCTCGTTGATGGGCGCATATATGCCCCCATAAATTTCGTTTAAAATCAAATCAGCACTTGACGCTGATTCCCAGACATAATCATCAGAAACACGATCTTTGGGTGTAACATCTAAATAATCAGTACATGCAGTAACAAAAAAACTTAGTGCCACAAGTAATGATATTCTTTGTAAAATATGTGTAATATTTGATTTCATATTCTATTTCTTTTTTACAATAGTTTTATATCGTAATTTTTAGTCCCAATGAAACTACTTTCTGCAGAGGATACTGCCAACCCTGGTTGGGCGAAGCAAAGCCAAAATGTCCAATGAAATTTTTGTCAAGCACCTCTGGGTCAAAGTTTTTGTTTTTAGTAAAAGTTAATAGGTTTTGTCCTGAAAGGTAGATTTCTCCTTTTGAGATTTTAATTTTTTGCAAAAATTTAGCAGGCAATGTATAGGATACATGGATGTTCTTTAATCGAACATAACTTACGTCGTACACCCATTTTGATGAATTAATGGTATTATTGGTTGTGGGCGAAGGTGTTATTCGCGGATATTTCGCATTTGGGTTATTCGGTGTCCAATAGTCCATATGCTCTTTATGGGCACTCATTCCATTGTGAAATGCCCATGAGTATAATCCATAGCCATAGTAGTCTGCTTTGCCTGCGCCTTGTACGAAAATATCCAAGGAGAAATTCTTATAGGTTATAGACGGTGACAATCCATATACTAATTGCGGATTTTGGGCCATATAACCCATATAAGTTTGGTCATCACTTTCATCGATTTTGCCATCAGGAACGCCGTCTGGTCCAGACAGGTCTGCATACCGAATATCGCCGGGATGGACCTTTCCCCATGGCTGTGTTGGAATGCCGGGTTTTAGATTTCCTTCGCTATCAAAATCAGACTCCTGAAAATATCCAATTGCTTCTAAACCAAAGATTGCTCCTAAAGGCCTCCCGGTTCTTCTTCTATTGGGATTGTTATAGGTTTGATCCGTTTCAAATATTTCAATTAATTTATTTTTAGCAAAAGTCAAGTTTCCTGAAATTGAGACTGATAGATCGTTGTTGACTTTCTTATAGGTTCCTAAAGTCAGATCGAAACCTTGATTCTGCATTACACCTGCATTGATTTGATTTAAGCCAATTCCATATTCGCTTGGGACTGTAATGTTGGGTGATACCAGCATGTTAGACCTTTTTTCATGAAAAAAATCAGCTTCTATCCGGAATAAACTGTTAAGTATTGAAAGTTCGAAGCCAACATCTGTCTTTTTTGCTCTTTCCCAGGTAATGTTTTCATTGGCAGGGGAGGTTTCTCTTAATCCAACAACCCCTTGGTCATCAAAATTATATCCTCCTCCAATACCGTACATGGAGATATATTGGAAAGGCGCTCCTGCTAAAGCACCAACTTCCCCATATGATCCTCTGACTTTCAGGTTATCAATCCATTCCACATTGTCTTTTATGAATCCTTCTTCTGAAATTCTCCAGCCCAAGGCAACTGAAGGAAAAAATCCCCATCGTCTTTCAGGAGCGAAATAGTAACTGCCATCATACCTTCCGCTAGTTTCAATTAGATATTTTGATTTATAATCATAAGTCAATCTATAAACCAAACCCATTTGTTTGGCATGGTTCGATCTTCCTCCAATTCCCCAATCTGATTTATTTGAACTACCCATGTCTATTTCATCAATATACAGTGAGTAATTCTGTACACTTGTTCTGATTCTTGAACTTTCATTTTCTCTTGATTCGAGCAAAACGAGTGCACTAAAGTTATGTTCATTGAATGATCTTGAATAATCAGCGCCAATCTGATATGTCAATTGGCTAGCCTTTCCATAGCTTTCTATTAGCTTGGGTTTTGTTATGCCAAAGGGGCTCTCTTTAATGACATTGGGTTCGCCCGGTTGGGAAATTAAAGACGCAATTTTAATGGGAATTTGGAACCGTTTGTTCGTCCAAAAACTTGCGTCATAGGCAATACTTGCTTTTAAACTCAAGCCTTTGATAAATGGGAGGTCTTGTTTTATTGAAAATGTAGAAAAGACAAGGTTATCTTCTTCGCTTACTTGCCCGCTGTCAAAGGTAGACCTATAGGCATAATGTCCGACCATCCCGTTACTAAATATTGTAGGAATATCTGGCCACATGTATCCAATTAGCTCAAAAATCCTAAACTTATAAAAGGCTTCATTGTCGGTTGAGGGTTCTAGTCTCTTTTTTAACGATCCTGTCAGGTTCAAGGAAACAGATGTCGTATTGGTAATTTCAGCATCAACATTCGACGTAAAATTGTATTTCTTTGAACTTGCAGTACTCCACATTCCCTTTTGGTCTTGGTAACCAATATTGGCGAAGTAATTTAACTGGTCATTTCCTCCTGAAATACTTAGGCTATGATTGGTAATGGGAGCATTGGGAGAAATGATATAATCAATAGGTTTTTCAGTCATCGGAGAATACCGGTCCGGATCAGAGCCATCTTGAAATGCCAGTAAGGCTTCATCATTATAGAGCGGAGGAAGACCAACATTTTGATTCGCTGCGTTTTTAAGTAAAGCATACTCATATGAATTTACATACTCGGGAAGGGCGGTGTAATTTTGAATACCATAGTAGCCATCGTATGTAATTGTAGGTTTCCCCTTTTTTCCTTTTTTGGTTGTAACCAAAACAACCCCGTTTGCGCCTCCTATACCATAAGGAGCAACGGCTGCTCCGTCTTTTAGAACTGTAATGCTTTCAATGCTATTGGGATCAAGTGTTGAAAAATCACGCGGCACACCATCAACAATAAGCAGGGGAGCAGCATTTCCAGTTGTGCTGATCCCTCTGACAAATATTTTTGCTTTATCATCGCCAGGAGCACCAGAGTTTTGACGCGTGATTAACCCGGATACTCTTCCTCCTAAACCGGCACTAAGATCAGTGATCGGAACCTTGGTTAGTTCTTCTCCTTTAAATGAGGAGACCGAAGATGTTAATGATGTCTTTTTCATGGAACTGTATGCAATTGTAACAACTTCCTCAATCCCAATCGTCTCTTCTTCCATTCGCACATCAATGTTTACTTGGCTTCCAATTGGGATTTCCTGTTGTCTCATTCCTACAAATGAAAACACTAATGTGGCATCCTTTTGGGGTGTGTTCAAAGAGTATTTACCATCTGCATCGGTCACCGTGCCCTGTGTGCTACCTTTAATCACAACGGTCACGCCAGGCAAAGGGTGACCGGATTTGTCGGTAACTTTCCCTGAGATTTTTTTACCCTGCTGGCTATCTGTTCCATTCGAATTAAGACTATTTCCTTTCATTAACAGAACCAATTTTTCCTCTTTTAAAGAATAGGAAATATCTGTTCCTTTAAAGATGTCTGTCAAGATTTCTTCTACGGTTGCATTTTGGGTTTGGACGGTTACCCGACGATTCAATTCAATTTGCTCGTTCTGGTAGAAGAAACGAAATTCACTGTTGGTCTCAATTTCATTCAAAACATCGATAACCTTTTGGTTTTTCAGATTAAATGAAAATTTGACTGACTGAGAATATACTGAGGCAGAAACCTGAAGCATTCCTGCAAGTAGTAATATCCAGGTTAGTTTCATAATAATCATAAGTTTTCGGACGGCCCTAAAATGAGTAATAGGCCGATTCATAAAAAATTTCATAAATTTGATTGTTTTAGTAATTAATTATGGTGTTGGAGCACCGTTATTAAACTCAAATGCCGGTTGATGTTGGAGCATCGCCGGCTTTTTTCATTGGCCAGTTAGGTTTTTATCATAGGCACTTTATTTGATTTTTGTTATTATTATTTTCTGTCCGATAATTTCATAGTTAAGTGGAAGTGTGTGCGAAATCAAATCGAGTACTTCCAGGATGGTTTCGTTTTTGATTGTGCCAGTATAATGCAGGTCGAGAATCTGAGGATTTGAGATCTCAATATCTACCCCAAATTTACGTTCAAGAAGTACAAAGAGCTCATCTAAATCCATATTTATGAAAACCAGCTTATTGTCTTTCCAAGCAGTGTATATTTTTGTATTTACCTTGCTCAAAATAGCTTTCTGGGTTTCTTTATTTAATGAAAATTGTTCGCCAGGTTTTAATTCGGGGGAATAAGCAAGTGCTATTTTTTCGCCCGACTCAATGGCTACACTTCCTTTTTCCAATGTGGTTGTAATTATGTCGTCTTCTTCGTAAGCTTTTACATTAAATTGTGTTCCTGTAACATTTACATTGTAATGCGATGTTTTTACAACAAATTTCCGCTCCGGATTAGGATGAATATCGAACCATGCCTCCCCGTTTAAACGAACTTCGTTTACCTGGTTGTTGTTTCCCAATGCGTACTCCAGCGTGGAGCCTGCATTCAAAACAACCAAGCTGCCATCAGGCAGTAGCGTTTCTGAAATGGAACCTTTGGGAGCATGCGCTGTAAAGTACGCAGGCGCATAGGGGGCTTGTCTTAAATTCGAAACAAAATATCCTGCAACCAACCCGATAACAAGAGCAGCAGCAACCCGGATAAATATATTTCGTAGGTTATTCCGGGTTTTCCGATCCTCTTCCTGAAGCCATATTTGGCTGATGATTTTTTCAAAAACATGTTGTTCAGGCTGTTCTGATCTTTGTTCACCATAAGCCTCCCAGGAATCGTCCAATAAGGGTTCGATTTCTTTGTATTCCGAATTGTCCCTCAACCACTGCTTCATCTGTAAATGGTCGTTTACAGAATAGTTCCCCTTTAGGTATCTTTTTAGTACTTTATTTTTATTCGATTCAACCATTTTATCTGGATTAAAAGAAGAAGAATACTTATATCCCCCTCTTTTCTTTCTAACTAAACTAATCTATACAAATTCCATTCGTCAGCTGACGAACTTTTAAAAGCAAACAATTTTGAACACATGAAATACAGATTCAATTCGTGCTTCTAATTACTACATCAAAAAATGCAGAAAATCCCTAAGGTTTTTTTTGATTTTTTTTGTAATACTAGAATGAGGATTGTCTAAGTGGTTGATATTTAGTGGTCCAGGAGGCCGCGTCTTTTGTCCATGTTTGATAATATGAAATGCAGTACTATGCTGGATATTCCCAATGATTTAAATTCCTCCCTTAAATATTTCATCGCCTTAGTGATATGATATTCTACCATTTTAACTGAAATATTTAATTCCCGGGCAATGTCTTTGGCTTTTTCTCCTTCGAGCTTTTTCCTGCGAAATACCAGTTTCCTTTCCTCGGGCATTTTCTCAATCAATTCTTCCAGCTTTTTAAGCAGGTCTTCATAAGAGTCGTTAAGCGAAAATTTTTCTGAATCCCAGACTAACTGAACCAGTAATTCGTCTTTTAAATCTTTTTCTCTCGACAAATTATTATAGGAACGACGAATCAAATTAAAAGCAATGGTTTTAAGCAAAGATTTGAATGAGCCTGTAGTTTTTATAGCAGATCTTCTATCCCAAATTTTAATAAAGGTTTCCTGAACAATATCTTCTGCCGCATCTTTCGATTTTAAAAGGTGGTATGAAAAGCAATACAGCTGGGGGCTATATTTAACATATAGTCCTTTAAAACTTGAATGTTTTCCTTCATTCAATCCTTTAATAAGCGCTATTTCTGAGTCATTATTAGAATCAACCATCACGGAAGTGATTTCTCGTTTATAAAAATCACGTTAGATACGAAAATAGTAAAATCGTATTCAAATCCCATTCGGATGTTGCAAAACACAGAGTAAACAGATAGGCTGCATCTACTTCCTGTTCATTAGTACGGGAGTTTGCAGTACGTCTTTATTTGGTGCTTACCTTATGGGAAACTATTTCTCATATGTTAATACTTTCAAGTGTTTTTCAGATGATAAATGGCACCAGTCGCGCAAAAAGCAATGTTGCATTTGTAAAGAATTCCCAAGCAAAATCCCAAGAGTCAGGATAAAAATAGGAAGCCATCTGTCGTCAGATATTGATTTTACTCTTCGTGATAATCGACATTTTTTGGGAGAGCTATCTTACATTGGAAAGACAGAAAGTTAAAAACATTCAGAATTGTTTGACGAGATATTGGGATTTTCATTAGATTCCCAAGGAATCTTCTTGATTATTACCAGTTTTGAGAAAGTACCAATGACCAAACATCATTGACAAGGGGAGGGGTCATGCCTCCTGCAATCCATAATTTGTCCTGAAACACGAAGGCAGAATGCTCATGTCTCTCTTTCCAAGTGGGGTCATCGGTTTTTAACTCTCTCCATTCTTTGCCATTTTGGGAGTACCAGATGTCTCCCCAGTTTTTATAAGGATTGCCAGACCATCCGCCGATCACCCAGATATAATCCTTGAAAACTGCGGAGCAGAACCAAATTCGTTCATGCCAGCTTGCATTACTCACTTCTTCTCTCCAGTGGATACCATCCGAACTGCTCCAAACATCATTGAACGCAAAATATTCCGGGTCGTAATTTCCTCCGCCCATCACATAAATTCGATCGTTAAAAACAACTGCCTGGTGGAAGGCCCTGGGAGACCAGGCTGCATTGGCTGTTACTAATGTCCAGTTTTTTCCGTCTTCAGAATACCAGACATCGTTTAGCAGGCTGTCTTTTCCTCCGTAATAGTAGGCAGAGGTGCCTCCCAGTATCCACATTTTTTCTTTGAAAGATACTGTTGCAGCTGCACATCTGGCAGACCACCCGGCCTTTTCAGTGATCAGACTCCAGTCTTTTCCATTTTCTGAAGACCAAACCCTATTGCTGGCAGATCTCTCTTCCAACCGGCCATTATACCAACCTCCCATCATCCACATTTTGTTCTTAAAAACCAAAGACATGGGCAAATCACTGTGTTCCCAGGGGGCCTGTTCTAAAACCAGTTCCCAGTTTTTTCCATCTTTTGATTTCCATACATCCTTGGGAGGAGAAGAGTATGAATCGTGCCATCCACCAAATATCCACATGTAACCGTTGTATACAACCTCGCCCTGAGAATCTCTCGGCGCCCACGCGGCGTTTTTTTGCTCCAGCACCCATTGAGCCGAAGGAACTTGTGCAAACATTATCTTCTGGATAAATAGTAAGGAAACAGAAAGTATAATGTAGTTTTTCATATCTGCGACAATTCTGTTACTTAAGAATTTTATCGATAAAGTTATAGGACTCCTGTCGCATATCTTTAGGAAAATCGTGTTCGCATCCTGGGTAAAGCACCTTCATTTTGTCCGATGCATTCAAAAACTCATATACTTTTTGAATGTTTGCTTCTCCCTGCCTGACGCCTTCTACCGAAAAATTGAGATCATTGACCGGGGAAACAGATAGAAACGCACGCGGGGCAATAGCCGCAATTATTTCATCAAAATCAAAAGGAATCTGTTGTGAGTCCAGATTATATTTTGTCTTAATAAACGGCATGTATTTATCCTGTGCCCAGGGACCCAAACGCCCGCCATACAACTTTGCTACCTTTTCTCCTGCATTATAGTAGCCCATCAATGTCCATCCGCAGCTTGTTACTGTTACTTTTATACGCGGATCAAATGCTGCAACAAAAATCGCATTATGGCCTCCCAGGGAATGCCCAATGACTCCAATTTTATCTTTGTTCACGTAATCAAGGGTTTGCAGTAAGTCAACGCAGGAAATATGGTTGTTAATACCTTTCATTGTCCCTGACGTGTAGCGGTCATTTTCAAAATTATAATCGAGAAGTTCCCCAAATCCCGGATAGTCAGGGGCAATAACAACATACCCTTTTTCTGCCAGTTCCTTTGCGTAGCCCCTGTCTTTCTTCGGTGTGTCGTCGTCGATAATGCGCTTTCCTCCTGCACCAGTGCTGTGCAAAGCCAATATAGCAGGCGATTCTCCCTTGGTGATTCGTGGTTTATATAAATACGCGTAAACTCTTTCTGAAGGTGCTGCCAGGAAATTTATGGAATAGCGTATGTAATTATTCTGCCGTAAAGAATCCGTATATTGAAGGTCAATATCATGAATTTTATTTGCCGGAAGCTTCCCTGCTGCTTCCTGGAAATTTTCCAATATTCTTTTTCTGTTTTTCTGCCACTCTTTTTCGGTTGTTATTTTTTTACAATTCCCATTTTGCTCGCGATAAGTTAGCAGTGTGTTGCAATTATTGTTTTGAGTATTTGCCAGAAGATTCCTCATATTATCCATAATAATTTCCTCTGAATCTTCTGTGACAGGACTTGATTCTATTTCATAGCCTCCTTCAGCATAGGCTTGCCGGGTTCCAATATAAAATGGTCCGTAATCTCCGTAAGCAGCCATTGCCACAAAGTTATTCGGCGCCATATCTTTTGCGGCCAACTGGTATTCCACGAACAGTTCTCCCGGCATAAATAACATTCTGGCATTATTTATTGCCAAACAGGCCGTTTCAATACATTTGCCTCCCATCCTTCTTTTGTACCAGCCTAACCGGCCCATGTTGTTGGCCAGAACGCGCGGGCTCATTTCGTGCATCTTGTTTTCTATCTCTTCCACTTTGGGGTTCAAGGGGAGGAACAGAGGTTCTGTTTCCCATTTTACATGGGCTGCATCAATGGTATATTTTTCAGTATTTTTCCAGGCACGTTCCATGCCGTCAGCCATTCTTTGAGCCAGAAGTAACCTGGTTTCATGGCTCCCATCATTGTATTTTCCCGCAGCAATATTTCCCCCTGCCCCATTAAAATGAATGTGTAACGCATCTGGTACAGCTAATTGGCGGAAAAAACGTGAGATCCCGGGAAAATCAGGATTTGCAATTTTGGTTAGGTAATAACTCTGTGGATGGGTGGCATAAAAGCTGAGTATTGCCAGAGGTTTGCCTTTATTCCAGAAACTGATTAATGATATTTCCGGATCAATTACACCTTCGGGCATAGCACGCAGAAGGGAATCTTTACAGGAAGACCCCCGCATCGAAACTATTTTTCCGTCTTTCTTATTGACCCTCCGGTTTGATGCTACTTTATACACATTTGCTTTGCCTGTGCCTATTTCTGTTACCGGCTGGGCGTTCTCAATTCCCTGAAGTATCGATTTCTGAATGTTTTCTATCAACTGCCTTGCAAAAGTTCCGTCGAAACAGCCTGCCGGAATATTATTTTCCTTTAGTAATTTTTCCGCCGAAAAATCGCAAATCGGGGTATCGTGCTGATGGATGGTGTGCACTGCAACCCTGTCGGGTGTGGTGCCGGCAGCTTCGGCTAATGTTTGTTTAAAAACATCCTGCGACTCATTTGCAATACCTATCCAGTCAATCGCACACAATACAATGGGCTTGCCTGCCCCCTGAAGTATTATTCCCCGTGCGCGAAGACTTAGATCGCTCGAATTTATCATGGTATCGTAAGTGAGCTGGCTCCCCAGGGGAGGAGTGGCGTCTACATCAAAAGTTGACAACAATATTGATGGCTGCCCGTTTTGGGCAGCCACTGTTGTAATATCCGAAAGAAAAGAAAAAGACAGTCCTGCGAAGTACAGAAAGATAATGCGAAGGACATTTTTCATCGTAAAAAAGTTAAATGGATTTAAGCTGGTCGCGGTTTTCATATACTTTAGCCAGGGCGTTGATCACATCGTCCATGTCAGCCGTTGTTCCAAGCAATGGCCCCGAGGCCCATAACATAATCATCTCTTCGTCGCAAACCAGATCGCACACAGGACAATCCATGTCTTGTTTAAATTCCTCAAGCCTGCTTTTACCATACATTTGCTGGTACTCTTTCCTGCCCATGATATTGTCAACCCACGGCTCTCTGTGCAGTCCGTTTTTTATATAAGGACTTAATCCGACACCTTCGGCAGCCAATGCTTTCAGGTACTTTTCTCGAGGAATACCGTTGTATTCTTCCTTATTGTAGTTCATGGTATACAGGTAGAAAGAGCCTTCTTCGGTGCCGTCATAGAGCTTTTGTGGTGTGATTCCCGGAATGTCTTTGATTTTGGAAGTGAGGTATTTCGCATTTTTGTTACGTAGGGCATGACGTTCCATGGCAGTGGGAAGCTGCCCCAATAAAATAGCCCCTTCAAATTCGTTCATCCGGTATTTTGGCCCGATCGTTTCGGTGCGGCCAAATTTGGAGGTTCCGTGGTTTTGTACTGTGTAGCATTGCTCCATTAACTCTGCATTATTGCTTATGATACTACCTCCTTCACCACAAGAGATTACTTTGGAGGACTGATGGCTGAAGCATCCGATGTCGCCAACAGAACCGAGCATTTTGCCACGGAACTTTGCAAAGTGTGCCTGGCATGCATCTTCAATGAGAAAGAGGTTGTACTTGCGGGCTATTTGCAGGAAGCGGTCCAAATCGGCTGGTTGTCCCATCATGTGTACTGGCATGATGGCTTTGGTATTTTTAGTAATCTTGCGTTCCACATCGTCGGGGTCTACCTGGAATGAATAGCGGTCGATGTCTGCAAGTACGGGCAGAGCCCGGGCCGATAGGATGGCGGCAATGGTACCGGGGTCGGTATAAGGAGAGGTGATTACCTCGTCGCCGGGCCCCAGTCCGAGGGCTTCCACTGCAGTGTGGAGTGCCTGGGTCCCTGAGCCTACTGCTACACAGCGGGTGACTCCCATCATCCGGGCATACTCTTTTTCAAAAGTGGGTACCGTTCCGTCTTTTGCCTGGATGCGGCACCAAATACCGCTTTGTGTTGTTTTTTCAATGGAATCCATTACATTTTTATCCACATAGGGCCAATCGGGCCAGCTTTTATTTTGGCGCACCGGGTTGCCTCCAAGGATGGCCAGTTTATTACTTGTCTTTGTTGCTCCGAATGCTGGGAAGCTACCTATTGCTACTGCTCCAAGGGTACTTGCAGAGACAGTCCCTACAAATTTTCTTCTTGTGAAATTCTTTGCTTTCATTTGTTTATTTTTAAGATAGTTATTTCTTTAGTCATTGTTAATGTGAATGTCAAACAAACATTCTTTTACGATGGCGGCTGTTCGGTTATTTGTTTCCAAAGGGATTTTGAATTTTCACAAAATCTTCAATTTCTTTGCCTTCGTGTTTAAACCTGGCCAGTGTATAAACTGTTCCGTCTTTTCCGACAGCAATTGAATTTACATAGATTGGTCTGCTGCCGTCTTCATAAAATATGGGGCCGTGGTCGATGTATGTGCTGGTAGGAATGTGGAAGGTAATCAGGTGAAGGTTTTCAAGTCCGCGTGCCGCGCCCATGGCTATTTCCTCAACACCTTTCGCCCTTTTCCCGTCGATGTATATGGGACCGCCGGTCAGGTAATAAATTGTTTTCCCGTCGGGACCAAGGTCAAAGCCCAGGTAGCCGTAACTAAAGTAGTCAAACATCCCACTTTTTTGTGAGGGTTCGGAAGTTATGCGTTGCACGATTTCGACGGTTGATTTTTTTGGGTCAAACCGGAATAAATACCCTGAATTTCCATGGACACCGTAAGCGACGTTTTCTTCGGGGTACCAGACAATACGCCTCCAGTTGTACTGCATGCTGCCGGGACGGGTCGGATCGTATTTCCCAAAATAGTCGAGTTTTAAATCTACGCCCTCTACTTTTTTGATGGAATCCCAATCGGGGTGGTAAGATAAAATGTTCCCTTCGGAGGTAGAGAAGTAAACGATTCCGTCACGTGGGTCAACGACCATAGAACGGCAGAGCACACGGTAGTCTTCTCCCGGCTTCCCGGCTTCTCCGTTGGCAGATACTTTTCCGAGGTTTTTTAATTCATCCTTTTTTACATCATAATGGAACAGGTATCCGTAAGGCCATGAAATGGAATAAATATGCTGGCGCAGCGTGTCCATTGTCATGGTTACAATGGCTTCCCCGTGTGGAAGGATAGCCAGGTCTTCAAACTTTCCGGTGGCTAAATCATAGGAAACGATATGCCCCCCGGGATATAACTTATAACCTTCGGGCGCGTTTTGAACCATCATCTCCATGCCGTCAATCATTTCATAATAACCGGCATGGGTAGATACATAGAGTTTTCCTTGGCTTTCATAAAAATTGGAGTGAGACTTTCCCTGTGGAATGGCTTTGGCGTCGGCTTCTCCACATATTTCCGTGATGTCGCCCAGGTGTTCTGTCTTATCTGTTTTGGGATCGTACACGTAGTATTGTCCACCGATATCAATAGACTGGGAGGAGAGGCAGTAGTAAATCCGTCCGTCGCTGGCAGTAGTAATGGTGTTGTAGGTGTCGTGCGCCAGCGGAAATCCTGAGTAGTAATGTTGGGCGGTTAATTGTTTTTTCCCCGCAACTGTAGAGTTGGTCGTTTCTTTTTTGTTTGAATCAACACATCCTGCCCCAAACATTATAATGGAAAGGGCAAATAAAGATATAGATCTCATAATTTATTTATTCGTTAGCAGATAAGTAATTTGTTTATTTCATGTTGAAATTCAGATAGGGTCTGTCTGTTTTTTTTAATCTTGGATTTTATTTCTCAGCGCCTGGCGTTTAAAAGTTGGAGCATTGCCTCCATCAATATGTCTTCGGATTCGGGTGTTACTTTGGAAACAACAACTTCATACCCCCGTTGCGGAAAAGCGGTAGCAGTTGGAATATATCCTGGGGTGTAATCACCGTAAGCGGCCATTGTAACAAAAAGGTCTGGCCGCATTTTTTTGGCTGCCAACTGGTATTCCACAAACAGCTCTCCCGGCATAAACAGGACAGATGCATTGTTATTCAGCGAAAGACACTGGATATCAATCTTTGCCTTTCCTGATTTGTATCGTTCCACATAGATATTATTTTTGGTTGTATCGGCAGGTAAAATAACGGGCTTTACTCCCCAGTGGATAGCATTTGCTGAAACCGGCTGCAATTCAGTGGACTCCCAGGCCCGTTTTATGCCATCAGCCAACCGTTCAGCCAGAATGAGCCTGTTTTCTTTAGCGCCGTCATTGTATTTACCCGCACCAATATTACCGCCGGCACCGGTAAAATGAATGTGTAACGCATCGGGTACAGCAAGCTGACGAAGAAACCGGGCAATGCCGGGAAAATCAGGGTTGGGTATCCCGGTGCGGTAATAGCTTTGCGGATGTGTGGCATAAAAGCTCATAATGGCTATCGGCTCTTTTTCTTCCCAGAAACTTATAGCCGACACCATCGGGTCGATTACTCCCTCGGGTTCTGCCCGTAAAGCGGAATCACGACAGGTAGTGAAGCGGGGTGCCCGCACCGTATCGGTTTTTACGTCCAAGATACGCCTGTTAGAAGCTACTTTATATACTTCTGCTTCGCCCAGCCCGATGTGTGTGACCGTTCGGGTGTTTTCCAGCGATTGAATCACAGCCATTTCCAGGCGGTGAATTGCTGCAAGAACAAAATCATCTTGGATATCGCCTCTTGGTGCGTCGTGCTGATGAATGGTGTGCACTGCCACCCGCTCGGGCACTGTGCCAGCAGCCAAGGCAAGGGCGCGTTTAAATTCGTCGTAACATGCATCATCGATGCCAATCCAGTCAATTGCTGCCAATACAATGGGTTGCCCTGCTCCGGACAACACAACGCCTTTGGCGCGCAACCCCATGTCCCACGATTGGATCATTGGATCGTAGGCCAGGTCATGACCAACTGGCGGGGTGACGTCAATGTCGAATGTGGAGAGTTTTAATGGGGCGGTTTGTGTACTTCCGGACAAGGGAAAAATCATAGTCAGTCCGGTGAGCGTCAAAAAAAATAGAAAAAGAAAATCAGTGGAGAATTTAAAGAACAAGTTGTCGTATTTATCCATGACCGATAATTTAAATTTTTCTTTTCGTTAAGAAAAGCAAACTGTTATTCGTTTTTCTTTACCTATTCATGCGTTTCCGGGTTAGAATCAACTGTTTGGACTTATCCGGATTCAGGATGTGTCCAAACAGTTGATACCCTTTTAAAACAGTCGAGCCAAGCTTATTTGGTTTGACCGATTGTTTTTTACATTTTAAGTTCTATTCATAACCGGGGTTTTGTGGAAATTCAGCATCCACATTCAGATCGATTTGATTTTGCGGAATAGGCCATAGTACATTATGTGGCTCTATATCAGCTCCCGGGATGACAGGATTGTCATTGTACTTTCTTACTCTTTCTATGAGTTTGTTTGTTCGCCGCAAAATAATGAGTCTCCATTCTTCTCCATAAAGTTCTCTGGCCCTTTCATCCAGGATGTAATCTATATCTATTGCTTCTGGCGATACGGGGTTTGCATTCGCTCTCGCTCTAACTTTGTTTACATCAGCGGCAGCGAGGTCGGGCTGATTGGTGCCAAGATATGCTTCTGCTCGAAGCAATAGCGTTTCTGCAAACCTTAGCGCGTACCAATCCTTGTGGGTTCTTCCTCCTCCAGCTCTATTCGGCTGTTCGAAATAATTTAGAGGATCCAGAAATTTTGTGTGTACTGGGTAAAGACACTTTGTTGTGTCCTCTAAAGGATTTGGGCGTGGCGGATTGTAAAGACTAAAGTCTATTTTTTGCTTATGATACGCTGAGGCAGGGTTGTCGAAATAGATGTTTCTTTTTAGATTGTGCTCAGCATTCCGGGTGTCGTTGTTCCAATTATCTTTCCAAATTGCATAGTAAACAAGACTGGTGCCACGGACATTAGCAGTTCCCCTGCTTAGTGTATCAGAATATCCGGTGTACCTGCCATCGTATATCGTTCCAAGAATAGCCTGGTATCCGTCAGGAGTCAGCCCTATATCAAAATAACGGGGACCGAAAATATAAGCGCCCTGAACAAATCCTCCACCCTGTATGAACGGTTCAACCTGAATAACCCACATGGCTTCTTTGTTTTCAGCCAGATTGTGATTTTCATATCCAAAAAGATCATAGTAAGCATCTCCTGAGCCGAATATGTCTTTATCTAAGTGATTACCGAAACGTTCGGTCATTAGGTCGTAATTAAAATTGTTAATTGCCTTAGTGAGCACATCAACAGCTAATTGAGGTTCTGCCTTTTCCAGATATGTTTCACCAAGATAATGCAATGCCGGTCCTTTTGTGATTCTACCGGGGGCAGCCTCTTCACCGGGATTGGGCAAATGATCTGATGCAAATTTAAAGTCTTCTTCCATCAGTTTATGAATTTCAGATACCGGGTCCCTGACAAAATCAGCTTTGGCCGATTTAACTGGTTCCTTCAAAAGAGGAATATCACCATAAGTTGAAACAAGGTATCGGTAAGCGAAAGCCCTGAAGAATTTTGCCTCGCCCAAATACAGATTTTTTCCTGCTTCTCCATCTTGAAATATCCCTGCATCCAACTCCTCTATTTTTTCAATAAGTACATTTGCCCATTGGATAATCTGAAAGCCTGTATTCCAAGTGTCTACAACATATCTTCTGATCGGGTTTACATCCTTATAGCTATTGATATAATACGTATTGTGCTGAGGGGCCTCCCCCATGTAGCCCAAATCACTTCCGTGAACCCTCCAGCTCATCGTGCCAAACTCTCCAAATGAATAATAGGCCATACGCACACGGTCGTGGAGCGCAACGATTCCCTGCATTACTCCCTGTTCTGTCAGAAAGGCATTGTCTGGAGAGAAAAAGTCAAGTGGTTTTTCCTGAAGTATATCTTCGTTACAAGAAGGTAACATTGACAGCAGAATGGCAGCGGTCAGTATGCACTTTTTGCTGAACGAATAAAAATATTCTTTCATCACTTTATTATTTTTTGATTTCATAATTCCTTGATTTTGGATAAAAAATTATAGACTAAGTCTTATCCCGGCGATAATGTTTCTCATAAGTGGTGTATCGCTGGTTCCTGTTTCAGGATCCCAACCTTGCCACTTCGTCCAGACATATGGATTTTTACTGGATATATAAAACTGGCATTCCTGGAGTTTTAAGATATCCAGTAAACTCCGTCCAAGGTTATAGGAGAGCGTAACATCCTGGAGTCTAACAAAACTCCTGCTTTGGTAAATTCCGCTTTCCTGAGGAGGATTGTTGTAAATTCCAGTTGTGTTTGTTGTTGGTGCATCAGGTCTCCAATAGGGATTAATAGCTGAATTATTCATCCTATGTTGCATATAAAAGCGAGGACTTATATTCGAAGCATTATCTCCTAAATAGTATTTATCGCCTCCCTGAATGGAATTGATGAGGAAGCTTAAAGTGAAATTCTTGTACGATAGCGTATTATTTATACTAAACCTATAGCTAGGTGCTGTATAGCCAATTATTGTTCTGTCGTAGTCAGGAGTAATCAGGCTATCGAGATTCTGGTCAACATATCTGAACTGTCCCGGATACCAACCTTTTAAAGGGATGTCTCCTGCAAAAAATTCTTCTTCAGTCCATACTCCTCCTGCCATTTCATAATCGTAAATGGCGCTTATGGGCTCTCCAACAAACCATTGATTCCCGATATCCGCATCATCATTTTCTCCGTAAAGCTTGGTGATCTTGTCTCTGTTAAGCGAAAATATAAAACTACTTTCCCATTTAAAATTGTTGTTATCAATATTAACAGACCTTACCTCGAATTCAATTCCCTTGTTATTTAGTCCTCCGATATTGGCCCAAACACTAGTATATCCTGCAGCTCGAGGGAGCTGTCTTTGAACCAGAACATCTTTCGTTTCAGAAGTATACACGTCAACAGATCCTGTGAGCTTATTGTTCAGAAATCCGAAATCTACTCCAAGGTTATACGATTCAGTTGTTTCCCAGCCCAAATCAGCGTTACCTAAAGTGGAAGGGTAAAGGCCGATAGCTGTTGTCTGGCCAAAAACATAATATCGGGTTCCCATCCTCGATAAGCTGGAGTAACGTCCAATTCCCTGGTTTCCGTTCTTACCGTATGAAACTCTTAGCTTGGAATAAAAATCCATGTCGCTGAAAAATGATTCATCGGAGAATACCCAAGCAAGTGAAAGAGAAGGAAAGGTTGCCCATTTTTTTTCTGCTCCAAATCCTGAGAAGCCATCCTTCCGAATAGTACCTGTTATCATATATCTGGATTTGTAACTATAATTTAACCTGGCCATATATGAAAGGCTGTTTTCTTCCCATGCCGAAGAAGAAACGGTTGAAACCTCTCCTAAACCCATATTGTTATATCCCAGGGCCTGGTTGTCAAATCCCTGAGCATTAAGAGATGAAGCATCTCCTAATCTACCTTCACGGCTGAAAAGTAACGTTGAATTCAGTTGATGGTCTCCAAAAGTCTTGGAATATGTTACAATATTATTGAGGATCCAGTCTCTGCTTTTAGAAGGTTGTTTTATGGCAAGTCCCCTGTTTGAAACTCCCGAAGGTGTATTGTAATTATGATAAGAATTATTATCGGTCTGAGTGTATCTGTTAGAATAGTTGATCTCATTTGTCAATCCTTTGATCCAAGGAATCTTAATTTTGGCGTTGCCAATGAGATGCAGTTGATTTCTGGTATTTGAATTGTCTATGTAGGTATAAACCAGAGGATAGGGCTGAAATAATTCCCCGCCAAGGTAGATGTCGTACGAAGATTCTCCGATAAAATTATTTACAAGAGGACTTGCTACTCTTGCATCGCCAAGGGAAGCAGGTTGTCCGGAGTTGTCCGTATATGAATAGGATGTATTAATTGATAGGGAAAGCCAGTCATTGACTTCACTTACAAGATTACTTCGTAGGGTAAATCTTTTATATTTATCATTTAGTTGAATTCCTTCCACATCGGCATAGGATCCTGATACAAAGTAATTAACCCTATCTCCGCTTTTTCCCGATAGGCTTAGGTTGTAGTTTTGCATAGGAGCAATATGTAAAACTTCATCAACCCAATCAATTTCATTTCCAGCAAGATAATTATCTCGTTCCTCCTGTGTTTTTAAATAAGTAGCCACTAGTTCGCGATTTGTAATGTCCGGTCGTACAGGCCTTCCTGCTGCACTTGTTGGGTTTGTTGTATACCATTGATAAACAAGATTTTGGTGACTCCAGTCAACTAGTCTGACTGCAAATTCTTCCGCATTCATAACGCGCATAGGGTTGTTGGTCATGTCCTGAAACCCGTAATACATGTTGAATGAAACTACAGGGCTTTCAGATGTTCCTTTTTTAGTGGTAATAATCATCACACCGTTGGCCGATCTGGAACCATAGACTGAGGCAGCACTTGCATCCTTGAGGATGTCGATTGATTCGACGTCATTGATATTGATATCAGCGATGGAGCCATTATAAATAATCCCGTCAATAACTATGAGAGGGCGGTTGCTTGCTGATAATGATGTCTGTCCTCTTACGGAAAAGGAGGGTTCGCTCCCGGCGCCACCTCTTCCCTCAATATTCACCCCTGCTGAGGTTCCGGCCAGTGTTTGAAGAAGGTTTACGTTTGCTTGGTTTTCTTTCTGTTCCATTTCAACTCTTACCACAGAACCTGTCAAATCACTTTTCTTCATTGTTCCATATCCAATGGCAACAACTTCCTCCAAACCAATAGCATCCACTTCCATGGTAATATTTATTAAACTTTGGTTTTCAACTCCAACCTCTTGTGCTTGCATCCCCACAAATGAAAATACGAGTATTGCATCTTCCGGAAGGTTTGTTAGAGAGTATTTTCCATCTGCATCGGTAATCGTTCCGTCCGTAGTACCTTTAACAACAATGGTCACCCCAGGTAAAGGCTGGCCAGATTTGTCTGTAACCGTTCCTGAAACAGTTTTTTGTTGCAAGTCAGGTGTTGCAGGAAACTTATTTGTCGTTTTTATCAGGATGTTTTTATTGACTATTTCGTAGCTTACAGCCTGCCCTTCGAAAATTTCATCCAGGATTTTTTCTACGGTTTTGCCTTCGATGTCGACTGATACTAATCGATTGTCATCGAAATTGTCGCGGCTGTAAAAGAAATAGAAATCGCTTTGCTGCTCAATAGCATCAAACACATCGGCAATTCTGCAGTTTTTCATTTTAACTGTAAGCTTGGTTGCCTGCGAATAAACACTGGCAGTGGAAGCAAGAACCGATATTAATACGAGAAAAGTACTTAATCTCATAATTAACAGAAGTTTTTTCGCACCGGGATAGAACCCTCCCAATGCTTCTGATTTTTTTTTCATAAATTTGGTTGTTTTAAATTAATAAACTGATTTAGTCTGGAGCAGGCTGATGAAGTTTTGCAAAGAGGGAATGCGACCAACATGTCCCTCTTTTCTTTCTTCATTTTGCTTTCTTAAATCTAACTAACCTGAGAAAAATTTTCGGATCATATTGTTTACGTTTAAGTTATAGGTTTAATTTCGGTGCTCTACATTGTCTATCTTTTAAATAGCCACACCTCCTTGTTTTCAATGTAGTAATCGATATTGGCCGTTCGTTTTACTTTTTCCAGGGCCTCAATCAGGTTGTTGTTGTAACTGAACATACCTCTGAAGCGAAATTCGCCCAGTTTAGGATCTTTAAGATGAAAACGAATATCGTAGATACGTTCGAGTTCTTTCACCAAATCGTTGAGCGTAGCATCTTTAAATAATATTTCGCCGTTTCGCCACGAGGTATAAAATTCCGCTTCTACCTTTTCAATGGAAATTTCTCTCTTTTCTTTTCGGAAGACAGCTTTTTCCCCGGGAACCAGGTTTACCTTTTCATGGATTTGGTTATTGAGTTCCATCTCAACTCCTCCTTCGGCTAAAACTGTTTCGAAAAGACCACTTCCTGGATAGGCCTTTACGTTAAACGATGTACCGGTTACATGGATATTGGCTTCTTCTGTTACCACTTTAAAAGGCTTTTCCATATTTTTCACCACTTCAAAATAGGCCTCGCCTGATAGTTGCACTTCACGCGATTGCTGATTAAATGAGGTGGTGTTGTAAGTAAGAGTGGAGCCTGTATTTATCCATACTTCTGAGCCATCGGGAAGAATGCATTTGGCTACATGTCCTTTAGGGGCAGTAAGTTCACAAAAGAAATCTTCCGGTATTGGCTGCCCGCTGTTTTGAAGAAAATACCAGCTAAGTGCAAAAGTAAGCGGAATAGCGAGCATGGCGGCAATTTTATAGATGAGCAACTGTCTGCGGGTGCGTTTAAAGGAAATGGTTTGTTGCTGCTGTACCTCACGGAGTACGTTTGTTTTATCCTGCTCTGTTTTTTCAATGGAGATGTAGTTTTGGCTCAGTTGCCAGGCTTTTTTGCTTTTTAAGTAGAGTTGCTTGTTTTCAGGAGAAAAATTAAGCCATGAATCCAACTCTTTTTTTTCTTCTGAAGAAATATTACCGGAGAGGTATTTGCTGATAAGAATATCGGTATGATTGTGCAGTTCGTTCACTCGTCTATTGATTTAATCACCTCTTAGACGAAAAATATGAACGTTACCCTGTAAAGGCGTTTAACTTTTTTTTGAATGAATAAATACAATGAGATTAACAATTTGATAATCAGATAGACTTTCTCGTAATTTTTTTAATGCAATTCCCATTTGCATCTCTACCGTTTTAACCGATATTTCCAGTTTTTTAGCTATTTCTGAATATTTAAAACCCTCAAAACGACAAAGAATAAATACCTCGCGGCACTTTTCGGGCAACTGCTGGATGGCCAGGTTTATACGATTGTTGAGGTCTGCCTCTTCCATCAAATCACGAAACGGAACAGATTGCACCGTTTCTACAGACTCACTGACCGGGACTGTTTTCTTTTCTTTCCGAAGGTAATCGATAGAACGGTTCTTGACCGAATGGTATAAATAGGATTTTGGAGAAAACTGAATGTTTAGTTTCTCGCGCCGGGCCCACAAATCGACAAAAACTTCCTGAACAAGCGAACGCGACAAATCCAGATCTGACAGGTATTTATTGGCAAAGAAACAAAGAGGGGAATAAAACTCGTCGAACAACTGGCTAAAAGCTTCATTATTCCCCTTTTTTATCTCTTGAAAAATATGTATACCCGAAGATTTCATTCAAGTGTCTTTCTGGTAAATCAGGCTCCAAAATACTGTTTTAATTCGGAAAAGAATTTGTCAGAAGTGTATCGAAACTATTTTACAATAAATTTCTACGATGTTGTAAAACACTTTCGGTAAACAAGACTTTCCACATCTGAAAAAACTCAATCTTTTGTAATCATGCTTCCCCACCAGTTGTTTTTGGGATCGAAATCCGGGGATAAAAATTCCAGTCGTTGTTCTTCGAGTTGTGGCCATCGCTTTTGGATAACCTGCCGAAGGTGTTCTTCTTCCTTCTCTGCAGTCCACTCCGGGTCGCGCGACGGATATCTGGCGCCCATTTCTTCCAAACGGGTAAAAAGATCTTCACTCAGTTGTTTAACCAGGTCGGGATGGTCAGCGGAAACATCGGTGGTTTCTTCCTTGTCGTCTTTCATGTTGTAAAGCTCTTCTCGCCCGTCTTCGTAATAATGGATCAGTTTCCAGTCACCCTGGCGAATAATGGATGACGGTTCACCTCCCTGGTTCCCGTAATGCGGATAGTGCCAGATAAGTGGCCGAACAGCAATATTTTCTCCTTTTAGCAGGGGAAGTAAACTCACACCGTCAACATGTTCTTCGGGTTTTAGATCAGCGCCCGCGAGTTCAAGAAGGGTCGGATAAAAATCAGTTCCGCTAACCGGAATGTTACAGGTTTGACCGTTGCCCATTCCGGGAACTTTTATGAAATAAGGCTCGCGGATTCCACCTTCAAACTGGTAGCCTTTACCTGCACGAAGCGGAAGGTTGGAAGTAGCGAAAGCATCGCCGGCTGCCACGCCTCCGTTGTCAGAAGTAAAAATCACAATGGTATTTTCTGCAAGGCCGAGTTCATCCAGCGAATTCAGCACATACCCCACCGCGTCGTCCATCGATTCAACCAAACCGGCATAAACCGGATTATCCTGAACCTGTCGGATGGGCAGGAAATGCCCCATTTCAAACCCACTTTCCGCAATGCCTATGTTTTCGGCTTTCTGACGGTATTTTGCCCATTTTTCCTGCGTGGTTTGAATCGGTCCGTGAACGGCATAGAACGAGAGGAAGGCAAAAAAGGAAGTATCCCGGTTGCTTTTGATAAATTCCGCGGTTTCTTTTGCCAGACGCATGGTCAGGTTTTCTCCGTCAGGGCCGTTTTCAAGGTTGGGATTGGTCCATGGAGCAAAATAACCACCAATGGGGCTTCCTTTGTCCCAGCCTCCTTTGTTGATGTCAAAACCATGGTCTTCCGGCCACGAGCCTTTGTCGCCTAAATGCCATTTCCCGGCAAAGAAAGTGAGGTATCCGGCTTCTTTCATCGCCTCAGGAAGAGTGGTATATTCCTGAGGGAGGGCGTGTACATATTCAGGAGGAAGAAGCTGGTTGAAGCGACCGGCCTTTCGCCAGTTTTCACCTGTTGGTGCTCCAATCCAGTCGGTAATTCCATGGCGGGCAGGAAATTTTCCCGTCATGATGCTGGCTCTCGAAGGACTGCAAACCTGGCAAGCGGCGTACCCGTCGGTAAAAATCATGCCTTCCTGCGCTATCCGGTCGATGTTGGGCGTTTCGTAAAACTTACTTCCTGTTATGCTTAAATCGTGATAGCCATAATCATCAGCAAGGATGAATAACACGTTAGGCCTTACTTTTTCCGGTGTTTTGGTTGTGCAGGAAAACAGTGAGAGTGCTATGATCAGTGCCCAGACACCCGTTTTGCAATATGTTTTTTGATGAATCATTGTGTCTTATTTTTGAAAAGGAAATGTTTCGGAGGGAGTTCGTGCATTTTCCATAAGCGCTTCCAGTTCCTGAACCACATCAGGGTGATCGGTAGCTACATTGTTTTCTTCTCCCGGATCGGCCTCCAGGCTATAGAGTTCAGTCGTGGTTTCTTCCGGTTTGTTCACCTTGTAATGAACAAGCTTCCAGTTGCCTTTTCGTATGGCTTTCCGGCCACCCATTTCATGAAATTCCCAATACAGGTAATCGTGTTCTTTTTGTTGTTCTCCAAGCAACGTTGGTAAGAAAGAAATCCCATCTGTATTTTCAGGAACCTGGGCACCGGTTAATTCGCCCACGGTTGGAAATACATCCCAAAAAGCCGAAATGTGATCGCTTTTGCTTCCGGCTTTGCTTTTTTTACCCCAAACGGCGATCATCGGAACGCGAATGCCACCTTCGTACAAATCACGTTTGTAACCTTTAAATGGCCCGTTGGAATCAAAATAATCGGGATCGGCGCCTCCTTCTTTGTGGGGCCCGTTGTCGGATGTGAATATGATCAGGGTATTGTCATAAACGCCCAGGTCTTTAAGTTTGGCAACAATTTCACCTACCTGCATATCCAGATAATCGACCATAGCGGCAAAAGCAGCATGTGATTCGCCTTGCGATCCGTAGGGGCCTTCCCGAAAGTTTTCCCCTTCGTCAACGCCTTTGTATACTTTTTCGGGATCAAATTTGCCACGGAACTTTGCAATGTATTCTTCCGGGGCAAAGAGCTCGGCATGCGGAATAATCGAAGGATAATACATAAAGAAAGGCTTGTTTTTGTTGTCCTCTAAAAACTTCAGAGCTTGTTTGTGAATCACTTCGGGAGCATATTCGCCGGTTTGTTGGCCTGCATTTCCTTCGAGCATAACTTTTTTCTGGTTGTGCCACAGGTGGTAGGGATAATAGTTGTGTCCCATTCTCTGGCAATTGTACCCGAAAAATTCATCAAAACCCTGCATGTTCGGGTCTCCTTCTGAGCCGGGATAGCCAAGACCCCATTTCCCAAATGCGCCGGTAGCATACCCTTCTTTTTTTAAGGCTTCGGCCATTGTTACCGCATCTGCTTCCAGGGGATATTGTCCTTCCGGGTTCCACTCTTTATTTCCGCGAATGAACGTGTGCCCGGTGGTTTGCCCTGTCATTAAAGACGAGCGTGAAGGCGCACAAACCGTACATCCTGCATAGTGTTGGGTAAACTGCATTCCCGATTGGGCGAGGTTGTCGATATTTGGCGTTGCAAAATGTGTTTGTTCGTAACAACTCAAATCTCCCCAGCCAAGATCATCGGCCAGAATGTAAACAATATTGGGCTTTTGAGTCTCAGCCGCTTCTTGTTTCGATGAGGAGTTGCACGAATTTAGCAGAACTGAAAGGAGGAAAATAAATAGGATCGTCTTTTGCATTTTTATCAGGATTATTAATGGTTGAAATTATATGGATTCTAATTCAATTTTTCCGGCTTCAAGGCCTTCGCCTGTAACTTCGAATGTGATGGCTCCGGCTTCCTTCAGCGATTCAACCGTTACCACAAGTTGGCCGTTGAATGCTTTCATGGTAGGAAGATGAAACATTTCGAGCGAAGTGGCATCGCCGTTGCACACTACTTTGAATTTTCCGGCACCTCCCACCTTAAACCGGAGTTGATTATCTGCATTTGGGCACAGGTTTCCGTCTTTGTCCACTACCGAAACAGTTACATAACTCAGGTCTTTTCCGTCAGGGATAATGTCTTTTCGGTCCGCTTCCAACACCAGGTGATGAGGTGCTCCGGCTGTTCGGATTTCTTTTTCTGCTGCCGGATTCCCGGAATTATCCAAGGCTACTACTTTTATAGATCCGGGTTCGTATTTTACGTTTGTCCACATCAGGCGGTTCCGGGTCAGAAGAGAGTCGTTGTTTTTCTTTTGAACGCCCATGCTTTTGCCATTCACAAACAACTCGGCACTGTCGTAATTTGTGTATGCAAAAACGGGGATTGTCTCACCTTCGCGGCCTTCCCAATTCCAGTGGGGGAGTAGGTGAAGCGTTTCTTGCCGGGTATTCCATTTGCTACGATATAAATAGTAGCGATCTTTTGGAAGCCCTGCCAGATCACAGATCCCGAAGTATGAACTTCTGGATGGCCAGTATTCATCGTAAGGTGTGGGCTCGCCCAGATAGTCGAAACCGGTCCATACAAATTCGCCGATCACCCAGTCAAAGTTGTCTTGCCAGTAGAAGTCTTCGTCCGGAACATTTGACCAGGAGCAAGCCTCCAGATCGTACGATGAACATTGCCCGTCGGGATAGGTTTTTTGTTTGAATTGTTCTGCCGGGAATTTGTACACTCCTCTGGAACTAACCGTGGAGGCTGTTTCTGAACCGAGAATAAAACCTTGCGGGAACCGTTCGTAAGCTTCGTTGTAAAGTGGCAACCGATAATTTAATCCCGGAATGTCCCAAATGGCACCAAAGCCGTTTTTGAGTGTGTTGGCCACCTGGTCCATCCCTACAGTAACCGGACGGGTTGGGTCTTCGCGGTGGAAAATGTCCTGTAACCACTTACCACGTTTTATGCCTTCGTTGCCCCATTGATCGGGCACTTCGTTTCCTGCACTCCACATTACAATACAGGGGTGGTTACGTGTTGCGCGAACCAGGTTGACGACGTCTTTTTCGGCGTATTCATCAAAAAAGCGATTGTAGCCGTTTTTTACTTTGGGGCGTTTCCATTCGTCAAAGCTTTCGGCCAGAAAGAGAAAGCCCATCTCGTCGCAAAGCTCCAGTTGTTCGTGCGACGGCATATTGTGCGAGGAACGAATGGCATTGCAGCCCATGTCTTTTAATATGGTAAGCTGGCGTTTCAGGGCGGCGACATTTACCGCTGCCCCCAATGGTCCGAGGTCGTGGTGCAGACAAACTCCTTTAAACTTGGTTGCCTTGCCGTTTAAAACAAGGCCTTTCCCGCGTTCGTATTTTACATCGCGTATGCCAAAACGGATGGTTTGCTCATCTTTTAACTCGTTCCCCGAATAAAGTTTCATGGAGGCGTGGTACAAATGAGGCGTTTCAGTATCCCACAGTTTGGGGTTTGGAACGGCAAGATTTTGCTCCGCTTTGTTGCCAAAAAGTTGTTCCGTAGTTCCGGATGCCACCATGTTTCCTTTTTCGTCCCTGATTTCGGTTACCACTTTTATGTTTTCGCCGGCAATTTCCGATTTGATATTGACCTGTGCACTTGCTTCAGAAACATAGGGCGTAGTAATAAAAGTGCCCCACTGTTTGAAGCTGGTATTGTCTTTTACAACGAGCTGAACCTTCCGGTACAAACCGGCACCCGGGTACCAGCGTGAAGATTCTCCCAGGTTTTCAAGGCGTACAGCCAACAGGTTTTCTTTGCCGGGTAGGAGGAGTTTTGTAATGTCGAAGTAAAAATAGGCGTATCCATATTTCCACTCCCCAACTTTTTCTCCGTTGATAAAAACCTGGGGTTCACTCATAGCTCCATCGAAAACAAGCAAAACTTTCTTGCCTTTTTGAAATTCAGGTACTTCAAAGCTGTTTCGGTACCAGCCCACTCCAATGTATGGTAAAGCTCCGGTGCGGCCGGTTTTCTCGGTGGCGGTGTTTTCCTGGTTTTGTTCGATTCGTACGGTTTGTTTGTCAACCTCCTTGTCAAAAGGACCTTTAATGGCCCAGTCGTGCGGAATGGTTACCGTTTCCCATGTATCAGTGTTTATGCCTGGTTTTTGGCCGTTTTCAATATCCTGGTTGATGAATTTCCATCCTTCTTCAAGGGTGTATACGTGACGGGGCGTTTGTTCGGAAGAGCAGGCCGTAAAAAGACAGGCAATGAAAAGGAAGTAAAGTATCGGTTTCATGCGGCGCGAATCGTTAATAGTTGTATTGTAGTTTAGTTTTTTCGTCTCAACAAAATGAGAGGAATCTTTTGTCAAAGAATTTCATCCTGCTCCGGTATTTCAAAAACGTGTTGCTGCGATCCTCTGCAAAGATGGGAGTTTTACTTTAATATTCTTCGTTTTACCGGTATTTCATGCGGCACGTACGCGTACTGTTGGTCGGCTAAATGCTTTCTTTTGAACTAATTTACGCTCGTTTAAGAGGTAAGCTGAAACCAAAAATACTGCCCTTGCCCGGTTTGCTCTCGACCCAGATCTTGCCGCCGTTTTTTTCCACAAACTCCTTGCAGAGTATCAATCCCAGTCCTGTGCCTTTTTCTTTGGCTGTGCCATCTTTCTGAACGGAGTGTTCAATTTTGAACAACTTTTGAAGGGTTTCTTCGTCCATACCCATACCGTTGTCCCGGATATTGCATTCAACCATTTTTCCGTTGGCTGAAACCGAAACATCGATGGTATCTCCTTCATAAGAGAACTTGATCGCGTTGTTCAGAAGATTACGGAAAATGAAGTTAACCATATTGAAATCGGCCACCACGATTTCGTGGTTGGAAGGCCAGTTAATGGTAATGCTTTTTGATTTTGCTGCTTCTTTGAACAGTATTTCGTTGGATGAGAGGACTTTGTTGAAGTAGAAAGGTTGTGGCTTGTACTGAAGGTTTCCTGTTTGCGTGCGCGACCATTCAAGCAGATTTTCCAGCAAATTATAACCCGATGTAGCGGTTTGGAACATCCCTTCCACCAGTGTTTCAAAGTCTTTGGAATTTTTGATGTCGCTGTTGGTACGGAGCAGATCTGAGATTCCGATCAATACATTGAACGGATTTTTCAGGTCGTGCGCAATGATCGAAAAAAACTTGTCTTTGGTCGCATTTAGTTCCTTTAGTTTTCGCTCGTCTTCTTCCATTCGCCGGAGGTTTCTTTCAAGCAATACCTTTTGTTTATGAATGGTTTCGTAGTTTTCATTCAGAACCGCGGCGTGGTTTCTTCTTAGCCACAGGTAGTATCCCAGAATGATTACAACGATAACCAGCATAATGGCTGCAAAGGCTGCAATTTGTAATTTGATCCGGCTTTTAAATTTATCGTTCCTGATTTTTTCTTCGTTCAGTTTTGCCTGAAGCTGCGCCTGCTCTTGTTGTTCCCGTAATAATTCCTGGTGTTCAAATTCACCAAGAACCTGTGCTATTTTGTTGGGCTGCAGCATTGCATTTGACTTGTTGGCCAGTTGCTGAATTTCGTAAGCCCTTTTGTATTGCCGCAATTCGGCCAGCGCTTCTGTTTTTGCACTGTAAATGTCTTTTACGAGGTCGTGTCTGTCCATCTTCTCACAAAACGTAAGCGCGCTATTAAAACAGGCCAAAGCATCCGTAGATTTCTTCTGTTTTAAGAAAAGCTTCCCTTTCAGATAAGCCAGGTCGGCTCTCATCCGCTCAAAATTTTGCTCGTTGATCATTTGCTCGGCTTTTTGGATATTTTTTTCAGCCGCCAACAGGTCATCGATCTCGAGATAATAGTACACAAACAAGATGGTTACCTGTGTCTCGAAATGAAGGTCTTCGATTTGAGGCAGGAGTTCCTGTGTTCTTTTCAGGTTACTGAGCGCTTCATCCAGCTTTTTGAGTTTGATATTTACAAAACACAAACCGGTTGTAAGCACCGCAATGTAATCCACTTCCTTTGTCTGCTCGGCTATTTCGAGGGCTTTCATGTAATAGCGGTAAGCGCCACGATACTCTTGCAGGTATTCGTAGTACCAGCCAACGTTGGTGTAAGCTTCGGTTAATCCGAAGCCATTGTCATCAAGGGCTTCAGCCAGGTTTTTTGCATTTATGGTATATTCAAGTCCTTTTACAAGGTCAGGACCGTAGGAATATATAAGACCAAGGTTTAGCTGGCAGGCAATAATATTGGAAGTGTCCTTGATTTCTTCAAAAATAGAGATGGCATTTTGGAGGTTGTTGATGGCATCGTCCCATTGCCCGGATTGATCGTAGCAATAGCTGATCCGAAACAGTGCCGTGCCTTCTCCTCTGCGATACTCCGCCTTTTTTGCCAGATCGAAAGCTTTTTGCGCATAAAAAAGCGAGCTGTCGGAATTGGAATAAGTAAAATAGACCGATAATGCATTATAATTGTCCACCAATTTAATGGAATCCGTTTCGGTGAGGCATGCAGTTCTTAAGGAATCTATCTTCTGATCCATAGCAAACAGCGAAGAACTAAACAGCAAACCGAAACAAAATATAAGGCAGGTTGATATGTGTCTAAATTGAACTTTCATTTAGCCGGCAATTCCGACCAAATATAGTAAAATCGGCAAAACCATAGTCCTTTTGCTGACAGATAAAAAGAAAAGTAGAGGGACAAAACATAACATTGTTATTTTTGCGTTTTGAATGGAAGAAATTTATTTGATCGTTTGAGCCGCTTGGATTGTTGAGGAATAAAAGGCATTATCCTTTTAGTATGTTCTTAAAAAACGTAACTTTTTTTACCTTGTAGTCAGAGAAAGATTGCAAACTGTAATAAATTTTTATGGGAAAACAGCTTCGCTATCTATTTTTTATCCTACTTCTTGCCCTGACTTCGTGCGGATTATTTGGCGATAGAAAGGCAGGGAAGGAGAGAGAATTAAAGTTAAAACACGATTTACCTCAGATTCTTGATGACGGTGTGCTGAAAGTGATCACGTCCTACAGCGGCACCAGTTATTTTCTTTACAAAGGGCAGCCAATGGGGTATGAGTACGACCTTCTGAAACGCTTTGCCCGGCATCTTGGAGTTGAGTTAAATATCATTGTTTCCAACAATCTGGATACCATGTTTTATCAGTTGGGAGAGGGAAATGTGGATTTGATCGCTCATGGTCTTACGATAACCAATGAGCGAAAGAAAAAAGTGACTTTCTCCGATTATCTGTATCTCACCCACCAGGTATTGGTGCAGCGAAAACCCGAAAACTACCGCAAAATGAAGTGGAGCGAAGTTCAGGCTTCGCTTGTTCATGATGCCATTGAATTAATTGGCGATACCGTGTCGGTAAGCGCGAATACCTCTTATTTTTCGAGGCTGGCAAACCTGAGCGAAGAAATTGGCGGGGAGATCCATATCGATACTTTGCCGGGAGATTTATCTACCGATAAGATTATTGAAATGGTGGCCAACGGCGAAATAAAATACACCGTAGCCGATAACAACATAGCAAGTATCAATGCTTCGTACTATCCGGAGTTGGATGTTCGGGTCCCGATCAGTTTTTCGCAACGGATGGCCTGGGCGTTACGTCCTCAAAGCAAAGAGTTGGAAAAGGCATTGAACGAGTGGATCAATGAGATGAAGGACGGAGTGGAGTATTATGTGATTTACAACAAATATTTCAAAAACGAGCGTGATTTCAGACGGCGCGAAAACAGCGACTTTTACAGCCTGAACAACAACCGGGTGAGTGCCTACGACGAATTGATACAGGCCGGCGCTGATACGCTTGGCTGGGACTGGCGCTTAATGGCGGCCATGGTTTTTCAGGAGTCGAAGTTTAACCCGGGACTGGAATCGTGGGCCGGCGCCCAAGGGCTGATGCAACTAATGCCCGGAACTGCGGAGCGCTTTGGGGTGAAGGATCGGACTGACCCGGTTCAAAGCATGGATGCTGCCACTAAGATACTGGAACTTCTTTGGGATCGTTTTGAAGATATTCCGGATTCCGTGCAACGCATAAAGTTTACCATGGCAGCTTATAACTGCGGGTATGGCCATGTGGAAGATGCACGAAACCTGGCAAAACTGGACAAACTGGATCCGGATACCTGGGATAAAAATGTGGAAGAATCGATTTTGAAGTTGAGCTATCCCGAGAACTACAATAAATCGGTGGTGAAATACGGTTATGTTCGTGGCGTGGAACCTTATACTTATGTGAAAGAGGTGTTTGCACGCTATGAAAATTATACGCTGTTTTTGGAATAGTGTAACTGAGGATTTCTGAAAAAAAGAAATAAAAAAAGCGGAGAGTCAATCTCCGCTTTTTTGCTATTCAAGTATCTGTTGTTCGTTTACAACTTGCTGATGGGGAAGATTGCCGGTCCATTTCCGGATGGTGTAATTGATGCGAATAGTGATCATGTACATTACCGGAGAAATAACCAGCGTAAGAACGGTGGCAAAAGTCAACCCGAAAATAACGGTCCACGACATTGGCCCCCAGAATGCAACGCTTTCGCCCCCGATTGAAATTTGCGGATCGAAATGGGTGTACAGCGAAAAGAAGTCGAAGTTGAGCCCAATCGCCAAAGGCAACAGCCCTAGAACAGTTGTAATGGCGGTTAGCAATACGGGCCTCAAACGGGTACGGCCGGCTTCAACCAGCGCCTCGCGTTGTACCTCCTTGGGTAAGAATGCATCTTCGGGCAGGCCAAGTTCCTCTCTTTTCCGTTTCCGGGTAAGGTCAATATAGTCGATCAGTACAATACCGTTGTTTACCACAATCCCCGCCAGTGAAATAATTCCGATTCCGGTCATGATCACCACAAATTCCATCTGGAAAATGCCCAGTCCGAGGAAAACCCCGATGGTGCTGAAAATTACAGTGGCAATGATGATCGCGGGCCGGATAAAGGAGTTAAACTGTGTTACCATGATGATCATGATCAGCGCAATGGCAATCAGCAGCGCAAAGAATAAAAACTCCATACTTTCAGCCTGTTCCTGCTGTTCGCCGGTAAATGCGTAAGTATATCCTTCGGGCATTTGATAGTCTTCCAGAATCTGGGCGATGCGCGCATTGATCTCGTTGGGGTTGTGCCCCTCAACAACTTCGGAAGAAATAGTGATCTCGCGTTTAAAATCAATCCGGCTGATTTTGTCGTAGGTAGTGGCATATTTAAAGCTGGCCACCGAAGAGATGGGGATACTGTGTTCTTCTACCTTAATTTTCTGGTTCATTAAAGTGGAAACGTCGTTGCGGTATTCTTCGGCCAGGCGAACAAATATGTCGTACTCATCTTCACCGTCTTTAAACTTGCTGGCCTCATAACCGTAAAGGGCGTTTCTGAATGCCAGTGCAATTTCCTGCGTGGAAAGTTCGTACAAACGGGCTTTTTCGCGGTCCACCTCAATCAGCATTTCAGGCTGGTTTACGTTGATGTTGAGCTTTAGCTCGTCGACCCCCGGAATGTTATCTGCCTCGATCAGTCGAATAAAGTCATCTGTGATTTTTATCAGCTGGTTGAATTCGTCTCCTACAACATCAATGTTAACAGGAGCTCCGGTTGGCGGACCTTCGTCGTTCTTTTCAACATAAATTTTTGCCCCCACAAAACCATCGAGGTTTTTGCTTATGTCCTGCATGATTTTGCTGGTGTTGATGCCTTCCCGGTTTTTGTATTCAGTAAACGACACCAATGTGAGTGATTTGTTAGGGCTTGATTCGCTTTCAAACATACCGCCTTTACCCACTCCCACGTTGGTGGTAACCGATTTTACAATGTGTTTAAACGGGTCGATGGTTTTTTTAACGATGGCTTCAACCTGCCGGGATACTTCGTCGGTTTTTTCAATCGATGTTCCGAGCGGAAGTTCCATAGTGACATAAATGGTTGCGGGGTCGGTATTTGGGAAGAAGACCGTTTTGGGGCTTCCTCCAAAGTAAAACTGCATCGAAAAAATCAATAGCAAAACGGTTCCTCCAAAGTAAACATATGGCCAGGGGCCGGTTAGCGCATGGCGTAAGCGACGGGTGTAAACCCCTTCGAGCCATACCAGAAACCGGGTTTGGAACCAGCGGGCCAATGGGCGCAGTGCAACAATATTAAGAACCATTAATAAGGCAACAGTAAGCAGTAAATTACCGAGAAGATACACTTTCAGCACATAGAAAATAGCCGACACCGCTGCAAAGATGGCCGCATTCTTCAATATCTTCTTTTTGTTAGCCTTTTTCATGATATCGTCAATCTTCATGTAGCTGGCGATAAACGGCGGGTTAAGAATCAACGCCACAAAAAGAGACGAGGCCAGTACCACAATAAGTGTACGCGGAAGGATGGACATAAATTCGCCAATCATTCCTTCCCAGGCAAGCAGGGGGAAGAAAGCAGCCAGCGTAGTTAATGTGGAAGAAATAATAGGGAAGGCAATTTCGCTCACACCCCTTTTGGTGGCACTCATCAGCGAGTAGCCCTGGCTGTAAAGCCGGTACACGTTCTCCACAACCACAATTGCATTGTCGACCAACATCCCCAAAGCCAGAATAAGGGCATACAGCACCATCGAATTCAGGGTGACTCCCGATTGCTCAAGGATTACAAATGAAAGGAACATCGACAGCGGGATGGCGAGCCCTGCAAAAAGTGCATTTCTGAAACCTAAAAACAGGAAGAGCACAAAAGTAACGAGGATCATCCCCAGGATAATGCTGTTTTCGAGGTTGGAGATGGTGTCCTCGATGTAGGTTGTCATGTCGTCGGTGACAATCACATCCAGGTTTTTGGGTATTCTGCCGCTTTCTTTCAGGGTCTCAATTCCTTTGAAAATATTCTCAGAAGCCGACAGAATGTTTTCGCCCGACTTTTTGGTAATTGAAAGCGTTACTACCGGCTTGTTATCCAGACGGGCAATGGTGCTTTGTTCCTTGTATCCGTCGGTAACGGTTGCTATGTCGCGAATGTAAACAGGTTTACCATCGTTTACTTTTATAATGGTGTTCCTGATCTGGTTCATATCCGTGTAGTTGGCTTCCGTACGAATGGTACGCCTGATTTTATCGGCCGTAAACTGACCGGCGCCCATGGTAACATTTTCCAGCTGAATGGCCAGCGATACATCTTCGAAAGTAAGCCCGGTGGCATCGAGTTTATAAGGGTCGATATCGATCTGAATTTCCCTTTCCTCCACGCCGCGGATGTTGGCTTCCGAAATCTCGCGGTAACTTTCAAACTCGTCCTGAAGCAGCTCGGCGTATTTTTTTAGCTCGCGCATGCTGAATTCACCCGAGATGTTTACGTTCATGATCGGGAATTCCGAAAGGTCGAAGTCGGTTACATACGGATCGCTCGGAAGATCGTCGGGCAGTTCGGATTTTGCTTTGTCAACACGGTCTTTGGTATCCTGCAAGGCCTGTTTAATGGTAACATTGGTGTTGAATTCCACCATGATAGTACTGACATCCTGGAAAGAGGCCGATGACACTTTTTTCACTCCTTTCAAGCCTTTGAGCTCTTTCTCAATGGGGCGGGTACAAAGGTTTTCAATGTCAACGGGTGAGTTTCCCGGGTACAAAGTCTGTATAAAAATGTACGGAACCACAATCTCGGGCATCGCTTCGCGCGGCATTTGCTGGTACGAGAACATACCAAAGAACACCAACAGAAAAGTGAAGATGTAGATGGTGGTTTTATTTTTTAACGCGAGGTAAGTCGGTCTGAACTTCCGCGTTATTTCGTCTTTTAATGCATGTTTTTCTTTCTCCATTTCATCAGAGTTTTTGGAGTAATTAGTTGATGGCGACTGTTGTGCCGTCCACGATCTGGTTGTAGCCTTCTGAAACAACCTGCATACCGGCGCTTAATCCGCTTACTACTTCGGTGAGGTTATTGTCGGTTACACCCGGTTCAACATAAACTTTTTTAGCGACTGTTTTTCCTTCTTTTGAGTCAACAATGTAGGTGTAGTGGCCCGTAAAATCTTCTTTAATGAACAGGGTGGGAACTACAATGGCATTATCATTCAGGTAATCGCGGAATTTCAAAACTGCCACCAGGTTGGGCTTTATCTGTTTCCGGGGGTTGCTGATGTTGATGCGCACCCGGAAAGTGCGGCTCGCCGGATCAATCGTATTCCCGATCTGGTCGATGGTTGCAAACATGTTGGAACTCAGGGCCGGGAAGTTGATTTTAACGGAGTCTCCCTTGTGTATTTTGGTGATGTACGATTCAGAGATGTCTCCGTAAATTTTCAGGTGCGTAACATCCACCACTTTGGCAAACGGGGTCTGCGGACTTCCAATGTTGCCTTTCTTTTGGTAAACAATATCCACAACACCGTCAGAAGGAGCTTTTATTTCTGCCAGTTCAATCTGGGTTTTCAGACCCAGGATGCGGGTTTCGAGGCTTTCCTTGTTGTTCTTGGCCTGTAAAAACTGCATTTCGGAACCGATGTTTTGGTCCCAAAGGTTTTTCTGGCGCTCGTAATTGGTGGTGGCCAAATCAAGCTGCACCTGCAATTCTTCAATCGAACGCTCCAGTACATCGGTGTTAAGGCGGGCCATAATCTGGCCTTTCGAAACCTGCTGTCCTTCTTTAATCAAAACCTCCATAATAACTCCGGAGGTTTCCGGGCTTACATCTACGTCGTGTTCGGCTTCCACCTGGCCTGTTACTTCGATGAAGTGCTGAAACCTTTTGTTGGTCAGTGTTTCTGCCTTTATTTTTATGGTTTCCTCTGTTTGATTGGCAGAGAGTTCTTTTTCCAGTTGATCAATTTGCTGCTCAAGCGTGTGTACCTGTTGTTTCAGTTCCTGAAGCTTGGTTCTTTTGGTATTGTCATCTTCTACTGAAGAGCTTCCGCAAGCATAAACGAACAATGCAGTAGTCAGGATGAATAGAATCTTTTTCATGTGATTGTAATTGTTTATTTTCCGGGGCAATCGGACGGAATTAACTTCGCTTTGTTTGAATTTCCTTCTCATGCCCATTTTAAGGTGTTTCTGTTTTTATTTTTTGTTTATAGTGCGCCTGCCGCTTTTTTAAGTTTTAAATCGGCCTGCAACAATTGAAGAGTGGATGTTACCAGCGCCTGGAACGCGTTAATGTACTGTGTTTCCTGTTGCGAAAGTTCCGCACTGCTGATCATACCATTGTTGAACTTAATGTGGGTCTTGTCCAGAATGCTTTGAGCCAGGTCCCGGGTCTCCCGATCGTTCAGGAAGCGTTCGCGGGCAGTCTGCAAATCAGCAGATGCTGTCAGGTAGTCTTTCTGAAGGGTGACTTCTGCCAACTTCTGATCGGTAGCTGCTTTGTCTCTTTCGAGTTGAGCTTGCTGTACTTTTGAACGTTTTTGCCCCGAGTTAAAGAGCTGGATTTTTGCCTGTAGGCCAACCAGCGACGACGGAAACCAGTCTTCCCTGAAAACATTGGCGCTGTTGCTGTAAGCGGTTTTGCTGTAGTTGTAAAAACCGCTGAGGCTAGGCAAATAAGCTGCTTTTTCAAGTTTCAGCAGTTTGTCGGATACCTGAAAGTTGGCCATTGCCAGTCGATAGTCGATGTGTCTGTTCAGATCGAGCGGAACCGGAGTTTTCTCATTGGTCAGAGGCAGTACAAACCGATCAAGCTGATCTGATAAGTCGATGTTCGTATTCAGGTCGTAGCCCATGGCATATTTCAATACAATTTTGGAAACCGATAATTCACGTTCTGAACGGAGTACTTCGTTTTCTGCATTTCGCATTAAAATTTTTAGCTGATCAACGTCCTGCGACTCACGAAATCCGTTGTCGAAATATACCTTGGTCTCTTCGTAAAGCCGTTGGGTATTCTCAAGGTTATCAAGCATAACCTGTTTGTAACGTTCACTGATCAGTACCATGTAATAAGCCTGCGAAACAGCATCGCGGATGTCGATTTCTGCTTTTTCGTGGGCTTGCCTGGCTAAGTTTACGTATAGCGTGGCCGAGCTAACGCCTACAATCCACGATCCGTCGAAAATTTGCTGCGAGATATTTAATCCAAAATCGGAATTGTAATCCTGTCCAAACTTTACGGGAATATAGGTGCCGGCATCTTCACCAAAAAACTCACCCGGAATAAGCGATACGGGCAGGTTTAAAAATTTGTTGTAGTTGGCACTTCCCGACACCTGTGGCAACCCGGTCGATATGGTCTCCCACACTTTCTTTTGAGCAATGCTTATGTCCTGGTTGGTATTGTGCAGCACATACGAGTGCTCCATGGCAAAGTCAATTGCCTGGTCGAGCGTAAAAGATTGTGGCTGCTCCTGTGCTCTTGCAAAAACGGATAGCAGCAGGATGAGGCCCAGTAACAAGGGGAATTTTCTAGTTGTTCGTTTCATCTCATTATAATTGTTTGTTTTCAAAGGTATTCGATGTAACTCGCCTGTAATGCTAGTTTTAAGTGTTGGCGTTTTACGAGCTCGTTTCATTCTGAATGTTGTTTGTTAGCTGTTTGTAGTAGTGCAACCCTTCGGGGGTGCAAATGGCATGCATATGATAATCTAAAATATGATCATAAAGGGCGGTTGAATGTACTTCGTATTCTTCAAATATTTTGTATTCCGGATTCATTGTATAAAGAATCCTCCCAACAATTAATTTTGAAATAAAAAAGGGATCAATATCAGGGCGATACAAATCCTGCGAGATCCCAAGTTTCAGATTCTCCATGGTATTGTCAAAGATTCTTTTTCTCTTGAAATCGTACACCCGGTGGTAAAGGGCCGGATAGGTTCTTTTCAACTCGGTTTCCATGTTGTGGTGGTACATTTTTAATACCGGGGAAATGCGTTTCCGCAGGGCAATGGTCATATCAATCGCGTTTCCGATAGCCGGATTGTTGAATTTGAAGTCCTGCGAGGCAATCAAAAACTCCACCACCTCGGTAACCAGGGCTTCTTTGTCGGAAAAGTACTGATACAGCGTCTTCTTTGATATGCCGAACTCGGATGCAACGTCATCCATGGTTACATTCCTGATGCCTCGTTTGAGAAAACGATAGGCCACATTTTCTATGATGTATTCTTTTTTTTCTTCCATGGATGTAAAATTAGCTATTATGTACGAAGGAAACTGTTGAGGTGTTAAGAGTTTATTTTACTCCGGCACTGTTTAATTGTTTTCTAAGTTTCATGTAGTTAGCTAAAAAGCAGCGTAAAACTAAATCATTCTTTGGAGTTTCCGGTAAAATTATCGGTGAACGGCGAAATTTAATCTACGAATGGTTTTTTTGATGTTGCGAACTGAAAAACGGAGGTGTTTCTTTAGTTCTCTGTTGACAGCAGAAAGGTGGCAATCCGAATATCTTCGGGATAGGTAATTTTGATATTTGTGCGGTTTCCTTCCACCGTGTTAATGGCCTGGCCTGTATTCTCCAAAACCGATGCATCGTCGGTAAACAATTCGGAATACGCTTGTTCGTAAGCTTTTTTTATGAGCGAAACCCGAAAGGTTTGCGGCGTTTGTACCAGGTAATACTTCGAGCGGTCGAGCGACGAATTACGGGTGCCATCCACATAGCGAACCGATTCAGAAACGGGAACCACGGGTAAGGCATTGCCTTTTTCTTGTGCTGTCTCAAAGCAATTCCGTATGGTTCGCCCGGAAACCAGCGGTCGCACACCGTCGTGAATAAACACAACACCCTCTTCGCGGATGAGGTGGAGGCCGTTCTTTACCGATTCAAAACGGTTCGAACCTCCGGCAGTCAATTGGTGCGGAATAGTGAAGCGGTGTTTTTCGCACAGTTCTTTCCAGCGGCTAAACTCGCCGTCGGGTAAAACCAGCACAAACGAAATGTTGGGATCGAAGGTGTAAAATGCTTCGAAAGTATGCATGAGAACAGGCTTTCCGGCCAGTTCGAGAAACTGTTTGGGAACCTGGTTGTTCATTCTGGAACCACTTCCGCCAGCCACTATTAATGCAAACTTCTTAGGCATATTACTGTTTTTGTCGTATTTTCAGAGAGTAAAAATAGGGGAAACGAGCATAAGAAAAAAGTCTTTCCAATACACGGGAACATGATTGTGCTGGTTTCATGCGTCAGTTGACGGACCTTAACAAGAAAACAATTTTAAACAGAAAATATTAGCAGATGGATAGTGTATTGAAATTTTTGAATGAACTGGCCGCCAATAACAATCGCGAGTGGTTTCAGTCAAATAAAAAATGGTACGAAGAAAGCCGGGAAAAAGTATTGTTTCTAACGGATGTACTGATCAACGAAATAGGGCAGTTTGACCGGGAAGTAAAAGGTTTGCAGCCCAAGGATTGTATGTTCAGGATCTTTCGGGATGTCCGTTTTTCGCATGATAAGAGGCCGTATAAAACAAACTTTGGTAGTTTCATCTGTAAAGGCGGGCGTAAAAGTATGAATCCCGGGTACTATTTTCACATAGAGCCAACGGGTTGCTTTATGGCAGGTGGAATTTATATGCCACCCGCTGAACCGCTCAGAATCATACGGACTTACCTGGCTGATCACGCCGAAGAATTCCTGGAGATTACTGAAGTCCCTGATTTTAAAAAGGAGTTTCCGGAACTGTATAACGATCAGCTAAAAACGGCTCCCAAGGGATTTCCGAAAGACCACCAGTATATCGATTTACTGAAGTACAAATCGTTTATTTATTCGAAAGACATGGCTCCTTCGCTGGTAAGTAATGAAAAATATGTGGAAACAATGGTGGATGGTTTTAGCACCCTGTATCCCTTGAACCGCTTCCTTTACGAGGCGCTTTCCCAATAACGCATTTTTGAACGTTTGTGATTTTAGTTATCATAATGGGGGTTACTTTTTCTGCCGAAACGGAATATAATTATATAGACCCTTATTTTTTATCTTCCCGATTTCAACAAAATGCCCCGGAGTTCCCTTCCGGGGTTCTTTTTTGTCCTTTTTTTGTCCCTGAATTAAGGATGAAAAAGTATGCTAATACGGCCGAAAATTCCCCCGTATTTTTACTGTTTATATATTATTAACAAATTGTTTCAGTGAACTGAAGATGAGTTAAAGAAATAAGTATTTTTAGGCCCTGTTTAATCATTTATTATCATTCTAATTATGAAAAGAATTCTACTTTTATTTTCATTGTTTGCTTTTGCAGCATCAACTTATGCCCAAAACATCCAACTTCATTACGACATGGGGAAGGACCGGAAGTTGTTTACTTCTACCGTTGAGATGTTTCGTCCTGACAAGTACGGTTCAACTTTCTTTTTTATTGACATGGACTACAGCTCAGACGCCCGCAACGTAGATAACGGAGTTTCTTTGGCTTACTGGGAGATTGCCCGTGCTTTTAAATGGAACGAAACACAGAAATTTATGCCACGTGTGGAATACAACGGTGGTGTATTGAAACTGGACGGAGATGAAACACCCTTTATTCCGATTGAAAACTGTTTCCTGGCAGGGTTGGAGCGCACATGGGCATCAGCCGATTTTTCTAAAATTTTAACCTTGCAGGCTAACTATAAATATATCAAAGACAAAGAAGATGCATCGTTCCAGGTTACGGCGGTTTGGACCGTAAACTTCCTGGATGGAAAAATGTCGTTCCTTGGTTTTGCTGACTTCTGGAAAGAAGAAATGTTCTGGGGAACTGATTTCCGTTTCTTGTCTGAACCACAATTGTGGTATAACTTCTGCAAAAACTTTTCGGCAGGTACCGAAATTGAACTGAGTAACAATTTTGTTGGTGATGAATTCACTGTTAAGCCTACGCTGGCAGTAAAATATACTTTCTAAAACTAAATCCAACTAAAAATGCTAAACAAGTTTTTCAAACTCGACGAAAACAAAACAACAGTAAAGACCGAAATTCTTGCGGGGATTACGACCTTTATGACAATGGCCTACATTCTGGCGGTAAACCCCGATATTCTGAGTGCTACCGGAATGGATAAAAATGCCTTGTTTACAGCAACGGCTTTATCTGCATTTGTTGCTACTGCTGTAATGGCATTGGTAGCTCGCTTGCCTTTTGCACTGGCTCCCGGAATGGGGTTAAATGCTTTCTTTGCCTTCACGGTTGTACTCGGAATGGGTCATTCGTGGCAATTTGCATTAACGGCTGTTTTTCTGGAAGGGATCATTTTTATCCTGCTTACAGCTTTTAACATTCGCGAACTGATTGTAAATGCAATTCCGCTGCCGTTAAAACATGCTGTTTCTGCAGGTATTGGATTGTTTATTGCATTTATCGGACTTCAGAATGCCGGTGTTATTGTGAACAACGATGCCGTATTGGTTGGACTTGGCGATATGAGCTCTCCTGCCGTACTGATTGCTTTGGGGGGTGTTATTCTTACCGCCGTTTTGCTGGCACGCAGAGTTAAAGGTGCCTTGCTGATTGGTATTTTTGTTGCCACTGTTGCTGGTATTCCTTTTGGCGTAACTCATATGCCCGAAGGTCACCTGGTGGATGTTCCACCGTCGTTGTCGCCTATCTTTATGAAGTTTGAGTTTCACAACATCTTTACCTGGGACATGTTGATTGTATTGTTTACATTCCTTTTTGTGGATATGTTCGATACAGTAGGTACACTGGTGGGTGTTTCGTCGAAAGCGGGAATGCTTGACAAAGAAGGCCGGGTGCCGCGTGTAAAACAAGCACTGTTTGCCGACTCAATCGGTACTTTCTTTGGTGCAATTGTCGGAACAAGTACTGTAACAACTTATGTTGAAAGTGCATCGGGTGTTGCCGAAGGTGGTAAAACAGGGTTAACATCCTTAGCTACTGCGGCTCTGTTCCTGATCGCTTTGTTCTTTGCCCCGTTATTTACCATGGTACCTGCAGCAGCCACTGCGCCTGCGCTAATTTTGGTCGGTTTCTTTATGATGTCGCCAATACTCAAAATCGATTTTGATAATTTTACCGAGTCTATCCCGGCTTTTGTTACCATTATAGTAATGCCGCTTACTTATAGTATTGCCGAAGGTATTGTGTTTGGTATGTTATCATATGTTCTGTTGAAAGTTCTCACCGGAAAAGTGAAAGACATTTCTGTGGTGATGGTTGTGCTTTCAGTACTGTTTATCCTCAAGTTTTTTATATAAGCAATTATATTTTTACGATAAAAAAAGAGACATTTAAAAGTGTCTCTTTTTTTGTTATTTTTGCTGCCAGTGAACGAGGCATTAGCTCAGTTGGTTTAGTCCGTCAGCTGACGGATGACAGGATAGGGGTCGTTAGTTCAGTTGGTTCAGAACGCATGCTTGACAGGCATGAGGTCACTGGTTCGAATCCAGTACGACCCACCAAAACTCCAGGTACATGTATCATACCTATGTTCTGTATTCTGAAAGGTTTAACAAGATTTATGTCGGGTACTCATCAGATCCGATAAAACGACTCGCAATACATAATTCCGCAGAAAATACTGGTTGGACAAGCCGCTATCAGCCGTGGAAGATTATTTATCAGGAAGAATTTGAGACTAAAACAGAAGCACTAAAGCGTGAGAGGCAGCTTAAGACTTCACGCGGGCGTTCTTTTATCAGAGGATTGTTGCAATAGTATTGTTGAGGTAAAAAAAGGAGTTCGATACTTTCGAACTCCTTTTTTTTATACCTGAATTTTGTTTATCTGTCGAAATGATTGGTGCTGTAATAAGCCTGTTCTCCTACAATTTTCCCGTCGTCGTTAAACGAATGAGACAGCATGAGAGGCATTACCACTTTTTTCCCGGTTTCAACATAGGTAAAGGAATACTCCCACCAGGAATAAACTTCGTAGCGGTTATTTTTGGCGTAGTAGATACAGTCAGGATAACCATTTTGCTTAAAGTGAATGTCTTTTATCTTTTCGAACGTGGTTTTTATTCCTTCTTTTCGGGTGGCTAAATCGATGGTTTTGTTCCATTGGTATTCAATACTTCCAAAACGGGCATTGTCGGTATAAAAGCTCAGCAGCGTTTCCATATCCTTGGCTGCATAGGCATTCATCAGTTTGCGTACTGTAACAATGTAGGGGTGGCTGATAAATACTTTCCCGTTTTCTTTTTCCAGGTTGCCGTTGTCGATTTCTTCAAACACACTGTCGTCGAAATACTGGATCAACATAGCAACTTTACCTTCCTTATTAAACGCATAAAGATTGTGAAGACGTAGTTCCAGATTTATTGCGGAAGTTTTGTGCGTTCCCGTAATCAGTAACCAATCCTGCACCCATATTCCACCGTCGGCATATTCTATTGCATCCGGATAGGCCGGGGTATCATCCTTTACACTCAGGTTTTCAATGTTATTCTTCCACCAGGTAATGTTGTTGCCAAAATTCGCTTTGGCAATTTTCCGGTATTGCCCGTTTCGCATCAGCCCGATACTGTCAGCAAAAAAGCTCTTGTAAGTGTCTACGTCACCGTTTGTGAAAGCCTTCCATAATTCACGGGTTTTTTCAATGTCAGGGTGTTCGTTGTAGACCGTTCCGTTTTTCTTTTGGGCGAACGTGGTCGTAAAGGCGAGGGTTAGAATCAGTAAAAACGCAAAATTCTTCATAGTGGTAATTTTTAATTAATAAATACGATTGCTGCTGGTTCTATCCGAAATTTTATATGGGCAGGTATATTCAAGTTACAAAAAAGTTGGAACGAAATGACTTTTATGTTATTTAATAATTGCTGTAAGTCAGTTCGTTATGTTTAGTCGGAAAGTCTGCTTTATTAGAGGCAGCACATCTGGTGCGAGCTTTAGCGTGTTTTTACCGTAGTATTCCCCGGTATTATTGATTATGAAAATATGATACGTATTGTTCTAAAAATTAATAAACGGCACGTAAGATCGGGCAGCTATGTGTTGTGAAACCGTAAAGCAGAGGTTTTATTAATGCGTTTTTTCCGCTACTTTTAGTACCACTAAATCAACAAAAGCATGAGATCACATTCAAGGAGAAATTTCATAAAAACCAGTGTTGCGGCTGGTGCCGGAGCGGTTCTGATTCCGGACATTGTTTCGGCAAGTGTAAGTCGTAAGTCCGAATCTGCTTTGGCAGGAAAGAAAGTGCTGTACGTTTACGGTGGCTGGGAAGGCCATGAGCCCAAGCAGTCGGTAGATTTATTTGTGCCGTGGTTGCGTTCGCAGGGGGCGGATGTAAAGGTCTCCGATTCTCTGGATGCCTACCTGGATGAGGAATTGATGGATTCGGTGGATTTGATCGTTCAGATCTGGACCATGGGAACCATTACCGGGGAACAGGAAAAAGGCCTGCTGGCGGCGGTTAAAAAAGGCGCAGGACTGGCCGGTTGGCACGGTGGAATTGGTGATTCGTTCAGAAACAATGTGGAGTACCAGTTTATGGTGGGCGGACAATGGGTGGCTCACCCCGGCGGAGTGATCGATTATACTGTTCACGTTGGCGATCAAACTGACCCGGTGACAAAAGGATTGAACGATTTTGCGATGCATTCGGAGCAGTATTACATGCAAGTTGATCCAAATGTGAAAGTACTGGCCACTACGAAATTTTCGGGAGAACATTCTGCGTGGATCGACGGCTGCATTATTCCGGTAGTCTGGAAAAAATATTACGGTGATGGCCGTGTTTTTTATTCTTCGCTGGGGCACGTAATGAAAGACTTTGAGGTTCCCGAAGCGCTGGAGATTATGCAGCGGGGTATTCTTTGGGCGGCAGAAAGCAAATACCAGCCTAAGGAAAAATGGCTGAGCCCGGTTTATGGGGGATAGTTGTGGTTGCTGGCAGAACAAGATTTGTTTTTCGCACACGCACTCTTCATTTTTTTACGCGCGGGTTTGATTTTCGATCACGCAAGGTTGATTTTTGATGACGGAAGATCCATTTTTCTACTCCGAAGTTCATTGTTTGTAATCTGCAGATTGCAGAATGATCAGCAAGATTCGATTTTTGTAAGGCAGAGATAGCAGATTTAACTACCAAATCGGTTGGAACATAAACGGGATTGATTGGATGAACTCCGAAGCCGCTTGTTCGAACACCAGAGTTGTCTGGAAGTAGTTTTCCTGTTGTGAAATAGGGTGATAACCAAAATCCATAAAAAAAACCGTCCTTCGGCTGAAGAACGGTTTCTTGTTTATAGTATTCAATAGTTATCCTTTTAATGCTTCGGCGCCCCCCACAATCTCCAGGATTTCGCCGGTAATGGCTGCCTGGCGGGCTTTGTTGTATTGTAGGGTAAGATCGCCCAGCAAAGTAGTTGCGTTATCGGTGGCCTGGTGCATAGCGGTCATACGCGCACCGTGCTCGGCAGCGTGAGAATCCAGCAAAGCTTTGTAGAATTGAATTTTCAGGGATCTGGGTATCAGTTCCTGAATAATGTATTCTTTTGAAGGCTCGTAAATGAAATCGTAATTGGCAGAATCACCGGTTTCTTCGGGCATTTCTACCGGAAGAAATTGCTCGGTTGCCTGTATCTGAACCGCTGCATTCCGGAATTGGTTGTAAACCAGTTCTACCCGGTCGTATTTCTTTTCTTCAAAAGCTTTCATTACCTCTTGGGCAATCCTGGATACATTCTCGAAAGTAAGTTCGTTGTACAGGTCGTTCTCATCGGCCACCACACTGTAGCCGCGGTGTTTTAAATTACGCTGCCCGATTTTTCCGATACACATAAAATCGAGTTTGCCCATTTGCAGCTGGTTGAAATAGCTTGAATTGGCCAGTTCAATAGCTTTTTTGGCAATATTGGTATTAAAACCACCACACAATCCACGATTGGAAGCCACCAGGATGATCAGCACCTTTTCGGGATGCCTGGGCTGGGTATAAACCGAATCTTCCACATTTTCGAGGCTGGCGCTCAGGGAGGTCAGAATCTCGTGCAGCTTTTCGGCATAAGGCCTGATCTGCATAATGGCGTCCTGCGCTTTTTTGAGCTTGGCCGCCGAAACCATTTTCATGGCACTTGTCACCTGCCGCGTGGTTTTTACCGATGCTATCCTGGTACGTATTTCTTTTAATCCAGCCATATTGTATTGATTGAATGATTGATATGGAGAAGGACTGAAATCAGTCCCTCAATCCCTCAATAAATCAGTCCTTATTGTTTGTATTTCTCTGCCGTTTCAGCTGCTACTTTCCGAATCACTTCTTCGATTTCAGCATTGATGTTACCGGCTTTTAATTCATCCAGCGTTGCCCGGTGCGACATTTCCATGGCGTCCAGGAAATCAACTTCAAAAGCTTTTACTTTTTCCACCGGAACCTGGCGAAGCAATTCTTTTGTTCCGCAGTAGATAATAGCCACCTGGTGTTCGATCTTCATCGGCGAATACTGTCCCTGTTTCAGGATTTCCACGTTCTTGCGTCCTTTGTCGAGCACGCGTTTGGTGGCAGCATCCAGGTCGGAACCAAACTTCGAAAAGGCTTCGAGTTCGCGGAACTGAGCCTGGTCAAGTTTCAGCGTACCTGCAATTTTCTTCATGGCTTTGATCTGCGCATTACCACCTACACGAGATACCGAAATACCTACGTTAATCGCGGGGCGGATACCCGAGTTGAACAGGTTCGATTCAAGGAAGATCTGTCCATCGGTAATCGAAATAACGTTGGTTGGGATATACGCTGAAACGTCACCGGCCTGTGTCTCGATAATCGGAAGGGCCGTAAGCGAACCGCCACCTTTTACTTTGTCTTTCAAACAATCGGGCAGGTCGTTCATGTTCTTTGCAATATCATCCGATTCGATGATTTTCGCGGCACGTTCCAAAAGACGGGAGTGCAGGTAAAATACATCACCCGGATAAGCTTCACGACCCGGAGGACGACGAAGCAGCAGGGAAACTTCGCGGTACGAAACGGCCTGTTTTGAAAGGTCGTCGTATATGATCAAGGCATCGCGGCCGGTATCGCGGAAATATTCACCGATAGCGGCACCTGCATAAGGTGCATAAAACTGCAAGGCGGCCGGATCGGCAGCTGTAGCAGCAACAATTACAGTGTAATCCATGGCGCCGGCTTTGGTTAAAGTAGCTGCAATGTTGGCAACCGTTGAGCCTTTTTGCCCGATGGCCACATAGATACAGTAAACCGGCTTCCCTTTTTCAAAATTCTCGCGTTGGTTGATGATGGTGTCGATGGCCACAGCGGTTTTACCGGTTTGGCGGTCGCCGATGATCAACTCACGCTGGCCACGTCCGATCGGGATCATGGCGTCGATGGCTTTCAATCCTGTCTGAAGCGGTTGTTTTACCGGCTGGCGGTAAATAACCCCCGGCGCTTTGCGTTCGAGCGGCATTTCAAAAAGTTCGCCCTGGATGGCTCCCTTGCCGTCGATGGCTTCACCGATGGTATTGATAACGCGGCCCAGCAAATTCTCGCCTACCTGGATGGATGCAATGCGGCGCAAACGTTTTACGGTGTCACCTTCCTTGATTTCTTCGGTAGGCCCCAACAGAACGGCTCCAACGTTGTCTTCCTCGAGGTTAAGAATGATCCCTTTCACACCACTGTCAAATTCGATCATTTCGTTGGCCTCTACATTCGACAAACCATAAATACGGGCAATTCCATCGCTTACCTGTAAAACGGTGCCCACTTCTTCCAACTCGGCAGCCGATTTAAATCCTTCTAGTTGTTGCTTGAGAATTTCAGATACTTCAGCAGGTTTTATATTCGCCATGTTCTATCTTGTTTTTCTTTGTTGACTACGTTTTATAATTCAGTTTCCAAAAGGTTTTGCTTGATTTTCCTGAGTTGAGAAGCCACGCTGGCATCGTACTGTTTGTCGTCGAGGCGTAAAACCAGGCCTCCCAGTATTTCCGGATTTACCTGTGTGCTCAGCTCGATGGTGGCATTCAGCTCTTTTTCGAGCAATTCCTGTATTTTTTGAAGGGTGGCCGCATTTGCTTCCGAAGCGGTAGTAAGCACTGCCGACCGTATGTTCTGATCTTTTTTGGATAGATCAAGAAAATTTCTGCAGATGCCGGGAATAAAAACTTCACGTTTATTTTCCACGATCAGCAGAAGGAAATTCAGGGTTAGGGGATTGACCTTGCCTTCAAAAATCTGTTTGATCAGTGCTGCTTTTTTGGAAGTCTTTACAACCGGACTTTCCAGCAACAGAACAAAATCAGGTACCGAATGGCATATCTCCAAAACCGAATGAATATCTGCCTTGAGCGTATCGAGCAGCTTTTTCTCTTTGGCCGTGGAAAAGAATGCCTTGGCGTAACGAACGTTTATTGCACTTTGATCCATAACCTTAATTCAGCTTGATATCGTCGATAAGACCATCTACCATTTTTTCCTGTTCTCCTTTTTCGGCCAGTTCTTTCCGGATCACTTTTTCTGCGATCATCACCGAAAGTTCGGCTACCTGCTTTTTGATGGTATTGATGGCGGCCGTTTTTTCAGCATCGATTTGCTGACGGGCTTCGTCGATGGTTTTTTGTGCTTCCTGGGCGGCTTTTTCTTTCGCCTCGGCCACAATTTTATCTTTTAACTCTTTGGCCTCTTTTAGAATGGCGTCTTTTTCGCGACGGGCTTCGGCAATAATTTTTTCGTTGTCAGCTTTTAATCCTGCTACTTCCTTTTTGGCTTCTTCGGCCGAGTTCAGGGCATGGGCAATCGATTCCTCGCGTTCTTTCAAAGCATTCAGAATCGGCTTCCAGGCGAACTTTTTCAGGATAAAAAGTACAATCGCGAAAATGATGATCATCCAGATAATGGTACCCGGATTCGGCATTACTAATCCCATACTTTCAAAATTTTAAGTGGCAACAGCATCCCGGGCAATCCCCGGGATGGCTGCCAAAGTTTTTTGCTATACAAAAACGATAAGGATACAAACAATAACGGCAAAGAAGGCAACACCTTCAATCAAAGCTGCCGATACAATCATGTTTGACCGAATGTCACCGCTTGCTTCGGGCTGACGGGCAATGGCTTCCATGGCACTGGCACCGATTTTACCGATACCCATACCAGCTCCAATGGCTGCCAAACCTGCACCAATTGCTGCTCCCATTTTACCCACTGCAGCTCCGGCGGCCGCTTGTAGCAATACTGTTAAAATAGCTGATAACATAGCTTTTTACTTTAAGTATTAATATTAATGATGATCTGAAGTCGCCATTCCGAAATAGAGTGCCGACAACAGCGTAAAAACATAAGCTTGTATAAACGATACCAACACATCGAGCAAAAGGATAAACACCGAGAAGACGATGGATACCGGGCTTGCTCCCAATCCTACTGCCGGGCCGAATAAACTGCCGAAAACAAAAATCAGGCTGATGAACACCATTACAATGAGGTGACCGGCCATCATGTTGGCAAAGAGTCGCACCATCAGTACAAACGGCTTGGTAATAACGCCTGAAAGTTCAACAATTGGCATCAATGGTATCGGGAATTTCAACCACCACGGAACATCGGGATTGTAAATTTCTTTCCAGTAATGTTTGTTTCCGTTGATAGTGGTAACAAAAAAGGTAAACAAGGCCAAAACCATGGTTACACTTATATTTCCGGTTACGTTGGCTCCAAATGGTACAATGGGGATAAGCCCCATGAAGTTGTTGATCAGAATAAAGAAAAAGAGCGACAAAAGGAAAGGCATAAATTTTTCGTATTTGTGCTCTCCGATGGCGGGTTTTGCCACTTCGTCGCGAATAAAAAGAATGATCGGCTCCAGCAGGTTCTGAACTCCGCGGGGTGCTCTGCCTTTGTTTCTTTTGGCCGAGCGGGCCATCGAAAACAATAACCAGAACAGGATAACCACCGATGCCAAAACACCGGCAATGGCTTTGGTTATGGATACATCAATCGGTTTCCCGATTTCGTGGCCGTTGGCATCCAGTTCAACAATTTTGCCTTTGAAATCTTCGCTTTGCGAAATTTTAAAGCCTTTGTAGGCATCGTGCCCGTGATGGAATTTCGAAGACATAAACACATGAAATGCTTTTCCATCGTGCAGTTCCGGGTGTTTGCTGTAAAGAATGATGGGCAAGGGAATGCTGACATGGGTTTCGCCCCATGAAGTAATATGCCAGTCGTAAGAGTCAGAAACGTGGTCGATCACGAAATCGCCGGCACTAAACGCTTCCTCGTGCGAAGCGGCAGCATGACTTTCCGATGCCTGGGCATGTTCTCCCTCGTTGGTGTGTTGTGCAAATAAAGCACTAAAACTGAATAACAAAAATGCCACAGTTATGACGTAACTTTTGGAAAGTTTAAGCATGGTTTATTCAATTATCTTCTTTATTCAATCTGTTTATCGACACAGAAACAAACCAACAGACAAGGGATTTGTTCTATGCAAGCACAAAATTTTTTGAGCGATTTAATTGTTCGTCTACAAATTTAGCAGAAAATTCTGACCATGGGTTGAAATTCCGGAATTTCAAAAAAGAATTAATAATGTTTAAGAACCTTTTTATGAGAGGGATTAATTGAGGGAAGTCGTGGGATGAAGGGAAAATTATTTTCGAGTTAAGCGGTTTATTTTGGAGACCTCTTTTACTTCAAAAAATGAATAAACCAGGTATAAAAACATCAGCCCAACTACAAACTGAATGGCATTTTCGCGGTCGAGTGCGATGTAAATGACCGCTAAAACGGAGTAGGTCATTAACTTAAAAAAGGTGATAAGCATGTTGCTGCGTGCAAACTTCCCGATGTCTTTTTGCGCTATTCTAAGCTGGTAGGCGTGAATGGCAAGTGTTACCACAAAAAAGAACCCAAGCAGAAAAGGGAACACCGGAAGGTAATATTCGGGTAAAAACAAAGAAAAAACCAACCATCCGATTAGGGCAATGGCGAGGGTGAGAACCGTTAATTTTGCAATAAAGCTTTTCATCTTATTTAGCCTCGGGCCATGAGCATGAGCTCAGAGCTTTTAAAATTCATTTCTTTTTTAACAGACTTCGTGTTCCGTAAACAATGGCAACAATTACCGAAAAAATGGCCAGAACGAGTGTAAATCCTTTGAATTCGTTTGCCATCCACTGGTCGATTTTATAACCCAAAAAGGTAAATCCCCCGATGATGGCCATCATTTCGAAACCAAGACTGGAGTAGCGGACAAAATTGTCAAATTTGTTCTTTGAGTTATTTGGCTGCTTCGGGCTCATGTGCCGGTTTTGCAATTCCCATGCTACACGTACCGGTGAAAACAGCCCCCGGTTCAACCGATAGTTTTCCGGCGCTGATGTCGCCTTCAATTTTTGCTGAAGACTTCATGTTCAGCAATTCTTTGGCAATAACTTTTCCTTTGATAAAACCGGATACTTCGATGTTGTTTGCCTGAACCTGGCCTTCGATTTTGCCGTGTTCGCCAATTACTACTTTGCCTTTTGCCGCCAGGTTGCCAACCATTTCTCCATCGATGCGAATGTCGCCATTGGAGATAATGTCGCCCTTGATCTTTGTTCCATCGCTCAGTATGTTAATAAGTTGCGATGAGTCTTCTCCGTTAAACCGAGTTGTTTGTTTTGCCATGCCGTTCGTGTAACTGTTTTGTTCTGATTTTCCCAAAATAAATGCGCGTTTGAAGATACAATAAAATAAAGCTTGCACCAATAAATAAAACGCATGAAAAGCGGAACAAACTGAAATTACAAACCAGTTTCAAAATTGTTTAAAAGCGGGGAGCAAAAACTGCGGTAACCTGATTATTGAGGATCGTAAGCCCATTTCAGGTAGCAGCTGCCCCAGGTAAAACCGGCGCCAAAAGCTGCCAGTACCACGTTGTCGCCTTTTTTGAGTTGTTTTTCGTAATCAAACAAACACAGGGGAATGGTCGCTGCCGTGGTGTTTCCGTAATGCTGAATGTTGATCATTACCTTGTCTTTGGCGATTTTCATCCGCCTGGCTGTGGCTTCAATAATTCGCATGTTGGCCTGGTGCGGAACCAGCCAGGCAATATCTTGTGCACTAAGATTGTTTTTCTCCATTATTTCGGCCGCCACATCTGCCATGCTCGAAACGGCTGCTTTGAAAACCGCCTGACCTTCCTGGTACAGGTAGTGCTCTTTGTTCTGAACGGTTTCAACAGAAGCAGGCTTTAACGAACCTCCGGCTTTTATGTGTAAATGGTAGCGGCCCAGTCCGTCAACCCGGTTGATGTAGTCGATAACACCCAGGTCTTCAGTGGTGGGTTCAATCAGAACTGCTGCTGCGCCGTCGCCAAAAAGCGGGCAGGTAGTGCGGTCTTCGTAGTTGATGATGGACGACATTTTTTCGGCTGCCACGATCACCACTTTTTTGTACCGGCCTGATTCGATGAACTGAGTTGCCGTTGATAAGGCAAAAATAAAGCCCGAGCAAGCTGCGTTCAGGTCAAAACTCCAAGCGTTGTGAATGTCGGCTTTGTGGGCAATTATATTGGCAGTTGCCGGAAGAACCATGTCGGGGGTAATGGTGGCACAAATAAGCATGTCGACTTCATCGGGACTTGTGCCGGTTTTTTTGAGTAAATCCTGAACAGCTCTTGTTCCCAGGTCGCTGGTGCCCTTTCCTTCTTCTTTGAGAATACGTCTTTCCTTGATCCCGATTCTCTGCATGATCCACTCATCCGTGGTGTCCACCATCTTACTGAGTTCATCATTTGTCAACCTGTATTCAGGTAAATAGGCTCCCACACCCGTAATTGCTGCTCTTACTCTAGCCATCTTTTACTAAATCTAATTTTTCTTGTTTTGCGTTTCTGAAAATCGGGGATGAATATAGGAGCAAAAGAAAATTCCAACAAAGAATTGCGTTTGTATGTGTACTTCCGCCCCGGTTTTTTTGATATAAAGGGCGAACAATTCATAAGCATGTTCGAAAAGTCTGTATTTGGGAATTAGCGGCATAAAAAAATTCCATCCCCGAAACGACGGAGATGGAATCCCTTCACTATAAGATCAAATGGCTTATTGAGCCATGCGTTTGTCTTATACAGCTATTTCTTTTTCAATAACCTGTTTTCCTCTGTAGTAACCACATTCCGGGCAAACGGTGTGATATTTTACGGTAGTTCCGCAGTTTGAACAAGTAGCCAGAGTAGGAGCAACAGCTTTGTAGTGTGTACGTCTTTTGTCCCTTCTCGCTTTGGATGTTTTATGCTTTGGATGTGCCATTTTTATAAGTTTTTAATTGTTATTTTTCAAATTTCTTAATGCTGCCCAACGGGGATCTATCTCTTTTTCATCCTGTTCTTCCTCCGTTTCGTGCAGTAAATATGTTTTTAGCTTTTTGAGCATCTCCGGATCACAACTGTTTTCTCCGGTTTTATTCGGATGGACATGTTTCAGCGGAATGCTCAATACTATGTATTCATACATTACCTGAGTAAGGTTGATTACGTGCTCTTCGGGCAGAACCCAAATCACATTGTCGCCTTCATCAAACTCATCTTCTTCGCCAAATTTAACAAAGATATCGGTAGCGAGTTCAATGTCTTGCTGGTAAGGCTCCAGACATCGGTCGCAGATAAGTTCTACCCAACCCGAGAAATCGAAATTCAATTTTAAAAAAGAACTTCTTTTTTCCAGTTGAACCTTGATCTGAACCTCGCCGGTTTCAACCAACCCTTCGTCAAAATGCTCAAAGAACCTTCTGTCGGCTTCAAATTCGTAATCGTGAAGGCCTTCTTTAAGACCTTTAAACTCAATATTATATTTTGTTTTCCAGCCCACGATCCCAAAAAAGTGGATGCAAAAGTATAAATTTTTTATTAACAGCTAAAGAAATAGCAGAATTATTTTGATTTATAGCCTTGTAGCTCCAAAATCACTTAAGAATAAGGTGTTGAAAGTTTGTTATGGTTCATTTTATTTTAACGAAGGCATTTCATCGAGTGTAATTACAGCATCGCTTTCCAGTGCATCTTCCCACCATGTGGCATTGGCATGTTGGTGTTCGGGCTGATTGAAATCTGCTTCCGCTTTGTTGTTTGTTCTTTCGTAATCGTACCACGGCATAAAATACGACCAGGCTGCCCCTGCTTCCCATTGCACCGAAATATTGGCCACGTTTCCCATTTCGCTCAAAGCGATCATTTTTGTGGGGTACTCCTCTTGTATGGCGGCAAACTCTTCGGCAATTGTGCCGGTCTGGGTATTGTTGTAAATATCCCGTCCGATAATATCGACATAATCATCACCGGGATAAAAGGCGTTGTCTTTGGTTTGGGTGGTCCAAACCCAGATTAGGTTGTTAAGTCCTTGTTGCTGAAAATAGTTGAACATGTAAATCCAAAGCTTTTTATAGGCTTCGGCACCGCCGTTCCCCCACCAGAACCAGGCAGTTCCGCCCTGGTATTCGTAAATATTGCCGGCAGCTTCGTGCAAAGGGCGCCATAATACGGGTATGTTTTTATCGTGGAGCAATTTCAGGTACGCGGTAATTTTCTGCAGATCGGCTTTTACCACCTTGTTTTCCCAGGTGCCGTCAATCGTTGCGTTCGAAGCCTTGAATGTTGTTTCAGATGTGTAAAAAGCATATTCGGTTGAACCATCGGATTTGGGCACATTCCAGTGCCAGCAGGCAGACACCAGACCATTGTTGTTCCACCAGTCTTCAATAAAGGAAGTTGTGGTATAGTCAATCCAGTTGGCCGGCGAATAGTGCAGATGGATATAATCGACGGTTGCCATAGCTGGGTACTTACCTGTTTGCAGTTTTACCCAGTCGGCTTCGTTGAGGTTCCAGCTTACATTGGCCATTGCAGAGGAAATAATCTTCTTGCCGTATTTATCAAGCAGGAAGTTGTATAGGTTGACTGCTTCGGGAGAAGGATTGGGAGTTACCAGCGTTTGAGTCAGGTTGACGGGAATGGAAGCCTCCGTTGTGAACGAAAACTGAACGGCCTCAGCCAAAGGCACCTCGTCTTTATTGATTAAAGCTCCTTTGGGAATATTTATCAGGTAATTTTTGCCCTTCTCCAGAACCGCATTGATCCGGATTTTGGTAAATGCTTCCTCAACATCCACTGCATCTCCATTTACGGTTATTCCGTGATTCTTGACGAGGTAAACCAATTCGTTGAAACTCACTTCGATTGGAGTTGATGGCTTCACATTTGCTTCGTTGTTTGCCGGAATGCTACTTCTAAAAACAGGAGGTTCTTTTGGAGCCTCGTCTGTTTTATTGGAGCATGATATAAGAAGAATCAGGGTTAATGCAACTACTGTTTTCATTTTCATGTTATGTGCATTCTAAAAGAAGAAAGGCCGCTTAGACGATTAAACGGCCTTCCTAAAAAGTTAGTGAAATTTACTATTTAAGATCAAGTCTGAAATTATCGAATGATATACCGGCAGGAATTGGGCCTCCGTATAGACCATTCGTTCCGTTAGACAGGTCAAGTGTGCCCGACAATCCCAATGTGGTTGCAGGCACCGAGATGGTTATCCATTGTCCGTTTGTTGATGCAGGGAATAATCCGGCTCCATACCAATTCCAGCTATTCCCGAGAATAAATTGTATTGTTGATGCATTCTCAGCTCCGGTCACCCCTTCTTCTATCCTGATATCGAGTTTGAAAACATAGTTTTGAATGTTGTCCACAATTGGTCCTAAAGCTCCACTTGACTGGTGATTGCAGTTAATTATCCAGGCATCTCCGGAAGAAGCTGATTTGATTCTTGTGAAAGTATTGCCATTTTCAACCAGGATTTCTGAAATACCTGACCAGCTATTATCCCAATAGCCATTATGACCTCCATGTTGTTCATAATCGTTGATCATGATTGTTGTTGACAGGATCGGGTCGGTACCTGGTATGTTGAACTCGGGAGAAGTGATTTCGGTCAGATCAAAAGCCACTAACTTTAAAGTAACTGTCCCTGTTGTGGCATTTTCGGGAACATAAACTTCTATCCTGTTTTCTGATCTTATTCCATACTGAGTTGCCTTAATATCATCCTGAAATACGACGGATTCCACAAAATTCAATTTTGTGCCTTCAATAACCAGCAATTCGCCCGGATAGACCACATTGGTGATGGACGTGATAACTGGTGTATTGGGAGTGGTAATTGCCAGGGATTCCATCGACTCGACTTCGTCTCCGTTAATTGTTACCAATTTAATAGTACCGCTTTCTGCAGCTTCAGGAACCGTTACTGTGATGGATGTTTCTGATTCAGGAGTGACGTTCACGGCTAAATTAGTGTTGAAAATAATCGTTTTTACCAAATCGAAATCAGTTCCTGTTATGGTGATGTCGTTGCCTGCAATAAGTGCCATTGGCTCAATGGAAGTAATGGTGGGCTTAATCAGACTAAGTTCGTCACTAAGCGCACTCTTGTTTGAAAGTGTTGATACTGTTACCGGTCCTGTTACTGCCAGATCAGGCACTGTTACCTGTATCTCGGTGGCTGACTGGTTTACGATGGTCCCGCCGACACCTCCGCTAAACGTTACTGCTGATACAAGATCCAGATCGGTACCTGTTATCGTTAAATCTGCCCCATTTTTTACCGGATTTGGAGAGACTGAAGCAATTGTTGGAGCTACCAAAATCAATTCATCCTCCGACTCCATTTTAATATTTGAGGCGGTTATGATGGAGATGGTGCCATCCAGCGCATCAGCCGGTATGATCACTTCCATTGTTGTGGCAGTTTGTGAAACAAATTCAGTGACATTTTTATTTCCTCCAAACACCACTGTTTTCACCAAATCCAGATCGGTTCCGGTAATGGTTAAAGCGGTACCAGCCTTTGCCGGATTAGGTGAAATGGCTGTTAAGGTAGGGAGTGTTACAGTCAGGTCAGTGGTTGTTGTGATGATGATGGGATCTGCCTCGCCATTGGATACTGCGATTGGCCCCGTTTGTGCTTCGGCCGGAACAACCAGCTTTAGCTCCTTGCGGCTTTGTGCTGAGAACAACGTGTCTCCCACCGAAACCCTGCTGGTAAAGATCACTTCTTTCACCAGGTTCAGGTAATCTCCGGTTAAGGTTATTTCCTGTCCAGGTTTTACAGAAGCAGGAGCGAAATTATCGATGGAGATAGGTTCGCTGTAACCCATTTGTGTTTTGCTGGTTATTGTTTCGTTTGCAGTAACAAGCTGCACAAAACCAACAGCGGCATTCTGTGGCACAAGTAGTTTAATGCTGGTTTCAGTGTGCTCCGTGAATTCCGATGCGGAAATTTCAATTCCAGCCGGTAAGATTACAGTTTTTACCTGGAGGAAATTTGTGCCAATAAAACGAAGCTCCGCACCCCGTGCAATAGGCATTGGTCCGTAACTCAACAGCGAAACTTCCGACGACATTTTATCATCATCGTCATCGTCACACGATACAAACATTATCCCGGACATGCTGACATACAGTAACGCCAGCAGGATTGTCAGGAATCTTATTTTGATATTGTTCTTTTTCATCGTTTTTCTCATTAATTGTTTAATACTTATTAGGCACAATTCTGAAATTGTCAAAACAAATATCACAATCCAGGGCTCCGTTACCGTGGAATAATATTCGGGTCCAGTAACCTTCGGGCCTAACCACCAATGTTACGCCTAAATCCTCGTATGACTTCACTATTTCACTATAAGGAATGGTGATTGTTTCCCACTTCCCTTCGGTATCATATGGCGGGTTCCATTTGTAAGCATCGTTGAGTTCTGAGCCTAATCCAAAGTTGAATTTAATCAGATTGTTGTTGTATGGCTTAAGCGTATTGATCTCGAATTTGAGACTGTACAGCCCCGGGTGTAAAATGGCCTCATCGGGAATGTTTTTACTGATGTCTCCCATTGCACTTGCCGGTCCTCCTGCTACTTCTGTCCATGCCCAGCTTCCAATCGTTTTTTGAACCCGAATGTAATTCCCGTTTATTTTTTCAGGAGCGTCTTCTCCCGGATCGGTTACCACATAAGATGCGTTCCACCAACCGGTAAAGGGGTCACTGCTGATTACAATATTGCGGTCGTCACGGAACTTGAAGGTAGATAATCCTGTTCCAAAATTTGATTTCACAGTTATTTGTCCGGGAGATGTTCCCGACGGCACCATTACTTTAATGGCCTCGTCCTCAACGGAAACAATTTCGCCCTCTAATTCTCCGGGGAAAATGACTTGAAGCGGCTCGTAAAAATAATTACCATAAATGACCGCCATACCGCCGTCGTTTACATACTCGCATTCCATAGAGGTAACACTCGGTTTATTGATTGATACGGTGAAATCATAGGGCAGACTGGAGCCATCACTGAAATAGATGACCAGTTGGTTGGTGACCTCCGATGGTACTTCCGATGGTACACGAACCAGAATGGAAGTGTTGGTTACATATGGTGAGGTTAAAGTTGCGGGCAGGTTATTGAATTCTATTCCCATCGCTTTCCCAAGGTTCTCGCCAATGATGGCAATCAGCTGTCCCTGACCTGCACTTACAATCAGCGAATCGGAAGATGTTGGTTCCGTAATACGGATGTAGTCGATTCGGGGCGTACCTGATGTTTCATCATCGTTGCAGGCGCTATAGACCATCCCGAATGTCAGTGCAATCAGTATTGTATATATGTATCGAAATTTAGTTTTCATTCTTCTCAATTTAAATTTGATTTTTCCATCCAAATTCTAGTTACTCCCGTAATAATCAACAGGCTCTTCAGTTAAGCTTGGCATACCTCCTAAGTCGGCGGTTGGAATGGGCAGGTAGAAATTGCCTTCGGTGGCCGTAATCGACCGTTCGGTGTGCCACGATGTTTTTACGAAAGTCCATGAATTAGGATCGGGATAAACATCCGGATAAATGGCAAATAATCCACGGTCCTGGTTGTTCAGGATACCCAGTGCCTTGGCTTTGTCGTAATAGAAAATATTACTCAGATCGTACATGAACATGCTTTCCATGGCAAATTCCAGCGTTCTTTCTTTAAATACATCCGCAAAAGTGAAATAGGTTTTGTCCCCATCTCCTGAATCATTTGGCAGATTGTTCAAGCCAGCGCGGCGACGAATTTTGTTGACATATTCCAACGCGGTTGCATCAGAGGATTGTTCGTTGTTCCCCAGTACTGCCTCTGCATAAATCAGGTATATTTCAGCGAGGCGCAACATGTAGGTGTTGTTGGGGTAATGTTGAGACGAAGCTCCTTCAGCCACATCAACGGCTTTGCCTACAATGTACTTTTTGGTACAGGCAAAACTGTAATCGCTGGTGTTATTCGGATAAATACACTCTCGTTGGCCAACCGTGCCATCAGAAGCAGTATAATCCTGCGTAATTTCGGGATAATGGGCGCCCGGCAACATAAAGGTGTTGTAAAGGCGGGTATCGAGCGTGGCTCCGCGGATGGAGTCGCCGGTTGTTCCTATTACATTGATCCCTTCGTATTGTGAGATGACATACCAGGATGCACTGTAAGCACCTCCCCATCCATCGCCGTTGCCAATATCCGAGTTGTAGGCCAGGTATGCCGGAACAGAGTTGCTTGGTCCCCACGCAGATGAATACACCCACTGTAGTTCGAATAGCGATTCATTGTTGTTGTCGTAAGGATACAAGAACAACGAACGATAATCGTCCAGCAAAGATTTGCCACTATTTACGATGACACTTTGTGCGTAATATTTGGCACTGTCAAGGTACGTTTGATTGCGTGTGCCTCCGTCTGACTCAACTCCGGCGCGCGTCAGGTAAAAACGGGCCAGCATTCCTTCGGCAGAGTATCGGGTAACACGGCCGGTAGCGTAAGGTTCTTCGGGTAGATCTTCGGCAGCGGCACGCATTTCGTTGGTCAGAAATTTCCAAATACTGGAGATGGTATTTCGCTTGATATCCGTATCGTTCATGATGGCAATGTTGTCGGTGATGATCGGTACAGGTCCCCAGGCCAATACCAGGTTCCGGTATGCACAAGCCCTCATAAAGCGGGCTTCAGCTACGGCCATTTTTTTGATGTCCTCGGAAACCGCCTCTGTTGCATAAGTATTTATGTTACGAATAGCCAGGTTGGCCTGCTGAATTACGGTAAAGAATGCATTCCAGCCTGCAATTACTTCCGAGTTATCGCCGTTGGCATTGAAGGCACCAAACTCCCGGCTGTTCCAGGGCGCCATCATTATGCCGCTTCTCAGGTCTCCGATACTGTAAGATGCTTTATCGTTGTAGTCGAACCACATGCGGCTGTACAGGGGGGCAGTAGCTGCCATCACTTCTTCGTTTGTCTTATAAAAATCGACATCGGTAAGTGAATCTTCCGGAGGTCTCACCAAGTAGTCCTCAGAGCAATTGGTAAGCGTAAGTAGCGCGATGAGACCGATAAACCAGCTGTATTTTAATGTTTTCATAATTTCTGTTTATCAAAAGTTAACCATCAAATTAAACGTATAGGTGGGAGTTAAAGGATAACGCCCTGTGTCAATCCCTATGGCCTGATTGGCACTTGAGGCATTGCTGCCCACGTATGAACCAACTTCGGGGTCGTACCCAGTGTAGTTGGTTAAGGTATAGAGGTTTTGAGCACTCACGGCCACTCTTACTTTTTTGACAAAGCCTGTCTTGGATAGCAAGGATTTCGGTACGGTGTAGCCAAGTGTAATGTTTTTGAGTTTGATAAACGATCCGTCTTCCACCCATCTGCTGGAGAAGCGAGTCCAGTTGTTGTTGGGGCCGTACGAAATGCGCGGCAAATCGGTATTCGGGTTGGTTAAATAAGCAGCACCTTCATCGTTGGTTGCCAGTTTGGCATAATCGATTGCATGGGTCATCAGGTTGCGTCCTACGTTAATCTGCGATGGATTGGAGTTGACCATGCGTACATAGTTGTAGATGTCGTTTCCGTAGTTGAATGTGATGAAAACACTTAGGTCGAAACCCTTGTACGAAAAATTGTTCGTCCAGCCTCCATAGAACTTGGGCCATGGATTTCCGATGTAAGTTCGGTCGCCAACATCGATAACTCCCTCGGCGCCGTCCACTCCGTTAATATTCTTGTATTTTACATCGCCAACCCATACACCGTCTTCACTAATTTCCAACCTACCTCCATTGGCGTCAGTAGGGATGGCACTGGCATAAATTTCCTCTTCTGACTGGAAAATTCCGTCGTAAATGTATCCCATAAACATCCATGGAGATTCCCCAACGGCAGTACGCTGTGTCCAGTTATTCATCCACCACGAGGTACGATCAAAGAATCCCAGTTCACTGTTCAGTTTTTCAACTTTTGTATTTACTCCCGAGATATTGAAATTCATATCCCACCTGAAATTGGTTGTTTGAATGTTGGTTGTGTTAAGGTTGATCGCCCAGCCTTTGTTGCTGATCTTGCCTGAGTTAACGGTAGGAGCTCCTGCTCCTCCATTGCCTGAGCTACCCATGAAACCGGGTAAACTTGCGTCAAAGATCAGGTTGTTAGTTTTTTTCTCGTAAACATCAGCTTCCAACTGAATACGGTTATCAAACAAATGGATATTGATCCCAATATTATTGGTTAATGTTTCTTCCCATTTCAGGTCGGGGTTGGAGATTTTATTGGGCGAGAAGCCGGTTCCCCATTCGGTGGCAGTAGTTTGTAGAGGCGAATAGATACCGGTTCCCCATCCTGTGTTGCCGGTTAAGCCGGTTTCGAAGCGTAATTTCAGTTCATTCATGAATGGAACATCAAACCATTTCTCTTTGCCGATTCTCCAGGCTACCGAACCGGCAGGGAAGACTCCCCAGCGGTTATTGGCGCCAAAATAGGAAGATCCGTCACCCCTGATAGATCCATTGACGATATACCGCTCGTCGTAATTGTAAATGATTCTGAAGAGGTAGGATTCCATTGCCCACGAGCTGCTTCCTCCCTGGGCAACGGAAGTGCTTTCGTCGCCGGCGTTTAAATCCAGGATGTCGTTTGTCAAGAAGCCTTCACGGTAGCCCCTGTTTTGCTTCCAGGTACCTTCTTTGTACTCGTGCAGTGCTGTGGCATCAACTGAATGTTTTCCAAAAGTATTGTTGTATGTAAATTGTTGATCCCAGCTGTAAAAGGTGCTGACACTGGTGAAATCGCTAAAACTAGCACGGTCAACTACATACCAGCCAATTTGCATTTTTGGGTTAAAAAGTATGGAGTTCCGGGTGTTATAGCTTCCGTTTGCCGAAGTGCGAAAAACAAGTCCTTTCACTATGTCAGCTTCCAGGTTGAATCCACCGTTTAGCTCTCGCCGAACATTTTCATTGGTTCTTAAACTGGCAATTGCAATCGGGTTAATCGGAGCGTATTGATTGGAGCCTTCTTTGCTCTCAAATCCACCCCAGGTTCCGTCAATATTTTTTACTGGTACTCGCGAAGTATTTTGCAAAGCATTACTGATAACACCTTCGTCGGTAGTGGTTAATGTTTCTTTGATTTGCCTGAAGTTGGCGTTTTCTCTTAAGCGCAGCCATGTTCTTGGTTCCTGCGATGTATTTATTCTCAGGTTGTAACGTTTAAATTCCGAACCGATAGCAACCCCTTCCTGGTTGAACATCTCGCCCGAGATATAATAGGTTGATACTTTACCCGCTCCGCTAAAGCTAATCTGATGTTTCTGCATAGGAGCGTTTTTAAATAACTCTTCCTGCCAGTCTGTGCCTTTGCCCAAAATGGATGGATCGAGAAATTCTTCGGGTGTTGTTCCTCCTGCAATGACATGGAATTCTTTTACCATTTGGGCGTATTCTCTTAAGTTCATTACGTCCAGTCTTTTCGGCGGGGCCTGAACGGAGTAAGAGAAATCGTAGGATATGTCAGCCTCGCCCTGTTTCCCTTTTTTGGTGGTGATAATAACAACTCCATTGGTTGCCCGGGAACCGTAAACAGCTGTGGCTGATGGTCCCTGAAGGATCTGTACGTCTTCGATATCCGAAGGGTTGATTCCCGCTAAGGCGTTGGATGAGCTTGTGCTACCATATTCGACTGATGAGCCCTGAACCTGTAAGCCGTCAATTACATACAATGGTTCGGTTGAGCCGTTGATCGTACTTACACCGCGGATTATCATGGACATTCCTCCACCGGGCTGTCCGGAGTTTTGGGTGATATAAACACCCGCAGCACGCCCCTGTAGTGCTTGCTCCAGTGTTGTGTTTACTGTTTTTTCAATTTGCTCGTTGGTAACACCAACCTGGGCCGTTGTGAGGTTTGTTTTTTTTACGGCTCCGTAACCCACCACAACTACTTCTTCCAGGTCGGTGACATCTTCAAGCAGGGTGATGGCAAGGTTAGTTTGGTTGCCAACTGTTATTTCCTGTGTTTTGAAGCCAATAAACGAAACGATTATCACGTCAGAAGCACCTGCGTCAAGAGTAAATTTCCCCTGAACATCGGTTACTGCTCCTGTTGTTGTTCCTTTAATTACCACGGTAGCTCCAATTACAGGTAAATTGTCGACAGCCGAAGTAACGGTACCGGTTATTGTCTTTTTTTGCTGATTCGAATCGGTAGCATTCGAATGCAAGGTCCCAGACAACAACAGCATCACACTTAACCCTAAGGCAAGTATGATCTTTAATTCAGAACGATTCCAAAAGAATAGTCTGCTGGTTAGCCTTTTTTTCATAAATTATTAATTTGATTGTTAGTTCCTCGTTTATTTAGTTAGTGCTGATCGAAAAGAGCTTGTGCAGTAGTTTCTTTCGGTACGAAACCGGAAGCCGAGTGTCAATATTCTGGTTATGAAGGTTTATCATACTTATTATTTTTTATTAAAACTCATATTGTCATAAGTACAATAATGCATTAACACAATATTACTAATATTTTTTCAAAAAAAACAGAGGGAAGGGGAGAAACGGAATAGAATAGAACGCTAGCGTTTCCTGTGGAAAAATGGAGGATGGTGTAATGTGTAGATATTTAGATGGTTAAATAGGAGTTGAACAAAATTGAAAGGGCATAAATATGCCCTACAACAGGTGTTTGAAGAAGAAGCCGGTGCCTATTTATTTAGTATAATCCTGAAAGTTGTACCCTTGCCAACCTCTGACCATTTGATGAATATTTTGCCGCTGTGGTAGATTTCAACGATTCTTTTGGCAAGTGATAACCCAAGGCCCCACCCCCGCTTTTTGGTGGAAAACCCCGGTTGGAAAATCGTTTTGTGATTGGACTTCGGAACCCCGCAACCCGAGTCGGTAACGTCGATTGTTACGTTCTTTTCTTTTTCAGTAATGGCAACAGTAATGCTTCCTTCGTTAACCATCGCATCGATGGCATTTTTACACAGGTTCTCGATTACCCACGAAAAAAGGGCAGCGTTTAAAGGTACTTCTATGGAAGCGCTTTCTTCATAGTTGGCAATAAACTTAACTTTGTTGGAAGATCTTGTTTTCAGGTAGCTTAATGCCGAATTTATTACCTCAACCACATTGATCCGTAGTAACTCCGGTTTGGAGCCAATTTTTGAAAAGCGTTCCGTAATGCGTTCCAGTCTTGAAGTGTCGCGTTCCAGCTCTTGTACAAGGTCTTCGTCTACGTCTTTTAGTTTGAGCAATTCGATCCAGGCCATCAGGGAAGAGATGGGAGTGCCGAGTTGGTGGGCCGTTTCTTTCGACATGCCTACCCACACCTGGTTTTGTTCGGCGCGGTTGGTAGCCAGAAAAGCAAAATAGGCCACCACAATAAAAACCATAATCACAATCAGCTGAATGATAGGGTACAGGCGAAGATTTCGAAGGATGCTTGATTCGCGGTAGTAAAGGAGTTGGTGTTCATTTTCACCCAAATCAATGTGGATGGGCTCAACACGCTCCTTCATCTTTTTTAGTTCTTTCTGCAGAACTTCGTCTTTTCGGGCTTCGTTGTAATGAATATTGGCATCGGAATTAATCGAGCCGTCAGCATCTAATACAATAATCGGAATGGTGGTATTTTGCTGTATTACTTCAAGTAGGAAGTTAATGTATTCGGTGTTGGAGTTTTTAAAGCTGATAATTTGACGTGTAGCTTCGGCCCAAAGTTCTACTTTGTTTCGTTCTTGCCGGGCCATTTTTTTGGTTAGCCAGTTGGTATAAAGCAGCGATGCAACACCAATGGTTATTGCTGCAATAAGCAATAAAATTTTTCCCCGCCGTCTTTTCAGATAAATATCCAATGTAAGTGGTTTTAGTACTTTGTAGCAAACGACTTAAAGATAAAAATATTATACTGAATTGTGTTTGTTAGAAAAATAAGGAGAAGCCGGAAAGCCCGCTTTATTTTCCCAAAGTATCCAGCACGCCCTTCTTAATGCCATTGGTATCGATACCGCACTCTTTGTAAAGATCTTCTGTGGTGCCGTGTTCAATAAAGTGGTCGGGAATTCCGAGCAGTTTGATCTTGGCTGAATAACCTTTTGTCGCCATAAATTCCAATATGGCTGATCCAAATCCTCCCTGAATGGCCCCGTCTTCAGCCGTAACAACTTTATCGAATTTTGTAAAAACCTCGGTCAGCAATTCTTCATCTAAAGGTTTTACAAAACGAAGGTCGTAATGTGCGGCTGAAATGTTTTCACTGGCCAGGCTTTTCACCGCTTCCAAAGCAAAAATCCCGGATTTTCCAATGGTAAGAATAGCAACATCGTTTCCGTCAGAAATTTTCCGTCCTTTTCCGATTTCTATTTTTTCGAAAGGTTGTTTCCAGTCGGGTTTAATGCCACAGCCTCTCGGGTAGCGAATTGAAAATGGTTGTGCATTTTCTTCAAGCTGAGCAGTGTACATGAGGTTGCGTAAATCCACTTCGTCCATGGGAGCCGAAACGATCATGTTCGGAACCGTGCGCATGTAGGCAATGTCAAAAACCCCGTGATGTGTAGGCCCGTCTTCTCCTACAAGTCCGCCACGGTCGAGACAGAAAATAACATGCAGCTTTTGAATGGCCACATCGTGTATCACCTGGTCGTACGCCCGTTGCATAAAGGTAGAGTAGATGTTGCAGAACGGAACCATGCCTTGTGCAGCCAGTCCGGCAGAGAAAGTTACGGCGTGCTGTTCTGCGATCCCGACGTCAAAAGCGCGGTGAGGCATTTGTTTGATCATCAGGTTCATGGAGCAGCCGGTAGGCATGGCCGGTGTTATTCCAACGATCTTTTCATTTTGTTCGGCCAGCTCAACCAGTGTTTCTCCAAATACATTCTGAAATTTAGGAGCCCTTTCAGCGTCACAGTCGCAACGGTGAATTTCTCCGGTTTCTTTATCAAAAATTCCGGGGGCATGCCATTTGATCTGGTCCTTTTCAGCAAAAGGAAATCCCTTTCCTTTTTGCGTAATCAGGTGTAATAATTTAGGCCCGGGAATTTCACGTAAATCTTCCAGCACCTCTGTCAGGTATTGCACGTCGTGTCCGTCAACTGGTCCGAAATACCGAAAGTTAAAGGCTTCAAACAGGTTGTTTTCCTTCAGCAGCATGTTCTTGAGTGCATGCTGGTTTTTTTGAATAAATGCCCGGGTCTTGCGTCCGATGCCATCCAGTTTTCCCAATCCTTCCCACACGTCGTGTTTAAAACGGTTGTAGGTATTCGATTTGGAAATATTGAGCAGGTATTTGTTGAGGCCTCCCACACTTGGGTCGATGGCCATGTTATTGTCGTTCAGGATAACCAGCAGATCGGCATTTTCGCCGCCGGCATTGTTGAGAGCTTCAAAAGCCATTCCTCCGGTCATGGCGCCATCCCCGATTACTGCAACTACTTTTCGGTCGTTTTCATTTTTGATCCTGGAGGCGATTGCCATACCCAAAGCTGCCGAAATGGAAGTGGAAGAGTGTCCCACGCCAAAGGCATCGTAAGGGCTTTCGCTGCGTTTGGGAAAACCGCTCAGTCCTTTGTATTTGCGGTTGGTGTCGAAATTATCCCGGCGTCCGGTCAGGATTTTGTGCCCGTATGCCTGGTGCCCCACGTCCCAAATCAATTGGTCGTATGGAGTGTTGTAAACATAGTGTAAGGCAACGGTAAGCTCAACTACGCCCAAACTTGCACCAAAGTGTCCCGGATTGGTGGACACCACATCAATAATATAATCGCGCAATTCTTTGCACACATCATTTAGCTCGCTTTTCGAAAGCTTTTTCAGATCAGCCGGGCTGTTTATTTTTTCCAGAAGGTTCCCCTTTACACTCTCCATCAACTCAAAATAATTGCAAAGATAACATTTAGTTACCTACCGTTTGTTCATGACTGTCACGATCAGAACGAATCAACGGTTGTAAATAAAACATTTTTAAACGTAAGAAACAATGAGCTTAGTATATGCTAAGCGGCCCATTTAAGGTGTCGCTATCAGTTCCGAAATCAGCACCAGCCCGTCAAGTGTAAGCATCGGCTCAATGGTTTTGATCCGGGAGGTAAGAGGGGCTATCACCGAGCTCAATCCTCCGGTTGCCACAACAGTTAAGCTTTCATTAAGTTCTTGTTCGGTTCGGTTCACAATCGAATCAACTAGGCCGGTGAAGCCATAAACCACCCCCGACTGTATTGCATGAATTGTGTTTTCGCCTAAAACCGAAGGAGGCGGAGTGAGATGTATCTGTGGCAGTTGCGCGGTTTTCCCGGCAAGAGCGCTGACAGCTGTTTGTAATCCGGGAGCAATGGCTACTCCTTTTATGGTTTTGTCGGCACCAATGGTGGTAAAAGTTAGCGCTGTTCCAAAGTCGATAACCATGGTAAGCGGACCGTATTTATGATAAGATGCCACCGCGTTGGCTACCAGGTCGGTGCCTATTTCAAAGGGATTCAGAATTTTTACAGGCAGCTTTCCATAAATCGAAGGGTTTACGGTTTCGATGCGGGCTGATTCAAAAATTCCGTACAGCATCTGTTCAAAAGGGCGCACAAGCGAAGGCACCACACTGCTCAGAATAATCGACTTGACATCGTTTTTGCCGATTTCTCCACCGGTGAGCAACGAACGAAAAATTACTTCGTACTCATCAGCTGTTTTTAAGGGATCTGTTTGTATCCGCCAGTGGTTGACCCAGGTTTTGTTTTCGTAAACTCCAAAAACGATGTTGGTATTTCCGATATCAATTGCCAGTAACATATGTGATTTTGTTTTCAAGTTAATGGTTAAAACCCTGCGGTGGAATTACAGCTACTTTCCTTCTGTCTTCAATCCTATGTATTTCCAATGCAAAGTGATTTATTTCTGTTTATCCTTCTAAAGTTGTTCTTTACATCAAACAAACTTACGGGATTATCTGTTTGCAAAACTACTTTTTTAGCTTTTTTCAGCGTTGATTTAATAGGATATTATGATAATAAGAGCAAGATGTTTGTTTCGCTGCGGCGGTTTTTGCCTGTAGGTGAAACAGCGGAAATAGTGGCGGGAAACACTTGTTTTTCTCTCGTTCCGGACAAACAAATTGCACGGCTAACAAACGATATTCGAAATAATTACGTTAATTTAGATGGACAGTTTGTTGCGATTGTTTTCTTTGAAAAAAGTATTATTTTTAAACCTGTTGCTAAGTCATCAATTCCAAAGTTATGCAAAAAACAAGAAATCCATTGATTTTCATCATTGAGAACAGTGTTGTTTATAAAGACTTGATTGTTGGGTATTTGCAGTCCAAAAAATACACAAACGTTAAGGTCTATCAGAAAGGTGAAGATTGTATGAAAGATCTCCATCTGAAACCCGATCTGATTGTTCTCGATTACCTGTCGGCCAGCATGACGGGTTTGGAACTGATGGTGAAGGTAAAAAAGGAACACCCCAATGTTGATTTCATATTTTTGAGCGGGCAAAACGACTTGGAAGTGGCCGTTCAGATTATGAAAGTGGGGGCTGCTGATTACATCGTAAAAAACGATAAGGCTCCGCAACGGCTGGTAAAATCGATCGAAAGCCTGTCGCAAGCCGCCAAACACGATAAGCAGACAAAAGGATTCCGCATTGGAGTAATTGGCTTCTTTGTGCTGCTTTTCCTGGTTATTATGATCATTATTTTTGTTTCGTTCTTTCTGGGGTACGAATTTTAGCATTCCGGTTCGTATCGTATTTCCCTGATTTTATTTTACAAAGGCAGAGGTCTTTGTAAGGGAACCTGTTTGGTATCTCTTAGCGGGGTTTCAGAATGGTCGATTTTTATTACCTTCCCGCCTTCAAAAACATACGATCATGGGATTTATCGCTGTAATTAAAAAGTACAACCGTAGTTTCTGGACCTCCAACACCATCGAGCTTTTCGAAAGATGGGCATGGTATGGCTTTTACCTGGCTTTTCCGATTTTTCTGGTTGGATCAACTGATACGGGAGCATTGGGATTTACAAACGGACAAAAAGGAGCGATAATGGGTACCGGTTCTGCGTTGTTGTATTTTTTGCCGGTAATAACCGGGTCGATTGCGGATAAACTGGGGTACAAACGTATTCTGCTTTTGGCATTTGCCATTTATATCTCCGGATTTTACATGATCAATATTTTTAACAGTTACGAGCTGGTTTACTTTGCTTTTATCTGGATTTGTGTGGGCGGTGCATTTTTTAAGCCCATTATTTCAGCCATGGTTGCCAAAACCACCAACGAAGAAACAGCCTCCATCGGGTTCGGGATCTTTTACATGATGATAAACATCGGTGGTTTTATCGGCCCGTTTATCGCCGGTGCTTTGTTGAAGCTGAGCTGGGAGTATGTTTTTTACATGTCGATTGCAGCAATGGGCGTAAATGTGCTATTAACCTTGTTCCTATTCAAAGAACCGGGGCGCGAAAAAGACGATTCCCCCTTGCTGCGGAATATTGTTTTGGCTTTTAAGAACATTTGGCTGACACTTCAGAACTGGAAATACGTACTGTTTCTGATTATTATGATCCTTTTCTGGACGGCTTTTAACCAGTTGTATTATTCGTTTGGGATTTTTATTGACCAATGGATCGATACCACCCAGGTGTACAACGGGCTACACAGTGTTTGGCCATGGTTGGCCGAGACGATCGGAGAAGACGGTACCATCAATGCGGTTTCGATGACCAGCATGGATTCTTTCTTTATCATTGTTTTTCAATTGATGGTTTCAGCCTTTGTAATGCGCTTTCGACCCTTGGCGGCTATGATGGGGGGAATACTGGTTCTTTCCGGTGGTCTGGGGCTGATGTTTTCCACGCAAAGCGGATGGTTGATTCTGTTAGGTGTGCTTATTTTTGCTTTGGGCGAGATGGGAAGTTCTCCAAAGTTTACAGAATATGTCGGTAAGATTGCTCCTGCAGATCAGAAAGCACTTTACATGGGAACTTCATTCTTGCCGATTGCCGCAGCCCATAAAATTGCTGGCTGGCTATCGGGTGATTTTTACGAAGGCATTTCTGACAAATACTTTCTGTTGCATAAAGAGGTCGCTAAACAAGGTTTTCAGTTTCCGACAGAGTATAGCGAAACGTTTACCAAAAATGACTTTTTCAGCCAGGCGGCCGAAAAAATGAACATGAGTCAAACGGAGTTAACGCATTACTTGTGGCAGAATTATCATCCTTCCAATATTTGGATGGTGTTTTCGGGGATTGCAGTGGCTGCCGTTGTATTTCTTTGGCTGTACAACCGCTTTATTGTTGGGCAGAAATAAATGCGATATATATCGAATAACCAATGTTCGATGCTGAATATTCAACGGGCATTGGGTTGGATTGATCATTCTATATTCAATGTCGTTTACTTAGGAGAGAAGTGAAACAAACTGAAAATAATACACTCTTCGACTCCGCTCAGGGTGACTGTCAGACTGAGCGAAGTCGAAGTCTGTTATCGTTAACTAAGCGACATCGATTCTACATTGACTATTTCTCTGCAACAAACCGCCAGGGCATGCTGATCCAAGGCTCGCCGGCATAATTAATTCCAATGCGGGGAGTGGCAATGTATTTGGGTTGTAGTCCCGCATCTTCGAGCCAGATTCGTTTCGATGTTGAGAGGTCTTCCCCGTAAAACGATTTATCGAGTTGCAGGGCGCGTCCAACTCTTCCGGGGCCGGAAATGCCCTCCAGTCCGCGGATGAGAACAGCAGTCGGTTCATTCTCCGTTCCTGTTACAAAATTCAGCATCCAGTACATGCCATAGATCAGGTAAACATACACAAGGCCCCCGGCGTGAAACATCACCTCGGTACGGGCCGTTCTTCCTTTGCTGGCGTGGCAGGCCAGGTCTTCCATCCCGCGATAGGCTTCCACTTCGGTAACGACGAAACGCTGAACACTACCGTCGGCAAACCGTCGGACAAGTATTTTGCCCAACAGCCGCGGCGCTACATCGGTTACTTCGTGCCGGAAAAAGGAGGGAGGAAGACGTTTGTTGTTCATTCTCTTATTCTGTTCTGTGCGCAAAATGCAAAATAATTGCTGAAACAAAGCCGAAGCACACTAATTTTATATTTTTAAAGTTTTATTGAAAGAATTCAGACCGGATATGCAAACCATCCACTTTTCAGATCTTTACGGGCAGTATCTCACCATGAAAGATGAGATTGACGAGGCAATTCAGGACGTGATTCGTTCCGCTCAATTCGTGAAAAGCAAAAAAGTGGCGGAATTTGAGGAAAAACTGGGAGCTTATCTTGACACGAATGTAATTGCCTGTGGAAACGGAACCGATGCTTTGCAAATCGCGTTTATGGCGCTGGGCCTGCAGCCCGGTGATGAGGTGATTACTTCGCCATTTACATTTGTGGCAACTGTAGAGACAGCTGTTTTAATGGGACTGAAACCTGTATTTGCAGATATTGATCCCGATACATTCAATATCGATGTTTCGCAGATTGAAAGAGTTATTTCTCCAAAGACAAAGGCGATTCTGCCCGTTCATTTGTTTGGGCAATGTGCCAATATGGACGAGGTTCTTCACCTTTCGGAGAAGTATGGTTTGTGGGTGATTGAAGATGCATGTCAGGCATTGGCGACCGAATTTATTTTTAGTAACGGAGCCCGGCAAAAGGCGGGTGCAATCGGAAATATTGGGTGTAACTCATTTTTTCCTTCAAAAAATCTGGGCGCTTTTGGCGACGGCGGCGCTGTTTATGCCAACAATGACCAACTGGCTGCGGTGATTCGTTCCATCGCCAATCACGGTATGAAAGCAAAGTATGAGTATGAACGAATAGGGGTAAATTCGCGGCTCGACAGTATTCAGGCAGCTATTTTGGAGGTAAAGCTGAAATACTTGGAAAAGCACCTGGTGGCCCGGCAAAAGGCAGCAGCTTATTACGATAAGCACTTAGCAGGAATTGATGGATTAAAAACTCCTGTTCGGGCCAATTACAGTACGCACACGTTTCATCAATATACCCTTCAAACGGATCGAAGAGATGATCTGCAGGAATTTCTGAAGAATAAAGGAATTCCAACGATGGTGTATTATCCGAAGCCCTTACACTTGCAGGAAGCTTACCGTTTTTTGGGCTACAGGAACGGTGATTTTCCAGTGAGTGAGAAAATGTGTAAAACTGTGTTGTCGCTACCGATGCACACCGAATTAGAAATGGAACAATTGGAGTATATTGTTAAGAGCATTAATGAGTTCTTTTAATTAATTTGAAGAGACCTAGGTATAATAAATAGTCACAGTTTACAGTCTCAGTCAACAGACCGATGAGTGGAACTGATGGCCAAGTATGTAGAAAATGACAAAGCAAGAATATTACGCACATGAAACAGCAGCTGTCGATCAAGGTGCAAAAATTGGTTCCGGCACAAAGATTTGGCACTTCTCGCATGTGATGGGTGGCGCAGAGATTGGTGCCAATTGCGTGCTTGGGCAGAATGTTTTTGTGGGCAACAACGTAAAGCTGGGCAACAACGTAAAAGTGCAAAACAATGTTTCGGTGTACGAAGGAGTGCTTTGCGAGGACGATGTTTTTCTGGGGCCATCGATGGTGTTTACCAATGTGATTAATCCGCGTAGTGCGGTCGATCGTAAACGTGAATTCAAAAAGACCCTCGTGAAGCGGGGTGCCACTATCGGTGCTAATGCTACCATTATTTGTGGAGTTACGCTTGGCGAATATTGTATGATTGGTGCGGGAGCTGTTGTTACAAAGGATGTCAAGGCTTTTGCTTTAATGACCGGAGTTCCGGCCAGACAAACAGGTTGGGTGAGCCGGGCCGGGATGGTACTGGGTGACGATTTGGTATGCACTGAAACCGGAGAGAAGTACGAATTGGAGAATGATCAACTCAAATTGGCTGCAGATGAATAAGAAAAATATTTTGCTTCAAAAGATCGAAAGCAGACAGATTACAGTCGGGGTGATTGGCCTTGGATATGTCGGTCTTCCATTAGCGGTCAATTTTGCTGATGGTGGAGTTAATGTGATAGGGTTTGATACATGGGAAGAACGCATAGCAAAGTTGAGTGCTGGGAAGAACTACATTCCGGATGTGGATGATCAGTTGGCAGGCAGCTTGCTTTTGGAAAAGAAACTGATTCCGACCACTGATTTTTCGTTGCTTAAAAGCTGCGATGCCATTTTTATTTGCGTGCCTACTCCGCTCGACGAACTACGGAAACCTGACATGTCGTTTATCCGGCATGCCTGCGAAGAAATTGGGAAATACCTGACGCCCGGAACTTTTATCAGCCTGGAAAGTACCACCTACCCGACAACTACGGAAGATTTTGTTTTGCCGATTCTGGAGAAAGAATCCGGATTAACGGAAGGCGCTGATTTCTGGCTGGCTTATTCGCCTGAAAGAGTTGACCCCGGCAACAAGGATTTTAACACAAAGAATACCCCAAAAGTATTGGGAAGTCTGAGTAAAGAGGGACTTGAAATAGGTGAAGCTATTTATACGCTCGCGGTTGATGAGGTTCATACGGTGAGTTCGCCGCGTGTCGCCGAAATGGTGAAAATACTCGAAAACACTTATCGCCTGGTGAATATTAGCCTGGTAAATGAACTGGCTTTATTAGCTGGGAAAATGGACATCAATATGTGGGAAGTGATTGAAGCTGCCAAAACCAAACCGTTCGGATTTCAGGCTTTCTACCCGGGACCGGGAATAGGTGGCCATTGTATTCCGCTCGATCCGTTTTACCTGGAAAGTATTGCCCGGAAATTCAACTTTGAACTGTCGATGATCCACACCGCCGGGCACATCGATCTTTTAATGGCGCACCGGATGACTTTGAAAATTACTTCGGCACTGAACAGGCAAAAGAAATCCATTAACGGCAGTAAAATTCTCTTCCTGGGAGTGGCTTACAAGCCTGATGTTTCAGACGATCGCGAATCACCGGCATTAAAAATCATGGAGGAGGTTGTGAAGAAAGGTGGGGAGGTAAGTTATCACGATCCTTATATTGCTGAAATCAACTTAAGTGAAGGGAATAATATTGGTTCTGAAACTCTGACTGCAGAAACTTTGGGAGAGGCTGATTGTGTAGTGGTCTCAACCAATCATTCCGCGTTCGATGCAGGATTTATTGAAGAGCATTCAAAGCTGATCGTCGATTTGAGAAACATGATTAAACAGGCTTCTGATAAAGTGTATAAACTTTGAAAGGATGAAAAATCTCGGTGGCTCTCCGTGTTGTACTTTGGCTTTGTGGGAAAAAAGATTAACCACAGAGTTCGCTGAGAAGTCACAGAGCTATGCAGAGAAGAAAGAATAAAATGAAACGATTTGCAATAATAGGAGCGGCAGGCTTTGTGGCAGAACGTCACATCAGGGCGATAAAAGAGACCGGAAACGAAGTAGTTGCCGCCATGGATCCCTTCGATGTAATGGGGCGTATGGACAGTTATTTTCCCGAAGCCGAGTTTTTTAGCTCGGAAAATGAGCTGGCTGCGTTTATCGGTAAATGTAAAAAGGAAGGGAATCCGGTCGATTTTCTAAGTATTTGTTCCCCCAATTTTCTGCATTTTAAGCACATTGAACTGGCATTAAAATCTGGTTGTAATGTTATTTGTGAAAAGCCGCTTGTGATTCAGGCTGCCGATCTGGATAAAATAAAAATACTGGAAGAAGAAACCGGGAAGAAGGTTTACACCGTTTTGCAGCTACGTTATCATCCAGCCATCTTGCAACTAAAAAAGGAGGTTGATAGCAACACATCCGGGAGTTATTCAGTGAATTTAACCTACATCACATCGCGCGGTAAGTGGTATGTCAAAAGCTGGAAAGGCGACCCTGTGAAATCGGGAGGTGTTGCTGCCAACATTGGGATTCATTTTTTTGATATGCTTAGCTGGATATTTGGGAGTGTAAAAAAGAATGAGGTAAAATTTTATGAACCGACAAAAGCTTCCGGCGAACTCACTCTTGAAAAAGCAAGCGTAAACTGGTTCCTGAGCATCGACGCAGCAGATCTTCCGGATGCAGCAATTATCAACGGTCAGCGTACCTGGCGCTCCATTACAGTGAACGATACCGAGATTGAATTCAGTGACGGATTTACCGATTTACACACCGAAACGTATCGCCAGATATTGGCCGGTAATGGCTTTGGAGTGGAATGTGCGAGGGAGAGTATTCAGTTGGTAGAAGAAATGGTTATCTGATTTTATCCATGATTCGATCGCATGTTTTGAATCGTTTTCTGTTCCGTTTTAGCAGGTCTGTTATGAAACATGTGCCTGGTTAATTGATTTATTTTGAATTACTTCTTAACTTGTTTCTCAAACACATCGAGAAAGCAAGAATGATCTGCCCATCACATAGCAATACAAGAATAATTGGAATTTTTAAAAAACCGGCAAGCTTATGCGGAGCCTGCCGGCAGAGATAAATAATGCCCCTGAGGGCATCGTATTAACTTCATAAAAATAGTGATTATGAATAAAATTCAAACCAATCAGTTGCGAATGCATTTAAATGTGCAGACAGCGCTTGATTCAAATTCGTTGTTGTGGAACGCCATACCCATATTGGTGACTGCTAAAAACGAACACGATGAGCTGATTCTGCGAATCAGGGAGGTAAACGAAAAAACCAATGCAGACAGTACAAGCATTACCGAAGACAAGCTGAAAAAGCTGGAGGCATTGTCGGATAAGGGAGTTGTATTGGCGGGTATCCTGTATGCTTATGCCAGCTATTCGGACAATGCAAAGCTGATGGAAAAGTAAAACTTACGCGGTCGGATATCAGGAATGCACGGGAAACCGATGTGGAAAAACTGGTACAGCCGGTTATTGACGAAGCCAGGGCTAATTTGCCGGAGCTGGCCGATTTTATGCTTACCGAAGAAATGATTGTGGAAACCGAAACCACGCTGGATGATTTTAAAGCGATGATAGGGCAGCCACGCACGATCCGTAACCAGGCTTTTGCTGCCATGACTTTGCTTGACGACCTGTTTGCCCAAATCAATGCTTTGGTGAAAGACAAAATGGATAAACTGATGATCCGCTTTGAAATCACCAATCCCGAATTTTACGATGAATACAAGCGTGCCCGTACGATTGTGGATTAATGATTTGGTGGTTTTCCATGAGGATGTTGCCGCTTAAGCGGTAACCATAGGTTTTAAGGATTAGTAAACCCTTCGTCTTCGGGCGAAGGGTTTTTTTTGATCTCAGGGAAATGTTGTTTTATGTCAGCGGGTGCTTGTTTGATCATCAAAGATCGTTGTTTTAAGTCCGTGATCTGTTGTTTGATCATCAAAAGTTGTTGTTTTCACTCCGAAGGTTCATTTTTTCACTCCGTGATCGCTTGATTATAATACGCAGATAGCAAAACGATAACGAAGATTAGATTTTTGTAATCTGAAGATTGCAGAACGATCAGCAAGCATTCATTTTTTAACTCCGCAGATAGTAAAGTGGTCATTAGTGCGAGTTGGAAGCAAGCCGAAGTTGGCGGATTGAACCCGGCAACGGTTTTGGGAAGGCAGGGGGGAGGATTTCGGTTTTCAAACAGTTTGCGGGAACAAAGAGCCAACTCTTGAATGCTCACTCTGATGAGATTGTTGGAATAAAGGTTATTTTTGGCGAATCAACCAAAAGGCTGAAATCTGCCAAAGGCGATTTTGTTTTACATACTTTTAGCGGAAGGGTTGAGTTTATAAACTTGTTATGGGCATTATCATCAAACAATCGATTAAGGGAGCCGTCTGGTCGTATCTGGGTGTTGTAATTGGTTTTATAACCACCGCCTACATTTATCCCAACTATCTGACTCCTGAAATTGTGGGTTTGTTTGCCTTGTTGATGGCCTGGTCCGATTTATTTGCACAGTTTTCAATGCTGGGTTTTCAAGGGGTAACCGCCCGGTTGTTCCCTTACTTCCGGGATAAGGCAAAAGGACATAACGGATTTCTGTTTATTGCCTTTATGGTGATGCTGACAGGGTTTGCACTGAGTGTTATTACTTTTTTCTTTCTGAGAGGTTGGCTGGTGGAAAGCAACCTCGAAAAATCGGCTTTGTTTGTCGATTATGTCAATGTGCTCATCCCCCTGATCTTTTTTGGGCTGCTTTTTAATTTCCTCGATATATTTATTAAGATGTTGTACGATGCAGTACTGGCATCGTTTCTAAAAGAATTTCTTCAACGCGTCCTTATACTTGCCATACTGCTGGTATATATTTTCGGATGGATTTCGCCCAATGCTTTGATATTTGCCTATGCCGGGGCAGTCTGCTTTAAAGGAGCATTTTTGTTTTTTTATCTGTTGTTCCGGAAAGAGATTAGTTTGAGCCCACAGCCGGGTTTTGTCGACAGAAAGCTAAAAAAAGAAATGCTTAGCGTAGCTGTATTCGCAATTTTATCGGGTATTGGCGGAAGCATTGTTTTCCAGATCGATAAAATAATTATTAACCAGGCGATGGGTTTGAGCGCTACAGGTGTTTATACCATTGCTTTCTTTTTTGGTACGTTGGTGGTGATCCCTTCACGTACACTGCTTAAAATATCGGGGACGCTGATTGCCGATGCTTTTAAGCGAAACGATATGAAGACGATAGCCGATATTTACAGGAAAAGCTGCTTGAACCAGTTTATTATAGCCGCTTTTTTGTTTGGAGGGATCTGGATCAATATCAATAATATTCTGACCATTTTAGGACCCGATTATGCCGGTGGAAAATGGGTGATCTTTTTTATTGGCCTTGGTTACATGATTGATATGGCAACCGGAGCCAATAGCCATATCATCAGCCTTTCAAAATATTACCGAATGGGCCTGTGGTTTCTTGTGATCCTAGTCGTGATAGTAGTTGCAGCCATGTTTCTTTTTATTCCAATCTGGGGAATCAGTGGTGCTGCTGCTGCCATTGCATTGGCTTTCTTTCTGAATAACTTAATGCGTTATGTCTTTCTGAAGATTAAGTATGGTTTTCAGCCCTTTACCCTGAAGTTCTTATATGTCCCTATTGTTTTTTTTGTTGCCTGGGGCATTTCATCATTTATTCCTGAACTAAAATTTATTCCGGATATTTTATTGAGAAGTTCCGTATTTACTGTTTTATTTTCTATTTTGATTTATTTTCTGAATGTGTCGGAAGACGTAAATGTATTGGTGAATAAATTGATAAAAGATAACTTTAACCGCTTACTAAAAAATTAGTAATGGGGAAATGACCTTAATATTCTTGAGAGAAGATAAAAAGTTGTTTATGTAAGATATGCTAAAATCTATAAAAGAAAAATATTATCAATTACCCTATCGTTTCAGGCACGGTTACAAAACCATAAAAAGAACGACTGCCTTTATTCAAAAGTTTGAGTATGCGGATAAGTCTGAGATTGAACAAATGCAGTTTCAACATTTACAGCAGATAGTAAATTTTGCATGGAAAATTAATGGGTATCGTGAATTGTGGGAAACGGCCAATTTCTCTCCTGATAAATTGAAATCAATTGATGATATTCAAAAGATCCCCTTTGTTACAAAAGAGTTAATCAGAGATAACTATAAAAAGTTTTCTGTTCCTAAAAAATGGAATGTTCAATATGTGTCGACAGGGGGTTCAACGGGTATTCCAATGGGGTTTTATGAAAAACTTGAAAACACCCCTATTGAAAATGCCTTTATATATGATATCTATAAAAGAGTACATCCTGACTTTAATATTGATGAAAAGTCATTCACCCTTAGAGGAAGGGCTTTAAAAAACATATATGAAAGCAATCCTAAAGGTATCAACTTATCCTCGTACAACATAAATGAGAGCACTGTAAAAGAATATACTGCATTGATAGATAAGTATAAATACCGTTATTTAAAAGCTTATCCATCATCTTTATACCAGGTTGCAAAACTAATGGAGGATAATCATCTTATTATTCAACATCATTTTGAAGCATTAATGTTAGGGTCAGAGCCTCTGTTTGATTTTCAAAAAGAGCTGATTCAACGGGTTTTCAATGCTCCAATAGCCCATTGGTACGGGCATAGTGAGAAGGCTGTACTCGCTGCCAATTGTAAGCATTCCGATAAGTTTCATGTTTATCCTCAATATGGAATAACCGAAGTGGTAGATAAAAACGGAAATTACGTAAAAGAAGGTGAAGTCGGAGAAATAATTGGGACAAGTTTTTGGAACTTTGCAACCCCCTTTGTCCGTTACAAAACAATGGATTATGCAGAGCTAGGGGCAAGTAAATGCACCGAATGCGGTAGAAACTATCAACTGTTAAATAGAATTGAAGGCAGGGATCAAGACTTTGTGATTGACGTGAAAGGGAATAAGATAACGTTAACGGCACTTATTTTTGCTCAGCATTTTATTTGTTTTGGCAGGATAAAACAAATGCAAATTAAGCAAACGGAAAAAGGAAAAATAAGTGTTCTTGTTGTTCCAACAAAAGACTACAATGAGAAGGATTCCGAAGAGTTGCTAACAAAAATCAAAAAAGCGGCAACAGGAGGATTAAGTGTGGAGATTAAAGTCGTTGAATCCATAGAACCTTCAACAAATGGGAAAGTGAGATTTTTAGATCAAAAATTGGATGTTGGCGAATTGTATTAAGCTAATGTTAGCAAGTAAAAAATAAAAGGATAATGTTCGAACACTTTTTAATTACCAGGTTCAATTTAAAATTAGACAGCATAGAGGAGTTAAGTAAGTTTCCTAACGAATTTGTCTTTCTTAATTCAAATAATAAATTATCAAAGCCGAATATAAGATTTAATGAAAAGGATTGGATTGAATGGACAGAAGAACGATTCGGGATATTTAACGAGTTTACGCTACCATCAGTTTTACAACAGGAGTCAACGGAATTTAAATGGTTGATATATTTTGATGTTGAAACACCATCTGTTTTTACTGAAAGCATTGAAAAAATAAAGCGAGCTAATAATATTCATATTCTTTATGCAAAAGGGGTAAAAGGATTTCACGAGCAGTATATTGAAGATATTTATCACCTTTCTGAGCACAAAGAATGGATAATAACTACGCGCTTGGACAATGATGATTGTTTAGAGAAACAAGCAATTCGTACAATTAATAGCATGTTTAATCATCAAGAAAATATTATTTCAATGGCCTCTGGTTATAAATATAACTATGATAATCATGAGTTAGCTCACTCGTATTGGCCAAATGGGCCATTTATTTCAATTGTCGAAAAGATTAATAATGGTAAGATCAAAGGTGTCTTTCATAAGCCTCATGGTCGATATCGGGAGACAAAAATCAATTGGAACAATCTATTAAAAAGAAAAAAGGCTTCATTCATTTTTGACAAACCTTTATGGTTAGTTGTTTGTCATGGTAAAAATGTTTATAACGACTTCTATACTGGCTTTCCCGTTTTAAGTAAAAAAGATCTTTCTGGTTTTGGTTTATCTCAAGACTCAAAATCATCTTCGCTTACTAATATCACTAAATTTGCAAATTACGTAATTTGGAAACGTCATTTGTTTTCTTTAATAACACGGTTTCTTAAATTATATATTAAATAGAATATTATGACTCCAATCGGTCAGTTTTGTAAAAAACTATTCCCATTTGTTTATTTTCCTTTAGAAAGACTCAACAATTACTTTAATCGTTCGATTTATGTTGTTGATGACCTTGGTTATAGCTTTAAGAAATATGTATCTGAGAAAAATTTGGAACAGGTCATGGTAGACCTAAAGGTTAATTTAGATGACTATTCTCAGAAGACGGTAGATATCATTTCGGAAAGAGTATTAAACTATCCTGATAAAAGATATAATGTAAAAGTAAGTCCAAGTAAGAAGAATGTTATTGGAGGCCTTCTTGAAGAGGAGAAGAAAGAAGTGTCTATTGGTCGCATGAAAACTAGAGGATTGGTGCTTGAGCATAAATATATCGAGGAGTCAATCTTTTATTATTATCATGGTCTAACTCTTTTGCCACAAGGCGTTAGAAGTTATATAGAGAATGAAGATTTTATTGATTTAGGAGCTTATGTAGGAGACTCTGCAATTGCTCTTAATGCATTTCATTACAGAAAGATATACTCTATCGAAATGTCATTAAGTTCAATTGAAAAGTACATTTTGAATTTATCAGAGAATAATATCCCAAAGGCAAAATACGAGATTTTAAATTATGCTATTTCTTCAGACAAAAACCTTCATATTCCCAATTTCTCTTCAGGAGGTCTTTCCTTAAAAAAGAAAGTTTTCAAAGACAAGGAGACTGTTCATGTTGAATCTAAATCTTTGGATGAGATAATTGAGCAGTATCAAATAAAGCCACGCTTTATAAAAGCCGATATTGAAGGTGCATTAATGGACTGTTTAACATTGGGGATAGCTTCGATAAAAAAATTCAGACCTGTTTTGTCGTTAGCAATTTATCACAATCCTATCGAATTTTTTGAAGCGAAACCTTTCCTTGAAAAACATTTAGACAATTATGTTTTTCTTGTCAGGAAATTAAACAGCAAAATATACAATAATCATTGTCACGCCGAAACAACTTTGCTTGCTTACCCTATCGAAGCTTTACGAGAAACATGATTTTTAAGAAATCAAATAACTTTAGCTAAAAGATTTTATTGGCTCAAATACTCTTTTAAATATGAATGATCTAGAAAATTACTTTAAGAGAAATGACAAGAGACGTATCTTTAAATGGATGCATTATTTTGATATCTACGACAGACACTTTTCTAGGTTTAGAAACAAAGAAATCGTGATTCTTGAAATTGGTGTGGCACAGGGAGGAAGTCTACAGATGTGGAGAAATTATTTCGGTGACGAAGCCAAAATATTTGGTGTGGATATTAATCCGAGATGTAAAGAATTGGAGGAAGAAAATATTCAAATATTTATAGGATCTCAATCGGACAGAAACTTTTTAAAAGAATTAAAGAAGCAAATTCCACCTGTTGATATTTTGATTGATGATGGTGGACACACTATGCGCCAACAAATTGTTACTTATGAGGAATTATTCGATGTTGTAAAAGAAAACGGAGTCTATTTATGTGAAGATTTACATACATCTTACTGGGCCCGATATGGGGGTGGGCATAAACGCAGTGGAACCTTTATCGAGTATAGTAAAAACTTTATAGACTATTTAAATGCCTATCATTCTGAACAAAGGTCTTTACCAATAAACAATTTCACTAAATCAGTTGATTCAATTCACTATTACGATAGCATAATAGTTATTGAAAAAAGAAAAAGAGAAAAACCCTATCATGAAAAGACCGGAAAAATTTCATTTCAGAATGAAGAAACTAATTCAACTAAAGTAAAAAACAAGATAAAAAATGTTCTTCTTTTGAGAATAGATAGATTTTTACGTTGCTTTCGAATAAAAAGTATAATTCGAAGTTAAATGTTTCCCGATAATGATTCTTCTCCTTAGTGTTTAGAATTGTTACATCAAAACTGGATATTAAAGGTGAAATCCATTTCATTCTATATTAAAAAAATAAAAGGCAGTTCCTTTCCTGAACTTTTGATTCTTCTGTATTCAAAAATTAAAAGAAACGTTTCCCCTGTATTCAGATTTCGAGACTTGTATTTCGATACCAAATCAAATTCCGATTTAAAGCTTAATTCAATAATAAACACTGGCGAATTCAAAGAGCTTGATAAGACTCTTCTTCATTATTTTGAAGATATGTGCCTGGCGCATCGTTTCAATTTGCTTGGAAGCGGATGGATAAGCAACGGCTATGATTCCCGTTCTCCCGGAGTTGAAGGACATCGTTATAAAATGAATGCGACGGTAAAAGAGTTTGACAAAGAAGGCCGGTGGTTAAAGACGATCGTTCGGAGATCGCACTTCAAAAATGCTCAAAAAATATGGAAGCTAATCGATGATAACGACTATATACCCATTGATTGGCAAAAAGATTTTAAAAGTGGATTTCGTTGGAGTAGTAAAGATTGGTATAATGACGTAAGAAAAGGGATTGTTGGAGAAAAACCAGGTGTAGACATAAAGGTGCCATGGGAGTTGTCGCGGATGCAACACTTTCCATATTTGGCACTACATTCAACCGGCAAAAATAGAAATGCCCTTGTTAAAGAATTTCGAAACCAGGTTTTAGACTTTATTGCCACCAATCCGCCTCGTATGGGAGTGAATTGGAAGTGTACAATGGATGTAGCCATAAGGGCAGCCAATCTCTTGATTTCTTATGATATGTTTTGTCAGAAAGATGACGGGAATGTATTGGATAAAGAATTTAGAACGGCGTTTACCAATTTTATGTACGAACATGGCCGGCATATATTTCATAACCTGGAGTGGCAGGTAGATATGACATCAAACCACTACCTGGCAGATATAACGGGGTTGTTGTTTATTGCTGCTTATTTAGAAAACTCAAAAGAAACTAATACGTGGGTGGTGTTTTGTACAAACGAAATTATAAAACAGTACCAAAAGCAATTTTATGAGGATGGAGCAAACTTTGAAGCGAGTACCAGCTATCACCGCTTAAGTAGCGAAATGATCGTTTATGCTACCGCTTTGTTACTTGGACTGCCAGATGAAAAGGTAGCGGTTTTAAAACACTTTAAAAAATATAACGGAAATGTTCCGTTTTTATACCGGGATAAAACACAATATTACAAGATAGAGGACAGCAAATTATCTTTCCCCGACTGGTATTTGCAAAAACTCTCCAACACCAGACATTTCACTAAAAACATTTCCAAACCTTCGGGAGATGTAGTACAGATAGGAGACAATGATAGTGGGCAATTCTTCAAGTTATTTCCTGTGGGTAATTTTATGAGCAATAAAGAAGCCGGGGATATTTACCTAAATCTGGAAGGCTACAGTAATTTGATGTCTGAAAATGATCTGTTTTGGGACGAAAATGCACTTAATCACTCCGGTTTATTGAATGCATTTTCCGGATTATATGATTCAATCGTTCATAGTGTAGAGGCTGGTTTTGTCAAAAAGCTCTCTCGTAATTGCATGTTAAAATATAATCCGGAGTATTATAAATTAAAGACCGACGCCAATTTTGGTATTCCAGAATTACCGTTTGAGGATCAACTAATAACCGATGTCGGAAATTATACGGATAATCCGATTTTGGAAGGGGTAAAGCTTTATAGTTATCCCGATTTTGGACTGATAATTATTAAATCTCCGGAATTGTTCTTTTCGGTTTTTTATGGTCATCATCAAAATTATTATTGCAACTGGGGGCATGCTCACAGCGACAAATTATCGGTGGAATTATCTATAAATGATACCGATATTTATAGTGATCCAGGAACTTATATTTATACTGCATTACCCGAAAAAAGAATGCTTTTTGCAAAAGCATCAGCTCACCATGCTATAAATACGGGAGTTGAAAGCCTCAAAAGAGAATCTACCTTTCTTGCAAGCGCAGATTATCGAATTAAGATCATACATTGCGATGTTTCGAAGGTTGTCCTCTATATTGAATATGGTGATGTGAAACATCTGAGAGATATTTCTATTTCGAATGAAGCAATTATTATTAAAGATAGATGTAACAAGCATTTTACCTATCCTCAGTTTGAGTTTATGTCAAATGGATATGGCAAAATCAAAAAGCTAGATTTACGATAGTGTCTGAAATTCTAAAAATATTACTTCATAATAAGCTGAATCTAACCTTCTGGGGGAAAGTGTTCAGGATCATTGTATTTAAGATTAAAAGCCCTTCGTTGAGACGCGAAGCACTAAAGGGAGAAACACGCTGTTATACCAAATACCAGTCTTTGAACACTTTTTTGAGTGTGAAAGATATTCAGCACAGTATTGAAGAATCGGTTGTTGATTATCATATTAAAATGTACCTCCGTCATCGTTACGACTTATTGGGAAGTGGATGGGTAAAGCAAACATACTGTTCACAACCGTTGGGAGTGGAGGGCATCAAGTACAATGAAAATATAAAAATCGAAGACTTTGATAAGGCAGGGAATTGGCTGTCTAAAATTTTAGCACCGGCGCACCTTGAAGAATCAAAAAGAATTTGGGCCTTGACGGATGAAGGCTATGAACCGATTGACTGGCAGAAAGATTTTAAGTCGGGGGCCAGGTATGGCAATAACATCTGGTACAAAGACTGCAGGAAGATTGTCAATAAAAAGGGGGTGGATGTAAAAGTGCCTTGGGAACTGTCCCGGATGCAACATTTAGCACAACTTGCGGCTTTTTCTATCTTCAAAAATAAAGAAGTCCGGAGCAAAATTATACGGGAGTTTAGAAATCAGTTTCTTGATTTTTCGGCCACCAATCCACCACAAATGGGAGTGTGCTGGAATTGTACTATGGATGTTGCCGTTAGAGCCTCCAACCTTTTAATCGCCTATGATATTTTAAAACAAGTAGACGACGAAAATATTTTAGATGATGCCTTTCGGGCGCTCTTTGTTCAATCAATATATGAACACGGAAAACACATTGTAAACAATATTGAGTACGCCTTTATTCCCTCTAATCACTTTCTTTCGAATGTGGTCGGTTTGCTCTATATATCTGCCTACTTGCCTGGCTCGGAAGAGACTGATACCTGGCTGGCTTTTTCTTTACAGGAAGTCATTGCCCGCATGAAACAGCAATTTTTCGATGATGGGACTAACTTTGAGAGTTCAACGGCTTATCACCGAATAAGCACTGAGATGATGCTGTATGCCACAGCACTTATCGTAAGCTTACCTGAAAACAGAAAGAAGGCCCTGGCAAATTACGACCATAAGCGTTGGACGAAAAATCCGGTATTAAAAGCCAGGAAATTCCAGGAATGGAATTCAGAATCCGGGAAAATACTTCCTGACTGGTTTGTTAAACGCTTATACCAGGCCGGACGTTTTGTTTTTGATATTACAAAACCGACGAATGAAGTACCGCAAATAGGAGATAACGATAGTGGCAGGTTCTTGAAACTTAGTCCTGTTGGGAAGTTTGTTCCAAATAAGGAAGTCGAGAAAAAATATGCCAACTTAAATGGCTACAATGAACTGATAAGCAATTATGCTGAAGTAGATGAGGACTTTTGGGATGAAAACGCATTAAATCATTCTTCATTACTGGCAGCGATGTCAGGCTTGTTTGATGATTCCGACTTTGATCGTTCAAATGATTTATGGTTGGAGAAGAGTCTTGTACAAAGTTTAAGCAATGGAGAAAAATTTCGCATCCCTCGCACGAATAGTATTGTGAGCTCTCTTTCGGCTAGTACAGAAAATTTAGATTACAAAAACGAATGGGTATTTACGGCAAGTTTTAATAACCGTGATAGATTAACCGACAAGCTGCAATTTATTGCATATCCTGATTTTGGGGTTTACATTTTCAGATCGCCCAGAATTTATCTTTCAATATTGGGAGTAACAAATTCTTCTAATCAACCGTTTGCACATTTTCACGATGACAAGCTTTCGTTTGAGCTTACTATTGATGGGAAAGATATAGTTGTAGATCCTGGTTCGTATTTGTATACTCCTTTGCCTGACATATATAAGGCCTTTAAAAGCTCAAAAGCCCATCATTCAATAATTGTGGAAAACAGGAAGCAAGGATTAATTCATAATTTGTCAAGAAAAAACAGATACCCCAAGATAGACATAGTGGGATTAGACGTGAATAGCATTTGCTTACAAGTCAAAATGAAGGACATTATAAAACAACGAAGATTTACTATCGAAGAGAATAGAGTTGTCATTGAAAGTTCTTGCAATAGAGCGTTTCTGGATAATACCGGAAAAGTTAAAGAGTATTCTAACGGGTATGGAAAATTACTACGATAAATGAAGAAACTTAAAATATTATATCTGCGCACACAATTTTATTTCAAAAATGTGGGCGGTTCTGTGGGGCACACTTCTGGTGTTATTAATGGTTTTGAACTGCAAGCCGATTTGAGCGTGGTCTCTAATAGTCTTCTTAGTGGTGTAAAAAGGGAAATATCTTTAGTAAAGGCGGGCATTCTAAAACAGTTTCCCGAGATAATTGGAGAGCTACTTTATAATTTTCGCGTTATACGCAAGCTAAGAAATAAAATCTCAACTTATGACTATCTGTATCATCGCTTTTCTGAGTTTTCGTTTTCCGCAGCCAAACTGTCTGAACAATGTGATGTGAAGTTGATTCTGGAGTTTAATTCTTTTGCTAGTTGGAAATGGCAAAATTGGTCAAAGAATAAACCAATGCTAAAGCGAATATTGATTTGGCTTTTTATCTTACCTATTGTTAGACGGATTGAAAATTATAACTTAAAAAAAGCTGATTTATTTGTGGTGGTTTCTCAAGTGTTGAAAGATCAATTATGTGATAATGGAGTTCAAAAACATAAAATTCTGGTTAATCCCAACGGTGTTGATCCTGAAAAGTATAATCCAAATATTACGGGCGATGAGCTTATTAAAAAACATAGTCTCGAAAATAAGACTATCATTGGTTTCATTGGTACTTTTGGTGTGTGGCATGGGGTGGAAAACTTATTGGAAGCCTATATTCTTCTTTTAAAGAAAAATCATGATTACAGAAATACGACCAAACTCATGTTAATTGGAGACGGCAAACAGATGTTTCAGGTTAAAAACAGAATCGAAGAAGAAAACATGAGCGATAATGTTATTGTTACCGGACTTGTCGCTCAGAATGAAGGGCCAAAATATCTTTCCTGTTGCGATATTTTGTGCGCACCAACAAAACCCAATCCTGATGGTTCCCGGTTCTTTGGTTCTCCTACAAAACTATTTGAATATATGGCGATGGGTAAAGCCATAGTTTCATCGGATATAGAACAACAGGGCGAAATTCTGGAACATCAAAAAGATGCGATTCTTACTAAGCCAGGAGATGTTCCTTCGCTTGCAGAAGGAATAACACAGCTACTTGAAGATTCGTTATTAAGAGATACTCTGGGAAGAAACGCCCGAAAAAAAGTAATTGAAAATTACACCTGGGAAAAACATACCCAAAAGATTTTAGACGCTCTTATACAACTGCAAAACTGATTTCTGTTGTCTGTACCATATCCCAAAATTCAATGGGCCAAGCTCCACCGTCCTTTAGGCTTTTATGCAAAGCTATTAATTCCTCTTTCTGTCCTTTTTGACTAGCCGTGCTTGTGATATTTTCTACTTTGATTCCAAATCCTTCCAGTTTTTTATAGTCGGTCATTAAAATGGATTTTTCATCGAAATGCACCTCCATTTGTTCTTTGGGCAATTGTTTACTTCCATTTGCAAAGTAGTGAATATTGCAAACCGAACCGTCTTTGTATTTAAGGACTATGGCAACATTGTCGGAGCTGCTAAAATAACCTGTCTTAGGATTGAGTTTTTCGTAACTGATACTTTCAATTTCAGAGCCCGTAAAATAGGTCATCAAATCAATAATATGACAAGCTTCTCCAACAATCCTTCCTCCATCTTCATGTACCCAATGATCCAATGGAATGTACCCTGCATTCATCCTGTATTGAATAAACAGTGGGTTTATTCGCTTATCGGTATGTTTTTTTATTTCGTTCGCGTATTTACTAAACCTACGGTTAAACCCTGGCATTAAGACTGGTTTATCTTTGGTTTCGTTGGCGTAAAACTCCTTGATCTTATCTAAACCTTGCTGAGTGGTTGATAAGGGTTTCTCCACAAAAACGTGCTTCCCTGCTTCCAAAAACTTTAATGCAAGTTCTGCGTGGCTGTCATGACGAGTACAAATTAATGCTAAATCAACATTCTCATCGTTTATTATGTCTTCAATATTGCTCGTCACAACATTCGCCCCAAACTGAGTTCCAAGTGCTTTTGCTTTATGTCCGGTTCTGTTTACCACCGCGTAGAGGTTATATTTATCCGACAAATCGTTAAGATTAGGTAAATGCATTCCAGTAGCAAAAGAACCGGCACCTATTAATGCCACATTTATTTTATCGTGATCAACCTTCTTATTGTTAACAATAACTTGCCTGGGATGATGTAAGAGGGCTGCTAATTCCTCTGATGGTTCTCCATATTCAAGAATAACCATTAGCGGCTTGTTCTCTTTGTCGTGGTACGTATTGTAGGCTTCTTCTACATTTTCGATTGAAAAAGTTTTCTCGATAATTCTATCCAGTGTTATTTCGCCAGAACCGAGTAACCTTAAATATTCAGTCATATTTCGGTTTTCAGTCCACCTTACATAACTAAAAGGGTAATCCAATCCTTTTTCTTCGTAATTATTATCATACCTACCAGGTCCATAAGATGTAGAAATCAGGAAATCAAGTTCTTTAGCATACATGTCTCCTCTTTTTATTTCCATCCCGGATACGCCTACCAATACTACTCTTCCCTTTCTTTTACAGGACTTAAAAGCATCTGATAATGGCCCGGAACTAGCAGTGGCTGCGGTAAAGAGAACTGCATCAGCACCGTAACCATCCGTGTGGTTTGTTATCAATTTTACCTGATCTTCTTGTGCCGGGTTAATGGTAAGCTCTGCTCCTAATTCTTTCGCAATCGATAATCGCTTGTTATCAATATCAACAGCAATAACCCTCACCCCCGACACTTTCAGCATTTGCACCGATAGTAAGCCCAGAATCCCGGCTCCAACTACAACTGCTGTTTCTCCAAAGCGCAAATCGGCACGTCTTACCCCTTGCATTGCAATTCCTCCCAGTGTAACGGTCGATGCTTCTTTAAAATCTAACCCATCGGGCATTTTCATGACAAGATTCTGAGGAACATCAATAAATTCGGCATGATTCGCTATTCCTGCCCCTGCGGCAGCGACCTTGTCTCCAATTTTAAAACTTGATACTCCTTCGCCTAACCCAATTACAACACCACTTGCAGAATACCCAATCGGTTTTCCTCCTTCTTTTTGCCCTTTAATACGTTGCATGGTTTTTTTTATACCATACTGCTGGATCATTCCCAAGCCTTGCTTTACAAGCTCAGGTTGATCTAAGGCCAATTGTATCAACGATTTTTTGGTAACATCAATATTTGACATCTCTGTTCCTGCAGAGATACAACTATTAACGACTTTAATTAAAATACCACCATTTCTAGTCAAAGGAGCGGGAATGGTTTCATTGATAACTTTCCCCTTTTTTACGATTGCTTGTTGCATATTGATAATTGGTTGTTGCGGCGAATTTAAAAAAATTTTAACCAACACTAAAATGTGCTACTTTTGTGTACCACATAAACTTTCATTAATATGAAATTGAAAAAGTACTTGCCATATCTTGTTGCCATATTTTCGTTTGCAATTTTTACGGTTATATATTTTGCTCCTTCCATTTCCGGAAAAATTATCTATAGTTCTGATGGGGTGAGTTCTATTGGATCTAGTCGTGAAGTTTCAAAATATCATGAAGAAAGTGGGAAGAAATACAATCCAATTATATGGACTAATTCGTTATTCTCAGGTATGCCTACCTATATGGTAGCTGCTCCGGACTGGAAAAACAAGACAATTAATATTACGCGAATTAGCAGAAATATATTCAACACCCGGTATGCCTATATTTTTGTTGGACTTGTAGGAGTCTTTTTATTGTTAGTAATGCTTGGGATCAATCCATGGTTGAGTATTGTCGGGGCATTTGCTTATAATCTGGCTTCTTTTCATTATATATTAATGGCTCATGGGCATAATGCAAAAGCCATGGTCGTCAGTCTGTATGCCTATGTTTTAATTGGTATGATACTGGTTTTGAAACATCGAAGGTACTTTTGGGGAACTTTATTGTTTACATTTTCTGTGGTATGGCAAATTGTAGCAGGTCATATTCAAATGACATATTATTTACTATTTCTCGCTTTGGGATACTATATCGCGGAAGGGGTAGCTATGTTCAAACAAAAGCAACTGAAAGAGTTTGCCAAAGGAACAGGATTATTGCTCATAGGAGCTGTCGTTGCAGTTAGCACCAATACCGGAAAATTATGGACTGAATATGAATACGGGACGCATACCATGAGGGGGGGGAGAGAAATAACTTCTCAGAATACACAGGCATCTGCTTCCGAAACATCAAAAGAAGGACTTAGTAACGAATACATTCTTGCCTACTCTTACGATTTAGGAGAGTCTTTTTCTGGATTCTTGCCTCAGGCTAAAGGACTTTATAAACCACTTTCAGAACAGTCTGCGTTGTATAAAGCATTGAAAAGTAGCGGGAATGAGGCTGTTGCGAAATCGTTTAATAAAGATGGGCAATATTTTTACTGGGGGCACCAAACCGCCTCTGCGGCACCGTTTTATTATGGTGTTGTTGTTTTTGTATTATTTATTCTGGGCTTATTTTTCGTGAAAGGCCATGTAAAATATTGGCTGGCATCGGTCGTTTGTGTGACATGGATACTTACCATTGGGAAAAACAGTTATGGAGAATATTCTGGATTATTCTATAGTATTCAAAGTTTCTTTATTGAATACATTCCGTTGTATGACAAGTTCAGGGATGTTAAGAACATAGTGTTCGTGCAGTCATTGGCAATGATGTTACTTGGGTTCATTGGATTATCAAAACTCTTTACGAAGGAGCTTTCAAAGAAAGAACTAACAACCGCACTTAGGAACGCATCAATTATTGTTGGTGGTTTGTTTTTGATTGTAGTCGTATTCCCAACAGTTCTGGGGAATACAGCTTCGCCCAGAGATGCAATGATATTTAAAGGATGGCCCGAATTTTTGATGACCGCACTGCAGGATACCCGTGCAGAAGCAATACGTAGCGATGCTATCCGAGGATTAATTTTTGGAGGGGTAACGTTTGGTTTATTGTTACTGGTAGTAATAGATAAGTTGAAAGTGGGTTATGCACTTATGGGTTTGTTGGGTATTATTTTTATAGATATGGTGCCATTTGATCTCAAGTCACTTAATTATGACACTTTTGTGACCCAAAAATCAACAGATAAGTTGATACAAGAATCTCAGGCAGACATCGACATATTAAAAGATAAAGATCCGAATTATAGAGTCTTGAAATTTGGAGATACTTTTAATGATGCTCTAACTTCCGCGTACCATAAGTCGATTGGGGGATATTCTGCTGCCAAATTAAGCCGTTACCAGGATTTGATTGAGTATTGTCTTTCCCCATTTATGAGAAAAGTTGCAGCAAGTAAATCAAATGCAGAAATGCAGGAGAACTTATTTAGTAATAACGTTATAAATATGTTGAATACTAAATATTTCATTCTTGACGAAAATGCCCAACCGGTAAAAAATCCTAATGCTTATGGCAATGCATGGTTTGCTCATCTATATATCACTTCAGATGGGGCATTGGATGAAATTACAAAGCTTCAGACAATCAATACGAAGAAAGAGGTAGTGGTTGATAAAAGGTTTGTACATTTTGTTGACTCTAAGGTATTCGCTGAAGATTCTGCTGCAACTATTTCTTTGGAAAAGTATCATCCAAATCATTTGGCCTATAAAAGTCATACAGAGAGCGAACAAATGGCTGTTTTCTCTGAAATATTTTATGCTCCCAATGGTTGGCAGGCATATATTGATGGGGAAAAAGCTGATCATTTCAGAGTGAACTATGTGTTACGGGCAATGATTATTCCGGCAGGTACTCATACAGTTGAATTTAAATTTGAGCCTACTTCGTATTACGCCGGAACGAAGATATCATTAGTGACTTCCTATCTTCTCACATTACTACTTATTGGTGGGGGTGTATTTGAAGGTTATAAATATTGGAAACGAAATAAAGAGAAAAAAACGGTTTAGTCTTTATGGAAGGAATTGCTCTTTAAAAACATCTTTTCCCATTTAGCATAGCCTAATACTACCCAAAGATAGTTGTAATGCCAACGTAATTTAGGATGGGCAGGATAATCTAAAATACGTCGAATATAACTGTAGTTAAAAATGCTTTGTTGGCGAATAAACTCAGGTGTAAGCTCTTTCTCTATCTCGGTTTTAAGGTCTTTTTTGAACTGCAAATAAGAATTCACTGTAAACCCCCATTTTTTCTTGGTTATGATTTTTGGTGGTAGTTTATCCTCCATTGCTTTTCTAAAAATAGCCTTTGTTGTACCATGATTAATCTTCATTTGTACTGGCAACGAAAAACCGAACTCTACCAAATCTTTATCCAGGAAGGGTACCCGTTCTTCTACCGAATTTGCCATCGACATGCGATCATTGGTCAACAGATAGTCATTGACCATCTTGGTTTGAAATTCAGTAAACAGAACTGCATCAACCGCATTTGTCCCTTTCTCGAGCGCATCGAAGAAAGGTTTAAATTCATGAACCACTTGCCAACGCTCTTTCAATATCAGATCACAAAATTCAGGGGCATAAATTTCTCTATAAAAGCCTTCGTCGAAGTCCCAAACATTGCGAATAATCAGATAAAAACGTTCTATTTGACCAATGGATAAAAGCATCTGAACACCTCGGCGGTATTCATCAAAACGCAAAGTTCGACTTGAATTTTGGAGCTTGAATAAAATATCAGACTTAATCCGGGCCAATTTCTGCATCCATCGCGGCATATTTTGATGCCATGTATTAAATGGATAGATAAACTTATGAATGTCGTATCCGGCAAAAAGTTCGTCACCACCCAATCCGCCAAGAACCACTTTTATGTTTTGGCTTCTGACAAATTCCGACATTTTATAGCCTTGCAATAAATTTATTTTAGGTTCCTCTGCGTGCCATATTACTTTATCCAAATCTCCGAGAGGATTCATGGACAAACTGTGTGTGTGATGGTTAGTATTGAATGCTTTGGCTATTCGTTCTGCATCAGGAAATTCGTCAGTAGGTTCGTTAAACCCAAGCGTATAGGTGTTGATTTGCGGAACACCTATTTCGTGCATCTTTTGGACAATCGTAGAAGAATCAAGTCCTCCCGATAGATAAACTCCGATAGGGACATCACTGATCAATTGACGTTCTACTGCTTGTTTGATGTGAAAATTAACGCCTTCGATGGCTTCGTTTTCCGAAATAGTATGATTTGTTTCAGGAGTAAGCTTCCAATACGGTCTTACCTCCAGACTATTATTCTTAAATACTGCATAGTGAGCAGGAGGTAAGCGTTTAATACCCGCAAAAAGTGTTTCGTTGCTTTGTGTATAGCGCAAGTTTAGATGGTAGTGCAGAGCTTTGTAATTAACTGCAGTATTATATTTGGGATGTAGAATAATGGATTTTTGTTCCGATCCAAACAGGAATACAGCGTCTTTATGATAATAATGCAAAGGTTTTACCCCGAAATGGTCGCGTCCCAACATGAGTACCTTTTCGTTCAAATCATAAATAGCAAACGCAAAAATGCCGTTTAGTTTATCGACAAAGTTGGGCCCATGCTCTTCATAGAGATGGACTAATATTTCAGTGTCGGAATTGGTAGAGAAGTGGTGACCTCTACCCTCCAGTTCTTTCCGAATTTCTTTAAAATTATATATCTCACCATTGTAAACAACAGCAATGGTCTTGTCTTCATTAAAAATAGGCTGGTTTCCGGTACTTAGGTCAATAATAGAAAGCCTACGGTGTCCCAATATACAATCGCCGTGTGCAAACAGCGATTTATCATCAGGGCCACGGTGAGCAATTGCATCAAGCATTTGGGACATTAATTCCCGGTTGTTTTTTCCTTTTTCGATTATTCCTGCAATACCACACATAAGAAATTCCTTTCTTACAGCCTGTTCATTTTTCTGAGTGCTGTAAATTTTAGCTTATACATTCTTACAACATTGAAAGAGCGGTCGTAGTTTCTTAACTTTGAAACGTATTCCCCGATTACTTTATTCCCTGATATGCTTTTTAGTATCTGCAATTGAGCTGTAACCAACCTTAAATATCCGACAGTACAGGGGTCGTTGGAGGGATAAAACTCCAGGTCACAAAGATTAAATTTCATCCAAAATCCCAAATCATATTCGGGTAAACGTTTAACAAGTCCTTCTATTCCGGCATTAAATATTTGGCGAGCTAAATTATGCCCCTCTGCATCCACATCCGGAGTTATTGCCCTAACCGCGTCATACACTCCGAAAAGAGAGAACATATGGCCATCTAGTACACGCGTAGGTTTTTCGGCAATATATTCCTCGTAAAAAGGAGCAGCATTCAGGTCAACTGCTACTCCTCCTTCAGAAACGCTATAAGTGAACGGGACCAGGGCTTTTTTGCAAACTTCCAAATATTTTATGTTTCCGGTTAGTTGCCAGGCTCTTAATAAAACAGAAAGTCCTCTGCTTTGACTGAATGCCGATTTCCATGGTTTTGTAATACCGTATTCTGGTTTTGGAGTTTCTGTTAACCAATATACACCGAGTTTATCATCCTCGGTTTTGTTTTCATAAAACCATTCTGCAATTCTCAGGAAATGTGCTTTTTTTTGCTCGTCGTGCGTGTTCAAATACGAATGGAAAACAGCCAGGGCATATTGTCCTATGGTGATCGGGTAGTAGTAATAGCCGGCCCGATCTTGTACGTCAATATAAGAATGAACCTGGGGAACTCCATGATCGTCAAACTGAAATGCCTTATTCCCTCCTCTGCTGTTTACCAGTTCTTCTTTAAACTTTATGTAATAATAGTTTAAATCATTTGGGTAATCGAAATTGAGCTCTATCTCTTTGTTCTCTTTTAGATCAGTACGAAGTCGTTTTAAAAAGAATATGATCTTTTTGATTTTCATGATAATCCGTCAAAAATTTCTGCTAATCTTCTGCTTAATTCTTTTCTCTCGTAATTCTTTACATTCTTATTTTGCCCGGACAGAATCTTTTCTTTCAATCGTTGCTCGATAAAATCCTTAATTCCTTCAACATCATCATAGTCAAACAATACTCCGGAACCAGTTTCTGTTAAAATATTATCTACACTACATCCTTTTTTGCCAAGGGCAAGCACCGGGATTCCGCATCCAAGATAATCAAAAAGCTTTCCTGCAATAAATAAATCGTTGTTAGGAACATTGTCAATTGGAAGAATACATGCTGTACTGGATTTTATCTCGGCGATAACCTCCTGGTATGGTATGTACGGTTTATAAACAACAATATTTTGTAAGTTAAACTTTGAGATCTCCTTCTTTATTTCATCAGAGATATTACCGATAAATTTTAATTCGATGTTTTTGTAACTTTCCGACTGCAGGACTTTTAAAAGAGAATATGGGATTCTCTCTTTGGGTAAAGTACCTGTATGGATCAATGTTAATTTTTTATTTTCCGAAGGAGCTACTTTATCAATAAATTCTGCATCAAAACCGTTGGTAATGGTTTGTATTTTTTCTTTGGGTATCTGATACTTCTCGTTGATTAACCGGGTAAATCCATCGCAGGTTGTAATAATCCTATTCGTATTATTAAAAACCTTACGCTGTAGGTTAATATTCCGTCTGAATGGATATGAATTGGGATCCATCGTCTGGTAGGTGACAAATTCCATCCATGGATCACGAAAATCAGCGACCCATCTTAATTTCGATTTTTTAGCCAGCTTATTGGCAATAAGTTGAAGCGAATGAGGAGGAGAACAGGAATATATAACATCAATATTCTCTTCTTTTATTATTTTCATCCCTGCTTTTACGGCGAAGCTCATCCACCCAATCCTTGCATCAGGAATAAAAATATTCATCCTTATAAAATGCGCAAGTCTTTCGAAAAAGCTTTTCTTCTTATTCGTTAGAATATAGGTGTCTATTTTTGCATTTTTCTTTTTCCCGGTAAGCCATTTATAAATTGTAAAAGGTTCAATTGTCTGGGTTTTATAAACCTTTACTTCTTTGGGAATCTCGTTTTCTAAACTATTGTCGACTGCCGGATAATCCCCATTCTTAACTGTCAAAACTATAGGTTGCCAACCGAATTGTGGTAAGTACTTAGCAAACCTGAGTACCCTTTGCACTCCCGGACCTCCGGAGGGAGGCCAATAGTAGGTGACAATCAGAACTTTTTTCACTTAGATTCAATTTTTAAGAACTCCGCAAAAATCAAGGAGAACTTTATCATTTGTCTGTTTTATAGCTTTAAACTCTTTGTGAGCCACAAGAAAAACTACAATGTCGGCATTTTTGTACGCTTCTTCATAAGAGGTCAGCTTAAACCTATTGTGAGTTGAAATGTTCGGCTCTGCAATAAACACATCTTTTTCATTCAGTTCCTGTAATAACAGCTCAACAATATATTTTGCGGGAGATTCCCTTAAGTCATCGATATTGGGTTTAAATGCAAGCCCCATAAGTGCAATGGATGGTTTTCTGCCATTCTCCAGTTCATACTTAAGCATCGTATTTTTAGTTTGTTCCACACACCATAGAGTTTTGTAGTTATTTATTTCGCGGGCTTTTGCTATTATTTTTGATTCTTCAGGAAAATGGGACGTAATAAAATAAGGATCAACAGCAATGCAGTGTCCGCCTACACCACATCCGGGCCATAAAATATTTACTCGTGGGTGTTTGTTTGCTAATTCGATTAATTCCCAAACGTTAATTCCAGCCTTATGGCATATTATTGAAAGTTCGTTTGCAAAAGCGATTTGAACATCCCGGCTCGAATTTTCGGTCAGCTTAACCATTTCTGCTGTTCTTGCATTCGTACGATGCAATTTTCCACGAACGAACTTCGTGTAGAACTCTATTGCTGCATCTGTAGATTTTTCATCAATTCCACCTATTACCCTGTCATTATTTTCCAGTTCAAAGATCACATTACCGGGTAATACTCTTTCAGGGCAATAGGCAATATTGATTTTGTTATGAAGTTCGGGACGTAACGAAAGGATCAGTTCAGCCATTTTTTCTGTCGTCCCAATCGGTGATGTGGATTCAATTATATATGTATCTCCCTCTTTCAACAAGTTGACAATACTCAAGGTTGCTGCTTCTACATAGGAAATATCGGGTTCATGATTTCCTTTAAATGGAGTGGGAACCACAACCAAGTATACATCACTTAATTCAGGTTTTAATGAGGCTGTCAGGTTGCCTGATTCTACTACCGATTTGGTCAGTTCGCCTAGCCCTGGCTCAACAATATGTATCTTCCCCTGGTTTACTGTGTTAACTATATCTTCATTTATGTCAACGCCAATAACCGTTAGCCCTTTAGAAGCAGAAACTACTGCTGTAGGTAGTCCTATGTATCCCAGTCCTATAAAACAGACCTTCATCTCTATATTGCTTTTATGTATTCAATAATTTTTTCTGTTGCTTTGCCATCACCGTAGGGATTATGCAGCTCGCTCATGCTATCAAAATGAACGGAATCTTTTAATAGTCTTTCCGCTTCCAATACTATTTTTTCTTTATCTGTTCCGACTAATATTACTGTTCCTGCCTCTACTGCTTCAGGTCTTTCTGTTGTATCCCTCATTACGAGTACTGGTTTTCCCAGGCTTGGCGCCTCTTCCTGGATGCCTCCCGAGTCAGTTATTACAAAATATGATTTCGACATTAGGTAAACAAATGCCAGATATTCTAAAGGTTCTATTAGAAATACATTACCCACATTGTTTAATATTTCGGTTACAGGCTTTCTAACATTCGGGTTTAGGTGCATTGGGTAAACAATATCGATATCAGGATTAGAAAGGGCAATTTCTTTCAGAGCCTCACAGATATTGATAAAGCCATGCCCGAAATTTTCCCGCCTGTGTCCGGTTACGAGCAAAAATTTCCTTTCACTGATACTGTATCCTTTGTTTCTGATAGCACGTTCTATCGATATTTCTTTATTTCTGTCATTTTTTATTTTATCCAGAACTAAAAACAAAGCATCAATTACGGTATTGCCCGTAACAACAATATTTTTATCGGAAATATTTTCTTTTAGGAGATTATTTTTTGCGAAAACGGTAGGGCAGAAATGATAGCTCGCAATTCTTCCTGTCATTTGGCGGTTCATTTCCTCAGGCCACGGAGAGTATATATTGTTTGTTCTAAGTCCAGCTTCAATATGAGCTACCGGAATTTGCTGGTAAAAGGCAGCAAGTGCGGCAAATGTAGAAGTAGAAGTATCGCCGTGTACAAAGACAATATCAGGAGTAAAATCTTGTAAGATATTTCTTATTCCCAACAGCACCCGGGCACTTATATCAAATAAGTCCTGCCCTTGTTTCATAATATCTAAATCATAGTCGGGCTTAATATCAAAAATATCCAAAACCTGATCTAACATTTCTCTGTGTTGTGCAGTAACGCAAACTTTTGTCTGAAAGTAGTCAGAATGCTTCTCAAATTCCTTTACCAATGGAGCCATTTTTATGGCTTCCGGTCTTGTCCCAAAAATTATTAATACTTTCATCTGTGTGATAACTCTTTTAAAGGGTGCAATTTTATCGGCTTTCCAGTTTCTTTTTACTGTAATAGTTTTTTACGAATCCTTCAGCTTCTTTTCTTCCCAATATTTTTGTTTGCCAAAGAGCTTTAATCAGTCCCAAACCATATGCAAATACTTGTATGTTTAATGTAACCGGTGACAGTAAGGCAGCCTCAATGTTTCTATATTGAATAAATGATTGAAAAAAGGCAGTCAGGTTTACCAGTAAATATACAAGCCCCGTTATTGCCCAGAGGTATCCGCCCCATTTGGGAAAAATCATCGTAAAAAAAGCAAGTAGAATCAAGCCAAGGACAACTACTGCCGGAATCAGGTGAATTGGTTTTAACAGAGATGGATGAGCCAATGATAAATTAATTCGAGCTACACCCCAATTAAAAATCTGCCGATAAAACTTCGAAAGGCTGGTACGTCGCTTGTGGTAAACAAAAGCATCAGAAATCAACCCAACTTTATAACCGGCATCATAGATTCGCTGCGAGAAGTCCATATCCTGCCCGTGGCGAAGTTGGTTCATTCCTCCAATATTTTCAAATACCTTCCGGTGGATCCCCATATTAAAGCTGCGGGGATAGAATTTGCCAATACTTTTTTTCTGTCCCCGTGTGCCACCTGTACCAAGTTTTGATGTCATGGAATAGGTAATGGCTTTCAATAAGGGGCTGAATGATTCATGACAAGTATCAGGACCACCAAAAGCTTCGTAGCCGTGTTGTTTTATTTCTCTGTCGATCGTACAAAGCCAATGGGACGGAAACATGCAGTCTGAATCAACAAAGATAAAGTATTGCCCGGAAGCATTTCTCATCCCATTATTTCTCGCTTCTCCCGGGCCTTTGTTTTCTTGATAAATGGTTCTTATTTGTATGCCTGTCTTTGAACGATAGTGCTCAATATAATTTTGGAACCCATCTTTTGACCCATCATCCACAAAAAGGAACTCAAATCTTTCTCTGTCAAAATCAAGGTTCTCTGCACTTTCCAAAAGCTCCTTAACTTCTCCGGTACGATTATACACCGCTATTATTATCGAATACATCATCATTACATGAGCCTTCTTTAACTTTTCCGTTAATACTCAGGGAAACATAATTGGCTATAGAAAAGATAGAACGTGCTATTAAAAAGAAAATCCGATTTTTGCGTGAACTTTCGTCTTAACAAGCAGAGTCTAATTTATTTTCCCAAACAAATTCTTCATACTGACCTGTTCGCCAATGATCTTTCCGAGATCGGCGATTGCAACGCGTTCCTGTTCCATGGTGTCGCGGTAACGGATAGTAACGGTGTTGTCTTCCGCAGTTTGATGATCGACGGTAACACAGAACGGTGTTCCAATGGCATCCTGGCGACGGTAACGTTTTCCGATAGAGTCTTTTTCGTCGTACTGGCAGTTGAAGTCGAATTTCAGTGCATCGATGATTTCGCGCGCTTTTTCAGGCAGACCATCTTTTTTTACCAACGGCATAACCGCCAATTTTACCGGAGCCAGAGCTATAGGAATCTTGAGCACAACACGTGAGTCTTTCTCCAGCTGCTCTTCGCAGTACGAAGCCGAAATTACCTGCAGGAACATACGGTCCAGTCCAATGGATGTTTCCACCACATAAGGCACGTATGATTCGTTCAATTCGGGATCAAAGTAACGAATTTTCTTACCCGAGAATTTTTCGTGTTGCGAAAGGTCAAAGTCAGTACGCGAGTGAATTCCTTCCACTTCTTTAAATCCGAAGGGGAATTTGTATTCCACATCCACCGCAGCATTGGCGTAATGCGCTAGCTTTTCATGTTCGTGAAAACGGTAGTTTTCGTCGCCAAAACCAAGGGCACGGTGCCACTTTATACGTGTTTCCTTCCATTTTTCGAACCAGTCGAGTTCACTGCCCGGACGAACAAAGAACTGCATCTCCATTTGTTCGAATTCGCGCATGCGGAAAATAAACTGACGTGCTACAATTTCGTTACGGAAAGCTTTTCCGATCTGCGCAATCCCGAACGGAATTTTCATACGGCCGGTTTTCTGTACGTTCAGGTAATTCACAAAAATTCCCTGAGCAGTTTCCGGGCGCAGGTAAACTTTCAGCGCTCCGTCGGCAGTAGATCCCATTTCGGTGGCGAACATCAGGTTAAACTGACGTACATCGGTCCAGTTGCGGGTTCCTGAAATAGGGCAGGCAATTTCTTCGTCAACAATAATCTGACGCAGTTCGTTCAGATTGCTGTCATTCAAAGCCTGTGCAAAACGGTTGTGCAATGCATCCCATTTTGCCTGGTTGTCCAACACACGCTGGTTGGTTTCGCGGAATTGTTGTTCGTCAAAAGCATCGCCAAAACGCTTGGCGGCCTTGGCCACTTCCTTGTTTATTTTTTCTTCGATTTTTGCCAGTTGTTCTTCAATCAGCACATCGGCACGGTAACGTTTTTTCGAGTCTTTGTTGTCGATCAGCGGATCGTTAAAAGCATCCACGTGGCCCGATGCTTTCCAGATAGTTGGGTGCATAAAAATAGCTGAGTCGATCCCAACCACATTTTCGTGCAAAAGCACCATGCTGTCCCACCAGTATTTTTTGATGTTATTTTTTAACTCAACGCCGTATTGTCCGTAATCGTACACTGCTCCCAGCCCGTCGTAAATTTCGCTCGATTGAAATACATATCCGTATTCTTTGCAGTGCGCAACCAGTTTCTTGAAAATATCTTCCTGTGCCATTTTTTGTTAAAATTCTGAATTGAAGCACAAATGTACACGATTTTTTTGATTTGGATCGAGAAGAGTTGAGGGTTCAAAGTTCGGGGAGGAAAGTTTTGAGGGATAAACCATTCTGAAGCTTTGAAAGCCAGAAAGAATAGGTGCAAAAACTACTGGTGGAATTACCTGAAGGGAAGGATTAAAGAAAGGCGGACTGCATGCAGACCGCCTTCGCTTGAAAACAGAGTTACAAAACTCTAAGATTATGATTACCAGTCAATTGGTCGAAGTGCAATAATTTTTACCCAAATCCCACCAGATTTTTGTACTCACCTGGTCGGTGCCTCCCAGCAAGGTTAATGCTTTGTTGTATTCAACCTCGTTCAGGGTTTTTTCACTTTCGGGATATTCAACACGCTTGATATAGTTGGTCACGTCTTTTACATCGGTACTGTGACTGGGCCATATCAGTTCATTTCGGTCGAGTGCCACGTCAGTGCGGGGGAGGTTCAGGCGACGCTTGTCATTCCAGGCTTCTTGCGACATGTCGGGGAACAAGGCAATGTATTTCTGGGTAATAATTTTTTCCAACGCGGTATTGCCTGCACCGGAAGTATCGTCGAAACGGGCACTTGTTCCGGCCACATTTTTTTCGGTAGATGAAAGGTAGGCATCGGCTTTATCCGCAACACCCCAGGTAGCAAAAGAAGCGTTCACTCCTTTTTCATATTCTGTTTTTGCATCCAGCCCCGAAACAAAGCCACGGAAGGCCGCTTCTGCTTTCAAAAAACAAACCTCTTCATACAGAAATAAATCATAAGGGCGTGCAGTTCTGATTGCTCCGTTGTTTTTCAGGAAACCCATTTCTGCAAAAACTACCGACCTGTATTTTGTCGGATCTAGCTCGGGATGCTTGGTAATGTCCATCCCATCGGGCATGCCGCGCCAGTCGCCATTTTCAAAGGCCGGGTCAAACATTTGGGGGCCGCGGGGGTCGACCATTGTGGGGTGGTTAGCCGAAAGTTCTTTGCCGCTTCGATCGTTGGTTACTGAAGCAGGGAAATCGATACCTCCGATACCCGACAACAGTTTCTCCATCGTAGAACTCATATTCAGCGGGCCTCCCCAGGTAATTTGGAACATGGTATAGTTGTAGTTTTGTCCCCACGAACCATCAGCTTTTGGCGGCAGCAAAGCATTGTCGGCCGGACTTTCCATTACACCGGCATTGATTGCTTTCTGAACCTCGGCTTTGCAGGTAGTCTCATCCACTTCAGATAAACGCAAGGCCAAACGAAGGTGCAGAGAGTTGCCAAAGCGGCGCCATTTCTCCACATCGTTGTCAAAAATGATATCATAGTTCTGGTTACTGAAAATAGGATTTCCACTGGCAGCAGACAACAAGGCATTGGCTTCCTCCAATTCAGTAAAAAACTCGGCATAAGCAGCCTGCGGCGAAACATAGGGCGGATTTTCCACTACTTCGCCGGAATAGCCCGGAAGAGGAATGGGGCCGAACCAATCGACTCCGACAGAAGCACACCATACGCGCCAGATCTTTGCTACCGCTTTTGCGTGGTTGAAAGCATCTCCCTGCTCTTCCTGAGCACGAAGCACCAGGTTGATGTTGGCAATGCTGTTTTGTACCCGGCGAAACATGCGGGAATTCCAGTCATCGTTCATGATGTAGTAACGGGTGGAAAAACTACCGCCGTCCAGCATTTGTGCATAAAAATCGACCATGAGTGATTTTACGCGCTGTTCGTCGTCTCCTTCAATGGCCGGAATTGTTGTGCGGAAAACAGAACCCAGCGATGATTCAGAAAAATTATAATTGACGCTACCGTCGGGCTGGTTGGGGTTGACATTGGAGACCAGGTCGTCACACGCTGAAAAGGCCCCTGTGAATAATACGCTTGCTATGAATAGTATTTTAAATCTTGTCTTCATTTTTCAAAGTTTTACAGGTTAGGTTATTAAAACGAAACATTGATGTTGAACCCAATACTGCGCATGGTTGGCATCGAGTTAAATTCAACCCCCATAACACTGTTGGCATTACTGAAACCGGCTTCGGGGTCAAAACCTTCGGTGGTGCTGTAAATCATAAATAAGTTACGTGCAACTACACCCGCCTTCAGAGAGGTAAACGGGGTTCTTGCAATTAATCTCTGCGGAACCGAATAAGAGAAGTGTAATTCGCGCAAACGAATATTGGCGGCATCGTAAATAAAAGCCTCGTTGATGCCGCTAATGCCTTTCCAGTATTGCTCTGCATTGATTGATACATCGTTGGGAGTTCCGTCTTGTTTTACACCTTCCACTACCAGGTTGCCTTCGCGGTAATCCGAAGTCATAGCCAGTGTTCCGTGGTTGGTTCCGGTTTGAATGGATCCCATAAATACTTTGGCTCCGTATGACATGTCTACCAGCCAGCCAAGCGACAGGTTGTTGAGTGTTAAAGTGTTCGACCAGCTTAGCATTCCTTTGGGCTGAGTATTGCCCAGGTTCTTTAGTTCAGCAGCCTGAACAGGAACCCCACTGGCTCCGATAACAATATTTCCCTGGTTGTCGCGCTCGTAAGCTGTACCGTAAATGTCGCCATACGAGCCGCCTTCTTCCGCTACAATCTGGAACGGAAGACCGGTTCCTTCACTAAGAATTTGTCTCTTGGTTGTTTTGGTGAGACTGATGATCTTGTTTTTATTGGTTGACCAGTTAATCAGCGTATTCCACTCGAAACCACGTGCTTTCACCAGCGTGGCATTTAAAGCCAGCTCCCATCCCTGGTTTTGAATGTTTCCGGCGTTAACCAGGTCGTAACTGTAACCCGTTGCCGGCGGAATGGCAATTCTCAGGATTTGGTTGAAAGCATTCTTTTTGTAGTACGAAACATCGATGCCTACTCGGTTTTGCCAGGCCCGTAATTCAAAACCGGCTTCTATTGAGCGAACGGTTTCGTTTCTCAGGTTGGGGTTGGCGCGCCAGTTCTGACGGGTCACCTCCATCAAACCGTCTTTGATGTTGTAGTCAAGACCAAAAGTGTTGGCAAGCATGTACGGATCGGTGTCATTTCCTACTTCTGCCCACGACGCACGGAGTTTTCCAAACGAGATAGGTTTCAGGTCGATTCCTTGCTGTCCGAGGGTTTCAGAGAACACCCAGCTTCCACTAACGGAAGGGTACCAGTAATTGTTTTTATCGGATGGCAGTGTGGAAGACCAGTCGCCGCGTAAGCTCAGGTCAAGATAAAAAGCATTCAGGTACGAAAGCGATGCGGTGCCGTACAACGAGTTTATTTGCTTTTCAGATGTGGTGTAAAAAGCCTGGTGTTCGCGGCCTGCCGAGATCGTGTAGAAATCAGGAATTTCGAGGGCGCCCGACCAGTTTACATCCTCTGTTGCTTCGCGTTTCATTACGTTACCACCCACGGTGGCGCTCAGTCCAAGGTCTCCAAAGCTTTTGTCGGCTGTTAAAAGCCAGTCCGAGTTGATTTCCTTGAAAGTTTGTTGCGTGGTGCGATACGAACCTTCTACTTCCCAGTATGGATTGCCGGTTGCGCGAGTCAGGTCGTAAAAGAAGGAATAGTTATCCATCCCTGTTCGCAATTTTAATTTCAGCCAATCGGCAAGCGAAAGGTTCAGGGCTATCATCCCGATGTAGCGGTCGCGTTTATCGCTGTTGCGGTTTTTTTCTGTCATCCAGAAAACGTTATCAGGCGAAGCGTTGTGATCAAGTACATAGGCTGCCGGTTTTCCATCGGCCCGTTTCCAATCGGTGGCGCGATAGGCTTCGTAATCGGAAAAAGAAACACTTCGTGGACGGTACAGGTTGTCCATGAATATGTTGTTGGGGTCGCGTGCCAGCGAGATACGGTTTTTGGTGTTTTGGTTGATGTAGTTAATTTTTGACTCTGCTGTGATCCATTCTGCCAATTTTGCTGTGGCGCTGAAATTTACAGTGGTGCGGTCCATTCCGCTGTTCGGAACAACGGCTTTGTTATCGAGCCGGGTTACCGAAAAACGGTAGGTCAGGTTTTCATTGGCTTTTGACAGTTCAACACTGTTTGTCCAGCTGGTACCTGTTTGCAGAAAGTCTTTGTATAAATCATTTTGACGGGCTGCATAAGGAAAACTGCCCAAAGCCATTTCAACTGTCTTTCCATCCATTTTCGGGCCCCAGCTACCCACCTGGTTATTGTCGAAAACACCGTTAACTCCTTGTCCGTACTCATTTTGGAACGAGGGAACCTGCATCGGGTTTTCAAAGGTAAAGTTGGAACTGAATGAAATGCCGAGACCTCTGGAGCTGCTACCGCTTTTGGTGGTTATCAGTACAACGCCGTTTCCTGCACGGCTACCGTATAACGCCGCTGCCGCTCCGCCTTTTAAGATGGAAATGCTTTCAATATCATCAGGAGAAATGTCTCCTAAGCCGGAGCCTTTGTCAATGGTGCTGTTTCCCCAGTAGTCGGCCGGAGAGCTGGAAAAGTTATCGATCGGAATACCATCTACCACAATCAGGGGCTGGTTGTTTCCGGCAATCGAGTTATTACCGCGGATCACGATTCTGGTGGAACCTCCAACTCCGGTGCCGTTCTGTCTGATCTGAACCCCCGCAATTTTACCCGCCAAAGCATTTGCAACGTTTGCATCGCGCGATTCGGTCAGGTTATCACCACTAACATCCTGCACTGCATATCCCAAAGCTTTTCTTTGTTTTTTTATTCCCAGGGCAGTTACCACTACTTCTTCCACATCCATTAAATCAGATTCGAGGGAGATGTTTACCGTTGTTTGGCCGGTAATAGGGACTTCCTGGCTTTTCATTCCTACAAACGAAAAAACCAGTATGCCGTCTTCCGGAATGCCGGGGAGCGAATAGTTCCCGTCGGGATCGGAGATGGTACCGATGGTTGTGCCTTTTACAACAACAGAAGCCCCAGGCAGCGGATTGCCGTCAGCATCTGTTATCGTTCCTTTTATTTCGTTTTGCTGTGGTTGCTCCATAAGATCGGGAGTCGCGCCAGGTTCGGCTTCCCTTGCTTTCAAAAGCACTTGTCTGTCCAGGATTTCGTAATCCACCTCCGTGAGTTCGCAGAAGGCTTTGATAACGTCTTCAACTTTTGTGTCAGTAAAGTAAACCGAAATCTTTTGCGAGAAATCAAAAATGTCGTCTTTGTACAAAAACACGCAGTTTGATTGGGCCTCAATCATGCTGATGGTTTCCCGGATGTCGGCATTGTTGAGATGAAAGCTTAGTCTTGCCTGTGAGAAACTATTCCCGAAGGTGACTAATCCCAGAAATAGCAAAATCACTGTTAGTTTCATTTTTCTAAATTTCAGTTTAAGTTCCCTGTTTCCGGAGAACTCAATAGTTCGCTTTTTTTTCATAAATTTGATTTGTTAAATGAGTATTTGTAATATTTAACACACTTAAATTTAGACTGGAAGGTGGTGCAACACCTGCCAGTCTTGTTTATTTCATATGTATTCCTCCTTTTTTTATCATTCTTTGTTTCTTATCTCATACCGGTTCTCTTCTGTTTTTACGATATCAACCGAAGCCGTTCGGGAGATGCGGGCAATAAGCTCGTCCTGACTTTCCTGTAATTCAAGTTTCCCGGAGATCACTATGTCTTTCAATACCAAGTCGCTGTAGCTGAAACGTATGTTGTAATACCGCTCCACTTTGCTTAACACATGAAATAAGTTTGAACTCTCGAATTTCAGGATTTGGTCTTTCCACGACACATAATTTTCTACATCAACAAACTGGAGCGTGGATTCACTGGTACGTTTGTCGAAACTTGCAAGCTGGTTGGGCACAAGCTCTATTTTCTTTTCAAATAAGCCCGATTTATTTTTTTGAAGAACAACTTTTCCTTCGGTCAGTACGGTTTCAATAATGTTGTCGGAAGGATAGGCAGACAAATTAAAATGAGTTCCCAACACTTCCACCGATAAATCGCTGGTTTTAACGATGAATGGATGGTCCGGGTCGTGACTGACCTCGAAAAAAGCCTCCCCGCTTAAAAATACCTGGCGTTTGGAGCCGGTAAAGTGCTCGGGGTAAACCAGCCTTGTTCCGGCGTTGAGATACACTTTGGTGCCATCGGCCAACAGTATCTCCGAGTTTTTTCCATACGGAATAATCAACTGGTTGAGTGCCTCCTGTTGAGGAGCTTTGGGTGCCCCTGCACTTTTTATGGTGTCCTGGTTTACAACCAAAAGCCCGTCGTTCGAATAAGCAACGGTCGATTTGTCTTTTTCAAGGTCAATACTTTCGCCGGTATAGCGTATCAGTTTTGCATCGCCATCAGAAACGGTTTCGTTTAGTTCCTCAGCAAACAGGAAATTTTCGGGCTGGTTGTCGGACTGATAGAAAAGAATGGCACCAAGTGCAAAAAAAACAATAGCGATTGCAGCATACCTCACCACGTGCGAGTGGAATAAACGCAGAACGCGGGATTTTTCACGGCGCTCGATTTTGTGCAGCACAGCCGAAAATAAGTCAAGCTTCTCTTCTGCTGTTATTTCTTTTCGCTTTGATTTAAACTGAAGTAAAACGCTTTTGGCTTCATCGATGTTTTTTCGTTCGCGATTATTAGCCCCCTCGTAATAATCACTCCATTGTTTCTCCAGTTCATCAGAGGGAGAGAAAACCCACTGGATAAAACTTTCGTCGTCAATGTATTGGCTTATCCTTTTCACTCGGTTTTTTATTGAGTACACACTAAAGGACAGAAAAGCGTATCACATAGACATTTTTTATTGCTTTTTTTTGAAAAAAGACAGCAACACAATGGAGCCCTGTGTTTTTAATATCTTCTTAATGGTTTTAATGGCGCGGTATACAAGGGTTCTGGCAGACTCTACAGAGATGTTAAGAATTTTTGCAATTTCTTCGTACGGAAGGGTTTCGTCGAAGCGAAGGTAAACGGCTTCTTTTTGCTTGGCGGGTAATTTCAACAGGGCATTTTTGATTTTTTCTTCCAGTTCTTTTTCCGATTCTTTCTTTATGGTCTGGTATTCCGGGTTGGTTTCGGGTTCCGAGTAAAAATCATCTTCTTCGTTGTTGACCTGCTGTTTTCTTTCTGCCTGAAGTTTGCGGATTAGGTTTCTTTTTAGGGCCAGCAGAAGGTAGAATTTTATACTATGAGATTTTTGAATGGATTTTCTCTTGATGTAGAAATCATAAAAAACTTCCTGGATAGCATCTTTTACAGTGGATTCGTCGGGGTGTAATTTGCTGCCGTATTGAAAAAGGCCGTCAATGTTGTCCTCGTAAATAAGAGCAAAGGCTTTCTTATCTCCATCTATAAAACGTTCCCACAACGATTGCCAATGGTCGCTATTCTCAAGTAATGCGTTCAAGTTTGTTTTGTTAGTTTAATGCATTGAATATAACTAAAGTAAGCTAACAATAGCAAGAAACGCTGAATAAATATTTGGAAGGAAGGAATATCCCGTTTCATAAATCTTCCTGTGTGTGATATGGGAGAAACTAGAGTGTGTCAGAAAATTTTTTGACAGAATCATTTACCCGATGCTGATGTTTCTGTTAGTCCACTTCTTCAAAATCAACATATTCGCCTTCGCTGCCGTTGTTTCTTTTCTGTTGGTTGGGGTTTCCTTCAATAGTAACTTCTCCTTCGTTGCGGCGCTGCCGTTGCTGGCTGCGTTGCTGCTCCTGCATTTTTTGCTGCATATTTTTCACGCCTTTATCAATCAGCATCGGTAGAATGTAGCGTGACACAAAGCGGATCGCAAAGTAAATCAGTGCAATAATGAATAAAGTGCGCAGGAAGTTCACCAGGAACAACGTTATGAATAAGGTCATGTTCTTCTAATTTTGAAAGGTGGAAAATAAAAAATTCACTCCAAAAGACAAATTTAAGCTTTTTGCGGAGGAGGGTTTTATAAGTCCGGTAATATTATTTGTGCTCAGGAAATATTGGGCACGGCGGCCCGTGTAACTGGCACCGATTCCTGGCAGTATCTTTTGTGTTTTGTAAAGGCTGACAGTTCCGGCCAGGTTCCAGCGTTCGCCCAGCCCGGTATGGTAAAACGCTGTGAGATAATTGTACGACCTGTCGGGGTAACTTGTGAATTGGTTGGAAATACCTGCCTCCGAGGTTTTGCTTAGCCGGGTTTTTATGCCGGCAATCATTTTTAACGGAAGCTTTTGTATAACTCGTTTTTTTACCGGCTCTCCGCTAACGATGTAGGGCGTTCTGTCTGAAAAATCCTGGAGGGCCAGCTTGGGTTCCTTGTAATTGATCGGCGAATCAGGATTGTTTGATTGGTATAATTCTTCCTGCGCATAACGAAGCGGACCCGTAAATTGAACGTCATAGGCACGGTGTTTAAAACCCAGGTATCCAAGGTCGAGCAGCGAAACAGCCACTTCAGTTTTTTTGTCAAAGCGGTAAGTAAGCCCCAGATCAATGGCCGGGCTTAGGTTGTGAAAATTGAAAAAGTAATCGCCCGGCTGTGGATTGGGACGGATAAAAGTAGCCTGTTCTTCTTCTTTGTAGGTGACGTCAATCGGGCCGGCAAGGGTGTATGTTCCCCGCGGAGTAACCAGCAGTTGCTGCTGTTCGGTATCGGTTTCCACTTCCACATGCAGGTCAGAAACATCGTAAAGGAAACGGGCAAACAGCAGCTTGGGGCGAATGCCAATGGTGAGCCCGTCCCATATTTGGTTGGAATATCCAAAGGCCACTTCGCGGTAATGAAAGGCATTGAACGACAGCGGGCCAAAAGTTTCTTTTTCGCGGTTGTAATAGGGAAGGAGTCCCTGGTCGATAAAGTGCAGGATGTGGTGGTCGAAGTTAGTGGTGGCAACGGTTTTCTCGGAAACAGAAAAGCTGAAGTTTTGCAATCCTTGCCGTTTGCTGATGTAAAAAACGGGAACCGTGGCCGACGGGAAAGCATCACCGGGTTCTCCCAGTTCGTTGAAAAAGCGGTCAAAACTGTACGAAAAGCGCTTGGCAAAAATATAGTCGGGGGCGAAATTGGCTTTCCAGTCAAGGGTTAAGCCCGACAAAAAGGGTAAGCCAATCACCATTCGTTCGTCTTCGTTTTGATAAGCCGGGTTGGTGTTGGCTGATTGGCTGACACTCCGGATAAACTGAAGCGCATTCCCTTCCTGCGACCACGAAGTGATCGATCCGGAAAGAAGAATGATGAGAATAATAATGATTCTTTTAGGCGCTTTGTACATACTGGTTAAAATGCAAGCGCAAAATAAGTTATTATCTTCAAAACGACGGATCAAGTCACAAAAAAAGGCGGGTATTCCGCCTTCCTGTATGGTTATTCTTTTGATTATCGTTGGCGAACGTCACCACCGCTCGATTCATCAATGTCTTTTGTTTTCGGATTTCCGTAATAGACAATGTCGGCGCCGCTACTGGCTTTGGCGTGAATTTCTTCAGTAACGGTTAAGCTAATGTCCGAACCGCTGCTGGCTTTGGCAGTGCAAACTAGCGATTCCAGGTCGCTGGCGTTGATGTCGCTTCCGCTGCTGGCTTCGGCGGTCAGGTATTTAACTCTTCCGCTGAGTCGTGCATCGGAGCCGCTGCTGGTGTCGATGGAGAAATTCTTCACATGCAAGGCCAGTTTTACATCGCTTCCGCTGCTGGCTTTTACTTCCAGTTTATCGCCCTCCAGTGTATTCTCTGTTTCTACGTCCGATCCTGAAGAAGCATCCAACGCAACCAGCTCTTTTACGCTTACATAGGCTTTGCGTGTTTTATTACCGCTCCAGTTAAACCAGCTGTTGTTTTGTTTCATGTAAATGTGCAACACGCCGCTTTTTACTTCGGTTTTGATGTTGTCAATAATGTCGTCTTCGGCTACAATTTTTACTGACTCTTCATTGCCCATCGACAGGTAAAGGTCTATTCCTGTAGATACTTTGATGGCATTGAAATCTTTGACATTTCGGTTTTGAGTTTCGTCGCTGGCCAATACTGTTCCTATCCCTGTAAACGCGATCATGATCAGGAGCAGCATGCTTGTTAATGTTTTCATATTCGAATTGTTTGTTTTGCTTTTTGTTTAGGTAATGACGCCGGGTTAAACGGAAAGTTACACTTTACTTAGTTTTTTATCACATTTCCTCCCGACGACTTGTTTATCTCCGTTTGCGAAGGATTGCCTGCATAGAAAATATTCCCCCCGCTGCTGGCTTTCCCTGTGAAACTATGGTCAACCAAAGTCCAGATATTGGCCCCGCTGCTTACTTTTATTTCGGCTTTGTCGGTTTTCAGGTCACCGGCTTTGATGTTGGATCCCGAACTGGCTGTCGCATGCAGTTCGTCGGCAGCTCCCTTTAGCCAGATATTCGATCCGGCGCTGGCCGAAACAATTGTTTTGTCGGCTTTTACTTCGAGATTAATATTGCTGCCGGCTGATGCTTTTACGTCCAGTTCGTTAGCGCGGATACCCGACTCGGTAAACACATTGCTGCCGGCACTGGCTTTAACCGTTTCCACGTTGGGTAGGGTAACATAAACCGCCTTTGCTTTGGCTTTTCGGATGTTGGCGCTGCTGCTAACAACCAAAATACCGTTGTCCACTTGTGTTTCAATATAGTCATGCAGGTTTTCATCGGCCTTTACCATAACGCGAAAGTCATCTCCCTGCGTTATGTACACATTCATGCCCCTGCTGGCTTTGATTCCGTCAAAATCGGCTGTCTTACGTTCTTCTTCGGTAACATTTCCATCTCCTTTGACAGACGGAGACAACACACACGAATGCATGGAAACAGTGAGAATGAGGAGGCTCAGGATTAAGATTTTTTGCTTCATAATTTTGCTGTTTTTGTTTGGCTTATTTCGTTAAAGTTAGGTGAAACACTTTCGGGACTAGGAATTAAATCGTTGAACGTAGGAATTTTGTCGGTAAAGCTTTTTGAACGACGGTTTTCAGCTGGTGAAAACAAAACAACCACGATCGAGGCCAATCACCCACGGGAGTGAAAGTATTAGCATATGAAAACAAATAATTTTTAGACTGATTGACTCGTCCTAAAAAAAGTTTACAGGTTATAACTCCAAATTTATTTGTTTTCTGTAATAGTTCTTCCATCTTTTTTTGATGGTTATTCCTTTGATGAGATGTACTTGAGTTGGAGTAAG
>NZ_JADWYJ010000006.1 GCF_021354595.1 Maribellus sp. CM-23 | reverse complement strand
GCTTACTCCAACTCAAGTACATCTCATCAAAGGAATAACCATCAAAAAAAGATGGAAGAACTATTACAGAAAACAAATAAATTTGGAGTTATAACCTGTAAACTTTTTTTAGGACGAGTCAAAGTTGAGCCGCTGTTGCTCTTCAAGGCGTTATTGATCTTCTTGATATTTTGCGTATTTCTTGATCTTGTTCTCATCAAGACCTATAGTGTCAACACAATAGCCTTTGGGCCCAAAGTGATTACCCCAATAGGGCTTTGTACGCAATTGAGGATAACTTTTGAAAATTTTGATGGCTCTTTTGCCTTCCAAAGTGCCCACCAATTGTGAAATCGATATTTTGGAAGGAACACTGACAATCAAATAAACATGATCTTTTTGTATATTCATTTCAATCTTTTCGCATTATTTCCATTCGAGCAACATTGAGATATCATTCTCTAACAATTCTTTCACAAGACCTTCAAGAACTCGAAAATCGATACTTCTGTGTCCATACTACATGATAGGTACACCTGTAAATTACATGATTCAATTTCTTAAAATTACTCATGTAACGAAGTTAATAATTTTAAGGCTTAGCCTATTAAACATTACCACCCCCGAAGGAGGTGGTTTTAACGATTATAATAAATTGATCTTTAATTAATCGGTTGATGGTTTCGAAATTCGCACGTTCTCCTTTAAATGGAGTTCCAGGTTTTCAACTAATGCTGAAATAAAAGTGGCAATGCTTCTCCTTGATATAGCGGAGAGCCCATTTCCGGCTCACCTTTGCGGCTCACTCATTTGTGACTTGAAGCGCGAGGGATTCACTGCGTAAGCCATCAGCATTTACTTTCAGCAGTATAGTGCCCTCTTGCTTTCCGCTTTTGACAACTACCATTGCACGACCATGAAAAGCCTTTCGGTTATATGATACGTAGGAATCTGTATCTTTTATGTCGCCGTTAGCAACCCCGATGATCTCTCCCGGGCCTTCAATCTCAAAATAAAGTCTGTTATCAGCGTTAGGCTGCACTATTCCGTTCGCATCTGTCACTTCTACGGTGATGAATGAAAGATCCTGCCCACTGGCTTTAATCGTGTTTCTGTCAGCGGTTAAACGAATTTGTGAAGCTACCTGGGCAGTATTTAAAATAGTAGATTCCATTTCCTGCTGCTCCTTCACTCCAACCACTTTTAGTTCTCCCGGTTGATAAGGCAAGGTAAACAGGGCTTTGAATTCCTCTTTCCTTCCCGTATTTTTTTCACCCATCAATTCATCGTTAAGATATAGCCTTACTTTTTCATATTTCGAGTAGATCTCAACTTCGACAGCTTTTCCTTCATGTCCGGGCCATGTCCAGCTTTCCCAGGTTGGCCATACACCCCACATGGTTGTATGTATTTTCGAACCTTCCAGCTCAGGCTCACGAACAGCCATGTATAACATCGCGGTATCGTTGTACAATATGCTTCGATAATGTGAAATGGGTTTTCTCCAGCCTGTCAGATCAATGTCTCCACAATAGGATCCGTGCCATGGATAAAGGTCTCTTTCCCAATGTTCGCCCTGAACATCGCCTTCGTAATACCAGCGCCCAATGCCCGATTCTCCCAGGTAGTCGATGGCTGTCCAAACAAAATCACCAATTACATAGGAGTTTTTTTCTACCTGGTCCCAGCCAAAAAAAGCATCTTTCGGATAAGATTCTGACTGAAAAATAATACGTGAAGGAACACGTTCGTGATCCGATTCGGCCATGTGTAACTGGTAGTTGTAGCCACATACATCGTGCTCGGCCATTAGTGGATCAAATATTTCCCATCCTTCTCCCCAGGTGGTCATTGCTGAAGTCACCGGGCGCGTGGGGTCCAGTTCGCGTACTTTATTGGCCAACATCCGGGCTGTTTCAACTGCTTCGGGTTTGGTTCGTTCAATAATTTCATTTCCAATGCTCCACATAATAACCGAAGGGTGGTTGCGGTCGCGCAATACCATAGCCGAAAGATCGTGTTCCCACCAGGTGTCGAACAACGAGGCGTAGTCGTGTTCAAGAGCAGTAAGCGTGGTTTTCTTTTCGCGCCAGCCATCAAAAGCCTCGTCAATCACCAAAAGTCCCAACCTGTCGCAGGCTTCGAGAAAAGCCTCTGACGGCGAATTGTGTGAAGCTCTCACCGCATTGAATCCGGCTTCTTTTAATAATTCAACTTTGCGTTCTTCTGCCCGGTCGTAAGCTGCCGCCCCCAGACAACCATTGTCGTGATGTACGCAGCCGCCGTTTATAAGTACTTTTTGACCGTTCAGAAGGAATCCGTTTTCAGCACTAAAATCAATGCTTCGAATACCAAAAGTATTATCAGTTTTGTCAATTATCTTATTGTTTTTGACAAGCGTAATTTGAGCATTATACAAATGAGGTGTTTCCGGAGTCCAGAGATCAGGATTGTTAACCGATATGTTTTGTATGATTTCCTTCTCTGAGTTTGGAAGCAATTGTACAACTATTTCACCGGTTGCGGCTACTGTTTCATCCTCGCCGGTAATTTTTGTAGAAACTGTTATTTCGTGGCTGGACGAAGTTTCGTTTTTTAGCGTCGTTTTAACTTCCACGGTTGCCTCAGTTTCGCTAATTTCCGGGGTGGTGATGGCAACGCCCCAGTGAGCTATGTGGATGGGCTCGGTCACAATCATCCACACATGCCGGTATATCCCCGAACCGCTGTACCAGCGGCAGTTCTTTTGTTTGGAATTGTCCACTTTAACAGCGAGTACATTTTCGCCTTCAAAGTTCAGGCAGGAGGTGATATCAAAATCAAAGGAAGTATAGCCATACGGCTGAATCCCCAATTTTTCGCCGTTTAGAAAAACTTCTGCATTCATGTATACACCTTCAAAATAACAGGCTACTATTTTGCCTTTCCAGTTTTTGGGCGCTGTAAATGTTTTTCGGTACCAACCTATACCGGTCGGCAAATAGGCCCCGTCGTTCCCTGCCGGGTTCGTGGCATCAAAACTGCCCTCAATGCTCCAGTCATGTGGTAGATCAAGTGAGCGCCATTGCTCATCGTTGAAACCTGTTTCATCAGCACTTGGATCGTCTCCCAGAATGAATTTCCAGTTGTCGTTAAAATTTTGTTTGCGTTCCGGGATTTGTTCGTTTTGTGTGCCACATGCCAAAAAAGAAAAAGCGATAAGTAGGATGATAATTTGTTTCATTTGCTTAAGTTTTTTGAACCTCAAATAAGAGCCGGAAGCGCGCATAAATCATATTATCCTTCAGTTCCGGTAATTTTTTGTTATACGCGTTTTATTCTAATTTATTGGTTTCTAATTTTCATGCAAGATGGCTTTTCCCACAGAGACAGAGGGGGCTGTTTTTAAGCAAAGAATGTCATAAACTCGTCGGGCACTAGGTTTCTTTCAGTTTTTGCAGGTATTCGCTCGGAGTCATTCCAAATTCATCTTTAAAACATTGTCTGAAATAACTACTGCTATTGATTCCGATACTGTACATAATCTCTGAAATGTTGTATTGACCGGTTATTAACAGTTGTTCCGCAAAATTGATCCTGACTTTTCGGATAAACTCATTCGCCGTTAAATTGGTAAGCGCCTTTATTTTCCGGTACATAGTAGAATGGCTCATATTTAGCTGTGCCGCTACATACGAAATATTCATGTCTTCGTCTTCGAGGTTTGCCTCAATTACGCCGGTAAGTTTTTTTAGGAACTCCTTGTCCAGTTCGCCTATCGATTCATTTAACAGCTCTTGCTTTTGTTTGAACTCAGAAGAGTTAGACAGCGAAAATTTTTGCCGAGCCTCCAGGATGTTTTTGAGACGGCTTTTCAGCAAATTACTGCTGAATGGCTTGGTCAGATAGGAGTCAGCCCCAACATCGTACCCCAGCTTTTGATCGTGCAGCGAGCCTTTGGCCGTTAACAGAACAACCGGAATATGGCTGGTTCTTATATCCTGTTTCATTTGCCTGCACATTTCAATGCCATCCATTATGGGCATCATAATATCTGTAATCACAATATCGGGAACTTCTTTACAGGCCGTTTCAAAACCAATTTTTCCGTTTTCCGAGGCAATTATTGTGTAGGTATCACTCAATGAATCGTTGATGTATTCAATAATTTCCGGATCATCATCCACCACCAGAATAACACTTTTGGCGTTTTCTTCTGTTTCTTCGATCGGAGTTTCTTCCGGGTAGTAATGAATCGCCTCGGGGTAACTGTTTTTGGTTAAAAACCTTACTTTAAAAACAGTTCCTTCATTCAGTGCACTAACAACATTTATTTCAGCCTCGTGCAGTTCCACCATGTTTTTAACCAGTGCCAGGCCAATTCCGGTTCCTTTTAGCGGGTGACTTGCGTTTTGAGCCTGATAGTACCGGTCAAAAATACGCGGCAGGTCATCCTCCGGAATACCATAACCCGTGTCGGATACTACGATCTCAGTGTATTCAATGTTTTCTTCCAGGTATTGCTTTAGTTCGAGCGTAATAGTGCCTTTGGGCGTGTATTTATTGGCATTGGAAAGAAGATTGTCCAGGATAATGGAGACCACGTCCGGGTCAAAAAACATGTCGACTTTTTGATTGGGGACAATGATTTCGTAGTCAATGGTTTTGTTTTGGTTCAGGTCTTTGTATTTTTCACCAATTTCGTAAATATATTTTGCCAGGTCGTCTTTTATTACGCTCAGTTTCCGGCTCTTGTTTTCCGATTTTCTGAACTCTAAAATCTGATTGATTGTTTGCAGCAAACGATTGGCAATCCGTTGCATCATATGCAATTTCTTCGACTGTTCAGGATTAAAAGTCTCATCCGAGATCAGATCTTCAAGGGGACCAAGTATTAGCGTCATAGGACTTCTCAGTTCATGGGTAATGTTGGTGAAAAACCGAAGTTTTTCTTCGTTCATTTCCGATTCCTGCTGACGGCTTTTTTTCTCCAGAATCAAATCGTTCTCAATTTTTAATTTGTTTTTGTAAAACCGAAGAGCGTATATCAAAAGAAGCAGGAACATAGCGAAATAAACCAGTTTCATCCACCAGGTCAACCATAAAGGTGGGGCAATTTCTATGGATAACGATTTAATCTGACTGGACCATTCATGGTTTTGCAGTCGTGTTTTCAGGTTAAAAGCATAGCTTCCCGGCTTTAAATTCCGGAAGGTAACTTCATCGTTTTTATTAAGCAGAAACCAGGCGTCGCTAAGTCCCTCCAACTGATAGGCAAATTCTGCTTTTTGGGCCAGCGAATAATCCAAAACATTAAACCTTATTTGAAATGAGTTTTGGTTGTGCTTTAGTTCTATTTCATTGTCAAAAGGCATGTCGATAAATTCATTCAGGTAATTTTTGGCATTGGTTACCGAGAACCCTGAAAAAACTGCCTCCGGAATTTTGTCAACTGAGTTTTCCAGGATTTGGTTAAACCACGACACACCGTTTTGCGAACCAAAATAAATATTGCCCTCTTCGGTTTTCGCCACAGAAGCATTTAAATAATCTCCCTGAACGATCCCGTCGATTACATCAAAATTGCTGACATGCATAGTATTCAGGTCTATATGGCTTATCGTATTGATGGTGCTGATCCATATTTCACTTTCTGATTTTCCTTCAATAACGGCACGAATATCTGTCTGCGTAAGGCCTGATATTTTTCCCATGCGCATTATCGATTCGTCTGTTTCGTCTCTTATCAGGAAAAGATCGTTTTGACTGGCAATCCACATCCGGTTATTGGAATCGCGGTAGATTTGATTGACGGCATAAAAGTCGAATGACTGCCCATAATTCCGAACCAGTTCAAAATTTTGATCGAAAACACATAGGCCTCCGATTAATGTTCCTACCCAAATATTCCCGTTGCCATCTTCCGATATTGCCCGGATCACATTGTCGGGTAAGCCGGAATTTTCTTCCGTATACACACTGTATTCTCCCAACTTTTGGTTATAAACATGCAATCCTATATCGGTGGCGATCCAAATATTTTCTCTCGAATCCTCGTAGAAGTAATAGATCGGAATATTATCCATGTGTTTAAAGCTGTTCAATACCCTGAATTTTTCCGAACGGTTTTCATAAATATAGATTTCGCCGTCAGCTGTTCCAATCCATATATCGTTGTTGTGATCTTTGAGTAAGCTTGTAAAACTCTGACGTTTGGCTGATGGATGGATTTGGTCGATCTGCCTGATCTTTTCTCCACGGTGGTAAATAGCAATTCCCCCCAGGCCGTTTGCCATCCATACCCGGTTTTGCGTATCGACACACATACTGAGTACCGATTTGTCATTCAAACTGTTGGTATTCCCAATGTATGGTAAGTAGATAATGCTGTTAAAGATCCTTGCCTGGCTCGAAATAAAATTGACTCCGGTACCCAAACCGCCAAGCCACATATTGCCAAAAGAATCCATGAAAACAGTCTGTACGGAAAGCCCCGACAATCCTTCAGGCGTTTCGGAAGCCATAATATGTTCAAACCGTGTTTCTGAAGGCTTTGTATCAAAGGAAAAACTATTCAGATCCAAAATATTTAATCCTCCTCCTTCGGTACCAATATATAGTTTATGGTCTTTTGTCTCAGTTACTTTTTGAATGAAATTACCCGAAAGAGAATAATCTTTTTCCGGGTTGTTTCTGAAGTTGATCATCCGCTCGCTTATCGGATTAAACAAGGTTAATCCATTACGGGTTCCAATCCATATGCGATCTTTGGAATCTTTAAAAATACTTGTTACCGTGTTGTCCGAAAGCGACGAGGGATTGTTGGGATCGTGCCTGTAATTAACCGCAGTTTTTGTTTTCAGGTTGATAATACTAAATCCGTCGTTAACATGTCCCACATATATTTTTTCGTTCGAATCATACATTACACACCAATTGTAATTGGAAGCCAGTCCCGGTACATTGGATTGATTGTAATTGGTGAACTTATGTGTTTTTCGGTCTAAAAAATCAATTCCGCCGTCGTAAGTAGCAAACCACATATTTCCTTCTTCATCGCTGTCGATGTGCGTAACACCGTTGGCACTCAGATCATTTTTCTCCGGGTTTTCATAATCGTGTTCGTAGTGTGTAAAAACATGTGTTTTATAATTGTATGCATCAATACCGTTTTTTTCGGAGGCGATCCAAACCACATCGTCAAATTTATCGGCATAAACAAAGTTCAATACATTGCTGCAAATCGAGTTTGTATCTGAATCTGATGTTTTAAAAATCCGAAATGTGTTTGAGTCGAATCTGTTAAGCCCGTCTTTCGTACATACCCAAATAAATCCGTCGCGGTCTTGGGTAATGCTTACCACATTATTATTCGACAGTCCTCTTTCAATACCTAATTTCTCAATTTTTATGGCAAACGAGTTTATCAGAGTTCCGAAAAACAGCAAAAGAGTCAGATTTAATCGTATAAAATAATTCATAGTTTAAGCTTTTTACTGGCTTGGTCAAGTGTAAATTTAATCAAATTCTTCTAAGCTATTTTTCCTAAAACCCATTCACAGAGCGATTGACTGATTTCTGCTTTATGAATGACGAATCACAGACACTGTTTCAGTATAAATGAAAGTAGTTTTACCCTTGCAAGATGTTGAAGTATTGAATATTACAAAGCAGATTGAAAAAATAATGAACAGCGGCAAAAAGATTTATCACCGATCGTGCAGCCATACCGTCGTTGCAATACCTGTTTGGGCTGTAATGAAAAAGCATAATACAATAAATAATGGTTGAGTTAATCAAAATAACCTTTCTGGTATTCTTTGGGTGGATGACTTTCGGTACCCATGCACAGAATGATCTGACGCAATACAAAGAATACATAGATGACAGAGTCCGTGTAATAATCGACAACGATTTTGGCGGAGATCCGGACGGCTTGTTCCAATTGGCTCATCATCTTTTGTCTCCAACGGTAGAAATACGCGAAATCATTGGTTCCAAACAGTACGAGGATGGATTTTACGGATATCCGGGATCTACAGCCTATTCCTGCAAAATGGCTACGGAACTGCTGTCAGTAATGAATTTGAAAGACAGCTATGTTGTATCTCCGGGAGCCGATATCCGATTGGTAGATTTGGCAAGCCCGGTAAAATCGGAAGGAGCCATGGCCATTGTAAAGGAAGCCATGAGAGAAGACACACAAAAACCACTGTATGTGGTATGCGGCGCAGGTTTAAGCAACATCGCAAGTGCTTATTTAATGGAACCACGGATTGCCGGGCGGATTATCCTGATCTGGATTGGAGGACCCGAATACGAAGGACTGGCATGGCCTCCTCCCGGAGCTTCAAAAGAATGGGAGTACAATACCGGAATTGATGTAAAGGCTTGTCAGGTGGTATTCAACCAATCACAAATACAGGTGTGGCAGGTTCCACGCGATGCCTACCGACAGGCATTGACTTCTTATTCCGAGCTTTTGGTTAAAGTAAAAAAACAGGGACCTACCGGCGAATACCTGGTTGGCAGGTTGGAAGATTTAATGAAAAGGGCTAACCGTAACTTGGGCGAAGCCTATGTTTTGGGCGATAGTCCTCTAGTACTTCTCACGGCTTTACAGTCTTCGTGGGAGTCCGATCCTTCATCGAGCAAATACAAAATTCATCCGGCTCCGTTGGTAACAGACTCTGGTTTGTTTGTCGAAAACGAGGCGGGCAGGAGTATCAGAGTATACTATAATCTGGATGTACGCTTAATGTTTGAAGATTTTTTTGCCAAACTGGCTTTTATTACAACCAGAAAGGAAAATTGAATAATACAAAACACTGGAACTAACACTATGAGAATCAGGAAAAGAATATATGTAATAACCTGTCTTTTGATCATCGGCAATTTATTGAATTGCAATGTAAAAGATGATAAAATTATCAGCAGGCAACTCTTTGATTTAAACTGGAAGTTCAATAACACTGACGATCTTTCTGCCTTTCAACCGGATTTCAATGATCAGGACTGGGACAGTATTGATTTGCCGTACAATTGGGCTAAAGATTCACCAAACACACAAATTGGCTGGTACCGGAAACATTTCAAAATTCCTTCGAACTGGATAAACAAGAATATAACCCTCTATTTTGAAGGAATATCTGAAGGATATGAAATAAGGGTAAATGAGAAGGTTGTTTCCAATACACACAAAGAGAAAAATGCTTTTCAAGCCAATATTAGTCCTTATCTTAATGCCTCAGAAAGAAATGTTGTTGCCATTCGAATCGATTCTTCAAAACAAACCAAAGAAACACATCCCTCAGGAGCGGGAATATTCGGTCATGCATGGTTAGTTATCAGAGGCTCGTCGGAACAAAAAGAATAGCCCCCAAAACAGGCTTGCAATAGAAAATAAAAATACAAACGAATGAAAAGCAGCATAAATACAGCGATTACGAATTTGAGACCTTTCTTGACGGATTTCAGATTCACGAATTGTTTCTCTGCATCTATTTTCGTAATGTCCAAAATGAGATTTGGCTAAAACAATAAAACTATTCAAACTAAATTATGATGCCTATGAATGATCTTCATGCCGGATACCGGCAAAAAAAAGAAGCAAGAACTCGACTTTCCCACTTCTTTTAATTCGTCAAATAAATAATTGGAATCACTTATAAAACTATTCAAAATTATGAAAAAAAATCGATGTGTTCATGGACTAAGTCCATGTGTTCGAAGAATGTTTAAGGTTATAAAGCTAACTGTTTTCCTGGCTTTATTTTCCCTTATAGGACTAACTGCATCAGGACAGCAAAAATCGGTTTCAGGAACGGTAACCGATGAGTCGGCTGAGCCACTTCCCGGAGTAACAGTAATGGTGAAGGGAACCACTAACGGAACAATTACTGATACCGATGGAAAATATATGTTGTCAAACGTTTCTGGCAGCGATATTCTGCAGTTTTCATTTATTGGGATGAAAGCACAAGAGATTACGGTTGGTAATCAGGTTACCGTTAATGTGACCCTGGTTCAGGAAAATATAGGCCTCGAAGAGGTGGTTGCCATTGGTTATGGTACAAAATCAAAGAGGAAAGTAACAACCGCTGTAAGTAGCGTTAATGCTGAAGAGTTGACAAGATCGTCTTCTACAACAACAGCAGGTGCTCTTAGTGGTAAAATGGCAGGTTTGTCAACCAGGGCCAAAGATGCACGCCCGGGGAGGGGAATCGACCTTGAAATCCGTAACATGGGAAACCCATTGTATGTGGTTGACGGAATCCCATACGGTGGCGATGCCAGCAGAGACTGGCTGGGAGTATCCCGCATTTCAGGAAACGACGTATTCAACTCCCTGAGCTTGGAGGATATAGAAAGTATTTCTATCCTGAAAGATGCAGCAGCAGCAATATACGGTTTACGTGCAGCAAATGGTGTTGTGCTGATTACAACCAAAAAAGGAAAAGAAGCGGATAAAGTAACCGTTAACATCAATGGTTACTACGGTTGGCAAAACCTGACCCGCTTCCCCGAACTAGCCAATGCCGGTCAGTACATACACGGCCAGGTAGAAGCTGCACAAAATGCCGGAATTGATCCCAGTACGATCTATACAAAAGAAGAACTTGCAAAATGGGAAGCCGGTAATCAGTTAGGCTATAAAAGCTATGACTACTACGACCTGGTTATGCGAAAAAATGTTCCACAGTACAACCTGAATGCGAACGTGAATGGCGGAACCAAACGCTCTAAATATTACATGTCGCTCTCCAGGGTGGGGCAGGAAGCATTAATGAAAGATTTCGACTATGAAAGAACCAACTTCCAGGTTAACTTGTCGAGCAATATTTTAAAAGGCCTTACGCTCGGAACACAAACATCTTTAAAACTGGAAGATACGCGTGATGTGGGCTTGCAAGGTGGCGACGGATATTTTTCTTCATTATTAGCGGTTTTTGCCAATCGTCCTACTGTGGGGCCTTATGCACATGATAATCCGGAATACATTAACAACACCCCCAACAGGCCTGACTTAAACCCGGCTCTTTTTTCGCGTGATATTGCAGGATACAAGGATACTTATACAAAGGCTGTAAACGTCAATCTGTTTGCTGAATATAAATTTGATTTTGGTCTGTCGGCAAAGTACACCTATTCGCAAAACTATACGAATGTATTATTCGACGGATTTCAATACACCTACGACTTGTTTACTCACGACGAAGCGAGTGACACCTATAACAGAACGGGCGGACAAAGTGCCAGATGGAGATTTCAAACGAAAATCGAATCGATGTCCCACTATCACCAGTTTCAGCTGAATTACGCTAAAACATTTGCTGAAAATCATAATTTATCGGCTGTATTTGGGTACGAGAGAAGTGATTGGAACAGGGATTTAACATGGCTTGCAGCCGCTCCAACAAACGATTACATTCCGCTAAATAGCTTGGCAATTTTAACCGGCTATGGCGACGAATGGACTTACCAGGCCAGAGCTGGCTACCTGGGGCGAATCGACTATTCTTATAAAGACAAATATTTATTGCAGGTACTTGGCCGCTACGACGCTTCTTACCTGTATGCTCCCGGACATCGTTGGGGATTTTTCCCTGGAGTATCGGCCGGATGGAGAATCTCGGATGAAGGATTCTTCGAGAAATTGAAAGGCACTGTAAACGATCTTAAATTCAGGGTTTCCGTAGGTCAAACAGGGCAGGAGGCCGGAGTTGGAGTATTTGGGTATCTTCCCGGGTACAGTTTCGGACGCTTTGACAACAATACCGTTGTGCCGGGTTCTGTTTTGGATGGAGAATATGTAACAGGTATGCAGCCACAAGGGCTTCCGGTAACCAATCTTTCGTGGGAAAAACACACCATGTACGATGCCGGGATCGATGCTGCCTTCCTGAAAAACAAGCTTACCTTAACCGCTGATGTATTCAGAAAAGTAATCTCCGGAATTCCGGCTGGTCGCTACGATGTTCTTATTCCCAACGAAGTTGGCTATAGCTTACCCAACGAAAACCTGAATAAAAACGAGTACCGCGGAGCCGAGGGGATGATAACTTATAAGAGCCAGGTGGGTGATTTAAGATACAACCTGAGTGCGAATATAACCTACTCAAGATTCAGGTATGTGGAGACGTACAAGCCCCGGTTTGGAAACTCTTACAACGAATGGCGCTACTCGAGCGAAGATCGTTGGGGAGGCATTTGGTGGGGATACGAGGCCATCGGCCAATTCCAGTCGGTTGACGAGATCAGAAATTACCCGATTGACAACGACGGACAAAACAACAGGACACAACTTCCGGGCGATATTATTTATAAAGATGTGAATAATGACGGGGTTATCAACTGGTTGGACGAAGGCCCGATTGGATATCCCGACGGATGGGCTCCGATGTTAAGCTTTGGAGGTAACATTGGATTGCAGTGGAAAAACTTTGATTTAAACCTGGACTTTGCCGGAGCCGGAATGCAGTCGTGGTTTCAGAATTATGAATTGAGAAATCCTTTCCATGCGGGAGGAAACACACCGGCTTACCTGCTTACTGACAGATGGCACCGCGCCGATCCTTACGATCCGGATAGCGAGTGGATCCCGGGCAGATATCCGGCAATACGGAACAACACAAGTATGAACAACGGCAGAAATTCTGATTTTTGGTTACACGACGTTCGTTTTCTGAGACTGAAAAATGCTGAATTCGGCTATAATTTACCTAAATCACTGCTTGGAAAGAGCGGAATCTCTAACGCCCGCGTTTACGTCAGCGGATCGAATTTATTTTCCATCGACAATGTTCGGAAATTCGGGATAGACCCGGAAATTCAGGCGAATGCCGCCGTGGTATATCCGCAGCAACGGACAATAATGGTTGGTTTCAATTTAACTTTCTAAACTTCAGATAACAATGATGAAAACTAAAATATTATTACTAATGGTTGTTTCGGCAACCCTTGCAATGCTGGTGAGTTGCGATAATGATGCCTGGTTGGAAAGACAACCGAAAAACCGCATCAACGACGATCAGCTGTGGAGTGATCCTGGCTTAATCCTGAGTTTGTTGTCGAACTATTACGACAGGATACCCGGCGATGTATTCAATACGCAGGCTGACTGTCAGATAGATGATGCCATGTGGTCGGGACACAACGACGCCAATTGGCTGAATGATTTCACCTATGGTGACGATTACGGAAGATATTGGGATTATGGTTTTATCCGCGATATTAATTTGGCAATTGAAAACCTGGAGAAGTATTCCACGCTTTCAGAAGAAGAAATCCTGCAGTATAATGCAGAATTAAGACTGATAAGAGCTTTGGTTTATTTCAACCTGGTAAAACGCATGGGCGGTGTGCCGATCATTACCCAGCAGTTGATTTACTCGGGTGGCGGTAACGTTGATTCGTTACAGGTTCCGCGGGCTAGAGAGGAAGAAGTTTACGATTTTATCTACGATGAAATTCAGGAAATAAAAAACAATTTTCCAAATACTGAAAACAGTAATACCCGGGGAAACAAATACATTGCGTTGGCACTGCAGAGTCGTTCTATGCTTTATGCCGGTTCTTTGGCGAAGTATAATAATTTAATGGGGTCTCCCATTACGTTAACCAAAGGTGAAGTCGGTATGCCCGCAGGCAGAGCGAATGAATATTATCAAAAGTCCTTAGATGCTTCATCTGAGATTATTGAAAGCTCCAGGTACAGTCTCGATGACGATTTCTACAAATTGTTTACAGATAAATCTTCTTCCGAAATCATCTTCGCTAAAGACTATTCAAGAGATGCCGAGAAACTGAATTTTTTCACTTATGATAATGTCGTACGGAGTCTTCGTACCGATATTGAAGGTTCTTCCATGGTGTCTCCTTCGCTGGGTTTAGTTGAAAGTTTTAATTACCTCGACGGAAGCAATGGAAAATTAAAAGACAAAGACGCAAACGGTAACTACATCGTATACAGCAATATCAATAGCATTTTTGCCAATAAAGACAAACGTTTTGGTGCAACGGTTATTTATGCCGGCAGCCAGTTTCGTTCAAAAGATGTTGACATACAAGCTGGTGTAGCGGAGTGGAACGGCTCGGGATACGACTTCAAAACAGGAGGGCTGGGAAGTACACAGGCTAATGGAAGCAAGTTGACTGGTTTTGACGGACCTTTGAATGATGCTATGTTTGTAAGTAATACTGGTTTCTATCTGCGGAAACTTGTATCTGAAGATCCGGATGCCGGTATTCGCCCAACACTTGGTGAAAACTGGTGGCCCTGGTTCCGTTTAGGTGAAATATACCTGAATGCGGCAGAAGCAGCTTTTGAGTTAGGAAATGCAAATGCTGTGGGTTACATCAACGAATTAAGACAAAAACACGGAGGATTCCCGGCAAACAGCGTGGCAACGCTTACCAACGATATTATCCGGAACGAACGCCGTGTAGAACTGGCTTTTGAAGATCACCGTTATTTCGACATGAAGCGCTGGAGAATTGCAGACGAGGTATGGAACGGAGAACAAGGCAATCCGGAGGCCATTGTACAAGGATTGTATCCTTATCAAATTTTAAGGGAAGGACATCCGGACAATGGGAAATACATCTTTGAAAGGATTCAGCCCATACGTTTTCGTCAAGCCCGCTTCTTCAGAATGGCCAATTACTATTCTTCGATCGACCAAGGAGCATTGAACAATAACCCAAAACTGGTTAAGAATCCGTTTCATTAGAATAAAACGATTGTTTCTGAACATTAAAAAAGTCAACAAATGAAAAAAATAATAATACTGTTTGCAGCTGTCATAAGTATCGTTTTTACGAGCTGCGAAATTGATAACTACGATGCGCCCGCTGCTATGCTTAGCGGTACCGTGACGTACAACGGGAAACCTGTTGGTGTTCGAACAAACGGAACTCAGTTTGAACTGTGGCAGGATGGTTATGCACTAAATGAAAAAATTGCAGTACACATTGCTCAAGACGGTACTTACACGGCACGTTTGTTTAATGGCGAGTATAAGCTGGTTCGTCTGGCCGGTGCTCCCTGGGAAACTCAAGCGGCCGACACAATCGTGATCAATGTTAAGGGAGATACCCAAAAAGATATTGAAGTAAAACCGTTTTTTACGATCAATGATGAAACTTTCGAGGTAAAAGGAAATGCTGTTGTTGCTGAGTTCGTGGTCAACCAGGTAGATCCTTCCACGGCACTGAAAGATGTAAAGTTGTATCTCAGCAAAAATATCCTTGTAGATGAAAATCAAAAAGATTTTGCATTAAAAGCTGATAACACAACCATAATCTCAGGACAAAAGGTTACGCTGATTGCAACTTTACCCCAAAGTCTGGATAGTGAAACCTACTATTTTGCACGTGTCGGCGTTCGTTCCGACAGATCGAACGAGTTTTATTATACCCAGGTGCAGGAATTGCAAGGCGATCCGAATGGACCCAAAAATCCAACCGCCGATTTTACATCAGTTGTAAACGGCAGGGATGTTACATTCACAGCCACTTCAAAATATGTGGAATCTTTTATGTGGAATTTTGGTGACGGTGAAACTTCAACTGAAGAGAATCCAACGCATACCTATGCCCAGGGTGGGGACTATACCATTACCTTAACGGCCCTGGGAGCCGAAGGAACAATTCCGGTTGTTGTGTCACATGATGTAAATGTTGGGTATGTGCCGGTAGCTATTGAAAACGGTGATTTTCAGCTTCCGGGAACCGGAAAGATTACGACCTGGGATTTGGCACCTGGCTGGACTTGTGACTCGGAAACGACCGACTCTGGTATAGATGGTCCGGACAGTAACGGAAATTATTGGGGGTATTGTTGGAATCAGGAAGGTTCGGTATATCAACTTACTGATCATATAATTCTGGACGGAGAACAATTTAAACTCACCTTTGATGCGTGGGATGCTTATTTTGGAGGTGATAATTTTGTTGCTACACTGTATTACGATACAGGCAATGGAGCCAGAAATATAATTGCTACCAAAACTTTTGCCACACTTGGTAATGGGCTGGAGTTGATAGCTCCTGCTACCGAAGGTTCGGTTGGTGCCCGCCTGGGAGTTGAGTTTAAAGCCAAAGCGATTGGAAACACAGGTTGGGGAAACAATGGTTGGACAGGCTTTGATAATGTTCAATTATTTGCGAAGTAGATTTAATCTTTTAAATGAATGAAAATGAAACATTTTAAAGTATACAATTGGAGGTTATTAGCGGCCACATTGCTTCTCTCATTCTTTGTAGCCTGTACTGAAGACCCGCTTGACCCTACCGGAGACTTTACTTTTTCGGTAAATTCAGACAATACCCTGGCGGTTACTTTTGCCGCCTCAGGAGCCGATGCTATTGCTGTAACATGGGACTTTGGAGATGGGGAAACCTCCACTTCATTGCGTCCCGTACACACATACGAAGCTGGCGGAACTTACCCGGTGGTTTTAACGGTATTAGGAGAAAGTGGCTCTTCTCCGGCAGTTATTACCAAGTCGGTTACAGTGGTTGATAGCCCGGTAGCACAGTTTACTTATGTGGCAAAATACCTGACAGTGTCATTTACCAATTCGACTACATATGGCGTTTCGTATAGCTGGGACTTTGGTGATGGTGAAACATCGACAGAAGAAAATCCGGTACACGTTTATGCCGAAACCGGCGAATACACTGTTTCGCTGACTGCCACTGGCCTGGAGGGATCGATACCCGGCACGTTTACAAAAACGATCAGTGCCGCAGAAGGGATTATTGCTGTTGAGAACGCAGATTTCCAACTTCCGGGAACCGTTAAAATACCTACCTGGGGCCCCATACCTGGCTGGGACAGCGATGAGCAAGCCAACGATTCTGGTATAGATGGTCCGGATGGTAACGGAAACTTTTGGGGGTATTTATGGAACAAAGAAGCTTCCGTATTTAACCTCACTGATCATGTGATCGTTTCCGGTGAAACATTCAGAGTAACACTGGATGTGTGGGATGCCTGGTCGGGTGGTGATAATTTTGTCGTCACATTGTATTACAACTCAGGCGATGGAGCCAGAAATGTACTTGCTACAAAAACGTTTGCCACACTGGGTAATGGTTTGGAACTGATGGCACCCGCTACTGAAGAATCGGTTGGCGCGCGTTTGGGAATTGAACTCAAAGCAAATGCAACCGGTAATGCTGGTTGGCTAAACAACGGTTGGACAGCATTTGACAATATCCATTTGTTTGTGCGATAAACTTTCTTTTTTTAATTGATATAAAAAAGCGCAGGCAGTTTCTGCTTGCGCTTTTTGGTCTAATAACAGCAATTTACCAGGTAAAAACCATAGGTACAGGGAACTTCATGCTTTATCTGAACGAACCCTGGATTAAAAAAATGATTAAAATGAAAAAGAGAACTGCTTCGCTACTATTTATTATAAAGGTATTTACTACAACGGTAAGTGCACAGCAGGTGGATTGGACCGCAAGCACAGAAGGAAAAGTGTGGGAACAATCCAAAACAAAACTAGAGAAAAGTGCACGAATAGATCCTGTTCTGAAAATTGAAGGAGATGAAAACATTGTAACTTTTAAAGCCTGGGGCACCTGTTTTAACGAGCGGGGATGGGATGCTTTGAATATGCTTCCCCGGAAGGAACAGGAGAATATTTTAAGCGATTTGTTCTCTCCGGAAGGCGACTTGCGTTTTACGATGGGCCGTTTTTCGATGAATGGCAACGACTACGCCCGCGACTGGTACAGTTGCGATGAGATAAGTGGCGATTTTGAGCTTAAATATTTTAATATCGACCGGGATAAAACAACTTTGATTCCATTCATAAAGGCAGCGCAGCACTACAATCCGGATCTCTCTTTCTGGATTTCACCCTGGTCGCCACCTTCGTGGATGAAAATCAACCACTATTATTCGGTGGTGAGTAATGCCGAACATAATAAGTTGGATCCCAAACTGGATTACTTGCTTTTCGAAGACATCGAAAAAACATACGACGGTTTATTTCCGGGGAAATTGGCTGTAAACGATTATTTTATCCAGGATCCGCGTTACCTGGAAACTTACGCCAATTACTTCTGTAAGTTTATTTCGGCGTACGACAAAGAAGGTATTCCCATCAATATGGTGATGTTTCAGAACGAACCCTGGAGCTACACGCCTTACCCGGGATGCGCCTGGACACCGGAAGGAATTATCCGCTTTAACGCTGAGTATTTAGCTCCTGCTTTAAAAGAACAACACCCTGAAGTAGATCTTTACTTCGGAACAATCAATACCAATCATTACGAAGTGATCGACGAGGTTTTGTCTGCCCCCCGAATGCCGGAAACTTTTAAAGGTGTCGGTTTCCAGTGGGAGGGAGGCCAGATTCTTCCTCGTCTTCGTGAGAAATATCCGAATTATAAATATGTTCAAACCGAGAGCGAATGCGGATGGGGGGCATTCGACTGGGGAGCAGCCGAACATACCTTTAACCTGATCAATCACTACCTTGGAAACGGTTGTGAGGAATATACTTTCTGGAACGCTATTCTGGCAGATGATGGAGTGAGTGGTTGGGGATGGAAACAGAATGCCCTGATCCGTGTAGATTCGAAAGCAAAGACCACCACCTATACGCCCGAGTATTTTGCGGTAAAACATTATACGCACTACCTCGCACCGGACAGCAAAGTAGTGGCTTTTAAAAACGGAAAAGAAGATAAACTACCGGTAATGGTGGTGAAAAATCCGGAGGGTCAGTATGTTGTTTTTACCGGAAACTTTAGCGACGAAAACAAGGAGGTAACAGTGAAACTCGGCAAGCAATTTCTAAATGTCTCCCTGCGGCCTCATTCTCTAAATACCTTTCAAATAAAATAATTATTGTTTTTCTGTACTACCTGGTGTTATTCTTTTAGTTCAAAATTACCCCGAAAGTGGATTCCATTTTTCGGGGTTTATTTTTATTAGAAACGGTGTTTCAATGATTGAAAAGCGTTTGCCTAAACACAATATCATAAAAAAAATGAATCACTTATTTCCAATTTAAAATTAGTGTGATATCCATGAAGCATCCCCGTAAATGCTTGTAAAATGCAGCTTGACGAGTTTGTGTAGCATCTCTGCTGAATTTATAGCAACTGTTCTGATCTCTTTAAAATAAGTTTGTTTCGGTAATTTTATGAGAGCATAAACTAAGATTGACATCGAAAGAAATTTAACTAAAGCAACGAATTATGAAGACAGCTATACTTTTATCAATAATACTGCTGATTCTCGGTTTCGGAAATATCCCGGTAAAAGCACAAACTGCGAGTTCAAGCGACAACTTGATAGCGCAACCCGTTTCTGATCGTAATGTACTTTTTAATTTGTCGGAAACCGGTGTGATAAGGCCCGTGAGTTGGGGCCTGGACCTGGCTTGGCTTTGGGATGTAAACATAATTCGCGGTGTCGCCTTTATGGGCGTCGAGAATGTAGATGTGGTGCGGTCTTCGTTTATGCCAACCGATACAATAGCAGATGGCAAGTTGACCGGAACTGCACTCACCAATACAAATACGCGATTAGACATTATTGAAAAATGGTTAAAACCGGATGTAAAGGTAGCGCTAAACAGCGATCACCCCAGCGTTCATCCGTGGTACTTGCGTAATGCAGCCCACTGGGCCGAAATGATTGATGTAACGGCCAAATACCATGAAGAACGTGGGTATAAGGTAATTACTGCATCTCCGTTTAATGAACCTGACTATACTGTGACCGGTCAGGGGACTATGGAGGACTTTTACAATATAGTTGTTGAAATGAGAAATAATCCGCGTTTCGACACCATTCGAATCTCTGGTGGTAATACGTTGAATAATGACTTTGCTTTAGAGTGGTACAATTATTTAAACCCAGCAGGTTTAGACGAAGGAAATACGCACCAGCTGGCGGGAAGTTTCGATACTTATGCCGCATTCTTTAAGGCGGTCAGGGATAGTGGAGACCATGCAACGGCTGACGAAATGCACAACGTGATGGATGCCATGGTAGCACTTGAGTATGGACTGCAAACGGGTGTTTGGTGGGGAACTGCCGAGTATGCCCGCGGAGAATTTTGTAAGACAAGTCATGGAGAACGCTTAGGATATGCCGAACATCGTCCGAACTGGTCGGCAGCATCAGTTTACCGTGCTCCCGATGGGAAAATACAGGCTTTTGGTGGCGTATCAGAGCGTCAGGCCAGAACAACAAGCTATAATTTCGTATCAAAAGACAGGGTAGTGTATTACGATGGATATGGTCCTCAGCATGTTTTTGCCTTAGAAATGCCGGCGGGTACCGGATACATGACCGAGGATCAGCGTAATGCTGAACGAGTGATCAATATCACCTGGGGCGAAGATGTTCAGCCAGCAATTAACGGACGCTATTTGTTGGTGAACAGAAGCAGTGGCATGGTGATGGAAGTGGCCGGAGGGTCAACGCAGGCAGGAGTCAATCTGCAACAGGGTGCTAACACCGGAGCTACTTATCAGCAGTGGGAAGTGACACCCGTGAATACCCGGATTGGAGGCGATTTTAGTTATGTTCTGCTGAATGCCGTACACAGCGGCAAATCACCTGATATCTTAAACTGGTCGCTTGATAATGGCGGGAATATTATTGTTTGGGACGATACAAAAGGGGCCAATCAACAATGGTTCCTCGATTATGCTGGTGATGGATGGTTTTATATCCGCAGCCGCCACAGTGCAAAGTGCCTTAATGTAGATGAATCAGGTAATGTAGTACAGTGGGAGAAAACAGGTGAGGCAAGCCAGCAATGGCGCTTTTTACCGATTGATGCTACGATTGATTTCGACGCTCCTTCAGTACCTGGTAATTTAGCAGCCACCGCTAATTCCGTTTCAATCAACCTGAAATGGGATGCCAATTCAGAAGGATATGTGACGGGGTATGACGTTTTACGTGCTGAGTCAGCAGTGGGAGAGTACAACACAATTGGCCGGAATGTAGAGGCAACATCATTTGTTGATAATTCTGCACAACCCGGCGTTCAATATGCATATAAAATCAGGGCAGTAGATCAGTCCTTGAATCGCTCCAACTATTCCAATCAGGTTTCAGCGATGGCCACAGGTGAGAATGATATGGTGGAGCACCTTACATTCGATAATGAGGACACAAAGGACAACACGATCCATTTGAATCACGGCGCAGCCAGCGGAGGAACATTTGTTGAGGGTAAAAACGGGACAGATGCTTTATCCTTTAATGGTACAAATGACTTCCTTCAGCTGCCCGCCGATGTGGCCACTCATCCGGAGATATCCATTGCTACCTGGGTTAAATGGGCCGGGTTTGAAGTAGGGCAGCATTTGTTCAATTTTAATTCCGGCGAGGCTGATTACATGTATTTGTCTCCGTCAATCGGTGGAAAAATGGAACTGGCAGTTAAACTCAACGGCACAGAGCAAAAACTGAATGCTTCTGCTTTACCGGCCAATAACTGGGCACACCTGGTTGTAACTCTTGGAGATAACGGTGCAGAAATCTATGTGGATGGACAACTGCTTGCCGAGTCGACCGATATAACCATCCGTCCGTCAGAGATTAAGCCCTTGCTAAACTATGTCGGAATCAATCAGACAACCAAAAAAATGTTCAAGGGTGTGATCGATGATTTCAGAATCTACAACTATCAATTGTCTGGCACAGAAGTTACAGAGCTTTATGATGAATTAACCACAGCAGTTTCAGACAAAGAATTAAATAATAGCGCTTTATGGGCATGGCCGGTTCCGGCAAATAACATCCTGCACATCAATTATTCAGAATACGACAAACGAGACAACTTGTCCCTGCGACTATTCAATATGAATGGCGTAATAGTGATGGATATCGATGTAAATTCAGGCAATAATACTGATATTGATGTATCCGCTTTGCCCACCGGAATTTATTTACTTCGGATGACCACAGCAGAGGGAGCAGTTACCCAAAAAGTAGTGATAAAACATTGAATGTAGGTTAAAGGTTGACAGGGAAAAGATGGTGGGTTCGTCTTTTGGCGGACTCATCATCTAAAACTTTTCAAAAATCAAACGAAACAAAATGAACAATACTCTTATACGAAAAACAGTCGTATACATATTTATCCTAATGCAGACCGGGGCTGTTAAAGCCCAGAATGCAAGCGAATACTCATTCCACCAGTGGGCCTTAACCCCGCCAATGGGATGGAACAGTTGGGATTGTTATGGTCCCTCAGTGGTTGAAGAGGAGGTAAAAGCCAATGCCGATTACATGGCTGCCAACCTGAAAGATTTTGGCTGGGAGTACGTTGTTGTCGATATTCGCTGGCATGTAGATAATCAAACTACAGGACATTACAATGCTTACGATAATTCAACTTTCATCATTGATGAATACGGGCGTTACCTGCCTTCTCCAACGCGTTTTCCGTCATCGGCCAACGGTGCAGGGTTTAAACCACTGGCCGATTACGTGCATGGTTTGGGGTTGAAGTTTGGGATTCACATCATGCGGGGAGTACCCAAAGAAGCCGTTTTTAATAAACTATCCATAAAAGGAACCAACAAAACCGCAGCAGATATTTATTCCACAGCTTATGAATGTACCTGGTTGCAGGATAACTACACCATTGTTGCCGGCAAAGAAGGAGCCCAGGAATACTACAATTCCATTTTTGATTTGTATGCTTCGTGGGGTGTCGATTTTGTGAAAGTGGATGATCTTTCGCGCCCTTATCATACCAATGAGATCGAGATGATTCGAAAAGCCGTTGATCAAACCGGAAGACCGATTGTGCTGAGCATGTCGCCCGGAGCAACGCCGGTGGAAGAACATGCACATGCTACCGCAAATGCCAATATGTGGCGCACCATCGACGATTTTTGGGATAACTGGTCGCAATTGAACTATTCATTTGAAAAATGTGCCGAATGGGCACCGTATGTTCAACCCGGAGCGTGGCCGGATGCAGATATGCTTCCTTTAGGAAAATTTATTCGGGGAGAACGAGCTACCAATCGCTACACAAAATTTACCAAAGACGAGCAATATACGCTGATGACGCTTTGGACCATGTTTAAATCGCCGTTAATGTTTGGCGGGAATTTGCCCGATAACAATGCGTTTACGAATTCGCTGTTAACCAACCGCGAAGTACTAGAAGTACACGCCAATTCGATTAATAACAAGCAGTGGTTTAATGAAAACGATGTAATTGGCTGGACAGCTGATGATCCGAAAACAGGGGATAAGTTTGTTGCCTTGTTCAATAGCGCCGGTGATGGTTTTGTTACAACAAATAACTTGTTGTACCGAAGCGGAACGGTATCGCGCCTCACTGATGGTTTTGGTGAAAAGATCGATATCGGGATTACAAAGGGCAGTAAACAGCTATTCCTGATCGTTAACGACGGTGGTGACGGTCATGCCTGCGACCATGCCGATTGGATTAACCCAACCATTTACCTGGATAATGGCGATTCGATCAGCCTGGCTGATCGAAGTTGGGAATCTGCTTTTGCCGGATGGGGCGAAGTTACATTGAATAAAAGCATATCGGGCAACCCGTTAAATGTAAAAGGGACAAGCTACGAAAGAGGTATCGGAACACATTCTCAGTCTATTATCAAATATACGATTCCGGGAAATACAGTTCGGTTCAAAGCTTTTGCCGGACTGGATATTGGCGGAACAAGTCAACAGGGAGGTGCCACTGTCGAATTCATGGTATCGGTAACCGATCCAACAACTCACGACGAAGATGCAGTCGCAATTCCGGTAAATCTGAAAGAATTGGGATTCAGTGGAGATTGTATGATTCGCGACTTATGGGAGAAGAAGAATCTTGGAACTTTTTCGGGAACTGAGTTTGCCCCAACAATCAATTACCATGGTGCAGGTCTCTATCGTATTTCAGCAACAAACTAAACCAATAAATAAGTTAATATGAAGTCAATAAGCAAATTGAAGATAAAAGGATTAGCAACGATTGCCGGCTTGTTTGCAGTTTCTGCAGGAGTCTGCCAAACAGAAGGCAATGAATTGTTTCATTTTGAATCAACTGGTAATCCGATAATAACGCACAAGTACACAGCCGATCCAGCAGCACTTATTCATAACGATGTTTTTTATGTGTACACCGGGCAGGATACAGGCGATGGGAAATGGTATGATATGCCCAACTGGCTGGTGTTTTCATCAAAAGATATGAAAAACTGGACAGAGCATCCGATGCCTCTGAAAACCAGTGATTTTAAATGGGCAAAAGATCATAGTTCCTGGGCCAGCCAGGTAATTGAACGCAACGGAAAATTCTACTGGTACACTTGTTCCGAGCATGCTATCATTCACGGGAAAGCAATTGGAGTGGCAGTTGCCGATTCGCCAACCGGTCCTTTTGTAGATGCACGTGGTTCGGCATTGGTAACCAACGACATGACCACTAAATGGACCGGTATCTCGTGGGATGATATTGATCCTTCGGTTTGGATCGACGATGATGGACAAGCCTATCTTTTTTGGGGAAACACACAATGTTATTATGCGAAACTAAAAGAAAATATGACAGAGCTGGACGGTCCGATTATTCCGGTTGATTTGCCGGCTTTTACCGAAGCTCCCTGGATACACAAAAAAGATGAATGGTATTATCTTTCCTATGCTACCGGATTTCCTGAGAAAACAGCCTATGCCATGAGCAAAAGCATTAATGGCCCCTGGGAGTACAAAGGTATTTTAAATGAAATTGCAGGAAACAGCAATACCAATCACCAGGCGATTGTCGAATTTAGAGGCAAATGGTATTTCGTGTACCACAACGGAGGTATTCAAACCGAAGGGGGAAGCTTCCACCGATCAGTTTGTATCGATTACTTGTACTACAACGCGGATGGTACGCTGAAACGCGTGCATATGACAAGCGAAGGAGTTAACGAAGCAGCACCCGGTTTTCAGAATTAATGAACGAATAAAGTGTTATGAAACGACTGAGTTTATACATGGTAGATATAGGGAAACTTGTTCTCTTAACAGGTATTTTAATGTTGTTTGCCTGTCAGCCTGAAAATAAGAAAGCGGACGAAGTTCAGGTTGTTTATCCCATTTCAGGAGTTCCGTTTAACGAGGTTCATATAAAAGATAAGTTCTGGCTTCCCAAAATCGAAACCAACCGGACGGCAAGTATTCCGGCAGCCTTTAAAAAATGTGAAGAGACGGGCCGTTTGGATAATTTTCTGATTGCCGGGAAAAAAATGGATGGGCCGGTAAAAGGTGAAATGCCTTTTGATGATACCGATGTTTATAAAACGATTGAAGGAGCCGCATATTCAATGACTACTTTCCCTGATTCTAAACTGGATGCCTATGTCGATTCCCTGATTCAGATCATCAGTATCGGACAGGAAGAAGACGGTTACCTGACGACCTATAAAACCATCGATACAACAAAAGCTCCGGCAGGATGGTGCCCGCCGGGAGGCAGATGGGAGCACCTGGAATGCAGTCACGAACTATACAATAGCGGGCACATGTTTGAGGCGGCTGCCGCACACTTTATGGCAACCGGAAAAACAAATTTCCTCGACATTGCCCTTAAAAATGCCGATCTCCTTGTTTCTGTTTTTTTACAGGAAGGAAATACCCAGGTTCCCGGTCATCAGATTGTGGAAACTGGTTTGATCAAATTGTACCTGATCACGCAAAAAGAAGAATACTTAAAGTTGGCCAAACATTTTCTGGACAGGCGGGGTGACAACACCCACCGTGAATTAGGTGGGCCTTACAATCAGGATCACAAACCGGTGGTGGAACAGGAAGAAGCCGTTGGTCATGCTGTTCGTGCTTTGTATATGTATGCCGGAATGACTGACATAGCGGCTTTGTACAGCGACACTGCATATCAGCAGGCGGTTGACAAACTTTGGGTAAATGTGGTCAGCAAAAAAACATACATAACCGGAGGCCTGGGAGCACGACACAACGGAGAAGCTTTTGGTGATAACTACGAATTGCCGAACCTGACGGGGTACAACGAAACTTGTGCGGCCATCGCAAATGTGTTCTGGAATCACCGGATGTTCTTGTTGCATGGCGATGCAAAATACATCGATGTTTTGGAAAGAAGCCTTTACAATAATGTGCTTTCGGGAGTTTCAACCGACGGAACAGCTTTCTTTTATCCCAACCCTCTGCAATGCGATATGAGCTACCATTTTAACCGGGGAGCAACTTTGACTCGCCAGCCTTGGTTCGATTGTTCGTGTTGCCCAACCAACCTTGCCCGTTTAATGCCTGCTGTAGCCGGATATATTTATGCACACAAGGGGAATGATTTGTATGTGAACTTGTATGTCCAGAGTTCCGCCAATGTTAAGCTCGATAATGTATCAACAGAAATTACACAAACCACTGATTATCCGTGGGAAGGAAATGTAAAATTGGATGTCAGTCCCGAAAAAGAGGCTGAGTTTTCGGTTAAGCTTCGCATTCCGGGATGGGCAGAAAACCGACCACTTCCCGGAGATTTGTATGCCTACGAAAATCAATCAGAAAGCCATCCTGTGGTTAAGATTAACGGAGAGACAGCCAGCTTCTCAAAAGAAAAAGGCTTTGCAGAACTTAAACGCAGATGGAAAAAAGGAGATCAGATTGAGTTGATTCTTCCAATGGAGGTGAGAAAAGTAAAGGCCAACGAAAAGGTGGCAGACGATCTTGGAAAGGTAGCACTTGAGCGAGGTCCCGTAGTTTATTGTGTGGAGGAAATTGATAACCCCGAAATCGAACATCTTGTCATATCGGGGAATACCAACTTTTCAACCCGTTTCGACAGTGAATTATTAAACGGCGCGGAAGTAATTGAAGCAAGCGGAGATACCAATGACAAGCCATTTACAGCCATCCCATATTTTGTTTGGAATAACAGGGGAGCCAATAAAATGAAGGTCTGGCTCGACGCGAAAGAGAATTAAATAGTAATAGAATAATCTAAATCAACCGATATATCATGAAGAAATATGTAGTGATCTTATTTATACTTCTGTCCTTTGGGAATTTGAAGGCTCAAATCAAATTTGAAGTCGATCTTTTGCAACCCGGGGCAACAATTGCACCCGACATGTACGGTGTGTTTTTCGAGGACATCAATTTTGGCGCAGATGGCGGATTGTATGCAGAACTTGTTAAAAACCGGTCATTCGAGTTTGACCAGCCGTTTGTGGGCTGGCTTCCGTTTGGCGATGTCAGCATTAAAAACGAGAATCCTTGTTTCAACAGGAATCCACACTATGTACGCATGAACGAAACAGGGCTTCGCCGGGGAACCGGACTTGAAAACGAAGGTTTCCGAAGAATAGGTTTCAGGGAGAATGCCGCATATAATTTTTCATTTTACGCGCGTTCGCTCGATGGTGGTCAAAAGAAGTTTAAAATAGAACTGGTTAGTTCGAAAGAAGAAATAATCGGTCGCGAAGAAGTTCTTGTTGAAGGGGAAGAATGGAAAAGATACTCGGTGAGTCTGACTGCCGGAGAAACCGATGCCAAAGGGAAACTCCGTCTTGTGCTGGAAACGCCTGGGATTGTTGATCTCGATCATATCTCGTTGTTCCCTGCAGAAACCTGGAAGAATCGTGAAAACGGTTTACGCAAAGATTTAGTGGAAGCTTTGTACGATTTGAAACCGGGAGTATTCCGCTTTCCGGGAGGCTGTATAATTGAAGGAAACACGCTGGAAACACGCTACCAGTGGAAAAACAGTGTGGGTGCGGTAGAAAACCGTCCGCTGAATGAAAACCGCTGGAACTACACCTTTAAACACCGGTTTTTCCCTGACTATTACCAGACTTACGGATTGGGCTTTTATGAGTTCTTCTTGTTAAGCGAAGACCTGGGAGCGGAACCGCTTCCGGTAGTAAGCTGCGGTTTGGCATGTCAGTACGAAAGTACCGAATGCGTTCCGGTGGGCGATCTTGAACCCTTTGTGCAGGATGCACTGGATTTGATTGAATTTGCCAACGGCCCTGTTAATTCGGAATGGGGAAAAGTGCGAGCCGAAATGGGGCATCCCGGTTCATTCAACCTAAAATACATTGCCATTGGTAACGAGCAATGGGGCGAAGGCTATGTAGAGCGGCTGATCCCCTTTATGAAGGCCATTCGTGAGAAGTATCCTGAAATACAGATCATCGGAACCTCGGGCCCTGCTCCCGATGGAGAACATTTTGATTACCTGTGGCCTAAAATGGATGAATTAAAGGTGGATCTGGTGGACGAACACTATTACCGCAGTCCGGAGTGGTTTCTCGAAAATGCGAAAAGATATGATACCTACGATCGCAATGGCCCCAAGGTGTTTGCCGGCGAATATGCTGCGCATCCGCAAAGCCGCGACAACAATGCTTTTTCAGCCATTGCAGAAGCAGCCTTCATGACCGGATTGGAACGAAACGCAGACATTGTACGGCTGGCAACTTATGCACCTTTGCTGGCACACGTGGATGCCTGGCAATGGAAACCCGATATGATCTGGTTCGACAACCTGTCTGCAGTTCGTACTCCAAACTATTATGTGCAGCAAATGTATGCCCGAAATTCAGGAACTTACGTCTTGCCGGTTACTCAGAACGGAGAAAACATCGCTGGAGAGGATGGTTTGTATGCGAGCGCTGTTTTTGATGAAGGAAGCTCGGAAGTTGTAACGAAGGTGGTAAATGCAGGTTCTTTGTCCAAAGATATTTTCATTTCACTCAATGGACTCCAGGCGCCGCTAAACGGAGAACGGGTGCAGATTATTGAGTTACATTCGAACGTTCCGGAAGCGGTAAACACATTGGAAAAACCAAATACGATTGTTCCGGTTCCCTCATTTGTTGAAGCCGGAAAAGACGGATTTACCATAAAGGCCCAGGCCAATGCCTTTTATGTATGCAGAATAAAAATCAAATAAGCCAGTATAATGAGACTTTTAAAAACTTATAAGAAAATATTCCCGGTGCTGACAATTGTATTGGCAGGGGGGCTCTATCTTTTTTCGGCCTGTAGCCAAGCGGAAAAATACGAAGCCTATTTGTTTACTTACTTCACCGGAAATGGACCGGGAGAAGAAGCAATCCGTTTTGCGGTTAGCCTCGATGGGTACAATTATCGTGCTTTGAACAACAACAAACCGGTACTGGATTCAAAAGTTATCAGTAAATCAGGCGGTGTGCGCGATCCGCACATTCTGAGGAGTGTCAATGGAAAAACTTTTTACATGGTAGCTACCGACCTGTTTGTTCCGGAAATGGGGTGGAACAACTATGCGATGATCCTGATGAAATCCACCGATCTTATAAACTGGGAAACATCGATGGTCAATATTCCGGAAACATATCCCGATGAGTTTGGCGATGTGGACCGGGTTTGGGCTCCGCAAACCATATACGATGAAACGACCGGAAAATATATGATCTACTGGTCGATGAAAGACCGTGGTGCACATCCTGATATCATTTATTACGCTTATGCGAACAAGGATTTTTCAGGGCTTGAATCAGCACCGAAACAGTTATTGTATAACCCTACCAACAATGCCTGCATTGATGGCGATATTATCGAAAAAGACCATAAATTCTACTTTTTTCACAAAGCGGAAAGCGGGGCACCCGGTATAAAACTGGCAATTTCGGACAAGCTTACTGAAGGGTACACCTATCCTTCGATGGAACGTGTGGATAAAGAAATAGATCGCGTGGAGGGCTCGGGTGTTTTCAAATTGAACGATTCGAATGAATGGATCCTGATGTACGATGTATACGGTTCCGGAAGGTATCAGTTCACCAAGAGTAAAGATCTGGAGCACTTTGAAGTCATTGATGAAGAGATCTCCATGAATTTTCATCCCCGCCACGGAACGGTGATCCCAATAACTGCCAAAGAATACGAGCGTTTAATGACCGCCTTTGCTAAAGCTGATGATTTGTTTATTGATGCCACTTCAGATCAGTTGAAAAAGAACAATGTGGTATTCAATGGGGAGAAAAAGACAATTCACCTTCCGGTGAAAGTTGGGACCGATCTAACAGCATTTGATCCGGCGTTTACCGCATGGGAAGGTATCACTTTTGAGCCTCAGGGGCCTCAGCAGTTCACTCAAGGAGCGGTGGAATATACGTTTACGATTGTTGGGCAGCAACCTGTAAAATACCAGGTAACAGCTTCTGAAGATCATAACCCGGCTTTGAATGGCTTTTATGCTGATCCGCAGGTTCTGTACTCCAATAAAACAGGCAAATATTACATCTACCCAACATCAGACGGATTTACCGGATGGTCAGGCTATTATTTCAAGGTTTTCTCGTCGGATGATCTGGTGAATTGGAAAGACGAAGGCAAAATTATGGATATGAAAGCCGGTGATGTTCCCTGGGCCGACGGCAGTGCATGGGCTCCAACCATTGTCGAAAAGAAAGTGGGCGAAGATTATAAGTATTACTACTATTTCAGCGGGAATTATGTTGCCGGCAGCGGAAAACAAATAGGGGTAGCTGTAGCTGAGAATCCAACCGGGCCATTTGTCGCAGAAAAAGAGCCAATGATCACGGAATCTCCGGTAGGTTGGGGGCAGCAAATTGATCCCTGTACTTTTATCGACCCTGTTTCGGGCAAAGCCTTCATTTATTGGGGAAATGGATACCTGGCAGCCGCTGAGCTGAATGAAGATATGGTTTCGGTGAAGTCAAATACAATCAGAGTATTAACGCCTGCGGGAGGTACAAACGCCGATTATGCTTTCCGCGAAGGGATATACGTCATTTTCCGCAACGGTACTTACTATTTTATGTGGTCGGTTGACGATACCGGTTCAGCCAACTACCATGTTGCGTACGGAACAGCCAAATCGCCAATGGGGCCGATTGAGGTGGCGGAAAATCCAATTGTGCTTATTCAGGATGCGGCCAGTGGATTGTATGGTACCGGGCACCACTCGGTTATACAGATTCCCGGTAAAGATGAATGGTACGTGGTATATCACCGAATCAATGCCAAACACCTTAGTGATGGCCCTGGCTTTCACCGAGAGGTTTGCATTGATAAAATGGAATTTAATGCAGATGGTACGATTAAGCAGGTAGTGCCAACAGTTAGCGGAATTGATCCTGTAGAATAATTGCCTGATAACAAGTTCTGGATAAACAACTTTAGCAGTATGAAGATGAAATTACTATTCGCGCTTTTACTTTGTCTGGCAGGTGCCGGTATTTTGCATGCACAAACCGGATTTGGAAAGTCGGAACAAATAAATAATAATTGGAAGTTTACGCTGAATGATTTTGAAAACGGACAAAGTATTCAGCCGGACGATAGCCGCTGGCAAACCGTTGATCTTCCGCACGATTGGAGTGTAAAAGGGCAGTTGAGCCCGACGTTGGCCAGTGCAACCGGTTATTTGCCGGGAGGTATTGGCTGGTATCGGAAGTCATTCGAAGTTTCTAAAGAACAAGAAGAGAAAAAGGTTTATCTGTATTTTGAAGGCGTCTACAACCGCAGCGAAGTGTTTGTCAATGGTGTTTCCCTGGGCAAGCGGCCAAACGGTTACATTTCGTTTATGTACGATGCAACGCCATTTATCAAATTCGGCGAAGAGAACATCATCGCAGTGCGGGTTGATCACAGCCAGTCTGCCGATTCGCGCTGGTATACCGGATCGGGGATTTACCGCGATGTTTGGCTTGTTTATGCCAACCCTGTTCAGATTGCCCAATGGGGTGTTTATGCTTATCCCGAGCAGCTAAAAAAAGGCTATCAGCTAAACGTTGAAGTTGATCTAGAAAACGGTTCTGCCAAGTCGTCAGAATTGATCGTAAAAAACGAACTGTACGATGCGGACAACAACCTGGTTGCAAAATCGTCTGATAAATTAACCGTTTCAGCCAATCAAACAGGGAAGATACAAACGGCATTAAAAGTAACCAATCCGGAACTTTGGTCGTTGGATGCACCGAACCTTTACACCCTGAAAACCACCGTTTATAATGATGGAAAACTAATTGATGAAACCACCACTACAACCGGTTTTCGCCATTTTTCCTTTGACCCGAATAAGGGTTTCGCATTGAATGGCGAGCCGATGAAGGTGAAAGGTGTTTGTTTGCACCACGATGCCGGAGTATTGGGATCCGCAGTGCCGCGCGAAGTCTGGAAGAGACGCTTGCAAACCCTCAAAGAAATCGGCGTTAATGCCATTCGCACCAGTCATAATCCGCAAGCTCCCGATTTGTACGAACTGTGCGACGAACTTGGATTGCTTGTTTTAGATGAAGCCTTTGATGAATGGGAGTTTCCCAAACGCAAATGGCTGGAGGGCTGGAATGTTGGTACTCCCGGTTTTGAGGGAACGTTTGATTTCTTTGAAGAGTGGGGTGAAAAGGACTTGGGAGATATGGTAAAACGCGATCGCAATCATGTTTCTGTTTTCGCCTGGAGTATCGGGAATGAGGTGGATTACCCGAACGATCCCTATTCGCATCCGGTATTGGACGGCGGTGCTGAAACCGGTTTTACCCAGCCGATTTTTGGAGGATATAAAAAAGAGGCACCCAATGCCATGAGATTGGGAGATATTGCCGAGCGTTTGGTAAAAGTGGTAAAACAGTACGATCAGTCGCGTCCAACAACAGCGGGTCTGGCAGGAGTTGCCATGTCCAACCAAACCGGATATCCTTTTGCTTTGGACATAACCGGTTACAACTATACCGAGAGCCTTTATGATCATGATCATGCCAAATACCCGGAGCGAGTGTTGTTTGGCAGTGAAAACCGTCATGATCTGGAAGCCTGGAAAGCTGTGACTTCTAGAGACTTTGTTTTTGGTCAGTTCCTGTGGACTGGTATCGATTACCTTGGTGAATCCGGTCGCTGGCCTTCGCGCGGTTTTTATTCAGGTCTGCTCGATTTTGGTGGTTTCATTAAACCGCGTGGATATTACCGCCAGTCGTTATGGGCCGATAAACCTATGGCTTATTTGGGAACCTACCCGACACCGGGCCGTGGTAGCAAAAGCCAGATGAAAGATGTTTGGTCGCACCTGGATGCGGAAAATTCCGGTGGTAATTACGAAGAGAAAGTACCGTCGATGGATGCGTGGCCGATATGGAACTATCAGCAAAACCAGTTAATCCGGGTGGTTTGCTATACCAATGCTGCGCAGGCAGAGCTATTGATTGACGGAAAAATGGAGGGGGAGAGGAAAGCCTATAATAAGGAAACAGGAATCATTTTCTGGGATATTCCCTACCGCGATGGCAAGCTCGAAGTTGTTGGATTGGATACTGAAGGGAATCTGGTTAGCAGCTATTCAATTCAGTCATCCGGAAGGCCTTATGCCATTAAAATCATAGAAAGTGCAACAGAAATAGCTAAAGACGGTGTTGCCCAGGTTGCCATTCAGGTGGTTGACGAGAATGGCATTCCGGTAATGCTTTCAGATGATGAGATTACCTGCCAAATTCTGGGGGACGGTAAATTGTTGGGTTTAGAAGCCAGTAACAACGAAGATATGGGTGACTACACCGATAACAAACAGCGCGTATTTCACGGGCGTTTGATTGCCTATATCAAAGCCGGAAGATCGGAGGGAGAGTTGGCTGTCAGATTCACCGCTAATTGGTTGAAACCGGCAGAGATACAAATTAAAGTACAGTAAGAGAGAAGTCTTTACGATTGATGCTACATTTTTAATTATGAAGTATTACCATCAACATCCAAAACATCTTGTAGCTGTCGACTGTGTTATTTTCGGGTACGACGAAGGAACGTTGTGTCTTTTGTCGTATCCGCGCGGATTTGAACCGTCTAAAGGCGCATGGTCACTAATGGGAGGTTTTGTTCTGGATGGTGAATCTTCAGATGACGCTGCCATGCGCGTTCTAAAGCAAACAACAGGACTCGGAAATATCTTTATGAGCCAGGTGGCAACGTTTACAACGCACGACCGTGAACCTGAGGCCAGGGTGATCAGCATCGTTTATTATGCGCTGATCAGGATGGAAGAACACGATAAGGCGTGTGTTAAAGAGCACGGTGCATACTGGTGGCCGATTTCGCAGTTGCCGGAACTTATTTTTGATCATGACCAGATGGTTAAGCAGGCGATTGAAAAGTTGCAACGCGAAGCTGGTTACCGATTAATCGGCCACGAACTTTTAGGCGAGAAATTTACAATGTCTCAATTACGAAAACTGTATGAGACGATTTTTATGCGTGAATTTGACCCGGGTAATTTCAGAAAGAAAATACTGTCTCTGGATGTATTGGAAAGATTAAATGAAAAAGATATATCAGAATCAAGAAAAGGAGCTTTTTATTACCGGAGTAAAAGAGAGCTCACTAAAAGAGGTTTAGACCGCATTGTAAAGGTCTAAATTTTTTTCAACTTTTCAATAAGAGTAATAAATACGTTTAAAAACTAATAAAATGAACAACAAATTAAATGAAATGGAAGTATGGTTTGTTACGGGTAGTCAGCACCTTTACGGACCAAAAACACTACAGCAAGTTGATGCAGATTCAGAAAAAATTGTAGAGGGATTAAACAATTCAGAAAAAATGCCGGTAAAAATTGTATTTAAACCGGTTGTAAAAACTCCTGATGAAATTCTGGATATTTGTGTGGAGGCCAGCTCGAATAAAAACTGCATTGGCATCATCACCTGGATGCATACTTTTTCTCCAGCCAAAATGTGGATTGGCGGTTTAAAGGCTTTAAGCAAACCTTACATGCATTTGCATACGCAATTTAACCGCGATTTACCATGGAGCGAAATTGATATGGATTATATGAACCTGCATCAAAGTGCTCATGGTGGCCGCGAGTACGGTTTTATCAACGCTCGGATGCGGAAAAATCGTAAGGTTGTGGTTGGGCACTGGCAAAATGAAGAGGTGCAAACGCAGGTGGCCAATTGGTGTCGCACCACTATTGGCTGGGCCGATTCGCAAGGGCTGAAAGTGGCACGTTTTGGCGACAACATGCGTGAAGTGGCCGTAACCGAAGGAGATAAAGTGGAAGCACAGATCAAATTTGGATGGCATATTCACGGTTATAGCCTTGGCGACCTGGTGGCATATGTCGAAAAAGTGACTGAAGAAGAAGTCGATACCTTATACAAAGAATATGAGCAATTGTACGAGGTGGCAGATAATTGCAAGCCTGGCGCAGAATACCACGGGAATGTTCGTGTTCAGGCGCGTTATGAAATTGCGTTAAAACGTTTTATGGAAGATGGCGGATTTAAAGCATTTACAACCAATTTCGAAAACCTTACTGGATTATCTCAACTCCCGGGGCTGGCTTCGCAACGCTTAATGGCAGCCGGGTATGGCTTTGGAGCCGAAGGAGACTGGAAACAAGCAGCCTTATTACGCATTGTAAAAACCATGTCAGTCGGGATGAAAGGAGGAAGCTCTTTCATGGAAGACTATACGTATCATCTTGAACCGGGCAACGAAGCTGTTCTGGGAGCTCATATGCTGGAGATTTGTCCGACTATTGCCGCCAAAAAACCGCGTCTTGAAGTTCAGTCTTTGGGCATTGGAGGAAAAGATGCCCCGGCTCGTTTGATCTTTGAAAGTGCTACAGGCGATGCAATGAATGTTACGGTAATCGACATGGGCAGCCGTTTCCGAATTATTGTGAATACGCTGGATGTTATCGAACCACTTGCCCAAATGCCTAAGCTTCCGGTGGCATCGGCCTATTGGAAAACACATCCCAACCTGGCCGACGGAGCCGCCGCCTGGATTTATGCGGGAGGTACACACCACTCGGCTTTCACTCTGGCCCTGACGCCTGATTTTATCGAAACGTTTGCCGAGCATGCAGATGTTGAATACATATTAATCGACAAGAATACAAAGGTCGACGAGTTGAAGAAGGAACTGCGCTGGAACGACCTGTATTATCTCCTGGCTAAAGGCTTATAAAAACAGAATCAGAAACCATCAAATCTTAACATTATGGCTTTATTGGATTGGATTGTAATTGCAGGTTTTGCAGTTGTCCTGATAGGAATTATTGCCTGGGTTTTTATGCAAAAAGAAGAAACCTCGGGCGATTACTTTTTGGCTGGCCGTGGTGCTACCTGGGTAGCTATCGGTGCTTCAATTTTTGCTTCGAACATTGGTTCTGAACACCTTATAGGGTTGGCTGGTGCCGGAGCTTCAAGTGGTATGGCCATGGCTCACTGGGAAATTCAGGGGTGGATGATCCTTGTATTAGGCTGGGTGTTTGTGCCCTTTTATTCGCGTAGTATGGTGAGCACCATGCCCGAGTTCTTGGAACGTCGTTACAATAAAGAATCGCGCTCTATTCTTTCGGTAATTTCACTGATTAGTTATGTGTTAACGAAGGTCGCCGTAACGGTTTATGCCGGAGGGCTTGTATTTCAGCAAGTATTTGGCATTGAAACCATGTGGGGGATAGATTTCTTTTGGATCTCGGCAATCGGCCTGGTGTTGATTACCGCCGTTTATACGGTTGTGGGAGGGATGAAATCAGTATTGTACACCTCTGTTTTACAGACACCTATTTTGCTCCTGGGCTCCGTTATTATTGTAGTGCTGGGATTACGGGAGCTAGGCGGATGGGATGAAATGATGCGCATTACCAGTGCAGTTCAGGTTAATGAGTATGGCGATACCATGACCAACCTTATTCGCAGTAATCGCGATGCAGATTTTCCGTGGCTGGGTGTTTTTATTGGCTCGGCTGTAATCGGGTTCTGGTACTGGTGTACCGACCAGTTTATTGTTCAGCGTGTACTTTCCGGAAAAGATGAAACGCAGGCACGCAGAGGTACCATATTTGGTGCATATTTAAAACTAACACCGGTATTTTTGTTTATGATTCCGGGGATGATTGCATTTGCACTGCACCAAAAAACAGGTGCATTTTTACCTATTCTTGAAAATGGTGCCCATAATGCCGATGCAGCATTCCCAACCCTGGTTGCAAAGCTTTTGCCTGCCGGTGTTAAAGGGTTAGTTGTTTGCGGAATTTTAGCCGCTTTAATGAGTTCGCTGGCCTCGTTGTTTAACTCTTCGGCGATGTTGTTTACCATCGATTTCTACAAGAAATTCAGGCCCGAAGCTTCAGAAAAACGATTACTGCACATTGGCCGGATTGCCACTGTAGTAATTGTAGCCCTGGGGATATTATGGATCCCTGTTATGCGCAGCATCGGAGATGTGCTGTACACATATCTTCAGGATGTACAGTCGGTACTGGCACCGGGTATTGCAGCCGCATTTTTACTGGGAGTTTTGTCTTCGAAACCAACACCTAAAGGTGGTATGTGGGGAATGATTGCCGGCTTTATTGTGGGTGTTCTGCGCTTGGGAGCAAAAGTAATATATACTTCGCTGGCCGGAAGTGCCGGATATGCCGATGTTAAAGTATGGGCAGCAGAAACAGGAGTAAACAACATCTTTTACACTCTTTTCTACGATGTTAACTGGCTGTTTTTTAGTGGTGGTATGTTGGTGTTCAGTATGCTCGTAGTTATAATCGTTAGCAAGTTTACCGAGCCTGCGCCAGCCATACAACTCGAAGGCTTGACGTTTTCATCAGCAACAGCCGAACAAAAAGCAATTACCCGCGCAAGCTGGAATCACTGGGATTTAATTCATTCTGCCATAATTATTGGAATAACAGTAGTGTTCTACATTTATTTCTGGTAGAAAAATGGAAGTTAATGATCAGAGTACAAGGTTGTTATCGGTGCTTAAATGTATTATTTAATCCTTGTACTCTGTCTGAACCATAATCTAAAATATTATGCTTGAACAATTAAAAGAAGAGGTATTGAAAGCTAACCTCGATTTGGTAAAGTTAGGTTTGGTGGTTTTTACCTGGGGCAATGTTAGTGCCATTGACCGTGAAAAAGGTTTGGTAATAATCAAGCCAAGCGGAGTATCGTACGATGATATGAAAGCCGACGATATGGTGGTAGTTGACCTTGAGGGAAATGTGGTTGAAGGGAAATTGAAACCATCAAGCGATACGCCCACTCATTTGGTTCTGTACAAAGCTTTTAAAAACATTGGGGGAGTGGTCCATACCCATTCATCATGGGCAACCAGCTGGGCGCAGGCCGGAAAACATATTCCGGCACTGGGAACAACTCATGCCGACTATTTTTACGGGCCAATTCCGTGTACCCGTAAGCTTACAGCAAAAGAGGTACAAAATGCGTACGAGGTGGAAACCGGAAACGTAATTGTGGAAACATTTGCAAAAACAGATGCAGACGCTGTTCCCGGAATAATTGTCAATAATCATGGACCATTTGCCTGGGGCCGTAATGCTGCGACTGCGGTTCACAATGCAAAAGTGATGGAAGAAGTCGCCATGATGGCTTTCAATACCCTGCAATTAAATCCGGATGCGGAGATCGACCAATTCTTACTTGATAAACATTACCTGCGCAAGCACGGTAAAAACGCTTACTACGGACAGAAATAATCAATACTAATTCATCAAAAATCAATCAGAATGTCAAAATATACAATTGGACTGGATTACGGTTCGGACTCCGTGCGTTCATTAATCGTAAATACTGAAAACGGTGAAGAAATTGCCAGCGTTGTTTTCGAATACCCGCGTTGGAAAGAAGGCAAATATTGTGATGCACCCAAAAATCAGTTTCGCCAGCATCCCCTGGATTACCTGGAAGGATTGGAGTACACGATTGTTGAAGCGTTAAAACAGGTACCAGAACATGTTGCCCGAAATGTAGTCGGTATTTCGGTTGATACTACCGGCTCAACACCGGTTGCAGTGAACGAAACAGGAACTCCGCTTTCATTAACTCCGGGGTTTGAAGAGAATCCCAATGCCATGTTTGTACTCTGGAAAGATCATACGGCAGTAAAAGAGGCGGATGAAATAAATGTACTCTCCAAAAAATGGAACATAGACTTTACAAAATATGAAGGCGGTATTTATTCTTCCGAATGGTTTTGGGCAAAATTGTTACATGTTATTCGGGAAGACGAAGAAGTTTATAAGACAGCCTATTCCTGGGTAGAGCATTGCGACTGGATTACCGCCATACTCACGGGAAATACAAATCCCGGTACTTTAAAAAGAAGCCGCTGTGCAGCGGGTCATAAAGCCATGTGGCATGAAGCTTTTGGAGGTTTGCCATCAGAAGAATTTTTGGTAGGGCTAGATCCAAAGCTTACCGGGTTAAAAGAGCGCTTGTTTAAGGAAACTTACACTTGCGATGTTGCCGCCGGAACATTATCTGAAAAATGGGCGCAAAAACTGGGCTTGTCATCCAACGTGGTAATTGGGGTAGGAGCCTTTGATGCGCATCTGGGGGCTGTTGGCGCACAAATAGAACCTTACTATGTTTCAAAAGTGATGGGAACTTCAACCTGCGACATGCTGATTGCTCCAATGGAAGAAGTTGGCGACAAACTGGTAAAAGGAATTTGCGGACAAGTGGATGGTTCCATTGTTCCGGGAATGATGGGCCTGGAGGCAGGTCAATCAGCTTTTGGAGATATCTATGCCTGGTTCCGTCGTTTGCTGGAGTGGCCAATGAAAAATATCCTTGCTGATTCTGAGTTACTGGATGAAGCAACAAAACAAAAGCTTATAGTTGAAACTTCAGATAAAATAATCGCAAAACTAAGCGAAGAAGCTTTTAAAATACCGATTGCTGAAAGTGGAATTGTTGCTTTGGATTGGATGAACGGTCGTCGCACGCCGGATGCCAACCAGGCTTTGAAAGGTGCTATTGCCGGGTTAAATTTAGGCTCCGATGCCCCACGGATTTTCAGAGCTCTGGTTGAAGCAACTGCATTTGGCTCAAAAGCAATTAACGACCGTTTTATTTCGGAAGGTATTCGCATCGATGGTGTGATCGCATTGGGAGGAGTCGCTAAAAAGTCTCCTTTGGTTATGCAAATTGTGGCCGATGTTTTAGATATGCCCATTAAAGTGGCCCGCTCGGAACAAGCTTGTGCCCTTGGAACAGCAATGGCTGCATCGGTGGCTGCCGGTGTTTATCCCAGCCTTAAAGAGGCTCAGGACAAAATGGGAGGCGGATTTGAAATGGAATATCATCCGATTCCGGAGAATGTTGGGGAATACAAAGCATTGTATGAGAAGTATAAAAAATTTGGGGCGTTTATTGAGAATGAGTTGACTTGATGTAAAGGAAGCTGAGATATTCAACCTTTTGAAAACAAAAAGCCTGTAAATCATTAGATATACAGGCTCTTATTTTTTAAATTTAGTCGGGATGACATGATTGCAATTCGATCTTCTTAGTGTTTCTTTATTAGCTGATTACTGAAGTCTTGTTTTTCTGGTTCACCGTTTAGTTTACATTTAAGGAACTTTTCTTTTATGATATAAAAATAGATAAAATTGATAGGAAAAAACAACGTGTTCTTGAAATAATCTCTTATAAATTTACTGCCGCGCTTTGAGTTATAATCTTAAAATAAGAAATGAGTTTTGATACAAAAAATGTAAGAAAGCTTAAATTAACATAATAGGTGTGTCCCGAAAAAGACGACTTCATGCTTTTTTTTATTCCAAAATCAGCATCTTATGTAATATTCAAACATTATTCTCCATAAAGCCCTTATTTTATCTTGATCAAATTAGTTTTGTCTCAACATACAGAATTTGACTAATAAACTATTAAAAATCGTTTAATAAGTTTCGAAGAAGTCAGTATACAATCTTCCCTTACACTGCATGAAAGGGTATAGCTATAAATATTGAAATGATATTCTTTATTTTTACAATTATCAAAGAAATGAAAACTGGATAACAATCCTATTCTATAGCTATACTGCATTTTGTTTTATTGACTTTTACTACTTCTTCCACCGTTTATTTAATGCTATAAACTTGTTAGCATTAATATACGATAATCCTACTTTGTCATTTATGAAATGTTTTTCTATTAATTCAAATTCTTGGTCTTTCCTTTAAGTTTTGAGAATCAGAATTGTCATATTTGTAATAGCTAACCGCAAATTTAATAAGGCATTAAGGCAGCTTGACTTATTAGTTTGTATGTAAATAGATTTTAATAATTTATTGATTATTTTGCGATAAGACATTGGATTGCGCTATTCATATTTTGGCTTTATAAATTAGAACCAGATTTATTAAAATGTTTACTTTCGCATATAGATCAGACAAAAGACTTATGATGATCAGTAATAATTATGACGATCAATATAAACTTTGGAATAAGGTAAGGCAGGGTAATATAACAGTGATCGAGAAAGTGTACCTTGATTATTCCCACTCGCTTTATCAGTATGGGCTTAAATTTACTCAAAATACACAACTTATTGAAGATTGTATTCAAGATCTGTTTTCACGCATACTTACAAATTCTAAAAACTTTAGTAAATCTGCCGATCCTCAAATTTATCTAATGAGGGCATTTCGCAATAACCTTATTCGTTTAATGGAAAGGGAAAAAAAAATTCAAACAAGGGAAGTTGATGAATATCAATTTGAGATACTGTTTTCTGCCGAGCATAAAATCATAGAATCAGAAGAAGCACAAATTAACCAGCAATTGTTGTTACAAGGAATTAGTAAACTAACCGCTCGTCAAAAGGAGGCAATCTATCTACGTTACACGAAAGGGTTAGAATATGATGAGATTGCAGGAATTATGAAGATGAGTATTGAATCCTGTAGAAATGTTATTTATAAAGCTATAAAATCTTTACGTGAGGAAATAAAAAATTCAGGAATATTATTATATCTTTTCTTTAAAAAAAGATATTGTTCTTGAGTAGTTTAGGAAAAAATCAGAGAAAAGCTTACAAAAAGTGATGATGTAATCGAGCTCTATGTCTTTATAAGGTGTAGAACGAGATTATATGAAAAAATATAAGAACTATAACTTCGATCAATTTGTAACAGATTCAGATTTTATTCAGTGGGTGTTAAATTCCACTGTAGAATCTGATCACTTCTGGAAAAATGTGATCCAGCAATTCCCAGAGAAAGAGGGAGCAATCAATGAAGCTGTAGCATTTATTCAATCGTTAAAGGCAGTCGAAAAACCAATCCCACAAGAAAGACTTGATCTGGTTTGGAATAAAGCAAAACAAGCAAAAGTCAGAAAAATCAGTCTCCAAGCTGTTTGGTGGTGGGCAGCTGTATTTATCATGCTTGTAGGTATCTCACTTCTTATTCCAAAAATTCAAAAAGCCCCGAAATTCAATTTTGCAGAAAATAAAACAGAACAGTATAATGAAGCTAGGATTATCTTACCCGATGGATCCGTCAGTTCTATTCCGCAAAAAGAATCGGAAATTAAAATAGCATCTGCCGGAGAAATTATTGTCAATAAGGATACATTAAACAGCGCTAATCTTCAACAATCTCAAGAAAAATTTATAAAAGTTGTTATGCCTTATGGCCAACAAACCAGTTTGCAATTGCCAGACGGTACTACAGTTTATGTGAATGCAGGAAGTCAACTTTCTTTTCCGGTTTCTTTTGATGGAAAGAAAAGGGAAGTTTATTTGACAGGCGAGGCATTTTTTGATGTAGTAAAGGATAAGGAACATCCATTTATTGTTTATACTCCAGATGTAGATATCATGGTAACCGGAACCGAATTTAATGTTTCTGCCTATTCTGATGATAATTTCACACAAACTGTTTTGGTAGAAGGAGCTGTGAGTGTAAGCAAAAAAGTACGTTTTAGTAAAAGTATTGATATATCTCCCGGAGAAAGTGCACTGTTTGACAAAGAATCAGAATCAATTAGTACAAGTAAAATCGATACAGAACAATATACTTCATGGATACATGGCTACATTATTTGTGAAAATGATCCTGTTAATGAAGTAATTAAGAAGATAGGAAGATATTACAATAGTGATATTATTCTTGATGGTGATCTGAGCAATATCACATTTTCCGGTAAACTTGATTTAAAGGAGGATGTCCAAAATGTACTAAACTCAATCGCCTATACTTCATCATTAACGGTTGAAACTGAACATGATATAATACGAATCAAAAACTAATGCTTATGTAATAAACAAAATAGGAATTAAAAACCGGGAAATGTGTTGCAGACATTACCCGGTTATGAAAAATTTAACTAGACCATTAGGTCCAATATTAACTTTTAACATTCAAATTTATGAAAAAAAATGTTGATGGTAGTTCCTTACTGGAACTAAAGAAATTATTTTTAATTATGAGGTTAATTATACTACTTCTTATTACCTCCTTTGTTTCAGTGGGTGCAAACTCTTATTCGCAGACTGCTAGATTAACTATTAATTTGAAATCGGTAACTATTGAGAAAATTTTCGATGCAATTGAAAACCAAAGCGAATATATATTTTTCTATCAGGATCAAATCATCGATTTAAACCGTGTAGTAAGTATTGAGATAGAAGGTAAGGCAATCAATGAAGTCCTTGATGAGTTATTCGAAAATACAGGTAATACTTATCAAATTGAGGATAGGCAGATTCTCGTTGGTTTTGATAAATCAAAGGTAAATACGGAAGAAAAACACCTTCAAGATGTAGGTTCAGAAGTTGATGAGCCTCAAAAGCGTGTCATTACAGGTAAAGTAAGCGATGAAAATGGAGAATCACTTCCGGGAGCATCGGTTGTAGTAAAAGGAACAACGCTTGGGGTTACAACGGATATGGATGGCAATTATAGCCTGGAGATTCCAAATAATGCGGAAATTCTTGTTTTCTCTTTTGTGGGAATGAAAAGCCAAGAACTAGCTATTGGTAACCAAACTCAAGTCAATGCTTCAATGAAAGCGGATATGGTTGGTCTAGAGGAAGTTGTAGCAATAGGGTACGGTGTCCAAAATAAAAGAGACGTAACTACTTCTATTGCTTCTGTCAAAGCGGAAGATTTACAGGATTTATCTGTATCTGGTTTCGATCAGGCATTGGCAGGAAAGATGGCCGGGGTACAAGTTCTGCAAACTACAGGAGAACCAGGAGCAGCATTGACAATTAAAGTAAGGGGGACTGGTTCGATAACGGCAGGTAACGATCCCCTATACGTTATTGATGGTATACCCGCAGATAGAGGAGCACAGGCTGTTGAGTCCGTAAATGTCGACGATATTGAATCGATTGAAGTGTTAAAAGATGCTTCAGCAGCAGCTATTTATGGCTCTCGCGGATCAAATGGTGTTGTTATTATAACAACCAAAAGTGGAAAAACCGGTAAGATGCGAATTAGTTATGATGCCTCTTTTGGATTGCAGGAAGCTTCAAAAACAATTGATATGCTTGATGCATATCAGTACGCAGAGTTATCACGTGATGGGCATAATAATGCATATTTAGATGCTGTACCTAACGGAAGTGTTAACGATCCTAATGAAGTTCGTAAAGAAGGATGGATGAAAATACCGCCGGAATTATTATCTTATCTTGAAGGTAAACCTGGATTAACAAATACTGATTGGCAAGATCAAATATTTAGAACCTCTCCGCTATCAAAACATACTCTCTCTTTTTCAGGAGGTTCTGAAAATATCAAATACTTTATCTCTGCAAACTATTTCGATCAGGAAGGAATAATAATCAATTCAGACTATAAAAAGTATGGGATTCGTTTAAATTTGGATGCCAAATTTAATAAACTAAAAGTAGGCGTCAAGTTTAATCCATCCTTTACATCTGAAAATGTAGTTGATGCTTATGGCCCTTATTCTGAGGAGGGAATAGTAGCAGCTGCACTAGGAATGTCTCCTACATGGCCAGTTTATAACGAAGATGGTTCATATAATTTTGATGGGAATGGATTTTGGAGAATTGGTACAGACTATCAACATAATGAAATTATAAATCCTGTTGCTCAGGCTAATTTAGAAGAAAATAAAGTTAATCATGCCAACCTGATTGGGAATGGTTATCTTGAATATGAACTTTTAGAAGGTCTCAAATATAAACTTTCAACTGGGATTACCTACAACCATTATCATGCAGATTATTATCGTCCTTCAACATTGCCAACACGCGGTTGGAAATACTATGATGAGCCCTCAAATCCAATTGGTTGGGCAAGTACTACATATTATATAAATTGGGTTCTGGAACATACTTTAAGTTATGCGAAAAGAATTGGAGATCATAATCTAAGAGGTTTAGCTGGATTCTCATCACAAAAAAATTATCGCAATAACCATAGAGTAGAAGCAACAAATTTTCCTAATGATTTAGTCCACACCATCGGTGCAGGTACAGTAACAGATGGAACATCTGGTATCTCAGAATGGTCATTATTGTCTGTATTGGGAAGGATTCAGTACGACTATAAAGGAAAATATCTTTTAACTGCTGCTATAAGGGCAGATGGTTCATCAAGGTTTGGCGAAAATAACAAGTGGGGGTATTTTCCCTCATCCTCAGTGGGATGGAGAGTTACAGAAGAGGAATTTTTGAAAGGTATCCGTACAATAAGTAACTTGAAATTAAGGGCAAGTTATGGTATGACTGGTAATTTCCAAATAGGTAACTACGAACATATCTCACGCGTTAGTAAAGATAACTATGTACTTGGCTCTGGTGATGGTCAGGGAGTAAATGGACTAAAACCGTCTAACGTTGAAAATGCCGATTTAGGTTGGGAAAAAACAGCAATGTTGGATATTGGAATTGATATTGGTTTGTTTAGAGACCGGATAAATATTGAAGCTGATTGGTATAATAGTAACACTTCGGATTTATTGCTAAATGTTCCTGTTCCATTTACAACTGGCTTTGGTTCAGCAAGACAGAATATTGGAAAAGTAAATAATTCTGGCTGGGAATTTACTTTAACAACAAGAAATAAAATTGGGAAGGTTGATTGGACAGCATCTTTAAATTTCTCTACCAATAAGAATGAAGTAAAAGCCTTGGGGCCAGAGAATGCACCTATTATTACAACTGCCGGAACCGGACATGCTTATTTTATAACCCAGGTTGGAGAAAGAATAGGTTCTTATTATTTGCTGGTTCAGGATGGAGTATTTAAGAATCAGGAAGAATTAGATAAATATCCTCATTTTGATAATACTCAGGTTGGCGATTTCCGGTTTGTTGATGTTGATAAAGACGGAGTTATGGACGTAAATAATGATAGAACTATTGTCGGAAATTATGCTCCCGATTTTACATATGGTTTCTCATCAAGTTTAAAATACAAAGGTATCGACGTTAACTTCAATGTTCAAGGAGTACAAGGGAACGAAATTTTGCATCTGCTAAGGCGATATAACTATAATATGGAAGGAAACTTCAATAATTCAGCTATTGCCTTGAACAGGTGGATATCAGAAGAAAACCCTGGGGATGGAAATACAAACCGGGCTAACAGGAAAAGTAAAGGGAATAATGGACGAACTTCAACATGGCATATTGAAGATGGTTCATACATCCGATTACAAAATGTAACTCTTGGTTATACGTTGCCTAAGACATTAACCTCAAAGATTAAAATTGATAGAGCAAGAATTTATGTCACAGGACAGAATCTACTGACAATTACTGATTACTCAGGTTATAATCCCGAAGTAAATCTTTATGATGGCAGCTCTTTGACCCCAGGAGTTGATTATGGTACTTATCCACTACCGAGAACTGTAACCATGGGATTAAACATTAATTTCTAATCTTAAAGAAGGATAATCATGAAAAAGATATTTATAATAATAATAATAGCTATTTTTTCACTTAATGCATGTGAAGAAGGATTTTTAGATCTTGCTCCTCATGATGAGGCGAACGTAGGAAACTTCTACAAAAATGCAAATGATTTTAATACGGCTTTGATTGCTGCATATGCCAAACTACAATCAGAGGTTGACATTTATTTTGAGATGGTTGAATACCGTTCAGATAATATTGAACTTTCGGCTCCTACTGCCGGAACTCAAGACAGGTATAATTTGGATAAGTTTCAGGAGACTTCAGCCAACGGAATTTTACTTGATGCTTGGGCAATATATTATAACGGCATTTTGCGTTGCAACGAAGTTATTAGCCGCCTTGAAAGTAAGGATTTTAGTGCAAAAGATCAATATGACGGGGAAGCTCGTTTTCTGAGAGCATTAACCTATTTTAACCTGGTAAGATTTTTTGGGAAAGTTCCAATAATTTTAGAACCTGTTAGTCCGGAAGAAGCTTTAAGTATTGGTCGTTCCGAAGTCAGTAAAGTCTATGAATCTATTGAAGATGATTTATTAAAAGCAATTAGTCAACTCCCTGCTTCATATTCAGGAGAAGATGTTGGAAGGGCAACTTCTGGCTCAGCAAAAGCACTATTAGGTAAAGTTTATCTTACGCAAAAGAAATACTCAGAAGCAAAGAGTACTCTTGATCAATTATTAGGCGCATATTCTTTGCAGAATAGTGTCGCTGATGTATTTAGTGTAACCAATAAAATGAATAGTGAAATAATTTTTGCTATACGGTTTAATAAAGAAGTAATTGATGAAGGACATGGTGATTGGTTTACTATTTCTGATGTCTCAATTTCACCCATTACTGAAGTATTAAAAAATGCGTATGATGCATCAGATGATCGTAAAAACCTTATTGAATATACACAATTAGGTGCTGCATTCAAACTAAAGAAGTTTTATGACGAATCTTCTGCTACAACAAAAAAAGTTGGAAATGATTACATTATCTTACGTTATGCAGATGTATTGTTAATGTATGCAGAAGCATTAAATGAAATTGGATATAATGCTAGTGGGGATGCTTTTAAATACCTGAATGAGGTTCATGAAAGGGCAGGGTTAAGTGCTCTGACATCTACTGATCTACATGATCAGACTACGTTTAGGAATGCAATTCTAAAGGAACGTCAACTTGAATTCCCATTTGAAGGACATCGTTGGTTCGACCTTGTACGTACAGGAACTGCTAAAAGTGAAATGTCTAAAAACGGAATCGACGTTGATGAATTCCGTTACATCTTTCCGGTACCTCAAACCGAAATAGAAAAGATGAACAACAAGGATATCTTTGATCAGAACCCAGGGTATAATTAACAAAATAAGGAAGCTTTAATCGGCATTTTGCCGATTAGCTTCTATTCAGCCTACTTACTATAATAGTCAATACAATGAATAAGATAAATGTTATCATTATTCTTTCATTATTATGCCTCATATTCTGTAAATGCAATGAAGGCGAAAGTGCTGTGCCTGAGCTTGAACCTGAATCAGGAAAGAAAGAAAAGATAGATTTCGACAGAAGTTATAGCTTTCTAAAAAGTGGTTCATATGTGCAGGATCGCAACTTTTATCTTTTAACTCTAATGCAAGAGCTATCTAATGTTAGTTCAGAGTTAGAGAAAGATACAATGCTTTCAGAAATTAAAGAAAGTTTCATGAGTAAAGTGGAAAGTTTGGCAAATAATCATAATAGTACAGTTGTTCAGGTCGTTGATAACCTAAGGATTACAAAAGAGGAGATGAATGACATTTCTTCATATTTAGGTGATTTGGTAGATACTTCAACAAATCTGGATATGTTGATCACAAAGCATGCAAGACCTTCAGGTGTATTCCAGAAATATGCTTCTGTTTCAAACGGCAGAATGCTTGAACTGGCTTGGATTGATGCATGTGAAGGGATCAATAATATCATTAGAGAATATGTACTAGGGGAGGAGCCTCGGGATAAAGTAAGCGATGGTCCGGCTTATGATGTTAATAGTGAAGAGTACAGGCAAAAAGTACTAGAAATAATTATGAAAATGGTTCAGGATAAAACAAGTTTGTCATTATTCTTTGAGCCAGCCTTACATTTTTCACTGGAACTACTAGAGCTTAATAATCGCGATGAAGCGGGCAAGTATGAGCCACTTGAAGATGGAGAGAATAGAGAAGTAGTTGCCTATATTCCATCAATTAATTGGGATGACTATCCCTATGCATCGATTTTAGTACTTGGTGATTCGCCAAACTCTTCGGGTGATGATGTCAGAATTAGTGAAAGTGCTAAGATTCGGGTAAAACTTGCTGCTGATCGTTATCACAATCAAAAAGCACCACTTATCATTATCTCTGGAGCAAATATTTATCCATTTCAGACTCCTTATTATGAGTCCGTAGAAATGAAAAAGTGGATGATTAAGTACCATAATGTACCGGGAAAGGCAATCGTGGTGGAGCCTCATGGTCGCCACACGACCACAAATTTAAGAAATGGTTCAAGGTACATTTTTAGGTATGATATTCCCGCTGATAAAAAATCGATAGTAACAGCAACCGAAAGTCATATTGACTATGTGGTAAGTAATAATTATTACAATACATGTTTTAAACATTTTGGCTATATGCCGGTGGAACTTAAAAACCGGATTTCGATAAACGATGTCGAATTCTTGCCAAAAGTAATAGCTCTACATGCAGATGCTTCAGATCCTTTGGATCCGTAGAGCTAAAAATAGATTTAATTAAATGGATTAACCAGAAAAGATAAATGAAATGAAAAAAAATATAATACAAATAGCGTTCGTATTTATGGCAATTTTTGCCCTGGTAAATTGCAAGGATGAACTCTTGCCCGAAGCAAATTATTTACTTGATATTGCTAAAAACGTTCAGGCGGTTGCAGGACATGAACAAGTAACACTCACTTGGGAAAAACCTTCTAACGATAATTTAGAACAAATTGTATTAAAATGGTCTCCGGATGGAGGTGAAGAGAAAATACAAAAAAATCTGACTAGCTATGTTGTTAAAGGTTTGAAAAACGGCACTAAATATACTTTCAATATACAGGGTGATTATGGGGAAACCGGGATGTCTGGGATCAGCAAAGCAATAACTGAACCGGTTGATGAATTAAAATTCGAAGCGCTTGCTGGTAATGGTTTTTCTGTACTGATATGGGAAAAACCAAAGCGTGAAGACCTTGATGGATATAAGTTATCATGGCAACCTGATAATGGCAGCTTGACATTTGGGCTGGATAAAACATCCTATACCCTGCAAGGTCTAACAAATGGAGAGGAATATACTTTTGAAATGCTTTGTCAATACAGTGATGGGACAACTTCCGAACTAGTTAGCAAAATGGCTACTCCCGGAGATGTTGATGCTTTTAATATTAGCACAGATCAAATTTTTGCTGGCAACGATATTACATTTACGTTTAACCCGGCATACTTGCCTGTATCAACAGCAACATCCTGGAGTTGGGATTTTGGGGATGGTATCACTTCTACAGAACAAAATCCGACTCACAATTATTCATCAGGAGGTAAATACACGGTTAAATTGAGTTTTTCTGATGATAATGGAGAAAATTATGAAGTATCTGTTGATGCAAAAGTAATTGGAGTAATTTGGAAATATACGCCAAATGATCATATAAAAACATCTTCTCCGGCAATTGCAAGTGATGGAACCATATATGCCGGTGACACCAAAGGTTATTTGCATGCCTTAAATCCTGAAGGGACCAAAAAATGGGAATTCCTTTGTGGTAGTGATGGCGATGATATTTATGGTTCATGCCCGGCAATCGGAGATGACGGAACCATTTATGTTGGATCATATTCCGGGAATTTATATGCTTTGAACCCGGATGGCACGGAGAAATGGGCATTTGCAACTGGCAACAGGGTATTTGGCTCCCCTGCAATTGGGTCGGATGGAACCATTTATATTGGTTCTCAAGATGACAATGTTTATGCCATAAATCCTGATGGTACGCAAAAATGGTCATTTACTACTGGAAGTGATGTGAAATCTTCTCCAGCGATTGCAGCAGATGGGACAATTTATATTGGTTCGCACGATATGAATTTATATGCCTTGAATCCTGATGGAACAAAAAAATGGGAATTTTTAACAGGTGGAGCAGTAGAATGTTCACCTGTAATAGGCAGCGATGGTACTATTTATGTTGGTGATGATGCTAATGAGAACAGTAAGTTTTATGCAGTAAATCCTGATGGAACTCAACAATGGAGTTATGATTTGGGACTTGAGTGTATTGGGAATGCAGTCCTTGCAGAAGATGGAACTATTTATGCAGGCGCAAAAGACGCAATTTTTTATGCTTTTTCTCCGAATGGCAATTTAAAGTGGCAATTTACTGATGGAGGCAGATACATTTATGCAAGTGCTGCGATTGCTGTAGATGGTACCATATTATTGGGATCCGAAGATTTTAATTTCTATTCGTTGAATCCAACTGATGGAAGTGTAAATTGGAAATTAACTCTGGATGGACAGATGTTTTCATCTCCGGTAATTGGTACTGATGGCGTTGCTTATATAGGGACGTTATCAAGTCCTGGATTTTATTCAATCTATACAGGTCTTGAAGGAATTGCAAATTCTACATGGGCTATGAAGAGACATGGAGCATTGCAACAAGGAAGGGTAAATTAGCATTTATTGAAGTATTACTACTATGAGTTATATGGGGATTCCGTATTTGTATTGGAATCCTCATATAAAGTTAGTGGTAAAAAAAGTGGAATTATGAATTTTAAATTGATATCAATAATCTTGCTGGTTCTTTCTTTAAGTCTATCAGCTTCTTCCAATAATCCATCAGGTTTTAAAAAAAATCAGAATCATTTAGAGGAAATAATTAATCATCTTAACACTCCAACCAATGATTATGTACTGGTAGCTGCTCACCGTGGAGATTGGCGTAATGCTCCGGAAAACTCGCTAATGGCAATTCAAAATGCCATTGCAATGGGGGTTGATATTGTGGAAATAGATGTGCGAATGACAAAAGATTCTGTCTTGGTATTGATGCACGACGCTAAAATTGATCGTACTACAACCGGAAAAGGTAAGCTTTCAGAATGGACATTGGACTCGTTGAATACAATTACACTAAAAAATGGATGTGGAATTGCTACAAAGCATAAAATTCCTACACTGGAGGAAGCAATGCACCTTGTAAAAGGGAAAGTACTTGTAAATTTAGATAAATGCTCTGGATACATGGATAAAGCATTTGAAGTTATTCATGCTACAGGGACTACTAATCAAGTTATTTTTAAAGGTACAGACGAAATCGATAAGGTTCGGGAAAAATATGGGTCTCTATTGGATGAAATAATTTATATGCCAATTATATCTGAGAACACTCCCTTGCTTGATGGTTTTGTTGATGATTTTTTGACCGAATCCAGTCCTTTAGCATTTGAAGTTCTTTACAATTCTGATGATTCGCCAATGTTTAAGGTTATAAAAAACATTAAAGACAAAAGAAGCCGTGTATGGGTGAACACCATGTGGGACTCTTTATGTGGTGATCATTACGACGATCTAGGTATCGCCCACCCAGATAAAGCCTGGGGCTGGGTAATTGAACATGGTGCGAATATTATACAAACGGATCGACCAGCACTTTTAATTGAATATTTAAGAGAAAAGGGATTACACGATTAAAATCCGATTTTTTATAGGTTTAGTTGGGTAGATTAATAAAGCCCGTCATGTTTTTCTTTTAGGCGGGCTTTAAATTTCATTATAATGATTAAAGAAATAATACAATTTTATACAGCCTCCTCCGGCAAGATTGTTTTACGTAATACGGAATTTGTTCGGGAGATTTACAATAAATCACGCTGGTCTGTTTTCTTATCAGCCACTATTGGTTATAGCTTGTTTTATGTTTGCAGACTTAGCCTGAATGTGGTAAAAAAGCCCATGGTTGATGCCGGTTTATTAGATGAATCGCAACTTGGTATGATAGGTTCCGCACTTTTTTTTACTTATGCCATAGGTAAACTCACAAATGGTTTTTTGGCTGACCGTAGCAACATAAAGCGCTTTATGGCAACTGGTTTGTTTTTAACTGCGCTGGTTAACCTGGCTTTAGGTTTTACTTCCTTGTTTTGGGTTTTTACTATTCTGTGGGGATTAAATGGTTGGTTTCAGTCAATGGGAGCAGCGCCGAGTGTGGTATCACTTTCACGCTGGTTTAGTAACCGCGAGCGTGGTACTTATTATGGAATATGGAGTGCTAGCCATAGTATTGGCAAAGCCATAACTTATGTCGGAATTGCATTTATCGTTAGCATCTTTGGTTGGCAATGGGGATTTTATGGCGCAGGAATTGCCGGTTTGGCTGGTGCAGTTATTGTATCTATATTTCTTCATGATAGTCCGGCGAGTAAGGGATTGCCTCCCATTGCCGATTATAAAAACGACCATGCTGAAGTATCTGCAAAAGATAAATCAGTTGGAGCGGTCCAAAAAGAAGTTCTAAAAAATCCCTTTATCTGGATTCTTGCGATTTCAAGTGCAATGATGTATATCAGCCGTTATGCTATCGAGAGTTGGGGAATATTCTATCTCGAAGTACAAAAAGGGTACACGAATATGGAAGCCAGCTCTATTATTTCGGTGAGTGCCATAAGTGGTATAATCGGCACTGTGGTGGCTGGTATAATTTCGGATAAAGTTTTTAAAAGCAGCCGAAATATTCCGGCTCTGATCGCAGGATTGTTAAACATATTTTCTATGACACTTTTCCTGTTCTATCCGGACGGTAATATATGGATGGATACTTTTAGTATGGTTATTTCTGGATTTGCATTTGGAATACTCATAACTTTTTTGGGAGGTTTAATGGCAATTGATATCGCTTCAAAGAAAGCTTCGGGAGCAGCATTGGGTTTAGTCGGAATTGCCAGTTACATTGGGGCTGGTTTGCAGGATGTAGCTAGTGGTTTTTTAATTGAGAATGGAAAATCTACAATTGAGACCTTTTCTACCTATGATTTTACTATTGCTAAATGGTTTTGGCTGGGTGCCGCAATAATTTCAGTTGTTCTGGCCTTGATGGTATGGAATGCCAAACCTAAAGATTAATCTATAATTAGAGTATAGAGTATGGATAAGCTTTTAGGAAAGAATATTTTGGTTACAGGCGCAACCTCCGGAATAGGTAAAGCTTTAGTAGAAAAACTGTTTGAAAGAGGTGCTAATGTTGCTTTTTGTGGTAGATCTGAATTTAAATTGAATAAGCTGATATCAGAAATAGCAGGTATTGATAAAGGTTACTTTGAAGCCTTTGATATTTCCAATGAAAGTAAAATTATAAGCTTTGTGGCAAGTGTATACGAAAAATTGGGGACCATTGATATTCTTGTGAACTGTGCAGGTGCAAATACTGCTAAAGCAAATGTTGCTGATATCCAAACATCAGATCTTGAATGGATGATAAAGGTGAATATGGTCGCACCATTCATTTTTATGAAAGAAGTTTATCAACGTGTTCAAAATCAGGAGTCAGCGTTGTTTATCAATATATTATCAACGGTATGCAATTTTTCAAACGAAGGTATTGGAGCATATACCGCTTCGAAAGCTGGGTTTGATGCGTTGCTGAAAGTGTTTAGAAAGGAGGTAAGACAGAAGAATGTTCGAGTTTGTTCAATTTATCCTGGAGGTGTCAATACTCCATTCCGTAATGCTGATAAGCCAGCCTATTTAAGTCCACAGAGTGTGGCCGATGCAATAATATCAATGATGCAGTATGACGATAATACATCTATTGATGAATTGGTGATACGTCCCTTGATTGAAAAAAACTATTGGTAATAATTGCCATAAGATGGCCAGTTTTATACCCGTATAGCAACTGGTATTAATAATTCTAAAATGTAAAAAAAGTATATAATGAAACGTTTAAGCATGTTTGTGATATTTGCCATTCTTGCGAGTCTTGCATTTTCACAACAAAGACAAATAATTAATATTCCCAATATTCCTGGATATGTTACTTTAAAAGGTGATTTTCATATGCATACCGTATTCTCGGATGGGTCAGTTTGGCCAACAATAAGAGTGTATGAAGCTTGGAGGGATGGTTTGGATGTTATATCAATAACAGATCATATCAATTATCGTTGGTCATTTCTAACAGATCATATTAATCTTAACAACCATAATACTCCTTTCAATGAAGCAAAGGTTTTAGCCGATCGATTAGGTATTACCCTAATTAAAGGTGTCGAGATAAACCGTGGCAATCCGACAGGACATATTAATGTGTTATTTGCAAAAGATTTAAATTCTTTGGCTAAAGATGAATTATTTTTTGCGCTCAAAGAGGCAAGAAAACAAGGAGCCTATATTCAGTGGAATCACCCGGGATATGGACAGAAGAAAGGTGATGAACAATTTTTTGAAATTCATAAGATACTTTTAGAGCAAAACTTACTTGATGGGATTGAAATATATAATCACCACACATTTTTTCCGGAAACTGTTTCATGGGCAAAGGAATACGATTTGGTTATTACCGGAAGTTCTGATGTACATCTACTTGTTGATATGATTCATGATAAGGAATATCATAGACCGATGACTTTAATCTTTGCTAAAGAAAATTCAGATGAAGCTATACAGGAGGCTGTAATGTCCGGTAGAACAGCTGTTTATTTTGAAAATACAATTGTAGGTCGTAAGAATCACTTGGAACAACTATTTCATAAAGCTGTATCCTTTCAAAATCCACCTATGATTGTTGAGAATAAAAAGCGTTACGTTCAGTTCCATAATAACTCAGATGTCGATTTTGAACTGGAATGTATACAATGTCAAGCAGGAATGAAAATGCCACAGGAAATGAAGTTTCCTGCTAATTCGGTATCCTTGCAAACAATTGTTATGAATTCAGATAGCTTGATTTATCAGGCTGAATCTATAAACGCAAAATATCGGGTTAAAAACCTACAGACTATAAGTGGAGAAGACATAGTTACTGAATTTGAGTTTGTTAATGAAGGGACACCGAAGGTGTTGAAATATAAAAAGAAACCATATCCCAAAGTTAACTATTAACCAAGGAGGGGTGGTAATAAAAATTTATGAGTTTTATGAAAACCATTGATTTATATAAAATTAAAAATATAATATTTGACTGGGGCGGAGTAATTACTCATATCGATTTTAATGCTACAATAGATGCGTTCAATGCTCTCGGGGTAAATGATTTTGGGAAGTATTATCGAAAAGATTATCAATCAATGCTATTTCAACTTTTGGAAGTTGGTGAAATAAATGCTTCAGATTTCAGAGAACTTTTTAGAGAAACCATATGCTCCGGTATTACTGATGAAGATTTAGATTTTGCATGGTTTGCAATGCTGAAAAAGACACCACCTGAGAATATTGATATTTTGAAAAAGTTAGGAACGAATTTTCGTTTATGTCTATTAAGTAATACCAATCAAATTCACGTTTCTCTTTACGATCAAATTTTTAAAAAGGAATTTCGGTTTGAAAATGGACTTAGGGGACTATTTGAAAAAACATACTATTCTTATGAAGTAGGATATAGAAAACCTTCCATGGAAATATTTCAGTATGCGTTGGAAGATGCGGGATTAGATCCTCAGGAAACCTTGTTTATTGATGACTCAATACAAAATATCAAACCGGCAAAAGAGCTAAGTATAAAATGCATTCATTTTGCAGGTGATAGTTCATTGGCCGACTTATTGGGTGAAGTTCTTGACAAATAGATAAACTAATTTATTGCAGATTGCAATTGGTATAAAAGATTATATGGGAAATTAAGAGGGACTTTTTTTCAACCCCAATGCGAATCCGTTATTTGGGTAACATTCTGGATAGACTGATTTGTATTAAAAGATCCTTACGATGGAGAATAAAGCCTATGAAGACATAATACTGAAACTAGAGGATGAGTTAACCTTCTTGAAAAGTCAGGCTCATGATATTTTTATGCTCATTGAGTTAGCGATTGGGCTGTGTAATTCGGCAATGATAAAGATGCGGAAAACATTTTTTAATGAGGGAATTAGAAGCACTGATGATGAGATATATTTCTTTAAATATCTTAAGCCAAGAATAAACAGTAAATTAATATTCTATATTCAGTTATTTGATATTGAAGTCAAACGAAGAGATGCCAGCCAAGAGATACAAATACATTACCTGGGGGAGGTGTTAAAAGGCTTGCACCAAAAACTATGATCATAACATATTGGTTAATAATCGTTTATGCGTTTCTGGTGAACCAAATCTAAAAAATATTTTGGTTCACCGTTTTGTTCACATTTATGATGGTTTTAAATGGTGTTATTTAACTTCATAAAAATAAAAAAGCCCGCAAATCAACTGATTTACAGGCCTTTGGTGTTTTTTGACTTTTGTCTAAGTCGGGATGACAGGATTTGAACCTGCGACCCCGTCGTCCCGAACGACGTACGCTACCGGACTGCGCTACATCCCGAAATGATTATTGAATTGTACGTTTCGAATAATCGATTGCAAAAATAATCTTTTTTCCTTTAACACAAAGAGGGAATAGACTCAAGTTTAAAAAACAATTGCAATATTTTTACATTTATACTATTTATCATAATATAAATTATAAGACAATCATATTTATATCATATATGGTTTGCATAAAATCAGATATCACTGCTTCAAGTCTGATAACGGTTCAGCTTTTATGTAAAAGTTTATTCAGTGTTCCTTCACAAAAATTTTTCCTATAATTCAATATTATATCTGCGCTCATTCTTCGCTTGCCTCCGCCAACCGCTCAGGCAAATAAAACGCTCCAGGCACGACGCTTTCAGATTTTGCTTCTCTGGGCAATTATGTTATTCAAAAATTATATGCGATTCTCAGAGACTTTAATATTCATATGTCATTCACATCCGTTAATTCAAAATACAGAACTCTCGGCACTTAAAACAAAAAAGCCGGCGAACCGGCTTCCTATTATTCATCGTGATCTAACTCGTCAATAACTCTGATTTTATCTTTCAGAAATTCTATTTTCTGTTTGGTAACTTCAATTTTCTTCTTCACGTCTTTGATCAATGCTTCTGCATTTTTCGATTTGGCAAAGAAACCAATGTTGTTATCCAGCAAAACTAAATCGTTTTCTAGTTGTCGCAGTTTGGTCATATATTTCTCGCGCTCCAAACGCATTTTGTTTTGTCCTTTCGACGATTCTGAGTAATTACTCATTTTCGTCCTAAACTTCAACATATTTCGTTTTTCCTCGTCAATATTCAGATCATCGTATAATTGATTGATCAGTTCTCTGAAGGTGGATTGTAATTCGTCTTTCTTTTTGAATGGAACATGACCAATCTCAGACCAACGACGCTGGAACTGCTTTAATTGCTTCAGATTTTGTTCTACATCATCAGAAGACTTAAAAGCCTTTAATTCTTCTATTATCTGTTCCTTGTCTTTCAGGTTGTCAATTTGTTCGCTGTCAACGTCCGAGAAATGTTCCGATTTTTTGTCAAAGAAATAATCGCATGCAGTTCTGAAACGCTTCCAGATTATGTCGGATTGTTTCCTTGGAACCGGGCCGATTTCTTTCCATTTCTTTTGAATATTGATAAAATCCTGCGTTGTTTTTTTCCAATCCATGCTGTCTTTCAGGGCTTCTGCCTGCACGCACAGATCAATTTTCAATTGAAGATTATTCTGTTGTTCTTCCTTGTTTTTGGAATAGAAATCACGTTTGGCATCAAAAAACTTGTCGCAAGCCGTGCGGAAACGTTCGTAAATCCGGTTGTTGTCCTTTCTGGGTGCAAAACCAATTGTTCGCCAAACCTTCTGTAAATTAATGAGTTCTTTTGAAAGATCGTCCCATTCTTTGTGTGTAGCTACTTCTTTTTCAAGAATTTCCTCCACTTTTTCGCAAAGAGCGGTTTTAGCGTCCAGGTTATTCTTCTGCTCACCTTTGCGGTCTTCAAAAAATTCCTGGTGCTTTTTATTAATTTTCGAGGTCGCGGCTTTAAAACGCTCCCAAATATCGTCTTTTTGTTCTCTTGGAACCGGACCAATTTCACGCCATTGCTCGTGGTATTTTTGCAGGGTATTAAACGCTTTAATGATCGACGGATCCAACAAAAGCTCTTCTGCCCTTTCACATAACCTGATTTTGGCCTCCAGGTTTTTCTTTAAATCCAGGTCGCGTAATTCGCGGTTGATTTTTATGTAATCGTAAAAGTTCTCTACATGAAAATGGTAAGTATCCCAAAGGTTTTTCATTTCCGATTGCGGAACCAAACCTATGTCGCGCCATTCTTGCTGAAGATCCCTGAATTCGTTAAAGGTTTTGTTAATTGATTCCTCGTTATTAATCAATCCTTTAATCTTTTCGATTACCTCGTATTTTCTCTTAAGATTTTCTTCTTTCTCTTGTTCCAGCAGTTTGTTCTGCTCAATTCTGATCTGGCGATAATCTTTCAGAAGCTCCTTGATATCTTTTTCGTAGGGATCTTCCTCTGCCTGAAATTCTTCTTCTGCCCCACCCTCTTCAATAAATTTAGCCAGGGCAGCTTCTTCATTATCTTTCAGAATTTTGTAAAAACTGGCTTTTATTGCTTCCACATCCGATCTGATGTCGCGCGTCTCTTTCTCTTCCAAAACATCGCGCAGCGCATTAACCAATTCTATTTGCGTATAAGTGGAATAATCTATTCTCTCCTTTTTTTGTTCCTGCTTTTCGGGCTTCTCAACAGAAGGAGCTTCTTCAGCTTTTTCTTCTGCAACCGGCAGATTTTCAGCTGTCTCCTCTTTAGGCTCTTCTTCCGACTCTGCAGATGATACTTTTGTTTCCTCCGGCGTAGATTCAGGAACGTCTTCCTTCACTTCATCTTTCACCGAAACACTTTCTTCCTCTACAGTCGCCTCTGGTATTATTTCTTCTGATTGATCAGTTTTCTCTTCCACACTCCCGGCTTCAGCATTTACAGCAGGTTCTTCAACTTCGGCAGATTCCTGTTCTTTTACAGTTTCTTCAGCATCCGCTTTTTCCGCTTCGTCTGATACAACATCTGCCTGCACTTTCTTAAGGTCCTCATTTTCCGGACTTCTTAACTCTTCAGAGTTTTTTAGATCTTTAGGTTCCATTTAAACGATTTTTTTGCCGTCGCAACGACAGCGTACTTACTACATTCCTCTACGAAAATAGATAAAAGCGAATTAATACTCAATTTTTGAATGGAAATAAAAATTCGTCATTCTGCTTATTTTTGACTATCAGTAATTTAACTGTCACTTTAATCATGGAAGCCACCCGATAATTCGTTCATTTTTAGTGCTTTTTTACGATAAATCTATCTTTTTAAGCTTGTATTCCTGAGTTTAAGGCAATCCGGAATTCGTCAAGTCGTTTTAAAAGAATCTGTTCTGATCAAAGCCTGGGTTGAAACAAGAGCGCCAACTACAACTGTTATTCAAACTCTGCCTTCCGCACCATATCCGGCTATGAAGCATACCACAAATATCTGTACGCTTATTCCAAACCGATAGACATTCATGCTAAAAAACATCTATAACACATTCTATTTCAAGATATAATGCATTATTTATTTTTGTGATTTTCAGTATATTGTTTGCTCACAAAAATCAATTAACCGTTAAAATATTGCCCATGGGATAAGTGTTTTTTTCTTAAGCAACCGAAATTCCTGCCGCAGCCAAATGGCAGAAGCCATTCTGAAAAGTCTGGACAAAGACCTGGAAATTTATTCAGCCGGCCTAGATCCTGTCGATCATGTGAGCCCGATTGCCATTGAAGTGATGAAAGATATTGGGATTGACCTGCAACCCAGTGTTCCGAAATGTGTGGATGAATTCATTAATCGTGAATTTGACTATTTGATCACCGTTGGCGAAGGAACGCTGGAAGAGCTAAAGATTCCGCCTATCAGGTACCGGAGAAAAATGCACCTGGGGTTTCGCAGCCCATACAAGAACTCCAAATCGCACGAAGAGATCAGAGACAAATGTATGAAGGTGCGTGACGAGATAATGCTCGAAATGCGTTATTTCTACGATCATATTCTTAAGCCTCAGCAAGGATAGTCAAAACAAAAACGCAACCGGGATTATCTGTAAATTTCTCCCAGCTGCGTTTGAATATGTTTAAATGTTATATCAGAAAATACAAAGGCTTGCTCATTTTTTCTGACCACATTACATTATGTCAGTACTAACCCTTTGCCACAACGGCCTCTACTTCTTCAGGCGTAATTGGTACCCGTTCTCCGATAATTTCGGCACCGTTTTCTGTAATCAGGATGTCGTCTTCCAGGCGAATACCACCAAAATCGCGGTATTCATTCACTTTATCGAAGTTGATGAAATCTTTGTTGATACCTTCTGCCTGCCACTTGTCAATAAGTGCGGGTATGAAATAACATCCCGGTTCGTTGGTGATCACGTATCCCGGTTTCAGGCGTTTGCCCATGCGTAAATAGGCTGTTCCGAACTGATCTACCGGACGAATTTCATCGTCATATCCAACATGAATTTGTCCCAGGTCTTCCATGTCGTGAACATCCAATCCCATCATATGCCCCAAGCCATGAGGCAGGAACATGGCATGTGCACCGTTTTTAACCGCCTCTTTTACATCGCCTTTCATCAGCCCCAGGTCTTTCAAACCTGCAGCAAGCACTTCGCAGGCCGCCAGGTGAACCGACAAATAAGTAACTCCCGGCTTTGAAAGCGCGGTAGCAGTGTTGTTGGCGGCCAATACAATTTCGTAGATTTCGCGTTGTTTTTGCGTAAACTTGCCTCCTACAGGCGTAGTACGGGTAAAATCGGAAGCATAGTGCAACAGCGATTCGGCACCGGCATCGCAAAGCATCAAACGACCTTCCTGCAAAATTTGAGAGTGGTCGTGGTTGTGCAACGTTTCGCCGTTCATTGACAGGATAATGGGAAACGAAGTCATTCCACCTCCGGCCAAAGCAATTCCTTCAATTGTTCCCGCAATTTTTTGTTCCCAGTTTCCGGGGAGCGCCATTTTCATGGCTGCAACATGCATTTGATACCCCGTGGCACAAGCTTTCTTAATTTCTTCAACTTCCTGTGCTTCTTTTACTTCACGAAGCAAAATAATCGCTTTAATCAAATCGAGCGAAGCATGGGTATTGATCGATTGCGCCGAAGTTTCCAGCAGGTTTTCGAGTAACAATTTGTTCTCGGCCCGGTAAGGAGGAAGAAAGTGTACTTTTCGTCCGGCATTTTTTGCTGCTTTTACCAGGTCAAAAACTTTGACAAAAGGCGCTGTATTGGTAATTCCCGCTTTTGCAGCGTTTTCCTGCAATGTGACCTGTGGCCCCATCCAAATAATGTCTTCAATGTCCACATCGTTTCCAAAAATAAAATCTTCGCCACTGTCGAAATCCACAACGCCTGCCAGCCCGGGAAAATCAAGGCCAAAGAAATATAGAAAATTGCTGTCTTGTCTGAAATGATAGGTATTATCCCTGTAATTCATCGGAGCTTCCACATTGCCCAAAATCAGTGCAATTCCGGTTAATCCTTTTGTTTTCAGAGCCTTTCTCCTGTTAATGTATGTACTTTTGTCAAACATAGTATTTGAATATTGTTATGAGTTTTCGAAAATACAATTAATCTCACCAAATGCGTAAATGCAAAATTTAATAAGTCTTAAAAATAGACTAAATCATCTGAAATTTGGCTGACACCTGTCAGGTTAGCTTCAAGTCTTAATCGGTCATTTTTTTGTTAAATGCATGCTTTAAAAACATAACATATTTAAATGAATCGTCGTAAATTAAATTGATCAACTAAAAATCTAAACGTCATGGGCAACTCGTTAATGAGCTATTTAAACAGCCGCTTACAAGAGGAAAAATCCTTTCAGAAGGGGCACGTCGGAGCTGCCGGGCCTGTTATCACCATTTCTAGGGAGGTGGGTTGTAACGGACTAAAACTGGCCAATCTTCTGGCACTGGAATTGAACAAACAGCGAATGCTTGCCGACTGGAAAGTACTTAGCAAAGAGATCTTCTATCAAAGTGCCCGCGAACTGAATCTGGCGCCTGAAAAGGTATTAAAAGCACTCAACAAGGAGGACAGTTACACCTTTGAGCAAATTCTGACCGCATTTGGCGAAAAACACTACAAAAGCGAGGCGAAGATTGCAAATACTGTAAAGGAAGTAGTCCGATCGCTAGCCATAAACGGCTTTAATATTATTGTTGGAAGAGCCGGCCACATTATTGCCGCCGATATCAAAAATGCGCTTCATATCAGGTTGGAGGCACCCTTTGAATACCGGCTAAAAAACATTATGTGCAACAACAATTTGTCGAGAGCCGAAGCAAGCGCTTTTATTGAACGGGTAGAAAAAGAACGGGTGACGTTTCGAAAAGCAATCAGGGCCGAACAATCGCACGAGGTGCATTTCGACCTGATGATTAACCGTGCCTCTTTCTCCGACCGGCAGGTGGTGGAGCTAATTCTGTTTGCCATCGACAAGAAACAAATACTGGCCGATTACAAGCAGAAAATTGACTTCTTTTAATCGACCAGCACACTACTTATTATAGATCATTTTAACCCGTAATTTGGGCAGGAAGACCTTTTACATTGATCGGTTTCTGTGCATCCGGTTTCACCTCAAACATATCGCCGGGTGTAAGTCCACATTCCTCAATCATTTCAAGGCAATATTGCAAATGCCCCAGATCGCTGGTTACATTATTGGTTCCGAACGAGAATTTCACGCCGGCCTCTTTTGCCATTTTGATCATTTCGGCATGCGGAGTTTTGTACCGGGCATTGATCTCCAGCGCAATTCCGTTGTCCGTCAAAACCTTTATCACTTTCTCCATGCGTTCTTTTGTCCACAACTGGTCATACTCGGGCATTAATTGTGCTGGCAAAACCGTTGGGTTCACATAAATATCGACTGGTTCCTGCGAGAAAATCGCTTCAATTTTAGCCACCAAATCATCCATAAACTGCTGCTTGTCATCCACCCAAACCTCTTCCGGAATCCATATCCGGTTCCGGCGTCCTTTGCGGTCGGTAAATGTCATGGCATCCGTAAATACATAATCAAATTTTGAAATGGCTTCCGGCGAAAACAAGGTCACCCATTCCCTGCCCTCGGCCTGCATTCCCTTAAACGTAGGGCTGCCTTTTACTTCTTCAATGTACTGATACAACGAAGCATCGTCGGTAACCGGGAAATGCAACCCGCAATTGGGCGCTACTCCGTAGTTTATTCCCAAACGTTGCGAGTTCGCCACCACTTCTTCAATGGTTAAGCCGCCTTTCAAATGCACATGGTAATCAACCAACGGAAATCCGGCCCGCATTAGCTTGGTAACGATGGCATCCAACTGCACATCTTCCACTTCTTTTGGCTCTCCTTCGGGCAAAGCACGAATACGGAGGTTCCGGTAATAAGTGGTACTTTCCGGGTCGTGCGACTGCAAAGCAATGGTTCCTTCGCCAAGCAGATACTTTTCTGCACCTTCCCAGCGCCAGGGATTTTCGGGTTGTGTATATTCATTCACTTTTACATCGTTCAGAAAAACCTCGATCACGTTCTCCACCACTTTTATTCTTATTTTGAACCATTCGTTGTCCTGAACAAAAGGGTAGTAAATATTCCTGATTCCGTTGATACTGCCTGTTTTCCTGCGTTCAGGATGCGTTTTCGACGGGCCGCGATGCGAATTATTAATCTGAATTTCATAGCCACTTTCGGGATAACCTTCTGCCTGGTATTTCGTGGAAATATACACGCCGGAATTGGCTTTCTCAAGCGTTTTCACTTCGGCTTCCCATTCAAAGTTGGTGAAGTTCCCTTTGTAAAAGAGATGGCTCCGTTCTCCCGAGCATTTAATGGCATTGTCTTCAACCGTAAAACTTTCGGGATGCTCGGCAGCTTTTTTCCAGCCATCAAACGTTTTCCCGTCAAACATAGGCTGCCATTCGCCCACGGGGACAGATGGCTGGCAAGCTGCTGCAAACAGCACAAGCAGCATCAAAAAACAGTTACTAACTGATCTCATTGTTGTTGGTTTAGATTATACTTTTTGTGAAATTAAACTGTTAATTCGAACTATCCGATTGCGGAATGAAACGTGCACTCAGATCGGGTGTATCCATGTCTTTGTCCAATGGAAACATCGGACGAATAATACCCTTGTAGCCGAGCCTCTCCAGATCCTGATCCACACCACCGGGAGTGAGTGCCATCAGCCAATCTGCCCGCATGTTGTACAATTCGGGAACCAGGTAGCCAATTTTAACCACTACGATATCGGTTTTTCGCGGGTTAAGATCGAGGTCTGTAAAATCCTTTTCGTAGTGATACGGCTTGCGTTTTTGCGTAACGATCACTTTCACACTGCCCGTTTGAACCACCACTTCTGTTTTCGCATTCTGGTCGCCTTGTTTGATGGCAGTTACGGTACCGATAAGTTTCACAGGTGGTGCATAACGATTGTCGACCTGCGCACCAACCAATTCGCTAACCTGCCCTCCAACTCCTACTTCCAGCGCTTTTTCTACCAAAGCAGGGCCAGGAATGGATGCATAGATCAGTGAAGGGCCGTCTTCTTTTTGAAACTCTTTTCGTTTTAATATCTCGGTCAGTGTCCAGGTTACATCGCCAGCACCTCCGGCAGTGGGATTATCACCCATATCGCTGATGATAAAAGGCTGTCCTTCGAATGCAATAGCGGTATTCAAACACTCTTCCAAATCGGCCACAGGAGCCACGAACTCAAATTGTTCGCGCACATCCCAAAAGCTTTTTGCCAGTTCTTCGGCTGCTTTACCCACTGCCTCTTTATCGTCGCCATAAGCCATTACCACGCCACGGTTGCGGGGCTCGTCGGCCCAGGCATAACCAATCCAGATGGCAGCATCAGTTACTCCCTCTTGTTTAGTTAGCGGCTCAACTTTGGCATACAAACTTTTTCCGGGCTCAATGCGCGTGCTGGTCTTTTCTCCCGGGAGCAAAATCGGAACCGGAATCCAGGCTTTGTATTTGGGTTTGCCTTTGCCGCTCTCCAAACGGTCGAGCAGGTTTTCCAGGGCGCGTTGTTTCGATTCCAGCGCATCTTCGTGAGGCGCCATCCGGTAACAGGTGATCAGGTCGCTTTCGCGTGCCAGCCGTTCGGTCACGTTTCCGTGTAAATCCATCGAAGTGGAAATAATGGTTTTCGGGCCCACCACTTCGCGAATACGTTCAATCATATCGCCTTCCGGATCGTCGAGACCTACCACACTCATGGCTCCATGAATATCAAAGAAAAGACCGTCGTACGGAAGGTTCTCACGCAAGCGATCGAGCATTTCGCCCAACAATGTTTCGTAGGCTTCGCGTGTGACTATACCGCCAGGCAGTGCATGGCCGCGTAAAGTTGGGAACCACTGTGCCCGTTGACGGTCGGGGGCACTGTCGGCCATAAACGGGTAGTACGAGAAGATCTCTTCTCCCCTTCTTGCCTTAAAAGCATCGATCCCCGACTGTGCAGGGGAAAAGGTACTGGATTCGATCGCCAGGCCAGCAATGGCTACGCGTGGCAATTCTTTTGCTTTCTTGCTGTTGCACCCCAGTGAAAGCACCAGGCCTGCCAGCATAAGTAGGTGAAGCATTCTTCTCATTTTGCTGTAAATTTTATTCCGTTAAGCATTTTACAGCAAATTTAATGAAAAGTGTCATGCATCGCGGATAAAACCGGGATGAATATAGGAATCACCAGCGGGACAAAGCCGTGTAGTGTTTACAGAGACAGTATCAGGTTCGCCTTGATAGAATTCTTTCTTATTTCAATTGAGTAATGGATTGATTAGACCATCAGATTCTTTTCCTGCCCGGCAATTAAGAGAAAGCAGGTTCTTCCTTCAGACTGGCATTGATAAGCTGTTTGCGATACTGAAAAATGTCCTCAATTGTAGCAACCGTTGTATCCTGCTTTTGTGCAAAGTCCATTACCTCGGGCAAACGTGCCATGGTACCATCTATATTGGTTAGTTCGCACAAAATGGCGGCATCTCCCAAACCAGCCAAACGCACCAAATCCACACTACCTTCGGTATGTCCGCGACGATCAAAAACGCCGTTGTTTTGGGCTCGCAACGGAAATACATGCCCGGGGTGCGACAAATCCTCTGCCCTGGCATTATCCGCAATAGCTGTTTGAATGGTAGTTACCCGGTCTTGCGCCGAAACGCCCGTGGAAACACCTCTTTTGGCCTCAATGGAAATCGTAAAAGCCGTTTGATTTTTGCTCGTATTCGTTTCGACCATTGGCCGCAAGCCCAGCGTCTGACATTTCTCATCGGTCAGGCACAAGCAAACAATTCCGCTGCATTCGCGAATCATCAACGCCATATCTTTCGCGGTCATTGTTTTGGCCGGAAAGATCAGATCGCCTTCATTTTCACGATTCTCATCATCCACCAATAAAATACCTTTTCCTTCCTGCAGTTTTTGAATGGCCCGTTCCACCCGCTCCCGGCTGCTTGCTCCAAATGTTTCCAGTGTGATCATCTTTACTCCTCTTTTATGTTGTAACCATCAAAAATCCCCGGAGCAAAGCCAATTCCACAGCCCCATCGTGCAATGCGAATTGCACAGGCTGCCGATTGGTTATGGATTCTTCTCTCATCCAGACTGTAACTGTCGGTTTTGGAATTTCACCAAATCAGTCCTCTTGCAAGGAGTCGCGGACTATCACCGCCGGTAGGGACTTGCACCCTGCCCCGAAGAATATCGCGCCAAAATTAGCTGTTTCGTACTTCTCAATCAAGCTAAAAGCAAATTGTTTTTTGATCGCCCCAACCTTTTGCATTGTATGTTGATGACCACAAACAAAAAGGCCGTCCCAATTTTGAAGTTGAGACGGCCTTTTGTTTGAACCCCGATACTGGATTCTGGATGCTTGACACTGGTTAGTAGATAAATAACTAAGTCTAAACGGACAAGCCGTAAAAGATTGATATTAAATTGAAAATCAGATTGAGGTAACCCAGTTCAGTCTTATCAATCCATTCAATCATTTCAATCTAAAACCAGTTGAAATATTTTGCTTCCAAAAACGAATACTGCGCTCAGCCTAAAGCGTTTCGGTTTTTAAAATGGCTTTTTCGATGATCACATAAACAACGATGGAAGTAGCCACACTGTTGACCGGTGCAACGCCCGGCAGATAAGTAGCCGCTATAACACCGGCGCCCCAGGCAGCCACTGCCGACCACCGGAATTTACTGATCTTCTTTTTGGCAAAGTCAATGTATTTCGCTTTATGAACGAGGAAGTAATCCGCGATCAGCACACCGCCAATTGAAGGCAACATCGAGTTTAATACATTCAGGAAACCCACAAAATTGTTGTACAGGTATAGCGCCAGCAGCGTTCCGATAATTCCGTTCACAATTACCATGATCTTTTTCGGCAAACGGGTAATGTTCGAAAAGCCCAAGCCCGATGCATACAGTGCGTTGTCGTTGGTGGTCCAGATGTTTAAACCCAGAATAATCATCGCCCACACAATCATCCCCTGGTTCATCAGAACGTCACTGATATCCGATTGCTGGTAAAAGGCCGATCCCACTGCACCAAAGAAGAACATCAGCGAGTTACCCAGGAAAAAAGCAATAAGCGTGGTAGATACAGCGATCTTGCTGTTTTTCGAGAAGCGGGTAAAGTCGGGTGTTAAGGTTCCGCCACTGATAAACGAAGCCACACAAATGCCGATGGCGGCATAAAGTGTCATCGGGTTTTCGGGTACGATATCGAACCAAACAGCTGTTCCTCCGAAGTCGTTGAAAGCTTTTCCTACCGACATCAAACCCAGAACGGTAATCGAAGGAACGGCAATAAAGCTGAGTACCGTAAGCGCCTTGATTCCAAACCAGGCCGTAGCTGTCATAATCAGGCCCGAAGCAGCAACCAGCAGGTAAATATTTAAGCCCGTAACTTTTTGCACCGGAATGGCAAACATGGCCACTCCCACGCCAAACCAGCCTACCTGTGTTATTCCAAGCAAGAACGAAGGAAGCACTGAGCCTCTTTCGCCAAACGAATAGCGCGCCAGTAAGTGGGTTGATAAACCTGTGCGCGAGGCAATCAGGGCCAGCAATCCGGTGTAGACTCCCAGGATCAGGTTACCGGCGAGTACCGCGGTTAAAAACTTCGAAGCGGTTAAGCCGGCCCCCAGTTTTCCGCCGGCCCACATACTGGCCGAGAAAAAAGTAAAGCCCAGCATCACCAAAAGCATGGCCCAAAATCCTTTTTTACTTTTCGGGTCAACTGCCGATAACGAAAAATCGTGATCGTAGTGCGATGGTTTTTCCATAGTTAGTTTTTTATAGTTGATTTTTAAGAATTTGCAATGCTTCGAAGTTTTGCCAGCTGGGCGGCAGCCAGTTCCTCCAGGTCAATGGTACCAAAGCGGCTGCGGTCGAGTAGCGGAACGCGCTCTCCTACCTGCTGATCGAAGGTTCTGCCGCGGCGGGCCATGGTATGCACCTGTTCCCAGTATTCGATCGCGTCTTCGAGGTAATCGGGTAGCCAGAATGCCCGCGAACCGGCATCGTATATCACACAACGCTCCATCGGGAACGCCGGATTTTCGTACTGGCTTTCAATAAACTCGGGTGCCATCAGGGCGTCGCGCTTTACCAGGTCGGTTCCGGTAAGCTTTATGGTTAAAGGCGTTGAAACAGTGGGCACTGTAAAACGTCCTTCAATATAGCATAAAGTGGTAGACTGGTAGCCGTCAAACTTCGCACGGCAAAGTGCATCCACGTTCTCCAGGATCTCTTCGGTGCGTTTTCCGCCAAAGGTAAAGAACAGGATCGATTCAATGTTGGTGTTGTTCATCTCGGCTTGTTTTACCAGGGCTTCGAGGCCAAACTCGAGGCTGGTGCCGGTGGCCACCACATCGCCGATTACAATTTGCGCCGAATGTGGCATGTACACTTTCTGGTAGTCGCTTTCAATAATGTGCCACTCTTCCGAATCGGGGTTGATGCGGGCCCGCTGTGCACTGATAAACGACGACCCGTGTAAATTCCAGTCGAAGGCATCGGCAATGGCCTCGCGCAAACCAAAATTAAGGCCGCCCCGCAAAATATTAAAGACAATGGTTTTTCTTTCTTCCAGGCGAATCACCTGTTCTTCCTGCAAACTCTTCATTACCGCCGAACACGCCGTGCGCAGCTTCCGGGTATAATTCACCCCCATTACCGTGGTATCGTTGCAAATGGCACGCGTTTCTGCGCTGGAAATCACCAAGCGGTTGACACTCGTTTTCCCCTCCTCTTCAATTTTGTAAATTGAACAGTCGTTTCTCATTGAAATTCTATTCAGCATTTCTCTCGTACGTTTTTAAAAAATAATTGGGAAAACAAGAGACCGGGATGGTCTCCGGGCGTGTCCCAGAAATTCAGGAAATCCCCAAATTCCGGGCGACAAAAATGCCTTTTTTAATCCGAAAGTCAAAAATAAATCTTCAAAATCGTTCAGGGAATGACAGTTTTGTGGTATCGGCCTTTTCGCTGACGTGGATTTGTCATCCGTGATTTAATATGGGACCGACACACGTCGTAAATCTGCGCCAACAATGCCCTAAAACCCCATTAAGCTGCGGACTTTGCCGGCATTTTCGCTGCTTGTGAGTAGCTCCAGCAACAGCAAGGCCACATCGATCGCTGTCGACGGGTTCCACGAAGTAATCATATTATCGTCGAGTACAATGGGCTGATCCAACACCTGCACCCCAAAGCTGCGCAATGCTTCGCGCCGAACGGAACTGTTGTAAACCGTAGCTGTTTTCCCCTGAAGGACACCGCTTTTTCCCAGAGGCAAAGCCCCCACACAAATGGTGGCAATGATTTTATTGTGCGCCCTGAAACTCCGGATCAGCTCCAGGAATTTTTCGTGGTAGGCATCTTTGTAAAAGCCGTATACCTCGAAACCGCCGGGTATGGCCAGGGCATCAAAATCGCGCACATCGATCTCCCCAACCTCATAATCGACAATAAACCGTTGGTTAAACGAGCTTTTGATTTCTTTTTGCAGCGCACAGGTAAACAGTTGGGTGCTTTGGTCTCCTTCTTCGAGGTTCCACCCTATTACATCGATAAAAACGCTTGCTTCAAAAATCTCAAAGCCATCGGCCAGTAACAACAGTACTTTTTTCATATGGTGCTTCTATTGTAATTTATTGTTTGTAATTCGTGCTTTGGTGCGGCACTGGTTGCAAACCTGCGTCGGCGGGGTTCATTTCAATTCGAATGTAACAGGCATAGTATGTGAGACTGCAACATTCATGTCACGATGCTTCCCCGGTTTCCAATCAGGAAAGTCCCGCGCTAATCTTAGCGCCTCGAAATCGAGGTCTTTATCTACCTTTAAGGCTACTGTTGGCTTGTAAATTTTACCGTCGGGCCCAATTATAAAACTGATGTAAACCTTCCCCTGTGTTTTGCTTTGTTTCGCTCGTATTGGGTAATGCATATGGGTGTCAATGTATTGCCGGATTTTCCCCTGCATTTCCTCTTTTGTTGATGTATCTCCAAATACCGGCATCTCTTTCACAATAAAAAAGACATCCTCAAATTGAGATTTAGGATTGTTATCGAAATACATCTCCTTAATTCCTGAATAATTCAGGGTATCATATTGGTCATTTCCGGTGTTATAAATACACCAAATACTATCCATGTAGTCATCAACAAAATAACCACTTGAAAGAAGTTTCCCGTCAAGGTTATAAAGCTCTGTTTTTATGCTGTTCGAATTAAGTTTAATCTCGTTTTGCATGTACAAAGCTTTGGCTGGTTTTACCTTTTTCCAATTCTTGTTCAGATATACAGTGGTTGTATCTTGAGCATTTACAGTTACACAGATGGCGATTAAAAAAAATGCGATGAGCTTAATTTTCTTCATTTTCGGTAGTGATTTATTTTTGGTTCAACATTTCTTAATATATGGTGCGGATAACTATGCCCCGCTTTGCTGCTTTATGATTCGTGCTTTTTTTATGTGGTACCGGCACTGGTTGCAAACCTGCGCCAGCAGGGGTTCAATCCTCTTTATTTAGTTGTTCTAATTTTATTTCTCCTATAAATTCCATCCAACCTCTATAATCTCTGGGTTCAAATGAATTATATTGCCATCTCATTTCAATAATTGGTACATTAAGATTATTAGCATAGGTAAGTAATTCACTTTTTTGTTTATCATTTGCATAACTAGAAATAAAAATAGCTTCGATGCAATTCGATATATCAAGCATAATTGTTCTATCAAATACAAGTTCCCCACGAGTGCTTTCTAAACAACATTTATTTTTATCATAAAGTGTTCCTATTCTGTATTCATTTTCGCTGCTATAGTCTTTGTGCTTTAGGAAAAACGATTGTTTTACTTTTTTGTCAATCAACTCCTTATAATTATCTCTTCCCACTTTCCGTAAGTGATTTCCTTGAATGTCTCCAATTTTGGCAACAGATAACTCTTGAAAAGTTAGATATTCAACATCGCCTATTAGTAATTCTATTTTTTCCTCATTCTGAGATATAAGTTTTTCTTTAGAAAAAGCTAAGCATACTCCAGAATAATTGTCTGCATATTGTTCCCACATCCTAAGCTTTGTAAAACCAAATATTTCTTCGTGTCCATTAAAACCGCTATAATAATTTTCACTAGCAAAAGGCTCTCCCATATGATTTTTACAAAAGCATATTTGATGAAATTGATTTTCCAAGTGAGAAATGTACTCAAGTAAGTAATTAGAATCTAATGTTGTTTTTCTTCCTATTACTCCATCTGCCATTTCGCCAAAATAAACCGTTCCTCTTCTAGCTTTTCTACTTTCAATGGGATCATTTGAATTTCTACTTGCATTGAATCGTAATTGTCCGTTAAATAGAATAAAATTGATTGCAGTAGAAGCCTTTGTATAATGATAAAGTATGTCTTCTGAATAAATTCTTTTGAAAAAACTAATATCTACATTCATAATACAATTTGTTTGAGCATAGTTTTTTGTAGATGTTGCTACATTCTACCTTGTATTTCTTACCTGCTCTAATAATCCATCTTTTCGATTCTTTACCACCACAGCTCACAAACCTACACCCACAGCCCCATTCCATCGCCCACTAATTTAACAAAAAAATGGCACCCCGTCGGATGCCATTTTGTTCGATAACAATGGATCACTCGTCCGGAGTGTCACTGTCATCGCCTCCCGTGTTTTTCCCCTGGCGGATGGCCAGGCTATCGTTGTATCGTTTTATTTTCTGGTTCATTACCACCACAAAATTTTCCATTTCGGGGGTGGCCAGCCCAATGCTGATGTACGAATTCACCAGGTTGACCACCTCGCGGTAAAGCGGGTCCATTTTCAGGCGCACGGCCCTTACATCGCCGCTGGCTTTGTAACCGGCTTCGGTGTCGCGCTCGTTTTGCAGGGCTTTAAATTCGTCTTGCTGGGTTTTGTACAGCGGCAGCCAGGCATCGAGCCTGATGCGGGTAACATGTTCGCTGTTTTTGCTTTTCTCGAGGTCCTGGATCAGGTTGCGCGCCTCGCTCGATTCGCTGTCGTACGAGCGTTTTCTGAAATCGCCGTACACATCAAAAACCCGGCGGATGATCTTGGCGCTTTCCACCTCTTCGGGCACGGGGCTGTTCAGGTGGGCTTCCACCATCAGGTCCATGGCTTTCCAGGTGGTTCCGCGGCTTTCGTCGGCCGCCTGTACTTTTTCGGTTAACACAGTCCCGCGGTCGATGCGGGTAGCGGTATCCAGTTCGTCGTAAACGGCATTAAACCGCGTATTCAGGTCGTCGCTCACCGGCGTGGAAGGAAGAATGCCCGCCATTCCGCTTTTCAGATCGGTGATCAACTCAAAATATTCGCTGTTGCGCAAATAGGTTAATGTAATCGGATTAACAAGGTTCATAAGACAAGTTTTAAGGATTAATATTGAAAAATATGGGAATGTCTTTTTGAAAAATCAGGAGATGAATGTGTGTTCATTGACGGTCTTTTTTTGTTTTGCTTATTAAAATTAAACCATTCCGGGAAGAATGTCAATTTTAATATTTATGTTATACAGCAATTATTGCTATTCTTTCGGTGCTGACAACCAACTGTATAGCAGGCGGGTTTAAGGACTCCCGGCTGCGGGAAGTTTGCAAAAGCCCGGGATGATACTACTCTCAGCTGAGAAACGTCTGCAAAAGGTCAGGATGATACTACTCTTGTCAGAAATACATCTGCAAAGGGTCAGGATGATACAACTCTCAGCTGAAACATATCTGCAAAAGGTCAGGATGATGCTACTCTCAACTGGGAAACGTTTGCAAAGGGTCAGAATATTACAATTCTCAGCTGCGGCACGTTTGCAAAGGGTCAGAATGATACTACTCTGAACAGAGAAACGTCTGCAAAGGGTCAGGATGAAGCTACTCTTGTCAGAAATACGTCTGCAAAAGGTCAGGATTTTATTACTCCCAATTGCGGCGGCTTCTCATAATCAATCAGTTAGGTGTTTTTGATGATTTTCGGGAGAATGCCCATCCAAGGCGCAGCGCTGAACGGATGCGTTTTTGCAAAGTCATGAAGGGACGAAACGTGAATAACCACCGGTACAACCGGTGGTAGCCGGACAGCTCCGCTCCCAGCCCCGAAGGGGTTGAACGAAGTGGCTGTAAAAAGTACAGCGCAATAGACTTGAAAGTATCGTTAATGGTGTAATTTATTCAACCCTTTCAGGGCTGAAGTACGGACTCTGCTTTTACCGTGCGTTTCACACACGGATATTCACATTGAGTCCCTTCGGGACTGCCTTGCACCTTAATCAAAAATAGGCGCCATGTCCTTGTTTTGATACAATTCGTGCATTTTCAGGATCTGTTGTTTGGTAACGCGGCGTTCCGACAGCTCGGGCAAATCGGTGATATCGAAAAAGCCCACATCGCTGGTTTCGATGCCGGTTTGCGGCTGGCCCCCAATTATCTCGCACTCCATAAACAACTGGTACACATCAAACGGAAACGGCCTTTCCTGGTGTTTGTTGTAATCGATCAGGCCCAGTATCCGAAGCGGTTTTACATCGTAGCCCGACTCTTCCTTTACTTCGTTTACCGCAATTTCGCTGGGCAGCATCCCGGTGTCGGCATAACCGCCGGGCAGGCTCCATTTGCCGTCCATCTTTTCTTTTACCAGCAGTATCTTTTCATTTTCGAACACCACCGCGCGTATGCCCACTTTGGGGGTTTGGTACCCGATGTCGCGGTTAAACACAAAGTTGAGCTTCCCGGTATCGATATCCGTAATGTTGTTCAAAATCTCGATGCTTAAATCCAGCAGTTCGGTGTAGCGTTCGCGGTCGAACTTATCTTTGGTAAAAGCCAGGCCCGTTTGGGCGATCGAGTTTATCTTCTTGGCAATGGTCAGCCAATGCTGCGGTGTTTGTTTTTCCATCTTTCAAAATAAAAATCTAATTTATTGAATGAATTGATACAAGCACCCGTATCGGGATGTTTTTTGGCTGGGATGGGTTGAAATTCCCCTAAATCCCCTATAGAGGATTTTAAGCTTTCCATCAGCTGACGAAGGAATGCTGTTCAAAAAGAAAAGTTCACGCAAAGCACGCCAAGGTTTACACAAAAGCCGACAGTGACTACTCTGCGACCTTTGCGCTTCTTTTAATCAGCGAATTCGATGTTTTTTTGTCGATTTTTCGGGAGAATGCCCATCCAAGGCGCAGCGCTGAACGGATGCGTTTTTGCAAAGTCATGAAGGGACGAAACGTGAATAACCACCGGTACAACCGGTGGTAGCCGGACAGCTCTGCTCCCAGCCCCGAAGGGGTTGAACGAAGTGCTTACTTATTCAACCCTTTCAGGGCTGAAGTAAAAACTCGCTTTTACCGTGCGTTTTACACACGGTTATTCACATTGAGTCCCTTCGGGACATTTGGTATTTTACTTCTGCATCGCTGTACTTTTCACCACATACAGCCCCCTACTTTACTGAAGATGAAAATAATTCCATCAGCAGCAGAATCGCGAATGCGGGATTTTTTTAGATTTGCGAACCTTCCGGATGAATCGCATCTGAAGGCCATTCCAATAACTTAGTTCGAACCAACTTATTTTGTGCATTGAATACGATGTACCATAAAATTCAACGTGTGCAGAAAGTCTTGAACCGTGCTGCCGAGCATGCGGAAAGATTTGGCAAAACAAGCGGCCTTGCGTGCGCCGCCGGGTGTAACCTGTGTTGTGTAAAAAAAGACATACACGCGAGTCCGCTTGAGTTTTTTCCGCTGGCTTACCACCTGGTCAAAAACGGGCTGGCCGAAAGTTTTTACGAGCGGCTGGAGCAAATTCCCGACAACGATATGTGCGTTTTGTTTTCGGCGCTGGGCGAAACTCCCGGTTCGTGCAGCAACTACGCATACCGTGGCTTGATCTGCCGTTTGTTTGGCTTTTCGTCGGTCCCCGACAAGCAGGGGCACTACCGCATGGCAACCTGTAAAACACTGAAAGAAACACCGGCTTTTGGCCGGTTAACACCCAAAGTTCTTGAAAAAGCCCCGGTGTTTTCGGCGTATTACATGCAACTGGTAGCCATCGATTTTGTACTGGCCAACGAACAACTTCAAATCAACAAAGCCATAAAACGGGCGCTGGAGCTGGTAAGCACCTACTACCTCTACCGCCGCCCGGGCAAGCGGGCCTAACGCAGGCCTGCTGGTGTTTGATTTGTGTATAAATACCGGGGATGTACCTTATTCCATGCGGGGAACTTCGAAAATGGAACCAATGCGTGGATACTCCACCTTTTGATAATAAGCATCCACATCCGACATTACATAAACCGTTTGCCCGGGGTAATCAGCGTACAAGCATTCCATTAGTTTTTTCCCGATCTCTTTTCCTCTGAAAGCCGGTTTTACCAGCAAATCGCAGACATATATGTAAAATCCGCAATCGTTTAAAGAGCGGGAATATCCGCATAAAGTACCGCCTTCGCAGGCCACATAGGTAACGGAAGACTCCAGGGCCGCCTTGTATTTTTCGGCCATGCTTTCATCGGCATAATCCCAGCCTTCTTCGTCGCAGATCATTTGCATCAGCTTCGCTTCGTCCGTAATCTTGTTGTATTTTCTTATCAGCATTTTGATTGTTCTGAATGATTGTGTATGGCTGGTTTTAGTGTTAGAATGCCAATGTGCACAGAAGTATTTTAAAAGGCTTTATTTAATTCTGTACCCGAAGATCAGCCTGTAATTGTTTTCATAAATACTCATGCTTTGGAATTCCGATAAATCAGTTACACCTAACCACGTTTCTATTCCCAGAAAAAGTCTGTTTATGGAATAATTCATCCCGGCACCAACACTAAAAGAAAAGTCTTTGATGAATTTATCCACATCATTCGTCGACCATTCTCTCCCATCGTTCCCCTGACTTACTGCCGATCCAAAGGCTTTGCTTTTAGCACTAAAAATATATTGTCCTTTAACTCCTCCGTAAAATTGCAGTTTATCTTTCAGTGAAATGGTGGGCAGGGCCCCTATCTCCAACGACTGAAACCGAAAAAAATCTTTGTAACCATTAAGTTCTGTTTTGGACTTTCCGCCCGACATATTGTATCCCGCAAAAGGAGCTATTTGAAAGACAGAAGGCTTATCGACCGCTGTCAACGGGATGAAGTATTTTAATTTAAAGGAAGGTAACACCCAAAATTGATTCCTGTCGTTTTGCAGATTTCCGGCCAGCGATTCAACTTCCCAGGAAAGTGTGCTGTATCCGAAACCAACTTCAATGCTCATTTTGTTGGAAGAGTTTAATTCCTGAGACTTTCCGACAATCGAGAATAGCAATACACTTAGGAGTAAAATCAATAATTTCTTCATGATGGTTTTGTTTTTATGTGTTTTCAGGGTTTAGCCACACTACTTTTTGTTCGGGCACATGGTTTTGCCCGATAATGTGTTTGTACAGCTCCGGCCTTCGCGCCTGTATGTAACGGTATCCGCCGGCCTGGCGAAGTTTTTCGGGCGAAAGAGTGGCAGTCACCAACTCATTGTTGAACGAGCGGCATTCGGCTATTACATCGCCAAAGGGATCGACAATCATTGAGCAACCATTCTTTAGCTGGTCGTCGTCCATACCAATCGGGTTCGAGAATACAGCATAAATACCATTGTCGTAGGCCCGTGCCGGGAGCCACTTCATCAGCCAGCCTCTCCCCTTCATTCCGTCGAATTCCAGCCGCAGGGAAGTCGGATCGAGCTCACGGTTTTCCCACAATTTGGGATCTACAAAACCGGCGCCCGGCCGGGTTGATGGCGTACACATGGTTACGTGAGGCATAAAAATGACATCGGCCCCCAAAAGCCGGGTGGCGCGCACATTTTCGATGACGTTGTTGTCGTAACAAATCAGTATGCCGCATTTCCAGCCCTTGATTTCAAACACGCAATAGCTGTCGCCGGCGGTTAAATGCGGATTAATAAACGGATGTAACTTGCGGTATTTGGCTACCAGGCCGTTTGAATCTACACATACATAGGCCTTGTACAGATTCTCCTGCTTGTCTTTTTCAAACAGTCCGGCCAAGACCACGATGTTATTCTGCCGGGCAATTTGGGTTAATCTTTCAATGCTGGGGCCTTCGGGTATCAACTCGGCCAAGTCGAGCATCTGGTTGCGCGAAAGCTTCCGGGCAAAAGTATAGCCGGTAATTGAGCATTCGTGAAAGGCGATAACATCCGATCCTTCCTGCGCTGCCTTTTGCGCCAGGTTTTCGATTACCGATAGATTGTAGTTTTTATCGCCGCTCTTGTTTTCAAACTGGGCAGTTGATATTTTTATTGGTTGCATGGAGTAATTGTTTCTTTTAATTGGGTATTGGATTAAACAAACGCCTGTACAAGCGGCATTTATTGTTTATAAATACATTTTTATTTTGGAATTTGAGGCATCTGGTACTATCACCGTTGACTTTCTTCTGTCAGATGTTCGAGCCGGAGCAGATACGGCGGTACCGACGCTGCTGCGCCAACATCCAGCCGTTCGTTGTACCCTTCGCCACCCCGGACTCCGGCCAGCAGTTCAGGATTGGCTCCCATGCCGGTAGACAAAGTTCGGTCTGCCGGGTTTTCTTTTCGCATACTCCGCATGATCCGATCAATTGCCGCCTGTAAATTTACGGTTCCGGGCTGCGATGCAATCAGGGCATTGTACATCCCGGCCCCGGCTTTCGACCGCGAGGCCAATGCTGTTACGGCTTCTCTGTATTGCGCTTCATCCACACCGCCCGAATAGGGATTATCCCGGTATTTTTTTGAGCTGGCAAGGTGGGGAGCCACTTCCTGTCCTCCTCCCTCAATTGTCATGTCACGGGCCAAAGTCCCCAGTAGCGGAACCTGACCGCCAGCATCGTTGTGGTAATACTGCTGGTGCATGTCCATGTCTCCCAACCCGATATCCACGTCCATGTGATGGCCTCCTTCGGCATGCAGGTACATCAAACGGGCAATGTCGGAGAAATATTTTAGATCGTCGTAGCCACGACCGGCATTTACCGAGTTTGCAGCCATTCCTGAAGCTTGGTTTAATTCTTCCGCCGTTACTCCGGATGTAGAAGGCCCCTCAGCCACCAGTTCTTCGATAGCTCGAATGTTATATCCGCGCTCCGCCAGCTGTCTTCTTTGTGCATCTCTTTTCGTAATTTTTGCTTGATCGGCCCTGTAGTCAGTTCCTCCCTGACCGAAAAGCGCCCAAGGTTTTCTAATGCCTTCTTCAAAGTTTCGTGAATACCAAAGAGTATGGGTCCAGGGAGTACCCTCTGTTTTTCCGGATGCTTCCAATAAGGTTGCCAGGGCCGATTCCGACAGCGGGCCTCCCGACCAAAAGCGGTGGATCGCCTGCGGAATTGCATGGTCTGTTCGCTGGCCAACGGGGCTGTCTAAAGCTTCCGATAAATGTGTTGCATCGACAGCCTGGGGCACAGGTGCCATTAACTGCGTTTGGTATTCTCTTCTGTAAGCTGTAATCTCAGGGAGTTTAGCTTCATCCTCTTGTACAATCTGTTCAATGAGTCTCAATATGCCCCCTTCATTATGATCATCGATCAATTGCCGGAGGTAATTTTTGATAGCAGTCATGCCTTCTTCTTCCGTGTCCAACTGCGGCCCCTCATATCCTTCTATGTTGATAAGCACCCGTTGAATAACACCGGCGGTTTGAGTCGCCTGTTTTATTTCCGGACTGTTATTGGCAGCTTGCCGGTAAGCCTTTAACTGCGTCGCCTGCGGAGTGTTGTTGCTTATCTCCCTGAGCCGGCGCTGGGCAATTGCTTCGGGTCGATGGTCCACAACCTGAAGTCCTGATCCCCCGGTATTTTGCTTTTGTGTGCCGGCACTTGCAGCCGCCTGGCTTTTAGTATCCTGTTTATTTTCAACGTGGCTATGCATATAACTTCTCTTCTCAGGTTTTGATCTGCTGCGTGTTGCAAACAGTATTTATTTCGTTAATATCCCCTTTTTTACGCTATCATTCAGAAGGTTTTCTGCGAACTCCCATAATTCTTTGGAGCCATTTCGGATCGCTTTTTTCTTCTCATAAACCGTTTCATATTTTACCCCGAATTCTTTCCACGTTCCTCCGTTATTGGACGTATTCTGCAACAAAGGTTCAAGCCTGTCCATTGATCTGGCAAACTTTGCTTCGTTCGAAATTCCGTCTTCAAATTCGGTCCATAGTTCGATGAATTCCGCAGCTTGTTTTTCGGGTAAAATCCCAAAAATCCGTTTGGCCGATTTTAGTTCTTCCGCTGTATTCTCGTGGTTTTTATTTTCATCGTAAATAAATGTGTCTCCGGCATCAATCTCAACAATATCGTGTATCAGCACCATTTTTATCACTTTACACAAATCAATTTCATCGTCGGCATATTTGCTTAAAACCATTGCCATCAGGGCCAAATGCCAGCTATGTTCAGCGTCATTTTCATTTCGGTCGCTGTTAAACAATTTGGTCCTTCTCCGGATGTATTTTATTTTATCAATTTCCTTAATGAACTCTATCTGCTTTTGTAAATCCTCCTTTATCATATTTCTTCTCCTTTTTTTGTGCTGGTGTAAAAGATTGGGCAAATTGTGAACCTGACTCTATAGAAAGCCATTGCGCAAAATAACCTGATTGTAATAATAATCTTACCACGTCACCTATTATCAGTTATTAAACCAATTTTCAAATTTTTCAAACTCAGCTTTATTGTCCTCAATCCATTTATTTATCTCCTCACCCTTCGATAAGGATATATAATAGCTATATGGTTTTGTTAAATCATTATTTGCCATCTCATAAAAGAAGGGAACATAAAAGTCCCACCAGAATCCTGAGTTATCTTTTTTTAATTCTCCCAAAATTTTGAAAAGCCCGTCATTATTTTTAGCAAATAATTCAAACTCTGATTTTCCTTTGTTTTCTTCCAAACTATTTGATGCTTTTGATAAACTAATCATCATTTCAGCCGCACCAAAATCAGGATCATTGTTCATTGGAACTACGACGTCTATGTTTTTTTCTGAAGTTTGTGAAACTCCATGATCAATATAATTTCTCAGAGTTTGATATTCGATTGCCGACCTACTTGAATTTGGTTCCAGCAGCAAGAAAAAATACAACGGAAGCATGGCTTTAATTCTTGAACCTTTCTTTTCCATTATTTTACTCAAAATTAAGTGGCTACTGGCATGTGACGAATTATTATTAATTGCCTTTAAAACTGAGTCATAAGCTTTATCTGTTTCACCCGAATTAAAACATGTGATGGCATAATTATAATACAACAGGTAATAGTCAAAATCTTCCATCGCTTTCTCGTAATATTTTATTGCCTTTTTGGTTTGCCCCTGCATATCAAGCGCATTTCCGTAGGTAATGTACGCCCCTAAAAGATTGTCGTCGTTTAAGTCAATGACTTTTTTACTATATAATTCAGCATTTTTGTAGTCCTTGTCAGAGAAATAAGAGAACGCAATTTCATAATTTACAAAACTTGAATTCGGATCAATTTTTAAGGCTTTTTGATAAATTTCTATTGCTTTTTTATATTCTCCTTTGTCATGAAATTCAATTCCTTCTTTAACAAGATTTTCTATTTCTTGATTTTGTCCAAAAATATAACCGCACGTGAATATCAATGAAATAGTGATTAGCAGTTTAGTTCTTTTCATAGTATTTGGTTTTTAAATATGTGCTTTACTTCGGGCATATTCTGCATTCTATTTTTCTGGTTGTTTTGTTAAATGGGACCTGATCGTTTAGTAAGTGCTTATAAGTACCTACAAACGCCTACTAATTTAGTAAAAAACGATGATTGAAGTAGCCCGGGAGATGAATTTAGGGCGGATACTTTGTTACCGGTCTGCGCTTTATTTTACGTCGACCGGCGTTACCGTATACCCCAAATCCTGTAGCTGGCTGATCAAACCGCATTGAAACATTAAATGGCTCAACCCAACTGCGATAAAGCAACTTTCGGTTTTTACGTGCTGCTGTATTTGCTGCATCCATTCATTATTGCGATCGGTTAAGACCAAAGTGTTCCGGCAGGGCTGATCCATCCTGAAATCAATATCCATTTTCCGGTACCATTCAACTTCGGGGCAAAGATCGCGGCTTCCGGCCTTCATTCGGGCAATCATTCTGTTCAACCTCTTTTTATGCACTTTACGGGGCATGCCTTCAACGTCTTTGTTGATCAGCGAAACCTGGTCTTCGGTGGTTTCCAGTCCGAGCACCTCCAATTGATTTTCCCGGGCGAGCAATTCAATGTAATCATCGAGCGTGCCATAATTAGCGGTCGAATCTTTCCCGATACACACCTTTTCCTTGTAACGTCTGCTTAAAAAGGCATACAATTCGGCCGGAGTCATCTTGTCAAAGTCGAGCTTGCTCCTACTAAAAAGAGCCTGTGCATAGCTGTACTCCTCCTTTTCGAGGTATCGTTCCCATTTCGTATATATTGTTCTCCGGTTAATGATGTCTTCTGCCAAACGGCCGGGAATGTTCAGGTTTTCTTTGATCAGCAAGCGGGACGAAAGAAGCGCCTCATTGGCAACCGTCAGGGAATCAAAAAAAGGCTTCCCTAAAGCGTGGTGGGTTCCAAACAGATAAGAAACATGCTTGTTGCCGGGAGAGGTAACTTTAAACAACACCGTATTGAACGAACCGGCCTTTGTTTCTTTTTCGGTTTGAGCTTCAAGAGCCTGCACCCAAAGCAGAGAAACAATAAACAGTAAATTTCTTATCGTGATCATCGTAAACTCCATATTATTTGTTTGTTGTCAGGTTCTTTGAATAACACCAAATGCGGCCGGGGTGTGCTTCCGTCAAAAACCAACTCAGAAGAAAACAGCAGCAGTTCATCGCCCCAAAACGTTACCCAGTGCGGAGTAAACGGTTTGGACTGTTGCCAAATGATTTTCCGTTTGCCCGATTCATCGATCATTACAAACGACCTTTGCCCCCAGTAAGCCAGCAATAGTTTTCCCTTGTGAAAGTCAGCATCAAACACCTGGTTCCGGTTGAGCGGGGCATCCGTTACGGCCTCGTCAATCAAATCATCCCATTGTTTTACGATTGTCCCGTCGTGCTGAACCAAATAGCAAGCCTCGTTTCCGAGCAAAAGAATTTGATTGTTTTCAGTGGCTCTTATCCTTTTTACAGCATCGTTAAACGCAAAATACTTTGTGGGGTTTTCTCCCTTTGTTAAGCTGTACACTTCGGGATAACTGCCAAAAACGATTTGAGTGTCAGAAATCATAAAAAAGCCTCCTTCTCCCAAGCGCCATTCGTCTTTGAACCAACTCCATATTTCTGTTGGTTCTCCACCGACCTTTGTTTTTAAAATTCTTGTTTCAAACTCTTGCCGGGCCTGCAAATAACGTCTTTCGATGATGTAAATTTCCTTTCCCTTGTGAGACAGCATATAGTCGCTGGCAGGGTGCTCTGATTTAAGAAACAACTCTGGTTCCGAATCTTTCCCTGCGATCATTATGCATGCGTGATGGCTGGGATCGTCTACCGGATGGATGTACGACCAAAGAACCTTTTCGCCTACCTGAATCATGTTTCCGGTTGGATGAGCCATTACCTGCAGCGTTACGATAAGGCTTAAGATTATCAGAACAATGCTATGGATTTTAAGTGCCTTCACCCTGTAAAATTTTCGTCTACCTGCCATGATACAGGTTTAGCGGTTTTAAACTCATTAATTATTACACCTACAGTTTATAAGTATTGCCAGGCGTTAATAATTACGTATTTACGGATCCCATTTTGAGCGGGCGATGCAGACTTCAGTTCTTCAGGATGGGCTCACGGGACAGCTTATTGTGATTTGCTGCTGTATTTGTCGTGTATCCCGATCCCTTTAAAAATATTGTCTTTACAGGCTTCTATACGGCTCAGGCGGGTTTCGGCCTTCTTGGGTTGCGAAAAGTAAAGAACGTATCCCCGCTGCCGCCCGGGAGTGAGGGCATAAAAGGCCTTTTCGAGCCCGGGATACTTGCTGAACTGTTGAAGAAGCTCAGCAGGCATCGGCTCGGGCTTTTTCTTAAATTCCACTTTTGCGCCCGATTTTTCCAGCTCCATGGCTTCCAGAACGTACTCTTTCAGAATATCCTGTTGCCGGACGATATCCGCAGTACTCGTAAATTTTACCAAACGGACAGACTGGGAACTTTCACCATGCTGACTCAGTATCTTTTGCGGGTCTTTTAGCAATACGCCTTTGAAAAAACTAAGGGAGGCATACTCTTTAAAAGCGCTTACAATCAGCACATTTTTTCCTTCCAGGGTGTAACACGGTACTCCCCATTTTATCTCTTCGGTTAGCCCGCACTCCAAAACGATTTGCCGCAAAGTCTCCAGCTCTTCCCGCCAGCTGTTTACTTTGCATTGGGGAGTCCCTCCGTATTGGCAGCGCATACATCCGTCAACCAGGTATTTATCTACCTGTGGGTTTAAGTCGATCTTCATACGTGTGAATATTGTTTAATGAAACTCCTCGCAGCAAGCTGACGATGTCTCACTGTTTCAACAAAAACAATTTGCACAATGTTTAGCAGAAGGTAGTAGCGAGCTGCAAACCACGAACTTCTGATATACGAAACCCAAAGGCAAAGAACTTCAAAAAGAGCCGGCTAATTTTCAAGTTTATCCTGAGGATTACAGGCCTTGTAGCTCATCGCACTTAGCGCCAGAATAAACAAAACCATACTGTAAATTCCATAACTGTAGCTTCCGAGGCGGGTATAAGAAAGGCTGAACAGGATGGGCCCCAGCGCACTTCCGAAAACAATCAGCGACATTACAAAGCCGGTGATCTTCCCGAGGTGCTCGCGGCCATAGTAACGGGGCCAGGTAACCACCATCAGCACGTTGTAAATTCCGCTGACAATGCCATTGCCAATAATAAAGCCGACGTAGTAAAAACCGGGGGCCATGTGCGCCATGCAAACCAAGGTCAGCAGTTCGGCAAACAACATCAGGTAAAGTAGGTAAACCAGTTTAATACGGTCACTTATCCAACCGCCCAGCAGGGCAAAGGTTACCGAAATAAACGATGCCGGAATAAAAACCGCCAGTGCGCGGTCGCGTCCCATTCCGGCCGCTTCAAAAAGCGAAACCAGGTGAAAAGTAAAACCGGTAATGTAAAGGGCATAAATAGCGAGCGGTAAGGCGAAGAGCCACAAGGTGAGATTTTTGCGGGCTTCTTTCAGGGTAAACTGTTTAAAGGGCTTTATCGTTACGTTGTGTTCGCGGTTGCCGTGTTTTTCTCCATCGGGGATCATTCCCAGATCTTCGGGGTTGTCACGAAAAAAGACAAAGACAAAGGCAGTAAAGAAAACGCCGATCGCCAAAGCCATCCACAGCCAGGCCATTCGCCACGAAGTTCCCTGGATCAGCATATCGAAAGTAAGCGGTGCCACCGAAAACCCCAGCGCCACAAACAGGGAGGAAATACCGTTCACCAGCCCCCGGCGCGCGATGAACCATTTCATAAGCATATTGCGCGAAACCATGGTCAATACCCCCTGCCCCGCAAAACGAAGCATAAAAAAGAACAAAATGAGTACTGCAATGGCCACGCCCACATAAGCGGATGAAGCAGTCGGCGCCAGCAGCCGGATTATCCGGTCGGACTGGCTCAGCAAAACAAGCACTGCACCCAATAAGAGGGAGGTTCCCATTCCCACCCAGCGGGCACCGTAGCGGTCGTAGATTTTTCCGGCGTAGGTTAAAATAAGCGAACTGCCAATGGTCCCAAACATATAAGCAGTACTTAGCTGATCGCGGCTGATTCCGATACTTTCAAGCAAATAATCGGTAAAAGTGGAAACCCCCATCGTTTGCCCCGGGGCGCTTACGAGGATACCCACGGTTGCCACTACCAGAACCACCCACCCGTAAAAGAAAGGAACTTTCGCGGGTTTCAACAAAAAATTGTTGTAGCGTTGTTTTATCGAAACCTGTTTTTGCATGGCGCAAAGGTAAGGCTGTTTTGTCTGAAAGCAACACGCTTTGCTGTTCCGGCTAATTTGATACTAAAGGATGAACGGTTTTCGCCTTACGACCCTTTTTATCTTACCTGCCTTTTTGAATGTAGATTCCGGGTTTTTATGACGTTTATTCTCTCTTTCTGACTTCGGAAAATACTGTAAATAAATTGCTTTGCGAGTACCAACCATTACTGGCAGCCAGTTTCAGCAGTTCTCGGGCAGGTTTTGTACTCCCAATAAAAAGACGTACTTTTGAGGCTTCTTGATTAGAATCGTAATAGAATTATTATTCCCCAATAATAAATGTGTTTTTTTCTAATTGATTAAAATGATCAGTAGCTCATAGGCTATAACGAAAAAAACATAGTTCTGCTATTCAATTTCTTATTTCTACCTGCTACAAAGTAATAATCAGGCAATATCAGAATCAAACGATCTGATGGATGCCAGTAATAGTTTTTTTATATGAATATTTATGTTGGAAACCTTGATTTCAAGGTAAATGAAAATGACCTCAAAGAAATTTTTGAGGAGTACGCTACTGTTAGCGATTCAAAAATTATAACAGACAGATACACCGGACAGAGTAAAGGTTTTGGATTTGTAACCATCGACAATGCTTCGGATGCCAATAAAGCAATCAGCGAATTAAATGGAGCCACCCTTGAAAACCGCGAGCTTGTGGTTAACGAAGCACGCCCAAGAAAAGAATTCTAAGATGAGCACAGGCAAAGTAAAATGGTATAACGAAGTGAAAGGCTTTGGTTTTATCGAATTGGAAGAAGGAAAAGATGTATTTGTACACCGCACTGGTTTAGCGAATCCCATGCGAGGACTTACCGAAGGTCAGCAGGTAAATTTCGAAACCAAAACCGGAAATAAAGGAATAGAGGCTATTAACGTAAAATAGCCTGAAATAAGCCAATACCTGCATTAATTTAAAAAATTAAGCAGGTATTGGCATTATATGCCTCTCGAAACACTTTAAATGTACGTATTCCCAACAAATTGAGTAACTTGCAGGTTCTTAACCAAATTACCGGATCAGAGTTTTAGTATCAAAGGAGCGTATTGCTCTGCCTTGTTTGCATACTGGAGATGACAAACAGGTTCCGCAGAAAAAACGCAATTTCGCCGCAGTTGGGAGGCATTTTACCCGGCCAGGTGTACTACTTTTTGCATCGTAACTTTTGAAGCCAGCATTGTATAAAATGATCAGAAAAACAATAACAACAGAAACAGAAGAAGTATGCGGCAGTTAAAAATAAACCAACAGATCACCCATAGAAACGAGAACTCTGTTAACATCTATTTTAAAGAAGTGGCCAGGCATTCGTTTGTTTCTCCGGAAGAAGAAGTGGAACTGGCCCGGAGAATCAGGGAAGGCGACGAGGCAGCCTTGCAAAAACTGGTGGAAGCCAACCTTCGTTTTGTAATTTCAGTAGCCAAACAATACCAGAACCAGGGCTTATCCTTTGTCGACCTTATCAACGAGGGAAATGTTGGATTGGTAAGAGCCGCCGGAAAATTTGACGAAACCCGGGGTTTTAAATTTATTTCCTATGCTGTGTGGTGGATACGCCAGTCGATTATGCAGGCCCTGTCGGAGCAAACCCGAATTGTAAGATTGCCGCTAAACCGAATGGCTTCCATTTCCAAAATAAAAAAAGCCACCTCATTTCTGGAACAGCGGTTTGAACGAGAACCCACCAACCGTGAATTAGCCGATTACCTGGAGGTGAAGGAAGAACTGGTGGCTAAAAACAATGCCATCAAATTTCACCACATTTCATTCGACAAACCTTTGTCGCACGATGGAGACAGTGACTTTACTCTTTACGACCTCATACAAACCGACAATACGCCTTCTCCCGACACCGAGCTGCTGGCCGAGTCAACCAGGATCGATTTGGTTCGTACACTACGAAAACTGGACAAACGAGAAGCTAAAATCATCATTCTGCATTATGGCTTAAACAATCACAAACCACACAGTCTTACTGAAATATCTGAAATGCTGCAAACATCTACCGAAAGGGTCAGACAAATCAGAGGTGTTGCCCTATCGAAAATGAAAAAACTGTTATCGGGAACAACCTGTATTTACGACGACATTTAACACTGCACTTTCTGCCATTTTCATCAACTATCTTATCCCAACCTTTTGATTACGGTTGATTTAAAATCGTATTGATTCACCTCCTGTTTTTTCAGGGTAAACCGGGTTGTATCCAGGTACTTTTCAATAAACGGTAAATCGGGAGCATAGTAAAAACTTCCGCCGGGTTTTAAGCCATGCAAAATATCCATATAGGCTTTTGCATAAGCGATGTAATTACCGTCTTCCCGTAAATGATGGTGGTTAAAATGATTCGAAAATCCCAGGTTACTGATGATTGTCCCCCACTTCGAGCGTCCGAAATCAAACTCCAGCCAGTCGCCGGTGAACAAATTCGTAGCCTCAAATGAAAACCGGTCGATTCCAAAAACTTCTATGCCCTGTTTCTCCAGAAATTTTACCAGGTTTCCCTCTTTTCCGCATCCCACATCCAAAACCGGCTGCATTAACGATCTGGGGTCAATCGCTAAAATTCCAAGCTGCAAAGCAGCGCTGTACTCCGAACAGGCAACGGGCTCAATATAAGGCCCGGCATTTTCGTACAACTTACCGCCAAAGGCATTGTATTCCTGCAACCAGCTTTTTAGCTTTTTATAATGATTTTCGGAGATGGCGTCGACCGATTGGTCCTTTTGCTGAATGGAGGCCAGTAAATCGGCATAAACGTCGCGTAAAGCCTTTTTCGATTCCGCACCAAACGAGTAATACTGATTTACCCGGCAAAACTCTTCATGCGCTTTGTCAGCTGCATAGTCAATCAAAACACGCTGTTGTTCCGGGCTTAGCTGATCGAGTTTTGAAATAGCTTCAACCGTTTCACGAATAAAATGAAGCAGACCCGGCTGGTCGAGAAATATATTCTTTCCCTTATTCGATTCTATTTGTTTATCAATGTTTTCCAGGAAATTATTCATAAAGGTAATCTCACCATTAATGACTTTATCCAATAAAGCTATTTCTTCATCGCTTCTTGCCTTAATTCCTTGGGCATTTTCTCGATTGCATAACGCAAAGCCGTTCGTGGCATTACTGCCTTTTTTTGCATCACATACTCAAAAACCCTTTGCTGATCGTACTGGCTGGCTGCTTTTAACATCCATCCGTAACCTTTCTGAACCAGGTCGTCGGTATCAACTAACAGCAAATCGGCGATTTCGAAAATATCGGAATGAAACCGTCCTTTCCGGGCAGGAATGATAAAGGTAACCGCTGCTGCACGGCGCATCCACCGGTTTTCGGATTGAGTAAAGGCTTTCAGCTCCTGCACATAATCAGGATACATTTCCACGAACTCGCCCAGCGAATGGTTGCAAAAGGTATCGCACGAAGCCCAGTTGCTGATGTACGAATCCACCCAATGCCGGAACAGCTTAAAATCATCGGGCTGAAACTGCTTTCGAAGCGCATATGTCCAGTTACAGGCAATAAACGACTCTTCAATCATTCCCGATTGCCACAGCGTTTCGTTAAAGGCAAGTATTTCGGCTTTGGGCAGGTGTTTTATATCGGCAAAGCATTCCTTGCTGATCTTTTGCACCACGGCAGTTTTAACGCCGTAAAAACGAATGGTTTCCTTGAAAAAGCGCTGACTGTTCTTTTGAGTGTTTTCGTCGGTGCTTTGCAGCAAACGCTCCCGAACGCGGTTAATTATTTCATGCATAGTTGATGTTTTAGTTGAAGGTCTGTTACTTCTTTGCAAAAGTAATGCTTTTGTTAACCGGGAAGCTTTTCAAACCCTTGAATTTTCTCCAGGTTTTTGTCCCAGTTGGCTTTGTAGGCCAGAAAAATATGTCCCTTGGGTTGTATCGGAACATCGGTATTGAGACTCCCCGCGGGCACTACCAGCAAGGCTCCGTCCATTTGTGTGTTGGGCAGTGCCGAGCCGCAGTTGGTACAAAATGCTTTGACATGTTGTGTTGATTTGTACTGAAAAGATTTGACGCTATTCTCGCCCGAAATCCATTTGATGGTAGCGGTTGACGAAAACAAATTCGCGGCGTGCGCCGAACCCGTATCTTTTCTACACCACTTGCAATGGCAAAGAAAGAAATCCTCAAAATCGCCGTCTACTTCAAAAACTACCTCACCACAAAGACAAGATCCTGTATGTATCATCCTATTTTATTTTTTAGCTTGAAGTTTGAAACCCGAAGATGTAAATATTTTTCTTCTTTGCCTACCTGCAGGCAGTTGTCTTCGGGCCCATTATCAATTAATTAAATGCAAAGTGCTTTCGTTTTATTCCCGGAGGAAAAGATTAACCAAAATACAAACGCGCTTATTGGCTGATTGTTTTGTTAAATTGTTTGAAATTTCTGCTTAATTAAACGGCTACGTTTCAGAAATGCTATGGCACGTCGTTCAAAAGGTATTGCCACAGTGACATGTCATCAGCAAAAGAAGTATCACAAACATTCCTGACAGTGACAACGCCCAATAGATTCAGAATCCATCATTGTTATATAGAATTTTAAAGAATACGCTGAATCTTGATATTACTCTGAATACGTCTTGTTTTATTGGGCGAAGGCTGCAATTTCATCTTCATCCAAAGCACGATCGAACACTGCCAGCCCCCCAATTTGTCCTTTGAAAAAATTTCCCATACCTTTTTTTAGCAATACCGCACCTACGGTAAAATCAGAGCCGTTGTTCCCCATTCCATCCGGAAAGTAGTAAGGGTTTTTGTTTTGAATCAGACCGTCGGGATAACCTTCAAATCCTTTGGTATGATCGATCAGTTCAGGTTCGCGTACTTCAAATCTTCCGTTCAGAAACGATTTGATGTATTCGCCATCATAGGTAAGTGCAACCATACACCATTCGTTCGTCGGAACGGTTTGTTGGCTGGCCGAATAATCGATGGAATACGGAAAAGGAGGCGTCGGTTTACCCGTTTGCGAGATATGACCACAGACTTGGTTGGCCCCGTTGTAATAAGGCAACGACACAAACAATCCGTATTGTCGTTTTCCGCCATCCTCGTATTCGTTCCACATGCCGCCTACAAAACCGGTTTGCTCGCCGGTCCATTTTACCCATGCCACTACCGTTACCCCCTGACTTTCCCCATAAATATTTAACTCGGCAGTTTTGTCGTTTGAAAGACTCATGAAATTATCGCCGCTAAGTTGAATCGAATACCCGGAAACAGGACCTTCGGCGATCCGTTCAACCAGCCCGTTTCCTTCGGTCAAAGAAAAATTCCCCTTCCCCACTGCTTTTCGGTTTTCTCCGGGCTTTTCATTGAATTTCCACAAGGCAACAAATCCGTCAGTAGATGTTATTTGTTTGATTAACGTCTTGTTTGGTTTTTTATAGTCTTCCCGGGCAATCAGGCTTTGTACGAAAAACAAAATTACCGAAAGGATAACAAGGCTTACGATTGGTTTATTGGTCATATTATTTACATTTTAATTTTCGTTAATACGTCTGCACTGGTATTTATTCACTTACATCAACTTCGGTAATCTTTACTACCACAGGATTATTCCATTTACGGTCGTTGTAGATTCTTTGAGATCGTGTAACCGAGATCTCCATACCATTGCTAGTCTGTTTGATCTCAGGTGCCGGATTCGCGTTTTTGTTGTATTCCAAAACCACTCCGTTGTGCCCCAACACTGCTATCTGGCTTTTATCCGTTGCTTTCAACGCATGAATGGAAAATACTTTTCGTTCACCATGTTTCCACTCCTCCTCGTTTATAAAAAGATAAGCTGTTTTCCTGTCTTTCGATGTTAGAAACCAAATATTATCTTCCTTAATAATTCGGTGAGGTATGGTTTGCTCCAAGGCTTCCTGGTTAATAAACATCCACAACGAAATTTCATTCAAAATACCCAGTTGTTCCGGTGGAAAATTCCCCAACGCATCGGGGCCAAAGTTCAATAGTAAATTACCTCCTTTTGACCTTATCTCAATTAGTTTAAGAATCGCATCTTTGGCTGTTTTGTAATTTTCATTTGTGGGCCGGTATTGCCATTGATCTCCGAGCGTGTAACATGCTTCCCAAGGAGAAGGAATGGGGCTTTCAGGCGTTTCCTGTTCAGGGGTATTGATAGCTCCCCGGGTGACAACAACATCGGAGTTAATCTCCCAACATACTTTTGCCAGTTCTGTTTTTGCAAACTGTTCCATACCGTCCAAAAACACAATATCAATTTTTCCATATTGAGTCATCAACTCCCTCATTTGCTCTTTTACATACGCATTTAGCTCCGGATTACTGCTGGCCAGTGCTTCCTTTCGCACCCTCGATATCAGAGTTCCCTGTTGATGAAGAAAATAAAAATCGTCAGGCGAAAAGTACAGACCTACTGCAATACCTGCTTCACGACAAGCATCAACTAACATCTTTGTGATGTCCTTTGCGTAAGGGCTGTTCATGATTCCAAAATCGGTTGTTTTGGTATTGAACATACAATAACCGTTGTGGTGTTTGGTGGTAAAAACCAGGTATTTCATTCCGGCAAGTTTGGCAATATTTACCCATTGTTTTGCATCAAAATTTACGGGATTAAAGGTCTTTGGAAGTTCGTTGATGTACCTGTCAAGATATTCTTCCGAGGCCCCCACCATACTGTGACTGATGACCATCCCCAATTGCACATCCATGCTCCAATGAATAAACATGCCGAATCCCAGGTCTGTAAACCATTGTTCCCTTTCAGCTTTATTCATATTAAACGGAGGCTCTTCCTGTGCGTTTACGGCTGTTACCAATAAAATGCCCAACAGTGCCCAGGTGATTGAAAAACAAAGCTTATTTATTGCCGGTGATAGTTTCATTGTAGTCGGTTTAGTCATGATTGGCATCGGAATAAAAATAAACATAAAACCAATTCGGGAGTTCAAACTCCTGATTAAAAACAAAAAAAAGGATTTCATCTTTAAACTGATGAAATCCTTCTTATTACCAACATCTCTTCCCTGCTATTCCGGTTCCTGATGTTGTTCGTGGTTATGATCATGGCCGGCTTCCTTTGCGTGGGCCACTATTTTTTGATATTCCTCCTGGCTAATCTTTTCGGCTTTGTAGCCCTTTTTCTCCACAGCTTTGGCCATGCTTTCGTCACTGCTTTTACCTTCTTTGTACTCTACCATAATGGTATTCGAAACGTGATCAACCTTCAGATCTTTCACCCCTTTCTCAAATTTCAGGTACTCAGTAAGCGTTTTTTCGCAATCAGAACAGTCCATGTTGCTTTTAAAGCAAACAACTTTGTTTCCCTTTTTTTGCGCGTAAAGCGGTTGGGTGGCAAAGCCTGCCAGCAACACGATGGTAAGGATCAATAGTTTTTTCATTTTTTTAGTTTTTTAGTTTCCAACTACGAGTATTGAGTCTGTTGGCCTGATCGCTCCTGGCTCACAGTTCACGTCCCGTAGCTGATTATTCATAATTCAAATTAAATCGTAATCCGAGGTACACTTTTCGCCCCATTACCGGTCCCCAAACTTTGGTGGCGTCAAAATTGGGCCCAAACGGATCGTCAGCCCCCTGTATCGGGTGTGCCTGTTTAAAATCACCCAGGTTTTCTGACCCAAAGTAAACACTCCAGCTTCTGAAATACTTGGTAATCTGTGTATTCATCACAATATACGGATCAAAAGCAAGGCCGCCTGCACTTACTTCACCGGGATATTCCGGAATACGCCCGCCGCCGTTAAACTGAACCGTGTAGTCAAACATCCACTTTTTCAGGTTGGTGGTGTAATTCAGGTTGATCAAACCCTTGTAATCGTTGGTAAGCGGTTTGTCCACCAACTCTCCGCCAATGGTCTGTTTGATGTTGTTTATTCGGTAAGCCAGCAACAAATCGAGCCTTTCGATGGGTTGCCAGCGCACATCGAACTGCAGGCTGTTGGCAAACGAAGTTCCCTGTAAAGGAGTCAGCATCACATAATCGGCAGATGTTTCGCGGTCAACAATCAACTGCGAATCAAAACTGGTGCGGAAAAATTCGGCATTCAGTGTCAACTCACGTCCGAGCAAAGTGTAATTCTGAATAAAGGCAAAACCGTAGTTCCAGGCTTCCTCCTGCATCACATCGTCGGTCCATTGCAAGGGACGCGATGAAGAGAGCAAATAAACATTTTCCGAAAGTACATTGGCCGTACGGTAACCTTTCCCGGCACTGGTACGAATGGTAAAATGATCGGCAAAATGGTAACGGAAGTGCATACGCGGCGTCACAAAAGTTCCGAACAGGTTATGAAAATCGGTACGCAAACCTGCCATCAGCGTAAGGTTTGGATTGGGTTTGAAAGTATATTCAGCAAACAAACCAGGCACTTTCTCGGTCCGCTCAATGTTCTGATCATAAATAGCTTCGTTGAAATCGTCGTACACAAAACTGGCTCCTGCATTCAGAATATGACGGGCATATGCGTCCAGGTCATGGGTTAGAACAGCGTTGGCATAAAAACGGGTTTCATCGGCATTGTAAGGCGTTAACCCATAGTACGATTCGGTTTCGTGACGCGAAAAGTTCGACAGCCAGGCGATGGCCGATTTACCATGGTTAAAAGTATAACCCGATTTGAAAAAAGCATCTATCCGGTCGTTTTTGATGTTCACCCCGAAAGGGTTATTCACCGAAGGCTGCATGTTCCAGTCAACATCCTTCTGCCCACCCAAACGTTCTTCGGTCAGGAAATTAACATAGGCCTGGGCCATGAATCCATTCTGATTATTGTACTTCCACCGGTTTGCTACCTGGAACATCTTCGACATCGGCTCGTCCAGAAAACCGTCGTGATTATGGTCGTTGCGTTTCGAAAGATCGTGCCCGTGCACAAAAATTCCCGTTGTCAATGTATCGCCTTTCAGACGAATATTCCCGTTTCCGTTGTATTCGAGCCGGCCATCGATGTTTCCGTACAGGTTCAGAAACAGCTTTTCATCCGAATCGGGCTTTTTGAGCTCGGCGTTGATCTGCCCGGCAATGGCATCGTAGCCGTTAACCACCGAAGCAGCGCCTTTCGACACCTGGATCGATTCCATCCACGGTCCGGGAATGTAGGTCAATCCCGAAGCCGTAGCCAGTCCACGCAGGTTGGGCATGTTTTCAATCTGCATCAGCGAATAAGTTCCGTCGAGCCCCAGCAGCCTGATCTGTTTGGCGCCGGTAACAGCATCGCTGTAGCTCAGGTCTACCGAAGGGTTGGTTTCAAAACTCTCGGCCAGGTTGCAACAAGCCGCCTTGTGCAGTTCCGCACTGCTGATGTTTTCTACCTGTATCGGGTTGATCGTAGATAAATAGGTTCCGCGGTTCTTTTTCACCACTTTTACTTCTTCAATCTCCAGGTTGGGCTCAAGCACCACTTCCAGTGCTCCCATTTCATGAACATGAACCACCTGCTTTTCGTAGCCAACAAAACTAAATACCAACATGTGCTGGTCGTTTTTCTGACCGATGCTGAAACTTCCGTCAGCTACCGAAGTGGTTCCCTGTGTGCTTCCTTCCCAGTAAATATTTACCCCGGGAAGTGGTTGTTTTCCGTTTCCCTCCTTTGCGAATACAATTCCTTTTATTTCGTCGGCAAAAGAAAGGGCGGGTAGTATCATTAAAATAAATAATAAATATTGCTTCATTGCTTAAGATATTACAACCGGAATAGGATACAAACGTCCGTATTCCAACTGTTTAACATTGGTTAATACACTTATTGCCCGCTAAAATGCCGGGCATCAAAAAAAATCTTAAGTCAGCGAAGGGATTTTTAGCTGCTGAATGCTGATCAGAAACTCGAGTGAAGACTCAAGCCTGGGTGGCGGAATGTGAACTTCAGATTCGTTCTCAAACGCTTCTGTATCCGGAAGCAAAGTTTCCGGCACTTCCACCGTACCTATTTGAAGGGGCTGCGGCGTGGAAGCAAGAAATTTCACTCCCTCGTTAATCGCATTGTCCTTTAATTTAAAGAAGTAAATCTCGGGCGACTCACATCCACATTCGCTGTGGTGCCCGTGACAGGTGTTACATTCGTGGCATTCTCCTACGGTACAAACCTGTTCATTTCCATCAGCATCGTGGTTGTGATGGCTGTGAAACTCGGTCTCGCAGGTATCGGGCCGAACAAAAACACTGGTGTACTTCTCGCCCGAACACAAGCAGGTACTGCTATATAAAACATAGCCCGACGAAGATATCAGAAAGATCATCGCCAACAGTACAACCAATATGTTTCGGAAAACTTTCACCGTTGCAAATATAACACAAAAGGTTAATTAGGGTTGTTAACAGCTTGTTAAACGCCCTTTTGTATTCGGTTCCGGCCCAGATCTTAAATGAAAACTCCCCGCAGCAGCGCTGACGAGGAGTCTCGTTTTGTTAAGGATTTCTATTCTTTTGCTGATAATCCCATGGCAAGCCACGAGGAGTTAATTGCTTCAACTACTCTTCGTATTGCATCAATTCTGCCTGGGTTTGGTGCAGATCTTTTTGAATTTCAATCATGTTATTAAAGCTTTCGTAATACACCGTCAGCTCCATAATGTAATCGATCATCGAAATTTCTCCTGCTTCCAGCGCTTTGGCAGCCAGCGTGGTATTGTTGCACAATTCCAATTCCTGCTGATAGTCGCTGAGGCTACTTTGCAATTGCAGACCTTTTGCGTGCAGGGCTTTCAGCGAGTTATAAAACCGGAGTTGGTTGTCCTGCTCAACCGCCCGGGAAACTTCGGTAAGCGCGCGCGCTTCTTTTACTTTATTCTTGCTCTCCCACAGCGGTACCGACACTCCAACAGAAATCCCCTGAAAACGTTCGCCCACCACTTTTTCGCTCATATAACCGGCCTGAAACTTCGGCAATGAGAGGGCTGAGTTCAGCTTTTCGTTTTGTCGGCTTACTTCGGTTTCGAGTTTCAGCCAGGCCAGCACCGGGTTGTTTTGTTCGGCCTGTGCATACCAGCTTTCAAAATCATCAGGAATAATGATCGCCGGAAATTCAGCGAGCTGAAGATCAATCTCTTTTCCACCGTTCAGACGCGTTAATTCTGCCAGCTGCTCCTCGCGGATTACTTGCAGCGCTTCTGCTTTTTTGTTCAGATCGAGCAAGGCCAGACGCGCTTTGTTGTAATCCAGCACATTGGCTTCACCTGTTTCAAATTTCGCCTGAAAAAGATCCACCATTCGACGGGCATTTTCAATCCGCTCAGCATATTCTTTGAGCATCGAATTCAGATAAATCAATTGATTGCAAACCTGGCGGGTGTGCAAGAACAATTCTTTTTGCTGACGTTTGTATTCCAGTAACACCTGCTCGTTTCTTAAATTCGAAATATCGCTTCGGCGGCTGTAAACCGTCGGAAAGTCAAAACCTTGTGTTATGCTGATGTCCGTTCGATTCCCGATTGACGAAGGACTTCCGAACAGGTAATTAAACTCCACTTCGGGATTGGGTAAAAAGAGATCGGTTTTATTCCCGGCTGTCTCCGCATCCACTCTTCGTTTTAAAGCCACCAGCGTGGTGTTGTTCTGCTCCACTTCGCGCAATACCTGGTCAATGCTGGTTTGCGCTCCCGCATCAACAGCCATTACGATAGTTGCCAACACATAGATTATTAGTCGTTTCATTCTTTTTCGTTTTTGATGATTCCACGTTTTCTCAATTCAAAGTACACTATGGGTACCAGGAAAATATTCAGCATGGTGGACGTTAGCAATCCACCAAGGATCACTTTTGCCATCGGACTTTGAATTTCATTTCCAGACACATTTCCGTTCAGAGCCAGCGGAATTAACGCCAAAGCCGCGGTGAGTGCTGTCATTAAAATAGCGTTCAACCGATCTGAAGAACCTTTGATGATCGTCTCTTTCAGGGAGTTGGTACCGTTGTCAAGCTTTTGGTAGTTTGAAATAAGGAGAATGCCGTTTCGGGTGGCAATTCCAAACAGGGTAATAAAACCGATAATGGCAGGAATACTTAGAATTCCCGAGGTGAAATAGATGGAGAATACGCCGCCAATCAGTGCCAGCGGCAGGTTCATCAATATAATTCCAGCCAGTTTAAAGTCTTTAAATTCCTGGTAAAGCAGGAAAAATATCAGCAACACCGCCAAGATTGAAGTCAGCAATAAAGTGCGCGATGCAGCTGCTTCGCTTTCAAACTGTCCGCCGTATTCGATCCGGTACCCTTCGGGCAACTCTATCTCCTGTTCGATGTTGTTTTTAATGTCGGTTACCACTCCGCGTAAGTCCCGCCCGGCTACGTTGGCCGAGATCACCACTTTTCGCTGAACATTTTCGCGCGAGATGGAACTTGGCCCGGCCACCGAAACCACATCGGCCACTTGTTCGAGGGGCACTTTTTTTCCGTTCTCCGTGTCAATCAAAGCCGATTTTATGCCTTCAATGCTTTCGGTAAAATCTTTGTTCAATCGCAAAATCAGGTCAAAACTGCGCTGCCCTTCGTAAATATCGGCTTGCTTCTCGCCCCCAAAAGCCACATCCACAAATCGATTGAATTCCTCCAGCGAAATTCCATATTCGGCGAGTAAATCGCGGTTGGGGCGAATCTGAATCTGGGGAATTTCCACCTGTTGATCGACATTTACATCCACTAGCCCTTCTACATCTGCAATGGTGGCTTTTACTTGGTTTCCGATGGCGAACATTCGATTCAAGTCAGTCCCGAATAGCTTGATCGCAATGTTTGCACGCGTTCCTGAAAGCATGTGGTCGATGCGGTGCCCAAGTGGCTGCCCCACGGTAAAGGCAATCCCCGGAACATGCGCCAGTTTATCCCTGACATCTTCCATAAACTCCTCCGCATTGCGTTTGTCAAGCGTAAATTTCACATCAATCTCGGCACTGTTGGTAGTCTGCGAATGTTCGTCCAGCTCTCCCCTGCCCGTTCTTCGTGCAGTGTGCAGAATTTCGGGCACCAAAAGCAACTCCGTTTCCACCAGGTTGCCAATCTTGTTGCTTTCCTCCAGCGACGTTCCCGGTTTGGTGATGACTGAGATGGTCAGCGATCCTTCGTTAAACGCGGGCAAAAAACTGCGTCCGAATCCGGATAAGGTAACAACAGCTAAAACCAGTATGGCCAAAGTTGAAAAAACAATCACCCGCTTGTGATGAAGCGACCAACTCAGCGCTTTTTCGTAGGCAACAGAAAGCTTTCTCACCAGCCATTTTTCCTTTTCGTTTTTCTTCAGGTACTTTTCGTTGGTAAGTAAAATCTTCGCGAGTAAGGGTGTCAATGTCATAGCAACGATCAATGACACAAATAGCGACACAATAAATGAAATTCCCAGTGGTTTCAACATGCGTCCCTCCATTCCTGTTAAGAAAAAGAGTGGCAAAAAGGCCACCATAATTATCAGCGTTGCATTCAGAATGGAAGCACGGATTTCCTTCGAAGCTTCAAAAACCACATCAAAAGCCGACCGTCTTTTTAACTCGGGTAATTGCTGGTTTTGCCGCAGGCGTTTGTACACGTTTTCCACATCTATAATGGCATCGTCAACCAACGACCCGATCGCAATGGCCATTCCGCCCAAGCTCATGGTATTGATGTTCATTCCCATCAGTTTCAGCACAACAATGGCACCCAGCAGCGACAGCGGAATCGCCAGCAATGAAATGAGCGTAGTTCTGAAACTTCCCAGGAAAAGGAACAGGATGATCACCACGAGGATGCTGCCTTCGATCAAGGCCTTTTGAACGTTGTTTACCGAGGTTTCAATAAAATCGGCCTGCCGAAAAATGCCGGTATCCAATTTTACGTCGGGAGGCAATGTTTTTTGAAGTACTTCCAGGTTGGCCTGAATCCGGTTCGTAACATCGATGGTATTGATATTGGGTTGCTTCGAGATCGAGATAACCACTGCCGGTTTCGCATTTTCAGAGGCATATCCCATTTTTACAGCACTCCCGATCTGAACAGTTGCCACATCGCGCACACGAACCGGTTTTTCGTTGTTGGATTTGATGTACGAATTAGCCAGCGTTTCCAGGTCCGACGACCTTCCGATGCCCCTAACCACGTATTCGTTGCCATACTGGCGCACCACGCTTCCGGTTGAATTCCGGCTCAACGACTGACAGGTTTCTGCCAACTCGCTCATTGAGACTCCGAAATAACCCATCTTATGCGGATCGGCCAATACCTGATACTGTTTGTAATCGCCACCAATGATCGTAACCTGCGAAACTCCGCCGGTAGCCAGTACCAGTGGTTTTACATTCCACTCGGCAATGGTGCGAAGGTCCATCATACTGGTGCTGTCGGCCTGCATCCCGATAAAGAATATCTCGCCCATCACACTCGATTGCGGTGCCAGCATGGGTTGTCCCACTCCCAACGGCATCTGCGACGACACGCTGATCAGTTTCTCGCTCACGATCTGCCGGGCTTTAAAAACATCGGTTCCCCAATCAAATTCAACCCATACAAAGGAAAAACCATAAGCTGAGCTTGACCGCACCCGGCGCACATCGGTGGCACCGTTTACTGCGGTTTCAATTGGAAAAGTTACCAATCTCTCTACTTCTTCCGACGCCATTCCATGTGCATCGGTCATTACCACCACCGTAGGCGCGGTCAGGTCAGGGAACACATCCACATCCATTCGGGAGGCCGTGCGGGTTCCCACCACCACCAGTGCCAACGAGCAAAAGAGGATGAAGTATTTATTGTTAAGTGAAAATCGGATTATATTATTCAACATGATTTCCGGTTTTAATGTACGTGTCCGGCATGTGGGTCAAGCGCCCCGGTTGCCTGCGACAGTTTAATAAACATCGCTCCCTGTGTAACAACTCTCTCGTGCGGAGAAAGTCCTGCTTTTATCTCGGTGGAAAGTCCGTCGGTAGTCCCGGTTTTCACTTCCCGTTTTTCAAATAATTCAGGCGTAAGCTGAACATACACAAAGAAATATCCCTGTTCTTCGAGTAAAGCCGAATTCGGAACTGCCACTTTATTTTCTTCTGAGGCCGTTTTAAGGTACAACTCAACAAAATCACCCGGGATCAACTCCACGGAAGCATCCGTTCTTAAATGCACCGGAACCATGAAGTTTCCCTCACCGGTGCTGTTTCCGGTAGCCATCAATTCTCCGTTCAAATCCTTCAATGCGTAAGATCTATTGCTTCCCATGGTCCGGATTACCGCATCCGAATAATGCTTCATACATTCGCGGTATTTGGGCTGAATTTCAGCGTACAACATATACCCCCGGTTTCGGGTTATGGTGGCCAGTGCCTGCCCAGGTTCTGCGTACTCGCCATTCTTCACCAGCACCTGACGTATGTAACCATTGGCAGGACTTTTTACCCATTCGCCACGATCATTAAAGTTATCCTCCAGGTTCTGGTAAATAATCCGTGCATTTTCGTATTTATTCCGTGCCTCAAGCAACTCCTTCTCCGAAACGATCTTTTCCTTTGCCAACTCCTGTTTGCGCTCGTAATCCAGTTTCGAAGTTTCGTAGTTGTTTTTAGCCTCGGCATACATCACCGCCGAATTATTCACTGCCAGCTGATTTCCGCTAATGCTGAATAAATTTTCGCCGACCGCAACCTTTTTTCCAGCCACCAGATTATGGCTTACAAACTGCACCATTCCGTTTGATTTGGCAGTAAGTGTGATTTCATCCGAAGGAGCTGACTGAACTTGTGCCACGGTTTTTATCACCTGCCCGAAAGGTTCGTTGGCAGGCAGTTCTGTTCTGAAATCAATTTTCCAGGATTGTTCTTTGGTAAAAACGGATGCATTAATACCTGAAATTTCTGCTTCTTCTGCCGCTTCGTGGGCAGCTTCATCGTCCTGATACACCGTAATATTGGGGACTTCCAACCGAAACGTTTCTTCGCCCGATTGAATTTCATAAACCAGCTTTCCGCTTCCGGCAATTTCCGGTTTAAGATTGAAACTGTAAATCCCCGGCCGATCCGTTTCTTCCAATGTCTCGCTCACTTCGCTTGAATTCACTTGCAGTTTAAGCGTAACCCGGGTATTATCGACAGGTTTAAAATTGCTCAGCCACGAAAAATGCGATAACACATTGCTCTCTTCCCCCAAAACAAAAGGGTCGGCTTCAGCAAAACACTCCAGGCTTTCGGAATAACCGGTGTATTGAAATTTTACTTCCTCGTGTTCATGGTCGTGATCGTGATCAGCCTCACTCTCTACTTTCGCGTTTTGTTTGCAGCCCCATGTTAATACGGATAAGGCAGTAATAAAAAATAATATTCGTTTCATTTGTTTATTATTATACTAAGTATTGAAACTGTGATCCAGTATTGGATCTTTTGAAAAATAAGTGCGCATTCATTCTGAAATACAAACCACTAACTGGCTGAATGAGGTTCAAAACCATTTGGTATCGTACATCAAAAAGAAAGCGAAAGACTCCGGTCAGAAATCAGAATAAAAATGTCATTCCAGTTTGCCGGAATTTAGCCGATACAAGGAGGACCTCTTAATCCAAAGGCCTTGCTGGCCAACGAATGATAAATGGGAAGTTGATCGTTGAAAACAATCTCGATAAAGAAACGGGGATTCAAAACCCCTGAATTTTCATTGCCTTCGGGTGCTACAAACGATACATCGCTCAGCAGATCATGCGAACTGACGTGAGCACGGATGTTTTGTTTGATATCTCCGTTAAAAAGCGCAATAATGTGAGAAAGCGTGCAACAGTCAGACTCTTTATCCGGATCATCCGGATGATTTTCTTTGGTGCAGATTCCGCTGCAGCAGGTTTCGGTGTTGCTCTGCTCTGTAACGGTAATGTCGAAACAAAGGTTTTCGCTGTGATGATGATGCGGAATAACGGCATGCACCAGCAAAACCAGGTTTGCCAGAAGAATCAAGAAAGCTGCCAGAATCCGTTTCATCGTGCGAATTTTAGTGCAAGATAAAAAATTTCCGGAACTAGATGTCTTTCAACTTAGTAATTGGTTCCAACAAAAAGCAGTTACACGTGCAACTACAAAAAAATACCTGCCAGGAACTTTTACTGACAGGTATTTCGTTTATGATTTTACTGTTGATTTACAACCCGAGTGCTTCCGGTCCCTGTTCAAAAACGATGTCGCGCGGAATTCCGGCTTCACCAATTCTATCCAGGTCTTTTTGCAAGGCTTCGCGGATGTTCCCTTTTTCGTCGATCATCTTTTTAGCCGTTTCATAGTCTCCATCGCCCTGGATTTTTAGCACCGTTTCAGAAAGTCCGAGCATGGCCTGTTTCATTTTTTCAAAATCAACACGGTAGGTTCCTGTCGTTTCGTCGCGGGTAAAAGCGCCTGTTTCCTGGAAGTAATAAAAACGCATCATGTTGGCTTTTCCATGGGCGCTGGCGGCTCCAAATCTTACCGAACGGAAAATGCCTGCCATAAAAGTCACAAAATTGTCCATCATGTCTTTGTCGCCCAGTTCTCCCATTTCGTTGAGCTGGTAAACGCACCACAAGCCCAGAATATCGGCCTTGTTTTCTTCAATCGAAGTATAGGTTTCTTTCAAGGCCTCGCGCACGGTAGTGCTTTGGTCAACGGTATTTCCCAGCCCCAGCCCGTGAGCTACTTCGTGAAACATGGTATTTTCAAAGAAAGCATCGAATTTAACGTGCGAACGCTGATCTTCGGCAATCAAAAGTTCGGCAATCGGAACCAATATCTTATCAAACTTTGCCTGCATCGAATTTTTTAACTGAAGTTTGCGGCTTCCTTTTGATTCGCGCACCCGCTCGTCGTTGGGCAGGTTAATAGCAATGGTTTTACTTCCCGAGTTGCAGTCGCCGGCATAAAAAACAGCATCGTAAACATTCATATCCGAATCCACACCGGGTGTTTCGTTTTTGTATTTGGGCTCGCATGGCAAAGCTTTTTGAAGGCCCGGTAACAAAGCCGCATATTTTTCAAGCTTAACGCTCCAGTTTTTGTCTTTAATAAGAATGTACGATTCATGCGCTGCTTTGTAGCCATACAACTGGTCTTCGTAGTTTTCAATCGGCCCGATCACAAAATCGATGGTATTGTTTTTCATCTCCATCCAGGCTACATCGCTTTCGTAATACTCATCGGTAAGCAAAGCTTCCGCTCTTTTTTCCAGGTAATTTTTCAAGCCTGGGTCTTCAGCCAGTTCAGCCGCCTGCTTCAACAAAGCCGAAGCCTTATCCACCGGCTCTTTAAAAGCGACGTGATACGGAACAGAATTTAGTTTCCCGTCTTCGCCCCTTTTGATCAGGGTATACAGACTTGTTTTGGTTTCATCTTCCCAGGCATCAAATTCTGCCTTTGTCATATCGGCCGGATAGAAATTGGCCCCTGCAGGCTTGGCTCCAACGCCCGGTAAAAACGGCTCGTTGTTGTGCAATCTTTCCCACGGACCGTAATTGATGCTGATAAATTTCCGGGTGTACTCATCCCAGTCTTTGCCCAGCAATTCTTCTTTATTGCCGTAGGCTTCCTGCCAAAAAATGTCATCCATCATTTTGGCGGCATCAAACAACAGCGGTAGCATTTGTTTTTCTTTTTCTGAAAGAACAGACAAGTCGGTGGTTAACTTAAAAGAGGCAAACTCATCCGCCTTGTTCTTAATTTCCTGGTTCACTTCCATTTTATCTTGTTTTGTTTCCTTTTTAGAGGAGTTTGAACAACTGAATGTTGCCACTGACAACAACAGTATTAGAAAAGTGTTTCTCATATTTCTAGGTTTATGATAAATGATGAAAAATTCCAGTTCAAAGCTATAAAAGATCGAACGAATTACAGCATTTAACGGGCGCTAATGTTCATGAAATACGGATGATTAACAGCATATTCTGTTGCTGCAGGCCTAAACTATTGGGAACAAATCTCCAACAGAAAGAGTATTCTTTATTCACTTTGCAAAGTCTTCACTACTAAGCTGAAACAGAAAATTCACATCTTCAAAATGAGGCGAATGTTAAAAAACAAACGAGCATCTGCGGTTTTTCCCCCATTCGTATAAAACTTAATTTTTGAACAGTTCTGAACAATATTCGGCGCAAACAGTTAATTATAGGCGAGTTTCACACGTAAAAAGTACAATCTTTATTCGTTTTATTTAAACTCAATTAAATTTGCAACTCATTATTTATAATTAAAACCATCATGGGTAATAACTTATTAAAAGGAAAAAGAGGAATTATTTTTGGGGCTCTTAACCCCGATTCCATTGCCTGGAAAGTAGCTGAAAGAGCACACGAAGAAGGTGCCAAAATTACGCTTACCAACACGCCGGTGGCCATCCGGATGGGTGAAACCAATGGACTGGCCGAGAAGTTAAATACCATCGTAATTGGAGCAGATGCTACAAATACAGATGATTTAACCAACCTTTTTAAGGAATCGATGGAATACCTGGGAGGAAAAATTGACTTTGTTCTGCACTCCATCGGAATGTCTCCCAACGTAAGAAAAGAAAGACATTACAGTGATCTGGATTATAACTACCTGGATAAAACGCTGGATGTTTCCGCCATATCTTTCCACAAAGTAATGCAAACCGCCCGGAAACTGGATGCCATCAACGAATGGGGTTCGGTAGTAGCACTGTCGTATGTGGCAGCGCAGCGTACTTTTTACGGTTACAACGACATGGCCGATGCCAAAGCGCTGTTGGAATCGTTTGCGCGTAGCTTTGGTTACATCTACGGACGTGAGCGCCGCGTAAGGGTCAATACCATTTCGCAGTCGCCCACCATCACCACAGCCGGAAACGGAGTGAAAGGTTTTGACCGTCTGCTCGATTTTGCAGAAAGAATGTCGCCGCTGGGTAATGCATCTGCCGCAGAATGTGCCAATTACTGTATTACCTTGTTCTCCGACTTAACCAAAATGGTTACCATGCAGAACCTGTTCCACGACGGCGGTTTCTCGAACATGGGTATGAGTTTAAGAGCACTGGAGCAGTATGAAAAAGGACTTCATCAGGATTGTGCCTGCGGATCAGCCAATGACGATTATCCGTCAGCTGACGAACACCGCTACGATTAAGCAGTTTAAATCACGACATATAGAAAACCGTTCTTCTTCAGAACGGTTTTTTTTGTGCCCGGGTACCAACAAAAACAGCGACATAAATGCCGCTGTTCCTGAATTATCTTATCTCTGAATTATTTTTTGCGTTTCTGCATTTGCTGTTGCTGTTTGGCCATTTCTTCCAAACGCTTCTGAAATCCGGACGCCTTTTTAGCCGGTTTCTTTTTATTGGCAGTCAGCTGTGCCCTGATTTTGTTTTCGTCAACAAACTGACGGATGGCGTAAGTTTGTCCGATCGTAATTACGTTCGCCAGGAAATAGTAATAACTCAATCCTGACGGGTAGCTGTTAAGCAGGAAGAAGAACATCACCGGCATCAAGTACATCATCGTTTTCATACCCGGCATGCCCGGCGTACTTGCTGCCGACTGGCTCAACCTGGTTGAAATGATGGTAGTTATCGTCATCAAAACGGTAAACAAGCTGATGTGATTCCCCATGAAATCTCCGATCAACGGAATATTAAAATTCCAGCTAATGATAGAGTCGTAGGTCGACAGGTCTTTGGCCCACAAAAAGCTTTCTCCTCTTAATTCGATTGAAGTTGGGAAGAAAAAGAACATCGCGAACAAAATCGGCATTTGGAGCACCATTGGCAAACATCCCCCCATCGGGTTTACCCCGGCTTTTCGGTAGAGTGCCATTGTTGCCTGTTGCTTTTCCATGGCCTTTTCAGAACCGCTTCCAAACTTGGCATTAATTTCATCCACTTCAGGCTTTAAAACCTTCATTTTAGCCTGCGACATGTATGATTTGTAAGTGAACGGGAAAAGCACCACTTTAATCAATATGGTCAGGATCAGGATAATCAATCCGAAGTTATCGATGTACTGTCTCAGGAAGTTAAATACCGGAATGATCAGGTATTTGTTTACCGGACGTACAATGGCATATCCCAGATCAATCTGGCTTTCCATATCCAGATCGTACTGTTTCAGCGTTTGGTAGTGGTTTGGACCAAAATAGAACTGCATTCCGATGTCCTCTTTTGGAGACGCATCGTACGGAATGGCAATATCGGCCTTGAAATTGGCCAGGTAATCCTTGTTATCTTCGTAATTGTATTTTTCCTGCTGAACCGATGCGTTCGGGAACGATTCTCCGGCAATAATAGTTGAGCTAAAGAAAAGCTGTTTGAAACCCACCCATTTAACACGGGTAGCCAGTGTTTCCGCGTCCGATTTGTTTTTATTCAGGTTATCTACATCGTCCTCAAAAAATTTGTAGGTCATGTAGGTATAACGGTCTTCACCAAAACGGGAATAATGCTCCTGACGCGGAACATCGTAAGCCCAGATAAAATTCAGGTACGACTGATTGCTGGCGATGTAGTTGTTCATCCCCTCCATTTTTACGTCGAAACCAACCATAAACGAGTTGTGTTCCAGCGTGTAAACATATTCGATGAACTTGCCAGGCTCGGGCTCTAATCTAAACGTAACCGATTCTTTTCCGCCCGGATGCTCCCGGTTGTACTTCATTTTTCCTTCGTTACCCTTTTTTACATCGGGGCCGCTCACTACCACATTCCGTATTCCACCCACCTGCTGGAAAAATAGCTGATCGGTTTCAACACTTCTGTTCTGCGCAAAAAAGTTAAGGCCAAACTTGGTTTCGGGCCCGTCGAACAAAACCAGTGCTGTAGAATCGTACCGACTGTAATCTTTTAACTCAACCGAGTAAATACGCCCTCCCTTGTTAGAGAAAGTGATCTTCATCCGGTCGTTTTCAAGTGTCGAAAATTCTTCTTCCCCAATGGCCTGGGTCCCAAAAATTCCGAACTCGTCTATTTTTTGTTTCTGAATGATGGAGTCGCCTCCCATCGCCACTTGCTGACTGGCAGACTGTTCGGCCAGAAACTTTTGTTGTTCGAGCGCCCGCTGCGCTTCAACTTGTTCAATGGAATCGCGTCGGATCTTTGCCGCTTCAATTTCTTCTTCGGAAGGTTGGTTGATGTACGAAAACACCACCAAAATCAAAAAAATAAGAACGATTCCAATTATCGATTTTTTATCCATCTTCTATTTTTCAACTATTGCATTTTTAATGAAATCAACAAACAGAGGGTGAGGATTAAGCACCGTACTGCGGTATTCAGGATGAAACTGTACACCTACAAACCACTTGTGCCCCGGTATTTCCATAATTTCAACCAAATCAGTCTCCGGGTTTACGCCCACCGGTACCATGCCTCCGTCAATAAATTGCTGACGGTAAGTATCGTTAAACTCGTAACGGTGACGGTGACGTTCGTAAACAGTAAGTTTATTGTAAGCCGAGCAAACATGAGAATCTTTATCTACAATCCGACATTCATAGGCTCCCAAACGCATGGTTCCACCGTAATGGGTGATGCCTTTTTGTTCTTCCATCAGGTCGATAACCGGATACTGGGTTTTCGGGTTCATTTCTGATGAATCCGCACCTTCCAGCTTCAGAACATTCCGGGCAAACTCAATCACTGCCACCTGCATTCCGAGACAAATTCCAAAAAACGGAACATTGTTTTCGCGGGCATACTGGCAAGCTACAATCTTGCCTTTCATTCCGCGGTGACCAAATCCTGGGGCAATGATTATCCCGTTTAAATGTGACAGACGTTCTGCAACATTCTCACTATTAATTTCTTCTGAATGAATCCAGTTTAACTTAACCTTGCAGTGATTTTCAGCTCCTGCGTGTGTAATCGCCTCTGCAATTGATTTGTATGCGTCGTGAAGTTCAACATATTTTCCAACCAGCCCAATTTCAACTTCGCGCGTTGGGTTCTTATGTTTTAATAGGAAATTATTCCATGCTGACAGATCAATGTCTTCTTTAATGGCCAAATCCAGTTTCTTTAAAACTGTTATATCCAGTTTTTCCTCCAGCATTTTCAGCGGAACCTCGTAAATCGTTGGTACATTAACCGACTGAATTACTGACTCCAAACCTACATTACAGAAAAGTGCCACTTTTTTGCGCACTGCAAGGTCAATGTCATGCTCGGTTCTAAGCACCAGAATATCAGGTTGAACTCCTGTTTCCAGCAGCATTTTTACCGAATGCTGTGTAGGTTTTGTTTTTAACTCGCCGGTTGCGGCCAAAAACGGAACCAGTGTCAAATGTATCACGATTGCTTTGTTGCCCAATTCCCATTTTAACTGACGAACAGCCTCAATGTAAGGAAGAGATTCGATATCGCCTACCGTGCCACCAATTTCTGTAATAACAATATCGTAATTCCCTTTCGACCCCAGAATTTTTATCCGGCGTTTGATCTCGTCCGTAATATGTGGAATGATCTGTACTGTTTTTCCAAGATAATCACCCCGTCTTTCTTTCTCAATAACAGACTGATAGATTCTCCCGGTGGTAACATTGTTGGCCTGGGAAGTTGCTTCGTTCAAAAAGCGCTCGTAATGGCCAAGGTCCAGGTCGGTTTCGGCACCGTCTTCGGTTACGAAACATTCTCCGTGTTCATACGGATTCAGTGTTCCCGGATCTACATTAATATAAGGGTCGAGTTTTTGGATCGTAACATTGTATCCCCTCGACTGAAGTAACTTAGCCAGCGAAGCAGCTAATATTCCTTTTCCAAGCGATGAAGTAACTCCACCGGTAACGAATATGTATCTTGTTTCAGGCACGGTAAAAACTTTAATTATTTGAAGCCACAAAATTAATCAATTAAAGCTAACCGAAAACTTTAGTAAAGCGATTTTAGCTTATATCGCAAATAGTTAATAACAAACCTTTTTTAACAAGCCATTCTATTTAACAATAATTAAACTGATTTCCTTCGCATATTTAGATCGCAACGAGCAGGTGCTCGAAAATTTGGAATTTACTTCAATCGTGTGTTTAGGCTCCAAATAATATCTGTATTTGATAAAGACCGGAACTTTGTGGAAGCTAATTTCACAAATGTATTCACATATGTAAATCAACCAACTACCTATCCCAAAGACAATCGAACGCTATCTATCAATAACTTACAATAACAAACACTTAATCGCAGAATAAATCAAAATGCCATACTGACATGTTGTCGGTTCAATAAATTACATTTGTAACTAGAATTTACAGGAATCACTTATGAGGAAAAATCATTTGCCCAGCAATAAGCAAAGGAAGACGGGAGTCAACTAATCTGCTGATAAAGAATTTGTCACGCATTCAGCCTTGGTCACATTTTCTTTTAACTAAAAAAAGGCCATCCGTCCGTCAATTGACGTACAGACAGCCTTCGCGATTGCAAATAGAAAATTCTTTTAATTAAAGAATTCCTCTTTTAGTTTTTCCACCCACTTGCCGACTCTGTCTTTGGTTAAACGTGCCTGGTTTTCCTGATCAAGCGGAAGACCAATAAATTTATCGCCACGTTGTGCCCTGGATGCTTCGTAGGTGTAACCTTCCACCGAAGTCTGTCCTACTATTTTTGCTCCGCATCCTTCCAGAATATCGGCCAAAAGACCGATTGCATCGCAGAAATTTTCAGGATATCCCTTCTGATCTCCCAATCCAAAAATGGCAAAGGATTTCTTTGAAAGATCCATTTCTTCCAGATCCGGAACAAATTCATCCCAGTAATTGGGCAACTCCCCGTCGAACCAGGTGGGTGCACTTAAAATAAAGTGATCGTATTTTTCAATGATTTCTTTAGTCAACTCTTCTGCGTTCACCGCTTCCAGTTTGTCTTTTCCAAAAGCTTCCGTAATCTTCTCGGCAACTTTTTTAGACTTTTGCGTGTGAAAGCTATATATAATCGCTGTTTTGCTCATGATTCAAAGATTTTAGTATTCAATTAATTCTTTTGCAGCATCGTAAATTCTCTGCACATTTGGCAACACGGCACGTTCCAGTATACGGTTGAAACCTACAGGAGTATAGGTAGATCCCACTCGTTTAACCGGAGCATCGAGGTACTCAAATGCTTTTTCATTCAAAATAGCGCTTAATTCGCCACCAAATCCACCAAATACTTTGTCTTCGTGAACAACCAGCACTTTATTTGTCTTTTTAACTGAATTAAGAATGGCTTCTTCATCCAGAGGAACCAACGAACGTAAATCAATCACCTCCACATTTGCCAAACCTTCTACGGCCAGCTTGTTGGCTGCATCGAGACTTAAATGTGTGGTGTTTCCGTAGGTAATAATGGTAAGGTCTGTACCTTCTCTTCTCACGCGGGCTTTTCCAAACGGCACTTCAAAATCATCCGGTACAGCCGTGGCTGCTTTAGGATCCTGATACAATGCCTTTGGCTCCATAAACATGGTTAGCCCTTTTGAACGCAAAGATGTACGCAAAAGACCTGCTGCATCATCAGCAAACGAAGGATACACAATACGCACTCCCGGAATGGCAGCCAACGAACCTTCGATGTTTTGTGAGTGATACATTCCTCCTCCGATATAACCACCGGAAGCTAAGCGAATGGTGATATTCGGCGAAAATTTTCCGTTCGATCGCCAGTAATCGTGGCTGGTATCAACGTATTGCTCCATGGCAGGCCAGAAATAGTCAGCAAACTCGGCTCCTTCAACAACCACGCGGATTTTTTCGTCGTAACGCGACATTCCGTTGGCAGTTCCCAGGATAAAATCTTCGGCAATTGGTCCGTTAAATACACGTTTTTCGCCAAATTCCTGCTGCATCCCTTTTGATACGTTGAAAATACCACCTTTGTCCTTGTTGGCCATATCCTGCCCCCAGATAAAGGTATCCGGATTTTCTCTGAACTCAGCTTTTAAGGTTTCATTCAGCGCAGTAATGAGCTTCTTCTTTTCACCTTCTTGGCTGTGTAATCCTTCCGGGTATTTTTCAGAAACCATCGGCTCCGCAAACACAAAATCATGTATTGATTCAGGTGCCGGATCCGGAGCTGCCATTGCCGCTTTGTGTGCAGCCTTGATTACGGCTTTGGTATCGGCCTCAATGGCTTGTAATTCTTCTTCAGTAAAACGATTGTAACGCAACAATAACCTTCTGAATTTTCCCAGCGGGTCGTATTCGGTCACATAGTTTCTTTCAGCGTCAGAACGATAGAGAAGATGATCATCAGAATTTGAGTGTGACCCCATTCGCACGCAATTGGCCTGCAAAATAACGGGTTTGCTTTCTTCAATGGCAAAACGCTTGGCTTCCGCCATTGCATTCATTGAATCGAACACATCTTTCCCGTTACAATGAATAATCCGGGTATTTTTGAACCCTGAAAAGTTATTGGCAACTTTCCGCTGAGCTGTCTGGTCTTTCTTCGGAACAGAAATTCCATATCCGTTATCCTGGAAAACAAATACAACCGGCAATTCCTCTTTATCAGCCCCGGTTATTGCTTCGTAAACATAACCTTCGCTAACCGATGATTCTCCCTGGCTACTGATTGAAACCACCTTTTCGTCGTAGTATTTAATAGCACGGGCAACCCCTACTGCATGAAGCGTGTGGTTTCCGGTAGCCGACGAAACACTGTGAATGTTCCATTCAGGCTTTGCCAGGTGGTTCGACATATGGCGTCCGCCACTTGACGGGTCAGTAGCCTTTGAAATACCATTCAAAATTATTTCTTCGGCTGTCATTCCACACGAGAGTGCGGTCAGCATATCGCGGTAATACGGGAAAATATGGTCTTTATTTTTCTCGAAATGCTGCCCGATGGCCAACTGAATACCATCGTGCCCTGCATAAGGCGCATGATATGACCAACCAATCGCCTGTTTCAGGTAATTGGGGGCTTTTTCGTCAATTGCGCGCCCAACAGTAAGTAAACGGTACCATTTCTCCAGCGTTTCTTTTGGAGTTGTTTTGATCGTATAAAGCTTTGGTACTTTTAAATCCTTCATAATAAAATTAAATTGCGCGGTTTGTATCAAAATTTTCTAAAATATCAGCTATTCGGCGCAGAAATGCTCCGCCCAAAGCGCCATCAACTATGCGATGGTCGTACGATAACGACAGAAACATTTTGTGGCGGATTGCAATTACATCGCCGGTTGGAGTTTCCAGAACAGCTGGTTTTTTCTCAATAATACCTGTGGCCAGAATGGCTACCTGTGGTTGGTTGATAATGGGTGTTCCGATGATATTTCCAAAGGAACCAAAGTTGGTTATGGTGAAGGTTCCTCCCTGAATTTCAGCAGGATCGAGTTTATTGGTGCGTGCAGCGTTTGCCAAACGGTTTAACTCTTTGGTAATACCAATCAGGTTGCGTTGTTCAGCATTTTTAATTACCGGAACAATCAGGTTTCCATCTGGTTTTGCTACTGCTATACCAACATTTATATCTTTTTTAAGGATGATTCTGTCGCCGTCAACCGAAGAGTTTACCATCGGAAATTCGGCCAAAGCCATTGCGACTGCTTCTGTAAATACAGGCATGAAAGTGATCTTTTCACCGTATTTTTGTTCGAAGGCATCCTTGTTTTTCTTTCTCCAGAGCACCAATTCGGTCACATCAGCTTCAACAATTGAAGTTACGTGAGGCGAAACCTGTTTCGACATCACCATGTGGTCAGCAATCAACTTCCGGACACGATCCATCTCAATTACCTGATCGCCTGCTCCGACAGAAACCGGCATTGGAGCCTTTCTTTCAACGGCAGGAGCAGCTTTTGGAGCTGAAGACTGTACTGAAGGAGCCGTTTTTGGTGCTGGTTCCGTCCCTTTGTTCTCCAGGTAAGCCAGAATATCTTTTTTCTGAACACGTCCGCTAGCACCTGATCCTTCAATGGATTCCAGTTCTTCCAGTGAAACATTCTCCTGTTTTGCGATTGTCTTCACCAGAGGAGAATAAAAACGATTGGACAATTTACGGCTGTCATCTACCGAGCTTTCTTTTGCTTCATCCTGAGCTTCAGCTTTTTCAGCTTTTGCTTCAACGGGAGCGGCTTCTTCCGACGATTCTTCCACTTCACCGTCTAAACTAATAACAGCGAGAACTTCCCCCACAGCAACAAGGCTGTCTTCGGGATATAAGATCTTGGTAACAACTCCGTCAACCGGAGAGGGAATTTCAGAGTCCACTTTGTCGGTGGCCACTTCAAATAACATGTCGTCTTCTTCGATTGTATCTCCCTCTTTTACAAACCATTTGGTGATTGTTCCTTCCTGGATACTTTCACCTAACTTGGGCATTACGATGTTAAAGCTTGCCATACTATTAGATTCTTTAATTATTTTATTTTGCTATTTGCAGTTACTATAACGAATTTAAAATTGAAATGTTCACATTGCAATTTTAATTCGACGCAAAAATATAACTAATAGAAGGTCTACCCTAAAACAAGCCGATAAAAAACACTAAAAAGTATTTATCTGTTATAGATTTTATTGAAGAAGATAACCGTGAATACAATTATCCCTATTGGAAACAAATCAAAATGACTATTTCAAAGCGCTAAAAAACAAATGTAATTCACTTCATTACATTTGTAAGCAATCAATTAAATCATTCACTGACTGCATCTTATGATGTAGCATATAATCTTCCAACTCTTTGATGATCTGAACGGGAAGTGTTGGGTCTTTAAAAACTGCGGTACCTATCTGAACAACAGATGCACCGGCCAGCATAAATTCAATGGCATCGGCAGCATTCATAATTCCCCCCATTCCAACTACCGGTATCTTTACTGCATTGGCCACCTGCCATACCATCCGAAGTGCGATCGGTTTAATGGCCGGCCCGGATAAACCGCCGGTGATGGTTGATAGTTTTGGCTTTCTGGTTTCGGCATCAATTGCCATTCCCAGAAAAGTATTTACCAGAGAAACTGCATCGGCGCCCTGACCTTCTACAGCCCGGGCTATTTCACTGATATCCGTAACATTTGGCGACAGTTTCACGATCAGGGTTTTATCATAAACCTTCCGGACTTCCCGCGTAACCATCTCTGCTCCCGGGCAACTTACCCCAAAAGCCATCCCACCTTCTTTTACATTGGGACACGAGATGTTTAATTCAATGCCACGAATCTTGTCCAGTTCATTTACTTTCTCGGTCAAAGCAATGTAATCTTCTACCGTAGAACCGTTAACATTAATAATCAACTGTGTATCGTAATCTTTTATTTCAGGGTAAATGTTTTCGATAAAATAGTCGATGCCCTTGTTTTGCAGACCAACAGCATTTAACATTCCGGAAGGAGTCTCAGCCATGCGGGGATACTCGTTGCCATCCCTGTTTTTAAGCGTACTGCCTTTTAAAAAGAACCCGCCTACTATTGCAGGGTCAAAGAAATCGGCCATTTCGCGTGCGAAACCACAAGTACCAGACGCCAGGGTAATTGGATTTTTAAATTCCAGATCGTGGACTTTTACTTTTAAATCTACCATTTCAACTCATTAATATTAAATACCGGTCCATCAGTACAAACACACAAATTTCCTTTATTGGTGGGCTCAATACAGCACAGGCACACACCAAAGCCGCAAGCCATCAGGTTTTCAAGCGAAACTTCACAAAAAACACCGGCAGCTTTGGCAACTTTTGCAATGGCACGCATCATTCCGTCTGGTCCGCATGCGTATATTTTGTCGTATTTGGTAAGATCATTTATAAAAACCGAATGTTGCGTCACAAAACCTTTTTCACCCAATGAACCATCCTCTGTAGCATAATGAAGGTTGGCGTATTTCGAGTAAGATTCAACATCAATGTGGTCTTCTTTGGTCCGAGCACCCAGCAAAATATCAACCTGTGTTTTATCTAAACCTGATTCTTTTGCCAAAAACAACATCGGAGCAACTCCACTTCCACCGCCAATCAATAAAACCTTGTCAGTTGAAGACGGATAAGTAAAACTTTTTCCTAGCGGATACACCAGGCTTACATTTCTACCCGGCTCTATCTCGGTCAGTTTTTTTGATCCTCTTCCAAGAATTTTTACAATCATCGAGATAGTATTATCGTTGTAATCTACCTCGAAAACGGAAAAAGGTCTACGGAGAAATATCTCTTTTGAATCGTTAATCTCCACATTTACAAACTGCCCGGGAAGAATATTTGGTAATACAGAATTGCTCTTTACTTTAATCAGAAAATTGGTAGCATTCAGAGGTTTATTATCGACTACCACAAAATCAGCTACAAATTTTTTTGCCATGCGTTTAAATTTGCGCACAAAGATAATAGATTATTTCTGCTTGAATGCAATAAAAAAGACCGTATGAAACGGCCTTATATGAGAAACTTATAATTAGATAAAAAATAAAGGGTCTTATTTGATATAGTACAAATGTAACCAAATTATTTACATCTGCAAATTATTTTTTATTTTTAAACAAAATACAACAACATTCCTATAAAACCAGAAAGGCCACTATTGCTAGTGGCCCAAGCGACTTCTGGATTTATCAACTTAAAATTGGGTTTGTAAAAATTATAATCTGTTAATCATCTTGTCTTTTGTCTTTGTTGTAATTTGATTACGAAACAAATGTAAATACTATATTTCACATATGCAAACATTTATTGATTTATTTTTGTAAACACTACAATAAATGATAAAACATATCGTTTCTGCACAATAAACATATGTTTCGGAGGTTAATTTACTCACAATACATATGTATACTGAATACATCAACCTGAAAAAGCTTCAACTACAATTATTCAATTCGTTTTCTTTTAATGAGAATGGGCATATTTTATTCTATATATGAATATTAGGATATACAAAAACAGAAAGACCGATTTTAGAAACCAGCCTTTCTGTTCCTTTACCTTTGTTATGAATTAAACGCAGGTAGCTAAATTGACTTACAAAATATCTTTACAACAACTATTAATTACAAATGTATATATTTGATTTTACATTTTCAATACTTTGATCGAATAATTCAACAAAAAAGAAAACTGTACTATTCGTCACTTTTTACTTTGAAAGGTGGAAAAGGTACCATCTTTATAAAGCAAGATAATTTTCTCTACTGCATCCGACGAAAAAATCTGATCTGTATTGATTTCTGTTTTAGGTTCAACCTTTACAGGCTGCTCTTCAGGAGATATTTGTTTAGGCAGGGGCTCTTCTCTAATTGGCTCTTTAAACGCTACCGCATCGCTTTTATCAGAGTTTCTCACGCCGTCAATCATCTCCCCTAAACCGGTTAGTAACCAACGTGCGTTAAGATCCTGGAAAACTAAGAGCATTTTCTCAATGAAAGCAGCTCCTGGTTTGTTTCTGCCATTAAGTATATGAGAGATATTTGAACGTTGCACTTCTAACATTGACGCAAGTTCCCCTGCATTAATGTTTTTATAATCCATATACTCTTTGATTCTGTCTTTCATTTTTTCATAATTAGATTAACACTTGGGCAATCCAATTAAGTTGTGCGTCCAGTTAATCCATCGCTTTATACACTACAAATGTAACATTAATTTTTACTTTGCCAATAAAATCAGTTCCATTTTTTCGTAAAAATAACTGTAATATTTAAACTACCCGTCTATAATTAACTTGAGTTAAAATTATCAACAAACTGAATAATAGTAACTTAGTTCATGTAAACAATCAGCTAAACACAGAAATATAGATATGTAATCAATATTCGTACATTTAACTTCATATAAATATCATAAATTACTGATAAAGTGAGAAATAAAACCTATAAATACTACTATGGAAACATCTATTTCCAGATCATAATTATATTAAAACTGTAAAAATTCAATCGTTTCCTTTTGTAACTAATTACTCTTGTTCCCTATTTCTATTTAATACAATAATTTTATCATCAAAAAATCACATATTACACTTGTAATGCGATGTAAAATCATACATGCAAATACAGATACATATGTAATTATTGCATGTTTAGTATTTCGTTACAAAAGTAATAGTGCTGTCTCTTTCACTTTCCCGGATGAATAGTTCTTCTACACTACTTTTCTCCGGGGCTATACCTTATCTGTGGTTATTATTTGTGTACGTAGAGTGATAATCAGGAAAATATTCAAATCTCAGCCTCTTAAAATGGCCCTCACAAGTATTTATAATTCTAATAATAAGCGAGTTATTATGAAAACGACTTACTAAAAAGTATTAAGCAAATAATAAAAATGAGGATATTTCCTGGTTTTTACGGTTAAATATCTACAACGAAGAAAAATCGACTGATAATAGAAGAGCAACATTCGCACTCTTCACTTCGGGTAAATATGAAACACGACCTCCTATTTGAACAGGAGCATAAAAACGCATAAAATTGACATCATTCAATATCTCTACTCCCAAGGATGAAATATTCTGAGAAAAGGTACCGGTTACCTGACCGTTGGTGTAATAATTACGAATCATGTGCGCATAGTCGAAAAAAAGCGAAGCACTCACTCGTTTTACATATGCGAGCCCGCCAAGGCTCCAATCGGGATTTAGCAAAGGAAGTTTATAATCAACACTTCCCACCAACATTTCTTTGGTGGAAGTCCGTTTCCATCCCCGGGGAAAACGAATATCATCGGAGTAACTGTAATGATCACCGTTTAAGCGTTTCTGCGCTCCTCCATAAAGTCTCAATCCGTGATTAGCTTTAAATCCCGGCAAATACATAATACCTTCGCCGCTTAGAAGGCTTCCCAAATCGTGGTCGCCAAAAGGAGAATGAACATAACTTCCATCCAGTATTATTCCAAAGTCAGGTAATATGTCCTGGTAACTACGTTTCCTGATTTGATGGTAATACATGCGGTAGGTTAGCGACTGAAATGAGCCGCCGGGAAAACCATCAGGAGCCGAGGCATCCGCCTTATAGTGTGTGTAATCATAACCAATTTCGGGTTGCAATAAACGATAAAAGATACCGCGGGTAAGGTTTACCGGAAACTGAATGGTTGTACTCAGGTTGATATCCCTCCAGTCAAAACTCCTGACGGTCGTATCTCTGGATACTACTTGCCCATTCTGCACATATTCCGTAACCTGGTTGTATTGGGAAGACCGGTTTCCTCTGTTGATTTCAAAATCGATTACCGGATACCAGCCTTTGTAAATATAGTGTGCATACAAGCGCCCGTAACTCTCGGCACTATTCCATTTATATCCCAGTATCGTTTCTGCAGTCCCCAGTTTATTTTGAGACATAAGGCTAACACCCGGCTCAAATTCGTATGCATACGGATCTACAAAAACCGGCGCCCAGCTATGAAAATTAAACAGATTGGCCGCCTTACTGTATTTTTCTGAGGTATAAAGGGAGGTATCACTGGCATGAAGACCAGGAATACCTTTTTCCTGACCGGCCAGCGAACCAGCCAAAGGATAGGTCTCTTTCCTGACCTGATTGAATTCTGTTGATCTCAATTTATTTGGTTGAATCAAACGATATCCATTCGCAGTATAATCGCTCAGAATTATCTCACCGGCAGCATTAACAGCCGGATAAGCAGCCCCAAAACGAGGTTCGTAAACTTGCTCAATTTTGTTTGTGTTGAAATCATAAGCATAAAGTGCGTCTTTTCCTGAATAAGCACTTATAAAATACAGCTTGTTTTTACTGATTTGCAATTGTTTTATATCTCCCATATCCTGGTCGAACAGAATGTTGAATTTCTGTGACTTCAGGTCAAACTTTGCCAAACGTTTGCCGTGATTGGTAAGCAAAACAGCCACTGCTTCTTTCTGATTTAACCATTGGGGCGATAAAAAATAGTTATTCTCCGGTGTCTGATAGCGACTTTCCATTTTGCCCGAAGCCACATCGTAAACAGTGAGGTAATAATTACTTGAGAAGTCTGCTTCAACTATCAAAACTTTATCATGCGTGGAAGAAAGTACCGGAGCAAAGGCTTTAAATTCGGTATCGAGACTTATCTTGAACTTTGTTTTCACATTCAGCAGCTGAATAAGCGAACGCCCGCTGTGCGACCAGCGAAGATCGGGTATTTGCTCCGACCAAACAATCCATTCTCCTGCGTAACTGACAGATTCGTCAAATATAACCCCGGGACGATGAATCACTTCTTCCTCACCTTCCTGATTTATTTTTACAAAGGCCGGTATATCGTCAAAACTGGTTTTGTAAGAGACCATCTCATGGTCGTTAAGCCAATGGTTGTACTCATAATTTGTGTGTGTTTTTGACGATTTTGAAATGGCCAAACTTCCCGGCTCCACATAAGCTGCATCTTCCCTTTTCCAAACATGCGCCAAACTGTCGAACACCGATTCATAAAGTTTAACCTTGTTCATTCCGGTTTCCGTTTTTAGAGCGGCATTAAACGGTGTGAGCGAAAAAGGTTTCCTGCCAACACGCTCCATCACTTTTTCCCAAAGGTCAGCTCCGTAACGTTCACGTGCATTGCCCACCAAATAGTAACCTAACTTGTAGTGGTTCGGAACGTAATCTTTGTACGATCCCAAATATGCTTTGTCATACGAGTCCACTCCTTTTTCAACCACCAGGGCGCGATGTTCCATCAGAAACGAAGGCAAGCGCCCGCGACCGTATGAACTAAGGGCCGTTTCTGTTACCACCGCATCTCCTTCAATAAACCACCACGGCAGATAAGTCCCAAAAACCAGCGCCGTTCCCTGTTCCCCTAAAAGCAACTTGACGATTTTTGGCAGTTCTGAATTTACTTTATCGATCTGAACCACATGCCTGAATTCGTGAACCGCCAACTGTTCCAACCAGTCGAGCGCATAAATTGCCTGGTGTGGCGTGGTATAAAATTCTGAACGTTTGGGCGCATAGGCTACCAGACCATTCGAATTTACGGTTTGCGTATGCAGGATCACCGATATTTTTTGAGGCTCGTATTTCAACGAATAGCTCGCATAATCATACACTTTCTCCAGTTTTTGAGCCAATAGCTGTGCCTGGCTTTCATAATAGTCAGGAAAAATAAGTTGAAAATTTTCGGTATTGATCTGGCGCCATTTTATCGAAGAAGGATCTTGTCCTGTTTGAAAATATTGCGCCTTCGCTACAACTGCTCCTAGCAAAAAGAGAAAAAAGAGTAATTTTTTCATGCGTACGGTAATTGGCATCCAAAATACTCAAAGCAATTCAAAAAAAAACAAAAGCCCGGAAAAATCCGGGCCTTCTGCCTGCTTTTGTTTTTTGTTTCAAATTTATTGTTCGTTTACACCAAGTATGGGTATTGGGTTGTCATCATCCGACTGATTTAGCACCGACTGATAGAATGTAGCGAAAGCTGAGTGTCTCCACATCCGGGCAAAAATGATCCCCACAAAGAACAGAATTAAGCCCCCGATTGTGATAAAGAAAGAAAGGATCAGCATGGCAAATATTTCCCATCCGTGCCCGCGGGTCATCTGCCAGCTTTTCTCCACCGCTTTCATGGCTTCCAGGTTTTTATCCATCACCAGGTAAGGCACAAATATTAACCGGCACAAAACAATAATGCCGGGGATAACAAGCATAATAAACCCGATCGCTACCAACGCCACCACAATCAGGTTGGCCAGTATAATGTTCAGGTAATTTTTCCGGAATCCTTCAAACAGTGTTTTCAAATCAGCGTCTTCGCCGCGCATTGCCTGGAGAAACATTAAATCTCTGCCATATTTAATAACCGGCAAAAATAAGAAAGCATAAGCCAGTCCAAACAAGGCCACCGGCAATAAAATGAGCCCGGTGAACAGCGAATGATGATCATCAAATTTCACCCCCGCTGACGGGCCGTTTAGCAATCCCATAATGATCACAGCCACGAAAAGTATCAGAAACGATTTTCCAAACATCGTACGCCATCCGTAACTGAAACTTCCTCCGATGGAGGGAATCTGATTGTAATAATTGTCGCGTTCCATTTCTTGTAATTTTAATTTGTTTCTAAACTTTGTTTTTTGTTTTCGTTGACTCAAAGCTACTGCATCCTTCAAAATTTTCCTTCCTACTTTAGTTGGATTTCTTAAATTCACTACTTTCGTAGTTAGCAGTAAATACTGGGAGTTCGTAAAATTGTACGACACTACTTTAGTTTCAGAATCATGTGGATCGGCAACCTTGTTTACATCATCGTATTTATCATTTCCGGCGGAATGGCGGCCTTGGGAATCCTTACCGCTTTCCAGTTATACCAAACCGATAAAAAGCCGGCAATGGCCATGTTGCTTTATCACCAGATTTTCCTTTTCTCATTTCTGATTTACAGTATTTGGGGAAACGCCGTTCTGCACCTTTTGCTCAACGATCTGCAACTAAGTACCGAGCTCAGCTCCAAGCTGGCGTTTTTCTTTCCGATGATCGGCATTCCTTTTATGGTCGTAAGTTGGTTTATGTTGCTGAAGTTTTCCTTCCTGCTAAACGGACGCGACACTCAACCACTATTTGCCTATCTCTTTTTCCCTATTTTGGTGCTGTTGGTTTTTCTGATTGATTTTCTGATTTATAAGGACGTCATTGAAATGCCGGCCAACGCTACCCTTTTTGTTATCCGCATTATTCTTGGGCTGAATTTACTGATACACTTGTTATTTCTGGTTCCCTTTTTTATTGCTGCCCCCCAAAAAAAGCTTACCAAAGAAACAGGATTTGGGAAAAAACAGGCACTGCTTTATTTTTTGTCTGTAGTTGTTTATTCCGCAGCCATGAATTTCTACCACATTTTTGATTTTATTTCGGGCGGAATTGCCATTGTCTTGCTTTTTGCCACCGGGGTGTTTATTCCTTTAACCGTAAAACTGGGGCAAAAATTACCTTCCACTGTGTTGAACATTGATTTTGAAGCCTTTTGCCAGGCTTACGAAATTTCAAAACGCGAAGCTGAAATCATCCTCGAAATCTGCGAAGGCCATAGCAACAAAATGATCGCGGAAAAACTATTTATCACACTTCAAACGGTAAAAGACCACAATCACCGGATTTTTACGAAAACCGGCGTCAAGAGCCGCGTACAACTGGCCAACCTCGTTCGCGAGAAAACCGGTAGTTAGTAAAATCAATCCGCTACTTTTTTCAAAGCGATCAAAACCGTAGTTGGCGATTCAAACAAATCTTTGCCTTCATATATAATTTCGTACTCCGGGCCAAGGCTGGCTTGCTGTATTCTTTTTTGTGTGGAGATCAAAATTCCATCTGGATACTCCTGAAAAAAAGCCTCAATTTCTTCCTTCTCAACCGGACGGATTTCCTTTTTGAGGTAGAAAGGATAAGCCGGATTGAACTTTTCAAAATAGGCTACTTCCCTATCTTTAAGCAAATCCAAACTTTGCAACACCGGGTTTTGAAGACTAAGTCTTGGAGCCAGCACACCAACAAAAATCAGGGCTGTTACAATTCCTGAAAAACCCACAATCAAAAGCATTTTCTGAACCTGTTTTCTGAAAAACAAGGCGAAAACAAGTAGCATCGGAAACACCAACAGCCAGGCAAAACTTTCTTTTACTAGAAGGAGCGAAGAATCAAATTCTACTGAAACAAAGCCACCGATCGGCAACAAAATTCCGATAATTAAAAGAACAAAATAAGATGCGCGCAGCGACCTGAATTCCCGCACCTTTTGTGTGATAAAAAGAGCTATTAAAAAAGCCAAAAACGGATAGGCCGGAACGGTATAATTCGGGAGTTTAGTTTGTGAAACCGAGAAAAATGCAACAATACTTGTTGCTGCAATCAGAGTAAAAAGGACAAAATCGTTTTTGCGTTTTTTGAAAGCATACACAATTGCCTGTGGCAGAAAAACTGCAAACGGAAGTAGTCCAACAAAAACATAAAGAAGGGGCACCAGGAAAATTCCACCGTGTCCTTCCATGGTATCCGAAAAACGGTGCAGGTTATGTTTTAGAAAAAATCTGCGTGTCCACTCCCAATCTGTTTGCAGGCCATTCAGAAAAAACCACGGAAAAGTTATGACCAGAACAATTGCCAATCCCCAAAGGGGTTTCAAAGTCCGGATTACTTTCCACGTAAAATTCTTTGAGAAGATCAGGAACAATAAAAAGATCAGTCCGGGTAACAAAATAGCCACCAGACCTTTGGAAAGCATTCCGCAAGCCATTGCCACATTCATAAAAACAAGCTCCCGGTTTCGCCCGGTTTTGAAAGCCGAGAAAAATGCCAACAAACTCCAGGTAAAAAAGAAGACCAGGTACGGATCGGGAACCGCCAAATGAAACTGAATGGACAAATGAATGGATGAAAGAAGAACAAAAGCAGTCCAAAAAGCAGTTGGCAAATCAGAAAAACGGCGGATGTACTGAAAACTAACAAGAATTGTCAAGGCCCCGAATACCGCAGAAAACAGGCGGGCGGCAAAAGGATTCACGCCAAAAACACTGTAGGACAGCATCATAAAAAAATAATGCAAAGGCGGCTTGTCGGTACGCAAAACCGAATTAAAGGTTGGAACCAGCCAATCACGATTTTCCAGCATTTCGCGGGCGCAACCTGCATTTTTGGCTTCATCGAGAATAAAAATACTTGTATCCCAACTGCTAAAAGAAAACAATGCCAAAGCAAATACAAACAGATACAATGGAAACCAGGTGTGTTCAACCAGTTTTTCGAGCGTTTTCATCGTTCATCAAACACTTTAAATGAATTGAATTCACATGCAAGTTATTGAAACAAAAGTGATACGCGAAAACCTTCCTGTTAATTTTTTATGAATGAACGATTGCAGTATCTCCTTAAATATTTCAGAATTATTTCAGTTTTATATTTCTTACTTTGCATAAAAAAGGCGTGAAAATATTAATTATTGAAGACGAACCTTCTTTAAAAGAAATTCTGGAGCGCTACCTAACGCAGGAACGCTACATTGTGGAAACGGCTGAAACATACGTGGAAGCAATGAGAAAAATGGAAGATTACGAATACAGTTGTATTCTGCTCGATATTATGCTGCCGGATGGTAGCGGCTTGTCGCTGTTGAAGAATTTGAAAGCCCTGAACAAGAAAGACAATGTTATAATTATTTCTGCCAAAGATTCGGTGGACGACAAAGTGGCCGGGCTGGAACTTGGCGCCGACGATTACCTCACCAAGCCCTTTGACCTCTCGGAACTGAATGCCCGTATCAAAAGCGTTATTCGCAGAAACCAGGTTGGCGGACAACTGAGCATTGTACTTGGAAACGTAAAGCTTTACCCCGATAAATTTGAAGTGCATGTAAATGAAACGCCCGTTGAGTTGTTGCGAAAAGAATACGATATCTTGCATTTCTTTATGATCAGGCCCGGATACTTGGTAAACAAAACCAACCTGGCTGAATCGGTTTGGGGAGACCACATTGACCAGGTTGATAATTTTGATTTTATTTATGCGCAAATCAAAAACCTTCGGAAAAAGCTGAAAGAAGCAGGTGCTTCCATTGAAATAAAATCGGTTTACGGCCTGGGTTACAGACTGGTTGCCGAATAAGTGAAGTAAAAGTTAAGCACGTACCAGGCATTTAAAATGCGCATCGGTTCTAACCATTAATATAAAAGTAAATGAAACTTGTCCATCGAATAACCATACGTATCTCCACAGTGCTGCTGCTTTTGCTCACTGTGTGGGCAAGTGTTTTTTATTTTATTCTGATGGATGAAATAAACGATGAAACGGATGATTCGCTGGAGGATTATTCGGAACAAATTATTACCCTGGCACTTGCCGGACGGCAACTCCCCTCGGAAAACAACGGAACAAACAACAGCTATTTCATTCGGCCGGTAACCAACGAATATGCCGCGCAACACGAAGGTTTTCGTTACAGCGACGAAATGGTGTACATTGAATCGAAAAAAGAAACAGAGCCGGCGCGCATCTTAAAAACAATATTTAGGAACTCGAACGATCAGTTTTTTGAACTAACCGTTGCCATTCCAACCATCGAAAAAGATGATTTGCAGGAAACCATTCTTTACTGGATAATTTTCCTGTATTTGCTGCTGCTGGTAAGCATTGCCCTTATTAATTTCTGGATTTTGCGCCAAAGCTTCAAGCCCTTGTACGCACTTTTAAACTGGCTAAAAAGTTATACTATCGGCCAGAAAATCCCTGTTCTTTCCAATTCGACCAAGGTAGAAGAATTCAAACGCTTAAACGATGCAATGCTGAAAACTGCCCGGAGAAATGCAGAAATGTATGAACAGCAAAAGCTGTTTATCGGCCATGCTTCGCACGAAATACAGACCCCACTGGCTGTTTGTAAAAACCGGCTGGAATTATTGATGAACGATCCTGAGCTTTCGGAAAAACAGCTGAAAGAGATCTTAAAAACATTAGAGGATTTGGATCACCTGGTTAAGCTAAACCGGACGCTGCTTCTGCTTACCAAAATTGACAATTCCCAGTTTCAGGAAACAAAAGCCATCAGCTTAAACGACCTGGCGAAAAAACTTCTGGATGATTTTAATGAAGTTTTTGCCCATCAAAACATGGATGTTAAGATTGAAGAAAACAGCATTTTACAACCCCGAATGAATGAAACTCTTTCCAATATACTGATTAGCAACCTTCTTAAAAATGCGTTTGCACATAACCTGGAGCACGGACAGGTAAGCATTTTCATACAAAAATCGGAATTGATTGTTGAGAATAGCGGACAAACGAAGGCTTTGCCCGAAGAAGAGATTTTTAAACGTTTTTACCAGGGAAGCAAAAAAGCAGGTTCTACAGGATTGGGGCTGGCACTTGTCGATTCTATTTGTAAATTATATAATATCAGGCGGGAGTACACTTTTAGTAATGGAAAACACCGGTTCCGGCTTGTCTTTCCGGCCTCGATACTGATTTAACAGTACCTGATTCACTCCCGGAATTTCCTAAAAAATTTAATTTTTAAGTGTCTGTGTGCGCTTATTTCAAATTTATTTCAGAATTGCCCCTCACTTTTGTCTCCGTAAACATTATCAAAAAACAGAAACCATGAAACATTCTTTTTTAATACTGTTCTGCCTTTTTGTTCTGAACAGCGGGATAAAAGCCGGCAATTATAAAATGATTGCTTTTGAGCAACTCCCCGAAACTTCGCGGAAGTTTATAAAAGATCATTTTTCCGATCTGAAAATATCGTACACCGCCAAAGAATTAGATTTTCTGGAGCTTAGTTACAAAGTAATCTTTGCCGACGGAAACAAACTTGAATTCTCGAGGAGCGGGCAATGGAAAGAAATTGATTTCAAATTTTCAGCCATCCCGCCAAGTGCCGTTCCCCAAGCAATACTGGATTTTGTATCACTAAACCACTCGCAGCAAAACATTCTGGAAATAGACCGGGAAAGATGGAAAACCGAGGTAAAACTGAGCAACGAGATGGAACTGAACTTTGACAACGATTACAATTTTATCGGGCTCGATGATTAATCTCACAGATCTATCGACTCACAAAAAGACAGTATAGTTATAAGCGCTAGAAAGCCACATTATCAATTAATATTAATTCATAAAACAACTAGAAATGAAGAAAACAATTTATTTCGCATCAATTCTTTCGGCAGGTCTGCTGGCTGCTTCTTGTAGCGACGACGACAACTCAATTTCAGTAAATGCCGCAGTAGAAAGCGCTTTTGAAGCCAAGTATCCCAACGTTAACAAAGTTGACTGGGATTTGAAAAGCACCTACTATGTAGCCGAATTTACGATGGAAAACAGTGAAATGGAAGCCTGGTTCAGCCAGGATGGGAACTGGATTTTTACAGAAACCGATCTGGCATATCAGCAGTTACCGGAAGCTGTCCGCAACTCTTTTGAAGCGGGGGAATACGCTTCGTGGGAAATTGACGACGTTGATAAAGTGGAACGTTCAGAAGGAGAAGCCTTCTTTATCATTGAAGTGGAAAGTGGCGACAAAGAACTGGATTTGTATTTTACCGGTGAAGGTGAGTTAGTAAAAGTAAGCGACAGCTCTTTGGACGACGATTATATTCCGCTCCCACTGTCGGAAGCCATCCTTTCGCACCTTGCTGATAATTACCCCAATGCGGTTGTCGTAGAATCGGAACTGGAAGACGGAGTATTCGAAATTCTGATAAAAGATGGTGATACATACCGCGAAGTTGAATACTCGGAGAATGGCACCTGGATAAAAACCACCACCGATGTAAAACAGGCAAATGTTCCGGAAGCAGTAATGACTGCACTTGCCAATTCGGAATATGCTGCTTACGAAATTGACGACATTGAGTTTGTTGAGACTGCCGATGCTGAGTTCTACCTTTTTGAGCTGGAGCAAAACGACACTGAAGTTTATCTGAAAATTTCTGGGGACGGTACAATCATCACAGAATAGTGAAAATTTGACGGTTAGTACTTTTACAATCTATTAATACTTACTACGGAGCTATCCTGCTAAAAAAAGGGTAGCTCTTTTTTTGTAAATACTTTCGCAAGCTGATCTCTATCCCGCAAACACAAAAAGATTACACAATCATCCCGATTTTTTAACGTACAACCGGTTTTTTAGGGAAAAGCCGTCTTCCGGTAAACCTTTTGTTATCAAACAGGTAATAAACAGCAAACATGTCACCCCCACTTTCATTGTAGCTTTGAACAATACAAACCAACAAAAGCAAAAGTGAAGAAATTTGTATTCCGGAACCGTTTTTTTCTGGTTCCACAAGCATTGTTCATCGTAATAAGCCTTGTTTTTATCTCCTTTTTCTCCAAGGCTGAAATCCATCTTTTTCTCAACCAATTACACACTCCGGTTTTCGACCACTTTTTCAGGCTCGTCACTTACCTGGGGAACGGACTCTTCTACCTGGTTGTTTTCCTGTTTCTGATGCAGCGAAAGTTTAAATTCTTTATCGTGTTTATTACGGCCATATTACTAAGTAACCTGCTTGTTTTCGTTTTTAAACAAGCTTTGTTACCCGATATGTACCGCCCATCCAGGTATTTTGAATTGTATGAAACATACCGGCTGCATTTTGTTCAGGGAGTTAAACTGCATTCGATACGCAGCTTTCCTTCGGGACACACCACCACTGCGTTTACAGTTTTTCTGATGCTGGCAACACTCACAAAAAACAATGCCACTAAATTTTCCTTTTTTATGATTGCTTGCCTAACTGGGTATTCCAGGATCTACCTGTCGCAGCATTTTCTGATGGATGTTGTAGCGGGCTCGATTGTCGGGAGCGGAAGTATTATCCTCAGTTTCAAACTGTATAAATACTATAAAATGCCTTGGATGCGCAAATCACTCACTCGCTTGTACCGAAAGGCACGAAAGAAAAGAATTCCGGCACACGAAATGCCTGCCGGAATTTCTTTACAGGAAATTACTCTTCAAAAAAGAGATCTTCCTTGAGTTTTTCAATCCGGTCGAGGGCGTAAGAGATGTTCTTGCCGCCCTCTCCGGCTTCTTTGATGTATATATTATAGTAGTTTAGTGCCAGTGTTTTATTGGAGTTAAATTCCTCGTAAGTAGTGGCAATTTCAAACAGAACCTCCACTTTCTCCGGGTTTAGTTCCAATGCTTTGTTCAGGGCTTCAACCGACTCTTTGAACATTCGTTGCTGTCCGAATATTTGCCCCAAATGATGGTACATTTCAGCCACATAATCAGGTGTGGAAGCATCAATTGCCCATTGCATCAGTTTTCCGGCCTGTTCAAAATCCTTCATTTTTTTATAGCAAAGGCTTTGGTAATAGATGACCAATGCATCGTTCGGATTTAGCTGGTTCAGTTTATTGAAAATACCCAGCGCTTTGTCTTCAAAACCCGCAAAATAAGTGGCAATGCCGTAATTCATTTCGGTATCGTATTCCGGTTGTTTTTCCACTTTCATGTATTTTTCAAAATGAATCATGGCCGGGCCGTAACGTTTGGTCCGGTAGAGAAACATGGCTTTCTCCAGCAACAATTCAGGATCACCCGGAAACTGAATCATGCCTTTTTCAATGGTCGCCATAATCTGGTTCCCTTCTTTTTGCGGGTGGTAACAATTGATCAAATTCAGGTACGAAGTATAATCGCGCGGGTTGGCTTCCAGCACGTTTTCATACAAATAAACGGCCTGCTTGCGTTTAAAAACCTTAAACGCACAATAGGCCAACTGTTTATTCCAAAACACATTGGACGAATCGCGTGCATAAATGGTAGAAAATACATCGTAAGCTTTGTGGTGATCTTTCAGGTTAATAAACACACGGCCCAGTTTCCCAGCCAATACCAGGTCGTCGGGCGCCAGGTCAACCGCTTTTTGATAAAATGAAACGGCGTCCTGGTTGTTTCCTAAAATGGCAAAACTTTCGGCGGCTTCGCCCATCAATGTTACATTTTCCGGCTCGTACATCAGTCCTTCTGAAAATGCTGCCACAGCCTGCTGGTAATCCTGCAGGTTTTGATACACAACGCCTTTTTTCAGGTACAACTCTGCCGAGGGGGCTTTCTCCAGCTGTTTATTGATTTCAGCCAACGCCTTGGGATAGTTCTTATTTATAATCAGCTGGTCGACGGAATGCTGTGCCTGTGCAAAAACGGGAAACAACAGAAGACTGATCAGTATGTATTTAAACTTGTGTGTCATGTTTGAATGTCTATGTTCTGTTTTCTATCTGAAAGTCAATATCCAGCGTATCCGGCACCTTCAGTAACAGGGTTTAAATAATTTGTGGAATATCTTCTCCGCATTTCTGACCGATTTCAATATATTCGACAATCTTCCGATAAAATACGGCCAATATTCAACATTTTACTGCAATGCAAAATTGATTGGTACTGTGTAACTTACGTCTACAAATTTTCCCTTTTGTTTACCCGGTTTCCATTGAGGCAAGGTATTTACCACGCGTAAAGCCTCTTTGTCAAGCACCGGATCAACACCCCGGGCAATCCTTGCATCTTTTATGTAGCCGTCTTTTCCCACCACAAAAGTTACATATACTTTTCCCTGTATACCGTTTTCCTGCGCCAATACCGGATATTTAACTGCGTTAGAAATGTATTTACGCAAAGCAAGATCACCTCCCGGAAACTCGGGCATATCTTCTACAATCAAGAATACATCATCCGCGTCTTCACTTCCGATGTAAGCGGATTTTTGCGATTTTTCACTCCACATGTAGGTGCTTCCCAGGCTGTCTTTGGATACCCGGATGTTTCCGGCCGACAGAATTTTTTCAACTTTCTGAATGTCCACATCTTCGCCGGTAAGTTTTATTTTCCCGTCTTCAATCGACAGTTGCAGGGAAGCCGACTTATCAGCAGGTACTTCCATGTCTATTGTTTCTTTGTTCTCGCAGGCAAAAATGGTTACCAGCGCGATGATGCTAAAAGCACCTGCCACATATTTAATGTTGGCCAACTTCGATGATTTAATCTTTGAAATCATTTTAATGCGTTTTTTTATTAATGATGAGTTGAAATGATTGGCAACTTCGGGTTGCAGGCCCAGTGCCTGGTTAAGCAGCAACTGCTTGTAACGGGCCGCATTTACGCCTGAATTCAGTACGGCACGATCGGCTAAAAACTCGTGGTTTTCACGGATCACTCTTTTCAGCATCCACATAAACGGGTTGAACCACTGCAGAATGGTCAGTACTTCCAGGATCAGCACATCAAATGTGTGTCCCTGGCGGATATGTTCCATTTCATGGGCCAGCACTTCTTTGTAGTCCTTGTCTTCTCTCCGGTGTGGATTCACAAACACATAATTCAAAAAAGAAAAAGGACTCATTTCCGCTTCCATCAAAACAAACTTTATCTTTCCGCTTGTCTGAACCGGATTTTTACGGATCAATTTGAAAACCTGGTTTAACTTCAGAGCAAAACGAAGGGTAAAAAAGAGCAGCCCCAGCAAGTAAACAAACATTATAAGCCAGTTGGAACTGATGGTTTTTACAACGCTTCCGGATAAGTCCTGACCGTAAATGGTTACTGCCTCCATCAGGTTTCGGTAAGGAGTAACCGTAACCTCAGCCAGCATGATGGGTTGTGCCTCATACACCCGAAAATGCAGGAAAGGCAACAATACTGAAAATGCAACTGAAACCAACAGGAACAACCTGTTTAACCGGAAGAATGTCTCTTTTCTCAAAAACAGGATGTAAATGAGCGAGAGCATCGACAAACTGATGCCCGATTCCACCAAAAAGTTAACCGCGCTGTTCATTTTCTTCCGGATTTTCGTTTTCAAGATCACGCTTCACATCTTCCATCAACTCGTCCAGCTCCGAAATACTCATGTTGTCTTCGCGGGCAAAAAACGAAACCATTTCCTGAAAAGAACCGCTGAAATAATTGCGCATGAAGTTCTTCATAAACGACTGCGTGTATTCCTTCCTGCTTATCAAAGGGTAATATTCGTGGGTTTTCCCGTAAGCATTGTGCCCTACAAAACCTTTTCGTTCCAGTATCCGGATAATGGTTGACACGGTGTTATAGGCGGGTTTCGGTTCATCCATTCTCTCGACAATGTCTTTTACAAAAGCTTTTTCAAGCTTCCAGAGAAACTGCATTACCTGCTCTTCTGCTTTAGTTAATTCTTTCATGAATATTTATTTGATTTGTTATACGCTTGTTAATCCCCTACCCTTGATAACAAATATTATACCTAAAACTAAAGAGATAGTTTTTAAACTATCTCTTTAGTTAATTTATTGCTGAAATATCACTTTTCTTTCATTTTTTACTGAAGCTGAAAATTAATTACTGCTGTGTAATAAACCTTTACAGGCTTCCCCCGCTGTTTTCCGGGTTTAAACCGGGGCAAGCTATTAATTACGCGAAGGGCTTCGGCATCGAGCGAAGTATCTACCGGACGGGCAATCTCGGCATTAACGGCGCTACCATCTTTATCTACCACAAACTTTACGTATACTTTCCCCTGGATGCCGTTTTCCTGCGCAATCACAGGATATTTAACATGATCGCTGATGTATTTGTACAAAGCCCTGTCTCCTCCCGGAAACTCGGCCGGTTCTTCGATAATGTTGAAAAAGATTTCTTCCGCCACTTCTTCCTCTTCTTTTGTTTCGATAACCGGAGCCACGTTTATTACGGTGTTTTCATCGGCTTCGGTGTCTTCAATTTCGAGGTCGTCCTCAATTTGTACTTCATCGTCAACAATGTTCAGCACTTCAACCACTCGTGGCGGCGGTGGTGGTGGCGGAGGTTGTGTTTGTGGCTCACGGGTAATCGGGATAAATTCTTCTTCCACTGCCTGCGCTTCCAAAACTCCGAGCGATTCCGCTTTAGCGGGTTTAGTGGTCCACTCAAAAGCCACCAAGGTAACTCCGAGGGCCACCACCAGCCCAATCAAAAAGAGGGTGTTTCGTTTTCCCTCCAAATCAGCTTTAAACGTTTTTTTCTGTTCCATGATTTAATAATTACGGTTTAACAATACTCCGTTCAGTTTTGAAACCACTATAAACTAAATCTTGTAACTGATTTCATTGAGACAAACATATAACTAATTATTTAGTTCTCAAACTAATTTATTAGTTATATGTTTTACAATTTAAATTCAAAAAAGTTAAGTAATACATTAGTAATAAGATAGACTATTGTAACTGGAAGTAAATTACAGCAGTGTAGTACACCTTAACAGTCCTTCCACCTTGTTTGGCAGGCCGGAAACGAGGCAAGCTTTCAATTACGCGTATGGCTTCCGCATCCAGCGAAGCATCTCCGGCACGCCCCACTGTTACGTTAATCGCATCGCCGTTTTCATCCACCACAAAGTTTACATAAACTTTTCCCTGTACCCCGTTTTCCTGGGCAATAATGGGGTATTTCACGTGATCGCTGATGTATTTGTACAAGGCACGCTCGCCACCGGGAAATTCGGCAGGTACTTCAACTGTGTTCACAAAAATCTGTTCTTCGGGCTTATCTGCCGGAACCGAAGGAAACGCAGACAAATCAACAATTACAGGATCACCCGGTTCTCCTAAATCGAAGATTGGATCTTCTGCGATGGCAATTCCGTCGGGGATAATGTTGATGAGTTCAATGACCTTAGGCTTCTCCGGTTCCGGAGCTTGTTCTTTGGGCTCCCTCAAAACCGGAGGAATTTCATCTTCCACGAAATAAACAGGAGTTCCACTTGGTAGTTCGGCTTTCCGGGGTTTGGAAGTCCATTCGAATGCTGCAAAAACCAGCCCCAATGCTACTACCAACCCAATGAGAAAGAAGGTGTTTCGTTTTCCTTCCAAATCTGCTTTCAATGATTTTTTTCGTTCCATGATTCTTAAAAATTTGGTTTAACAATACTTTTACCGCTCAGTTTGTTATACCCTCTTTTCAAATCACTCAACCACTCACAGATAGTATATTAACATAAATCTGTAAGGAAGAATGACTGACTCACGAAAAAAATAACTTGAATTGAACCGATGATTTCCTGACTTTGTTTTCTGCAGGTTCTTTCAATTTAATTTAAACACTTTTTAACAATAACTGTGCCGTGCTTCGAAGTACAAGACGATATGAAAGAGAGCTCAGGATGGCTTGACATAAAGAAGGACAAAGAAGTTTATAAAACTACAGATAATCGATTGAGAATAGCTGTTGACAAGCCCTTACCAATCACAAGCAATTGTAAAAACAGCTACAAATTACGCTCACAGTTCAACTTTAAAGTGATCCCGGTCATCAAGTAACGGAAAGCTTTTCCTGAATTTATGGAGATCATCGTACGAAATTTCAAAAGTCTGCACACTTTCTTCTTCGGGTAGGAAATCAGCAAAGCCTTTGGGCGAAATGCAGGCTGAGTTTCCCAGGTAACTTAATCCGGCGCCGTCAGAGCCCGAGCGGTTTACCCCGATACAGTAGCACTGATTTTCGATGGCACGCGCCACCAGCAGGTTCTTCCACACATGATGCCGCGGAGACGGCCAGTTAGCCATGTAAATCAACACATCGTAGTCTTCGGCATTACGCGCCCACACCGGAAAACGAAGGTCGTAGCAAATCAGGGGGCAAAACTTCCATCCCTTGTATTCCACAATGGTTTTCGAGCGACCGGATGCATAATGAAGGTGCTCCTTCCCCATTGTATATAAATGCCGTTTGTCGTAACTCATTAAGTTCCCATCAGGGAAAACCCACACCGCCCGGTTGTAAGTCAGGCCTTGCTCTTCAATTATCACACTCCCCAGCACCGACGCATCCTTTTCCGCCGCCAGTTTCTTCATCCAGTTGATCGTGGGGCCGTCCATCGGCTCTTGTAACTTTTGCGGATTCATGGAAAAACCGGTCGTAAACATTTCGGGCAGCACAATCAGGTCTGTTTGAACATCCCCCTTTAGCAAACGCGAATATTTTTCCAGATTGGCTGCTGTATCTTCCCAAGTAATGTCGGGTTGAACGATGGTTATTTTTAGGTTTTCCATGGTATTTATTTTATCCTTTGCGCTCTTTATTTATGATAATTAAATTCCGGATACGCTACTCAACAGGCTGAACAAGTTCAACGTGTAAATTAACAATTATTCGGGTATTCCTTCTTATTTTCGTACAAATCCCGACAAAACTCATAATTCACAAGCACTGTGCTTTTTATCTTCACCTCCGTTAATCAGGAAACAAAACTGCGCGGCATCGTGCAAGAACAAAAACATAATGACCACAAGAATAGATTACGGCACCATCATCAGCGAGATATTTGAAGCGGTTAAAAACGAAGAAAACACCGGTGAAGTGGCACAGTACATACCGGAATTATCGGGGGTAGATCCGGAGAAATTCGGCGTTTATCTTACCACTCTTTACGGCAAAGGTTTTGGAACCGGCGACTGGGAAACCCGTTTTTCCATCCAAAGTATTTCAAAGGTTTTGTCGCTGAGCCTTGCTTACAGCATTTTGGGCGATAAAATCTGGGAACGGGTGGGTGTTGAGCCATCGGGTACGCCGTTCAATTCGCTCATTCAACTGGAAACCGATAACGGCATTCCGCGCAACCCGCTGATCAACGGAGGTGCACTGGTCATTTGCGACATGCTGATCAGCGAACTCAAGGATGCTCCGGTTGATTTTCTCGCCTTCGTACGCAAACTGAGCGGAAACCCCGACCTGGAGTATTCTGCCGGAATTGCCCGCTCTGAAAAGTCGGTGGGCTACCGAAATATTGCGCTTTGCAACTTTATCAAATCGTATGGGAACATCCGGAACGAACCCGACAAAGTGCTGGATTTCTACTTTAACATGTGCTCGCTCGAAATGAGCTGCCGCGAGCTGACGCAAACCTTCATGTACCTGGTAGATACGCATCATGTGTCCCGCAACAGTGCCTCTTTGCTTAGCATGAGTCAAACCAAACGATTAAATGCCCTGATGCAAACCTGCGGCTTTTACGATGAATCGGGTGAATTCTCGTTTAAGGTAGGACTCCCCGGGAAAAGCGGTGTTGGTGGAGGTATTGTGGCCATCCATCCCGAAAATTACTGCATTGCGGTGTGGAGTCCAAAACTCAACCTCAAAGGAAATTCGTACCGCGGCATGAAATTCCTGGAGTTGTTCACCACCCGCACCGAACTATCGATATTTTAAACCAACGAGGCTTGCGCACAAACAAACAGACCAATGTTTCCTGTTTGTTATTTGTCATTCACCAAAATGCAGGAATAGTGTTTACCCGTAACAACATTTTCAGAATAAACCTGTTTTTAGCAATGTAATAGTATGTAGTTTTAAAAGTTGAACCGTTTGAATCGCTAACCGAAAAGAATTACCTGTAAATGAGAGCCAGTATATTTTTATTGATTCCCCTGTTAATTTTTATGTTGCTCGTCGACTTTTATACATGGCGCGGCATAAAACCACTGATCGCCCGGATACGGATGAATCGAATTAAGTTATTGTTAACCACAACCTTCTGGGGAATTTCAATGTTAATTTTCGCAAGTTTTGTTGTGTTTATGCTGGGTATCAAGCACGTAAAACAATCGGAAGCATACCTTTACGCCGGCTACCTGATGGCAGGCTTTGCGCTCTTTTATTTTCCGAAGTTTGTGTTTATTGTCTTTGTACTGATCAAAGACATTCAACTGGGTATCCGCAAAATAATTGACTGGTTAAAAAAGAGTGTCAACAAAAAGGAAACAAAAGTTTATACGGGGAGAAAAATGGGGAGATCAGAATTTTTGTACCAAATGGGGCTGGCTTTAGCAGCCATTCCTTTTGCGTCCATTCTGTACGGAGTTACAAAAGGAAAATTCAATTTCAGGGTGATGCGCGAGAAAATCCGCTTCGAAAACCTACCGGTTTCGTTTAAAGGATTGAGAATCGTTCATATATCCGATATGCATTTGGGCAGTTTTAACCGAAAGTTTGACCAGGTTGCCAAAGCAGTAGAACTTATCAACGAACAGGAACCTGACCTGATTCTTTTTACCGGCGATCTGGTCAATAATTTTGCTGAAGAAACCAACGATTGGGCGCCTGTACTTTCTCAAATGAAAGCTAGCCTGGGGAAATATTCGATTTTGGGAAATCACGATTACGGCGATTACTCCGAATGGGAATCACCCGCTGAAAAGGCCAAAAACCTGGAAGCAATCAAAGGGTTTCATAAAAAAATGGGCTTTCGCTTACTGCTAAACGAATCTGAAAACATTCGAATCAACGGCGAAGAGATTGCATTGATTGGAGTTGAGAATTGGGGAAAACCACCCTTCCCGCAACACGGAGATTTAAAGAAAGCGACGGCTGAAACGGATGCGAATCAATTCAAACTATTAATGAGCCATGATCCTTCGCACTGGGATGCCGAGGTTTTAGATAAAACCAATATTGATCTTACTTTTTCGGGACACACACACGGAATGCAGTTTGGCATCGAGCGTGCCGGAATAAAATGGAGCCCCGTTCAGTACAAATACCCGCGTTGGGGAGGCCTTTATAAAGAAAACAAGCAATACCTGTATGTGAACCGGGGTTTTGGCTACATTGGTTTTCCGGGAAGAATTGGAATGCCACCCGAAATTACGGTAATCGAGTTGATTTAAATGCCTTGTATCACATCAAAAAAAGAAGTACTTTTGGTATATACAATTTTACATCAATGAAAACAGTATCATTGAAAATAGACGACACAATTTTTGGGGATACGGAGGAAATTCTCCGAAAAATTAAGAAACCAAGAAACCGATACATCAACGAAGCATTGGAATTTTATAATAAAATTCAGAAACGCCGTTTGATTGAGGATAGATTAAAAATGGAGTCGAAACTGGTAAAAGATGATTCCATGACTGCTTTAAAAGATTTTGAGGAAATTGACAATGTCGATTAAGCAATTTGAAATATGGATTGCCGATTTAAATCCTCAGATTGGAACAGAAACCGGAAAAACAAGACCGGTTTTAATTATTCAAACCGACTTGCTAAATAAAATTCCACATCTTTCGACGATCGTCTGCCCCATCACAACAAATATTCATAAAGAATCACAAATACTTCGGGTCCATCTAAAAAAAGGTCAGGCCGACTTGCACGAAGACTGTGATATCATGATTGATCAGATCAGGGCTATCGACAATAAACGATTGATTAAACGAATTGGAAAACTGCCCAATGATCTTGTTGATCAGATAAAAGAAAATATTTCAATTGTATTGGATTTATAGTCTGACATTTTTTCTTAACACCTGCTGAGAAACAAAAAACCGCTCTCCAAACGAAGAACGGTTCCTGATATCATATAAAAAATCTATTACAGTGCTTTAAAGAAGTCGTTTCCTTTATCATCCACAATAATAAAAGCAGGGAAATTCTCCACTTTGATTTTGCGAACAGCTTCCATCCCCAATTCAGGGAAATCCACTACTTCAACCGATTTGATGCTGTTTTTAGCCAGAATTGCAGCCGGTCCGCCAATTGATCCCAGGTAGAAACCTCCGTGCTTCTTACACGCGTCAGTAACAGCTTGCGAGCGGTTGCCTTTGGCCAGCATAATCATCGAACCACCGTGATCCTGAAATTCATCCACATACGGGTCCATACGTCCTGCAGTGGTTGGCCCAAAACTTCCGGAAGCCATGCCTTTGGGTGTTTTGGCAGGTCCTGCATAATACACCGGGTGATTTTTGAAATATTCAGGCATTGCTTGACCTTCATCCAGCATTTTTTTGATTTGTGCATGCGCAATATCGCGCGCAACAATCAAAGTACCGTTCAGATTCAGGCGGGTTTTGATCGGGTATTTTGTAAGCTCCTTCAGCACTTCTTCCATCGGACGATCAAGATCAATATCTACTGCGGGCTGCATAGCCGGAGCCTTTGAAGGAAGGAAGCGTGCCGGGTTTTTCTCCAGTTGTTCCAGAAAAATTCCGTCTTCTGTAATTTTGGCTTTTATGTTGCGGTCGGCACTACAGCTAACTCCCAAACCAACCGGGCAAGATGCTGCGTGGCGCGGTAAACGAATCACCTTAACGTCGTGTACAAAGTACTTTCCGCCAAACTGAGCACCTACGCCACTTTCCTGGCAAATCTTTGTCACTTTTTCTTCCCACTCCAGATCACGGAAAGCTTGTCCGCCTTCGTTTCCTTCGGTTGGTAAATGATCGAAATAACCCGCCGAAGCTTTTTTTACGGCAGACAGCGTAGCTTCAGCCGAAGTTCCGCCAATTACCAGTGCCAGGTGGTAAGGAGGACAGGCAGAAGTACCCAGATCCATAATTTTATCTTTTACGAATTTGGTCAGGTTTTCTTCGGTCAGCAACGATTTGGTTTGCTGATACAAGTATGTTTTATTTCCCGAACCACCACCTTTTGTCAGAAAAAGAAATTCGTATTTATTACCCTGCTCGGCATAAATATCGATCTGTGCCGGAAGGTTGGTACCTGTATTTTTCTCGTCGAACATCGTAAAAGGAACTACCTGAGAATAGCGAAGGTTCCGCTCGTCATAAGTTTCAAAAATTCCTTTTGATAAATATTCAGCATCGTTTGCTCCTGTGTATACATCCTCGCCTTTTTTCCCAAGTACAATAGCCGTTCCGGTGTCCTGACAAGTTGGAAGTTCACCTTCTGCCGACACTGCCTGGTTCATCAACATGGTGTGTGCCACAAAGCGGTCGTTATCGGTTGCTTCCGGATCTTCCAGAATTTTGGCCAGTTTTTCAAGATGAGCAGCACGCAGGTAAAAAGAAACATCAGAAAAAGCTTCTTTTGCCAATACTTCCAATGCTTTCGGCTCCACCTTTAAAATCTTACGTCCGTCCACTTCAACCGTAGAAACATAATCTTTGGTAATTAAGCGGTATTCGGTATCGTCTTTTAAAATCGGAAATGGTTTTTGATATTTAAAATCTGCCATGGTAAAATCGGTTTAAAATGAAATTTCTTCAAAGATAAAACTATTCGTTGGTTTGTCTTTCTTTTAAACTTTTACTGACCATAAATTTAAAATAAATCAAGGCTCGCAATTTACCATTGAATGAAAATCAGCAGTCTGAGATACGAGTCATTGCCGGTGTGGCTGTTAATCCTGACGGCCAGAATTTGCCCAATAAAAAAGATCTGCCAGCAGTTCCCTATAGAACTGACGACTGGCCGGGCACAACAAAATACACGAGACAATTAAATTTTTAGACCTTCATTCACAATTAATTTAACAATAAGAAGTTGATAATAGAACCTGATTTGTAGATTTGCACTTATGAAGCAACTATATTCTATTCTCTGCCTTCTTCTTGTGGCTTTTACTGCCTTGGGCCAAAGCAACAATGCAACGCTAAAAGGAACCCTGAAAGACACTAAGGGAGTTCCGCTCGATATGGTCAATATTGTTATTAAAGAGTATCCTACGTTGGGTACGACCACTACTGCACGCGGAGAATTTCTGTTGCGTATTCCGGCACAAAAACATTTAACCATTGTATTTTCATCGCTGGGCTATCAAACGTTTCAGGATTCGGTATATGCAAAACCCGAAGAAACGGTCATTAAGGAGATTGTAATGCCCGAACAAAACCTGGAACTGGCCGAGATTGTGGTGAAAGAGCAGCGACGTAACGGCGGCAATTTAACCAGTATCGACCCTAGGGTGATCAATATCATCCCCAATGCTTCAGGGGCTTTGGAAACCATGCTAAAAACCTTGCCGGGTGTTTCATCCAACAACGAGCTAAGTTCGCAATACACCGTGCGTGGCGGAAATTTTGATGAAAACCTGGTGTACGTAAACGATGTGGAGGTTTACCGTCCGTTTCTCGTGCGGTCGGGACAACAGGAAGGACTGAGTTTTATCAACAGCGACATGGTTTCCACCATCGATTTTTCGGCCGGCGGTTTTAATGCAAAATACGGCGATAAAATGTCGTCGGTGCTCGATATCAAATACAAAAAACCAAGCGATTTTAAAGGATCGGCAACCGCAAGTATGCTGGGGGCTTCTGCTCATTTCGAAGATGTGGCTTTGAACGGAAAACTATCGCACATTTCCGGGATCCGTTATAAAACCAACAGATACCTGCTGGGGAGCCTTGATGAACAAGGCGAATACAATCCAAATTTTCTGGATTTTCAAACTTACATTTGCTATCAGGTTTCGGAAAAGCTGGATGTTTCATTTTTAGGAAACATTGCTCAAAACCAGTATAATTTTATTCCTCAAACACGCGAAACCACCTTTGGAACCTGGCAAAACCCATTGAATACCAAGATCTATTTTAGCGGACAGGAAGAAGATGTCTTTAAAACCTATCTGGGCGCGGTAACTTTTAACTACCATCCGTCGGTGAACCTGAACCTGAAATTTATTGCTTCAGCGTATCATGCCAAAGAAGAAGAAACCTACGACATTCAGGGGCAATATTACCTCAACCAATTGGAGCGCAACATGGCTTCGGGCGATTTTGGCGACAGTGTATTAAACCTGGGAGTCGGAACTTTTCTGAACCATGCCCGCAATTATTTGAATGCCACCGTTTACAGTTTCTCGCACAAAGGAGCTTTTAATTCGGAAAAGCACCTCGTTAACTGGGGAATTAAATACCAGCACGAAAAAATTGAAGACAAGCTGAACGAATGGATCTACCGCGATTCTGCCGGTTATTCCATTCCTTATTCTGATTCTGAAGTGCTTCTTTATTATACGCTGAATGCCAAAAACAAGCTGAGTTCCAATCGCTTTACGGGTTATGTGCAGGATACCTGGAGTGTCCCTGTAAAAAGTGGCGATCTTTACCTGACAGGAGGAGTACGTTTTAACTACTGGGATTTTAACGATGAATTGCTGATCAGTCCGAGGATGACACTGAGTTATTACCCCGAGTGGGAAAAGAAAATGTCGTTTCGCTTATCGGCCGGAATGTACCACCAATCGCCTTTCTTTAAAGAGCTGAAAAACAGCGACGGCAGCATTAATTACGATTCGAAGGCTCAAAAGTCGTTTCAGCTTGTTGGCGGAAGCGACCTGATTTTTTCTGCCTGGGACCGCCCGTTCCGCTTTACCACCGAGGCCTACTACAAATACATGAGTCACCTTGTTCCCTACCAGGTCGACAATGTGCGGATTCGTTATTTGGGCGAACAGGAAGCTACCGGCTATGCCACCGGGCTCGATATGAAAGTAAACGGCGAATTTGTGAGCGGCTTGCAATCGTGGGCCAGTCTGTCCTTTCTGCAAACCAGGGAAGACGTAAAAGGCGACGGCCACGGCATGATCCCCCGTCCTACCGACCAGTGGATGAATTTCAGCCTTTTTTTCCAGGACTATCTTCCGGGTAATCCCAGCTATCGCATGCAGTTGTCGGGCTTTTACGGGGCACGTCTTCCAGCCGGACCACCCAACGGCGAACGTTATCAGGATGTTTTCAGAATGCCTCCGTACCGACGTATCGACCTGGGATTCTCGAAAGTGTTTATCAGTGCAGCCAACCCAAGCGAAGCTCCGTTTTTCAAACACATTACCGACATGTGGCTGAGCCTCGAAGTATTTAACGTGCTCGACATCAACAATACGATTTCCTATTTCTGGGTTTCAAGCATTTACGGTGACCAATTTGCGGTACCCAACTACCTTACCGGCAGAAAGTTCAACTTAAAACTGACCGTTAAATTCTAGTATTTTAGTCGGATACGATCAACTTAATAAAGCCTGAAAGGATTGAAGTAATTGATGCGTTCAACTTCATTCGCACTAATCTTTTCAGGCTCGTCCTTAATAAACTAGAGTGTTAATCATTGAAAATGTTGATTTTCAAAAAGAAGAACGCCGCGTTTGGTCCTCGTTTCTGAAAAATTAAGATAAAAACAGAGTCCATCTCCACTCTACATTTCCGTAATTCAATAATAATTAATAAGTTGCATAATATTTCACGACGAACTAACTGTAGCAGTGATGAAATCAGATACATCTAAACATCTTTTTCAGAAGATTAGACTCCCTGTTTTTCAAGTAGATGCCTTTGCCAGCCAGGTGTTCTTGGGAAACCCGGCGGCCGTTGTTCCGCTGGAAAAGTGGTTACCCGACGAAATGCTGCAAAAAATTGCGCAGGAAAATAATCTTTCTGAAACGGCTTTCTTTTGTGAAAATGGTGACGGATTTGAAATTCGCTGGTTTACACCGCTTGCCGAGGTTGATCTTTGCGGACATGCAACACTGGCTTCGGCTCATGTGCTTTTCAATCATCTGGGGTATTCCAAAAAGGAAATCGCATTTGAATCGCGAAGCGGCACATTGCGTGTCAGCAACAACGACAGCCTGATTTTACTTGATTTTCCAAGCTCTCCCATCGAAGAAATACCCATGCCGGCGGCCATGAAGGGAGCTTTTAACGTCAATCCTAAATCGTGTATTAAAGGGCGCAATGATCTGATGCTGATTTTTGAAGGCGAAAAGGACATTGTAAAATTGAAACCCGATTTCGACTGGTTGGTACACGCCCAAACCCGTGGCGTAATCTGTACTGCAGCTTCCAAAAAATACGATTTTGTCTCGCGTTTTTTTGCACCTGCTGTCGGCATTAACGAAGACCCGGTTACCGGTTCGGCACACACCATGCTGATTCCGTATTGGGCTCAACAACTCGGGAAAACAGAACTGGTCGCCAAACAGGTTTCCCAACGAGGCGGTATTTTATATTGCCGGCATTTAAGCGAACGGGTGGAGATCGGTGGAAAAGCGGTTACCTTTTTACAGGGTGAAATTACGCTTTAGCCTTTATGTTGTAAGCCATTAGAGAATCGCCGTGGCGCACATACAAAACGCCGTTGTGAATCACCAAATGTGCCCAATGCTCAGCTGTTCCCTCAGGCACGCTAAAACGGCTAATTATTTCAAATCCTTCAGGATCAGCTCTTGCCAGGGCCACTTCTCCTTCGCGCTCGGCATAGCAATAAAAGCGCTTATCGGCATAAATAACTGATCCGCCACCAAATTCCTTGTTCTGATTCATTGTTTCTCCGGTGTTCCAATTGATCACCTGCCAGTCTTTCTTCAGATACGACGAGCCATACAAACAGGTATCCATCTGAATTAAGCCTCCCATCAAATTAATGAATTTATTATTTCGCCACACTTCAGAAACACTTTTCCCATCTTCTGACAACTGAAATTGCACCATGCCCGAATTCTTTGTGCGACCGGCAGTAACCACCAAAATCTTTCCATCGGCATACAAGGGTGTGTTGGCATGAATCCGGTTTTGCTGCACCTGCTCCACGCGCCAGTACTTTTCACCGGTTTGCGCATCAATTCCCATAACCGATTCTGAAGTCATCGCAACTACTAGTTTTAGGCCGTTGTGCTCAATTAAAATGGGCGAATTGTAAGTGGCAATCTCTCCTTCTCCAGCACAACTCCAAATCGTTTCCCCGGTAAAGCGGTTCAAGGCAACAACGTTGTTTTCCCGCGCTCCGGGGACACAAATCAGATGATCACCGTTGATCAAAACCGACTCTGAATTTCCAAACTGAATAACCGAATCTGCTCCAAAATCCAGAATAAAATCTTTCGACCATACTTCTTCCCCATTCTCAGTGTTCAGGCAGTAAACAGCTCCCATTCCGCTTTCAATGTAAATCAAGTCGTCAACCACCACCGGAGTAGATCTGGTCCCGTGAAAATTCAGGCTGAAGTCCTTCCCGTATTCTTTTTCATACAGCCGGTTTCCCTGTGCATCAAAAACAAACAAAGCCCCCATGGAAGCAATCGTATCTTTCACTCCCGTAACAAAAACACGGTCGCCAATAACTGCGACAGAACTATGCCCGTAACCTAGTCCCTTGACCGACCAAAGCAAGTCCGGGCCTTTATCCGGCCATTTTTGCATCAGCCCTTTTTCTGTGTAAATGCCGTCACGGTTGGGACCACGCCAATCGGAAATTTCGGGTTGCTGTTGGCACGAAGCCATCATAAACAGGAACATAAGGGCAGGGAGAAAGAAATACTTCATTGTTTTGGTTTTTGTAAGAAGTGCCAAATTTATATTTATCAAAGGATTTGTATCTTCGCGGTGGTCAGAAATTACAGTCTGCACCCGATAAAATTCCACATTAAAATTTTGTACTGATGAACGATCCGTTTGGCGCAGCAATAAAAGAGTATTTCGAAAAGGGGAAAGCCCCTGACCTCGTGGTAAATTCAAACTACACCGAAGATGAAAACATCCCGGTTTCCTATTTTTTCAGGAATGAAAGCGAGATGCCCGAATTGGAAAAAAAGGCTTTGCAATTGTGCAGGGGCAGCATTCTGGATGTGGGAGCTGCAGCCGGTTGTCATGCCCTGGTACTGCAAAACAGGGGGCAGAATGTAACTGCACTTGAACAATCGGAACTGGCTGTGGAAGTAATGAAAACCCGGGGTATCCCAAAAACGATCTCCTCCGATATTTATGAATTTGAAGGTGCCCAATTCGACACCATCCTGCTGCTGATGAACGGTGCCGGAATCGGCGGTACGGTAAACGGGCTAAAAAAGCTGCTTTTTCATTTAAAACCTTTGTTGAGCGAAGGCGGGCAAATTCTGATTGATTCCTCCGACATAAAATATCTTTTTGAAGAAGAAGACGGCTCGATGTGGATCGACCTGTCAAACGATGGATATTACGGAGAAATGGAGTACGAAGTATCGTTCCGGAATATCAAATCAGCATTCGACTGGCTCTTCATCGATTTCAACTTATTGCAAAAAACAGCCATGGAAACCGGTTTTAAATGTGAGCAGATGTTTAAAGGTGAACATTACGATTATTTGGCCAAACTTGAGATATATAAGTGATTTCCTCCTGATTGATAATGCATTTTAATCCTTGAAATTTTCATTTCGTAGAAAAAAACGTGTCGTTTGCAGAAAAACGGGCTTTATTCACCGAAATCATTTCTGACTTTTAAGTGATTTACATAATTTGCATGAGAAATTCGAAAACAGAAAATCGACAATGAAAACAATCATCCTTATCTCTTCCATCTTTTATATCCTCGGATTAAAAATCAGCAATAAGTTTGATTTTGTAAAAAGAAGCACCCCCGTGGAGAAGATAATTGTTCACAAAGCTCAACCTGCAGCACCCGAAAAAGCAATTGATTACAAGGAAGCAGAAGCTGATAAACCGGCCAAAGACACTGTAAACGGTGGTTGCCCTACGGATAAAATACTTGAAAAAGAATAACCATTCGAAGAACAGACGAATATTTCATTACTCACATTGAGTGACCAAAGGGGATGTTTCATCCCCTTTTTTATTACCTTCGGAAGAGTTAAAATCTTTAACCGATGAATTGCAAAATCACCTCCAACGATATCAGAATTTCGAGTTGGGATCAGTTGGTCAACGAAGTTTACCACGATTCATGGAAGCCCGGGATGGGCCGCTTCAGGAGCGATTATGCGTTCCGGGGACTGTCGGATTGCCAGTACCAGCTGGAAAACAGTTTTCTCCGAAATTGCGGACTTCGTCCCGAACTGGAATACCACATTCTTCGCAATTTCAGAAAGTACGCCCGCACCGAAGAAAGCCACCAAACCAGCACACAACTTCGTGCTTTGGTACTGGCGCAGCACCACGGCTTGTCGACCAGACTTTTAGACTGGACTTATTCGCCTTTTGTTGCCATGCACTTTGCCACAGCCAATACCGAAAAGTTCGACATTGACGGAGTGATCTGGCAGGTGGACTTTGTTAAAGTGAACGAACAAATCCCCCGCCCCCTTAAAGTTTTGCTCGACTACGAAAAATGCAATGTTTTTACGGTTGAACTGCTTGAATCGGAAATACCTTCGGTACAAAAGCTGGATGAAATAATCGGTGCCGGTCATGTGTTGTTTTTTGAACCGCCATCGTTGGACGATCGCATTGTAAACCAGTTTGCCTTGTTTTCGATCATGACCAGTCCAACCGCCATTTTGGACGACTGGTTGGTGAAACATCCCGAAGTGTACCGGCGCATTATTATTCCGGCAGCATTAAAATGGGAAATACGTGACAAACTCGACCAGGCCAACATAACTGAAAGAGTTCTTTTTCCGGGCTTGGACGGACTGGCACGCTGGCTAAAACGCCATTATCAACCTAAAATCCACTAATTTGTTATCGTTAGTGAGAGTGAAAAATTCCGGGGTGAGTTTTTCTTTGGAAATACCATTTAAATCTAAACAAAACAATATGTCAGACTTAAACATGAATCGCAGAAAGTTTATCGGTGCTCTTGGTTTGGGAACTGCCCACCTGCTCTTTTCCAACCCGTTGTACGCCGCAGACACCCGCTTTAGCAGTCTTGATCCCTTACAAAAAGTCACGTTGGGAAACTCCGGTATCCAAACATCCCTACTCGGAATGGGAACGGGTGTTCATGCGACCAACCGGTCCAGCTTTCTAACACGGCAGGATGAAGCTCAAAGCCTGGAATTACTGCATCATGCGTATGAAAAAGGCATACGCTACTTCGATTTGGCCGACACTTACGGAACCCACCAAATGCTGGCAAAAGCCATGAAAAAGATGGATCGGAAAGAGCTGACCATTACCACAAAAATTTGGGAACGCGGTGGTGGAATTCCTGAAAACGAACGTCCTCCGGCCGATGTGGTGGTGGATCGTTTCCGGAAAGAACTTAACACCGATTACATCGATCTGGTACAGTTGCACTGCATGGTGGATGACAACTGGACTGACAGTATGAAAGCGCAAATGGATATCCTGGAAAACTTAAAAGCCAAAGGCATTATCCGTGGACACGGAGTTTCGGTTCATTCGCTGCCGGCAATGAAAGCGGCGCTTGAAAGTTCGTGGGTAGATGTCATTCATGTACGTATCAACCCATACGGAATCGCTATGGACAAACCAGACCCGCAGGAAGTGGTAGAAGTGATCCATCAGCTTCACAAATCGGGAAAAGGTGTTATTGGCATGAAGCTGGTTGGCGACGGAAAACTGCGAAATGACAGCGAAAAAATTGACAATGCACTCAACTTTGTGCTCGGGCTTGGCAGCGTAGATATGATGATCATCGGGTTTGAAGAAAAAGACCAAATCGATAATTACATTGGCCGCACACAAAAAGCACTGGCGAAGCTCCATAATTAGTACCGGATACTCGATGTTAGATTGAAGGACTGATGGATTGAAGGACAGAATGCTGTAATGCGTGAATGCTTAAATATTTAATTCTCCTGATTCGATACTTGATTCTGGATTCTCGATACTCAATACTCTCTACTCATTACTAGTTTTCTTGCCCCTTTACCTGTTTAGCAAATTTCAACGGTTCGCTTCTCACGGTTGCTTTGCAGACAAGCTTCCAAAATTCGAATAACACCGGCGGCCTGTTCCGGTTTCACCAACAAGTTGGCATTGTTACGAATAACCTCGTACACATTCTCGTAAAAAAGGCCATAATTTCCGGGAATCGTTTCCACCAACTCTTCCACTTCATCCCCGACTTCTTCATAAAACAATGTTCCCCACTCTTCTGGCGGTTCTGCCCCCCAGTCCTCACCAGTTGGCAGATTACCAGCTTTCAAGAGTTCCTCCTGCGGATCGATCCCTGACTTGTAAAAAGTCCCCAACTCGCCATGAATTGTATACCGAGGCCCCGGATCTTTCACCAGGTAAGAGCACTTCAAAAGAGCCGCAAATCCGGCATATTCAAGCCTGATATCGTAATAATCGTATACCACTCCCCCTTTTCTGACAATGCGCAAATGAGCCGTGACTTCTTTCGGCATCCCAAACAAAACCACAGCCTGGTCGACCATGTGCGAGCCCAGGTTGTAAAGCACTCCGGCATATTCATCTCCTTCTTCCTTCCAGGTGTTGGGCGCAATGGAGGTTCGGTAACGATCAAAATGAGACTCAAACTCAATCAGCCGGCCAAATTTTGCTTCCTTTATAACCTGTTGAACAGTTCTGAAATCGGCATCCCATCTCCTGTTCTGAAAAACCGTTAGCATCCGGTTCTTCTTTTTCGCCAGGTCGATCAACGCTTCGGCCTCTTCACTTTTTAAGGTCATGGGCTTTTCCACCACCACATGCTTCCCGGCTTCCAGGGCTTCTCTTGCCATATTAAAGTGAAAACTGTCAGGCGTATTTACCACCACCAGCTCTATCTCGGGATTATCGAGGATTTCTGAATAGCTGCGCACAATGGTCGCTTCGGGGAAAAGCTTTGCCGATAAGTTTTTTGATCGCTCTAAAATACTTACGACCTCAAACCCTGAATTCACCTTCAACAAAGGCCCGTGAAATACCTGGCCCGACATTCCGAACGATGTTAAAGCAGTTTTTATCGTTGTTTTCATGATCTCATTCATTTGATTTTCAACAAACAAACACATTCGCCAATACCATTCAGCCTAATTACAGCAAGGTATTAACCAACGTTTTAAAAGTAGCTATTTTACACGACTCAGCCAGAAGTTGTTAAAAAACATCTCCAAATTCAGCTATTCTATAACATGTTTTATGTGTTTACAGAATATTTGATTGTAAATTAGTTTTGATGAACCAGTTGCTTAACTAAATCAAAAAATGGAGAACTTCTTCAATAACTATTTACAGAATTACCGGCATATGAATTTTGAAACCGGAGATTTTCCCGGCCCTTTTATCACTATTTCCCGCCAGGCGGGATGTTCAGCCAAGCGAATTGCCATAAAATTGTCGAAAATTTTAACCGGCTACAGTTACATGTCCGATACAAAAACCGATGCAGATTGGAGATGGGTCGACAAAGAAATGTTCTCGCAAGTGGTGGAAGAGATGATTGCTGAAGTGGTTGAAGGCGGATACGACAATGAAAAAGGCGACGCTGTCAAATTCCTGAAAACCGTTGACAAAGCATTTTCGGAAGAAACCATTTACGATATTTCGGATGAGAACCTGATCCTGACACTTAAAGGTATCATTTGCAGGTTGGCATGCCAGGGAAGAACCATCATTGTTGGCCGGTCGGCCGGCGTAATTCTCAAAAACGTACCTAACAAGCTTAATATAAGGCTCGAAGCACCAACCGATTGGCGAATCAACAGAGTTATGCAGATCAAGGATCTGACACGTGCCGAAGCCGAGAAATTTATTACTGAGATGGACGATAAGCGTGACTCCTTTATCGAAAAAGTGATTGGGAGAAAAGCTGAAAACAACGATTTTGATGTAATTTTCAATTATGCTTCGTTGGAAGATGACCTGATTGTGGACTCCATTGTCAATATTTTAAGGAATAAACAGATCATTGCCCGTTTTAATGACTATTAGACGTTCTTGTTTAAATTTCCGCTTTAGTTTGAGAAAACCTTATAAAACAATATATTTGAAGCACTATGATAATAACAACTCCCGTAAACCGGGAGAATTAATACTTAAATCTCACCTTACAGAGGCCTTTTTTCGGAAAGGCCTTTTAACTTTCAAAAATTTTTCTAAAAAAAGAGTTGTAGGTATAGTGTAAATCTGATAAATAGTACTTTTATTTGCATATAGAATTTAATACGTTCTTCACCAAATTGAAACCTTGTGATTTTCTGTCTTAATTTCTAACGTTCTTCTTAATTCATTGATTTTAAAAGGTGTTAACAGCACCAGTGTTTTACAATTTATACATTACTTTATTTTTCTATTTTTTTTATGAATTTATTTGTTGCAAGGTTAAACTCATCTACTACAGATGAAGACCTAATGAATCTCTTCTCTGCTCACGGAGAAGTATCCTCTGCCAAAGTTATTATTGACAGAGAGACCGGGAACTCGAAAGGTTTTGGTTTTGTTGAAATGCCAAACGACGAAGAAGCAAATGCAGCTATTGCGGCTCTGAACGAAACGGAATTAGACGGGAAAAACATTGTTGTTAAAGAGGCCAATCCTCAACAGGAACGCCCCAGAAGGGATTTTAACCGTGGCGGTGGCGGCGGTTTCAACCGTGGTGGTGGCTTTAACCGTGGTGGCGGTGGTGGTGATCGCCGTGGTGGCGGTGGTGGCTTTAGAAGCGACGACCGACGTGGCGGTGGTGACCGTAAATTCGGTGATCGCAGAGGTGGCGGTGGAGACCGCAGAGGCGGCGGAGATCGTCGCAGCGGAGGCTACGGCCAAAGCTACGACGAGCAATGGTAGACAACTAATGCTCTGATAGTATAAGAAAGGTGTTTGGAAATCCAAACACCTTTTTATTTTTATCAAGTATAAGATTCTTACAGCTTCTTTAACCAGGCTTCGGCATCTTCCATTCCGGTTTTCACCTCACTCTTAATCGCAAAATTAAACCCCGGTTGAATGCAAAAAGAACCGTATTCGCCCTTTTTGTTCAGTGCAATATAACCAATCTGGTGATTCTCATAATCCGGAATCTTTCGGGCAATGCGTTTAACTGCTTCTTCGCACGCTTCAGACGGAGACATGCCGTTTCGCATTAACTCTACCACCAGAAAAGTTCCCACCGTTTTCATTACCAACTCTCCGGAACCGGTAGCTACAGCACCACCTACTTCGCCATCCACAAATAAACCGGCGCCAATGATGGGAGAATCGCCTACACGGCCAGGCATTTTATACCCCATTCCGCTGGTGGTACATGCCCCCGATATTCTGCCATCTTTGTCAATTGCCAGCATTCCGATGGTATCGTGATTGTCTTCGCTTACATTCTCAATATTTATCTTATTGCTGAACTTGTTTTGCTCCTTCTTCCACTTTTTCCACTCTTCCTTGCGCTTTGGTGTGAGCAGTTTTTCCTTTTTAAAGCCATTCTCCAACGCAAATTTCAAAGCTCCTTTACCGCTAAGCATCACATGCGGCGTTTTTTCCATTACCAAACGGGCCACAGAAATCGGATGCACAATATGCTGAAGGTAGGTAACACACCCGGCGCGGCCCTTTTCATCCATAATACAGGCATCGAGCGTTACTTTTCCCTCGGCATCCGGAATGCCCCCTTTCCCTACGGTAATCACGTTGGGATCGGCTTCGGGAACACGCACACCTGCTTCTACCGCATCAAGCGAATGACCACCTTTTGAAAGTACCTCCCAGGCAGCCTCGTTGGCCGGCAAACCATGATTCCATGTAGAAATTACAATCGGAATGTTTCCTCCGTTTTCAGCACCAACTGATGCCAGTCCCTGCTTTGCAAGGCCAATTCCGGCTAATGCCAAAGAGCCTTTCACCAAAAAAGATCTTCTTGAAGTCATAACTATCTGTTTCTAAATGTTCATTCAAAAATACGTAAAATCCACACACTCCTTTGTTGAATTGCTAAAGCATACATGGCTTGCAACTCCCAGAATCAATCGTGTGAAAAGTACTCCAATGTTTTCCGGTAGTTGGAAAATACCAAGGCACGAGAGATAAACCCAAGGTATTTACCTTCGTCAATAACAGCCAGGTTGTAGCGGTTCGAAGTCTCAAACTTCTCGGCCACAGTCTCCATGCTGTCCTGCGACGAAATATAAAACTCGGGCATGAACATTAAATCCTTCACCTTTACCTTATCATATAATTCCGGTTCAAAAATCAATGATTTGATCTTTGATAATTTGACCATGCCTTTTAAATAACCTTCCTTATCAACCACCGGAAATAAGTTTCGGTTCGATTTTGAAATAGCTTTTACGAGGTCTCTTAATGTTCCATCAGGCGAAAGAATAACAAAATCGTTTTCAATCAGTTTTTTCACTTCCATCGACCTCAACACCGCTTTGTCTTTGTTGTGGGTAATCAGTTCGCCGGTATCTGCCAGGCGTTTGGTATAGATTGAATGCGGCTCAAATGCCATAATGGTTACATAGGCTACGGTGGAGGTGATCAATAGCGGAATAAACATTCCGTAACCACCTGTTATTTCAGCCGTAAGGAAAATTCCGGTAAGTGGTGCATGCATTACTGCTGCCATCATTCCGGCCATTCCCGCCAGGGCAAAGTTGTTTTCCACCACATTAAGTCCGAATAAGGTATTCAGCAGTTTAATGACAAAATAACCAGCCAGGGCTCCTGAAAACAAAGTAGGGGCAAAGATTCCGCCATTACCTCCTCCCCCGGTTGTAGCTGACATGGCCAGCACTTTAAATATCAAAATACCGGCAACTACCAGTAACACGATATACGGATTATCTTTCCAGGGAGCAAAAAGAGATGAATCGAGCAATTCATGCCCGTGATTGTTAAAAACGGTAATAATACTGTCGTACCCTTCCCCCCACAACGGAGGAAAAAGAAATACCAGCACTCCGACGATGAAACCACCGGCCAACATGCGTATAAACCAGCTATTAATGCCCTTAAACCGACTTTCGAAGTACATGGTACCACGGGTAAAGTAAAGGCCTAAAAAGCCAGTAAAAACACCTACCAGAAGAAAAATCCAGATAGTGTTGATTTCGAAGGGAGCAACCTGTACGAATTTCAACAGCACTCCTTCGCCCATAAAAAAGTAGGCTAACACAGTGGCCGTTACGGCTGATATCAACAGCGGAATCAAAAAGGCCATGTTCAGATCGAGCATCAAAACTTCGAGCGTAAAAACGATACCTGCCATTGGGGCGTTAAAGATACCAGCAATAGCACCGGCTGCTCCACATCCCACCATCAGCGTGATGTACTTGTAGCGAAGTTTAAATATGCGAGCCAGGTTGGAACCAATCGAAGCACCTGTAAGCACAATGGGTGCCTCCGATCCTACCGACCCTCCAAAACCAATGGTGAGCGAACTGGCCACCATCGACGAATACATTTTATGTGGTTTTAGCTTACTGCTCTTCTTGGATATGGCATACAAAATTTTTGAAACACCATGCCCGATATCGTCCTTGATAAAATACCGGATAAACAAAACGGTCAGAAAAATACCAAACATCGGGAAAAACAGGTACAGGTACCGGAATCCCTCCAAATCGATATAAGAAGTAAGTCCTTCTGCCACAAAGTGAATACTCCTTTTTAAAATAAGAGCAGCCAAACCACTCAGTAACCCCACAACCAAACTCAGCATATAAAGAAAGTTCTTCTCACTGACTTTAGCTATCCTCCATGCAACCAATCGGTTAAGTAACCTCTTGGGATTGTATTTCCTAAACATGTGAAACATTAATTATTTGTTTTCGGTAGCGGGTAAACACCCTCGCACGCGATATAAAACCTATATATTTTCCTTCTTCTATTACAGCCAGATTATAGCGACCTGATACTTCAAACTTGTTGGCAACCATTTCCATGTTGTCGTTTGGATCGATCGAATACTGAGGCATGTACATCAAATCTTTTATCTGGATCACGTCATACAATTCATGCTTGAAAATCATATCACGCACATCGTCCATTTTCACCATGCCGATCAATTTCCCATCCTTTTCAACCACCGGAAACAAATCACGGTGAGCTCTTGTAATGGCTTCTGTAAGATCGCGCAAAGTAGCGTTAGGTTTTAGTATTTCAAAGTCGGTTTCAATCATTTCCCGTACGTCCATCATTTGCAATACATTGGCATCCTTGTCGTGTGTCAGCAGCTCCTTGCGTTGAGCCAACTGAATATGATAAACCGAATTAGGAGTGAAAGCTCTTACAATCAGGTACGAAAAAGTACCCGTAATCATCAGCGGAACAAACAGTTGATAACCACCCGAAATATCCGCAATCAGGAAAATGCCTGTTAACGGGGCATGCAAAACCCCGGCAATAAGCCCCGCCATGCCAATCAAAGCAAAATTATTGGTATTGATCTGATGAAGCCCCGTTTGTTTAACCAGCAGAGAGAACAGCATTCCGGTATTTACACCCATAAACAGGGTTGGTGCAAAAATTCCACCAACACCACCTGCTCCAAAAGTAAGCGAGGTTGCCACAATCTTCAATAAAATCACAGCAGCGATCAGGATTATAGCCACCCAAAGTTCATCTTTAAATCCGTAAAACAGGCTATTGTCGAACAAATATTCCAGGTTTCCCGCCAGGCAATCGTTTATGGCCTCGTAACCTTCCCCATACAAACTTGGAAACAGGAAAATTAGCAGTCCCAAACCGGTTCCTCCAATCAGCAAACGAGTACGCTTATTTTTTAGTTTTTCGAACAAACCGCCAACAAACAGGTACATTTTGGTGAAATAAACTGAAACAAAACCGGCCACGATCCCCAGTAAAATGTAATACGGAAGATCGTTCATGTTAAAAGCCTGTTTTACGTCAAAAGGATACAATACATCCTGCCCGAGGAAAAAATAAGAGGTAACAACACCCGTTGCTGATGCCAGCAGCAAGGGCACCAGCGAAAATACGGTAAGGTCGATCATAATAACCTCTACCGCAAAAACAATAGCTGCGATGGGCGCTTTAAAAATAGCAGCCATGGCCCCTGCGCAGGCACAGGCCAACATAAGTATCGTATTTTTGTAGCTCAGCCGAAAAGTAGTGGCTAACCACGATCCCCAGGCCGTTCCGGTAGCTACGGTCGGTCCTTCCAACCCGACAGAGCCACCAAATCCCACGGTTAACGAACTGGTAAGTACAGACGAATAAAGATTGTGTAATCGAATTTTTCCTCCTTGCTTCGAAATGCTGTGTAGTACATTAGGAATCCCATGCCTCACTTCGGAGCGGACTACGTATTTAATGATCAATACCGAAAGAAAAATACCAATGATGGGCAAGGCAAAATAAATGTAGTTCTCTACGTCGGTTGTTACCACCGAATGCACGACCCGCTGAGTAAGCCAAACCGTGTTTTTGATAATAACCGCAGCAATCCCGGAAAGTATCCCGACAACGATACTCAGAATGGTGAGAAACCCCCTCTCACTCAAATGCTTCAGACGCCATCGGTGCAAACGTACCCAAATATGTAAGTTACCTTTCATTTTCAGAAAAGCAAAAGTAACAAATAGGTGCTTCGCTTAACAATTTTTAAGAACTAAAAACAGCCAAAACTTGTTAGCTTAACAAACGTAAATTACAGAATTCTGCAAGATGAACGAACAAACGAAAACAGTTGTTATTACGGGGCAAAGCGGTTACCTGGGAAGTCTCCTGACGGCCCAACTGAAAGCTGCCGGTTTTCTGGTGAAAGGTATCCCCCGCCCAACACTGTCCCAAAAGGATGAATTGATAAACGAAATTCGCTCGTGTTATGCGGTAATTAACCTGGCAGGAGCTCCGGTATTGCAACGCTGGACCCCTAAAAACAGGAAAACAATTTATGAAAGCCGTGTACTAAGCACTCAAAACCTGGTTGAGGCAATCAACGAGCTGCCTGCCGAATTTCGTCCGAAGAAATTCATTTCGGCTTCTGCTATCGGAATATACAAAACCGGACTCCTTCACGACGAAAACAGTACTGTCTTTGACGATGGTTTCCTCGGAACCGTTGTGCAAGATTGGGAAAAGCCACTCGCTGAATTACCGGCACAGGTTCAAAAAGTGATATTCAGAATTGGCCTGGTGATTGGAAAGCAAGCCTCAACAATCACCAAATTATTGGTACCATTCAAACTTGGACTGGGGGCAAGCATCGGAAACGGCCAGCAAACTTTTCCTTTTATTCATGAGGAAGACGTGGCCCGCGCTTTTGCATGGGCTATGGAAGAATATTCAGAAAGCAACACTTTCAACCTGGTTGCTCCGGAAGGAATCAACAACCGAACTTTTACCCGGAAGCTGGCACGCCAACTCAGGCGGCCTACCTTTCTTTTCATTCCTGAAATAGCAATAAAACTGGTGTTGGGAAAAGCCGCCGTTCTGTTAACGCAATCACCCGAAGTTTCATCCCAAAAAATACAAAAAGCCGGTTTTAAGTTTCACTACCCCGATATCGATGCTGCTTTGCGTGAAATCCTTGGATAGATCGCCTTATATTTCTTCAACATTACCTAATCGTTTCTTTATATTTATTTTAAATAAGGAAAGGACAGCGAATAAAATAGATGTCAACTTCATTCACTAGCTTTGCAGCAGAATTCATTTAATAACAGCCAAATAGTAGAATTGAAATGGAATACCTGCAAAGCAACCTGAAAAAGCTCAAAAACGTTTTCTGGCGTCGTCCTGACCGTCTGTTTGCCTTGCGTTCCACCATTTCGATGGGAGTTTTAGCCATTCCATTCATTATTGCAGGTAAGCCATTCTTTGGTGTAACACTTGCTTTGGGAGCATTGGCCGGAGCACTTTCCGAAACCGACGATCATCCCAAAGGACGAGTAAAAGCCTTATCTATAACCGTTTTTAGCTTTTTCATCTCCAGTTTTGCTGTTGGCCTGCTAAATAATTACCCCTGGCTGCTCGGAACCGGGTTCGTTCTCTCCACCATTGTATTTATTCTTTTGGGCGGACTGGGAGAACGCTACCGCGCCATTACTTTTGGCTCCGTTTTGGTGGGAATTTATGCCATGCTGGGTATAGAAATAAGCCCGGCCTGGTACTGGCAGGCGGTGCTGTTGCCCGCAGGTGCCCTGTTTCATGGCATCCTAACGCTTATTCTGATGTATTTAAACCCCTGGCGCTTATTGGACGAACAACTGGCCAAGGGCTTTACTACCCTTTCCAATTACCTCGAAAAAAAGTCGATGCTTTTTCCCAGCGAGGAACAGGAACAGGCAAGCATCAACAAAGACCTGGCATTGCTAAACATCAGTGTGGTTAATTCGCTCGAAAAAATAAAAGAAGTACTTAATAACTACGGAAAAGAATTAAGCGATCCTGAACCTTTGCGTCCTTACCTTCAGCGCTTTATGCTTTTACAAAGCCTCCACGAGCGGGCTGCCTCCAGTCACGAGCGACACGATAAACTGAGCAACGACACCGACAACCTGGAAGTTATGGAAGGCTTTGGTGAAATGCTTCGTCAGCTAGCCTTTGCAACCCGGCAGGTGGCTGACAATGTTCTCACAGGATCTTCGTACCATCACCCAATGGCACTCGAGTGGATTTCAAATGCCATTGAAGAAAAGCTTAAACACATTGACGCAAACACTGCTCAGCCGCTTGTATTACTGCACCACAACCTGTACCGTTCACAATTATCGTTAAAGTACCTTGATAACACGGAGGAAGGAACCGCCATTCCACGTTTAAAACGGGACAAGCGAAGCCCGATGGAACGTTTTCAATCTCTTTTGTCGTTCAAACATCCGCGAATGCGTTATGCACTGCGGCTTAGTTTGAGCTTTATGATTGGTTTTATCTTGGCAAAATCCCTTCATCTTGACAAAGGAGCCTGGGTAATGCTTACCAGTTTATTCGTCAGCCAGATAACTTACAGCGATACACGGCGCCGACTCTTCCAACGTTTACTGGGTACCGTAACCGGTGTGGTGCTGGGAGCCTTACTGCTTCATATTTTCACCACTACCGCAGCGCAGGTTCTTTTAATGCTGGGCTCGGCGATGGCCTTCTTTTACTGGCTGAAAACCAACTATTCGGTGGCGGTGATCTTTGTAACTACTTTTGTTATCAGCGCTTTCAACCTTATTTCGAAAGATGCCGGGTTACATATTCTGGAGCCCCGCTTAATCGCCACCTTGCTTGGCGCATCCTTGTCGTTTATCGTAATACGTTTTCTGTGGCCCGGATGGCAATACCGCCGCATGCCTGAACTAATTTCGAAAGCGATGCAAAAGAACAGGGCTTATTTGCAGGAAATTTTGCGCGAATACAAAGAAACCAGCAAAGATGACCTTGCATACCGGATTGCCCGCAGAGAGGCTCATTTAGCGGATAACGAACTGGCACTGGCCTGGAACAGCATGCGTCAGGAACCCAAAAGCAAACGCAAATTGATGAAACATGCTTTTACGCTCACTTACCTGAATCATGCGTTATTGTCACATATTTCGGCTTTGGGAGCTCACCGCGAAACCCATCTTCCCGGTATAGAAAACATGCAGGAAATAATGGAACGGGTAAATGCGGTGCTTAACGAAGCAGGCTGCTACCTGCAAAGCAAAACTCACAGCAATACAAGTAATCTCTCCCCCACACTACTGGAACTGAAGCAACAAATTGTCACTACCGACTCGGGATTAAAAAAACAGCAACTCCGGCTTTTTTACAACATTGCCGATTCTACCGCCAAAATAATGCAGGAGCTTCAGGAAACACAGGATGACAGAGCTGCCAATTAACAGCTTAAGCTTTTCAAAAAATAGCATTTACTACTTCTTTTAATCAGCAACGCAAAGTATTGAAAAACAAAAAGCCTCCCGTTTAACAACGGAAGGCTTTGTATAGTAACTAAACCAATAATTAGTCAAGTTGAGGACCAGCAGCAACCAATGCTTTACCTTCTTCGTTATCAGTATATTTAACAAAGTTTTTGATAAAACGGCCACCTAAGTCTTTAGCTTTAGTTTCCCACTCTGCAGCATCAGCATAAGTGTCGCGTGGATCCAAAATTTTAGGATCAACACCTGGCAATGCAGTAGGTACTTCCAGGTTGAAGATTGGGATAACTTTCGTTTCAGCTTTTTCAATCGAACCATCCAGGATAGCGTTGATAATACCGCGTGTATCTTTGATTGAGATACGTTTTCCTGATCCGTTCCAACCTGTGTTCACCAGGTAAGCTTCTGCTCCGTGCTCTTCCATTTTCTTCACTAATTCTTCACCGTATTTTGTTGGGTGAAGTGTAAGGAAAGCAGCACCAAAACAAGCCGAGAAAGTTGGAGTTGGCTCAGTGATACCACGCTCAGTTCCGGCTAATTTTGCTGTAAAACCTGACAGGAAGTGGTATTTTGTCTGATCCGGAGTCAGTTTAGAAACCGGAGGCAATACGCCAAATGCATCTGCACTCAGGAAGATCACTTTCTGAGCATGACCTGCTTTTGAAGGTACTGCGATGTTGTCGATGTGGTAAATTGGGTAAGAAACGCGAGTGTTCTCTGTAGTAGAACCATCGTTGAAGTCGATTTTACCATCAGCATTAACAGTAACGTTTTCCAACAATGCGTTACGTTTGATAGCAGCGAAAATTTCCGGCTCTGAATCTTTGTCTAACTTGATGGTTTTAGCATAACATCCACCTTCGAAGTTAAAGATACCAGCTTCGTCCCATCCGTGCTCATCGTCACCAATTAACTGGCGGTTAGCATCGGTAGAAAGAGTGGTTTTACCAGTACCAGACAAACCAAAGAAGATAGCAACATCACCTTCTTTACCAACGTTGGCCGAACAGTGCATGGAAGCCATACCGCGCAGTGGCAAGTAGTAGTTCATCATCGCGAACATACCTTTTTTCATTTCGCCACCGTACCATGTACCACCAATCACCTGCATTTTTTCAGTCAGGTTGAATACAGTAAAGTTTTCTGAATTCAAACCCTGCTCTTTCCAGTTCGGGTTGGTTGTTTTAGAACCGTTCATTACAACGAAGTCTGGTTCACCGTAGTTAGCCAATTCTTCTTCTGTTGGACGGATGAACATGTTTTTTACGAAGTGAGCCTGCCATGCCACTTCCATAATGAAACGAACTTTCAAACGAGAATCTTCGTTCGCACCACAGAAAGTATCAACAACAAACAATTTTTTACCCGACAGTTCTTTTGCTACCAAACTTTTTAATTCGGCCCAAACTTCAGGAGTTGTTGGTTTGTTGTCGTTTTTAGCTTGTTCCGAAGTCCACCACATAGTATCTTTTGTAGTGTCATCCATAACAATAAACTTGTCTTTAGGTGAACGGCCAGTGAAAATACCAGTCATTACGTTTACTGCGTCCAACTCAGTAAGCTGACCTTTTTCAAAGCCTTCCAATTCAGGTTTCATCTCTTCTTCGAAGAGCTGTTCGTAAGATGGGTTATGTACGATTTCCTTCACATCAAGGATGCCGTACTTGGTTAGATCCAAATTTTTCATAACTACCTAATAATTAACTTTATAAATGTTTCGTTCGAATTATAAACGGGTAACAAAAATAATTTTTTTTTCGGATCAGCTCCCCTTATTCCAGGCAATTAGTTGCATTAGCAGACCAATTAAACAATCTGTTAACATTGGATTTTTCTTTCAAAAAGTGAATATATGTGCAAATAAAATAATCATGATCACCGAAATCACAAACAGAAATGAAAGTAGAAATTTTCCCTCTCCCTAGCTTCCTCTATATTTATAGAAAGGGAAGATCTGTCAGTTGACGGATTAGGGTGATTATGAATATTTAAACCATATTTTGCTGTTGATTTTCGATGGGCTTTCTCAGAAAATAAAAAAGGGTGCAACATTTCTATTGCCCCTTGCCATACGTTATTTTAAAGATATTAAGACCTAGGATGATATTGATGAATGGTACTCCGCAGGTAATCCCTGTCCAGGTGGGTATAAATTTCAGTTGTTAGAATCGATTCGTGCCCCAGCATCTCTTGTACGGCTCTCAAATCAGCCCCGCCGTTTATTAAATGTGTTGCAAAAGAATGCCTGAACGTATGGGGACTGATCTTTTTATCGAGACCAATTTTTTCAGCCAGGTTTTTAATGATCGTAAAAATCATTACCCGGCTTAATTTTCTACCTCTCCGGTTCAGGAACAAAATATTCTCGCTGTCCCTGCTAACACGCAGTTTTTTGCGGTAGGTAGTAAGATATTTATTGATCTCTTCGATGGCACTTTTGCTGGCCGGAACAAGGCGCTCTTTCTCCCCTTTTCCTTCTACCTTGATAAAGCCCTGCTCAAAGAAAAGATTGGTGATCTTCAGGTTCACCAACTCCGACACACGTAACCCGCAGCTGTACAATGTTTCCAGCATTGCTTTGTTTCGCTGCCCCTCGGCTTTGTTTAAATCAATGGCATTGATCAGCGTATCAATTTCTTCCATCGTTAAAATATCCGGAAGTTTCCGCCCTATTTTAGGAGATTCCAATAATGCTGTTGGATCATTCGTAATTTTCCCTTCAATAAGAAGGTACTTGTAAAAAGATTTTATCCCGGAGATTGTCCGGGCTTGGGTACGCGGGCTCACGCCCCGTTCGTTAAGCCATTCAACAAAAGCTTTGAGTTGGTCCAGTTTAACTTTATCGGGAGCCACTCCTTTATACTTATTTGCTAAGAAATCGGTCAGCTTATTGACATCGTTTATGTAGGCTGCTATCGAATTCTGAGACAAAGACTTCTCCAGTTTCAGATAATTTTCGTAGCCCTTTTTACTATCCTCCCATTTCATAATCTACCAAATTAAGTTATTTTTAATGTCTGTTTCTTCCCTACTGATTGTCATAATATTCAGAACCTACAAGTTCGTTTGCAATCATTAATTACGATCAGCCTAGAATAAAGTTACTATAAAAAAAATTAAAATCGAAATAAATGAAAATATTGATTATCAATGGTCCGAATCTCAATCTATTAGGTGTTAGAGAGAAATCGATATACGGTTCTGAAAGTTTTGAATCATTTTTTCAACAGTTAAAAACTGAATTTCCGGAAGTGGAGTTTACATATTATCAATCAAATGTTGAAGGTGAAATTGTAAACAAATTACATGAATTTGGTTTTTCCGCTGATGGCATCATTATCAACGCGGGTGCATACACCCATACTTCGGTTGCCATACGCGACGCCATTGCCGGAATTAACACTACCGTAGTGGAAGTACACATCTCCAACACGCTCACCCGCGAAGATTTCAGGCATAAATCCCTGATCGGACCGGTTTGCAAGGGCTGCATCATGGGATTTGGATTAAAATCGTACACACTTGCAGTAAAAAGTTTTGTAATTTAGAGAATGCATACTGAGCATTAAATTTAACTTCCGTTTAACGGAATATTAATCGTTGCCAGTGCTTTTATTGTACTTTTGCAGCCTTAAAATTTCGAAGATATGAGAGAGACAAAAATTGTAGCAACAATATCGGACCAGAGATGTGAAGTTGATTTTATCAAGTCATTACATGCAGCCGGGATGAATGTGGCAAGGCTGAATACTGCCCACATTACTACTGAAACTGCCAGAAAAGTGGTGAACAACATTCGGAGTGTTTCGGATAAAATTGCAATTATCATTGACACCAAAGGGCCGGAAATAAGAACCTGCAGTATTCAAAACGATCTTGAGGTTGATGAAGGAGAAGAAATTGCCTTTTCGTTCTCACCTATTAATACCATCAAAAATGTTTGCGTCAACTACGAAGGTTTTGTTGACAACCTGAATGTGGGGGACAAAATTTTGATCGACGACGGAGACATTGCCGTTACTGTAAAAGAGAAACAAAGTGATTATTTGCTTTGTAAGGTAGAGAACAAGGGCATAATTAAAAAGAAGAAAAGCGTTAATGTTCCAGGGGTTGAAATTAAATTGCCTTCGTTGTCGACCCGCGATGTGGAATTTATCCATTTCGCCATCGAAGAAGACGTTGATTTTATTGCCCACTCTTTTGTACGCCACAAAGAAGATGTGAAGGAAGTTCAGAAAATTCTGGATGAGCACAACAGCCTGATCAAGATCATTGCCAAGATCGAGAACATGGAAGGCGTGGACAACATCGATGAAATTCTGGAATATGCTTATGGTATCATGGTTGCACGTGGCGACCTGGGAATTGAACTACCCGAAGAACGTCTTCCCGCCATCCAAAGAAACCTCGTTCGCAAAGCAATTCTGTATAAAAAGCCTGTAATTATCGCCACTCAGATGCTTCACTCGATGATTGATCATCCACGTCCGACCCGAGCCGAGGTAAGTGATGTTGCCAGCGCTATTTACATGGGAACGGATGCTATTATGCTGAGTGGAGAAACCGCTTACGGAAAATATCCGATTGAGGCGGTAAAAGTGATGAACAATATTGCTGAAAAGGTAGAACCGGATCGTGACAAGCGTGAGTTACTGGTTCCTTTAAAACCGGACATCCCTGCTTACCTGGCACAATCAGCTATTCGCGCAGCCCGCGAATTAAAACCTGATGCAATTGTCACCACTACCACCACCGGTAAAACCGGGCGTTACCTGGCAGCACACCGTTCATTCTTCCCGGTTTTTGTGAAATGTCATTCACATCGGGTGGTTCGGGAGCTGGCTTTGTCGTTCGGAATCCACGCTTCTTTCCTTGAGGCCAAGAAGAACAAGATGAAGATACAAAAAGCCGCTATTCAGCAATTGGTAAGTGAAGGCACCGTTCAAATGGACGATCTGATTATTTATGTAGGAGGTCGTTTTGGTGAAGACGCGGGGGCTTCCTTTATCGAGATATCAACTGCCGACAGACTTTGTCTGAAACCAAGTGAACAACGTTAAAAAGCAAACGTAACTACATAAAAAAACCGCGGCATGCCGCGGTTTTTTGTTTACTTAAACTTTACTTATGAATGCTGTTTATTAATTCAAAAGGTGAGTGTAGCCTTTATTAATAAGATCGGGCAAATAACTTGCGATCAATCCCAACGCAGTTTCATCGTCTACTTTTGCCGGAGTTAAAATCTCCTGGCGAGCCAATTCCTGCTGATTGATAACAGCTCTGTTAATTTTCTTTGGAACAGCACACCAAGCTCCTTTCGCTGCCTTGGCACCAAAGCCTGTTGATGTTGAGCTGTAGCATACTGCAAAATATTCAGACTGAACAAGGTATTCCGTTCCGTCTATTGTTTTTCTTTTCACCACAGTTACCGGAGTTTCGTTTTTACTGTAACTCAATTTCCAAACTGCTTTCACCTGTTTTCCCATGTGAAGGTCCTGAACAAGGTTGATTTCGTACTCATTAAATGCAGAACGATTACCCGTTGCATTGGCCAAATTTGCACTCAATAAAAACACAAGGATAAATACTGCTAGATAGCTAATTCTTTTCATGACTTTAAGTTTTAAATTGAACAATAGTTTCTGTTTTCATTGTAATTCGTATGCAAATGACGTATAAATTACGCGTCCGTTACAACATTTACTCCTGCTTTATAACATGTTCTGTTCTTGACTAATAATCAAAAAATTAGAAACTTATTTTGGCAAATGAGAGACGGATAATAATTATCAGGAAATTTCGATTTTTGGGATAAGAATTGAAACAAAGTGTTTTTTTTACTTACAGTTTTTGAAAGATGAAAAACATTAAATTTACACGATGACACTACCCGATATTATCAAAAAACGGTTTTCAGTACGAAAATTCAAAGCTCAACCTGTAGAAAGGCAAAAGCTGATACAGATTCTCGAAGCCGGTCGTATGGCGCCATCGGCCGTAAATTACCAGCCATGGCATTTTATTGTGGTTGAACAGGAAAAGCTCGCAGAGCTTTGCTCCACATATTCTGCCCAATGGTTACAACAGGCCCCGTTGGCCATTGTGATATGCTCAGATCATTCGCAATCGTGGAAACGGGGGTCGGACGGAAAAGACTCTGCCGACATAGATGCTGCCATTGCCATCGATCATATGACTTTAATGGCCACGTTTCTGGGGCTTGGAACCTGCTGGATATGCAATTTCAATGTAAGCCGTTGTTCCGAAATACTTAAACTTCCGAGAAATATTGAACCGGTAGCCTTACTGCCAGTCGGGTATCCCGACATTAGTGCGCCCAATAAGCGAAGAAAAAGCCTGGATGAAATCGTTCATTACAACGAATTCGGGCAACAGTTTACCTGAAATTTTCCTGCAAATACCTTTCGAGCCTGTTCATTCCTTCCTCAATGTTTTCAATTGAATTGGCATACGAGAAGCGAATAAAACCTTCGCCATTCGCCCCAAAATCAATTCCGGGAGTCACGCCCAGGTGTGCTTTTTCCAGAATATCAAAAGCCAGTTTGTAGCTATCAGTGGAAAGATGCCGCACATTTACAAACACATAAAAAGCTCCGGTTGGCTCCACTTCTATGGTAAAGCCCATTTGGGTCAAACGTTTAATCAGGTACTGGCGGCGTTTATCGTAGGTTTGCCTCATGTACTCAATATCTTCTCCTGCTGAACGCAAAGCTTCAATCCCCGCCCGCTGAACCGTAGAACCGGCACAAATAAAAAGGTTCTGCTGCAACTTTTGCATGCATCGCACATATTCCGGCGGAGCAATTACATAGCCCAACCTCAATCCAGTCATAGCATAACGCTTGGAAAAGCCACTCAAAACAAACGCGTTTTTGGTAAATTCCAGAATCGAATGGGCATTCTCGTTGTAAACCAGCCCGTGGTAAATCTCATCGGATACTACAGGAATGTTAAACGCGGCGATCTCCTGCATTACTTCGGCCGACAAAAGATTACCGGTAGGATTCATTGGGCTGTTTATTATAATTGCCCTGGTTCTGTTTGTAATTCTTTTGGCAATTTCTGCAGGACGGTATTGAAAACCATCTTCCTCAAAAACTGGAACTGCCACCGGCTTCGCATCAATAAATCGAATAAAATTGCTGTAGCAGGAATACCCGGGATCCGAAATAATCACTTCGTCACCGGCATTGCACAAAACCCCCAATGTCAACAATATTGCGGGAGAAGATCCCGAAGTAACCAGAATCTGATCCGGTGAAACCTCTACATTGTATTCCTTTTTGAATTTTAAAGCAATGGCAGAACGAAGCTCCGGGTCGCCCAAACTGTGGGTGTAGTGCGTGCGGCCCTCGGCATATGCCTTTTGAACAGCTGCCGACACACACGAAGGAACAGCGAAGTCAGGCTCCCCCACTTCCATATGAATCACATGAATACCTTTTTGTTCCATCAAAGCTGCTTTTTCGAGCACTTCCATCACAATAAAAGGGGTAATTTCTCCGGCTTTTTGAGCAATCATTCAAACGATTTTTGGTTTTCAAGCAAAGCGAACTTAAAGCTTATCCAGCAAATTCGTTGAGACAGGTCATCTTTTATCATGAAAATCCACCTGTTTTCAGCCGAATCTACGGGATTACAAATCTTTATTATTCCTGATTGGTAAGTTAGTTCTTTCGGATAAAAAATAAACCACCATGCATAGAAATACACAGGTTTTGATGCAAAAAGTTCTATTAATTTAATTGATAATTGGCCGGGAGACAGTAAAAATATACAAATGCAGACTACTGTTTATCTTCTGAGGGCGGATCTACGATCGTCACTTTTTTCCCAACCTCAAAAATCGACTTTACCTTCAATTTATCCAGCAAGTACTCAGCCGCAAAGAAGAAGATCAGCGGATACGTAAGCGGACTGTAAACCGCATCTACTTTGGCATCCTTTAACTCAAACACCTCTCCTCCGGCTTTTTCAATGGTCTTCAAAAGCTGCCGGGTCCTGGTTTTTTCCGGCCCGTTGTGGTTGATGGCAATCACCAGAGTATTCTTGGATGTTTCTTTGTATCCGTGGTCGTAATTGGAAGCCGACATTGATTGTACCGGTTTCTTTAAAACCTCACTTAGAATCATGGCAGCCAGGTCGGCGGTCGTAATATTGGGCCCGTTTCCCAGAATGTAAATGCTCTTTTTGTTCCAGCCTTTTATTCTGCGGCGTATTAATTCACCCAGTTCGGCACCGGTTTCTTCAAAATACGAAAGTTCCTTTTTATATACCTGAATAACCTCTCGCGGATCAAAACCAAAACCCAGGTATAAAACCAAGAGGGTATTTAAGTAGGTTTTGGAAGGAATACGCTTTTCGATGCCGGAATGTAGCAGAATTTGATTTTTGCAATTGAGATGCGCCGCCAGTTTACTTTCTTCACTGTTTACAACCGCAGTAAACGACGAAAAATAATCGGCACACCAAAGTGTCTCAGAACTTTCTCCCGACTGGGAAATTAAAACGCCATTGGACAATGTCCGGTTTTTAACCAGGTAATTAAAATAATCCGAAGCTCTTTCCGGAAACAGATCGATTCCCAGATACCGAAAAGTTTTGGATGCGATGTACGAAGCGCCCATGCCTATATAAGGAACACCTTCCGGAAGTATTATCCCCTTGTTTTTCTGATAGCAAAGCCCCGAACGGTAAGGAATTTCATATAATTCGTTCAACACCATGTTGTTTTCTGTACATGTTTATCTTCAATATACAAAAAAGGCCCCTAATACTAAATCATTTACGCTGTTTTAACAAACTACAAATAACTTTTGGCTACCGACAAGGCCTGGGAACCATAGCCACCTCCAAACAAAAAATAATGATTCAGAATGTGGTACAGTTGATAAAGCCGGTTTCTTTCCCGCCAATCTTTTTGTAGAGGATACACATCGTTGTAGGCATCAAAAAACCGCTGCGAAAAGCCTCCAAACATGGTAATAATGGCAAATTCCATTTCCCTGTCGGCATAATACACAGCCGGGTCGATGAGTGCCGGACCACCCGGAGTAATCATGTAGTTTCCCGACCACAAATCACCGTGAATCAGCGAAGGTTCCACATCCGCCGGAAGTAACCCGGGAATTTGTTCCATCAGTTTTTCATAGGTCGATTTTTCACCCGGAGTCAGCCCGCGTTCTCTTTCTATCAGCTTCAGCAGAAAACCGATTCTTTGATCCCGGAAAAATTCAACCCAGCTGCTGTTCCATTTATTATGCTGAGGTGTGGCTCCGCAGTAATTATTATGATCAAAGCCAAACTGCTTGTTTTGAAAACGGTGCACATGGGCCAGTCCCCTCCCAAGCATTTCATCCGTATTTTTCTCCGGATATCCGCTATGCAAATACTCCAGTACCAGAAATCCAGGCGTTTCATTCACCTCTTTATAGCAAACAACCGCAGGAACCAAAAGGTGAGCATCGGTGGCTTTTGCAAGCTCTTTCATTCCCTCAGCTTCCCGCTCAAACATATCAGCCGCACAGTTGGCATTCGATTTCAAAAAAAACTCTCCCACATTGGTTTGCAACCTTGAAGTATTGTTTATGCATCCTCCGCCCAAACTTTTCGACGAAAGAATTTGCACCTTTGTATTCAATGCCCCCGACATTGTACTTTCTACATCTCTCCAAAACAGATTCATTGATCCTTTAAATTGTGATTCAACACTTAAAATAATACTATTTAAACGGAGCTTGCAAAGGAAGATTCCAGCTTAATGGGATGAATTATGATTTCTGGCTACTAAAAAAACTAAATCTTTTTTTTAGATTTGTTAAAAGCGACCAAAAAGATGCAAACCTTAACCAAGACTCTTTTAGTTCTACTTTGTTTTATGCATTTAAATGCTTTCTCCCAATACAAAGTAATGATCAGCGATAATTATCCCCCTTACAGCTTTAAAGATTCAAAAAATGAAATCACCGGTTTTAATGTTGATATAATTAAAGCCATCAGCACTCTTTATGATATAGATATTGAACTGGAAACCGGTACCTGGGACCAAATAAACGCGAAACTGAAGAACAACGAAATACAGGCGATCGGAGGTGCCAACTATCCGGGATATCCCGACAACGAATATCTTTATACGCGCTCCATCGTCAATACGTCTCACTGTTTTCTTTACAACCGCAATTTTGTAAAAAAAATTACACCTGAGTTTATTCGCACAGCCCATAAACCGTTGATAAGCCTGTATAAAAACGATGTTTTAGTGCATTACATTCTTTCCTTAAATCCCAATGCCGAGTTTTTATACGTTAACAATTACAGCAACCTGATCAGCAGTCTTGACCGGCCGGATGTGACCTGTGCCATTTCCAAAAGAGCCAGAGGTTTGTATTTTGCTGATCTAATGGGGAAAGACTACATCTACAACACCTCTCATGTTTTGCTGGAACAAAGTATCGGCTTCAAAGTAAACCGTTCGGCCCCCGAATTGGCCGACATTCTGGACAACGGCCTTGAGGTTATTATGGCAAACGGCGAATACAATCGTATTTACGACAAATGGATCGCTCCGTATTACCAGGAAAGAAACGACTGGACAACTTATTTGAGGTACATCATCTTTGTAGGCGTTCTGGCTTCGCTGAGTATTCTTCTTTTAATGGCAGCAAACCGGTTACTACAGGTAAGAGTTAAAAAGAAGACGCGGGATTTGCAACAACAGCTGGAACTCAACTCCCGCATATTGTCAGAATTAAAAGAGCAAAAACAGAAGGCCGTTGAAAGTGAAAAAATGAAATCGGCCTTTTTAGCCAACATGAGCCACGAAATCAGAACTCCCATGAACGGTATTCTTGGTTTTGCTGAGCTATTGAAAGAACATGCCCAAAACAATGAAGAACAGCTCCAGTTTATTGATATAATCAGGCAGAGTGGCGAACGCATGTTAACAACGATCAACAACATCATTGAAATATCGAAAATTGAAGCAGGCGTAGAAAAAGTAAAGATTCAGAGCATCTATTTTCGAAAAATGATCAGAGAATGGGAACGCTTTTTTATCATCGAAGCTCAGCGAAAAGGCATTGTGCTGCTATTCCTGGACAAAAATCCGGAAAGTGACAATTACTTCTGTACCGATGAACAAAAGCTGAATTCGATTGGCATGAACCTGATCAAAAATGCCATCAAGTTTACGAAGGCCGGGCAAGTGACCGTTGAATACGAATTTAAATCGAATGAACTTCATTTATCAGTAGCCGACACAGGCATCGGAATCCCCGCAGAAAAGCACAACGAAGTATTTGGACAATTTATCCAGGCTGATCCCTCGCATTCCAGCGGCTATGAAGGTTCCGGGTTAGGGCTTTCCATTTCGAAAGGATATGTAAAACTCCTGGACGGTTCGATCAGTTTGCATTCAACTCCCGGAACAGGCAGTACTTTTGGGGTGATTCTTCCCAACCTGAACCACCTGCATGACTGTGAGAAGAAACGCTTAACCAGCCATCTTCTAAACGATACGGTTTTAAACAATCTCCGGATCTTGATAGCCGAGGATGACGAGATTTCCTACCGTCTCCTGGTGCATGTGCTTCAGGATATTGCGGCCAGCATAAAAAGAGCCAAAAACGGGGAAGAGATCGTACAACTGATCAAACAGGAACCAGACACCGATCTCATTCTAATGGATATGAAAATGCCTGAAATGAACGGGAAAACGGCCACTCAGACCATCCGCACTTTCAATTCGAAAGTTTGCATCATCGGGCAAACAGCCGAATCACCGGAAAGCAGTCAGTTCGCGTTGTTAAAAGCCGGATGCAATGCATGCATCGAAAAGCCGATAAACCGGGATAAACTTCTTCAAACCATCCAGACCTGCCTGGCCTCTGCTGAAGAGTTGGTATAGATTTGCCTTGGGATCGGTTTACGAAAAAAGCGATTCGACAAACTCCCGGCGACGGAAGATCTGCAAATGCTCAAGCTTTTCGCCTATGCCAATGTATTTTACAGGAATTTTAAATTGATCGGAAATACCAATCACCACTCCCCCTTTGGCTGTTCCGTCGAGTTTTGTAAGCGCCAGCGCACTCACTTCTGTAGCCTTTGTAAATTGTTTGGCCTGTTCAAAAGCATTTTGCCCGGTTGAACCGTCCAGCACTAGCAATACTTCCTGCGGGGCATCCGGAACAATTTTCTGCATCACTTTTTTGATCTTCGACAGCTCGTTCATCAAGCCAACTTTGTTGTGCAAACGTCCGGCGGTATCGATAATCACCACATCGGCATTACTTGCCACAGCCGACGATAATGTATCATATGCCACGGAAGCAGGATCGGAGCCCATTTTTTGCTTCACAATGGGTACGTCTACTCTTTGGGCCCATATTTCAAGTTGATCTATGGCAGCAGCCCTAAATGTATCAGCCGCTCCCAACACAACCGATTTACCGGCTTGTTTGAAATTATAGGCCAGTTTGCCAATGGTTGTGGTTTTACCCACACCGTTAACACCCACCACCATAATTACATAAGGTGTATCAGATTTGGGAAGATCGAAATCGTCAATATCAGCCGAATTGTTTTCCTCGAGCAAGGCGGCAATCTCTTCTTTCAGAATGCCGTTTAACTCGCCAATGCCCATATATTTATCACGCGAAACACGTTCTTCAATACGACCGATAATTTTAAGCGTGGTATCAACGCCCACATCCGAAGTAATCAATACTTCTTCCAGATTATCCAGCACTTCGTCGTCAACCTTTGATTTACCAACAACGGCACGACTTAATTTTTTGAATACGCTTTCTTTGGTTTTAGAAAGTCCTTCATCCAGACTCTCCTTCTTCTCTCTGCTAAAAATGCCAAATAAGCCCATTGTTTTAATTTGATTTGCAGGCTAAAGTAATACAATTATTTTGATTGTTCCCGGTTCTGGCGAAGCTCGCCTCAAATTCTTAACAGGGAAAACAACAGGGCCGCAAAATCCTGTTTTTACAACCACCAACAATGCACAAAAAAAGCTTTCATTAATATGAAAGCTTTCCTGTTATACAGTATATTTTCTTATTTTTTAAAATAAGTTTTAACGTCGTCGTTCGGAACAATTTCTTCCTTAAAAGTGTAGGCACCGGTTTTTTCCGATTTCACCATTTTAATCACTTTTGAATAGCCTTTACCGGCTCCTTTCTGTAATGTTGCAACTGCTTTCTTTGCCATGTTTCAACTTATTTAATTTCTTTGTGAACCGTTACTTTTTTCAGAATCGGATTGTATTTTTTCATTTCCATACGATCCGGAGTATTTTTTCTGTTTTTAGTGGTAATATACCTTGATGTTCCGGGCATACCACTCTCTTTGTGCTCTGTACATTCCAGGATTACCTGGATTCTGTTGCCTTTACCTTTTTTAGCCATCGCTCAGATCTTTAAATGTTATCGATAAAACCTTTTCCCTGCGCTTCGGCCAAAGCGGTCTTCAAACCTTTTTTATTAATGGTGCGCATGCCGGCAGCAGAAACAGTAAGTTGCACCCAACGATCTTCGTCAGGCAAATAATACTTCTTTTTGAACAGGTTAACGTCGAAGCGTCTTTTTGTTCTTCTTTTAGAGTGCGAAACATTGTTTCCCACCATTGCTCTCTTCCCTGTTATTTGACAAACTCGTGACATTTTATTTTAATTTCTTGATGATCAAAACTAACACGTTACTCAAAACGGAGTGCAAAGAAAATACTTTTTTGGAAAACAATCAAATAGTTACACCAATTTTTGCAAAAACAATTAACAAAAAAATGTTGATTATTCCCCCCTGAGTCGGTACAAATTTCAAAATTCACACAAAAACGGTTCTTCAAAGGTGGCTTTTCAACAATTATTTTCAACTAAAGATCATATCCGGAAATCATATTTTACTGAATAACAGGCGAAAGTAATGATTTTATAAATACCTCCTTCGCACAAATTCCAAACACCCTTTCTTTTACCACTTCGGTCTTTTGTTCAATTCTGCACAAAACAATAGATTTTTCCAAAGAAACATCAAGAATTACAATGAAATAGACACAACCTTTATCAAGCGAATGTTCTTTTAATATTGTAAATTTGTTAGGTACACTTAAAATAAAAATTTTAAAAATCATGGAAGAACAAAACGTAAGCTCAATGCCAAGAATTGGCGACATGGCTCCCGATTTTAAAGCCAATACCACCTATGGTCCCATTCAATTTTCGGAATACATTAAAGACAGCTGGACCATCCTTTTTTCACACCCGGCGGATTTCACCCCGGTTTGCACCACCGAAATGAGTGGCTTTGCGGTTCGTGGAGACGAATTCAGAGCATTGGACTGTAAACTCATTGGTTTAAGTATCGACAGTATTCATGCACACGTTGCGTGGGTTAACAATGTTAAAAAGAACACCGGTGTTCTTTTCGACTTCCCCATTATTGCCGACATCGACATGAAAGTATCTCAGTTGTACGGAATGCTGCAACCCAACGAAAGTGAAACAGCTGCCGTACGCGCCGTATTCTTTATTGATCCTAAAGGAAAAATCCGCCTGATTATGTACTACCCGCTAAATGTGGGCCGTAACATGGACGAAATTCTGCGGGTACTGAAAGCGCTTCAGGTTTCAGACAAATACAGCGTAGCACTTCCGCTAAACTGGACACCGGGCGAAAAAGTGATCGTTCCACCTCCAAAAACAGTAGCAGAAATGGAAGAGCGCGAGAAGAGCGACTACGAAATGGTTGACTTTTACCTTGCCAAAAAAGATCTCGACGTTTAATTACGATACCAAAAATGCCTTGCTTTTGCAGGGCATTTTTCGTTACTCCCCTTACGCTTGGCTATTTTTGATCCTTCAAGCATTTTTCTTTTTACCACCTGCCATTGAAGCTTTTCCGTATTCTGATTTGAAAAAACAATCAGATTTAACTTACTTGCACGCTCTTACGGAGGCACAAAAAATATGATACAGAAGGATCCCGAAATAAAAAGATGGTACGCCATTTATACCCGTTCGCGTGCCGAGAAAAAAGCGCACGACGATCTTCTCCGGCAGGGCATCGAAAGTTTTCTGCCACTGCAGCGCAAGCTCAGGCAATGGAAAGACCGCAAAAAATGGGTGGAACTCCCGCTCATGTCTGGCTATTGTTTTGTTAACATCACCCGGCACGATTACGACCGCGTACTGCGAACCAACAATGTTGTTTGCTACATTACGCTCGAAGGTTCAGCAGCAGAAATCAGGGAAGAACAAATCGTGGCTCTGAAAAAGATGCTGGAGCAAAACGAATTTGAGGTAGAAATTAACCACGAAACTTTTAGTCCCGGCAAAAAGGTGGAAATCATCCAGGGACCGTTGGTGGGCCTGCGAGGCGAACTGGCCGATATCAGGGGAAAAAACAAGTTTTTACTTCAAATCGAGCAAATCGAACAAAGCTTCACTGTCGAAGTTCCGTCAGAATATCTGAGTGCAATCCCCGAAGACTAGGAAGACCTATCTCGGCGAGTATAAAAGCATCAAACGATAAATTTATCTTACCTCCGAATCTTCAATCCACTAAAACAAGACAATAACGCAAATAAATATTTTGTTTTGTTGAATGTTAAAAATGTAAAATCCAACCCAGGTGAAAAAAATAAACATTGTCACTTTTCTTTTACTGATTTATTCAACTGCTTTTGCGCAAAATCCAACTTCAGGCATCATAATCGGAACCAAAGTTGGGGCCTCCAAAATGATTACGGAGATCACCCCCGATTTCAAAGAGCACCTTACAGAATTTGACCATAAACCAGGACTTGCCATTGACCTGGAAATTTCAAAACTATTTCTGAACCACTGGGAAATCGGTACAGATGTATTTCTTACCAATATTCGGGGAGAAAACGACAATCCCGATTTTACGGCCGAAGGGTTTCACTATAAAATGAAAAACCCGATCGACGATCCGGTGGAATACACCAATCGTTTAACGGGACAAAGATTCTTTGTAGGGTATTATTTCCGGTCATTTGAGAATATCAATACCTCCCGGATGCCCGAGCCTTTTCTTCGAGCAGGTATTGGGTACCTTCAGTACGGTGTTGAGTTAAAATACCAGGACCCGGAATTGGGATCCATCTTTGGAAAAGGCACAGGAGATTTTACCAACTTCTCAACATCGTCCATGCTATTGTTTCTTTCAGCAGGGGTAAAAAGCTACTTCTCCCCAAACTTCTTTATCAATACCACACTCAGCTGCAACTATACCAACTACGATTTTCTGGACGGTGTATACAACTATTATAACGATGGTACGCGCGCCGACCTCAGAGGAATCTATACCGAATTCAAACTCGGATTCTACTTTCAAACAAACGGCAGCGGGAAAAGCCGCCGACACGGAAAAGGAAGTAGTGCGGATCCCCTTCCGTTTTCACGTTGATGGATCCTTTTCCCAAGTCCGCATCAGCAAAAACCTTAAAATCTGATTCACAAATTCCGATTTTAAGGTTTTTCTTCTAGGCTGAATACTATTGCCCGTTTTATTACGTATTATTGTCGGTCGAAAACAAGAATGAGTATTTTTGCTACTCAAAAAATTAACGTCCACTCATGCATTTTAATGTAACTGAGGAGGCGAAGCTGTAAGAAGCAACGTCACTCCAACCAAGCACAGAAATACCAATTTCTTACCTCATTACAACAACATGCTTCAAACCATTATTACCAGCAAAACACGCATAAAGCTTTTGTTAAAATTTTTTCTGAACAAGGAAACCAAAAGTTACCTGCGCAACCTGGAATCAGAGTTTGGTGAGTCGACCAACGCCATAAGGATTGAACTAAACCGCCTGGAATCAGCGGGATTACTAACATCTGAACTTTTGGGGAATAAAAAATTTTTCCGGGCCAATACGCGTCATCCACTGTTTGCTGATATTCACAACATTTTAAGAAAGACGATTGGCATCGACCAGATCATTGAGCATGTTACATCAAAAATAGGCGACCTGAAAGAAACCTACCTCATTGGCGACCTGGCGATAGGACGCGATTCGGGTGTCGTAGACCTTTTATTGATAGGAAAAGAGATCAACCAAACGTACGTTTCAGAATTAATTCAAAAAGCGGAAAAATACGTTGATCGAAAAATCCGGTATTTAATTATACTCCCCGAGGAAAAAGAAGCGTTTTTAAAATCCAATTCTTCTTTTTTAATTTGGACAAAAGAGTAAACAAGTAAAAAGCTGTTAGCGTGAAGAAATCATTGATAATTGCCGTAGATTTTGACGGCACCATTGTAGAACACAAATATCCGCAAATAGGGAAAGAGCTTCCTTTTGCCTTTGATACATTGAAAGCGCTTCAAAGAAAGGGGCACAAGCTAATTCTATGGACCTACCGAACCGGGCAGGAACTTGATGATGCAGTTGAGCTCTGCCGGGACAAAGGCCTGGAGTTTTATGCCATAAACCGTAATTACCCGGAAGAAAAATTAACCGAAAACATTGGCCGGAAAATTTTGGCCGATCTTTACATCGATGACCGAAATTTTGGCGGCATGCCGCAATGGACTGATATTTTCCAGGCATTGCACCCGGAAGAATCCCGCATTACCGATAAAAAATCAGAAAAAAAATGGTGGAAGATCAAGTGAATGAAATCCCTGTATATCAGGGCTAAAAGTAATTCACTTTCGAATGTTATTCTTCACCTTTAAACATACACCTATTATCAATTATTTATCAAAATGAAAACGATACAGATAAAAAAGATGATTCCGCTTATTGGAATCGCAATGTCACTGTCGTTCTTTTCCTGCCGAAGCAGTAAAGAGCTAATGTACATGAAAGATGTACACAACAACCAGATGATAAAGGCACTGGCCGACACTGCCACCGAATACATCATTGAACCGGGAGACATTCTGTATGTCAGCATCAAATCAATGAATGCCGAAGTAAACGCTCTTTTCAACCCGGAATCAAACATGGAAATGCAGAGCTCCAACTCGTACCAGAAGTATACAACTCCGCAGGGAGCTTATTTATACGGTTTTGAAGTAAACGACCTGGGGAACTTAACCTTGCCCATTATTGGCGAAATACCTGTTGCCGGCAACCCCAACTCAAAAATTGAAAAGATTGTTCAGCAATACGCCGATAAATACCTGAAAGAAGCCATTGTGAAAGTAAAGCTTCTAAATTACAAGGTAACGATAATGGGCGAAGTAAAAAGTCCCGGAGTTTATTACAACTACAACAACAACTTCACCATTTTGGAAGCACTGGCCATGGCCAACGGCAATACCGATTATGCCAACATCACCAACATCATGGTAATCAGGCCCCAACCCGATGGTCAAAAAGCGATGATACTGGACATGTCGGCTTCCAATTCATGGGCACAGAAAGGATTTTATCTTCATCCGAACGATTACATTTTTGTGGAACCCGATAAGCATAAAAACTTCCAACTCAACGCACAAGCCTACTCCATGATTATTTCTTCAGCCAGTTTGTTGCTGGCGGTAATCGGGCTTTTGAGGTAACAGGTAACAATCAGCCCAAAGCTAAAAACAGACCCACCTACAGCAGAAGGTTGTCCTTTGTTACAAGAAATGTTTCCTTTTAATTGTACCCGTAACATCGTTGATATTCACAATGTTTATTTCTTGCAAAATATTTGTTTTGAACCATCAAACCGCATAATTGCAAAAAGCCGGACAAAAACTAGATAGACACTGTTTCTCTAAATAAAAATGAATAACCACATGTCAAATAACACTTTAAACACCCAATCACTGACTTCCGTTCAGGATGACGAGATTGACATAAAACGACTTATTTTCCTTGTACTGGGAAAATGGTACTGGCTGGCCATTTGCCTGTTTTTAGGCCTAGCCGGGGCTTATTTCTTTGTAAAGTATACACCCAAAAAATTTCAGGTTGACACCAGCTTACTGGTAACCAGCGAGCAAAAAGGCCTGGATGTCCAAAACATGTTCATGGAAAACATGATGGGAGGTACCAACAAAGTGATGCTTCAGAATGAAATCGAATTCCTTCATTCTTATACCTTGAACAATCAGGCCATCGACAATCTTAGCTGGCAAACGTTTTGGCTGCAAAAAAACGTGTTTGTTTGGAATGGCATTTACCTGAACGATCCTTATATGCTGAATAAAGCAGAAGAAGCCTTGAATCCTGAAGGTGTTTCAATATTTATTACTCCCCTGTCATCCACCCAGTTTCGTGTAGAAGTCGACGATGATGTGATTGTTGACAACCGGCCCCTGAAAATAAAATTCAATGAAGTTGCCGACTACAACAAACCGTTTAAAAATGAATATTTTGGATTTACCCTGCACCCAAAGGAAAATCCAGAAAACCTGATCGGAAAGGAATACCAGTTCTCCTTTATCGATAAAAACAAGCTTACACTTGCCTATTTAAAGAAAGTAAATGCCAATTTTAGCAAAGACAGCGAAGTAATCAAGCTAAGCCTGGAAAGTACAGAGCCTTTGCGCGATATTCATTACCTGAATGAACTTGTACGCGTATACCTGGAACAAAAGCTGGAGCTGCAAACCCAAACGCAAAAGCGTTCGCTTGATTTTATTGACAGTCAGTTGTCGGGTATTTCAAGCGACCTGAACAAGGCAGAAAATACCTTTACCGAATTCCGATCCAGAAACCAGATCATCGACCTGAGTAGTCAGGGAAGCCTGATCATGGAGCAGCTCAAGGAAATCGAAAAAGAAAAATCGCAGTTGCAAATGCAGCTGGAATATTTCAAAAGTCTTCAACGCTACCTGGGCAATATTCAAAGTGCCGACCAGCTAATTGCTCCATCGGTGGTAGGCATTACGGATGCCACACTAAATGCACTGGTTCTGAAGCTCAGCGACCTTTACAGCCGCCGAAAAATAATGGAGTTTAGCGCTCGCGAAAACAACCCTACCCTTATTCTCATGAACCAGGAAATTGAGCAGGTCACGGTGCAGTTGCGCGAGATACTGGTTAACCTGGTCCAAAACACCGAAGTGTCGGTAAAATCGCTAAACGACCGGTACAACCGCATCAACAAGCAGCTCAACAACATGCCGGAGCAGGAACAACAGCTCATCAATATTCAGCGTCAATACGATCTCACCAATGAGATCTACACCTTTTTATTGCAACGCAGGGCAGAACTGGAGATTTCGCTGGCCGCAGCCGTGGTTGACATACACATTATTGACCCGGCCCAGTACGAACGCCTTATCCCTTTAAACAAAAGCACCTTCCTGTTCTTGCTGATCGGCGCTTTCCTCGGTTTGCTTGTCCCTGCCATTATTATTTTGGTGAGCGACTTTTTCAACAACACCATCCAGCTTCAGGAAGACATTGAAAAACTTACCCCACTCAGTATTTTGGGAAATGTTTTTCACAGTAAAAACAATTCGGAGCTGGTCGTGATCAACGATCCAACAGCACCGATTACTGAATCGTACCGAACCATCCGCACCAACCTGCAATATAAATTTACCAGTACCAATCAAAAAATAATTGGCTTACACTCGGTACAACCAGGCGAAGGGAAAACGTTTACTTCTGTAAACCTGGCCAGTATACTGGCAATGAATGACAAAAAAACGGTATTGGTTGGCGCCGACATGCGAAAACCGCGCCTTCACCGAATCTTTAACGTGAAGAACAACATCGGGTTAAGCACCTATCTTTCGGGACAAAACCAAATCAAAGATATTATTCAGGCCACCGACATCGACAACCTAAGCGTTGTAACGTCGGGTCCTGTACCTCCCAATCCGGCAGAGTTGCTCGAACGGGAAGCCTTCAACAAACTGCTGGAGGCTTTAAAGGAACAGTTCGATTACATTATCATTGACAATGCTCCGGTATCGCGGGTGACCGATGGATTAATAACCAGTAAATCCACCGATCTCAATCTTTTTGTTTTGCGATACGGTGTAAGTAGAAAGGACCAGCTTAAATTCATCAACGAAATTGCAGAGCAAAGCGTAATGAAGAATCCGGCCTTGATCATCAACGATGTAAAAATCAGCCGAATAAGTTATGGATATGCCTACTCCTATAAGTATGCATACGGGAAAGGATATTCTGCCTGATAAGTTACCCGGAGGATCATACCTGTTTAAGAAGATTGAATACATGCTGTCAACATGATAAATTTTCATAGTAAGAATTCATATAAATTCGCATTTTTACAGCAGGAAACGAGAACGGGATGGGATGAGCGCTTCCATGAAAGGCATCTATCAGCCAACGGAGGTGACGATTCATCCGGCAAATGCGAATAAACAAGAACGATAATACATACAAACAGATGAAGCATACCATAAAAACCATAACCTGTATTGGCGCCGGATACGTTGGCGGGCCAACCATGGCCGTTATTGCCCAAAAGTGCCCGGAAATAAAAGTAAATGTGGTAGACATTAATCCCCAGCGAATTGCCGAATGGAACGACACCGATCTCGACAAGCTTCCCATTTACGAGCCGGGATTAAAGGAGGTGGTAAAAGAGGCACGCGGCCGCAACCTGTTTTTTTCGACCGAAGTGGAAGCCGGTATACGCGAAGCCGAAATGATTTTCATCTCAGTGAACACTCCTACCAAAACCTACGGGGTTGGAAAAGGCATGGCCGCCGATCTGAAATATGTGGAACTTTCGGCCCGGCAAATTGCACGCATCGCCCCCGAAGGAAAGATCGTAGTGGAGAAATCAACCCTGCCTGTTCGTACCGCACAGTCCATTAAAACCATATTGGAGGCCGAAGGAAACGGCAATAAATTCCAGGTGCTTTCTAATCCTGAATTTCTGGCCGAAGGAACAGCTATCACCGACCTGCACAATCCCGATCGCATCCTTATCGGTGGTGATCAGGACGAAGACGGGCTGGCAGCCATCCAGGCACTGGTGGATATTTATGCACATTGGGTACCGCGCGAACAGATCATTACCACACGGCTGTGGTCTTCCGAATTATCCAAGCTAACCGCCAATGCTTTCCTGGCACAACGTATTTCATCGATCAATGCCATTTCGGCCTTGTGCGAAAGAACCGGTGCCGATGTGGACGAGATTGCACATGCCATTGGGGCCGACACTCGTATCGGGTCTAAATTTCTGCGCTCATCCGTTGGCTTTGGCGGAAGTTGCTTTCAAAAAGACATTCTGAACCTGGTGTACCTCTGCCGCCATTTTAACCTGCCTGAAGTAGCCGATTACTGGGAAGGCGTGGTAAAAATGAACGACTACCAGAAACACCGCTTTGCCAAACAGATCATCGACAGTCTTTTTAACACGGTATCCGGCAAGAAAATCGCTTTCCTGGGCTGGGCTTTTAAAAAAGACACCAACGATACCCGCGAGTCAGCCGCCATTTATGTGGCCAAAGAATTGCTCGACGACCTGGCCGAGATCCACATCTACGATCCCAAAGTAAAAAAAGAGCAGATATTCAAGGACCTGGAGTATGTTTACTCACAGGATCCAACTCAATCCTTCGATCTGTCAGTCCTTCAGTCACTGATCACGATTCACGAGGAGCCTTACCTGGCATTGGAGAATGCACACGCAATTGCCATTCTCACGGAATGGGACGAGTTTAAAACCTACGACTGGGAAAAAATTTATACCCACATGTTAAAACCAGCCTTTGTTTTCGATGGCCGGAATCTTTTGGAAGCATCCGAAATGAAAAAGACCGGTTTTGAATACAAAGGAATCGGGAAAGGGTAAATTAGCTGCGAGCCACTAGTTACTAGCTACGAGCCGCGAGCTTCGAGAATCCAGCATCAAGTATCCAGAATCGAGTATCAAGCATCCAGTATCGAATAACTGAAAACTGAGACTGAGACTGTAAACTAAAAATCCAGCTTTGAACATCGACATCCTGATAGCAATAATTGTAATCGTCTACATCCTGGCGGCATTCCTTTTTCAATGGCTGCGCCCGGGGCTGATTCTTTTTAGTGCTGCCGTTATATTTCTGGCCACCGGAATCATATCGGCACAGGAGATGATCCGTGGATTTTCAAATCCCGGCGTTCTCACCATCGGGGTGCTTTTCCTGGTAAACGAAGGAATCAAACAATCGGGGCTGATTACACGGCTGGCACAAGCTTATCTTCCGCGCAAAAAGAGCAGGATGACCTTTATGCTCCCCCGGATCATGGTGCCGGTTTCCTTTTTGTCGGCCTTTTTAAACAACCTGCCCATTGTGGTTAACACCACTCCTATCCTGTTAAAATGGGCTAAAATGATGAACATTCCTTACAAGAAACTGCTGATTCCGCTGGCCTATGCCGCTATTTTTGGGGGTATGTGTACACTCATCGGCACCTCTTCCAACCTGGTGGTGCACGGTTTGATGATCGAAAACGGCTACAAGGGCTTTCATCTTTTTGAACTGGCAAAACTCGGGCTGATCATCGCCGCCTTTGGTTTTATTTACATGTCGGTGCTGGGGAACCGCCTGCTCCCCGGACAACGGGTGCTTGCCAAAGCCAAAAAGAAAGCAGGCGTAAAAGACTATTATTACAACGTTCTGCTTAACGAAGACAGTCATTTCATAGGCGAAACCATCAACAACGGGATGCTGAACAGTTTAAACGGACTGGAAGTTTACTCGGTTGAACGCGAAGGAAAAATCATTCGCCCCGGTCACGGACAATTAACACTGCTCCCGGGTGATGAGTTGCTGTTGACCGGCAATTCCGATCGTCTGAACTACATCCTCACCCACAAGGAAATCCGCTTAAAAGGAGTCGATTTTCTGAAAGATACCGATCCGAACGAATTAAAAAATTACGAGGTGGTGCTGGCACCGCGCTTCCCCGGACTGGGGATGACACTGGCTGAGTTCAACTTTTTTGAGCACTTTAACGCAGCAGTGCTGGCCGTGCACCGAAACGGAGAACGCATTACCGCCAACCTCAACAAGCTCGAATTAAGAGTGGGCGACAACCTGGTATTGCTCGCCACCGACCATTTTGAGAAAAACTGGGGCAGCCGTTCCATGTTCTACTTGGTCAACTACATGCAAGACATGCCCGTTGAAAAGACCAGCCGTAAACGTTGGATCGCGCTGTTCATTCTACTCACCATGGTGGCCGGTATCCTTATCAACGAAATGGTAAGCTGGGGCTTTGGTGTTCGGCTCAACATTTTTGTAATGGTAGCGGTGGCTGCCATGTTGCTTGTCTGGACGCGGATATTGCCCGCACAGAACTACACCAAAAACATTACCTGGGACCTGCTTATCGCCATTGCATCGGCTTTTGCCGTGAGCGCTGCCATACAAAATACCGGCATCGCGCAGGCGCTGGCACGCGAGTTTATCGAAACCGTACGCTCGCTCGGTCCCTGGGGAGTACTCGCCCTACTCTACCTGTTTACAACTATTTTTACTGAAATTATATCCAACAATGCAGCCGTAGCGCTGGTGTTTCCAGTGGCTATCGTTGCTGCCCAGATGTTGAACGTAGACCCGAAGCCCTTTTTTGTGGCCATTGCCATTGCCGGAGCCTCCAGCTTCATGACCGCCCGTGGCTACCGTGCCAACCTGATCATCAAATCCATTGGCCACTATTCCGCCAACGATTTCGTCCGGATTGGCCTCCCGCTGCAGGTAATGGTCTTTATCCTCAGCGTACTGCTGATCCCTTACATCTGGAGTTTTTAGAAGAAAGCAAAGAGCATGGAGTAAAGAGCCTTGGATATTGGAACATTTTAGCATTTACTCATTTTAGCATTCAAGCGTCGAATTTCGAATGATGATTAACGATTTTAGATGGCAGATGTATTCTTTGAACTCTGAACCTTAAAGTATTTAAGTATTATACCTTCAGTTCCGCAATTGAAAACCGAGACACCAAGTATCGGGCACCCAGAATCGAATATTAAGAATCAAGTATCCATTCATAAACTACTAGCCCTTCGTTTAGCTAACACTCAGGTATTACAACGGGAAACACAAAAATCAAGTCAAAAAAATTAAACCATAAATAATGCAAGTACAATTTATCGGCTTAGGCTATATCGGACTGCCAACAGCAGCAGTCGTTGCACAAAAAGGAATCCATGTACACGGTGTGGATGTTAACCCCAAAGTGGCTGAAACCATCAACCAAGGGAAAATTCACATCATCGAACCAGGCTTGGAAGAAGTCGTCAAAGAAGGGGTTGAAAAGGGTCTCTTTAAAGCTTCAACAACACCGGTTGAAGCAGATGTTCATTTGGTGGTCGTCCCCACTCCTTTCAAAGGAAACCATGAACCCGATATCTCCTTTGTAGAAAGTGCCACCATGGCGGTGTTGCCTTTTTTAAAGGAAGGTGATACTTATATCATTGAATCCACCTCCCCGGTAGGAACCACCGAAAAAATGGCAGATCTGATTTTTCAGAAACGTCCAGAGTTAAAAGACAAAATACACATTGCATATTGCCCCGAGCGCGTATTACCCGGAAATGTGTTGTATGAATTGGTTCATAACGACAGGGTGATCGGAGGAATCAACAAAAATTCCACAGAAAAAGCCAAAGAGTTTTACCGCACCTTCGTACAAGGTGAATTGCACAGCACCAACGCACGAACAGCCGAAATGTGCAAACTCACAGAAAACTCTTCGCGTGACGCACAGATCGCTTTTGCCAACGAATTATCGTTTATCTGCGACAAGGCAGGAATCAACGTTTGGGAACTCATTGAACTGGCCAACAAGCACCCCCGCGTTAGCATCCTTCAACCCGGTGCCGGAGTTGGAGGTCATTGTATCGCTGTAGATCCTTATTTCATTGTTTCGGATTACCCGCGCGAATCACGGCTTATCAATACCGCACGTGAGATAAATAATTACAAGGCTTTCTGGTGTGCCGAAAAAACAAAAACAGCCATGCTGGAATTTGAGCTTAAAAACGGACGCAAACCCACGACTGCCATTATGGGGCTGGCCTTTAAACCTAACATTGATGACCTGCGCGAAAGTCCCGCCAAATACATTGCTCAGAAGGTGATGCAAAGCGAACAAAACAACTTCCTGGTGGTTGAGCCCAATATCGAAGAACATTCGGTATTTAAACTTACCAACTACCGCGAAGCCTACGAGAAAGCAGACATTATCGCCTTTTTGGTGGCTCATAATGAATTCAAAACACTGGAATACAATAACGACAAAATAATCCTCGACTTCGCCGGAGTCTTCAAAAGATAATTTTTAGCACGAACTTTCTCCTCCTGCCAGGAGGAGGGGACCGCGTCTACAGCGGTGAGGTGGTGAAACCACCCATTTTAATCAAAACAACTATGACAAAAAAGAAAATCCTCCTGGTCTTCGGTACGCGCCCTGAAGCCATAAAAATGGCGCCACTCGTCAAGGAATTTGAGAAGCATCCCGGGCAATTTGAAACCCTGGTGTGTGTTACCGGGCAACACCGCGAAATGCTCGACCAGGTGTTGCAGTTATTTGAGATCAAGCCGCAATACGACTTGAACATTATGAAAGCCGGGCAGGATCTCTATGATGTAACCTCCCGGGTATTGCTAGGTATGCGCGACGTACTAAAAGAAGCACAGCCAGACTTGGTACTGGTTCATGGCGATACAGCTACTTCAACAACGGCTGCACTGGCTGCTTTCTACCAACAAATACCGGTAGGCCATATCGAGGCCGGATTACGGACGCATAACATATACAGCCCCTGGCCAGAGGAGATGAACCGCCAGCTCACCAGTCGTTTGGCGAGCTATCACTTCTCCCCCACACCACTCAGCAAGCAAAACCTGCTGAATGAAGGAGTAAGTGAAGACAACATTCACATCACCGGCAATACCGTTATCGATGCGCTTTACTGGGTAATCAACAAAATGAAAACCGACCACAACATCAACGAAACAATAACAAAAGCACTTGTTGACGTTGGACTTCCTTTAGATAAATTAAATTCATGGCACGACCTCGCGAGAAGCGACGAAGAAGCGACGAAGCGACCTCATGCCGATATGCAGAACTCAGCGAGCGAAGCGACGCTGCCTCCCCGCACACCACGTAAGCTTGTCTTAATTACCGGACACCGCCGCGAGAACTTCGGCCAGGGCTTCCTCAACATCTGCGAAGCCATTAAACACCTCGCCGAACAACACCCCGACGTCGACTTCGTCTACCCCATGCACCTCAACCCCAATGTCCGTAACGCCATTTCCGACGTATTTGGTAAAAAGGTCACCCTGAGCGGAGTCGAAGGGTCTAATACCCGGAACACCTACTTCATCGAGCCCCTCGACTACCTTCCCTTTGTTCACCTCATGTCCAAAGCCTACCTGGTACTTACCGACTCGGGCGGCATCCAGGAAGAAGCTCCAGGCTTAGGGAAGCCCGTACTGGTGATGCGCGACACCACCGAACGCCCGGAAGCCGTTCAAGCCGGAACCGTTAAACTGGTGGGAACCGATAAAGAAGTGATTATTCGTGAAGTATCTGCATTAATCAGCGAGCCGAAGGCCTACGAAGCTATGAGTAAAGCGAATAATCCATACGGCGACGGGCAAGCATGTAATCGAATAGTTGAGTTCCTGTATGCTGAATGAAGTGAAACGAATTCAGTCCCGATGGCTATCGGGATCGAAAGCAAATAACCCTTATGGAGATGGGATGGCTTGCAGAAAAATAGTAATGCGATTGAAAAGTTAAAACCAATATAAGTCTAAATTCATAGAAACATAAACGATGACTGATCGCACAATTTATCAAAGAAGAATCCAAGATAGGTCAATGATTCATTTTATAGCTGGGCTTTATCCACGTTTTTTAAAATATTTAAAATTTTCAGTAAATCGTTATATCGCTAGATTAAAAGGGGCAGATATTGGCAGCGATGTTTTAATTCCATTTTCACTAGCCTGCAAAGCAAATCCCAATTTATCAATAGGTAATAATGTATCAATTGACACCAATAAAATTGATTTAAGAATCCCTATTCAAATTGGTAATAATGTAATTATAGGGGCCAATGTTGAGATTATAACATGTTCACATAATATTGATTCTGAAGAGTGGGAATATAAAACCTATGGACTTAAAATTGAAGATTTTGCCTGGTTATCTACAAATGCACTTATATTGCCTTCATGTCGAAAAATTGGAGTAGGTGCCGTTATTGGTGCAGGAAGTGTAGTTGTCAAAAATGTTGAGGGAAAGAGTGTCGTTGCCGGAAATCCAGCAGAACATTTGAAATGGAGAAAAAATGTACATTCCAAAATCATCGTTGAGTCCTTATTGGGTGGTGACTTAATTAAATATATCCAAGTTAGACTTGCAAAAAAAAACTAAATGGTCATTAACTTTAAAAATCCAATAGTTAAAAATTTTGGAGCAAACGTCTTTGGGATTGTTATTAATTTATTCAATCAAATCATCCTTGTTCCCTTCTTCTTACGATATTGGGGAACAGACCTTTATAGTGACTGGCTTGTTATATCTGCCTTTTCTACGTTTTTATTAATGACTGATTTAGGTCTTAATACAGTCATTAGCAATCAATTCTCATTAGAATACTCTCGTGGGAACATATCAATGTGTACGAAACTCCTATTGAATAATATTTTCTTTATAATATCAATTGGAATTATTATTCTGTCATCCATAATAATATCTGCTCGATTTGTAGATATATCAAAGTTCTTTGATTTACATGTTTTAGAAAGTGATATAGCTTTGAAAATAATCTTAGCTCTTTCTTTAATGGTATTTCTAAATATGTTAAATGGTTCTTTAAATGCAATATATAGAGCTAGATCATTAGCCTCCAGAGGAGTAATCTTTGATAATCTGACTAGGTTAATTGAAGTAATGATTTTATTTACAGGAATTGTGGCCAAATGGAACATTTTATTCATTGTATGGATATATGTTATTCCTAAATTTGTTTTACTATTTTTAAAATACGCTGACGCACAGAAATTTTTCAAATTCAAGATAAAATTTTACAATAATCTGGATCTTAGCCTTCTTAAGCAATTTGTTAAACCTTCAATTTTCTTTATGTCTTTCCCCGTAGGAAATGCTATAATCATTCAAGGATACACCTTATTGGTTAATAAATTTTTTGGAGCGAGTGACTTAGTACTTTTTACAACTACCAGAACCATGGTTAATTTTATTAAAACAGCCATGGGCTCAATTGCAACTGCTGTTTGGCCTGAATTTACTCTAGCATTTGGGAAAAAAGATTATTCAAAAGTTAGAAAAATCCATAGACTTTCTGTGGCAATTTCATTTACAATCGCCATTCTAATCTCTATATTTCTCATATTTTTTGGAGAATGGATCTATACAATTTGGACCAATGGAGCAATAGTATTTGATAGAAAGCTTATGCTTGCATTTATTTTAGTTTTAATTACTAATAACTTCTGGTATTCAAGCAGTGTTACTTTGATGGCAACTAATAACCATCTAAGACTTGGATTGTATTATATATTAACATCTATTCTGGCAATTGGTATCGCAAGATCAATCGTTCAGTTTAATTCATTGATTTATCTTGTACTTAGTCTTCTTATTATGGATACTATACTTAGCATTTATACCATTAATGCCTCACTTAAACTGACCCAAGATTCTTTTTCACGTATTTATAAAGATATAACTCAAATAATAAAAGCTAAATATGCGAATTGCTGTAGTTTCAACCGCTAGATCACATTTGCTTGATGTCGCGATTGCCTTGGAGAATGAAGGGCACAACGTAATATTTTATACTGCAATGCCCAAAAAAAGATGTGAAAAGTTTGGGTTTTCCCCAACAAATGTCATTTCATTTTTCCCCTTAATTGGACTATTATTTATTCACAGAAAAATATCCTTTAAATATAAGCTAAAACCTTTTTTAATTTCCATACTGGATGATTTGCTAGACAGACTAACATCTTTATCTTTAAAAAAATGTGACATACTTATCGGAAGTAGTGTTATTGCTGTGAAATCCTCAATAAAAGCCAGAAAAAAATATGGGGCATACATTATCACAGATTGTGGAACAAAACATGTTATCGAACAAGATGCTGTATTGAAGCACGTACCTCAAGCAAGGTCTATCTATAAAACCGTTATTCAAAATGAATTAGTAAATTATGATTATGCTGACAAAATCGTCGTTCCCTCTCATCATTCATTTGATAGTTTCGTTAAGCATAATATAGATCCATCAAAAATCCTTATTAATCCTTACGGTGTCAATACTAAAATGTTTTATCCAACGATGAAGCTTAAGGCAGAAAAATTTGATGTTATTATTGTTGGCTCTTGGCGTTATATTAAGGGCTGTGATATTTTAGCCGATGCATGTTTAAATAAATTAAAAGTTAGGCTACTTCATGTTGGACCTATCTTTGGTGATCTTCCATTGCCGTCATCTCCTCTTTTTACACATATTGAACCGATACCACAACACGAACTAATTGAGTATTATAAAGTATCAAAGATTTTTGTTCTACCTTCTAGAGCAGAAGGATTAGCACTTGTACAGGCTCAAGCTATGGTCTGTGGACTTCCAATTGTTTATTCATATGATACAGGAGGAACCAACTTAAAGGAATTAATTGGAGGATCTGACTTTATGTTTCAGACTCCTGATCTTAATGCAGATAATTTGGCTAATACGATCAAACTGGCACTTGAAAAATCAAATGAGCAAAGAGTTGGTGTTTTAAGAGATTATGTAGGTAAATCGATCGAAAATTTAACATGGGAAGCATATGGAAACAGATATTCAAAATTTTTAAATACACTTCAAACTGGTAAAAATTAATGAATAATTTCATACAAAACATTGAACCAATTGGTATCCTTCTATTCTTAGTAGCTGCAGTAATATTACTTTATGTAATACTGTCGGCTTGGTTGAATAGAAACAGGACTATCTTTTGGTCTCCTATGACGTTTATTGCGTTGACTTTCTTATTCTACACCATTATTGGCCCATACTTTATGATAAGTAATAATGATACGAAATATGCTGGCATCGAAATGGCAGATTATTTCGTTTTATCGTGGACAGGTGCATTACTCTCTTTCCTTTCAATTTTAGTTTCTTACAAGTTTACTCAAAAAAAAACATTTGGCTTTAATTTCAAGACCAATGGGAAATCAACACTATACATAGGTGTTATTATTTTCTTAATTGGTTTCCTTTCTTTTATTGCATTCCACGACTTCAATTTTTATAAAGTTTTGATGATTTTTGGCAGTAACACTCCAAACAATGGAAAAATTGAGGGGAATAGTGGCTATTTGGGGCAAATTGTTGACTTTTGCGTAGCTGGGGTGGCAATTATCCAGATAAATGTCATGAAGACACAAAAACTATCCCATAAATTAATCTTAGTTTTGACCATTCTTTTATCAGTCATTGTCTTTGTTTTTGCAGGGGCAAGATTCCGTTTAATCTATTTATTCATTACTTTAATAAGTATATATTACCTAGCGAAAGAGAAACGCCCCAATCCATTATTCTGGCTCACAGTATTTATTTCTGTCGTACTTATTATGGGAGCAATCAGCGGTAGCAGATCCTATCAAAGAGGATTGGATTTATCAAAAATAAAAGATCAGGAAGTATCAGAGTTGATACAGCTAGGACTTAATGACACACGGATATTTTATTCATCCGGCGCATTGATCAGCAAAACACTGAAATCCAAAGAATATGTGCCCCTAGAGCCCTTTTTTACAGCACTAACAATGCCAATACCCAGAAGTTGGTGGCCCGACAAACCCAACGCTGAATATTTGAAAGATGCCAATACGAAAATATGGGGAACGACTGATTATGGAATCGCTTTTATGAATTATGGAGACTCCTTCTACACATTCGGGTGGCTTGGTATCATATTTAACGGGCTTTTCTTGGGTTGGCTATCCAAACTATTCTGGCTACAGTTTTACAAACAGAGCAAGAACGAATATAATTTGCTTAACCTAGCTCTTTTTAATGGCTTTACCTACGTAATGATAAGTAGAGGTTATTTGGCACAAGAATTAACTATGTTTATCATGTTTATTACTATTCCTATGCTATTATTTAAATGGCTAAATATTAAACATAAAATAATTTTTTAAAAATGAAACACAAAATAAAAAAAACTATATTCTATTTGTTTAAAATTATAATCTACCTCAGCTCCTATGTAAATCACCGGTTATACATGCGACTCTATACTCCTTTACTAAAAAGGATGGGACTAAAAATTTACGGAACTCCAAGATATATTGGAAAGGATGTTAAATTTGATAATTTTTCGAAAGTTGAATTAGGTGATCGTATCGTAATTTCAAACGATTGTTTCTTTTTAACCCACGATTATTCGGTAACAACAGCTTTAATTTCTATTGGAGAAAAACCCAAAACAGACATTGCCCTTGAAAGACCTATTAAGATTGGGAATAATGTATTTATCGGTAAACGAAGTATCATTATGCCTAATACAACAATAGAAGACAATGTTATTATTGGAGCAGGTACTGTTGTCAGAGGGGTGATTCCTAAAAATTCTATTGCCATTGGGAATCCGTGTACCGTAATTGGGAATATACAGGAACAGGCGTTAAAATGGAAAAAGTATTTAGATTCTGATAAAATTCGTCAAGACTAATGAAACTCCTTATCAATACCTCTAATCTTAAAAAAGGTGGCGCTCTCCAGGTTGCCCATTCCTTTCTGACAGAAATAAAAGAAAACACTGAACATTTTTTTCATGTGGTGCTGTCAACAGCGTTAAGCGAACAAATCAATACACAAGAGTTTTCGCCTAATTTTACTTTCTATAATTATGCGATTGACCTGGGAATTCTTAACATCACCATAGGGAAAGATTCTTTTCTCGATAGTTTAGAAAATAAAATAAAACCAGATAAGGTTTTTTCAGTTTTTGGGCCAACCTACTGGAAACCCAAAACCACTCATATAGCAGGTTATGCAAAGCCACAATATATTTACAAAAATTCTCCTTTTTTTGATATACTCTCGACAAAAGAAAAATTTAAATTAAAAATTAGTGAAATTATTCACCTTCACAATTTCAAGAGATTCTGTGATATATTAATAACAGAAACGCATGATGTGACATCCTCGTTACAGAAAATTTTCGGGAATAAGAAGCAAATATACACTGTAACTAATTTTTATAATCAGATTTTCGACACCCCACACTTATGGAGTAAAGAAATACAACTACCGGATTTTGATGGTTATAGTTTACTTACCATTGCCTCAAACTATCCACACAAAAATTTAAATATTATTCCAAAAGTAGTTAAACATTTAATGCATAAAGAACCAGAGATGAAATTTCGTTTTATACTCACTATTGATAAAAGTGAATTGAACGAGCAAAATCCGGAAGTTTTAAATCATATCGTTTTCCTTGGTAAGGTAAATATATATCAATGCCCAAATCTTTATAAACAAGTAGATTTTATGTTTCTGCCTACTCTTTTGGAATGTTTTTCGGCTTCGTATCCGGAAGCTATGAGAATGGAGAAACCCATTTTAACATCGAACTTATCGTTCGCCCAAGGATTATGTGGTGGAGCTGCGGTATATTTCAATCCGTTAAATCCAGAAGATATCGCCAATAAGATTTCTGAACTCATTAATAATAAGGACAAACAGAAGGAAATTATAAAAAACGGCGTAAAACAGTTAAGAAATTTTGACACAGCTTCAGAAAGAGCAAGAAAGTATATAGAAATTATAGAACACGCGTAAATCATGAAACAAATTATACAAGACCTCAAAAAAGGCAACACAATACTAGAAGAAGTCAACGAAACGATCATTTTTAAAGCCTTTGGCGCATAGAAATGATTCAGTTGAGTTGATCCCGAGCGCAAAGCGCGTTGGGATCTCATTAAATTAAAGTCAATTAAATATGAAACAGATAATTCAAGACCTCAAAAAAGGTAACACCATATTAGAAGAAGTCCCTGCCCCACAGGTAAAGGCCGGAAGTTTATTGATAAAAACCACACGAAGCTTGGTTTCTTTGGGCACCGAACGCATGTTGGTTGAATTTGGCAAGGCCGGATTTATTGATAAAGCCCGCCAACAACCGGATAAGGTAAAGCAAGTGCTGGATAAAATGAAAGCGGAAGGCATTTTGCCCACACTGGAAGCTGTCTTTAACAAACTGAATCAACCCTTACCTTTGGGTTATTGCAATGTAGGCGTGGTTGAAGCCGTAGGCAAGGGGGTTCACCGGTTTAAAGTGGGCGACCGCATAGCCTCCAATGGCAACCATGCCGAGTATGTCTGTGTACCTGAAAACCTTTGTGCCTTAATTCCGGATGGTGTCAGCGATGAAGAAGCAGCCTTTACGGTCATTGGATCGATTGGTCTGCAGGGCATTCGTTTGTGCAATCCAACATTTGGAGAAACCATTGTTGTGATTGGCTTGGGTTTAATCGGCCTGGTTACTGCCGAATTGTTAAAAGCTAACGGTTGCCGGGTCATTGGTTACGACTTCGACCAGCAAAAGGTGGACATGGCTCGCTCGAAAGGGATCACGGCCTTTAATCCGGCCCAGGGAACTGATCCTGTAAAATTTGTACAACAGGCCACCAATGAAACAGGTGCTGATGGGGTAATTATCACGGCTTCGGCTAAAAGCGATGAAGTAATCCACCAGGCTGCCGATATGAGCCGCAAGCGCGGACGGATCATCCTGGTGGGTGTGATTGGATTAAACATCCGTCGCGACGATTTTTACAAGAAAGAATTAACCTTTCAAGTCTCGTGCTCTTATGGCCCAGGCCGGTACGATGAAGATTACGAGCAAAAAGGTCAAGACTACCCACTACCCTACGTCCGCTGGACAGAACAACGAAATTTTGAAGCCATCCTTCAAGCCATGGAAAGTGGGAAACTGGATGTCTTACCCCTAATCACCGAACAAGTTGCGTTAGAGCAATACGACGAAATTTATGGCGACATGCGCAAAAAAGGGTCCATCGCCAGTATACTGGTTTACCCGGAGAACTCAGAAAGAAACAGTTCGGTATCGCTAAGAAAATCATCAGAGGGAAGAATTCCCCCTTTAGGGGGTAAGGGGGTAGCGCCGGGCAAAGGAGTTTTTGGAATCATTGGAGCCGGTAACTTCACGTCTTCAACCATTATTCCCGGAATGAATGCTGCCGGAGCTCAATTAAAAGCCATTGCCAGTGCCGGAGGGTTATCAGCAAAAACATTGGCTAAAAAGGGAAATATAGCTGTTGCCAGCTCTGATTACAAGGAACTCCTAAACGACTCAGACATTGACACGGTAATGATTACTACCCGACACAACCTGCACGCCTCGATGACATTGGAAGCCCTGAAAGCAGGGAAAAATGTCTTTGTTGAAAAACCGCTGTGTCTGACGGAAGAAGAATTGGAGGAGATCGTCATTGCTTGTCATCCCGAACGAAGAGAGGGATCTGTTTCGGTTGACGCAGATAAGCAACAGATTTCTCAGTCGTCCCTCCTTCGAAATGACAATCCAATGGTAGTCGTCGGCTTTAATCGTCGTTTCGCCCCCCTCGCCCAGACAATGAAAAAGCACTTGGGTGAAGGCCCCAAAAATATTGTGGCGACCATGAATGCAGGCTTCATTCCTCCTGAAGTGTGGGTGCACGATTTAACGATTGGCGGAGGCCGGATCATTGGTGAAGCTTGCCATTACATTGATCTATGCACCTATCTAGCCGGAAGTAAGGTAACAGCCGTCTGTATGAACAGCATGGGTGTCAACCCCGAAGAAAATACCGATAATGCCAGTATCTTGCTCAAATATGAAAACGGGTCGAGTGCCGTAATCAATTATTTTGCCAATGGAAGCAAAGCCTATTCCAAAGAACGTATTGAGGCTTTCGCACAGGAAAAAACACTCATTATCGATAACTGGCGCACCTTAAAAGCCTATGGAGTCAAGGGCTTTTCGAAACAAAAAACAAGATTGGACAAGGGGCATAAAAACCAGTTTAAACAATTGATAGAGTCCGTTAAAAGTGGTGTTCCCATTATTCCTTTTGACGAAATAATTAACACAACGCAGGCCAGCTTTGCAGCCATCCAAAGTTTAAAAGAAGGAAGGTGGGTAGAGCTATAGCCGCTTGGGGGTAACAGATTGCTTTGCGATGCTCGCAATGACGTTTTCAAAGTGGCCGTCATTGCGAGAAGTCGGAGTGAAACGGAGACAACAAAGCAATCTCATCCCCCATGTTGATACTCAAATTATGACATGAACAAACTTTTCCTGATATACCATACCATCGTTCATCTTCGTCCCATTCAGATACGTTACCAACTTTGGTACCGATTCAGAAAGATGTGGCGTAAAGCAACTGGGTTTAGGTATCCTCTTTCGATAGAGAAAAAGGCCGAACCATTAATATTCACACCATGGATTGATAAGCCTGCATCCTATGAATCGGCAACTTACACGTTCTTAAACCAATCCGTTCAATATCCATCAGCAATAAACTGGGGGGAGTCAAAGTACGGGAAGCTTTGGGCTTACAACCTCAATTACATGGATTACCTACTCCAAGCCAATATGGACATTGAAACAGGAAACCAGCTGATACAATGTTTCATCAGCGATCTCCCTCAAAATCCAACAGGACTGGAGCCCTACCCCATTGCTCTTCGTGGAATCAACTGGATCAAATTCTTAAGTCGAACGTCATTGCGAGGAGGAACAACGACGCGGCAATCTGATGCGATTCCACAGATAAACAATTCTCTCTATGCCCAATACCTGATCCTCCTTGATAATTTGGAGTATCACCTGATGGGGAATCATTTATTGGAAGATGCTTTCAGCTTACTTTTTGGAGCCTTTTACTTTAAAGAACAGCGATTTTGGGAAGTAGCCCGAAGATTACTGATTCAGGAATTGGAAGAACAGCTACTCGATGATGGCGCACACTTCGAGCTAAGCCCAATGTACCATCAAATTTTACTGGATCGCTTATTGGATTGTATAAACCTGGTTCAAAACAACACCTGTTTTGATGAGCAAGACAAACTGTTGGTACAACTCAAACAGAAGGCGGAGCAAATGCTGACATGGCTAAATACGATCACACTTTCTGATGGTCGTATTCCCTTACTCAATGACTCAGCCCCAGGTATCGCCCCAACTACTGGACAACTGAATGAGTATGCAAAGTCTTTGAACATTGAACCAGTCGCCCTGAGCGAAGTCGAAGGGTGGAACTTTGAACTGAAAGATTCTGGTTATCGCCGCTATAACGGAACAAACTACGAATGTATAATAGATATTGAAGGGATTAAACCCGGCTATCAACCCGGCCATGCCCATGCCGATACCTTCAACTTTATTTTGAACGTAAATCATCAGCCGTTTTTAATAGATACAGGCATTTCAACCTATGAATCCAATGCCATCCGACTGGCAGAACGAGGCACACCTGCACATAATACAGTAGCCGTTAACGAGCGTAATTCATCCCAGGTATGGTCCTCATTTCGGGTTGCTCAAAGAGCCAATGTTAAAGTCATAAAAGAAGAAAAAAACAGAGTTACAGCCACTCATGATGGGTTCAGAAGTATTGGAACAAGTCATCAGCGGAGCTGGCAGTTTGATGAACAAGCAATAAAGGTTGAAGATGTTTTAACCGGTAGTCAAACCAAAGGGACGGCTTACTTTCACGTTAGCCCAACCTTAAAACCAATAAGAAAGAACAATGAGATTTGGATCAATGATACTTGTATAAGCTTTGAAGGAGCTGAAACAATTTCACTGATCAAAGCACAACTTCCAAATGGCTATAATCAATCCGTTGATTATTACAAACTCGAAGTTGTTTTTCAACACAAACTAACCACTTTTATCAAAATCAGGAATTAATCAATCCTGAATCAAGCATCCCATATCAACAGAACATGCGCATTTTATTTTTAACCGATAATTTTCCCCCGGAAGTAAATGCTCCGGCAACAAGAACTTACGAACATTGCAAAGAATGGGTCAAACAAGGAGCTGATGTGACTGTAATCACCTGCTATCCCAACTTTCCACAGGGGAAGGTTTATGATGGCTACCAAAACAAACGTATCAGCCGCGAAAACGTTGATGGAATCAAGGTGATACGGGTATGGACCTACATTACAGCAAACGAAGGTTTTATCAAACGAACACTCGACTACATCTCCTTCTCTTTCTCTGCTTTTTTTGCCGGTCTGTTTCAAAAAACAGACTTGATCATTGCAACTTCTCCTCAATTCTTTACGGCACTGGCAGGCCGTACACTTTCCTTTTGGAAGCGGAAACCATGGATCATGGAGGTTCGTGACCTATGGCCAGAGTCTATCAAAACCGTTGGCGCCATGAAAGACAACATCTTTATTCGTTACTTTGAGAAAGAAGAGCTTTGGTGCTACAGAAGTGCATCAAAAGTTATAACAGTAACCGATGCTTTTAAAACAAACCTGATCCGAAAAGGAGTTACTCCTGAAAAAATTCATGTCGTTAAAAATGGAGCTAACTTGGATCTCTTTAAACCCGCTCAAAAAGACGAGCAATTATTGAACGAGTTGGGATTACAAGGAAAAACCATCCTCGGCTATATTGGCACGCATGGGATGGCACACAAGCTGGACTTTTTAGCTGATTGTGCCAGGCAATTGGAAAATACCAACTACCATTTTCTTTTTTTGGGGAATGGTGCAGAAAAGCAAAAGCTAGTAGACAAGGTTAAGCAAGAACAAATTAAAAACATCACCCTGCTGGATTCGGTTCCTAAAAATAAGGTGGTAAGCTACCTTTCCATTATAGACATTGCTTTGATTAATCTGCGAAAAAGCGATCTATTTAAAACCGTCATTCCTTCGAAGATATTTGAGAATGCAGCAATGCAAATCCCGATACTAATTGGTGTTGACGGAGAAGCCAGATCCATTGTAGAACAATATGAAGCAGGCCTGTTCTATGAACCCGAAAATAGCAATGACTTTTTAGATAAGTTGGAAACAATAGGAACTCCTGAACAATACAGAAAGTGTCAACAAGGTGGGCGCAAGCTGGCTCAGGCATTTGATAGAAAGAAGCTGGCCGACAGTTTACTTCAGATAGTTAGAAATAACATCAACTCGAATCCTAAATAAATACATTTTGATGAATACCTCAGCAAGATGCCACTAGATTGCACCTCGTGGTGAATAAATAACAATATATTCCCCTCTTACTAACGATAAATTTTACAATTTCTCAGTTTAACAGTTTATCAATTTATCAGAAATGACAACCATTGAAGAACCCAAAGAGGCATTTCCCTATACACCTCCCACTCCCGGGATCAGGGAAAAATATGCCGAGATTTTTGCCTTGAAGGAACCGCTAAAAGTGCCTTTTCCAAAGCTCTTGTTTGATAAGGCTGTGGCCTTGTTTTTTCTGCTGCTGGCCTCCCCCATACTCTTGTTGTTGCTTATTGCCAACTGGGTGGAAGGCTTGCTGATCAAAGAAAATAAAGGCCCGCTTTTCTTTTATTACTACGGCATGAGTCACGGTCGCAGGTTCAAAAAATGGAAGATCCGGCTGATCAAGGAAAGCTACATCAACAAAGAACTGCAGGCGATCGGCGACTGGCATGCCTACCAAAACGAGTGGATGCCCGAAGCCAGAACCCATGTCGGAGCCTTTGTCAAGAAGTTTTACCTCGATGAAATTCCGCAGTTCTACCTGATCCTTAAAGGCGATATGTCGTTTGTGGGGCCGCGTCCGCTGGCAGTGCATCACTACGAGCGCGACCTGGCACAGGGGAATGTCACACGCCGTTTGATTCGCGGCGGTTTGCTTGGCTACGGACACGTAAGAAAAGGTACCTCTGAATTCGGGAAACCCCTGTATGAATACGAATACGTGTACCGCTACCTGCACTACTCCCCTTTTCAACTTCTGATGACCGACCTTTATGTGATCTGGCGTGGCATTGTGGTGGTACTAAAAGGAGGCGGACATTAAGGAAGATTGGAATATTAGAATGTCAGAAGATTAGAATGTTAGTGAAATAGAAATCATGCATCCAAAATCAAGGATCTTGTATCAAGCCTTAACTCAATCCATCAATCCCTCAACCCATCAGTATACAATCGTTTTCCTTGTTACTTCTCCAAATAATAAGTAACATTGAAGCAGCCAAATTTTAGCCAAAACAAGTGATACAATGAAAAGAATTCTTGTTACCGGAGGTGCGGGATTTATCGGGTCGCATCTGTGCCAGAGACTTTTAAACGACGGGCACGACGTAATATGCCTCGATAACTATTTCACCGGATCGAAACAGAACATACTGCCCATGCTGGGGCACCCGATGTTTGAACTCGTGCGGCAGGATGTTACCCACCCCTATTTTGCAGAAGTGGACGAGGTGTACAACCTGGCGTGTCCGGCCAGTCCGGTGCATTACCAGTACAACCCGATCAAAACCATTAAAACCTCCGTAATGGGGGCTATTAACATGCTGGGCCTGGCCAAACGTGTAAAAGCCAGGATACTGCAGGCCAGTACCAGCGAAGTGTACGGCGATCCTACCGTTCACCCGCAACCCGAAGAATACTGGGGAAATGTAAATCCCATAGGTCCCCGCTCGTGTTACGACGAAGGCAAACGCTGCGCCGAGTCGCTGTTTATGAATTACCACGTACAGAACGATGTTAAAATCAAGATCGTACGCATATTCAACACCTATGGCCCCAACATGAATCCCAACGATGGCCGGGTTGTTTCCAATTTTATCGTACAGGCCTTAAAGGGAAATGACATTACTATTTTTGGAGACGGATCACAAACCCGCTCTTTTCAGTACGTCGACGACCTGGTGGAAGGAATGGTGCGAATGATGCAAACTCCGGATGACTTTTTAGGGCCGGTTAACATTGGAAACCCCAACGAATTTACCATGAACGAACTGGCTGAAACCATACTGGAGCTAACCGGTTCCTCGTCAAAAATAGTCTTTCAGCCCTTACCGCCCGATGATCCCAGGCAACGCCGTCCCGACATTTCTCTTGCACGGGAAGCTCTTAACGGTTGGGAACCTAAAGTGCAACTTCGGGAAGGACTAAAAAATACGATTGCTTATTTTGAACAGCTGCTGAAACAATTGGAGGAATAGACAATCATTTTCTTTTTTAAACAATATTTACTACCTACACTTTGTTTATTCCATATCATTGGGTTACAAATGCCATCAGTGAATTGAAACAGTTTTTTACAAACCCGAGTTAATACTTGTCAAGCTGTCTGAATCAGTTTTTTTATTGATTTAACCGGTAAGCTGTTATAAAGCAGCAAATATTACGTGTTAAACAATAACTTTGACAGCTGTTAGCAGAAACAGAAACTTAAATGAAATCCCGCGAAACCGAACTACTTATTCTTTACCTGGCAATTGATCTGGTCCTTCTAAACACGGCATTGGCCATTATGGCGTGGCTCAGTTTTGATATATCAGCCAGGGACTACCGTACCATGAGTATTTACCTCTTACACGGAAACCTGGCATGGATCATATCGTACCTGGTATTTTCCAAAAAAAACCTGTTCCTTCGTGACAGCATTTTTAATCGTCTGGCCCGAATTACCAAACGGCAACTGGTATTTTACCTGGTTGCAGCCGTAATCGAATTTGTTTTTATCCCGGGGAATTTTTTACGGGTATTTTTCTTTCAATATACCCTCCTGTTTTACCTGGGAAAAATCCTGTTTTACTGGGTCTTCTATCATTACCTGAGGTACCGCAGGAAAGACAGCACCAAATCCTTAAACACGGTGGTTATCGGATGCAACGAAACAGGAGAAATTCTGAAGAAAATCATTGACAGCAATCCAACACTGGGTTTTCGTTTTTCGGGCTATATTGGTTCTGTTAATACTGACATTGAAGGCTACCTCGGACATCCCAATGATTTGGAGGAATTAATTGACCAACACGATATTCATTTTATCTATTATACGATATCGCTCTTTAACGAGGAAAACAACGAAGAAAAAGCCAAAAAGATATTGAAGATCTGCAACCAGAAAGGTGTGCGGCTTCGTTTTGTTCCCAAAAGCCAGTGGTGGTTCAGGAGTCATCAAAAAGATGTGGAATCGATCGGTGACTTGCTGGTATTAAATCCGCAGGAAATCCCATTGGACAAAGTGGCCTTCAGGGTACAAAAGCGTTTGTTTGACATTGTTTTCTCCCTTTCGGTGATTGTTTTTCTCTTTTCCTGGCTCTTCCCCATTCTGGCAGTTGCAATAAAACTGAGCTCCAAAGGCCCTGTTTTTTTTAAACAACAGCGAACCGGCATCAACAACCGCACTTTTTCCTGTTATAAATTCCGGAGTATGAAACCCAGTAACGATGCGGATAAAGTACAGGCTACCGCAAACGATGTTCGCATTACCCGGATCGGGCGCTTTTTACGCAAAACCAATATCGATGAATTTCCCCAGTTTATCAATGTTTTAAAAGGAGACATGTCGGTTGTGGGGCCCCGGCCGCATATGCTGAAGCATACCGAAGAGTATTCAGCCCTGATCGATCATTACCTGGTACGCCACTATGTAAAACCGGGAATAACCGGCTGGGCGCAAGTGAGAGGCTACAGGGGGGAAACAAAAAGGCTCAGTGCCATGCAAAACCGCGTGAACGCCGATATGGAATACATTAATAACTGGAACTTTAACTGGGACATAAAAATTATCTGGTTGACTTTATTCAGTAAAAGAGCCTGGAAAAACGCGGTATAAATGAAAACAGTTATTCCATCATTTGCTAAAAAGATCCTTCGGAAAAGGCTATTACTTTTTGCCTTTCTGTTTTTAGGTATTTATCAAGGCAGCGGACAAAACATGGATCTCCGCTTTAATACGCTTGCCGGGACCAACAACCGATTGCCCTTTTGGTTTTGGGCCAATCAGCTGGGGCGTTACACTCCCGAAAACGAGACGGTTCAGAACCTTGAGTTCAACGGGAACTATAACAAAACCATAGGAGAATCTACATTCCGTATTTCCAGCGGCGTACGTTTAAACCTGTTGCTGGCAAACGATAGCGATGTTCGCTTTACCGAACTCTACGGCGGTTTGGGATGGAAAAGCCTACAATTAAGCTTTGGAGCTTTTGCTGACCAGGAGAAATACGAAGGATTATCAACCAGCAATGGCAACATGGCCTCTTCGCGCAATGCACGCCCACATCCGAAAATACGGGCTGGTTTTAACCGTTTTGTTCCGGTAAACACCTGGTTTTCGATCTATGGTTTTTACGAAGAGGGGTTGCTTAACGACAATCGCTACGTAGAAAACACCCATTTACACCGCAAAGCTTTGTTCCTGCGTTTTGGGCAAGCTGCTTCCTGGCACTTAACCGCCGGGCTCGAACACTTTGTTATGTGGGGCGGTACTCATCCTACCTATGGAGAACTTCAGGGATGGGAAGCTTACTTTGATTATGTATTGGGAAAAGCAGGAGGTGAAAATGCTTTGCCAACCGATAAAGCAAACGTAGCCGGGAACAGTTACGGAACCTATCAGCTGGAAATAAAAAAAGGCTGGAACCGGTTCACCGCAACCTTTTACTTAAGTCATCCTTTTGATGATAAATCAGGGATGGAATGGGACAATTACAAGGACAACCTTTATGGCCTGTACCTGACAGGAAAATCGGAACGGCCGTTGATCAAGTCCCTGCTGCTTGAATATTTTCATACAAAACATCAGAGTGGAAGTACCCACCTTGTCCCGAAACCTGATGGAGAATTACACGGCCGGGGTTTGGATAATTACTTTAACCACGGTGTTTACCGCTCAGGGGTTACCTATCATCAAATGGCAATGGTAAGTCCACTATTTGGCCCGCTAAACAACAGCGAAGGGATTTCTATGGGATTCGAAAATACCCGCTTCTCAGGATTTCACATCGGAGCCATTGGTTTTCTGTCTGAAAGCATTCGCTGGAAAACGATGCTGACCTACAGCAACAATTTCGGTCAATACAAAAGCGGAGGTTTGGACACCTACCAACCTTCCCGGAAACAGGCCATGTCGCTTTTAGAGCTATCGTGGCAACCTTACGGAAAAAGCCTGGAATTTGGCGCTTCAGTAGCTGCTGACCATGGCAGCTTGTACGACCAGGGAAAATCAACAACCCGTTTGGGTGCTATGCTGTCGGTTAAATGGCATATCCTGAGATGACCCTGTGACCAATGACTGAGGGATTGAAGGACTCAAGGACTGATATTCGATACTCAGTACTCATACCCCTGACAAATTACTTGTCTTGCGTCTTGTGTCTGTTTATAGTTCAATTTCCTGGGCTTAGAGAACGAAGTTTGCAGTCCAGTATTCAGAGTTTAATGCGAGAGCTTTAGTGTTACGAAAAGGCTACATAGAGACCTGATTACAAAAAAAAGAAACAGCACTACAGCTATAATCTCCAAGATCAAGAATCCTCGAAAAAGATAGCCACCAAACCGTTGCAGTCGTGCAACAAAAAAACGCCCCGGGAAGACCCGAGGCGTTTTCTTTTATTCAACCAAAATTAACCTACATAGCTGCTTTGCAAGCTTCAATCAATTTTGTTGCGTTGGCATTGCTTGCATCCAGTTTCAAAGCTTTTTCCAATACTTCCAGTGCTGAAGCAAATTCTTTTTTAGCCTTGTTTACTTCGGCTGTATAAGCTTCGTCGGCAGTTGATAAGCTACCGGCGTTTACTTTTGTATTGGCCGCGCTTAAAATCTCTGCACCTTTTTTGTACAACTCGTTTCCTTCTGATACATACACATTGGCCAAACCTTTGCCTAGTTTGTCATCTTCCGGAAATTTAGCTACACCTTCTTCCAACGCTGCTTTGTACTCAGCATCTTTGTTAAGTTTATTCAAAGCAACAGCTTTGTAATACTGGGCTGTTTCGCCTTTGTAATTACCCGCTACAGAAGCAGTGAAAAAGTCAACAGCTTTTTGATAGGCTTTGCCTTTATAAGCCACAATACCGGCGTTGTAAGACAAACTTGCTTTTTCTTCCGGATTGGCTTCAATGGCTTTTGCGTAAGTGTCCAGCGCTTCATTGGTTTTATCCAACTTGGCGTAAGAACCAGCCATGTACTCGTAAGCCTTATCTACATTTGCCTTGGCAACAACTGCTTTTTCGAAATATTGAATGGCTTTTTCATATTTGTCCGCGTTATAGGCAGCCAAACCAATATTGAAATTGATGGCTTCAGGTACCTGAACATCTCCAAGATTGGCCATTGCCGATTCGTATAACTCCAATGCTTTTGCATATTCTTTGGCCTGCAGTGCATCATTGGCCTGATTAATTTTTTCCGCAGCATCCTGTGCAAACGAAACCACAGCAAAACATACTGCACAAAATAACAATACTACTTTTTTCATTTTTTTCAATTCGTTTAATTCTTATAAAGTCTAAAATTTTGACGTTTTTTTTGGATGAGCATCAAAAATAACAAATCTGATGAAAAAACCTAAAAAGCCGGCAGCAAGAATCTTGTCATACCACCAGACAATTGAGTTCAAATCCAACTACACCACAAAAATGAACGCTGACACCCTTCCACTAAACAGTTCACCTTTAGTATGCTAAGGATTGTATTGATCAGGATTCCAAAAGTTCAAAATATTTTGAATCAAATGGAGATTATTTTTCGCCTCCTCGTTGTCCGGATCAATTTCAATCACCCGGTTGTAGGCGTTAATTGCCTCTCCCCAATGCTGAAATTTCTGTTCAATACTTCCCTTCACTAAAAAATAGTCCACGCTGTTAAAAGCACCTATCAAATCAAAAGCCTCTTTTGCTTCCGAAGCTTTTTCATTCTTTAATAACACTTTTACCCTATCTAATTGTTCTGTTATTTCCATTTTATATTGATTGACAACATTTTATTTGTGTGAACTGATCCCGGCCAGAATTTTCACTGTCTTGGCAAACTCACTACCAAAAGCATACAACAATTTTGGCGCATTCGTCATGGCTTCTTCCAGAGTCATTGCACCGTTTACCAGCGAATAAATTCCGTCAAAGGCATCGGACGCTTCGGATTCTGTTTTCCCGCCAATGGCAAAAACAGGTTTTCCGCAGGCACGAGCCATCTTCGCAACAGCATAAGGTGCTTTGTTGTTCAGGGTCTGACCGTCAATCTTTCCTTCCCCGGTAATCACGATATCCGCCCATTCAATTTCTTCTTTCAGCTTCAGCTGTTCCAGTACAAAGTCGGCTCCCGGTACGATTTCAGCATCAAAAAAAGCCATCAATGGCAAAGAAATTCCGCCGGCAGCACCCGCACCTTTAATATTCCGTAAATCTGTACCACTCTCCGACTCCAGGATTCCGGCCCAGTTTTTTAGTCCGTTTTCCAGCTCAACCACCATGTCGGGAGTAGCACCTTTCTGCGGACCAAATACAGCGGCTGCGCCACTCTTGCCCAACAAAGGGTTGTCCACATCGCAAATGATTTTAACGGTTACTTCCTGTTTGGTATCCGGTTTTTCAACGGAGGCTATTTGTCCCAGAATTCCGCCTTTGGTTTTTAGCTGAACTCCGTTTTTATCCCAAAAACGAAACCCCAGCGCTTCCATCATGCCCACTCCCCCGTCAACCGTTGCGCTACCGCCAATGGCCAGGTAAATTTCACGGCAACCTTTATCAATAGCGTCGGCAATCAGTTCGCCCGTTCCGAATGAAGATGCTTCCAGCGGATTTAATTCGGAGCTGTTTACCAGTTTCATTCCGGAGGCGTCGGCCATTTCAATAACAGCTGTTTTGCCTGAAATTGCATATTTTGCCTGAACCGGCTTCCCAAAAGGCCCGGTAACGGTCAGATGCACCGGAGTAGCTTTTAATCGTTGTGCCAGCACTTCGCCGGTAAAGTCGCCCCCATCGGCTACCGGAACTTTGTGCACCTCAAATTCGCCGGAAACTTTACCAAATGCTTTTTCAAGCACATAACAAAAGTCAAAGGCATTCAAGCTTCCCTTCATCGAATTGGGTGCGATCAGTATCTTCATAAAATGTATTTTCTTCTTTTATTTTTCGCCTCTGAAAACCGAGGTAATTCCCTTCACTTTTTGCAAACGCTGAATCAAAAACTCCAGATGCTCCAAACCGTGCACAAATACCTGAAGCTTCCCTTCAAAATTTCCTTTTTCCGTTTCAATGTTCATCGACCGCATGTGTGTGCCCACATCCTTCGAGATAATGTGTGTTATTTCACCGATGATCCCCACTTCGTCGGTTCCCGAAATGTGCAGCGTGGTAAGAAACGATCCTTTATTCGACAGGTCTTTCCATTTTGCCTTGATAACCCTGTACGGATAACGTTCTTTCATTTGCAGTGCATTCGGGCACCTGTCGCGGTGAATCTTGATCCCGTGTTTAATGGTAACAAAGCCAAAAATACGGTCTCCGAAAACAGGATTGCAACACTGCGCCAATTTATAATTTACATTGTTAAGATTGTTGTCAATTACCAGAAAATCGTCGCCGCCACCGTAATTAAAGTCTTTTGTTTGCGATTGCGGCAGCAACTCTTCCACCGTTTTACGGGCATCTTCTTCCTCTTTCTCCACAAACAGCGCCTTCACCTCCAGCGGATCTATTTTGCCACCCGCAATTTCGTAATAGAAATCCACGGCCAGTTTAAAATTGAAATGCTTTAGCGCTTTCCGAATGGCATCGTCGTTTAAATCCAGCTTCCAGTTTTTAAACTTGCGTAACAAAATCTCACGCCCGTGAGCAGCCTGTGTATTGCGCTCCTCGTTCAAACTGTTCCGAACTCTGTTTTTGGCTTTTGAGGTTACCAGAAAATCAAGCCAGTCCAACTTAGGCTTTTGGTTGTTCGAAGTATCAATCGAAATCTGGTCGCCGTTTTTCAGTTTATATTTCAGCGTTACCTTTTTTCCGTTCACCAATCCGCCCACACAGGTATCTCCCAATTTTGAGTGGATTTCGTAGGCAAAGTCCAGTAAAGTAGCGCCCTGTGGTAACTTTCGCAAATCGCCTTTGGGTGTAAAAACAAATATTTCATCGCTGTAAACATCGGTTCTGAAATGATCGATAAAATCCACCACATTCAATCCCGGATTTTCAAGTACATCGCGGATGCCGGTTAGCCACGAATCAATGTTCGACGACCTTCCGCCTTTGTATTTCCAGTGTGCGGCCAGTCCCTTTTCGGCAATTTCGTCCATTCGCCGGGTTCGAATCTGTATCTCCACCCACTTGTTATGCGGCCCCATCACCGTAGTGTGTAACGATTCATAACCATTTGATTTCGGAATCGTGATCCAGTCGCGCAAACGGTTTGTATTTGCCTGGTACTCCTCTGTTACGATGGAATAAGCCATCCAGCAATCCGTTTTTTCATCTTCCGGTTTTGAATCCAGGATTATCCGAATGGCAAACAAATCCATCACTTCATCAAACGATACGTCCTGCTTTTTCATTTTATTATGAATGGAGGAGATGGATTTGGTACGCGCTTTCATCGAAAACTGAAGGCCTCTTTTCGCCAGTTTCTTTTCGATGGGTTTTACAAACTCGGCCACAAAACCGGCCCGTTCCTTTTCGGTTTCCTTTAGGCGGGTTACTACGTAATTGTATTCTTCGGGTTTCTGAAATTTGAGGCTCAAATCCAGCATTTCAGAATTAATGTTGTACAATCCCAAACGATGTGCCAGCGGAGCATACAAATGCAGGGTTTCGCTTACCAGCTTCGGCTGCTGTTCCACACTATACCATTCAAGGTTACGCATTACCTGCAGGCGGTCGGCTATTTTTATCAGGATAACACGCACGTCACCTGCCAATGCCAGCATCAGCTTCCGGTAGTTCTCCGAATGCAGATCGATCGTATCGGTGCCCATGGCATTGATTTTTGCCATGCCATCAAGTATCGAAAAAATATGCTCGCCAAACTTACTGGCTATTTCTTCGTGTGTTGCCTTTTCTTTTAAGCCGGCATAACGAACATTGTGCAAAAGTCCGGTAATTACCGAATCGGGCTCCAGGCCAATTTCCATGGCAATTACAGAAGCCACATCCAGCGAATGCCCCAGAATTACTTCGTTGTGCGAAAACCGGTGCTCGCCCAGTATTTCGCGTGCAAAATCGAAGGCATTTTCCAACCTAATCATGGATCCATCGTCCCAGGTAAGTTGGCAAAACTCCTTTAAATGCTCGTACCGTGTTAGTATTTCCTCCTGGATTGTCATGTTCGTTTGCTTTTTATTTTGAATAAAAGCCCGGCTTTTTCGGACTTAACCCTCTTCTGAGTGAAAAAAAAGAGGCTACAACACTGTAGCCTCTTCCTTATTATATAATTGTACTAATTACTTGGCTACAGTAGTATCCACAAACTTACGGGAACGCATTTCACGGTCGAGCATGAAAATACCGTTGCCCTGGCCGTTGATAAGCTTCAGCGTATCCAGAATTTCCTTCACGTTGGCTTCTTCTTCCACCTGCTCGTCAACAAACCATTGCAAGAAACTTTGCGTGGCGTGGTCTTTCTGTTCCAACGCAACATCTACCAGGTTATCGATTAAAGTGGTTACATGTTGTTCGTGTTGCAATGTGGCTTCGTACACCTCAATAATACCACTCCACTCGGTTGGCATCTGCTCAATCGCTTTCAATTCAACTTTTCCTCCACGCTCGTTTACATAGTTGAAAAATTTATTGGCATGTGTCAATTCTTCCTGGTATTGCACATACATCCAATTGGCAAATCCGGGAAGCCCTTTGTCCTGAAACCAGGCTGACATGGACAAATATAAAAGAGAAGAGTATTGTTCTGCGTTTATCTGCTCATTCAGAGCGCTTAACATTTTTTCCTTCAACATGATTTTGTATGTTTTTATTGTTCTGCGTTAAAATTAGGAAAAAGCCAACAGATTATAAAACTAAATCTCGGTATTTGACGCTTTCTTAACGATCTTAATGCAATCGATGATTTTCATCCAAACAAAAAGAACGGGTACATTTGGCAACAGTAATTGCTCCGGGAAAGAGACCAAAAAGTCTTCATTAACACTAAGTTTACAAAAACATTCGAACACTGATAATTAATATTCGAAAAACGACCAAAGATAATTGTTTTCTTACCTTTGGCGCCTGAACTATAAGCTGATTTATAAAAATCCAAAAAACATGAAGAACATAAAATTCATCTCAGCTGCGGAAGCAGTAAAAGTTGTTAAATCAAACGATCGTGTGCACCTGCACAGCGTAGCGGTGACGCCCCATCCGCTAATCAAAGCGCTCGTTGAAAGGGGCAAAAACAAAGAATTCAGAAACGTTCGTATTCAGCACATCCACACCGAAGGTCCGGCTCCTTATGCCGATCCTGAATTGGAGGGAATCTTCCAGTTAGAGTCGTTTTTTGTCGGACATAATGTGCGCAAACAAACACAAGCCGGTTTTGCTGATTACATCCCCGTATTCCTGCAGGAAACCCAGCGTCTGATCAGAGAAGGTTATCTAAAAGTAAATGTGGTCATGATCCAGGTTTCTACACCGGATAAATTTGGTTACGTTTCGTTGGGAACTTCGGTTGATGCCACACTGGCTGCGGTAGAAAATGCCGATACTACCATTGCAATCGTTAACTCGAATGTACCACGTGCATTTGGTGATGCAATGATCCACATCGATGATATTGACCTGTTTGTTGAAGACAACAGCGAACTGGTGATTGCTGCTCCCGGACCGATTTCGGACACCGACCGGAAAATTGGCCGTTATGTAGCTGAACTGGTGGAAGACGGTGCTACCCTTCAGATGGGTATTGGTGCTATTCCTAACGCCGTTTTGAGCATGCTGGGTAACCACAAAGACCTGGGCGTTCACTCTGAAATGTTTGCCGATGGTATTCTTCCTTTGGTAGAAAAAGGCGTGGTTAACGGTAAAAACAAAGCCATCGACAAAGGAAAAATGGTAGCCACCTTCCTGATGGGTACCAAAACATTGTACGATTTCATCCACGACAACCCCGGAGTTGCCATGATGGATGTGGAATACACCAATAAAGTAAGTGTTATTGCCCAAAACCCAAAAGTAACAGCCATTAACTCGGCTTTACAAATTGATATTACAGGCCAGGTTTGCGCCGACTCTATCGGTATCGTACACTATTCGGGTGTGGGTGGTCAGATCGACTTCCTGCGTGGTGCTTCGTTAAGTAAAGGCGGAAAACCAATTCTTGCCATGCCATCGATCACCAATAAAGGTATCAGTAAAATTGCACCAATTTTGACCCCGGGTGCAGGTGTAGTTAGTACACGTGCCAACATCCATTGGGTAGTGACTGAATTTGGTGCTGTAAACCTGTATGGAAGAACCTTGCAAGACAGGGCAAAATTGCTGATTTCGATTGCACATCCTGACCATCAGGAGAATCTGGACAAGAATGCTTTCGAAAGATTTGGATCGCATTTCCATTTTGTTTGGGACCAAGATTAAAACCAAAGATAGGAGAGCAGACGTAGGTCTGCTTTTTTTTATGATAGAAATCATGTGTTCAAAATGAATCGCATTCGAATATTAACTTATTCTGAATTCGGCGTATGTTATAAATCAGTTTTTGATTTTCAATTGAAGCATGAAAACTATTACATCTACCTTTAGAGCTGTTTAAAAAATTGACTATTAATCTTTTATAATCATTCTAAATAATTATGAATATTTCACATATAGAGCACATCGGAATTGCTGTTAACAGTATTGACGAAGCGATTCCATATTACGAGAACATGCTTGGGCTAAAATGCTACGCTGTAGAAGAAGTAGCTGACCAAAAAGTAAAAACCGCCTTTTTTATGGTGGGCGACACCAAAATCGAATTACTCGAATCAACCGATCCGGAAGGACCTATCGGAAAATTTATCGAGAAAAAAGGACCGGGTGTACACCATTTGGCTTTTGCCGTTGATAACGTGAATGACTCGCTCGCCGAACTCGAAGAAAAAGGCGTGAGGCTAATCGACCAAAAAGCAAGAAAAGGCGCAGAAGGTTTAAACATTGGTTTCCTTCACCCAAAATCAACAATGGGAGTATTAACCGAAATCTGCGGAAAAGAATAGATTACAATTAAACAACCGATTTTTTTATGAGTACCCAGGATAAAATTAAAAAGCTTATTGACTTAAGAGCTGAAGCGAAGCTTGGTGGTGGTATAAAACGTATTGAAGCACAACACGCAAAAGGAAAATATACCGCACGCGAGCGTATTGAAATGTTATTGGACGAAGGTAGTTTTGAAGAATTTGACATGTTCGTAACCCATCGCTGTACCAACTTTGGTATGGAAAAATCCAAATTTTTGGGTGATGGCGTTGTAACCGGTCACGGTACCATCGACGGACGTGTAGTGTACGTATTCTCGCAAGACTTTACTGTTTTCGGAGGTTCACTTTCCGAAACCTTTGCCCAAAAGATTTGCAAAGTAATGGATATGGCCATGAAAGTGGGAGCACCGGTTATTGGTATCAACGACTCGGGTGGCGCACGTATCCAGGAAGGTGTTAACTCGCTGGCCGGGTATGCCGAAATTTTCGAGCGTAACATTCTGGCTTCCGGAGTTATCCCGCAAATCTCAGCCATTTTTGGCCCATGTGCCGGTGGTGCAGTATACTCTCCTGCCCTAACCGACTTTATCATGATGACCGAACAGAACTCGTACATGTTCGTTACCGGCCCAAAAGTGGTAAAAACAGTAACCGGAGAAGATATTTCGGTAGAAGATTTAGGTGGTGGTAAAGTTCACGCTTCAAAATCGGGTGTGGCTCAATTCCTTGTTGAAAACGAAGAAGAAGGTTTATTGATCCTTCGTAAACTGATCAGCTACCTTCCGCAGAATAACCTGGAAGACCCGATCGTTACCGAAAATACAGACCCAATAGACCGTTTGGATGATGCACTGAATCAAATCATCCCTGAAAATCCGAACCACCCGTACGACGTAAAAGATATCATCCACATATTGGTTGACTATTCTGAGTTCTTGGAAATTCACCGGAACTACGCCAAAAACATTGTAGTAGGTTTTGCTAAATTCGACGGACAACCAGTAGGTATCGTGGCCAATCAGCCCAACTACCTGGCCGGTGTTTTAGATATCAATGCATCGATTAAAGCAGCTCGCTTTGTTCGTTTCTGCGACTCTTTCAATATCCCGATTATTACGCTGGTTGATGTTCCAGGATTCTTGCCCGGAAGCAAGCAGGAATACGGCGGAATTATTACACACGGAGCAAAATTAATGTTTGCTTACGGTGAGGCTACTGTACCGAAAATCACCATCACATTGCGTAAATCATACGGTGGTGCACACGACGTAATGTCGAGCAAGCAACTTCGCGGCGACCTTAACTATGCATGGCCAACTGCCGAAATTGCAGTAATGGGTGCAGCAGGTGCAGTGGAAGTACTTCACGGACGTAAACTTCGCGACATCGAAGATCCGGCAGAACGCGCCAAGTTTATTGCGGATCACGAAGAAGAGTACAACGAGAAATTTGCCAATCCATACCAGGCTGCGTCTTTCGGCTACATCGACGATGTAATTGAGCCACGCAACACCCGGTTCCGGATTATTCGCGGATTACAAAGCCTTGCTACCAAAAAGCTGGTGAATCCTCCTAAAAAACATTCAAATATTCCATTATAAAAAGAACACCTTATGGAACCATTAAGTATTTTATTGGCAAGTTCTTACGACTTTGGATTCACGGTAGCAATCGTAGGTTTTTCTATCGTGTTGTTCTCGCTTACTGCTTTGGTACTGATTTTCTCCAGGTTACCAAAGATTATCAACATGAAGTTTAATCGCAAAAAAGCAAGCAGCGAAGACAAGAAGAAAAAAGAAACTACTGAAAACGATTTTGTTGAAGGTAACGTTACCGCAGCTATCAGTTTGGCTTTACATATGTATTTTAACGAATTACACGACGAAGAAAGCAATGTTGTTACGATTAAAAAAGTAAAAAAAGCCTATTCGCCGTGGAGTTCTAAAATTTATGGAGTAAACAACAACTGGCCGCGTTAAGAATCAGATATCTGCTGCCAAACAGCAATTTTGTTACCTTAAAAAAACAATTATAAACAGATGAAAAAATATAAATTCACAATAAGCGGTAACCAATACGACGTTCACTTAAAAGGCATTGAAGAGAATGTTGCAGAACTGGACGTTAACGGTACCATATACGAAGTTCAAATTCATGGAGAAGTAAAAACTTCAAAAACACCCACATTGGTGCGTAAACCGGTAGAGCAAAAACCAGGTGAAGGTTTGATCAAAAAAACCGAATCATCAGGCAAATTCAAGGTTACTGCCCCACTGCCGGGAACCATTTTAAAAATCAACATCAAAGTGGGCGACGTAGTTAACGAAGGCCAGAATGTGATGGTTATGGAAGCCATGAAAATGGAAAACCAGATTCAGACAATCAAAGGTGGTGAAGTAACTTCTATTAAAGTAAATGTTGGCGACAGCGTACTGCAAGACGACGTTTTAATTGAGATTGGTTAACCTTTACTTTTTTAGAAGATGAGAAAAATATTGCAACTAATAGTATTGCTGATTTTTGGGGCCACAACGGCATTTGCCGGGCAACCCGAAAAACTCAGTGATGTACTTACCAGCGGAAAATGGATCAATTATTCCGATGGATATGTACCGATTCCGACTTATAAAGAGGACGGAACTCAAACCGAAAAGCCCAAAACGGTAAAGCGTTACAAAACGTTTTCGTTTGAAGAGGACGGAGCTTTTATGCTCGACTCGGCCAAAACGCGTTTTACGGGCCATTACCGGATTTCGGATGATAAAATAGTGCTCGATTTTAAACCCGTTAAAGTAACGCACCTGGGAGCCAATACCGATCCCAACCGTTCTACCGGTTATGATATGGTAGATGAAACCATTCATCTTCCACAACGTGAATTACAGTTAACCAAGGACGGAAAACTCGCCGGCGACGGATTTGAGTACAAGAACTACAGCGGCGCTGTTTCAGGGCTGTTTAACTTCTACGAATTCTCGGGCTTTGCCAACATTGCTTGGGGTAATATGGTCATGATGCTGGTAGGATTTGTATTCCTGTTCCTGGCCATAAAGTACGACTTCGAGCCGATGTTGCTTATACCCATTGGCTTTGGTATCCTGATCGGGAACATTCCCATGTTCCAGGTGGTTGACTTCAACCTGAAACTGGGTGTATACGAACCGGGATCGGTTATGAACATTCTATACCAGGGTGTGGTTCAGGGATGGTATCCGCCACTCATTTTCCTGGGTATTGGAGCGATGACCGACTTCTCGTCGTTGATTTCGAACCCGAAATTAATGTTGTTGGGAGCAGCCGCGCAGATTGGTATCTTCCTGACTTTCCTGGGAGCTCTTTACCTTGGTTTTGCACCTCCTGAAGCCGGTGCAATTGGGATTATCGGTGGTGCCGACGGTCCAACCGCGATCTTCCTTTCATCGAAGTTAGCCAACGGACTTAACGTAATGGCCGATGGAACAACCGTGAAAAACCTGATCGGGCCTATCGCCATTGCAGCCTATTCGTACATGGCGCTGGTACCGGTAATTCAGCCTCCGGTAATTAAATTGATGACCAGCAGAAAAGAACGTTTGATCCGTATGAAACCTCCACGCGCGGTTTCCAAAACAGAAAAGGTACTGTTCCCGATTGTTGGTTTGATTTTAACAGCCTACATTGCTCCTTCGGCTCTTCCGCTGATCGGTATGTTGTTCTTCGGTAACCTGCTGAAAGAATCGGGTGTTACCAAACGTTTGGCCAATACAGCTGCCAACCCGCTGATCGATACCATTACGATCTTGCTGGGGCTTACTGTGGGTGCTTCAACCCAGGCCGATGTGTTCCTGACTCCTTCTTCCATTAAAATCTTTGCATTGGGTGCAGCTTCGTTTGTAATTGCAACTGCCGGTGGTGTTGCCGGAGCAAAAATCATGAACCTGTTCCTGAAAAAAGAGAACAAAATCAACCCAATGATTGGTGCTTCGGGTGTATCTGCAGTACCTGACAGTGCAAGGGTTGTTCAGCAAATGGGACTACAGGAAGACCCAACCAACCACCTGCTTATGCACGCCATGGCTCCGAACGTTTCGGGTGTTATTGGCTCGGCAGTAGCAGCCGGTATTCTTTTGAGTTTCTTGATGTAAAAACCCTTTGAGGTTATAATATTTCAAAAGGCCGCTGAATTTTTCAGCGGCCTTTTTGGTTTCTGACAAACTCGTCCTCATCTAAAATTTCTTTTCTCTCAACTAAAATCAAATGGCAACTGTTTTCCTTTTTTTGAATTATTCAGATATATTCAAAAGCTGAAAAAAATACCAGGTAAAAATGAATTCATTGATCGCACCCGATAAACATCTTATTCTCCTGTTAATTATTGCCGGAGCCGCTGCTTTCGGAATTTATTCGGAGCACAAAAAATGGTTTGGAAAAGTTTCCGGGATACTGGTGACCATGATTTCCATGTCGGTTTTATCAATGACAGGAGTTGTTCCGGTAGCCTCCAACCCCAAAATAAAAGTCGAGGTTTACTCCATGGTGTTCGATTATTTTATACCGATTGCCATTCCCCTGATGTTGTTTGGTTCCAACCTTGTTAAAATCATTCGCGAGAGCGGAAAGCTTTTACTGGCTTACATCATAGGTGCTGCAGGCATTGTGCTTGGATGTCTGCTGGCGTATCAGTTGATTGATTTGGGTGAAGGAAGTGCCAACACCGCAGGGATTATCGCAGCCACCCTGATTGGCGGAAGCATCAACTTTGTAACCACCGCCGAAATCCTGAATTTTAGCTCTAATCCGCTTTTTACAGCCACGCTTGCCATCGATAATTTTGCCGCCAACATATATGTGTTGTTGTTGTTTCTGGTACCTTCTGTTGGTTTTCTTGCCCGTTTTTTCAGAAAAACATCCGATGACGAACAGCCTGAGTTGCTAGCCAAAGAAGAACAAAAGCACGCAATCACACTCGAACGATTTGCGGTATCCATCTTTATAGCGCTGCTGGTGGCCGGTGCCGGAACCATCGTCTCCCCTTTCTTTCAGCAATTGTTTCAAACTGAGCTCAACCTAAGCATACTGCTTATCACCGTTTTTTCGATCGTTCTGGCCAACCTGTTCCCAAAATCACTAAAAAAGCTGGAGAATACCGCTTTTTCCATTGGCCTTTGGATGATGTACATTTTCCTGGCAGTGATCGGAGCTGCCACCAACCTTCAGGACATCCTCAAGGTAGGATTTCCGGTGCTGCTCTTCTACCTTACCATCATGCTGTTTCATTTTTTATTACTCCTGTCACTGGCCAAGCTCTTCAAACTCGATGTATACGAAGTGGTCGTTTCGTCAGCCGCCAACATTATGGGACCGTCGGTTGCGGCTCCCATGGCAGCTTCGCTGGGTCAAAAAAAGCTCATCACTCCGGGCATTCTTACCGGCATTTTGGGATACATCATCGGAACCTTTATCGGCGTGTCCATTGCCTTGTTCCTCAGCTGATCCTATAGATCTTTGCTTTTCTGTTAATATTACAATCGAACAAAAGCCTGTCTGATTCGAAAAAAATCTATGTTAAACTACTGGTTTTTAAAAAATTAAAGCCTGATTTCATTTTAGACCACACACTACTCCCCGACGGCAGCGAAATCAACCTTCCCATAAATAGGTTTCTCCTCACCAATGTACCAAAACTTCTACTTTTCCCCATTCCGGATTTTTACCACTTATGTAAAGCAATAACCTGTACCAGAACATTATTAAAAGAGTATTTGGTGTTTTACAGGCTTTCTTAGTAACTTTCATAGGAATCATACACTTATAAAGAAGGCAATTCTTTGTTGATGCTCCTTTCACCTACTTTTTCAAGTCAAACTCCTGCTAAAGTCTTTTTTTCAGTTAAGTGTTGCAAGCGTTCACGGCGAGGAAGTTTTCTCACTTTAAATATTAAAACAATGAAAAAGATTACCACGTTAACATTTGTTTTATTGCTCTCGTTGGGAGCATTTGTTCAGGCACAAAATGAACCGCTGTACCTGCTCTTTGAGTTTATGAAAGTGAACGATGAGCGAAACTCTGACTACCTGGAGGTGGAACAATTCTGGACCAACATTCACCAACAGCGGGTTGCTGACGGAAACATTATCGGATGGGATCTCTGGGCCATGTCGCCGGGCGGGTCGGAACAAGGTTCCCAGTATTTTACAGTTACCCTATTTTCGAGCCTCGAAGCCATGTTAGAAGGTTTTCCCAATGGAAAATTTAACGAATACCTGCAAAAAGCACATCCCGAGCTAAGCGACAAGGAGTTAGGCGAATGGATGGAAAAAACAGTGATCTCGCGCGATATTGCACACCAGGTGTATTGCAAGGAGATCAATAGCACAGAGGGCGATTTTGACATGCCCATTGGAACGCTGCTAAAGTTTGACCTAATGAAACAACTGGATGACAGCTATGAAAAAGTGGAGAGCGAGGTTTTCAAACCCTGGCACCAGCAATTGGTTGATAACGGGCAAAAGGAAGCCTGGGGACTGATCAGAGTTCTCCTGCCCACCGGCAGTCAGTCACTTGCATCGCACATGACCTACAGCATGTACAGCAGCTACAAACAACTGGCTGACGATATGGATGGCAGCGGTGGCGGCCCCATGGAACTGATGACCGGACTGGCCGTAAAACAGGGACTTGCAACACGCGACATGAGAGGCGTGGAAGCTGCCCAACTAATTATGAAAGTTCGCTGAAGTCAGAAAAACAATTAAAAAACACAACACAATGAGTAATTTGGAAACACTGAAAAAAGGATACCAGCTTTTTGCTGAAGGAAAAATTGACGAAGTTCTGGCTATGTGGGACAAAGACATTGTATGGAAAGAATGTACCGGCTTTCCGTTTGTGGAAGGCGACGGAACCTATGTGGGGCAAAAGGCTATTGCCGAAGAAGTATTTTCGAACCTGCCTAAGTACTACGATAACTTCAAAATTGAAATTGACGATTTTGTGGAAGGAAAAGAAAAGATCGTAATGGTGGGTCACTATTCGGGAGTTTGGAAAGCATCCGGGAAACCGTTTAAAGCCAATGCAACCCACACCTGGACTTTCAAAGACGGGAAACCGGCTTCTTTCTTTCAGGCCGTCGACACAGCTGAGATTATGAAAAGCTAAGCCACATTAGATAAAATCCATCATCAACACAGTTGATGGAAATCAAAACGAAACAGTAGCCATAAAAAGGCACTGAGTGAAGAGTAGTGAGAAACGGAAGAATACCAACGCTCACTACTCTTGTTTTATGCCCCCTGGTAGCTGTCAAAAGTTCATGCTGAAAATTGTCGTTTTTTTAGTCTTCCTGCGTTAATCAAACTTGTCTGCTGAACATTTTCAATCTTAAATTCTTTTATCAGAAAGAACAAAATAAACACAACAACCACATGAGTTGAACAATATTTTGTCTCTTTGAGTAAACGATTCAAAACAAAGAAAAATGAAAATTCTGGTAATTGGCGGAAATAGCGGAACGATTGGCAAAAGTGTTGCCGGCCGGCTCGGTAAAAAACATGAAGTAATAACAGCCGGAAGAACAAGCGGCGATATTCAGGTAGACATCAACGATGCAGAATCCATCCAACAAATGTTTGCGTCTGTCCCCGACCTCGATGCAGTGGTGTGCTGCTCGGGTGCTACCAAATGGGCACCTTTCAGCCGCATGTCGGAAGAGGACCTGTACGTAGGCATAAAAAGCAAGTTAATGGGGCAGGTAAACCTGGTGCGCATCGGGAAAGACTTTGTAAAACCCGGGGCTTCGTTTACCCTTACCTCCGGAATTCTGGCCGACGATCCGGTTTATATGAGCTCGAATGCCGCCATGGTGAACGGTGCGCTGCATAGCTTTGTAAAAGCGGTGGCCCCCGAGCTGGAAAACGGTCTGCGCCTGAACGTGGTTGCTCCGGGACTGGTTGAAGAATCGGCAGAAAGATTGGGCGATGCTTTTCCAGGACATACTCCGGTTCCGATGAACAAAGTTGCCAGCGGCTACGTGCGTAGTGTGGAAGGAATGTTTACCGGAGAAGTTATCCGGATATTTGAATAACGGTTTAGTTTTCCGTTCAGAAATCGAAAATAGCGATCCCACTCATGACCGGTTCCAAATCTTTAAAGCTTTTGAGGGCTGGTCATGAGTTTTTATTCTCTGACAAATTTAGAACAGCCTCACTATCTCACTTTTATCACCACCTTCCCCTTTGCTTTTCCTTCCGAAAGGTATTGCATGGCCTCCGGCACCTGCTCAAGCGGATACACCCTGTCGATGGCGGGCTTTAGTTTTCCGTCGCTGATAAGTTCTTCGAGGTACTCCAGTTTTTCATTGGGCTTTACGCCGATCACCCCGAGTTTTTTACTCCCCAATAAAGAAAGCAGGCTTCCCACTACCAGGGTCTGGAAAAGATGACGCATTTTACCACCCACCATGCAGTAAATTCCCCGCGGGGTAAGTGCACGCCGGTAATGAGAAATGGGGTGCGAAGCTACCAGATCTAGAATAAAATCGTACGAATGACGGTTTTTAGTGAAATCATACTCCCGGTAATCGATGGTATGATCTGCCCCCAGCGAACGAATAAACGCCAGTTTTTCGGCACTGTCCACCCCGCTTACTTCGGCTCCCGCCAGTTTGGCAAGCTGCACAGCAAAACTCCCGCCACCACCTCCGGCCCCGTTGATCAGCACTTTATCGCCCAGCTGCAACCTGCGTTTAAAACGAATCCCTTGTTCGGCCACCGCACCTGCCTGTGGCAACGAAGCCGCCTCTTCAAAAGAGAGAAGCGCGGGCTTTAATTTCAGCATTTTCTCCGGGATACAGGCATATTCGGCAAAACCGCCCCAGGAATAAAGCGCATCTCCGTACACGGCATCCCCGGTTTTAAACCGACCGGCGCCCTCTCCCACTGCACTCACTGTTCCGGCGATATCTGAACCAAGTATATTGTAGTTGGGTTTAAACAATCCCCACGCGCGGATGTATAACGGCGAACCGCTCATGTTTTCCACGTCCGAAGCATTTAAACTTACGGCATGCACTTTTACCTGCACTTCGCCGGCTTTGGGCAGCGGAATATCCACCTCTGCGGAATGCAAGGTCTGCCAGCTACCATATTTCTCACGTACTATCGCTTTCATTTATTTGTTCCGTTTCTTCTGGTTTGTACCAAAAACTTCCTCAAATTAAGCGTAAGTTGCGAGAATAAAAACAGGTCTTATTTTTTTCGCTGACCGGGAGCATACTTTTTTGCGCTTTTTTCGCCCGTGAGCTTTTTCATTTGCCCCGGCGGAATTTCTCCCTTGGCGTTGGTTTTTACCTCCCTTTTGGGATGACCGGTAAAAACCACACTGCGACACGAACTTGCAAACACAGAAAAGGTAAAGGCCACCAAAATGGCCGCAATAATTCTTTTTGATTTCATGTTAATCGGCTTTCTCAAACAAACGATACACTGATGTATTTATTTTATTGATGCTGCAAGTTGTGAGTTTCGAGCTACGAGCTGCGAGCATTTGGTTATTGATTATTGAAGATTGATAATTGGAAATTCAATCCCTTCCTCACTGAGCACTGAGACTGTCAACTGCGACTGAACACTGAATACTTCTCCCTCAATCCTTCAACCGCAATGCGTGAATGCTTAAATGCGAGAATAAACCACCAGCTACGTGCTATTTTGGTTATTGGACATTGGATATTGATAATTGGAACTCTCCCCACTCTTCCCTGAACACTGAGCACTGAGACTGCCAACTGCGACTGAATACTGAATACTGCCAACTGCCCCTTGCATCCGCAAAAACTTTTGTTAAATTAGTTCCCGCAAGCACAGGTGACACCCGAGACGAACAGCAGCGAGAGATTTTTGCCACCCTTGAATGAATAACGGATAATTTCCGGTTGTAAATGCTTTTAAAGGCTGTTTCAATCACATCCGTGCAATGGTTTGAATAGCGAAATAAATGAAATACATATACGTCCGCAAAAATAGAAAGAGACAAAATGAAAAATTTGTGCATAATACTAGTCTTAGTTAGTTTATTTAACTGTACAAATAAACTAAGGGAACCTAAGAAAACTACTGAGATAATTCAGAATCAATCTCAAACATTAAATCCCAAAATACAACAAGGCTACTTCAACAATCTTGATTATGCGTATGAATCACCTCAATCTGTTCTGATCCTTGATTTAACAAATCAAAGTTTATCCCATATTTCAGATTCAATCTCACAATTCATAAATCTTAGACAGTTAAATTTATCGTATAATAACCTCAATGCTTTTCCTGAATGTATTTGTAAACTACCATGTCTTAGTCAATTAAACCTACGTGGCAACGAAATAGCAACATTACCTGATTGTTATAATTTAAGGAATTTAGTTTCAATAGATTTAGGAGATAATAATCTTATACAAGTACCATCAAACCTTGAACAGCTAAAACAACTCCAAGGGATTTCGCTTGCCAATAACAACATTACAAGACTCAGTGATAATTTGTTTACTATTAGGAGTATGACATTCCTGAACTTAGCGAACAATGATATCTCAATAATTAATAAATCTATCGGTAATTTGACAAATTTGACAACATTAGTTTTGGATGCGAATAAAATAGAAGAACTACCAAATGAAACTAGAAACCTTAAAGACTTATCTGTGCTTTCTATTACTTCAAATCCAATTAATCATCTACCTAATTGGATACCCGAACTATCAAGTCTTAAAATTATTGGAATTTCAGACACAAATATTAAAGATTTCCCTGAACAAATAAGAGAACTTAATATGCTAACCCATATTTTTGCTCAAAAGCTAAATCTTACTGCTATACCTGATTGGATAGGCGAATTAAGCAACTTGACAACACTTGATTTGTCTAATAATCCAATGACCGATTTACCATCTAATATTGGTCAACTATCTAATCTTAGAAAGCTTTATGTTGTTAACACCAATCTTTCAAGTGAAAAATTAATTTCATTGAAAAAGTTATTACCATTTTGTGAAATTTACTCAGAAGCATACTAAATATGAAAATTTACTTGCTGCTAACAATTCTTAATGGCACAGCAGGATTCATGCGGTGCGTTGATCGGCCCTTTCTTTGTAGTCTTCATCCAGCAGACGCTGACGCTCTTCGAAATTCATGACAACAACAACAACAACAACTTGCAAGTGACCGTTATTCCGATTTAGCTAAAAACCAAACATAAAATGAAAATCAGATTCGTAATTTATCTTTTTATCTTCCTCGTGGTTGCCTGTCAAAAGGAGGAGGTAAAAAACAATGAGGCTTCGCTCTTAAAAATGAGCTTCAACTTTGGAGATGTTAATTTTGATGGGAATGAAGGTACAATTAAGGCACCTGTAGACATTGAAGTAGAGAGACTAATCCCAACAATTCAAATATCGGAAGGAGCAGTTGTATATCCTCCGTCAAAAGCAACTACAGATTTTACAGAACCGGTTGACTATACGGTTACATCAGAGGACCAGAAGAATGTAAATTATTATACTGTGTCGGTTCTTCTTCCAATCGTGAAATTCATTGTATTTGATTGTACAAACAGGACAGCAGAAAGTCCTGTGGCTGAATCGGCTTCTGGTACAAATATTTCAATTTTCAAAGAAAATGAATCGGGAGAAAAACAGCCACTTGAAGAGATCACTACCGATGAGAACGGAGAGGCTCTTTTTTACGGATACCGGGATATAAGGTATTACTTTCGGGCAAGTAAAAATGGAGCAGTCAACATAATCAATGGCTACATTGTAAATGGGATTTTTGAAAGTCAGGAAGATATTGACAATTATCCTCCACAAAATCACCCCTCGCAAATTGGAGATTTAAAGTTCGTGGATATCAACGGCAATGGCGAAGTTAACGAAGAAGACAGAGTAGATTATAGCAAAACACCGGGTATTCCGGAAAACGGAATAAAAGAAGTGATAATTTATATCGCAAAAGAATAAAAAACACTGGATCCCGAGTAGTCCGCCCCACCCGTAAACACCGGCCGGGATTCACCTCACTTACTTCCTAACCAATAAGCGAAGCAGAATTAAATGCTGCCATTCCTTTTATTTGTATGATAATTTTTGCTTTTAAACTACCTTTGAAAGAATAAGGCCCGTGCACAACAACAGGCCCCGGCAATAATCGAAACCTCAAAAAGAGCCAACCATGAATACGTATGCCGACACAACACAGGAGAACAAAAGCCAATCGGTAGCCAAAGCCGCTTCTCAAAAACAGGACAGCAACGAATCCGTTTCTCAGTTTGCCGATAACCGGCCGGAGACCGTTACGCAAAGGCAGCTGCATGAGATGGCCAATAATAGTCCGCATACCGCGCCTGCACATCAGTTGAAAGCGATGGCCGATGATCACCCGGCTCAGGCACCGCTGCCCGTACAAAAGAAAGAAAACAACACGGGTTTGCCTGACGATTTGAAGACAGGGATTGAAAACCTTTCGGGCTACCCGATGGACGATGTGAAAGTGCATTACCATTCGGATAAACCGGCTCAACTACAGGCTCATGCTTACGCACAGGGAACGGATATTCATATCGCTTCGGGGCAGGAAAAGCACTTGCCCCACGAAGCCTGGCATGTGGTGCAGCAAAAGCAAGGCAGGGTGAAAGCGACCATGCAAATGAAAAGCGGAGTAAGTGTAAACGACGATGCCGGGTTGGAGCAAGAAGCAGATACGATGGGAGAACGTGCGTCGAAGCTGGGTTCTGCACAAAAAAGTACTGACAAGTCGGCTAAAAAACCGGCCAATATTTCTGACAGCGATGTAGTACAAGCTTTCGGTCTGGCCAATGTTGTTTTGAACATCGATGAAGAAAGCAGGCAGCCATTTGTCGACCGGATCAATTTTAAGGAACGTGTTCCCACCACCACGCCCGGGTCTTCGCAAGGCGATCATACGGTAGCCGAAGCGCTGATAGAAGCTTCGATAAAATCCCTGGAATATAATTTCATTCCCGACTTTTTAGAGGGGCTCCTGTCTTTAATTCGCCGCAATCTTACCGGAGAAGAAGAGGCCCAGCATACCGAAGAAACCGGAGAGGGCCGCTATACAATTGACCCGGGATCGGTCTATCAGGAAATCGAATCGATTAGCATGCAATACACTGAAATCTCTCCTTTTTTAATCTCCCAAAAGTTATCCGACATTACCACCAAGGTTTGGCGCTTGCTGTCGAAAAGAGATTTAACAGCTTTTGACCGGAAAGAGGGCATGACCACAGGAGGGGGAAATGGCGTGGACGAAGCAGCAGCCATGCGTGAAATCAGAGCATTGGAGGTACCGGAAGTAGGTTGGAACCAACAACCATTTATTGACAGGGTAGCCAACATACTGGCCCAACTCATTGATATTAAAGAGACCACAATGCCCGATGAAAATCAACAAAAAATATGCAGACGGGCAGCAGAACACGTTGGGGATGTTTTATACATTCAAAGTTCTGACTGGAAAAACCGGGTAGCAGCATCCGTATACAATTTAAAACACGCTAATGTAGATGGCAAACGTATGGCTCCCGCTCCTGCCCCGCCTCAGTTTAATTTTTTATGAAATGAGCAGTAAACAGCGGCAATCACTAAAAGCATCTTATTCCATACAACGGTAATGCACAATCCTCCAACACCTTGGTCCGGCAAGGCAAACAAACAGCTTGACTTTTCAACAGAGCTTCCTGCAAATTCAAAAGAACACCCTATATGTTCAAATGAACGATATGTAACTTCAAATAAGCATCTTAAATGTTCGAAAGAGCTTTGTACATCTTCAAATGAGCGATGTGCAAGTTCAAATGAGCATCCTGCACGTTCAAATAAGCATTGTAAAAGTTCAAAAAAGCTTTGTGCATCTTCAAATGAACGATGTAAAAGTTCGAATAAGCGTTGTGCAAGTTCAAATGAGCATCCTGCACGTTCAAATAACCATTGTAAAAGTCCGAAAGAGCTTCGTGCATCTTCAAATGAACGATGTAAAAGTTCGAATAAGCTATGTGCAAGTTCAAATGAGCATTCTGCATGTTCAAATAACCATTGTAAAAGTTCAAAAGAGCTTTGTGCATCTTCAAATGAGCGATGTAAAAGTTCGAATAAGCGATGTGCACAGTAAAAAGAACAAGGTTGCGTTTCAAACCGACGATATACTTCTTCAAAATAGCGATGTAGCTTTTCAAATTAGCAATGTGCACCTGCCAACGCAAATCTGTTATCCCGGCTTTACCTTATGTGCAAAGGGCTCCGGATTTAGGGTCTTCCTTTCGTCCCCGATTCAAATAAGAAAAGCAGCCCGTCTTTTAAACTGTTTTTGGGAACGTGCCCTTCGTTTTCATAAATATGATAAAAACAAGCGGTGTGGCTGCCTAAATGGTTCTTTACCAAGTCGGAGAAATCGGTCATTTGCCGATGAACGGTGCCGTCAGGATCGAGCGGATCTTTTAAGCCGTGGGTAATAAATAACTTTTTCCCTTCGAACTGCGCTGCCTGCTGAAAAGCTGCCTGACTCAATTCCTTAAAAAACGGTTCGCACCCCGGAAACGCCCCGCTGCAGGCAATAAAAGACTGAAACAGCGAAGGTTTGCTTAAAAATGCATAAAGCGTAAATACGGCACTAAGCGACTGCCCGCAAACAATCCGCTCATCAGTGGTTCGGTACTGCTTGTCGATGTACGGTATAAGTTCCGTTTCGATAAACGCCAGGAAATTTGTTGAGCCCAGCGCTTGCGATTCGGGGTAATACCTGGTGTGCGTTGGCCACATATCGCGGTCCCTGTAAGTATTTTCAATGGCTACCACAATCATGTCAGGCGCACTTCCCGTTTCGCGCGATAATTGCCGAATGGCCGACACGGTCTTCCTTACTAATTGCTGATTGCCGTCGAAACGATACAAAACCGGGTAAGATTCAGCTGAGTTCACGTAATCATCCGGAAGGTGTATCAACAAGGTTCGGTCCTCGCCCAGAATAGTTGATTTTAAACGCACACTGAACCCGTTTTTACTGGTCATGTGCCGCGCGTATACAACTCCCAACAAGGTAAGGGAAAATAAAACGGTAGCAATTAGGCTGATTTTTTGTTTTTTAGTCATGTGTTTTAATCTTAAAGTGCTCCGACTAAAATACGTTGCCCAACCAGGAGTTTTAGGGAAATTTCAGCGAGTGGTTCAATAAATCAGTAAACGGTACAAGGCCTTACGCCTGAAACCGATCAAGAACCGTTTTAGCGCATCTCCGGCTCATCGTTACGGTTTGATCGATTCCTTTTACTGTAACCTCAAAAGTATTATTCTGCCTCTTTTCGATGTTCTCGACATAGTTCAGGTTAACGATCGACGAACGGTGAATCCTCCGAAAATGTTTTTTAGGCAAGATTTCTTCCCATCTTTTTAGTGAATAACTGCTTAAAACCATTCTATCTTGTTTCTCGGCCATTACATTCGAGTAATAGTCGTTCGCCTGGATCAGTTTTATCGCACTGACCTTAATATTCAGAACCTTATTTTTTACAGGAAGAAAAAGGATGTCCTCATAATCTGACTCCTTTTTCTCCAACAGATCCTGCACATTTTGTATGTCGAACGAGCTTTTTTCGTTTGCTTTCACCGACAGCGGTTTATTCTCTGAAAGGATCAGGAGCAATATGACAGCCAGTAAAATAATCGAATAGATCAATGCCTTAACCGGATAAAGACCCGGCTTTACGACAAATGCTCCCTCGCCGGAAACCATCCACCACGAAAAGTGATGCACAATCATCCAGAAAAAAGTAGCCACATAAACACAAAGAACAGCCATCAACAAAAAGTTTCGGTTGGATTGTATTTGCGATCTGAGGCTTTTAATTGCTTTGTATCCCAGGAAACTGAACAGCATTCCGCCAATTGTGTACAACAAACTATGCAGAAGGATAACAGCCCGGAACTTTTCGGTACCAAAAAAGTAAGTCGACAAAATATTGACGGCGAAATAGCACAACCAGAAAGCCATGAACCCCGCCAGCTGAAGCCTGTTCGCGAATAATTTGTTTTTCATACAATCACATCAGCAGTAAAGTCTTATAAATTTAACGGATTATTTCAGTAAAGCATAAACAATCAAACAGAATACTTAAAGGCCACAATGCGAGAATGCATAAATGCTTAAATGCGTCAATTAGCAATTAGCTTCAAGCTATCAGCCATTGGCTATTGATCATTGATGATTGAAATTCAATCCTTTCTTCCCTGAACACTGAGACTGTGTACTGCGACTGATCACTGAAAACAGCTCCACAATTTCCTCCGTCGTGATTTGCTGGAAAAGATCGTTGGAATTGATAAATTTATCGGCAAGCGAGCTTTTAGGGGCTTTCAACAAACAATCGGCAACAGGTTTTCTTGAATCACTTCCCCTTGGCCCGCGACGGAATAGTTTTACCTTTATAAAATCAAAACAAACAACATGGAAAGTGATTTCAGACTGGCCGTTCTGATCGACGGCGACAACATACCATCAGCCTATGTAAAAGAAATGCTGGAAGAGATTGCCAAATACGGCAACCCAACCATCAAACGAATATACGGCGACTGGACCCGGCCCACACTTTCGAAATGGAAAAACGTACTGCTTGAAAATGCGATCAACCCCATTCAGCAGTACGGCTACACACAAGGGAAAAACGCGACCGATTCGGCGATGATTATCGATGCAATGGACATCCTGTACGCCGGGCAGGTAAACGGGTTCTGCCTGGTGTCGAGCGACAGCGATTTTACCAAACTCGCCACCCGCCTGCGTGAAGCCGGCATGAAAGTATTTGGCATTGGCGAAAAGAAAACTCCGGAGCCTTTTATCGTGGCCTGCGATAAATTCATTTACCTCGAAATATTGAAATCCGACACCAAAGAAGCTGAAAATACCGCAGTTACCAGTAAAACAGAGAAAAAAGACGATGTAGACAAAATCACTCCCAAAGTAGTTCGGCTGATTTCCTCCACCATTTCAGACCTGGCTGACGACGACGGCTGGGCATTTATGGGCGATGTTGGCAGTTTGCTTCAGAAACGCCAACCCAACTTCGACTCGCGAAATTATGGCTTCGAAAAACTTACTCCGCTGATCAACTCCATCGGCAAATTCGAAATCGATCAGCGCGACAGTTACAAGGGAAAATTCAAACTGATCTACGTGCGAAACAAAAAAGGAAAATAGCCGGAAGTCAGAAGATCGAAGCAGGAAGAAAGTCACTGGTCATTAGTCATTGGCAATTGCATATTGATTATTCGGAAATCCATCCATCAAACAATGCGAGAAGGCTTGAACGCCCAAAAAAGCTACAAGCCATTAGCTACGAGCTACGAGTAACTGGGCATTGAATATTGGTTTTTCATTATTGCAACAACTGAATCCGTCCCTGAAACTGAGAATGAATACTGCGACTGATCACTCTTCAACCACAATGCGTGAATTCAAAAATACTTTAATGCATGAATGAGCTGCTAGCCGCTAGGGACAAGCTATTGGTTATTGTTTTTTGAACGTTGGATATTGATTATTGAAGATTGATAATTGGAAATTCAATCCCTTCCTCACTGAACACTGATCACTGAGACTGCAAACTGCGACTGAATACTGATTACTCAGTCCCTCAATCTCATCAATCCTTCAATCCCTGCAAAAAGTCACTTAAACAACTCCACAATTTCCTCCTTGGTGATTTGCTGAAAGGGATCGTTGGAATTGATAAACTTATCGGCGAGGGAGCTTTTGCGTTCCTTTAGTTTCTGAATTTTTTCCTCGATCGAATTTTCGGTAATAAAGCGGTACACAAATACGTGCTTGTCTTGTCCAATACGGTGTGCACGGTTAATGGCCTGGATTTCGGCGGCCGGGTTCCACCACGGATCGATGATAAAAACATAATCGGCTTCGGTAAGGTTAAGCCCTACTCCACCGGCTTTCAGCGAAATCAGGAAGATCCGGTTCTCATCGTTTTCCTGAAACTCTTTGATCACCTCTTCGCGCTTGGTGGTTTGCCCGGTAAGCTTCGAATATTTCCAGCGCTGCTTTTTTATTTTCGATTCCAGCAGTTCGAGGTGCGTAACAAACGACGAGAAGATCAGCACCTTGTGTTTCTCGGCAACCAGGTTCTGCAACATCCGGAAAATCTCGTCGAACTTACCCGAACTTTCACCCGCATCCTTCTCCAGCAGCGACGGGTGATTGGCCAGTTGCCGCAAACGCGTCAATCCCTGCAATACCACAAACTGCGACTTGTTCATTCCCTCTTTTTCGATGGCTGAGAGGATCGTATTCCGGATGATTGATTTTTCCTTGTCGTACAGTTTTTGCTGATCGTCAGCCATGCTGCAAATACGCACTTCTTCCATCAGCGGAGGCAGGTCGCGCGCCACTTCCATTTTCTTGCGGCGCAATACAAAGGGACGGATCATCAGTTGCAGTTTTTCCATCTGCTCTTCGTTCGCGTGCTTTTCTATGGGCGTAATAAACATTCGCTGAAAAAAGGCCAGGCTTCCCAGCAGTCCGGGGTTCAGAAAGTTCATCTGGCTCCACAAATCCGACAGCGAATTTTCGATCGGCGTCCCGGTGATCACCAGTTTGTGACGCGCCTTTATTTTCATCAGCGCCTTGTACGTTTTCGATCCCGAATTCTTGATCGACTGACTTTCGTCCAGTATCAGGTAGAAAAACTCGGTGGCCGCCAGCATCTCGCTGTCGTTGCGCATGGTGCCGTAAGTAGTAAGAATAATGTCGTAAAAGCGGGCAATCTTACCAATGTCTTCCACCTTTTTGCGTTGCAGCCCCACGTATTTGTATACTTTCAGCGAAGGCGTGAACTTGGCAATTTCGTTGCTCCAGTTATGCACCAGCGAAGTGGGCAAAACAATCAGGCTGGCAACTTGCACTGTTTCATCAGGCGCACTGCCACCAAACATATCCAGCTGACCATTTTTGTCGGTCTCGCCGGTTTTTATCGGCTGCTGACTGCGTTTCAGTTTTAACAAAAGAGTTAAGGTCTGCAAGGTTTTCCCCAGCCCCATGTCATCGGCCAGACAACCACCCAGTCCGTTTTTGTACAGGCCGTACATCCAGTTAAAACCTTCCTCCTGATACGTCCTCAAGCTGGCTTTCAGCTTCGACGGCAAAACAGTTTCTTCTTTTTCAACATCTTTCAGTTTCAGGAATTTCTCCTTCACATCGCTGTCGATTCCTTCAAAACTTTGCTGCAGCAGCGTAAAATGGTGCTTGTGAAACTCGATGCGCTCGCCTTTGTCTTTTCCGTAAGGCAGCAAGCCTTTGTAACGCGCAAACCACTCGTCGGGCAAAATGGCAATTTCGCCGTTGGGCAGCGCAAACTCGTGAATGTCGTTCAGAATGTATTTTTTCAGCCGGATAAACGGAATGCTAAACTCGCCAAAACGAACCACCGCATACACATCAAACCAGTCGCCGCGTGTTTGTGTCTTTAATTCCAGATGGCCGCTACCCGCAAAATATTTTTTATCGCCCTGCTTTTGCACCGCTTCAATGCCGTACTTTTTCAACTCGTCGTGCTGTTCTCCCAACCAATTCAGCAAATGATACAGGGCATTTTGTTGCTCCAGCACTTCGGCGCCTTTTAACTGGTAATAGCCGTTAAATTCTGCCAAACCTTTCTGCTCAAGCAGCTTTATCACTCCACCTTCCCATTCAAAGTCGCGCACGGTTTTCAGGAAAACATACGACGAACCTTTTTTCTGAAGACTCACCGAAGTTTGTTTGGCCGAGCCCGGCAGAAAATTTTCCTGTCCGTAGGTGAAGCGAAGCACAAAAGCCGGGCGGTATTGCAGATCCACTTCAAGCGAAAGAACCGCTTTTTTATTGATGTCGGCCTCGCGAATTTCAAACCCGCTGGCCTTTACATCGAAATCGCGGACAGTGTTCAGGATAAAGCCCGAATAATACTTTTCTTCGATGGTGTTCGGGACCGAAACCACGTCCTTTTCAAAAAAAGGCATCAACCGCTTGGCATTCAATTTCTCGAACGCAATTAGCTGGTCGCGGTACAACATCAGGCAGGGTTCGTTGGTGATGATCCGGTTGGTGCGTTTCGAAAGCAGCAACTCCTTCCCCTCCATAAAAACCTTTAGCCGGTAACGGGTTTGCAGTTCGGTACGCTCGAAATAAAACTCGGGGCGCGCAAAAACCGGCGGCACATGAATCACATCTTCATCATAAAGATTTGAATACTTGGCCTCTTTTTTAAACAAACGAACCGGGCTAAGCATCAACACCGAAGCCACATCCATCATGCGCTGTTCGATAAATGGAAGCACCTGCCGCTGAAATACACCAGAATCGAGACGCGAGAAAAACTCAGAAACACTTTCTGCCCTCGAAAAACGCTTCATCAAACGTTCGTCGCTGTATTTCTCGATGGTCTTTACCAACTCCTTCTCATAGGGACGCCACTCGTATTCCGAATCCTCAAAATCGTGCGGTTTCACCAGCCTCACCACAGTGTAAAATTTCTCCAGCCTCCTAATTAAAAAAGGCTGAAAAACCATCCCTACAAAGCGGTGTTCGGTCAGTGCAATTATGAATTCGAGCTCTCCCATCGGTTGTTTTGAAAGAATTGTAGTTCTTTTTTTTCCTTATTGAACAAAATGACTCTGATCAAAAGAACCCCAAATATAAAACCGCTGCAGTAAACAGCCACAGGAATTGACTTTTTTAACAGGTTTAGAAATGTAAATTTTATGTAGCCTCGCCTCGCGAAGGATGTTATATTTGCAAAAACAATACTCAAAAACGATCACTTATGAAGAAGCTCTTTATCCCAAAAATAAGCGCAGAGAAAACAACCGATACTGAACAAGCCTCGCAGCTGCTGGAAGCAAAAGCGCAGCTCCAGGAAATTGACACACTGAACTGGGAAGCCTTTTCGTACAAACCTTTGCTGAATTTCCGGATTGCCCACACCGGCAACGAAATCTGGCTGAAATATTATGTGCGCGAAAAGTACATCCTTGCCCGCGAAACCCGCATTAACGGCGATGTTTACAAAGACAGCACCGTTGAATTCTTTATTTCGGTAGACAGCAAGAATTATTACAATTTTGAATTCAGCTGTATCGGAACACCGCATGTGGCACACGGCCCGGGCCGTGGAACCCGGAACTTTGTTTCGCCCGAACTGCTCAAAAAAATTGATATTACTTCGACATTAGGTTCCGAACCTTTTAATGAAAAAACAGGCGACTTTTACTGGGAAATGATGATTCGCATCCCGGTTGAATGTTTTGCCTTCGATTCACTTAAAACCTTTGACGGATTAAAAGCCACGGCTAACTTCTACAAGTGCGGCGACGAAACTTCGGAACCCCATTTTGTTACCTGGAACCCGGTAAAAACTGAAAATCCGGATTACCACCGTCCCGAATTTTTCGGAGAGATTGAATTTGAAGCTTAAGAACTCAATAAATATGCGCTTAGCGGATTCAAACCGCTTAGCGCATACTTTTCTCTTTTGAACCTTCCACCCTCTCAAACATCCAAAAGAAATTTTTATGTTTAGCGGCAAAGTCGTAATTTGTTGCCTGGCTCACCCAAAATGAGCCTCCGATTTTTGCAACGGAACTAAACACTTATGCCCTACCGTTGTTAGTTTTTTGAGCAATTCGAAAAATGTAATTTATGTCGCAACTGGAAATTCTGAAAAAAGAACTGGGGAAACCGTATTTCGATCTTGAGTTTTTATTGCACTGCCTGAAAGAAGTACTGGAAGAAAACCGCGAAACCGAACTTTCCGAGTCCATCCCCTGGCTTTGCGAAAACGAACATTACGACGATGTACGTTTTACCCGCAAGCATTTTCATTTGTTTTCCATCTCTTTCCAGCTGTTAAACCTGGTGGAAACCAACGGCGCCGTTCAGAACCGCCGAAAAACGGAGGAAGAGAGGTCGCTCTCGGCCATTAATGGATTGTGGGCCAACAGCCTCGAATTGCTAAAAAAGAACGCGGTTGCGGAAGAGCAGATATTGGAAACATTCTCTGAAATAGAGGTGCAACCCGTGCTTACCGCACATCCTACAGAAGCCAAGCGCCCTGTGGTGCTGAAAAAATACCGGGAGCTGTACCTGCTGTTGGTAAAACGCGAAAACTCGATGTACAATTCGTTTGAGCGCGAAGAAAACCGCAACGAGATCAAACGCGTGATCAATGCCATCTGGCACATCGATGAGTTTTACATGGAAAAACCCAACGTGGAAACCGAGCTCGAAAACGTGATCCATTATTTCACTAATGTTTTCCCTGAAATCGTATCCATCAACAACCGGCGTCTGGTTCAGGCATGGGAATATGCAGGCTTTGATCCGCACAAGCTGGTAGACAATAACGTATTTCCGCAAATTCGCTTTGGAACATGGATTGGTGGCGACCGCGACGGACATCCTTTTGTTACGGCTGACGTTACCCGTCATACCCTGCAAAAACTACGGCTGAATTCGTTTCTTATATTGAAAAATGAACTGACTACATTGGGCGAAGATCTGAGCTTTTACTTCCGGATAAATCAATTACCAGAGGGCATTTCAGAGCGTTTAAAAGAATTGATTGCTGAAAATTCGGATGAATTAAAACCCGTGGTTGCCCACAACCGAAAAGAGGCTTTCAAATTATATGTAAGCCTGCTGATCGCCAAACTTCCGGTAAAAATCGGGCGAGAACAGTCCTTCGAATTGCTGGACACCCCCGAAAGTTACAGCAACTCCAAACAGTTGATCCGGGATCTTGAAATCCTGAAAGACGGCTTGTACCAACTCGGAAAAGATTCGCTGGTACATAGTTCCGTTTATCACACCATTCAACTGGTAAAAACCTTTGGCTTTCACATGGCTGAACTGGATGTTCGCCAAAACAGCGCTTATTACGAAAAGGCTCTGAACCAGATTGTGGACGAGTCACACTTATCAAGCATGGATTTTGACAAGGGAAAATCGGAGATCATTCGTTCCGAGCTGGAATCGAACCGGCCTTTTATCCGTGACTGGAGCCACCTGCCCACAGAAGCGAAAAGTGTGCTCGACTGCTTTGCAGTGCTTCAGCAGCATTACTCAAAATACTCGGGTGCTGCACTGGGCTCGCTCATCATCAGCATGACCCGCAACCTGGACGACTTGATGACGGTTTACATTCTTGCGAGGGAAGCCGGATTGACGCATTTCGACAAAACCCCCATCTTGAAACTGCACGTCGTCCCCTTGTTTGAAACGATTGACGACCTGAAATCAAGTCCGAAAATTCTGGAAGATTACCTCCGGCAGCCGGTGGTGCAAAACAGCCTGGAATACCAGCGAATCGCGCGTGGCCGGAAACGCCGGATTCAGGAAGTAATGATCGGCTACAGCGACAGCAACAAGGACGGAGGAATTCTGGCAAGCACCTGGTACCTTTACAAAGCCCAAAAAGAACTGACCGAATTAGCCAATAAGTTCGACATCGATTTAAAATTTTTCCACGGAAAAGGAGGATCGATCAGTCGCGGTGCCGGCCCGGTTCATTGGTTTTTCAGAAGTCTGCCCAATGGCACGCTTTCGGGTAAAATAAAGATGACCGAACAGGGCGAAACCATCGAAAAGAAATATGCCAACAAAATAAACGCGGCCTACAATCTCGAATTAATGGTGTCGGGGGCCACGCTCAACACCCTGCTTCACCGGCAAAACACACAGGGGAACCTGGTGGCAGCAGAAATTGTCGAGTATTTGGGGCGCGAAAGTAAAAAGATCTATACCGACCTGCTACACAACGAACATTTCCTGGAGTTTTTCCGTCAGGCCACTCCTATCGATGTGATCGAACAAAGCAAAATCGGATCGCGTCCTTCACGACGAACCGGAAGACAGACTTTTGAAGATTTGCGGGCAATTCCATGGGTCTTTAGCTGGGGCCAATCGCGTTTTCACATTACCAGTTGGTACGGAGTAGGCTCTACGCTCGAAAAACTAAAGGCGGAATTTCCGGATAAGTTTCAGACGCTAAAAGAACTGGTGCGCGAAAACCAATTCGTACGTTATGTGCTCACCAACATCGACACCAGTCTTGCCAGCACCGACGAAGAAATTATGAAGCTTTACGCCGGGTTGGTAGAAAAAGACAACGTGCGGGATTCAATACTTCCTCTTATTTTAAAGGAGCTGGAAAAGACGCACGCTTTTATGGAAGAATTACTCATGCGACCGATGGAAAACAGGCGCAAGAATCACTTTCATTCTACTGCGTTGCGAGCTGAAGCACTCGATTTCCTGCACAAAAACCAGGTGAACAACCTGCGAAAATGGAGAGGAATGGACAAGGCTTCGGACGCAGAAAAAGAAACAACGCTCAACGAATTGCTCATTTCTGTAAACGCCATTTCCAACGCCATGGGAACAACAGGATAATCCTTTTTTACGTTGTAATCATAATTTATCAGGACCTCAGTTTTCTTCGGACACACCTTCGATTTCACCTTTTAAAAGCATTTGAGAGGCAACAATTTGATTGTGTCATTCAATAAAAATGGACAATCTATTGTTGCAGGATAAACCCGTATCTCACTCCATCTTCTTTAAATAAATTTTATCTTTATCGGAAGTTTTTAAACAATTTTAAAAAATACTATGATCCGGAAATTCATTACCCTGGCCGTCCTGACAATTTCCCTCTTTTCATGCAACAAAACCGATAACGAAATTTACAAAGATTCAACTGCTCCGGTCGACCAACGAGTGGATGATTTATTGTCCCGCATGACGTTGGAAGAAAAATTCTGGCAACTTTTTATGATTCCGGGTGATTTAAGCGATGGAAAAGAAAGATATAAACACGGGATTTTTGGATTTCAGGTAGCCACAAAAGGCAAATCGGGGAATTCGGCAGAACAGTTACTTGACTATTCGGGAGGCAGCAACGCGCGCCAGACAGCGGAACTGATCAACAACATTCAAAAGTATTTTGTGGAAGAAACGCGTTTGGGGATTCCGATTATTCCTTTCGATGAAACGCTTCACGGACTTGTTCGGCCGGGCGCTACCGCTTTTCCCCAGGCAATTGCACTGGCAGCCAGCTGGGATACTACCATGATGCAGCAAGTGGCGCACGCCATTGCCACCGAGACCAAGTCACGCGGCATCCGGCAAATACTTTCGCCTGTTGTAAACATAGCGCGGGATGTACGTTGGGGACGCGTGGAGGAAACCTATGGCGAAGATCCTTATCTCTCTTCAGAAATGGGGGTTGCCTTTGTTTCTCAGTTCGAAAACATGGGGGTGCTAACCACACCCAAACATTTTGTTGCCAATGTGGGCGACGGCGGACGCGACAGCTACCCGATTCATTTTAACGAACGTCTTTTGGAAGAAATCTACTTCCCGGCATTTAAAGCTTGTTTTACCGAAGGAAAATCATGGTCGGTGATGACCTCGTATAATTCGCTGGACGGAAGGCCGTGCACTGCCAACGACTGGCTGCTAAACAAAAAGTTAAAGGAAGAGTGGGGTTTTGACGGCTTTGTTATTTCAGACGCCGGAGCTACCGGGGGTGCCAATGTCCTACACTTTACCGCAAAAAACTATGCTGAAAGTACCGAACAAGCAATTGCAAACGGACTGGATGTTATCTTTCAGACTTCGTACGACCATTACCCGCTTTTTTGGGAAGCTTTTGAAAAAGGAATGATCGCCCCAAAAGCGATCGACGAGGCTGTTCGCCGGGTGCTTTTGGCCAAATTCAAACTTGGCTTGTTTGAAAATCCTTACATTGATGCGAAAGAAGCCGATCAGTTTAACGGTACCCAAGAACACCGTGAACTGGCAAAAGTGGCGGCGCAGAAATCCATTGTATTACTGAAAAACGAAAACGAAACGCTTCCGCTTAGTAAAAATATTCAGTCGCTTGCTGTAATTGGTGTTGATGCCCGGGAAGCACGTTTGGGTGGCTATTCGGGCCCGGGAAACAATCCGGTCAGTATTCTGAATGGCATCATAAATAAAGTGGGTGAGAAAAACGTAAACTATGCGCCGGGCTGCGGAAGGCAAATCGCAGATTACACGACAGTACCTTCTTCTTCGCTTTTTACGATTGAAAACGGAAAGAAAATCAACGGACTGACAGGCGAATATTTTAACAACAGTGAATTAAACGGAGCACCTGCGCTGACCAGAACTGACCGGCAGTTGAATTTTGGCTGGACCTTGTTCTCTCCCGATCAGGAAAAGATAAATTACGATTGCTATTCGGTTCGGTGGACCGGTAAATTGTTTGCGCCGGAAACAGGAACCTTTGAAATCGGGATAAAAGGCGACGATGGCTACCGCATTTACATCGACAATCAGCTGGTACTCGACAATTGGAAAAAACAGACAGTCAGAACGCTGACAACCCAATACCGTTTTGTAAAAAACAGGGAATACGATGTACGCATCGAGTTTTATGAAACAGTTGGAAATGCGCGTTTTAACCTTGTATGGAATGTGGGTGTAAAAGATAATTCGGAACAAAAAATCAGCGAAGCAGTGGCACTGGCACAAAAAAGTGATGTAGCCGTTGTAGTGGTTGGAATAGAAGAAGGCGAATTCAACGACCGTGCCTATCTTTCGCTTCCGGGGAAACAGGAAGAATTGATTCAAAGAGTTGCTGAAACCGGAAAACCGGTAGTTGTAGTATTGGTAGGAGGAAGCGCCATTACCATGACCAACTGGATTGACCAGGTACCAGCTATTGTAGACGTTTGGTACCCCGGCGATGAAGGCGGAAATGCCGTGGCTGATGTGCTGTTTGGAGATTACAATCCGGGGGGCAGGCTCCCGGTCACTTTCCCGGTACACGAATCGCAGCTTCCGCTCTATTACAACCACAAGCCCACAGGCCGTGGCGATGATTACCGCAACCTCACAGGGAAAGCGCTTTTCCCCTTTGGATTTGGCTTAAGCTACACCGAATTTCAGTACAGCGACCTCCGATTCGACAAACAGCAAATCGGGCAAAATGAAAGCACCACAATACGTGTAAATGTTACCAATACCGGTAATTACGACGGAGATGAAGTGGTTCAACTCTATATCCGGGATCTGTTTGCATCGGTGGTACGCCCCTTAATGGAACTAAAAGGTTTCGAGCGAATTCACCTGAAAAAAGGAGAAACCAGGGAAGTGAGCTTTTCCGTAACACCGGAAACGCTGAAAATGCTCAACGAAGAAATGCAATGGGTAGTAGAACCGGGTGACTTCCGGATCATGGTGGGAGCCTCTTCCAACGACATTCGACTTCGCGGAATCTTGCATGTTAATGAATAAATCTGAAATTATAAAACCAATTAAAAACTATAAGATGAACCCAAAAATGAAAACAACCGTCCTCCAGTTCTTTCTTTTAATCTTTCTGATTACTTCCTGTTCTGTAGAAAAAGGGGAACAATTTCAGCTTGAAAAATGGACAATGACCATCAGTAATAAAGGAAAGATCATTGAGTTGAAAGACAACAGCACAGGCATGAATCACTTGCTTCCTGAACGTGAATCGTGGCTGCTTACATTAAAACAGGATACGGTTATTCTAAAGCCTCAACAGGCATCCTTTCAAAAAGACAAGCAAACACTTTCCTTGAATTTTGAGAACAATATTTCCGTTCAGGTAAACATTCAGCCTAAAAAAGATCACATAACTTTTGAAGTGGCTTCCGTATCGTCGGAAGATGGGATTGATGCATTGATTTGGGGACCTTACTATACCGATCTCAACAACAGCATTGGCGAAGTAGTTGGCATCGTTCAGGGCGAAGAATTTACACTCGGATTGCAGGCCTTGAATCAAAAAACATTGGGTGGCTATCCGTGGACTGACGACGATTTTCTTCCGCAACTGGATATTTTCAGCCAGTCGGATTCTGAAAATATGGAGAAAGAAGAAGGTACACCTTACACGCTTTATTCGGTTGAAGCTGCGAAACCCGTGCACAACGGTAGCTCGCTGCAGGCGTACACGCGTAACAGAAGTCACGACCGGGTGATCAAAAACTGGGGACATGAGAAATACCTTGCTCCGGCATACAACGATGGCGGATTGGTGGGTTCAAAAATTGCCCTTTTCGGATGCGCTACCGAAAACACCTTGCACACCATCGGCGAAATTGAAGTGGCGGAAGGCCTTCCCCACCCGACCATTAACGGCGAATGGGTGAAAACTTCTCCGGTGATCAATTCGTCGTATCTGATCATGGATTTTAACGAACAGAACATGGAGGAATGCCTCAAATACACGAAACTTTCGGGCTTCAATTATTTGTACCACAGCCATCCGTTTGCATCGTGGGGACATTTTCCCTTGCTGCAAAACCAGTTTCCGGATGGATACGACGGGATGAAAGCCTGCGTAAAAAAGGCAGAAGCAGAAGGAATACACATCGGCACGCACACACTCACCAATTTCATTAATACCAACGATCCGTATGTAACACCAATTCCCGATAAAAGACTGGCAAAAGTAGGCAGCTCTGTGCTGACAAAAGCTATTGGAACAACTGAAACGGAAATTGAAATTGAGTCGCCCGACTATTTCAACCAGTTTCAAAACAATAACCTGCGCAGCGTGGTAGTTGATGATGAAATCATTCGTTACGGCTCGGTTAGTGAAAATGCGCCCTGGAAATTGCTCGACTGTCAACGCGGTGCGTTTGGAACAACTGCAGCTGAGCACAAAACAGGAAGCAGCATCGGGAAACTGGCCGACCATGCGTACAAAGTTTTTCTTGGAAATGCGGAACTCGACAAGGAAATTGCGGAAAACATCGCGCATTTTATGAATTACACAGGGGGGCGCATGCTCGATTTCGACGGTGTGGAAGGAACCTCGTCTACCGGAATGGGAAAATACGGTGAAGCACTGATGGTTTCGCAATGGTACGATCATTTAAACGACGATCTGAAAAGCCACTTTCTGGTGGGCTCGAGCCGCACTCAACATTACCTGTGGCACATTTATTCTCGTATGAACTGGGGTGAGCCCTGGTATGCCGGTTTCCGCGAAAGTCAAACAGAATACCGCCTGGCCAACCAGAAGTTTTACAAACGTAACCTGATGCCGGGAATGCTTGGGTGGTTCAGAATGACGGAAAGCACGCCCGTGGAAGACATTGAATGGATGATGGCGCGTTCTGCCGGGTACAACGCAGGATTTGCATTTGTTTCCAGTCTTCAGACGATTCATTCGAACGGCAGTGCCGAAGAAATTTTCCGGATCATGAATTTGTGGGAAACAGCCCGCTTGTCCGGTTTATTTCCGGAAGATGTCAGAGAAAAAATGCGGGATACATCTACCGAATTCCGAATGAAAAAGACCGACGACGGATCGCTGGTGCTTACCGAAGTTTTCTCGCACAAATTTAAACACGAAAACAAAACCCGTCAGCCGGGAGAGCCCTTGTATTCTAATTTCGAATTTGAAAACACCTCAAAAGACCAGCCTTTGGGAATGATCATAACAGCGCAAAATGCAGACGTATCCGACATTAAAATGGAAATCAACAATTACAAAACGCTCACTTTTCCGCTTGTTCTGAAAAAAGATCAGAGCATCAAAATTACGGGAACGGGAGAAGCTGTTGTGTACGACAAAAACTGGAATAAATTACAGTCGGTTACTGTTGAAAATTCGGAAATTCTTGTGACCAAAGGTAAACAAACCGTTACTTTTGACTGCAAGTTTCGCAATACCGGCGACAATGCCAACGTTAAAGTGGAACTGATTTTGTTAGGCGATGATACAAAAATCAACTGACATTATTTTCACAAAACAAAAGCTATACAGAAAACAGATGAGTACAATGAAAAAACTATGGACGATCGCGCTGTTGATCGCCGGATTGACAGCGTGCCAATCCTCTGGAAACAAAAACACACAAAGTAGCGAACCCACCGAAACCGCAGCAGAATTTTCCGATGCACAAACCTATGTTTCCGACGACGGGCATTATCGCTTTTCGGTTAGTTTTAAGAACCCTGAAAACATTCGGGTAAAAGACCTCGGCAACGGAAAAACCTACGACCTTACCATTACACGGGCAGCCAGTGGAGCCAAATATGCGGACAGCAAAGGAAACGTATTCTGGACGAAAGGCGACGGTTTTATGTGGATGAAAAACGACGAGCTGATCACCTCCGGCTCGTTGCTGGAAAGCACTTTTACAGGCAATTACATTACAAACGACTATTTGAAGCGCAACGAAGGTTACGACTGGGTGGCAGTAAAAGTAAAGCGTACCGGGAAAGACCAACTGTTGTTCCAGGTACGTTCGCGTGCCGACAAGAAAAAGCCTACCTGCACCTGGGATGAAAAGGCTTTTCGGGAATCGGACAACCGGTATTACGCTTATGTTGACGACAATAAAATTCTGTTTACCTTCTCCGGCGATACCTTGTCCATTGAACCTGAGTCGGAAGCCGGAAACAACGCGCTTCACTTTTTTTGTTCGGGTGGTGTCAGTCTGGCAGGGAAATATTTCAAGACTGATGAAGCACTCGATCCGGAACAGGTTGACCCAACTGTTTTCAGCAAAGTTTTAAAATTGCAGGGCATTGGCTTCAACATAACTGCAACGCGCAACAACGGTATGTCGGAAGTAACTATTTCTCCTTTTGGTCTGGAGATCGACAACCGGCCGGTAACTCACGAAATGGAAGGAAGCATTACCGATGCTGAAATTGAGGATTTGAATGCCGATGGTTCTCCCGAAGTGATGATTTATTCGCGTTCGGATGGTAGCGGAAGCTACGGAAATGTTCTCGCCTACTCAGTCAATAACCGTAAATCGATGAGCGATGTGTACTTTGCTCCGGTAACCGGAAACCCGGCTTTGAGCAAAGGCTACATGGGCCACGATGAATTTCGCGTGGTTGAAAATTACCTGGTACAGCGTTTCCCCATTTACAATGAAGGCGACAGTAATGCCAAACCAACCGGCGGTATCCGTCAAATCACTTACAAACTAGTAAATGGAGAAGCATCACGGATTTTTGAAGTAAAGGACATTGTACACTTTGAAGGCAACTAGCAGACAGTAACTGGAAGAATTGAATCATCTGCCAGAACAATTCTGAATGATTATAAAAGAAGCAAGCGTTTGTTAAGAATCAAAAAAACAACAAAAAAAAGGCTATCCTGAGAATGCAAACAGGATAGCCTTTTTCGATTAGTAACCAAGCCTATTTAAGCCAAGTTGTTAATTACATTCTTCATTTTTTGTTGCACTTCGGCAGCAATTTCGCCCAGGTGTTCATTTCCAACATTGATCATCGAAGCAATCGGGTCAACCGCAGATACCTCTACCTCTCCATTATCGTTCTCCTCCACAACCACATTGCACGGCAGAAATACGCCTATCTTATCTTCGTTTTGCAAAGCCTTGTAAGCAAAATGCGGATTGCAGGCCCCCAGAATCTTGTACTTTTTAAAATCAACATCGATTTTAGCTTTAAGCGTGGCACTAACATCGATCTCGGTCAATACGCCAAAACCTTCTTTTTTCAACTCGGCAGTAACGATTTCCAGTGCCTCTTCGAAACTCTTGCCTTTTAGTACGGCATTAAAATAATAACTCATAATTCTTCCTTTTTTCGTGTAAGTTATGACAAGTACACCCTATAAACAAGAATCAGGCACATTGGTTTCCTGTTACTTACTATAAAATGTTACCGGCAGGTAAAAACAAAAAGCCTCCCACCCGATAAGGATGAGAGGCTGTATCTTTTTATTCAACTAAATCTAAACTACATGTACCTCTTCCACTATTTCGCGGCCTTTTTGCATGGCTTCCAGGTTAAGCGGAATGAGTTTATGATAGCGTTCGGGCAACGATTTTGCCAGGCCTTTTTCCACATTGTCGGGCGACAAAATGGGACGCACCTTCAGATAACTGCCAAAAACAATCATGTTAAACACTTTGGGATTTCCCATTTCAACAGAAGCTTTGGTAGCTTCCACCCTAAAAATGTTGATATCCGTTCTTGTAGGCGGATGAACAATACCATTAGGGTCGTAAAGCAAAACGCCCCCCGGTTTTACCGCCTTCTCAAATTTATCCATACTTTGCTGGTTCAGGATAATGGCAGTGTCGTACTCCTGCAGCACCGGCGAACTGATCCGCGTGTCGCTTACGATTACGGTTACGTTGGCTGTTCCACCACGCATTTCAGGCCCGTATGAAGGAAACCAGGTTACTTCTTTGTCTTCCATAATTCCTGAATAGGCCAGAATTTTGCCCATCGAAAGAACACCTTGTCCGCCAAAACCGGCGATTATCATTTCTTCTGTCATTGCTTCAAAAATTTAATTCTCGGAATGTTCACCTTTCACACTGTCTTTCATATCCCCCAACGGATAATACGGAATCATGTTTTCTTCCATCCATTTGTTGGCTGCCACCGGAGACAATTTCCAGCCTGAATTACAGGTAGAAACCACTTCCACAAACGAAGTTCCTTTTTTATCCAACACGTTCTGGATGGCCTTTTTCAATGCTCTTTTGCACTTGCGAACACCCCCGGCAGTATGAACAGCCTGACGGGTTACATACGAAGTTCCGGGCAACTGGGCAATCAAGTTGGTAATTCTCATCGGGTACCCATTCAGGTCGGTGTTTCGCCCGTATGGTGTGGTGGCTGTTACCATTCCTTCCAGGGTTGTAGGAGCCATTTGTCCTCCGGTCATTCCGTAAATACCATTATTGATGAATACCACCAAAATATTTTCACCGCGGTTGCAGGCATGCATAATCTCGGCGGCACCAATCGAGGCTAAATCGCCATCGCCCTGATAAGTAAACACAAAAGCATCGGGATTAACGCGTGCAATACCGGTTGCCACTGCCGGAGCACGTCCGTGCGCAGCTTCCTGCCAGTCGATATCGATGTAGTTGTACGCAAAAACGGCACATCCTACCGGAGCCACACCAACGCTTCGTTCCTGAATGCCCATTTCATCAATCAGTTCGGCCAGAATTTTATGCACCACCCCGTGCGAGCAGCCCGGGCAATAGTGCATTGGCGTATCAGTCAACAGCTTTGTTTTTTGATAAACCAGGTTCTCGGGTTTTAAAATATCCTGAATATCCATCGTACCTTCTGTTTTAGTAACTTCTTTTAACTCCATAACTTAACTCCCATGAAAATTTATCTTCCAAAGCTTCCACAACTTCCGTAGGGGTTGGGATAATACCTCCCATCCTTCCGAAATGATCAACACGTGCATTGCTTCCGGCATCGTAAACTGCCAGTTTAATATCTTCCACCATCTGGCCGGCACTCATTTCTACCGAAAGGAATCCGGCAGTTTTGCGGGCCAGTTCTTTAATTATTTTTTTAGGGAAAGGGAACAGCGTGACAGGTCTCAGTAAACCTACTTTCAGGCCTTTCTCACGGGCCACTTCCACTGCTTTCTGACAAACGCGGGCCGCGGTTCCGAAAGCAACCAGGATAAACTCGGCATCGTCGCACTGAATCGCTTCGTAACGTACATCCTCTTCTTCCATCTTCCGGTATTTAGCCTGAAGATTGATGTTCCGCACTTCCATATCGTTCGACGCCATTTCCAGCGAAGTAATCACATTCTTTTTGCGCGAAGCAGGTTTTCCGGTAGTGGCCCAATCGCCGTTCTTCTCTGCCACTTCCTCCTTTGTCCAGCGTGGTTTGTAGTCGGCCAGCTCCACTTTTTCCATCATCTGACCAATGGCACCGTCGGCAAGAATCATGGCCGGATTGCGGTATTTAAAAGCCAGTTCGAATCCAAGATCCACAAAGTCGTTCATTTCCTGTACCGAAGATGGTGCCAGAACAATCAGTTTATAATCGCCATGGCCACCGCCTTTTACCGCCTGAAAATAATCGGCCTGCGAAGGTTGAATGGTTCCGAGCCCAGGGCCGCCACGCTGTACGTTTACCAGCAGGCAGGGCAACTCGGCACCCGCTAAATATGAAATTCCTTCGGCCATCAGGCTAATACCCGGACTGGAAGAGGAAGTCATTACTTTTTTTCCGGTTGCAGCCGCTCCGTAAACCATGTTGATGGATGCCACTTCGCTTTCGGCCTGCAGAACCACCATACCGGTTTCCTTCCAGGGCTCCCGCACCATCAGTGTTTCCATCACTTCCGACTGAGGTGTGATAGGATAGCCAAAATATCCGTCGCATCCGCAACGAATGGCGGCTTCAGCCAGCACCTCATTACCTTTCATCAATTTTATTTCGCCCATTTTTATGCTTCTTTTTTTGATGTTCAAATTAACTAACTCGCTTTCGTACGGTAAACCGTGATACAGGTGTCCGGACAAACCACACCGCAATTGGCACATCCAACACACGCCTCCGGACTTTTCATATACGAATAATGATACCCTTTGCTGTTTACCTCGAAATGAAGCGCCAATACATCATGCGGACAGGCATCCACACAAACACTGCAGCCTTTGCATTCTTCCTTATCGACGACAACTGCTCCAATTACTCTTGCCATATCTATAATTTTTGTAACAAATTTAACGATTCAATCCCTTCAAAAAACTCATAAAAATCAGTTATTTACATCAAAAAAAATAGCGATTCTAAATCCTAACATTATCCGGAAATTTGCTTTCAGATTACAGTTTTGTCACAACTTTTCTTTTTGAGTTCTCACTTTTGTAAACAAAACTATTTTATACAACATGAAAATTGTGCAACTATTGTTGCTTTTCGGAAGAGCGTAAGATTAGATTATGCAAGATTTGAGTTTAATGAAGATAGAAAAGTGATTGATAAAGATTGATACAAGGTTGATGAAGATAGAAACAAGATTGATGAAGGTTGAAACGAATTTGTTGAAGATAGAAATAAATTCGATGACGGTTGAAACAGGTTTGACGAAGATAGAAGCGAGTTTGATGGAGATAGAAGCAAGATTGATGAAGGTTGAAACATGTTTGTTGAAGATAGAAATAAATTCTATGAAGGTTGAAACAGGTTTGACAAAGTTAGAAGCGGGTTTGATGGAGATTATTGTCCACTGAAACTGGAGGCTTGAAGCTTGCAATTTGCAGCGCACAACTAACAAAAGCTAAAGCTTATAAAGTATCCGCGTAAGTATGTTCCGGTGAATTCCCAGGTAAGATGCGATGTGCTGACGCTGGACTTTTTGTGCCAGCTCGGGGTAATCGCCAAAGAATTTCCGGATGCGTTGTTCGGCATTCAATGATTGAAACGAATGGATGCGATCCATGGCCTGTATGTAGCTTTCTTCGGCCAAAATACGAACCGTACGTTCAAACTTATGGTTCGTATCAAGTAACTCTTTAAACTGTTCTTTTTCGATGTAGATCAGCCTTGAATCTTCGTACGCCCGAATACATTCGGTTGAATCTTTCCCCAGCACAAACCCCCGGTGGTTGCTAACAATAAAATTGTTGGGTGGAAAAAAGAAACGCGAAACCCATTCCGTTCCACTGTCAGAAAGGTAAGTTGCATACATAAGCCCGTCGAGCAGAATCCCTATCTTATGGTTCTTCTCGCCATAGTCGATAAACAACTCGCCTTTAGGGAGCAATACCGGTTCGCTGTTCAGGTTGAAATCCGTTAGTAATTCCAAGGTGTGTTCATATCGGGTAATTATTTTGGTCTTATCCATTTTCTGTTCTCACCTCCGTATTACTTTTCGATGTGATTCTCTGTTTAGTCCTTTTCCGAAAAATTCTCGTTAAACAGTCTCAACCGGGTATCCAGATCGGCAAACTGACTTCGCTGTACAAACGACACGCAGGCCCTGATTCCTTCTTCGCTACTGCCCGTATTATCGAGCGCAATTGCACTCACACCGTAATACAACAGGTTCTCCACCAAATCGTTCCCGGTCATTCCCGGGTAACCAATGGTAAAGTAAAATCCATCAGCAATGGGTACACCAAGGTCGGTTTTGTAGACAATATCAAAACCGTTTTTCAGGAAAAGAGCCTTCATTTCGTGTGCCCGTTCACCGTATTCCTTTATGCCTTCCACAAAATTGAACTGCCCTTCGTTCGCTGCTTTTAACATACCTGCCAACGCCCACTGAGCCGAATGGCTGGTGCCCGAAGAAACCGAGTACAACAAACGCAGCGTAACAGTAGCACCAAACGAAGTGCCTTTGAAACGTTCCTGCAAATCCGGGTAGTCGCGCTCAAACAATTTGTCGGAAATCGCCATGATCCCAATTCGCTGGCCGGCATACGAAAAGATCTTGGAGCTCGAAATAAACAAAATATAGTGATCTGTGTAATTAGCCACACTTGGCTGAAAAGGCGGAACTCCCGGTTGGGAGAGATCCTGACGGAAATCCATGCCAAAATAAGCCAGATCCTCCATCACAATCACATCGTATTTCGTAGCCAGTTCTCCAATAATTTTCAGCTCGTCGTCGGTAAAGCAAATCCAGGCCGGGTTGTTCGGGCTTGAATAAATGATCGAGTTAATATTTCCTTTCGACAGGATCGATTCCAACTTTTCGCGAAGTTTCTCTCCCCTGAAATTATATACATCAAAAGTCTCGTATTTCAGGCCCAGCACCATCATTTGCTGTTTTTGCACCGGGAAGCCGGGATCAATAAACAGCGCCGTGTCCTTTTTCTTATCCACGTGGGCAGCGGCCATAAAAGCCACAAAAGTTCCCTGCATGGAACCCGTAGTTGGAATACAACCTGCCGGAGCCAAATCAACATCCAGGAAATTCTTAATAAATTTTGAGGCTTCCTGTTTCAGTGGTTTAATACCGTCCACCATCGGATAAATGGCAGCCACTCCCCTGTCGAGCGCTTCTTTTTCGGCATCAACGCCTACCTGGGCCGGCGGTAAACCAGGAACTCCCATTTCCATGCGAACGTATTTGAAACCCGTGGCTTCTTCCACCAGGTTTACCAGTGCCACCACTTCCCGAATGGATGCTTTGCCAACATCCGGAATACGAAGTTGCTTTATTTTTTCATCGACAAGTGCCTTGTCTAATGGAGAATTGTTCATAAACAAAACAGTTCAAAGTTTAATGTTCAAAGTTCAGGGGATAACCTTGACAATTGGGACCGGATGCAGGATACTGGATTCTGGATGCTCGATACTTGATTTTGTATTGAGGCATTCAAGTCTTCTCCAACTCCGTCCTTCCATCCTTATTTTAGAATCCGAAATCGCTGCGGATCTGTTCAACCCAGCTGGCAACACGGTTGTCGGTTAATTCCGGCTCAAAATCTTCATCAAGCGGGAGGCCGATAAATTTACCTTCCACCACTGCGTCAGACTCATCGAACTCGTAACCTTCGGTAGAAACCTTGCCCACCAAAACAGCGCCGTTTGCCATTAGTTCTTTTCCGAGCAAACCAATGTGATCTACAAAACCATGAGCATAGGTAACATGGTCACCCAAGCCAAAAACAGCCACCTTTTTACTGCCATAATCCACTTTGCCGATTTCGGGCATAAAGCGGCCCCAGTCGTTGCTCGAGAAACTGGAATCCCAGGTGTCTTTTCCAACGGTAGAAAGGCCAAATATGATCTTGTCGTACTTTTCGATGTCGGCAGCCGACGCATTTTTTACAGCGATCATTTCTACTTTGTCTTCGCCGATGGCTTCTTTTATTTTATCAGCAACACGGTTAACAGCACCGCCAACCGGACCATAAAAAATAGCTATTTTGCTCATATTCGTAAATTTAGTTTTTTATTGGTTTTGTATTTCACCTCTTTTGTATTCACCTAAAATGGACAGGCTCGAAGCGCTTTTCAGCACCTGATGAATGGCCCGGTCGTAATTTTCGCCGTTTTCCCATTCAATGTCCACATGAAACGTATATTCGTTGGGTTTCCCGATAATGGGCACCGACTGTATTTTGGTAAGGTTGATCTGGTTCTCGGCAAAAGTGTTCAGCACCCGTGCCAGCGATCCGTAGAAGTGCCCCACTTCGAAACATACCGAAGCCTTGTTCGTTCCCTTGGTCGGGTTACCGTGTTTCGACAAAATAAGGAAACGCGTGTAGTTCTTCTTATTGGTTTCGATCCCTGTTTCCAGCGTCTTCAATCCATATAATTCTCCCGAGCGCAAATTACCGATGGCAGCTGCGTTAGTCATTTTCTCCTCGGCCACCAGCTTAGCCGATGCGGCTGTATCTAGCTTTTCGTGCAGCTTTGCATTCGGGTAATAGCTTTCGATAAACTCCATACACTGCTGCAGTGCAATAGGATGGGAATGAATGTGCTGAATATCGGCTGAAGTCACTCCATCGTTCACCAAAAGGTTCATTTGAATGTGCAGGTAAATCTCACCGATGATACGTAAATGATAATCGCGGATCAACTGGTAATTGTTCAACAGACTTCCGGCTATGGAATTTTCGATCGCCATTACAGCAAAATCAACTTTGTCAGCATCGATCATTTCACAAACGGTGGTGAATGTCTTACACTCAACCACTTCCACATCATCCTCAAAATATTTCCTGGCTGCATCCTCGTGAAAAGATCCTGCAATGCCCTGAATAGCGATTCGCTTCATGCAATAATTTTTAAAGAACCCAAAGATACAAACTAATGGGTAAAGATTTCAGCCGCGCACTATTTTCTCAGAGAAATTAACGCAACACTTCAGATACGATTTCGGAATCTTTTTACCTTATCACGGCCCTTTAACCGGCGTATTCTTCCAAAATTGCCAGGCACCGTTGCATATTGGTAGGCCGGATTACAATGGTGGCCTGATCCTCGTTCATCGAAAAAGCATACATGTATTCAATAAAGGCGCCTTTGGCATTCAGAAATTCCAGCATTTGAGCCAAGCCCCCGGGTTTGTTCGGGCTGTTGGCCAGAAGCACCTCGGTAGTCTGCACCGAAAAATCGCTGTCTCTTAACACCTTGCAGGCTTCGTCCGGATCAGAAACCACCAGCCTCAAAATCCCAAAATCAGAAGTATCGGCAATGGTAAAAGCGGAGATATTTATCCCGGCATCGCCCAGAATACGGGTGACTTCGCTAAGCCTTCCCGACTTATTCTCCAGAAATACGGAAACTTGTTTTATGATCATGTTGCTTAGATTTTACGGTTATCAATTACTCGTTTGGCTTTACCGGCCGTGCGTTCAATGGTTTTGGGTTCTACCAGTTTTACATCCACCGAAATACCGAGTATGCTTTGAATATTGTGGGTTATTTTTTTCTTAAGTGCCTCCAGTTGTCTTACCTCATCCGAGAAAAACTGCTCCTGTACTTCCACCATCAGTTTCAGCACATCGAGCGTACCTACGCGGTCGACAATCAACAGGTAATGAGGCTCCGTTTCGCTCATGCTCAGCAGCACACTTTCCACTTGTGACGGGAACACATTCACCCCGCGAATGATCAACATATCATCGCTGCGGCCCATGCATTTCTCCATGCGCACCAGTGTCCGCCCGCATTCGCATTTATCATAAATCAACCTTGTCAGATCGCGCGTGCGGTAGCGTAAAATCGGAATTCCTTCTTTGGTGATGGTGCTGAAAACCAGCTCGCCGATCTCTCCCGGCGCCACCGGATCGAGTGTTTCCGGGTTAATGATCTCCGGAATAAAATGATCTTCGTTTACGTGCATCCCGCACTGGTATTCACATTCGCACGAAACACCGGGGCCCACTACTTCACTGAGTCCGTAAATATCGATGGCCTTGATTTTTAGTTTCGATTCAATTTCACGACGCATGCTTTCGCTCCACGGTTCGGCGCCAAAAATCCCAATCCGCAGTTTGAGCGATTCCGGGTCCACGCCCATTTCCTGCATTACTTCCGACAGGTAAAGTGCATACGAAGGCGTACAGGCGATCACCGTACTTTGGAAGTCCTGCATCAGCTGAATTTGCTTTTGCGTATTTCCTCCAGAGATTGGGATAACGGTGGCACCCAGGTTTTCGGTTCCGTAGTGCAAGCCCAGCCCGCCGGTAAACAATCCATAGCCATAAGCCACCTGAACAATGTCTTTTTGGTGAACGCCCGCCATTCCCAGCGAACGCGTAACCACTTCGGCCCACATTTGCAAATCGTTGCGTGTATACCCTACCACCGTTGGTTTTCCGGTAGTTCCGGAACTGGCGTGTAAACGCACAATCTCGCTCATGGGCACGGTAAACATCCCAAAAGGATAATTGTCGCGTAAATCGGATTTAATGGTAAAAGGAAGCTTGGTAATATCTTCCACACTTTTTATATCGGCGGGAACGAGTCCCTTTTCCTGCATTTTGGTTCGGTAACTCGGGATATTGTGGTAAACCCGCTGAACAGTGCGAATAAGTCTTTCTGATTGAATGGCCGCCATTTCATCACGAGAAGCACATTCAATCGTTCTATTCCAGATCATCTAAAAAAAATTAATTCGGTTTAAAGCTAAAGTTGATTTCTGATGTTGTAAACATCTGTTTTTGGGACGCAGGGTGTTATTTTCCGTACACCACCTTATCGTCCAGTATTTTTACTTTGTTGATTTCCAGCCGGCGCACGGCCTCCAGTACATCGTGAACTTCGAGCAAAAGAATGGCCATGTTGCTCTCTGCAATCAGCCGTGTGTACACGCTTTCGATATGAATACCTGCACGCGCGATCTTTACCAGCAATTCATCCAAACCACCCGCTTCGTCTTTCATTTCCAGGGCAATCAGCTCCTGCATCGTCACCGAGTGTCCACTTTCAGCCAGCAGCTGGTATGCTTTTTCGGGTTGATCTACCAACAGGTTCAGCACTCCCCAACCGTTCATGATGCTATTGAGCGTTAACGACCGGATGTTAATAGACGCACTTTTTAAAAGACCGGTGATTTTTTCCAGATGATTGATCTTGTTTTCCAGAAAAACAGAAATTTCAAATGCCATAGTTCACAGTATTACAGGTTAAAAATTATATGCTACCGAAAGCATGCTCCGAAAGTTTGACACATTGTCGGTGTTAATTACTTTGGCTTTATCGGCTTTGTTATTTTCACCGTAGGCAACGGTTGTCAGGCTAATTTCTACCCCAAACATAAAGTTTTTATAGTTGTAAATCAATTGCGGAGACAATTTATACATATTCTTTGCATCGGTAGCAAAACCGTAAATATCTCCCTCCACATTCTCGCTGGTACCAAAGTTCGTCAGCATCCCGGCATAAAACCCGAATTTCCACTCTTTACCGTAAGTAAAGTTTATCCAGTTGTAAAGATGGTTAAACGGCGTGTAGGTTTCTTTCCCGGTTTCCTCGTCGATGGTGGCCACCGCATAACCACTGGGCATTAGATTCTCACACACATTTTGCCCGAACATGGATTTTGCTTTCAGCTCAAATTTTCCTTTCGAATATTTCATATAAGCCAGCAATGCAATTGTTGAAAGTTTCTCGTCGGCCTTAAAAGTTCCGTTTGTTCCCGTAACCGAAGTGCGCGGAAGAATGGTCTTCCAATCGGCAGCAAAACCCGCTGTCCAGTGTTCATCGTAGTATTGAATTTGCGCGTGCAGGTTGGGCCATAAGGCATCGCGCTGGTAATGGTAGTTTTTTCCGTCGGGGCCGTTATTGGCATAGTCAAACTGGTAGATGGCTGCCAAAATCAGGTCCAGGTTATCGCTTAGCCCGCGGGTGTAGCGCAATTGCGGACTTCGGTTAAATACCTGGAAAGGCAAGCCGGTGTTTTCATTGAGTGTTGACGGATAAACTTTTTCGATGAACAAGGGATGCCACACACGTCCAAACAGTAGTTTTGACTGTGCCCATTCCAATTGGGTATAAGCATGACGCAGACGAACGGTAGGTGTATAGGCGCCGCCGGTAAAATCGACTTCCACATAGGCGCTTATTTTGGTGTTTCCCATTTCAAGGCCAGAAAACCGGGAGCCAATCCGCGAAAATGTATTCAGGATCTGAGCGGTACCTATGGCATTTAAATCTTCGCCGTTTGCATCGTAAACCGGCTTGGTCGGAAAAAAGTCAAGCAAATGATCGCAGGCATCTACATTGCGGTGGGTGTCGTAAATAAAATCGTTACGAACAAACCCCGAGAGTTCAAAATTGAGTCCTTTTTTGGTCAGCATGTTCTGGGAAGTCGCTCCCATTGCCAATAAAATGAGAAAAAGAATCGGTAACTTTTTCATACGGTTATAAATGTTAAAGATTGAAGTTGATTTATTTTTTAAATTGAAAAAAACATAGAAACACCTTTGCAAAGCAAATTCAGAATGCCGGTTTTTCAGCAAGATCGGTTCATACAGTTGTTGATTTTCATTCAGACCAAAAACATCCAAGCTGTCTTTTTTCGGAACAAAAAAACAAGTTAAACCTTTTATCCTGAAATATTTAAATCAAGACATGAGCTTTACAACACAGTATTCCTATTTAAATACGGTTTAAACAATTAATGTGAAAAATTTTTCGGGCTGTTGCCGGAACATCAACGGTTTTTCAGGGCAAACTGATACCCGGCCCGGAAGGCTTTCAGGTTCAATTCCACCACTTCCTCTCCTTTGCGTTTAAAAATACTTTCAATGCCAGCTTCTATTTTTTCAGGCTCGATATCAATAAAAGGTGCAGCAGCTCCGAGCATCACCATGTTCGAGGCTCTTTTGTTACCTATTTCGGTAGCCATCTGGTCGGCATCGATGGCCACAAAACGAGGCTGTTTCCGAATCTCCTCCATCAGCTTCTCAACATCCGGGTAATTCGGAACATTGATAAACGGCGTGGTATTGGTTACAATGTATCCCTCGGGCGAAAGAAAAGGCAAATAACGCAAGGCTTCCATGGGCTCCACCGAAAGAATGATGTCGGCAGCTCCTTTCGGAATCAGGTCGGCCGCAACGGCTGCATCCGAAATACGCAAATGCGATACCACGGCACCGCCACGCTGGCTCATTCCGTGTGTTTCGGCCTGTTTCAGAAAAAGTCCTTCGCGCAACACTGCTTCCCCTAAAATGGAAGCAATGGATAAAATTCCCTGGCCACCTACTCCGGCCAATATTATATCTGTTTTCATAGTGAATTACAATTTTGGATTTTGTTTGATTTTTCGTTCGGTCCGGAGCCGTCTGGCTGCTGCCTGGATACACTCGCGCCGGAAAATGATTACCGACACTCCTTCGTAAGCCATTTCCTCTTCGAAGGTTTTCACCATCAGTTCGTGGTATTTTTTCATGGGCACCAACATGCGAATGTGATCCGGATCCACTCCTACCCCTGCACAAATGCTTTCAATTTTACCCAATGCCGATGATTCCTGGCCGCCGGTCATCGAAACCGATTCATTGTCGGAAATCACCACCACAATGTTCGATTGATCGTTCACGGCATCCAGCAAACCGGTAATTCCTGAGTGCGTAAAAGTGGAATCGCCGATAACCGCCAGCGAAGGTATCAAACCTGCATCGGCAGCACCTTTTGCCATGGTAATGGAAGCTCCCATATCCACACACGAATAAATACTCTCGTACGGTGGCAGGGCACCCAGTGTGTAACAACCAATATCGGAGAAAACCCTCCCCTTGGAATATTTATCCACTGCTTCGTTCAATGCTTTGTACATGTCCTGGTGTCCGCATCCCTGGCAAAGCGCCGGAGGACGGTTTACTACCAATTCCGGTACCAACGCCCCTTCGTGGGTTTCCAGTCCCAAAACTTTTGCCACCAGGTCGGCATTCAATTCGCCGTCGCGGGGCAAAACACTACTCAGCCGACCGCTTACTTTTATCTGTTTGGAGAAAATGGCCTTCACCGCCTCTTCCACCAAGGGATATCCTTCTTCCAGCACCAGCACCTCTTCGCAAAGCTGTTCCATCTCGTGCAACATTTCTTCCGGGATCGGGTATTGCGCCAGTTTCATGACCGTATACGGGCACTCCCTGTTTTTGTAATGCTCGTTCAGGTAATTAATCGCCAAACCGCAGGCAATAATTCCCAGTGTTTGATCCGATCCTTTTTTCAAAAAGTTGTACTCTGAAGTAAATGCAGCCTGTTCAAAGCTTTCCTGTTTTTGCAACAGGCTTTTGTATCGCTGGCGCGCAATGGCAGGCAATAATACAAACTGTGACGGATGCTGTGGAAGTTTCAGCGGATTGGCTGCCACCTCTGCTTTCCGGGTCACACCTGCCCTGGAATGTGCCAAACGGGTGGTAATGCGCACCATTACGGGCACGCCCAGTTTTTCCGACAATTCGAAACCCGAATAAACCATATCGTAGGCTTCCTGCTGGTTCGAAGGCTCCAGCACGGGTATCATGGCAAATTTTCCATAGAAACGGGAATCCTGTTCATTCTGCGACGAGTGCATCGACGGATCGTCGGCCACCGTAACAATTAAACCGCCGTTGATTCCGGTGATGGCTGAGTTCATAAATGCATCGGCTGCCACATTCAGTCCCACGTGTTTCATACAAACCATCGATCGTTTTCCGGCATACGACATTCCCAGTGCAGCTTCGTAGGCGGTTTTCTCGTTGGCCGACCATTTGCTGCGAACTCCCTTTTCTGTTGCCAGCTTACTGGCCTGAATAAATTCCGTGATTTCGGTAGAAGGCGTTCCCGGATAGGCATAAACGCCGGAAATTCCTCCGTCGATTGCCGCCTGTCCAATAGCTTCAACTCCCAAATATAGGTTTTGCATCATGTTGATTTTTTTGTTAAATTGAAAGACAAAAATAGAAAAGCCTGACCGTTTAACACCTTACTATTATCAGTTAAATAAAAATTAATAAAAAAAAGAGTGACCTAAAAGTTTTCAGACATTCACAGGCGAATAAAAACGTACTGAAAAAAGGCTGAAATGTAACATCTGTTACAAATTGTTAAATGGAATTACAGGATTTTTATCGCCGTAATTAAACCGATTTGTAACCATGATAAAAAAGCTGCTGCCTCCTCAAAAATGGAAATTTCCGGTACTGATGATCACCAGTATATTTGTGGGTCTGATTGCTTTCACGTTTTATGTTTCGAAAGCCCACTCATACCTCTCCGACCGGCCGGAAACCTGTACCAACTGTCACATAATGGCGCCGCAATACGCCACATGGACTCACAGTTCACACCGCGAAGTGGCCCATTGCAACGACTGCCACGTTCCGCACAATAATTTTCTGAATAAGTATTACTTCAAAGCCAAAGACGGGTTGCGACATGCCACCATGTTCACACTCCGAAAAGAGCCGCAGGTGATTTTTATTCACGAAGCCGGGCGCAACGTGGTACAAAACAACTGTATTCGCTGCCACAGCCAGCAGGTTACCGATCCCAAACTGGCTTCGTCGGTACAAGCGCACATAAACCATACACAGGACCGCATTTGCTGGGAATGCCACCGCGAAGTGCCGCACGGAAGGGTAAACAGCCTTTCGAGTGTGCCCAACGCACAGGTTCCGCTGCCCGAAAGCCCGGTTCCTGGCTGGATCAAAGAATATATTAAAAACAACTAAATACCTTTTCTATGACAACTCATTCAAAATCATCAAAACGAACCCTGCTAAACTGGGGACTTTTTATCGCAACTGTTGTGGTAGTGTTTCTTTTAGGACTTTTGGCCTCTTCGATAATTGAACGACGTGCCGAAGCTGCTTATGTAAATGTACCCAAAGCCGAAATTGGCCAGTTTGAGCCACGAAACGAAGTTTGGGGACAAAACTACCCGCGCGAGTTTCAGTCGTATTACGGGACTGCCGACACCACTTTCCGGAGTAAGCACAATGGAAACGCCACCATCGATATGCTCGAAGTTGATCCCCGCCTGGTGGTTCTTTGGGCCGGTTATGGTTTTGCCAAAGACTACAAACAGGGACGTGGCCACTATTACGCCGTTACCGACATTCACAATACCTTGCGTACCGGGGCTCCGAAAACACCGGATTCAGGCCCGATGCCATCCACCTGTATGACCTGCAAAAGCCCGGACGTACCACGTCTGATGAACCAGAAAGGAGTAGCTGCCTTTTATACCGGAACCTTTGCGGAACTGGGGCCCGAAGTTGTCAACCCCATCGGATGTGCCGACTGCCACGACAATGAAACCATGAACCTGACCATTACACGCCCGGCCCTGGTGGAAGCTTTTGAAAGAATGGGACGTGATATTAAAAAAGTAAGTCACCAAGAAATGAGAAGCCTGGTTTGTGCCCAATGCCACGTGGAATATTATTTTGACAAAAAGAAAGTGGACGGCGCGCAATACCTGACTTTCCCCTGGGACAACGGATTTTCTGCCGAAGCCATGGAAGAATACTATGATAATATTGAATTTAGCGACTGGACTCACTCACTGAGCAAAGCACCCATGCTAAAAGCCCAACACCCGGGTTACGAAACCTACATGACCGGGATTCATGCCCAGCGCGGTGTTTCCTGCGCCGACTGTCACATGCCTTACAAAAGCGAAGGAGGCCAAAAATTCACCGATCATAAAATGCAGTCGCCACTTAACAACATTTCCAACTCGTGCCAGGTGTGCCACCGCGAAGAAGCAGGCACCTTGCTGGCCAACGTGTATGAACGTCAGGACAAAATCCTCGAAAACAGGGATAAGTTGGAAGAACTGCTGGTACGTGCACATGTGGAAGCCAAAAAAGCATGGGATTTGGGCGCTACCGAAACCAATATGAAGGACATCCTGATGGGAATCAGACACGCACAATGGCGCTGGGATTATGCAGCAGCCAGTCATGGCGCTTCTTTCCACTCACCTGTTGAAGTGGGACGCGTTATCTCTACCGGAATTACCATTGCACAGGAAACCCGCATAAAACTGGCCCGTCTGCTTGCCGACCTCGACTTTAACCAGGAGGTTCCCTACCCCGACATTGCAACCAAAGCCAAAGCCCAGGAATTTATCGGACTCGATATGGCCAAACTCAATGCAGAAAAACAAGAGTTCCTGACCACCGTTGTTCCGGAATGGAAAAAACAGGCTGAAGAAAGAGAAAAAACATACGATCTGAAACCGGAACCCAAAAACTAACCAACGATTAACACAGGATCATGAAAAGGATAAAATTCATATTACTCATGATATTGAGCACGGTAGTGGCTCAACAATCAATGGCACAGTTCTCGTTAAGCGGCGAATTCAGACCCCGGACAGAATTGAGCCACGGTTATAAAACGCTGGCTTTCGAAGACCAGGATGCATCAACGATCACCACGCAGCGAACCCGTTTGAATTTCGGGTTCAAAAACGAATTCATCCAAACCGGCCTGGTTTTACAGGATGTAAGACTATGGGGAAATCAGCCCCAGCTGGTTTCCAACGAAGACTTTGCGACTTCGGTGCACGAAGCATGGGCGGAAGTATTTTTCACCCCGGAGTTCTCGCTAAAAGCCGGACGACAGGAGCTGGTGTACGACGATCACCGAATACTGGGTAATGTGGGTTGGGCGCAGCAGGCTCGCTCGCACGATGTGGCTTTGTTCAAACTAAAAAAGGATTTTGAACTTCACTTTGGGATTGCCCACCACGAAAACGGGAATTTAACAAATAACATTTACGAGGGACCCGATGCCTACAAAGACTTGCAATTTGCCTGGTTTCACCAAAAATGGGAGGTGACGCAACTAAGCCTGTTACTGCTCAACAACGGAGTACCGGTAATGGAAGATGGAGATCAGAAAACCAAATACAGCCAAACGCTCGGCGGTAGAGTTACTACTACGCTTGAGCCCGTTAAACTGGCAGCCAATCTCTATTACCAGGGAGGCAAACATGCTTCGGGAAAAGACATCAGCGCTTTAAACCTGCTGCTGGAAGCTTCGCTCGAACGTTTTACCCTGGGAGTTGAACATCTTTCAGGCACCTCGTACGACGATTCAAAATACAAGGCATTCACCCCGTTGTACGGAACCAATCACAAATTCAACGGTTTCATGGATTATTTCTATGTAAGTAATCACATCGGAAGTGTGGGTTTGAACGATGTTTACCTGAAATACGACTACAGTAACGACAAATGGGGATTTAACGCCCACCTGCACTATTTTGGGGCGGCCGCTGATCTTACACAGGATTTTGACCGCTACCTCGGTACCGAACTGGATTTGGCAGGAACCTGGAAAGTAAATCCTATGACAAAAATATCACTTGGCTTATCGACGCTTTTTGCAGGTGACAGTTTAGAACTACTCAAAGGCGGAGACAGTTCCGCCTTTCAATGCTGGGGTTACCTGATGCTTTCAGTAACTCCGCGCTTTATTAACTAACTCACATCATTCTATTTTAAACCAGCTGCGGCTGGACAAAACAAGGGGGAGAAATAAAGAACAGAGCACCAACAGCAAGGCCCGTCAAGGGCCTTGCGAATGTTCGCCGGCTACTAAACCGGAACAAAATTTTGTTGTTCTGAACATTCTCCCTTGATTTTCATTCTTTAAACATTGGCTGAAGAAACAGGCAGCCCAATAAAACCCGAGTGGCATGAAACGAACCCGCGTAATAAAATTATTCAAGAAACTTCACCGGTGGCCCGCTGTGGTCATCGCTTTTATTGCTGTTCTTTTTGCCATTTCCGGGATTGTAATGAACCACCGGGGCGTGTTTTCGGGCATCGATGTTTCGCGCAATATTTTGCCAGCCAATTACACCTACAACAACTGGAATCAGTCGGCCGTAAGAGGATCTGTAGAACTTGACTCATCAGCCCTTCTCATTTACGGCAATGTGGGAATATGGAAGAGTGACCCGGCACTTTTGGCTTTTGAAGACTTTAACGAAGGTTTCCCGAAAGGGATTGACAACCGGAAAATATATTCGTTAATTACCTTTCAGCAAAAGCTGTATGCGGGTACGCATTTGGGGCTGTATTATAGGGCGGTAGAAAATGGGAAATGGGAGAAAATTCAGCTGCCCGTAAAAAATGATCGCATTGCCGACCTCGCACTAAAAGGTGATTCCCTGCTTGTGCTTACCCGCGATTATTTGCTGGTGAGCACCGATGGAGTCAGTTTTCACTCCAACCAACTCCCGGCTCCAACCGACTATGTGCGAGAAACCGGTTTGTTCGATACTTTCTGGCAGCTTCACAGCGGCGAATTGTTTGGATTAACAGGCAAACTTATTGTTGATCTGCTGGGAATTATCACGATTGTATTATCCGTTACCGGGCTGCTGCATTTCTTTTTCCCGGGAATCATCCGCAGGCGGAAAAAGAAAGCAAAGCCTACAAAATCATATGTAAGTGTAAAAAAACAAAACCTGCACTGGCACAATGTGCTGGGTTATATTTTTGCGCTGTTTCTCCTGATTAACACCTTTGCCGGCATTCATTTGCGTCCGCCACTTTTGATTGCCATTGCCAACAAACAGGTAGGCATCATTCCGGGCACTCACCTCGACAGCCCCAATCCGTGGTTTGACAAACTCAGACGGGTATATTGGGACGAGCATAGAAAAAGATATCTTTTCTCCACTTCCGACGGTTTTTATTTTGCAGAGCCGACACTCCGCGCCCCACTGGTTCCGGCATTCAGCCAGCCTCCGGTGAGCGTGATGGGCTGCAATATACTGGAACCACTGAACCGGCACCAAATGCTGGTGGGATCGTTTAGCGGCCTATTTATCTGGAATGTTGAAACCGGCCGGGTATCCGACTTTTTCAGCGGTGCTCCCTACAAGGCTCCCACCGGCATGACCAGCCCGATTGGGGCCAACATGGCAGCCGGACTTGTAAAAAGTAAAAACCAGGCCTGGTGGTTCGATTACAACCAGGGGGCGATTGCGTTAAGCGGCAAAGCTTTCCCCGAAATGCCACAGCAAATTCGCAAAGATTCTCCGATGTCGTTATGGAATTTTTCGCAGGAAATTCACACCGGGCGAATTTTCGAGAGTATTCTGGGGCCTTTTTACATTCTTTTTGTTCCGCTCGCGGGTATTTGTTTGCTGATCGTATTAATCAGCGGCGTTATCGTTTGGTGGATGGTTTACCGCAAGAAACGTGGTTAAAATCCGCATCTGTTTTTTTTGGCGATTGCAAATCGCCGGTCCCGGTTCGTATAGTATTTTAACTGCAACTCACCACAAGCGGCAAGTGTTTGCCGCCAAATGCGTCCTGTTTAAAATTGGAGTAAAGATTGATTTCAGAAAAACCCGCCTCTGTTAATGCGAATAAAAAGTCTTGGCTTCTTAATGCCAGCAAGCGTGTTTCATTCCGGATGCCCAACGCTTTTTCTTTCAGCACCAGTTCGGTTTGGAAATCAAGAAAATCACTCTTTTCGTCGAGCCGGTAATTACGGATAAAAACAATGTTGTCGGTTTCAATACGGGGCAATGTTTTTACCTCGTCATCCAGAATATGATCGTAATTGAGAATCTGCAAAAGCAAAGTTCCGCCGGGCTTTAACACGGTCCGTGCTCCTTTTAGCATTTCAACCACCGCTGCCACTGAATTCAAATGCACCAGCGTGTTTCCGAAACAAATCACGGCATCAAAATGTGAAGGCTGAAAATCGGCCTCCAGCTTCAGCATATCTCCTTTTTGAAATTGCAGGTTTGGGTGCACCTTGTTTTGCCGGGCCTGCTCCAGCAGGTCTTCATTTAAATCAATGCCCGTAACCTGCGCGCCACCAAGCGCCAGGTTGTAAGCCAGCTCTCCGGTGGCACACCCGATATCCAAAATTGTCTTCCCCGGCAAACCATCCAGTTTCGCCTCTGCAAACGTTAGCTGCATGGGGTTATACGGAAAGATTTCGGAATAATATTTCGAAATAGAGGTATAAAAGATATTTTGCCTGTCAGCCAAAACGGTCAACTTTAGTTATCAATCTGGGACTGTACAACCATTTTAATTTCTTCGGCCGAGCGAACCCCCAGCCCGGTCCATTTTGCTTCCCCATCCTTAAACAACATCAAGGTGGGAATGCTGCGAATCTGGTACTTGGTCGCAATTTGCGGATTCCGGTCCACATCCACTTTAATGATCCGAACCTGTTCTTTCAGCTCTTCCTTTACCTGTTTCAGAATGGGCGGCATTTGCTTGCAAGGCCCGCACCATTCGGCAAAAAAATCGACTAAAACCGGCCGGCTCGAATTAATTATATGATTAAACTTCCCTATCATCCTTCTTTTCCTTTTTCTTCTTTACCCTTACCAGAAGATCGTTGATAAAGTCTCCTACCAGGTAACCAACGGCTGCTCCCCACAAGGTGCTCCAGTACCAAACCGATTTAATGGCACAAGTTCCGCTGGTGCACCCCACAAACTTCCAGTAAAGAAATCCACCGATAGCTCCCAGTACAAGAAAAATGAGCGCTATCTTTTTCTGTTTAATTATGTCCATAATTTGCTTTTCACCATCTAACAACAACACTAAAAGCTTTTGGTTTCAGCGCTTTCGATAGATAATTGATATCAGAAATAGATTTTTTTGAACCAGCCGTCTGCAGCCGTTGCTTATAAATTTGAAAAAGGAAAATCAGTTATTTATTTTTTTAGTGAATGCAGTCCGCACTCTTTGCCCGAGCCTTGCTCCCACCACCAGCGACCTGCACGGAAATCTTCGCCGGGCTGAATGGCCCTGGTACAAGGTTGGCACCCGATACTCACAAAGCCTTTGTCGTGCAGCAAGTTGTACGGAACATGATTCGCTTTTACATACTCAATGGTTTCTTCGAGGCTCCAGTTCATTAACGGATTGAACTTGATGATGGCATTCCCTCCGTCCCATTCAAAATCTGTCATATCGCTCCGGTTGTTCGATTGCGAAGCACGCAAACCGGTGATCCAGATTTCGTTTCCGGCCAGTGCACGTTTCAAAGGAATTACTTTGCGAATAAAACAGCACTCTTTGCGGTTTTCGAGCGACTCGTAAAAACTAAACGGCCCTTTCTCTGTCACCATCTCCTCCACTTCTTTTGTTGGCGGGAAATAAACATAAATGGGTTTCCGGTATTTTTCAAGCGTGCTGCGGTATACTTTATAGGTTTCGGGGAAAAGCCGGCCGGTATCGAGCGTAATCACTTTAATATCCAGATCGTTTTTGAAAATGATATCCGTGATCACCTGATCTTCGTAACCAAAGCTGGTGGTAAAAACCACTTTACCGGGGTGCTCCACTGCCAGAAACTGAAGTTTCTCCAGCATCGACTTTTCACTGTGTTGAGCGTTGTATTGTTCGGTTAATTGTTGTAGTTCCATATCTTAAAAATGTGCTTTATTGTAATTCGTAATTTTAGCTGCAAGCTGCGAGCCTCTAGCCACTAGCCACTAGCCGCGAGTTTCTTTTCTGAACACTGCTCACTGAATACTATCCTTCAGTCCCTCAATCTCTGAACACTGAATACTGTACACTGCGACTGAATACTCAATCCTTCAATCTTTTTCAATCACTTCCCCTCAATCCTTCAGTCCTTCAATCCTTCAGTCCCTCAGCTACTCCACGTACAAAACCAGGCCTTTCAGGTATTCGCTCTCGGGGTGGTAAATATCGATCGGGTGATCGGCCGGTTGCGTTATCTGGTGCAGAATACGCACCTTTCTTCCGGCAATGGCCGCTGCTGAAAAAACAGCCTCCCGAAAACGATCTTTGGTCACCACCTGCGAACACGAGAACGTAAATAAAACACCGCCGCTGCGGATCTGTTCAAAAGCGCGCGTGTTAATGCGTTTGTACCCTTTCAATGCCTGTGGCAAGGCATTCTGATGCTTGGCAAAAGCCGGAGGATCGAGAATGATCAGGTCGTATTTATCCTGAATGTCTTTCAAATATTCAAAACCATCGGCTACAAACGCTTCGTGGCGCGCATCGCCCGGGAAGTTCAGCTCCACGTTTTCGCGGGTCAGCTCAATGGCTTTCCCCGAAGCATCCACCGAATGTACCAGGTTGGCGCCGCCTTTCATGGCGTAAAACGAAAAACCACCGGTGTAACAAAACATATTCAGCACATCGCGGCCTTTTGAGTAGGCTTGTACCAGTTTGCGGTTTTCGCGCTGGTCCACAAAAAATCCGGTCTTCTGCCCTTCTTCCCAATCTACTTTGAATTTCAGTCCGTACTCCAACACTTCACTCGCGCTTTCGTCCCCCCAAAGGTAACCGTCTTCCGATTTCACCTCGGCTTTAAAAGGCAGCGTTTTACTGCTTTTGTTGTACACCGCTTTCAGGCGATCGCCCAACACTTCCTGCAAGGCTTTTACCAACTCTTCGCGAATCAGGTACATCCCGATCGAGTGCATCTGCAACACTGCCGTTCCGTTGTAGAAATCCACTACCAGGCCCGGCATTCCGTCGCCCTCGCCGTGCAAGAGGCGAAAAACATTGGTCCCGGGATCATCGGCCAGGCCAAGTCTTTTCCGCAGGTTCCAGGCACTTTCAATTTTGCCTTTCCAGAATTCGGAATCCAGCTCGGTTTCTTTAAACGATACAATCCGAACCGCAATCGATCCGATCTGGTAATGGCCTATTCCCAGAAACTCGTTGTTGTTGGAAACTATTTTTACCGGGTCGCCCTCGGCCGGAGAGCCCTGTATTTTTTTGATAGCTCCGGAAAACACCCACGGGTGAAAGCGGAGCAAAGACTGATCTTTTCCTGATTTCAGGACAATTTTCACCAATTTGCCTGGCATAGATTAATTGTTTGAGAAATTTTCGAAAATCACCAATGCTGCCCAGGCATCGGTAGCTGCATAAATTTGCTGCGCTTCTGTCAGCTCGGGCGCTTCCCAGTTTGAAAGCTGCTGCCCTTTTGATATACGAAAGCCACAGGCAATGGCGGTCAGTTTTTTCAGGCTGAAATTCTGGATACCCATACCTTTGGCCTGCTCCTGCAGTTCAACAAAACCGGCTGGTTCAAAGGCGGTAATATCCTGCAAACCTTTGATATCGTCGCGTATGGCCACCCCGGGTTTAATAATGTTTTTGTCCGATAAGATCGAACGCAATTCGTCGGACAAGCCCACGCGGTTAATGCGGATCAGGTAAGCCGTTGTTCTGGTAGAAAGCTGCAACAAAGCCACTTTATTGCCCACGCCTTTTTTAAACGAAGGCTTGGTTTCGGTATCAAAACCAATAATCCGGTGCTTTGCCAGTTCTTCTACTGCCTGTTGCAACTTGCGGTCTGTATCGACCAACACAATCCTGCCTTCGAACCATTTCAATGGCATTTCGGTCAGTTCTTCGTTGCTAATACTCTCTTTAAACATCTAAATCATCTTCTTCGTTGGTGCCCCAGAAATTATCGAGCCACTTTGGGTTTCCCTTTCCCGGAGCAGGTTCATCGTTTTCTTCTTCCGAAAAATCGGTGTTGTTGACCAACAGCATGTGAACGGCACGAAGTACATTCACCAGTTGCTGTCCCCAGAATTCCTTAAAATGAAAAATACATTCGGCCAGGCTGTCGTTCATTACCTCTTCGTTGCCAATGCTGTACGAAGTGATAAAATCTTTCAGGTCCTGGTAAATATCCACCAGGTTTTCGGATATACTGGCGGTTACGGTTTCTTCGCCAAACTGAATATTCGGATCAAAAACCTCGTAATAACTATCGTTTCGGTGTAGCAGCTGCAACCATTTCTGGTGCACTGTATTGTAATCAAGTTCTGAAACAAATTTTTCCAGCTCCTCGTCCATCACCGGTTCCACCTCCGGAAGCACCGCGGCTTTCAGGTACAGCAAAGGCAGAATTTTCTGCAGTTTACTTACATTTTCCTGAGGAGTGTGGCGCGCCACGTTTTCGATGGTAGCACAATATTCGTTGGCTACGGTTACAAATTCCACCACATTTTTTGAATACACTAACGGATGGATGCCAGAATCGCTCATTTTTCCCTTTTAAAAACTGCTGCAAAAGTAGTAAAGATTTTTAATACGAAGAGCTTGATTGGCTGACGGATTGATTTTGAGGCAAAGAGCAGTGCGCAGGGATTGAAGGACAGATGGACTGAAGGGTTGAAGGACTGAGGGATTGATGAGATTGAATTTTCGACCACCAATATTCAATGACCTGTTACTCGTAGCTCGTGGCTAATGACTTGCGGCTTGTAGCTAATAGCTTGTAGCTTATTCCCGCATTTAAGCATTGTAGTTGAAACTGTCAAAATTGCAAAATAAGCTTTTTGAATCGTGAGCTACGAGCCACGAGCTGCAAGCAAAATACAGAAGAAGCATCACAGCAACACGGCATCACGGCAACACAGCCACTCTGAACTCTGAACTCTGAACTCTGAACACTGAACTAGCTACCAGTCATTGCTAAACGGTTAAATGGCTATTTTGCCCTCAGAGCCCCAACATCACCCCTCCGAAGTATTACTTTGGGCTTCAGAGAAACTAAATTCAGCCTCGGAAGAACTAATTTGAACCTCAGAGCCTCAAACGAGAGCCTTTTTGCCTCGAATTTTAACAATTGAGCCTCAAGCTTGAACCTTTTTGCTCAAATTTTTAACAATTGAGGCCCGCGCTTGAGCCTTTTTGCCCCGGTTTTTAACAAAAAAGGCTAAAATTAGTTTCTCCGAGGCTCAACGTTGAGGCTCGGAGGCCCAAACGGAGGCCTCTGAAGTACCCCTCCCCACTTCCGAAGTACCCCTAAACTGAAAACTACTCTATAACATATCGGCCGCTGTACTACCAATAGTCTTTATGTTTATTTTAGAGCACGAAAAACAATCATTACCCAATACATTGAAAATTCCGCTTGCCAATACAAAACACAAATACGACTGGCTTTATTGGAGCAAAGCCAAAGATATCAACAACTTAAAACAATAGCAACTAATAAAATGTATAGCACAGTGTGATATACAGATACGTTATGCTGCATTTAAAACTAATACGCTGCAATAAACTTCTATTGAACAAATTTTAAATAGTATATTCACAAAAAACAAAAGTACATACCAGTAACTTAATTCAACTATGTTTAATTGGGAACAAATAAAATCAAAGATCAAGAGTAATTCATTTCAATCATTTACGAATGGAATCCCACAGCTGACTGAAGAACAAATTGATAAAAGTATAGAACTTTTCAAGAAATTAGTTCTTCATAATGTGGGAAATATAAACCTTAATGGACTTGCAAAACAATTATTCCCCGCATTGCAAACAAGCTATGTTTCAAATTTTTCAGACCATGGAGCATTGCGAGTAATTGCAGACTCCTTGGAACCATTTTTAAAAAAAGCATCAATTGTTGGCTTGGGCAAAACGGTTCAAGAAGTTGAAAATAAAACGTTGATTCCCATACTTAAAGATTTAGGCATAAACTCTGCCTTAACAGCTCAGGTAAATAGAAATGATTATCCTAACTTATCAATTGAGAACCTTGATTCCTTTCGAAATCAGCGTGATTACTTGTATGAGATTTGTAGTTCTTATTTAATCAGAAATAAAGTTCATGTGTCGCCAGACTTAAGTGACTTGCAAATATTAACTTATTTAAATGACTTAATGGTAGTTTATCTATTTGTTGTACACAAGTTCTCTACACAGATTGAAAACTTACCAGTTCCGCAAATAAACTCAAAGATTTCTAATGAGGTTTTAAATGGTCAAGAAAACAAAATGTTATTTGACTTTATTAGCTTTGGTAATTCAACTACAGAAATAAAAAGCCAAGTGTTAGATGCGTTTATTTTACACTACTTAATTGCAAATGGCGTTACCTTAATTGATAAACTAAAGGAAGAATCTGATAGTTATTTCGGGAAAATACTTAGTTGTAATTTTTATAAGCGAAAGGTTGAAAACTTGAGGCAAAAAGGCAAAGTTGAATTTGCAGATAGTACAAATAATTCAATTAAGCTATCAGTTAAGGAAAGTGAAAGACTTTCAATTGTTCAAGCTGATTTTAATGAAAATAAGGAGCTTTTCCTATTGTACTTCAAAGATATTATTGATAATTATGAAATTGAAGAACATTTTGATTCTATATTGGAATTGCTTACAGATTTCTTCGTGAATAACTTCAACATTGATATTAAAGAAGTATATGAGTCGGAGATTGACAAAACAGAAAATGTAATACTAGATGAATTCCTTACCTATCTAAAAGAAATATTATCAAATGAAGAAAAGGCAATTTCTTTACTAAAGGATTTGTTTAAACTATGTGAGCAAAGTGATTTTGTTATTCGAGTAAGTGCAAGTAAAGTTCTAGGTAAATTAACTAATCCCGAATATTTCCAAAACTATATTCGACAGCAAAAAAGAATAGTATATATTGATACTCAACTTGTTCTTCATGCTCTTTGTACTGGGTATGTCAATAAAGCTAGTTATGAAAATGGTTATTACCAGATAATTGACGAATTACTTGAATACTCAAAAGAGCATCCAAATATTGAACTCAAATTTTCAAGATTATACTTGTCTGAAGTTGCATATCAATTAAAGTTGGCAATTTTATTAGTTCCATTTGAAGATATGGCAACAAGTCATCTATCAAACAATGTTTTCTTTTTATTCTACAAGCATTTAAAGGAAAACTCACTTTTAGAAGAAGACGATGATTCGTTTGGTGCTTTTCTAGAAAACTGGTTATACATAAATGAAGATGATGCTCTTCATTCTGAAAGTGATAAGATTATTTCTTCTAGTATTGCTGACATATTAAATGACGCCTTACAAATTGATGTAGTCACTTTGCCTTATTATGAGAATAGAGATGCTGCTGTAACAATTCTTGAAGAAACGATAAGAGATAATTCTTTGTCGCCAAAATCATACCACATTCTTGCAAACGATGCATTAATGGTTTGTCACTTGTCAAACCAAGAGGAACATCAATCGGAACCATTCTTTTTAACTTGGGATAGGACATTTACTTACTTTAGAAAGGCTTTTAAATCCAAGTTTAAACGTAGAGAAGCCATTTCATGGCACTTGTTTAATCCATCAAAGTTTCTTAATCATATGTCGCTTATTGACTTTAAAATTGAACCAAAAACAATCACTAGCGAGTATTTATCTATCATTGATGGAATTGGAATGAAAGAAAAAACAAGAACCATTTATGATAACATGATTAGGTTTCTTGATATCAAGGACATATCAAAAAAACAACGAAAAAAATACATCGAATTAACCTCGACAATATTTAATGAGAAAGAGTTTAGCTACGAAGTCAAATTACCAGAAGAAGAAATAACAAATAAGATATCCAAATCATTTGAAGACGTTCTTGATAATATCAATACGTTTCTTCATGATTCGACATCGAATTATAGTATAGACATGTACCGAAAAATGTTGCTTAATGAAGATTATTTTATTCAAGTAGTGGATATAGTCAAAAATGAAATAATACAAGCCATACAGGGTAAATCAAATAATACATTGAAAGACGACCTTGTTGCAATAATTAAAGACTATGAGAAAAAAATAAAAACGCAGCATAACATTTTATAAATGTCATAGCCGTTGGAGTCACTATTCTGGCTATGTAACCCGCATCAGCTTTATCTCGGTTTGACAGTAATGTAGTCCGCAATCGGCTACGCCACTTACAATTTTCTGTCAGAGTGTCTAAAAACCTTTTTATATGAGGGTATTATTCGGATAGTGAAATCTCAACGACTTAATTTTACTTTTTAGATAGACTGCCGTTAACGGTAAGATTAACACAATAAATTGAATGAAGTAATTTTAAGTAATTAACAGAAAATCGACTACATGTGATTTGTGTCAGAAAACTCTTTATTCAAACAATATTATGTAACTTCTTAGACTTTAAAAAGGAATGATTTGTAAGATGTAATGATACCTCAATCTAATTCACATTGAAGAAAATATTACACATAAATGAAAATCAAAAAATAGGAGAAAATATGTCTAAAAAAGTAATTATGGTTCCTGTAAAGGAAGATGTAAATGAGTTAAATAGGAAAATTAAAGAAACTGCAAAAAAAATTGAAAGTTCTGTTGCAACGGATTTAACACCTGATAATATAACTGATTTGATTTCTGCTTTTAACATTAAAAAATATATAGCTAAGCTAGCTGATAATCTCAAGTTTGATAATAATGACATTAATATTGAAGAATTAATTGAATTTTTAAAATTACCAGAAACAGTTGTTTTGAAAAATGTAACAGATGATCGTATTAAAGATGCAATAGACAATATTAAAGATAACGAAAGTGCTATTGGTTGGTTTGTTCAGTCTGGCGATTTAAAATCAATAAATCCAAAGTCAAATGACCGTCTTGATGCCTTTTTGGCAGATGAAGTTCTTTCTCACATTTTGGGAAAGAGAAGTGAAGGATTATTTGGGGAGAATGAAATTAAGAACTTTGATTCTTCGCATCAGGTAAGTTTAGGTGTGGCGCAACTTCCGTTTAGAGACAGATATAGAAGAGCCTATATTATTGATGGCGATAGAGGAACAAAGTATGGGCCAGTACGTTTAGATTCGGAATCTAGTGCTCTTCTAAAAGATATAGAGATTCTTAAGGCTCATGCACAAGAGTCCTTTGCTGTTCCGACTACTGGAATTACTAGACCAGGACATGAACAATGGCTAGGCGTTGATTATCCAACATCACCTTCTTATAAAAAACACGTTGAAATTGAACGAGAAAAAAATGAAAAAGTGGAACGTGAAGAAGCCGAAAAGGAAAAACGAGAGCGTGAGAAACAAGAAGAAAAAGAGCAGGAGAAAGAAAGAATAAAAGAAGAAGAGAGCAGAACAGGTTCATATATTCCAGGTTCAGCGGCAGATCCAGAACAAGTACGAGCTCGAATCTTAGCAAATAATTTATTTAAAAAAGTAATATGGGAACGCAATAAAGGGAAAACACTGGAAGATTTAGAACAAGAAAGAATACATTTGATGCTAATGGCAATTTTATCTGAAGCAGCTGAAGGAAAAAATGAGGATCCAACAGGGTGCGGGACTGTTCCAATTAAATTCCCAAGAAGTCCATCATTAATATTCCCTAATCTACCAATTGGTCCTTTACCCCAGAATTTCCTTAATCCAGAAAATTTGCCGTTAAATCTTATAGGGATTGATCAATCAAAATAAGAATAAACACTTTATTTATTATGAATAAATCTTTATGTAGCTCTTTTATAAAAGTTATAAATAATTCTGGTGGATTTGTATGAAAAGGTATAAATCTTGAAAATCCAACCGATAACATTTTTTAAAAATAATGGCACAGCGATGTAAAAAATATCAACGTCTATAATCCGCTAAAATGGCGTAACGGTTCGAAAGGAAAGAAGCCCGTAATCTGTCACTACTCATGCAATTTAACATTCGCAGTGCTTGCAAAAACAAACCCATAAAAAGCAAATGATAGAGAAACAAAACAAAATTCCCGACGATTCAATTCTGAAGAATGACGAGAAATCATTCCATTATGTTGATAGCTTTCAAAGTCAGCAATTAACTATCGGACCAGAAAAAAATGTAATTAGTATCGGAAAATTATTTTTAACCAGTGGTCCCGGGTGGGCTGACCGTTTAATGTCGATTAGAGACAAAGCAGTTGGCGTGTTTGGATTGAAAACCACAGCACAACTGACTGCTGAAGCCAAGAATCCTGATAATTTAAAGTTTCAGGAGGGAGAACAACTCGGCATTTTTAAACTGTACGCAAAAACCGGGAATGAACTTGTGTTAGGCGATGACGACAAACACCTTAACTTCAGAGTTTCATTATTACTTGACGGCAAAAAGAAGATAATGATAACAACGGCGGTTGAATACAAAAATATCTTTGGGAGAATTTACTTTTTACCCGTTAAGCCCATTCATCAGCTTATAGTAAAAGGGACATTACAAGAAATTATCAGAAAGTTGGAAAATGAAACCAATGAAAACATGCAAACAACGAACCACCGTTGAAATCAAAAAAAATGAGTGAAGTGACAACGAAATATTTTGTTGACAGAAAAGATTGGAGAAAATGGCTCGAAACGAACTTTGAGACCGAGGATGATATTTGGTTGGAATATCCGTTAAAGCAGACCGGCCGAAAGCGAATCCTTTACAACGACGCCGTTGAAGAAGCTTTGTGTTTTGGGTGGATCGACAGCACTGTTAAATCACTAAACAAAGAGACCACGATTCAAAGGTTCTGTAAACGAAGAAAAAACTCGTCGATCTCGCAACCAAACATTGAACGCTTAAAATGGCTCTTTGAAAACGGCTTGATTCACAACTCAATTCGAAACGAGGTTGTAAAAATAATTCAACAAGAATTCATTTTTCCCGAAGACATAATAGCCCGGTTAAAATCAGAGAAAGCTGTTTGGGAAAACTACCAAAACTTTTCAGAACCTTATAAACGGATCAGGATTGCATACATTGACAGAGCACGGAAAAGGCCTGAAGAATTTGAAAAACGCCTGAACAATTTCATAGCCAAAACCAAAGAGAACAAGATGATAAAAGGATTTGGCGGAGTTGAAAAATACTATTAAAAAACAACTGCTACCAACTTTTTGAAAATTGCATTGTGAAGTCGTGTCTCGGGCGCCCGATACCGCCCTACCACATGCAAGTGACCGTTGCACGTAAGCAGACAACCTCATGGAATTAAGAAACTTATAAGAATAAAAATGACTCACTGATTCAATCTAACTTTTACTAATGAATGATGACTTTTTCGGTTGTCATCTCATTCCCTTGTAAAATGTGAACAAAATAGATTCCGCCGTTAAAATTTCCGGTTAAGATTTCAAGTGTATTAATACCCGTATTCAGGCTTTTGGTATATTGCGACACTTTGCTTCCGCAAGAATCCAAAACCTTAACCGTAACCAATTTTGGCCTTTCGGAATCGACCTCCAGTTTAATACTATTTCCCAACCGAACAGGATTAGGATAAAGTCTGATGTTTTTTCCAGGGCCGGTTTTCATCTCGTCTACTCCGGTAATTAATGAGCCATAAGCCCTAAATTCAGTAATATGAACACCAATGTTGGCCGAGTTATATGTCATATTCACTTTCAGGTACCTGCTGCGCAGATCCTTAAATCTAAAGTTTTTTCCTTCTGATGTAGCATAAGTATTGTTTGCATCATAATCAACAACTTTTGTCCAGTCTTCATTATCTACTGAAGACTCAATGTTGAATCGGTAAATTCGTTGGCCATGAAAATAGTTTACCACATTTATCCGTGAGATGCTATACTCCGATTCCAGGTCAACCATCCACCATTCACCGTGCGGATTTGCCCCCCACCAGGTTTCCAGACTACCGTCCACTGCCATGAAGCTCTCATTGTTCGATTCGAAACTGGACGAGGAGCTTGGCTTGTTTAAAGCAATGTTTTCGTTTTCAACATTAAATGGATTCAGGTACCGGTAGTATTGTCTTTCGAGTAAGAGATTGTTTTGTGCTCCCCATCCGCTTCTGAATAATAAGTCGGTCACTCCTGAACAGGTTGCACTCCAGGCACCAAAATTATTTAATAAATTATTTCCGGAAACATTTTTGCCTTCTACGGCACTTGATTGCGATTTATACATATACAGGGTATAAAAATCAGATTCGCGGGCAATTTCGAAAAATATTTTTGATGTATATAATCTGTCTGAATGAATACCTGGATTAATCTCCAGACTATCATCAATCATATGAAAATTTATCAGGTCGTCGCTATTTGCAACGGTTCCGATCATTTCCTTTAAGGTTGCTTTTAAATCTTCAACAGATGTATAGGTGCTGCTTTTGTCAATGGCTTCAATGCTGTCTATTTCCGATTTATACAGCTTTTGTATCGAACTGTTACTGTGTACCGGATATCCTTCTCCATCATGTTTTGCATCGGGAAGCCGTAAAAAAAACATCGTTCCGTTTCGGTAAGAACTGCAGTTTATGTTGTGATTGTTGATTTTTATGATTTTAGAATCCATATTGGCGCCAATTCCGCTGCCGGATGCAAAGGTGTTCGACATATGTCTGACGCCTCTCTTACTGCCTTCTTCCTTTGCCAGATACAAGTTATTGCTGATCCCGTTTCCTTCGTCTCCCGAAGTTAAATGGATGAAAATAGTTTTCTCTCCGTTCTGTTTCAAACTTTGATAGGCGTTGGGATTCATAAATAGCTGCCAATCGTACGGATGAGCACATACAAATACACTTACATCTTGCGCATAAGCTCTCATCGTTGCACATGAGATTATAAGTATAAAAATGCATCTATCGTATTTTAACGTTTTTGAAAGTAATGACATTATTCAATATTAAAATCGTATGTATAATATCTGCTGCTGGCAAAGACAATAAGTGAATTATAACCAACAGGAAATTTTTCTGTGGGTATTTCAAGCACTGTTTCCTGAGAACAGCTATCAAATGAATTGTTATAAATGGTTTGTCCGTCTAATCCAAATATCGTCAGCTCAATATCCTGGGTTACTTTTTCTAACGACAGAACTAAATCCTGCCCCTTTTGGACTGTCTTTTTCTCAAAGCTAATTGAAGGTTTTGTCTCTTCGGAGTCAATAATGTCTGATTTAGTTTGAGTTTTTAACCGGAAATATTGTTTATCAACCCATGAATTATGGGTATTATCCCATGTGCTGTTATGAAACATATCTGCAAGACCTGATGTGGTTGCGCCCCATGTTCCGACTGTAATTTGGTAATCGTTGCCATCCAAATTGGCAGGTCTTTGCCTGGTTATGTACATCTGGTATAGCCGCACTTCAGCATTTTCAATATCATCGGCTACTTCCTGAAGTATTAACGAAGTGTGACGATGGTCATTATGATCACCCGGATTTATTGAAACATCCGTGTCAGGTACGTTTATCGTTATTTTTTCAGCCTTTTTTGATTTTAGCAGAATTAGTTGTTTAATCGTTTCTTTCAAATCACCCAATGAGCTATAGCTGGTGCTTCCATCAATCGCTGATATTGTTTGTATTTCGTTAATATAGAACCTCATCAGGCTTTCATAATTGGTACCCGCATAGCCTCTGCCTCCACCTCCGTCCGGTAATCTCATAAAAACTGAAATAATATTTTTATAGGAATAGCACCTCAGCAGGTGATTGTTAACCAATAAATATTTCTCTTTAACATTTTCAAAATTGCTTGTTTGGGTTACGTTAATTATAAAACGCATACCCCTTAAGCTTCCTTCTTCTCTTGCCAGTGTATAATTGTTATTCCCCATGCCAGAACCGGCATCACCAGCTGTTGTGTGCAGAATAATGACTGTGTCTTTGTCGTCGAGTATGCTGTAGCTGATATTGGGATTATAAAACAATTGCCAGTCGTCGGGGTGTGGCGAAACGTAAACACTTGTATTTTGGGCTATACAGTTAATGTTTATTATTATCAGTGAAAATATAAAGAGAATTAATTTCGTCATTTTATAGTCCTGCTTTTCTTTTCAAAGTTCTATCTCACACTCTATTTTCAAGGGCGCGATTTAAGCGATGAAACGGATGTTTCTATTAACTGAAGAGTGATTATTGAGAATAAAAACCACTTTTTCGTTTAGGTATTCTTATGGTTTACTCAAAACAAACAACAGGTTTAATGAAAGAGGCTGCCTGAAGCAGACAACCTCTTTTCCTGTAAATACTTATTTGGAAGCTTATTCTTTCCCGATGATTGACAATTCCAATAGATTCAAATTGTTTCCCGAATCCGAGTTTTTCAAAACCCTGATTCTCATGTACTGGTACTTTTCAGTTGCCCCAATATAAGCGATCCTGGTATCTGTTCCTTTCCAGCCTGTCCAGTCAACTGTTTTTATCTTGGCCCATCCAGCTTCTACAGCTTTTGTTTCCCATTCGTCAGAATACCTGTCTACACCAACTTCGTTTTCGGTATTCGATACCCAAACTTCAAAGACTTCAGGATTTTTCACGTAACGTTGACGAGGAACAATCTCAAGACCATCAATCAATAAAGATTTGCCAAAATTTACACTAATAAGAAGCGGTGTAGGGACTGCAGCTTTCGTGTGGTATCCCGGTTCTGCCAAGCTACCATTCCACAGATTTTCTGTTCCCCAGCCCGATACAACTTCCCAGTTTTCATCTGAAAGTGAAACTTTAGTCCAACCAGATTTCGTGTCTTCCAGTTTTGTTGCATCCGACTGAATAACCTTGATTTCTTTGGTAAAATCAGGACCAGTTTTTCCCACTACATTAACAGTGATTGTTGCTGTCCGCGAACCGGAAACATTTTCTTCAATGGAAACCTGTATGTTTCCTGATTCATTATCTGCTGTAATTGTACACCAGGATTGATCAGACACAGAAGCAAAGGTTTCCCCTTCGTATACTTTAACCGGAATATTGAAGTCTTCTGCATACCCGTATTTGTTGACAATCGAATCTACAATTATCGGATCAGGCAAAACTATGGGATCTGTTTCACTGAAATTACCTGCATATATTGAGTCTATATCGCTTTGCTCCAAATGATACATAGTTTTAAATTTTACTTTTGTACCACTTTTAAAATCAGGCAAATCAGGATCAAGCCCAATAATTTTTAATTTTTCTACCTCTCCGTTAAACTTCACTGTACTCTGCGTGCCTTCGTTTGTGGTGTACTCTGCCAACAATCCAACTGCATTGTTTCTGTGAGTAAAGTTGAGAAACTGACCATCGAATCCAGCTGATCCCTGGTTTAGTATCCCCGTTGCATAATCATCTCCGTAAATCAGAACCGTAGATTCTGTTTTACGAGATTTATTTCCCTGTTGATCGAAATTTACAAAAGTCAGAGTAGTGTAACCTTCTATCTTTTGGGACTCAAAACCTTCAACGATTACCTCATATCTGCCGTTATCTGCATTAAAATACGATGCATCGTATGAAAAAACGACAGAGTCGTTGAAATTATTCCAGTAAATCCGAAATTCTTTTCTGTTCACGTCAATTGAGGGAAATACCGAAGCCTTCACCCTGTAATATCCTGAGAAACAAGACAAGCTATCAATTTTACCGGCATAAATCGGAGAACCTTCCCGTAAGTACTTTTCATGCATTTCATTGACATCTTCGCATGCCATAAATGCTGAAATGATTATTATAAATATTAATATTCTTTTCATCTTTTTCATTTTTAATCCAACGAGTTATATACTTTCCTGTTAAATTATTTAAGGTATAGACACATTTATTTTTGTTGGAATAACTTGCCTGTACTTATAATACAATAGTATATTAACCAGTCTGTTAATATATTATTCTGGGGCTCCATAAACCTCTAATTCTCCTGTTGCACCACCACCTACTGCACTGGTCCATGCTTCATAAACTTCAAGCCTCAGAAAACGCACAGGATATGTTACTTGGATAGAAAGATCATGTTCCCAGCCCATATTCCAGGTTTTATAATCTGAATCTGTTACATCATGAGCAATTTTCCCGTCAAGAGGAGCAGGTACCGTAAAATCGTGCGCCACTTCCCAGTTTGAATCCGGCCCCCAATTCTTCGCTTCCTCTTCCGTCAAATCTGGTGTCACCCAAATTCTCCATTTTCTTGGAGCCGATTCATTGTAAACATATTGCTTATTCTTGAGCCCGTAAAGTTTATATCTACTCAATTTGGAAGGTTGTTGAAGATCTATGGTAACAAATGCACTTTTCTTATTTTTAAATGCTTCTTCACCACCAAGGTTATTCACATCGTGTGCTACAGCCCAATAGGCATCCGGGTTTGTGTTCCATTTTCCGTCCCACAATTTATACGATGCCCTGTCGCCCCAGTTAGGACCATCCCACGTTAAGGTTGGATCCTGAGCGGCCAATGTTGCACTATGCACGCTTATACCTTTAAATGGGAAAATACCTGTTGCAACTGGTTGCAGATACCGTTCGTAAATAGGAGTTTTTATCAAGAATATGGTATCGGTCTGATTCCCAAAAATATCCTTAAACTGGAATCCAAACTGGGTTGGAATTGAATCGTAGCCGCCAATAATTTCTCCGCGGATTTTATAATCAGGACGTATAAGCTTGGTATCTTCGGAGAAAACCTCTGTTAAAACGGAATCACCTCCAAATTCGGTAACACCTACACTATATACCTTTACAATTGTAGCAGCCAGTGTTGGATTATCCCACCGAAGTCGAACTCCACCGAACGTTTCTTCTACAAGCATTGTCTTTACTGCAACATCGATAGAAGCAGCCAGGGGCTTTACCTGCACAAAGGTTGGAGCCGACTCTTTTCCACTGTTGTTACCGACTACTAACTCAACTTCCACTGTTTTGGATGTGTCTCTTAAGCCCTGCACATACAATGAATTGTCATACCTTGAAGCTTTTGTTTCAACGGTTTTACCGTTTCTTAGATAACTAGCTTTAACATATAACAGATCATCCACTCCTTTGGGTAATTCAAATTCGATTTTAGCGCCACCACTTATATTGGTAACATTAGTACTTTGCAAAGCAGGTGGCACTTCCGGGTTCTTTACATAAGGTTCCGGAGCCAGATAATCGTTACAGCCAGTAAACAGGACCACTGTCACCAATATCAGTATCACGATATTGGAAAATATTTTCGTATTTATTTTTATACTTTTCATTGCTTATATCTTTCAATTTTCATGGTACTATTACCAACCCGGATTTTGCACAAGGTTAGGATTTTTAACCAGTGAAGTTTCACTAAGTGGCATTAGATAGTTTTTAAATGAATATGAAGGTCTTTGCTTAATAACTAAATTATAGTAATCAGCAACTGTTTCTCCCCAGACATTCCATGCCTTAACGGGAGTATTCATATTGATCAATGCAGTCCTCCAGCGCCTTGTGTCCCAGAAACGCCCTCCTTCAAAAGCTAATTCATTAAGGCGTTCTTGTCTGATTATTTCGCGTAATCCAATCTGGTTGTCATAGTCAGTGAAGTTAGTATGGTTATCCCATGCTTCTTTTACCGGAAGAATACCGGATCTTGCACGTACCTCATCTAAGATTGGCAGTATTTCCTGATGATCTACGCCTATTTCATTCAAACATTCAGCATAAAGTAATTTCAAGTCTGTTAATCGGATAATCGGGAATGCATAAGGTGTAACCTGGTAGCCTGTTCCCGTTACCGGACTTAAGAAGGTATTATTAATCCCACAAACTTTCTTACAGTAATATCCTGTCATACCAATGGATCGAACACCGATAGCACCACTAACCTCAGATGCCCGACCTTCAAGATGTCTAAATTCAGCTTCTTCAAAACCAAGGCCTTCCCAATAACCACGGTCAAAACAAATGCTGGAATAAAACCGATGTGAACGGTTTAGATTAATCTGGGCAGTAACCTGTCCTTCAACAGCTTCTGTTTTATTTTCAGGGGCAACCCTAACCGCTGTAAACCTATTGTTGTACCAACCATTGTTAATCCAGTCATTATCAACATTTATCGGAACTCCATTTGCTGAATAGAATTGCTCAACGATGTGCAAGGGAGGAGCTTGCCGTTGTCCAACACCTTTTCCGTGTGGTGTCACCCCCGGATAAAAAGCCTGGGCAAAGGTCTGCAAAGTGGCAGAACCTCCGTCTTCATATTTTGCCCAAATAATTTCTTCATTCCAATGAGTTACCACTGCTTCCCTAACGGCCAGACGGTAAATTGTTTCCTGGCTGGGTGTTTTACCCTTGATTTCGCTACCATCGGAATAGTGCAACTTAAAATAATTGCTTTCAGCCGATTCCAGGGCAACCTCTAGAGCATCAGCTGCCAGTTGCCATTTGTTTTTATCGTAATTGATGGCAAACAGTTGTTTCCCCCTGTTATCGACCACACTAAAATCGGTATTACCATTAAAAAGCGGACTTGCAGACCATACCAGCGTTTGAGCTTTTATTGCCAAAGCTATTGTTTTAGTTATCCTGCCAGCTTCTGTTGCCAGATTTAGATGAGCATGGTCCTTTAAATCAGGCAGTGCATTATCAATCGTGGTGGTTATATAGTTTACAACATCATCAATCGATTCCCGGTGTATTTTAAACTCGTTGATACCGGCATTCGTTGAAACAGCTTTATCAACAATTGGGATAGGTCCGTACAAGGTGAACAAATAGTAGTGATAATATGCCTTTAATACGCTAACCTCAGCTATCCACTGCTTACGTTCGATTTCTTCCATATTTGGAGGTCCGCCTGCTTCCAGAGGCATGTGTTCAAGAAAAACATTACAATGCCTGATTGCATCCCACAACGAGCTTGCACCGTTTCCACCATCCCAGTAATTCATAAATGGAGAGCCTGAAGTATTGGTACCACCATAGCCATAAAGATAAGGAAGGGGAAAACTTCCCATTGCGGTAAACTGAATATCATCAGTTGTATAGAATATTTCATCACATCCCAACAATGGTAAACTTGTATATAAATTACCATTCCTTGGCATATATGAATAACAGGTCATTAAATATTTTTCCGATTCGTTCCGGTCCATAAAAGCATCCTTTATCTCAGGACTATCACCCGGATAAATATCCAAATAATCATTACATGAAACAAAACCAAAGGTTATCAGGATTAATAATGCAATGGTTGTCTTCATATTTTTTAAAAGTCTCATTCTCTTCATGTTTTAATTGTATTATCTGAAATTAATTTGAACCCCCACATTAAATACCTTTTGAAGCGGGTATGCCAGACCATTTCCTCCCATTTCCGGATCCCAAAGTTTGAATTTTGAGAAAGTCAACAGGTTTGTACCGCTTAAGTAAGCCCTGATTTCCATACTCTTTGCTTTTGGCAGAGTATATCCAATTTCCAACTGCTTCAAACGTAGGTATGAAGTTGTTTTCATGAAGTATGTACTTGATTGAAAATTATTTTGGTTACCAACTGAGTAAACATTGGATAATCGGGGCCATTGTGCATATAAATCCCTGTTTGATTCAGACCAGTGATTTTCAGCAATCCAACCTAACAATGCCCTGTTTCCTCCACCGGTGGGCATAAATGGGGCCATTTCATATGGATTTAACCAAAAAGAATAATGCGCTTGTCCTTGAAAAAACATAGAGAAATCAATTTTCTTGTATCCAAATGATCCGCCGAAGCCATATTGAATTTCAGGTACCTGAGGATAACCAATTGGCACAACGTCAAACTGGTTAATAACACCATCCTTATTTATATCAACATATTTAATGTCTCCTGCCATAATCTCTCCTCCCAATGCCGCTTGTGAGGCCGAGTTTGCCACCTCGTATTCGTCAATAAACAAGTGTTCCGCCACAAATCCAAAACGTTGAGAAGGAGAATGACCTATTCTTGAAATCCAGGGTGCTTTATCGGTTCCAATTTCATCATAAGTAACTACTTCAGCTGTCCCGTAAGTGAAATTACCCCGTAATAAAAACCAGATATCTTCTCCAATTCGGTCGTTGTAATCTATGGCGACCTCAACACCTGTTGCCAGGTTTTCCTGAACATTACTGTACAACTCGTAGGGTAATCCCAGTGTCGCCGGAATATTGGACCTTCTTTGCAGAATATTTTTTCTTCTCTCCCTATATATTTCCGGAACTATTGAGAGCTTGTTTTCAAAGAATCCCATCTCCAGCGCAAGATTCGCTTTATTCGTAATTTCCCAGGTAATCTCTGGGTTTCCGGGATTTCGAATATATACAGTTGGCTTACTGTATAAATCCATCTTTACGTCATTCCCCCAGAATCCTGCATGTCCCCCGTTTAAACTAACACTCGAGAGATAATAAAAACGGTTGGGGCCTCCGAGGTTATCGTTACCCACTAAGCCGTATGTTCCTCTGACTTTCAATTTCGAAAGAATATGCTGAATTCCAAGGTTCGTATAAAAGTCTTCTTTTGAAACATCCCAGCCTGCTCCAAACGAAGGGAAGAATCCAAAACGGTCGCCACTTGCAAATCGCTCAGAACCATTATATCCAAAGTTGAATTCAGTAAAATATTTCCCTTTATATGCATAAGTAAACCGGCCGGCAAGACTTAAATTACGTTTAGGTAAAGAATTTTCAAGGCCCATATAAATCGGACTGCCCTCAAGATAATCCCGTACGGTTCCTACCAGCAAACCTCCGACATCATGTTTTTCATTAAACGTACTATTATAAATAACCGACAATTCACTATATAAAGATGAGTTTACATCCTGATCACCCCCGTCATACTCAATAAATCTGCTTCCTGTTTCGGGATTAATGGGGTAAAGGATATAACCATCAGGTTCAGGAGTTAATGAGTCTTCGTAAGGATCGTAATCTCCAGGTAGTATTGTAAAATAGTATGGATTGTATGATCTTCTTAGACTAAAACTACCGAACCTCGAAACGTTCCCTATAAATCTGAGTTGCAACCCCTTAGTAATAAAATCCAAGTCCTGATGAAGTTCCAGCTGTGCTGACAAGGTACTTGCTTTATTGTCTTCATACCCGCTCATTAATCTGGCATATGGATTTATATACTGCCCGTTGTCATAATTACCAAATAATAAGTACGGAGCATATGCGAACTCTTTATCTGCCTTGTATACTGCCGGGAAAAGAACAGGGTCTGCATTTAGTGCCTGATAGTAGGTATTTCTACCATTGTTTCCCAATTCTCCAATTGGTCCCTGATAATCGTCGAAAGAACCACTTAAACGAACGTTCAGCTTCGTTTTTTCGGTTACATTGATATTTACATTAGAACGTAAAGTGTACTTCTTAAAATCAATATTTGTGTTCCACTTGTTAATGTTATCCACATTCAGAATACCATTATCCTGCGAATAAGAACCAGCAACATAATACGATGCAACTTTTCCACCACCGTTTATACTCATATTCATTCGAGTGTTAATTGCATAATCTTTGGTAAGTTCGTCTAACCAATTTGTGGCAGGATAAACATATGGGTTCCGGTTTGGATTCTGTGTTTTTTCAATTTTATCCAGTGAATAGCGGGGAGAAGCTGTAGGATTACGTGTTAAAATTGCTTCATTGAAATATTGCATATATGAGATAGGATCGGCAATATCAACACGAGTTGTAGGCATGGAAAGAGAAGTTTCGGCCCTTATGTCGATGACTGCTTCTCCTTCTTTTCCTTCCTTGGTTGTTATGAGTACAACACCGTTTCCCCCACGTGCACCATATAAGGCAGTTGCCGCAGCATCTTTAAGGATTGAGAAACTTTGAATATCATCAGGGCTTAAACGAGATAATGAACGTACATCAACTTCCACATTATCTATCAGAATTAATGGAGATTGGACATTATTACCAAATGATGCTGCATTACGTATAAAGAACTGAGCATTATCATCTCCGGGAGCACCTGTACTCTGATAAGAAATAAGCCCGGTCATCTGTCCGGATAAAGCTGTGGTAATGTTACTTGTTGGAATTGACTTAAGGTTATCCACATCCACTGTAGTTATAGATGAAATAACGCTTTCTTTCTTTTGTTTTCCAAAAGCCACAATTGTGACCTCATCCAGTTCGTCAATTTTTTCTTTCATCGTAATTTCAAACAAGGTCTCATTACCAACATCAACTACCTGTGATTCCATGCCGATAAAAGAAAAGACCAATTTGTCTGTTGGTTCTATTCCATTTATCTCAAATTCACCATCGGCGTCAGTGATAACTCCTTTTGTTGAACCAAGCACAGTAATCGTAACTCCAGGAAGAAATGCACCACTTTCATCGGAAACCTTACCTGTTACTGTTTTCCCTTTGGGTTTCTGTGCTTTCTCGCTAACTTGTTCAGGTGCCTTTTTTATTACTACCGTTTGGTTGATAATTTCATACTCATACCCAATCGGCACGATGTACTCTTCAAGAAACTTTTCAATGCGGATATTCTTCATATCTACATCAATTCTTTTTTCATTTTCAAAAAGGTCTGCACGGAAAATAAAAGAAAAGTCACTTTGCCCCTTGAACAGTTCAAACACCTCTTCAATGCTAGCATTGTTAACTTTTACAGTAAGCTTTGTTGTTTGAGAATAAGTACTGGCATTCGCTTGTATTATGAACACAAACAGAAATAAGCTTAATAACTTCATACGCAATACTAAATCATTGCCTTGCCACAAAGGCAAAACAATACGTTTTTTTTTCATAATTTTGGCTTGAGTTTTTAAATACTAATTTTAAACACTTTAAGCGGTAGATATTAGGAGTATCTATCGCTTATTTTTTCATCCATTACCGGATGCTCAATAAATAATTACATTTTTTTCTTCAATTTTAAATTTCACTTCATTGGTATTTTCTATTATGGTTAATATCTCTTCAAATTTGTCGGTGCGTTTTAGCTTTCCGTCAAAACGAAGTTGACGAGGGATATTATTTTCAAAACTATAAGTAAAATCATACCACCTTGAAAGGGTTGACATCATTTCTTCCAATGTCTCATTGTCAAAAACATAGTCTCCATCTTTCCATGCAATAAAATTTAATACGTTGACCTTTGAAACGGCCGATGTTTTGTTTGATTTATCAATCCGGCACTGAAATCCGGGTTCCAACAGAATATCCTGACCCGTTTCATCTACTTTTATTTTTACAGAACCTTCGACCAAGGTGGTTGAGATCAAATCTTCGTCGGGATATGCATTCACATTAAAAGAAGTCCCGAGAACCTCAATAACCTGACCATTTGTTACAATTCGAAAAGGACGGTCATTATGCGGAGTAACTTCAAAATATGCCTCACCTATTAATTCAACCTTTCTTTCTTTTTCTTCGAACTGAATAGGATAAGAAAGCCTTGTCTCTGCATTTAGCCATACTTTGGTTCCATCAGATAATGAGAGAAAAAATTCTCCTCCGCGAGGAATATTCAAGGTATTGTAACGCTTTGTTAGCTGCCTAAGGTCTTCTGATTTTTCAGATGATAACGCTTCGTAGTTCAATTGTTTTCCCGAACTTATGATAATTGTTCCCTTCTCCTTGAGTTTTTTATTGCTTGCTTCTTCGAGAGTGTGTCTTGACCCGTCGGATAAGATCAGAGTTGCTTTGGAACTCCCTGGTTCAATTCTTTTGACAAATTTTTCACTAATTGTTTTAGTCTGAATCTCATTAAAAAGAAAGGCTATTACGGCAATTCCAATAAAAACTGCTGCCCCCCTTGCAAAAAATCTAAGTTTTGGAAGAATAAAAAGCTGAAAATATATTTTCTTCTTAGCTGAAGAAACATCGATATCTTTTATTTCTATTTGTGATCCTGTTTCGAAATAGGAAGATGTTTTTTTATAAAATTCTTGCCTTTCCGGATGATTTTTCATCCAGGACGCCAACTCTTTTTCTTCCAAATCGTTGGTTTGCCTGTGAATTTTTTTCCAGATAATACCTACGTCCAGTTTATTTTTCATTGACATTAAGATGTTACGGATTTATGACACGTACAATCAGTCAAGGTTGACAAAAAATAAACAAATTAAAAAACAAGAATGATTTTTGTAGATTTCTGAAGCTTGTCGCGAAGTGTAGACCTGGCTCTAAACAACTGAGTTTTAACGGTTCCCTCAACGATATTTAATTCAGCAGCAATTTCTTTTAATTGTTTGCCTTCATAGTATCTTTTCTGAAATATTTCAGCCATTTGAGGAGGAAGCTCATCGACTGCATTCCTTATCATTCTGAAAATTTCAGGGTCGACTACTTCATTTTCAGCATCAGAGTTAATGAGCGATTCAATATACAGCACCTGATGTTTATCCTGTACTTTTAAATCCCGGAGTTTGTTCAGGCAAAGGTTTTTTACCGACGTAAAAAAATAAGATTTAGGTGATGATGTAATACTTAATTTATCTGAATTTGTCCAAAGGGATATAAAAAATGACTGAACAATATCTTCACAACTTTGTAAATCGTGCAAATAACCTTCCGCAAATTTTACAAGATGAGGATAATACTGCTCAAAAAGCGCCTCAAAAACATCTTGGTTATTTTTTTTGATTTTATTTAAAGTCATAAGCCGAAACAAAAGCTGACAAGGACTTTTCCATGGTTCGTTAGCTTAACAAAACTAATCTATTAATTCGAAAAATGTATTAATTCGAAAATTAAATAGGACGCAAACAGTTTTGAACAGAACAAAAGGTATAAGATAATATGGGCATACAGTTAAGTTATGCTACCGTTTTTTTTGTGGAAATCAATTCATCAGATTCAACTGGAGATAAATAATTCAATGAAGAATAACTTCGTAGAGTATGCTACCAACAATTAATGCACACTAATCACTATGACTGAATACAATAGGCAAATGTTCTAATGCAGGAATAAGCTGCTAGCCACTAGCCGCGAGTTTCTTTTCTGAACACTGAGACTGAACACTGCTCCCCCAATCCTTCAGTCCATCAGTCCTTCAATCCCTGATTACTGCGACTGAACACTGAACGCTACTCACCGCTCCCCTTTCCACTCAAGCAAACCATCCACACGGGAAATAACTTTCCGGTTGTCGATGTACCAGCGAAGCACCTCTCGCATTTTTTCGGGTTTTCCCTCCAGGCGAAAGATCAGGTCATCGAGTCTACAGGGCGATTCAAGTATTTTGGCAATCTTTTTACCGATGGCTTTGAACTCGAAAGCAGAGATTTCCATTTGTTTCATCGCTTTGCACACATCGCAAATTCCACAAGGCGCCGCATCGTCTTCCCCAAAATAATCCAGCAGAATCTGGCTCCGGCATTCCGACGAGCTTCCCGCATAATGCAGTACCGAGTCAATGCGTCCGGCATACTCTTTCTTTCGTATGTCGTAGTTCTCTTTCGAGATTTTCAGGCGGTCAATTGTCACCCTTTCCTTGCTGAAATAAATAAACGGCGTTTGGCTGCGCGGCACATAATCGATCACGTTCGATTTCCGCAAATGTTTCAGGTAATTGTAAACACTCTCCCGGTCGATTCCGGCTCGTTTGGCGAGCAATTCTTCGTCGACCGACACATAGCCGGTAAACAAACCCGTGTACGAGCGAAGCAGTAATTTTATAAAATCGTCGAAAACCGAATTCGCCACCTGGTATTTATACAATTCGTCGCGCGAAACTACAAACGATACCCGCGAAGGATTGTCCACTTCTTCTGTAAATTCGAGATAACCTTCGCGCTGCAATATTTTCAGGCTGCTGTACACCATGGCCTGCTGAAATTTGTAGGCCTGCGCGAAAGCCTGCAAGCCAAACTCGTAGGTCATTCCCTTTCCGTAGCCCACTGCCACCTGGAAATAATTGCAAAGCGCATCGTAAATACGCTTAATATTCGGGATTTCGGGAAAAGCAGTCGCAACATGCTTTTTTAGTTTTGTCCGGTCGGCATTGTTAAAAAGCAACACGGCCGCCGACTTTTTGCCATCCCGGCCCGCACGCCCGGCTTCCTGGTAATAAGCTTCCAGCGAATCGGGCGCATCGATGTGGATCACAAAACGCACGTCGGGTTTGTCGATCCCCATCCCAAAAGCATTGGTGGCCACAATCACGCGCGTTTCACCTTTCAGCCAGGCATCCTGTCGCGAACTCCGCACCAGGTTGCTTAGTCCGGCATGGTAGTAACTGGCCGATATTCTTTCTTTTTTCAGAAAATCGGCCACCTCGCGGGTCGCCTTTCGGTTGCGCACATAAATCACCCCCGAGCCTTTTACTTTCTGAAGTGTTCTTAATAAGTAGCCGTTTTTATCTTCCACCTGTCGAACGAGGTAAGCCAGGTTCTCCCGCTCAAACGACATTTTTTGCAGATTCTTCTCAGCAAATCCCAGTTTTTCCTGAATATCATCGGCCACCCGCGGAGTGGCGGTAGCTGTTAAGGCCAGCACCGGCACACCTTTCAAAGTTTTCCTTACTTCGACAATGTTGAGGTAACTCGGTCTGAAATCGTAGCCCCACTGCGAAATACAATGCGCCTCGTCAACAGCCAGCAGGTTGATGTTCATTTGCTCCAGCCGCTCCAGAAAACGTTCGGAATTCAACCTTTCGGGCGAAACATACAAAAACTTGTAATCTCCCCACACCGCACTGTCAAGGGTCAGTTTGATCTCCCGTTTCGACAAGCCGCTATGGATGGCCAGCGCTTTAATGCCTTTGCGGTTCAGGCTCTCCACCTGGTCTTTCATCAGTGCAATCAAAGGCGTCACCACCAAACACATCCCCGGCTTCGACAAGGAAAACACCTGGAAAGTCACCGACTTACCCCCGCCGGTGGGCATCAGCCCAAGCGTATCTTTTCCGCTGGCCACCGACTCTATAATCTCAAGCTGCAACGGCCTGAAATCGGGGTACCCCCAGTACTTGGTCAATATTTGATGGTATGTACTCATTCAATAGTGGGCAAAATCATCATTCGGTTAACGCATCCAAGCGAAATCTCGTGCTTGTTTTATGCAATTTAATTTTTTCTTTACTTACGAATATCACACTCAAAGTATGCATGTCCTTTAGCGGGCAAATGATCTTTCTGAATCGACGTAAGCCAATTGCCATGCTCATTTCATACAAATTAAGAAATCATTTCAGGTATTAACAATTTTTATTGTTCAAAATAATTCCACGATGAAATTAAGTGCCAGCAGTCTGCTATTTTTTTGTAGTTTTGCGCATTAAAATAATTCATAAAAAAGATTGCCATGTCGTTTATTGAAGACAAAATCCAATTTGAAGGACTCACCTTCGACGATGTTCTTTTACTTCCCGCATACTCGGAACTTTTACCACGGGAAGTTGATCTCACCTCGCACTTCACACGTAATATAATGATCAATACGCCTATTTTGTCGGCTGCTATGGATACCGTTACCGAACACAAAATGGCCATTGCAATTGCCCGTGAAGGCGGAATTGGAGTGATTCACAAAAACATGGGAATTGAGGAGCAAGCGCACCAGGTAATGACGGTTAAACGTGCCGAGAACGGTATGATCTATGACCCGATTACCATTACTGCAGAAAAGAAGGTAAAAGATGCGCTCGACCTGATGGCCAAGTACAAAATCGGAGGTATTCCGGTAGTCGACGGACATGGCTACCTGGTAGGGATTGTTACCAACCGCGACCTTCGTTTTGAAAAGAACATGGGCCGTCCGATTTCGGAAGTGATGACCAAAGACAACCTGGTTTCCACCACCGACTCCACTCACCTCGAAAAAGCAGCAGACATCCTGCAACAATACAAAATTGAGAAGCTGCCCGTAGTGGATAAAAACAACAAACTGATCGGGCTGGTAACTTACAAGGACATCACCAAAGCCAAAGACAAACCGCTGGCTTGCAAAGATGAAAAAGGCCGTTTGCGTGTGGCTGCCGGAGTTGGAATTGCCGGAGACACTATGGAACGTGTTGACGAACTGATCAAAGCGCAGGTGGATGCCTTGGTGATCGACACCGCTCACGGACATTCAAAAGGTGTGCTTGACATGCTGCAACGAATAAAATCGAAATACCCTGAGAAAGACATTGTTGCCGGAAACATTGGTACCGCCGAAGCTGCCATTGCATTGGTTAAAGCCGGTGCCGACGCGGTAAAAGTGGGTATCGGTCCCGGATCGATCTGTACCACCCGTGTAATTGCCGGTGTGGGTATTCCGCAACTTTCAGCTATTTACAATGTATCAAAAGCCATCAAAGGTTCGGGAGTTCCGATTATCGGTGACGGTGGTATCCGTTACTCAGGCGACATTGTAAAAGGATTGGCAGCCGGTGCCGATTCAATCATGGCCGGTGGCTTGTTTGCCGGCGTGGAAGAATCACCGGGCGAAACCATCCTTTTCCAGGGAAGAAAATTCAAAGCTTACCGAGGAATGGGTTCGGTGGAAGCCATGCAGCAAGGTTCGAAAGACCGCTATTTCCAGGACATGGAAGAAGACATCAAAAAACTGGTACCGGAAGGTATTGCCGCCCGCGTTCCTTTCAAAGGTTCGCTGTACGAAGTGCTTTACCAGCTGATTGGTGGTTTACGTGCCGGTATGGGTTATTGCGGTGCTCAAAACATTAAAGCATTGCAGGAAGCCAGATTCACCCGCATCTCGAATGCAGGTGTACAGGAAAGCCATCCGCACGATGTAAGTATTACGCGCGAAGCGCCCAACTACAGCAGCCGTTCTTAGGAGCGCTGCTGTAACGATATACCTGGCAGTTTGTACCGCTTAAACCTTGAATAAATGTATCGGGTTATTTTTTCATGCCTTTTAATTTTGAGTGCCGCATTTCAGTTGCGGGCACAAGATGATCAAACCCTGCTGACCATCGACGGAAAACCGGTTAGCAAGGCTGAATTCGAATACATTTATCAAAAAAACAATACCAACGTTTACGCTGATTCCGAGAAAAAAACACCGGAAGAGTACCTGCCTTTGTACATCGATTTTAAACTGAAAGTGACCGAGGCCGAAAGGCTGAAGATGGATACCAGCCGCGCGTTTATCAACGAGCTGGCAGGTTACCGCAAAGAGATTGCTGCGCACTACCTTACTGATATCAATTTTGAAGACAAACTGGTACACGAAATGTACCGGCGAATGACTCAGGAGGTAGATGCCAGTCACATCTTGCTGCGTGTTGCCGAAAATGCCTCGCCCGAACAGGAGCAAAAGGTACTCGAAAAAATCAGCACGGTTCGTCAGGAAATTCTCAACGGAAAAGATTTCGGAGAAGCGGCTGTGGAGTATTCTGAAGATCCTTCGGCCAAAGACAACAAAGGCAACCTGGGTTATTTCTCAGCTTTTACCATGGTTTATCCGTTTGAAAATGCCGCCTATTCAACACCTGTTGGCGAAATTTCGGAACCGGTTCGGAGTCAGTTCGGGTATCACCTTGTGAAAGTCAACGACATCCGCCCCAACAAAGGAGAGATTTTGGTGGCGCACATTATGAAAAGCGTGCCTGCCGATGCCAGCGAAGAAAAGAGAAATGCCCTGAAAGCACAGATCGACTCCATTTATGTGCAACTTCAAAACGGAGCCGACTTTGCCGAGCTGGCCAAAAAAGAATCCAACGACCGGCGTACAGCGGTAAAAGGAGGTGAAATGCCCCGTTTTTCAAGAGGAAGGATTATTGCGCAATTTGCCAACCCGGCCTTCGACCTAAAAAATATCGGTGATATTTCTGAACCCATCGAAACTCCGTTTGGTTATCACATTGTCAAGAAACTGGATCAATTCCCAGTGGCGCCTTTCGAGGAACTCAAAAAGGAGATTGAAACACGCATTTCGCGCGATCCGGAACGCCGCACTTCCAGCGAAAAAGTTTTTGTGGAAAGGCTGAAAAAAGATTACAACTTTTCGGAAAACAATTCATCCAAGCAATCATTGACCGGGAAAAATGTAGGTTCGGAAGATCTGCCGGCTGGTTTAGTGTTGTTTTCCATCGACCAAAGGAATTATACTACAAAGGATTTGCAAAAGTGGCTTTCTGAGCAAAAAATAAATTCGGGCCTGCTTCTTTCATACTACAACCAATGGGTGGATGCAGAGATCATCGCACTCGAAGATTCAAAACTGGAAGACAAGTACCCGGATTTCAGGTACCTGATCCAGGAATACCACGACGGTATTTTGCTGTTCAATATTTCGCAGGAAAAAATCTGGAACTTTGCCAGTGAAGATTCTGTTGGCCTACAGCAGTTCTACGGGCAACTGAAAGACAAACAAATGTGGAAAGAGCGCTTCAAAGGCAGCATTATTACCTGCAAAAGCGAGGAAGTACGGGAGCAGGCTGATAACCTGCTGGGTGCCGGCCTGAGCGTGGAAGAAGTGGCCGAACATTTAAATACCAACGGAGAAGTATTTACCTTCGAAACCGGCGCCTGGGAAGAAGGATCAAACCCGGTGGTCGATTATTATGTTTGGAACGGAAGCGAGCCCGAAAATTTTAACAGCCTCACTACCTTTATCAGAGGCGACAAAGTGGGTCCCGAGCCCAAGTTACTCGATGAAGCCCGTGGGCTTTACATTTCGGACTACCAGCAGTACCTGGAAGAAAAATGGCTAAAGGAACTCAGGGCGAGATACAAAGTAAAAGTGAACCGAAAAGTATTAAAAACGATTGAAGGTGTTTAAAACAAGCTTGCTATATGGGTTGATTTTGGGTGCGTTCGTTTTTATGAATGCCTGTTCGGAAGCGCCCCGCGAAGAACCGGTGGCACAGGTTGGCGACCGCTTTCTGTACAAATCCGACCTGCTCAAAATATTTCCCGGAAATGCCACTAAGGAAGACAGCCTTTTAATTGCTACCGACTACATCAACAAGTGGGTAAAACAGGAGTTGATGATCCAAAAAGCCAACGAGAACCTTAGCCCGGGGCAAAAAGACGTTACCCGCGAACTGGAAGAATACCGCAACTCGCTGATCATTTTCCGCTACAAAAACGAGTTGATGCAGCAGCGCATGGACACCGTGGTAACTCCCGACCAGATTGAACAATATTACGAACAAAACAAGACTACCTTTAATCTCGACCGAAGCATTGTAAAGGGTGTTTACGTGCGCATTCCGCAGGAACTGGCGAACGTGGAAGCGCTAAAAACCATGGTGCAGGATATGACCGACGAAGGCCAGAGTGTTTTGCGCGATTACTGCACGCGTTATGCGAAAAATTTTGAAATCGCCACCAACTGGATCGACTTCAAAGTGCTAAACCGGAACCTGCCGGTTCCGATCGATGAACCCGAGACTTTTTTGAGGAATAACAGCCTGAAAGAGATGACCGACGAAGATTATTATTATCTTGTCAGCATTCTCGACTACAAACTAACAAACGATTTGGCTCCCCTCGAATTTGTGGAAAACGACATAAAGAATCTAATTTTGAACCAGCGCAAGATCAAATTCCTGCGCGAAGTGGAAACCAATATCTTCAAAGAAGGAGAACGACAAAAGAAATTTAAAATTTATGATACAGCTATCAACAATGAATAAAATGCAAAAGATTTTTGGAGCGTTTTTGCTCACGTTTTTTCTAATAGGAAGCGTTGCTGCACAAGACAAAGTAATCGACCAGATTGTGGCCGTTGTGGGTGGAAACATTATTCTGAAGTCCGATATCGAGAATATGAATATTAGCCAGCAGGCACAAGGGATTACCTCGGAAGGCGATATGAAATGCGAGATTCTCGAACAATTCCTGATCAACAAACTGCTGGTTGCCGAAGCCGAACTGGATACCCTGATTACGGTTACTCCCAGCGAAGTAAACCAGCAGATGGACGGAACACTGCAAATGTACATTGCCCACTTTGGTTCGGAAAAAGCCGTGGAAGCCTACTTTAAAAAGCCGATTGCTTCGGTTAAGTCCGACATGCAGGAGTCGATCCGCGAACAGCTGCTTAGCCAGAAAATGCGCAATAAAATTGTTGAAAACGTAAGCGTTACGCCATCCGAAGTGCGTTACAATTACAGAAGCCTGACAAAGGACGAGGTTCCAACCATTCCTACTCAGTATGAATATGCTCAAGTAACCATTCAGCCCAAAATTGATTTGGAAGAAGAAAACCGCGTGAAAGCGCAACTCCGCGATATCAAAAAAAGGATTGAGAACGGTTCAAGCTTTGCTGCCATGGCGGTTATTTATTCTGAAGGTCCTTCGGCAAAAGACGGAGGCGTTATTGGTTATTCAGGGCGTGCCCAGCTGGACCCGGCCTATGCAGCAGCTGCCTTCAACCTGAAAGGCGACCAGGTTTCAAACGTGGTAAAGAGTGCTTTTGGCTACCACATCATCCAATTGGTTGACAAGCAGGGAGCCAAAGTAAATACCCGTCACATTCTGATGAAACCCAAAGTTTCGGTGGAAGCCAAGGAACAGGCCAACAACCGCCTCGACAGTCTGGCCAACATGATCCGCAAAGACGAAATCAGTTTCGACCAGGCAGCAGCCATGTTCTCTTTCGACAAAAACAGCCGCAACAACGGTGGTGTGGCGATCAATCCCAACACCATGTCATCGAAATTTGCAGTGGAAGAGCTCGACGGCGATGTAAGTAAAATTCTTACCGGGATGAACCTCAACGAAATTTCAAAACCTTTTGAAACCATCGATGCCGAAAACCAGCAAACGATTTATAAAATCATAAAGCTCACCAACCGGATTGATGCCCACAAAGCCGATCTTCAGAATGATTATCAAACGCTGGCAGAAATGTACTTACTAAAGAAAAAGGAAGATACACTGGAGAAATGGATTGCCGAGCGCCAATCGCAGACTTATATTCGTATCGACAATACTTACGCCAACTGTAACTTCAAATTTGATCACTGGATTAAGTAACACCTGAATAAAGCCCATGGAATACAAAAATGATGTTGCTGCGCTGGATGCCCTGCGCGAAAAGTTTAACGAGCTAAAAGCGGAGATTAAAAAGGTCATTTATGGCCAGGATGCAATCATTGATCAGGTGCTTGTATCGCTGTTCAGCCGGGGCCACGTGCTTTTGATCGGTGTACCGGGACTGGCAAAAACCCTGCTGGTTACTACCATCGCCAAAACGCTGGGCTTGAAATACAACCGTATTCAGTTTACTCCCGATTTAATGCCGTCGGATATTATTGGTACGGAGATCCTGAACAACGAACGCAACTTCAAATTTATACAGGGGCCTATTTTTGCCAACATTATTCTGGCCGATGAGATCAACCGTACGCCTCCCAAAACGCAGTCGGCGCTACTGGAAGCGATGCAGGAACGCGCGGTAACAGCTGCCGGACAACATTTCGACCTCGACAGGCCGTTTTTTGTACTGGCTACCCAAAACCCGATCGAACAGGAAGGAACCTATCCCCTTCCGGAAGCACAGCTCGACCGTTTTATGTTTTCGGTGTGGCTCGATTATCCCAAGCTGGAAGACGAGCTTACCATTGTAAAAAACACCACTTCTACGCTCGATGCAAAACCCAACACCGTTATTTCGGGCAAAGAGATCATGTTCTTCCAGGAACTGATCCGCAAAATACCGGTAAACGACAATGTGCTGAAATATGCAGTTACGCTGGCAGCCAAAACAAGACCGGGTACCGAAACCGCCGCCGAAGTTTCTACGCATTACCTGAAATGGGGAGCCGGGCCTAGAGCCTCGCAGTACCTCGTTCTGGGCGCGAAAACACATGCGGCACTGCACGGAAAATATTCACCCGACATAGAAGATGTGAAAGCCATCGCTCCTTCGATTCTGAGGCACAGGATCATCAAAAACTACAAGGCGGAAGCCGAAAATATTTCCATCGACGACATCATTGCGAAACTGCTTTAATGCTTACATACCGTTACATTATCACTACCATTAAAAATCCCCTGCTCCTGGTTGGCGCTGTGGGTTTATTACTGTTTTTTACGGCCCCGGTAAAGGCTCAGGAAAAAAAACGAGTGGATATTATCCAGGCAGGTTCGTTGGAACAAAGCGAAAGAATTGCCAATGCCCAACGCCTGCTCGACAATGTTATTATTAAGCACGAAAACATATTGATGTACTGCGACAGTGCCTACACCTACGAAGGCACCAACCGCGTTGATGCTTTTGGGAACGTGCACATTAACCAGGGCGACACGCTGCATCTTTATGCCCGCAAGGTTTTTTACGATGGCGACCGAAGCTTTGCGCAGGCCATCAACAACGTAAGGCTCGAGAAAAGGGAAATCACCCTCTACACCGATACGCTGGATTACGACATGAACCTCAACATCGGGTACTACAATTGCTCGGGTAAAATTGTGGACAGTACCAACACCCTGACCAGCAAAGTTGGCCAGTATTACCTGAACGAAGACATGGTACATTTTACCGACAGCGTGGTTGGGTTTAACGATAAGTACACGCTAAACAGCGAAGACATAAAATACAACACCAAAACCGAGGTTATCTATTTTTCTTCGCCTACTACCATTCAGGATTCATCCAGCACCTTGTACGCCGAAGAAGGCTGGTACAACACGCTTACCGGGGACGCCGACCTGAACAAGCTCCCAAAGATCTACAACGAAACACAGTTTATCAGTGCCGAGCAGATTACCTTCAACAAAACAAGCGGCGACACACGGGCACTCGGAAATGTATTTTTACAGGATTACGAAAACAGCAGCATCGTAAAAGGACAAAAGGTGGATTACAACGAACAGACGGAAGTGGCGCTTGTTACCGATTCGGCCGTTTTTATTTCGTACAACCAAACCGATAGTTTGTACCTGCATGCCGACACTTTGCGCACCATGCCCGATACGATAGAAGGTGAAAACATTGTGAAAGCCTATTACAGCGTTCGGTTTTACCGGAGCGATGTACAGGGCGTTTGCGATTCGATGATCTATTTTACCAAAGATTCAACGGTGGAACTGCACAACAACCCGGTTTTGTGGTCGGGCATCCAACAGTTAAGCGCCGAAAACATTAAAATGATACAACACACCAATGCGCCCGACGAATTGCGTTTGTATTCCAACAGCTTTATTATTTCGGAACAGGACACCGGCATGTTCGACCAGATTAAGGGCAAAAACATGGTGGGCTATGTAAAAAACGGGCAGCTCGATTACATTGATGTGGATGGAAACGGCCAGACCCTTTATTACGCCAGGGAAAAAGCAGAAATAATAGGTTTGAACCGGGCCGAAAGCAGTAACATTTCCATTCGTTTTCAGGACGGAAAGATCCACAAAATTGCCTTCCAGAAACAACCCGAAGGAGAACTGACTCCTTTGGCCGATGTTACGGAGAACAACAAGAAGCTTTCAAATTTTAACTGGCAGATCGAATTAAGGCCGGTTTCGAAAGACGATATATTTCGTAAAACAGAAAAGGTAAAACCCGTAGTGGAGGAGCCCAAAAGAGCGAATGCCAAAGCGCCAACAGGACCGGGGGTACGGTAGAAACGCCTCAATTGTTACTTAAAAGTTCAGAGCTACGTTTCATCCGATTGTTAAATCCTGTTATCTGATTATTCGGCGATCATTTTCATCTTGCTACCTAAAAGTACTGGTTAGATGTTGATCGCATGCAAAAATAATTATGATAACAAACAGGCAATCAATCGGATAAAAAGCCAGATCTTCCAACACGTTCAGTTTAAAACTCATTCTTTGGTACCCGAAAGATCCATCTATCCTTCAGATAAAAAACAGAGTTTGCAGTATTAATCTTAACTTTTCTCACAAAAAAGCAGGTTTTATTTTCATTTTAAAAAAATATTTTGATATTTGCAGGAAATCGTAAGAAAACGACATGAGATTCAACATTTCCATTATTAGCATTCTTCTTGGTATTCTTCTTCTAACAAGGCAGAAATGAGAATGGTATGTTGATAAACGATATTGGATAAGTAAAGCCATTCTCAAGTAAGAGGGTGGCTTTTTTCATGTTGAAAGATGAAAGTTGAAAGTCAGAAGACAAAAGCTTGAAAAACTTGTAGCTTGAGACTTCAGCAAAAAAAAAGGAAATAATAACTGATAAATAAATTAAAATGAGCGACAGACTGTACATTTTCGACACAACATTGAGGGACGGAGAACAGGTCCCGGGGTGTCAGTTGAATACGGTAGAAAAGATTGAAGTTGCCAAAGCATTGCAGGAATTAGGTGTAGACGTAATTGAAGCCGGATTCCCTATTTCCAGCCCGGGCGATTTCGAATCGGTAGTAGAGATTTCAAAAGCGGTTACCTGGCCCACCATTTGTGCCCTTACCCGCGCAGTTCAGAAAGACATTGATGTAGCCGCCGAATCGCTAAAATACGCGAAAAAAGGTCGTATCCACACCGGAATCGGAACATCGGATTTTCATATTTACCACAAACTCAACTCCAACCCCGAAGAGATTATTGAACGCGCTGTGGAAGCCGTGAAATATGCAAAAAAGTACGTTGAAGATGTAGAGTTTTATGCCGAAGATGCCGGTCGCACGGGTAACGAATACCTGGCCCGTGTTATTGAAGCGGTTATTAAAGCGGGTGCCACCGTGGTAAACATTCCGGATACCACCGGCTATACCCTGCCCCAGGATTTTGGTGCAAAAATCAAATACCTGGTCGACAACGTACCTAACATCCACAAAGCAGTTATTTCAACCCACTGCCACAACGATTTGGGAATGGCCACTGCCAACACCATTTCGGGTATTATGAACGGTGCCCGCCAGGCCGAAGTGACCATTAACGGGATTGGCGAACGCGCCGGTAACACGTCGTTGGAAGAAGTGGTAATGACGCTGAAAACCCACTACCAGGCCTTGCAGATAGAAACCGGTGTAAACACCAAACAGATCTATCAGACCAGCCGTTTGGTTTCAACCTTGATGAACATGCCGGTACAACCCAACAAAGCAGTGGTGGGTAGAAACGCCTTTGCGCATTCATCGGGCATTCACCAGGACGGAGTGTTAAAAAACCGGGAGAATTACGAGATCATGGACCCGACCGACGTAGGTATCAACGAATCGGCCATTTTGCTGACAGCAAGAAGCGGGCGCGCGGCATTGAAACACCGCCTGGAATTGTTGGGCTTTCAGTTAACCAAAGAAAAACTGGATGAAGTGTACGACGAGTTCCTGAAACTGGCCGACAAGAAAAAAGACATACGTGACGATGATATCGCATTACTGGTTGGAGATGCTACCCGCAAAGAACACCGCATCAAGCTGAATTACCTGCAGGTGATTTCCGGCAAAAGTCTGAAACCGATGGCATCAGTAGTTTTGGATATTGCCGGTGAAAAGTTCGATGCCACATCAGCAGGTAACGGACCGGTAGACGCAGCCATTTCAGCTGTTAAAAAGATCATTCACCGCCAGGTAGTGATCGAAGAGTTCCTGGTACAGGCCATTACCCGCGGTAGCGACGACATTGGTAAAGTGCACATGCAGGTGGAATACCAGGATTCGGTTTACCATGGCTTTGGTGCACACACCGATATTATCACGGCTTCGGTGGAAGCTTTCCTAGATGCCATTAATAAATTGCCGGTAGGAGAATAAGTTCAGAGTTTAAAGTTTAGAGTTCAAAGAATAAAAATTATACGGAGATACTAGTTCTGAATCAGAATCGAACATCCGATATCCAGTATCAAGTATCAAGAATCCAGTATCAAGATTATGGAAGCAAAAACATTATTTGATAAGATTTGGGACGCACATGTGGTGAAAAAGGTTGAAGGTGGCCCCAATGTATTGTACATCGACCGCCATCTGATCCACGAAGTTACCAGCCCGGTTGCGTTTTTAGGCTTGAAAAACCGGGGACTGAAAGTGTTTCGCCCGGACAAAACCACGGCTACGCCCGACCACAACGTTCCTACCCAGGATCAGCATCTTTCCATTAAAGATGAGTTGTCGCGCAACCAGGTGGAAAAACTGAAACAGAACTGCGCCGAGCATGGCATCGTTTACCACGATTTGCAGTCGGAAGGACACGGTATCGTTCACATCATCGGCCCGGAAATGGGACTTACCCAACCCGGCATGACGATTGTTTGCGGCGATAGCCACACCTCTACCCACGGAGCCTTTGGCGCCATCGCCTTTGGTATCGGAACCAGTGAGGTGGAAATGGTATTTGCCAGTCAGTGTATCATGCAGCCCAAACCGAAAAAAATGCGCATAACCGTAAACGGCGAATTGGGAAAAGGCGTGACTGCAAAAGACATCGCGCTTTACATCATTTCAAAAATTTCGACCAGCGGCGGAACAGGACACTTTATTGAATACGCAGGTTCGGCCATTACCGGACTGAGCATGGAAGGTCGTATGACCCTTTGCAACCTGAGTATTGAAAGTGGTGCCCGCGGCGGAATGATCGCCCCTGACGAAACCACTTTTGCCTACGTAAAAGGTCGTCAGTTTGCCCCAAAAGGCGAAGAATGGGAAAGTGCCGTTGCAAAATGGAAAGAACTGAAATCGGACGAAGGAGCGGTATTCGACACAGAATACGTTTACGATGCAGCCGATATTGAGCCGATGATTACCTACGGAACCAACCCGGGAATGGGTGTTGGTGTGACTCAGAGCATCCCGACTTCGGAAGGAATGGAAGGAACGGATAAAACAACCTACATCAAATCGTTGCAGTACATGGGCTACCACGAAGGTGACTCGATGAAAGGCAAAACGGTTGACTATGTATTCTTGGGCAGCTGTACCAATGGCCGAATTGAAGACTTCAGGGCTTTTGCCGAATTTGTAAAAGGCAAGCAGAAAGCTCCGGGAGTGGATGCATGGCTGGTACCGGGATCAAAACGCGTGGAAAACCAGATCAGGGAAGAAGGTTTGACTGAAATTCTGGAAGCTGCCGGTTTTGAGCTGCGTCAGCCCGGATGTTCAGCCTGTCTGGCCATGAACGAAGACAAAATTCCCGAAGGAAAATACGCGGTATCCACCACCAACCGGAACTTTGAAGGTCGCCAGGGACCGGGCTCCAGAACCATGCTGGCCAGTCCGCTTACCGCCGCTGCCGCCGCAGTTACCGGAGTTGTAACCGACCCGAGAGAAATGTTATAAATGGAAGATTGGAATCTTGAGGATTAGAGAATTAGAATACCAGAACATTAGCATAGAAAAGCGAATTAAGATGAACGAACTAGCTGAATTTAAGGAACACATGAAAACGCGAACCAAAAAGTTTGCGCACGACTGTGTGAAACTTACGCTCAGCTTTCCGAATAATCCGCTTGGCAAACATGTTCAGAATCAATTAATCAGATCTTCAACCTCTGTTGCGGCAAATTACAGGGCTTCCTGTGTTGCACAAACGATTCCTTCCGTAATTGCAAAAATGAGTATTTCGATTGAAGAAGCTGACGAAAGTGAATTCTGGCTGGAGTTTGCAAAAGACGAACATCTTTGTGGCGAGAATGAATGTTTTCCATTGTTTAGGGAAGCACATGAAATCACCTCAATATTGATTAAATCACGTCAAACGCTTCAAAAGAAATTCTAATATTCTAATATTCAGACATTCAAATATTAAAAAATGGCTTACGATAAATTTTCAGTAATCAATACACCGGCAGTGCCGCTACCAATCGAGAATGTGGACACTGACCAGATTATTCCCGCACGTTTCCTGAAAGCTGTGGAACGCAAGGGATTTGGAGATAACTTGTTCCGCGACTGGCGCTACGAAAAAGACGGAACACCCAAAGTAGATTTTCCGTTGAACAACACAAAGTATTCAGGAAAAATACTGGTTGGAGGCAAGAACTTCGGAAGTGGTTCGAGCCGCGAGCACGCAGCATGGGCAATTTACGACTATGGTTTCCGCGTGGTGGTTTCCAGCTTTTTTGCCGATATTTTTAAAGGCAACGCCCTGAACAACGGACTATTACCGGTTGTTGTTACTCCGGAATTCCTTCAAAAAATATTTGATGCCATCGAAAAAGAGGCGACAACAACTTTTGAGGTGGATCTCGAAAAACAAACTTTTACAATTACAGCGACAGGAGAATCGACCGAATTTGAGATCAATCCGTATAAAAAACACTGTTTACAAAACGGTTTGGACGACATCGATTACCTGGTGGCAATGAAAGACGAGATCGCTGTATTTGAAACAAATTAAAGGCTGTCATTTCGAACTTCGAGACTGAAGGTGAGAGATCTTTACGAAACAGATTTCCCGTTTCCGTCAACCGGCGGATCCTCGAAATGACAGGCAAAAGAAACAGACAGGAAAATGACAGGAAAGACAGTGGAAGTGTTAGGGAAGCAGCTCATTATTATGGATACCACTTTGCGTGATGGTGAGCAAACCTCCGGGGTGTCGTTCAGCGAACACGAAAAGCTGAGCGTTGCCAGGGTGCTGCTTGAAGACGTGAGAGTGGACCGCATTGAAATTGCGTCGGCACGTGTGTCGGAAGGCGAATTTAAAGGAACTCAACGCGTAATGAAGTGGGCTGCCCAGAAAGGCCACCTCGAGAAAATTGAGGTGCTGGGCTTTGTCGACGGCAAAGTATCGCTTCAGTGGATTGCCGATGCCGGCGGAAAAGTAATCAACCTGCTTTGCAAAGGTTCTTACAAACATGTGACCGAGCAGCTTCGAAAAACACCCGAAGAACACCTAAACGATGTTCGGAAAGTAATTGCCAACGCCAACGAGATGGGCATCAGGGTGAATATCTACCTGGAAGACTGGTCGAACGGAATGCGCAGCTCGAAAGACTATGTTCATTTTATGATTTCGGCCCTGCAAGAGGAACAGGTCGGACGAATTATGCTACCCGATACTTTGGGTATTCTTGATCCGGACGAAACCTACGACTTTTGTCTGGAAATGATTGAAGCCTACCCTGACGTTGACTTTGATTTTCATGCCCACAACGATTACGACCTGGCCATTGCCAATGTTTTCCATGCCTTAAAGGCCGGAATCCGCTGTGTACATACCACGGTGAACGGTTTGGGTGAACGGGCCGGAAATGCACCTTTATCAAGCGTAATTGCAACCATAAAGGATCATTTAAAAATGAAAACCAATGTAAACGAAACCCAGCTGAACAAGATTTCCAAGTTGGTGGAATCGTTTTCCGGAATTCGCATCCCCACGAATAAACCGTTAATAGGGGAATTTGTGTTCACCCAATGCAGTGGGATACATGCCGACGGCGACAGCAAAAACAACCTGTATTTCAACGATCTTTTGCCCGAACGTTTTGGCCGAATCCGCCAGTACGCACTCGGAAAAACATCGGGCAAGGCCAACATAAAAAAGAACCTGGATGAACTGGGAATTGAGCTGGATGCTGAATCATTGAAAAAAGTGACCAACCGGATCATCGAGCTGGCCGACGAAAAGGAATCAATCACCAACGAAGACCTTCCGTACATTGTTTCCGATGTGCTTCACAGCGACCTGGTGGAACAAAAAGTGAAGGTAGTGAATTACTCCATCACCTACACCATGGGGCTTCGGCCGGTTGCCAATGTGGCGCTGGAAATCGACGGGAAAGAGTACGAGGAATACAGCGATGGAGACGGTCAGTACGACGCCTTTGTAAAAGCGCTCCGAAGAATCTACCAACGTCTGGGCAAATCGTTCCCCAAACTGGTAGATTACGTGGTTACCATTCCGCCCGGCGGACATACCGACGCTCTTGTGGAGACCGTCATTACCTGGCAGAACAACCGCGAATTCAAAACCAAGGGGCTGGATCCGGACCAGAATGCTGCGGCGATTAAAGCCACCATCCGCATGCTGAACATCATTGAAAATGAGTTCAAACCGGAAATGTTAGATAAAATAGTTAGTACAAATTCATAAAAACCAGATGAACCGGAGTCCTAAAAACGGGACTTCGGGAACTTCGATGATCTGCTGCAAAAGCATCGCTGATCGTCGTTAATTATTAATCACATGAAACTAAACATTGCAATACTTCCCGGAGACGGGATCGGGCCTGAAATAGTAGAACAGGCAATGAAATCGGTGAAAGCAATTGCGCAGAAATTTAATCACAAACTTGAATACCAATACGGATTAACCGGTGCCGCTGCCATCGATCAGGTGGGTGATCCCTACCCTGCTGAAACGCACGATTTGTGCATGAAATCAGACGCTGTTCTTTTTGGAGCCATTGGCGATCCAAAATTCGACAACAACCCGAAGGCACCTGTGCGCCCGGAACAAGGTTTGCTGGCCATGCGCAAAAAACTGGGTTTGTACGCCAACATTCGCCCGGTAGAGACTTTTGAGTCCTTACTGCATAAATCGCCTTTGCGCCGCGAATTGGTGGAAGGAGCTGATTTTGTTTGTATTCGCGAGTTAACCGGAGGAATGTACTTTGGCGAAAAAGGCCGTAAAGACAATGGAAATACCGCATTCGACACTTGTATTTATACGCGTGAGGAAGTTGAGCGTATTTTAAAACTGGGGTACGAATTTGCTGCTAAACGTAATAAAAAGCTTACTGTTGTTGACAAAGCCAACGTATTGGAAAGCTCGCGTTTGTGGCGTGAAGTTGCCCAGGAAATGGCTCCCAATTATCCTGATATCAAAACGGAATACATGTTTGTGGATAATGCTGCCATGCAGATCATTCAGTGGCCCAAAAATTTCGATGTAATGGTAACTGAGAACATGTTTGGCGATATCCTTACCGACGAGGCAAGTGTGATCACCGGTTCGCTGGGATTGTTGCCTTCTGCATCGGTTGGTATTCACACCTCTGTTTTCGAACCCATTCACGGTTCATATCCGCAGGCTGCAGGGAAAGACATTGCCAACCCGATTGCCACCATCCTTTCGGCTGCCATGATGTTTGAATATGCTTTCAACCTGAAAGAAGAAGGAAAACTGATCCGCGATGCGGTGGCTGCTTCAATGAAAGAAGGCTTTGTTACCGAAGACATTGCTGGAGGGCCGGCTTACAAAACTTCACAGGTGGGCGACTGGATTGCACACTGGATCGAAAAAAATTAAGGAAATTAAATCTCCGATACAGAGAACCGTTCTTCAACAGAGCGGTTTTTTTATCTAACAGTCAACATTCTTCTATTTCTCAATATCCCGGTATTCAAAAACAACATTAACCGGTCCCTGTCCCGAAAAACGGACATTATTCATTACCGCTTTTACCGGTAAACCTTCTACATTGTATTCATACGATATCTTGTACTCGGGCGGTAAACTGCTCATTATAATATTGGAATACGATGAATAAACCGGATTATTAACCTGTTTAATATCGGCATTCTGGGTAAAATTGTATCCATTCAACATGCTTAAACCGGAAACAGCATGGGGGTTGTTTTTGGTATCGTATTTGAATTTAATTTCGATCATGTTTATATCCGCCCCGTCAGCCGGACGTACTATTTTTTCCAATGTATTCCCACGTGCGTCGTATTTATAACTTATAAAGTGCAACACCTCTCCTTCCGTAGAATATTCAATTCCCTTGCTTATTTTTCCATTCTTGTACCTGTATTCCGTCTTTGTATTCCATTCATTGTTGCTGTCTTGAGATTTATAATGAACAATCTGTTCAGTCAAGAAGCCGGACGAATTATATGAATAAGTAGTTACATAATCTCCACTTACCTTTTTAACCAACTGTCCCTCATCATTGTAATAAAATGAATCCGTAAAAACCAGGTCTTCCGGGAAAATGGTTTGTATCTCCACCAGGCGGTTTTGGTTATCGTATTTAAAATTGGTACTGTATTCGGTATCGCCATCTATTCTGGTTACTGACATGAGGAGCTTGTCCACATCAGGATAATCGTAGGTAAAATCATCTTTTTTGCAGGAGGTCACAAACAAAGTCCCCGAGAATACGATCAAGATTAGCTTTTTCATAAATAATGGTTTTTAATCACTTAGATGAAAATACCCGGCAGAAGGTTGCGTTGCATACAATCATTTATTAGAAATGCCCCTCTTTCATATGGAAGAATTCCTCATTGAAATTTACGAATCATTTCCTCCAGTCGCACTCCATAATCCTCCTCTCCTTCTGTCAGCACCACATTGTCAAGTTTTTGAATATCGTCCTCTTTGGTCCGGTTGTAACGAATAGGAGGATTTCCGGGCGTACAAAACAGGTAATTTTCTTTTACCAGGTTGGTAGTGGCCCGGTGAAAACGCAACGGTGATTTGGCGATATTGTAAATCAGGTTATTGGCCACAAGCACATCGGTAGTACCTTCATCCAGAAACATACCGTTGCTTTCGGCCCTTCCCGCATTTATTTGCACATCGTGAATGTGATTGTTTACCAGGCGGCTTCCCGGCTGCAGGCCCAGCATGTAAATTCCTCCTCCATCGCTCAGCACGTTCATTATATTGTGAATGTGGTTTCCGTCAATCACATTTTCCCGGCAGGGAGTGGCAACCGGGCCCCACATCCACCCAACAGAAATTCCGGTATACGGCAGGTTATGTATATGATTGTTTTTGATGTTTACCTCAGCTGTTAAACCGCACCAAATGCCCACTGCACCATAAAGCCGAACACCACACTCTGTTACGGTACAGTTCTCGATTGTATTGGCAAGGGCGACTTCCTCCGGAGCTTCCTGCCACCAGGACTGACCCTTTACCCGACGGTCCTGCCCTTCTCCGATCATAATCCCGTTTCCGGAAATATCGGAAAACTGCGAATTGCTGACACGGCAGTTTTTACAGCCTGTGGAAAACCATAAGCCGGAGCCTCCCAAGTTTTGAAAAGTGCACTTATTAAAAGTAATGTCCTCGGCCCATTCAGCTTTTATTGCAGCCGGAACCACATCCCATTGCTGGCTTGCCGGTCGCGGATCGTAAAAACAGGCCTGAATGCCGCAATATCCGCGGGTCGGTGTTCCCCACGCACTGTGCCGGAACGTAATCCCTTCAAAAGAAATATTTTTTACCGGATGCTCTTTTGTTCCTGTCAACGATAAAAGGCCTTCTGAAATTGGGAATACAACATCCAATTCTTCCGGATGCTGATCAGGCGGCAACTTCAACAAAATCTTACCGGTTTCAGAATCGAAATACCATTCAAAATCCGCATCAAGAAAGGCTCGGTCATTCTCCAGAAAATACCGGGGATGCTCCTCCCAGTTATCCAGATTAAAGAACGGCAGGCATTTCGCCCCGATGGAATCAACCGCAGTAATTTGTTTTTCCCGAAGATTTATTTCCTTTAGTCCGATCCGGGAAACTGACCAATCGTGCAACAACACCAGCTCAGTATCATCTGCTCTCTGAGGTGCCGGGAACTCATCCGCTTCAAAAAAGAAGTTGGTACGGCGATCCTCTCCTACTCTTTTCACCCTCAAGAAACCTTCGTTCGGAAATCTTGCACGGACACACCGCTTATCGCCAATAAATAACTCTCGGGGCATTTTGCCCGGTTCCACAAGGGCTTCCCAGAGTCCATCGTCCAGTTGCTGCCACTCCCGAATCCTGATTCCACCCGAAATAACCGGATTGGCCCCTTCTTCGGCCCGCAACAAAAGCTGAGTTTCCGGGTTGGAAAATATTCCCGATTCAACAAAAAGAGGCTCGTCCAGAAAATAGGTGCCTTCAGTAAGATGAATAACAAAGCTGCCCGAAACATCGTGCGGCAGGTTTTCCAGCGCTTTCCGAATGGTTTTAAAAGGCTCCTTCGCGGTTCCTGAATTTGCATCGTTTCCACCTGGAGAAACATAAAATTCGGAGGTGGTCCTGCTACACGAGATTATCATAAGGATAATGCTTACCAGCAAACAGTTTCGGATTGAACGACTCTTAATCATTGCTAACTTTTTATGAATATTGCTTCTAAAATTATCGAAATTAAGACAAACACCAACTCTCACCAGCAGATAAAACCTCGAACAATTGTCCATTTAAAACGTTATTTTCCCAAAACCGCATGGGTTTAAAAGTTAAGAAATGATTACAGAAAAAACTGCATTGAAAACCAACCAACAAATAACAACCCAGGAAGCACTTAAGGATTATTACACCGCTTTCCTGAGCAGACAGCTAAGCATCACCGGACGAAGAGAAGTACACAACGGACGTGCTCATTTCGGAATTTTCGGCGATGGAAAAGAAGTGGCACAAATTGCCTATGCTAAAAATTTTCAAAAAGGAGACTGGCGCTCGGGTTATTACCGCGACCAGACTTTTATGATGGCGCTGGGTTTGCTGCAACCCGAAGAATTTTTTTCGATGATATACGGCGATACCGACATCGAAATCAACCCGTCAACCGGCGGGCGTAACTTTAACAACCACTTTTCGACCCGAAACATTACGCCTGAAGGTGAAATTAAAAACCTGGCCGATCAATACAACTCGGCTTCCGATATTTCTTCAACCGCCGGACAAATGCCACGCTTATTGGGACTGGCGCAGGGTTCGAAAATCGTTCGCGAAAACCCGGACTTAGTTAGTCAACTTAAAAACAACCTGAAAGGTAACGAAGTGGCTTTTGGCAGCATCGGCGATGCGAGCACTTCGGAAGGTATCTTTTTTGAAACCATTAATGCGGCAGGCGTTATGCAGGTTCCAATGGCTGTAGCTGTTTACGACGATGGTTTCGGAATTAGTGTGCCCATTGAGCTGCAAACCACAAAATCGAGCATTTCGGAGGCACTGAAAGGCTTTGAAAAAGAAAAAGACACCAACGGTATTAAAATATACAAATGCATTGGCTGGGACTATCCGCAGCTCGTTAAAACATTTGAAGAAGGCATTAACTTTTGCCGGAAAAACCAAACTCCGGTGGTATTTCATATCTACGAATTAACCCAGCCGCTGGGGCATTCAACATCAGGCTCGCACGAGCGTTACAAATCGAAAGAACGGCTTGCCTGGGAAAACGAGTTTGATGCCGTAAACCAGATGCGCAAGTGGATGTTGGAAACCGGTATCGCCGACCTGGAGATGATTGAGGAGATTGAAAAATCGGCACAAAAAAGGGTGAAAGAAGCCCGTAAAAATGCCTGGAACAACTATGTTAACGGTTTTCAGAAAGAACGCGAATCGATTGTAAGCCTGTTAAAAAAGATAGACGGAAAAAGCGACCTTCAGAGTTTGCGCCGTTTTGAAAAAGTAACCGAAAAGATTTTCCCTACGCGTCGTTCGCATTTGAGCTTTGCCAAACGCTTAAACCTGGAAATGCATTTAGTAGCTGATTTGCAAACCGAACGAAGTGAACTAAAAAACTGGATCCGAAAGTTTGAAGAACGCTCCCGCGAATTTTACAGCAGTAATTTATACCGGACCGGCGCCGATTCCATTCATAACGTTTCACCTGCGCCCGTAAAATACGATGAGAATTCGGAAGAAGTAAACGGGTCAGTGGTGATCAATAAAAATTTTGATGCACTCTTTGCAAAGTACCCCAACCTGGTAACTTTTGGTGAAGACACCGGAAAACTGGGCGATGTAAACCAGGGAATGAAAGGTATGCAGGAAAAATACGGCATTCACCGCGTTTCGGATGCGGGAATCAGGGAAGCCACCATTATCGGGCAAGGTGTGGGATTGGCGCTTTGTGGTTTTCGCCCCATTGCGGAAATTCAGTACCTCGATTACCTCATCTACGCACAATCGCAACTAAGCGACGACCTGGCAACCATGCAGTACCGCACCATGGGAAAACAGGCTGCCCCGGTGATTGTTCGCACACGCGGACATCAGCTGCAGGGAATCTGGCACGCCGGATCGCCGATGCAAATGCTGCTTGGATCCTTACGCGGTATGTACCTGTGTGTTCCCAGAAACCTTACCCAGGCGGCAGGGTTTTACAATACCCTTCTCGAAGGAAATGACCCTGCTCTGGTGATTGAGCCTTTAAAAGCATACAATGTAAAAGAAAAACTGCCTGCCAATCATGGCGAATACAAAGTGCCGCTGGGAGTTCCGGAAGTCATGCGCGAAGGAAGCGACATAACCGTTGTTACTTACGCCTGGAATGTACATCACGCCATTAAAGCGGCCGATTTGATTCAGAAATACAAGGGAATTTCTCTCGAAGTTATTGACGTGCAAACGTTGATGCCTTTTGATGTTAATCACAGCATCCTTGAGTCCATCAAAAAAACCAACAAGGTGATTTTTATGGACGAAGATGTTCCCGGAGGAGGTACTGCCTACATGATGCAAAAGGTGCTGGAAGAGCAAAAAGCCTTTGATTACCTGGATACCGCACCGCGTACCTTACCGGCAATGGAGCATCGTCCGGCTTATGGCATCGACGGCGAGTATTTTTCGAAACCCAACGTAGAAAGGCTTTTCAGAGCAGCGTATGAAATAATGCGGGAAGTGGAGCCTGCGAACTACCCGGAGCTTTAATCCGGGTGCTTTCATTGTTCTTGATATGATCTAAGATCCGGGAAAGATGTTCCCGGGATCTTATCATTTAACCAATTCTTTAAATGCAAGCTGGTAGTTTTCGTCGTATTGCTTGTTGTAAAGTTTGGTGTAATTGTTATATACTTCCTGTGCCAGGCTGTGTTTTCCCTGCATATAAAGAATTTTGCACTTGTACCTTAAGGCTGTTTCATTCATCGGGCCAAACATAAAAATCACTTCCGCAATCTGAATAATAAGGCTGGCCTGTTCCGTTACATCCAGAATACGGCATGCATACTCAAGTTTACCAACAATTTTACGAGTTATATCGTCTTTTTCCTTATCAAGCCAGTCATTTTCAATTCCGAATAAAAAGCGGCCTCTGCTCAATGTCGCCACGCTTTCCTTTAATTCCCGAACAAAGAACTGTTCATCGTTTGAGGTAAATACATAGCGGATGTACTCCAGATCGCAAAACACATCGTTGCTGTGGTTGATTCTCCACTGGCTTCCGTCGTATGAAATACTGATGTTCCCAATATCTTCCAAAATCGATCGCAGCTTTTTTATATTCACCCCACGATTGTTTTTAGCCTTCGACTCTGGCTTACCAGGCCATAAATACTCCTGGATGGTAGCGGACGAAATTCCCTTGTTGTCATCCATGGTAAACAACAAAATGAGCAAAAAAAGCTCTCTCAGCGTAGGACTAAAACGGTAAGTTATGTCTTTCCCTCGTTTATCATACACCTGAAAGCCACCAAATAACAGCACTTTTCCTTCCGGCCTTGTTTTCGGCTCCGAGCCTGACAGGATTTCACTTAACCTGCTTTCACTACCCCTGTTTTTCCGCAAGGAATTGTTCTTTCTGATCAGAAGAAATACCAATACTCCAACGATTAAGAGCACTACAGCAAGCAGCATCAGGTATATTGAATCAAAAAAAGCAAACGAATCCAAATGAACCGGCTTATCATATACAAAATCTGACGGAGGATAATTGATCGAATACAAATTCACTTCAAACTTCCCGTCCGCCTTTTTATGCATGGTTAGCACCACCAGTTTATTGTGCGAACGCCATTGATAAAGATCTGCATACGAGCTTATATCGGAAAATGTATAAGGAATTTTACTGCCAAAAAACAATCCCTGGTCGCCTAACATACTTCCCCGGTAAAGTTGAAGATCGCTAACATAATGGTTGAGCGAGAAACAAAGCGTGTAAAAGCAATTCCTGGTATCATCCACAATCATGGAATTAATTGGAGTAAAATTGGTTTTTCGCGCCAAGCGGGGCTCGTACATTTTGTGAATTTGATGGGTCTTGAAATTTATCCGGAACAAATCATAGTAAAAATTCTTACCGAAAATTTGCTTACCGTCTTCGTTTCCCACACCGCCATAGAGGTAATAAATGTTACTGTCTTTTTGACTTTGCCCGAGTGAAGCCATGTAACGGGGGCCTATCCGGTCGCCGGTCATTTTCAATTCCGACCAACTGCACGAATCTTCATTAAAAACCCGGATTGTATTGAAGAAAGTAAAAAAGCCATAGCCGCAAACTGCCGTATAATTTCCAGTTTCGGGATGCAGCAGTTGATTATGATGCCAATACTTGGGAAGATAAGCGATGGTATCAAAATCATTATTCCAGCTCAGTGTTTTTTCATCGAATTTTGGAGAAAGTTTCCGGTATTCAGAATAAGTCACCAGCTCCCCCTTTTTATTGAAGAACACTTGCTGTCCCTCTTCGTAAAACGGGTTTCCACTGGCATACGGCAAAGCTGTTTCGCTTCCACTATTCAAACTGTATTTCAGTAGCTTTTTAGTTCGTTGAACAAAATAAATTTCCTCTTTATCTTCGTTGTAAACAATTTGCGGAAATTCATCGAGTTCCAGCGTCCTGATTTTTTTCCATACCTGGTGCTGCTCAACCACCCAGGCAGGGTTGATTATTTCTGCCACTTTACCTCGCACCGAATCCCGTACGGTTGTACCATCGGTAAACGACAATGGCCAGAAATAGCTCAGGCAATCGTTATTATAAAACTTTATGTTCCGAACAGAGATGGGAGGAACTTCGCCAATTCCTCTTCCAAAATCCTTCACACAACCAAACCCCCATTCTAACTTGAGTGTTTCAGGAAACGGAATATGATCTGTAATGATTTTGTCAGCAAATTGAAGCGTAATTTCACTCGAATCAGGATCGATGTGTAACCTGATCTTGTACCACACATTCACCAGCTTCTTTTGTTCAGTGGTCATGCCAAGTTGCAGGTTTGTCTCTTTCTTGTCAACCAGCACAAGCAGATCGGGTGAGACCTCATCGATTTTACATATTAAATCTATTTTATGCTCACCCTCTTTATCCATTAGCCTGAAAACGTAGCCGTAACGTTCGGCATAATCTCGAAAAGAGATTTCAAATTCAATCGAAAACTTCCCTTTGTATTTTATGGCACCGTTCTTTGTTAAATCGATTCCCGTTCTTTCTTCCACGCCCACTTCTTTGGATTGAAAGAAAACTCCGCGGCGCTCGTTTGCACACACATTTATGGCTAACAGCAATAGTACCCACGCAATATGAAATAGTCTTTTCACAGGCATATGAGTTTATTGTTAAACCAATGGGGTAACAGTGCGATGGCTCTGAACTGTCTTATAATCATAATTCAAAAACGGTAAATCTTATTTAACCTCCTGTAGGTTCTGAACGAGTTTAGACTATCTGGCTTAAACAAAAACTCTATAAAAATGAAGCATCTCATTCTGTCGGAACAATGCAAAAAACAGGAAATTCATCCATCAAGACCTTCAATCCGTGAAAAACGAAGCCTTTTTTACCAAATAATACCTGCCCTCCATTCTTCTGACAAACATTCTATTACAAATATATTAATCCAATATTAATCTTGATTAACAAGAAATCAGAAAAATTTACCTCAGCGCAAAAATAGAAAGTGATCTATCCACCGTAATTTGACCCAAATATTCACTAATAAACTACTTATGAAAAAAATTTACTCTATGCTCAGCCATAGCCATCTGAAATGGCTGACGATTAAAAAATCAGTGGTTATTTTCATTTTAAATGCACTAATAATGACTTGCCTGGCATCAGGATCAAGTGCTCAAGGTGTATTAAAAGGTAAGGTAACTGACGATTCCAACCTACCTCTCCCGGGAGTTTCGGTAGTAGTACAAAACACATCAAACGGTACGATTACGGATATAGATGGAAACTATGTCCTTAATAATGTAAAAACCGGTGATGTTGTTGTTTTTAGCTTTATTGGCATGATTTCTCAGGAAATTACCTATTCAGGACAAGCGGTAGAAAATATTCAGATGCTGGTTGATACTAAAAGTCTTGAGGAGGTAGTTGTTACTGCTTTGGGTATTCAGCGCGATAAAAAGACACTGACTTATGCTTCTCAGCAAGTATCAGGAGAAGAGTTGTTGAAAGCCAAAAGCATCAACTTTATGGATGCCTTAAATGGTCAGGCTGCCGGTTTGGAAATTGAAAAGAGTTCATCCGGAGCCGGCGGTTCCACAAGAGTTGTACTCAGGGGTTTCAAATCGCTAGGTGGAACTAGTGAACCATTATATGTTATCGACGGTATCCCGATTATGAACATCAAACGTTCGCAACCCGGTATGTGGGGTGGAAACGATTCGGGTGATGGCCTGTCACAATTGAATCCTGACGATATCGAAAGTATAAACGTATTAAAAGGCTTGAACGCTTCCATCCTGTATGGTAGTCAGGGTGCAAACGGGGTAGTTCTGATTACCACTAAAAAAGGGGCTGAAGGAAAAACTAAAGTAACATTAAGTTCTACCACCACCTTTGAGAGTGTTTTGATTTATCCTGAACTTCAGTTTGATTATGGAGCAGTAAACGGAGCAAAAGAAAGCTGGTCGACAACAAAAGGAGGTACCAACTATTCTGAAGATCAGATGAAAGATTTCTTTCAAGTTGGTAATAACTTAGTAAATAGCGTTACCGTTAGTGGAGGAAATAAAGTTACAACGGCGTATTTCTCATACTCAAATACTTCGGCCGATGGTATCATTCGCAACAATGAATACAATAAAAACAACGTTTCATTTAAACAATCAACCAAGTTGTTAGATGAAAAATTGACATTGTCGTCAAATGTTATACTTGCGTCGGAAGTAATCAACAACAGAAATGCTGCCGGATATTATCTTAATCCTCTTACCGGTCTGTACAATTTTCCACGTGAAAGGAACTGGGCTGACTACTCAACAAATTATAAATATTTTGATGAAGACAGAAACATGTGGCTTCAAAATGTGTATGTAGTTGACCACCATATCAGTAACCCTTACTGGATAATTAATATGGAACCCATTGAAGAAACGAATAAAAGAATTATTGCCATGGCATCTGCTGACTACAGCATAAGTGACCATGTGTCTTTTATTACCAGGGGAACCTACGAATATGTGGACTATCGTTTTAAACAGAAAGATATGGCTGGCTCAAACGTTACCAACGTTTCTGCAAACGGAAGATATGTGTTCTCAAACAGTACAGATACCAAGCTTTATTCAGATGCGATGTTAAAGTATGACAATACTTTTGACAAACTGAATCTAACTGCCTTTATTGGTTCAAGTTACAGCAAACATAACTGGCAGGGTATGAGTGCAAACAACGGAACAAACACGCTGCTGTATCCGAATGTATTTTCCACACAAAACTATCCTACCAACACTGTAATAACCGAATCGGGTGGTGAAACCATTCTGCAATCGGTTTATGGTAGTATTAACCTGGGGTATAACGATATGTTGTATCTTGATGTTTCTGCTCGTAACGATTGGTCTTCAACACTTATCGGAACAACTGATGGTCCTTCCTATTTTTATCCTTCAGTTGGATTAGTTGCCATCGTTAATAATATAATTGAATTGCCTGATTTTATCTCATTCCTCAAATTGAGGGGTTCAAGTGCACAGGCTGCTAAAGAGGTACCTTGGAATTCTATCCGTTCTGATAATTCAATTTCTGGTTCTCTTGGAGGTATAACCAGAAACTTAAGACAGCCATGGACTGATTTGAAACCTGAAAAGATAACCAGTAATGAGCTTGGAGTTGAATTTAAATTGTTTAAAGGACGTGTTGGTGCAGATTTTACCTACTATAACAACAAAAGTACAAACCAGTTCCTGAATGTAAGTTTACCACCTGAAGAACAAGGTTTGTATACAAACCAAAATATTAATGTTGGTGAAATTGTAAACAAAGGTATTGAACTTACTGTTGATTTCATTCCGGTTCAAAGTAACAGCGTTACATGGTCTACAGCCTTTAACTTCTTTACGAATGATAATGAGATTGTTGAACTAGATCCGGATGATCCAGGCCGTATAATCGGTATGGGCTCTTCAGAAGGTTATGAAACATTCCTGAGAGCAGGTGGTTCTTTCGGTGACCTCTACGGTTTTATGTTCAGAAGAGACGATCAGGGACGTATTATGCTCGACGCAAACGGCCGCCCGTTAAAAACTGCAGTTAAACATGATGTAAACGATTGGTCTGTGGGGTATCTGGGTAATTTATTGCCAGACTTTACGCTTTCATGGAACAACAACATACAGATTGACCGTATAAATATCGGAGCTCTTATTTCCGGTAAATTTGGTGGAAAGTCGGTTAGTCAAACTGAATCAATGCTTGACGGATGGGGTGTTAGTAAACGATCAGGCTATGCAAGAGATCTAGGCTATGTTCCAGTAAACGGAGTTGATCCTAGCGGTAAGGCCGTTAGTCAGGTCGATCCGTTCAAATATTATGCTGAAGGTGGCGGTACCGGTGGAAGAAATGGTATTCTCGAACCTTATGTTTACGACAGAACAAGCATTCGTTTAAGTCAATTATCGATTGCTTATGAGCTTGATGTAAAAAAACTTAACCTACCCTTAGCGGGAGCATCCGTTTCACTTGTAGGACAGAATTTGATCATTTTTTACAAAAAAGCGCCGTTCGATCCTGAATTAGCAATGAGTACCAATAATAGTTCACAGTCGCTCGACAACTTTAACGTGCCTGCTACCAGAACCTATGGGTTTAATTTAAAAGTAACTTTCTAATCTGAAGAACCATGAAAAAGATATTTTTAATAGTAATATTCGCTCTCGGATTTTTCGCATGTACCGATAATTTCGAAGAGGCAAACAGAAATCATTATTTGATTTCAGACACCGAATTGGAACAGGACTTCAACCTGCTTGGTTCTCCATTTCAAGGTATGTTATATAATATTTTTGGAGGTCAGATTCATGAAGACCTTGCGCATGATAACTTTGTTCGTCACGTTGGAACCCCGACTCCATTTGTCGGAGGCAGAAATAATACCACATACTATATTACATGGAACCCTAACTGGGGGCGTATTTATAACAATATAATGTCGCCAGGTGCCCAGGTAATTAAAATGGCCAATGAGGGCGGTTACGATGTCTTCGCCGCATGGGCCAAATTGGTTCAGGTGTATGGAATTTCAAAGCTTACATCTTTCTATGGACCAGTTATCTACTCTAAATATGGTATTAAGGGTGAAGCTAATATATATGACAGCGAACAAGATTTATACAATTACCTTTTTGCTGATTTAGATGAAATTCAATCAGTTTTCGCAGCTAATAAGGAGTATGCAGGAATAGCTAAGTTTGATGCCAGCTACGGTGGAGATATCGAGAAATGGATGAAACTTGTAAACTCGCTGCGTTTACGTCTTGCCATAAGAATTTCTAAAGTAGATAAAGATTTAGCAAAAGCACAAGGAGAAAAAGCGTTGAGTGATCCGGCTGGGTTGATCAGTTCAAACGGTGATAATTTCCTTGTATCTCTCTACGGAGAAAAACTGTATCTTTCTGTAATCTGTTTTGAATGGGGCGACACACGTATGGGAGCAGCCATGGAATCATATATGGTAGGAATGAAAGATAACAGGATTGGAAAAATGTTCGATCCGGCAACCGACAATACGCTTTATCCTGATCATCCAGACTGGCCATACAAAGGAATACATAGTGGAGCATGGCTCGAAGCAAAAGACCAAAGATTAGCCTATTCCACTGCCTCAAGTGATTTTAAATCGGTTAGTTCAAGAAGATCTTTTACCTATGCTGAGGTCTGCTTTGCTAAAGCCGAAGCTGCTCTAAGAGGTTGGGCCGGAGCAGGAGATGCAAAAACAAACTACGAAGATGGGGTAAAAGCTTCATTTGCAGACTGGGGAGCTGGTGGTGTAGACGAATATCTTGCCGATGCAACCAGTACTCCAATCAACTATGTGGATCCAAAAGATTCAAGAAATAACTGGACGTCGCGTACTGATATAACTCCTGCATGGAATGACGCCGACAGCAATGAAAGGAAACTGGAAAAAATTATTACTCAAAAATGGCTGAATGATTTCCAGAATGCCAATGAACCCTGGTGCGACCACCGCAGAACAGGATATCCCAAGTTACCATACAATACGAAAAATGACAGTAATTCTGACTGGGGTGTGATTGCTGCTAATGATTTCTTAAGAAGAATGCCATTTATTCAAAGCGAAAGGGATAATAACGCCAGTGGAGTTGCTGCTGCCGTTGCGACTATGGGAACAGGTGCCAAAGACGACATTGCAACCCATCTTTGGTGGGATACCGGTGGTGCCAACTTCTAATGTTTTTATTCATTGAATGATACAAAGGCCGCCTGATTGTGGCGGCCTTTTCTTTTTTATTCTACGTTCTTTCTATTCGGCTTTTACCCCTTTCTTTTACACTTCATTTAACACCAGGCTTATGAAATCAACTTTTAAAATTCAGTTAGCTGTAATTTCTATTCTTTTCCTGTTCAACTCGTTCTCTTCCAACGGACAGAGCAATAAAGAGCAGGATAAACTAACCAAGCCCATCGAAAACAAACTTGAGTTCAACGGTTACACCAACCACTGGCAAAACAATTACACCGTGTGGAACCGCTACGGAAGCCTTTTTAAAACCGCCATCACTGATCTCCCCCCCACCATTTTGCAAAGTAAAATTGATGCAGCCGACGACATGGGAATTCCCGGATTATTTATGCAGGAGGGCTTCATCTCCGCTCTTTTACAAAACCCTTGTAAAGTTTTTGACCAGCCCTCAAAAGAAGAACTTTCCAAAGAATCAACCGATGCCAATGTACTAGCGATCATAAACTCGGAAACGCCTCTTGGTGCAGAACTGGAAACAGAGGCAAAAGCTATTTTTGGTTGGACGGATGCATTAAACAGCTATCAGTTCGGTGCAACCGATTTTGAACCGGTTTACGCTTTCGTTTCCAAAGCCGGGGATAAAGATCTTTTCGTCGTTGTAACCGCCGATCACACCAAAGCAGAGCAACTCGTTCAACTGATTGCTGACACCCAAGAAATACTAACACAGTTCAGTCTGAAAAAAGGATGGTTTGGTGCCTCTACCCTACTAAAAAGCGTTACCTGCACTCCAGGTCATCCGCTGGAATTAATTGGCCGCGGAATGAACGAAGGAAACAGCTGGTTTATTTTTGATGGATACATGGATTTCCTCGCCCAACAGGAAATAAAAACATGGGTGCAGCAAGTCGACTTACCGGTTTTAGCCGATGTAGGATTTTCGCCCATTTACGGATGTAAAGATTACGATGGTCTGCAAGTACAGGACATGCAAACGAAACAGGCATGGATCGACTATGCACATCAAAAAGGCGGTTATGCCTTTCGCCCTGTTTATGACCCGTCCTGCGATGCTTTCGAATTCGACGGATACATCGCCGTTGAAGGCAACAAAGAACAGATCGACAACGAAAATATGCCCTTCATCAATAAAACCGGGATGCTAAACGGGAACATGACGTCTTCAATGGTGCTATTTGTTGAAAAAGAAAAGGAATTTACACAAGCCGCTCTGTGGGATGCCATTTTAAGCCGAAAAGCTGTAGCCGTTTTTGAAAATGCACTGATGATGGGGCCTTCAAAATTCAGAAATGCCCTACAATTGCTGTATCTCGACCGGTATTTCCTTGAAAGTTATTTCAGTGATAACATCGACATGGAAGCTTCTGTTAATGGATATAACCTGCAAGTGATGCTCCGAAATTATACCAACAGCCCCCTAAACGGAAGCTTGTCATTTACCTTCCCTTCCGGTATTGAAACTGCCGGGAACGTCAACGCTTCAGTTTCGCTGGAGCCCGGTGAATCCAGGCAATTCAATGTTCCGCTTACAATCAGCAAACAAGCCATGGGGTTGACTAATCCCGTAGCCGTTCATTTTAAACATGGGAACGAAACAAAGAACACCGTTGCCATGCTTGATTTACCTCCTGCTATTTCAGCGCATCAGTTACTATACGGTCACGAACCCGAGGTTCAGTTTCCGGTAACCGTACATAACTTTTCGGAAAAAGAAGAATTTCCGGTAACCGTGGAAGTATTCAAAGAAAATAGCCCGGACAAAGCGGTATTTGAACAAACGATAAACTGCCAAACCGGTATTTCAACTTTCAAGGAGTTAAATTTCAACCTCCATCTGGATGCCGGACAATACGAAGTTAAGGTTCGTGCACTTGGTACTGAATTTAAGGGACAACTGGGAGTTGGAGCAAAAACCGGCAATTCCTATGCTTACGAAATGGATTTAAACAGCGATGGGATAAATGAATACCGCATGGAAAACGATTCGGTGGAAGTAACCTTACTTCGCACCGGCGCACGGGTAATCGAATACATCGTGAAAAGCAAAAAAGACAATGTGCTGTTTAAAATATGGCCCGAAAAAACCTACAACGATAAAAAGCCGTTTCGAAAATACGGTTATTATCCCTACGGCGGTTTTGAGGATTTTCTGGGGCAGGCAAGCATGGAAACACACAAAATATACAATGCCCGTTTAGTAAAGGCTGAGGGCGATTTTGTGCGGGTAGAAATGGAAGCTGACTACTTTGGAAACCATCTGAAAAAAACCTTTACCCTTTACGGAAACTCGCCTCTGCTGGAAGTTCGGTATGCGCTTACGTTCAAAAATCCGGAAGCCAATGTTATCGGGCCGCAACCCATCCTGGAACTGGGAGAGAAACACTGGACCGAAGATGTTTTTACGGTCCCAACCACCAATGGATTAAAGGAATACCGCATGAGACCGGAACAATACTACGGTCAGGCCATTCAGGTGCAGGAAGGCTGGAATGCCGGATACGATACCCAGGCAAAAGTCAGCTTTGTTGGCGCTTTCCCTGTCTCGCAACCATTGTTTCTGCACATGTGGATGAATCACCCCGATAATCAGGAAGCACCGCACTATTATGTGGAATTTCAACCCTGGACTCCGATCATTCAGAAAACCACCATGTACTTTTCCTATTATTTATGGGGAAGCGGTAGTTACTGGGAACAGGGCGTTAATGAACTCAGAGCCCGAAACCTGATAAGCACCCGGCAATAAACCGGATATTTTCAACACTAAAAGCAACAGCAAATGAAATACTTCTTATACATCATCCTGGTAGTTTTTACCTTCGCTAGCTTTTGCACAACAAGCCAGGCAAAAGAAAAGCAAGCAAAGCTGACAATTGAAAGCATGGAACTGGGATATCCGGTACCGGCGATCCCTTTTTATCATTTTATTGCCAAACTTGATTTGCCGGAAGCATCCATTATCGAAGTGGAGGCCGCAGTAAACGGGAAACCCATGCGTTTTGTAAACCTCTACAAAGGCGATCTTCACGAAGAGTTGGATAAACCCGCGCTGACGCACCGCCCTCCCTCGGGCTATGCACTATCGCAGGACAATACTTTGTACAAACAGCCAGTTATTACCGGATGGATGAAATGGAATCCGGGAGAATCGTACGAAATTACGCTTACCGTTCGGGTAAAAAAATCGGCACGACCTTCGGATGACGATACCTTTTTATCGGCAACCCGGATTGTAAAAGCACCGGAACAGACTAAGACCTTTGACACAGCGTGGAAGAACTATAAATCGCTTGTGCTGAGTGAAACTGCCGGAATTGATCGCGAAAACGAACCGGTAGAAGTGTTGCTTCCCTTTTATCCCGATGAAGCGAACGACCTAAAACGCGAGATCCGGGTTGTGGAGGTCGACCCGAAAAATTTCAGTTTAACGGAGGTTCCCTGCCAAGTATTCGACATTCAGCAGTACACCGTTGAGGATGATCTCGAACCGGATAAGAAAGGACAGCCCAAACGACATATTCCACTGTGGATGCCTACCGCTACCTGCAAACTCGCATTTCTGGCCAATGTCCCCGCCAAAAGCAGCAAGGTGTACCTGGTATACTACAACAACGAAAAATCCCTGGCTAAAACCTGGCAAACTGATCTGCGAGTTCAGGGAGAACTTCCCGGACTTCGGATCGACAACAACTATTTTAATGCGGTCCTTCATCCCAACTCAGGGCATCTCGATCAGCTTACCTTGAAAACCAAACCGGAAGTGCCCTTGTTTCACCGGATGGAAACAAACGGAGCCATACACTGGAACCCGGGAATTTATGTGCCTCCCCGCGCCTGGACACACACTGCCGATTGGAAACACGACCAGAACATGTATTCCACCTCCGGCCCGGTGCTTGCCACTGCCGAATTTTGGGGAAACCTGCGCAATATGCCCGAAGTGGATGCTTCGGTACGCTATACTTTCTATCCCGGCGTTCCGTATTTTGAAAGCACCACCAACATGCGCATCAACGAAACCGTTCAGACCATTGCCCTGCGAAATGCAGAAATTGTGTTTAAACGCGAATTGATGACCCATGCCGCGTGGTACGATGTAATCAGAGACGAAGTGATTACTTACGATGTTGCCAACATGGCCGATCTTACCGATCTGAAAATGGAAGCCGATATACCGTGGATCACTTTTTACAACGAAAACACCGGGATTGGCTTTGCCGGTATTCAGCTCGATTATGCCAATGCCTCGCTCGAATCAAGGTCACGCCTGCTCAATCCGTACTTCTACATTACTGCCGGCCCCTGGATATACTGGGCCAGGGCCTTATCGCTAAGTTTTCTGGGCTCGAACATGCAGCAGGTAATTCCGGCCATGAAAGGGAGTTTGTTCACCGAAAAATGGGCCTACCTGGTTTATGAAACCGATTCGGAAGTTCCTTACCGGGAAGTATTAAACTGGCAGAAAAAACTAACCCAGCCGTTGCGGGTTCAGTTGGTGGAAGAAGTGGATGAACGTGTTTCCAAATCGCTGGTTGAGATTTATATGGACGAAGGCAAAAGCGGCTGGGAAGAACGCGAAACCGGAAAACACAAATAGAGTTTCCGGGTTAGGCGTGTTTCCAACCGTGTACATAAATAAGCCTGTTAAAAATCAACCGGAGGATGTAAAAACTACTTTTTCTTCAGGATCATTTTTTGACTGTCGGCATCCACAACTTTTCGGGTAAATTCCACATAATCGGCATATTTCTCAGGCGGAAATACCCCCCTGTTTTTGACACTTCTCCGCGTATAGACAATGGAGTTCTGGCTGTGTTTCAACTCAGATTGATACGCACCAAACTCTGTTTCAATTTTTACAGGTTCAGGCAAATATTCAATTTCGTAGCCTTCCGGAATAACAAAAGTAACGCAATCCTCATCCTGGTACGACAACCGCGTTTTAAACGGAAATTTTCGGTCGCTTGTTTTTTTCGGGACTGAACTGTGCTTGTTTAAAATGTTTACCGGCACAAACATACGGTCGCCCATTTTTGTCGCAAAGCGATCAACCTCCAGCAAGCGTGTCCGGGTAGCTGAAGGAATTCTTTCCGGGCGGTTTTCATAGGCAATCGTACGGTAATTTGCCCCGGGAATATTACTTGTTTTATAGGCATCTTCAATTATATCTTCGTGGGTTTTCCGCAGGTCTCTCTCAATGGATTCATACTGAAGCCCGTTGAATTCTACTGTATCGTTTACAACCGCATGCCCACTCTCGTTAACAAGTATCGAAGCTTTCATTTTCCAGGTGTTCTCGTTCAAACCATAATTCTTTGTCTGAATCAGGCGACTGTTGTTTTTATCAATCAGCAGCGCACTTCGTTCCGAAGTGAAACTCCCCTGAAAGCCAAAGGGTGAGAACTGGCTGGTACATTCCAGAAAAATCGTATCCGATTCAACAGGTACGGTAAGAATGACGTGATTAAAATTCTGGGATGGAAAATCAACATCGATTTCGCCGGAGTTTGCCCCGGCCTTAACAAGCGTATAGAACGATTCGATGCCAATACTTTGCAACATCGACTTCATGTAATTGGTCAATGCCTTGCAATCGCCGTATCCTACCTCCTCTACTTTTTGTGCCGGGAATGGCTGAAATCCACCGATTCCCAACTGAATACTGACATAGCGGGTGTTTTTCTGCAATAACTCATAAACCAGCTTTATTTTTTCCACAGGATCATCTGCAGAAGCTGTTAATTCTTTCAGAAACTGCACGCGGTCTTCCGGCAGGTCATTTCTGTCTTCGATTAAACTATATACCCAATCTCCAAACGCTTTCCAGCTGTCCATGCTCCCTTTGGTTCCGTAAAACTCAAAAGTAAGGGGAGCAACTACCACGCGCGGAACAAAATTAACCATCGATACCGTCAACGGCTCATGTTCCAGTGCCTCCATGTTTTCCAATTCCCACAAGTAGGTTTTTACATCATCAACCAATTCTCCATTTTTAACCGTATTAACCAACTTGTTCGGTTTAATCCTGATCCCCTCATCTTCATAATCAAGAATTTTATAACTGGCGTATACGATCGATTTGTTGTAAGCATCGCAAGGCATCCAGTTGTAAAAATCGATGGCCCCTTTCTGTTCAATCGTGCATTCATATTCAACCGTATAAGGATAGGTACTAATCTGGGGAGTGATGCGTTTAAACCGGCCGTCGGTGTACATCGAAAAGCCATCAAACATCGTCTGGTCGTACACTTCGCTTTTCTTCACTTTTTTGATCAGTTCGCCCTCTTTATCGTAAAAATTAGCCACTTTAATATCCACCTCACTGTTCGAATCGTAAGGAATAAACAAAACTCCCTCGCCTTCCCCGTTTTCATTAAAAATGGTAATCACCTCTTTTATGGAATACCTGATTTTTGTTTTTGAGAAAATTTCCAGCGTTGTTTCACTGGTTCTCACAACCGAATTTGCGTCGGTCAGCAAGTTGGCTGCAATTTCCGATACCGGATAAAATACATCTTTAGCCGAAGTTACAGTAACGGCAATGAGTAGGATAAGCGATAAAAACAACAGTTTTACTTTCATGGGTAATTGGGTTGATTGTTGCACAGTATTAACTTCAGGGACAGCTCCCGGGCGAAATAAACTATTTCAGAATCATATCTTCTTCAAAACGATTTGCTGATTTTGCTTCTCAATAATCATATTGAACAACTCTTTCAGGTTCACATAGTCTTCCGCGAGCATTACCGGTTTATTGATTGTTAAAGAAGTGGTTATATGAATTTGTTTTTCTCCGATTTTATTGGCCGAGAACATAAAAACGGCCTTACTATCAGGCAGCCCTGCTTTGGTAGCTTCGGGTAACTCATCCACAACATACCCTTCGGGGACATTGAGTACGATCATTTCATTTTCTTTAAAAGTAAACCCAAAGTTAACCGGGTATTTTCGCTCTTTCAATTTAAACGGATTCTCGTCCATTGTATTAAAAATAATGGGCGAAACATATATTTTATCTCCGGCAAAGATGCTTTTATTGCCCACCGAAAGCTCCATTTTTTCTACCACCCGGGGTTCCAAACAACTCAACCCGTTTATCTCGTGCAGAGCAATATCCCAGTCCTGGTTATCTTTTGCAAAATCTTCGGTGAACTTTTCGACACTGCTAAACTGATCAACTTTATCGCGGAACGCCTGCGCCGAATACCCATTACGTGCCACCCCCAGGCTGCCCGACAACTTCCCGTCAGGCTCTACGTTTAGCGTTGCAATATAATTGGCGGTCGAATTCCCGATTTCCATCAACTCCACCCATTCAGGGTTGGTATTCCCGATAATCAGTCCCCTGCCATTCAAACATTCGAAAGGGAGCTCGTTAATTCCATTGTACTTGTTGGCAGCATCTAACAATACCTTATTTCCGTCAACATCGCAAACCAAAGCAACATAATCAAAACCGGTTACGGTGGGAAAAATAAAGGCACCGTTCTCGCGCGTACTTAAAACAACAGGTTTTACATCGAAGCCGGCCGACCTTAAATAACCTGCCAGCAAAAAATTAATGTCCGCCACATTCCCGTTTTTATCTTTCACAACACTCCGAAGTCCCTTGGAGTAAATTCGTCGGAAATCGTTGAACTTATAATTGGCACGGACATGCGAAAGCAATCTTTCCACTTTCTCCTGGTTGCTGCCTGCACCGGCAATCAAAGCATCGGTTTCTTCCTGAAGAAATTTCACCGGGCCAAAAACAATCTTTCCAAAGTCTTCATCATCGGTTAGTTCTTTGTTGATGGATTCCCACGACTCGGCATAGGAATATAATTTATCTCCCGGAAATTGGACGTATTGCAGCTCGAACTGAACCTGCTGAATGTAATTATCAACCGTTGATGTAAATGCTTCCTCTTTAAAATCAGGCACATTCTCCGCAATAAAATGATACCTGGCTGAATTGAATGTTACAATATCTGAGTTGAATTCGGTGTTGAAACCCCCAGGAGACCCGTTACTAACTCTTGTCTTCGACATTAAAGTGACTTTGTCGGATACGGTAGTCTCATCGGCAAGCGTAAAACTTTCAAAACCCAAGGTAAACTTCCGGAACCTGAAATATTCCGGAATTTGCACTTCGTATTCGCTAAATACAGTTGGAATAGAGTGTTGAAACCTCCAGGGCCGCATATTCCGGAAAAAAGCTTTACAATCGATGGTATAAACCACATCGATAACCGAACCGGCTTTCACATTGGGCAGCGAGAAACTTTGAAGCTGGTAATACTTGTTTACTTCCTCCAGGTGAACATCTTTTTTGGTGAGCTCGTCTTTTACCACATTCCCGTTTTCGAGGTTAAAAGTAACAGCCTTTAAGCCATTAACTTCCTCGCTATTGCTTTGGTTTGAACTCAGTCCGATTTGAAAATCGGCGTAACTCACTCCTTCTTTCTTCAGTATTTTTATTCGCTGGTGTTTGGTAAAAAGCAGCTTCCATCCGTTCGATTGATCATATTTTATCTCACTCTTCCCCTTTTCAAATAAGATAACAGCCACTGCCGAAGTATCTGGCGCGTACACCTGCATTTCGAGGTCACTCTCATCAATCTTTCCAAACTTGATTTTGCTGTTTTGCCCCACAGAAGTGATGTAAAATACACACAAAAGAGCTAGCATTAGTAGAGTTTTCATAAGTCTCTGGTTACTTGGTTAAAAATTAGTTTTTAAACAGTTGAAGTTAGAAAAAAAAACATTCGGGAAAGACACTGTTTTAAAAAGTCAGCAATTTAGACCAGTTCTATTTTCTACTGCTTTGTTTCAGAATAATAAACGAAATTCACGGGATTGATTTTTAAGTAAAAAGTAAAACCGGAGCAAACTTGAATCTTCAATTAATTCCGTAATTATATAGAAGTGCACTCTTTGAATTTGTTGAAAAAAATCTTTTTATATGATTACGTTGTTTATTATTTTAGAAAAAAGGTGAACTTTACCAAGCCTTCCAACTTGTGACGAATGGGACAGTACAGTGACGAGTATGTAATTTACTTATGGGAATCATTTTTGAGTGGAAACGATAAAAGCTTTTCCTCTCTTTATGAGCTGCATATAAATCAATTGATTTCTTATGGGTATAAGCTTTGTGCCGATCGGGAAATAGTCCACGACAGTTTGCAGGAAATCTTTATCGATCTGTTCATGAAACGAAAGAAACTGAATGTCGATATCAAAAACCTGAAAGCCTATCTCTTTGTCTCGTTAAGAAACAGCCTGCTAAAAAAGATCAAAAGCAGTAAAAAAATTGAGTTCCTCGATATTAAAGAAGACAAATTTGATTTTGATTTTACCATTGAATACAGTTACCAGGACAAGCTTATTGAAGAAGAAACAACCCGAGAAATAAGACAAACCCTCAAGGCGGCCGTATTAAAACTTCCTCCCAAACAAAAAGAAATCATTTATCTGAAATTCGAAGAGGAAATGAGCTATCCGGAAATAGCTGATATTATGATGATTTCGGTTGAATCGGCCCGCAAACTTTTATACAGGGCATTACTATCACTGCGCAGTGAAATTCATACTGACAGCTTCGCTCCCATCTTTTTTCTTCTTTCTTCAAAAATTTTCTCGAATTAATGTCCATGTTTTAATTCATAAGAGCCCTTACTAGTGTAAGTCTCTTATGCCAATGGATAAATTTTTGAAATATTACGAAGATCAGAACTTTGTGCGATGGGTACTCAATCCCACCAAAGATCTGGAGGAGTACTGGGATGATTACATAAAAAAGCATGAATCCGAAAAAGAACAAATCCGGATCGCGCGCATGATCGTCTCACATCTTCAGTCTGCCCCTACCCCCGATGTATCAGGTGTATCAAAAGAAGTTTTTTCTTCCATTGTAACGGAACTCGACAACAAGGGAAGAAAATCAAGGAAGAAGATCATCTTGTTTTCGTACTTCCGGTATGCGGCAGTCGGAATTCTCTTCTTTGTTATGGGTGTCGCAATCAACCAATATTTAAATAATAATAAGGATAACGGGGTTCTCGAGAATATCCAGGTTAGTAATTCCCCTGGCTATTCAACTCTGATCCTTTCTGATGGGAGTAATGTTCAGATACCGGAAAAAAAATCGGAGATCGAATATAAATCGGACGGACAAATTGTTATCAATAAAAAAGATACGGTTTCAACTCCCAGAATAACCAACAATGAAAATATTAACGAGCTTTTTGTTCCCTATGGCAAAAATGCATCGATAAAACTACCCGACGGAACACTTGCCCATTTGAATGCAGGGTCGCGTTTGGCATATCCTTCCAGTTTTGACGGCGGGAAAAGGGTTGTTTCCTTAATAGGTGAAGGCTATTTTGAAGTAGCGCACGATGTAAGCAAACCTTTTATTGTAAAAACGGAAGAACTGAATATTGAAGTACTGGGCACCCAGTTTGACTTATCAGCCTACCCGGCTGACAAAATCGTTGAAACCATCTTGGTGGAAGGAAAAGTGAAAATAAGCAAACCCGGTTTTCACCTGGGAAGCAAGGAATACATTTTGGAACCCAACCAACGCGCAGCCTTCGACATCGAAACAAAGAAAACCAGTATTTCAAAGGTTGATGTCGAGAACTACATTTCCTGGCACCAGGGATACCTGATCTTCGAAACTCAGGAGCTAAACAGAGTCATCAAAAAGCTGGAACGGTACTACAACATACAGATTGGCTTGGCCGATCCAACCATGGGAATGTTGAGAATTACCGGGAAGCTGGAACTGCGGGGCGATAAAGAAACAGTATTAAACATCTTTGCCAAAGCCGCATCGTTGGATTTGGTAAATACAAATGAATCTGAATATATGTTAAGATAAAAAAGAGAAAGCCAGGTCGTGAGCCACCACTTCCCGGCTTTAAATAGTGTAAATAATAAATAATTTAACCTAGCAAATTTATGAGAAAATTACGAAAGAAATACCTTTTCAAGAGAAAAGGTAATGTTCTCAATTTCAAAAAAATGAAACTAACACTTATCTTTACCTTCTTAGTCTGTACGGTTGGATGGGCTAATTCCTATTCTCAAAATGCAAAATTGAGTTTTAACCTGAAAAATGCGACTGTTCAGGAGTTAATCAATCAGATTGAAGATCAAACTGATTATTACTTTCTGTACCGTGACGAGATTTTTGTTCAGGGACAGCGAATTACGATCCAGGCCAAAAATCAATCTCTGGATGTTGTTTTAAAGGAATTCTGTGATCAGGCTTCCGTTTCAGCCGAGATTGAAGAGAACCAGATTATCCTAAAAAAGAGACTGAACGAATTGCAGCCTGTAAAACAGGATCCCCAAAAACAAGTTACGGGGGTTGTAAGCGGCGTTGACGGACAACCGATTCCCGGTGTATCAATTATAATTATGGGAACAACCCGGGGGACGGTTACCAATGTTAACGGAGAGTACAATATTGATGTTGCCAGGGGCGATACCCTTCAGTTTTCGTTTGTAGGAAAAAATCGTGAACTAAAAGTGATCGGTGCTCAAAACATTCTGAACGTTACTATGTACGACGACGAGACACAACTAGAAGAAGTACAAGTAGTTGCTTTTGGAAAACAACGCAAGGAAAGCGTAATTTCCTCGATCGAAACTGTACGCCCTGCTGAATTGAAGCAACCAGCATCGAACCTTACTTCTGCCCTGGCTGGTAAAATTCCCGGGATTATTTCATACCAAACATCCGGAGAACCGGGGGCCGACAACGCACAGTTTTTTGTTCGCGGGGTTACCACCTTTGGTTATAAAACCAATCCCTTGATCCTAATCGACGGATTTGAAGCATCTTCAGACGACCTGGCCCGTTTGGAACCGGACAACATTGAAAGTTTTTCGATCTTAAAAGATGCCTCGGCTACCGTTCTTTACGGTGCAAGGGGCGCCAACGGTATCATCATTGTTGAAACCAAATCGGGACGTGAAGGCCCTGCCAAAATCAATGTAAGACTTGAAACACACCTGGCAACGCCTACCAAAATGAATGACTTGCTCGACGGTGTAGAATACATGAAATTGTACAACGAAGCCAGGGTTTCGCGTAACCCAATACTAGGCACCTATTATAGCGAGCAAAAGATTCAGTCGACCGCTGACGGTGTAAATCCAATGATTTATCCGAATATTGATTGGTACGATGAACTTTTTGAAAAATCAACCACTAACAAAAAAGCAAATTTCAATGTTTCCGGCGGAGGTAAAGTGGCAACCTATTACGTTGCCGGATCAATTGAAAACGAAACAGGGTTGTTAAAAGTTGACTCGAAAAACAATTTCAACAACAACATTGATATTAACCGTGTACAATTGCGTAACAACGTTGTGATCAGAATCACTCCAACTACCAAACTCGACACCCGTTTGCAGGGAAGGTTCGAAAGATACAACGGACCGAACGCATCAGCCAGCTCCATCTTCCGCATGGTAATGAACTCCAACCCGGTTGACTTCCCGGCGGTTTATGAACCGGACGAGGCACATAAGTATGCCGATCATATCCTGTTTGGAAATACATTCGTATCAGGTAGTTTAAAACAAAACCCATACGCAGAAATGGTTCGCGGATATGAGGACAAAAACGAAAGTTCAATTACTGCCATGGCCACGCTTTCGCAAGACCTGGACTTTATCACCGAGAACCTGAAATTTCAGGCGAAAGCTTCGGTAAACACCTGGAGCAAGTATTCAAGTAAGCGTTTTTACAGTCCTTTCTATTACGACCTGGAAAGCTACAACCAGATTACCGGCGAATACAAATTATTCGAACTTAACTCGCAAAGCGGACAAGGTTATCTGGGAGACGTTAACCCGGGACGCGACGCAAGTGCGCATTATTATTACGAAGCACGTTTGAACTGGGACAAAGAATTCGGAAAACACAGCCTTGGATTAATGACCGTTGGAATGTTCGAAGAATACCTGTTAACCAGTGGAAACAGTAACTCGATCTACGAAACATTGCCCGAGAGAAACATGGGTAATTCAGGACGTTTAACCTATGATTATGATACCCGGTATTTTCTGGAATTCGCTTATGGTTATAACGGATCGGAAAAATTTAGTGGAGCAAAAAGATTTGGTTTCTTCCCCTCTGTGGGTGGGGGTTGGTTAATTTCCAACGAGCGCTTCTGGGAACCGATGAAGAAAATAGTCAACACCATTAAATTAAAAGCAACCTGGGGTAAAGTAGGAAACGATGCCATTGCTCAGCGCAAAGACCGTTTCTTCTATCTTTCTGACATCTCTAAAGGTGGTAACGGCTATCGTTGGGGAAATACATTCATGAATTCTTACGGTGGCTATCAGATCAACCGTTATGCCAATGAGGAAATTACCTGGGAAGTTTCAACAAAAATGAACCTGGGACTTGAACTTACATTCTTGGATGATGCCTTGAAAATACAGGGAGATATGTTCAAGGATGTAAGGGATAATATTTACATGCAGCGTCAAAATTTCCCGTCAACAGCAGGCTTGGAAGCCGCAATAAGCGGAAACGTAGGGAAAGTGAAATCGTGGGGCTACGAAGCTTCAGCAGACTACCAGTATATTTCTACCAACGACTGGTGGCTGACCGGACGCGCCAACCTTACTTTTGCCACCAACGAATATGTTGAGCTTGACGAAAAAGAATATGCCGATGAATACCTGAAACGTAAAGGTCATTCTATTAATCAATGGTGGGGCTTAATTGCCGAACGTTTGTTTGTCGACGAAGCTGAAATTGCCAACTCTCCCAAACAAGATTTCGGAACTTACCAGGCCGGTGATATTAAATACAAGGATGTAAACGGCGATGGTATTGTTAATTCAAACGACCGAGTTCCTTTGGGATTACCAACTGTTCCGGAAGTTCAATACGGCTTTGGAGCGTCGGGTGGTTATAAAAATTTCGATTTATCTTTCTTCTTCCAAGGTAATGCACGGGTTTCTCTGTTCATTAACCCGGGAACAAATGATGATGGTATCGCCCCGTTTGCTTCGCGCCGAAATGCACTTGCTTTAATTGCAGAAGACCACTGGTCTGAAACCAATCCGGATGTACATGCATTCTGGCCTCGTTTATCGGTTGATCCACTCGCCAACAACACCCAGACTTCAACTTGGTGGCTCAGAAACGGTGCTTTCCTTCGTTTGAAAACGGTGGAAATGGGTTACAACATTTCTTCCAAAAAGTTTAAAAAGATTGGGCTTGAAAATGCGCGAATCTATTGTAGTGGAGTAAACTTGTTTGTAGTTAGTCCATTTAAGTTGTGGGATCCTGAAATGGGGCGTGCCGGACTGGGATATCCACCCAACCGAAGGTTTAACGTTGGAATTCAATTAGCATTTTAATTTAAAAAAAATTTGATATGAAAATATTGACAAGAATATTAGCAGTCATATACATTCTTTCAGTTATACCTTCGTGTACAGAATATTTGGATGTAGTTCCGGATAATACCATTACGCTGGAGGACTTGTTCAAAAAGAAAGAAGAGGCATGGGACGCTTTGGCAAAAGTGTACAACTACATGCCCTCAGATGATGAAACACACAACACCTCATGGACACTTGGAGACGAGTGGCTGGGACGACTGGACCTTAACGACAATACCGGTCATTTAAGAGGTATAAGAATTATGAGAGGTTTGCAATCTGCCAACTCCCCCTTATTGGGTAACTGGTCAGGTACAGGTGGTGGACGTCCTTTGTACGAAGGAATCCGGCAAGCCAATGTATTCCTTGCGCACATCGATAAAGTACCTGATATGACTGATCTGGAAAGAGCAGACTGGAAAGCACAGGTGAAGTTTTTAAAAGCCTACTACAACTTTCTGCTAGTTCAGCGCTACGGCCCGATTGTTATTGCCGATGAATTAATTACAGCAGATGCCTCGCCTGATCAACTCTTTCTGACACGTTCGAAAGTGGATGAGTGTTTTGATTACATCATCACCCTTATGGACGAAGCTATTCCTGATCTGAAAGAGAAAGCTCCTGCCACTCTGCTAGGTCAGGTTGACCAGCTGGTAGCCAAAGCCATTAAAGCACGTGTAATGTTGTTCCGTGCCAGTCCTTTCTTCAACGGCAATATGGAGTACTTTGGTGACTTTGTAGATGCCGACGGCCAGGCATTTTTCCCATTGCAGTACGATAAAGAAAAATGGAAAGACGCTATTGATGCCATCGAAGATGCAATAAGCACCTGCGAATCTGCCGGAATAGCTCTTTATACGTACGAAAAAGAGCCCTATCTATTCGATCGTGAAGACTTTGCCGAAAATCAGGAGAAGATGAAAAAGCTCTATGATTTAAGAATGGTGATTACCGACCCCTGGAATAAGGAACTTATCTGGGGATACTCAAATATTGATATTTACAACCAGGGAGAATTAGCCCACTCAACCAACATGCGTCTACCGGAAGGTTATGGAGATGGAACAACCAATACAGCTGGCTTTTCATGGCAGTGGATGGGTGCCACTTACCGCATGGCAGAACGCTATTATACAAAAAACGGAGTACCGATTGAGCAGGATGTAACTTTTGAAAATGACAAAAAATTCGAAATTATACAAACTCCGGGAGTAGACGACGAAGAATATGCCGAGTTAAAAGGGATTATGCAGCCGGGGGCGGAAACAATCAAACTTTATCTGAACCGTGAACCGCGCTTTTATGCCAACCTGGGAATAACCGGAGGTTACTGGCGTACACACGGAGTTCGCATCAATACCATGATGTATGCCGGAGAAGATGGCGGTTACAATTCTTCGCAACATACAACAGACTTTTACGAAACAGGAATTGCCATTAAGAAATTTGTTCACCCCGAGTCGAAATCGGGTGCATGGCAACGTACCATCAAATACCCTTACCCGATCATTCGCTTGGCCGACCTGTATTTGATGAAAGCAGAAGCTTTGAACGAGTATTTCGATGCTCCGACACAGGAAGTTTACGATGCCATTAACCTGGTTCGTGAACGTGCAGGAATTCCAAACGTTGAAGATGTTTGGGCTGATCCAAGTATCGTAAGAACAGCTAACAAGCACAAAAGCAAAGAAGGCATGCGCGATATTATCCTGGAAGAAAGAGGTGTTGAGTTTGCTTTTGAAGGAAGTCATTTCTGGGATATGATCAGACATCGCAAAGCAATAAACGAATTCTCTTCCCCGGTATGGGGATGGACTCACACAGGCGAAACCGGAGCCGACTTTTTTATACTTCAGGCGAAACAGTCGCGTCAGTTTACCATCAACAACTGCCTGTGGCCTATCGACTTAAATGAATTGAATACAAATTCCATGTTGATCCAGAACCCTGGATGGTAGCATGTAAAACCCTTTAAAGAAAGGAACTTATGAAAACAAGAATATTTAATATCTTATTTTTAATCGCTTTGGTTGGCATTGTTTTCTCCTGTAACGAGGAAGAAACACGCATAAGTGGATCTGATGATTCTGTTCCGCCTAACCAGCCAACCGATATTACTTATAGTCCTCTATACGGAGGCGCCCGTTTCTATTACGAAATACCCGGCGACGAAGACTTATTAAGTGTGGATGCTGTTTACACCAATAAAAAAGGGAAAACCTTCTCTTTCTCGTCGAGTTATTTTAAAGATTCTCTGGATGTTTACGGATTTGGAGATACGATTGAATACCAGGTTGACCTCTATGCGGTTGACCGTGCCGGCAATAAATCAGCTCCGGTAAAGGTAATGGTAAAACCATTGCAGCCCGCCATCACCCGGGTAGCCGAATCGATGGAAGTAAAACCAGGGTTTAGTTCATTCTTTGTTGACTGGAAAAACGATCTGGAACAAAGCATCAACGTATACGTAGATTTTACGTTCAGCAAAGACGGAGCGGATCATTCGTTCACATCCGTATTCTCGTCCAACCTGCAAGAGGAAAGACGCTTTGTCGAAGACCTTGATTTGGGACCTGACAATCCCATTTCCGTAAAGCTGCGTGTTGAAGATATTTACGGAAACATTACCGAGTCAATAGATAAAGGAACCCTGACCTTATACGAAGACATGGAAATTTCGAAGGAAAAATGGGTGCTGCCTGCTGCGAATGACTCCATCGGAGGAGTTCCTCAGTGTTTTGGCGACGGCCTGGAAGGACGCCTGCGTTATGTGATCGATGGAATTATTGACCGTGGAGATAACCTCAACTTTATGCATACCCAAGCAAGGGGACGTACCGGTAATAAAGATGATGGAAATATGCCCTGGAATTTTATCATTGACCTGGGAGATTACTACGAATTGAGCCGGATCGTTACCGTTCAAAGACACTCAGGTGGCTTGAACAATGTTAACAGAGGCCAGTACTACAAGTCAGAGAACGTTGGTATTTACGAAATGTATTACTGGGACGAAGATTCGTCAAAGTGGAGCATCATCTCTGAACACCAGATTCCGGTTCCGGTTGGCTTAAGCGAATTAGAGTTTGTGAAAAAAGGAGAAGCCGGCGATATGGCCTATATGTATCCCGATGATCCGCAGTACACCAAACCTACCCGATGGTTTAGGTACAGGGCTATGAAAGGTTTTACAGCCAATTATACCCGTGAAGATGCAAACTGCTTATCGGAACTAACTCTTTACGGACGAAAAGCCGGTCAATAAAAACAGATTAAAGTTTATCATATGAAATACATAGCATTATTAATAATTATAGCTGCTTCTCTTTACGGATGCAGTGATATGTATGAATTGCAGGAGAAGTACGAAGGAGAAATAGTATATCCGGCGCGTTTCGACACGATTGTTGGGCACATAGGTTATGAGCGCGTTGAAATCGATCTGATGAAAGCCGGCCGTGTCCCTTCCAGTCAAATTAAATTGGGCAAGGCTCAAAAAACCGTTGTCGAGTATGACGATCAGGTGCTTACCATCGATTCACTGGTATCGTATGTAAATATTACCGGACTATCACTTAGAAAGTTGTACCGTTTTAAAATTTACACCATCGACGAGCACAACAATCCGTCGGTACCACAGGAAATTGCTCTTATTCCGTTCACCGCAGATGATCTGGCCTCTATGCAAGTGAGTACTCCCAGAATTTTGAAATCGCCAACAGCGGCCGTTATCGACTGGCCCAACGGATTATCTTCGGTTCTGCTCAACTATTACGGCTTATCGTTTGAATATGTTGACAAGGATGGCGTTACCCGAAAAGGTGTGCGCGGCGATAATTCCCGTTTCTTTGTAGGAAACGTTAGTGCCGGACAAGCTACTGAAATCAATATCGATTATAAAATCATACCGATTGTCAATAGCACGCCTATTCTGGATACCGTTGTTTTAAACGACAAACTGATGATCGATATGCCAACAGGTTCTACCGAATTTTCAGTGGCAGAAAGGGATATCTTACTCGCCAACGGGGTTGAAACCTTTACTTCTGATGCTGTTTCATCGGTTTCCAAACTGGTTTACCCGGTTCATGCCAATACTCTGCAGGATATCTTCTATTTCCCGGGGTTAAAAGAATTGGATTTAACAGGAGGAGATCTGTTCCTGTTGCCTGAATTAACTTATGACCGCGGTGGGTATACTGACGTAGTTGGCGGAGGTAGTTATTCTCCGTTCATGAGAAAAGTAGGCGACATGTCGGAAGCAAATGCGCAAACCCTGAAAGACCTGATGGAAGCAGGCATTTTGGAAAAGGTTTATTACAGACCCAATTCAATGGGCCTCGACAATTTGCTGCAGCCTTTTGTTGAAAGCGGAATTGTTGAGTTAGTGGAAGGACCATCATCGGTACTGATCGACAACCAGTTCCTTTTAAACGGAAATGTTCAGTCGACCAACTTTAACATCGATGTGACCTACCCTGCCACCGATGCTCCGACAGGCGAAGGTTTGGAAAATATTTACAAAGTGGTTTGCAAGGCCAAAAGTGCCTCCATGGTATTTGCTTTACCCAAGGAATATGAGTTCAATGTGACGGATTACAGGTATTTGAAATTTAGAGTTTATGCACCTGCTAAAAGTGTATTTACCGGCGACAATAAAGAGTTTCAACGTCTATGGCCGCGTTTCATGAACAGAATGTGGTCTTTTGGCTCCAACTCAAGCTATGGCCAGCAATACTGGGCGCTGGATAAATTTTACATTGACGATACTCAGTTACAAAAATGGACTGACATTACGATAGACATGTCGCAGGCTTTGGATAAGCACAACAGGGTGATCATTCTGAATATTGGAGGAGAACCCGGCGTTGCCCCTTCGCCTGATGTGGTTTATTATTTTGCGAATATCCGTTTCGAAAAGGAATAGACCTGAACGGATTTTACCTCTTAAATTGAGGACCCAAACCAACTAATTCATACATTAAGGTTTTTCCTTCCCGGTTTTCCGGGAAGGAAATTTCTTTTTATAGCCTTTATTAACGACCAAACATGCAACCTTCAAACTCACTTTTTTCATTATTACCATCCCCTTAATTCCCGCTCAAAAACCTTCGTTTCAAAATAATATTGAACAAAATGATATATGAACAGCAAGTCAACAATTGGATCATAGACAAGTTCAATCACGGAAATCAGTACATAAGTTTTACATTTGCCTCAATACTTAAACTGACATTCGATTTATAATGAAATTTTCAATTTTTATTTTTATGCTGGCCCTTTTTCTGGGCTGTACAAATTCGGAGACAAAGAACCATTCTCAAAACAATGCTACTGCGAGTTTGGTCGATCTTGTAAACCCCTTGATGGGTACCGATTCGGAGTTTAAACTCTCCAACGGGAACACCTACCCGGCTATTGCACGCCCCTGGGGTATGAATTTCTGGACGCCCCAAACCGGGAAAATGGGTGACGGATGGTGCTATGGCTACGATGCTTATAAAATTCGTGGTTTTAAACAAACCCATCAGCCAAGTCCGTGGATCAATGATTACGCAGCTTTTTCGTTAATGCCCGTAACCGGCGATCTGAAATGGAATGAAGACGAGCGCGCTTCCTGGTTTTCGCACAAAGCCGAAGTGGCGCGCCCTCACTACTACAAAGTTTACCTGGCCGATTACGATGTAACAACCGAGTTCTCTCCTACCGACCGTGCGGTTTCTTTCCGCTTTACTTTTCCAGAGAACGATCATTCGTACATTGTTCTGGATGCGTTCAACGGCGGATCGATGGTAAAAATCATCCCCGAGGAAAGAAAAATTATCGGTTATTGCCAGAACAACAGCGGTGGCGTTCCTTCCAATTTCAAAAACTACTTTGTGGCCGTATTCGACAAAGATTTTGAAGAAGTAAAAACCTGGAAAGACGAAAACCTTCAGGAAAGCACCGAAGCCAAAAGCTTTCACGTGGGCGGCATTGTAGGTTTTAAAACCCAAAAGGGAGAAAAAGTGAACGTAAAAATCGCCTCCTCCTTTATTTCTCAGGAACAGGCAGAACTGAACCTCTCCCGCGAGATCGGCGATAAAACCCTGGAGCAGGTAAAAAATGAAGGAGCGGCCATTTGGGAAAAAGAACTATCGAGAATAAAAGTAGAAGGAGGCACTGAAGCACAGCAAAAAACATTCTACTCTACCTTGTACCGCGTGTTGCTGTTCCCGCGTAGTTTTTACGAGTACGACCAGGACAACAAAGTGATTCATTACAGCCCATACAACGGCGAGGTGCTCCCCGGCTATATGTATACCGACAACGGTTTTTGGGACACTTTCCGGGCAGTATTCCCGTTTTTTACGCTGATGTACCCGGAGCTGAATGCACAGATAATGGAAGGACTGGTAAACACCTACAAAGAAAGTGGCTGGTTGCCTGAATGGGCAAGCCCCGGGCACCGTGGATGTATGATTGGTTCCAATTCAGCCTCGCTTATTGCTGATTCATACTTAAAAGGAATCCGCGGTTACGACATTGAAACCTTGTACCAGGCCATTCTGAAAAACACCGAAAACTGGATGGAAGACATTACCTCGGTGGGCAGATACGGGGCCGATTACTACAACAAACTGGGTTACATTCCCTACAACGTGGGAATCAACGAGAATACAGCCCGTACGCTGGAATATGCCTATGCCGACTACTGTATCTGGAAACTGGCCCAGGCACTGGAGCGTCCGCAGGAAGAAATTGATTTGTTTGAGAAACGGGCCCGCAACTTCCGCAATGTATTTGACCCGGAAACCAAACTGATGCGTGGTAAAAACGAAGACGGAACTTTCCAGGCTCCGTTCAGTCCTTACAAATGGGGCGACGCCTTTACCGAAGGAAACAGCTGGCATTATACCTGGAGCGTTTTCCAGGATGTGGAAGGGCTAAAACAGCTAATGGGAGGAAACGATGGTTTTGTGGCTATGCTCGACTCGATTTTTGTGGTTCCGCCCATTTTCGACGATTCGTACTATGGTTTCCCTATTCACGAAATACGCGAAATGCAGATTGCCGGAATGGGTAACTATGCACACGGAAACCAGCCGATCCAGCACATGATTTACCTCTACAATTATTCTAGCCAGCCCTGGAAAGCGCAATACCATGTGCGCGACGTACTCGATAAGTTGTATTCGTACCAGGCCGACGGCTATTGTGGCGACGAAGACAATGGGCAAACGTCTGCCTGGTATGTTTTCAGCTCCATGGGTTTTTATCCGGTTTGCCCCGGAACCGATGAATACGTACTGGGAGCACCCTTGTTCAATAAAGTTACCCTGCAGCTTGAAAACGGGAATACCTTTGTGATCAATGCGCCCAACAATTCAAAGGAAAATATTTATGTGGATGCTGCCACCGTAAACGGTGAAAACTACACGAAGAATTACCTGAAACACGCCACCATCCAAAACGGTGGTGAAATGACTTTCTCCATGTCAAACACCCCCAATAAAGAGCGGGGAACGAATCCGGAAAGTTATCCGTACTCGATGACCAACGAGATGAAATAAGAAGCTTGTACATATAAAAACAGGCCCAGCGCTTGTAAACGAAGATTCCATCTTTCCATTCCTCACGGAAAAAAGATGGAATCTTTTTTTGCAAGCCTGTGCTTCGCTAAAGAGATAGCCCACAAATCTTCACGCTTTCATTTTCGTACTTGAGTATCCGTGAAAAATAAACTTAAGGAGAACGTCTTAAGCGATAAACACCCCCTTGATCCCCCAAAGGGGGAAATCCCAGTCAGGCAAATGATGTCTTGTCCTAAAATAGGTTTACACAAAAAGTAAATTTATGTCAGGATTTATAGTTTATGATGAAAGCTTCAAGCGACGGGTAGTTGCTGAAGTTTTAACCGGGCAAATAAGCAAAGAA
>NZ_JADWYJ010000005.1 GCF_021354595.1 Maribellus sp. CM-23 | reverse complement strand
CTTACTCCAACTCAAGTACATCTCATCAAAGGAATAACCATCAAAAAAAGATGGAAGAACTATTACAGAAAACAAATAAATTTGGAGTTATAACCTGTAAACTTTTTTTAGGACGAGTCATAAAGCATTAAAAAGTACATAAGATAAAACCAACAAAAGCGATACATGAAAAAACTGCTCATCCTTTTTCTAAGCATCCATACGCTGTGTGCTTTTGCGCAAATCGAAAAAAACAACCAAAACGCACTCACCATCGAACAGATCATGCAAGACCCCGCACAGTGGATCGGCACTTCTCCGTCGGGCGTTGAATGGAGCGACAGCAGCGACAAGATCTACTTCGACTGGAACCCTGAAAAAGACACACTCGCATCGTTGTATGCCTACCCGCTAAAAGGAAAAAAGATTGGGAAAGTTTCGCCCGAAGAAAAAAGAAGTTTGCCCGGCCGCTCGCAGAGTTACAACAGCACAAAGACGCAAAAAGTATTTCTGCGTAACGGGAACATTCTGTTGAAAGACCTGAAGACCGGGGCCGAAAAACAACTTACCGACTGGCTCGAGCGGGTTTCTTCGCCCTACTTTGTCCGGAACGATCAGGAAATTGCGTTCACCAAAGACAACAACCTGTACACCATCCACATTGAGTCAGGGCTGATCAGCCAGCTCAGTAATTTTGTGGACGGCGACGAACGTCCCGAAGCAGGAAAAAGCAAACAGGAGCAATGGCTCGAACAACAGCAAAAAGCGCTGTTTGTGGTGTTGAACGGACGCGAAGCCAAAAACAAAGTCCACGAAAACCGGCAGAAAGCGGAAGAAAACAAAGAACCGCTAAAAATCTATACCGGGAAAAAACGTGTCAGCCGTCTGGCGCTGAGCCCGTCGGGGAATTACCTGGTTTATTCGCTGTACCAAAGCGCCAATGGGGGCAAAGCCACTTCCGTTACCCACCATGTCACTCAATCGGGCTACGCCGAAGAGCACAATGCACGCGTAAAAGTGGGCAGCCCGCAGGGAAGTTCCGAACTGGGTATTTTCGACATCCGGAACAACCAAACGGTAAAGGTCAACACTTCACAAATTCCCGGGTTAAAAGACCTTCCCGACTATCTGAGCGATTATCCCGGCAGGATGCCCAAAGACAGCTCAGAAATAAAAAACCGCCCCATTAGCATTACCGGGCCACTTTGGAACCCCGGCGAAGACCTGGCGGTGGTGGTGGCGCTTTCGGCCGATAATAAAGACCGCTGGATATTGCTGCTCGACCCGGCAACAGGGAACCTCGACCTGCTCGACCGCCAACGCGACGAAGCATGGATTGACGGCCCCGGAATTGGTGGCTGGGGATTTTCTACAGGCGATATGGGCTGGATGCCCGACGGAAAATCGCTGTGGTTTCATTCCGAAGAATCGGGTTATTCGCATTTGTACGCCGTGGACATTCATTCCAAAAAGAAAACAACGCTCACCAGCGGCCAGTTCGAAGTGTCGGATGCCTTTCTTTCAAAAGACCAAAAACATGTCTACTTCACCGCCAACAAGGTGCACCCCGGGGTAAGCCATTTTTACCGGATGCCGGTTGGCGGAGGAGAACCCACGCAAATTACCTCGATGGAAGGCGGCAACGAAGTTACGCTTTCGCCCGACGAGAAATACCTGGCCATCCGTCACTCCACCGGGAACCGCCCGTGGGAGCTTTACGTGCAGGAAAACAAAGCGGGGGCCAGCGCCACCCAACTCACACATTCCACCACTCCCGCCTTCGAATCGTACCCGTGGCGGATGCCCGAATACGTCACGTTTACGGCTACCGACGGTGCTACGGTATACGCACGTTTGTACCGGCCCGCATCGCCCGAAAAGCAAGGCCCGGCGGTGATCTTTGTCCACGGAGCAGGCTATCTTCAGAATGCCCATCAATGGTGGAGTTCTTACTTCCGCGAATACCAGTTTCACAATTTCCTGGCCGATAACGGCTATACGGTGCTCGACATCGACTACCGCGGAAGTGCGGGTTATGGCCGCGACTGGCGGACCGGAATTTACCGGCACATGGGCGGACTGGATCTTTCGGACCACGTGGACGGCGCAAAGATGCTGGCCGAAAAATACGATGTTTCGCCGCAACGCATCGGGATTTACGGCGGATCGTACGGCGGGTTTATAACGCTGATGGCCCTGTTTAAGCAACCCGGTGTTTTTGCGGCCGGCGCCGCTTTGCGCGCGGTAACCGACTGGGCACATTACAACCACGGCTACACTTCCAACATCCTGAATACGCCTGCCGAAGACAGCCTGGCCTATGTGCAAAGCTCGCCCATTTACTTTGCCAACGGCCTGAAAGGAGCCCTGCTGATGTGTCATGGCATGGTCGACGACAATGTGCAGTTCCAGGACATTGTGCGCCTGAGCCAGCGGCTGATCGAACTGGGCAAGGAAAACTGGGAACTGGCGGTGTACCCCGTCGAAGCACACGGCTTTACCGAACCCAGCAGCTGGACCGACGAATACAAACGTATTTTTAAACTGTTTGAAGAAAACCTGAAGTAAGTAACCGTACTTCAGGCATCACCGTTTTTCACGCAAAGGGCGCAAAGCCATTAGCAAAGAATATTCTCCCAAACCTTCGCTGTCGCACGATTGTATCCCTTCGCTGCCGTACGATTGCGTCGTGGGTAATTCTTACTCTCACCCCACGCGATGCAATCGCGCGGGAGCAAGGAAAGCAATGACGGCTTTGTGTTTCCAGGCCGATGCTTTATCAACCCGGGTTGTTTTGCTGCCAACCAAGGTTTTTATCGAAAATACCTAACGGATTTGCCTGCCAACCATGCGGATAGCTCTTCTCCCCAAAGTACGGAAACCTGCACCCGCTGTCCGAAAGCTGCAGCAGCACAGCCGAACCACTCTTTTTAAAGGAATTACCATGATTTTGTATGGTTAAGCAAAGCGCTCATGCTTTTTCTTTTTATCTTCGGAAAAACGAAAAACAAAACCACCGCTCATGAAATCGCTCCCGACTTTTGCTCCCGCACTGGTTTTTTATCTGAAAATCTGGGCTTTTAAATGAAACTGTTGAAATACATATCAATTATTCTTCTTTTTCTGACTGGCTGTAATGCTGCACATAAAAATTCATTAAAGGAGGAAAATAATTTAGACGATTCAGTTTTAATAGAAGGAGCTCCTAACTATTTTGTAGCGCTTCAGAATAAATTTGACAGTATTGAAGAATTTTTTCCTCATCAACATTTTAAAAAATACGACTGCTCTCTTTTAGAAAGATATGTTAATCTGGACGGATACGGATTAACTGCCATCGATAGTCTAAACTGCCATAAAGTTTTCGGTTCTTATCAAAACGAATTTGGAGGATTTAATCAGGGTTATTGGTTTTCCTTCGAGAGACAAATACATGATTTTTATCCAATTACGGTTTTGCAATACATTGGGATTGCAGAACGACCACTTGTTATGGTACTGTTTGACAAACATGGAGATATAGTAAACTCATTTCCCGTTGCAGACTTTTATGGAGAGTCAGGTGGCTGTTTATCGTCTGAATTTTTAAATGATTCAACGTTGTTGCAAAATTACGAATGGCATGAAATAAGTTACGATGCTGAAACAAATAAGGACACTATAGAAATAGAATATAAAACACAACATTTGACAATACTCTCTTCCGGAGAAATTGAGATAAAAGAAATCAAAAACCGGAAAAAATAAATAACTCGCGTTGACATCAATTTTGCATGAAAAGCCTAATCAAATATAGCTGGATAACTTTAATCTTTATATTTCTATCTGTAATTAGTCAGATTGGAGGAATTGTATATTTACTATCGCTGTGGATATCAAAAACGATAAACTTAAAATTCAAGTTTAAAAAGGTGTTAGTGTTTTTAGCTTTATATTCCTTGACAACGTTTTTGGTTATCCCATTTTTAGCCCCATTCGGTGGAAGAGAAAAAATAATCACGACTCCAAACATAAAACCTGCGAGCTTCCTTACCAATGTTTTAAATAGAAATTATGTGATTAAAGATGTAAATTTATTTTTGGCAGATGCAGCTGAAGAACTTGAAAAACAAAACCCCGAAATTGCAATCAGATATCTGGACGCTTGCTTCCCGTTTTTCAATGATTTTCCTTTATTCCCACACTTAAGTCATAATGATGGAAAAAAGATTGATTTTAGTTTGGTTTACCAAGACAACACCGGCAAAATAATTAACAAGAGCAAATCGATAAGTGGATACGGAGTTTTCGAAGCCCCCAAAAGTAACGAGTCAAATCAACCAGACAATTGCAAAGAAAAAGGATATTTTCAATATAATTTTGCCAAATATCTGACACTTGGCAAAATAAACAAAAACCTTGAATTTTCAGCAGATGGTAATCGGGTGCTAATTAGATCATTCTTAAAACAAGAGCAATTAAATAAAATTTTTATAGAACCACACTTAAAACAAAGAATGAACCTGACTGACAATAAAATTAGATTTCATGGATGTAAAGCTGTTCGACACGATGACCACATTCATGTCCAAATACAATAAAATGAATAGAACTTTACCCCTAATTATTTTGACACTTTGCAGTCTGACTCTTTCGGCTCAAAGCCAGGTATACGAACTTCACCCGGCGGTAGGCGATACCATCGACAAAGTTGAAATCAGGAAGTATTTTCTTTTTAGCGACTACTTGGGCGACAGCATCGATTATGTGATTATCCGCCAAAACAAAGACCTTTTTACCCTCGAAGGAATCTCCGGCGGCACCGAAACGATAAATATTCAAATCAGTGAAGATGAAATATTGTTGCAAAAGGAGCAGGTAGAGAAACTATCCAGCTACTTTAATGCTGTTTTGGAAAAGGATTCAGCCAACTTTGAAGCGTTTCCCCACAAGGCTTCGGTGGCTGATTCCGTAAATATTTCAAACTTCGATTTAAATATTACTCCCGAGTTTATTAAATCAGTAAAAAAAGACATGCGGAGAAAATACTGGGAAGAGAAGCGAAAGGAAATAGATAGCAACCGGAAAAAAGGTATGATTTTTTAAGAAGGAAGATTTAGAACCGACACCCCTTCGCTGCCGCACGATTGCATCGTATGGCATTGTTACAACACATAAATCTTTTGCAAGCCACGCGATACAATCGCACGGGAGGGGGGGCCGGGTACACCACCTTGTCAATAAGGAAGTGTACCACATAACCGGGACCCAAACATCTTTCAGGTATTATTTATTCTGTCTACTCAATGTTGGTGTTTTTCAGGTAATGAAACGTTTCCACAATCACCTCCTCAATTTCCCGGGGCTGATACCCCAGTTCATTCCGGGCTTTGCCAATATCCATTCGGGCATCAGCCTGGTAATAATGTTCAACATTTCCTACCAGCAAAAAAGGAGCTTCGCCTGTAATTTTACTTTCAGCCTCCATTTTCTCAGCAATGGCAAGCAGTTGTTCTTTTGGCAATACAGGGGCCTCTCCCACTTCCGGATACAGTTGTTTGGCAATCTGCAGCAAATCGGTGGTTGATACCGAGGGTTCAGTTGCAAGAATGTAGCGGTTCCCCGATTTTCCGTTTTGTTCGGCCAGCACAATACCCTTTGCCACGTCCTTTACATCCACGAAGTTCAGGCTAAAAGTGGGATCAAAAGGCAAATCGCCTTTAACAATGCTGCGCATCACGTTCATGCTGGGAGTTAAACGTCCGTAAATATCAGGCCCGATCATCGACGAAGGTAGAACCGTAATCAGCTCAAGGTTCAACTCTTCGGCCATCTTCCAGGCCAGTTGTTCGGCTTTTTGCTTGGCTTCGTAGTAGGGATTCGGGAAGTCTTTTGCCCACTCTTTTTCGTTCATCGGAGCAATACTGTGGTCGATTGCAGCAATGGAACTAACCAGGATAATCTTTCCGATATTCATTTCGGCAGCTGCTTCAATTACATTCTGTGTTCCCAGAATATTGGGTTCAAGAATTTCCTTTTCGGCATCAGGCGCCCAGTGTTTAAACGCCGCAGCCACATGGAACAGAACATCGATATCCTTCATTGCAGCCAACAGCGATTTTTTATCGGTGATGTCGGCGTAAACCACTTCGCAATCCACCCCTTCAAAAGGTGCCGTGTTTTGAAGGTTGCGCACACTTGCCCGAACTTTGTAACCTTGTTTTGTAAGTTCTTTTACCAGGTTATTTCCCAAATGGCCGTTGGCCCCGGTTACCAAACATTTTTTACTTGTTTTCATCTGTTTTACTTTTAGAATTAATACAAGGGCAAAAGTCTGATAAAAGACGGGGGTAATTTTTCACATTTGTTAAAAAGCAATTAAAGGGTCATATTTTTCCGAATCCGGCTAAGTGATTGTTGAGCAATTCCCAGATACGACGCAATATCGCCAAGGGGTACGCGCTGTGCAATATCGGCATGCTTGCTTAAAAAGTGGAGGTATTTTGTTTTGGCATCGGCATGAATCAGGTTGGTGCTACGATCAATTTTCTGAACAAAAGCCTTCTCGGTAAATTTCCGGATTAAAAGCGGCCACTTCTCCAGTGTTTTGTATAAATGATGGTCGTTTTCGCGGTTAAAGAAAACAATGGAACAATCGGTTACAGCCTGTATGTACTGATCTGAAATGGTATTGTTCTGATAACTGGAGAGGTCTCCGAAAAAATGGTTTTCATTATGGAAACATCGAACAATTTCATTTCCTTCCGTATCGTAAAAGAACATCCGTATCACACCACTTGTAATAAAACCAAGGCGTTTGCAAGTTTCTCCGGCCTGAAGAATAAACGATTTTGCGGGCACATGCTCTAAATAAACATTTTCTTTAATCGTCTCAATTTCGCTTTCGCTTAACGAAATGTGTTTTTGCAGGTAGTTAATAAATACTTCCATGGTACTGCCTTTTTTCACTCCGAATTCGAAAAACAAAGATATTTTCTATTCTGAGACCGGAAGCAACAAACATCATTTTCTGCCAACAGAAATTTTACAAGCATTCCGGTTCATACATCCCCGGACCCCGCCCATTATAAAAACAGGCGCTGTAATCCGAGATAGATCCCCCTTCATACAGCGCCCTTATTATCTGTTTATTTTCGTTTCGTTCTGTATTACTTCAAACTCTTAATGTAGTTGTTATACGATTCTTCCTCTGGCTTTACACTCCACCCCGAAAGAATACCTCCGTACATGTAAAAGGCCACATCAAACACCACCTGGCTGTTTTCATCGCTTACCTGGTAGTAAGTTGTTACTCCGCGCTGGTTTACCTTTTTAAAGTCACCCAACTTAATGCCTCCCTCTTTTGTATCCGTTTCAAACTGCTGAACAATGGCATCGATGGCCGGAGCCAGGTCCTTACGCCAGCGGGTAGAAGCGTTCAGGTACCCGATTAACTCTTCGGGCGTATTGCTGACCGTACGCTGCATCATACTTTTCAGCATTTGCGGATCGATGTCCTGCAATTCGGGCAAAACCGATGCGTTGGCCATACTAATATTGGCCTGAATATGCAGCTTAACGGCCTTCATAATCCCCTCTTTCTGGAAAGGATCGGTAATTACTTTGTCGCGCGGCGTGGTGGCAGGTGTATAATCCGGCGAAGCACGCAATGCTCTTACGCTGTCGGTATAAGCCTTAAATTGTTGCCGTAGCTCGGGTGTGCGCAGGCTTTGTACGGTAAAAATGGCAATCCCCTGGGCACCGTTGTTTAATGCAGCGTCCATACAATCGAACAACACCGGCCCGTCGGAAGCCATTAAGCCGCAATACAGGGTAGTATTCGGGTTTTTATCGCGTACATTTTCGTTCGTACAATCCGAGACAAAACTTACATCGCCCGTATAAAAGTTTCGGTACACCATTGGGAAAACTATATCGAGGTTCCATTTTCCCCAGTCCTGGCGAACCATGCGGCGCGACATAGCGGGAGTTGGGAACGGAGAAGCTGCCATTACCTTGTTGTAGGAATGCACGGTTTCGGCAATCATATTGGCCACTTCGGTAATCTGGTCGCAACGGAACTGGCGCCATTTTATGTCGGCCGACGGATCTTCCTGCTCCCGCGGATCGTAACCGAATTTCTCTTGAAACAAACGAATCATTTCAGGATGGTATCCATAATCAAACTCAGGGTATTCAACATCCTGAACGATGCCGTATTTTGCCCATAACGAGGTTGGCAGCACCACATCGACAAAACGGTGATAATCAATGGCAATCCCATTCAGCCCTTCCACCTCGCAGTAGGCAACAATTTTTTTACGAATGTATTCGCGCACCTCGGGCAGGGCCGGACACATAAATTTGTAGTAGCCCACATAGGCAATAGAATCGGCCAGGCTCTCCCCTTTCCGGTTGACACTAAACCACTCGGGATGCTCTTTTAAAACCGTTTCGCGGTCGTGTTCCAGGTTCATGGTCCACAGCCAGGCATATACCTCGATACCGTACTTTTGCGCAATGGGAATAGCCTCACGGTAATCGTCGGGAGTAGGTGCATTCAGCATTACCCCATCGATACCGGTTTCACTCATAATGTTACAAACAGAATCGAAGTTCATTCCGGCGCGGTAATCGAGCCAAGTCCAGAACAGCGGGTAATCGGTTGTTTTTTCCGCCTTTTCTCCCGAGCAGGCAGCCATAACAACCACTGCGAACAATAAAATCAGATAGTTTAGTTTTTTCATCGTATTAAAATTGCTTGTTGTTAAAGGTATAAGATGGAACAAGTTACCACCATTCCTTTATATTTTCAGTTTAATATTTATTTTTCCGAGCAGATATGTTACCCCGATAATAAAAAATGCAAAACAAAGACAATTTACAATCCCCATAAAACCATGAGTCAACCAGTCGGGCAATACAATGCCGGTAATATCGGCAAAACCGTACGAGACATACGGCACCAGGTAACAGGTTAGCGTGGCGGTTCCGGCGGGTTTAATGACATCCAACCACCCGGCCTTTCCTTTTTCGGCCATCCAGTTTAACAAGGCATAGGTAAGTACCGAAATGGCCGACACATAAAACACCCATGTTGGAGTTGCCCCCAGTTTTGCCAGAATCCAGAACTGACGAGAAACAATACCGACAGCCAACAGCACCGCAGCCACTATAAAACTGTATAACACTTTCTTTTCGGGCCGCCAACCGACATATTTAGTCGCCAGCAACGAAAGAAGAACGCCGCCCATGGTAAAAGCAGGAAGCGCCCCGTTGCCAATGTGAAGGATGGCTAAGAAATCGTTGTAAAAATTAGGCCGCGGGAACGACAGGATAGCGCTTGCGCCCCAATGCTCGTTCATTTTTGTCCCGAGCATACAAATCAGCACAAATACGCCCCAGGCAAGTGCCAGGTATTTTATGTTTTTGCGGCAAAGCAGGTAAATAAAAGAGCACACCAGGTAGGTCCAGCCGATGGCTCCCAATATGCCCCAATGGGCACCAAACACTTTTTCCTTCGGACTTCGGTAAGTAATGGCCAGGTAAAGCAATATGCCCAGCCCAATTAGTTTTAGAACCAGAATCAGGATTTTCATTTTCCGGTTGTTTGTGCGGGGATATTGGTTCCAGATCAGTACAAAAGCCACCACCATCAGAATAAAGTAAACACCGATCGGATAGGCTACATTGGGCGACAACCGGGCCTCTGAGTTGGTAATAAAAGCCCCCATAATCAGCAGCGCCAGGGTACGCGAAAGAATGTGCCCGATGGTAGATTCAACCGAAAATCGCTTCATGTACCTGCGTTCGATGGCAAAAGGAATAGACATGCCCACTACAAACAGGAAACAGGGAAAAACCACATCGGCGAGCCCCATAAAGTCCTCTCCCCATTTGGCATGTTCCAGCCATTTCGGCACATCGTGAATTTTCCAGAAATCGTTTACAAAGATCATTACAAACATGGTAAGGGCCCTGAAAAGGTCGATGCCCACGTTGCGTTGTGTAAAGTCGATACCGGCAGTACTGGATTGATTTGTTGTCATAAGCAGAAGTTAAGGAATAGTTCTTAATTTCAGTTTTCAGTGCGTTGTATTTTTTACGGGAAAACCCCCAAGGCTTTTGTTTCGCTTTCAACAGTTCACCGATACCAAATTTAACCAGCTTAAACGATATTACAATGCACAATATCATTCCTTCGCTACTGCAAAATTGTATCTTGTGGCATTGTTACAACACAAGATTTTAGAAATGGCCTGCATATAGGCAAAAACACGATGGAGACAAGCATTTTTCAGGAAGAACTTTTGGCCGAGATACAATCGCAGGGAGCCGGTTTTGTTCGTTTTGTTGATATTTCGCATTTAAGTGTGCAGCAAAACAAAGAATTTCCAACGGCGATTTTAATAGGAATCGCGCTGACAAAAGCCTACCTCCGAAAAGTAGCCGCAGCCCCCGATTACGTGGAACAAATGAAAAGCAAGGGCACCATCGGGCAAGACGAATTTCATTTAACCGAACTTAAAACAGACCGAATAGCTGACCGTATTCAACGGTTCCTGGAGTTGAAAGGATACAAAGCCTATGCGCAATCGGAGGACAACATTCAGAAAACGGGGTATTACGACCACGAAAACCGAACAACGCCTTTGCCGCATAAAACCATCGCAGGTTTAGCGGGCCTGGGCTGGATAGGAAAGCACAACCTGTTGGTGACCAAAGAATACGGAAGTGCCGTCAGCATGTGTTCGGTACTTACCAATGCCCCCCTGCCCTCGATCCGACAGGAGCCCCTACTCCCAAGGTGCGGTGACTGTAACATTTGCACAAGAATTTGCGGGGGAAATGCCCTGAAAGGCAAAAACTGGGAATGCGGAATTGCACGTGAAAAAATAGTTGACGTATTTTTATGCACCACATGTTTTCAGTGCGTGGTTCAATGCCCGTGGACCCAAAAATACTACAAGAGTGAATGAATTCTACTCAACAACCTGCGGGGGCAACAAGCTGTTCTGTCTTCACAAAAATCACGGATAATAAACCCACGCGGGTACCGACAATCACAAAATAAGTGTAATTTACACTTCCAAATACGCAAAGATTAAACTAAACCATCGCTATGAATAAATTACTGGCACTACTAATTATCGGAAACCTGTTTTTCTCGTGTACAAATACGCAAAAAGAGATCCTTCCCGTACCGTCGACTAAACCCGGCAAAGCCCAATTAAAACAGATTGAACGTAAATACGGGATGTTTATTCATTTTGGGATTAACACTTTTCATGATATGGAATGGACAGACGGTTCAATGCCTGCCTCATCGTATAACCCTTCGGCAATTAACGCTGACCAGTGGATTAAAACAGCCAAGAACGCAGGGATGAAATATGTTATTTTAATTACCAAACACCACGACGGATTTTGCTTGTGGGACAGCAAGTATACCGAATACGATGTGGCAAATTCGGGCAATACAACCAACGTGATTGAAGCAGTAGCCAAAGCCTGTAAAAAATACGACGTGGGTTTGGGCTTGTATTATTCGTTGTGGGACCGGAATATCAACGGAGATGTCGGCAATGAATTACTGGACAGTGCTTACAATGCGTACATGATCAACCAGCTAAATGAACTGCTGGATATTTCGGAAAAATATACGGAGGTTGTCGAGTTTTGGTTTGATGGGGGCTGGACCAAAGCCAATCACCGATGGCCTTTGAACGAAATTTACCAAACCATAAAATCGAGAGAACCAGACTGCCAGGTGGGTATCAACTGGTCGATTGGACTTCCGGAAGATCCGGATCATCACCCCGTGTTACCCAAAGACCAGAAAGAGGGCTACCCGATTCGGTATTTCCCAAGCGATTTTAGATTGGGGGATCCCTATTTACCGGTAGAAAATGACCCCAAAATATTTACCCACAACGGAAACGAATATTACATGCCCTGGGAATCTACGGTTTGCATTAGCCAGCGATGGTTCTATAATACGACGGATACTGTTTTTAAGCCCGTCGATGAACTGGTTGAAATGTACAAAGTTGCCACTGCTCAGGACAATATCCTGATCCTAAACTGCCCGCCCAACCGTGAAGGAGAAATACGAAGCAGAGACATTGAGATTCTTAACCAAATAAGGGAACAATTGAAACTGGATTAATAACATCCAATATTCACAACTATGACAAGCACCCGTAAATTGGGAATTGCAATAAGCATCTTAGCAGCGTTAATGTTTATCATAGGAGCTTCAGTGTTTACCTACCGGGGAAACATAAATCCTGTTGTCAGTAAAATTGGCATGTTCTCTTTTATGCTTTGGTTACCCACCATTATCGTGGGAGTTATTTTGGTTGCCGTTGGGAAAAAGAGAAATAAAAAATCTGACACTTCTAAATAATTGCTGTCAGAGCCTATTGGCATTCAACAGTATTTCAAAGAAATCTTCAATTCCGAAAGCCATCGTTCCTTTCAACAATGTAAAATAATGTAAATTGAACAATTGGCGGTTGAATTGCTTTCTTAAGCTAATAGATTTGCAGCATGTTGAACAGCTATTTCAAACAACTCTTAATTACAGGCATCTGGCTTTGTGCTTTTGGCTTTCAGGGAACAACGCAAAACAATTCTTCGGAAGAGCATGTGGCTGTGGCCCTGCGAATGATCGGGCATGAGATCCTCCTCCATTCCGGCGACAGCACGTCGCTCGTTTTGCCCGTAGAAAGCGATAAGCAGCAATACACGCTGCGTTTTGAAGCCGTTTTTCAGTTTGATCCTGAACAACTGGTTGCCACCATTAACCAGGTGGTAGTGGATACCAAAATTGCCGAAAGTTACCGTGTGGAGGTTAAAAGCTGCCCAAACGAGGTGGTGGTTTACAGTTTCGAGGTGGACAATGCGCTTAACTCCGCCATTGTTCCCTGTCAGGGAAGAGTTCAGCCCAAAGCATGCTATTTTATTCAGTTTACCATTTTGGATTCAATCCCAGCTGTGGTTCAGCAACAATCACCGCCTGCTGAATCTTTGGCAGAATTTTCACCCGGTCAGAACCGGAAGTTTTTTGTTGGATCGGCCGTGATCATTGTGGTGCTGATCCTGCTCGCAAGCGTATTCTTCCTGGTAAAAAAAAGACGTGGGTCTTCTGATGACTCCAAACTAATTACGCTCGGAGAATATCGATTCGACCTCCACAAAATGGAACTTATACTGGGGCCGGAAAGAACCGAACTCACCGGCAAAGAATCGGAACTGCTTTTCCTTTTATATTCGAAGGTTAATACGACCGTAAACCGAAACGATATTTTAAAAGAAGTGTGGGGAGACGAAGGAGACTACATTGGGCGCACCCTGGATGTATTTATCTCCAGGCTTCGAAAAAAACTGGAAGCAGATCCTACCTTAAAAATCATCAACATTCGCGGGATTGGCTATAAACTGACCATGGAAAACTAGCCGGAAACTTTTACACTTCGTTTTACATCAATTTACATTCATTAATTAAAAGAGCGGCAAGTCTTTATTAGTTTTGACTGAATAACATTAACAATTCGCAAAATGAAAACAGGACTTCTCTCAGTAGCACTCATTTTAGTTTTAATTGGTTACGACGGCATGGAAATCCGGGATTGTCAACCTGAAGAGACAACAACTCAGGCAAACACCGTAAGCTCTCCAACTACAGCGTCATTCAATGCCCAACCCTATTCATTCAGTTCCGCAAGAGTTATAAATTACAACCTGAATTACAGCGTTCGCGGCAAACATAACCGGCCGATTACCAGGCAAGCTCTTTCGCAAGCATCGTCACTCATTGATATTATTCCGCATTACCCAAACAACTGGATTGCACAATACGAATCGGTCGAAATTTCGGGCGTGCAAGATGGAGTAGCGATAAAAGCCACCGGAGAGAACGACATTTTAAATTCGAAACAAAAAAAGCTGTTGCAATCGACAGCCATTAACAACGATTTTTCGATTACAGTAAATTACAAAACAGAAAACAGCCTAAGCGGGAACCTCGAAGCCAAACAAATGAATGTAAGCTTTACCGTGATACCGGAGCAGGAAGCTCAGTTTAGCCAAGGATATGAAAATCTGATTGCTTATTTAAAAGAGAACAGCAACAAAACGGTTTCTCATTTTAAGTCGGAAGAGTTGCAAACGATGTTTATATTTTTCGAGGTAACAGAAGAAGGTAAAGTCTCCGATGTCAGGCTTGCCAAAACATCCGGATTCTCGGAAGTGGATAACTTACTGCTTGAACTCATCAGCCAAATGCCCGGCTGGACACCGGCTAAGGACGCCACCGGTAAAAAAGTAAAGCAGAAGTTTGAATTCGCACTGGGCAACTCTGATTGCTGATTCATACTAAAGAAAGAAACTTCACTCAAAAAGCGCAAGACGTTTCACATAAACCGCAAAAACATCCGGTAAAACACGGGTTTTGCGGTCTTTTCTTTTCGTACACTCTTTACGCAAACCTGCTCCAAATTCAGCCGTAAGCAAGCAGCTCGGTACCAGCTTGCTTAGCACCACCAAGGTTAAAACTTCCGAAAAAAAATGGAAAAGAGAGGACAATTTAGCCACAAGAGCCTTACTTTTGCACCCGTAATTCTAAGGAAAACATCAATGGACGAAGGCCCGTGTCATAAGAAATTTAGTAGTAACTCTCTGTAAGGGACCTTCTGTTTCCTTACAGGCAAAACAGGTAAGGAGACATCACCATGATTAAAATCTTCGAAACATTCGGTGGCTATGTTGAAATCAATGAACCGCGCAAAGGTTGCTGGATCAACGTCACCAACCCAACTCCTGACGAAATCAAAAAACTGACCGATCAATTTGGATTACCCGACGATATTATCATCGACATACTCGACCAGGACGAACGTCCGCGTGTGGAGTCTGACGACGGCTGGTCACTGATCATCCTCCGCATTCCGGTGGAGAGCAGGAACAACGGCGTGCCGTTTCAGACCGTTCCGCTTGGCATTTTTATCGCCGACAATTTTACGGTGACGCTCTGCCTGCAAGACAACGAGGTGCTGCCCATGGGACAACCTTCGCCTTTCCGCGAGCAATACCAGCAAATCACCGACAGCATCAACTTTATCCTTCGCTTGTTTCTGCGCTCGGGCAACCTTTACCTGCGCTACCTGAAGCAGATCAACCACATGACTTCGCTGATTGAGCAGGACCTGGAGAAATCGATCAAGAACAAGGAGCTGAACAAACTGCTGAAAATGGAGAAATGCCTGGTGTATTTTATCACCTCCATCAAAGCCAACGAAATTGTGCTGGCCAAGCTTCGGAAATCCAAACAGATCACCACCGAGATCTACGAAGACCTGCTGGAAGATGCCTTTATCGAAAACAAGCAGGCGCTGGAAATGGCACAGATCTATTCCGACATCCAGGCCGGTATGATGGATGCTTTTGCCTCGGTTATCTCGAACAACCTGAACGTAGTTATGAAACAACTCACACTTATTTCCATCATTTTGATGATCCCCACCCTGATTGCCAGTTTGTTTGGCATGAACGTGCCCAATTTTATGGAGAACGCGGCGTGGGCAATGCCTGCCATCCTGATGGGTTCGCTGATTTTATCGTTTTTGGGCGTACTCTTGTTCCGCAAACGGCAATGGTTTTAACATTGCCTCCGCTCAGCCGGGAGAAATTGGAACAAGATACCACTGCCTAAGTCTGCACTTTTTCGTTGTAATCAGAAGCTCACTGCCCTCCGGGAATCAACTACGAATGTACCACTTAAGTGCCAAACACTTGTAATCAGCTACACTCAATTTAAAAGTGGCTAAAGGAATTTACGTCGTCCCAAATTCGCCCGCATCCCGAACTTTTACTATACTTGCGTGTTTAGTCAATCGAAAGGATGCAAAAACTCAGGCGACATATTCATTTGTTACGGCAGGTACCGCTGGTACTTTTTGCTTTGTTTGCGCTGGCTTCGTGTTCGGTAAAAGAACCTGCCTTTAAGGCAATCGGTGCCGACTACCATCGCCCGCTCAATCAAACCAAAGCAACGCCGGCCTCGGGGCACAACTGCCAGCTTTCGGAACAGGTGAACCTGGCTTCTGTCGCTACGCCTCAGCTTAACCCGCTGAAATTACTCGCCGCAACACTGGGAACACTGCATCTGCCTGCCGAAAGAAAAGCCGAAGCTCCCGCATTTCCGGCTATTTCCCGCACAGAGGAACCCGGCAAGCAACCACTTTACATCCTCTACAAACGCTTAAAGTTTGATCTGCTGTAATCAGCCGCTTCCAACACATTCATTTACAAAATAAATTACAGGCTTATCCCTGAAGCAAAGTTTTGCATGGTTCAGAGAATGCAATCTGCTGCTTTATCATCGGAAGAAGGATTCTTCTTTCAGTTAAAGGCCGTTTGCACAAAACCGCTAAGGAGATAAGCACCATACAAACAAGCATTTAATACATTACAATGAAAAACAATATGCACACACCGGCCAACAACATGGCCGGACTTTTTAGTTTGTCGATCCGGCTGGTAGTTGGCTGGACCTATTTTTCCGCCTTTTGGCGCAGGGTAATTCTGGTGGATAAACTGGATCCCGAAGTAGCGGGTTACATTGGCGAAAAATTCAACCACTTTCTTCCCAACGCACTTGGGATAAAACCTATTATCGAGCACCTGGTCACCCATCCCGAGCAACTGTGGCTGGCCATGGTGGTGTTCACCATTATTGAAGCAATTGTCGGTTTGCTCATCATGCTTGGCTTCTTTACCCGCCTGATGAGCTTGGGTGTTTTCGGATTAGCCACCGGTATTTTGCTGGGCTCGGGCTGGATCGGCACCACTTGTCTCGACGAATGGCAAATCGGGGTGCTGGGTATTGCCAGCGGATTTACGCTTTTCCTGAGTGGAAGTGGTTCCTACTCCATCGACCAGTGGCTGATAAACCGGAAAATGAAATTCACCCAAACAAAATGGTTTGCCTGGCTCGGGTCAGGGGAACTTCCGCTCAAAAATATCAAACCGTGGGTACTCGGCGGAGCTCTGGCCATATTGTTTCTGACACTGTTCACCAACCAGATTTTCCATGGCGGAGTGTGGGGAACACTGCACAACAAATCGGTAAAACCTAAGATCGAAATCACCGATGCAGGTGTTCGGAACCAAAGCCTGCAGTTTGAAATCTACCGGGTAGAGGGCGCCGATGTGTATGGCTCGTTTCTGATTGGGATACAATTGCTGGATAAAAACGGGAATGTGATCCTGGAGCAGACAGGCAAAGACCTGGCCGGCTTCCCCGTGCAAAACATCGATAACCGCTATGTGGCCAAAGTTAAACCGGGCAAACACAGCCTGGTTATTCCGCTGGGAGCAAAGGCCACTTTAAATATTCCGCTTTCCGGTGTTGAACTGAACGACCGGGAAGAGTACACATTAAAACTCGTCGACATCAGCGGATTGGAATGGGAAAGCAAGGTAGAAATGTAGAAACCTGAAAAAGGGGTGTTGCCAACGCAGGCGGCACTCCTTTTCATCCAAACTTACCATTGCAAAAGGCCCGCGTTGCGTTTTCTGAATTTGCGTACCTTTGGTTGGATTCAATCAGGGAACATGAAGGACGAATCGGTATTCAGAAATAAAAATCTTTACATCATATTTGGCGTTACACTCACCGCCATGATGGGTGTGGCCAGTATCACCCCGGCTTTCCCCGATATCATCCGTTATTTTGACATTCGCCCCGAGCAGGTGGGTTTGCTGATTGTCGCCTTCACCTTGCCGGGTATTTTCCTGACGCCTTTTACCGGAATGCTGGCCGATCACTACGGCCGAAAAAAAGTACTGATTCCCTCGCTCTTTTTGTTTGGTGTAGCCGGCGCGGCCTGTATGTTTGCCCCCGGCTTTTACTGGTTGCTGGGGCTTCGCTTTTTGCAGGGCGTGGGCGCCAGTTCGCTGTCGAGTATGAACATAACCCTGGTGGGCGACCTGTTTGAAGGCAAACAACGCACCGCCGTGATGGGCTACAATGCCAGTGTTCTGAGCATTGGTACCGCCTCCTACCCTGCACTGGGCGGCGTTATTGCCATTTTTGGGTGGCAGTACATTTTCCTGCTTCCCCTGCTCGCCATTCCACTGGGCTTTTGGGTGATGAACGGGCTGAACAATCCGGAACCCCACAACAAATCCGGGCTGCGTTCTTATTTCGGACGGGTTTGGAAAACCATTAACCAGCGAACCGTTTGGGGATTGCTGATCATCAATTTTATGATCTTCCTGATTTTGTACGGTACTTACCTTACCTATTTCCCGCTGATGATGGAAAAACGGCTCGGTGCCGATTCGTACCACATCGGCCTGATGATGTCGCTGATGTCGGTTACCACGGCGCTTATGAGCTCACAACTGGGAAAAATCAACCAGCTGCTGGGACTAAAAAGGCAACTGATACTGGGCAGCAGCGCCTACCTTGCGGCCTCTTTGCTGATGCTTATTTCCGGAAACTACTGGATGCTGGGCTTCTCGGTGATCGTTTTTGGCGTGGGGCACGGCGTTATCATTCCTTCCATTCAGAACATGATGGTGGGTTTCGCCGCCATGAACGAACGCGCCGCTTTTATGTCGCTCAATTCGATGGTGCTGCGCTCGGGGCAAACTTTTGGCCCTCTGCTGGTAGGAATGTTCTACGCATTAAAAGGACTCGACGCCGCCTTCCTGACCGGGGCCGGACTCGCGTTTGTTATGCTGATCGTTATTTTCGCCTTGGTTCGCATTGAAAAAACACCGGAAAATTGACGGCTTCTTATCATACAGACTTGCCAACCGCAGCGAATACCAAGCCTTTACAATCACCTCTTTACCCGGGGTTAATATTTTTTGAAGAACTGTGCCTCACCTGAACATTCAATTTGAAATATCTGTATATTCACTCCCGTTAAAAGAGAAAGCAGAAAAGAACGCAAACAATTAATTAGCAATAAATTAAATGCGATTCTCACACTATTCTCCCAATAGAGTAAAGAACAAAAATAAATGGTTGTTTATCAAGCGACAGTTAACCCGCTGTTTGCCTGTGAGTATATAAAATCATGAACGTAAGCATCAGAAAATCGACCATTGAGGACCTTGATTTCCTCGTTAAGCTGGAAAAGTTATGTTTTTCTCCCTTTCAGCAAAATTCAAGAAAAAACATCCGCCATAGCATAGTAAGCGAATTTCAGGAAGTGTTGATCGTTGAAGCCCGAAACGGCAGAAAAGACGCGATCGGCTCCATCACTTTGTTTAAATACCAGCGATCGATCCGCATTTATTCGATTGCGATTTTACCCGAACTTCAGGGAAAAGGCTATGGCGACCTCCTGTTGAAACATGTTTTTGAGCTGGCCAACCGGAATCAGTATGAAAAAATTCTGCTCGAAGCCAGTTCCAAAAACAAACAACTGATTGCCTGGTACCAGGCCCGCGGCTTCAAAATTGTTTCGGGGAAGACCGACTATTACTCGGAAGGAGAAGATGCCGTAAAGATGGAATGCACCACCAACGTGTATTCGCCTACCAATAAAACCACCAACGTTATTGTGATCAACCAGCCCTACAAGTGGTCGTTTATGGAGGTGGAAGCCAAGATCATTACGGTAAAGGAATACATCAGCAACCCGGTTTACCAGAACAGCACCGAATTCAGAATCTTCAACCTGTGCAGTTCGTACAAATACCAAAGCTACGGCTACTATGTTTCGCTGCTGGCTTCGGCCCGGGGGCAACGCGTCATTCCCAGCACAGCCACAATCCGCGATTTCAGGCTGCTGAACGTGGTACATTCGGCGGCTTTTGACATTGAAGAAGAGATAAACCGGGCGCTGAACAAAGAAAAAACCAACAGCTTTTCACTCAAGGTATTTTTTGGGCAAACCAGCACCCGCGGCTTTAAGTCGCTGGCTATGAAACTCTACCAGCTTTTTGAAGCTCCTTTGTTCCGTGTCGATTTTATCAAACACGACAAGTGGCTGATCAAAGACATACAGGTGCTTACCTTGCCCAAGCTAAGCGACAAAGAGCTGAATCACATGTATGAATTTGCACAGAAGTATTTCAGCAAAAAACGCTTTACCAAACCCAAGCTTACCAACTTTAAATACGACATTGCCATCCTTGTAAAACCCGACGAGGAAACGCCGCCGTCGTCGGAAGTGGCGTTGCAGAAATTTAAGACCATTGCCAACCGGAAAGGCATGTACGTTGAGTTTATCACCAAAAAAGACATCGACAAAATCAACGAGTTTGACGCCCTTTTTATCCGGGAAACCACCAATGTGAACGACTACACCTACGAGTTCTCGCGCATTGCCTATGCCGAAGGCCTGGTGGTGATCGACGACCCGTGGTCGATACTGAAATGCTCGAACAAGATCTACCAAAACGAGATATTCAGGAAGCATAAAATTCCGACGCCGCAAACCACGGTTTTCACCAAGAACCTTTTTACCCGGAAACAGCTCGAAACCATGAGTTTTCCGCTGGTACTCAAACAACCCGACAGCGCCTTCTCGCTGGGTGTGTTTAAGGTGGAAAACGAAGACGATGCGATGAAAGCGCTTGACAAACTTTTCAAACGTTCGGACATGGTGGTGTGCCAGGAATTCCTGTACTCGGAATTTGACTGGCGAATCGGGATCCTTGACAACAAGCCGCTGTTTGCCTGTAAATACTACATGTCGGAGAACCACTGGCAGATCTACAACTGGAAAGTAATGGAGAAGGACCAGGCCGGCGATGCCGAAACACTGAGCATCAGCGATGTTCCGGAAATTGTTCTGAAAACCGCCCTAAAAGCTGCGGCACTGATCGGCGACGGACTTTACGGCGTGGACCTGAAAATGATCGGCGGAAAAGTATACGTGGTAGAAGTAAACGACAACCCCAACATCGATGACGGAATTGAAGACCTGGTTTTGGGCGACCAGCTGTATGAAACCGTCATTGACTCGCTGATCAACCGCATTGAAATTGCCAAGAACGTTCAGAAAATTGAATTGACTCCTGAATAACCGGTTTCTCTGGTTGTAATGGAATGTGTATCTTGCGGAAAAATCGAGACCGTCATGAATAAACTGCTTTGGCTGGCATTGCTATTGATCACCCTTTCCTCCTGCTCCGACCCGAAACAAGATAACTTTACCATTACTGCATTACCCGTTAATGCCGAATTGAAAGACAACATTTTGGAAGGGCCTTCGGTGCTGAACGACCCCGATCGTTTTATCTGGGGAGCCAGCGTTATAAAAGGAGACGATGGCCGCTACCACATGCTGTATTCAACCTGGGAATGTGGCGACAGTATTCCTCCGTTCAGCGATTCGTGGGTATTGTATTCGAAAATTGCTTATGCCATATCGGATTATCCCGACCGCGATTTTAAATTCCAAAAGATTGTTTTGCAGGGACGCGCAGCCGAAGGCGACTCCAGCGCCTGGGACGCACAAATGGCGCATAACCCGCACCTTCAAAAATTCAACGGCAAATACTACCTCTACTATGTTGGCGGCAAAGATCCGGGCCTGCAAGCACCGGTATCTCCCGGCGAGCATGTAAACCTGCGGAACCGCGTTCAGCAAAGCCAGTGTATCGGAGTCATTGAGTTCGCTTCGTTCGACGACCTTCTGAACGGAAATTTCACCCGCTCCGACAAACCGCTTATTTCGCCTCGTACGCGTGTAAAACCCGACAACATTGTAAACCCGTCGCCGGAAGGAACGGAAGCTAAACCCGATAATATTATTGCAGTGAATCCCTCGGTTGTGCAACGCCCCTCGGATGGAAAATACCTGCTTTATTTCAAAGGAAATTTATACGAACCGCACTGGAAAGGCGTGCACGGCGTTGCCATTAGCGATTCGCCAACAGGTCCTTTTACCGCCACCGACGCCTTTGTTTTTGATGTGAGAAACGATGACGGAACACTGGCCAACGGCGAAGATCCCTTTGTGTGGTACCACGGCCAAAACAAAAAATTCTATTCGGTACTGAAAGACTTCACCGGCCGGATTACTTCGGGCAAACCCGGGCTGGCAATCCTGGAATCGGAAGACGGCATTGACTGGACCAAACCGGAACATTCGTTTTTTATGAAAAAACAGGTGATACTCGCCGGTGGAGACACGCTGAAAGTAAGCAACCTCGAACGTCCGCAATTGCTAATCGACGAATCGGGGTACCCGCTTGTGTTGTATGCCGCCTGTTCGGTAGATGCTGTGGGGCAAAAAACCGACGGAAGCACGTTTAACATACACATTCCTTTGCGTTCGGAGTAAACGCCTCCGAATACTTACCGCTTATTTTACTTGCCAGATTGGAATTTCGGATGGCTTGGTTTGAGAGAAACTCCGGGCAATCGGAATAAATTCATCTGTTTTTTACAATTTAAATACAAACGATTCGAATTTGGTCGTTTCACTTTTACCTGCATTGAATTTCACTAACTTTAATGCCGGCTAGATTATCAACAAGGACAAGTTCACGTACATGAAAACCATTGAAAACAACCCAAAAGGAAAAATCGGGAAACGAATTATTGCAGGCATACTGGTTCTTATTATTTTACTGGTCGTTGCCTTCCTGCTTTTTTCGCCCGGCATGGCACGAAATTACCTGAATAAACACGGTAAGGAACTTACCGGACGCAAGCTTTCGATTGAAAAAATCAACATCAACTATTTTACATCACGTGTTCAGCTGAGCAACGCAAAAATGTTTGAATCCAACGATCAGGATATTTTTGTGGCACTCGACACCCTGGTGGTTGACCTGAAACCGCTTCGCCTCTTTAAAAAGGAAATCTTTGTTCAGCAGTTCAAAGCGGTCAACCTCGATGCACGGATCACCCAGCAGGACACCTTGTTCAATTTTGATGACCTGCTTGCCTTCTATTCATCCGAAGATACGATTACCGCAGAAACGGAATCATCTCCCTACAGTTTCGACCTGAACAACCTGGAGATTGACCGGGGCCGCTTAAGTTACACCGACCAAAGCATCCAAAACACCATAACCGTTAAAGACATTACGTTTCTGATCCCTCATTTGTATTGGGGAGGCGAACAGGACAGCAAGGCCGACATTGCCTTCGACCTCGGAACAGGCGGCAGTTTCAGCAGTAGCTTTGATTACAATATTGAAACCGGTGCCTATACCGGCGAAGCCAGCCTTACCGCCATGGATCTGCAAATAATGCTGCCCTACATTCAGCAACAAATGCGTTTTAATTCGATCGATGGAACGCTTACGGCCGACATCCGTTTCAGCGGATCGCAGGAAGACCTCTCCGAATTCCTTTTATCGGGAGATGCCCGGATCGACAGTGTTTCCATCACCGACAGCGACGGGAAAAAAGTACTGGGAGTTGCTGAAGCAAAAGCCCGTTTAAAGGAAATGAAGCCCTTAAAATACCAGGCAGAAATCGGTAAGGTAACGTTCGACCACCCCTACATGTACCTTGAACTGGCTGATTCGCTGTTCAATTTTGAAAAGCTGCTGGTAGAATCGGCAGAGAATGAAATCAGCGAAGACGAGGAAGAAGCCACTGTATATTCATTTTTTATTGACAGCCTGCAAGTAAATAACGGATGGATTGATTTTAGCGACAAACGTTTCCGGGAAGAGTTTAACTACGAACTTTCTAAAATCGAAGTAAATACCGAAGACCTGTCGCTTGATACCGACTGGCTAACATTGAATGCCAACATGCTGCTGAACAAGCGTGGCAAACTGGAAGCCAGGATCGGGGTGAATCCGTACGACCCGCTTTCAAAAATCGATCTGGAATACGTTCTATCTGACTTTCAGCTGCCGGATATCAACATCTACTCCAAGCATTACACCGGGCTGCCCATATTGTTTGGCGACATGTACTACGTAAGCAAAACAACGATCGACAAACGCCAGCTCAACAGCAAAAACAACCTGATCATCCGCGATGTGGAACTAGGAAGAAAAAGCGGGGGATTGTACGATATTCCGCTAAAACTGGCTTTATTTATTCTGAAAGACATTAACGGCGATGTAAAACTCGACATTCCGGTAACCGGTGATTTGTCGGATCCAAGAACCCGCATCGGACGAATTGTATGGACCACCCTGAAGCAGTTTACCGTAAAAATTGTTGCCTCGCCATTTAAAGCGTTGGGAAATCTGCTGGGGGCTCAACCCGACGAACTCGAAGAAATCACATTTGTTTACGACGACACCATGCTCACCGGAAAACAACGTCGCGGTATTGACTTGTTGCTGAAACTGGAGGAAATGAAACCCGAAATGCAAATTGACATGCAATACCTGAACGACCGGAAACTGGAAAGAGTGGATGCCGCAAAGGAAATTGTTCACCAAAACTACCAACTGGAACGTCAAAAAACGCCCAACTCCAACCGGAAGGAATACGAAGCCTATCTGAAAGAAAAAAGCGGGATGGATTCTTTGCTTATTCAGGATTATGAGCAGATACTTGCGCCCAAAGAAAAAGTGGACAGTGTTGTTCTGGCCCGAGAAAATACGCGCATTCAACTGGTGAAAGATTACCTGGCTTCTGAGAATGATTCAACTTCTGTCCGGGCATTGCCATACAACGCCGACGAAGTCCTCAACATTGGCAGCCGGCCAAGGTTTCTGATAAAATATTTGTTACGCGAAGATACCGAGCCCTCCGGCACCGGGAACTGACACAAGCGGAACCGATCAGAGTACGATTTCGAAGCGGGCACGGATTCCGAACTGCGGCGCTCCTATCACCGACTTTGGCTGTACACGCCACAAAGCTTCGATACGGGCCATACTTAAAATATTCTCGACGCCAGCTCCCAGTTCAATATAAGGCTTTTCCATGTTGTGCACCGGCACCGGAAAGCTAACGATTTGCTGGTGCTTGTCGGAGACCGAGCCCACCAGCAGCTTGGCTGAAAACACCTCTCTGAAATTGGCTCTTTTCAGTATCGGCACACGCCGGAAAAAGAACCCGTTTAAGTGGTATTCCATGTAGGCATGAAAATATTTATCGTGCACAAACTCGAGGTAGTTCATCAGATTAAAATCGTAGCTGTACAAGCCGTAGGTTTCGTTTCCCCGCGGAATATCCAGCATTGTGTAAGGCAATTTACCCAGCCACGCGCCGGCTTCCAGCGCATAGTCGAAACGCGCCATTCCCATGTACACTTCCTGTGCAATGGTAGATGCTACCCGGCCGTAATACGAACGTTCGTTGTTGTAATAAACCTGCCCGGCAGCAACCGTAAAATGAACGATCGGAAAATCGGAGCCCATGTAAAGCCGCAAAAATCCTTTATCCACCACCTTTTCCTCGCGCGAAAAACGGGTATCGAGGCTGATCTCGGTGGCAGCTACAGAGCTCACAGGTTCGCCGTTCCTCAGGAAAGGATAAAATTCGGGAGAGTAGTGGCGCGTGTAATTCAGCATCAGTTTGTTCATTAAACCCGGGTACCACTCTTTTTCGTATTGTGCGGCTATTTTCTGTTCGCGGTACATTTCATCCAGCGGATCGTTTTTCAGCAGTTGCGAAACCAGGTTGTTTTCGGTGGCCGTAAACGCATTTTCATACAGGTAAAGAATTTTTTCATTCTCACCGTGACGGATCATTTTATCGTCGTACGACAGTTTAAAAACCTGCCTGTAAATGGTTTTGAATTTATAGCCTGCTCCCAGCATACCCGAAATCTTTTCGTTGCGGGTGCTGTATCCCAGTCCGCCCCAAACCATAAAACGTTTGCTGATTTCCTCGCTGGTTCGTGCCCCAAAAAACAGCTTGCTTCCTTCTACCTTGTTGGTATTGTAAAAGCTAGTAAAAGGCCCTATTTCAAATTTTCCGAGATCGTAATAACTGGTTACCGACATCCGGGCCAGGTTGTTCACCGTGTTTACCTGTCGGATCTGGCTGATCGAATCGATCGCCTGCCCCAAAAGAATCTGCGATTCGGTAAGTGGCTCCAGCCGGTTCATCCGCCAATAGGCAGAATCCCGTTCCAGCGCTTCCGGCAATTTTATGGTTTCGTATTTTGCTTTGGGAGTATTCAGTTTTATCTCGCCCGCCGGGTCAATAACTACCTCGTCGATAGTGGCCGTTTGCGTGTAAAAAAGCGACAAGCGTTTGGCGTCCTGGTTCCGGGTTTCAAAGGGAACATAATCAAACAACGCGTCGATTTTGTTCCGTTTGTAGAAAGGCGTTGAATCGTTTACAAAGTAATACTCGCTGTTCAGGTGAAGTTTCCGCAGAAAATTTATTCCGCTTGTGTTGGAAAGATCGCCGTCGATCTCCACAATCGAATAGTACTTATTCTCGGTGATGAAATGTCCCTTGAAAGTATTTTCGCCTCTTCTGCGGGGCTGAAAATGTACCCGGTAGTGCATCACTCCATCCACAGAAACGCTGTCGGCCAGAAAATACTTGTAGTAGTACCAGCCGTTATTGGAAAGCGGGCTCACAAAATTCTGGGTAAACAGCGGAATATGATTGTCGTAAAAATTCACTTCCATGTCCAGAGCACTTGTATAGCCCGAAATCTCCAGGTCGTTAAGAACCCCCACCCCGTTTGTACGGTCGGCCAACACCGTGGACTTCATTTTCGATGGCACCTTTTGGATCTCATTAAAAACCAACTGTTCAGAAAAATAAAGCGGCAAAAAATGCGTGCTGTCCTCTCCCATTTTCAAAAGGTTCGGGTTGTTTCGAAAGGCCCTCGAATTCCGCAGTTTTTCTCCCACATTATTGATCTGGTACTCCCACTGTGTATATTTTTTATACGAAAACTTGTTGTACTGATCCGGGTTATTGGCCTCCTTCCGCGCCATTATGTGATTAAACAAATCCCGCATGGGCCCTTCGTCGGGGCTTACTTCCACTTCCTGGATATCAAACACTTCCTCGCTCATGATTATCTCCATGAAACTCATGTCCTCGCGCGGAATCAGTTTATTCACTGCCAGGTATCCGATTGCGGAAAATGCAAGAGTATCCGTTAGCTTTGGAAAAGGAATTTTAAAACGCCCCAGCGTGTCGGTGGTAGTTCCAACCGTAGAATGTTTAATGATAATATTGACAAAAGGAATCGGTTCCCCGGAGTAACGGTCAGTAACAACTCCGTTTAACATTTTTTGCTGCCCGCTCACGGTATTCGCAAGCAGTATCAACAGCAAAATAAATATTGTTGTAAAACGGGACCTTGAACCAAACAATAAAGTTTGCAATGGCATGTACTTGTTTTCTGTTTCTGACTTTTTCGCTTCTTCTTTCCAGCTAAAGAATAGGCGCACCAAAGTTGTACAAAAAAATAATATGTTCGGTACCTGCAAGTATTTTTTTAGATAGATTAAACAAAAGACCAATAGAAAACCTCGCAAACAAATCAACTAGAATAGATTACAAACAAATACAATGTCTTAATCCATCCAAAAACGGTTTTTCCGGAAGATGCCTTTTGCCCAGTAAACAAAGGGAGTATCGGCAGCGGCCACCACCCATTTCAGGATGTAGGTAGTAATAAAAATCTCGAGCAGAACGATTCCCTCGTACACCCCCCAGAAGGCGATCAGCACAAAAACAGAACTATCGATCAGCTGCGAAACCATGGTGCTCAGGTTGTTTCGTATCCAAAGCTGGTTGTCTTTCGAAAAGCGGCTTTTCCAGAAATGAAAAGCCCATACATCGTGCCGTTGCGAAAGCAGGTAGGCTGCCAGACTGGCAATCGCAATACGTGGCATTAAACTAAAAATGGTACTGGTAGCTGAATGAGCGGTAGCTGCAAAATCATCGCCCGAAAACGGGATAAACTGCAATGCCATGTTCATCAGAAGAGTCATGGAAATAAGGCTGAAAAAACCAATCCACACCGCTTTTTTGGCTTCTTTCTTCCCGTAGTTCTCCGAAAGAATATCCGTAACTAAAAATGAAGTCGCATACACAATGTTTCCAAGTGTAGACACCAAACCAAAAAGCTTTACGGTTTGGATAACCTGGATATTGGCCACAATTACCGAAATGGGAATCCACATGATCAAACCCCATTTACCAAACAGGCGGTAAGCCAAAATAATCATCAGGAAATTGGCCAGCAACATGACCAGCCAAAGCAATTCATTCTGCATTTTTTTCTTTTTTGGTTCGCAGGGTGATGCCACCTGCGAAAGTTTAACAATCTTGTTTCGTTCGCAAATGTAGAAGAAAAAGAGAAAAGAGAAAAGCTGCCTGAGCTAAATCATCCGTTCTTTGCCTTTTTCAAGATATTCAACACCCTCTCGTCGATGCTGCCAAACAATGAAACTCCGGAAGCGCCGTTCTCCATTGCAAAACGGATACCTTCGCTCAATTCATCGTCCGACTTAAAATCAGGTAAAAACAAACCGGCATAAACCGGAAATTTCCCGCATAAAAAGTGTTTTCCTTCTGCCACTGCATCACCGATCCATTTTACCGACTCGCGGTAAAAACCGTGGTAAATCATCGGGCAAACACCGTCCAGGTTCCAGTTGGTCCAGTCTTGCCGAACAATGCGCCGGGCAATTTCGGGAGTCGGAAATACAGCTGCGGTGATTGGCTTTTTATACGAATGCGCCAAATCTGCCAGGTGGTTCACAATTCCGTTTATCTGCTCGTAACGAAACTTTCTCCACGACGGGCTTTGATCCGGAAACTCCAGTTCCAGCGGATCTGTCCCGTACTCTGCCTTGTATTTTTCGCGGCAGGTATCGCAGTAACAAAAGTCGTATTCCGGCAATTCCTTTGTTTGATCGATCTTGTAGTTTTCCCACAGGTTAACCGGCAGAATAACATCACAATACCTTACATAATCGAGGTGCAGACCATCCACATAATCCTTTTCCAGAATTTCCCTCGACTTCTGGGTCAGGTATTCTTTGGTTTCCGGCTTCGAAGGGCAAAGCCAGCGATAATACCCAACGTACGGAGGCTCGGTAGCACATGACTTTCCTTCGTGGCTAACCGCATACCAATCGGGATGATTCTCCAGCAACTCCTTTTCGCCGCGGTTCATGGTCCACATCCAGCGGTGTGTCTCCAGACCGGCTTTTTTGGCAATCCGAAAATGACGTTCGCTGTCGGCTTCAAAAAATATCCCGGTTATCCCGGCTTCGTAAAAACTTTCGTATTTTTCGGCCAGCTCTTCATCCGTTGCTTTTTGATTCGGATTCTCCCAAACCCAGTTTTTAATCTGCTGTGTTTGTTTCTTGTTCACAGCCCCGGCAGAACCTGATCCCAGAAGGGTCATCCCCATCCCAGCCAGTACCGACGATTTGATAAAGTCACGTTTATTCATATCGTTTTAATTAGTGGTTCTCGTAAGCAAGCTGTTATTGTCGAGCCTCAATACACACCCGTTTGCAGCCGTTAATTTTAGCTTGAAATCATTGGCAGTGGCAGTCATTTCCAGTTCAAAAGGGACATCGTTATCCATTCCTGATTTCGGAACCTGCAGCTCCTCCAGCGAAGCGGCAAAACGCTGGTTTTCGCGCCGGAACTCCTGCTGTTTGTAATACGCCAGCCAAAGATGCCGCGCCAGCAACTCATCCAAAGGCATTTGAAAAGATACTTTCCTTGTACCAACCTGCTCTTCCGAAAACTGAACCAAGCCCCAACGTTCAGGGAAATGCATATTGATTACTCCCTGCGGACTCCAAACCCAGTTGTTCTCCGGCAAACTCCGACCGCTTACTTTGTCTTTCACCTTTACGTATTTCCCGTCAACCACCTCGGTATGCCACTGCACACGCGAAAAGTTCATCTTCCACACATCGCCGTCACCGGCTTGCTCGAAATGCTCGTCGCGCGCAAAAGACGCGAACGGAATTTTAACTTCCACACACCATTTACGGTCCTTATCCGCCGGATTGTTCAGTGTCCCGTCCACAAAAACGGCACTTTCAAAACCCGGAGCATTCCATTCGATGTCCGGTTTTGCCCCATTTCGATAAGGCTTGTTCAGAAAAAGATCGAACAATATGTTTTGCGCGTTTAATTCGTATTCAAAATAATTGTAGCAATCCCGGTCGGGATCAATAAACAACTCAATGTCGTTTTCGTGGAAAACCACCATATCGTGCCGGTCGTAATACGCCCAAACATGGGGCTCCTGCAGTTCAAAATAGTAGTAAAGATTCTGGGCATCCCACAACATTTTGAAACGGGTTTCATAGGTAGGACGCGGTTTGAGGTCTCCTTCTATATCTTCGAAATGTTCTGACCATTCAGTTTTCTGCCAACTCTCTTCAGAGGCCTTTCCATCAATGCTTATTTCTTCCGGACACTGATACGTGACATAAGTCCTGACCGGAGTAAACAGGTTTTCAAACCCCTCAAAATCCTGCCCTGAAGCAATGCCCGGCAAACCAAGCACGCTCATTATCCCTGCTATCCAAAAACTGTTCTTCATCTGTATACTTAAGTGCAATACACAAAAATATTAAAAAGAATTACAGAAATAAACAGCCTTTATAAAATTTTTAAAAAAGATCAACGAAATATTTGGGGTTAAAACAAAGATTGCTTCCCCACCTGCTGATGAAGAAGCAATCTGATTAAGAATTTCTATTCTTTACGGGTTTCTGCACAAGGACTTTCTTACTCCATGTCAACATCCCGCGTAATATAGCTGCGGTAATCTTTCAAAATCGGTTCATATTCTTCGTGAAACAATTCGGAGGTTACCATAAAATCAGCTGTAGAACGGTTGGAAGCCGTTGGGATGTTGTAAAGAACCGTGATTCGAAGCAAGGCTTTTACGTCCACATCGTGTGGCTGCGGTTGCATCGGATCCCAAAAGAAAATCAGGATATCCACGTTTCCTTCACAAATCATCGCTCCCAGCTGCTGATCGCCTCCCAGCGGCCCCGACTTTAAACGGGTTACGGTTGGCGGCACTTCACCATGTTTTTCACATTTCTCCTTCAAGGTATCTTCCACCAGTTTTCCGGTGGTACCGGTACAAATCAAATCGTGTTGTCTTAACTCTTTCCAGTTAAAAGCCACCCACTCCATGATATCCTTCTTTCGGTTATCATGCGCTACTATTCCAATGTTTTTCTTCTTTTTCATGTTTAAATTGTTTTCAGAGCCCGATGTTTACTCACGCAATCCTCAGAGTTGTCAATAGCTTAACTCTCTTGACCGGCGCACATCATGCCCTTTGCTTCTTGTTAAAATTTATTTGCGTTCAGGTAAGATACCTGTCCTTTGACAGATAGCTTTATTGGAATTGTATTGCTATTGGAGCGTTTAAATCATTTTCTTTATCTGATCAATAATTTCCTCTGCCAGTCCGGCTGCCTGCTCCATCGATCCGGCTTCGGCATAAATACGGATAATGGGCTCGGTATTCGACTTCCGAAGATGCACCCACGAATCCGCGAAATCTATTTTCACACCGTCGATATCTGTCACCTGCTCGGCTGCATATTTTTCTTTTACTTTCACCAGAACTCCGTCCACATCAATATCGGGTGTCAGCTCAATCTTATTTTTTGAAATAAAGTAATCGGGATATGTCTTTCTGAGTTCCGAACACTTCATCCCGCTTTTTGCCAGGTGCGATAAAAACAGGGCAGCTCCCACCAGCGCATCCCGCCCGCTGTGGCTGGCCGGGTAAATAACACCACCGTTACCTTCGCCGCCAATAACCGCATTGGTTTCACGCATTTTAGCTACCACGTTCACCTCGCCAACCGCACCAGCTGCATAACTTTGTCCGTGCTTTTCAGTTACATCGCGCAGCGCCCGGCTCGACGAAAGATTCGAAACCGTATTTCCGGGAGTGTGGGCAAGTACATAATCAGCCACTGCTACCAGCGTATATTCTTCGTTAAACATGCTGCCATCTTCGCTGATGATCACCAAACGGTCCACATCAGGATCCACCACAAAGCCTACGTCTACCTTTTCATTCCGGATGATTTCGGCGGTCTCCACCAGGTTTTCAGGAAGTGGTTCCGGTGTGTGCGCAAAATGCCCGGTTGCTTCGCAATTGATCTCTACCACTTTTTCAATTCCTAAAGCTTTGAAAAGTGCGGGCATGGCCACTCCCCCCACTGAATTCACTGCATCAACCGCCACTGAAAAACCGGCATTGCGGATCGCTTCCACATCTACCAATTCGAGGTTGAGCACATGTTCGATATGAGTATCAGTGTAATCTTTTTCGACAACCGTGCCGAGCGCATCCACTTCGGCAAAAACAAATGATTCGCTTTCCGCTATTTCCAGCACCCTTGCGCCTTCTGCAGCATCCAGAAACTCGCCGGAAGCGTTTAACAACTTTAATGCATTCCATTGCTTGGGATTGTGACTGGCAGTGAGAATAATTCCGCCATCGGCCTTCTCTTCAGTTACTGCGATTTCGGTAGTTGGCGTTGTTGCCAAACCAATGTTTACCACATTGCATCCCATTCCGGTAAGCGTTGCCACCACCAGCGAGCTAACCATAGCTCCGGAAATACGCGCATCGCGTCCCACCACTATTGTAAGATTTTCTTTACCAGCTTTCTCTTTTGCCCAGGTAGCATATGCTGCCGAGAATTTTACTACGTCCAGCGGACTAAGTCCTTCGCCCGGTTTTCCGCCAATTGTACCACGAATTCCTGAAATGGATTTTATTAAAGTCATCTTCTTTGTTTTTTGCTGCGACAAAGATAAGCATCACCCCAAGATAAATGGCTAAGAAATATCAGTTAGACCACGGAATTTAGCATTCACAATAATCAAGTAACAAATCGGTAATCAAAAATTAAGATTTGTCTGTCTTTTTCCTGAAAACTGACAAAATGTAAATTCGCCATTTTGCAGCTGAAACACTTAAGATTAGGTTTCGGGGATTTTAAGCGCCAACTAAAAAAGGAGTATTATAGATTTTCGTCTTCGATTCCTTCCAACTCCTTAAGGGTAGCTTTTAGTTTGCTGATATAATTTCCGTAGAGTTTACGGAATCCCCAGCGAAGAAAAAGAAATATTCCGCCCACCAAAATGGTCAGCACAAGCAATCCGATTATGATCAGCAGTACCAGTTTTCCTGAATCGATCTGTAATACTTCGCCTGCCTGACTGGTCATACTGACATTTACTCCTTGGTAAAGCCCCGAGATAAATGCCAGGCCAATTGCCACCATAAAAGTTGCCAGCGCCAGGTAAAACAGCCTTTTGTACAACTGCAGGGTATTGATGATCTTTTTCAAGGTCTCCCGAAGATCACAAATCACATCGCAGTTTTTCCGCACCCGGTAATATTTGATTACAAAATACAGGAAAGTGGTAAATATAAGTGCGTTGCTAAAAACTCCGAGAAACACGAGCCATTGGGGAACATTTACTCCCTCCGGCAAACTTTTCAGTACCGTTGGCGACACAAAAAAGTCGTCGAAAGCAAACAGCAGGATCAAAGCGAACAACACCAGAAATCCGATTCTGATATTCCGGTCGATTCGCTCAATCAGGCTGCCGGTGCGCTTGCTCAGCATGCTCCGCAACTGGCTTTCATCCAATTCCTTTCCGGCAGGAAGCTTATTCCAGGTTTTCTTTAGATCGTTTAAATCCATTTGTTATGCTTCTGTATCCATGAATTTCTTTAGTTTCTTCTTGATCCGGTTCATCTTCACACGCACATAATTCTGCGTGATTCCCGTGATCTCTGCAATCTCCTCGTACTTTTTATCTTCGAGAAAGAGCAGAACAATCGATTTTTCAATACCTGTTAAATAGTTGATCGCCTTGTGTAACTCTTTTATTTTCTCTTCGGTTTCCGTATCGTAAGCTTCATCTACAATCTGAAAATTCTCGTAAGTGAGAAGATTCTGATCAGGCCTTCTTTTGCTCTTTTTGAAGGTCGTAATTGCCGTATTCAGCGCAACCCGGTACATCCACGTCGAAACCTTCGACTCCTCTCTGAAAGTTGGGAATGATTTCCAAAGCTGTGCTACAATCTCCTGGAAAAGGTCGCTCCGGTCATCGTCCGTGTCGCAATAAATATTGCAGACTTTGTGGATGATGCCCTGATTCTTCTGTATTATCTGTAAAAAGTCCCTTTCCAAAATCAGGTTATTAGTAGCTAATTTGGGTTTAAATTACACAGTTCAATCACCTAAAACACAGGCTATCATGTTTGGATGTGTTTTCAGAATCCGATTTTGGCTTTGTCCGGCTTCCTCTTTTTTCTGAAAACACGGAATATTTGTGTCGTTGAAATTAATTCATTTTCAGAAATTTCACCTCATTGTCGGTCAGAAAACGCCATTTTCCGCGCGGCAAGTTCTTTTTGGTAAGCCCGGCGAACAGCACACGGTCCAGTTTTTTAACCCGGTAACCCAAATGCTCGAATATACGACGTACAATCCGGTTTTTGCCCGAATGGATTTCAATCCCTATCTCGGTTTTGGCTTCCGCATCAATGTAGCTGATCGCATCAGCAGCAATAAATCCGTCTTCCAGTTCAAAACCGTCGGCAACTCTTTCCATGTCCGATTTGGTCAAAGGTTTATCCAGGCTCACCTGGTACACCTTTTTCATGTTGTGGCTCGGGTGTGTCAGCTTTTTCGACAAATCGCCGTCGTTGGTAAAAAGCAGCAGACCGGTGGTATTCCGGTCGAGTCTTCCTACCGGGTAAATGCGTTCGTCACAGGCATTCCGAACCAATTCCATTACGGTTCTTTCGGCATGAGGATCTTCGGTAGTTGTTACAAAATCTTTGGGCTTGTTCAGCAATAAATAAACTTTCTTTTCAGCACTTAGCAGGCGGCCATCAAAACGCACTTCGTCGCCCGGTATTACACGGGTTCCGAGCTCTGTTACCACTTTTCCGTTTATGGTAACCACACCGGCAGTAATGTAGGTGTCGGCTTCGCGGCGCGAGCACACTCCGGAATTGGCAATGTAACGGTTCAAGCGCATCCCTTCCGAAGAAAGCGTGCGGTCTTTCGGTTGTTTTACCGGTTTCTCGGCCTGCGTTTTACGTGCAAAAGGTTTTTTCTCCCATTTCCGCGGAGCAAATTCTTTCTTTGGTTCTTCTTTGACTACCGGTCTCGACTTGCCAACTCTTTTCCCTGTTGGAGCCGATCCTGTTTTTTTAGGGGGCCGTCCCGGCTTCCCTGTATTGCGGGCGCTGCTTCCGCTTCTGTTGTTTTGCCTGTTCATTGCTGTTTTTACTTTTTGCAAAGATCGATAAAAATTCGGATTACAGATTTTATTTGCCTCAAATCCATTAATTTCGGGAAAACATTTCAAAAAAACATTTTATGCAGTCACACGAAATAGATTACAAGATTATCGGACATGATGTACAACTGGTCGAAGTGGAGTTGGATCCGGGGGAAACCGTAGTTGCGGAAGCAGGAGCCATGCTTTACATGGAAGAAGGAATTGATTTTCAGGCACGAATGGGTGACGGATCAAATCCGGGAGCAGGCTTTTTTGACAAACTGCTTTCTGCCGGATCGAGGCTGATCACCGGAGAATCTTTGTTTCTTACGCACTTTACCAACCGCGGATGGGGTAAAAAACATGTGGCTTTTTCAGCTCCTTATCCGGGAACCATCATTCCGCTGAACCTGCCTTCCCTTGGCGGCAGAGTGATCGTTCAGAAAGACGCTTTTTTGTGTGCTGCGCTCGGAACCAAAATTTCGATCACCTTCAACCGGAAATTGGGTGCCGGATTTTTTGGCGGCGAAGGGTTTATTCTTCAGCAACTGGAGGGCGATGGCAGAGCGTTTATTCACGCCGGAGGAACCGTTATTGAACGACAACTAAACAACGAAACGCTAAGGGTTGATACCGGTTGTATTGTCGGATTCGAAACGTCCATTGACTACAGCATTGAACAAGCCGGCGGATTGCGCTCGATGGTGTTTGGCGGCGAAGGAATTTTCCTGGCCACATTGCGTGGTACCGGAAAAGTGTGGCTGCAAAGTATGCCTATCCGTAAACTGATTGCCGAACTTTCTCCCGCAGGAGGCAATGCACGAAAAGAAGGTCGATCAGGGTTACTGAATCAGATTTTGGAAGGATAAGCTTTAGCTAGCAGTCGCAGTTGGCAGTGCAAGAGAGTCTAAAAAATAAAAAATGGCGGGAAGTGATTTTTACTTCCCGCCATTTTTTATCGCACAAAACGAATTCTTGGCAAATAGCGGGCTTCATGCCCCTGGTTGATACGAAACGTGTTGCTTACAACCAATACGAGATTATACAAATACAAACCGCCAATGGCCATTATTTTATAAACCGGATTTCCGAGTATTGACAGAGAAACATCGCCTGATTGATGAAGCCGGTAATAAGTACTCCCGATAAACCAAATGTAGGTTAGCAAAAGTACGATGGTCCATGTGATCTGAAAGTTAAGCACATTTTTAGCCAGCCGATCGATTTGTTTCAGCCTGCCTTTTTTCGATATCCACAGAATGAGGGGAATAATGATTCCCAACAAAGGGAAAACGATAAATCCAAGCGAAGAAAGATTCAGCGACATCAGAAAACCTTTGTCCTCTTCGGGTTCCCAGTCCATTAAATCTTCGGGCGCCACATCCAACGCCTCCGATAAGCGGATCAAAGTGTCACCACGGGGCTCTGTTTCCCCGTTCTCGATTCGTTGCACGGTTCGTAAACTAACTTTTGATTTTTCGGCCAGTAGTTCCTGAGATAATCCTTTTCGTGTTCTTAATTCACGAATGTTTTTGGCCAGATTTTGCTTGCTCATTTTTTTGATTTTGAATTCAGAAGCAAATGTATTTTGTGCAGCTTTGCCTGGTAACGTCAATCCTGCGTCATTTCTGCGTCATATGTGTCAGAAGATAAAAACAAGCAAAATATACTCCCTTTTAATCGTTCCGAAAACTGCGCCGGATCACTGACAACTGAACACTTTCTCAAACAACTCCCGGCAAACTGATTCCTTTGATTTTCCGGTACAGATCGAGGGCAAACACATCGGTCATCCCGGCAACAAAATCAACTACCGACTGTATTTTTGAATAAGTTGATTCATCAGCGGGTTTGTATTGACCGGGCAACAGCGAAAGGATTTTCTTACTGTATTTTTCTTCCGGTGTCATAATCGCCTCCACAAATTCATCCAGCAACGTACCAATAATTTTATAACCTGCAATCTCGATCTCCACCACCGTACGATGGTTGTACACTTCGGCTACCGATATCTTTTGCACGCGTTTCATTGCTTCATGCTGAACTGCCGGCAAACGATCAATCAGGCTTTTCTTAAAAGTGCCCGCCAGTATTTCACCTTCGTTTTCCTCAAAAATGCGGATACACTCGTAAATCAATTTCCCGATCACCCCGGCACGCAGGTAGCTGATTTGCTCGTTGCGGTCGGTTACTTTCAACAGGGTATTTTCAATCCGGTCGAGTTGCGACTTTTCAGCTTCCGGATCATAAAACCCCAGAAACAAACCTGTGATGGTATCGTAATTCAGGATTCCCAGTTTAAAAGCATCTTCCAAATCCATGATCTGGTAGCAAATATCATCCGCGGCCTCAACCAGGTAGACCAACGGATGACGGCAAAAACTTCCGTCTTCGTTCCGATGTATGGAAAGCGTTTCTGCAATCTTCAGGTAGTTTTCCTTATCCGACTGAAAAAAGCCAAACTTTGATTTGGTAGCTGCTGTTGATTCAAACGGGTATTTAACAATACTGGCAAGTGTAGAATACGTTAAGGCAAAACCGCCGTCGCGCTTTCCGTTAAACTGGTGAGTCAGCGTACGAAATGCATTGGCATTCCCATCAAAATGCGTAAAATCTTTCCACTGCCCTTCGGTTAAACCAAACTTTTTCTTTTTGAATTTCTTTCCGTTACCTTTTAGAAAAAAATTGGAAATAGCAGCTTCACCTGAATGACCAAACGGCGGGTTTCCCAGATCGTGCGCCAGGCAGGCAGTGGAAACAATACTGCCGATTTCATGAATCAACTGATTTTCCGGATATTTTTTTGACAAACGTTCTGCCAGAATGCTTCCAAGAGAGCGCCCCACACTGGCCACTTCCAAGCTGTGAGTCAACCGGTTGTGCACAAACACATGCTCGGGAAGCGGAAAAACCTGGGTTTTGTTTTGCATCCTCCGGAAAGGCGACGAAAAAATAATGCGGTCATAATCGCGCTGAAACTGTGTCCGGTCTTCGTGAGCCGCCAGCGGCTGATGTTCCTCCATTCCCAGCCGTTTGGCAGAAAGCAGTTGGTTCCAATCCATTGTAATCGTTTAAGTCACGAAAATAATGAAATTCCCCGATGAAGACAGAAAAATCAAAAGTATCAGCTGCTCAGGAAGTGAAGCAAAACGGAATTAATCGCGCCAGAACGTGCGGGTAAAAATGATGATCACACTGTAGATTTCCAATCGTCCGATCAACATCAGAAAGGTGAGAAAATACTTGGCTCCGGCAGGTAAATGCAGAAAATTACTTACCGGGCCCACCGTTCCGAATCCGGGCCCGATGCCCGCCATACTGGTGGCAACCGCTCCAAACGAGGTAGCCAAGTCTTCGGTCCACAAAAGCATCACCATGGTGCCCACCAATACAATAAAATAATACACAAAAATAAAGGTCATGATTTGTGTCACATGCTCGTCCCTTACCCGTTGCCCGTTGTAATGAAGGAGCTTTACCTTGTTGGGAGACAATATTTCACTGAAAGTAAGTTTCATTTTTTTCAATGCTATTACATGACGGATCACTTTCACTCCACCGCCGGTCGACCCCGCCGAAGCACCAATCAACATCAGCATTCCGATCAGCAGTATTGCCTGAACCGGCCACTGAAGATAGTCGGCTGTTGCAAACCCCGTTGCGGTAATAATTGACACAACCTGAAAGAAAGCACTTCGGAAGGCACTTTCCAGTCCGTATTCCTGGTGAATAAAATAAAGTACCAGCGTAATAATTCCCCCAACAAACAGGATCACTAAAAGATAGGCTCTTAATTCCTCGTTGTGAAAAACGGATTTAAAACGCCGGCGAAGCATCAGAAAATGCACCGTAAAATTTATCCCTGATAACAACATAAAAAACGTTATCACATACTGGATGTAAGGCGAATATCCGGCAATGCTGTCGTTCTTCGTAGAAAAACCACCGGTAGCAACCGTGGCAAAGGAATGACAAACACTGTCGAACAAAGGCATGCCACCAATGCTCAGAAAAACGATCTCTGCAACTGTAAGCCCCATGTAAATCAGCCATAAATTCCGGGCTACTTTGCGTATGCGGGTCGATATTTTTTCGTTGTCGACATTCGAGGCCTCGGAATAAAAAAGATAGATCCCGTGTATTTTCAGAAAAGGCATAATCGCCACCACCAACACAATGATTCCCATGCCGCCGATCCAGTGGGTTTCGGAGCGCCAGAATAAAATACTTTTTGGAAGCGCCTCAATATCCGCCAATATGGAAGACCCGGTGGTTGTAAATCCGGAAAAAGATTCAAAAAATGCGTTGGTAAACGATGGTATACTGTTGGTAAGCTGGTACGGGATGGTGCCCACCAAACCCATGATTACCCAAGCCATACAAACAATTACAAAGCTTTCGCGAATGGATGGTTCGTGGTATCTTTCCCGGCGGGTCAGCACATTCAGCGCTACTCCGGAAACAAAGGTTACTGCAAACGACAACAACATTTTAAATGCGATCTCCTCTTTGTAATAAAACGAAACGCCCACTGCCATCAGCATAAAAAGGCTTTCGAATACCATTACAATGGAGATAAAATGGAGAAGAAGCGCAATATTAATCTTCGATCTCTTCATATTTAGATCCGCGAAACAGTGTTGCAGTTTAGCCTGCCATGAAGACATGCCCCTGTACTACAACATAAATTTAAAGAATTGGATTGAATTATTAACTCCCGGCCTGTTTAATGAAAGGTTACAGGGGGCGGAAGATTGGTATAAAAAAGAGCATTGATTTGCAGGACGCCAACATCTTCCCAATGTCTTGATTCCGCAGAAACGACAGACTCTTCATGCCTTCTGAGCTCACACTCCGAAGTAAACAAAACCGCCTCTTCATTTTCTTCGCACTCCTCCACAAAGGCCGGTTCATCGGCACAAAAAGAAAAATCTCCCCGGTCGTACAGAAGCGACGAAGTGTGCGCTTCAACCATACTCACTGTATGGGCTAAACCCGAGAAAATTCCGTTGATCGGAAAGAGTAAAATAAAAACGATGATCAATCGGCTCAATGCGTTCTCTCTTAAAATTCGGAACAAATGTAACACCGGCGGTCTGAAGTTCCGCTTGAAAAATGAAGAAAGGGCTTAATATTGATTATTATTTAATTCTGTTAAAGAGAGGGCAAAACAACCTATGTCGCTAAATAATAAACACTTACAAATCAAAGCGTATAGGTAGAGTATTTTCTGATTTCGCCGGCCAGTTCTTTTGCTCGCTTTCCGGTAATTCCGTTCAGGCGTTCCCAAAATTTTGGCCCGTGGTTTTTAATCTCAGTATGAACCAGCTCGTGCAGCAGAATATAATCAATTAAAGTGTTGGACAGTTTCATCATTTGCAGGTTCAGGCTAATGTTATTCGACGATGAACAACTGCCCCAGTTGCGGCGGTTATCGCGAATGGTGACCTTGTTATAGCTAAAGCCATGCTGTTGGGCCAACTCTGCCAACCTTCCGGGCAACAATTGTTTGGCTTCGAATCGATAAATCTCGGTCAGGCACTTTTCGGCAAAAGCCGTTGATGCTTCCGAATCAAAATCAGCGAGCATAATCCGGATCAGTTTCCCCTTTCTGCTTACCCGGTTTTCATCGGCTTTCAGAAACTGAATCTGGTAAAGTTTGGTTTTCATTTCCTCCTCCGGATTAATCCTTGTTTTTCGCGTTTCCATTTTCGCCTGTTGCTGCAAAATCCAGGATTCATTCCGCATCACAAAATTCAGCACTTCTTTTTCTGAAACATAAAAAGGATACGAAACAAGTATTGATTTATCGGGTTTAATGCTTAGCTTTATGTTTTTAGAACGACGATTTTTTGAAAAAGTAACGTTCCCAATATGTTTTAATTGAACCACTTGGTTGGGCATCTGTTATGATAGTAAAATTCAAAACCAAAGATATCAAACATGGGCAATAAAAAGACCGAGGTTTTTGTAAACCTCACCAAAAATGACACTCTTGTTGCATTGGACGATAAAATCCTGAAGGGCAGTTTGGTTTTCGACTCCCTGAATCCATTCCCGGGTTATTATCACGAGCTTCCGACCGATGCCAGTTCCATGTTCATTTACATGGTGTTGGGCAAGCAGTATCCGCTGGAAGAAATTCTTCGTGCAACGCAAAACATTGAAAAGCAGTACGACTGGAGTTTTGATGCCGGCAAAGCGTACATTACCATCGGCTCAACCAACCTGGACGCCATCAGGCTGCGGCATTTACCTGAACTTGATTTGGTGGAAAAAATACAGGAAGCTTATGTAAATCAGGGCATCACTTTCCTGATGGGGAAAAAGCATACCGGCAAACTGGAAGCACGTACCAAAATTGTAAAATTCCTGGTTCTTGAAGAACTGACACCAAGTATTTACATGAATGCCAACGACAACACCTTTGCTTACATTTATGTATCGCGCTACCTGGATGCAGAAGAATTCATTAAAGTTTCGATGGACGTAAAATACAACTGGGAAGGCCACGAATTTGATGCCGCAAACGCATCGGTTTATTCCAATGGTAAACTTTACGAAGCAGTACGTATCCGTTCCGACAAAATGGACATTGAATATTTAAGTGCTATCCAAAAACTGTACGAGCAAAAAATGAAATAGTATTTTACCCAGATAAAGGAAAGGTGGTTCAGTGAGCCACCTTTTTTATTTTCCGTACCTGCCCCAAATGCCCGAAAATTATTTCCCAATTTTAATACCTTTGTTGATGTTCAGCAGTTAAGTATTGATTGAAAACCTTATCCAACATCCCGATGGAAAACAAAACACGTTTTATTATTATTGCTTTGGTCGTTGTAATTCTGGCAGGGATCAGCGCCATCTTCCTGCTTCGGCCTGCTACCAATTCTTCTGCTGATCGTCCGTCATATCAAACAGAAACCATTGGCCGTGGTGACGTATTTTCATCGGTAAAAGCATTCGGCACCGTGGAGTCAGAAAAAGATTTACTCATTCTTTGTCCTGAAAGAAGCATTATAAAAAAGGTATACAAAACTCCCGGAAACAAAGTTGCCAAAGGCGATCTCGTCCTTGAACTCGATGGAGAGAGCGTGCAGGAAGACATTGCAAGAATGGCCGCTCAACTTGAAATGCGCACAAATGCAGTGGAGAAAATCCGCCTGAACCTTGAAAGCACCCAAATCGATCTGAAACACAACGAGGAAGTCAAGAAGAACCGAATTGATAAGTTAAAAACCATGCTGGCCGACCAGGAAAATCTGCTGAAAGCCGGTACCATTTCTGAAAACCGTGTGGAAAGAACCCGGCAAGAGATCGACCTGGGGGAAAAAGATCTGCAGAAACTGATAGACAAAAACACGCTTCGCATTGCCCAAATGGAAGCCGATGTAAACGGACAACTTCTCCAGCTTGAAACCCAAAAATCGAATTTGGCTGAAAAAAAGGCATTGCTCAGCAAACTTCGGATTGCAGCGCCTGTGCCGGGGGTGATTCTTGAAGTGGGAGGCGAAAACGGCTCGCGGGTAGAAAGCGGGCGAATGTTGGTTCGCATGGCAGACCTCTCTTCGTTTAAGTTGGTTGGAATGATCGACTCAAAATACTCCTTCCTCATCAAAACCGGGAACAAAGTACTCGTTCATACCGACGGCGAAGACCTGAACGGGCAAATAGGAAAGATCATTCCGATTATGGATGAGCGTATCCAGTTCGATGTTCACATAAAAGAAAAAAGTGATCACAAACTGATTCCGAACCAAAACCTTGCACTCGACATTATTACCAGCGACCAGGAAAATGTACTCCGCTTGAAAAAGCAGCCAGGCTTTGAAAACAGTACCCGGCAAACTTTATATGTGGTGCAGGGAAACAAAGCCGTAAAAACCGAAGTAGTTTTCGGAACCATAGGCAGCGACTGGTGTGAAATAGTTTCCGGGCTAAGTGAAGGCGACATTGTTTTAACCAATGGTCCCGATCCGCTTACCAGCCCCGAGGTCATTGATTTTGAATAAGCGTTTCTTATCCGCTGCTTCCCTTTTGGAGAAAGCACTCAACACAAATCCTTCCATTGGCGCTTAAGCCGGCAATCTCAATTTTTGGCGATTCGATGCCTCTATTTTCATGAATTTGATTTAAATTGAGGACAAAACATATGTTTATCACTCATTATTTCACTTTAAAAATCATTGTATGAAAAAACTAGTAGCTGAGTTTATCGGAACCATGTGGTTGGTAGTCGGTGGTTGCGGAAGTGCTGTTTTTGCTGCAGCCTATCCCGATCTGGGGATCGGTTTTGCCGGAGTAGCGCTTGCATTCGGATTAACAGTATTAACTATGGTATATGCCATCGGGCATATCTCCGGGTGTCATCTGAATCCTGCAGTGTCAATTGGACTGTGGGCGGGAGGCCGTTTCGACGGCAAAGACCTGGTACCTTATATTATCTCCCAGGTTTTGGGAGGGATTGTAGGGGCAGCTGTTCTTTACATTATTATTACCGGCTCGGGAAAAGAAATCGGTAGCTTTGCAGCCAACGGTTTTGGCGAGCACTCTCCAGACGGATACAGCATGGTTTCGGGCCTTGTAAGTGAGATTGTTATGACCTTTATGTTTTTGATCGTTATTTTGGGAGCCACCCATTCAAAAGCCCCCAAAGGATTTGCCGGAATTGCCATCGGTCTGTCTTTAACGCTGATTCACCTGATCAGCATTCCAATTACCAACACATCGGTGAACCCCGCAAGAAGTACCAGTCAGGCTTTGTTTGTCGGCGACTGGGCACTGGGACAGTTGTGGCTTTTCTGGGTAGCACCGATTATCGGCGCCTTGATTGCCGGTTTTGTCTACAAACTGGTTTCACCCGAAGAAAAATAAAATACACCTTAAATAACAAAAAAAGAGTAGCACCAACAACTACTCTTTTTTGTTTTGATCATACTTGCATTGTTCCTGTTTTGGCTGAGCCTCCTTTAGCAAAACAGCTGCTCTGCCTGATCAAGTTCACTGAGCACGCCAAAGACGCTGCTCTCTAATTTCTTCCCGGGAATTTAATTCACAGCAAGAGCTTCGTGTACTAAATTAAACGACAACGGAGTTGTATTTACAAGGTTATCGTTGATCGGACAACGTTTTTTAATCAACGATATCCAGTTGCTGATCTCTTCAGCGCTTGCATCCGTTTCAGGAAAAAAATCGACGTTTATTTGTTTAAAGCCTGCACGCTCTTCATCCGACTTTCCCAAAAACCGCGCGGGATTTAAATTGCCTTCAACTTGAATTTTCAACCCTGACAACTTTATTCCCAGTTCTTTTGCGGTTAGGTGTGCCACCACATTGATACAGCCGGCATAACTCGCCAACAAATATTCAACCGGATTTGCTCCCTGATCATCTCCTCCCAAAGCAGGTGGTTCATCAACAACAATAATAAACTGTCTTGCACTTACCGCCAAACGTGCGGGGGATTGGGCTTCGCCTTCAATTTTAAATGTTAAATCTGACATAATTTTTGAGTTATAATTATAAAAAAAGCCCTCCACTGAATTGTGAAGGGCTTACTGCCTTTATGTAATTACTATCTGTTCTACGTTATTATAGCATAGCATCACCCTCCACATGTTGTTTTAACAACATACAGCAGCACATACACATCATCGTATTGTTTGCTGTGGAAAGTGGTAAAATCATTCTTTTCAATTTTCGTTTTGCTTCCGCTATTTTGTCTCTGCAAATAAATTCATTATTTATTCTGATGATAAGATTCAACCCAAGAATACCGGTTTATTTACAATTTCTTCATTAATAATAGTTACTGGATTTCAGCATCGAGGGAAACCTTGAAATAAAAACAAAAAAAGAGCAGTCCGCTAAAACTGCTCTTTCGTGGAGAATATCGGAATCGAACCGATGACCTTTTGACTGCCAGTCAAACGCTCTAGCCAACTGAGCTAATCCCCCGTTTGAGGTTGCAAATATAGAAATATTTTTTTCAAAACATCCAACAAAATTTGTGGTAAAATTTTTGTAGCAAAAATAGAGGGACAAATTTTACAATTATTCATGAACAGTGTTCATAACGGGGAATTATTAGAGACATTAAATTAAAACATTTAGAGCTTGTAAATAAATATTATTTTCTATCTTTAAACCCCGTTTTTAAGGGGACAAAATTCGAATAAAACAAGTAAAAATATCTAAAGTATGGAACTTAAAAAATCGCCGAAAGCCGATCTTGAGAGCCGTAAGAATACTTACTGGTTATTAGGGTTGGTAGTGGCTTTAGGCATCACACTTGTTGCCTTTGAGTGGACCACAAAGCCAAGTAAGGCTGATTCGCTGGGACAGGTTCAGGCACAGGAAGTGGAAGAAGAAATTATTCCGATCACTCGTGAGCAGCAAGTAAAACCACCGCCACCACCACCTCCGCCAAAAGTTGTTGAAGTATTGAATATTGTTGACGACGAGGTGAAGATTGAAGACGAACTCGAGATCGAAGACTCAGAAGCTGACGACAATACCGTGATCGATGTGGCTCCGGTAATTGAAACTGCTGAAGAGGAAGAAGAAGATGAAGCTCAGGTTTTCCTGATTGTGGAAGACATGCCTGAATTCCCGGGTGGTGACCTGGCATTGCGTAAATACATTGCCAACGCTATCAAGTATCCTGTAATTGCTCAGGAAAACGGAATCCAGGGTAAAGTTTATGTAACTTTCGTTGTTGGAAAAGACGGAAAAGTAACCAATGCAAGCATTGCAAGGGGTGTTGACCCGTCGCTCGACAAAGAAGCGCTTCGCGTTGTAAACAGCCTTCCTACTTGGAAGCCCGGAAAACAGCGTGGCAAACCCGTTAATGTATCGTACACGGTACCAATTAACTTCGTGTTGCAGTAATAACAGAAAGACAATATCTTTGCACTCCTGTTTCTTTTGAGGCAGGAGTTTTTTTGTGATTAAAAATTAGACAATGATAGAAACAGCACCAATAACAGAAAAAGCCGTAATTGTTGGATTGATCAACTCTCAGCAGGATGAACGCCAGGTAAAAGAATACCTTGATGAACTGGAATTTCTGGCTGACACAGCAGGTGCTGTGGTCTTAAAGAAGTTCACCCAGAAAATGGATATCCCCAACAAGGCAACCTTTGTTGGACCCGGAAAACTGGAAGAAATAGGCAACTACATAAAAGTAGTGGAAGCCGATACCGTTATTTTCGACGATGAGCTTTCGCCCACACAACTTCGAAATATAGAACGTCAGCTGGAATGCAAAATTCTGGACCGCACCAACCTGATCCTGGATATTTTTGCCAAACGTGCACAAACGGCCCATGCAAAAACCCAGGTGGAGTTGGCCCAGTATCAATACCTGCTTCCGCGACTGACCCGGATGTGGACCCACCTGGAACGTCAACGGGGAGGTATCGGGATGCGTGGCCCGGGGGAAACACAGATTGAAACCGACCGCCGTATTATCCTCGAAAAAATTGCCCGGCTAAAAGAGCAGCTGGTTAAAATCGACAAGCAAAAAGCAACCCAGCGCAAAAACCGCGGAAAACTGGTACGTGTTGCTTTGGTGGGTTACACCAACGTGGGCAAATCAACAATTATGAACATGATGGCCAAATCGGAAGTGTTTGCTGAAAACAAACTTTTTGCAACGCTCGATACAACCGTCAGAAAAGTGGTGATCGAAAACATTCCCTTTTTGCTGGCTGACACGGTTGGTTTTATCCGTAAACTTCCACACGGACTGGTTGAATCGTTTAAATCGACCCTCGACGAAGTGCGTGAAGCCGACATTCTGTTGCACATCGTGGACATTTCGCACCCCGGTTTTGAGGAACAGATTGAAACCGTAAACAATACGTTGAAGGAAATCGATGCCGGCGACAAACCCTTGATCTATATCTTTAATAAAATAGATGCGTTTACCTACGAGGAAAAAGATGAAGATGATCTGACACCGCGTACTAAGGCCAATTTCACCCTGAATGAATGGAAAAACTCGTGGATGGCAAAAGACAACACACCCGCTTTGTTTATTTCTGCCATTGAGAAAGAAAATATTGACGTATTTAAGCAAAAGATATACGACGAGGTAAAAAAGATACACGTTCAGCGCTTCCCGTTCAACGATTATCTTTATGAAATAACAGAAGAGTAAAGTTTATTCCCGGCAGTTTTCATCTCCCTGCTTATTCAGGCAAACCGAATACAAGTCGGTTCTCCTGTCTTTTAAATTACGCACCGCACCAAAAGAGTGCAGCTCTTTTAGAAGATCAAGATCAGCATCCGCTACCAGTATCATTTCGGTATTGGCAGTGGCTTCTGCTTTGATTCCGTTGGCAGGGAACGAAAAATCGCTCGGAGTAAACACCACCGACTGTGCAAACTGAATATCCATATTCTCAACTTTTGGCAAATTGCCGACAGAACCGGCGATCGCCACATAACATTCATTTTCGATGGCACGGGCACGGGCGCAATAACGAACCCGCGAGTACCCGTTCTGGGTATCTGTCAGGAAAGGCACAAACAAAATATTCATTCCCTGCTGCGCCAGAATTCTTGGCAACTCCGGAAATTCCACATCGTAACAAATCAAAACTCCAACCGGTCCGCAATCTGTCTCAAAAACTTCCACCGTATTTCCTCCCGACAAGCCCCACCATTTGGCCTCATCGGGTGTTACATGAATTTTCTCGTAAGTCTCGTACGTTCCGTTTCTCCGGCACAAAAAGCCAACGTTGTACAATTTCTCGTCCCTCATGGCCGGCATGCTGCCTGTTACAATATTAATATTGTATGAAATGGCCAGTTTCAAGAAACGCTCTTTAATCTCTTCGGTATATTCTGCCAGTTTCCGAATGGCCTCGGCTTCTGTTAGATGATTGTAATCAGCCATCAGCGGAGCATTGAAAAACTCCGGAAAAAGAACAAAGTCGCTTTTGTAACTCGAAACTGCATCCACAAAATATTCCACCTGGGTAAAAAGCTCATTGATATCTTTGTAAAGCCGCATTTGCCATTGTATCAGCCCAATCCGAACAACCGATTTGTGCGCACCCGCTTTATCCGAAATCTTCTGGTAGTAAATGTTGTCCCACTGAAGCAGAACAGCATAATCTTTCGACTCCTTATCACCGGGCATGTAACCTTTCAGCACCTTCTTAACATGGAAGTCGTTCGAAAGCTGGAAGGTTAAAGTAGGATCGTACAATTCGCGCAACTTTACCTTTTGGATATATTCTTTCGGCGTAACTTCGCTGGCGTGCAAATGATAATTCGGAATACGCCCACCAAATACGATGGCTTTTAAATTGAGAGTTTCACAAAGCTCCTTCCGCGCATCGTACAAACGGCGGCCAATACGAAGCCCCCGAAAATCGGGACGAATAAAAACGTCAATTCCGTAAAGCACATTTCCTTTCGGATTATGTGTATTAAAAGTATATCTCCCGGTTATTTCCTGGTAGGTATGATCATCTCCAAACAATTCGTATTTCACAATGATGGAAAGCGCACAACCCACCACCACATCGTTTACAAGAACAGCCAGCTGGCCTTCAGGAAAGATCTTTAAGAGCTTTTGAAAATGAAGTTCGCTCCAATAAGCACCCGGCCAGTTGGCATAAGCTTCGATCATTGACTTCTTTAGTTCTTCGTAATCTCCCAGGTTCAACTGCCTCAACTCAACGGTATCTATTTGCTCCATAAATTGTTTGTGATTTTGATACTGCTCAATTTACTAAAAAAACCGAAGTCCCAAAAACGAAAAAAGTCCGGTATTACCAGACTTTCTTAATATTTATTTTTTTGTAAAGGCTATTTTACCTCACCGTTGGCTACCAGCCACTCTGCAATTTGTACTGCATTTAAAGCGGCACCTTTCTTAATCTGATCGCCTACACACCAGAAAGTGATTCCATTCGGATTGGCAACGTCTTTGCGAATTCGACCCACATAAACATCGTCTTTACCCGAAACAAACAAAGGCATCGGATATTGCTTTTCCGCAGGATTATCCACCACTGTCAAGCCTTCAAAATTTTCAAAAGCAGCTTTCACTTCTTCTACTGAAAGTGGTTTCTCGGTTTCCACCCAAATGGCTTCTGAATGCGCGCGGGCCACCGGAATACGCACACAAGTTGCACTTACTTCGGCTTCAGTATGCATAATTTTTTTGGTTTCCCAGTTCATCTTCATCTCTTCCTTGGTATAATCGTTCTCCAGAAAAACATCGATGTGCGGGATAATATTCATTGCCAACTGGTACGGAAATTTGCTGATGGTTGGTTCTTCCCCACCGGCAACTTCTTTCACCTGGTTTTCCAACTCTGCAATTCCCTGTGCACCTGCACCGCTCGCCGCCTGATAAGTAGCCACATGAATGCTTTTGATCGGAGAAAGATCTTCAATCGGCTTCAGCGCTACTACCATCTGAATAGTAGAACAGTTTGGATTGGCAATAATGTTTCTCGGACGATTCAGGCAATCCTCAGCATTTACTTCGGGTACTACCAACGGCACGTCATCGTCGTAACGAAACGCACTCGAGTTATCGATCATGATAGCTCCGTGTTTGGTAATGGTTTCAGCATATTCTTTTGAAATACCTGCACCGGCCGAAGTCAATGCAATATCTATATCTTTAAAATCGTCGCCATGTTTGAGTTCCTTCACGGTTAGCTGTTTACCCTTGAATTCATAGGTACGGCCGGCACTCCTTGCCGAGCCAAAAATCACCAACTCGTCCATCGGAAAATTCCTTTCTGCGAGCACTTTCAGGAACTCCTGTCCTACGGCACCGCTCACGCCAACAACTGCAACTCTCATGTTTGAATCTTTTAGTAAATTAAAGTCCTTGCTATCAATTAAGTGGGCCAAAGTTAGTATTTTGCAAATAATTGTAATGTTATGAGGCCCAATCTTCCAAAAATATTAACATTCCTCCTAGTCTTTTATAGCCTGCCGGGGCACTCCCAGGAAATATGGAGCGAGCATTTCTTGGTCCCGGGAAAAGGCATTTGGGGTTCGGGCGACGGAAGCACCGTTCTTACCGATTTTGAAGGCATCACATCCTGGGCACTTGAATATGAAAATGTTTTGCTTTCAAACGCTGATGATTACGCCAAAACAGTATCCACTTCGGGCGGAAGATTTGAATGCCGCGACGTCAATTGCGCAGTCGTTTGGCGATCAGAAGAAATCGATATTTCGGATTACAAAAACATAAGTATCCAGCTCATTGCCAGCGAAACAGGCAGCGGCGACAATCCGGAAACCAAATTTCTGAAAGCCTTCTATTGTGTCGACAACGGCCCCGTACTTCCTTTTAAAAGCAAAGGAGAAAATTATGGGAACTGGGAACTCGACACCGCCCGACAGACAAATCTGAACGGGGAAAAACTCCAGATCGTAGTGCAAATGAACAACCATTATGCATCGGATAAGGTGATTTTGGATGAAGTTGTGGTAAGTGGTGAAGAAAGGAATCCGGTGTTTATCGAGCCCGGCGATGTGCTGATCAGTGAGGTGCTTTTTAACCCCGTTCCGGATGGAGAAGATTTTGTGGAAATTTACAACCACTCCGAAAAGCAAATTCCGCTGAATAAACTTTACCTGGCTTCGCGCGACAAAGAATTGCAGCTCACCCAGATTTATGCGCTCACCACAGAAAAACTGAACTTTGAACCCAACAGCTACCTCGCTCTTACCAAAGATACCAACGGCGTTTTTCCGTGGTTTACCCTCGAATGCCCCGGCTGTTTCCTGCAAATGGAGAAATTCCCTTCGTTTAATAACGATGAAGATTACGTGGTTTTGCTCAATAACGAACTGGAAGTAATCGATGAGTTATTTTACACCGAAGATTTGCATCTCCCCGTTTTTCACGACCGCGAAGGAATTTCGCTTGAACGGATTTCTTTTACAACCCACACTAACGAAGCGACAAACTGGCACTCTGCCTCTTCCTTGTCCGGTTACGGAACACCCGGTTATCAAAACTCGCAGGCGGGAGATGGCCTTGCAGAAAATAACAACATAAGTTTCGAGCCGGAATCTTTCTCTCCTAATGGTGACGGCTATAACGATGAATATTTGATTCGTTTTCAACTCGACAAACCCGGTTACCTGTGCAATGTCAGCATCTTTGATGCAGCAGGGCGCCCCATAACACAGCTGGCGCAAAACAGCGTTTTAGGTACCGATGAGACACTTGTGTGGGATGGAACCGATGAAAACGCACAGATCCAAAAACTGGGTGTGTATGTTGTTTTGGTTGAGCTGTACGACCTCAGCGGAAATATTACCCGCTACAAGGACGGTGTAGTTTTAACAAATAGTCTGAAATAAAAATGTAATTTTAGCTCTTACCTTATTACAAACAATAAAAACCAAATCTCAATAGTCTCAACAAAAATATGAAACGTAATTTCTTCTACTTTGCCTGGCGGGAATTTATACGGTCGGCCTCGAAAAACAAAAACATGGCTACCAAGGGAGTGCTTATTTTCCTGGCCCTGTATTTTTCACTGATCGGAACCGTAATGGGCTTTCAACTGGCTGGAAACATGGCAAATGTTCCGGATAAAATGAAAGCTTTTAATGCCCTGATTTTTATATACGCCGGTTTTGATCTCGTAATGCGCATCATGGTGCAAAACCTGCCTACCTTTGGATTTCAGCCGTTTATGATCATTCCGGTAAAACGAAAAAGGATTGCCCGTTATATGCTGAACAAATCGTTGCTGCATTTTTTTAATGTTCTGCCTTTGTTTTTGCTTTTGCCGTTTACCTTTAAAATTGCCGTGAATGAACTGGCAGCCCCTGTTTTGGCAGCCTGGCTGGGATCGCTTGTACTGATGATTTTTGTAAACCATTTTCTGGCCATTTACATCAAGTGGCGCACCAACGAATCAGATGTTTTGTTTTACGGATTTCTTGCGACAGCCGCTGGAATTGCTGCTTTGCAGTATTTCGGCCTTGTGAATATCAACGAGGCTTTCGGAAAAATATTCGATTTTATAATCGCCAATCCTCCGGCAGCACTCATCTTCCCTTTGTTGATTGCGGCCCTTTATCTGCTGAATCAAAATTATATCAATAACCGGTTCTACCTCGACGAGCTTTCGCAAAAGAAAAAAGAAGGCAAGGCACACGACTTCTCGTGGCTGAACAATGTGGGTAGTTACGGACAAATGTTGTCGCTCGAAGTTAAAATGATCCTGCGCAACAAGCGTTCAAAAAGTTCGGCCGTAATGTCGCTGCTCTTTATGTTTTACGGACTACTGATTTACCGCGATTATAAACCTGACGGACCGGAGTTTATTTTGGTTCTTGGCGGAATGTTTATGACCGGGATTTTCAGCATGATGTACGGCCAGTTTTTCCCGGCGTGGCATGGTAAATACTACCCACTGCTAATGGCACAAAACGTAAAAATGAAACAAGTGCTGCAATCGGCCTTTTTCCTAATGGCCGCGACCAACATCGTTTTCTACCTCCTGTCGCTTGGTTACATGTACATTACACCCAAAGTTTTATATGTACACTTTGTGGTAATGCTTTACAATGTTGGAGTAAATTCGTGGGTTATTTTCGCACTCGGGCTCAACAGCCGCAAAGCTATCGAACTTAACCAGCGGGCCGCGTTCAATTACCAGGGCGTGGGTGCAACCCAATGGCTGATGACCTTCCCGATCCTCTTTGGCCCTTTGGCTATTTTCGGGCTGATTTCCTGGGCTTTCGGCAACATTGCTGCTTATATTATTTTCGGGGCACTTGGCCTGATCGGGATCATTCTGCATCCCAAACTGATCGATTATTTTACCGGGCAATACCTCAAACGCAAATACAAAATGATTGCAGGCTATAAAGCCACATAAGCAGTGAGAAATTCAGAATGAAAAAATAGAAATTGAAAAATATACAACATGATACAAGCTATTAATCTACAAAAAGAATACAACGGTACCACCGTACTAAATTTACCGGAACTAAGCATCGAAAAAGGCGAAGTTTTCGGACTGGTAGGCAACAATGGAGCAGGAAAGACCACTTTTTTTTCACTGCTGCTCGACCTTATTCGGGCAACCCGCGGCAAAGTGATCATCAACGAAATTCCCGTGGCCAAATCGGAGGACTGGAAAGAACAGGTTTCAGCCTATATCGACGAATCCTTTACCATCGGTTACCTTACACCCGACGAGTATTTTAACTTCATTGGCGAATTGCGCAACCTCAATACAACAGACGTAAAAGCCTTTCTTGAAAAATTTGCCGATTTCTTTAAAGACGAAATTGTGGGTAAAAAGAAATACATCCGCGACCTGTCAAAAGGAAACCAGAAGAAAGTGGGTGTTGTTGGCGCTTTTATGGGAAATCCGGAAGTAATTATTCTTGACGAGCCATTTGCCAACCTCGATCCTTCGTCGCAATACCAGTTGCGAAACATGATCAAGGAAATTGGAAAGCAAAAAGATAAAACGATTCTGATTTCGAGCCACGACCTGGACCATGTTGCGGATGTTTGCTCCCGAATTGTGATCCTTGAAAAAGGAGAAATAGTTCGCGACGTACAGAAGACCGAATCAACTTTGGCCGAGCTAGAAGAATTCTTTACCGGGGTAAAAAAGGAAACTTCTTTTATCGACGAGCTATAAAATAACACAACCCCCTTTCAATCAATAAAAAACGCTAGGTTGCAGATGGTTTTTTCTGTAATTTTAGCAGAAATTTACCCGAAATGGAAAGTCACGAACAGAATATTAAGCAGGCCTATTCCAAAATGGCACAGCTGTGCAGCCGATCGGAACAATGTTCGGCCGATATCCGCAAAAAAATAATGGCCTACGAAATTGTGGATGAGATTGTGGATGAAATCATCTCCAAACTGATTGAAGAAAAGTTCATCGACGACGAAAGATATGTTCGTGCTTATGTAAACGACAAGTTCAAAATCAACAAGTGGGGCAAAGTGAAAATGCGGCACTACCTGCTTGCCAAAGGACTTTCAGACGAAGTGATTCAAAGGGGGCTTGAAAACATTGACGAGGAGAAATACAAAACGCTTTTGATCAAAACCATGAAGGCCAAGGCCAAAACCCTCAAAAAGAAAAGCCGCTTTGAAAAAATGGGACAGGTTATCCGCTATACGCAAAGCCGGGGTTTTGAACCGGAGCTGATTCACCGTCATTTGAATGAGGTATTGGAATAGTTAGCCTAATAAATATTGCGACTACCTCAAACTGATCTATGAATTTCGATTAATGATTTTTGATGGCAGAATTTTACATCGAAAATCGTTAATCTCCAATCAATGTTCATCATTCAACATTTCCTGCTACCTTTGCAAACCATCATAAAAAGCAATAAATAATGATTTTAAAGGAACAGGTAAAAGACCTTGTTGAGCGCCGGGATGCGCTGAGGAGGCATCTTTGACTACGATGCAAAGTTGATCGAATTAGAAGAAGAAGAACTCAAAACACAAGACCCCGATTTTTGGAACAACCCCAAAGAAGCGGAAGCCCAAATGAAAACGATTCGCGCCATCAAAACGTGGACCGATGGCTTTCTGAAAGTAAACCAGGCTGCCGAAGATTTCCTGGTGTTGTACGAATTCTTTGAAATGGAAGAAGCTTCGGAAGAAGAAGTGGAAAGTTCGTACAAAGAAACACTAACCCTGATTGAAGAGTTGGAAGCCAAGAACATGCTTCGCAACGAAGAAGACCACCTTGGCGCGGTACTCCGTATTAATGCAGGGGCCGGAGGTACTGAAAGCAACGACTGGGCAGACATGCTCTTCCGGATGTATACCCGCTGGATCGAAAAAAACGGCTACAAAATGAAAATAGCCGATATGCAGCAGGGCGACGAAGTTGGGGTAAAAAGCTGTACCATAGAAATTGAAGGAGAATTTGCCTACGGTTACCTGAAAAGCGAAAACGGGGTGCACCGCTTGGTACGCCTGTCGCCTTTCAATGCGCAAAACAAACGCATGACTTCGTTTACCTCGGTATATGTTGCTCCGCTTGTCGACGACTCGATTGAAATTGAAATCAATCCTGCCGACATTAGCTGGGACACGTTCAGAAGTGGCGGTGCGGGCGGACAAAATGTAAACAAGGTAGAAACCGGGGTAAGGTTGCGGCATGCTCCTACCGGCATTACCATTGAAAATACGGAAAGCCGGTCGCAACTGGGCAATAAGGAAAATGCCTTGCGTTTGCTAAAATCACAACTGTACGAGCTGGAGCTGCGCAAACGGCGTGAAAAAACGGCTGAAATAGAATCTCAGAAAAAGAAGATCGAATGGGGTTCTCAGATTCGCTCGTATGTGTTGCAACCCTACAAAATGGTGAAGGATTTACGCACCGGTTACGAAACGGGGAACGTGAATGCAGTGCTCGACGGTGACCTTGATGGATTCATCAAAGCCTACCTGATGGAATTCGGCGGAGAATAGCATTAAAGAAAATTCTTAGAGTTGACTATCTTCGTGGCTCTGTCACGGGATATTACGCCAACTTTATTTCAGCAAAAAAGCCGAAAAACCGAATTTTCTTTATTTCACCCCTCTGTCATCCGCCTGTTGACAGATGACATCTCCCCTGAAACTCAGGGGAGAATATTAAGGAATCCCCGTGGCAAGCCACGACGAATTATTTGATTAAAAACAGCTTTTCCTCTTGGAAATATCAGGGGCTTTTGGCATCTTGGGGCTGTCAGTGTTCTGGTTGTTTAAACATGCAAATACCGCGCACATGTATTCAAACGAAAAATTCATAAACAGGGAAATCAGTTGGCTGTCGTTTAACGAAAGGGTACTTCAGGAAGCGGAAGACCCCGAAACTCCCTTATTCGAAAGGATCCGCTTTATAGGTATTTTTTCCAACAACCTCGATGAGTTTTTCAGGGTGCGTGTAGCAACGGTACGCCGCATGGTATCGCTGGGGAAAGACGAAGAAAACCTGTTGGGAGATATGACTCCCAACGAACTTCACAACAAAATTCAGAACATTGTTCACCAGCAACAACGCAAGCTGGATGTGATTTACAACGACATTCTGGAGGAGCTGGAGGACAATAATATTTTCATGATCAACGAAGCCCAGTTAACAGAAAAGCAGGGCAAGTTTGTCAAGTCGTATTTTTACGACAAGGTATTGCCCAACCTGGTTCCGATCATGTTGGGTAAAAACAAGTTTCCTTATTTGCGCGACCGCTCGGTTTACCTGGCCGTTAAACTCTCGCAAAAAAACAATCCAAAGGAAGTACTGTATTCGTTGATACGAATTCCGGGACGCTCGGTACCCCGTTTTTTAGTTTTGCCCGAAGAAGACGGGAAACAGTTTGTGATGATACTCGACGACATCATCCGTTTCTGTATGGAGGATATCTTCTTTTATTTCGACCACGACCAATACGATGCCTACACCATAAAAATTACACGCGACGCAGAGCTCGATCTTGACGATGATATTTCGAAAAGCTTTATCGAAAAAATGAGCCAGAGCCTCAAAAAGCGCAAAAAAGGCAAGCCTGTTCGTTTGATTTACGACCGCAACATGCCCGACGACCTGCTTCAGTTTTTGCTCAAAAGAATGAAACTGGCAGAAGGAAGCGACGCAGTTCCGGGAGGCAGGTACCACAACCAGAAAGACTTTATGAATTTCCCGGAGATAGGGAAAAAGCATCATTATTATACCAACCTGCCACCTTCGCGCCACAAAGACCTGCCGCCGTTTACCAGCGTTTTAAAGGTATTGAGGCAGCAGGATATTATGTTGCATTATCCTTATCAGACCTTTAACCACTTTATTGATTTTCTGCGCGAAGCGGCCATCGATCCGCAGGTAAAGGAAATCGGACTGACGATTTACCGGGTAGCCAGCGATTCGAAAGTGATGAATGCCTTGCTGAATGCGGTAAGAAACGGGAAGATTGTAACCGTGGTAATTGAATTGCAGGCCCGCTTCGACGAAGAAGCCAACATATTCTGGTCGAACAAATTACAGGAAGAAGGCGCCAATGTAATCAACGGTGTTCCCGGAATGAAAGTACACAGCAAACTCGCCTGGGTACAACGCAAAGAAAACGGAGGAGTGCGTAACTACGCCTACATCGGAACGGGTAATTTTCACGAAGGCACAGCCAGGGTGTATGCCGATGAAGGTCTGCTGACTGCCGATCCGCGACTGGCCGACGAGGTGCAAAAGGTATTCGAATTTTTCAAACAAAACTACCTCCACTACAACTACGAACACTTGGTGGTTAGTCCGTTTGCCATGCGCAAATACTTTGAAAAACACATCGACCAGGAAATTAAACTGGCCAAGCAGGGAAAACCTGCCTGGATGATTCTGAAAATGAACAGCCTCATCGACCCAGGCATGATGATAAAACTGTACGACGCCGCAAAAGCCGGGGTAGAAATACAATTGATCGTGAGAGGAATCTTCGGGTTAAAAACCGGGGAGAACGGGCTTAGCCACAACATCACGGCCATCAGCATTGTAGATAAATACCTCGAACATTCGCGCATTTTTCTGTTTGGCGCGGGCGGTGCGGAAAAAATGTACATTTCCTCTGCCGACTGGATGCCCCGTAACCTCAACCGCCGAATTGAGGTAGCGTGTCCGATTTATGATGCGTCCATTAAAGCAGAGCTGAAAGAGATGTTGCTCATCCAGTTACGCGACAATTCCAAAGCGCGCGTTCTGGATCCCGATCTCTCCAATCAATACTCGGAAGACGGACTTGACAAAAAATTCAGGGCGCAGGAAGATTACTATCATTATATTAAATCGATCACTCATTCGGCACAGGAAGAGACCATTAATACAACAGAATAAAATTCGTTTAAATGAAGATATACCACAATCCCCGTTGTTCAAAAAGCCGCAACGGACTCCAATACCTCGAAAACAAAGGCTGCCAGTTTGAAGTAGTTAAATACCTGGAAGAAGGCATCAGCGAAAAAGAACTGAAAGAAATTATCGCACTTACCGGGAAAAAGCCTTTCGACTTTGTTCGCACACACGAGCAGGACTACAAAGACCTCTACAAAGGAAAAGTTTTGAGTGACGAAGAGTGGATAAAAATACTGGTTCAAAATCCTAAACTGCTGCACCGCCCCATAGTAGTGAACGGAGATAAAGCTGTTTTGGGAAATCCACCGGAGAACATCGACCAAATCCTGCAGCTAAACATAAGACACTGATTCCCGGACACATACTTCGCTTGCAACTTACAAAATCTTTGTATATTTGCAGCCGTATTAACCACGTGTGCTTGATAACCACGTTAAAAACAAGTAAATGAGAACAACTGTATCAGTAACTTTCATGCTGGCGGGTATTGTTTTTGCAGCCTGCCTCATCCTCTCCAACATTCTTGCAACAAAAATTATGATGATCGGACCGTGGTCGGCTCCTGCCGGAGTTTTGATCTTTCCGCTGGCGTACATTATTAACGACGTAATTGCCGAAGTGTGGGGCTACCAAAAAGCCCGTCTGATTATCTGGGCTGGTTTTGGCGTAAACATTCTCGCGGCTTTGTTTATTACTCTGGCCATTGCAGCGCCTGCCGCTCCGTTCTGGCAAAACCAGGATGCCTTTGCAACCACTTTGGGCAGCACTTCGCGTATTGTGGCTGCCAGTTTAATGGCCTATTTGCTCGGATCTTTTCTGAATGCTTATGTAATGAGCCGTTTCAAAGTCATGACCCGCGGCAAGAACTTTTCGTTGCGGGCCATTGTATCAACGCTGGCCGGTGAAGGAGCCGATTCACTCATCTTCATCACCGTTGCCTTTGCCGGAGTATTTCCTGTGAGTGTTATGCTGACAATGATCCTGACACAGGCCCTGATCAAAACTGTTTATGAGATTCTGGTGCTTCCGCTGACCATTGTTATCGTAAACAAAGTGAAAAAACTGGAAGGCATCGACACCTACGATTACAATATTTCGTACAATCCGTTCCGCTTAAAACAGGTTTAAAATGATAACAGAAAAAGCCCTTGTTGTTTTTTCGGGCGGACAGGACTCAACTACCTGTCTTTATTGGGCTCAGCAAAATTTCTCGGAAGTGCAGGCCATTGCTTTTGATTACGGCCAGCGGCACAAAATAGAACTCAAAGCCGCGAAAAGCATTGCAGAAAAAGCAGGAATTCAGCTAAGTGTTTTCCGAATGGACCTGTTGGGACAACTCACGCAAAATGCGCTCACTTCGCAGGAAATGGAAGTGGAAGAAGCAAAACCGGAAGACCGGCCACCCAATACACTGGTGGAAGGACGAAATATGTTGTTTTTGACCTACGCCGCCATTTTTGCTAAGTCCCGCAATATCCATCATTTGGTAACCGGTGTGGGGCAAGCTGACTTTAGTGGTTACCCCGATTGCCGGAACGACTTTATCCTGTCGCTGAATTCAACCCTGAATTTATCGATGGATTACGACTACACGATTCACACTCCCCTGATGTGGAAAGACAAAGCAGCCATCTGGCAACTGGCGGATGAACTTGGCGTGATGGAAATTGTACAAAACGAAACAGTAACCTGCTACAACGGCGTAAAAGGCAAAGGTTGCGGGCATTGCCCGGCCTGCATGTTGCGCAACCGCGGACTGGAAAATTATCTAAATTCAAAAAAAGCATGAGCGATTTAAAACACCTCGGAAACGAAACGAACTACCTTTTTGATTACACACCCGGTGTACTGGAGACCTTTGACAACAAACATCCGGAGAACGATTACTGGGTGAAGTTCAACGCACCCGAATTTACCAGCCTTTGTCCGATAACCGGGCAGCCCGATTTTGCAACGATTTACATCAGCTACATTCCGGGTGAAAAAATGGTGGAAAGCAAAAGCCTGAAACTCTACCTGTTTAGTTTTCGCAACCACGGCGCGTTTCACGAAGATTGCATCAACATCATCATGAAAGATTTGATCAGCCTGATGGAACCGAAGTACATCGAAGTTTGGGGAAAATTTCTGCCACGCGGCGGTTTGAGCATTGATCCGTACAGCAACTACGGCCAACCCGGAACCCGTTACGAAGAACTGGCCTGGTACCGCATGCAAAATCACGATATGAATCCGGAAAAGATCGACAACCGCTAAAAAGTTTGCTTCTGCGTTAAAAGAACAAGAAGCTGTCTATCGTTTTTACTGCACAAATTTGAAAAGTTACTTTGCGATCAGGTTACGGGCTTCGCGAAGAATCCGGTTGATTTGCTTTTCCGGTAAGCCCATTTCCCGAAGCAAATCAGGCTGATTGGTGATCTCGCTGCAAAGAACAATGCCCTTTTCAAGTAATTGCTGTTTCTGAGCTTTGCTTAGTGAAATCAGTGAAGTAAGCGGATGCAGCCCCGACTTATCAATGTATTGTTTCAACCCTTCTCCCTGCGGAAAATCCCACGATACCATAAACAGTCCCACACAGGTTCCATAACTCATGGCATCCTCGCTAAAACGTGTGTTGGTAACCACTCCGCCGTGGTATTGCAGATCGGTACCGTATTGCTTTTCCCAGGCAGCTTTCACATCCAGAAAACGCGAATGAATGTAAAGTGGCACCTGCACCCCGCTTTTGGTCAGGCTGTCGCTGTGAAACTTGCATTCGATCATCAGCATTTCGCCGTTTTTGCGGGCCACTACATCTACCTCGTGTTGCACACATTTCCCCTTAACAATCACGCCGGTCTCTACCTGGTATCCCATGGTTTCGAGCACCCGCCCCACAAATTTTTCAAAAGGAAATCCGGTTGGTCCCAACTCCATAATCGCATTTTTCAGACGGTAACGTCCCGCCATTTTATACGATTCCTTTTTCAAAAGACTAAACGCCAACTGGTAGATCTTCCGGGTCGGGATCCCGTCGTACAACTCATCCCGGACCAGCCGGACAATGCTTTCCTGCTCCTGTTTTCCTGCCCCCGACGACTGAAGTGCCTGTTTTAGTTTACCGGCATCAAACAACACTTTTTCTCCGTTTCCCTTTGTAACGTGTAAATTCATGGATTTTTGATTTTGCCCCTAATTTAAAGGATATTTTGTATCGTGGGCAGATAAAACAAAAAAACCGGCTGTCAGCTGACAACCGGTTCATTATTTTTACTCTTCCCTAAATCGGGAGGTTCTACAGTCCTAATTTTTCTTTGATCAAACCCGGAATTTCTGAAGGTTCTTTTGCCACCGGAACACCGGCCGCATTAAAAGCCTTGATCTTCTCTTCTGCGGTTCCTGCACCACTAGAAATGATTGCCCCGGCATGTCCCATCCGTTTTCCGGGAGGAGCCGATTGGCCGGCAATAAAAGCAACCACCGGCTTGGTCATTTTCTCTTTAATGAACTTGGCTGCCTGCTCTTCGGCATCGCCACCAATTTCACCAATTACAACCACCGCATCGGTTTTCAGGTCATTTTCATACATCTCCAGTAAATCGATAAAATACAAACCGGAAACAGAATCGCCACCGATTCCCACACAGGTAGTTTGCCCCAGATCATTTTCTGTCAACATGTTTACCACTTCATAGGTAAGTGTACCCGAACGCGAGATCAAACCAACATTTCCAGGTTTAAAAATCATTCCCGGAAGAATTCCGATCAAACACTCGCCCGGCGTAATCAATCCCGGACAGTTGGCACCCACCAACTTGGTATCGTTTTTCTTCAACACCGGCATTACCCGGATCATGTCCTGCACCGGCACATGCTCAGTGATACACACTACCAGCTCAATTCCGGCATAGCTCGCTTCCAGGATGGCATCACCGGCAAAAGGTGCCGGAACAAAAATAACGGAAGCATTGGCCCCGGTAGCTTTCACAGCGTCTTCAACCGTATTGAAAACCGGAATGCCTTCCACTTGCTGCCCCGCTTTTCCCGGAGAAATTCCACCAACAATGTTGGTACCGTAAGCCTTCATTTTACTGGTATGGAAAGCACCGTCGCGTCCGGTGATTCCCTGCACAATTACTTTGGTATCTTTATTTATAAGAATGCTCATTTCTCTAACTTTTTACTTTCAACGTTTCACTTTTGACTTAGCTCTATCGCTTTCTGAGCTGCTTCGCTCATGGTTTTCACCACCGGCAACCCGGTTTTTTCAATAATCTCGAGCCCCTCTTTGGCATTGGTTCCCGAAAGGCGAATCACAATCGGAATATCTGTTTTTATCTGATCGAGTGCAGCAACCAGTCCGCGAGCTACATCGTCGCAACGGGTAATTCCGCCAAAAATATTGATCATCACCGATTTTACGTTTTTATCTCCCAGCAGAATGTTCATGGCATCAACCACTTTCTGCGGGTTGGAAGAACCACCAATATCCAGGAAGTTGGCAGGCTCGCCTCCATACAATTTGATCATATCCATGGTAGCCATTGCCAGTCCGGCGCCGTTCACCATGCACCCGATGTTGCCATCCAGTTTAATATATGAAAGTCCTTTTGCGTTGGCTTCCAGCTCTTTTTTCTCGTTTTCGTCGGCCTCACGCATGGCAATAATTTCTTTTTGACGGAACAAGGCATTATCGTCAAAATTCATTTTACCGTCGATCGCCAAAACTTGTTTATCCGGAGTCAGTACCAACGGATTGATTTCAGCCAGCGAAGAATCGGTTTCAACATACAGTTTGTAAAGCTTCACCAGGATTTCGGCTGCCTGACGTACCTGTTTCGGATCGTTAAACAGCTGCAAAGCCACTTTGCGGGCCTGCCAGTCCATCAGTCCCATGGTTGGGTCGATCGGCATTTTAATGATCTTCTCGGGATTGGTTTTTGCCACTTCCTCGATTTCCACTCCCCCTTCAGAACTGGCCATCAGGGTTACGGCTTTTGCATTCCGGTCGTTGATCAGGCCAACATAAAATTCCTTTTCGATATCCACGGCATCGGCAACCAGTACTTTTTCAACCGTTATGCCTTTGATATCCATTCCCAGTATCAGTTTGGCCTTTTCAATTGCTTCGGCTTTGGTGGTTGCCAGCTTAACACCACCGGCTTTTCCTCTTCCACCGACCAATACCTGGGCTTTAACAACCCTCAGTTTGTCTTTGTCCGAAACTTTCTTTTTTACTTCATCTACCGAATGGCACAACTCTCCTTCCGGCACAGGAATCCCGTACTTCCTGAATAAATCTCGGGCTTGATATTCATGAATTTTCATGTGTTTAAATTGTTTTTCGCCGAATTATGAAAGCAAACCACAAGAACCTGCGCGATGCGGTTTTTACTAAAGGTCAGTGTAATCGTTCATTTTCGGCCTGTTACGGTTGAAAAAATTATCGTTAAATTTATCAATTATTTAACCCTCAAACGACCAAATTGTTTTCTTTTTTTTATGACCTATAACACATTTCCTGTGTAACTTTTATCACATGTTTTAAAAATATTCCGGAAGAGCGGAGTCTGGCTGGCTGACTTCCGAATTTTCGTTAGTTTTGTGCCTCAATTTCTACTCTTATGAAGGATTTAATCAAAAAGGTTATAGAGGATGAAGCGCAAGCCATCCGAAACATTCCGGTTAGCGATGGAATGCTGACAGCTATTGAACTGATTTACGAGCGGGTACACCAAAAAAAAGGAAAACTGGTTACCAGCGGAATGGGGAAAGCCGGGCAAATTGCGCTAAACTATGCCACCACATTTAGCTCTACCGGAACACCTGCTGTATTTCTTCACCCAAGTGAATCGCAACACGGCGACCTCGGAGTATTGCAGGAAAACGATGTGTTGCTGGTGATTTCCAACTCGGGCAAAACCCGCGAAATTATTGAACTGATTGATCTGGCCGAAAACCTTCACGAAGGCTTGCCGCTGATCGTTATTTCCAGCAACCCGGATGGAGTACTGGCGCAAAATGCTGATGCATTCATTTTCACCGGCAACCCCAAAGAAGTTTGCTTACTGGGATTATCGCCTACAACTTCCACCACCGTAATGACCGTAATCGGTGATGCACTGGTAGTTTCGATGATGAAAAAGATCGGTTTTACCAACGAAGAATATGCCAAGCGTCACCACGGAGGCTACCTGGGAGATAAATCGCGGATGCAGGCAAAAACCGAGAAAAAGTAGAACCTTACCACTACAATCTGAAATTTCGGAAGGGGCATTTCCCGCAAGAGATTTCATAAAATGAAGACAAATGAGAATTACCAAAGAAGGCACTGTAGGATTGGTTATTGACATACAGGAACGTTTGTTCCCGGTAATGCATGAAAAAGAAACGCTGCAGAAAAACTGCCAGATACTTATTGAAGGCTTGAACCATTTAAGTGTACCCGTGCTGGTCTCGCAGCAATACACACGCGGTTTGGGTGAAACACTGCCCGAAGTAAAATCACTGTTTGCGGAATTCGAATATCTTGAGAAAAAAGATTTCAGTTGTTTTGATGTTCCGGAAATCCGCGAAAAGATTAACGCTTTCAACGCCAAAAATGTAATTATTTGCGGTATTGAATCGCATGTTTGTGTTTTGCAAACCGCGGTTGATCTAAAAGAAGCCGGTCTGAACCCGATTGTGGTGATGGATTGCGTTTCGTCGCGCACCCCGGAAAATTTCGAACTGGCTAAAGAACGCTTCCGCCACGAAGGCATTCTGATGACTTCTTACGAATCCATTCTTTTCGAATTAACGCGTGCAGCCGGAACCGATGAGTTCAAAGCTATATCGAAACTGGTGAAATAACTATCAGCTACTCAGGTTAGAAACCATATAAAAAAAGCAGGGCACTCCCTGCTTTTTTTATGAGAGTCAATTTTAAAAAATATCCAACGCTCAATTTTGAATGTAAAATATCCAACAAAATCCGGAAAATTGGATATTGGTAATTCTGCAATAAAAAAATAAAAACAAATCCAGAATACGAGTCTACATCTAACCTTCATTTCTGCTGATGATTTCCCGGAATCACGATTATTTTGTTTTCCATTTCAACTCTTTTCTTATTTTTAAGCAACCGAACCAATAGTAACCGTTTTTAACCATGAACAGAACAATCCTTTCGCTCGTACTGATTTTTAGTCCTTTCTCCGTTTTTGCTCAAAACCTGCCAGCTCCAACCGGCTTACTGGTTGAACTACTTCGGGAACCCGAAAAAGCCGTCATTACCGACTCCAATCCCGAGTTTGGATGGATCTTCCCGCAACAAGGAGTGACTCAAACTGCTTATCAAATACTGGTGGCTTCTTCTCCCGATCTGCTAACAGAAAAAGAAGCAGATTTGTGGAACAGCGGAAAAATCAACACCGCGACTTCGATAAACGTTTCATACAAGGGAAAGAGCCTGTCGTCACATTCAAAATACTGGTGGAAAGTAAAGGTGTGGGGAAAAGAAGGCAAAGCGAGCGCATACAGTAAACCTCAGCAATTCATTACCGGCACCTTCGATTGGAGAAGCGACGAGTGGGCAGGTGTCAGCAATTGGGTGGAACTGGCGCCCGGCAATTGGGTAGCAGAAGACCGCCAAATGGCGAGCTTCACAAAAAAAGAACCCGTTTTATTCAAAAAAGTCAGTGAAGGAAACTGGTTTGCCGATTTTGGACAAGCCGCCTTTGCAACAGCTGACTTTTCGATCACGTCAGATGTTGAAGGACAAAAGATCAGGGTTTACCTGAGCGAACGAAAAAATGAAGATTTATCGGTGCATAAAAATCCGGGGCGTAGCAACATCGGCTTCTTTCAAACGGAAATCGAATTAAAAAAAGGAACACATACTTACCAGGTAAAAATTCCTCCACACAGCGCCCGTTATCCACACAGCCAGAAAATGGCGCCTTTTTATCCCGAGGTAGTCCCGTTTCGCTATGCAGAAATTGAAAGCGACGGAAAAATACGGGTAAACAGCATCACCCAGGAAGCGCTTTATTATCTGTTTGACGACAGCCAGTCGGCGTTTAACAGCCCCAATGAGAACCTGAACAAGGTGTGGGACCTGTGCAAATACACGCTAAAAGCCACGCCGTTTTTAGGGGTTTATTCCGACGGGAACCGCGAGCGAATGCCCTACGAAGCAGATGCTTACATTCAGCAACTGGGGCACTATGCGGTAGATCGTGAGTTTTCGGCGGCCCGCTACAGTCTTGCGTTTTTGGTTTCGCATGCCAGCTGGCCAACCGAATGGCAAATGCATACAGTTATGATGGCCCGCGAACACTACATGCACACCGGCGACACCGAGTTTTTGGCAACGATTTACAACGATCTGAAAAAGAAAACGCTGATCGACCTGCAACGCGAAGATGGCCTGATTAGCACCAAAACCGGAAAACTAACCTCCGAGGTTTTGAAAAGCATTCATTTTACAGGGGAAAGATTCAGAGACATTGTGGACTGGCCGCCTATTGAAAACGATAACTATGAGTTTGCCGATTACAATACCGTGGTTAATTCATTTTACTTCTATTCACTGAAATGCATGTCGGAAATTGCCGCCGCACTTGGTAAAACAGAGGACAGCAACTTTTACAAAACGCATGCGGAGAAGGTGAAACAAAGCATACTGCGCAATATGTTTGACACGCAAAAAGGCTATTTTGTGGATGGAATCGATGCCAGCCACGCAAGTTTGCATGCCAATATGTTTCCACTGGCATTCAACCTGGTGCCCGAAAAAGACATCCCTTCGGTTGTTCGATACATCAAAAGCAAAGGAATTGCGTGCAGCGTTTACGGCGCCCAATACCTGCTGGAAGCATTGTACAATGCAGGAGAAGCTGAATATGCCTTGAACCTGATGACATCGGAAGACAAAAGAAGCTGGATGAACATGCTGAAGGTTGGCTCCACCATGACCACCGAAGCCTGGGACGAAGCCTACAAGCCCAATCTCACCTGGAATCATGCGTGGGCAACCGCTCCGGCCAACATTATTCCACGACGTTTAATGGGCATCCAACCGGTAGAGCCCGGCTTTAAGACTTTTTCAGTAAACCCGCAGCCAACCGGGCTTGAGAACATCGAACTCACCATCCCGACAATTCGCGGGGCGATTACCTGTAAGCTCAAAAGCAATCCGGAAGAATGGGAAATGGAACTTTCGGTGCCCGGAAACAGCGAGGCACTGGTACTTATTCCATCAGAACTCCCGACTGTAAAGGTTAACGGAAAAAAAGCAGAAGTCAATTCAACAGTCGAATACCTCGGGATGTCCAGGAATTTATTTAAACTGGCCAGCGGAACTTACCTTATTTCAGCAAAAAAATAGATCTTTGCAGCCAGAAAGGGATTAATTATGCTTGAGATTTGTGCCATCGCTTCCGGAAGCAACGGAAACTGTTATTACATAGGAAACCACACCGATGCGGTTTTGATCGATGCCGGTATTTCGACCAAACAGATTCTGTTGCGTATGAAAGAACGCGACCTGGATGCGACTAAAATCAAAGCATTGTTCATCACTCACGAACACGGCGACCATATGCGGGGGGCACGCGTGTTGGGAAAAAGGCTTCAGATTCCGGTGTACCTGACCGCCAAAACCTACAACAGTTCGTATAAAAACCTGCGTCCCGACTACCCAAAATTCTTCTCTCCGGACGATGTCATCGAAGTAGGGGATTTTTCCATTTACCCGGTACTTAAAAACCACGATGCTGCCGAACCTTGCTCTTTCAGAATTGAATACCAAAACCGAAACATTGGCGTTTTTACCGATATTGGCGAAGCTTGTAACAATGTAAAAACACACCTCCAACTGTGCGACAGCCTGTTTCTGGAATCAAATTACGACGAAAAAATGTTGTGGGAAGGAAGTTATCCGTGGCACCTAAAAAAGAGAGTGGCTTCCGATGTCGGGCATCTTTCCAACGACCAGGCCTTCGAACTCTTAAACCAGCATGCCGGAGAAAATCTGCAATGTGTGTTCCTTAGTCACTTGTCGAAAGAAAACAATACGCCGGAGATGGCCTTCGAGACCATGCAGCCGCTCACCGAACGCTTTGCAGTTAAACTGACTTCGCGTCGCGAAGCCTCCGAAGTTTTTCAGCTTCAGTAAAAAAAATCCCGAACCGGTTTTACAACCAATCCGGGATATCTGTATCTCCTGTAATTTTTTAGCTATTTAACAGATGGTCGCTCAGCGCCTGCAATGTTTTTACTTTTTGCGAGGTTGGCACCAGCACCGAAATATTGTAACGGCTTCCTCCGTACGAGATCATTCGGATGGGGATTCCGTCCAGCGCATGGAAAACCTTCGACGCAAAACCATGTTCTTCCTGGATAATATCTCCCACAATACAAACAATCGACAGATCGTGGTCGATTTCCACCGACCCAAACTTGTTCAACTCTTCGTGAATCGCTTCCAGGTTCTGCACATGGTCAATCGACAGGGAAACGGCAACCTCCGAAGTGGAGATCATATCGATGGGTGTGCGGTATTTCTCAAACACTTCGAAGATGCTTTTTAGAAAACCGTAAGCCATCAACATGCGTCCCGAACGAATTTTAACCGCGGTAATTCCGTCTTTGGCAGCCACAGCTTTAATTCCTTTTCCATCCGATTCTGCGGTGATCAATGTTCCGCCATCCGAAGGATTCATGGTGTTTTTCAGGCGAACCGGAATGTTTTGAACCCTTGCCGGCAACACTGTTTGCGGGTGAAGGATTTTTGCACCAAAGTACGCCAACTCAGCCGCCTCGTTAAACGACAGTTGCTCAATTTTCCGGGTATTCTCCACAAAGCGTGGGTCGTTGTTATGAAAACCGTCAATGTCCGTCCAAATCTGAATTTCGTCGGCATCAATGGCAGCCCCGATCAAAGAAGCAGTGTAGTCGCTTCCTCCTCTTTGCAAATTACTAATGTCGCCATTGGCATCAAGGCAAATAAATCCCTGCGTAATATAATAGTCGGCCTCCCCGGCTTTATCGATCACGGGTTTAATGTGCTCCCGGATGTAAACCATATCAGCCGACTTGTCTTCATCAATTTTCATGAACTCAAGAGCTGGCAGAAGCTTGGTATTGTATCCGTTTTCGTTCATTAAAACCGTTACTAGCTGAGTTGAGATAATCTCTCCCTGCGCCAGAATGGTATTTTCGCCCACCTCCGAAAAAACGCCGGCGGTAAAAGATTTGATGGTATCAAAACTGGCCTTCACAATGGCGAGCCCGGCCTTTTTGTTTTCTTCCGACTGAAACAATTCGGCAACCACCTGCTTGTACTTGGCTTCCAGTTTACCAATGGCAATATTCGCACTGTCCTTGTTCTTTTTGTGCAGAAAATTTGAGATTTCAACCAAAGAATTGGTTGTTCCCGACATGGCCGAGAGTACTATTATTTTTTTCTCGCCATCAGTCACCAGGTTCATCACAGCCCGCATATTCTCAGGCGAGCCAACCGATGTTCCTCCGAATTTCAATACCTTCATACCTATAAATTTTCAATCGATTTTCGAATTATTTTAAAAAGTCTGTTTGATAGCCGTCTTAACTGCTTATCAGTGCAATAAAACAAAAAAGCCCGGATTTTGTGCGAAATGTCCCCCGCTTCATCTTCACTTTTACAATAGATTTAAACTCTCCATAAAAAGCAGACGAGATCGCCTTTATAAAACCCGTTTTTTCTACGCGTTAAAAAACAAAAAAGTTGGATACAGACAGGCTCTTAAAAAGCGAGAACTTACATTAATGCCGCAGACAAAAGCCTTTTAAAAGAATAAGAATTATCTTTTCCGCAACACAGAACAGTGAATTATACCGAGAAATAAATATGAATATCCAGGCACAAGAAAAGTACCTTGCTTTTTCCCGACACTTTAAACAACGATTCTTACGCTTTTAGTTTTCCAAGAAAGAAATCAACCATCCCAATGCCCGACTCATCCTCAATGCCAATAGCAGGAGCATAGATCACAGCCTCCAGCCCTAGTTTATCGGCTTTGCTTTTCAACGCTTTGGCATGCAAGGGATGATGATTCAACTCATCTTCACTTCTGGGGATGCCTCCTTCGGCTTTATTCAGCACAAAAAAGGGCGGCGCGTTTTGATCCATCTTCCCCAAAAAATCGAGCTCCTGCCGAATGGCGGTTTGCTTGTACAAATCCATTCCTTCCGGCGATTTAAACCCAAAGGCGCGTGCAATCACCAGCAAATCCTGCGGACTTTTCATTTCGGGCAAACCAAGTATTCCGGACCATTGCAAAATATCGTAAGTTGCCTGCGTGGCAAAAGCTCCAGCACAAACAATCCGGGTTGATTCGCGCAAAACAGGATCAGCATTTTGAGGATCGGCCATATCTTCTGAGAAAGCCAGCCACAAACAGGTCCCGGCTCCTGCAGACCCTCCGGAGCAGGCAATACGGCTTTTATCCACGTTGTATTTTTCGGCATTATGACGAATGTATTGTAGACACCTTTTGGAATCAGACATACTTCCCAGAATACCATACGGAGGTTCGTTCAGATAGCGATAGTTAATGGTGGCTACCGAAACACCTGCTTCCAGGAAACGGGGCCAATCTTCCGAATCATAGTACCTCGATTTATCGCCGCCAATAAACCCGCCGCCGTGTATAAAAATTACAAGCGGTGTCGGTTCTTCCGAATCGGCCAACCAAATATCAAAGGTATTTTTTTCGTGATCACCGTAACGTTCGTTACAGAAAGTAGCGCGCACACCCGCCGCATTGACAGGCTCCATCATTTGCTGCTGTTCCTCCATAGATTTCAAAAATAGGGGAACAAATGTAAAAATATTGCCTACACGAGCCAAAGACAGGCCAGATTATTTATCGAAGTACAGACAAACAACTGCTTCCCCTGGTTAAAACGTCCCAAAAATGGCGTGCTTCTCCGAGTTAAAATAAATGGTAGAATAAATATGAAAATTCTCTTTATTGGTGGTAAGTTTCCGCTCCATGTACAACACGGGCTGCCCTGGTTTTAAGTGCAGCAACTGCCTGATTTTTACGGTTGGTTTCACTGCCTTCAGCTTTTGTTCTCCGCCAATAATTTCAATTTGGTAATTTTGCCGCAGAATCTCAAATAACGATTTATTCTCGAACGAACGCTGTGCAATCCGCGGCAGGTAAATATTCGGAAGGTGGTTAATATCATAAAAAACCGGCTCGTCTTCCACATATCGCAGGCGTTCCATGTAAATACAACCCGACTCCTGTTCGAGCTCCGAAAGCTCAAAAGGAAAGTCTTCAGGCCAGGTTTGCACCGTTGGTTTTTGCAGGATATCTGTTTTCAGGTAACGCACCCCAACCGCCGAAGCTGTTCCCGCAATCGAAAGAATACCAATGTTCTGCGGAGGTTTTCGCACAATACTTCCCTTGCCCTGCTTTTTGAAAATCAGGCCGTCTTTCACCAGCGTCTCCAAAGCATGACGCACAGTGGGGCGCGTCATCTCATAAACGGCACTTAATTCATTCTCCGAAGGCAAAAGATCACCCTCCTGATACACCCCGGTAAGAATTCGTTTCCGGAGCACCTCGTACAACTTCCGATATTGAGGTAAATTTTCCATGTGACCTCAAAGTTAAAATTTTTTTAAAATATGGCAACACAACTTGTAAATACAAGTTATAAAATATAATTTTACATCCGCATTTTAAGATATCACTATTTTATTGATTTATTGATACTTAAAAATAAGCAGTAATATTATTTGTATTTACAAGTAAGACAAATTAATAAAACTAACAAATATGGCAACACCCGTAATGATGCCACGACAAGGACAATCAGTTGAATCATGCATCCTTGGACAATGGCACAAAGAAGTAGGAGAAGAAGTCAACGAAGGCGACATTCTGTTCTCCTACGAAACCGACAAAGCCTCGTTTGAAGAGGAAGCCAAAGAAAGTGGCATTTTGCTGGCTACATTTTTTGAAGAAGGAGACGAGATTCCGGTATTGACAAATGTGGCGGTAATAGGCAAACAAGGAGAATCAATCGAAGAATTCAAACCCGGTGCTTCAGAAGGAGAAGCAGAAAAAGCTCCTGAGGCAATCACCGAAGAAGCACCCAAAGTTATTGAATTTGAAGTAGAAGAAGACCAGGTAGGAGCGCGACTGCGAATTTCGCCGCTGGCCCGTAACATGGCAGAGAAAATGGGTGTTGACATCCAAATACTAAAAGGCACCGGCCCGCACGGAAGAATCATTGCCCGTGACATTGAAGAAGCCGCTCAAAAGCCAGCTGCCAAAGCAGTTATTGAAACACCGGCCCCCAAAGCAGCGCCTGTGAGCAAACCTACGCCCGCAGTCGTTCTCGAAACCGGAGATGATTTTGAAGTAAAAGCCATTCCGAATATTCGCAAACTGATTGCCAATGCAATGCATCAGTCGCTGCAAAACTCGGCACAGTTGACGCACCACATGAGTGCTGATGCCCGCCAGCTAATGAAACTGCGCAAGAAATTCAAAGCTCAGCTCGAAGCCGGCGAAATCAAACAAAACGTTACCATCAACGACCTCGTTTGTTACGCTGTTATCCGCGCACTGGAAAAATACCCGCAAGCGAACACGCATTTCCTGGGTGATAAAATGAGATGGTTTAAGAAAGTTCACCTTGGGCTAGCCGTTGACACAGAGCGTGGATTGATGGTGCCCGCATTGAGAAATGCCGATGACCTTTCCATTACCGGTCTTTCAAGCCAGTTAAAACAATTGTCAACTGCCGCCCGTGCCGGAAATGTAAATCCCGATTTACTAAGCCCTGCAGCTGCAACTTTTACGGTTTCGAACCTCGGAAATTACGGAGTGGAAATGTTTACGCCGGTGATCAACCTGCCGCAAACTGCTATACTGGGAGTTTGTACCATTGTTCCGCGTCCGAAAGAGCTGGAAGATGGTGTCTACGGCTTTGTTCCGATGATGGGACTCTCGCTGACTTATGACCACCAGGCACTCGACGGCGGAGAAGCAACACTGTTCCTTGCTGAAATCAAAAATCAAATCGAGAATTTACAAGTTTAGAGTTCAGTGTTCAAAGTTCAAAGTATGTTCTACTCTGAACACTGAACTTTAAACTCTGAACTGGCTGTTAGAATTTTGAAAAACATATAAATCAGAAGAAATGCCAAAAGTACAATATATAAATCCGGACGAAGTACGTAAACCCGGTCAAATTGAGTTCAAACCAATCCCGGTAAACCAGTACAACAAAACAATAGAAGACGAGAAGGAAAATTTCTCGAACAACGACCTGATTCGCATTTTTCACGACATGGTGGTTATCCGCGAATTTGAAACCATGCTCAACCTCATAAAAACACGGGGGGAATACAACGAGGTTCCTTACAACCACCCGGGCCCCGCTCACCTTTCCATCGGACAGGAAGCTGCGGCAGTTGGTATGGCTTACACGCTGGGAGTGGAAGATTTTATTTTCGGTTCACACCGCAGCCACGGCGAAATTCTGGCCAAAGGTCTTTCGGCCATTTCCAAACTCAGCGACGAGCAACTGGAAAAAATCATGGACTCGCATTTTGACGGAATCACCGCCGCACCGGTAAAAGCCGGCCACACAGGAACGACCAAAGAACTCGCCATTAAATTCCTGATTTACGGAACGCTGGCAGAAGTTTTTGCCCGCGAAACAGGCTTCAACAGAGGGCTTGGTGGCTCTATGCACGCTTTCTTTACTCCTTTTGGTGTTTATCCCAACAATGCCATCGTTGGAGGTTCGGGCGACATTTCGGTGGGTGCAGCGCTTTACAAAAAAGTAAACCGCAAACCGGGTATCGTGGTGGCCAACATTGGTGATGCATCGATGGCTTGCGGCCCTGTTTGGGAAGGCCTGACTTTTGCCACCATGGACCAGTTTAACGAACTGTGGGAAGGCGACATGAAAGGCGGACTACCGCTAATCATTAACATTATGAACAACCAATACGGAATGGGCGGACAAACCTGTGGCGAAACCATGGGTTACAACATTGCAGCCCGCATTGGCGCCGGATTGAACGACGACCAGATGCATGCAGAACGTGTGGATGGTTACAACCCGCTGGCAGTGATCGACGCTTACAAACGGAAAAAGAAAATTCTGGAAGAGAAACGTGGTCCGGTGCTGCTCGACGTGCTGACTTACCGTTACAGCGGCCACTCGCCTTCCGACGCCTCATCGTACAGATCAAAAGAGGAAGTGGAAGCATGGGAAGCCCAGGATTCAATCATCTGGTTTGGGAAAGAATTGGTAAAAGCCGGCGTTGCCACCGAAGAACAACTGGAAGCTATCAAGACTTCTACAACCGAACTGATCACTTACGCGCTGAAACTGGCGATCGATGATGAAGTTTCGCCCATCATGAACATGAAAAAGCATCCGAACCTGATCGGAGAAATGATGTTCAGCAACCAGTCGGTAGACAAAATGGAAGACCGCCCCGTGGAAGTGAACCACCCGATGGAAGAAAACCCGCGTGTTCAGCAACTGGCAAAAAAAGAACGCTTTATGTTTGACGCCAACGGAAAGGCGCATTCAAAAATAAAAACTTACGGATTACGCGATGGTATCTTCGAAGCCATTGTCGACCGTTTCTACAAAGACCCGACCCTGATTGCTTACGGAGAAGAGAACCGCGACTGGGGCGGTGCGTTTGCCGTGTACCGAGGATTAACCGAGGCCCTTCCCTACCATCGTTTGTTTAACTCACCTATTTCGGAAGCATCGATTGTTGGAACTGCAATTGGCTATGCGATGTGCGGTGGCAGAGTTATTCCGGAGATCATGTATTGCGACTTCCTGGGCCGCGCCGGCGACGAAGTTTTCAACCAGCTTCCAAAATGGCAGGCCATGAGTGGTAACGTACTAAAAATGCCGGTGGTGATCCGTGTTTCTGTAGGTTCAAAATACGGAGCACAACACTCGCAGGACTGGACTGCTCTGGCTGCTCATATTCCGGGATTAAAAGTAGTTTTCCCGGTAACTCCCTACGATGCAAAAGGTCTGATGAACACAGCACTGCAGGGAACTGACCCGGTTATTTTCTTTGAAAGTCAACGTTTGTATGATATTGGTGAGCAGTTCCACAAAGAAGGTGTTCCGGCAGAATACTACGAACTTCCGCTGGGCGAACCGGATATCAAGAAAGAAGGAAGCGACCTAACCATTCTGACCATTGGCGCTACTTTGTATCGTGCTTTGGATGCGGCCAAAACACTAGAAGAAAAATACGGTGTATCGGCAGAAGTAATCGACGCCCGTTCGCTGGTTCCCTTCAACTACGAACCGGTAATCGAATCGATCAAAAAAACCGGCCGGATCGTTATTTCGGGCGATGCATCGGCACGCGGATCGTTCCTGCGCGACCTAGCATCGAACATTACCGAGCTGACTTTCGATTACCTCGATGCACCGCCGGTGGTAGTGGGTTCGCGTAACTGGATCACTCCGGCACACGAACTGGAAGATTATTTCTTCCCGCAACCCGAATGGATCATCGACGCTATCCACGAAAGAATTGTTCCTTTAAAAGGACATGTATGTGAAAATGATTTTACCGAGGCAGAACAATTGGACAGGAATGCCAGAGGTATTTAATTCATAGTTAAGGATGCACTAGTTGGTAAAAGCATCCAAAGTTTTGGTTTTTATTAGAATTAAAACCGGTTTCAGAGGAAGCCGGTTTTTTTATGATTTGGCGATTAAATAATACTATTACTACGACTTTCTTTTTAGCCGATAGGTGTAAATCAGGCTAAAGCCGACATAGGCTTTCGATACATAACTATCAAAATGAACCGGAAAATTGCCGACCTCCGTATTCAAGCCCTTTACTGCTTTGCCAAATTGAATATTATTGTCGCCAACATATAATTTCATCGCCCAATGCCTGGAAAAGGCTCCCCACAAACCCAACTCAAAACCGCGAAAAAAATGTCCCTCGAATTCAGAAGATGCTTTTATTGCCTGGCCTGTTTCGTAATACTCCAGGTTCCCATCCAACGAAATAGCCCCTATAACCCCGCCCATTATGGAAGCAAAACCCTGAATGCGGGTGATATCATCATCGTCTCGCCAAACAGGCAGATAAGCAGTAAGCTTCCCCCGGGCTAACTGGAAACTACCGCTCATTTCCCGCAAATACAGTTTTTCATAAGCCCCAATACCAGCCGAAGTTTTTTGCAGATCGTAACAGCTTAACCACCCAAAGCCACCACCCAAATCGAGACCAAAGTAAGGCCAGGGCTTCCATTCGTGCGATAAATCTACCAGCCCAAAACGATTATAGCCTTCACGGGCAATACTTGTCCAACCGTTAATGGCAAAGCTATTTTCACGGGCAGGTTCCTGCGCTTTTGCTGAAATTATTAAAATCAACAGCAAACCAGTCAATGAATACCTGATGATGTCAAACATATTTTCAGAGTAATTAGTAATACTACATTAAATGAAACTCTCAAATATTCTCCTCTTTCTTCAAACCAATCAAAAGACCCGACAACGCCTACCAGCACAGTCTCGGGCTCTGCCTTATTTTCGTGATTTCATGTGCTTACGAGCAGGGCCCATAGGCATGAGATAAATGTAAATGACTTGCTTTAAAAAACACTGCATGGATATCATTTTCAAGTAGTTTAGAATTATTCTAAAGCTATCTGACGAAACTAATTTTAATACGTCCTTAGCAGTTCCCTATCTGCAGCACCGGGTTATCGGAAAAATTATTCAGGCGGCAAACATCCCTGTCCGAAGACTGGATTTCTCTCAATAAACAAAGAAACAAAACTTGCCACGCCGTAAAACATAAAGCACACTTATTTGTTAAGAACTAAGATTGCAAAAGTCCTTTTCAGTCAAAACTACTTAACATCAAATAATTATGAGAAAGATCTTTACCCTCTTGATGAGCTTTACAGTAGCTCTTGCATCTGCGCAAACAAACACGCCAGCATCAGTAACCGAACTTGCTGCATCCGGCAACTCGCTTGAGAGAACGAATACGCTCAAATCGCAACCATTAAAATCGGCTAGTGCTTCAACTGCAGCGGGCATAACATATTATAATAGTCGTGCAGTTTTTGACGGTGATTTCCCCGGACTTCCGGTCGAAGGATTTGAAAATGGGAACGTGTCAGACAATAATATTATAAGTTTTGCAGCACCCTTAAATGCAAGTACAAACAACAGCGCTTTTAGTCCGGGAGATATTTTGCCGGGAATTGAATTTACCACATCAAATCCCAGTTATCCAACCGCAATAGTTTTACTTGGAACCAACTATGCGGGGGTTTCAAGTAAAGTTGCAGTAGCAAATGTGTTTGGTGCAAAATACGTTATTAATTTTAATCCGGCAGTAGAGGCTGTTGGAATGGACGTTGTAAACATTTTTGGCGGCTCGTCAGCTACCATAGAAATATATGATATAAACTCAAATCTTCTGGCGTCCACCAGCACGGCTTCTAGTCCGTCCGGTTCGTTTTGGGGTGTTACATCAGATACCCCAATTGGTAAAATCATCATACACGATCCTGCAAGCGGAGCAGAAGGAGCTGACAACATAGCTTTTGGGAGCGCCCCTCTTGTTGTTCCGGTTTCCGGTTGGGCAATATACCTGGTCTTCTTCCTGATTATTGCATCAACAGTTTTACGCTTTAGAAGATCCATCTTTAATAGGATAAGGGCATAAAAATGCCATAAAATACCCAGAAAAACATCAGCGACCCGACTATTTCCCTCTCGTTAAAACAAAAAGCTTGATAAATCTAACAGAAATAGATCTATCAAGCTTTTTATATGCCGGCCTCTCATACGAGTAAAAATAAATTCTCAATTTTCCACGGAATTGTATTTCTGTTGCTGTGCTTTTAGTCGAATCAGAATTGAATCTTTCAGAATAAGAAAGAAGATAATAAACCCAAAGATCTGAAAACCAATATAAAGACCAACCGATTTTACCTTTGAATTACTGATATCGAAAAGCAAGAGAGGAAACAGAAATTGAAGGATGAAAACAATCAGAAAATTTATGGCAAAAAACTTTAAGGCCGTTTTTTTTGTAATGCGCGAGTCGAACAAAAGAGAAAACTGCCAGGCAAACAACAATACAATTGGCATACAGTAATCCAGCGTCATTTTTGTTGTCCGATCAGGATATTTAAAACAGATAATGATCTTGTCCTTTGTTTCCTCCTGTTTCAAATAAACCGTTTCAATGGCTGAAATTTTTGTGGTAAAATGCTGCACCCCTTCCTTCAGAAATTTGGCGTAAACCTCCTCTCCTCCACTGTTCCACAGGAGGTAGAAAAGAACACTGGTAACAACAAAAATGGTATTTCTAAAATATCGTCTCATGCCGTTTTTGTAAGTCTTTTATTGGATAATTCCCACAGTCCCCAAAGTATGATCACCAGTAAAATATTCCAGATATAGTCGTGCATAGCATCCAATATCGCCGGAAACATTTTACCAATAACACCAAGTATTACAATCCGAGCGCTGTTCAAAATCGCCAGAACCACCAAAATAACAGTGCCGTACAAAAATTTATCCTTTAGTTTCCAGGCCGAAAATAAAACCAGGGCAATCAATGCAAAATACGCATGGTAGGCCGAACATTCCAACTCTATTTTCAAAGGGTAGTTCGCAATGGAAATCATGTCGTAATTTAAATCCGGCGTAGCAATGGCATTGGAAGTGCTGATTAAATATTTAGCCGGGATAAAGAAAATTTTACTTAGAATAACTGAAAGATCGGTTGCCGCGTGCACAAAAAACATGGAGAACCACCGGTTTGTTTCATAATCCACCGCCACAATTGTAACTAAAATCATCCATAGTCCAAATGATTTTGCCAATGGCAGTAATTGGCGGAGAAGTTCTTTTCGCTCGATAGATCTTTGTTCGCTCTTGCTAAGGTGTTTATGTTTTCTGTTGTAGTTCACGGGACAATCTTTATGTTGAATCTGTTAAGGCCAAAAATAATTTTATTTCGGCAGAAAGAAGTAAAAATATTGCTAAAAGTCCTTGTCTATGCAAGAAATGAGATAACACAACGCACCTGAAAGATTGTTTACAAACAAGCCCTAATGCGCTCGATACTTTCTAAAAGTTGACTTCGATCTTTGAATTGAACTCCCGGCTAATACATCTTCAGAGGTTGCCCGATCTGCAATACCGAATTCTCGGAAATGTTATTCAGGCGGCAAATATCTTTGATCGGGGTTTTGAATTTTCGCGATATCACCCAAAGCGAATCACCCGAACGCACCTTGTAAAATTCAGGAATTGCTGCATTGTTTGAATATCCCCTGGGCTTTAAGGTTTGATGCAAAGCCACAAGTGTTTCAAAATTCCGGGCTTCGTCCCTAATTTGCTGTTCTCCAAAATCAAACACCAGCTCCGGGTCAAAAGCCCTCCCCTCCTGGCGTATCTCGAAATGCAAATGTGAGCCACGTGCACGACCGGTACTCCCTGCCAAAGCAATTGCTTCACCTTTGGCCACCCACTCTCCTTCTTTTCTCAAAAATTTTGAAAGATGGGCGTAATAAGTTTCGATGTTATTGGCGTGCTGAATGATGATAATGTTTCCAAAGCCGCTCCCCCAACCCGATCGGGTAATGTTTCCGTCGTTAACAGCATAAACTGTATCTCCACGCTCCATTTTCAGATCGGTGCCGTAATGCATCCTTCCCGAACGCGGACCGTAATCGCTGATCACCTTTCCCCCGTTACCGGGTACCATAAAACCCGCCAGGTAACTTTTGTACTGTTCCTGTTCCTGCGTTTTTATCACATTGTATTCAGTTAAAGAAACAGGGGCTTCCAAACCGGGCACAATTACCAGTTCATCAGTATTTACATACTGTGCATTGCTCTGAAAACCAACAAAAAAAAGAAGCACCAACAAAAGAAAAATTACTCTCATACGATAAAAAATCGGGTCAATTTCACGCAATAGTAGTGAAAAATATGTTTTCTGCGACATTCGGTTTCTGCTTTTAGAAACGCTAACAAATCATTTACGAAACATTAACAAACTTATCAGGCGGGAAATTTTTTCCAGGCTGCCAAAAACAACAGAATCCAGCCGCCGATAAAACTTAAGCCTCCAATTGGCGTAATGGCACCCAGTATTTTAATCCCCGAAAGCGCTAAAACATACAAACTACCCGAAAACACAACAATCCCGGCAAATAATAAAATAGCCGACCATTTCAGGTAAGCCGAAGGCATAAAAAACGATAAAACGCCCACCAGCAACAAGCCCAAAGCATGGTAAAAGTGATATTTAACACCCGTTTCCCAGGTTTGTAACATTTCGGAAGAAAGATGCGTTTTTAAGGCATGTGCACCAAAAGCCCCCAATCCGACCGCCAACGCCAGTAACGCGGCCGACAATAGTATAATAATTCTGCTCATCTGATATTGATTTTATTTTTATGAATGAACAACAAGAAAAGCCGCCTGAAAGTTTCCCGGCCCAGTAATCTTTAAAACAGGATACCAAAGGACACCTGAAAATAAGCAGTTTTGTTTCTTTGCACCTAAATTCAGATCAGAATAGTATGACACAGGCAAAAAGCATATTTACCACCTTCCCCGACACGGAAGACTTATTAAAATGGTACAAAGAACAGTCCCCCAAAGCAGTCCCGAACATTAACGGACACATACACACGCCGCACTCGTTCAGCGCCTTCTCGAATATTGAACAGCCTTTTGAAATGGCAAAAACAGAAGATGTTTCGGTTTTGGGCATCAACGATTTTTATACCACCGACGGCTATAACGAATTTGCGGAGATGGCCCGAAAACACAACATTTTCCCGCTTTTCAATATTGAGTTTATGGCTTTACAGAACGACCTGCAACAAGCCGGCATCCGGGTAAACGACCCCAGCAACCCCGGCCGCACTTATTTTAGCGGAAAAGGACTTCGTCAGCCGGCAAAAATGAGTGAAGCCTCTTCCCAAAAAATCAGCAACCTGCAAACCGAAAGCAACCGCCAAACCTACGAAATGGTGGAAAAACTAAATGTTTTCCTGTCAGAAAACGATATCGACCTTCAATTCGATGCAACTGAACTACAAAACCGGTTGGCCAAAAACCTGTTCCGTGAGCGCCACATTGCGCAGGCGATACGGATTGCAGTTTTTGAGAAAGAGGAAACTGATTTGGGAAGAGCCAGACTTTTCAATGCTATTTTCCAGGGAAAAGCGGTAAAGTCAGCCATTGATGATGTAGCCGGGCTGGAAAACGAAATACGCGGCAACTTGTTAAAAGCAGGCGGAGCTGCTTTTGTTCCGGAAGATCCGAAAGCCTTTCTTTCGCTGGAAGAAGTAAAAGAACTGATCATTGATGCAGGTGGAATTCCGTGTTATCCGGTTTTGCTGGATTTTGGCAACGCCAATTTCACCGACTACGAAGCCGACAAAGAAAAACTGCTGGCCGAACTAAAAAGCAAAAATGTATTTAGTATTGAGTTGATCCCGGGGAGAAATAACTTCGACATTTTTAAGAACTTTGTACAGTTCTTCCACCAAAACGACTTTGTGATTACTTTCGGAAGTGAACACAATACTCCGCAACTCGATCCGATCAAACTAAGTTGTGGCGGCGGTATCGATCTGGATGAAGAGCTCAAAGAGATCAATTACGAAGGCACTGCTGTTGTGGCGGCTCACCAGTATTTGGTAGCCAACGGGAAAGAGGGCTACTTAAAAGGACAAATTGCCAAAACCGAAGAAAAAGCTGCCTTTGTTGAATTAGGGAAAGCAGTAATTGCAAAATTTCTAAGTATGTAATACAAACTCTGTGTGAGACTCGGTGAACTCTATGGGTTCAAAAAACTTTACCACAGAGTTCACGGAGAAGACACGGAGAACCACAAAGAAATAAAAACCATGAACCAGGGAATTAAAGATTTAATTGAAGTTTCGCGTAGTTACGGTAGCCAAAAGGAATATGTGATTGCGGGCGGAGGAAATACTTCGTTTAAAACGGACGATCAGCTTTGGGTAAAAGCAAGCGGATTTGCTTTGTCGACCATAAGCGAAGAAGGTTTTGCCGTAATGGACCGCAGCAAGCTGGCTAAAATTTCAGAAAACGAATACAGTTCCGATCCTTTTAAACGCGAAAGCCAGATTAAAGATGATTTAGCAGACGCGACCATAACAAAAGACAAACGCCCGTCGGTGGAAACATCGTTCCACAATGCCATCAACTACAAATTTGTGGTTCACCTGCACCCAACCGCAGTTAACGGAATCATGTGCAGCAACCAGGCAGAAGAGTTCGTAAAACCTGTTTTTGGCGACGAAGCGGTTTACATTCCATACATCGATCCCGGTTACATTTTATTCAAAGCTGTTGAAGCCAAAATCATAGCGTTCAGAGCAGAAAAAGGATACGACCCCAAAGTTATTTTACTTCAGAACCATGGCATTTTTGTAAGTGCCGATACCACTCAGGAGATCATTGATATTTACGATGGGATTATTGCCAACATTGAAAAGGCAGTCTCCGATCCCGTGGACGAAACTGCACTTCCGGTTGCTGAACACGTAACACAAGTTGTACCGGCCATTCGTGCCATTGTTTCACAGGAAGGTTTGAAAACGATCAAAGTAACGAACTCGGCATTAGTTGAAAAATTCAATTCAAGTGCTGAAGCGTTCGAGAAAGTGAATTACCCGTTCACTCCCGATTTGATTGTTTATTGCAAATCGAAATACATTTACATAGAAGAAGTTTCTTCGCCGGAAGCAACGATCGCAGCCTTCAAAACAAAATATGAAGCTTTTATTGCTGATTATGGATTTGCTCCAAAGGTTGTGTTTATTAAGGGCATCGGAATGCTTTCGATTGGCGACAATGCCGATCAATCAAATATCATCAAAGAAGTTTTTGAAGATGCCATGAAAATTTCCTGGCTGTCGGAATCGTTCGGTGGTCAGCATTTTATGACACCCGAGCAGATCAACTTTATCGATACCTGGGAGGTTGAAAATTACCGCCGTAAAGTTTCGGCAGGAACAGTAGCCGGACGTGTTGAAAACAAAATTTCGATTGTTACCGGTGCCGCCCAGGGATTTGGAGAAGGGATTGCCCGTGTAATGAAAGAAAACGGTTCAAACATCATTGTTGCCGACCTCAACGAAACAGTCGGGAAAGCTACCGCCGAATCGTTCAACGAAATAAAAAACAGCAGCCGTGCCATCTTTGTACAAACCAATGTTGCCGATCAAGAATCGTTAAAAAACCTGATGCACCAAACCGTTTGCGAATTTGGAGGACTGGATGTTTTCGTAAGCAACGCCGGGATTTTACGTGCCGGAGGTTTGGAGGAAATGACACCCGAAAGTTTCGATTTGGTTACCAAAATCAATTATAACGCCTATTTCTATTGTACCAAGGCAGCCACTCCGATTATGAAATTGCAGAATAAATACAATGCCTCATTGTATGCTGATGTGATTCAGATCAATTCAAAATCGGGTTTGGCCGGAAGCAAGAAGAACTTTGCTTACGCCGGTGGAAAATTTGGCGGCATTGGTTTGACCCAGTCGTTTGCGCTGGAGTTGGCCCCCGATAGAATTAAGGTGAATTCAATCTGCCCGGGTAACTTTTACGAAGGTCCGCTTTGGAGTGATCCTGAAAACGGATTGTTTGTTCAATACTTAAACGCAGGAAAAGTTCCGGGAGCTAAAACTGTTGACGATGTGAAAGCGTTTTACCTGGCGCAAGTCCCGCTAGGCAAAGGTTGCTCTCCGGTTGATGTGGCAAAAGCGGTTTTCTACGCCATCGACCAGGAAAATGAAACAGGACAGGCCATTCCGGTAAGTGGCGGACAAATTATGCTGAATTAGTTGATGACATTTAACGCAATCATATTCGATTTAGACGGTACCCTACTGCATTCGATTGTGGATATAGCAGATGCCTGCAACCATGTTTTGGAACAAAAGAATCTGCCAACGCATGATACGGAGTCGTATGTCTCGTGGATTGGAAACGGGGCTGCCAAACTCGTTGAAAGAGCACTTCCCGATCACATAAAAAGTGATCCGGAAAAACTGGATTATTTCATTCAGGCTTACAAAGAGTATTACCTCGCACATTTGATGGTGAAAAGCCATTTGTACGAAGGAATCGATGAAGTGCTTGCGCTTCTGAAGCAACATAAAATTCCGTTTGCGGTAAATACGAACAAACCGCACAGCCAAACCCTGCCGATCGTAGAAAATTACATGAAGGATTTTCTTCCTGATCTGGTATTCGGTCAACAAGATAATATCCCCAAAAAGCCGGATCCCTTTGCGGCCAACCTGATCGCACAGAAATTCAACGTAAAAAGCAGTGACGTTCTGTTTGTGGGAGATTCCTATGTTGACATAAAAACAGGTAAAGCTGCCGGAATGCAAACGCTTGGTGTGACGTGGGGTTACGGAAAACTGGAAGATATGGAAGAAGCAGGTTGCGTTGATTTTATAAACAGCCCTGCCGAATTATTGGAGATGGTAAAAAGAAGCACGAAATATTAATGGAGTGCAAGATTTGAAATTAAAATGGAAAATAAGTTGATAACCGACTCTCCCTCTTCTCCCTCTCTACGCGTAGAGAGGGACGATCCCGATCACTCGGGATCAGGGTGAGTGCAATCACAAAACCATAAATTATTCAAGTCACGGCAAAAGAAAGAATTAAAATAAAAAACAGATATGAAAACAAAAGCAGTAAGATTATACGGAAAGAAAGATCTGCGACTGGAAGAATTTGAGCTTCCGGAGATCAAGGACGATGAAATTCTGGCCAAAGTAGTAAGCGACAGCATTTGCATGTCGAGCTACAAAGCTGCCACACAAGCAACTGACCACAAACGCGTCCCAAATAACATTGCAGAAGAACCGATTATGATCGGGCACGAATTTTCAGGAGAGATTGTAGAAGTAGGTGCAAAATGGCAGCACAAATTCAAACCGGGTCAGAAATATTCGATACAGCCGGCTATTTATTACAAAGACGGACCGGTAGGGATTTTAAGTGCCCCCGGTTATTCTTATCAATATATTGGCGGCGATGCCACTTACGTGATCATACCAAAAGATGTGCTCGAGCAGGATTGTTTGCTGGCTTATGACGGTCCCGGCTTTTACCCGGCGTCGTTATCCGAGCCTCTGAGTTGTGTTATCGGTGCGATGCATGCCAACTACCACACTACTCCGGGTTCTTACGTTCACGAAATGGAGATTGTGGAAGGTGGAAAAATGGCCATCCTCGCAGGTGTAGGTCCGATGGGATTGGCTGCCATCAATTACGTAATCAGTCGCGAAGACCGCAAACCATCGCTCCTGGTAGTTACAGATATTGCACAGGATCGCTTGGATCGTGCCGCTGAAATTTTCCCCGTGGAGTGGGCGAAAGAAAAAGGCATTGAGTTGATTTACCTGAATACAGGAAATGTGGAAGATCCGGTGAAAGCACTAAAAGACGTTTCGGGAGGAGAAGGATACAACGATGTTTTCGTATTCGCTCCGGTAGCTCCGGTAGTTGAACAAGGCGATGCGATTCTCGCTCACGACGGCTGTCTCAACTTTTTTGCCGGTCCTTCTGACACTGAATTCGCTGCAAAACTGAACTTCTACAACGTTCATTATGCTTACACCCACATTGTGGGAACCTCCGGAGGTAACAACGACGATATGGTAGAAGCACTCGACGTGATGAGCAAAGGCCTTGATCCGGCAGGATTGATCACCCACGTTGGCGGATTAAATGCGGTTGCTGAAACTACCTTGAACCTTCCTAATATTCCGGGAGGGAAAAAACTGATCTACACGCACAAAAACCTTCCGTTGGTTGCCATTTCTGATTTTGCTGAATTGGGCAAAACAGACTCGTTTTATGCTGAACTGGCAAAACTGGTAGCCGAAACAAAAGGCTTGTGGAACGTAAAAGCTGAAGAATATTTGCTGGCGAACGCGCCGGAAATCTAAAATACTACCGGACAGGCTGACGAGACAACGTTAGCCTGTCCCCCATTACAATTATAGGATGAGCATCCCGGTTTAACCATTTTAAAAGTTGCTCCATATCCTTCTCCGAAACGGCCACACAACCGGCCGTAGTTTCATCGGCCTTTTCCCGAAGATGTAAAAATATAGCACTTCCCTTGCCCTTGACTACCGGATCAGTGTTATACTCGATCACCAGGCAATATTTGTAGTAGTCGCTTTTCAGCTTTAGCTTTTCAAATGATTTTGCGTTGGTTTCACCCCTGACATATTTGTTGTAATCATTCGACTCAGAATCGTCGATCCACTTGTCTTCATTGGTTGAAATGGTGTAAGGCATTTTTGTATTGAGGGTATCGGCATAAGTAAACAACTGCCCCAGGCCAAAAACACCCGAAGGAGATTTTCCGTCGCCTTCCATTTTTTCGCCAAGTGCAGCAAAACCATTTCGGCCAATCCCGGCAGCCAGGGGACCTATTTTAACATTCCAATTATTACCTGCTTTTTCCAGGGCAAAAAGGCTGACCTGAGTATTTCCGGACTGTTCAGCAACTGCAACTAACAACTGATCAACATTTGCCGGAATGGATGATTCCTGCACTTTTAGAATTTGCCTAATCTGTTCCGTTTCCGATTTCGGTGAGGAACACGCCCAAATCAGCAGGAAAACAAAACCCAGATATTTCAAATATTTGAAAGAATCGTTTCGCATACCGCGAAAGATAAGGAATATCCGTCACAATTTTCGTTACCGCCCGGGAAGTCAAACTGCGGCGGATTTATCGCCAATAAAACAATGCTTCTTTACTTTTTCACTTCCAGTTCCCGCAAATGCTCCATCTTTTTTCGTTCCAGGAACTCGCGGATACTTTCTTCGTATTCTTTTACGCGTTTATTTCCGAACTCATACACTTTATGAACCAATCCATCCAGAAAGTCGCGGTCGTGCGATACCAGAATCAAGGTGCCATCGAATTCCATTAAAGCCTGTTTCAGGATGTCTTTTGTACGAATATCCAGGTGATTGGTAGGCTCATCAAGAATCAACAGGTTCACCGGCTCCAGCAACAATTTGATCATTGCCAGACGGGTACGCTCACCCCCCGAAAGCACACTTACCTGTTTGTCCCAGCTATCGCCGCCAAACATAAACGCTCCCAGAATATCCTTGATTTTTGTGCGGATGTCTCCTTTTGCCACATCGTCGATGGTTTGAAAAACGGTTAGCTTTTCATCCAGCAACGAAGCTTCGTTTTGCGAAAAGTAGCCGATCATGGAATTGTGCCCCAGGCTTAACGTTCCGCCGTGTTCCAGCTCACCCATAATGGCTTTAACCAACGTGGTTTTCCCCTCGCCGTTCTTCCCTACAAACGCCACTTTATCTCCGCGGTGAATCGTAAACGTTGCCCCCGAGAACACTAAATGATCGCCGTACGATTTTTCCACCTGATCGGCAATTACCGGGAAATTCCCCGAACGAGGCGACGGCGGAAAGCGAAGTTTCAGGTGCGAGGTGTCCATTTCGTCCACTTCCACCAGTTCCAGTTTTTCCAGCATTTTTACACGCGACTGCACCTGCAATGTTTTTGAATACGTTCCTTTGAAACGCTCGATAAACTGCTCGGTTTCCGCAATCATTTTTTGCTGATCGTCGTATGCTTTCTGTTGTTGCTCGCGGCGCTCTTTACGAAGTTCCAAGTATTTCGTATAATTCACTTTGTAATCATAAATACGCCCCATGGTGACTTCGATGGTTCGGGTGGTAATGTTATCGACAAAAGCCCGGTCGTGCGAAATCACAATCACGGCCCTGGCTTCATTCACCAGGAATTCTTCGAGCCACTGCACCGATTCAATATCGAGGTGGTTGGTAGGCTCATCGAGCAAAATCAGGTCGGGCTTTTTCAGCAGAATTTTGGCGAGTTCGATTCGCATACGCCAGCCGCCGCTAAAATCGGAAGTAGGCCGCTGAAAATCTTCCCGTAAGAAACCCAGTCCCAATAAAATCTTTTCAACTTCTGCATCAAAGTTTATCTCGCCCTGGCTGTATAGTTTCTCACTTAAATCCGATACTTCCTCAATAATCTTGCTGTATTCATCCGATTCGTAGTCGGTTCTGACGGTGAGCTCGTGATTCAGTTCATCGAGCCTTTTTTGCATGTTCAGCACATCGGAAAAAGCCTGCGAGGCCTCATCAAATAAACTGCGGCTGTTATCCACAAGTAAATGCTGCGGAAGGTAGGCAATTACTGCATCTTTGGGCGCCGAAACTTTTCCTGCTGAAGGAGTTTGAACGCCTGCAATAATTTTCAACAAAGTTGATTTTCCTGCGCCATTCTTCCCCATCAAGGCAATGCGGTCTTTCTCGTTCACCACGAAATTGATGTCTTTAAACAAAGTTGTCCCGCTAAATGTAACCGCCAGTCCGTCAATCGAAATCATAATTATCTTCTGAAAATAAGGCCGCAAAGATAATCATCCGTCCGGTAAGTTTTCCATGGAATTAATTTTACCGTTTTCTTTTCACAAATGATAATATTTGACATCGGAAAATGATCAGTCGCGGCGAAATGGTTATACTTGCAATTCAAAACAGCAGAAGTCATGAAAGCATTTTACACCCTTATAGTTCTGTTAATAGGTTTTTTACTGGCCATTCAGGGAAGTATCAACACCCAGCTAACTACTTTTTTAAAGCATCCGATTCAAGGAGCGCTTGTTAATTTTCTGGTAGGTTTTATCTGTTTACTGGCTCTCAATGTTATTTTCAAAACACAAATCCCTGATTGGGGGCACGTAAAAACAGCGCCTTGGTATTTACTGGCCGGAGGAATGCTCGGAGCTATTTTTGTTTCGTCGGTGATCTTTTTTATCCCCCGGATTGGAGTCAGCACGGTATTGGCGGCTTCCATTGCGGGGCAATTAATTGCCGCTTCCATTATCGACCATTATGGTTTTTTCGGATTAAATGTTCACCAGATTTCAGCCGGTCGTATCGCCGGAATTCTATTGCTGATCAGCGGAATCTTTCTGATACAGAAGTACTAAATCACACCTTCCCAGGTGTCTCTGTGCTCAATCTTTCCGGGATTCCAGATAACTCAACCCTATCCGCAAATCGCCGTAGCTGAATTCATTACCCAAGGCTTCGCGTGCAGGTGTCAAATTGCGTTCCTTCGTATTTTTGAAATACTCTAACATTTTTTCAAGCTTTTCTTTTGTGAGAAACTGAAACACGTCCAATTCGCCTGTTTTTACAAAATGAGCCAGATGCCCCTCGATTGTGTTTTCAGTATAAGCACGCTCTTTGGCAATTTCTGCTACTGTTTTTCCAGACTGAAACATCTCTAAACTCACCTTCTTGGTATCCACTTTTGGCTTTTTCTCCTTTTTCGGATTTTCCTTTAGCGGAATTTCTCCGCGATCGATATGGTTCTCCTCGCAGTAGCCCCGGATTTCTTCGATGATCTCAGCCCCGAACTGCTCAATCTTTTTGGGTCCCATTCCATTGATAAGTTTCAGGGAAGCTTTATCCACTGGAAGATAATGCACCAACTCGAGCAAAGATCTCTGAGCAAAGATCATGTACGGAGGAATACCCTCTGCCACCGACTTCTCGTAGCGCCAGGCCCTCAAATGATTGTATAGGTCGGGATGCGGAATATGTTCGGAAGAAAGAACTTCTTTGGCTTTCGAGGCCTTTCGCTTAACGCTGGCAGTGTCGATGAGCACATGAGCCCGCGCTTCCATTATTTCTTTTACTGAGAATCCTTCCTTACAAACGGCATAAGCCGCCAGCTTTATCAATGCTTCGGCTTTCAAATCATCGGCGCGGCCGGTGATCTGCTTCCGAAGGGCACGGTTGTCCACTTCCAGATCAAGCTCATCCAGCGCATCCACAATAATCGCCTGGACTTTTGTTTCAAAATAGTCGGCTGCCTTTTTAATGCGCTCGTCCAGCTTTTCATTTTTCCCTACATCGGGATTCGCTTTTAAATATTGGTCGATCTGTATTTGAAATTTTTCAGCCACCTCAATCAGTTCGTTTTGAATGAGCGACTTCATCTCCCGGAAACCGTTAATCACGGGCTGTGTAAAACTCCCGGCATTTTCATCGATGGTTTTTAAAATCTGGTTAACGAGGTACATTTCGCGGTAAAAGCGAAAAAGTTCACCCAGTTGTTCGCGCTGGAAAGCCTGTTTCGCCACTTCCAGTTCCTTTTCTCCGGGCGGGTTTGCTTCCACTTCCTGAATAAAGCCGTTCACCGTTTTGTCAGAAATAATACTGCGGCCGGCAATCGGAGTCCGAAGTACCAGCCCGTCAAGCGTGCGGCAGCGGCTAAGCGCCACATACACCTGCCCGTGCGCAAACGAAGCTTCGGCGTCGATAATCGCCTTATCGAACGTAAGCCCCTGGCTTTTATGAATGGTGATGGCCCAGGCCAGCTTCAGCGGTATCTGCGAAAACGAGCCCTCCACCTCTTCTTTAATTTCCGCGGCATCTTTATCGATGGTGTATTTTACATTCTCCCACAAAAGTGGGGTCACTTCAATTTCGTCTTCTTCTCCGGGACATTGAACCCGCACCGTATCTTCATCAAAACTAGTAATCCGCCCGATCTTACCGTTAAAAAAACGTTTCTCTGCTTCCGGATCATTCTTAACAAACATTACCTGGGCGCCCTCTTTCAGGCGCAGGCTCGCTTCGGTGGGAAAAGAATACTCCGGGAAATTGCCTTCAATGCGGGCATCGAACGTTTTCTCTCCTGACGAAAGACTGCGCAGCTTCTGCTCGTTCATGCGTTGTGCCTGTGCATTGTGTGTACAAAGGGTGATGTAGCCTTCCTCGTCGGTTGGTTTGAAATGCGGATTGCAACGGCTGTTAAGTTCAGTCCGCGCCGCTTCATCCAGCAAATTTTCACGCACCTTGTTCAGAATTGAAATGAATTTATCGTCCTGCTGCCTGAAAACCTGGGTAAGCTCGATGCTGACATACGAAGTCTCGCGGAGTGCCTTGCTGCTAAAAAAGTACACAGTGTTGTACTCGGCCCTTAGCAATTCCCATTCGTCTCTTTTTACCACCGGCGCCAGTTGCTGCAAGTCGCCAATCATCAATACCTGGGCACCGCCAAAAGCTTTTTGCCGGTTCCGGAAGCGACGCATCACCCGGTCGATGGCATCTAAAACATCGGCCCGCACCATACTTATTTCGTCGATCACCAACAGATCGAGACTGCGAATGATATTGATCTTTTCCTTGCTAAAGCGCATTTGCCGGCTGTCTTCTCCCGGTTGCCCGATCTGCGGGCCAAAATTCAGCTGAAAAAAGGAGTGAATGGTTACCCCTCCTGCATTGATGGCCGCCACGCCCGTTGGAGCAACTACAATCATGCGCTTGGGCGAACGAAGTTTCAGATTTTTCAGAAAAGTGGTTTTGCCGGTTCCTGCCTTACCTGTCAGAAAAACATTCTGCCCGGTATACTGAATAAAATCAAAAGCCAGCTCGAGTTGTTTGTTGGTTTGCATTGGTTGTCTTTTTTTAAACCTGCATAAAGATATCGAATTCCGGGTATTTTTGAAATAAAAGAAAGAGGCTGACCCAGCCAGTCAGCCTCTTCGAGAATCCCATTGAGTGTTACCTCAACCTAAAGCAGAACACTTTAGTTTTTATAGTTGATAAAAATAAGGGTGCCATTACCAGCTACTTCGGTAAATAATTCTTCCAACCTGAATTTTTCCATCCAGATTGAGTTTATACAGATAAATGCCTGTTGCATCGTGAGTAGGTTCGTATTCGACCCTGTTCATTTCACCACTCAGAACCTGACGGTCCAGAATTCTGGCTACCCGTTGTCCTGTGATGTTGTAAATTTCAAGGGTTCCATAAGCATCTACTGCTGAAACAAATTCGAATGTCACTTTCTCCGTGAACGGGTTCGGGTAAACCTTCAGACTGCTTGGAGCCAATTTAGTCTCGGTCAATGTTACAATCTCAGCACTCTTACTCGGAACCTTACAGGTGATCAACTCATCATCGTAAGTATAACTACCACTAACATAGTCCGTTGTCAAAGTACCAGGAATATGACAAGAAACTGCATGCGCAATCAACCACATTCCATCTCCACTGAAATCAATCAGTTCGTGTGGAATAGTAATGGTGTAATGCGTTACCATATTCAGGCCGGTAATATTTACTGAATATTGACCGGGAGATACGCTTGCAGAACCGCTACCTGTTATTGCAAACGGATAACCTTCACAATTCAGGTTTACATGAATCTGACTCATGTAGTACGGACCAAAAGTGGTGTATTCTACAATAATATCGCCATTGGCAGCATAGGTCACTACAGCCTCACCGATTTTTGGTGTGACAATTAAGCAACTGGAATTACCTTCATAAAGATCTAAAGTGTAAACTGAGTCTCCGCCGGAAACAGCAGGAACAATCCAGTTAGCCCATCCCCAGTTGCTAAATGTGTAGCCAACATCGTTTTCCATGAAGCATACACTATCAGCACGTACTCCATACGCAGTTCCACATTCTTCACAAGCAGGCAAAGTAAATGTGCAAGTTATCGTATCGCTGGTACAATAATCTGAAGCCCAATATTTGAAGGTCAGAGTACCTCCTGTTGAAAGATTGATACCTGATAACGGCGGAACTTCAGCTATATTATCCTGAACCATTCCGGCGCAACCTCCTTCGTAAGTAAATCCAGCTACCCAGGCGTCATAAGCACCCTGAATATCCGTACTTCCACATTGCAGAAGCGTATTGTTGCATGATACTTTTATTGAATCACGGGCTGTAACGCCAAAGCTGGCACTTACCATTGTGGTATCACACAGATCAGTGATGGTCCACGTTACAAGTACTGTATCTCCCTCACAAATCGATGGATAAACATCGTTCCAGTCGTCAGACACCTGTGGATCACAGCCTTGCGGATCTACCTGGGTTTGAATAGCCAGGGTAATAGCATCGAACCAATCATCAAAATCAGACTCAACGCCAGACTGGTCGCTGTATTCACATGAACTGTGGTATTCACTGGACGGATCGCTTACTACCAGATCCTGTACGGCACTTACGCCAAAGCTGGCACTTACCATTGTGGTATCACACAGATCGGTAACAGTCCAGGTTACAAGTACTGTATCGCCTTCGCAAATCATCGGGTAGACATCGTTCCAGTCATCAGATACCTGCGGATCACAGCCTTGTGGATCTACCTGGGTTTGAATAGCCAGGGTAATAGCATCGAACCAGTCATCAAAGTCAGACTCAACGCCAGACTGGTCGCTGTATTCACAGGAACTGTGGTATTCACTGGACGGATCGCTTACTACCAGATCCTGTACGGCACTTACGCCAAAGCTGGCACTTACCATTGTGGTATCACACAGATCGGTAACAGTCCAGGTTACAAGTACTGTATCGCCTTCGCAAATCATCGGGTAGACATCGTTCCAGTCATCAGATACCTGCGGATCACAGCCTTGTGGATCTACCTGGGTTTGAATAGCCAGGGTAATAGCATCGAACCAGTCATCAAAGTCAGACTCAACGCCAGACTGGTCGCTGTATTCACAGGAACTGTGGTATTCACTGGACGGATCGCTTACTACCAGATCCTGTACGGCACTTACGCCAAAGCTGGCACTTACCATTGTGGTATCACACAGATCGGTAACGGTCCAGGTTACAAGTACTGTATCGCCTTCGCAAATCATCGGGTAGACATCGTTCCAGTCATCAGATACCTGTGGATCGCAGCCTTGCGGATCTACCTGGGTTTGAATAGCCAGGGTAATAGCATCGAACCAGTCATCAAAGTCAGACTCAACGCCAGACTGGTCGCTGTATTCACAGGAACTGTGGTATTCACTGGACGGATCGCTTACCACCAGATCCAGCACAGCACTTACACCAAAGCTGGCACTTACCATTGTGGTATCACACAGATCGGTAACGGTCCAGGTTACAAGTACTGTATCGCCTTCGCAAATCATCGGATAGACATCGTTCCAGTCATCAGACACCTGTGGATCGCAGCCTTGCAGATCTACCTGGGTTTGAATAGCCAGGGTAATAGCATCGAACCAGTCATCAAAATCAGACTCAACGCCAGACTGGTCGCTGTATTCACAGGAACTGTGGTATTCACTGGACGGATCGCTTACTACCAGATCCTGTACGGCACTTACGCCAAAGCTGGCACTTACCATTGTGGTATCACACAGATCGGTAACGGTCCAGGTTACAAGTACTGTATCGCCTTCGCAAATCATCGGGTAGACATCGTTCCAGTCATCAGATACCTGTGGATCGCAGCCTTGCGGATCTACCTGGGTTTGAATAGCCAGGGTAATAGCATCGAACCAGTCATCAAAGTCAGACTCAACGCCAGACTGGTCGCTGTATTCACAGGAACTGTGGTATTCACTGGACGGATCGCTTACTACCAGATCCAGCACTGCACTTACGCCAAAGCTGGCACTTACCATTGTGGTATCACACAGATCGGTAACGGTCCAGGTTACAAGTACTGTATCGCCTTCGCAAATCATCGGGTAGACATCGTTCCAGTCATCAGACACCTGTGGATCGCAGCCTTGCAGATCTACCTGGGTTTGAATAGCCAGGGTAATAGCATCGAACCAGTCATCAAAATCAGATTCAACGCCTGATTGGTCGCTGTATTCACATGAACTGTGGTATTCACTGGACGGATCGCTTACCACCAGATCCAATACTCCACTTACACCAAAGGTAGCTCTGGCAGTATCTGTTGTACACCCATCGTCAATCGTGTAAACAACGTTGATGGTGTCACCCACACACAAAATTGGTGGATTTAAACCGGCTGTACCCACTCCCTGAGCTCCGCAACCGCCATCGTTTGTAACTTTAAATTCGGCCAACCAATTGGCAAAGGTGGTATCTAAATCTACCTGGTCAGCAAAGTCACAACTTGACTTATTGACCATACCAGGACCAACTACGTCGACATGCTCCGGTGTTGGAACGGTAAAGGTAGCAAAGCAAGTATCACTTAATTCACAGTAGTCAGAAACGATCATTTCGATGGTTATACTCCCTCCACATTTATCGGGCTCATTAATCGTATCCAAATCAACGATTATACCATCCACCTTGTAAATAGTGTCGAGCGGATCAGTTCCTCCGTGTACAAAGAATACAGTATCCAACCAATTCAGGAAATCTGTTTCAATTTCGGTTTGAGAAAGACACGATTCAACCGTTATGTTGGAGCATTCGACAAAAACAGGATTGTAATCCGGCTGTGTTACCTCGGCACCACACCCCGATCCGTTTGGATCGAATGAATCATAAACTTCCACGGAATAAATTCCCGGTTCCAGACCATATAATGTATCTGTCAGGCTTGCCGTTATGGTTGTATCAAACGGAGCTCCGTTTTTCGTCCAATAATAGGAATAAGGCGGGTATGCACCGTTTGGATTCGGTGTAATTTCTGCCCATACAACACCATTGGCTGCACCAAAGCAATCAATGTTGATAGAATAAGCCTGACATGTTGGAGCAGTTGGTGTCCACCTGATTGTATCATTACAACTTGTTTCACAGCCAAAAGAATCTATTACCGTAACATAGTAAACTCCGTAACCCGGAGCCCCGGAACCACCGGAAAGTACAGTTAAGATACTATCATTTTTAACAGAATCGGGAACGAAACCTCCTCCGCCTGCGGTCCATTCGAAAGTATAGGGAGGCATACCTCCATTAACGATTACGGTAGCAGTTCCATCGAAGGCCAGATAATGTGTTTCATCGGTCGTAACAACGGTACATTCCGGGTTATTATGAACTGTTATTGTAAATGAATCAACGGCGAAACACAACGGATCTTTTTTGTTTTCGCTACGAACCCAGAACATGGTATCTCCCACATTAACCGTTTGCATGGTATCTAAACCTGCTCCACCCAGATAAGCTGCTGCTGAATTATCGTAAAAAAAGATATTGCCATTATGGCTATCTGTCACAGCATCATTCAGGTTAAATTCTTGCGTATCGTCTCCATTTTCGCAATCAGAAAGATTTTGTACCTCAACGCCGGTAATAAGTTCGAATCCGAAAAGGAACGGACCGGCAAGGTCTTTTAATTCTGCCGTGAATGAGGACGATGACCGTGTTTTAACGATCAATGATCCCAGTCTTTTATTACAAGCGTCTCCCCCAAATGCATCCAGTCCCAGATGTGTCAAATTAATGGCAAATTCGGTAAACTGGTATTGTTCGTAATAATCATTTTGGGTTGCCTGCGAGCCTAACTGAGTTCCCCATGGAGGTGCAGGAGGATCAGGAGGCGTGGTAATATTTATAACAGCATAAACAGAAGGATCATTACCTCCACCAACGGGTTGAATATCGGCATAGCCCCAACCATCAGCATCTTCGCCCGAATCGTACGGACCGGTCAATTCAAATTCCAATGAATCCGGCATAGTCATAAGAAAAGCATAGTCTGCATCTGAAATCCATACCCTTACATGGCCAACCGGATTGGTTCCACCTTTTGTGTAATCGATTGAAACAATTAAATCACCTGCTGACAGTACCTGCCCTTCCGGACCAAATTGCCAGGCGGTATGACCGCCTTCATCTCCAGTCCCCAGTAATGAATCGACGCCATTGTAATGAACGTCTGAATTGGCAAAAAATTCATAGTCCGCATGTGAATTACCATCCGGAGAAATCGTGCTAAATGCTCCCATTCCCCAAAGTTCATCAGTAGTGGTATCCATACACATAAATCCCATTACATCTATCAGGTCATTCTTTTGCGGAACGCCATGTTCTCCTACATTCCAGGTTTTCGGATTATCTCCGTTTTTATCCTGGGTAGTAGTAAACGTTAGATAGTCCACCCTTCCCTGGGTTGCATTCCAGTCGCGGTAATAAACCGCATCAATCCAAGTGATATCTCCGACCTGGGTATTTCGCTCCATACTCATCCTGAGTGTAAAGGAAGCATTCTTGTCTGCCGCACATGCAGCAATCAGAGAATCCTGCTTCGATTGATCAATCACACCTAGTCCAGGACCGGGATAAGGAATGTTAAAGATGCTATCACTAACAAACCAATCATCAACTCCTACATAAGCAATACCCGGAGACCAGGAATAGTTTGCATAGAGATCCCCATCAATACCAAAATTGGCCTGAACGGACGCTCCTTGCGTAACGATCTGACTGTGGGCAAATGAAGTACCGATCAGGATAAAACATAAAAAGGCAAGGCAGCGGCACCAATATCGGAACGCAAACCTCGCCCAAACGGGAAATCTTTTTAATCCCGTGCGCGTCATGTAATTCTTTTCCATAATCTGAAAGTTTTAAGTTAAAAACTTAATCGCTTATCAGATCACCGTCAAATAAACTCCTTTAATTACAGCACTCTCTTGTGGTTTCTTGTCTCTAATAATTGGCGGGGTAAAGAGAATAATAAGTTCTGCCTCTAATCAATTTTAACAAGGTAAAAGGTACAACAGAAAAGGGGGCGTAGTCAATCAGGATTTATACTCATTTCTTGGCAAGTAATCCCCTAAAATGAGATTTTGGGTGAATGAAAAATTACGTAAGAATATGATGCCGGTAGGCATACTTTACCATATCAGCAGTAGTATTGATCTTTAGTTTTGACAGAATATTTCGCTTATGAGTTTCCACGGTACGCGGACTGATATTCAATTCAGAACCTATTTCCTTGTAAGTCATTCCACTTGAAAAAAGCTTTAAAACAGACACTTCCCTGTCGGTTAGCCGCTGATCCTGAACCTTGTGCTTTCGCGACTGGATGGAACTTTTGAATATCCTCCAAACCTTGCTGTTGAAATATTCTTCACCTTCTTTCAATTTTTTTATGGCTTTTACCAGTTCTTTTCCATCCGAACTGTTAAAAACAAAGCCCTTAACTCCCAGGCGAATGTACTCTTCAAAACAATCGGCGTAGTTGGCACTTACTATCAGCAGTAACGGGGTAGTAGGAAATGAGCGGCGAATTCTTTTTACTGACTTCATCCCGGAATTATCTCCATGAATAACATCTATTATAATTACATCCGGAATGGATTTGCCCAACTGCCTGATCAACTCTTCTTTTGTTTGGGCAACGATTACTACATCACATTGTTTTTCACCGTTAAGAATGGATGCTATTCCTGCGCCCAGGAGGGTAAACCGTTCCAAAATCGCGATTTTACACATGGCTTTTAACTTTTCAGATTCATGATAAATGGTTCATTCCTCTACAGCTGACCTAGCGCCATACTTTCTGATTCAATCTACACCCCAGACAGAAGGTTAATAATCAACTATAAAATCCATTCATCAGTCAACTTTTAAAAGCCATTTAAAATCTATTTTGCAAAGGGCAAGGTTCTGCAATTCCATGTACAATTTACGTATAAAATCGTATATAAGTCAATCCGTAAATATCCTTAATCATATATGATGAGAGTACGTAAGCAAGCAAAATAATCAATCCGTTGCACCTGATCAATCTAAACGACGAATTGACAGAACACCTTCAAAAAACAGGAGTATTAGCTATTACATACTAAAATATATACAGTTACACATGTTTACACATTACTTTTTTATGCGGGAACCTTCCTGCCAGGAATAAATCAGGAAACAGAAAAGGGGCTGATTTTCGATCAGCCCCTTTGTCGAACCCTGCCCTTGGCAGAATTCCCCTGAATGTATATCAGATAAAAAATAAGGGTCTACAATTCCTGGTTATTACTCCCTTTTGTAAATAACCCTTCCAATTTGAATCTCACCGTCCAAATCAAGTCTGTACAGATAGATACCTGAGACTTCGTTGGATGGTTGGAACTCAACTTTATTCAGTTCTCCGCCAGTAACGAAACGATCCATTAACCGGGCCACACGTTGACCGGTAATGTTGTACAGTTCAAGTGTTCCATATGCATCAACAGGCGATACAAATTCGAAAGTTACCTTGCTGGTGAACGGGTTCGGATAAACCTTCAGCTGTCCTTCGGAAACAACTCCAACTTCTTTGATTTCGGCACTTTTCTTACCATTTGTTCTTGTGGTTAGTATAGTTGCCGACGCTAATGAGACATCAGTCCTAACCGTTTCCGGACAATCGCAAGTTGGTATACATACCACTGAATGAACGATTACAAAAATGTAATCACCATTTGATACACCTGTTAGTTGAACGTCGAGACCGGTTGCCGGTGGTTCGTTTTCCCAAACTACTGTATACTGACCGGGAGCAACGGTGTATTCACCTTTATGCTTACCATTTCTCCATGTTGGATACATGTTGGTACCGGCATAAATATGCGCCTCACTAATTACATATCCTTCCTCCAGATCGTACAGCACGTTCATGGTAGAACCACTAAAGGTTAAAGTAACGGTTCCAACCCAGGTACCTTTGCTCAGGTCGCATTGTCCGGCTCCGGCATAAACATCCAGCGTGTAAACAGAATCCTGACCAACTTTGACCCTATTGGTCCATCCCCATCTGTTAAATACAGCTGTATCCGGTTCATCCAGGAAGCATCTTGCACCAATTTCGGTCGTATAAGGTGCAGGTCCCAAATCCGGTTCCGGGAAGCGGGCAAACGCCGTTTCACAATCGCCTTCAGATTCGGTAAACCGGTACAGAGTATCCGTTGCTGTTGAAGAGTTTCCACAATTGTCCTCAGCGTAGAATGTATAAATCCAATATTCATCGCACTTGTTTGGATCTGATGGATCAACTGCCACTTTATTGAGTGATTGAAGAGTTGCATTACCTTCTCCCTGACAGTCGACATATGTTGCTGTGGCGTCCGGATCAGCGTTACAAGTTGAATCCTGCAAAATGTTGATTGTAATAACAGGTGCATCCAAATCATAACCTACCTTGAACGTGGCCATACAACTGTCAGCCTGTTCACAGCTGTCCCATGCTTTGAACTTGATCGTGATTGAATCACCGCAGGCAAGTGCTGTTGCTACATTGCTTAAATCGGTTTCTTCGGTATTGCAACCTCCTTCTGAGCCAAACTCGGCAAGCCATGCATTGAATGCAGTGGTTACTGAATCCTGTGTCAGACAGCTGCTCAGTGTCAGGTCTCCCGGACAGTTAACTTCCAGCTCAGGTGCATAGTCTACTTTGAATGTTGCCATACAACTGTCAGACTGTTCACAGCTGTCCCATGCCTTGAACTTGATCGTGATAGAATCACCGCAGGCAAGTGCTGTTGCTACATTGCTCAAATCGGTTTCTTCTGTATTGCATCCTCCTTCTGAGCCAAACTCGGCAAGCCATGCGTTAAACGCAGTGGTTACTGAATCCTGCGTCAGACAGCTGCTGAGTGTCAGATCTCCCGGACAGTTAACTTCCAGTTCAGGTGCATAGTCTACCTTGAACGTGGCCATACAGCTGTCGGCCTGTTCACAGCTGTCCCATGCCTTGAACTTGATCGTGATTGAATCACCGCAGGCAAGTGCTGTTGCTACATTGCTTAAATCGGTTTCTTCCGTATTGCATCCTCCTTCTGAGCCAAACTCGGCAAGCCATGCGTTAAACGCAGTGGTTACTGAATCCTGTGTCAGACAGCTGCTGAGTGTCAAATCTCCCGGACAGTTAACTTCCAGCTCAGGTGCATAGTCTACTTTGAATGTTGCCATACAACTGTCGGCCTGTTCACAGCTGTCCCATGCCTTGAACTTGATCGTGATCGAATCACCGCAGGCCAGTGCTGTTGCTACATTACTCAAATCAGTTTCTTCGGTATTGCATCCTCCTTCTGAGCCAAACTCGGCAAGCCATGCATTAAATGCTGTGGTTACGGAATCCTGTGTCAGACAGCTGCTCAGTGTCAGGTCTCCCGGACAGGTAACTTCCAACTCAGGAGCATAGTCTACCTTGAACGTGGCCATACAACTGTCAGCCTGTTCACAGCTGTCCCATGCTTTGAACTTGATCGTGATCGAGTCGCCACACGCCAGTGCTGTTGCTACATTGCTTAAATCGGTTTCTTCGGTATTACAACCTCCTTCCGAGCTAAACCCGGCAAGCCATGCATTAAAGGCAGTAGTTACTGAGTCCTGTGTCAGACAGCTGCTGAGTGTCAGGTCTCCAGGACAGTTTACTTCCAGTAACGGTGCATAGTCTACCTTGAACGTGGCCATACAACTGTCGGCCTGTTCACAGCTGTCCCATGCCTTGAACTTGATCGTGATAGAATCTCCGCAGGCAAGTGCTGTTGCTACATTGCTCAAATCGGTTTCTTCGGTATTGCAACCTCCTTCTGAGCCAAACTCGGCAAGCCATGCGTTAAAGGCAGTAGTTACTGAGTCCTGTGTCAGACAGCTGCTCAGTGTCAGGTCTCCAGGACAGTTTACTTCCAGTAACGGTGCATAGTCTACCTTGAACGTGGCCATACAACTGTCGGCCTGTTCACAGCTGTCCCATGCCTTGAACTTGATCGTGATAGAATCTCCGCAGGCAAGTGCTGTTGCTACATTGCTCAAATCGGTTTCTTCGGTATTACAACCTCCTTCAGAGCCAAACTCGGCAAGCCATGCGTTAAAGGCAGTGGTTACTGAATCCTGTGTCAGACAGCTGCTCAGTGTCAGGTCTCCAGGACAGGTAACTTCCAGCTCAGGGGCATAGTCTACCTTGAAGGTGGCCATACAACTGTCAGCCTGTTCACAGCTGTCCCATGCCTTGAACTTGATCGTGATAGAATCACCGCAGGCAAGTGCTGTTGCTACATTGCTCAGATCGGTTTCTTCGGTATTGCAACCTCCTTCTGAGCCAAACTCGGCAAGCCATGCATTAAATGCAGTGGTTACTGAATCCTGTGTCAGACAGCTGCTCAGTGTCAGGTCTCCAGGACAGGTAACTTCCAGCTCAGGGGCATAGTCTACCTTGAAGGTGGCCATACAACTGTCAGCCTGTTCACAGCTGTCCCATGCCTTGAACTTGATCGTGATCGAATCACCACAGGCAAGTGCTGTTGCTACATTGCTCAAATCGGTTTCTTCCGCATTGCAACCTCCATCTGAGCTAAACCCTGCAAGCCATGCATTAAAGGCAGTAGTTACTGAGTCCTGCGTCAGACAGCTGCTTAGCGTCAGGTCTCCCGGACAGGTTACCGCCAAAGCTGGTGCGTACTCTACCATGAAAGTAGCTTCACAGCTATCCATCAGTCCACAATAGTCTGTAACTATCATTTTAATTGTCACAAGGCCTCCACATGCCGATGGTGCATCCACGGTATCTAAATCTGCTATAATATCATCTACTTTATATATTGTATCAAGTGGATCAGTTCCACCGCTTACCATAAAAGCAGTATCCAACCAATTGGCAAAAGCCAGATCTACCGCGGACTGGTCCATACATGAGTCAAGTGTTAAACTTGAACATTCGACTACAACAGGATTATAAGGAGGTTCTTTGATTGTATCTCCACAAGTCGTAGTATTCGGATCAACGCTGTTTTTTATCTCAACTACGTAAACTCCAGCACCCAAGCCAAACATGGTGTCAACCATGCTATTTGTTACAGTCGAGTCTAAAAATACCTGGTCGAATCCTGTCCCTTTGTACCAATAATAAGTATATGGAGGGAAACTATCCGGTCCGGTTGGAGTCACTACGGCCCAGGCATAACCAGTTTCTGCTCCAAAACATTCAACATCAGCTGTAAAAAGCTCACAAGTTGGGGCTGTAGGAGCCCATCCAACTGAGTCATTACACGATGTTGTACATCCGTTGGCATCCACTATATTAACATAGTATCTTCCAATACTCAAACCATATATGCTGTCAGTTCCCTGTCCTCCTCCAATTGATCCATTGTTGGTTGACCATATGTAAGTAAATGGTCCTTCTCCTCCGGTAACTGTAACCTTGGCTGTTCCATTTGTAGTAGAAAAGTTAGTCTGATCCGTAGCCGCAACGCTACAGGATGGATTATCGTGAACTGTCACCATAAACGAATCTACCGCAAAACATCCCTGATCATCAGGATTTGAGCTTCGAGCCCAAAACATGGTGTCGCCTACTGGCAGAGTTTGGTTGGAGGAAATCGCGTTTACAGGTGGATTTGCAAATGCATCCGCACTCGAAGCATAAAATGTTACATTCCCGTCGCCAAAGCTGTCTACAGCTGTCATTAAATCAAACTGGTTCAATCCATCATCACAAGAATCCAGATCCATTGCCACAATTTTGGTTTCCAGATCATATCCAAAAAGCAATGGCCCAACAAAATCATGCATCTCAGATTCAAAACTTGGCGAGCTTCTGGTCTTCACCAACAGGCTTCCCAACGTTTTGTTACAAGCATCTCCACCAAAAGCATCCAGTCCTAAAAATGACATGTTAATCGCAAATTCAGCAAATTGAAGCGGAAGATACTCATCGTTTACATCGGCTTGCGGACCTTCTATAGTTCCCCAAGGCGGTGCAGGTGAAACACTGTCAATGTTTACCACTGCCCAGGCAGCCGGATCTCCTCCTGCCACTGCGGGTTCTATTTCTGCATAGCCAAAACCAACACCAGATTCAGTAGTGAAAGCTCCCGTAAAATTGAAAGATGAACCAGCATCGAAATTTGCCAGCCCGTTCGTGTAGTCAGTTTCGCTTACCCAAACACGTATACTGGCCACAGGGTCACCACCACCTTTTTCGTAATCTATACTCACAATCAGGTCTCCGGCTGTTAATACTACCCCATCTGCATCAAACGTCCATGAAGTATGACCGTGATCCGTGCCGGTATTGGTAAAATGTGATCCATCATATCCTACCTGATTGGCAAAGAACTCAAAATCAGCATGAACAGATCCTGAAGTCGACCGGGTCGAAAAAGCCCCGATTCCCCAAACATCTCCGCCAGGGTCCTCTCGCATATGACCATAAACATCAATTAGGTCTCCTTTTTGATAGGGATCTTTAATACCAACATTCCATGTTGAAGGATCCTGAAAGTTTTTATCCGAGGTCCCCGCAAAAGCAGTACTGTCTTTCCCGTTTCCGGCAGTATTGTTGTCTCTCGCGTATACGCCGTCGATCCATAATACTGAATCTCCGGGAGATGAAGGAATCTCCAATTTGGAGTTTCTCGGCACACCCATCCTAATTGTAAAACTGAAATTCTCATCAATTGCCATCTGGGCAATGATCGCATTAATAAATGCAGGAGATGGTGTAAAAACCGGTGATCCGTTCCCGGGATACAGCAACAAATTCTCAAACCAGTCGTCTGTACCACTAGCTGTAGTTCCTGAAAGTGAAGGATCCAATAAATAGTTCGTGTAAACATCCGCATCTATTCCAAAATTCGCTTTTACAGCTGCCCCCTCAGTAACAATCTGACTGGAGACAGAAAGGGTTGAATAGCCGACAATAAATGCCAAAAGAAAGAAGCGACAACACCAGTCCAGTGTTCGCTTCAACAGTCCAGATCGCAACATTTGTGCGTCTGGTAGTTCCAGGTAATTTTGTTTCATAATCTGATGTATTAAAATAAGTTCGTTTTAACAGTATCAGATCACTTCAAACATAGTCCAAATACAGTATCAGGCAACGGGTTATGCAGTATAAACGGGGTAAATTCAAGTTCTGCTTCCGGTTCAATTCTCGTTAAAGCAAGTTACAACACGGGTGTCCCCGCTGTCAATCAGGTTTACTACGCAATTAATGCAAGAAAAAAATACCAATTAAACACCTTTTTGCATTTTATTCATAATTGAACATTTTCTCACAACGACCAACACTAATTTACGGATAGTCTATATTCCAAATGGTTCTCTCAGAAAATGAAAAACGTTACAGACTGCCGCAAAAAGGAGTAAATAGTCTGTTTTTTGAAATGTTTCTTTGATCTCGCTGACTTTAAGAGAATGCGCATTTATGCACCCAAGCTACAAACAAACTGTACGTAATTTTCCGTATAAGTTAAAAGGAAATTACGTACATACGTGTGACTTAAAACCCACTTAATGTAAGGTCTGAGAACCTCATCATATAAAGGAAAACGGAGGCTATCCCGTAAAAGATGTAGTATTTACGTTGACAGGAAATTGTCATTTACCTTCGATTTGGCCGAAGCAGCAAATCACTGTATTCGCCCGCATCGGCAAATACTTCGAGCACGACCGGTCCTTGTGTACTAAATGCCGTCTCGAGCGCTTGTTTATAGGTGCCAAGATCCGTTGCCCGAAGAACAGGTACTCCAAAATAATGGTTGGTGGATACTTCGGCAAGCAAGTCCAGATCGGTTCCATAATGCGGGTTGTAAGCTTTCTTTTTCTGTTTGATATGGATGAGTGACAGGCTTTGGTCGTAGATCACTACAAACACAATATTCAGACGAAGCCTTTTTGCCGCTGCCAACTCGCCAACGGTCATGTAAAAACCCCCATCGCCCAACAAAGCGACCACCGGAAGCGTAGGGTGATTCAACTTGGCAGCCATGGCCGCGGGAATCGCAAATCCCATCCCCGACCATCCGTTTGTCATCAACAATTTTTCGGGTGAGGGCGTTCTCCACTGCTGCCCCAGCAAATGCAGATGAGCCCCAACGTCCACGGTCAAAATCCCTTCCGGGGGCAAGGTTTCTCTTAGCTCGTGCAGAATTGCCCGCGGCCCAAAAGTTTCAGGTGGCGGCAACAACTTTTGAAACATCCTGCGTTTTCGTTCTGCCAATTCATCCCGGTCCCACTTTTTTGATGGGCTGTTTAGTTTTAGCAACTCCCGCAAAGCCATCTCAATGTTTCCGCTTACATTCAAAACCTCACGAAGTTTTCCGGTATCTACATCGGCTTCTTTTTCATCAATATGAATCAAGGGAACCGCCGGCATCCAATCTTCATAGTTAAACTCTACCGGATCGTAACCAATCCCGACAACCAAATCAGCTTCGCCATGCGTTTCCGCAACCACATCCGACAAAGCATGAAACAGCACTCCAGCATAAAGAGGATGATCTTCAGGAAAAATGCCTTTTGCCATGGGAGTTAATACCACCGGAATATTGTTTTTCTCTGCCAACTCAACAATCAAATCCTTTACCCCGGCCCGCACCGCTGCCATTCCTACAGCCAAAACCGGCTTTTCACTTTTCCTCCAAAGCCTTTCTATTTTTCGGACCTGCTCGGGCACCAAAGGAGACCATCGTTTTTTCTCCACACGCAGGTACTCCAGTTCGGTTCCAGTCTCCTGAACCAGCTGTGCTCCGATACCTGCGGGGACTCCGATATGAACCGGCCCCGGAACATCGGAAGTGGCAATGCCGGCCGCTTTCAAAATAATATCTTCCACATTGCCGGCATTCATGCGCGTGCTGTGTTTTGTAAGCGGAAAAAACAACTGCTGATGATTGACATTCATTTGCACCACCCGGTTCAATAAATGATCGGGCATCTCGTCGGTAAAAGCAAGAAGCGGCGAGCGGTCGAGTAAGGCTTCTCCAACACCGGTGCTTAAGTTAGTGGCCCCCGGCCCGAAAGTGGCAAAACACACTCCCGGAATTCCGGTGATCCGCCCGCAAACATCAGCCATGATGGCTGCTGTAGCCTCGTGTCCCACTAACACAAAATCGATCCCCTCTTCCTCCCGAAGAGCCTCGATGTAATCAATCATGTTTCCACTGGGAACGCCAAATACATAACGCACGCCTATATCGCGTAAGGTGTGCGCAAATTGCTGTGCTACCGTTGGCATAAGAGTTTCATTTTCAATCATGGAATATACAATAAATGAGGGCAAGAAAAAAGGCTCTTTTAAAAGAACCTTTCCTATTTATTTTCTTATGTATTTACGTTCCAACAGGTGTGGGGATTACTTTCTTCGCTTAACCAAAGTACCCGAAACGATGGATTTAAAATAATCCGATTTAAGCCTTCAACTGTTCTTCCACCGAAGCCAGTTCTACATCAGGAATGGTAATCTGATATTTTGCCTGCATATAAAACTCGTTTCGCTTTTTTAAGGTATCATCGATAAAAGCGACCAGTTCGTCGCGCGATTTTCCTTTAATTAGCGGGCGCTCGGTTTTCGAATGAAGCAAACGATCCGCAAGAATGGTTGGGTCAATATTCAGATAAATGGTTTTACCGGTGCTGTTCATGAGATCGATGTTGTCGAAAAAACAAGGCGCTCCTCCCCCGGTAGCAATCACAATGTCGGTGAACTCAGAAAGTTCTTCCAGGGCTTTTCGTTCCTTTTTGCGGAATTCAGCTTCTCCCTCTTCCTCAAAAATTTGCGGAATGGTTTTGCAGTTTCTTTCTTCAATGTAATGATCCATATCCACAAACTGCACGCCCAGATGCTTCGCCAATCTTCTGCCCAACGTGGATTTTCCACTCCCCATGTATCCGATCAAATAAACTCTCATCCAAAATAATTTAGTTGAACTAGAAAAGTGACATCTGGTTTGAATTGTCGTCTTCCTTCTTCGGCTGGTTTACCTCAAACGGAATATCGTCAATATCTTGGTTAATCTCATCAGGCTCAGGACGATCGTCCTCATCCTTGATTACCGGTTCAAGCTCCGTAATGTCCTTTACTTCGTAAGTTGACAGACGTTTCCCCTTTGCTTTCCACGATTTTACGCCAATAAACTCAGCCACTTCTATAATTTCATTTTCCCGCTCTTCATTCTTCCCGCCGAAGGTGATCTCCAAACGCGGATAATGCACCCAGGTAATACTAACCAGTTTATTGTCGGGATGTTCACCGATAAAACGGACCAGCTTCCCTTCCGGTTCATCAATTTCGAAACGTTTCACATAGTAAAACTGCTGTTCGGCGTCAAAATAAACCGCAGAAAGGACTTTCCGTTTGTCGAATTTTTCGATGGTGAGAATATTATCGCCAAAGTGGTTGCTCAGATCGTAATTGTACAACTGGAATTCCCCGTTTTTGTAGATAACCAGGATCTCATCTTCTCCCGAGAACTCGCCCAGGAAAACTCCGCGGCTATCGGCATTCAAACGTAAAACATCGGGATCGAACCAGATCTTGCGGCCACCCAGAGTAGAAACACCTTTTTCCTTCAGCGAGATTTTATGGACATCGTACTTGGTAAGAATGTTCCCCATCGACTGACGGCCTTTGATGGCCAGCTCCCCAAGGTCGACTTCAAAAATCAGCTTTTTAATACGCGGTTTGGGTTTTAACACCACCCGCAATGTTTCAGCTTCTCCGTTGGGGTTGGCCGAAAAATAAGCAATCCTCGATCCCTTAGTTTCCTTGGTCAGATTGTATTCTTTGTCGCGGGTTACACCGGTTACCGAAAAGCGTTTCATGTAAAAAACACCCGACTCACCGTCTTTGTAAACCACGTTGTAAATGGTACGCTTGTCGTTCTTTTTGAAAACTGCCACGTGCAATGGATTTTTCCCGATAAAGGCTTTGTCTGAAACCTTCGAGATGAAATATTTGCCATCGCGGTGGAACACAATGATGTCGTCGATATCGGAACAGTCGCAAACGTATTCTGCTTTTTTCAGCGAAGTTCCAATAAATCCTTCGTTCCTGTCGAGATAGAGTTTTTCGTTGTTCACTACCACTTTGGTCGCGACAATGCTTTCAAAACTCCGGATTTCGGTTTTTCGCGGAAAGTTCTTCCCGTATTTATCTTTCAGGTGCTGGAACCATTTGATGGTGAACGGTACAATGTTTTCAATGTCGTTCAGCACTTCTGCAATCTCGTCTTCAATGGCCTGTAGCTGATCGTTGGCTTTGTCGGTATTGAATTTCAGGATACGCGCCATCCTGATTTCCATCAGCTTAAGAATATCATCACGCGTAATTTCTCTTCTTAGCTTTGGTTTCCACGGATCAAGACGCTGATCGATGTGTGCGATCGCCATGTCCATGTTCTCAGATTCTTCAAACTTCTTATCCTTGTAAATGCGCTCTTCAATAAATATTTTCTCAAGCGACAAAGAATGCCATTGTTCTTCCAGTTCGAACTTCCTGATCTCAAGCTCCAGTTTCAGAAGTTCCAGGGTGCTGTCGGCCGATCGTTTTAATATCTTGGAAACGCCAATAAACAACGGTTTGTCGTTTTCGATGATACAGGAGTTGGGCGCCAGCGAAACCTCACAATCAGTAAAGGCATACAGCGCGTCAATGGTTTTATCGGATGAAACACCCGGAGCCAGATGCACCAGGATCTCAACGTTTGCTGCCGTATTATCGTCGATCCGCTTGATCTTAATCTTACCTTTTTCGTTGGCCTTGATAATCGACTCGATCAGTGAAGTGGTATTTTTACTGAAAGGGATTTCGGTAATAACCAGGGTCTTGTTGTCCTGTTTTTCGATTTTCGCCCGTACTTTAATCGTACCTCCGCGAACTCCATCGTTGTATTTACTAAAGTCGGCCGAGCCACCTGTCGGAAAGTCAGGATAAAGCACAAAATCCTGACCTTTCAGGTAACAGATAGAAGCATCCAGCAGTTCGTTAAAGTTATGCGGGAACAACTTGGAGGCAAGCCCCACAGCGATACCTTCTACTCCCTGTGCCAGCAACAACGGGAACTTCACCGGAAGTGTTACCGGCTCGCGTTTACGCCCATCGTACGAAAGCTTCCACTCGGTTGTTTTTGGATTGAAAAGAACTTCGAGCGCAAATTTCGACAAACGTGCTTCAATGTATCGGGGAGCAGCAGCCCCATCGCCCGTTAGGATGTTTCCCCAGTTTCCCTGCGTATCAATCAAAAGTTCCTTCTGCCCCAATTGAACGATTGCATCACCAATGGAAGCATCTCCGTGGGGGTGATATTGCATGGTTTGCCCGATAACGTTGGCTACCTTGTTGTAACGACCATCGTCCATCTCGCGCATGGCGTGCAAAATACGTCGCTGCACAGGCTTCAGTCCGTCGTTTATGTAAGGGACGGCACGTTCAAGAATTACATACGAAGCATAGTCGAGAAACCAGTTGCGGTACATCCCCGACAAATAAGTGATTTCCTCCGGCGTGTTATCGTCCTGAATTTCTTCCTGATTCAAATTCTCTTCTGACATTCTTTCTCTTCAAAATTAGCGGTCTGCCCTCGCGGGCCAATCTATTTTTTTAAGCCACTTCGTCTTTTTCAACGTACAGGTTATCAATAATGAAGTCCTGACGCTCGGGTGTGTTTTTTCCCATGTAAAATTCCAGCATTTGCGATACCGATTCGTGCTTTTTCATCTGCACCGGATCCAGGCGAATGTCATCGCCAATAAAATTCTGGAACTCGTCGGGCGAAATCTCTCCCAATCCTTTAAAGCGGGTAATCTCCGGTTTTCCTCTCAACTGATCAATGGCTGCCTGTTTCTCGGTTTCCGAGTAGCAGTAAATGGTTTTTTGCTTGTTTCGCACCCTGAACAAAGGAGTCTGCAAAATAAACACGTGCCCCTTTTTGATCAGTTCCGGGAAAAACTGCAAAAAGAAGGTGATCAGCAGCAAACGGATGTGCATTCCGTCAACGTCGGCATCGGTTGCGATAATCACTTTGTTGTAACGAAGGTCTTCCATGCTGTCTTCGATATTCAGCGCGGCCTGCAACAAATTAAACTCTTCGTTTTCGTATACCACTTTTTTGGTTAAGCCAAAAGTATTCAATGGCTTACCCCTCAAACTAAATACGGCTTGTGTATTTACGTTTCTGGATTTGGTAATGGAACCACTGGCCGAGTCACCCTCGGTAATAAAAATGCTCGAAGCTTCTTTCTGTTCGTGAGAGCTGTTGAAATGCACCCGGCAATCGCGCAGCTTTTTGTTGTGAAGATTGGCCTTTTTAGCCCGTTGTTTGGCCAGTTTTTTAATCCCGGAAATGGCTTTTCGCTCTCTTTCCGACTCCACAATCCGGCGGTGCAGCACTTCTGCCGTATCCGGATTTTTGTGCAAAAAGTTATCCAGTTCCTTTTGCAAGAAATTACCGACGTGTGCTCTTACCGAAGGCCCGTCGGGACCAATATCTCTGGAACCAAGTTTGGTTTTGGTTTGCGACTCAAATACAGGCTCCTCAACCTTAATACTGATGGCCGCCACAATCGATGCACGAATGTCTGACGGATCAAATTCCTTCTTGTAAAAATCTCTGATCGTTTTTACCAGTACCTCGCGAAAAGCCTGTAAGTGGGTTCCCCCCTGGGTCGTGTGTTGTCCGTTAACGAACGAATAATAGTCCTCCCCATATTGGTTTCCATGCGTTATGGCCACCTCAATATCTTCTCCTCTTAAATGTATAATTGGGTAAATTGGGTCATGGTCCATGTTCTCTTCCAACAGGTCGCGCAGCCCGTTACGCGAATAAAAACGCTCTCCGTTGAATTCCACAGAAAGTCCCGAATTCAGGAAAGTATAGTTTTTCATCATGTTCACAATGTAGTCGCTGATGTAGCGGTACTTTTTGAACACGGTTACATCGGGAATAAAAGTTACTTCTGTTCCGTTTTCCTCCGGAACACCCTGAAGATCTTTTTCACCCTGCTTGATGCCCTTGCTGAAATAAACTTCTTTTGCTACCCCTTCGCGAACGGCCTTGATCGTAAAATCGGACGAAAGCGCGTTTACTGCTTTAATCCCAACACCGTTTAATCCTACTGATTTTTTGAAAACCTTGTTGTCGTATTTGGCTCCGGTATTCATTTTACTGACCACGTCCACCAGTTTTCCGAGAGGTATGCCACGGCCATAGTCGCGAATGGTGACCCTGTCCTGATCCACATTCACCACGATCTTTTTACCAAAGCCCATCATAAACTCATCGATCGAGTTGTCCATCACTTCCTTCAACAGCACATAAATACCATCGTCGGCTGATGACCCGTCGCCAAGTTTCCCAATGTACATACCCGGACGCCTCCGGATGTGTTCCTGCCAATCTAAGGTTTTAATAGTTCCTTCGTCGTAGTTTGCGCTCATAACCTAATTTCCAGATTTATATTCCGGATACAGAACGCCGACATTATTGAAATTTATCTGGGGAATGCTGTATTTCAAATAACTGCGGAGTTCACCGGATTGCCACAAATATAATTAAATCAACCTGTATTTTGCCTTTTTGGCGGCTTCATTAACTAACAATGATTAGTTGAAAAATAGTGAATAAGAATCCTCCTGAAAAGCACTCAAATAAAGAGAAAATAAGAGAAAGAGTCGCATTAAAAGGAAAGCTCCCCGCCATTCTTGATAATTTATTCAACTGCTGCCAAAGCGGCAATCGAAACGATACTCAAAGAAGCAAAAGTTTATAGGAAATACCGATTTTTCGGAATATCTGCTTACGCAAACAAACCAGATACAACTCTAAATAATCCCCATTTTTTTCATCAGAAAAGTAGCATTCATGGTTTTGGTAAACCCGTCCGATAGTTTGTAATCAAACACCAGTTCGTCGTTCTCAATCCTGATTTCAAAACACTTATTGAATACCTGTTCGGGGAATTCCTGTTGCATCTCGCTTAGTTTAAGATCGTGGGTAGCAATCAGCGAAACCGACTGATACTGCACCAGCTTCCGAATCAGTTCTTTTGAGCCGTTCAGCTTGTCGACCGAGTTGGTACCTTTCAGCATTTCATCCAAAATCACGAAAATACGGTCACCGTTCTGCAGGCGGTCCAGCACTCCTTTAATACGCTTCAATTCAGCAAAAAAGTACGACTCATCTTTTAACAACGAATCCGTTGTCCGCATGTTGGTATAAAGATCGATGGGCGTTACCGTCATACTTTGCGCACAAACCGATGCACCCGACTGTGCCAGCAACAAATTTACGCCGAGCGTGCGCAAAAAGGTACTTTTCCCGGCCATGTTCGCCCCGGTTACAATCATCACTTTCGACCAGCCATCAATCCCAAAATCGTTGCAAACCCTCTTTTCCTGCCGGATGAGTGGGTGCCCCAACTCTTTTGCGTCAAGAACAAAATCGTCGTCGTTGATAAGCGGATATACAAAATCGGGATGATTGTCGGCATAATTGGCCAAACTGATTAGCGCATCCACTTCGGCAACAACATCTATCCATTTTACCAGGCTTTGGTGGTGCTCCCGGTGCCAGCGCCAAAGCTCAAACACACAACGAATGTCCCACAGCAAGAACGAATTCAGAACAGAGCCCACCAACAGATTTTGACGGTACTCAAACTCCTCCACCCTTTTCTTTAGCTGCCTGAATGTTTGTCCCGCCGAAGGATGCTTGATAGCTTGCTGAAGATTCTGAAGATAGGCAGATTGAAAATCCTGCTGCTCCACTTGATCCAGCAGCAGCATGTATTTGGAAAGTAACCGCGATTTCCGGCCAAAGAAGCTGAAATAATGCGAGATGCGCTTCCGGTAGAAATACACCATTAGCCATTGAGTAAAAATGGCGAGCACCAAATATGTATTGGAAATTCCCAGAACCGCCGGAATGATTGCGAGCAATGTTAAAGCCGGAATCAGCCGAATGATCCATTTGGTTGCTTCCGGACTTCTGAGGTCAAACTCAGTTTCCGACCAACCGGTAATTTCCCGGCTCAGTGCTTCGGTCTCTTCAAAAAGCTTTCCTTCAGCTAAAAACTGCAAACGCCACTCCCTCTTTCCTGAAAGCTCGCGTACCGCCTGCTGCCTGCTTTCAATTTCTTCTTTGTTTGTCGATGACTTTATAAACCACGAGGCCAGCTTTTTCGCCCCGCCAATTGTGGATGTGCGATTCAGGTACTGGTAAAGCGACCCGTCGCCAAACAAATCCAGGTCGTACGAAAAAAAGTGGTTGGTATCGAGAAATTCAGCGCCGTTTTTAAAGTGCAGAAACGAATGATCCAGTGCCAGCAATTCATCCTCCGTCAGCTGTTTTAACACGGCACACTTTTTCCGTTGCCGGTCGAGCCGGAGGTTCACTTTTATGAGGTAGAAAAACAAAACAAGCAAACCCAGGGTCAGCAATCCTGTAACCCAACTTAATTCCAGAAACGAAAACGGAAAGAAAAGCGCAATAAAAACCGACAGCCGGTACCAGGCCAGCCACCTGATCTTTCGCATAAGGTTTTTTAGTTCTTTTTCAAAAAGCTTGTTTTGTTCCTGGTTAAATGTGCGGGCGTTGTTCATTTACAAATAATTATAACGATGCAGGAGATACGTAACAATAAATACGGTTGCCACAAGCGCAGTAAACACCAGCCAGATAATGCCTGATTCTTCGCCACGCAGCGCTGTTTTTTCGATCTTAGGCGACCGGGTGTAAAAAAAATGATTCTCCACAAACATGGTCAGCTTAAAAACAAGCAGCCCCACGCCTACACCCAGCAATGTACCTCCCAGTATATCAAACGGATAATGAACACCAGAATAAATACGCGAATAACTAAAGACAGCCGCCCACAAGAAAAGCAGCAGCGTGTAGCCTCTTTGCTTAAAAATCAGCGACGTAAAAACCAGGATGGCCACCGAATTGGCTGCATGTGCCGAAACAAATCCGTACATGCCTCCTTTGCGTAATACATTGTGCACCAGGTGTTCGATCGACGGATCGTGCACCGGTCTCAAGCGCTGAAACCCGGCTTTCATCAAACCGGAAATCTGATCGGCACCAAGCACAACCAAGGCCAAACCGATAACGATTATAATGGCTTTAGAACGGTAATTTTTAATAAAGTAAAACAGGATTATTGCAAAAAACGGGAACCATGTTTCCTGCCGGGTAACCAGCATCATAATCGTATCCCAGAAATCGTTGTGAAAACTGTTCAGGTACAAAAACAGCTCCTTATCCCATTCCAATATCGTGTCTAAAAATCCCATTAACTATTTAATATTTCCCAGATTTTGTCTTTCAATACCTGGATGTTTTTCCCTGTTACCGAAGAAAAGAACATGTGCGGAATCCCCTTTAATTCTCGACTGATCTCTTTCATCAGCTCCTCATCCAGCATATCGGCTTTACTGATCGCGAGATAACGTTGCTTGTCGAGTAGTTCCGGGTTGTATTTCTCCAGCTCATCCATTAAAATTCGGTATTCTTTCAGATGATCCTTACTGTCGGCCGGAACCATAAACAAAAGCATTGAATTTCGCTCGATGTGCCGCAAAAAGCGCAGTCCCAAACCACGCCCCTCGTGTGCTCCCTCAATAATTCCGGGAATATCGGCCATCACAAACGAACGTTGCTCGCGGTGCCCCACAATTCCAAGATTTGGCACCAGCGTGGTAAACGGATAATCGCCAATTTTTGGCTTGGCTGCCGAAACCACCGACAAGAGAGTCGATTTCCCGGAGCTGGGGAAGCCCACCAAGCCTACGTCGGCCAGTACTTTCAGCTCCAGAATCATCCAGCTTTCCTGCCCTTCTTCTCCGGGCTGTGCAAACCGCGGCGTCTGATAGGTAGCCGATTTAAAATGATCGTTACCAAGACCGCCACGCCCGCCTTTCAATAAAACCTTGCTTTCGCCGTGCTGGGTTATCTCAAACAAAAACTCCCCCGATTCGGCATCGCGGGCAATGGTCCCGAGCGGTACTTCCAGTACAATGTCTTCACCATCGGCTCCGGTACTACGTTGTTTTCCGCCCGACTCACCGTTCCCGGCCTTAATGTGTTTTTTATACTTTAAATGAAGAAGGGTCCACATGTGCTGGTTTCCTTCCAGGATAATGTGTCCACCCCGGCCGCCATCACCGCCATCAGGGCCACCTTTGGCCACAAACTTCTCTCTGCGCAAATGCGCCGATCCGGCACCACCGGCACCCGATTTACAGTGTATTTTCACGTAATCAACAAAATTCGTCTCGGCCATTTTTCTTCTTTTAAATGTTCCTTTACTTTACCAACAAAGGTGAGAAATCCGGTTAGCATACAGAATTCCCACCTTTTTAAGCTGCTTCAACTGAAGCCTAAAACTTTTCGATCACCTGCTTTAACCTGTCGGCAATCTCTTCTATACTTCCCATTCCGTCGATACCAAAATGTTTGCCCTGCGGCTTATAGTATTCAATCAACGGAAGTGTTTTATCTCGGTACACCTGGATACGGTTCTCGATCACTTTCTGATTCTGATCATCGACCCTACCCGATACTTTTCCACGGCTTAACAAACGATTGATCAGCTCCTGTTTTTCCACTTCAAGGCTCAGCATTCCGGCAATACCGGTCTCGTGCGCTTCCAGCATCACATCCAACGCCTTTGCCTGGTCCACGGTTCTCGGGAAACCATCAAAAATAAAGCCTCGCGCCTCGCTGTGGGTTTCCAGAATTGTTTCAATCATTTTTACCACCAGGTGGTCGGGCACCAATTCGCCCTTGTCCATAAACTTTTTGGCCTCCACCCCTAACTCAGAACCGGCGGCAATTTCACTCCGTAAAATCTCTCCGGTCGACAAATGTATCAACCCGTAGGATTTTATCAGGAATTCAGCCTGGGTTCCCTTTCCAGCTCCGGGAGGGCCAAATAATACAATATTTAACATGTTGATTTTTGGTTATTTTTCGGTTATTCTTTTACGATTGAATATATGTCAATCAAATTTCGGCCATGCCCGTCATAATCCAGTCCGCAGCCCACAATAAAATCATTCGGAATTTCAATTCCCACATACTTCAGGTCTACGTCCTTTTTAAGTGCATCGGGTTTCAAAAGCATGGTTGCCACCAATACTTCTTTCGGATTCATGCGTTTTAGCTGTTGCTGAATGTTGTCGATGGTAATCCCGGTATCCACAATGTCCTCAAGCACCACCACAGTTCTCCCCTCAATGTCTTCGTTCAACCCGATCAGTTCTTTAACCGTACCGGTTGTTTGGTCGCCTACATAAGAAGCCAATTTTACAAATGAAATTTCGGATTCAACAAAGTTTATCCTTTTAAAAAGCTCGGCAGCAAACATAAACGATCCGTTCAGAATGCACAGAAAGAGCGGATTTTTACCTACCAGTTCGGCGTTCATTTTTTCAGCCATTTGTTCAACTACCGACTGAATCTTTTCGTGAGAAATGAATAACTCGAACTCTTTATCGTGAATTTTAACCCGCTTCATGAAAATCTTTGATTTTTATTAATACTTAAATTGCCTTAAATTCGCCTTGAAAATTTGGGCTACAAAATAACAAAAACAATTCGAGTATCAGAAAATAAAACTTAAATATGACACCAAAAGTTAGCATTATCATGGGTAGCACTTCCGATCTGAATGTGATGGAAAAAGCCGCCAAATTATTTGATGAATTCGAAATCCCTTTTGAGATCAATGCTTTGTCGGCCCACCGTACGCCAGAGGAAGTGGAAGTTTTTGCCAAAGGCGCGAAAGACCGTGGCATAAAAGTGATTATAGCGGGTGCCGGAATGGCCGCTCATTTGCCGGGGGTTATTGCCGCCATGACGCCGCTTCCGGTCATCGGAGTTCCCATCAATGCGAGCCTTTCTGGGTTCGACTCGGTTCTGGCCATTCTGCAAATGCCTCCCGGAATTCCGGTGGCAACCGTCGCCGTTAATGGTGCCATGAATGCCGCTATTTTAGCCGTACAAATGATGGCAACCGGCGACGAAGCACTGATGCAAAAAATGATACAATACAAGGAAGAGCTGAAGAAAAAAATTGTAAAGGCCAACCAGGAGTTAGCCGAAGTTAAATTTAAGTTCAAGACAAACTAAGCTTAACAAAACATTTTTTCGTACATTTAACAGGGCGCAGTAATTTTTATCTGCGCCTTGTTTTGTATGAGAAAGCCCTTTCAAATACAACTGTTGTTTCTGTTTTTATCGCTTGCGTCGATAGCCTCTGAGAACCGCACCGCCGGAGCCCGTTCGGTAGCACTCTCGCATGCCAGTGTCTCCCTTAGCGATGCATGGAGCACTTTTCACAACCAGGCCACACTTACCCATGTTTCCCAACTTTCGGCCGGGATCTACTACGAATCACGCTTTATGTTGGAAGAACTCTCGCTGACTGCCGGAACCTTCTCGTCTCCCGTTTTTGGAGGCACTGCCGGAATAAGTTTTTATCAGTTTGGCAAAGGAAGCTACAAAGAATCAAAGTTAGGGCTGGCCTTTGCCAAGCAGCTTTCAAAACGATTAAGCGCCGCGCTTCAACTCGATTACTTCTCGAACCGCTTTCCCGAAAACGAGGGCGCCTTTGCCTTTTTTACCTTCGAATGCGGGGTGCTTTATCAACTAACCCCGGAACTGGCGTTGGGAGCGCATGTTTTTAACCCCGTACGAAATGGCTTTGAAACCTACTACGGCCCACAAAAAATGCCATTTACTTATCGGCTGGGAGGCCATTATCAGCTTTCGGGAAATGTGCTGTTAAGTGCCGAAGTTCAGAAATCTTCTGATTTTCCGGCTCAAATAAAATCAGGACTGGAGTTTATGCCGGTAAAAAATCTTGCCTTTCGGCTGGGAGTTTCAGGCAAGCCCTTCAATTATTCGGGCGGAATCGGTTATTCTTTTGGAAATATTTCCACCGACTTTGCCTTTAGCTACCACGGCAACCTGGGGTTCACTCCTTCCGTTTCCATTCAATTTCATTTACAATGAAAAGAGCAGCCCAACATATTATCCTGTTTCTGCTTTGGGGTATTCCGTTTTTATCCGTTGGCCAGAATATTTCGCCGGATAAGATCATTGAAACCATTGTGGAATCGCAGCTCGAAAACATGGAAGAGGAGGCCGACGCAGCGCTGATTATCGAAGATCTGGAACAACTGTTGAATGATCCAATCAACATTAACGCCACCACTCCCGACGAACTTTCAAAAATGTATCTGCTAAACAGCATTCAGATCAATAAGCTGTTGGCCTATGTAGATACCTATGGCCCGGTTTATTCCATTTTTGAATTAACCATCATCGACGGATTCACGCCGGAACTACTTCAGAAAATGCAGCTTTTTATTGTTTTTGGTCCTCCGACAACAAGCCCCGCCTCATTCAAGGAAGAAACCAAATACAAACGACAGGAACTGCTGTTACGAAGCCTCGGAACGATTCAAAAAGCACGTGGATACCGGGCAAACGACGAAGGAGTGAAACCCTACGAAGGAAACCGCTTCCGTTATTACAGCCGTTACCGTTTTGAAGCCGGCGACAAACTCTCCGCCGGACTGACCACCGAAAAAGATCCGGGCGAAGCATTTTTCAAAGGCTCCAACAAACAGGGCTTCGATTTTTACTCGGGCAATGTAAGCCTGAAGATCAACCCTGTTTTTGAGCGGATAACCGTAGGCGATTTTATTGTTCGCAGCGGACAAGGTTTGGTGCTTTGGCAAGGCTTCTCTCCCGGCAAATCGGCCGATGTTCTGGGAATCATGAAATACGGCCAGGGAATCAGGCCCTATACTTCAGTGGATGAAAATCTTTATTTCCGCGGAGCAGCCACCAGCATTCAACTAAAAAAGAATACGATCCATCTTTTTGTTTCGCAAAAGAATGCTGATGCCAACCTGGACACAGATATTAACGAATCACCTGTTTTTACCAGCCTGCAAACTTCGGGATACCATCGCACACAAAGCGAGATCGCCGATGAAAAGTCAGTTAAATACAGGAATGCAGGAGTTGTTCTTTCACGAACCTTTTCGAAACTGAAATTGGGCACCACTTTCATCTACCAGCATTTCAACAAGCCATTTTCCCCGGGAGATCAATTGTACAATCAATTCAAATTTAAGGGAACAGAAAATTTCACCGGAGGAGTTGACTACCTGTTTAGCTCCGGTAAGTACCAGTTGTTTGGTGAGGCGGCCGTTTCAAAATCGGGAGGGAAAGCCTTTTTGCAGGGAACCATCATCCATCTGAATGACCGGCTGAATGTAGCAGCGCAATTCCGTTATTTCAACAAAAACTACCACGCACTATGGGGGCAGGCCTTTTCCGAGAGCAGCACGGTTACCAACGAAACCGGATTTTACATGGGTATCCGCTTTCTTCCGGCCAAAAGGATCACTTTAGCTGCCTATTCCGATTTTTACCGCTCGCCCTGGATTTCCTATACCACTGCCGGTCCTGCGTTAGGTCACGACATTTTTGCACAGGCAGATTTTCAATTTTCAGAAAAATTCAAATGCTACCTTCGGGTAAAGTCAGAAACAAAAGACCAGAAAAACAAAGCAGAGAAACTTTATGTGAATTTATCGGAACGCACGCAGCGAATCAGGCTTCATGCTGAATATTTCATCACCGAAAAGCTGAGATGGAGCAGCCGACTGGAGCACTCTTCGTTTCGTGGCAGCGAAAAAGAACACGGAATACTGGCTTACCAGGATTTACTGTACAAACCAACATTAATCCCGCTCAGCCTGTCAGGCAGGCTTGACTATTTCAACACAAGCACTTACGACGCCCGCATTTACGCGTACGAGAACGACCTGCTTTATACCTTCTCGGTACCCGCTTTCTTCGGCAAAGGCTGGAGAACTTACCTAAACCTTAAATACAAAATTTCGGACCGGGCAGAGCTTTGGTTCAAGCTTGCCAACACGCACTGGACCGACCGTAACATCATCGGATCGGGATATAACGAGATAGCCGGGAAAGATAAAACCGAAGTAAAAATGCAGCTCAGGTTGAAATTTTAATTTTGAATGTGTTACTTTGCTGAGTTAAATCATCAAAAATGACGGGCTACAATTTCGATGACATTCGTCCTTATTACGATTCGGAAGTAAAGCAAAAGATGCGTTTACTACTGAAAGACAGGGTTTTTGACGAGGTACTAATGATCCTGTTCAAAAATCGTCCGAAAGTGGAAATGGTGAAATTTCAGCTGCGACGTATCAAAAGCGTCAAACAGCTGCAGGGTGTTTTTGTTTATGACCTGCTGCATTGGCTGGTGGATAAAACCTCTAACGGGCTGAAATGTAGCGGAATTGATAAACTGGATAAGAAGAAACCTTATCTTTTTATTTCCAATCACCGCGACATTATTCTGGATGCCGCCCTTCTGAACGTACTCATTTTTGAACACGGGATGAATACCACGGAAATTGCTATCGGAGACAACCTCTTACAATACGAATGGATCGAACATACGGTAAAACTCAACCGTTCGTTTGTCATCAGAAGAAACCTTGCCCCGCGCGAGTTAATGACTGCTTCGCGAAAAGTGTCGCACTTTATCCGTAAGTCGATTACAGAGGATAATATGTCGATCTGGATCGCCCAGCGTGAAGGCCGTACTAAAGACGGGAACGACAAAACCCAGGACAGTGTTCTTAAAATGCTCAACATGAGCAACAAAAACACGATCTCGGAAGGTTTTAATGAGCTCAACATTGTTCCGGTTTCCATCTCTTATGAAATTGAACCCTGTGGATTGGCTAAGCTAAAAGAGCTGATCAAAAAAGAACATTACGGTCAGCTAAAAACCAGCAAAGACGACCTGAAAAGTATGTCGATGGGAATGTTTGCACCCAAAGGAAGAATGCGCTTTGCCTTTGGCGACCCGATTGAAACACATTTTCCGCCGGCCGAGAACAACGAACAACGTAACAAATACATCCGCGACATTGCCGAAATGATCGATACGCAGATCTATAAAAACTTCAAGCTATGGCCCAGTAATTACGTTGCTTACGACATGCTGATGCAGGAACACCGCTTCAAAGACAAATACACGGCCGAAGAGCAAAAGAAATTCGAAATTATGGTGGAACAAGCCATGGTTCATGTGGATTTTCCGGTGACCGATATCCAGGAACGCTTTCTGAAATTATACGCCAACCCGGTGATTAACAAACTTAAAGTGAAGAATATCTAATATGCGTTCTGTTATTTGGGATTGGAACGGAACGTTGCTCAACGATCTGGACTTTTGTATTTCAACCATCAACCAGCTTCTTGAAAAAAGAGGCCTCAATTTGCTTGACCACGTTCAGTACAAGGATGTATTTTCGTTCCCCGTAAAAGATTATTATACCACCATCGGGTTCGATTTCAGCAAAGAAGACTTTTCGATTCCGGCCCGCGAGTTTATCGACTTGTACAACAACGGGGTGAAAAACTGCGATTTACACAGTCAAACCCACGCCGTCCTCGACTTTTTCAAAAACTCAAGGAAACGGCAGTTCGTACTTTCGGCCATGCAACAAAACATGCTGCACGAAACGCTCGACCACCAGAATATTCTCAACTATTTTGAAGGAATTGCCGGGTTAAATGACCACTATGCCGCGTCTAAAATTGAACGGGGAGAACAATTGATTGAATTGTACCAGATTCGAAAAGAAAATGCGGTTATGATCGGGGATACGATTCACGACTACGAAGTGGCCGAAAAACTGGGAATTACCTGCATCCTGATTGCCAACGGACATCAGTCGAAAGAAAGACTGGAAAGCACCGGAGCCTTTGTTGCCGATAAACTGGAAGATCTGATGGATCCTGAATTTCTCCGATTACTGCCTTGAACTACCAGCCAAACGATTCGCGCTTTTTGATATCGCGGATAAATAACTGAAGACTGGTTTTGCCACGGTATTCGTTTTCGTTGATCGAGTAGCAAATATCAAAAGGAGAACCGGAAGTGATCAGGTCGTAAGCATCCGACTGGTTAAAAGCGATCCCGGGGAAAATACCGGAATTTACATCGGGCTCTACCAAATCCAGTTTCAGGTGTTCTTTGTTTTTCCCTACGCAACGGCTGGTTCCGGCATCAAAAACATCTTCCGTAACAAATACCGGCATCATATTGTGTGGCCCGAAAGGCGCAAACTGTTTCAGTATGCGAAAGAAACGCGGGGTGATTTCACTCAGCGTAATTTTTGCGTCAATTTCAATCGACTGAATTTGTTGCTGATCGGTAATCTGACGCGTCACAATTTCTTCAAAGCGCTTTTTAAATTCCGGAATGTGTTCGATTTTCATGGTAAGCCCGGCGGCATACATGTGGCCTCCGTACGACTCCAGCAAATCGCTGCACTGCCCGATGGCTTCGTACAAATCGAAATCGCGCACTGAACGGGCCGATCCGGTAGCCAGTCCGTTCGATTCGGTAAGAATCACCGTTGGCCTGTAATAGTATTCCGTAACACGCGAAGCCACGATCCCGACAACCCCTTTGTGCCAGTCTCGATTATATAAAACCGTACTGTTCATCGCTTTTAGCTCCGCACTGTTTTCAATGGTATCCAGCGCTTCCTGGGTAATGTCGCGGTCCAGCGTTTTCCGGATTTCATTAAACGAGTCAATTTCTTCCCCCAAAAGGTCCGACTTATCCACATCGTCAGAAACCAGAATTTGCACCGATTTCTTTCCGTGCTCGATCCTTCCCGAAGCATTTAAACGCGGCCCGATCTTAAAAACAATATCACTGATGGTGATGTCGCTTCCGTTGATTCCGGCAAAATTGATAATGGTTTGCAGCCCCACTCCCGGATCCGAATTCAGTTTCTTCAGTCCGTAGTAAGCCAGCACCCGGTTCTCGCCTGTAATGGGCACAATGTCGGCTGCAATACTCACTGCCACCAAGTCGAGCAGGTCATAAATTTCTTCATGGTCAATCTCGTTTTTGATACAGAAAGCCTGCAGTAATTTAAAACCAACCCCACAACCTGAAAGTTCTTTGTAAGGATATTCGCACCCGGGCTGTTTGGGATCCAGCACAGCTGTTGCGTTTGGCACCTGTTCTCCTGGGTTGTGATGATCGCAGATAATAAAGTCGATCCCAAGTTCTTTGGCTTTTTCAATCTTCTCAACCGCTTTAATTCCGCAGTCGAGCGCAACAATCAGCGTCACTCCGTTTTCGGCAGCGTATTCAATGCTTTTGGGCGAAATCCCATAACCTTCGCTGTACCTGTCGGGAATGTAATATTCAATCTCTTTGATTCTTTCTTTCAGGAAAAGATACATCAGGGCCACAGAAGTAGTGCCATCCACATCGTAATCGCCGTAAACAATTACTTTCTCCTGTTTTTCAATGGCTCTTTCCAGACGTTCCACCGCTTCTTTCATATTTTTCATCAGAAACGGATCGTGCAGATCACTTAGGCGGGGACGAAAAAAAGCTTTGGCTTCGTTGTAGGTTTTAATGCCCCTGTCGACCAGCAGACGGGCGATTACCATGTTTACGTTCAACGCAGCGGAAAGGTGTTTTACCTCGTTTTGGTCGCCTTGTTTTTTAAAGTTCCAGATTTTTTCCATTCCGCGTTTTTGTTGATTCCTGAAAAGAAGTTAGCAAAGATACAAAATGCCCGTTCATATAGAAAAAAAACCTAAAATTGTCCGATTATTTTTTCAACACTGCTACAAAGCCAAATACATCCGGAAATACAGGTTTCGTTTCTGTTCTCATCTCGCTAAAACCGGCAAGCGATTCATGAACACTATGTTATCGTTTAAAAACTTTGGCGGCATTTCGCAAACAGGAAAAAGCACGAGCAACTTGTTTTATTATCTTTGCCGAAATTTTTGCAAACATTCAGCAAGTTACCTCTTTGTCTCCGGCAAAATAGCTTGAATTTTCCGGCAGAAGGGGAACCAAAAACAGATTATAAAATGAGTCACCAGGAATTAAGCGAACAGGAGTTAATCAGAAGAAATTCGTTGCAAAAAATGCGGGAATTGGGGATTGAGCCCTACCCTGCTGCACAGTATCATGTAAACGCTACTTCTGCCGCTATAAAAAATAACTACAAGGAAGAAGACAATAATTTCCAGGATGTTGTGATTGCCGGACGACTGATGAGCCGCCGCATCATGGGGAAAGCAGCATTTGCCGAAATCCAGGATCAGGAAGGGCGTATTCAGATTTACATAAACCGCGATGAAATTTGCACAGTAGAAGACAAAACCCTGTACAACGAGGTATTCAAAAAGCTGCTTGACATTGGTGACATTATTGGAGTAAAAGGCTTTGCTTTTATTACGCAAATGGGCGAGCTTACCGTTCATGTAAAAGAGCTTACCGTGCTAAGCAAATCGCTGCGGCCGCTTCCGGTGGTTAAAGAAAAAGAAGGAAAAACATTTGATGCATTTACCGATCCGGAGCAGCGGTACCGTCAGCGTTATGTCGACCTGATCGTGAATCCGCAGGTGAAAGACACCTTTGTAAAACGTACAAAGATCTACAACACCATGCGCCAAATGTTCAACGAATACGGCTACCACGAAGTGGAAACTCCGATTTTGCAGCCGATTCCGGGAGGCGCTGCTGCGCGTCCGTTTATTACGCACCACAACGCGCTGAACATGCCTTTGTACATGCGTATTGCCAACGAGCTTTACCTGAAACGACTGATCGTGGGTGGCTTTGAAGGTGTTTACGAGTTTGCAAAAGACTTCCGCAACGAAGGGATGGACCGCACGCATAACCCGGAATTCACCGTAATGGAGATTTACGTGGCTTACAAAGACTACAAGTGGATGATGGAGTTCACCGAGGAGATTTGCGAACGTGTGGCGCTGGCTTTGCACGGAACAACCAAAGTTCAGCTGGGCGAGCATATTATCGACTACAAAGCTCCGTTCCCACGTGTAACCATGACAGATGCGATTAAAGAACATACCGGTTACGATATCTCCGGAAAATCGGAAGCTGAGTTGCGCGAGATTTGCGACAAACTCGATATTGAGACCGATGAAACAATGGGGAAAGGCAAACTGATCGACGAGATCTTTGGTGAAAAATGTGAGCACCATTACATTCAGCCAACATTTATTACTGACTACCCGGTTGAAATGTCACCACTTACCAAAAAACACCGTGACAACCCGGAACTGACCGAACGTTTTGAGCTGATGGTAAACGGGAAAGAGCTGGCCAATGCTTACTCGGAGCTGAACGACCCGATCGACCAGCGCGAACGTTTTGAAGACCAGCTGAAACTTTCGGAAAAAGGCGACGACGAAGCGATGTTTATCGACCAGGACTTCCTGCGCGCACTGGAATACGGTATGCCTCCTACATCGGGAATGGGCATCGGGATGGACCGTCTGACTATGTTTATGACCAACAGCCCGTCGATCCAGGATGTGTTGTTCTTCCCGCAAATGAAGCCGGAGAAAAAAGCCGTTGAGTTGTCGGAAGATGAGAAAGTGGTTTTCGAACTGCTGAAAGAAACGTCACCGATCGACCTGAACGACTTAAAAGCGAAATCGGAACTCAGCAACAAAAAATGGGACAAAGCCATTAAAGGGCTGACGAGCAAAAAAGTGGCGAAAGTAGAAAATGCCGAAGCCGGACTGACAGTTTCATTGCTATAGACAAATAAAACCAGATAATAGCAGGGCCTCTTCATCAGTTGATGGAGGGGCTTTTTTGTATCCGGGAAAGTTCCAATGATCAATAATAAATTTTCAATTTCTGGTTATTGGAAATTGGGAGTTTTACATTGAATATTTAATCTTTGAAAAGGATGATTCTTCTGGAAAATACGAGGGCAAACTTTCCTTGACTGAGCAGCGCGCCTCAGTCCACCCTGCGGGGATTTTCAGAAATTCGCTAACTACGTTAACGATTTTGCTTCACATCCCGGTAACTTAGATACATCATCACAGAAACCACCATCAGCAAAAGAATTGCATAAGTAATAATTGCTACCATAACTCTAAGTTTTGTCCGACACGTTATGATCCGCGTCGGTTATTTCTGTTTTAAATTACTACGAAACAACCAACGCAAGCACCTGTATTCAAGAAACTTATTAAACACCCTCTGTTTATATGCTTCCGTAAAAAACCCGAAAAGCCTTTGTGCAGAAGGCCTGTGGAACGTTATTCGCTGTTCATAAATTTGTCGTAACTTGTAGTGCATGTTTAATCCAGTGCCTGGTACCAAGCCGTTATTTTGATATTCTCCGGAAGATTATTTGAACGCAAATATTATCCGAGTAAGCCCAAAATCGATAAGAGTAGGCAAAACCAAAATCCTAAAATCATGAACCAGCTGCGTTTTCTTGCCATCATTACAATGTTTTTTTTGCTGATCAGCCTTTCGGCATGCGACAAAGACGATTCCTCCGATGATTCAATTCTCGGAACCTGGGAACATGTTGAATCGTGGGAAGGATTCTCGATGACAGTTACCATGACCTTTAATGCCAACCACACCGGCACCTCAAAACTGGTAATGGTTATTGAGGGTGAAACTGAAAGCGAAACGACCAGCTTTACGTACAGCATAAACGGCTCAACACTCACGATCACCGAAAGCGGCGAAGTTGCTGTTCTTACCTTCTCTGTCTCCGGAGATACGCTCACGATCACGGAAGACGGCGAAAAGTTAGTATTTACACGAAAATAAAAATCTTTCGGAGCCTCGGGCTTGGCCCCTAATTTTAAACGGTCATTTTTGATGAAAATGCGCCAGTTTTCTATTGTAAATTTTCGCTTAAATTACTTACTTCGTACATCAATAAGCCTCTTTAGCTCAGCTGGTAGAGCAGCTCATTCGTAATGAGCAGGTCGCGGGTTCGAGTCCCGTGAGAGGCTCACGAACGGGAGGAGAAGCCTGTCCCGATGAAAATCGGGAAGTCCCGTGAGAGGCTCAAAAATATTTTTACGACTGCCTTCACATTATGAAGGCTTTTTTATAACAAAGAAATCCGAAGAACGCAGACCTTCCCTTTCTGCGGCTTACTACCCCAAGCGACAAAAAAGGGAAATATCTCTGATTCATCGAACCCAACACTTTTTCATCCATCATGTTTTACATCCTGATAGCTCAAATACAACACTATTGCAATCACAATCACCATCAGGACACCGTATGCGATAAGTGCTCCCATGACTTTTTCCTTTTAAACGTTTTCCATCCGGCTTAAAAACCGGGCTCCTAATAACGCTCAGGTTTTTCCAACCATTCATCACACTTCCTTTTTAGTGTTTTTCCGTATTGGCTTATACGAAGAACACATACCGATAGGTTCCCTTTAAGAGAAGAATCAGACATCACCCTCCGGTATTTATGATCTGAAAGCTGCTCCAGAGTAGCAAAACAAGGCCTTCGGAAGATTACCTTTTAGCCGATTTCCGAATATTACTAAGAAGGACGCAAATAATTTAATTAGCTTTTTTGATTGCCAATGGTGCCGGATAAAACCAGCATTCACTTGCTTTTTATACTGATTTTCAGTAAATTGAATAGCATTTTTTGACTGAGATACAACTTTCTGATACTGTTGGAAGCAATTAATCAGGCTTTATTCTTTTAAACCAGTTCCGGCAGCCTCCCGGCTAAGGAGCAAATTTTATGAATTACCACTAAGAAGAAAACGTATGAAGAAATTTTACTCATCGACAAAACCCCTGTTAATCGCCGCGGCTTTACTTTTAAGCTTCGCAGCCAAAAGCCAGGAATCCCTGGTAATTACCGTTGGAGACATTACCCTGGATCCGCAGGGGGACACCCTTGTTACAGCCGAATATACCGACGGTAACGGAAATCTGGTTTCGGATGCTAAAATTGGATGGATCACCGAACCCGGTTACCTGGGAAAAGTTGACAAGAACGGAAAATTAGTAGCAAGCCACCCCGGCGAAGGTTATTTGATTGCCAAATACAAAGACCTCCGGGATACCGTAATGCTGACGGTGACGGGCACTCCAAAACCTGATGACGACGATGGAATGATGGAGGATGAATATCCAAAAATCAAAATTGTTCCGGATAATATTCGCGTTGAAATCAGTGATTCGGTTGAACTTCGGGCATTTTATATCGATTCCACGGGAGTCAAAATCGACACCACTTTTGAATGGTGGGTGGAACCAATGGAAGTTGGTATGTTTTCCGACTCGATCCCCAACCTGTTTTATTCAGCCGAAGCACCGGGAAAAGGAATTATTATAGCCCGCCTGGGAGATTTAGCCGACACGGCCAAAATTACGGTGTACGAAACACGTGAGAAAAAGGAAAAAATCCAGAAGGAAAAAGACAAACAAAACAACAAGGGAAAACAACTCACCATCACCCCGGACGACATGATGGTTTATGTAGGAAACGCCCCAATTCAATATTCTGCAGCCTACAAAACAAACGGGATCAAGCATCAGAATACGACCTACAACTGGAGCGTAACAGACACAACCGTGGCAAAAATTGATGAAGACGGCCTGCTTACGTTAACGGGCGAAACCGGAATGACACTGGTAACCGCTAATTACTCCAATTTTGAGGCTTCGGTTGAGTTGCTGGTTGTTGACTCTACAGTTGACCTGGAGGTAAACACCATTTCGATAAGGCGCGTTCTGCCTAACGGAAACGAACTGCATCCCAAATATTTCAAAGAAGGAGAATCCTATAAAATAGGCGGACTTCCCTACCCGCTGAATATTCTGAATGCAGGGATGTTACATTTCCCTTTTGGCTGTATTAGCGAAGACATTGACATTTACATGTTCATCCCGGAGAAATACGCTGAGATGAACGAAGACAGCACGGAGGTTGAATTTAGCGAAGACATTATTACGGGCGTAAAATTCAGTGTTGTGCCGGCAGGTTCTGATACTATTGTTGAACCATATTGGTTTAATATTCCTGTTGAGTTAAAACTGGTTTACAAGCAAGATCTGCTTGATTCGCTAGGGATTGATCCGATGGATCTGGATGTTTTCTTTGCCGACAATACCGGCTTTGTTTCGGTAGACGATCAGATTGCACGGATTGATACTGCCCGAAACCGGATTTATGCATCAATTGAACACTTTAGTACAATTGTGGTAAAATCGGCCGATTCAAAAACGACCGTGGATATTATCCCGAAAGAGAAACCAGCATTTGACATTTATCCCAATCCGTTCAGCTCCCAAACAAAAATAGAATTTAAACTGGAACAGAATTCCAACGTTAACCTGAGCATCTATAACCTGTTTGGGCAGGAAATCAAGATACTCACCAACGGCGAACTTCAGGAAGGCATGCATCGATTTGTATGGAAAGGAGACAAAGCCAACGGCACCAAAGCCACAACCGGCATTTACCTGGTACGATTGATCCAGGACGGAAAAGTAACCAACGTACAACGCCTGGTGTTAAATCGCTAGGCAAACTTCAAACAGCATAAAGCTAAAAGCCTTTCGCCACCAGGCGGGAGGCTTTCTTTTTCCAAAAGTGAGGCACAAAAAAAGGGCTGTCAAACGACAACCCTTTTATTTATTTCTTTAGCTTCGGATTAAGCATTCAACGAATAACGGTCAAAAGCTGTTACTGTCAATTCAGCATCGTTTTGCTTCAGGAAATCTTTGATGGAGATTTTTCCATCTTTCACGTAAATCTGGTTCAAAAGTGTTACGTCTTTGTACCATTTGTTCAGTGAACCCATAGCGATCTTTTCGATCATTTCTTCAGGTTTACCTTCGTTACGGTATTTTTCTTTCGCAAAAGCAAGTTCTTTATCGATTTCAGCTTGTGGAATAGAAGACTCGTCAACTGCAAGCGGAGACATAGCTGCTACCTGCATAGCCACATCTTTTCCTACCTGAGCTTCCACTTCTTTGTTGAAACTTACCATTGTAGCCAGTTTGTTTCCTGGGTGGATATAACCAACTACAGCTGCATCGCTCAAACATTTATAGTACGAAAGTTCCAGTTTTTCACCTGTTACACCGGTTTGTTCAGTTACCAATGCTTCAATGGCAGTTCCTTCAAGCTCAATGGCTTTCAGAGCTTCCAGGCTTTCCACTTTATTTTCGAGTGCTGCATTCAGAATTCTTTCAGCAAATGCAACAAAGCTTTCGTTCTTAGCTACGAAGTCGGTTTCGCAGTTCAGTACAACCAATGCACCGAATTTGCCATCTTCAGTAACTTTCGACAGAGCAACGCCTTCAGCAGCGTCACGGTCTGCACGTTTGTTAGCAATCAGTTTTCCTTTTTCGCGGATAATTTCGAGTGCTCTTTCAAAGTTACCTTCGGCTTCCGCCAGGGCATTTTTGCAATCCATCATCCCTGCACCGGATACTTTACGCAGTTTAACTACGTCAGCTGTTGTAAAAGACATATGATAAAATCTTTTTAAAGTTTATAGAATGTTAACCTTACTCGTCGTCAGAAGTTTCTTCGTCATCAACGTCTTCATCGTCGTCCGAATCTTCGTTAACAGCTTTCGCTGCTTTTTTACCGGAAGCAACATCTGCGTCTTCTTTCTCCTTCTCAACTTTGCGTTCGCCCAATCCTTCACGGATAGCATCACACATAGCTCCAACAATCAGTTTGATTGACTGAGAAGCGTCGTCGTTGGCAGGAATTACAAAGTCAACATCTTCAGGGTTCGAGTTGGTATCAACAATCGCAAATACGGGGATTCCCAATTTCTGAGCTTCACGAACAGCGATTTTTTCTTTCAATACATCAACAACAAAAAGGGCTGCAGGCAAACGAGTAAGATCAGAGATTGAACCCAACACTTTTTCCAGTTTAGCACGCTGCCTTGTGATCTGCAGTTTCTCACGTTTTGAAAGGTTATCCCAACTGGTGTCCTTCATCATTTTGTCGATGGAGATCATTTTTTTCACCGCTTTGCGGATGGTCGGGAAGTTGGTAAGCATACCACCGGGCCAGCGTTCAGTAACGTAAGGCATTCCTACCGCTTTTACTAAATCTGAAACCAGTTCTTTGGCTTGCTTTTTAGTTGCAACAAACAAAACTTTACGGCCCGATTTTGCAATTTGCTTAATGGCAGCCGCAGCTTCATCAATTTTAACTACTGTTTTTTGCAGATCGATGATGTGGATTCCGTTTTTCTCCATGAAGATATAAGGCTCCATGTTGGGATTCCACTTTCTTTTCAGGTGACCAAAATGTGCACCTGCTTCCAATAATTCTTGAAAATTTGTTCTTGGCATCTGTTTACTTTTTCTATGTTCTAAAAGCAACCGCTGGGTAGCCCCGAAACCTCGGAGATCTCAGCCGTTTTAGATCCATATAAGTGAATAATAATATAAATATTAACGTTTTGAGAACTGGAACCGTTTTCTTGCTTTTGGCTGACCTGGTTTCTTACGTTCCACTTCGCGCGGATCCCTTGTAACAAATCCGGCAGCTTTCAGTTGTGGTCTTGACTCAGGATCAATTTCCATTAAAGCACGGGTGATAGCCAAACGCAGCGCTTCTGCCTGCCCTTTGGGGCCACCGCCATCAAGGTTCACTTTGATATCGTATTTTTCAGAAACCTGAAGCAAGTTCAGTGGTTGCAATACGATGAACTGCAAAATTTCTGACGGGAAGTATTCTTTCAGTTCCCTTTTGTTGATGGTAATGTTTCCTTTACCTTCGCTAACGTAAATACGCGCAACTGCTGTTTTTCTACGTCCTAATGAATTAATTACTTCCATCTTGTTTATTTAGTTTTTAAATCAACAATTTTTGGTTGCTGCGCAGCATACTTGTGTTCAGCACCAATAACTACATGCAAGTTACCGTACAGTTTGCGGCCCAGTTTGTTTTTAGGCAACATACCTTTTACGGCTTTCTCCACTAGGCGCTCCGGATATTTAGCAAGAATTTCCAGAGGATTTTGAAAACGCTGTCCGCCCGGGTAACCTGAGTGACGTACGTATTGTTTGTCGCTCATTTTTTTACCAGTCAATACAACTTTTTCAGCATTGATCACGATTACGTTATCCCCACAGTCAACGTGCGGAGTAAAATTCGGCTTGTTTTTACCTCTTAGCATTTTTGCCACTTCACTGGCCAAACGCCCCAAAACAAGTCCTTCAGCATCAATAAGAACCCACTCTTTGTTAACGGTTTCTTTATTCGCCGAAATTGTTTTATAGCTAAGTGTGTCCACTTTAAACTTCTTTTTTTTATTCTACACTTCTGACCTTCCCTCAGCTTTAACCGATTGCCTCAACGGAATTTTTCGACAACAGCACTTACATCAAGAAAATCAATTACTTACACTCCTTATAAATAAGGATAATAATCGGGACTGCAAAAGTATTTTCTTTTTTTGGAAATGCAAAGAAATAAATGTCAAATTTTCATGCACTTAGCATCGTTTCGTATAAAATTAACATAAACACGCTTCCATTGATTTTCAAAACATTAATACACCCTTCTTTCTACGAAGAAATACCTAGGAGACAACCAGACTCAATGTCCAAACCTAAGTAATTTAGCTGCCGAATAATCTTCTTGTTTTTTGACCGTTATCCTCTAAATAAAAAACAGGAAACAACAAGAAGGATGTGAATAAAACGAAGCAAGATTTCTGAAACAGCCCTTTAATTTACTTACATTTGTTGACCGGCAGATGAACGGATAAGCATGAGAAAGCAAAGACCCGGAAAATTGAAAAAGCGATTTATGAACTCGTGGATGACTTCACTGGTAAGCATTACACTGGTTTTGGTATTGATGGGGCTGCTAAGCTTAATATTACTGAACACCCGCCGCTTGTCGGAATATGTGCGCGAGCAAATCGGGTTCACCCTGGTATTGAAAGACAACCTGAAGGAAACCGAGGTCCTTCGCCTGCAAAAGACACTAAATGCCAGCGACTATGTAAAGTCAACCCGCTTTATTAACAAGGAAGAAGCAGCCGAGGAATTAACCCGGCAACTGGGCGAAGATTTTTCTGGATTTCTGGGCTACAACCCGCTTTTTGCATCGCTCGACGTAAAACTCTATGCCCCGTACACACAAAACGACAGCCTGGTTATGCTGGAGCAGAAGTTCCTCGACTATCCGCAGGTAACCGAAGTTTACTACCAAAAAAACCTGGTCACCTTAATCAATGACAACGTTCAAAAAATAAGCCTGATCATCCTGATTGTAAGCTCACTGCTTACCTTTATTTTCTTCGGGTTGATCAACAATACTATTCGTTTACTGATCTATTCGCAGCGCTTTATAATTAATACCATGCAAATGGTTGGCGCCAGCAGGAATTACATCCGAAAACCTTTTCTGAAAAGAAGCATTGGGCTGGGAGCCGTTGGCGCGCTACTTGCCAACATCATTTTACTGGCCGGGATCTACACTTACAAAAAAGAACTTTACGGTCTTATTTCAGAAAACGACCTGAAGGTTGTTCTGTATGTTGTGGCCATTGTTTTTGCCCTTGGCTTTATTATCTCCCTGTTGTCGACTTGGCTTGCCCTCAACAAATTCCTGCGATTGAAATTTGACGAGTTATTTTATTAACTATCTTTACGCACCAATTTATCCGAAATATGGCTAAAAGAACAAAAGAATCAAAAGATACAGCGGGATTTGCCCTCGGAAAAGAGAACTATAAGTTAATGGCTATTGGCTTTGCCATCATCATTTTAGGTTTTATTCTGATGGCCGGTGGCGGCAGTCATGATCCCAATGTTTTCAGTGAAGAAATTTTCAGCTTTCGCCGAATTACACTGGCACCGATTCTTCTTTTCATCGGGTTTGTTTTTGAGATCTACGCCATTATGAAAAAACCCAAAGAGGAAGAATAAACGGCCCGATGAACGAACTCCAGGCACTTCTACTCGGAATTATCCAGGGACTTACTGAATTTCTACCTATCAGCTCAAGCGGACACCTTGAAATGGGGCATGCTTTGCTGGGAATACACGAAGGCAACAACCTGTTGTTTGTACTCGTCGTGCACGTTGCTACCGTTTTAAGCACACTGGTTGTGTTCCGAAAAGACATAAAAGTTTTATGTCAGGATCTGTTTGCATTCAAATGGAACCAATCAACCCAGTACATTGCCAAGCTACTTTTATCTTCGGTTCCCATTGTAATCATCGGTCTCATTTTCAAGAAGCAAATCGAAGGTCTTTTTACCGGCAACCTTTTACTAGTGGGCTGTATGCTGCTGGTTACTGCCGGCTTACTTACACTCACCACCTTTGTAAAGAAAAGTGATGGTGAAATCACCTACAAAAACGCATTCATAATTGGCATCGCACAAACACTCGCCATTTTACCCGGTATCTCCCGCAGTGGATCTACAATTGCCATCGGTCTCTTATTAAAAGGCAAAAAAGAAGATGTCGCCCGTTTCTCATTTTTGATGGTACTTCTTCCCATTCTTGGAGCATTGGGTTACGACTTGTTGAGAGAAGGCGTGGTTGTATCAGAAGTCAACATCAAAAACCTGGTAATTGGTTTTATAGCTGCCTTTGGTTCCGGCTTGCTGGCCTGCTCCTGGATGATCAAAATAGTAAAACGAGGCAAACTGATTTATTTCGCCGTTTATTGCGCGCTTATGGGACTTATTGCTATCTTTGCAGCTTGATTTTCAAGAACTTTAATCCAATGCTCTGAAATTCAGAGAATTACGTATGCCCGAATTTAAAAACAAATATGACTTTCCTGCCGGAGAGATTTTATTGTTTGACAAAGATTTGAAATGGACTTCGTTTGATCTGGTAAACAAGGTCCGTTATGAACTTTGCCGGAAACTGGGCATTAAAAAGCTAAAAGTAGGGCACGCCGGAACACTCGATCCGCTGGCTACCGGGCTAATGATTTTATGTACCGGGAAAGCCACCAAAAAAATAGAGGAAATTCAATACCAGGAAAAAGAATACCTGGCTACATTGAAGTTAGGCGCCACAACTCCTTCGTTTGATTTGGAAACCGAAGAAGACAGTTCAGCCGACTACAGTCATGTAACTCCTGAAATGCTGGATGAAGTTTTAAAGACATTTATTGGCGAGATCGATCAGGTTCCACCCATCTTTTCAGCTGTTAAAGTAAAGGGGAAGAGGGCTTTTGATTATGCCCGAAGTGGAAAGGAGCTAGAACTTCAACCCAAAAAAATTGTTATTAAAGAGATCAAAACAGAGCAGTTTGATTTACCCTATATAAAACTAAGGGTTACTTGCGGCAAAGGGACTTACATCAGGTCTCTGGCGCGCGACGTAGGAAAAGAGTTAAATTGTGGGGCTTATTTAACCGCTCTGGAGCGAACAAGAATTGGCGATTTTGGTTTGGATGATGCATTTAATGTAAATTTTTTTCTGGAAAACTTAACTTTAGATGAATCAAAATGAAATTTCAGCCGTATAACGGAACTCTGAATAAAAAAACCAATTATCTGTACTATTTTTGTCAATCACTTAAAAAAGAATTACTTAAAAAGAGAAGCATATGAAGTTATCAAAATTCAAGTATGAGTTAAATCCAGAAAGAATTGCCTTACATCCGGCCGACAATCGAGATGAGTCGAAACTGATGGTTTTGAACAGGGCTACCCGGACCATCGAACATCGCTTGTTCAAAGATGTGCTTGACTATTTTGATGATCAAGATGTAATGATTTTCAACGACACCAAAGTTTTCCCTGCGCGTTTGTACGGAAACAAGGAAAAAACCGGTGCCGAAATCGAAGTATTTTTACTGCGCGAACTCAACCGCGAACAACGCCTTTGGGACGTGTTGGTTGATCCTGCCCGAAAAATCCGTATCGGCAACAAGCTGTATTTTGGCGACGACGATCTGCTGGTGGCAGAAGTGATAGACAATACAACATCGCGTGGACGTACACTTCGTTTCCTGTTCGACGGTCCTTACGACGAGTTCAAGAAAACACTTTACGGTTTGGGAGAAACTCCCCTGCCCAAGTTTATCAATCGCCAGGTTCAGCCTGAAGATAAAGACAGGTATCAAACGATTTTTGCCAAACACGAAGGTGCTGTGGCCGCCCCAACTGCCGGGTTGCACTTTAGTCGCGAGTTGATGAAACGTCTGGAGATCAAAGGAATTGATTTTGCCTATGTAACACTGCATGTTGGACTGGGCAACTTCCGTAGCGTGGACGTGGAAGACCTTACCAAGCACAAAATGGATTCAGAACAGATTTGGATTCGCCAGGAAGCCTGCGACGTGGTAAACAATGCGAAGGAAAGCAAGCGAAATGTTTGTGCAGTTGGAACCACTGTAATGCGTACCCTGGAAAGTTCAGTTTCAACACAAGGACATTTGAAACCTTACGAAGGCTGGACCAACAAATTTATTTTCCCGCCTTACGATTTTAGTGTGGCTAACTCGATGATCACCAATTTCCATCTTCCTTACTCAACATTGTTGATGATGGTAGCAGCTTTTGGCGGTTACGATTTTGTAATGGAAGCTTACAAATCAGCCATAAAAGAAGACTATCGTTTTGGAACATACGGAGATGCAATGCTGATTATCTAATTAACATTGCCGAAAAATATACAAGCCGCGACTGTTTATCAGGATCGCGGCTTTTTTATGTCGCCGCAAAGTCCCCGAAACTTCTACAAGTTCACCAACACTTTATAATAAGTGAATTTACAGCGTTTATCCGGATCAAACTGATAATACGCAATGGCTATCCGGCAGATATCCTGAATCACGGAATAAATACTTGAAACCTCCATTCGTCCATATTTATTGAGCTCTGCATCGCTCTCGAGCGCCTTGAAACAATCTTCGCACTCATCCACACGCCCCGCACAAACCAGGATTTTATCAAACAATGAATCCATGGTACCTTTATCCGTAATTCGCTGCCGTGCGTCTTCATCAAGATTGCCCGCAAAGGTTTTCAGAAATTTATAAAGGCTGAAATGATCGCCGTTCTTGGCATCACTGAAATACTCGGTGTAACCGGTCTTCTCAAAAAACTCTCTCAGGAACTCCTTGTCTTTCTTAAAATCGACTTTCATGGAAGCACGAAGCACTTTCAGATGTTGAAGCCCCTCCACCATTACTTCGTGCCAATGTTTGTAGTGCTCGTCTTCAATAGAATCCAGACTATCTGAATAGTGCTTGTCGATCGTATCATCTATCCAAATATTCAGCGAAGTGGCATATTCAGGATCCCATTCTTTCCGCAAAATGCTTAGTTCGTAAATGTTCTCTCTGAAGGTTCGGGCAATTCTCTGACACGCTAAAATCGTGGCCGTACTGGTTGGGCAAACGGTTAGAATTTCCATAAAAAGTTATTTTGTAGTTAGTAGATATAACAAAGCTACGGACTACAAAACAATTACACCAAATCACAAAACCTTTATTTTCAATGTTTTGCAACTATGTTGCTTAACTATGTTACGCAACATCTTCATTTGAACATATGGTACTAAAATACACAGGGTAAATACCGATAAAAAGACAGAGTTAGCTCGGTTCTATTTATGCCGTTTCTTTAACTCTCTTACAATATCTTCGATCCGGTATCCCTTGTGGGTAAGCAGAACAATCAGGTGATAGAGCAGATCACCTGCCTCGTAAATAAAGTTTTCATCGTCGTTGGCCATGGCTCCGATGATAGTTTCCACCGCTTCTTCCCCTACCTTCTGGGTAATTTTACGCGTTCCTTTCTGAAACAAGGAAGTGGTGTAAGAACCTTCGGGCATTTCGGCCTTGCGCTTATCGATAAAATCCTGGAGATAGCTTAAAAACTGAATATCGTTTCCGGTGTTGGTTTCCTCGAAACAAGTATCAGCGCCGGTATGGCAAACCGGGCCAACAGGGTCTACCTTTATCAGTAAGGTATCGTTATCGCAATCTATTGCAATGGAAACCACCTTCAGAAAGTTTCCCGATTCTTCTCCTTTGGTCCACAAACGATTTTTGGTACGGCTGAAAAAAGTCACTTTCCCAATTTCCTTTGTTTTTGAAAGGGCCTCTTCATTCATAAAACCCAGCATAAGAACTTTTTGGGTTTCGGCATCCTGAATGATGGCCGGAATAAGTCCGTCCATTTTATTAAAATCGATAGCTGATACTGCTGTTAACGTCTTCATTGATTCATATTTACTGCGAAGTTAAGCATCGTAAGCCTAACGAACCACAATTCCTTTTTCTTTTAAATATTTCTTAAGTACAGGGATCGGTATCTCGTTGTAGTGAAAAATACTGGCAGCCAAGCCGGCATCCGCTTTCCCTTCGGTAAAAACATCCACGAAATGCTCTTTTTTACCTGCTCCTCCCGACGCGATAATCGGTATTTTCAACAAGTCGGCCATGCGCGAAAGCTGCTGATTGGCAAAACCATTTTTGGTTCCGTCGTGGTTCATCGAGGTGAACAGGATCTCTCCTGCCCCGCGGTCTTCCGCTTCTTTGGCCCACGAGAAAAGCTCCTTGTCGGTTGGAATACGACCGCCGTTCACAGTAACAGTCCAGTGGTCGTTCTCATCGCCCCGTGCATCGATCGCTACCACCACAAACTGGCTTCCAAAATTTAAAGCCAGTTCGTCAATCAGTTTCGGATTACGCACTGCTGACGAGTTGATGGAAATTTTATCGGCCCCAGCACTTAGCAATTTTTCGGCATCGGCAAGTTCACTGATTCCTCCCCCAACGGTAAACGGGATATTCAAATGTGCTGCAATGCGTTTCACCAGTTCCACAAAAGTTTTTCGACCTTCATGCGTGGCTGTAATATCCAGAAAACACAATTCATCGGCGCCTTCGGCAGCGTATTTTGCTCCCAACTCCACGGGGTCGCCCACCTCCTGAATATTCACAAAATTGACACCTTTAACGGTTTGCCCGTTGCGGATGTCCAAACATGGTATAATTCTTTTTGCCAGCATACTTAATTTCAAAGAAGAAGGTTTAAAGTTTAAAGTATAAACCTTTCTATTTCCTTCAAAGTTATCCGATTCTCGTAGATTGCCTTACCGGTTATCACACCCGGCACGCCCATTTCATCCAATTTTAATATATCGTCCATGGAAGCAATGCCTCCGCTGGCTATAATTTCAACCTTGGGAAGCTCCTTCATTATCTGCTCATAAAGGTCAAAAGCCGGCCCACTCAACATTCCGTCGCGGCTGATATCGGTCGAGATTACTTTTGAAATCCCTTGCTGATGGTACTCTTTTATAAACCCGACAACCGGAAGTTCTGTTGACTCCAGCCAGCCACTAACTGCTATTTTGCCATCTTTTGCATCGGCTCCCAGGATAATTTTTTCGCTGCCGTATTTTTCCAGCCAGATCAAAAATGTTTCTTTCTGCTTTACAGCAATACTTCCACCGGTAACCATTGTGGCACCCGAGTTAAAGGCAATCTCCAGGTCCTTATCGGCTTTTAATCCTCCGCCAAAATCAATCACCAGTTTTGTTTTGGTGGCAATGGTCTCCAGCACTTTGTAGTTCACAATATGCTGGGCTTTTGCCCCATCGAGGTCTACCAGGTGTAAACGCGAAACACCGACGTCTTCAAACATCTGCGCCACCTCCAGGGGATTTTCGTTGTACACCGTTTTCTGGTTGTAATCTCCCTGCGAAAGCCGCACACATTTCCCTTCTATCAGGTCAATGGCCGGGATGATTTCTATTTTTTTACTCATTAGTTTTTCGTAAGCCACAAAGATGCGAGGTTTCTTTTTATAAATCTTCCAAAATCATTTTTAAAACAGCTTGCGCCGTTACCTGGCGGTTGTAGGCTTCTTCCACCACAATTGAATTGGGGCTGTCAATCACTCCGTCGGTCACCACCACATTGCGGCGAACCGGCAAACAGTGCATAAATTTGGCCTCGTTGGTTAAAGCCATTTTGGCCTCATCAACCGTCCAGCCAAAGTCTTTTGAGAGAATTTGCCCGTAATGCGTGTACGACGCCCAGTTTTTGGCATACACAAAATCAGCCCCTTCAAATGCTTTTTTCTGATCGTACTCAACCTTTACATCTCCCATAAACTCGGGCGCCAGTTCATAACCTTCGGGATGCGTCACCACCAGTTCGTAGTCGGTTTCGCGCATCCATTCCACAAACGAGTTGGCTACCGCCTGGGGCAATGCCCGCGGATGCGGTGCCCAGGTAAGCACCACTTTGGGGCGATCCACTTTTTTAAACTCTTCAATGGTCACCAGGTCGGCATAACTTTGCAGCGGGTGACGGGTAGCACCTTCCATGCTAACTACCGGAACTCCGGCATAATCAACAAACTGATTCAGAATCCGCTCCGAATAGTCGGCCTCTTTATCTTCGAACTTCGCAAAAGCCCTTACCCCAATCACATCGCAATATCTTCCGATTACCGGAATTGCCTCGCGTAAATGTTCCGCATTCTTACCATCCATCACAACTCCCATTTCCGACTCCAGCTGCCAGCTGTCTTCGGTAACATTCAGCACCATGGTATTCATTCCCATGTTCATGGCAGCTTTTTGTGTACTTAAACGCGTACGTAAACTGGAATTAAAGAACACCAACACCATGGTTTTATTTTTCCCGAGGTGCTGAAATCCGTATGGGTTTTTCTTGACTTCAAATGCGGTTTCAATCGCTTTCTCAATGCTGGGCAGGTCTTTTACAGAGATAAACTTTTTCACGTGCTTAAAATTGTTTTGTTTATTGAGGAAACACTTAAAATTACGGTGTTTACCTATCTTATGATTTGGTCTTTATTTTCAATTTCTACTTCTGTTTACCAACAGTCTTCATTATTGTTCCGGCAATGATCGCATAGCATAACCACCAGTATCTGCTTGTCAAATATTTCATAAATAATCTGACAGTCCTTCGATGTCATAGTACGAACCGTAGGTAAAGCTGTTTCATTTCCCTTTAAAGGATGTTTAGCAATTTTCTGCAGAGATTTGCTAACCCGTGAATTCAATTCACTACCATAAGCCGTCGAACCTTTCTTTTTGTAATAATCAAGAATGGTATACAAATCGACTTTTGCCTCTCTTGACCAGATTATCTCCCGTGCAGCCATTTCCCAACCTCCTTTTGCAGTTCGTAGTGCGAAATCGTCCCGTTCAGTCTCAGCTGTTCTCGTGCCACCTTAATCCGTTCCTTTTGGTAATCGTTCAGCTGGCGTTTATCTTCCGTAGTTTTGTTTTCTAAAATTGTTTTTATAGCTGATAAAAACGATTCATCTTCAATCCGCAACAGCTGTTCAACAATATTATGTCGTATTTCCAATGTGCTCATACTTAACTTTTACTACGAAATTATTTACAACTAAGTGGGCCTTACCTGCCCGTTTCCTTCAACAATCCATTTATAACTGGTTAATTCTTCCAGGGCCATCGGGCCCCGTGCGTGCAGCTTTTGCGTACTGATCCCGATCTCTGCCCCCAGCCCAAACTGAGCTCCGTCGGTGTAAGCAGTTGATGCGTTGGAATACACTGCCGATGCATCCACCAGTTTTCGGAAAGTGCCGATACGCTCAGCGTTTTCGCTTACAATGGCTTCGCTGTGTTTTGAACTGTACTGACTGATATGCGAAACGGCCTCGTCAAAACTATCCACGGTTTTTACCGACATTTTCAGCGACAGGAACTCCGTACCATAACTTTCGGGAGTAGCCTGAAAAAGCAAATCCTGGGGATACTTTCCTCTCAATACTTCGTACGAGCGCTCATCGGCATAAATCACTACTTTCTCTTCGAGCAACTTTGTACCAAAAGCCGGAAGTTCATTCAACCTGCTTTCATGAATCACCAAACAATCCAAGGCATTACAAACCGACGGACGGCGTGTTTTTGCATTGAAAATAATTTCGCGACCCTTTTCAGCATCTCCAAACTCATCAAAATAGGTATGGCAAATTCCGGCCCCTGTTTCAATTACCGGGATAGTGGCATTTTCGCGCACAAAATTGATCAGTCCTTGGCTTCCCCGCGGAATGATCAGGTCGATGTAACCATGTGCACGTAACATTTCGTTGGTTTCTTCGCGGCCCGCCGGCAGCAAAGCAACTGTATTTTCGTTTAATCCGAATTTCTTCAGAACATCCTGAATGATCGAAACAATGGCCTGGTTCGAATCAATGGCGTCGCTTCCACCTTTCAGCACACAAGCGTTACCCGACTTCAGGCAAAGCGCAAACACATCGAACGTAACATTCGGACGCGCTTCATAAATAATACCGATCACCCCAAACGGAACCGTCACTTTTTTGATTTTCAAGCCATTCGGACGATCCATTTCTTTCAGCGTTATTCCAACCGGGCTATCCAGCAAAGCCACGTTCTCCATGTCGGAGGCAATTCCTTCAATCCTTTCCTTCGTAAGTTTCAGGCGGTCGTATTTGGGATCTTCGGGGTCCATCCTGCTTAGATCTTTCTGGTTTTCTTCCAGAATATAAGCGGTATTTGCCCGGGCCTGAGCGGCTACTTCCAGCAACACTTCCTTCACGCGATCGTTCTCAACCAGATTGAGCTGACGCGATGCTTCAAGGACTTTCTTCAGTTGTTGTTCGATCTTCATTTCTTTATTTATTATGGCTTTAAAAAGCACTGGTTTCGAAATAACCCTCTCCCGGGGGAGGGAGAGGGAGCTCAGAATACGTTATCAATTAGGGCATCAAAAAAAGGGAGAATGAATGATTGCCGTTGAACCGGCTTTTGTTGAAAGTTACCCTGAGCTGTTTTTACATATAATCTGTCCTTTTATAATTCAGTTTTAACTTGCCCCGTTCTTATTTTCGAGGTACAAATAATCGTAATGAACTACCGGTCGTTGTTTCTCCGACAGTTTTTCCTTTTCTAATTTTTCTGAATGGTAAGCGGCCTTCCCAAGTCCCACCGTTTCTCCTTTCTCGTCAAGAATTTTGATCAGGTCGCCTTTTTTAAATTCGGTATCTATACGCACCACACCCACCGGCAGCAAGCTAACTGCCTTTTCCGAAGTCAGTGCATTAACCGCACCAGCATTCACTACAATCTGTCCTTTTGCAAAGCCATCCGAATAAGCGATCCATTTTTTTACGCCACTCGATGGCTTTTCGTTGGGAACAAAAAAGGTATGCTTTAACGATTGCTGAACGTCAAGTAAATCAATCAGTACATTATCGCGGGTACCGTTGGCCACGTGTACTCCAATTCCGTCGCCGGCCACTTTTTTGGCTATTCTGAACTTGGTCAGCATTCCGCCGCGGCCAAAATTCGAACGCTCGGAAGAAATCGCATTTTGAGCTTCGTTGTCTGTAATTTCAATTCGTTCGATCAGCTTTGCATCCTCACTTTTGGGGTGGGCATTATAAACTCCGTCGATGTTACTCAGAATGATCAGGGCTTCGGAATCCACCATTGAAGCGATCAGTCCCGAGAGCTCATCGTTGTCGGTAAACATCAGCTCGGTAACCGAAATTGTATCGTTCTCGTTTACAATCGGGATCACTTTGTTTTCAAGCAACGTGCTGAAACAGTTTTTCATGTTCAGGTAATGCCCACGGCTCGAAAAATTCTCTTTGGTGGTAAGCACCTGGGCACAAACCAGGCCGTCTTCCTGAAAAAAATCAGAATAACGTGAGATCAGTTTCACCTGTCCCAGGGCAGCCCACAACTGGCGTTGCGATACGGCGTCTGTTTTTTTGCAAGGCTGCATCACGGCGCGTCCGGCAGCCACCGCCCCGGAAGACACCAACACAACCTCCACTCCATTTTTGTGCAGAAAAGCAATCTGATCAACCAAATGCGCGATGCGAGACACATTCAATGTCCCGTCGGATTTGGCCAATACATTGCTGCCAACTTTTATGGTTATTTTTTTATATCGAAATTGCATTTTTCTTCATCTCCAAATTGGTGTAGGGGTACCAATTTTATTTATCGGCGGCCGGCAATTCTACCGAACCGCTGCCTTGTTCTTTACTTTGTTGGAGCAATTTTTTTGTACGATGCCAGTACTCCCTGTATCAGCGAGGCGCTGAAACCTTTGTGCTCCATTTCGTTCAACCCGGTAATGGTCACGCCCATCGGGGTTGTAACTTTATCGATCTCCCTTTCCGGGTGATGACCCGATTGCAAAAGCAGTTCGGTAGCTCCTTTTACGGTTTGAGCCGTAATAAACTGGGCCATTTCTGCCCCAAAGCCAATCTCGATTCCTCCCTGCATGGCAGCACGAATGTAACGCAATGCGTAAGCAATTCCGCAGGAAGAAAGAACGGTTGCAGCCGCCATCAACTCTTCCGGAATTTCAACCGTTTTACCCATATTGTTAAACATCTCCACCACAAAATCTTTATGCGGAGCCGTGTTTCCGTTGGCTGAAATACAGGTCAGCGACTCGCGCAGTGCGATCGCTGTATTGGGCATTACCCTGAAAATCGGGATGTCGGTCCCGGCCATTTCTGCCAGTTCGTTCATTCCTACTCCGGAAACAATTGAAATCAAGATCTTTTCTGCCGAAAGTGCTCCTTTGATTTCTTTGAGCACGCCTTCGATATGATACGGTTTTACAGCCACAATCACCACCTCGGCATTTTTGGCTGCCTCCAGGTTATCGGTAAAAGTGTTGACGCCCAACTCAGCTAATTTAGCGAGTGTGCTTTCTTTTCGGTCGGAAACCGAGATGTCGGAAGCGGGCACAAAACCGGACTTCACGAGACCAATGGCGATAGCGCCCCCCATGTTTCCTACACCTATTATTGCTATTTTTTTGTTGTTCATAACCGGCAAATTAGTCGTTCATGTTTTACATTCTATTTCTTTTCAGCAAACGTAGCTGAAACATCTGCGTAAACGGCTTCAAAGGCGGCCAAAAATTCGTCGGCCTGCGCAATTGTTAACCCAAGCGGCGGCAACAAACGGATGATGTTTTGCCCCGAAACACCCGTAAAAATGCCATAGTCAAACAAAAGCTTTTTACGAATTTCAGCGATCGGGAACGGAAACTCCATCCCAATCATCAAACCTTTTCCACGCACTTCAAAATCGCCGTCCATCGCCGTCAGGCTTTCCATCAGGTAGTTCCCTGTTTTCTCGGCATTCTCTACCAGACTTTCGTTCTGAATTACATCCAGCACAGCAATGGCTGCTGCACAAGCCAGGTGGTTCCCCCCAAAAGTGGTTCCCAACATTCCGTACCAGGGTTCAATTTCGGGCTGAATCAGCACACCACCAATCGGAAAACCGTTGCCCATTCCTTTTGCGAGGGTAATGATATCCGGTTTGATTCCGGCATACTGAAAGGCAAAGAAACGCCCGCTACGTCCGTAACCCGACTGAATTTCATCCAGAATTAAGGCAGCCACGTATTTTTCGGTAAGCTTTTTCAGCTGTTGCAAAAAGGCGATATCCGGCAGGCGAATTCCGCCGATTCCCTGGATCCCTTCCACAATTACAGCCGCTACATCGCCGTTTTTCAAAACTTCCTCAGTGGCTTCAATATCGTTAAACGGAAGAATTACCGCGTTGGGGCTCTCGTTTACCGGTGCCACAATCTTCGGGTTATCGGTAATCGCTACCGCTGCCGAAGTCCGGCCGTGAAACCCTTTTTTATAACTGATAATCTTTTTCTTACCGGTGATAAACGACGCCAGCTTCAAGGCATTTTCGTTGGCTTCAGCACCCGAGTTACAAAGGAAAAGACTGTATTCATCGCATCCGGAAACCTTGCCCAGTTTATCCGCCAACTCGTGTTGCAACGGATTCTGAACAGAGTTGGAATAAAATCCGATCTGCGACAACTGATCCGAAATTTTTTGTACATAGGCCGGATGGCTGTGGCCAATGGAAATTACCGCATGTCCTCCGTACAAATCGAGGTACTTGTTTCCATCCTTGTCCCAAACATAACACCCTTCGGCTTTTACCGGGGTAATGTCAAAAAGCGGGTATACATCAAATAGTTTCATATTCTTCAAGTTGGAAGTACAAAGCTGAAAGCACAAAGCCGGAACAGTTCTTCCTCCAATTATTAATTTCTAATTCTCATTTTTTTACTAAAAAGCAACAGGTTTTAAACCCAGTCCTGCTTTTTCATCCAGTCCGAACATCAGGTTCATATTCTGAACCGCCTGCCCGGAAGCACCTTTCAAAAGGTTATCGGTTACCGTAATCACCACCAGTTTATCACCGTGTTTTTCGAGATAAACAACGGCTTTATTGGTATTCACCACCTGTTTTACGGATGGATTTTCGTCTACCACAAAAACAAACGGATGACCGGCGTAATAGTTTTTGTAAATCTCGGTTGCCTCTTCGAGCGAACCATTGTAATTGGTATAAGCGGCAACAAAAATACCACGCGTATGGTTTCCGCGAATCGGAACAAAATTAAAACCGCTCTCAAAACCGGGTTGCAACTGTTTCCAGCTTTGAAGAATTTCGCCTTCGTGCTGGTGTTCAAAAATTTTATAGGCCGACAGGTTGTTGTTACGCCAGCTAAAATGCGACGTGGAAGTAGGCTTTTGTCCGGCGCCGGTTGAACCGGTAATGGCCTGAACATGTACTTCGTCTTTTAACAAACCTCTCTCGGCCAAAGGCAAAAATGCCAGTTGAATTCCGGTGGCAAAACAGCCCGGATTGGCAATGTATTGGGCCGATTTTATGGCTTCGCGGTTTAACTCGGGCAAACCGTATATAAAATCGTTTCCTGCTCTTTTCAGACGAAAATCATGACTCAGGTCGATGACCTTCAGACTTTCGGGCAGGTTATTTTGCTCCACAAATTCTTTCGATTTTCCGTGCCCCATGCACAGGAAAATCACATCTGCCTTCTCAAAAGGCATTTCTTCCGTAAAAACCAGGTCGGTATCGCCCAGCAAGTCAACATGCACGTTTGAAACAGCATTTCCGGCATTACTTGTACTCTGCACAAACACCACCTCCGCCTCCGGATGATGAATAAGAATACGCAACAACTCACCGGCTGTGTACCCGGCTCCTCCTATAATTCCAACTTTAACCATTTGATTGGCGATTGATGACTAACGAATTAAGATTTCAGATTTTTCTCATCTATCGGCATTCGTCAATCGAAATTCAAAATTCTTATAAATCTCCGTTTACCTTGTTGTATATCTTCAACGAGTTCGACAAAATTTTGGTAAATCCTTTTACGTCTTCGGCGGTCCAGGCTTCCACTGTTTCGCCGTATTGTCCGAATCCGGAATTCATCAGATCGTGTTCCGACTCAATTCCTACCAGGTCGAAATGATACGGACGCAATTTCACGATCACCTTACCGGTCACCTTTTCCTGTGTCGATTCCAGAAAATCCTCGATGTTGCGCATTACCGGTTCCTGGTACATGGCTTCGTGCAGGAACATTCCGTACCAGTTGCCCAGCTGTTCTTTCCAGTACATCTGCCATTTGGTAAGCGTATGTTTTTCGAGCAAATGATGTGCTTTGATAATGATCAGCGGCGCTGCGGCCTCAAAACCAACGCGGCCTTTAATGCCAATAATGGTATCTCCCACATGCGTATCGCGGCCAATGGCGTATTTCGATGCAATTTCTTCCAGTGCACGGATAATTTCCGGGCCATTTTCATAAAACTCGCCGTTTAATGCCACAAACTCACCTTTTTCAAAACCGAGTTCAATTACCTGTTCGTCGGTTGTCTCCAGTTGTTTCGGGTAAGCGCTTTCCGGTAAATTTTTATCGGTAGTCAACGTTTCCTTACCGCCAACACTGGTGCCCCAAAGCCCTTGGTTAATGGAGTACTCCATTTTGGAAAAATCCGCCTCGTACCCGTGTTTTTTCAGGTAGTCAATTTCCTGCTGACGGGTCAGCAATAAATCGCGGGTAGGCGTAATAATTTCTATTTCGGGCGCCAGCACCTGGAAAGTAAGGTCGAAACGAATCTGGTCGTTTCCGGCACCGGTACTTCCGTGCGCAATGGCAGTTGCCCCAATTTCCTTGGCATACTCAATGGTGGCAATGGCCTGAAACGCGCGCTCCGAGCTTACCGAAATAGGATAGGTATTGTTTCGGAGCACATTTCCGAAAACCATGTATCGGATGCACTTTTCGTAATACTCGTTGGTAACATCGAGGGTAACGTGCTGAACAGCCCCCAGAGCCAACGCTCTTTGCTCGATCGCCTTTAGTTCCTCATCCGAGAAACCTCCTGTGTTGGCGATGGCTGTATAAACATCAAAACCTTTTTCCTCTTTTAAATACTTTACGCAAAACGAGGTATCGAGCCCCCCGCTAAATGCCAAAACCACTTTTTTGCTCATGATATATTTTTCTTGAAAGAAGAGTGACAGCAAAACTTACTCCCTCCAGGTAATCTGTAGCTGTCTGTTCCCTCTACAGTGCGGTCACTCTCTTATTTATTCTTTTTCAGTAATTTGTTCTTTTTATTTGCCAAACCCGGCTTAATCCGCGGAATCAGATCCAAAAGACTGCGCTTTTTAATCGGACTACCATTAACTACCGGTTTTTCCCAGGCCGGATCGTACAACATGCCGGTACACAAACATTTACTACGGCCTGTCCGCTCCAGTATATCGTGATTCACACACCCCTGGCATCCCTTCCAAAACTGGTCATCCAAAGTTAACTCAGAAAATGTTACCGGGCGGTATCCCAACTCGTGATTAATCTTCATTACCGCCAAACCGGTGGTCAAACCAAATATTTTTGAATTCGGATACTTTTGCCGCGAAAGCTCAAAGGCTTTCTTTTTAATGGCTTTAGCCAGGCCAATTCCGCGGTACTCTTCACGCACAATCAAACCCGAGTTGGCTACAAAACCTTTTTCCTGCCAGGTCTCGATATAGCAAAACCCAGCAAACTGTTCCCCTTCAATAGCAATAATGGCTTTCCCCTCCTGCATTTTGGAAGAGAGATATTCATATGTTCGGCGAGCGATACCCGTTCCCCTCTTTTTCGAGGCTTCATCAATGGCATCGTTTATATCGTCAACAAATTTGAGGTGTTCCTCACTGGCCACCTCAACCTTAATATTATCCAAACTTTTCATGCTTGTTCTTATAACTTTTCTTTCAGCTTTGGCATTATTTTCACTAATGCCTCCATCAAATCACTTTTTGAAATTCCTTCCCTCTGTATAATTAATATGGTATCATCACCCGCCACTGTGCCGATGATCTCCCATGTATTTGAACTATCAATGACAGCCGCAATACTGCTTGCATAACCCGGCAGAGTTCTCAAAACCGCCAGGCTACCCGAGAATTGCAAATCCTTGAAACCATCGGCCAGGTAATTCACCCGCGTTTGCTCTGCCAGCGAAACAGGGGCTCCGTTTTCGGGAATGGTATAAATATATCCCAGCACCGGATGCGGCACTTTGGCCACCTGCAAAACCTTCAGGTCGCGCGAGAGGGTTGCCTGTGTCAGCTCGTAACCTTTGCTCTTCAAAGTACCCAACAATTCTTCCTGACTCTGAACCTTCCCGTTCTGAATTATTTTTCTGATTTCAAGTTGTCTTTGTACTTTATTCTTCATTGAATAAATATTCATTTTCGATGTAAAAATATTCATTTCAATTTAGAATCAAACTAATTTATTCAGAATAATTACTATTTTTGCAACGATTTTGATTTTGGCTTAATGTTACGATCATTATTTATGTGGAATACTTATCAGAAAATATCTATAGAAGAGAACTGAAATGCGTTTGTCGATTTTAGAACAAACGCATTTTTTTTAATATCATATCGGAATATGTTTAAAGTAAGACAGGCAAAATTAACATTGGAGGACGGAACTGTTTTCGTTGGAAAATCGTTCGGAAGCGAAAAATCAGTCGCTGGAGAGGTAGTGTTTTATACAGCAATGACCGGTTATCCCGAGAGTTTGACTGATCCGTCGTACACAGGCCAGATTCTGGTTTCGACTTACCCAATGATTGGGAATTACGGCGTTCCGTTCAACCAAAAAGAAAACGGGATCCATAAATTTTACGAATCGAACAAACTGCATATCACTGGTTTGATCATTTCTGACTATTCGTTTGAGTTCAGTCACTGGAATGCTGAAAAAAGCTTATCCGACTGGTTGAAAGAATACGAAGTTCCGGGCTTATTCGACATCGACACCAGAGCCTTAACAAAAATTTTACGTGAGAAAGGTTCGATGCTGGGAAAAATCGAATTTGATGAAGAAATCGACTTCTACGATCCCAACAAGGAAAACCTGGTTGCCGTTGCCAGCTGCAAAGAACGCGAAGTTTATGGCGAAGGGGAACACAAAGTAGTGCTGATCGATTGCGGGGTAAAAAACAACATTATCCGCTGCCTCATCGACCGGAATGCCACCGTAATCCGTGTTCCGTGGGATTACGATTTTACAGGAGAAGAATACGACGGCGTATTTATCTCCAACGGACCCGGCGACCCGGCCATGTGCGATGCCACTGTAGAATACATCAAAACAGTGATTGCCGAAGAGAAACCGATTATGGGGATTTGCCTCGGAAACCAGCTGCTGGCGCGCGCTGCCGGAGCTGACACTTACAAACTGAAATACGGTCACCGCAGCCACAACCAGCCGGTACTTCTGGAAGGGACCAACAAATGTTACATCACTTCCCAGAACCACGGGTTTGCGGTAGCCACCAAAACATTGCCGGCAGACTGGGAGCCATTGTTCACCAACGTGAACGACGAGACCAACGAAGGAATCAGGCACAAAACCAAGCCGTTCTTCTCTACTCAGTTCCACCCCGAGGCATCGAGCGGCCCAACTGACACCGAGTTTTTGTTCGACGAGTTCATCAAAAATATTGTGGAATACAAAAAACAGGTTTGAACCGCAGAATATCGATTAACGATTTAAGAATTAAGAACGAAAAAAAGAGATGAACAGATTTGATTTGGAGGAAAGGTTGATAAAGTTCGCAGCTATGATTATCAGGCTGGCAGAAACATTACCGCATTCTCCGGTTGGCAGTCACATGCAAAATCAAATTGTCCGTTCAGGAACATCTCCTGCTCTGAATTATGGCGAAGCTCAGAGTGCTGAATCTAAAAAAGATTTCATTCATAAAATGAGCATTTGCCTTAAAGAACTTAGGGAAACCTTTGTTGCACTCAAGATTATAAAGTATTCCGGCCTTACTAAGACAGTAGATTTACTGGAAGAATGTTTTATTGAGAACAACGAATTGATATCCATCTTTGTTAAAAGCATTGAAACAGCAAAAAAGAACAGAAGTGTAGAACACAACGATTAAGGTTGCATTGAGGCCACTCAATCAAAAATCTTCAATCGTTAATCATCATTCGAAAATCAATAGTTATCATGATACATACACATATTAAAAAAGCGATCGTACTGGGTTCGGGTGCCCTGAAAATTGGCGAGGCCGGTGAATTTGACTATTCAGGTTCGCAGGCATTAAAAGCGCTGAAAGAAGAAGGAGTTGAAACGGTTTTGATCAACCCGAACATTGCCACCATCCAGACTTCGGACAACATTGCCGACAAGATTTACTTTTTGCCGGTAACCCCGCATTTTGTGGAAGAAGTTATAAAAAAGGAAAAGCCACAAGGGATTCTTCTGGCTTTTGGTGGCCAGACTGCGCTTAACTGCGGAGTGGCACTTTTTAAATCGGGCGTACTCGAAAAATACAACGTGGAAGTTGTGGGAACTCCGGTGCAATCGATCATCGATACTGAAGACCGCGACATTTTTGCCAAAATGTTGGCAGAAATTGACGTAAAAACACCTAAAAGCATTGCAGCTGCTAACATGGAAGAGGCCAAAGCGGCGGCAAAACAAGTTGGGTTCCCGATCATTATCCGTGCTGCTTACACCCTCGGAGGACTTGGTTCCGGCTTCTGCGAAAACGAAGAAGAACTGGTGAAACTCGCAGGAAGTGCTTTCTCTTATTCCCCGCAAATCCTGGTAGAGGAATCGATTAAAGGCTGGAAAGAAGTTGAATACGAAGTAGTACGCGACAGATACGACAACTGTATCACGGTGTGTAATATGGAGAATTTCGACCCGCTGGGAATTCACACCGGAGAAAGTATTGTGGTAGCACCTTCGCAAACGCTTTCCAACTCGGAATACCATAAACTGAGAGCAATCTCCATAAAAATCATCCGCCGTGTAGGTGTAGTGGGCGAATGCAACGTTCAGTTTGCTCTCGACCCGAATTCGGAAGACTACCGCGTAATTGAAGTAAACGCACGTCTATCCCGCTCTTCAGCACTGGCCTCAAAAGCAACCGGTTATCCGCTGGCATTTGTGGCTGCAAAATTGGGGCTGGGTTACGGCCTGCATCAGCTGAAAAACTCAGTAACTAAAGTTACCACTGCCGCTTTTGAACCCGCACTCGACTACTGTGTGGTAAAAATCCCGCGCTGGGACCTGAGTAAATTCGTAGGCGTTTCCAAAAACATCGGTAGCTCAATGAAATCAGTGGGCGAAATCATGGCCATCGGACGTACCTTCGAAGAAGCCATTCAGAAAGGTATCCGCATGGTGGGACTCGGCATGCACGGATTTGTTGGCAACCGCGAAGAGATCAACATCCAGGAAATAGAACAAGAGCTGAGCAACCCGACCGACCGCAGGATCTTTGCCATCGCCGAAGCTTTTAACAAAGGCTACTCAATCGACGAGATTCACGAAAAGACCAAGATCGACCGCTGGTTCCTGCAAAAGCTAAACAACATTTACAAAATAAAACTGGAACTGCGCCAGGTAAACGAACTGGAGCAGCTTCCGACACCTCTGCTAAAAGCGGCCAAACAAGCGGGTTTCTCCGACTTCCAGATTGCCCGGCTGGTGATCAAAAGTTCGGTAAAAGAAATTTTCAGCGATTTACTGCGTGTCCGTGATTACCGTAAGGCAAATGGCATTGTTCCAGTGGTAAAACAGATCGACACACTGGCTGGCGAGTATCCGGCTCAAACCAATTACCTGTACCTGACGCACAACGGTACCGAAAACGATGTTCATTATTTAGGAGATCATAAATCGGTAATAGTCCTCGGCTCCGGTGCTTACCGTATCGGAAGTTCGGTGGAATTTGACTGGTGTAGCGTAAACACTATCGACACTATTAAAGAGCAGGGCTACCGCGCGGTAATGATCAATTACAACCCCGAAACGGTGAGTACCGACTACGATACCTGCGACCGGCTTTATTTTGATGAGCTGAGTTTTGAGCGCGTAATGGATATTTACGACCTCGAAAATCCGCACGGAGTGGTAGTTTCGATGGGAGGACAGATTCCAAACAACCTGGCAATGAAACTCCACGGGCAGAATGTTCCGGTATTGGGAACTTCGCCGGTTAAAATCGACAATGCGGAAGACCGCGAGAAGTTTTCTTCGCTACTGGATAGCCTGGGTGTAGACCAGCCACGCTGGGCACGGCTTTCTACCATCGAAGACATTCACAAGTTTGTGGACGAAGTGGGCTACCCGGTGTTGATCCGTCCGTCGTACGTACTTTCGGGAGCCGCCATGAACGTGGTTTCCAACCCCGATCAGCTGGTACACTTCCTCGAAATGGCGGCTAACGTATCGAAAGAACATCCGGTAGTAGTAACAGAGTTCATCGAAAATGCCAAGGAAATTGAAATTGACGCGGTGGCCAACAACGGAGAAATGATCGCTTATGCCATTTCGGAACATGTGGAATTTGCCGGGGTGCACTCGGGAGATGCCACCATCGTGTTCCCGCCACAGAAACTGTACGTGGAAACCATCCGCCGGGTGAAGAAAATTGCCCGTCAGATTGCCAAAGGTCTCGAAATTACCGGGCCTTTCAACATGCAGTTCCTGGCTAAAGACAACGACATAAAAGTAATTGAATGTAACCTGCGTGCTTCGCGAAGCTTCCCGTTTGTATCGAAGGTAATGAAGCTCAACCTGATTGAGATTGCGACCAAAGTGATGCTGGGAATCGATGTTCCGAAACCCGACAAGTCGCTGTTTGAACTGGATTATGTGGGAGTAAAAGCACCTCAGTTCTCGTTTGCACGTTTGCTGAAAGCCGACCCTGTACTGGGTGTGGATATGTCGTCGACCGGGGAAGTAGGTTGTATCGGGGAGAATTTCTACGAGGCTATCCTCAAATCAATGCTGTCAGTAGGCTACAATTTCCCGAAGAAGAACATCCTGATCTCCTCCGGACCTTCACGCGGAAAACTGGAATTGCTCAACAGTGCCCGGATGTTGGCAGAGCGTGGCTTCAACATTTTTGCCACCGAAGGAACACACAAGTTCTTCCGCGACAATGGCATCGAAAATACACTGATTTACTGGCCCGACGAAGAAGGACAGTCGCCCAATACGCTGGACTACATTAAACAGAAGAAAATCGATCTGGTAATCAACATCCCGAAAAACCATACCAATCGGGAGTTAAAAAACGGATATACCATCCGTAGAAGTGCCATCGACTACAACATTCCGCTGATTACCAATGCCCGTGTGGCAAGTGCTTTCCTTTACGCAATTTGCAAATACACACTGGAAGATGTCAAAATAAAAAGCTGGGACGAATACAAATAGTATCAGCCAAATTGCAAGCAGAAAAAAGCTCCGGTCAACATTCGTTTGACCGGAGCTTTTTCAGTTTTACCAACTCTTAGAGCAGCCTAAATTGAGCTTAAAGACTCGTTCTTTATTTCAATCAATACATAAAGAACGAGTCTCTTTTGTAAAATAAATTCCGAACACAAAGCAACCATTTCCCAAGCAAATCCATCTAAGTAAAAAATCTATCATTCAAAAACTTGACTATGAAACGACCATGACGAAGAATTGCCACAAACAGGTATAATTAAAATCATGGGAGTTCCATCGAATACTAACTAAATAAACAATTTTAATGAGATGAAAACAAATGTTACGCTTCTTCTTGTCTTCATGATTATGGGGCTGCTAAGCTGCCAGCAAAGCAACGACGACGATCAACCCGAAACCAGGGAGCCCAAATCCATCGTACTTCCCGACTACGCCACCGAGGTGTTAACCAGAAGCAACCATTTTGGCGTTTCGCTTTTTACAGAGGTAGCCGGTGAAGAACAGAAAAACATGATGCTTTCGCCCCTTAGCGCCAACATAGCTTTGAACATGGCCATGAACGGTGCTGGTGGCAATACTTTTACGCAAATGCGCGACATGCTCGGCTATAACAACCTGACTCAGGAAGAAATAAATGAGCTTTACCAAACACTGGTGGAGCAATTACTTGAAGCCGACAACAAAGTGACGCTTAACCTGGCCAATGCCATGTTTTACAGAAATGGATTTCCGGTAAAACCTTCGTACAAAGAGGCCATGAAAACCGATTACCAGGCAGATATTGAAGGAGTCGATTTTAGCGACGTGGTCAACACCTTAAAACGAATCAACGGCTGGGCATCGGATCATACAAACGGAAAAATCGACAAGGTTTTAAATGAAATTTCAGGCGCTGCAGTAATGTTTCTGCTAAACGCAGTGTATTTTAAAGGCGACTGGACACAGCAGTTTGAAAAAGATGCTACCGAGGACTTGCCTTTTACACTCAGCAACGGAGAAAGCATAGATGTTCCTACCATGTCAGGGAGAATTCCGCTAAGAAGATACAACGGAAATGGATTCTCGGCATACGAACTCAGCTATGGCCGCGATAATTTTGTAATGGACCTTATTTTACCCAACGAAAGTCTGCCCGGAATGCTACCCATATTTACCGGAGAAACCTACGAAGAAATCACCTCGGGACTCGACCAGCAGGAAGATAAAATGGAATACAACGTACTGTTGCCGAAATTCAAATTCAAGTACGAGAAAAAACTGAATGAAAGCCTCACAAATCTGGGAATGCAAGATGCATTTTCCCCAAACGCGGCTGATTTCTCAAACCTGAGCGATGTTGCCACGTTTATTTCTTTCGTAAAACAAAACACTTTTGTGGATGTAAATGAAGAAGGGACAGAAGCTGCTGCCGTTACTACCATCGGATTCGAATTAACATCAGTAGGCGGAGGAACACCTACCGTATACTTTGACAAACCGTTTATTTTCGCCATCCGCGAACGAACCACCAATACGTTGTTGTTTATTGGTACGGTTTATAACCCATTGGATGAATAAGCCCCCAACACCCTAAGGCCAACATAAAAAAAGCTCCGGTCAAACGACCGGAGCTTTTATTTAATTCAGATAGATGTACGTTTCCCACTTTTTGGATTTTCTGAAGACGGTAAACGTCTTGTCAGAAATCCCGGAATGCAGGCCGATTTTTGCTTTCCAAACCGGACCCCGTTCCCTGGTTTCTAATTTCCTGTTGTTTGTTTTCATGTTTTCTATTTCATCACATTGGCTCAATATACAAAATCTACCCAAACATAAAAGAAATACAGCCGATTATTTTCCTCAACCGACTAAAAACAAGCCTATTCGGTAGATTTCACTTCGTAGCCACGCTTTTTTACAGCTTCCTTAATATCGTCGAGTTTCAACACCGAAGCGTTGTATTTCACCACGGCGGTTGAATCACTGAGCGTCACCTTCACGGCTTCAATTCCTTCCAAACTGCCGATCCCTTTTTCCACTGACATCACACAATGTTCGCAGGTCATACCGCCAATACTCAGCGAAACTTCCGTCGCCTCGGCCGGAGTTGCCGACTTTGTATCCGTCTTCTTTTCTGCCGAACCACAGGCAAACAGACCAATGGCAAGCAGTAAAAACAATACTTTCTTCATTTCTGTTAGTTTTTGATTTTTATTCTTATTCGTTCAATCGACTACTTAATTACCGGATCAAGAATCTGCAGGTTTTCGGCACTGGCATCTCCCATCACTTCCTTCACCTTTTTCCCCATCAATTTAGAAAAAAGTCCCGAGTTCAACATCGACACATAGGTTTTTCCACCTTTTTCGTACACTGCAACCCGGCACGGCATTAAAGCAGATACCATTCGCTCGTCATCGTCGCTGAGAATTTTGTAGGCATGTTCCGGCTTACACAGCGAAAACACCTTTACCGGTTTTACTTCAAATCCGTTCTTTTTCATGGTTGCCTGCAAATCGTACACATGCGGCATACTCCATTTATTTTCCTGAACCGATTGAGAGATGGCTTCCACCGTTTCGTCAAAACCAAGTTTGCTTTCGTTAATTACAAACATTTGCCGGGGTAAAACCACCACGATCAAAATAACCGACAGGCCAATTCCTACAAGTAATCCTGTTAAAAACATAGCTGCTCCTTTCTTCATATTTTAAAGTTCATTGATTACGAAAGAAACAACTGTTTTTGGACTTTTGTTCGATCAACTACATTGACACGTTCTCCAACGCCCCGAACTTTCTTGTCCCAAAACGATTGAGAGCCAGTTAAAACTAACCGGCTCCCTCTTTAATACAATCCGTCGATTGATAAGTATCTTTCCCCATGGTCGTACGAGAAGGTAAGAATCCTTGAGCCTTTGGGCAGTTCCTTGATTTTCTTGGCGACTGCTGCCAGCGAAGCTCCCGAAGAGATCCCCACAAAAAGCCCTTCCTCTTTAGCCGCTCTTTGTGCGTATTCAAAAGCCTCTTCCTTGCCCACTTCAATGGTTCCGTCGAGCAACTCTGTATTCAGGTTTTTCGGAATAAAGCCTGCCCCGATTCCCTGAATAGTATGTGGCCCCGGATCTTTTCCGCCAATTACCGGGCTGGTATCGGGTTCTACCGCAAACACTTTAATGTTTGGGAATTTTGCCTTTAAAACCTCTGCCACTCCTGAAATATGGCCACCGGTTCCCACACCCGTAATCAGGTAATCAAAACCTTCCGGGAAGTCGTTGATGATTTCCTGTGCCGTGAAGTCGCGGTGAACAGCCACGTTGGCCGGGTTATCAAACTGCAACGGAATCCACGAATTCGGGATTTCAGCCGAAAGCTCCTGGGCTTTGGCAATCGCTCCCTTCATTCCCTTTTCTTTGGGAGTAAGTTCCAGTTCGGCACCCAAAGCAGTCAACACACGACGTCTTTCGAGCGACATCGACTCGGGCATGGTCAGGATCAGGCGGTAACCTTTCACCGCAGCCACCAGCGCCAATCCGATACCCGTATTTCCGGAAGTGGGTTCAATTATTACCGAACCTTCTTTCAGAATGCCGTTCTTTTCGGCATCTTCGATCATCGACAGCGCAATACGGTCTTTGATGCTTCCCCCCGGATTTGTTTTTTCAACTTTTACCCATACCTCGTATCCTTCGGGGTACAATCGGTTAATCTTCACATGTGGCGTGTTGCCAATCGTTTCAAGAATGTTTTGTGCTCTCATCTTGTTAATTTTAATTTCTCCTTTACGGATTAAGATGCCACCTTTCCTTTGGTCTGCCGACTGTTTGGAACCTGTTTCATCTTGTTCTATTTTTTGAGTTATATGTTTCTTCCCAATAAATGCCAATAAAAAAGCCTTCCCGTTATTCGGAAAGGCCTTGTTATCGTCACTCGACTAAGTTCAATTTACACTACGACAATACCTTTCCGGAAATTTCCGAACAGCAACACATATAAGTATGGTACATGATTATTGTCATAATTTGAGCAATATAGGTAATTTTTATTAAATCTAAATAACACACAAAGGATTATCCTTCTTTTTTTGAGATTTTTTAATTTTTATACCGCAACCACTTGATAAGCTCTTTCAAATTCACCTTTTTCCCGTACATCAGCAAACCTACGCGGTAGATTTTCGCAGCGGCGTAAATGGCTCCCACGGTTGCCAACACCAACAGCGCCATCGAAAGCAGAATTTCCCAGGTTGGCAAACCATAAGGAATACGTGCCATCATAGCAACAGGCGAAGTAAACGGAATGATCGATGTCCAGAATGCCAGCTGTCCTTCGGGATTTTTGGCAATCGGAAACAGCAACATGATCGAAAGGATGAGCGGGAAAGTCACCGGGAAAACCATCTGCTGCGAATCTTCGTCGTTGTCGACAGCGGCACCAACGGCGCCCAGCAACGAACTGTACAAAAGGTAACCGGCTAGGAAATAAAATACAAACGAAAACAGGATCAGCGGAATATTCAGGTTACCGATCATTTCCATGATTTCGTTCACCTTATTGGGTTCGGCAGCCTGTGCCATGGCGGGGTTCATGCCACCCTGCGCTTCCATGAGGCTTTGCCCCATTTGCTGAGCGGCTTCAGGTGCAAAAAATCCCTGCACTACAAAAAGTCCGATACCGCCCAAAGCTACCCAAATGGCTACCTGCGTTAATCCAACCAGCGCCGTACCGATGATCTTTCCGGCCATCAGCTGCGAAGGTTTTACCGACGATATGATCACCTCGATAATGCGGCTTTTCTTTTCTTCCATCACGCTGCGCATCACCATGGCACCGTACATAAACACAAAAAAGTAGATGATGATCCCCATCGCATAACTGGCAATAAATGCCACAATCGATGAGCTTTTTTTGGCCTCTCCTGACTCTGACAGTTTTAAGGTATTCAGCCGGACCGAAGTACGCGTTTGTTTCAGCCGCTCGTCGAGGTCGGGAATACCCGAATCATCGATCACCTTCTGCCGTTTGTCGTTCTCGATAAAGCGGCTCATCCGGTGCTCAATCTGCTCGGTCAGCTCCAGGGGCAACTGTTTTTCTGATACCAGCTGCGCCTGGTTGTTGGTGTAAATATTTCCGGGAATATACAGCACCGCATAGTAGCCACTGCCCTTTAACTTACCTTTTAGTTCGGTGTATTCTTCTTTCGGAACAAAGTGGTACTTGGTAGCTCCCTGGTCTCCGAACTCGCCCAAAAATAGCGACGACTCATCGTATACTGCGATTGTTCTTTCCTGCGTGTCGTCTTTCACCGAAAAATAGATCACCAGCGCATATACACCGGCAATCAGAATGGGCATCAATATCGTGAGAATGATAAAGGATTTCTTTTGGACCCTTTTCAAATACTCTTGTTTCAGGATTAAAAATGTATTGTTCATTGTTCTTTATTTACTTCATGAAGTGGTAATATTCGAAACCGTTTCTCACTTTTTGTTGGCGTTCTGAACCGCTTTGATAAACACGTCGTTCATGCTTGGGATCACCTCCTCAAAAGCACTTAATTCCACTACCGGCATCAAGGCCTGCAACAGGTCGTTGTTTGAGTTGCCGTTCAGGTACTGGATTTTGAGGGTGTTCTCTTTCTCCGTTTCAGCATGGCCGATGATCTCGTACTGAGCACCCAGCACTTTTTCCACATCGGCAAATTGTCCGCGGTAGCGTACGTCAAAAATGTTCGACTTGTATTTTTCGCGGATCGCATCGGTAGGACCATCCTCGATCTTCACCGATTTGTTGATCAGTGCAATGCTGTCGCACAATTCTTCCACCGAGCCCATGTTGTGAGTCGAAAAGATAATGGTAGCCCCCTCGCTCCGAAGGTTCAGGATTTCTTCTTTCAGAAGATTCGCGTTAATGGGGTCGAAGCCGCTGAAAGGCTCATCGAAAATCAGTAGTTTGGGTTGATGCACCACCGTGGTTACAAACTGAACTTTCTGTTGCATCCCTTTCGAGAGCTCTTCCACTTTTTTGTTCCACCAGGGCATAATGTCGAACTTTTCGAACCACTTTTTGAGGTTGCGAACCGCATCTCCGCGCGACATCCCTTTCAATTGTGCCAGGTAAATGGCCTGGTCGCCGATCTTCATTTTTTTGTACAAACCCCGTTCTTCGGGCAGGTACCCGATCTGCGAAATATCAGCGCGGGTCATTTTTCGCCCGGCTAAAAATATCTCGCCCTTATCCGGTGCGGTAATCTGGTTAATAATGCGGATTAGCGTGGTCTTCCCGGCACCGTTGGGCCCCAGCAAGCCAAAAATGCTTTGCTCTTTTACCGAAATGCTTACATCCGACAGGGCTTTGGTAGAGGCAAACACCTTCTCCACATTCCGCGCTTCAAATAATTCCATATTGATTTTTATTGAATAGTATTTCTTTTACCGTACAAATTACGGCTTTGGTATAGATTATTAAAGAAAGCTGCAAAATAACAATCTCTGAAAAAATTATCGGTCAACGGGGCAATTTAGCCGACAAATGCTGAGGTGCGAGTGTTCTTATTTAACATTTCCTTATTTCGTTGCTCATAAAGTGGTTTTGTATATTCAACTGTTTTAGAATTGGACATTGTCTACAGGGATGTTTACCACATCACAAAAACAATCCCATTGGGATTGGATTATAGTAACACTCACCAACGACAAAAAAGGAAAGCTTACTGTAACTACAGTAAGCTTTCGAATGTAAGATAGATAGTATTATTACTCTTCAATAATTCCTACCTGGATATTTTAAGAATCATTCCTCTGAAATGGATCCATTATTTATTGCATCGTTGTATTCAGTCTCTTTTAACGGAATCTTCCACGTCCATTCGTTTCTATCAGCCGGTCCATAAGTAACTGCCAAAACAGATAAAAAATTTCCTCCATCGTCATATGATTTTCTGTCAATGCTGTCGCCCCATCTTTTCAGATCGAACCAATCAAAGCCTTCCCCCCATAATTCTACTGCACGATAAAACTTGATCTCCTCAAGTAAATTATCACCAGCCGCAGTGCATTCATAAGAGGGATCACGTTCGGAGTCCCTGATTAATGCATTTAAAGCGTTTCTTGCCCCATTTTCATTTTCAGAGAAATAAGCAGCTTCTGCTTCAATCAGGTACATCTCAGAAGAACGAAAATGATTCAGATTTCCAACTCCCGGAAGGTCTTCAGCTTTAATTTTAAACTGCATGTAAGCAAAAGCTTTTGCTGTTGAATACAAATCTGGATATTTTTCAAAAGCTACTGCTTTTAGCGCATTTCCAGCCTGCCCGGTAGTAGAAGAATACGAATAATCTTCCGGATCTAAAAACATTTCTTTACGAATATCAGTTCCGGGAATTTTATCATATAATTCTTTACTAATGCATTTTGGATAGTTACGCACGTTGCTTGCGTTTGAATTATAGGCAATGTAGGCAAAATAGGAATAGTAATACAATGTTTCATCAGGGGCTCCATAGCTGCTCCAGATCCATTCAGTGGTAGGGGTATAAAACCCCGCCTTATAGTCACTGTTGCTCATAAGTGGATAACCGTCACGGGCTTTCGCGGCCATCGTACCTGCAGTACCATAATCCTGCCGGGTAATAGCAGCTCTTGCATAAATGGCATAGGCTACATTAATATCAGGATCGTAATTAAATTCTCGGGTGTTGCCCGACGCAGTATACAGCGAGATTGCCTCGTCCAAGTCGTCATAAATACGTTTATAGGTTTCTGCCAGGGTTGAAAGAGCCATATCCCCGATCGATAAATCAGTACGAAGTACGATTCCGTCTGTGGCACCATTTTGAGAATCCATCCACCGTTTGCAGTACAATTGAGCTAACATTAAAAAACTATAGGCACGATGTGTCAATGCCTGGGCCTTTATAAACTGACGATCAGCTTCTGCTCCTTCTGCATCATCGATGTATTCGATTATCGAATTGGCATTTCCTATTAACTTGTAATAGTAATACCAAGGATAATAATCATAAGTGGAAGAAGTGTTATCGTGGTAGTTTCCATTAATTACATTTGACCAACCAGATAAATTGACATAAAAATGATTTCCCGGATAGTTCCCAAAATACATTTTTATTGTCCCCTCTCCATTAAAGCCCTGTGATCCTAAATACTGAGTAGTCATCATTTTGTTCAGCCCGTTAATAGCCAAAGCTGCGTTTTCGGTTGTCTCAAAAACTGTAGATGTGGCTGTATCGGCTGTTGGTCTGGTATCAAGATAATCTTCAGCGCATGCTCCCAATATAAAAACGATGAAGACCAACCATATATATAAATTTATCTTTTTCATCTTACTTAAATTATTGATTCGTTTATGGTATAATGTGGAATTAGCATATCGTTTACCCAACGGAGATACGCGATTATATTTCTTCGGATCCATGCTTTCCATATTTTGATTTTTTGCATTATTACAGCTTGACATTAATTCCAAGAGAGAATACCCGTGCTGTTACAAACGCATTGTCATTAATTCCGCTAAATGACTGCTGAGGATTCATTCCCTTCAAAGAAGTGAAAGTAAATAAATTCTCAACTGACAGCCCAACAGATAAACCAGTGATATCCAGCGCACTAGTCACGTGTTTCGGGAAGTTATAATTTATTCCCACATTTTTTACAACCAGATAAGAGGCATCTTGCAGAAAACGACTCGATGTTGCATTGTTTTTAGAACTCAGGAAATAATCAATAACAGGTATTCCATTGGGGGAAATCCTGTTCTCTGCATCTGCAGTCATTCCGGCAGGAATACCATCCCATGAATTCAATACGTCTTTATGAATTGCACTGGGAGTAGCACTCACTGACATTAGACTTTGATAAGAATAGTCGAGCGTTTTTCCTCCAACTGAGTAAGTACAAAGTATCGAAAAGTCGAAGTTTTTATAATTTAATGACGTAGAAATATTTCCAAATACATCAGGCATCGCGCTCCCGCTCCAATCTTTTTTAGCATAAGTAGTATAAGTGGTGTAGTATTCGTCATTGATCAACACCAAGTATTCGGCAGGAATTTCATTCTCGCCTTCCTCCACTCCAATTGTATAGTCTTCCAGGTTTGGCAGATACAACGAATTTCCAGTCATTTGATCCACCCCAACAAACTGGTACATCCAAAAATCATAAATGCCATGGCCTTCCATATATTTCTTTGTTCCGCTAATGATACCATTCTCTCTGTTTTCTTCGGGCAGTGTAATAATTTTGTTTTTTAACAAAGTTGCACTGGCTCCAACATTCCATGTTAAACTTTTACTTTTTATCAAATCGGCATCAAAACTAAACTCCACTCCGCGATTAGAAACAGAGCCTATGTTTTTTGAAATGGTTGCCTCGGCGCTGGAGCCCGAAGTTGCACCAGCAGAAAGTGGAAGGTTTACATCAAACAACAGATCGTTTGATCGTTTATCAAAATATTCAATTGAAAAATTCATACGGTTCAATAGGTTACCTTCCAAAGCAATACCAAAAGAACTCAAAGTTTCCCATTTAATATCAAGAGCTTCATTCTGCGATTTATATACAGCTCCCAAATTGGCATTCTGATCCATCTCATAAAGCGCCATGTAACCATAATATCCGACACTGGCATCATTACCCACTTCACCGTATGACACTCTCAGTTTCAGGTAATCTATAGTATTTTCATACGGTAGCATAAATGGCTCTTTTGAAATTAACCAGCTAGCGCCAACCGACCAGAAATCTCCCCAACGTTTATCCTTGTAAAAACGTGATGAGCCATCTTTCCTGAAGGACAATTCCCCAAAGTATTTATTATCATAATTGTAGCGTACACGTGACAAATAGCTTTCAGTACGATAATTATTCTGATATCCGTCAAGCGCTGTAATCTCGGTAAAATTTATCAACTCGGGTCCCCCTGTAAATGTTTCTGTAGTTTTATAGCCATAGGTATAGGCATAATTATAATTGTAGTTTTCGTGTCCGGCAAAAACATCTACATTGTGGTCTCCAAATTCTTTTACCCAAGTTAACTGTTGCTGGAAGGTATAGTTTTTATAACGGTAAAATATCCGTTTTGCACGGCCATTATTACCGGCTCCGTTTCCAATGGTCGCGTTATCATAGGATTGATTTTCTGAAGCACGAACATTTAAATCACCCTTTACCGAAAATTTGAAATCTTTCAAGAAGTTAATATCCATATAAGCCATTCCTTGCAAGGTACTCCTGTAGGTGCGATCCATATTCAGCTCATTTTCCCAAATAAGATGCCGGTCAAGACTTTGCGGCCTTGAATACTCACTACCAGAGTCATATATTTTATTACCACTGTCATCTAAAATATACTCGCCTGTAGCCATGTCATGAAAATACACGGGATAAATAGGAGCCATATTTCTTGCCATGTAAAATGGGTTTACAAAAGAACTTGAACTACTTGCGCTTCCCGAGGTGTTATTTGCCACCTGATAAGATCCCGATAAATTAATACCGGTTTCGATCCATTTTCGTGGAGTTATACTCAAATTGGCACGCCCGGTAAACCTATTAAAATCAGATGATTTAACATACCCCTTTTCATCGAGGTATCCGGCTGAAAAGAAATAATTGCTTTTATCGGTTGCCCCCCGGCCACTAACTGTATAATCTTGCCTGTACCCTAAACGTTCAACATATTTATACCAATCCAGGTCATCATATCCGGGATGTATTTTTGCCCCCGATACCAATTTCCCATCTGTAGTGAAGAGTGCATCGTCGGCTTTGTTGTAAATATTGTATTTAAGATATGTATCAATTAATGTTGAAGAAGCCTCCAGATTGGCAAGCTCGGTGGTAGGATAGTCCTCTGGTTGATCACTCATCAATGAATTTCTGTATCCTTTCCACATTATTTCCATAAAATCATTGCTCCCAACTCGTTCATATTCTTTTATTCCCCTGGTATATACGCCTTGATTTATATTAACATCCATGGATACACCATGCCCCCGTCCTTTTTTCGTAGTAATAAGTATTACACCATTCGAGGCGCGGTTTCCATACAAAGCTGAAGAAGCTGCATCTTTTAGAATACTTATATTATCAATGTCTTGCGGATTTAGATCCGAGATGTTTCCTCCAAATGGCACTCCATCGATTACATACAGCGGACTATTAGAGCCATTAACAGAGCTAAACCCCCTGATTCGAATGGTAGGATCAGATCCAGGCTCTCCATATGTATTATTGATTTGTACTCCCGAAACATTTCCTTCCAAAACACTGGCAACGCTGGATACGGGCCGCCGCTCAATTTTTTTCTCGCTAATAGTGGATATTGCTCCAGTAAGCGACTCTTTTTTTGCGGTACCGTAAGCAACTATAAGTACCTCATCCATTCCGATCATACTTTCAGACAATACTACACTTAGGGTAGTTTGTCCATTCAGCATTATTTCCTGAGATTCCATCCCAACGAACGAAACTACCAAAGTTTGAGTTCCGTCAGGAACGGTGAAGCTAAATTCTCCATTAAAATCAGTAACGGTTCCAAGTGTTGTTCCTTTTACAAGAACAGAAGCTCCGATAACCGGTTGTCCGGAAACGTCTAATACAACACCTGTAATTTTTTGGGGTTGTTGTTCTTCTTGTTTTTCCAGCGGAACTTTCTTGGTAATAAGTATTTGTTGATCATAAACGGCATAGTTCACATTTTGCCCTTTTATCAACTCATTGATAAGACTTGCAATGTCAGCATCCTTAACTGAAAAAGACAGCTCTTTGCTTACATCAAAATCAGAGTCCCGATAAAGAAAAACATAGCTCGTTTGATTCTCAATTGTCTGGATGATCTGTGAGATCTTCCGGTTCTGAAAATCGAAATTCATGCCTGCAGGCTGGGAATAACCAGCCCCGATGGCAGTGAAACTCATGGCGAATGTAAATAATAAAGTTAATCGCATTACTAACCAGATTTTTAACTGACTACACCTTTTCGGGAAGCCATGGTTTAAAATAAATTTCATAAGTTTGTTATATTAATTATTACACTTAATGTACTGTTAATTAAACAGTACAGCTTTCGACAACCGGAGAATGTGCCACCATTCTCCGGTTTCTTTATTTTATTACGTATTGATTTCCCTTATCATATTCGATATCAATTAATGCGACACGTGAAATGTATTCAAACACTTCCTCCTTTTCTTCCTTTAAACTTAACTTCCCACTAATTTTTATGTCTGCGTTAAAAGGGTTCTCGAACTTAAATTGTACATTATAATATCTTTCCAGGTGTTTTAACACCCGATTCAAATCACTGTTTGAAAACTTAATAACCCCGTCTTTCCAAAGAGTATAGTAGCTAATATCTACCTCAGTAATCCGAACATTTTTATCTTTCCGGGAATAAGAAGCCAGTTCATTGGGATGCAACACAATATCGCGCTCAAACAATCCCGCATCCTTCCGCCGAATTGAAACTTCTCCTTCTTCCAGTACCGTTTGAATTACGTTATCCTCAGGATAAGCGCTAATGTTAAATTTAGTCCCCAAAACCCGGATCGAAATATCGGATGTGTGAACAACAAAAGGATGTTTTGTATCCTTAGCTACATCAAAAAATGCTTCACCAAAAAGATATACTTCTCTATTGTCCCCCTCAAAAGTTGAAGGATAAACCATACGGCTACCTGCATTCAGATAGACCACAGTACTGTCGTTTAACGTTATTTCAGAACGGTTGCCATAAGGAATTACTACCTGGTTAATCTTGCTCGGAGTTGTATTGTCTCCTGACCTCAGAACTCTATTTCCATTTAATAAAATTGTCCCCTCATTTGAGTAGTCGATCCTGGATTCTTTCTCTCCCAAATGCACACTTTCTCCTTCGGGAAGAATTAACATAGGTCCCGCCATTTGTGAAAGAACATTCATCTCAGGCAGAACAATAGGCATTTCAGAATCATGAAAGATGAAATAGGACACAACTCCTCCAAAACCAAAAGCGAATAAGATAACTGCCGCATAACGAAGAAACTTGACATACCACATTTCCTTTTTCGGTGTTGCTTTGTCAATAGTCTCTAACAAAATACTATGAGCAAGTTGTTCCTTCTCTTCCTGCAATAATTGTTTGTTTACAATCTGTATTTGACTCAATCTATTCTTCAAATTGATTATTTCATCTGCATAATCAGGATTTTCCCTCATAAAATCCTCCCAAATTCGATTGGTGTAATCATCCGGGTTAAATACCCAACGATAAAACAAGGGATCGTCAATTATCCGATCAATTAGTTTCATATAATTTCAGTAACGACTATTAAAATTTAGACTTTACTAATAAGAGTAACGAATGAGGGAATAGGGGACATTAAAATACTTTTTTTTTGAAAACCCAATAGATCAAACGAGATCCATACTGCTTTCTCAACTGCCGTAACAAACGGTAAAGCTGTTTCTTTACCGTTTCCTCTTTTATGTCCAGGACTTTGGCTATTTCGTTATTATTTAGTCCTGTATGAAATTTCAAAAAAAGTAATTCTCGCTTTTGAGGCTCGAGTTTTTGTAAAATCTGTTTGATTGACTCTTCCTGCAGACTGATTGTTTCCTTTTGCAAAAAATCTTCTTCAAAGTCAAATTTGAGATCAAATGTATACTGTCCAGCCTCCGATATCTGTCCTAATTTTTTGCGACGATTGAGACTAGAGATAATTATCCGGTTCAATGATTTAATAAGATAAAATTCCAGAGACTCTGGCTTTTTTAGATCAATAGAATAATTATACAGCCCAATAAACAAATCTTGTATCGCATCTTTCACAACGTCCTGATCAGTTGTCATTTTTGCTCCGTACGCATATAGACGATCTACAAAAGTGCTGTAAATAATTTCGAAAGCACTCCTATCTCCTGACTTAAAATCAATCCAGATTTCTAACCAGTCCAGCTTGTTTTTTCCGCTTTTGTCTCCCAATTAAATGAATTTATTGACACTAAAAATACAAAATGACTTAGTTTAGGAACAATAGATGGTGTAATTTAAAACACAAATTGCAATATAACCTAACGATTCAACTCAAAAGATTGGGATAAAATGATATAACTGTAAAAGATTAAATTAAGTATGTTCTATATTCCTGACAACCGGACACTTTCCAACATACTTAAAGACAATGTCATTACCCCCCTTTTTTAGATTTAATACGAGACTCTATTGGGGGCATAAAAAAACACCGGCCTTCAAAAAAAGAAAACCGGTGTTTTGCGTTGTATCGTCGTCCGATGTTATTTCGGATCAAAATCTGTTTCGTCGCTCACTTCAGGAGCCTCTTCGGGAACAGCTTCTTCCGCGGGTGTGCCTTTCAGATAATTGGGCAGTTCCATCCCGGCCGATTTAAATACATCGTCGAGCGGAGGAAGAGAGCCCAGCAGTCCCTGCATAAAGTTGGCAGTCGATGTTTTACCGTCTTTGCCGTTACCGGTTTCCCAAACCGTAACTTTATCGATCTTAATGTTCTTGATGGCTTCCACCTGTGTTTTCACCAGTTCAGGCAATTTGTCGGTGATCATCATCAGGGCAGCACTTTGTGCATCGCCACCGGCGGCTTTCACCAGTTTCTCAAAACCTTCGGCCTGTTTGCTCAGGATTTCGTAAATACCTTTTCCTTCTGCCGCCATTTTCACGTAAATCGCATCGGCTTCCCCTTTGGCGATCCGGCGTTTTTGTTCGGCTATGGCTTCGGCATCAATCTCCACTTTTTGTTTATCGATTTCGGCCGGAACCACAATGTTGGCCACCTGTGTAGCTTTGTCTCTCTCGGCCCTCACCTGCTCGGCCAGTTTTTCGGCAGCATAGGCTTCCTGCAGCGCCTGGGCATCGGTTACTTTCTCGGCAGCCACCGCACGGCGGTTCGCTTCGGCTTCCCTCTCCCGACGATCGGCATCCGAGTTGGCAATCGTAACTTTTGCCAGGTTCTCCCCTTCCACAGCGGTAGCATCAGCACTGGCCACCTGCACACGTTGTTCGCGATGTGCCATGGCCTGTCCAATTTCCCCGTCACGGTTTTTCTCCGCCACACTTTTCTTGGCGTCGTTGATGGCCTTTGCAGCAGCTTCTTTACCCAGCGCTTCAATATAGCCCGACTCGTCGTTGATGTCGGTTACGTTTACGTTGATCAGTTTCAAACCGATCTTTTTCAGTTCCGCTTCCACGTTCGACGAAACCGCTGCCAGAAACAGGTCGCGATTACTGTTGATCTCTTCGATTTCCATGGTAGCCACGACCAAACGCAACTGACCAAAAATGATGTCTTTTGCCAGGTTGCTGATCAGGTCTTGCGATAAACCCAGCAAACGCTCGGCAGCATTGTTCATTACATTGGGTTCGGTTGAAATACCCACCGTAAAACGGGAAGGCACGTCCACACGAATGTTTTGCTTACTCAGTGCGTTGGTCAGGTTGATTTCGATGGAAATAGGTGTTAAATCCAGAAATGCATACGAATGAATGATGGGCCAGATAAACGCAGCACCCCCGTGAATACACTTCGATGAACGTGATTCGCGGTCGGAGCCTTTGCCAATTTTACCATACACCACCAGAATGCGGTCGGAGGGGCATCGTTTGTACCTCCTCATCATTGCCACCACAATTACAAAAAGAAAAAAAGCGGCAACGGTGATTAGAATTACAAAATAGTCTTGCATTGATTTTTAGTTTTTATGGGTGTTTAATTTCCTTGTTTTTTAACGAGCAGAATGCTGTCGTCGATCACATCGATCACCTGGACAATGGCAGCGGTAGAGATGGTATCCAGATCGTCGGTAATGGCATCGAGCGTGCGCACCGATCCCTGAACACTGATCTGCACTTTGCCCATCCCGCCTCTTTGGGCCGGAATACGAAGATATACCTCGCCCAGTTTGCCAATGGCATTGTTCATTTTCAACGTGCCATTCTCGGCCAGCCGCGACATCAGGTAAAACAGCGTTCCCATCAGCAACATCATCAGCAGGCCACAAAAAACCGCCAGCAAAATGACAAGCCAAGGCGCCATTCCGGCATTGATAAAGCCAATTCCGGACCAGCCAAAAACCGCAAAGAAAGCCACAATGTTTTTCACCGATATAAACTGGAAAGGAATGGTATCGCCATCCGCAATGTCGGCATCCACGTCGGTGTCGACATCGGTATCCGTATCTCCGCCAAAGATGGAAAGCACCATCAGCAGAATCAAAATAAGCGTAGTTGGAATGGCCAGGTACCAAAATATCCGTTCGAACAATTCCATTGTCGACCAATCCGGGAGTATTGAAATTAACAGCATGGGAAAAGAATTAGTAGTTTTTCAGCTAATTTAATCGAACAGAAGTTTTTTCCAACAAAATTGGGGTGCTGGTTTGCTAAAATATGTTCAATAACAGGTTCTCATCTTCCTTCCGTAAAACTCCACTTTATACACTAATATTTTCAGGAAAATTGTTCGAAGATACTTTTGCTATGCGGCGCAAAGAGCTTCAAATCTCTGAACAGCGATGAAATTGCGCCTGTCGTTGTTCTGGATTAACTGCCGTGGGCTACACCCTCCGTCCGTCCGTCTGTTGACGTACACACGAATCGTTTACCCACGGTTATTATTGTTTCGCCCTTTCAGGGTGAGGACGAAAATTGACACTGAAAGTGTCGAATATAAATAACCCGGCGCAAAGCACCGGGTAAACTTGCACTCAGTCCTTCGTCCGGCGAAGAAAGCTTTTTTATATCTCTTCGTAGTCCCGGACGAAATAACATTGATCTACGATTAATCAGACACCCCAAAAGATGTGTATGGAAGGTATCTCTTGACAGAGAAATTGAAGTTCCCTTAAAACAAAAAGCGCACCCCGAAAACGGAATGCGCAGTGATGAAACGTTTATTCTGTTTAACCAATAATTCTAAAAATGATGATGGATACTTTCCTGTAAGTACGGATGATTTTTGGGAACCAGCGAAGCTTTTGTCAGGGCAGTTCCAACTACCCATGCAAACAAGCCCGCATAGCCAAGGAAAGTACCGATTTCGAGCAAACCAAATTTGGCTTCGTGAACCGTTGCCGGCCAAATAATATAGTACAGCTCGGTATATTGCCCGATGATCAGCAACAGTACCACCGGAAGGATGATCATTTTACTGCGCGAAGATTTACGGGGCATCAAAACCAGGAACGGTACGGCCCAGTTGAGAATGATGTTCACAAAGAACAGAATCTTGTAAGTTCCTTCCCAGCGTTTTACAAACCACACGGTTTCTTCGGGAATGTTGCCATACCAAATCAGCATGAATTCCGCAAAATTAAAATAGCCCCAAACGATGCTCGCCATAAAAATATAACGGGTAAAGTCGTGAAGGTGGCTTCCGTTCAGCTGCTTGTAATATCCTTGTTTTGAGAGCAGGATCACGATCAGCGCCATGATGGACGAAGCATGCAACAGCCCGGCAATAAAACTTTTGCCGGCAAACAGCGTGCTGTACCAATGCGGTTCGAGCGACATCAGAATATCAACTCCAAACAAGCTGAATGAGAAGGCGATGATGAATATAAATATCTTGGAATACCGTTCCGATTTCTTGAAATACTCCATACCGCCGTGCTCATCTTCCTGTAACGAAAGCTTGCGCAGCAGCCGCGACATGACTATCCACAGCGCAAAAAATACCACCACCCGGATAAAAAAGAAGGGAATGTTCAGGTAAGGCGATTTGAACTGCAACAGATGATCGTGCTGAACTACTTCGTCGTGGGTCCATTCATAAATCGAGTGCATTCCGAAATACATCAACACGAAAAAGCCGGCAGCGTAAGGAAAATAGGAAGCCAGGGCTTCGGGCACCCGTTTAAACATGGCCGACCAGCCCGACTGCGTGATGTACTGGATAGCCCCAAAGAAGGCGGCCCCCACTGCCAGCGACACGAAATAATAATTGTTCAACAGGTAATTGGCCCACGTACGTTTGGCATCGAACACAAAGCCCAGTGCAAACGAAAGCACGCCAATGCCGATGAGCACATACGTGAGTAATTTAAATTTCTTTGAAAGAACAACTCTCTCTTCCATAATCGGATATTTTGAAAACTATTTCTGTAACTCGTTTTTAATATACATGGCAATCTTCCAGCGATCGTCGGGCGAAAGCATCGAACCGTGTTCTGCCATAATTCCATACCCCACAGTAATTACGTGGTAAATATCTGCCTCCGGGTTGGCCCTCATCTTTTCGCTTAGCAAACTGGCCGGCGGATAGGTATATTTTTTTCGTACAAATAACTGCCCCTGTCCATCGCCCTTTTCGCCGTGGCACTGTGCACAATAAATATCGTATTGCTTTTTACCGCGCGTCAGGTTGTCTTCGGTCAGCGGAACAGCGTTTACCAATGCCTGGGCTGCCAATGCACGGTCTTCATCCGTTTTCTGATAAGGATAAGGCATCATCCCTCGAGGAATGGCCCCGGCCACCGGTGGCTGCATGGTTTTCCCGTCTTTAAAATTCGGATTAGGCGTGTAGCTTTCGTAAGCTGATGATTCCACCATATCATCGAAATACTGCCAACCCGTAGCACGGCGGTCGTAATCGCACGAGGTAAAGGCAAAAGCAAAAAGTAAAAAGGCAAAAGAAAACCTTGTTTTTTTGATGAAATTCATTGTATCTGATTTAGTCTCAATACTCATATCTCCTTGTCTCCATACTTATCTTTGCATTACTCCACTTCTCCGTGTTCCCTGATAATTTCCTCTACTGCCTTAGCGTTGTCGCCCAGTTTTTCAGGATCGAGCACGATTACAAACTTGTCATCCGTAGCGCGTTCATGAAAAATATCGGCTTTTTTTCCCGGAAATATCTTTGCCCTGGCGGAAAAAGTAAACAGCGTAAGCAAGGTGATCGAAAGGATAGTTGCCACAATGGTTACCACAATAAACGATGGGAAAGCGTTAAAAGGCTTTCCGCCGTAATGAAGCGGCCAGTCGATCACTGCTGCGTAAGTCAGGAAACTCAGAATCCCGACAGCAGCAAACAAACCGTAGAAGAAAGCCGCGTGAGTGATCCGGGTTTTCTTTCCCATTCCTTCCAAAATCTCGTGAATCGGATAAGGAGTATACACTTCAGTCGGTAAAATTCCTTTGGCTTTGATTTTTTCGAAAGCATCCACCAAAGTTGCTTCATCGTTAAAAACTCCCAAAATATACTTCTTACTCATGGCCGGTAGATTTTAGTTGTCCGTTGTTGGGTTTATCAAATTTAGCCACCGATTTCAGTTCCGAAATAGCGATCATCGGGATATAGCGGAAGAACAGTAACACCCCGGTAATAAACATACCGATCGTTCCGGTGAAAAAGGCGATCTCCACCCAGGTAGGCGAATACGACGCCCAGGCAGAAGGCAGGTAATCGCGGCTTAGCGAAGTAACCACAATGTTAAAACGCTCGAACCACATACCAATGTTGATGATAATCGAGATAACAAACACGACCCACATCCGGCGGCGAACAGCCTTGAACCAGAACAACTGCGGAATAACCGCATTGGCAATAAACATAGCCCAGAACTGGAAAGCATATTCCCCGAATAACCGGGTTTTGAAAAAGAGCGAAAACTCGTAATCGTTGGCAGAATACCAGGCCATAAATACCTCGGTAACATAAGCCGTTCCCATGATCAGCGAAATAAAGATCAGGATACGGCAAACCGCATCAACGTGTGAGTCGGTAATAAAATCGTTCATTTTATACAGGCCGCGCATGGTAATTACCAGTGTCAGAACCATGGCAAAACCCGAGAAAATAGCTCCCACCACAAAGTAAGGCGGGAAGATAGTTGTATGCCAGCCGGGTTTTACGGAAACCGCAAAGTCGGTAGAAACGATCGAGTGAACCGAAACCACCAGTACCGCGGCGATACCACCCAGCACGAAACTCAGTCCTTCGAAACGCAGCCACTCTTTGCTCGAGCCTGTCCAGCCAAAAGAAAAGAAACCGTAAACCGCTTTTTTGACCTTCGATTTGGCGGTGTCGCGAATGGTAGCAAAGTCAGGCACCATTCCAAAGTACCAGAAACTGGCTGAGATAAGAAGGTAAGCCGAAATCGCCACAAAGTCCCAGAAAAGCGGTGAGTTAAAGTTCACCCAGAGAGGGCCCCGGGTATTCGGGTAAGGAAAGATCCAGAAAAACAACCATGGCCGTCCCATGTGCAACAACGGAAATAAACTCGCACAAAACACAGCGACTACGGTCATTGCTTCGGCGGCGCGGTTAATGGCTGTTCTCCATTTCTGGCGCAGGATCAGCAAGAAAATCGAGAACGCTGTTCCGGCATGTCCGATACCGATCCACCACACAAAGTTGATGATGGCCCATCCCCAGGCAATGGAGTTATTCACCCCCCAGGTACCAATCCCCGTGGAAATCGTAACGTATTTGGCATACAGTCCAAAACCAAACATACTTAAACTGACCAGCAAGGCGGCATACCACCAGAGTGGCGGCTTCTTTCTGTGAATCGGGGCAAGGATCTCCTGCGAGATTTGCCCGAGGCTTTTATCGCCCTCGATCAGTTTTCCTCTTACCTTCGAATTATACATAAGTTGCTATGCTTTTTTGTTTCTTACTTTAGTTAAATATCCTACTGATGGTAAAGTATGCAACTCTTCCAGCAGGTGGTAGTTTCGTTCGTTTTTGAAGTATTTCGAAATTTTGCTGTTCGGATCATTCAGGTCGCCAAATACCAGTGCGTCTGCCGGGCACGACTGAACACAAGCCGGTTGAATTTCTCCGTCTTCGACTTTTCTTCCTGCAACACGGGCTGCGGTTTTCTTTTCCTGGATACGCTGTACACAGAACGAACACTTCTCCACGACCCCGCGCGAGCGAACTGTCACATCCGGGTTCAATACCATTCGGCCCAACTCACTGTTTGAATTAAAATCGAAGGCATCGTTTTTCACGTATTCAAACCAGTTAAAACGGCGCACTTTGTACGGGCAGTTGTTCACACAGTACTTGGTCCCCACGCAACGGTTGTAAGCCATTTGGTTGAGACCTTCGTCGCTGTGCGGAGTTGCCGAAACCGGGCAAACATTTTCACACGGCGCATTGTCGCAATGCTGACACATTACCGGTTGGTGGTAAACTTCCGGATTCTCGGGGTTATTCGAAAAGTAACGGTCAATCCGAATCCAGTGCATGATACGGCGGTTGCGCACCTCTTCCTTCCCGATCACTTGAACATTGTTCTCTGCCTGACACGAAATCGCACAGTTGCTGCAACCGATACACGACGACAGATCCACAGCCATTCCCCAATGGTGCCCTTTGAATTCAGGAGCCGGGTACAGGCTTACATCGTGTTTTTCATGTTCTTCTTTTAACTCGTTGCCCGATCGCGGATCGATTTGCCATTCGCTGAAATTGGTTTCACGCACAATTGGCCGGCCTTCCATTGAGTGATGCGTTTGCGAAAGCGCCAGTTCAAAGGTTTTAACCGTTGTTTGCACATCGGCACCAGCTACCCAGAATTTCTTTGCGCCATTCTCAACCGACACAAAGGGGTACATGTTTGTTCCCACGCCGTCGCCCACTTTACCGGCCACCTCGCGGCCGTAACCCAGCGCCACCGAAATGGTTCCGGCAGCTTGTCCGGGCTGAATAAACACCGGCAACTCAACACCGTTAATAGTGATCACTGACTCGTTCTGAAGTCCGTTTTCCTCGGCCCATTTTACCGGAACCGCAGCAAAGTTGTCCCAGCTGATTTTGGCCACCGGGTCGGGTAATTCCTGCAACCACGGGTTGTTGCCCGAGCTACCGTCTTTTAATCCCACACTCTCGTACAAAACCACTTCCCAGCCATTAGATTCTGATTGAGCGCTCAACGCTTCTCCCAGTCCGGCTTCGGAATAGGTAAGTTCCGGGTTTGTTTTTCCCGGCTCGAAAACCCCTTTTTGCAAGGTGTCGTTCCAGAAAATACGGGCATCAGTATTGGTATCCTGAAGTTTGGAAAGTTCCTCGCTCCAGTGCTTTTTTACAAATTCATAGTAATTGGGTGTTTCTTCTCCGGCCCACTTCAGTAAGCTCTCCTGAACCTGCCGACTGTCAAACAGTTTGGAGATGGTGGGCTGCGCAAGGCTGAACATTCCTGATTTGGGTTCAGCATCATTCCAGCTTTCCAGGTAATGCGGCTCCGGACAAACCCAGTGACAGGCGGCCGTAGTTTCATCTTTTCGGTCGGAAAAAGAAAGCGACAACTCGGCGCCTCCAATCAAATCTTTTAGTTCGCTGCCTTTCGGATGGTTGTAAACGGGGTTAACTCCCCAACACAGCACCCCGGCAACGGTTTTATTTTTTAATTCTGAAATGAAAGTCTCAAAATCGGCATCTATTCCCTGATGCGTATTTAGTGTCCTGCCGGTCAAAACAGTATTTCCGTAATTTCCGAGCAGTTGGTTAATCGCGTTTACGATCAACTGAGTATGTACGTCGTTGCTTCCGGAAACTACCAGCGAATGTCCTTCGTTTGCCAGCAGATCCTCAGCCAGTCCGTTGATATCAACCGGGCTGGCAGGAGCCGTAATCGCCATCGAACCTTTTGCCTGCAGCAACTGGTAATAGAGCGCCGTCAGGATTGTTTTTTCTTCCGAAGGTTTGACAGGAAAACGAACATCGGCATTGGAGCCGGTCACCGTCATACCCGTTTCAAATTGATAATGACGATTCATTACGTCGCCTTTTTCAAGCACCCTTCTGCCAGCCGAATAACCTTTGATGTATTCCACCGACGAAAGCCAGGTCCCCAGAAAATCGGCACCAAAACCCACAATTATTTTGGCCTTTTCAAAACGGTAATCGGGAATAAAAGCCGCACCAAAACTCAGCTCGTTGGCTTTGAGTATTCCCGCGGCCGAAACGGCATCGTAAGGGAGCCACTCTACAACCGGGTATCTTTCCTGAAATTGCTGAATTATTTTTTTGGTAGAAGGCGAAATGATGGAAGAAGTGAGAAGTACAACTTTTTTGTTGTCCTGGTTCAATTGCGCCAGTTTCTTACCAATGTAATCATCTACCTCTTCCCAGGTAGTTGCCTCGCCTCTTTTCAGCGGTGTTTTAAAACGGGCATCGTCGTACAAATTCAAAACCGAAGCCTGCACCCGGGCCGAAGTTCCGCGTTGCGAAACCGATGAAAGATCGTTTCCTTCAATCTTAATCGGACGCCCGTCGCGCACTTTTACCAACACGCTGCAATATTCATTGCCTTCGAAATAAGAAGACGCGTAGTAATTGGCCACACCCGGAGTTACTTCCTCGGGTTTTACAAGATAAGGGATCGCTTTATCGACCGGGCGTTTGCAACTGGCAACCACTGCTGCCGCAGCAACACTAAACCCAAAAGTTTTAAGGAAATCGCGGCGGGATGAACCGGCGGCTTTTTGAGCAACAGCCCTCTTGGCATCCACTTCCAGCCTGATCTCGCTTTTCTTAAATGCTACCGGATCATTTAACTCGTCTAAACTTCTCCAATATTTTGTCATAATTTTTAGCTGTTAGGCGCTAGTTTATAGTCTCTAGCTCTTTAAACTTTCAACATTAAATTTTGAACTTTACGCGATTACAAATCGCATTTCCCTTTGTTTCTTCAGACTCTATACTCTGAACTCTAAACACTGAACTAATAATGACAACGCATACAATCGTTGGCACCAATATCATTGGCAGTAACCGAATCGATAGCTCCCGATTTTAGGTCTTCGTGCAGTTTTACAAAATGTTCGTAATATCCGTTTCCTTCAAAGTCAACTTTTGTGTCGCGGTGACAGTCAATACACCAACCCATTGATAGATCGGCGTTCTGACGCATGATATCCATTTCCTCCACTGGTCCGTGACATTGTTTGCAGTCCAGTTTACCCGAGCCCACATGAATTGCATGGCTAAAGAAAACATGATCAGGGAGGTTATGAATTCGCACCCACTCAATGGGTTTACCGGTTTCGTTGGCTTCCACCACTTTGGCAATTTCGAACTTGCCGCTGTGTGTGCCTTCCCGGATCAAAACATGGCAGTTCATACAAAGATTGGCTGCCGGAATTCCGGCCGACTTGCTGTTCTCAGCAGTGGTATGACAATACATACAATCGATACCATTATCGCCAACATGCACCTTGTGTGAAAACTTCACCGGCTGATCGGGGGCATAATTTTCCTGCCGCCCCAGTTTAATGGCATCGGTAACAATCATTTTTACCTGCCAGCCAAAAGCTCCCACAAAAATGAGCATCGGAATAACTTTCCATTTAATATTGTGCAGGAAGATCAGTTCAACCAAGGCCCAGGTGAGCAACAAGCCCAATGCAAAAAACAGGATCAGGTTGAAATACGTGGGTTTGGCAGGAGCCGGGCCCTTGTGTGCCAGATTGTCAAGATAAAGCTTAACGTTTTTTAAGTCTTCTTCTGCAATATTGAAATTCACATGCGATGCTTCCATTTTAGCGCCCGAGGGATTCATAACGGATGCCTGAAATGAGGCGAAATCCTTGTCTACAAACTTCAGGGCCAGGTCCATGGCCGAAGGATTCCAGTTCAGGGTATCAACGGGATTGAGGTTGTGACACGAAACACAGGAAGCAAATTCCCGGTTCGCAGGCAACAGACCTTTGAAAAACCGTTCTCCGCGTTTGACCTCTTCCTGCGAGTGTCCATCGGTCACCACAGATTCGGTAGCAGCATAAATAGTATTGGAAATTGAAAAAAATGCAGCGAACAGGAAAATGAAAACCGGCAGATTTTTCCGCAACATTTTCCCAACGAAATATTTTCTCATTCTGTTCAGTTTAGCAATGTAACTAAGGCTTTTTATTGGATAAATCACCTATATTAACAATAGACTCTCTCTATTGTTCCTAATAAATTAAATTTTTTTTGAATTAACTGAACACCTGACAATTGCACCTTCATTTTGTGCAAAAAACCGGAGAAAAAAGGGCACTTCGGGCAGAAAAAAACACAGATAAAAGACCTAATTCTCTTCTTTTTCCAAGCTGCGGGTCATTTTTTGAACCAATTTCATATTTTCGAGGAACTCCCCGGCGATCACCCTTAAAATTGTGTACACCGGAATGGCCAGAATCATTCCCAGAATACCGGCCATGCTCCCGGCTGCCAGAATCACCAGGAAGATTTCCAACGGATGGGCTTTTACGCTGCTGGAGTAGATAAAAGGCTGAAACAAAACATTGTCCAACACCTGAACAAGCCCAAACACCAGCGTCATCCACCCCAGCATCGGGAGGGTTACGGTCATAAAATCAGCATGAATATGAAGTGCTGCCCCGATCAGCAAGCCCAGAAAAGCTCCCATCCACGGGCCCAAATAAGGGATGACGTTGAGAATTCCGCAAAACAACCCGATCACAACAGCGTGTTCAAAACCGATGCCCACAATGGTGAGACCAACCGTGTCGAGCAGCATCACCATAAACACCTCGAACACAAGCCCGATAAAATACCGGCGCAACAGATAGGAAATCGAATCAAGCGCATGCGCAACTTTTGTTTCCAGGCTACTCGGCACCAGCAAAATGATGAATTCCCGAAACATGTTCTGCTCTTTCAGGAAGAAATAAGTGATAAAAGAAACCGAGAAGAAACCGATCAAAACCTCGCCCAGAGTTCCGGCTACCACACCAAACCAGTTCGAGACTTTGGAAAAATCGATTTGAGCACCGATGGTTTCACTCATGAGATCCAGAAAACTTCTTTCGTTTATGTTAACCGGCTCGCGGGTAAAAAACTTCTGAATACTCAACAGCGGCTCCTCAATCGAATCGAGCACCGCCGTAAAATCAATTTTCGAGAGGGTTTCCAGTTCCTTGATCAGGAGCGGAATTATAAAACGAAAAAAGGAAAGAAAAACAATCCAGATAACCACCAGCGAAACAAAAGCCGCTATTCCGGGAGGAACTCTGAAACGTTTGTATTTCAACTTGGTGAGCCAACGCATCAGCGGCCGCCCCATAAACGACAGCACTACCGAAACCAGGATATAGGTAACAATATTGCTGAAATACCAAATAAGAAAAAGGATGAACAGAAATCCGGCGATCAACAGAGTATTGCGGGTCCAGCCTTTAAGTTGAATCATTTTAGTTGAGCTTTTTAACAAAAGTAAGTGATAAAATCGAAAATCCCTTGGGGCAGAGAAGGAAATCAAAACGCGTGCCCAATGACCGGTTGTGCATCTAATTTTCTATTTTTAACACCAAATTAAGCGGGTGAAAAAAGCACTAAATACAGTTTCGGCCTTTCAGTTTTTCCAACTGGCGCGTTATTCCACTCTCATTCTTATCGGTATTGTTTTTGCCAAAACAGCACTTACCCAAACCGAAATCGGCGAATACGAAACCTTTGTTTTTGTAGCGGGCGCACTCAGTTTCTTCTGGCTCAATGGCTTATTAAAAGCATTGTTGCCCATCGGAAATAATGTGGAACGATCGAAAACAAATGTCTTCAGCGCGTTCCTGGTTATTCAGACTTTTAGCCTGCTTGCGGCTTTGCTGCTGTACTTTTTACAACCCTTGTTTTCGCAACTGCTTTTAAACCGCCACCCGGTTCCCGAAATCAATTTACTACTTGCATTTATTATACTAAGTGCACCCGCCAGCCTGGTAGAACATTACTACCTGCTTCGCAACAAAAACAAGGCGATGGTAATTTATGCCATCATCTCTTTTGGCTTGCAACTCATCCTGGTGCTGGCTCCCGTTATTCTGGGGTTTCCCATTAAATGGGCGCTCATCGGGCTTGTGTTGTCTGCGTTCTTCCGGTATGCCTGGCTTTGGATACTGTTGATTGTCAACAACGAGTTATTTGCTTCCGGGGCGTTTATCCGTGAACACTTAAAGCTTGCCAGCCCGCTGGTTATTGCCACCTTGCTCGGCGGATCGGCACAATTTGTTGATGGTTTTATAGTTACCTCACGGTTTAGCGAAGAAGCCTTTGCCTTATTTCGTTACGGTGCGCGCGAACTGCCGCTGGCAATGTTAATGGCCAATGCGTTGAGTAGCGCCATGCTGCCTGCCTTTGCCAACAACAGCAACCGCCACGAAAACCTGCAACAGTTAAAGGCCAGCGTCACCAGGCTGATGCATTTTCTTTTCCCGCTGACGGCTGTTTTACTTCTTGTTTCCAAACCGCTGTTTCCGCTTATTTTCAATCCCGGTTTTGCGGAAAGTGCCACCGTTTTTAATGTCTACCTTTTGCTGATCATCAGCCGCTTGATGATGCCGCAAACCATCCTGAACGGACTTCAGATTACAAAACCCATTATGCTAGCCTCGGTTATGGAATTAATTCTGAACGTTAGCCTGAGTCTTGTATTTGTTCAGTTTTGGGGACTGCCGGGCATTGCTTTTGCCACTTTTATCGCGTTCCTGTTTGAAAAAGTATACCTCGCCTACAGCGTAAAAAAACGATTTAATATTTCCATCGCGGCCTACCTCCCGGTTGGAATATATACACTATATTCCCTCGGAATTGTGGTAATCTTTATTTTTGCTGAATTAATTTACTAGAAAATGGATTTTATTCTCGATAACCAGGAAACCGAAGAACAATACCAAAACCTGCTCCGGGCTATCAAACTGCGGAAAAGCGGCGAGGTTTCCGATGCCATGAACCAGCAGGGAATCAGCTACAAACTGAACTGGGGAGTTTCCATCATCGATTTGCGCGAACTGGCTAAAACCTACCAACGCAATCATTTGCTGGCGCTAAAACTCTGGAACAAACAGTGGCGCGAAACCATGATCCTGGCCACCCTGCTCGATGAACCTTCCGAAGTAAGTGAAGAACAGATGGGTTTCTGGACAAAATCGTTTGAGACCACTGAAATTGCAGAACAGGCATCGGCCAATCTCTGGTGTAAAACCAAATTTGCGTTTATCAAAGCGCTTGAATGGTGCCGCGGGAAAAAGCACATCGTACGTTTCACGGGGGTTCACTTAATGGGGCGCCTGGCGATTACTGACAAAAAAGCCATCGACGAAATGTTTGAGCCTTTTTTCGATGAACTTCCCACGCTGGCCCGCGACGAAAAGCTTTTTACACCACTTTACCGCGCAGTTATTGCCATGGGAACGCGCTCGAAACAGCTCAACACGGCTTGTATTGAGCTCTCGCAAAACCTGCAGTCCGACAGTTCGGCTACCGCCGTCCTGCTGGGTAATCAGCTTTACGAAGAACTAACAAGCGATTACCTACAGGAAACTTTCGGCGAGGAAAAGCCTTAACTTACTTTAACTGCAATCTTGTCAGCCTTGATTTAATTTGGCAAACAGTTTGATTTAGCCCAACCTTGATGACATGTATTTTGTTACATTACTCAACAACAGAAATTATAAACAATTAAAATGATGAACATTTCAAAATCTTCGAATCCCGTTTTCAGAGAAAATGTATTTAGCAGGGATTATACGAATCCTTCGCAAGCCATGACCATAAACGGGACCATGAACAAAACCGCACTGATGCTTTTACTCGTAATTGCCGGTGCCGTTTTTACATGGAATAAATTCTTTGATGCCATTGCTACCAGCCCCGAAGCAGGCATGGCCGCAGTTGGTCCCTGGTTGCTGGTAGGCGGAATCGGTGGTTTTATTACCGTGCTTGTCACTGTTTTCAGGCCACAGAGTTCGGGTATTTCGGCTCCGATTTATGCTGTTTTCGAAGGCTTGTTGCTGGGGGGTATTTCAGCCATCCTCGAAATGCAGTTCAGCGGCATTGTTATTCGCGCGGTAGCATTAACCATGGCCGTTTTTTTAGCCATGCTTTTTCTTTACCGTTCGGGTGCCATTAAAGTAACCAACAAATTTATGATGGTGGTTTTTGCAGCCACGGCAGGCATTGCTCTGGTGTACCTCGGGAGTTTTATTGCCGGACTGTTTGGGGCTCAAATGTCGTTCCTGTATGGGAACTCAAACTTCAGCATCGGTTTTAGCCTGGTGGTGGTTGCTGTTGCAGCACTTAACCTGGTACTCGACTTTTCGTTTATTGAAAGGGCTTCGGCTTCGGGCGCTCCCAAATACATGGAGTGGTACGGTGCCTTTGGCCTGATGGTGACCCTGGTATGGTTATACCTGGAAATTCTTCGGCTGCTTTCGAAAGTTGCCAGCCGCGATTAATAAAGTTTCCGCTAGTTTAAGAAAAGGATTTATCTCGTATTGCGGGGTAAATCCTTTTTTAATTTCCTTCCAAAAACATTACTTTCGGATTCCGGAATGTAAAAAATAAAGTTTCATGCAAATCATTCAGGTTACCAACCGAAAATTGGTAGATGAATTTCACAAAGTACCAGAGAATATTTACAGAAAAGACCCCAACTGGATCCCGTCCCTGCGGATGATGATCGAGAACACTTTCAACCCAAATAAAAACAAGCGTTATTTAAACGGCGACGCTGCCCGCTGGTTATTGCAGAAAGACGGAAAATACATCGGGCGAATTGCTGCTTTTTACGATGAAAAATATTCCGGAGGTTACGATCAACCCACCGGTTGCTGTGGTTTTTTCGAATGCATCGACAACCAGGAAGCAGCCAACCTGCTTTTTGACACAGCCCGCGACTGGCTCCGTGAAAACGGCATGGAAGCCATGGACGGCCCGGTAAATTTTGACGAAAACTTCTTTTACTGGGGCTTGTTGACCGATGGTTTTCAACCGCAAACCTTTGGCATGCAATACAACCCGAAGTATTACCTGGCTCTTTTTAAAGAATACGGTTTTAAAACCTACTACCGGCAGTACAGCTATTCACTCGATATTACCAACCCTGACCTACCCAACAGGTTTTGGCGGATTGCCAGCTGGGTGGCACAAAAACCCGGTTATTCTTTTGAGCATTTCCGCTACAAAGACCAGGACCGCTACATCCGCGATTTTATAGAGATCCATCAAAAAGCCTGGGGAGGCCACGCAAACTACAAGCCGCTGGATTTTAACCTGGTAAAAAGCTTGCTAAAAAACGCAAAGATCATCCTCGACGAAGAGTTTGTCTGGTACGCCTATCACAATGGGAAACCGATCGCCTTTTTTATGCAGATACTCGATTTGAACCAGGTCATCCAAAAGCTGAAAACGGGCAAACTGAACCTGTGGCAAGCCCTTAAAATGCTCTATCTCATCAAGCGAAAAACCATTACACGGTGCAGGGTTATTGTATTGGGTGTGGTTCCGGGCTACCAGGGCAAAGGGATTGAGTCGGGTATTTTTCACCACCTCAAAAAAGTGATGCTAAAGAAACATTGGTACAACGATATGGAGATGAGCTGGGTGGGTGATTTTAACCCAAAAATGAATGCGCTTTTCAAATCGTTTGGTGCCGATCATAAACTTACACACCGAACCATGCGGTATTTATTCGACCGTAAAAAAGAGTTTGTACGGGCTCCGATTATTGAATAAAAGCTCGATGATTTATCCATTTTAAACTATTTTGGCATAAAATTTCACCATGCAACTGATAGAAGTTACCGATAAGAAAACCCGGAAGCTGTTTCACAGTATTCCGCAGCAGATATACAAAAACGATCCCAACTGGCCGGCAGTTCCTCCCATGATGATTGAATCCATTTTCAATCCGAAAAAGAACAAAACATTTAAGAAAGGGAAAGCCATTCGTTGGGTGCTGCAAAGCGACGACGGAAAATTACTGGGAAGAATCGCGGCTTTTATCAATTTCGAACTGGCCAAAACCTACGAACAACCAACCGGCGGTTGTGGTTTTTTTGAATGTGTCGATGATCAGGAAGCGGCCAATATGTTATTTGGTGCAGCGGCCGAATGGAACAAAAAAAATGGGATGGAAGCCATGGACGGCCCCATTAATTTTGGCGAAAATTACGTAAACTGGGGCTTGCTCGCCGATGGTTTTACTCACCAGGGATACGGTATGCCGTACAACCCCAGCTACTATGAAAAGCTTTTCCGCGGGTTTGGCTTTGATGTGTATTTTGAGCAGTATTCGTACCACCTCGATTATACGGTTCCCTTCCCGGAGCGCTTCTGGAAAATTGCCACCTGGGTGGCACAAAAACCCCAGTTTAAATTCCGGCATTTTGATTACAGCCAAACCGATAAGTTCGTCAAGGATTTTTGCCAGGTGTACGATGCAGCCTGGTCGTTCCACGAACACTACAAACCACTCAACCCCGATGATTTGTATGATTTTCTGAACGAATCGAAAGCCATTCTCGACCCTGAAATGATCTGGTTTGCTTACGACAAAGACCGCCCCATTGCCATGTTTGTGATGGTGCCCGATGTTAACCAGATTTTTATGAAACTGGGAGGGAAAATGAATCTGTGGGGAATTCTGAAATTCTTTTACTACAAGCGAAAAAAAGTAATGACACGTACCCGGATTCTGTTAATGGGTGTCGATCCGAAATACCAGCGCTCGGGAATCGAGTCCGGAATTTTCTGGCACCAGGAACAAATCATGAAGAAAAAGTCGCACCAGCATTATACCGAAGTTGAGCTTTCGTGGGCCGGCGATTTCAACCCGAAAATTATTGCCATTTATGAAGCAACCGGCGCCAAACGTGCCAAAACACATTATACCATGCGGTATATGTTCGACCGCACCAAAGAAGTTAAAAAAGCTCCGATAATTGGTGCCTGACAACAACTTAAATAACAAGCAAATAAATGGCAGAAGTTTTTGGAAAAATGTAAACAATATTTATCTTTGCAGCCCGAATTAGAAAATGTAATAACGCAAGAATGGATTACAGTATAGAATGTAACCATTCGAAAAACATAAAAAAAAAATGAAAAAAGACATTCATCCTAAGGAATACAGACTGGTAGCGTTCAGAGATATGTCTAACGGACATACTTTCTTTACACGCTCAACTGTTGACACCAAAGAAACAGAAGTTATCGATGGCGTTGAATATCCGATCTACAAACTGGAGATTTCGAATACTTCGCACCCGTTCTACACAGGTAAAACCAAACTGGTGGATACTGCAGGACGTGTTGACAAGTTCATGAGCCGTTACAGCAAACACATGGAAAACCGGAAAAAATAATTTTTCGAGAAGATACAGCAAAGCATCCGCCAACCGACGGGTGCTTTTTTTTTGTCCCCAACATGCAATTTTGTCGGTATTTATGGCTTTTGGAATGAACAATCGGCGATTGTTTGCCTTGTTTGTAATTGGCACGGCTATTGCCAATCAGTAGCCCTGTACGATCAGGCACATTGCCTGCGACATTCTGTCATTTTTAGAAAAGAACTATGGGTAAGATTAAGAACACAGCATTTGAAGTTTTATACGCATCCGGAATGATGAACGACGATTCCGAGTTTATCCCGATTATTGCCGACGGGGATGACAAGGAATTAAAAAATACCGAGATTCCATCGGTGTTGCCCATTCTTCCCTTGCGAAACACGGTTCTCTTTCCGGGAGTAGTTTTGCCAATCACTGTCGGACGCGAACGTTCGCTTCAGTTGGTCCGCGATGTAAACCGCGGGAACAAACTTCTCGGAACTGTGGCCCAAAAAGATTATACGATTGACCGCCCCGAAAAAGAAGATCTTTACGACGTTGGAACCATTGCCGAAATTCTGAAGGTACTGGAAATGCCCGACGGATCGACTTCGGTGATCATCCAGGGAAAAAGAAGATACCAAATACGGGAATTCATCAGCGAAGATCCGTACTTCAAAGCAACGGTGGAACCTTTGGAAGACATCAGCCCAACCGACGATAACGAATTCAACGCCATTGTGGGTTCGCTAAAAGACCTGTCTATCAAAATTGCACAGTTCTCGTCGAACGTGCCGCCGGAAGCTACTTTTGCGGTTAAGAACATCGAGAACTCAACTTTCCTGATCAATTTTATTTGCTCGAACACCGATTTGAGTGTGGAAGACAAACAGAAGTTACTGGAAATTGCCGAGCTGAAAGACCGTGGCATCCAGGCCATCAGCTTTTTGGTAAAAGAAGTTCAGATGCTGGAGTTAAAACACGACATCCAGAAAAAGGTAAAAACCGATCTGGACCGTCAGCAGCGTGAATACATGCTGAACCAGCAAATGAAGACCATCCAGGACGAGCTGGGCGGAAACCCGATCGAACAGGAAATAAATGCATTAAAAGAAAAGGCAAAGGAAAAGAAATGGGGCAAAGATGTGGCTCAGTTCTTTGAAAAGGAAGTGGAAAAACTGGGACGGCTCAACCCGGCAGCCGGAGAATATTCAGTGCAGTTTACCTTCTGTCAGACCTTGCTCGACCTTCCATGGAACGAATACACCGAAGATAACTTTGATCTGAAACATGCCAGCAAAGTGCTGGACGAAGATCATTACGGCCTGGAGAAAGTAAAGGAACGTATTCTGGAACACCTGGCGGTCTTGAAATTAAAGAACGACATGAAGTCGCCGATTCTTTGTCTATACGGCCCTCCCGGAGTTGGAAAAACTTCACTGGGAAAATCGGTCGCCCGTGCATTGGGAAGAAAGTACGCCCGCATGAGTTTGGGTGGATTGCACGACGAATCAGAAATTCGCGGCCACCGGAAAACCTATATCGGAGCCATGCCCGGCCGGATTATTCAGAACGTAAAAAAAGCCAAATCATCGAACCCTGTTTTTATTCTGGACGAGATTGACAAGGTGTCGAAACATTTTCACGGCGATCCTGCTTCCGCTTTGCTCGAAGTGCTGGACCCGGAACAAAACAGCGAATTTCACGACAATTATATTGAGCACGATTACGACCTGTCGAAGGTGATGTTTATTGCCACAGCCAACTCGCTGAGCACCATTGCACCACCGTTACGTGATCGTTTGGAGCTGATTGAAGTGAGTGGTTACCTGCTGGAAGAAAAAGTAGAAATTGCCAAACGGCACCTAATTCCCAAGCAGCTTGAAAACCACGGTTTGAAAAAATCAGACATCAGTTTCCCAAAAGAAGTGATTGAGATGATCATTGATGGGTACTCCCGTGAATCGGGTGTTCGCGAACTCGACAAGAAAATTGCAAAAGTGGTGCGCCGGGTAGCTAAAAAGATTGCTTTCGAAGAAGAATACAATAAAAAACTTACCCGCGATGACATTCGTGAGTACCTGGGTGTTACTGAATATTCAAAGGAAAAATACCAGGGGAACGATTTCGCAGGCGTGGTTACCGGCCTTGCCTGGACAGCCGTTGGCGGAGAAATTCTTTACGTAGAATCGAGCCTTAGCAAAGGCAAGGGAGCATTAACGCTTACCGGAAACCTGGGCGAAGTGATGAAAGAATCAGCCATGCTGGCACATGAGTATTTAAAATCGCATGCTGACGAGCTTGACCTGGATCCGGAAATATTCACCAACTGGAATGTACATATTCACGTTCCGGAAGGCGCAATCCCAAAAGACGGCCCGTCGGCCGGGGTTACCATGGTTACTTCGTTGGCATCTACTTACACGCAGCGGAAAGTAAAGAAAAGCCTCGCGATGACAGGTGAAATTACCCTCCGCGGAAAAGTACTTCCGGTGGGTGGAATCAAAGAGAAGATTTTGGCCGCCAAACGAGCCGGCATTACCGAAATCATCCTTTCGGAACAAAACAGGAAAAACCTGGAAGACATTAAGGAAGCTTACCTAAAAGGATTAAAGTTCCACTTCGTCAATACAATTATGGATGTGCTGGATATTGCACTGCTAAAAACCAAAGTGGATAAGCCGCTGAAGATAGTGTAATTTTACACGTCAATACGATATTACAACAGGCCGTTTCTTACAAAGGATGGCCTGTTCCAGTATCTGCTTTATACTCTATCATTATTTCCTTTTAGCAATGAGTGTAATTGCCATATAAACCCTAATGGAATAACCTCATCAATATTCAGAATGTGATTCATCAAAAGAATCTTCTTCAAAAACCCCGTCTATAAACAATAATAACTTGCTTTTACTTCCCAATTTATTAAAACGCGGTGTCTCTCCTCTGCTTTTAATATTTCAGGATGACGCACGAATGTTCATAAAATCATGTCATTAACATATTGTTTTTTATCAATTGTTAGCGTAACTTGTTATTGATAAAAAATAAGGGGAAAAATGCTATATCGTTGCTGACGAGCAGATTATCCCACCAACTACTCTTTAAATACAAAATTTATGAAAAGCATTACTTTGTTAATTCGTATTGCCTTTATGGCAGTGCTATGTCTAATTTCTGCGACTACCTCGGCACAGGCGCCGGAAGGAATAATTTACCAGGCAGAAGCCCGAAACCAATTTGGAAACCTGATGGCGAATTCTTCTCTTGATGTTAAAGTGACGATTCTCAAAGAATCTGCCAATGGCAACGCGTTGTGGGAAGGTAATCACAAAGTTATTACCAACAACTATGGGATGTTTGTTCTGGTAATCGGAACAGGCGAATCATCCGGAATGTACAATTTTGAAGAAATTGACTGGGGTTCGGCTCAGCATTTCCTGAACGTTAAAGTAAAAACGGAGGAATCTGAGGAATGGATAGATATGGGCACTTCCCAGTTTTTATCGGTTCCTTATGCCTTACATGCAAAAACTGCAGGTTCGCTCACCGGCGTAGAGTTAAAAAGTGCTAATAAGGAAGGAGTCCCATCCCAAACCTGGTCATTATTTGGAAATTCAAAAACTGATCCCGACAAAGATGTTCTGGGAACCACCGACTCCAAGGATTTGGTTATGGTAACCGATAATATGGAACGATTAAGAATTCAGAGTAACGGTAATATTAACCTGGCCAGAAGTCTTGATGTTGGAGAAGACCTTTCTGTAAAACAGAATGTATACTTAAATACCGTCTCAGGAGAAACGGTCAATAACGGACCTTTATCCGTGTCCAACAACAGTCCAACAGTATTGACAGGGACTTTGGATGTGGAGGGCGCATCTTACTTGAAAAACACGCTTGAAGTTGACGGAATCTCAGATTTGAATAACCAGCTAAACGTTAATAATGCAAGTCCAACCTATTTAAGCGGAACATTAACAGTAAATGAAAACACCCTACTCCGTCAAGATCTCGAAGTTAAAAACAATGCAAAGATAGGAGGCAACACCAATCTCAACAAAACGCTGACAGTTGATGGAGTAACTAACCTGAAAACTAAGGTAAATGCCGGAGGACAGGTTACCATTAAATATAATAATCCCGAAGGGGATGCATCTGACTACAATGAATATGCGCTACAAATCGAGGGGAGCAAACATGGTATTGGAATTAAATCGACAGCAATTCTTCCCAGCCGACAGGATAACTTTATTACTTTTTTCGACAGGCAGGGAAGTGCAAAAGGTAGAATTGAAGGCAATTCGGGATTACCTGGCTTAATAGCAAGTGCGATATACGAGTTATTAAAACCAGACCCTTTTTCGATAAAGCTGGATGGTACACTACCCGGTACTCCTTTACCAGCAGGAGGAGATCAAAGTGGAGCAAAACCGCTCAAAATAGAACCTGATGGTATTGATTTTACGAGTGAATATGCAGTAGAACTGTATTCTATTGGCGTAGACTTTACAAAGTCGGTGATTGTATTTGGCGTGAATTGCGTAGGAGCTCTTGTCGGAGAGGCAATTTTGGGTGACATTGATGACGTGGTTTGGTCAGGAGTTGATGTAGTTGCAGAATCGCTGCAATGGGGTATTTTTGAAGCATTCAATACAATTGGATTAGGAGTAGCCTTTGAATCAGGTGGAGCAGATTATGCTGAATGGCTGGAAAAAAAGCAAGAAACCGAACTTCTTTTGTTTGGCGAGGTAGTTGGTGTTAATGGCGGCGTCATTTCCAAAGACTTCAAAAAAGCTGAGAAATTCATGGTGATCACCCAGAACCCGACCGTAATTGGTGCCATGCCCGAAGGTGCCAACGAAAAGAAATATGAAAAAGTAGCCTTCATGGGTCAGGTTCAGGTAAGGGTAATTGGCAAAGTTAAAAAAGGCGACTACATCCTGCCATCAGGCAATCAGGATGGAATGGCGATAGCTGTGGATCCTAAAAATATGGCTGTAGGTGATTATGCACGAATTATAGGTATCGCATGGGGAGAATCGGATGGTAAAGAAATTTTCTCTTTTGTAAATACTGCAGTGGGAATCAACACAAACGACCTGACCCGGGTTATAGAAAATATGCAGAGCATGTTGAATGACATGCAACTGGCATTGGCTGAAGTTAATCCCAACTACAATCCTCAGCTGTATGCCGTTAACGGCAATGCAGACCAAACAAGTAACCAAATTACCACATCGCCTTCGGTGAACACACTTATGGCAAACAAAAGTGGGGCATTAGAAGCGCAAACTGTGGAAGAAGCAATTATGAAGATTAAAGATTATGCATACATGAATAATCCTAACCTCGATTTAAGCCGATTCCCTTATCTCGAAGAAATGTTTAATAATCCAACTGCTGAAACAGCACAAGCGATGGTCGACCATTATCAAATGGTATTAGAGCGTCTAATAAATCTGGCTCCGACAGCTCAAAAAAATTAAAGAAATATTATGAAGAAATATCTGATAATCGGACTTGTAGTGCTTCTTTACATAACTTCAAATGCCCAGGAAGTTAGTATTAAAGCAGCAAACATAACTACAGCCGGGTTAAGCTCAGCAACACAGGGCACTGTGAATATTTCGAAATGGCAGATTGGCGAAGTATATCAACTCACTATTACTGATGGACTGATGAACCCGAACAAAGAAGAATCGATACTAAATGTATATCCAAATCCTTTTAGTAGCGAGCTTCACATTCAGCTTAAGCATAACCGGAAGGAAGTATGTAAGATTGTTGTACTGGATGTGAGTGGCAGAGTTTGCAAGACGATAAAAGATGAAACCTTTTTGCCAAATCAGGCAGTTGAGCTTGATCTTAATGAATTAAGATCCGGGATGTATCTTTTGAGTGTAAAGCCAAAGGATCTAGAGAAGCAATGGATGGTTAAAATTCAGAAACAATAAAAGAAACAAAAAACCCTAAGGGAGCTTCGCGACCCTTAGGGTTTTCCTGTTAAAAGAAACCCAGTTCCAAACGGGCCTCTTCGCTCATCATCGACTTATCCCACGGCGGTTCGAACGTCAGATCCACATTCACTGCCTGAATGCCCTCTACCGATTGAGCGGCCTGGGTAACATCGTCGATCAGCACATCTACAACCGGGCACCCGGGAGCAGTGAGCGTCATTACAATGCTGGCATTGTTTTCTTCATCTACATCTACGTTGTAGATCAGTCCCAAATCATATACATTCACCGGAATCTCCGGATCGTAGACCTCTTTGAGGTTATTTATGATTAAATCAATTCTTTTGTCCATGTCTGCCTCCTTATCCTGCAATCTTGCTATAAGCAACAGCGTATAACCTAATTTGTTTTACCATGGCCAGCAATCCGTTAGACCGGGTGGGTGACAAATGCTGTTTTAAACCTATATCGTCGATAAAATGCAGTTCGTTTTCCAGCAACTCCTGCGGCGTTCTTTCCGATGCCACCCGCAGCAACAAAGCAACCAGGCCTTTTACAATAACGGCATCACTTTCTCCCCGAAAGTGAATCTTCCCGTCTTTCATTTCAGCCACCAGCCACACCCGCGACTGGCAACCTTTAATCAGGTTCTGATCGTTTTTGTCGATGGCATCCAGTTCTCCCAGATCGTTTCCAAGCTCAATCAGGTATGAATATTTATCCATCCATTCATCAAACATCGAAAATTCGCCAATTATCTCTTGCTGTACTTCTTCAATGGTCATACTCAATTTCTTAATACAGGATGCAAATGTCGTAATTTTTCAGTTATTAGAAGAATCATCTTTCTGAAAAAATGGGGAATATATTTCGGACACACAGCATTTTAAACAAATGACAAAAATGAATCCAAGGCCGCTAAACTTTCCCAATACCCAGGAATAAGACAAGTAAAATTTCGGATTGAGATCAATTCTCTTCTTGCTCACTACTTTGCGTCCTCCTGCGCCTTACCGATAATGTACTTGCTTCGCTTTTTTGAATAAGTATAAATAAGTAAATGCTTCGTTTCACCTCTTTTATTATTTCTATCTTAATCGTTTCAAAAAAATCAACATTGTAGAACCTTTAAATATTCTTGAAATGAATTCATTAGCAGGGACAAAAACAGAACAAAATTTACTGAAAGCATTTGCCGGCGAATCGCAGGCCCGCATGCGTTATGATTATTTTGCCAGCCAGGCCAAAAAAGAAGGGTTGGAGCAAATTGCAGCGCTTTTCACTGAAACCGCTTTAAACGAAAAAGAACACGCTAAAAGGTTCTTCAAATTTTTGGAAGGAAGCATGGTCGAAATTACCGCTACTTACCCGGCCGGAAAAATCGGCACAACCCTGGAAAACCTGAAAGCCTCGGCTGACGGCGAAAACGAAGAATGGGTGGACCTGTATCCCGAGTTTGCCAAAGTTGCCGAAGAAGAGGGTTTTAAAGAAATTGCCATGGCCTTTAGATTAATAGCAAGGGTAGAAGAAGCCCACGAAAAAAGATTCCGTACCCTTTACGACAATCTGAATGAAGGCAAGGTTTTTAAACGCGGCGACAAAGTGGTTTGGAAATGCAGAAACTGTGGTTTTCTTCATGAAGGAATGGCTGCGCCGAAAATGTGCCCGGCTTGCCAGCACCCACAGTCTTACTTCGAAATAAAAGAGACAAATTACTAATTAGATAGACGACCCTAAGGAACTTCAGCCTTAGGGTTTTCTTTTTCAGAACATCATCCTCACCTTGTTCAATGCAGCGATAAATGCATCGATTTCGTCTTTGGTGTTGTACATCCCGAACGAAATACGCACGCAGCCCTGAATGCCGTAATGCGCCATCACTGTGTCGGCACACAAATGCCCGGTGCGAAGTGCAATCCCCATTTTATCGAGCAACATTCCCAAATCGTACGAATGAATTCCTTCGATGTTAAACGAAATCACTCCCGATTTCCGGGGGGCTTCGCCATAGATTTTCATGCCCTCTATTTCCTTCAGTTTTTGCGTGGCATAAACAAGCAGTGAATGTTCCCAGGCGGCCATATCTTCCAACCCGATTTTATTCATCAGAGCGAGGGCAGCACCAAAGGCAATCACCCCTGAAATATGCGGCGTACCGGCTTCGAATTTATAGGGTAACTCATTGAAAGTAGTGCCTTCGAACGAAACCTCGGAGATCATCTCTCCTCCTCCCTGGTAGGGCGGCATTTCTTCGAGCCACTTTTCTTTTCCGTACAAAATACCCACGCCGTTGGGGCCGTACATCTTGTGGGCAGAAAAAACATAGAAATCGGCATCCAGTTCCTGTACATCAATCGGAATGTGGGGAGATGCCTGCGCACCATCCACCAGAACAGCCACCTTGCTTTGGTGCGCGAGTTCAATCATTTCTTTTACCGGATTGATCGTTCCCAATACATTGGAAACATGAGCTACTGCAATCAGTTTTGTTTTTTCATTGATCAGGGCCGGAAGCTTTTCGATTTCCAAAACCCCCAGGTCGTTAAACGGAAGCTTGACAATTTTTGCCCCTTTCCGGATGGCGGCCAGCTGCCACGGAACAATGTTGGCGTGGTGTTCCATTTCCGAAACAATGATTTCATCTCCGGCCTCCACAAAACGCTCACAAAACGAACTTGCCACCAAGTTAATACTCTCGGTGGTTCCTTTGGTAAAAATAATTTCCTTGCGGGAAGCGGCATTGATAAAAGCCCGCACCTGCTCGCGTACATCTTCAAATTCCTGCGTGGCTTTATCGGCCATAAAATGCGCCCCGCGGTGTATGTTTCCGTAGTGGTCGTTGTGCAGTTCCTCCTCCTTCTTCAACACCTGAACGGGCTTCTGAGAAGAAGCAGCGCTGTCGAAATAAATCAGAGGCTTGTTGTAAACCTCCTTCTTCAATACAGGAAAGAAACTTCGTATTTCGTCTATGTTGTAAGCCATGTCTGTTTTCTTTTTCCGTTCACCGAACGGGCTGTTGCAAAGGTGCGAAAGATTTCTTAAAACAAAGAACCGCTCTTTGTATGAAAGAACGGTCGCCTTGTAATCCCTTCCGATATATCCAAACGGATATTTTCCGGGTTAATCTATAACTTAAAAATTAACAGTCTTTTCCGTAAGAGCATTCGTGGCAACGTGCCAGTTCTCCTCTTAATCTTTTATCAACCAGTTCGTCGATACGTTCACGCAGCGGCTCCAGTTTAATCTCCTGAATCACTTCGTGTGCAAAAGCATTCATCATCATCAGTCGCGCCTTGTCTTCGTCAATTCCCCTGGCACGAAGGTAGAACAATGCTTCTTCATCAATCTGCCCAACCGTGGCACCGTGGCTGCATTTTACATCATCCGCATCAATAATCAGCTGCGGCTTGGTTTGCATGGTCGCCTGGTCGGTCAGCAACAAGTTGTTGTTTCGCTGAAATGCATTTGTTTTTTGTGCATCGCGAACCACGTGTATCCTGCCCGAAAATGCTCCGGTTGATTGCTCATCCAGTACATTCTTGTAAACCTGATTGCTTACGCAATGTGGTTTTGCATGAATTACCTGCGTGAAATTATCGGCGTGTTGTTTTTTATCCAAAAACGAAATTCCGTACATATTGGCTTCGCAATTCTCTCCGTTCAAAATGAATTTCAGGTTATTGCGAATCAGGCCGCCATGCAAGGATGCGGTGTGTGTTGTTACCCGTGAGTCACGTTGCTGTTCTACAAAAACCGAATGAATACTGGTTGCTTTGTTATGCTGATTTTGCAAAGCGTAAAACTCCACTTCAGCATTGCTTCCTGCAAAAACTTCGGTCACCGAGTTGCTCAGGTAATTGTTCTGATTCTCGCTGTGATCGCACAGCAACAATTGCAGTTTTGCACCTTCTTCCACACAAATATAGTTTCGCTGCGTAACCAGCAGATCAGACGATCCTTTCATCAGGTTGATGATCTGAATCGCTTTATCGAGCACCACGCCTTTGGGAACAAACAGGAAGAAACCGTCTTTGGCAAATGCGGTATTCATGGCCACCATCGGGTCTTCATCCGGGTTAGCCAGACTGGCATATTTTGAAAGAAGCTCAGGACGTTCTTTTGAAATATTCTCCAGGCTATCAAGGATCACTCCCTCCGGAAGCCGATCGATTGCACTGCTCTTTTTCGAAAACCATCCGTTGTAAACAAAGGCCAGCGTAGTATCCAACTGTGGTACATCGCAACGGAAAATCTCCTGCAGGTTGGCTTCTTCATCTGTCCGGGAATGCACAAACGCAAATTCGGGCGCAAACGAAGGATGCAGGTTGGTATATTTATAGTCTTCGTTTTTTCGCGTTGGGATACCCTGCATTACAAAACTCTGAAACGCCTTGTTTCGCTGGTCATTCAGGATGTCGGAAGAACCTTCGAAAAGCTCCTCTTTCACCTGTTTGTAATACGCGGTGTACTTAAGCGATAAATCGACTTTTTCTATTGTAACACTCATTTTAGTTTTCTGTTTTAATCCAGTCGTACCCTTTTTCTTCCAGTTCGAGAGCCAGTTCTTTCCCGGCCGTTTTTACAATTTTTCCTTTGTAAAGAATGTGTACAAAATCGGGTACAATATAATCCAGCAAGCGTTGGTAGTGGGTTACCACAATGGCCGATCTTTCAGGAGAACGTAACGCGTTTACTCCGTTGGCCACTGTTTTTAATGCGTCAATATCAAGACCTGAGTCGGTTTCATCCAAAATAGCCAAACGGGGCTCAAGCAACGCCATCTGGAAAATTTCGTTTTTCTTTTTCTCACCACCTGAGAAACCTTCATTCACCGAGCGGTTGGTCAAATTCGGATGCATGTCGACCATGTCCATCTTTTCGCGCATCAGTTTCAGAAATTCGCCCGCAGTAAGTTCTTTTTCGCCTTTGTGTTTGCGGTGTTCGTTTACGGCCGACTTCAGAAAGTTCACCATCGGCACGCCCGGAATTTCAACCGGATACTGGAAACTCAGGAAAAGACCATCTTTTGCACGGTCTTCCGGTGCTTTATCCAGCAAATCTTCGCCGTCAAAAAGTACCGAACCCGAAGTAACTTCGTACTCTTCTTTTCCTGCTAAAACATTTGCCAGAGTACTTTTTCCTGACCCGTTCGGGCCCATAATGGCATGAACTTCGCCTGGCTTCACTTCCAGGTTGATTCCTTTCAGTATTTCCATTCCCTCAACGGAAACATATAAATCTTTTATTGATAACATTTTATTGAATATTGAATTTGAGCAACTATAGGAAATGCTGCTCCTCTGGTTAATATTTCTATCCTACACTGCCCTCCAAACTGATCTGCAACAACTTCTGGGCTTCTACTGCAAACTCCATTGGTAATTTATTCAGCACCTCCTTGGCATAACCGTTTACGATCATTCCAATGGCCATTTCGGTATCGATACCACGCTGGTTACAGTAAAAAATCTGGTCTTCTCCAATCTTCGAGGTGGTTGCTTCGTGTTCCACCACCGACGATTTATTCCCTACTTCTATGTACGGGAAAGTGTGTGCGCCACAGGTATCGTTTAACAACAGCGAATCACACTGTGAGAAGTTTCGTGAGTTTTTCGCTCCAGGAAGAATCTTCACCAAACCACGGTACGAGTTATCACTTTTACCGGCAGAAATACCTTTCGAAATGATCGTTGACTTGGTATTTTTCCCGATGTGTATCATTTTAGAACCCGTGTCGGCCTGCTGGTAATTGTTGGTAACAGCCACCGAGTTAAACTCACCGACTGAATTGTCACCCATCAGGATACAACTTGGGTATTTCCAGGTAATGGCTGATCCGGTTTCTACCTGGGTCCAGCTGATTTTCGAGGAAACCCCGCGGCAAACACCACGTTTGGTTACGAAGTTGTAAATACCGCCTTTCCCGTTTTTATCGCCCGGGTACCAGTTCTGAACCGTAGAATATTTTACTTCCGCGCGGTCAAGCGCAATAATTTCAACAACCGCTGCATGCAGTTGGTTTTCGTCGCGCATCGGAGCCGTACAACCTTCCAGGTAACTAACATAACTGTCGTCGTCAGCCACAATCAGCGTACGTTCAAACTGACCGGTATTGGCTGCGTTGATACGGAAATACGTTGACAATTCCATCGGACAGCGAACTCCCTTCGGAATGTAACAAAACGAGCCATCGCTAAATACAGCCGAATTCAATGCAGCAAAGTAATTGTCGGCAACCGGCACCGCTTGTCCGAGGTACTTCTGTACCAGCTCGGGATGCTCTTTTACCGCTTCCGAAAACGAGCAGAAAATAATACCTTTTTCAGCCAAAGTTTCCTTGAAAGTGGTTTTTACAGAAACGCTGTCGATTACCGCATCAACGGCCACTCCTGCCAGGTGTTTCTGTTCTTCCAACGGAATACCCAGTTTATTAAAGGTCTCCAGCAATTCCGGATCAACTTCATCCAGACTTTCGTATTGTGCTTTTTTCTTCGGCGCGGCGTAGTAACTGATCGCCTGGAAATCGATGGGCGGAACTTTTAAATAGGCCCAGTTGGGCATTTTCATTTTCAGCCATCTCCGGTAAGCATCCAAACGGAAATTCAACATGAATTCCGGCTCTTCCTTTTTGGCAGAAATCAAACGAATCACGTCTTCGCTCAGTCCTTTCTCAATGATTTCGGTTTCAATATCTGTTACGAAACCGTATTTATATTCGCCTTGCGTAACTTCTGATAATATCTTATCCTGATCTTCCATTCTTCTAGTTTTCTACCCTTATAACAATGTTGAAATAAGAGTGTTTAAATAAATTGCAAAGATATAAAACTATGGGTATTTTTGCTCCCTGAACATTACAATTCATACTTCTTTGTCTGTAATTAATAATGAGTAAAGAAACAAAACATACCAGCATCTCGACACTTGGCGAATTTGGCCTGATTGATCGGCTCACAAAAAACATTCAGTTAAAAAACGACAGCTCTGTTTTGGGGGTTGGCGACGACGCGGCCATTCTTGACTACCGCAACAAACAGATCGTTGTTACCAGCGATTTGCTGACTGAAGGTATTCATTTCAACCTGATGTATGTACCGCTGAAACACCTTGGATACAAGTCGGTAGCAGTGAATCTTTCTGACATTTATGCCATGAATGCCACTCCGAAACAGATCACGATCAGCATCGCCATTTCCAGCAAATTTTCGGTGGAGGCGATTGATGAACTGTATGAAGGAATTTACCTCGCCTGCGAAAAATATGGGGTTGACCTGGTGGGAGGCGATACGACCAGTTCTCTGACTGGATTGACGATCAGCATTACTGCCATAGGGGAAGTGGAAAAAGACGACATCGTGAAAAGAAGTGGCGCCCAGGCCAACGACCTGCTTTGTGTTTCAGGCGATTTGGGCGGAGCCTACATGGGACTGCAATTGCTCGAACGTGAGAACGAAGTTTTCAAAGTAAATGAAAACATGCAGCCTCAATTAGGCGGATACGACTATATACTGGAACGCCAGCTTAAGCCCGAACCGCGCGCCGATATTATTGCGGCCTTCAAAAAAATGGGCATTAAACCCACGTCGATGATTGATATTTCCGACGGGCTTTCTTCCGAAATTATGCATTTGTGCAAAAACTCGGGCGTTGGGTGCAGTTTGTTTGAAGACAAAGTACCCATGGATCTCCAAACCAAACAAATGGCCGAAGAACTCAACATCAACCCGCTGGTGGCAGCACTTAACGGAGGGGAAGACTACGAGCTGCTGTTTACACTCCCGCTCGATGATTACGAAAAGATCAAGAACGATCCTGACTTTACGATCATTGGGCACATGACCGAAGCTTCGGAAGGCGTTAACCTGGTTACCACCGGAGGCTCAGCCATTCCGTTGCAGGCCCAGGGCTGGAATCACGGAAAATAAACTACTACACTTATATCTAGTTTGAAGACGGAAGATTGAAAACACCAGCCTGCCAGTAGCAGGGGAGAAAAAGGGGATACACAACTTCTGTCTTCAAGCAAAAAAATAAAACCCCAAAGACTAAAGTCGCAACATTAAATTTTCAGGGGCTTAACCATTCGCCTAAAAACAAAAATGCCACCCCGTTTCCGGAATGGCATTCAGTTCTTTTTTATCACAACTTAATCGGGGAAATATCCTCGAATTACTCCACGTTTCGAGTCTTTTACAAATAAAAGGACTTCATCGCGTTCGGGTGTTGCGGGCATTTCTGCCTCAATAATTTCTACCGCCTGCGCTACATTTAATCCTTTCTGATAGATGTAACGGTAAATGTCCTGCACTTCGCGGATTTTATCATTATTGAAATTTCGTCTGCGTAAACCAATCGAATTAATACCTACATACGATAACGGCTCGCGACCGGCTTTAATAAACGGAGGAACGTCTTTACGAACCAAAGAACCTCCGGAGATCATTACATGCGAACCGATTCTGCAGAATTGATGAATGGCTGTCATACCTCCGATGATCGCCCAGTCATCGATACAAACTTCACCAGCCAATTGTGTACTGTTCACCAGAATGACATTGTTACCCACCACACAGTCGTGTGCAATGTGTACATAAGCCATAATCAGGTTATTGTTTCCCACCACGGTTTTTCCTTTGGCAGAAGTTCCCCGGTTAATGGTCACAAATTCGCGGATGGTGTTGTTATCTCCGATTTCAACAGTTGAATACTCACCCTTGAATTTCAGATCCTGCGGAACAGCGCCAATTACAGCACCCGGAAAAATTTTGCAGTTTTTACCAATCCTGGTCCCAGGTAAAATGGTAACGCTTGAACCGATCCTTGTTCCTTCTCCAATTACAACATCGTGATCGATAGAAACGAAAGGCTCAATAACAACGTTATCAGCTATTTTCGCATCCGGATGAACGTAAGCTAGTGGTTGTTTCATTCTATAATATTAATTATTTAATCTGTTTTGAGAACTATTTGTGCCATAAACTCACCTTCGGCTACAATTTTGTCTCCTACATAAGTGAGCCCCTTCATGTTGGCTATTCCTCTTCTGATCGGCGAAGTTAATTTTAATTTAAAAATCAACGTATCTCCGGGTACAACTTTCTGTCTGAATTTAACATTATCTACCCGAATAAAATAGGTAGAATATTTCTCCTTTTTCTGGCTAAGCACCAGCAAACCACCGCATTGAGCCATTGCTTCAATTAGCATAACTCCGGGCATTACCGGCTCCTCAGGAAAGTGCCCCTGGAAGAATGGTTCGTTTGCAGTTACGTTCTTTACACCTACAATTTCATCCTCGTTTATGCACACAATTTTATCCACCATCAGAAATGGATAACGGTGCGGTAACAAATCCTTGATTTTGTTGATGTCCATCAAAGGTTTGTCGTTCGGATTGCATTTGGGCGCACTTTCTTTTTCTTTCAGCCACTGACGTTTCAGCTCTTTGGCAAAAATCGTATTCGGTCCGTGTCCCGGTTTTGATGCAATTACCCGTCCTTTGATCCGCTTCCCGCACAGGGCAAGATCACCAATCACATCCAGCAGTTTGTGCCGTGCACACTCGTTGTCGAAATGCAGGTCGAGGTTGTTTAAAATTCCCTGAGGCTTTACCTCTACTCTCGGATGATTGGTTAAATCGGCCAGGCGATCAAGCGCTTCCTGAGAAATCTCCTGATCGATGATTACGATGGCATTGTTCAGATCGCCACCCTTGATCAGGTTATGATTGAGTAAAAATTCTATCTCTCTTACAAATACAAAAGTACGGCACTCAGCCACTTCTGTTCTAAAATCCTGGATTGAATCGAGTGTGGCATATTGGTTACTCAATACGGCCGACGGGAAAGAGATCATCACGTTCAGGCGATAATCGTCGTCGGGTAGGGCCACAATGTGCGATCCCGATTTCTCGTCAAATATTTCAACCTTTTCGGTAATCTCAAAGTACTCGCGATCAGCATCCTGCTCCACTACTCCGGCCTTTTCGATGGCTTCCACGAAATATTTCGAGCTACCATCCATAATAGGGGCTTCTTCGTTGTTCACCTCAATCAGCACATTGTCGAGGTCCATCCCGATAAGTGCAGCCAGTGCATGTTCAATCGTGCCAATCCGGGCCCCCTCTTTTTCCAGCAGGGTTCCTCTCGAAGTATCGACTACCAAATCCACATCAGCATCAATAATCGGCTGATGCTCCAAATCTACTCTTTTGAATTTAAATCCGTGATTTACCGGCGCCGGCAAAAAGTTCATGGTTACCATTACACCGGTGTGCAATCCTTTGCCCTCGATCTTAAATGGGTTCGCCAGCGTTTTTTGTTTTTCAAGCATGTAATATGAAATTCGTTCTATTTGTTTTTAAGGGCGTCCATCTCCTTTTTCAGCCGGGCAAGATCAGTGCGCATCTCCGGCAGATACCGAAGTGCCACATAGGCTTTCATGGCTTGTTTTATCTCAATGGCCGGAGAACCGAACAATACCTGGTTGCTTTTCACACTCTGACCAACGCCAGACTGTGCCCCCAAGGTAACATGGTCTCCAACAGTAATATGCCCTCCCAGTCCTACCTGACCGGCAAATTTATTATAATTTCCAACTTTGGTTGATCCGGAAATTCCTACCTGGCCGGCAAAAACATTGTGTTCGCCAATGTCGCAATTGTGTGCGATCTGCACCAGGTTATCAATTTTGGTACCTTTACGAATAATAGTATGCCCCATTGTTCCGCAATCGATGGCGGTATTGGCTCCAATTTCCACATCGCTTTCCAAAATAACATTTCCAATCTGCGGTATCTTTTTATAGGTACCGTCTTCTTGCGGGGCAAATCCAAACCCGTCGGAGCCAATAACAGCTCCCGAATGAACGATGCAACGATCTCCGATCACCGTATCCGCATAAATTTTGGCGCCGGCATAAATAATACTGCCATCGCCAACACTCACATTTTCACCGATGTGCACCTGCGGGTGAACCTGAACATTGTTGCCAATTTTTGATCCCTGCCCAACATAGGCAAAAGCTCCCACATAAATACCTTCGCCCAGGGCAACACCTTCAGCGATAAAACTAGGCTGTTCAATGCCTGTTTTAGCTTTTGTTGTAGCCTGCACGTAAAGATCCAGCAAGGAAGCAAATGCTTTGTAAGCATCCTCTACTTTAATAAGTGTAGTGTTGATTTCCTTCCGGGGAACAAATGATTTATTCACCAAAACAATGGATGCCTTGGTTTCATATATATAATGTTCATATTTTGGATTTGCAAGGAAAGCCAGAGTTCCTTCTTTCCCCTCTTCGATTTTCGAAACATTCGAAACCTTTACATCGCTATCCCCAACGATCTCTCCATTGAGAAATGACGCAATGTCCGTAGCTTTAAACTCCATTATCCGTTTTTTTTGCGATGCAAATATAACTTTTAACTAATAAATGTCCAATTCTTTAGGATAACACACAAAATACTTGCGTACAGCCTTCGACAACACTGATAAATTTATGTCGGAAGCTTCGTTCAATTCTTTTATGGTGTGATCTTTATAAAGGACAAATATATTTTCGTCATGTTTATTGTAGGCACTGTTAGTTATAACATCGGCCATCAAAAAATATTTTGCATCCTCCGGATTTGCAATAATCTTCTCTCTGATTAAGGCAAGCAGGCTTTCTTCTTTTTTCTTTGAAAGTGGCTTGTCCATCATCCGGATCCGGAATAATTCGCGATTGGTAAGACATTGTGCCAGCTTCGACAAAACAGGGTCGGAATGGTGCTGCCATTCTTTCATCGAGATAAAAATATCGTTGTCGTCCAGCAGCGTATACCAGTTCAAAACCCGCCGCCCTTCTATTTCTATGTTTCGGCGGAAATCTTCTGATAAAAATGCATTCTCCAAAAAAATCTTAAGTGTGGGCGTAGCGTATAGTTTTTCTCCGGCATGAATAAGCTGACGGGCACGTTTTAACACATTCAGCAACATAAACTCGGCAGCCACAACGGTTTTATGCAGGTACACCTGCCAATACATCAACCGCCTCGAAATCAAAAACTTCTCAATGGAATAAATTCCCTTTACATCCACAACCAGTTGATCGTCGTATACATTCAGCATCTTAATAATACGATCAATGCCAATCGTACCTTCAGCCACGCCGGTAAAAAAACTGTCGCGGCTCAGGTAATCGAGCCGGTCCATGTCCAACTGGCTGGCCACCAGCTGATGCAAAAACTGCTTTTTGTATTCATTCCGGAAGATTTTGATCGCCAGGTCAAGTTGCCCGTTAAATTCGCGGTTTAACTCCTGCATGAGCAAAAGTGAAATCTCTTCGTGCGAACAATTAACCAGTGTATTTTCCAATACGTGCGAGAAAGGTGCGTGGCCAATGTCGTGCAACAAAATAGCAATGGTTACGGCTTCAGCTTCTTCCTCCGTAATCTTGTGCCCTTTTAAACGAAGGGTCGATATGGCCTGCCGCATCAGATGCGTAGCACCCAGCGCATGTTCAAAGCGGCTGTGGTTGGCTCCGGGAAATACCATAAAAGAAAGGCCCAGCTGTTTGATTCTTCGCAGCCGCTGAAAAAAAGGATGTTCCAGCAGATCGAAAACAGTCTCTGACTGAAGATTGATAAACCCAAAGACGGGATCGTTTATGATCTTTTTTTTATTTACCTGCTTTCGCTTCACTTGTTTGCCTAATTCAAAACGCCTAAAAGTACAAAACTTTCACGAATCGCAATACCCATCTGATTCTGTGAATCATATCCGCTTGCCGCCGTGAAGATACCCTTGCAAAACCGCCACCTTGCAAAAGATTTTTATCCTTTAAAATCAATTATTTAAGCTTTCCGTTCATATTTGTCAATGTTCAGGAATTTTTCTATTTTTGCGGAGAATTTTCTAAAAAGTGTTTTTAGGGGACCTCGGGTTCCCTATTTTGTTGGAAGTAACAGCGATGATTGCTAAGGAAATAATAGAAAAACTGGTCAGGGAAAAACTGGACGAACGTATGTTTATCGTCGAAATAAACGTTAGCAGTACGAACGTGATCCATATTTTTGTGGACAGCTACGATGGAATGACGATCGAACAGTGTATTGCGATCAGTAGAAACGTTGAACACAACCTCGACCGCGAAGAAGAAGATTTTGCACTGGAAGTTTCTTCACCCGGGCTGACCGAAAGCTTTAAGGTAAAGGAACAGTACATTAAATATACCGGAAAGGCAATCAAAGTAGTAACCGAAGACCAGAAACTGGAAGGTCTGTTAAAATCGACTTCCGACGAGGGAATCGTTTTGGAAACTTCCGGGAAAGAGAAAGTGGAAGGTCAGAAAAAGAAACAATTGGTTGTAAAAGAGTATAACTTAAAATACGACGATATTAAAAGTGCGAAAGCGGTAATTTCATTTAAATAAAGTTGACAATGGAAAATATAAACCTGATAGATACTTTTGCTGAATTCAAAGAGCTGAAGAACATTGATAGGGTAACAATGATGAGTGTACTGGAAGAAGTGTTCCGCAGTGTGCTTATCCGTCAGTACGGCACCGACGAAAATTTCGATGTGATTATTAACATCGACAAGGGCGACTTTGAAATCTGGAGAAGACGTGAGGTGGTAGCCGACGAAGATCTGGAAGACCCGTATCTTCAGATTTCGCTTACCGATGCACATAAAATCGACGAAGACTTTGAAGAAGGTGAAGAAGTAACCGACGAGGTAAAACTTGCCGACTTTGGAAGAAGGGCCATTCTGAACCTGCGTCAGAACCTGGCCAGCAAAATTTTGGAACTGGAAAAAGACCATATTTACGGTAAATACAAAAATAAAATCGGTGATATAATTACCGGAGAAGTATACCAGGTTTGGAAAAAGGAAATCCTGATTCTGGACGACGAAGGCAACGAACTGATTCTTCCGAAATCAGAGCAAATTCCTTCTGACTATTTCCGCAAGGGAGACAACGTTCGCGCCATTGTATACAAAGTAGAATTGCGCAACAACAACCCGCTGATCATTTTATCGAGAACGGCACCGGCCTTCCTCGAAAGATTGTTCGAGCTGGAAATCCCTGAAATTTTTGACGGGCTGATCACCATTAAAAAGATTGTTCGCGTACCCGGAGAAAGGGCAAAAGTTGCCGTTGAATCGTACGACGAACGAATCGACCCGGTAGGTGCTTGTGTTGGGATGAAAGGATCCCGTATTCACGGCATTGTTCGGGAATTGAAAAACGAAAACATTGACGTGATCAACTACTCGGCCAATTTGCAACTCTATATTAAGAGAGCATTAAATCCGGCAAAGATTAACTCGATCAAAATTATTGAAGCCCAGAAAAAAGCGGAAGTTTACCTGAGACCCGAAGAAGTTTCACTCGCCATCGGTAAAGGAGGGCTGAACATCCGTTTGGCCAGCCAGCTAACAGGCTACGAGATCGATGTTTACCGTGAAATGGAAGAAGACGAAGAAGACGTTAATTTGGATGAATTCGCAGATGAAATTGAAGGATGGGTAATCGATGCATTGAAAGCGATCGGTTGCGATACGGCTAAAAACGTATTGAACATCCCACGCGAAGATCTGATTAAACGTACCGACCTTGAAGACGAGACCATTGACGACGTTCTCAAGGTATTGAAATCAGAGTTTGAATAAAATGCCGGTTGTATCCTCTTGGAAACGGGCATTATAATGAATAGAAAATAAAAATTTATGGCAGGTACAGTTAGGCTCAGTAAACTTGCAAGAGAATGTAATGTGGGGATTCACACGATTGTGGAATACCTGCATAAGAAGGGATATGATATTGATTCGAATCCAAACACAAAAGTGGATACGGAAGCCGTGAAACTGCTTGAGCAGGAGTACAAGGTGGACATTTCACTGAAAAAGGAATCGGAAAAGATCAGTCTGAAAAGTCAGCGCCCTAAAAAAGAGGTGCTTACCATCGATGGCGAGGAAGAAGTTGCCGAACCTGTAACCAAGGCAGAAGCACCTGCACCTGCACCAGCGCCAACTCCGGCGCCTGCACCAAAGCCAGCTCCGGAAAAGCCGAAGCCAGAAGAGATCAAAATTGAAAGGCCTGCCGCCGAAGCTCCCAAGATACTGGGCAAGATCGATCTTGACGAGCAGAATAAACCCAAGAAAAAAGCAGAAGAGCCGGTAAAAGAAGAGCCTAAAGCAGCCGAGGTAAAACCCGAAGTTGTAAAAGAAACTCCTGCTCCGGAAGCACCAGCACCTTCTAAAAAAGAAGAAATTAAAGAAGAACCAAAAATGCAACCGGTAGTGGAGAAAGCAGAACCAGTGATGGTTGAAACCGAGATTCCCAAAGTAGAGGAAGTAAAAGTTGTTGGGAGGATCAACCTTGACGACATCAATCAAAAAACCCGTCCCGACAAAAAAACAAGGGAAGAAAAAGAGCGGGAGCGTCAGGAAAGAAACCGTCAGCGTGCAGCAGAGCATTCAGCCGCCAATCAGCAGAAAGAAGCCAAACCCGACGACGACAATATGATCCGGACCAGGGTTCAAAAGTTGAATGGCCCAACCGTTCTTGGAAAAATTGAATTACCGCAGAAAAAAGAATCTTCTGACTCGGATCAGAATTCACGGAATAAAAAACGCCGGAAGAGAATACCTAAAGACGCCGCTGGTGGTCGTGTGAACGTTGATCGTCCGCAATCGCCCAACCAGCCAAAAGGTAAGTTCCAGGTGAATAAAACCGGTGCCGCCGGTGGTAAGAAAAAACGTTTACTCAAAAAAGAAGTAAACGAGGAAGATGTACAAAAGCAGATTAAAGATACACTGGCCCGTTTAACTACCAAGGGAAAATCCAAGGGGTCGAAACACCGCCGCGACAAGCGTGCTGCCGCCACCGAAAGGATGCACGCCGACATGGAAAAACAAATGCTGGAGCAGAACATTCTGAAGGTAACCGAATTTGTTACAGTAGCAGAATTAGCGACCATGATGAATGTGGGCGTTAACCAGATCATTTCATCGTGTATGTCGCTGGGGCTCTTTGTTTCAATCAACCAGCGCCTCGATGCAGAAACACTTTCAGTAGTTGCCGAAGAATTCGACTACAAGGTGGAATTTGTAAGTGTGGAAATCCAGGAAGCGATCGAAGAAGAAGCCGATGCAGAAGAAGATCTGAAATCGCGCCCACCGATTGTTACCGTAATGGGACACGTTGACCACGGTAAAACATCACTGCTCGACTACGTGCGTAACGCCAACGTAATTGCGGGTGAGGCTGGAGGTATTACGCAGCACATCGGGGCTTACAACGTAAAACTCGAAGATGGTCGTGTGATCACTTTCCTTGATACACCGGGTCACGAAGCGTTTACTGCGATGCGTGCACGTGGAGCACAGGTAACCGACATTGCCATTATTATTGTAGCGGCCGACGACAATGTGATGCCACAAACCGTGGAAGCAATCAACCATGCCGCTGCTGCGGGTGTTCCGATCGTTTTCGCCATCAACAAAATTGATAAACCGGGAGCAAATCCGGAGAAGATAAAAGAAGAGCTGGCCAACATGAACTACCTGGTTGAAGAATGGGGTGGTAAATACCAGAGCCACGATATTTCAGCCAAAAACGGTATCGGTATCGAAGAACTTTTGGAAAAAGTATTGCTTGAAGCCGAAATGCTGGAACTGAGAGCCAACCCGGATAAAAAAGCTCATGGAACGATTATCGAATCGGAGCTCGACAAAGGACGTGGTTATGTTTCAACCGTGCTGGTACAAAACGGAACACTCCGTGTGGGTGACATCCTGATTGCCGGACAATATTTTGGTCACGTAAAAGCGATGTTCAACGAGCGTAACCAGCGCATTACAGAGGTGGGGCCAGCACAACCGGCCATTATTCTCGGGTTGAACGGAGCACCGCAGGCCGGTGATAAATTCAACGTAATGGACAGCGAACGCGATGCCCGTAACATTACCAACAAACGTGAACAGCTGGCCCGCGAACAGGGACTCAGAACACAAAAACATATTACGCTGGATGAAATCGGCCGCCGAATTGCGATCGGAAACTTCCAGGAACTGAACCTGATTGTAAAAGGTGACGTGGACGGATCAATCGAGGCATTGTCAGACTCGCTGATCAAACTGTCGACCGAAGAAATCCAGGTGAACATCAAGCACAAAGCCGTTGGACAGATTACCGAATCCGATATTCTTTTGGCTGCTGCATCAGAAGCCATTGTAATAGGATTCCAGGTTCGTCCGTCGCTGAATGCACGTAAACTGGCCGAGAAAGAACAGATCGACATTCGTCTGTACTCGATCATCTACGATGCCATCAACGAGATCAAAGCGGCAATGGAAGGTATGTTGGCACCGGAAATCAAGGAAGAGATTCTGGGTACCGTGGAAGTGATGGAAACATTCAAAATTACCAAAGTGGGAACCGTGGCAGGTTGTCTCGTTCGCGATGGTAAAATCATCCGTAACGCCAAAGCCCGCGTAATTCGCGACGGTATTGTTATCTATTCCGGCACACTCGGATCGCTGAAACGTTTCAAGGAAGATGTAAAAGAAGTGAAAAATGGCTACGAATGTGGTTTGAACATCGATAACTTCAACGACATTAAAGTGGGCGACCACATTGAAGCATTCCACGAAATAGAAGTTGCAAAACAATTGTAGAACACGAATAAAGTATTGAGAAAGGCCGGGATTCAGTTCCGGCCTTTTTCATGCCCAGCAATTTTTTATTGTCTTTCCTAAAGCGGGGAGAGATTGCAGATACCTCAAAAAAACGTCTCCCCATTCTGAAAAGGTAAAATCATAATTATCAACAACCCGCTTTTCATACTATAAACGAAAAAGCTGTTAGTTAGCGTTTTCTAATTTGTACTTTTGATTGAATAATTCTGTTTAGATGAAACGAGCATGTAACCCGCAAGTTGATGGAACATCCCAAAGGATAATTATCCGCCATTTGACGGACATGCGAGTTCCATACTATACCTTTGAAAACAGGCAATTTTAATAGTATGAAAAAGTACCTCATTATTATATCTGTTGTTATAATTGGCGGGCTTGCAGCCTACTTCTTTTGGAATAAAAACGAGGCGGTATTTGCCCGGGAAACCTCCCTTTTCAAGGCCGTACCTGTTTCGTCCCCGTTCTTTCTTGAACTCAATTCACTGCACACACTTCCGGCGGGCAATGAAATTCTGGAAGGACTCTCGTCCATTGAAGGCATTCACTGGCTTACAAGCACCAGCCAACAAATAGACACACTGATCAGGAACAACCGTGAGATACAAAATTCATTGGCCAAACGTCCGTTTGTGATGGCTTTCGATTTTGTGGGAGAAAACAAACTGCAACCGCTTATCATTTCGCAAATGAAAAGCTCGCACGAACTGAATTCGCTGGAAGTGCTGCTTTCCGGCCTTCTTCATACTCCCGCTTCTTCGTTTACCTCCAAAAAATACAACGGCCACAAAATAACCCAGGTCGCCAACAGCCGCGGACCGGGAAGCATTAGCTTTGCTGCATTAGACGGGCTCGTACTCATTAGCCCCGAGGTGATCCTGGTGGAGAAAGGAATCCGGCAACTGAGCGCCGGCAACCTGCTCGACAACCACGATTTTGTAAAAGTCAACAAATCGGTTACCTCGCAAACCAAAATTGCCTGGTACATCAACCACAGCCGTTTTCCCGAGCTCAGCACACGCCTTCTGAATGGGAAAAGGACTACCGTTAACAACGAGTTTGGCGAGTCAAATACCGTAAGTCCCCAGCGGGCTGTGCGCGACATGGCGAACTTTGCCGGATGGAGCGAACTGGATGTTTCGCTTGATAAAAAAAGCATAAAAGCCAATGGAATAACCACTGCCTCCGACTCGCTCAACAACTTTCTATCGGTGTTTGCGGGGCAGGAACCCGTTGCCGGTGAAGCCAAAAGAGTGCTGCCCGAGAACACCGCCTGGTACATCAGCTTTTTGTTTTCGGACCGGAAAAAGTTCTTTGAACGGCTCGAACAATACTTCAGACGAACCAACAATTTCTACCAGCGCGAAGAGAAAATCAAGAAGATGGAGCGGGCATTATCGGTTGATTTTAAAACCACCTTCGAAGGAATGATCCACAACCAGGCAATCGCCGCTGTTACTTCTTTTAGTGAAGGAAAACCGGCCGGAAGCCTGTTTATTTTTAACCTGAATTCGCGGAAAGATGCGCAGGCAGCCATGGAGGCGATGATACGCAGCTATGCCGGAAGAAACAAACTAGAGCTGGGAAAACTCATTTCGGATTACAGCAGTGCCAACGGTGACAAACACCAAATCTATCAGTTCCCCTTCCCTTCCCTTCCTGCCGTTTGGCTAAGCGATGCCTTTGTATCGGCACAGGCATCTTATGCGGCTTTTTACGGCGGTTACCTGGTGTTTGCCAGTTCGGAAAAAACACTTCAGAACTGCCTCGACAACCTGGGCTCGGGAAATACACTGGGAGACACCCCGCTTTACAACTCCTATTCGCAAAACATGGAAAGCCGCTCGAACGTTGAGGTTTATGCCGATATCAACCGGAGCTACGAGTGGAACCAGGTGCTTTTGAGCGAATCGATGAAGGCCGCTTTTAAAACCCACGAAGAATCGCTGCGGAAGTTCGACGCCTTTAGCTGGCAAATCATTTGCGAAAAGGACCTGTTTTTTAACGCGGCCTGCCTGAGTTTCGACAGTCGCCCCAAAACTTCGGGCCGTGCGGCCTGGCAAACCAACCTGGGCGAAGCCATCGAAATGAAACCCCAGATAGTAGCCAATTATAATAACAAAGCCACACAGGACGTGCTGGTTCAGGATAAAGGCAACCAATTGCACCTGGTCTCTGAAAACGGCACCAAAATCTGGAGCATCCCGATCAGCGGGAAGATATTGGGCGAAGTTTTCCAGATCGACTTTTTCCGCAACGGCAAACTTCAGTTCCTGTTTAATACCCGCGAGAAATTGTACCTGATCGACCGCAACGGCAACAACGTAAGCGGATTCCCGGTTGCTTTTCCATCGCCGGCCACCAACGGGGTAAGTGTTTTCGATTACGACAACAACCGCAAGTACCGCTATTTTGTGGCCTGCGAAAACCGCAAGGTGATCGCCTACGACCACAATGGTAAGATTGTTTCAGGCTGGAATTTTGATAAAACAGCGGGCGAGGTAAGCACGCCGGTGCAACATTTCAGAGTGGCGGGCAAAGACTACATCGTTTTTAAAGACAACGCCCGCGTTTACATTCAGGACCGCCGCGGCGCCACCCGCGTTAAAACCGCCGCATCGTTCGAGAGCTCAGCCAATCCGCTGATACTAAACCTCGACGGAACACCCAAAATGGTCGCAACCGACAAAGACGGCGTGGTATACTACCTGTATTTCGACGGACGCTATGTTCAGAAAAACGTCGGAAAATACAGCAGCAAACACCTGTTTAACATGAGCGATCTGAACGGCAACGGCATTCCTGATTTCATTTTTGTGGACGGAAACAAACTGGAAGTGATCGACGAAAACGGCAAAAAAATCTATTCCGATAAGTTTGACAATGCCATTACCGAATACCCCAATGTGTACACTTTTTCGGCGAACCAAAAAATGGTGGGCGTGGCAGATTCACGAGCCGAAAAAATCTACCTGTTTAAACCCGACGGAAAACAGTACGACGGCTTCCCAATGCGCGGCAGCAGTGCCTTTAGCATTGGAACACTCACTCAAGGGCAGCTGAGCGTAGTGGTTGGCAGCAGCAATGGCAAGCTTTACAGTTATGGCTTGAAATAAGATGCAAGCAACGAGCTTCGGGCTATTGCGAAATTGTAGAATAAGCTTTGAACAGTGAGCTAAGAGCTGCGAGCCAAATTCAGCGGTGCGGCGACACAGAAATACAAGCTATTGTGAAACTGCAATACTGAAATGCACATCCGGTACTTCCACCACTTCGTTTTTCAAAACGCGCATCACTCCGGCAAACGCAGTATGCGTTTGATTATCATAGAACAGAACGTACCCCGGCTGCGGCAACCCGGTAGGGGTTGGATTTTTGCTGACCGAGTGGCTGTGAAGTGGTCTTTCGTGGCTATCGAACCCGTACCGGGTTCTGTGTCCCGGGTATCGGAGCTACTACTAAAATCCAATCCCTACAGGATTGTTTACACGTTGAATGTAGCTGCGGGCCACGCGCTTCCAGCATCCATGATTGAGCAATGATGTCTTCACCTCAAACAATGAATGTTTAGCCTATAAAAGTGCTGCTTTCTCTAAAAACATTCGCCCCAGGAGCACGTACAGCGCGAAAGCTTCCTGAACTAAATCTGTTTTATCTCGTAAAGTATAGATGCCGTTAAGATCAGAATCCGCTTCACTGGAATCAATTTCCTTTTAACAAAAACAATAGATCATGAAAAGCAATTACAGATTGAAATTGAGTGGAGGATGTTTTGTGACTGGTATTTTAATTCTTTTTCTTCTTGTGGCGAGCTGCAGCTCAGATGACTTGAGTAAAAGAGCAGAACCAGTGCTAAAAAGTAAGACTTTCTTACCAAATTTCCCGGGGGCAGAAGCCTTTGTAACGGGATTTACAAACCAGTACCTGGCTTTTGAAACAGGAAAAGTGTTTTACTATGCCGGTGAAACGGAAGACGGAGAAGAAACGATTATTGTTTCGGTTACCGATGAAACCAAAATGATCATGGGAGTTGAGGCTACCGTTGTTCGTGATGTGGCCTACCTGGATGGTGAAATGGTTGAAAAAACCGATGACTGGTATGCTGAGGACAAGGATGGTAATGTCTGGTACTTTGGCGAATACAGTGAAGAATATGAGGATGGAGAACTGGTAGGGACCGAAGGTTCGTGGGAAGCCGGTGTGGACGGAGCAATGCCCGGAGTCCTAATGTTTTCAAACCCAAAAATGGGCATGAAGTATCAACAGGAGTATTATGAAGGGGAAGCCGAAGATATGGCCATGGTGATAGACCTCCATAAAATGGTTGAGATAGATTTGGGCACCTTCGAAGATTGTTTGGAGACCATGGAATGGACGCCACTGGAGCCCGGCGCCCGGGAGCATAAATTTTACAAAACAGGGGTTGGCCTGCTAATGGAGTTGCAACCAAAAGAAGGAAGAATTACGGTTGAACTGGTTTCTGTCGACATGCCCTAAATCCCGGAACTTGAAGTTGGCAGAAGCACGCCGTTGTTGTTTAGGCTGTCCTCATCCCATATAGTTCGAATAAAAATCGGAGTTTGATTTTGGGTATTGATGTGGGTAATACTCCATCTTGCTTTCATGATAGCTGAAGGTATTTTGAAAAACGTTGAATCCTCCAAAACTGTCATGATTCCCCGGAGGTCCGCAGGCTGCGATTAAACTCCCATCCCTGCGGGATTGTTTTTATCTTGAATGGAGCTTCGGGAATTGAGGATCCAGAATCCATCTATCAAAAACTGCAAACTGCAACTGTCACACCCCCTCCGTCATTCCGCAGGCAAGGACCGCGGAATTTCTCGTCCCCCTCGAAAATGGGGACAAATTAAAAGCTGCGGCCACGAGCTTCGGGCATCGGGAATCCATTATCCAGCTGCAATGCCTGCTTGAAGTGAAACAATGTGACCTTTCCTGCAATAGCTTATAATTATTTATATATTTAACGAATGGGTAAATTGAAATTGAAAACAAATCCTCAGGTAGAAGCAGTTTTTGCGAATTATCCCGACTTTGTCCGGGATAAAATGCAACATCTTAGGGAATTAGTAATAGAAACAGCAGAAGAAACCGAAGGGGTAACAGATTTGGAAGAAACTTTAAAATGGGGAGAACCAAGTTTTGTAACCAAAAATGGCAGCACCTTACGAATGGATTGGAAAGAAAAAGCACCTGACCAGTATGCAATGTATTTCCAATGTACGAGTAGATTGGTCGATACTTTCAGATTAGTTTTTGACCGTAAATTTAAATACGAGGGGAAAAGAGCAATCGTTTTCCAATTGAACCAGAAAGTTCCTGAGTTGGAATTAAAAGAATGCATAAAAGCATCTTTAAGATACCATAATGTGAAAGACCAAATAACGCTGGGAATATGAGAACTGAATCTCGTCCCAACCTCCGTTTCCGCCGGACAATCCCGAGCACTCGGGACCGCCACGACCTCAGACCAACCGTTAATCTTGCAATTATTATAAATCCAGCAACAAAATACAGCCCACTCCCCTCGTTTGCAGACCTGATGCAAACATAGAAACCTGCCCCAAACGCGTTTAATCCACTGAAACAATCCTAAAACATGTTCTTTATCAGAAGCACCTGTACTTTTTATTTTTACTTTTATGAAAACTAAAAGCCATTGAATACGCACCCATACATAAAATTTCAAAAATCCGGTTTATTTCTTTATCCGTACAATCACTCGTATTTAAGTACCGGAAAACACCCTTAAAACCAAGAGTATCCAACAATGAATTACCCAACAACAGATATAAGTTAAAACCAATGATCATGAAAACAATTAAATCCCTTTTGAATGTATGTATCCTCGGCTTCCTCGTTTTGAGTTGTGAAAAAGACAAGACAGAAGCGTATATAAATACGATTGAAGTGCAGAACATTACCAGCTATTCGGCTGAATGCACAAGCGAAATATCGGGCGACGAAAGCTTTCCAATAGTTGCACGCGGCGTATGTTGGGGGAAAAAAGAACAACCAACGCTGGACAATTCGTTCTCGGTTGATGACAGCAACTTTGGTTCCTCGTCCAGCAAAATTACCGGACTGAATGCCAACTCAGCCTATTACCTCCGGGCTTATTACAGAAGCGAAACAGACACTGTTTACGGAAACCAGATTGAATTTAGCACACCCGACTATATTCTGTTTAATCCGGAACTAACTTATGGTACGGTAACCGACATTGATGGGAATGAATACAAAACCATTCAGATTGGCGAACAAACCTGGATGGCCGAAAATTTAAAAACGACACGGTACCAGAATGGAGATGCAATCGCCCACGAAACCGATTTATACAAATGGGGACATTTTCAGATTCAGACCGGAGCCTATATTTACTACGACAACAATGAGTTAAACAAAGACGTTTACGGCGCCCTTTACAATTGGTATGCTGCCTCCGACAGTCGCAACATTGCACCGGAGGGCTGGCGTGTTCCTACCGTGGAGGACTGGAAAAAACTGATCGATTATATCTCCCCGTTTCAAAACGGATATTACGGATTTAAACTTCGTGAAACAACTTCTGCCCACTGGAGCTTTTATGGTCCAATGAGATATACTTCCACCAATAGTACTGGTTTTACGGCCATACCGTCGGGAAAAGTAGTTACGGGCGAATTTATGCACTTCGGCGCCCAATTAGCCTATTACTGGACCGGCACCGGCACACGAGATGGCTCAAGCTGCATATACCTGAGTGAAGACATTGCAATAGATTTTATGCAGCCAAATGCCAGAGGATTCAGCATCCGGTGTATCAAAAACTAACAATTTTGCTGCCGTAAACAAACCAAGCAAACAAGCAGGTAAAACAGGAGAAAACCTCTCGTTATAATGATAAATGAAGTATTTTAGGGAAGTATAACTTAACCGATGAAGCATCAGATGTAATGAAGTATATTTTCCTGATCGCTGCTTTTAATGCTTTGTTTTTTGCCGTGTTGACCTTACAGAAGAAAAAGGCATTGCACGATAAAATACTGATTAGCTGGCTAAGCTACCTGGGCTTGTATACCGGCGCATATGCCTTGTTCTTCAACCGCCTGTTCATGGAACACCAGTTGCTGTCAGCGGCCTTTGTTTCCCTGCTCATGCTTCACGGCCCCTTTCTGTATTTATACATCTCGGCTTTGATCGACCAAAAGTTTCGGCTCAACAGAAAAAACATGTTACATTTTGTTCCCTTCCTTCTCTTTAACCTGTTTCTGCTTGTTGCGTCGTTCTCGCCCGGAATATCGGCCGGAATAAGACTGGATCATACGGAAGGAGACCACGGAACGCCCCTGCTTTTTAATATTTTCCTGCTGCTTACGGCTTTGTCGGGGCCTTTTTATTTTGGTTTATCGATAGCTCTTTTCCGAAAACTGGACATCAACATTTTCAATAATTTCTCGTCGCAGGAGCCTGTTAACCCCGACTGGCTGCGAAAACTGGTCTACACCTTTGGTGCTATCTGGACCGCACTCATCGTTTTTGCCTCGATCCACCATGTTTTTCACCTTTTCTCCTGGATATTCTGCACACACGGTCTGTTTCTTACCTTGTCTGTTTTTATTATTCTGATCGGTTATTTTGGACTAAAGCAACAGGAAATTTTTATTCAGTATCCCGACCAAAATGTTGAATACGTAACCGAAACAAAGACAAAATATTCCACCACCATTCTGAAAGAAACAGATGCAGAACAATACGCGCGTCGTTTAAAGCATTTTATGGCCTCGGAAAAACCTCATCTCGATCCCAATCTTTCGCTCCCCGAATTAGCCGGAAAGCTAGAGATACCTTCCCACCAACTTTCGAGGGTTATAAACGAGCAATTCGGAATCAACTTCTTTGAATTTATCAACCAGTACAGGATAGAGGAAGTGAAAGCTCGAATTGGCAACCCGGCTTTTGACCAACTCTCCCTTTTGGGAATTGCTTTTGAAAGTGGCTTTAACACCAAGTCGGCATTTAACCGGGTTTTTAAAAAACTAACCGGGATAACTCCCAGCGAATACAAAAACCGGATTTCGAAAAACACTCCAAGCCAGAAGTAACCGAAAATGGCTGATTTTTATCCCCAGACTGAAATCATCACTCCAAACCACGAATAACAGGTACTACCTTACAAAGTAGGTCGCACAGGTATTTTCCGCTCCATACTTTTACTCCGAATAAGTATGGTAACAACATCCTAAAATCAATTTACAATGAAAGCAAAAGAAATTACTCCGGAAGCAACGGCCTCAAAGCATGTACAAAACCACTCAAAAGTACGCTCCATCCTGTCGGGCGTCATGGTGTTCCTGTTAATGGTATTTGGTTCATTTTCGTCAACAGCACATTGCGACTCCTATGACGGGCCAACTATCAAAGATGCCTTAAAAGCACTTGAAACCAATAATGTTAACCTGGTGCTGAAATGGATCAGCAAAGAGCAGGAACAAGAAGTTATATCCCTGTTTGAAAAGACTTACGCTTTAAAATCCGGCGACAAAGAGGTTTATGACATTGTTGAAAAACATTTTCTTGAAACGCTTGTCAGGCTGCACCGGGAAACGGAAGGAGCACCCTATACCGGGTTGAAATCAGCTGGAACAACCAAAAAAATTGTGCAGTTAAGCGATCAGGCCCTGAAAAATAACGGCATCGATAATCTTCTCGAAAAACTAAACACGCATACCGCGAAGGTAATCAGGGAGAAATACGAAAAGGTGGCGGCACTGGAGAAAGTTAAAAATGAATCGACGGAACAAGGCCGCCAATACGTGGAAGCTTATGTCGACTATACTCATACCCTGGAAGCGCTTCACGGTATCCTCGAACAGGGCAGCGCGCACATGCACCAGCATTGAGGTTCTCACAAATCAAAGCAAATACTTCAGATAGTAGTGATATCCGCACAGGGTATCACTACTCATTTGTCAGTGACTCCCAATACCTTCTCCGCCAGAACAAAAAACAGCAGGAATATTACTTTGCAAATTCGATCTATTCTTCCTCTTCGGCTTCCGGCTCTTCAAGCTCCGGTTCATCTGTATCCGGCGCCTCGGCAGCTTCCCTAAAATCGTCGCCCGCGAATACCTCTTCGGATCCCGACACCTCTTCCTCGGTATCGTCCTCAAACGGATTTACACCGTTGGTAAAGATTGGGTTGGCTGCAGGTTTTTTCTCCACCGGCACATAGCCTTGGGGTACCATCGATTCGGCTGGCTCGTAAGGGAACACATCCACAATGGTACTAACAGCCATCGCAGAAACCACGTAAGGAATTACGAGGTAATTCAGGCTTTCATCCAAACGGTCGAGCGACTCACGAATATCGTCCGCCATGATCAGGTAGTTGGTGCGTAACTTTTTCTCTTTCCCGGCTTCCTCGTCAACCGTCACCAGGTTAATGGTTGCCTTAAACCACCACTCGCCGGTTTCGAAAGGAAATACTTCTGCAATCCTGGATTTCTTGATGTCAACAATCGTAAACTCGCCACCCCGTACCATTTCCTGCATTTTACGGATAATGCGTGTTTCGGCGTCGGTATACGAAACTGCATCCAGCAGGAAGTTTTCGGTTACCATCTGTTCGGTTCCGCTTTCAGAAACCTTCATGTATTTTACTTTGCTTTCGAACCAGGTCTGCATCATGATCTTTCAGATTTTTTGAGTCAGCAAAAATAACGATCGGTCAGCTTTACCCACCAGAAACTTATTTTATTTATCAACAAATCGAGGGAATTAAATCGCTTTTAAACTGAAGTTGTGATGCGACCATAAAAAGAAAGCTTTGAGCGTTGAGCCATCAGCTTCGGGCTATTGCTAAACTGAAAAATGGTTAAATTGCAGAATGAGCTTTGAGCCGTGAGTTACGAGCAGACAGCAATTGAATGAAGAATATCGATTAACGATTGAAGAATGATGAAGTTTTGAGCCGCAGGCTACTGCCAAACATTATTGAAAGAACGGCTTCTCTTCAAACTAAAAACGACAACTAATTACTGTGACCGCCTCACCCCCTCCGTCATTCCGTCGTCAGAGCCTCCGGAATTCCTCGTCCCCCTGAATGGGGACAAAGAAGAAGCGCTACGAGCAAAATACAGCAACACTAAACATCCCGAATTTTCACCTCTGGGATACAATGCATTCAGCAAAGAACCGGCTGCCTTGCGACAACCGGTTCATCCTTCTTTTAATCTAACTAAACTAACTCCCCTTGACCTTAATTGAATATGAAAAAATATAATAATTGTTAGGTTATGTTTATTCTCTTTTGTGATAGTTTGGGAAAAGGCCCCGCCCGCTGGCGGGGCCATAAACAGACAGCTACAGACTTAAAAGCTGAAGAAGATTAGTTGTAGGCACTCTCACCATGCTCGTATACATCGAGGCCCTCTTCTTCAATGCGCTTAGAAACGCGCAAGATATTTGCTTTCTTCAGGACGAAGAACAGAATCAATCCCATACCGAATGCCCACACAAAAAAGGTAAGCACTCCAATTGCCTGAACACCCAGCAATTTTGCTCCGTGCCCATAGAACAAACCTTCGGAAGTCGAAAACAATCCAACGGCCAGAGTACCAAAAGCACCACAAACGCCGTGTACCGAAACGGCACCTACAGGATCGTCGACCCTTATTATTTTATCGAAGAATTCTACGACAAATGGTAAAATAAAACCGGCAATAATACCGATCATTACCGCTCCCTCCGGGTTAACGGCATCGCAACCGGCGGTAATTGCCACCAGGCCTGCCAAAGCGCCGTTTAGCGAAAGCGACAAAGTAGGACGCTTGTAACGGAACCAGGCCACAATCATGGCGGTAACCGCCCCGGCAGCAGCTGCCAGGTTGGTAGTAACGGCAATATGACCGATGGCTACGGCATTTTCGGTACCGGCGGCAGCCAGCTGCGAGCCCGGGTTAAACCCAAACCAGCCAAACCAAAGGATAAATACCCCCAGCGCCCCCAAAGTAAGGTTGTGCCCCGGAATGGCGTTTACTTTTCCATCTTTTCCGTACTTCCCGAGACGCGGGCCGATCATGGCCGCTCCGGCCAATCCAATCCAGCCCCCTACCGAGTGCACAATGGACGACCCGGCAAAATCGTGAAAACCAAGCTGGCTTAACCATCCGCCACCCCAGGTCCAGTGTCCCGAAACGGGGTAAATAAGCACCGAAACCACGATGGTAAAAATCAGGTACGATTTAAATTCGGTGCGCTCGGCCATGGCTCCTGACACGATGGTTGCGGCAGTGGCACAAAACACAGTCTGAAAAAACAGATCGGAATAATCGGCATAATTGTCGCCAAAACCATCGCTCATAAAAAACAGGTCGGGCATGCCCACAAAACCACCGATTGAATCGCCATACATCAGTGTAAAACCGATAATCCAGTACAACAGGGACCCAATTGAAAAGTCCATTAAGTTTTTCATCAGAATGTTTGCGGTGTTTTTCGAGCGGGTAAAACCAGCCTCCACCATTGCAAACCCGGGTTGCATAAACATCACCAGAAATCCGGCAATCAATAACCACATATTGTCGAGACCTATTTGCAGGCCTTGTAAAGTTTCTTCCATGATCGTCTAATTTTTTTCAGTTACTACTCCTCTTTTCCTTTGATGTAAAGCGACTCGTCGCCCTCTTCACCGGTTCTGATCCGGTACGATTCTTCGATGGGCAGAATAAAAATCTTCCCGTCGCCAATTTCACCGGTCCTGGCGGCACTCAGAATGGCGGAAATGGTTTTATCCACATTCTTGTCGCGCACGATAATCTCCAGCTTGGTGCGTTCTATTGTACTGGTGTCGTATACAACACCGCGGTAAACCCGACCTTCGCGGGCCTGGCCAATACCTCTTACATCCCAGAAAGAGAAGAACTCGATGCCTGCTTCGTACAAGGCCTCTTTTACTTCTTCGAATTTTGTTTTGCGTATAATCGCTTCAATTTTTTTCATCGTTTTTTATTTTAGTTTGAACCGCAAGTCACGTAATTTCAGAGCCTTTGATTCTTACAGAGAGATACCTACAACAATGTGAAAGGACTCATACGAAGGATTTAAAATGACGGCTCCCGAAAGCGGAAGAGAGAAACTGTCGGTGATTTTAATTTCTTTCGAGGTTGAAACACTGATGTTACAGATATCAAAACCCGCATCATCTTTCATCGAGTATTGCCCGGTTCCGCCGCCCAGTGCGAGATCTACAGGACCGGCAGTTACGCCTGCTTCGAGGTAAAGATCGCCCGAAGCATCTCCGTTTTTCCCCGCACCGTCGTAAAACATGTAGGCAGCAGTTAAGCTTACAGGCCCCAAGCCAAGGCCAACCATGGGTTCAAAATAATGATTGTCGCCATCTGTCCACGAGGTTGGTTCACTGGTTGTCCCCGGAAAATAGTAGTCGGTAATGGTTAAGCTCAGCGAAGCATTTTCTCCCAGATCAAATCCGTAGCTTGCATACAAATCGGCTTCGGCAGCTTCATTATCCGAAACACAATAAGAACCCCAGGCTCCCAGGGCAAAACCAGCTACACTGAATTCAACATAAGGCTGAAAAGCTGCGCCTTCGCCAAATTTAATCCCCCTCCAAACGTAGCTGCTGTAGATATCCAAACCTGCATCAACCTCCTGGGCTTTTAGAGCCGGCGCCGTATAGGCAAAAAGCAATAACATACTTACAGCAATGAGTAGTGTCTTTTTCATAGTGGTAAAAATTAAAAGTTAAACTTATTGTCAATATTTTTATTCAAAATCGAAATACCCCCACATTTTAAAAGGTACATATTCTATTTTTTATCCTTTATCAGAATTAACCCCCTTTATTTTTAATCGATACTTCAAAAGAATACATTTTTGAAAGCACACACCCCCATTTAAAATAAAACAAGCACATCACTTAACAAATTATTAACGATAGACTCGATTTGATTTCTTTTTGATACACAAATAGACTACAGAATACCTTTTTGACACAAAGACATACTTATGCCGACATTAAGCACGATTAAGCCGACCTATAAAACAGTAGATACGAAAAGAAAGACAGTCCGAAAAGACTGTCTGCCCGAAAGAATCGATCAGAGGAATATGCGTAAATCCAGATTAAAGGGTTACCGGAAAAAGCCAGCTGCCTAGGGCATAAATTGCAACAGCTGCGCAAAAAGTTATTTTGCGTCCGTTAAGAGTTCTGCGTCGTAACTAAGATGGAACTTTTTACTTCATCATTCCCAAACAAAACTTCAGGTGTCAGGATAAAAAGAGGAAAGCCATCTTCCATCAGAGAATGATTTTCGCTTACCCGAGAAGAGCCATCTGCCAAAAGACAAGAGCTATCTTATAGAAGATAATGCCTCTACCCCGCCCGACACACTTTCTCTTACATAAGACAAAGGCGATCTTCCATCAGAGAATCATTCTCCCCCGCCCGATGGCGGCTATCTGATAAAAGAGGAGGTCTCTTTTACAAAAGATATTGGTTCTACCCCGTCAGCGAGACGTTCTCTGACATAAGATAGGGGCTATCTTATAGCAGATGAAGATTTTCCCCTTCATGCAAAACAGCAGGGGTAGATAAAAACAAAGTGGATTAAAACGACTCGCCACAGCGACCGGATACACACCAATAAAAGTCGTTATTTCAACAAACTACCTCAAAATAACCAGGTACATTTTTTGAAACCTGGAGGCCCGTTTGTTGGGATTAAGAAAATTAATCGACTGGCTGGTTACTTTTCGATGCTCGGTAAATTCGTGAGCCACCTCCATATTCAGCCCCATTTCCTGGAGCTCTTTGTAACCCGATTCTGAAGTATAAAGCCACGCTCCCGGATGTGGCAAAAAGTCATCCAGCATTTCTCTTGTTTGCAAAAATCCACCATACGAGTCGGAGTACAACAACAACTCCCACAAACGGGCTTCCTGACCATAGATATTGAGCGTTGCTCCCGGCTCGGCCATTTTATTAAAAATTTCAGCGGCCTCCATCGAAGTATCGTACTTACACATATTCGGGAGCATATTATAGTTAATGGTAAACAAAAGAGCCGAAGAGGCCAAAAGCAATATCTGCACCTGTTTTTTCAGGTTTGCTTTCCGAAATGCCAGGAAAACAACCAATGCAAAAAGAGTGACCACAATTACCCAGTAAATGATCCTTGTTTCCGGGAAGAAGAATGCGGCCATAAACGGAATCAACGTAAAAAACAGCAACGCTATTACTTTATTAATAACTGAAATCACTTTTGCTTTTTTGGCAAACTGCTCTTCCCCGAAAATACGAACGGTCCACTTCGCTGTTATGATAAAAAGGAATGGAATCGCACTCAACATGTAGTGCGGATTTTTTTGCCGGGCAACGCTCAGTATCCCCAAAAAGAAAACCACCGCTGCAATATTCGCCACCTCAACCGCATTTATATCTGCCTTTTTCAGCTTCACAAGACTTTTAATTTCATTAAACATGGCTACAATCATAAACACAGTCCACGGCAACAACATGTACATGGAAGTATGAATGTAAAAAGAGTAGTCGGTGTTCGTACCCTGGTAAGAACCGGTTACGCGTCCCATGTTATTGGTCCAGAAATAAAACTTGATTCCCTCCAGCCCAAACTGGCGAAACAAACCCAGCAGTGCAGGAATAATAATAATTGCAACAATTACCGCCGCAACAATCCACCTGAGGTTAAAAACATCGCGCCATTGCTTGTGCACCACCAAACTGGCACCCACGGCAAAAGCAGGAATCAGCATACCAACAGGCCCCTTGGTCAGCATCGATAAACCAACACCTACAGCCCCCAATACAAACTGGTGCCATTTTCGCTCTTTGAAATAAGCCATAAATTGCCATACCGAGAAAACCACAAACGACACCAGCATGGTATCGGTATGAACATCGTTGTGAAAATGAAGATAGCCAAGCGAAGTCATCCAGAAAAGTGCCGCCAGAAAACCGGTTTCTTTTCCGTAAAACAAGCGCCCCAGGCGAAAAGTAGAATAAACACCAATCAGCGAAACCAACAGAACCGAAATTTTGTAGGCCGAAACCGACAAACCAAAAATACTAAAAGTAGTGGCTGCCAACCAAAACAACATCGGTGGTTTCTGATCGTATGGGGCACCTCCGATCGTCAGGTTGATCCAGTCTCCGTTCACCAGAATCTCACGCCCCACCTGGGCATACTTAGCAGCATTCACCAGCAAGGGCACGGGCAGCGACGAGATAATAACTAAAAGTACTAAAATTGCGATGGTAAGGATAAAATAACGATCTTTTGCCATATTGGTAATTTCAAATAGCTTCCGAATAATAAAAATCTTAATTTTGGCGCAATTTACAATTAAACGCTGAAATGAAACGGGCATGCTATTTTTTTTGACAGATACAAATGCCAACAGATCATGCAGTTTTTCATTCTGTCATACGGAAAGCAGCACGACAGCAGCGCGCACTTTATTCCTTAATTACAAAAATTCAACAAGATGAAGAAAAAGATATCAGGGTTTTTAATCACCGACATTATTGTTTTGGGAATCATAGTTTGGTTTATTGCTTATGCCAAAATAAAAGCAATGGAAGGCGGCTTTGATGCCTTTCTCCATGTAGTTCGCGAAGACGGCTGGGTGGAATACCTGACAGCTCTTTTCCTGATACTTTGCGCCATACTGCTTGGCATAAATGCAGTAAAAGCCCTAAAACGAGCCGACAAAAAGCAGGTTCTCTTTTACACACTGGCTTGCCTGGTGTTTATTTTTGGTTGCGGCGAAGAAATTTCGTGGGGACAACGAATTTTTGGCATCCAATCGGGCGAATATTTTATGGCCAACAACTACCAGGGCGAAACCAACCTGCACAACCTTAAAATCGACGGAGTGGATCTGAACATCCTGATTTTCTCCAAGCTGATGTTTGTGGCGCTGGTTTCTTACTTTGTTCTCCTTCCGCTTCTTACCTGGAAAATAAAATCCATCCGAAAACTGGTGGTTGATTTTGGAGTTCCCGTTCCGAGACTTCACCACATTATTATGTTTTTTGTAACCAACACAGCCGTTCTCACATTGATCCAGATGAAAAAAGAAAGTGAACTGCACGAACTGGCACTTACCGGTGTTTTATTCCTGATATTCCTGAATCCGGCTAAAAGAATCAAAGAAGTTGTAGTCAGCAAATGACAACGATCGACCAACCCTGCCTGAGCAAACGGGCAGGGATTATAGATGGACGATTTAAAAGAGACACTTACAATTGGATATGAAGCCTATTTGCTCCTCTCAGCGTCAGCAAATCCCAAGTGATATCCAGAAGCCAAGTAGTGAACACTCCCCCTTCTTTTCCGCCAATCTGAGAGTCACAGAAAATCAACTCAACGCAGCCGCCTGCTTCCTCCTGATCTTCATCAACTTTCTCTTTTTGAAGGCTTTCCGGTTTCGGATAACCACATCCGGAAGATGATTAAAGAAATGTTCTGTAAGCGTATCCTTTCCGCCCCAAATTGGAATCTTGGCGCCAATACGCGTACTGATATCGTACATTAAAAATTCAGACAACTCCAGGCTTTTTGAACTGGCGGCATACACCATCTGCGTTGGATAAGCCAGATTTCCGAATGTCGGGATCATCCCAACAAAAAGCGCAATCCAGCGCGGATGACGCTTATCTGCCGGCAACACCAGGCGTTCGTAAATCATTCGGCCCAGCGTATAAAGCGTTCGGTATATAATTCCGCCCAAAGCAACGCCCAGCACCAACACAGCTTCGTTGATCAAACCAGCGGCAAACAACGCAGGCAACACAAACAACTCCACCACGTTCATCAGCGGCTTTAAACCAATCAATATAATAAAGTCAGACAAATACGGACTTGCCAGTTCCCGGTCGGCCTGCTCCCGCAAAAAGTCAGCACTTTTCCGGCTCAGCTGCCCCCGCTTTTCCCAATCCGTAATCCGTTGCTTCAGCAAGGCATCTACACTTTGTTTCCGGTAATCGCCGTTAAAAAGAAAACGAACAGAGTCTTTTATCAATTTCAGGTACCGAATAGAGCTCAACCACCGATAAAGTTTGACAGGCAACTTAACAAACAACTTCACAAAAGCACGTTTGCTCAACCGCAGCAATTCTTTCTTTATCCACTGAACTTTATGCTCCGAGTAGAACTCGGCCTCTTCCCGCGTAATCTTTTCTTTAATCAGCTGATAATTGATACTTTTCTGAACACGCCCCAAAGCTTTCCATGCTTTCTGGTGTTTGTCCAGCTTTTTGATACGCTCCAGCAGCAAAATAAAACCATCTTCCGATAACAGCTCGACAAGATCTTCCCGTCGTTCCACCACATACGATTTAAGCTTCGGAACATCAACATCGTCAAAAAGAGCCCGTTTGTAACGAAAAGATTTGGGTAGGTAATACCCCAGCAACGATAGCGGATTCAACGGAAACAAAGCCGGAACCCCCGATTCGGCATCAATCCAAATCCAGGTTTTATCTTCTCCCAAAAGGAAATTATTCAACGCAATGGGATTCCCTTTTCCGGCCTGCCAAACCAAACCATCAAAACCCGAATCAGCCAGTTTTTGCTGCAAGGGCTTCATTACATTCCGGGTGAGATCTCCCAACTCCCAGTCGCACTTTCCGGAAAAAGGATGATGCAATTTTGCAGGCCTTCCTGTTACAAACTCTGTAGATATTTTAAAGGATTTCTCCGGTTCGTGCCAGGCATCGCCAAACGATTTTGCAATTCTCACTTTTGATCCGAACCAGTAAAACAGCAGCTGTTCCAGTATTTCGCGTCTTAAATGCGCACTTTTTACTGCATCTTCGTTCCAGCCGTAAGCATTCGGCGCACCGGTAAGAACATAGTTTACCAAGTCAGTAAGGCTGTCTACTCCTGAGAAAACCTTTACCGCCAGGTCCTTGCCATCTTCTTGGATCCGGTAAACCTTACCCGACCGGCCCTGACCAATGAGTGCACCTTCATTCTCTTGTTTCAAATTCGTCTTCATTGCTTTAAGAGCGCAAAAATACTAACTTAACTCTAACAAACCTAAATACATAGCTCAGGTTATCTATACATTAACAACCCGGCAGGCATTTTGTCCGACAAAATCTTGAAAATCCGATCGAAATAACTGATTACCAATAAAGATTAGCTAAAAACGGGTTTCTCTGAACCGCTTCGCTTCAAAGAGTGCTACTTTTTTAAAAGCCCCTCTTTTTCGTTCCAGGGATCGATAAAAACCAGCAAAAGAATTGTTACAAAAATGGCTTCCCACAATTCCCATATTCTTCTGTCAGGAACAAGCAAAATGGGCAAGGTACAGGCAAGCAGCATCACTGAATATTGAATGCGCGGCAACGGAACGCCAAACAGGTCGACCAGCTTTTTAAACCCATTCCATTTCCGGTAGAGGATCAAAGAAAGGACAAAGTAGGTACCAAAAACAATTACCAGCCCTTGTGAAAAGATAAGTTTGTTGATATTCACGCCGCCAATTTCCAGGTTATGCAGGTTGGTTTCTCCCTGCAGGTTGTTTTGCATAAAATAGTCGCCTGCCTGAATGGAAAAAATTCGCTGTCCCCAGGAAATTTCTTCGCCAAAACCAAAAAACGCCCCCAAAACGATCAACACATTCAAAAACATCCAGTACTTGTTTCTCTCTCCGCGTTGCCGGATCAGACGCAGCAACGACAAAATGGAAATCATCAGCAGTCCTAATGCGGTAATGTTCTCAAATAAGCCGTCTTCAGCCACCATTTTGTGGTAAAAAGGCTCTGCAAAATAAAACGACGAAATCGCCAGTAACGAACCTGCAATAACGACGTACAATAAAATCTTCAATGTTTTCATCAGCTTACTATTGTTTATTTCGGGACAACAGGTAAAACCTGCAACACCCCAAAAGTCATCCGGTATAAATCACAACTACAACCCTGCCTCTCTGTCTCCTCAATACAGGATCAGGCAGCCCTGTTTTCTTAATTTTATTATCCGCACAAATGTAGTAATATTCCCCAAACAGCACTTGATGAAAAACACTACTAAATGCACAGAATCAGCTTATCTTCCTTACCAAAAACACCCGAAAATCGCAGTCTCAAGCAATCAATCTTCCATTAAACACCCATCAATTTGACCAGAAAAACGACCGTATGGTAACATTTGGCTCTTTTACGCCCAAGAAACAAACACGAAATTTTATCTTTGCAACGCAAGTCACTCCGTAATTAACTGAGATATAAAGCGGTTGTTTTTGCCGCACTGAACAGACACAGATCCACCGATTGGCGGATAATACAAAAGAGAATGATTGCAATGCAAGTTCCATCCGTCGGCTGACGGACCGTTGAAACTAAATAATTTTAATCACATGAAACTTTGGGATAAAGGAACACCGGTAAACAAAGCCATCGAAGAATTTACTGTAGGAAAAGACCGCGAACTCGATCTTTATCTTTCCACACACGATATACTCGGATCCATGGCGCATGTAACCATGCTTGAATCAGTTGGCCTGATTGAAAAAGACGAATTGCCAGTCCTGCTCAGCGAACTAAAAAGACTGCACAAGGAAGCATCTGCCGGAAATTTCGTGATCGAAGAAGGCGTAGAAGATGTCCATTCGCAAGTGGAATTTTTGCTTACTCAAAAACTGGGCGATCTCGGGAAAAAAATACACAGCGGGCGTTCCAGAAACGACCAGGTACTACTCGACCTGAAACTTTTTACCCGCGAGGCAATCAAGGAAATTGTTGAAAGCACCAGTACCCTGATTGATGTTCTGCTCAAAAAAGCAGACGAAACAAAAGATATTCTGATGCCTGGTTATACCCATCTCCAGGTGGCCATGCCTTCGTCTTTTGGTTTGTGGTTCAGCGCCTACGCCGAAAGCCTTACTGACGATCTGGAACTGCTGGCTTCAGCTTTCAGGATCACCAATCAAAATCCACTGGGTTCAGCCGCCGGTTATGGCTCTTCGTTCCCCTTAAACCGACAGATGACCACCGATTTGCTTGGATTCAGCAACATGAACTACAACGTGGTTTATGCGCAGATGGGACGCGGAAAAGTTGAAAAGATCGTTTCGTTTGCCTTGGCCAACCTAGCTTCAACGCTCTCAAAACTGGCTTACGATGTTTGCCTGTTTATGAGTCAAAACTTCAATTTTGTAAGTCTTCCTGCCGAGTTCACCACCGGGTCGAGCATTATGCCGCACAAAAAGAATCCGGATGTATTTGAACTTACCAGGGCACGCTGCAACAAACTCCAGGGAGTTCCGGGACAGATCAGCATGATCGTCAACAACCTGCCAAGTGGCTATTTCCGCGATCTTCAGATGGTAAAAGAAGTTTTCCTGCCTTCATTCAAGGAAATGAACGACTGCCTGAACATCGTAACTCTTGCCGTGGAAAACATGACCGTCAACACAGGCATTCTGAACGATTCGAAATACGATTATCTGTTTAGCGTGGAAGAGGTAAACAAGCTTGTATTAAATGGAGTTCCATTCCGGGAAGCTTACAAGCAAGTGGGGGCACAAATTGAAGAAGGTCGGTTTCATCCTGAAAGATCGGTAAAACACACCCACGAAGGAAGCATTGGTAACCTTTGCCTGAACGAAATTGATGAAAAAATGACAACGGTGCTGCAAGGCTTTCATTTCGAAAGAATTGAAGAAGCGATAAACAAACTACTGAACGGGTAGCCTCCAAGGCCCGAAAAACCTTATAAATAGTACAACCCCCAAACATTCGCACGCCACCCATACTCAATTCAATCAGAAAAAGCAAAGTTAATTGTATGTTATTAAACAATCTATTTGGGCTTCATGATTGTAATTCTTCTTGCCTTTCATTATTTTTGGTTTCACTCCGTAAGTAAAACTTAATTTTATCTTACAATTTGGCAGTGCTTGATTTTTCAGACAGCGGTTAAGCACTGCACTATAAGGGAACTTTAAAAACAGAAAGGAATAATGATGCAGAAGAGACTACCTGTAGCACAGGGACTATATAGCCCTGCAAATGAGCATGATAACTGTGGAATTGGATTTGTGGCACACATCAAGGGAAAACCTTCACACGATATAATCAACCGCGGACTGGAAGTTCTGCGCAACATGGATCACCGTGGTGCTACCAGCGCCGATAATTCAACCGGAGATGGCGCAGGTTTGCTGATGCAGGTACCGCACGAATTTATCACAGAAGAACTGAAACTGGACGTAGGGGCACAGGGAAAATACGGAACCGGCCTGGTTTTTCTTCCAAAAGAAGAATTCGAAGCCAATATTTGTATTGAGATTCTTACAAAACACATCGAAGCGGAAGGGCTTACTTTAGTTGGCTACCGCGATGTGCCGGTTGACCAATCGGCTCCGGGAGAAATTGCCAAAACTACCGAGCCGGCGATCAAACAAGTATTTGTTAAGGCCAATCTTGAAAGAGATGCATTGGAGCGTAAGTTGTACATTGTCCGCAAACTGGCTGAAAAGGAAATCAGGGATTCCAACCTGAAGAACAAATCCAGCTTTTACCAGCCAAGTTTGTCATCGAAAATCATGGTGTACAAGGGGATGTTTACTCCCGACCAGTTAAAAGCCTATTTCCTCGATTTCAAAAACGAAAAACTCAAAAGTGCCATTGCTCTGGTGCATTCGCGTTTTAGCACCAATACCTTCCCGACCTGGGATTTGGCGCAACCTTTCAGAATTGTAGCGCACAACGGCGAGATCAACACGGTAAAAGGAAACCGTCTTTGGATGCAGGCGCGCGAAGCACTGATGAAATCAGAAGTATTCGGCGAAGACCTGCAAAAACTTCTCCCGGTTATCGAACCTGGAAAATCAGACTCAGCATCATTTGACAATGTGCTTGAATTTTTACACATGACAGGGCGCTCGTTGCCGCATTCATTGTGTATGATGATACCGGAATCATTCAACCAGAAGAACCCGATTCCGGACAGTTTAAAAGCATTTTACGAATACCACTCCACCATCATGGAGCCATGGGACGGCCCGGCTTCAATGGTTTTCTCCGACGGACGTTACATTGGCGGAACACTCGACAGAAATGGGTTACGCCCATCGCGCTATGTGATCACCAAAAACAACCTGATTGTAATGGGTTCTGAAGTGGGTGTTCAAACTTTCGCACCGGAAGAGATCAAGGAAAAAGGCCGTTTGCGCCCCGGTAAAATCCTGCTGGTAGATACTCAACTCGGAATCATCATTCCCGACGAAGAAGTAAAAGATCAGCTTAGTAAAAGAAATCCTTATCAAATGTGGTTAAAAGAAAACCGCATGCAGATGAAAGATATTTCGGTAAAACAGCGCGTGTCTTCTTCGATCGACAACTTTGAAACTTATTCCAAAGTGTTTGGCTACACCAAAGAAGATATGTACGAGATTATCAAGCCCATGAGTACAGGTGCGGCCGAGCCAACCAGTTCCATGGGAAATGATGCTCCTCCGGCTGTTTTCTCTGACAAACCTAAACGTCTGTTTGATTACTTCAAACAGATGTTTGCCCAGGTAACCAACCCGCCCATCGACCCGATCCGCGAAGGATTGGTAATGTCGTTAACCAATTACATTGGAGCGCTGCATTCCAATATTCTGGATGAAAGCATGGAACACTGCAAACTGATTAAATTTGATGAGCCGCTGCTGACCAATACCGACCTTGGCAAAATCAAGGACCTGAAGGATGAGATGTTCACTCACAAAACCATCCCGATGCTGTTCCCGGTAAAAGACGGCGAAAAAGGCTTCCAAAAAGCCGTAAGCGACATGCTGGTTGCAGCCGAAAAAGCAGTAGACGACCACAAGAATTACATTATTCTTACCGACAGGGGCATCTCGGAAGAAATGGCGCCTATTCCTTCATTACTGGCAGTGTCGGCCGTTCACCATCACCTTATCCGCAGCAAAAAAAGAATGCAGGTAGGTATTATTGTTGAAACCGCCGAGGCCCGCGAAGTAAACCATTTTGCCTTGCTGTTGGGATACGGGGCAAGTGTAATCAATCCCTACCTGGCATTTGCCGCCATCGACCACATGGTGAAAGAAGGCAAAATTGAAATGGATTATGTGGAAGCCCGCAAAAACTATATCAAAGCAGTTGGGAAAGGCCTTTTGAAGGTATTCTCTAAAATGGGTATTTCAACACTGAGAAGTTACCACGGTGCACAAATTTTTGAGGCGATCGGGGTGAGCAACGAAGTGATCAATAATTATTTTACCGGAACCACCTCTAAAATTGGAGGTGTGGGCATGCAAGAAATCTGCACCGAAGCCAGCATGTTTCACGAGCAGGCATACAAAGCAGACAATGCTCCGGAACCTTTCCGTTTTGAAAATTCAGGAAATTACGCCTGGCGGAAATACGGGGAGCACCACGCCTGGAACCCGGAAACAATCGGATTGCTGCAATGGGCAACCCGCACCAACGATTACAGCAAATACAAGGAATACAGCACACTGGTTGACAAACAAAACCGGCAACCGGCCTTTATTCGTGGCTGCATGAAATTCAAGCGAAACCCGATTCCGCTGGAAGAAGTAGAGCCGGTCGAAGAGATCATGAAACGCTTTGTAACCGGCGCCATGTCATATGGGTCGATCAGCAAAGAAGCCCACGAAGCGCTGGCTGTTACCATGAACACAATTGGCGGCAGAAGCAACACCGGAGAGGGAGGTGAAGACCCGGCCCGCTTCGGCACGCTGAAGAACAGCAAAATCAAGCAGGTGGCTTCCGGACGTTTTGGTGTTACCAACAACTACCTGATAAACGCCGAAGAGCTGCAAATTAAAATAGCCCAGGGAGCAAAACCCGGTGAAGGCGGTCAGTTACCTGGATTCAAGGTGAACAAGATCATTGCCAAAACCCGAAATTCAACTCCGGGCATTACACTGATCTCGCCACCACCTCACCACGATATTTATTCGATCGAGGATTTGTCGCAATTGATCTACGACCTGAAGATCACCAACCCGAGAGCCAAAGTTTCCGTTAAACTGGTTTCGGAAGACGGTGTGGGAACCATCGCAGCAGGTGTTGCCAAAGCATTCTCTGACGTGATCATTATTGCCGGGGCTGACGGAGGAACCGGTGCCAGTCCGGCCAGCTCGATCAAACATGCGGGTTTGCCGGTTGAACTTGGAATTGCAGAAACACAGCAAACACTGGTACTTAACAACCTTCGTGGCAGAGTGAAGCTTCAGGTGGACGGTCAGCTAAAAACCGGCCGCGATGTAGTAACTCTGGCATGCTTGGGCGGCGAAGAATTCGGATTCTCCACTTCTGCACTGATCGTTCTGGGCTGTATTATGATGCGTAAATGCCACATGAATACATGTCCCGCAGGTATTGCAACACAAGACAAACAACTGAGAAAACGTTTTATTGGGAAATCAGAATACACGGTTAATTTCTTCCGTTTTATTGCAGAGGAAATTCGTGAATACCTGGCTGAAATGGGCTTTCGCAAATTCAACGAAATTGTGGGACGTACCGACCTGCTGGAGGCAAACGATGAAGTTACCAACTGGAAAATGAAAACAGTTGACTTCTCCCGTCTTCTTTACGTACCAAAAGAAGCTGAAAACACCGATATTCACAATACAGCCGCAAACACACAGGATACTTCGGGTCATATGGATCACACCTTGATTCGCGACGCAAAGAAAGCATTGAATGGTGCAGAGAAAGTATGGATGTCAAGAGACATTGTAAACGTTGACCGTACAATCGGAGCCATGTTATCGGGAGAAATCTCGAAACGCTACGGCGAAGCGGGTTTACCCCAGGATACGATCAACTGTACTTTCCACGGTACAGCAGGGCAAAGCTTCGGAGCCTTCCTGGTAAAAGGTGTTACCTTCCGTTTGGAAGGCGATTGCAACGACTACATCGGGAAAGGATTATCGGGAGGTAAAATCATCGTGGTTCCGCCACTGGGATCGACCTTCAAACCCGAGGAAAACATCCTGATCGGAAACACCTCGCTTTACGGAGCAACCAGCGGTGAAGCTTATTTCCGCGGTGTGGCAGGAGAACGTTTCTGCGTGCGTAACTCGGGAGCAAAAGCGGTGATTGAAGGAACCGGCGACCACTGCTGCGAATACATGACTGGCGGACGTGTTGTTGTTCTGGGAAAAACAGGACGAAACTTTGCAGCCGGTATGAGTGGCGGGATTGCTTATGTACTGGATGAAACCGGAAACTTTGACTATTTCTGCAACAAAGGTTTGGTTGAACTTTCTCCTGTTGAAGACAAGGCAGACATCAAAGAGCTTCAGGATATGATCAGCAAACACCTGACTTACACCCAAAGTTCCGTGGCGGCCACCATCCTTACCAACTGGGAAGCTTATCTTCCGAAGTTTGTAAAAGTGATTCCGTTTGAATACAAGAAAGTATTGCAGGAACAGAAGCTGAAAGAGTTACAGAAAAAACTACAGCTGACAGAAGATGATCCGTCACGCCACGAGTAGAGATTAGTTACAATTATCAAAAATCGAAAAAAGAGGAACAAAGATATGGGAGACCCAAAAGGATTTATGACAGTTGGCCGCATCGAAGCAGGCTATCGTCCGAAGGAGGAAAGGATCTTCGACTATGGTGAAGTTGAACAAACACTGAACGAGAAAGACCGGAAGCTACAGGCATCGCGTTGTATGGATTGCGGCATTCCGTTTTGCCACTGGGGTTGCCCGGTGGGGAGCAAAATTCCGGAATGGCAGGATGCTGTTTACCGCGGCAACAAAGCAGAAGCTTATTACATATTGCATTCAACCAACAGTTTTCCTGAAATTACAGGAAGGATTTGCCCGGCACCCTGCGAGAAATCGTGTGTGTTGGCCATTCACGACGAAGCGGTTACCATCCGCGAAAACGAATGCGCTACCGTAGAACAGGCCTTTGATGCCGGTATTGTAGTGGCCAACCCTCCGCTGACAAGAACCGGTAAAAAAGTAGCGGTTATTGGTTCAGGACCTGCCGGATTGTCGGCAGCCGACCTACTAAACCGTGCCGGTCATTCTGTTACCGTATTTGAAAAAAATGATGCGATTGGCGGATTACTTCGCTACGGCATCCCGGATTTCAAACTCAACAAACGGATCATCGATCGTCGTTTAGCCTTATTTGTTGACGAAGGCATTGATTTCAAAACCAATGCAAACGTAGGTGTCGATATCTCCAAAGAACAATTGCTGAAAGATTTTGATGCGGTTGTTCTGGCCATCGGAGCCGAGCAACCACGTAACCTGGAAGTGGAAGGCCGCGATTTAAAAGGGGTTTATTATGCAATGGATTTCCTCACCCAGCAAAACAAAGTGGTGGCAGGTCAGGAGATCAAAGCTAACGAAAGAATTCTGGCTGAAGGTAAAAATGTACTGGTAATCGGAGGTGGAGACACAGGGTCTGACTGTGTGGGTACTTCCATCAGGCAAAAAGCAAGTTCTGTAACCCAGATCGAAATTTTACCCAAGCCTTCTGAAAAAAGAGACAACAACAATCCTTGGCCCTATTGGCCCAACACATTGCGTACTTCCAGTTCTCATTTGGAAGGATGCAACCGCCGCTGGAGCCTGAACACCAAACGCTTTATTGGCGAAAACGGAGTACTGAAACAAGCGGAAATCGTTCAGGTAGAATGGACAAAAGACGATGCCGGCCGTTGGAAAATGACAGAAGTGGAAGGAACCACAGAGATTGTGGACGTTGATTTGGCCTTGCTTTCGATGGGTTTCACACAACCTGTTCACAACGGTTTACTCGACAGCCTGGGAGTTGAATACGATCCGCGCGGAAACGTAAAAGTAGATGAACAAAAACAGACATCGGTCGACAAGGTATTTGCAGCAGGAGATATTGAACGTGGAGCAAGCCTTGTGGTACATGCTATTCAGGCCGGTAAAGTAGTGGCAGAAAACGTAGATGCTTTTCTTCGGAAATAATTAACACGATGGATTTGGATTAAGAATCATATAGTGCAGTTTTTTCAGGGGGAGCCGGGCAACAGGAAATTTCCTAACTAATCACTATTCCTTGACCAGAACGTGATAAAGCCAGGTTCCCCTTTTTTTAGGCAAAATTTTAATTCTTATAATGGTTTTTACCTGGGCCGGAGCAATGGCCCCTGGAAGAAATTACGGAAAGAGGCTGGTTCAGGTAAACTGAAACGGCCTTTTTTGTTGTTACTCGTAAACCTGACGGACTATATCTTCAACTCAACCCCTTCCGGCCGTTTGTGTTTCCAGCGCCGGTGGCTCCACAAATAATATTCGGGTGCCTCGTGTATGGCCTCTTCCATTTTGCGAATATAGGTAAGCAAAATCTCATTGGGAGCAGCCTTGGCGGGTTCTTCTACCATCAGCGAGAATTCATATTCGTACTTGCCCCTCCCTACTTTTCTTACTTTCTGAAAAAATACGGGTTGATTGGTTTTTCGTGCGATCTTTTCGGGACCGGTAAAAAAGGCAGCTTCACGGTTCAGAAACGTGGCCCACGAACCCAATTCGGCCAATGCACTTTGGTCGGCCACCAGCCACAACAAAGTAGGTACTCCTTTTTTTACTTCATCGAACGCAACTTTTGCAGCCCGCCCCATTTGCACAGCCCGCCCGCCCCATTTCTCGCGCGAATGCAGCAAAAAATCATCCATTGGCTGGTTATCCCTCATTTTATTGTAAACCATCAGAATACGATGCTTTGACAACTTTTGGAGATAACTTCCCCACTCCCAATTGTTGTAATGATAAGCCAGCACAATGACTCCCTTCCCCAATTCTGCGAACCGGTTCATTTCCTCGACTCCCACAAAACGCACCCTCTTCTGCATCTGTGCAGGAGTCATATAATGCAGCTTCACCGACTCTATAAAAACGTCGGCCAAATGCTTGTAGAAGCGGTTTCGCAATTGAAGAATTTCATCGTGTATTTTTTCAGGAAAGGCAGTCTGAAGATTTTCCAGGATCACAGCACTACGGTACCTGATAATATGTTTTAGCAGCAGGTAAACCAAATCAGACAAAAAATACAAAACCCTAAAAGGCAAAAGTGCTATTCCTTTCAAAAGCAAAACCACACATTTGTTCAATGCGTTGGTCAACCAACCTGTGGGATCCTGACTTCTTGTATTTGTTGTTGTCATTTAAAAACAGGGAGAAGTATTAATGCTGTTAAATACTTTTAAATTTGACGTAAAAGTGGTCTCAAAACTACATTTTTACGTTTACATTCGCTAAAATTATCGTTACATTCGACACAAAACAATAGCATGAAGACAATCATTTCTATCGTATTATTCGTTGTTCTTGGATACAACCTTATGGCACAAAGTACTTTTATTGCACACCGCGGGGCTTCGTACCTGGCTCCGGAAAACACACTGGCAGCGGTCAACCTGGCGTGGGAACTCGGCGCCGATGCGGTGGAGATTGACATTCATCTTGCCAAAGACAACCGCGTAATGGTTATTCACGACAAGGACACCAAACGTACCTGCAACGGAAAAAAGAACCTGGAAATAAAATCAACACCATCTATCCTGCTTCGCGACCAGGATGCGGGCATCTGGAAAGGAGAAGAATTTAAAGGAGAAAAAATCCCGTATTTGTCAGAAGTCATTCAAACCATTCCGACCGGGAAAAAGCTGGTGGTGGAGATAAAATGTGGTGCCGAAGTAATTCCGGCACTGGAGCGCATCCTGGAGGGAAGTAGCAAACAGGATCAAATTGTATTTATCAGCTTTAACTGGGATGCCATTGTTAAAGCGCAAAAAGCATTTCCTGCCAATAAATGCTACTGGCTAAGTTCTTCAAAAAAAGGATTAAGCAACAAAATGGAAGAAGCTGCCGCCAACAAACTGGTCGGAGTGAACTTGCAACATTCCATTATCGACAAGGACGTAATCGCAGCTGCCGAAAAACTGAACCTCGAAGTATTAACCTGGACAGTAGATGATCCGGCAGAAGCCAAACGACTTGCTGACCTTGGCGTGAAAGGCATCACAACCAACCGCCCAAAATGGCTGAAAGAGGAAATGTCCAGGCTATAACGACAGGAAATAAACCAAAAGATTTCAATGATATTTATAGAATCCGTGGAGGTACGCTTCTGCGGATTTTTTGTTTATGAAGCGAAGTACACTCCTCCTCCCGTTTTTCGTGACAGCCCCCGGGAAAACAAATCCCAAGATAAAAAAAGGCAAAAAAAAAGGCAGCTTCTACAAGCTGCCTCAAAGCCATGAAAACAATTAAACAATGTTCAGAAAACAGAAAACTAGAAACAATTAAATAGTCATTATATCTTTTTCTTTAGCTTCCACTAAAGAATCGATCTTCTTCGAATAGTTGTCAGTCATTTTTTGTACTTCTGCCTCGGCATCCTTTTGGATATCTTCCGACAACCCATCTTTTTGTAATTTCTTCAGGGTGTCGTTGGCATCTTTTCTTGCTGACCGTACACTGATTTTGGCATTTTCACCTTCCTGATGCGCCTGTTTTACCAAGCTTCTCCTTCTTTCTTCTGTCAATACAGGAATGTTAATTCGAATGATATCTCCGTTGTTATCCGGATTAAAACCCAAATTAGCTGCCATGATTGCCTTTTCAATTTCAGGAATCAATTTCTTTTCCCAAGGTTGAATTGCAATTGTTCTTGCATCGGGTGTACTCACATTTGATACCTGACTTAGCGGTACCAAACTTCCATAATATTCTACATGAACGCCATCCAACATGGCTGGTGAAGCTTTTCCTGCTCTAATGTGAACCAGCTCCTTTTCGAGGTGCCCAACTGCTCCCCCCATCTTCTCTTTACAGACGTCTAAAACGAATTCTACTTCCTCTTGCATTAGTTAAAACACTGTATTACCAACCGTGGATTGTTAGCAAATATAGAAAAAATATATAAACGCGAAAATTTTTTAAATAATTTATTCCCAATTCAAATAAACCCGAATCAGTTATGCACAATCGTTCCAATTGGCTCCCCATTCATAACTCTTTGCAAATTACCTTTTTGATCCATATTAAAAACCAGGATAGGCAAATTGTTTTCCTTACACAAAGTTGTCGCGGTCAAATCCATTATTCGCAAATTGCGCGCATAGATCTCGTCAAAAGTGATGCTTTCGAATTTGGTTGCTGAAGCGTCTTTCTCGGGATCGGCCGAATAAATTCCATCCACCCGGGTACCTTTTAACATAACATCCGCTTCAATTTCAATTCCGCGCAAAGCACTGGCGGTATCGGTGGTAAAATACGGATTTCCCGTACCTGCCGATATAATGACAACCTCGCCTTTTGCCAATGCATCAACCGCGTTTTCTTTTGAATAATACTCGCCAACCGGCTCCATGCGAATAGCAGTCATCACCCTTGACCGAACTCCGGCATTGATCAATGCAGAATTCAATGCCAGGCTATTAATTACCGTCGCCAGCATTCCCATCTGATCGCCTTTTACGCGGTCAAAACCTTTTGCAGCCCCGCTTAGACCACGAAATATGTTTCCGCCCCCAATTACAATACCTACCTCTACGCCACTCTTCACCAAAGCAGCTATCTGCTCTGCGTAATCATTTAAGCGGCTTTGGTCAATTCCGTATTGCTGATCTCCCATTAGTGACTCACCACTCAGCTTTAAAAGGATGCGTTTGTATTTCGCCATGAGTTTTATTTTAATTGCCCGACAAAGTTAAAATAGTTTTCCTTTTTTGGCACAAAAAAGCCGGCAGTCTTCCGACAGCCGGCCCGACACTCTGGGTGTCTTCATACTATTACCCTTCGTATAATAGTACTCAATATCAAATATTTTTAAAAGACATCTTTAACTAACAGTAAACGAAGATGTTATTTTTTACCGCTGAAAAACATGAGCAATATCAGATTTGGGCATTAATGACACTTCGTGGGGATATAACCCGACGACTAAATCAGATCGTAAACATAATTATTTTCTCCCATAACAGCGTCATAAAGGCAGTTTCTGTGTTCTATCAGAGGTCAAAAGCTAGATAATGTCTATTCCTTTCTTTTTGCACAATTCCAGCGACAACTCACTCAATTTATACTTTTGAATCTTTCCGCTGGCAGTCATCGGAAACTCTTCAACAAAAAAGATATAACGGGGAATCTTAAAACGTGCGATCTTCCCTCTGCAAAAGTCAACCACTTCTTCCTCGGTTAACTGCTGGCCTGCTTTTACTTTAATAAAAGCCCCCACTTCCTCTCCGTACTTTTTGCTGGGAACTCCGGCAACTTCCACGGCTTCAATCTGAGGGATCTGAAACAAATAGTTTTCAATTTCGCGTGGGTAAATATTTTCCCCTCCCCGGATGATCATATCCTTGATTCGTCCGGTGATCCGGTAAAAGCCATCTTCTGTTTTCACAGCCAAATCGCCCGAATGCAGCCATCCTTCTGCGTCAATAACATTTGCGGTGGCTTCCGGATTGTTATAATATCCTTTCATCACATTGTAGCCGCGGCAGCAAATCTCTCCCTGCTCTCCCTGCCTGCAAAGTTTGCCGGTTTCCGGATTTACAATCTTCACCTCCACATTGGGGTATTCAAAACCAACAGTGGTTGCACGTACCTCGGGCGAATTATGTGTACGCGTTGCAGTCATTCCCGGAGAAGACTCGGTAAGACCGTACACCACAATAACATCTTTCATGTTCATCTTTTCCATCACCTGCCGCATGGTTTCAATCGGGCAAAGTGCACCCGCCATAATCCCAGTGCGCAACGACGAGAGGTCGAACATATCAAACATCGGGTGATTTAACTCGGCAATAAACATGGTAGGAACACCGTACAATGCGGTGCACTTTTCTTTCTGAACAGAAGCCAATACCATCAAGGGATCAAAATCTTCGGTAAAAACCAAAGTGGCTCCGTGGGTAACAATGGAACAAACCGCCAGTACACATCCAAAACAATGAAAGAGTGGCACACACACCAGCAGCCGGTCCTTTTGCGTATATTTCATACACTCGCCGGTAGCAAATCCGTTGTTCAGAATATTATGATGCGACAACATCACTCCTTTTGGAAATCCGGTGGTACCCGAAGTATACTGCATGTTCACCACATCGTGACAGGCAACCGTTTCCTTTACACTTTCCAGCTCCAGGTCGTCAATGTGATTTCCCAGAAGAATAAGTTCGGAGGTGTTGTACATCCCCCGGTGTTTCTGCTGCCCAACAAAACCAACGTTACGCAGTTTGGGAAACTTTTCGCTGCGAAGTTCGCCACGTGCCTGCGTTTTTAATTCAGGAACCAAATCAAAAATCATTTGCACATAATCACTGTCGCGGTAACCATCTACCAAAAAGAGTGATTGCAAGTCAGCGTTGTGCAGAATATACTCGATCTCCGACAGCTTGTAATTGGTATTAATGGTCACCAAAACGGCTCCTATTTTTGCCGTGGCAAACATCAGGGTTGTCCAGTCGGGTACGTTTTTAGCCCAGATACCCACTTTATCGCCCGGACGAATACCAATAAACAGCAGGCCTTTGGCCAACTGATCTACACGGTCGTTAAACTGCTTGTATGAAAAACGCAGGTCGCGATCCGGGTATACAATAAAATCATGGTCGGGAGTTTCGTAGGCCCACTTTTCCAGCATCTGGCCCAGTGTATAATCGAGTAGCTGCATGTTGGCTGATTTTTAATTTAAACAGGCGTGTAAATAACGGCCAGTAACTTTGCTTTTTGGTTGGCGGCAGCATGAATGTTATGCGCAACAATGGAATCCAGGTATATGCTGTCCCCTTTTTCCAGTTGGTAAAGATCTTTTCCGTAGTTAATCTCTACACTTCCTTCCAATACAAAAATAAATTCTTCGCCCTCGTGCGACGACAATTTATAGTCCGATTCGTTACTGGGTTCAATTTCCACCACAAAAGGCTCCATGTGGCGATCGGCTTTTGCCTGTGCGAGCGAGAAGAAATTCAGGTGTTCGCGCGGAGTAGCATCTTTGGTCGAAAAACTAAAACTTGCTTTTTCTTCACCGGCTTTTACAACCGCCGGACCAATTTTCTCCTGATCATCCAGAAAAGTACCGATTCGTACTCCCAGGGCTCTTGATATTTTTATAAGATGTCCCAACGAAGGAACACTTCCTTTTTCCTCAATCGCCTCAAGTTGCCCCTCATCCAGGTTCGCTTTCAAAGCCAGATCTTCGCGCGATATTTTACGGAACTCGCGAAACGCCTTTATTTTCTTTCCGATTTTTTTTTGATTCTTCATGGTTTGATCTATTTACCGGGAACCGTATTTCTTATCATTGAAATGAAACCGAATTCAACCGATTCTTTCAAGATAGCTTTATTATCCGTGCAAAAATAACAGTTTGAAGCTAATGAAAAAAGATTCAGTTCGGTATATACTCCATTCGTGAAAACAACATTCCGATCTAAAGTTTACATAAAATTCATCAAACGCAAAGCAGACAAACGCCGGCACAACCTTTAAGGGCACCACTTCCGCCTAAAACGAATGTCGATACTCTCCCTCTGTTTCCGGGTTTCAAAAGCATGTTCATTTCTGACAAGTGCATAAAAAAAGGTGCCCGAAAGCACCTTTTGTATTCTATTGTTCAAGTATTACAACCATTTCAGGTATTTAAAATCCTGGCGGTGTGGCAGGTTCTCGTTTTTCGGGAACAGCCTGAAACTGTAATTAAACGCTCCCGGATGATCGGGACGTACCACGTATCTGTAAGTGCAAATATTATTATTGCAATCCTCGGGTTCAAACTCCCAGGTATCGAACATCTCAAGCCCGCCATTTTCACCTTCTTCGGTGATGATCAGCTCCAAACCAACTTCCTTGGCAGTAAGACCGTTCAAATCCACTTTTACATAAACCGGGTATTCGCGACCCATCACCAGTTTATTAGTAAAGCCTTCAATCATATCCTGGTTAATGACTTTAATCCCGTCCCATTTCGAGCTGACATAGGCTTTCCATGCTGCCAGTTCTTTGGCCAGTTTAAACCCATCGGCGTTTACTTTTGCTGAACGTTCAAACTGCGGATTGTAATAGCGGTCCTGGTAATCTTTGATCATGCGACCGGTAGTAAAATTAGGCGCTACCTGAGAGATGGTATTTTTTACAAAACCCACCCATTTTTCCGGCACATCTTCGTGGTTACGGTTATAGAATGCTGGCACCACTTCTTCTTCCAGAATGTTGTAGATGGTTTCAGCATCCAGTTCATCCTGAAAATCCTGAACATCGTAGGCCCTTTCGGCCGGTAAAGCCCAGCCAGCATTTTTACGGTAACCTTCCACCCACCAGCCGTCTAGTACCGAGAAGTGCAATGTTCCGTTCATCACTCCTTTTTCCCCACTGGTTCCGGAAGCTTCCAACGGACGGGTTGGCGTGTTCATCCACACATCCACTCCCTGAAGCAGCATCTTCGCCAGGTTAATATCATAGTTCTGAACAAACAATATCTTGCCTCTGAATTCCGGACGTTTTGAAACTTCCACGATGTTTTTGATCAGGTCCTGACCGGCTTTATCAGCCGGGTGGGCTTTTCCGGCAAAGATGAATTGTACCGGTCTCTCCGGGTTGTTTACAATTTTGGCCAAACGATCGAGGTTACGGAACAAAAGATGTGCACGTTTGTAGGTCGCAAAGCGGCGGGCAAAACCAATTGTCAGCACGTTGGGATTGAGTTTCCCCATCACCTCCGTAATAATTTTCGGGTTTTCGTGCCGCTTGATCCAGTTGCTGGCAAAACGTTGCTTGATGTAATTGATCATTTTCAAACGCAATGTTTTGCGCAATTCCCATATCTCGCTGTCCGGGGCATTATATATATTTTTCCAGACATCAAAATCGAGCTGATTGCCCGGAAAATCATTCCCAAAATATTTTTTATGAAGTGCTTTCCACTCCGGAGCCGTCCACGAAGGATAGTGAACACCATTGGTCACATAGCCAATTTCCAGTTCTTCAGTCAGGTAGCCCTTGTAAAGGTTTTTTAGCACCTCTTTGCTCACATCGCCATGCAACATACTCACCCCGTTGATTCCCTGCGAAAGGTTACAAGCCAGGTAACTCATGTTAAAATGATCTTCCTGCGGATTCGCCTTCCCGAGCAGATCGAACTCTTCCCAGCTTAAACCCAGTTTTTCCGGGAAGCTGCTCATGTAATGACGAAACATGTCGTTGTGAAACGAATCGTGCCCTGCAGGCACCGGAGTGTGTGTCGTAAACACGGTAGAAGCCGTTACCACTTCTTTGGCTTCGGCAAAGGTCAATCCCTGTTCGTTGATCAGTCCCGTCATTCTTTCGATACCGATAAACGCCGCATGTCCTTCGTTACAATGGTAAATGTCCGACTGGTAACCTAATTTCTTCAAGGCTTTGATACCACCAAGCCCAAGCAGCATTTCCTGTTTCAGACGGTTTTCGTTATCGCCGCCATACAAATGATGCGTAACAAAGCGGTCCTGGTCGCTGTTGCCTTCGTGGTCGGCATCCAGCAAATAAAGTTTTACCGAGCCAACATTTACCTGCCAAACATGTGCTACCAGGTTTCTTCCGGGATACTCCACCTCAACGGTTACCCAGTTTCCGTCTTTGTCGACGGCCGGCCGAACCGGAATTTTTGTGAACTGCTGTGCATCGTAATTCGCCATCTGCTCTCCGTGCAGGTTAAGCGTTTGCTTGAAATATCCATACCGATACAGCAGCCCCATTGCCACCAGGTTTACTTTCGAATCACTGGCTTCTTTCAAATAATCACCGGCCAGAATTCCCAAACCGCCCGAGAAAATCTTCAAGCTGTCGTGCAAGCCGTATTCCATACTAAAATAAGCTACTTCAGGACCGACCAGCTCTTTTCTTGCTTCCAGGTAAGCATTGAAATCGGCATACACACGATGCATTCTTGCCAGAAACTCCTCATCTTTCGTCAGTTCCTTCAGTTGGTTGTAACTCACTTTATCCAGCAGAACGATCGGGTTGTGTTCGCATTCTTCCCAGATTTTAGGGTCTACATACCGAAAAAGCTCACGGGCTTCGGTGTTCCAAACCCACCAAAGGTTTTTCGAGAGCACCCTCAAGGGCTCAAGGTCTGCCGGCAAATCAGATTCTACACTGATTTTTTTCCACACCGGTTCTTCTATTACCGGTGTTTGGATATATCGTACTTCGTTTGTCTTCATTTTTCAAATTTTATATTTGTCCCTTACGCAGGAAAGCTTTGCCTCCTGCTGTTTCTCTTATCATTAATTTTCAGCGACATAACGCCCAAATGCGTAGCAAAAATAGCTGTTCAGTTTTTACCAGCTGTTTTCCAGTCAATTAAAACCATCGAATTTAACATGCGGGCTACACATCAGCTATTTTTAGTGTCGTTTTTGTTTTCCTGTTTTTTGAAGGCGGCGCAAATCGGCTTCCAGTTTTTTTAGTTTTTCATCTTTCTCCTCAATAATACGTTGGAGAATCGCAATTTCACTCTCTGTCTCATTCTCCGGAACCACCGCATTCAACCTGATCTTAAAATCACTTAAGATGTTCATGTAATTGATGAAAGCCCCATACGGAGAATCAAAAGGATTTTCTGATCGATTAACACGCCCATCGGAAGAATGTTTAGTTGACATATAGTAAAAATGGTCACTTTCCTGCAGGTAGTTCCAGTCTTTAATCAGGCCAACATCTGTGCAGCGCTGCATTCGCTTTCCCAGCTCGTAAAGCTTGTTAAAGGCTTCTTTCTGAAGATTATTTCCCAGCCAGGCGGTTAGATCTCTTTCTTCATCGGCCCAAGAAATAGCTTCGGGAACATGAACTGCAGAAACTGGCTGCAACTGTTCAACCACCTGGGTGGGCGTAGCAAATCGCAAGTGCGGTTTTTCGGAAACTTTCGTCACAAAACTTTCCAGAAAATTGAAGATTCCGCTTTCTGCAACTTGTCGTTCACCAAACGATTCATAGCTCAGAAATAAATTTACCACTTCCTCTTTCTCTTCCAAACGCTCCAGCCATCCGATAAACTTATCGGCCGTTAAAGGATGTTCCGACCAGTTTCCGTTGGAAAAGCGAAATGCAATGTCGTCACTGAGTTTAAAGTTGCGCATCAATACTTTCAAGCGCGGATTAATAGCATTCACATACAGGAAATTCGGGCTCTTCCACCCCAACACCTGTTTCGCGCCTTCGGTTAGCATTCCCAAGAAACCCATTCCGGCAATTTCTGCACCGATCTCATCCGAATAAATCATCTCGGTGTTGCGAAAAATACGTGGCTTTTGCCCAAACAAACCAAATATACGCTCGTCGTGCAAACGGATCTGCTCCTTAAAAATCTCGGGATTCTTCAGCGATGACAACGAATGCGAATAGGTTTCCGACAAGAACTCGACGCAACCGGTTTTTGCCAGTTTTTTAAACGAATCGATCACTTCGGGCGCATACAACTCAAATTGTTCCAATGCAGTTCCGGTGATCGAAAAGGCTACCTTAAATTTTCCTTCCATCCGGTCGATCAGATCGAGGATGAGTTTATTGGCGGGCAAATAGCACTTGTCGGCTATTTTCCGCATTATCGTATCGTTTGAATAATCGTCGTAATAATAGTGGTCGTTACCGATATCAAAGAACCGGTAGCGCCGGTGTCTGAACGGCTGATGGACCTGAAAAAACAAACAAACTGATTTCGTCATCTTAAAATTGTTTATTCATTATTGTAACTCATCCCACTGCGATTGACTGCTCAGGATTTGTTTCATTCCCTAATCACTTAATTCTGAAATACTACACTATCGTATACCTTTTTAACATCCATGGCAGAATTGACCCATTTCAATTCTCCTACTTCGTTGCGCCCTTCTTTTTTGAAGTGGGCCGACAGCGAAGGGTAACTCAAAATCCCATGAATGGAATCTGCCATGGCAAACGTATCCCAGAAATCAACTTTTATCACATTTTCCAATACTTCGGCCACTCCCGACTGATTGGAAATAATCACCGGCACATCCAGTTGCATTGCTTCGAGCGGCACAATACCAAAGGGCTCCGAAACCGAAGGCATTACAAAAACATCGGTCATCCGGAAGAGGTTGCCAACGTCGTTTCCTCTTAAAAAACCGGTAAAATGAAAACGGTCGGCAATTCCCAGTTGTGCTGTCCGGGCGATCATCGCATCCAACATATCGCCGCTTCCGGCCATTACAAAGCGTACATTTTTCATTTTCTTCAGCACCAGGCTTGCGGCCTCAATAAAATACTCGGGGCCTTTTTGCATGGTAACGCGCCCCAGGAAAGTAACCACTTTTTCATCGATGCCTTTTGGCGGCAGTGTTCCGGGATCGTCATCCACCGGCTCAACGGCATTGTAAACCGTTACCACCTTATCGGGCGAAATCCCGTATTTATTAATAACCGTGTCGCGGGTAAGGTTGCTTACCGTGATTATTTTATCGGCAGCCTCCATTCCTTCACGCTCCACTGCATAAACACCGGGGTTTACACTCCCCCCGCTCCGATCGAAGTCGGTAGCATGCACATGCACCACCAAGGGTTTTCCGCTGATTCGCTTCGCTGCTATTCCGGCTGGATAAGCCAGCCAGTCGTGGGCATGAATTATATCAAAATGATTTTGCCGGGCGATGAACCCCGCCACCACTGCATAGTTTTTAATCTCCTGCATTAGTCCGGCACCGTAGCTTCCGCTGAAATCAATTTTCAAGCCTTCGTTGGTTTCAATAAAACGGGTGTTCCGGGGATATTTTTCGTTTTTGAGCTTCCAGAAATCTTCTTCGCTCACATAAGGAACGATCAGAGAATCCACCTCCAGGTAACTCATTGATTTATCTGCTTCCTGAAAATAAAAGTCTTTTGCGGCAATGGGGATGTTATTGGCTCCAATCAGTTTCATGACCGACTGATCTTCATCGCCAAAAGCCTTTGGAACTACAAAGGTTACCTCCACATCGTTAATTTCTGCCAGTCCTTTGGTTAATCCATAACATGCTGTTCCCAGTCCTCCTGAAATATGCGGTGGAAATTCCCAACCAAACATCAATACTTTCATGTGTAACGCTTTTTAAAGTTTTCAATGGCAACCAGGCTTCCCAACAAATGTGCCTGTACTTTACGTTTCAACAATTCTGCTCAAATTTTCTCGTCTCTCAGTTCTTCATTCCAAATTAACCAGGCGTTATTGTTTACTTTTTTTATTCCCGTTATTACTCGTGGTAATTCCGGATCTGTTTCATGGCGTACGACACACCAGCCACATTCCAGGCCTGCGAAATAGCCCCTTTTCCCTGGTGCGGCGGATTTCCGTCGTACATCTCCGAGACAGTCCCAACGCAGTGTTGTGTCATCTCTTCTTCAAAACTTTCCAATATTTGTTTTACAACCGGCAGTCCGCCTTTTTTATGAATTTTCAGATATCCCTCCACAAAAAACGGAAACAACCAGGGCCAAACCGCCCCCATGTGCAGAGTCGATTCTCTTTCCTGCGGATTACCCTTCACACTTCCCTTGTACCGCAAATGATCGGGTGACAGGGACCGCAATCCGCGGTTTGTCAGCAATTTCTTTTTGGCCACACTCAACACCTGCTTTTGCTGTTCCTTGTTAAGCGGCGTGTAATCCAAGGCCACCGCAATTACCATGTTGGGCCGCACCGACCAGTCAGGCACGCCGTCTTTCACCACATCGGCCAAAGACCCATGCCCTTCGCTCCAGAAAGTATTTAAAAATGAATGCGCCACTTTTTCTACCATGTCTTTCCATTCATCAATAAATTCGTGGTCGCCCGCCATATCTGCCAAATCGAGGGCAAAACAAATAGCATTGAACCACAGCGCGTTGACTTCAACCGCCATTCCGGCACGCTGAACCACCGGATTCCCATTTACATAAGAATCCATCCAGGTTAATGCAATGTTCTCTTTTTCAGCCTCAATCAAACCGTCCTTGTTCATTCCGATGTAACCGAGCTTCGATTCTTTATAGGCAGAAAGAATCCGTTTGATGGCCGGACCATAGGTTTTCCAGGCGATGGCAGGTTTGCCTTTTGTTTTGTAACAATGCTGAACCACCCAAATAAACCACAACGAAGTATCCGCTGAATGATAGGTCAATTCTTTGCTTCCGATATGATCTGGAAAAAATCCGTCGTTAAAATATTTCAGGTACGAATCGAGTATGGTAGCGCACAGTTTTTCGTCTTTTAGTGATAAACACAGTCCTGGCAGCGAAATAAAGGTTTGCCGGGTAATGCTTCCGTACCAAGGGAAACCAGCTATAATTTCTGCCGTATTTTTTTTATGAACGACAAATTGTTTCGCAGCATGTTCCAATGAGGTGGCGAAAGTTTCCCTTTCTGCTCTTTTTCTCGATTCGCGGGTAAAACGTTGTTTCAATCCCAATGGATTTGATTCTGTTAACCCTGCCGCAAACACCACCGACTCTCCTTTTTCCATGGGAAGTTCGAAATAACCCGGCACAAAAAGATCTTCAAGATAATCGTACCCACGGTTCAGTTCCTTAAGGTATTCGATATTATAGTACCAATCGGGTACCGGCACAAAATCGGCCTTTTTGCTTATTTGCAGATAAAGATTCGGATATCCGTCGTACAGGCGCGTGGCAACTCCGTTTTCGATGTTTTCGAATTTGGTATTCACAAACAGGTTTGCCTTGCTCAGCGCATGAATATTCCGGAAAGCCAAAAAAGGCTTTAAGCGCAAAGTGGTTGCCGAACGTGCCTCTTCCAATGTGTAGCGAATCAGCACCTGTTCTTCCTTTTCAACCAGTAAACGCTCTTTTGTAATAACTACCCCACCCACTCGGTACGTGATTTTTGGCACATTTCCAAAACTGAAATTCCGCATGTACTTGTGTCCTTTGGGCTCATAACTTCCTCCCTGGTAACGGTGGATTGCGAGGTTAAACTCCGCCTCATTCTGAATCACCGTTTCATCAAGCGACGATAGCAACACGTGCTTTTCACCCCCGAAATTTTCGATGGGGCTAACCAGTAATCCATGATATTTTCGGGTATTGCAGCCATTTAACGTGGTACACAGGTACGACCCAGCCTTGTTGGTCCGAAGTATTTCGCGGTCTAACGAATACTCCAGATTTATAAGCTGCTCCTGATCAAAACTAAGGTAATGCATAACAAAACTTAATTACGATTTGAGATAAATTGGTTTAGAAAGTTATGGAGAATGAGTGAACACTCATATAAACAAATGTACATGAATTATATTATTTTCATCCCCCGTTTTGTTCCAATTCCCTCAAATGCCGGATAAAATATTCTTTTTCTAACTTTAAGTTAAGATAAGAATATTCCTTTTCCAGTTCTTCGGTCATTTTCAGGAACTTGTTTAGGAAAACGGCAAACTCTTGCGAACGTTTGTTTACCGGGCGATGCTGCATCGCATTCACCAATTTTTGAATTTTTACAGCTGCTTTTCGGCTCTCTGCATCAATCAGGCTTTCCTCAAACACCGACCAAATATGATCAACAGCTACTTCGGTGAGATGCAACATATCTTCGGAGTAAAAGCGGTAATCGCGCAGTTCATCCATCACTATTTCGTAGGAAGGGAAGTAAAAGCACCGATCCGGAAATCGTTTTACCAACTCGTCGATTGCAAGGATCAGCGCTGCCTTGCTTCGCTGGTTTTCGATGGCCCCGTCTTTCCAGTGGCGAATAGGGCTAACTGTAAATACGATTTTAACTTCGGGATTTTGTGCCCACATCCGGGGCAAGAGCTCGGTGTAAACATCCACTATCTCGCGAACCGACAAACGTTCGCGAACAAACTTCGATGCCGGAACTTTGTGGCAATTGGCCACCACTTCACCGCTTTCTTTGTAGCGGTAAATCCACGAAGTGCCAAAAGTCAGGAAAAGAAAATCAGCCTGCCGTAACCAGTTAGATGAAAAAGCGACCCGCGCATTTATCTGCTCCAGCGCTTCCGCCTGATCAACCGATGAAAACCGGCCGTGGTGCATAAAACTATGCCAAATGCCGTTGTGCTGAAACAGCTCACCGGCGCTAAATTTTTTCTCATTCAGCAGCAACTGCAGCGCGTTTCCCACCGAAGATGGATTGTAAAGAATTCCAAATGGATTAATGTCCACCGGATATTTCAGTGCCTGCATCCTGTTTCCCACATTTTCAGTAAAACAGGAGCCGACAAAAACACTTCTCTTTTCGTACCCCGCTTTATGTTGGTAATGAGGTATGTCTACGTATGTTTGAAATTTTGCTCCCCGCATTTATTTTGCTTTCGAAATATCCACTTTTTTAAACACCAGTGCACTTCGGGCCGGCAAATAAAGTTTTAAATAATGCTGACTGTCAACCCCGCCATTGGGCAAGGTGTAATAGCTGATGTCTTCATCCACCAGATCGTTGCCTCCGAACCTTCCGGAATCGGTATTCAATACAATCCTGTATTTTCCGGCACCCAGCGGAATACCGTAATCGGTGTAGGAATGCTGAGGATTGAAATTGAACACAAATAAAAACAGTCCGCGGTGAAAAGCCAGCACGTTATCCGGTTTGTTTTCCAGCACCAAATCCACCGAAGGGATGGTCAGCAGTTTATTATCGTTGATCAGGGCAATCATCTCCTTGTCGAAATCGTACAGCCAGTGAAACTTCAGTTCGGGGTCGTCGGCAATGCTCCAAATCCGGCGGGCGTGCTTAAACGACCAGTTATTTCCTTCGCGCGGAAAATCGATCCACTCCGGATGTCCGAATTCATTTCCCATAAAATTCAGGTAAGCGCCACCCGCCGAACTGGCAGTGGCCAGACGGATCATTTTATGCAAGGCAATTCCGCGTTCAACTGTTAAATTGAGCTGGTCTTTCCGCATACTGAAATACATTTCCTTATCGATCAGCCTGAAAATAATGGTTTTGTCACCCACCAATGCCTGGTCGTGCGATTCGGCGTAGCTCACCACTTTTTCGTCGAGTCTTTTGGAAGTCAGCTGGTAAAAAATATCGCCTACATCCCATTGTTCATCCGACTTCTCCTTGATGACTTTGATCCAGAAATCGGGCATTCCCATTGCCATCCGGAAATCAAACCCCAGACCGCCACTTGCAACAGGTGCTGCCAGTCCGGGCATTCCGCTCATATCTTCGGCAATCGAAAGCGACTTCGGGTTTACTTCTTTCATCAGTTTATTGGCCAGCTTAAAATAGGTAACGGCATCGTAATCCACATTGGCTCCAAAATAATCGGCGTAATTGGTAAAGGCGATATCCAGACCGTGGTTAAAATACAGCATGCTGGTAACGCCGTCAAAACGAAATCCATCGAACTTAAACTCCTCGAGCCAATACTTGATGTTCGACAAAAGAAAATGTACTACCTGGCTTTTCCCGTAATTAAAACAATAGGAATCCCATGCCGGATGTTCACCTTTGGGCCCGTCGTGAAAAAACTGAAAGCGGGTTCCATCGTAATTCCCCAATCCTTCCACTTCATTTTTCACGGCATGCGAATGTACCAAGTCCATGATCACCGCCAGCCCCATTGCGTGAGCTTCATCAATAAGTTGCTTTAATTCGTCGGGCGTTCCAAAACGCGACGACGGAGCAAAAAAGCTGGACACGTGATAGCCAAAACTTCCGTAATAGGGATGCTCGGGAATCGCCATCAACTGAATGGTATTGTATCCGTTGGCTTTGATGCGCGGCAACATCCGTTCCCGAAACTCATTGTAAGTATGAACACGGGGTTCTTCTCCCGCCATTCCCACATGGGCTTCGTAAACGAGAGGCGGTTCTTCCGTTCTCTCAAATCCGGGATTTTTCCATTCGTAAGGCAATTCCGGCGCCCATACCTGCGCATTAAAAATGTGGGTATCCTTATCCTGAACAACATATCTTGCCCATGCCGGCACTCGTTTTCCTGAATTCACCGCCCAGTGAATTTGAAGGGCATATAAATCTCCGTGATCAATAGCATCTGCTTCCAATTCCAATTCCCAAACTCCTTCTCCAATGTGCGTAAACGAGAATTCAGCCTGTTCGCACCATTCGTTAAAAGTACCCACCAGATAAATGTAGGTTGCATTGGGAGCCCATTCCCGAATAATCCAACCACCGGTTGTTTTGTGAAGCCCAAAATACAAATGGCCGGAAGAAAATTCGTACAGACTTTTTCCGCCTGTTAATTCCCTTTGTCTCCTCTCCGCAACAATCATCCGATCGGAAATTACTCCTGAATATGGTTCCAGCCATGGATCATCCTGAACAAGTTTTGGCAAAAATTTCTTCATGCTTGTTTTTTTATAAAGATAGAGAAACACTCCATAAAGCTTTCTGAAATCACCAAAAAATCTCCTCATCCTGCCGAAGAGAATAACATGAGTTCGCCAACAGGATGGGCAAAACTAATGAACTACCCACCGCAGAGCAGACTGGGTATCAAAGGCATGATATTTTTTAATTCGCCCCAAGGGGCGGGGAATAGACCCCATTAAATCCCGATTGCTGTGCATCGGGATCAGTTCGACTTCATAATTTCAGTTCACTATCGCTCCTGAAATCAGAGTCTCACTGATTTAAGCACAGAATAATAAGGACGACAAACCGGGAATATGATATAAGAAAAGCAAGCGATGTAAAAGAGAAAGACCATGGCGGGGGGCGCCATGGTCTTATAAGGTTCAATAAATGCTGTTTAATTATTATTTAAAACCTGCGTTTAAATTGCAAAAATCATACCAACAAATACTCTATCTTTAAAAAACTTTTATGTTATTGAATTGTTTTTTTGGTAAAAATTTAAAAATGAAACAAGCCGGCTTTACAACCACCTCCCTCAATGTGCCTTATCCCAAACCCGATCCGCACAATGCGCTGCATATGCCATTGTACGAAGCGGTAGCATTCGAATTTGACTCAGCAGAACAAATTGAAGCGAATTTTAAGGGAGAATACATTGCCCATGTATACTCGCGTACGTCGAGCCCCACGGTGGAATATTTCGAGCTAAAACTAAAGGCCCTCACAGGCAGCAACGGGGTAATAGCGCTTAGTTCGGGCATGGCTGCCATCTCCAATACCGTTTTAGCTCTTACCAAAGCCGGAGATAACATTATCAGCGGGAGCCGCCTGTTTGGGCACACGTATGCCCTGTTTAACCAAACACTTGCTGAGTTTGGACTGGAATGCCGCTTCTCGGAACTTCGCAACGAAAAGGAAATTGAAAAACTGATCGATAAAAACACCCGTGCCATTTATTTTGAAACGGTGACCAATCCTCAGCTCGACATTGCAGATATTGAAATGCTTGCCCGGATCGCCCAAAAGCACCACATTGCGTTGATTGCTGACAGTACGATTACGCCTCCCAATGTTTTTTGCGCAGCTGATTTTGGCGTAAACATCGAGGTAATCTCCACCACCAAACATATTTCCGGCGGGGCTACTTCGTTTGGCGGTGCCATTATTGATCACGGAAATTTTGACTGGACACTCAATCCGAACCTGGGCGGTTACACAGAAAAATTTGGAAAAAACGCATTGATCGCCAAAATCAGAAAAAACATTTACAGGAACACCGGAGGCAGCATGTCGCCACAAACTGCCCGAAACATGAGCCAGGGCCTCGACATGCTGGAACTACGTGTGGAGAAATGCTACCAGAACTGCATTGCCTTGGGAAGCTATCTGCGCTCGAACCCAAAAGTGACGGTTGTAAACTATCCGGGCCTTGAAGGCGACCCGGGTTTTGATGCCGCCAAAAAATATTTTAACGGAGTTCCGGGCACGATCATTTCATTTGATCTGGAATCAAAAGAAGCTTGCTATTCTTTTATGAACAAGCTAAAAGTTGTTCGCAGAGCAACCAACCTGGGCGATAATAAAACACTGATCATTCATCCCCACTCAACCATTTATGCTGAATTTCCACTGGAAGAAAGAGCGGCCGCCAATATCCGCGATACCATGATGCGACTTTCGGTTGGTATCGAAAATGTAGATGACCTGATTGTCGACATAGAACAAGCAACAAAAGAATAACCCGCAAAAGAGCTGTAAGGGCATCATTTACGGGATACTACTTTTCTAACTATGAACTAACGGGCAATAATTATATTCTGAGAATTTGTGAAACTATTGGAATGAACCAGGATACGGTATACTCCTTCGGTAAATTCAGGTATTTGAATAAAGTTAGGCGAAGAAGTGAGTTCTTTCCGGAACAACAACTTACCATCGATTGAGAAGATTCGCACATCCACCGGCTCACCAGTCTTTAGTTCGGGGTGAACCAGGCGGAACTGATTCACTAAAGGATTGGGAAAAACAAAGCTCTTCACTCCAAAATAGCGGTTGGACAGATCGCGCCAATCGCGAACACCGTTTTTGTTAAAATCAATCAGCACACAATTGCTACCGGTTGGATTGCAATTTCCGCTTTTTATATCTACACTGTCGAAAGCATCATCCAAACCATCCCCATCATTATCCTGATAGTGGGGTTTCACATCCGAAAAACCATCGTTGTTTACATCGAATGCTTCAATCAAATCGCTCACACCATCACCATCGGCATCAGCATCCAGGTAATCGGGAACTCCGTTGCTATCGGTATCCACCGGCAAAGCGTATTTGCCGCCCGCCGAAGGATCGTATGCATCGTCCCAACCATTGTTGTTGGCATCTACATTTAGCGGTGCCACGTAATCTTCCTCGCCCTGCCACTCAACATTGTCGGTAATACCGTCGTTGTCGCTGTCTATGTCTTTACTGTCAGGAATTCCATCGCCGTCAGAATCAATGGCACCATCACCCTCCACAAAATCCGGAATTCCATCGTTATCTTTGTCAAGGTCCTCAAAATCGACCACTCCATCACAATCCGAATCCGGAATAACCTCGATAATAACCTTGGCCATTGCCCGGTAACGATCCTTCGTTTTTTCTTCTACATAATAATCAAACTCCATCGTCCCGCTGTACCATTCCGGAATCTGAATGGAAAAAGTCCGGTCGTCGTTTATAAAAAGCTGATTGGGTCTGGGTGTGATAGCAAAATAAATTTTCAGCGAATCCTCGTTTTCATCCCAGTCGTTTGCCAGAATATCTCCTGTGAGGATACCATCGCAGCCGGCATAATAAACAAAGGTGTCGTTTTGAGCTACCGGAGGCACATTGTATTTGACATCGTTACCAGTTCCTTCTATATTTTCGGGAAATAACAACGGGTTTGCAACAACGGGTTTGTATCCATAAACAAGGCCAGCCAATGCCAACATCCATATGACATGAATCTTCTGAAACATGATTAAGCGTCCATGATACAAAAGTAGTCAGCAGAAACATGAACACTATCCTGCAAATTGCTGATTTACATGCATCCTATCCCCCATTCTTGATTCAATATCTCCGAAAACTCATAAGCATTTCTGAAAACGAACCAGACTTTTTGAAACAAAAGCACTTACAACGAGGTGTATTTCAGGCAAAAGAATAAATAGGCTGATCAAAATGATGCCTGCATTACTTAGTATGCAAGCATCACCGTTCCGTTTCGAACTTCGCCGGTACCATCGTTTAGTTCCAGTACATAAATGTAGTTACCGGCCGGCAATCCGCCCGACCTTCCAATTACAAAGCGGCTGTCGGTTGTACCCCACCACCAGGCATCGTTCCAGCCCCAGATGTCGTAGTTACCGTAATGTTCTTTTTCCCACAGTTTTTGTCCGTTGCGGTTAAAGATCATCATTTTCGCATTCGGATACCTTGGATAGATACACAGGATCTGGAAGAAGTCGTGAACACCATCATCGTTCGGAGAGAAACCTTCCGGAATAAACAGTTCACAATCCATTTCGGTATCCAGGTATTCCGGATGCCCGTCAAGGTCGAGATCGTCGTTGCTGTAATCGCCGTCGCCATTGATATCCTCGTCTGCGGTCATGTACTCGTCATCTTCGTCGTTGGTATCGCGCCAGTCACGCCATCCATCGCCGTCAAAGTCTTGCAGTGGTGCATTGTGTTCCACTTCATTGTCAATGTCATTGCCCCAGGTATCAATCCAGGTATCATAGGCATCATCCAAGCCATCGCCGTCGGTATCAACAAACTGGCGGGTAACATCCGGGATACCGTCGGCATTGTAGTCATAACCCTCAATAAAGTCGAATACGTTGTCGTTGTCCGAATCGATATCAATGTAATCAGGCATTCCGTCCTGATCGTGGTCATTCAGGTTTTCATCGAAAGCATAACCTCCGTAATTCGGGTCGTAGCGGTCGTCCCAACCATCGTTGTTCTGGTCGCGCCATCCGTCCGGACTCACATAATCGTGTTCACCCTGTCCTTCAATATTATCAACGATACCGTCGTTGTCCGAGTCAATATCCAGGTAATCCGGTATTCCATCCTGGTCCGAATCGATGGAGAGATCCGGGAAATCAGGATTAAATCCTTCGTTCAGGTCACGGATACCGTCGTTATCATCGTCGATGTCGTCCACATCGGCAACACCGTCACAATCGTGGTCGGCTACACGTGTTATGTATACCCAGGCAGTATCTCTTAATGACGGAGGCAAGCCTTCGTCCCAAATTTCATACTGGAAGCTGTCCACTCCCTCTTCAAAATCGAAGAATGGCTCGTACTCGAAATGCCCGTCATCAAACAAGGTCAGATTACCATTAACAGGAAGTGTTATGGCTACCGGATTCACCACAATGTTGTCGCCATCCGGATCATAATCATCATCTGGTCCCTCAATTACACTTCCGGTAAGATTACCACAAGGCAAATCGAAATAATCATCCACGGCCACCGGTGGTTGATTGGCCGGGCGTACCGTTACGTGTACCAGTGCTTTTCCGCATTCAGGGTCACAAGGTATTCCATCATCACAAATGGAATAACGGAACACATCCGTTCCAACATATCCCGGATCAGGCGTATATGTCACTATTCCCGTAACCTTATCAACTACAACCGATCCATTATTTGGATTCGATATCACGTTAAGCGACGAAATATTGATATTTGTTTTCAGGTCGTAGTCGTTAAGAACCACATTGATATCCACCGGAACATCCACTGCCGTTACGGCCGTATCGTTGACAACGTTTGGCGGAATATTGCCGAATACTTCAAATTCTGCCTGACAGCTACTGAAATTTCCATTTACATCGTAAGCCGTTACCGTAATAAAGGTGGTTCCTATATCATCGCAATCCAGCACATATTTATCCAACAGGATGGTATCGATACCACACTCATCGTCTGCACTCTCGGTCACAATTTCCCAGCTCAATGTATATGTTCCGTCTTCCTCGCTTAGCTGAACGGTTTGTTTTCCAACACAGGTAATAACCGGAGGAATTTCGTCGATTACGGTTACAATGGCTTCACAGGTAGCCGAATTACCATAAACATCGGTAACCGTCAGTTCTATTGTATTTTCTCCCACATCAGTACAATCAAAACGGTCTTTTGAAAGCTGAATAGTAGCTACTTCACAGTTATCGGTTGAAGTATTGTTAATTTGTTCGGCAGTGATGCTCATTTCGCCGTTTTCATCCAGGTAAACCGTAATATCCTGGCAAATAGCTTCCGGCGGAATGGTATCTACAACCGTGATGTTGGCCATACATTCTGCAGAAAGGCCTGCTTCGTCCACCACCGTCACCCGAACCTGGAAGCCCGACTCAATGTCTTCACAGGTCAGCTCTCTTGTTTCGAGGTAAACCAGCATATCTTCCGGTGCCGTACAGTTATCGTAAAGACTGTCGACCATGGCAATGGAATCCTGAACGGTGAACGAGTAAGTTCCATCGGCATTTAAGTAAACCGTAATGTCGGCACAGAATACTTCAGGAGCCTGGTCATCGGTTACCAGGTAATAACTAGTATCGCGCGCTATGTTCCCACAGAAATCAGCTACACTGTAATATACAATCACCCTCGTCCTTCCGGGCTGAAGAACAATCGTAGTGTCTCTCACAGTAAACGAAGCAGGATCAAGCGCACAATTATCATAAGCATCGGCATCAGCAAGCGCCAGAAAATCAGCCAGTGTTTCAATGCGCGGAACTACCGACGACAAACATTCAGCCGTGTCTCCTTCCGGAGCAATCAGCACTGGAGCAACAATGTCGTAGAAGTCCACATGTTGCACACAGGTATCGCGGCGACCATAAATATCTTCGATCACGTAATAACGATCCAGGCTCAAACAGAAATCGCGGTCTCCCGGAAGATCGAAGTTCCAAACCCTTGACACTAAACTATCGGGTTTATATAATCCACCTAACACTTCAAATTCAGCAATATTTGTTGCCGGAGGATAAGCAGCCAGATCCGGACATTCGATCACAGTGTCGGGCGGACAAGCGATTTCAGGCAATTGGGCAATAAGTGTAAGCGAAAGACTGTCGTAACAACCTACCTCATCCTGAACTTCCACAAAGTAGCGGCCTGCATACAAGTTTGAAATATCTTCTGTAATTGCGGAATAACCCTTAGTACCCGTCCAGTTGATGGTATATGTTCCGCTTCCTCCTTCAATGGACAGATCGATGCTTCCGACCGGATTTGGATTGTAGCCCTGGTCAACCGCTGTTGCCGTGAGATCAATTGCCGGAACCACCTCGATGGTTAAGCTTGCAGGCCCCGCACACTGACCGGAATCGGGATAGAAAATGTATTCGAACGTACCGGCTTCAGCTGTACTTATGGTATCGGGCAACCAATAACCTGTAATGTTGTTAACCGAGGTTGTTGGCAATGCCGGAGCCACAGTAAATTGACAAATAGGATCTATTGAAGCCAACACAGGCACATTTTTCAACTCAATGGTTATTTTCTGAATAACTTCTACAGAATTACAAGGATCGCTAAATGTATAAATACGATATACTACGCCTTGTTCATCCACACCGCCCAAAGAGTCGCGGTAATCAATCTCCAGCGGGCCACAGTCATCCGAAACATAAGCGCTCACATCGGTGTAAGCCGGAGGAATATCACAGTCGGCAGTAATCTCATACGGGAAGTTGGTGATTACCGGTGCTACCGTATCATAGATGAAGATTCGCTGCGTTCCTGTACCTTCATTTCCACATTTATCAACGATTTCGTAATAGCGGGTAATAATTTTCGGACAACCTTCCTGAACATCATCGTTTTTAGCCGGTTGAATATAGTCAATTGATGATCGCGGACCACAATTATCCCAAATGATGGTATCCAGATCGTATTTAGATAATGGATAGTCTCTTACTACATCCGAAACACTCGTTGACCCTGAGTATCTTCTCGGACGGGGTTCATCGCAATAAATATGTACGTCCGGAAGATTCAGAAGCGGGGCTTCGTTATCCACCACTTTGAACACATGAACACAAGTTGTTTCCTGATCGGCCACATTCCTTAAAACATAGGTTCGGGTGATTGTCGGGCAATAAGTTCCGGCCACCACATCCGTATAATAGAAAGTATCTATTGGCAGCGAGCTAAAATAATTTCCTCCTGCATCGTTAAACTCTTCAATCGTTCTGTAAACCGGTAGATCCCTTGCACTACAAGCTAGGTATTCCGTTGGCAAGTCACTACAATCAAGTGCCGGATCGGTTGTTGTTACATACACTGTTATGATCTGCTCACAGGTAGAAGTGTTTCCGCAATAGTCAGCCACTTCGTAAATGCGGGTGATGGTCTCGGGATTCGATAATCCATCGGTGTGTTCACCAACAAATGCAAAGCTTACAATTCCGCAATTATCGCTGAACGAACCACCTGCCGTCAGAAATTTGGTAGAATCGTAAGGATCCGGAACAATTCCGTTAGACACCGAGAAATCATCCGGACAGCTAATTGTTGGCGGTTCCTGATCATCCACAATGATCCGATGAGTAGCGCTAAGGGTATCGCCTTCGAAATCCATTATACTATAGGTTCGTATTTCTTCGTAACAATAAGTGCTACCGTCAATTACCAGCGCATCCATCTTAAAGGAACTTAAATCGAGGCCAGCATTAGAGAATACTTCAACGACCGAATCCAGCGTCAGGTATTCACTCAGTGAATCAAGAATCGGATAATTATACCGGTCTTCGTAACAAATTGGTGTTACAACCGGAGACATATATTTATCAAGCGGAACAGGTTCAGTAATCGTTATAGTAATCGTTACCGGACAGTCGTTGGCATCCCAAACGCTTAATGTATAATCACCTGCCGGTTGGTTATACAGGTTCTGAACCGAGTCAACCACCACACCATCTTCACTGGTCCATTGGTATCTGTAACCAGGAGTTCCACCACTAACATCAACCTCAATACTTCCGGTTGATTCGCCTGTTATTTCAACATTCGTTACTACAACATTATCAATGTATAGTGAATCAGGCTGAGAAACGGTAACCGTAATGGTCTGCTCACAAGCCAGCGAGTCGTAAATTATTACAGAATAATCGCCGGCTGGCAGGTTATTCAGGCTGGCAGTGGTATCACCGGTGTTCCAGAGATAACGGTACGGCGCGATACCTCCACTCACCACTAAATCGATGGTTCCGGTGCTGTCGCCATAACAAAGCACATCAGCCACTGTTGGGGCGATCTGAATGGGCGGGCTAATCACCAGGTGCAGCCAGCTGGTGTCAGGACAAGCGGTTCCGCTACCAAGCGCATGCACGTAATCGCCGGAATTGAAATACGTTTGACCGGTCCCATCGGTCCAGGTATATTCCACGCAGGCGTAAACGGTATCGTAGGTCACCCCGCCTTCAATAATGGTTGTATAAAGAATGACCACCGAATCGCAACCTTCCGAGTCAGGCAATACGGCCTGGTAGATGCTGTCGGTTTGGGTTTGGATTGGAATGGAATTCCAGTCGGCCACCAACTCGTTCATACAGAAAGTATCGTAAACCGGCACCGTATCCGGTGGAATTATAAACACATTGTAGGTCAGCAACGAGTCGCAACCAAAACTGTTCACCAGCGTATCCAAGTAAACACCGTCGGCAGCAGTTGAAATCAAGCGGTTATTCCAGTAAAATTCGGGTAATCCGTAACAAATTGTGCTATCCAGTTCAATTTCGGTTACCGGCAATATGGTAATTTCATAGAAAATCAAAGTATCACAACCCGATGGCCCGGGGACATTGTGAATATAGGTACTATCATGCTCTGATGAAAGAACCTGCCCGTACCAGTCGGCAATTGGCTCCCCGAAACAGAAAGCATCGGAAAGAGTATCCTTGAATGCCGGCACAATGTCGACTACCAGAGTAATGGTTGAATCGCAACCAAACACGTTTTGCATTGTATCGAGGTAAGTGCTGTCGATATAGGTAGAAACCGGACGGCCGTTCCAATCAAACGACGGACTTCCTTCACACAGCACCATTTCGATCAGGGTATCCGACACCGGCAGCGTGATCACCTCCAGTTGAAGCCGCAAAGAGTCGCAACCTGCGGCGTAATACAAAGTGTCGTAGTAAATGCTGTCGCGATCGGGTAATACGGTATGTTTGTACCAGTTGTAAGGCAATTCGTTTGCACACAATTCCACGGTTTGCAAACTGTCATACGGCAGCAGGATCTTCACATCGAGGTTAACGATGGAGTCGCAGCCAAATACGTTTTGAAGAGTATCGGTATAGACACTGTCCCGGTAAGAATCGACGATGTGTCCGGCGCCCCAGGCAAAAGCGGGGGTTCCTTCACAAAGCGTCGTATCCAAATCAATAATATCAGGATACTTTATGGTTACATTTAAAGTAAGCAAAGAGTCACAACCGTATTGATTGACCAGGGTATCGAGGTAAGTGCTGTCGTGTTCGGCATAAATGAACAGGTTGTTCCAGGCATAAGGTGGATTACCGTAACACAACATAGTATCGATTACGGTATCGGTTACCGGCAACAGTTGTACATTCAGGTTCACAATGGAATCACAGCCAAACTGGTTGGTGAGTACGGCTTCATAAATGCTGTCGAAAGCCGTCAGAATGGTAATTCCGTTCCATACAAATTCAGGTTCATCCTGGCAGAAAGTAGTATCCACATGGAAGGTATCCGGCGGAACAATGGTCACATCGTAGGTCAGCAGTGAGTCGCAGCCAAAGGTGTTCACCAGGGTATCTAAATACACCTGGCTTGAATCGGTTTGTATCAGCCGATTATTCCACATAAATTCTCCGGCGCCTGCACAAAGTGTTGAATCGAGGAAACTCTCTGTTACCGGAAGGGTGAATACATTGATGGTGATCAGCAGCGAGTCACAACCAGAGCTGGCGTAGTGTAAAGTATCGTAATAAATGCTGTCGCGGTCGGGCAGAATGGTGATGTTGCCGTACGGAGCATAAGGTGTTTCGTTTTCGCAAATGTAAATGGTGGTATCGAAATCCGTCGGGAAAAGTACTTTCACATCAAGGGTTAAGATCGAGTCGCAACCGTACTGGTTCATGCCCGGCAAGGTATCCTTATAGATACGGTCCATGTCGCTGGTAATCGTGCGGTTGTTCCAGGTGAAGGCGTCAGCACCGGCACAAACCTCCATCGAATCGAAGCTGTACGAAGGCGGGTAAACATTCAACTCAATACTGTCGGTGGCCTGGCAAAGCGCCTCATCGGTAATGGTGTAGGTAAAAATGTAATTCCCTACCGGAGCGCCGGCAAAGGTAGTCAGGCTATCGGTGGTCGGACTTAGGAAAACCGATCCGTTACCGGTCCAGTGGTGCGTCAGTTGTCCGGTTCCACCCACCGGACTACCGTGAAGGATTACCACTTCTCCTTCACACAAAATAGTATCATCCGCCGTTACATCCACCAGCAGCAGGTCAGGATCGGGCAGTACAACCGTATCCAAATAAGTACAAGCGTTTTCATCGGTCACTGTCAGGTAATAGGTATCGGCCGGCAAGCCAGTGATCGAATCACCTGAATACATCGAGCCCAGCTCGCTGGTCCAGGAGAAGGATAATGTACCTGTACCTCCTGTGGCAGAAGCTACAATGGCGCCATCGGAGTAACCGTAGCAGCTGATCTGTGTAATATTTTTGATGGAAGCCAGCAATTCGGGCGGGTTGACGATCTCAACCGAATCGATGTCGAAACAGCCGTTGGCATCGGTAACGGTTAAGTAATACCAGCCGGCACCCAGACCGGTGATGCTGTCTTTGGCTGTTGAAGCATATCCGTCGGGGCCTGTCCAGGCAAAGTCGAAAGGCGCTGCCCCGCCGATCATGTTCACCCAGATGATGGCGTCGCGATCGTTGTAACAAAGCAGTTCGCGCACCTCAAAAGCAATCTCGGGCCTGCTTAAGCGATAGGTAAGCGAATCAACAGCGGGCGTACAGGTTCCGTTGTCGGCCATTCCTTCGGCGGTGAGAATCAGTGTCACCTCGCCCAGAATGCTGTCGTTTGCCCCCAGCTGATAAACGGGATGCAGACTGTAGGCATCGCTAAATGTTCCGTCGCCGGTGGTGGTCCAGTACAGTACGCTGTAGTTCCATGCCGTATCACCTGAAACCGCAATATCGTTCAGATCGCAAAGCACCTTGTCTTCGCCCACTTCTGCTTCGGGTAGGGGGAATACTTTTACCATGCCCTGCTCCAGGGTGTCGCAGCCGTGTTCTGTGGTCACATAAACTATAATATCAAATTCGCCTTCGGCATCCCAAAGGTGCGTGATTTCGTTTCCCCAGGTGGTATCGGTGCCATTTATATCTTTAAAGTCTACACCCGGCACATAACTGGTGTCATTCACCTCGCGGTCAACCAGCTCCCAATAGTAAGAATAGTTGGCTTCCCCGTCGCGGCGGTAGGTACGTTCGGCTCCCACACATACCGAGTCGATGACATAGGTCTCCTGGGCGAGCAGGTTTGCCGCCATAAAGAGGAAGAATACTATGTACATCAACTTTTTCATTTTTTAGCTATGAGCTTTTCTTTGAACTACAATAGGCACATAGGGCACAGTAGATAAGTTTAAACACTTCAAGGTTTTGAAAACGCTTGAAGGGTTATCTGTTTGCCTACTGTTATTTGCTAATTGTCCGCTCATTTCATAATCGTTCATCAAATTGTCTAACTGTTAAATTGCCAAATTGCTTTACTGTCAACTGAGACTAAATACTGATCACTTTCTTCATTCTTCTGCAATCTTAAATCGTTCATCATCATTCGTTCATCCAATTGCCAAATTGCCGAGCACACACTGAAAAGGAGCGCGGAGCTTCCTGTCGGTCGTGCGGGACACATTTTCATCGGCGCGGAGGCTTCTGTCGATGATCGGATGCCTTCTGTCGGTCGCCGGAAGCGTTCTTCGCCTGACGCGCTGTCAGTTGGCAGTTGCGCGGAAGAGATTGCACCTGACGCTGAGTCAGTTTTCGGTCGTGCAAGGTCTTCTGTCAGTCGCGCGAAGTGTACTGTCGTCTGCGCGAGATCCTTTGTTGGTTGCGCGAAGACTATTTTCACCGGTGCGAAATGTATTTCCATGTTCATCTTCTTTTTAGCTACAAGTTGTGAGCTTCAAACTTTTTCGTTGAACCACAATAGGCACATAGGGCACAGTAAATAAGTTTAAACGCTTCAAGGTTTTAAAAACGCTTGAAGGTTTATCGGTTTGTCTATTGCTATTTGCCAATTGTTTGTTCATTCCTAATATCATTAATCAAATTGTCAAACTGTTAAATTGACTAACTGTTAACTGAGACTGATCTCTGAACACTGCGACTGTTCTCTTCGCCTTTGCCTCTCTTTGTTGTTCATCGATATTCATCATTCTCTTTTCTTTCTTCTACTCGCCGGTATTCTCTTGCTCCATGCTGAGTTCTCATTTCAATCAACGCCGGACCGTGGAGCGCGGGTTGATGGCTCTTTTTCCCCCAGGGTTACACCCCGGGCTGTTAACTTTCGCCCCCTTGGGGCTTGCCTTTGCCTCAGCCTCAGCTTTTCCTGTTTTCTCCTTTCTAATTTACAATTTAACTTTTCCATACACTAATATCATTCTTCTTTCAGGTAGATCGGTTGTTTTGTTGGTTTCGGATAGATCAGGATACCGGTTCCGGGCCGTTCTTCCGGACTGTATTCACGTGCGATTCCACAGCCATCCACTACTTCCATAATCCAGAAAATATACTTGCCCTCAGGCAGCGGATTCATAATCGGCATAGTAAGATCCTCAATATCACTTTCGCCATTGCCATTTACTGTGGTAACTCCATCCGAATAGGTGTAAGTGAATGTCCACGGTCCGTTTCCGGTAAAAATTATTCTTACAACAGGCACTTCATCCACACACACCGAATCGCCGTACACAATCGGCGGAGGCGGTTCAATCACCTCCAACTTGAACACCATCAGGTTATTCGTACACTCCACTTCATCCCAAGCCATTACCCTTAGGAAGTAAGTCCCGGTAGGAAGGTCAATGACACGAACTTTAAAGCCTTCGTACATTCCGTTTTCAAAATAGATAGCAGACTCCATATCTCCCTGGCTAATTGCGAAATTCCCATTTGGGTCGCTGTAAAGATCCCAAGTATACCGATCGGCAGGAAAATCCACCACCTGTACTTCCAAGGTATCGCACTGGGTGACCGATAACTCAGGGACAGGCTTCGCCCCGTCCTGTGCAAAAGCATTTGCCACGGTCAGCAGCACCAGGATTACTCCTACTACCCAACGGATGATATGTGTACTTTTTTTAGCCATGAGCTGTTAGCTAAGAGCTACGAGCTTTGAACTTGTTTTGCTTTATTTATTATTTCGTTGAACCACACCAGGTACATAGGCACAGAAGATGGTTTCTTCTCTCGCAAAGGCGCTAAGTCGCTAAGATTATTCATTGTTAAACTGTCAAATTGCAAAATTGACCAACTGCTAACTTTCTTCATCCTTCTGCCATCCTAAATCGTTCATCATCATTCGTTCATCAAATTTTATTTGAACCACAATAGACACATAGGGCACTACAGATAATTTTTGTTTACCGGTTTGCCTACTGCTATTTGCCAATTGCAGATTCATTTTATCCTGAACCACATCAGGCACTCAGAGCACAGCAGGTAGTTTGAAACTAACATCCTTCGACTTCGCTCAGGATGACACGCTCAACTCTGAACTTTAAACTTTAAACTTAGTTTTCCTCCTGCAGGTCCCGATCCACCCGGGATGCAGTGCTTGCGGAAAGCCAAGGATTGAGTTTATCTCTCCGTGCTCTCTGTGTCTTCTCAGTAGTCCTTTGTGGTTTCCGTCGGCTGACGGATCATTTTTTACCACAGAGGGCACAGAGTTTACACAGAGGGCCGCAGAGGGAATAATGCGCGGGACAGTCCCGGGTGCCGGCTGACGACACTCAGGCCCGTCGCGCATCTTCAGCAAGTACTTCGCCACAGGCGGGGCATTGCTGGTTTTTATGTAGTTATTTTTGTTCACATTTCTTTTTGTTTTTACTTTTCATAAGCTGCAAGTCTCTAATTATTGGTTAAGCGTGAAACATCCTTCGACTTCGCTCAGGATGACACTCTGCCAACTGAGACTGTTCACTTTCTTCCTTTTCTTAATTCCGGTTTTTACTTCCGGAATTCCCCCAGTACGTCTTTGCAGACCGGATCATTTTCATTTTACTTCTTCCTTTCACTGTGGTATCCGTCAGCTGACGGACTTTTAAACACAGAGGACACTGAGTTCCTCACAGAGAGCCACAGAGGCTTCTCGTTTTTCATAACCTGTTGAGCCTAGAGCCACGAGCTTCGAGTAAAAACTACACTGAATCCGTCAAAGGACGGACAGACTTTGAACCCTGAACTTTTTGTCACTGGTCATTCGTCATTGGTCACTGGTTCATACTGAAACATCCTTCGACTTCGCTCAGGATGACACACGGAACACTGTGACTGCCGACTGAGACTGCTGACTCTTCTCTCCTGCTTTCCAACCCGGCCGGCCGCCCCACGGATGCCAAAGCACCCCTGGAGCGGCCCCATCCGGCTTGTCAGTCAACCGACTGATATCTTAGGTTATGAAAAAGCAAGATTCATCATTATTTGCTCGACTTATCCACAACGTTATTGGGTTCAGCAGAAATTGGATCCGAAGTCTGATGTGTAATTGTCGGACGAGGATCAATTCTATGATCTGCCACATCGATATAATCAATAGCATCTGTACCTCCTCCTGCTGTATTACAGTCATCATCTTCCATATCCCAAATTCCATTACCGCCATCATCAATAGCATCCGCAGCCAAAGAAAAAGTTTGTGCGGCTAAAGATTCCCATTCGTTGTTATTTATTATTACTCTGATCCATAAAGAAACTCCAGTTGCATTGTCAATCGCACTTGCGGTAAAACGTTCACCCGTGTTCCAGGTAATAGCAGTTGCAGAAGAAGTAACTGTCGTATCAGTAACAAAAGTTCCATTTGTTGCATTTGCGTATGTAGTTGCGATACCGATGTCAGCTGTTTGACTTCCTGACAAAGACCCTCCGTTTACTGTCAAATAAGGTATAAAATCATTAACAAAATTCATCGCAGCTAATTCAAAATACAAGGTATCATGACCGTAGTTTACTATAACTGAATCAACACTACTATTGTATGTTGCACTTTCAATCGGACTAACACATTGACCTGTATCTACGTCCCAATCCATTGTATTTCCGGTTCCGTCAATGTTGGCAATATCAATTACGAAGGCAGGAATAGGATTGATCTCATATACTTGCATGTTATCTGCACAGTTCTGACCACGAGCATAACCTACAACAAAAGTTGGAGATGGCGGATCTCCGGCCAAATTTACTGTTGCTTCGTATTCCGTACGAGCGAGAATACCTGGCGACCAAGTAATAGAAACTGTTGAATCACTCTGATTAAGTTGTCCATAATTTGCGCTATGATTCAAAAGATCAACACCCCCTACAGAATCAAGCCAGTTGGTTGTCACCAAACCACTTGCGCTAATAAATGCAGAGTCTTTAGTAGCCCACCATGTCCAGTCTGCAACCACCTCAGGCCCAGAATACCCATTCAATGAATAAGTATAAGAAACACCTGGCATAGGGTGCAAAGGAGAATCGTTACAACTAATTCCATTAATCGGATTCGTTGAATTATTAGGCAGAGTGGTCGTCTGCCCAAAGGACTGCGACGTTCCGGCGACTAATGCCGCTACGAACAAGAACAAAATTAAAAATTGCTTTTTCATAATAATTAAATTTTAAAGGCTCGGCCCGACCCCCTGTCCCGAATACTCGGGACATCCCCCTAAAGGGGGAACCTATTAACCGGGCAGGACGGAGCTGGTTAATAATTAAGTATTTGTTTTAAATTGTTTTGTAATTACGTTTTTCATTTTACTTCTCTTTAATAGTGCAGGGTTTAACAACATCGCAAAGAGAAAAGGGCTGCGAGCACAGGGCAGAGAGAAAAAAGCGCGGTATACATGCTTACTTTGAACTCTAAACACTAAACTCTGAACCAGCTTTTGCTTCTCTTTTTTCGGGTCAACCATGTTCATTTTACGAAGACTTTTTCCATAGGCATTCAGGTTTTGCGGAGATGCAGTGCCAAGAGCGAAGGGAAAAGAATGCAAAGATTTCTCCCCGCACACGTGGCGAAAGTTCAGGCGGAAGTTGCTGTTTTCACTGCTTACTGCGACCCGTCTGCTTTCGCATGCCGGGCAGGCTGGCAACTGCTTGCTGCAGTTTTGTATCTCCTGTTGATAATTCATTTTGTTTTATTTGTTCTCTTTTATTTTGCAGACTAATATCCTAAAAGTTCTATACTTCCAAATTCTAATTCCCTCTATGATTCTGACCCCTCCTGACCTCCCCAAAGGTGAGGAAGATCCCCCTTTGGGGGATTAGGGGGTCGCAATCGCGACTTATATTTTTATTCGAAAGCATTTTCATTTTTATCTGCATAGCTCTTTAAAACTTTTGCTTTCACTCTTTGTTCCAAATTCCATCCGTCAGCTGACGGATGGATTTGAAGCCTAATGGTCCGGCTGGCGGGAAAGTGGTGCGCTGTTGTTGTATCGTCAAAAAAGTTGTTGTAAAGAAAGGCATCCACTGTTCCCGTTCGCCCCGGGGGCACATAGCCCCCTACAGAACCATACTTCCCGGATCGTTGGCTGACGCATCAACTACCGCCCGGAAAGATTTTCCTTTTAGTCATGTTGCATAGGCATGATGGTTTTTATTGTTAGCTACTGTCCGTTCTCCCTTTGCAAGGAATATTGGTTTACTATTTTTACCCCCTCCAACACCCCTCAAGGGGGAGAGAGAGGAAATGGATTTTATTTTTTCAGCTACGAGCCACAAGCTGTGAGCCGTGAGCTTGTCTTGTTTATATTCGGTATTTGTTCTTTCAGATGGATGTTCGTTTGTTTTTATACTTCTTAAATCGTCAATCAATATTCGACATTCATCATTTTTTGACCTACCCGCCACGCGATGCAATTGTGCGGAAGCGGTACAGACAGGATTCCTATTATTTTCTGAAACCCGCATTCCTGCTACTCCCTGTGTTATTTGACCGGTCCCCGAGTGTATTGAGTTCTCCCCGGCAAAGCTGACTTGCCCCCGGAGCGTTTTTTGCCCTCCCCGAAGCACCTGAGCCGTCCCCGGAAAGTTTCTTGCCCTCCCCGAAGCACCTGAACTGTCCCCGAAGATTTTTTTGTCATCCCCGGAGGATTTACACCGTCCCCTGACAATTTTTGCATTTCCATCGGCAGGATTGACCTCTCCCCTGCCTATTTTAGCGCTTCCCTGGCTGGTTCCGGCAGATTCTGAAACAAATGCATGATCCATGATGCCGGATACAGGATCCTGGATACCCGATACTCGATATCCGATACTGGATGTCAGATATCCTGAAACCTGCTGCTGGATGCTATGTTTCCCGGTTCTTATCATGGCGTGTTCATCTTAATTAGTTTTGGTCGCGGGGTAACAATTATCTTTCTTTGCCCTACGAGTGAAGTATTTCCGGCACAATCGGTTACAAAATAACTCACCCAGTGCTCCACATTGCCCATATAGGTTCCATCTCCGGGGAACCACATTCCAACTCCGTACTCTGAAATCTGACCGCTTCCATAATAGGCGCTGTCCTGGGCCGGCCAGTTTACCCCGTGCTGATCGGTATATGGCGAAAGATCGATTACCCACGTAATGCTGTCACCACAATTAAGCTCACAATTATCGTTGAAGTCATTCAAAACAGTCAGATCGAGCGTTGTATCACCCGGAGCAAAGTACAGGTAATCGGGGCGATCGGGCTCGTAAAGATCATCAGCAGTTGCGCTGTAAACAGCCGATATAATTTCTTCCATACAGTCTTCGAGTGAATCGAGCTGGTAAATTTTAGGGGGCGTTGTATCGATCACAGTAATGTAATGTTCACAGGTATCGGCCCCTGCTGTATTGGTAGCGGTCCAGATTATTGTAGTCTTTCCCAGTTTAAATGGATATTCATGAGGAACCGAAGATACTATTGGTTGTGGATCGAGGCCATCATCCGGAGTCCTGCTTCCTCCGGTTAAAGTACTCCCATCCGGATTGATCAATGTCCATGTCCAATCTATCGGCTGGGCTCCTTCAATCAACACCGCCTCACCCGGATAATAAAGAAACTCACAGTTATCATCAGCATAAACCGTGGTGTCAGGAGGACATTCAATTACCGGTGCGGCTAAAACAGTAACCGTAAAAGAACAACTGTCGATATGGTTGTGTCCGTCTTCAAAAATATACCAAATGGTTGTTACCCCCAGATCATAGGTATGAGCTCCCGTCAACAGGTTTATTCCTGACAAAGCTGTATCAACCACGGTTAAACTTGAATCAGGCGGAATAACTTTATAAATCAGCGTTGAATCACAGTTATCTTTGAAGTATGGCAATCCAACGGTAACCCCGGATGCATATTCCTCATTAAAATCGGCATAAACAACCACCGGTTCCGGGCAATTTAATACGGGCAACAAATCGAATACTTCAAATGTCTGAATACAGGTGGTATCGTTACCGGAATTATCGGAGATGGTCCAGGTAACTGTATGTTGTCCGATCGGGTAATAACCTGAAGCATTTGCTGAATCGGTTCCGTATTCACTGTCATGTGTGATGATATAGGTAGCGGTTATACAGTGTTCGTTAATTGTTGGAGGTTCGATTGTAACATATGCGTCACACGAGGAAGAATCAACAGTCGCATCGGCCGGGTCAACCGGGCAATTGTATGCGGTTGAAGGGATTGCATCCTGTAACATGGTAACGGTAAAGTCACAACTGTCTTTGTTACCATCCGGATCAGTAATAATGTACCAAACGGTATTCGTTCCGGCAGGAAATTCCAATCCATTAACTTCGCCCACACCTGTGGTGTCCCAGGTTCCGTTGATAATATGGAAAGTCAGATCAAGCGAGTCTTTGGGCCAGCAAGGAGCAGAATAAGATGCTGTATCAATGGTTGGCGGAACTGCAAAACAATCGTCGGCCGTCATCGTGCCACTTACATTCGGCGGACAGGTGATCGTTGGTAACTGAATGCCGTTGACTTCCACGTAAATTTTACACGAATCCACATTCCCCGAGTTATCGGTAATGTACCAGGTTACTTCGGTGGTTCCGGTTGGGAAGGTCTCGTTTACAATGATGGAATCGTTGTTGTAATTGTTGGTGAAGCTGTAAACTACCGTGGTACAGGATTCATTGATTGTAGGTTGAGGCAAACTTATGGTGGCATCACATTCATTGGCGCCCAAATTCACAGGCGTCGGATTCGGAGGACATACAATGACAGAGCTTGGAATGGCGTCGCGTAACATCGCTACCGTAAACGAACAACTGTCTTTGTTGCCATCCGGGTCGGTGACAATGTACCAAACCGTACTTGTTCCCGCCGGGAATTCCAGCCCGTCAACTTCGCCCACTCCTGTGGTATCCCAGGTTCCGTTGATAATATGGAAAGTCAGATCAAGCGAGTCTTTGGGCCAGCAAGGAGCAGAATAAGAGGCAGTATCAATGGTTGGCGGAACGGCAAAACAATCGTCGGCCGTCATCGTGCCACTTACATTCGGCGGACAGGTGATCGTTGGTAACTGAATGCCGTTGACTTCCACGTAAATTTTACACGAATCCACATTCCCCGAGTTATCGGTAATGTACCAGGTTACTTCGGTGGTTCCGGTTGGGAAGGTCTCGTTTACAATGATGGAATCGTTGTTGTAATTGTTGGTGAAGCTGTAAACTACCGTGGTACAGGATTCATTGATTGTAGGTTGAGGCAAACTTATGGTGGCATCACATTCATTGGCGCCCAAATTCACAGGCGTCGGATTCGGAGGACATACAATGACAGAGCTTGGAATGGCGTCGCGTAACATCGCTACCGTAAACGAACAACTGTCTTTGTTGCCATCCGGGTCGGTGACAATGTACCAAACCGTACTTGTTCCCGCCGGGAATTCCAGCCCGTCAACTTCGCCCACTCCTGTGGTGTCCCAGGTTCCATTGATAATATGGAAAGTCAGATCAAGCGAGTCTTTGGGCCAGCAAGGAGCAGAATAAGATGCTGTATCAATGGTTGGCGGAACTGCAAAACAATCGTCGGCCGTCATCGTGCCACTTACATTCGGCGGACAGGTGATCGTTGGTAACTGAATGCCGTTGACTTCCACATATACGATACACGAGTCCACATTACCCGAATTATCGGTAATGTACCAAACTACTTCGGTGGTTCCTGTTGGGAAAGTCTCGTTTACAATGACTGAATCGTTGTTGTAGTTATTTGAAACGATATAGGTAGCAGTAACACAATAATCATCTACCGTTGGCGGAGTTAGTGATATCGCCCGCTCACATTCTGTTGGCCCTAAAACCACGGCTGGCGGATTGGCTGGACAGGTAATAGCCGTCCATGGAATCTCATCGCGCAGCATGGTCACGGTAAAATCACAAGATACCGAATTGCTATCGGGATCGGTCACGGTATATGTAACCGTGGAAACGCCTACGGGAAACCTAAAGCCAGATACATATCCGAAGCCAGTTGTGTCCCAAACTCCACCTTCGGCAACGATTTCAAACGATAAGACCAGTGAATCCTTTGGCCAGCAATCATCTGAGAAATCCGGATCGTCGATTATTGGAGGATAAGCGAAACAATCCGTTGCATCCATTGTCCCCGAAACATCAATACAGTTTGAAATTTCAAGATTAGGCGGAGTAACATCTACGATGGTGACGGTAAACGAACAACTATCGCTTAATCCGGCGGCATCAGTGGCTTTGTATGTAATGGTTGTTACCCCCACCGGAAATGCTATTCCAGAAATAACACCATTCCCGGAGCTTATAAGTGCCCCTGTAGATCTCCAGGTCAACACCGGAGTTGAACAATCATCCGAATAGATAGGATCTCCCATTGTATCCGGTACCTTCGAACACAAATCGGGTGAGGCTTCTTCTTCCACATCATCCGGACAGGTTAGGTCGGGTGGCACCGTATCAATAATCGAGAAGGTAGCCGTTGTTACCTCAAAGTTGCCGCAATCGTCGGTTACGGTAAAGGTAACCGTCCGCTGGTTGTTGGCCGGATCACCGGTCCAGGTGGTTGAGGCTGTATCAACAGACCATTCCAGATCAGGATCGCAAACATCAGTAGCTCTCGCTCCTCCGTGATTGGCCAGCCACGCCAGGAAAGCCGGTTCCTGATCGGGATCGGTGGTAGAACACTGGATACTTGAATCCATCGCCTCCGGATCAATGATTGGCTTTGTTGTGTCGATCACAATAATGTAAGAAGTAGCTGTAGTATCGTTGGAACATTGATCCATGGCAGTAAATGTAACCAGGGTTGAATCGCCGCAAATCATGTTTACTCCAGGCCCATCATAATAATCATTGGTCGGTGTAAAATGAATGGTATCCCCCACATCGTTTACATATTCCGCAGTGGCCGACGCTAGCCAGTCGTTGATCAACTGTGCATAATTTGACGTGTTACAATCCAGCATAAGCGGTAGCGGCGGTTCTTTGATCGTTGGCCCTGTCAGGTCGTATTTCATTTCAAAGCTGAAGGTATCGCGGTTACAATCCAAACCTGTTGCATTGTCGATGGCCACCACTGAGTACCATCCCGTACTGGGAGGCGTATAAGAAGGACCGGTGGCTACCGGAGCGCCTGAAGGTGTTGCTCCGTGGTACCATTCCAAATCATATGCCCCGGCAGGCGAAATAATCGGGCTAACCGTCGGAACATAATCGATACAAATCAGGTCGGGATTAATGTTCAGCTCCATCTCAATGGCAGGTCTTACATACACATCCACGGTATCGCAAATTACCCCACCGGTTGTGCTGGCGCACAGTGTAGCACTGATGTCGCCGCATACTGCATACTGAATATGGGGCGGAGAGCCCGGTTCGGCATTAAAGTACACGATGGTGTCGGTGGTGCTCGATAACAGGTGGTCGTAATCACCGGGATTTCCCGGGTAAACACTGGTCCACCGGGGATTTGAGAAATCTCCGCTTACCGATAACACCTCGTTACATTCTTCGCGTGTTTCAATGTCACCGCTGGCAATCAATCCTTTGACCGACCGGAAGGTATAACTGTTTTCCTGTGGCTGATTGGATGCCGCATTTTTACAGAAGGTGAACAGTTGCCACTCGTTGGAAGGCAGACAAACCACATCTCCCCCGTCAATATCTTCACAATTCAGTTTCCAGTCCTGTCCGGGCGGTGTTACATGGTCAATCAGTATTTCTACGCCCACTGCACCTTCATCCAGCCTGATCTTAAATGAGGCACAGAAAAGGGTTTGAGCTCCGGGTACGTTTTCGGCTCCACAACATTTATCCTGTTTTATCACATCCACAAATGTAGTGTCGCCATCCGGATCTCCTGTAAAGTCAGCAATATTTAGGGTATTATCGTACAAACATTCCGAACAGGCAGGACAGGAAGACAACTGCCGCACGTAAATCGTTTGGACAAATTCCGTTTTGTTCAAACAATCATCGGTTACTCGCCAGGTTCTGACTACCTGGTAGGGACAGTATCCCGACTCATTGTCGAGGTCGTGTGCAATTTCGTCAATCAGTTCAATGGTTGTTGAGCCACATTCGTCGTAATATTCAAATACAGAAGCATCCGGCTCCGGAATATCGCCCACACAATCGACGGTGGTGTCACCCGCATTGATGATCACCGGCTTCACATTATCCTGCACATTGTAAGTCCGTGCTATGGTGTCTGCATTTCCGCAGGCATCGGTGGCGATCCAGTGGCGGATAAAAGTATATGAACCCGCGCAGGTTCCGGGCACCGAAGTATCATAGTACGATACCACCGGGTTGGGATCGCAGTTGTCAGCAGCCACGGCGAAACCAAGTGCTGAAGGCGATGTATCCTGCTCGCACGACAAAGGCATGGCCGTTGGTACCGAAGTAAAGGTTGGAGCGGTTTTGTCCTCCACATAAATAATCTGAGTTTGCTCCGAAGAATTTCCGGCTTCGTCGGTTACCACCCAGGTACGAGAAAAACTGTAGCTACTTCCGCACGCCCCCGGCACTACACTGTGATCGGAGTAGGTTGTATTCGCAATCAGGTAAGTGTCGTCAGAGCAATTATCGTTGTAAGAAACGGCAAGCGGTTTTCCGGTAACCACCGGCCGGATGTCTCCGCCACAAGTATCGTTGGCGGTTAAAGTAAAATCGTCGGGTTTGGCAAAGGTAGGCGCCGCGGTATCAAAAGGAGTCACAGTTACCACGTTGCTGATATCCCATCCGCAGGAAGGATAACCGTCGTCGGTGGCAATAACGCGAAAATATGTTTCTTCGATCAAAGCCGGCGGCGTATAAGAAACTGCTGTGGCTCCCGTTATATCGGCCCAGTTGCCGGTAGCAACACTATCCTGCCATTGGTACAAATAAGGCCCTGAGCCTCCCGAGGCCGGGGTTGAAACCGTTAAGGCCGCAGGCACTGAGTTGTAACAAATTACCTGGCTGGCAGAAACAAGCGGCGGATTTAATTGATTGTTGATCACAATTAAACCGCTTGCGCTTGCCTGAACACAATATCCGGTGGTGGTAACGGTGAAGTTATACTCTCCGGCAGCAGTTGGCGCACCGTAAATCAGGAAGCGCCGTGTAGCCACATCATAGGTTCCCACCAAACCAGCGGGCAACGAACCCGCTGTTACCGATGCACTGGTCGCTCCTCCGTCGATGGTATAAATCATGGTATCGATTGACGCATCCAAACAGAAAGTATCCGACTGATAAGTAGGTAGGATCGATGCATTGTCGATCACAAAAAGCTCTCCGGGAGCCGATTCGGCATCCTGACAAGTGTAGCCTTCCAATCCTGTCATGTAAACAGTATAAGAGCCTGCATCTGCCGGCGTTAGATTGGTAAGGATCAATGTATTTGTTGTTTTCCCGGGAATATCTACCCCGTCTTTTCTCCACTGGTAACTTAAAAGGCCTCCCGGCTCTGCCACAATGTTAAATGTAACATCGCTTCCTACGCAAATACTGTCGGAAACAAGCGGTGTAGTAACCGAAATCTCCTCATCCACGTTCAGTGTAACCGTATCTGAAGTTTCCACATCGCAGGCAGTAGGGCTGCTGATAACCACATAGTAACTGTCAGTATCTCCCGAAGTGGCATTGGCAAAATTCAGTGTGGCAGTTTGTGCTCCGGTTATATTTGCGGTATTGTTAACCGGCGTCCCATTCCCCCGGAACCATTGGTAGGTAAGATCGTCACCAACAGCCTGTACAAAAATATTGGCCGGATAAGAAGAACAAACCCCGGTGTTGACCGGCTGGGTTGTTACCGTTATTACTTCTTTTACTGTCAACTGCATCGAAGCACTAACCGGACCACAGATTCCATCGGGATCTTCCGTTGTAAAAGTAAGCGTAACAAGGCCATTGTATATATCGCCGGTACTGGGTGTATAAACTGCATTGGGGTCGGTAACGCTACTAAAAGAACCACTCCCGTTGGTTGACCAGGTACCGGTTCCCGATTCCACCCAGCCATCCAGGGTGATGGTTGCATCGGAGCAGATCATGGTATCGTTTCCAACGGTAACCGAAATGGTAGAATCGACTGTTAAGATCATGGTATCGGCTACGGCCGCGCAAGTACCCGAAGGATCATCGGTGGTCAGTACCAGCATCACATCGCCAAATTCACCCGGAGCGTGGGTATAGGTAGCATTGACCGTATTTCGGTTGGGAGTAAAGGTGCCTGCTCCGCCTGTCCAGACAGCTGATGAAGCTGCTCCCCCCACTGAACCGGCCAGGATAATGTCTGATCCCTCACACACGCTTGCGTCAATTCCTGCATTCACCGTTGCGGCTTCGTCGATTGTGATCACTACCTGATCTGATACCGGGCCACATGGCCCATCCGGATCGCTAGTTGTCAATGTCAGCGTAACCGATCCGTCAGAAATTTCATCTGCACTTGGAGAATACACTGCGTTCAGTGCTGTAGCGTCGGGGGTAAAAGTACCGTTTCCTCCGGTCCAGGTTCCGGCTGTTGCACCACCTCCCACCAAGCCATTCAAAGTAACCGTTGAGGAAGCACAAATCACTTGGTCTGTTCCTGCATCAACCGTTGCTCCGGGATGTACATAAATCCAAACGGTATCCGAAGCCGGGGCACACACCCCTCCCGGATCATTGGAGGTAAGTATCAGCCGGAAGCTATCCAGCAATTGCTCGGATGCAGAAGGCGTATAAACGGCATTTAATGTACTTGCATTGGGAGCAAATGAACCTCCTCCGGACCAGGTTGCGGAAGTAGCAGCACCCCCTATAGATCCGGAAAGTGGAACCGTTCCGTCTGAACACATTTCCTGATTGACACCGGCATCCACCGTAGCGGCCTGATCAAAAGTAATGATCATTTGATCCAACACAGCAAGGCAAGGTCCCGAAGGATCTTCACTTGTAAGTGTCAGCGTTAGCGTACCTGCGGAAACTTCGGAAGGTGTCGGAGAATAAACCGCATTGAGGGTATTGGCATTCGGAGTAAACACTCCGGCTCCCCCAGACCAGGTGCCGGTTGTTACCGCTCCCGTAACAGAACCCGCCAGATTAACTTCAGGGCTTGCTGAACAGAGTGTTTGATCGGGCCCTGCCTCCACAACTGCCAGTTGGTTGACCACTACCTGGGCAACCGTATCGATAACTGCCTGACAATTCGTTAGCTCATTGTATTTTACACTGATAATTCTGAAGCTGGCACTCGAAGTCAATCCGGGAAGCGTAATCGCAGCAGTTCCGGAATTGTCGATGTTTATTAATTTGGGTACATCCAAATTGATCCGGTAAGTAACCGTCGAATTGGGAGTTGCGGAAATAGTGACCGTTGCGTCCTCTCCTTCACAAACGGTATCGGTGGAAACGATAGTCGCTTCAGGACGGGGCAAAATGGTAATCTTCATGGTATCAGACAAAACGCCACAACCGGCTACACTACTGGTAGTAAAAATTCGAATGTAGGCCGTACCGGAAGTAAAAGATGTAGGAAAGGTGAACAGTGTATTCAAATTATCAGGATCATCAAAATACTGGACATGAGGCAGATTCTCCGGATATGTAATCGACTCCCAATCCCATTCTCCTTTTCGGTCTATTGCCCCGCCAATTTCGCCAGCCATATAGGCAAAACTGATCCCTTCACATACTACGATATCAGGACCCGCATAAACACTGCCCGTTGATGCAGCTGAAACAGCCAGCGTTGATGCAGTGCTGTTGCCGCAAATATTGTTGGCAGTAACCGTCACGTTTCCACTGGAAGCACCAATAGGCACAGTTACTGACAGGCTTGTTGTTCCCTGACCGGACTCGATGATCCACCCAGCCGGAACCGACCATGTGTACTCCTGTGCATCAGTCACCGGATCAATTGTATAAAGTGTAGAAATGGCCGGACAAATAGCAGTAACCCCATCAATTGGTCCGGGGGTAGCCGGGGCCGAATTGAAAATTGTAACAGGCAGGTAACTGGTATCACTGACACCACAGCTGTTTTCTGCAGCCACTTTTATCATTCCGTCGATGGCGGTACCATCGGTTGAAACAGTGATCGAGTTGGTACCAGAACCTCCGGTGATTGTCCATCCGGTTGGCAACACCCAGCTGTAGCTGGAGGCATTGGCAACCGCAGAAACACTATAACTTAGCCCTGTACTGTTTGTACACTGATCGCTTAATCCCGCAATTACTCCTGGCGTTGCAGGTTCTCCGGGAGCGACAGTAACAGCCAGCGTTCGGGCTGTGCTTGTTCCACACGAATTGGAGGCGGTAACACTGATGTTTCCATTTTGCCCTGTTGAACCGGCGGTAACCGTAATCAAAGTATCTCCCTGTCCTCCCGTAATTGTCCAGCCACCGGGAACACTCCACGCATAGGAAGCTGCATCAGCTACCGGAGAAGTGAAATAGGTAAATGATTCTCCCGGACAAACCGGAGTCGTACCGGTAATTGCACCGGGTTGCAAAGGAGCTCCCGGGCTAACCGTCACGTCAACGGAAATACATGCCGTTGTATCGCAGGTCCCCTCAGCGCGTACCCAGTATGTATATGTTCCGGGGGATGGGTTCACAGTTATACTCGTTCCTGTTCCCACCTTTGTATCTCCACAACTTCCGGTATACCAAACCCACTGAGCTCCTGTCCCCAGGGTTCCACCACTTCGCGTAAGCGTTTTACTTGTCCCTTCACAGGTATTGTTGCTTGGGTTGGAGATTGAAGTTGCCGGAGAGGAAAGTGTTCCTACCGAAACGGCTAACGTCCGGGGACTGCCTGTTCCGCATGTATTTCCCGCCGTAACTGAAATATTACCGGAGGTGCCTCCTGTTCCGGTTGTAACGGTAATGGATGTCGTTCCTTGTCCGGAATCAATCGTCCATCCTGCCGGCACAGTCCAGGTATAAACGGTTGCATCGGTAACAGCAGCTATCGAATAAGTTTCAGAAACTCCGGGACAAACAGCTATGCTTCCGGTTATTGCTCCCGGAATGGCAGGAGTTCCGGGGTTCACCAGCATTGTTACCACGTTGCTGCCCACTGTTACTGGAGAAGCACACCTTGCATTTGAAGTCATTTGCAATGTCACCTCATCTCCATCCGTAAGCGAAGCACTTGAATAGGTTGGCAGATCAGTGCCAACATTCACTCCATTTACTTTCCACTGATAAAAAGGATTTGATCCCGGATTGGTCTCACCGTCTATGGAAAAATTAACGGTCTCACCGGGACAGATCGTGGTGGTGTTTGCAGTAATCGAAACCGTTGGCACAACGATCGGATGAACCGTAACCACAACAGGAGTGCTTACAGCATCGGCCGGGCTCGCGCAGTTGGCATTCGAAGTTATGAACACCCGTATTTGATCCCCATCGCTCAGGCTGCTTGTTGTATATGTTTTATTCGTAGCTCCCGAAATATCACTCCAGTTAGTTCCATCGGTACTCAGTTGCCATTGATATGTAGGAGAAGTACCAGGATTGGTAATGGTAGCATCAAAAGTAACCGATTCGCCGTCGCAAATATCGTTGCCGGTATGACTTACCGTAACCGAAGGAACTACCGTCGGGTTTACAGTCATCACATAAGAATTGCTGGTAATTACGGCACTGCAATGGGTCGGATCAGCTGTCATGATGACTCGGATGCTCTGTGCATTGACTAAAGAAGACGACGAGTAAGAGGTTCCTGTTTCTCCCGGAATCGTTGCCCAACCGCTTCCTGTATTTGACTGCCACTCAAAGGTAGGATTATCTCCTTCATCTGTTGCAGTAGTCGTAAATACAACATTTGTTCCTGCACAGATGGTACTGTTTGGACTAATAGTGATTTTTACGGTTGGTGTTGGATGAACCGTGATCGTACCACTGGCAGTTTCGGGACCGCAACTATTACCCGAAGTGGTTACCGTGTAATTAAACGTTCCTGCAACTGTGGGTGTACCACTGATAGTAAAAATACCTCCGGAATAGCTACCCGAAACTCCGGAAGGGAGTGATCCGGAAACATTGGCTCCTGTTGCACCACCGCCAACGACATAGGTAATATTTGTTAACGCATCGGGAAGACAGAACTCCTGGTTGTCGGTACCTGCGGCAGAACTTAAAGTTATGGTATGATCAGGATTGACTGTAATCGTTCCATTAGCTGTCGCAGTGTTACAGGAATTGCCCGAGGTTGTAACCGTGAAATTGAATGTTCCTGATTCTGTTGGAGTACCGCTAATTGTAAAAGTATTTCCAGAAAAGCTTCCCGTAACACCATTTGGTAATGAACCTGAAGTTATTGACGATCCTGTTCCGCCGCCACCGATAGTATAGACTATAGGAGTAATAGCATTGTTGATACAAACAGTTTGATTATTCGAACCTGAGCTCAATGTAATTGTATGGTCTGGATTGACTGTAATCGTCCCATTAGCTGTCGCTGCGTTACAGGAATTACCCGTGGAAGTAACCGTATAATTGAATATTCCCGATTCTGTTGGAGTGCCACTGATTGTAAAAGTATTTCCAGAAAGGCTTTCCGTAACGCCATTTGGTAATGATCCGGAAGTTATTGATGCTCCTGTTCCGCCGCCTCCGATAGTGTAAACGATAGGAGTAATGGCATTGTTGCTACAAACAGTTTGATTGTTTGAGCCTGAACTCAATGAAATCGTATGATCTAAATTTACAATCACTTGAATATCATCTTGCGCAGTAAAACCATTCCCATCGGTAACAGTAACAGTGTAAGTTTGATCAGATGTCGGATTCGCAGTCGGAGCGGCAATGTTGGTTGCACTTAAACCTGTTGAAGGGCTCCATGAGTAGGTCCATCCCGGATCGCCGGTCGGAACAGCTGTTAAAACCACTGATGAACCGGTGCATATTTCTTCACTGGGCACACCTCCGTTTATTTCAACCGTTGGAGGAGCCAAGGTTATTCCGGTAAAGATCACTCCATTCCCACTGATTCCAGTGACTGAAATAGTGTTTGCACCGGCATTGGCTGCGCCGTATTTTACCCAAGGCAAACTTCCACTGTAACTACCTGCTGCAATATTTGCTTCCAAACCGGTTACATCGTTTGTTGATGAATAAGTAAACGTCGCATCAAATTCAGGGCTGGTAATTCCATTCACATCTACCTCCCAATACCGGCTGATATAATTCGAAGTATTGGCATTTGCGGATGGCTTTCCGTCTGTTGTTGTAACTTCAATATAATCGCCTGACCCGATATTACTTCCTGCTGTAAGAGTGACTGTAACCGGGATCGAATTGCCGGAACCATCATCCAGTGGGAAAGTATAATTACCAAGACCCGAAACTTCCCGCCGCAAGGCAAATCCATTTAGGTTAATAGTGGTTGCGCTATTCAGTGATAAATCATTTACCAAAAGATTTCCATCCAATACAAGGTCAGCATTCGCAGATGAAGTAATGCGATTAAGCGTTATATCACTTGAAACATTGAAGACGGATCCGGGAGGCGTTGAGGTATTCCCGAACTGGAAAGTGCCGCCCACGGTGTTCTTGGTTCCACCGCCGGAAAGCAATCCCAGGTCAAGTTCTGTGGCTGCTGAACTTGGCGTCTCAAAAACGATGGTTCCACCGGTAAAGCTAAAGTTCCCGGCTGATGTTACATGAAGCGACCCAACACTGCTTAATCCGTTTCCTTCTGTTGCCAGGGTAATCGTTCCTCCCGAAATAGAAATACCGGAAGTAATTCCGGGTGGTGTCAAGGTTCCTGATGCGGAATTATAAAGCCATCCGGCTATATCCACATTTCCTCCGGCTACAACAAAAGCCCCGTCAACCTGGGTATGAACTTCATTTCCGGAAGTATTCCCTAAACTGGCGGTTCCCGCAGAAACCTGAATTAGTCCTTCATTCGTAATAGAAAAATTACCAGTAGTCAAGGCTCCCCCGGTGACATCAAAACCCGCGGCTTGTTCAATTGTTAATCCAATGGCCGGATTCACGGCAAAACTTCCTCCTCCCGGAATGGTTACAAGGCCGCTTGTCATAGTAAGTAAGCCGCTGCTTAATACCGTTGCTGTTCCGCTAACGGTTAAGATTGTTGTAAGGCTTCCTTTATTGATGACCAACCCTTCAAAATTGGTGGTTCCGCTTATACTCGCTGGGTTGCTCCCGATAAACTCAACAACACCGTTGGTCCCGCCGTTGTATGTTCCGCTATTAGACCAGTCGCCGGAAACCTGTAAGGTATAAGCTCCATTGTTAAAATAATTCAACACACCGTTGATAGTAATATCCTGGCAAACTGCATTATCCGTCAGCGTCACAGTGAATGTAGATGGAATAACAACGTCATCATCCGCTAGAGGCACTCGTCCTAGATCCCAAGTATTTGGATCGTTCCAATTCCCGCTTGCAATAGCAGTAATTGTTCCTGCCATCGCCGATTTCAACACCAGTTCCGGCTGAGGTTCTTCCTGCACTTCCTCTTCGCCTGTCACATATACCAGATGCTCGACTTCGGTAAGGTTGCCATAGTCGTCGGCAATGCTGTAAGTGCGCGTTACCGTATACGGGCAACGGATGCCATTGCTCTTTTGCCCAACAAAACGGAAACTTTCAACTTCGATGTTACAGTTGTCGAAAGCCACTCCTCCGGCTTCAGTAAACTCACGCCACGAAGTAAATGCTTCAGGCACTGGATCCCCGCATTTCACACGGATTGGATTGGGCGCATAAATCTCCGGTTTTTCATCGTCGGTAACCGTTACGGTAAACGAATATTCATCGCGGTTGTATTCCACCCCGTCGCTAATGGAGAAAAACACTTCGGTGGTTCCAATCGGGAAGGCACTTCCGGGCATGTAATTGGCATCCACAATGATTTGATCGCGCGAAGCACAGTTGTCCAGAACAATGGGTTCCTGCCAGTTTACAACTGCATGACAGTCACCAGGGTCGGCCTCCACCGAAATATTTCCTGGCGGATTCATCAAGCGGGGAATTTCGTTGTCGGCTACAACAACTACAAAAGAACAGAAAATCGGCTGGTTGGAACGGTCTTTCCCGCGGTAAGTAACCAGGGTGGTTCCTTCATTAAAAACGTACGAAGTAAGCTGATTGACCCCTGAGGCAGAAGAACTGCCTTCGGTGGCTCCTTCCATCTGCCAGCTAAGCGATGCAACGGTATTTCCCCGATCGATCAGCTCCAACCCGGAACTTATCAAAGTATTACAGGCATTGACATCGGTATAGGTAGAAATATCTTCCGGACAAACAATGCCAATGGTATCGTCAAGGAAGGCATTGTTGTCGGAGATTTTTGAAAAGTGAATGTTATCCGGCGCCCCATAACCACCTGTAACAATATTCACAGAGCCCCCTTCGACAGCGCGCAACACGCCCGCTTTTACAGAAGTAGTATCCATAAATACCGATAAAGCAACTATCAAAACAATAGTTAATTTACAAGTTTGGTTATGTAGCAATTTAGTCAACTTAATGTCTTTCGATTTAAGTGGCCAATGTTTGTCTTATATGCCCCTTTCTTTTTCCCGGGGCTCTTTGCAGAGGTTCTGCCAACACAGAAAACAGCGGGCCTCCAGGCTTCCGATAGCCAATGCCGGTGGGCTGTTGATCTGTTGTTGTTTCGGTTCTTGTTAAGTTTTTCATCTCATTCAAATTGGGTTTGTAATTTTAAATCCTTGTCAGAAGTACCTCGATCGTAAGTAAGTGCGTCCAAAAAAGTCGATGTCGTAACCAATGGTAAATTCGAAGGTTCCGTTCTGATAAGGATAAATATCTGTATAGGTAACGTCCATGGCAAAGCCAACACGAATATTGTTGCTGAACATCCAGTTTCCCGTAAAACACAGCGCTGCGTTGCTACGCCACATCACTCCGAGCCAAAGTTTTTCGCGAATCATAAAATTGGCGGCAACATCAGCCTGAAGCGGCGTACCCCAGGTTGCACGAACCAGCATGGTTGGTTTGAAAACCACATAATTAAAGGGGTCGAAAGGCAAAACGTAGCCCCCATTCAGGTATATGGTGCGAACCTCAGCGCTGGTCGAATAATTATGGAAGTTCTCTTTTAAGTCATTTTCGATAAGCTTGGGAACCGAGAATCCCGCGTAAAAATGCTCCTGGTACAGGAAAAAGCCGATCCCGAAGTTGGGTAAAAACTTCAGATCAACATCCTCGGCAAAAGCATGATCATACTGATTGTCGGGATATAACTCGTACTCGGTGAGTGGATTTTTATAGTTAACAAAGCCAAATTTGACGCCCATCCTTAATCGGGTACGGCGCGACAGGTACACTTCATAGGCATAATCGGCGAGCACACTCAGCCTGTTTTCAAGGCCGAACCTGTCGTTCATAACATTTAGCCCAACCCCTACGGCTTCATTTTTCAGGGGCGAATGAAAAGAAAAGGATTCAGTAAGGGGCGACCGGTTAATACCTGCCCACTGTTTTCTTACTAAGGTGGTAAACCCGATCTTCTCCCATATACCTGCATAAGCCGGGTTAATGACCTGGCCATTATACATATACGAGGTTAAAATAGGTTCTTGTTGCGCACCACAATGAAGGGAAATTAGCAAGACAAAAACTCCTAATACAACAATTCTTTTTATGACGATACCAATATATCTGGTTACAACTAAGGCAAACTACGAATAATTATCAACAAATACAACCGTTCTCAAGCGAAAAAGATATTCACAGAAGTCCCTTGAAATCTATATCCACACGGCTTTCACTGTTAACTTTTCCCAATATGGGAATTGTTAATAACTCTCCCTGCACACAATATTCAAAAAATACGGCGTTACTACGTAGTTTCCCTGAGCCCAAAATAGGTGTAATCACCTATGCTTCAGACCTGCCAAATAAAATAAGAGAATAGCCTAAAAAAGAAGATAAGTTATTGAGCTGTACTATTTTTTACGGCTTTAAAAACTCTGAAGAAGTTACCTCCCCACACTTTAGAAATTTCATCGCTGGTATAACCACGCGCCAGCATTTCTTCGGTGATCCGTGGAAATTCGCTTACATCCACACAATCCCGAATACCACCACCACCGTCGAAATCGGAACCAATGCCTACAAAGTCGATCCCAACCAGGTTTTTAACATAGTCGATATGGTCCACAAAATCGGAAACGGTTGGCAATTCCTTGGGATATTTACTATCGAGTCCCCGCCACTCCGCACGAATTTTTGCTTTCTCTTCCTCACTCATCGTCTCCCATTCTTTGGAAGAGAATTTATTTCTTAATTCCTGTTCTTTCTGATAACGTACCGTGGTTGTATCCGGGTCTTTCACATAGTCATCGAGCATGCAAATCTGAATCACCCCGCCATTGGCAGCAAGAGCTTTGATCATATCGTCGGTCATGTTTCTTGGATGGTGCGCAATCGCCCTCACGCTGGAGTGCGAAGCAATTACCGGAACTGAACTTAGTTCAATTACATCGAAAAAGGCCTTGTCGGAAATATGCGAAACGTCGATCATCATCCCCAAACGGTTCATTTCTTTCACCACCTCTTTTCCAAACCGGCTCAGTCCGTTGTGCTCGGCTCCTTTTTTATCGGTTGAAGAATCGCAAATATCATTGTTGTACGAGTGACAAAGTGTAATGTACCGAACTCCCTTCTTATAAAACTCTTCCACCCTGTTAAGATCGGTACCAATCGGGAATCCGTTTTCCATCCCAATGTAAATCGCTCTTTTCCCTTCGGCCGATATTCGCAGCACATCACCGGGCTCCGTTGCCACTTCTGCCAGATCGCTGTTTATCCTGCATACTTCGTAGGTCTTCTCAATCATACGATTTGCCTTTTCATAAGCTACCTGGGTATTTTCGGGAGTTCGTTCGCGCTGGCCGGTAAAGGCGGCAAAAAACATGGCATCCAAGCCACCTTCTTTCATTCGGGGAAAATCCACCCGACTTTGAGGTGCCTTGTTACGAACCGCCACATCAAAATCTTCCTGCAACAAAGCCATCGGAGTATCACAATGTGTATCCACCGTAATCGCCTTGTTGTGAATTTTCATCACCTTCTTACCATACGACTCCGCTCTCGTAAAGGTGTGTATCAGCAATCCCCCCATCACCAATACCAAAAAAACAGACTTCTTCATTTTTATTTTATTGAACCGTCTACAATGATACCCATTTGTTTCAAAAATCACCGTAAAACAAACAGGAAGTTTTCATTCTCACGAAAGAACACACACAATCACATGCCTGAAAATCTTTTCCTAACACTATTCCAAAACATGATCTATTCTCCTGTACTCAACACAAAGAGCGTACTCTGAAGCAAATCTCCGGTCTGAAAAATCAAAACTTAATTTACAGTCCCAAATTTCTTTTTATATTTCCTGACTTTAATAACACCGGAACTGAAAAGAAGAGCACAAATAAGTAAAGGATGGATTCTGCCAATAACAGCGATCGCTTGCTTTGGCCTCACCGAGGTTGCGGCAAGAAATCCCAACCTGACAGAAAGCTGGTATTCAAAAGGCATTTATCCTTTTGTGGCCCGAGTTGCATCCACCATCAGCTCAGTAATTCCGTTATCAGTCGACGATCTTTTCTACATCGCCTTATTACTTTACATTCCGGCAATGATCGTACTTTTAACCTTGCGGAAAATATCGTTTCGCCTAGCAGGCAAGCTCATCCTAAATATTCTTGCTACTGGCTACATCGCATTTTACCTGCTCTGGGGATTTAATTATTACCGCGAAGATCTAAACGCCCGACTCAACATAACACCCCAACAACCAGGCAAACAAACATTTCTTGAACTCACCACCAAGCTGATCGACCAGACAAACCGGAACCACTGTACTTTGGAAGACCTTTCGGCCGGGAAAGCAGATTCTCTGGTTGAGTTTTCCTATCAACAACTTGCCCGGGCATTACAGTTCGAATACCCAATGGGTAAAAGAAAAGACAAATCGATCACCTTTAGTCACTTTTTTGCGCAGTCGGGCATTTCGGGATATTTTGGCCCCTTCTTTAACGAGGTTCATGTAAACAAAAAAGTGCTGCCAATTGAATACCCGGTCATCCTGGCACACGAAAAAGCCCATCAACTCGGAGTCACCAGCGAAGCAGAAGCCAACTTTTACGCCTGGCTCGTTTGTTCGCAAAGCGATTCGAAACAACTGAACTACGCTGCCGACCTCTATATTTTAAGACACTTTTTAAGACAAGCTTACCAACTAAAAGAATATCCAGAATTGTCGGCTAAAATCAGTCCGCAAGTGAAAGATGATTTCAACCGGATCCGGCAGCATTGGATGGAGCTTCGGAACGAAAAACTCGACCAGGCAGCTTCCACCGTTAACAACGCCTACTTGAAAACCAACAAAGTGGAAGCCGGCATTCAAGATTACAGCGGAGTAGTAAAGCTTGTTTTGGATTTTTCACTGGACAGCGCCTTTCAAAAAAGCCATTCTTTCAAGCTACCTGAATAATCCTATTTTTACAGAAATTTTTTAACATGAAACTCACACCCATATCTGCCGGAAATTTTCATTGCGACGGCGGCGCCCTTTTTGGCGTCATCCCCAAAGTTTTGTGGAGCAAGGTTTATGCATCGGACGAAAATAATTTCACAAAACTGGCACTTCGCTGCCTGCTGGTTGAAACCGAAAACCGAAAGATATTAATTGAAACCGGAATCGGCAATCATTACCCTGCCAAACATTTGCAGAACAACGGAGTAAGCTCGGTGAATGAACTTGAAGAATCTTTTAAAAAAGCCGGCATTTCAAACACATCCATTACCGATGTATTTTTCACCCACCTTCACTGGGACCACTGTACCGGCGCAGTAAAAAACACCGAAAGCGGCTTCCAACTTAGCTTCCCGAATGCCACACATTGGTGCAGCCTTGCGCAGTGGAAGCACACAAAAACATCCAATCCCCGCGAGCGGGCCGCCTTTCATTACGACATACTGGAGTTCCTGTACAATTCAGGACAGCTTAAGATGGTTGAAAAAGAAGGAGAATTATTCCCGGGATTTGAAGTTCGTTTTGTTGACGGGCACACTCCCGGACAAATGATTCCGCTCATAAATACCGGTGGCAAAACTTTCGCGTACATGTCGGATTTAATCCCCACAGCTGCCAACATTCCGCTGTTATGGATTTCGGCCTACGACCTGGATCCGGTAAAAGTGATGAGTGAAAAGCAAAATTTTCTGGATGAAGCCGCCGAAAAAGATTACATCCTGTTTTTTGAACACGATTATTATACAGAATGTGCCACACTTTCCAAATCGGAGAAAGGAGTCATTTTAAAGGAGAAATTCGCGTTGAAAGATCTAGTCAGTATAGATTGGCAATGATTGATCGTCCTTTGGGAAAGCTCGTTTACAGAAACTTATTTCACCAACTCTTTGGTTGAAAGCAATCCACAGGCCGCATAAATATCTTGCCCGCGCGAGGCTCGTACCGTAGTTAAAATCCCCTTGTTATTCAATGCATCTTTAAAGCGCTGAATGGTTGCTTCGCCCGGACTCTTAAGCGGTGTTCCGGGTACCGGGTGAAAACGAATAAGGTTGATCCGACATTTCAAACCGCTTAGCAAACGCGCCAATTCCCTCACGTGCTCCATGCTGTCATTCAAGCCTTCAAATAAGATATATTCAAATGAAACACGTCGTTGGCGGCCAAAATCCCAGCTTTTGATCTCTTCCACCACTGCATCAACCGGATAGGCTACCTGCACCGGCATCAGCTTTTGGCGCTCTTCATGAAACGGAGTATGAAGACTCACGGCCAAATGTGCCTCGCTCCTCTCCAGAAAAGTAAGCATTCCCGGGATAATCCCGATGGTAGAAACCGTGATCCTTCGCGGACTCATGGCATATCCCCATTCCGAAGTCAGGATCTCGAGACTTTTCAATACCTCCTCCAGGTTATCGAAAGGCTCCCCCATTCCCATGTAAACAATGTTACTCACCTCGTCTACCTCATCAATGCTGCGAATCTGGTTTACGATTTCACCCGCCGATAATTGCCCCTGGAAACCTTGTTTGGCAGTAAAACAAAACAAACACCCCATTTTACAGCCCACCTGCGAACTCACGCAAACGGTCTTCCGGTCGCGCTCCGGAATCATCGCCGTTTCAATAAATTTATTTTGAATGGTAGGAAACAGGTACTTCCTGGTACCATCAACACTGGCCTGTACTTTTGTGTATGCAGTCAGTCCGTATTCAAAACGTTCGTTTAAAAGCTCCCGAGCCTTTTTGGAAAGATTCGTCATTTCGTCGATCGTCGATACCTGTTTTTTGTACAACCAGTCGGTGATCTGTTTTGCCGTAAACTTAGGCAGTCCCAGCTCCAACACAATCTCCTGTAACTCCGTCAATGTTTTACCAAACAAGCGCTCTTTCATACCTTTCTATTTGCCGCAAAGATACGCTTTCTTTTTAAGTGAAGTAAAAGGAGAAAACAATCTGAGCCGCCTCTCTCCTACTGTGTCTTAATAGCCATTTTGATATTAAAAGCGTGATTCCTCCTTCAAAAAAAGAAAAAATTCTTCCACTACAAACTCCCTGATCCTAGGCTAATTACAACCCATCATTAAAAAAACAATAAAATTTTATTACAATTGCCGATTTTTCATGAGTAGGTTTTTCAAATCAGATCGTCTTATTAAACAAAATAAACTAAAATGAAGAAGCACAACAACAATATATTCTCATCATTTAAAAACTTAATCCATTTTTTTAAAAAGAATGAAATTGTAACTTCTGCGGAGGAGAAGAAACGACTTTGGAACACAGTTGTGCAAACCGCCACCTACAATAACAGACGAAAAAAATACCGTATTTATACAGCTGTGGCAACGGCTGCTGCATTGAGCGGGGCTTTTCTCTGGTTTGAAATTGCCCATACCGTTCAAAACGAAGATAAACTAAACACGGTTGTTGCGCAGATGTCTGTTCCAAAACAATCGTCTGACATTATTATTATGGTTTCGGACAGCAATGAGATCCATATAGACAAAGACACTGCCGTAGTAAATTACTCAGGAAGCGGAGAGATTACCATTAACAACCAGGCAATAGCAACCAAAAAACCAACAAGAAAAAAAGAACCGATCAGCTACAACCAGATTATTGTACCGGGCGGAAAACGCACGATGCTGACTTTATCCGACTCCACAAAAATATGGATCAATGCCGGAAGTCGTGTTATATTTCCACAGCAGTTTGATGAAAAACAGCGTAAAATTTACGTGGAGGGAGAAGCTTACCTCGAAGTGGCCAAAAATGCTCAAAAGCCATTTATTGTTGAAACTCCCGCAAAGTTTGACATCCGGGTACTAGGTACTTCGTTCAACGTTTGCACCTATTCTGAACTAAACTATGCCACGGTAGTACTGGCAGAAGGGAAAATTGAGCTTCAAGGAGAAAATAAACAACAAAAAGTTATGGCTCCCAACCAACTCGTTCAGATAGACGTAACCGGGGCAATGGGAGAAATAATTGAGGTTGATGCCCACGAATACACCAGCTGGACCAAAGGCTTACTTGTATTGAACTCTCAACCCTTTACTGAAGTTTTGAAACGCCTGGAAATCTACTTCGGAGTTTCCATAAAAACGGATGAAAAATTCAACCCAAAAATATCAGGAGAACTGGAATTGAAGGACCAACTGGAAGATATATTAACCGGGCTGCAAAATATTTTACCATACCACTATTCGGTAAACGAAAAAGGAGTTTATGAAATTTCACCTAATTAAATCAACGACAGCATATCAATCCTGCTAAAAAGATCAGCAAAAACAGCTATTAATTCCTAACAAAATAAATCAAAGTATAAATGAAAAAACACGAATTGCCTATGAGAATATAAACGCCAGCAAGTAGAACTAAAAAGCCGAACGATACTGGGAATATTGTCCGGCTTGAAGAGATTCAAAATGTAAAATTTAAAATCTAATATCATTACAAATTTATGAATAAAATAGACGCAAAAGTTTTAAACAAGCGGTCATTATTAAAGAATAATATCCGAAGGATGAAATTGTTAGCAATCTGCCTCATATTAGGACTGCAATTTAGCTATGGAGAAAACAGTTACTCACAAACTACGTCCATATCTATCAATGCAGTCGGAAAAACCGTAAAAGAAGTGCTGAATGAAATCAGCAAGAAAACTGAGTTTGTATTTATCTACCAAGATGAAGCACTGGATCTTGAACGCAGGGTTACCGCGAATTTTTCGGGAGAAAAAGTGGATGCTATTCTGAACTCACTGTTTACAGATACCAACAATACCTATGTGATTTCGGGTAGGCAAATCTATATCTCCAAAAAACAACCGATACCGGGGGACGAAGAGCCCTCCAAACAAACTCAAAAAATTACCGGGAAAATTACCGATACAAGCGGTGAATTGCTGGTTGGTGTGAACATTATTATTAAAGGTACCACCAATGGTACGATTTCAGACATCGACGGTAATTTTACGCTCAATGCAGTACCGGGTCAAACCCTTGTTATTTCCTTTATCGGATTTAAAAAACAGGAAATCCTGGTAAGCGAACAAACACAGCTTTCAATTGTGCTGGAAGAAGACCAAACTCAACTTGGAGATGTAGTCGTAGTTGGTTACGGGAACCAGAAAAAAGCTTCTGTAATAGGATCCGTTCAATCTATTAAAGCAACTGAACTAAAGGTTCCATCCACTCAGTTATCTACCAGTTTTGCCGGTCGTGTTGCAGGCCTTATTGCAGTGCAACGAAGCGGGCAACCAGGTGCTGACGGCGCCAATTTCTGGATCAGGGGTATTTCGACCTTTGGAGGCACCACTACTCCGTTAATCATTCTTGATGGAGTGCAGATTAGTTCAGGAGACCTGAACAACATCGACCCTGAAATCATAGAAAGCTTTTCGGTACTGAAAGATGCAACGGCAACCGCGTTGTACGGAACATTGGGGGCAAACGGAGTTATGATTATTACCACAAAAAACGGGAGAGATCTTGACAAGCCCAAAATCAACGTTCGTATCGAAAACTCCATTGCTGCACCAACTTACAAAGTAAATCTTGCCGACGGAGTTACCTATATGAACATGTACAACGAAGCCCAAAAAAATCCTTCGAGTACATCATTCATTCCTTACTCGCAGGAAAAAATTAACGGAACCATTGCAGGAAACAACCCCTCGCTTTACCCGGATGTAAACTGGTACGACGAGCTGTTCAACGATTACCAGACAACTCAAAAAGCAATTATAAACATAACAGGAGGTAGCTCTAAAGTAGACTATTTCTCGTCTCTTTCCGGATCACACGAATCAGGAATGTTAAAATCAAGAAGCAAAGACTTCTTCTCATACAGCAATAACATTTCGTTGTGGAGATACAATTTCCAGAACAACCTGAGGTATTATCCAACCAAAACAACCACCGTTGGCTTACGTTTAAATGTTCAGTTAAGAGATGAGAATTCACCTTACCGGAGTGCCAGTGATTTGTTTAACAACGTAATTTATTCGAACCCGGTTGATTTTCCGATCTTGTTCTCGACCGACGATCCCCGTAACTTGAGCTCCACCACCGACCACCTAATGTGGGGAGGAAAAGCCTCTTCAAACGACCGAAGAATAAACCCACTGGCCGAAATGGTAAGAGGATACAACTCGGATTTCCAAAGTACTGTAATTGCAGCCCTGCAATTGGATCAGAAACTGGACTTTATTACAAATGGACTGAATTTCAGCGGCTTGATTTCTTTCAAAAACTGGTCGAGAACTCACATATCAAGAAGTTCGAATTACAACCAATATTACCTGGGTAATATTTATTACAACGGTGAAGGCGATATTTCGGAGTACGACCTTGTAAGAACAACCGGTTCTCCGGTATCCACCGTTCTTGATATTGATGGCGACAACAGCTTTGGCAGAGGTGATCGCACCATGTACATTCAGGGACAGTTAAACTACTCGAAGGTTATTGATGATGCGCACAGCTTAGGGGCCATGATTTTGTACAACCAAAACGAATTTAACATCAATACGCCCGGAACACTAAAAGAATCACTTCCAAAAAGAAAGCAAGGTATTGCCGGCCGCGTAACCTACGGGTATGCCAACCGGTACATGGCCGAATTCAATTTTGGATACAACGGAAGTGAAAACTTTGCCAAAGGACACCGTTACGGATTCTTTCCTTCTGTTGCTTTAGGTTATAACATTAGTGAAGAAGCTTTCTGGGAGTCCATCAAACCCGTTATCTCTCATATGAAAATCAGAGGATCGTGGGGACAGGTTGGTAACGACCAAACCGATGATGCCCGCTTCCTCTACCTGGCAGATATTGAATTACAATCAGACGATGCCAAATACACTACAGGTGTAGATCAAAATTACGAACAAAAAGGACCAGTCTATAAACGTTACCAAAACAGCGATCTTTCTTGGGAAATTGGCACTAAAACAAACATTGGTATAGATCTCCAGCTGTTTGATTCTTTTGAAATCGTTTTTGACGTGTTTAAAGAAAGAAGGGAAAACATATTCATGGAACGTCAATCCATTCCTAATTTCTTTGGTGCATCCGGCACGGCCATTTACGGAAACCTGGGAGAGGTTGAAAACAAAGGTTTTGACGGAGCGGTAAACTACAATAAACAAGTAAACCCCAACCTGTTTGTTTCAGTAAAAGGAACTTTCTCATTTGCCAAAAACAAAATTCTTTCGTACGACGAGCCGGCCTACCTCCTATACCCTGGGAATTCCAGAGTTGGACATAGCATCAATCAGCCATTGCTGTACACTGCTGAAAGGCTATTTATTGACGATGCAGAAGTTGTCAACAGTCCGGACCAGCTAATCGGGGGATTTATTAGTGGCGGTGATATTAAGTACACAGATATACCGAACATAAACGGAGAAACAGATGGGCAGATTGATCAGAACGACCGTCAGTACATGGGACACCCAACTGTTCCGGAGCTTGTTTACGGTTTGGGAACATCCTTGCAGTACAAAAAATGGGACTTCTCACTATTCTTCCAGGGAGTAGCCCGCACATCACTGGTCATGAGCGGATTTCACCCTTTCGGAACCAGCTACACCCGCAACGTACTGCAATTTGTGGCTGATGATTACTGGAGCGAAAGCAACCAGGATATATACGCCAAATATCCGCGTCTGAGCATTGCTGACAATGCCAACAACACCGCAGCCTCTACCTATTGGTTGCGCGATGCTTCGTTCCTGAAACTCAAAAACCTGGAATTTGGATATTCACACAAATTCATGCGATTCTACCTGAGCGGAACCAATTTACTGACCTTCTCAAAGTTCAAGGAATGGGACCCGGAAATGGGAGGAGGATCCGGCTTAAAATATCCGACAATGCGAGTAGTTAATTTGGGCGTACAATTCACATTATAAAATTTTGAACAGGATGAAATTTAAATACATTATTTCTTCAATAATCTTGGTACTGTCACTATTCAGCTGTGATTATCTTGACATTGTACCAACCGAAACGGCCAACGACAAGGATGCTTTCAAAGATTCAGAAGCAGCCAGGAGATATCTTTATTCCTGCTATTCGTATCTACCTAATCCAAGGCATCAGACTGCTTCTATTGATATGTTTACGGCCGATGAAGTAGTAACGGCTTTCGAGCACGAAACTTTTGCCAACTTTCCAAAAGGAAACTACACAGCCAGCAACCCGGTTATCTCATACTGGAATACACTCTTTCAGGGTATCCGGCAATGTTATTTGCTACTGGAGAATATTGATGCCGTCCCCCTGATGGACGAGAAAGACAAGCAGGAATACAAAGCCGAAGCCACTTTCCTAATTGCCTATTATCACTATATTCTGGTTAAAAATTATGGCCCGACTATCCTGATTAAAGAATCGTTTGCAGTAAATACTCCTGCTGAAAATTACCCGGCCCGTTCTCCGTATGATGAATGTGTTCAGTGGGTAGCCGACAAATTTGACGAGGCCATTGCTTTAGGCTTACCTAACGAACAGGAAGAAACAAGCTTCGGACGGGCTACCAAACCGGCAGCTCTTGCCATTAAAGCAAGAATGTTCCTGTATGCCGCTTCGCCCCAATTCAATGGAGGATCGGTTTACTACTCCGACCCTGATGCCGATGATATCTCAGGTGCTTTAGCACAGGTGAAAAATGCTGATGGAACTCCTCTGATGAATACGACTTATGACGCTTCAAAATGGCAAAAAGCAGCCGATGCAGCCAAAACAGCAATAGATGCAGCAGAAGATAATGGTATTCGTTTGTTCCAGGAAGGTGATGCAGCAGCCACTTTGGCTGAACCATCGAACAGTGTTGAAAAAACGCTCCGGATGACCATCACCGACCGCCATACCCCCGAAATTATCTGGGCTGACACGCGCCCCGAAAATTATTATTCATTGCAAAGAAAAAGTACTCCATTTAATCAGACAAATGGTGGATCGTGGAACGGAGTGGCACCTACACTTACCATGATTAAATCATTTTACACAAAAAATGGGTTGCCGATTGATGAAGATCCCAGCTATGACCTTGAAAATGCTTTTGAATACAGCAACCAAACCGACTTAACACATGGCTCGGGAAATACCCTGAATCTGAACATGGAAAGAGAACCCCGGTTTTATGCCTGGATAGCTTATCACAACAGTTATTACGAACTGTATGCTTACACCAACGATCCGGGAGTAACCGCAGATAACAGAAACAGAATGCTGGTAAGCTTCCGCAAAGACGATAACTGTGGGGTTAAAACCCGGACCAACAACTATGCTCCTTCCGGTTACCTGAACAAAAAAGGAGTTCATCCTTCGTTTTCAAGAGCAACAGGTGGTAGTATCATCAATTATTCCTGGCCAATTATTCGTCTTGGTGAGTTGTACCTGGATTATGCCGAAGCACTCATTGAAGTGGGGGGTGCAAGCAACCTCGAGAAAGCAAAGGAATACATTGACCGAATCCGGACCAGAGCAGGCATTCCAACCATTGACGAAGCATGGGCTGCCACCGGCGCCACACTCGACCAAGCCAAAATGCGCCAAATCGTTCGCCAGGAAAGAACCATTGAATTGTATTTGGAAAACCAACGCTTCTGGGATGTGAGAAGATGGTTGCTTGGCACAAAGTACTTTAACGTGAAAGCTCAGGGGATGGATTACTCTCAATCAACCGATGCCGGATTCTTCAATGTTGTGGATGTGAATTTTACCCGGGTATTCCGGACTCCTCAACATTACCTGATGCCCATTCCGATCGGGGATATTGAGAAAAACCAGTTCCTGGTCCAAAATCCGGGTTACTAATTGGGGCTAAAAAAAGATAGTTAATGAACATTTCAATAACACGACTTTAAACTTTAAATAGATGAAGAAAATAATCAATATATTTTACCTGCTTTCCATTTTCCTGTTTGCTGCTTCGTGTAGCGACGATGATGAAAATGTACGTATTCCGGGACAAGTAGTTGACTTGTCAGCAGAAGCCGATTATGGTGCAGTAGTCTTAAAGTGGGGATTACCTTCAGGCGAAGGGATCGATTACGTAAACATTTCCTACTCAATAGAGGGGCAGGACTTTAGCAAAAACATATCCAAATTTAATCTGGACTCTGTTTCCGGTTATGTAACTGCCACCATTGACGGATTTGCAGACACCAACGAATACCAGTTCAAGTTGGCATCCTGCAACATACAAGGCGGAAAATCAGAGCCGGTTACGATTTCGAAAGCGCCTCTTCCTCCTGCCTACAACGAGGTAATCTCGACCATATCAGTTGTTCCGGATTTTGGTGGCGGTATTATTTCGTGGGTGAATGAAACCGGGAAAACACTGGTTATTTCGGTCTCTTATCCTGATCCTGAAAATCCAACTGCCAGGGAAACGGTAAAATTCACATCCAGTGACTCAGGCAAAGATTTTATTACAAATCTTCCCGCCGACCCGATAACATTTGAAGTAACTGTATCCGACCAATATAAAAACAGCTCTGAACCTGTTTCATTTGACATTACGCCTTTGGCGGAATCAGTAATCTCCAAAGATACATGGACGGTGCCCGGATATGTCGACAATTCCAACTTCGAGACTATCGGTTACAGCTCACAGGAAGCCGGCGGCGAAGGCGGTAGCCCGCAAGGAAGAGTCATTGCCCTTTTGGATGATGAACTGGGAACTTTCTGGCATGCCAGTTGGGCTTCTTTTGGGGCCACCTATCCACACTGGTTTATTATCGATTTAGGGAAAGAAGTTACGGTAAGCCGCGTTGCATTAACCCGTCGGCAGGGTAACGGACAAGGTCAGGTTGGACAACAGTTTCTTACTTGTGCTGCTGATGGAGCAAGCGACCAAAACGACCCGACCACCTGGAACTGGGAAGATCAAGGAGTATACTCCTTTGATATTAATACCAATTCGGAACAAAGCTACCGCTTAACAAACAACCCGAAAACCAGGTATCTAAAAGTCTACTTTGGCACTGATAAAAAAGGGAAAAGCAACTACGCAATGCTTTCCAATTTAAGGATCTTTGGACAGGAATAATTTTGATTAAATCATACAGAAGTTTTACGCTTTAACCGGCGTAAAACTTCTTTTTAAATAAACTAACATCAATCAAAAACTATGTGTAGAACGAAAAGAAAATCCTTCATCGCTTTTTTTGCGGTACTTTTTATATTCAATATCTCGTGTTCTAAAGACAAACTGGAAGAAACCGTTGAAATTCCAAAACTGGAAATTGAAGCCTCACAACTAACGTTCAGCCGCATCGGTTCTACGCAAACTGTAAAAGTTACCACCAACCAAGCTCCGCTTACCTGCGAGTCAGGTGTTAGCTGGTGTACCGCCACTTATGCCGACGGAGTAATTACAGTAGAAACCAACACCAACCAACAGTCAGACCAGCGTGCAGCCATTGTTTCGGTAAAGGCCGGCGAACTCAAAAAATCGTTCTCGGTTTCTCAGTCGGGGCTCGATTCGTACCAGGGCGATATTAAAGATGATATAAAAGTTACGGTTTCAAGTGCCGAAACTTCTTCGTTCCAGTCGGGACAGAATATCGATAAATCGCTCGATGGAAACTACACCACCATCTATCACTCTAGCTGGAATAACGCCGGCGAAAATTACTTCCCCATTACCCTAAGCTACCATTTCTCGAATGTTTCAACAATTGATTATTTTGTATACTACCCGCGCCAAAGCGGATCAAACGGACACATTAAAGAATTTGAATTGTGGATAGCTACCGAAGACAATCCCACCCTTACCAAATACGGAGATTACAATTTCAACGGTAGTTCAGCATCAAGCCGCGTAACATTTTCTACCCCAATCAGCAAACCTGTTACCATTCAACTAGTAGTTAAATCAGGTGCCGGCGATGGCCAGGGTTTTGTTGCCTGTGCCGAAATGGAATTCTACCGGAAAAACCCGGATAACTTCGATTTCTTATCGATTTTTACCGACAACAGTTGCTCCGAGCTAAAACCGGGAACAAGCGAATCGGCTGTAATGGCTATTCCAAACAATTTTTTCAAAGACATGGCACTGGAAATATTCCGCGGAGAATACAACCAAGAATTCAGAATTCAGGAATACCGCCCCTGGCAGGATCCTGCCGTAATGGCCAAAACAAACAAAACCAGCACCTATAGTTTGCGCGACAACCCTACCGGAATTTCTGTTTCTACCGGAGACGAACTCATCTTTTTTGCCAATAACCCGGACCACAAAAATGTATCAATTGTAATCCAGGATTTGGAAAATGGCTTTGGAGGAAACTCCTATCCGGTTGCCAACGGATTAAACAAGATCAACATTACTTCCGGGGGCTTGGTTTACGTGATGTACCACACCGGGACCGCCACTGAAAGCCCGGTAAAAATCAACTTTGTAACCGGCACAATAAATGGCTACTTCGACAGTCAGAAACACAATTCGGAGGATTGGAACAGGCTTTTAAGCAACGCAAGCTACAAGCATTTTGATGTTCTGGGAAAATATGCACACCTAACTTTCCCCACCGAAAAATTCAGGGAGAATACCCCCGACGGACTGGCATTGATCAACAAATACGACGACCTGGTCCGTCTGGAATGGGAATTTATGGGCCTGTTTAAATACAACAAAACCTTTAACAACCGCATGTATTTCCACGTGGTTTATACCGACAGTTACATGTATTCGACCAGCTACCGTACGGCTTATGTTACAGGAACAATGAACGAACTGTGCAGCCTGAATAAACTCGCCACATCTCCCTGGGGGCCGGCGCACGAAGTGGGGCACTCCAACCAAACCCGGCCCGGTCTGAAGTGGATCGGAATGACCGAGGTTACCACCAACATTCACTCTTTGCATGTACAAACATCGTGGGGTAATACCTCGCGCCTGATCTCTGACGACAGGTACAACAAAGGATTCAACGAGCTGGTGAACAAAGGCATTCCCCACAACCAAAACGGGGATGTGTTTGTAAAACTCATTCCTTTCTGGCAGCTGAAACTGTACCTGATGGATGCATTGGGGAAAAAGGATTTTTACAAAGATCTGTATGAATACATGCGGAACCAGGATAATTCACAGGCCACAAACGATGGCTTTTATCAGCTCGATTTTGTGCGCGCCACCTGCCGCATTGCCAATCTCGACCTGACCGCTTTCTTTGAAGCCTGGGGTTTTCTTACGCCCGTAGACATAACGGTGAACGATTATGCAACCAAACAATTCACCATCACCCAGCAGCAAATTGACAACCTGAAAGCAGAGATTGCCGCTAAAAACTATCCACAACCTGCGCATAACAACATTTATTCAATAACTGATAACAACGTCTCCAACTACAAATAAACAGCAATAACAGAGAAAGGTAGTCCCTTCAGGCAAAGGCGGTATGCAGCTTTTCAAACGGCGCATACCTGCCTCGGCGGGGCTCCTCAAAAAAAAGAAGTAAATTCGATCTCTTGAATCGCTAATAGTAAAAGCAAGCAAAATAAAATGAAGCATTTAGTTCTTATTCTTTTGATTATCCTGAACGTGAACCATGCATTCTCGGCCGGTTCAGCAGTAAATATTCCACTTGGCGGGAATGCTTATGTTACCCAAAAAACAGGAACCGTTGATATCAACAAAAACGGTCTTTCGGGTTGGGACGATAAAAGTGCCGTAATTTCCTGCTGGTTTAAAACAGGCCACAGCGGAAACCTGAACATAGCTTTGAAAGCCCGCACTCCTGAAGGTAAATCCGAAATTGAAGTGTCGATAAACGGAAAAGCACACAAACTTACCCTTGATAATCCTGCGTGGGAAACCATTAAAGTGGGAAGCACAACGGTAAAAGAAAACCAGCATGTACGTATTGACTTGAAAGGCAAATCGCGCACAGGTTCTGTTTTTGCGGATATTTCAGACCTGATTATTGAAGGCGAAGCAGCACAGGAGCCACTGATTTTTGTACGCGAACCCGAGAATTTCTATTTTGGACGGCGTGGCCCCTCGGTTCATCTTTCGTACCCGATTCCCGAATCAGCCGGAAACGTAGAGTACTTCTACAACGAAGTGATGGTGCCTGAAAAAGAAGATGTGATCGGTTCTTACTACATGGTCAATGGTTTTGGCGAAGGATACTGCGGAATACAGGTAAACTCGCCCACCGAAAGAAGAATCCTGTTTTCGGTTTGGAGCCCTTATTCAACCGATAACCCGGAAGAAATTCCGGTAGAAGCCCAGGTTCACATGCTCTACAAGGGCAAAGACGTGGTTACCAAAGAATTTGGGGGAGAAGGTTCGGGCGGACAAAGTTTTCTGCGCTATCCGTGGAAAGCCGGAAAGACCTATCGGTTTCTGACACGCATTCACCCGGACCAAAACCGCGAAGGTGCCACCGTTTATACGTCGTGGTTCTTTGATCCGGAGCAAAACAACTGGCGACTGATCGCCTCGTTCTCGCGGCCCCAAAAGGTAACGTGGTACACCCGCCCGCATTCGTTTCTCGAGAACTTTATCCCTTCGCAGGGGCACCTCACCCGAAAAGTGGAGCTTACCAACCAGTGGATCGTTACCGAAAAAGGTGAATGGATAGAACTAACCGAGGCCGGTTTTACCTACGATGCAACGGCTGCCGCCAAACGCCGCGCCGATTATTACGGTGGCGTTACAAAAAACCGGAAATCGTTTGTCATGAAAAACTGTGGTTTCTTTGACGATAACACGGCTTACAGAACGGTTTTTACCCGCGAAAAGTCTTCTGCCGCTCACCCGGAAATCGACTTTAAAGCCCTGCCGAAGCAATAGCTTATTTTGATACCATACACAAGAGAATCAGGTTTTTCTTCAGATCATCACCACTGAGAAAAACCTGATTTTCTTTATCCAGTAAAAGGTTTCGCAATTTCGACAAGGCTCTTGACGACGAATTCATGGACGATTGCTCATTGATATCCAGAATTTCCGCAATTTCTTTATGCGAAAGCTCCTGAATGTATCGAAAGTAAAGGATTTGCTTTTGCTTGTCCGATAGCTGATCGTAAGAATGCAACAGCTTTTTGAGCATCAGTAACTCCTCATCGTTGCCACCAAACTTCTTTTCCAGGTCCTCCTCGTCAACAGGCATGTGAAATGAGATTTCGTTTTCAGAAACCAGCAATTTCTGCTTGGCCAGTTTATCGATCAATATATTCCGGATCGATTTTAACAGATAAGGCCGCACATGCATCGTCGGCTTTATTTTTTTGCTGGAGTACAGCTTTACAAATAAATCCTGAATACAATCTTTCACTATTTCAGGATCAGAAAACAACTTCAGGCCATAATTCAGCAGCTGATCATAGTATTTTGTATATATGATCTCAAGGGATTGCTTGTCGCCGTTGATAAAACTGGTCCAGTTCTTCAAATCCTCCATGCTGTACTTTTGTCCTCTAATCCGAAGTTGGCTCTTTCAAAAAGAAAAGAAGCCAAACCTGAATCGAGAAATTAACAAATAAATTGCAACACCGTTCATTTTTACGGGCATGAGTTGAATTTCATTGCATAATAATAAAATAAGCACCTAAAAAAACAAAGTATAAATCATTTCGCATGTAATAAATGCTTACTCCATTAGCGACTTCCGAAATCCGGGAGCCTTGCGGTGCTTTGTTTTTTGCTCGTACGAAAAGGCTATTTCCAAAAGCGCAGGTTCGCTCCAGGCTTTCCCGAAAAAGGAGAGGCCAATCGGAAGCCCTTCCACAAAGCCCATCGGCACCGTGATGTTTGGGTAACCCGAGATGGCCGCAGGCGATGAACTTCCGCCACTAAAATGGTCGCCGTTCACCCAATCGATGGTCCACGCCGGGCCATTTGTTTGCGCGATAATTGCATCCAGCCCGAGTTCTTCCATCACTTTGTCGATTCCTTCCTTGCCTGCAAACAGCTTGGAGTTCGCCAAAGCTTCCAGGTACTCTTCGCTTGTCAAATCGCCCTTGGCCTGCGCGGCTTCCATTATTTCCTGGTCGAACCAGGGCATTTCCGTACCTGCATTCGCCTTGTTAAAAGCAATGATCTCTTCCAAGCTTTTCACCCGGGCTGTTGGATGCCCGGCCAGGTACTGGTTCAGATCGGCTTTAAACTCGTACAAAAGAACCTGGTACGAAAACCTGTTCCATTCCCCGTTGTGCTCAAACTCAACTTCTTCAACCACCTCTGCACCGGCCTCCCGCAAATCACTGACAGCCTGCATAAATAGCTCGTTCACCTTTCGGTTGCCCGATAACATCTGCGAAGCCACACCAATGCGTTTCCCTTTCAAACCATCCGCTTTCAGGTAAGGCGTATAATCATTCAGAATATTCCCTTTTTCAAGATGGGTTTCGGCATCGGTCGGGTCGGCTGCTGCCAGCGCTCCCAGCAAGATGGCAGCATCGCTTACGTTGCGGCACATGGGGCCCGCAGTGTCCTGGCTGTGTGCAATCGGGATAATTCCCTGCCTGCTCCACATGCCCAGCGTGGGTTTTATTCCTACCAAGCCGTTGTTCCCCGACGGGCAAACGATCGAACCGTTGGTTTCGGTCCCGATTCCAATGGCGCACAAATTGGCCGAAATGGCCGCTCCTGTTCCGGAACTCGAGCCACAGGGGCTTCTGTCCAGAAAATAAGGGTTCCGCACCTGTCCGCCTCTGCCACTCCATCCGCTCGAAGAATTATCCGACCGGAAATTGGCCCACTCGCTCAGGTTGGTCTTCCCCAACAGAACCGCTCCGGCTTCGCGTAACTTTGTCACAATAAACGCATCTTTTTCCACCACGTTTCCCGCCAATGCAAGCGATCCGGCAGTGGTCATCATTTTGTCGCCTGTATCAATGTTGTCTTTGATCAGCACCGGGATTCCGTGCAAAGGCCCGCGAATCGTCCCCTTTTCCCGCTCGCCGTCGAGCTGCCGGGCTATTTCAATGGCATCCGGGTTCAACTCGATCACCGACTTCAAATAAGCATCCACTTTTTCAATGCGGTCGAGGTACTTTTGGCAAATGCTTTCGGCCGTTAATTCGCCCGCCTCCATCTTTTTCTGAAGTTCGGCAACCGTGGTCTCATTCAACTCAAAATCGGTGAGGTTTACCGGGGTTTCTGAATGCCCGGAACCGGTTGTACACGCAGCCGCTCCGGAAAGAGCCAGTACCGATCCGCTTATCGCACTGGTTTTAAAAAAGGTACGTCGTTTCATTTTTGTTTTTAGTTAGGTTTTTGAGATTTGGATACGAAGTTTTGTTAATTCGGAAACATAAGATGGAGTAAAAATCCGCCTAAGCTGATAATTACCAGGGCCACCACTACAAAAAGAAAGGTACTTTTCATTTTCGAGGAGAGCCAGATCAGCAGCGGCGTCAGTAATCCCAGAAATACGCCATAACGCACTTCGGTTAACGACACCTTGAATGCCTCGCCGTTGAGCCAGGCAATAAACGGAGGCAGAAATACAAAACCCAGTATAACAGCTATGACGATTAAAAAGGTCTTGATCGATTTTTTCATCTTCTAATTACTTCACTTTGTCAGGATTCTTCTTAATAAAATCGGCCCAGTTTTTATACTCTTTTGATTTCTGCGGCTTGTTCAACTGGATAAAATGGCAAATGGCCACCGCCACCGCATCGGTTTCGTCGAGCACACTCTCCATTTCTTTCAGATCGTACACTTTTTGCAGGAAATAAGCCACCTGCTCTTTCGAGGCACGCCCCATTCCGGTGATGGCCTGCTTTACCAGCAGGGGCGCATATTCATGGATCGGAACCCCGTGCATCAGTGCAGCCGCCATAATAACGCCCTGTCCGCGTCCGAGCTTCAGCATCGACTGTACGTTTTTCCCGTAAAAAGGGGCCTCAATCGCCATCACATCGGGGCGATAGGTCTCCACCAAATGAAGCGCCCGCTCGTGCAAAACCTTCAAGCGCTGGTAATGATCCTTGAACTTCCCGGGTGTAATGTTCCCCATGTGCAGGATCACCGGCTTTTTGTTCCTGATTTCCACCAGCCCGTAACCGGTTACCGTGGTTCCCGGGTCGATCCCCAAAATTCGAAGTGGTTTTTCCATCCAATAAAAATAGTGACTTGTGGTAACTTATTGCGATTTATTGCGAGAAGTTGTGGCTGGTTCGTGATTTATTGTGTTTTGCAGAAATGAGCAGAGACAACGCATCCCACTGCATCCGAAATGCAATTTGCAAATGTTATAGCCCGTGTTCTATGCTTTATAAATCAGGTTCATTTCAGACAATTCTTGTCCAATCTGGTGAATTCCACTTAATATTTTCTCAGTTTGGCTTTCCGATGGCTTTTTGTGTCCTTGCACATACTGAGATAACAGAGTAGGATTCATCCCAATCTTTTCAGCAAGAAACTTTGCGTTGAGCACTTTATAATACTGGAAGAATTGAGCAAAGTCAATTTCAAATTTTAAATTCTCGTGTGTAATTTCAAATTCTTCTTCAAAATTTAATTGAGTGGCTTCGAGCGCATTATTTATTAATTCAGGAATAGTCCTTCCTGTTGTAAATATTGGATATTCTTCAGAATAAGCAGAAAATCCGGTCTTTGTTTTTTCAACTATTATTTTAATTTTTTTCTTAAACGCTTTCATGATTCATGTCTTTAAAGTGTAATTCCTGCATCTCTCAAAATTTTCTTCTCAAGTCCTTTTCCGACTTCCTGGCTCCCATGGTTTGGAAAAATTATTATTCCCTCTTTTTGGTCATGTTTTAATTTAACATGCGACCCTTTTTGTGAAATCGGGTACCAGCCATCTTTTTTCAAGAGTCGAAATAATTCGGAGCATTTCATGTAACTGAATCTTTCTAAATCCCACTCAAAGGTAAACAATAATTTACTTGTTGCGATAAAATATCTGCTGGAATCTTCTTTTTTCTATCATTAACTACACTACTTAATAAAATGATGATCAGCCTGTTTTCGTCCGGAATCCCGATTCATCAACTAACAACTTTCTTCGCCGGACGAGATCGGGTCTTTCCTTAGCCCGGCGCTTCCCGTCAAAAGCCGTGCAGGCGCACCGGGTTATTTATGTTCGACACTTTCAGTGTCGGATAAATCATTCTCCCCGATGTTTTAACAGCCAAAAAAACATCGATTATTAACCCTCAACAAAAAATCCTTTTAACCCCCACCCGTCACCGTCCTTTTCGCCTGTCGAGTTGCTGAAGAAGCACGCCCGACACAATAAAAGCCAGGCCGATAAACGTGGTGACATAAATGGTTTCTTTCAGAATAAAATGAATAAACACCAGCGAAAGAAACGGCGCAAAAAACACGAGGTTCCCGATTTTGGCATTGCTGGTGGTCAGGTTCATGGCTTTGAGCCAAAGCACATAGGTAATGCCCACCTCAAAAATTCCGGTATAAACGATGGCGTAAAACCCTGTGTTGAGCGTTATTCTGAACGAAGAGAAAAGCGCCATCACGGGCAAGAGGTAAACAAAACCGATGGCAAAATTCAGGAAGAGTTTCAGCACTTCGTCGCGGCGGTCGCGCACATTAAAGATCCAGTACAGCGACCACAATACCGAACTCCCCACCGCCAGGGAAACGCCCAGCACGTTTGTATTGCGAAACCCGTCGAAACCACCCTGCGACGAAATAAAAAACACCCCGGTAAAACTAACCATCAGCGCCCCAAAGCTTATCCAGCCAATTTTTTGGTTCAGCAGCGGCACCGACAACAAGGCCAGCGTAATGGGCCAGATCATGTTCAAAGGTTGCGCCACCTGCGCCGGAAGCAGGGAGTAGGCTTTAAACAACACCAGGTAGTACAGCAAGGGATTGAAAGCGCCCATGAGCAACGAATGCGTCCATTGCCGCGGAGTTACCCGGGCGATTAAATGTACTTTCCGCTGAAACAGTAAAACCGCAAAAAGCAACACAACCGTTACGGCCGATGCGTAAAAAATAACCTGGATAAAGTCGTATTCGGCCAAAGCCAGTTTAAAGGCGGTTGCCACGGTCGACCAAAACAACACGGCCAGGCCCGCATACAAATAAGATTTTACAGGTTGCGCCATAAAGCTGATGATTCAAAACGCCAATGTACAAAAAGAAAACCGGATGACCGTCGCCCCAAAAAACGGGCAACACACAACGCAACTCATTGTACAGATGCTCCATAGCATAATCGCAAGCCTTGATTTATATGTCTCAATTGCATTATCTTTTTTTTGAAATTCAGGATAGCGGAAACCCTGTATACATGTTTAGGTACCTGGCAGCCGGAAGGGTGGCAGGGAAATATCCCCAAAAACTCCAGTGTACCCCAAATTTCAAATCAAATTTAAATCTTATGGAAGATCGATTTTCATTCCATTTAACCGATGAAGAAAAGGACCAGGTAAACCAGGCCATCCAGGTACTGGCTACCGTACTGGAACCTAAGTTAATGACCCTTACGCCCGACGAGCGTAAAGAGCTGCCCAAGATGGGCGATAAAACCGTGGCTTTTGTTGAAAAAGCGGTGGAATACGCGCAGGAATATCCACAGTATATGCCTGCCTTTATTGATGTACCCGAAGCTACTGCCGATTTTGAGGCAGTAAAAGCCATTCGTACCTATTTCACCCAGCTCGAACGCATTAGCAACGAGTTGGACGATAGTATGATCCTTGCCGGAAGCGAGGCCTACAGCGCATCGCTTTCGATCTATAAAGTGCTGAAAAATGCGGCTACCATGGGGCAACCCGGCGCCAAAGAAGCAGTTGAAGAATTGGGGAAACGTTTTCCAAGAGGTAAGCGCATACCCGATCCCCGTTAGCAGTTAATTATCCTTCCGTCTATCCTGAATTTTTCGCGGAAATAAGCTAAGAGCTGTGAGCTACAAACCATGAGCTTCGAGTCGTTGGTAATTGATTATTGAATATTGCAAATTCTGCCTTCCAGTCCCTCAATCCTTCAGTCCATCAATCCATCAGTCTTCAGTCCTTCAATCCTTCAATGAAAATGCGCGAATAAGCAAAGAGCTGCATGCTATTGTCAAAATGAAAAACTGTTAAATTGCAAAGAGCAAGGAGCAGGGAGCAAGGAGCGAAGAGCAGGGAGCTCACCACTGGAACCTGAACTCCAAACTCTGAACTTTGAACTCTGAACCCTGAACTCTGAACTCTGAACCCTGAACTCTGAACCCTGAACTCTGAACTCTGAACTTTGAACTCTGCCACGGCCTGACCCCCTCCGTCATTCCGTCGTCAGAGCCTCCGGAATTCCTCGTCCCCCTCGAAAATGGGGACAAAGAAGAAGAGCTACGAGAAAAACACAGCAGTACGGCAGCACGGAACTACTGCTATTGCGAAGCTAGCTCCGAACGAGATAAAGCTACCTTTAAACGAGAACTTTCTCCCTCAAAGCAAGAACATTCTAACTTTAAGTGAGAAGAAGCTTGCTAAAAGTGAGAACATCCTAACTTTCAACGAGAACTTCCTTGTAAAAAGTGAGAACTTTCTCACTAAAAACGAGAACATTCTAACTTTAAGCGAGAACAGGCTCACTTTTTTCAAGCCGTTCGGGGTAAAAAGCGAGCTTAACGAGGGTTTTACTTAGAACCGCGAACTCCGGCCGGCGGATTATGCCTGATAACACCCTGTTTAGAAAAGCCTTGGTTGAATTTCTGTTTATATTTAACCTGTAAATTATCAAAAACCGTTGAATACGCTTGATCACATAAAAACAGAGAGAAATTAGGAATACATAAAAGGCGTGCTTTACAAGTGTATTTTATTGGGAACGATACTTTTTGTTGTTCCTATAGAAGATATTGATTGGATAAAAGATGCGTTACGCGGGCGTTGTGCTTCATGCTGAAAGAAAACCAAAATGACACTGAGTAAAAATTTTTTACATAAAGAGCCCAATTTTATAGAACTTTCAAGATTTAGGTTGATAGTTGGAGGAATTTTGGGATTGCTTTATTCGTTCTCCTTTTACTCATTCCTTTATATCATGAGAGAATCATTTCGAATTCTTTCCGTTACCGAGAAATATGATTTGTGGGTTCTTACAGACAAAGAGGTAACCTTTTACAATCTATTCTTTGCATTCTTATCAGTTATCATTGGACAATCAGTTTGCTTCGTTTTCTGGTTTGACCAACCCAAAAAGATATTTGGAATCCGTAATCATAGAAAGACAGCAATTGTCAACGACCAAAGATTTTTAAACTGGTATTTTTTAAGTTGGTTTTCAAAATTGGCTGTCGTTTTTGGACTCTTTTTCGGATTCACATTTCATGGAAGCTGGCATCTTTTCAGCCTCTATCCTGACTATAATTATGTATTTATTCTTATTACAATCACACTATTCCTTCAAAGCTGGAATACAATAAGGTTAACCTACATTCGCAAAAGTTTAAAATGGCTATCGGCTTCAATTCTGTGTGTTGCAGCTCTTTCATTCGGATTATCAAAAATAAATTTGATAAATTATAAAGTCATCAATAAAAGTATTTTAAGTAAAAACATTCATTATCAATATAAACTTGACCTTCCGTTTTCTGTATTTTATGAAAGACCAGAAAAACTTTCCTTAATTGAGGATATTTATGTTGTGTTTTCTAAAGACGATAAGGAAAGTTCTAACCCAATTATTGTAGCGGATAATAAAAGAATTCCATTAGACAGTTTGCATTTCAGAATCCGTGATTGGCAATCAATGAGAGATGAGATTGAAATTCCTTTTATGGTTTATCGTCTTTACATTCATTGTGATGTTAAAATGGGTTTTATAAATAAATTAAAAACAGAACTATCTAATTCAGGAATTTATCGTATTTCATATGCTGTAATTCCATCCGATGCAGACTTTGACACTAAGTACTATCCAGATGTTTCATTCCCTACAAGAATACCCAATTGGTATTCAGATATGACTAAACTGAATGAAATTGAACAGGAAATAAATGAAACACCCAATATTATTCAAATTAAACAAAGCGTAAATGGCATAATTACGATTAACGAAAAAACAGTTGAAATTGCCAATTTAAAATCGACAATAAAGCAATTGATAAAAAATAATCCAGACTGTTTTATCAAAAATAATATCAATGACAGCATAAATTTCTCCAGTTATTTTCCTGTATTATCAAAATCAACAGAAGCAATACATGAATTAAGAGAAGAATATTCGCAAAGGAATTATGCGCAAAAATATAGCTGGCTAAATCATGAGGAGCAAAGAGAAGTTCGGGATAAATATCCACTAAGAATTTTAGAATTGACAACAGAAATGATAAAGAAAATTGAAAATAAATAAAGCACAGGGAGCTAACACGGATAACCGTTGCACAACCCCCTAATTTTTAAGTACCTGGTAAAACTCCGCTGGCGCGATTTTGCCAATCGTGCCTCGGCCTGCAAGGCTGAAAAAGATATAACACAAAAAGGTCCCGATTGCAAATCGGAACCAGCTGAGCACCGACAACAAGTACCAACCGTTGTGCCCAATATTAAACTGAGACAAATGAAACAGAAACAAATCATTATTTATTTATGTCTAATTGTATCAATAATTACATTTCAGGGCTGTAAAAACGAAACTGATATTATTCTTGAAAATACATATCCAATTAGCAGTATATCCCCTTCGGATGACAATTTTGCCGATTTGATATTTTTGAACAATGTTCTCAAGAATAAACAAATTGTATTTCTGGGAGAGGCTAGTCACGGAGACGGTGCAACATTCCAAGCAAAAACCAGACTTGTTAAGTTTTTGCATGAAGAACTAAATTATAAGGTTCTTGCATTCGAAGGAGCAACCATATTTGATATGCATTACGCAAGTGCAGTTATTCAGCAAAGTGATAAACCAAAAACTGCAGAGTTGGAGTTTAAAAAGGGATTGTGTAATGTTTGGTCTTATACTAATGAGTTTAAAGCAATGGCAGACTATGTATGGAACAAAAAGGATTCATTAAACATAATTGGGATAGATAATACTTTTTTAAATTATTATGCCAGTTTTTTTCCAAAATTTCTAGATGACGCTTTTGATATTTCTAGTTCTACCAAGTTTGATTTTCAACGTTTCTTGACACAACACAACGCTATAATCACAAATAAATTCAAGGCCGTTCAAGATTCAACTTTCAACTTTAACCACTTTACCCAAGATGTTAACACCATCAAAAAACTGATAGAAGCGAGTAAGAAAGGTTCTGTAGAAGCAAGAACCCAAATAATTTTAGAGTTAGAGAATCTTATTTCATATACATACGAAATGAAAGCAGGACTTGAAGCAAGTGTGCCTTTAAGAGATGAAAGAATGGCAAAAAATCTCAGTTGGTACATCAATAATTTTTTCCCGAATGAAAAAGTAATTGTATGGACTGCAAACTATCATGGTGCAACTAAAATTAGAGATGCTATTTATGAGGAGGGTAATGATTTGTATCAAGGATTTACAAATTTTGCAGAACATGTTTCAAATGAATTTGGGAACGAAAATGTTTTTAGTATAGCGTTTACATCTAGCAATGGTGAATACAATGCGTTTTCTAAAATTGACTCTGTTTCAGCACCTGAGACCTCTTGGGAATTCAAAATTGCTCAGGAAATCGAATCGAATTACGCTTTTATTGACTTTTCAAGAATTAGGGAAGCACCAGTTGGGGATAAAGAATTTGAGAGTATAATACTTGGACATAAACCACATTTTGGCAAATGGTATAAAATATTTGATGGAGTAATCTATGTTAGAAATATGAAACCAACAACTTATAAAAATACAGGGAACAACAAAAGCTATATGTAATGCGTGGTTCAGTGGGTAATTCAACCGCAGTTCTTTGTAGCAACTCCGCCGGCGCGATTTTGCAAATCGTGCCTCGGCCTGCAAGGCTGAAAAAGATATAACACAAAAAGGTCCCGATTGCAAATCGGAACCAGCAGATGAACAGTCCGCAAATACCCGGGAGCGCCACAACTTACTACCACCACCGTTACCATCAAGCATAAAACAGCATCAAATAAAATGGGTAATCAACGAGCTTGGATATAGAATATTAAAAAAATTACAGCAATTAACACTAATTAAGTTAAGTAGAATCAAGAATTGTTAATTGAGCTGAAAAAAATATTTTGTTAAAACTAATGTTCATATAATTGTCTTCTCAAACTTTAAATAAATTAACCATGAAACAAATTCACATTTTACTTTTATTCGCTCCGTTTTTCCTTTTTTCGTGTGATGACGACCCGGTAGTTATTGAAACCAAACTTCCGCTTACATTATCGTTTGAAGTAAACGAAGCATCGGCAATAGAGCACGAGTCGGGGAGAACGGATTATGCATTTACGGGTTCGGAGACTTATTCCCTTAACGGCCATGATGACCTTAAGGATAAGTTGGACGATATTACATACATTCTCGGCAAATCCGTTAACTATGGCCTAAGTGGCCTTTCAGAAGGAGATACCATTAATCATTTAATCGTTTCGGTTGGAGAAACTACGATGGAAATAAATACGCCTGATTCGCTTACTTTTACAAGCAATGGAATGCTTGGAGGCGGATATGCCGCTTTTGGAGAAGATTTGATGGAGGACAAACAAATAACAGTTACCGTGAAAGGAACCACCCGAAAAGCACCAATGAATTTTGATGTAAACCTGGAGCTTTTAATAGAGGCTGTACTTGCCGATAAATAAAAGAATACCGTATTGCATAATTCGAAAGCTGTTTCTTCATCCAGGAACAGCTTTTTCCATATAAGACGTATTGAATAGCTTTATAAAAAAAGCCAACTACTAACACAAGTAACCGTTGCACAACTGCGTAATTTTTAAGCGCCTGTAAAAAAAAGAATTAGTTTATTTTGACCCAACAAATGACAAAAACCGCCTGATGGGTGCGATAGAACTCCAGTAATAAAAGCAAAATGGAGTTGGAAAGAACTTAAAAAGCTAAATTATTACTATTGCCCAAAATGTTTTTCACGACAATTAATTGACGGAAGCCGTGAAAAAGGCAAAAGATTGATAATTGATGAACTTTAAAAAACTCCCCCTAAGAAATTGTAAATTGCATTGTGGGGTTCGTGCGGTGTCGTGCGCTGGATTCTCGCATCGCATTTCTGTCTGCTAGCTGGCGGACAGGAACACGCTCTGAAATCCGCCCCAACAACATGCACCAATCGTTGTGTCCATTTAGAAAGTACTAAATGTAATATAGCCAGAGAATTTCTTACTTTTTAAATATATAGGATTATGAAATCACATTGTTTATTCATCCTGACAGCAACGCTTATCTTAAGTTTAAATGCAGCTTACTCGCAAGAGAGTGATTCAAGTAGATTTAATTTGACAAAAGCTTCGGCTGATGAAACTGCAAAATATGCAGTTTGGAGAACAGATTATTACATATGCACTGGAATTGCCTATGCAAAAAGTATGGGAAAAACTACTGATGACTTTATGACCTTTGTTGCCCAGAAACATGGACCAAGCCTAAATTCAATGAAAGGAAAAGGACTTGAACCTGTAGTAAACTTTTTAAATTTTGTAATTACCAACTATCCAAATGGAACGTTCGAAATTGTTTCCGAATCTCAAACAACTGTTAAAGTTAAAGCAAACAGGCCTTATACCTCCTATTTTAAAGAAGGTTTATGTCTTGGCGTTACAATCGATGAATTTGAAAAGTGTTTTTGGGGACATGCTCAATTAATGCTTAAGACATTGGGAATTGAATTTAAATATTGGATAGAAGGGGATTCTGCTGTTGCAACATTAACGTTAAATAACGTGTATTTAAAAAACGCTACACAACAATGGTAGTTGTTAACCCTATAATTTTTAAGTACCTGTTAAAACTGCGAAGGAGAATAAGCTATCTCCCATGCTTTTAACAGTTTGTTTTCATTTTTTACGATGCAGGATAATACCCTGATAAGAAAAAAATTAGTTGATTTCTGTTTACGTTTAATCGACAAATAATCAAAAACCGTTGAATACATCTCATCACATAAAAAAAGAGAGAAACTAGGAATACACAAAAAGGGTCATTTACAAGTGTGTTAACAGCAAGTGACGCAACCATATGATAAGTCAATGCATCTTGCGTTAAAACAATTGACATGAAAAACCACAGAACACAATTATTTGGTGCGAGTATTTTAAGTATACTTTGCTTTAGCCTTATTTTATTTATTTCATCCTGTGAAGAAAGTGATAATGACAATTCAAAAAGTTATAAATCAGGTAAATTGAAAAATCTAACAGGACTTGATGGTTGTGGTTGGGTTATCGAATTAGATGATAAATCAAAGTTAGAACCATTAAATTTAGATGTCTTTGATTTGGAATTAGTAGAAAACAAAGAGATTAAATTTAAATATCACGAAAGAACAGACTTGGGAAGCTATTGTATGGTTGGAGTAGTGGTTGAGATAGATGAGATTAAGGATATTTCTAAATTGACTTGTGACCAAAGCGTTGTAATAAGTTCCGAAGAATACGAGAACGCACCGAATGCCCCATTCTCAATAACAGAATTAACAATTACCGGAGATTGTCTGAATATAAAATTTGCCGCAAGTGGATGCGATGGTGATACATGGATTGTAAAATTGATTGATTCAGGAAATGTTGCAAAATCAGATCCATGCCAAAGGACTTTAAGATTATCACTTGACAATAAGGAAATCTGTACAGCAATTCCAGGGAAAGAGGTTTCATTTGATATTAAGGACTTACAGATAATTGGTGACGACAAAGTGATTCTCCATGTATCAGGAGAAGAAATACTTTATGAATATTAAAATAACAATCACCAGCGGCCAACAAAGGTAGTTGTTGCACAACCCGTAATTTTTAAAACTCGGAATTCTCAATGGCCCGCTGAAACAATTGCTCCTTGCTTCCCTCCTCCTTGTCGGGATACACCTCGCGCAGCTCCCTGTATTTGGCCCGCGATTCCTCAATATAAACACTGCCCGGATAATCACTTAACATATCGCGGTAGAGCTCTTTGGCTTTCTCTTTCTGGTCGAGGTCATAATTGTATAATTCTGCCAGCAAATACATGGCATCGTCGCCCATCAATTCGTAGCCAAAATCATTGACAATGGTTTGAAGGTATTCGGCAGCCAGCGCGTAGTTCTGCTGGCCGATTTCGAGTTTTGCTTTTCGGAAAAGAATATCATCCACCAGCGAGTTGTAGGGAAACTGTTCCTCCAGCGAATCGAGCACCGCCATTGCCTGTTCGTTCCGGTTCTGGAAAAACAGCAGGTCGGCGCGTGCAAACATTTGCAGCGGCACTGCCGTGGTATCCAGGTTCAGGTTGTTCCCGATCATCATCGAAAGCTCCATGGCATCGTTGGCAGTCAGTTTCGAAGTACTCGCCTTTAGCACATCGAGCTGCGCTTTGGCCCACTTAAAGTTGCCCATGTAATAACCCAGTCGCGCTTTTTTCAGCTTTACCTCATCGCCCAGGCTGTTGGTTTTGTTCTCATCAATTACCTGCGAATACAAAAGCATGGCTTCCCACGGATCGTTGTTGTACAAATAAACATCCGCCAGTTCGGCCTTCAACTCCCCTGTCTGTTCAGGTTTTAACCCGGGAATACCAATGCCCTTCTCCAGCATTTCAATGCCTCGTTCGGGAGCCCTCAGGTAAAACGCTTCCAGGTGTGCATATTCTCTTACCAGCAGCAATGTGACCGGCCCCAGCTGGAGGTATTCCAATCCCTTACTGAACTGCTGCGCCAACTCCTTCCCTTTTCCCACGTCATCCGGAAAATCGTTGACATACTCGAGGTAGGAAGCATTCAGCGTCCGGATGTAGGCCTGCGCATAATAGCTGTTCTCCTCGCCTTTATCCATCAGGTATTTATAAGCCTTTTTGGCTTCTGTGTAGTCTTTGTTTCGCAGCGCCATATCGCCTAAAACTGCAATCTGCTGGTCTTCTTCCCCTGTGCGGCGGTCGATCGCAATCGACTGGCGCAAGGCACTGGCAAACTTGCGCTCCTGCAAGAAAAACCAGATCAGCAGCCGGTTGTAGCCAATTACATCGGGTTCGTTCTGAATACGCAACAACACCTGCTCGCGAAACTGGTCGCGAAGCCCGTCGTCGATATCCAGCCGCATGGCCGACGACAAACTGCTTTGCACCCGCGGAAGATGGTTTGGATCTTTTTTCAGCAGATTCAGGTACTCTTCCAGCATGTTTTCATTGTCGCGCAAGTACAAATACGAACGCGCCAGTTCGTAACTAAAATCTTCGGCCGGTAACACTTCCCGGGCCTTCAGATACACATCTCTCGAAAGCTCAAACTCCTGGTTCGCCAGAAACGCATTGGCCACGGTATAATAACTCCCTTTATTGGGCTGAATGTTGTCAATCGCCTCCTGGTACTTCGCAGTGGCTTCCTGTTTTAATCCCTTCGCTTTCAGCACCTGCCCCCAGTAAATAAAATAATCGGGCCGCGGAGGTTTTTGTCTTTTTAGTTCATCCTGAATTTCCCTGATAGCCTCGTCGTACTGTTTCAACTCAATCATACAGGTAATGTAATACCGATAATAAGTACTGTTCCGGGTAAGGGCGTACACATCTTTTAGCAACGGAAGCGCCTTTTCATAGTCTTTTTCATTGTAGTATTTAATTGCCAGACTTGATTTACTCTGAATCTCCGACACTTTTTTCTGCTGCCCATACACCGTATTCAGACTAAAAAGGATCAAAAAAGAGAATATAATGTGTTTCATAGATTTCCTGATATCTCACAAAAATAACACAGTTACAGCAAGAAGTGTTTTTTTCAGAACAATTTTAGTATTTGGGAGTTTTTCATCCTGTATTCATTTTTAAACTAATAACTTTGCAGAAATTTTTTTGATATGGCACATGAATTGAATGGCAGGGAGCGCCTGCCGAAGTGGATGAAGATGAAAATGCCAAAAGGGGAAAGCTACTCGAAAGTGAAGAACCTGGTAAACAAACACGGCCTGCATACGATTTGCACCAGCGGAAACTGCCCGAACATTGGGGAGTGCTGGAACCGGGGCACCGCTACGTTTATGATACTGGGAAACATTTGCACCCGCCGCTGTAAGTTCTGTGCCGTTCCCAGCGGAAAACCACTGGCTCCCGATTTGGAAGAACCCAAAAAACTGGCTGAATCGGTGCGCATTATGGGTGTTAAACACTGTGTAATTACTTCGGTCGACCGCGACGACCTGGAAGACCAGGGTGCAGGCATTTGGGCAGAAACCATACGCGAAGTAAAACGGGTAAACCCGGAAACCAAGATTGAAGTGCTGATTCCCGATTTCAGGGGAAAAACAGAACTCATTCAGCAGGTGATCGATGCCGGCCCGGATGTGATCTCGCACAACCTGGAAACCACCGAGCGACTGACACCGTTTATCCGCTTTGCGTCGAAATACCGCCGCAGCCTCGACGTGATACGTTATGTGGCTGAAAACTATAAAGTGGCCAAATCGGGCATTATGCTTGGGCTTGGTGAAACACACGAAGAAGTTCTGCAAACCATGGACGACCTGCTGGAGGCCGGTGCCAAAGTAATGACGATTGGGCAATACCTGGCACCCACCACGAAGCACATGCCGGTGGTGGAATACATCACTCCCGAAAAATTTGCAGAATACCGCAACATTGGCATCCGCAAAGGATTTAAATTTGTGGAAAGCTCGCCACTGGTGCGTAGCTCGTACCGCGCTGAAGAGCATGTGAATGCTTAGAAAAGTGATAAGTATTCAGTAGCAGTTGCCAGATGTAAAACCCGGAACCCGTGGCTCGCTACCTGAGACTCGAAGCTTGAAGCTAAAAACAAATAAATGGCAGATTTTAACTACATCGATTTAGGGCTGAAAGATTACAAAGCCTGCTGGGATTACCAGGAAGAAAGGTTGCAGGAAGTTGTAGCCGAAAAACGCAGTACCGGAAAACCAACGGTGCGCAACAGTTTTATCCTGGTGGAGCATCCGCATGTATACACGCTGGGCAAAAGCGGCGATGAAAAAAACATGCTGGCCAACACTGATTTCCTGAAAAAAATAGACGCGACCTACTACAAGATCAACCGCGGTGGCGATATTACCTATCACGGCCCGGGGCAATTGGTGGGCTACCCCATTATCGACCTGGAAAACCTTAAAATAGGCGTCCGCGAATACATCGAAAAAATGGAAGACGCGATTATCGCCACCATTGCCGAATACGGTTTGGAAGGCGGAAGAAAAGAAGGGGCCACCGGTGTTTGGCTACAGGCCGACCATAAAGTGCGGGCACGTAAAATCTGTGCCATCGGGGTGCGGGTTAGCCGCTATGTTACCATGCACGGCTTTGCGCTAAACGTGAATACCGACATGCGCTATTACAATTACATCAACCCCTGCGGCTTTGCTTCTTCGGCAGTTACTTCCATCCAGCAGGAACTGGGCCGCGAAATCTCGATGAACGAAGTAAAAAGAATCGCCATGGAAAAATTCAATACGATCTACTAAACATGAAAAAACTAACCTTTCTGCTAATCCTACCTTTATTTTGGGCGTGTCAATCTACTTCTGAAACCAAGCTGCCGATTGAAGGAACTTGGCTGCTGATTTCGGGTGAAACCATTCAGCAAAACGATACGGTTTTTACCGATTACACCGACGGGCAAAAAACCATTAAAATCATCAATGCCAATCACTTTTCCTTTCTTCGCCACGATCTGAATAAAGGAACCGACTCTACATCTGTATTTGTTGCTGGCGGAGGAAAATATTCGTTAAACGGAACTACCTACACCGAACACCTGGAGTTTTGCAATTTCCGCGAATGGGAAGACCATACTTTTGATTTTGAAATAACAATCAACAACGATACGCTCGTTCAAAAAGGAATCGAAAAAATCGAAAATCTCGGGGTCGATCGTTTGATTATTGAAACATATACCCGGCTTAAATAAGTAAGTTCCCAGATGGTGGTTAGTTTCTTTTATTGATCACCACTTAAAAAGTATCCAAATCCCCGGCTTCTGCTTTTTATCCTGTACTAATTTCGCCTTGCATCCCCAGGAAAACAGCCTTTAAAAAGTAACAAGTAGTCTTACATATAAAAACATTTAATCAGGGAAGAAATGACTCTTGCCAATGCTATGGCGGAGAAGGTGATGCCTGCCGGCCTCGACCGGTGAGCCGAAAAATCAGTAAGAACGGCGTTAAGAATCGTCCTTGTTTGAGCGAGGGATGAGCGAGTTTGGACGATTTAGCTGTTCGAACGCCAATTTTTCGTGCGAAGCGGGCGCAGCCTTGAACTTTTTTGCTTCGTTTTTTGGTTCAAGCCAAAAAATGAAGTGGGGTTTGGGGCAAAGCCCCCATGTTTGCGGTAGTGGAGCATCGCCTGAATGATTATTTTCTGATATTCTCAGGTAAGTACAAACCAAGCCAGCCGAACATAAAAGTTAAAAGCGATTTCCTTGCTTGCATCCCTCTTTACTCTGCGTCTTTTTTCTATTTTTGTTAGCATGCAATGTATTTACAGGTCAAATTGGGGTTATGCCTTTTTCGGGGCATTGTTTTTCCTGCTATTTCCGTTCCATTCAATCGCGAAAAACAGCCTGGAGGAATATGTATTCCTTTCCACTGAAACCAACGGAAACATAAAGCAGGATTTGCTTGACGGATACCGTGCCTTTATTCTTTCTCCGGGTGCTTCAGGCATCAACCTTTTTAATGAGGCGAATAAATTTTTGGAGAATAACAAACACGAAATTCTTACTTTCATTGCCACGCAGGACTTCGCTGAATCTTTTCAAAAACCCGGATCCGACAGTATCTCCCGTTTTATGGCCATTCCCGGCGAACAAGCCATCGAAAACATTCCGGATTGCCTCGCAAAAAACAAAAGGCTTTTTGTTTTCACTCCCCAAGCAACAGCATTCTCCTATTCGTTGGAAGAGTTTGCCTGCTCCTACAGGGTTCCTGTTGGGTTTCCGGCCAAGACACGCGCTGGATTTGAAGGAAAACCTGAAAATGACCTGGTTGTTTTTTACCTTGACGCAGCTTTAAAAAGTCTGCCCGATTCATTAAAACAACATCCGGAAAAAACGCCGCAGCTTTTTAACGAGCGTACCGGAAAGCTACCCAACTTTTTTGTTACGCGGCACAAAAACATTTTTGACGTTTACCATCAAAATTTCTCAAAACAAAAGTGGTACACTGCCAATGTAATTTTTGACAACCAACCGATAGAAGGAATTACCTGGAAAGAATTGCCTCAGTTGGAGTCGTTTGGGAAGATACACACCACGCAAACCGAACTGAGTCCGTACAAGGATGGTTATCATTTTTCGCCCGACGTGTTCACCTTTAACAGCTTCACCTCCGAAAGCACCAAGATATTTTACGCCCGCCAAAAGGATCTGAAAGACGGAGTGGTTTTGATGCTTCCCTTTGAGCAGAATGTTGACAATGCGGTTGCAACCAGTACCGAAATTCCGTACAGCAACATCGAGTACCGGAAAGACTCGTTGCGGGGATGGTGTGCCGTGTTCAACGGAAAAGACAATTACATTGACTACGACACCGACATTGAACTCAACGATAATTTTACGGTAAGTGCCTGGATAAAGCCTACCGACATAAGCGGAAACCGAAGTATAATTGGGAAAGGGAAAGCACTGTCGGTAAAATTCAGGGACGGAAACCTGCTTTTTACTTCGCCCGGAATTAAAGACCACGTGATTGATTCGGCCGTTGTAAAGATCAACGAGTGGCAGCAAATAACCTTTGTGATCTCGATCGGCAAAACCGTGCGCTTCTTTAAAAACGGCGAGTTGGTGGGGATTGACACTGCCGCCAACATCCGCTCAACGGAATATTCGCTTTTAATTGGCACCAACCTGTGGGACGAATCTTTCCACGGGATGATGGACGACCTGACGATTTGGGACCGTGCCCTGAGCGATGTTGAGGTGGAGCGCCTGTATCAGCAGGGAATAAAAAAAGATACCGAACCCGCGAGCTTTTCCTGGCTCTGGCTTTTGCCTTTAGCAGTTCTTTTTGTGTTTTTCATGGTTCTTCTCCTTCGGAAAAGGAAACACAGAAATTCGCAGCGGGCAAACAGTACCCGGAAAACCATTCTTTCGCTGAAAGAAAAGCGCAAAAACACCGGCCCATCCATCCAGTTTTTTGGTGGTTTTAAAATTATTAACCGCGATGGAGAAGACCTTACTTCGCGCTTTTCGACCCGAAGAAAACAGTTATTTGTTTTGGTGCTGATTGCTACTTTACGCGAAAACGGGCTTAGCTCGAAACAGCTCACCAACCATCTTTGGGCGGGCTACCCGGCCGAAAGTGCGAAAAACAACCGGGGCACCCAGGTTCAGCGTATCCGCGAGATCATCGAACAAAACAGCGGCATCAACATCGAATACAACAACCGAAAATGGGTAATTACCCTCGACGACGATGTGTATTGCGACCTGGCCGATTATTTCCTGCTTATTGAACAGTTTAAACAAAACATTAAAACCGACATTCACTCCGGGCTTCTGAACAAGATTCTCCTGATCATCGAAAAAGGAGCGCTGCTTCCGCACATGGACGACGTGTGGCTTGACGATTTCAAAAGCAAAGTTTCGGATGAACTGCTCGAAACACTGCTGCCACTTTATTCAGATGAAACGTTTATGCAGAACCACGAGGCCGTGCTTCGCTTGTCGCAGGCCCTGTTGATTTTTGATCCCTTAAACGAAACCATTCTCAGCTATAAAATAAAAGCGCTGCTAAAACTGGGGAAAAATACACAGGCGCACGAATCGTTGGAGCACTTCGAAAAGTACTACCAGCAGTGCTATGCGCAACCTTTTGGCAAAACAATTTCTGATTTGCTGGAAATCTCGTAGGCGCTCCTGACTGCATCATTTCCGTTTCGCGTCATCCTTCTGAATTTTGGATTTCCGGCCAATTTTTGTCCGATTTTCTTCGCTGTTACCCCTAATATTACCCTATATTGTAACCTGAGGTAAGTTATACTTGCAATTTAATTCACTAAGCTGCAATTTTTAATACCAAAAAGCTATATGAGTAAAAATCAAACTACAAACAGAAGAAAGTTCTTAAAAAGCGCTCTTATGGTTGGTGCCGGATTTACGATTATCCCGCGCCACGCGCTTGGAGGAAACGGATTCCTCGCTCCGTCTGACACGCTTACCAAAGCCATCATCGGAGTTGGGGGAATGGGTCGCGGACATATTCCTTACGAAGGAACAAAAGTGGTGGCCATTTGCGATGTCGATACCGAACATTTGGCACTGGCACGTAACATGATCGATTACAAAGTGAAAGAATTTAGCGATTTCAGGGAAGTTTGCCAACTCCCCGAAGTTGACATCGTTCACATTGCCACTCCACCGCACTGGCACGGAATTATGGCTGTTGAAGCAGCAAAAGCCGGAAAAGATATCTGGTGCGAAAAACCCATGACCCGTACGATTGGCGAAGGCAAAAAAGTAGTGGAAGCAGTAAATGCCCACGGCCGTATGTTCCGCCTGAATACCTGGTTCCGTTTCAAAGACAATTTCTACGGTTTGGGTACCGACGTTAAACCTTTGAAGAAAGTAATCGACAGCGGAATTTTAGGATGGCCGCTGAAAGTAACCGTGAGCGGAATTACCGGTTACAACTGGAAATTTTTCTGGAGCGGACAACACAACCTGCCTACTGAACAGGTTCCTTCCAACCTCGACTACGACATGTGGTTAGGACCTGCCCCGTACAGACCCTACAATCATCTACGCGTACACTCCAACTTCCGCGGATACTGGGATTACGACGGCGGTGGTTTGGGCGACATGGGACAACACTACCTCGACCCTGTACAGTACATGCTGGGCAAAGACGACACAAGCCCGATAAAAATTGAAGTGGATGCACCGCAGCAACACTACGATGCAGTAGGTAGCTGGAGAAGAATCACTTATACCTATGCCGATGGTTGCCAGATTATCCTCGATGGTGAAAACCGCGACAAAGATGCAGCCTACATTGAAGGGCCAAATGGCAAGATTTACCAGGGATTCAGATCCGACATTCCAAATCTTCAAAGCTTTATTAAAACGCTTCCTGAGCCGGAACCACAAATCGGAATCTTCTCTGAGTCGGTAAAAACACGCAAGAAATTCGCACTGAACGAAATGAATGGTTTCCGTTCGGCTACCCTGGTTAACCTGGGAATTATTGCGGTTCGCCTGGGTCGAACACTTCGTTTTGATCCTGAAAAACTGGAGTTCATCGATGATGAAGGAGCCAACCGTCTGATCAATCAGCCCATGCGTGCTCCCTGGACAATTTAGTGAACGAAATTTTTAGGTTTTAGGATAAAAGATTAACGACAACAACGATGAAGAGAAATATAATTCAACTTATTTGCATCCTTGTTCTGGCCGCTGTTTCGGGCACCGGATTTGCCCAGGACCGCCGGACATTGGATACCAAAGTCGCCGACATTCTGGCGCAAATGCCCACAAAAAACCTCACTCACCTTGACAAGGCAATGAACGAGGTTTACCTTTTGGGAGACGAAGGAATTCAGAAAATGCTGCAAATGCTGACCCCTCCGGGAGTAGGCGACGACACAGCCGTTCGTTTTGCATTGAATAGTTTTGCCCGCTACAGCAGTCAGTTTGGGAAAAACGAAGAGCGTGCATTTGCTGAAAACAATTTACTAAAAGCACTGGCAGCTCAAAAAGATGCCGAAGTAAAAACCTTTTTGATGAACCAACTCAACCTGGTTGGCGAGGCAAAAACTACAGAAGCATTAAAGTCATACCTGACCAACGAAGAGTTGGTTGAACCCGCTGCTCAGTCTATTTTAGCCATCAACAGCGAAGGTGCCGCCCAATTATTTGCAGAAGCACTTCCTGCAGCTGGTGAAAAAGCAAAACTAACTTTGGTACGTGCCCTGGGTGAATTAAGCTACGCAGCGGCTGTTCCGCAAATCACTGCACTGGCAGGAACCGATGAAGTGAAACTCAGAAAAACAACTCTTACTGCACTGGCACAAATTGGTGATCCGGCTTCGTACAGCCTGCTTTTAAAAGCCGCGCAGGGCGTTAAGTTTGCTTACGACAAAACGGATGCAGCCAACGCTTTCCTGTTGTACACTGATCGTTTAGGTCAGAAAAATGAAATTGCCACGCTGGAAAAAGCCTGCAAAGCAGTTTTCAAAGCCAACCAGGCGCCCGAATTGTTGCACAACTATTCTACCGCGCTGTTTATCTATGCCAAATACCTGGGTTATAAAGCTACGCCGCTGTTGCTAAAAGCCGTTGATAATTCAGACAAGGCTTTCCGTTACTCGGCGCTGAACATTGCCGAAAAAACTGGAGGAATTGCCGACACACGTCTTTGGATTGCCAAAGCAGAAGCGGCTGCTCCCGAAGTAAAAGCGGAGATCATTTCGATGCTTGGACGCCGCGGATGCACGCTTGCCAACGACCTGGTTGCTCAGAATGTAAACAACGCTTCTGAAGTGGTTAGACAGGAAGCTCTTGTGGCTTTAAGTCAGCTAAAAGGAAAAGAAGCCATTCCGGCTTTGGTTGCCCACCTGAAAAGCGGTAACGACACTCAGCTTACAAAAAGCACGCTATCTCAACTACTCGACAAAGATCATCTTTACCAGGTAGCAGGCGAACTCTCCAATACATCAGGCGAAACAAAAGCTGCTGTTATCGAATTACTGGCTGCCAAAGCAGGCTCTCAGTATTTTGACGATGTGCTGGCCGCTACAAAATCGTCGGAAAATGTAGTAAAATCAGCTGCCTTTAAAGCGCTGAAAAATGTATCAGCTTACGGTAATACAGATGACCTGCTGAAACTATTGCTTTCAGTTTCTGACGCCAACGAAATTGCGGAAACTCAAAAGGCCATTATTACTGTTACCCAAAATGTAGCTGCCGAGCAAAAAGCAAACGGAAAAGTATTCAGTGCCTTAAAATCAACCGACAAAAAAGAGCGGATCTTCCCGATCCTGCCTGAAATTGGTGGCAATGTGGCGCTTGAAACCGTAACCAACTATTTCAATACTTCCAGCGGTGCACAAAAAGAAGCTGCTTTCAATGCACTCAACGCCTGGAAAGAATATTCGGCTGCCAAAGTTCTGTATGAAATCTGCCAAAGCTCGTCGGGCGAATTCAAGCAAAAAGCCTTTTCCAACTTTGTAAAACTGGTTCGTTCAGCCAATTTACCGGATGACCAGAAATTGCTACAATACCGGAAAATAATGCCTTACGCCACTTCGAACGGCGACAAAAACAACGTGATCGCGGCCATCGGAGGCTTAAAAACATTCCTGGCTTTGATATACCTTGAACCATTCCTGGATAACAAAGACCTGGCAGAAAGAGCTGCCCGTGCGGTAATGCAAAATGCAATGCCAGGCAACGACGGAGAAAAAGGCCAAACCGGCGATATCGTTAAAAGAATTCTTGGAAAAGCTGCCAACGCTTTATCGGGCGAAGACAGCCAGTACGACAAGATCAATATTCAGCGTTACCTCGATGCAATGCCCGACGAAAAAGGTTTTGTATCTATGTTCAACGGCAAAGACCTTTCCGGATGGCAAGGGATGTTGCTGAATGGCAACCCGATCAAAATTGCTGAAATGAGCGAAGCTGAAAAAGCAAAAGCTCAGGTGGAAGCCGACAAAAAAATGGTGGAAAACTGGAGTGTTAAAGACGGCCAGATCATTTTTAACGGTCACGGCGCCAACCTGGTTTCAGTAAAACGCTACAAAGATTTCGAAATGATCGTTGACTGGAAGATCACTAAAAAAGGCGACAGCGGTATTTACCTGAGAGGAACTCCACAGGTTCAGATCTGGGATACTTCGCGCGTTGAAGTAGGTGCACAGGTAGGATCAGGCGGGCTGTACAACAACAACCCTGACAATGTTCGCAATCCATCGAAAGTAGCCGATAACCCGCTTGATGAGTGGAATACCTTCCACATTACCATGATCGGTGAAAACGTTACAGTTTACCTGAACGGCGAGTTGGTAGTTGACAATGTTCGCATGGACAACTACTGGGACCGCAGCATTCCGATTTTCGAAGAAGGAACCATCGAATTGCAGGCACACGGAAACGAACTGGCTTTCCGCGATGTATATGTGAAAGAAATCGATACCCAATCCATCGGTTTAACTCAGCAAGAAAAAGAGGAAGGTTTTGTTTCGCTGTTCAACGGGAAAAACCTGGATGGCTGGCAAGGAAACCTGACCGACTATTATGCTGAAGACGGTATTTTGGTGGTCAACCCAAAAATGGGCGGACGCGGCAACTTATTTACTGCCAACGAGTACAGCGATTTCAACTTCCGTTTTGAGTTCAAACTGACACCCGGAGCCAACAACGGACTTGGAATCAGGGCGCCACTTGAAGGAGATGCTGCTTACATGGGTATGGAACTTCAGATCCTGGATAACACAGCTCCTATTTATGCCAAGCTGCACGAATACCAGTACCACGGATCGGTTTACGGCGTAATTGCTGCCAAAAGAGGCTTCCTGAACCCTGTTGGTGAGTGGAACATCGAAGAAGTTATCGTAAAAGGCTCAAGCGTAAAAGTAATCCTGAATGGAGTGACCATTGTTGACGGTGATATTAAAGAAGCCAGCAAAAATGGTACACGTGACGGAAAAAAACACCCGGGCCTGGATCGTGAAAAAGGTTACATCGGATTTTTGGGACACGGTTCTGAATTGTATTTCAGAAACATCCGTATCAAAGATCTGAGCAAATAATGCTTATCCCACAGGTTTAAAGACCTGTATTCATAATCGTAAAGAAAAAGGGCTTCCGTTGGGAAGCCCTTTCTTTTTATAGCTTGTGCAATGTTTTTAAATCAGTCCGGCCTCCTGAAGAAGCACTTCCATTTCCAACTGAACCTCGCGGGCAGCCTCTTTTGCTTTTTCGGCAAAATCAACCTCTCCGGAAGCATAAATAATTCCGCGCGAAGAATTTACCAGCAAACCACATTTCGAATTTAATCCGTTGTGCGCCACTTCCTCTAAACTACCACCCTGCGCTCCTACTCCCGGAACCAGCAAAAAGTGGTTGGGAACGATCTCGCGTATTTCTTTTAATTTCTCGGCTTTTGTGGCGCCCACCACGTACATCAGGTTCTCTTCACTTCCCCATTCCTGCGACTTTTTCAGCACTGTTTCAAACAACTTGTCGCCGGTTTCCCGGTCTTCGATAAACTGAAAATCGAAAGCTCCCTTGTTGGATGTTAGCGCCAAAAGAATCACCCATTTGCCGGGATAAGTCATAAACGGCTTTACGGAATCTTCGCCCATGTAAGGCGCCACAGTTACGGCGTCGAAATCTTGTTCGCCAAAAAAGGCACGGGCATACAAGTTGGAAGTATTGCCTATATCGCCACGCTTGGCATCGGCTATCAGAAAGATCTCCGGGTAGTTTTCCTTGATATAGGAAACCGTTTTTTCGAGGCTGACCAATCCCTTTGAGCCCAGACTTTCATAAAAAGCAAGGTTGGGTTTGTAAGCTACCGAAAACTCAGCCGTCGCATCAATTATCTCCTTGTTAAAAGAAAAAACCGGATCGGAAGTTTCCAATAAATGCTGAGGAATTTTCTGAATGTCAGTATCCAGTCCCACACAAAGAAAACTGCGTTTCTTTTGGATCTCCTCAAAAAGTTGTTGTTGATTCATTTTTACTTGTTGAAAGCCCGAAATCGGTCCTTATTTTAAAAATTAAATAGCTGCTTCTTTTAGTTTTTCGGCATTTTCTTCGATCATCAGTTTTTCGATGATCTCGTCGATTTCACCACCGATAATTGCCTGCAGGTTATACAGTGTCAGGTTAATACGGTGATCGGTTACACGTCCCTGCGGCCAGTTGTAGGTGCGGATTTTTGCCGAACGGTCACCGGTGGAAACCATGGTTTTTCGCTTCGATGAAATCTCGTCGATGTATTTCTGGTATTCCATGTTGTAAATCCGGGTACGAAGTTCGGTCATCGCTTTGGCTAAGTTTTTCAGCTGCGATTTCTCGTCCTGACAGGTTACCACAATACCGGTTGGCATGTGTGTTAAACGAATGGCCGAGTACGTAGTGTTCACCGACTGTCCGCCAGGTCCTGATGAACAGTAAGTGTCTTTTCGGATATCCGATTCTTTCAGTTCCACGTCAAACTCCTCGGCTTCGGGCAAAACGGCCACGGTTGCAGCCGATGTATGTACCCTTCCCTGTGTTTCGGTTTGCGGAACACGTTGTACGCGGTGCACACCCGATTCGTATTTCAGGATACCGTAAACACCTTCTCCGGTAACTTTGGCCACGATTTCCTTGTAACCACCCGCAGTTCCTTCGTTGGCATTGGTAACTTCCAAACGCCAGCCTTTTTTCTCGCAGTATTTCGAGTACATACGGAAAAGGTCGCCGGCAAAAATACTGGCTTCGTCGCCCCCGGTTCCTGCACGGATTTCAAGAATCGCATTCTTCCCGTCTTCCGGATCGGCCGGAACCAGCAAAAATTTCACTTCCCGCTCAACCTTTGGAAGCATTTCTTCCGAGGCTTCAATTTCATCGCGCGCCATTTCGCGCATTTCCTCGTCGGTCTCTTCAGCCAACATTTCTTTCCCGGTTTCGATATTGTCTACCAGGTTTTTATATTCCTGAAATTTGGCCACCAGCTTCTGCAAGTTTTTGTATTCCTGGTTCAGCTTCACGTAACGCTTCATATCTGCCATTACAGCTGGGTCGGTAATCTGCTGCTCCACTTCTGCGTAGCGGTGCTTGATCGACTCAAATTTCTCTAGTAATTCGTATTGTGCCATAATCTATACTGTCTTTTAACCTCATTCCCGTGCAAACGGGAATCTCTATCTTCAGAACCACTCAGCTGATAAATCCTCCCAATTCGCGTTTTCTTTTTCTATTAATTCAATTTTCCAGTCCCTACTCCACTTTTTCAGTCTTCGTTCTCTTGAAAAAGCTTCTTCATAGGTATCAAATTCTTCGTAATAAACCAGTTTATCTACATTGTACTTCGACGTAAATCCTTTCAGGACTTTGTCTTTGTGCTCTCCCAGTCTTCTTTCTAACTCATTTGTTAGTCCAATATACAAAACTCCGTTTGGCTTGTTCGCTAATATGTAAACATAAAAGTTCGCCATGTTTTGATGAGATTCCCACTTTCGTGGGAATGAGCTAATATTCAAAAGTGCCGTTGCCGGACGTAATGGTGAGTTTTTTCCCTTCAAAAGATTCAACTCTTCCAATAATCTGCGCCTCAATGTTGAACGATTCAGAGATTTTGATGATCTCCTGTGCTATATCTTCGTCGCAGTATATTTCAAAACGGTGTCCCATGTTAAACACCTTGTACATTTCCTTCCAGTCGGTTCCCGATTGTTCGTGAATCAGTTTAAACAGTGGCGGTATCGGAAACATGTTGTCTTTTATCACATGAACGTTATCGACAAAATGCAGCACTTTGGTTTGTGCGCCACCCGAACAATGGATCATACCCGATATTTCACCGCGGAACTGATCCAGTACTTTTTTAATTACCGGAGCGTAGGTTCGTGTTGGAGAAAGTACCAGTTTTCCGGCATCGATATCCAGTTCTTCAACAGCATCGGTCAGTTTTTTACCTCCCGAATAGACCAACTCTCCCGGCACCTGCGGATCAAAACTTTCGGGATATTTTTCAGCCAGGTATTTTGAGAATACATCATGGCGGGCCGAAGTCAGTCCGTTGCTCCCCATCCCTCCGTTGTATTCGGTTTCGTAACTTGCCTGTCCTGAAGAGGAAAGTCCTACAATCACATTTCCTGTCTTAATACGGTCAGCAGAAACCACGTCTGCCCTTTTCATGCGACAGGTTACGGTTGAATCCACAATGATGGTGCGCACCAAATCGCCCACGTCAGCCGTTTCACCGCCTGTGGAATAAATGCTGACTCCCATCTCGCGTAAAGTAGCGAGCAATTCTTCGGTTCCGTTGATAATGGCTGCAATTACTTCTCCCGGGATATTGTTTTTGTTTCGTCCGATGGTGGATGAAACCAGGATATTATCGGTGGCTCCCACACATAAAAGGTCGTCTACATTCATGATCAGTGCATCTTGCGCTATACCTTTCCAAACCGAAAGATCACCGGTTTCTTTCCAGTACATGTAGGCCAGCGACGATTTTGTGCCTGCTCCATCCGCATGCATTATATTACACCATTCGGGGTCTCCGCCCAAAATATCGGGAACGATCTTACAAAAAGCTTTTGGAAATACCCCTTTGTCTACATTCCTGATTGCTTCGTGTACATCTTCCTTTGATGCTGAAACTCCCCTTGCACTATATCTTGATTCCGTTACCATCTATGCTGAAATTTTTGTGGCTACAAAATTAGCAAAACTTTGCTCATTTCAGGAAACTAGCTTTGCATTGGCCTCATCTTTAATGTAACAAAAAAGGAAAGCCTCATCTGAAGCTTTCCTTTTATAATATCAATTTATCCTAAGCGTATAAAAATCTCTTGATCTTTCGGGTGGGGGTACGTTCAAACGGGATAGGCTGCAATACCACCTGGTTAATCCGCGAAAACTTGTTCACTTCCAGGTTAACTTTCTTCATGATCTCCAGCAGAATTTCATCCGATTTGACCGCGATATACTGTTTGGCCTCCAGTTTCATATTTTTCAGATTCTCCTCCACTTCTTCCATATTCAGGTGAATCATGGCCACCAATTTCCCTTTTTTCTCCACAACCAGTGATTCGAGCACAAAACGCATTTTGTTGATCACTGACTCGATTTCTTCGGGATAGATGTTTTCGCCGCTGGCACCTACAATCATGGTTTTGATACGGCCTTTTACAAACAGCTTGTTTTTGATGAAAACACCCCGGTCGCCGGTACGGAACCAGCCATCTTCCGTAAACACTTCTTTCGTAATTTCAGGCGCTTTGTAATAGCCTTTCATTACATTTTCGCCCTTTGCCTGAATTTCACCTTCGCCGGTCTTCGGATCAGGATCGGCAATACGTAGCGTAACGCCTTCCATGGCAATACCGGTAGAACCTACCCGTGTATTTTTGCCAACTGCACCAGCCAGCAAAGGAGCTGTTTCTGTCAGACCGTAACCAATTGCGTATGGAAATCCGCCTTCTTTCAGAAAACGTTCCACCGTGGTGTCGAGTTTGGCCCCACCAATTCCAAAGAAATGAACACAACCACCAAAAGTCTCCATCAGCTTTTTGGCAGCTACCTTGTGCAACAATATCCGTGTAGGAGCAAAAGTGCTCAGGAAACGCATCAGGCCATTTTTTTCAAACGTAGGCTGGATCTTTGAACGATACACCTTTTCGATGATCAGCGGCACTGATAACATGATGGTTGGCTTCACCGTTTTCAGTGCCGGTAGTAAAACCGAAGGCACCGGAGGCTTACGTAAATAGTGCACAGAAGCACCGTACATCATCGGCAATAAAAAGCCTACAGTGTTTTCGAGTGTATGCGAAAGCGGCAGCATCGAAAGAAACCTGTCGTCTTCTTCAATTTTTTGCAGCGTGCGGCTTTGGCGGGCAGTCCACGTCAGGTTCTTATGTGTCAGCATAACCCCTTTCGAGTTCCCGGTAGTTCCTGATGTATAAATAATCGATGCCAAATCTTCCTCGTCCACATCTACCGGAACAAAATCTTTCTTGTTAACCGGAACGGATGAAGCCAGTAAGTGCAAATGGCTCGCCGGAGTTTCCTTTGGAATAAGCGCAAAGCGGTCTACCAAAATCATGCATTCCAGCATATGCGCCGTTTTGTCGCTGACACTCGTGTACAATCCTTCGGAAACAAACAATGCTTTTGATCCCGAATGTTCGAGAATCGAGTGAATTTCTTTACTGTGAAAATCGGGTAAAATCGGAACGGCTACGGCTCCGATCAGTGAAATGGCAAAAAAAGCTTTTCCCCAGTTTGGCATGTTGGCACTTAGTATCGCTACTTTATCGCCCGAACCAATGCCTAACTCCAGCAACATCTCTGCAATGCGTTCAACCTCTTCTCCCATTTCCGCGTAAGTGTAATTTTCTTCGCCGGTAAATACAATCGAGGTTTTATTTGCATATTTCTCTACCGAATTATAAAACATCGCCGGTAGAGTAAGTTTTTTATTATATGTCATATACAATCTTCCCTGTCTGTTCAAACCCAAATAATCCTAAAACCTTTAGGTTCCTTAAAACGTGGCAAAAATAGTAAAAAAGCAATGTCTGCGACAGTGATATACATCCCATTCGAAATAATATTTTCAATTCACAGCTGATTATCAATGCATTAAAAAACGCCTCTTAACATTGTTAACATTTTTTGGCTTTTAAAATCTATCTTCATACGGCTAATTTTGAATTATGAATTCGAATATTCGACAAAACGAGGTACTTAAACGCACTGAGGATCACATCAAAGAGCTTTTTGAAGGAGAAGGATCGGGACACGACTGGTGGCACATTTTTCGCGTTCGGAACCTGGCCCTAAAAATTTCGGAACTGGAAGGAGGTAACCGTTTTACAATTGAAATGGCGGCTTTATTGCACGATCTGGACGACTGGAAGCTACAAACAGATAATCACACATCAAGAGCCCGGACCTGGCTTGAACAAATGGATGTTGAAAAGGCTCAACAGGAGAAAATATTACAGGTAATTTCCGAAGTATCCTTTAAAGGTGCGGAAGTAGAAACGGCTGCCACCTCAACAGAAGCTAAGATTGTTCAGGATGCCGACCGGCTGGATGCCATCGGTGCCATCGGTATTGCCCGTACTTTTGCCTATGGCGGAAACAAGAATCGCTTGATGTACGATCCGAGCATTCCACCTGTAATGCACAATAGTTTTGATGATTACAAGAAAAGCACGGCGCCTACCATCAACCATTTTTACGAAAAACTACTGCTATTAAAAGAACGGCTCAACACATCCGCCGCCCTTCAAATAGCTAACGAAAGACACATTTTCATGGAAACATTTCTGGACCGTTTTTTTGGTGAATGGAACGGTGAAATTTAATTCAATTGCCTCTGTTTTTTACTGAAAACGTTTCGTATTTTTAATGGATCAAAAAAAAGCAAAGCCATGCGTATTGAACATATTGCAATCTGGACATACAATCTCGAGGGCCTCCGGAATTTCTACATGCATTATTTCGATGCTTCTTCGTCAGAAATCTACCACAACCACTCCAAGGAGTTTCGGTCCTATTTTCTTTCCTTTTACGGTGATTGCCGGCTGGAACTGATGGAAATGCCAGGAATTCCAAAATCGAAAAACGATGTAGTTAAGCAGTTTACCGGCTTGATTCATTTTGCCATCAGTGTTGGATCAAAAGAAAAGGTTGATGCACTCACCAACACGCTCCGGAAAGACGGGTTCAAAGTGCTAAAAGAGCCTCACTCCACCGGCGACGGGTATTATGAAAGTGTTATTCTTGACCCGGATGGGAATCGTATTGAAATTACCAGCTAGGCCGCAGAAAATCAGAAAATAAGAGAGAGAGGAGCTATTAAGTTCCGCCATTGATTTCCATGCCGCACTCCCATATTTTTACGGGCCGGTGTTTGTTTTTTTCGTAATCTGCGGGATCCACATTCTCGCCCCAAACAACTTTTTCACCATTGTAGCGATACACTTCGCAATTGCTGCATGACCAATGATTACAATAAAGATGATAATAGTATTCGTTGTTATAGGTCCAGCGCTGCAAGGTACATCCAAAGCATTCGCCGGAGTTCTGCAGTTCTGTCAAACGTGCTTCAATCCAAGCCGGCGTTGTAATCTCCTCCGTTTCCCGCTCCTCGCATGTAAGCAGAAAAATAGCCAAAATACAGGTTGCAAATACGATTTTCTTGCTCATCATCAATCGTCATAAATGGTTAATATCACATTTGTCTCAAAATCCTGCGCTCCCTGTGTAACCGAGAGACCAGACAGCCTTAGCTGAATCGGAATATCATATATAATACCCCGCCCGCGAAAAAAATACCAGGAATTTTCTCCAATGTACTGATAAGTGGTACCGTCGTACACCTTATGGTTGTTTTTCTGGCCGTAACCATCGCCGGTACGAACGATTTCCAGCCGAACATCATCGTTCCAGGTCAGATCTTCCCGCACTACTTCCACCCACCATTTCCGGTTGGGGTTAACCTTTTTATCCCAGTAATCGTTTGTATCTATCGAGATCCACAGCGAGGATTCACTTTCAACCCCAAACGCAAAGTCTTCACCGGCCTCGGTAACAGCAAAGGTTGCTCCGTCAAACGAAACAGCTCCATCAACACGCACCTCCATTTGCTGGGCACTTGCCAGCAATCCGAGTAATAAAAAGACTAAAACCGACGTAACTTTCATTCGTTTATAATTCTTTATTTCTTATCGCAACTCATGGAACTCGCTTATAATTACCCTCCTTTGCACAAAAGATAATTTACGCGCTCGTTTCATTCTCCGCTAATTATCAGTGATAGTATACAATACCGTAAATACCTGGTCTTCTATCGATTTCATCTGGCTGAAATCAGAAATCTCAAGAAAATATTTTAACTCATGCCCCTTTCCTACTCCGTCGCCGGTGAAACAACTACCGATGCCGGTAATAATCGGATGCGGCTGACTGGTAATCTGAACTCTACCCACAGGACTCCCTTGATTTATGCTCCCAAATGCAGATGCAAAAGAAGCTTCCACATAAAAAGAAATGCCGTCGGGAATGGTACCTTCCGAAATCTGTGCATTGATCGACCGGCGGTTCCCATTTCTCCGAATGGCTGAGGTATAGTTGATCCACACCGACTCGCTGGAAACATGCTCTACCACCGGCTCTCCACCCGCAATATAGGGAGCATTTACGCTAAACTCGATGTAACCAAGCTCGGGTTCAATATCTACGATCGCAATTTCGGGCACCGAAAAACGTACATTTATATTACCGCTGTTCCATTGCGCCTGCGCCGATACCGCAAAGCCCAACGCCACAAAAACGATCATTATATGTTTAATGCAACTCTTCATTATTTTACATTCATTTGTACAATACCTGCGCTGAGTTTCACAGTTTTACTACTGAGCTTCACCTGATTCAAACTCGCTCACGCTCATTACATTTCCATCTTTAACCACCACTATAAAAGGCGATGCATATTCTGATTTTAGCTTTTCAAGTTCTTTTTCAGCGTCTTCGTAATTGGTAAACCGGCCTATAAAATACTTGTGTAAGTTATCAATTTGTTTTTCGAAATAAAAAGATTGGTCTTTCAGAAATTTCGAGTCTTTTCGCAAAGCTTTTCTAAATGCACCGATCTGAATCGAATAAAAGATTTCCTGCTCTGACGGTTCCTTAAGGGTTCGCTTGTTAATGACTACCGGCGTAAGATTATTTTTAACAGCGATGGATTTTCCTGCGGATTTGAAAATGATCTCTTTTTTGGATGACTCAAGCGTAATCTCTGCAAACTTCTGTTCGCCCGGTTCCAGATGATAGGTATAAACAGTTTGTTTTGGCCGGTACCCTGCAGGAACCGTATTGGCGTAAATCCGCAATTCAACACCGCCGGGACGAACCAACGGAAATGAAAAGTTACCCTCGCCATCGCTTGTCAGGCGAAAAGTTTCAAAATCTGTTTTCAGCTCCACCACAACATTGGCAGGTTTTGCCGCTTTATTATCCAATGCAGCTAACTGACTTTGGCCTAGGATCAGCTTCCCGCTCAAACGGGCACCCTTCTGAATTGAGATATTAACCACGGACTCTTCGTTATCCAGCACCTCCATTTCAAGCGGCATCGGAATACTAGGGATCTCATCCACATCCAGCTTCGACTTATCAATGATCAGGAGTTGCTTTCCGGGCGTAACCAGCCTGAACTCAAACTCGCCGTTCTTGTTTGAAACCGTAGTTTCGTTTAAAATCCGCAGGTAGATCCCCTCCACAGGATTTCCCTCCCGGTCGCTGATCCTTCCCACAACTTTCCCTGCACTTATCACCTGTTTTAAAGGAACGCCAAGCCGGTACGCATAAGTGGCTGCCATGGTAAACTCGGGGTCGTTCACCTGGTTTCTGAAAATGGTATAAAAACTTCGGAGCGAAATGCTGTGCCTGCGCAAGAACGAATAATCCACGTTAAACTGCATCAGGTTTCGGTTCCGGTAGTAATCATCAATATCGTAGGCATTTTGCAGGTAAAAATTCATACGAAGATTTTTTGAAATCCTGCTCGTAGCGGCCATTCCCACCAACACACTGCGTCGATCGTCAGAAACAATTTGGTTAATATTCGACCAGTTTCCGAAAACACGTACCGAATGCCGGGAATTAAAACGATATGTTACATCAGCCGAGGCCCGGTAACTTTTTTGATCTTGCTGCCCCGCATTTTCCAAAAAGTTAGTGGTCTCCCCCACCTCACCGCTCAAATAGTAATCTATTTTTTTAAACCGGTGATTAAACTGCAGGTTCCAAGAGTTAGTTTGGTAGTGAAATTTATTCAGGCTTAACCTGTCTTTTCTTTCATATTCGCGCCAGTATAGTTTCAGGTTGCTTCGCTCGCCGGTTCTATAGCTCACAGTTCCCTGCAACGATCTTGAATAAGGGGCCGTTACAAAAAAAGTATCCAACTGCGCATTTCTGAAATCTTCTCTCGCACTGGCAAACAAGCTGATTCGTTCCGAAATGTCTGCACTCACGCCAGCTGAGTAAAACCGCGAATTGGTATAATACCCGGGGTAGTCTTTTCCTGTGTCGTAATAAACTCCTGTAAGCTGAAAAATTGAAAATCGGCTGTTTAATCCAGCACGCACCGCATTCGATTTTTTCCCAACAAATTGTCCGTGCGATACTTCTACATCCACTGAAGTATGCTTAAAAGGAGTAAACAGCGAAGTCAAGCTAAACAGTTGCGCCGGGTCATTTTCCAGTTGGTATTTCTTTGACAAATAGTGTAATTCAATTTTATTGTTCCGGTTAAAATTAAAACCAGCTGAGACAGCCAGTTCACTCTCAATCTCCTCGAAAAAACGCGGCTTCAAATACTTGAAACCTACCCCCAGCCCATTGTTCAGGGTAAGCTTTCCCTCCGCACCTCTTCCATACCGGAACGACTCGGTAAGCGGAGTTACCGTATAGGATTTATCACCCAGAAATACCTCCAGGTTATCATTCGAATAAGTAAGAAAATACTGGTCGTACAAACCCAGAAAACTAAGATCCGAATTATCGGGCCAGCGGGCCATAAACCCTAACTGATGCTTTCCTTCGGGATCAAGCGAACCTCTCCCGTCTACCTGGTACTGCAAAACCGACTCAAACTCGTTTTGGCGATTGGTGGAAAGATAAGTTGCCGCCATTTTAACCGGAAAACGATAGTACAGATCTTTCCGGGCTTTCTTCGACGGCAATACAACGGCCGTTGAGTAAATGCTTTTCAAAACCCGTTCATCCACCAAAGCCCGCACTGTAAACGATTCATTTTTACTCTGGAAGATTTCATCAGACGTTGTTTTTACAATCTGAACCTGCGCAGATTCACCTGGCTTCAGCGTAACAGATGAAGGCCCGGAAACATCGCAGTTATTGGTGTTGATGAAAATATTCTTTTCGGTATTTCCCAAATTCTGAAGCATGTAAGAGGCACTAATTTTATCTCCTGCCGACACATAAATCGGCTTATCAATCAGTTCCAGTGTAATGTTTTCAACCTCCAGAACAGAAATACCGATTCCGGACTGAGCCAACTGTGTTTCGCCTCGTTCCTTGAGCCTAACCGTAACAGGGTATTCACCCACTGCACTTTCGTAAAAGATCTTCAACGAAACAATCCCCAGCTTTTTTTGCCCGGGAGCAATTTTGATTTGCTGAATATTTGTCACCAAACTCCAGGCTTCCGGGTATAAAAATGAAGGTAAAATATCAAGGGTATCAGCCGAGAAATTATCAACATGGTAAGCCAGGTTCACAACTTCTCCGGGAAGTGCCGAAACTTTGTCTTTTACAAAACGTACCGATGCTTTCTGCTGTCCCAAAGCGGAACAGGCAAATACCAACAAAAATATAGTTATGAAAAATAGCTGACGAAGCATTTTCAGATTTCAAGCGAGATATTGGTTCCGTAAATGTGGTCCTCATCACAGTCTGCCACCAGAATAGCCGTGTAATTCCCTGGCTTAATCCCTTCTAAAACAAGCGAAGTACTGATGGAAGTTCCCGGAAGCGTTTTTCGTCGATCAGCTTTAAAAATTCCTTGCGAAATTCCGTTTTCATCAAATACTTCCAGACTGATTTCGGGCCTCAGAATGCATTCACCTGCGTTCTCAACTGCCACATTTAGTAAATTATTCGTTCCGTCATTATTTAGCTCAAGTCCCAAGAATTGCAAATCTTTTGTTCCCGTTTCGCCAATATTGGTGATGATTTGCACAGCATACCGGATGGCAGTGTTGATCTTTACCCCACGCGAAGACGCAACTGTATCAGGAGGCACAATTCCCTCCACCATAATCACACTCCAGTAAGTCCCTTTCAATGAGTCGATTTGTGGCACACTTACCTCAAAGTCTACAAATGCTTTTTCGTTGGGTTGAAGCGTAAGTAATTGTGGACTAAAGTTGACCCACGCCGCATTGGAACGGTCAAGCGTGCCCGGCTCATCGTGCCGGCTCTCTCCGGTATACGAAAACCAGTAATCGCGAAGGTAAACCCTCACACTGCGCTCTTCCGTACCATTGTTTTGGATTTCAATCCTGTCTTTGTACTTAGTCCCCAGCTCTCCTGTCGACTCATGAGTCAAGCCATTCAGAACCAAAATATTGGCATTCGAAAAAATTGTAAATGAAGAAAGAAAGACAACAAGAAAAAAAATGCGGGTCAGATATTGAAGCCTCATCCTGATTGGTTTTTGCAATTTGAAAATTTTCAACGCTAAAATACCAATCTCCCAGTTCTTTGCAATTGTTTTAGGAAATTAATTATCGTCGGTTAACGTATAAACCACATGAACGGAAGCGAACTTGTTTTCAGAGGCTTGATAAAACATTTCTTCATCAATTTCCAATTGATACGACAACAAATGTCCATTATGCGCGCCGCTGCCTGTATAACAACTACCGATACCCGAAATCACATCGCTCGGATTATTGGAAAGAACGACGGTGCCGTTGGTTTTTCCCAATTCTCCTTTCCCTGTTCCGACGCTATTATCAGCTTTTACCTTAATGATTACGCCTTCCGGGACTTCTCCCACAACCGTTGCAGTTACTTTTCTTTTTTGATTTTTATGACAAACAGAAGAATAATTCAACCAGATATCAGCGGTCGCTTCTCCCCCCATCTCGATTTTGCTGCCTGCAACAGATGATGAAGTCCCTATAAACTCTATATTGGAATTCCCGTCAAACTGAAGCGACAACAAAGCGACATCAGGGATCACAACACTGGCTTTATGTTCAGTGTTCTTATCAATGCCCAAGCACAATCGGGTCAATAAAAAAAGCATTATGATGACAAGAAAAGCGCCCTTGTGTTTCATGTTGCTAAAATTAGAGTCCAACAACACGAAAGTCAATAGGCAAATTACCTATTGTTGCGGTTAAAAAGACTGAAAAAATAAAAAGGAAGGCTGTTCAGCCTTCCTTTTTATTCCCTTATTTTTTATTGTAGATTGTTAGTTTTCTGTAATAGTGTAGGTGACCGTCAGATAATAATCATTCGAGATTAGTTTTCCATATTGATCCGGGTCATTCAAATTAAGACTATAAGTTAATTGACGTCCTGATGTAGCACCTGTTCCTGTATAGCAGTTCCCTATACCTGTTACGACATCTTTACTTGTGCGATCAAGAACAATCGGACTAGATGATACGGCAGCTCCTGTATTCCCTTTACCTTTTCCAGCATCTTCACTAACAGTTAGTACAATTTCAAGTCCCGATGCTGACAATAAATCTACATCACCAGTCAATGCTGCAGAAATCGAATTTGACTTACTGCCATTGCCTTTCTTCAAAATTGATGAATAGTTCAACCATTTTGAATCGTCACTGGCACTTGAAGCAGTAAAATCTAACGCTCCCCCTGCAATTGAAGGTGCTTTAGGTTCTAATACAATTCCCTGTCCTGCATCGGAAACTCCAACAAAGGAAAACGAAGGTATTTTTACCTGAATGTTATGATTGCTACTTTCTGATTGTGCGTTTACTACTACTGCAAAAAAGAAGATCAAAACGGATACTAAAGATAATTTTTTCATGATGTTGTGTTTTTTTTATTGTTTGTAATTTTTCTTCTCAAAAAGCTTTGCACCTTATTGCGTCCGATGCGCTTTATATAAAACAACCTACATGCCAAAAACACCAAACAACTCATTATCAGTAAAATATCAAACACACCCAAAATTCAGCGGAATCATATTGGGACAAAAAATCATCTAAATGGGACTCGTGGGAATTTATATGATTTTTGGGAAATAGGGCCGATTAATCCTTATCTGGACCAAATTGAATCAAGGAACAGATTAGCTCCTATTGATGACCAGTAATCTTTACCATGTCCAACCTGCCAAAAAGAATCACAAACAGCCAGACCGCTTCACACGGACACCGGGATCACAATAAGCTTACTATTACCACATTCAAACAGAAAAGAAGTTATCTGGAGGATTTGAGATAGTCGGCTGCTATCTCCAGTTCTTTGTACCACTCTTCACCATACTTCTTGATAAGTGGCTCTTTTAGAAATTTATAAAGCGGAAGTTTTTGGGAAGCACCACATTGCCTACCGGGCTTACATATCCTGAGCTGCTGATAATTCACCGCATCAAAGTCCCTGTACTCTGTTATCCGAATGGGAAACAGGTGACAGGAAATTGGTTTGCGGAACTTTATTTTGCCCTCGAAATATGCTTTCTCGACAGCGCATTGCAGAATGCCATTGTCGTTGTAAAAAGAGTAAACACATTGCCGATTATTAACCAGCGGAGTCACAAGGTCTCCATCGCTGTCAATAACCGAATAGCCTTGTTTCTCAACCTCTTTCTTATGTTTCTGGGGAAGATATTCTTCAAACAGGGGGTAATCCTTTTCAATCTGAATGGCCTCTTCATCGGTGACCGGAGCTCCTGAATCACCTTCAATACAGCATGCACCTTTGCATTTTAATACATCACACAGGAAATGTTCCTCAATGATGTCATCACTCAACAATGCTCTTCCAACTTCAATCACCATTCTTCTTATTAGTTCTTAACATTTTCGCCATTCCCGCGAAAGAGAGAATCCAACTCACAAGGTTCAGATTTCTGCTTCGCAGGAATGACGAACTATTTTTATCGGAAATATTATTTCACAATCAGGTTCTTTCCGGTCATGTCGGCAGGAACTTCCAGTCCCATATCGGCCAACAAAGTTGGAGCCACATCGGCCAGCACACCATCCAGTAGTTTAATACCTTGTTTTTCGGTTACAAAAACACAAGGCACCGGATTCAACGAGTGAGCCGTGTTTTCAGATCCATCCGGATTAACTGCATTATCAGCATTACCGTGGTCGGCAATCACCATTACATCGTAACCTCCTTTTTGAGCGGCTGTAACCACATCTTTCAAACATGCGTCCACTGCTACAATTGCCTTATAAATCGCCTCATAAACACCGGTATGTCCCACCATATCACCATTGGCAAAATTCAGACAAACAAAGTCTGCTTCTCCCTTTTCCAGTTTTGGGACAATCGCGTCGCGAACGCCCGGAGCTGACATTTCCGGTTGGTGATCGTAAGTCGGTACTTTCGGCGATTGAACCAAAATTCGGCTCTCTCCTTCGAATTCTGCTTCGCGACCTCCGCTAAAGAAGAACGTTACGTGCGCATATTTTTCTGTTTCAGCAATCCTGATCTGTTTCAATCCTGCTTTTGCCACAACCTCACCCATGGTGTTCTGCACATTGTCTTTATCAAAAATTACGTTAATACCTTCGAAGTCGGCTTTGTAGTTAGTCATTGTGTACCATTGGAGATCCATAGTATGCATGCCAAACTCAGGAAGATCCTTCTGAGTGAAAGCAATGGTTGTCTGACGCAAACGGTCAGTACGGAAATTAAAGCAAATTACCACATCACCCTCTTCAACTTTTGCCAGGGGCTCTCCGGCTTCATCCACCATTACGATCGGTTTCATAAATTCGTCAGTCACACCATTGTCGTACGACTTTTGAATACTTGCCAATACATCGGTTGATTTTTCGCCTTTGCCTTCCGTATAAAGATCGTACGCCAGTTTCAAGCGATCGTAATTATTGTCGCGGTCCATTCCGTAGTAACGACCAATCAACGACGCGAATTTACCAACGGTTCCTTCCATCGCTTTCAAGTCGGCTTCAACAAAACCATATCCTGAACGCGGGTCAGTATCACGACCGTCCATCAATCCGTGTACAAAAACATCGTCCAATCCCATATCTGTGGCAATCCGACAAAGCGCAACCATGTGTGAGCTCAGTGCGTGAACTCCACCAGGGCCAATCAAACCCACCAAGTGAACTTTTTTATTGTTGTCTTTGGCATAATTGTATGCTTTCAGAATCTGCGGATGCTGCCACAACGATTTGTCGCGGATTGCCTTTGTAATTTTTACCATATCCTGGTAAAGAATCCGGCCGGCACCGATATTAAGGTGTCCAACTTCAGAGTTCCCCATTTGTCCATCGGGCAAACCCACATATTCGCCGCAAGCCATTAATTGTGAATGCGGATATTTCTCCATTAGCGAATCCATAAAAGGTGTCGGAGCCGTTGCTACGATATCATTTTTTGAACCATCGCCGATTCCCCATCCGTCGAGAATCACCAGCAAAGTTTTCTGAATTTCAGCCATTTTATTCTGTTTTTATAGTTATCAAATTTTGAACGGACAAAAGTATCCTTTTTTAACTCATTACTGAAATAACAATCATCTTGTACTGATTGATTTAACAATCTTTTGGGATTCAGTCCCCATTAAAGAATTTTTAACACAACCAATTCTTTTTCAAGGCAATCTGCTTTTCTCTTCCGCGTTTATACCTGCACAGCACTTTCGAAATTCAGACAGTATTCAAATGGCAATTGACAGCTATTGCTTAAATTAGTTGCTGCAAAACCGTTTTTTGATGCGAAAAACTAAAATTGAAATACCCATTATCCTGATCACGGTGGTGATGCTGGCGCTGATTGTGCTTTCGGGGAACATGGTTTACAAAAGTCTCTCGGAAATTGTGGAGTCGTGGCTAAGCGAAGCCCGACCCGATTATAAACTAATTATGGTAAAAGACCTGCATGCCAACCTGGGGGACGTCGAAAATTCGGTAAAACTTTACTCGCTCAGCAAAAACAAAACGTACCTCGAAACTTATTCCGAGCTGAACCAGACGATTGACAATAAACTGAACGAGCTGCAACATTATGCCATTTCCGACACTGCTGCGCGTGGGTCAGTCGATTCGCTCCTGGTTCTTTCCCGCCAAAAACTACTGATTTGGAAAAATATCCTGAACCTCCACCTTTCGAAAGAGGATGAACACGAAACGTTTACCCAATATTTCGACAAGCTGGATACAATGGAAGTGGTAAAAGACACGATCCATTTTCAGGAGGCTGAAAAAGTAGGCTTTTTTAAACGCTTACTGGGCAAGAAGCCCGAACCTCCTCAACCGATTATTGTTGACAGAACGGTTGAGCAGCAGTCGATGCGCGACGAAATTGCAGAATTGGAAAAAGAAATAGCTGCGCGAAACAAGGCGCTCATGGTACGCGAAACTGCGCTGATGCAAAAAAACCTGGAGATTAACAATGCGCTGGCAGGAGTCATTTCAAAGCTGGAACGACAAGAACAACAGAGCCTGCTTCAAAAAACACAGCAGGCCGATTTGCTGGCCTCCCAAACTTACAAACGCCTCACTCTTTTTGCGCTCACTGTTCTTTTGCTCATGTTCCTGACGCTGGTTCTGTTCTTTAGGGACCTGCGGAAATCAAGGTCGTACCAAAAGGCTCTTCAGGAAGCCAAAAACCACGCCGAGCAACTGGCACGCACCAAGGAGCTTTTTGTGGCCACCGTTAGTCACGAAATGAGGACTCCGATCAACGCTATTTATGGCTTATCGGAACAACTTTTACTGCGAAAACCCGATGATAAAAACAGAAAAGACCTGGAGGTGATTCACAAATCAACGCGGCATTTAATCGATCTGGTGAACGACACCTTTGATTTCACCCGGATCGAAAACCAGCGGATTCAACTTCAGCCTGTCGATTTCTATTTGGACGACCTGCTGGAAAAAATTGAATTGTTCAACCGTGAAGCGGCAACTGCCAAAGACATTCAACTGTCGCTTGACAAAGGAAATACAGCGGACCTGGTCATTTACAACGATGAAACCCGCCTCAAACAGATCCTCAGCAACCTCGTTACCAATGCCATCAAATTTACTGACGAAGGTTCGGTGGCATTAAAAGCGTCTCTTGCCAGCGAGGGAAATAGAGAATGGCTCAGGTTTGAGGTAACCGATACGGGAATCGGAATTTCGGAAGAAAACCGGGAAAAAATATTTGACGACTTTGTTCAGTTGGATACGGATGCCAATAAAAAAGCCGGGGGAACCGGACTGGGTCTTTACATTGTGAAAAAACTGGTGGCGCTTCTCGACGGAACTATTTCGCTAAAAAGCCAGCCGGGAGTCGGCACCACCTTTACGGTCACCATCCCTTACAGGAAAGGCAATCCGGACAACATCGTTCAGACCAGCGAAAGCCTTCCGGCACCGAAACAGCTAAAAGGAGGAAAAGTGCTGATTGTTGACGACGAGGAATTCAACCGCCATCTGCTAAAAAATATTCTGGGGAAATGGGAAATCGAATTCGACGAAGCTGAAAACGGACAGCAAGCAGTTGAAATGGCTGTCAAAACTTCGTACCATTTAATCATGATGGATATCCGCATGCCGGTTTTAAATGGCATCGAGGCCTCCGGCTTATTAAAAGAAAAAGGAGTTGCGACGAAAATCATCGCCCTGTCGGCCAATAAAAGCCAGCCCGGCCTGGTCCAAATATTTGATGCTTTCCTGGAAAAACCCTTCAAAGAAGCCGATCTTTACGCGGTTATTACCCAAACCCTCGAAAGCAGCACTGCGATTCATCCGAGAAACAACGAGGAACACCAGCAGTTTCAGCCCGATATTGAGGAGCTAATGAATATGGCCAATGGAGACAAAGTATTCCTGAAAGAAATGATCCGGATATTTATAAGCTCCAGCCAAAGCAACCTCAAAAAAATCAAAGCCGGTATAGACCAGCAACAATGGAAAACGGTGGCCGACCTGGCGCACAAAATGGCGGCGCCGGTGAAACACATGAACATCATGCCCGTTTACAACACCGTAAAAACCTTGCAGCAACTGGCCGAATCTTCTGCCGAAACATCGCAGCTTGAAGCCCAGTTTGCCCGGCTCAGAAGCGAGATCAACATTCTGAATACACACCTGCAAAACCTACTGGAGAATAATTTTACAGATTGATGCCAACTTTTCGTTGTGCAGTGCGGGATATTGGATAATTTTGTTCTGCACAACAATGCCAGACACCTTTTGAACGATATGGAATCAAAAACATTCAAAATATTTGTAGTAGAAGACGACGAGTGGTATAACCGCTTGCTGGTTCACAATTTATCGCTGAACCCTGACTATGAAATCCAGTCGTTCGCAGATGGCAAAAGCTGTTTGGCACAACTGCACCAGCAACCCGATGTGATTACGCTCGACTACCGCCTGCCCGATATGAAAGGCCTGGAAGTGCTCAAACAGGTAAAAGAAAGGGACGAGGATATCCAGGTAATCCTGATCTCGGAACAGGAAGACATTGAGGTAGTGGTAGACCTGCTGAAACACGGCGCTTATGATTACATCGTAAAATCGAAAGACATCCGGGAAAGACTTCTCAACACGGTCAGTAACATACGGAAGGAGTTCAAATTAAAAGACGAAATAAAGACACTTCGCAAGGAAGTCCGTCAAAAATACAGCTACCAGAATACAATTGTAGGGAACAGCCCGGCCACCCAAAAAATATTCGATTTAATTGAGAAAGCCACCCGCACCAATGTAACGGTTTCGGTAACCGGCGAAACAGGCACCGGCAAAGAACTGGTGGCAAAAGCCATTCACTACAACTCGCAACGGGCCAAAAAACCTTTTGTGGCGGTAAACATGGCTGCCATCCCGAAAGATTTGGTGGAAAGCGAATTGTTCGGACACGAAAAAGGCGCCTTTACCGGGGCTGCGGCCCGGCGTATCGGGAAATTTGAGGAAGCCAACGGCGGCACCTTGTTTCTGGATGAAATTGCCGAAATGGAAATTTCGCTGCAGGCAAAGTTACTCAGGGCCTTGCAGGAAAAAGAGATCATCCGCATTGGCAGCAACCAAACGGTTAAAATTGATTGCCGTATTATTATGGCAACCAACAAAAACCTGCTGGAAGAAGTAAAAAAAGGAACCTTCCGGCAAGACCTTTACTATCGTTTGTACGGACTTCCAATTGATCTTCCACCCTTGCGCGACCGTGGTAATGATGTGATATTGCTCGCGAAAAACTTTATTGCCACCTTTTGCAAGGAAAATAAACTGGAAGCCAAAACACTGGGAGCTTCTGCTTCGCGCAAACTGTTATCGTACCCCTTCCCGGGGAATGTGCGCGAATTGAAATCGGTTATTGAGTTGGCCGCCACCCTAGCCGACGACAAGGAGATACTCGCCGAACACCTTATGATGGATGATTCGGCAAGCCTGGAAAGCCTTTACTCCGAAGGCATGACCCTGCGCGAATACAACCTCTGCCTGGTAAAAAAACTGATGGAGCAATACGACAACAAACCCAAAATAGTAGCCGACAAACTGGGCGTTGGCGTTGCCACCATTTACCGCATGCTGAAAGAGGAAGAATAAACCCGGTTTTTATCATTTTGATAATCCACTATCAATGTGATAGAAAACAAGCCTGCCGCACTTTTTACAATCCATTGATTTTCTATCGTTTACAAACCAGTCCCTACTCTGGCACAACACTTGGATATATAGAGGCATATCATTCAATTCAAAACGATAGGAGATTAAGTCATGGAAAAAATGAAAAAATCGCAAATAGCAGGCCTACTAATGGTGGCGGCTATGTTGGTAGTTGCCATTTATACAGGGGTATCCATTTACCAGAAAAAGAGTCAGGAGATTAACACACTTCAATCCGACAAACAAAGCATGAATACCGAGCTTCAGGAACGCGACTCGATGGTAAACGAGCTGATGACCGCGTTTAATGAAATCGAGGACAACCTGAAATTCATCAAAGAGAAACGCCAGCAACTTTCACTGGAAACAGAACGCGAAGGCGGACGCGATCAGAAACAAGTAATTGTTGACGACATTAAAATGATGAATGAAATGCTTGAAAAGAGCAGCGAACACATTGCCCAACTCGAAAAGAAACTCAAGAAGTCGGGTATTGAACTAAGTTCATTCAAAAAGAAAATTGCTGCCCTGAACCAGAGCATCGAAGACCAGAACAACGAGATTGCCCAACTTCAGCAGCAACTCCAAGAAAAAGACATTCTGCTGGCCAACATGAGCGAGCAAATGAATGTAATGGAAAGCGAACTCACCAAAAAGGCAGATACCCTGCAAATAAAGGAACAGGTGATTGAAGAGCAGATCGGTGAACTCAACAAAGCACACATTGCCTACGGAACTTACAAAGAACTCAGAGACAAAGGCGTGCTTACCAAAGATGGTGGCTTCCTGGGCATCGGAAAACACACGGCTATCCAGGAAAATTTTGCGGATGATTATTTCACCGAGCTGAATATTCAGGATACCAAAACCATTCCGCTGTTCTCGCACAAAGCAAAGGTAATCTCAGAACACCCGGACAGTTCTTACTCTTTCGTGGAAGAAGACGGAATGATCGCTTACCTGCAGATCGACAATCCCGAAGAGTTCTGGAAAATATCGAAATACGCCGTAATTGAAGTTAAATAAAATAGGTTTGCAAGAAGTTGAGGGAATGCAACAGAGGTTGCACCCTTCAACTTCACTTTTACCAACTTGTTATATATACAGCCAGCAACAATGGGCTGAAAACAGGAAAACGACACATTTGTTAAAAACTATAATTAAAAAGCAGAACCCATGAAGAGAATTGGATTAGTGTTAAGTACGTTTGTTTTAGGGATTATTTTAATGGCTGCGTGTAACGATGATGACACAAGCGGTATTCAGGCCGGCAAAGGAAAAGTGAACATCTATCTGACCGACGCTCCCTTCCCGATTGACCTGATCGCTGAAACATACGTAACCATCGACAAAGTAGAAATAAGGAAACAGGAAACTGATTCTAGCGGATCAGATTTTATTGTTCTGACCGAGGAACCCATGGAAATTGATCTGCTGACGCTTTCAAACGGAGTGACCGAAATACTGGCCTCTGTTGATTTGGAAGCCGGAACCTACGACCAGATCAGGATGCACGTGAGTGAGTCGAAAGTGGTGATGAAAGATGCAACCGAATTCGATCTGAAGGTTCCCAGCGGATCTTCCAGCGGGTTAAAGATCAAGATTGAACCGGCCCTTGAAATCAGTGGTGGCGAAACAGCCGATGTGCTGCTCGACTTCGATGTGAGCAAATCGTTTGTTGCCAAAGGAAACTGGCAGGGCGGACACATCAACGGCTTTAACTTTAAACCCGTTGTGCGTTGTGTAATGTTGGGCAAAGCCGGCCGTATTGAAGGTACAGTAAGCGATACAGCCAGTGTAGCCCTTGAAAATGCTTCTGTGAAAGTATGGATGCCCCTTGAAGGCATGGAAACAGATAGTTTGATTACGTCTTCGTTTAGCGACGAAGCCGGTAAGTACAAAATCATCGGACTCTTGTCAGGCACGTATTACCTCACCACCGAGTTGGAAGGCTACGAAACAGATACGGTCTGGAATGTGGGAGTTACCGAAGGAAACGCGACGGTGGTAGATATTCAACTTACTCCTGTACAATAAACCAGGTTCATTTACGAATGAGGCATTGTCATGTTGCTCACAAACAATTGTGATAATGACTTGAGGTTTAATGCTCGGCAGTCCGTTAGTGAACGGACTGCCTTTTTTTGGGCCCTCTTACTCTCAACAAACAAGACGTTTTCAATCCCAAACAATAAGATCGAAAAAAGAAAAGTACAAGCACTCCCGAATCAAGGAAATTTGTCTATTTGCAGTGCTCCCAACAAATAAGATCCGATCAAAACCAGCCCGGTTATTTGCCAAAAATATTTTTACCTTTACCTCCGCCGAACCTAATCTGTCATGGAGAAAGCTGTCAGGATTTCAACGAAAATAGGAGGGATTGAAGAACGAATACTAGTAGAACGAATGCAACAGGGCGACACCACTGCATTTGAACTTCTATTCAAATACTATTATCCCGGACTGGTTGTTTTTGCATCGAATATTGTACTCAATAAAGACGAAGCGGAAGAACTTGTTCAGGATTTCTTTGTACGTCTCTGGGAAAACCCGCATTCCTTAAAATCAGACAATCCACTAAAAAGTTATCTTTTTACCTCGGTTAAAAACCGCTCCATCAACTTCTTAAAAAGCGCGCAGGTAAAAAAGAACGTTATTGAAGAACTTAAACGGCAAATGGAATCGGAGATGCGATACAACCCCGATATTTATACCGATACAGAACTTCAGCAAAAACTTAAACTGGCTTTTACCAAACTTCCTCCCCGAACCGCCGAAATATTTACCCTCAGCCGTTTCAAAGGTTTATCAAACGACGAAATTGCGCTCTCTCTTGAACTGTCAAAACGTACAGTGGAGACTCAAATCTCCAATGCATTGAAGATCCTGAGAAAAGAGCTTCAAAATTATCTTACCCTGCTCCTGTTTTTCTGACATTCCAAAAAAAAATAGCTTTTCGACTACGTGTTTTTCTTTGTTCGATTGTATTAACTACAACAAAAGGGAGATAACAGATATTTATCAGCGGAGGAAAATTGAAGAAAGAATCATTACATAAGAACGAACAGCTCTCACAATACCTGGCATTTAACCGGGAAATTTCGGAAGAGGAAAAAGAAATGCAGGCTGCAGTGTTTGCCGGCATGACAGAAGATATTGACGTGGATTTTGCCTTTAAAAAGGTAATGATCCGCACCCGGAAAAAAGACAAGGTCAAACAGTTGGTTCAACAGCTAACCAAAGTCGCGGCTATTCTTGCCATACCTTTGCTTATTTATTCAGCCTGGAGCATACAGAAACAGCTCTCTAAAACCGAGGTAAAACAAGAGTTTGCAGAACAACAATTCAACAGTCCGGTGGGGATGCGATCGCATGTAATACTTCCTGACGGGACAAAAGTATGGTTGAATGCCGAAAGTTTGCTGAGATACGAAGTTCCGTTTGTTCAACAAAACAGAAAGGTATACCTTGAAGGAGAAGCATTCCTGGATGTGGCCTCTAATACAAAATCGCCTTTTATCGTAAACGCTGCCAATACAAGCATTGAAGTAACCGGAACACGGTTTAATGTAAAAGCCTACCCCGAAGAAGAGGTGGTGGCTGTGGCCCTACAGGAAGGCTCGGTTAAATTCAGTGCGGTTGATCAGGCAAACCAATCGAATACGGTTGAAATGAAGCCAGGCGACCACTACGAGGTAGAAAAAAATTCGAAGAATTTAAAAGCAATACCGGGCAACATCGATGCTCAAATATCGTGGCACAAGAATATTCTTGTTCTGGACGATACACCTCTCGAAGAAGTGGCTACTTTACTCGAACGCTGGTACGGTGTTAAAGTGATCATCACAAACGACGAGTTAAAGAAATACAAATTCAGTACAACATTCGAAAACGAACCGTTGAACCGAGTGCTGGAACTTCTGCAGTTAAGTTCACCGGCCATTAAAATAATCTACAAGCCCGGAAAAATGAACAAGGCTGAAGGCGAAAAAAATTATTCCACAGTAATAATATCCAAAAACAAAGAGCTTATGTGAAAATATTATTCAAAGAAAAGAGGAAGTGCTCCAACACTCCCTCCGCGCTTAATACCAAGTAATTGGTCTGGTAATTAAACTAATAAAAACATTCAAAGGTATGAAAAAATTTGTCAAACCCTTGTGGTTGCTGACGAGGCACCATAAGAAAAAACTTATGATTATGCGTAATGCATTATTATTAATTCTTCTCTCTGCGTTCCAGGCAGTTGCCTCGAGCAGCTATTCTCAAACCAAGAAGCTTAGCGTTAGCTTCGAACAAGCTACGGTGAAGCAGGTTTTAGCAGCAGTAGAAAAGCAGAGCGAATTCTATTTTCTGTACAACAGTGAGCTAATTGATGTTGACAAAAAAGTAAGCGTTTCGGTCGAAAACGCAACCATTGACAACATCCTCAACCAATTGTTCGACAAGAACGACGTAGGTGTACTGATCAATGACAAATACATTATTTTAACGCCCAAAACCGCCTCAACACCCGACCAGAAATCGGTGACCGGAAAAGTTACTGACTCCAAGGGAGAACCGCTTGTGGGAGTTACCGTTGTGGAGAAAGGAACTACGCACGGAACAATAACCAATTTCGATGGAAGTTATACCATCAGCGATTTATCAGCCGATGCCGTTTTGGTATTCTCTTTTATAGGAATGGAAACTGCGGAGGCGCAGGTTGGCAACCAAACCAACATTAATGTTACACTTGTTTCGGAAGCCATTGGCCTGGAAGAAGTGGTGGTTACCGCCCTGGGCATAAAGAGGGAACAAAAAGCACTGGGGTATTCGGTTCAGGCTGTTAAAGGCGAAGATTTACAAAGAGTACAAGGAACAGATGTTGCGACATCTCTTACCGGTAAGGTTGCCGGTGTATTAATTGAAAACCCGACAGACTTTAATGCCACTCCTAAAATCAGCATTTTGGGAGAAACTCCGCTAATTGTAATCGATGGGATTGCGTACGCCAATAAAACTTTAAACGATATTTCTTCTGAAGACATAGAATCGTTAAACGTACTTAAAGGGCCTACCGCTTCTGCTTTATATGGTTTTAGGGGAAGGGCCGGTGCGATTTTAATCACCACTAAAAATGGGAGTAGCAGCAACACTGGTATTAGTGTAGACCTGTCAACCAATACGATGTTTTCAGCCGGATATTTAGCCATTCCTGAAAAACAAAGTGTTTACGGCCGTGGTGAAAACAATACTTACCAACAAACGAAAGACCAATCCTGGGGTGGTGCAATGGACGGATCCACTCAAACACAATGGGATCCTATTGCAAAAGAATACAGAGATTATGCCTATTTACCGGTAGGAAAAGACAACTTCAAAAACTTCCTGGAACAAGGTTACATTACAAACAACAATGTAAATGTTGCTTTTAACCAAAAAGGCATTGCACTTAGAAGTTCGCTAAACTGGACACAAAACAAAGGCCGTTATCCAAATGCCAAAGTAGATAAATATACTTACACTTTAGGTGGAGATATCAATTTGGAAAAATTTCATTTAACATCCAATTTGTCGTATACCAGAAGGCATACACCAAATATGGGCTCAAATGGCTATACTTCCTATGATCCAATGTACACCTTACTGGTAAATAGCTCGGCTGACTTTGATGTACGCGATTATAAGGATTATTGGTTAAATCCGGGTGTGCTCCAAAACAACCATTTTGGTTACGATCTAGAAAATGATTCATATAGTGGGAAAAACCAAAACAACCCTTACTACGACAGATATGAAAGACTGAATGAAGTGACCCGTGATATTTTTAATGCCGACTTAACGGTAAGTTACGATTTGACAAATTGGCTAAGGGCGACCTTGCGTTCTGGTCTGGATTTCTATGGAGATGTTGGACAATTGAGCTTGTCGCAAGGTTCCTATACATCACTCGGAGATACGGGGATTCCGTATTTCACCTATAGATCCGGATTAACATTTAACGGATCACGAACTGGGGCTTACCTGGTAGGAAAAACATCCGGTATGAGTTCCAACAGTGATCTGCTTTTAACCGGCATCAAGAAATTTGTTGATGATAAACTTGAAATAGAATATCTTGCCGGAGGAACTATTTTCTATCAAAAAGACGAAAATATTAATGCTTGTACGGTAGGCGGCATTTCCGTTCCGGGCTTTTTCTCTTTAGCTGCATCGGTTAATCCGGCTACGGTTGCTGAAGAAAGAAGATCACAGCAAGTTAATTCAGCATACGGACGCATAGCTCTGTCATGGAATAAATTAATTTACATCGACGCAACAGGTCGTAACGACTGGAGTTCTACTTTAGCGGGGCCTGGTGTTGATAAATCAAGTAAGTCTTATTTTTATCCATCGGTTTCCGGTAGTTTTATTATTTCAGAATTACTAGGTGAATCATCAAAAGAATGGTTGGATCTTTTCAAAATCAGAGGTTCATGGACACAGGCAAAAGATCCGGCAGGCATTTATGCTATTAACAGTGTATACACCTCAGTATCCAGCATTTGGAATGATGTAAGTGGCACTTATGCGCCTGATGTACTTTACGACCTTGCCAATATTCTTCCATCTGCTACTGATACCTACGAAGCAGGAGCACAGGGTATTTTCTTTAATAAGCGACTAACGGCTGATGTTTCTTATTTTAACCGCCGAAATTATGACGCCCTAACAAAAGGACCTTTGACCTCTGCCTCGGGATATAACTCAATGTATATCAACACCGAAGAGGAAACTAAAAGAAAAGGTTGGATCGTGGCATTAACAGGAACTCCAGTCGAAACTGCGAACCTGCGTTGGGACATGGGGCTTAACTGGTCAACTTATAAAGAAGTTTATTCCAAATTAGATCCTGTTTACTCGGCCAACAAACCATGGGTAAAAGTCGGCGAACGAACTGACGCCTATACTATCAGGACATATCAAACAGTTCCTTCCGGAGAATATGCAGGACAGCGTATCTATAAATCAGGTCTGTTACAAAGAGAAAACTTTAATTCTGTTATCGGGTATAAAAGCCCGGATTGGATTTGGGGATTCAATACAAGCTTACAGTATAAAAACTGGAGTCTGTATGCATCGTTTGATGGAGTTGTTGGAGGAATGATGTCCTCAACCACAGAAGCATATATGTGGATACAAGGTGTTCATCCAGAATCTGTAACTCCTGAAAGGGCGTTGGATGTGGCTACTCCCGGATCTAAAAACTATCTTGCAAGTGGTGTTATGGTAGTTTCCGGCACCTATACAACAGATAGTAACACCGGAGAAATCATTGAAGATAGCCGTATTTTTGCTCCAAACGATGTATTTGTGACTTACAAAGATTACATCCGTTCGTTGCACGGAGGTACAGCCTGGGGTGGCACAGGATACGAAGAAGACATTTTAGACAGAACTTTTTTAAAGCTTCGTGAAGTATCACTTACTTATACATTCCCAAAACAAATGCTGGCCAAAATAGGCCCGGTTAAAGGTGCATCCATAAGCTTTATAGGACAAAATGTATTGTTCTGGGCGAAGGAATTCAGGTATTCCGACCCCGATGGTGGTAATGAAAACTTTGCGGATCCATCTTCAAGGTATATTGGAGCTAATATTAAACTTTCATTTTAATAATTAGAACTATGAAAAATCTAAAATATCTTTTAATAATTATAATTTTCCTTTATACAGCAGCGTGTAGTAATTTTGAGGAAATTAATACGAACCCGGACAAATCGACATCTGCTACGCCGGATATGCTCGCATCCTATACCCTGATGAAAACATTTAAGCTATCGAATAATAGCCCTGATGTCTATACTCAAATCACTTTGTTTGATCATCACGTAACCAAGCTAACCTCTACGCCAGACCCAGGTCAGTATTATTGGGCCTACTGGATATACGGAAGCTTTGGTAATTTTAAATACCTAACCGATCTCAACGATATGGTTCAGTTTGCCGAAGGCAGTGTAGCAGAATCTTCCTATAAGGGCCTGGCATTGTTTTTAAAAGCGTGGTATGGATTTAATGCAACTTTGAGTATGGGAGATATTCCTTATTCCGATGCCGGCAAGGCAAAAGAAGGTATCACTCAACCAGTTTATGACAAACAGGCCGATGTATTTGCGCAAATTCTTGACGATCTGAAGCAAGCAGAATCCTTTTTTGCTCAAGGCCTTGATTTTAAAGGTGACATAATGTATGACGGAGATGCCGGCAATTGGCAAAAACTCTGTAATGCGCTACAGTTAAAAGTGATTCAAACCATCAGTAAAAAAGCAACTGCTGAGCAAAAAGCCCGATTTGCGGCCATTGTAAATTCAGGGAATTTAATGACCAGTTATGATGATGATTTAAAATTGGTATACACCGAGAACACCAATGCAACTTATCCTTTTTATAATGGAAATAACCAGAGGCTCGACCAAGCTCCATCAACAATTACAGTAGATGCCCTCAAAAAGAACAATGACTATCGATTATTTTATTTTGCTGAACCGGCAGCTCAAATGTTGGAAACCTACACTGCAACTGACTTTGAAGCTTATGTAGGAGCCCCTTATGAGATGGATGCAAACACATTGTCAATCAATAATGATGCGGGAATGTATTCAATATTGAATCAGCGGTATGTGAAATTTAGAGACAACGATCCGTTGCTATATTTTACTTACGCCGAGCAATGTTTCATTATAGCTGAAGCCATAGAAGAAGGCTGGGTGGGCGGCAACGCAAAAGATTATTACGAGAAAGGAGTGAAAGCTCAATTATCTTACTACATGCATCTGCCCCACACTGAAGGCTTAGTGCATGGAATGGAAATCACACAAGATTATATAGATAACTATTTCACAGGTGAGGCTGCATATAAGACTGGAGGAAGTAAAACAAATCGCTTGCAACAGATCTGGATACAACGTTGGCTGATTGATTTTTTCCAACCCAACAGCAGCTATTACTATCAGTTTTTACGTACCGGCTATCCGGAATATATCTTAAATCCTGTAACCTGTTTAAATCAAGACAATCCAAATGAGTTCCCAAAACGTTGGTATTACCCAAACAATGAGGTAACCACCAATCCTGAGAACTATCAGAAAGCCATTGATGAACAATTTGGAGGTATTGACAACACGATGCAGGTTCCCTGGTATCTGAAATAACACGTTTAGTTAGATTATAGGATAGTTTAGTTTAGCTTGAAAGGAATGGGAAGATTTCCCATTCCTTTCCTTTCTCAGCCAATTAGGATAAAGCACTGGCATCCCGGGTCGACAAAATCCCTGCCTTAGGGCGGGCAGCTATTTCTACGCGCTATCAATTTCGCGCACAACGAAAGACACTTAAAAAGGCTTGAAGAACGTAAGCCAATAAGAGTCCATTCAAAGACCATCCGAGACGAAAGAAAATTTTACAGTAACACCACTAAAAAATTTAGATAGATGACACAAATAAAAAGTTTGCTTTTACTTCCATTGATTGCCTTGTTATTCACCCAATGCGGAAGTAGCAAAAAGCAAAAAGCCGATACCATCACGGTAGATCAGAACACCTGGGAACTGGTTTGGTCTGACGAATTTGATACCGACGGACTTCCCGATACCAGCAAATGGAACTACGATACACGCGGAAATACCTACGGTTGGGGCAACAACGAAAAACAATGGTACACGGTGGCTGATCCTGACAATGCCTACATACGTAACGGGATTTTAACCATCACCGCCATCAAGGAACCAACTGAAAACAAAGACTACAGCTCGGCCCGCCTGACGACCAAAAACAAAGGCGACTGGCAATATTGCAAAGTGGAAGTGAGAGCCCAAATGCCCACCGGCAAAGGAACCTGGCCCGCTATCTGGATGCTTTCTACCCACAACTCTTACGGCAACTGGCCCAAAAGCGGCGAAATCGACATTATGGAACACGTGGGTTACGACCCCGACACAGTGCATTCAACCGTTCATACCGAATTTTTCAACCACACCATTGGTACACAAGTGGGAAAAGAAATCTACCAACCAACCGCGACTACTGATTTTCATGTGTACTCAATGGAATGGGATGCCAACGAAATCAGAAGCTATGTTGACGGACAACAATACTTTAGCTTCAAAAACAATGGAGAAGGTCCCGGAGCATGGCCTTTCGACCAGCCCTTTCACCTGATTCTGAACCTTGCCGTTGGAGGTGGCTGGGGAGGAAAACACGGCATCGATGATTCGCTGTTTCCGCATCAGTACCACATTGATTATGTACGGATTTACCAAAAAGAGCTTACCGGAAAATGAAAACCCTTGTTGAGAAGACCTGGATAATATTCCTTACTGCCGCAGTGTTTTGCGCCTGCTCTCCTTCGGGAAAAAAAAGTCCTGAAGTACTTGTACAGAACACTGTTGCTGACACCAACGTAATTCTCCCACCGGCATGGGCATTTGGCCTGGTATATGGCGCTTACACCAACCAGGAACAGTCGATCGAACTGATCAACAAGATCATCGAACATGACTATCCGATCGATGCTTTCTGGATCGACTCATGGTTTTGGGACTGGCAAAACCAGGGACAGGGCCCCAAGAAGTACATGGATTTTGTAGCCGACACCATCTCCTATCCCGACATGCAAGGCATGTGGGACTACATGCAGGAACAAAATATCAAAGCCGGCATATGGATGTGGGATGCCATTATGCAAACCGGAAACGAAGCCGAATACGAAGATTTCAAATCAAAAGGATTTTTTAAGGCTGAAAAAATACGCACCGATGGATGGCACAACGGACTGCGCACGACCATTATTGGCGACAACAGCCGGGAAGTAAGGGGAACCTGGTGCGGCGACATCGATTTTACCAATCCCGAAGCCACGGCTTACTTTCAGCAAAAAGTAAAGCACTTTTTTGATAAGGGGGCCGATTTTATCAAACTCGATAAAACCGATGCCATTCCGGTTTGCAAAGCCATGTTTGAAACCACCCAAAAACTCGGAAAAGAAAGCCGGGGGCGTGGTTTTATCCTCTCGCACAGTCACGGGGTGGAAACCGATGAATTTAAACGCTACCCCGGGAAATGGACCGACGATACCCGCTCCGACTGGACGGTTGAAGATCCGAAGCATGAATTTTCGCCCTGGCTGCCACGGGTTGCCTTTAAAGAAAACCTGGCCATGTACACCGATACTTCCCGCCATTTCCACCAAATTCCGTTTTTATCGAACGACCTTGGAGGCTTTGCGGTTGGACTCAATGGGCAGATAGATGAAGAACTGTACATCCGCTGGGTTGAGTTCGCGCATTTTGTGCCGCTTACAACTCCTTTTTCACAACCCGAAAACCCAAGCGGCAACATTGCCTTCAACATCTCGGAACGTGCCGATTCGGTTTTCCGGTTTTATTCGCACCTGAAAATGCAGCTGTTCCCCTACATCTATTCGTATGCACACCTGGCGCGATTGGAGGGTGTTAACATCATCCGCCCTACCCGCCTGTACGAATATTTGTTTGGCAACGAAATACTGGTAGCGCCGGTATACGAACAAGGTGCGCGTACCCGCGAAGTGTATCTTCCGGCCGGAGCGCAATGGACCCATTACTGGACCCGCGAAACTTTTGAAGGCGGACAAACCGTGGTAGTGAAAGCACCGCCCGGACAAATTCCCTTGTTTGTAAAACAGGGCGCCATTGTTCCGAAACGCGCTTATGCCCGTTCAATTGAAGCCGGAACCAATGACTGGCTTGAACTTGACATTTTTACCGGCGACAACGGAACATTCAGGCTGGTGGAAGACGATGGCGCGAGCAACGATTACCTGGAGGGAATGTTGGCACAAACAACGCTGTCGTACACCGAAAGCGACAAAAAAGCGACACTTACCATTCACCCGGTGGAAGGCAGTTTTTCGGGAATGAACCAGTTGCGAAGCTGGCGGATCGTTCTGCACGGCGCCGGCAATGTAAACCGGATTCAATACAAAGGAAAATCCATCGATTTTACGGTGTGTTCCTCTTCGGTTCAATTTGAATTGCCGGAACAGGACAAACATGAAACAATCGAGATCAATATTTCGAAGGACAGATAAGATAGCCCAATGGGAAAGCGCTACAGACAAGCGGCTTTCCCGGCTATCTTTTATTCCTGTTCTTTCATTCCAAGCTCCAGGCCCAGCTGTGTCATAAAACCCAACTCGTCCATAATTTCCCATTCTTCCATTATTTTTCCCTCTGCGATGCGGAAAATGGTAAACACACTTACGCTGATCTGTTTTCCCGTTGGCGGCAGTCCGTCGAGTTCGCCTGTATGGGTTCCGCTTAAGGTTATGTAGCTGGTCACCAACTCTCCTTCGGCCATTAGCTTGTTGATTTCCACATGTGTATCAGATATCGCAGCAAGGTAAGTGCCGTACACCTGTTTGTACTCTTCCATTCCGTTCATCTGCATAGAAGTGCCGTGGTACATCACATCTGCTGACAGACATTCACCCAGGGTTTCGGGACGCCGGTCGTTCCATTTGCCTTCCCAGTAGCGCTGAACAAGCATCTTGTTCTGTTCCTCCACTTTTTGTTGGGCTTTTACTGCTTCCAGTTCGGTTTCGGCTGTTTTATGACGACAGGAAGTAGCTGCCATTAAAACACATGCCAGGATCATAAAAACGATTTTTTTCATGACAGTTAATTTTTGGTTGCAACATACAAGTTACGAAACAACCACCTGGCAAACAACCAAGTAGACACTGCACCACAAGCAATCTTCAGCACGATTGACTTACTGTTCTGAAGATAAAAGATGCTTCTCCGGACTTTTCAGCACGCATCTTCCCATTACTGGCCCTGCGGTTCGGTTTTTATTTCCGCCAAAATGATTTCTGCCGGGAAAGCTTTTTTCCACTGGGAGTTCCAGCGAAGCCAAAACCTTTGCCAGCAGTTGAAGTAGGTTTTCCGGTAATGTTTCACCCTTTTCTTTTCGATTTGCTTACGGGTTGGATGGGCAGCTTCCGACCCTTTTTGGTAGTCATAGAACTCGCGCACCCGATCAAACGACCTTTCCCAGTCTTCCTTCCCAAACGTCACGGCTTTCGGGGCATCTACCTTTTTCTCATCACCCAGTATATTATCCTGAAGAATCTGGTGCATGGTTTTGATCCACTCGATTTTGATATCGACGGGCACATAATGGTTGCGGATGTAAAAAAGCTGTTTGTGAAACAAGCCCAGCATATCGCGCTTGATGGTCGCCGGAGGATTCCCCCTCTGGATCTGCCGCATGTAACAGCGAAATTCTTTGGAGCAACTCTCGATGGTGGAAAGGTACTGAGTCTTTTTACTCACCGAATAAGATACAACGGCAAACAAGGCTGCAAAAGCCATTATTCCACTGGCTATGGCAGTTAAAAACGGCCACACATGGCTGTTTCTGCATAAAAAATCGGCCTGTACGGCTGCGGTTACAAAATTCATGGTTTTTCTTTTTAGATTGGTTGATTGTTTTTTGAAAATAACGGGCTGAGTTTATCTCCCGTTGTGGTATTTATGAGTGTTCATACTCTCTTGTTGAACTTACATATTGCCTTATTGAAGATTTAGATTGCTCATTCGAACATTCATAATGCTTTTTTGAACTTTTATACTGCAATATTGAACATGCATATTGTCTTTTTGAACATTTATGTTTCTTTATTGACCATCAAGAATGCTCTTTCGAAGCTAAAGACAGGTCTTTTGAATTTATAGGATGCTCTGTTGAAAGTTTATGGAGCTCTAATGGAGAGTTAACCCGGCTGTTTGCACAACCGGGTTTATCTGTTGCAGTTAAATCTTCTGTTTTGTAAAACGCAGCTTGCCTATTTGTTTGTACTGCGGGCTCGATGCACCAAACACTGCCATTACATAACTTTTCACGGTTAGCGCTATGTCGCACAGGCCGCTTACGGGCGTGTACAACACTTCGTCGCGGGCAATGCGGGCGTTGCTTAGCGGAACGCTGGCATTGATCACTGCCGCATTCTTTGCTTTCAGGTCTTCGCCCTGCGCAGTAAGCGTCGCTACCTGCAGTTCTTCTTCGTTGGGGGCATACTGCGGAATGGCCGCCAGCAGCTGAATAAAGCGGCCGAAGTTTTCTTCGCGGCTGTCGTAGCTCATTTGCGAGCTCGACACGGTTCTAACTTCCACGGCGGGTTCTTCTCCCCCATTGGCAGGCACTGTTTTGGGTTTGGCCGAAGCCCTGGCTCCTTTGATCTTACGCGCTACGGTTAACACGCTGTCGTACACTTCGGGGGTAACGCCCGAAGCTTTCAGGAAGCTCATTACCCGTGTAACCAGCTTGCTTAAGGGAGCAAAAGCCACCTCGCGGGCGGCAACGGCGGCATTGTACGGCGCCTGTGCGGTATACACTGCATCGAGCAGGGTGCCGGCACTGGCGGCAAGCGCCTGCAACTGTGGCAGGGCAAGGGCCTCGTTCGATGGGTTGTAGGCACTTCCGTAGCCGTTTACGAACGAAATCAAATCGTTGAAGGTTGCCACGTTAATGGCGTGGCCTGATTCTGTTTTACTGGGCATAACACTTAAATTTAAAGATTAATAATGAATGTCAGGGCGGCTAAAAACCATCTGCAGGAAACGGATTCGTGTGCTGAAGGTTCCATAGCACTAACCGAAGTTGAAGTTACGGCAGCATTTTTTGTAATGCAATGTTTTACAGCAGGTAAGAGAGGAAAGCGGAGGGCAAGAAGCAGAGAGCAAAGGGAAAAAAGAAGGAAGTGAAGTATGATTGGGCTGAAGCCCGGAGGCGGTCTGGGCGCATCAACCCCAGGCTTAAGCCTGGGGTTAGTACGTATTCCTGCGAACGGGCTTTAGCCCATGACTATGGAGACTGTGTATTTTTATTGAAAGTTTTACCCTATAAGTTAAATACAATGAGCAAAGAGAGTAAAAATCTTATTTAATTAATCATGAATTCCCCATATTCTTTTTATACCTCCCTATTGATCAGTTTTATTCCTTAAATTTCTCCAAGGATAGCTAATGTCTCATTTAAATTCATTTCCTAAGTTCTTTTCAATTAACCACTCATTCAGTTCACATAAAAACCCATACTCATCTACTTTCACACTATATGAATGAAAGTTTTGATTTCGAATATATTCAAGCTTTTGCATCCAATTAGTTTTGGCTTCTTTACCTCCTCGAAGTTTTTCTTCACCCGGTTTTGTATAAAATTTTTCAAAAATTTCACTCCAGTTCTTACCATAAGTTGCAATCCGTCTATAATCAATAATATTCAAGCAATCCCATGGCTCAACCTCCTCAGACTTAGTCTTTGCTTCATAGTTTTTGTCTGACGCTCGCTGATTAGCTCCATCATAAACAGTTTTTGGTACCCCTGCCTTGAACCATGCTTCACCATAATTTTCTTCCAAGCGCATTTTGAAATCTTCCTTCATATAAGTTTCAAGATCTCGAATCATCTTAAAAGACTCTTCATTATATGTTTTTGCTTCATCTTTCCAGTATTTTGCCAAACCATTAGGATTAAATTCAGGCCGAACAGCATTAATCGATCGCTGAAGAGACCGCCAATATCTTGCACGTCCCCCTGTTCCATAACTCTTTTTAAGCTCTAACCTTTGTTCTCCCGACAAATGCTTTAAATAATCAATCAATGGATCAAGATAATAGATAGCTTCAGTAACTATATGATCAGTCTTATCGACTTTAGGATTAATTATTTTCTCTTTTACCAAATGATCTATGATGTCACTAAAAATACGAAGCAAACTCTCGATTCCAGCATTGATTGAAAGAAAGCCATCATCAGCTTCGCCTTGATTCCATTCATGTATTAAGTTCTCCTTTATGTAACTAAAGCATTCAATAATAAATGGAAAGAACTTATCATATGTGGAGTCGTTATCGCCTTTAAAAAACGTACCATCTTCCTTTATCTCTTTTTTTGAGAATTGACCGAAGAAATTACTCCTGTCAAGTCCAATCTTTATGCTATCGATCGTAATACATCTCACTGCGGTTTTTGGATTTTCACCAACAATAACTCTATCATACAATGGAGACGACTTATCTTCTCCTAAATCTTGTGCGATCTGCAGCTTTAATGCTCTTATTCGATCATTTAGATTCTCTGAATCCCATAATAAATCTGAGTTGAGTGTATTTTGCAAATTTTTTGGTACAGCTTTTTGATTTTCATTAATCTGCATAAATAGACGAACCTGATCTTTTCTATCAAGATTAATAAAAGCCACAACAGGAATTGAATTCCTGTTTTTATATTCAGAATTAGCATATCCATACAAACGATGTTGTCCATCAATAATAAATGCCGACCGATATTGTCTTGGTAAATGCAAAATGCCAATTCTCGAAAGAGCATCTTCCACCTGAGGAGATGCTTTGTCAAAACGCAGCTTCTTCTTTCCTGTACTGATATCAATAATTATAGAATTGGGAAAAATACCACCATCCTCAACAAAAGATTGAATTGCCTTCAACCTTGGTTTTTTTATCAATCTTTGATAGGTCGGCATTAACTTTTTATTTGCCTTGTTTCTATGCAGCACATAGGCAATTTTAAGTAGTTTCTCAGGCTCTATTGAAAAAGAGTAATATGTGTGACCTCCCATCTTTCCTTCAATTGCAGGAACCTGATTTTGTATTTCAGGAATCTCCTGACCCTCAAAAAGATTTCCAAGCAACTGAAATCGAGCTGATAATCCTAAATGTTTTATTAGATCTTGATAATACTGAACTGTTTCTTCATCAAAATGCAGAATCCCAAAATTATTAAGACGTTCTTTGTCTGGTTCCGACAAGTAATAATTTTTCGTTGCAAATATGAATTTGAGCTTATACTTAGATTTTGGAAATAACTTTTTTACAGCTTTATGGATCCCTTCTTTTTTTCCACCAATCGCTTCTATAGTTTCTTTAAAATTGCCTTTTTTGGGTTCTCCATTAGCAGCCTTACATTCGATAAAAAGTATTGTCTCATTGTCTGCAGCAAAAACATCAACTTGCTGTGTTAGTTTCGGATCATCAGAGTAAGGCATTCTAAAATTTCGATCCTTATTCATGTAAAAAAAACCTAGGCTAGCAATTGTAGACCATACTTCATCTTCAAAGGCCATATCGAATGCTTTGATTTTTCTCATCTTGACCGTTGTTTTATACTCCCGATCTATCTCCCAACCCAAAGTTTTAAACTTTTCAACAAGTTCAAGAGGCACACTTTCATATATGTATGGCTTCTTTCTTTTAGCTATAATACTCTTCAAACTCTTTTCGGGGACCATACCTTCCCAGAATTCTTTAACTTGCTCTTCAGTCATAGCTACTTGCTTATGTTAGTAAAAATGCATTCTGTTGTTTGTCCTCTTTCTGCGTTTGCTCCCCCAATTAAACTTGCTCGGTTTATTTTTAACACTCTATCTCCCTTATCAAATATTTCCTCTATAGTTTTGTGAGCAGCATTAGTAAGTATATAAAAGGCCTCTTTAGCTTTTATAAAATCAATCAAATCACTCAGTCTCTTCTGATCATCTAGAGAGAATAATTTTTGATTGTATTTGATAAACCCATTATCATTATGCGATACTGTGTAAGGCGGATCCAAAAAAACCAAATCTCCTTTCTGAATTCTACTTTCGACTATAGTAAAATCACCATAATCAAGGGTCGCATTCTTAAGGCGTTTGCTAACTAATCGAAGTTTTTCTGCCTCTAAAAAATCCTTAGTTCTATAACCATATGGGACATTGTACTTTCCATTTAAGTTAACTCGATATATACCATTAAATGACGTCTGATTAAGAAAAACGAACCGAGCAGCTTGTTCTAAAGGATCTTCATATCGTCTCTCTCTTATTTGGTAGTAAAATTTCTCCGTATTCTCAAAGGTTCTAAGAATATCTATAATGCCCTCTGGATTAACCTTAAGTGTAGAATATGTTTCGATCAGCTCTCTATTTAAGTCAGACAAGAAAGCTTCATTCTTAGGATAAATTGAAAGAAACATTGATGCTCCTCCCAGAAATGGCTCATGATAATTATTAAAACCATCTTTTGGCAAAATCAAATCAAGATGTTTAACAAGCCAATTTTTACCTCCTGCCCATCTTAAAAATGGTTTTATAGTATTATCAGTCTTTATAGCCACCATCCAAAATAGTTTAAATATCTTTTGAAGTTCCTGGGGTGAATAAATCTCTCGCTGCTAATCGTTTCGGGTGTCACCTAAGGTGAGGACTAATTTAACAATATTTTTTATTTGACGACGAAATACTAAATAAAAGCTGAATCCCTGGGACAATGCTTATTCAATAAAAAGTTGAGATGATAGAATCCGAAAAAAAGAAAAGAGGGGAAAGCTATGGACGCTTTTTGAAGATGATTGATAATTTACAAACCCCTAAACACAAAACCAATCATAAATACAGAAGTCGCTTTCCCCCTATTTTTTATCTCTTTTTTATCATGGACGGGAAGAGTAAAGCAAGTAACAGGCCAAAAAACCTTAGTCCCTGTTTTTCAACGAAGTAAATATTTTGTTAAGCATTTGCCTTTCTCAATCTGGGAAAAAATCGTCAAAACGAAACCGAAAAACCTCCTTTTTGCCTGCCGGATGAGTCCCCAAACAAGCTACCGGGGAGGCAAAACAAGCCGCACTTCTACTCTATTTTAATCGAGGGTAATGGCGGTCATTTCTTTTTGAAGGAGTGCGGTCATGGCGGCGGCAAGCACCAGTTTTGTATCCTCATCGAGACCCTTGTGCAGCCAGACAATGCTTTTGTTCATCCCCAGCATACCCCCGCCCAGGTACTGAATGGCGGAGAGGGTTTGTTCGCCTTCGCGAAACTGGTAACCACGCGCCGGGAGCATTTGCCCGCGTTTGCCCTCTTGCTCCGAAGTGGCCGATACAATCAGGATCTTTCGCTGCCCGTTGGTCAGCACAGCGCCACCGGGTTCGTCCGATTCGGTGCCCACCGACTTTTTCATAAACAGCAGCCAAAGCCGGGTGGTGTCGTTGTTCAGGATAATGGATGCCGAGAAATTATGCTCCGCCAGTTGCAGTTCGTCGTCACCCAGGTAAAACCCCGAGAAAAGCTCCAGACTGTTTTTGAGTTGCACCTTTACATCGGTCGCCGCATTAACGCGGGCGGTGTTCGATTTGCCGTCGCCGAGGGTAAACGAGAACTTGTTGCGGGTAGTGCTCTCTTCGCGCGTGCCCCAGAAATTTGATTTCCCGTGCGAGGTGGTCCAGCCGTTTTTGCTTTCGGTTACCGCGTACTCCCCAAATTTGTATTTGGCAACTTTCCCCATGGTTTGTACGCCGATCTTTACTTTCAACGGGTCCGAATTATCGGCCAGGTCCTGATCAATCACCACGTTTTTCTGGGCCGAAGCCCCGAGAACAATCATTGCCAGCATGAACAGTAAAATGGTTTTCATAGCTACCTCCTTTTAAAAGTGTTGCCTGCTTTCGGGAGATAAAAGTTACGGCGAAAAAACGGTTTTTGCCTTCCGCCCGGAGTTCTTTGCAGGGCCGCACCCACGTCACCCAAAAAAGAAAGGCCGGTATTCCAACAAGGGAAGCCCGGCCATTTCGCACTGTTTGCTGTTTAATGCTATTTCCTGTTTAACCGTTCCAATAATGTTCGTCAGTTTTTCCTGCCGGAGGCCTTCATCTTTGCCTTGACGCAAAGACGAAGCAACCCCGAGCACTCGGGGCTAGGCTGATTTTTGTGTTTACTATTTGTGTCATGACAAATAGTAAAATCCGGCTGATAAGCCAACGGTTGGTAATGGTTTAATTATTTCTCTTCTTTCTGTTTCTGTTCTACTTCTACGTTTACTTTTACTTCGTCGCCTTCACGGGATTTGCGGATCACGATCTTCTTGCCGTCTTTTTCGATCACTTTCACATCTTCGCTCATTTCTTCCACGTGAATTTGTTTGCCGTCTTCAATGATCTCCACTTTACCGTCGTCGCCTGCAATTACCTTAATGGTTTTGGCTTTGTGCGGCAGTCCGCTGTGCATCATCATCGGCGCCCCGGGAATCATGATCTCCTCGTGCACTTCTATTGCTTCGCCCGATGGCTTTTCACGGATGATCGTAATCTTTTCACGGCCGTCTTTTAGTTCTTTTTTCTCAAACGAAATGATCCCTGGATCGCTCAGATCAATCACATTTCCGTTGGCACTGCTGCGCATCATCATCATTTTAGGCCCCGCGAAAGGAGCGCCCATCAGGTTGTTGCCACCTTTACTGGTCCATTCCATAAGCTCTTTGTCATCGCCCGAAGCAATCATTTTCACCTTGTACTGCCGGGCGGAATCGTCGTTGCAGGTGAACGAAAACATTTTAGGGAGCGAAAGATCGCCAGCCTTGCTTATAAATAGCTTATGAATGGAATCGGTATCAAAGTCGAAGTCAAAATCCATGTCGGAGTCGAACACAAACTTTCCTTCTTTGGCTATCCACTGCATTTCCTTTCCTTCGCCAATGGTATCGCCGTTCCACACAAAAACCTCCCCGGCTTTTAGTACCGTATCGAGCTGGGTTTTATTTCCCTTGTCGTCGATTTTTGTCAGTTGAATGTGTTTTTTTCCGCGGGGCGGGTCCTGTGGCATTTCCCCGATTGAAATAGCCGAGGTCAATAAAGCTGCCAGGGCCAAAATTCCGCTTGCCGATAAAATGTTCTTCATGTTGTTATTTTTTGAATTGTTTTTCTGCAAACAAAGATAGATGGAAGGCTGCCTACCAATCAGTTAAAGCCTGGTTAAACTCTGTTAAGGAAAAGTTAAAACCGGTTTTTGCCCTGCTCAAATAACTATATTTGAAACATGAACAAAAAATTATTTACCGGACTGATTGTGTTGATGGGGATTTCCATTTTAGGGATTATTGCCGTTCAGCTGGTTTGGATGAACCAGGCTATCCGGGTAAAAAATGAAATGTTCGGGCGGAGTGTGAACGAAGCGCTGATCCGCACGGTAAACCGCCTGGAAGATGTCCAGAACCTGGGCATTGTAAACGAAATGATATTTTCGGACGACTCGGTATTCCGCATGCCGCCCCATGCTACCACCCTCAATATGAATTTTGATGTGGACACCGAGTTTGAGTGGCAAAGCCAACCCGAATCGGTAAAAGTAGTTACCCGCACAGCCCCCCGGCCTTCCGGAAAACCGATTCAGATCATCCGGCAGGTAAGCCCCGACAAAAAGAACGCGCTGATTGAAATAAAAACGAAAAGCGACTCGACCCAAAGCACGCAAACATTTTCGTACAACGTAAGCACGGTGTCGTCGACCAGCAACCATGTGGTGATTGCCGGGAACAACACCCGCTCGAATGCCACGGTGTTTGTGAGGCAGGACACCCTTTTTACCGATATGGATTCGCTGTATACGATCAGCGCCCTAAAAATCGACTCGCTGCTTACCGACCTGGATACCTTTAAGATATTGCGTCCCGATCTTTCCCAGCGTATTCATTTTAAAGCCGGCAGCCTGAAAAAACTGGCCAACCGGATGGTAACCGAAGTGTCGACATGGGATGTGCGGAAAATTGACGCGCAACTGGTTTCCGAAACCCTCAAAAAAGAGCTGGAAGAAAGCAGTATTCCGCTTGATTTTGAGTTTGCGATCCTCCGCGACAGCATTGCTGAGTTTCCCCTTGCGGTGAGCGACTCGGCCGCCGTGGTTCAATCGGGCTTCCAGGTAGAGCTTTACCCCAACGATATTTTTCAGAAGAACCTGAAACTGGCGGTTAGCTTCCCCGGGAAAAGCGGGTTTATTTACCGCTCGCTTAACTGGCTGCTGGTGGCTTCGTTCCTGTTTTCGTTGTTTATCCTCACCACCTTTGCACTGAGCATTTTTTACATTTTGCGGCAAAAGAAGATTTCGGAAATGAAATCGGATTTTATCAATAACATGACCCACGAATTTAAGACGCCGATTGCCACCATTTCGGTAGCCACCGACTCGATCACCAACGAAAAAGTGCTGGGCGACGCGGAACGTATCCGGTATTTTGCGGGCATGATCAAAAAGGAAAACAACCGGATGAACCGGCAGGTGGAAGATATACTGACGATTGCCCGGCTCGACCGGAAGGACTTTGAATTTAACTGGGAAGCGATTGATGTGCACGAACTGATCAAAGATGCGGTGCAGGGAATTATTCTGCAAGTGGAAAAGCGGGGCGGCAAAATCGACCTCGACCTGCAGGCTCCCAACCCGATGATCACCACCGACCGGAATCATTGTACCAACGTGGTGTACAACCTCATCGATAATGCCAATAAATACTCAGCCGATGCGCCGGAAATTAAAGTGCGGACACGTAACCAGCCCAACGGGGTTTTGGTTTCGGTGGAAGACAAAGGGATTGGGATGAGCAAAACGGTACAGTCGAAAATATTTGAGCGCTTTTACCGGCAAACCAGTGGCAATATTCACAACGTAAAAGGTTTCGGACTGGGTCTCAGCTATGTAAAAGCGGTACTGGAGGCCAACCGCGGAAACATCGGCGTTCAGAGCGAACCCGGGAAAGGAAGCAAATTTGATGTATTTTTACCTTTTGTGAGGGAGTAAAACCTCCTTATCGAAGTTCGTGTAGTAACTGAAATGAAGTCAATCTTTGCAAATTATTATATTGACCCCTCCTAACCTCCCCCAAGAGGAGGGATTTCCCCTTCGGAGAACTAAGGGGCCAAAGAATGAGAAGTTAACAATGACAACAAAACAACACATATTCCTGGTAGAAGACGACCTCAGCTTTGGGGCGGTGTTAAAATCTTATCTCGAAATCAACGACTACACAGTTACGTGGGTGGACGACGGAAAATACGCAGTGGAGAGATTCCGGGCCGGCGAATACCAGATTGCCATTTTGGATGTGATGCTCCCCAACATCGACGGTTTTACCATTGCCGCCGAAATCCGGAAACTAAACAAGGACATTCCCCTGGTTTTTCTGACGGCCAAAACGCTGAAAGAAGACATTTTGAAAGGCTACAATGCCGGGGCCGACGACTACATTACCAAGCCTTTTGACACCGAGGTGCTGCTGTGCAAAATTCAGGCGATCATTAAACGGCAGTCCGTGGAGACCCCTCCCGATCGTCCGTTTTTCACCATAGGTTCGTACGAATTTGACGCCCGTTTGCGCACCATCAGCCGCGACCACGAACAACAAAAGCTCTCGCCCAAAGAAGCTGATCTGCTAAAGCTGCTTTGCCAGAATAAAAACGAATTGCTAAGCCGCGAAACAGCCCTTCGGAAAATCTGGGGCGACGATGGCTACTTTACGGCCCGCAGCATGGATGTTTTTATTACCAAACTCCGGAAATACCTGAAAGACGACCCCAACATCGAAATCCGCAACATTCACGGAAGCGGGTTTATGCTGGAGGAGAAATAGTTATCTCCCCTTTCTTATTTTTATTTCAAAACTTCTGATTGTATCTTTCGGAAAAAACAGCTTATGATTATCGAAAACCGAATTGCTGTAATTACGGGAGCAGGCAAAGGGATTGGAGAAGCCATCGCCTATGGACTGTCGGAGATGAGCTATCAAACCGTGCTGATTGGGCGAAACCCCAAAAACCTCGAAAAAGTAGCTGCCGAAATCGTGAACAACGGAGGGCTGGCACCGGTCATCTTTCTGCTGGATGTTACCGACACTCCTAAAATGAAGGAAACCATACAATCTGTTATTGCACAGTTTGGCCGGATCGATGTACTGGTCAACAATGCCGGCGTGTATTTCGATGGTACACTCGAGCTCGAGGAAAGTGAATTTCAGGCGATGCTGAACACCAATCTTACGGCACAATTCACCCTTACAAAAGAAGTGGTCCCGTGGATGGAGCACCAGCGAAGCGGCTACATTTTTAACATTGCTTCGCGTTCGGGAAAAGTAGGATACGCAGGCAGCGGTGGCTATTGCGCCTCCAAATTCGGAATGCTGGGGCTTAATGAATCGTTGTACCACGAACTTACGCCCAAAGGCATAAAAGTAACCGCTCTTTGTCCGGGCTGGGTAAATACGCAAATGGCTTTCGACGCGGGAACTCCCTTAAAAGCTGAAGAAATGATCCAACCGGAAGATCTTTTTAAGACCATTCGGTATCTGCTCCAACTTTCACCCACTGCGATTGTAAAGGAAGTGGTTATTGAAGCCCCTTCGGGAATTCGTTAACACATTAAAACGAAGTCAAAAAATGAAATCTTCAAGAAGAAATTTTATGAAGTCAATGCTGGCTGTTCCTTTTGCAGCATCAGGATTGCAGGTATTGGCCACAGAAATGCCCTCTGTTTGGAGTAAGTTGGGACATAAATTTAAAATCAGCCTGAACTTATATTCATTTAACAAGCTTCTCATGGACAAAAAGATAGATTTGTTTGATGTCCTTGACTTTTGTGCGGAACATAATTTTGATGCCATCGACCCAACAGGCTACTATTTCCCAGGCTATCCCGATGTTCCGAGCGATGAGTTTATGATGAAATTTAAGAAACAGGCTTTTCTGTTGGGCCTTGATATCAGCGGAACCGGCGTAAGGAATGATTTTGCCAATCCGGATGAAAATAGCCGGGAAGCCGATGTTGTCATGATAAAAAAATGGGTTGAGGCTGCCGCAAAAATGGGAATCCCCAACGTTCGTGTTTTTGCCGGAACAAACCAACACTTAGGTTACTCGCGTAATCAGGTTTTTGAATGGATGGCTAAGGACCTGAAAACCTGCTGCGATTTTGCGAAGCAGTATGGAGTGATCATCGCGATTCAAAATCACAACGATTTTATAAAAACAGCGGCCGATGTTGATCGTATTTTTGAGATGGTTGATTCTGAATGGCTGGGGTTAAACCTTGATATTGGTAGTTACCGGCAACATGATCCTTTTGAAGAAATTCAGAAAAATATAAAATATGCTGTCACCTGGCAGATCAAAGAAAATATGTGGATGGACGGCAAGGAAACGCCCACCGATTTTAAAAAGCTTTTTAAAATAATCAAAGATAACGGCTACCGGGGTTATTTGCCTTTGGAAACATTGGGAGAAGGCGATCCATACAAAAAAGTGCCTGCATTGTTGGAAAAGGTAAACAATACAACAACTTTGACATGGATAAAATAAAGGTTCCTTTTTATGAAATGAGGTCAGAGTTTAAGCGCATTTTGTTGGACCATCATTTTTCAGAACCCCGTGCCGGTAAGTGTGCACAAATTTTTGCCACAAACAGCCTCGAGGGAATATACTCACACGGAGTTTACCGTTTTCCGCGTTTTGTTGAAAACGTACAAAAAGGTTTTGTGAAACCGGATGCTGAGCCCGAAAAAACGAATGCTGCCGGAGCCATCGAACAATGGAACGGAAATCTTGGGCCCGGTCCGTTAAATGCGGAGTTTTGTACCAATCGCGCCATGGAACTGGCCACCGAAAACGGCATTGGCTGTGTGGCCATTGCCAACACCAACCACTGGATGCGCGGCGGCACTTATGGCTGGCAGGCAGCACAAAAAGGAAAGATTTTTATTGGCTGGACCAACACCGAAGGCAACATGCCGGCCTGGGGAGCCAAAGACAGCCGCCTGGGAAATAATCCGCTTGTGCTGGCCGTTCCTTTTGGCGATGAAGCCATTGTTCTTGACTTTGCCATGACGCAATTCTCGTACGGGAAGATGGAAGCCGCAAAAATAGAAGGGACCTTGTTACCCTTTCCGGGAGGATTCAATAAAAACGATGAATTGACAACATCGCCAGACGAAATACTGGAAAGCAAACGAGGCTTGCCCATCGGCTACTGGAAAGGAGCGGGCTTGTCCTTGCTCCTGGACATATTGGCCACCGTTTTATCGGCAGGACTCGCCACCAAAGACATTACCCGCAAGGAAGCTGAATACGGGGTTTCGCAGGTTTTTATTTGTATCGACTTAAAAAAACTGCACAATTACCCCGCAATCGACCAAAGCATTTCAGCTATTATCGATGATTTTAAAGCCTCCCTCCCCATTGACGCTAACCAACAGATTAAGTTTCCCGGAGAAAGAGTTATAAGCACCCGAAATGAGAATTTGAAACAGGGAATTCCGGTGGACAAATCTACTTGGGAAAAGATTTTACGGATGTGATGATGGGTAAGTCAGGCTCTTTCATTCTAACTACCAGCCCTTGCACCCCCAGCAAACGCATCTCCCAAATATCAAAGACTTCTATCACTTGATGGTATCACACAAGTTTTTATCTTTACCGCATAACCGTGATACTTTATATCTCAATTAAAAAACTTGGGGGTCACAGCTGATTGGCTTTGATAAAAATGAAGACGGAACCAAAAAAAGTCCAACCCGGAATTAACCTTTTCATTTACTGACAGTCAAAGTCCTTGTCGGCTCCTCGGGGCTTATTTGCAGACATAAACTGACTAAATTTATCGACGTGGGCACAAAAAAAGTTTTCCGACTGATCCTTTCAGTCATCATTTTGCTATTTCTTGCCGGGATAATTCTATACCCGAAGCTTAAACCGTTGTTAAGCAAACACAATGAAGATGGCCCTGCCCGGGGATTTGCAGGCATGCGTGGCGGCATACAGAAAACCTTTGCCAGCGGGTATGTTATCGTTCCGCAGGAAATGAGCGAGCTCATCATCAGCACAGGTTCGCTGTTGCCCGACGAAGAAGTGGAGCTATCGTTTGAAACCTCGGGAAAAGTGGTGGGTATCTTTTTCGAAGAAGGAACGCGGGTGAAAAAGGGTGATTTGCTGGCAAAAATAAACGACCGGCCGCTTCAAGCCCAGTTGTTAAAGTTGCAGGCTCAGCAAAAACTTTTAAAGGAAAAGGAGTTCAGGCAACGGCAATTGCTCGACCGCGATGCCATCAGCCGCGAAAGCTACGACCAGATTTCCACCGAACTGCAATCAGTAGAAGCTGACATTATGCTGATTGAGGCCCGGATTGCAGAAACCGAACTGCGTGCTCCGTTCGACGGCGTGGTTGGTTTGCGTTTTATCAGCGAGGGAGCCTATGCCGGCACCCAAACCAAAATCATCCGACTGGTAAAAATAAGCCCACTCAAAATTGAATTCTCCGTAAACGAACGGTATTCGGGTGAGATTGCCCCGGGATTTCCGATCACTTTCCAATTCCCTGACAGTCCTGAAAAATTCAATGCAAATGTTTATGCCGTAGATCCAAAGGTGAACATCGAAACCCGGACCATCACGGTAAGAGCCCGGTATCCCAATAAAAAGGAAGAGCTAAAGCCCGGTCGTTCGGTTAAAGTCGCTGCGTTGTTGTCGAAAATCGAAAATGCCATTGCCATTCCCACAGAAGCGGTAATTGCCGAAATGTCGGGAGAAAAAGTATTTGTGCTAAAAAACGGAAAAGCAGAACAGCGAAATGTGGTAATTGGCTTGCGCACCGAATCGCAGATACAGATCAGGGAAGGGCTGGAATTTGGTGATACGCTGCTTACGACCGCTATTTTGCAGTTGCGCGAAAACCTGCCGGTCCAGTTGGATACTTTGTTTACTAACCAGTAATTCCTGAATCATGAGTTTATCTTCGGTAAGTATAAAACGCCCGGTACTGGCCACCGTTTTTTCGCTGGTCATTCTCCTGTTTGGGGCAATCGGGATGACCTACCTTGGGGTGCGCGAATTCCCGAGTGTCGATCCGCCGCTGATCTCGGTAAGCACCTCGTACCCGGGAGCCAACTCCGATGTTATCGAAACACAGATCACCGAACCGCTTGAACAGTCCATTAACGGTATTCCGGGTATTCGCACCCTGACCAGCCGAAGCAGCCAGGGACGCAGCTGGATTTCGGTTGAATTTGAATTGACCGTTGACCTGGAAACTGCGGCCAACGACGTACGCGACAAGGTTTCGCAAGCCCAGCGTTTCCTGCCCCGCGACTGCGACCCTCCTACTGTTTCAAAAGCTGATGCCGATGCCAGCCCCATTATGTTTATTGCCGTTCAGAGTCCGAAGCGTTCGCTGCTCGAACTGTCCGAGATTGCCGAACTAACTTTTAAAGAACAGTTGCAAACCATTTCGGGAGTCAGCTCCATTGCCATTTGGGGAGAAAAGAGATATGCCATGCGTATCTGGCTCGATCCGGCCAAACTTGCGGGCTACCAGATGACGCCCCTGGATGTTCGCAATGCCATTCTTCGCGAGAATGTGGAGTTACCTGCCGGCAGCGTGGAAGGAAACACCACCGAGCTGACGATCCGCACCCTCGGATTGATGAAGACACCCGAGGAATTCAACAACCTCATTCTCAAACAAACCGGGGACCTTTCGATCCGGATCCGCGACATTGGCCGAGCAGAACTGGGTCCCGAAGATCTGAGGGGAATCATGAAAATGAACGGTATCCCGATGGTCGGTACCGTTGTTGTTCCGCAACCCGGCGCCAATCATATCGATATTGCAGACGAAGTATACGAGCGTCTTGAATACATCAAAAAAGACCTACCCGATGATGTGGGTATTGAAATCGGTTTTGACAATACACAATACATCCGCACTTCCATTTCTGAAGTGCAAAGTACCATCTACCTCGCATTTTTCCTGGTGGTGGTAATCATCTTTGCCTTTTTACGCGACTGGCGCACAACCGTCCTACCGATTCTTGTTATCCCGGTTTCGCTGGTGGGTGTGTTTTTCATTATGTACATGGCCGGATTCACCATAAATGTACTCACCCTCCTGGCCATTGTATTGTCCATCGGGCTTGTGGTTGACGATGCCATCATTATGATGGAAAATATTTATGTGAAGATAGAGCAGGGAATGAAACCGCTTGATGCAGGAATAGCGGGTGCCAACGAGATTTTTTTCGCGATCATTGCCACCACCATTACGCTCATTGCCGTGTTTTTCCCCATCGTATTTCTGGAAGGCATGACCGGCAGACTATTCCGCGAATTCAGTATTGTTATTGCCGGAGCCGTAGGCATCTCTTCCTTTGTTGCCCTGACTTTTACGCCCATGCTTTCAACCAAAATACTGAAAACAAGGAAAAAAAGAAGCAAGGCCTACATGTGGACCGAAAAATTCTTTGTTAAACTCAATAGCGCCTATAAAAGCTCGCTCGATACTTTTCTGAAACGCAGGTATCTTTCGCCTCTTGTGCTTGTGGCAGCGCTGGGATTGATTTTTACATTGTGGAAAGTCATTCCGTCGGAAATGGCACCGCTGGAAGACCGCTCTCAACTGAATATTAACATTACAACGCCGGAAGGTTCGACCTATGAGTTCAACCAGGCTTATACCGAAGAAGTGACCGCGCTTGTGGAACGCACTGTTCCCGAGCGCGACAAGGTTACCTCCATGGTCAGGGGCAGCCGTGCCTTTGTACGAGTGGTTCTGATTCCACCCTCCGAAAGACAGAGAACACAACAGGAAATTGCCAGTCAGTTATCAGCCGCTCTGCGGAAAATGACCAAAGCAAGAGCCAGCGTAATTCAGCAATCAACCTTTGGCGGACGACGTGCGGGACTGCCCATTCAGTATGTTTTACAGGCGCCCAACATTGATCAGTTGCGAAAAATCCTGCCCCAATTCATGGCCCGGGTTCACGATAACCCCACCTTCGAAATGGCGGATGTTGACCTGAAATTCACCAAACCTGAACTACAGATTGAAATTGACCGCGACAAAGCTAACCTGCTGGGTGTTTCAACGCAAAACATCGGGCAAACACTTCAGCTGGCATTGAGTGGCCAACGTTTTGGCTATTTCATCATGAACGGAAAGCAATACCAAATTTTGGGTGAAATTGCCCGCCAGGACCGAAACAAGCCGCTTGACTTGAAATCATTGTACGTGCGCAACAACACCGGACAAATGATACAGCTCGATAATTTTGTCAGCCTGAAAGAAGAGACTGCTCCTCCGCAATTGTACCGCTACAACCGCTTTGTGTCGGCAACAGTTTCGGCAGGTCTGGCACAGGGAAGAACCATCAGCGAAGGTCTGGCTGAAATGGACCTGATTGCAGCCGATGTGCTCGACGATTCGTTCAGAACTGCCCTTGCCGGCGACTCCAAAGACTTTACTGAAAGTTCTTCCAGCTTGATGTTTGCTTTTCTTCTGGCCATTGTCCTGATTTTCCTGGTTCTTTCAGCCCAGTTCGAAAGCTTCAAGGATCCGGTAATCGTAATGATGACTGTTCCGCTGGCACTTACCGGGGCCATGATTTTTATGTGGTATTTCAATATTACAATGAATATATTCAGCCAGATCGGGATCATCATGCTGATCGGTCTGGTCTCGAAGAACGGAATTCTGATTGTGGAATTTGCCAACCAGCGCAAACTGGCTGGCATGAGCAAGCTCGACGCCATTCGTTATGCATCGGCAGCCCGGTTCCGCCCCATCCTGATGACCAGTTTATCGACCGTTCTCGGCATTCTTCCACTGGCCATCGGTCTTGGCGAAGGTGCGCAAAGCCGCGTTGCCATGGGTATTGCCGTTGTAGGCGGGTTAACCATTTCCACTTTCCTTACCCTTTACGTGGTTCCGGGAATCTATCTTTTTATCTCAAGTGAAACAAAAAACATTCATGATGAATCGGTTCAAGTACAAAAAATCGAATCTTCCGAAAATAAGTAACATACTGCTTGCCATCGCGCTTCTTGCTGCCCCGTTTTTTACCGGTGCGCAGGAAGTTTACGACCTGAACCGGTGCATTGTAACCGGGCTGGAACGGAATTTTTCCATCAAAATAGCGCGCAACCAGGAACAACTGGCGGAGAATAATTATACAAAAGGAAATGCCGGTTTCCTGCCTTATGTAACTTCAACCAATCGTTTCGGAGGCACGCTGAATAACACAAATCAGTCGCTTGCAACAGGCGCTGACAATGTGAACAAGGGCGTTCATAACATGAGCGGTTCTGCCAATGTAAACCTTGATGTAACTCTTTTCAGGGGCTTCAATGTACAAACCACCTACGAAAAGCTGAATCAGCTAAAGCAAATGGGCGGGCTCAACACACGGATGAACATGGAAAACCTGATTGCCAAAATCATTTCCGAATATTATTTGTATGTGCAACAGCTGAACCTGAACAAGAACCTCGTTTATGCTGTGGAGCTTTCCCGCGAGCGGGTACGAATCGACGAAGCACGTTACCTGCTCGGCTCTTCCTCGAAACTTGAATTATTGCAATCGATGGTTTACCTGAATGCCGACAGTTCAAGGCTGGCCAACCAAAACGAAGCAATTATAGCATCGCAGGTAAGGCTTAAAAAGCTAATGTCGGTAGAAAGGCTGGAAGATGAACTTGTTGTAAAAGACAGCGCCATCCAGATCAACAACAACTTGCAATACCAGGCGCTGCTCGATCAAATGCTTGGCAACAATACCAGCCTGCTGATAGCTGCCAAAGACCAAGTGATCTCGGAACTTGATTACAAGATCATCGCTTCACGTGCTTATCCCTACTTAAATGCTTCTACCGGGTACAATTTTTCGCACAGCAACTACGGTACGGGCTCCGTCAAAAATCAAACAGTGAACGGGCTGAATTACGGACTGACGCTCGGGATCGATATTTTTGACGGATTCACCAGAAAGTTGGAAAAAACAAATGCCCGGTTAAACATCGAAAAACAACAATACCAATATCAGCAGGTAGAACAGGAAGTAAAAGCCGACCTCCTTACCATTTACTATTCGTATGAAAACAACCTAAAGCTTTTGCAACTCGAAAAACAAAACCTCGACGTGGCAAAGGAGAACCTGGAAATTGCGCTGGAACGTTACAAACTGGGTGACCTCTCGGGGCTCGAACTGCGCGAGGTACAGAAAAGCCTTCTTGACGCAGAAGAACGGCTGATTTCTATCCAGTATCTTACCAAGGTGGCGGAGATTTCGCTTCAGCAAATAGCGGGAAACATTATGGTTTACTACCAGTAAAAATACAGGCAAACGCATACAATACCTTAGCGGTACAAGCATCTCTCAGGCATAAAGTATTTTCTCCAATCCGGGGATTATACCTTCAATGCGTTACCTTTCCGGCTCATTTAGAAGTTTCCTATTAAAAATCACACCTATGCTTAAAAGAAATGCTAAATTTGCAAGCTCGTTTAAGGAAAGCGGAAAACATAGATGCATGTACTTGAATTTGATACGGTTGTAATAGGAAGTGGACTGGCCGGCCTTTCGGCAGCTTATCACTCGTCTGAATTTGGAAAAGTTGCCATTGTAACAAAATCGCAGCTCGACACGAGTAATTCTTATTACGCACAGGGCGGTATTGCAGCCGCCATCTCGAAAGACGATTCTCCGGAAAAACATTTACACGACACCCTGGTAACCGGGCGCGGACTTTGCGACCGCGATGCCGTTGAAATATTGGTGAACGAAGGCCGCGACCGCGTGCTGGAGCTCATCGAACTGGGCATGCCATTCGATCGCGAAGGAAAAGATTTTGTACTCGGACTTGAAGGCGGACATTCGAAACGCCGGATCCTGCATGCCGGCGGCGATGCTACCGGCAAAGCACTTACCTGTTTTAAACTGGAGCTTGTTCAGGCCAAAAAGAACATTGAATCGTTTGAATATGTGACGGCTATCAAGCTGCTCATCCAGGAAAACCGAATCCAGGGCGTACATGCCTACGATTTCAAAACCGGCGAAAACATTGTTTTCAAATCGAAAGCCGTGATTATGGCTACCGGCGGAATGTCGCGGATTTTTGCGCGTTCCACCAATCCGCATACGGCTACCGGCGACGGAGTTGCGCTGGCGTATGAAGCAGGTGCACAAATCTCTGACATTGAGTTTATTCAATTTCATCCTTCTGCGCTTTACATTCCCAACCAGGAAGCTTACCTGATCAGTGAGGCAGTGCGTGGCGAAGGCGCTTGGTTGCTTAACAATAAAGGCGAACGGTTTATGAAAGACATTCATCCGCTGGCCGAACTCGCACCGCGCGATGTGGTTGCTTACAGCATTTTCAGACAAATTCAGAAATCGGGGGATAAATTTATTTACCTGTCGTTGAAACACCTCGACAAGGAAAAGATCAGAAAACGCTTTCACAACATCAATCTGCACCTGAAAGAATTTGGGTTCGATATTACCGAAGACCTTCTTCCGATTGCGCCCGCAGCCCACTACATGGTGGGTGGAGTGCGCACCAACCTCGACGCTGAAACCAACATTTCAGGGTTGTTTGTTTGCGGAGAACTGGCATCAACCGGGGTGATGGGTGCGAACCGACTAGCAAGCAATTCGCTGCTCGAATGTCTGGTGTTTGGAAAAAGAGCCAGTGAGAAAGCCGCAAAAATCAAAACCTCTGCCAGCGACATTGAGTTGCCAAAGCCGGTTTATGTGGACGAAGCCAATGAAGAAACCTTCCTGATTTACCGCAACAATCTGGCAGAAATTATGTCTGACAACCTGGGAATTGTTCGAAACAGAACGGGTTTGGAAGATGCGGTTCGACAGTTAGCCGAAATTACCGAGCAATTCAAAAACGAAACAAACGAATACAATCTACTTAAAATCCGAAACGAAGCAGCGATTTGCCAACTGGTAGCAAAGGCTGCATTAATCAGGGAGGAAAGCCGTGGTGGGCACATCAGGGAAGACTTTCAACATGAGAATCCGGATTTTAAAGTACACAGCATACAAGAAAAAAACAAAGAAATTCATTTCGAACCTGTTAGAGAATAAAGGTTATGATGGACGAAAAAACATTGCGTTCGGCCGAGGTACTTTTTGACCTGGCTTACGCAGAAGACATAGGCGACGGAGATATTACCACCAACAATTTAATTGATCCGGAAGAAACAAAAACCGCCCGTTTTGTGGCAAAAGAGGCCGGTGTTATTGCGGGGCTTCCAGTGGCAGAAATGGTATTCAGAAAGTTTGATAAAAACCTGGAATGGAATGCCCTAAAACCCGATGGAAGCGAAGTGGTTCCCGGCGACATCATCGCTGAGTTTAAAGGAAACTACCGCGCACTGCTTACCGGAGAACGCAAGGCACTCAACTTTTTGCAACGACTTTCAGGGATTGCAAGCTATGCGCATCTCTGCATGAAGGAAATTGAAGGCACCAAAGTAGAGATCCTTGATACCCGGAAAACACTGCCGGGCTATCGTTACCTCGACAAATATGCCGTTCGGATGGGAGGCGCTTCCAACCACCGTTTTGGCTTGTACGACATGGTGATGATCAAAGACAACCACATCCAGGTAGCCGGAGGAATTACCAACGCTGTGAATGCCATTCGTAAACGCATTCCGAAAAGCATCAAGATAGAAGTTGAAACCACCACCATCGAACAGGTAAAGGAAGCGCTGGCTGCCGATGTTGACATCATCATGCTCGACAATATGAGCACCGACCAGATGAAGGAGTGTGTGAAAATCATCGACCGCCGGGCGAAAATTGAAGCTTCGGGCAACATGACCATCAAGCGGATCCAGAAAGTGGCACACACTGGAGTAGATTATATTTCGATCGGAGCGTTGACCCACTCGGTTAAAGCACTTGATATCAGCCAACGCATCATCGACTAAATGAACCTGGTAATAGACATCGGAAATACACGCACCAAGTTTGCCGTTTTTAACCGGGGAGAAGTATTAATCACTGTCCCGGTTGATGAGTTTTTGCCCTCACACATCGATGTTTTGCAACAAGAACATCCCAGTCTTACGAAGGTAATGCTTTCTACTGTGAAGGATTATTCTCCGGAACTTAAACACGCACTGCAAACCCGTTTCGAGACATTTATCGAACTGGATGCAAATACTCCGCTTCCGATTGAAAATTGTTACCAGACAAAAGAAACACTTGGCAAAGACAGGATTGCCGCCGTTGTTGGCGCATTTGATCTTTACCCGAATAACAATGTGCTTGTTATCGATGCCGGAACAGCCATCACCTACGACTTGCTGACAGCAGAAGGAAAATACCTTGGAGGAAACATTTCGCCCGGAATTGAAATGCGTTTTAAAGCGCTACATCAGTTTACAGGGAAATTACCCTATGCCGGTAAAGCAGAACAGAATAAGCTGTATGGAACAAGCACAATTGAGGCAATCAGGGCAGGAGTTCAGAACGGAACTGTATATGAAGTAGATACAACAATTACATTGTTTAAAGAATTTTATAAAAATTTAAAGGTTATTATCACAGGCGGCGATGCTGAATTTTTTGATAACAAATTAAAAAATTCTTTCTTTGTACACTTTAATTTAACCAGCTTGGGTTTAAACCGCATTTTAGAACATAATGGCGAGTAATAGCAGAGTACTTATATTGATTGCCGGACTGATAATGGTCCCGGCTATGTTATTTGCACAGTTTAACAACAATACCTCGTCACCATATTCGAGGTATGGGCTGGGAGACCTGCAATCATACAGTTTTGGGAGAACATCAGCAATGGGAGGCGCAGCACTTGCCAGCAGGTATGCACTTCAGGTAAATAATGCCAACCCGGCTTCCTACACGGCAACCGACTCGTTGAACTTTCTTTTTGAGTTTGGCTTGAAGGGAGATTTTTCGCGTTATACAAGCGAAATCAGTAAAATGAATACAAGCGACATCAATTTCAATTATTTCTCGATGAGCTTTCGTATCAACCGTTGGATGGCCACCAGTCTTGGTATAACCCCCTATTCAAACGTAGGATACCAGATCGAGGTCAACGAAGATATTGAAAACACCGGTGCAGCCCGTACCATTTATTATGGAACAGGAACCATTTCTGATGCATACTGGGGGCTGGCCATTCAGCCGTTCAAAAACCTGTCGGTGGGAATGAACCTGAACTACCGCTTTGGTAAAGTGAGCCGGAATTCGGAACTCACGTTTGCGTACTCCGATCTGTACCTTTTGCAACGTTACTCGCAGCTGCGGGTTGCTGACTTTGGACTTGAATTCGGAGCGCAATTTATTCTCCCAATGAAAGAAGACAAACAACTGGTACTTGCCGGCGTATTTGAAAGCAAGCCAACCTATACTACGTTTGAATCCGATATAGTATTAAAGAATATTGTTTACGCACAACAAGGAGATCAGGACACGCTCTTTAGTAAAGAAGAAGAAAAAGGAAAGATTGTATTTCCAACCACCATCGGACTTGGTGTTTCCTTCTCTAAAAAGAATGTTTACGAGATTAATGCCGACTACTATCGCCAGGGCTGGGCTGATGCAACTATTATGGGTGAAAAAAGCGCTTTTCTTTCAGATTTAAATAAATTTGCACTCGGAGCAGAGTGGATACCCGATAAGTTTTCCATCCGTAATGCATGGAAAAGGGTTGCTTACAGGGCAGGTATCAAATACGAACAAACATACCATTCGCTCAACAACCATCAGATTAATGACTTTGGCATAAGTTTTGGGCTAGGCTTACCGATATACCGTTCTAACTCTACCATTAATATATCGGCAGAGTTTGGAAAGAGAGGTACGACGAAATATAATTTAGTGCGCGAAAATTATGCGAAATTCAACTTAAGTGCCAATTTGCACGACTTGTGGTTTATGTCGCGAAAAATTGATTAGAGAAATTAAACTGAAAAAATAAAAAACTATTATGAAAGCTTTGTTACGCATAACACTCTTTTACGCTTTAATGGTGATAACCGGCATCACCGTTGCGCAAGCACAAAGAGTTTTGAAAGGTACGGTTTATATGGATGGAAAACCGGCCGCCGGAATTACCGTTGAAGCCCAAAGAGGTGGGATGATGATGACCAGCTTTGATGGAAAATACGAAGTGGAAGCCGATGCTAAAACCAAATGGATCCGATTCACCTTTATCGACGATAAAAAAACCCTTGATATCGAAGGAAAATCAGGCGATGTTTTTGATTTTGCATTTACCGGAGAATTACCATCAGGTGAAGCTGGTGACGACAATGGCGCAGGAGGTGAAGTAAACCTCGGTACTGCCGATGATTTGATTAAAGCCGGTGATGAAACCTTCAGAACAGAGTATTCATTGTACCTTGAGTTTTACAAGCAGAAAGATTATAAATCGGCCAAACCACACTGGCAGGTGCTTTACAACCAGTATCCAAAGTCAACCGAAAATATCTATATCCAGGGAGCTAAAATGTGGGAAGATTTTATTGAAAAAGCGACCACAAAAGAAGACAGGCTTAAACTGATCAACGAGTATATGAAAATATACGACAAAAGGATCAAGTATTTTGGTGACAGAGGATATGTTCTTGGACGTAAAGGTGCAGCCTGGCTTACCTACCGGTACAAACTGAGCACCGATAAAGGCGAGGCTCCCGAAGGAGATGAACTGATCCAGGTTTACAAGTCGGGATATGAGTGGCTGAGTGAGTCAATCAAATTACAGGGTGCAGAAACAGAGCCAACTGTTTTGGTATTGTTTATGCAAACCACTGTAGCACTGTTCAAACTTGGCGAGCTTCCAAAAGAGCAGGTAGTTTTAAACTATGAAACAACCACTAAAGTTGCCAACGAGATTGTTGCCGCCAACAAAGATGAGCAAAACGTAAAACTGGTTAAGGAAACTGTTCTTCCGTTTTCAGAAGAGATTTTTGGAAAATCTGGTGCTGCTGACTGTGAAGTTCTTGAAAAAATATATTTAGCTGACTTTGACGCCAACAAAGATGACATTGATTATATCAAAACTATGTTACGCCGTTTGGGTAAAGCCAACTGTACTGAATCAGAACTTTTTGCACAGGCAACAGAAAGACTTTACGAACTGGATCCATCAGCAGAAGCAGCATTCAATATGGCACGTCGTCTGATCAAGAAGGGTGATATTGCCAAAGCAAAAGAATACTACAAAATGGCAATGGAACAGGAAACCGACAAGGAACTGCTCGCATCATACTACCTGCAATACGGCCAGGTGTTGTATTCTGAAAGTGCTTATTCAGAAGCCCGTTCGTATGCACGTAAAGTATTGGAAATACAATCCGACAACTGTGAAGCTAATATGTTGATTGGAAATATCTACGTTGCATCAAGCCGTTCTTTCGAAGGCAAAAGCGTTGAAAAAGCGGCCATATTCTGGGTAGCTTGCGATTACTACGAAAAAGCACGTCGTAGCGAAGATTGCTCGATTGACGCTGCACAAAAAATTGCTGAGTACAAAAAGTACTTCCCAAATAAAGAAGAAGCCTTTATGGAAGGTCTTCAGGCTGGGGCAACCTACAAAGTTGGAGGATGGATTAATGAAAACACAAGAGTTAGATTCTAATTTGTATCTACTCATAAAAAGATATTGTATTGCAGTTCTCCTGGTGGGGGCTGCAATACTTTTCTATGCCTGTGAGGACAACGAAATAGCCAAAATCAAAACGATTGAATCGACGAACCTGCCCATACTGGAAGCTTCAAATTTTGAAACACTGGTTACGGACTCCGGACGGATAAAATCTCTAGTAAGAGCCCCTAAATTACTTCGTTTCGAGAATGAGGGAAAGACCTACACTGAGTTCCCGGAAGGCGTCAATATAATTAACTACGATACCAATAAGAAAATTACCTCCAGCATTACGGCCAACTACGCCAAAGAATTCCTGAAAGATCAGAGCTGGGAGGCAAAAAACAATGTAGTTGTTACCAATGCCAAGGGAGATACGCTTAAAACCGAGCACCTGATCTGGGACAAAAAAGCAGGGAAAATACATACCGAAGAATTTGTACGGATTATCAGTGAAGACAGAATATTGACCGGCGATGGACTGATTTCGGACCAGGAGATGAAAAACACAAAGATTTTGAATCCCAAGGGAGAAATTTACGTTTCGGTGAACAACACCGGTACACCAGCGACAGCTCCGGTAGTAAACGATACATCAAAAACGAAGGAAGTAGAAATACCCAAACAAGATTCGAACAGGGTATTGCAATTTAAGTAAACGTTTAAAATGAATAGTTATTTGCTGATCATATTGGTGACAATGCTACTTTCAGCATTTTTCTCCGGAATGGAAATCGCTTTTGTATCTGCCAATAAACTACGCCTCGAACTCGACAAGAAATCAGAACCTTTTAGTTCGCGCATTTTAAAATTTGTTACTGCCAACGGCGGGCAGTACATTGCCACCATGCTGGTGGGCAACAACATTGCGCTGGTTATTTACGGTATTGCCTTTGCCGCCCTCCTACAACCGGTGTTTGAACCCTATTTTCAGTCGGCATCGGTTGTGCTGTTTATGCAAACCATCACCTCCACCATTATCATTCTGGTATTCTCTGAGTTTCTGCCCAAAACCCTTTTCCGTTTATTCCCCAACTCTTTACTGAATTTCTTCTCCCTTCCGCTTGCTTTCTTTTATGTTCTTTTTTACCCCATTACCCGTTTCTCCATCGGCATAACCAACACACTCCTAAAGCGTGTCTTGAAAACCGACATCGCAAAAGGACAAAAAAACCCTGTATTTAGCCGGATAGATCTGGATGAGTTTGTTAACGATAACGACCCCGGAAGAAAAGAACTAGCCGAAAAAACAGTCGAAACAGAAATCAAACTGTTTAAAAATGCACTTGACTTCTCGAAGGTAAAACTGCGCGAAATCATGGTCCCCCGAACGGAGATCGAGATGTTGGAAATGGGGGCAGCCATTGGCGAATTGCGCCAGAAATTTGTTGAAACAGGCTATTCCCGCATACTTTTCTACAAGGAAAACGCCGATAACATTATTGGCTATGTACATTCATCGGTTTTGTTTCATAACCCAAAATCGATCGAGCCGTTTATCAAAAAAGTGTTGATCGTTCCCGAAACCATGCCCGCCAATAAACTGTTGAGCACTTTTATCCAGGAACACAGGAGCATTGCCATTGTGGTGGATGAGTTTGGCGGAACATCCGGGATGGTGACCAGCGAAGATATTCTGGAAGAAATATTCGGGGAAATTGAAGACGAACACGACACAAGCGACATTATTGAAAAAAAGCTAAGCGATAACGAGTACATTTTTTCAGCACGGGCAGAAATTGACCTTCTCAACGAAAAATACTTTTTAGATTTGCCCGAGACCGAAGAGTTCGAAACCCTGGCCGGCTTTCTGCTTTTCCACCACGAAAGCATTCCCAAGATCAACTCACTTATTACCATCGGAAAATTCCATTTCAAAATATTAAAAGCCACCAACACCAAAATAGAACTGGTAAAACTCACTATTGCAGACGATTAACTATTGTCGCTTGAGTGATCATAAAATATTCATTTTCTGACCCTTAACGACACACCTCTTTACCCCCTAAAAAAAAATCAAATAGCTGTGTTAAATAGTTAAAATTGTTATCTTCGTAGCTCGAAAAAAATCAAATAAAATTTTGCATTAAAATAACTGTAAATCAATGGCAACGTTACAAAAAATTAGAACGAAAGCAGGATTGTTAGTGGCAATTGTAATCGGTGTTTCATTGGCAGCATTTATCCTTGGCGATATGCTCCAGGGAGGTTCGTCGATGTTTCAGAGAAACCGTTTAGAGATTGGAGTTATTGACGGTGAATCCGTTCAGTACCCTGACTTTCAGAAGAAAGTAGAAGAGTTAGGTGAAATATTCAAACAAAACTACAACACTACCCAGCTCGATGATAATATGTGGGCACAGGTAAGAGAACAGGCCTGGCAACAACAGATCAGTGAAATTGTAATGGGTGATGTTTTCGATAAACTCGGTATTGAAACAAGCAACGAAGAACTGCTTGATATGTTAACTGGGGCAAACATTCACCCCATTGTTCAACAGATTTTCCGCAACCCAGAAACCGGACAGTTTGACCGCGGTGCAGTGGTTCGCTTTCTGAAAGGCATGGAAACCGGCGCTGTTACGCAGGAAAACAAAGCTTATTGGTTAAACCTGGAAAACCAGATTGTGGAAGAACGTGCACAGTCGAAATATGCCAACATGGTAGGAAAAGGTTTGTATGTAACCAAAGAAGAAGCTGAAACCAGCGCTGCTGCTGCCACCAAAACAGTTAACTTCGACTACATTTCTGTGGCTCAAAGCACTGTTGCCGACGACCAGGTAACCGTTACCGAGCAAGACCTGAAAGAATACTACGCAGCCAATCAGGATGAGTACAAAGAAGCTACAAGCAGAAGAATTGAATACATCACGTATGCGGTTAAACCATCTGCATTGGATTATGCTGATGCTGAAAAATGGATCAACGATATTAAAAGCGATTTTGAAAAGACCGAAGACAACGTTCAGTTTGTAAATGCCAATTCGGATGTTCCTTTCCAAAGCGTTTGGAGCAAAAAAGAAGATCTTCCAGAAAACATTGCAGCCTGGGTATTCGACGAGAATGCTGAGGTAGGCAGTGTATTTGGCCCTTATGCCGATGGAGATGCTTTCACGCTGGCCAAACTGCACAAATCTGAAATGATGCCCGACTCGGTGGAGGCTCGTCACATTCTGTTGCCTGTAAATTCTCAAGTAGAAGCAATGGCCGCTCAGGCTTTGGCCGACAGTTTGAAAACGCTGATCGAAAGCGGTGCTGACTTTGCCAAACTGGCCCGTGAAAATTCAAGCGACCAGGGTTCTGCCGTTAACGGTGGCGATTTGGGTTGGTTCCGTCGCAACATGATGGTAAAACCTTTTGAAGAAGCTGCCTTTAACAACAAAAAAGGCGAAGTAAGCATTGTGGCAAGCCAGTTTGGTATTCACATAATCCAAACTACCGAACGCGGAAAACTGACTCCGCAGGTTCAGGTGGCCTATTTAACACGCAATGTGGTGCCAAGCACAAAAACATACCAGGAAACTTATGCTCTTGCCAGCCAGTTTGCCGGAGAAAATACAAGCCGCGAAGCTTTTGATGCTGCTGTAACTGAACAGAAACTGGCCAAACGTGTTGCCAATGTTGGTGAAAACGATCGCCAGATTGCCGGACTGGAAAACGCCAGGATGTTGGTAAAAGCAGCCTACGAAGCAGAAGCAAATGATATTCTGAAAACAACGCAGGGATCACCGATCTTTGAATTGGGTGACAACTTTGTGATTGCGGTTCTTACCAAAGTAACCGAAGAAGGTGTGGCTCCTTTCGACCAGGTTCGTGCACGTGTAGAACTTGCTGCAACCAAAGCAAAGAAAGCTGAATACCTGGTTGAAAAGTTAAAAACAGCTATGGCCGGAAAATCGGATCTGAATGCCCTTGCACAGGAAATGAATACAGAGGTTAAAAATGCTGCCAACATTAACTTTAACTCTTTCTCGATTCCTGGTGTTGGTTTAGAGCCTGCCGTTATCGGAACCGTTACAAACATGCCGGTTGATAAATTATCAGAACCTATTTCTGGTAATAACGGAGTATTTGTAGTGATGGTAACTTCGGAAACCGAAAACCCGGTTGCCAATGTAGAGGCTGAACAAAACAGACTTGCCCAAACCATTAGCTACCGCGCAGCTTCTCAGACTTTCGAAACACATAAAGAGGCGGTTGAGATTGTCGACAAAAGATCGAAATTCTATTAGAAAACGATAGCATACAACAAAAAGCCGTTCAGTAATGAGCGGCTTTTTTTATGCATACAGCCCAAATACAAGTCTCCGTAAGTAACGCTGCACGAAACACGAGTGCACGAAACAGATACACCTGCCATACAGATCGAAAAGCCTTCTTTCTTCTTAGAAACAAGTTTCCTGCACTTCGAAAAGCTTTCTGTGTACCTCGAAATATATTCTATGCTCATTGAAAAGTCTTCCTTGTTCCTGGAAATATATTCTATCTTCATCGAAATGTGTTCTATCCACCTCGAAACACATTCTATGTTCATCGAAACGCATTTTGTGTTCATAGAAATACATTCTATGTTCATAGAAACGTATTCTATCTACATCGAAATATATTCTATCTTCTTCGAAATCCTAGTCTGACACATCGAAGTAGTCCATTCCCGGTACCGAAACAAGCACTCATTTTGCCGAAGTTATGGGTTCTCCACCTTTTTATTCATGTTCCGTTTCTACTCTTACTGAAAAAAATACTAAATTAAAGCCCAAAGTTCAAACCCGGAGATGAACAAAGCCGATTCTCCTCTCGGAAGAAAGTAACCTAAAAGATAACCAACTATGCAAAAGCGGATTTTCCTGGCAACCCTGATCACGGGCTGGCTGCTATGGTCGTGTAACGACATCGAGAAGAAAACCATCAGTAACGAAGAAGCTGTGACGCTGCTGACCGAATCGGTTACCGCCTACGACCTTTTCTCCAGTATCCAGGATGAAGCATTTCAAAGGGGCGATGTGGTCGAAAACTCGCTGAAAAGTGCCACCAAACAAAACGATACCTATCCTCGTCTGAAGGTGGAACCATCCGATCTGACCACCTGGCCGAAAACCATTACCATTAATTACGGCAGCGAAGAAATTGAGGGAATTGACCAGAGGATGCGAAAAGGCAGTATCATTATCAATGCCAGCAATTTTGCCAGCGTACCAAATGCCAGCTGGGAGATTACTTTTGATGAGTATTACCAGGACGGCTACAAAATAGAAGGCACACAAACCATTCAGAACAAAGGGCTGAACAGCAGCAATCACCCGGAGTATTCCTGTAAGGTGCAAGATGGAGCAATTACATCGCCCGAAGGGAAACAATTTCGTTTTGAACAGCAAACCACCCGTGAATGGATTTCCGGCTACGACACGCACCTGGTTTTAAGCGGAGATACCGAAGATTTTTGCGACGATGAGTATTTGATCTCGGGCTCGCACAGTGGTATCAGTTCGCACGGTTACCTCTATGAAATGAGCACCAAACAGGATTTGCATGTAAATGTTTGCTGCCGGTGGATAATGGAAGGTATTTTGTCGGTAACCCTGCCTGACAACGATTTAAATTGTCAGATCAATTACCGTCCGTCATCGGAAACAGGCGACCTTTGTAACAACCAGGCAGTATTTACTATTTTCGAGGAACAAACACCGATTACTCTGCCCTAACTGAACAAGCGGGAGAAGATTGATTGTAGATTGAAAAGCAGATTGACACAGATTATTCAATCCCATCAATCCATTCAATCATCTCCATCTAAAGCCGGTTACTAAGTTGCTCTAGCAGATTTCCACCAAACGAATATCAAAGCTCAAAACGGCGTTGGGCGGAATTTTATTCCCTGTACCTTTACGCCCCCACGCCAGGTCGGCCGGTACCCAGAATTTGTAGCGACTTCCCACCGACATCATTTGCAGCCCTTCCTGCAAACCTTCGATCAACTCTTCCAGTTTTACTTTGTCGGGCCTGTTTTGGCGATAGGTGTCTTCGAGTATCTTGCCATCGAGCAAAAGTGCCCGTTGATGAATCAACACCTCGTCAAACAAGCCCGGCTTGGGACCGCCTGTTTCTTCCACTACCAAATACTGAAGACCTGATTCAGTTTCAGAAACTCCGGTCTTTTGCAGGTTATTTATCAGGAAATCCTCTCCTGATTTCCGGTTATTGCCTGCCGACCCTTTGTTCCGCGATTTCTTTTCTCTTCCTGCCATTTCAATACGCTCTGTTTCGACGCTAAAATTACTGTTTCTGCACCTTGCCAACCACAACCAGACGAGTCGCCATTTCAAATCCAAACTTGTCAAGTGCGACCTCTATCTCCGGAATTTCATTTTTCAGTTCCCAATATTCCGGTTTATCCTTTACGGTTTCCACTGCCTCGTATAACTTTTGCTTTCTTTCTTCGATATCCGCTTCTCCCGGAGACTCCGCCGGGCTTTTATGCTCAAAATAAAGGGATATTGTTAATCCGGAAGTCTCTGCCATTTCAAGAATTTCTTTCTTCGTGAATGAACTGTTGTGACATATCCCGTTCAGCCGGTCGATCTTGCTTCGGAAATGATGCATCGCCTTGTGCACTTCCTGTGCCGGATTCAGATCGTCGCTAAAAAGCTCGTTTATAACAATCCATCCATCCGGTTTTACTACGCGTTGCATTTCTTTCAGGGTTGTCTGTACATCCGACAGGTGGTGAAGAGCCATCGATATGGCGGCCACATCAAAGCGGTCGTTGTCAAACGAAAGCGTTTCTCCTTTCATGACCGAAAAATGCGCCAAAGGATACCCAAGGGCGGCTTCTTTCAATGCGTCTTCATCCGGATCAACTCCGTAAATCTCGGCGTTTGAAAATACCTGATTCAGAACTTTAATAAAATGACCGGGGCCGGTTCCAACATCCAAAACCGATCCAACCTTTTTGTCTTCAAAAAAATCAATAAGAGCTTTCATATTAATAATAAAAATGCGGATAACGCGGTTAAAACAATAACAGCAGTGCGGTATAGTTGTTCCGAAATCTGCTTTACCAATGCGATACCAAGAAAGGCCCCCAGCGCAATGGCAGGCAACATCAGAACATTAAGCGTAAGAGTTTGCCAGTTGATGGTTTTCCAAAACAGAATGTGTAAGGGGAATTTTGAAAAATTGACAATCAGAAAAAACCAGGCTCCGGTGCCGATAAACGATTTTTTAGGCAAGTGCATGGCCAGCAAATAAATGGCAAAAATGGGCCCGGCAACGTTTCCGATCATCGTGGCAAAACCACCCAGTACCCCCATAGCTGCGGCAAACCACCAGGAATTCGGAAAGAGTTGCCCCTTCTTCTGGCGGTCTTTCCAAAGCATGAGCCCGATACACAGGAACACCAGCACTGCCATAATATTTTTGAACCATTCGTCGTTCACCACATGCCCTACCCATAACGCAATTGCAATACCCACAAATGCCCAGGGCAAGAGTTTCAAAAGGTACTTCCATTCGGCATGGCGGTGGTAATAGCTAACGGCAAAAATATCTGCCATCATCAGCATGGGCAGTAAAATTCCGGCAGAAGCTTTTCCTCCAAAAACAATGGCAAGCGCAGGTACCACCAGCATTGATACACCCGGCACCCCCACTTTTGACATCCCCACCAACAGGGCGCAAACGGCAAATAAGATCCATTGAAGTGTTGAAAAATCGAATCCGTGCATAGGCTAGCGTTAAGCTCTCAAAAGTATTGAAAATAGCCGAGACAGACAGCCTGAGACATTAAAAAACAGCCCCGGTTTCCCGAGGCTGTTCGCTAACAATTCGAAGGTTGAATCCTTCACAAAAAACAAAAAACAAAAAGCAAGGTTACCTTCTATCCATCAATTATCCCTCAGCAATCACTTCTTTCTTTGAAGTCTCCTTGCAGAAATACTTATTCAATTAGCGTGCCAGACCCCATTCATTTTCAACCTTTAACCTCTGTTAACGCTGATATGTCAGCCCACCCGCTCATCAATTTCTTTTAGTTCTCCGGGGTCTACTTCACCAAACCAGTCGTTGAGTTTTTGCCGGGCTTTTGTTTTAATTTCGGGTGTAATACTTTTCGAAATCTGGGAGAGCGCAAACAGCAACACGCCCAAATCATCGGAATAACCGATTAACGGTGCCAGGTCGATGATGGCATCGGTGGGGAGGATAAAATACCCGAGAGCAGCGGCTATGCTCAGCTTTGTTTTTATCCCGGTTCCTTTGTCCTGCATGGTGTAATACAGCAGCAAAACCGCATAAACGACTTTTGTACCGGCTACTTTGGCATACTTTTTAAGTTTCTCCCAAAGCGACTCTTCTGAAAAGTACTGGTTGTAATTATTTTCCGTCATTTTAAGCTTGAATGATTAAAGTCGAGTTGCTGATCTCCGTACTGCTCTACAATTTTCACCAAAATTTCATCTACCTCGTGGTTTGTTTCGGCGCGAAGCAGGGCAATTTTCAATTCTCTGAAATTGGGCAGGCCGGGAAAATATTTAGCAAAATGCCGGCGCATCATCAGTATCCCCGACCGTTCGTTGTCTTTCCATTCCAGGTTCATAAACATTTGCTCCTTCAGCACATCCACCACTTCGGCAACCGTTGGCTGAGGAAATTCTACGCCGGTAGAAAGGTAATGTTTTACTTCGCGGAAAAGCCAGGGACGGCCGATGGCTCCACGTCCGATCATCAATCCGTCGACACCGGTTTCATCCAGGAATCTTTTCGCCTTTTCTCCGCTGTTTATGTCGCCGTTGCCAATAATCGGAATCCGGATATTCGGGCTATTTTTCACTTCTCCTATCAGCGTCCAGTCGGCCTCGCCGGTGTACAGTTGCTCGCGTGTTCTACCATGAATGGCCAGAGCCTGAATTCCCGCATCCTGCAAACGCTCGGCAGCTTCCAGAATTGGCATATCGGCGGCCGTCCACCCAAGACGTGTTTTGGCTGTTACCGGTACATTCACCGCTTTAACAATCTCGGCCGCCATTTGCTGCATTCTAGGCAAATCTTTTAGCATGGCCGCTCCCGCACCGTGGCGGATGATCTTTTTCATGGGGCAGCCAAAATTGATGTCGATAAAATCAGGCTGGCTTTCTTCGGCCACCTGGGCAGCGCGCACCATCGACTCAATGTTGTGCCCGTAAATCTGAATGGCCACCGGACGATCAAATTCAAAAAGATGCATTTTCTCGCGGGTTTTCTGAATGTCGCGCACCAAAGCTTCTGACGACACAAATTCAGTGTACATTACATCGGCGCCAAATTTCTTACACATCCAGCGAAACGACTTGTAAGTCACATCTTCCATCGGCGCCAGAAAAAGAGGCGTATTCCCCAGTTCAAGATTTCCAATCTTCATCTATAAATTCTTCTACTCATTAGGCAAACGGCAGCTTTAACCGCCACACTGCCACCATTCAACTTTTTATAACAGGGCAAAGGTAGAAAATATTTCAGGCAGTGGATTTCAAAGCAGGCGCTTCACCTTTGTGTGTTCCGTAAGTTGCAGATTTTTTAATTGAACACCGGTAAGCAGGTTCACCCCCGGTTTTTTCCCGGCGTCGAAGCTTCCGAAAGTATTCGAAATATGCAAAGCTTCGGCTCCGTTAACACATGCCCAGCTTATGAGTTCTTCCAGTTGAACATCAGGAAAATTTTGCTGAAGCGTAATCATTTCTTTTAAAATGGAAAGGGCAGTATTGGAAGCCAAACTATCGGTTCCCAAACAAATATTCATCCGGTGTTTCCTGAAGAGTTCAACCGGAGGAAGCGCATTTTCAATGTATAAATTGGAACCCGGGCAAAGTGCTAAAAAAGTATTTTCTTTCGACCGTTGTAGTTCCAGATCTTTCAAATCGTTTTCGCTGGTAAACGTATTATGAACCAGCAACAAGGTATTTTCAACCGGCAGAAATTCCAATGCGGTGTTTAACGGAGTGCTCCTGCCTGCCTGCCAGTGCGAAACATCGAGGCCAATGTTGTGCTGCAAATGATCGGCAATCGGCCCGGTACCCTCTTTGAAAAACTGCTCTTCGGCCTGGCTCTCCTGGTTGTGAATCGATAAAATGCCTCTATTCTGCACTGCTTCTTCCTGTATTTTCATGAAAAGTGACTCTGAAACAGAATAAGGCGAGTGAGGGACAATGCTTGCCGGAAGTCCGCTTTGGTTGAACTCATTCCGGGCCTGGACCGCCAGATCGAAAGCCCGTTCTGCCCGCGAAGGATGAAAACCAAAAGCTTCTACAAAAGTATGGTAAGTTGTTTTGCTTTTTTGCTTCACCGGAATGGAGATCCCTGAATTGGAAACATCGCCTACCGCAGCAATCCCTGCGGCCCACATCAAGCGATCGGCCAACTGCATGGCTTTCAGAACAAGCCCGGGCTCTGCCTTTCTGAGCTTATTAATTTGCCCGATAAAACCGCCCATACCGGTTTTATCCTCTGTCTTTTTATGTAAATGAGAAAGTTCGAGGTGACAATGTGCATTTACAAAGCCCGGAACAATAACGCCGCTGTAGTATTCCACACCGGCCTCTTCGCACCAGTTATCTGCTCTTTCCTGCAATTCAACAACTGTTCCGTCGTCGTCGCAAACAAGAAGTCCGTTTTTTACAGGTGGCCTGTTTCCGGGGAAAATATATGTGGCCGCCAGTTTTCTCACATCTTTGGGCTATTTATCAATTTCGGCCTGCTCTTCCTTTAACTTCAACTCATCCTGCTTTCTGCCGGATAATTCCTGCTCCATTTCACTCAGCTTCGAAGTTACTTTCCGGTACATTTTGTCGAAATTCTTCGGAACGCTGGCGTAGTAGATAAAAGATTGCTCGAACAAGCTATCCTGAACATGGTATTTGTCGAGCACCGAATAATAAAAGTTGACCGACGAATTATCTCGCATGATCGTATCATAGCGGAACTTGTTGTAAGTCGCTTCCGCTAAATGTATATCCACCAGCATATCGATCATCTGGCTTTCCTTAATCAGATTTTCTGGTTTCGGAACCACGGGATCGTCGCACGAAGCCACAACAAAAACCAGTAACAATACTATAAATTGGAATCTTTTCATCATCAGGGTGCCAAATTATAAATAGTTCGGTCAGAAATCAAAAATCGGAAGTTAAAAATTGCTATCCCATAAGTTTCTGAGCGAGGTTCAAGATACTGAACTGTAATCCTACTTCGGAAATTTTATGCAAAAATGGTTTTGAATACCTCTTCCACCCGGCTTACTTTCACAATGTCGATGTTGAACTTCTTCACATCAAAGCCTTTGTTTAGCGACGGTACATAAATCCGCGAGAAACCCAATTTGGCAGCTTCGGCAATCCGTTGTTCAATACGGCTGACAGCCCTTATTTCGCCTGTCAGTCCCACTTCTCCGGCAAAACAGATTTTGTGGTTAATCGCAATATCAATATTCGACGAAAGAATGGAACAAATAACCGCCAAGTCGGTGGCCGGGTCACTGATTTTAAGCCCGCCCGCAATGTTCAGAAATACGTCTTTGGCGATAAGTTTAAACCCCGCCCGTTTTTCAAGCACCGCCAGCAACATGTTCAGCCGGCGCAGATCAAAACCCGTGGAAGACCGTTGCGGCGTTCCGTAAGCCGCCGAACTTACCAGGGCCTGAATCTCGATCAGGAAAGGACGTACGCCTTCGACGGTGGCAGCAATCGCTGTTCCACTTACATCGTGGCTCACTTTCGAAATCAGTTGTTCCGAAGGATTCGTGATCTCACGCAAACCATCGCTGCGCATTTCAAAAATTCCGAGTTCGTTAGTCGAGCCAAAACGGTTTTTGTTCGAGCGCAGAATCCGGTACATGTAATTGGTGTCTCCTTCAAACTGCAAAACCGTGTCGACCATGTGTTCCAGCACTTTCGGGCCGGCCAGATTCCCGTCTTTTGTAATATGACCAATGAGCACCACCGCCACATTATTTTTCTTGGCAAACTTTAAAATGGCCGATGTGCATTCGCGTACCTGTCCCACCGATCCCGGAGATGATTCAATCAACTCGGTGGAAATGGTTTGAATCGAGTCGATGATCAGCAGTTCAGGGTTAACCTGTTCGGTATGAGCCAGGATATTTTCGAGCGAAGTCTCACTCAAAAACAAACAACTGCTGGTTTTATTGCTCAGGCGCTCGGCACGCAGTTTTATTTGCTGCAGGCTTTCCTCTCCCGAGATGTAGAGAATATTCTTCCCGTTCAAACCCAGCGCCATTTGCAGCGCCAGAGTAGATTTTCCGATACCGGGATCGCCCCCCAGCAATATCAGCGAACCGGGAACAATGCCCCCGCCCAGCACACGGTTAAATTCTTCGATACCTACCGAAATGCGGCTGTTTTTTACGGTTTCGATCTTATCAAGTGTCAGCGGCTGGTTACCCGAGATCTGTACCGACAGTTTCCCGGTCGTTTGCTTTGTTGCCACAATTTCTTCCACCAAGGTATTCCATTCGCCACAAGAGGTACATTTTCCAAGCCATTTAGGCGACTGTGCGCCGCAGTTTTGGCAGGTGTAAATTGTTTTTGCTGAAGGCATATTCAAAATAAATAATTACAGCGAAGTTACCATTAAAATTCGATTCTTTGCCTGAAGTCTGTTTGTCCGCTTCTTGCAACACAACACTGAAAATCCAATTTTTGGAAAGATTATTCTGAATCCGATCTCATGCAGACCACCAGCAAAAAAGCGCAATCAATAAAATTTCAAATATTAAGACAAAACTTACATTTTGTGTTAATCCTACGCTTTATAAATCATTATTCGTCGGAATTTATAATTTTGCTGACAGTGTTTGATAGGGATAGTTTTCACAAAAGTTAATTTTGAGACTCTGCATTGTGGCTTTTGCCCATGACATACAAAGCAGGTTTCGGTCGTTTCATGAGAATTGGCGGTAAGCATAAAAACAAAAAAATAGTTGAGGTACTGTTTAAACAGCACTACAGCGAGTTATGTAATTATGCGTATGCAATTGTGAAAGACGACAGCGAAGCCGAAGATATCGTTCAGCAGTTCTTTGTAGATTTTATCGTATACAAAAGGTACAAAAAGGTAGAAAGCTCAATGGAATCCTATCTTTTTTGCAGCGTTAAATTTGCCGCCCTCAAATTTTTAAAACAAAAAATCAGGAAACAGCATGTCTTAATTGACGACTATACAAACAGTCTGCCGGCCGATGAAAACAAACCCGGAAACATTAACTACAAAAAAGCTCTGAACCAGGCATTAAACAATCTTCCTCCTCGTTGCAAGGAGGTATTTGTAATGGTTCACCTTCAGCACCTTTCTTATTCTGAAGCCTCAGATGTACTGGGTGTTTCAATCAACACGGTAAAAACTCAACTCAAAAGGGCCATCAGTATCATTCGCGGGCAAGTACCCTACCCTCTTGAACCCGAATTTGAATAAAAAGACCTTGCAACTTCCCTTCCCGCAAAAACCCACAACAAACAGTAAATCAACAAATAAAGAAGCACTGTCAATTCCTTGTAATTTTTTTTATAAAAAAAATTAGTTTTTCTTTCACCCTTTTCTTCTTTTTGAACACTTACAGGTAAACATTAAAACATAACAAGCAGAACCAAAAGAACCGATGGAAGACAAAAGACACTACGATGTCAATAAAGCATGGGAAAACGTGAACTCGGCTGCCACGCGCAAGCAACACCGTAGAATTGCGGTTAAAGTGGGGAGCACAACCCTTGTTGCAGTATTGGCTGTTCTGATATTGATTCCACTGTTCCGGACCAATCCGGTTAGTGAAATGACGGCACAGGAACAATATACCGGAAGAAAAAAAGCGACTCTGTATTTAGCCGATGGACCAACCGTGGAACTCATGGATTCGCTGGATCACAGTCTGGATCAAATTGTTATTCCGGAGAACATCACACCACTTAATAATACAGCAAAAAACAGCGTAAAAAAGAATGTACTGGAAGTACCGACCGGGGGAGAATACTATTTTGAACTTCCGGACGGTACCAAGGTATGGATCAACTCGCAAACGAGGCTCGAATTCCCGTCGGAGTTTACCGGTAAAAAACGCGAAGTATTTGTGAGTGGGCAAGCTTATTTCGACGTCGTACACAATGCCGAAATGCCTTTTGTTATTCATACGCCGCGCGGAGATGTGGAAGTTAAAGGAACATCCTTCGATTTGAAAGTTTACGATAATGACCAGACTTTTGAAACAACCCTTGTAGAGGGTTCAGTTAGCCTGGCCATTCCTGAATTGCCCAATACATTAATGCGCCCCGGGCAACGAAGTGTATTTTCAGAAGTTACCGGAGAGATATCCACTCAAAATGTGGATGTAAAACTTTATACATCCTGGAAGGATGGGGTTTTTTATTTCGAGGATAAAAACCTTTCAGAAATTGCCAAAGAACTGGAACGCTGGTACGAAGTATCTTTTGCATTTACAGATGCAGAAGCTGCCCGGGTAAGGTATTCCGGTCAATACGATAAAAATCAGCAGCTCGACGAAATTCTTCAGCTGCTAAGCCAAACCGGAGGCATCAATTTTATTACGGAGGAAAATACCATTAAGGTTAAATCACAACCTTCTAGCTAACAGATAGATCAACCATATAATTTGTCTTCGTTCGAAACCGAAGAAGAGTCATCATTGGGCTTTGAATTACCAAAATCCGAAGGTGAATAGCACGAAATATGCAAAAAAACAAACCATACATGATTAAGAATTTACAAAAAATGATGCGAAAAACTGCATTTACCTTTTTGCTACTGACCTTGTTCAGTACAGCGTATTTTAGCTCTGCTGAAAATCCACAATCGGGCACTGCAACCGTGACCGTAAAGCAGGTTATGGACCACTTAAAAAAGCAAACCGGGAAAAATTTCTTCTACAGCACCACCAATATCGATACTAAGAAATCGATTCAGGTGAATCTGCGCGATAGTGCGGAGAAGATCCTTGATGCCTTGTCGGATCAGCTTTCGGTGGATGTGGAAGTAAAAGAAAAAATAATCGTACTTACTCCGGCTCCAACAGAAAAAAAGGAAGAACCGGTAGTTGCCCCCGTGAAAACCCAGCAGGAAAAAAAGCGGACAATTACCGGGATGGTAACCGATGAAAACGGAGAAGGCATAATAGCTGCAACCATTACTTACCGCATAAACGGGCTACTTCAGGGCACAACTACCTTGCTCGACGGAACTTTCGAAATCACGATTCCCGAAGAAGTAAAAAGCATTACGGTTAACATGATCGGATACCAGGAAAATGTGGTTGAGATGGATGAAAAGAACCACTATAACATCGCGTTAAAACTCTCTCTGCAGGGATTGGACGAAGTAGTAGTTACCGGGTTTCAGAATGTTGACCGCCGCGAGTTTACCGGATCGGTACAGAAAGTAAAAATGGCTGATGTTCAGCAGCCGGGACTCGAAACAGTTGACAAAATGCTTCAGGGACAGGTTGCCGGTGTGCAAATTGAAAACGTTTCAGGTACCACCGGGTCACGAAGTAAAATTCGAATCAGAGGAAACTCATCGATCAGTGGTAACCGAGAGCCACTTTGGGTTATCGATGGTGTGGTAATGGAAGATGCCGTTAAAATCAACCCAAACGAACTTTATTCGGGAGATCCAAGTACCCTCGTTAGTTCAGCAATTGGAGGTTTGAACCCCAACGATATTGAAGAAATTTCTATCCTGAAAGACGCATCGGCTACAGCGCTTTATGGTACGCAGGCCGTAAACGGTGTAATTGTGGTTACTACCAAACGCGGTAAAAAGGATCATTTCAGCATTGACTATGCGGGCAATTTCACCACAGAAATGAAGCCTGATATCAACGATTTTTACATGATGAATTCCAACGACAGAATATTGCTGTCGAAAGAAATGTTCAACAAAGGTTTGATGAATTACAACAACCTCGATTACTTCGCCGGGGGATTCGGTCAGTCAGTAATGCGCTATTACGATAAATCCATCACCGATGAACAATTCCAACAGGAAGTTTACCGTCTTCGGCAGGAAAACACCGATTGGTTCGACCTGCTGTATAAAAACTCTTTTAAAATGGAGCACAACGTTAGTATCACATCTGGTACCGAACGTGCACAATATTACTTTTCGTTGAATTACTTTCAGGATTTAGGTAATACAATCGGGCAAAGCACCGATCGTTACATTGCCAACTTTAAAGCCAATTACAACGTTGCCAAAAACTTTAGAGCAGGCATCAAACTTAATATCAGCAATAAGGAGCAGGAAATTTTCAATTCCAATGCCAACCCTTACGTGTATGCATTAACAACCAGCCGGGCTATTCCCGAGAAAGAAGCCGACGGGTCGGATTATTACTATACCTACAATAAAACGGGAATGAACATTTTCAATGAAATTGAGAATTCGTTTTCGAACCTGAGTAACATCGATGCACTTTGCCAGATTGATCTGAACTGGAAAATCCACCCCAATATCGATTTAAATTCGATCGTTTCGTTCCGGAAAACTTATGCTCATGTTGAGCGGATTTATACCGAAAATTCAAATATATCAAATTCCTACCGCGATAATGACAGATACTTTTTTATTGATTCAGAAGATGAAGATGCCCCTGCAGAAGGCGTAACCACTCTTCCCCGTGGCGGTCTGATGCAAACCAACGACGATCGCAGTTCGTTTTTTACCAACCGGAATACCATCTCTTGGTCGAAAATATTTGATGACCACAAAGTAGATCTTTTCGGAGGACAGGAATACAGAAGCAAAATTTACGATTATGGCTATGTATTTGGTTATGGCTACGAATATTACCGCGGCAAAACAGCCAATCCAAGCCATTTGCCTATTAAACGTGCCGAAGTTTATTCACTTACTCCCTACTACGGCTTAAATACCAGCCCAACTTACTTGCTCTCGTATTTTGGAACAGCAACGTACACCTATAAAGGACGATATACTTTAAACGGAAACATGCGTTCTGATGGATCAAACCAGTTTGGAAGTACCGCCCGTTACCGATTTCTGCCCATTTGGAGTATTGGTGCCAACTGGAATATCACCCAGGAAAGTTTCATGGAAAACCAGCAGCTTTTTACCAACCTCGCACTACGCGGATCGTTTGGATTAAGGGGTAATGTATCGGGTAATTTCTCTCCACAAGTATTGGCCTATTATGAATTATCCTATGCTATCGACCCGAATGACAAGGAAGAATCACTGAATGTTGAGCAACCGCCAAATCCCGACCTTCAGTGGGAAAAAGAACACATTTACAACCTTGCTCTCGATTTCTCTATTAAAAACAACATTAGTGGTAGTTTGGAGTATTACAACCGAAGTAACTTCGACCTGATCAGCCCTTACCCGGTCTCAAGAGTCACTGGTTTCGACAAAGTAAACCTGAACTGGGCAAGTATGCGCAATCAGGGTATTGAATTCTCAATAAGCTCAACCAACATACAAACACCCAAATTTACCTGGAACACTAACTTTACATTTGGTTACAATAAAAACGAGGTATTGGAAGCCTTTTACACCCCAACACTCAGAACACTTACATCAAGTAATATAGTAGCTCCTGTTGTCGGAAACCCTATGACCGGTATTTATGCTTTCCGCTTTGCCGGATTGGACGAAGCAGGTATACCGACATTCTACGATGCCGATGACAATGTAGTGTACGGTATGGATCTTTCAACCCGCGATATGGGTGCGTTGGAATACATGGGAAGCCGCGAGCCGGTATACTCGGGAGGAATCACCAATACTCTTACGTATAAAGACTTTAACTTTTCGATGCTGTTTGTTTACAGTGGGGGAAATAAAACCAGACTCGACGAAGTTTACCAATATTATTACCTGGACACCGAAAACGTTTCGCAGGAAATGGTAAACCGCTGGCAATTTCCAGGTGATGAACAGTACACCAACGTACCTGCCATTCTCGATCTGGAAACTCAATATGCCTTACAGATACAGGGATATGATGTCCCCTACATGTACAATAACAGCAATATCAGGGTGGTAGATGCATCGTACCTGAAACTGCGAAATGTTACATTTGGATACAATCTTCGGAGAGAAAAGCACAAAGTTTCCGGAGTTGGTGATATTCACTTTCAGTTACAAGGACAAAACCTGTGGTCGCTTACCCATAAAGATCTGAATGGCCGCGATCCGGAAGCTCTTATACAAGGCTCAAATATTCCACTTCAAACTTCCTTTACATTTAGCGTAAAAGCCAATTTTTAATAACTAAGTAAGTAAAAAGAACATGACTTTTAACAAAAGATATTTAAACTATTTAAGCGGAATCCTTCTATTTTCTGCACTGCTTTTCACTTCCTGTGAAGATCAATTAAGCACCGATCCCGAAGACAGGGTGGTTCCACAAACAGTTGATGACTATCATGCTGTTATGGTAGGAGGGTTACCAAAGGTTTACCATGCCTTTACCGACCTGATGACCGATGATGTAATAGCCAAAAATTACACAACATTTAATAATCCAAGTGTATACTCTGAATGGAGTTTGGCATACCTGTGGATCGACCAGCGTGCTACCGATGAAGCCTCTTCGCCGGAGTATGCCTGGCGCTGGTATTATGCTGATATTTACAAACAAAACCTGGTAATTGCCAATGTAATGGATGCGGAAGGAGACAAAAACTTTGCTGCCTCTATTTTGGGGGAATCACTGCTTTTGCGTGCATATTCCTACTTTACACTGGTTAACCTTTTTGGGAAGCACTACGACCCGGCCACCGCAGAAACCGATTTAGGTGTTCCGGTTTTGCTGGAACCACTCGAAGCCGGATTTCATTACTTCAAAAGAAATACCGTAGCAGAAGTGTACGAACAGATTGAAAAGGACATGCTAAAAGGCCTTGAATTGATCAACGATGCGTATATTGAGAAACCAAAATTCCATTTCACCAAAGTTTCGGCCCTGGCTTTTGCCTCCCGTTTTTACCTGTATACAGGCGATTATCAAAAAACAATTGAATACAGTAACCAGTCTTGGGAAATCAATTCAACTTTGCTCGACCACAATGATTTTCCGAACAGCGACTTGGGAGAAGTTTTTGAACCACTGCCACATGCCAACAGTTACTTTACCGACGACCGGGAAAATGTACTACTGATTCGCCCCGGCTATTTTGCAGTAAACTACATGAGAAGTGGTTATTATGCTAATGAGTTTATGCGTATTTACGAATACCGTGATTTGAGGGGCAAACAAAATTTTTCTTTCACCAATACATCAATGCCCAACTACATAACACTAAAGTTATCGTTAAGCTATCAGCAGTTTAATTTCCCGCTGTTCCGGACCGAAGAGGTATTGCTAAACCGGGCAGAGGCTTATGCCAAACTGGGAGGCGACGACAACAAAGCTAATGCTATCCGCGATCTGAATACTCTTCGCCAAAAACGCTTTCATCCTGACTATTATGTCCCTTATCGATTCAGTGATTTTAGAACACAGCAGGATATGGTAGACGGAGTTTTACTGGAACGACGCAAAGAACTGTGTTACGAAGGACACCGTTGGTTCGACCTGAAACGTAACGGGGCACCTGAGATTGTACATTATTTTAACGGAGAGAAGTATGTCCTGGAACAAAACGACCTTCGCTACGTATTGCAGATACCCGACAACGAGTTGATAAACAACCCGGAAATAGAAAAAAACCCTAGATAATTTTGATCATGAAAAGAATATACTTAATCCTTTCTGTTTTTGCATTTGTCTTTCTGATAAGTGCCTGTAGCTCGGACGACACACTCGATATCGAGCCGTACGAATACCAACCTACGGATATTGATACCACCACTGCTCTTGGAAAAAAAATATACGAAATAGAACAGAAATACGACTCTAAGGTTATTTACAACTGGGATTCGCACTTTATTGGGAACAATGCCAACGCCTTTCCGCCTAAGGCAGAAAAAGTGTACGATTTTCTTTTGTTAATGGAAGAAATTTGGTTTAAACCCTATTATAACAATGAGTTTTTGCGTGAAAACCTTCCGCGCGAGATTGTTCTTATTGGAGGTTCTATCAACTACGGAGAAGAAAACGGCACCAGCATGAGCGCCGCCGGACAGGCCGATTCGCAGTATCGCATCAACATTGGATTGGTAAATAGTTTCGATCCTGACATGGATCCCGAAAGTTACTTTAGCTTCCGCTACGAAATGCAAAAAATACTACATCACGAATTTGCACACATCCTGAACCGCCGATACGGACTACCCAAGGGCTATAGCGATATAAGCAAAGGCTTGTACCTTAAAAACACCCATTTCTCGTCACTGGGCGGCTTGGAAGCTCTGAACCGGGGATTTATTCGCCCCTATGGAGCTGTAAACGAAATGGAAGATTTTGCCACGCTTTCTGAAATTGCAGTAACACGTTCGGAAGAAACAGCCCTGTATAGCCTTTTTAGGATTGTGAATGAAGCTGGAAACGGCTATGACTACATTGGTATTACCGACTTTGAAAAGGTGCATCAGAAATACAAGCTTTTAATAGAGTATTACAACAACCTGGGAATCGATGTCCAACGCATTGGAAACGAGATGGAACAATGGATAATCGAGTACGCCGAGGAACACGATTTATAAAGGGATAACTTTCAGTACATCATTAAGATATAATTGAACATGAATAAATTCAAAATGAGAGAAATTATTAAACTATCAATACTGTTGCTGCTGGGGATTACTGTACTAAGTGGGTGCGACGACTCTCCGTATAACCCTTTCCCCGAGGATCGGTTGACAGCAGAAGAGCACGAACTAAAGATTACTGAGATCCTTACCGGTTCAGAGTATGGCTGGAAGTTTGTTTTAAAACCAGACGGAGACGACGTTGGAGGATTTAATACGGTTGTAAAGTTTAACAACGACGGCACCTGTGAAATGGCCGGCGATTATTACGAGTACAACTACGCTTTCGGCACCAAGCCTTTCGATGCAACAAAAAAACAAAGCAATATTCGTTATGAAGTAAAACACGTTAGCAATTTCGAATTGTCGTTCGAGACCTACTGTTTTATACACAAGCTCTATGAACTGAATTACAGCTCTACATTCCAGTACCAGATAGAAAGCTATTCGGAGGACGAAATCGTTCTTAGCGACGGTCGCTCAAAAATGGTAATGACTCCTGCCTCCAATGCATCGTGGGATATAACCAAATACATGTTGTCGGAACTAAAGTTCAAGGAATTTGTCGATAATACGATCTTGTTTAACTACCTGCACAAAGGCCAAGCGCCCCAACTCCAACTGAGTCTGGGATTTTACAACCGATCTATTGGTTTTTATTATTACGATGAAGAGGGTAAGCTAAAGTCACAGACAATAGGTTTTTACTATACCGAAGATGGCATAAAACTCACACGTCCTCTCGCCGTGCCCGGAATGGAAGCCTTTAGTACCATTACCTTCGGAGAATTAACAGAGGGCGAAGGCATTTCGAAAGTACTGAACGTAAGCCTCGACAATGGCAGTGAATCGGCCTTTTACTCAACTGTACGTACGATGGTACCTGTCGACGACGGGATCGAACATTTCCTGAAAGTAAACGGCATCAGTCTGGCAAAAGGCGGACGATTCTGGAGCTCAAGACCCCAGTTCGAAGGTGGCTTCCGTTACGGAGATGTTATCACCTATTTCGGGCTTGAAAACAATCCCTATTTCAGCGATTTTAGTATCTACCTGGGGTATTATAATCCAAAACTAAATGATACCTACAACTTTTTCAGTTTTGTGTTTAAAGGAGATGGCTTTGAATCTTTCTTCGACGTTTATTTCACTTATGAAACAACAGGAAGCGACCAGATTGCATTCAGCCTGGACTCAGAAAAAGGTAACGGCGGTTATTCCAGTTACATCCCTGACGAGATCAGACAAGAGATAGAAGGCATGGTTAATAAAATGACTCAGCCCGAAGGTTACACCCTGGTTTCTAATCCATATGCAAATTCAGTTGACGGAAGTTTGTCCCTCTACATTGTAGATAATAAAGACGAAGGTTTTATGTACATGCGAACCGGAACCCTTCATTAAGTCACCCCAGTTATGGATCATTATATGAGTAAACTGAATATTAACTAAAATACAATTTCAAGCGTATGAAGAAATTATTACTACTTTTTGCTTTGTTTGCAACGCTGAATGTTGTTGCACAGGTAAGAGAACCCTTTGCTCCGGCCGGATCGTCCTGGAAATATTGGTATGCTGATGAATTCACTACCGGATATATTAATGTAATTGTGCTTACCGACACCGTTTCGATAACCGGTGTGATTAACGGCACCACAGATACTATTACCGTAAATTGCTCGGAGATTTATACTCCCCGGGGATTTTGGGTTGGCCCCGAGGCAAGACCGCAAGAAGAGCCATTACCTGAAGAATACAAGAAGGGAAATGCCCGTTATATGTTTAAAGAAGGAAACAAAGCGTACATCTACGACAAGTACGACCAAACCTTTTATAAACTGATTGACATGGATGCGCAACCCGGCGACCAGTGGGAAATGTCGCTGTTTAACGGAACCATTGCCAATGATTTTTCGCACTACGAATTTACGCAAGATACCACACAAGGTGTTCCGGTAGAACTTTTGCCTTATTACCGTTATAATACGTCGGTGTGTATCACCGATCTAAACTGGGCCTGTAACCTTGGAAATGCAAAGTTCCAACAATTTCTGATTAACAACGGGATCACACAGGAACAAATCGATGTCTGGGAGGCTGAAGCCAGTTGTGTGACTACCGGAACGGTTGATGCAGGGATGGAACACGAGCTTTACTCCAAAGCGACCAACCTGTTAACATCAAAGGGATACGCATGGACCGATTCGACCTGGGCCTGTGATTTTAAATATTACAACGATTATGTAGCCAAATGGGGGTATACAGAAGTATCGTACACCGAAAAAAATACGATTTTCGCATTATGCGATGCCCCACTTGCTACGCTCACAGAGTCTTTCCCTATGCCTGAAGAGATTGTAAAGCTTTGGGCGAAATCGGATCATTACGAAGCAAATGACGGAATTTCTCCCAACTACAATTTTAAACTGATTACCAGATACAACTGGCCCGCGCATGTTACGGGTTTTACCATGGAAAATGAAATGCAGAAGCCGGTTGAGGAAGGTGGTCTTGGACTCACAGCAGAACAAATTGACACTGCCTATACCCAATATTCAAATATTGTATATGTTGATCGTCTGGTACCCGGGGAAGTAGATCTTATTGAAGTTACCGAGAAAAAAACCATTGATGTAAACGGTGAACAAATTCCTGTTGTGGTAATGGGGCCGGCTTGCGAAAGCCTGCTCAACTCGAAAGCTTTACGCTCAGAAGTAAGTCTTAACGGTGCATTTAACATCGACTTTTTTAACCTGGTATCAGAACCATGGCCAATTTGGTTGGAAAGTGGTTCCAGCTATGAAATTTATTACTTTGGGTTGTTGTGTGCACAAAATGGTGAAAAATCATTGGAAACCCCTGCCCTGACAAAATACTTCGAAAACGGCCTTAAGGATAAATTTGATGCAGGTAATATTTCGTGCGGCGAGATTGAAGCTCCAAAATTCGGTGTTTCTGACACTACTACCAATAAATCGGCAAGCATATTCGTAGGCGACAATCCTTTTGGAGCGATCAGTAGTACAGGCAATTATTCGTTGAAAAATGGGGCCGTCGTTAGTGAACCTGATTCTGTATTTATTGTGAATACAGTAGTTCATGTAATCCACAATGAGAGTAACCCTGAAGGCAAGATATCAGAAACACAGATAAAGGAAATGCTCGATGCCATCAACAGTGCGCTACTGGGGACCAACGACCAGTCGGGTGTTAATGACGATTTTACTTCGGTGATTGGCATTCCCGGAATTAAATTGAAACTGGCAACTCTGACACCCGACAATGTAGCAACCAACGGTATTGTATACCATACCACCACCGAAGATTACTTTAGCGTAGGCACTGGCACAGCGCCTGAAGAAAAGTATGCATTTAAATTCGACGATGTTGGCCGCCCTTACAACTGGGACCACAAACGTTACCTGAACATTTATATTGCCGACTTTAACGGTAAAAACAACGGACAGGTTGGGGGTTTTGTTACCAATCCGGAACCAACAGGTACCAATGATCCACTTTACAATGCCTGGCTCGAAAGCAACGACAGTACATTCTGGAAAAGCTGGCTCGACTCGGAAGACAGCGATGCTTCTGTTCTTGACGGTTTAAGCCTGGATTACTACAATACATTTATGGCTACCGAACTAACACCGGATATCAAGTATAAAACAGCTATCCACGAGTTAGGACACTATTTTGGGTTAAAACACACGTTTGCCCTGGTGGTTGAAAAAACAGTCTATATGCCGTTCCCAGTAAAAGTAGAAACCTTGTATGGCGATAATTTCGATGATACTCCGGAACAGTACTACAAAACCATGGTGTACGACAATTGCCAGCGTGAATTGTACCAATGTGGTAACCTGATCCAGATCAATAACTTTATGGATTACTCGTTGCCGTGTGCCTGTATGTTTACCGAACAACAGGCTGCTTACATGCAAAACTTTACAGAAGCATTGCGCCCGGGAATATTTGTTAAAAAAGATTACGGAACTGTAACCGGAATTGAAGATATACCTGCCCTTAACTTCGATGTATGTCCGAACCCTACAAGTGGAATCGTAAATGTGAGCATTATGGACAATAAACCTTTTAGTGTTTATGTTGCCACGTCGCAGGGACAAATTATTGATGTGATTGAAAATGCCTACCACCAGACAGAAATCAACCTGGAAGGACTGCCTTCGGGCATTTATTTCCTCCGGATTGTTTCTGAAGGTAAAATTACGTCATCCAAAGTAGTGAAACAGTAATAGTTTTAGTTTTTAATAGCTCAGAAAGGAGGCTCGCTACGGGGTCTCCTTTTTTTATGAAAGCGTGTCTACTCTTTCATTCAGTTATAACAATCTTCTGATCTTTCCCTGCTGGCGAATACCCTTCTTATACTCAAATATAAATCTGAAAAAAAACAAGAAAATAAGAAATAGTGAATAAGGAATAACAAATAAAAAAGTGTCGAATCTGAGTTATCAGCATTCCGTTTCCACATCGGATAACGTTAAAAGCTCACCGGGATTAAAGCTTCCACAAAGGGATTCTATAGTTTTTTAATGCGTTCAATCAGTTCGCTGGTCGAGATGCCTTCCACCAGGTCCAGCCGCTCTACTTTTCCGCCGTTATTTAGTACCGTATCGTGGCCGGCAATTTCTTCAACCTCGTATTGGGCGCCTTTTACCAGCACATCGGGAATGATCTCCGCGATAATCTCTGCCGGTGTTTCCTCGTTAAAAATGATGACCGCATCCACACACTCGAAAGCTGCCAACACCGCTGCACGCTCCATTTCCTTTAAAATAGGGCGGTTTTCTCCTTTCAGCATTCGCACCGACTCGTCGGAGTTCAGCCCCACAATCAGCTTGGTACCAAGGGCAGCCGATTCCTGCAACGAATCCACATGTCCGTGATGGATCAGGTCGAAACAACCGTTGGTAAAAACAATGGTGTGGTTGCTCCCTTTCCATATTTGCAACAGCGGCGAAAAAGAAGCAAAGTCTCTGAATATTTTTGATTGCGTCATTAAATTCATAGGAATCAAAAATAACCATAATTCAAATGCCCGGCAATAAAAAACCTCGCTGTTACAAAACCCGCGAGGTTGCTTATATTTTCCCATGTAGCCGTTGCCTCACTATCAGTTATTCTCGCAGTGAGGCGACGACTTTTCTAAATCTTATACAAGGCTATTGGTTTCGGTATCGGGAAAAACAAGGCTGGGCTTAAAGGTTTTGGCTTCCTCAAAGTCCATAATTCCGTATGAAATAATGATCACCACATCGCCTACAGCTACTTTGCGCGCTGCAGGGCCATTTAAACAAATGGTACCCGAACCGCGCTCACCTTTAATTACATAGGTCTCGAGTCGTTCGCCATTGTTGATGTTTACCACCTGCACTTTTTCGTTTTCAATCAGGTTGGCTGCATCCATCAGATCCTCGTCGATAGTAATACTGCCCACGTATTGCAGGTTGGCCTCGGTAACGGTTACTTTATGAATTTTTGATTTACAAACTTCAATTTGCATGGCTTTGCCTTTCTAGTTAAAAACAATGTTGTCGATCAGTCTGATCTTTCCGCAATAAACAGCAATGCACCCCACTTTTATGGAATTGTCATCCCAACTCTTTACCGGTTGCAATTGCTCGTCGTCCACTATTTCAAAATACTCCACTTCCAGAAACGGGTTGTTGTTTACTTCGCTTATCACCCATTCTGCAAGTTCTCTTACGTTTTTTTGTCCGCGAAGTTCTTTGGCCTTGAAAAGCGTTTTTGAAATCGCCACTGCGTTCTCGCGCTGCTCACTGGTTAGCAACTCGTTGCGCGAGCTCATAGCCAGACCACCTGGTTCACGAACAATGGCGCAAGGTACAATTTCGACCGGAAGTTGCAGCTGCTTTACCATGTTTTTTATGATGGCAAGTTGCTGAAAGTCTTTCAGCCCGAAATATGCTTTGGCAGGTTTTACCAACTCAAACAAGCGGCTTACCACCTGGGCAACCCCGTTAAAATGTCCCGGGCGAAACCGTCCTTCCATCACCTTTTCAAGGTCTCCAAAATTAAATTTCCGGGTATCTTTCTCGGGATAGATTTCGTGCACCGGCGGTGCAAAAACAATACTGCATCCGGTGGGTTCGAGCAACGCCAAATCGGCTTCCAAAGTACGCGGATAACGCTCCAGATCTTTGGGGTCGTTAAACTGGGTAGGGTTTACAAAAATGCTCACCACAACCACTTTGTTCTCAGCCACTGCCTGTTTTACAAGCGACAAATGTCCCTGGTGCAAAGCACCCATGGTTGGAACAAATCCCGGGCCCTGTTCATGGCCCGCTTTCATTAGTTCCTGTTGCAGATCTTCTACTGTCCTTACGAGTTTCATACCCCTCAATTTGCGGCTGCAAAGTAAACAAATATAATTGTGAAAATACCACAATTTTAAAGCAGAGTAACTGAACCTAACCCACTTAAATTGATTAATTGGTTTATTTTTATTAATTTTGCCCCCTGTTTTTAACTGCACTATAGGTTGATGGAAAAGAAAAGAATCCTTTATATCTCACAAGAAATAACACCTTACTTACCAGAAAGCGAAATGTCGGAAACAGCCCGGTATTTGCCGCAAGGTGTTCAGGAAAGAGGCAGAGAGATCAGAACATTTATGCCCCGTTATGGCTGTGTAAACGAGCGTCGTAACCAGCTCCACGAAGTAATCCGTTTATCCGGAATGAACCTTGTTATTAACGATACCGATCATCCGCTAATCATAAAAGTGGCATCGATTCAGGCGGCACGGATGCAGGTATATTTTATCGACAACGAAGACTATTTCCAGCGAAAATCGGTCCTCAAGGATGATAAAGGAAACGAATTTGAAGACAACGACGAACGTGCCGTTTTCTTTGCCCGCGGCGTACTCGAAACTGTAATTAAGCTGCGCTGGGCGCCCGACATTATTCACTGTCACGGGTGGTTAACCTCGCTGGTTCCGCTGTACATTAAAAAATACTATTACAACGACCCGCTTTTTAGCCAGTCGAAAGTAGTGTATTCGGTTTACGACGACGATTTCAAAAAAACACTCGACCCGCGCTTTAACGAAAAGCTGCTGCTCGAAGGTATTACCAAAGAAGATGTGGAGGCGATCAACGACCCAACTTTCTTTAATGTAAGCAAACTCGCCATCGATTATTCGGATGCTGCCATTCAGGGAACGGCCAGCATTAACAGCGATGTCAAGGATTACATCAAACAATCGGGTAAATTATTTTTGGATTATCACCCCAGAGAAACTTACATTGATGCCTATAACGAGTTTTACGACAAGGTTTAGCATCAAAACTTTGTTAAAAGATCAAAATAAATTTTAAAATCTTCATTTAAGCAATGATTGCCGAAATGCTCTCGTTGTTTTTTCATACGTTTGTGTGATTGAAGAGAAAACAGAAAAACATACTAATTAAAATCGGAAATTACGTGAGAAAACATATCCACCAGGTACTTCGTTTCGGAACCGGATTCCTGTTCCTTGTTTTTGCATTTACTGCCTGTAACGATAAAAACGATCTGGGACTTGAGCTGCTTCCCGGTGAAGATCTGATCAATGTAAAAAGTGTAGTAGTAAAGAGCGATATTTCGGCTTTTACTTTTACCGAAGACAGCATTGTAACAAGTGAACACTCCACCAACCTGTTGGGAAGTATCAACGACGAGGTTTTTGGAAACACCACCGTTAGCTTTGCATCGCAGTTCAGGCTTACTTCGTATCCCGATTTTGGCAGCAACCCGGAGGCCGACTCTACCTTTTTGTTTCTGTATTACAGAATTATTTACGGAGACACAGTTACCCCGCAAAATCTGAAAGTTTACGAACTGACAGAGCCTTTGAATCCGGACATTGAGTACACCCAGGAAACCGATTTGAAAATGATGGCTTCCAACAGCCTGTTGGGAGAACTCACTTTTACACCTAAAGTGGAACTGGATTCTGCCTCGCAGGACACGCTGTACCAGTACCTGAAAATTCCGATCGACAACGCACTTGGAAATAGAATTGTAACGGCTGACTCGCTTGACTTATCAACCAACGCGGCTTTTCTTAGCCTCTTTAAAGGCTTGTATGTTGAAGCCGAAAAACTGGCAGCGTCGGCAAGCGGAACCCTGCTTTCGATTGAAACAGTGCCAACGTCCACGTTCAACGGATCGGTACTCGCGGTTTATTACAACAACGACGAGAACAAACACAAATACGAAGTGGACACACTCACTCCGGATACGCTTTCAAGGGTTTTCAGAATTACGCAGTACAGTGCCAGGGTTAGTAACATTACGCACGACTATTCAGGTACTGCTTTTGAAAGCAGCCTGGATCAGGAAGAAGAGCAACAGGAACACATCTATATTCAGCCTACAGGCGGATTAAAATCAAAGATCTTTATTGATAATCTTCTGCAATGGCAAGACTCAACCAAAACTGCTATTAACAAAGCAGAGCTGGTTTTCCAGATCGATACCATTGCCAGCAAAAAGGATAAATATGCGCCGCCTTCGCGGTTAATACTTACCTACGTTGATAAAAACGGAGATGAAAAGCTCCCCGTTGACGCCGGCTTTAATTCGTTTTATTTTGATGGTTATTTACGAAGCGATTACACCTACCATTTTAATATTACGCAGCACTTACAAAGGATTATTGATATAACTGACCCGGAACATGATGATTATGTTGGCAACCAGGGATTTTACCTGACAACCGGGCGTCGCCCCGATTTTGCCAACCGCGTAGTACTTCACGGGGCCGATCAAACAGACGGAATAAAGCTGGTCATCACTTATTCGAAATACTTGCAATAGCAAAGATAAAAGACACAAAAAGGGCGGATCAAAAAGAATGATCCGCCCTTTTTTATGCTTGTCAGTTTGCGTTACTTCGTGGTAATCTTAACAATGGTGATTTCATTGTTTTTATCATCTCTTTTTACATCGATGGTTTTGATATCCAGCTTTTTCAAGTCCTTTATTTTATCGGCATCCACCTTTTTGCCGTTCAGATAATAAACCGTGCTGTCACCCGGGTAATTCAGAAAAATAGGTTCGCGCTGGTATCTCTCGGCCATTTCACGGTACCTTTCGGCCACTTCCATCTCTCTTTGTGCCTGTCTTTCTGTCCGTTCCTGGATACGTTTTACCTGCTCTTCCGAAAGTTCCACCTGCCGCTCGGCCATTTCGCGGGCGCGGGCTTCTATCACTTCCATCCTGCCTTGGTCGAAATATTCAGAAGCACCGGTTCCGTATAAATAATACGAACTCTTATTGTCAATTTTATTGAGGTTCTCCAGTCCCCGTATATTCAGGGCAGAGCTCAAAGAAGCCACATTCGCCAGATCAATATCTCCGTCCAGCTCCACCAGCGAAGTCACCGCCGACGAGTTGGTGATTAACACGAGCGAACTGATCTTGTCGTTCTCTTTCTTCAGGTAAACCTTCACATCTTCGCCCATTCGCTTTTCGGTTTTCAGCAAAGTAAATCCGCCTCCTTTGTAGTGGTTCAGCAATTCACCGTGCAACACCTCCAGACTCTCGTTTTTGGGCTTTTCACTTTTGTTGACGCCCGTACTTAAGGCTTCCATTCCCAACCCTATCTTACTTTGCGAAACCACCATAATCCTGTCCAGCTTTTTCAGGGCAGCCGCCACTTCCGACGTTTCATCCAGCTTTTTTCGTTTCAGGTAAAGATCAAACATATCACTGGTCAGCATGCTGGCACTAAAACCGTCATTATCGGCATATTTCCCGGTGAGGGTTTCAAAAAACCGCTGCGTATCCTGCGCCTGAACACCTGCTGAAAGCAACAGCACAAACGCTATTAAAATCAATCGTTTCATTGCTTTATTTTTTAATTTATTATTCTATTTTGTTGGCAACCGGACCTGCAGTACCCAGTTTGCATTTTCTAATTAATAACGATCTCCACATCGTCGTCCACCCAAAGTACCAGCATTTGTTTTTGCTCTTCGGGCTGGAGGCTCTCTGAAACCTGGAGCAAGGCCTGCTCCATCATCCGAAAGTCGTTTTCCATTTTACTGATCCGTTTATTCCGGACATCCAGGAAAACTGTCAGTACAATTAAAATAACCGCCGCCGCTGACCCCATGCTTGTCAGGCGTCTTATTTTAAACGACCGGGTCCTCCGTTTTTCAACAGCTCTCATTAGTTCTTCTTCCAAACCATCGGGCAAAACGGCCTCTTGTCCGAAAAAGTCCAGCATATCCTGTTCTGCATCCGGCAATTCATTTCCCGGTGCGAGTTGTTTTAATTCCCGCTCTTCATCCAGCGATGATTCTCCTCTATAATATTTCTCCAACAGTTCTTCTCGTCTGGTCATAATCGTACATTTTTTCAACTTCTTCTTTCACTTTCTGGCGTGCCCTCGAAAGGATTACCCTCACGTAGGACACTTCAAATCCGGTCATCTCACTGATCTCCTCAAACTCCATCCCATCAATGTCGCGCAGCTGAATAACGGTCCGGTACTTTTCCGGCAATACATCAATGGCTTTCCGCACATGCGAATAACGTTCCCGGGTTTCCATTCCGCTGTCCTCATCCCGCAAATCCCTGATCTTCTGTTCCTCTTTCTCGCCTATTCGTAATGGCCGTTTCTTTTTTAGAAGATCAAAGCTGTGGTTCTTAGCAATGGTTATAATGTAGGCAGAAGGATTCGAGCAATTTTGCAGTTCGTTCCTCTTGTTCCACAATTTCACCATCAGATCCTGCAATGCATCGCGCGTTTCTTCCTCATCTTTCAAAATTCGGAAAAGCATCGGATACAACTTCCGGGAAAATGGAATCACCGTATTTTTAAACTCTTCGGACGTCATCTGCTACATTTGACGATTGATCTTTCAATTTATAACAAACCTTACTTAATTTTCAGAAATAATTTAACCATCTGCGGTTAAACCTTTATCGCGGTTCCCGTTCAAATGCTTATTTTTGCCCCCTCAAAAATGACACTGGTCCAATTCATAACGTTTTTACTGATCGGCATCGGGCTAAGTTTCGATTCTTTTGCCGTATCAGTCTCCTGCGGATTGCTGCGACGTGAAATTCAATTTTTGCAGGCATGCAAAGTAGCGGCTTCACTGGCTTTCTTCCAGGCGCTTTTCCCGCTGTTGGGTTGGTTTATCGGAAGTGCCGTCGAAAATATACTTAAATCAGTCGATCACTGGATCGCGTTTGGTTTGCTGGCGGCTATCGGTGGTAAAATGATTTTTGAAGGAATCAGGGAAAACGGTTCGCTTAACAACCTCGACCCGTTTAAAATGAGTGTACTGATCGGGCTTTCCGTCGCCACCAGTATCGATGCTTTTGTGGTAGGAATCAGTTACGGCTTCCTTGAGATCCCCATTTTTCTTCCTGTTTTGGTGATTGGAGCGGTTACTTTCATTGCGTCCATGCTGGGAATGCTTTTCGGAAAATACATTCCTGCCAAACGCAGCCATCAGTCCATTATCCTGGGAGGGATCATTTTAATTCTAATGGGATTCAAAATTCTGGCTGAACACCTTTGGTTCTAAGGATCAATTCGTCTGACTTTCAGCGTCACCTCGTAATCTTCCTGCTCTATCTCGCGTGAAATATCGGGATAAGGACTCACATTCACCAGTTCAATTTCGTAATTCTGCACCGTATCTTTTGGCTGACGGACTGTGCTCAGCACCAGTTCCTGTATATTCTGTGTCCTGACGTACAAATAAACGGTAGCCTCCCCTTCCCAAATACAAACAACGCCGGTGGGACAACGCGAATCACTCACATGTTCCACACCAATGCTCAACCCGTGATCCATAGAAGCGTATTCTTCCTGAAGCACAAAACGCTGCCCGCTGTCCAACTGAAAAACATGATCGTCGTCTCCTGAACTACATGCCGAAAACACCAGCATCCCCATTAAAACCAACTCCCGGATTTTCATTGTTCTCAAATTTTACTGATTCAATCGTTTCTACGCATTGCTTTTGTTACCTGCCTCTGCATTAAAAAGACGCAATTTTAACAAAAATGGTTGCGTTTGCATTTCGCTACTTTCTATTCAGGTTTTGCTGAAAAAAAACTTACTTTCACACTACCAAAAAGGGACTGACATATGCCGAGGATAAGGGTAACCAAGCGTTTTGATTTTGAAATGGCCCATGCACTTTTAGCTTACAACGGAGTTTGCAAAAACGTTCATGGCCATACGTACGAACTGGAAGTGACATTGATAGGTGATGCCAAAAACGAGCCCGGTCATCCGGAAGACGGGATGGTAATGGATTTCGGACAGCTAAAAAACATCGTCAATACAAAAATCATTCAGGTTTTTGATCACGCACTGGTCATCAACGCACTTACCCCGGCACCTCAGAAAGAAGCATTGGCTCTGACTACCGAACGCCTCACCGTGCTCGGTTTTCAACCCACTTCCGAAAACCTGGTCACTTATTTTGCAGGTATTCTTCAACAAGAAATCCCTTCAAACGTTTCACTATTTAGCCTGCGGCTTTACGAAACCAAAACTTCGTTTGCCGAATGGTTTGCATCCGATAATCAGTAAAATCTCGAATTATGCCCGAAACAGGTCAGCAAAAACTTTTTCTTTTAGATGCGTATGCATTGATTTACCGCAGTTATTTTGCCTTTATCCGTAATCCTCGTTTTAACTCCAAAGGATTAAATACTTCGGCAATGCTGGGCGTTACCAACACCATTGTGCAACTTTTCGAGAAGGAGAACCCTGATTACATCGGAGTAGTTTTTGATGTTTCTGCGCCTACTTTCCGGCACGAGATGTACAAGGAATACAAGGCCAACCGCGAGGAAATGCCAGAAGACCTGCGTAAATCGATCCCCTACATTCGCCGGATTATTGAAGCGTTCAATATTCCTATCATCGAAAAAGAAGGTTTTGAGGCGGATGATGTGATTGGAACTCTCGCCAAAAAAGCGGAAAAGGATGGTTTTATCACTTACATGATGACACCCGACAAAGACTATGCACAGCTGGTTTCGGAACATGTGGTGATGTACAAACCCGGGAAAGCGGGTGGCGATGCCGAAGTGTGGGGACTTGACGAGGTAAAGGAAAATTATGGCATTGAACGGGCCGAACAGATGATCGATATCCTGGGACTGATGGGCGACACCGCCGACAACATTCCTGGCTGCCCCGGAATTGGTCCCAAAACAGCACAAAAACTGATTGGCGATTTTGGCAGCATCGATGGTATTTACCAAAACACCGACAAACTTAAAGGCAAGCAAAAGGAAAACCTGATTGAGCATGAAGAGCAGGTTCGCCTCTCAAGAATACTGGCTACGATTATTACCGATGTTCCGATTGAGTTTGAAAAAGAAAAGCTGATTCGAGAAGAGCCGCACGCCGAAGACCTGAAAAAGCTGTTTGAAGAACTGGAATTTAAAGCGTTAATCACCAGGCTGAACCTCGGAGAAGCCCCGCCGGCTGTGGAAACCGCTTTCCAGGGAACGCTTTTTGGCGCCCCGGAAGTAGCTGTTCAGGAAAGCAAAAACACAGAAAACATTGATTCGGTTCCTCATCAGTATTATCTGGTGGAAAACGAAATGCAACGTGCCAGTTTGCGTGCCGAATTATCGGTGCAAAAGGAATTTTGTTTCGACACCGAAACCACCGGTTTAGATACCCACACCGCCGAAATTGTGTGTATGTCGTTTGCATTTCGCACACACGAAGCGTATTGCGTAACCATTCCGAAAGACAAAAAAGCGGCACAAAAGATTATGGATGAATTCCGTGAAGTTTTTGCTGATGAAAATGTGATGAAAATAGGGCAGAACATCAAGTACGACATCCTGATCCTGAGCAACTACGGAGTTGAAGTAAAAGGAAAACTTTACGATACTATGTTGGCTCATTACCTGATTCAGCCAGATATGAAACACAACCTGGATCAGCTTTGCCTTCAGTACCTGAACTATGAAAAAGTGCCTACCGAACATCTTATCGGGAAAAAAGGAAAAAACCAGATTACAATGCGATCGGTTCCTGTTGACAAGCTGCGCGATTACGCCTGCGAGGATGCCGACCTTACTTTTCAGCTGAAACTTGCTATCGATCCGGATCTTGACAAGGCGGGTGTTCGGGACTTGTTCGAAACCATTGAAATGCCGTTGGTACCAGTGTTGGCCAGCATGGAAAATGCAGGTGTGAAACTAAACTCGGAAGAGTTAAATCAATACGCCGTGGTGTTGCGCGAGCAAATCATTGAGCTCGAAAAAGAAATTATTGAGCTGGCGGGAGAGGAATTCAACGTTTCATCGCCCAAACAGCTGGGGCCGATTTTGTTTGAAAAATTAAAGATCGACACCAACGTAAAGAAAACAAAGACCAAGCAATATTCCACTTCTGAAGATGTGTTGATCCGCCTGGTAGACCGCCACCCGATCGTTCAGAGAATACTGGATTTCCGTGGCTTGAAAAAGCTGCTTTCGACTTATGTAGAAGCTTTGCCCTTGCTGGTGAACAAGAAAACCGGTAAGATACACACGTCGTACAACCAGGCCATTGCAGCAACGGGACGATTGAGTTCGGTGAATCCCAACCTTCAGAATATTCCGATTCGCGATGATAGCGGGCGCGAAATTCGAAAAGCTTTTATTCCTTCGGACGATGAGCATACTTTCCTTTCTGCCGACTACTCGCAAATTGAACTTCGGGTGATGGCAGCGCTTAGCGGCGACGAGGAGATGCAACGTGCTTTCCGCGAAAACAAAGACATTCACTCCATTACTGCGGCTAAAATTTACCAGGTGTCCGAAGACAAGGTAGACTCCGACATGCGTAGAAAAGCCAAAACCGCCAACTTTGGTATCATCTACGGAATTTCGGCTTTCGGGCTTTCGCAGCGGCTGAACATCCCGCGAACAGAAGCCAAAGAACTGATTGACGGGTACTTTGAGAATTTTCCAAAAATCAGGGAATTCATGGACAAGCAGATCAAACTGGCGCAAGACATGGGCTATGTGGAAACCATTAAAGGCCGCCGCAGGTATTTGAGCGACATTAACTCGGCCAATGCAGTAGTACGTGGAATGGCCGAGCGAAATGCGATCAATGCCCCGATCCAGGGTTCGGCAGCAGACATTATCAAAATTGCGATGATCAACATTCACCGCGAAATGAAAAAGCAAAAGCTTCAGTCAAAAATGATCCTGCAAGTACACGACGAATTGAACTTCGACGTTGTAAAGCCCGAACTCGAAGCCATGAAGAAGCTGGTAAAAGAAGGGATGGAAAATGCGGTAAACATTGGAGTCCCGTTGATTGTTGAAATGAATGCAGCCGAAAACTGGCTGGATGCACATTAGTCAGGATCAATAAAATACCGGCACTCAGCATGATCTATGATATTGTAACTGAAGATGACTACAGGGACGCCCTCAATCGCTTTCTTCAAATTTGTGAAGCTCCCAAAAGCGAGGACGAGGTGAAAGAAATGTTTTTACTTATGACCCTGATGGAAAAATACGAACGCGAAAATTGTTCGTTCAGTTAAGTGTGTTGTTTTCCGAAAACAGTGCTTCATTGTTGAGAATACTTCCGGCTTCGGCTTTAAACAGTGCCAGATTTTTCGATTTTTTAATCCGTTTAAAAGCTTTGGCCTGTGTTTCAAAGTGGTAACTGAAATAGATCCAGAACTGCTGCATTTTATTCAGCACATTTCCCGGGTTGTCGGTTGTTGCCTCGTATTCTGCCACCATCTTTTGATGAAAGAGCACTAACGCGGCTCGTTTTGCCTCCCCGGTCCACTGAATACCTTTCATTTCTGAAGGTAAAAAAGCATTCATCAGCACTCCTCTGCCCAGCATCCAGTTGCTGATAGGCGCAAACTGCTTTTCCCGCCGGTGAAAATCTTCCAACGTAAAAATATCACCGTTGTATGCCAGCGGATGCCTGAGGTTTGTAATCGTAAAATCCACTGCCGTATCAATCGTTTCGCCTTTGTAAAGCTGACGGGCAATACGTGGGTGCAGAATCACCTCTTTTAACGGAAACTCATTCAGCACCGGAACGATCCGCTCAATTTCATCCGAAGCATCCAGCCCTGCACGAAGTTTTACCGACAAGGCACTGTCAAAACGCTGAAAATATGTATTCAGAATGCGGTAAACCTGTTCGGGTTGCGGCAAAAGTCCGGCGCCTCTTCCCCGTTTGGTCACCATCGGGTACGGACATCCCATGTTCAGGTTAATTTCCGAGTAACCGCGACTCAGCAAGGTTTCCGCCAAAAAACAGGTTTCGTCTTCATCTTTACCCAGAATCTGAGGAACAACGCGGCTTTGCAGGTTATTCTGCGGAAGAATTTCACGCTCGTACTTTTTTAAAACCACCTCGCTCTGAACGGTGATGTACGGAATAAAAAAAGCATCGATGCCCTGAAAAACTTCGGCATATACTTTCCGGTAAACAAAGTCGGTAAAACCTTGCAAAGGTGCCAGGTAAATCATAGATCATCACTTGAATAAGAGCGGAAAATTACAAATTATAGTTGGTACCCATGTGCTCTTCCCATGATTTGGCAATCCAAAAAATGGTATCTTTGCACGGCTATACACAATGGATGCACTGATAACATATCAACCCGACTCCATACAGGCACAGAACCAAAGTCTGAAACAGAGTCAGCAAGCACAACAAACGGTGCTTTCAAGGCCGCAAGGTGTTCGTCAAAGCTATCATCCAAGATACAAAGATCCCATCCTGGCAGAAGGCTATCTTCTTCCCAAAGATGTGGAAAGCATAGCCTATTCAGAAGTCTCGGCATCGGATATTGTTTTGCCGGTGCACAAAAAGCAAAGCCCTGAAACCGACTGGCTCTTCTTGGTTCTGTTTGTGGCCCTTTCGTTGTTTGCCACCATCCGGTACTCGTACATCAAATACATTGGGCATCTCTTTTTGTCGCTTATCAACTATCCGACCTCTGTCAGGATGTTACAGGAAAATAACTATCCTGCATCGCACGGCGCCTATCGCTTGGATGCTGTTTTTTACCTGACGTTTTCCATTTTTGTATTTCAGGCTTTCAACATACTTAACCTGGCTCATTCAGCCAAAGGAATCACTTATTTTGCCTTTGTACTGGCGGGCGTACTGCTTTATTTTTTTGGAAAGAAGCTCGTTTACCTGACGGTGGGCTCACTGTTTGAGACCCAGGCCGAAACCAGCGAATATCTTTTTAATGTGGACAATTTTAACCGCGCATTGGGCCTGGTGTTGTTACCACTGGTTGCACTGGTTTCCTTTTCGCCCTGGAATAACCCGCTACTCATTGTTTTGGCAGGTTTAATAATCGTTATTGCATTTAATTTGGTACTACTTCAGAGGGGGGTAATAATTTTATTAAGGAAACAATTTTCTATATTTTATCTGTTTTTATACCTTTGTACCCTTGAAATTTTACCCTTGCTTTTAATTTATAAAGTAGTTGTAGTTGAATAAGAAGGGATATGTTTCATTAAAAGCATAAAAATTTGAAAGTCAAGAGCATTTTAGTTTCGCAGCCGGAGCCCCAGACAGCAAAATCACCATATTTTGAACTGGCGGAAAAGAACGGCCTAAAAATCGATTTCCGGCCTTTCATTCAGGTGGAAGGCGTTCCGGCAAAGGAATTCCGCCAAACGAGAATTCAGATCCTGGACCACACTGCTGTGATCTTCACCAGCCGTACGGCAATTGATCATTATTTCAGAATTGCACAAGAGTTGCGCTTAACCATTCCGGACACCATGAAGTATTTCTGTATTTCGGAGGCCACAGCGTTTTACCTGCAAAAGTACATTGTGTACAGGAAGCGTAAGATCTTTTATGCCGATGGCAAATTTGCCGACCTGGTAAATGTGATGAAGAAGCATGCCGGTGAACGCTTTTTGGTGCCACTTTCGGATATCCACAAACAGGAAATTCCAACCCTGATGGATAAAGAAGGTTACAAGTACACCAAAGCTATCCTGTATCGTACCGTAAGTGCAGATCTTTCTGATCTGGCAGATATCAAGTACGATATCCTGGTATTCTTCAGCCCGTCGGGGATTAAGTCCTTGTATCAGAACTTCCCTGACTTTGAACAAAACAGCACACGAATTGCCTGCTTTGGCCCCTCCACGGCAAAAGCAGTCCGCGATGCAGGTTTGCGTCTCGACATTGAAGCTCCAACGGCCCAGGCACCATCTATGACCATGGCTTTAGAGCAGTACATTAAAAAGGTAAACAAGAATTAAATTGAAAAAATCAATACTTTTGAAAGGCTGTCCAACACCATCGGGCGGCCTTTTCATTTTTCAATGCAAAACAATCAAGAAATAAAAACCAGCGGCTCTTTTTCGTTTAACAAAGAAGAACGACTTTGCAGCCAGAAAGTAATTGAAAAACTTTTTGCTGAAGGCGAATCGTTTTTGACATTTCCCGTAAAAGTGGTCTACCTGAAAACGAAGTTAAACACTCAACTACCGGTTCAGGCTGCTTTTAGTGTCAGCAAAAAAAGCTTTAAACGGGCGGTTCGCCGCAACCGTATCAAACGCCTGATGCGCGAAGCTTACCGGCTCAATAAGCACGAATTTTACCAGCAACTGGGCGACCGGCAACTGGCTGTTTTCTTTATTTATGTTGGGAAAGAAATGACCAACTTCGCAGCCATTGAAGGAGCTTTCAAGAAAGCCCTGAAAAGGCTCGTCAAACAATTGCGCGACCAGGCCATTGAAAAAGCTTCGTAAATAAAAAAAGTGCAACTCGCGCTGCACTTTTCTATCATCTTTTTACGACTCTTCTATTCTTAAGAAAGCAATTTGCCGAGGTTAGCAAATTTATTATTGTAGTCTTCCACCGAAAGTTTAATCACTTCCAGCGCTTCTTCCACTCCGTAGGTCGTGGTAATCTCGGTATTGCTGTCTACCCCCGGCATATCTTTGTAGGTAAGAAAGTAGTGCTCGAGCCGCTTGATTACGATCTCAGGTAATTCCGAAACATCGTGAAAATGACCGTAAACGGTATCGTTCATTAAAACAGCTATAATTTTATCATCGGCCTGGTTGCCGTCAATCATGCGGAAACCACCAATCGGACGCGCAGTTACCAGTAAATCGCCGTGCGCCAGGTCTTTTTCGGTCAGCACACAAATATCGATCGGGTCGCCATCGCCTTTAATGTCTTTCCGGCCGGTTTTCTTGTTGCAGTATTCGCCCACTTTCTCTCCACAATAGGTTTGCGGAATAAAACCGTAAAGTGCCGGTACTACGTTCGAAAATTTCTGCGGACGGTCAACACGCAGGTAACCACTATCCTTGTCAATTTCGTATTTAACCGTGTCGGTTGAAACCACTTCGATAAAAGCGGTAATTACTTCAGGGGCCTTCTCTCCGATGTTTACTCCGTGCCAGGGATGGGATTTATAACGAAGCCCCATTAATCGTCCAATAGGGTCTGATATTCTGTCTACCATAGAGTTGTTATTTAGTTTTGTTCTCAAACCATTGAAAACAGCATAATGTTCAAAAATAATGTTTCAATTTGGTTAAACTTGTATTACTCTGCTTTATTTTATTTTGAGACCGGGTCAAGTGTCCATTCTGCGTTAAAAACTAAAGCCTCAATATCGAACATCCAAATCATCATTTTCGAAGTCTTACATCAATAATTCCTCCTTTAAAGTAGTAGCACTTTTTGTCGCATTCGCTGTTCTCCCGTTTCAGGTTAAACCGATCACCGTCAACCACATAAATAGTATCACCACCACTTACATACCTGGCTTCCACCGAATAATATTCATCCACCGGAACATCGATATGTTCTTCCTTAAAAAAAGCAGTGTCGGCATACTCCACCACACAATCCTCAAAATCACCTTTGTAAATCGTGTACAAAACAAAATCGTTTTCATCGTCGATCGAGAAATAGATAATCAGCGGCCCGTATTCAGGTTTCTCCTGGTAGCAATCTTCGCAGTCGAACTCGAAAAAATCAAATCTCCGTTCACACGAAATCACGGCCAGCAAAAGTACTAGAAAGAATATTCCTCTTTTTAAGCCCGACGACTTCCCAATTAAATCATGTACTGCGGTCATTTTCATTGCTACATCCTCCCAAAATAAAAATGAAACTGAATCCCCCATTCCCCTGCTTCATCGACCTGAAACAGGTTCTTTTTATAGCCGAGTCTTGTTTCTGTGAAGCCCTGCCGCCAGAACACCCCGGCTGTCGGGAATACATTTACTTCGGACGAAGGTTTGAAGCCGGTTCCCCTGTAACTTCCGAAATCAAAGCCCGTTTCAACACCTGCCCAGATTCCCCATTCAGTCCGGAAACTTTTATGAAAAGCAAAGTACTTATCTGCCTCAATCGCCAGGCGGTAATCGCGTTGCCAAAACTGGTACTTCTTTCCACCGATCTCTGTCAGCGTGCTGTAGACAAAAGGCGTAACACCAAAGGCTGCCTGAAGCCAGAAATTGTACTTGGTTTCCCGAACGCCCACCAAAATGCCCGTTGTCAGATGACTTTCCGTCCACCCGAACTTTGCGCCTCCTGCCCAATCTTCGAGCACTGGCGAAAGGTTTCGTTTTACTTCCGCTTCCCGCAATACTTTTCGCATGTATTTTCCGGTACCCTTTGAAAAATACCAGTGGTCTTTGGCTTCCCGCGCAAGCAGGTTCCCATTGGCACCATTCAGCAGGAACAGTTCTGCCAGATACACATTTCCGTTTAAAATGGCGATGCTAAGTGCCGAATACCCCTGATCGTTTACCGCATTCAAATCAGCTCCGTAACTCACCAGCAATTCCGCGGCAGAGTTAAAATTCTCTGAAGTTGCCACCATCAGGGTAGTGAATCCCTGTTTGTCTTTCAAATCTGCCTTTGCTCCGGCATCCATCAGCTCAGTCACCAACGAATCGTTGCCAAAGACTGTCGCATAATGAAGCGCGGTATTTCCATCGCTATTGGCATGGTTCACATCTGCGCCCCAACGCAGGAGCAAGCGGAGCATTTCGGGACTATTGTTTTGTGCGGCATTTAAAACCGGCGTGTTTCCCCACTGGTCTTTTGTATTTAGGTTGGCACTGTTTTGCAGCAATAATTCAGCTGCTTCCACCTTATTCGCGATAATCGCACTTTGCAGAGCAGTAACTTTGTTCCCGGGAAGTTGGTTTACATCGGCACCGACCTGTAAGAGCTTTTCAATAAAATGCAGGTTCCCCTCCTCTGCAGCGTACATCAGCGGCGTTACTCCTTCGTTTGCCGCGATGTTGACATCCATCCCGGTTAAAATCAAGCTGTCGGCTTTCAACGTGTCGTTGTTTAAGATGGCTTTGGAAAGAAGAACAGAAAGTTGCAGCGAATCGACGGTTGGCTTTACCTCTTGCGAAAAGCCCTTTATTGGGACAGCCAAAAGGAATACCCCCAACAAATAGTGTAAGATTTGTTTAGTAAAGGCCATGTAGTTCTATTGATTTACAAAACTCCGGATTCTCAAAATTCATACCACGGAAAGCCTTTTTTGCCATGAGTCAATTTACGAAATCCCGGAATAAATCTTCACCAGGCTCGCCTTAATTTTCCTGATTTTGGCAGCTTTTGCAGGCATTGGCAATTTTAAGCGTAAACACCGAAGGATATTTTTCCATAAGCGGCTCCAGTATGTGTACCAGCAATGTCATCACAGTATTGTATTCCCCTGTTATCAATGTACTCATCATCCCGGATTCAATACTTATTCCGGGTTGCCTGTCAATTTTGCCGAGAAACTCCAGTACAGGAGTATTGTAATCATTCTGCAAGGCGTAATAGCTAATTTCAACCGATATTTCCATAAGGCTTATTTTTTCTGCACAAGGGCGCCGATAAAAGCCGGCTGCACAGTATCCTGTTTTTCTGAGCCATCCAGTAAATCGAAGGCCGGTGAAAAATAAACTCCCGAGCAAAGCACTGGCTCCCCAAACCGCGACATCCTCTCCTTAACTTCCTGCAAAGAGAAAAAACGGGCATGGCGGAAAACCGCGTCGTTGTCTTTGTATTTTCCCAGTTCCGATTCCGAATTTAAGCATCCCAACACCAAATACCCGCCGGGTAAAAGCAAGCGATCGATTTCGTCAAAAACCGCTTCCACATCGTCCACAAACTCAAGCATCGTGATGGAAACAATCAACGAAAAACGTTGGTCGGGGAAGGACAGTTTCGCCGCATCTTCTTTTTGAAAAGTAGCCTTGTGAATCTTCTTTGCACGGGCTATTTTCAACATCTCTTCCGAGGCATCGATAGCAGTCACCTGAAAGCCTTGCTCACAAAGATACTGTGTCCAGTGGGCGGTTCCGCATCCCAGTTCCAAAAGCTCACCTGCCGGAATATCTTTCATCAGACCGGAAATAATCTTCTTTTCAATGTTATCGACCTCTCTCCCCTGAGGCGTGGCGTAATACGCATCGTACTCACCGGCCACTGTATCTTTTATATAAACATTCATCTTTCTACTTTAAATGATCCGGAAATACCAGCAATACCTTTTAACAACCACTTTTCCCTTCCAGCAATGATAAAACGGAGAAATACCAACGATCCGGAAGCTCAGAAAACACTACCTCGACTTTAAGAGCACCTCGAAAAAGTTGCCGTATTTGGTTCCCCATTTGGGTTTGCGGACACTGGTGAGCATCATTTCTTTTAGCTCGTCAATTTCCAGCTTTTTCTCATTAACCGTGTATACATCATAAAGTGAACAGTACCCGGCAACAGTTTCCGCGATTTCCTCTTTATTTTCCCAAAAAGGAGGGTGCAGCGACAAAAGCACAACCAGTTCTTTTTGTGCCGAAAGTGTCTGCATATCTTTTTTGATCAGACTTTCAGCACCTTCAATATCAATCTTAATAAAATTAAAATCCTCAATGTTGTTTTGTTTTATCCATGTGCAAATGGTGGATGAAGGAATTTGCCAGGCATTTCCGCGAATTGAAGAGGCACTGGAAGCATCTGCATCTTTTTTGCCGCCAAAATCAACCTTGCCCCCATCAACGTCAGTGATACAAAGGTTATAAAGACTGAGTTTATCCGAAACAACCTGGTTCATCTGGCTGTTTTTACTCAAAATCTCATAAGTCACAGGATTGGCTTCTACTCCATAAATCTTTTTTGCCCCAATCTCGGTCGCAAACAAAATGGTGGGGCCGATCCAGGTACCAACATCAATGTAGTTCTTTTCCGGCGACAGGTATTTATTCATCAGCTGATAGGTTTGAGGCTCCCAGTTTTTTCGTTTAAACTTATGCCAAAACCAATGGTTCATTACATTAAAGCTGGTATCGTTTACCTGAACACAAATGGTTTTCTGATCCCGTTTTAGAAGAAAAGAAGAGATGTCTTTTAATTTGCAAATAAGGCTCCTGTCTGGAGAGTTAGTCATATCAATGTTTTTTTAAATTCTAACTTGTAAATACATGCTTATAAAACATCTATAAGCTGAAGTGGTGCAAAACTATATTTTTTTGATTTTATTTCGGGTACACATTTCATAAACAATGTGAAAAACGGGAGTCATTTTATGATAAAAGCCACCATCTCGCTGCGTGCATAAAAATTCCTTCTGGGAAGAAACTATTTCCCGATGGTTTCAATGTACAGCTTCTCCACCTTATCACGGGCCCACTGGGTTCTTCGCAAAAATTTTAAGCTTGATTTTATGCTTGGGTCTTTTCGGAAACAATTGACCGGAATTATCTCACCCAGTTCTTCCCATCCGTAATAGCTGACCAGGTAAACTACAATGGCTTCGAGCGTTTTTCCGTGAAGTGGATTATTGGGCTGTTCCATAAATCAATTTTAGGTTTTAATTGCGACGCAAAGATATTGATTTCGTACCAACCATCAACACAACACTGCTACTGCAACTTGCTTATCCTCCCCAGTTCTCGCGGTCGAGGCTGCGGTAATGAATGGCTTCGGATAAATGATGCGCCTGTACATTCTCTTCCGCTTCAAGATCGGCAATGGTTCGTGCTACCTTAAGAATACGGTCGTAAGCACGTGCCGAAAGCCCCAGTCGGTCCATCGCATTTTTGATCAACTCGATGCTCTCCTCATCCAGCTGAACAAATGCACGAATTTGTTTCGAATTCATTTGAGCGTTGGCATAAACACCTTTGTGTTCCCTAAAGCGTTCTTCCTGAATATTTCGGGCCCGGATCACCCGCTCTCGAACCGATTCGCTTTTCTCCGAACCGTTCATTTCAGATAGTTTCCGGAAGGGAACCGGCACCACTTCCAGGTGAATGTCGATGCGGTCGAGCAGCGGCCCCGATATTTTATTGAGGTATTTTTGTACCACGCCGGGAGCACAAACACAATCTTTTCCAGGATGATTGTAATACCCGCACGGACAAGGATTCATGGAGGCCACCAACATAAAGCTGGCGGGATATTCCACCGAAAATTTAGCCCGCGAAATGGTGATATTGCGGTCTTCCAGCGGTTGCCGCATCACCTCAAGCACGGTGCGTTTAAATTCAGGAAGTTCATCCAAAAACAAAACGCCGTTGTGAGCCAAACTAATAACAAAAGATAATATTAAGGGTGTCTCACCATTTTTTTGTATTTTACACCAAAACTTTACATGGCACAGAGATGCGCAATTTATATCCGAGTTAGTAGTGATATTCAGGATTACGAAAGACAAGTATCAGATTTAAAGAGTTTTGTGAAAGATAACAATTTCATTTTTGAAGACAAAAATCTTTATGAAGATAAATTAAGTGGATTTAAAGATGAAAGGGAAAGAGAAGGTCTGGCCAAACTTTTAAAAGAGGTAATTGCATCTAATATCAAAATAGTGTTAGTATGGGAGATGTCGCGTCTGGCAAGAAAACCAATAATCCTGCTCGAGCTAACTGATTTCTTTCAAAATAACTCAATTAACGTTTATTTTTACATTCAAAGGTTTTGGTTATTGGATGAAACCGGGAAAATCAGTCCTCAAGCAGGATTATCTATCTCCGTTTTTGGATGGCTAACTGAATATGAGGCTCGGCTTACAAAAGAGAGATTTATATCTGCAAAAACAAATAATGTTAAGCTTGGTAAATACAATGGGGGGAAAATTCCATTTGGGTACACTCTAGACAACGAGAATCGTTTCGTTGTAAATGATAAAATTATAGAATCTTTAGATAAGAGTGAAGCCGATATTGTACAAGAAGTGTTTGACCTTTACGAAGACGGTCTTACCTGTTCAAAAATTAGCAGAATATGTCGCTCAAGGAAGTACCCCAAAATCGTTTGTAATACTCATACTTTAGCAAGGGTACTTCGGAACACTCAATACATTGGATATAAAATAGTAAAACTTGGAATTAGACCTACACCACCTTTGATATCAAAAGCACAATTCAATCTTGTACAAGAATTGGTTGAAACTAATAAGACAAAAGCGGATAAAGGTAAAAAGCATATCTTCTTACTTAGAGGGAAACTCAAATGTGCTGTTTGCGGTGAGTATTATGTGGGAAAACAAACAGATGATGCCTATATCTGTCCAAAAAATTCAGGTAGTAATAAAACAAATAAAGGAACGTCATGCCGTGGCAGTAATATTTCGATATCAACATTAGATGGCATAACTTGGGAACTGGTAAAAGAAAACCTAATCAATATGCCTGATACAGAAGTTGAAGGTTTCTTTATTTCAAGTACCGATAAGATTGATAATTTAAAGAATCAGATTAACGAATTTCAAGATCTATTAAAAGGAATTGAAAATAGGCGAAAAAGAACCAATATTATTTTTCAAAACGAAGGTTATTCTGTGGAAGAATACACGAATGAGATTGGTAAAATAAACAATGAAAAAAATGAATGCCTAAGAAGTATAGAGTTATATGAACAGGATTTAAGATATAATGAACGAATACTTGAAGAATCTAACAACATTTCTAATCGCTTACAGGAACTTGATTCAATTTCTGATCGTGTGCAAATTAAAAAGGTTATAAAAACTATTGTTCGTGAAATTACCTTTCATAAGATTGGATTTTTTAAAACCATCGTAATTATTGAATATATTAACAACTACAAGGAAATGATATTGTATAATGCAGTTGCGAAAAAAAATAGCAACAGATTTAAGAAACTAAATTACACGTTCTACTATTTCAATCCTGATGATAACCAGTTTTATGCTTTGGAATCTGAAAAAGATATTTATTTCGAAGCAAAAACTGAATACTTGAAGAAGAATAATATTGGACTTAATCTACCGGATAAAATCTCAGCACAAATGTTTCATGGAATATGTAGAACTTCAAACCTGACAGATTATGATCCATATGGGATTAGAATTCCACATCCTCGTTATGACTATAATAAGGTTTATTCTTTTGATGAAATGTTGTTGCATCCTGATGATTCAAAAACCTCAACACACCCTTATAGCAAGATAACCTATTTCAAGGAATTAAAAAGGGAACGTTTCAATCGAAAAAGATAAGTCCTTTTTAAGTGCTTTTATTGCCAATTAAAATGGACAAGCCCATCTTTTATGATATGTGTTCCCGGACAGAAGGGTTCTACCCATCCCCTCTTAGAGAGTCCCCCCCGGTAGCTTGAAATAGGTCTTGACTACCTTGAAAATTATGGTCCATAAAAAACGCTAGAATTCAATTTTTTTTCTGCCAATTTTTCCATAAAATCTGACATCCTGTAAATTACACCAAGTGCTAAACTTCTCTTATAAATATTTTTCACGAGTTTGATCGCAATTATTTAACATAAAGATCATGCAACTTTTGGAAATTTTTCTTTATAATTTACTATTCGATTATACTTATATGTATCTGATAATAAATAAAAAGATAAAAACTTTATACAATGTTGAAACCAAGTATTCAAACACAAAACAAGAATGTAAAAGTCAACCTATCATTGCCAGTTGAATTCTACTTGAAGGTGGAAAAGAAAGCACACAAAGAATATTTGCCGGTGGCAACAATGCTGAAGCAAATCATTCTCAAGAACCTTAACGAAGGTGATAAACTGAAAGAAAAATGTATAACCCCAAATGGAAATAATAAATGAAAAAACCTACAACATCACCGTTGATCCTCGACCACAATCATCAAAACCCGGTGAGGATGAAAAGGAGACCATAACAAAAAATCTTACCCTTGTAACTGGTCTTACAATAAATCAATTTTCAAAGATTGTTTCTCCGCCTTTTTCTTACAGTTGGTCGGGTGGAATATTTGATGGTTATAGATCCAATGCTTCATGGACATCACAATCTGTGATTGCATTGGATTTCGATAACACTATAAAAATTGAAGATTTACTTCCTCGGTGCAAAGAATTTGGGTTAATCCCTCAAGTTTGGTATAAAACCTTCTCTTATTCATCCGAAGAATTAAAATATCGACTGGTGTTCTTCTTAGATCAACCTATTTCGGATCAAAGATTCTTCGAATTTATTATACTATCCCTGTTGAAATTATTCCCGGAAGCAGATCCAGTATGTAAGGATCCAAGTAGATTTTTCTTTGGCGGGATTGAATCTAATATTATAAGCATAGAACCAATTTCAACTAGTCAGTTTATTGATGCACTTTCAATTAATATTATTTCGCACGACAGCAATAGTTGCAGGAAAATTCCCCTTGATATTGAATATTACACCAGTTTAAGTACTGCCGAAAAATGGGATCTTCTATATAATAATTATAGAAATGTTCTTTTTTCTGCAAATACAAAAATATCACACCCTACATCAAATAGAGGGGGGGCAAAAACTATTATTGATTTCAATGCAGCAAGAAAACAAATAAAAATATTAGACGAATTCCTCGATGGAAGGTGGCTGTATCATATGGAGTTGTTTGGACTAGCGACCAACCTAATTCATATCAAAGGTGGGATGAAGCTTTTAAAAAGTACCATGGAGAAATACAATAAATTGGGAAAGACCAAGTATAATAAAAACAGCTTCAATACTATTGTATATGTAAACAAGGTTAAGTATTATCCCCAACCTATTTATAAATTCTCACCATTTGAAGAAGATAACGGATTACTTGATGTCATCTCCACAGTTAAAGAAAGAAGGGGACAAATTGAGATATTGGAACCTATAAAGAAAATAAGTTTATACGAAGCGGAACAAATACTAAAATCCAATATTGATGATATCATTAATAACGGTGAGATAGGTAAGATTTATCTTATGAAACTTCCAACAGCGATTGGAAAAACAGAGTCATTACTTAATAAATCGGCAACCATTGCACTTCCAACAAGTGCTTTAAAAAATGAAATTGCCGGGAGAATGAAGGTTGAATATAATATGACACCTGACCCGGTAAAGTTTAGCGATGATAAAATCATTCGAAAGATTCAACACTATTATCATATAGGTGTGCCGAAGAAAGCGATGGAAATAATATACCATGTTGCAAATCCACAAAATGCCGGTAAATATTCTGTTGATGATATTGCAAGAGCAGAAGAATATGTACAATATCTTGAAGAAGCGAAAAACTCAGATAAAACAATACTTACAACGCATAAACGAGCATTATTTACCGAATTTGCACATGACACATTAATATTTGATGAAGATCCACTTACTTCTTTGCTGGAGATTCAAACAATGAAGATTTCAGACTTATTTGGCCTACGATTAATAGCTAATTCAACCGGAATAAAATATGTTGTGGATGAATTAACCAATGCGAATCCTTCGGTGGTGTCAAAGACACCCACCTTTTTATTTGATGTTGATGATATTATTGAAAAGGTCGCTCCCCATAATATTGGTTCAAATATTTTTAGCTTTTTAGAAAGTTCTTACTATGTGAGGGACAGGCATAATCCTGATATCATATACTATGTAGTAAAGAGGAATCTTCCCAAGAATAAAAAAGTAGTTATTCTCTCAGCAACAATACCAACATACATTTACAAAGAATTATTTGGGGATAGAGTCAAAGTTATTGACATCACCGATGTTGAACAGCAAGGTACAATAATTCAATACACCAATAGAAGTTGCAGCCGAGATGGTTTAAAAAGATATGGTAAGGATATAAGCGATAAAGTTGGAGATTTACCGACCATAACTTTTAAATCAATGAGAAAAAACTTTCAAAATCCTGTTATTGAAATGTACTTTGGTAATTGCAGCGGTTATGATTTGTTGAAGGGTCAGGACATTGCTGTTGTAGGAACTCCCCATCGAAACGAAGCGGAATACATGTTGACCGCAAAGGTTATTGATCCTGAAACTAAGACATCTTTTACCTCAATGTCCGTTCAAGAAGTTGAATTTAATGGATTCCGATATAAGTTTAATACCTTTATAAATGAGGAACACCGCAACATTCAATTGTCCCTGATTGAATCAGATTTAATACAAGCTGCCGGACGTGCGAGGACACTAAGAACTAATGCAACAGTACATTTGTATTCAAATTTTCCATTAAGAATATCAACTAACTTTCGGTACTAGCTATTAATGATACAAATGAAAAACAGGTGGTGTCTTTTATTCGTTAATTGAATTATATAGTTGGGAAATATAGGAGTTAATACAACTGATGAATTTGCCGCATCCGTTTTAACGAAGTTTTCTCATTGGGTGGCGGGGAATCCCTTTGGAGAGGGAACCTTTAAAATTACACGACCGGATTCTCTCTGGTAGGGTATTTTTATAGCCGATTGAGCATGATCTTATCGTATCATAAAGATATAGTTACGTAACACCTTTCACTAGCAGTATCTGGGTTCTGTTGTATTGAAACAAGAATTTGAGATGAAATCTACTATCCAAAATTTACCCAAGAATCTATCCCATTCGAGAATTTCTAGCAATATTTTATTTTTTATCAATTTATGCTATAAACAAGGACTAATTAAAGTTTCTGTAATACCAATGAAATAGGGGAGTCTAAAAAACATGATACTTCCTGTAATTTACACGAAGCAGAAAAAAAAATCAATAAATTTCAATAATGTAATTCATTTATTTTGAATTACAGAATATTTTTCTTTACTTTGTTCTGTAAAAATAATGATTTCATGGAATTTATTGAATTTATATTAGCCAGTCTAACAAGCGCAGGGGTAGTTAAATCATTAATGCTACTACTATTAGAAGCTGAAGATTTAATGACTAATGAATATGTAAAAGAACAGATGGAACATTATATGAAATATCAAAAGGATGTAAGAGATAAAGACAGGGCACGCGAATTTGTGTCATGGGCTTTTAACGATAAATTCAGCGAACAGACATTAAAGCGGAATAACACATCCTTATACCAATTTCAACTTGAAGTAGTAAGGAATAATATCTTAGATTTTTATTTTAAAACGATTGATAAGCTGTCAGAGGAAAAGAATGATATCAATATGGCATGTGATGTCGATAGTACACTTAGTGATTTTGTAATTCAACTAATGAGGATAAGAATGGTGGTACAACCAGAAATTAGAATCTCAAATGGGATACATCCAGTTAGCAAGATTAAATATCTCTATGTGAAATCATATTGGTTAAGCGATCAGGGGAAGAAAGTACGAAAGTTTACCAAATTAATCGGTAAGACAGAAGATTATAAGCTTGGGATTAAAGATCCTCAAGCATTGGAAGATGGTTTGAATCTTATTCAGCCGGTGATGTATGACCATTATAAGGAACTGTACATAGATTAAATTTTTTTGAAAAATATGTAAGTCATATTAATTGATTTACATTTCATATAAACAACTGAAACATAAAAATTAGTGAACAGCGAGGGTGAGAAATCATCTTCGCTAGAGAGCTGCGTTCTCTTTTTTTTGAAAAATATGTAAGTCAATTATATGGAATTACAATTAATTAATTTTAAAATTTTACACAATGGAAAGTAAAAAAACAAACAAAAAAGAAACTTCAAATGAAGTAGTTAATGAATCAGTAAATGGTTCAAGTGTTGAACTTTACAATGGTTTGAACAAATCCAATCCAATGGCGAATGTTGAAGATATGAAAGCCTTTAAATCTATCTTCGAAGTTTATGAGAATAAGGATCTTTCCATTCTCAAGTTGACAATTAAGTTAAAGGGATTACTGGAACCCATTGATGTTGTAATGCGTGGGGGGGAACCTAAAATTATCAATGGCATTAGTAGATACTTCGCTTGCAGGGAACTAGGGTGGAAAAAATTGCCGGTTAAGATTCACGAATTATCTGATGATGAAATAAACGAGCAGTTCGTATATAAAAATTACAAGACGAGGCGGTCAATAATGGAACTCTTGAAACAAGCTCTTGTCATCCTTGGTGTACTCGGATTGAGTCAAGGTAAGGTACGTGAAAGAATTGGTGACATCGAGATGGGTGATGACGAATTTTCACTTGTAGGTAAAGATAGGTTTCAAATTGCTTGCGACCTTATTGGAGCTGATATCAAAGCTTCATCATTGCGAAGATTGATTGCGGTTAAACAATTTGTGGATAATGGTGATGACGAAATTAAAGGTCTGCAATTGCTAGAGAAATTGGATTCTGGCGAAATGAAAATTCATAATGCTTGGAATGCAATGAATAATTATATCTTGTTCAAGAAGCAAGAAGGTTCAAATGCATTGACAGAATCATTGGATTATGTACGTGGAAAAAACTTTGAACTACACAATAAATCCTGTGAAAACCTTGCAGCTGTTACCGATAATAGTGTGCCATTGGCAATCCATTCAGGACCATATTTTCAACAACGTAATTATTTGAAAAAGGGGAATGATGAACCACCGGAGCATGGATTGGAAAGAACCCCTGAAGAATTTATCGAAAAAGAGGTTGAGATATATGATCAGGTTTATAAAAAGTTAACCGATTCAGGAAGTTTGTTTGTCAACATTTCAGATAGCTATGATAAAGGTGTTGACTGTCTGATACCGGAACGGTTAATTCTTAAAATGGTAGAACATGGGTGGTATGTCAATCAGAAATGGTATTGGGTAAAGAAAAATCCAAAACCGCAACACAATATCAAAAGATTAATGCCGAATGTCGAGGTGCTAATACACTTTGTAAAAGATCCTAAAAAATTCTATTTCAGAGATTTTATTAATTGGAAAGAAGGAAATTATGAAACAAAACGTACTTCAAAAGATTCAGGAATTGGGAAAGAAAGGAAAGACCATGGTTGGACTTTGGTCAAACCCATTGAGAGGTTTCGTAGTTTCTTAGACGAACAACACGTTAAAAATGTAATTGAAGCCAATGGATTCCGATGGGATGAACTCAAGGAAATAGATCCCAATTTTCGTCATCTTGCTCCTTTCCCTTACTACATCACACTCCTTCCAATATTAATGTGTAGTAAAATCGGTGATACTGTCCTTGATATTTTTTCAGGAACGGGCACTACCGCTGCGGTTGCTCTCCAATTAGGACGTAAAGCAATTGGATTTGATATCGACAAAGTCAGCCATGAATTTGCAGCAAAACGACTTAATATGGTGGAACAGAACCTACCTGAATTGAATGAGATTCAAAAACTTGAAAAAGAATTTCTCGAAGAATCGAACGGTGATGTTCAGGCTGCATAATAGGTCGAGGTAGATCTTAATTGACAAAGGGAAGTGGTTACAACCACTCTCCCTTTACACTAAAAACCAATTATTATTTAAAAACAAAAGATTATGAAAACTATAAAATTCACAAACAAAAATTTGGAAAGTATATTATCAGAAAATTGTTTTTTCCGGACGACAGATGGTAGAAATCATGCCATATTCCATGCTGAAAGTGGTTCAGCTACCGAAAACATTATAACAGCGTTAAATAAAAACGGCATTACCTTTTATTTTGAGAACTATTGGGATGAATATGAGGAAATTGATGAAATCAACGAAGAAACAAAACCAGTTGAGGGGAAACAGGTTAAGTTCTCAAAGTTTGTATTAAAAATAGACGACTTGGAAGATGAATGCATCGACCTGTTTATTGATTTAAAATTAATGGACAAGATAGGTAAAAAGGTTTGGCAGGGAATACTTGACAACAACAGGATTGATGATTTTTTCTTCAGCTAACAAATGCTATTTCTCAATAGAAAAGAAGGTGTTTTTTTCAAACTCACCTTCTTTCAAATGAAAATAATAATTACCGGACATCACCGGATATATCTATAAATATCAACCATTCTAAAAATCTTATATAAATGAAATAGGTTTATAATCTGATATACTTCCGGTAAATTACAGGAACTTATACTATGGTAGGAAGTAAAAAATATTTTTCTTGCTAAGGTTAATTATGTTTGATATCTTTAGTTCTTAAAATCAACTAATTGTATAAACTAAATTAACCACCTTATGAAAACATTCGATTTATCTTCTCTAATACCGGAACCAATCAAACACTATGGTACGTATCATCCTTATCGTGGTGGAAATAATGAAAAGTTTGATGAATTCTCAAAAAAAATATTACGATTTAAAGATGATTACGACTGGGCTGTGGAATATTTTTTTGAAAGGCTAAAAAATTATTTTGAAGATTCAATAGACGCGATAATGGTCATTCCTTCTCATGATCCTGATAGAAAAAAAACAGGTATTAAAGATTTAGCGGAAAAACTAGCGGATTATAACGGATGGAAAAATTGTTGTGAATGTCTTGTTAGATACAAAAAAATTGAAAAATTAGCGCAAGGTGGAGATAGGAGTATCTCCAATCATAAAGAAAGTATGAAATTTGTTAAAAAGACAAATTTGGATAATAAAACGGTACTTTTGATAGATGATGTTACAACAACAGGAAACTCGTTACGAGCAGGAAAGAAGGTATTACTTGAATCTGGTATTAAGAAGGTAATATTATTTGCAATTGCTCAAACAGCATGGGATTAATTATTCATAGACTATGAATGTACTTGATACGCTAATCTTACTTAATCTTCCAAAGGTTGGAAGAAAAACAGTTAAAAAGATTATTGACTTAGAATTACCCGAACAAAATCAAAAAGAATTAATTGATTATATCAGGATGGTGTCGTTAGTTGCGCCTAAGATCTCAGAATCTATCACAGATGAAGATGTAAAGATGTCATTTGATTTATCAAATGACATCTTGTTAAAATCTGAAAAAAAAGGAATTAGAACAATAGGATATTCTGATATAATTTACCCAAAATTATTGAAGGAACTTGATAATGATGCACCTGTCGTTTTGTTTGTAAAAGGTGATGAAAAGGTACTGGCCAATGAAAAGAAAATTGCGGTAATTGGCACAAGAGAAAACTCACCTAATGGAGAAATCGCTGGTAAAATAATTACTAAACAATTTGTCGAGAGGGGCTATATAATTGTTTCTGGATTAGCAATTGGATGTGATACACTTGGGCACAAAGTTGCTCTCGAATCTGGGGGGAAAACAATAGCCGTAATGGCAGGTGGACTCGACAAAATTTATCCTAAAGAAAATTCATATTTAGCTGAAAAAATCCTCGAAAATGGGTGCTTGATTTCTGAGTATCCAATTGGAACGAGTATGCGTCCAAATTTCTTTGTTGAAAGGGATAGAATTCAATCAGGATTATCACAAGGCGTAGTAGTTATAGAAACCAACGTAAAAGGTGGAACATTACATACAGTTAAGTTTGCAACGGATCAAAAAAGAGCAGTTGCATGTATCAAGTACAATGATGATAAAATTTCTCCCTCCAATGCTGGAAATAGAATGCTAATTAGCAATGGTAGAGCTTTCCCCCTTTCTTCAAATAACATTAATGAATTTATTGAAAACATTTTGCAAAACAGGGGGAATATAGAACTTCAATCAAATATAGAATCCTCAAAAACTGTTAATGTTGAAAAGAGATATTCACCTGAAAAGAAATCAAGTAATACTACTGTCCAGTCTGAAGCTCTAAATTCGAATCCTGATGTAAAAAAACAGATTGATGAGAATGTCTTAAAAATTGCCAAAATTAAAAAGGACATTGAAAAACTAAATAAGGATATAATAAAATATGGTGGTGATGCTAATGGTCAGACTTCCATGTTTGATAATTCTATAAATGAAGTTTCATACAGGATTGAATCCTTAAAGCGTGAAATAGAATTACTCGAATCACAAAAAAGGAACATCGTAAATGAAAATAAAGAACTTCTAAAATCAATATCTAACACCAAATAACATGCTATTCATTTTTGATTTGGATCAAACTCTTATTGATAGCAAAATTGCTTTGAATTTAAGAAGCCAAAGGAGATGGTCCGATGTTTATAGGTTGATACCTCGAATGAAACCTTATCCTATGATAATGGAAACTTTAGATTACATTAGTACAAATCGACACAAAATAGCAATAGTTTCAACAGCTCCTAGACCTTATTGTGAACGAGTTGTTACTCATTTCAAGTTTCACGTTGATGTCATTATTGGGTATCATGATACAACGAAAAGAAAGCCTAATCCAGATCCAATGATAAAAGCACTAGGTGAATGTGGATACACAAATACAAATTCTATTTCTTTTGGAGATCGAGATATAGACATAATTTCGGCTAAAAGGGCTGGAATTCTTGCTTGTGGGTGCTACTGGGATAGTGATAATCCAGAACAATTAAGAGCATCCGAACCACACTTATCCTTTGATACCGTGAAATCAATGTACGATTATATAAATTCTAATCATTAACGATTCTAATTTTTTTATCCACTTGAAAATCCATATGATTTTGTGTTGGAAAATATACATGATGTTATGAGCTCTCTTGATAATACACTTGATATACTTAGAAATGTCTGGTTAATTTTTTTAACAGCTTTGTCCCCTGATACACCAACCCTGTTGTCTGAATTTTTAATGCTTACAATTGGCATTGCGCTTTCTCTTATTCTCTCACTACCGTTGATTACAAAAACCAAATTTAATTGGCCATTTTTTATTGCTTTTTTAATAATTCTCGTACTATCTTATAGTTTATATCTTGCATCTTTCTTTGGAGATCTTAATGAAACTGTTAAAATAAAATATCGCTTTTACTTAGGATATACGATTTTAGGATTTGTTTTAACTGATTATTCAATAAAATATGATACTAATGATAGAGTAATAAGGAATTTACATGTTTGGGAGTTCATTTATTCTTTGCTTGGAATACCATTCGGATATTATCTAGCTGTCTATATTCTAGCATTGTCAGATGTAATACTAATAACTGCTACTATGCTAGTGACATATAAGCTATTTTTTTATTCAGTTCATTTTATAATAGCATTGAAATGGAATATTAGTCGGCAAAAAAAGAGTCTATTTCCTACTAGAAGTGAATTCGGTAGAATTTATATGGAGAAAGCATTTAGAGTTATTCGAGAATCATTACTTATTTTTACTTTATCAGACAGGAGAATAAAGAGGAAGTACAATGATTTATTAAAGACATATAGATTCGGGCTTTCCAAAGTAATAAATGAGATTGATCCATATTGTAAATTCAATGACTTAGATCTTTTGTGTAAAAAAGAAATAATTAGACATGAATTTAAGATTCGAACTATAACTGTAAATAATAATTTTGATTCTCTAAAAAACAATAAGCTGCAAGGACTCAGGAAATTTATCAAAGAGAAGTACGGATATAATTCTATTACCGAGCTGAATATTGATCAAAAAGAATACTTAACCACAACCGCTGCAACTCAAATTCATGAAACACATTTACGAATTAATAAAAATAAAAAAAATCGTGCTTTAACTGAAGAAATAGAACAAATTCGTTTTGACTATCCTCATGGATTCAACAATTTTTTTAAGGCTCAGTTTGAAGGAAAAACTATTAATGTACTTGGTATAAGAGAAAAGGAACTAATTATCGAAAATAAGAGGAATATTATTTTTAAAAATAGAGATTACTTTCAAACTAAAATAAACAAGATTCGACAGAAATACCCTGAAGGTTACCAATATTATGTCAACCACGACTTGGATTTGGACAAACATCTGGGAACACATAATTCAATCCCTGCACTTGATTCAAAGGAAGAAAAAATTAAAGATTATCAATATGATATAGAAACAAGAATGCTATATTATAGAGATATTTCACAATACAAATTATTTTATAATTCATTTTCAACAATAGCAAGAAAGTTGATGCCCAATTGGTCTGTGAAGGAATACACTCATTTAGGAGTAATACCTTATCCTAAATATAAGCGTTTAAAACAAATAGAAGTTAAACAAACATATAATTCATACCAACTATATAACAAAGAATATTCACTCAATAATATTGATATTTCACTTGTAGAATCTGTTCAAAATGGAACAATCCATTATAAAAAAATAAATAGAAAAGAATCATTTGTTGAGAAAAATTGGTTCTCTGATGTATCCACAGTAATAGATAGCTTATCAAAGGAATTTGATACTGATATTGGAATTGTTTTTAATGATAATCCTGAAACCGATAGTTCAGTTTTTCATGATGTTATAGATTCAGAATTTTATTCTTTACACAATCTTTTCTATTTGGAAAAAGGTGAGATAATTAATTATAGGAACAAACGAAAGGAACACACAGAGTACAATGTATTAATTACTTTAACATGTTCAGAAATGGAATACGTTGAACTCACCGATAGCCTCAAGAAAAAATATAAAAATATTAAGATTGTTTCTATTACATTTTTCTACCAGCTTTCTTTGCCTGAGGTGCGTGCAAAGGTTGCTAAGGAAAGACAAAGAATAGAAAAAGAAAAAGCAAGAATTCAAGAGATTAAGGATAGAAAAAGAAGAGAAGAAATAAGATTAGCAGAACTTGCAGAAAAAGAAAAGAGAGAGAGAGAAGAAAGAGAGAGAAGGGAAGAAGCCGAGAGACAACGGATAATTGCCGAGAGAAAAAATCAATTAATCAATATTAAGCATAAAGTTTCAAATTATGAAACCCTTAATAGTAGAAAAGGAGTACCCGTAAAATTTTTCTATTTTCATAATTATTATCCAACCTCTGAGTCTGATGTAACAGAGTTTGACTGGGATGTAAGAAAATTGATATGGAATTTTAAAGATGGGGATTCAACTATCGCAACATCGCAAATTGCAACAATGGTGAGTAATAAATTAAATCAAACCTTTTCGATAAATGAAAGAAGCATGTTAACATTGGTTTGTGCTCCGGCTTCGACTAGACAAAAAAACATTAAAAGGTTTCAGAGATTCTCTCAAATTGTCTGTACTAATACAGGATTAAATAATGGATTTGAAATGTTAACGATTCATACTGACAGAGAAGGAACACATCTTTCCGGTAATACTATAAACCCGATTGATTATTTTAGTTTTAATCGTACTTATTTTAGAGATAAAAAAATAATAATCTTTGACGATATTGTAACTCGTGGTAGAACAATGTTTCAGATGACAAAAAAATTAGAAGAATTAGGAGCATCGGTAATTCTTGCTATTTCTATTGGAAAGACAACTCATAAAAACTAATTCCTTGTCTCACAATTGGATATGTTATATATCTGTGATGAAATAAAATTTAGCAAAACATGGTGTCATCATTCAAAAATATCTTTAAAACTATTGTACTTATTTTATCATGGATAATTTTTTCTCCACTATTTCTTTTTTTATCCATTAAATGGAGAGTCCCTAAATTAGTTCCACGTATTATCTTAACCACATTGGCACCACTTTCCTTGTTGATTATTTTCTTTGTTTCAAGGGGTACATATGATTACTATTATTACAATATAAAGAGAGGAAGTAAGTCTGAAATTGAAGCAAAAACAGGATTAGATTTTCCAAAATTTAAAACCATAGAAAAAAGACATACAAGATTCGGTCCTGCATTTAATGGGGATTTTTCTATGGAATATACAGTTAAGTTTGACACCTTAAACATTGCGATTTTTTACCAACAAATTGAAAATAAAATTGAATCAGGAAGTACTAATCTCAAAGATAGTGTCTTTGTTTATTGGGACCGTTACGGTGATGGAATATATTCGTTCAATTTTAATGATCTAGAGGAGAATTTGGAATTAATTATAGATAGTAATAAGGAAGAAATGAGAATTACTTATGGTTGCATGTGATGGATTTTTTTTTCCAGACTATAACCCAAATAGATTTATATTTTCAATTTTTCTTTATACGAAAGTTTTTTTCGTATCCGGTGGATCTGGATCAAACAGGTGATGTCGGGAGTGCAGTTGGTTGGAGCGTTGTTTACGCATATTCAAACGGAGATGTCAACTGGTAATAGTGAAACCAAAGAATACCTGTCGAGATTGACTTCTTGATATAATTCACACCTTTTTTATTAAATTCCTAAATGCTGCCAGTTGATTTTAAAATAAAGAAGGTGAATCTAAACTTAACACCTTCTTTTATATGAAATTAATAGTTATCGGTCACCACCGGATATATAATAAATATCAACCATTTTAATAATGCTCCCACATAATTTAATTAAATTTATTGCAACTAACTGATAACTCAAACGATGTATAAAGTCAACATTACCGAGAAGTCACTAACCAAACTGACCCCCACTAATTTTTCTGCACACAATCTGTTAGAGAGGTATGATATTCAAGAGTGGATTGAAAAGACCCCTGAAATATTGGGAGAAGAACTTTTAATAATTGCAAAAGAACTGCCATTGCCATCTGGTAGTCGTTTGGATCTTCTTGCAATTGATAAGAACGCACGACTTGTCGTCATCGAGTTAAAGCGTGATGATTCAGGGAGAGATGTCGATTGGCAAGCAATCAAATACACTTCATATTGTTCAAATTACCTAGTCGATGAAATTATAAATCATTTTGCGATTTATTTGAAATCAGATGAAGATGATGCTCGTGCAAGGATTGACGATTTTATTGATGAAGAACTGGATGTCCTTAATCATTCTCAACGTATTATTTTGGTATCTAAGGAATTTCATTCTGACGTGATATCATCAGTTTTATGGCTTAGGGATTATGGGATTGATATAGAATGTCTTCGTCTTGTTCCATTTGTTGATGAAAATAATGACCTATTTGTACATCCGGACAAAATTATTCCATTACCTGAAGCCAAGGATTATATCGTTAAAAAGGAGAGAAAACAGAAGGAGATAAAGAAAGCACAGGGATCATTTGACCGAGGTAAAGTAATTGAAAGTGTAACTATTTCTCTTAAAGGTGGATTATTACGCATAGACAGATATGACACCACCACAATAATCGTGTTTAATCTCGATGAAGAAAGAGAAGAAACAGCAAAACCAATACTTCGAGAAATAAACGATGAATTAAATCTTGGCGTGCCCTTATTAAATTCAATGGGGAATAAAAAGAACACCAGAACACTTGGTAAAGATATTATTGCTGAAATAAAAGCTCAGCAAAAAGAATATAAGTCAGATTCACGTTAAGATTAAGAGGTTAATACGCTTCCTGTAAATTAAACGAAGTTATAATTCAATGGATAAGTATAAATTAAACGAAGTTTTAAATAGTAGTTTCCTGAACACCCTGAATATTACTGCCAATGATAATTTCCAGTTGAATGCCTTAAAGTCAGCCAAATTTGTCTCAACGGTAGGTCATTCCTTATTTAATGAATTCTATAAAAATGCTGATTACACTCTGAATGTGATACCCGTAGATGATCAAGGAAATAAGTTACCCGGTGAATGGTTATTAGACGTAGCAATAACACACAACGTACATGGATTTAGAAAGAAAATTATTCTTGCTGCTGAATCAGAGAGTAGCACTTCCATTAAAGCATTCAATGATGATTTTGCCAAACTTGTTCATATTCGTGCAGATAATTACATTTATTTAAATGGACTTGATCAGAAAACAAAAAAAGGAAAACAAGATTATATAGATCGTAGATTATTGTATGCAAAAAATCTTCTATCAACAGGGAGTTACCCCTCTTTTTATTTGGGATTTTGGGCATCACCTAAAAAAATTAAGGGATATAAATCTATTTGGGCTGCTATTCTCGATGGTGAATTTTCGCATTTGAAAAAAGTTGAACTGTACAAATATCAAAATGGTGATTTCATAAAAGTGTAAAATAATGAATAAGGTAGATACAATAATGGCATTGGGGAATTTGCTTCAATATTATTATACAGATTTGACATACATAAATAATTTCCAAAAATATAAAGCTGGTCAATTGAAGACAGAAGATTACTTGCAGAAATCAGATGGTTCATTTAAATCATTTATAAATGAATTTCGTGTTGCAAGGAATATTGAAAAAGGTAAAACGGATGAATTACTTAAAATGGCTATGATATATACTAGCGAAGGAGAAGGCGATGGAATATGTGTTGATCTTTTTGCAGAATTCTTAAATGAGGTTGGTATTACTCACGGAAAAACAATGACTTCTTTAGCTTCAAAAGTTTTGTTCCTGAATGACCCATGGAATATATTGCCAATTGACAACTTAGTAAAAAGAGCTGTAAACCTAAGAGAAAACAAATATGATTCTTATAAAATAAAGTATAATGAATTTAAAAAGAATCACATTTTGGAAATTAACGAAAGCTTGGCTTCCGTTGAAGAACATCTTAATATCATTGAGGCTCCATTCATAGGAGAACTACGAGATATTCAAACAATCCGATTTAATCGTTTTCTTGATAAAATACTTTGGACAATAGGTAAAAAGAAGTAAAAATCTTCATGTAATTTACGGGAGCTTATACAATGGTAGGAAGTATAAGATTACTGTTCTTATTTTGTCAAAAATAACCTCTTAATTATTTCGATTAAAAAATTTTAGAACTGAAAAATGCAAGTGTTCTTTTAGTTACTTGTTTTTAACACATCTTATACAGTATCCTCTCCAATAGGTTGTATGCGTTCTATTTATCATTGAGTTATTCACATTTATTTCACGTATCCAATATTCGCTATTTCCATTAATTCCAGCACTCGTAGTTGTCCAATATCTCCCTACATCGTTTAATCCTAAGTAATAGCCACTGGTAGAATTATGTACTCTATATCCACTTAATGTGGCATTAAAAGATGTACTGTCCTTCAATTTATCACCGATCCCTTCACCTCTATAACCTTCTAGGATGACCTCAGTTTCACTCATTCCTAAATCTTTTTCCAGTTGTTGCCACTCTAAATCCGATGGAGTATGCCATCCGCTTGGACAATATTTTGTTCTATCAGTATATAAATACCCATGTATAGAAGGATCACCATAGATATAGGCTTGTGGATATGACCCACTAGTGCTTCCGTATTGTAAATTTTCTGCAAACCAAATTTGATCACCTATTTTTACCCATTTATAGACATGATTATCCCTTGGATCTGTAAATGTTCCTGACGTTGCTTCATTCGTATTGAATTCAACGGTTGTTCCTAGTGATATTCCCTTACTATTAATTGCAAATGCTTTAAAATAATAGGTAATACCGGATTCTAATCCAGATATCATTTTTGAATAAATGCCAGTTGTTCCACTAACAATTACAACATTATCTCCCGAATCAGGATTTTGATTTGTTCTACTCCAATAAAATCCTCGCTGAGTGATTGGGCTTCCACCATCTGAAGAAACATTTCCATTTAAAGTTGCTGATGTTTCAGAGATTTCAGAGGCTTCTGATGTTGAAACTACTGGTGATGAAGAATAATCAATATTTGCGTTGAAATTTATTTCTGCTACCTTTTGTGTAACATCTGCTTTTGTCAATCTGGCTATTACTTTTTGAGTACCACTATTCCCAAGTGTCCAGTTTGCACTTGCAATACCAGAAGAATTTGTTTTTGGTACGTTTAAGTCAATACTTCCACCACCAGAAATTACGTCATAAAAAACAGGGAAATTATTAATTGTGTTATTATTACTGTCGTAAACTCTGGTTTTTAAAGAATTTAATAAAGTTGTATTTGCAAGTCCAGTTTGATTATTGCCACTATAATAACTCAGCTTGGCCGGGGCATGATATAAGTTCTTCCTTTTAGAGATTTCCCATTCTCCACGAAATAACTCTGATGTTCCCTTATCAAAGTGAAATGCAGAAATGTCAAAACTTGCATGACCATCTACACCTATATCAAGAGACGTATCAAAAATTAATGGGTGTTCATTGCTGATTGATGCATTAAAATTAAATTCTTGATAGGGTATTAATTCTCCATTCAGACCAACTAATCCCATTATATAAACTTCTACACTTGGAACAATTTCAAGACGTTCGCTGAAATTAAAATTACCTGTATAAGAAATACTGGAAGATTTATCCGCATAATGATCATGAATAAATTCTTTTTCAAATTCTTCATTTTGCTTATTTACATTAATCCCTAATACTAAATTCTTTTTTAATTCATAGTCTGGTTGTATATTAATATCTCCAGAGGATTCTAAAACTAACCTCGCAACCAATTCTGTCTTAACAGAAACAAGTATTGGCCCAGCTGGAATAGCATACCAATATTGTGCGATCTTTACTGGTTCAGGATTAATATTTTGAGTTAAATTCGCGTCAATATTAAGTTTTAAGCGAAGATCAAAATCATTATAAGTTATTACTTTCAATTTATCTAAAGTACCTTTTAATAGATAGTCACCCAAAAGATCAAGGAGATAGGGACTTATTGCAGCTGTTGCTACAACTGCTGGTTTGTATATCGCATAGAAATCTATTGAAGGATTGTATTTTAAATATCCTTCTTCAATCCTGATATTAAGATGACCATTATCATCCTCAATATTCCATAAATCAGTATTTGAAAAATCAAGTTGAAGATATTCTTTTTCAACGGTTTCTTCCATTCCTTGTAAGTAAGAATTGAAACCCATTTTTTTTACCTTTCCCGAATTGTTAAGTTTTAATTGATTATCCCACCAGTTCTTTGTTCTGTTAGTCGGAGAAGAATAGGAAAGAGTATCATCGGTAATTAAGAAATCAATTCCGACCTGAAATCCTTCAATCATTTTCTTTATTAGATCTCCACCACTTTTTTCTTTAACATAGTCAGTAACATATATTATTTTACCCATGCCAGTAGTATCCACTAAAAGTGAACCTATTTTAATGCTATCCAAATTCAAAGTCGTTTGAATCTCTACAATATCATTTGTACCTGTTGTATCTATAATTGAGATTTGGGTAGTTGTACTATCTGGAGCAAAAAATATAACGTCATTATTAATACCGTCGGCATTGGCTATCATTTGAAATTCTTCTTCATTTGATAGTTTTCGTAGAATATATGTTGAATCCGAAAGAATAGGATTACAATTATTGTCAATAATTTTTGCACGATAGAAGCCAGAACTATCAATCTTTCCTATAAATAAGGAATCGTTTGTCGCTCCTTCTATATTTTCCCAATCATAAGCCCCCCGTGAATACTGCCATTGTATTTGTCCTCTATGATTGTTAACTTTTAATACTACCGAATCTTGTTCAAGTTGAATTGTATCATTTTTAGTATATACAGTTTGACCTGAAGATGCAAAGGCTATTAGAAAAAATATGATTGTTGATACTGTTTTTAAATTGGCCTTCATAAATTTAGATTTTGAGAGCTTAGTTTATAATAAATTGTCTTTGAAGTTTATCACTATCAGTTTTGATCAAAAGCATATACATCCCACTAGGTAAGGTCATCTCCATTGTCTCGATTTGATTCCCAGTAAAATTCTTTAAGACTTTCTTATGGATAATCCTACCCATATTGTCTATGATAATTAGGTTTATTTCATCTTGTGGATTACCACTCAGCTCAACTTTGAACTTACCATCGTTGGGATTCGGAAATAACTTCACAAATATTGAGTTGGATTCTTTTATCCCAAAATCAACAGAAACAGGAAACGCTCTAACGTTGACTGTGTAATTAACAGAAAAGCTGCATCCATAATTATCAACCACGGTTAACTCATAAGTTGTTGTGTCCTCTGGATTGGCATGTGGATTCATAATTGTTGAATCACTTAAAGATGATCCGGGAGTCCAGAAAAAAGAATATTCTCCGGATCCACCATAGATTGTTAAGTCTTGGCCTAGCATAATTGAGTCACCGTGTACAATGGTGGTGTCAGTTAAACCTATCATGAATCCAAACTCAGGTGGCTGATTAAAATTGAGTGTGATAACTGTTTGAGCACCGACATTAATAGAAAAGAGTATCAAGCTAAGTAAGATTAGTTGTTTCATCGTGTGTCGTATTTTGGTGGCATTAAAATAACGAATTGATTAACAATAAATAACGAGCCAATGTAATTTAGAAACTATTTAAATAATCATCGTTCCAAGAAAAATTGGAATTCGTTACAATCAAGTAGTGAGACAATAGCTATTATACAACTTATACTTCATTCAATTAGTAGAAGGAGTTATTTACATGATGCTTCTTTGATCCCGAATCTAATGGGAAATTTGAATGAATTAGATTTTTTGAACAGATACAATAGATTCCCTTAGAAGTTGCTTTAAATATGGAAATTGTTTTAATTGTTGTCCAGATGTATTTGCTTTTCGACATTTAATTATTTGAATATTGTTATATCCCAATTCTTGTGCGATTTCGGCAAAAATGATATCAGTAGGTATAGGGACACCGAGATATGAACTTTGATCCACAACAATATGCAGATACCCTTTTGCTTTTAATAGGTTCATACAATTCTCTATGACTACTGCCATATCCTCAAAATATGCACTAAGCATATTAGGAACTAACCTAGTTCTACCATCTCTTTTACCTGTTTTTGATTCTTTTAGTGGTATTTTTTTCCATATTTCTTCACGAAGTAGCTGAACGATTGGAAAATTAGAATTAAGATCTTTGCCATACCCCAATCTATAATTTCTGATTAATGTTTTTCTATTATTGTGTATTTCGTTAGCCCTTGACCATTCTCCAAATATTAATTCCATTTTATACGATTCAAAATAGTCGAATGAATTAGCATATGGTGGAGAAAAAATTATTGAACCCACCTCATTTTTTGTCGAGTTTGAGAATAATCTTTTATGATTTAGATCTTTTGCACTTTCTAATAATGATTTAGACAAATCACCATTGGGATATGGATAACTAGTAATATCTGAAATCATTTTATTGATTTGATTTCCAAACTGAGCAAAGCAGTCAGTCACTTTTGTTTCTCTTGTTGCAAGACCATTACCATCTTTTTTTCGATTAGAACAATTTTCTAAAATTGATAAAAGTGCAAAAAGAAAGAAATCCTTTAACCAAAGGTCTTCAATATTATTTACTACTTGCTTTAGTGCAACTACTTGTCTAAAATTGCTTTGGTTGAAGTATTTTTCAATATCTGTGTCAAATTCATTGGGAGTGATTGTTATCGATTTCGCATCATGTATAATTTCACCCTTGATTACATTAACTTTTTTTAATTGATTGTGATCAAAAGAAGCACATTTAATTTTAGAAGATAAGATTGCGTATGGATTCACATCTAATCCAATTGATTTGATTCCTAAATCATTACATGCAACCATAGTCGAACCAGAACCACACATTGGATCAATTACAAAATCTTTCAAATCTATTGGGAATCTCTTTAAAAGTTCTTTTACCAAATCACCGGAATAAGCTTCTCTATATCTCATCCAACTATGATATGGTAATTTGTTTGATTGTGATGTATTTACTAATTGAGAGAATAAAGAAGTTTCATCATAATTTATAAATTCTTTTTCAAGCTTCTCTATATTTAAAGTTAACTCCGGAATCGAATAAACATCACTTAACCTAGTCCAAGTATAGTTCTCGCTCATCTATAACTTTTTTATTTTCCAACCAATTTCATTTTTTTCTAATCTCTTGTTTTCGTTCAAAAAATGTTCGATGCTTCTTGTTGAAAATAACGTTTCTATGTGTTTATAATCTTTGTTATTAGAGACCTGCCTGATTAGCCAAGGAACGGAATATGAAAAGAGATTTATATAAAATTCATTAAATGATAATTGTCTTTTTGATCTTGATAAACCTTCTAAAGTATTCTCTAAGCAATCTTCAAAAGAATCTCCTACATGATTAAAATCAATTTTTTTATTTACTTTTTTAAACGTATAAATAAAATCTCCCTGTGGTGTACCATCATATCTTAGATGGGCAGTATCTCTATATGCCTCAATTCCTTCTTGAAAGAATATTCCTTCTGGTTCAATGTAGAATCCAGAATCAATTGTGGCTTTAATTACAGCATACCAAGCACGAATATTTTTGTTATTAAAAGTGTAAACGAGTACTCCTTCATTTTTCAATACTCTATGGCAGTTTAAAAAAACTTTGTGAAGCAGTTTATAATAATCTTCAAAATCCTTTGAATAATTGGAGTCTTTTGTTTTTCTATGTACTACCGCTTCATTTGCTAATGAATTTTCAATGTTTGCAAAAGGAGAACGATTTTTTAGCCAGATATTCCAAAATTCACATAGTTCACCATATTGAACATTACTCCCATAGGGTGGATCTGTAAGTACCATATCAATTGAATTGGCTGGTATCTGTATGGCTCCTGAATCTTCTGCAATAACTGAATAATCAGCAGTATTATAAATTACGTCATTAAAGGAAAAGGAATGTGTTTTTTTTGCTTTGAACCTTTTTTTTCTATCGCTAATTGCAGAGTCAAATGCTTTTATTCTATTTTTTAAATATTCAAATGGATTTGTTTCGATAAATTGATTCGGCGTCCAATATGCATGTTTAGCCCATGCTACTGGCCTACCATCCATCCAAGTCGATGTTGAAAAACTCATATTATTAGTATAACGAATAAGTGAACTAATCAAAAAAAGTAGATATTGATATTCGTTATAAGTTAATTCATCCCGCAAGGAATCAACAGCTTTATATAAAAATGCACTTACAATCAGATTCCTTTTAGTGAATAAATCGACAAATCTTTTAAAACCTTTTCGATGTAAACAATCTTCTTGTTGTCGGTCCCATGCAGCAGGTATTACATCAAATGGGATTTCTAAATTAAAGTCATCAATTAATTTTTCAAAGTTTTTCTCAAAATGATTAAATTTTTCAAAATCAATAGTATTAGGTTTTTTGTTTTGCTGAGTTCCACACGAATCACATTTCACCCTAACTGAAAGTATTTTACTTCCTATTCTTGGTGTTTCTGCTGCTTTAAATTCATTCTTGCACTTTTGACAAGTATAGAAACCATTTTTGGGTTTATTATTTTTCCCTTTTACCTTTAAAGTATTCTCTAATAGTGTTTCTTCAAAACAAACAGGACATTTTACTATATACGCATGTTCAAACCACCTGACATGACCATCAGGGTTATGACAATTTTCACATTCACTTTTAAAATATTCTCCAAATTCTTTTTTTGCTAATTTTTCAACTTTTCTGACAATTTCCTTAAATCGTTCCTTTTCAACTTGAGATACTTGGTTGAACTGAATAAAAGCGGCAATTGGATTAATATCAGATATTATTATCCTACGATCTATACTTAATCCCTCTACTAACGAAACTCCCCCGCCACCAAATGGATCAAAAATAATATCTCCCTCTTTTGAATATTGCTCTAATAGCTCTCGAAAAATATTGTGAGGTCTTCTCGCAAAGTATTTATGCATTTTATATATTGGAGTATGACCTTGAGATCTTATGTCTCTGTTATAATAATTGAAACTCATTAACTTTCTATCCAAATTTTATTACCGTAATCCCGTGTATTTAAGAATGATGAAGTATTTGCCAACAATGCTTCTATTTTCTTTTCAGAGCCGGGCAATATAGTAATATTTTTATCTCTTAAAGCGAACAAATCATCAAAAAGCTCTAGGTGTCTGATTAAATACCGGAACTGATTACCTGCTGTCGTTCTATCAGTCCACACATTATTGAAAGAAAAATCTCTATCACACAATTCATTAAGTTCTGATAATACCTTTGCTTTATTTGATTCACTTGTTAAATGAATATTTGGATATTTCGCTTGAATTTTTTCTGCATTTTGAACAGCCTCATTTAAATTTGGACGATTGTCGTTATCAAATTGGATAGAATAAAGTCCATACAAGAATTGTATGTAATTAATTGACTTTAGCTCTTTGAGAAAATTCATTGCCGTTCTATAAGGATAAATTATTTTACCAGAGGTCTCTTCACGAAATAACAGCATTTGGTTTTTAAAAATCGTATCAAAACTAATCTTACCTAATTTTAGCAGTTGCCCAATTACTGTTAATTGATATGAAGCATCTAACTTTTTAATAAGTCCTAATCGCCGGCAATGAGAGATATTATTGTTATTTATTTTTATTTCGCTTGGATTATAACTTTTCCCTGAATCCATTAATAAGAGGGTTGGATCTACCAAACTTTTTTGGCAAGTATCATATCTATAATCAATTATTGTTTTAAAAACACGAACAATACTTCCTTTACGTTCCTTTTTTCCTAGTTTGCTTCCGATTCCAGTTGTTCCTGTTGGGTCTCTATTTACATCTGCAATTTTCAACATCAATGAATCCTGAAATTTTTCGTAGTCAATATGTTTTGGCATATAAAGTTCAATCTTCCCCAATTTTTTCTCATTTTTTATCCTTCCTCTAACAGCTGCTGCATTAATAGTATCAATCCATTCCGCCAAGCCGTAATCCTGATCCCTTAATGCTTGAATAAGATTATATAATGCTTCAAATCCCTCTCCTGAAATAATTTCATCTGAAGAATCATCTAATAAAATGGGAATTATTATATAAGCAGTTTTATACTGTTCTCCATATTTCTGTCTTAAAGCTCGACCAACTGCTTGAACAATATCTATCATTGACCCTTTAGGATCAGAGAAAAATACACCATCGATTAACGGAATATCTACGCCCTCGGTAAGACACCTTACGTTTGAAATCACGCCAATATCAGCATCCTCAAAATCTTTTATTATCATCGCTCTATCTTGAGCACTCATACTACCATTAATATGGTTTATATAAACATTCACGTTTGGTTCAGCAATATTCTCTTCAGCCAATTTTCTAGCAAATAACTTTGAATCACTAATCTTTGAATGAAAAGAAATAACTTTGAAAATACCAACTTCAAAGAGAGCTTTTCTCAAAATAAATCTTTTATAAATGTTCTGAGCAGCTTCTATTTTTTCTTCTTGGGATGTTTCATTCGCCAAGTATAAATTATCCTTTATTATTCTTTCATACTCTGAAGAACTGATTCCTGATAATACAATTCGATAATCTGATATTATTCTTTTTTCTATAGCCTCACCAAACGTTAATCGATGAAATACTTTCCCATAAATTTGTTCATCATTCATTGAATAGACAATTATTCCTTTTTCAATAGCAGAATTAGCAAATGATGGTCTGACCAATCTTTCTGTTGCAGTTAAAAAAAGCTTCTTTATAGCTGGTATATTCTCATCTTTAAGTGCCAAACTGAACTGTGAATTAACTCCAAATCCTGCCGTTCTGTGAGCTTCATCAAATATTGCTAAATCAAAATACCATTCTCCATGTTTTTTTACAGCATCTGCAATAACTTCTGCTGATTGATATGTACAGAACATGTAAACCGGTCTGTCTGAATTATTTGATTTTAAAAATCGGAGAATGTCTTCTGAATTTGTTGTGACGGGAATATCTATCTCATCAAGTGAAATATTATTTTGGTCAACTGATGTATCAACGCTTTGATCACTACAAATGCATAAATATTTAAAGTTTCTAATGGTCTCTTTAGACCATTCTTCAAGAGTCTGACGTATCAATTGTAAGCTTGGTGCAAAAAAAATTACTTTTCGTGCATTTTGTTCTTCTGTTGCCCATAGTGAGATTAAAGTTTTACCAATACCACAAGCCGCAATTACTTTACCCTTATTGTAATTTGCAAAACCTTCTCTGATGTCTTCTAAAATTTTATCTTGATAATCACGGGGTTGTTTTCGTTTTATTAAAATATCTTGTTCTTCTTGTAAGAAATATCTTGCAAGTGTGTCGAAAAACTCAGACTCAAGTCGTTCAAAGTGATCAACAAGAATTGTTAAATGACCTGACTTCTTTCCAGCTACTGTTGGTAATTTACGAGTATTTGAAATTATTAACCTGTAATCCGCATATTCCGCTTCAGCCCAAAACGTTGAGAGCTCTCGTGCTGTCAAAGGAACTCTCTTACCCCTAAATTTTGCTTGCCATGCAATGAATTCACCTTTATTAGTGATATAAACGCCATCAACTCCGGAATCTTTAACTTCCAAATTTAGCTTCTCAATAATCTTGCTGGGGAAAGGACGACCATCAACGACCGGACAATAAATTTCGTTAATATCATACAGGTGTTTAAAATACTTCAAATAGAAATATGCAAAGTATTCAAATAAATCACCTTTTGTTTTGCTATCTGGTTCTTGCTCAAGTTTTGTCTCAATCTGAATCCATTCATTGGAATAAAAAATATTGAAATCCATGGTTACTATTGACTGGTTTTGAAATATTCAAAAATAGCAAATCTTATACTTAATCATAGAAGTATAAGCAACCATTTTTTGAACATCTTTGGTCCTCAGTCATTTACAAATCAAACCTGAATTATACACAGATTTAGCTTTTACTTAGCACTAGAAATGCAGCAAAGTATAAGGTTTTGCGGTAGTTTTATTTATAAATCTATAAACTTTATATTATGTCATTACCGGGTCAACGAACGACTACTTCAAGTATGGATTGGGATGATTTTAAGTCCTTAATTTTTAAACTTGAGAGAGATAAAAACTATAAATATTGTTTGCTTATCACAATAGGAACTTTTACGGGGCTTCGAATATCCGATCTTCTCCAATTAAAGTGGTGCCAATTTGATGACGCTGATTATTTAAATGTTGTCGAGAAGAAAACAAAAAAAGACCGGAAGATTAAAATCAATCCGGATCTATTAGATTTGATTGGAAGGATCAAAGTTAAAATGGAAATTACAGACACCAATCAATATATCTTTCTTAATAGATATGGTACAAAGCCAATCGATAGAAGTTGGGTTAATGTCAACTTGAAGAAAATCTTCAAAAAATATAATATTAAAGTTGAAGGTAATGTTTCAACGCACATGTTTAGAAAAACACTTGGGAACAGGGTCCTGAAACTGAATAATTATAGTAACGAAAGTATAGTTTTGCTTAATAATTTATTTCAACACTCCTCGATCCAAGTCACCAAGGTCTATCTCGGCATTAAAGAACGTGAAATCATGAGTGTTTACGATAGCTTACGCTTATAGCTTCCCATTATTCCTGCTTCCTTTTTAATCACACTATTAAATGAACTCATTTACAACTCCCGAAATATATTATCGGTGAAGCTTTTAAGATAGCAGCACTTCAAAATTAATCTTGATTTAAAAGGAAGTGAAAGTATGGTTTTAAGACCCTGTCAACTTACTTAGGGTAAAATCTAAATCAGTTATAAAATTTAATTCATTAATCCCATTGTATATGAAACCTGAGCCAACAATCTTCCTTTCTTCGTTTCTTAGGTAAATCTGTCTTGAAAATTCCGCTTTTGGGGTTACTTCTATATAAAAAAGATGACCGTACAACCACATTTGATAAAAGCCATAATCATTTATTTCCGACTTGCTTTGGGGAGTAAATGGTACAAGTGGTTGGTCAATGTCATCCGGCAATAAATACACTCCATTATTATCAGCGTAATATAATGGGATATCACCAATATCAAATCTTGTAAAATTTCGAACTCGATCAAATTTATCTAAATGTCCTTCTCCAATTTGTCTATGAAACTCTTGAAGGAATATCTCGTAAATTCCTCTTTTAAACTGTCTTGTAAAATTCTTAATGAAATATCTCTGAAGCTTAAATCTATTTTTAATACGTAGCAACCCTTTTGATCTATAATATTCAAAATACATAGACCTAAGTATTGGTTTGTTTTTATCCGGCTTTTTTGATATTGTTTGAATAATATATTTTGAAACATTCAGAATCTCCTTGAACGCTGTCTCAACTGACATCTGATATGGACTTGATTTCTCAACACTCCCAAAATAAGTATTGCAAGAATCACATATATCAAATCCTATTACATTAGATCCCAATTTCTTCGAGATTGTATGAGGTTTGTTGAAAAATGTAACGTCAGGTTTTTGCTTTAGACACCAAATACATCTTCCAAACTTAATATATTCCATTTTCATAATCGAAAATTACCATTTTAATCATAATGGGTTTCAACTATTATCAATTATTCTAAAGCAAATAGTTATATTTCAATTCAATCCACTATTTTTATGGTTACTAATAATCTCTTGAATTAGAGTTTGTACCACTCCAAATGACCGATAAAAAAGTATATACACTTTATACAATACTAAAAGGTATAAGAAATTATCTTGAGGTACGAATCAAAGGGAAGGAATTTTGGTTAAAAGTTGAATTGGCAAATATTAATTTTCACTCAAGCGGTCATTGTTATTTAGAATTAGCCGAAACTGAAAATGGAAGAAGTATAGCACAATGTAAAGGTGCAATTTGGAAAAGTACTTTAACAAACATCAGGAATTCTCTTGGGGGAGATTTCAATAACATTATTAAAAAAGGGAATGAAGTTCTTTTTTTGGTAGAGATTCAATTTACGGAGCAATACGGTTTAAATATCATTGTAAAAGATGTTGACATCAACTTCAGTCTTGGAGCATTGGAAAAGAAAAAACAAGAAACAATTGATAGGTTAAAGAAAGAGGAACTTTTAAATAAGAACAAAGAAATCAAAGTTCCAATTGTGATTCAAAAAATTGCAATAATTGGATCTCCTGAAACTGCTGGCATAACAGACCTTAAAAAACAACTTGAGAACAATTCTTACGGTTATCATTTTGACTATCAAATATACCCATGTTTAGTGCAAGGTGAGAAAGCAGAATTTGAAATTGTTGATCAATTGAAACAATTAACAACCAGTTCATTTCAAATTATTGCACTAATCAGAGGCGGTGGGTCTAAGCTTGACTTGGATGTTTTTAATTCATATTCTATTTGCAGGGAGATAGCACTTCACCCAATTCCTGTTTTTACAGGCATAGGTCACGAGACTGATATTAGTGTTGCTGATTTGGTTGCCAATGTACATCATAAAACTCCGTCTGCGCTTGGGAGTTATATTGTTGAAAAAGCACATAATTATGAAGTTAAGGTTATAAGTGCTTACAGTTATATTATTGAGTATAAAAACAAAATCTTAGAAGAAAAGAAAAGTCATTTGAAACTAAATATACAAACGTTAACCTCAAAATCAATCTCAATCACTCAAATAAGAAGGGGAGATTTACACTCAAACATGAACAGGATTATTTCTGAAGCACGTCAGAAATTAAATGCTGAACAGAATATTATCAGAGTTGGTGAGGAAGTGTTAAAATCAAATCCATCGGCATATATCATAACGTTGAATAAGAAACTTAATCATACACTAGAATTGATTCAAATAAATTCGGAAGGGAAAATTAAAAATGCATTGTCTGAATTTAATCAGATTATGGAATTAATTGTATCATATTCATTGAAGAAAATTGAAGAAAAATTGAAATACACTTCTCACGTTAATGACATTATTGGAGTATATCACCCTGATAATATTTTATTAAAAGGTTATGCTATTCCTAAGATTGATGGCAAATTACTTAAAACCCAAGAGTTAGATAAAAATACTGAATTAGAAATTGAATTATTTAAAAGGATAATTATTGTGTCATACCTAAAAGATAAACCAAAATGGAAAACCTCGATTATGAACAAGCTGCTAAAGAACTAGATCAAATCCTAGCCGATTTAAAAACGGATACAATATCAATTGATAAACTTGCAGAAAAGGTCGAAAGAGCTGCAAAACTTGCAACATTTTGTTCTCAAAAACTACGAACTACTGAAGGGAAAATTAAAGAGATTGTAGAAAAATTAGGACTGTAATTTATGAGATTAAGAAATCTCTCAAAAGGTAGTTTTTTTGTAGTAATTCAAATTCTATTTGCTGCGATTAGTTCAGCTCAGATTCCAAATGGTTACTACACCACCGTTCAAAACTTAACCGGTGAGCAACTTAAAACCGGACTCCACAACATCATCAAAGACCATGTTGAATTTCCATATACATCTTCATCAACCGACACATGGGATATACTAAAAGAAACCGACAAAGACACCACCAATCCCGAAAATGTAATACTTTTTTATAGTGGTTGGTCAGTCAATGCAGCCCAAGAATATAACGATAGCACAGGTTGGAGTAGAGAACATGTTTGGGCTAAATCGCATGGTGATTTTGGAACAACAATGGGTGCAGGAACGGATGTTCATCATCTCCGGCCAGCTGACATCACCGTAAATTCTGCTAGGAACAATAAAGATTTCGACAATGGTGGTTCTTTGTATGTGGATGGTGATGGTGCAACAGAATGTTATACTGATGCCGATAGTTGGGAACCAAGAGACGCTGTGAAAGGTGATGTTGCTAGGATGCTATTCTATATGGCAACACGTTATGAAGGAGAAGGAGATGAACCTGACCTTGAATTGGTGGATACAGTTAATACCTTTGATTTAAATGAATCCGGCAAGGGGTATATGGGTAAACTTTCAACCCTTTTAGAATGGAATAAAGAAGATCCGGTGGATTCATTTGAAATCCATAGAAATAATGTGATTTATACTTATCAAAAAAATAGAAATCCATTTGTGGATCACCCGGAATTTGTAGATCTGATTTGGGGAGATACTAATACAACCGTGGTGGATGTTTTCAATATAAAGGAAATACATTTATATCCCAATCCCGCTTCAGAGTATATAATTATAGAAGCACCATTTGAAGGTGATGTCACCGGAGAAATATTCAATACAAATGGTGTCTCTGTATTACATTTTGAATTCGTTGGATCATCGACAAGGATTAATATAGCAGGGTGGTCTGATGAGATATATTTTATTAAAATAACTAATGGTGATGTGATTTACCGGAAGAAAATGGTGGTGTCTGACCTCAATTGAACAATACTTTTTTCATGATTCAAAAAATTCTATTCAAAGGAAAAAGAAAAATAGTAATGCTGCTTCGGATGATTCAACACCCTTGTAATAACCTATTATAGACCTTGTTTTATTCATTACCTTACCATCTTGTACATACCCAACAATAGACCGTAATTTATTTTTTACGGTGTTTCCATCAATATAACCAATAATTGACCTTGAAGAATTCATCACAGTACCATCTTTTATGTAACCGATGATAGACCGTGACCTATTCATAATTGTTCCATCGTCAACATAACCAACTATTGAACGAGTTTTATTCATGACGGTTCCATCCTCTATATATCCAATAATACTACGACTGTTATTTTGAATCTCCTGTCCATCAACTTTACCTGAAAGACCAAGTAATAAAACAATCAGAGTGAAAAATGTAATCTTCATTTTTTGAATTTGTTTTAATTTATGAATGATTTGAATGAGGATGCAATCTTCTTTCTGATTTCATTATTATTTATTACAACTCCACCAAAAGACATCTCTCCAATATCCATTAGCATACAATCATTTATATAGATTTGAGATTGTTCCCAAACAAAAGGATGTTCTTCTTTTGATTTTTGTAAACTGTTTTTTAATTCCTCATTATTTTTAAATTGATATATACTAAAAGAAAACATTTGACCTTCCTTTTCGGATTCGTAGGTACAATCACCAATGAGTTTGTCTCCAAATTCATCCCTTACTACTGATTGTTTATAATGTTTTATTTCTCCGATAATTCCATCATTTCTGAAGTGTAGAATTAATTCATCAATTAGTTTTGTGTTTAATTCTGAAGGTAAAGTAGTATTAGTTTCAACATCATTTGTTTCATTTGGATTCGATTCATGAAATAATGTCCCGACCAATAACAATGCAACAATTGACATTATGACCCACCAAATTGTACTAATTCCACTTTTCCCTCTGTTATTCGACTTTTTCTGTGATTTTACCATATTATCACCAACGACTTGTTCTCCACAATTAGAACAAAATTTGGATGTTGGATTTAGTTTATTTCCACAATTTCGACAATAACCCATGATTTTATTTATTAGTGATTAGTTTATTCAAATATTGATTTTAACCATTCAGGGAGATTATCTTTATAGTCAGGAAAATAAATTACAAGGACAATTACCAAACCAATAATCAGAACGACACCAACAATACTTTCAATGATTTCAAGGGTGTCGTAAGAGATTTTAGTTTTATTATTACTTTCAATTGTCTTACTTTCTTGAGCGATACTCCCTAATTTTTCAATTCTTTCACCAAGTTCAAAAAATGATTTTATGTCTTTAATTTTAATATCATCTTCATCCTTAATTTCAGATGAACGTTCAACAAATTCTTTTGCTAATTTTGTTGTTTCCAACACAAAGGTTTCATCTAATTCAGTTTCTTCTTTTGAACCGTCTTGAATTTTTGGTGGTTTTCTTTTATTGTTTTTAGATGGTGTGAAATCGACCTTGTTAGTTTTTACACCAAATTCGGTGGAAAAATCCATAAAGTTTTTACTCGACTCTGTATTGATTTCAGTATCTTCTGTTTTAGTTGTATTTTCTTTCTCTTTTACTTTAGTTGGATTTAAAATATCTGACTCAATTTTAAATCCACACTCTGTACAAAAATTTGAATCAGATATAATCTTAGTTCCACAATTTTCACAGTATGCCATTTGTTTGGTTTTTAATTGAATCGGTTAGACATATCAGTTTTGTCAATTGAGCTTTCATATTTGGTTATAATATATCATAACCGTTAATCAAATATAAAACAAAAAATTAGATGTCGATTAATGGCATCTAATGGAATTCGAACAATTGCAAATAAGAGTTGGTACAAAAATCAAGAAGCTGAGGGAAGAAAAAGGAATCTCTCAACAGGATCTTGCAGCAATGTGTAATTTCGAAAAAGGTAATATGTCATTTATCGAATCGGGAACTCGTAATCTCACCCTATTATCACTTTATAAGATTAGTAAAGCTTTAGGAGTAGATGTCAAAGATTTAGTTGATGTTGGATAGGATTTTTATTTTCAACATCGTTTAATTTACAGGAAGTTCATTGAAGGAGATTTGTAGAGATAGGTTTTTCAGCTTTCCTTTTCTCCCTGATGAATAAACTCCAGACAATTCCACGAGCATTAGATTGAAATGGAATCCATGTATCAGGTCTTACAACATCATGGGGATCAATTTCACGAAGTTTATTTAAGATTGGAATTAATTCCGGTTTAATTACTTCTTCAATCTCGTCAATATAACTTTCAAAATTTGAGACAAATTCAAATGCATTCATAATAATTGAATTAACACGATATGCTAAGATAAATAATTATTTAAGAGGTTTTATATTCAAATCTTTTTGATCTGTGAAATATTTCACCCACAAATTAATTGGCAGATTCGCAAACTAGGAATCCTTGTAAAATAGACTATTTCACACCTTTTCCAGCTTGCGCGGGAGTCTGAAGAATGATCGCAAAGATCAAATTGGGGAAATGTGAATTGGCAATTCAATGTAGATGGAAGGAAGTATTACAGGTGATGTATTCTGATATCAAAGCTAATTAACTTCGAAAGTTCTTGACGACAAATGATATATTGCAATTTTTTTAAGATTCTTATTGGGAATATTTCAATTATCAAAAATTACATCTTCTAACAAGATGCAATTTACTCTATATCTGAATGTTAGAAATACCCTAAATATATCCTATTGTTATTTCCCCCGGTTGGGGATAATTTCCACCTCCAACCAAAGCAACGTCCGAAATCGTATGGTGGGGCGACCTGAAAGGCCGGCGGGTCATCAGCGAAGTTTCCTTGTCGATCTTACCGGCAACCGAATGAATTTTGGTGGTTTCGAGTGCTTCCTTTAGCGAAAAGGGCGGAAGAATCGTAGGGATGCGCTTCGCCAACATCGTTTTCCCGGATCCGGGAGGCCCGACAAGAATTATATTATGACTTCCGGCAGCCGCAATCTCCAGCGCTCGCTTTACATTTTCCTGTCCTTTTACATCCGAGAAATCGAGCGGATTATTGGTTACTTGCGCATAAAATTCAGCACGGGTATCAATCACCGTTTCTTCGAGTGCCGGTTTCCCGTTCAGGAAGTCAATCACTTCCACAATATTTTCGGCACCGTACACTTTAAGCGTATCCACTACTGCTGCCTCCCGCGCATTTGCCCGGGGAAGAATAAATCCTTCAAAACCTTCTTTGCGGGCATTAATGGCTATGGGCAACACTCCTTTTAGCGGCTGCAAAGTCCCGTCGAGCGACAATTCGCCCATTAAAACGTATTTCGATAGCAAGGAAGCATCGATCTGCCCCGAAGCGGCCAACACTGCCGCTGCCAACGGAAGATCGTAGGCAGAGCCTTCTTTGCGGATATCGGCAGGCGCCATGTTGATAATGATCTTTTGCTTGGGCCATTTGTAGCCATTTAAACGCAGAGCCGATTCAATGCGTTGCTGACTTTCTTTTACGGCACTGTCGGGCAGGCCAACCAACATGAATTTAATTCCGGTGGTAACGTCCACCTCCATGGTAATGGTAGTGGCATCGATTCCAAAAACTGCGCTTCCGAAGGTCTTTACTAACATATACGGGGACTTTAGTAATCCTTAAATTTAGTGATTTTCAGCGATTAATAAAATCGAACTTTTTGCTGAACGCCTTTTTACAATTACTATCGATGCAAGGAAAAGCTAGTTATTTTCTTATTGCAAATAAAGACGAGTCAGAATGCACACAAAAACCTGGGACTCTATTTTCCGAAATCTCTCCATGGCATAACTTCCCCAATACTTCGTGATTGTCGTTCGTTTCCTCCATACACCAATGTTTTTGTGAGATTCTTTTGTTTCGTTAAATTTTCCCACCACAATAATCTACTGAACATATCTGACATAACAGTTTGCCCCGCTTTTATTTCAACCAGATTTAACTGCTGTTCTTCCTGAATTATCAAATCCACTTCATTCCCGTTAGAATCACGCCAAAACCAGACATCCTCAAAAGTATTCTTATGACTAATACGTTTTACATATTCTGCAACCATCATATTCTCAAAGAGATTTCCTTTTACAGAATGAGTTAAAAGCTGTTTAGAAGAACTTATTTTCAACAGATAGCACAGCAATCCTGAATCGTAAAAATAAAGTTTTGGTGTTTTTACTATTCTTTTACTAAAATTTTCATGATACGGAAAAAGCTGAAAAACGATGTAGCTATTTTCAAGTGCCGAAAGCCACGATTTTGCGGTGGGCTGAGAAATGCCACATTCGTTGGCAAGTGAGTTTAAGTTAAGTAACTGGCCGGCACGTGCGGCACAAAGTCCCAGAAAGTTCTGAAAAAGCCGGATATTTTTTATGGCAACCAATTCACTTACATCACGCTGAACATACGTTTGAATGTAATTCGAATAAAAAATTCTTGATGGAATATCGCGATCATAAATGGCAGGATAGAATCCCCTTACGAGACTATCAAGATAATCATCGTCTAACAATCCTTCCGACTGTAATTCCTGAAAATCAAATGGAAATAAGCGAAAAATTGCAACCCTGCCAGCAAGGCTTTGGGTAATGCTTTCCATCAGGTGAAAATTCTGTGATCCCGATAAGATAAACTGTGCTCTTTCACCACTTTCATCAACAAGAGTTTGAATGTATGAAAATAACGCGGGGACCCGTTGTACTTCATCAAGAATAATTTTACGGGAATAGCGGCTGAAAAAACCATTGGGGTCGGTTTCCGCAAAATTGCGGTTATCAGGGTTTTCCAAACTAACATATTCATAATCCGGAAAAGCTGACTTTAACAAAGTCGTTTTCCCTGATTGTCGTGGTCCCGTAACAGCAATCACCGGATACTTTGTGCCATGCTGCATTATTCGACTTGCGATCTCTCTATTAATCATCACAATCTACTAATAATCAAATATAAATATACTACTTAATTTGAATTTACATGGCTTTAATTTTGAATTTACATAGACTCATGTTTGAATTTACATAAAGATTATTACCATCGGATGAATGCATAGATAAAATTCGTATGACTTTAGCAACCTCTGCCCCTGTTTACAACTGACTGAAATCGGCCGGAGTCAGAAATTTCTTCTGCACCTTACTTACCGAGTTGGCATATTCAGGTTTGTTTTTCATTACATTCCATTCCGGGCTGCCGACAAATTTCGCCCAGTTGGCCTCGCGTTCTTCCATGTCGTTAAACCACAGCATGTACGTTAGAGCAGGCATGTACTGTCCGGCCAGGTGCTGCCCAAAAAATACCGAATGTAAGCCCACTTTGTCAAACAGCGGAAGTTCCTCGTCGTTAAACATTTTTACCTTGCGTACCCCGGCATCTTCGTTGTAACTCTCGTAGGTCCTCAGCTCGAAAAGGCCACGACTTTTTGCCGGTTCTTTTAAACGCGGAATGCCATCAAAAGCTTCCAGCAAAAAGGTTTCGTACCGTTCGAAAACCGGATTATCAGCCGGAAGATTCAGGTAGTCGTTTGCCGCCTTTAGAAACGAAGGATCCGACCGCATTCCCTGAACGGCTTCAAAATAAGCAGCCAAACTACGATGGGCGTGCAGAATGTACATGACTGGCGGATCTTCTTTACTGTACTCGTTAAAAGCACCCACCGTGGCACCTCTTTCATTCAGAAAAGGAATCACCGCTTCGGTGTAGAATTTCTTCAGCTGATTTCGGCTTCCACCGCTTTTCAGATGGAACACGCGAAGTTCGTAAATGTCTTTTTCAACGATGGGTGAAGTGTTGGCCTTTAAACTGCCGGCAGTCATTGCAGCACCGGTTGCCAGTGCTGACTTTTTCAGAAATGATCTTCTTTCCATGATTATTGGTTTATTTTGGTTCTTTGGTTTTAGTCTCTAAAAACGATCATTTAGAGGAACTCTAAGATACTTTTATTCACCGATAAATAAATGTCGTGTTCAACAAAATTTGGCTGACAGCAAGTGAGTATCCAGGAAACATTACCGGGAAACGAGCACAAAAAATGCAACAACGACTCAAAATTGCTCGTCATCGACGCTCCGGAATGCAAAAACGACCCGGATGGATACAAAAACGACGTAGCGGAACGGAAAAACGACTCGGATGGATGCAAAAACGACGTTGCGGAACGGAAAAATGACGGTAAAAAATACAAAAACGATGCAACGCAACTACCGGTCGCGCGGGAACGATGTGCTGAATCTGCTGAAGGATCAGAAAAGCTTCTTCCGCTTTACCAAATACGAAAACAGGACTTCTTTAAAATCTTTGTTGATATCGGCCTCGGCCAAATCGATCTGGTACTGGCCACATTTCACTTTCAGGTCGTCGAAATATTCTTTAACCGTTGAAACGTAGTGTTTTTTTACTTCCCAGGGATTGAACTTTACCACCTGTCCACTTTCCAGATCCACAAATTTGTGCGGCCGGTTGGAGAACTCAAATTCGCGTTCCAGCGAATGATCGGTGACATGAAAAAGAATGACTTCGTGTTTGTTGTAACGAAGATGCTGAAGCGCCGAAAAAAGCTCTTCGGTTTTCTGACTGTCGAGCATGTCGCTGAAAATGATCACCAGCGAGCGCTTGTGGATATTCTCGGCAATTTGGTGAAGCACCTGTGTTGTGTTGGTGTTTTTCCGCAAATGCGCATTTTCGGGCTGGATCAGCTCCGAAAGTTTGCTGAACATGATCTCGGCATTTACCGACGAAAGCCGGGGTGTGGAGTGAAACTCAATTTCATCCGAAAAAAGCGTAAGCCCGACAGCATCGCGTTGTCTCCGCATCAGGTAAATAAGCGCGGCTGCGGTGTACACCGAAAAAGCCAGTTTGTTCTGAAGGTGTTTGCTGCCTTTTGAATACGGAAACAACATCGACGAAGAAGTATCCATCACCAGCTGGCAACGCAGGTTGGTTTCCTCTTCGTATTGTTTTACAAAAAGCTTGTCGGTGCGGGCATAGAGTTTCCAGTCGATCTGGCGGGTTGATTCTCCCTGGTTGTAAAGCCGGTGCTCGGCGAACTCCACCGAAAAACCATGAAAAGGACTGCGGTGAAGACCGGTAATAAAACCTTCCACCACCTCCTGAGCGATCAACCCCAGGTTATCGAACTGATGAAATTGCTCTATGTCGAAGATGTTTTTCACTTTCCAAAAATGAATTCACCGGGTGACTAATTGACACAACTCAGAGTCACCCGGTGAATAGTATTTCGTTACGGATTACAGCAGAGCATCCAGTTTAGTGGTAAACGCCTGTTTTGGAGCAGCGCCCACTTGTTTGTCAACCACTTCGCCGTTTTTGACGAACAAAACAGTAGGGATGTTACGGATTCCGTACTTCATGGCAACTTCCTGGTTGCTGTCTACATCCACTTTCCCAATTACTGCTTTTCCTTCGTATTCTGCCGCCATTTCTTCAACGATCGGAGCAATCATACGACACGGGCCACACCAAACAGCCCAAAAGTCCAACATAACCGGTTTGTCTGAATTCAAGACCAATTCCTCGAAATTGGCATCTGTAATTTCTAAAGCCATAATATATTCTTTTAATATTTGTTGTTATAATTTGCGCAAAACTAACTAATTAATTCTATAACTCACGTCCGGCTGATCGTCAAAAAAGCTTAAGAAATCATCCGAAGGATCAACCTTTGCTGTTCTTGAAAACATTTCTAATTGCATATTGTTTTCGGGGTCGTACACAACAAATTTCAGCAACGCGTTTCCTTTGTGTTCTTTTGCCAGATGATCAATATCCGTCACCAGTTTTTTATTGAGCGCTGAAATGGGCATATTGATGGTAACACTTTTCACATAATTCGACCTTACATCGGATAACAACTCGATGCTGTTCACCTTGTACTCGTAAAAATTACTGTTGAAGCGGGTTTTCACCGTTCCCCGAACCATTACAAAAAGTCCGGTTTTACAGTACTTCCCAAAGTTGACATAGTCGTTTCCAAAAAAGAAGAGTTCTTTGGAATCGGTGTAATCCGACAAAGTCAGCGTTGCATACATGTTCCCGTTTTTTGACTGTCCTTCACGCGAGGCAGTCACCATTCCGCCAAAAGTCAAATCTTTGTCCTTCAGCTTCTCAATATCCTCATTTAATTCTTTCAGCGAAACATCTCTCGAACAGAAGTTTTCCAACTCAAGCCTGTAATCGTCCAGCGGGTGAGCTGTCAGGTAAATACCGATCAGGTTTTTTTCTTTCTCCAGCAGGATAATTTTTGCCCATTCTTCCACGGGCGGAATGGTCGGCTTTTTTACCACCGAACCGGTATCGAAAGCACCAAAAAGGCTCTGCTGTGCACTGTTGCTCTCCTGCTGGAGCTTGTTTCCATAACGGATCAGCTTCTCAATAAAGTTCGTATCATCGTTTTCGTGCTCACCTGCAAAAAAACAGCTGCGTTTCATTCCCAGGTTGTCAAACGCCCCGGCCATTGCCAGCGCTTCCAGGTTTTTCTTGTTTACGGTCTGCAGGTTGACGTTTTCCACCACGTCGAAAATGGTCTTAAACCCTTTCAGCTTTTCCCGCACGTTAATAATGTTCTGAACAGCTCCTGCGCCCACACCTTTAATCGCGCCCATTCCAAAACGAATGTCTCCGTTTTTATTGGCGGTGAACTTCACAAAACTCTCGTTTACATCCGGTCCAAAAACATTCAGCTTCATGCGGCGGCATTCCGTCATCAACTTGGTGATATCGGTAATGTTACTGAGGTTACGGCTAAGGTTGGCCGCCATAAACTCTGCCGGAAAGTGGGCTTTCAGGTAACCGGTTTGATAGGCAATGTACGCATAACACACCGAGTGCGACTTGTTAAAGGCGTAAGAGGCAAATGCTTCCCAGTCTTTCCAGATCTTTTCGATGACATCGTCGGGCTTTTTACCCGTATTTTTACATTCGTTTACAAACTGAAGATTGGCTTTACACCCGTCAATAAATTTTGCTTTCAGCTTGTTCATCACCGCCATAATCTTCTTACCCATCGCTTTACGAAGCGTATCGGAGTCACCACGCGTAAAACCGGCCAGTAAACGCGAAAGTAACATCACTTGCTCCTGGAACACCGTAATACCATAGGTATCGTTCAGGTATTTCTCCATCATTGGAACGTCGTAATCTACTTTCTGCCGTCCGTGTTTACGGGCAATGTAATCGGGGATGTATTCCATTGGTCCCGGGCGGTACAAGGCGTTCATGGCCACCAGGTCTTCAAAACGGTTGGGCTTCAGATCCCGAAGGTGCTTTTTCATCCCGTCCGATTCAAACTGGAAGATCGCGGTGGTTTCGCCGTGGCTAAACAGGTCAAAGGTTTTTTTATCGTCAAAAGGTATTTTTTCAATGTCAACTTCAATCCCTTTTGAAATCCGTATATTCTCCAATGCTTCCTTGATAATCGAAAGCGTTTTCAATCCCAGGAAGTCCATCTTCAGCAAACCAATGTCTTCCACAAAACGGCCGTCGTACTGAGTGGTCAGAAGGTGTTCTTCATCTTTGGTCGGCATCAGCGGAATATGGTCCGAAAGCGTATCGCGGCTGATCAGAATCCCGCAGGCATGAACGCCGGTTTGCCGGACCGATCCTTCCAGTGTTTCGGCAAATTTGATGGTTTGCGCTACCAGTTCGTTAGGCGATTTCTTTTCAGCTGTCAGTTCTGGACTTTCCTTGTACGCTTTGGCAAAACTCATTTTCGGTGCATCGGGCACCAGTTTTGCCAGGCGGTCGGCTTCGGGGAGCGGAAGTTTCAACACCCTTGCCACATCGCGGATGGATGACTTGGTAGCCATGGTTCCGAACGTACAAATGTGGGCCACTTTATCGCGCCCGTATTTATTGGTTACATAATCGAGTACCAGTTGCCGCCCGTCATCATCAAAGTCGATATCCACGTCGGGAAGCGATATACGGTCGGGGTTCAGGAAACGCTCGAAAAGCAGGTCGTACTTAATCGGGTCGATGTTGGTAATTCCGCAACAATAAGAAACGGCTGCACCCGCTGCCGAACCACGCCCCGGACCAACTAACACTCCGTTATCCTTGGCCCAGTTGATAAAATCCTGCGTAATAAGGAAGTACCCCGGGTACCCCATCACCTTAATGGTATTCAATTCGAAGGTAAGCCGTTCTTCCACCGAAGCTTCGAGCGGATCGCCGTAACGTTCCTTGGCCCCCTCGAAAGCCAGATGCTCCAGAAAAGCGGATTCAAGCTTTACGCGCAATACTTTGTCGTAGCCCCCCAGGCGCTCAAAAGCAGCGTCGCCGAATTCTTCGCGCAAATCGGCTTCCGAATATTTTTGGGCAAATTCTTCTTCTGTTCCAATTTCCTCCGGGATAGGAAACACAGGCATAATGGGGGCAGAGTTCAGCTCGTAATTCTCGATCTTCTCCACCACTTCCATGGTGTTTGCCAGCGCCTCCGGAATATCGCCAAAAAGCTGGTTCATTTCGGCCTGCGTTTTAAACCATTCCTGTTTGGTGTAACGCATCCGGTTCGGGTCGTCAAAATCCTTCCCGGTATTCAGACAGATCAGCAGATCGTGCGCATCAGCATCTTCCTTGTTGGTAAAGTGAATATCGTTGGTAGCAATCAGTTTCACTCCCAGCTTTTTTGCCAGCACCACCAGCTGCTTGTTCACCATTACCTGCCAGTCGTATACCTCCTGCCGCTGTTCGATCGCTTCTGCCGGGTGACGCATCAACTCCAGGTAGTAATCTTCTCCAAATAAATTCTTGTACCACAAAATAGCATCTTCGGCATCTTTCATGTGGTTGTTCATGATCAGCTGCGGAATTTCCCCCCCCAGGCAAGCCGAAGAAGCAATCAATCCTTCGTGGTGTTTTAGCAGCAATTCTTTATCAATACGCGGCTTGTAGTAAAAACCTTCGGTATTGGCGACCGAAATCAGTTTGATCAGGTTACGGTAACCGGTTTTATTTTTGGCCAGCAAAATAAGGTGATGCCCCGAACGGTCCACCTTATCGTTTTTGTCATTAATTGTACGGGATGCCACGTACGTTTCGCAGCCCAGAATGGGTTTAATCTCACTTTTGTTACAGGCAGCATGAAATTCCTTGATGCCAAACATGGTACCGTGGTCAGTCAGCGCCAGCGCGGTCATATTGTCCGACTTGGCCTTGTTAACCAGGGCCGGAACACTGGCTGCCCCGTCGAGAATTGAATACTGTGAGTGTACGTGTAAATGCGTAAATGGAACCATAAATATACGTTTCAAAAAGTCCCTTAAAGGTACTTAATTTGGCTGCGGCGAAGGGGCTTTGTTAATAAAATTTGGTAGAATCGGGGAAGCAAAAAAAAGCCCGGTGAATACCAGGCTGTTATTTTATTCGATGCTATCGGCAATCAATTTTGCGATGGCTTCCATCTCTTCCGGCGGAAACTTTACCTTCTCCGAGAAATGGAGCAAATCCTTTTCACTTTGCATCGGGACAAGGTGAATATGCGCATGCGGCACTTCAAGCCCCAAAACCATCACGCCTACTTTCACACAAGGAATGGCTTTCTGTATTCCAAGTGCTACTTTTTTGGCAAACATTTGCAATCCGGCGTACATCTCGTCATCCAAATCAAAAAGATAATCCACTTCTTTTTTGGGAATCACCAACGTGTGCCCTTTGGCTGTTGGGAATACATCGAGAAAGGCCAGAAAGTTATCGTCTTCAGCAACTTTGTAGGCTGGTATTTCTCCGTTTACAATGCGCGTGAAAATGCTTGCCATTTTTAATTAAATTGAGATTTCTACAATTTCAAAAGGAATGATACCTGATGGAACTTTGATTTCCACCACATCGCCCACTTTTTTCCCGATCAGCCCTTTGGCAATCGGTGTCTGAACTGAGATTTTCCCTTCTTTCAGGTTTGCTTCACTCTCCGGCACCAGCGTATACTGCATAGTTGCATTATTCTTTTGGTTCCGGATGGTTACCTTGTTCAAAATCTGAACTTTCGACGTATCAATTTTTGATTCGTCGAGAATACGGGCACTGGCCACTTTCGACTGCAACTGGGCAATTTTTGCTTCCAGCATTCCCTGTGCATCTTTTGCTGCGTCGTACTCCGCATTTTCAGAGATGTCGCCTTTTTCGATGGCCTCGCCAATCTGTTTCGAAATCTTCGGTCTTTCAACCGTCACCAGACGCTCAAGCTCCTTTTTAAGCTTGTTTAGTCCGTCCTGTGTTAAATATGTTACTTCGGACATTTCTTATCCTCCTTCATTTTTCTTTTTGATACTATAATAGTGCATAAAAAAATAGAAAGAATCCCGGTTGCCCAGGACCCTTCCTTTCCTGCAAATGTAAATAATTTATTCAATTTTGAAATGATCCGGCCGAAAAAATATTCATAATGAATGATTTATATATACTTCCGGTTCATTATCTCGCTGTATATAATGGCCTTTCGGATGGAAAATTCTTCCCCGTCAACCATCACCCGCTTTTTAGCCTCGCGCTGGAGAATTTTCTTCTCTCCCACCACTTCAGAACTTCCCTCGGCTTCAGCCTTAAACTGATAAACAGGCTTGGGTTCGGGCACAGTATCCACCACTTCGTCGTAAAGATCGTCCTCCTCCTGTGGTACCGTTTGGTAAACCGGGGGCCGCTCTTCCTGTTGCATAATCATTTCCCAGAAATCAGTAGGCTGCCCTGCCTCTTCGGAAGCAGACGCCTCGGCCTCTCTTTTCTTTTTCCGTTGATTGAGCGCCCCTACCACTGCAACCAGAATCGTTAATATTATGACGATCAGATCATCCATGAGTCATACGGCTTACGCAATAAATTGCTACTTTTGATAGTTCCAGTAAAAATAATAAAAATGAAGCAGTTGATTTTAAGAAGTGGGAAGTATTTATTTTTTTTCGTACTGGTTTTGTTGCTTTCGCTATCGTGCAATGAAATAGACTCGCAAATTCCCGATGTTCCGGTTGCGTTCCAGGTTAGCCTGATAACGCACAACGAACTTACGGTTCCCGGAAACTCCGTTTATTTTCCCGGGCCCGGGTTTGGCGGCTTAATTATTTATTGCGAAATGGAAGGTTCGTACTACGCCTTTGACGCAGCCTGCACCAACGAAATAAACTCGAGCTGCCGGGTTGATAGCAAAGGTGCCACCGGAACCTGTTCCTGTTGCGAATCGCAATTCATCTTTATTGGAGGCAGTGTTGTAAAAGGCCCGGCTTCAGCCCCGCTCAAACAATACAATGTATCGCGTTTTGGAGATATGCTAAGGGTTTACAACTAAAAACGGGCCCCAAAACTGAGACCCGCTTTCTGATATCCTTTCGTATAGATTAATACCTGTAGTGTTCCGGTTTATACGGTCCTTCTTTGGGCACACCCAAATAAGCGGCCTGCTCATCGGTTAGTGTGGTCAGCTTAACACCAATTTGCTCGAGGTGCAAACGAGCCACTTCTTCGTCGAGTTTTTTCGGAAGTGTATACACACCCACTTCGTACTCATTTTCCCAAAGCTCGATTTGTGCAAGCGACTGGTTGGTAAATGAATTACTCATAACAAACGACGGGTGACCGGTGGCACAACCCAGGTTTACCAGGCGTCCTTCAGCCAGCAGATAAATGCTGTGTCCGTCTTCGTATGTATATTTATCTACCTGTGGTTTGATATTCGTCCGCTGAATTCCGGGCCATTTTTCAAGACGTGCTACCTGGATTTCGTTGTCAAAGTGACCGATGTTACAAACAATGGCCTGGTCTTTCATTTTAGCCATGTGCTCGCCGGTGATCACATCTTTGTTTCCGGTGGTGGTTACATAAATATTTCCTTCACACAATGCGTCTTCCATGGGTTTAACCTCGAACCCTTCCATCGCAGCCTGAAGCGCACAAATCGGATCGATTTCGGTAACAATCACCCGCGCACCGTAACTGCGCATCGAGTGGGCACAACCTTTACCCACATCACCGTAACCGGCAACAACTACCACTTTTCCGGCAATCATAACATCGGTGGCACGCTTGATACCATCCGCCAGCGACTCACGACATCCGTAAAGATTATCAAACTTCGATTTGGTTACCGAATCATTCACATTTATGGCGGGGAACAGCAATTTGCCTTCTTCCTGCATCTGGTACAAACGGTGAACCCCGGTGGTTGTCTCTTCCGAAACACCTTTCACCTCTTTGGCTACTCTTTGCCAACGGGTAGGATCTTCTGATAGAATCTGCTTCAGTATCAGGTTAAGTTGCAACTCATCTTCGCCCTCAGCAGGTTTATCCAAAATGGCTGCATTGCTTTCAGCTTCATATCCGCGGTGAATCATCATGGTAGCATCACCTCCATCGTCTACAATTACGGTAGGGCCAACGCCATCGCCAAAGTTCAGGGCCTGCTCGGTACACCACCAGTATTCTTTCAGCGTTTCGCCTTTCCAAGCAAAAACAGGAACACCAGCCTGTGCAATAGCGGCTGCCGCATGATCCTGAGTCGAGAAAATGTTGCAGCTTGCCCAGCGAACATCTGCTCCCAATTCCACCAGTGTTTCAATCAAAACAGCGGTTTGAATGGTCATATGAAGACTTCCCATGATGCGGGCACCTTTTAAAGGCTTCGATGGGCCAAATTTTTTCCGGATCGACATCAGTCCCGGCATTTCTCTTTCCGCGATCTCTATTTCTTTTCGCCCAAAATCAGCCAGTGAAATATCGGCTACTTTGTAAGCAAGTTTTTCGTTAACTGCAACTGTCATATTTTGTTGTATTAATTGTTACAAATGATAAAGCGGTGCAAAAGTAACATTTTTGCATGTAAAAAGTTGAATATGTTTATCGGTATCTTAATTCCCCATGTCGGAGAAAAATTTGACACGCATCAGCCGGATATCATCTTCCGAATATTCATCCTCTCCCAGCTCGTCCAATGCCTCTTGCACGGAATCTGACTTGGCCTCCCTGAAATAATCAAAAATCTCCTCCTGATGATCTTCATCCAGCACATCGTTGATGTAGTAATCAATGTTCAGTTTTGTGCCTGAATTAACGATTGCCTCCACTTCGCTGATCACTTCCGAAACTTCAATTCCTTTGGATTCAGCGATATCTTCGAACGAAATTTTGCGGTCGATGCTTTGAATGATGAAAACTTTCATTTTCGACTTGTTGGCCACGGTGCGCACCACCAAATCTTCCGGGCGTTCAATGTCGTTGTCTTCCACATATTGCTTGATCAGCTCCACAAAATCCTTTCCGTACCGGCGGGCTTTCCCCTGGCCAACACCCTGAATATTCTGCAATTCCTCGATGTTGATTGGATACTGAATCGACATATCTGAGAGCGAAGGATCCTGAAATATTACGAACGGCGGCAGATTATGCCGCTTGGCAATACGCTTGCGCAGATCTTTTAACATGGAAAACAGCTGCGGATCGCCACTCGATCCTCCGGAGGGTGCTCCTCCTTCGCTTTCGGCTTCTTCCTCGTAATCATGATTTCGCACCAGCATAAAACTTACCGGATTGGCCAAAAACGCATGTCCTTCGGGCGTAACCTTCAGCAAACCGTAGTTTTCAATGTCTTTATTGATAAGGCCTGCCACCATCGACTGTCGGAACACGGCATTCCAGAAACGTTCGTCGTGATCGGCACCCGTTCCAAACGATTCAAGCGTGTAGTGCTTGAACGATTTTATGGCAGCGGTCTTGTTCCCGATCAAGATATTGGCAATGTGGTCGCCTTTGTATTTTTCATTCACCTCCAAAATGGCTTTCAGCGCAATAACAATTTCCTCCTGGGCCTCGATCTGCTCTTTCGGATTTAAACAATTATCACAATTGCCACAGTTTTCCTGCTCGTATTTTTCCCCAAAATAGTGCAACAGAATAATCCTCCGGCAAATCGCGGTCTCGGCATAAGAAACTGTATCCAGCAGCAGTTGTTTCCCGATTTCCTGCTCGGCCACCGGTTTTCCGTGCATAAATTTCTCCAGCTTCTGAATGTCTTTGTAGGCATAAAAAGTGATACATTTCCCTTCGCCGCCATCACGACCGGCACGCCCGGTTTCCTGGTAATATCCCTCCAAACTCTTCGGAATATCGTAGTGAATCACAAAACGCACATCGGGTTTATCGATCCCCATTCCAAAAGCGATGGTCGCCACAATCACGTCCACCTCTTCCATCAGAAACTTATCCTGGTTGGTTGAACGGGTATTGGCATCCATCCCGGCATGGTATGCCAGTGCTTTGATGCCGTTTACCTGCAGGTTTTCAGCCAGTTCCTCCACCTTCTTCCGGCTCAGGCAGTAAATAATCCCCGATTTCCCTTCGTTCTGCTTGATAAACCTGATAATCTGGTTCACTGTCTTCACCTTCGGACGTACTTCGTAGTAAAGGTTTTCGCGGTTAAACGATGCCTTAAACACTTGTGCATCCAGGATTCCAAGGTTTTTCTGTATATCGTGCTGAACTTTTGCCGTTGCCGTTGCCGTTAACGCAACAATCGGCGATTTACCGATCTCTTCCACAATGGGCTTTATCCGCCGGTACTCAGGCCGAAAATCATGCCCCCATTCCGAAATACAATGCGCTTCATCGATGGCATAGAACGATATTTTGATTTGTTTTAGAAATTCAATATTCTCTTCTTTTGTCAATGACTCAGGTGCCACATACAACAGCTTCGTTTTGCCGTTTATCACATCTTCCTTCACCTGGGTAATGGCTGCTTTCGACAAGGACGAATTCAGAAAATGCGCCACATTATCTTCGGCATTCATTCCGCGAATCGAATCCACCTGGTTCTTCATTAACGCAATAAGCGGAGAAATAACAATCGCTGTTCCTTCCATTATCAGCGCGGGCAACTGGTAGATCAGCGACTTTCCTCCCCCCGTTGGCATCAACACAAAGGTGTTATCACCGCCCAACACACTTTTGATCGCAGCTTCCTGCTGGCCTTTAAAGCGATCAAAACCAAAAAAATGCTGCAGTCGCTCCAGCAAATCAATATCCTTATACATAACTAACTCTCCCACAATCTACTATTTAATCGAATAGCAAATTCTAATTTATTAAAAGTAAATAAAACAGCAATGATTTTTAATGATTTTTAAAGCTTGTCATTTGTTTTCATAACATCTGCCTCAAACCTTAACCCTTTCCATTTTTTATTCCCTCAATACAAATATGGAAAGTTTTCCGTTCAAAAACTGCTTAAATATGATTTCAATTTGAATTCATGCAAATCACACCTGCCAATAATAAATAGCTTCTTATAATATATGTATATTCGAAACCTCGGAATTAGCGGCTTTACAGATTTCGAAAATGTGAAATTTCAAATGCCAAAAATTCCTGTACATTTGTGAAGTTTTTATTAAGCCTGAAGCCAATGAGCGAAGAAAATACCAGAGAAGAACAAAGCACAAAAAAGCGTAAAGCACAAAAAGTAGAATCAGAAATGTCGTTTCTGGAACACCTCGAAGAATTAAGGTGGCACATCATTCGTTCTTTTATTGCCGTGTTTGTGTTTGCAATTGTTGCTTTTGCTCTCAAAAGCCTCATTTTCGATACGATTATAATGAAACCGATGACCCCGGAGTTCTGGACCAACCGAATGCTGGCCAAACTCGGGGAAATGGTAGGAACCGATGCACTCAATATCAACCAACAGCCGTTGCATCTGATTGCCATCAAAATGTCGGATCAGTTTATGATGCACATTATGATTTCAATCATTGCCGGACTTGTCATAGCTGCACCGGTGGTTTTTTACGAATTCTGGCGCTTTATTAAACCGGCATTGTACGAAAAAGAACAAAAACATGCCGGCGGCGCTGTATTTTATACTTCTATACTGTTTCTGTTGGGTGTACTTTTTGGTTATTTCCTGATCGTACCGCTTTCCATACAGTTTTTGGGAACCTATAGTGTATCAGAGTCGGTTACCAACCAAATCAATACCCGGTCGTACATTGCTACGGTCACTTCTATTTCGCTGGCATCCGGGGTAGTCTTTCTGCTTCCTATCTTCTCTTACTTTTTGAGCAAGGTTGGAATTCTCACCCCAAAGTTTATGAAAACTTACCGGAAGCATGCCTATGTGTTGATGTTGCTGCTCTCGGCCGTTATTACGCCTCCAGATGTTTTCAGCCAGATTATGGTTTGTATTCCTTTGGTGTTGCTGTACGAAGTAGGAATTTTCATCTCGCGCCGGGTGGTTAAAAAACGTGAAATGGAGATGAATGCCTTGTAATTCATCCAAAAAAAATCCGTTATTTGAACTCAAATGATTTTACGAGCAGAAAATATTGTCAAAAAATACCGGAAAAGAACCGTTGTAAAAGGGGTTAGTTTTGATGTAAAACAGGGCGAAATTGTAGGTTTGCTGGGCCCCAACGGTGCCGGAAAAACCACGTCGTTTTACATGATCGTAGGCCTGATCCAGCCTTTTTCCGGAAAGATCTTCCTCGACACTGAGGAGATTACCAAGCTGCCGGTATATAAAAGAGCCCAAAAAGGAATTGGGTATTTGGCCCAGGAAGCTTCTGTTTTCAGAAAGCTCAGCATCGAAGACAACATTCGTGCTGTGCTCGAAATGACCGATTATTCGAAAGAATTCCAGAAAGAAAAACTAGAAACGCTCTTGGATGAATTTAGCCTGCAACATATCCGCAAAAGTAAAGGAATCCAGCTGTCGGGAGGAGAACGGCGTCGTACCGAGATTGCACGGGCGCTGGCCATCGATCCAAAGTTTATTTTGCTCGATGAGCCCTTTGCCGGCGTAGACCCGATTGCGGTGGAAGACATCCAGCAGATTGTAATGAAGCTCAAAGAAAAAAACATCGGTGTATTGATTACCGACCACAACGTGCACGAAACGCTTACCATTACCGATCGTTCGTACCTGTTATTCGAAGGTAACATCCTGAAGGCCGGGACTGCAGAAGAGCTTGCTGCCGACGAAGATGTAAGACGTGTTTATCTCGGACAAAACTTCGAACTGCGATAAAAATGATTTTTTTTGCATTTTTTTATTTGCAAATCCAAAAAACTTGCTTTTCTTTGCAGCGCTAAAATAAAAACGGCTTTTTAAACGAAAGAAGACCAAAATTTAGCTGAAATATTTTTCCTGAAAAATTTGGCAGATAACAAAAATGCAGTATTTTTGCAGTCCCAAAATAAGGGGAATTAACATGATGGCCCGTTCGTCTAGGGGTTAGGACGCAAGATTTTCATTCTTGTAGCAGGGGTTCGAATCCCCTACGGGCTACTAATTTTTTTTAAAGAAGAAACGTAGAAATGGCACATCATAAGTCAGCATTAAAAAGGATCCGTCAGGATGAAAAGAAGAGAGTACACAACAAGTACTACGCAAAAACTACTCGTAATGCAATTAAAGCATTGCGTAATGCTACTGACAAGGAAGAAGCTGCAAAGCTGTATCCGGGCGTTGTTGCTATGATTGATAAACTGGCAAAACGTAACATCATTCACAAAAACAAAGCATCGAACTTGAAATCAAGTCTGGCTTTAAAAGTGAATCAGTTGTAAGAAACAACATTCAACAAGATAGAAGCCTCTCCGCAATGCGGGGAGGTTTTTTTTTGCCTCAATCTGACATATGTTCCGGAACAATCGATTCGGTCTTTTACAAATCATTTATTCTGTTTATTTTTAAAAGAGAAGTTCCGGAGATATGAGCGACTACAAAAAGCTAAATATTAAAGACTGGGCAGCGGAAGACCGGCCACGCGAAAAACTACTCGCAAAAGGCGCTCGTTCGCTTAGCGATGCCGAGTTGATTGCCATACTTATTGGGTCGGGAAACCTGGAAGAAACAGCCGTGGAGCTTTCGCGCAGGATACTCGCCGCCGTGAACAACAAGCTGAACGAACTTGGACAAAAGAACATCGAATTCCTGAAAACTTTTAACGGAATTGGCGAAGCAAAAGCCGTCACCATTGCAGCAGCACTTGAGTTGGGAAAACGCCGCAAAGACGCCGAAGTGTTCAGCAACAACAAAATTACCGGGAGCAAAGACGCCGCCGATTATTTCTCTCCTTTGCTCGAAGACCTGAGCCACGAAGAATTCTGGGTGATGCTGCTCAACCGCGGCAATAAAATAATCGATACGTTTATGATCAGCCAGGGAGGCATTTCCGGAACCGTGATCGACGTAAGAATTATCCTGAAACCCGCCATTGAAAAACTAGCCAGTGCCATTATATTGTGCCACAATCATCCGTCGGGGACCATGCAGGCTTCCGATGCTGACAAAAAAATAACCAGAAAAATCAAAACCGCCGCCGAAACCATGGACATTGCCGTGCTCGACCACATCATCATCGGGCACAACAATTACCTGAGTTTTGCCGACGAGGGAATGCTAAACTTTTAAACGAAACCAAATGATACTGATCTACTCTGAAAAGATTACCTCCCGAATCGAGTACATTTCGAAGCTCATTTTTACCAACATCCTGCAAACGGAAGTTGCGTTCACAAAAAATTCAAAGGAATTTCAGCAACACGATGGGCCAAAGTTCAACTATTCGTACCAAAAATTTGGGGATGAGTTTTACATCAAGCCACACCGGCTGATCCTTCAGAAAGCATTGATCAAGCCAAGCATTCAACCGGTTTGGTACGAAGGGAACAAATACTTTTGCGAAAGTTCGCAGGATTCCGATCTGCCGTTCGATCCGCTGGCTGCCTCTTTTTACCTGGTTAGCCGCCACGAGGAATATACCGACAAAACCCGCGACAAACTCGATCGCTACACGCCGCAAAACAGCATCCTCGTAAAATACAATCTCTTTCAGAAACCGGTTGTCAATATTTGGGCACAATTGCTGGGAAACAAGCTAAAAGAAAAACATCCCGAGTTGAGTTTCCCTCAATCCCAATTTGACTTTATTTCAACCATTGATATCGACAATGCCTGGGCCTATAAAAACAAAGGTTGCTGGCGAACAGGTGCTGCCCTGCTAAAATCGTTTTTTAAAGATCGGGCTGAATTCAGGCAAAGATTAAACGTACTGACCGGGAAAAGCCAGGATCCATACGACACTTATGAATACCTGAATACGGTATTTCAAGGAAACGAGGAGAAGGTAAAGTTCTTTTTCCTGCTGGGCGACTGGGGCCGTTACGATAAAAACATCTCGCACCGCAACAAATCATACCAAAAACTGATCCGCACCATCAAAGAAAAATACGATGTAGCGTTGCATCCTTCTTTTGCCTCCAGTAAAAAAGGGAACCGCAAAAAAACGCGCACCGAACGAATTCGTTTGGAAAAAATCCTGAAATCCAATATTCTGAAAAGCCGTCAGCATTTTCTGCGGCTTCAGCTGCCCACTTCGTACCGGCGGCTGATCAAAAGCGGAATTGTGGAAGACTATACAATGGGTTACTCTTGTTTGCATGGATTCAGGGCTGGTATTTGCACGCCTTTTTACTTCTACGACCTGGAACGCGAGACCGCCACCAACCTGCTGGTTGTGCCCTTCCAGGTTATGGACGGAACCTTTACGCACTACCTGAAACTGTCTCCTGACAAAGCTTTTGAAGAAATTAAAAAAATCATGACCGAAGTTAAGAATGTTGGTGGTACATTTGTGAGTATCTGGCACAACGAAACCGTTAACGACAAAGGAATCTGGAAAGGTTTCCGCCAGGTGTTTGAAGACATGAACCAACTTGGATTTAGCTGGGCAAATGAAAGAACAACCCAACATTAGGTACATAAAAAATAAGGACATTGATTACAACAAGTGGGATAACTGCCTGAACAATTCCCCCAACCAGCACATTTATGCCGCCTCCTGGTACCTCGACCGTGCTGCCGACAACTGGGATGCGCTGGTAATGGGCGATTATGATTTTATAATGCCACTGCCCGTGCGAAAAAAATGGGGAATCTCCTATGTCTATCAACCCGATTACTGCCAGCAACTGGGAATATTCCCGGCTCCTTCGGAAGAAATCACCAGGCAATTCTTTCTGAAAGTTTCGCAGCTCTTTAAATATTGCGACACACAGGTGAACACAAAAACGCCTATGGAGAATACCGGCCTCCACTTGAAAATTTCGCCCCGCACCAACTATATTCTTCCTTTAAATATGAATTATGCCGGGTTGTATTCGGGGTATTCGCCCGATGCCAAAAAGAACCTGAAAAAAGCACATAAAAAGAACCTGAGCTTTGTGGCAGGAATTCAACTGGATGATTATTTACAACTCAGAGCCGAAAACCCCTGGCGGGAATTCTCGGAAGAAGATTGGAATACAGCCAAGCGCCTGATCGCATTTGGGCTGTACAAAGGAATTGGAAGAATTTACGGGATTTACACTCCTTCCAACGAATTGTGTGCGGCCGGTTATTTCTGCAAATACGGCAACCGCGTTACATTCCACGATTCTGTTGCAAATAAGACCGGCAAAAAATCGGGTGCCATGCGGCTTCTGATCGACGGCTTTATCCGTGAAAATGCAGGGAAAAATACAACACTTGATTTTGAGGGCTCCACGGTGCCGGGCATTGCTCACTTCTTCAGCGGCTTCGGAAGTTACCCCGAAACCTATTTTCTGGTCAAATACAATGGTTTACCTTTGCCACTTCGGTGGATCAAATCCTGAATTCCGATGGCAAATATTCCTCGTTCCATATGCAAACAAGTGGCCCGGGTTGTTCCGGCGAAAACTTTATTCCGGCTAAATACTCCCGCTTTTCTACCCTTTTACCATACCGTAAGTAACAGTCATTTGGCCCATGTTCTGAACTATCCGTACAGAGATGCCAACACATTCGAAAGCGAACTCGATTACATTCTAAGATATTTTACACCCGTTCCGCTGGAGGAGTTCTATGCAAACCCATTCAATTCCGTGAAAAAATTTCATCTGACATTTGATGACGGGCTTAGCGAATGTGCCGAAATAATTGCGCCCATTTTATCGCGGAAAGGAATTCCGGCAACCTTCTTTATCAATTCTGATTTTGTGGGCAACAAAGCGCTTTTTCACCGTTACAAAGCCAGCCTGCTGTTAAACGGTTTGCTGACAAACCCCGATTCAGAAACCGAAAGTTTTTTGGCCAAACACGGTATCTTCCGGCACAATCTGCTAAAAACTCCATATCATCAAAAGGATCTAATTGACCAAGCAGCCGAACTGCTTGAAATGGATTTTGCTGCATTTTTAAAGGAACAACAGCCCTACATGACCAAAAGTCAGCTAAAGCAGTTACACAAACAAGGATTTACGATTGGCGGGCATTCGTGTTCCCATCCCGAATTCTGGCTCATGAAAAAAAATGCACAGTTCGATGAAATTGAGAAAAATATGGAGTGGATCAACCACCACTTTGAGCCCAAAATAAAAGCCTTCGCCTTCCCTTTTACCGACCACGGAGTTTCGGAAAAGTTGCTAACCAAATTGGTGAAAAAGCAAATATGCGACATTACCTTTGGAACGGCCGGCCTCAAATACGACAGTGTAAGTACGCACTTTCAACGGTACCCGGTTGAAATGCCCGGCGACTTTGTTAACAACCTGAAGGCGGAATTTCTATACTTTCTTATCAGAAAATGGGTGGGCAAAGCAAGAGTGAATCACTAAACGCCTGCTATTTTCTACAACTGAATATCAACTCTCGTTTACCATCTCCCAACCTGAATTGGGCATTTTCTGCGGCTGTAAAATGCGTACGGTAATCGATAGTTTTCACGTTAAAACCGCCCGCTTCCAACCGATCCTGAAAATCCATACCGTGCAAACGGCATAAATCAAATTCTCCGTAACGAGCCAAACGGTCTTCGGGCGAAACGATCTTACTATCCTCCAAAGTAACAGAAGAGTCGAGGTCTAAAACAGACATAATAATTGCCTCGCCACCCGGAGAAAGTACCCGGCACAGCTCTTTAACAGCCTTTGCCTCATCAGGCACGTGTCCCAAAACATGCGAACAAATTATCAGATCAAAATAATTATCCGGAAAATGAATATCTGTAATATCAACCACATTCCGTGCATAAGCCGGATCGATATCGCCATCCACATATTCAGCGTCAAGTTTTTTAAGAATACGAAACAAAGAATATTCCGGGGCAACGTGCAAAATTTTAGGCCTCTTCATGGTAAAAATTCCGGTTTCATTTCTCAGGTACAATGTCAAAACCCGCGTCCGTTCAAGCGAGCCACAATAAGGGCACTGGGCATTTTCCCGTTCGATATTCCCTTTTGGAAGAAATTTCCGAAACGATTTCTGGCAACAATTACAATAAAACTGCTGCCCCGAATAGAAAGGAGAAATCAGTATATTGAAATAAATCCTTATTTTTACGCGCAGTTTTTCCGAAAACAGGTTTTTATAGATACGTTTTATCATAAACTGTACATGTTGTCAATTAGTCATTTATATCAAAAAATCTTTGCTTTCCCTGATTTAAAGCCATTTTTATTTGCCCCAACCAGTTTTAGCCAGCATCTGACAACAAAGAAGATCGCGGATTTTTCTCATGAAAAATGCGAAACCAAAATTAAAAAGAAAACTCACTTTTATAAACTGCGATAGTAGAATATGAACATAAAAACTTTAGGCAACAATCATTCTATACTGGACCAATACCTGGCCGAGATCCGTGATATTAACATTCAAACCGACCCGCTTCGTTTTCGTGATAACCTGAACCGCATTGGGGAATTATTTGCTTACGAAATCAGTAAGGAAATGGAATTCGAAGTACAAGACGTACAAACGCCGCTGGGTGTGGCAAAAGTTCCGAAATTAAAGAGTCAGCCTGTTTTGGCCACCATTCTGCGTGCCGGACTGGCCATGCACAACGGGCTTCTCCGGGTTTTTGACCGGGCGGAGAACTGCTTTATTTCGGCTTTCAGAAAATATACCGAAGGTGGAAAATTTGAAATTGAGTTTGAATACATGGCATCGCCGTCGCTCAACAACAAAGTAGTTATTCTTTCCGATCCCATGCTGGCCTCGGGAAAATCGATGGAAATTGGTTACGAGGCACTGTTCAGCAAAGGAAAACCGGCGCACATTCACATGGTTGCCATCATTGCCAGCGAAGAAGGCGTTAACTATGTAAAAGAAAAAATCAAGGCAGACAATGTTACCTTGTGGCTGGGTGCTGTAGACCCCGAAATGACGCCTAAATCATACATTGTTCCCGGCCTGGGTGACGCCGGAGACCTTGCCTTTGGCGAAAAAATTGACTCGAAATAAGTAAAAGCAAGAATGCCATCCCATCTGATTACTCAGAGAGATGGCATTCCTGACTTTCTCAACAAACTGCTTTTCGCAGAAAAAGATATTTTGAAGTTTAGAAGTAAACTTCCACGTTAATGTTTTCTCTTCCAAAACCTTTGTCGCTCAGAATCTCCATCGAATCAAAGATCATATCGCTGTTTCCGCACAGGTAAAAAGACGTGTTTTTGTCAAAGTCCGTCTTCTTGAGGTATTCCGTTAAACGACCTCTAAAATTCCCTTTATCATCGCGCGAAGTACAAAGCGTGTATCTGCCTGCTTCATAAGCATCTCTTTCATAGGCTTCATCGGCATAACGCACTCCGTGGATCAAATGGAAATCCAAGCCCGGGTTGCTTTGAACCATGCTGTGAAAAGGCGCAATGCCGGTTCCGCTGGCAATAAAAACATGCTTATTGTTTTTCAGATTCTTTTCATCCAATCCGAACTTACCGAACGGGCCGTGTACCTCCACCATATCGCCTTCTTTCAGATGCGACAGTTTCGGCGAAAAATAACCACCATCTACTTCCTTCACCAACACTTCCAGGTTAGTACCACCCTCAGCACTGTATATAGAGTATTCGCGGCTTTGATAATCGCCCGGAATAGACAAAGACACATGTTGCCCTGCCACAAACTTAAACCGGCTTCTGGGCATCGAAAGAATAAAAGCATGCTCTGTTAATCGCCGAATTTCTGCAATCTTGTAGTAATTTGCATCAATCTGTACTTCTGGTTTCATATCAATTGTCATGGTATTATGCTTAAATTTTGTGCAAAAATAGAACTTTTTTAGTAAAACACTTTTTAGTATTTTATTTTAACCGATAATTACAGACAATTAACCGATTCTTAACACCATTGTTTACCCTAAGTGCCTAATTTTAAATAGAAATTATTGAAAGCATATTAACAATCTTTATCAGAATAAGCCAAAACAATCAACTCTTAAAGTGAGCATAAGAATGGAATACGCGATACAAGGCTGATTCACAACCCTGCAAATTCCACACGATGCTACTGAGGGAAAACAATTTAACCGCATGAAAACTCTAATCACCTATTGCACAACACATGGCTGCACCGAAACAGTGGCCCGTGAACTAAAACAACTGCTGGGACAAGAGGTAACTCTTTGTAACCTGAAAAAGGAAAAAGCACCCGACCTCTCTCAGTTCGAAAGAATTATTGTTGGAGGTTCCATCCATGCCGGACAAATTCAAAAAAGAATCAAAACATTCTGCCGGCTTAATATCGCAGAGCTACAAACGAAAGAGCTGGGCCTCTTTATTTGTTGCATGGACGAAGGAGAAGAAGCGCGAACTCATCTGAACAATGCCTTCCCTGAAGAATTGCTGGAACATGCCAAAGCAACGGCTTGTTTGGGTGGCGAATTTAACTTTGAGAAGATGAATTTTCTGGAAAAGTTTATCGTTAAGAAAGTAGCCAAAATAGATCACAGTACTTCGAAAATGGATCAACAGGCCATTCGTAAGTTCTCGAACCGCATGGACCGGATCTTTAATCCCTTTCTATTCCTGGCCTAAAATTTCAGGTAAAAGTCCCGGGTCAGCGCGACATACTCTTCTGTAAAAGAACCATCAGAATTATAAATTGTCAAACAGTCTTCGTTGAGGACTGTTTCCTTTTTTCCCAGCTCCAACAGGACACGGTTGACTTTCTTTCCTGCTTTGGGGAAAATTTCGGTTTTGCGGCAAAGCCACAAGTTATTTTCTCTAGCCCAATACTGAATCTCTTCCAAGGCTTCAATGGGCAAAATCAATGCAATTTTACCGTTCTCAGCCAACAAGTCGGCGGAACAGGCGATAAGCTCCGAAAAAGGAAGTAAGTCGTTGTGACGGGCAATGGTTCGTTCCGTGTAAGCTGCCCGTGTTGCCTGGCTAAAAAAGGGAGGATTTGACACGATCAGGTCGAAAGAAGACGAGGCAGATTTGACAAACTCCTGCAAAGAAATCTTCTGTACTTCAACGCGCTCTTTCCATCCGGAAGCACTTACGTTCAGTGATGCCTCGCCGGCCGCATTTTCTTCGATCTCTATCGCTGTGATCTGCGCGTTCGAGCGTTGAGCCAGCATCAGCGCAATCAGTCCAGTTCCGGTGCCAACATCGAGTATCTGCCGGGCGGAATCAGGCTGAACCCAGGCACCCAGCAACACACCATCCACACCCACTTTCATCGCAGATTTTTCCTGGATAATCTTAAACTGTTTAAATTGAAAGTAGTTGTTTCTGCCCATTACATTATAAAACGTTTGATGCCGTCTTTTAAACGAAGCACATTAAAATTAAGCAGCAAACCTAAGTGGAAGTTTCCAATTTTCAAATAGGTTAGAACCTGAGCGAAATGTACATCTGTAAAAGTTTCCACGGTTTTTAATTCCACTACCACTTTGTTTTCTACCAGTAGGTCAATTCTGTAACCATGGTCAAGCTTGATTTCCTTGTAAATAATTGGCACGGGCTTCTCTTTTTCCACCTTTAAACCCGCCGCAGTCAATTCGTAAAACAGGCATTCTTTATAGGCCGATTCCAGCAAGCCGGGTCCAAGTGCTTTGTGAATTTCGATGGCCTTTCCGATTACGAGATTAGAAATTTCATTTTCTGTCATTTTGCTGTGCTTTGGATTGAGCTATTAAATTACACAAAGTTTCACAGAGTTGCCACAAAGCGCCCCAGAGATTCTTTGAGCTGCCTTTGCGGTTCTTTGTGTAATCGAGAAAAGCATCAGAACTTTTCAAAAACCCCCAGCCCAAACAAGGCAAAGTCGTATTTGATGGGATCTTGCGGATCAAACCGGCGCAGGTTGGCGGTAATTTCTTCCACGGCTTTCCAGTCGCTTGATTTGCGCTGCAAAAGCCCCAGTTTTCGTCCTACGTTACCCGTATGAACATCCAGTGGCAGCATGAGTGCCGATGCCGGAATCCCTTTCCAAAGTGCGAAGTCCACCCTGGCTTTATCTTCCCGAACCATCCACCGCAGGTACATATTCAGCCGTTTGGCCGATGCACCTTTTCTGACGTTTGAAACATGCTTTTGGGTACGTTCTCCCGGAAGTTCAAAAAACAACCCGTGAAAATGCGCCAGCGCAGCCCAGGCCGTATCACCATTTAAAAAGCCCTCTTCAAATACTTTTTGAAGCCCGCCATGGCTGGTATAGATATTTCGTAAAGATTGAATGAAATACACACAATCGTCGCCATTGAAAGTCCGGTGTACGAATTTTTTCAGGCGTTTTAACTCTGCTGAAGAAGCATACAAGACAAAACTGTGCGGATCTTCATCCAGCAGTTGCATTAAATACAGTGCATTTTTTATGATTGCTGCCCGGGTTCCCCAGGCGATGGTTGCAGCCAGAAAACCGGCAATTTCGATGTCTTCTTTTTTTGAAAACCTGTGCGGAACCTGGATCGGGTCTGTTTCGATGAACTCGGGACGGTAAAACTCCTCCACTTTTTCATCCAAAAAGGCCTTTAGTGTATCAAAATCCATGGTACTACTCAATCACTCCGTCTTTGATCTGAATAATGCGGTCGGAACGTTCCGCAAAATGATCGTCGTGGGTTACGATGATAAAAGTCTGGCCCAGTTCGTCGCGCAGTTTGAACAACAGATCGTGCAACTCGTCACGGTTGCTCGAATCGAGGTTACCCGAAGGTTCGTCGGCCATGATCACCGAAGGATCGTTTATCAGCGCCCGGGCCATAGCTACCCGCTGTTTTTCGCCGCCGGAAAGCTCTGATGGCTTGTGCTCCATTCTTTCAGACAGCCCCAGAAAGTCGAGCAGTTCTTTGGCTTTTGCTTCTGTTTTCGCTTTGGATTCTTTGGCAATAAAAGCCGGAATGCACACGTTTTCCAACGCAGTAAATTCGGGCAACAGATGGTGAAACTGAAAAACAAATCCAATTTCCCTGTTTCGGAAAGCAGCCAGTTGTTTTTCCGACATGGCCGATATTTTCTTGTCCCTAAAATAAATATCACCGCTGTCGGGTTTGCTCAATGTTCCGAGTATTTGCAACAAAGTAGTTTTACCTGCACCACTGGCTCCTACGATTGAATATATTTTTCTCTCCGGAATTTCCAGGTCAATACCTTTCAAAACCTTTAAGTTCCCAAACGACTTGTGTATGTTCTCAGCCTTTATCAAAACAATGATTTTAGAGTTTCACTATTTCGTAAACAACGTAAGCCAGGTAAGCAGCCACTAAAATAAAGCCGGTAAGCTTTCCGACCTTCCAGCGCCGAACCAATAAAAGCCCGATAAGTAGAACCACCGAACCCAACAAAATAAGTACGGAAGTTACAATATCTCCACCTGCATCCACTGTGCCTCCTGAAAGCGACATCACAATCAGGAAGGGTAAACCCAGTCCTACCAGAATATCAAAAATATTGGAACCTATTGCATTGCTAACAGCCATGTCTCCCCTTCCCTGTTTGGCCACGATAATCGATGAAAACAAGTCGGGTATTGATGTTCCCACTGCAAGCACGGTCAGTGCAATAATGGCCTCCGGAATGTTCATCAGGTGAGCCGTTTTTACCGCAGCCTCAACCAGAACATAACTAAGTGCCGCAATCAAAACAATGGAAAAGAAGAAAACGAGGTAATACCTTTCAGCTTTGGGAAAAATAAAACGTAGAAACTGATCCAGTGGTTTTGTAATCTTATTGTGTTCTCCGTGTGCTTCTTCCACTTTCTCTTCAAACTCCACATCGTTGTAAGGCAAAATACGCCGCCAGTATACCACTGCCACCACATAGACCACGTACAATCCCAAAAAGGCAATGGATTCGGTTAAGGTGAAATGACCATCCCAAATAAATACCACCAGCATGATTACCGTGAGGGTATAAAAGAGGATGTCGCGGAACATGGGCTTCCAGTTTAATTTGCTACTTTTTACCAAAGCTGCCGCCCCCACAATCACCAGAAGGTTAAAAATCGCGCTTCCCACAATGCTTCCGATACCAATTACCTGGTGCTCGCCCGGTTTCAGTACCGCAAACAAAGCCACAAAAAGCTCCGGAGCGCTCGATCCAACGGCCATTAAGGTTGCTCCCGCGGCATCGCTTGAGAGACGAAGGTCCCGCGAAATTTTATCGAGTGAAGCAACAAAGAATAGATCCACAATCCGCGCCAGCAATACAAAGCTGAGCAGCAAAATAAATATGTACAATGCTATTGCCAAGAAGGTGTATTTTAAAGTAATTAATCCTCGAAGTTTTTCTGAATTCCGCTATTGATCTCCGAGGTTTCCTTCTTTACCGTTGAAGTGACATCGTTGATATCCCTTTTTATATCTGAGGTGTTGGCGTCGAGTTCACGCTTTATTTCGTTGGTAGCCTTTTTGAATTCACGCATTCCTTTTCCAAGCGTTTTGGCGATATCAGGAATAGCTTTTGACCCAAAAAACAGCAAAGCCAGCACCATTACCAAAACCAACTCACCTCCGCTTATGAATAAAAGACAACTCATTCTTCTAAATTTAAATCACAAATATACAAAAAGTAAAAAGCCGGAAGTTTGAAGAAGACAGAAAAACTCCTGCCCTTTTCCAACTTCCGGCAATTATATCCAAAATTATCGGATCAAACTACTTTTTTCTACTTTCTACCACTTTCTTAACCCTGTTACGAGTATCGTAAGCAATCGGAGTTGCAATAAAGATAGAAGAATAAGTACCTACAACAATACCCACCAGCAAGGCAAATGTAAAGCCTTGAATGGTAGCACCGCCAAAGAGGAAGATCGCCAGCAATACTACGAAAGTTGACAACGAAGTACTAAATGTACGACGCAGTGTACTGTTCATAGCTTCGTCCATGTTTTCTTCGGCACGGCGTTTTGGATGCAGTCCCATGGTTTCCCTGATGCGGTCGAAAACTACCACCGTGTCGTTGATTGAGTAACCCAACACTGTCAGAATAGCCGCAATAAATGCCTGGTCAATTTCCAGCGAGAACGGAAGCACACCTGCCAATAGTGAGAAAAGTCCCAGAACAATCAACGAGTCGTGTGTTAATGCAGCGATCGCACCAAGTCCGTACTGCCAGTTGCGGAAACGGGCCAAAATATACAGGAAGATAATAATCAGAGAGAACGTAATAGCAATGGCCGATTCATTGCGGATATCGTCCGAAATGGTTGGTCCTACTTTTTGAGAACTCTGCTGGTAAACATCCGTAAATTGCTCCAGAGTTACTCCCTGGTCAATTAATCCGGCGTCTTTCAAACCTTTCATCAACAAAGCTTCCACTTCGTTGTCGATGTTTTCGCTATCGTCATCAATCTTATAATCAGTAGTAATCCTTACCTGGTCAGCTTCTCCATAGGTTTTTACTTCAGGAGCTCCATCGAAAACAACCGCCAGTGCATTTTGTACATCGGCCACTTTTACATCCTGGTCAAAACGAACCACATACGTTCTACCTCCTTTAAAGTCGATACCGTAATTCAATCCGCGAACTACCAGCGAGCCAATCGAAAGTACAATCAACGCTCCAGAAATAATATAGGCAATCTTTCTTTTTTCCAGGAATTTAATACGTGTATTACGCAGCCAGTTTTCGGTAGCACTGGAAGCAAACAAAATACGTCCGCCTTTTCTCAGCTGCCATTCAAAAATCAAACGGGTGATGAAAATGGCTGAGAACAACGAGGTAAGAATACCAATGATCAAGGTAGTAGCAAAACCTTTGATTGGGCCTGAGCCAAACATGTAAAGCACAATACCTGTCAACAAAGTGGTCACCTGACCGTCGATAATCGCAGAATACGCGTTTCGGTAACCGTCAGTTATCGCCAATTTAATTCCTTTACCCGCACGAAGTTCTTCCTGAACACGTTCATAAATAAGCACGTTGGCATCCACCGACATACCAATGGTAAGTACAATACCGGCGATACCAGGTAATGTAAGAACAGCACCCAACGAAGCCAGAATACCAAAGATGAAAAGCATGTTGGCTACCAGCGCAATGTTCGCTGCCAAACCTGCATTTTTACTGTAGAAGAACAACATGTACACCAATACCAGTGCAAAAGCAATGATAAACGAGATTAAGCCGCTGTTAATCGCTTCCTGACCCAGTGACGGACCAACAACATCTTCCTGGATAATACGGGCCGGAGCCGGCATTTTACCCGATTTCAAAACGTTCGCTAAGTCCTTTGCTTCTTCAATACTTTCCAAACCGGTGATGCTTGAACGTCCACCCGGAATTTCACCGTTAACCGTTGGGAACGAACGCACATAACCGTCCAGAACAATCGCAATTGATTTGCCCACGTTTTCTTTGGTCATACGCTGCCATACTTTGGCTCCTTCGCTGTTCATCTGCATCGACACTTCCGGATTCGAACCCATCTGGTCAAAATCCTGGCGGGCATCGGTAATCACTTCACCATCCAGCGGTGGACGTCCGTCACGGGTGGTTACTTTCAGCGCAATCAAACGATAAAACATGCCAGCTTGATCCATCGACTTAGCGGTCCATGCGAACCTCATATCCCTTGGGAAAAGGTTTCTGATCTGTGGATTGTTCAAATATGAATTTACTTTCGCAGTATCTTTTCCCTGCGTATAACCTATCGAAGGCCCTCTGAATAATTGCCCGGTTTGATCGGTACTTGGAGTAAGCACTGCAAACAATGGATAGTCTTTCTGGAAATCAGCCATGTTGTCGATTCCGGTTGCTGATGAGTCAGCAGAGCTTCCTGCTTCCATTTCTGCCAATAACGAATTTTCGCCGGTGGTATCCTGTTCTGCTGTCTGAGTTTCAGTAGTGGCTTCTTCTGCTACTTCTTTTTCTCCGTTAACAGCATTCATTTCGCGAATTTTTTCGTTGGCCTGCATCAAATACGGGTAAACTTCCTGGTTTTCGTAAGTTTCCCAGAACTCCAGGTTAGCAGTTCCCTGCAAAAGCGTACGAACACGGTTTTGGTCTTTTACCCCCGGAAGTTCTACTAGGATACGGCCACGTGTTTGTAGTTGCTGAATGTTTGGCTGAGCCACCCCAAAGCGGTCGATACGCGTACGAATAATATTGAAGGCGTTATCGATGGCTGCATCGGTTTCCTTGCGGATAACATCCAATACGTCAGCATTGCTAGAGTTAAAAGTCACACGGTCGCGCAGTTCGAGTGTATTAAAAATCGACGCCAGTTTGGCATTCGGATCCACTTCATCAAAAGCCTTTCCGAAAAGCGTTACATAATCGTCCTGCGAATTGGTTTGCAACTCGTCGGCGCGTGCCAATGCTTTGTTAAAAGTTTCGTCGGTACTATAATTCGACATCGCACGGATAATGTCCCTCACTTCTACTTGAAGCGTTACGTTCATACCGCCTTTCAGGTCAAGACCCAGGTTCATTTCCAGTTCACGAACATCTTTGTACGTAAATTTTTTCAACCCGAAGAAGTTGTACACCACTTCTCCTGCCATTGAATCCAGGTAACGGTATTCCACATCCGGATTTCCTTGAGCATATTCCTCGGCATCTTTTTTAATCTGTTGAGACTTCCAGCTAAAAGATAACTGGTAAAGACTCACAGCTGCCAACAGAATTGCAAAAGTTAAAATTGCACCTTTGTTTTGCATTTTAAATTAAATTTTAATGTTTGATTTATTGTCTGTTCTTTTGAATCCAAGCTATTTACAGCCATACGCAGCTCCTCTGCGCACAGCCCTTCACGCGAAAACGCGAAAAATTAAGATAACGGATCTTCGTCGGGGGAAAGCGAATGGTTTTGATAAACCAGGTAATGATACGAAGTAATCAGAGGACTTGTTTGCTGAACCACCTCGGCCTTCAACACCTGGTAATTTCTGACGGAGTAATACTGCCGCAGAAATTTATTATGTGCATCCGAATCCTGGTTCCGGGAGGGTGTTTTTTGGAAGAAAGTCTTTACCGTGAGCGGATTGGCCTGTGCCAGAACATATACTTCACCTTGGTGAGTTCCGTGATTATCCGCATTGGTCTGAATATGATCCAGTTTGGTAGGATTTTTTTCCAGGTAAGCATCCATACAAACAGCTACGCCTATTAAAGCGGCAAAAAATGCCAGCCTAACGAGCAACTTTCTTGATATGTTCAGCTTAATCCTCAATACTTTAAAATTTAGCGGAGCAAATATACCTAATTCCCTGTGGTTTCCAAATCTGAAGCAGTTAAATTTGAGGCAGTTGATTTAATCCGGATATTTTATGCAACAGGTTTTTGTTTACGGCTCTCTCCTTTTCTCCGAAGTAGTGCAGGCACTCACCGGAACAAGTTTCCCAACGCAGGAAGCGATCCTGCACAATTTCAAGCGCCTTGCCGTAAGTGAAGCCGATTATCCGGCCGTATTTCCCAGTAAGGGATCAAAGGTTAAAGGAAAGCTTTTGCAGAACGTGGATCGTCGTTCACTGGAAATACTGAAATTTTACGAAGGGGATGAATATGAATGTATTTCAACTGCCATCCATGTTAAAAATAAAAGAACAGAAGCTTTGGTTTTTGTATGGAAAGGAGATGCAAAACTCTTGAACGGAAACTGGGATGAAAAACAGTTCCAGGAAACTTCGCTCGAAACATACATACAGGAAATAGCCACTGAAACACTCCTAGCCTTTGAAGTATGGCAGGCTAAAACTTTCAATCAGGCCTAATTCCGGTCAAACAGAAATAATTAATTTTTTGCAACTGGTAAGCACTATTCAATATCTTTGAGGACAAGATGCTTTCTGATTTCCCTTTTAAATAAAGAGATGACAGTTATACCGAAATCAATCATAATTCTAACTCGATATATAATGAAGAACCTAGTTTTATTTACCCTTCTTTTTGTTTTCATTTTGGGATGTTCAAAACCCGGAAAAATTGCGGCTCCTGTGACTTATGCAGAAGCTGCAGATCCTTCAGCCGACACCTTAACCGACTGGAGTGTGGTTACGCCGGGCTTGCATGCATCCATTGGTTCGGTTGACTACCGTTACAACAAAAGCTTAATCCCTGATTTGGCAAACACAAACGTCTGGAATGGTTTTGCCTGGCGCAACGAAAAAATTTCGGCACAACTGGTACTGTGGAACAATCAGCCTGCCGGAGTCGTTGAATGCCGGTTTTCTGATTTTAAAACAGAGGATGGAAAAACACTGCCGGCAGACATTGCTCGTGCACAGTTTGTGCGCTATGTACTAACCGACGAGTTTGGCCCGGGATGTGGATACCGCAAACCCGAAGACTTTATCGCCCGTATCAGTCCGGATGTGCTTGACACGCTTTCTGCATTTGAAATGGAGCCTCAGTCAACCCGCCCGGTATGGATCACGTTTGATGTACCCGCCGACGCAGCTCCCGGAAGCTATACTTCAACCATGCAGTTAATGCTTGACGGAAAGAAACACAGCGATTTCGCATTTACGGTTGAAGTGGCCGACCGCACGCTCCCCGAGGCTTCGGACTGGAAATTTCACCTCGACCTGTGGCAAAACCCGTATGCGGTAGCACGTGTACACGATGTGGAACTATGGTCGGCAGCACACTGGGACCTGCTTCGCCCGCTCATGAAATTACTTGCCGATGCCGGACAAAAAGTAATTACCGCCACCCTGAACAACCGTCCCTGGGGAGGACAAACCGAAGATGCATTTGGTTCTATGATTGCCTGGAACAAACAAGCCGACGGAAGCTGGACTTACGACTATACCATTTTTGACCAGTGGGTGCAGTTTATGATCGATTTGGGTATTAAAAATCAGATCAACTGCTACTCCATGGTTCCCTGGGGAAATGAACTTTACTACCACGATGTTGCTTCTGACGAAGAAGTAAAAATCGTAGCAAAAGCAGGCACAAAAGAGTTTGAAGAACTGTGGACTCCTTTCCTAAAAGATTTTGTGAAACATGTAGAGCAAAAAGGATGGAAAGACATTACGCGCATTGCCATGGACGAACGCTCGCCCGAAGAAATGCAAGCCACCATGAACCTGCTGGCCGAAGTCGTACCGGGAATGGGAGTGGCCTTTGCTGATAATCATCATAACTACAAGATATTTCCGGACCAGCTCACCGACCTGAGCGTTGCTTTTGGAGCTGAAATTGAACCTGAAATTCTTCAGTACCGCAAAGACCATAGTTACATTTCAACCTGGTATGTATGCTGCGCCGACGGCTTCCCCAATGTGTTTACTTTTTCGGAACCGGCCGAGGCTGTTTTTGTTGGCTGGTATACCATGGCAACCGGCTTCGATGGTTTTTTACGCTGGGCTTACAACAGTTGGGTGAAAGACCCGCTGACCGATTCGCGCTTTCGCACCTGGCCAGCCGGAGATACCTACATTGTTTATCCTGATGCACGGAGCTCCATCCGTTTCGAACGCTTGCGCGAAGGCATCCAGGATGCTGAAAAGATCCGTTTATTACGTGAAGAATTTCAGAAAAATACGTCGGCCGAGGCACAAGAAAAACTTAAACAACTTAACGAGCTTGTTGCCCGGTTTAATTTCACTCAAAAGCCGGCTGATTTTAACGAACTGATGCAAGAAGGAAAACAAACTTTGGAGAATCTTTCCAGGTAACATCCTAAAAAAGAAAGCGTCAAAGGCAACGATTCCCGAAGCCTTTGACGCTTTTTATTCTTTTCAGCGCACCTCTTGGTATCTTATCTGTAATACTTGTGCATTTCTTGGCAAAATATTTTCAACTGGTTTTAGATTGAAATGATTGTAGGGGTTGAAGAGATTGAACCAATCTCCTTCAATCTGCTTTTCAATCTATCATCAATCTTTCGGCCTTCTCCAAGTTAGATAAAGTAAAACCGAATTATCTTCGCAGTATAAGTAGTTTTCGTTTGTAATCGATCACTGCCCGGTAGTTCATTAAAAAATCGCCCCCCAGCAAACCACATATTTGCAGGTCGGCAGCATTTTCATACAACTCGTTTATATGACTAAGATCGAGCAGAGCGGCACTCATCCCCGGCACTTTCATCTTTCCAAAATGGATCTCTTTTAAGGTACACAAACGGCTTTTCATCGGTTCGGCACCGATACCCGCCGAGTGCAAGTCTTCGGTATGCTCATCGACTTCGGCAATGCGATCTTGTAAATTCTGGTCGAAAACCGATTTGGAAGCCCCCGTGTCGATCACCCACATACCACTGGTGCCATTGTAAAAAGAACTGTTTACCAGTAAGTGATAATTGCCGTTTTCGAGCTCGATTATTTTGATAGGAATCTTTGTTCGCATGGTTTAAAAATAAACGAACATAATAAAAAACGGCTGACCCGAATGGATCAACCGCCTTTTTATACTAATAATTTTTTTCGTTCTGTTACAACAGGGCGTTAACAGCAGCAACTCCTTCGGCGCTATCCACCAGTTTTGCTTTTTCAGCATCAGAAAGTTCGATTTCCAATACTTTCTCGATACCGCCTTTGCCGATTACACAAGGAACACCGATTGAGATATCGCTCAAGCCATATTCACCTTCAAGCAATGCTGAACAAGGGAATACTTTTTTAGAATCGAGCGCAATTGCTTTTACCAATTCAGAAACGGCTGCACCCGGAGCATACCAGGCACTAGTTCCCAGTAATTTAGTAAGGGTTGCACCACCTACTTTTGTAGCTTCCACTACTTCGGCCATTTTTTCTTCTGACAGGAATTCAGAAACCGGCACGCTGTTTACCACTGCTTTTTCGATCAGCGGAACCATACCTGTATCGCTGTGACCACCAATTACCATGGCGCTAACATCCGATTGCGGACAACCGATGGCTTCAGCCAGTCTGAATTTGAAACGGGCGCTATCCAATGCTCCACCCATACCAATGATACGGTTTTTAGAAAGACCTGTAGCTTTGTGCGCCAGGTAAGCCATTGTATCCATCGGGTTACTAACCACAATAATGATTACGTTTGGCGACTCGGCAATCAATTTGGTTGCTACGTCTTTTACAATACCGGCATTGATACCGATCAGCTCTTCGCGTGTCATTCCCGGTTTACGTGGAATACCGCTGGTAATTACAGCTACATCGCTGCCTGCAGTTTTTGAGTAATCGTTAGTAGCACCAACAATGGTAGAGTCGAAACCATTTAACGACGCCGTTTGCATCAAGTCCATGGCTTTTCCTTCGGCAAAACCTTCTTTGATGTCAATCAATACAATTTCTTCTGCAAAGTTTTTAATGGCAATATATTCGGCACAACTTGCTCCAACTGCACCAGCTCCAACTACTGTTACTTTCATTTTAATCGAGTTTTATAGTTACAAAATTCATAAACTTAAACGATTCATAGTCAAATTGTTTAAGGTTTGCAAAGATAATCTATTTTCGAACAACCGGAAATATTTAAAACCCCCGGAATCCGGTTTAACAATAAGGTAAGAAATTCGTTAAGCCGTGTTAAACGCCTTCCTTTTAGTTGAACCAGTAAGTCATTTTAAGTACGACAGCGCGGTTACGCGAGTTCCAGTTTCCGGTAAAATAATTGTCGGTATAAACCAGGTAAATATCCGAAACCGGCTGGTAGCGCCACTGAAAGCGAGAATTAATATTCAGGTTATCAACCTGCTCGTTGTACTGAACAAATGTTGACCAGAAAATTTTATCCGAAAAGGTGATATCCATTTTGGGGCCGATCAGGAAAAACTGTTCCCGGTCGAAAGGAGCTCCCAAATCCATATCGGTGAAATTAAAATTCATGGTAAGGTTGACGTAAGGCTGAAAACGGTATCCGATCTCCCCTTCTACAAACTGAATGTCGCCACTGTAAAAAGAACCTTTTGTTGCCTCAGCTCTCCAGTTAAAGAGTGTTTTCCGGGTAGAAGTAAATTCAGCCGAAACGGCACCAAAATGATAATCAGATCCCACAGGAAGAAAATTCGTGGCATCGCTGGTTGGATTAAAATCTTCCAGCAACTTCACGTAAAAGTTTTTGTACGACAGCTCAAACTCGGAGCGGTCCTGAAACTGAAAGTGGTACGAAAAGTCGTATTCATGCTCTATTTTGTTGTAGTCCTTGTCGTAATAATTATCGATCTGAGCACTGGGGCCATGACTAACCACCTTTTTATTCGGCACAAAGTTATACCCGGCTTTTGTTCCGAGGAAATTATACCCGGTGCGCCTTACATATCCTGCCTCAGCCAGGTAATTTTCTCCTATCGAGGTCTCGTACAGGCCAAGTGTAAGATGCTTTGTTTTGTAGGTAACCGAAGCCCCCTGCGAATATTGTTTGTCCGGGTTTCCGGGCTGAAATGACCGGTGATAGAAAAACTTGCCGCTCCAAAAATTATTGGCACTGGCCAGGTTGTAGTCCACTCCCACCACTCGGTTGTACATGCTGGTATCCGATGGCACATCAAAATACTGTTTGTTAACGGCTATAAACCCGATGTTCGACCGGGCAAAAACCTTTTTCTGCAGCGAAACAACGGTAAAATTGCGCGCCAGGAAATCACTGGTTTTTTCGGTGGTCATCGTCATCAGCCCCAAGCGTAAATCGTTCCCTATTTTTCCTGTGAGACGGGCTCCTGCCAGCACCGGAGCATCCAAGCCTATCCGGCGCGAGAAGAAAGGCGTGGAAGTGTTGTATCCATAACTGGAAAAAAGATCGCCGTTCTCGAGAAAAAACTGCCGTTTTTCCGGAAAGAACAACTCAAAACGGTCGATGTTGGCAATCTGGCGGTCTACTTCTACCTGGGCAAAATCGGGATTGTAAGTCAGATCTAGGTTCATGGAAGACGAGATGCCGATCTTAGCATCAAAACCAAAATCTTTTCGGTACGAAGCGTCAGTTCCGGCTTCGTAATCTTTTGAAATACCACCAAAAACATACGGAATAACCGAGATCTGAGGCTTGGGTTTGGGCAGTGGTTCTTCAAAGTTCATCACCCCGGTGTAAGCCAGCGAGGCCGTCGGAAATTGCCGTGGAACAGGCGCCCACGACGATTTCTCGTTTGCCTTGAGATCGAGACGGCTGAAATTGGTAAACCACGTTTGACTTCCGCGCGGATAACGAACCGATTTGAACGGGATGCGCATTTCGGTCACCCACCGGTCGTTGTAATGTTTGGTTTTTGATTCCCACTTGCAATCCCAGTCGAGCGAAACCGCACTACCGTTGCTCATGGTGCCGTCCCACTTGGCTCCTGAGGCCGAAACTCCAAACGAAAATCCGTTGGTCTGATCCAGAAAAGTATCAAAAAACACCAGCAGGTTGTCGTTGTTGCCAAAAGCAAAATCGCGCCGGAAAGATTCCATCACCCGTTTGCCCGCAATCGTATCGTAAAAAATCTGCGCCAGGTAAAGCGCTTTATCATCATAGGTCATTAATATGGTGGAAGGCTGCGTGGCATAACCACTGTCGACCGGCAACACTTTAAAAAAAGTATCCGCCTTTTGCGCTGCCTGCCAGTCGGGTTCTTCAATAACTCCATCGATCCGGATTTCAGAACGGGCTTTTTTTACTTCGTAAACGTAGTCTTTGTTGAATGTACTAATGGTGGTATCGGAGTTTGTTTGCAACACATTGCTTGCACCAACTGAAGCAACATATAGCATAAACAGAAAGGCCAAACACAACTTCATAAGGAATAGCTTTAATTGATTTAGGTTTCAATAAGTTGCACGTAAAGATATTCAAATTGTCAAAACCTGAGCCAGCACCCACGGTAGTTTGGGAAAAGAATTTTCCCTTTATTTTAGCGGAATATCTACCACCAGATTTTTGTCGCTGCGCACAAAGGCCGTTACCACTTCGTAGGTCAGTTTTTCCTGCCCTTCATTTGCAGAAATAACCTGTGATGATTGCGGGTAAAGCGTAATATTTTTGTTTCCCTTGCCCGACTTAAGCTCCATTTCAAAATACAAATCGCTGTTGTTTTTTATTTCGTAGTAGTTGGTGGTTTTTTCATTCCTTGTCTTTGCATGAAAAACCGGGCTGACTTCCACGCTGGCGTAGAACAGTTTGCTGACCCATTCTTCCTTCCCGGCAATATATTTTGTCGACCAGGCAACGGTGCGTCCTTCTTCCAGCGCTTCACGTACCGACCGAGCCGTCCGTTCTTTGGCAAAAACCAGTGTCATGGTGCGATGGGCTCCATTTTCAAGATTATAGCTGTAACCTACAATGTTGTGCATATCCGTCGAACCCATCACTGCAAGGTTGTTATCGACACACCAGTCCAGCGCTTTTTTGTGAAATTTAAAGCCGTTAAAAACTTCAATTCCTCCCAGAATCTTTTCCTTTAACAACTCGTCCACCAGATCGATCCATTCGTAAGAACCATCGATCGAATTCACTTTCCAACCGGGGTGGTTCCAGAAAATAAAAGCATCCTGATCAGCAGCCTTCATCACAGCCTGTTTGTCTTTGGCATTATCCCTGTCAGCGATGTAATCCTTCGAATCTCCAATAAAAATTGCGTTAAAATGACCAGGAGGTGTATTGCGCGTAATTTCGTTCCCCTTAATCAGGATAATGTTATTTTCGGCAGCCATATCCTCGCCGATTTCATACGCACGGTTGTGGTCAACCACCACATCTTTCGAGTGTGGTGTGTATTCGATATGATCAGAAATGGCCATCGCATCCATCCCTTCCTGCCAAGCTTCCTGCACCCTGATTGTAGGCCAAACCTGTCCATCAGAAAAAATGGTATGCATATGGAAATCACATTTCAACGTTTGGTAGCCATCGAAACCGGGAATCCGGATGATTTGGCGTTTTCTGGGAAATCTGGACTCATCCATCGACATAACCCCGTTGTCGTCCTGAGCATAACAATAAAATGTACTGAATATAAAAAGAAAGACTAATAACCTGGTTTTAAACATGGTATTATGATTTAGTTGTTTTAAGTCCTCCCAAAATAATCATTAAAACAGTGAAGGAAGAACAAAACAGCTAAAAATTATGATCGATGATGTAAAACTTAGCTTTCCGGATTTTTGACATTACTTTCCCTGATAATCAGGATTCAATTGTTCCGGAACAGGAGCAACCGTCTTTTCCCGCCAGGTTTCCAGAATCTCTATAAGTTCCTTCACTTTTTCAGGATTTGATCCTGCCAGGTTGTTTACCTCACCGATATCTTCTTTCAGGTTATACAATTCAATATCGTTATTCTCGAAATACTGAATAAGTTTCCAGTCGCCCAAACGCACAACAGATCCGGGGCGGGTACGGAAAAGCGGGTCCTGCGTTGTGCTATCATTCTTTACATAGGCTTCCAGGTACACCGGGAAATGCCAGAAAAGCGGGCGCTCTTCCAAGGTTTCGGATTGCTTTAGTACGGACAAAATCGATGCTCCGTCAAGTATCTTATCTGCGGGTTTCGAAATACCGGCCATGTCAAGTATGGTTGGATAAAAATCGAGCTGGCTAACCGGAAAATCCGATTGGCTTCCTCCTTTTATTTCTCCTTTCCAAAAAACAAACATGGGCTCACGAATACCGCCTTCGTAGTACGATCCTTTTCCGGAGCGCAACGGCCACTGTTTGGTTATTCCGTAATGCCCGCCATTATCGGAAGTAAAAAAGATAACCGTGTTTTCCAGCTTTCCTGAACTTCGCAGCGCCTCCACCAAACGGCCAATTTGTGCATCTACATTCTCTACCATTGTGGCATACTCGCTGTTATTTTGCCCATTCCATTCCGCTTTGTTCTCATATTTCGGCAACAACGCTTTTACCGGTTGAATGGGTGTATGAACAGCATATGGCGCGTAATACAAAAAGAAAGGCTTGTTGTCGACTGAGTCCAAGAAATCCAAAGTCCGGTCCATGATGAGATTGGTGAGGTAATAATCGTCCGCCGGCGCCTTTACTGACGGAACATTTTTATAGGGCGGATAATAAGACCCCGGATTACCGGCGTGGCTGCCACCAATGCTAAAATCAAAACCCCTTAACTCCGGCTTTTCGCTCAGGTGCCATTTCCCCGACTGACAAGTTACATAACCAGCCTTTTGCAGCACTTCCGGAATCAAAACATTATCATCGGGCATGGTTTCATTGTTAACCACCGGAACAAGTTTCCGGTCGCGGCTTTTTCCCCGTGCCGAAGTCCCGACGGTATAAATACTGTGCCGGGGCGTCCATTGCCCGCTCATCAGGCAGGCACGGCTGGGAGCACAATTCGAGGCAGCGGCATAGGCATTGCTGAATATCATTCCATCGGCTGCCAGCGCATCAATGTTGGGTGTTTCGTAATATTCCGAACCCATAAAACCCACATCGCGCCAGCCCATGTCATCGATGTTAATAAGGACGATGTTCGGACGGGCATCCTCATCGCTACTACTCTTTACGGAAGATGTACACGAAAAAACACCGGCAAAGAGAAGTAGTAATCCTGCCTTAAAAACAATATTCATGCTTTGTATCTTGATGTTAAGAACCGGCCAAATCAAAAAACTGCATCAATTCCCAAACAAGAAAGCTGATTTTTTGATTTGGCCTGATTCGTTTCAGTTTAATCTCCCAGTTGTTTCATTCTGAATTTTTCAATTTCAGCCGTCGTATGTTCTCTTTTGAAAATGGCCTCCATTTCCTGAATAATTTCGGGATGTTCCGGTGAAACATCGTATAACTCCTGAATATCGGTACTTAAATCGTACAACTGAATGCGCAAACTATCTTGCCGGATATTTTTACGGATTCCCTTCCAACTGCCCATTCTTATGGCTTGCTGTCCACCCGATTCGGGAAACTCCCAGTACAGGTACTCGTGTGTTTTTTGCTCTCCGCTGTTTACAAGCGTTGGCAAAAAGCTGATTCCGTCAACGTTTTCAGGTATTTCAGCCCCGGAAACTTCGCAAAGAGTTGGCAACACATCGTAAAAAGCCGAAATCAGATCCGTTTCGGTACCGGCCTGTATTTTTTCGGGCCACTGAACAATCATTGGCACCCTGATCCCGCCTTCGTTCACACTTCCTTTTCCCCAGCCATGTTCGCTCTTAAACGGTTTGGCACTGTCGAACCAGGGCGAATCGGCTCCCCCGGTATACGTCGGTCCATTGTCGCTGCTAAACATGATGATGGTGTTTTCGTACAATCCCAGTTCTTTTAGGGTGGCTACAATTTCACCAATCTGCTCGTCCATGTACGAAACCATTGCCGCATAGCAGGCGTGCGGATAACGATGCGGGAAATAACCCTTACTACCATCGTACGGTTCTTCGTCGCCAAATTTATCCACATAGTAATCTATCCAACGCTTCGGGGCCTGCAGCGGATTATGCGGAATCGGCGTGGCATAATACATAAAGAAAGGCGCGTCTTTGTTTTCCTTGATAAAATTGATGACTTCCTTTTGCATCAAATCAGGCGAATATTCGTTCAGCCAGAAATCCTTGTACGACTCCGGATCGTACAAATCGGCTCCCTCGGGAAGCCGGGTACGGGGCGGCACCATTTTATTGTTTAACAGCACCTTGGTCGTATCTTTCCATAAATGAACGGGAAAAAAAGTGTGTGCCTGCCGCTGGCAATTGTATCCGAAAAAGAAATCGAAGCCCTGTTTGTTGGGAATCCCTTCGGTTAAGGGAGCCCCCAGGCCCCATTTACCCACCACTCCTGTTTTATAACCGGCATTTTGCAGTAAACGCCCAATGGTTGGGGTACCTGCTTTTAACGGACGCTGTCCTTCCAGGTTGGGGTCTTTTGCCATGGCTTCAAAATCCCACACGTCGCCACGGGAAGCCCACTCGTCGTTACCCCTGATTTGCGCATGCCCAAGATGCTGACCGGTTAGCAGCACACAACGCGAAGGCGCGCAAACCGGAGCCCCGGCGTAGTGTTCTGTAAACATCATACCGTTAGTGGCCATCGCATCAAGGTTGGGTGTTTCTATTTTTTCCTGTCCGTAGCAACCCACTTCCGAATACCCCAGGTCATCAGCCAGGATGTATATGATGTTGGGCTTGGTTGTTACTTCTTTTTCGACTTGCCCGCAATTGGTCAAGCCAGCGCCCAAAATTAAGAGGACGATGTAACTCAAAAAAATACTTGTTTGTTTCACTTTGATTGATTGATTAATCCGTAATAATAATTCCTGAATGCTGGACGAAATTATGCAATAAAATTGAGTTGAAAAAAATTCTCTTATCCCTCAGCTTACGTTTTAAACCTTATTGTGAAAGTATATTTCTGACAAACACAAAAAAGCCCTGACGCTAACCGTCAGGGCACAAAAAACAATGTTCAAGCATGATTCGCTACAAGGTGATTGGTACACCGTTGTAGAAATCTAATATTTTGGTACGGAAAATATACTCGTACTTGGCCTGTATCAGATCCGACTGTGCGATTGCCAGGTTGTTCTTGCTTTGGTTATACTCCACCGAGTTGATCATTCCCACGTTAAACTTCTCTTCGGTATAACGGAAAGCCTCTTTCATCGACGTAACCGCTTTTTGGGTAGAAATATAGCGGTTGAGCGCAGCCAAAGCATTGGTATAAACCAGTTCAATATCTTTTCGAAGCACATTGCGTGCAATCTGCAGCTGGTATTCGTAATCCGAAATCTGGATCTGCGAATTGGAAATGCTGTTCTTCACCTGGAAGCGGTTGAAAATAGGGATGGATAAGGTTAATCCTAAGCTGGAGCGACCATTGTTCTGGATCTGCTCATTAAAACCCCGGCTGTCTTTATTATTAAAAATATTATTGTAATAAGCTCCAAACGAAAGACTGGGATATCTACTTCCCTTGGCTATTTCAAGTTCTTTCATCGCACTTTCCACCCGCAACTGGGCGGCTTTTATTTCAGGGCGGACATTTATCGCATTATTGAACACATCAAAAGCATTCATCATGGTCACATTGGCCTGAATTTCAGGAAGACTCGGCTTCTCTATCTTAAAGCTTTCAGCCATCGGAAGGTCCAGAAATTGATACAGATTCAGATAGGCCAGTTGAAGACTGTTCTGATCGTTTACCAACTGTAACTCTTCGCGTGCCAGTTGTGCTTCAATTTCCAGCATTGCTCCCCGGGCCAGGCTTCCTGCATTTACCAGTTGTCTCGACCTCTCCAGTTGCTGCTTGGTTACTTCCAGGTTGGCTGAATCCACGAGCAGCACTTCTTCGGCAAAAAGAATCTGGAGATACTCCGCTGCAATCAACAACATGATGTCATCCTTGGTCTTATCCAATTCATACAGGGTGGCTTGCAAATCCAATTTGCTCTTTTGAACCAGATTGCTCAATCTCATGCCATTGAAAACGGTCAGATTAGAACTCACACCCCCGGAAAGAGAAGTTGAATTGGCATTTACATACGTATTTTCAGGAAAAGTCAGGGTCCGTCCAAAACTGAAATCATTTCCAACCTGTGCATTCAGGTTGGGCAGCTTATCCGACTTTGCCTGGTTGACCTGGTTCTGGTAATATTCGGTATTCAGCACCTGCCTTTTGATCTGGAGGTTGTTTTCGATGGCGTAATCGAAGCATTTCTGCAGGTCCCAGGGAGCCTGGGCCTTTACTGTTGCTACCGATAAAAGTCCCGTAACTGCGATCAGCAAGGTTAAAAGATTCTTCATTTTTTTATTGTTTTTTGTTTCGACTAATTTACATAAACCTTTGAAACTAACTAAGCCTAGCCTTTGCTGGTGTTTTCTTTCATCGCTTTTGGATCGATTTTTTCGCCTTTTACCTTGTCTTCCGGCTTCAAACCTTCTGTAATCTCAATATTGATTCCGTCAGACAAGCCGGTTTTCACCATGCGTTTCTCGTAAACCGGTTCTTCTGTACTTCCGGTGTTAATCTCCACAAACGACGAGTCGTTGTCGAATTGCAGCATGCCTTCCGGAATTACCATTACACTGTCTTTTTTTTCGAGAACGATGTTGGCATTGGCGCTGTAACCGGCCCGTATAAACTGGCCCTCTTTCAGTTGCACATTTGCCTTTATTTCAAACTGAATGGCTCCGTTTTCTTCCACTCCCTTGGGTGAAATATATTCCAGTACGGCGTCAAATTTTTCTTTATCAATGGCGCCAATTTCCAGTTCAATCGGCATTCCTTCCTTAATTTTACCCACTTCGGTTTCGTCCACTTTCCCTTCAAAAATAATGTCTTTCATATCGGCCACCGAAGCAATGGTAGTACCGGCATTAAAAGTATTGGCCTGAATGACCGAGTTTCCAACTTTGATCGGAACATCAAGCACCATACCGTCGATAGTAGAACGAACCAGGGTATTGGTAGCCGTTGCTGCCTTTTTTGTTACACCATTCTGAATTAATTCCAAATTATTTTCAGCAGCCGACAATTCTTCCTTGGCTGAATCGTACCCGACCTTTGACGATTTGAACTCTTCGTATGAGATCACACTCTTGTCAAAAAGCTTCTGCTGACGGTCGTAATCGATCTGGGCATCTTCGTAACTGATTTTCGCCCTGTTCAACCGGGTTTCAGCAGCATTTAACGTAACCATATCCGGAATAATTTTGATACGCGCCACTACCTGTCCTTTGCTGATTTTATCGCCCGCTTCCACATACAGTTCATCGATAATCCCCGAGACCTGTGGCACAATTTCAATTTCGTAACGCGGCACCACCGAACCGGTTGCCACGGTTTTCATTACTACATCGCTGTAAAACGGATTCTTGTTTTCAAAGAAATCCTGTTTCTTTTTCGACTTGTTATACAGGAAGAAAAGGGTTCCTCCAAACGCTGCGATCAAAATCGCAATTCCCAGGTATCTTACAATCTTTTTCATGGCTCAAAATGCTTTTATTGTTTTTTGAAATTATTTTGTTTGTCTCTAAATTCTATCATTTTTAAACCCCCTGTCGCTTCTTTCGTCGCTCCTGTCCCCCTGCAGGGGGACAATCGGAACGCAGTGGAGATAGGGGGTGAATAAGCACCCAATCCCGCTTCAACACTTTTGTTATTCGTCTCTTAACGCATCGATCGGCTTGATACTAACGGCTCTTTTGGCGGGTATCAATCCTGCCAGTATTCCGGAAATCACCAGTACCGACAAGGCACCTACTGCCATTTGGAAACTCACTTCGGGCGAACGGAAGAAAATCGAATCTGCATCCGAACTGGCTGCTTCCAGTGCCATGTTCAGCAACTCGAGCAAACCAACACCCAGCGCCAGCCCGATGTAACCTGCCATCACTGTCAGGAACACACTCTCGGCCACAATGTGCATTATCACCTTGCCCGGAGTAGCTCCGATGGCCCGCTGAATTCCAATTTCCTGCGTACGTTCCTTAATAATCACCAGCATAATGTTGCTGACACCGATCACTCCGGCCATCAGGGTACCGATTCCCACAATCCAGGTTAAAATCTGAATACCGGTAAAAAGGCCCATGTATTTTTTCCACTCCACTTCGATGTTGAAAGAACCCACTGCCTGCATATCGTCGGGGGCAATTTTATGCCTGCTTTTCAGAAGTTCCTTTAAGCGGGCTTCTACCCTGCTCACCGGAACTCCCGGTGCCGAGGTTACCGAAAAGAAGTGAACATCGTCGCCAAAATTGTAGGTCTTTTGCATCGTGGTAAAAGGCATGATAATGGTTTCGTTTTTTCTACCTCCTCCAATATTTACGCGTGTTTCACCCTTTATCACTCCTACTACCTGGAAATAAACTCCGTTTATTTTCAAATACTGACCGATCGGATCTTCGTCCTTGTCAAACATTACTTCCACCACACGTTCGCCAATATTCACCACTTTGCGACTTTGTAAAATATCGATCTCATTGATAAGGCGCCCTTTTAATGGCGTCCACGGATCAATTTTGAAAAAATCAGGATAGTCGCCGTAAATATTGAACGAACCTGTTTTCTTGCCTCTGATGGTATTGTCGCCTTCATAGCCTCTTGGGCCAAACAAACGCGGCGACAGGTATTCAATATCCTTTACATTTGCTTTTATGTATTCAATGTCGGTATTGGTGTAGCTCCATTGCCTTCCACGCTGAAATCCTTTGTAGGGTTTACTGGTACGTTCGGTCCAGAAAAAAGCAGAGTTGGACGCAAAGGCACGGATACCGTCCATCACTCCATTCTCCAAAGCTTTTCCGGCTCCCGACATGATGATGAGCATGAATATTCCCCAGAATACCCCGAAAGCAGTCATAAAGCTTCGCATCCGGTTCTTTTTTAGGGCGCTCAGTATTTCTTTCCAAAGATCTAAATCAAACATTTTAGTTCAGTGTTTAAAGTTCAAAGTTCAGAGAGTCTCTGTTATTCATCGCGCAAAGCTTCAATCGGTTTAATGCGTGCGGCGCGCTTGGCAGGAATATACCCCGCAATGGTTCCTGCAACCACCAACAGTAAAGTGGCAGTCATTGCAACCCCAAGGTCAACCGTAGGATTTCGGAATATGGTCTCTCCGTTTCCGCCGTTAGTAGCTGCCGAAACTTCGTACTGCTTTTCAACCACCAGATTGATCAGCTCCATCAGTCCCGTTCCCATCACCAAACCGATGTACCCGGCAACCGTTGTGATCAATATCGATTCGAGCAAAACCAACCCGATCACAGACGAAGGGCTTGCGCCAATCGCTTTGCGGATGCCAATTTCCTTGGTGCGTTCTTTTACCACAATCAGCATAATATTGCTCACTCCCACCACCCCGGCGATCAAGGTTCCTGTTCCGATTATCCAGATAAAGATTTTGATGGCCTGGAATATTTTCATGGTCTGAATTACGTCTTCCAGCTTGTTGTACGATCCCATGGCCGACTCATCCGCGGTATCAAACCGGTGTTTGCGGGCCATCGTTTCGCGCACCCGCTGCTCAATGGCCTGGCTTTCTTCCAGAGTTGTTGCGTTAATGGTCAGTGCAAAATTGTGCAGGCGGTTGGAACCGTTAAACACTTTTTGTCCGGTGCTTACAGGAATGTACGCATTCCGGTGACGGGTACCGCCACCTTCCCGGCATATTCCCACCACCTTAAAAGGAATGTTGTTAACACGCACATATTCCCCAATGGCATTTTTATCTTTAAACAAAGCATCGTAGATGTCCTTTCCCAGCACCACCGATTTTCGTGTTTGATTGATGTCGACCTGGTTGATAAACCGGCCATCTACTATTTCAATGTTTTCCACGTCCTGTAGATCGGGATGACAGGTAATCGCCGTGTATTCGCCGTATTCGTTTCCGTATGAAAATTTATTTCCACGAATGTAATAGCGCCCCGAAGTATATTCAATCCCTTCCAGGTCCTTTAGCACATCGTAATCGGCATTGGTAAAACGTATGTCGCGGCCTTCTTTTAAGCCCTGATAGGGAATACTGGTACGACCACTCCACAACCACATGGCATTTACGGCGTCGCGCATAAAGTTCTCAGAAACCCCGTTGCTCAGGCCATTGCCCGACCCAAGCAAAATCATGAGCATGAAAATCCCCCAGGCAACACTAAAGCCCGTGAGGAAAGTCCGCATTTTATTCTTTTTGATGGTGGCAAAGATCTCCTGCCATTTATCGATATCGAACATGATAGAATAGTTTAAAGTTTAGAGTTCAGAATTCAAAGTTCAGTGAAACGAACTGAAAACTGAGACTGCGACTGGATACTCTTTATGCGGTTTCCAGCTCTTTGGCGTATTGATGCTGAAAGTGTTTCAGATCGCCGTTTTTGATGATCTGATCGATACGGCCGTCTTTCAGACGAACGATTTTTTGCGTCATCGCGGCAATATCATGCTCGTGTGTCACCAGAATCACGGTAATCCCGCCGGCATTGATCTCCTTCAGCATCTCCATCACTTCGTACGAAGTAGTGGTGTCGAGGGCTCCGGTTGGTTCATCCGCAAAAATGATTTTGGGCTGCGAAATCAGCGAGCGGGCTATTGCCACACGTTGTTTCTGGCCTCCCGACATCTCGTTGGGCAAATGATCGGCCCAATCCAGCAGTCCTACTTTATCGAGGTATTCCAGTGCAATTTTATTGCGTTTTTTGCGGTTCACTCCCTGGTAGTAAAGCGGAAGTGCCACATTTTCCATCGCATTTTTAAAGGAGATAAGATTGAACGACTGGAATACAAAGCCCACCATCTCGTTACGCAGTTTGGCAGCTTTTTTCTCCGACATGTCTTTCACCAGCGAGCCGTTCAGATAATAGGCACCTTCGTCGTAATTATCCAGAATTCCGAGAATGTTTAAAAGGGTTGATTTTCCCGAACCCGAGGAGCCCATGATCGAAACAAATTCGCCTGTTTCAATCTCCAGGTCGATACCTTTCAGCACGTGAAGCGAGTTGCTGCCGGTAACGTAAGATTTGTGTACATTTTTAAGACTAATCATGGCTTGAATTGCTTGTTTTTTGTTTTCTGAAATAAATGTGATGAAAACCCGTGGAATCACTGTTATTTATTCGACGAACGAAGCGTTATCTCCGGTGAATGAATCATTGTTTTCCGCTTTCGGTAATTCCGCTGTTGCTCATCACATAAATACAGACGCGCGAAAACCGGTTCAGTTACATTAAATTTTACAGGAAGCTCCCGGGTTGTTCCAAATAACACAGCGAATACCTACTTTTGAATCGAAATTATACAGCATGGGAACAAAGGCGATCAGTTTAAAATTACCTACCAACTACACCGAAGAACAGCTAAAAGAGCGTATTGCCAAGCAGCTGAATATCCGGGATTTCTCTTTTTATACCGAAAGCAAAAGCCTGGATGCACGGAATAAAAAAAGTATTTTCTGGCTGGTAAAAGTGCTGGTTAGTTCATCAAAAATAAAAGGAGATGAGTCTCCTGAGCAGGATGAATTACAGATTCCGTTCAAAAAAAGAAACAGGAAAATTGTAGTAGTTGGGAGCGGCCCGGCCGGTTTTTTTAATGCCTTTGTTTTGCAAAAAGCCGGTTTTAATGTTACGCTGATCGAACGCGGCTCCGACGTTCAAAAACGGGGGCAAGCCATTTCGCATTTTGAACGCAGCGGAGTTTTTAATGCTCAAAACAACTATGCTTTTGGAGAAGGTGGTGCCGGTACTTTCTCGGACGGAAAACTGACTTCACGCTCAAAACACATTTCCAAAGAAAAACATTTTATTCTTTCGAGCTATGTAAAAGCCGGGGCACCTGCCGAGATCATGTATATGACACATCCGCACCTGGGTACCGACAACCTGCGAAAGATTGTCCAAAACCTGCGGCACGAATTCCAAGAACTGGGCGGCCGCATGCTTTTCGAAACACAGCTGGAAGACCTGAAAATCATCAACGGGAAAGTAAGCGAGGCAGTCACTTCTGCCGGAAACCTGGAAGCCGACGCCGTTTTTATTGCACCGGGACACTCGGCTTACGAAACCTATAAGATGTTGATCCGCCGAGGTGTTCCTTTCCGTACCAAGAATTTTGCGGTGGGCAGCCGCATGGAACACAAACAGGAAACCATCAATATTGCACAGTGGGGAAAACCCGTGCTTCCGGGAGTAAAAGCCGCCGAGTACCGGCTCACCTCGCCGGCCGACGGAACACACCAGGTATTTTCGTTTTGCATGTGCCCGGGAGGAACCGTAGTCCCCGCAGCAGCTTACGAACATACCAACATTGTAAACGGAATGAGCTATTACAAACGCAACGGCATGTTTGCCAACGCAGCCTGTGTAGCAGGAATTCACCCCGATGAACTGGCCGGGAAAACGGTTTCACCTATCGAAGCCCTCGACCAGCTCCAGAAACTGGAAGAGCTTTTTTACAATTTTGCAGGAAGTTACTCTGCTCCGGCATGTAGCATCAGTGCCTTTCTGAATCAGAAAAGTAAATCAGCTACACTCGAAAGCAGTTACCCGCTTGGACTGATCCAGGCGCCACTTTGGAGCCTGCTCCCCGCACCGGTAGTTCAATCAATGCAAGCAGGCTTACAGGATTTTATCCGAAAAATGCGCGGTTTTGAGCAGGGAAACCTGCTGGGTTTTGAAAGCAAAACTTCGTCGCCCATCCAGGTAATCCGCGAAAAAAACGGGCTTTGTGAAGGCTTCCAAAACCTGTATGTTATTGGCGAAGGAAGCGGCTATGCAGGAGGAATTGTTTCCAGTGCGGCTGATGGAATCCGTGCGGCGATGAGTCTGGTGGAAGACTAATCATAGATCATTGTAAATTTCCGGTTAATTCCACTCCTGTTTATTTAGAATAATTCTACTATAAATCAACAGGAAAATGTACTTTTGCTTCTCTTTATTAATCACGTAAAACATGACAGCAAAAAAGCTACCATTCAGTAAAGAACAACTGGAAACGATTATTGCCAACCACCCGACTCCGTTTCATATCTATGATGAAAAGGCGATGCGGGAAAATGCACGCTATTTTAACAAAGCTTTTTCATGGAACGAAGGCTTTAAAGAATATTACGCGATAAAGTCGGCACCGAATCCTTACCTCATGAAGATTTTGCGGGAAGAAGGTTTTGGAATCGATTGTAGTTCAGTAGCTGAACTGGAACTGGCAAAGCAAGTGGGAATGAGCGGCGACGAGATTATGCTGACCTCAAATGATACGCCGGCATACGAGTTTCAACTTGCCAAAGAACTGGGAGCCATTATCAACCTCGACGATATTTCGCACATCGACTACCTTGAAAAACATGTAGGTCTGCCCAAAACCATTTGCATGCGCTATAACCCGGGGAACCTGAAACAGGGCAACCTGATCATCGGGCATCCCGAAGAAGCCAAATATGGTTTTACCCGCGAACAAATGATCGAAGGCTACCGCATCCTAAAGGAAAAAGGAGTGGAACGTTTTGGTATTCACACCATGGTAGCTTCCAACGAATTGGATCCAACGTATTTTGTTGAAACCGCTGAAATTCTTTTTAACCTGATCAATGAGGTGTATGAGAAAACCGGTGTCCGCATTGAGTTTGCCAACCTCGGCGGTGGAGTAGGCATTCCTTACAAACCGGAAGAAAAACCGGTGGATCTGGATTTTGTAAGCGAGGGTATTAAAAAGGTGTACGACGAAATGATTGTTGCAAAGGGTCTGGCACCACTTAAGATCTTCTTTGAACTGGGCCGCGCCATTACCGGACCTTACGGATACCTGGTTACCAAAGTGCGCCACATCAAAAAAACGTACAAAACATTTGCAGGTCTTGATGCGTGCATGGCCAATCTGATGCGCCCAGCCCTTTACGGAGCTTATCATCATATTACAGTGATGGGAAAAGAAAACGAGCCCGCCACTACGAAATACGACGTTACCGGCTCGCTGTGCGAGAACAACGACAAATTTGCCATCGACCGGATGTTGCCCGAGATTGACCCTGATGATATTGTGGTAATTCACGACGCCGGCGCTCACGGACATTCGATGGGCTTTAACTACAATGGAAAACTTCGTTCGGCCGAACTTCTGCTGCGCGAAAACGGAGCAGTGACTGAAATCCGCCGCGCTGAAACACTGGAAGACTATTTTGCCACACTCGATTTTAGTGGCGTGAAAGACTTTAAATAATTTCTGAATTTAAAGATTCAGGACTTCAGTTCCTTCGCAGAATTTATTGCAACATAAATGATACAAAATTTGAAGGCCGGGGCATAAACCCGGCCTTTTTTGTTATTTTAGACAGAAGCAATAAACCAATTATGAAAGTAGGATACGACGCAAAACGGGCTTTTTTAAATACCTCAGGACTGGGAAATTACAGCCGAAATACCCTAAACGGACTTATTAAATATTTCCCTGAAAACACATACACCCTGTTCACCCCCGAGGTAAAAGTGGCGATGCTAAAACAGCAGGAAGCTTTTGAAATTGTGGCTCCACCCCGCAAACTATCGGGGCTTAAGAAGACCATTTGGCGAAACTTTAAACTAAGCGGCGAAATTAGATCCCGTCGGCTCGACCTCTACCACGGCCTTAGCAACGAGTTGCCCCGCGGTATCCACAAAACCGGGATTCCGGCGCTGGTGACCATTCACGACCTGATTTTTTTGCGCTACCCCGAATTTTATAAATTTTTCGACCGGCTTATTTACCGCTACAAGGTAAAATATGCCTGCAAGGCCGCCACAAAGATCATCGCCATCAGTGAGCAAACAAAAGCCGACATTGTGGAGTTTACCGGTACGTCGCCCGACAAGATTGAGGTGATTCATCAGGCCATTTCGCCCCTGTTTTTTGAAAAGGTTGACACCGCAAAAATAAAAGAGAAATACCGCCTGCCCGATCAGTTTATTCTGGCCGTGGGAACCATCGAAGAACGCAAAAACCAGCTTTCCATTTTAAAAGCCCTGCAGGCAAAAAACCTGGATATTCCGCTGGTAATGATCGGCAATCCAACATCGTATTGCAACGATATACACAAATATGTAGCTGCCAAAAATATTCAGAAACAGGTGATCATCCTGAAAAACATTCCTGAAAAAGATCTGGCAGGAATCTATCAGCTTGCCACGCTTTCGATCTACATCTCGGTATTTGAAGGTTTTGGATTGCCCGTGATCGAAGCCATGGCCAGCGGATGCCCGGTAATCACCTCCAACGTATCTTGTTTGCCGGAAACTGCAGGAGATGCAGCAATTTTGTGCTCACCCGGAAATATTGAAGAACTCGGCGATTCTATTCAGAAATTGATAAGCGATGATTATTTTCGCACCCAATTAATTGAAAAAGGCAGGTTGCGGGCCAGCGAATTTCAAACCAGTAAATACGTGGAGAAGCTCGCAAAATTGTATCAGAAAATAGTAGGCTAAACAATGCAGGAAGATATTAAAAAAGCACTGGAGGTACTGAAAAGCGGAGGAATCATTCTTTATCCCACCGATACCATTTGGGGAATTGGCTGCGATGCCACCAACCCCGAAGCAGTGAAGCGTATTTACGACCTAAAAAAACGTGCAGACTCGAAAAGCATGTTGGTGCTAATGGAAAACCCGGCCTTGCTCGACCGCTATGTGACCGAGGTTCCGGAAGTTGCATGGGATCTGGTGGAAATAAGCACTACCCCTTTGACGGTTATTTACCCCCGGGCTAAAAACCTGGCCGCAAACCTGGTTGCCGAAGATGGCAGCATCGGAATCCGCTTTACCAAAGAAGCTTTTACAAGCCGCCTGCTGCAACGTTTTCGCCGTCCGCTGGTTTCCACTTCGGCCAATGTAAGCGGAGAAAAATCGCCCACTTTTTTTGACGAGATTTCCGATGAAATAAAAAATGCGGTGGATTACATCGTAGAGTACCGGCAGGACGACCGCACTCCGGCACAACCTTCGAGCATTATCAAACTCGGGCCGGGCGGGCAAATCGAGATTATCCGGAAATAAAAAAAACTGCTCCGTCCGTCGGTTGACAGCGAAGCAGTTTTGATCGTATCCTGAAAAGATTTTATTTCTTTTCTTTTAAAATATCCCTGATTTCGGTAAGCAATACTTCTTCTTTCGAAGGTGCCGGCGGAGCAGGAGGTGGAGCAGCAGCTTCTTTTTTCTTCATTTTATTGAAAGCCTTTACCACCAGGAAAATTGAGAAAGCCACAATCAGAAAGTCGAGCACGGTGTTTACAAAAGCGCCGTATTTAATCGCCACTTCAGCAACGGCCGGACTTACTACCTGCTCGCCATTCATTACGGCTTCGCTACCTTCTTTGATGACAACTCTCAGGTTGCTGAAATCGGTATTTCCCAAAAGCAACCCAATAGGTGGCATCAAAACATCGTTTACAAAAGAGGTGATGATCTTACCAAAAGCACCACCAATAATGACAGCAACTGCCAGGTCGAGCACATTGCCCTTCATGGCAAAGCTCTTGAATTCTTTTAATACTCCCATGTTGTTGAATTTTAATTACAGTTAGAACTATTGAGAAGCAATTTAATACATTATGATCAAATAATGCACAAAAAAAATCATCCGTCAGCTGACGAATGATTTTCAATGTTTGTATGGCTTGTCACACTACATTTCCCTTACTTTTCCGGAGCCGGCGGTCGAAGCATCGATGCTTGGGTTCCCGCTGTAGAAAACGCTTCCCGAACCCGCTATGCGTGCTTTAATCGTTCCGTTTGAGGTAACGTTGCAATTACCCGATCCGGCAATGGTTACACTGACTGCATCGGCTTCAAAATCCGTTGCATTGAAATTTCCGGAACCCGAGATGGTCACACTTAAATCGTCAGCTACTTTTCGGCCTTTCACTTCGATATTTCCCGAACCCGAGATGCTTCCTTTCAATTTGCTTGATTCGAGTGAACCTAACTTGATTCCGCCACTTCCGCTAAGCGACAGATTTAAAATCCGGGCTTCCAGTTTCTCGGCAATAATATCGCCTGAACCAGAAACCGACAATGCACTTACATCGGGCACGGTAACATAAATTTCGATTTTACCGGGTTTGAAATTGCGCTGAAAGATGTTCGAATTGGGAAAGCGGATCACCAGTTCATTTCCTTTCACTTCGGTAATAAGCTCGCTCAAAACCGATTCTTTGGCTACAACTCTCACGCTTTGTTTGTTGCCTTGGGTAAGGTAGAGATTCCCGGAGATCCGTAGTGAAATCTCGGAGAAAGGTGATACTTCGCGGTTTTCTTCTTCTGCTTTTACTGAATTTACAGCAAATATTCCTGCCAACAGGAGGCTAAACAATAAAATTCTGGCTTTCATTTTTTTAAAATTGTTTGTTTATTAAGGTATAAGACGGAACTCGTCCCACCGGGACTCGCTTCATCTTGTATAACTATTTCCGGTTTCTAAATATTACTTCACTAATGACGGACAAATATGCGCAAAGTTGCACTACCTCGAAAAAAAAGTTCAATTTTGACCGTTCTTTCGGAGGGAAATACTCAATCCTCCAGGAAGATAAGAACTTTGTAATTTTTAAAAGACGGAGAATATGAGCGATATACATACCACTTCCATTCAGCTTCGCTTTAACGATGTGGACCTGATGGGCCATGTGTACAACGGAAAATACCAGGAATTTTTTGACCTGGCCCGGCTTAATTATTTTGAGAAAGTACTGGGCAAGTTGATCAGCTGGACAGAAACAGGGCTGGTGATTGCTTCGGTAAAGGTTGATTACCTCGACCCCATTTACCTGGAAGACCAGATTGAAGTACAAACGCATATTTCGTCGCTGGGAGAAAAGAGCCTGGAAATGACCCAGCAATTATTCAAAAAGGGAAACCCGGAGCCAGCTGCCCTGTGCACCACGGTTTTGGTTTGCTACCAAATGCAACATAAAAAATCGGAGCTTATTCCGGATGAGTGGAGGAAGAAAATCAAAGCTTACGAACCCTATTTAACTCAGAACCCCTGATATTCTAAAGGAATCTACATCATTTGTTACCGTTATTTGTTTCGTAGCTTCCTGAAATGTCTTTCTCGCATCTATATACTTTGTCTTTTCAGACGGAAAATACTTTTTCCTCCAGCTGAAAAAGTATTCAAAAAAGCTGCCACCGACATGAAAATTGCTAAAATCAAACGCATTACGCTAAAAGAAAAGAAACTCGTCTGACAATTGATCTCAATGTCAGACTCAAACAGCTTTTCTTTTTTAACGCTACATACCCTTGATTTCTTAACGCATTTTCCTGAAAGTGGGATTAGAAAAAGTCTCTGCGGGCGTGTCAAAAATCCGTCAATCGGGCTATTAGGCTACTTTGAAAAAACGCCGAGGTTATTTTTGACCACTTCCGAAATGCCTTCGGAATGTTTCCTTTTCATCGATTGGAAAAGGAAAAGCCCGTCTGGCTTGAAGACAATAAGATAGAAAGCATCATTGGTGTATTTTTGATTCCTTAAATTCAGGGAATCAACCACCAAAATTATTGAGATAGAAAATATGACTATGAATTTTACTCCGCTTGATTTTTGAACCAAAGGCTTAGCCCTCGATTAATCCTTCCGGCAGGTTCAGGGTAAGGCGCTTTTGCTCTTCGTCAATCTCCACCACAAATTCCGGGTGAAAAGGAACCAGCAGTTCTTCATCGCCGTGCTTGACGGTCAGCACCACATTTCCCGAATAATCATCCACCTGTTCGATCTCTCCCACTTCGCCTTTTTCTGCGTCAAAAAGCACAAAGCCTTTTAGCAGTGCTTCGCTTTCCAGTGGTTCATCCACAATTTCATCCAGATAAAGGTACACCGAAGCCCCAATCAGGCGCTTGGCGTATTTTTCGGTATCTACCCAGTCGAATTTTACAATGGCCGATTTCGACGATTTAAAACGCAAACCATCTTCAGCAATAAAAAACGGAACCAACAAACCGTCGAGTTCCACAAAAAAACGTTCGGCTTCTTCCACCGAATATTCAAAATGTTCTTCGAACTCAAGCACTACTTCGCCGTGTACACCATGTGTTTTCCGGAAGAATCCTATTTTTTCGCAATCGGTTTTTGGTATTGTTTCCATACTTCAAAAATAGACAAATTGTGTTGAATTTTATGGAAGAGAAGCAACTTTGAAGTTCTCTTTCCTTTCGTGGAGGTACTTTATGAAAGAAGAGAAAAAGTTTACTCAAAGACGCTCAGAGCATCCACAAAGACACACAAAGCCAAAAGGGTATTTCTTAAGACAAAAAAAGCCATCCGTCAATTAACGAATGGCTTTCTATCATAAGATGTGAGTCTTTCTTAAGATTCCGCACCTTGTTCTTCTTCTGAAGCTTCTGGTGCTTCAGCTTCAGGAGCTTCTTCAGCTTCTGCTTCGGCAGCAGCAGCCTGAGCTTCAGCGGCCAATTCTGCATTTTTAGCAGCAATAGCAGCAGCTCTTTCTTCTTTGATTTTAACTTCAGCCTCCATTTGTTTCTTAAAGGCTGAATCAACTTCGCCTTGCAAACGGTCAACTTTGGCCTGGATCTTGGCATCTTTTTCTGCCATCCATTTGTCCAAACGTTTTTCGGCTTCCGCTTCATCAAATGCTCCTTTTTTCACTCCACCCATCAGGTGTTTTTTGTACAACACACCTTTGTAAGACAAAATTGCCTTAACGGTGTCAGTAGGTTGTGCGCCTTTAACAAGCCAATCATAAGCTTTGTCAAAATCGAGATCAATAGTAGCAGGATTAGAATTCGGATTATACGTGCCAATCCGCTCAATATACCTGCCATCTCGTGGCGCCCTGCTATCGGCTACTACAATGTGGTAGTATGCGTAGCGTTTGCGACCGTGTCGCGCGAGTCTCATTTTTACTGGCATAACTCTACTTTATTTGTTTTTGAAAAATGTGGCGCAAAGATAGTATAAATTTCTGTTCCTGAAAGTTATACCCTGAATTTTATCGAATCAACCATAAAAGACAGTGTCTCAAGATTTGATAAAATCGAGTTCCCGCAAAGACACAAAGGAAGCACAAAGCTCGCAGATTATTGATTGTCAATATTTGCTTTTGCATCCTTAAAAACAACTTCGCGTGCTTTGCGTGAAATTTGTCTGAATGAACACACTCACCCTAGCTCCTTCTTATTAAAAAAAGCCGCAACGCTACTATCGTTTCGCGTACTGCTCTTCGTAGTATTTCTGATAATCGCCCGAAGTAACATTCTCCAGCCATTCGGTGTTTTCGAGGTACCATTCAATGGTCAGTTCAATGCCTTCTTCAAACTGAAGCGAAGGTTCCCAGCCCAGTTCGTTTTTAATTTTTGTGGCATCGATCGCATAGCGTAAATCGTGCCCGGCGCGGTCTTTCACAAAAGTGATCAGTTTTTCGGATTCACCTGCCGGACGCCCCAGTTTCTCGTCCATCTTCCGGCACATCACCCTAATCAGGTCGATGTTGGTCCATTCGTTAAAACCACCAATGTTGTAGGTTTCGCCAATCACCCCCTGGTGGAAAATTACGTCAATTGCGCGTGCATGGTCCACCACCCACAGCCAGTCGCGAATGTTCTCGCCTTTACCGTAAACCGGCAGCGGTTTGTTGTTTTTAATGTTGTGAATAAAAAGCGGGATCAGTTTCTCCGGAAACTGGTACGAACCGTAGTTGTTCGAGCAGTTTGAAATCACGGTTGGCAATCCAAAGGTATCGCAGTAAGCCCGCACAAAATGATCGGAACTGGCTTTTGATGCCGAGTACGGACTGTGCGGATCGTAACGCGTTTCTTCGGTAAACATACCTTCGTCGCCCAGCGATCCGTACACTTCGTCGGTAGAAATATGATAGAATTTTTTCCCTTCCAAATTATCCTTCCAGGTAAATTTCGCCGCATTCAGCAGGTTAACCGTACCGATTACATTGGTATACACAAACTCGGTAGGGTTCGAAATCGAGCGGTCTACATGCGATTCGGCAGCCAGATGAATCACGCCATCGAACTGTTTTTCCTCAAACAGTTTCTGTATAAAATCAGCATCTACAATATCGCCCTTTACAAATTCGTAATTGGGCCGGTTTTCAATGTCTTTCAGGTTAGCCAAATTCCCGGCGTACGTCAGTTTATCGAGGTTGACAATTTTATATTCCGGGTACTTGTTTACCAGTAAACGAACCACGTGCGAGCCAATAAACCCTGCACCACCTGTAACCAATATTGTTTTTTTCATGCTGTGTCTGATTTTAAAACAAAAATAGAAGAATTGACCGGAAAACTCAGAAAAATAAATGAAAACACAAAGAGGAACGAGTATGCTGAAACAGCACGCTCCTTCCTCTTTCCTCTATTCGGGCCTCAAAGGACTACTTAATTCCTCTGACGCGTTTTTCCCAGTTCCAGGCCGAAAGCAAGGTCTCTTCCGTTCCTTTTTCGGCTTTCCACCCCAGCTCTTCGTTGGCATAAGTGGTATCGGCCCATATTTTTTCGATGTCACCTGCACGGCGGCCTACAATCTTGTAATTCAGTTTTACACCGGTTGCTTTTTCAAAACCGGTAACCACTTCCAGCACCGAAAGTCCGGTGCCTGTTCCCAGGTTGAAAATCTCGTAATTGGCTTTGTTTTTCCCTTGCAGCAAGCGGTTGATTGCCACCACGTGCGCTTTGGCCAAATCCACCACATTGATGTAATCGCGAACAGCCGATCCGTCAACCGTATCATAATCGTCGCCAAAAACCTTCAGCTCATCGCGCAAACCGGCGGCCGTTTGGGTAATAAAAGGCACCAGGTTTTGCGGAACACCCAACGGTAATTCACCAATCAAAGCACTCGGATGCGCACCGATCGGGTTAAAATACCGAAGTGCAATCCCTTTCAACTGTGGATTGGCGTGAATCGTATCGTTCAGAATATCTTCGTTTACGCGTTTGGTATTTCCGTAAGGCGATTCTGCATCTTTTCGCGGCGTTTTTTCAGTCACCGGAAGTACTTCGGGCTGGCCGTAAACCGTACACGACGAAGAAAAAACGATGTTCGGAACATCAAACTTAATCTGGCAATCAAGCAGGTTCATCAGCGACACCAGGTTGTTGCGGTAATACAGCAAGGGTTTTTCCACCGACTCGCCCACAGCTTTTGATGCCGCAAAATGAATAATGGCCGCAATATTTTTGTTTCGGGTGAAAAAGTCTTCGGTTTTTGCTGCATCCGCCAGATCGAACTGTTCGAATGCGGGCCGGATGCCCGAAATTTGTTCAATGTTGTCGAGTACGTCAATGCTCGAGTTCGACAGGTTATCCACCACAATTACCTCGTAACCTGACGCCTGCAATTCAACCACGGTATGCGAACCGATATAACCGGTTCCGCCGGTCACTAAAATTTTTTCTGCCATAATGTTTTTGGTTTTGAGCTTCAAAAGTATAAAAACATGCTTTTACTCGATCAGAAAGAGAGATTGTAATAAACGCATTCCTGAAAATTTAACCTGAAAAAGCGAAAAAGACAGTAACGGCGATTTTTATTAATTTTACGCCTGAAAAATTATCAACCGTGAAGTTACACAAGTTTATACAACAACTTTTGCCGGACCACGAGATGGTGATCATCCCGGGATTTGGCGCGTTTATTCAGGAGTATCAACCCGCTGAGATCAGTGAAGACAGTGATGAAATCAAGCCACCTTCCACCCGTCTGACCTTTAATCCGCAGATCCGGAACAACGATGGCCTTTTGGTAGGCTACGTTGCCGACAACACGCGCGATTCTCATTTCGAAGCTCTCCAGAAAATTGAAAAAGAACGCGACAACTGGTTGTACAAACTTGATAAAGGGGAAAAAGTAAACCTGGACGCCATCGGAACTTTCTTCCGCAACGAAAAAGGAGAGCTTGGTTTTCTTTCGGAAGATGACCAGCCACTTTCGCTCAATTCATTTGGTCTGGAAACTACTTCGCTTGAAGAACCGGAAATTCCGGAAGCAGAAGAAACACCGGCCGAACCCGAAACGGTTGAAGAAACGGAATCAGAATCAGAAGAAACTTCAGAAGTTGCCGATACGGAAATTTTGGAGGATGAACCGGCAGATATTGTAGAAACGGAATCGTTGGAAGAAGAGGTGCCCGAAGAAGCTTCGCAAGTGGTGGCCGAAGAACAAGAGGAAGTTGAGGAGAAGGAAGAAGAAAAAATTCCGGAGCCTGCACCTGTCGTAACCACGGAACCCAAAGAAGAGAAAAAACGCAAAGGCGGTTGGTGGTGGCTGTTGTTGGTTCTCATTCCATTAATAGGGGTAGCTGTTTTTCTTTTTATGAAGGACAAACAACCCGCAGAGCCAGCTCAAACAACTCCGACGGTTGAAACAATAATAGAAGAAGAAACTCCGGTGCTTACCACCGATTCCATTCAGTCCGACAGTACAGTTTCAGTTGCAGCCGACAGTCTTACGATTCAAGTTCCTGAACCGGAAAAAGAGAAACTTAGTGATTCTACCGGATTCTTCCTGATCGGGGGAAGTTTCAAAGCACAGGAAAATGCAGACACCTATTTACAACAGTTAAAAGAGCAAGGTTACGAACCCTTCCACCTCGGGAAATACGGTAATTTCTTTATTGTTGGTATTGCCCGTTACAAAACCGAAAGCGAAGCTTTGAAAGCCAAAGACGAGTACTCGGAAGCCAATCCGGGGTCAGGAGTGTGGGTATTGGAAAAATAACTTTCCCCTACTCGGAAATACCTTCGCCCAGGTGCGATTGGGCACTTTTTTACCGGTAAATTGCTTTTTTAAGATGCCTCTTCCAATATTTCAGGCCACTTATACGTTTAGGTATTAGTCCGATAGGCACAAGTGTGCGTTAAATCGGGATGAACAACCATTCGAATCAAGTGTTATCACTTAAAAAAGCCTGAAATGGATGTATTTCTCTGGATTCTTCAAGTAATACTGGCAGCTGTTTTTCTTACACTGGGCCTTGTAAAAGCCGTCGTTCCGATGGAAAAGCTAAAAAAAGCAATGGATTGGACCGCTGAAATGCCGGCCAAAAAAGTACGGATAATCGGGTCGCTGGAATCGCTCGGAGGATTTGGGCTGTTTTTTCCGGGCTTGTATCCCATCAGCAACTTAGTAATCCCCATTTCGGCCCTGGGCCTGGCCATTATCATGCTTTTGGCAGCCATTATCAATTTTAAAAGAGGAGACCGTGGTGAACTCCAAACCAACATTTTGCTGCTTGTGGCAACCGCTTTTGTAGCAACTGCACGCTTTTACCTTTATCTGTAAACCTCTCCGGCTGTGAAGAAATTTTGAAGGTGATTCAATAAGAATTGCCGTTCAAACTCACTAATTTCAGGATTGACCTGACATTGCGTTACGCAAAAACATATCGCCGGAACTGGCTCCTTCTTCCAAACAATTCTGCAAAATCCTCGTAAAAGAACGCACTTTCAATTACTTGATTATTAACCAAAAAATGAGAAGCTATGCCAGACAGCGTTTACAAAGTCATTGAACTGGTAGGAAGCAGTCCCGTATCGTGGGAAAAAGCTGCTCAAAATGCCATCAGCCTTGCATCAAAATCATTGCGCGACCTGCGGGTTGCCGAAGTGTGTGAAATGGACATGCACCTGAAAGACGGTGTGATTGAGTTCTACCGGGTAAAAATGAAAGTTTCGTTTAAATACGAAGGCTAAACCCAAAAGCACCGACAGCGATTTCTGTTGAGCGCTTTTTAGTTACGGGCACAAAAAAAGCGGCATCTTAAAACGGACGCCGCCGGAAAATTGACAGCCAAACGAAGCAGGTTGGCTTAAATTTATAATAGTACTAACTGAACGGTTATGAACGATATGCTTTCATGGCTTTGAAGCATTTGTTTGATATTTTACAAATGCCATGCCAAAACATATCATTTAAAACCTGTTTTTTATACGAATTTTTTCTTTAGGAAAAAGAAGCAATTGTTTTTACCAGTAAGCCGAGAACGTTTTCCACATTCCGGTTAAAAACCTTTAGCACCTCTTCCCAGGTAACCGGCGCCTCATCGGTTTTCCAGCAGTCGTAATCGGTACTCAGCGCGATAGCTGCATACGGAATTCCGATTTCGTTGGCAAGGATACACTCGGGCGCTACCGACATGTTGATGACATCGGCCCCCCAGATGCGAAACATCTTTGACTCGGCGCGTGTGGAAAACCGCGGGCCTTCGATCGTTATCACAGTTCCCTGAGGATGAAACGGCAACTTTAGCTCCTCTGCTTTTTCGATTAGCCTGTTGCGTAACGAACCATCAAAAGGATCGGCCATCGGAGTATGGTTTAAATCCCCGTTTTCAAAGCTCTCGTGAAAAGTAATTCCGCGGTGCCGGGTAAAATCGATAAACTGATCGAGAATCACCAGGTCTCCCCTACCGATTTCTTCGCGCAAACTACCGCAGGCCGTAGTAACGATGATGTGTGTACACCCCAGTTCTTTAATCGCCCAAATATTGGCCCGGTTGTTCACCTGCGTTGGAGGAATGGAGTGATCGCGCCCGTGACGGGATAGGATCGCCACTTCGGTACCACCGATTTTTCCACACTTAAACGCCGACGAAGGTTTTCCGTACGGAGTACCAATTTCTACTTCTGTTGGGTTCTGAAGAATCGCCGGATCTTCCAGGCCGGAGCCTCCGATTATTGCAATTTTTGTCATTTTCTGTATTCCGGAAAAAGATTTAAAATACTTTGTTTGTTGGCTTCACACACACCGCGTTCGGTGATTAATCCGCTTACCAGCCGGGCCGGGGTCACATCAAAACCATAATTGGCAACCTGGCTTTTTTCAGGGATTAAGCGAACACTTTGCACGGCTTGTCCGTTCCAACCTTCCATTTCGGCCACTTCTTCGGCAGCCCGTTGTTCGATCGGAATTTCTTTGACTCCATCTTCCATTTCCCAGTCAAAAGTTGACGACGGAAGTGCTGCATAGAAAGGAACATCGTTGTCGTTCGCAGCCAGAGCTTTCAGGTAAGTGCCTATTTTATTGGCTACATCACCGCCAACGGTTGTCCGGTCGCTCCCAACAATTACCATATCCACCATTCCGTGTTGCATCAAATGCCCGCCGGTATTGTCGGGAATCACGGTGTGCCGAACACCTTCTTCACCCAACTCAAACGCTGTGAGCCTTGCTCCCTGGTTTCGGGGCCGGGTTTCATCCACCCAAACATGCACCGGAATTCCTTTTAGGTGCGCTTTGTAGATGGGAGCAGTAGCTGTTCCCCAATCGATGCAGGCCAGCCACCCGGCATTACAGTGCGTCAAAATATTTACTGTTTCTTTCTTTTCCGCATAGATCTTTTCAATGAGTTGAAGACCTGCTTCGCCTATTTTATCCCCAAAATCAATTTCAGCTTGTTTTAGCTGATGGGCTTTCTCCAATGTCTTCTCAATCAGATCAGCATCCGTTTTATGTTTCAGAATAAAATCTACCATTTCATCTACCGCAAAAGCGAGGTTAACCGCGGTTGGGCGCGAAGATTTCAAGTAGGCGGCCTTTTCCAATAGATGTTGTTCCAGGTTCCCCTCATTCCATTCAAGCAGCGTCAGATACATTCCGTAAGCAGCAGTTACTCCGATAAGAGGTGCCCCCCGGACCACCATCTCACGAATGGCAAAAAAAGTTTCCTCCACCGTTCTTAAATCCATCATATCAAACTCAAAGGGCAACTTTCGCTGATCGATCACCTGAACGGTTGCAGCGTCGTTTTCCTTTATCCAAATCGTATGATAATGCTTTCCTCCAATCCTCATTTTACTTCGTTTCCTGTTTTATTCTTTTTATTTTCCCTCGGTCGCCACAGCAAATATCTCTCACAACTTCAGTGAAGAAAAAGCCGGACCTTCGGGAATGCTTTAGATTAACCTTTAAATACGTCCTTCGCAAAAGTATATATTTCTCCTTTTTCTGTCAGGGTTGTGATGGTCACACCTTTGTACCGCACATTTAGCGGATTACCAAGCAGCGATTTTATTTCGACCGACACCAACTCATTGTTTTCCCAAACGATGGATAGCTCGAAACCGCCGCGACCTTTTATCCCGCTAATTTTTCCGCTGGAAATCGCCGAAGGCAAGGCCGGAAGAATATCCTGGAAATAAATCCCTTTTGAATCCCTCAAATGTGATTGCAGCAACATCTCCGTAATTCCGGAAGTAGCGCCAAAGTTTCCGTCGATCTGAAACGGCGGGTGTGCGTCAAAAAGATTGGCATACAAACCGCCTTGGTCTTTTCCGGTTTCCGGGTTCACCGAGGGCACCATCAGGTTTTTCAGCAACAAGAATGAATGGTCGCCGTCGAGCAAACGCGCCCAAAAGTTGATTTTCCAGGCACGCGACCATCCGGTTCCTCCGTCTCCCCGTTGGGCCAGCGTTGTTTTGCAAGCCTCAGCCAGTTCAGGTGTAGTCAAAGGATGAATTTCATTTCCGGGATGCAGACCCCACAAATGCGAAACATGCCGGTGCTGGTTGTTCGGGTCGTCCTTATCTTCCAGCCACTCCTGCAATTGTCCGTACTGCCCGATCTGATTGGGTGCAATTTTTTCTCTTTTCGCTTTTAATTCTGCTACCAAATCATCGTCCACACCCAAAATCTCTGCAGCTTCGATTGTATTGGCAAAAAGCTCGCGGATAATCTGGTGGTCCATGGTTGGTCCCATAACCAGTCCACCGTTTTCGGGACTGTTACTTGGGCCGCTGACCAGCCACTCCGGGTGTTTGGGATCGGGAACCAGGTAGCCCGCAAAAAACCGCGACGCCTCTTTCAGAACCGGATAAACTGTATTCTTTAAGTATTCCTTATCGCCATTAAACTGGTAGTGCCACCATAAATGCTGACTCAGCCACGCGCCTCCCGTTGGCCAGATGCCGTGATTGGCATTGTTGATGGGTGCCGCTCCCCGCCAGATATCGGTGTTGTGATGCGTTACCCAACCTTCTTTGTTGTAATGCTCTTTGGCCACATTTTGCCCGGTTATGGCCAAATCCTGCACCATGCTGATCAAAGGATCGGTCAACTCCGAAAGATTGGTAATTTCAGCCGGCCAGTAATTCATTTCCGTATTAATGTTGATGGTGTACTTGCTATCCCACGGTGGTGCCAGCCGGTCGTTCCAAATGCCCTGCAAATTGGCGGGTTGTGTTCCCGGCCGCGAAGATGAAATCAGTAAATAACGACCGTACTGATACAACAAAGCCACCAGACTGGGGTCTTCATCCTGTTTAAAGGTTGACAAACGTTCGTTGGTGGGGCGGATGGAAATCTCCGACCTCCCAAGATCTACGTTGACACGTTTAAAGTATTTTTGATAATCGGTGATATGATCTTGCCTGATCTGCCCGTACGATTTCCCTTCCAGGCCGGCCAAATAATTTTCGCAACGTTTGCCTGGATCGCCACTGATATCGTGATAATTGACAAAACTGGTTGCCCCCACCAGGTAAAGCGTCACCGCATTGGCATTGGTCACCCTGATTTTCCCGTCTTCTTCAATCAATCCACCTCCTTCATTCATAATTTTCAGGCGGGCTTCGAAAGTAAGTTTGCTTTCAGGATAGGGAGCACCTGCCCTTACATTTTCTTCCGGGTAGTTGTTGACTGTGCCTTGTAGGATTACCTGGTCGCCCTTCACTGAAACCGTAAAATCATCGTGCGGACAAGCAAGGCCCACTGTAAAATTGAGTTTCCCTCTTTTGCTTGCCGACAACCTCACCACAATTGCCTGTTCCGGCTCTGAAGCAAAAATCTCACGTTTGTAGTTTACTTCCTCCACATCGTAGCTGACGGCAGAAACAGCATCCTCCAAATCCAGCTTTCTTTTGAAATTGCTTGCATTTTCGTGTCCCGGAAAATCGAGCAGAATATCGCCAAAAGGCTGGTATGAAAGTTGTCCCAGCGGCTCCGACATAAAAGCTTCGTTACCGAGTTGATGCGCCTCATTTTGCTTCCCTTCCCAAAGTAACTCGCGCAGTTTATCCAGTACTTTGTAAGCGTCTTTGTGCGCATAATCATGTGGCTGGCCCGTCCACAAAGTCTCTTCGTTAAACTGGATGACCTCGTTCCCGGTTTTGCCGTAGACCATGGCGCCCAGTCGTCCGTTTCCAATAGGTAGCGCTTCTGTCCAACTTTCGGCGGGTTTATCGTACCAAAGAACCAAGGAAGGATCCATTTCTTTTTCGGGTTCAGTATAAACAGAACATGAAAAGAACGAAGCAAGCACCAAGATTGTAAAAAGGCAGATTCCGGCTTTCATTGTTGTAAGTTTAGTATTTGCAGCTACCAAACTTACAAATAAAATATTTTGGGATTTATTTCTTTTCCTTAATCAGCCCTTTTTCTTTGTACCGATCGATGAACTTCTGATCAAGCTCATCCGAATCTTTGTATTTTTCCCGGATTTCAGTGAGTTCTTCCTTGAGTGTTTTTACCACATCGGCATAGGCAGGATCGTCGTAAACGTTGTGCAATTCCAGTGAATCTTTCTGCCGGTCGTAGAGTTCCCATTCATCCACATCGTAATAGAAATGGGCCAGTTTGAACTCTTTTGTAACCATCCCGTAGTGGCGTTTCACCATGTGAAATCCGGGATATTCGTAATAATGATAATAAACTGCATCGCGGGTCCACCGATCGTTTTTGCCCTCCAACAATGGAACCAGGCTTTCGCCCTGCATGTCAGCCGGAGCTTGAACTCCCGCTGCCTCCAGAAATGTCTGGGCAAAGTCGAGGTTCTGCACCATCTCATCCGATACAGAACCGGGCGCAATTTTCTCCGGCCATTTTACCAAAAGCGGTGTTTTAAACGACTCGTTGTAGATAAAACGCTTGTCAAACCAACCGTGTTCTCCGAGGTAAAATCCCTGGTCGGAAGTATAAACCACCATTGTATTTTCACTCAAGCCATTCTTGTCGAGGTAATCCAGCAGGCGGCCCACATTCTCGTCCACCGCCGCAATGCACCCGAGGTAATCCTGCATGTATCGCTGGTATTTCCAACGCATAAAAGCCGAATCGGTCATGTTCGGGTACAGTTGCGCAAATTCATCGTTGATGGGTCCGTAAACCGCATCCCATTGCGCTTTTTGCTCTTCGGTAAAACGGGCATATTTGCTTTTAAAAACGTTAAAACCCCATTCCGACGGTTCCTGAACTCCCAGTTCCTTGGCCACTTCCGGATAGATTTTGTTATCGGCCGAAACGGTCATGTGTTTCAGCAGATTCATTTCTGCTTCGCGGGCGGCGCTGCCTCTGCCTTTGTAATCGTCGAACAAGGTTTCAGGCTCCGGGAACGTTTTTTGGGTAAACTCGCGGTAATGCCTTTCGGCCGGTAACCACTCGCGGTGCGGCGCTTTGTGCAAATACATCAGCATAAAAGGCTTTTCTTCCTTTCTTTTCCCCAGCCAGTCGAGCGTAAGATCAGTGATAATATCCGTAACATATCCCTGGATGGTGGTGTCGCCCTTGCGCGTGATAAATTCCGGGTTATAATAATCGCCCTGATCCGGAAGAATCATAAATTCATCAAAACCTTTGGGATTGTTTCCGAAATGCAATTTCCCAAACATGGCGGTTTGATAACCGGCATCCTGCAACAACTGCGGAAAAGTAACATTGGTTGTATCAAACGGAAAATTATTGTCGATCTTCCCGTGAATGTGCGTATGCTTTCCGGTTAAAATCGTTGCCCTCGACGGTGCACAAATTGAATTACTCACACATGCATTGGTGAAAAGCATTCCCTCGTCTGCAATCCGGTCGATATTGGGTGTTTCAATCAGTTTATCACTGTATGCGCTGATCGCCTGGTAGGCATGATCGTCGCTCATAATAAAAATGATATTTGGCCGCCCGGGCTTTTCGTTTTTTGTTTGACAGGAAAACAGTAAACCGAAAGCCACAATTGCCAGCACCCAAAATATCTTATTGCTTTTTAATACCATCTACTTGATTTTACTCTAAACTGAATTTTGCTGATAAAGATGCATTGGAATCACCCCCCACGAAAACGGTAAATTCACCGGGTTCGGCCGAAAATGACAGATCAGAATGATAAAAGGCCAAATCTCCGGCACGCAGTGTAAACACTACTTCTTTCGTATCTCCTTTTGGGATAAATATTTTCTGGAATCCTTTTAACTCGCGCAACGGAAGGGTGATTGAAGCCACCTCGTCGCGTACATATAACTGAACCACTTCTTCGCCATCAAAATTACCGGTATTCGTCACTGAAACCGATACTTTTATTTCGTCTGTATTGGTCAGCGTTGATTTATCCAGAACCAGCTCCTTATACTCAAAGCTGGTATAGCTCAAACCATAACCAAAGGGAAAAAGCGGCGTGTTTGAAACATCGAGGTAGTTCGATTTAAACTTGGTGAACTGCTCTCCGTCCTGCGGTCTTCCGGTATTTCTCATGGCATAGTAAATCGGAATTTGCCCAACATTGCGCGGGAATGTTGCCGTAAGTTTCCCGGAAGGGTTGTAATCGCCAAAAATAACGTCAGCCAGTGCATTTCCGGTTTCCACACCTGCGTGCCACACTTGCAGCAATGCACCGGCCAGTTCGTTTTCTTCGCCGATGGTCATGGGGCGGCCGCTCATATTAACCACTACCAGCGGCTTGCCGGTTTTGGCCAGGGCGCGCACCAGTTTCTTTTGGCATTCAGGAAGTGAAATATCCGTCCGGCTCGATGATTCTCCGGTCATTTCGGTTGCCTCTCCAACTACGGCTACCACTACGTCTGCTTTTTTTGCTGCCGCAAGAGCTTCACTGATCATAGCTTCGGGCGAACGTTCATCGATATCGATTTTAGGTCCAAACACATTGATCTTTGCAGCAAACTCAGGATCGTCAGAAATATTGGCGCCCTTGGCATAAAGAACATTCACGCTTTCGCCCACCACATTTTCAAATCCTTCTTTTACAGTAACCGCGTACCTGGTTTCGCCGGTGGGTGCCCAGGTTCCGAGCATATTATTGCGGCTGTCAACCAGCGGGCCCACCAACGCGATGGTTCCCGACTTTTTCAGCGGAAGCAGTTGCTCCTCATTTTTGAGCAGAACCATGGTGCGTGCGGCAGCTTCGCGTGCCACTTTCCGGTTTTCAGCAGTGAGAATATCTTTTGCGGGGCGTGCATCGTCAAAATAGCGGTACGGATCGTCAAACAATCCCAGTTTGTATTTTGCTTCCAACACCCGGCGGCAAGCCAGGTTGATGTCAGCCTCGCTTACTTTTCCTTCTTCCAGCGATTTTTCAAGCGTGGTCAGAAAACCTTCCCCTACCATGTCCATATCTAGACCAGCTTTTAAAGCCAGCGCCGAAACCGCTTGTAAATCCCCCATTCCGTGGGCGATCATTTCATTCACCGAAGTGTAATCAGAAACCACAAAGCCATCGAAACCCCACTGATTGCGCAGTACATCGGTTAGCAGCCATTTGTTTCCGGATGCGGGAACTCCATCCACATCGTTAAACGACGACATTACACAGCCCACACCTTCATCGACCGCAGCTTTATAGGGAGGAAAATAATCGTTGAACATTCGCAGCCGGCTCATATCCACCGTATTGTAATCGCGACCAGCTTCGGAAGCGCCATACAAGGCAAAATGCTTCACGGTCGACATCATGGTATTCGAACGCGTCAAATCATCCTGCTGATATCCTTTTACCATGGCCCTTGCAATTTGCGACCCCAGGTAGGGATCTTCACCTGAACCTTCGGAAATGCGGCCCCAGCGAGGATCGCGTGAAATATCGACCATCGGCGAAAAGTTCCAGAAAATACCATCGGCGGTAGCTTCCTTTGCTGCAATTTGTGCTGTTTTTTCAATCAATTTCATGTCCCACGAACTTGCCAAACCAAGCGGCAACGGGAAAGTGGTTTTGTAGCCGTGAATAACGTCTGAGCCAAACAACATGGGAATCCCCAAACGGCTTTCTTCCACCGCCAGTTTTTGCGCCTGGCGTGTTTTTTCGGGTCCGTAAACGCCAAAAATTCCACCTACCTGGCCGTTTTTAATTTTTGATTCCACGTCGGTACTCACCACCGAACCGGTCAGGATGCCTCCGCCCGGAGTAACCAGGTTCAACTGTCCAATTTTTTCCTGGATAGTCATTTTTGACATCAGATCATTGACGAATGCATCCATATCATTCTTGCCCGAACCGGACTCCTTGGGCTGACAGCTCATCAGCAATAGTAAAGCGGGTAGTATAAAAATCAGTTTCTTCATTTTCCAAACATTTATTTTATTTCCTGAACAGGTAATTTTTCAGAAATTCCATTTTCATTAAAAGCTTCAATCGTAAAAAAGTAGCTTGTGTTTTTATCCAGACAGCGCATCAGTAATTCGGTATCATGGTACAACTGCCAGGAATTGTAAAGTTTATCGGGGGCAATTCCCCAGCGAATGTTGTAGCCCTGCGCCCCTTTTACCGGATTCCAGCTGAGGGTGGCATCGCGGCGGTCTTCTTCCCGTTTTACGTAAAAGCCTTTAACAGCCGACGGTTTTTTGCCAAGTCCCAAACCAAATACGCGGATCTCGGACAAGGCCAGGTTGTTCCCGGGAACCTCCATGTTGTTGTACCGCACAAACCTGGCGCTAACAGGCTGGCTAAGGACGATGTACGCATTGGGCGAATCTTTGTAGCTATTGCTTCGGTCAACCACCGTTTGCCAATCAGTACCGTTCTCTGATACTTCAATGGTAAACCGGTGACGCAAGCCTTCGGTGCGGGTATAAATACCCGACTCGTGATCGTGATAATTCAGCTGGAAGGCATAAACTTTACCCGGATTCAGCATTTCAATCTTTACCCACTGCTGGTCGTTGTTGGCATTGGCCACCCAAAATGATTTAGGGTTTTCATCCGTCAGTACCTGAGAAAGAATTTCGCCTTCGCTGTTTTTCTCCAACGGCATTTCAGTAATGTCGTAATCATTGTCAGTAGAAGTGCTTTTTTTGACCTGCATTTGCGACGAAGAAACGCTTGTTTTTCCCTTGTAGGAAAGCAACATCCAGCCGCAGTGCTCACCTGCCTTGGTAGGGTGGTCGGGGCCAAAACGCGGATAATCTCCGTAAGCCGTGTTGGAATGCATCAGCCCCTCGTTGTCGAAATACGTTGGGAACATGCAAAGGCGCCTTTCCCAATGCGAATTCGAAGCCAGTGCCATGGTACCGAAATGCCAGTATTGTCCGTTGGTTTGCTTAACGGTTATTCCGTGCCCCGCGCCGTTGGTAAAACCACCGGGTTTGAAACTCATGGGGTTGTTTTTCATATACGTGAAAGGCCCCAGCGGCGAATCACCAATGTAAACGCCGTCTCCGTATACGTTGAACTGTGTTCCGGGAGCTGCGTATTGCAAATAATATTTTCCGTTGTGTTTGGTCATCGAAGCCCCTTCCATGTAGCCTTCCTTTAAAGTAGGATGGAAGTTGTTCTCGCCAAAACGTTCCCAGCCGTGTTCTTCCTCGTCCAGGTTGATCAGGTCGGCTTTTACACCAGTTTCCAGCATCCGGTCGTCTTTGTTCAGTTCCTTCACCCGGATCGGATACACGTTTGAAGAGCCCCAATACAGGTAGGTTTTCCCGTCGTCGTCAATAAACAATTCAGAATCCTGAATATTATTGCTGATCGATGCCGTGGGTGTCCACTTTCCGCTTTTGGGATCATCGGTATAAAGAATGCTTCCGTAACCGGCCGGATCGCCGGCAAAATACACCAACGAGTCTTTGTAATTAAAAGCTGTTGGCGCGTTGCAACCTTCGAAAAACCACTGTACCGGTTTGATAAAGTTCCAATTGACCAGGTCGGTGGAATGCCAGTAGCCAAAAGAGCGGGTGACGAACATGTAGTATTCACCGCGGAATTCAATCACCGCCGGATCGGCACCTGAACGATAGGATATATTTCTGGCTGAATTATAAACCATGTACGTATAATCAATATCCAGCGGATTGCAATACGTTTGCGGAACTATTTCCTGTGCCAAAGCCGTACTCAACGAGAGAGTTAAAGCGGCTATTGTTACTCCCAACTTATGTTTTGCCCCATGTAAATTCATCGCATCTGTATTATTTTGTCAGGTATTGGCTTTCAAAACCCAGTTTCTTAAGCCCGGCCTGCACATCCTTGTTTTTCATGAATAAATTCCACAGCATTCCGCTCCGGTAGTTTTCAATCATCACCGGAATGGGCCCCTGGTCGATGGCCAGGTAACGAGGCAAATACCAGTCATGCTCCTGACTGTACGCATCGTAAGGGCCATATTTCCCAACCAGTGAATCGGCTTCGAGGTAGAGGTATTTCAAAAACCGCATCGACTCTTCGGGAGTGTACGGGAAAGAAGAAAGCGCTGCGGTGGGAGAAATTACACCCAAATCCAACTCGCCCGGATGATGCCCGGCATATCCATTGATTGAATAACTGGAAGTCATTCCCCACTGGCTTTCTCCATAGCCTTTGAATTGCTTTGGATTGTCCACACAATACCTGTAATGAATCAAAGCCTGGTTCTGATTCAGTTTCCAGTAATCGGCATACTTGTCTTTTAGTCCTTTTGGGTTCAGCCCCAGGTAGGAATAGTGTGCCCAAAACATGGGGCCTGTTGGATCGTCGCCGTGTTCGTAAAAATTAAGCACCGTATTCAACCCGTAGTACACGGTGTCGTTGGCAATTGCTCCGTTCAATGCCCAGCCTTTGTCGTACACAGCCGGCTCGATGGAATGAGTTGGGGAAGCCGCTGCCAGAATATACATGATCAGACACTCGTTGTAGCCGCCCACCGGGAAATTCATTTCCCAACCGTAATTGGGCGACCAGTGCCAGTACAAAACATCTTCGCCTTTGGTGTACCAACTCCAGTCCACTTCTTCCCAAAGTTTTTGAATATCAGCCACCAATTGCTGTTCGGCTTCGTTTCCGTCTTTATAATATTCGGCCACCGTTAAAAGTCCCTGGATCATAAAAGCAGTTTCCACCAGGTCACCTCCGTCATCCTTTTTACTAAACGGATGAGTTTTTCCGCTGGGTCCGTCGAGCCAGTGCGGCCAGGCACCGTAAAAACGATCGGCTTTTTCCAGGTAGTCCACAATTTTCCGGTAGCGTTCCAGGGCTTGTTCCCGGGTGATAAATCCTCTTTCAACCCCCACCAGAATGGCCATCACTCCAAAGCCTGAACCTCCAAGCGTAACCACATCCTGGTCGTTTTGCGGATAAATGTTGTCCATATGAATACGCTCGCGCGCCATACCCGAAGTAGGCTCTGCGCCTTCCCAGAAATACTGAAAAGTCTGGTATTGAATCTGCGTCAGCAAGGAGTCTTCTAGACTTTGAGGACTTTGTTGCACAGTTCCCTCTGTTGTTTTGTTACGGGTGTCACACGCAGCAAGCGCCAGCAATAAAAAAGCGATTATGTTTAATTTAAGTACCTTCATATCAATATGTAAAACCTAGTTTTGTTAAACCTTCCTGTACTTCGGGGCACGACATCAGTAAATCCCAGATGAGCCCGGTACGGTAATTTTCTATCATCACAACAATCGGTCCCTGGTCAATGGCCAGAAACGAACCGGCTGTCCAGCTTTCCGTTACATTAAATGCATCGTAAAATCCATAGTCTCCCCACAACTTGTCGCCCAGCTGGTAATAGAAAAAGCGAAGTGCCTGCATCGATTCATCGGGCGTAAAAGGGATGGATGAAATAGCCGCAGTTGGCGTAATTACGCCCAAATCGTTGGTGGGCGACTGTGCCGAGTACCCGTCGTGGTTATCGCTGGCGGTTAGGCCCCAGCAATCGGCGCTGTATCCCACATAATTTTTGGGATTCTGTATGCAGTATTCACGATTGATCAAGGTATGGTTTCTGTTTTGTTCCCAGTAATTGCCATACTGATCCGACAAATTGGTTGGGTCTATTCCCAAAAACGAGTAATGAGCAAAAAACAGGGGACCGCCGTAGTCGTATCCAAGCGGCAACTTAATTCCGTAGAATTCTTTCCCGTTTTTGATGGAGCCGTTTTTCGCCCATCCCTGGTGGTAAACGTCTGCAGAAATCGGATGCGTTGTGGAAGAAGCCGCCATTATGTAAGTGATCAGCGCTTCGTTGTAACCCTGAATCTTCATGTTCATATCCCAGCCGTAATTCGGCGACCAGTGCCAGTACAACACATTTTGCCCGCCACGTGTGTACCAATCCCACTCAATGGAATTCCATAAAGCATTGATCTTTCCAATCAATGCATTTTCTTCTGAATCTGACGAATTGAGGTACTGGCGGACAGCCAGCAGCCCAGCAGCCATAAAAGAAGTCTCCACCAAATCGCCGCCGTTGTCTTTGGTACTGAAAGGCAGCGCTTTCCCGGTCGTTCCGTTCAGCCAGTGCGACCATGCTCCGTGAAAACGATCGGCATTTCCAAGGAAATCGACCATGGTTTGCAGCCGCTCCACACCTTCGGCCCTTGTTATAAAACCACGTTCGATCCCTACCAGTATCGCCATCACTCCAAAGCCAGAGCCTCCGGTTGTAACTGTTTCGTTCGATGAATTCCGCTCACGCGCCAATCCGCTCACCGGGTGTCCAAAATCCCAGAAATACTTGAAAGTTTGCTCTTGTACCTTGGTTAAAAGTTCTTCGTCGCTTATTTCAGGAAATTTCGGTGTGGGATCAATTTCAGTATAGAAATTCATATTCATCCCATCAAAGGGTTTTCCGATCCTGTCTTCGATATTGGCTGAAATGGAAAGCGTATGTTTTGAAAATCCGCCCAGTGGCTGAGTTACTGTCACGGAGATTGTTTTTTCGTCGATCTGAGTAAGCGAATAAGCCACACCGGAGCCACCCGTTCGATAAGAAACATAGGGTGCCAGATCGTCTTTGCTTATTGGTGTATTGAAATTTAAGGTAATTTCCGGTTCCCTGCTAACTTCTTTGATTCGGGTTAACAGATTGACCGGATTGTCACCAATCATTACCGATTCAAGTACCAGCGGCACTGTCAGCGTTTTAAAAGAGTAAGTGCGCGCATCAAGCGTTTCATTGTTCTCCCCTTTTAATCCGCTCAGTATTTGGAGTGTATAAGTTGAATTTTCGTCAAGCGCCGGATGAGCCAGTTTAACAAGCTGATTCTGACTAAAAAAACTCTTTGTCAGTTCTATTTCCTGACTTGCGGCGTTAAGCAACCTGATATTTTCGTTAACCGATGCAGTATTTACCGCCTTATCGAATTTGATTTCAATGGGTTCTGCCAATGAAATGTTCTCATTGCTCCCCTTCTCAACCAAGGCTGTCTCCCCAATGTAAACATAGGTAATCCCCAGTTTCTCAGGAACCGGTTCTGAACCCGAATCATCTTTACTGCAAGAAAAGAACAGCAAAGAACTCACAAAAAATAACAGGAAAATAGTACGCATCGGTAGTAAGAAAAAATCCAATTAAAAGTAGTAACGTTCATTTGAAAAATGACCCCTCCGTATTTCTACGGTGGGGTCTGATAAGATCGCTGGATACGAAGGCGGTTTCTCAACCGTCCTTCATTATCCGTATTATTTTATCGGCCGTAAGGGCTTTTTAAAAAAACTCTTTCACCATACTCTGGCCCGAATCATGTTTCCTTCCGGAGAATACCGGAGTTACTAGTTCGTCGCCTACTGGTTTAATTAAGTAAACCCAGCAGATCAATTTCAGCCTGAGTAAGTACCCGGTCGTAAATCAGCAGTTCGTCCATTTTGCTTTCGTCGGACAAGTGATTCCAGTTCGCAAACCTTGGTGCACCCGACATAATCGACAGCATATCACAACCTGTCCAATCTACTCCGCTAAATGTATCTTCTTTCACCAATACTCCGTCAATATACACTTTGGCTCCGGTAGCTGAAATCGTGAACACAAAATGAACCCATTCAGTAGTTGCCGGATTAACCCGTGCAGCCGCGCCTCCGTCAAACCATTTTTCAGATGTTCCGTTTCCGGCATTCAGTTTAAATTGCTGCAGTCCGCCTCCATTTTCCCTAAAGAATCGGAAACCGAACTTCCGACTGTTGTCGAAATTGGCGTTTTCCGGGCTCATCACCAGAACACCGGCTCTGTCTCTTATTTGTGTAGCTGTGACATTCAGGAAAAAGCTTGCGCTAAATTCCGGGAACTGAAGTCCTGTGCCATCAAAAGTCAGGTACGAATCGGGCGCTCCCACATAGCATCCGCCATCAACACCACCGGTGCCCAGCGAAGGCGTACCAACTACCGTTGCCGCAACAGAACTCACTTCGTCCACATAGTTGCCGTTAAAAGCCATGTGGAACACTGCTTCGTTCATCAAGTCCCTGATGGTATTGATTTTCTTGAAGTTTATGGTCTGAGTGGTTGACTTTCCAGCCATATCCGTGGCCACAATCTCAAGAACGTGATCTCCCAGGCCCAATTCTTCGGCATAAGCACCAATAAACCTTCTGTAATCTTTAAATTGATCGTACGATCCAAGCGATGTACCATTCAACTCAACACTAATCGATTTCAGTTCGATGTCGTCCACCACTTCGAATTGAATGCTGACTTCTGACACATCAGACGGCGCATTTACATCACCTGCCGGTGAAGTTACCGTAACCACAGGACCGGACTCATCTGTTCCCGGGTCAACTTTTGATATCTCGTCGATATAACCACCCTGACAGGCGAAAATAGCAACTGATAATAATGCGAGTATTGCAATTTTATATTGTTTCATTTTTATCATTATTAAAAAGTCCTCACTGTTTAATTCTTTAACCCAGGCAAAATATCCACTTGATTCTGCGGATAAGGCAGAAATGCTTTATCTGCGGTAAAAATTCTACCCTCGTAGCTTAGCTCGTCAAATTTTCCCAGACGGATCATATCATAATAACGGATACCCCATTCCATCGCAAGTTCTGCGAATTTTTCATCCATAACCTGCTCATTTGTTACTCCGTTAATTGAGGTCAGGCCAGCCCTGTTTCTAACAGCATTCACAGCTTCATCGGCTGTCATTCCCGTATGCGTTGCCCCTTGAGTAAGAGCTTCAGCGTACATTAATAAAACCTCAGCATACCTAATGCAACGAAAATTATTATTGGAACCGTAAACAGTACGACCTTCAATTAATTGATCGGACGGCAGATAGTGTTTTCCACTGGCAAACATAGCCCGTGGATAGTCCAATACAATATCCCCCGAAGGAGTCTCATTTGAGATCCACGCAGGCAAATTAGAATAATTAGGGTCTGATTTTATCTCGGCTATCCCGCGCGGAGTAAACAGTACACTGGTTTGTAAACGGATTTTCTCTCCTCTGTCGAGCATGAATTTAATCCATTTCAAACTAGGTTCATAGAACCCCCAGCCACCTTCGGCTCCTGCTACTTTAGGCTCATAAAAAGCACCTTGAGGTCCAAAAACAGCAAATGTGTAACCTTTTCTGTCTCCCGAACCTTGTCCAAAATCAGAATATTGTAACTCAAGAATATTCTCACTACTTAACTTACCCGGTATTTTAAATAAGTTGTAAAAATCGGACTCCAATTTGTAAAGTCCTGAATTTATTATTTGAGCAGTAGCATTGGCCACTTCCTGATAATTCTCTATCTCCAGGTTTGCTCTGGCCTTTATTGCAAGAGCCGTATATTTGGTTATGCCTCCCGGTAAGTCAACACGTTGGTTAGGACGCATGTCGGGGAGATAAGGAATAGCCTCATCCATTTGATCCGCAAGATGCTGCATCACCTCTGTTTTTGAAACAGGCTCAGCAACTAATAAATCTGTCGGGACCGAGTTTGTCGGAAGAAATATGGCACCCCAGGTTCTGGAAAGATTAAACAGCAAAAAGGCTCTGATCACTTTTGCTTCCGCGATGTATTGATTGCCTAGTGAGCTATTCGCTCCGTTTTGCAAATACTTATCAATTTCTTCCATTGCTGAATGACAAGCAAAGATATCGTTATACTGTACCTGCCAAGTTGAGTTATACATCCAGAAATCCTTGTTATAATTGAATTTATCTGTCTCTGCAAAGTCTTGCTGATCACCTAAACCACCATGGTTTACATCATCGCCTCTGACAGACATCAACGGAAATTCTTCCCAGCCTCTGGTGTAGAATGCTTCATAAGCACCTATCAAAGGCATTATCATATTGTTTGAGTTGCTGTAATCAACGTCTTCGGTAAAAGAAGTATTGAGTGGTGGCTCATCCAAAACACTGTTACAAGATGTTACCAATGCTGCGGCAAAGATGATGCCCACTATTCTTAGCAGTTTTATTATCGTTTCCATCTTCATTTTTTTAATGGTTAGAATTTTACATTTAATCCTACAGTGTAAACGGCAGGTATCGGATATGTCTGTCTGTCAATTCCATTTTCTATTTCCGGATTAAATCCGTTGTATTTGAATATGGAGAGAGGACGTTCAGCCGTTAGTGTAACCTTACATTCTGGCAAACTGGCACCAAACCATTGTTGATTCCTTAGATTGTATGCCAACTGAATGTTTTGAATTCTGAAGAAAGAACCATCTTCAACCAGGTAATCACTCATTCTTTGGTTCCACCCCTTCCGGAGAGCCTTTGATGAAGGGTACTTTCCTGGCTTAATTACACTTACGACGTTATTATCACTATCCAGCTCAATTTGAGTACGATTGATAGCTAAATCAGCGTCCATATTCAGGTCAGAAGTCCAAATCACCTCACCTCTCCGGCGATTTAGTATCTTGTTTCCGTTTTGCCCGAAAATGCTGGCCGAAAACTCAAAGTTTTTATACTGAATGCCCAAATTGGCCCCATAAGTGAATGAAGGAAGATAGGACCCTAATACAACGCGATCTTCTCCGTCAATAATACCATATCCTTCTTCTCCTTCTGCTTGTTGGTCCTTGTACCTGAAATCACCAGGCTCCAACCCGTTTTCAACTGCAACAGGATCTGCATTAATTTCATCCCATGATTGGTAAATACCATCAGTTTCCCATCCAAAGAATGCAAGCAAGGGATCACCAACTATTGTACGCTGACGGAACTCGGCAGAACCTCCATCAATATATTCCTGTCCATATAAATCCAGTACCTTATTATTTAAGGTCGATATATTTACGCCCAAATTGTAACTGAAATCTTTCGACACCTGGTTCGACCAATTTAATCCAAGTTCAAAGCCTGAATTTCGAATCACACCTAAACTGCGTCGAACGGTCTGGCCTATCAATGGAACCTGAATTGAAATAACGGCATTCTCTGTATCTCTGGTAAAATAATCTGCATCAACCGAAAGCCTATTGTCGAAAAGGTTGGCGGTTAACCCGAAGTTAGTTTCCTCCGTCACTTCCCATTTAAGATACGAAAAGTTACTGCTTGTAGAAGTACCGCTTAGTAATTGATCACCGATGGCAACAGTAACATTATTGGTAGTACTTGCTCCGTCACTTGCAGGAACACTATTGTTCCCCAGTTTACCCCAGCTTGCCCTTAATTTTAAGTAATCTAACCAATTTATATCACTCATGAAGTCTTCTTCAGAAAGAACCCATCCGGCGCCCACTGTTGGAAAATATCCCCATTTTTCCTGGTATTTAGAAGTTCCATCAGCACGAAAAGTACCATAAAGCAGATAACGATTGTTGTAATTATAGGAAACACGACCAAAATAAGATAGCCCGTAGTACCTTGAGCCACTATCTGAAGTAACTCTACTTCCATTCTCCTCAATAACAACATTCTGTGCCTGATCGACAAACCACGAAGATTCGTTGTCATAAGGAAACTCAAGGCCTTTCATAAATAACTTATCCCAGGCATCGTCCCTGTATTCGCTTCCGACCATTGCAGTTAGATTATGATTACCAAAAGAATCATTGTATGTCAATACATTGTTCCAGATCTGCTTGAACCATGTCTCTGAAACCTTCGAAATAGAAGCGTCCTCAACTTGACGCTGATAGTCTTCAGTAATATAATAGGGCAAACGCACATTCCGCTCTGCGGCATTTGTAAAAGTTGAATTATAAGAGGTTTTAAACGAAAGTTTTTCAGGAATCAGTTCCAACTGAACGTAAAAGTTCGCCAGAACCTTTCTACTTTTCCTCTGATCGTTAGAAAAATCCATGCTTGTAAAAGGATTTTGCGAGCCACGATATCCTAACACCTGTGAGTCACTATAATTAGTAGGCCATGCGTCAGTATTCAATTCATCGTAAACCGGGAGAATCGGTACTGCCCAGTAAGCACGACTCCATGCTGAATTGTCTGGAGAATAATTCAGCGAATTACTGAACAATAAACTTCCCCCAATTGCAAACCAGTCTGTAGCATCAAAATCAATTTTAGTGCGAAGATTAAATCTTTCATAATCGTTCTTCATGTCCAGAATACCTTTTTCAGAAAAATAGTTTGCGCCTACTGCATAAGAGGCTTGCTGGTTTCCTCCTGAGACATTTAAACTGTGATTTTGCTTGTTGCCTAACCGTAAAATTTCATCGTACCAGTCAGTGTTAACGTCGGGTACATTTGGATTAAGCCGACTTCTTCCGTAACGTTGCATAGCATTTAAAACAAGCTTGTAGCTTACATTGTCCTCTGTACCTGCTTCTCGTGCCATCGCAGTGTATTGCTCTGAATTGGCCATTTTTACCATATTCTGGGCCACCTGAATACCGTAATAACCATCGTAGGTTATTTCTGATTTTTGATTTTTCTTTCCCGATTTTGTTTCAATCAGTATAACTCCGTTTGCCGCCTCAACACCATAAATAGCAGCTGCAGAGGCATCCTTCAGTACCGATATAGAGGCAATGTCTGATGGATTTAGCCAACCAATATTGTCGGCAAACATTCCATCAACTACGTATAGCGGGTTAGTATCCCCAATGCCAGGATAAGACCCAACTCCCCTTACCCGGATAGTTGGTGACCCTCCAGGAGCTCCGCTACTTACGACTTGTAGCCCTGCTACCTTTCCTTGCAAAGCCTGCATGGCATCGGAAGATGGAGACTTCAGGATATCTTCAGATTCAATTGTAGAAATAGAAGACGTAAGATCTTTTACTTTCACTTCCCCATATCCAACTACAACCACTTCTTCCAGTCCGATAACATCCTCTTTCATTTCCAGGTTAATAACCGTGGACTGAGTGACAGCAAATTCCTGTGGAAGAAATCCGATAAAACTGAATATTACTTTTGCTCCTGTAAAGACTTGTAACGTATAGTTACCATCGATATCGGTTACAGTACCATTGGTGGTTCCTTTTTCCAATACCGATACACCCGGTAGCGCTAATCCTGTATCATCAACAACCTTCCCCGAAATCGAAAGTCTTTCCTGGGCGAACAAGGTTGTAAACGAAAACAGAAGGATTAAAATGAATAATGGTTTTCGCATAACTATAAAATTTGAATTAGTTTGAACCCAAAAATATGACAGATCAAATGCAATAACGGATTTTTGGATACACTTTCCATACTCTGACAAAAGTGAAGCTCAATTTTCACCTCATCATTACCTCATCCTAATAAAACTACGCCTGCATAAACAACTATGTTACATTTATTTAATCCCTAACCTCGCCTCTCATTTCGGGGAATTAAAAACGTATGATAAACAACACAAATTCCTACTTTGAGGGGAAATAAATGCCTTTAACAACCAAATTATACTTAATATTACGCCCGGATTAGGGACAACATCAGACAGAAAACATGTGCGGAACAGATTCTTTTTTCTCCTCAAACGATAAAAGCCTGAATGGGAGAAATACCGGCCTCGTTCCGGGGGAAAAATCCTTTGAAGCGCTTTACGTCTTTCTTTCGTGTGTCACGTTTCTGCTTTTATCCGTCCAGCCCCTAACGGTTTTGGGAGAACACGAAGGAGTTCTTTCGTTTGACCAATCGGTTTACGGCGGCGCACGCCAAAACTGGAGTGTAAGCACAGCCAGGAACGGGCAAATATATTTTGCCAATCATACAGGACTATTAGCATTCGACGGTACCAACTGGGAACTAAACAGTTTACCCAACGAAACCATTTTACGATCGGTTGAAGTTAGTCGCGACTCGATTATTTACACAGGAGGCTACGAAGAGTTGGGCTACTGGAAAACTGATAAGTACGGCAAGTTGAACTATACATCATTGACACCAATTGCCGAAAAGTATTTCCTCGACAACATCGAGTTCTGGAACATTGCCGTTCAGGATGACTATGTCTATTTTCAGGCCTTCCCCCGGATTTTTTGTTACCATGCCGACTCGATCACATCCATCGATCTTTCAGGCCACATTCACGTAATGAACAAGGTGAATGATAAGGTATTGGTGGCCATAAGAGACAGAGGTATTTTTGAATTGAAAGACGGTAAATTCAACGCGTTTATCGAGGATGAGACGCTAATAGATAAAAACATCAAATTCCTGCTTCCCTATAAACAGCATCAAATTCTGATTGGCACCGCCACCCATGGAATATTCCTGTGGGACGGACAAGCGCTCAACACCTGGAATGCACCATGGACAGATTATTATATTCAGAGTGAATTAAACAGGGCTTGCGTTTTAAACGACAACAAAATTGCTATCGGAACATTGGTAGATGGGATTTCGGTATTTAGTGCGGATGGTGAACGTTTAATGCATGCCAACACACAAAACGGGCTACTCAGCAATACCATTCTGGGCGTAGAAACCGATGAGTGGAACAACATTTGGCTGGCGCTTGACGTTGGCATTGGATATCTGACTGAAAATGAAAACCAGGGATTTGTAATTGAAAAACTACCCGGAACCGGCGCCATATATTCCACTGCTATTTTCAACGATAAGTTATACCTGGGAACCAACCAGGGACTTTTTGCAAAGAACATTGACATCGACAGCCCAGAAATCACACTGGTACCAGAATCGCAGGACCAGATTTGGAACCTGAAAATATTTGACAACCAACTTTTGGTGGGGCACAACCAGGGAACCTATGTTTTAAACGGAGAAGATTGGGTTCAACTCTCTTCAGAATCGGGAGCCTTTAATTTTGTACAGGATCCGTTTCATCCGAACCTCTTGCTTCAATCGACCTACAACAGCATTATCGTATTCGAGAAAACAGAGAATGGCATAAAGTTCCGAAACCGGATCACAGGTTTTACCGACTTAATCCGGTACATTGAATTTGATCATTTTGGAAACCTTTGGGCCAGCCACATGCACCGTGATATTTACAAGCTTACCATTGACGATGACAGACGAACAATTCTGGGCATAAAAGAATACGGGAAAGACATCTTTAACAAAGACTTTGGAATACATGTATTCCAGGTGGAAAACCGCGTGGTCTTTACCACCGGCGACCAGCTTTTTACATACGATGACCTAAAGGATACTATCATTGCCTATCAATCGTTAAATACGGCTTTGGGCGAATATGCCAAAGCGCACCGGATCATAGAAGCTCCCAACCACCATTACTGGTTTATCAGCAAGGAGAAGATCGGCTTGTTTTTCATTTTTCAGGACAGCGTGAAACAAATCCGCGAGTTTCCGACCTCGCTCTTTAACAACCCAATGCTGGTAGAAGGCTTTGAAAATATTCTTCCACTTTCGGAATATGCAGCTATTTTATGCCTGCAAAACGGAATAGCTTATCTGGATGCGTCCGTTGCCAATCCGACTGAAAACCTTATTAAAAACTATGCACCCACCATCCGGGAAATTCAGCTAAGTAACAACCGCGACAGAACTTTCCTACTGCCGCTGGATACCTCCGATATAAAAATCAGGCACACTTTTAACAACGTATCATTCAGGGTTTCATTTCCTTTGCTGAACGAACTTCCGGTATCGTATCAATACTACCTGCAAGGATTGCAACTTGAATGGTCGGAGAAAACCAACACTCCCGAGTTCAACTTCGAAAGGTTACCCAAAGGGAGTTATCAGCTGCTGGTAAAAGCAGTGGACCTTTGGGGTAACGAAAGTAAAACCTACACGTTTTCGTTTGAAGTAAAACCACCCTTAACAGCTTCCCGCGGAGCCATCTTCGTCTACATTATTCTGATGATCTCTGCGCTTCTTATTTTCAGAAGTTGGGGAATCAGGCAAACGCGGAAGAAAGAACAGATGCAAAGCGAAGCCCGGGAAAAAGAGTTAATCAGGTTGCGAAATGAGAAACTGCGAAGCGAGGTACAACATAAAAGTAAAGAGCTGGCCAGTTCAACCATGTCCATTATTAAAAAGAACGAATTTCTGCTTGATCTTAAAAACATCATCAACCGGCAAAAAACAGAGCTGGGGTCGCGCTATCCGGATAAGTACTACAATTATTTGAACAATAAAATTGACGAGAATATTTCGAGCCAGGATGACTGGAAAATATTTGAAAACAACTTTGAGCGTGCTCACGAACAGTTTTTCAATAAAATGAAGGAGCAGTATCCGGATCTGACATCAAGCGACCTGCAGCTTTGCGCCTACTTACGCATGAATTTGTCGTCGAAGGAAATTGCCCCCCTGTTGGGAATATCGGTTCGCGGGGTGGAAAACCACCGCTACCGCCTGCGTAAAAAAATGAATCTTGAGCACGACGTGAGTCTTACCGATACCATTTTGAGCATTTAGAAAATATCCCCGTTTTATTTGTCGAGCCAAAGCTTAAAATCACGGACACGTTCGCGGCTTACAATTATGTCCTCCGCAGGTTTAGGGGCAATGTCCAATTTTAGCCGGCTGTTAAACCAGGTATGTATGTTTTTTATGCTCTCAATGTTGATGATGTATTTCCGGTTTACCTGGAAAAACAGGTCATTATCCAGCAAGGCAGAAAGCTGATCGATCGAAAAATTTACCGGGAAACGGGCATTCCCGAAAGTAACGGCAAAAGTCAGTCCGTCGTCGTAAATCAACCAGGCAATTTCCTCACTCTTTACCGACCGGTAACGGTCTCCTACTTTTACCAGGAAACGCTTTTTAACCCCGGGGCGCTCCGAAAAAAGAATCTTTTTTAACAGCTCATTTTCAGGAACCAGAAACATTTCCCTGAACTGGTTAAACTTATCCAGTGCTGCCTTAATGTCTTCGAAATCGTAGGGTTTCAGCACATAATCGATGCTGTTTACCTGAAACGAGCGAAGTGCAAACTCGTTGTAAGCCGTGGTAAAAATCAGTGGCGCATTTACTTTCACCTGCTCAAAAATATCAAAGCAGTTTCCGTCGTTTAGCAAAATATCCTGAAAAACGAGATCCGGAGCCGGGTTATTGCGGTACCACTCTACCCCGTCCTTTACAGAACTTATTATGTCGAGCACATTAATTTCCGGGTCATACTTTTTTAAGAGCTGCACCAAACGCCGCGCGGTATGGTTTTCGTCTTCAAATATTAAAACGTTCATAATCGGTAGTATTTAAAACCGGAATTCTGACCACAAATTCATTGGCAGTTGCTTCGGCTTCCACATTCTGACCACACAGCAGCTCGTACCTCCGCGACAGGTTTTTCAGTCCTGTTTGGGTAGATGTTTCCTTGTCATTACGTAGGTTCAGGTTATTACATACAATCATGTGATTTCCCTCCTTCCGAATCGATATTCTTAAAGGATCGTTCGGATTGTATTTGTTGTGAACCACTGCATTTTCGACCAATAACTGCAGAGTAACAGGAGGAATAAAAGTGGATTCAACAAACTTCTTCTCAAGTTCAACATCCAAAAAAACTCCTTCTCCCAACCGTATTTTAATCAGAAAAAAATAGGCCTTTAAAAACTCCAATTCTTCGGAAAGCGTTACCAGGTGAAACTCATTCTTCTCGATAATGTAGCGAAGCGTTTTCGACATTTTCACAATAAAATCAGCCGAAAGATCAGCATCCTCATAAACCAGCGAGGACAACACACTCAGGCTGTTAAACAAAAAATGTGGTTCTATCTGTGCTTTCAGCGCTTTGTACTGTGCCAGAATGTTTTCCTTTTCCAGTTCTTTGGCCCGCAGCAATTGTTCCTGCAGGCGTTTCTGGGTTTGAAAATAGCCATCAAAGCCCACCACAATCAGGTAAATGCACAAAAGAGAAACCGTCAGCTCCGGGTTAAAAAACAACACGCTTTCCCACACTTCACCGTTGTTGAACAATTCAATGTCGCCAAGCCTGTACAAATGGTTAAATGAAAGCAATAAAACAAATCCGAAAACAGCGTGCAATAAGGTAAGCAGAGCGATTCTTTTTCTTTCGTTGCTTTGCTTCCCGACCAGGCGTTGAAAAAAATGGTTAGCACGGTCGGCACCGTACCAAATACCCATCCCATATATCAAAAAGAACAGCGAAAACACCAGGCTGCGCAAAGAGATTTCAAAGGGTCCGTTCGGAAACGAGAGATCAAAACTTTTAATGACCAGATGAATCAAAAAGACCACCCACAACCGGAACCATATTTGCCTTCTTTTCATCGGAATTTTACAGGTAATTGTTTTTTTGGAACCACAAAATAGCTTTTTCCACCGACTCCTGAACCGGAAGTTCGCGAAATCCAAGCTCCTTTACTGCCTTTTCAGAAGTAAAGTAATTTCCAAGGCACAACATTCCTGCATTTACGCGGGTTAAACGCACCGGCAATCGAAGGTATTTCTCAAGTAAATCGCCTGCAAAACCGGCGCATTTAAGCAGCCACGAAGGAATGGGAACAAAAACCGGTCGTTGTTGTGTTACTGAAATCACTTTTTCAAAAAACTCACGGTACGAAAGATTCTCGCCCGTTAACAAATAGCATTCTCCCGTTCGTCCTTTCTCCAACGCTGCCACTACTCCTTTTGCTGCCATAGCTGCATCCACAAAGTTCTTGCCTCCCGGAGGATAAAAAACAAGCCGCTTGTTAACCACGTGCAAAAACACCTCGCCGCTGCTGGGCTTTACATCGTTTTCGCCAATCAAAAAAGTGGGATTGACAATTACAGCATCCACTTTCTTTTGCCGCACACTGTCCAGCACCAATTGCTGCGCAAGCAACTTACTGTAGGCATAGCCCGACCTTTTTAACCAGGGAATAAAAGGGGTGTTCTCGTTTCCCGGGTGTTCTTTGGAACCATTCCCAAAACAGTTGGCTGTACTTACATAAACCATGCGTTGAATCCCAAATTTTTCGGCGGCCTCAACCAGGTACTGCGTACTGTTTATGTTGGCTTTGCGGTAAGCTTCGAGCGATGACGGCGATTGCGTGGTTCGTGCGGCCGTGTGGATGACAAAATCACTTTGTTTTACGGCCCGCACCACATCTTCTTTATCGGTAACATTTCCCTCAAACCAATCCACATCCAAGCCTTCCAGGGCTTTGAGGTTGCTGCCTTTCCGAACCATTGCCAACACCCGATAACCCTCGCTGAGCAAACAACGCACAACATGGGCGCCCAAAAGTCCGTTGGCTCCAGTTACCAGAACCCGCGTATTTTTTTGTTCTTTCACCTCAGGCTCTTTTAGCAGTTTGTGTGGTATTTCTGATTTCATTTTGAAGCGTTGACCGCATAATTTTCAAACGTAGCCAAACCGGTACTATTTTCAAAACCAGCCAGCTTAGTTTGTTCATAAATCCAGGAATAATCAGTTCATCATCCTTTAGCAACTGCCGGATGCAAATGCGGGCTACTGTTGAAACCGGTAGCGCCGTACTTCTTACCAGGCGGTTGTGACTTTCGATGCGGCTTGTCACCTCAGGATTTGTCCGCATTCCTCCCGGATGTGCCACGCTAACCGTTATTCCGGAACCTTTTAACTCGGCTCCCAAACCGCGCGAAAAAGAATACACAAAAGCTTTTGAAGCCGGATATACCGTTTTAAAAGGCATCGGCCCAAAAGAAGCCATACTGGCAATATTCAGGATGTAGGCACGCCCCTGCTTCTTCAAAACCGGTAATAACAGCCGTGTTAGCAAAACCAGGGCACGCATATTCAGCAAAACAATGCGGTCGATGTACTCGGCGGTAGCTTCCAAAAAAGGTTTGGTTCCGCCTGTTCCGGCATTGTTGATCAATACATCGATTTGGAAGTGGCTGACCTCATCCACCAAACACTCCACTGCGCCGGATTCCGTCAGATCAAATTCAAACGTATTCACCCGAACTTGATACCTAAGCGAAAGATTAAGTCCAGTGCGAAAGATATCTTCGCCGGGAAGCGCCACCAAAAGCAGGTTTTGCCCCAGGCGTGCGCATTCTTCGGCAAGCTCTCTCCCCAAACCGGCACTTGCACCGGTAATCAGTGTGTACTTTTCCGTTTTCATTTCTGTTGCTTTCTGTTAAGAATGAAAAGCGACAGGTAATACCCGCCAACCATAGCCAACAAACCTGTAATTACTCCGCCCAACAGCAATGAAAGAAACACTTCGCGGCCTGCCGAAATAACCGTCCGGGCAAAACTCAGATTGATTTTTTCGGGCATCGAAAAAGTGGATTCAAATCCCAGGATTTCTTTCCCCAGCCAAAAATTAAAAGCAAAAACAAAGGCTCCCGTAAACAAGTTGGTGTTAAAAACTCCGGCGATGGCGGCCACTTTGTTCCAGCGAAAACAGCTTGCCAGTGCCGCCGAAATAAACATTTGGAAGCCGGGAAAAGGCAGCATCCCGATAAAAGAACCAAGGGCAAATCCGCGCGCTACTTTTTCAGGCTCCTCCTGAAGGCTAAAAATTCTTCTGATCCCCCACTGATGTTTGTTCCTTTTCATTTCTTTTCTGCCAGTTGTTTTAGTTCGGTACAAGATTCAATAAATAGCTTCTGAATGACGGGATCCTGCATAAACCGCGGGAAAAGCGGCTTTGTATACGAGATCATGCGATAGTCAACCGAAGTGGCCTCGTCATTTAACGAGGAAAACGTCCACTCTCCCCAATAATTCTCCATGCGTTCAATCCCTTCTTTTCTGGCTAAAAAAGCAGGTTCGGCCGAGATGGAAATCACGATTTCCGAATCCAACCGGGAAACCAGGTGACGGGCCACCAGATCCTGTTGTTTAAAAGGCCACGGGTAATTCATCCGCGAATAAGTGACCCAGTTACTGTCGCTGAAAGTTTCAATTTTGCACTCTTTTACGCCAACTGCCCATGCGCCATAATTCTCGGCACACGAAAACAGCGGCAGGATTTTGGAAACCCCGGCATTGATCTGAAACTGGGCACGCATTTCGCGAATTTTCATCGAGTCGGTCGAAAGCCATCGGTAATAAAGCGACACTCCCTCCGCTTTTCGGGCCAGTTCCCACGCCGTCTTGTCGTTTTCCGCAGTTTCTTTTGCCTGCGCAAATCCGTCCATCAGCAGCAAAGAACAAGCTGTTAAAAGAATGATTTTCCTCTTAAGCATTGTCATAATGTTTCCAGGTTTGTGGCAAAACTAACTCACCGGATATTTCCATTGAACGAAACAAATCTGAGTCGGCAGATTTTCCTGTTGGCTGTCGAAATACACCTGTGAACGGATGTATTGCCTCTTTTAAGGACAAAAGATTTTGCCGGGGGTGCGTTAAAGGACGTTAAAAGAATAAGTCGCTGAAATTAAATAAACTAAATGCTGACTGAAGATCAACGATTTCAGATTCCAGAAGTTGGGAACATCTGGCTGTGTTTGAAAATTTGTTAGTTGAAATTTTTCTGTATCCACCTGATGGCCAATCCGGTGTCAATGTCATTCATACATTTGAAGTGTTTCTTCGGGCATTTCTGGTAGCCCAGTTTGGAACAGGGGCGGCATTTTAAATCCTTCACTTCAAGTTGCAGCGACGCATTGTTGGTTCGGTAGGGAACCATTCCGAACTCGGAAATCGTGTTCCCCCAAAACGAAAGAATTTTCTTTTTGAAAGCAGCCGCGATGTGCATCAACCCGGTATCGTTCGACAAAACAATATTGGCATCGCGCACAAGTGAAGCCGACTGGTTCAGCGAGATTTTTCCGGTGTAATTCAGCACATTCCCGTTCGATTGCGCCAACACCTGCTCACCGGCTTCCTTTTCGCACCGGCCACCCAAAAGAATTACAGGATAGGAAATGTTACGGCAGATTTCCACCACTTTTTCCACCGGGAGTTTCTTGGTGGCAAAAGTGCCTGCAATCACAAAAGCCACATAACCGTTTCTGAACGTTTCCGGAAGATCTTCGCGTTTGAAAGCCTCTTCTTCCGGAATAAAATAATCCAGGCCTTCCCCATCGTCTTGTACATCAAAAACAGAAGTGGCGGCCAGGTAACGATCCACAATGTGGCGATGCGGTAAGCGGTTGATTTTAAACTGCACCATCAGCCATTTCTGAAAATTGAGTTTATCCACAGAAAACGACGGCGCCTTCAAGCTGCTTTTTATCCGGTTACTTCTGAAATTCTGGTGAAGATCGATAATGTAATCAAAGTCTTCCTGTTCCAGCTGCGTAATCAGTTCGTTGATATTCTCGTCCAGTAAATGGACTTTATCGATGTGGGGGTTGGAAGTTACCAACCCGGCATGTTTTTGCTTGGTTACAAAATGAACTTCGGAATCGGGCACCTGTTGTTTAAGACCCCGCACAACCGGCGATGTCAAAACAATGTCGCCAATGGAACTAAAACGTATCACCAGGAATTTTACCTTCATAAAAACAGCTTTGTCTTCCTTTCGTCCGAAGTGTTCAAAGATATCTTAATCTGCCGGATTCTTTTGCATCACAAAATAAAAATCCCCGCAGAAAACTCTGCGGGGCCTATGCTTTGATGTATCTTTTTAAACCGATTCAACCAACACTATAATTTTATTTGCTTTGTTCTCGATTACACCTCCGCTCACTTCAAACATGTGCTCGGTGTTGTTTTCCTCCTGGATCCGGATGATTCCCTTCCCCAGTGTGGAAATAATCGGTGCGTGGTTCTTCAGAATCTCAAATGTTCCCTTGCTTCCGGGAAGCTGGATCAGTTTCACTTCTCCTTCAAAAACTTTTTTGTCGGGTGTAATTATTTCAAGATACATGATCAGTCCTTTCCGAATTAATTTTCAGCCAACATTTTTTCACCTTTCGCAATGGCTTCTTCGATGGTTCCCACCAGGTTGAATGCCGCTTCCGGGTACTTATCCACTTCCCCGTTCATGATCATTCTAAATCCTTTGATGGTGTCTTCAATCGATACCAGTTTTCCTTCCAGCCCGGTAAATGCCGAAGCCACAAAGAAAGGTTGCGAAAGGAAACGCTGTACACGACGTGCGCGGTGTACCACCAGTTTGTCTTCTTCCGACAGTTCGTCCATACCCAGAATAGCAATAATATCCTGCAGCTCGGTGTAACGTTGCAACAGCATAATTACATCCTGCGCACACGAATAGTGCTCCTCTCCCACAATATCGGGCGTAAGAATACGCGAACTTGAATCCAGCGGGTCAACAGCCGGATAAATCCCCAGCTCGGCAATTTTACGACTAAGTACAGTGGTTGCATCCAGGTGGGCAAAGGTTGTTGCAGGCGCCGGGTCGGTCAAGTCATCGGCAGGTACATAAACCGCCTGGACCGAAGTGATCGATCCGTTTTTGGTAGAAGTGATTCGTTCCTGCATAATACCCATTTCGGTGGCCAGCGTTGGCTGGTAACCTACCGCCGAAGGCATACGGCCCAACAATGCCGAAACCTCTGAACCGGCCTGAGTAAAACGGAAAATATTGTCGACAAAGAACAGGATGTCACGACCGCCGCCGGCAGAACCGTCACCATCGCGCAAACTTTCAGCAATGGTCAAACCCGAAAGGGCTACACGCGCACGTGCACCCGGAGGTTCGTTCATCTGTCCGAACACCATGGCCAGTTTTGATTTCTTCAGCCGCTCGGGATCTACTTTCGACAAGTCCCAGCTTCCTTTTTCCATCGACTCTTTGAATTCATCGCCGTAGTCAACAATGTTGGCCTCGATCATTTCGCGCAACAGGTCGTTCCCTTCACGGGTACGCTCTCCAACACCGGCGAATACCGACAAGCCCGAGTGAGCCAAAGCAATGTTATTGATAAGCTCCTGGATCAGTACGGTTTTTCCTACACCCGCACCGCCAAACAATCCGATTTTACCTCCTTTTGCATACGGCTCAATCAGGTCGATTACCTTGATACCGGTATACAACACTTCGGTTTCGGTAGTAAGGTCTTCGTATTTTGGTGGTTCGTTGTGGATTTTTAATCCCTCTTTGGGCAGTTGTTCCAAACCATCTACTGCATCACCAACAACGTTTAACAAACGTCCCAGGGCAATTTCGCCTTTGGGCATTTTAATCGGGCTTCCCAATGCTCTCACATCGGTACCTCTTTTCAAACCATCGGTAGAGTCCATCGAAATACAACGAATGGTATTCTCTCCAACGTGTTGCTGACATTCAACGATCAAACTTTCCTTGCCTTCGCGAAGAATTTCAAGTGCGTCGTAAATAGCTGGTAATTCACCACCTTCTTTTTCGAAACTAACATCCACAACAGGACCAATGACCTGTACTATTTTCCCTGTATTTTGAGCCATATTGGATTTGATTTTAAAATCGGATCTAACTTATTGTCAAAAAAATTTTAAACGCTAACAAATTTAACATTGTTTTAGTTCTATCCAACGCATTTTTCTTTTTTAGAAAGTTCGCTTCCAGCCCTTAAAACACGTCAATTCTTTCGGGTCAGCATATTCAGGGCAAACCCGCGTAAGGGTTGTTTTACAACATCTTCCAGTTCCATTTCATCCAGAATCTCAATGGCCCGGTTAAAATAAGCGTCCACTTTCTGTTCGGCCAATTCTTTCACTCCGATTTGCCGGTAAATTTCGGTCACCGCCCCGATCTTTTCTTCCGGGTTGAAATCGTCTTTTTTGATCCATTCCATCAGCGAGGCATGTTGCTCCGGATCGGCATGTTCCAGCGCATTGATCAACAAAAGTGTTTTTTTGTTTGACAGGATGTCGCCGCCAATTTTTTTCCCGAAAGTTTCCTGGTCTCCAAAGGTATCCAGCAAATCGTCCTGCAGCTGAAAAGCCAGCCCCAGGTTGATTCCGAATTCGTACAGCTGATCTGCGGCTTTTTCGGGACTGTTGGCCAGAATGGCGCCCGATTTCAGGCTGCAAGCCAGCAACACGGCAGTTTTTAGCCGGATCATGTTCAGGTACTCTTCCTCTTTTACATCCAGCCGTTTTTCAAAGTCCATGTCAAACTGCTGTCCTTCGCAAACTTCGATGGCCGTATCGGTAAAAAGCTTCATTGCCTCCGGCAAACGCGGAGACCCGCTTTCGAGGAAGTATTTATAGGCTTCGAAAGCCATGGCATCGCCCGAAAGGATGGCATGGTTTTCACTGAATTTTATGTGAACGGTAGGCCTGTTTCTGCGCACATCGGCCTTGTCCATAATATCATCGTGAAGCAGTGTGAAATTGTGAAAAACCTCAATTCCCAGTGCCGCAGGAACTGCCTTTTGAACCTCTTTGTCAAAAAGATTGTAGCCCAGCAACACCAGCACCGGTCGCAGCCGTTTTCCTCCCATTTCAAGCGAATAATGAATGGGCTTATACAATTCAATCGGCGTTTTATCCAACAGTTGTTTGGAACGCAAAGCGACTGCTTCGCTCACTATTTTTTGTAAATCTTCTACAGAATACATCAATTCCCTAATTTAAGTTCGTCATCCGGAACGATTTCCAGTTCGTCCAGCTCAATGTCTTCCTCCTCGTCGTAAATATGTAGCAAAGGTTCCTTGAACGCTTCAGTAGTGGTAAGTCTTTCCAGCCCGGTAAGCAGCGATGGCAATAATATAAGGTTGGAAGTAACTGCTACCAAAAGTGTCAGCGACACCAGGATACCCATTGCCTGCGTTCCGCCAAAATTTGAAATACTAAAAATTCCAAAACCAAAAAACAGTACCACCGAAGTATAAAGCATACTCACGCCGGTTTCTTTCAAAGCCATTTGTACCGATTTGCTGATGTCCCAGTTGGTAAGATTCAGTTCCTGCCGGTATTTGGCCAGAAAGTGAATGGTGTTGTCCACCGAAATACCAAAGGCGATACTAAATACCAGGATGGTGGAAGCTTTGATCGGAATACCCGTGAAACCCATCACCGCCGCGGAAAAAATAAGCGGAATCACGTTCGGGGTCAACGACATGATGACCATTCTCCACGAAGAAAACATAATGGCCATGAATGTTGAAATCAGCAAAATGGCCAACCCCAGACTGGTAAAAAGATTTTTCAGCAAATATTGCGTACCACGGAAAGCGGTGATACTCGAACCGGTGACGGTTACATCGTATTTATCGGCCGGGAAAATGGAGTCGATTTCCTGCATGAAATCGGTGTAAAGCTGCTCCATTCGTTTGGTGCCTACATCTTTCACCCGAATGCTGATACGTGTCGACTGCCGCGTGCTGTCCATAAACGAATGCAGCATATTGGCGTTGTCTTCTCCGGTTTGGGCATATTGTAAAATAAAGTTCTTTTCGCGGTTGTTCGGAATGCTGTAGTAACGCTCGTTTCCGTTGTAAAAAGCCTGCTTCGAGAATTTCAGCAGGTTTAGCAAAGAAGTGGATGCCGACAATTCGGGATATTCTGCCAGCCGGTTTTCCAACTCATCAATTTTATTAAAAGTGCTCAGCTGCATCACTCCCTGTGGCCGTTTGGTATCCACCATGATTTCGAGCGGCATCAATCCGTTAAAATTGTCTTCAAAAAACTTCAGATCGATGTACACAGGATCGTCTTTCGGAATATCATCCACCATGTAACCTGAACTTTTGATCAGTGTGATGCCAAAAATACCGAGTGATACAATCCCAATTGTAACCAGGTAAACCACCCGGCGGTAATGTTGTGTTATGTGAATCAGTCCTTCGATGATCCAATTCACCCACTTGGTATCGAGGTGCCCTACGTGGCGTGAAGAAGGCGGTCCGATAAAGCTGAAGATGATCGGTATCAGCAACAACGAAAGAATGAACAGCGCCAGAATATTCAAGGATGCGATGATCCCAAACTGGCGTAAAATATCGCTTTTTACAATTATGAAAGTAGCAAATCCGGAAGCGGTTGTGAGGTTGGTCAGGAAAGTTGCATTTCCGATTTTAATGATCACCCGTTGCAGGGCTTTCACTTTGTTGCCATGGCTTACAAACTCGTGATGAAACTTGTTCAGCATGTAAATACTGTTCGGGATCCCGATCACAATCAGCAACGGAGGAATCATCCCCGAAAGAAGTGTAATCTTGTACCCGAAAAGCGATAACATCCCCATGGCCCAAATCACCCCGGTGATCACAATCAACACCGGAACCAGCACCGCTTTCAGCGAACGGAAAAACAAAAACAAAACAACAATGCAGATGGCCAGCGCCAACACGCTGAACATGTACAACTCGCGTTTGATTTTCACCGAATTCACCACCCGGATATAGGGCAGCCCTGAGTAATGTAGCTGAACGTTTTCGTCCTGCTCAAAAGCACGGCAAACTGCCTGGATGTTCCGAACAAGGTCTTCGCGCTCTTTGGTGGCCATTTTATCCTTGTTGACCGTAATGGCCAGAATGTATGCGTTGGTTTCATCATTATAAACCAGCTTTCGGTAAAAAGGCAGTTCGTGAAATTTCTCTACGTATCCATCCAGTTCTGCCTGCGTGGCAATGGAATCAGGAAAGGTTTTAATTACTTCAAATTTCTTCTCATCGCGGTTCGCAACCAGGTTGTAGGTGTTGGTAACTGACAGGAGGTTCTCAACTCCTTCAATCCCCGAAAGCTCGGTGGAAAGTCTCTTCCAACGGTTAAAATGATCGAGACGAAAAAAGCTGGAATCCCGGATCCCAACAATGATCAGGTTCCCTTCTTCGCCAAAAACCTCTACAAACTTCTGATAATCTTTATATGCGGGATCCTTTTTCGGAAGCAACGAGGCGTACTCGTATGACATTTCCACCTTACGTGCGTGATACCCAAAAAAAACGGTTATTACCGCCAGGATAGAGAGTAGTAAAATTCTATTTCGAAGGATGACCCGGGATACCTTAATCCACATGCTTTCTGATCTAAATAACCCGACGAAAGTAGTACAAATTCTCCGATTTATAAAAAGCAGAGACCTGTGAATCCGCCAATTTAAAGTCTTTTTACAAAAGCTTATTTTTCGCTGGCTGAAACAGCAATTACATGTTGCGAAGTACGAAAAAACAGGTAACCTTCTGCTATGGCCGGAGTTGACATACAAACCTCGTGCAGTTTGTTTTTGCCCAGCAGCTCATATTCAGGTCCTGCTTTAACGCGGTAAACCACTCCATCGTTGTCCGCAATATACAGCACTCCGTCGGCAGCCACAGGCGAAGAAGTATAACTGTTTCCGCTCCCCACTTTTTCAGAATAGATTTCTTCGCCGGTTAATGCGTTATAACAGCTTAGCTTTCCGTTCCAGCGGGCATTGTACAAAAAGCCATCGTACAAAAGCATGGTGCCCATATAAGCACCGCCTCTTAGCTTGGCCCATTCCACATGATCGCTTGCAATGCCTTTTTCGTTCAGGATCATATCGCCCGAAGCAGTCTTTTTCACCGCCAGTATCGGCGACAGTTTTCCGTGAGCACTGTTAAAATACACCAGTTCGTCGCCAACAACCGGAGTGGGAATGGGAATATCTCCGCCTCCCGCCATGCGCCACACTTGCTCCCCGGTCTCAAAATCATATCCGCCCCGGTGTTTGTATCCGTTTACCGCAACAATCTCCCTGTTTCCGTCAGAATAAACATTGGGTGTGCTCCAACCCGGAAATTCATCCCGGTTCTTTTTCCATACCTCGTCGCCTGTTTTTATATCGTAAGCGGCCACAAACGAGTTGGTGTCCACATCGCACTGAATAATTACCCGATTTTTATGAATAAGCGGTGAACTCGAAAACTCCCATTCGGCATCAGGAACCAGAAAGAAGTTTGATTTCAGCACGCCAAAATCCTTTTTCCATTGCAGCTGCCCTTCCATGTTGTAGCAAAACAAACCTTCGGACCCGAAAAAAGCAAGTACATACTCGCCGTTGGTGGCCGGTGTACAATTGGCATGCGACGACATCGGGTGCCGCTTTTGTTCAGGAATGCCGGTACAGGCGGTTTGTTCCCAGTTTATTTTCCCGGTTTCTTTGTCCAGGCAATAAACTTTCCACTGATGAACAGAAGAATCGGGTACCGAACCGATCGAACCATAAATACCTGTTTTAATATCGTCGCCATCGTTTTCACTCACGGCAGTGGTCACAAAGATTTTATCACCCCAAACAACTGGACAGGAATGCCCCAGACCCGGAATCTCCGTTTTCCAGGCAATGTTCTCTCCCGATTTAACATCCCAGGTTTCAGGCAGGCCGGCTTTATCCAACCAACCGGATGCATAATTTCCCCGGTACATGTTCCACTGACGTTTAGAATCGATTTGTGCCGGCGACAAAAAAGAAAAGGCTGTCACCAGCAGGACAGAAATAAAGATTGATTTTAACATGTATTGATTTTTGGTAGCACCAAAATACGCAATTTTCCGGTTTTTCAGTATTTACCTTTGTCCTTGTCGAGCATGGGGACAAAGCGGACCGGGAGTACAGTTTTTTGCCGAATCTTGCCATTTTGTTTCTGAAGCAGTACCAGGTGCTGCACCTGTCCTTCGCCTACCGGAATGATCATTCTGCCGCCATCGGCCAGCTGATCCTGAAGCGGCTTGGGAATATGACTCGGAGCACAGGTGACAATAATCGCATCAAAAGGAGCTTTCTCCTCCCACCCCAGGTAACCATCGCCGACTTTAGAGACAATGTTGCGATAGTGCAGTTTTTCAAACAGAGTATGCGCTTTATTTCCGAGCGATTCAAAAAGCTCTACCGTAAATACCGAATCGCAAAGCTGAGAAAGAATGGCAGCCTGGTAGCCCGAACCGGTTCCGATCTCCAAAACACGGTCCGACCGCTTTAGCTGCAAAACATCGGTCATGTATGCCACAATAAATGGTTGCGAAATGGTTTGTCCTTCCTCAATCGGCAGCGGCTGATCGCTGTAGGCATAACGCTGGTACTCGGGCAACACAAATTCATGGCGCGGCACTTTTCTGAAAGCATTTAAAATTCGATTGTCAGTGATACCCCGGGCTTCCAATTGCGTTTCAATCATCTTATAACGCTCTCTACTATAGTTATTTTCCTGCCCCCAAACGGTCATTATTAAGAAAATGGTAACGCATTGAATATAAATAACAGAAATCGTACACTTCATTTCCTGATATCTCTTTGGAAGGATAAACGAATTTAATTTCAAAATGTTCCTGCACAATAACCTGCTATACAGCCTCCAACAGCGAGCAAAAACAAAACATTTCTACCTGAACGAAGAATGAACAATAACTTATTTTTATTTAAACTAACCAGAATCATGACTTTTTTCAGTATTCCAAATCAAATTTCACAACATCTTTATCCTACCATTTCGATAGGATTAATAGGAGAATTAATATTATGAAAAAAGTAAATTTTAAATACCTGATCATTAGCTTACTATTACTAAGCATTCAGGCTATTTCAACGGCTAGCACTCCGTTTTATTTAGACAAAACAACGAGTAAGATCACCATTTTAGGTACCTCATCGGTACACGACTGGGAAATCAAGGTTTCGGATTTTAATTGCGACGCCGCGATTCAACTGGACGAAAACAAGCAGGCATCTGTTTCGGATGTACATGTTGTGTGCGAAGTAAAAAACATTGAAAGCGACAACCGGATCATGACCAACAAAACGTACAAAGCGCTTGACGGGGACAAACATCCGCAAATTCAATTCAAAGCAAGTGAAACAGCCACCGTTTCGCCGGGTTCTGAGGCCAGCATCAAAGGGAAACTGACTATTGCCGGGCAAACCCAGGAAATTTCGCTGCCTTTTACGCTGGTTGCCGAAAACGGACAGATGGTAAAAATCGCCGGAAAAGTACCGCTAAAAATGAGCGATTTCAAGATTGAGCCGCCAACAGCCATGATGGGAGCTCTGAAAACCGGCGACGCCATTGAAATTGCCTACGAGATAATTCTGAAAACAAAATAAAAGCCCGCTGAGCTTAATCAGTCATTACCAAGTAAAAACATCTAATTCAATTTAAAATGAAAAGATTTATTGTTTTAATCACCGCTGCATTTCTTAGCATAGTCTCTTTTGGTCAGCAGTTTGAGCAAGCCAAAATAGATCCGGTCACTTTCGATAAAGTGAAAGTTAAAGTTGGAGCCGACTTTGCCATTCAGTTGCAAATGTTGGATCACGAAGCTGACGTAGAGTTAATTGATCTGAAAAACAATTTCAATTTACCTACTGCGAACTTAAGTCTTACCACAGATTTAGCTCCCGGTATTCAGCTGTATATGAACACCTATTTATCTTCTCGCCACCACAACGAAGCGTGGGTAGAAGGTGGTTACCTGATTATCGACAACATGCCGTTTTTGCCGGCTGCCAATAACATTATGAAATACCTGACAATTAAAGCGGGTGTTATGATGCCGGATTACGGCGATGCGCACTATTTCCGCAGCAACAACGCAGCAGTACTTAACAATCCCTTTGTTGGCAACTGGGTTATGGATGCATTTACCACCAACCCCGGACTGGAAGTTATGTTCCGTAACAACGGGTTTCTGGCCCTTGTTGGTGCTAACAACGGACGCATGAACTACGGCCGCGGCGGCGACCTGGGAGAAGACCTTGTTTTTAACTGGAAACTGGGTTACGACAAAAACATCAACGAAGATCTTCGGGTAAGAGCCACTCTTTCGGGATACCATGTAGGAGAAGGACACAGCGGATCATACTTGTGGGCCGGCGACCGTGCGGGTGCCCGTTACTACAACGTAATGCAAACAGCTGCTGCCGAAGCCGACAATTTCCGTTCAGGCCGTTGGGATCCCAACAGTGGTCAATCGGAAATGAACAGCTACATGGCCAACGTTTTTGTTCAGTTTCACGGATTGGAAGTATTCGGAATTTACGAAAACATGAAAGGTGTACGCAGAGATGCCGACCAGCATTTTACCCAAACAGCGGTACAGGCACTTTACCGCCTCGGAAGTTTCTATTTGGGAACCCGTTACAACCATGTTAGCGACAACGACGGGTCGGAAGTTAACCGCACCAACATTGGCGGCGGATGGTTTATGACCAACAACGTGTTGGTAAAACTCGACTACGTCAACCAAAAATACGATGGACCAGCGCACGGAGAGATTGATGGAGGAAAATTCAATGGAGTAGTTCTCGAAGCAGCTATTTCATTCTAATGAATTGATTTTAAGAAAAAAGATTGTCTGGCAAAGTGCCGGGCAATCTTCAACACCGGATAAAATGCAAAAAAGGTACACATTCAGTCCACGCTATTATTTTTTACTGCTGCTCTGCGCACTGTTTTTTCAAACACCGGCGCGGGACAAAGGAAAATCCGGAAAATTGGATGAATGCCAAAACTATGTGTTGATCCAGGGTTCTTCAAACATCAACAAATTTGAATTTATCAACCTGAACCCCAACCTTTCTGACCCGCAAAACAATTCCCCTCAAAATAAACTCTCTCAGAATATCCGCATTCCGGTACGCGACTTCTCAGGCCCCAACAAACTAATGCTCAACGATTTTTACAAAATGCTGAATGCCGATCAGTTTCCTTTCATAAAAATAAAGGTGGAGGCATACAATGCAGCAGAATTTGACGAGGAATCAGGAAGCACCCTGCTGGATACACGGATTACCATTGCGGGAAAAACACGCGACTACATCATACCCTGCGAAGTTATTTATTGCGAACATGCAGGAACGATCTTAAAAGGCAACCTGGAAGTAGAGTTGTCAGCATTTGATATTGATCCGCCCAAAAAGATACTTGGAACCGTAAAAGTTGACAACGAGGTTTTCATTACTTTTGCTTTTAGTTATCTTTAGAAAAATTTTCAACTAACCACTGTGAAATTCAGTACGAAAACCAGATATGGCGTTCGTGCTATTCTTGAAATAGCCATGAGCGAATGCGAGAATGGTATTTACCAAAAAGAGATTGCCCAAAACCAGCAAATCTCTTATAAATACCTCGATCACATTATGACCTCTTTAAAAGTCGCCGGTCTGGTCACCAAAGCTTCGGGCCGGAAAAGCGGATATATTCTTACCCGTAAACCTTCCGAAATTACGATTAACGACATACACAATGCTTTTGAACCTGGCATTTGCGTGGTAGATTGTCTTTCGCATCATCATACCTGTAAGCGCGAAGACACATGCGCCTCCAAAGGTTTTTGGGGCGAACTGAACAACCGCATTATCGATTACCTGAAAGCAACCACCCTCCAGGACTTGCTCGACAAACAGGTAAAGCTCGATGATTTTATTGCTTAATCTGCAGGCTTTTTACGCTTCCTTTTTTGATATTCTCCTCCAATAAATCATCAACAATTTGTTGCCCCATCAGACCTCCGCTACTTGAGTGAACTCCAACTCCTGATGCTATTTCTCTTACAAGAGAGTTTCTCGCTTTAGCGGCTAGCACATATCACTAAATCAGAGCATTCTCTCCATAAAAAAACATCGCATCATATGCTGATTATTAGTCTGCATATAATGCGATGCATAAATACTAGTGAAGAAATTTCCTAAATGATAGGAATATCCACTAAATCAGCGGAAGCATATCACTATATCGCTAATTCCTTATTTGCATTTCTACACGCTCCTTCATCACCTTGGTTACGCTGCCAATCGTGTATTCATATGCCAATAAAAACACATTGGTTTTCTGACCGTAATAATCTTCAACCATAAATACGTTTGGGTATTTGTCATCGTCATCTAACTGAGTCACCTGAATAGAACCGTAAGGTTTTATTGTAACACTATTGTCTTCGGCCACCTCCAAAATGATCGAGGTCTCTTTGATTGCAGCCTCTTTAGAGACAAAAGTTTCATTCCCTGCAACCATCCGCACACTATTGTACGAGAGAGGGAAAAGTTCTTTGTTAGCCGCTGTCACCATTCCGTTAATCATTCCGGTCATGGTATAAAGAGAGTTTTCTGCCTGAGAAGCATAGTCGTTCTCCAATAAAACCTGATAAAGAATGGTGCTCTTTTTTGGATTTAGCTCCACTCCTGAAATATCAGTAGCCCTTAAGCTAAGAAAGTAGGTTGAATCCGGAGATAATCCATCCGGACGTAACCGAATCATTGTCTTGCCCGCGCGCTCACCTGCATTCACCTTAATTTGGTATTCGGTAATCTCGTATTTATCTTTTGGCAATAGCTTGGCATACAATGCTGAGTCTGCATCATAAAGTGAATAGTTATACAAGCCCAATGGCTCAGCATCTTCCTCCAGGCCAATAACCATGTCTTTCGCAGGTGCATTCGTTCCTCCTACCGAGGCAGCTACATAGCCAATAACCTCTTCCTCACTGGTCAACTTTACCACTTCCTGAAAAGTATTGTAGTAATCGCTACTAATCAAAGCGACTTCATTTTTATACATCTCTTTTTCAAAGATCGCATCGTCATTACAGGCAACCATGGTTCCCAGCAAGGCAATTATTATTAATAATCTCTGTTTCATTTGTATCGTTTTTACTACTTGTTCAACTTAATCTTAATTGTAACCCGGGTTTTGATCCAGAGAAGGTAACCGGCGCAGCTCCGCACGGGGAATCGGCACCCAAACCAACTTTTTGTCGACTACACGGGTAAGATAGGATGAAGTAGCCGGAATGGTACGTCTGTAATAACTCTCACGGTCTGCACCGTCCGGATTCATACCACGAATCGGTTCCCGCTCAGAGTCTTCATAAATACCCCAGCGACGCACATCGTAAAAACGCCTGTTCTCGTATAAAAACTCAACCATACGCTCCCGCTCAATTGCTTGCTGCACATCAGCCGGGTTGTTCAATTGATTGGTTGACAAACCTGGCAATCCGGCACGGTAACGCACAAGGTTAAAAGAGTTCTTGATCTCATTGATATCCCTGCTAACTGTATAGGTCTGATCACCCAACTGAACAGTGTGACTACCGGTCAGATTATTAATCGCCTCGGCATACGACAACAGGATTTCAGCATAGCGGATAATAGGATATGCCTTTGGAATGGTGCGGGCACCTGTACCGCTAAGCGCATCGTAAGGATGATCATACTTCTTGATCACATAACCGGTAATCGGATAGTTAGGCGAGGTTGCCGTAACACCACCACGTCCATCTACATCCTGGTAATAATATTTGGCAGTGTGCATATTAACAGTCGTACTGGACAATGCCTGCCAAACGGCTTCGTTGAAGCCAACAGAAGCATAAAACCGCATCTCGCGTTTGTCATACATTTTATACACACCCGCATTCATGGGGTATCCGGAGAAAGACTTGGACTGTTCGGTGAACAAATCGTCAAAAGTACCTCCTGCCGGAAGGTCTGCAACTGTTTCAAAGTAGATGTCACCACGCGCTTCATCTTTGGTGCGACCATCTTCCATCAGGTAAGCATCCACTACTTTTTGTGTCACACAAAAACGTCCCCAACCACCCAGAGACGGAGGAAAGGCACCTTGATTGATATAACTATTGATGTACGAAGTATTTCTACCCCAAATCAATTCTTTGTTAATAGCTGATACCGCTTCTCCTGTAAAGATATCTGAATACGACCGGAAAGCATCAATCCCCGCGGCACCATTCGGATAGCTCCCGTAGAAGTCGGGATCAGAAACTACACCTTCCGGAAGAGCTGGTGTACTCTCGTCTGCTTTCACCGTATATAAATGATACAATCCAAGATCCATAACCCGTTTTGCAGCAGCAGCAGCCAGTGCCCATCTACTTTCATCATACTCCTGAGACACATAGAACACATCGTCAGTAGAACGTTTCCAGTTACCGAAATAGGAACTGGCTACCGAACCACCATTAAACAACGGACTGGCATGGATCAATCTCAACCGGGCAATCAAACCATAGGCTGCACCCTTTGTTGGGCGTCCAAAATCCAGAATACCTACTTCTTTCGGCATCAACTCGGCTGCTTTTTCTAATTCTCCGCAAACATATTCCATTGCTTCGTCATACGTTGCTCTCGGACGGTCGTAATATTCAAGAGATTCATTGGTATTGACCACTTCATCACCCAAAATAATCGGCGGACCATAATCCACTAATAAACTGTAGTAAGCATAAGCACGGATGAAACGCGTATAACCTTCAATCCGCAGCCTGTCGGTAGTAGTCAAATCTTTGGGCATATCAAGGTTTTGCAAAATATTGTTCGTCTTACGTATGATCTTATAATATCTACCCCATTGATTTAAATTGGGAGAAGAATCGCCAAAAAAGTCAGGCGTAATCCGCCCGGTAGCAAAATCCATCCCATAGTAAACATTACTCGAACCTCCACCGGTTAGTCCATTGAAAGCCTCATCAGCAGCCATAGGCCCGGGCGTATATCCATACCTGACCGTTTGTGCTTCGTCAGGGAACATGTCAGCTGCACCCCACATGTATGCTTCGATATACCTGGCGTTGACAAATGCTGAATCGATGTTGAATTCATCGTCAAAATAGTCGTCGATATTCAGGTAATCTTTACATGATGTCGCCATCACACAGATCAAGCCTACAACAGACGCTATGGTTATTCTTTTTATAATTAAAAATGATTTCATCTTTCTAAAATTAGTGTATTGCTATAAGTTAAAATAGACTTGTACCGCATAGGTCTGAGGAATCGGATATTTTCGTCCATTCCAAACGGCTTGCTCCGGGTCAAAGATTTTCACTTTGTCCCAGATATAAAGATTGGTACCTACAAGCTGTACGTCCATTGAAGCTACACCCAACCGCTTCATAAAGTTGGAACTAACACGATAATTCAATGTTACTTCCTGCAGTCTCAGGTAGCGCGAATCTCCCTCCCAAAAGGTAGACAACTGACTGTTGTTGGCATTATTTCCATATTGTAAACGCGGGAAGCGGGCATTCGGGTTTTCAGCCAAAGCCGGATCGATACCATGCTCCAAAGCGTATTCCATCGGAATCCATCGGTTTTTAGGATCGGCAGCCAGGGTAAGAACATTTCCCTGATTTCCCTGGAAGAAGGGCATATAACCCATTCCGTTTGTTTCTGACACACCGTTCACAGTTGTATTTTGCCCCACGTAGAAGAAAGAAGTTTTTCCGGTTCCCTTAAATAACACACCCAAGGTTAGGTTTTTGTAGCGGAACTCACCACCAAAACCATACATCGTTAATGGATAATTACTGTGGGTTAGTGGCACTTTATCCATTGTATTGATAATTCCGTCTCCATTTATGTCCTTGTACTTGATATCTCCGGGCATGACAGTTCCAAACGTCTGCTTAGGACTGTATTTTACATCCTCTTCATCTTTGAAAAGCCCGATAGCCTGATATCCCCGGATGGAACCGTAAGGAAATCCATTGTACTCCAGGTAGGGATATTCCAAATAAGCCTGCTCCCAATTCTGCACGGTGTTTTTGGAATAAGTAAAATTACCCCGTAGCGTAATACCAAAGTTGGGAGTAATATCAGTGGTATAGCTGATATTGCCATCGGCCCCTGTACTTTTCATGCGCCCCACGTTGGCAAATGGATTAGAGATCACACCCACATATTCCGGAACCTGCACCCTCTGCTGGAAAATGCCATTTCGCTGGTCTCTGAAAATTTCAAATACAAAATCTACTTTGTTATCAAAGAGCTTACCTTCAAAACCTAAGTTTGACTTAATCGCTCTCTCCCAAGCGAGGTTATCTGCTCCAATACGGGTTTCACCTATTGTTTCAATGCCTGGCACACCCCAAACCGATCCTGTACCCTCATTCACTTTAGTCAGATAAGGGAAGCGAATACTGGTGATTCGGTCGTTACCCACAGTACCGTAGGAAGCTCTGATTTTAAAGAAGTCGAGCCATGGAGCAGCCTTTTTAACAAACTCATAATTAGTCGGCACCCAACCCAAAGCTATCGAAGGGAAAAATCCATACTGCCTACCGGGTTGGAAGTTTTCAGACCCGGTGTAACCAAAGTTAACATCCAGCAGATAAGTATCTTTGAATCCATACGTAAACCGACTGGAAACCCCTTGATAACGCAGCGGTATGGCCGCCAGGTTGCTGGTCGCATCGTTCGTATTTTTGGCATCGCTGAGGTAATAATATACCAAGGCTGAGGTACGGTGATCCTCCTTAAATATCTTATCATAATTAAAAACTGCTTCCAGGTGATACTTACGATACTGAGAAGTTGATTTATTGTATGATGCTTGTTTTGCCTGCACACGCTCAATCATAATCAGTGTCCCGTCATAGTTACGTCCGGTAGCTTCGTAGAGTGCCGGCTGAATTGATCTGCGCTCATTAAAGAAACTATGAATATCATAAGCTCCCTGTACCCTGAACTTTAAACCTTTAGTTATAAAAGATAAATCCTGATTTAAAGCCAAGGTAGCTTTCCCTTTGAATACCTGATCAGAAGCTTGGCCTGTTTGGTTAATCATTACATAGGGTGAAGACTGTGAACCCGCACCAACTCCAGGATACAAACCATTTGAATATACGGTAGGGATAGTCAATGGAGTAAGGCGAGCCTGGGCATTCCAGATATACTCTGTATTCGCAATCCCCGGCTGATTCAACTGAGAAAAGAAACCATCAGATCCCAGGTAAACACCGGTGGTCTCGGTCAGATCAAGGTCCAGATTAACCCTATAATTATAAGTATTATACCCTACGTTCGAAGCATACGGACTATTTTTCTCCACCTTGTATGCTGCTGTTTCGCTGTTTGCACCTAAACTCAGGAAATATCGGGCAACTTCACTGCCGCCTCGGCCACTAACATAAACACTATGAGACCAAAAGCTTTTATTAAGTATCTCGTCCTGCCAGTTTACATTGGGATACATATCCGGATCCAAACCATCCCGAATAATCCCCATCTCGGTTTCGTTATACAAAGGTGCGTCACCGCGAACCACATTGGCCTCATTGGCCAATTTTGCATATTCGTAGGCATCCAGATAATCCGGCAAGCGATTGATAAAGGACAAAGTTGTATTGGCTCTAACGGTAATTTGCGTCTTATCCACAAGACCTTTCTTGGTATTGACCAGCACAACACCATTTGCCCCTCTAACCCCATACACAGCAGTAGCTGATGCATCTTTCAGGATAGAAAAACTCTCAATATCTGCTGGGTCGATCGTATTCAGGTCGCCTTCCAAACCGTCGATAAGTACAAGTGCACTGCTATTGGCTCCAAATGTACCAATACCACGCACCCAAAATTCTGAAATGTTCTTTCCCGGCTCTCCACTGCTTTGCAGAGAGATTATTCCCGCTGCCCGTCCACCAAGTAAATTGGCAACAGATCGAGCTGGCACTTGCAACTCCTTAACATCTATCGTAGAGATGGCACCTACCGAACTGATTTTTCGTTCTTTAGCTCCGAGGCCCACGACGACAAATTCATCAAGAGCTACACCTTTTTGAGCAAACTGTATCTGCAGATTATCAGTAGACTTCACCGAAACATGTTCAATGGGTTCGTAGCCTACGAAAGTAAATACCAAATGGTCACCATATATTACATTTATAGTAAACTCTCCGTCAGCGTTGGTGTATGTACCTGCAGTGGGCCTGTCTTTTACATACACAGTTACACCGGGAAGTGGTTCACCCTGCTCATCGACCACCTTTCCGGCAATCTTTAGTTCTTCTTTTTGTTGTGCGAAAGCAGCCATATGCATTACGCATATCAGCAACAAACACATAATACGAATGATCCTCATTTTATACATACGTTAATTATTCGATAACTAATTTGCGAATCCTTGCATTCCCCCAGTCAGCAATATAAATCTCGCCCAGTTCGTTCACAGCAACACCCCAGGGATTTTTAAACAGTGACTCTACCGGACCACCATCTTTATAGCCTGATGTTCCGGGTTGGCCGGCCACCGTAGAGACAATACCATCTGCCGACAGCATACGAATACAATGGTTTCCATAATCCGCAATAAACATGTTTCCATCATTGTCAAATTTGATATCCTTTGGATAGTTAAATAATGCGTCTTCAACCGGACCGTCGCGAAAACCACTTCCTCCCGGTGCATTCAGGCGTTTAAATCCACTTTCCAGATCGCGGAGGTCAAGCATCATAATTCCCTGTCTAAACTCAACCGGATTAGCATTGGAGTGCAAAGTTATATAGAGCTCCCAAGGCTTTAACGGATTTATCCCTTGCCCGTATTGAGATCCGTAAGGACCTTGATGAACAATCTCTGCTTCGTAGGTATCCGGATCGATTCGGGCTATTTTACCATCCCGGAACCGGGTGTAAAGCATCTTGTCATAAGGACAGTACGTAATAAAATTTGCGTAACGGTCATTCCAAACAATCGAAGCATAGTCTGACTCTGAAAACTTGGCATTACGCTGACGCGGATTCCAGGCTTCCCGCGGATCAAAAGAGAAAAATACCTCCGGGACTGACTCGTGAGAAGCGGTAAGAATACCGGTAGCACGATCTACGGTGAGACCATTGGCATACAACACACGCTCTGAAGTTGATGTGGCGATAATCAAAGGGGTAACTATATTCTCCTTCTCACTAATCCGAGCTACTCCCCAGGAACCTCCATCACGCCAGGACATAAAGAGATTGCCTTCGGCATCTAACTCAAGATATTTGCCATACACATGAGCCTGATCAAGCGGCCCCTCCACGAAATCTTTCGTCCCATTCCCTGTAACCGTGGTAACCTGGGCCTGAGGAGTATACAGAAACGTCGAATCATAAGTAGCCGAATTTTCACCAATCACCACCTTGATTGCCGGATTATCTCCGGGAAGACGAGGCACAATGGCGTAAATACGATTTCCACTGGACGAAATAACAGCTGCTTTCTTTAAATTGAAATACACCTCAATCTTACTGGCATCAGTGCCAAAGTTCTCTCCATCTAATAAAATCTTGTCTTTGGCCCCACCTTTCGTCGGCGAAAAAGTGGTCACCAAAATAGGTTTCGATGGATCGTGCGGATTTCCGGAAGAGCTTTCCTGATCATCATCACACGATAGAAACAAAAGGAAAAGCATTGAAGTCGCAACAATGTACGACAGCATCTTTTTTCGATAAAAACTAAACACCTTCATAACTATGGATTGTAACAGTTAATATATTATGGGATAACTAATTTCGTTTATTGAACTTAAACTACTTTTTGATGGCACAAAGCTGAATTACCAGCTTCAGAAATATATAAATCCTGACCATATATCTTTTATAAACTTACGTTTATTCAAATCAGATTTCGTTTTATCAACTTTAGATAAAAGAGTACAGGAGATTTTTTCTTTATTATTTTTCATTGACTCGACCTTGAAGGGCTCAAAAGTCGATTATAAATGTCACAGAAATATTAAGGATCGTTTTCATTATTATTAAGTTAGATAGTTTATTATTCCATAAGATTAATCAAAAAAACAAAGAAAAGCAAAGAAAAACGAAGAATTAAACGAAAAAAGAAACTATCAAACCAACAAAACATACAAAATAAAACATATAGACGAGACCACCATTGCGTTTCAACTACTTTTGATTTTTCTAAGTCTTCTCCTCAAACATACCTATTTCCGACCATCATATTAATCATAATATATAAGAATCATTAGGCAAAAAGCGACAAAATCTGGTTTCAGGGTGGGAGTAAGCTAACGATGAGTACTTCACTTCCAGACTCTTCCGTATTCCCTAGAAGCCCATCTTCATACTTTAACAATAGCTCCTGCCAACCACCCCATAACTAAATGATTTAAAAGCGACAAACAATAAAAATAAGGTTCTAAAAGAACTAGTACCTTAGCAGTTAACTCCCCGTACTCCTACCTCTCCCCAAAAGATTATACGAGCAAATCAATAATCAAATCATTGGATATTTCAAAGCAATCATTTTTCAAATCCTCATCAACAAGCGAGTAACAGCCGACAACATTGCTCTTAAATTCTTTCCTAATTCCGAACATGAGTCCGGCTTTTTACCAAGTTTCGTTTTATTCTCATTTTACTCTATGTTCCTTCCAAACGAAACATATAATTTAGATACAGAGATAATATCCGGAATAAATCTACTTGTTTTCTTATTTGTAACCTTGTTGTAAAAGGGACCATTGCTACCCAAGAAACTGTCACCATAACCTATAAAAAAACAGCCCGTTTCAACACTAGCGTTAAAACGGGCTGCCAATAATCAGTATAACTTTCTTAGACGAATCAGAAATCGCTCTTCAACTTTCGGTTTCTGTTGTTAGCGTTTCAGATCTATTTTTTCGTTTTTCCACCCAATGATAAATAATGGGCAAAACCATCAGTGTTAACAAGGTAGATGTCACCAGACCTCCAATCACCACTGTTGCCAGCGGGCGTTGCACTTCCGATCCCGGACCAGTGTTAAAAGCCATCGGGATGAAACCGAGGCTGGCTACCAGAGCCGTCATCAGTACGGGCCGTAAACGGTCGGCCGAACCATCCACAATCAGCTGCTTCAGATCTCCCTTCCGCTCTTTTCGCAATTCATTGATATGATCGATCAACACAATCCCGTTGAGTACTGCCACCCCAAACAAAGCCACAAAACCAATACTGGCCGAAACGGAAAGATACATTCCGCGCACCCATAGCAGAAAAATCCCGCCGGATAAAGCAAAAGGAAGGTTCAGCAAAATAAGAATGGCATATTTCATTTTACCAAAGTTGAGGTACAACAGGCCAATGATGATAAAAATAGAGAGCGGCACCACCAACAATAAATGTCGCATTGCCCGGCGCTGATTCTCAAATGTACCGCCATAATCGATAAAATATCCGGCAGGTATTTCAGCTTTCTCCCGAATCTGGGCTTCCAGACCGGCAACGTAACTCCCCAAATCAATGTCTTTGATATTGATGCCTACAATCAGGCGCCTCCAGCCGTTTTCGCGCTGTATCTCGCGCGGGCCTTCCTGCAACACAATTTTGGCCACCCGCTTTAAAGGAACATAACCACCGTTTGACAAATGCACCGGCACATCCTGAATCTTATGCAACTCATCGCGCACATCTTCGGGATAACGAACAGCAATGCCAAACCTCCGTTGGCCTTCGTAAACCTGTCCCACTTCCTGGCCGCCAATTCCGGCCTCGATCACCTGTTGAACATTGTCCACGTTTAATCCAAACGAGGCCACTGCTTCGCGGTCAATTTCGATGGTAATATAGGGCTGTCCAACGGTTTGCTCCACGTAAAAGTTATCCGTTCCTTTTAGTTGAGGAAGCAGCGCGGAAATGTTCTCTCCGATCTTGCTCAGCACATCCAGGTCTTCGCCATAGATCTTCACCGCCAGGTCAGATTTTACACCGCTGGTCAACTCATCAACCCTCATCGCAATAGGTTGCGTAAAGTTGTAAACCAGCCCCGGCTCTGTTTGCAGGTATGGCTCAATTTCGGTAATAATATCTTCTTTGGTGAGGCCTTTTCGCCACTCGTCGGCCGGTTTCAGTATCACCCACACATCGGTTTGATGAACCCCCATCCAGTCGTTGGCCAAATCAGAACGACCTGTTTTAGGCACCACCGTTTGAATTTCGGGGATATTCTGCACCAGTTTCCCTGCCAGCCAATTGGCATTTTCGATCGATTCATCCAAGGTTACTGAAGGCATTCTTACCTGTTCAATCAAAATCGAACCTTCATCCAGCTCGGGAATAAACTCGGTTCCCAAGCGGGTCATCAGAAACAACGAAGCCGCAAAAATGACACCCGCCACCGAAACCACAAACCACTTGCGATCCATGTATTTGGAAAGCGAATTGGTATACCTGGGCTTTAAGAAGTTGATCAGGTAATTTTTCCGCACTTTCACTCCTTTTCGAAAAACGATGGATGAAATAGCCGGCACAAAAATGAGCGCCAAAAGCAATGACCCCAAAACTGCCGCTGCCACCGTAATCGCCATCGGACGGAACATAATGCCTTCCATTCCGCTGAAAGTCATGATCGGGACATACACCATCAGAATAATCAGAACCCCAAAAAAGATGGGGCGCACCACTTGCTGTGCCGATGTTCGTATAATTTCGTCCTTGTTCTTGCCTTTATCTTTTTGAAGGCCGTGAACAATGTTTTCCACCATCACTACCGAACCATCCACTACCATCCCGAAATCGATCGCACCCAAACTCATCAGGTTAGCTGCCAGGCCAAACTCGCGCATCCCGATAAAGGCAAACAACATCGAAAACGGAATCACCATCGCCACAATCAAAGCTCCTGAAATTTCCCCCAGCAAAAGCAACAACACCACAATCACCAGGAAACCTCCTTCTATCAGGTTGGTGGAGATAGTGGCCGTTGTCCGGCTGATCAGATCCGACTGGTCGTAAAACTTTTCGATACTCACGCCTTCCGGCAGGTTTTGGTTGATGTTGTCGATTTTATCTTCAATATCAGCAATCACGTTTCTTCCGTTTCCGCCGCGCAACATCATCACAATTCCGGTTACCACTTCTCCCTTTCCATCCTGCGTAACACCGCCCTGCCTGATCTGCGTTCCAATTTCAACCGAAGCTACATCTTTGATAAACACTGGTTTGTTGTCAATATTGGTAACAACGATATTTTCCAGGTCGGCTACTTTATTGATCTGCCCCACTCCACGAATAATAAATTGCTCCCCGTTGTGCTCCAGGTAATTTCCTCCGGAAACACTGTTGTTGGCCGAAATGGCGGTGATCACTTCCGAGATACCGATACCAAACATGCGCAAACGCCCGGGCTGAACCACCACATTGTATTGTTTTACAAAGCCACCGAAAGAGTTGATCTCCGTAACGCCTTTTACCACTTTCAGCTGCGGGGCAATCAACCAGTCCTGAATTTCACGCAGCTCGGTCAGCGAATAATTTTCGCCGCTTACCACATACTGATAAATCTCGCCCAGCGCCGTGGTAATCGGCCCCAACTGCGGGCTGGAAACATCGGGTGGAAGCTCGTCGCTGATCGACTGCAAACGCTGACTTACCATCTGCCGGGCAAAATAAATATCTGTTTTTTCTTCGAATTCCACGGTTACTGCCGACAAACCAAACTGCGAAATGGAACGAACTTCTGCCACATCAGGCAAGCCGTTCATCGCGGTTTCAATCGGGTAACTCACCAGTTTCTCCACATCATAAGGCGAATACCTACCGGCTTTGGTAATGACGAGCACCTGCACCGGCGTCACATCCGGAAGCGAATTGATCGGCAACTGTATCAGCGAAAAATAGCCCGCCACAGCCATCAGAATAACCAACGAAAGGGCTACAAACTTCTGCCGTACACTAAAAGTGATGATTTCTTTTAACATGATTTTTCCTTTCTTGATTATTCTTCTGCAATAATATCGAAGCGGGAAAGCGCCTTGAGGCTAAACACATTCGAAACGGCCACTTCTTCACCGTTACTAAGCCCGCTATCCACAAAAACATACTGGTCGCGAATTTCGGAAACACCAATAAAGCGCTTTTCGTAAATACCGTTTCCCTTTTTCACAAAAACCACCGGGTTGTTTCCGTCGTATGTAAGCGACTGCACCGGAAGTGCTATGATTTCTTTTTTTGAAGAAGTAGCAATCGAAAGCCGTACATTTTCCCCCGGCTTGGGCCAGCCATCGACTGCCGGAACCAGGATGTTGGCAATCACCGACCGGGTATCTTCATCCAGCCCCGGATTGACCGAAGAAACCGTCGCCGACAGAATGGTTTCTTCCTTTTCGCGTTTGGAAACAACTACCGAATCGCCGGTATTGATCAGCCTGGCATCATCGGGAGAAAGATAAGCGCGGATCAGCACATCCCGCGTATCCAGCACACGCGAAAGGTTTTCCAGCGCATTTACCGACTGTCCCAGTTCCACAAAGTTCTTCTCGATAATTCCATCGATGGGTGAATGAATTTTCAGCACCGGATCGATGTTTTCTCCGTCGGTGAAAGATTTAATTTCGTCCACAGAAACCCCTACGGCCCGTAAACGGGAGTAGGCAGCCCGCGAGCTGGCCGATGCATGATCGTATTCGGCCATCGCCCGCTCCAGCTCACTGGCTGAAGAAATGGTTTCTTCCACCAACTGTTTGATTCTTTTCAAACGGCTGGTTTGGTAACGCTCTTCGGCAAAGGCTTGCAAATACTCCGACACCAGCGTTCCGAACTCAAGGCTTTGAATCTCAAACAACACTTCGCCCTTTTTCACCCAAGCTCCTTCAAACTTGTTCATCTTGCTGATTCGCCCGTTGATGGGCGTGCTGATGATGCTACCGTGATTCGGTGCCGGAAACACCACTCCGGGCGCAGTTACCGTATAATCAATAAAATTATTGGCTACTTTCTGCACCTGGATGCTTAACTCGTTTTGCTCCTTTTCACTTAACTGAATCAACTTTCCGGTTGATGCACCTTCGGGTTGCAAAGAAGGCGGAAGTTCGGTTTGTTCCTTTGTTTCTGACTGCCCCGGTTGTTTTTCCGATCCACAGGAAAACAATATCGCGGCCAATCCCACTAGAACTGCTAAGGATAAAATATTCTTCATGTTATATGCTTATACTTTCGGTTGGATGATTCATTAATACACTAATTCCCGGTCAAGGTATTTTTCGAGTGTTACAAGCTGAAGGTAATAATCACGCAAGGCAAGCAAGTACCTTTCTTCACTCATCAGGTAGGTTTGCTGGGCATTCAGAAGATTAAGCAGATCCACTTCTCCCAGTTGGTACGCTTTCAAAGAAAGGCTGCGCAAATGCTCGGCTTTCTCTTTCATGGTGCTGTTGTATCTTTTTATAATCGACTGACTTACCGAATAATTATGCCAGGCGTATTCAATCTGCTTTTTGGTGTTGAGCCTTATTTCCTGCTGTTTCCACCGAATCTCGTCCTGCTTGGCCTGTGCCATATTTATCTTTCCTTTCTGATCAAACGGATACCAGATCGGAATTTTCAAACCCACTTCAAATCCTTTAAAATCATAACCCGTACCGTAATCCTGTGTATAAAGATTCAGGCGAATATCGGGCAGAATGTTGCTTTTGGCTTCCTTAATATAAAAGTCGGAAGCTTCCAGTTCGTGCTGCGACGCCAGAAAGGCAGGTTGGCTTTCCTGAACCGAAAGTGTCAGTATCTGGGAAACTTCAATATCGGTGGCACGCAGGGTATCCGAAAACTGAATGCTGTATTTCTGGTCTTCCACCGGCAAACCCATGGCATAAAACAAACCATAGCGTGCCTGGTGCAACACCCACTCTGTTTGGTCAAGATCGTTTTTTGCCTGTTCGAGCCGCAGTTCGGCATTCGCCAGATCGATGCCATTGCCCATTCCCATCTCAAACCGGGTGTACACGGCCTTGTAAAGTTCCTCGGCCAGTTTTACCTGGTTTTGCCGCGACCGCTGAAGATACTGGGCATACAAAACCTCCACGTACTTGCTTTTTACTTCCGCTTTGATCTCGTTTTCCCGGGCTTTTACCAGCAAGGCAACCGCCTCCACTTCCTGCGACAGACCTTTTAACCTGTACGACGTGGTGAGCGGAAAATCAAATTCCTGCGAAATGGTAATTCGCTGTTCATCAAAGGCATCTCCCGGTCCCGAGCTGATCCCTTCCTTAAAATAACTGATTTCGGGAGCAGAAACGCCTGTTTCTGTTCGCCACTGGTTCTCTTTTTGCCGCAATTGCGCACGCATTTGCTGCAATTCGGTGTTACGGTTGTAGGCCGACTCTACGGCTTGTTCTATCGTAATCAAACTTTCCTGTCCGGAGCTCTGAAAAAATAAAAAGGCGAACAGGATCATGAATAAATCCCGGATCTGCATGGTTAGAATTTTGTTTTCTGTAAAGTTATGTATAGTAAATGTAATTTGTAACGATTTGCTTCCTCAAATGCACCATCATAATGTGTAATATTTCAACGATTTAACGGCAAAAACCAAAACAAATCGTTGTTCGTTCTCAGTCTTTGACACGGCCAAATGCAAATACTTGCGCTAAAAACAACTTTTTAAGAGTAAAAAGTATTTTTTAGTAAAACTTTGAATTGAAATTCATCCGCGAATCACTCCCTGTTTCTTTATCCTTCAATGCATAAACAATAAGTTAACATTTAAAAAGAATCGCTCCGTACTTCTGAAAACTTATCTACTTTCGCATCGAAATATATAGATGTATCGATATTTTATTTTTACAGACAGTCATAAAACAGGAATATGGAAAAGCTATTGATTATTGGAGGGGTTGCCGCAGGAGCAACTGCCGCAGCCAAAGCCCGCCGCTTATCACCGGATACACAAATAACCATGCTGGAAGCAGGTCCTGATGTTTCGTTCGCCAATTGTGGCCTACCCTACTACATTGCAGGCGACATCGACAGCCGCTCGAAGCTGATTCTGCAAAGCCCTGAAAGTTTTAACGAACAATACCAGGTAGATGTGCACATTAACACACTGGTTGAAAGCATTGACAAGGATAGCAAACAGGTTCACACGTCCAACAGCCAAACCGGACAGAAAAGAACTTTTGAATATACCAAACTGATTCTGGCCCAGGGAGGACGCCCGATTCAACCCGATGTACCGGGAGCCGGTGCCGACCATGTCTTTAGTCTTTGGACACTGGAAGACATGGACAAGATTGACAATCACCTGAAAAACCACAACCCCAAAACAGCGGTAGTTGTGGGTGGCGGTTTTATCGGCCTCGAAATGGTGGAAGCGTTGGTAAAAAGAGGGCTAAAAGTTCATGTGGTGGAAAAAATGCAGCATGTAATGCCATTGATGGAAGCCGAAACCGCCGGATTTCTGACCCGCGAACTGCTTGCCTTTGGCGTTGGTATTCATACTGAAACGGCGGTCATAAAAATAAACAGCAACTCTGTCGAACTGGACAACGGTAAAACGCTGGAAGCCGACATTGTACTGCTTTCTGTGGGTGTTCGTCCAACTTTGCAACTGGCAGAAGACACCGGACTTGCAATTGGCGAAGCAGGAGGTTTGCTGGTAAACGACCAATTGCAGACTTCTGCCCCCGATATTTTTGCTGCAGGCGATATGGTGGAAATTGAACACCGCGTGAACGGCAAAAAAGTACGCAACCCGCTGGCAGGGCCTGCTAACCGTCAGGGAAGAATTGCTGCCGAAAACGCCCTGGGTGGCAAACACAGCTACAAAGGCTCGATCGGCACTTCCGTGGTTCGTGTTTTTGATGCGGTTGCAGGCAGCACCGGACTTTCGCTTCAGCAAGCCCGCGCGGCTGGCATTGATGCCGATGCAGTGGTGGTCCACAAAGAACACCATACATCTTACTATCCGGGAGCAGAAACCGTGAGTGTAATGCTTGTTTTCGATAAAAATACCGGTGTTGTACTGGGCGGACAAACCGCTGGCTACAAAGGCGCCGACAAACGCCTGGACGTGATTGCAACAGCCTGTGCAGGCAAACTTACAGTGGGCGATCTTGCAGACGTTGATTTTGCCTATTCTCCGCCAATCGGCACTGCCAACGATGCCATGAATATGGCGGCTTATGCTGCCGAAAACAAAATGTCGGGTTACGGGCCAAGCATACTGGCTTCCGAACTTGATGATTACCTCGAAACAAAAGAACGGCTGATCGTGCTTGACATCCGCGATGTGTTTGCCCATCAAAAAAGCAACATGAACGGCGCTCATCATTTGCCGCTCGAAATGCTGCAACCCAATCTCGACCGAATTCCAAAAGATATCGCCATTCTGGTTTACGATGAAACCGGTAAAAAAGGCCATCAGGCAGTACGCACACTTATTGGTGCAGGCTGCCCAGAAGTCATGAATATCTCGGGTGGACACACCTCTTTGCAACGTCATGCAGCAGCAGCCGGTTTCCGTAATATCAACATGCTTCCGCTGCCCATTGCCCCAAAAAGCATTGCAGAGCAGGTGATGGAAGAAACCGAAACCAACAAAAATGTAAGTGCATCAGAACTAAAAAAACTGGTGATCGATGTTCGTACGCCGGGAGAATTCCGAAGCGGTGCCTTTCCCGATGCTGTCAACATTCCGCTGGACGATATCATGGCCGGAAAAGGCGAACTGGGTGAAAACATGGACCGTGAAATCATCGTTTACTGCGCCACAGGAGCCCGCTCTGCTTATGCTCAACAGGTGCTGATGAGCCGCGGATTTTCAAACGTCACCAACGGTGGTGGCATCTCAGCCATGATGTCACGGTATTGATCCAATTAGCTTATACATATTCACACAAGAGCCGGTTTGTAAATGACGAACCGGCTCTTTTTATTTTATCCCAGGCATTCAGCCAATCACCTGGCAGAAATATTTTCATCAAATTCATATTTGAATTGTTACTTTAGATGTTTGTTAGCGATTTAAGAAATGATTCTGCACATTAAAAACATGGTTTGTCCCCGCTGTATTGAAACAGTCAGGAGCGTATTGGAAGAACAAGGATTCAAAGTTCTGTCGATCAAACTCGGTGAAGTGGAAATCGACCCGACGCCTTCGGAAATTCAAACGTTGCAGCTTTCGGAAGCCTTAACAGCAAAAGGCTTTGAACTGCTTCAGGACAAAAAAAGCCAGACCCTTGAGCAAATAAAAGCCGCCATTATTCAGTGGGTTCATTATTCCGAAGAACACCCGGTACAAAACCTGAATCTATCGGAATACCTTGTTCGGGAAATTGGTGCCGATTATTCATCGCTCAGCCATTTGTTTTCAGCTTCCGAAGAGGTCACCATCGAGAAATTTGCCATTCTGCAGAAAATTGAACGCGTAAAAGAACTACTCTCATACGGTGAACTTACCACCAGCGAAATCGCCTTTAAAGCAGGCTACAGCAGCTCAGCGCATCTTTCCGCGCAATTTAAAAAGGAGACAGGAATAACTCCCGGCGATTATAAAAAACTCAAAAATAAAGACCGCCGTTCGCTTGATAGCATCCGATAAACTCCTCCCCTTCTCTCATAATCCTGTAAATATTTTCCAAAATTGTATAAAAACAGGTCCATTCGCTCACCTTATCTTTGCTAAGATTGATGAGCACGAAACCAAAAAAAGCAATCACCTCATCGCTCAAAGGCAAAAAATAAACATTTAAAGGGCACAACTGTTTTAGAAAAAGAATGCTGAAAAAGATCGTACATATTGTTTTTGCGACACTACTCCTGCTTACCACAATGGGCTTGATGGTGTCGAAGCACTACTGTGGCGGTCATATGGTTTCCGTTTCGGTATTTCACCAGGCAGACTCCTGCTGCGGCGACTCCGGTTGCTGCAACGATGAAGCCCGGTTCTTCCAGGTAAAAGACGATTTCTCTGCACCGGCCATTTTCTCGGTACCGGTTACAGCAGAAATTGATCTTTTCGCCCAGTTGATCTGGCAAGCGGGAGTTCTGTTACCTTACGAAACAGAAGAAGAACATACCTTTATCGGCCAAACTCCGCCACCGCTCACGGTGATGGAAAAACTTGCTGAACAACAAGTATATCTTTTATGAAATTATTATGATAAACAGCTGGGCTTTGTCTCGACAAAGTCCTGATTCTTTATTGTATTAATCTCATAGATAAAAGGATATGCTCAATAAAATCATTCGTTTTTTTCTTGAAAACAAACTGGTCACCATGCTGGTGTTAATTCTCTTTGTTAGCTGGGGGATTATCACCTCGCCTTTTGGCTGGGACACTAAAATTTTACCCAACGACCCGGTACCGGTCGATGCCATCCCCGATATTGGGGAAAACCAACAGATTGTATTTACACAATGGGCGGGGCGCTCGCCACAGGACATTGAAGACCAGGTCTCCTATCCGCTAACAACCTATTTGCTTGGCATTCCGGGCGTAAAGTCGATCCGAAGCTCGTCTATTTTCGGCTTCTCCAGTATTTACATCATTTTTGATGATGATATCGAATTCTACTGGTCGCGGTCGCGGATACTGGAAAAACTGAATTCATTGCCGTCCGGATTATTGCCGGAAGGCGTTCAGCCCGCGCTTGGCCCCGATGCAACTGCACTTGGACAGGTTTACTGGTACACCATCGAAGGTCGCGACAAAGCAGGTAATCCCACCGGAGGATGGGACTTGCACGAAATACGTACCGTACAGGACTTCTTTGTAAAATATGCGCTCAACGCTGCCGAAGGTGTTTCTGAAGTTGCTTCCATCGGCGGCTTTGTACAGGAATACCAGGTAGATGTAAATCCCGACGCCCTGAAAGCATACAACATTCCACTGAGTAAGGTAATGCAGGCGGTTCAGAAATCAAACCGCGATGTGGGAGCCAAAACCATCGAGATCAACCAGGCAGAATACCTGGTTCGCGGGTTGGGTTACATCAAAAATGTGAACGACCTTGAAAAAGCCGTGGTGGCTGTTCAGGACAATGTTCCGGTTCGCATAAAAGACATTGGAGTAGTAACTCTTGGCCCGGCCAACCGGCGCGGGGCGCTCGACAAAGACGGCGCTGAAGTGGTAGGTGGCGTAGTGGTGGCCCGCTACGGCGCCAATCCTTTGGAAGTTATCAACAATGTAAAAGCAAAAATGGCAGACATTGCACCGGGGTTGCCTTCAAAAGTATTACCCGACGGAGTGGAAAGCCAGCTTACCATTGTACCCTTTTATGACCGCTCGGGTTTGATCTACGAAACCCTGGGAACACTTGAAGAAGCGCTCTCTCTCGAAGTCCTGATCGTCATCCTGGTGGTGATTATCATGGTGTACAACCTGAGGGCATCGCTGCTTATTTCGAGCTTGCTGCCAATCGCCGTTTTAATGGTGTTTATTGCCATGCGCTATTTCAACGTGGATGCCAACATTGTAGCACTTTCTGGCATCGCCATCGCCATCGGAACCATGGTCGATCTCGGGGTGATTCTTTCGGAGAACATAATCAAACACACCAAAGAAGCACCCCCCGGACAAAAACTCATCACTACGGTCTACAACGGTTCCACAGAAGTAAGTTCCGCTATCCTGACAGCCGTTTCAACTACCATTGTCAGTTTTATCCCGGTATTTACCATGCAGGCCGCCGAAGGAAAACTATTTATACCGCTGGCCTTTACCAAAACCTTTGCACTGATTGCTGCACTGATTGTTTCGCTGTTTATTATGCCGGCGCTGGCACACTGGTTTTTTGGAGCCCGCATCAACAGCAAAATCATCCGGAAATGGGTAAACATCATCCTTATCCCGCTTGGCATCATCCTGCTGACAACGGGACAGATTTGGGGAGGAATGATGATACTGGCGTTTGGAATAGCCGGAACCGCTAAACAATTCAAACGGGAACAAACAAGCGACAAAAAGCAGGAGCCGGAAAACAAGAGCCTGCCGTATCGCATTCAAAAGATCGGGAACTGGCTGCTGGAGTACATTGAAATAGTTATTGTATTGATCGGGGTAACCTGGCTTCTGGCAAGGTACTGGCTGCCCCTCGGCCCGACAAAAAGCCTGGTGATGAATGTCGTGTTTGTAGCCATATTGCTGACCATTATACTGGGGGCTTTTTCATTACTTGAATATTTCTACAAAAAAATACTGACCTGGTGTCTGGATCACAAAGTTGCATTTCTTTCCATCCCAACCTTCCTGATTATTATGGGAGTAACCGTCTGGATGGGCTTCAGCAATATTTTTGGATTTGCCGCCCGTGGTTTTGACAAGCTTGGATGGAACATCCGCACAACCAGTGTCTGGTCCACATTAACGCATGAATTTCCGGGAATAGGCAAGGAGTTTATGCCGTCATTGGATGAAGGAAGTTTCCTGCTGATGCCCACTTCAATGCCACATTCGGGCATTGCTTATAACCGCGAAGTTTTGGGCCAGCTCGACATGCTCATTTCCAATATCCCGGAAGTTGATCTCACGGTCGGGAAGCTCGGCCGCGTGGAATCGGCACTTGACCCGGCTCCCATTTCCATGTATGAAAATGTGATCAACTACAAACCGGAGTACATGCTCAATGAACGCGGCCACCGGGTACGCTTCAAAACCGACCATGAAGGGCATTTCATCACGACTTCCGGGAACAAACTTTCGAACCAGGAAGCCCTGGAACAGGGTATTGCGCAAGAGGATCTAATTCCCGACGAACACGGAAATTATTTCCGCAACTGGCGTGAAAACATCCAGTCACCCGACGATATTTGGGACGAGATTGTACGTGTTTCCAAAATTCCGGGCGTTACTTCGGCTCCTAAACTACAGCCCATTGAAACACGTTTGGTGATGTTGCAAACCGGGATGCGCGCCCCCATGGGAATTAAAGTGTACGGGCCCGATTTGCAGACCATCGAAGACTTCGGGATAAAGCTGGAAGAGATCCTCAAAACCGTTCCTTCGGTGAAAGCACAGGCAGTTTTTGCCGACCGGATTGTGGGTAAACCCTATCTTCTGTTCAATATTGACCGGGATAAAATCTCGCGCTACGGATTGAATGTGGAAGATGTGCAGCAAACGATAGAAACCGCAGTTGGTGGCATGAAAATCACATCGACAGTGGAAGGACGCGAACGTTTTCCTGTAAGGGTGCGCTATCCGCGTGAGTTACGCGACGACCCGGAAGCGCTCGGAAAAATTCTGATGCAAACGCCAACCGGTGCACAAATTCCGTTGAGCCAGCTGGTAAACTTCGAATACCAGCGCGGGCCGCAAGCCATCAAAAGCGAAGAGACCTTTCTTGTGGGCTATGTTCTTTTTGATAAAAGCGAAGGTTTTTCGGAAGTTACCGTGGTCAATGATGCCCAAAATGTGATCCAGTCAAAAATTGATTCCGGGGAACTCACCGTTCCGGCCGGTGTGAGCTACAAGTTTTCAGGAAGCTACGAAAACCAGGTACGCGCCGAAAAACGGCTGTCGATTATTGTTCCACTGGTGCTGGCCATTGTTTTCCTGATTCTTTATTTCCAATTCAAATCGGTCACTACTTCGCTGATGATATTCACCGGAATTGCCATGGCGTTCAGCGGTGGTTTTATGATGCTTTGGCTCTATGGACAAGAGTGGTTTGTTAATTTTTCGATCCTTGGAACCAATATGCGCGAATTGTTCCAGATGCACACCATCAACCTGAGTGTGGCCGTCTGGGTGGGATTCATCGCCTTGTTTGGAATTGCCACCGACGACGGCGTATTGATGGGAACTTACCTCGACCAGAGTTTTGCCCGAAACCGCCCCGACACCTGGAAAGGAATCAGGGCTGCGGTAGTGGAGGCCGGGCAACGAAGGATTAAACCCGCAGTAATGACTTCCGCCACTACAATTATTGCCTTACTGCCGATTTTAACTTCCACCGGCCGCGGTGCCGACATTATGATTCCGATGGCTATCCCGGCCTTCGGAGGGATGATTTTTGCCGCCATCACTTATTTCATTGTACCGGTGCTGTACAGCTATCGCGAAGAGCGAAAACTTAAAAAGAGTCAGTCATGAAGAAGATAATCACATTAATAATCCTGTTTGTTTCAGCCTTTAGTGCTGTGCAGGCACAGACACTGAACAGCTACCTTGAAATGGCTGCTGCCAATAACCCCGGACTACAAGCCAAATACAAGGACTTTGAAGCGGCCCTGCAAAAAGTTCCGCAGGTAAGTTCGTTGCCCGATCCCACCTTTTCGTTTGGCTATTTTGTATCGCCGGTGGAAACACGCGTGGGGCCGCAACGGGCCAAGTTCTCGCTCAGCCAGATGTTTCCGTGGTTTGGTACGCTCGAAGCAAAAGCCGATGCGGCTTCGCTGATGGCCGACGCAAAATACCAGTCATTTCTGGATGCCCGCAATCAATTGTTCTACGAAGTGGCTGCAGCTTACTACCCCTTGTATGAGTTGAACCGCTTAAAAGAAATTGAGCAGGAAAACATCGGCATCCTTGAGTCGTATAAAACCATTGCCAATACCAAGTTCAAAAACGGCCTTTCGCCAATGACCGATGTGTTGCGGGTGGACATTATGCTGAAAGATGCCCAAACCAGCCTTTCCATCCTCGAGATGAAAGAAAAACCATTGATGGCAGCTTTTAACAAACTGCTTAACCGGGAACAAGGCAAAGCTGTGACACTTACTGATTCACTGCCAATTGAGACTGTTCCCGTAAATTTCAGAAAGGACTCGTTGCTGACTGAAAATCCGATGCTCAAGGCTTTGGATGCAAAAATGCAGGCCAGCGAAGCTTCTGAAACAGCCGCCCGGCTGGATGGACTGCCCAAATTGGGTGTTGGGCTCGATTATGCCATTCTTGGCAAAAGAACCGATATGGACATGGCTGACAATGGCAAAAACGTATTGATGCCAATGGTTTCTGTAAGCATTCCGATTTTCAGGAAAAAGTACAAGGCAGCCCAAAAAGAAGCACAGTTGATGCAGGAAAATTATTCGCTTCAGAAAGAGGAAACCATGCTTTCACTCACTTCTGCTTACGAAATGATCTGGTTCCAAATTCAGCAGCAACAGGAACTACTTGAATTGTACGACAAGCAAATCAGCCAAACCGATCAAACACTGAATCTTTTGTTCAGTGCCTACGGAAATTCCGGGAAAGATTTTGAGGAAGTGCTGCGCATGCAACAACAACTGCTGCAATACGAGAAAAAGAAAGCCATGGCGGAAACCCAACACCAGACTGCAGTGGCAAAACTAAATTACATCACGGCAAAAACATATTAACGATGAACACAAATAAAAAAACAATCGTCACCATTCTGGCCACGCTGGCAACCGGCTTGCTGCTGGGCTGGTTAATATTTGGAGGCTCAGAAGCCACAACTACCGACGAACACCGGCACGAACACGGCCACGAAGAGGTTGCCGGAGAAACCACCTGGACTTGCTCCATGCACCCGCAGATCAGGCAAAACGAACCCGGCGACTGCCCTTTGTGCGGCATGGATTTGATTCCGCTGGAAGAAGAACAAAACGGAGAAATTGACCCGGCAGCAATTAGCATGTCGCCAACGGCCATGCAACTGGCCAGGGTTCAAACTGCCGTGGTTGGTTCAGCCGACCCTGTCAAACTGATTCGGCTCGATGGCAAGGTTCAGGCAGATGAACGCCTGGTGTTTTCGCAATCGTCACACATTCCGGGCAGGATAGAAGAACTGATGGTGAATTTTACCGGCGACTATGTAAAAAAAGGACAAGTGATTGCCTCGGTGTACTCGCCTGAGCTCGTTACCGCACAGGAAGAGCTGCTCGAAGCACAGAAAATAAAAGCATCGCAACCCCAGCTTTTTCAAGCAGCCAAAGAAAAGCTCAGCAACTGGAAGTTAAGCGAGCAACAGATTGAACAGGTCCTGGCTTCGGGCAAAACCCGGGAAACCTTTGATGTAAGGGCCGATGTTTCGGGCTATGTAACACAGAAAAAAGTAAATACCGGCGATTACATCCAAAAGGGTCAAGCCATTTATGAAATTGCAGACCTTTCAAAAGCTTGGATACTTTTTGATGTGTACGAATCGGACATGCCATGGATAAAAAAAGGCGACAAAGTAACTTTTACGGTTGAATCGCTTCCGGGCGAAAGTTTCGAAGGCACCATCGATTTTCTCGACCCGGTCATCAATCCTAAAACCCGCGTGGCAAAAGCACGGGTTGCAAAATCCAACCCCGGGTTAAAACTGAAACCCGAAATGTTTGTATCCGGAAAAGTGGAAGCCCAATTACCAAAAACCGATGTAATGGTTGTTCCGAAAACAGCGTTGATGTGGACCGGCAAGCGTTCGTTGGTATATGTGAAATCGGAAACGGATCAAGGCGTGTATTTCACCATGCGCGAGGTAGAACTGGGCCCTGCTCTGGGGGAAAGTTATGTAGTTGAAAACGGACTGCAGCAAGGCGAAGAAATAGCTGTTAACGGCACCTTCAGTATCGACGCGGCAGCCCAACTTGCCGGAAAACACAGCATGATGAATCCTGAAGGTGGCGCGTCGTCAGGCGGGCACAACCACGGGGGAATGAACATGAACGAAGATCAACACACAGAAATTAAACGGGTTGAATCCGATCCGAAGTTTACCAACCAGCTTTCCGCAGTGCTACATGCTTACCTGAAAATGAACAATGCATTTGTTGAATCCGATGCAGGAAAAGTAAGTACAGAGGCTCAAAAAGTGGAAGAGGCCCTGAAATCGGTTGACATGAAACTACTGAAAGGCGATGCACACATGGCCTGGATGGACCAGCTTAAAACGCTGAGCGGCTCTGTAAAAAACATCCGTTCGGAAAGCGATATCGACAAGCAACGACTGGCGCTTTCAGACTTCAACAATGCCTTTTACGTCAGCCTGAAAATGTTCGGACTAGACCACGACACTGTTTATTACCAGTATTGTCCAATGGCGCTGGATGACAAAGGCGCTTACTGGATTAGCGAAACGAAAGAAATCCGAAATCCGTATTTCGGAGACATGATGCTGAGTTGCGGGGAGAACAAAGACACGCTTCAGTAAGTACTAAAAAATCGGAGGGGCCTTGGCCTCTTCCGGGTGATTTAAACAAATAAAAGGAAACGTCATGGAAGATTACATTCAAAACATCAAACTAAGGGTTGACGAACTCCCGGACCATGACTTGATCAACGCCTGTTTAGCTTCTCTTAAAAAAGAAGAAGGCATTCAGACCGTGCTGTTTGATAAGCAAACAATCACTGTTTACTTCAATCCATACAGGATTAGCCAAGAAGAAATAATCAGTGAATTGAATATTGCCGGAATTAAAACATCCCTTTTCGAAAAGAAAATAAAAGGATTCAGGGGATGGCTAAACAATATGGCAGCGCAAAACAAAAAAAATTTTGGCGGCCATAAATTGGATTGTTGCGATTTGAATCGAAAGAAACATGTTGAATGAAAAAGGAAGCGGTTGAGAGTAATTGAACGCACAATGAGCTTCTGATACAAAAATTACAGAAACCTTTTCAAAAATAATGTAACAACTGAGCATCAAGGACTTTGTAAGTTACAACAAGAAAAAAAGAGATGAGAAAAGTTCCCCGGCATTTTAACTCCGGGAACTCTGAGACAAAAAAAGGAAGGAGTAAACCATGTATTTAAAAATTTTGATCGTGACAATTATCCTGGTAGCCATTATGACTCTGGCGCTGGGAGTGAAATTGCTGTTTAACAAAGACGCTTCTTTTACCGGGCATGCCTGCTCCTTTGATGACGGCAACCTCAACCAAGACGGATCTTGTGCCGGTTGCGGAATTCAGGACATCACCAACTGTCCGGAAAAAGAAAGCTAAATAAAAATAGAACGAAGGTCAAAACAGGTAGTTGGTTGCAGGGCAGAAACTTTGGCCTTCTGTATTCAACATAGGGATACATAAATCATATAAACAATGAAACTAATAAAAGCTTACATACGACACCGGAAAACGGAAGAGGTTTACAACGCGTTGAAAAAGGAAGGATACTACAGCATGACGCTTGTAAGATGTGAAGGCACAGGCCGCTACTCAGACCACGAGAAAGAACACATCAGCGACCAATACCCGTTTACCGATGCTTACCGGGTAATAAAACTGGAGATACTGGTGGCCGACGAACATGTTGATCCCGTGGTTCAGCTTATTCGTCACAACGGAAGAACCGGCTACCGAGGCGATGGCATGATCATCGTTTCTCCGGTCGACGAGGTATTCAAAGTCCGCACCGATGAAAACGGCATCCTGGCTATTTAATGAAAAACGAATATTTCATGAAGGTCAACATCAAGAATATGGTTTGCAACCGCTGTATTATGGTGGTTTCGCAGATTTTTAAAGACGCCGGCATTCCGACTGAGAACGTGCAACTGGGGACCGTGACACTAAAAAATGACCTTCAACCGGAAGTTCTGGAAAAGATTGATACCCGATTAAAAACAGTGGGTTTCGAGATCATTAACGATGCCAAAAGCCGCTTGATTGAAAAGATAAAGGCTATTTCCATCGAATACGTGTATCAGCGCAACGAAGAAAATAAATTGAATTTCTCGGATTACCTGGTTGCCCAACTCAACCTCGACTATCCGTACCTCAGTTCATTGTTTTCGTCGGTAGAAGGCACCACCATCGAAAAGCACCTTATTCATCTGAAAATTGAGCGGGTAAAAGAGCTGCTGGTATACGACGAAAAAACGCTGAGCGAAATCGCCTGGGAAATGGGCTACAGCAGTGTGGCGCATCTATCGGGGCAGTTCAAAAAAGTGACGGGCTTTACGCCTTCTTACTTTAAAAAACTGGGCGAGCAAAAACGCACATCGCTCAACGATGTATAGGTTCAAAATCATGTAAATCAATCTAAAAAAAGTGTAACGTTTTCTCACACAGCAGCCTCTACCTTTACTGTACGATTTAAAAGCAAGCGATTATGAAAAATGTAAAGGAAATATTCGCAACCAGAAACAGAAAAATGAATGTAGCACATTCTGCAAGGGCACATCAACAAGGGCAACACGGTAACACCCAAAGTGGAACTTTTTACCAATGCCCCATGAAATGCGAAGGAGAAAAAAAGTACAAAGAACCCGGAGTTTGCCCGGTTTGCAACATGCACCTGGCACCCGTGGAAACAATTAATTAAAAGTTTGAAAGGAGGCTTGTTATGTACGCAATGAATGGAATGGGTTGGGGAATGGGATTCGGCTGGATCCTTGGAATTGCAGTTCTGATTGTTTTAATCTGGGCTGTTACCAAGGGGATAAATGCCGGACAAAACACCCCTCCAGCAGAAAACAAATCGGCACTCGACATTTTGAAAGAACGTCATGCCCGGGGTGAGATAAATAAAGAAGAGTTTGATGAAAAAATGCACCTTATCTCTTAATTCTTCGGAAACAAACGAAAGCGATCTACTATGAATACAGTTGAAAAATATGTTTGCCCCATGCACTGCGAGGGAGACAAAACCTATAACCAGCCAGGCGATTGCCCGGTGTGCAACATGCACCTTGTTCCGCAAGAAAAGGAAGGAATGGAAAAACAAGGGCAGCATCCGGGTTGTTGTTCGCACGGTCATGCTCATCACCACGATACACATCAGCATGAAAAAACAACACCGGCAAAAGGCAAAGGACAGTATTACTGCCCCATGCATTGCGAAGGTGATAAAATGTACCATGAACCCGGAAGCTGCCCGGTGTGTGGCATGGATCTGAAAAAAATTGAAAGCCGGCAAGCTAGTAGCCGGGAACAAACAATTTATACCTGCCCCATGCACCCAGAGGTTAAACAGGACCATCCGGGAAACTGCCCCAAATGCGGAATGGACCTGGTTCCCCTGAAAGTAGAAATGATAAGCGATGAGGAAAAAGCCTATAAAAAAATGGCCCGCAAATTCTGGCTGGCCGTGGGCCTTAGTCTGCCCGTTTTTATAATCGCCATGTCAGCAATGCTTCCTTTTTTGCGTTTACATGAACTCGCATCCGCAAAAGTCTGGAACTGGATAGAATTTATCCTGGCCACTCCGGTTGTTTTTTACGCTGGGTGGGACTTTTTTAAACGTGGCTGGAGCTCTATCCGGCTGCGCAATCCAAATATGTGGACCCTTATTTCCATTGGTGTGGGAGCGGCTTACATCTTCAGCGTACTGGCCATGCTAATTCCGGGAATTTTCCCGGCTCAGTTTAAAGATGCCGACGGAAATGTACATGTGTATTTTGAAGCCGCCGCCGTTATTTTAACGCTGGTATTGCTCGGACAGGTTCTTGAATTGCGGGCCCACAACAAAACCAACTCGGCCATAAAAGCACTGCTTGGGCTGGTACCTCCCGTTGCCCGTGTAATCCGCAATGGAGAAGAGCTCGAAATCCCTTTGGAAGAAGTAATGGTAGGCGATACGCTGAAAGTGAAACCGGGCGAAAAAGTGCCGGTTGACGGAACGATAACCGAAGGAAACGCCGTAATCGACGAAAGCATGATTACCGGAGAACCCATTCCGGCCGACAAATCTGAGGGAAGTAAAGTGACCGGCGGAACCATTAACGGGAAAACCGCCTTTGAAATGAAAGCGGAAAAAGTGGGTGCCGACACCTTGTTGTCGCAAATTGTGGAAATGGTGAACGAAGCCGGCCGCTCGAGAGCACCCATTCAGAAACTGGCCGATGTGGTAGCCAAATATTTTGTTCAGATTGTAACGGGTGTGGCAATTGTCACCTTCGCCGTGTGGTCCATTTGGGGACCGGAACCGGCCTATGTGTATGCCTTTGTAAATGCCATTGCAGTGCTGATTGTTGCCTGCCCCTGTGCATTGGGACTCGCCACGCCCATGTCGATCATGGTGGGCTCCGGAAGGATGGCTCAATCCGGGGTGCTGGTAAAAGATGCGCGTGCCATCGAAGAAATGAACAAAGTAAACATACTGATCGTCGATAAAACCGGAACCATCACCGAAGGGAAACCTTCATTACGAAATTACCGGTCGCTTGGAAAGATGAGCGATGAAGAGGTACTTCGGCTGGCAGCCTCCATTGACGCCAACAGCGAACACCCCATCGCTGACGCCATTGTAAAAGGCGCCAAAGAAAAGAACATTCAACCCGAAAAACTGGAAAATTTTGAGTCACTTACCGGGAAAGGAGTACAGGCGATTTTCAAAAAGCAAAAGGTTGGGCTGGGAAACCATCGCCTGCTTGATGACTTTGGTGCATTTCCGGACGAAGCGGTAAAAAAAGTGGCAGAGAACTGGCAATCGACCGGGCAAACGGTAATGTACCTGTTAGTGGAAAACAAAGTTGAAGGATTGATTAGCGTGGCCGACTCCATCAAAAAATCATCAGGCAAAGCCATTCATTCGTTACAAAAAGCGGGAGTTAAAGTGTACATGCTTACCGGCGACAACCAGTACACTGCAAAAGCCGTTGCCGAAGAGTTGCACCTCGACGGTTTTGAAGCCGATTGCCTGCCCGAAGACAAATACAAAAAAGTAAGAGAGTTTCAGGAACTGGGACACATAGTGGCCATGGCGGGCGACGGAATAAACGATGCGCCGGCACTTACACAGGCCAACATTGGTATTGCCATGGGCACAGGTACCGACATTGCCATGCAAAGCGCCGAAATTACACTTGTTAAAGGCGATTTAAACGGTATTCTGAGGGCGCGTGAACTTAGTCATAAAGTAATGCGAAACATTAAACAAAACCTGTTTTTTGCCTTCGTTTACAATGCTTTGGGAGTGCCAATCGCCGCCGGAATTTTATTTCCGTTTTTTGGGCTTTTACTCAGCCCCATGATAGCGGCAGCAGCCATGAGCTTTAGCTCTGTTTCCGTGATTTCAAATGCCTTGCGATTGCGAAAAAGATAAATAGTAAAATACATTTTAAACAATTGAGTATTAACCATTAAAATTTCAAAAGATGAAAACAAAAGTTTTAAGTTTAGTAACCCTGCTTATGATGGGTGCGGGTGCCGTTTTTGCCGGAAACAAAACAGAAAAAATCAAAGTGTACGGGAATTGCGGAATGTGTGAAAAACGCATCGAAAAAGCGGCCAGTGCGGTTGAAGGAGTGTCAAAAGCCGATTGGAACAAAGAAACCAAAATACTGGAGGTTACTTTTGACGATAAAAAGACCAACACCGACAGCATTGAAAAAGCTATAGCGAAAGTTGGCCACGATACTCCGCACTACAAGGCACCGGACGATGTTTACGAGAATCTTCACGGATGCTGCCAGTACGAACGAAAAAGCGAGAAAAAGGACAAAGCCGGAAAAGAAGACCACAAGCATTAAAAAAAGGTCCCGGCACATTGCCAATTTTACGCCAAAAGGTTATCATTTTGAACTAACGTATCAAAATGATAACCTTTGTTTTTTCTTCCCAAGCCCCAACTTCCTGCTATTCAACCTCCAAAAAAACATGCCGTTTAATGGCACCTCCTTTGCCTCTTTAAGAAGCATGGCAATCTATCTACAATGCAGAGTGAGAAGAAGCCAGTAAGTATCAATTATTAATTAAAAATTTTAAAGCTATGAGAGCAAAAGTTTTGAGTTTAGCCCTTTTGTTTATGTTGAGTGTATGTACTGTTTTTGCTGCGGAGAAAACAGAAAAGGTAAAAGTAAAAGGAGGTGATTGCGAAGAATGTAAAACCCACATCGAAACCACTACAAAGGCAGTAGAAGGAGTTCTTTCTGCCGACTGGAATGTAGAAACAAAAGAACTGACGGTTGCCTTCGACGATGAAAAAACCACACTTGAAAACATCGAAAAGGCCATCGCAAAAGCCGGAAATGATACGCCCAATTTTAAAGCTACCGACGAAGCTTATGGCCAATTGCCTGAGTGCTGCCGGTACGACAGAGAGAAATAGAGTCTAAAGGCTTAGAGATCATTGCAAGGGTGCATCGACTTAATTCGATGTACCCTTTTTTGCGGGTAGTTATTGCGAAAATATCAGGCAAAAAGAAACGGATACAAAAGCTGCATCCGTTCCTTTATACTTGCAAAGTGAATCACCTCCTATTTCACAAACCTGGAATTGTTGAGGTAGTCGAAACATTCTTTTACCCCGTCAAACTGCGTTTTGTCGCCCTGACGCAAGCCTTCCAGTTCCACATAAAAGGCTTCCAGACCGTTTTCGTAGGCCTTGGTAAAAATGTTCTCAAAATTCATCATCCCCGATTGCCCCAAAACTTTCCGATCTTTAATATGAAGGACTGGGAATCTGCTCGGATACTTGGCAAAATATTCCAAAGGATCGTTTCGCCCCATTACCGTCCAGTAAACATCCATTTCAAAGAAAACCAGCGACGGATCGGTTCCGTCGAGCATCAAATCGTAAATAACATCGCCTTGTTTTGGGTTATCGCCCGCTTTTGAAATGCGCTCAAACTCACCACTGTGGTTGTGGTATCCCCATTTAATTCCGGCTGCTTTTGCAATTTCGCCGGCTCTGTTAAATACTTCGCAAACAAGCGCTGCATCGTCGTGCGATTCAACCGTCGGCATTCCGGGTTGTACCAGTGTTTTCACACCCAGCGTCACATGGTCTTCAACGGTTTGTTTCCAGAAATCGGCAATTTCGCCTACGTTTTCCCTGGAATATTTCCGAACAGGCGGATTAACATGCGAACTGTTAATTTTCAACCCGGCGTCTTCGGCAAGTTTCCGGTATTCAGCCAGCGAATAATCACCCATCTGACGGTTTCTGTAACCGGCCAGTTCAATGCTACTGTAGCCAATTTTGGCTATTTTCTTCAGCCCGTTCGGAACGTCTTCGGTCAGTTCCTTACCCAGCGAATAAATCTGTAATCCGATTTGTTTTTTAGGTGCCGGGCTGCTTATCAGCGACGCTGCAGAGGCCGGATTAACGACTCCGCTAACTACTCCGCCGGCAGTCAGCAATCCCAGACTTTTTAAAAAATCTCTTTTCTTCATAGGTTTTAAGTTGGTATTTTACAAATTATAAGGTTTACTGAAATCGTAAGTGCCGAAGATACAAAAAGTTCCTTTTCTTCATTTCCGCTCATTCAATAAACCTCCTGCTAGACCATCATCACCCTTAAATATTTATAGTGGTTAAACACCGGCAGGCAGCCCTTTATTCATTTTTATCGCTCACTGAACATAACTTGTTTTTTCCAAAACCGTATAAGCACAAAATCAATACAATTAAAACCAATAGCTTGACTGATGAAACCATTATTCTCTCTACTACTGGCGCTTGTTTTAACTGCATTTTGCACAACAGCGCAAACCTGGAATGCCGAATGGGAAAAAGTATCCGGTAACCCAAAACAAGACTATTTTGCAGATGTAACTGAAATCCCCTTAGGTGGTTTTGCGGTGCTGGGGGCGATTGGCGGTAATGCCTCAAAACTGAGTCTCCTGTTTTACAGCGAAGCAGGCGATCTCATCTGGAGCCGAATCTATGAATCGGATGAAAGTGAAACTCCCGGAAAAATAGTGAGCGCCGGAGAAGACAAACTAATCATTCTCGCCCAAAAAAATCAGAACAACCAATCGCAGGTTCTAATTCTGAAAACCGACAAGAGTGGAAATGAAATAACACGAACTACCTTGAACGGCATGTACTACAAAGGTACCGATCTGGCGGTGATCAACGAAGATGAATGGGTAGTGGCAGGCGCTAAAGGCACTGACGCCGACCACGCACAACTTTGGCTGGCCAAATTAAATGCAAGCGGCGAAATAAAGTGGGAAAGAACGTTTAATGAAACATCAAACGGTTGTTTCTCGACTGTTAAACAGCTGCCTGACGGGGGGTTTGTTCTGGGCGGGCAAGTGGCCGGAAAATCAAAAAACGATTGCGATATGATCGTGATCCGGACCGACAGCGAAGGAAATGCCACCTGGACAAGCCGCATGGAAGCCCCCAAAAGCAAAGAATGGACCGAATGTGTTTGCTGCTCCCCGGACAGTTGCTTTATGCTGGTTGGCTGGGGCGGCAATTGTTTGAACGACATCAACGACGAGTACCCGATTTTTGACTTCGATCTCCTCCTGAAAAAAGTGGACTGCAACGGCAAAGTAAAATGGTCAAAGAATTTCGACGCCGAAGGTTCGGAAGGAGGAAATGCCATTGCCATTCGCCCTGACGGCCATTTTATTGTTGCAGGCACCAAAGTCACATCATTTACGGGAACCATTGGCCCCTGGCTGATGGAAATAGATGGAGACGGCCAGGTGCTGAACGAACTTTTACTCGACATGAAATACGCCAGGGCCTGCAAAGTGCTCAATACCAAAGACGGCGGATTTGTCGTAATCGGGCCCGGGATGAACGAAAACCTCACCCCGAGAAGCGACGGATGGATCGCCAAGTTTTCAGCCATGTAACAAAGTTGGTCTTACTCAGGCGCTTTCTTCCCAAAATTGATCAATGGCTGATTGGGCCTCGGAAAGCAAAGTGTATTCCACCAGCTTAATTCCGGAACAACCGGCAATCATCGCCGACAAATTTTTTCCGGCATCCGGACGAAAAAGACACAACACTTTTTTGCCCACTGCCACGGCGCGCCCGATTTCGTAACCAACGCCCATCGAAACGGCCGTCACTTCAGCCACCAGCACATCCGATTGCAACAGCCACTCCACGTCCCGGTCATGAATATACCGGTCGGTAGGGCCATCATCTCCGGCGCTGGTTAGCGCTGGATCTCCCACATGTTCGGTCAGTACTTCCCCGTAATTTTTCAGGTGTTCAATAATCTGCAAGTACAAGGCAGCATCTTCGCGGCCTCCCCGGATCGATCCGGCAAAATAGATTTTCATTTCAAAATTAATTTTAGTATTGAGTAACTGGTACGGAGATTTTAATTTTTGCTTTGTGGTTTTTCCGTGGTATTGTTTTCTAGCTGGATCCGGGTTCGCGGCAGGCTTTCAGGGTAATTTTTCTGAAGAAATTCAATCAGTTTCTCGCGGATGAACACCCTCAAATCCCAGGCTGTTGACGAGTCTTTTGCACTCATCAGTGCGCGAACTTCCACTCCGTTTGTTTTGGCATCGGTTACCTGCAGCACATTTACTTTTTTATTCCACAGCGGGGTTGATTCCAGCAGACGGGTCAATTCGTTCCGAAGCGCCTCAAACGATACCCGGTAGTCAGTATAAATAAAAACCGTTCCCAAAATTTCGGCCGAGGTACGTGTCCAGTTCTGAAAAGGTTTTTCAAAAAAATAGGTGGAAGGGACAATCAGCCGCCGCTGGTCCCAAATGTGCACCACCACATAGGTCAGGGTGATCTCTTCAATCCTTCCCCATTCTCCTTCTATCACCACCACATCGTCGAGCCGGATGGGTTGTGTAATCGCAATCTGAAGACCGGCCAGCACAGCACCAATCAGCTTTTGAGCGGCAAAACCAATAATAATACCGGCCACACCCGCCGAAGCAAAAAGACTTATTCCCAAACGTTTCACCTCATCAAACAACATCAGAATACTCCCAATGGCAATGATGACCACCAGCGCGATAATGATGCTCTCCATGATATTGAACTGCGTATGAAATTTCCGCGACCGCAGGTTATCTGTTTTCGAGGTATCGTACTTTTCCAGAAACGCGCGCTTGCCGGCTCTAAGAAAAACGATTATCAGCCAGGCAACGCTGACGATCATTAAAATGGAACCGGTTTTACCAAAGAAACGAAACCATTGATCGGCCACCAATTCATATTTTTCAAGAAAGTACTTTACAAATACCGCCGAGGTAAACAACAAAAAGGGAACGATAAATTTTTTCAGTTTTTGCATGGCACGATGATTTTGATTTGTCTTCAGCAACAGAAATAAACATCCTGTTATTCTTCCGTAAATTAATAAATTCAGGGGAATCAGTTGAATTGGCCGCTTATTTCCTAACAGCTAAACTTCGAAATGGTTGCAAGCAAAAAAGGAGGCCTCCCGACCTCCTTCTCTTATCTTATTCAAAAAATTAGTTCCTGGTAATGATCGTTCCCGGGGCAAAGTAGCCTGCGTAAGCGGTTTCAGAATGAAGGGCATCCACGGCTTTTTTGATACCGTCGTCGTCGTTAACGGCTGCACGAATGGCCCCTTTCTGGTAGTAGTAGCGCGAAACAATCTCGTCTTCGAGCAACTCGCTTATTTCTTTCCTGAACTCTTTCAGGTCTTTATCCAGGTTGGGTTCCAGTTTCGCTTTCAGCGCTTCAAACTCCGCCTCTGCCAAGCCGTAGTATTTTTCCCTTTTGGCCGTTTCCAGCAGCGTTTTAAATTCTTCCTGCGATTCAGAGTCGTATTTAAAATCGCTGTTTTCCACATAGTCCACAAACTGATTGTAAATATCGTCGTTGATCACAAACTCTTCCGGTTGAGGAATCGTCGCATTCTCGTTCGAATATTTGGTGGCAAAATCAAACACCTTGAAACGGGTAACCAGTTCAATGGCCAGTGTACTTAACTGGTCGCCTTCAATTTTCAGATCGGGCACCACTCCTCCGCCGTCAAAAACCTTGCGGCCGTGCTTGGTGCTGAACTCGGTAATCAGCGAATCCGGGATGTAGCCCACACTTCCATCGTCGTTACGGTGCGAATAATCGAGCGCCTGAATACACCGTCCGCTCGGAATGTAATACTTTGCTGTGGTAACTTTCAGTTTGGTGTTGTAGCTCAGATCGCGGGTGGTTTGCACCAGACCTTTTCCAAAAGTGCGGGTACCTACCACAATACCACGGTCGAGGTCCTGGATGGCGCCGGCTACAATTTCCGAAGCGGAAGCCGAGCCGCGGTTAACCAGCACTGCAATTTTAATGGTTGTATCGAGCGGTGCGGAAGTAGCCGTGTAGGTTTTGTCCCATTGTTTTACTTTTCCGCGTGTGCTAACAATTTCCTCGCCCTTGGGTACAAAAAAGTTAACAATATTCACCGCTTCCATCAACAAACCTCCGGGGTTTCCGCGAAGATCGAGTACCAAAGCATCGGGATTGTTCTTTTTCAGCTCAACAAAAGCTTTCTGAACATCTTTGCTGCAATCGGCAGTAAACTGAGTAAGGCGAATGTAGCCGGTACGATTATCCAGCATGCCATAATAGGGCACTGCGTTAATCGATATTTTTTCACGAACCACGTCAACCGTAAAAGGCTTTTTATCGCCCGGGCGCTGAAGTTTTATTGTCACTGGCTGATTGGCCGGGCCTTTCAATAAATTACTTACGTCTTCGGTATTCATTTCCTTGGTCTCTTTTCCCGAAACTTCGAGAATAATGTCACCGGCTTTCAGTCCCGATTTTTGCGCCGGAAAACCTTCGTACGGCTCCGAGATAACAATTTTACCGTTCTGCTGTCCAATCAAAGCGCCAATTCCGGCATACTCCCCGGTGGTCATAAAACGAAAATCTTCGATCTGGTCTTCCGAAATGTAATTGGTATACGGATCCAGCGACATCAACATATCGTCGATACTGGTTTTTACCAGTTTATTCGGATCGATATCATCCACGTAAAACATGTTCAGTTCCCTGAAAAGGGTATGGTAGATATCCAGGTTCTTGGCAATTTCAAAATTTTTCTCGTCGCGGGTGAAGCCCAAAACCATGGCACCCATTACCACGACCAGCAACACTCCTATCCAAATTTTCTTCTTCATTTTTTCCTTCCTTTCTGAAATAATTTGAGTTACAACTCAACATTGAACGTCAAAAGTAACAATTCTTACCTCAAATAAGTTAACCAAATCCGATTTCCATTACGTTAATTTATATTAAAACCTTGCGGTGCGATCCCGCTTTCACTCCTACAACAAACACTGTCAGTCAGCAGATTAGTCAACTCATCGAAATAAATCCTCCAAAAATTTTATCGCCGGAATTAAACCGGAAAAGTAAATACATGTCCAAAGGGTTGAATTCAATCATTTAAAATAAAAGCTATGAAAATCAGATTCTTAACATTGACACTGATCACGGTACTGGCCGTATCGTCAATGGCAATTGCACAACAAAAGCCGGAAGGCAAAAGAGGTGAACGTACACAGCGCGAAGCATTGATGCCGCGCCACGAACGCATGGCCGAACGCATGAACCATTTCTTTACCGAAGAACAACAGGAACAGGTGAAAGCCATTCGTTTGGAAACAGCCAAACAGGTGAAACCGCTTCGCAATGAACTGGGCGAACTGGAAGCCCGTCAGCAAACATTAACCACTGCCGACAAAGCTGATCTGAATGCCATTTACAGCAACATCGACAAAATGACGGGGGTAAAAGCCGAGATTCAGAAAATTATGGCCAAACAACACCAGCAAATCCGCTCGCTGCTTACCGAAGAGCAGTTGCTAAAGTTTGATGCCATGAAAGGCCGAATGACGGATAAACGCGACAATGGCTTCGGAGACCGGAAAGCTCCCCGCCAACATGCAGGGTAAAAACATCCGGGAAATACAAACAGGAAAGGTTGACTTGTCAGGTCAGCCTTTTTTGTTGAAAGCCAGTCTATCACTTCAATTATTATTTCGCCCCATCCTCTTATCCTTCCCTGCAAACAAGAAAGCCTCCAGCGGTAGGCAGGGACGATTGGCCGTAGCTTAAATCAATACTTCGCAAGCCTTCATCATTTTGGAAGCTAATCATCTTTCCCTTCCTGGAAGGGAGAGACAGGAGTGAGGGTAAATCTGTCTTGTCCTAAAATAGGTTTACACAAAAAGTAAATTTATGTCAGGATTTATAGTTTATGATGAAAGCTTCAAGCGACGGGTAGTTGCTGAAGTTTTAACCGGGCAAATAAGCAAAGAAG
>NZ_JADWYJ010000004.1 GCF_021354595.1 Maribellus sp. CM-23 | reverse complement strand
ACAACGACGGAATTCCGGACAACATTGAATGGCAGCAAACCATTACAGAAGGCATTCAGTATGCTGAAAATGGTGGAGTTGATCAAGGACTTGACTACTATCCTCCACTGGGCTCTGACTCGAACGGAAACGGATGGGATGATCAATACGACGACTTGGGTGTTTATTACGAACCAATTGATATGGATCTGGACGGAATCCCGGATTATCTGGATGAAGATTCGGATGGAGATGGAATACCTGATTACATTGAAGGATGGGATAAAACTCCGCATGATACAATTGCTGACGTCGACTACATTGGATCGGACCTTGACGGTGACGGATTAGATGATGCATACGATTCATATGACACAAGTGAAGAGTGGCTTCACGGACTAAACGCTATTGGCTCAAATGCTCCATTGCAGGATTCAGACACCATTATTGGAGTACGTGACTGGAGAGATGATTACGTACCTTCAATCGAAGGTGGAGGTGGAGAAGCCGAAGGATGTGAATTATTCATCCCGAATGGATTCTCTCCGAACGGAGATACTCACAATGACTATTTTGAAATAATATTTACCTGTGAAACCGGTGATTTATTATTCGAAGAAGAATATCCGGATGCCAAAATAGAGATATTCAACCGTTGGGGTAACAAGGTTTACGAAAAAGCCAACTATGGCAATACCCAAAGATGGAGCTACCAGGATGCATGGTGGGATGGTAAATCAACCAATAAGATGCAGGTTGGCAGGGATAATCTTCCCACAGCGACCTATTTCTATATCCTCTATCTGAATAATGGAACTGATCCAATTACAGGAACAATATTCCTAAATAATTAATGGTAATGATTAATGAAATGTTGAATCCAAAAAAAGAAAGAACGATGAAAACGAAATTAAATATTATCAAAGCTTTAGGGATCCTGGCAATTGCATTGACGACATTCACTTCTAACGCCCAACAGGACCCAATGTACACTCAGTACATGTTTAATACGCAAACCATCAACCCTGCTTATGCAGGGACATGGGAGTCGGTAGGCTTTATGGCACTGGCCAGAAATCAATGGACAGGATGGAATGGTGCACCTGAAACATTTACTTTTTCACTCCAAGCTCCGCTTAGAAATGAACGCGTTGCCTTAGGTTTAAATGTAATTGGAGATAAAGTTGGGATGGTTAAGCGTTTTGATATTTCTGCCGACTACTCTTATTTGGTTCCGATTAGTGAACGTACCAATTTGAGACTGGGATTAAAAGGTGGATTTGTAAACTATACCAACAACCTCCAGGATTACAGTATTATTGATCCCAACGACCCCAACTTTATTGGGAGAATAAGCAGCGTGAAACCCAACTTTGGTGTTGGAGCCTTTCTTTACAGCAAGCGGGCCTATCTTGGGTTTTCTGTTCCGAGGGTATTGAATGTAAAGCTTGACTCCGATATGCAAAGTGCCGCTGTTCAGGCAGAAATCAGACACTATTTCCTGATTGCCGGTGCGGTTTTCGATTTAGGTGAGGATGTTAAATTCAAACCAACGATGCTGACTAAAGCATCGTTTACATCGGAAACAGGTACTCCCCTTCAAATGGACTTTTCAGGAAACTTCCTGATCAAAGAAAAACTCTGGCTGGGAGCCATGTACCGTACCGGATCTTCTTACGGCTTTATTGCCCAGTGGATTTTCGACAAAAAGTTGCGCGTTGGTTATGCGATCGATTTTGCCACCAACAACATCAAGCACCACAACAACGGAACCCACGAAATTATGGTGTCGTACGAACTTAAATTCAGAAAAGAAGAAGTGGTTTCGCCACGATACTTCTAAAAGATATTGTTGTGTTTTTTAGAACCCGAGTTCCAGCTTCCCTTGCTGGTTCTTGGGTTTCTTCTTTTGATGCGCTTCCACAATGGCGTCGATCTCGGGCAAACAGCGGCCACAAGACGTGCCGGCCCGCGTAAACTCCTGTATGTGTGAAGTGGTTTCTGCCCCTTTCTCTAAAACAGATTTAATCTCACTTTCGTCTATCAAGTTGCAAATGCAAACCAGTTTTCGCGCCATTATCGATCGCCGTTTATAATTGTTACCACAATACTTCTTTTGTTACAAGGGCACCAGTTTTCCTATTCATTACTCCGACCAACTGGCACCTTATGAAACGAATGACTTTCTGCGTTATGCCAGTATTTTATTTTCAGCATACACTTTTACTTTGCGGTATATTTCAATCACCGTATCGCTTTTTGAAAGTGTACCGTATATCTTCTCAAGAAAACGCTTCTTCATCAGAATATCAAAAGAAGGTTTAAAATTAACATCATACACCCACGAAAGCTGCATAATTTTAATATCAACCTGGTTGGCGACATCCGCCTTTGATACCAATTTCCCCGCTAGTACTTGTTTGGCCACCTCCTCCGAAACGACTCCTCCTTTGGGCATTTCCCAGGTTAAAGTATGATTGGGAACAGCTTTGGGATTTATGTAATAGTCCGTAATTACCTGGAGGATATCCAGCTTATCCGCATCGCGAAGAATACGCGCATACAAAAGCTCGCTTTCGTCTGAATCCCGTGGTAACTCCCGCTTATTGTGGAACTGAACAGCCATCAAAATTTTACGCTTCTCTCCTTCCCCGCACTCATCCAGAAAACCATATTCATTAATCACCTGCAACGAATATTCAGCATGATCCACCGACAGTGTATCATTAAAAGTATTAAACTCCAGCAGTTGCCTGAACCGGCCAACGTCATGAAAAATTCCGGCAAGAAAAGCCATTTCCTGCTCTTCTTCGGTAAGCCGAAGACTTTGAGCTATGTCAACACACAGTTTGGCTACGCGCAAAGAATGCTCGTATTTGATCTGAAAATTATTGGCTTGCTCTTCCGATAATCCTGAAAATGAATCAAAATACCTCTGGAATCTTATTTGTGCGAGGTCAGTTCCCTTCTCCATAAATCCAACTTTTGAACGGGCAAAGGTAACTATAAGCCCTTTCGACCTTTACCGCTCGTTCAATATTTTATCAACATTTAACAGAAGAAAGCCAAACCATAATCTTTCGAAATAAAAGAACATTATACTTATTATTATTTCTGCATGATTGGGGAATTTTGCTATTTTTGCGCCACGAAACGGTCCCATAGTTCAATGGATAGAATGTAAGATTCCGGTTCTTATGATCTGGGTTCGAGTCCCGGTGGGATCACCAAAAGCCGCATAAACAGCGGCTTTTTTCATTGTTAGGGAACGAATAAGGGAACAGAAATCACAATATAAGTTTGTTTTCTACCATATCGCATCCCGCACCGAACTTCCTAAAAGCCTTAGTTTCCTTTTTATATACTTCCTGAATAAAAACTCTTTCCTAAAACCTGCACCAGTATTCCATGCCTTCACCGAATCGGTTAAGCAATTCTTTTGCTGCGGCCCGAGTAACACCAACAAAATCCCGACTATTCGTATTCTCAACGCGCCCTTTGCTTAACATCCCGACATAACAAAAAACCACGTAATCATAAACGGAAGCAATATTCAAAACAGCTTTCTTTGGCTGCTTCTACCATCGGTTGGTTCTTGTTGTTCTGCTACTAATCATTTTCAGAAGTAAAAGTTGAAGCCGGCAGTCCCTCTTTGTTAAATAAACTGGCTTTACTCGTATTCTTCCATGCATAGCGGACAAATTCAGGAGATGGGACAAAAGGGCTGCTAACTTCTACCCTTTCTCCTACAATCCGGGCAAGAGCTGCAAAAAAATTTTTATCGGTACCTGCAATTTCAAAGCCCAATAGTTCCTTTTCCAATGCAATTAGACCACCTCCAACATAATCGAACTCAACCATTAGTTTATTGCCCGATTTTTCAAACCCGCTATACAAAGGGCCTGAAGCAATCCTATTTTTCCCATAATCATTCACAAGCGCCAAGCCTGCAAGCCGGTCTCCTACTTCCTGCTTATTTGCCGGATGAATATTTGCTGGATTGCCAATATCCAAGGTCACGACCATCCCTGTATTTTTTATTTTTAAAGTCCGCCTTTGTACATCTCTTAGCTTATGAGACAATCGCTCATCAGGAGTATAATTATATGGGGCTATTTGCACGAAATAAAAAGGAAAATCGTAGCCCCATTTATTCCTCCAATCTTCAATTAGTGCCGGGAACAATTTCCGGTATTGTTCATCGCGGCCAACATTCGACTCTCCCTGGTACCATATGGCACCTTTGATCTTATAATTTGTAATTGGAGCTACCATACCATTGTAAAGAACTGTCGGCACATTCGAATGGAATTCGACCAAATCAGGCCGCTCCGATAAATCCGCATTTAAGTTATAAGCAAAAAGCTCTTCCATGAAGATTTCAGCAATCAGGTTGCATTTCCATGTTCCTTCAATTGAAATTGTATCTCCTTTGCTATTCGATATTGTCATCGGTCCGGAAAAGGCACCTTTACCTCGTCGATCGACGGCACGAATAGCTATCGTATTAACTCCTTCTCTCAGAATTGTTCTAGGGATGACCATTTCCCTGGAAGTTTTCCAATAATTTTCTCCGGCAAGTCCGCCAATTTTATGTCCGTTCACAAAAGTGGCATCCATATCGTTTATAGGACCAGTTCTGAGCAAATAATCAACGTCTGTATTTTGAATGGTAAAAGTTTTTCGAAACCACACGGCACCATCAAACACCCCTGAGCCAATTTCATCAAACCTACCCGGAAGTTCGATGTTTTTCCAATGCGAATCATCAAAATCAGATTGAACAGCATCCAAATCCGAAAAATCAATATTTTGCCATTCTTCATCAGTCGTTGGCAATTTCATTTTGAGCCATTGTTTAAACCAGGCATTGGCTCTTTTTCTTATTTTGGAGTCCTTTAACTCATCGAGTTTCTTATTAAAATCACCCAAGGTTCTTAATTTATCTTCGCTAGTCCAAGCTTCGGCAATCGTTCCTCCCCAACTGGAATGAATAATCCCAACAGGCACATTTAATTCTTTGTAGATCCGGCGGGCAAAGAAAAAGGCAGTTGCACTAAAATTCCCCACTGTCTCCGGAGAAGCAACCACCCATTGTCCTGCAACCGTATCTACCGGTTCATCTGATGGGTTTCGTTCAACGGTAAACATTCTGAAAACAGGAAAGTCGGCTTCAGCAATAGCCCGTTCCGAATTCAAAATAGTGTCGCGTGGAGGCCAACCTTTTAACGGCATTTCCATATTTGACTGCCCTGAAGCCAGCCAAACCTCCCCTATTAATACGTCATCAATAACAATTGTGCTATCTTCAGTACTAATATTAATAGAATGTGGCCCCCCGGCACCAGGCGTTTGCATTTCAATCTCCCATCTCCCCTGAGAATCAGATTCTGTTGTAATTTGCTGCCCCCAGCTTACAGAAATAGTTACCTGCTGATTAGGTTCTGATTCGCCCCAAACTGATATCTCTGTTTGTTGCTGAAGAACCATGTGATTGGAAAAAAGTTGATGTACTCTCAGCTCCTTCTTCTCATATTGCTGACACGAAAAAAGAAGCACCAGTCCAACAAAAAAAAGTAAAAACGCAAGTTGTATCTTCATTTATGGCTCGTTCTTAATTTCAATTTTCTCGACAAAGCAATCAAAACAACGTCCCGTCTAATTCCAAGCTTTCTCCGGTATCTTTCAACTTGTACAATTGCATTCGTTCATCGGGACTCGTATTGGGTTGATGCAAAGCAATAACCAGTTCCCCATCAAAGGTTGTAAAAATCATCCCATGGCCTCCGTTGTTTTTAAACAAACATTTTCCCTGGTGCTTCCAGGGGCCTTTAATGCTGCCGCTTTCAGAAGCTGCAATCCCAATCGCATATCCATCAGCCCCCATGCTAGACCAGATCATTAAAAGATTTCCGGTTTTCGTTTTATACAGAAAACATCCATCTGTTACAAACCCCGCCCCATATTTAACAGCCTTCACCCAAGTAGCATCCGAAGCATTAAACAGAACAAAGTTGTCCCCTTTCGTTGCTGAAAGATCTGTTTCCAACGCAACTAAATCCATTGTTCCGTTTTCAATTTGTACCCATTCATGGCAATAGACCATGTATGGCTGATCATCTTCAACCCAAAGAGTTCCATCAAGAGTCATCCAATCAGGTCGAGTATGTGGCTTGTTACTGAAAGGTTCAAAAGGACCTATTGGCAAATCTGAAACCAAAATCTGACTACCTCTTTTATAGCGCTGAGGCCAGTCCTCCGAGAAAAGTAGCGATTGATTTTCCAAGGTATCACTAGACGTGAAAGTGGTAAATAAATAATATTTTCCCTTATATGAATGAACTTCGGGAGCCCAAACAGCTCTGCTAGCCCAAAAGTCATTTGGCACCTTAAACACAATTTGTGGTCTGGTCCAGTTTTGTAAATCTTTACTGGTATAAACTTCAACTCCCTGTCCTTCGCTTTCATCTTGCGTGCGATTATGAACCGACGCATACAGATAATATGTTTGGGTAGACTTATCGGCAAGAATGAAAGGATCACGCACCCTTATTTCTTCTGTTTTTAGTGTTTTATCAGCAGTCTTTATTGGTTGTGCAAAAGCAACATTCGTAAACATGAAGAAAAGAATGATTTGAAGTGCAAAACACATCAAGGTCAACTTCATATATTTTAATAATTTGATTCTCATTTTTATTATTTGATTAGTTTATCCAGACAAATTAAGCTCTAAGCGGAGCTCCATTTTCCTGTTCATTTGTTATTCTCACAATTAATGCAAAAGTGATACAAATATGAGCGGCATAATAGGTAGGCAGAATCAGAAAATTCAATTCCGGGTATGCCAGAAATTCCTTAAATGCAATGATTGTGTCAGATATTAAAATGAAAAGAATACCAATCAGATAAGCCCACCTTGCAGGCTTGTATAGATTTGTTCCAACCGCAGCGGCAACCGAAATGCAGGAAATCAATAAGTAAACCAAGGTAAACATTGATAGTACCTTCTCTTCAATTGCCGGAAAGAGTGCAAAAATGTAGAACAACAAATAAATAATCAGTAACAGAACCAAAGAAATCCGATTTATCTTTCCATTGATTATTGCAAAAATTAAATAGCAGAGGTGGGCAAAGAAAAACAAACCAATTCCTGCAGCAAACATTATAAAACTATCGCCCTTATTAACCAAAAACCAATCGCCGCCAATTGAAAAAACAAAAGCTGCAATAATGTAAAAAATATCGGTAAATGATTTCATTCTTTTCCAGTACAACAAAGCAATAATTGCAATACAACTTGTTGGCACCGCTACCTGAAACTCAAAACCAAAACCGGTATAAGCCAATACTGAACAAACCAGTGGAATTAACAGCAGCAAAAAAGAACTTTTAATTGACATAAAATTAAGTTTAATTGATTTCTATTTTAAAAATTTCAGCTCGACACTACTACTTTTCTGTATTCTTTTTCAACGAGATTTCAATTATCTCCTGTCCCAAATGAGGCAAAGAAAGATTTAGTTCCCCATCAACAAGTTGTTTCCCGGTAAACTCACCCAAATCCTTTCCTGAGAATAATGCTTTCAGTTGATATGTTTTATCAGCCTTTACCCATGGAATATTAATTTGCCGGGAATCGGCACCGGAACTTCCCCGCAAAACAATTACTGCACCACAGCCCTCATCGTTCAGCTTTCCCCACCAGTGCCATTCTTCGTCGGTAGGTGCAGGCACTCCGCTGTACTGAAAATGGGAATAAATACCGTATTGCCGATTGAGCCTTTTCAACATAGCAAAACGGTTACGGTATTGTGCTATGTTTTCGGTGGTTAGCGAAGTTAAATCGCCGGAATACGAAAGTGGCACCCCCATCAGCCAGCTGCAAATCTGGCGGTCGAGGATATCTGCAGAAAGACTGCCTTTATAATTGGTTGTAGCTGCCCCGAATATTTCAATCCTTTCCAGCGGCAATCCACGATGGTTATACATAATTTCGCGGGCACGAAAAGCCCCCAAACGCAACTGCTGCTTTAAACTGTCCACATCAAAGTTCCAGGTATCGTCAACCAGGGTTTTACGGTTCCCAGCTCCCCAGTATTCGTTGGGCGAGGCATGGTACGAATCAACATGTTTTAACACCGCAACATCGGCAGCCGGGCCGGGAGTTTCCCAATAAATTTCGTGCGAGAGCTGAAGCCAGGTTTCGGGCGACTGTCTTAAAATTTCATCCTGCGTGGCAAACAAACCACGCAACCCACGGAGGTACGATTCTTTTTTTGTACGGCTCTCGTGGCCCCGGGCAATATCGCCATAACAGATGTTGCTTAAATCCTGCTTAAAATAAGTGGCTCCGAATGTTTTATTCAGATAAACAATTTCGTCGACATACTTTTTACGCGACTTTTCGTAGCAGAAACTCAGCGCCAGCCCGCCAGCCCTGCGAATAAGCGGCAAACTAAACAATCCGGGTTCGGAAGCTGAAATATCGGTCTCCTGCTCATTTATAAAAACAGAATACCACATTCCTGTTTTCATGTTTTTCGATTGAATATACCTGCTTAATCCTTTCATATCCGGGAATTCCTTTGCTTTGGGATTTGTGGTTGATACAGCCCAACCTCCGCGGGGGCCAGTATCCGACCAACCGGCATCCAATTGAAAACACTCAAATCCGATTTCGGAAGCGATGTCGGCCGCTTCGCGCATGTTTTTATCGTTTATATTGGAATTGTAGTTTGTCCAGGTACAAAAAACAGGAGCAACACTTTTATTTTCGGCAAGCGGCATAACAATGTGTTTATCCATAAAAGAAGCAAAACTACTTTCCACACAACGATCGAGGGCTGTCGATTTAGCTGAAACAGTTTCGTAGCTTTCTCCGGAAAAAGCATACTCGAATACCGGTTCTGATTCAAAGGTTTCGCCGGGCCCCAGTACCCATTCAAAATAACCGGGATTATATCCACTGTTGCCATCAGCCGACAAATGCCTTGTTTTTGAAGGAATTTCGCTAACCGAAATAACTCCCAGAGATTTCCCTGCATCACTAAAAGCAATAATAGCCGGGTCAATTTCTCGAACGGCCGGAGTCAGCAAAGTAACCTGAGAAAAAGAAGCTCCCAAATCTAACTGTTTCAGCATCAGGTCGGATATTTTAATCCACTGGTTGCCTTGGTTATCAAACCTTACCCATTTGCGGATAACCGGGTGACCTTCATAGATTTCATAGTTTATTTCGAACGAAAAATCTTCCGATATTTTATTTGAAGTGAATTTTAGCACCAATCGTTTTACCCCTTGTTGTGGACTGGAAATTTCATAGTCTTCAAAAGCAAAAACATCAACAAAAGTTTCGCCTGCGATGTACATAGAATCCCCCCACTGCACATTTGCTGCAATACCTTCTTTTACTTTTTTTACTGATAAAGCATCGGTTTGATTCTGCTCAGCATTCGATTGTTCTACACCCGATTCCGATGAATAACGAATCCCTTCAGGTTTAATATTTGGCGAAGCTTTGTGGATACTAAAACTTATTTCATCAGAATTTGCTTTCAATACATTTTCACCAGCAACAGACAAAGCCGAAGTAAAAAAACCGTCATCAGATAAAACCAGTTTTTGTTCGAAAATTCCTGCACTGATGTTTATTTCATTTCCTTTTTTCTGAATGGCCCAATTAACCTCATCAGGCTTGTTTGTGCAGCCAAACAAAATTGCGAACATAAGTACGCCTGGTAGCAATAATTTTAGTTTATAGTCAGTCATAATACGATTTATCTTATTTCATTCATTTCATACTCAATTGTATAAATTGCCTCAGGGACATTTTTGAATCTGAATGAATCCAGTTTTTTTACGGTTCTTCCTTCTTCCAACTCAATATCTTTATAGATTCTCTTATCAATTGTTTTATCCTCACGGTTTTTAAGGAGCACAGAAAGATTAACTTTTGTGGCACCTCCCAAATGATGGATTACCGGCGAAATTTTATCTTTTGGCCCGTAAACCACATCCACATTATCGCTTCCTGCCCAGGTGCGTTGGAATACCATTTTGTTGGTATAATAGGCCAGTTTCGGGTGGCGCAGATTATCAATCAAAGGTTTCTTGTAGGTTCCCATATTGGCACCGCCGCGCAGACAGCACCACGAAAAACCATCGTAGCCCAGCAGCATTTGTTTTTTCATCGATTCCCATGCTGAAAAAGCCTGCCATGCCTGGCTTTCCCTCCATTCATCGGCGGTTAAATGCCGCCCTACACTTTGTGCATTGTAGTAATACTCGTACGATTGCAGCAGATACCACGGTTTCCCTTTACACAATTCCCAGTTTGGCTGCCCCACCGACTCCTCGTGCTCGAAATTAAAATACGCCCGGGCGCTGTCCTTCAAACACGAAGCAGCCCATTTGTAGGGTGCTTTGCGTAATTCTGTCCATTTTTTCCCGTATCCGGTATAGGCATCCTGATTACCACGGGTTACACGATGTGCAGTATATTCTGGCACGGCTGTTATCGGGTTACCTTTATGATCGATTGTTCCCTCCGTATTCCCGTAATGCGTCAGGTTCCATGCTGAAGTAGGCGAAATAATGCGGCTTTGGTCAGTAGAATAAATTGTATGGTAAATCTTTTCCACGTAGCCATGGGTAGCCGAAATATCGTGATTATGGAATTTATTCGGGTGGTTCGATGCTTCCCACATTACAATGCTCGGATGATTGTACACCTGTTTGATATATTTTGGAAACCCATCGAAATCGACATTCCAGGCTTCACCTTCACGAATAAAAGCAGCAGTTTGCCAGATAAACATGATTCCCATCTGGTCGCCAAATTCTGCAAAACGGGGATCGTTGATGCCATCCACGGTATCTTTTTCAGCATGAACATGCAAACGCAAAAGGTTAGCATCCATCTTTTTCAGCATCAACAATTCTTCGGCCACAGTTTCCCATGGTGCACAGCGATTGTATTTGGCAGTTGTTTCAATGGGTGCACGGAAGCCCATAATTTGCGCCCCGTTTAGCATTTCGGGTTTGTTGTTCACATAAAAATCGCTGTTTTTTTGCTCAAGGGTACGAATGCCGGTGGTAGTCACAAAATCGTCAACCGCATTCCCCAGCGTATCCCTCAAAATAACCTCAACTTTATACAACGAAGGATTATCGAAACTCCAGAGTTTCGGCGAAGGAATTTCGCATTCAATCGTATATTCATTCTGAATTCTTGCCGGTATGCTCAGCTTCCGGGAAACCGTTGCCACCTTGTCGCCTTCTTCAGGAAACCATGGATAATAGTTTATTTCAACACTGCCCTCGAAATAATCGCGGGTAGGATAATGAATGTTGACCCGGTGAACCTGCGTTGCTTTTCCTCCAATCTCTTTTGTATGCACCAACACATCAGTTATTTTACAGCGATGCGAAAGTTCAAGCGTTGTGCGCCCCAGGAACCAACCAATATAATGGTCGGTTGGGCTGTGCACCATCGGGTAATTCATTTTATAAGGATTTACCTTCACTGCAATAATATTTTCGCTGTTCTTTTTCAACTGCCTGGTAATATCCAGCTCAACAGGATGACGGTCTGCAACCACGCCAACCACCTGCCCGTTTACCCATACTTCACCACCGGGATCGAGGGTCTCGAGTTTTAAAACAGCCCTTTGAAAATCACCCGTTTCAACCTTCTTTCTCAGGAAATAAGCTTCTTCTTTTTCGCGTAATCCTCCGTGTACTGAAGGTAATTTTACTGTTTTCCAGTGTTTGTCGTCAAAATCAAAATTGTACCAATCAGCAACATTGGGCTTTCCCTGAAAATTCTCATCCAAAACAACTTCCGAAACATATGGATACCTAACCTGATCGGTTGGAGTATGATTGAAAATGAATAGATCATCGATAAAAGAAGTCCCTTTCGATTCGATCGAAAACTGCGTGATAACATCAACAGAAGTATCCATAACCGGAATGTAATATTGAATGCGTTGGTCGTTCACATACAGGTTAAAACGCTTCTGTGTCAGGTCTCCTTCAATTTTCAATTTTACCCATTCATTGCTATTTGCGTCTTCTAATTCCCGAATTTTGTTTTCAGAACCATAAATCAACTTATTTCCATTCAGCCCAAAAACAATGGCTTTATTATTTCTATCCAAAAAATCTATTCTGCAAGAACTGCCTTTTTCGATTTTTATGGATGCTTCTACATTAAACCGCCAGCTAAGCGAATCGATAACACGCGTTATTGTTGAATTTTCTATCATCAGTGCCCCATCGCTAACCGAAGAACCATTGCTGCTATTCCATTCCTGCAAACTCCGTTGTTTTTCAACATCCTGTCCTTTCCGGTAACCATAAGCTTTCCAGTTATCGAGCCGAAGGGTTTTCCGAACAGAAGTTAACGGTTGTGGTTTAATTTTATCCAACAAATCGTTGATTTCAGCATCGGTTACTATTTGTTTATCCAGGCCAGGATTATCAAAAAAGTTGGAAGCAACTTTTGCGTATTCTTTCAAAAAATCAATTCGCTGGTCTGTTGTCATCCATTCGGTTTCGCCCAGAAAATCGGTTTCTCCATTGGCCTTCGAATCATTGGTGAAATACCTCATTTCAAAAGAACGGGAAATATTCTGTGCTTCAACTCCCAATACGGAACAGCACATTATCACAATACTTATTATCGTTTTCATTCGCTTATCTTTAATTATTGGTTTTACAGGTCAGAACTAAAACGGTAACTGCCGGACTTAACTTTAACAATTGCATATCCGTCTGCAAAACTGACATTGCCAGCGCCATATTTCTCTTTCAGCGTTGTTCCGTCTTCCCAAGCGTGGTCGATACTTTTAGCCGGAATCATTACTTTGGCTGTTGTATTTACAGGAACCGTAAATTCATATTCAAAGCTGTCTGCATCCCGTTTCCATTTTACCCTGATTTCGCCACTGACAGAATGGTAACTTCCTTCGGCCCATTTCAATGTTCCCGCAGGCACTGGTTTCAGCAGAAAATGTTTATATCCCGGAGAATCACTATCCGGTTGAATTCCAAGAATGTTTGCATACATCCATTCGCCGATTGCACCGAAAGCATAATGATTAAAAGAATTCATGCTTGAGCCCTGCAACCCGCGTCCTTTCACGTAACTGTCCCAGCGCTCCCACATCGAGGTAGCGCCCTGCTCAATCGAGTAGCCCCACGACGGGAACTCTTTGCTTTCCAATAGTTCAAAAGCTTTTTCGGAATACCCGCGTTTTACCAGTTCTTTCATCAGGCAAAGCGTGGAATGAAACCCCGTGTTCATCCGTCCGCCATAAGGGATAAATTTATCCAGCATCCTTTTTTCAAAGATTTCCTCTAACTCATCGGTATAAAGCCCGTGATACAAAGCCATGGCATAACACGACTGTGCATCGCCTTCGATTCTTCCTTCTGCATCAACAAATTCTTTTATAAAAGCTTCTTTTATTTTTGCTGCCAGCTGGCTATAATTTTCAGCTTCTTCCTCTTTCCCGATCACACGGGCTATTTCCGACAAGGTATTCACCGAGTTATAGAACATGATAGTTGAAAATACTTCGGAAGGGATTTCTGCCCCGGTGCGAGGAAAACCTTCAGCCCTGATGGTATTTCCGTTCAGCCAGTCACCATAATTCAGACCAAGCCCGCTTCTCCATATCAAATCGGGATTATTTCTTCTGATGTTTTCGATGTAGCGGCAATAGGCTTCAAAATGTTTTTCAAGAATATTTTTGTCGCCATAATTCAGATACATAAGATATGGCAGCTTAATGGCAGCGTCGGCCCAACCGGGAGCATTGGTAAAGTGTTTCTCGTAAGCAAACGGATGTGGGGCAATATCGGGGAATGTACCTCGCTCCGACTGGGCATCCATAATATCGAGCATCCACTTGTTGTAAAATGCTGCCATATCGCGGTTAAACATCGAGGTTTGGGCAAAAATATAAACGTCGCCCATCCAGCCACACCGTTCATCGCGCTGAGGACAATCAGTTGGCACCCCGTGCATATTGCTCATGTGCGAGCGGTTAATGTTTTTATAAAGCTGGTTCAGCATCGGGTTTGAACAGGCAAAATGCCCGGTTCGTGGCAGGTCGGACGCTACCACCTTTGCTTCCAGAATAGTTTTATCAGGAGTCTCCCGCAATCCGGACACTTCTACAAAACGGAAACCATGATAGGTAAACCGTGGTTCGTATTCCAGTTTCCCAGACGGCCCGAAAATCACCGAGTCGGTCTGGATTGCAGCCTTCAGGTTTTCGGTATATAACTCTCCTTCTTCATCCAGAATTTCGCCGTGCCTCAATACAATTACGCCTCCCGGTTTTCCTTCAAGCTGAATATTAGACCAACCGGCAATATTTTCTCCCACATCGAAAATATAATGCCCTGTTTTGGATTTTGTTACAGATTTTGCTGGTATGGTTTGAATAACTCTGATGGGTTGGCTGGTTTGCGCCACCAAATTTACATTGACCTGATTGTCTACCGCCACAGGATTCCAGTCCGAATCATCAAAACCGGGAGTTTGCCATTCTTTCAACTCTTTCCGGGCATCGTAGGTTTCCCCTAAAAAGATATCTGCCTTACGAATTGGCCCTTCTGGATATATTTTCCAGGATCCATCGCTAACAAAAGTTTCTTCTTTCCCGTTCTTATACTTCACCTTCATCTGGAAAAAGAAACGGCGGTCGAGCCCATACGCGCCCCGTTTGGGGAAATATGGACTCCAGCGTGTTGGTCCCAGCATACCTGCATACCAACCGTCGGCAAGTTGTGCACCGATCACATTTTTCCCTTCATGTAAAAGGTGCGTTACATCCAAAACTTGGTATTGTACCCGCTTGTGGTAATCGGTCCATTCCGGTGCCAGAATCCGGTTATCAGGAGATTGTGCATTGAACCAAACATCATAGGCTCCCAATGCAGAGACACAGGCAATTGCCTGTACAGGCTGTGCTTTTAATTCAATTTCTTTTCGCAGCAAAGGAGACGGCGGAATGGGTTTTCTTTCAGGAGGCAGGGGCGTATCCAATATTCCATCAGTAAGCATTTCTGAGTCGTATCCATCTTCTCGGTCAATTTTTATCAGTGCATCTTTATAGCTTACCTTGCATCCAACCGACAATATTTTTCCATCGCTGATTACCTCTAGTTCAGCAAGAGAAAAAGCATACATTTTGGTTTTATCTCCTTGGTCTTCGTAGTCATGAATACGAAAATCGTAACACTGCAATTTGGTAGCTGTAAAACGTACATATCGTGCCCGGGCATTTTCAACCGAAAGTTGTACAGGTTTTCCTTTTGGATGGGAAGCCGTTTTTTCCCATACAAGTTGCTTCCAGTTTTTCCCGTCATCACCTATATCAACCCGGTAAGCAAGCGGGAAATAGTAATCTATAATCTCCTTTTTATTATTGAAAGAAGGATATAACCGGAGTTCATCAAACCCAATGATTTTTCCGAGGTCAATCTGTACCCACTTTTCTTCGTTTTCATTATCGGTATAAGAACTCAGGTAACCAATGTGTTTATAAAACAGCGGGTATTCGAGGGGTTTCTCAGGCTTATCTCCAATCCATTTGGCCTGCCAGTATGTTTTATCAAAAGCACCGGTAATAAAGCTGGCTGGTTCGCTCCAGTTGGAAACTTTTCCGTCTTTGTCCCATGCCCTTACTTTCCAGTAATATTTGGTAAACGATTGTAGTTTTTCCCCCTGATGCCTGATTCCAAAAGTTTCATCTCCCTTTGTTTTTCCGCTGTCCCAAACAGAACCATCTGCTGCATTAATTTTCTCGACATCATCGCTCAAAATCAGTTGCCAAGCAGTCTGCCGTTGCCCGTTCTCAGCCGATTGCAATTCCCAGCTAAAACGGGGATTTTGTTTCTCAACAACAGCCTCCGGCATATACTCACACTTTAGATTTGCAACATTAAATTCGGTTGTAATATCATCGGTGCAAGCTCCGGCCAGCAATAGCAAAAGAATTGGAATTATCTTATTAATCATCATAGTTCAGGTGTTCTAGTGAACGATTTAAAACTGTCGCGGAATGCCAATGCGAGCACGTCCTTTTATCTTTGCATCCATGTTTCTGATTCCACTTATCATTTGAATATCAAAAGATGAGACGGGATTATTTACACGTTCAACAATATAGGTTTTTCCTACCTCTGTTTTAAAAGTCAATTCGTTTACATCCGGTTTTTTTATCAGATTTTTAGTTGAACCAACCTGTCTTACCCGTACTTCCAGACCATCGTCCCACGGATTTACAACACGGCAGTTTTGACCTTTTAAACTTTTAACAACAACGTATTTGACTTCTCCTCCGGCACGCTCCGAAATCACCTCGAAACCACCTCGAGCATGCAATTTAAAACGACTTGCCCAATCTTCAGGAACTGCTGGAAAAACACGGATTTTGCCACCGTGGCTTTGTAACAACATCTCATTGATGGTGGCTTCCAGTACCGAACCAGGTTCAAGTGCCATATGTGCAAAGGGTTGTCGCAACAGGCCAACCTTTTCTTCCGGGTCGCTAAACATGACCCTGACATTATTGGTCAGCCCTCTGATTGTATGTTCGGCAGAACTGTACAATTCATCGTGCATTCCTTTTTCCACATAATCGATAAAATCACGTTTAAAGTAACAAAAATGCCCCTGTGAAAAAAGTTGGAATTCATCGACCCAACGCTCTAGAAGTTCGGGTAAAAATTCACTCATCCCCAAACGCGCATAACTAATTGGAATAAGCGAGTGCCCATTATTTGGCAGTGGATCGAAACTTAAAGCCATGTTCCGGCAGGCATTAAAAAGTGTTGTTCCTTTATCATCCAATGTTACAAGGTTGGCCGGAAATACCGGCGATAGCTGCGCATTTATCGGGTGGAAACTACAAGGCATTTCTATCGGGGCATTGGGTAACCAATACGGGCGGGTTACCCACGGTTCTCCGGGTTCTCCGGTTCTCAACCGTGTACCATAGGCAATTATTGTATCGCCAACACTTACAGGTCCCCAGGGTTTAGCTTCTTTAGGAATGGTAGTTAATACAAAAGGGGCAAGATTATCAACCATTTCCTGAGCCTTTATACGTAATTGCTTGTCCTGTTTTAGTTTTTTGGACGCCTCCACAAATGCAGGAAACAGATTTCGGATGGAAGCCAGGTCGTTGGTTGTATTTTTACTTAAACGATCTTTGGGAGACTCAAACGGCAATGCTTTCGGGATATGATACATTCCATCATCTTCTTTCTGAAGGATATTGGTATATAAACGCACCACTTCCCGCATTACCGGGTATGCATATTCTTTCAAATATTCATCGTCGAGAGTGTACTGATAGTGTCTCCAAAGATCCATTGCCATTAAGCCCGATGAACCAAAACTGTTGCTTACTTCACTTGCTCCTTCTCCTACGCCCTGGTTTCCGTGCCGGTCGGAGACATCGCTATAAAAAGCCCCATCAACGCCATGTGCCAGTTTGGCGGTTTCCATTGCCTTTTCTAGCCCTTCACGCTTCCATTTTGCGTAGGGCATCATCAGCTCGGGGTGTCCCGAAGCGTGCAAAGGCCAGGTGTAAATTTGCTGGTTCCACTGGTAGTAATGGTTCCAGGGGCGTACGTCGCGGTTCCACGACCAAATACTGTTTATAAAATGCGGAGGATAATCTCCCCGGGCCGAAGAACCAACCTGGTATAGGTTCATGTACCAAAGATTTTCAATGTAATCGTCAGGAATGTCGATAAAGCTTTTCGACCAAAAATCAGCCCACCTTTCGTTGTGTGCTGCATATACTTTCTCTACGCTGGCTGCTGCTGCCGCCCGGACATTCTCGCGAGCTTTTGCCAGCGGGTCGTCAGCCTCTTCGCTGGTCACCACCGAAATAAATACATCAAAAGAACAACTCTTCCCAGGATTCAGTACATAACCGGCTTCGCGGTTGTTAAATCTTTGCGCTGTAACATCAGTCCCCACTAGTTTTGCTGCCATGGCAAACTTCAGGCTGCGGGTTGGTTGTATTATCCAAACTTCGTCGCTTTCGTTTCCAACTTCAGTTCCTTCATTTCCCAAATGAAAATCGCGCCTAAAAAACTGATACCAGTGTTCAAACACCCGGCTTCCCCAACGTGCCAATTTTACCCGCCGTTCAACTGCTTCGGCCAGCTCATCTTCGTAATGAACCACCATAACGGGAATATCACCTCCGGTAACAAACGAACGGCATTCGATTTTGCCCAACGGACCTTCTGCTTTCCACGATGCCTGTGCATCCGACAAAGAAAGCCGCCCTTCAAAATCTTCAAGATACATCCAGTCGAATGCAGGTAATCCGGGTTCAATAGTTAATTGTCCGCAACTTCTTAAAGAAGTAAACATCTCCGATTTTTCGGGATTATTCCGGTCTTCCCACGGACTGAACATCCCGTCAGGCGCATCGTCCCAGGTGTTGGATTTATTAATCTGAAAATGAATCCTATCAACCGGAGTCCAGCTCATAGCGCCCAAATCGCCATTACCAATGGGAAAACCATTGTACCCTTCGGTAGTTGGCGACCGATAAACAATATCATGCTGAGACAGGAAAGCTGCCTGGTCAATCTTCAGTTCATTTCCATCAAAAGCAACCGTTTTATAAATTTTATCATCAGAAGCCTCTTGACCAATTGTTTGAGCGTTTGACAAAATAGATAATGAAAAATATAGTACAATCAAGATAACAATAGCTCTTATTTGTTTTTTATGCATCTCATCGTGTTTTATTCGATTTTATTTCAATAATTACCTGTCTTCTTTTCCCCATTCTTTATTTGGCTCCGCCCCCATTTTCAAGACTAACGCTCCTCCTTTGGCTATTTCTTCATGTTTGATCCAACAGCGATTAATTGGTTCTCCATTTAAGGTTGCCGACTGAATAAAATGATTGTCTTTACTTAAGTTTTCAGCCTGAATTACAAATGCTTTTCCATTCTTCATTTTCGGATCAGCCTGAATTGTTATCTTATCAAAAATCGGAGAGCTGATCTGGTACACCGGATCTCCGGGACAAACCTGGAACAAACCCATCGCACTCATGTTATACCACGATGCCATACAACCATAATCGCAATCCATTTCCTGTAAATACCCATCGGGAGTAGCTTTGTATATACGGCTGTAAATAGGCTCCGGGAAAAAACCATGCGTTGCATAAAGCTGCACCATCGGCTCTTTCAACATTTTATGGACCCACTTTTGGGTTAGCCAGGGAGCTCCTGCGAAATTATACAGGAACGGAATGTGCAAATCAATTTGGTTCCCGGCTGTGTACAAATCATTTTCAAAAAAGTAGTTTAATGAATCCACAAAATTTTCTTCACCGTCAAATAATTCAATCATAGCATCAACATCGTGTAACACATTCCAGCGAAATTGCCATTTCGTTCCTTCATAGGTGTATTTTTCCCGGTTTATAGTGCGATCTTCAGGAAAATCGAGCCAGGAACCATCAGCAGCTCTCGCCCTGAAAAATTTGATGGACGGATCCCAGGTATTTCGCCAATATTCCGAGCGTTTCATGAAATACTTATAATCGTCCTCATTCCCCAGCTCTTTTGCTAATTGTGCCATACTCCAGCTATCCCAACTGTATTCACCGGTTTGGTCTGGACGAGCAGGAATATATCCTATTTCGTCATACTTTTCCGGCATCTGCAACATGGTTTCTTTACGGATATGCGGATAAACCGTCTCAAGTTCAATATCGAATAAGTTTTTAAAATAGGCATCAGTCATTACCTTCAGCATGTGCTCGTGGCGGCACGAACTATGTGCCAATCCTCCGGTTTTTCCTCTTACTAAAAACCCACTGCTATGTGGTTTGTGCGTACTTTCCGGGAATGGACTCCAATCTCCCCCCTGGAAATACATATCACGCAACGACTTTACAATATCCCGGTAAACATCGGGAGCCAAAAGGCTGTAAAGCGGATATTTTGAGCGGAACGAATCCCAAAAAGCATAACCATTATAATGCTTATAACCTTCAGCTTTATGAACTTCATTATCAATGCCCATATAATTGCCATCCACATCAGACTGAATAATTGGGAGAAAACAAGAGTGATACAAGGCGGTATAAAAAATAGTTTTGTCTTCCTCGTTTTTACCTTCTACAGTAATTGAACTCAACTGCTTGTTCCACAAGTCAGAGCTTTGTTTTTTTATTTTATTGAAATTCCAATCAGGGCATTCTGCCAAAAGGTTTTCCCGTGCAGCTTCGTTACCGGTTAACGACAAGCCAACCTTTATTAAAAGAGCGTCCCCTTTCAGGTCTCCAAAATCGCACACAACTCCGCCATCATTTTGTTTATCAATGGCAGAATGCTGTTCCAGTTTTTTTCCGTCCCATATTTTAAATGAGTTTATTGGCTGATTAAATTCAACGGTAAAATAAATCCCTGCGTAATAAGCCAAGTAACCTTCCAGACGGTAATCATCTACCTTCGTCACTGATATGTAGGCACTGCGTTCTTTATTACCTTCATTCAGGAAAATTTGCGCATTCTTTCCTTCTTCAAAGGTGTATTTATGAAAACCGACATGAGTTGAAGCTGTTAACTCGGCAATGATTTCACGATCGGCAAAATTAACGGAGTAGTACCCCGGACTGGCTTTTTCCGTTCTCTTATCGATTGAAGCCAGAGGATTTGAAAGAAATTCAGGAGTAGGCGTTTTGGTAAAAGGCATAATCGACAACCTTCCAGCACGATCGCATATGGGGCCACCACCAGAACTGCCTTTGTGCGAATGCGAAAATCCACGCACCATATCGTCGGAATAATTATAGCCAGATTTTCCAAAATCGCCATCGGCTTTTAAACTTCCAGGGTAAGTATCAGGCCCCAATTTAACCAGGCCAAACGGAGCCAGTGCCGAGGGATGCCAGTGCCCATGATCGTCTTGCGTACAAATAAAAGGGTCGACATAATCTACCGGTTGTTTCTCCTTTTGTGCACAGGAAAAAACAAGAGTAGCCAAAAGCACATATACAACAGACAAACTACTTTTTATATTCGTTTTATTTTCTTTCATTATTAGGTTTTATGATCAAACTTTGGTTCGGATAAAATGAAGGATACAAAGACATTGAATTATTCAGTTCAGCATTACCCGAAACCGGGTAATGCTGAACAAAGATGCCCGCTTAAACTATTCTTTTTACTTCTGGTTTTAAGCTGGTCAGTTTTTCAATTTGAATTGGTTTGCCGCTTTCGATACTTTTCCGGGCTGCAATTCCAATCAGAACCGACATGGCACCGTCTCTTAAACCGGCAGCGCGGTCAAATTCATCTTTTTTATCGGGATGTAAAAATACTTTGTCGTGTAAGCGTTTGTCGCCACCACCGTGTCCGCCGCGTTCCATCTTGACTTTAATAATTTTAAAATCTTCCCAAAGATTATGGAGAACAACAGGTTCTGCACTAAGAACATCAGCACCAGACTGATCCATTTCGCGGGCATGCATTTCAGCTTGTTCAACCGACATTTTTTCCTGGTAAGGAATATCAATCCATGCTTCAATCCGGCCATCTGTACCGTTAAAGCAAACCCTCCAACCTTCGAAAGGAGAATAAGTAGTCAGGGAATAATTTACAATCACATTGTTCTTGTATTTAACCTGCGCCGACATTTTATCGTAAATATCAATTTCGTTGCGGAACAGACAATTGTCGCGAACATATCCATCGTATTTTTCATTGTTGGCATAAAGATCCATCATGAATTGCTCCCTGGTAATGTCCCAATAAAAATCACACTTGTTTTTATGCTCGCAAACCCTGCAATTTTCGCCCCTGAAAGGACCGTTTTTACCATAAAGTTCCAAATCACCGTATGCAAAAACTTCTTCCGGATCAGAATCGATCCACCAGTTTAACAAATCGAAATGGTGTGTCGCTTTGTGCACCCAAAGAGACCCGCCCTGATTTTTTATTCCGTGCCATCTTCTGAAATAAGATGCCCCGTGATAGGTGTTCAAATACCAGTGAAAATCGACAGAAGTAAGTTTACCGATGGCATTATCGCGCAGCATTTCCTTAAGTTTGGTATTATAAGGGCTCCACCGATAGTTAAAACCAACAATCAGTTTTTTGTTCGATTTCTTTTCGGCATCAATAATTGCCTGGCATTTGTTCTCGTCAGTTGTAAGCGGCTTTTCGCTTAACACATCGCAGCCCATTTCCAGGCCTTTGATAATAAACTCATGGTGGTTACAGTCGCGGGTAGTTACAATTACCAAATCGGGTTTGGTTTGGGTTACCATTTTTTCAAAGTCGGAGAAAGTCGGGCACGACACGCCCATAAATTTCAAGGCATGTTCCAACCTGCCGGGATTATTGTCGCATAAACCAACAAACTCCAAAATATCGGAGTATTTATCGACTAATCTTTTACCCCAGAAATCAACCCCACGAATACCGACTCCAATAATAGCCACTTTTAGTTTGTTTGCTTCCCCAAAACCAAAAGCATTTCCGGGTAAAGCAGCTCCTGCTGCGAGCATACTCACTGCCGTCAAAAATTTTCGTCTTGATAATTCCATAGTTATTCAGATTTTAATGTTTTTATTGATTGATACTAGTTTTTTAGAAGTTCATTAAAGGCATATTCGCTGAGCATTTCATGCCTTCCTTTAAATATTACAAGCTTGAGGTTCCCGTATCCTTTTTGCAGAAACACTTCGCGGTCGGCAATCATCCCAAATTGGCCCAGCGCGCTCCGGTGTTCCAACAAATGCAGCTTTTCTTTATCAGAAACATATTTTGAAGCATCCTGTACTCCAAAGTCTGACAATACTTTGTTGTAAAAATTTATGGAATGTGTAATCGGGACACTTCCCTGAAGCCCGTCGTAAACACCGGCATAAATACAAAGCTCAGTATTGGCAAGTTTTCCAACCGGAGTTTCCCAAAACAACGGAGATTTCTCACGGGCAACCTGTTCATTTAAAACCCCGTTTTCAGATTGAGTACATCCTAAAATATCATCAGCATAACTTTCGTTTCGAATAATGTTTTCGCTATACCATGCAACTAAATTGGAAATGGGAACCCAGGCACTAAATTTTTTAATCGCATGTTTTGATTTCATAAAACAACTTAATGTTGCATAGCCACCTCCGCTTTCACCAATCACATAAATTTCATCCTTGTCGACATTTCCGTTTTCGATTGCGTAAGTAATTGCCTCGTCAATATCCTGTAGCGCCAAGCAACTGCAACAGGCATTCTTTGTTCTATTGGGTCCCCTGAAATCAGGATGAATATAATTCAGGTCTTTTGCCAGGCTTAAATTAGCGATCGGGTCACTCTGCCGATAGTCGCCGCTCCATGTATGCAAGCTTACCACAAGAGGTTTCGGATTCTCAGATTTGCTCGGATAGAAATATGCCTTGTGTACGTATCCATCGGGATGTGAAGCAATTTCTACCACATCGAATTCTTCACTCCATCCATTTTCGGGAGTTTTCTCAGTTTTTGAAATCTTTTCAATTGGCTTTCCTGGAAATGCTTTCACCTGTTCATTCTGCAAAAGAATAATTCCAAAAACAACGATAGAGAATATGTATTTATGCATCCTTCCCATCACCTATATTTTTATAAAAATTTTACGTTTATATAGCCAGTAGCAGATGTACCACAGACCCATCAAAGCCATAATGCTTGCTGCTATATTTACAGTAAGTTCGCCGGCCCAGCTTAATCCTGAATTTGCAACCGGAAATACAACCTGCCTTACCAGTTGTGCACCTCCAACATGAGCGAATAAATAGATAAACAAAGGGTTCATTCCTACAATGGCAAAAAATTTCACCCCCTTTTTTACTTTCATCATGTCGATTAACCAGAATGAAAATGCCAGTGCCAGGAATGTCCACCCGCCGCTTGCAAAAACAAAAGTTGAGGTTGATATTCTTTTGATTATCGGAGTTACTGAATCCAAACCATATCCAATGGCCAAACCGGCAATTCCGGCCAATACCAATACCTGCAATTTATATCGCTGTGTTTTGCTGCTCATTAAAAGCTTTCCGGCCAAAACACCCCAAATGGTATGAGCCGCCGTTGGAATCGCATTAAACGACACCCAGTGCCCGCTCGACAACGCACCGGAAATTTGCATATCCACCCAGGCTCCAAAGTTTTTATCCGGAGTAAAAGCCTGATCAAATCCTTCTACCCCGAAAAAACGGTAAAGCAATTCTGTGATGACCAATAATCCGACAGATATCAGAATTTGATGAACCACCTTTTTGCGCATAATCAGAAAAGCAATCAGGATGGTTACCGAAAGCTGGGCCAGCACATTCTGAAAAAAGAAAATAATTTCTCCGGCCGAAATACATGCCAAAAACCATCCCAAAAAAAGAAGTAAAAAACAACGAAGTGCGATATGTTTGAAAATCCGGGAATACTCTTCACCTCTTTTAATTCTTTTAGCATACGACAGCGGCATGGCCACACCTACAATAAACATAAAGAAAGGCTGAACCAAATCCCAGGCATACAAACCATGCCACGGATGATGGCGCAATTGATTCCCAAGAAAGTAAATTACTGTTCCTTCTAATTCGGGAACGTGCATGTACCAAAATAAACGGGTAAATTCGGCAATTAACAGAAACATGGTTAAGCCCCTGAAAAAATCAAGGGACAATAGTCGTTCTGATGATTGATTACTCTGAGTCATTTATTCTAAGTTTAGTTCTTAGTTGCTGTTACTATGTATTGCTTGTTTTTTTCGGTCTGAAAAGTCAAAACAGTATTGTCTGCCGTTTCATTTTTTGTAGCTACTCCCGATATTGAAATTGCTGTATTCGCGTGTATCCGGCAGGTTCCTTCCTGACTTGCTGCAATGGTGGCTTTTACCAATTTTCCTTCTGCCCATTTAATGTCAACAATAAAACCACCCCGTGCTTTTAATCCTGATACTTTTCCATCAGCCCAATTGGAAGGCAATGCAGGAAGTAAATGGATTGTTCCATCATAACTTTGGATTATCATTTCTGCAATAGCCGCAGTGCCGGCCAGGTTTGCATCGATCTGGAAAAAGTTGACACACCTTCCCAACAAGTTATCCCAACTAATCCCGATCACATCTTTACTTAGCTTTTCGTGCGCTTTATCGCCCTCCTGAAGTCTCGCCCAACAAGCAACTCCCCAAGCAGCTGCGGCTCCCCAATACATGTCTTCCGGTTTTGAATATCTGCGGTTTAGTGTAACCTTAGCCGCTTCCATCAATTCAGGCGTGTCTTTGAAAGTAAACTGAGTTCCGGGATACAGAGCAAACAAATGAGAAATATGGCGATGATTAACATCGTACTCTTTGTAGTCTTCCAGCCATTCCTGAATTTGTCCGTGTTTTCCAATCTTATCCGGCGCGAGTTGTTTTTTCATTTTAATCATTTCGCGACAGAAGTTTTTATCTACGTTCAGAATCCGACTGGCTTCAATGGTATTTGCAAGCAGTTCTTTTATCATTTGCGTATCCATTGCCGGGCCGGCGGTATTTGCATATTCCTTCTCTTTACCAGAAAACGGCATAAAATTATTTTCCGGCGAATTTGCCGGACAGGTAACCAGGTAACCATATTCGGGATGTTTCACCATGTAATCCATGTAAAACAATACTGCTCCTTTTAATATGGGATAAATGCGTTTCAGGTAATCCTTGTCGAGATTAAAAGCATAATGGTCCCATAAATTCTGGCAAAGCCAGGAACCTCCGGCTGAAAACAAACCATAACTGGTGTAGCGGTGTGGTTCAGAAAATCCCCAGGCACTGGCCAACGTATGTCCCACCCAACCACGAGAGCCATACGTTTCTTTGGCTGTAACAGCACATGTCTGGCTAAGCAGTTTGGTGTAACTCTCAAGTGGTTCGAAACATTCGGAAAGGTTAACAAGGTCGGCCTGCCAGTAATTCATCTGAAGGTTTGCATCCAGATGGTAATCGGCCTGCCACGGAGCATCTAAATCCTGGCACCACAAGCCCTGAAGGTTCATTGGCAATTGCCCTGGACGGGAACCACTTATCATCAGGTAACGCCCCAGTTGAAAAAACAAAGCTTCCAGTTCCGGATCATTGTAATCTTTTTGGTACTGTTTTAAACGAATATCAGTTGGAAGCAAACGTCTGTTTTTTTCTGTTTTTCCCAGGTCCAGACTTACACGGGTGAACATTTCCTGATGTCTTGCAATATGTTCTTGCAGAATTTTATCATACCCGCGCAAAGAAGCTTTGTCCAATTGCTTTTCGCATACAATTTCAGGATCATCAAAATCAGCAGTTTTGTCATCCAGAAACTCCGCCATACGAGACTTGTAATTTGTAGCTCCTGAAATGTAAATCGTAACTGTATCAGCTCCCTGCACTTCGATGCCGGTAGTGCCTGAAATAATTTCACCTCCACTTGTTAATACCCGAGCCCGGGCCACATATTTCAGCCACTTCTCTCCTTTTCCGTTATCCGGCCAGCCAATCATTACAAGGTCGGTATTGTCGACAACATTTGCCTGATTGTATTCCGTATTGCCCGAGCAATTCCGTTTTATTGGTCGGGGCAAACCTTCTTTCATCCTGCCCGGACGATCCATCGAAACAGTTAAATCAATACTTCCCGGTTTGGAGCAAGTAATCCGAACTGCAATTACCTGATCCTTCTCAGAAACAAAAATTTCCCTGTTATATTGGGTTTCAGGAGCCACTAAATAACTGGTTTTCACCAATCCATGTTGCAGGTTCAATTCATTTCTATAATCCGTATCGCAATATTGAATGGGGGCAAATGTCCGGTATTCTTTTGCTGAAGTAAAATCGAGCCAAAGGTTACCGAGCAATTGGTACGATCCAAAACTCAGGAAATTCTTTTCGGTAAGAGAAAGAATGTCTTTACAAATGTTGTTCGCCTCTTCATATTTACCTTCAAAAATTAAAGCCTGTGCTTTTTTGATGGTTTCCTGTGCCTTTGGATTATTAGCATTGTGCGGGCGTCCGGACCAAAGAGTATTTTCATTCAGCAAAATCCGTTCTTTTCCGGTCTGTCCGAAAACCATTGCCCCCAAACGTCCGTTGCCAACCGGAAGTGCTTCGGTAAATTGAAAAGCAGGCTTGTTGTACCACAATTTCAAATCGTTTGATTCCTGAGCCCTTGCCCAAAACGAATTGGTTAAAATGATTAATATGCAGATAATAACTACTCTCATAATTCGTCCTTCGCACGACTAAACTTTTCCAATAATTCTCCCATCTGCTTTCTGTAATTCATTAAAACTTCAGGGTCTTTCGTGTAAACACTGTCATTGGTAAATACCTCTGTTCCAAAACTCAATAACTTTCTGGCTTTACTTACCAGTCCCTTTTGACCGGAATCAGCCTTTTCAATGCACTTTCCCAACAGGATCATGTAATCGTAATCATCAATCCCTTCGCGCATTATTTCCAGGCGTAATGATGGTACCGGTCCTCTGAGGTACTTTGTTTTATCGTTATTGGGATCCCGGTTGGGAGGATAAAAGAACATTCCGTCGCCATTACCAAACTCCATTCCTCCGCCAACAGGTGCTCCGTAACTGTCTTTATACGTCATTGGGTCTTCCCAAATATTTTGCAAAATTCCCGGAGGAGAACAACCTTCAGCATTCCAAACATTGGCCGACCAAACTAAAATGCCGGTAAGATGGTAACGATATGACATCCACAACCACATTCGCATATTTATGGCATCCGCATCGATAAACAGGTTGACATGTGGATTTTTAGGCCAACACATCAAATACGACCACATTTCGCGCCCCTGCTCCATCCATTTTTTCGATTTCTCCGGATCGAATTTCACAAGTACCGGGCAACCAATATCTGTAACATCCATAATTTCCGGCCCTGGATTATTTTCGGTAATAAAACGAGTTAATTTTGGAGCAACCGCCTGGATTGTTTTCATGCCCTCACGTACAAATTCGTAATCTTCGTGTTTGGGTTCGTCAATCCAGTAGAGGTATTCTTTTCCAAGCCAGCCATTTTCTTCCAGATGATTCTGAAATCCACCAAGAAATAAGGTCATTAGTTTTTTGTATTCTTCGGTTCCGTTTATAAAGCCGTTAAACCATCCTGTTTTACGCCCCATATAAGGCCCCTGACGCAATTCCGGCACTTTAACCCGAAAAGAGGTAAAACCAAATTCGTCTAAATATTTACGAGCAGCAAAATCAAACTCTGAGAAATCTATTTCCAGATCCAATTCGTTAATGTCTTGTTCAAAATCACCATAGGGCAACAAGTTTTCACCAGTCGTTACATCCACAAAACTTAGATTATCGAACCAAACCGTTCCTGTTTGTTGTCCTTTTTTTAAAGGCATATGTGGATATAAATGGACACTGACAAATTCTGCATTATCCGGGATAGGACGGGAAACAATCAAACCTTCAACATCGAGAGGATTAACCGGATCGAGAAACAAACTGTCCTGTTTCCACTCAGTGCTTCCGCCATAAATCAAGCCTTGCAGTTGCCAGTAAATTTGCTTTTTATTGGCATCGTAACTTTTAACAGTAACCACATACTGCTGTCCGTTTTTAGGTGTTTTGGCCCACCATTTTAGCAGATAAGGATGTTTCGGATTAACTTTTATCAGCTCTGCTCCTGTGCCACAAACATTCGCCTGTACACTATTATCATTCACCTGGTATGAATATTTCCCGGCAAACACCGTTTCCGGGTCAAAAGTTCCACCAGTCCACTTAACCCCTTTTACTGTTTTTCGGATTGGATATTGATCAAACATTTCCTGAGGAGAAATCCGGTACTCTCTAAAACTCTGAAAATAGTGATCAATCACTTGTTTCAGCTCTTCTTTAGTTTCAAGATTATGGTATTGTTTTACTAATCCGGAATACAGGTTAAAAGCAGAACGCATGTAAGGAACAGTCGGAATTGCAAAGTCCCAAACCTCAAGTCCGACAGGTATTAATGTTTCTCGTTCTGCTAATTTCAGGCTTATCGTTGCTGTATATTTTCCGGGGGCTGCATTTTCCGGCACTTTAACAGTAAACCACAAAGGCCTGTTTTCACCCGCTTTTGCATCAAATGTTTTTTTATACAAAGGCAGCGGATCAGGATACCAACCTGCATGGTGATGAATTCCTGATGGTTTCGCAATATTTACATACTCAACCAACCGGATTGAAACATTTTCAGAAGAAATGGCCCCCCCCGATTGATTGCTAAAATCAGAAATAGAAACAGAGATATTATTCAGATCAGTTTCAGGAGACAATACAAGCTGAAAACCTTCAGCTTCGTTGCGTGCAGATTGAATTGCAACTTTGCCTTTTTGGGTCGGCACAGGAGAATCGCGCATGATTTTATATGTATTCCCGGTCCACCAAATTTTACACTGACTATCTTTCTCTAATAAGTAACCATTGTCGGCGACACTTGCCGACACAAAAGCAATAAGCAGTATTTGAATAAAAATAAATCTTAACATCATATCAATTTCTCATTTTATAGAACAATGGTTTTTGTCTGGTTAGAGCCAGCTGAATAGCTTACCGTTAAAACACCTCCCGTTTTAAACTTTTCCCATTTCCAGCTTTCTTCTTTTAGATTTGAATTCTCTTTTATTTTGCGGTCACCAACAAATATTTCAGAAGGCTTTTTTTGCAGTCTGAATTTTTCGGTTGATTGTCCGTCGAAGGTGGTATAGGCAATTTTGTTGCCTTCGTAACTAATTTGTTGAACCACTGACGAAGACCTTAACAAATGGTTTTCATCAGCAGGAGCCCATTCGGGTACCGCAGCCAAAACATCGATAAAATGACGCACATAATCGCTGTATCCATCCGAAAACCAGGTTGCCAGATAATCGGGGCCTACGGCTACCACACCATTGTCGTAAGTCATATATGTGGCTGTATTCAGGTAAAGAAATGCCTGATCTTTGAACCACTCGTTGCCTGTTTTTTCGTACCAAAGTGCACAAGCCGATGCGTACCGGGCTGAATGACTTCCCATCGGACGATAACACCACAACTGCTCATTCATGGCGTCCATTCCTTCGGTTTTAAATGCCGATACTGCATAGTATAAAAGAGCCGGTACATGTATCTCCGGATTCTTGTCATATTCCGGATTAGCGATAAGATATTTAGCCAGTTCTACCGGCGTAATCTGAACACGGTTTGCAAGTTGTGGATCGTGGTCCACATCTTCGAAATAACCATTCCAAACAAAGGTTCGAAGAGGACCATTTTTTCCATACAACCAGTTCCAGGCAATTTCAGTTGCATTTTTATAGCCCATACATTTTTCTTCCGAAAGATTAATCTGTTTTTGTATCCGAATTAGTTCACGAAATAATTTAACCGGCTCCAGTACATTTGAGCTGTACTCATCGAATATTTCACTGGTTCGCGCATTTACCCGGAAAGGCCAGGGCGACTTTCCAATCCGCACTTCATAATTTTCGAGATCGGATGTAACAGGCTTGATCTCTCGTATATTTTTTGCCAATGCATCAGCGCACTGAATAGCAGCCTCCAAGTATTTTATCTCTTCAGTAACCTGATAAAACTTAAGATAAGCATAGCCCAACTCCCCAACTTTATCCGGCTCGATTACCTGGTATCCATCTCCGCGTCTTCCTTCCCACCAAGTTGCTCCATGGTATTCTGTTTCAAAAGGATTGGCACTGGCATAGGGAACATTCGCCCAACTAAAATTTTCATGAGTTGTTCCGTGTCCCAACTGATAATCGAGCATTTCGCGCACCATCTGAATGTACCGTCTGTCGCCTGTGTAAGCATAATATTGAACTGCAAAACTTTGTACAGAACCAGCAAAAACACAGGCAGGGTTATGAATCCACCTCCGGGCGACAAAACTTTTATCCGGGGTCATGTGTGGCCCTTTAAAACAGCAGGTAACATAGTACATCGGCAATCCGGTTTGAGGCTCAACGGGTGTTTCCAGTAAAAACTCAGAAGCAAGTTTAATCACGTGATTATAAGCAGCTCCCGGTATTTCCGGCGAATACCAGCTTAGTATTCTTCCTGATTCATCATAAACAACCTTGCGCCCGCAAATGGAGTCCGGCTGTTGTGCATTGCCGTATACATTAATAAGCAGTAACAGTATCAGTATTGTAACTCGACTTCCTTTTTTCATTGCTCTTATTGCTTGTTAAAACCTATTCTACTTAAATAGCAGTGTATGTTATCCTATACTTTCCGCTTCCTATTCCTACGACCGAGTCTCTTGAGGTTTTTACATCGTATTTATTTCCATCAAGAGTATATTCTCCGATACCGTTAGGAATTAGGACTTCCGCATCTACTCCCACTGGAATCTCAACTTCCATCTCCAGTTTATTATTTACAAACTCCCAGCTTACTAATAATTTCCCGTAAGGTGTTTCCTGCCATGTTTTTGCCCAGGTAATACCTTCCGGGATTTGTGGCTGAATTATCACCTTTCGGTAAGCTGAACTCCCATCGGCCTGCCGAATACCTCCCAATGCCTGGTAAAACCACGAACCTATTCCGTTGTAGCAATTGTGTATCCGGCTCCTTTCGCCGTTCCAATGTTCCCATGTTGTTGTTGCCCCGTTGTCAAGCATATATAAATAGCCAGGATAAGCTTTCTTTTTCAGCATAGAGTACATCAAATCTGCCTTCCGGCTTTTTGTCACCCACTCGGTAAAAACAGGAATCCCAACCAATCCGCAGGCAAAATGCCCATTGTATTTTTGTTTGATTGAATTAACCAAACTAGCAGTAACCGAATCGATTAAATCTTCAGGAACGACATCTGCCAGTAGCGGATATGTCAAATCAATTTGAGAGCCAGTTGCATAAGTGTTTTGTGATGCTTCAAAAAATGTTTGATGTATTTTGTTCTTTAAGTGTTTACTTTTCTGAGCAAACAAATCAGCTTGAACTTCTTCTCCCAACAATTTTGCTATATCTTGCATTTGGTCGTAGCAAACTGCAATAAAACAGTTATTCACCACATCAACAGAGGCTTCTGCCGTTTGATCCACTCCTTCGGGGCTTGCCCAATCCCCCAGGTACCAGCCCCGGTAAGCGGTATCTTCCCACTTTTTCAGCAAACCATTAACCATGTTATCTTCGACAAAGCCAAGCCATTTATTCATCAATGGGTAATATTTCTCCAAAACAGAAACATCTCCGTAATTCAGATAAGTATTCCACGGAGCATTGATAATAAAACCACCCCAATACGGGCCACCACCGGCATCAATCGGGCTAGGGGCTGTGTGGGGCAAATCGCCGTTGGGGCGCATGCAATCGCCCCAGGCCTGAAGCCAGTTGCAGTACAGAGGATATAAGCCGAACATCGTTTGCGCAGTAAGGGTCGATGCGTTGCCATCACCTCCGTATCCCAACCGCTCGAGATGCGGACAGTCAACCAAATATCCTCCTAAACTCAGGCAACGCAACGTATAAAAAAGTAAATCGTGAATCCTGTTTATTTCCGGATCGGAACATTGAAAACCCGATGCCAATTCAAAATCGCTATGAATAAGGTGAGCCTTAATAGAATTTATATCGGGTGCCTGATTGAGATTTGAAATACGGACATAACGAAAGCCATGGTAATTGAATTTATTTTTAAACATTTCCTGCCCTTCGCCGGAAGCAACATATTTATCCACCTGTTTTTGGTTAACAAACTGTCCGTTTTCATCCAGATGGTCGCAATATTCCAGCGTTATTTCCTGAGACTTTTGCAGTTTTGGGAAACTTATTTCAAACCATCCGGTGAGGTTTTTACCCATATCTACCAAATATATTTTTTCTATCAGTTGCTTAATTTCAACCGGATTTATGGTTTTAGTAATTTTGTTTTGCTCGACCATTTGCGGGCTAACATTATGATCTGGTATGCTTACTTCAGAAACAGGAAGCCATGCATTTGTAGTGTTTTCGGATGAAAAACACTCCCCTCCATAACGCCCCGATCTCCATCGTCCGATGCGGGTATATTCGCTACTTCTTCCACCCCATGTCGAATCAGTAACAAGAACTATCTCTCTTTTCGAATCTGAAATTTGTTCTAATTGTGCTTTTACAACAGGGCCGGCATTTGTAACGCCCGGATATCCATCGCTATACCATCCACTTCCCAGCCAAAACATCAGCTCATTCGTCCCTTCTTTTAAAGAAGAAGAAACATCGTAAGTAACTACCAACGATCGTTTATCGAACTGAGAAACTGCGGGAGAAAGAACACTTTCTCCCACTTTCTCACCATTTAAATACACCTCGTGGTATCCCAATGAATTTACATGAAGAAGTATTTTCTTCCCGTCTTTATCGAAATTGAATGATTTTTTAAACTGTGGACATTCACTATCCCCGGCCTTTGAAGGAAAACCAATATAAGAAGCACGCCAATTAGTTTTACTTAGCAAACCAATGCTAAATTCTGCAACCTGACTCCAGGGCGAAACATTACCTGCATTATCCCACACCCGCACTTTCCAGTATGCAGCGATTCCCGGTTTCAATGGCTTACCTTCATAAGCGACCCAAATACTGGCAGAGGATTCCGTTTTTCCTGAGTCCCACATATCAGCATTATTATTTTCAAGTTCACCCATATCGCTTGAAACCATAACTTGAAAAGCTTTTTGTTCAGCTCCCTTTCTGCTACTCGAAATCTTCCAGCTAAAACGAGGTACTGTAGTATCAATGCCCAAAGGATCGACCAGGTTCTCACAACAGAGATTGTCGACAACGATCTGTTCCTTGGGCTCACATCCGAAAATGAATAAAACAGAACACAACTGGAGAAAAATAAACAGGCGCATGGTAAATGTGTTATTTCGGATATTTGATAAGTGAATTGAAATCAACCATTTTATTGTCTTGCTTACCTACTAAGAGGTTCAACGTTTCCCGTCTCGTAAAGTCGAAATATTGGACCTCGAAATGATGAATCCCTTTTTCCAGGGCTACATAATTTTCTTTGCTGATTTCGTAGTGAACACCATCATTATCAATGATCTCTTTTCCATCAATTATTAAACGACTGCCATCGTACGACTCCAAAAAGAAGCGATAAACATCAGTATCCGGAACAATAAAACTACCGTTAAACCTTACTGCAAAATGATCTTTTACACGCGGCACAACACCCGTTAGCGTTAACGAATCCAGAGAAAAGGAATTGGTTGCTTTCAGTACATCAAAATCCGGCAATTCTGTAAAATATCCTTCATAATAATCTGCCCGAACTTTTTTCTCTGCCGATTTTTGCTGAGGCATTACCGGAAGTTTCACAAATGTTTTTACTGCTTCTCTACTTGCATTGTTTACTCCATTCACCATGGCCGAGATAGTGGTTGTATTATGAATGGTAATGGTTTTCTTTTTTGTTACTACCGATTGATACAACCCGTCGTTCAATCGAAAATTAATAAATCCACCTTCATTTATATTCTCAATAGTCACGGTTGTTGAGTCGATAAAGTATTTATTATTTGAGCTAATCATTGGAGATAACAGATTGGTTTTTTCTGCCAGTTTTTCTTTTTTCCAAAAGTCAAATACCCTACCGGTAGTATCAATGGCTTCCACAAACAATTGGCTCCCCTGTATGCGGATGTTCAGAAAATGATAATCGTTTTTAGCTTCCTCAGAAAACCAGTTTATGTCGCTTGGAGTTTTCCTGAAACTTCCGCCACCTCCTCCGGTAACAATATGAGTCACTCCGTTTTCCAGATCAACATGTTTTTTAAAAATTGGCCAGGTTCTTTCGTAGTTATGCACATGCCCGCTAAGCGTAAGGTCTACGCCATAGGTTTCATACAAATTATTTAAATGAAAAAGGTTGGGATCGCCTTTCGTTGGTGTTGCCCTCAACGAGCTCCGGTACGAATATTTATCGGAAGTAAACAAAGGATGATGGTGCACAACAATTTTCCAAGGCTCAGTTGTTGTAGCCAGTAACTTTTCAAGTTTTCGGTATTGTGCTGAACCCGGTAACACATCCTTATTCGTATCCACAAAAATCAGTCTTACATCGCCTTTGGTTATTGTGTAAAATGCATTGCCTTCAGGTAAATTGAAATACTGGTAGAGTTTCTCATCATTCATTTCGTGATTTCCAGCTGCCGGATACAAAGGAGTGTAACGAAGTAACCCGGTTGCCGGATGAAAAAATTCGTCTGTCCAGTCATCCTTATGCGGACCGTATTGTACCAAATCGCCCACATGAACAATAAACTGCGGGCGTTCCTGCGCCATTAGCTTAATAATCTTTCCCCAAACAACGGGATTCCCCTGGGTGTCGCCAACTACCGAAAATGATACAGGTGACTGATTGTAGTCTGAAGTGGTAACCTGAGTTACCGGACCTTTTATGGTATCTCCACTCTGGTTAATATTTATTACCTGGTAGAAATAAAGATCGTTGGCGTTTAATCCAGTTATTTTATGATGATGCAATACCTTAAGGGACTTATCCTTACCAACAATTTTAAATTCCGGGACTAAGATTTCATAAGTACTTTTTGCAAAATATACTTCACCCCGGGCAGCCTCAGATGTTTCCCACATTACCTGAAAAGAATTGCTGTTCAGATCGATCAAATAAGGCTCTACAACAAATTCAAACGCTTGTTTTTGTTGTCCAAAAACAGGATTGCCCAACAAGCAACAAATACCAAGGAACAGCTTTACATAAATTAATTGCTTCATATCATAATTTTTAACTCAGTTAGAAATACATTATTCAGTTTTAGAAATAATACCGGATGGATTTCACTCTTGATTTTCTATTAAATATGACGATCAAAAAACGATCAACACATATTTTAACATCCTAGATAATAAGACTATTTGGACTTTGAACATGTCTAACAAAGGCTTCAGCATATTGTGTACGATATTCCAGTCCCCTAAAAATTTCCATTTGCCCGTGAGATTCCTGATACCATTTTTCTGGTTCTTGACTTTTGTGCTCGTAACAAGCTTTATGCTTTTGATCGATAACCGGAGTAATATCGACATAATCAGTCGGTTTAAAATTTTGCGACTGTCGTCCCGACATCACCTCGTAATAATACATGACCGATTTTCTGCCAAGATTGTACCAGGCATCATAAACCAGAATCGAACATGCCCTGTGGTCGCGGTGCCGGTCGATTGGCCAGTGATTAAAAACAATATCCGGTTTTTCTTCCTCAAAAAATTCAGATATGGCTTTGTAGTACGCTTTTGTAACCTCGCAATTACCATCTACTTGCCCTAAGAATTTTGGTGTGGCATTCAAAATTTCACATGCTTCCAATGCCTCTGCTGTCCTTATTTTTGCTGCATCATCGTACGAAACTCCTTTTATTCCTGCCTCTCCTCTTGTAAGGTAAGCAGAAATTACCTCGTGACCTTCATTTGCCAGAAGTGCCATGGTTCCGCCACATCCGGTTTCCGGGTCGTCGGGATGGGCACCAAATACGATGATTTTCAGCTTTTGGCGCGGTTCTGTTTTGTTTTGTTGATTTGCTGAACTAAGCACCGGAACTCCCAGCAAAGAGCCAATTGCAGTCGGAGCCGCGATTTTCAGCAGGTTCCGACGAGAGACATTATCTTTCATCATACTCATTTGTTTAATTGATTTAATAAAGAGGGTTCATTGGCCATCATTAAACTCCAATACACAGCCATATCACCTCTTTTCAAGAAACAATAACAATCTAAAAATCAAAGAAATACCAAACACAAGAGAAAAGATTAAGTTGGGAAAGCACGATTTTCGTCCCAACTTAACCTTTAGAATTATGAAAGTTTAATTTCCATTCGGATTCACATCCCACCACAAAGGAACATTGTCTGAGTCTTCGTTGCCGTTCACTAATAACTGAACTGCTTTTTCAACCTCTTCCGATTGAGCTGATTTTTCGCTGTCAGCAAACATAAATCTTGTGAGAATCATTCCTTTTGACAGATCTATTCTTCCATTCGCAGATCTCTTTTTTGCATATATTTGGGGCAGGCGTGTCCGTCTGTATTCAGCCCAGGCTTCAAAGCTGATAGGGAAAAGTGCCAACCACTTTTGAGTAATAATCTGCTCATATTGTTTATCCTGATCAGCTGAGAATTTAACCGGGATATCCGTCATTGCGGGGTCGTAATACCCAAAATTATTGGGGGCGACAGGCGTATTCATACTGTTTACAAGATTCTGAATAGAATCCTGCGAGATTCCAGTTCCCCTCCATTGCTTAACGGAAACTTCAATACCTTTCTCGTAAAACGACTGAGCAGTACCTCCCATGTTCCATCCTCGCCATGCTCCTTCTGCTTTCAGGAAATAAGTTTCAGCCGAATGCATAATATTAATAGGAACTTCATGGTTATCGTTTTCAAAATAGGTTCCAAAATTTGAGTAGGATTTGAAAAAATTTATTTCACTTTCATTTGCATAGCCGTTGGCCATTCCATGAAAACCTCCTGTATTGGCTTTCAATTCTTCCGGATATCCCGCCATTGAAAAAACAGGATCGTCTTTAACCGGAGAGAAAAATTTCTCCATACGCGGATCAGCATACCCTTTAAGAACGCTTTCCATACTTGAACTCATTACCAATGCATACCAGGGGAGCACACGACAGATTCCATTGCCTCTATTTAGCCCCACAACATTCATAAATGCGTCGTCGTCGTTCGAGTCCATTGTGGCTTCGGCTGCTGCAGCCTCTGCTTCCTGTTTGGCTTTTTGAGGATCAATATTTGAGATACGCATTGCTAAACGTAAACGCATGGTATTGGCAAGTTTTGTCCATTTCGAAACATCCCCCTCAAAAATCAGGTCACCAGCGCCAAATGCATTTTCCCCCTGATGTGATTTCAGTATATTGACAGCTGTTTTTAAATCCTCAAACATCAGGTAATAAACATCCTTTTGGCTTTCGTATGGAATTGTTTTTTCTCCAGAACAAGCCTTTGTATAAGGAATTGGTCCCCAAATGTCAGTTAATTGGTGCATAAGGAATACCTTCCAGATTAAAGCAAGCCCATATTCTGCCTGATAACTTTCATCATCCTTTGTCATATTCAGGATTGAGAAGAGTGGAGGAAGCCCCTGGGAATACATCTTTTCAAAACCAGCATCACACCAACCTTTCCTTAATTCATTATGTCCACCATATGAAGATGGTACGGCCATATAGCCACATAAATGTATTGCAGCAGCCGCTGACATACGGACATAGTTATCGGTTGTAAGCCAATTGCTTCCTTCATACTGAGTTTTTGAAAAAAGGGAAGGCAACTGTTCCGGCCCTATCTGCATCACCTCTGTTTTGTCGGTATTGTATTCAGCGAAATTATCGGTACAAGAATATAACATGGTTATTCCCAAGAGAATACCTGAAATTATTACGTATCCATATTTTTTTATCTGATATATATTTTTCATGTCCTTAAGTTTTAAGTTAATCATTACAAGGTGAATTTAACATTAAATCCAAGTGTTCTTGTTCCCGGCAAGAAAGCGCTTTCTGACCCTTGTCCGTTTGTACCTACATCATAAGAAACATCCGGATCAAACCAGTCGCAGCCATTGTAGATATAGAACAGGTTTCGTCCAACGGCCGATACCTTTAATGATTTTACAACTGAATTTCTTATGGGGAAATTATACCCTAAAGAAAATTCACGTAAGCGGGAATTGGTAGCATCATGGCTAAACAATTCGCCAGTACCACTATTAATCCTGCCTCCGACAGATTTGTAATAGTCTTCGGCACTGATACGGATATCATTCACGCTGCCATCTTCTTTTACACCATCAACAATAATTCCTTCTTCTCGCCCAACCAGAGAGGCTTTACTAGTGCCTGCACTTAACATCATTGCCTCAGTAGCTGACTGTCTTACTCCACCATAGTTCAAATCAATTAAAAATGACATGTGCCAATTTTTGTAATTAAAACTATTAATAAGCCCACTTCTCCAATCGTAATTGAAGTTACCTAAATAAACGTCGGCTTTTCCATGATCGATAAGAGGAATACCGTTGGATCCAACAATAATTTTTCCATCCCCGTTGCGCTCAAAACCATAAGTAAAGATTTCCCCAAATGGCCTTCCTTCGATAATCCATGTTTCGCCCATTGACAAATTGGGTGATTCAACCTCATACCGGTCCATAAATTCGGTAAGTTCAACAACCTCATTCTTATTACGAGCAAAATTAAGGCTTACATCCCAGTTAAAATTGTGTGTTTTAACGGGTGTAACATAAAGCATAATTTCAACCCCAGTGTTCTGAATGTTTCCACAGTTTAACCAGGCTGAACTATAGCCTGATGTTGGAGGATTGGTAATCCGTACTAACTGGTTATAAGTATTTGATTTATACCAGGTAAAGTCGACTCCTAACCTATTGTCAAAAAATTTCAGGTCGGCCCCGGCTTCCCACGATTTGGTTTTTTCGGGAATAAGTTGTTCTGCGACCTTAGTGCTTTGTGGAGTAATCATTCCTAACGGACCACTGGAATCACTGTTATATGCCTGGAATATACTTGCAAATCCGGCATCATTACCTACTTCGGCATACGAACCACGTAACTTAATAAACGTAATTGCATCGGGCAATTTAACCATGTCGCTAATAATCCCTGACAGCCCAACTGACGGGTAGAAATAATCATGAGGTTCCGGCAAAGTTGAGCTCCAGTCTTTTCGGGCAGTTACATCCAGGAATAAATAATTTCGGAAACTGAACTGTCCCATCCCGTAAACTGATTGTTTTTGAATCCGTGTTTCAAGATCCTCGGTAATGACATTTTTAGCAAAATTCAAAGCAAATTTGTTCATCATCGACAGGCCTCTTGCTTCTGCCCACTGACCTCTTCGTTGCATATCTTTAACCTCTGCCCCCAGATTAAATCCAATTCGGAAATCTTTATTAAGCTCTTTATCAAATGCCAATAAAATATCACTATTCAGGTTCTGGATTTTATCAAATGACGTTTTATAATTTCCGAAGCCAGAATAAATATACGGAGTACCCCAATATGTTCTTTCTTCGTTGTCTGAGTTAGATATATTCATTCCACCACGAACTTGTAAAAACAAATTCTCGGAAAAATTGTAGCGCAAACTCAAAAAACTATTCACTCGGTTAAGTGTGCTGGGCAGTTCAAAACCTTCCATAGCCCAATATGGGTTAATATTATCTGTTGATTCCGGTGCCCAGGTATTTTGAGTGAGTTCTCCCTTGTCGTTTAAATATGAGCCATTTTCAATATCAGCTGTCCTTATACTTCGGGGCATTTTAACCAATTGCCACATAGGACTAAAAAGATTGTCTCCTGAAGTAGGCTGATCTTTTACTGTTTGACGGAAGTGGGTAATTTTAAAATCAAGATTCAGGTTTTCCAACAACTCTGCAGTAAGGCGTAAATTTAAATTGTGTCTTACCATTTTATTGTCTTCCAATACTCCCCTTGCCGTAGTATTGCTGTACGAAAAATATGAAGATGATTTTTCGGTACCTGCACTGTATGAAAAACTATTTGTCAGATTATATCCTACAGAAAAAAGATCTTTAACATTATTTGGTTGTGGAGTTAACATTACTGTTTCCCCTTTCCAGTTTTGCACACTTTGCCCTGTCATTTTGGGCCCCCAACTTGTATTGGCAGCTGTGGCCTGATAAATTCCGCCAGCACCTTGCGCATACTCATTCTGAAACTCAGGATATAGATACGGCAGGTCAAAATTAGTAACAGAGTTTACAGTAATTCTGGGCTTACCTTTTACTCCTCTTTTTGTAGTTATCACGATAACACCATTATTTGCACTTGAACCATACAAAGCTGAGGCAGCAGGGCCTTTCAGTACATTCATGCTTTGAATATCATCGGCATTAATACTTGATAAATTATCTAACGGCGGCCTGGGTTGGCCTTGCATATTAGGGGCAATACTTTCGGCAAAAGCCTGGGGTATCCCGTCGATTACAATAAGAGGTTGGTTATTATTTTGTATTGAGCGATCACCGCGAATAATGATACGCGGATCGCCGGATACACCACTTGCACCTGACGAAGAAGTAATTGAAACTCCGGCAACCTTTCCGGCCAAAGCATTACCAAGACTAACATCTTTAATAGTAGTCACGCCTTCCATATCAACCTCCTGGGTAGAATAGGTAAGCGTTTTCTTTTTCTTTTCAATTCCCAAAGCAGTAACAACAACTTCTTCTATCGATTTTGAATCCTCCATTAAGGTTACATTTATAACGCTTTGCTCTCCGATCAACACTTCCTTTATTTCGTAACCGATATAAGAAAACTGAAGAATAGCCTGATCATTTGGTACAGAGATTTGATATTCTCCATCAAAATTAGTCACGCCTCCCTGCATGGTTCCTTTAATTATTACATTCACTCCAACCAGGGGTTGATCACTCTTGTCTACAACCCTTCCGGTAATGATCCTTTCCTGATCGGCAGAAATCACAATCAGATTGTTTCTTAAATGACTGTAAGTTAAGCCTTGTTCCGGTAGAACATTGGTTAAAATCTCGTCAACAGAAGCATTTTTCATGTTCACGCTAACCCGTTTACCTTCAATATTTTCGTAACGATAAAGGAATTTTACTGAAGTTTGTTTTTCAACTGCAGAAAGAAATTCTTCAAGCGGAGTATTGGTTGTTTCAACACTCTCGATTATATCCTGTGAAATTCCTGCAAGGGCGTGAAAGACACAGAAGATTGTAAATATTACAGTTAATTTCATAATCAGCCACGCTTTTTTAAAGAGAGAAAAAAACAATCCTCTCTCTTGTAAATGAATATTTTTTTTCATAAGATTGAAATGTGTTAATGAATTTTTTGTCGAATGATTTTTCACAAATTCAGGGACGAGGAATACGGCCATATTCTCCGTCCCTTTTTTTGATTAGTTTAATGGTTTATCTGCATAGGCACATCGTTTATTAGTTAGATATTGTAAGTAGTTTAAAAAATGCTTTAGTTTCGTTTAATGGTCACAGTCTTCTTTTTTATTGAATAATCAAAACGGGCTGCCTGCTGGAGTGCAAACATAGCCTGGTCGAACGTTTCCTTGTCGAATGTTCCGGTAAACCGGTAGTCTAGTATTTCGCTGTCTTTAACGATGATATTTACCCCATACCAACGCTCCAGCATGATTTTCACATCGCGGAATGGTTCTTTATTAAAAATCAATTTGTCTTCTTTCCACGAAACTTCCGGTTCTGTATCTTGCAGGGTTATTACCTGAGCCTGCTTTATCCGTATGGATGGAATAGCTTTGTTCTCTGATTTTTCATCTGAATTTTCCTCGGTAGCGTCAAGTACTTCATGTACGCTTTTGTCTTTTAACAGAACCAATTTTTGCCCGGGCTTCAGTACCAAGTTGCTTTCATCTTCTTGGTCCGACTTTAGCCCCAGAATTTCAATAGCTCCTTCAATCAATGTGGTTTCAATACTGTTTTCATCGCCATAAGCTTTCACATTAAACTGGGTTCCAAGAACCTTTATATTCATTCCGTTCGTGTTAACGAAAAAAGGTTTTTGTTTATCTTTTGCAACATCAAAAAAAGCTTCTCCAGTAAGAAATACCTCCCTCTGATTTTCCTGAAAATTTGTTGGATATTTTAATGTCGCACCTGCGTTTAACCAGATTTTGGTACTATCAGCCAGTATTATATATGATTTTGACCCTATGGGAACATTCACTTCGTTATAATGTACTTCCTGCGACACTTGAGCTATATCTACATTGCTCTCGGGTTGTGTATAAATAAACCACTGTATCAACCAAGCCACTATAAAAGCAGCTGCATATTTCATAGTGGTAATTATTGTTCGCCTTAGTTTTATCCCTTGCTTTTTTTCTGATCGAGTAGTATTTTCTGTCCCAATTATATCATGAATTTCATTTAACAAAGCTTTTGATGAAATATTTAGTTCATCGTATTCTACAGTATTCCAATTTTCTTCCAACCACTTAAATACAATCTCCTTATTGTTTTCGTTGTAAACAAGCTGAAATAGTTCTTCCTTTTCTTTACTTGTAGCTTGATTTGAAATTAATTTTTCAAATAATTCAATTATTTCATTTTGTTTTTTCATTCTATAATAACTTGAAAGCATGATTGCAATTCTGCCTATTTATCTGCATTCGAACTATGCTACATTCACATTCGTCTGACAGGTAATTGTCAATCATATATTGATATATACTTTTAAACCGAAAATTTCCGTGAAGGGAAAAGTAAAAAAAATGCGATAGTAGTATTAAACTTATATAAACTTAGTTATAAAAAGCAGGACTGCTGCCTTTAAATACTTGGGTAACTCTTTGCGTAGGAAGTTTAAAGAATTTCGAATTTGCGTATCAACAGTATTTTCAGAAATATTAAGTTTTACGGCAATTTGCTTATAGGATAGCCCCTCCTCTCTGTTTAACAAAAAAATCTGACGTCTTCTTTCAGGAATCTTTTTAATTAACGAATAAACAATCTCGACTATCTTTTTTGTCTCTATATTTTCATCATCCTGTGTAATATCACCCAAAAGGTAAGCATCACAATACTCGGTAAGTGCCTTCTTTTTTAACCAATCATAAACTTCGTTTCGGGCAATTGTGAATAGGTAACTATTAAACGATTTTTCGGGATTGATATTTCTTCTCTTTTCCCAAATGATAACAAAAACCTTTTGTACAAGGTCTTCTGTATCGTGCCAGTTTTTCAGAAACTTGTATACAAATGCAAATAGTTTTTTGTGATATATATAATAAAGAGCATCAAAAGCTTTAATTTCACCTAACTTCAATGCTTCGCATAATCTTTCTTCAGTTAAATGATTCATACATATTTAAAACTTATATTTTGTTTCCTTTAAAGCATTCTTGAAAATTTAGGTTTAATCTAAAACCTGGAAACAATGCATTAAAAAAATACCGACATATGCTCACTATCGAATATACAGATCTATTAAAAAATCTTTTTAAAATTAATAGAAATATTGTAATGATAATAAGAATTAGCTTTACTCTAAGAGTTATTTACGGACGATTTTTATTACGCAACTAGTTATAAAGCAGAAAAAAACAGATTGTTGAATGACGGTCCTCACCGCTAGTATCCATTAAAATTCAAGATTTCGACAGTTTTTAAAAATAAAAAAACAGATAAAGGAAGTAGTCTGATTTTTCTTTTTTGAGATTGAAATGAATGATGTTTAAGGATAACAGGAAAATCCAAATATATCCTTTGCCCAAAAGCTACAACCAATCCTACAGGTAAAGCTTATACTTCTAACAACAACATATGATTGTCCTTGCAGCCACTGTACCGAAATGAAAATTTGTTAAACGGATGTCTGCGAAATAGTATTTTACCCATGTCAAACTTTTGGGTGTAGTAACTCAAAGACAGATATATCAGGTAGTTCATCAAAATACACTACTCGGTAATTTTTCACCGACCACCAGTGCCTCATTTTCTGAACTTTGTGCACATAAACTTCTGTACACCCTCCTAATCCTTCTCCAAAAAGTTCGATACTCCTCCCGGTGGGATCACCAAAAGCCGCATAAACAGCGGCTTTTTTCATTATGGGGGAACAGAAATGACATTATAAGTTTGTTTTCTATCATCTCTCCCCTGCGACAGAGATAGCTATAAAAACGTTGAATCCTGTAAATACAACATCAATCATCGGGTATGATTAAAAAATTAAAAAGCGCTTAAAGTCGTTGACTTTAAGCGCTTTTTAAAAGGGAAAATCCGGGACCGTTCTTGTAGAGCACGATTAACTGAATATTCCGTTCTATGTTATTGCTTTTTGATAATCCGCTTTTGCCCCGCGGTCAACTTCTTTCAGTTTAATTTTAATAACAAACGGCTCTTTTTTGTTTGATACTTTTTGCGGAATCACGATGTCGTAGTAATAACTTCCATATTTATCCCGGCCACCGTCGGTCACAATGGCTTCTTTTTTACCCGAAATAAATTCGGCATGTTCAATTACAAAAATCATATCCTTTGTTCTGCTTCTGGGAACCTTCACCCGAACTCTGTCGTTCATTGGTTTGTTGAATACAGTAAGGTAAATAGATTCACCTTTTTGTGTGGAATATCCCCAATCCTGTTTTTCCAGCACCGAATTATGAACGCCGTAAACAGCTTCGCGGTTAACATCCATCCACTCTCCTACTCCTTTGGCAATCTTTGTTTCTTCTGTGCGAATATTTCCGTCGCCATCGGGGCCAAAGTTTATAACAAAGTTACCATTCAGCGAAGTGGCTTTCACGGTCATTTCAATCAGATCGTACGGAGTTTTCACATACGACAGCGACCAATCGCGGTGGTAGCCCCACTGGTTTTCCGGAATGGTCATTACACAGTCCCAGTCAAATCCTTTGGTATCTTCCAAGGTTGAAGGCAGGCTTCGTTCGTAGCGCTGGTCATAATCGTCAATCAGATCGCCATTGGCATCCACATGTCTGTTTCCCAATTCATCCGACCGGAAGCGGCTTCCGATAATCAGTCCCGGATGTTTGGCTCTGAGTTCCATTCCCAGCGTATCAACCCAGGCCGCATTTTTTACCCAGGCAACATCCCACGAGCCATCGAACCAAAGGCCTTTCATGGCCGGATAATTATCTACCAGTTCCAAAAGCTGGTTACGGGTAAACGATTTAAAATCTTCGTAACGTTTTTCCTGTTCTTCTGTTTCAAACGGGTTGTAATCGCCACCCGACTGAAACGTTTCTTTTATTTTGGGTGAGTTAATATTTCCTCCCGAATAATATCCCGGATGACTCCAGTCGATAATCGAAAAATACAGGTAAACATCAATTCCTTCAGCGGTATACGCATCAACCAGTTCTTTTACAATGTCCTTTTTATACGGAGTATTGGCGATTGTATAATCAGTGTATTGGCTGGGCCACATGCAAAAACCGTCGTGGTGTTTGGTCGTAAAAATCATGTACCTGGCTCCCATTTGTTTGGCTTGTTTTGCCCACTCCTTCGCATCGAAATTTACAGGATTAAACTGTTTGTACAGGTTATCGTACTCTTCGTGTGTAATTAATCCCGACGTTCTGAACCATTCGGCTGCGTAAGTAGTTGTTTTTCCGTTCCACTGACCGCCGGGGATCGCATAAACTCCCCAGTGAATAAATTGCCCGAGGCCATACTCGCGCCACTTTTGCATGGCTGCGTCGTTGCGCTTCCCTACCCGATGGGCACCATGTTTTAATGGGATTCGCTCCTTGCTTTTATCCTGGGCAAATCCTGAAAACATAAAAAAGCAGAGCAGCGTTGTAATCAATAAGTTCTTCTTCATTATGATAATTTTTATTGTTTTATAGTCCGATATGTTCTTCTGTTTTTTTCTTGGGTGGCGAGTAGTTGTTCAGCAGTTTATTGTCTTCCGAATAATCCCAAACAATCTTGTCGTCGTACGAAATACCGTTAGCCCCTGCTTTTGCTTCGATTATATTCTCGCCTTCTTTTAATTCAACTCCCTCAAAAATATAATGTACCGGGGTAGTTCCTTGCCGGTAGTGGCTTACTTCTACTCCATTCACAAAAAGCCGGGGAACACCGATGTTGGAATAAACCGTTACCGGGGTGGTTTTATTGACGCGTTTAACCGCTCTCCGTTGTGTTAAGTAAAGTACCGGTTCTTTGCTCCAGTTGGCTTTGTACCAGTAGAACGGATCTTTTTTTACTTCCCTGTCAAAAGTTACCAGGCCTTTCATATTCCGGGCTTCCACACCACCCTGTGTATTTACCGGTGTGGCAAAGTCGAACATGTTCCACACATAAGAAGCGAGTAAATAAGGATGTTTGGCAATAACCCCCCACTGGATTTCGTGAAATTTGGTGGCAAAGGTTTCGGGATAAAATTGAGAGAAGTAACGCCCAAATTCGCCCACCATTTCTTCTTGCTGGTAAATATTTGCTTCGGCGCCATACTCTGAAAATATAATTTTATGATCCGGGAATTCCTGTTCCATGCCATCAACCCAGTTTTCGATGTCTCCGATTTCTCCGCCGTACCAGCCAAAATAATGGTTAATACCCTGAATGTCGGCATTCAGGTTCGATGCCTGGTCCACGGCCTGATGGCCATTCACCGAAACCGTATAACGGGACGGATCTTCTGATTTTGCCAGATCGTTAAGTTCTGTTGTTAAAGCCACCGTGTAATTGTAGGGCGTATAAACTTCGTTGTGCAGACCCCATACATAAATAGACGGATGGTTGTAATTCTGACGTATTAGTTCGGTTAATTGTTGTTTTGCATTATCGGCTTCGTCGGTACTTACCCTGTTTACAAAAGGTATTTCGGCCCATACAATAAACCCCATGCTGTCGCATTTCGAATAAATATATTCTGCCTGCTGATAGTGCGCAAAACGGATGGTGGTGGCCCCTATTTCCCTGATCATTTGCAAATCGGTTTCGTGCTCCAGATTGCTTAGTGCACTTCCTTTTTGCCACCAGTCCTGATGACGGCAAACACCGTACATCGGCACTTTTTTGCCGTTCAGGTACATCCCGTCGTTGTTTTTCAACTCAAAATGCCTCAAGCCCAAGGGTTGTACAATTTCATCAATAACTTCGCCTTCCGAAAGAATTTGAACAACTGTTTTATACAGATGCGGATCTTCGAGCCCCTGCCACAAGTGCGGTTTCTTTATGCTAAAATGCTGTTCGAAAACCTGGCGTCCTTGCGGCAACACACGAACCGGCAAGTTGTATTCAGCCTTTTTATTTCCGTTCTGTTCATACAAAGTAGTAAGAATTGTTACTTCACGCGACTCTTTGTTTTTGTTTTCGAGTTTTGTTTTGATCGTTACATCAGCCGATTTTGACGTTACATTTTTTTGAGAAATATACACCCCCGGCGAAGCGTAATCTGTTACGGCAATGTTTATCTTATCGGTAATTATCAGCTCTACAGGGCGGTAAATCCCGCCGTAGACTCCAAACAAAGTATGGTTAATCGGAATCACGTCAGGGCGCGGTGCATTGTCAACCTTTACGATTATCTCGTTGGGTTCGCCCGGCTTTAGTAAAGCTGATATTTCGATCGCAAAAGCGCCATAGCCGCCTTTGTGTTTTCCGGCAATTGAATTGTTTACGTATACTTCGGCAACCGCCGCCACGCCCTGAAACCTTAAAAAGAAACGTTTTTCACGGAGGCTGGCATCGGGAGTATATTGCTTTTTATAATAGGCAGGCCCGGCATAAAAAATGTTCTTTTTCACCTGCATATCCTCGGCATTCCAGGTATGAGGGATGCGCACCTGCTGCCATTCCTCGTCAAATGTTTTCGGAAAGTTATCGGCTTTCTTAAACAACCAGTTATCGTTAAACGAAATTACCTCGCGCGCGCCAAGCGGAGATGCAAAAAACATCCCGGCAAAAGCGAGGATCATTACCATTCTTTTTATGAAAGATGAACTTAGCATAGCTATCAATTTTTTTCTGAATTAATCAACCAATTTGTAGACTTCTGACCCTGCCAGCAAAAATGCACCCGCGCCATAAACGGCTGTCATATCCTCTGTCACCGATTTTGGATCGGCGCCAATAGGCTGCACCCAGCCCAGTTTCCCGTCGTCTCCAACCATTGCGGTCAGTGCACTCCACGATTCCAATAAACGGGGGAGGTAAATGTCTTTGTCGAAAAAACCCTCATTAATTCCATAGGCTAGTGCATAGGTAATCAAGGCTGTGGCACTTGCTTCGGGTGCCGGGTAGCTTTCGGGATCGAGCAAACTGGCATGCCATGCACCGCTGGTGTCGGCCAATTCAACCAGCCGCGAAACATGTTCGCGCAGTAAGTCCTCATAAAAACTACGGTAGGGCGAATCAGCCGGCAAGGTTCTCAGAATCTTTACCGTACCGCCGGCCACCCATCCGTTTCCTCTCCCCCAGAATATTTTTTCTCCGTTTTGTTCGCGTTTCTCAAAGTAGCTTTTATCCCTGAAAAACAACCTTTCCTCTTTATCATGCAGGGCGTCGTAGGTTCGCTTGAATTCGGTATCCATAAACGCCAGGTATTTTTCATCGCCTGTTAACGAAGCCATGCGGGCATAAACGGGCGGTGCCATAAACAAGGCATCGCACCACGACCACCACTTTTTTCCCTGCAGCTCTTCGTGAAAGTTTGACATTACCCAATCCAGCCTTTGCTGCGTAGGGATTCTCATATTTTCGTTGTTATTCTTTTGGGACATTTCCAGAAACATTTGTCCGATGCAAAACTCATCGGCATGGTACAAACTGTAAACCGGCATGTCAACAAAGTTCTCAGGAAGTTTCCACTGGCACTCTGAACCAATCTTGTTCAACCAGCTGTAATATGTCGAACTGTTATCGGACATTTTAGCCCATTCTTCCACCCCGGTAAAAAAAACGGCATTGGTCCAGGCATCAATCCCGTAATCGTGCAAATATCCGGGACTGCCTTCTTTTGCATAATCAAAATGGTTTATTTGCCAGTCTGCTACTCTTTTCATCACGTCTTTCACCAAAGCTTTCTGCGAATGGGTTGATTCAGAGGGAGTACAGGCAGTTATCAAAAAAACGATAATCAGAAAAAACAGTGAAGTATTAAAATGTCTCATTGTCAATAAATTAATATCGGCACCATGATACAACGGTTAAACAGCTTGCAGCAGTAAAACAAGGGTCGATCAGCGCCTTTCTCAAAAAAGTTGTCCGGCACAAAAATATTTTTGGCCCCCATGTGGCTATTACTCTTTTGACTATTTCTTTTATCATTTTGATGCACATTCCTGTCTGCAAGCTCTTTTCAGGCATAAACAGCCGAAAGGTAAACCGATCATCCGGATGTATGAGGTTTGTGTTTTTGTGCAAAAGCAGTCGGCGTTTGCCCAAACTCTTTTTTGAAAGCATTGGTAAAATATGGCTGACTTTCGATCCCAACTTTTTCCATAACCTGCCGCATGCTTAAATCTTCCTCAATTATTATCCGGGCAGCTTTGCGCAACCTGTAATTCAGAATAAACTCGACGATCGATTTGTCGGTCATTGTTTTGATTTTCCGGTACAGTTTACTCCTGCTCATCGATAATTCCGAGGCAATAAAGTTAACGTCAAGACCCGATTCGTCGATGTGCTCATCAATAATGCTCACAAAGTCGCTGAGAAACTTATTATCCCGCTCGTTGGAAGATAATTCGGCACTGTCGGCAAAAAAGTTGCGGGCATAAAACTCTTTTAGGTGCTGGCGTTGTTTAAATATGTTTTGAATACTGATTTTCAGCAATTCAAAATCCACCGGTTTTTCAAAGTAAAGATCAGCTCCCGAATCTACGCCTTCTATTTTGCTCTCGAGTCCGGTTTTTGCGGTAAGCAATACCACGGGAATATGAGAAGTTTCCACATTTTCCTTTATCTCGCGGCTTAGTGTTACTCCGTCTTTACGGGGCATCATAATATCGCTGATCACCAGATCGATCATTTTCGAAGCCAGTATTCCGGAGGCTTCTACCCCATCCCCGGCTTCCAGCATTTCAAAATCACTTGCCAGGTAGTCGGCAATCATATTTCGCAGGTCTTCGTTGTCTTCCACCAGAAGAATACGCCTCCGGTCTTCCTGCATTCCCTGCTTTATGTCTTCTTCCAGCAAATCACTTACTGATTCGCTGTCGTTTTCTTCCGGATCCTCTTCACCGGGCATTTCGCTGGTGGGTAAAAAACAATCATTCGGGTATATCGATTTATCCACCGGAAGCGAAATAACAATGTCGGTTCCTTTATCCGGTTCACTGTAAATAGTGATTTCTCCCCGGTGCAATGCAACCAGGCTTTTAACGAGAGCCAGGCCAATTCCCGTTCCCAGCTGAGAATCGAAGTTTTGGGCATTTATTTTATAGAACCTCTCGAATACCTTGGAGAGCATTTCTTTTGAAATACCAATTCCGGTGTCGCGGAAAACGAGGTGAAATACCCTTATCGGCAATTCCCGGTGATTTACCTTGTAGCTGTTTGGATAAGGCGAAACAAAAGGCGCTTCACCGCTGTGTATTTCTAAAGAAATATGCCCGTTATCGCGGGTCGATTTGAACCCGTTATTCAGCAGGTTCATGATGATTTTTTCAAGAATATTTTTGTCGATCCATACAGGGACCGGCAAATGAGGGTTGCCGGTAATTTTAAAGTCGATGTTTCTTTGTTGGGCATAATCGGTGAAACCCGAAGCTACTTCCTCCACCAATTTATTCGGGTCGAGCGTCTGAAGTTCGAGCTTCATTTTGCCGCTTTCTACGGTGCGGAAATCCATGAGTTCGTTTACCAGGTTCAGCAAGCGTTGTGCGTTGCCGTTTAAAATGCGGTAGTAATACTCTTTTAAGCCTTCCCGCCTTAGTTTGTCAAGTGCAGCTATTATCAGCGACAGCGGGGTTTTAAAGTCGTGCGAGATATTGGTAAAAAAACGGAGTTGCGCCTCGTAGATCTCCTTATTTTTTTGCTTTTCTACATTTTCAAGGTAAAGCTGCATTTTCAGTTTTTTCTTATCTGAAATGTATTTTACGATAAGTCCCACTACCATCAGGAACAGGATGCTATACAGAACATAGGCCGGCCAGCTGAACCAGGGTGCAGCTTTTCGTATCACTTTTATCCGCTCGGGAGTATCGTTCCATATCCCGTCGTTGTTGGCTGCTACAACCTCGAAATAATAAGAACCCGGGGGAACTTTTGCATACATTGCCGCCCGGTTTGAGGCATCCACTTCAATCCAGCGGTCATCGTAGCCATACAGGCGGTATTTAAAACGTGTTTTTTCGGGTATCAGGTAATTATCGGAAGAAAACCGGAAACTGAAATTGGTTTGATTGTAGTTTAAGGTAACCACCGGAGTTTTATCGCTGTTTTCCGAATTTCGGTCCAATTCAGAAAAGGTATGATCGACTAAAAAATCGGAGATGATTACCTGTGGCGGATTCTGGTTTAAAGTAATGGCCTGGGGATCGACAATGGTAAAGCCATTTGTACCGCCAAAATACAGGTTTCCGTCTGTACCTTTCATTGCTGCCAGCGGATAGTAAACATCTCCCTGCACTCCATCGTGCTTATCGTAGCGGTAATAGGTCTGCCCTGAAATATCGTAGCGAATCAAACCGTTGTCGGTTCCCAGCCAAAGGCTTCCCTCGTTGTCGTAACAGATATTAAAAACCGAGAAGATGCCGTATTTCTCCATGTCGTTAAAAACGGAGAATGTCTCAGACCGGGGATCGTATTTTAAAAGCCCGTTGCTTAGCGTACCAATCCACAGGTTCCCGGAATCATCGAGACAAAAAGTACGGAAGTTCATAAAAGAAGAATCAGGAGGAGCAATTTCCTTTACTTCGCGTTTTTTTACATTAAAGAGAAAAATTCGGTTACTGCTGATCATCCACAATTGGTTTTCACCTTCTCTCAGCATATCAAAAATGTAGTGCCCGCTGTTTTCATCGCCAAATGCAAAGTGAGTTATGCTTTCATCATGAAACGACAGGTAAGAAATCACCTGCTTTCGGAGCTGGTAATTGATCCACAAACCGGAATCACTTTCCAGTACCAGTTTCCGTATGTTATCCGAGGTTAACCCGTTTTTATCTTTTGCCCTGAAATGTTTGAAATGCCCGTTGTCGAGGTTGTATTTATCCAATCCACCGGAATACATACCAATCCACAAATTCCGGTTTTTATCGATTGCCATCGACTTAACATTGTTGTGCGACAAGCTGTTTTCTGCATTTTGGTGAGAAAAGTAAGTAAATTTCCCACTGCTTTTCTCCATCCTGTTTATTCCTCCACCTTCAGTTGCAATCCATAAAAAGCGATCGTCGGAAGTAAAAGCACTTACCGGAATATGATTCAGTTTTCCAGGTTGGGGAGCATATGATTTGAAAGGATTTTTTTCGTCGAGGTTTACGTAACACACCTGCCCGGCATAAGTTCCTATCCAGATGTTTTTATTGAAATCTTCGTAAATGCTCCATACCGAGTTATTGGGGAGGCTGAATTTATCGGTTCTTGAATGTTGGAAATGACGGAATTCCTTGTCCTCCGGATTCATCACATACATCCCGTTCAAGGCTCCAAACCACAGCATTCCTGTTTTATCGACGTGAAAAGCGCGGATCATTTTCACATCCAGTTTTTTGTAAATATCAATGTGGTCTTCCACGGTAAAAGTGGCCAAATCAATCCGGTATAAACCATAGGGTTTAACAAGTACCCATAATTTTCCTTTGTATGCTTTTGCGTCCAAAACAAACCCGTCGCTATCGGGCATGGTCATACACTGCGAAAAATCACCGGAACTATAGTTGTACCTGTAAATGCGTCCGTAATTACTGGAAACGTACAAGTCGTCGTTATAGGGGCAAAAAACAGTGCCAATGTAGGGTATCTTTTTACCATCGTACAAAGGAGTCTTAAGGCTTCTGTCATTGAGGTTTAAAATGCTCCAGCTATTGTCGCTTCTGATCCAGATGTTGTTCCGGTTGTCTACTTTTGCTTTTGTTATATTTCCTTTCCGCTCAAGGTGAAAGGTATCCGACGGGCGCTTGTACAAATACAAACCGTTGTTGGTAGTTACAAACAGGTTTCCCGAAGCATCCACGTCGATATCGTAGAACTCCCACTCTTTGGTTTTATCGGTTTGAGCAAACTTCCCGTAATAACGTTTGTATTCGTAGCCATCAAACCGGTAAAGCTCGTTTTCCATCAGTATCCACATAAAACCATCTTTATCCTGCTGAATGGATTTGACGCCATCGTAATAAAATCCTCCTTCGGGCGACATCGTCCGAAAACGATAGTCAACCTTTGCCTGAATCACTAAGGCATTCAGAAAGCCCAAAAGAATAATGAGTAGATATTTCCGGATCATGGTATTATCGAGTTGTTTCAACAAGGAACATTTGGTATTTCGCAGCAGCGGAGAACATCCGTTTTCAACGGCAGGCAGGCTTAACGTCCCCTCTGCTTCCTTATCGTCCTGTATTTGTTTTTCCGAGTTTTAGAATATAAACAGTTTGCAAAAGTAGGATTCATACAGTTTTAGCGGCTGTCAAAACTCATAAATTCCGATTTTGGACAGCTGCTGTTTCGAGCCAATGAATAAAAAAATTGCCCGGGAAAACTCCCGGGCATTTTTAAAAAGTGAGTTAGAATTATTCAACAATTATTTTCCCCAATCCAAATTCAGCAATTTGCATGGTACTTCCGCTCCCTGTATTCCACGAGGTAAGCTCTACTTTCACATAGCGGTAATTGAAACCTGCCGGTGCTTCCGTTAGTGTTTCCGGCAAATCGATCAGCGGAATGTGGTAAACGTTTTCATCTTTTCCGTTTTGTGCGTTCGCGCCCGTATTGGGGATTTCAACATTCTCTTTTAATACTGTCCACGACGAGGCATCGTTACTACCGGAGATAGTAAACGTATAGGGGCGCAGGAATGCCAACGTATTGGTGGTGCGGTGCTGCCAGATTACATAATCGAAGTTTTGAGCCGATTGCAAATCAACTGTAAAATAAACTTCGGTGTAGGTAGTTCCATCATAGTCACCGTACTTTTTCCCCGGTTTAACCATCGACAGGAAAGTAGCCTGATTTAAGTCCAGTATGTCTTCCGGTTTTCCTGTAGTACCGTCTGTCACATAATCATTTCCGTCGTAATAGCTTACTGAAGTTGCCACTGTCCATCCGGTGCGTTCAATATCAATTTCACGTTTTACCAGGTTGAGTACGGTAATATTGCAATTGCGCGAAATATTACTGCCGTCAGCAGTTGTTACCGTTACCGTGGCATTCCCCACTCCCACCGGAGTAATAATACCTTCAGGACTTACTGTAACCACGTTGGTGTTTGACGACATATAAGTCACCGATTTGTCCCATGTATCGGCAGGCGTGATCGTAATGTGATCAGCCAGGTTAAAAGTGGCTCCGCCAATTTTCAACTCAACATTACTGGCTTCAGCAGAAACAGAAATACCGGTGGCTTTTACCATGTGGTCGGTAATGTTAACCCGGTACGAAGTCTGAACACCCGAACCGTCAGTGGCTTGTACCATAATGGTATCTGTTCCAATAGCTTTTGGCGTCAATAGTCCTTCGGCACTGATAGTCAGTATCTCCGTATTTTTATTGGAGTAAACAACTTTCTTATCAGAAGCATTCTGAGGCATAATAAAAGGGGTCAGTTGTAAGGTCTCGTTGTCTTTCAACGAAATCTGCATATTGTTGTCCACGTATTCAGCCTGTAGCAAGGTTACCGCGGCTACCTTTATTTCATCGTCTTCCGTACACGACGAGAAAGACAGTCCGAAAGCCAACAGCAGAATAGTTAGTTTTTGATAATGTATTGCTTTCATATTATTTCGTATATCCTAATGTTTTGGTTATTTATCTCTCAATATCTTCCCAACCGGGCGATTGTGTCAGGTTCTTGTTCAAGGTAAGCTGATCGAACGGAATCGGCCAGTAGTAACGTTTGTCACTCCAGGGCAATGTGCCATCGGTAATCCTTGAGTCGCGCGGATAAGCAATCAGGAATCCGTCTCCATCAACCCACACTTCTTTGCCAATGGTCGCTTTTTTGGCTGTCCAGGTGGCAGGTGTGGTAGCAGCCTCGTGCGACCCGTCGTACATCGCTTGTTTTTCAGAAGTAAACTTCATACCTCTGAGTGGAACCGTCAATAATTTTCCGGCTTTCCAACGCATTAAATCTTCGTAACGCTGTCCTTCAAGTACCATTTCCACTCTTCGCTCCCTGCGGATTTCGCGAATAAGCGGCGACACCGGGTAATCCAGTTTTTCGGCATAAATTCTATCCAGACGTGGGTCATCCGGCAAATTCGAAACATTGAGTTTTGAATTGGGGTATGTATTGAAATCAAAACCGGCTCTTTCTCTCAATTTATTGATGGTTCTGTCGGCATCTTCCTGGGTAAATGTACCCAGCTCGGCTTTTGCTTCGGCCAGCATCAGTAATACTTCGCCGTAGCGGAACATTACGGCAGTTTGTGTACCGTTGGTTACGGCATTGTATTCATCGAAATCGCACACCCAGTGTTTGCAGAACAAATAACCGGTTACGGTTGAGCCGTTTGCGCGGGCATAGTTGTAGGCAATTGCCGGATAGTTGACACCGTATTTTTCAACATTCATGTCGCCGGCACCTGCCGGAGAAATGGTTTGAAATTCACCCGGGCGCGCTACGGTTTGACGCAAACGCGGATCCCTGTTTTCCAGCTCGGCCCACAAGCCGTCATATCCCAGGAAGTGCGGGTTTTTCACATAATTACCTTCTGAGCCTCCGGTATAAATCGGACGTCCGTCAATACACAGGTATTCGTCAATTAAACCTCTTGTGGCACCTTTGCTGTAACGTCCTCCGGCACCACCGTTGTTTTGGTCGAAATAACGTTGCGTAGCGTGGCCCAGTTTGTCACCGTCGTAAACACGTGCCAAAATGGCTTCTCTGTTTCCATCGGCACCTGGGGTCTTTTGGAAACTGAACATTTTCCAATACGGATCGGTACCGGCGTTGTACAACTCGTAGTGCCCGCTGGCAATGATCTCCTCGCAGGCAGTAACACATTCCTGCAGAAATTTATTGGCACTCGATTCAAGGCCCAACTCCGTATGGTATTTACGGAACGTTCCTTCAAAAAGACAAATCCGGGCTTTCAGAAAGTTAGCCATGTCGCGGTTGATACGGCCGTCAGGATTTCCTCCCTCTTTGATATTGTCCACGGCATAGTTAATGCTCCAAAGCACGGAGTCCATCAATTCTGCACGGGGAGTACGCGGAGCGTACAATTCTTCCGAATCCACATTCAAATCGGTAACATACCACGGAACTTCGCCAAAAATTACCACTTTTTCATAATAATCCCAGGCCTTGAAAAAGTATGCTTCGGCAGCCCATTTGTTTAATTCGTCGGGGCTGGTTACCGAGCTTTCCGCCATCCGGTAGTTACGCAGAAAATAGTTGATCTTTCTCAGGCTCGACCAGCTCCATCCTTCGTTTGCACCGCTTTGCGGAACAATGTACGATTCATTTAAACGGCTGCTTGTATTCCCTGTTTTTACCATATTGTCCGAAAACAAATCTTTGTAAATAATCGGGCTTCCCTGTACATCGTAAAAAGGAGCTACGCGGCTGTACGCCCAGCCATTCTGATGGCCAACAATATAATCGTCGTACACCTGGTTTAAAAACAAGGGTAAATCGCCCTCATTTTTCAGGAAAGAACCTTCGGCCAGTTCCTGAATTGGATCTTGTTGCAGAAAATCGTCGTTACACGAGCTAAACAGAATTCCACCCGCCAGGCAAAGTGCAACTATATAATATTTTAGATTCTTCATCTTTTTTTGTTATTAATAATTCGAAAATTGAATCCGATATAATTTGTTATTCAATTTAACCCTGTTAGAAGCCCACCTGTACTCCAAATGATACCGTTCTTTTGGCCGGATAAGCATCGGAGATCTGATCGGGATCAAAAACACCCGGGATATCTGTAATCTCAAACAGGTTGTAACCGGCAACGTGGAAACGTAACCTGTCAACACCTACTTTCTTGGTTAATTCCTGTGGCAAAGTGTATCCCAGCATCACTTGTTTTAACCGCAAATAAGCGCCGTTAAGCAAGTAGGCAGTTTGTGTGCTCACTCCTGAGGTGTACATCGGGAATTTGGCATCGGTGCGTTCGGGTGTCCACGAACGGTCGTACATCCATTGCGAACCGGCGCCACCGCCCCAGTAAGCTGAACTTCCGGTCCAGATATCGCGTTTAGCTACACCCTGAAAGAATACGCTGAAATCAAGTCCCTTGTAGGCAACATTACCTGTTGCACTGTAGCGGTAACGTGGAGTACTGTTCCCAATGATGCTAAGGTCACCTGAATCTTCAACCGTTGAATTTCCTCCGCTGATCTTACCATCGCCGTTAATATCGCGGTACCAGGTGTACCCGGGATAAAGGTTTCCGGTGTGGTAAGGGCCGTTAAAAATATAGCCGGTTCCCGATTCTTTTTTTACCAGGTCTTCTTCCTGTAAAATACCACCTGTTGTATAGCCCCAGATCGCACCTGTGTAGGCTCCGTCGTACAGGTAGCTGATGTTCATACTCGGATTGGCTGCATAGTGTTCCACTTTCGTTCTGGAATCGTATACCGACAGTTCTACTCCGTAGCGCAGGCCGTTTTTCAGCTGTTCGTTCCATTTAAGAGCCAATTCCCATCCGTAGGCTTTAATGGCTCCCGAGTTTTCGAGTGGCGCACTGGCACCAAGTACCGAAGGATAAGCTACGTTACCATTGGTCAGGATATCTGTGGTTTTGCGCTCAAAAATATCCAGGTTCATATTCAGTTTGTTGTCAATAAATCCGGCATCGAGACCAAAGTTGGTTGTAGCAGCTTTTTCCCATGTTAAGGTTGGAGCTACCAGCCCCGGAGCATTAACCGTTGATACGTACACGCCATCGATGATCATGCCTGCACTGCCCGAGTCCATCGTTGCCTGGTAAGGATAGTAACTGCCCGGCTGGCTACCTAACTTACCCCACGAAGCTCTTACTTTCAGGTTGGTAAGCCAGTTCTTGGTACCGGCCATAAAAGCTTCCTCGGTAATACGCCATCCCAGAGAGAAAGAAGGGAAGAAGAAATAACGCTCGTTAGGCGTAAAACGCGAGCTACCATCGTAGCGGCCATTCATTTCCACCAGGTAGCGCTCTTTATAGTTATAACTAACACGGCCAAAAACCGCACGGCCTGTACGTTTCTGAGCCCCGGTTTCAAGCGTATGAAGTGTAATGTCTTCGGCTGCATCCGGATTTTGAATGTCGGGAGAGAACAAGCCTCTCATGTTACCGGTCAATGATCCGTAAGTAACACTTTCCTGGCTAAAACCAGCGATTACCGAAACATTGTGAACCCCTGCAAATGTCTTGTTAAAATCAGCGTAAGTATTTAACAGGTAAGTGTCAACTGAACTTCTCGTTAAACGGGCCCTGTTGTCCTGAGCCTCTGATTGTTCAGAAACCGGATTTGTCCAGCTGATGGTAATGTATTCGTGTTGCGGACTATGACGATTGTATACAGAAGTTTGTGGCAGGTACGATAAATCAGCTTTTAATTTCAAGGTTTTCGGGATCACAATGATCTCGGGCGAAATAGCTAGCGATGTTGACGTAGAAATAGAACTGGTTTTGGCACCGTAGGTCAACCAGGCCAGAATATTATCGGTATAAGCTCCGGGAATAGGATCGTTTGGCCCGGTCTTTATCGGCATGTTTATATTTTTGCCTGTTTCGTTGCGCATCGCCCCCCACAGGTTTCCTTTGCCACCAACCAGGTAAGGAGCATCGTAGCTGGTTTTATTGTAATTGAATTTTGCTTCAACATTAAACCACTTTTTAATTTTTGCATTCACACGTGCACTTGCATTGTAGCGCTTATATTCATCGGTATTAATGCTGTACATTCCTTCCTGGTTCTGGTATCCGAGTGACACGTAGTAAGAAATCCTGTCGGTACCATCGGTAAAACTCAGGTTGTGTTTTTTAGTGGGTGTCCAATTCCTGACAACGGTTTTGTAGGGATTCATATTCCCCACCCATATAATCGAATTCCCGTCCATGTAATAAGCATTTTCGGGGATTGGATTGTCAAGGTACTTTTGCATGGCTTCCAGTTTTTTCAAATCGGCATCGCCAACCGAACCGCCTGTCCATACCGTTTTGTCCATTCCTGCTTTTTGAATGGTGTACGAATCAAGAATGTCGGGCATCGCCGACGGAGTGTCCCAGGAAATATCGTAGCTGTAGTTGATTTTTCCGTCCTGGTTAAATTTACCGGTTTTGGTGGTAATCAGAATCACCCCAAACGTAGCTTTTGTACCATAAATGGCAGCAGCCGAAGCATCCTTAATAACACTCATGCTTTCAATATCGTTGGGATTCATCTGATTGAGCAGCGAAGCTGTCATCTCAATACCATCCACCAGAATAAGCGGAGAGCCTGAGGTTACCACATATTTTCCATCACTGTAAGTCATGGATGTTCCTCCCCTGATGTTAAACGAAGGAGTTGCATTGGGAGAACCATTGCTGATGTTCACATTCAGGTTAGGTACAACCCCTTGCAGCGCCTGGCCAATGTTGGCAACCGGTTTGTTCTCGAAAGTTTCGGCGGTAACACTGCTCACAGCACCGGTTACGTTTACTTTCTTCTGGGTACCAAAACCCACCACTACCACTTCTTCGATGTTTTGTACATCATCTTCAAGCGTAACTGTGATGGAAGTTCTTCCATTTACCTCTACAGTTTGTTTTAGGTAGCCAATCAACGAAAATTCAAGTGTTGCGTCAGAAGCAACCTGCTCCAGCGAAAACTTGCCATCGATATTGGTTACCGTTCCGATGGTTGTCCCCTGGATAATCACGTTAGCTCCGATAAGCGGTTCGTTGTTTTTGTCTTTCACCAAACCACTTACTCCCTGAGCCTGCGAAAACAGCGTCAGCGAAACCAATAAAAAGAATAGAATAGCAGACGTCTGTTTTGGAGTTAAGAACTTCTCCAAAAAGATCTCGTTAGGTTTTTTCATGTCATAACAATGTTTAGTAAATTAATAATGCATATGATTGCTGCAATATTAGTTCAGGGGCATTTTTTCGATTTACTCAAATTGTGATTTGTTTTACTCTCCTTACTCATGTACTCACACCTTGCCTCTCAAAGCACAGGTTTGCAACACATTGCGACATGGAGAGATATTTTAGAGGCTTTGGGGGTCGCGATTTTAATAACCGATGTTTAGAAATTTGTGATTGTTCAGAAAGACTTCTATAACGGAAGCCGGTGCATCTTTTAGCAACACCGTTTTGTTCGCATCCAGAAGATAAAGTGATGGGATGGCACGCAGATCGAAAAGCTCTTCTTTCAGTATCCGGGTATTTTTGTCGTAGCCGTTAATCCACGATGCACGTATATTTGCACAGTAATTTCTCCAGGTACTTACATCTTCATCGGGATAGATGGCAATAAGTGTTAGTTCTTTTTCAGACAAAGCACTATTTATAACCTGCGATTGTTTCAGAAATGCGAGGGTTTCTTCGCAGGCATGGCACCCCGGGTTATAAAAAAGTAAGAGCGTATATGGGGTTAGACTATCAGATATACGGCCGGTTTTACCGGAGGCGAGTGTGTAAACCACATCGGCAGCCAAGGTCCCCACCTTGTTTTTGAGCAAAGACTGTTTTTCGCGTTTCGCCCTTTCCTTCTCTGACCAGCTGGTTTTGGGCGAAGCAATGAGAGTATTCAGCACCGCCAAATAATAATCTTCGTTTCGAAAAGGAGAATCAGGGTGATACAGGTAGCTTTTCAAGCCTGCGGAAAAGTAGCTGAACATGGGCCGGCTGGCTTGTATTCTTTCAAGAAAGTGATGCCACGATGCATCGGAAATCTCACTGTTTGCCATAGACAATACCTGTAAATAGCTGGCAAGTGCCTTGCTCAACACCGCTGGGTGTGCAAGAAAAGCGGTGTCCTGAAAATTGAAATTATCCCAATAGTGCGCTGCGAGGTAGTTTATTTTATCATTTTGTGGAATAATCTCCGGAATGCTAATTTTGGGAAACTGTTTCTCCTGCTGAGCAGAAACAGTTTTTACACTGCCAAAAATTCCAATTAGAAAATAACAGGCCACAAGTAGCAAACGGATAGTACGATTTTTCATCTCAATATAATCGGCAATTTTCAAATACATTTACTTTTACGACCTCTCAACAAGCGCACTGAACACAGCACCCCTTACATACTGATTTCTTTTTCTGCTTTTAAAATTCACCTCTAAATTTCGATAAAATATAAAAACAGCCTCCAAAGGACGAGGTCTTAACTCATCACTTTTTCTGGCTGTTTTCTCAGCTTACTTTATCATTTATGGTTTAACGCACCATAATTTTCGTTTGCATTGATTGATTTTCTGACTCGTATTTTATGATGTAAACGCCGGAAGTTGCAATACTCAATTGTTCTTTGAATTGCCGGGCTGGTTTTTTCTGGATCTTTTGCCCGGTAAGGCTGTAAACCCCAATCGTAGTATTCTCAGGCAAGGAGCTGTTTTCGACATAAAAAGCCTGACCTACACGTACCGGATTTGGATACACCTTCAGGTTTGCCCCTGTTTTAATCTCCGAAGAAGAGGTCACGTCGCCAGCTTCGCGAACACAACGAATGGAACCATAATGACGTGAATTGCGGTTTTTTCGAACCATCGACAACGACGAAGCGCTAAATACCTGGTGGTACCACACCGACGAAGGATCAAAGAAACTGGCTTTATTTCCTTTCTCATCTCCCTGATCGTAAGCCGAAGTAGTAGTGTTGTAAACTCCTGCCGGCAATATATTAAACCCTACCTGCTTTTTCAACTCGTTGGTTCCTTTCGAGCCTAAGGCTCCTTTCCACCAAAGCCCGTCAGTTTCGGTATCCTGATCGCCACCGCAGACCATACACGAACCGACCTGGTCTTCAGATAAATTATATTCCTCTTTTACGGCCTCGTACAAATCCGACCAATCCTGGCTAGTGGCTGCTCGCCAGCCTTCGGGGCACCAGCTGTTTGCCAGTTCACTCATGGCATAAGTAACGTACATTCTCCCGAAAACTTCGCCGGCCGGATCTTTTTCGGCTTCAGGATAAACACTGAGTACGTATTTGGGCATGTTGGGGTCAGAAGGGTTATTGAAACGTTCGTCGGCATAATTCAGGTTTTCGGTAAACCAGTCGAGCGCTCCGTATTTTTTATAGGAATATGTTTTTCCGTCGCGTGTATCGGTAATCGTTCCGGTTGAAGTCGAATAATCGCAGTATTTTTTTCTGGCCTGCACCCAGTCTACTTCGCTTTGCGCCAAATCGTCATCAGGTGTTGCTTCGCCAATCAAAGGCAGTGGACACCACTCGGGCAAATCCTGCCCCGTTACTTTGATTATTTCACTTACCGGATGTGGCAATTCAACCATTTTACCGGCTTTTACGGCTTCCTCCGTTTTTGTATTCAGTATGCCTTTGTCGTAGTCGGAGGTCAGCCTGATTCCCCATTGGTTAAAGAATTCGCGAAGGTCGTAACCGCTTATTTTTGACGCTTTCCATATCAGGTAACGGCGTCTTTCGTTTTCCGAACCACCAACTGTTCCTTCCTCGCGCGTTACCCGGTGCAGTTTCTTGTAAAAATCGTCGCCAAAAATAAGGAACAGTTGTTCCCAGGGCATAAAACGCAGTTCGTCGCGGTTAAATCCGGTAATCGTTTCCAAACTACTATCGTCCATATCATATACCCTTTCTTCAAGCGGCAAACTCAGGTAAGTACTCTGCGCCTGTTGCCATCTTTCGGCCGTAGTTCTGTTGTACGAAAGGTTTCCTTTTTGGTGCTGAATGTACCGCTCTACAAAATAGGAGTAAATATTAACCGTTGATTCCGTAGATTTATTGATCTGATACGCCGGTTGCTGATGCTGATGTCCTACTTCATGTCCCATCATCCACGAACGATCCCATATTCCGGTGTAAGTAAGGTACCTGCCAACGCTCGATGCCGGATAGCCCGTGTAACCGGCAGAACTTGCGTGGGGACTTGAGCTTGCATTTTCGGTAAACAGGTAACGAACCTCGCCGGCTTTTAAACGGTGGTGTACCGGGTTTTCATCTTCGTTGTCCAGGCCACTTATTTCATCTTCTTTTTCGAGTAAAGTATGGATCGTTTCCATCCACTTTTTCTTGTCTTCTTTCATCGAAATCGCAATAGCGTTTGAACGGGTTGCTCCCACCAGGGCATAATCAGAATGGAAAACAACATCCGGAGTTTGGTATTTCCCAAGCATGGAGGCAAACTCATCCTCGCCGGTAACCCCGAATACATAGCGGGGAGCGCGCACTTGTTCGCTTTCGCCGGTAAAAGTAACCTTTACCTTACCAACGGGGTCAAATTCTTTTTTGCTTGTGGTATAGCTCAAATAGATCAAACCGCCCTGGTGCGCTGAACCTTCGATGGTGTTTAACCCGGGGGTTAAACGAACTTCGGTGCGGGTATTGTTTATCAGCCCAAGAGTACCGATGGTAACCACAGGATATCCGTCTGCTGACGGGATAAGCTCTTCTACATCCAGCACCAGCTTTTTGCCCGGATACAAATAAAAACCGGTGGGCTGTCCATCGTATTTCTTTTGCCCCTGGGCCAAACGTATGCGTTCTTTTTCGGCGCTGTTAATTTGTTTTAGTTCGATAGTTGTGGGATAAGGTGTTTTTATCTCAACATCGGGAAACCCTGCATATTTAATACAACGCACATTCCCGTATTTTTCGGTCTGGGTATGTCGCAGGTTTTCATGGCTGTCGTTGCCCGTTTCTGTAGTGCCGGTCCAGTAAAACTGCGCGCCTTGCATGTGCATTAGGGTAGAATATCCCAATCCTTTGTTGGTGCCAGTGTTGAAATCAGTACCGGCGGCATTAAGCCATCCTGACGGTAACAGGTTGAATTGAACTTGGTTTGCTGCTTCTGCTTTTGTGCCAAATTTCCAAAGCGCATTCTCACCTTCTGTTGTTCCTCCCCGCATATAATAAGCTGCTTTCCAGAACAGCCAGTAGTTGGTATTGTTGGCTTTCAGGTCGGGCAGTTCATATTCTTTGCTGATTGCATCTATCAAATCAGCCCAATCGCTTTTGGCCGGAATGGTCCAGCCTTCGGGGCAAATGTTTTCTTTTGTTTCTTCCGTAGAATAATACCTTCCGTATTTTTGTCCCTCGTCATTACTAACTGCCGAAGGGCCAGTCACTCCAACGCTGTTTTTGGTTTGCTCATCGCTGCCGTTGTAACCATCCCAGTTCAGGTTTTGCATAAACCAATGCACATCACCATACTTTTTGTAGGCGTAGGTTTTTCCGTTACGAGAATCGGTTACAACTCCGTCTTTTGTCGAAAAATCATTATCAGTTAATACCGTTGGAATTTGTGGCTTGGCAGGAAGCCATATCGTCAAAAGGAATAAAAGAAGGTAGTAAGCAATATTTTTCATAATCTATTGAGTTTAATTTTGATGCTGCAGCAAACAAAATAAGCGGCTAAACAGAAAATGAGATTACTCTTTTAAGTCATCATTTTATCCAAAACGACAGAAGTGCTATACTTATTGAACAATCGTAAATACTGTTTGGAAAATGTTGATGAATACACGAGGTATCCTTAGCAAAACAAAATTACGTTGAGCGTATTTCCTTCTCTTTTCTCCCTTTATTTTTAACTTGTTTCTTTATTGCATCTTTATTTCCATACCCAATTCACATAAAAACCACTTCTCCAAAAATTACCGAGCGCCCAAGATCGATATTGAAGAATCAGATATCCTCTTCAGTATAGTGAAGATTTAGTTTTCTCTTTCTTCTCCAATTTAACTCACTAGCCAATTCTGATACATTTTAGCTTTCTTTTTTGTATTTCAGCGCTCATAAACTTCAGTACAGCATCATAATCTTCAAGCAAAAAGTTCGATACTTTCCAAATCCAATTAGCGTTTCCAACAATGCAACCTGAACGGGATAAATCTGTTATCGCAATGAAACTCCTTGCAGCAAGCTGACGAGGTATCACGTCGGAAAATCATTATTTTATTCGCCCAAAGTGCGGAGAATAGAACCCATTAGATCCCGATGCACCGCCATCGGGATCAGTTCGACTTCATAATTTCAGTTCACTTTCGCTCCTGAAATCAGAGTCTCACTGATTTAACATCATTTTTACCATTTTGTCCCTTCATTTTAGAAAAACTCTTGGTAAAGTTTGCTGTTAAAAAAATAATTTAGCGAACTTCCGGCTTGCTAAACGAAATTCTGGTAGAATGAAGCGAAATGTAAATATTATCCTTACTGTATGGGGAGTTTTTTCCCTGCTGGCAATTCTGTTTACCTTTTCGCGGGGGGTGTCGCTTGAAAAAAAGCACACTATCATTATCGACCTGGCCGGACGCACAAAAACAGAATTTTTTCTTTCGCAAAAATTCCATGAGAGCTTCCTGCTAACAGGTGATACGCTCTCGGTTCCGTTGCTTATTGAACACCTAAAAATAATGGAGCAGAATTTCGACTCCATCATCCAATACATTGGCAAAGAAGCTTCGGAAGTAGATCCGGAATCTCCCGAAGGTTTTATCAGCCAGGTCCCTTCGATGCAGGATAACCTGCACGAGATAGAATCGTTTTTTAATAAGCGGGAAAATATTCAAAACATAGAAAGCCAGCACGAACTGAACAAAATGTTTGCGGCTTACAACCTGCGCTTTAAAGAGTTTGAAACGGGTCTCCAGAAATACCTTTCCAGCGAAAACAGTGATTTCAAATTCATATCCTTCCTGTTTAAACTGGGTGCCTTTGCAGCTTTGCTGGTGAGTCTTTTCTTTATCTCGAAGCTTCTGAACCGCCTGAAAATAACCGAAATAAAACTGGTGGAAAAAACAGTGGAGACCGAACAAAAAGAACGTAACCGGATTGCCGCCGATTTACACGACGACCTGGGAGCGATTCTCTCCTCGATTAATCTCTACCTGAAAATTCTGGAAGCGGAGGTAAAAGAAGGGAAAGATGTGTCGTCGCAGATAAAAAACCTTCGTCAATTGTCTGATATTTCGTTGCAACGGGTAAAGATGGCCATTAACAACCTGGAGCCTCTTTTCCTCAAAAAATACGGTTTGGTTGAATCGGTTCAGCGTATTTGCGAAAGCATGAATGACCTGGGAAAAAGCCAGTTTGAATTTGATGCCCAACACTTTAATCTGGAATTGTCGCCCAACACCGAGTTGATCATGTTTCGTGTGTTTAGCGAACTAACCAACAACGCGCTGAAACATTCGCAGGCTTCGGTGGTTAGAATGACTTTAATGAGTTCAAAAAATACGGTAATTTTAAATTACACCGACGACGGTGTTGGCTTCGACATGACAACGGGGCAAAACAACGAGAAAAACAAAATAGGGCTGAAGAGCATTGAAAACAGGATAGAATCGCTGGGAGGAAGCTGCCAGTTAAAAACAGCCCCCGGCAAAGGCGTAAGCATGCAACTGCGATTTAGGGTAACCAGGCAGTTTACCAAAAAACCAAGTAAAACAGTAAACGAAAATGAGTAAGATTTCCCTGATAATTGTTGACGACCATAAAATATTCCGTGACGGGCTAAAACTTTTGCTTTCCCGCTTTCCCAATGTGGAACTTATCGGAGAGGCTTCTGACGGTGCCGAGTTTCTTGACTTGCTGGAGAACAAAAAGCCCGACATTGTTTTCATGGACATCAACATGCCCAAGATCAATGGATTGGAAGCTACCAAGCTGGCACTAAAACGTTATCCTGATCTAAAAATAATTATACTCACTACTTTCCTGGAAGAAGAATACATTGAGCAAATGATAACTGCCGGCGTAGAAGGTTATATGCTCAAAAACTCGGAGCTGGATGAATTTGACAAGGCAATTAACCGGGTTTTTTACGGTGGAAACTATTTTTCGGAAGAAATTGTAGGAATGATCTTATCGAACATTAAGCGGCTTCGCACGCAAAAAAAGATTTCCAACAAACACAACTTCACCCCGCGCGAAACCGAAATACTGCGGCTTATTTGCAAAGGACTAAGCAACGAACAAATTGCTGAATCGACCTTTGTTAGCGTGAAAACCATCGAGAAACACAAAAGCATTCTCTTCCAGAAAACCAACACCCAAAACACGGTCAATCTTGTGATCTATGCTTTTAAAAACGAGTTGATTGATTTCTAAAGCTATATCATTTACCAGACGGTACTGCTCAATCAAATTTCTGGTCTAACCGACTTGCGGGAGCAGGTTCTTCAGAAAAATAAGATGCATTTACCTTTGTAAAACTTTGGCTTATCAGCCGGATTTTACTCTTTGTTTTGGCACAAAGAGTAAACAGAAAAGCCCTGGCTGCGTCCGCTTCGCTTGAAAAAACTACGTGTTGCCAACTAAGAGTTCGGAACTCGTCGTACCTTCTCAAACAACCGAACTCTTTTAACGCCGACTTCACTTGTTTTTCGGCTCACCGCCCGAGGCCAACGTATGCGATCACATACTCGAAGCAGATGGACTGTTTCTTTCGCCCCAGAAATCTCACCCCATGGATCCAAAGAGCGGAAAACTCTCCCGCATCCAAGCTAAGTTGATGGATTTCGGGAAATAAAAACGCATCCGAAAAAGCCCCTGCTGAAAAAGGAAGCTTTCGGATGCGCAAAATTCAAATCCCGCTATTCTTAGGCTTTCCTATCAGATGGATGTACTGATCAGGAAGGTAACGGCAAATGCAACAATTGCATACAATTCCGGGAATACGGCCAAAATCATGGTTTTACCAAAAACATTGTAACCGGCGCCAATCCCGTCAATTCCATTGGCGGTGATTTTTCCCTGCTGAATGGCCGAAAACAAGGCCACAAAACCAAGTGCCAGACCGGCTCCCAGGAACGCTGCTCCGTGCAACATGGTAACTTCTGTTAATGTTGAAAGTTTTAAATTGAGTACGAAAAATCCGGCAAAGCCGTAAAGTCCCTGCGTACCCGGAAGGGCGCTCAGTAACATGTAGCTACCAAACGCTTCTTCGCGTTTTTTCAATGCGCCAATGGTGGCATTACCGCCTTTCGACACGCCAATGGCACTTCCGATTCCTGAAAGCAAAACCATTAACGCCAGGCCAACATAAACTAAAATATAAGCTAAATCCATAATAATTGATATTTGTTTTAATTGTTATTTACTCGTTTCGAAAATGGCTGATAGGGTTTCCCGGTCCCCTGAAATCCGGCATTTTTGTAGAACTCCACAAACGTTAGTCGCATAGGGTGTACAAAGGCTCCCAACGATGAAATGGCAAGATTGGCGGTATGCCCGATCACAATGATCAGCACAAAAATTACCGGCCCGATGTACGGAGCGCTGCCAAACGAAATGGCCATCTGGTTAATAACCAGCCCCAGAATGGAGCTTGCAATTCCCAGCGCAAACAAACGGATGTACGACAGCAAGTCGCCAAAAATACTGGTAACGGTATTGTAGATTTCCCAAATTCCGCCCATGGCGCGCATAAAAACAGGCCCGGTTCCTGAAAAGAAAACAATCATCACTAGCGAAAGTCCGTACAAAACCGACGGAGCGATTTCCATCAGCGTACTTTTTTCTGCGTCTTTCCACACAAACTCGAACAAACCGGCTGTGGCAAAAAGCAGCAGCCAGCCGATGGTTCCGATGGCCAGTTGCGGATGTTCCTGCCGAAGCTGGTTGACGATGCGCAAAACAATGCCAAAAATTATCTGAACCGCCCCAATTACCAGCGACAATGAAAATACTTGAGAACTATCCAAAAACAGTGATTTCACCTGTTCCAACTGCGGTACTTTTGCCAGTTCTATTCCGAAGAAAGTACCGAAAATAAGTCCCATAACCAGCGTTGAAGCCCCAAACAACTGCCCCAGCGGCAAAAACGGTTTTACCGAATCGGATGCAAATTTCCCGTAAATGGTGGAGCCCAGCAGCAACACCAGTCCGTAACCCGCATCACCCAGGCAAAAGCCGAAGAACAGCATAAAAAACGGTGCAAAATAAATGGTGAGGTCCAGTTCCTGGTAAGCCGGCAAAGCAAACAATTTGGAAATGGGCTCAAACAGTTTTCCAAAGCGGCTATTTTTCAACTCTATCGGAGGTTGCTCTTCAGCCGATTTTTTTGAAACCAGGTAAAGAATACCGTGTTCTTCCAAATACTTATTCAGTTGTTCTGAGCGGTCTTTGGGCACCCAGCCTTCCAGTATCCGAACAATCCCCTCGCCCACCGACAAAGTTTTGTTGTTCCAAACATCCAGCCATGTGTGCCGATTCACAAATCCGCTTAGCTGTTCCTGAAGCTTATCCGTGTTTTCGTGGGCCAAAATGCTCAATGCAGTTTCCTGCTTTTGCACTTCGGCCTCGTATTTTGCCACATCATTCTCCAGAACGGAAAGATCTCTTTCGGGCAATTTCTCTGCGGTAGCCCCTTCAAAAGTAACTTCGTCGTGGTTAATGCAGGCAAACTTCACCTGGTGACCGGTGTCAGCAACCAGGCTTACCGCATATTTCTCCAGCCACTCCTTTTTGAATTTCTTTTTAGGAATGGAATAAAAGTGAATGCTGATTCCTTCCTGTTCCAGCTTTTGCAACAAGTCGGAAGAATAAATGCCCCACTCGCCTGCTTGTGCCAGTGTAGCTTTTGCTTGTTCCAAAGCCACTTTTGCGGCATCGCGTTTTTTTAGCCTTTCATCCGTTCGCGTCACTGCTTCTTCCGAGCTAAGGTTTGAGGTAGCCGAAGCTGTCATCTCCTCATCTCTAAAACGATCAAGAATTTTCAACGTTTTTTCAAGCCGGTGAATTTCCTTGTCCACTTCCTCCTGTTCACGCGTACCGGTTTCCCCGGCCTCCTTCTCAATTACGTGAACAATACCCCATTCCTGCAGATTATCAAGAAAAGCTGCATACTCCTTTCCTTGCACCGCGAATGTATATTTTAACATCGGAACAATCATGATACCGCCTTTCTTTGAATTTTAGATTTCAGTAACTTCTGTCCGGCCTTCGACAGGTTATCCTCGTCTTCGAGGTAACGTTTTATTTGCCTGATGGCCGATTCCAGTGAAGGAATCTGTACTTTTTCGTACAGGTTTACTTTTTGTGTAGCTTTTTTTCGCGCATATTCCAGCAAATCCAGCCGCTTTTTCAGCAGCTTGTATTTAATGTTGGCTTCCAGCAAACGTTTCATGGCTTCCACCCCGTCGGCAAACCAATCGGGATAAGCAGTTGTAGCAAAATCCACTACTTCCACCTCCATTTTTTCAAATACTGGGATCTGAATGCCCGCCACCTTGCTCACCGTCGTTTTCACTTCCTTTATCTCCAGAAGCCGCGGATCAAACTCGTTCCACATCTCTTTCCAGGGAGCAATTTGCTGTGTAACGGCCCGGTATTCGGCTTCGGCTTTCTGAAGCTGGTCGCGGGTTTCGAAAACCATCGCACGCAAGGCAGCTTCCTTGTTTTTAAGAGTCGGAAGTGCATTCTTGCGTACTTTCATTTTATTCTGAAAATCGCGTAAAGCTGTTTTATTGTATTTTATGTCAATATTCATTCCCCGCCGATTTTATCACTTCTCATTTGTTTGCTTAGGATTCAACCCAGTATTTGTCAACAAATTCCTGCTTAATACCAACCTCATCGCGGCTCAGGTATTTACTCATAATCCGCCAGGTTTCTTCCAGCATCTCCTCCACCTCGAGGTTTACATCAATGGCCAGAATGTTTCTCGAATATTCTTCGGCAAACTGCAACACCCTGCGGTCGTAGTCTGACAGCTCGAAACCGTTCTCCATTTTTGTTTTCGAGTTGGCGGCATCGGCATAAAGCCGGATCGCCGAGTTCATCACCTGCGGATGATCTTTACGTGTCACTTTTCCGATCACCAGCTGTTTCAGACGTGACAAGCTTCGGAACGGGTCAACAATTACCTTGTTTACATCCGACGAACGACGCAGGAACAACTGTCCTTCGGTAATGTACCCCGTGTTATCCGGAATGGCATGCGTAATGTCGCCGCCCGACAAGGTTGTTACCGCCAGAATCGTGATGTTTCCGCCATCGGGGAACTGAACGGCTTTTTCGTATATCTTGGCCAGGTCGCTGTACAACGATCCCGGCATACTGTCTTTCGAAGGAATCTGGTCCATACGGTTCGAAACAATACTCAGTGCGTTGGCATACTGCGTCATATCGGTAAGCAGCACCAGTACTTTCTCATTCTTCTCCACCGCATAATATTCCGCGGCAGCCAGTGCCATGTCCGGAATCAGCAACATTTCAATAGGCGACTTATCGGTGGTATTTATAAAGCCAATGATTTTCGACTGTCCGTATCCTTTCTCAAAGGTGTTTTTGAAGAACAAGTAATCATCGCGGGTCAGCCCCATTCCGCCCAGGATAATTTTGTCCACCTTGGCACGCAAGGCAATAAGCGCAAGTACCTGATTGTACGGCTGGTCGGGATCGGCAAAAAACGGGATTTTCTGCCCCGAGACCAGTGAGTTGTTCAGGTCGATACCCGCAATACCCGTAGCTATAAATTCGCTGGGTTGTTTACGTCGCACCGGGTTTACCGATGGCCCTCCGATCGGATACTCGCGGCCTTCAACAGCAGGCAAACCATCGATGGGCGAGCCAAAAGCATCGAAAAACCGTCCGGCCATGTGGGCGCTAAGCGGCAACCACGGGGCCCGTCCGGTAAAAATTACTTCGGCATCGTTTTGCAAACCTTCGGTACCTTCAAATACCTGAAGCGTCACACTTTTCCCGGCAATCTTTACTACCTGGGCAGTTCGTCCCTGAACATAAGCCATTTCTTCGTAGCCAACGCCTGTGGCATCGAGCGTACAGGTAGCTTTTGTAATGTTGTTTAACCGGCAATATATTTTTTGAAAGGCTTTTGCTCTCATGATACTGTTACATTTTGATTGATGTATTCTTCTAACTGTGCTTCGTATTCTTTGAACTGCTGGCTCTTGAATTCGGCGTAGTTCATTTGTTTGAACAGGTTGATGACGCGTTTGAAAAAGTCGCGCACCTCATCAAAATCAGAAAAGCTGAATTCTTTCCGTACCAGTCCAATTACTTTTTCGAGCATGTATTTCTGGCGTTTGAGCGGCGAGTTACAGTCAACCGCATCAAAAGCATCCTGTTGCAAAATGGCAAAGTCGATCAGTTCCGATTTCCAGAATGTTTCGTGGTAGTTTACCGGAACGCCATCGTCGCCCAGAATATTGATCTGTTCCCTGATCTCGTTTCCCTGGATCAGAAAATACTTTACAAATTCGATGTTCTCAATCCAGTCGGCACTGATTTCGCGTTTGGCAAAAGCGATAAACTCGTCGTACTCCACATATTTTGAGTAGCTGTCGTTCGGATCGATGGCCGGATAGCGTTTACTGTCGGCGCGGTTTTGCGACAAGGCAAAAAAGCAGCGTGCCACTTTTTTGGTGGCTTCGGTAACCGGCTCCAGCAGGTTTCCACCGGCCGGCGAAACGGTACCGATAAAAGTAATGGAACCACTTTTTCCGTTGGGCAACAAGGTGTAACCTGCCCGCGAGTAGTAGTTGGCAATAATGGCCGACAAGTCCATCGGGAACGCATCCGGTCCGGGCAGTTCTTCCATCCGGTTCGACATTTCACGCAGAGCCTGTGCCCACCTTGATGTGGAATCAGCCAAAAGCAGTGTCCGCAAGCCCTGCGAGCGGAAATATTCGGCCAGTGTCATGGCAGTGTAAACCGAAGCTTCACGCGCTGCCACCGGCATATTCGAAGTATTGGCAATAATAATGGTCCGTTCAGCCAGTTTTCCCCCGGTGTGCGGGTCGTCCAGGTGCGGAAATTCCGAGAAGATCTCCACCACCTCGTTGGCGCGCTCGCCACAGGCTGCGACAATTACCACATCGGCAGCTGCCTGTTTGGCCAGTGCGTGCTGCAGAACGGTTTTTCCGCTACCAAACGGACCGGGAATAAAGCCGGTTCCGCCTTCCATAATCGGGTTAAGCGTATCGATTACCCGAACCCCGGTTTCAAACAGTTTACCCGGGCGCAATTTCTCGCGGTAGCCTCTGAAAGCCTTTTTCACGGGCCAGGTAAAACTCATGGAAACCTCGTGTTCACGGCCATTGTCGTCTTTTAAGCGGGCAATGGTATCACTCAGTTGGTATTCACCTTCGCCGGCCAGCCAGCTTATTTCATATTCTCCCTCCAACTTAAAAGGAACCATAATTTTATGCTGAATATGATGTTCGGGCACCTGTCCCAGCCAGTCGGCAGCAGTTACCAGGTCGCCCACTTTTGCCAGCGGTTTGAAATGCCAAACCGAGTCGTTTTCAAGCGGATACGAACGTGAACCTGCTTCCAGAAAAATACCGTCGATTTTATCCAGGTCGTTCTGAAGCCCGTCGTAATTGCGTGTAAGCATTCCCGGCCCCATTGTTACTTCCAGCATCGAATCGATAAAATGAACATCGAGGCCTACTTTAAAACCGCGGGTTGCTTCAAAAACCTGCACATAGGCAGTCTGTCCCGAAGTTTTAATTACTTCGCCCATTATTTCTTTTCCATCGTGTTGAAAAAAGCAAATCCCATTCTGGATCAATGCTCCCCTGGTTTCAACCTCAACCAGGTTGCCCACAATGGCGGTTACTTTTCCTTTACTTATAATATTCTTGTTTTCCATAGCAATTTTATTCTTTTGAAAACCGGGATTTAATTGAATCAGAAGTGAAGTTGTTGACTACTGTCGTACGCGCGTACCATGGCTTCAGCCAGTTCTTCGGGCACCACCGTTTTTTCCGGGTTATGAATACCTGTCCACCTGTCGATGATTATCAGTTTTTGCAAATAGCCCAGAATCACATCGGCCGAGAAATATTCAAAACGATTGATCTCGTCGATTTGAGCCCATCGGAGCGCATCTATTTTCTTTTCCCGTTCCTGCAAATTGGTGTTGTCCGAAAGCTTTTTCAACTTTTCGGAAGCATCAAACTCTGACGTAACCACACGGGCTTCTTCGTTAAAATCGAGCAACAACTCGTAGTACGAATTCCCTTCCACCAGCTGACATTTTTTCTCGTCGGCCGATTTTCCGCTACGCCTGAAAGCAAGGTAATTAACCCGGTTAAGTTCCCATTCGCCCCACAGTTCCAGAAAACGGTTCCCGGAGTCACGAAGTGCAGAAAAATAAAGCTCCTGAAGTTTTTGCCCACTGGTACGTTCCGAAACGCTTCCCTCCTGTTGCTTTTGCCAGCTTATCCATTCGCGGAGGTAAGTCGGCAAAGCCTGAAACTGTTCGTTTTCAGGCTCCAGCATTTCGGCTTTCCAGCCAAAGGGAAGTGTTTCTATTTGCGTTCTTCCACTCGCATACAGTACCAGCGTATTATGAAATCCGCGCATCCACAAAAGTTCAGCCCACCGAAGTTCATTTTCGGCCAGCACCTCTTTCAGGCGGGCATAAAACTCTGCCGGTTGCTGTACTTCTTTTTCAGGAGCCAGTTTTAGCTCCGGCAGCCCGGATATAAACGCATAATAAGTATTCATGAAACTTAGGAATTAAAAAGCAGCTCTTTCACTTTCGGCTTGATTAGTGATTCAAAAAAAGTTTGAAAATCGTCTTCGGTGAACGAGACTTTGTAGCCTTCGTGATTGTTGAGCAGCTGAAATCCTTTTTCCATGCCGCGAACAGGTTTGATAACCAGCCCCGAGTTCAGGATTTTGGCGGCCGACGCTTTGTAAAGCGGCTCCAGTTCCCCGATCAGGTTTTCAGGCACCAATGCTTCGTTGGCAGAACCGTTCCCGTTTGGATTTACCCACGAACGGGTAATTTCCAACATCATATCATGGATCAGTTTTGGGTCGGCAGTGGCATGTGCAGCAAGCTCTTTACCTAGCTCGGCCGAAACCACATTGCTTACCTCCTGCCTGGTAATTTCAAGCATTTGCGTTGAAATAGACTCCAGTTCTTCCTGCATGGCAGCATAGATCTTTTCCGACTCAGCTTTAGCTTCAGAAACCATCAGCTCCGCTTTCTGCCGGGCATCGCTCAACATTTTTTCAGCTTCTTTTCTTGCTTCTTCAACCAGCAAATCGCCTTCGTTTTTTGCCTTTTCGATACCTTCCTTGTAGATATTCTCGGTTAGTTCCTTAATCTTTGTGTTCATATTTTTTTCTTTTACCCATACTCTTTAATACATCAATCAAAATAGTAAACAGCGATTCCTTTTTTGGTGTAATCGTGAAAACCGGGTATTCTGATTGTTTGATCACATTCGAAGCCATTTTCCCGATGCTTTTGATATTGATCAACACTTCCTGGTTGGTCATGATCACCACCATATCGGGCTTGCTTTCGTTGATAAAGTCGGGGACCATTTTGTGCATTTCCTTTTCATCTCCCCTCAACAAAGTAGTTTCACACGCAATGTCCTGCTTCAGCAGCCAATCTTCTATTTTCCATATTTTGGTATGAATGCTGCTGTTTTCCCGCTTCATCTTTTCGTTCAAAACCGACATCAGATGGATTTTGGCATTGTATTTTTTGGCAAGTTCTGCCGCCCATTTTACGTTGTGGTTGTAGCGGCGACGTATATCAATCGGCACCAGAATTTTGTGCTTTTCTTCTTCAGACGGTACTCCATCAAAAGTCACCACAGGGCAGTACGCTTCTGCCACCATCTGGCTTACCTGGTCGCTCCATTTCCGGAGGCCACTTGAATCGTTGCCCAGCCGTTTATTGATCACCACCAGGTCGTACTTTGCCCGGTGGATAAACGAAACGACCCATTTCTGCAGACTTCCCTTGCGCAGCTTTAAGCGAATAAATCCCGGAATCTTCTGTTCAAAAAAATCTTTGACAAACTTTTTGAACCTCGCAAATGCCTCGCGTTTGTAATGCAACCTCTCCATGGGGCGATAGTATTTTCCCAGCATGCTGAACCGGGGCGCCACATACAGCAAGGTTACTTTCGAATCAAACTTGCGGCTTAAAATAAGCGCTTGTCTGATCGAGTTGATTCCATGCTCATCGAGAGTCACCGGAACCAGAATATGATGAATAGTAGTTTTTGCCATTATTAACAAATTAAAACGGGTTTGGAGTATTTGTTTCTGAACCACTTTTTCAGGTTTAAAGCCTTTCCAAACGGCGATTTTAATAGCTCCTGGTCTACAATGACCAAATCATATTTATAGGTATCTTTTAATAACTGATGAACTTTTTCAAACGGAACGGCCTCGTTTGATTTAAGTGCGGCTCCCCATTGGTTCGACACATAACTGTTCCAGTCAACCGGAGGTGCCGTATTTTTATCGAGCAATATGCGCAAGTCGGTTTCCGATTTTTGCAGCAGCGTGCTTACCGACTCACACTCATCCAGTTTGCGCAAAAAAGACAGTTCTTTGCTGGTTAGAAACAATATACTTTTAAGTTTCGCCGGAGCAAATGAGGCAGGTAAAATCAACAATGGATTGGTAGTTTGTTCTGCCAGCTTCTGGATTTTGCCAATAATCGGGCAACAAACTCCGGGGAAAGCTTTCTTTAAACTAACAACCAGCAATTCGGGCGACAGCGATTTTTGTCCTCCGTTTAAAAAACTAAACCAATCACCTTCAAAAGGACGAATCGACACACGTGATTCTTCAAACTTAAACTCATTTACGGCTTTCAACTTCAATTCCAGCAACTCATTCCGAACGATTTGTTTCATTACCGGCACGAAATTTTTCAGTAACGACTGACCGTACCTGGGCTTACTATAGGTTTGAACAAAAACAACCCCGTGATTACTGTTTATCAGGTTTCTGTGTGAAAAGATCGCCGACTCCCAGGCTCCTTCCATGAACTCGGTCAGAATAACAATATTCTTGTTCTTCCCTTTTAATCCGTTGCTGTACATTGTTCAATAATTAATGTGGCAACAAAATTACTTAGCTTCCAACAGATTCTTTTGGGGGCATGCCTAAACCGGGGGGTGGGTTTTCCCTACTTTTTTACTTAGACAGCTCTGAGAGCAACAAGATTGGGTGAAAAAGAAGGGCATTTTTTAGCATGGAAGATTCCGACGCTTTAACTTCCCTACTATTTTGAGAAAATTCAGAATCGCGATCGCGAAAAGGAAAAATAACTACGGATTCTGAATCAACCCATCATGAACAAGTATCTGTGACTCAGGAATAAAAAAAACAACCCGTGGGTGATCAGGTGACACAGAAAGAAGCGCATCACCGTTTTCATGAATTCCGGGATAGTGCCGGTCGAGTGTCAATCCGTTTCTAAAAATATCCCAACGCCGCTGGGCTTCGAAAGCCAACTCGAGCCTGCGCTCTTCCAGAACCACTTCCAATACACTGTACCTTCCCTTCAGATCATCTAGGGTGTATAGCTGGTCGCCGGTTAATCCCGCACGCTCCCGAATCAGGTTAACATCATCAATGGCAGCCTGGTTGTTACCCAGTTTAGCATTGGCTTCAGCCCGGTTGAGGTACATTTCAGCAAGCCGCAGAAAAACAGGAGAACTCAAAGTAGGATTATTTTCCTGCAACGAGTATTTATTAATGAAGTATTTGGGATAACCATTGCGCTTTTGAAGCGTAATACCATCGGCCTCGTATTGTGGCTCTATGAATGAGTGACGCGCATCGTCAGGATTCTGATCGAGTAGTTCCCGGTACGACAGTGACGCGTACATCTCTCCCCAGCCTTGTTCTGATACATAGTTATACATTGAGCCGATTGAATTCCACCCCTGATCATCCACATCAGCGATGTGTTTCACTGCAAAAATAGTTTCGCGGTTATCTTCCGGCGACAAACGAAAATACGTTTTATAACTTTCAGTATCCATCAGTGAGTATCGCCCCGAGGCAATAACCTTACCGGCGTATTCTACAACTTTTTCCGCATATTCACGATTTGGGTTATCCGGCGTTCCCGACATATACAAATACACCCTCGACAACAAGGCTTCCGCCACCTCTTTCGACGCATAGATATTTTTCTTTCCGCTGCTCATAAGCTGCTCTGCATACAATAAGTCGTCAATTACCTGTTGATACACTTGTTTTACGGTTGAACGGGGAGGGACATTTTCCACAACATCATCCAGCTTCACCGGAATCCCGGGGTTTATTTCAGGATTTTGACAATACGGCCTTCCGAAAGTATTGCACAAATGAAACAGAGCCTGTGCCCGTAAAAACAGGTTCTCTCCTTTAATCTGACGCATTTCAACCGTAGCACTATCATCAATTGCCTGAATAACCTTATTGCAGCCAACAACCAACTGATAGGCTTTTTCCCAAAATGCGGTGGTGGGGAACATGGCAGGGAAATGCTGATAATTGTAGCAATAGAAAAGTTGATCGGTAGTAGTACCACTCAATGAAACATTATCGCCTCCGTATTCTCCAAAAAAATGAAAGTTGCGTTGGTAATACGAATCTTTCAGGTAATTATAATTTCCGATTGTGGCGCCCTGTAGTCCAAGCTCGTTTTCAATAAGATCCGACTCCGGCAAACCTTCATACGGAGCAAAGTCGAGATTACAGGCACTCACCGAAAATGCGACCAAAATACATGCGGCTATCTTATTCATTTTCTCCTCTCCTTTTCCTGTAATGATTAAAAACTAATATCCAATCCGAATATATATTTTCGAGTAACCGGAAAGAACGCTCCGGAATATCCGTCAATCCCCACTTCCGGATCCATCCCCGAAAAGTCAGTTATTGTAAACAGATTCTCGCCTGAAAGTTTCAAAACGGCCTCTTTTATATGAACCCGTTCCAAAAATGTTTCAGGCAGAGAGTAAGCCACGACCAGCTGTCTTAAGCGAATGAAACTACCATTTTCAATGTACCTTGACGATACTTTGTTCGACAATTTATTCCCTTGCAAAACCGGCTTTGGATGCGTTGCCTCGTCTCCCGGTTTTTCCCACCTACTCCATCCGTCGGACAGTTTCATCGAATTGTAGCTTGGATAAGCTCCATCGTTATCAAAAAACTCGCGATAGGAATTGTATACTTTATTTCCTGCCACAAAGTTAAAATTGGCAGTAAGGCTTATCGTTCCATAGCAAAACTGGTTGGTAAAACCTCCAAAAAAACGGGGAGACGAAGACCCGACGTTTTGCAAAGTTGCCCGGCTGTAATTATTGGTGATTTCAACTACCTTGTTCCCGTTCTCATCAGTTACCACTCTTTCCCACAGAGGATCACCATTTTCAGAATTCACACCGGCCCATTTTCGCAGGTACCAGGTATTCATATCCCAGCCTTCGCGGATGATTTTATTTCCGGTAATGATGTCTTTTCCCTCGTTTAACCTCAGTACTTTGTTTTTATTGAAGCTGATATTAAAGTCGGCATTCCACTTCAATTTATCGTGTTCGACAATATCTGCCTTAACAAGAAATTCAACTCCGCGGTTTTGAATCGCCCCTACATTATCGGTAAACCAGTAAAACCCACTAACCATCGGAAGCGGAACATCCTGCAACAGGTTTTCGGTTTTCTTGTTGTACAAATCAACTGAAAGATCGATTTGCCCGAACAAACCTGCATCAACACCTACATTGGTATTATAATTCGACTCCCAGGTCAGGTCGGGGTTGGCCAGGCGCCGTGGGTAGCCTCCGGGAACCCCATCGTACTGCACCGTTACATTGTAGATTCCCTGTGACACATAATCCGTGATATTGGCGTTTCCAACCGAGCCATAACTACCACGCAACTTCAACTGATCAATAAAATCAAGCGATTTCATAAATTTTTCATTGTGAAGCGCCCACGCAACACTAACCGAATAGAAATCACCGAAACGTTTGTTAACTCCAAAGCGTGACGATCCGTCTCTTCGATACGAAAGCTGGGCCATGTACTTCTCGCCGTAATTATACTGCACATCCGATAACTGCGACAAAAAAGCCGATTCGGTTTTACCGCCACCTAAATACTTGGGTGTTGAAGTAGCATTTAAAATTTCCAGGCTTGGATATATACCTTTTCCTATCCCGAGAATACCATCTGCATAAGATTTTGAGTACTCGTAGGCAGCCAATCCGAATACCCGATGCTGCTGCGACTCAAAACTGAAGCGAAAAACATTGCTGGTAGAAAGATTTTGCCGGTAACCATAGTTATTTTCAATGGAACCGTTGTCGGCCTGCCCCCTTAACGACCGGGCATCGATAATATTCTCATACCGATTATTGATGGTATGTAGCCGGTTTCCTGAAGAAAAGGTCAGCCAGTCCGTTAGTTTCAACTCCAGTCTAAAGTCTGACATGTACTGCGCACTGCGGCTTTTATTATAATTAAACTGTCTGTCATACAATGGATTTATCTTGTCGCGGCTATACCAAACCGGGCTTTCGTCATTCCCTGTGACTTTTTTAATGCTTCCGTCTTCGTTATACGGATTATCCCACGGAAGCATTAAATAAGCATACGAAAGTAGAGCATTCTCGCTATTAAATTTATTCTGAAATATGCCACTCAGTTTGGCTACCAGTTTAACCCGTTTCGATGCATTGTAATCCAGGTTGATACGGCCTGAAAATTTTTCCCATTTGTGCCCGACAACAGCTCCGTCTTCGTTGTAGTACCCCCAGTTTGTATAGATCATCGTTTTTCCTGATCCTCCCTGGTACGATAAATTATAGTCGTGAATAATTCCGGGTTGCATGGCAATGTCGAGCCAGTTGGTTCCCTTTTTTACACTATTTGAGGTTGCGGAGGGCAAAGGAAACTGGTCTTCACTGTTGATCATCGGAGAAATGTAATCGTAAAGTTCCTGTCCATTCATCAGAGAGAACTCTCCCTGATTTAAAAATGCAACACCGGTGTTGGAGATAAATTTAAAACTGGAGGTAGCAATGTTTCCTGTTTTGGTCTCAACCAGGATAATTCCGTTCGAAGCCCTTGATCCATAAAGCGCAGAAGCTGCAGCATCTTTCAACACCGAAATTGACTCGATATCATTAGGGTTGATATCGGGCGATGAATTACCAAAAATTACGCCGTCGATCACCCAAAGTGGTTCATTCGAATAATTGATTGACCCGTCGCCACGAATTCGTAATTCGGGTTTTTCTCCCGGCTCTCCCGATGTATTCACCACCAATAATCCGGAAGCTGAACTCTGAATAATATTGGACACATGGGGAGAACTAACACGACTGATTTTATTGATATTGATCGACTGAATTGCACCGGTAACTGTTTCAGTCGATTGCCTTCCATATGCCACCACAATTATTTCGTCGAGTTCCCGGTTTTTCGAAAACATTACCACTGGCAAATTTTCCTGCCCGTTGTAGTTAACCGATCGCGGCTCCATTCCCAAAAAGGAAAACTGGAGAACGGCAGGGAGGCTATCCAAATCAACCACAAAGTTTCCGTCTGTATCGGTAATGGTCCCCGAGGTGGTCCCTTCAATTAACACCGCTACCCCGGAAAGTGGTTCATTCCATTCGTCAGTAACTCTTCCTTTTGCAATAGTTCGATTATCTTGAAATGCTTTTAGATCCAGTGGAGAGATAACAATTTGCCTGCCTTTTACGACGTAGTTTATCTTTTGCCCTTGAAAAATAAGATCGATTATTTTTTCGATGCTTGCCTGCTCAACATCAACCGTAACCTTTCGATCGACATCTATCAGGTTATTATTATAAAGAAAAAAATAGTTGCTTGATCGTTCTACCTGCCTCAAAGCATCCTTAATAGAAACGTCATTCAATTTCAGCGCAATCCCCTTAGTTTCCTGAGCATACAAATGCGGCACAATCAGGAAACATGCAAAAAAACATATTGTCAGGATTGTTGTCTTCATCGTATAAACCTTTTTTCTCGTCTCCTCCTCATTAGGAATTATACTGTTAATCCTATTTTTTCATAACTCTAATGTTCCTATTTATTTACTATTTGATTAGTCTGAACCTCTTCAGGTAAAACGGACAGAGGAGTGTGTCTCCATTCATATGCCTACTTTGTTCACTGAATTTTCTTCGACGATAAAATAACCTTACGTTTTGTGTATGAACCGTCAGCTTTCCTTTCAGCTGCATTTACTTTGTAATTGATACCTGAAGAACTACACAAAAGACTTAAGGCCTGATTCAACGTTTCGTCGGTAAATGTTGCGGTAAAATGATATTGCTGGATTGCTTCATCTGCAATTACGGTTTCCACATTGTACCATTTCTCCAACTTTTGAACAACCGTTTCAATGTCATCACCAAAAAAGGCCAAACGTCCCTCTTTCCAATCACAGTATTTTCCAAGATCACTTTCTTCTGCAACATTTAAAGAACGTGACCCGTAGTTAAATGTTGCTACCTGGTTGGGCTTCATGGTGAGTAATTCCTTTCCGGAGTCTGAGTTTGCCTGAACGAGACTTACTTTCCCTTCCTGTAAAGCCACCGTTAATTTATCATACTCGTTATAGGCTGAAACATTAAAAGACGTTCCCAGAACTTTTACATCCAACTCACCGGCATTTACAATAAATGGTATTTCCGGGTTGTGTGTCACTTCAAAAAATGCTTCACCATTCAGCACGACTCGTCGCTCATCCATATTATCAAATGAAACAGGAAAATGAAGATGACTGTCGGAATTGAGCCAAACTTTTGTTCCGTCGGCAAGTGTTATACTTGTCTGCATCCCGTAAGTGGTAGAAACATTCTGATATATTGGAGCTACCGGTCCAGGCTTCGTAAAATACTGGTAAAGCGATGCAAATACAATCGCCAGCACCAGAATAGCCGCAATTTGTTGCGTCCAGTACAACCAGCGCCTTTTCTTCCCCCGGTTAAAATCCATGCGGTCTTTGGTTGCTTTTAAAGACGACTCAACATCAATTGAATCAGAAAAAATCAGCTCACCAGATTTACTCCACAACTTTTTGTATGACTGGTATTCCTGCTTGTTATCCACTGATTCAGCAAGCCATTTTTCAAAAAAAACCTTTTCTTCTTTCCCCAGATTTCCGGTTAAAGATTTCAAAATAAGATCCCCCGTATCCTGCCCGTAATCCATTATTGCTTTTAAATTATTGCTGTCTGTCGTAAATAAGACGTAATGACAAGCAATTTACCCCATGTTAAAAGACGTGAAATAAGCGAAAATTAATGAAAAACTCAGCACCCTACCGGTTGTTTTTAAACGAAGTGAGTTTTTAACACGTGATTTCCTATACTTACCGTCCAACCAGCATCAGAGGCAGTTACACAATCCGACCAATTGCTTACCTGCAGTATTTTGCAATGGCATCTTTTGCATCGTTAAATCCCAACGAATAAGCCCGGTGAAATTCATCACAGGCTTTCTCCGGATCGCCGCTTCGCTGGTAAATAATCCCGCTTAAAAATACAGCTGCCCCATTTTCCGACGCTTTTTCGAGTACCACATTTATTTCTTCGCGTGCGCGGGTAAACTGGCTCAACTCGATATAAAAACGTGCAGAAAGTTCGTATGCCTGTAGCAGGCCTCCCCTGTTTTTCTTTATTTCATTTAAAACCTCCAAAGCCCCGTTAATATCCTTGTTTTTGTACTTAAGCATACTCACATTAAAGGCCGGCTCACTGTTTCCCGGGTCAAGACGAAATGCTTTGAAATAGTCGTTCATTGCAGCCTCTACATCTCCCATTTGTTCCTTTGCCTTTGCCCTTGCAGCATAAGCGGTTGCCAGGTCAGGATCACCGTCAATCGCTTTTTCAAAATATTGTAGTGCGATATCCAGGTTTCCTTTTCGGGCCTCTACAATGCCAATGTTTACAAATGTAAGATACGAGGCAGGATTCAACTTCAGCGCCTTGTTATAATTCGACATGGCTGCTTCGAAATTTCCAATCCGGCTATAAGCAAAACCTAAATTGTTGTACGCCAAAAAGGAATTCGGATCGATTCGAACTGCCTGCTGCAAATCTTCGATGGCTTGGGTATGCTTTTGCAAATCTGAATTGGCCGCCCCCCTCGAAATCCAGTAATCGGTTTTATTTGGGTTTAATGCAATGGCTTTATCGAAGTCGGCAAAAGCTTCTTTCTTCATTCCCAATTTCATTTTTACATCGCCCCGCTTGTGCCAGGCATCGGCATTACCCGGCACCAGTTTAACAGCCCGGGTAAGATCAGTAAGTGCCCCTTTATAATCGCCTGCTTTGTTTTTTATTTCTCCTGCCCGAAGCGCAAACTCGTCGCTCTCCAGAAACGTAGGTTCTATTGAGTATTGTCTTCTGTTGGTGGTATTCACAAATTCGGGGATATTGGCCACATGATTAGGGAACATAAAGTTTTCCAGCAAAACCGCCGGCGAGTCGTTTCCATTCTCGTCAATATGAGTCAGGTAAAGTTGGGTGAACGGGCCATTGGCTTTTGAGGCAAACACCAGCCATTTTCCGTTTGGCGACCACGAATGCCACGAATTCATATTATCCGAATTACAATTCAGCACGCGGGCGCTTCCCCCATCGGTGGAAACAATACACAACTTGCTGTCTTTCTGAAGCAGCATAAAACTTTCGGCCTGCGTATATACCATCCATTTTCCATCGGGGGAGATTTTGGGGAAATAGTTGCTCCTGTCATTACCTGAAGCACCGGAAACCGGTTCCGCAATTCCTCCTTTTCCCTCATTAAACGGCACCCTGTAAATATCAAATTTTACCAGGTCTTTCCGCTCCAGAAAATTATTTAGGAATAGCTGGTATTTTGCCTGGTCAACCGCTTTTGACCCGTACATAATTCCGCTTTCATCGAAGTGTCTTGCCCTGGCCCGCGAGAAATAAATGTACTTGCCATCAGGGCTCCAGGTTGGGTTACTGTTCACCCAAACCGTATCGTTAGCTCCCGGAAGTTCAGCCATCTTTTCGGTCTCCCTGTCGTACCACGCCAAGATTCCTTTGATCGGAAAGAATAATTGTGAATATTCGAAATTATCGACGTCCACAAAAATCTCGGCGTCTTTTAACGTGCTGATGGCATATCTTCCGTCGGGCGAAAGTGCCGACAACAAACCATAGGTAAACTCTCCGTTCTGAAAGTCAGCCCAGTTAATAATGTTATCCGATGAAAATTCAGTTGTTTCTGAGAAATCGGCAATGGCGTAAGCTCCCTTTTCATCCCGGGCATCAACATCCATGGCAATGGTAGTTCCATCGGCCGAAAAAGAATGACAGTTGCCACACACTGGCAAATTCTGAATTACTGTATACGGCTTTTCTTCCGAGTCAACATAACCCAATTTCCACTCAATCTCATTAAGGTGTTCGCGTGCATGTTTAAACGGCAGCGGAACCGACCGGTAAAAAATAGGAGCTTCAACTGAGTCAACCGAGAAACTAAATTGGATTCCGGCATTCGAAACGGCTTCTTGTTTAATGGTATCGCTCAATCCATTAATTATCAAACTGATCGATTGGTTTGCAGACTGCTTTTTTATTGTTTCCCATTCTTCGGGTGTCGCTTTCCATTTTTGCTGACCGGCAAGAATAAGCGATAAAATTTCCTTTCCCTGAACGTTAAACGATAACTGCCAGAATTTTGCATTCAGATTTTGATCTTCCCACGTAAAAGTCGGTGAAATAAAATCGGCAGGAAAAAGCGTTTCTGCTTTTGGATTTAACAGTTTGATATCCGTGGTTGGCTTCGTTCTCGAACAGCCAGCCAATAGGATAATCGCCCAAAGTAATACCTGAAAACATAAAATTGTATTCTTCATTCGAATAACTTTAACTGATTGATAATTATGACCCACGAACAGATAAACTCTCCTCCAAAATTATATCACCGCTTTATAAATTGTCACATTCCCGTTGTATTAATTGGAAGAAAGAGCATCAAAATCAATGTCGGGAGCAATGCCTAAAGCCGGCCGGGTATGATAGGTATCAACCGTCGACGTTTCGTTAAAAAATCCACAGTTTCTCAGGTAGAATCCATTCTCGCCGCTTTTGTATCCACCGGCGTAATCCAACCGGGCTTTATCTCGGGCAGTTGCATCGGCCGTAAAACGTGCACGCGTCATTTCGTGCCAGGTTGAGTTGGTATCGTAAACCCACTGATTGTTATAATTAACCATTCGTCCCATTGGACCGGTTGCCGTGTCAAAATTTTCGAGGAACGAATGCAAGCCTGTCAGATAAGTGGAAATCATAGGACGTCTCCACTGTGCGATAAAATGCCATTTGCTTTGTTTCGGATCAAAAAAGTAGGCCGTGTAATCCGTTTTATTATCACCGGCAGGTTCTCCTTTTAACAGGAACCGATAAGTGTTCCCTGCTTCCCAGTTAAAAACCAGGTAACTTTGTCCGCCTGAACCTTCTCCGCCAAAATCGTTAATGGTCGTTTGGTTGCCTTTTGCAATAAGCTTTACCCGCTGGTCCTCCGGAATACTTCCCGGATCATCAGTCTGATAGGGACTCCAAACCGAAAACAGGATTCTTCTTTCACTCGATGAATTCACCTGCATGCCAAAATATCCTTCTCCAAAACCATTGGCCATAAAATAAGAACCAACTACATCGTTTCCTTCCGGTACGGTTACTTCGTTGTAAAACCATTGCACATCAGCTGTTCCCTCCGCTTTTTGATATGCAAGATGAACAGATGGCCCTCTACGGCCCCAGTAAAAATATTCTTCGTTCGAGAAATGCACTCCTGACGATGTTGCTTCGCCACCAAGAGCTATGTATTCTATAGAAGCAAACTGAGTGTTGCCACGATCAATACCCTGTAAATCGATATAATAATAGCCAGCAGTCGGAACAGTAAAGGCTCCTATATACACAATACCGTGATTGGTATCTTTTATTTCTATGTCTTTTGATTCGTTCTGAAAAGTTGCTTTAATAGTAGAGGTACCAGTGGCTACTGTTGCTTTTATTCCGATATGAACTTCTCCGGCTTTTTCCAAACGAAAATAGGTGCGTAAGACTGAACTTTTCGAGGTCCAGCTAAAACCGTCAAAGTCGGATGATTTCATTTGACTGGTTCCCACATTGTCCAAAAACCAGCTATTCCCTTTAGCGGGCACATGAACCGACATTTGCGGTGGTTCCTCCATCTTCATACCCTCTTCTTCGCTACAGGAAACAAGCAGATAAGAAAACATTAAAGCGAGGTAAAAGATGATGGTAATTTTTGAACTTTTCATCTTACTAAAATTGTTTGTTTTATTAAGGCATCGTATGGAACCCGGTTGGTATGAATTCCATTATCATGCTCATCTATTGGTTTTTATCTTGACTATCCTTTCACGAAAAACGATGCAAAGGCTAAGCTAAAACCAAGCACCTTCATCTTTTTCAAGGATTTACGATTATTAAAAAGAGACTCCACCCGGGTTATTTCCCGGGCAAAGCCCCTATGTTTAAATGTCAAACTAAACTATGGGTTTTGCACCAAATTAGGTTGAGCGAGTATTTGATCTTCCGGAATATAATCCACCACACGCGGATGATTTGCCGGAACAGTCATTAACGGATTGCTACCCTTGTCGTGTGTTCCAGGGTATCTGCGGTCCAGTGTCAGGCCATTTCTGAAGATGTCGTAACGACGGTGTGCCTCGAAAGCCAGTTCCAGGCGACGTTCTTCCAAAACAATCTGCAGAATGGTTTTGTCATCTGGTACCTCAGAATAGGTCGGGATATTCGCCCTTTCCCTGATCAGGTTAACATCGGCAAGTGCTCCGTCAACATCACCTGTTTTAGCAAGTGCTTCGGCCCTGTTGAGGTACATTTCAGCCAGACGAGAAATAATTGGAGAGAACAGTTGCGGCTGTCCTTCCTGGTTCGAACATTTTATCACAAAGTACTTCGGATAACCGTTACGAACTTCCATTTTCTTGTCTAAACGCACATAGGTTTTTCCAGAAATGTTGGCACCGTCAGTAATATAATAACGGGTAGTTCCATCCACATCTTCGGTTAAAACAGTGTGCGTACTGCCATTATATTCATACTCCCAATTGTTGCCGTTTTGAGTAACAGCATACATTTGGAACATTCGTGAACCCGAAGGTGATGACTTGTCGTAAGAATAAGTAATTTCATAGCTATTTCCGGCAACATATTGAGGAACAATAAACTTATGTCTTCTGTCAGCCGGATTTTGATCAAGCAAATCGCGGTAAGGTTCCGAAGCATACATTTCGCCCCAGCCAACACCGTCGATGGTGCAATACATACCGCCGAAAGCATACCAGTCGTAGTCATCTTCATCTTTTAAAGCCCGGCATGCAAAAATAACCTCTGCGTTATTTTCAGGCACCATAGTCGGATATGTTTCATATTCAGAACCATTAAGCAATTCGAAGTTACCAGATTCAATAACTTTTGTAGCAAATGCTGCTGCTTTGGTATTATCTTCCATGTAAAGATATATGCGGGAAAGCAAGGCATTGGCAGCCTGCTCGTTAGCATAAATATTGTATTCTTCCGGAAGTCGTTTAAAGTTGCTCATTAAATCGGCAGCAGTTGTTAAATCCGTAATAATCTGATCGTAAACTTCTTTAACTGTGTTCCTCAACGGAAGGCTGTCAACATTAGGTTCTGGATCCAAAATAATTGGCACTCCCAGGTTTGTTTCCGGCTCCTGGTTATAAGGTCTTCCCCAAACAGAAACAAGATTGAAGTAGAAAAAGGCACGCAGGTAATACATTTCACCAATTACATGGTTCATGCGGTCGGTACCTTTTTGTGCTTTGTCGATAACCTTATTGGCATTAACAATACCCTTATAACAAGTTTCCCATAAGTCGTTTAAGTGACCGTTATTAGGTATGTGTTGGTAATTATACATGTAAAAGAGGTTGTCGGTGGTAGAACCACTTAACGCAATATTATCCCCCCCAAATTCGCCATGGAAGTGGTAAGGGCGCATAAACTGATTCTTCTTTAAGAGAGCGTATGTACCCAAGGCAGCAGCTTCGATACCTAATTCATCTCCAAATACCTTTTCATCCTCGAGATCTTGAAAAGGATCTCGGGTAATATCACAGGCAGTAATTGAAAGTACCAGCAACACTGCAATAATTGAATATATTCTTTTAGTTGTCATACTCTTAATTTAATAATGAATACACGGTTAAAAATCTACTTTAACTCCAAACAATATTTTTTTCGACAGTGGATAAAGAGCCCCGCTTTCCGGATCCATACCCGACCAGTCGCTGATTGTAAGCAGGTTGTCTGCACTTACATATACTGAAGCATTGCTCATTTTAAGCTTACCCGCAAAATGTTTGGGTAGCAAGTACGACAGACTAACATTTCGCAAACGAATGTAACTGGCATCTTCGAGGTAACGTGATGACACTTTATTGGCGTTTTTATTCCCTCCATTGTGAGGTCTTGGATGAGTGGCAACGTCGCCTGGTTTTTCCCAACGGCTCCATCCGTTAACCAGATTCATGTTGTTAAATGCGATATACGAACCATCGCTGTCAAACAACTCACGATCGCTGTTGTATTTGTAAATGTCATCAACAAAAGAAATATTTGCCGATAAAGTAAAATTATCAAAACTAAGGGTATTTAATATACCTCCCGAATAAGTCGGTGTTCCTTTGCTTCCGGTAAATTGCAGCGTGGCTTCTGAATAATCAGAGGTAATGCCTATTGTCTCCGTTCCATCTTCGTTAACAATCACTTTTTCCCAAAGCGGGTCTCCATTGTTTGGATTTACACCGTACCATACGCGTTGATAGAATGCATCCATATCATGGCCCACTTCAATCCTTTTATTTCCACTGGTGTAAGCTTTGTCTTCGTACAATTCTTCTACCCTGTTTTTGTTGTAAGCAAGGTTAATAGTCATATCCCAGTTAAACCGCGGTGTTTTAATAATTTCAGGGGTCAGCGAAAGTTCATACCCTCGGTTGGTTACACGCCCAACATTCATCCAAACACCGTTGTAACCAGTTATTGCCGGAAGCCGCACATAAGTTAACAAGCCGTCGCTGTTTTTATAATACAGATCAAGATTTATTCCCACTCTGTTGAAAACCCTCGCAGTAATGGCAGTATTGTAACTGGTAACTTTTTCCCAGCTGATATCGGGATTACCTTTTTGATAAGGCGTTGCAGCACTGTTTCCGTTGTATTGGTCAACAAAAGCATAGTAGCCTAAATACTGAAAACCACCTGGAGCATTCCCAACCTGTCCCATACTGGCCGAGAGCTTTAACACATTTAGCCATTTTACATTTTTTAGAAACTGTTCGTTGTAGGCATTCCAACCCAAACTTGCCGACCAGAAATTACCATACTGGTTGTTAGGACCAAAGCTACTTGATCCCTGACGGTTGAAAGATGCCGTGGCCAGATATTTATTATCGTAAGCATACTGCAAGTTAACCAGGTAACTTTGCTTCGCACTTTCTCCTTTATAGCCTCCTACTGAAACTGCTTCGGCAGTTGCATTAAGAACCGTCAATCCAGCCGCAACTCCTTTGCCTTCAGCATCAGCATTATCAGTGTGATAATCGGTGTATTCCCAGGCCACAAATGCATTTACAGCATGTTGGTCGATTTCTTTTTTAAACCTAAGCATTTGGTTGGTAAAACGTGTCTGGCTAAATCCATAATATTCATACAGATTACCTTTATCGGACAAACCGCTTATTGAACGTTGATCGGTGTAATATTCCTGCTGACTATACCCAAGAGCAATGTTGTTCATCGACGAAAAAGTAAGCCAGTCGTTAATCTGATAATCGGCACCAACATTTATCCTGAAATTGTTACCACGCGATGTACCGTAGTTGTACTGTAAATCGTATAAGTAGTTGCTATTGTCCCTTCCGTACCAAACTTTGTTGTTATCAAGCAAGTATTGCTCCCCGGCTAAAGTTCTGGGGTCAAGCACCGAACCATCTGGAAAATAAGGGTCGTCCCACGGCATGTAGGTAAATATGGCGTAGGTAGAATGCTGCTGATCATGTGTCTGGCGATAGTCGCCTGAAAGATTGGCTTTAAGTGTCAGCTTTTCGGTGGCTTTTATGTCAATATTTGCAAGTCCTGAATAACGTTCGTATTCGTAACCTTTCAGTGCACCTGTTTCATCGTAATAAGTTCCTGACAGGTAAGCTGATATTTTATCGTTTCCGCCTTTGTAATTCACATTATATTCCTGCGCCACACCTGTTTGGGTTCCAATTTCCATCCAGTCAGTATCAGTATTCAAAACGTCTTCGGTAATTTTTGTATTCCAGATTTTCTGATAATCGTACAGTTCCTGCGAATTCATAACAGAAAAGTTCCCGGTGTTAAATGTGGTAAACCCACGCGTAGCATTTACGTTGATTTTGGAGATACCCTTTCCAGCACGTTGTGTTTGTACTAAAATTACTCCATTTGCCGCCAACGACCCGTATAAAGACGTTGCGGAAGCATCTTTTAAAACAGTAATGCTTTCCACATCTGCAGGACTCAGTCCGGGATCGCTGTTTCCATAAATAATACCATCAACTACCCACAAAGGTGATGTTTCGCCCGACAAAGAGCCTTTTCCACGAATGGTTATCGTTGTTTTATCGCCCGGACGACCACTGGCTGTTGCCGTATAAACACCTGCGACCTTGCCTTGCAGCATCGAAGAAACACTCGATGTAAATACATCCTTCAGCTCTTCATTATCCAAGGCCACAGCCGATCCTGTAAGATTCGACTTTTTAGTTGTTCCATATGCAATTACCATCACCTCGTCAATATCCCTTGTTTCACTTTTCAAACGGATGGCAAGTGTTGTCTGGCCCTGAACCGCAATTTCCTGGGTTTCGTAACCGATGAATGAAAATATCAGGGTAGCGTCGGCACTATTCACTGTAATGGCAAAATTTCCATCAATATCGGAGGTAGTTCCGGTAGTGGTTCCTTTAACCACGATTGTTACGCCGGGTAGAGGTTCCTGCGTATTATCATCAACAACAGTACCGCTCACGTCAAGCGACTGTGCATTTGCATTAAAAGAAAACAGCATAACAAACATCAACAGGCCCAATGCGCCCATGCTATGCTTTAGCGTGCTTAGGATATTATATTGACTGATCCCCTGGAAAAGCCTTATTTGCTGTATATACTTCATATTTTTTATATTTAGTCTTTTAGATACATGAACTTAAAAACTCGTTGCCACTAATTGAGCTCCCCTCTTAATACGGTAGTAAACCATCCTCAAATACTTGTAATTCACTCATCGTAGTGAACATTTGCCCGGTTGTACGGGTATCCAATATTCGGATTCTAAAGTATTTTGAAGAATAATTTTTATCGAGCTTAAGCTGATTTGCATCAGGACGAACTTTCGCGTCAAAACGGGTTGAAGTCCATACCGTTGTATACTCAACTCCATCAGAGCTGATTTGTACATCAAACTGAGCAGGGTCAATTCCTCTTGCCGAAACCGACCGGGTCCAGAAGTTGAATCCTCCAATGTATTTGGCCTCGCTGAAAGTTATCTGCACGTGGTGTGGCAATGGCATCACTTCTGCTCCCTCATCATTCGACCAGGCTGAGTGCCAGAATGTAGAAAGGTCACCATCAACCAGGCTTTCCTTTGGTCCTTCCCAAATCTCCTGTGTATATGTATCAATCATATCAGGAGTGAGAGTATGGAAAGTTTTGCCTGCTTTTGTGGTAAAGGCAATGGTTTCGCCATACGAAAGACCGGCTTCGTTAGCAGCATACGATCTTACTTTGTAATCGGTTTTTGCAGTTAGCCCACCAAGGGTAATCGAATAATTCCAGTCATCCTGCAGAATGCCCTCTGTTGTGTACTCACCAACTGGTTCATAGTTGTCATCAACAGTAGGTTCGGTATCTTCGGTAGTCCAGCAAACACCAATTGCCAACATTTTTGAACCGCCATTGGAAGTTACAACTCCGCTCACAACCGCATCCACATCGGTTATATCCGTCACTTCAATAGTTGTAGTTGCCGGAAGGCTGCCAGACTCCTCATCATCGCAACTACTTGTGAAAAGGATCATTGCTGTAGCAATCAATAAAAATGAGATCCTTGAAAAGTCCATCATTGAAACAATCCGGAACTTACTTTCTCTAGTTCTTCGTCTCTCCATAAGTTATTTACATTTAGTTTAACATAAAATAAAATGATTCAACAATATGATTTCATATGAAGTATGACGAAGCCCGATAACGAATACCCTACATTAGATTTGAAAATAATTAATAAGTGAAACGGCCTTAGGATATATTTTTCTGATATGCTGATGATCAACCAGAAATTTCAATTTTCAAAAAATGCTAAAGATGAAAGACTTATCCACTCTTCTGACAGCCAAAAGTGTTTTGCGTCCGACTAGCTTAATTATTAAGAAATAAAAGCCCAAACCCGGGAGCAAGGATCGAACTGTTACATAATTCGGAAGAATAAAAACAATAATGGGAGGTAATCTTTCAGTTCCGTTCGCAGCGATTTTAGCGCTCTGCCTACCAAGGCCTCCACTGCTTTGACCGAAATATTCATTTTTTTTGCAATTTCAGGATAAGTGTTGTTTTCAAACCGGCTGTATTCAAAAGCCATCCGACAACGTTCGGGTAAATTAGACAGAGCAACTACTAATTTCTCTTCAAACTCATGTACCAATAATTCGTTTTCGGTTGAATTCTCAGAAACAGGCTTGTCCAGCTCCGAGTCATGAGCTTTAGCGATCACTTTTTCCTTGCGCAGGTAATCGATACACTGATTTCGTACCATAAATGAAAGATACCCTGCCAAGTTCTGTATTTCATTCAATTCCGAACGTTTTTCCCAAAACTTGATAAAACACTCCTGCACTTGGTTTTGGGCAGCATCCATATCATTAATGTAAGATATTGCCTGCGCACAAAGTCCCTTGTAGTACTTTCTGAAAATGTAGTCGAAAGCCCTCTCCTGACCACTTTTTAATTCGTATAATAAAAAATCGTTACTGTAATCCCCCAATTCCTGTCAATGAAAAATGTGCCTCAAATATAAAAATAAAAGAATGACAATTAAACAGCCCTGCCATTATTACAATTAAGACAGGCACTTAGGTCTTAGCTGACAAATACTCTGCGCATTACTCCAAATATTCTCAACATTAGAAAACAAGTATTCACATGTATGAGATTTTCCCGTTCAAAAGGATACAATAAGGATAACACGCTTTCTAATTTAAAAGTCCAGTGATACAAAACCGAGAAAATTCAAAATCGCGAACGCGAAAAGGAAAAATAAGCTTAACTTGGCACATTCTACAGATAGCGCATATGGCAGAAATGAATAATATTTTTCAAAAGATTGGCACCACCCAAACGCTTAGTCAAAAAATTGAGCGAAACATTGAGCGTGCCATCCGGGAAAAGAAATTGCCTGTTGGCTCAAAATTGCCTTCAGAACGTGAACTTTGCGAAATGTTTGCAGTAAGCCGTACAGCTTTACGCGAAGCACTTCGCCGCCTGAGCGCCCGCGGGTTAATCGAGATCCGTAAAGGAAGCGGGATGATCGTGAAGAAAATCAACATGAAAGATGCGATCGACTCATTGAACTTGTATTATGACCTGAAGTTTGACATGGATCTGCTCACCCAGATCATTGAGTTGAGGTTGGCTTTTGAACCCGAAATTGCCAGAATGGCCGCGGTAAACCGTACCGATGACGACCTGAAAAACCTGACAACCAATCTGACAGAATTTGCGGCGTGCGATCCTGACAATACCCAGTTGGAATCAGATCTCGACAACAAATTCCATTTAACAGTGGCACGTGCCACCGGGAATCCGTTTGTGATTGTAACCATGGAACCCGTTCACAACCTTTTACCCCGGATGCGTAATTATATTTATGCCAACGTTGAAGGTGAAAAGGAAATTACCTTGGGCTACCACAAAGAAATTGTGAATGCGATTCGCGAAAAAGACGCCGATCGTGCCTATGAAAAAATGCAGGCACACATCGGACGCAATATGCAGGTTTACAACAAATTTCTTAAAAATTCGAATGCCTGACAATTACTTGTTTTTGTAATTCTCCAGAACTGCATTCACCGATCCGTGAACCAATAAAAGACGTCTTGATTTTTCTTCGTCGAAACCCAACTCCTCCATAATCATGCGGGTACCGCGCTGCACCAGTTTTTGATTGGTAAGCTGCATGTTTACCATCCGGTTGCCTTTTACCCGGCCCAGTTTAATCATGAGCGTTGTGGTTATCATGTTCAGAATCAGCTTTTGCGAAGTTCCTGATTTCATCCGGGTACTACCCGAAACAAACTCAGGGCCAACAATTGCCTCGATGGGAATATCAACATTCCGGGCCAGTTCACTATTCGGATTATTGGTAATACAGCCCGTTAAAATGCCATGTGCCCTGGCCGTGCTAACCGCACCAATCACATAGGGAGTTCTTCCCGAGGCCGCAATTCCGACCACCGTATCATGTTCGTTAATGTTAAAAGCCTGCAGTTCCTGCCACCCCAAATCCATATTGTCTTCGGCGGCTTCAACCGCTTTCCGGATAGCCTGATCGCCACCGGCTATCAAACCAATCACTACATCGTAACCAACGCCATAAGTCGGCGGAATTTCAGAAGCATCCAGGATGCCCAAACGACCGCTGGTACCGGCTCCCACATAGAAAAGCCTACCACCTTTTTTAATCCGTTCAACCGTTTTCGAAACCAGCTCTTCAATTTGCGGAATGGTTTGGTAAACGGCCGGCAACACCTTTTTGTCTTCTTCATGAATGCCTTCCAAAAGCTGTCGGACTGACATCTGATCCAGATCTTTGTACAACGATTCCGACTCGGTTATGCTTTGATTGGTCATATCTGTTAAATTATTTTTTGGAGTTAGTATGGTAATCATTTAAATGTTCAATCGGTTTTTGAATGATGAAAGGAGCCGCAAAACCATATTCGGCCGCCACTTTCTCAATGATCGGTTTAAAATTCCAGGCAATGGACCCTGAAAAGCCTAAACGGTAATTTTTTGCTTCCGGAATCTGTAATACATTTCGCTCCAGAAACTCGCCGATGCTTTTTCGCACCAGTGTTTCGCAATACATTTCAGAAATATTTTCGGATAAAAACGGGGCAAATCCAGCCAGGTATTTATTGGGGCGTTCCGTTCTGTAAACCCTTTCCAACACGCCTGCTTGAGTTACATTGTATTTTTCAGCAAAACGTTTTCTCAGTTCTTCCGGCATGACATTTTTAAAATAGTCCCCCAGCAGCTTTCGTCCCAAAACAGCGCCACTGCACTCGTCTCCCAAAATAAAACCAAGCGGAGGAATACCAAATTCCACTGTTTCACCATTGTACAAACAGGCATTTGAGCCGGTCCCCAATATACAGGCAATTCCGGTTGAATGTTTAAACAAGGCCCTTGCTGCAGCCAACACATCACTGTTTGCTTCTATTTTTGCTACAGGATACAACGGGCTTAATGCCTCTTTGACCACATTGCCACGCTCCGCATTGATAATTCCTGCACCATAGAAGAAAACCTCATCAACTTCCGGCACTTTCGGGAACAACTCACTTTTGAGCTCCTGATAAATATCGTCGCTTGATCTGAAGAAAGGGTTTATCCCTTTGGTTTGAATAACCTGGGAATTACCCTCAACATCAGTGTATAACCAGTCTGTTTTGGTTGATCCGCTATCTGCAATTAGAATTGTCATACCACAAATATAATATTTTCATCAGATAAGATGTAACATGTATTACAAATATTGTTTTTCTCTTTTCTAAAAGTTAATTTTGAGAAATTAAATCCAATACTATCCAATATGCAAAAGCCTACGATTCTTTCCACTATTCTGTTACTGCTTTTTTGTGTCCACGTTAGTTTTGCCGAAAACACAATTCGTATTAACCAACTGGGCTACTTGCCCAATGCAGCCAAAACAGCCGTTTTTTTGAGCGATGAAAAAATACACATTGAAACATTCAGTGTCTACAATACATTGTCGAATAAAAAGGTATTGGAAACAAAAGCTCAAGCAGCCAACGCCGAAATATGGGGAAAGCAATCGGCTTATCAATTTGATTTTTCGGAGTTGAAAAAAGAAGGTGGCTATTACATTGTGGCAGCTTCCACCCAATCTCCGTCGTTTAGAATTGCCGGAGATGTATACAAGGGAACCGCTGATTACATATTAAATTACATGCGCCAGCAGCGCTGTGGCTTCAATCCTTTTTTGGAGGATTCCTGCCATGTGCACGACGGCATTATTGTGGATCATCCTACCCGAACCGGCGAGAAAATAAATGTCACAGGAGGCTGGCACGACGCTTCTGACTACCTTCAGTATGTAACAACATCGGCCAATGCCACCTATCAGATGCTGTTTGCCTATCAACAGAATCCGGGCGTGTTTGGCGATGCCTACGACGCAAACGGCTTACCCGGAAAAAACGGGATACCTGACATTTTGGATGAAGCACGCTGGGGGCTGGAGTGGTTACTAAAAATGAATCCGGCCAAAAACGAAATGTACAACCAAATTGCCGACGACCGCGACCACCGTGGATACCGACTCCCAACCGAGGACACGGTTTCGTACGGGCTTGGAAATGCCCGACCAGTTTACTTTGTTACCGGAAAACCCCAGGGGCTGGGAAAGCACAAAAACCGAAGTACGGGCGTTGCTTCCACCGCTGCCAAATACACATCGGCATTTGCCTTGGGTGCAAAACTTTTCACACCGATTGATGCGGCATTTGCAGCCCAACTAAATACCAAAGCAGGCGACGCCTGGGAATTCGCTATATCGGATCCGGGAGTGTGCCAAACCGCCTGTGTTGTATCTCCCTATTTTTACGAAGAAGGCAACTACATCGACGACATGGAACTGGCGGCAGCCTCGCTTTACCATGCATCGGGCGATAAAACATACAGCCAGCAAGCCAACTACTGGGGCGAACTTGAACCTGTAACACCATGGATGGAACTGCACCGCGCCAGGCATTATCAATACTACCCTTTTGTGAACCTGGGACACTTCCTGCAGGCACAATCCACCGACCCCGCAATTGCAAAAAAATACCAGACACTGATGAAACAAGGACTGGATGATATAAAAAGACATGCAGGGGACGATCCTTTCCGGATTGGGGTTCCCTTTGTTTGGTGCTCCAATAATTTTGTTGTGGCAGCCGCTACGCAGGCAAGGCTCTACCGCGAGTTGACGGGCGACAGATCGTACGAAAAGATGGAAGCCGCACTTATCGACTGGCTTTTCGGATGTAACCCGTGGGGAACCAGCATGATCTGCGGCTTACCCGAGGGCGGCGACAACCCGCAACACCCCCACTCGTCCATTACGGTTTTAATGAACCAAACCACCACCGGAGGCCTGGTGGATGGTCCCGTTTACAGCTACATCTACGAAAGTCTGAGAGGGATACAGCTGACCCAAGAAGATGTGTACGCCAATTACCAGAACGGCAAAGCCGTTTACCACGACGATATTGGCGACTACTCATCCAACGAGCCAACCATGGATGGTACAGCCAGCCTGAGTTTTGTACTTTCTTCGCTCGAAGCAGAAGGGCAAAAAGAAACAGACTTAACGAACTGTGTAAAAGACAAGGAAGGTACCATCATACGAATGGACACTACCCAGGCCAATGTTTACCTGATATTCTCCGCTCACGATTTTAACGATGGTGGTGAGACAATTGCCAACACCTTAAAACAACGCAATTTAAAAGCATCCTTCTTCTTTACAGGAAGTTTTTACGACAATCCTTCCAACAAAAATCTGATCAGTCAGTTAATTCGGGATGGGCATTACCTGGGTGCACATTCCGACAAGCATTTATTGTACGCCGACTGGAACCAACGTGATTCGCTGCTGCTTAGCCGCGATGAGTTTGAATCGGATTTAACCGCCAACTATCGCAAAATGGAAGAAGCAGGCATAGCCATTTCTTCTGCCTCCTACTTTTTGCCGCCGTTTGAATGGTACAACCAAAGCATTACCGACTGGACCAGTCAACTGGGGCTAAACTTGGTGAATTTTACGCCCGGCATCAGAACCAACGCCGATTACACCACTCCGGATATGAAAAATTACAGATCATCAGACTGGATTTTGAACGATCTGAAAGAGAAGGAAAAGAATCAACCGGGGATGCTTAAAGGCAGCATGATTTTGATTCACCTCGGAACAAGCGAAAAACGTACGGACAAGCTCTACAACCGGCTGGAAGAACTGATCGACTTTCTGGAAAGCAAAAACTATCAACTCAAACGATTGTAACTAATTCTTAAATCATTGCTATTATAGAGCCAATGGACTTATTTGTTGAGATGAAAATAAACGAAGGAAATTTTTTTCATCATTATTTTCATTTTTTGTTTTGAAAATATTTCGAATTTATATATTTGTAACATGTCATACAGATTAATCAAACGGCATAAACTAAGCTTTCTTTTAACCGCGGCATTGGCTGTGATTACCTTCTCTTGTTCTACCAGGGATGCCAACAAAACGTTTGCACAATACCTGGACAAGGGAGAATTTACAAGGCTCCAGCACACCATTGATTCACTCAAAAAATCGGGAACAACACAATGGAGTACTTTTGAACTGGACTCTGTGGAGCAGCTAATCCATGCCATTCGGGTTGATTTTTCTCGCACTGAGCCTGAAATACAGGAGCAATTGAAAAATACTTTCCCTTCAGCCAGCGATGCAGACAAGGCAAACTGGGAAACATCCGGCAAACTGGAGATGCGATACATAGACGGAGAAAAGCGTTATTTTAAAAACTCAGTCCCGAATTTGCGCCGTCTGATTGATTTCACCCAGAACAAAAACAGACCCGTTCCGGAACAAAACATAGAACCTAACTCACTGACAGAGCTCCGCCTCGCACATACTCAACAGGTACTGGAAGCTTGTGCCGAAAATCCCAACGCTGCCCCCTCCCAACAAGTTACTTTTGCTTACACGCTGACGGTAAAACCCAACGCGGTGCCTGCCGGAGAAACGATTCGTTGCTGGCTGCCCGCTCCGCGCGAAGGTAATCCGCGACAAAGTGATTTTCAGGTACTGGAGGCTGAACCCGGAGATTATACAATTGCTCCGAATGAATGTTTGCAGCGTACTTTTTACATGGAGAAAAAAGCAGTGAAAGACGAAGCCACCCTATTTTCAGTAAAATTCTCGGTACGAACAAAACCTCAGTACTTTAACCTGAAACCTGAAAATATTCAGGCATACGATACGACCAGTGACATCTATCGCAATAACACCATTGAGCGACCTCCGCATATTGTTTTCTCTTCCGAAATGGTGGAGCTTGCCCAACAAATCGTTGGCAATGAAAACAATCCGTTGAAAAAGGTGGAAGCAATTTATACCTGGATCAGCGATTCAATCCCGTGGGCCAGTGCATTGGAATACGGAACTATTCCCAACATTCCGCAATACGTGCTAGCCAACCACCACGGTGACTGCGGCATGCAAACACTCCTTTTTATGACTTTGGCCCGTTCGCAGGGAATTCCTGTAAAATGGCAAAGCGGTTTTATGCTTCACCCGGGATTTGAGAATTTACACGACTGGTGTGAAGTTTATTACGAAGGAATTGGCTGGGTTCCCCTCGACCAGTCGTTCAAACTACAACCCACAAGCAACAAACAACTACGCAATTTTTATTTCCAGGGAATAGATACATACCGCCTGATTGTAAACGACGATTACGCGCAGAAACTATATCCTGAGAAAAAGCATCCGCGCAGCGAACCTTACGATTTCCAGCGCGGAGAAGTAGAGTGGAAAAAAGGAAACTTATATTTTGACCAATGGAGTTGGGACATGGATGTTACTTATCAATAAATTACTACTTTAAGTTTTGCATCTTTACGAACACTTCTGAAAACTGATTTAAAATGAGTACACTGCTGATTGCTATTATTATTCTCATGTTTTTTGCGGTATTGATGGGCGTGTCATGGTTTACCTCGCGCAATGCCGACAGCGAAACTTTTTTCACCGGAAATCGCCGTTCTCCCTGGTACCTGGTTGCTTTTGGGATGATCGGGTCCACCATCTCCGGGGTAACTTTTATTTCGGTGCCCGGCGAAGTTGGCAACTCGGCATGGACCTACCTTCAATTTCTGCTCGGAAACTTTATCGGATACTGGGTAATTGCACTGGTGCTTATTCCGCTTTACTACCGGCTAAACCTGGTTTCCATTTACACCTATCTCGATCAGCGCTTTGGGCTTCGTTCGTACAAAACAGGAGCTTTCTTTTTTCTTGTTTCGCAAACCATCGGGGCTTCTTTCAGACTATACCTGGCAGCAGGTGTACTTCAGATCGCTTTTTTCAACGACTTTGGAATCCCGTTCTGGCTAACCGTTTTGATCACTCTTTTCCTCATCTGGATCTACACCTACCGCGCAGGAATTAAAACCGTGGTTTGGACCGATTCGCTGCAAACGTTTTTTATTTTGGGTGCCGTGGGAATTACCATTTGGGTGATCCTGAGCCAGCTCGATTTAAGCTTTGGCGACATGGTGACAGTAGTTGATCACCATCCGTTTAGCCGGATTTTTGACTGGGACTGGAAATCGAAAACCAACTTTTTCAAACAATTTATGGCGGGTGTTGGAATTGTTCTGACCATGAACGGACTGGACCAGAACATGATGCAAAAAAACCTGACCTGTAAAACAAGAAAAGACGCACAAAAAAATATTTTCTGGTTCAGCTTTGCCTTTATTATTGCCAATATTTTCTTCCTGTCGCTGGGAGTGATGTTGTATTATTATGCAGCTCAAAAAGGGATTGATCTGCCATCGCGAACCGACGACCTTTTCCCGTTACTGGCCATCAAATATTTTGGGCCTCTTGCAGGGGCACTATTCCTGCTCGGAATTTTATCCGCAGCTTACTCCAGTGCCGATTCGGCCCTGACAGCCTTAACAACATCCTTTTGCATTGATTTTCTGAACCTGGATCCGGCAGCGCCTAAAAGTAAGAGAACCCGGATATTGGTACACGTTGGTTTTTCGCTGCTGATGTTTTTAGTAATTGTGATTTTCCGAATTATCAATAATGAAAGCGTTGTTTCCGCCGTATTCAGGGTGGCAGGCTACACTTACGGCCCCTTGCTCGGGCTGTTTGCTTTCGGGATTCTAACCAAACGAATGGTGAAAGACCGCTTCGTTCCGCTGGTGGGTTTACTGTCGCCGGTTTTAACCTACATCGTTAATGCCAATTCAGAAGCCTGGTTCGGGGGCTACAAATTTGGATTTGAGCTTTTGCTTCTGAACGGACTAATTATGTTTACAGGTCTGCTTCTCCTGTCGCACAACAAACAAGAGTCCCGCTAAAAAGTCTTCGGGTCGTAAATCGTTCCCAACAATACTTTTTTATGTGCACCGGTAACCGAAGGCAGGTTGCCGGGTTCGTCTTTAATCCGTCGCATGGCGAGCCACGCAAATGCTACAGCTTCCATTTGTTGCGGGTGAATCCCAAGCTCCTCGGTGTTGGCAACGCGGGCACCGGGTAAATGAAAGGCAAGCCGCTTCATCAGAATTTTATTGAAAGCCCCCCCCCCGCAAACATACATAGCATCAGTTTCCGGCGCATATTTCTCCACAGACTGAGCCACACTAGCCGCAGTTAATTCCAGCAAGGTAGCCTGCACATCTTCCTTCCTGTATTCAGAAATTCCTTGAAGGTGTTTGTTCAGCCAATCCAGATTAAACAATTCACGTCCCGTGCTTTTCGGTGCCGGTTGTTTAAAATAGTCGTCAGCCAGCATTTCGCTCAGTAGCTTCGGAATCACTTTCCCACTTGCGGCCCATTCACCATCTTTGTCAAACTTGCGGTCCAGACAATGCAGTATCCAGGCATCCATCAAACAATTGGCCGGCCCGGTATCAAAGCCAAGAACCGAGTCATCGTTATCAGCAAGAACCGTAATATTGGCGATGCCGCCCAGGTTCAGAACCACCCGCTTCTCGCGCTTGCTATATAGAAAAGCCTGATGAAAAGCCGGCACTAACGGAGCTCCTTGTCCGCCAAAAGCCATATCCATCCGACGAAAATCAACAACCGTACGAATTCCGGTTTGGGCAGCAATTACATTTCCATCTCCCAACTGCATAGTAAAAGGAAATTGGGTAGCCGGAGAATGAAACACCGTTTGTCCGTGGCAACCAATGGCCACAACATCACTTGAATCAGTACTCGATTTTTGCAACAGCTGTTTCACCGCATCCGCATAACACAAAGCCAGTTGATGATCAACTTCACCAAGCACATATATTTCAGATCGATAACTATTAATTAATTCAGTCAATACGGATTTAAGCTTTTCCGGAAAAGACTGCGAATGCATCTGAACACGCAGTATTTTATTGTCTTCAAAGCCAACCAGAACTGTATCAATACCATCCATACTTGTTCCTGACATGATTCCGATATATTGTTCCATAGATAGTTTTTAAGTTGTGATTCAAGACAAAGATTTGCAGAATTTGTAATACATCTTACATTTTATTTTGTACAACATATGTTTTTAATAATCCCTTTTTCAATAACACAAATCACAAAAGATACAAATCAGACCAACATCAAACTTTTTACACATACAATAAACTAATAACAAAACAAAACGACACAAATACGAATAACTACATATCAATATGAAAAATACATTAAGAAGAAATATTATACATAGAACATGTCATACATCTTACAAAAAAAATATATATTTGAAAATGTACTTTTTAACTGAAATCTAACCAGACGGTTATTATTTGTTTAACCGGAACAAAGTAACAAGTGGATGAAAACAGCAAAACGTTATCTGGCTCTTGATGTACTGCGCGGCCTGACCATTGTGGCCATGATTGCAGTTAATAATCCCGGGAGCTGGTCCTATATTTATGCACCAATGCGACATTCAGAATGGCACGGGTGTACCCCAACTGATCTGGTTTTTCCGTTTTTCCTTTTTGTAGTAGGCGTTTCCATGTTTTTCTCATTTTCAAAATACGGGAATGCATTGAATCATGATTCATTCATCCGGTTGGGCAAACGAACACTTTTGATTTTTGCCATTGGGCTTTTTCTGAATTCGTTTCCCCAGTGGGACAAAGATTTCTCGCGCTTACGAATAATGGGTGTTCTTCAGCGAATAGCCATTGTTTACGGTATCGCTTCATTAATTGTATTATCGGCAAAGAGAACATGGCTCCCCTACATATCGGCAGCACTGTTATTATTGTATTGGGGCATCTTGTTTTATTTTGGCTCCGACGATCCTTACAGCTTAAAGGGCAACGCAACGCTTGCTTTCGACCGCATGATCCTGGGTGAAAATCATTTATACCGGGGCTTTGGAATTCCGTTCGATCCCGAAGGTTTACTAAGTACCCTGCCGGCTATTGTTACCGCATTGCTGGGCTATATGGCCGGTGCACTTATCAGGGAAACCGATAAACAAAAGATTCCGCAGCGACTCCTGCTTGGAGGTGTGGCCGGTATTGCGGCCGGGTTAATCTGGGGGCTGGTTTTCCCTATCAACAAACCGCTTTGGACCAGTTCCTATGTACTCTATTCCGCGGGATGGGCAGCGGTTGTATTGGCGGTTCTAATCTGGGTAATCGATATTAAATCATACAAAAAATGGACGTCGGTCTTCGTTGTGTTCGGAATGAACCCGCTCTTCATTTTTGCTCTTTCGGGTTTGTGGGCCATCACTCTGTCGCGCATCATCCGTTTTGATAACGGCGAAGGAAAAATGACCAATGGATACAGCTGGCTGTACCACCATATTTTTGAACCTCTGGCCGGTCCCTTAAACGGCTCATTGCTTTTTGCACTGACACATGTGTGCTTTTTCTGGCTGATTGGCTGGGTATTGTACCGCAAAAAAATATTTATAAAAGTATAATACTGAATTAACTCATTTTCATCTCGTTTAACTGATTATTGTAATGACAAACAGGATAAAAAAAGCGATTCTACTACTCCTCATTTTTACAGCGGCATGGGGAAAAACCTTTGCCCAGTTCAGAATGGATGAGTTATTGGAAAACCCGTGGGTAGACTCAGTATTTCAATCGCTTACACCGGACCAGCGCATTGCCCAACTGGTATGGGTAAACACTGCTGCTAACAACGACATTGCTGCTCAGCTGAAAGTAACTGAACTTATAAAAAAATACAACCTTGGGGGTGTGATCTTTTTCACCGGCGACCCGGAAGAACAGGTTGAATTAACCAATGTTTACCAGGCTTCGGCACAAACACCTCTGTTTGTTGCCATGGATGCTGAATGGGGAGTGGGTATGCGCATGCCCGGCGTTATTCCCTTTCCTTACAATATGATGATGGGCGCGTCTTACAGCCCGGAACTAATAAAAGAAACAACCCGTGAAATGGCCCGGCAAATGAAACGCCTGGGGGTTCACGTCAACCTGGGGCCGGTGGTTGACATCAACACCGAACCTCAGAACCCGATCATCGGGATGCGTTCGTTTGGTGAATCTCCCGCGCAGGTAGCTGCTTGCGGGCTGGCTTACATGCAGGGTTTACAGGAAAACAACATTATTGCGGTGGCCAAACATTTTCCCGGTCACGGAGATACACAATCCGACTCGCATTTTACCCTACCGGTTGTTCCCTATTCAACCGAACGACTCGATTCTGTAGAATTGTATCCGTTCAAAAAGCTGGTTGAGCAAGGTATTGCCGGAGTAATGAGTGCCCACCTGAATGTTCCGCAATTAGACGAGCAGGAAGGTATTCCGTCCAGTCTTTCACCTAAAATAATTAACGGAATACTGCGCGACAAATGGAACTTCAACGGCCTGATAATTACCGATGCAATGAATATGGCAGGTGCCAGCACGTATGGCGAGCCAGGCGAAATTGAAGCACTTGCACTAAAAGCAGGCAACGATGTGATTGAATTTCCGAAAGATGTGGAGCAAACAATTGCCGGGATAAAAAATGCGGTTGAAAACGGACTACTTTCGCAGGAGGAGATTGATCTTAAATGCCGAAGAGTTTTGGCAGCTAAATATTGGGCTGGGTTAAACAAACTCTCCCGTGTTTCATCCTTTAACCTGATGCAGGACCTAAACAATCCGCAGGCTGAACTGGTAAAACGGAAAATGATCGAGGCTTCGTTGACCCTGCTCGAAAACCAAAACCAGTTGATTCCGGTTCAGGGACTTGATACTCTAAAAGTAGCCTGCCTGTCAGTGGGCAGAACCTCGCCAACTCCTTTCCAGAACATCCTTTCAAAATACACGAAAACAGATAACTTCTTTCTTCCGGAGCAATTTACTGCCGCCGAACTGGAAGAAGTCAAAACAAAGCTGAAAGATTACAACCTGGTCGTTACGGGTCTTCATTTGTATGAAAGCAAAAGAAGACACTCGATGCAGGTAGGCAATATGCAAAAAGTCAGGCCACAGAGATCGTATGGTTTGACCCACGAAACGGAGAATTTGCTGAATTACCTGGCTAATGAGAAAAAATCAATTGCCGTGTTTTTCTCCAGTCCGTATGCTTTGGCCGAGGTCAAAAACTTTACTCCGCCTGCCGGACTGATAATGGCTTACCAAAACGATTCGCTGGTTCAGGAACTGGCAGCCCAGCTGATTTTCGGCGGAATTGGCGCATCGGGAAAACTGCCCGTGAGCCTGGGTAACTATTACAAAATTGGCGACGGAATAAACATTGAAAATGCTGTGCGATTGAAATACACCATCCCGGAAGAAGTGGGGATGAATGGCCAGCGTCTTAACCACCGGATCGACTCAATTGTTTCAGAAGCGATTCAGAAAAAAGCCACTCCCGGATGTAGTGTCCTCGCAGCCAAAGACGGAAAAATCATCTTTCGCAAAACTTATGGTTTTCACACCTACCATCAGCGTACTCCGGTTTCGGAAGACGATTTGTACGACCTGGCTTCAGTGACCAAAATTTCAGGTGCACTTGCAGCTGTTCTTAAATTAACTGATGAAGGAAAAATCAATCTCGACAATAAATTCTCGCATGACTGGCCCGACTGGAAAAAGAGCCTGTTTCATTCTTCGGACAAAGAAGATTTAGGCTGGCGCGAGATTCTTGCTCACCAGGCCGGGCTAATCCCCTACCTAAACTATTGGACAGAAACAGTAAAAGACAACAAACTGGAAGACCGCTGGTATTCTGTCCAGGAAACCAACGATTATCAGTTGGAAGTTGCGCCTGGCCTGTTCCTGAAAAATAAATTCAAAAAAAGGATCTACAAAGATATCCGCAAATCGAAACTAAATCCTCCGGGAAAATATGTTTACAGTGGCCTTTCATTTCTGATCATTCCGCAGATTACCGAAAATCTGTCCGGTCAGACCTATGCTGAATTTCTGGACAATAATTTCTACCACTCGCTGGGAGCATACAACATTACCTACAATCCGCTCGATAAATTTCCGCTTGACCGGATTGTGCCAACGGAATACGACGTCCACTACCGGAAGCGGCAAATTCAGGGAACCGTGCACGACGAGGCAGCTGCTGTTTTTGGTGGCTTCTCAGGCAATGCGGGCCTTTTTGCCAATGCCAACGACCTTGCCAAGCTGATGGAAATGTACCTGCAAATGGGAACATACGGAGGAAATCAGTACCTGAGCAGAAAAACCATGGAAGAATTTACCCGTGTTCAGTTTCCAGAAAATAACAACCGGCGCGGACTCGGTTTCGACAAACCATTGTTAAACAATAAAGAAGTAACACCCGAGCAAAGCTATCCTTGCCCGGGAGCGAGCCCCGATAGTTTCGGGCATTCCGGTTTTACCGGAACATTTGTATGGGCCGACCCCACTTACAACCTCATTTACATCTTTCTGAGTAACCGTGTCTATCCAACGCGTGAAACAAATATGCTTGGCAAACTGAATGTTAGATCCCAGGTTCTGCAAACATTCTATGATGAAATGAGGAAGTAACTGATACTACACTAATATAAGATGTATTAGAAAATAGATGGTGCAAGTAAAATTTCGTTCTCTAAATAAATAACGCACGTTTTGCCTTGCATCTCGAGAACTACAAATTATGAATACTAACGTTTAATTAAATTAATTTTCTAAACCTTATCTATCATGAAAAAAGGCTTATTATTAATTTTTTTCCTGTCTATATGCTTAAACCTGGTTTTTGCGCAGGAACGTCTGATTTCCGGGATTATACGGGAAAAGTCGACAAATGAACCACTGCCTGGTGTATCAGTAGTCGAAAAAGGTACTACGAATGGCACCATTACTGACATTGATGGTAAATTCAGTATCACGGTTAAAACAAACGCTACACTACAAGTCAGTTTCATTGGGATGGAATCGCAAGAGATTGTAGTTGGCAGTTCTTCTACATACAACATTGTACTCGAATCAACATCGGCCGAGTTAAACGAAGTTGTGGTGGTGGGATATGGAACCCAAAAAAAAACCAATCTAACGGGAGCCGTCGCTTCGGTTGATACTAAAGAGCTCGAAGCCCGTCCTATTCCCGATGTTGGCCGCGGGTTGCAAGGATTAACCCCTGGGTTGAACGTTGTCGTTCCAAGTGGAGAAATCGGATCCGATCCGATTCTGAAAATCCGTGGTCAGCTGGCTTCATTCGAAGGTGGCACTGCTCCGCTTATCTTACTTGATAACGTTGAGATTCCTTCTATCCAGTTGATAAATCCGGACGACATTGCATCAATCTCTATTTTAAAAGATGCTGCTTCTGCCTCTATTTATGGAGCCAAAGGTGCTTTCGGGGTAATCCTTATTACTACTAAGAAGGGAGCATCAACAGAAAGCGTAAAGGTATCTTATTCTGCCAACCTGTCATTCCAAAACATTTCCAAGAAAATTGAAATGGGAGGAGTTGATGCTCTGGAATATTCCATTTTAGCAGCTGAAAGAGTAGGTGCAACGGCCACCGGAGCCTTCTGGAAAGTTACCCGCGACAGCTATGAAAAAGCAGTAGAGTGGGAACAACAATGGGGTGGCGTTGTGAAACCCAACGACCCGATGGTCTACGGTCGCGACTGGTACGTTGATGCCAACAATTATAAGCTTGGGCTACGGACTTATGATCCTTATGATTACATGATCAAAGAATGGACACCAACCCAACAACATAATCTTTCAGTAAACGGCAGATCGGGAAAAACAGATTACAACATCAGCTTTGGTTATCTGGATCAGACAGGAATGATGAAAACCGCCAAAGAAGACGACTTTAAACGCTACAACGGTTCGGTTAAAGTGGGGACTGAGGTCAATAACTGGCTAAGAGTTCATGCCGGATCTATTTTCTCCAAGCGTGAAAAAAGATATCCCTATGCAACTTCATCAACTACAGCCGACCCATGGCTATATCTTTACCGCTGGAGTCCCATTTATCCTTTAACAACAGAAGACGGTGATCCAATCAGAAGCCCTGCATCAGAAACAGCTCAGGCTAACACTGCTTTCCAAGAAATAAATTACACCAGTATGAATGGAGGATTCGTTATCACTCCAATTGAAGATTGGGAGATCAATTTTGATTATACGTATGCCGACCAGGAATACATTAATAAAAGGCCTGGAACACGCTATACAGCGCGTAACAGTTGGGGTGCAGCGCTGCCGAAATTCAACGAAAACGGTGAACGAATCTATGTTAACAGTGCAGGCGAACAAGTATCATCGACCGCGGAAGGAGCCATGGGGGCCTACCAACTCGATTTGTTGACTTATACCGGGGTAGGTTCAAATCCTGACCACGTATACCGTATTGCTCAGAATAAAAAATGGTCAACCATTAACCTTAACACCACTTATGCACTTACACTTAATGAAATTCACAGTTTCAATTTCATGGCAGGTATGAACAGGGTAGGATACGAAGTCGCGTCTAACTGGTCACAGAAAACACAATTAATAGACTATAACAACCCACAGTTTGATCTGGCAACCGGAACTCAAACATCTGGCGGCGGTGAATACTGGGAATCTCAACTTGGGTTCTTTGGCCGTATAAATTATAATCTAAAAGAAAAATACCTACTGGAAGCCAACATTCGTTACGATGGTACTTCCAAGTTTCCCTCAGATCTTCAGTGGCGTTGGTTCCCATCATTCTCTGCAGGATGGCGTATTAGCGAAGAAGAGTGGATGCAGGGATTGCAACCGGCACTCAGCTCCTTGAAACTGAGAGGATCGTGGGGAACAATCGGAGATCAAACTGTAGATAATTCATTGTATATACCCACTATGAGCGGAGGGTACAACAACTGGATCATTGGCGGAGCAAAACTTTACCAGTTTGGAACCCCTGCTTCGGTAGCTGCATCTATCACCTGGCAGGACATTACAACCCTCGACCTGGGTTTCGATGCCCGCTTTATTGACAATAAACTGGGACTTACTTTCGACTGGTATCAACGTGATACCGAAAACATGATCGTACCTCAGGAAGGCTTGCCTACAACTTATGGAACTTTGGCACCTAAAGGCAATTTTGGTTCTTTGCGTACCAACGGTTTCGAAGTTCAGTTAGATTTCAACCACCGGTTTAAAAATGGTTTGGGAATTAACGTTGTTGCCACATTGGCCGACGCAAAAACCAAGATCACCAAATATGGCTCAACCCAGAGTATCAACAGCTGGTATGTTGGCAAAACGTACGGAGAAATATGGGGCTACGAAACCGATCGTCTGTATCAAAAAGAAGACTTTGTCTATGCAAACGGAGAACTCGTAAAAACAACTTCTCCAGAAGGGAAAGAAATATATCAGCTTTCAGATCCCAAAGCTGCTACTCAAGGATTTCTTCAGTCTGGCAACTTTATGTTTGGCCCCGGCGACGTAAAATTCAAAGATCTAGATGGAAACGGAGTAATCAATTATGGAAACAGACTACTAGATGATCACGGTGACCAGAAAGTTATTGGCAACACTACACCACGTTACGAATACAGTTTTAGAATCGGATCGGATTACAAAGGTTTTGATCTTTCTGTATTTGTCCAGGGTGTTGGGAAACGTGATATTTGGGGTAACGGATTCCTTGCGATTCCCGGGTTTAATGCTTCTGACGGTGCAATGCCCGAAGCAATGGCCAGCGATTTCTGGAGAGAAGACCGTACTGATGCTTTCTATCCACGCCCATATAACCTGGCGGGAAGTAGCACAAGTCTAAACATGGTTCCTCAATCAAAGTATCTGCTTAATATGGCTTACCTGAGAATTAAAAACATCACATTTGGATATACTCTTCCCGCCGAGCTTGTTCAAAAAGCAAGTTTGAACAGTCTTCGGGTATACATATCACTTGAAAATTTCTTCACGTTTGATCATCTGCGCGATCTGCCAATTGATCCGGAAGAAATTGCCGGTTACTCTATGTGGAACGACAGTAACTATAATTTAAGCCGAACGGGAGTTGGGACTCCAACCTTTAAAAGTGCGTCAATTGGTCTACAGTTAAATTTCTAAAATCGACACAATCATGAAAAAGTATAGTTTAATTTTAATGACCTTCATCCTGCTTGTATTTATTGGCTGCGACGATTTTCTGGACAGGCCATCGCTGACAGAGATGAACGATGATAACTACTGGACTTCGGAAAACAATGTCCGTCTGTTTTCCCATGGTTTTTACGAGAATTACTTTGTTGGATATAACGTAGCATGGGGAACAGCTTATGCGCCATTACGTGGATATTATTTTTCTGACGACTTTACTTCAAGGGGGAAACAAGGTGGTTTCGAAACACAGGCTCCCTCTTCAAGAGCAAGCACAAGCTCAACGCCCAGTATGGAAACGACATATGCAGGCCCAACTTGGAACTTTTCCTGGGTTAGAAAATCAAACCTGTACCTCGACCGTATAGATGGAATGAAAGGGAGTATTCTGAATGACGAATCATACAATCACTGGAGTGCTGTTGCCCGCTTCTTCAGAGGCTACGAATACAGCCGTTTGGTTAGTGTTTTTGGAGATGTTCCTTATTATGGCAGAGTAATCGAAGACTCTGAACTGGATACATTGTACAAAGACCGGGACGATCGCACCATGGTAATGGATAAAGTTTACGAAGACTTTGAATACGTATTGGAGAATATGAGAACTTCGGACGGCAATGCGCAGTACCTCAACCGTTACATCGCCGCCGGTTTTATTTCCCGTTTTATGCTGTTTGAAGGCACCTGGCAAAAATATCACATGAACAATACTGCCAAGGCAAATAAATATCTGCAACAAGCAGTCAAAGCTGCCAACATTGTAATGAGCTCCGGGAAATATTCTTTTACAAGTGATTTCCGCTCTCTTTTTGGATCTCAGGACTTGGCAAGCAATAAAGAAGTGATTATGTACCGGCACTACGATGCAGCCTTGGGGGTAACACACCATGTTGCATCTTATTCAAACTTAACAGAAGGACAAGGAACTGCTCCTAACCTGGCACTAGCTAAGGCATTTATCTGTAACGACGGAAAACCGTACCAGCTTTCGACAGTTGAAAATGCAGATAAATTAGATCTCTCAAATATGATCGCCACCCGCGACCCACGTTTTGAAGCAACCTTTTGGGATGCTCCGATGAAAGAATCGGCCACTTTGTTGTATGCAGATAAGTTCATCGACAGGATTGGACCTACCCTTTATGGATCTAGCTACCCTCCGATGTATGGATCAAATACCAATACAAACGATGCACCTGTTATGCGTTTGTCCGAAGTTGTGTTAAACTGGATTGAAGCAAAAGCAGAAATGGCCACCATGAGTGGAGCAGCAGTTACTCAGGCCGACCTAGATGCCTCCATCAATGCCATCCGTCAACGCCCGCTTGATGCAGTTGCAACAGAGAAAGGCATTACGCCAACAGCTCCTTTGATGTTAAATGCTATTCCGGATGACCCGGAACGCGACACCGATGTCCCTGCATTGATTTGGGAGATCAGACGCGAACGCAGAATGGAGTTTGTATACGAACACTCCCGCTTGCTGGATATTAAACGCTGGAATAAAATCAATTACATGAAAGCATCAGAAAATCCTGATATTATGCGTGGTTTGTGGATTGATTTCCAGACTGAATTTCCCGAGTGGCTGGTTGAAGAAAAAGAAGGTGTATTGAAAGTAGCAAAAGAAAACGGAACAATTGTAACCTACGACGGAACCAATAGTGCTGAAATGGTAGGGTATTTTGTTCCTGAAAGCATTGCCGAACGCGATATTTTCACGGATCGGGTATATCTTGCTCCTATCGGAAATGCACAAATCAGCGAATACCTGGACAAGGGTTATACCCTAACTCAAACTCCGGGTTGGAACTAAGCATCAATTGCTTTAGCATTATAAAAGAGAGGCTGCTGAATATTCACGGCAGTCTCTCTTTATCATACAGTTTTAATCATTTTGATCGTTCAACAAGAACAAAACATTTATTATATGAAACCGGGGCTCACTCTTTCACTCTTCATTCTCGCCTACATTTTAATGGCCGGATGTACCAACTCTCCTGAACATTCAGCACCAAAAGTGATCGTTGGTGCTGAACGCTCAGAGATTTACCTTCCAATGCTGGCAGGGAAAAAAGTCGGGTTGGTTATCAACCAAAGTTCAATGGTTGATTCAGTTCACTTAATCAATTTCCTGGTTAGTAAAGGTGTGGATGTAAATGGCATTTACGCACCCGAGCATGGGTATAAAGGCAATGTCGAAAGAGGAAAGGATGTGGATGGAACAACCGATCCGGAGACCGGAATTCCTGTGTACTCATTATATGGCAAGAACCGGAAACCCACGCCTGAAATACTTGAGGGTATTGACGTGATGGTTTTTGATATGCAGGATGTTGGTGTGCGCTTCTTCACTTATATTAATACAATGACCAGGGTAATGGAAGCATCGGCCGAAAATGGGATAAAAGTTATGGTTCTCGATCGTCCTAACCCCATTGGTTATTACGTCGACGGTCCTATGTTAGAGCCAGGTTTTGAAAGCGGCGTAGGCTTATACCCCATCCCGGTAGTTCATGGCTTGACAGTTGGAGAGTATGCAATGATGGTGAACGGCGAACGCTGGCTAAAGGATGGTATTCAATGTGATCTTGAAGTTATTAAAGTTGAAAATTATACGCACGAAACAAAGTACCAGCTACCCGTTTTTCCTTCGCCAAATCTGGCAGAAATGAAATCAATTTACCTTTACCCGTCCATTTGTTTGTTTGAAGGTGCCGAAGTAAACGAAGGCCGGGGAACTTACAAACCTTTTCAGCAATTTGGCGCACCGTATTATACGCCGCAGGATTTTTCATACGTTCCCAAATCAATCCCCGTACTGGCGCTTCATCCAAAATTTGAAGGTGAAACCTGTTACGGCTACGACCTATCGGGCATGACACTGAGTCAGCTCCAGGATATTAGGCAACTTGAGATAAAATACGTCATCGATTTTTACCAGAAATGCAACGACAAGGAAAATTTCTTCACACCTTTTTTCGACAAACTTGCCGGCACCGACCAACTGCGCAAACAAATCATAGAAGGACTCAGCGAGGAACAAATCCGTGCAAGTTGGCAGGAGGATTTGGACAAGTTCAAACTAATGCGTAAAAACTATCTTTTATACGACGAAAATTAGATTTTAGGAATACGACAACAACTTTTACACTACTTTTTTCAGGAACGGTGTTTTTCGCAAACCAAATCAGGATTGCCCAAATTACCTTTCCCAGGCAAAAGATTGAAATTAATTGAGTAGTATGATGTTATTGAAAAACAATAAAATGGACAATCGTTATTCGACCGGAATAAAAACATTCTTATTCCTCATAGGTATTTATTGCTTTTCAGGGTTACATGCACAAACCGACAGTGTTCAAACACACAACAATGACCTTGTACTAAAAGGAACAACCATCGGAGATTTGCCCTACCTGAAATACGGCCCGGGGGTTGACCGTCTTGGCGGAGCAAAGATGACTTATCTGGATACTGCGGTTGTTTTGCAGGTTATTGACAGTGTAGGTGATGACTATGTTGTACAGCTGTCAAAAAATCATAAAGCTTTTATCCCGAAAGAAAATGTTCAACTTTCAGGGTTGAAATCCAAACCTTCGTACTCCCTTACCTCTTCCTGGAATGTTGGAGGAGACGAAAACAATGACGTTGTGGCGATTCGGCTGGACGAAAGGCTCCCCTACAAAAGTATCCAGATGATCAATCCCTCACGGATAGTTGTAGATATTTACGGCGCAACCAACAACTCGAACTGGATTACACAACACCAATCGGCAACTGAAATAAAAAATGTGTTTTACGACCAAATAGAAGACGATGTTTTTCGCGTTATTATCGAACTAAAACATCAACAAATCTGGGGATATTCTATTGCCTATAAAGATAAATCCTTACGAATTTCGATAAAACGCCAGCCGCCTCGCCTTGCGTTAAAAAACATGAAGATTGCCATAGATGCAGGACATGGTGGTTCAAGCCGCGGTGCTGCTGGGGTAAAAACCGGTATTAAAGAAAAAGACTGTAACCTGCAGGTAGCCCAAAAACTAGAAACGTATTTAAAACGCCGCGGAGCCGAAGTATTTATGACCCGAAATAATGATGAAGACATAAGTATGACGGATCGCACATTAATGTTACGGGAAGAAAATCCGGATCTCTTAATCAGCATTCATCACAATGCCTCTTCCAATCCTAAAATAAGCGGGGCAAGCACTTACTACCGTTATATCGGATTTAAGCCACTTACGGTAACCGTCTTAAACAGAATGCTTGAACTCGGACTAAATGACTTCGGCAATATTGGCAATTTTAACTTTTCACTGAATGGCCCTACTGAATATCCAAACTGCCTGGTTGAAGTGGCTTTTTTAAGCAACGAGGCGGATGAAAAACGGATAAGCGATCCACATTTTCAAAAGAAAGTTGCCAAGAAAATTCGTAAAGGAATAACCGATTGGCTAAGAGAAAACAAGTAGATTTTATACGACGCGATCATCAATATTTCAATTTAAGTAGCTAAATGAAAAAAATTACCTTCCTCTTCCTCCTGAGTTTTCAAATAGGAATACTTTCAGCACAAACATTTCGTTTTGCGCATGTTACCGATACTCATGTGGGAGGAAGCACCGGTGCCGAGGACCTGACAATCACCGTCAACGATATCAATGCTCAGGATGATATCGACTTTGTGATTCTTTCAGGAGACATTACTGAATTTGGCTCCGATGAAGAGCTGAATGAAGCGAAATCAATCATTTCAAAACTCAATAAACCCTGGTACATTGTGCCGGGAAATCATGATTCCAAATGGTCGGAAAGTGGGAACAACAGCTTTGTCCGGATTTTCGGATGCGAGGAATTTAGTTTCGAAGCCGGTGGCTATTTATTTATAGGAACAGCCAGCGGCCCCAACATGCGAATGGCTCCCGGGCTGGTACCACACGAGCAAATCGTTTTCCTCGACTCGGTTTTGACGAACATGAAAAATCCCGGTCAACCGATCATTTTTGTGAATCATTACCCGCTTGACAACTCTCTTTCGAACTGGGACAAAATCATCGATCTGCTAAAAACACGAAATATACAGGCCGACTTGCTGGGACACGGCCACTCCAACAAATTATTTGATTTTGAAGGCATTCCCGGTGTGATGGGTCGCTCCAACCTACGGGCAAAAAAGGAAATAGGTGGCTACAATCTTGTTACCATCCAACAGGATACCATGTTTTACTCCGAACGAACTCCAGGCCTGAAAACACACGAAGTATGGTGTAAAGTCCCGCTGATAAACCATCAATTTACTACTGATCAAACAGAATACCCTCGTCCGGATTATTCGATAAATAACAAATATCCTGGCGTTTCAAAGGTTTGGGAAGTACAGGATGTAAGTGACATTGGCACCGGATTGGCCAGTGCAGGCAACACAGCCATTTACGGCAATGCCGCAGGAGCAATTGTAGCGCTTGACGTTAACACCGGGCAAACACTTTGGCAGTTTCAAACCAGCGGAAAAATCTACTCTACACCGGCTATTTCGAAAAACAAGGTGGTTTTCGCTTCAACCGACAATTATATTTACTGTCTCGATCTGAAAACCGGGAAAAAGTACTGGAGCTTCGCCACCGGAAAATCGATCGTTGCATCACCTGTTATCGATAAAAACTCGGTTTATATCGGTTCATCTGAGGGAATTTTCCGTTCCATCAACCTGAAGACCGGCAAGCTAAATTGGGAATTTACCGGGGTAAAAAACTTTGTGGAAAGTAAACCGCTTATCTATGAAGACAAAGTTTATTTCGGATCGTGGGGCAATACGTTTTATGCACTCGATGCAAAAAGCGGAAAGCTGGAATGGAAGCGCGAAAAATACACCAACCGGATGTTATCGCCGGCAGCAGTGTGGCCGGTAGCTGCCAACGGAAAAATATTTATTGTGGCCCCCGACCAGCACATGACCGCTATGGATGCGCAAACCGGGCAGGAGATCTGGCATTCAAAAAAATATTCGTGCCGCGAATCCATCGGAATTTCAGCTGATGGATCACTCATTTACATAAAAAACATGCACGAAGGAAACGTGGATGCTTTCTACTCGGCGGCTGATGAGCAAAAACTTGCCTGGGAGTGCAAGGCCGATCTGGGGTATGAAATTGCCCCCTCTCCCATTACCGAGGCCGGAAACCTGGTGTTTGTTCCTACCACAAGCGGTATTGTGTGCGCGGTCGACAAAACCACACAGGAAGTGGCATGGAAATACAAGCTTTCCAATGCCTTGGTCAATTACATTTTACCACTGGATAAGCAACGAATACTGGTTTCGCTGTTAGACGGAAAGGTTGCCTGCCTGCAATACCAGCAGACTCCGTAAGCGAGATTCATTATTTGAGCATTAAAAAATAAATAAGAAAAATCATATAAATCATAAATAAAACAACCTTTCTTTCCTAATGAACATAAAAAAACTTAATAAACCAGCGTACTTATTACCAAGCAAATAACTCATTAACGATAAATTACCTAACATTAAATTATGCTCAATTACCCAAAAGGAACATTTCATCCTGACTTTTATAGCATATAAAATAGAACCAAAATTATTCAGTATTAAAACCAAAATTTGTGATTATGCGAAAAAGCGTACTATTCATTTTCATTTTGTGTTTATTGTCTTCACTGGCAATTGCTCAAAAAAAGACGGTTAGCGGAATCGTCTCTGAAAAATTAACCGGCACTCCGTTGCCTGGTGTAAGTGTGTATGAAAAAGGTACCACAAACGGTACCATAACCGATGTAAACGGTAGTTTCCAATTGTCGGTAGAAGAAAAATCAGTCCTGGTATTTTCTTTCATCGGTATGATAACACAGGAATTTACTGTTGGAACAAAGAACGATTTTACTGTATCCATGGAACCTGACACGGAAGAAATGGATGAAGTGGTTGTTACTGCGATGGGAATCCGGAAGGAAAAGAAAGCGCTGGGATATGCCGTACAGGAAATCTCGAGCGATGAAATTCTGAAAAACAAAAGTCCGAACGTAATCAACTCAATGAGCGGAAAAATTGCCGGGGTAAACGTTACACAAAGTAGCGGATCAGCTGGTGCCGGTGCGCAAATCATTGTTCGCGGAGGTACTTCACTGGAACGTGACAACCAGCCTCTTTTTGTGGTTGACGGGGTTATTTACGACAACTCAACACCAATTGGGGGAAACACGGGTTTCGACGGCATGGGTAAACTGGCTACTTCGTCCAGTAACCGTATCATGGACATCAACCCGGAAGACATCGAAAGTATGTCGATCCTGAAAGGGCCGGCCGCTACAGCACTTTATGGTTCGCGTGCTGCGGCGGGTGTTATTCTGATAACCACCAAAACCGGTGGTAAAGGAGCGGTTCAGGTGAATATGAGCTCCAAATTGTCTGTTAACTGGGTGAATCGTTACCCCGAGCAACAGAATATGTACAAAAGAGGTTATTACAACGAGGCCGGTGTGTTTAGCGACTATACCACTCAATCGTGGGGCGACCCGTTCTCTTCGGGAGACCAGATCTACAATAACATTGAAAACTTCTTCCAGAATGGTTCGGTTTGGGATAACAGCGTAAGCATCTCGGGCGGAAATGACAAAGGTTCTTTTTTCTTCTCGGCTTCGCGTTACGACCAGCAAGGAATTGTTCCTGAAACCGGTTATGACAAATCGACTTTCCGTTTTAACGGCGATCAGAAATACGGGAAACTGACCGTGGGTGCCAACGTAGCTTTCTCCAACGCCAACACCGATAAAACGCTGACTACCTCAGGTCTTTGGTCGGCCGGCGGCAATGGTGCCATGACAGCTATTTACTCATGGGCTCCCAGCGACGATATGACCAAGTACCTGAATGAGGACGGAAGCAAATACCGCATGTTTGAAGGTCTTCAGGACTTATCAGACGATGTGGAAAACCCATACTGGATCATCAACAAAAATAGCTTAAGTGACGAGACCGACCGTTTTACCGGAACCGTCTACACCGTTCTCGATGCTACCGACTGGTTTAACATCAACTATCGTTTAGGCTACGATACCTACACTAAAAATGACCATACATTTATTGCACCGGGCGGGGCCATTAAGGAAACGTATCAGAATGGATTCATGTCGGAGAGCGATGTTGTATACAAATATCTTTCTTCGAACCTGATGCTGAACTTCAACAAAAAAGTGGATGATTTCGATTTCAATTTAATGTTGGGGCAATCAACCGAAGAAACAAAAGTTACCACCCAGCGCAGAAGAGGCTACGATTTTGTGAGTGACGGTATTTACAGCTTCGAAAACATTAACGAAGGGAACAAATCGTTCCAATCGGGACACTCCACCAAAAGATTAATTGGTGCTTATGGCGAATTACGTACTTCGTACAAAAGCATCGCTTACTTAACATTTACCGGACGTAATGACTGGACTTCTACTTTGCCCGAAGAGAATAATTCGTATTTCTACTCATCGGTAAGCGGTAGTTTTGTATTTACCGAATTGTTACGTAAAAATGATATACTATCGTTTGGTAAAATCAGGGCATCGTGGGCAAAAGTTGGTAAAGACACCGATCCTTATGCCACTTCCACATCGTTGTGGGCGCCTCGTGAGTTTTTGGCAGGTGTTGGTGTTGCCAACAGCTGGACACGTGGTAACCCTTACCTGAAACCCGAACGTACCACATCTACCGAGGTAGGTTTAGAGCTTCATTTCTTCAAGGGAAGACTGACAGCTGACTATAGCTACTACACCAACGACAGTTACGACCAGATTGTAACACCGCGTTTGAGCCAGACTACCGGTTATATTCTTCTTTCAACCAACGTAGGAAACGTGCTGAACAAGGGTATGGAGCTTTCAATTACCGGAACACCGGTTCAGAAAAAGGATTTAAGATGGGATGTTTCATTGAACCTGGCGGGCAACCGTGGTTCGGTTGAAAACCTTCTTACCGGCCAGGACGTACTGTATGTAACAGATGTACAGGTTGGAAACGCCAAAGCTGCATCGTTTAACGGCGGTAAATTCATGGGGATATCAGGCTCGGAATGGTCACGTGACGAAAATGGCAACGTAATCCTCGACTGGGATACAGGTATGCCTTTAAGTGATAACTCAACAACTCATTATGTTGGAAACCGTGAGCCCAAGTTCACCGGCGGTATCAACAACAACATCAACTGGAAAAACTGGAACTTCTCGTTCTTGTTCGATCTGCGTGTTGGTGGAGATATTTTCAACGGTACCGACTATTACATGACCAATGCAGGTATGAGCCAACGTTCGCTCGACCGCGAAACCTTGACACTGAGCGGAGTTGCCAAAAACCCTGAGACAAAAGAATACGAAGCAAAAGAGTTTACTTACAATGCTAATCAGATGTACACCATCACCACCTCATCGGGTGCAACTCAAAACAGTTACGGTGCCGACATCATTCGCAAATACTGGCAAAACTATTATCCGCTCGAAACAAGTAATTACCTTACTAAAACCAACTGGCTTCGCTTGCGGACTGTTACATTGTCGTATAACGTACCGGATGCTTTCCTTAACAAGCAACAACTCATCAAACGAATGTCGTTTACGTTAACCGGCACTAATTTGCTCTTATTCACCAACTACAAAGGCATGGATCCTGAAACCAGCGTAGCGGGATCAGGCGTAGTGGGATCAAGTTCTGTTGGATTTGATTATTGCGGAGTTCCTTCAACAGCAGGGTTTTCCTTTGGCGTGAACATAACATTGTAATCATTTAAAATGAATGCTATCATGAAAAAATTCTTATATATAGCTTTACTCGGAACCCTCTTAATCGGTATCGGTTCCTGCAAAGATTATCTGGATGTGAACGTAAATCCGGATTACCCGACAAACGTTGTGGCATCTGCCTCCTCGCGACTTCCCTGGATACAACACCATTACGGTTATAGTTACGGTGCTGCCAGTGTACGTGCTTCTTTGATTACAGGAACCATTACTTCCAGAACATTTACAGGAACCAATGGTACTTTACCTGCATGGAATCCGGTTATTTCAGCTTCTACCACCCCTTACCAGCAATGGTTTGTAGGGTCGGCAGCCAACCTGAACGATATTATGGCAAAAGCGGAAGAAGAAGAAGCCTGGCATTATCTGGGAGCTGCTCACACCTTAAAAGCAATGGGCTTTATGTTAATGGTTGACTGGTACGGCGAAATGCCTTACACCGATGCTTTGGGCTCGAGCCTCACTCCGGTTTACGACGACGGAAAAACCATTTACGAAGGTTGTTTTGCAGAATTGGAAAAAGCTTTGGAATATTTCCAGATGACACAACCTGCAACCGCTTCTCCTCTTTCAGCTGGCGACAACTGGAACGGTGGTGATGTACAGAAGTGGATCAAACTGATTTACGGTTTAAAAGCCCGTTGGCTGAATAACATTTCGAAAAAGGCAAATTATGATCCGGCTGCCATTTTAGACGCCATAGCCAAAGGCCCGCAAAGCAATGCTGAAGGCACAGTTATCGACCATGTGAATGATCCGGCTGATTTAACAGGCGATGTTCTCTTCGGAGACCCCTTAAAAACAGCCTTTATTTTCGATTCAGGCGCCTGGTCAGATTGGGCACGTTTTACCCAATGGTACGTTGACCTGCTGGAAAATACCTTTACTGGTGGTTCAGGTGTTGAAGACCCGCGTACTGACAAAATGCTTCCTTCGGCTCAACACTGGATTGCGCAAAAAGACGAACAATCAGGAGACGTAACCTATACTTCTCAATTCATCCGTACCAAAGGGGTTGATGTGATCAACAGCAACATCCGTTTGCAAAACGGCCCTTCTTTCGTAAACTACGATACGGCAAAGAAATCTTACAGCGTAAGCTCTACAGCTGCCGACCGTCAAGGTGATACTGTTTATGTAAACATCAAAGCCTTATGTGCCATGACAGGCGCAACATCCGAAGAAAGTACCTACAAAGCCAGCGACGGCACCGTACTTTCAACCGGAACTTTTTACTCAAGACCTGAATCACCTACGGACATTATCACCTATCACGAGATGTGTTTTATTAAAGCGGAGGTGTTGTTCAGACAAGGAAAAGCTGGCGAAGCCCTGACTGCTTACCAAGCAGGAATTCGCGCTCACATGGAATACATGAATGACAAACTGAAAGAATACTCCGGCTCTGAAAATCCGGGCAAACAGCCCATGGATGAAGCCGCTATCGATGCTTTTATGGCCAGTGCAGCAGTTGCTCAAACAGCCAGTGAACTAACAATGGCTAAAATTATGCAACAGAAATTTATTGCCATGTCATTCACACAGCAGAACTGGAACGACATGCGCCGTTTCAACTTTTCAGCTGGTAACATTGGCAGTTTTGGCGTGGTTTACCCTGGATACGACCGTCCGAAAGAATTTGGCTCTGTAGCCGCAACAAAAATTCCGGGAGGAAGTAAAACCGATGTAAACTACTGGTTCAGGAGAATGGCACAATGTTCTCACGAGGTAAACTACAACTCGGATAACCTTGCCGCCTCTAACCCGAAAGCATTTGACACCGACATTTGGTCAGTGCCGGTATGGTGGGATACTGAAGATTAATTTTAAGAACATAAGGGAAGGATTGATTGAATCCTTCCCTTGCATTACTTTTGTAATTAGTTGATTTACATTTATTATGAGAAGGTTTATAAAGTCAGTTTGGATAGCAGCGCTCGTGCTCAGTGTGTGGGCATGCAATACCGCCACCAACGAACAGGAGTTTGACACGTTACTATCAGATGTTTCCGCGCGGTTTGCCCCCGACAAACGGGTGGCCGTTTTAAACTTCAAGATCGAAAAAACGAAACAGGGAACGGTGGTACTGAAAGGAGAAACCAACCTGAAAGAAGCACATGCTTTTCTGCTGGATACCTTGGGCAAGGCACAAATTCAGGTCGTTGATTCCATCCGGATTTTACCCGGTGAGCAACTCGAAGAGCAGGTTTGGGGACTAATTACTCTTTCGGTGATCCCGATGCGAAAAACACCCGATTATGCAGCAGAAATGGTTTCTCAAACCCTCATGGGTACACCAATAAAACTATTGGACAAGGAAGGTGGCTGGTACCGTATTCAAACACCTGATCAGTACATTGGCTGGGTATATGGCAGTGGAATAGTTTCGCTGTCGCAAAGTGAACTAAACAACTGGAAAGCCTCCAACCGTTACATTTTCACCCAAATAAGCGGGTCGGTACTGGAAGCTCCCAAAGCAGGTGCAGCACCGGTTTCTGATTTGGTACTGGGTTGTATTTTTGAAGGTGGCCAACAAACCAACGGGTTTATTGAGGTAAAATTCCCTGACGGACGCGAAGGTTTTGTCCCGAGTGCCGATTGTGCCCTTTTCAGCGAATGGGAGGCCATTACTCCCGAAGTGGAGAACATTATCGCAACCGCAAAAAAACTGCTGGGAAGACCTTATTTGTGGGGCGGAACATCAACCAAAGGAGTTGACTGCTCAGGCTTTACCAAAACCGCTTACTATTCGCAGGGGGTTATGCTGGCCCGCGATGCATCGCAGCAGGCGCTCTACGGCGAACAGCTCGACATCAGCCAGTTTCAGTTTCAACCGGGCGATTTGTTGTTTTTTGGACGAAGTAAAGAACGTATTACGCATGTGGGATTATTCATTGGCAACGATCGTTTTATTCATTCTTCGGGCAGGGTAAAAATCAACAGCTTTCAAGCGGAAGATGAAGATTTTGACGAAGGCTTAAAAAAGAGGCTTGTTGCTGCCTGTCGTGTTTTAAATTCATTAAATACGGAGCAAATCATTCCGATTAAAGATCACCCCTGGTACAATTAGATCATTGTTAAAAACAGAGGCAAAAGCATTATTAGAATCATGGAACAGTCAAGAAGGACATTTATTCGCTCAGCCGGTTTATTATCCGTTGCCGGAATGGCAGGAGTTAATACATTTGCATCGATGAGCAAGAAGCAAGCAAAAACACTAAAAAGCGGTTTGAAACTTCGGTTTAAACCCTACGACCTGCAACTGAAACATACTTTCACGCTTGCAGGAAGTTCGCGCACCACAACTCCGGTGATGCTAACTGAGATTGAGTACGACGGAGTTATCGGCTACGGGGAAGCTTCCATGCCGCCTTACCTGGGCGAGAGCCACGCAACTGCCACCAGTTTTCTGAGCTCGCTTGATCTGGGGCAGTTTAATAATCCGTTTCGATTGGATGAGATACTGGAATATGTGGACCAAAAAGCCGAAGGCAACTGCGCTGCCAAAGCCTCGGTTGACATTGCTCTGCACGACCTGCTTGGAAAAATAATGGGGCAACCCTGGTACAAAATCTGGGGATTTAATGCGGAAGACACCCCGAATACCTCGTTCACCATTGGGATTGACACCGACGAGGTGGTCAGGCAAAAAGTAAAAGAAGCTGCAGAGTTTAAAATTCTGAAAGTAAAACTGGGCCGCGACAACGACAAACAGATGATTGAAACCATCCGTGCGGTAACCGATGTGCCCATGTGTGTGGATGTAAACCAGGGCTGGACCGATAAAAAACATGCACTGGAAATGACACATTGGTTGCAGGAAAAAGGGATTGAGTTTGTGGAACAGCCCATGCCCAAAACGGCCATCGACGACATTGCCTGGCTGACACAACACAGTCCGCTGCCGATTATTGCCGATGAAGCCTTGCAACGTCTCCCCGATGTGAAGAAAGCACACGGTATTTACTCCGGCATCAATATTAAACTGATGAAATGCACCGGAATGCGGGAAGCACACAAAATGATTACGCTCGCCCGTGCTTTGGATATGAAAGTGATGATCGGTTGTATGACCGAAACTTCCTGCGCCGTTTCCGCTGCCGCACAACTGGCACCCAAAGTTGACTGGGCCGACCTGGATGGCAACCTGCTGATCAGCAACGACGTATTTAGTGGCGTTCTGGTAAAAGAAGGAAAAATTACCTTGATTGATGCACCCGGAATCGGAATTCAGCCATTGGGATAGATCTCAACCTTCATAGAATAATTATCAAAGTGAAGCATTCTGCCTAATAAGCAGCTTGTTTCACTTTCATTTTTTTATGCGCTCTCTGGTACACAAAAAACGAAGCCAGGGCAAGCGCAGAAACAGCCCCTCCTACCGAATACGATATTTCTTTGGAAAGTGAAAATCCTTCCGGCGCAAACATCAGGTAAGTGGTAATAACGGCGGTCATAAACACGGCCGGCACCAGCGTTATCCAATAGAACTTCTGCTCTTTCAGCAAGTAAACTGTGATGGTCCAAAGGACCACGGTAGCCAGTGTTTGATTCGACCACGCAAAATACCTCCAGATAATGCTAAAATCGATTTGTGTCAGCAGAAAACCGATAACAAACAGCGGAATACTGATCGCCAAGCGATTTTTGATGGACTTCTGCTCCACGCGCAGAAAATCGGCCACAATCAAACGTGCACTTCTGAACGCGGTATCGCCCGAGGTAATGGGCGCAGCTACAACCCCCAGTAAAGCCAGTATCCCACCCAAGGTTCCCAGCAGGGAGTTGGAAATTTCATTGACAATAAAGGCCGCATTCCCGTTGTTGGCGTTCATCACATCGTTTAGTTCCCTGATTCCGCCAAAGAAACTCATTCCGATAGCGGCCCAAATCAAAGCCACCACACCTTCGGTGATCATGGCTCCGTAAAACACCCTACGCCCGTACTTTTCATTGGTAAGGCAACGTGCCATCAACGGCGATTGCGTGGCATGAAAGCCCGAAATAGCCCCACAGGCAATGGTGATAAACAACATCGGGAAAATCGGGAATTTATCCGCTCCCGAATGAAAATTGGTAATATTTGCCAGGTTCAGCTCCGGAATTTGATAGCCTTTTACAAAAAGCGCAATGATTAAACCGAGTGCCATAAAAACCAGTGCAAAACCAAAAATCGGGTAAAACCGGCCGATTATTTTATCGATGGGCAACATGGTGGCCAGCAGGTAGTAGACAAACACCACCCACACCCAAAAGGTAATGGAAAGCGCACCAGGCGTAAGACCTGCCAGGATTTTTGCCGGTCCCATAATAAACACGGCGCCCACAATGATCATCAGAATCACAGTAAACCCGCGCATCACTTGCTTCGTTCCTTTTCCGAGATAGATACCAACAATCTCGGTAATGCTTAATCCCCGGTGTTTGATCGATAGCATGCCCGAAAAATAATCGTGTACAGCGCCGGCAAATACCGATCCCAGCACAATCCACAAAAAGGCCACCGGGCCCCACATGGCACCGGCAATGGCTCCGAAAATGGGCCCCAGTCCGGCAATGTTCAGAAACTGGATCAAAAAAATGCGCCACCAGGGCAAGGGCAAATAATCCACTCCGTCTTTCATTGAATAGGCGGGTGTTTCGCGGGTGGCATCAATGCCGTCAATGCGTTCAACAATGCGGGAATAGAAAATATATCCGAGGATCAGAATTATCAGAGAAACAAAAAAAGTGATCATAGTCGTTTAGCTTATCCATCCGTAAAACCGGTGCCTTTTTTCTTCCGACACCAGTATCTCCGCAACAACCCAAAACTCCACAAAAGGGAACCAAGCGTTGGCGCGTCGATGGGATACGTTTTAATTGGTTTAAAATTACGATGCGAAAAATAGCAAAAATATGCTGCCAATCATCCTGGAAAACGCTTAAAATTGACAGTAACCTTGCTCCATTTTTGTTTGGGCGGCCCAACGTTATGGTAACGTTACTCCACTTTGGTTCGGGGGAACGAACGTTATGGTAACGTTGGCCCGTTAAACAATTAAGAATGTTCCGCCCCGACGGGGCTTGTTTTTTTCGTCTGGAATTTTCTATAAATATTATCGCAACGCTGTTGCTAAAGAATCAGTTGCAGCGCAGCGTAGTAAAATGAATTGTCGAAATAGTTGCCTTTTCCCGGACAGTACTAATTCTTATCCCAGAAAGATCCTTCTTCTTTTATTTGCTGTTCAAGTTTTTCCAAATCGGACAACATTTCACCCACTTTTTCGGGTTCCTGTTCAGCCACATCTATCCTTTCACCCAAATCTTTTTCCACCTGAAACAGCAATGGCTTTTCGCGGGATGCCTCAAAACCATAGTTATTTCCGGTTTGAGAGCCGATACGAACGTGCAACTTCCAGGGGCCTTTCCGAATGGCCGAAGGCTGGTTATCAGCATACGAATAGAGAAATTCAAACTCACCCGATGTATCTTTATATTCTCCCGGCATAAGCAGCGACCGGATATCACGCCCGTCAATGGTTCTGTCGGCGGGCAATTCCACACCGGCTATGGCAAACAGGGTGGGCAATATATCCAGCGTACTCACCGGAGTTTGCTCGTTTCGGTTTCCGTTAATGTGTGCCGGCCAGTTAATGATTCCGGCCACACGATGTCCACCTTCCCAGGTTGAGCCTTTGCCATCGCGAAACGGAGTGGCATAGCCTACCTGCAAACGTGTATCTCCATACTTGGACTCCGACTGATCGCTAAAACGAATCCATGGTCCGTTATCCGACGACAAAATAACGATGGTATTTTCCTTCACACCTATGTCTTCCAAGGCCTGGCAAATTTCCCCGATGGATGCATCGAGTTCTTCCATCACATCTCCCAGCACACCGTTACGCGAGGTGCCTTTGTATTTATCGCTTACAAAAAGTCCCAAATGCGGCATATTGTAAGGAATATAGGCAAAGAACGGATTCTCTTTGTTCCGTTTGATAAAATCAACAGCGGCCTTTGTACATACGCCGGTTAATGATTCAGATGCCAGTTTGTCGGAAGGCAAGTCTTTTGCAATCAAATTGTATCCGGGTATTGGATTTTTACCATTAGGATCGCTTTTCAGGAGCATGGAAATATCGTAGTCGTGCGATACATTGGTTCCGATCCATTCATCAAAGCCATGCGCCAGCGGCAAGGTAAGCTCAGAAAAATCGTTGTTCTGATTGGGAGTTCCCAGGTGCCACTTTCCAAACATCCCCGTTTTATACCCGACCGATTTTAGTCCCTCGGCAAGCGTTAGCTCGTCTTCGTGAATGTGTTTTTCTGAATTGGGCCCGATTACCCACGATCCCAGTCCCGATCGCCCCGGATATCGCCCGGTCAGCAGCGAATAACGTGATGCTGAACATGCCGGAGAAGAGACATAAAACTGCGTAAAATTAATTCCTCCCTGCTTTAATTGGGTGATATGAGGTGTTTTAATGGCAGGATTTCCGTTGTGTTCGTAATCTCCGTATCCACTGTCGTCGAGATAAATCAGCACCACGTTGGGTTTTTGGGTGGTTTCCTGCTCGCTGGTGTGAGAGCATGAATTTCCTAGTAATAAATATGGAAGTAGTGCAATAAGAATGCGCATCTTTTTCATCTTCATCAATTTCAAATTACGTTTAATGTCCCCTTTTCTTTTCCTTTATACCGGGATTCTGGACAAAGATAAAAAAGGGTAAGAGTTAACAGTCCCTTACCCTTTCACTTCAATGAAAATAGCTATTAATATTTTGGATTCTGCTCCAAATTTGGATTCAATTCTCTTTCCCTTTGCGGGATTGGCCACAGATAATCGCGCCCCTCATCAAATACACGGTTGTACCCGTCGATATTGACGGTTACCAATGTGCCATTATCGTTGTAGGTCATGCCGTATACCTTGCCGGGCATTACTTCGTGAGCAATTCTCCAGCGCCGAATATCAAACAAACGGGTTCCTTCAAAAGCCAACTCAATAGTACGTTCCTTGCGCACGATGTCTCTCAGTTGGCCCTGCGATAATGAAGAAGCAATGGCGGGCATATCTACACTTTCCCTCGCCCGAACGTCGTTGATGGCACTGTAAACAGAAGCATCAATTTCATTCATTTCAATTTTAGCTTCGGCATAAGTAAGCAATACCTCAGCGTAGCGAATCAGGATCAGGTTAATTCCTGAATTCGCCGGAGTATCAAAATCGCTGTTGGCAATGTATTTTTTGATGTTCCATCCGGTAGCAGTGGTATACAAAGTTCCGCCAACTGGGTCTGTAGCCGCCGCATCTCCGGGAATTGAATTAAATGTTTTTCCGTTGGGCAGGCTTGCTCCCGTAACAAAAACCGATTGCTTTAAGCGCGGATCGCGGTTCTCGTATGGATTTTGAGGATCGAAACCACTTTCAGAATCTGTAATCGATAAACCGTTTTTCATTTCGTACATGTCCATCAGCTTTTTAGTAGGCACATAAACACTACCGGCACTTCCCGGAATCAAGCTCCAGGGGCCAATAACGTTATAGTAGTTGTTCGCCAACACATCTTTGGCAAATTGTCGGTCTAGAATTACTTCGTTACAGTTCTCACCTTCGTACTGAAAAAGGTCCTCGTATGAATTATACAGCGAATACACCTGCAGGTCCATTACCTGTTTGGCAGCGGTAGCCGCTTCTGAGTAACGACCGGCAAAAAGCATTGCACGGGCTTTTAAAGCCAAAGCAGCTCCTTTGGTTACGCGGCCTTTATCGTCGCCGGTATATTCTTTGGGCAGATCTTCTGCCGCTTGGGTAAGCTCGGTCGATACAAAATCCCAGATCGAAGAAACTGCGTCCCTGGTGATGGTTTTACCTTCTTCCACATTAATGTTGGAAATAATCAAGGGGACATCGCCAAACAACATCGCTAATTTAGTATAGTGATAAGCCCTGATGGTGCGCACTTCGCCCTTAAGCCGGTTGATAAGCCCGGTGTTATCGGTTTCAATACGGTCAATATTTTCCATAAAGTCGTTCACTCGTCTGATCGCCGTGTAATCTGCATCCCATTCGTTTAAGAACCTCGACAAGGTTGCATCTGCATTACCTGCTTCGATTATGGAATTGTCGTCAAACAAGCGGTTGGTATGCACTACATCGGTAATTCCATCGTAGGCAAAAATTGCATTCCCGTCGAGTGTTGGATACACTGCATTTGCAGCCAGAATAGCATCGTTTTCAGTTTGCCAGAAAATCTCAGTTGAGATACGATCGTCCGGCACGGTAGTTAATAAATCTTCCTGACAAGAAGAAAGAATAAATACTGATAATAAAATATATACTATTTTTTTCATCTCCTTATTTTCTTAAAAGTTTAACTTCAAACCAACGGTGTACAAATCAACCTGCGGATAATAATTCGCTCTTCCGGCAGGAGTTTCTGCATCAAGTCCCCATTTGTTTAGTTTCGAGAACGTAAGCAAGTTGGTTGCATTTACATAAAGCTGCGCTTTGCTGATAGGCAATTTTGACAGCCAGGAAGCTTTTACATTGTATGAAAGCATAATGTTTTTCAGCCTCAGGTAGTCAGCGTCGATGGTTAGCAGGTCGGAAGCCTGCAGGTTTCTCAGGTTCGATTTTATGGGTCTTGGCCAACGTGCATCGGTATTGGTTTCTGTCCAGTAGTCCGCATAGTTGGCATGAGTGAATGCCTCATACGTTGCCTGGTGAGCCAATCCTCCTTCTAATTGCGTGGTATGCCCAAAAGCACCCTGCCACTGCATATAAAGTTCGAACCCTTCGTAAGCAAAACGCATGGTTGCACCCAGGTTCGTCAGCGGGAAGGTATACCCGAGGAAAGCCCGGTCGTCGGGATTGATCTTGTCATCGTCATTAAGATTCAGGTATTTAACATCTCCCGGTTTTGTATTGGACTGATACGTAGGGTAATTGGCGATTTCTTCAGGTGACTGGAAGAATCCGTCGGTACGATATCCCCACAAGCTATTGATAGCCATCCCTTCCTGGATAATGGTTGTAACATTGGCACCACTTCCACTGATGTACGGACCTGTTGATTTTAAGTCTTCTACCCTGTTTTTATTCCGGCTTACATTCAGCCCGATATCATAGGTTAATTTTCTTCCCCCGCGATAGGTTGCTCCAAGTTCCCATCCTTTATTACTTACCGATCCGGCATTCTGGTATGAAGCATTCAGACCGATGGTTGAAGGAATTGGAAGACGTAACAGAATGTCCTTGGTCAACTTGTCGTAATAATCGGCAGAAACCGTTACTTTACTGTTCCACAATCCCAGGTCGATACCAATATCCAGCTGTCTGGTTTTTTCCCAGGTCAGGTCTTCGTTCACAAACTGAGTTGGAGTATAACCCTGAACCGGTGTTTCATTAAAGGCATAGCTAACCACCGATAAGGCCGGAAAAAACTCGTACAAGGCGATGGCCTGGTTGCCGGTTAAGCCCCACGAAGCGCGAACTTTAAATTCGTTAATAGTTTCCGACATATCGGCCCAGAAATCTTCCTGGGAAATCCTCCAGGCACCTGAGAACGATGGGAAGAAAGCATATTGCTTGGTGGTACTAAACCTTGATGAACCATCGTAACGGGCATTTACCTCAAACAGGTACTTGTCGTCATACGCATAATTGAAACGTCCGAAATACGAACGTAAAGCATATTCCGAATTTTTCCCGGAGTTGTCTTTATTATCTTCTGATCCTGCATCCAAAGATTGAATATCGTTGTTGTAAAAGTCCTGACGATAGGCAGAAAGATTGTTCTGACGGTTGTCGATGGTAGAATATCCGGCCAGTACTCTAAACTCGTGATTTTCGAATGTTTTTTCGTAATTCAGCAAATGCGACAAGGTCAATTCCTTTAAACTTCCGCGTGATTCATTCAACGAATTAAGCGTAACCTGTCTCACTCTGCCGGTAATCGGGTCTTCGTTCCGGTATTTGTTTTGATAAGCCGATCCTTCCGATTTTGAATCGCGGATTCCGTATTCAAATGTATATTTCAAGCCGGGCAAAATCTCATAATTTGCTTTTACCTTCCCGATGAAATAATTGTTTTTACCTGTACTAAGCCCAGTTAAATCAGAAAAAATCAACGGGTTGTTGTTCTGTGGCCCTAAGCCATACTCGCCTGTTGCGTATTGCGGAACCGAAAATTTGGTAGCATGCAACATGTAATTAAACACATTGTAAACACCGGCATATGGCTGTACATCTTCCGACATACGAAGGTTCATATCGAACGCAACGCTAAGTTTTGATGAAAGATTGAAGTCGGTATTTATACGTACTTCATTGGTTTTATCATTGAAATTGTTTACAATACCGTCAATGTCCTGGTAACGCAAACTTGCCCTGGCTCTAACAAACTCATTACCACCGCTAAACGACAGAGTATGGTTTTGTTGCGGTGCATTTTTCAGCATTACTCCTTTATCGAACCAGGGGAAAGGCAAAGGATAAAGTTCGCGGTCTGTGGCATTCACATACTCATTAATATATTCTTCGCTGTAAGTTGCCTGACCGCCGGCATTAATCCGGGCAGCATTTTCCAATTCAAAATAATCTCTCAGCCCCATATGTTCAGGCCGGTTATTGGCTCTTTGAATGCCATAATATCCATGGTATGCCACCTGTACATCGCCTGATTTTGCCCTTCGCGTATTGATAAGAATTACACCGTTGGCAGCACGCGAACCATAAATGGCCGTTGAAGAGGCATCTTTTAATACCGAAATGCTTTCGATGTCATCCGGGTTGATATCCGTCATTCGTTGCTCAATTCCGTCAACAATAATTAACGGAGAACTGCTGCCAAGTGAAGTAATACCACGAATACGAATGTTCACATCAGAAGCCCCCGGGCGTCCACCCTGGTCTACAACTGTAACCCCGGCAGCCAATCCCTGAAGCGACTGTTCAACGTTGGCAACCGGACGTCTTGTCAGCGTTTCGCCATCAACCTGCGAAACAGAATTGGTTAAACTCACTTTCCTTTGTATACCGTATCCAATAGCAACAACTTCTTCCAGTCCAATGGCATCTGTGGCCATTTTTACGTTAATGGTAGTTTCTGTTCCAACGGGAATTTCCTGTGTTACCATTCCTACAAAAGAAAAAACCAAAACGGCACCACCAGGTATGTTGGCGACGGTATACTCCCCGTCAAAATTTGTTATTGTTCCGTTTGTAGTTCCCTTTATCAGCACTGTTACCCCCGGAAGTGGCAAACCAGCCTCATCGGTCACTTTACCTGAAACGGAAGTTTGCTGACTGGAAACAGACAGTATATTATCGACGTTCTCGGTGGTCAACACAATAAACTTGTCTTTTATCACATAGCTTACATTGGTATCTTTAAACACGGCACTCAGAACTTCATCAATTTTTTGGTTTTCGAGATTTACCGAAATTTCGCGGTCAACATCAATAAGTTTACCGCTATACATAAAATAAAACTCGCTTTGCTCTTCAATTTTTGAAAGGACTTCTTTAACCGTAGTCTTGTTCATATTCAGGTTTAGAAGTTTTACCTGAGAATAGGTTTTTCCGGCAAATGCCCAACCAATTGACATCAAAATTAAAAAGGTCGCTAGCTTCATAATTCGAAAAAATTTTACCAGTCCGGGCAATTTTTCACCCCCCGACCAATTAGTCAGATTTTTCATATTTTTGTAATGATTAGTTATTAATGCCCTGTACCGTTATACAGGGTTAAATTTTAATCCCGACAGGGGAATGTTGACGCATTTCCCTGTTGTTTTTGGATTGATAATCAGAGTGACCAGCTGATGGTCTAAAAATGCTCGTTCATTTCATAGGCAAATAGTTTGTTATAGTTAGGTACTGTATTTATTCTTTTTTTGTTATGATTATTTTTTGTTTTGAATAAGTACCGTTCGGTAACTTTTTTCGTGGCAGAGATGTGTATCTCACAGGGGTTGCAATGGTCATTAAATCGAGAATCTGAGACAAGGGTTCGTCAATAAAGGTTACGGTGTAAATGAAGTCTTCCACTTCTTTATCGACTTCAATATCCACATTAAACATACGACTGAGCTTTTCAGCCATCTCGGAAATAGGTGTATCCTCAAAAATCAATTTCCCGTCTTTCCAGGCTATGTATCTCTCAACACTTCCTTTTGACGAAGAAATTACCTCCGTTTCCCAGTTGTATTTTACATGTTGCCCGGGTACCATACTGCCAATTAATTTCGACTCGCCATCTGCAACGCTCTGTTCCAACACAACCTTTCCGTTTACAAGCGTTGTTTGTATTACATTATCTTCCGGATAAGCCAAAACATTAAATTCGGTTCCCAGCGCCTTTACATTTATATCTCCGACCTTTACAATAAATGGTTTTTCAGGATTGTGGGCCACTTCAAAAAAACCTTCTCCTTCCAATACCACATCACGTGTTTCACCTGAAAAGAAAAGCGGATACCTGATTTTACTACCGTAATTCAGGTGTACCTGCGAGCCGTCAGAAAGCTGAACAACTGAGCGGGAACCAATTGGCGCGATGATCTCAAGAGAATCCGCAGCAGCTGAAGTATATTGCGACTTGATGGATATATTCTCGGTAAGCGTATAAAACAAAACCGCCAGAACCGGCAATAACAAAATGGCAGCGGCGCGCAAAAGCCATCCGGCAGGTAAAAGCCTGGTCTTTTTTTCCCGCCGTTCAATTTCGTCCTGAATTCGATCAAAAAGTCCTACAAACTTGGTATCAGACTCCGAAGTATCTTCTGCCCGGTAATTTTCCCAATCGGCCAACGCCAGTTTTCTCTCGTCTTCGGTCAATGCTTCCTGGCGTATCCAGTGCAACACTTCCTGCAGCTCCTCTCCGCTCAGTTTATTTTGCAGATATTTATTTAGTAATTCTAACGTCATTTTTTTAGAGCTATACCACCCTAGAACAGGGTGGTATAGATTTTAACTAATCTAACTTAACAACCTAATCTCTATTATTTGTGCTCATTTGCTACAGTAATACGATTAAGCTGTAGTTTGGGATTATATAAAAATGACTTTTTTTTTTACGAGAGAAACAAATCTGCAAACAAACCACTGATAATCAATCCATAATCGAAGTGAGATTTTAAGAAAGAAAGTGTGTTCGCCATGTGTTTTTTTACCGTGTTTACAGAAATACCCAGTTTTACGGCAATTTCTTCATGCGAAAAACCTTCTTCCCGGCTTAACTGAAATATCTCCTTTTGACGGGGAGTAAGTTCATCAAGGAGTTTTTTAAGTTTGTCGTCCAACTCCTTAAAATGAATTTCGTCCAGAATATCCGGTGCTTCCTGAATTTGCTGCAAAGCAACAAGGTTTTCCAGGTATTTTCTTTCGTTTACCCGTTTGCGAAGAAGATCGATTGTTGTGTTATAGGCAATGGTAAACAAGAACGACTCAAACGAAGAGTAGGCATCAAGTTTGTTCCGTGCCTGCCAGATTTTAACAAAAACCTCCTGAACGATTTCTTCGGCATCGGCCTCCACTTTTATATACCTCAAAACAAAGCCATAAAGCCTTTTGCAGTATCGTTCGTAGATATTGTAAAAAGCTACCCGATTCCCATTTCTAATTTGAATGATTAACTCCTTATTTGACTTACTGTTTTTCAAAAGCCGTTAGATAAATTAGGCTATAAAGATAACTATATATATTAATTATATATCGGACCTCTCCTCAGTGAAATGTCATCTTTAGACCACTGCAACCCCGCCTGAATTCATCAGGAGGGAAAGTCGATTCGTGCTTATAAGGACCAACCGTCAAACTCTGGAACCACTTTTCGGGAAGCAGATTCACTGCTCCCCGTTCTGCTATTTTAAAAAGATCGTATGGTTAATCTTACAGATTCTCAGGAAAAAGCGACCACTACAATATTTTTCAGTTTTTATTGAATTCAAGAATTTTAACTTCCCCTGGTTGTAAGGAAATCTCCAGTTTTTCGCCTCCCGATATTGCTTTACCAACCAATTCATTGGCATTTGGGAGTGGCGAAGAGATAAATAGTTTATCCAGCTTTTCATTCAAACCGAAAGCTCTGCCGAGAGTGAATGAATAGGTTTGCGCTTCAGTTTCAGAAGGATTGTGAAAGGAGGTATAACCACCGTTTTCGTTCCATCCAGTGTAACCATAAACTTCTCCTTTCTTTGGATTTCCGCCGTGCATTTTAGCGTATTTGAAATAAGGAAAAACTTTGCGCACCCATTTCAGTCCGTCTGCCAGAACATCCCAGTCGGCTTCCGACAGGTTTTGTGTAATGATATACAGCTCGACAAAACCAGTTCCGCGCGAGAGGTTCATCCACAGGTATTCGCTGAACTGCTCTCTGCTTTCGCCGGTCTTGGTTTTCTTGGGTTCGTGGTTAAAAACTGAATTTATCGGAAATTGCGTTTTCTCTGTAACCCAGGTGTCATAATAAACGCCATCGCGGTACACAAGCTCCTGGTTCCGGTTGCTTCCACCTGCTGCGTCGCCGGCGTTAATCATCCATACCGCATCTATGTATTGCAACCACCATGGGCTGAGGTAGGCTCCGTTTGAAATGACGATGTAGACATCAGGATTCACCTTATGCTGTTTCTCGAAAATTTGCATTAATCGCTCTGTGCCGGCAACCAGGTAGTAGGTTTTCAGCTCGTCGTATTTTGGGTCGTTCAAACGTTCATCAGCCGGACTAAAATCTTTGGTATCGAGTTGAGGCATTGTTGGCACTCCATAATCATCACCATTAAAATCAAATTCCCGGCGGTTCAGATGCCCGAATAAACCATCTAATTTGAAATAGCTTACGCCCATTTCTGTTAGTTCCACCATGCGGTCTTCAAGCAGTTGCATGTATTGTGGTCCAGCCAGCGACATGTACTGGTCGAGTGCTTCCAAGCCTTTTTCGCGCATAAGCGGCACTGTGGGACGAGCCCCAAAATTACAGCCCGGACTTAACCACAAACCTAAATTGGAACCAGCCTCCCTAACGTTTTCAAAACTGCTTGTAAAATCAGCATCAAACTTATTGTTCACTTTCCAGACCTTATCACTCCAGTCGATTTTTACATTTTGCCAACCATCGTCAATTACAAAAGCACTTAACGGTGCAACGCTACGCGAAGCGTTCAGTTCCTGGCTCACTTTTTTTACACTCGCAGCAAACTTCTCTTTATCAACTCCTGGCCCGAAATCGAACCAGCTGTTGTACTGTACTTGCAAACGCAGTGGACGAATACGGATTTTGTCGATGTAATCAAAAAAAGTATCCTGAATATAATTAGCATCATCTCCCACCCCAAAAACCGATTTATAGGATGAATACGTTTCTCCCGCTTGTATTGCTTTTCCCCACAGATAACCGCAATAAGCAGTATTGTTTTCCACATAGTTATAGGAAGCAGGAAATTCTGTTCCCCAAAAGGTTGCCGATTGTTTTGTGTAAAGCGGCTGCCCTAAACCCGGTCGCCACTGTGAAGGCCCCCAGGCAGTAATCTGCTTCATTTGATAGGGCTGGTACATGTCGTCAAGTTGTATTGTTTCCACATCAATCCTTTCAAGTGTCAGTTCTTTTCCCGACCGGATATTGAGAAACTTGTTCATGTAAAAATTACCGGCTTGAATTTCATAGACCACCTCAACTTCCAAATCGTGTTTTTTATTTATCAACAGGAATTCCAGTTTCTCCGGTGTTTCTGATAGAACTTTGTTCACTTTAAAGTCTGCCGAAGTAAGGATTACATCGGTTCCTTCCTTATCCGTCCCTTCTGAAATCCGAATTTGAAATTCGGTATTGTTTTTCGGAACCAGCTCTTTTACCGATACTTTGTTTTCTAATTTCAGGGTATGCAGTAATCCTCCGTCAATACTGATTGTACGTGACAGAAAATTGTTGCCGATTGTAAACTCTGATTTTTGCGTACATTGAATATTGGCGGATACTATTATCATCAATAAAACAATGAATACCATTGATTTGAAACTGATTTTATTGAATTTCATTGTCAAACTCTTATTTGGATATTTTTTATGTTTAGTAATAATATTGTCCAAATTGTTCCATCAATTTAGAGAGTTATAAGTTCTCCTTCGTCTATCGTTTTTAACTCCAGCTTTACCGGAGAATCGCTTTCCCCAACAAATTTACAATCAAAAATCAGGCTGCAACTTCCGTTATCCACTTCAAAACTACCGGCATTAATATCAACGGTTTTCACTTTGTTCCAGGTAGGAGAGTAAACGACTGCATGTTCTCCACCTTCGTACTTTAAATGGTGTTTTGCCGGAATGTTTACAGCCAGCCCCACTCTTTTAAAATTATCAATATCGAAACTCAAATTGCTGATTGCAGTTTCGTCGGGTGCTGTCAATATAAACTGAAGGGCTTGCTTTCCATTGGTATTTTCAAACTCGAATTTCGAAAATACCGGTTCACCGGGTTGACGCGTTTTTTGTTTGTGCTCAAAACGGTCTATTTTATATTGATACAAAGTCCAGCTGTTTTCGGATGCAGGAACCAGGTGAAATTCATTTTTGATGTTTTCCATCAATTTTTTCTGTTCGGCAGAGAAGGCTCCTGCATGGCGCAGTTGTTCCCACATGGCAATGGTTTCTAACAACTGTTCTCCCAGACCGTTGGCCGCTACAACTTGTTCTGATGTGGTTAAAGCAAACCCTGCATCGAATCCGGCAGCTCGTGCCAGCAGCCACTCCACATCTTCCAGACTGATCTGTTCCGACATGCTGAACCATCCCAGCATACAAGGCATGAGGTTACGGCGGTAAAAGTCCTGGTTCATCAGGCGATATTGGGTTTGGCTCTCGCGAAATCCGGCGTACCAGGGTTCGCCCCAGTTCATACGGGTAAACATGTGCCAGAAATAATGCCCGGGATTGCTGGCATCGTTAATTACTTTACCCTGCAATTCAGGTTTCAGGCTATCGTACCATTTTTTTACAAAACGCGTTCTGCCATATTGTCCCATACCGGTTGACCAATTGCCTTCCAAGCCATCGAAAGATATCTGACGTAGCCCGGTATAATTAAATAAATCAGCGATTTTTACGGCCATTTCATCCGAAAGTTCGTTGTTGGTCAGGAAGGTTTTGTAGCCATGATCCATTAGTTTGGAAATGATAGTACCTTTCTGATGTGAATCTTTTTGGGTATTGAAAGCACCGCGCTCACAATCCAGCAAAGTCCACGGTTCGGTCTCCGATACCTTTGCATAACGGACAATTTCATTATCGATAACAAGGGCATGCAGACTGTTGTTTTTCATTTGGTTGAAAAACATGGGATCTTCAATTACAATTTCAGTGGCGTTTTCGTCGATGGTCGAAGTCAGTTTACTGCTACCCACTTTGGCCAGGCGCGGATCGGGAATTGGCGTAACATACGGATCGTTGGTCGTAATAAAATTCGAAAGCGTGTGCAATCCCAGGCGCACGCCCCGCTTTTCAGCACGCTCCACACAGCGTTTCATACTTTCCCAATTGTCGGGGAAGGGTTTTTCCTGCAAATCGAAATGCCCCCAGTTTTTAAACGGCCCGCCATGATAAAGGTATTTTAAACCGGCTTTTTTGGTGAGCTCGATAGCACGGTCGAGATTGTCTTCAGAAAACGACTGAATTAAATACGATGCCATAGCGGCGTTTGCTGTTTTTCCCCATTCTCCTTCAATTTCGGGATGGGGTAATCCTTCCTCTATTTCAACCTTCCCGATGGTTTCAAGGGCATTGGACGCAGCACAGCCGAAAAGAGCAATTTTAGTTCCTGTTAAACCACCGTCATCAAATGCCGGTACTTCATAATTATCATGTTTCCAAACAGGAATTATCCGGTCATGACTTCGGTCGCGGCAATAAGCCTGTAACACACTCCCAAATTCGGTGTATTTGGCGGTTTGCCCACGGTACAACACTTTTACAGAATCGCCAATATCTACCAAATTGCTGGAAGCAAAAATATCGTAGGCCGGTTCTGTATCGTCTTCATTCGTTGGGTAGCCACCCAATGTTTTTATGTTTAAGGCCTGAATACCTATTGCAAAATCATCATTCCGGACAACCCCCACACATTCGCCCACAGTTTTGTTAATGGTTGTGGCAAAAGGTCCCCAAATGGCTAAATCGGGATTTGAATTCCCTTCAATCTTAAGCAACTCAAAAGTGGTGTGAGTGGATTTTTGCTCCACTTTAATTTGTGCCACGGTGTTAATGGACTTAAAAGTGAGGTGTAAGGATGTATTATCTTCGTTCCACACCAGTTTGTCGGGGTGAACAATGGTTCCGTCAGCACGAAGCGACAATAGATACGAAATTTGGTTTTCCGGAAAATATTCAGTCATTTTTTGCCGGTCGCATAAACTTTTAATCTGTCCATTACTGTTTATTTCAATTTGAAAATTGTTGTTGGTCAGTGTCAGATTCTTTTGCGAACAAGAGGCCAAAAGAACCAGTACAATTAAATGGAAAATATATTTTTTCATCGCATTCTATTTTAGTTTATTAATCACTTCTGTACTTTAAAATTTACAAGCATTTTTGGTCCGGCTTCGCGGCCTTTTCCTTTATAATCAAACAGTATACTATTCTTTCCTTTTTCAATAAAAAGTTCCGGTATCGGTTCCGACGCCAAAAGCTTTCCATCGGCCGAGTAATGTGCAGCCTGTTCGTTGGCTTCTGCCGTAACATATTCACCGGGTTTTAGGGTGAAAGGGATGGCGCACACGTCCGCATCTATTTTCAGGTAAATTCCACTTGCGTTTTCCTTACTTTCTTTTGGGAGACGTATGGAAAATTGCAGCTTCTGTTTTTTTCCTGCATTGTAAAATTCCCATTCAGCAAAAGTAGGCTGACCGGGTTCTTTTTGCATGTTTATATGCTCATAATCGAGTGAGATTACCGTTTCAGAATCTCTTTTCAGAATGGTTTCGGGTAATGTATTGCGGTCGTTGTCGCCCTGAATTTTGCCCGTTTCGGGAGCCCACGATTCCACAAACACCAATTCCGGTTTACTTCCCGAATCATTTAGCTGATAAAAACTAAAGGGATCGCGAAGTTGCTCTTTCTGTTCCTCGGTAAGAGTCTGATCCCAACGCACTTTTTCCCATCGTTTAATCTCGTTCAGTATTTCCTCGCCCTCCCGGTTCTGCTTAATACTTTGGGGGCTGATATAAAAATCGACTCCGGCATCGTAACCGACACAAAGCCCCATTACCCATTGTATATCTTTGAATGTAGTTTTATCATCAATTCTGAATTGCCCCATTTTGCGTGGCATCAGGTCTTCTTCCAGTTCTTTTTGCACTTTTAAACGGTGATCGAGCTGCGACTCTCTGAAATTTTTCGCCCACCAGGGTTCGCCCCAGCTTTCGTTGGCAAAATAATGCCAGCTGTAGTGCATTACATCCGATGAATTGGCGATAATATTTTTGTTTTCCAGATGATCGAAAAAGACTTTTATAAAACGGTCGCACGAGTATCTGCCATGACCGGTTGCCATTGCTCCTTCAATGCCATCGAAACTGATGCGCTCAAGTTTCGTCTGGTTAAAAAAGTGAGCCAGGTTTTTGGCTACCTCATCTTGCAGGTTGATATCGGGAAAAAATACCTTGTAATAATGCGAAACCAGACGACCAACTTTTGCTCCTGCATTGTGGCTGCTTTTTTGGGTACCAAAAGCTCCGCGTTTACACCCGCTTATAAGCAACTCTCCGTTTTTTGTTACTGTTGAATATTCAATTATTTCATTTCCAATTTTTACCGCAAAAGTTTCGCGGTTTTTATTTTCATTGGCGTTTAATTCTTCGGGCGATATGTCCAGCTTGTCTTTGGTATAAGCCGGAGCCATTTGCAGGTCCGCAAGTATTATTTCAATATCATCTTCCGAAATCGCCTTTTTTAGCGAAGTTACACCAGCCAGTTGCAGGTTAGGATGTGGTACCGGGGAGACAAGTGGATCGTCTTTGGTCAGGAGATTCGATAAGGTGTGTGCACCTAAAGTCATGTTCCGTGCTTTTGCTTTTTGTGTACACTCCAAAACCGACTGGTATCCGTTTGGAAAATCTTTTTCGCGAACCGGGTAAGTTCCCCACGACTCAAAGATGCCGGGATGATAAATGCAGGTAATTCCTGCTTTTTCGGCGACATCCAAGCAAGCGTCAATATTATGGGAGTTAAAACTCATAATAAATTTGGAAGAAGTGGCATATAGCGTATTCTTTAGCCACTCATTGTTGTGGGTCAAATAAGGTAGTCCTTCATGCTGTTCAATCTCTGGAATCAATGTTTTTAAGTTTTCAGTGGGTACACCATAAATAGCAAATTTCGATCCGATGAGTGTAGAATCGGAATCGTTTACCGGAGCAGCCTGTGTCAATTCCTGCAAACAACTGTTCTCCAATACTTGTTCTGAACGGTTTTTGGTAAATCCCTGCAAAACAGCTCCGTGTTCTGTTTTTTGAGCTGCATTTCCAAAACGTTCGCGCGGAATTAATTCAAAGCCACCACAGCTCTTCAGGTTCAGCCCTATTAACCCGATTGCAAAATCGTTGTTATAAGCAAGTCCTATCGATTTACCAACTTTATCAGCCAAGGTGACGTTATAGGGGCCCCAGACAATCTTTTGAATTTTTTCAGGAGAATTCAGTTCGACAAGTTCGAAGGTAATGTAATTGTGCTTTTCTGTACAGGCTATTTTCAGGCGGGTGTTTTGTTCTTCAAAATTAATACTCAAATAGCCGTCTCTTAGTGTCAGGCGGGTGGGCTTGAAATAGTTTCCGTCAATTGATATTTGACAAATCGGGGAAGACAAATCAGGAACCAAGTAATTGTTATTGTTGGTATCACATAGCTTAACGAGCAATCCTTTTTGATTGATATCCAGTGTAAACGTTTCAGTTTGCAGTTGCACCGGTTTGCGTGTACACGAAATCAGGATAAGAAAAACGAGGATAAGAGGTAAAAATAGCTTTCGGTTTATTAGTAACATGGTTTTCCGTTAATTATAAAAAAGGTTGCCCCATAGTGGAGCAACCTTTATAATGTTCATATTGATTTCTATAACTCAGGATTAAAAGTACCGCCCCAATCTTTATTTTGTTCCAGGTTCGGGTCTTTATCAATATTATCCAACTGGATTGGGAAGAAATAATATTTATCCGGCATTGACATTTGAGTTTGACCGGTAGTAATTAATTCTTCAACCGAGTAGGTAAAGTTTTCAGGTAACCATTCGTATTTGTTTGCTTTTGCAGCATCGTCAGGTGTTACCTGGTCGTAAGTTCTGTCTTCCACTTTCATAGTCATAATACCGTATTTATGCATTCCATCTATACGGTTTAACATACGGTGGCGGCGAAGATCCCAGAAACGTTTTCCTTCGAAAACCATTTCAATGTATTTTTCCTGAAGCAGCGCTTCACGAACTTCTTCTTTGGTCATACCCGATTTAAGCCCAAACATTCCGTTTGTCCCAGGCTCAATACCTGCACGTTCACGGATGTCTTTCAAAGCCTGAATAGCCACGTCTGATTTACCGGTTTCGTTAGCAGATTCTGCGTAGTTGAAAAGTACTTCGGTATAACGAATCTCCACCCAGTCGTAATCGTTGGTACCAACCAATTCTGGCGTAAGCGATTCGTTAATACCTTTACGGCAGAACAAACCTGTACGGTAAGTACTTTCCCCCTGAATGACATAACCAAAAGCATCAACCGAAGAAGCAATGTTTGTCATGGTGTATTGGCGACGGCCTGATTTTCCGCTTAACTCGTAAACTTCGCCGTTCCAAACCAAGGTAGCGGCAAAACGCGGATCACGATCTTTCCAGAAAGTTTGTACATCGTACGTGTATTTTGATGTCGGATCACCGGGCATTTTTCCATCCAGCATAGGATAAGCTTCGGCGAGCGCCCAAATTGGCTGGTCTCCACCGGTAGCATTTTTTGTTTCAGAAAGCGGACGTACAGAATTTTCTCCACGCCCGTTTGATTTTACCGGATCTTTATAAACTACTGAAAGGATATTTTCTTTGTGCCCTTCTGTTTCGAAAATAGAAGTATAATCCTCTAGCAAACCATAACCATTGGCATTTAAGAAATCAATGGCTGTTTTGTTGGCTGTATATGCTTCCTGCCAATATGCGTTTCCATATGGATTCGATGAATTAAACTGTGGCGATGCTTTGTAAAGCAATACACGGCCTTTGAATGACAGAGCGGATGCCTTGTCAATTCTTCCAAAGTCGGAACCAGTATACTTATTGGGAAGATTGGCAATGGCATAGTCAAGGTCTTCGATAATAAAATCGAAACATTCTTTGGTAGAGTTTCTGCTTACCATAAGATCATCTTCCAAACTCTGAGGTTCCCTTATAATTGGGACTCCACCATGATACACCACCATTTTGAAATAATGGTAGGCCCTTAAAAATCTGGCTTGTGCAAGAATTGCAGGTTTATCGTCTTCCGGAACAGCTCCTTCAGGCAATTCCTGAATAAGAATGTTGATAGTACGGATACTTGAATAAGGCCAGTAATTCATGGCTCCGTTGCTGGTTGTAATCCAGTCGGTAGGAATAATGCTACCACTTTCATCGGCTTTGTTGCCATCGTTTACGGGCCAACCGCCAAGCGTTAAATTGTAACAACGGGCCAGGTATGCCTGTACAGTTTGAATATCGTCGAAAGTACCTTCACCCGGGTAGTTGCTCAGATCTTCCACCTCGTCGAGCACATTTCCACACCCTGTTGCAATAAGCAAGGCAAAAAAGATGCTTAGCAGTTTTATTGCAGTTTTATTTTTTGATATTGTTTTTCTCATTGTTGTAAATTTTAAAAATTAATATTTACACCACCTGTAAAGGTTTTCATCAACGGATAGGAATCAAGCGTTGCCTGTTCCGGATCGTATTCTTTAAAGCCGGTGAGGACAAACAAGTTGGTTCCATTGACAAACAATTGCACCTTACTAACCCCGATTTTTGAGAACCACTGAGAAGGCAGGTCGTAACCAATGTTTAAGTTTTTAAGACGCATGTAAGCTCCGTTCTTCATCCAATAGGTAGAAGCTGTACCAGCGTATTCAGCCTGCAACCATGCTCCGGAAACCCTTGGAAGTTTTGCATCCGGATTTTCAGGAGTCCAGTAATCCCGAGCCCACATTTCGAAATAAGGTCTGTCACCAATCTGGAATACACCACCGCCCGTTGAGTTTCGGGTAGCTACCATACGGTCGTAAGCGCCTACACCCTGGAAGTGTGCATTAACCGTAAATCCTTTCCAGTCGAGATTAACTCCCCATCCATAGTTGATACGTGGAGCGCCATTGTCACTTAAATAGGTCATATCGTTGGCGTCAATTTTCCCGTCAGGACCTTCCGAATAGTTGTCACCACGAATATCCTCAAACATTAGGGTTCCCATAATTGGCTGACGCCCGTAAACGGTATATCCCGAGGAAACAAGTTCATCCAATTGTTCCTGAGTACGAATCATTCCGGTACAGATCAGGCCATAAACCCGATTATCAGGATGTCCGATACGACTTCTCCAGTTGTCTTTGTAAGTACCATTGGTATATGCTTCGGCTTCGTCATAAATATCCCATTTGTCAATGGTATAACCCATGTTGGCATATACTTCGTAATTAAGTTCTCCCAGTTTATTTTTGTACGATGCTGAAATTTCAAATCCGTTTAATGACTGTTGTGCATAGTTTACAGCCGGTAAACTCGCTCCCAATGTGGATGGTGTTGAACCTAAACGTTCTCCAAGAATATCTTTTCTTGTTTTTCCCCAAACACTGAATTCACCGGTAAGTTTGTTATCAAATAAACCGTAATCAAAACCAAGGTCCCAGTTTTCAACCGTTTCCCAGGTAATGTCGTAGTTTGGCATTGCTCCGGGCTGCAGGCCATCCATAAATGAAGACCCAAATACATAACCGCCCACTTTCTGGTATTTGTTGGTCCAACGCCAGGGACCAATTGGACTAATATTACCAGTAGTACCAAACGATCCGCGTAATTTCAGGTTGCTTAACCAGGCAATATCTTTCATAAACTTTTCTTCCGACAAACGCCAGGCTGCTGAAACGGATGGGAAGAATCCCCACCTATTTTCAGGAGCAAAGAAATAACTGCCATCGTATCGGAACGAGAAGTCGACAATGTATTTCGAGGCATAACTATAGTTTACACGGCCAATCCATGATGTTGCAGCTGATTCACCTTCAGAACCGGTAAACCATCTTCTTTCTGTATCGGAAGAAGCATTGTAAATCTGGTCGATGGATGACGAGAGTAATTGTTCGGCCCTTCCGAAAACATTTTTCCCATTGTAGCCCCGTTGTTCGTAAACTGCCAAAGCCGATATTTCGTGATCACCAAACGTTTTATCGTAATTCAGAAACCAGTTAACCTGATACTCTGTACTAAGCGTTACATCTTCCTGAACATTTTCGTAAGCATTGCTCAGGCTGTGGCCGGCCATTTGGGTAAAATCAATAGGGCCGGGAATAAACTTATTATCTGTTCCTGCCGACTGAAATACATACCATTTGTTGTGTTTCACAAACGATTTCATATTTCGGTCATAGGCAGTAATATTCGATTGGAAGCTGGTTTTCAGTCCATCCACGTATTGTCCCAGATCCAGGTCAAAACGTAAAATTCCGTTCAACGTTCTGTATTTGGTATCGCGGTAACCACCGTGAAGCATAATCTCAGGAGGATGGAAACCAGATGCAATACCCACAGGATAATCATTCGGATCGTTGGTAGGAGTACCGTCTTCGGCAACATAAAACGGACGTAAACGCGACCAGTTAAATGTAGACCTGAACCAGTCGCCAACCGCCTGGTCTTCGGAACCATCATAAGGCCAGTACCAACGATTGTAGTTACGCTGATTTCCGCTAAGATTCAGGTTTATCTTAAAACGTTTTGTGACATTGGCCGTTACATTCGAACGAAAGTTGTAACGATCGTAATCGGTATTGTGGTACGAACCATTTTCTTTGTGGTATCCCAAAGCCATGTAATAACTAATGGCTTCTGATCCACCGTTCACGCTCAGATTGTGCTGTTGCGAGTTAGGATCCTGCCAGATCAGGTCATTAATGTCGTAGGTTTTGTCAGCGAAATAATCGATTACGTCCTGCCCGTACGGGATGTTGGGCTCTCTACCTGCAATGGTAGCCAGTGTTATTTCCCTGTCATTCAAGTATTGTAACTCTTCCTGGGCTGTATACGTTTGAATGGGTTGCGTAGTACGCGAGGTGGAGAAAGAAGATTTATATTCGAATTTTGGCTTTTGAACCGCACCTTTTTTGGTGGTTACAATTACAACTCCGTTACCGGCCTGCGAACCATAAACTGCTGCACTTGCCGCGTCTTTCAGGAAGTTAATGCTTTCCACTTCGTTGGCATCCAAAGCATCAAAATCACTTTTATCTGAAATTATATTATCAATTACAAACAAAGGATCACGAAAGGCACCCCTTATCCGAATAGTTGAAGTTGCACCAGCCAATCCCGAATTTCCAATTACCTGTACACCCGGAGCGCGACCAGCCATGGTGTTCGAAAGGCTACCTGCAGGAATATTTGTAAGATCTTCGGTTTTTACAGAAGTGATCGAACCGGTCAGGTTTACTTTCTTCTGAGTACCATAGCCAATTGCAACTACTTCATCAATTGCAAACGCATCTTCTTCCAGGCTAATATCGATCCGGGTATTTTCGCCCACTTCAACCTCCTGTGACTTCAAACCAATAAATGAAAACTGGAGAACCGAGTTTTCGGTAACACTTGTCAGTGAATATTCTCCGTTTGCATTGGTAACTGTACCATTGACTGTTCCTTTCACAATAACCGATACGCCGGGCAGCGGTTCACCATTTTTATCGGTTACAATCCCTGTTACCCGATCCTGTTGCTGAGCATTGTTCTGGTTGTCGGCCATATCCTGGTAAAGAACAATGTGACGGTCGTCGATGACATACCGAATACCGGTGCCTTCAAACACAATCGCAAGGGCCTCCTCAATACTCTTTTCATCAACCGACAAGGTAACCCGTCGTTCGGTATTTACCGTCTCTGTACTGTAGGCAAAACGAAACTCAGATTGTCTTTCGATTTCATCCAACACATCAATAACACGCGATTTCTTCATGTCGAGGGTTAACCGGGTTGTTTGGCTGTAAACACTCGCTGAAACCTGCATTAACCCAATGAGTAAAAACAAGAACGTTAGTTTCATAATGTTTAGACATTTTTTCCAAGTGAGAGGCATACCGCTTCCCCTAATTCGGATTTTTTTCATAATTTCACTTCGATTTAGTTAATAAATTATTTATCATTTACCGATGATAAGTTTGAGCCGGAAGTGTTGCCTCACTTCCGGTTATTAATATCACGGCAATTTTAATTTCTGTGTTTTATCAAGCCTGAAAACGATTGTATTTTCTTTCTGTTCTGCCTTTACCGGCGCTATTTTTTCCATTAGTTTAATAATGTCCGAGAGTGATTCATTTTTTATAGTGAATGTAAAGTGAATGTCTTTCACCTCTTCTTCCAACTCAAAATGCTGGTTATATCTGTTTTCCAGCCTTTCTATTACCAAAAAAAGCGGCTGATCAAAAATGTTCACAATTCCTTCTTTCCATGAGGTAAAACGCGTGGTATTAACATGTCTCACAAGCAATTTTTTGTTGAGTTTGTTAAAATTTGCATGCTGGCCGGGAACCATATTATAAACTGCTTTCTTTGCCCCCAAAGGAATCAGCCCCACACTTCCTTCTTCCAGAACAATGTCTATTTCATCATCGCTATCAAACGCCTTTACATTAAACGCGGTTCCAAACACCCGGACTGTAAGCTCGCTGTTGTTTACAGAAAAAGGCAGATCAGCATTTTTCGTGACTTTGAAATAGGCCTCTCCCTGTAATTCTACCAACCGGTTACCCTCTCCAAACCGGTTGTTATACTTAATTTCTGATCCTGAATTCAACCAGATAATTGACCCGTCGGGCAAAACAGCTTTCGAAACCTGCCCTTTGTCTGCCATTATTGAAGTGTACATAGTTCCTCCATCATGCCCTCTTAATAAAAACCATGTGGATGTGCTTAGACCTATCAAAAGAAGAAAGACGGCAGCAATCTTAAGCATCCAGGACATTTTTTTGGAATGCTGCCATCCTTCGAAACTTACGTTTAACATGTGATCCTGTATCTCATGCCAAACCTTTTCTCCACCCTTGGGAAAATACTGACTATTCAGATTTCGTTCCCAATCTAACTTTTGACTATCAAAATCTACACGTGAATCTTTTTTGCGAAGCCAGACCAGCAATTCTTTCTGCTCTTTCTCATTAGCCCGGCCTTCCATATATTTTTGGATAATAGATCTCATAAACTTGTTTTCAATAGGAGTACAACAAAATTTTCAAAACCCTACCTAACGGAGTAAAAAAAATAATTTCCAGAAGAATTTTCTGTTCAGACCAAACAGAAAAAGGATATCATCAACTAAAATACAACATGATAACAAGGATCATCTCGGGATGACGCATTATCAATTCTTTCCGAATATGGTATTTCGCCTGTGCGATGTGCTTTTCTATGGTTTTAAGGCTTATTCCCATTTCTTCGGCCACCTGTTTTTGCTGCCTGCCCTCAATTTTACATTGAATAAACACCTCTTTCATTTTATCGGGTAAGGTGCCAACTATTTCACGAAAAGATTCAATCAGCATTTCTTCCATGCTCTTTTCTTCCTTTCCTGAGAAATCGAGTTGATAAAGGTATTGCAGTTCATTTATGGTGATGTTTTCCAGATCGACTCGGTGTTGTTCAAGGCTAACCTTTTTTAAATGATTTAGACACCGGTTCCTCACCATCACAAAAATGAGACTTTCTATCGAATTATTTTCCCTTACATTTTCCCGTTTATTCCACAACGCAATAAAAGTCTCCTGAATCAGGTCTTCCACCTCAGCCTCCTCTTTGATAAACAGCCGGCAGTAGCTCTTCAGACGTGGATACAACAGAACAAACAGCTCTTTATAGGCTGAAGGATTTCCTTTTCGAAGTTCAATATTTAATGCTGTATCCAAAATTCTAATGCCTTTATGTAGTATGCATAAACCAAGCACCAAAATAAATAATTTATAGAACAAGTCCCCAATTTCGGAAAGATCAAAACGCAATCAGTTAGCCGGAGCTATTCGTAACACCCCTCCGGAAACGCTAAATTAAAGACTCTTTCCTTAGCCATCATTTCTTTTTCTCCCGGTTTTCCAGTCGATATTCATCACGCTCTTTGCTGTCGCGGATCATGTCTTCCTTGTTGTCCATCACCGGTGTTTCTTCCAACGCTTTCCAGTCGAAATTTTCATCCAGCGGATCGAGTGCTTTTTGCGGATCAAAAATACGCACATCTACCGGCAAGGCATTGTACGGAGTATAATCCGGAGTATCAGAGAAGAAATCAGCCAGATCGTTGGCGCCGGCATCGTACTGATTCAGGTACGGCATACCCAGAATGTTCCAGAAAGTTTTAAAAATACTGCCAAAACTGTAATGAACATGACTTACATAATCGCGTTTTACCCACGGAGATACCAGCATTAAAACACTCCGGTGAGCGTCCACATGGTCCACACCGTTTTGCGCATCGTCTTCGGTAATAACAATCAGCATATTTTCCCAGTACGGCGTGTGCGACAGATATTCCACAATCCGGCCCACTGCCAGGTCGTTATCCGCCATGTAACTTTCGCGGAAAGGATAACCTGCTTCGGGACGGTCTCCAGCCCCGTGATCGTTGGGAATAATCACGGTAATTAGCGAAGGCATTGTATCGCTCCCGTTCATCCATTTTTGCTCAAACTCTCTTTTGAACTGATCGATCCGGAACTGGTCGGGAATCGCCATATTGTAAGTTGGGTATTGCTTCGAAGTCCGCTCCCAAATGGGTTGCGGCAAAGGATAATTGATGTAATGCCGAATGCCTTCGTACTTAAAATCCTTGTTGTACAGCCCCGGTTCAAACATAATGCTAAACCCAAAGTTGTAGAAATCAATCTCGTTCCGTTCCAGGTGATCCCACATAGAACCTGCTTCGTTGTAATCTTCGGGATAAATGGCGCCAGCGGCACCGTTCATTGCATAAATTCCGGGAGCATTTGAGTTGAATTTAAAACGACGGTTTCCTCCGTAACTGGCAGCAGTACAAGTTTCTGTCCACTCGTTCGGATATGTGTTCACCAACCAGCGGTGTCCGTCGGCCGAAACATCCGAATCCACATAAAAATTATCGGAAATGGCAAAATCAGCTGCTATTTTCAGGTGGTTCACCATCACATCCGCATTTTTGATACTGTCTGTTCCGTTGCTGTTTTTAAACGAAACACCCCGCCCGTAACGCGCCAGCCCGGCATCCCCCTTTCCTTTTTCAACCTGTCCGAATACCTCGTCGTAAGTGCGATTTTCTTTCGAAATAAAAACGATGTGTTTTATCGGGCTTTCTTTTTCTCCCGGGTAAAGGGGCACCGGGTTATTTTTACGTCCAGCAAATTTTTCGGAAGAAGCTTTTTCAAACGTAAAATTATTGGCAATCACCGTTCCGGTCATTGGTTTCAGCTCCTCGTCGGAGGGAATATCCAGTACCTGCACCGTTCCTTTCATTAACGAGCCAATGTAACTTCCCTCGGGTCCCCGCTCAAAAGTAGAGCCTCCGTTCGGGCCACTTCCAAATCCTTTGGCATTGGCAACAATCAGCTTTTTCCCGTCGTTGCTCACTTCCAGTTTCGCCGGGAACCACGCTGTTGGAATATAGCCGGCAACTTTCAGCTTCGCGACATCCACCACAGCAACAGCGTTAATACCCGAGCAGGCTACAAAAAGCTTTTGCTGATCGGGCGAAAGAGCCAAGCCAAACGGAATGACACCCCGGAATTGCTTTATGCGTTCGTCAGGTTTCAGGTAAATGGTATTAACTACGGTATCTTTTTCGATGGAAATCACTGAAACGTTGTCATTGTTTCCATTGGTAACAAACACATACTCGTTGGTTGCCACCAGTGAGTTGGGGCTTGCACCGCCCACTGCCGGAATTCCCTCGACCAAATCGCCCACCAGGTTACCGGTTTTGGTTTTGGCAATTACTTCCGGCTTCTCCGGATCGCTGATATCAACCGTAAAAACAGAAAATGCTTCCGGGACATTCATCTCTCCGAGTCCGTGTACTTTCAAACTATCTTTGGTTTCATAGCCCTCTTTCATCTCTTTGCTGCCATAAGCAAAAGCCGGATATTTCAATGCTTTTTCGTGTCCGTTTTCCGGGGTAATTCCTTCAATCAGGTTGTACTGAAACATACCCACATTCGCCACATAAACCTTTTTTTCATCGGGCGACAGGCAAATTCCGAAAGGGTAACGCCCCACCGGAACACTGTGCTCCACAGTGCCGTTTTCGGTATTGATAATCACCATCCGAAATCCGATTTGGTCAACCGCGTAGAGTTTCTTCCCGTCTTTCGATAAGGTCAGGTCGCCGATATAACCATCTTTGTAATCCATTTCTCCGTTTATAAAAGAGCAGTCGATACTCCCCTTTTTCTCCCCGGTTTTTACATCGAACAGGTATATGCAGTTCTCCTGCCCTCCTGCCACATATACTGTTTGATTATCATTTGAAATGGCAAGCCCCATAAACACCGATGCCAGCACTCCCCTGTCGGTTGACGGGCCGGGAGGAACCTGCTGAACCTCCGGATTTTCAGACATAATATCCCGGATAATCGTGATAGACAAAGGACTGGTACCTGAGTTGGCCGTAACGGCTGTTTGTCCGTCGGGGCTAATGGTTAAGCCAAACGGATGTGGCGCTACGACAATGCTTTTGCCGACTGGTGTTAGTATTCTTCCGTTCGGGATAATGGTTTCCCCTTGGTGATCGATTTCCACAAAACGACTTCCGGCCGGGGCCGTTGCAATCCAGGGATCGGCCTTTTTCTCCATCTTACACGAAAACAAGCTCAACACAAGGATCAGCAAAGCAAAAAGATTCTTCATATGTTTTGATTTAGTTTCTCAGCCCATTTCAGACAAAGCAGCCTCGTTATTTTGAATAAATATGAAACAGATTTACCTGCCTGAAATGCAGCATTAAAGGTATAAGTTTAACGGGAGCCTTGAATTACTTTTGGGGAACTTTTTAGTAAACTTTCAGCAAAAGCCTAAGAGAATGAGTGATATTGATCCGGTGAAGAGAAGAACACCTGCTTTTCCTCACCAGCAAAATGGGATAAAACTGAGTATTGATAACTAGCGGAAATAGTCCCGGTACCACTTTACAAACTCGCCTATTCCTTTTTCGAGCGGAGTATCGGGAGAATAGCCAAAATCGTTTTCCAGGTCGCTCACATCAGCAAAGGTTTTATAAACATCGCCGGGCTGCATTTCCTGGTATTCTTTCGCTGCTTCCCTGCCAACCGTCGTTTCAATGATCCGGATAAAATCCATCAGTTTCACCGGTGTAGAATTCCCGATGTTATAAATTTTATACGGAACCTTTGGCTGTGTAAATAGGATTCTTTCGATTCCATCCTCAATATCGTCAATGTACGTGAAATCGCGGTATAAGTCGCCCTTGTTAAAAACCTTGATGGATTTCCCCTCCAGGATATTTTTTGTGAAGGAAAAATAGGCCATATCGGGTCTCCCCCACGGACCGTAAACAGTAAAAAACCTCAATCCGGTGGTTGGGAAACCATACAAATGGCTGTAGGTATGCGCCATCAGCTCGTTGCTTTTTTTGGTGGCCGCATACAAACTGACGGGATTATCAACGGTATCCGAAGTTGAAAGCGGCATTTTCGGACTATTCCCGTAAACACTCGAAGAGCTGGCGTACACCAAATGTTTGATTTGGTTGTGGCGGCAGGCTTCCAAAATGTTGGCAAAACCCACCAGGTTACTGTCGATGTAGGCCTGCGGATTTTCGATGCTGTAACGCACCCCTGCCTGCGCCGCCAGGTTACAAACCAGGTCAAACTTTTCGGTTTCAAAAAGGTGGTTCAGTTGTTCGCGATCTTCCAGCTTCATTCTTACAAACGAATAATTGGGATACTTCGAACTAGCGACCTTTTTGTTCCAAGCGGCAGCTTCCGCTGAAATTCCGGCTTCAGCCAAACGGGCAAACTTCAGGTCGGGCGAATAATAATCGTTGATGTTGTCGATACCAACAACATCAACGTCTTGTTTCACCAGTTTATTTACCAGGTGAAAACCAATAAACCCTGCCGTTCCTGTAACCAGAATCTTCATTCGTTATTCTTTAGTGGATCGGAAAAACTTTATTGTTTGCCAGGTAATCCAGAATCGCATCCAGGTTCGCCTCGTTTTCTTCGGGTTTGAATACCAGTTTTGCTTTCTGCGGAACTTCGTATTCGAGGTCAAATCCCGGTAAATTTTCTATTTCACCATTCTCGGCTTTCTCGTACAATTCCGGCTTGTTTTGTTTGCAGAATTCGAGCGAAGCATCCATGTAAAACAGGTGGAAACGGTCTTTTCCAATGATCTCGGCCACTTGTTCCCGCAAGGATTCATTCCTGGAGATAAATGAGCAGATTGTGATGATTCCCTGGTCGTTCAGCATTTTACAAATGTGTGCCACACGACGCAGATGCTCGGCTCGGTCGGCCGGTGAATAATCCAGCTCGCGGCTCAACCCCGAGCGTAACGAACTGCCGTCGATCAGAACTGCCGATGCTTCGTTGTCAAATAATTTCCGCTCAAGGCTAAAAGCCAATTCGTTTTTGCCCGATCCGTGCAAGCCGGTGATCCAGATGGTTTCCCCTTTCTGGTTCAGTTTCTGCCGGCGTTCTTCGGTCTTGATCAACGATTTTCCGGCGGCAATCTGTTCTTTATCGGTATCGGTAATACGCGAAAACAAGTTCTTGCTGCTCAGCTTATCGATGATCATCCCAACCGCACAGGTATTATGGGTTACCGGATCGATCAGGATAAACGACCCCGTTTGTTTGTTCTTTTTATAAGGATCAAAGAAAAGCGGCTTGGTAGTGGTAATCACCACCCGTCCGATTTCATTGAGGTTAAATTTCTCGATGTTTGATTTTTCCAGCGTATTTACATCCACCTTGTAACGGATGTCATCAATACGTGCTTTGGTTGTATTGCTGGCGTGCTTGATGTAAAACTGTGTGGAAAGATTCATTTCCTTCTCGTCCATCCACACCAGCATCGCTTCAAACTGGCGTTCTACACGTGGCAGATTATCCGGGTGAACCAGCATATCGCCACGCGAAATATCGATCTCGTCTTCCAGGGTAACGGTTACCGACTGCGGCGGGAAAGCATAATCCAGTTCTCCGTCGTAGGTAACAATCGACTTTACTTTCGACTTTTTCAAAGAAGGCAAAACCATTACTTCGTCGCCTTTTTTGATAATACCTGAAGCCACCGAAGTTGAGAATCCACGGAACTTGATATCCGGACGTAAAACATACTGAACCGGGTAACGCAGATCGTCAAAGTTACGGTCGCTGCTTACATGAACATTTTCCAGGAACTCCAGCAAACTGGGTCCGTGATACCACGGCATTTTATCGGATGTCTCCACCACGTTATCACCTTTTAAGGCAGAAAGCGGAATAAAATTCACATCCGGAACATCGAGCTGCGTTACAAAAGCAGCGTATTCACTTTTAATTTCCTCAAAACGTTTCTGGCTGAAATCCACCAGGTCCATTTTATTGATGGCTACCACCACATGTTTAATACCCAGCAGATTGGCCAGGTAGGTATGCCGACGGGTTTGTGTGATCACGCCGTGACGCGCGTCGATCAGAATAATGGCCAGGTTGGCGGTTGAACCACCGGTAATCATGTTACGGGTGTATTGTTCGTGCCCGGGTGTATCGGCAATAATAAACTTACGTTTGGCAGTGGAGAAGTAACGATAAGCCACATCGATGGTGATCCCCTGTTCGCGCTCGGCTTTCAAACCATCCAGCAAAAGCGCATAGTCAATGTCTTCACCGGCATGTCCCACACGTTTACTGTCGCGCTCCAGTGCTGCCAACTGGTCTTCGTACAACATTTTACTGTCGAACATCAAACGGCCAATTAGCGTAGATTTACCGTCGTCAACACTTCCTGCAGTTAATAATCGCAGTAGATCTTTCTTTTGATCCTGGTTCAGGAATTCCTGTATGTTTAATTTATTTGTTGTCATCTTTTTGATACTTGATGTTTGAAACTTGACGCCGGATACTTCACGCACCGAGGATCAAGAATCCAAAATCGAGGTTCTAGAAATACCCTTCTCTTTTCTTTTGCTCCATGGAAGCTTCCTGGTCGAAATCGATCACACGCGTGGTTCTCTCCGACACGGTCACGGTCATCATCTCTTCCACGATCTTTTCAATCGTATCTGCTTCCGAGTCGATGGCCCCCGTTAACGGATAACACCCCAGGGTACGGAAACGCACTTTGCGCATTTGCGCTTTGTCCCGAAGCTCTTTGGGCATGCGTTCATCGTCTGCCATAATCAGGCTGCCATCCATTTCCACAATCGGGCGTTCTTTTGCATAGTACAGCGGAACAATCGGGATATTCTCCAGTCGAATGTATTGCCAGATGTCCAGCTCGGTCCAGTTTGAGATTGGGAAAACACGAATGGATTCGCCCTTGTGAACTTTGGCGTTGTATATGTTCCAAAGCTCGGGACGCTGATTCTTTGGATCCCACTGGTGATAGCGGTCGCGGAAAGAAAAGATGCGCTCCTTGGCCCTTGATTTTTCCTCGTCGCGACGGGCGCCGCCAAAAGCAGCATCAAACTTGTATTTGTTCAGACCTTGCAACAGGGCCTGTGTTTTCATAATGTCAGTATGAACTTTACTTCCGTGCGTGAAAGGCCCCACTCCACCTTCGAAACCTTCTTTGTTGTAATGCACAATCAGGTCCCAATTGTTTTCCTTTGCATAGCTATCCCGAAACTCAATCATTTCCTGGAATTTCCACTTGGAATCGATATGCATCAGCGGGAAAGGAACTTTTCCGGGATAAAAGGCTTTTTCTGCCAGACGAACCATCACCGAAGAATCTTTCCCGATGGAATAAAGCATAACGGGATTTTCGAATTCGGCAGCAACTTCGCGAATAATATGAATGGCTTCAGCTTCCAGTTCACGAAGGTTGGTCAACGAATATTCATTCATGTCACTAATCTTATTTCAGTAGCTACCACAGCATACCCAAAAGGATGGAATGGTTAAGTAGCTGTCCGTTGTTTTGCAATAAAAATTCAATAGTCAGGCAAAGATAGAATTTTATTCCGTTTGCCGATTTTCACCTGATTTTTAACGAAAAATAAAGGACTAAAAACTCCAGAAATAAGGAATTAATAACATTGAAAGAATAAAGGCCAGCACATTTAGCGGAAGGCCAATTTTCACGTAATCTGTAAACTTATAATTCCCAATGGCTTGCACCAGCAGATTGGTTTGATAGCCGACCGGTGTTGAAAAACTGGCCGAAGCGGCAATCGCAATGGCGACAAAAAAGGGCTTTGGATTGATCCCCATTTGCTGGGCCGCAGCCAGTGCAATCGGGAACACAAGCGCCGCCGCCGCATTGTTGGTTATAATTTCAGTAAAGATGGTGGTAATGATGTACAAAGCAGCCAACACTCCCACCGGACCAAAAGCTTTTGAAAACTCGATGGTTGTGCGCGCAATTCCTTCTGCAGCTCCCGAACTTTGCATGGCTTTACTGATGGCAAAGGCACAGGCAATGGTGATTAAAACATCCCAGCTGATAGCCTTTGTGTATTTCTGGTGTGGCATAATTTTCATCCAAACCAGCAAAACAGCTGCGATGGAAGCAAAATAGAACATGTCTAATTCAATGCCACCCGGCGACTGCAGGAACTCTCCGAAGGTGGTTCCCAAAATCATCAGCAAGAGAACGATAAATGCCAGCCATTTTTTCCAAAAGGTACCGGTGCTTCTGTAATCCCTGATATAGGAAGTGAGGTAGAAAATCTTGGATTCGCCCCAGTTTTGCACAAACTTATCGGTGGTAAGCAAAACGAGGTTGTCCCCGGCTTTCAGTTTTAGCTTGTCCATGTTGGAAGTAATGCGCTCCCCGTTTCGGTGAATGGCCAAAACCACCGCCTGATAATGTTCGTAGAAATTAAATTCGTGAATGGTTTTCCCAACGGCCGGGAAACGCGGTGCAATTACGGCTTCGTATTGTTTAAGCTTGTCTTTCGGGATTCCCTTTACCAAATCAATGCCACTTAACTTTATGTTATCATTGCCGAGAATATATGTCAGACGATCTGACTTCCCGGCTACCAGCAGCTTATCATTGGCCTGCAGGTCGAAAGTCCCCTTGCGGACTTCCATCACCTTTCCGTCGCGGTTGATACACTGAATAAACAACCCTTTCAACTCCTTAATCCGCCCGTTTTTTATTTCCTGCCCCACCAGGCTGCTGTTTTCCGAAACAATGATGTCGTAGTAATAATCCTTGTACTCGGTCGAACTTTTGGTGTTAAAAACGATCTTCTTCCCCGGGAGCAGCCAGTTTCCAAACACGGTAATGTATAGGGTTCCGAAGAAGGCAATAAAGCCGCCAACCTTTACCAACTCAAACATGCTAAAACCTTCGTAGCCGTTTTCCAGTATCAACCCGTGCACAACCAGGTTGGTAGATGTGCCAATTAAGGTACACATACCACCAAAAATGGTGGCATACGAAAGCGGTATCAGAAATTTTTTGGATGAAAGATTGAGATTCTCCGACCATTTCTTGATGATTGGGGCAAAGATGATCACCACAGGTGTGTTGTTCAAAAAGCCCGACATAATGGAAACCGGTATCATGATCTGCGGGATCATGGAAACCATTTTCCGTCGTTTGCGCGGAAGATAGGTTTGCGCCACCCGGTTCAAGACCCCTGATTGACGTACTCCTTCACTCACCAGAAAAAGCACTCCGATGGTTAGCATTCCCTTGTTCGAGAAGCCTGCCAGCATTTCTTCGCTGGAGATAATTCCGGTTGCCAGTAAAATAGTGGACGCAGAAAACAGTACCAGGCCCGGGCGCATCAACTCTTTCGCCAAAGCAACAATTGTGAGTACCACAACCGCGATAACTATATATCCTTCTAAGCTAATCAAACTGTATCGAAAATATGTATCGGTTCCTTCAACGAAAATTCAGTTTTTGAAAGACTCAAAACTACAATTAAATTTTTTCCCTTCAAATCTTTGATTTTTTTTCAAATCGCCCGGCACACTATTTCTTAACATTCAAAAAACTAAAAAACAGTCGTTTATTCCTCAAAAAAGAACTAAATTTCCGTGCAACAAAAAGCATGAAGCATCAAAAAAATTCAAAAAAGTTAAAGATGCGTTTGTGTGAAAAAAAATAAATACTACTTTTGCACCCGCCTTTGAGAAACAAAGGAACATACAAAGGATGACTCAGTAGCTCAGTTGGTAGAGCACATCCCTTTTAAGGATGGGGTCCTGGGTTCGAGCCCCAGCTGAGTCACCAAATGAAAGCTTCGAAGAAATTCGGAGCTTTTTTATTTTTATCAGCCCGTAGTAAAATAAAGCATCAAGTTTTTCATAAAATAATTTACTGGAAAAAAATAAATATTACCTTTGCACCCGCCTTTGAAAAACAAAGGAACATACAAAGGATGACTCAGTAGCTCAGTTGGTAGAGCACATCCCTTTTAAGGATGGGGTCCTGGGTTCGAGCCCCAGCTGAGTCACCAAATGAAAGCTTCGAAGAGATTCGGAGCTTTTTTATGCTTAAAGTTTGGATGGGGCTGAGATTCGGCAATCTAATTTTTCTGCAATACTGGCAACCTTTCTACAAATCTCAGCTAACCTTTTCCCAAAGAAGGCAATCTTCCCAACATCACTCCAATAGCCACTAGCGGCTTTTTAAAGCGTTAAAAGCTCTTTCCCTAAAACGGAACTCCAATTACAAAAACAGCTCAGAATTTCGCTAAAATGCACACAGATGAGAGCGTATGTCTCGGTGCCACTAAAAACTTTACAACAAAAAAGGAATGTCGCTACAGAACTCCCTTCCCCCTAATTTTAAGAATTAGGAAATTGGAATAATTGTACTGACATTCCCTTTTACCAAAGAAACCCACTGTGGTCTAAAAAACCGGACAAGCCATTGGGCGTTATCACCAGCTTCGTTCGAAATAAGAAGCCGGATAAATCAGTTGCCTACCGAAGTTCTACCACAGCGCCAATGGGCAAATGATCTGAAAGCTGGACTTTCCAAGTGGTATTTTCGATCCCCTCCCACTTTTCCTGCGGATAGGCAAAGATGTAGTCGATCTTGTGACGGGGCTCTTTTGCCGGAACTGTCGAATCCAGGTTACACAGACGTTTCCAGTCGGCCATGCCTTCAACGATCTCCTTTGAATCGGGTCGTGCATTAAAGTCGCCACAAACAATTACCGGATAGGGTTCTTTTTGCAGCACCTCGTTCAGTTTAGCCACCTGAACCTGGCGCTCCTCGGTATTGGTATAATCGAGATGAGTACATGCAAACGTAAAATACTTTCCTTCTTCGTATTCAACATGACTCACCAACATGGCCCGCTGCTCTTTTCCATGCTCAGTTTTGGGCAGGTAAATACGCTCTACCGATGCCAAAGGAAACCGGGAAAGAATACCGATACCGTAGTATCCGCCGGCATAGGGAATTGTTTTTCCGTAGGCCGACAACATGTCCGTGCGAAAACCAAGCTCTGTTATAAAATCCTTTCCATTCTGAAGAGGCGCTCTTTCTCTGTTGGTGTGGCAATCTACTTCCTGCAAGGCAACCACATCCGGTTGCTGCTCCTTAATAAAAGCGGCAAGCTCTTCGAGCGAAGCCAATTCACCAAAACGCAAATTGTAGCAAAGCACTTTTAAGGTATCTGTTTTTTCCTGGGCGAACACCCCTAACACCAATGCCAGAAGGAGAGCCGCTGTTAAGCATAAGAACTTCATAAAGGGTATAAATCTAATTAATACATAAAATGTAGGCAGATAAAATAACTCTTACCTGCCTACGAATCTAAACAAAACTATGAACTATTTACTTTCTGATTTTAATCTCGAGTTCTACCCATGCGCCGGTAGATTCACCACTGGAAGTTGCTTTTTCACCTCCCAAACTGCGAACGATGGCGATCGCATACCGGTTAATTTCAGTAGCACTGGTTCCGCCAAAGCCGAGGGCAAATGTATAGCCCACCGACATATTGTATTGCCGAACCACACTTGAACCTCCGATTTTTCCCTGAATATAGGCGTCAATGGCATCCCACTGCTCCTGCGAATCACCGATTTCGTCGAAAGTAAAACCTAAAGTGCTGTAAAAATCAGTCGCCGACGGTGTGCGGGTCAGATTTACAGGTGTTGCCCAGCCTTCGATCAGATCACTTGCCTTAATGGTTGAAGCGCCACTTACGTTCGGACCAAACAGCGCCGGCCCGTTGCTCCCGCTTGTGGGAGAAACATAACAGTTGGTGTAAACCAGGTTCACACTGCTTTGGTTGGCAAAAGCCTGGTCTCCGTTCAATACATAAGGTGCCTGATCGAAACTGAAATAGGTTTTCGAGAATTTATCGTCTGACAAAATAATGTATTTGTAATGCAACATCACCTCTCCAACGGTAACCCCCGGGAACAGGATCGAAACAGGCAGGTTCGCACTTGTTTCGTTGCCATGCGCATCAACAGCAGTAATAAGTACGCCGTTAACATCTTCCCCGGCATTCAGCTCTACACTAAAACGGTCTCCGCTTAAAGTCAGGGGCTGGGCGACATCTGCAACACCCCCTCTAACTGCGGCATAACTAACCGAAGTAACAGCCAGGTCAGATGTAATAGCACCAGTTACCGTAAACATCGAGTCGGGCTTCACTTCCACCAGTTCCTGGTCGAATAACACAACAGGCCCGACAAAGGTTACATGCTTGATCTCGTAAAGCTTTTCGGCCACCAACTCGCCTTTATTGGAAGCACTGATCAACACTCCTGTCATACCGTTTTGAGCCGCCAAAGGAATGTCAAAAGTCATCGACAAATCATTGGTAATCGGAATATCAACCGGCTGATCAGTAATATCGCCTTTAACAACCCGATAGTTCAGGCTGGTTAACTTTGTTTTGGATGTTACCGTTCCTGTTACATTGAATGGTTCTCCCGATTCAATATCCTCGATGAAACCGGCACCGTCAAAATTAATTTCAAGTCCGTCGATTCCTTTTATTACCTTAAATATTTTAACGGTTCTGTTCCCCTTGGTATCTTCAGCAATAAGCTTTACACCAACCGTACTTTGTTCCATTATAAAATTCAGCGCAAAAGACCCGTTGGACTCAAGTTCCAAACGATCACCTGTTTCCTCCAGCTTGCCGTTGGCATCTTTTTTCTGAAGAAAGTAGAAAGTTCCGGCAACAGGTGCTTCTGTCAGGATCTCTCCGTTAACCCCAAACAAATCGCCGGGGAAAATATCGGAAATACTGTCGATCCCGTTTTCAAATGTTATCAGGGGATCGCTTACCTGTTCCTCGCAACTATTCCAAAGCAGCAGGGCTAAAACAGGCAGAAATATTATTATTCTCTTTATCATGATTCAATTTTTTTATTCAAGTAACTAATTGAAAGTTTTTTAATTCACTTCAATAACAGAAACAATGGGCATATGATCGGATGCCAATGTACTGATGACATCATGCGAAACGATGTTGAACTTTGATTCCGGCCTGTAAATAATATAGTCGATCTCCCTGGTTGGAGCCAGCGAGGTTATCGTATTACATCCCTGCAAACAGGTTTTTTTGAAACCATAACTAAAAAATGTTTGCATGGTATTATTTTCAGGCGTTGCATTAAAATCGCCACCAAGAATAACCGGCATATTGGCTGCCGAAAGTACTTTATTGATCTCGGGCACCTGCAAATCTCTGTTTTGCTGGGTCAGTTCGAGATGCGTATTTCCAATGGCAATTTTCTTCCCGTTCACCGAAATGGTGGCTTTTAGCAAAATACGGTAACTAACATAAGTATCCGGAATCTCAACACGAGGTAACTTAATAATCTGCACATCCGACAACTGATAACGTGACAAAATTCCCAGACCCGATTCTCCGCCCTGGTAATCAATTGCTTTTCCGTAGGCGGTATAAGGCAGATCGGTTTTTTCTGACAACACAGCCAACTGATCTACTTTCCCGCTTCGCGTTGTATTACGGTCAAGTTCCTGTAACAACACAATGTCGGGCTTTGCCGCTTTAAGAACATTTGCCACAGAATCGACATTGGGCGTGGTGCTGTTATACGGAGAACAATATTTTACATTGTAGCTCATAACAGTAATTTTATTGGTGGGCGTTTTGTCTCCCCATCCCGGATCTTCCACTTCGGTGTTGTCGGATTGGCAAGAAAATGTTGTTATCAGTAAAAGAAATACTAGAAACCTCATATCAGATTTTCGTTTTTGAATTTTATACATGTTTACATCAGGCATTGCCCTGGTTCCTGTCCGCTTATTCCCATCCGGGGTTCTGGCCCAGATCAGGGTTTTTAACTCTTTCAGCATATGGAACAGGCCACAGGTAATGCTTACTCGGATCGAAATTGTCGAGGCCGCCTTCGGCTACTGATTTCTCATATATAATGTCGCCAAACTCGTCGGTTCCGTTATCGGGAAAAGGATTTTTTCCGAGGTCGTTCATACATACGGCAAGACTTGGTCCTACCATGGCTTTTCCTAAAAATTTCTCTCCTTCTCTCCAACGAAGAACGTCAAAATACCTCATGCCGTCCATCGACATTTCCACCCGTCTTTCGCGGTGCAACTCAGTTTTCAGGTCCATTCCCCAAGCCTGTAATTCAGTCAGTTTCATGGGATGCATCCCTACCCGGTTTCTCAGCTGATTGATCGTCATATCAATCTGATCCTGAGTCAAGGTTTCTCCCTGAATTTTGAACAGTGCTTCGGCATAAATCAGCAGCACTTCGGCATAGCGGATTACATTGATGTTGTTATGGTCGCGATTGGTCTGCCCTGCCAGCTCCATCGAATTGTACTTTTTAAAATAAAAACCGGTTAATCCGTTCGCTCCCAGACGGTTGTTGTTTTGCAGTACGGCAAAACGGGGAAGCTGAAAAAATTCATTGCCTCCGTCAACATCCGGGTCACCGTCGTCGCCTCCGGGCCATTCATCTCCCGGTGTATACAAAGTCATCGCCATACGCGGGTCTCTTTCCGTAAAGTAATCCACGTAATGTTGTTCCGGATAAGGATACCGGTCAGAAGTAGCCACATTGGTATTCTGATAATATTCGAGCCCGGTTTTTGCAGGCTTTCCGTCGGTACACAAGTAGGCATCCACCAAACGTCTCGAAGGATTCATACGAATATAATCAACAGCTGTACAGGTATAGTTGCTTAGGTTATTCATCCGAAGATTATCCACAAACAAACTAAAAATCATGGCTTCCTTGTTAGCAGGATTTACTTCCGAGTTACCGGCCAGCTGGTACAGATCGCCGTAATTTGAATAAAGCTCGTGAGGACTGTTGTCGATGATTTCCTTTGCGGCACTGGCAGCCAGTTCCCACATTTCATTTTGCAAGGCAATACGCGCCGTCAATGCGAGTGCCCCCCATTTATTAATGCGCCCCAGATTCTCGCCTGTCTGGATTTCACTGCCTAGTTTTTCAGCAGCCCACTCCAGGTCCTTCAGAATAAATTCGATTACCTCGGCTTTTGGGGTGCGCGGACCATAAGCTTCTGACGCTGTGATAACTTTGGTTACCAATGGCACATCGCCCCAGTAAGAAGTTAACCAGAAATATTGCAAAGCCCTGAGCACCTTCACCTCCGCCGCATATACATCTTTCACATCCTGATCGATTTCTGCCGCATTGTAATGGTCAAGGAAATTATTGCAATTGAAGATATGTCCGTAGGTGTACGACCAGAACGAAGTAAGCGGAAAACCATCCATGGCGGTGTGTCTTCCACCCGGAACCTTACTTAACCCGCTGCTTAGCGAACCCCAAACTACATCGTCGCCAAATACGCTCGGGTAAACAATCAACTCGAACTGTAGTCCTTCGTAACACGGATAAAGAGCTGCTCTTAACTGGTCCTCTGTTTTCCAGTAGGTTCCGTGCGTAACCGTATCAAGGGGGTATTTATCCAGAAAGTTGTCGTTACAACCGCTGAGAAATATTATTATCAATAAATAGATATATCTGAAATTCTTCATTGTTGTTGAATTAAGAGTTAAAAACCAAGTTGAACACCTAATGCAAATGTTTTCAATTGCGGATATTCATCTCCCGAAGTTTCACGCACTTCCGGGTCGAAACCGCCGAAATAGTTGGTAATGGTAAAAAGGTTGTCAGCCGAAAGATAAACCTTAGCCCTGCTTATTTTCATCTTGTCGGTCAGGTGTTTCGGAAGGGTGTATCCCAACTGGATATTTTTTAATCTCAAATAAGAAGCGTCTTCCACCCAATAATCTGAAAAAACGATGTTGTGATCGGCCTGGTAATACATACGCGGGTACGATGCATCTGTATTGTTAGGCGTCCATCTGTCGAGGTGCGATTTTTTTGGAATGGAATAGTCGTTCAGGAATGCGTGTCTTGCCTCATCTCTCAGGTAACCGTTTACCTTACCCACTCCCTGCAAATAGAACGAGAAATCAAAGTTTTTCCAATTCGCAAATCCCCTTAATGAATAGGAATAACGTGGATACGGATCGCCAAATACCACTTTGTCGTATTCATCAATCTTTCCGTCAGGTTTTCCGTCTTCACCGTTTATATCCCGGTAAATAATATCTCCGGGTTGAATAATGTTGGCGTAGCTGCTGATTACCGGAAATTTCGGGCTCAGGTACTTGCCTGAGGTTTCGTCGTACGATTCAAAATCATCCACCTGTGCCAGTCCGTCGGTCAGGTAACCGTAATAAGCATTAATCGGGTCGCCTACCCTGCGAATATTATTGCCCAGCGAAGGAGCGCTGGTTCCCATGTCGGTAATTTTATTTCTGGCATCGGATAAGTTGGCGGTTAACCCGTACTGTACATTGCCAATTTTATCGCGCCAGCCAAGGGTAATTTCCCAACCTTTGTTTTCGATTGAGCCAATGTTTTCCAACGGAAGGTTGGCACTGGAAGTGATCCCGATGATGGTTGGGTAAATAGGTTTCAGCAAGGCATTGATGTTGGTTTTCTTAAACCAGTCGAACGTGAAATTCATCCGGTTATCAAGCATATTCAGATCGGCTCCCACGTTGAACATCCGAATGGTTTCCCACTTAATGTTCTCATTGGCCAGCGAATACTGCTTAAACCCAACATTGTCCTGTCCGCCGATCGGATAAGCTTTTGTTACCCTTTCAATTTCGGTTAAGTACGGATAGTAGCTGTTGCTAATATTCTGGTTCCCCAGTTCACCCCACGAAACCCTTAGTTTTCCGAGTGCCAAAATAGGTTCTGCAAACTCCATAAATGATTCTTCCGAGAATTTCCATCCGGCCGAGAAAGACGGGAAAAAGCCCCAACGGTTTTCTTTGGCAAAGCGCGAAGTTCCATCGTAACGAACGTTGGCCTCGAACAAATACCTTTCCGCAAAGTCGTAATTAATTCGTCCGAAATAGGAACGCAAAGCCCAGTGTTCAGCCGAACCGCTATTCACGATGTCTTCTGTTCCGCCATCGATCTCTTCAACACCGTCCAGTAATATTTTCTTTCGCGAGCCATACAGTACCGGCAAATAAGCCCACTCTTGCGAAAATCCGGCTAAGAACTTAAGATCGTGTTGTTTGATCTTTTTCGAATAGTTTAAAGTCGTTGCCAGTGTTTGGGTTAAAATGCTGCGGTGTGTTACGGCAATACTGTTCAAAACATTGTCGTTCGACGGATGCGGTGTGCCGTCCGCCAGGAAACGCGGCATGGTTGGGTTCCAGTCTTTTATATCGCGGGTATAATAATTATAGGCATATTGAGTATTGATGTTCATGCCTTCAATTAAATCGAGCGTTGCATTAAAGTTTCCGTTGAAAGTCCGGGAACTGCTTTTTAGGTAACCTGATTCGTAAGCCGTTCTAACCGGGTTCGTAACCGAACCGTACGACCAGTACGGAGAATCAGTCCAACCTCCATCTTCGGTAGGCAACTGCCATTTTACCGGCAACAGGGGCGAAATACGCTGTGTTAATCTGAATACACCGGCTGTTCCGTTACCTCCGGCATCTTTCCGGTAAAAATCAACAAAACTAAGGTTCCCGTCCACTTTCAATCTGTCGGCCACCTGTGTATTCAAACGCAGACGCACGTTGTTTCGTGAAGAATAATAAGGGTCACCTATGATAAGGCCGTTTTGTTCAAGATACCCATACGACATGTAGTAACTTGACTTGTTAACCTTTCCCTGAATGTTTATATTATGACTTTGCTGTGCCGCAAATTTCTTGTACGTCTCGGCTATCCAGTCTGTATTCGAATAGTCATTCGGAAAGTTCTTGGAGTCGTACATCATAAAGGCTTCTTCCGAATACGGAATAGCTACCCCGCGGGCACTGCGCGCTTCATTTTCGAGCATCATGTATTCGCGTCCATTTACCAGTTCGGGCAGCGAAATGGGAGTCTGAACACCGTAATAACCGTTGTAGCTAAAAGCAGCTTTTCCTTCGTTTTTACCTTGTTTGGTAGTAACCAGGATAACACCATTGGCTGCACGGGCTCCGTAAATAGCTGACGAAGCGGCGTCCTTCAGAACGCTCACGCTTTCAATATCATCAGGATTCAGCAGGTTGATATCCCCGCCGGCCACACCATCAATCAGGATCAACGGATTGGTCTGGCTGTTGATGGTATTCACCCCGCGTACCAGGATACTGGTTCCGGAGTTTCCGGGCTGGCCCGAAGATGAAGTAACCGTTACCCCGGGCAGCAAGCCCTGAAGTCCGGTACCGACGTTGGGCACCGGCCGGTTGTCCAGCACATCGCCGTTTATGGAAGCCACCGATCCGGTCAGGTTAATTTTTTTCTGCACCCCGTAACCTACTGCCACTACCTCATCAATTCCGATAAGGTCTTCTGCCATCGTTACGTTAATCACCGACTGTCCGCCAATATTTACTTCTTCGCGGCGCATGCCCACAAACGAAAATACCAGCACGGCTGCTTCGTCCGGAATTTCGAGGGCATAGTTACCATCTACGTCAGTGGTAATACCAATGGCTGTGCCCTTTACCATGACCGAAACCCCGGGCAGCGGCAGTCCCTTTTCGTCGGTTACTTTTCCGCTTACGGTTTTCTTTTGCAAGGGCATCATTTCTTCCCCGCTATCAGGCAAAAGCTCTTTTTTCAAAGCCTTTTTCAACACAATGGCCTTGTGCCTGATCTCGAATTCCAGGTCGGTGTTTTCGAAACATTTCTCCAGAACTTCCTGAAGCTTTGCATCATGAACCTTCAGGTTCAGATTCTTTACATCCTTTAAATCTTCCGGACTGTAAAAGAAAATAAACTCTGTTTGCTTTTGAATTGCATTGATTACTTCTTTTAGTTCTGCATCATTTACTTCAAGACTGATCCGGGCATTCTGCGAATAAGAAAACGCTGAAACCTGGAGCAAGCCTACAAATAAGAACAGTGCTGTTAATTTCATAATCCTAACAATCTTCTTACACCCCTCCCAGTAGGAAAGGTTCCCATTAAAGATTTTTTTCATACTTTTAAACGCTTAGTTAAACAATTGCTTTGTGTAATTCATGAAGAGATTGTTTATGCGGGAGGTGCTGCGAACACCTCCCGCAACATTTCTACATAAAAATTATTTTCTTTCCTTCAATCTTATATTTTAGTTTTCCCGTGCCCTGCATAATATCCAGTACCGGATAAATATTATCGTACTTGTTTAATCCTCCTTCAAAATGAATGGCTTTTAACGAATCGCTGGCGAATTCGTATTCAAAATCATACCAGCGCGCCAGGGTTCGCATGATGTCTTCGATGGGCTGATCGGCAAAAGAATAAAGACCGTTTTTCCAGCCGATAAACTGCTGCACATCCACCTCATTTACCGCAACACTGTGGCTGCTTTTCTCAATTACAGCCTGTTGGTCGGGCAAAAGAATGCAATCGTTGTTCTCTCCCCGCGTATTGAGCTTAACTTTTCCCTCCACCAGTGTTGTAAAAATGCTTGCTTCTTCGCTGTAGGCTTTTACGTTAAACGAGGTTCCCAGTACTTCAATTTTCACCCCTTCAACGTTCACAATAAAAGGTTTGCTCGCGTCTTTTTCTATTTCGAAATAGGCTTCACCTTCCAGGCTTACTTCCCGCGTTTTCTCATCAAAAACAACCGGGTAAACCAGCTTACTTACCGAATTAAGAAATACCCTCGACCCATCGGATAAAACAAGGGTGTACTCCCCTCCCCGCGGTACGATCAAAGTATTGCGAAGCTGCTCTTTTCCTGATTTTTTTGATTCGGAATATTTTAACTGGCCATTTTCATTTGTAATAACCGAGCCGTCTTTCTCCACCAACTGATCAATTCCCGCATTCTCCAGGTCGATGCTTTTTCCGTTATCCAGGATGATCACGGCATTCTGAGTTCCCGGATTAATAGCTGCCACCGGAATGGAACTTTCCGCTGTCAGTTCGGAATTCCCGTCTCTTACCGTTAAATAATAGAAGACAGTTCCGCCAACCAGCAAAGGAAGCATGATGGCCGCTGCATATATTAGAATCTGCCTTACATTTAACACCCGTCGCTCTTTCTCTATGCGGGCAGAAAATTGTTCCCAGGCATGGTCAGCATCAATGCTTTCCCACTCCCGGTTTCTTTCCTGAAAATTATCCCAGTTTACAATCCGGTCATAAAGCTTAAGATTCTGCTTCGACTCATTCTTCCATGATTCAAGCCGTTCCTTTTCTTCCGGACTGATCTGATTGCTGGTGTCTTTTGCAATCAATCTTGCAACTTGTATTAAATGCTGAATTCTCATCCGTTTATAATCATTCTCGTTTGTGTAGAAATTATCATGATCGTTTCATCTGTCTTTCTATTAGTAGGATTTAATAAAAACGAAAACAGGGTGAATCGAAGACCCACTTTTTTTCAAAAAAAAATTTAATTGGTGATTTTTAAATCAAACGACGGGAAGTAACACCTGAAATTGGCCGATCAGAATTCACTAGTTCCCAAGAATCTGATGAAGCAATAGCAATACATAAACACATTCCTTCAGGTTTCGCCGAAGTACTTTGTAGGCATTTCCTTTTAAGGTTTTGATGGTATTGATGGAAACGCCCATTTCTTCGGCAATTTCAGGGTTTTTATAGCCCCTCATACTTAATTGAATGATGCGCTGGCTTTGAACCGGCAGGTTTTCTATTGCTTTATGAATAATGCGGTAGGTTTCTTCTTCCAGGATAAGCTCGTACAATCCTTCTTTGTCGCTGTAAACATTCTTCAGGATATCTTCGCGAAGTGATTTTAGCTTGAGGTAATTCATACATTTAAACTTCGCCGTTTTGTATAAAAAACCTTTCAGGTCGCTCAACTCATCGAATTGCCTTTGACTTTCCCAATAAACCAGGAATGCTTCCTGGGCTATATCTTCCACTACGTCAGACTCACTGATGAACTTCTTAGTAAACACACACACAGACGGATAGAACTGAAGAAAGAATTCCTTCAGCATTTTTGTGTTTCGTTTATTCAGTTTATCTATGATTCCCTTTTCAGAATTCATATTATCAGTTAAGTCATCGACGCTGAAAATAGGCATTTTGTTGCTCAATTTCATAATTCCAGGGCGCCAAAGTAGATAAAATGAAAATATCAGTGATTTCAAAACAATTAATTTTTCACTAAACCTTCATTTGTCTCCCACTTTCAACAGACCAAAAGCAATGCGGTTTTTATTGCCACGAAGTAACCAATAAATGAACAAAATCCTATTTTGAATTTAGTTTCAGAATCAGGTCGAAACCACTATCGGTAGAAGAGTTATTCAGCTGAAGAAACAAAAAGCGGAACAGCTCGTATTCGAGTTTTACTTCGTACTTGGCAATGTCTTTTTCATCGGTTTCACCAAAGCGTTGCTCGTAACTTACAAACAAATCGTTGGTAATGTATTTTCCCACCACAAACCCGGTATTTTCAAAATCGCCGTATCCTTTTACTTCAATGTAGTCCACATTCAGGCTCCTACCCAGGAAGTCGGTGAGCTGCGAAGAAAGCACGGCCATTGCCGCCGAGCCGGCCAGTTGCCCGGCACCGGGCACATTGTCCTGCTGCGCAACCGAAAGCTCGTTTACGCCTTTGCCAAAAAGCAGGTACGACAAAGCATCTCCTTCGCTGATACTCCCGTCGTCCAGTAAAAACTGAATGCTTGGCTCGGATGCTTTTCCCGAAATGGCCACGCTCAGTTTTTGCTCGGCACGGTCGGAGTTGCGGAAAGTGTACGAAGCTTTAAGGTTCAGCATCGGCATCATTTCCTCCCCTCCCAGAAAAGCCACCGAGCCTTCGTCAATTTTAAATATCTTTCCAAATAAGTCGTACTGTCCGCGCACCACATCAATTTTTCCGAAGAGTTCAAAATACTCGTTGTTTTTTACCACATCCAGGTCACCCGAAATTTCCACAAACATGTCCTTGTTTTTGATCCAGGTATTCTGCGGAAACTCGATACTCAGCTTTCCGGTAAAATTCTCGAAGTAGTTGAGATTGATCGTATCTCGTACTGTCGTCACCGAATCCAAACCGGATATGCTTAAAGAATCCGCGCTTTGCGAAAGCTTCTCAATTTCGCGCAACAGAATGGGGTCAGGAATTTCCGGTGCACTGATTTTTCCCATCAGGTTCATAACCGCAGGCAGGTAAATCTCGGCTTTTGGCACCTTCAAATCACCCCAAAAAACAACGTCGCCGGCCTCTCCGTTCAGGTTTACATCGCCCGAAAGCTGCATGTTGTAATGCCGGTGGCTAAACGGGTTAAAACGCTTAAACTGAATGTGAACTTCCGATTTCTGGATTCCACCTTTGTAAAAAGCTGATTGAAAGTCAACAGAACCACGGGCCTGCAATACACCGTCGGGCGATTTGATAAAGAAAGAATCGAGCCTGGCCGCCCTTTCCGAGAAATTCAGTTCGAAAATAATGTCGCGGTAATTTACTCCATACTCCGGCATAATTACCGCAGCATCCAATAGCTTCAGGCTTCCTTTGGGATCGGGCGATTCCAGCGTTCCTCCAACGGCCACTTCGCCGTTCATTTCGCCTTTAATTTGCTCCCCTGCCTTCAGGAAAGGCAAAGATGACAACGCAAAACGATCGACTCGCAGCAGAGCATTTACGGTATCTTTAGGATCTACTCCAAACTCCATACTATCCAGCCGGGCATTTACCGGCATCGCAGCACTTAGCGTAATACTCCCCGAATCGGCCGGAATTACTTCTCCTCGAAACTGAAAGCGTTGGTTATCCAGGCCAAACCCGCCTCCTAAAGCAGAAAAGCGATAGCCGTAAGCCAAAGCATTATCGATCGAAAAATCACCGGTCAACGCGGGGTTTGCAGCCGTGCCTGTCAAAGCAATGTTCGCATTTACCTTTCCGTACACATCGGCTTTCTGCCCCAAACTTTCCAGCAACTGCCCGATATCAACATGAGCTATTTCCAGTTTAAAATCCTCCTTCCCTTTCAGCGAAACGATACCTTCTGCTTTAATAAACTGAGACGTATCCGAAGCGTCGGCAGCCATTTTAAAGTTTTGCAGCCGGTACCCGAGCGAATCCATCTCAAACAAGGCGGGTGCATTTACCAACTCCAGGTGCTGGTTCATAAAATCGAGACTCCAGTCCGAGAGTTCCGCCCTCATTGTATCACCCAACAAAACCCGGGTACTTAGGGCACTTTTCAGTTGCTCCCCCGCAAACTGTGCCGTCAGCCACACAGAATCGGCACGGTATTCTGCGGCCGCGTTAACTGTATCAAGCATAAAATCAGCCGTACCGGGCTTTTCGGCCATAAGCTGTGCCGAAAAAGTTGTATCAGCCAATGTGACCCTGCCATCACCTTTTATCGCCAGTTTTTTTACCGATAAGCCGGAAAAAGCTATTTCTTCCAGTTCTGCCAGTGAATTCAGCAAAAGTGAATCGGGCGTGCCCCAAACATGCGCTTCTACTTTTCCTTTGCCATACAAACTGTCCACCGGGAGGTAGGCCCAAAATGGCTGAATGCTGTCAACCACCGCCTCAAAACGAATATCCGAATAATCTTCCAGACTGTAATTTCCGCTGGCATTTATATGCAAGGTCTGAGCTTGCGCCCATAACGAGTCTATCCCAATGTTCTTTTGTGCATAACGAAAGCTTCCAACCAGCGAATCAAGAACAAACCCCGCAAATTCAGACTCCGCAACAACAATGTTTGCCGATGCGGTAAGAACAGCCGGATCAAAACCTTTGCCTGCCATTTGCACATTCAGGTTAATATCCGATTGCAACGAATCGTTTCCGAGCAAAGGCGCAAGGTTTAAATTGCGCGTCCGGGCACGAAGCCGGTAGTCCGGATTTCCGGGCAAATCTTTTATCTCAGGAGCCAAGGAAACAAAGCCAAAGTTCCCCTCCCCGGTAATATCTCCCAACAGGTTTCCCTTGTCTAACCAGAGTGTCATTTTTAACTGATCCACCGGTTTGCCGACAAACAGGCAATTGCTAAAATCGGCATCCAGGTTCAATCGGGCCGTTTGGGGGTCGGTCCCTTCACCAGCAAGATTTAACCTGCCGTTTAGCAGATAGTCAAGCTGCGGATTTCCGAGCCAGTAAGCCAGGTTTATATTTCGGATGTCGCCTGTCAGACGGTACTTTAAACCGGCAAACTGAGGATCATCCAAAAAACGGCCAAAGTTCTCTGAAAAAAAATCCAATTGCAGCCCCTGCTCTTTATCATTCACCGCCAAAGAGGCCTCCAGTTTGCTCTCAACGATCTTCGAAGTAAAGTTTACCACCGGTTTTGCCGGAAGTTTTATCGCAGGAATAAAAAACTCAAATTCATCCAGGTTCAGAGGTTCACTGTCCAATTTGACAGCCACATTTAAAGACGAAACATCCGAATAATTTGCTTCTCCCTTTAATGCATTCCTCGCAGTTTTTACATGAAAGTTACGAAGGGAAACAGTTTCCTTATCGCGCACAACATCCAACGAAAGTTCCGTCAATTGGAAATCGGGTTGAAGGGTTTGAAAAGCCAGTTTCTTTAACTGGAGCTCCTGTTTCTCCGAAGCATATTTCAACCCCATGTTTACCTTCAGGTCATTTACCTCACGCGGAATCAGCGAATCAAGTGCATGAATCCGCAGCTTGCCTTCCGCCAGTTCAAAGTCGGATAAAATAACCCAAAAATTACCGGAAGCACTGCTTGTATCCACTTCGCTGCCAGTCGTCTCCGGGACGAGACGCTGAAAATTCCAGGTTGAATCATTTTCCTGCTTTAGATTGACATAAGGCCCGGTGAGTTGCACCGAATTTAATAACAGTTCGCCGTGCAGCAGAGGCAGAAGCCGGTACGAAGCGCTCACCGACTCCACAAACAAAAAGGTATCGTTTTCAACCGTCCAGCAAATATTTTCCAGCTTCAGCTTGGTAAAAAAATCCCCCTCCAGATTTCCGATCTCCAGCTGACCGTTTATATTTTTTGAAACCTGCGTTTCGGCGATTTGCACGATCTTGCATTTTACCGGCCCTGTTTGAATAAGCAGAACGGCAACAATCAGCAAAGCCGCCAAACCGGCGAACAGCCAGGCAAGCACAAGAAATATGTATCGCAGTAATCGCTTCATTTCATACTAAAAAGCCTGTCCAACACTCAGAAAAAACTGGGCACTTCTCTTTTCATTCCAAAGTGGTACGCCCACGTCAAAACGCACCGGGCCGATGGGTGTTTCAATGCGCAAACCGCCTCCAATGGCATAAGCCAATTCATTCAACCGGTAATGAAATGCTTTTTCCCACACATTGCCGCTTTCAAAAAAAGCCACCCCATTCACCCTTCTAAACAGCGGATACCTCAACTCGATGTTGGCTTCGAGGATGCTTTTTCCTCCCATCGGAGTGCCACTTTCGCGTTTCGGTCCCAACTCCGAACGGCTCCACCCCCTGATGGAATTGCTTCCACCCGAGTAGAAACGGTCTTCAACCGGGATAAAACCACTGGCATCCGACGAATAAATCCCGCCTTCCATCAGACGAAGTGCCAACACGCAGTCGCCTATTTTCTGGTAAGTGCGAAAGTCGCTCCACAAACGAACGTAACTAAAATCGCCACCAAACACGTAGCCGTTTAGCTTTACTCCCAGCGAAATATTTACCCCCTGTTCCGGAGAAAATTTGGGTTTCGCGGTTGAATAAACCGAGCTGTACTGAATACCTGATTTATTGTAAAGATATTCCTCATCCTCCGGATCAGGCACTTCCGTATCGCCCTCTTCAATGCGTTGCTCTACTTTTTCAAAATAATATGTCAGCGTGGAATTCAGGCTATTATCAAATTCATAAGTCAACGGCAGGTTTATACCATAGGTACGGGTTTCGTACCCCGGCTCTGAATTAATGCCAAGAAAGGGATTGATAGAAATAGACCCTTTCTTATTAAAAAGCTTTGGCTGTGTCCATTTAAAACTGAAATAGTAAGGTTCCAGCGCCGAATGTTTGGCATAAATATTAATGCGCCGCGCCGTTCCCAAAAATCCGAGGTAGGTAAAGTCGGCAAAAGTCCTGAACTTATCTTCCGTTCCGTACCCCACCCCAAATTTGGTATTCACCCGCGGAGCTTCCTCCACATACAAGGTCACCGGAATCGGATTTTTTAATGTTGCATATTCTTTTTGCGGAAGCACCGAAACAATTCTGAAAAGCCGCAGATGGTACAAATCTTCCCGCGTTTTATCCAGCACCGATTTGTCATACCGGTCGCCTTCTTTGTAAATCACCTGCTTCTCAATAAATTTTTCTGAAATCTTTTTATTCCCCACAAGCCTGGTTTCGCCAAGCACGCAAACCGGCCCCGGAGAAACCACATAGGTGATGGACGTTGAATGCCGGTCGGTTTTTAAGCCCAATTCGTAATCAACCTGGGCATAGGCATACCCCAAATCCAGAAAAATGTTGCGGACAACCAATAGGTCTTCCTTTAAAGACTCGTCCCTAAAACGTTCTCCTTGTAGCAGCTTCAATTCCTTCATGTTCGCCTTCGCAAGAGAATCGCTGTTGAGAGACACACCCGGCCCACTGAACCGGAATAAAACGGAATCGATCGTATAAGGATCGCCTTCTTCTATCACAAACAAAAGACGCGCTGTTTTCTTCTTGTCGTTGACTTTGGGCGGATCGAGCTTAATTTTCACATCCACAAAACCTTCTCCCTGGTAAACTTTCCGGAGCCGTTCCATTTCAATCTCCATCAGGTCGCGGTTAAAAAGAGTCGGTTCGTCTTTGGTAAAAACCTTGTCGAGGTACGACACCTCATCGGTTGCCATTTTATCCAGCAAATAGCTTTTCTCCAGGGTTTTATTTCCGACGAAATCAATCCGCCTGATCTCATAATTCTCCTGAGCCTGCAGCCCGACGGAGAACATTTGCAACGCCAACATCCATAAAAATATGTAGTATCCGTTTTTTACCATAGATCAAATATCAATACAAAAAAGTCTGTTCCGGCAGACGTTGAACAGATCGATTTATTTTTCGCAGCAAGATTAATTTTCCGAGCCATTTAAAAATCAGAGATCGTTGGTTTCTCCAAATTTCGTGCTAAAAAGAAAGAAAATCAATCCGCTGCCTGTCTTTACCTGAACTAAGTTAAGAGATTACTTTTTTAATGCAACCGGGAATGCCACCAAGTCCGTTTTAAAACGAAAACAAACGGGCTGCTCACCCAAAACATATACAAGATCGGTTCTTGCACTCTTAAATCATAATTCTGTCATATCCAATAAAAAACAACAAAAAAGACAGATTAAGCTTTGTTGATGGGATGACAAAAGTCTTGCCCCCGATAATAGAAATCCCGTTTCTTTGCGGCAACTTTGTTACCGTCATCAATAAAAGAGCTTAAACCAAAGCGCCCAAAAGTTGTCGAATGAAAACTCCCGTCACCAGTGTAGAAAGCTAAAACAAAAAAGTAAATCACAATAAAACTTAAATTCATGCGAGTAAAAATTAAACTCTTCACCTTAATTGTTGCCACCTTCTTTACCCCTTTTATCAATGCACAGGAAACAACAAAACCCAACATCATTCATATTATTGCCGACGATGTGGGTTATGACGACCTGGGCTGTTTTGGTGCGAAAGACATCAATACTCCGAATCTCGACCAGCTGGCTACAGACGGGATGAAGTTTACCAATTTCTATACTCCGCACGGTACCTGCACCCCTTCGCGGGCTTCTGCCTTAACCGGCCGCTACGCGTCGAGAGTAAACAACGGCACCGGTTTATATGTACTTTTTCCGCACTCTACCACCGGGCTCGAAGATGAACTGGAAGTTTCGATCACCGAATTGCTGAAGGAACAAGGCTACACCACCGGTTTGTACGGGAAGTGGCACCTGGGACATCTGCCTCAGTACCTGCCCTGTGTTCACGGCTTTGACGAATTTCTGGGAATTCCTTATCCCAACGACCATGGTCCGGAACGTATCGGCAACTCGGGATGGCGTCCCAATGGTATCAGCGACCCACAAATTCCGCTGATTGAACAGGCCCAGGTTATCCAACGATGCGACAACAACGATTTGGCCGAACTGCCGGCGCTTTTTACCCGCGAAGCCTGCAAGTTTATCTACCGCTCGGTACAGGATAAAAAGCCGTTCTACCTGCAATATGCCAACATCGAAACCCATACTCCGTATTTTGTTCCGAGGGGTTTTGAAGGACAAAGCAAGGCCGGCGCCTATGGCGATGCCGTGGAATACCTCGACCGCTCGGTGGGTATTATTCTGAATACCTTGAAAAGACTGAAAATTGAAGACAATACCATCATTGTTTTTACGTCGGATAACGGGCCACTGGTACACCGCGACGAAGAGCTGGAAAACTGTTACGGGAAATGCGGTTTTACCGACGAAAGCCGGGAACACCTGCTGCGCGAAGGCAAATACCAGGAACGTTTTGACGGCGGCATCCGTGTTTCGTGCATCATGAAATGGCCGGGAAATATTCCTGCTTCAACCCAGTGTGACGAGATGATCACCGGGATGGATCTTTTTACCACTTTCGCCGATCTTGCAGGGGCGCCAATTCCTACCGACCGCGTAATTGACGGAAAAGACATTCAGCCTTTAATGAAAAACGAAAAAGGGGCCAAATCTCCTCACAAAGCGGTGTATGGTTTTACTGCCAATGGCCGCCTGATGAGCGTCAGATATAAAAACTGGAAACTCATTCTTCCGGGTAAACACTGGACCGGTAATTTTGAAACTCCGCAACTGTACGACCTCAACAACGACCAGGGAGAAGAAACCAACGTAGTAGATGCACACCCAAAAGTGGTTCAGGAAATGACGGAACTGGCTGACAACGCTGCTGCCGCCATGAAAAACCACCAACCGCTGGATCAATAATTTTGAATGAAGATAATTCAGAAAAAAGATATTTTCAGAATCAAGCTCCGAAGAAATTCGGGGCTTTTCTGCTTTACATAAGGCCACATCAACGCTTCGTTGAAGAATTGCAGCGCCCCGGCAGCTAAAGTTACCGCAACTTCCGGATGCCAAACGGGCAAAAAAGCTACCTTTACCAAAAAACCAAATGTTGCTCAAGATCGCCTTGCTGCTCTCGATGCTTATTCAGCTGGGAGCAGCGATTACGGCAGTCAGCCTGATTCGCCGTACGCGTTTTAACGTTTCGTGGATCCTGATTTCGGCAGGATTTGTACTAATGGCGCTGCGCCGCCTGTTTGAATTTTCCACTCTTTTCTGGGAAACGCAGTTGGTTTCGAAAGTGGAAGTTGAAAGCTGGATCGGCGTTATGATCTCCATCCTCATGCTGGCCGGTGTTATCTTTATCCGCCAGATTTTCAACTTACAGGACCGGATTGAGCTGCTTCGGAAAGAAAATGAATCGCGCTTGCTGAAAGCGGTTATCCAGGGAGAAGAGCAAGCCCGGCAATCGATTGCCCGTGATTTACACGACGGACTGGGGCCGGTTCTTTCGTCGATAAAAATGACCGTAAGCGCTATTGACACAGACGAAATGGACCATTCAAACCAAAAAATGGTGGAACTTACCTGCAAAGCCACCGACGAAGCCATCGTGGCATTAAAAGAAATATCCAATCACCTGAGCCCACATCTTTTAAAAAATTATGGGTTGACCAAGGCGCTCGAAGCCATTGCCCGTCAAATGCTGGCCAACTCAAGTATCGATTTTAAGCTGAGCGGCAACATTGATTCCAAACGTTTTCATTACGACATTGAAACAGGCCTGTTCCGGGTGATATGCGAACTCCTGAACAACAGCCTCAAACATGCCCGGCCTCAAACCATTTCGGTGGATATTTCAGAAGAAGGAGAACACCTCAAAATGGCTTATTCCGACGATGGAGCCGGGTTTCAAATGAAAGACGAACCCAACTCGCTGCGCGGGAAAGGAATGGGTTTCGAAAACATCCGTTCGCGCATAAAATCGATGAACGGATTCTACTACCTCGAATCAGAACCCGGAAAAGGCATGAGCATCAACATTCAAATCCCCTTAAAATGAAGAAAATAAACATATACGTAGTGGACGACCATTCGCTTTTTCGCGAAGGATTGAAATTCCTGCTTTCGCGGCTCGATTTCGCCAACGAAATTTACGAAGCAGAGAATGGAGCTGATTTTTTAAACGGCTTAAAAGAAAAGAAAGTGGATGTTGTTCTTCTCGATATTGAAATGCCGGGAATGAACGGAACCGAGGCTGCCAGGAAAGCGCTCGAAATTCAGCCCGAAATAAAAATAATCGCTGTGTCGATGTATTCCGACGAAAGCTATTACTCCACCATGATTGAAGCCGGTGCAAACGGCTTTCTACTCAAAAACTCGAATTTTACGGAAGTAAAAAAGGCCATCTCGGACGTACTGGAAGGAAGAAATTATTTCTCGATGGAGATTCTTCAATCCATCGTAAACCGGATGAATGACAAATCGCCGGGGAAAACCGACTATGAACTAACCGAACGGGAAACCGAGGTATTGAGCCAGATTTGCAAAGGTTGTTCCAACCAGGAAATTGCGGATATTCTATCCATCAGCAAAAGAACGGTTGACAAGCACCGCGAGAATTTGCTGTTAAAAACACAATCGAAAAATACGGCTAACCTGGTTGTTTTTGCCATAAAAAACGGCTTTTACAAAATTTGATTCTTCCCGGCGGAACGACTTCTTTCAAAAGAAAACTGCAACCAAAAGCAGGTTTTGCTCCTGGTTGCAACTGTATCTTTCACAAATCTAGAAACTCATTTCAGTCCGGAAGAAGATACCGTTTTTGTCGGTGAAACGGGCATTGCGGTATGTACCGCCCAAATGTCTTACGTATTCCACGCGAAGTACTTTAAACACATTGGTTACCCCAAATCCGATTTCGGCATAAGGCACGTTTTTGCTGTTGTCGTAAAAGCCAGGCAAATCAAAAATCGGTTTGTATCCTTTGGTCAGGTTCCCGTAATGGGCCTTTATCGAAACAATTTCACGCAATTTGAACGACCGGATCAAGGGTATCTTGTTCAAAATAAAACCACCACCGTTTAAATGGGCATGCAGGTTGGTGTACGCATTGTGGGCAAACGATGCATGATGCAGGAGGTTAAACCTGTACTTGGCAAATCCGAGCGACATAGACCCCACCGGTTGATCGAGCAAATCGTAAGGGGCATCACCAAACAGGTAACCGCCGTTCAGCATATAATTGATAAAAAGCTGCCCCATGAGCAGGCGCCCTGAAATCGATCCATGCAAATGAGAATAATACCCCAGGTCATTTCTGTTAACGCCCGGAATGGTGGTTGTACCCACATCCCAGCTTAAGTTGATCACCGGCACCGGGTTGATGTAATACACGCGCTCGAAGAAAAACTTGTCGTAATGCTGACGAAAAGCCAGGCGCAAATCAAACAAAACCCCGTAGTTTGTGTACTTCGGGTGCGACACACCATCTCTTACAAAATCTACATACGGCGTACTCTTGTTCCAGAGAATATAAGGAGAAGCCTCCAGGTGCACGTCTTTTTCACCATTATAATCCACCCTGAATTCCACATATTGCTCCTCTTTTAGGAAGGGATTTTTTTCGCGCGTAGTAAAAGATGCAATGAAGTTGGCATTTCCCTTATTGTTGGGATTATTCTTTATAAAACGCAAGAACTTGTCCTGCGAAATCAGGTTGTAATCGTTGTAATATCTGAAACGCAACAAAAACTTATCGGTAGTGCCGGGTTGGTAGATTAAGTTTCCTCCATACTTAAACTCTTTACTGGTGGAGCCGTACCCGAGGAAACCACCCACCGAAAAGCGTTTAAACATCTGTTCGCTGGTTCGCAGGGGCACTGTCAGTCGTGTTCCCTCAATGCGGTTGGTCGTGTAAATATCAAACACCGGCCCCACATCGAGTTTTCCGGCATTGTAGAAACTTGTAAGCGCCATTCCCCCTACCTTGTCGATCCCTTTTACCACCTTCTGCTCTTTCAGCTTATTTACGGTAAAATACGTTTCCTCTCCCAGGTGTTCGACTGAAAATTCCGGCTGGTTTTTCCAGTCCCCTGGTTTTATTGTGCTTAACCTGTCGGCATTGGAGTATTGCGTGGTTTTATTGATCAGCCAGTTGCCGCTGGCAATCTGATCCATACGTCTCGAACTGTACGAGGCCGAATCCTTGTTCAGGCGTATCGACAAATTGATGCCAATGTTCTGTGCATCGTAAAAATAACCTCCGTCGGGCAATGTTTTATACGTTACGGTGCCTCTGAATCCGTTTACAAAGTTCAGGTTGGCTTTCCCCGAAATGTAGGCTTCAATGCTTTTTAATGCGAATGTTTCACTATCCACCAAAAAACTCCCCGAAAACAAGGGATTAAGCGGGTTCTTGGGTGAATACGTCATGTGGTAATACGTGTGGTCGCCTTCGTACACACTGTCGTTGAAGTAGATGTTGTAATACATCCATGCTGATCCGGCAATCGGCGAAATAAAGCCGCGGTCGAGAATACGGATTTGTTCTTTGTAAAAATCCAGATCTACCACCACATTATCGAGAAGCAGACTTTCGATGGCCGGGTTTAAACGCGGAAATATACCGTCTTTTTTACTGTAAACCACACTCATGGAATCAGCTGAAACCTGCTCGGCTTCTTCAAGCAGGTAAATCGGCGAAAACCGCAGACTCTGCCCTTCCATTTCCATGGTTACCTCCTCCATGTTGTCAAAAAACCGGTTGATCTTTGCAGTGGTATCTACCGCTATGTAAACCGTAGTGTTTTCGAGCTGCTTGTAATCGCGCACCTGCTCCAGCTTCTCGCGATTTTCCTTCTTGTGTTTCTGGATAAGATTGAACACCACCCGGGCAAACGGAATATCAGACTTGATGGTTACCTCTTCAATTTTCTGAACCTCCTTTTTTAATTCGACCTTGAGTTGTTCATTCTTGCCATTCAACACAAATTCCTGCTGAACGTAGCCCACCGAAGAAACAGCCAACGTGTCTCCCTGTGTTTTTTTCAACACAAAATAGCCGTCACCGTTTGACTGGGTCCCCTTCGTGGTCCCTTTTATCCAGATATTGGCGAACGGGATGGCTTCTTTTGTATCCACGTCCTGCACAACTCCGGTAACCTCCTGAGCGGTACCCAACCAACTTACCACAACCAGAAGCGTGGCAGTTGTAAATATCCTCCTCAACATTTCGGTTAATTTATCGGCTGCCTTTTCTCACTCTGAATGATCCAGTACAATCCTTTTACTCCAATCCGGATATCATCGAGCCGAAGCAATACAAAAATCTTTTCGATGTAAGCGATCACTCCCCAACCTACTGCCAGATAGTACATCCAGGTATAAAACCCAAAAACAAAGAGCACAAAAAAGAATATACTTTGAACGTATCCGGCCGAAACAGCCGAGTATAAATGCAAGCCCGGTATTTTACCAAAGCGGTAAAACGAAACAATGTAGCTAAGTACAAAAACCGTCAGGAATAAATACAATATCCAGGCATGTGGCTCAATTTCGGTCCATTTAAAAACAAACAAACCAAGCAATGCCATGGCATAAGTACATATGTCTGCCAGGTTGTCAAGTGCTGCGCCAAAATTGGTCTGCAACTTAAACAAACGGGCAATATTTCCATCCAGCACATCGCTCACCAGGCTAATACACAAGAAAATTACATAGTAGTTTTCCTGTCCGGTAAGCGCAAAATAAAATATCAGGGGAAAGGCCAGCAGCCGGTAAAGACTGATAAGATTGGGCACATTCAATATTTTTTCCCCTCTTACTGTAATCTGTTTCATTTGTCTATAATTGTTTATTCATCAATGTTCCCGGTACCTTTACCGGGTGTTGTATAAGAAAACATGCAACCCGCACCGGGAAATGATTCCGGTACCGGTTACACGAATTATGTTCTGCTAATTTCTGTTTTTCTTTTCTTATTAACTGGCAATCCGGGCTTTTTTATCCGACGACTTGTCCAAAAAATATTCCAACATGGCCCGAATGGATGCTTCGCTCGCCTCGTTTTCTTCCACCTGCATCACTTCGTCCAGTTTTGTGGTGTCGAAGTTCATATCAACATTTGTATAACTATTGGTGAAAGACATGCCAATGGAAACAATCCGCTCATACGAATCCATCTCCGAAACGTCGAGATCGGGTTGAGGAATAAGCGTAACCGGAAGCAATTCACTCAGACAACTTAATATGAGACTATTCCGGATACCTTCTTTGGCAACTACATTCAAAATCACTGGTAAGTCAGCAATCTTCACAACCTGCATCAGGTAAGTTACTACGGTATCGATCGGAATCAGGTTCTGAGTGGTCTCCGGGTTTACCTTTACACGTACTTTCCGATAGGGGTGCCGGTTGGCCAGGCTTTGAATCCTGCGGGCAAAATCAAAAATTCCGTAATCGGTTTTGGTTACTCCTGTTTTGTTGTTTCCAACTACTTGCGACAAACGTAAAATATGTCCATTCAATCCCTCCTCTTCAATTTGTTTTCTGATCAGGTTTTCGGCAAATCGTTTTGATTGCTCGTAATAGTTGCGAAACATGGAAATATCGGCGTTGTCGTAGAATTTCTCTTCAAACTTTCCGTCCATAATTCCGCACGAATAAGCGGTACTGATAAAGAAAAAGCGTGAACTTTCCGATGCGAACTTGGAGAATACTTTCATCGAATTCTGCACTCCGTCCAGGTTTGTCTGAAAGATTTCATCCTTTGCTTTGAAGTCATATTTCAGACTCGCTGCAAAATGAAAATAATCCACATCGCCCTGAAAGATCTCCAGCAACTGCTCTTCCGGGATGGAGAAATTTCCATCGACGAGTGAATAGTCGTACACCTTCAGATTGTCGGATCTAATTTCCTCTCCTTCGTTCAAATCGGTAAGCATGTTGCTCATTCTCACTTCCGACGGGAGTTTTCCCGTCCTTACCAAGGCAATGATTCTGAAATCCTCCAAGAGTAGCTCCTTGATAAAGTTGGCTGCTACATAGCCGTTTGCTCCGTTAATAACAATCGTTTTCATGTTTCTTGTTTTCTTCTAGAGGTAGTTCTACTACCGTATATATCGTTTTTACTATTCTGTTAAAGAAATAAAACCAAAATCACTACTGCGCTAAGCGGGATGGTCAGGTTATCAGACCCACGCCAGCTAATAAGTTCGCCAACCGTGGTTGCTACAGCCACAGAAGTTGCCAGTAAAAATGTTTTCAGATCGAATACATGCCGGTGAAAGTACAGTGCAATCAAACTGATCACGAAACTGGTAACCAGAAAACTTCCCGACCCTAACCATGTTTTGTTGAATTTGTGCCCAAATAATACGATGCGACCGTTGTAGTTTTTAATATTGATCCCCAGAATGGCCGCAATTGGGTCGCAAATGGCCAGAATCAGCATGGGCAAAATGTAAATGAACTTATTGTCCAGCAGGTTTGCTATTAAAAAGGTAACATAAATTGAGAGGGGAAGCAAGTAACTGCCTATAGATTTTCGCTCAATATCGTGAATTGACTTTAATTGTTTGCTGTACTGCGTTATGAAAAGTGCCAGGAAAAATAAAATGGCCAGCACCAAAACGTACCAGTGCGACGGAATTATGTACGGAAAGGGCACCACTGCCAGAGTAGCCATAAAATGAGCAAATTTACGGGTGAACTCTCCTTTCAGATTCAGCCTCCTGTAGTTTAACTCGTTAAATGCCAGTAGCAATACGATCCCGACCAGGTACACAAATGATAAAACAACAATATTTCCCATTTCTATCTATAAAATACTTTCAAATACTGAAAAGCTGCACATACAGCGCTACCCAGGCTCCGCCGGCAATCAGGCTGTCGAAACGATCGAGCAGCCCGCCGTGTCCCGGAATCAGTTTACTATAATCTTTAACCCCAAATTTTCGTTTGTAAAACGAAGCCGACAAATCTCCGGCAAAGGCAAAAGCAATTACGCCTACCGCTAAAACAAGCGCACTCACTGTACTTCCGGCGTACAAATCTTTTAACAAAAAGCTGCTTACCAGGGCCACCAAGGTTCCGCCCACAAGTCCGCCCACTGTTTTTTTCGGGCTTATTTCGGGGAACAATTTCTTTCGCCCCCACAACTGCCCGGTAATCTGGCTAAAGCTGTCGAAGATGGAAAGCACTAGGAATGAAAACAGGATCAATCCTTTGTCGAACCCGCTAAACGAAAAGAACCCGATTGACAAAACCACGAAAACCACTACCGAAAACAGGAAGAAGTTTTTGTTCCGGAATCCGCTGCTGCGGTACAAACCAATCAGCTCGAGCAGGCCTCCTGCAATAATAAATACTGCGATAAAGTGAAACGCAAGCGAGTTGATGGTAATGCTGAAAAACAGTGCGTTGATGATGAGAAAGTAAACACCAAACTTTGTATAACTTTCCCGGGCAACCGCGGGTTCTTTTTTCCGGTTGATGAAATAAAACGCGATTCCACCTAACAGGAAATAAATAAGAATGATATAGTAAATCGTTTGAATCATGTTCTTTTTATAAATTATTTCTTTAACCCGGTGATCATCAAAATTCCGATGATTACCATAGCCACCGCATAAATGTAGCGGGCTTTGCTCTCCGATTTATCCGTTTTTATTTTGGCCAAAAGATTAGGTCCCAGCAACGACCCGATCACCGAGCCGCCGGTTAAAAACAGTACCAGTGTAAAATCGATCTGGCCTACCAGAAAATGAGCACCGATCGCAAAAACCGTATTGGCCAGAACCACCAGCAACGATGTTCCGATCACCAGTTTTAACGGAATCTGCATCGAAAAGAGACCCGCAATCACCGGGGCTGTTCCACTGGTTCCAAAGGTTCCGGTAATAATTCCGGCAAACAAGCCAAAGAACGAACCTTTGGCTTTGTTCTTTATTCCCGACGGGATGGAGGATGTTTCCATCTTTTGCTTCTGTTCATCTTTTCGCATCGTACCATAAGCAATATGAGCCGCAATCAACACCGAATAAATACCGAAACTGATCCGCAACTGTTCCGGGCTGATCAGGCTTGTAATCCCTGCTCCGGCAAATGCTCCGGCAATTCCGGCAAGGGCAAAAACCAACCCGGTTCTGAAATCGATGTTTGATTTCCGGGAATGGCCCACAGTCCCCACAATAGCAATCGGCAGCGTGGCAACCAGCGAAGTAATGACCGCAGTTTGCATCGGAACTCCGATCAGAATGGTAAGCAGCGGAAGAAAAATAAATCCACCACCACCTCCCAGCATGGTTCCGAACAGCCCTACCACAAAGCCAATAAGCGGCAACAGGTAGTAAACAGGTTCTATGTCAGAATATACGATCATATCAACTCTCAAAGTCTACAGTACTCTTTTTAGGTAAACGGTGGCCAGCGGATGTTTTAACTCTGCCTCCTGCAATATCCCGTCCTTGTAACTATACTCGTGTGCCTTCCGGTTTTTCTCGTCGCTTACCCGGTAAGTATGCTTATCCACTTTTTCGATTTTCTGCACTTCGCCGCTTCGCTCTTTAAACACCTGCGAAATTCCGGCCGGCTCGTTAAAATAGAGCAGGCTTCCGCTAAAGGTTATGTTTTCGTGTACCAGGGTTGAGTCTCCATCTTTCACCAGCACATATGAATCACCACTTTTCTCGAGCTTTGTATCCGAATTCACCTTTCCGTTTTTCAATGTCTGTACATGAAAATTTGCCAGGCTTCCTTGTTTGTAGGTGCTGTTTTGAACAAATTTTACGCGGTACGGAACAAGTAACCTGACTTCCACATCAGTAACAGCCTGTATGTCCAGATTTCCGTTTTCACCCGTTTGCTTTACCGTGAAATCTCCGATATTCATCCCCAAAACCCAGATATTGTACCGGGCATTTTGCTCCTCCTGTGCAAATACAGAATTCACACAAAAAATAACAAATAAAAGGCCAACCAAATATCTCATATAATAGAATAAATGCAACTTACCGTACTAATCTACAAAAACAAAAAGCACAAATGTAAGAAATACGCCTAACCTTCTCCATTACCGGAGATTTGTCCACCTTTTACTTTCCTAATCAATTTTCTGATTTTCCCCTTGTTCTCCGCTTGTGAATATCCTTCCATATCAAGCCGATTGTTTTCTGTTTTCTCTCTCAATTATTCCCAATCCGATTGTTTCCCCTATCCAACAGAGAAACACCTATTGAGTTCATTCGATGAACATTGCTATTTTCTTTCTCTTTCATCCAAAATTACAACATATTATTCAATTCAACATAAAGTACGCAATTAGTAACATGATTTACACTATGTTACACTGCATTTCTTCACGTCAGTATCGAATACATTGATATTTTGGTCAAAAAATGGATGAATTGGTGAGGTTGCCAGTGCACATTTCTACCGGTCATCTTTACCCGACAACTCCAGACATCCATTTCTGCATTTTCGTTTTCTGCTAATCATAAAGGGTACAAATGTCAATATTCTTTGTGCACCTCAGAATAGACTATCTTCGGGAAAGCATGTCTGAACTACGGATTACACGAAAGCAATCCACGGCTGTATTCTGTGGGATTTGTATTGGTTAGCCGCTTAAAAAACTTGCTAAAAGCAAACTGATCACTAAAGTTCAGCTGTTCAGAAACGGCGGCAACTTTCAGATTATCATTCACCAGCAGCACTTTTGCTTCGCAAACCAGCGCCATATTAATCAGTTCGCGCCCGGTAAAGCCGGTTACTTTCTTCAGACTTTCTGATAAATGTTTTGAAGTCACCCGCAGGCGTTGGGCATAAAAGTTAAGATTATGCTGCTGCCGAAAGTGGACATGCAACAAGCGAATAAACTCAACCGTCAGTTTTTCGCGTCTGGAATCGGAACGATTTTTCAACGGCAGATTTTCGCTTATTTGCTTGGCCATCATATACGAAACTGACACCAGCAGCGTATGAAGCAGATCGATGGTAAAAGTAAACCCGGTATGGTGCTGTCTGGCCTCCATAATCCGGACGATTTCCCAGATATCGTTAAACTCATTTTCGGAAAAAGACAGTTGCAAAGCAGGCGAAGTAGCAAAATACTGGATCATATCCAGCTTGTTGAAACGCACCGGCACCCGGTGCTGAAAATCATTCCCCATGGCAACCATCAGCATTTCGGCATCTGGGGATACCTCCAGCAACTCGACAACCACCAAGCGGTTTAACAGCAACATATCATAAGCCGAAATCACATGTTCTTCTTGCCTGTACCTCACGGTAAGACGTCCCTGCTTAAGCAGTAGCAAGGCGCTAAACGCCGGTACAAAAGGTTGATTCAACACAAAGGCTTTTCGAACTCCCTCTGTCTTTAGAATCTCAATATCACTGTTATCCTTTTTTTCTGTCATAGCAATTGGGTGGATAAAAATGCTAAAATCATTTGCCTTCTCCAAACCCGTTTTCCGGATTTGAAAAGCCGTGCAATTTCAGAAATTTATTTTTAGGGAAATGTGTTAAAGAAAAAAATTGGCAGGCCTGTAAGCCGGGTTCTGTCAATCCCGGTCACCCGGGAAAGCTTTATCATTTATCTAGCCCAGGTATCACTACCTGGGTCCTGCAGCCTACCCCTTCCGGTTCCTTTGTGCGTTAGGAACAAAACGGGCCGTTCTGCTGTACCGCAACAGCGGCAAACAACCGGAATATACATGGCTTTGCAACCCGTGAGACATACGGCTGATGATGTTGCCACCACCACCGGTGTGCTTTTACCACACCTTTTCACCCGTACCCTGCTGCAGACACGCCACTGCAAGGTGGTTATTTTCTGTTATGTTGCTATCCCCTTTCAAAGATCTTCCCGCTAAGAAGCACGGTGCCCTGTGTTGCCCGGACTTTCCTCCCTCCCGAAAACTCGGGAGAGCGATAAAGCGGCCTGCCGCTGCAAAAGTAATCAATATGTTTTTGATCTGACGTTAATTTTGTAAATTGATTGACACACTACTGTTCTGATTATACCGTTTAGCATGAAAACGGGAACTGTTGTTTAAACCAAAAGTCTAATCCAGAGAACCATTCCTCATGAATGTATCAAAATCGGAAAAACAGGAACTCCTCCAGAAATTAAACGAATTACTAAAAAAACAATCGGATTTCCAGCAGGAAATAAATGCGCTGCAACGTCATATTATCCGCCTGCAGGTGGAAGAACCCGAAGCTGCTTCCGAAGCCCCCCAGGAGTTCACTGATCATAAAACCACCGTTGCACAAAAACCGGAAATACATAAAGAGCAGCCGCGGTACGCAGAACATTACGTAAAAAAGGAAAGTAAAAAAGTCCCAAACTTTTGGGAAAAAAGTGGCATTACCACCGAATTTGAGCAGTTTATTGGCACCAACCTGATCAACAAAATAGGAATGATCGTGGTGATCATCGGCGTTGGGATCGGTGCAAAATATGCCATCGACAACAACCTGATCTCTCCTTTAATGCGCATCCTTCTGGGTTACCTGGTTGGCGGAATTCTGGCGTTTTTCGCTGTTCGTTTAAAAGAAAATTACTTCAATTTCAGTGCAGTTCTTTTTAGCGGTGCCATGGCCATTTTTTACTTTATAAGCTATGCCGCTTACACCTATTACAGCCTGTTTCCTTATGTGGTAGCCTTTCTGCTAATGGTTTTATTTACTGTCTTTACGGTGGCACTGGCGTTGTACTATGACCGTCAGGTGATCGCACACTTTGGCCTGGCCGGCGCCTACATTGTTCCCTTTATCTTATACAGTCCGGTTTCGAGCGCGCTTGTTCTATTCACCTACATGGCAATTATCAACCTGGGCATTCTTTTTATTTCCACTAAAAAACAGTGGAAACCACTCAACTACATTGCCTTTCTGGCCACCTGGGGAATTTTTATTTCCTGGTTTGCATCAAAAGATTACGGCAACCAACTGGGCACAGCCCTCGTTTTTGCTTCGCTGTTTTTCGCCATCTTCTACCTCGTATTTCTGTCGTACAAACTCATTCTGAAAGAAAAGTTAGCGATCGACGATATCATCTTTCTGATACTGAATTCAGCAGTATTTTATACCATTGGCATGGTGGCTCTCGACATGAGCGACCTCAGCCAAACCTACGGAGGACTTTTCTCCTTTATCAATGCCCTTGTTCACGGAACCACGGCCTTTATCGTTTATCGTTCCGAGAAAAAAGAACTTTTTTACTGGACAATTGGGCTGGTCATTTTGCTGATTACTACGGCCATTGGCATTCAGTTTACCTCTCATGTTATAACCATGCTTTGGGCAGGCGAAGCAGCTTTCCTGTTTTGGTTGGGGCGCAGTAAAAAAATACTACTGTTCGATTACATTTCTGCCACTTTAATGCTACTGACTTTTTTCGCCCTCACAGTCAACTGGTTTTCTTTATCGTACGATTTCTACCCTCAAACAATCGCCGAAGTAGTTCCCCCGATTCTCAACCTGACATTTTTAGCTTCGTTTGTGGCCGTCGGGGCATTCTCGTTTATTTATTACATGAGCACCCAATGGATTCCCGAGGGAGGCAGGATAAAAAACTGGATGGAAGTATTTAACGTTTTGTTCGGAGGACTCTTCCTGCTCACTATATTTCTTACTTTTTCGAACCAGATTGATCTTTATTGGAACAACCGGCAAATTTATGCCACTTACGAGCTAAACACAGGCGAAACCTGGACAAAAGCCTATGAAAATCTGAACAAAGATATCTTCACGTTCAAAACCATTTGGATGCTGAATTACTCTGTGCTGTTCTTTTCGGCCCTGACGTTTGTCAATCAGAAACTCATTAAAAACATGGTACTGAATGGTTTTATGCTGGTGATGGGTTTTCTGCTGATACTGGTATTTCTTTCAGGCGGTTTATCTTCCCTGGGGACACTTCGCGAAAGCTACCTGTCAACCGATTTAGCTGGTAATTACAATGTAACTATTTATTACCTGCTCATCCGTTACGTGGTTTACTTGTTCCTGGCCTTGCTTTTTTATTCGATCTACCGGTTTTCGCTCTTACAGATCAACCAGGAAAGTATCGTGAATGCTTTCGAAGTGGTTCTGAGTGTCACCCTGATCGTGATTTGCAGCAGCGAATTGATCCACTGGCTGAATTTGTCCGATTCGGCCAATGTTTACAACTACGGACTCAGCATCTTGTGGGGCGTGCTTTCCTTTTTGCTGATTGTTTACGGAATCTGGAAAAAGAAGAAACACTTGCGCCTGACGTCGATCATTCTATTTGGCGTAACCATCATCAAACTGTTTGTTTACGACCTGTCCAATCTGGCCACCGTTCCCAAAACCATTGTGTTTGTTTCGGTTGGCGCCCTGCTGCTGGTGGTTTCTTTTCTGTACAACAAGTACCGGAAAATTATATTTTGAAAAAGCAGGCGTAGATCACCTTCTCAGAATCACCATCGTTGCTCCGTAGCCATATTCTTTGAACGAAGCATCCTGGTAGTAATACTTTTTGAATTTGCGGTTAAGTACATTGGCCACTTCCTGTTTTAAAACGCCCTGTCCAACCCCGTGAATAAACACGATTCGTTTGACGCGATCGCGAATGGCATTGTTCATTTCCGACTCCACTTTTTCAAGCTGGATTTCCAGAATTTCGCGGTTGCTCAAACCTTCGGGCTGATCGAGCAGTTCGTTGATATGCAAATCAAACACCACCTCGTCCGACGGTTTCTTTTTCTGTACTTTCACCGGTGTTTCTGCCGCCGATTTTTCTTTCACCAGCTGTTTGAAATCCTCTTCGGTAATCGTATCCAGGTTATCTTTTAACGGATTGGCAGTAAGTTTCAACACCATGGCCGGCCGTTTAAAATAAGAGCTTGGCTGAAAAGTAGAAGCTTTATAAAACCTCACCGGATTTACTTTAAAACGTTTGGTTACCGGCGAAAACCACTCACTTCCGGCATCTTTGAAATACAATACCTGAAACCCAAAATCCGGCAGGCTGCTCAAATCTTCCTGGGTCAGCGAATCGATCTTCAACCTTGAATTTGATTTCACATTTCCGGTCTCCACCGTCTTTACATCGCTGTCAGTTAAATACGAATAGGTAAACAGAATTTTATAGTTGCTATCGTTAATCAGAAAAACTTCTATTTCTCCCGCCAACGGATTTTTGGCATCCTTCGGAACAAAGCAAAAATAAAAATCAGGGGCATCTTTCCCGTTGATCACTTCACCTTCCGGCTCAATGTATTCCGGTTCAGCTACTTTTGTTTCAACAACAGGAGCAGCTTGCGAAACCGTACCTTTTGCATTTAATTCGGGCGCACTTACATTTACCAGTTGCGAAATGGGATATGGCACTTCAAAACCATCGTCGCCCTCAACGTTCACCATACTTTTGCTGATGAAACCGGTTACAACGCCACCACCCACGTCGTTCAGAAATTTTACTCTGTCTCCTACTTTAATCATCTTACATTGTTTTGTGCAAAGGTAAACTTTCTGCCAGCACTTTTGCGGTTTTCGATTTCAAAGTAAGAACAGCACTACCAAAGAAAATATTACTTTTGCACCGCAAATAATAATTGGTTTGACTTCGTACAAAGACATAAAGATCAGTGATTTCACCTATGAGCTGCCCGACGAACGGATTGCCAAATACCCGTTAAAGGAGCGCGATAAGTCGAAATTGCTTACCTGGAAAGATGGCAAAACTGGAGAAGATATCTTCGGAAACTGCACCAGCTATCTTCCTGATAATGCACAACTTGTATTTAACAATACCCGTGTAATTCACGCCCGTTTATTCTTTTATAAAGAAACCGGTGCCAAGATTGAAATCTTTTGCCTGGAGCCGGTTGAACCCGGAGACCACCAGCTTGCTTTTCAGCAAACCGAGGAAGTGATCTGGAAATGCATGGTGGGAAATTCAAAAAAATGGAAGGAAGGATTTCTGACACATACCTTTGAACTTGACGGCAAAACAATCAACCTGACGGCAGCAAAAGTTGCACAGGAAGAAAACACTTTTCACATTCGGTTTATCTGGAATGGCGGAATTCATTTTTCCGAGATCATCGAACACATCGGGCAATTGCCGATCCCTCCTTATTTGAACCGCGAAACGGAAGAGTCCGACGAAGAAACCTACCAAACCGTTTATGCCAAAATCGATGGTTCAGTGGCTGCACCAACTGCCGGACTGCATTTTACGGAAAGTGTTTTTGAAAGCCTCCGTAAAAAGAATATCCAAACGCGTGAAGTAACCCTGCATGTGGGAGCCGGTACTTTTCAGCCTGTAAAATCGGAAACCATCAACGGGCATACCATGCACCACGAGCAGGTTGAAATTCCGATCGGTATTTTGAGATCTTTCCTGGAAGACCCGCGTAACATCATTGCGGTTGGAACCACATCGGTACGTTCGGTCGAAAGTTTATACTGGATCGGTCTGCAACTGGAAGAAAAGCGCTTCGATCCTTTTCATCCGGAGGTAAAACAATGGGAACCTTACGAAAACGAAGCCCGCATCAGCATTGAAAAAGCACTGCAAAACATTATTTATTTCCTGGCCGAAAACAACGAAAAGGCGATTCGTTTTTCCACGCAGATCATAATTCTGCCGGGCTACAAATTCAAGTTGATCTGCGGCATGTTCACCAATTTCCATCAACCGCAAAGCACGCTGCTTTTACTAATCAGTGCATTTTTGGGCGCCGACTGGAAAAAAGTGTACGAATACGCATTGGCAAACAATTTTCGTTTTCTGAGTTACGGCGATAGTAACCTGTATTTGAGAAGCAATCACCAACAGAGATAAAAAAACCGGCGGGAAATCCCACCGGTTTTATATTGATTTTTCTTTTTAATCGATTATTGTTTGATGATCGTTCCTGAAACCGGGGTCAGCGAACTTCCTTTAACCACCACCACATACGTTCCGACAGTTAGGAAAGATAAATTCAGTTCCGCTTTGTTGTATCCTTTGTGAATGGAAATAATCTCGCTATAAACAGCGGTCCCTCCTTCAGCATACACTTCCACTGTTGCACCGGCCTTTTCATCGCTGGAAAATGTTACGGCGACATCGCTCACGAATGGATTCGGATAAACCATGAAACCATCGAGTGCTGCAGCCATAACTTTTTCTGCGACACAAGCGCCCAAAACAGCTCCTTTTTTGATTAACTCATCCACCGCAGGATAGGCCACACACATGGTTTTTCCCTTGTAGCAAAGCTGAATTTTGTCCATTCCCTTGCCCGTCGTACAATATACATCAACAGGAGATACCAGGACAGAATCCGTCACCGAACACTCATTCCCATCGGTAACAGTAAGGTAATAAACCGTTGGCATATCGGGACAAACCATGATTGACTCAGAAGTTTCGCCGGTACTCCACAGGTAAGAATAATCGCCTGCTCCACCTGTTACACCTGCAACGGCGAGTGTTGCACAAGCTGAATCGGAATAAGCAGGATAAACCACCTGATCCTCGGTCAATGCAAACTCAACCGGCACAGGATCAAATAACTCAACCTCTGCAGAAACACTGTTATTCAATGCATCGCTTACAGTTACGGTATAAATGCCTGCCGAAAGATTGCTTGCAGTTGCCAGCGTTTGTCCATTGCTCCAGGCATAAGTATAAGGTGGAATCCCGCCTGTAACTTCAACGGTAGCTGTTCCGTTGTCGCCCTCAAAACAATCGATTTCTGTAGTTACAATCCACCTGGCAGCCAAACTCTCAACCTGAAGACGAACTGAAACCGGGAAGTGATCGGAAGCAGTGTTGGTATAATCACTGTCGTAAAATTCGTAGTGAACTCTTGCAGAACCATCAATGTGTTCGTCAAACAATTCGTTGCTTACTGAAATGTGGTCGATCATATCCGTTTCAAAAACATACGAACGAAAACCATTTTCACTCAAAACACCGGTCAGCGCTTTGTAGTTGTCAGCATCCGCCACATAACTTTCATAGCTGGAAGCAGTAGTCGAAGTGATATCAGCCACTGTTACATCCACGTCGTCGTTGTAGTCACCCAAGAGAATCAGGTTGGCATCAGAATAATACTGGTCCAGAGTATCTTTCAACACCTCTACATCGTATTTCCGCATCTGGTAACGCAGCAAAGGATCGGAACTATTGTTGGCTCGCGCATGAATATCAATTACATGGTAACGAACAGTAACACCGTTAATGGTAACGTCTGCCACCATCATAAAAGGCAACCTGCCACTGGCGTAGAACCGGGTTACATCCGGATCGGGATATCCGACAAGCGCCGAGCCATCACCACCGTTGTAGTAAGGATGAATGGAAGCCAGGAGCGGCATGGTTTTCACCACCGAAACAGTTGATGTTTTGTAAATGAACCCCACTTTTTGTTTTACGCCGGCATCATTCGGATTCGACGTATAATTAGAAAGCACATAATCGTAACCGTTCATTTCGCTGACCATTTGCGCAAACAAGGCATCATCCGAAATTTCTTCCACGGCATAAATATCAGCATCCAATGCATTCAGAACAGCCTTGACGCTGTCTTTCTGAACCGTATTGGCATCGCCTTTGGCGGGAGAATTTCCTTCGTCGCCAAACCATTCTATGTTCCAGGTCACAACATCCAGTGTTTGTTCTTTTGAGATAGCCAGATCATCTCCGGTTTGTTTGTATTTTTCAGCGCAAGGCAGATCGCTCTTTATGCGCGGCATCAGCTGAAACAAATCGTAATACCTGCCAACAACCCCAATTACTTCCTCGCAACTTTCGGGTTGAGCAAGGCCAACCAAATCAGCGGCATCAGCATCGATTCTGACTTCGCCACTTCCCGAAGCATCGGCCACCACAATATTTGAATTACCAAAGATCAATGCTCCCGGCGCTGGAAAAGTAACATCCGTCAGTTTCACCAACTCAGCGGGATGCGCAGAAAGCTCGGCCATTGTAAGCGCTTTTGGCTGAACGGGAGAAAGAGCAGCACCGTGCGAAACCACTTCGCTTACCGGGCTGACCTGAAGTTGTCCGTTGTACACACTTCTTGTTCCGGTTATGGTAATGGAATCACCAATCTGGAAAACTCCCGCACCGTGAACCAATGCGTCAAAAACAGCAATCCCGGCGGTTGAATCCTGCATATAGGCCGAACCGGCAAACTGATCGGCAACCGTTAAAGTACCGGAAATAGTTACAGTAGTTCCTTCGGCGGCAACGCGGGCATCAGCAATCGAAATTACATCGGGTGCCGGAGGATTAACGATCACTCCATTTTCAGTTCCGGGAGTTGGTTTGAACATCGAATAGCTTGTCGTCATGCGGGCGCCTCCGCTTCCATTTGGAATCCGCTGCATCGACAGGTTGTCTTTGTCGCCGGTCATGTTTTCATTTACCTGCTGCTCGCCTGCTTCAAGCAGCACCAGCAAGCCGGCATCGTCCGAATCATCGGTGTCATATACCAAAGCATCTTCCAGGTTGGTAAGCGTTACCGGCGTTCCGTTCGGGAAATTTGTGATCGTGTCTTTGTACAAGGCGACTGCATCGGCTCCGTTCTGAATGGCATTACTCGCAACCACCAGATCAACATTGGCGACATCAGCATTGCCGATAACAAAATACCCGTCGGCATTGGTAAAATAACCGGCCAGGTCGTAGGCAGCATATGAAAGGTCGTTGCTTCCGTTGTAAAGAACCACGATGTAACCATCCAGCGCTTTATTTCCCAAACCGCCATCATACAGTTCAATAAATTCTTCCGTATCTGTTCCGGGTGTGTCTGCGTCCACCTCGTTAATGATCAACGAAATGACTTCAACAAAAACATATTTCTCGTTTTCAGCTCCCGGAGTGCTTATCGCTTCTCCATTTACTGGACTTCCGGCAAATCCGGGAATACCGTACAAGTCAAAATCATTCCTCATCCAGTCGGCAGGAGAATCGGTATCCAAACCATCCGGAATACGCGAAGCACCACCCGGGGCAAAAGCAAGACCGTCGTAAGAAACGGTTAAAACAGAAGTGGAGTAATTCAAATCACCGGCACCTCCGTCATTCACAGCCACATCGTCTGTCAACTCCTCCCAGGGAGTAGCATCCAAAACTCCGTCATTATCCGTATCCAGGTCGTCGCCCAATGCTCCCGTAAAATTCTTTACCAGCAACAAAGTCAGCGAACCATTTTCAAATGTGTTGGCAGGCAGATTGGCCAAATAGTAGCCATTTGCATCCGTTGTTCCCAAAACAAGCACCTCATCGATCGTACCGGCACTACTTCCGTCTCCTTCAATTTCGAGTACAGAATAGGCACTTAAATCGGTATTCGGGTTACTTTTAATTTCCACATACTCCACGTCGGTACCGGTTGTAGAAGCAGAAAACTCATTGATCACCACCTTCACTTCTACCGGGCTACCGCAATTGGAAGCACCCGGAGTATCTCCATCTCCAAGTTCAAAAGGGCCGATTTGCCAAACCTGGCTGCAATCCCGCAATACATGTCCCGGCACAAAAGTACCATCGGGCCCCACCTGAATGGTGCTGTACACTTTGTCTCCGGAAATGGTTGACTGAAGCAAAGCAACTCCGTCCACAATCTCCGTCCACGGCGTTACATCCAGTTCGCCGTCATCCTCAACATCCAAATCGTCGCCCAGTGCTCCGGTAAAGCCGGATACCAGGAGATGGGTAACATTGTCGCTGTTTTCAAAATTCAGCGATGCCAGAAAATCGGGAGTGGCAATGGTCATGGTCGATTCTCCAACCACAAAAAAACCATCCGTTGCAATTTGCTGTCCGGTCAGATCCACAACCGCTTCAATCACACCGCTACCACCTGTTCCGTCGCCGATAACCAGGTAAGTAAGCCCGCTTAGATCCTGTCCGGCATTTCCGGCTAATTCAAAATATTCATCATTATCCGTTGAAGGCTGATCGATCCTTATTTCGTTAATAATGACTGATTGTGCAAACGAAACCAACGATGCACAAAGGAGAATGAGAATCATTCTCAGGCGAAGTAAAATTTTGTTCATTTCAAGCAGTTTATTTTAATTAAGTAGTTCAATTTCGGAAATTGGGAGGAAGAAACAAAAAAGAAATCCATTAATAATATGTTAACTTTTTATTTCATCTTTCGTTACAACACATAACTGAATCAAGGGTTTAGGATTGTGAATAAATAATGAAAAAGCGAATTGCATTATTAAGTTTAGGTTTTGGTTGTACCTTCGTATCCAATTCAGTGAAAACATTCACAAATAATTACTTACGTTTGCACGCCCTTTTCGGAGGGCTAAATGGTAAAATGGATTAGAAAATGATTACAGTATCGAATTTAAGTATTCAGTTTGGGAAACGCGTATTGTTTCAGGACGTTAACCTCAAGTTCACTCCGGGCAACTGCTACGGTGTGATTGGTGCCAATGGTGCCGGTAAGTCAACTTTTTTGAAAGCAATATCAGGTGACATTGATGCTACCAGCGGTTCGGTTACCCTTGGTTCGGGTGAACGGCTTTCGGTGTTGCGCCAGGACCACTTTGCCTTTGATGAGTTTACGGTACTCGATACTGTAATGAAAGGTTACACCGAAATGTGGGACCTGATGCAGGAAAAGAACGCTCTTTACAACAAACCCGATTTTTCGGAAGAGGATGGCCTAAAAGCGGCCGAACTGGAAGAGAAATTTGGCGATATGGGCGGGTGGAATGCAGAAAACGATGCCGCTACACTGCTGAGCAACCTGGGGGTAAAAGAAGATTTTCATTACACCCTGATGAAAGACATGAGCGGGAACCACAAAGTGAGGGTACTGCTGGCACAGGCACTTTTTGGAAATCCTGACAACCTGTTGCTCGATGAGCCTACCAACGACCTCGACCTCGAAACCGTGGTTTGGCTCGAAAACTACCTGTCGAATTATGAAAATACGGTTTTGGTAGTTTCGCACGACCGACATTTCCTCGATGCGATCAGTACCCACACCATCGATATAGACTTTGGTGCGATCAAACTGTTTGCCGGAAACTATACCTTCTGGTACGAAAGTAGCCAGCTTGCCCTGAGACAACAGGCGGCCCAGAACAAGAAAGCCGAGGAGAAAAAGAAAGAATTGCAGGAGTTTATTGCGCGTTTCAGTGCCAACGTGGCCAAGTCGAAACAAACCACCAGCCGCAAGAAAATGCTGGAAAAACTTAACGTGGACGAAATTCAACCTTCTACACGTAAGTACCCCGGTATTATTTTCAGACCGGAACGCGAAGCCGGCGACCGCATCCTGGATGTGGAAAACCTGAGCGCAGGTATTGATGGAACTACTTTGTTTAAAGACGTTACTTTCTCGACACAAAAAGGTGAGAAGATCGTTTTCCTTTCGCGCGACCACCGTGCGATGACGGCTCTGTTCGAGATCATCAACGGACACCGCGATGCCGACACCGGAACTTTCCAGTGGGGACAAACCATTACAACGGCCTATTTGCCGCTTGATAACTCGGAGTTCTTCCAGGGCGAAATGACACTGTTCGATTGGCTGTGCCAGTTTACCAACGACACCACCGAAATCTACATTCGCGGATACCTCGGTAAAATGCTGTTTGCCGGAGAAGAAATCTACAAAAAAGTAAACGTGTTGTCGGGTGGAGAAAAAATGCGTTGTATGATCGCCAAAATGATGCTGCTCGATGCCAACGCACTGATTCTGGATACACCAACCAACCACCTCGACCTTGAATCGATCCAGGCTTTTAACAACAACCTGGTTAAATTCCCTGGAAATGTTTTCATGTCGTCGCACGACCATACCTTTATTTCATCGGTATGTGACCGCGTGATCGAACTCACACCCAACGGAATCATCGACAAGCTGATGAATTACGACGATTACATCACCGACGAAAAGATTAAGGAACAACGCGAAAGAATGTACAAGGGCTAATGGACGGCAGGCAACGCAAAAACATCCAACCGGGCATGCTGGTCGAAATTGTTTTGAAAAAAGACCAGCGTACCGGGGAGTTGACGGAAGGATTTGTTAAACGAATCCTTACCAAATCCCCCAATCATCCACATGGCATAAAAGTAATGCTGGACGACGGACAAGTTGGCCGCGTTAAAAATATTATAGAAGAGAACTGAGAGCTATCAGCTTCGAGCCACGAGCCAGAGGAAAAATAAATGATAAATACCCCCGCCACCTATACTTTCGGTCAAGGGACGAACTCTTAATGTCGAACGAAGAGTCATCGAACATTAGTCATCAGAAAATTAAACTGAAAACTGTGACTGCGACTGAAAACTTGCTTCTAAAAATATGCAAAGCCCGCAATACGCTCCTTTCTCTGAAACCTGAACTTTAAACCCTGAACTCCTACTCCCTGTTTCCATAAAAACGATCCAAAATAGATCCGTCGTTGGCTTCTTTCGAGAGCGATTCGATGGTATTTTTCGGAACATCGTACACATCCAGTACAATCAGTCCGTCGAGACAATTATTGAATTTCGGGTCGACGTTAAAGCCAATGATTTTGGCGTTCAGCTTAATGTATTTCTTCAGCAAAACGGGCAAGCCAGAATTTAGCTCATCCACATCGCCAATGGTTTTGTCCAGCCTATCGATGCTGTCCATGTTCTCCATCAGCAGATTCAGGTCGGTATTGTCGCTTTTGAAAGTATAGCTGTTTCGCGAGCGGACATATTTCGCCAGTTGCCAGTTCAAATGATTGCGCAGAATAAAGCGCACGATCATATCTTTTGAAACCTTCGAATAGTTGTTGCTGATACTCACCGGCCCGATCAGGTAGCGGTATTCCGGGTTTTTCAGCAGAAAATACAAAATCCCTTTCCACAGCAAAAAGAGTGGCATCGGTTTTCGCTGGTATTCCTTAATCACAAACGAACGCCCCAGCTCAAGGCTTTCCTCCAAAACCGGCTTCAACTTATCATCGAGGCGAAAAAGGGTTTGCAGATAAAATCCCCGCTTCCCGTACTGCTCCATGATATCTCTCCCCTGTCCGATCCGGTAAGCCCCTACAATCCGTTGCTCTTCCTCATCCCAGATAAACATTTGGTTGTAGTACAAATCAAACTCATCCACATCAATGCTAAGATTGGTTCCCTCGCCCACTTCCCGGAAGGTGATTTCGCGCAAACGGCCAATTTCATTCAGAATATTGGGGATCAACTTCGACGGGGCACAGTACGATATATAATTTTTAAGCTTGAAAAGCGTATAGTCGCATTTTATCGATTGAATCTCCTTCAGGATCAATTCCGTTGGAATGGGATCAATGATCGGCTGCGGTTTCATCTCCGGCTTGATCGAATAATTGAAAAAACGCCGCACCTCGATGTCCGATTCCATGCTGTAGGTTTTGGCACGCAGAAAACGCCCAAACTGGTACACATCGCAAAAGTGATCCTGCTCCGTTACCGAAACCGGACTCCCAATTCTCAGCTTAATATTCTTGTGTCGCTTGCTCAGCAACTCCGAGGGCAGCCGGGCGTGTTTCAACGACGGATGAATTTTGGCAAAGAACTGCAGCAAACGGCTGTTGCTTCCCTGAAACAGAACCGGAACCACCGGAACCTGTGCTTTTTTGATGAATTTCACAATCGGGAACTGCCATACCTTGTCGGTAACTCCGTCAAATGAGTCTTTGGTACTTACATTAATCGCCGGGAAAAGACACAGTACGCCATTGTTTTTCAAATGCGTCTCGGCTTCTCCCAAACCCGCCATGCTTTCCTCCCGCGTACCAAAAGGATTTTCTGACAGGAAATATTCGGAAACCGGTTCAATCTTTTTCAACAGGAAGCTTGCCAGCACTTTTACATCGCTTCGCACCATCGACAAGTACTTGATCAGCAGCAAGCCGTCGAATCCGCCCAGCGGATGATTGGCCACCACAATCAGCGGGCCTTCCTTCGGAATCTTTTTCAATTCACTCTCATCGAAAACCATGTTGATTTCCAGCGTTTTTATCAGCTCATCAATAAAATCCACGCCTTCTTTCTGAGCAATTTGGCTGTAAATTTTATTAAGCTTGTTAAAACGAAGAATATACATCAGAAATTTAGCGAAATAATCTCCGCTGGCCAGGATGGCAGGTCGATCGTTGAACAGATCTTTCGGATTCAGTAACTCCATTTCTTGTTGCTAACGGTGTAAAACCTCAAGTAGTACCTCTACAAAAATAGAATGTTTTTTCAATTTTAGTTTTCGAACCATGTTTTATTTCCCCTTTCTACACCGGTCTTTCCATTACTTATCAGATAAACAAGGCGATATGCTTTTTTTTGATCATATTTGCCCCCTGTTTGTTATAGGTAGAGAAAAACAAGAAAAATTGGAGCATAAAACGGATATAAGCCTTTGGCTTCCCACATCGAAAAAAGAAGTGCAGCAGATGGGATGGGACGAGATCGATGTGATCCTTTTTACGGGTGATGCTTACATCGATCACCCGTCGTTTGGCGCTGCGGTTATTGGAAGAGTTTTGGAACACGAAGGCCTGCGTGTGGCCGTTGTTCCGCAACCGAACTGGAAGGACGACCTGCGTGATTTCAAAAAGCTGGGGCGCCCGAACCTGTTTTTTGCGGTAACCGCCGGAAACATGGACTCGATGGTGAACCACTACACGGCCGGCAAACGAAAACGTTCGTCGGATGCCTACACGCCCGGTGGAAGATCGGGACAGCGCCCGGACTACGCCACCATTACCTACTGTAATATTTTAAAAAAGCTATACCCCGATGTGCCGCTTGTAATTGGCGGAATTGAAGCTTCGTTGCGACGGGTTACCCACTACGACTACTGGTCGGATAAACTGATGCCTTCGATTTTGGAAGATACAAAGGCTGACATTCTATTTTACGGAATGGGTGAAAAGACGATCGTGGAATTTGCCAAACTTGTAAAACGGGGCATTCCTATTGAAAGCCTTACATCAATTCCCCAAACTGCCTTTATGGTTGGAGAAGATGAAGCTTATGCCACCAAAAAAAATTGGGACGAACTGGAGCTGGCTTCGCACGAAACCTGCCTTGCCGACAAAAAAGAGTATGCGCGCAATTTTATGCACATCGAGGAAGAGTCGAATAAAATGGAGGCCAAAAAGCTGGTTCAACGTGTCGGGAACAGGAAAGTAGTAGTAAATCCGCCATGGCCCACTTTCAAGGAAAGCGAGATCGACAAGGTTTACGACCTGCCCTACACACGTTTGCCGCATCCGCGTTACAACAGCAAGGAAACCATTCCGGCTTACGAAATGATCCGGCATTCAATCAACATTCACCGTGGATGTTTCGGGGGTTGTACTTTTTGCACCATTTCGGCACACCAGGGAAAATTTATCGCCAGCCGTTCCGAAAAATCCATTTTAAAGGAAGTTGAACAGGTAACGCAAATGCCCGATTTTAAAGGTTACATTTCCGATTTGGGAGGCCCGTCGGCCAACATGTACAAAATGAAAGGCATTCACGAGGAGATTTGCAAAAAATGCAAACGCCCGTCGTGTATTTTCCCCAGCATTTGTAAAAACCTGGATACCAACCACCAACCCATGCTCGACCTGTACGCAAAAGTGCGTCAGCACCCTAAAGTCAAAAAAGCCTTTGTGGGAAGCGGTATCCGTTACGATATGATCCTCGAGAAAACCAACAACGAGGAGGCGAACAAAGCCAACCATCAATATTTACGCGAGGTGATCAAACATCACGTTTCGGGGCGCTTAAAAGTAGCTCCCGAACACTCGTCGGACGAGGTGCTGAAATTTATGCGAAAACCTTCTTTTAAATTGTTTGAGGAATTGAACGAGGAATTCAAACGCATCAATAAAGAAGAGAATTTAAACCAGCAACTGATCCCGTATTTTATTTCGAGCCACCCCGGCAGTAAATCGGAAGATATGGCCAATCTTGCCATTCAAACAAAAAATATGGATTTCAGGCTGGAGCAGGTACAGGACTTTACACCCACTCCCATGACGCTGGCCACCGTGGTTTATTATTCGGGCTACCATCCTTACACGATGGAAGAAATTTACACCGCCAAAAACCGCGATGCCAAGGAAAAGCAACGCCAGTTCTTTTTCTGGTACAAAAAGGAATTCAAAAACAAGATCATCAACGACTTAAAATCCAAAGGACGCGATGACCTGGTTAAAAAGCTTTTTAATAAATAACACTCTGTTAAACACAAAGAAATGATTCGTAAAAAACTCTTACCCCTTTTATTGATTTTACTGACGGGCTGTGCTGAATTAACCCAACTGGCGCAGCAAACCCTGGATGCCAACGCACCGCTTACACAAAATGAAATTGTTGCGGGTCTGAAAGAGGCACTGGTTACCGGGACCAACAAATCGGCACAATTACTCGGAAAAACCGACGGATATTACAAAGACGAGCTGGTGAAAATCATGCTTCCGCCCGAAGCCGATGTAATTGTCGACAACCTCAACAAAATTCCGGGCGGCGACAAACTGGTTCAGGACGTACTGCTGACAATCAACCGTGCTGCGGAAGACGCCGCCAAAGAAGCCGCACCCATTTTTGTGAACAGCATTAAAAGCATGACCATTTCGGATGCAGTGGGCATTTTGAAAGGACAAAACAACGCGGCCACGCAATACCTTCACAAAACCACTTACGACCAGCTTTTTGCGCTCTACCAGCCAAAAATCAAAAGCTCGGTGGAAAAGGAACTGGTGGGAGGCATTTCTACCAAAGAAAGCTGGGACAGCCTTACCGGCAAATGGAACACCGTGGCCAACAGTGTGGCCGGGAAAATTGCAGGCTTAAAACCGGTGAACACCCAATTGGAAGATTACCTGACTGCCAAAGCTCTCGACGGCCTTTTTCTCAAAATTGCAGACGAAGAAAAACAGATTCGCCAAGACCCGGCAGCCCGGGTTACCAACCTGCTGAAAAGGGTATTTGGCTCGGTTGATTCATAACCGTTCACCTGTTTTTATTTTGTTGGACATCTTTGATTGAATTTTACGCGAATAATGCTTAAATTAAATATGCCTTTAGCAGTGGAGGTTCATGAAAGCAAAGGCTTGTATAAACTTAAAACCAAAACGCCATGCGACTAGAATTTTTAAAAGTGGACGAAGCCAACGGCTTGTTAAACCAACTCATTGAACACCATCCTCATGCTATCTTTCTGACCGACCATGATTTCAAGGTGAAGTACTACAACAAATCGTTTTCGGTACTGGCAGAAAGCAGCAAAAGCGACATTCTGGATCATGAATTTTGCCAGATTATGGGATGCACGCAACGTGAAAAACTGCTTGATCCGCATGAAGATTTGTGTAAACACTGCCAATTTCGCAACCTGTTGTCGGGCTCGAATTTATCGGACGTAGAGCTGATCCGCGATTTTGTAATCAACAACCAGGTAAAAACCAAGCACCTGCGCATTGAAGCTCACCGGGTGGTGATGGACGGACACAAATATCGCTTGATGGTGATTGACGACCGGACTGCAAAAAATAAAATTGACTAATTCTACTTTACTACAGTTGAAAAATCTACCTGTTTTTACCTTTCATACTAAAGGGAACTGGTAGATTTTTCTGTTTGTACCCTTCAGCACAGAATATAACCAAACGGAAAATATCGTATTCTAATCTTAATCTGCTATAGAAAACCAGTAGGAATACCAGTTTTTAAACAACCTCCCCTGCCAGGTATTTCGTTCGGCAAGACGTTTTTCCACTTTGGCTACAAATTCAAAGTTTTTGAGCCTCTTTGGACAAGCACAAAGACATTATTTCATTGTTTAATGATGAATGCTGATCATACATACCCACAAGCAAAACATATAAGAATATACATTAGGTTTTACAAAAGACTGCATTTTATAAATGAAGCTACTTTTTCGATGCATCCTTTCAAGGATTATCTCTAAAGCACGTTCAAAAAGTTGACCTGCTCTATATTTATCTTTTACCTAGACATAATCTAAATTACCGAGAATAGCAAACCGCATTTTCTTGTGATTTTCAAAATACTATATTTGTTAAACCTGATTTTTAAGGACCTATGTAAAACCTGACTTATTTACCATTAAACACATGACAATACCCATAAGCTTCCTGTCAATCAAAAGTTGTTTACTAGTTTTACTATGCTTCGCTATCATTGGCAATGCAAAGGCAGCACAGAAAAATGCAGCCCTACTATCGCAGAAAACCTCGATAACTATAAAAAACAATAAACTCAGCAGACACTCCAGTTACGAGATATGCATTTACAACAGAGAAGGTGAAAAATATACTGATATCGAGATTCCCTTTTCCAAAATGAACAAGGTATCTGACATCGATGCTCACATAAAAACAATCGATGGGAAAATCATAAAGAAATTAAGTAAAAATGATATTAGCGAACGAAACTCTTATCCATCGTACTCTTTTTATGAAGACCAGTTTGTAAAGGAGTTTACACTAAAGCACAATCAATATCCCTACATTATTTGCTATGAATTTGAAGAAAAAGAGGATGAATTTATTTATGTCGATAACTGGTATCCAATTTTGGATTTCGACATACCGACATTGGAGGCATCGCTAACAATCCAAGCTCCCAAAGACTACAAAATAAATTTTCATTCTCAATTGGTAAGTAAATTTGCCAAAGATACATTGGAAGATAATTTTATCTACCAATGGGAAGCCACATACGATGGTCACTTAAAAAATGAAGCTTTTACACCGCCATTGTATGATTTCCTTCCGTTGGTAACAGTTGTCCCTGAGGATTTCAAATTTGATATTGAAGGATCGTTTGCCAGCTGGCAGAGTTACGGACTTTGGCAACATAAACTGATTAAAGATATATCCGACCTTCCTGACCTGGAAATAAACAAAACAAAAAAGTTGACAGAGGGGATGGAAGACAAAAAACAAATAGTTAAAACGCTCTTTCATTATTTACAAGACGAAACACGGTACATCAACATTAGCATCGAAACAGGAGGACTAAAACCCTACCCGGCAAGCTATGTTGCACAAAACCGTTATGGAGACTGCAAAGCGCTGAGCAATTATTTCAGAGCTATTCTAAAATCTCAGAATATAGAATCATTTTACTCAAAGATTTTTGCAGGAGGCACAATAGCTTCAATTAACCATACCTTACCTTCCCAGCAGTCGAATCACGTTATTATTTGTGTTCCTGTTGACAACCGGGACACCTTGTGGATAGATTGTACCTCAGACGATCCTTTTAACTACGTTGGTACTTTTATTCAAAACCGGGAAGTTTTTGTTATCAATGAAGACAAAAGCTTTTTTTCCAGAACGCCTATACTACAACCGAACCAAGTCCTCCTCGAACGGAATGTAAGTATGAAATACGAACTAAACAACGAGACATTGGCTGATTTTACAAATACATACCGCGGAAAGCAGTTTGAAATCCTTGATCAAATCGATAATTCATTCAAAGAAAACAAAAAGGTAGAAATCATCAGAGATAATATACTTGAAAATAAATTTGAACCAATCAGTATCAACTTTTCCCCCCAAGAGAGGGATTCAACAAAAATCACATTAAAATATTCTGCCCGTTCGAGTGAGGTTTTTAAAGAATACGGAAACGACCTCATCTTAAAAATACTGCCCTTTAGCCTTCCCAAAATAGAAACACCCGTTGAGCGAAAACTACCTTTTCAGATTGATTATCCCATCTATCAAAAAGACACCCTACACTATAAAATTACGGACGAATATGAAATAAACAGTTCGTTACCAAATACGCTATTAACAAGTGCTTATGGCAACTATTCCATTTCAGCAGAACTTCGGGATAAGGAACTTATTATTATTAAATCATTTCTTCTAAACAACGGATATTACCAGATAGAGGAGTATAATGACCTTTACGAGTTTTTACAAACCGTAATCAACCTTGAAAATAAAACCTACATCACAACCTCAAAAAAAAGCTAAAATGAAAAACCTAATTCTAACACTCATCCTGATTTGTACACTTATTAGTAATACTCACGCACAAAATTTCTCAACTGAGTTTGGGAAAGTAGGAAAAGATGACCTGGAATTAAAAACCTATGCCAAAGACAAAGAAGCCGAAGCAGTTATTTTATTCGACATAGGTGATTCGTTTTTTAATGAAACCTCCAGTGGCTTTGAAATAATCTTTAAACATTCGAAGCGAATAAAAATACTTTCAGAAGCAGGAATGAAATATGCCGAAGTTGAGATCCCTTTTTATCAAGAAGGAGATATTTTCGAAAAGGTCTATGATCTGGAAGCATATACTTATAATCTGGAAGATGGCAGGCTAACCAGAACGGTTGTTGAAAAAGAAAACATTCATGATGAAAAAGTAAATGACTTCTGGAAGGTGAAAAAGTTGGCATTTCCAAACATAAAAGAAGGATCTATAATTGAATATCGTTACAAGTTATCTACTCAATATTTATTCAACTTAAGAGACTGGTCTTTTCAAAGTAAAATACCTACAGTATTTAGCAAATACACCGCCAGGATAGTTCCATTCTATGACTATGCTTTCATATTGCAGGGTGCAAGTAGTTTTGATTCTCAAAATTCATATGAGGATGGGGGATCCGCTAAGCGATACGGAACTATAGAGTACAAAGATTACATACACGAATATGAGATGAAAGATATTCCTGCTTTTGAAAATGAGTCATACATAACATCAATAAATGATTACATCATTAAATTAGATTTTCAACTTGCTAAAATTAAATACCCTGGCGGTGGTGAAAGAAAAATAATTTCAACCTGGCCGGACATGATAAAAGAACTGAACGACCATCCGGATTTTGGCAAGTATGTTAACAAAAGCGAAAGATTAGCAGCAAAGATCCTTGATGTAAAAGCGTTGGAGAGCAAAAGTAAAAAGGAACGATTTGAAGCAGTGATAGAGTTTGTAAAAAGCAATTATAAATGGAATGATTACAATGCAAAATACGCCTCCAAATCGCCGGCTAATCTGGAGAAAGACAAATTTGGAAATGCAGCTGATCTTAATCTTTTCACCATAGGGTTATTAAAAGCAATTGGGATTGAGGCCTATCCGGTGTTAATCAGCACCAGAAAGAATGGTAAGATTCGAACCGACTATCCTTTTTTTCAATATTTCAACTATGTATTGTTGTACGCCGAACTCGACAACTTAAATGTTCTCTCCGATGTCACAGACATACACTGTTCATCATATAGGATACCCCAAAGATGCATCAATGATCAAGGATTGCTGATTAAAGAAAATGAGAATAAAGATGTATCCTGGATTGGTCTGCAATGTGCTTATCCCACGCAAACAAATACGGTGATAAAAATGCATTTGGAGAATAGTGAGCTAAAATCGTCAGTTCAAATCTCAGTAAACGAATACCAGGCAATCGGCTTAAAAGAGGAAATTGGCAACGATACGGAAAAACTTCTGGAGCATTTAAAAAAGAAAAGTTACAGCGTTGAGAAAGAAAATGTCTCGATTGCGGATATGGACGAAAATTCCCGGTACTATAAATATGAATTTCAACCTGAAACGACTGCCGAAATCATCAATGAAAAAATATATATATCCCCTTTCCTTAATGAACCGATGAAGGACAATCCATTAAACCAGGAAACCAGGACCTATCCTGTCGACATGATTTATCCATGGAGAGATACCTACTTCACCTCAATTGAAATACCGGAAGGCTATCGAGTGGAATTTGTTCCGGAAAGCTTTAAAGCAAAAAATGACCTGGTGGAGATGGAATACACTATCAATCAAACTGAGAACAAATTGGTAATTACTTTCTCGAGCTTTTTTAAAAAAGCCGTCTATCCGGCTGAAGTTTATTCCAAAATCAAGTATTATATGAATCAGATGGTAAAAAAGGGAAACGAAAAGATCGTATTAGTAAAATCCTAGTTCAGCAGCTAAAATAACCTCCCCTGCCAGGTATTTCGTTCGGCAAGACGTTTTTCCACTTTGGCTACAAATTCAAAGTTTTTGAGCCCCCATTTGGGTGCGATCAGCATATCGGGCGGTGCCTGGCTTATAAATCGCTCTACGATGATTGCAGGATTGAGCAACTCCAGGTAATCTACCACCAGTTCGATGTATTCTTCGGCTGTATAAAGCTGAAACTGTTCGGGATTTTCGCTGTATTGCCGTTCCAGAATAGTACCGTGATGAATTTGAAGCTGATGTAATTTCAGGTTCTTCACCGGTAACTGCGATACAGTCCTTGCCTGGTCAAGCAGCTCTTCTCGGCTCTCGCCCGGAAGACCGACAATCATGTGTGCACAGTTATTAATGCCACGTTTGGCCGTTTCTTCCAGCGCCCACACCGATTCAGAAAAACTATGTCCGCGGTTAATGCTTTCCAACGTGCGGTCGAGGTGCGATTCCAGCCCAAACTCTACCATCACGTATACTTTCTTGCTCAATTCGGCCAGGTAATCCAGCAACTCATTCGAAACTGCATCGGGCCGGGTGGAGATAACCAACCCGATAATTTTTGGGTGTTCCAGCGCCTCTTCGTACAAACGTTTTAAATCGTCGAGCGGCGCATAAGTGTTGGTGTAAGCCTGAAAATAGGCCAAAAACTTCATCGCCTCGTATTTCCGGGCAAAGAAATCAATGCCTTTCTGCACCTGGCTGCTGACACTGTTTTCCAGGTTGCAATACGTAGGCTTGAAAGTTTTGTTATTACAATACGTACATCCACCCTTTCCTTTTGATCCATCACGATTCGGACAGGTAAAACCTGCATCGATCGAAACCTTTTGCACCCGCTCCGAAAAAAGCGCTCTGAAATACGTAGGAAAATCGTTGTACCTGCGTCCGTGCCCCCAACTATAAACTGTTTCACCCATTGGCAGTTAATTGATGGCGCAAAAGTAGACAAAATTCGGAAGGACCTGTCTGTAGGCAGAAACTTATCAACAGGTCTTGAAAACTTTAAAGCATTCTTCCCGCAAATCCGTTTCGATTCAGGTTTCTTATGCCTATTTTTATTTTCAGATAATTGACAGATTATGTTCTCAGAAAAGGATAAAAAACAGATCAGGCAACGTGGGAGTGAATTACATACTGTTCTGACGCAAATCGAAAATTTCAAAAAAGGCTTTCCTTATTTACCCATCCGGGAAGCTGCTTCAGTAGACAACGGCATTATCCGGCTTAACCCGGAAAACCTGGCAAAACGAATCGCCTTATACGACGAAAAAGTGGCCGGCGGTATTAAACCGCTGAAATTTGTGCCTGCTTCGGGCGCAGCCAGCCGTATGTTCAAAGCGCTTTTCGAAGGTTTGGAAGCCTTTGCTAAAACTTCGGAAGAAGAAGTCATCAGTAAAAACAAAGATGTAAAGCAATACCTCGAAGGACTGGATAAATTTGCGTTTGCCAAAGATTTAACAACGGCCATTGAGGCTGACGGAGCAGAGCTGAATGCCACCAACAAGGTTGAATACCTGCTTTCGGCCAAGGGGCTGGATTATGGTTCAAAACCCAAAGGGCTGTTAAAGTTCCATTCCTACGAAACAGGAGCCAGAACGCCGTTTGAAGAACATTTGGCCGAAGGAGCAAAATATGCCTGCGACTTGTCGGGTACGGTAAAAATACATTTTACGGTTTCGCCCGAGCACCAGGAAGGCTTTGAAGCGTTATTGTCTGATGTAAAAGAAAAATACGAAGAAGAACTCGGAGTAAACTTCGACATTACGTTTAGTCAGCAAAAACCGGCCACCGACACCATTGCGGTTGATCTGGCCAACGAACCATTCCGGAATCCGGATGACAGTCTGCTTTTCCGCCCGGCAGGGCATGGGGCGCTTATCGAGAACCTGAACGACCTTAACGCAGACATAATTTTCATCAAAAACATCGACAATGTGGTACCCGACCGCCTAAAACAGGCAACGGTCGATTACAAAAAAGCATTGGCGGGCGTGTTGCTAAAACATCAGCAGAAACTGTTTATCTACCAGAAAGAGCTGAATGAAAAGCATCCGGTGGCGTTGCAGAGCGGTTTTCTGGCCGAAGTGGCCAATTTCCTGGAAAACACCATGAATACCAAGCCGGCATCGAACCAGTACTACACAGAAAAAGACGAATTGTATCATTACCTGAAAGAAAAGGTAAACCGCCCGCTGCGTGTGTGCGGAATGGTACGTAACGAAGGCGAACCCGGCGGAGGACCATTTTGGGCAATGAACCAGGACGGAACCGTTTCGTTGCAGGTAGTGGAAAGTTCGCAGATCGACCCTGAAAGTGTGCAGCAGCAAAACATTGCCAAAAACGCAACACATTTCAACCCGGTTGATTTGGTTTGTGCAGTCAAAAATTACAAAGGAGAAAAATACGATCTTAGAAAATATACCGATCCTGAAACCGGTTTTATTTCCCAAAAATCAAAAGACGGAAAAGAACTGAAGGCTCAGGAACTCCCAGGGCTGTGGAACGGCGCCATGAGCAATTGGAACACATTGTTTGTGGAAGTGCCGGTAGAGACTTTTAATCCCGTAAAAACAGTGAACGACTTGTTGCGCGAACAACATCTCTAATTCTGTTTTTGTGTTTACGGCTTAATTATTAATTTCGCGAACTCATTTGGGGTAATGAACGAGGAAAGAGATAATTACAGGGAAGAAGATATGAGTGAAGCTGTTAAGCGATTTAAAAGCTCACTTGTTTCAGGTAGAAAAAAATATTTTGATGTATCGGAATTCGAAGGAATTGCGGAGCAGCTAATGGAAGAAGGCGATATTAATTCTTCGGAAATAGCTATTCAGCAAGGCATTCAGATACATCCCAATGCTATTCCGCTTCAGCTGAAATATGCCCAGATACTGATCAGCAAAGGAAAATACAACCTGGCTCACCAGTACCTCGACTTCGCTGAACAGGTGGAAACCAACAACCCGGATGTTCATTTACTGAAAGGTTCGGCTTGGTTGATCATGGGAAATGAAATCAAAGCCCAGAAATCATTCAAAAAAGCCGTAAAATTTGCCGACGATGAAGAGGATGAAATTCTTTATCACATTGCATCGGCGTACATTCAAATTGGCGAGATGAAAAAAGCGATTTCTTATTTTGAGGAAGCGCTGAAATACAATCCAAACAACGACATGGTTTTGTATGACCTTGCTTTTTTCAGCGACCAACTGGGCGATTACGAAAGCAGCATTGAGTACTACAACCGCTTTATCGATAACGATACTTACAACTACACCGCCTGGTTTAACCTGGGAATTGTGTTCAATAAAGCCGACATGCACGACAAAGCCATTGAAGCTTACGAGTATGTACTGGCGATTAACGAGAATTTCAACATGGCGCTTTTCAATATCGGAAATGCGCTGGCCAATGCCGGCCGCTTTGAAGAGGCCATTGCAAAATACGAGGAATACCTCGAACTCGAACCCGATAACGATGATGCCTATTGTTACATTGGCGAGTGCTGGCTCAACCTCGACAACAGCCTGAAATCGGAATACCATTACCAGAAAGCGGTTAACATAAATCCCGAAAACGATACGGCGTGGTTTGGGATCGGGTTGATTATGTGGATCGAGCAGAAGTTTGACGAGGCGGTTGTTTTTATCCGCAAAGCCATAAAACTCGACAAGGAAAACTCGGAATACTGGCTCACTCTTGGCAAGGTTTACACCGACGCAGAAAAAGCTCCGGAGGCCCTGAAAGCTTTTAAACAAGGAGCTAAGATCGATTCTGAAAATACGGAAATCTGGCTGACCTGGGCAGAGCTTTACCGCAAAGAGGACGAGAAAGAACAGGCGATCGAAGTAATAAAAAAAGCAATTGAAAAGAACGACGATTCTATGCTGAAATACCGTCTGGTTGCCTTGTTACTCGAAGATAAAAACCAGAAAGAAGCTTTTGACTGGTTAAAGGTGGCTATGAAGCAGGATTTTGGCAACATCAACTACCTGTTTGATATCTATCCGAAGTCGTTAAAAAGCAAACGCCTGAAAAAAGTGGTGGACGAATTCAGAAAAGGAGAAAAATAGCGGCTTTCTCTTTCCATGTACCCTATATTTTGTATTTTGGCACCTCATTAAAATTGAGCATCGAATACGGATTATTCATTGCTGAATAATGAAATGCCAATGTTCAATTTCCAATAATCATGTTTTAATATGAACAGATCAACAAAAGATTACCTCCTTTTAGTGCTCAAAGGAATGGGCATGGGCGCCGCCGATGTGGTGCCGGGTGTTTCGGGCGGAACCATCGCTTTTATCACCGGAATTTACGAAGAGCTTATCAACTCTATAAAATCGATCAACCTGAAAGCAGTGAAACTGTTTTTTACCGGCCAGTTCGCCGAATTCTGGAAAGCCATTAACGGTACTTTCCTGGTGAGCGTGGTGGCAGGAATCGGGATCAGTATTTTTTCGTTCGCAAAAGGGCTCGAGTATTTACTAACTCACTACCCTATTCTTGTTTGGTCCTTCTTTTTTGGTCTGATCGTAGCCTCCGCCATTTATGTGGCGCGTGCCATAAAAACATGGAATGCAGGCACCATTATTTCCGGACTGATTGGAATAGCGGTTGCTTTTGCCATAACGGTTATCAGCCCTGCCGAAGCCAATACCGCCTACTGGTTTGTTTTTGTTTCGGGCATGATCGCCATTTGCGCCATGATCCTTCCGGGTATTTCCGGTAGTTTCATCCTGGTTTTGCTGGGCATGTATAAATTTATTCTCGGTGCCGTTGGCGACATGAACATTGCCGTTCTCCTAACATTTATGGCAGGTGCCGCCATCGGCATCATTTCGTTCTCGAACGCACTTTCGTGGCTGCTGAAAAAATACCACAACCTGACCATTGCAATGTTGGCCGGTTTTATGGTGGGTTCGCTCAACAAGGTTTGGCCGTGGAAAGAAGTAACCGAAACAATCATTGACCGCCACGGCGAACTAAAACCCATTGCGGAAAGAAACATCCTTCCGGGAACCTACGAACAAATTACCGGTCACGAAGCCTGGATGCTTGGTGCCATTGCACTGGCTGTAGTTGGCTTTGTACTCATTTTTGTTGTGGAAGGCATCGGAAACAAGCTAAAAAAGTAGACAGTCGCAGCTGACAGTCAGCAGACAAACAATAGGTGTAAAAGAAATAATAACCCATATCCAATTTTTGCCACTGGATCCTCAACAAAAAACGACACAAATCAGTTAAGAAGTTTGGATATTGAACATTGCATATTTTACATGGAAATTAAAAACAGACTCATGAAAAAATACGGACTACTCGGATACCCGCTCACCCATTCTTTTTCAAAACGTTTTTTTACGGAAAAGTTTGAAACAGAAAAGATCGACTCCACTTACGATAATTTTGAGATCGACAGCATCACCAAATTTCCGGAGGTGGTAAAAAGCAATCCGGAAGTGATCGGTTTCAACGTAACCATCCCGTACAAAGAGCAGGTAATTCCGTACCTCGATGATTTGAACGACTCGGCCCGCGAAATCGGGGCAGTAAATACCATCAAAGTAACAAGAAGCGGCGATTCGGTACACCTGAAAGGTTTTAACACCGACACCTATGGTTTTGAGACTTCGCTGTCGCCATTGCTGAAAGCACACCACAAAAAAGCGCTGATCCTGGGCACGGGAGGAGCTTCCAAGGCCTTGAAATATGTGCTGACAAAACTGGGCATCGAATACGTCTCTGCATCTATTGAAGAGTTGAAGGAAAAGGAAATTCGCTACGAAGATATCGACGAAAAAATGATGCAGGAACGCATGCTCATCATTAACGCCACTCCGCTGGGAACCTATCCTAAAGTGGAAACCTTCCCCAACATTCCGTACGAATTTATCACGGATAAACATTTACTTTTCGACCTGGTTTACAACCCCGAGGTAACGCAGTTTATGGCCAAAGGAAAAGAAAAAGGCGCCACCGTGAAAAACGGATACGATATGTTACTCGGGCAAGCCCGCCGTGCCTACGAAATATGGAACTCGGAGGAATAGTATTCAGTGTTCAGTCGCAGTGAACAGTTGTTCAACTTGCGCTTGTGTCTTGTAGCTTGTAGCTAATAAATTATGGAAAAGAAAAAGATATTATTTGTGTGTCTTGGTAACATTTGCCGGTCGCCCAGTGCCGAGGCTGTTTTTAACGGTGTTATCAAAAAAGAAGGAGTATTGGCTGATTTTGAAGTGGATTCAGCCGGAACTTCGGGCTGGCATGCCGGCGAGCCTGCCGACCGGAGAATGCAGTCACACGCCATCAAACGTGGCTTTAATTTAACCAGCCTCAGCCGCAAGTTCGATCCGAAAACCGATTTCGACTATTTCGATATGATTATCGGGATGGACGACAGCAACATCGAGAACCTGAAGCGAATGGCTAGCGGCACAGCTGATCTGGGTAAAATTTATAAAATGACCGATTTCAGCCAGGCATTTGATTACGACGAAGTACCCGACCCGTATTACGGGGGAGCCGATGGTTTTGAACTGGTTTTAGACTTGTTGGAAGATTCGTGCGAGGGTTTACTTGACAAAATAAAAAAGAATGAGATTTAAGCTGCCGCTTAAATCTCATTGCTTCAATCTATCTTGTTCCGTTTTGCTATTCAAAATGATACAGGAAATTCACCAACGCATCGTAAGCAGGTTTCTTCTCTCCTTCAATATCCACCACAATTTTTACCTGCACCCGGGCAATCCCTCTTAAATTTTTAATGTCGTTCAGCGAAACAGTAGCCCGAATCCGGTCGTTCACCTTCACTGGCGACTGGAAACGAAGACTCTCGATACCGTAATTCACAATCATTTTCACATTGCGAACATCTACCACATTGTACCACAAATAAGTTAGCATCGAAAGCGACAAATAACCATGTGCAATGGTACTCCCAAAAGGCGATTCTTTGGCTGCGCGTTCCGGGTCGGTATGGATCCACTGGTGGTCCATGGTTGCGTCCGCAAACTTATCGATTTGTTCCTGGGTTATCTGAACATAATCCGAAACCCCGATAACCTCACCGAGAAGGGCTTCAAATTCTGCGTAATTGTTGATGATTCTTTTTGCCATATCTGTAATTTGAGGTGCCAATTTAATTTTTTTTAAAAGTGTAAAAAAAGATTTCAGGCACGAACCCACCCATTTTCAAAAGGCAGCCGTTCGTTTTATAGAATATTTCTACATTGTGTTCTAATTTTAAACATAACCTCTTTTATTCTGTTAATTTTCTAATCTTTGCGCTTCAGAAAACCGTATGAAAAATATTATAAAAAGCACCACTTTTCTCGCCATTATTGCTTGCTGGCTTTGGTCAACAGCTTTTGTGGGGGTTAAAATCGGGCTTACCTACCACACTCCGCTGCAATTTGCCGGCGTACGTTTTTTTATCTCCGGAATACTCATTTTCCTGTACTTTGGAAAACCTGCACGGTATTTTGCCGAACTAAAAGCAAACCTAAAATTCATTCTCAAGCTTTCGCTGATACAGACTTTTATCCAGTATTCCCTGTTTTACAGCGGCATAAACCTGCTTCCAAGCTCGCTTGCCGCCATGATCATTGGCTCGCAACCCATGTTTATCGCATTGGTCGCCCATTTTTCCTTTCACAACGATAAAATGACACCACTTAAAACAGGCAGTATTTTGATTGGGGTGGCAGGAATTGCAGTGATCACCCTTGGCCGCTCCGGCGTGGAAATGAAAGGTACCCTCGAATGGCTTGGAATTGCACTGCTGCTGGTCAACAACCTGGTTGCCGGCTACTCCAACGTACTCGTTTCCAAACATTCACAAGGGATATCGCCTGCAGTAATAAGCTCTACCTCATTAATGATTGGCGGAATATTGCTATCGGTGGTATCGGTTCCGGTAGAAGGTATTCATTTAGGCCCCTTCCCACCCAAATACTGGTACGCACTGGCCTGGCTTAGCTTTTTGTCGGCTGCCGCTTTTACCATTTGGAATTCGCTCCTAAAACGTCCGGGCGTAAAAGTTTCATTGCTCAATGTATGGAAATTTCTTATCCCGGTTTCAGGAGCAGCGCTTAGCTGGCTGATCATGGAAAACGAAAAGCCTGATACGGTTTCATTAACCGGAATGGCCATTATCGCCTTGTCCTTGCTGTCGCTTAACTATGCCAACCGGAGGGCACTAAAAGAAAAAGCCAGCTCCTGACGAAACCGGCTTCCTGCTTGTATTTAATCGTATTGTTATTCAAGCACCAGCAATTCCACTTTTCGGAAATCAGTCGGCCCGCTTTCGGCCTGCAAAGAAATCGATCCTTTGGTTATGATGAGATCACCGTTTTCAGGAATCAGTGTTTGCGCGTATTTATCTTTCGGATCGTACTGTGGTTTTTCGTACGACAGCACCTCTTTGCCGTCGATCAAATGCCGTATTACATCGCCTCCGTAAACCTCCACTTCAACCGTAACCCACTGATCGCCGTGAAAAGTCTTTGAATCCGAACTCATGCAATGTTGTTCAGTTAGAAGCCCGTCCATTACAATGTTTGTTCCCGGCGTGCAAACATTCAGCGTAGGCCGGTCGTCTGTTCCGTTTCCTCCCAGCAGCTGCACTTCAATCGAAGTCGGAAAATCCTGGTCCAGTTCCATCGATTCGGCACTTTGCCCGTGAAGCATCAACCCGTTGTTCCGATATGCCCAACCGGGACCACCTTTTATCTGGTCGCCCACAAAACGATACTCAACCCGGAGCTTGTAATGCGAAAATTCGCCTTTGTAAAAAATGTGACCAAATTTACCGTTCCATCCCTCCCAATTATCGTACGAAACCCGAAGTAAACCATCTTCCACCCTGAAAGTATTGTTGTAATTCACTCCCAGCTCTTCCCCCTTGAACTTAATATCCCAGTCGTTCAGATCTTTTCCGTTAAACAACTGTATCCAGTTTTCGGCCGACTTTGTTTCTTCCGCCTTCTGTGCCTTAGGTTTAGACGTACAGGCAGTCAATACCATCGACAAAACTACCATCGATAATACGCCACATTTCTTGATTGAATTCATATTCTTTTTGATTTTGTTGGTTTATCCGTTAGTAAAGGTAGAAGAATTTTGGAAAATCACTCTACCCCGAAAAGTGCATGGATTTACAAATAGAACGTAATCCGGAAAACGGAAAAAAGTACTCAACGAGAGAAGCGAAATCACCGACTACAAAATCCACTTTTAACTATTTGGTTAAATTATTTGGTCAAATAAATTATTTGCTTTATTTTTGACCAGTTGGTTAAATCAAAAAGTTAAACTATTTGCATAATGAACGATCTTAAAAAAGACAATACCGAAGAAAAAATTCTGAATGCCGCTCAGAATGTGTTTATCGAAAAAGGAATGGATGGTGCACGTATGCAGGCAATTGCCGATGAAGCCGGAATCAACAAAGCCTTGCTTCACTACTACTTTCGCACAAAGGAAAAACTGTTCAATGCCATTTTCACCAAAGTATTTTCGCAAATATTTCCCAACCTGATGACGATGGTTCGTTCGGAACGGCCACTGGAAGAAAAGCTGGGTATGTTTGTTGAAACCTACATCGATCTTTTACAAAAGAACCCGTTTTTACCCACTTTCATTCTCAAGGAAATGAACCGAAACCCGGATTTTCTTGCAAAAATAATCAAAGGCAGCGGCGTAAACCCCACAGAAGTGATTGCCATGTTCGAAAAGGAAATGGACGCAGGAAAAATCCGCCGGATGGACCCGCGTGACATTTTGGTCAACATACTTGGCCTTAGCATTTTCCCGATTGCCGCCGGGCCGCTGATAACGATCATGTTTTTTGAAAACGACAAAGCCGCCTACAAAGCATTTATTGAAAGGCGGAAAAAAACAGTCACAGAGTTTGTATTAAATTCAATTTTAATAAAATGAGGAAGCTGATCATCTTATTGCTGCTCCCCGTGCAATTTGTCTTCGCGCAGAACGAGGTCTCCCTGAACGACTGCTACAGCTGGGCAAGGGAGAATTATCCGAACCTGAAGCAGGCAGAAATATGGACAGAAATTACTTCGCTTAGGAAGGAGAACAATCAAACGAACCATCTGCCAACGGTTACCCTGAACGGCCAGGCAACTTACCAGTCGGATGTAACGCACATTGGCATTTCGGTGCCCAATGTTTCGGTGCCAAGCGTTGCAAAAGATCAATACAAAGCCTATGCTGAATTAAAGCAAAGCATTTGGGACGGCGGAGTTACTCAGGCCAACGCGGAATTGGAAGATGCGATTTTGCAAAGCAACCTGAGCCAGGTGGAAGTGGAGGTTTACAAACTGAACGAACAGGTTTCGCAGGCCTTTTTTACGGCACTGGCGGTAGACAAGCAAAGGGAAGTGCTGGCCCAGCAAAAGAAAGTGTTACAGGAAAAGCTGAGAAAAGTTGAATCCGGTGTTCGAAACCAGGTTATTGAAAAATCGGCTGCGTTGGAACTGGAAGCCGAGATTCTGAACCTCGACCAAAGCGATCTGCAGCTGGATGCTGCCAAAAGAACGGCTACCCGAATGCTTTCAGTTTTAACCGGGAGAACCATTTCTAGTGACTCAAAATTACTATTCAATACCTTACCTGTCGATTTTAACGGAGACCTAACACGGCCCGAACAGGAACTTTTTTCGGCTCAGAAAAACCAGCTCGAAAAACAGTCGGATCTTCTTACCAAAACCCGAAATCCCAAATTATTCGGATTTGGACAGGCCGGCTACGGACGCCCCGGATTAAACATGCTGAATGACAAGTTTGATTCTTATTATATGGTTGGAGTTGGTTTGTCATGGAATGTTTTTGACTGGAAGAAAACCAACCGCGAAAAACAAATGCTCCACCTTCAATCCGACAGGATCACCCGCCAGGAAGAAACATTTACTCAAAATATTCAACTGCTGCTTGTTCAGCAAAACGAACAGATCGCCAAGCTGGAAAAATTGATGGAGACCGATTCAAAAATGGTGGCATTGCGCGCTGAAATTGCCCAAACATCCGCCTCAAAGCTGGAAAACGAAACAATTACAACATCAGATTACATTCAGGATGTACAGGCCGAAACCATTGCCAAACTGAATCGGGAACTTCATCAAATTCAGCTGAACGAAGCAAAAGAAAAGTATCGCCTTATTCAGGGAAAAACAGGAAGTAAGCAATCTCAGTTCTCAGTCACAGTTTTCAGTAGTAATTAAAAGAACAAAAAATCAGAATAATATGAAACGAAATTTATTAATGATATTGATTTCAGTCGTGCTCTTCAGCTGTAGCAGTACAGACGAGAAATCGGATGCTTTCGGCAATTTTGAAGCCGATCCGGTGATTGTTTCTTCTGAGTCATCGGGAAAAATTCTTCAGTTAACGATTGAGAAAGGCCAGAAGATCGGCAAGGACTTTATTTCGGCTGTCATCGATACCGTCCAGGTTCATCTGAAACTTCAGCAACTGGAAGCACAAAAAGCCGCAGTTATTGCCAGGCGTCAATCGATTCAGTCACAAATCGGAGTTTTTGAAGAACAGATTAAAACACTGAAAATTAATGAAGAGCGGGTGGCAAAAATGGTCAAAGACCAGGCTGCCACGCAAAAGCAACTGGATGATATTAGCGGCCAGATCAGTGTTATTCAAAAGCAGATTGAAAGTACCCGAACGCAGTTTGTTTCGGTAAATAAAGAACTGGAAGTACTGGAAGCTCAGCAGGAAACAACCAAAGATCTGTTGACCAGATGTACTGTCAAGTCGCCGGTGAGCGGGACTATTCTGGAAACCTATGTAGAACAGGGAGAGCTGGCAACACCCGGGAAACCTCTGTTTAAAATTGCTGATCTGGATGTGCTGACGCTAAAAGTGTATGTAAGCGGCGCACAGCTTCCAAATGTAAAAATCGGACAGCAGGTAAATGTTCTGATCGATAAATCGGAAACGGAAAACCAAACACTTTCAGGCGAAGTTACCTGGATTTCATCGGAAGCTGAGTTCACCCCAAAAATCATCCAAACAAAAGAAGAAAGGGTAAAACTGGTGTACGCGGTAAAAGTGGCCGTTAAAAACGACGGAACGCTAAAAATCGGTATGCCGGGGGAAGTGAGTTGGCAGTGAGTAGTCGCAGTCGCCAGTCTCAGTAAACAGTCACAGTAAACAGATGGCTAACATAAATTAAAAGAGTATGGATTTCAAAGAGTTAATCGTTTATCAAAAAGCATTTAAACTTGCTATGGATATTTTTGAGGTTTCAAAATCATTTCCCAAAGAAGAAACCTATTCTCTTACAGATCAAATCCGCAGATCTTCAAGATCAACATGTACCAATATTGCCGAGGCTTATCGAAAGAGACGTTATCCAAAACATTTCCTGAGCAAGCTAACGGATTCAGATGGCGAAAACAGTGAAACAGCTTCATGGCTCGATTTTGCACTCGCCTGCAAATATTTAGATGCTGGTATACACAAAAGTTTTTACAATGAGTGTGTTGAAATTGGCAAACTATTGAACTTCATGATGAATAACCCGGAAAAATTTGGAAGCAGCAAAGACTTCTGACTGAAAACTGAGACTGAACACTAGCAAGAATGATAGAAATTAAAAACATATCAAAATCCTACAACGACATTCAGGCGCTGAAGGAGATTTCGCTAAGCGTTGAAAAAGGGGAACTGTTTGGATTAATTGGTCCTGACGGTGCGGGAAAAACCACCCTTATGCGGATTCTGATGACCTTGCTCCTGCCCGATTCCGGCGAAGCAAAAATGAATGAACTGGATGTGGTGAAAGATTTCAAAAAAATAAGGCACATTGTAGGCTACATGCCCGGCCGGTTTTCGCTGTACCAGGACCTGAGCGTAGAAGAAAACCTTCACTTTTTTGCCACCGTATTTGGAACGACAATCGAAGAAAACTACGACCTCATCCGCGATATTTATTACCAGATTGAGCCCTTTAAAACCCGGCGGGCCGGTAAACTTTCCGGCGGAATGAAACAAAAGCTGGCCTTATCGTGTGCGCTGATTCACAAACCCAAAATTCTGATACTGGACGAACCTACAACGGGAGTGGATGCGGTATCGAGAAAAGAATTCTGGGAGATGCTGAAGGCGCTGCAACAAAAAGGAATTACCATTCTGGTATCGACTCCTTACATGGACGAGGCTTCGCTTTGCGACCGTGTAGCGCTGATCCAAAAAGGAACGATTCTGGACGTTGACTCTCCCTCTAGGATCACCGAGAAATTTCCAAGAAAAATCATCCAGGTGCATTCCGAAGACATGTTTCGCCTGATACAGGATCTGAGGTCGTTCCCCAAAGCGGAGTCAGTGTTTGCGTTTGGGCAGTTTGTGCATTTTACCGGTGTCAATGACGAAGTGGAAATAAGCGAACTCGATAAATTCCTGACCGAACGAAAACATACCGATGTAATCGTAGAAGAGATACATCCCGGAATTGAAGATGTGTTTATGAGTTTACAATCGCTGTGAGCAGTTGCAGCTGATAGTCACAGTTTACAGTCGCAGTTTACAGTAAAAAAGATGGATAAAATAATAACAGTCAAAAACCTGGTCAAGAAATTCGGAGCGTTTACAGCAAACGACCACCTTACTTTTGATGTGTACAGGGGCGAGATTTTCGGTTTTTTGGGAGCAAACGGTGCCGGAAAAACCACTGCCATCCGGATTTTGTGCGGACTCTCCACCCCTACTTCCGGCGACATAAAAATTGCCGGTTACGACATTTACCGCGAAACAGAGAAGATCAAAAAAAATATCGGCTACATGAGCCAGAAGTTTTCGCTGTACGAAGACCTGACTGTTTCCGAAAACATCCGGTTGTATGCAGGTATTTATGGGATTCCTTCTAAAAAAGCAAAGGAAAAAGAAGCCGAATTGCTGGAGAAACTGGAAATGGAAAGCGCCCGAAAAAAACTGATCTCCGGGTTACCACTGGGGTGGAAACAAAAACTGGCATTTTCGGTGGCCATTTTCCACGAACCTAAAATTGTGTTTCTCGACGAGCCCACCGGCGGAGTGGATCCTGTGACCCGCAGAAAATTCTGGGACCTGATTTACGAGGCTTCGAATAACGGGATTACGGTGTTTGTGACCACTCATTACATGGACGAAGCCGAATATTGCAACCGCGTTTCCATTATGGACGCCGGCAAAATTGAAGCGCTCGACACCCCCGGAAAACTAAAGGAAAAATACAATGCCAATAATATGGATGAAGTGTTTTTAAAAATAGCAAGATAGCGATGAGCTACGAGCCTCAAGAGAAAAAGCTTGCAGCTTGCAGCTAGAAGCTAAAAACTAAAAAAATGAAACAACTCAAATCATTTATAAGAAAGGAATTCTACCACATTTTTCGCGATCCGCGAACGATAATGGTACTTTTCTTTATTCCGATTGCGCAGCTGCTGATTTTCGGAACCGTTATCAAAAACGAAATACAGGACATACACATTGCCATTTACGACCAGGCCAAAGATGAAACCACGCAGAAAATAACCAACAAAATTCTTTCATCGGGCTATTTCATTCTGGAGAAAAACCTGGAAAACATCAACGATATCGAGTCTGTTTTCCGCCTGGGAAAAGTAAAAGAGGTGATTGTTTTTGAAAGCGACTTTGGAGAAAAACTCACAAAAGAAGGCAAAGCCAATGTACAACTGATCGCCGATGCATCGGATCCGAACATGGCCCGGCTCGCCATTTCCTACACCTCCGGAATTATCAACGACTACGTAAAAAAGATGCATCCGAATCTTCAGTTGCCCATGCAGCTTGAACCCGAAGTACGCATGTATTTCAACGAAGAAATGAAAAGCGCCTATATGTTTGTTCCGGGAGTAATGGCATTGATCCTGATGTTGATTTCCGCGATGATGACTTCCATTTCCATCACCCGCGAAAAAGAACTGGGAACCATGGAAATACTGCTGGTTTCTCCCCTGCGCCCCATGCAAATCATTATCGGAAAAGTATTGCCTTACCTCTTGTTATCCATTGCCAATGCATTTGTAATTGTATTAATGGGGCGCTTTGTTTTTGGGGTCCCGATTCTCGGAAGTTTTACCCTGCTCATGCTCGAAACCATTCTTTTTATTGCCATGGCGCTTTGCCTGGGCATCTTCATCTCCACCGTTGCCAAAAGCCAAATGACGGCCATGTTTATTTCCATGATTGTGTTGATGTTGCCAACCATTCTTCTCTCGGGCTTTATTTACCCCATTGAAAACATGCCCGAAGTATTGCAGGTAGTCAGCCACATTATGCCGGCAAGGTATTTCATTTCCATCATCCGCGCCATTATGTTAAAAGGAACCGGAATTTTATTTGTTTGGCAGGAAACTGCCGTTTTAATCGGAATGACCTTGTTTTTTATTGCACTGAGTGTGAAGAAATTTAAGATTCGGCTTGAATAGCTGCAAGTTATTAGCTACAAGCTGCAAGTTTCTATGATAGAACACAATAGTAACCTTAAAACAATAAATGATGAAAGACTTTAAACACCTGAAAATATGGCAAAAAGGAATCAACCTGGTGGTTGACATATACAAGACATCTCAAAATTTCCCGTCTGAAGAATTGTATGGACTGACATCTCAAATGAGACGTTCAGCTGTATCAATACCCTCCAATATTGCCGAAGGTTCCGGAAGAAACTCAGACAAAGATTTTAGCAGATTCCTTGATATTTCGTTGGGCTCTTCATTCGAACTTGAAACACAAATTATTATTGCGCACAAACTTTCATTCATTAACGACGAGAAATTCAACGAACTGACACACGATGTTCAAGAAGAACAAAAAATGATTACAGGCTTACAAAAAAGTTTAAAATAGACTTGTAGCTTGTAGCTAATAACTTGGGGCTTTCTGCATGAAAACAATAAAATACATATTACAAAAAGAATTCCGGCAGATATTCCGGAACCGCACCATGTTGCCGATGATTTTTGGAGTGCCGCTGCTGCAAATGCTGGTGCTTGTTTTTGCGGCCACTTTCGACATGAAAAAGATCGACATGGTAGTGGTGGACAAAGACCTTTCGGAAACCTCGCGCGAATTGATTGCCAAATTCGACGGCATCCCGTTTTTCCATCTCGAAACCGCTGTTCCGGACGAAAGCTTTGGAGAAGACATGCTGCTGACCGACGACGCGGATGTGGTGCTGGTAATCCCTCCCAGTATGGAACGCAACCTGGTACGCGATGACAAGGCCCAAATTCAACTGCTGGTAAATGCCATCGACGGAAATACAGCACAACTCATATTTTCATACTCGGCCCAAATAATAGGCAACTTCAATAAAAACCTGGTGGCGGAATGGAAAGGACTTCCCAGTTTTACGCCACCAACAGAAATTTCGATTACAGAAAATTACTGGTACAATTCGGAACTCGATTACAAGTGGTACATGGCACCGGGAATCCTGGCAATACTGGTAACCATTATCGGAATGTTTATGTCGGGGATGAACCTGGTACGCGAAAAAGAAGTGGGCACCATTGAGCAACTCAATGTAACACCGGTAAAAAAATACCAGTTTATTATCGGCAAGCTGGTACCGTTCTGGCTCATCGCCCTTTTCGATCTTGCGTTCGGACTGTTCATCGCCTGGCTCGTTTTCGACCTCCCGATTGTTGGCAGTCTTTGGCTGCTCTTTGGCTTGGCCAGCGTTTACCTGATCAGCGTGCTCGGCCTTGGGCTTTTTATCTCAACCGTTAGCGACACCCAGCAACAGGTAATGTTCATCAGCTTTTTCTTTATGATGATCTTTATTCTGATGGGCGGAATTTTCACCCCCGTTGAAAGCATGCCGCATTGGGCCCAAATGCTCGACCGCGCCAATCCCATTTATTACTTTATGCGGATTATGCGGCACGTGGTGCTCAAAGGTTCAGGCTTTTTTGATCTGCTGGAAGAATTTGTTTCACTGCTAATCCTCGGAACCATTTTTCTGAGCCTCGCCATTTGGAGATACAGGAAAACAGCCAGATAAATGGCTTCAATCTTAACATAAGAAAACCAGGAAAAAGAAATATTTAACAAAAGATATTTCTATCTTTGCTGCGTCTAAAAACATTGGATGTCTAAAATTAAGAAGGATTTGGTGAAGTAAATAACTTTGGAGTTTTTCCAAGGTTATCCCTTATTTGAACCCGGACTTATTCCTGTTCGGGGCATTTTACATTTTTTATTTTTATAAGCAACCGAAGCAATCATTTAACAAAAACGTATGCTTCTTATACACATTAATTTTAAACACCATGAGTAACGAAAATAAATCAATCCACGAATTCGACTTACAGCTAATCTGCGAATATTTCACCCATGTAGAACGCCAGGGCCCGGGAAGCCCCGAAGTAACCCAAAAGGCCCTGAGTTTTGTTGAAGGCCTCACTCCCCAATCGCGCATGGCCGATATCGGTTGCGGAACCGGCGGCCAGACAATGGTTTTGGCAGCGCACACTTCAGGACAGATTACCGGGGTTGACCTCTTTCCCCAATTTATCGATCTGTTCAACGCAAACGCGCGCAAAACCAAGGTTCAGAACCGCGTAAAAGGCATCGTTGGGTCCATGGACAATCTTGCGTTTCAGAACGAGGAACTGGATCTGATCTGGTCGGAAGGCGCCATTTACAACATTGGCTTTGAACGGGGACTCAACGAATGGCGAAAGTTTCTGAAAACCGGTGGATACATTGCCGTTTCAGAAGTTTCGTGGTTTACCGATGAACGGCCACGCGAAATCGAGGATTTTTGGATGGATGCCTACCCGCAAATAGACACGATTCCGAAAAAAGCAGCACAAATGCAGAACGCCGGTTACATTCCGGTGGCTACTTTTATTCTGCCCGATAACTGCTGGACCGAGCATTTCTACGCACCGCAGGCAGTTGCTGATGAAATCTTCCTGAAAAAGTACGCAGGGAATAAAACAGCCGAAGAATTTATTGCCAACCAACGGCACGAGAAGCAACTGTACCACAAATACAAGGCTTTTTACGGCTATGTATTTTACATTGGCAAGAAGATCTAAAAAATAATCCGAGGATTGTTCTGAATCATCAGGACAATCCTTTTTTCTACTTATTAAGTGCTGAAGCAGTATTCGAAACTACGTTGCAAGACCAAACCCCAACTTTATTCCTTCTATCAGCATTCCACTTCCAATAATGGCAAGGATAAGCCCCATAATCTTTCCGATAACCGCAATTAAGTTTTGCCCCACTTTCTTAACAATCACCTCACTTAGGGTAAAAGCCAGGTAGGTTAGATAAATGATCAAGGCAAACAAAATAATAACAATAGCAATGTGCAGGAAATTGGCTTTTGTAACAAAATTCATGGCCGTAACAATGGTTCCGGGTCCAGCCAATATGGGAATGGCCAGCGGGGAAATGGCAATGCTACCTTCTTCTTCCTTACTTTCAGCGTTATGTACTTTCGACTTCTGCGACATAAGCATTTCAAAACCAATGTAGAAAATCAGAATTCCACCGGTGATTTTAAACGCAGGAATGGTGATGCCAAAAATCTGGAAAATGTATTTCCCCATTACTACAAATGTCGCTACGATAATAAACGCCGTAACAGTGGATGTTTTGGCAATTCTACGTTTTGCTTTTTCATCTTCACCTTCCACGAGACCCAAAAAAATGGGCGTATTGGCAAGTGGATTCATAACAGCAAAGAAACCGGTAAAAACAGTAAGAGAGAACGTAAGATATTCATTCATAATGCACCATGTTTATCGTTCTCTAAAGTTACTACAATACCTGGAAAATAATAAGACCATGCAAAAAGCCGGCAAAGTATATCGGGTATTCGGAGCCGGTTAATCGGTTTGTCAATAACTATTTTGGAGTACCCACCCAACGAAAAATACAAATCCACCAGACACTCTTCCCTGTTCTTCAGAAATCATTTGTATTTTGGCTTTCTAAACTACGCTCTATGGAAACCAGCAAAAAGATCTACATTTTTCTGATTCTTGTAATCGCCGTAATTGTTTGTATTTACGCACAGACGATCATTATCCCTTTTGTACTGGCCGTTTTATTTTGGTTCCTGATCCGGGTCATTAAGAAACTGCTTTCAAGGGTAAAGTTCATTGGTCGCCTGCCACGCTGGATACTCACGCTTTTCTCGACACTGGTTTTGATAGGCTTTTTGGTGCTGATCGTCACGATGATCTCCAGCAACATTGCCCAGCTGTCCAAAACCTTGCCTTTGTACGAAGCCAATGTGAAGAACATCACCGGAAAAATCAACCAAACGTTTAACATCGACCTGGTTTCGGTTTTGGGAGATTTCTCCAAAGACATCAAATTCGGAGCTATATTATCGTCGCTGCTTTCAACACTAACCGGGCTTTTTGGCAACGCCTTTACGGTGCTGCTTTACCTTCTTTTTATTTTGCTCGAAGAACCCATCTTCCCCAAAAAGCTGCGGGCCATGTACCCCGATGATAAAAAATTCCAACACATGAACGACCTCGTTAACAAAATAGATCACTCCATCGGTAACTATATTGCGCTGAAAACCCTCACCAGCATTATTACCGGCGTGCTCAGTTATGTGGCCCTGCTTTTTATCGGTGTAGATGCACCCTTGTTCTGGGCATTTCTGATTTTCATTCTGAATTTTATCCCCACCATCGGTTCGCTGATCGCCACCGCTTTCCCTACCCTCTTTGCTGTTTTGCAATTTGGCGAACTGGGTCCGGGCTTGTGGGTATTGGCCGTAGTGGGTGCCATCCAGATGGTGGTCGGAAACCTGCTGGAACCCCGTCTGATGGGAAACTCATTAAACATTAGCCCGCTGGTGGTTTTTCTTACGCTGGCTATCTGGGGAATGATCTGGGGAATTTCCGGAATGTTGCTGAGCGTTCCGATAACCGTAATTCTGATCATCATTATGTCTGAATTTCCGGGAACCAAACCGTTTGCCATTCTCCTCAGCCAAAACGGCATAGTGAACGACCGGGAGTAAACACTTATTTTTCACCTATTTATTTTGCTATAAACTATGAAACAGCCACTTGTGCATCCAAAATCCGGCGCGTCGGATCCCGAATTGCAAAAACTGATTGAGTTTTACGAAGAAACCCTTGGCTTTTGCCCCAACAGTGTAAAAACCATGCATCACCGCCCGGCAATTGCCTATGCTTTTATTGAGCTCAACAAAGCTGTAATGGAAAACCAAGGCAGGGTTAGCAGTGCATTAAAACGAATGATCGCCTACATCAGCAGCAATACTGCCGGGTGTCGCTATTGTCAGGCCCATGCCATTCGGGCGGCCGAGAGATACGGTGCAGAGCAAGAGCAAATGAACAATATTTGGGAGTACCGCACACACGCATCGTTCTCGGAGGCTGAAAGAGCCGCGCTTGATTTTGCTTTCGCGGCTTCTACTGTTCCGAATTCGGTAAGCGACGAAATTGCCGAAAACCTCAGAGAACACTGGGAAGAAGGCGAAATTGTGGAAATAACAGGAGTGGTTGCCTTGTTTGGCTACCTCAACCGCTGGAACGATTCCATGGGAACCGAAATAGAAACCGGAGCCATTGAATCGGGCGAAAAACATTTGGGGAAGCGGGGCTGGAATACCGGCAAACACAGTTATGCCAAAGAAATTGGCTAAAAGATTACGGGTAGTCTTGCATATTAAAACAAGTAACCGGAGAAGAGGTGATTCTTTATCAATGCCAGGCTGAGATGGCTATGCCAGTCGGCCTCGTCCGTCAGCTGACGGACGAAAAATCAGTGAGGACGGCGTTAAAAATCGTCCTTGTTTGAGCGAGCGACGAGCGAGTTTGGACGATTTAGCCGTGCGAACGCCAATTTTTCGTGCGAAGCGGACGCAGCCTTGTCCCGATAGCTATCGGGATTGCTTCGTTTTTTGGTTCAAGCCAAAAAATGAAGTGGGGTTTGGGGCAAAGCCCCGATGTTCGTTGTATTGAAACATCGTGAGAATGATTATTTTTCGACATTCTCAGCAAGTACAGACCAAGCAAGACAAGCATAAAAGTTAAAAGCAATTTCACTGACAGTTATGCTGAATAATCCCATTTTTTATCCATTTTATTGTACCTTCAACTGATTTTTTAAAACCAGACAGAAATAACTTATTCATGAAAACATTGTCGCAACTCACACCCCAGCCCCTGTTTGATTATTTCGAAGCCATTTGCCAGGTTCCAAGGCCTTCAAAAAAAGAGGAAAAGATCAGGCAGTTTCTGCTCAATTTTGCGTCTCAAAACGGCTTGGAAAGTAAAACCGACGCTATCGGAAATGTCTTGATCTTAAAACCAGCCACCCCCGGAAGAGAAAATTCGCCCACCGTGATTCTGCAAACGCACATGGACATGGTTTGCGAAAAAAATTCGGACAAGGTTTTTGATTTCGAAAACGACGCCATTGAACCGATGGTGGTGGATGGCTGGGTAAAAGCCAACGGAACAACGCTGGGAGCCGACTGCGGCATTGGAATAGCTGCCCAGCTGGCGGTGCTTACTTCCACCGAAATACAACACGGGCCCATTGAATGCCTGATCACAGTGGACGAAGAAACCGGTTTAACCGGTGCTTTTGAACTTCAACCGGGCTTTTTGAGTGGCGATATTTTACTCAATCTTGATTCGGAAGACGAAGGCGAACTTTTTATCGGTTGCGCCGGCGGTGTAGATACCATCGCTGTTTTTGATTACCGGGCAGAAGAAGTTCCGGCCAACTCCGTTGCTTTGAAGATTTCTGTCGCAGGTTTATTGGGCGGTCACTCGGGTGACGACATCCACAAAAACCGTGGAAATGCCAACAAGATTCTCAACCGCTTTTTGTGGAAATTCTCCCGCGATTTTAATGCCCGGCTTGCCGATTTTAACGGAGGAAACCTTCGCAACGCTATTGCCCGCGAGGCTTTTGGCATTGTAACCGTTCCTGCCGATAAACAAAAGGAAGTGCTGGCCGCTTTTGATACGCTTTCTGCCGCCATCAAAAATGAATTTGAATTTGCCGAAAGCAAGCTTCAGCTAAATTGCGAAGAAGTGAGTCTTTCCAAAACGGTGATTGACACTGACACACAATCGAACCTGCTAAATGCCGTTTATGCTTGTCCGCATGGCGTGCTGGAAATGAGTTCGCGCATGGAAGGAATGGTGGAAACATCCTCCAACCTGGCGTCGGTGAAGTTCCTGGATGACAATCAGATTTTGGTAACCACCAGCCAGCGCAGCGAAATTGAAAGCCGGAAATATTATGCGGCCGAAACCATCGAATCGGTTTTCAAACTGGCCGGAGCCAAGGTAAGCCATACCGACGGTTATCCGGGTTGGGCACCCAATCCAACTTCAGACGTATTGAAAATAACGGTTGATTCCTACAAAAAACTATTTGCCACCGAACCCATTGTGCGTTCGATCCACGCCGGACTCGAATGTGGTTTGTTCCTCGAAAAATATCCGCACCTCGACATGGTTTCCTTTGGCCCCACCATCCGCGGAGCCCACTCTCCCGACGAACGGCTGGACATTGAAACCACCGGTAAATTCTGGAAACACCTGGTGGATGTTCTTGAAAATATCAAATAATACCCGTTTCCTTTTCATTTTTTCGGATGAATGTTTAGCCCGCTTTTCTGCTTCACCCCGGTAGTGGGACGAAGCAGAAAAGTTGAGGTCTGAAAAATACGACTGAACCTGCGCTGAACTTGTGCAAGGGCATGCCTTTGTATTTGATACGGGCGCTTGCCTCTGCTCCGCTGCAGGCAAATGTTATCGTTCGGAATGATGCCGCTGGTGCTTGGCAGCACTTTGCAAGTGTTACATTGTCCTGCCGTTGATGCGCGGCAACCAAATGTTGGTTTACAAACCCCTGCCGCTGATGCGAGGCAACACTCTGCAAGCGTTACAAAGTATGAATATCACATCACAACAAAAGGTGCAGCGCACCAAGCATATTTGTAGTTCGGTGGATAGAGAAAGAGAAACAAAAGGTGCAGCGCACCCAAAATACTTGTAGTTAAGCGGATATAGAAACGCGAACACAGGTGCAGCGCACCGCTGACATTATTTTTTATAAAGAAAAACAGGCTCTCGCCAATTACAAAATCCCGGAAGGATTGAATGTCTGTAAAAACGAATTATCACGTTTAAAAGATCCGACTCCAGCCGGAGTCGAATTGCTTTTCAATGCGTCTTGAGCTACCAACATTTGAATCCTCCGGATTCCTTCCGCTCATTCAAATATAGAGCGATAAAATACGGCCAGCTGATTACTGATTGAAAAAAGATAGATCAAGCCAGTCTGAATTATTTTTTATTGAAGTAGAAATACCTTATTACGCATTTGTTTCCTGTGCTTTCGGGATTTCGTTCAGCGGTCGTACGTATTTGCAGCATGTGTTTTCGGTTTTTCAGGCCACTCTCCAGGGTAAAATACCAGGGCAGATAAAGACTTTTGCTCCACCGGGTAAACAAATCCTGCTTCTGCCAGGGCTGATCATCAATGCTGTATTCGATAATTCCGGCATCGGGTCCGGCGGCAACCGCAATCCCTACGGCGTTTCCTTCAAATGCAAATTTGATGATCTTGCCGGGGTACTCGCCCACCAACATCGGTACATCCACATAATTCGGCCTTGTGTCTTTCCCGTTTTCCGGCTGCCAGTTTTCCACCAGCGTCCAGCCTTTAACCGGCTTCGGCGGATTGGGAAGTATCAGCACTCCGTTGTCGTAACAAGATGCGTCCAAAGGTTCCGGAAAATCATGTGTAGCCACTTGCTTTCCTGTAAAATCACGGCTAAAGGCATCTTCCAAAAACCGGATGATCGATCGTGCATAAATTCCCTGTCCGAACGGTGAAGGATGCAAATCAACAAAATCCTTCTCCCACTCAAACTCACCGGCATCAATACGTTCGGTAACTTCTTTTGCCAGGTTAATACTTGAAACCTTGTAATGACCCGCTACTTGTTCGTGCAACCGAATTACTTCGGGGATATTTCCTGAACGGTAATCCTCCATCTTCCCGGGATCGACAAAATGCATCATTATCACATCGCATGCGGGATTGGCTTTTCGTGCACGGCGTACAATTCCCTCTATTCCCCTGATGATCTCATCGGCGGTTCTTCCATTGGTATCGTCGTTTACAGCCGCTTCTTCAAAAAGCAGGTCCACCGGCCCGTTTTTCAGGACATCACGTTCAAAACGAAACGCGCCGGGTGTAGATCCCATCGAAGGTATTCCGGCCGCAATAAAATCAAAATCGGTTTCAGGAAACTTCTGTTGCAGGTAATTACAAACCGAATCGCGCCATCCCGGGTTAAAAGTTATGGAGCCACCCAAAAAGGCAACCCGTCCTTTTTTCTCGTTTTGAAACTTCAGAAATGAATTTTGAAGCGACTCCCGGTGAGTGTGGTAGTCCGCAGAATTTAAACCCTGCGCCAACAATACCTGACCAACAACCAGCAGTGCAATGCTCAGAACCAATTTTCTCATTGTTCAGTTTTAAAGTAAAGCTTGGTAATTTCCGGGAAAGTTAATGAAATATTTTGTGCGCTTGCCTGTGCCTCATTTAATGGGTGTACTACAAATTTCCCTCACTACTGAATCTCTGTGGTACTCTGTGCATTTTCTTTGTGGCGCTCTGTGTTTAGAAGTTAAAGTAACCACAGAGCGTCACAGAGTTCTTCACAGAGATACATGAAGTTTTTGCTATTTCTTTTGTTCTGAAACAAAAGGGAATCTGTCTTGCTCTCTCATTTAATTGAAAAGAGGACTAACGTCGCTGCTACTTCCATTCGATATTGGGTGCCTGGTCTCTCCGCCCCGGCGAAGGATAATCCATCATCACCTCACCGACATAAAAAAATCCAAGCATTTTTTGTCCGAGTTGAAGTTCGAGGATTTCGTCAAACAGCTCCACAAAACCGGGAGTGGCCCAAAATGCTCCCAAGCCTTTTTCTGTAGCTGTTAGCCACATATTTTGCACGGCCATTGAAACAGCGGCCACTTCTTCCCACTCGGGCAAACGTTTAGCCGGGTCTATTTGTACAATAGTGGCTATTGCCACGGGTACTTTTTGCAGGTTCCCGACAAATTTGGCTACTTTCTCTTCGGCCACCGGATAGCCCTCCGCACGCTTGGCTTCCAGAATACTGCCACAGTTCTCAGCCAGTTTCTGCTTCGACTCCCCGGTGTAAATTTTAAACCGCCAGGGTTCTGTTTTCTTGTGGTTCGGTGCCCACGAAGCATTCTCCAGCAGCTCTTCAATGACTTCTTTGGAAATCTCCTTTTTCATCAGCATACCGGGTGGCGTTGCCCGTCGGGCCTTTATAATCTCTGAAATGGAATTGTAATTCATAATAAAGTTAGTTGAAAACAGAAAAACACGGTACCGGTAAAAAAGTTGCAAATAAAGAAAATTCTTAAACTTGACTATCCCCGTGGCAGAGCCAAGGACATTACGCCAACTTTATTTCCGCAAATAGCTTAAAATCGAATTTTCTTTACTTCACCCCTCTGTCACCCGTCTGTTGACGGATGACATCTCCCCTGAAACTCAGGGGAGAATATAAGGATACCCCGTGGCAAGCCACGAGGTATTATTTAATTAAAGGACAAAACATCACCTGGTCGGGACCTTTCTTTGCCCAACTATTTCTCGATTCAACTAACTGAATGAATATTACCAGAAGGAGACCTTAGACTGGCTTATCCAGGCCCTTTTTTTCCTCCATTTCTTTTGCATAACCCAGGATTTTGAACATATCCTGTGCCGACTGCTCGTTCCGGTAAACAAAGTCGATAATGTTCCCTTTCTCGTCACGATCGATAATTACGTGCTTTGGAGAAGGAATCAGACAGTGTTTAATACCGCCGTAACCGCTGATCGCATCCTGGTAGGCTCCCGTGTGGAAGAAACCAAGGTAAAGCGGTTCTTTGTCGTTATCGGAATACGAAGGCAGCAAAACCTCCTGGTTAAAGTCTTCCGAGTTGTAGTAATCCGAGTGGTCGCAACTGATACCGCCAATGTTGGCCCGTTTGTATTCGTTGTTCCACTTATTAATGGGAAGAAGAATAAACTTCTCGAAAATTGACCAGGCATCCGGGATGGTATTCATCAAACTGTTGTTGATGATGTACCAGCTTTCCGTATCGTTTTGTTGCTTTTGCTCCAGCACTTCAAAAATAATCGCTCCACTTTCGCCCACCGTGTATTTACCAAACTCGGTAAAAATATCGGGCTCATGAAGGTTTTCGTTTTCGCAGGCAGTTTTGATGTTTGAAACAATTTCCTTGATCATGTACTCGTAATCGTACTCAAAACCAAGGTGGTTGCGAATCGGGAATCCTCCGCCCAGGTTGAACGAATCCAGGCTATCACATTGTTTTTTCAGGTCGATGTACAACTTCAGTGCTTTCTGGAATTCACCCCAGTAATAAAGACTGTCTTTGATTCCCGAATCAACAAAAAAGTGAAGCATCTTCAATTCGATGTTCTTCTTGTCTTTGATTCTTTCATTAAAGAAGTCGAGAATCTGCGTATGACGAATTCCCAAACGCGAGGTATAATAAGCCGACTGGGATTCTTCGTTGATCGCCATGCGGATACCGATTTTCACCTTCTCGCCGTTGGCCAGTTTTTCAATGCGGGTTAGCTCATTGATACTGTCGAGTACAATAATATTGTTCTTAAAACCAAGCTTTTGCAGCGAAAGAATTTTCGTCAGGTACTCTTCGGTTTTGTATCCGTTGTGCACAATAATACGGTTCTTATCTATTTTCTTTTCATGAAACAGATACAGAATCAGATCAATGTCGTACGAAGAGGAAGTCTCGAGGTTGACGTTGTGTTTCAGGGCCTCGGCAACCACATGCGAAAAGTGGTTACATTTGGTACAATAGCAGTAGAAATACCGCCCCCTGTAGTTGCTTTTCTTTATGGCCTTGTTAAAAAGGTTTCGTGCCTTTTTGATTTGATCACCGATCTTCGGCAGGTATATGAACCTAAACGGTGTCCCGTACTTTTTAATCAGATATTTTAAAGAGATACCGTGAAAAGTCAGGTAGTTGTCTCTTAAATCAAAGCCTTCCTGCGGAAAGTAGTAGCTTTGTTCAATCAAATCAAAATAGCTATTCTTCATTTTACGTAACCATAAAGAGTTTATTCGTTTTTATTTTGACCGCAAATAAAATCATTTTTCCCGAGAATTATTGAGCAGAGTCTGAAAAATTAAAATATGAACTTCATAAACATAAAACAAGGTCTTTCTCAAATATAAAAACCTGATATTCAACACAAATAAAAAACAACCAAAACTTCACATTCCGTCGCAACAGCAATTTATAACAACTTCATTTCACTTTCAACTTATTCTTCCATTAATTTCCCTCTTTAATTTATTTCGTTCATTCCCGAATGGGTGAATTTGGCATCAAAAAAAATATTTAATTTGCCCCCTGCTTGGAATAAATCCGAAGGATCGTTCAGGCATTCAATTAAAGTTCAGTATTTTTAATGGAATTTTTTAAACAGAAGATTACGATGAGTAAAGTTTTAATAATCGGAGCCGGGGGTGTTGGCCGCGTTGTTGCCAGTAAATGTGCCGACAATCCGGAAGTTTTTTCAGAAATTTTGCTGGCCAGCCGTACAAAGTCGAAATGCGATGTAATTGCAAAAGAAGTAGGCAAAGGCCGCATACAAACCGCGCAACTGGATGCTGACAATGTAGCAGAAACCGTTGCCCTGATTAAATCTTTCCAACCGGAACTCGTTATTAACGTGGCGCTTCCTTACCAGGACCTGCCCATTATGGATGCCTGTCTGGAAACCGGCGTTAACTACCTCGACACCGCCAACTACGAGCCCAAAGACGAAGCTAAGTTTGAGTACAGCTGGCAATGGGCTTACCACGATCGCTTCAAAGAAAAAGGGATCATGGCAGTACTGGGTTGTGGATTCGATCCGGGGGTAACCAGCATTTACACGGCTTATGCAGCCAAACATCATTTTGATGAAATGCACTACCTGGACATTGTTGACTGCAACGGCGGCGACCACGGCAAAGCATTTGCCACCAATTTCAACCCTGAAATTAATATCCGTGAGATAACGCAAAATGGCCGCTACTGGGAAAACGGTCAGTGGGTTGAAACCAAACCGTTTGAAATTAAAAAAGCATTGAACTACCCGAATATCGGTGCACGTAATTCGTATGTTCTTTATCACGAAGAGCTGGAGTCGTTGACCAAAAATTTCCCGAGTTTGAAACGCGCCCGTTTCTGGATGACTTTTGGCGACGAATACCTTACTCACCTGCGTGTGATTCAAAACATTGGCATGTCACGCATCGATCCGGTTAAATACAAGGGAATTGACATTATTCCGCTGGAGTTCTTAAAAGAAGTACTTCCGAACCCGGGCGATCTGGGCGATAACTACACCGGCGAAACTTCGATTGGTTGCCGCATTAAAGGTGTTAAAGACGGACAGGAAAAATCGTACTACGTTTGGAACAACTGCAGCCACCAGAAAGCTTTTGAAGAAACAGGTACACAAGGCGTTTCTTACACCACAGGTGTTCCTGCCATGCTGGGAGCCATGATGGTGCTTACCGGAAAATGGAAAGGCGAAGGCGTATTCAACGTTGAAGAATTCGATCCGGATCCGTTCATGGAACGCATCGGAGAATTCGGACTTCCGTGGCAGGAAGAAATAAACGGCGATCTGGAACTTTAATATAAGATGCAAGCTTCGAGCCCCGAGTCAAAAGCTTGGGGCTTTTTTCTATCCATTCTGATCGGCTTCACTTTTGCCTTTTTACTTTACACTTAAAATTGAAACATTGAATTACCAAGAAATTCCCTCCCCGGCTTTTGTGCTGGACGAAAAATTACTGAGGAAAAACCTCGAACTCATCAACCGGGTGCAAAACGAAGCCGGGATTGAAATTATCCTCGCATTTAAAGGTTTTGCCATGTGGAGCGCTTTCCCGCTGGTAAGAGAGTACCTGAAAGGCGCCACAGCCAGTTCGCTCAACGAAGCAAGGCTTTGCTTCGAGGAAATGCAGACGCGCGCACACACCTATTCGCCAGTTTATCTCGAAAACGAGTTTGAAGAGTTAATGGAATACAGCAGCCACATTGTTTTTAACTCCTTCAGGCAATTTGAAAAATACTACGCACAAACCTTACAGGCCGATCATAAAATATCGTGTGGAATTCGTGTAAACCCCGAATTTTCGGATGTTGCCACCGATCTTTACAATCCAAGTGCTGCGGGATCGCGCTTGGGAGTGGGCATCGAAAATATGCCGGATGAACTGCCTGAAGGAATCGAAGGTATTCACTTCCACGTTTTGTGTGAATCGGATTCCTACAGTCTGGAGAGAGTGCTGGAGAAATTCGAAGCCAACTTTGGCAAATACCTGCACAAAGTTAAATGGGTGAACATGGGCGGCGGTCATTTAATGACACGCAAAGGCTACGATCACGCCCACCTGATCAACCTGCTGAAAACCTTCCGCGAAAAATACGACGTGACAGTTATACTGGAACCGGGAAGCGCCATTGCCTGGGAAACCGGGGTGCTTGTTTCCACCATTCAGGACATTGTGGAGCACAAGGGAGTAAAAACAGCCATCCTGGATGTTTCGTTTACCGCGCACATGCCCGACACGCTGGAAATGCCTTACCGTCCGAAAATAATAGGTGCAAGCGACCTAACAAATGAAAGCAAACACCTTTACCGTTTAGGCGGCGGAAGTTGCCTGGCCGGAGATTTTATGGAAGCTTATGATTTTGGCCACGAACTCCAAATTGGCGAACAACTGGTATTTCTGGATATGATTCATTACACCATGGTAAAAACCACCATGTTCAACGGGGTCAATCACCCGGCCATTGCTATTTGGACTGAAAACGATGAGCTGAAAATCGTTCGGAAATTTTCATACCACGATTTTAAATCCCGGCTTTCGTAAAATCAATAAAACAATCAAACCAAAACCAATGAAAACCACTTTTATAACCGGACTACTATTTGTTTTTAGCCTTCAGCTTTTTGCACAAAAAGATACCAACGAACGTGCCCAATGGTTTACCGATACCCGATTTGGAATGTTTGTTCACTGGGGGCTTTACAGCGGTGCCGAAGGCTACTGGAAAGGAGAGAAACTAAGGCACGCCAACGATTATGCCGAATGGATTTATTACCGTAATCAGATCAACAGAGACGAATACCTGCAATTGCTCGATCGTTTCGACTGGGACAGCATTGATCCGGAAAAGTGGGTGATTCTGGCCAAAAATGCCGGGATGAAATACCTTACCATTACCGCCAAACACCACGATGGATTTGCGCTGTGGGACAGCCAGGTGAGTGAATATGACTTGGGAGATCATACCTCGCCCAAGCGAGACATCATTAAGGAAATGGCGGTGGCCTGTAAAAAACACGGCATTAAACTCGGGCTTTACTATTCTCACTGGGTAGACTGGGAACATCCCGGTGGTTGGGATCACAGCAAAGAAATTTACAACATCAGCGCAGAAGAGTACGACCGTTACTGGCAGGAAAAGGTGATACCGCAAGTACGCGAGTTACTTACCAACTACGGAGAAATTTCCCTGATTTGGTTCGACATGTGGATCAACCACTCGCAATCGATTATTACCAAAGAGCAACTGGTACAACTAAAAACCATGATCCGCGACCTTCAACCCACTTGTTTGGTCAATTCCCGACTTGGTTTATCCATGGAAGAAGATCCGGACATTGATTTTAAAACACTCGGCGACAATCAACTGGGTGACAAGAAAGAAGACTTTCCATGGCAATCGCCTGGTACGGTGGCACATTCGTGGGGATTTCATGCTTCTGATACACAATGGAAATCAACCTCATCGTTGCTAAAAGCCCTGATTGGGAATGCCAGCCTCAACGGCAATTTCATGCTCAACATTGGGCCACGCGCCAACGGAGATGTGCCGTTTGAGATTTCGCAGCGCCTGCTCGAAATGGGCGAATGGCTAAAAGTAAACGGAAAAGCGATTTATGGCACGCAGGCTTTTGATTTGAACAAGGATCAGCACGACTGGGGAAAGATCACCTGCAAACAGGAAGGCGATTTGTTCAAACTTTACCTGCACGTTTACAACTGGCCGCTGAACAAAAAGCTTTATTTGACCGGCGTAAGCGGAAATCCGGAGAAGGCCTATCTTTTGGCCGATAAAGACAAAGCATCGCTGAGCTTCTCTCACAACAGTATTTACACTGAAGTCTCGTTGCCCAACGATCAGCCCGATCCCTATGTTTCGGTGGTGGTACTCGAGTACAAACAGCGCCCGGCAGCGGTAGACGGCATTGTTGCCAAAACCGTTGATGGTGGTTATTCACTGCTTCCCGGGAACCAAAGTCCGAAGCCGGAAAATATTGAAATCGTGTCTCCGTCAGAATACGAAACCATACCCGCACATGTGCTTGTATCCAAATCCCAAACCTTCAAATGGAAAATATTCGTGGATAAAGCCGGAGAAAAAAGGGTGGATGCTTCCTACAGTTATCAGGGAAAAGAAGTTAAGGGGAAAATTACGATTCGCACCACTGAATCAACTCTGGAAGAAAACATACACCCCACCGGGTTAACAGTGGGTGAGCCCAACGAAAACTGGCACATTGACGCATACAAGTCGCACCGTTTGGGTAGCATTCATTTTCCGGAACCGGGCCTTTATGAAATAGAAATGCAAGTAGAACCAGGTGCAAATGAACCGCTAAATTTTCAGTGGATCTGGATAAAATAAGCCATTCAGAGAACAAGCCGGTTATCAACAATTGTTAATATCCTCGGTTGATTCAAGGTGAATATAAACCACTGTAAATCACTTGCTTTTTTCGCTTTTCGTTGTAAATTTGAAATATCAGGTGAGCGATAAATGACCGCCGGAAATTGTGGAAAAGGCAAAAGTTTCTTAGCTGAATCCGGAGCCAATTCGAACCATCCTTCGGGACGGCACAATGGAAAGCCGAAGTTTGAACAAGATAATCTGGAATGTCAAAGTTCAGGCAATCATCTGAGAGAATCTCCAGAAGTTCTTTCAAGATTGGGTCTCCAGGCAGAATGCCAAAAAAACCTCGGTTTTTTCAATGCAGCACTGCTCAGTACAACCGGGAAACCGAAGTTTACTGATGACACTGTACCAATCCGCAAGGAAGAAGACAGCCATACACTGTGAGACACTTCGTTCAGGAAGGTAAACGCGAATGCCGAATGAACTACCCAAAGGTTCAGCCGTAGAAAGCTAAACCGGCAGGTAAAGGGTCAGGGTTTGTTTGCAAAAACAAGCAGCGGCCAGTCGTAATAACCGTAGCCTGGCACCATAAACAACTCCGGTTGTTTGGAAGTGGATGGGAACTATTTGTCAAAGAATAGTTCCCATTTGTGTTTTTATACCCCCTATACCTTTAGATTCCAGATTACCCCCTCACTTTTTAGAGCAATCGCAAGGTTTCATCTCAGAAAATCACTAGTTTTAAATATCGAATAACCAATCCATTGCAACGATTAAACAAGCAATAACTGCGATCGATACTGGTTCACTAATGCAAACGAAACAAAACATGGATGTTTAAAATTATTATCATTGGTTTTCTGATTGTGGCTCTCAATGTGGTGATCCAGGCGGCTGCCAGTATGTTTTGGCTGCGTAAAACCAAACAAATAATTTCGAAATGGAATAATAACTTATCCGGAATAAGATCGTTCAACCTTCTGATTTTCTCTTTTCTATACCTGACACTTTTGCATCTGACGCATGCGCTTACCTGGGCAATTTGCATTAAAATTCTTCCCAAAACCAATGTTGACTTCAGTAATTTTGGAGATATCTTTTACTACTCGATCGTGACCTTCACTACGCTTGGTTACGGCGATTTAACGATTAGCTCCGAGTGGAGGATGCTGTCGGGCTTTGAAGCCATCAATGGCATTATGCTGATCGGCTGGTCTACGGCACTCATGTATTCCCTCATTCAAAACATCTACAAAAGCACCAACCAGAGCCTTTCGGATTAGCAGCACAATTTCGCATTTCTTACAATGCAGTTCAGGAACAAATCAAACGCATTTGTAAATTTCTTGCTACTTTTGAGCACTAACATTTTAGATATGATTCCGACAATCAAACAACTCAAAAATACGGCCTCAGGTAATTTCTTTTTGATGGCCGGCCCCTGTGCTATTGAAGGCGAAGAAATGGCATTGGAAATCGCGGAGAAAATTGTAACCATCACGAACCAATTACAAATTCCCTACATTTTCAAAGGTTCCTACCGAAAAGCCAACCGTTCGCGCATTGATTCGTTTTCGGGTATTGGCGACGAAAAAGCCCTAAAAATCCTGAAAAAAGTAGCTGATACTTTTGACATTCCGGTGGTGACCGATATTCACAACGCTGAAGAAGCTGCCATGGCCGCCGAATACGTCGACGTGCTTCAAATCCCGGCATTTCTTTGCCGCCAGACCGACATATTGGTGGCAGCAGCCCAAACCGGAAAAGTGGTCAATATTAAAAAGGGACAGTTTCTTTCTGCTGCAGCGATGCAATTTGCGGTCAATAAAGTCATCGACAGCGGCAACAGCAACGTTGTACTTACAGAGCGCGGAACAACTTTCGGTTACCAGGACCTGGTGGTAGATTACCGGGGAATACCCGAAATGCAGGCCATGAATGTTCCGGTAGTGATGGACATCACCCATTCGCTGCAACAACCCAACCAATCAAGCGGAGTTACCGGAGGCAAACCCGAACTCATCGAAACAGTGGCTCGCGCAGCAATTGCAGTGGGTGTTGACGGCGTTTTTATTGAAACACACCCGAATCCGGCAATGGCAAAATCGGACGGCGCCAATATGCTGAGACTCGATTTACTTGAATCACTTCTGACCAGGTTAGTTGCCATTAGAAAAACGGTGAACGGTTTTAGATAAAAATCATTAAAACTTACTGTATGTTTGATCGAATCGCCAATGAATTGAACACCTTGCTCGTTGAATGGGAGAACAAACTAATTCTTCTGTCCGAAGAACAAGTTTCTGTACCCCGTAACGGACAAGGTCGAAACATCCGCCAGATCGTGGGACACATGGTCGATTCTGCCTCAAACAATACACACCGAATTGTTCATCTGCAATACAACGAAATACCGCTGATATTTCCGAATTATGCAACTCACGGAAACAACGACCGCTGGATATCGATTCAGAATTATGAAAATGAAAATTGGGAAAACCTCGTAAATCTCTGGAAATATTTGCACCTGCATATCATTCATGTCATTCAGCAGATCAATCCGGAGAAATTGCAGAATGAATGGGTGGCCGATAAAGATCAAAAAGTAAGCCTCCGGGATATGGTCGATGATTTTCCGAGACATTTCAGATTACATCTTTCAGAAATTGAAGAACTACTAAAACCTGATAAAAAATGAAAAGCAGAAGATCTTTTTTGAAAAAAGCAGTAGCTGGAGCAACATTGGCCGGACTGCTGCCTTTTGCCAAAACTTCCCGTGCCGGTGAAGTGAAAATTACAGGGGCATTGATTCACCACGTATTTTTCTGGTTAAAAGAACCGGCTAACAAAGCCCACAAAAAACAGTTGGTGGAAGCCTTGCAGGAGTTACTGAAAGTTGAAACCATAAAAATGAGCCATATCGGTTTCCCGGCAGGTACTGAAAGCCGCGACGTGGTAGACCATTCTTATTCTGTTTCGTACATGGTCATGTTCGACGACCAGGCAGGACAAGATGCCTACCAGGTTGATCCCATCCATCTTAAATTTGTGGAAAAAAACCAGCATTTATGGAACAAAGTGGTTGTTTACGACTCGCTGGATAAACCCATTAACTGAGCACTTTTCAATTAGTGAAAGAAAAGATAAGCCATTGATATGGCTGCAATAATTCCAACAAAGTCAGCGATTAACCCGCATACTACCGCGTAACGTGTATTCTTAATTCCCACAGAGCCAAAATACACAGCCAGGATGTAAAAAGTAGTATCGGTTGCTCCCTGCACAGTACTGGCAACACGGCCAACAAACGAATCGGCTCCATAGGTAGTCATGGCATCCACCATCATTCCGCGAGCGCCGCTTCCGCTTAATGGTTTCATCAGGGCGGTTGGCAAAGCTGCGGTAAAATCGGTGTTCAGTCCCAGTTGTTCAAAGCTCCAGGTAAACCCGGCTACCAGCCAGTCCATAGCGCCCGATGCCCGAAAAACACCAATAGCCACTAAAATAGCCACCAGGTAGGGTATAATTTTTACAGCGGTTTTGAACCCGTCTTTTGCACCGTCAATAAATGCCTCGTAGACATTTACTTTTCGGAACAAAGCCATCAGGATAAAAACCACGATCACCGAAAACAGAATAAAATTACTGGCAATGTTCGAAATATTGGTAATTGCATCCTTGTCGAGTGTTGAAAAATACCAGATTATGCCACCAATAATGGCCGTCAGTCCTCCCAGGTAGGCGAGCACAACCTTATCGAGCAAGTTGATTTTTTGATAAAGCGCCACAGCAATTAAACCGGCAATGGTAGAAAAATAGGTTGCCAGCAAAATAGGAATAAATATATCTGAAGGATTTACCGCTCCCAACTGAGCCCGGTAAACCATGATGCTAATCGGGAGTAAAGTTAACCCGGAGGTATTTAGCACCAGAAACATAATCTGGGCATTGGAAGCCGTGTTCTTGTGAGGATTGGTTGCCTGCATCTCTTTCATTGCCTGCAAGCCCATGGGAGTTGCGGCATTGTCGAGATTCAGCATATTGGCAGCAATGTTCATCATAATAGAACCGTGCGCCGGATGTTCCTTTCCCAATTCAGGGAAAAGCTTATTGAAAAAGGGACCGATCAACTTTGAGAATACATGCACAATTCCACCTTTCTCCCCTATTCTCATAATCCCCATCCAAAGCGTCAGCACACCTGTTAAACCTAGGGAAATTTCGAATCCTGTCTTGGCCATGTCAAACGTAGCGTTCACCATTTCGGTAAAAACTGCCGTATCTCCCAGAAATACCAGGCGGGCCAAACCAATCACAAATGCAGCTAAAAAAAAGAAAATAAAGAGGTAGTTTAAAGCCATACAGTCTATTGTAATTTTTCAGACATTGCAAACGGGTTTGAAGACTTATCTCTTCCCGTAATTCATCGTAAAAATAGAAATCTATTATTCATTAAGCAAAGAATTACTTTTCCACACACCTATTTTACCGAATTGGAGTTTCAACGTGATTTAAAAAAGCCGTAGGAAAACAATGGATTAAATCAATGATTTTCAACTACTGAGAAAAAATCAGGATTGTTTTGAAGAGTCCTGAAATCTGGCTATCATTATAACAGATTCAATCCTAACTTTATGAAAACAGTACTTTACTGGCTGATTGCAGTTGTTATCACACTAAGCGCAATGGCTTACCAACGCACCACGGGTCCAACCAAAGACAAACGGGTAAAAATTACCATCGAAAACAAGGAATATAAACTACGCCTCACCCGCAGTCACGGAGGTGAAAGCGACTGCAAAATTCAATTGCTGTTAGAGGATGAAAACATTGGCGGAACCATCTTTTTTAAACCTTTCCCCTCGAAAAACGAGTGGACCGAACAGGGACTGACGCGTGAAGGCACATACCTTGTTGCCACTTTACCGCATTTGCCGCCGGCAGGAAAATACGAATACAAGATTACACTGACCAAAGGAGACCAAAGTTTTCGGCTAAATGACGGAATGCCGGTGATCATACGGTTTAAAGGCCATGTTCCGGCTGGAATTCTTGTCCCTCACATTTTCGTTATGTTCTTTGCGATGTTTCTGGGCAACCTGGCTGGAACGATGGCACTATTTAAACACAAACGGTTTAAATTCTACACCACACTTATGCTTATTACCCTTTTTATTGGCGGAATGATTTTGGGTCCACTGGTGCAGTTGTATGCATTTGGAGAAGCCTGGGCCGGAATCCCCTTTGCCTGGGACCTCACCGACAACAAAACGTTGGTGGCCTTTCTCTTTTGGATACTCGCTTTTGCGATGAATCGTAAGCAAGAGCGTCCGTTTTATACGGTTTTAGCCGCCGTGGTTATGTTACTTGTTTATTCAATTCCGCACAGCATGTATGGCTCAGAACTGGATCCCGAAACCGGTGAAATTATCCAGGGATGGATACAGTTGTTTGTTTATGTGTAATAATACCAAATCCTGTTTGGGGCATAAATAAAAACACCGTTTACAGCCAATAATATCGCAAGTAACCAGGACAAACAACCCGGTAAAAAGTTAAATTATCAAACAAAACTAGGTTAGTAACATTTCATTTATTTCGGCCCGGGTTAGATATATTCTTCTATTTTTGCTTGTGAGAGTAAAACACAAAACGTTAAAACTAATTCATCTTTCTTCAATTTAGTAAGAGCTACTATAACCAGTTTAGAGAAAGATTACAGCCTAAAAAATGGAGACGAAAGAGAGGTTAATGCTGACAAAAGAACAGTATGGCACTTTTTTCAAAAAGAATTATCATACAGCATGCCTTGTTGCCTTACGCTACATCCCCGACATTGATCGTGCCGAAGATATGGTTCAGGATGTGTTTGTGGCCTTGTGGGAAAAACGCAAAGAACTTCAGATAGAACGCAATTTAAAAAGCTACCTGCTTTCGACTGTAAAAAACCATGCAATAAACCGGATACAACGTGATAAGACCAACACCGTTTCACTTTCAAAACTAGAGATTGATTTAGAAGAAAGTGAATCGGAAGAATTTGAGAAAGAAGAATTATCAGTAAAACTCGCGGAAGCTATAAAAACACTGCCCCCAGCCTGTCATAACATTTTCTCACTGGCTTATAAAGAGAATTTCACCTACCAACAAATTGCCGACGAACTCAACCTATCTAAAAATACCGTAAAAACCCAGATGGGAATTGCCTACCGTCAACTCCGCGACAAACTCCGTCAGTCGCTTATCGTTTTAATGCAAATCTTTCAAAAATAGTATTGTTTGCATTTTCACGAAAAGGAAGTTTTACCAACGTCAATCGGCAATCTTTCGATCGATTGTAAATTCTTTTAAATTTTTCTTCACCCTGTTTAATCCAAAATGTGTCTTAAATAACAAAGATGAAAAGTAAAAGCGAAAATAAATTAGATGATTTGGTTTCCTTTTTCCATGAGGGAGAAAGAGAAGATCTACAAGAAGAAGACTATTACGGAAAGGAGTTTAAGTCTGTAGAAAAAATCTACAGTCTAAGGGAAAAGGTCACCCTGCTCGCGAAGCTAAAACCGGCGGAAAGCGCCTGGGCAGAAACAGAGGATCGGATGATAGAAAAAAAGCAGAATCTTATCGTTCAAAAGTTCCTTCGTTTTCCTTATGTAGCCGCCCTTTTTATACTTGCATTACTGGGAGGGGCTTTGGGAGTAGTAACTTATTTGTCCCCTACTTCCGACGAACAGGTACTCCTTACAGAGATTGTTTCGGGCACCGGTGAAATGAAGCAAGTAGAATTGCCTGATGGAACAAATGCCTGGCTGGGCTCAAATTCCATATTAAAATACAATAATAAATTTGGTGAGAGAAATAGGTTTGTAAAACTAGATGGGGAGGCGATGTTTGATGTTACTTCAAATGACAAACTCCCCTTTTTAGTAAACATACAAAAGGCCTCAATAAAAGTACATGGAACAAAGTTCGTAGTCACCAGTTACGCCCAAGGCAATAAAAACGATGTAGTACTGCTGGAAGGGAAAGTAGAATACCTGCGCCAAGAGCATTCCAGTTTTATGATCCCCGGAGAAAGTCTTTCTGACAATCTGCTTACAGATAAAATTACCCAAAAGAAGGTTGAACTGGATAGTTACAATCAATGGAAAGAAGGTAAAGTCTTCCTTGACAACAATAGCCTAGGCTACCTGGTATTCCTGATGGAACAATGGTATGGGGAGAAATTTGTGTTCAACAGTAAAAACCTTAAAGAGTTAACCTTTACCGGGGTAATCAACAAAAATAAACCCTTGGATTATAACTTGAATATTATAGAACTAACCAATAAAGTAAAATTTGAAAAAAATGAGAATGAAATATCCATAATCGAACAAAATTAAAAACCGGGAATTATTGGACCAATTCCCGGCACATTAATTAATCTATGCTCTTGCGCGTTACTGAAAGAGCACAAATGTTTAACTAACTAAAATCAAATGTATGAAAAAAAAATTTCCCCTCCCTTGGAGCTGGATTGATGTGTCTAAAATTTTTCTCTTTATGCGATTAACGCTTTTTTTGGTTTTCTTAAATATTTTGGGAGTATGTGCCAAGGAAACCTACTCGCAAAGCTTCAGCTTTGAATACAAGAACACTTCCATCAGACAAGTATTGGAGAACATAAAGAAACAAAGTGATCTGGATTTCTTTTACAGTAACAATGATTTTGACACCAATACTAAAATTGACCTATCAATAAAGAATGGGACATTAAAAGAGGTACTGGATCAAATCTTTCTACCTGTCAATTTGCAATACAGACTGCTCGACAACACGGTAATTATCTCGAAATCCAATACTCCTGAATTACCGGCATCGCAACCGCAATCAAATGTTGTAAAAGGAAAGGTAACCGATTCCGAAGGACTCCCTCTTCCCGGGGTCACCATAACCATTGTTGGAACTACCCGGGGTGTAATAACCGACATTGACGGAAGCTATACAATTGAAGCAAATCCCAGCGACAAACTGGTCTTTTCATTTATTGGAATGGAAAGCAAAATCGTTAATGTGGGGAACCAAAGCACTATAGATATTGAGCTGGGTGCCCAAAATGAAGAGTTGGATGAAGTAACGATTGTAGCCTACGGAAAACAAAGAAAAGAAAGTGTGATTGGAGCGATCACTTCTATGTCTTCCGAAAACCTGCAAATACCTGTAAGTAAACTAAGTAATAGTTTGGCGGGTCAGCTCGCCGGGATCGTATCGATGCAAAGCTCCGGAGAACCTGGTTCCGGTTCTAATTTCTGGATTCGGGGAGTAAGTACCTTTGGAGCCAATAACCGCCCGCTGGTATTGGTGGATGGTGTTGAAAGATCGCTCGACCTTGTCGACCCGGAAGACATCCAGTCTTTCTCAATCCTGAAAGATGCAACAGCCACCGCCGTATACGGTGTTCGCGGTGCCAACGGAATTGTATTGATTACCACCAAAAGAGGACGCGAGACATCCAAACCGGTTATCAATGCAAAAGTAGAATATGGAACGCTGGCGCCTACCAGGCTGCCTAAATTAGCTACTGCCGAACAATGGATGGATTATTACAACGATATTTCATTTGATGCCTCCAGGCAGATTCCGTTTCCAGATCACATTAAGAAAAAATACCTGGATGGAAGTGATCCAGATTTATACCCCAATGTAGACTGGATGGATGAAATCTATAAAGACTTTACAACTAGCCAAAGGGTGAACCTGAACGTAACCGGAGGAGGGAAAGCGCTCCGTTATTTTGTGGCGGGATCTTACTACAACGAAAATGGGATATTCGACCCTAAAGCGACAAAAACATACGACCCTTCTGTTAACTACGACAAATTCAGTTTCCGTTCTAACCTGGATGTAAATCTTTCAAAAACAACAAGAGTAGCCTTAAGTTTATCGAACCAATACGAAAGAAAAAACAGGTTGGGGGTAGATATGGGAAGCATGTATAATATGCTACTGCAAACCCCTCCAATATCAATTCCCACAGAATATTCAGATGGAACACATGCCCAACCACTTGTGGGGCGGAACCCGTATTATTCATTGAACAGCACGGGCTACTCCAACGACTTTTGGAACAATTCACAGGCTCTTTTAGAGTTTTCTCAGGATTTGTCAGAGTTGGTAACCTCCGGACTAAATTTTAATTTCAAATTTTCGTGGGATGCTTACAACGGCTCAACACTTGACCTGCGTAAACATCCTGCCACCTATTATGCCACCGGAAGAGACGAAAACGGAAACTTGATTCTTCATAAAAATGAAGATGGAAGCGATTATTTGTCTCTTGCCCGATCGAACCGGGGAAACCGGACAACCAATCTCGAAACGTCGTTGAATTATGATAGGTCTTTTGGAGAAAAGCACCGGGTCGGGGGACTGTTTCTTTTCAGCATGCGCGAACATACCAATAATTTCCCCGGCGATTTTATTGCCGCTTTTCCATTCCGGAATATTGGGATTGCCGGAAGAGCTACCTATTCATACCTGGACACCTATTTTATTGAAGGAAACTTCGGCTACAACGGATCTGAAAATTTTGCTCCGGAAAACCGTTTTGGCTTCTTCCCATCCATTGCGTTAGGATATCTGGCAAGCAACGCTCCGTATTTCAAGGACATGTTCCCTTTCATCAACTTATTAAAAATCAAAGGTTCTTACGGAGAAATCGGAAATGACCAGATTGGAGGAAACAGAAGGTTTGCCTTTAACTCGGAGATGCAAAACACAGGAGGTTATCACTTCGGAACCACAGGCCAACAGTGGCGAGATGGTATTGCAACCGGACATCCCGGAAACCCCAACGTAGCCTGGGAGAGTGCCCGAAAAAGTAACATTGGGATAGAATTGGGATTATTTGAAAAAATCGAACTCCAGGCAGATGTTTTCTATGACAAAAGAGATGGAATTTACATTTTACAGGAAAGCGTTCCCTCCATCGTTGGAGTAAATGTTGCACAGTATGTGAATTTAGGAGAAATGGAAAACAGGGGTTTTGATGCATCTCTGCAGTATACTGAAACCTTTGATGAATTCACGATTCAGGGAAGAGCAAACTTTACCTTCAACCGCAACAAAAAGCTATACGATGACAAACCTACTCCGGTTTGGCCCTACCAGTCAGAAGTAGGAAAAGTTTACGGACAACAAACCGGGTTGATTGCCCTGGGCTTGTTTGAGTCGGAAGAAGATATAAAAAACAGTCCCGTACAAAAGTTTGGCGAAGTTCAGCCCGGCGATATCAAATACAAGGACATAAACGGAGATGGTATTGTTGACAGCTATGACTTTGTTGCAATTGGAAGATCACACATCCCTGAAATAAACTATGGCTTTGGTGTTTCAATGGGCTGGAAAGGACTTGACCTATCTCTGTTCTTCCAGGGAGTAGGAAATGTTACCAGAGTAATCAACGGTAGCCCGGTAGTAGGCCCTTCCGGAAGTATCTTGGTTAATGGTCAAATTTATTCTGATCTGGCTGACAACAGGTGGACCACAGAAAATCCGGATCCGAATGCCAAGTACCCCCGACTTACTTTGGCCTACAACGAAAACAATGTGCATCACTCCACTTTTTTTCTCCGCGACATGAGCTTTCTAAGACTCAAACAAGGAGAATTGGGTTATACTCTTCCTAAAAGCATTACCAATAAGGTAAAACTGTCTACCGTAAGAGTTTACCTACAGGGCGTGAATCTACTAACTTTCAGCAAGTTCAAATTATGGGATCCGGAACTGGGCACAAACTGGGGGAATATTTATCCTCATATGAGAACCGTTAACCTTGGACTAAATATTAAAATCTAAAAGGAATCGCAATGAAAATAATCAAAATAAGTCTGCTATTTTTCTTTGGTATATTTATTATTTCCTGTAGCAGCTACCTCGATGTTGAACTTCAAAACCAGATGACACTCGAAGAAGTTTTTGACAAACGGCAAACAACGGAAGCATATCTGGCTCAAATATATGGTTATTTGCCAAGCGATCAAGATCTTGTCTATGGAGATGGAACTGTTGTTCCAAGAAGTGATGAAGCTCTATTCTCATGGTTGTCGGGTGTGGCCTGGCTCAACTTCAACAATGGTTCCTGGGGACCAACAAGTAGTGCCTATCAAACCTGGGAACACGATTATACCGGCATTAACCAGGCAACTATTTTTATCAACAATGTTGACCGCAATACCGAAATGGATCAGCAGTCCATTGATATCATGAAAGCAGAAGCGCGTTTTTTAAGGGCGTACTTCTATTTCACACTGTTGCGCAAGTACGGACCTGTATATGTTTGGGGCGACCAGCAATCTGACATTACAATAAGAGCAGAAGAAGTAGACCGGCATTCCTTGCAGGAGAATTTGGATTTCATTCTTTCGGAATTCGATAAGAGTATTGAGGTACTACCCGCGACCATAACAGACGATGCATGGGCGGGACGGGTGACCAAAGGGGTCGCAATGGCCGCAAAATCTCGTCTAACGGTATACGCCGCACGTCCCTTGTTTAACGGGGCCGAACTCTACAAAGGCATGAAGAACTATTACGGCGAATTTCTGTTTCCACAATCATCGGATTTAAATAAATGGGAAGACGCAGCAAAGGCGGCTAAAGCAGTAATCGATCTAAACCAATACTCTTTGTATGAAAACACAACAGAAAGCGATCCTTTTAGAAAAGCAATTAAATCCTACATGGGAATTTATTTCGATTTCTGGAACGACGAAGTCATTTGGGGAAGATGGTACTCAAATGCTTTTAGCTTTGTTGTAAGAACAGCTCCTCCACGGGCGGTAAAAACAGGTTACGGTGGCTATAGCCCTTCGCTAAAACTGGTAGATACATATCCGATGGCCGAATCAGGACGCTACCCGGTAACCGGCTATTCCAGCAATGGTGAACCAATTATTGACCCTCTTTCCGGGTACAGCGACGAAGGTTTTACAAATTCATACATACACCCGCTTGATAACTGGGCTCCTATCAAAGCACACAACAGTTGCGTGGGAAGAGATGCACGCTTTTATGCATCGGTGCTTGCAAACGGAATGAACTGGGTGAACAGGTACAAAGGCGATAAAGTGATTACTTTTTTTGCAGGAGGTACTTCATCTTATCAACAATCAGGTGACTGTGTGAAAACCGGTTATTTGTGGCGCAGAATGAGTGACCCGTCCAATAATATTGAAGATAATAAGTGGGGGCAATTTTGCTGGCCTTATTTTCGCTTAGCCGAAATTTATCTGAACTATGCAGAGGCATGCAATGAAAAGCCTAGCCGAAACGAACAGGAAGCTCTGCTGTACATAAATAAAGTGAGGGAACGCAGTGGCCTGAACAAACTTGAAAAAGCATACCCTGAAGTAATTGGAGACAAAGAGCTGATGCGTGAGTTGATTCAGAAGGAACGCATGGTTGAAATGGCTTTTGAAGGACACCGGTATTACGACATCAGAACCTGGATGATTGCAGAAGAAGAGTTCTCGGGACCAAACTACACCCGTAACCTGCAAGCAACCAATTACGAGGATTCATGGACGCGAACAGACAAAATTTTCCCGGGAGAAATGGTATTTGAACCGAAACATTACTTCTTCCCAATTCACCAGACTCAATTGAGCGAGATGAAAAATATTACGCAGAACTATGGATGGTAAAAGTTTAACACTAAGAAATATTCCCATGAAAATCAATAACCATATATCAATTCTTATCCTGCTAATCTGTACTGTTTTATTTACAGCTTGTGAAGACAACAGGATGAATGACATGGAAGACGATAAAATATACCTGCTAAACCCGGGACTCAATGAACAGACAATTTTCAACTGGCCGGGTTACACCTATAAACTCGGTGTAATTAAGAGTGGAATAGGTCAGCAGGGAGGAGAAGTAGCATTGAAAATTGACGAAGCATTGCTGGTTGATTTCAATGAAGCCAATCAAACCGACTTGAAAATGTTGCCTCAGGAGCTGGTCAAGATTAATAATCCATCTTTGACATTGAAAGCAGGAGATTACAGGGCCTTTTTCGAAATTGAATTAAATACAGAAGAGATCACCCTGCTAATTGAAACAACGGGCGACCAATACGCATTGCCTTTTCAAATGGAAATTTTATCCGGAAACTTTAAAATGGAAAACGCAGAAAGCATGTTCTCTCTTTTGGTTCCGGCAGTAAATGAACCTTACATTGAAATGGAGAAAGCAGGACTGCTGCACGAGTTAACAATAATAGACTTACGCTCACCTGAAGAAACCATGTTCTTTTCGGAAGTACAGATTAACTACAACAACCAGTGGAACATTGAGTTTGCGGTTGCAACAGAAGGCAATCTGGTAGAAGAATACAATGCAATCAACAACACAAACTACAAGGTGTTGAACGAATCAGCATTCAAGATTGATCCCTCATCGCTGACAATTCCCATATATACGAACAAACAACCCATTAAAATCACTTTCGTAAAGGAAGGCTTTTCTGACGGCAATGGCCAGTACCAGTTCGGAGATTATCTACTACCGGTAAAACTTACTTCGGTAAGCAAAAACAACATCAATCCGGAAAAAGCCATTCAATACATTCCGGTCTCTTTCAGACCACTACTTCTCGACCGAAGTGAATGGGTAATAACTGAATGGAATTCTTGCATATGCGAAGAGCCTCAATACGAAGGCTTGGGACGGGTTCCTGAAAATTTACTGGATGGTAATGGCGAAAGCTACTGGGGTTCCAAATGGGATGCACCAAAGCCATTTCCGTACTATTTCATCTTCGACATGCAAAAAGAGCATACTCTTTATCAAATAGACCTGGTAAAGCCTACCAACAGTACCTGGAGGGGAAATATTAAAGCAGGATATTTTGAGGCAAGCAACGATGGAGAAAACTGGACAAAACTAAGAGATTGGGAAATAGAAGATAATCTTCCGCGTGAACATCGTTTTACAGTTGAAGGCACAAAAGCCCGGTACGTAAAACTGGTGATTACAGAAGCTTTTGTTTATCACAATGCAGAAACAGGAGCAGAAAGCGGAGCTCAATGCGACCTGGCCGAATTTATAGTCTGGGGAGAATAGAATGTAAGTTTTCATCAAAAACCTCGTTTTGATAATCTGAACCACAATCTTATTTAGCAGAGCTTCCGGGAACTTTCTTTCTGGAAACTCTGCTTCCTTTCAAAACTTAATCTCTAACGACCAGCCAACATTGCATCCTCTTTATCCATGAATAGGCAGAGCTAGAAAGATTAAATAAAGACAAGGTTACAGATTATCGAAAACATCTGAGATTTCAACCCGCTCCCTTCTTTTTTAATTAGCGGATACTTGCAAAGATAAAACGGGCACACTATATTGCCATTTGTTCAAAACAACGACAGAATTAATTCTTGTGAACAAATTGAACTGCTGAAGAACTAACAACGATAAACCAATGAATAAAAAAATGGTATTCAATTCAATCTGGCTCTTCCTGATTTTCATACAGCCAATTGCATTACACGCCCAAAAATTTAACTGGCAAGCAAGCCATGATGGCTGGATTATGAGCCAAAAAGCAGGAAGCAGCGAATATGAAAAGTTTTTTGCAATCGGAACCTGGCATGTTCCCGGTTACACCTTTACCAATTCTCCGGAAGCGGATGAACAAGCCTACCGCGAAAATGCGGCCCTGTTTCAAAAGAAATCGGAGCCATTTAACATGTTTTTTGTAACACCGGGCACCCAAAAAGATTACATGGCGGATAAAATACATATTCTCAATCCGTTTTCACCGATGCTGCATACTTACATCGATAAGATACCCGGATTACCTGAGGGCAATGATAAAGATTATTACCGGAGTCGGGCGATTAAAAAGCACGTAAACAGTCCGGAATTTGAGCAGTACCTGGATGCTGCGATCAAAAAAATCTCGGAGAATCTTCCTAATGATAAGTACATATACTCTCATATTGACGAAATCGCTTTGGGCGGTGTAGGCAAATGGGCGGTACCGCCTTCGGTGGGGGCTAAAATAAACAGCAGGCTAAAAAAACAGGATAAGAATGCACTTGTTTTTGTAGATCTGCTGGGCCATTGCAAAGGAAGTACCTACCTTTTTGAAGAAAACTATTTAAAAGAACATGGTGCTCTTCCTGAAAACCCGCCTTATGAGTTAATCGATCCGGAGGCGCGTAACTGTAAAATACCATTGCTGGGATTTTTCCATGCCCACAATGGCAATCCTGTTTACCAGTTTAGTAATGGTGAATATTCATATGTTGATTATGATTTGGAGACCTTAAAATCGGTGTGGTACGAGAATACCCGGTTAATAGCGCAAGGCTATAAAAACAACGGCGATGTATTTGGAATAAATGCTTTCCGTGATTACTTTGCCCATCCCGTATTGTCTGGGATAACGGTCGATGCACTTAAAGCGGGCTTAGGTGAAAAAACACCCCTATGGATTTATTTTGACGGCAACGGTTATGCCAGGCCTTCCGAAATGGCACCGCAAGAATACATCAGCCACGTGAAATGCCAGATTTATACGTCAATTATTCACGGGGCAACGGGTATTCTTTTTTGGAACGATTGGAGAAAAACACCCGAAGTTTTTGACACCTTGCTTCCGATGCTAAAGGAATTAAACAACAATTTGCCCATTGTTAAGCTCGAAACAAAACACAGGAAAGTAGACGACAACCTGCATATTATGATAAAGGAAAGCAAGGATGGCCAGAAATACATCATTGCGTCCAACACGAGTACAACAGATGTTTTATCCATCGACATTCCGGAGGTAGATAAAAAAGAATTACAACCATTAGAAGTTTATATTACCTCTTTTTAGGTAAATTTTGCCTTGCGAAAAAGGCATATTTGAACTAAATTTCCGGTGAATCCATACTACAAACAGTATGGATTCACTTTTAGATAAACTTATGTATTCCTATTAAACCTGTCTCTCCTTCATACAGGCAATAGTGGGTCAACAACAAAAGAAAGATGCTCTAAGCTGACAATAAAACAAAGCCGGCAAATAACCGGAAGATTAAACGAATAAAACAAAAGCAAATGAGTCTAAAACCTAAAACCAACAGAAGGAATTTCCTGAAAACGACCGGAATGGGTATCATGGGTTTTCCGCTGATCCTGAATGGCTTTTCCGGAGTGGCTCCCAGCGATAAAATCAGGGTAGCACATATCGGAACCGGAAACATGGGCGGTTCGCATATCCGCTGGTTCTCGGCTTTCCCCGATGCGGAAACCGTGGCCTTGTGCGATGTGGATGAACTGCGTTTGGCCAATGCACGCAAGCTGCTTGTTGCCAACAATTCATCAGCCAATCCCGAACTTTACTCTGATTTCAGACGCATCATCGAACGAAAAGACATCGATGTTATCACCTGTGCCACGCCCGATCACTGGCATGCCTTGGTGGCCATTATGGCGTTCGAATCGGGTAAAGATGTGTACGGGGAGAAACCGCTTTCTTTTACAGCAAAGGAAGGAAAAGTGATGCTGCAATCCCTCAAAAAACACGACCGTATTTTCCAGTTGGGAACCCAAATTCATGCCGGTGATAATTACCACCGCGTAGCCGAAATTATTCAATCCGGTGCATTGGGGAAAATCCACACTGTTCGCCTGTGGAAAACCGGGGGAACATCCGGCTTGGGATTTCCACCCAACGAAACACCGCCTGCCACCCTCGATTGGGACATGTGGCTGGGACCTGCTCCTTATGCTGAATATACCCCGGTAAAATGCCACGGCACCTACCGTAGCTTTTTTGATTATTCGGGTGGCGTGTTTGCCGATTTCTGGTGTCACATTGCCGACATTATGTACATGTCGCTTCATCCCAAAGGCCTTTCCAGCATTGATGCACGGGGCGATATTCCAAACGACGGAATTGCTGATACACCAAAATGGATCGATGTGGATTTCAAATTTAAGGACCTGGATGTGTACTGGACCACTACCCCGCCCGATGTTCCCGGAGCCGACAAAATGGGAATCGGAGCCCACTTTGAAGGAGAAAAAGGGACCCTCACCTGCGATTACGACAAACGAATCATATCAATAGGAGGCGAAACTACCCACGATCTTTCGGAAGTAGCACAATCGATCCCCCGCTCACCGGGTCATCAGCGAAATTTCCTCGATGCCGTAAAATCACGTATCCAACCGGAAAGTAATCTGGAATACGCACGGGAAATGACTTTGCCTATGCACCTGGCCTTAATCTCGTTCCGCCTGAAACGAAAATTACAGTGGGACAGCCATAAAGAAGAATTTATAAATGATCCGGCAGCCAATTTCCTGTTGTCAAGGGAATACCGTTCACCCTGGTCGCTTCCGGTTTATTAAGCATCTAAAAACTACACAAATGAAACGAGTATCAATATTTTTTGCCTTTTTACTAATAAGCCTTGCGGGATTTTCGCAGAACACAGATCGTTTTACCTCCTTGTTTAATGGCAAAGACCTCTCCGGATGGATGATGCCGGGGAAAGTTCCCGGTTTTGAAGTGCTTGACGGAGTGCTGGTGGCAGCTCCCCACAACGGCAGCGAACTGTATACAGAAACGCAGTACGGCAATTTTATTTTTAAGTTTGAATACCTGCTATCTGAAGTAGGAAACAGCGGAGTACTTATTCGCTGCAATCCCGAGAATCCATGGGGAACCGGAGTAGAAGTACAATTACTGGCTCCATGGACACCCTACCGTGACGACCTGCATTGTACCGGTTCCATATACGGGCACGTAGCTGTGAGCAACCGCCCCGATGAAACCACCGGAATATGGCACACAATGGAAATAAAATGCAACCGGAAAAACATCACCGTTTCTGTAGATGGAAAAATAACCACCGTGGCCGATGTAGATACGGTTAAAAGCATGCAGGGCAAAAACATGGCGGGGGCCATCGGTTTTCAGTCAAATCACAGCAAAGAAGGCGAGTTTGCAAAGTTCAGGAACGTTTCTGTTCTGAACCTGGATGACGACCCGGACTATGTAAAAAAAGGTTTTTACAGTGCTGATGCAGATATCAGAAAGCAAGCCGGGGAAGCAGCCGTCTTAAAAGGCGCTTCAATAATTGAGACACTGGCTCAGATGCTCAGTGAAAATAATCCAAAAGCACAAGCCGGCGCCAAACAGGCACTTTTTGATATTGCAGCCCGGAAATCGGCGGTGAACATATCAAAAGATGAAAAGAAAGCGGTTGAAAAGGCATTTAAAAAATCAGTAAAAAACAGCTCTTCTGAAATCAGCAAAAACTACCTGAACTGGTTGCTGGAGATGTTATCGGCAGATTAGTTCTTTCTATTACGCATTACAGACAGGCTCACAGTCTGACCACAGAAACCGTTCTTCTATCTTTTAGTTGATAGAAGAACGGTTTTTTCGATTTCCAAAGCTCTTATCTTTCTAATTTTTAGCTTATCAGCTGGATTTTACTATTTGTCATAACACAAATAGTAAATACGAGGAAGGCATTTCCGAGCTCCAGGCTGCGTCCGCTTCGCTCGAAAAAATTTACGTATTGCAGGCTAAGAGTTCGGAACTCCTGTAACCTGGCGAGCCGTCCTGCTAACTTTTTCGTCTCCCTGTGGCAATTTTTCGATTTCCTGTACCATTTTTGGCCGTCCTGTAAGTTTTTTTGTTGCCCTGTTGAAGTTTTTCTCAATCCTGTAGCTTTTTTTCCCGTCCTGTTTAACAGGGAGGGCTAAAAACGCAACAGGGAGGATCAAACACCTACAGGGAGGGTCGTGGGCCTACAGGATGAGTCAAAAGCTAACAGGGCGATGTATTTCAACTACTTAACGACATATTGCCGCTCACCTCAACACCAAAATCCGATTCACGTAAAGAAAGCATCGAACTTTCGGGCATTTAAAGTTCTTTGTGGGACTGCCAACCTTTCGTCCCGAACTGCTAAATGCACTTTTATCCCCCCATCCCTCCGAACAACGGTCCATATACACCACCTAACCCGGCACTGCGGACCGGGCAGTCCGTCGCTTGACAGGGCTTCGATAGCTGGAACGGCTTTATCACCCTGTTTCAGCAGATCAATCGTGTAAAAAAGCAAGACAAACAAGCAAGTTTCGTTACCTTTGTCTTCCGCAAAAACAGGTACAATGCAAAACAACATAACAGATTTAATCGCCCAACAACTTCAGGTAAAAACAGTGCAGGTAAGCAATACCATCCTGTTACTGAACGAAGGGGCTACCGTTCCTTTTATTTCGCGTTACCGGAAAGAGCGTACCGGTAGTCTCGACGAAGTGCAGGTGTTGCAAATCAAGGAACTCAACGAGAAATTCAGCGAGCTGGAGAAGCGAAAAGAAACCATTCTGAAAACCATTGAAGAGCAAGAACAACTGACGCCTGAACTAAAGGCACGCATTGAAAACTGTTTTGATCCGGTAGAGCTGGAGGATATTTACCTCCCCTACAAACCCAAACGCCGCACCAAGGCCACCATGGCACGTGAAAAAGGGCTCGAACCGCTGGCTAAAATCCTGATGAAACAGGTGGAACGAGATCCGGAGTTCCGTGCCAACCAGTTCCTGAACGAACAAGTTGCCAGTACCGAAGAAGCACTTTCCGGCGCACGCGATATTATTGCAGAGTGGGTTAGCGAAAACGAGCGTGCCCGAAACATTGTCCGCCGGAGCTTTGACCTGGGCGCAATTATATCCTCCAAAGTGGTAAAAGGAAAAGAAGAGGAGGCCGCCAAATACCGCGACTATTTCGACTGGAGCGAGCCGTTGAAAAAATGCCCTTCGCACCGCTTGCTGGCTATGCGTCGCGGAGAGAACGAAGGTTTTTTGCGTGTAAGCGTAACGCCCGATGAAGACAGGGTACTCGAAAACCTCGACCGCTTTTTCGTAAAAGGAAACAATCCGAGCGCTGAACAGGTGGCAATGGCCGTGAAAGATTCGTGCAAACGCCTGATCCAGCCATCGATTGAAACCGAATTTTCCAACCTTTCAAAAGAAAAGGCCGACGAAGAAGCCATCAAAGTCTTCACCGAAAACCTGAAACAATTGTTGCTTGCGCCGCCACTCGGACAAAAACGAACGCTTGCCATCGATCCCGGATACCGCACCGGCTGTAAAGTGGTGTGTCTCGACGAACAAGGCAACCTGCTCCACAACGAAACCATCTACCCGCACAAACCACAGGAAGAAAAGAAAATGGCTGCCAAGAAGATCACATCGGTGGTGGAGGTTTACAAAATTGATGCGATTGCTATCGGCAATGGAACAGCCAGCCGCGAAACTGAGTTTTTTATCAAAAACCTGCGCTACAACCGCGAGGTGCGTGTTTATGTGGTCAGCGAAGACGGGGCCTCTGTTTACTCGGCATCCACGGTTGCCCGGCAGGAATTTCCGCAATACGACGTCACGGTCCGTGGTGCAGTTTCCATTGGTCGCCGCTTGATGGACCCGCTGGCAGAGCTCGTAAAAATCGACCCCAAAAGCATTGGTGTGGGGCAATACCAGCACGATGTGGATCAGAAAAAACTAAAAGGCAGTTTGGATTCGGTGGTGGAATTAAGTGTGAACTCGGTAGGTGTCAACCTAAATACTGCCAGCAAACACCTGCTTACCTACATTTCGGGCCTGGGACCGCAACTGGCTGAGAACATTGTGGAATACCGAAAAGAAAACGGGGCATTTGAATCGCGCGATGCGCTAAAGAAAGTTGCCCGGATGGGCCCCAAAGCTTTTGAACAAGCCGCTGGGTTCCTGCGTATTCCTGATGCAAAAAACCCGCTCGACAATTCAGGCGTGCACCCGGAGTCGTACAAAATAGTCAAACAAATTGCCAAAGAGCTGAAATGCGAACTCAGCGATTTGGTTCGAAACGAAGAGCTGGTTTCCAAAATCGACTGGCAGAAATATGTGACTGCCGAAGTGGGCCTCCCCACCCTCAACGATATCAAAAGCGAACTGCTAAAACCCGGGCGTGATCCGCGAAAACCGATCAAAGTATTTGAGTTTGCCGATGGTATTTTCTCCATCAATGATTTACATGTAGGGATGGTTTTGCCGGGAATCGTCAACAACATTACCAAATTCGGGGCTTTTGTTGATGTCGGTATCAAGGAATCGGGGCTGGTACATATTTCAGAACTGGCCGATCGTTTTATTTCCGATCCCAACGAAATAGTTAAACTGCATCAGCACGTAAAAGTGCGGGTAAAAGAAGTCGACATTCCGCGAAAACGCATTCAGCTTTCGATGAAAGGACTGGAGCAATAAAAACAGGGAAGCGATTTAAGTACCGTTTAAGGAACCGTTCTCTATTAAAAAGAACGGTTCCCTATCCAGTCTATTCAAATCATTCCAATGTAATCTCTTTACGCTCTTCATGCCAGCCCTGATGATAATCAACAAAACTTTCCTTTCCTCCAAACAAGTCCAACACTAGTTTTCTGTCCATTTTAGTCTTGCTATTGCCAAGGATGGCTTTGTAAGAACTGTATTTATAATTTCTGAAGTTGTTCGAGATTCCATGTTTCTCCGGATTGAAATGAGTATAAAAAATTGCGTATTCCAGGTAACTCTGGTCACAAATTTCAAGTCGTTTGTATTTTGGATCAAACAGATTACCCGATCTGTTTTCCTGTTTGTTGATAGCCATTGCATAAGTTATAAACATGCGTTTTAATTGTCTCACAACCTCTCTTCCTATTTGTTCCTCATCCGTAACTGATTTTAAGGAACCGTTCTCTTCTATTAAAGAACGGTTCCCTCGCTCTTCAATGAAAAGCTCAGTTTTTATTTTGAGCACCAGATGAAAATGATTTGGCAATAAAGCATAGGCCAGGAAATGAACATAATCACTTAAAAATTTATGAAGCAGGTTCAGAAAATAATCATAATTGGCAGAGGTGTAAAAAATATTCTGTCGGTTTGTTCCCCGGTTAAAGATATGGTAGTAACTGCCGGCTAAAATGGGAGTTAACGTTTTGATTGAAGGCATTTTTTCTTTTCAAGATAATGAATATCCCAAAAATAAAGAACCGCTCTCTATTATAAAAGAGCGGTTCCCTATTCTAATTAGGCAGTTGTCTCTAACTAAGAAACAATTCCCTCTTGTGGATATCCTAATTTGCGAAAATCAACCGAGTCCTATTCCTCGTCGTCTTCGTTGGCCAGAAGTTCCTCGTTTTCAAACTCTTTTTCAAGGAATTCTTCGGCGGCTTCAATTAATTCTGCAATGTAATCTTCGTCGCCCGGTTCGCCGTCGATCCAATGTACCTGCTGGTTGTTCCAGAAGTCATCCAGGTCGGCTTCTACGATAAAACGAGGTGTTTCTGTGTGAACCACAAAAATGGTGTCGGGTGTTTCCAACGAGTTGTCGGCTAATAAAAACTTTGGTAACATGCTTAATTGCTTTTGAGTTTTACTTCGCTAATTTACGACATAAAATAACGTACAGAACCAACCAGCACCAAAAAAGTTTTATCCTCTGGCAGGCTTTTTTTGAGCTGCCAGGGAAGCATCTCCCCCAGCCTCTTTCTGTCTCTAACTTTATGTAAATACTGACATTCATCAGCCTTTGGTAATAATCTGAAAAATAAAACTCCGTTTTTTTAGCAAATTGAATCAGAATGTTAATTTTAGCCTTGTTTCTGAAACAAACCTAAAAATACCTGCTTCGAGTTTGCCCGGCAGTTTACCTGGCCCAAACACTGCAACCCCAAATTTTTCGGGGCGAAAGGAGCATACTAAACAGATGAAAAACGCGAAAATAAATGCATAAACTAAATGACATTCTTTCGGTGATCGACAGCTACATCGGCGGATCCCAATGGTTCGTATTCCTTTTACTCGGAACCGGTATTTTCTTTACCATTTACCTGAAGTTTCCGCAATTTCGTTACCTGAAACATTCGCTGCGCATCGTTCGCGGAAAATTCGACAAAGAAGGAGACAAGGGAGATACTTCCCACTTTCAGGCTTTAACCACTGCACTTTCGGGAACCGTAGGTACCGGTAATATTGCCGGGGTAGCACTGGCGATTCACCTGGGCGGACCGGCCGCACTGTTCTGGATGCTCGTAACCGCCGCCGTGGGTATGACCACCAAATTTGTGGAAGTAACGCTTTCGCATAAATACCGCGAAGTGGCCCAGGACGGCTCCATTGCCGGTGGCCCGATGTACTACATGAAAAACCGTCTGAACCTGAAATGGCTGGCCGTGATCTTTGCCGTTGCCACTGTGCTTTCTTCGTTCGGAACCGGCAGTCTTCCACAGGTAAACAGTATTTCCAATTCGCTTTTCGAAACCTTTGGCATCAACCATATGCTTACCGGTGGTGTTCTGGCACTCTTGCTGGGTTTTGTGATCATCGGGGGAATCAAACGCATTGCACAGGTTACTTCGCGCCTGGTGCCTATAATGGCTATCATCTATTTTATCGGCGCCATTGCGGTTATTTTCTACAACTACGAAAACATACTTCCTTCGCTCGAAGCGATTTTTGGCGATGTATTTACCGGAACGGCTGCTACCGGTGGTTTTCTGGGCGGAAGCATTGCTTTTGCCTTTAACCGGGGCGTAAACCGCGGTCTGTTCTCCAACGAAGCCGGACAGGGATCGGCGCCGATTGCCCACGCGGCTGCCCGCGCACACGAACCGGTTTCGGAAGGACTGGTGGCCCTGCTCGAACCGTTTATCGACACCATCATTATTTGTACGCTTACCGGGCTGGTGCTGCTTTCGTCGGGTGTGTGGACCGAAAAACACGAAAACCAGTTCCAGGATGCCGACCTGGTGGTATTCGACGGAACTTATTCGGAACAAAACCAGCAAGACATTGACAAGCTGCACAATTACCTGGTGGGAGAAGCCGACCTGCCGCTGTTTACCGGCACTCTAACGGTGGAGAACGGTGTGGTGGCCAATCAGCCCACGATCCTTCACGCGCGTTCGGTGGCAGAAAACGTAAAAGTATGGGTGAACGCTCAGCCATATTCGGGTCCACTCGAACTGGTGAACGGAAAAATAGACCGCGAAAAAGAACGGAACCCTTCGGGGCTCACGCTTACCGGGCAATCGCTGATGCACAGCGCCCCGCTGACCACCATTGCCTTTACCCGCAGCTGGTTTGGCGACTTTGGAAAATACATTGTGTCGATCGGGCTTTTGCTGTTTGCCTTTTCCACCGCCATCAGCTGGTCGTATTACGGCGACCGCGCCATTACCTACCTCTTTGGCTCGGGCAAGGTAATTTACTACCACATTATTTATGTGATCGGCTTTTTTGTGGCTTCGTTTACCGACACCACCATTATCTGGACACTTTCGGGAATTACCATTGCACTGATGACCATCCCCAACCTGTTTGGGATCCTGGCCTTGTCAAAAGAAATGAAAAACGAAGTGAAATCATTCTGGAAAGAATACGCCGACCGTTTCCCGGGAGAGAAAGTTCCAAAAGGGTAAGTTCGTTTAGATTCAAGCTATTAGCTACTAGCCACGAGCTATGAGCTTGTTGGGAAGTCAGAATTGGATATTCATAGCTCGAAGTTTATGATTCAAAACTGGTAGCGGTTCTTAGTTTGTCCCCATTAGAGGGGGACGAGGAATTCAGGCGGCTTTGACGCCGGAATGACGGAGGGGGTAAGTTAGTTTAGAGTTCAGGGTTCAAAGTTTAGAGTTCAAGGGGAAAGCTATGAGCTGCGAGCCACGAGCTTGTTGGGTAGTTCGGATTTGGATATTCTACCTTGGATATTGAAAATTGTCTGCCAGATAGGTTTTGCTTTGTGCTATTGTTTAGACTCTCGGTATGCGCGGCGAATGCGTTTTGTGCCTATAAGAACCGTCCTTTACTTCTTCCATAAAATAAAGAACGGCTCTTAAAGGGGACACAAAAGCCGGCAAGATTGCAGCACCCCTTCGCCCGCTTTTTCACCTATAGTTTTATGCCAAAATTGGGATACGAAAAAGTCCCGCTTCCGTGTTTTAACTTTCCGCTGTTGTGCAAGCTTGTAAAGGCCTCGTCCAGTTCGCGGATAATCGACAGCGGTACATTTAAGTCGTGGTGTGCCGGCAGAATTTTCCGGACCTCCAGCGGCAACAGCTTTTTTATCGAGTTCATGTAAGCGATCGGGTCGGTCGACGGGAAATACGCAAACAATTCCCCGATGTAAATCAAATCGCCGGTATACAAATACCCCCTGTCTTTTTCGTACAAACAAATATGACCGGGCGAATGGCCCGGGGTATGCAGCACCTCAATGCTTCGTCCTCCCAACTCAATCGTATCTCCATCGCGGAGTACCCGTGTGGGCGTGCCTTCAAACAGATAATAGTCATTCACATCAAAGTCGGCAGGAAAATCGCAGGGCTCTTCCATCAGGAAGTCCCGCACCTGTTGCAACGTCAGCGGAAAGCCCCCGTTGATCCATTCGGTCTCGGCCTCGTGTACATAAAACTCGGGGAAATACTGATGTCCGCCAAAGTGGTCGTAATGCGCGTGGGTGGTCACCGCCGCTACCGGGTTGCCGGTTAGCTGTTGTACCTCTTCCCAAATGTTCCGCACCCCCAGGCCCGTATCAATCAGCAAACTTTTGTCGCTGCCGTTAAGCAGGTAGCAGTGTGTTTCTTCCCAATGTTTGTATTCGCTAATAATCGATGTAGTGTCATCAATTTTCTCAATCGTAAACCAGTCGTTTGTCTTGTAGTTGATCATTTTTATGTGTTTTTCTGCGGGTAAATTCCCATGCCTTATAGTACGGCTGCCTTGGGCGAATATTGCTGACAAAGATCTATTTATTTTGGATGTTGGATACTGGATATTGGATGCTTGATGCTCGATGGTCGATGGTCGATGCTCGATGGTCACGGCTTACAGCTTAATTCTTTGTTCCCATTCAGGGGGACGAGGAATTCTGTTGGCTTCGACAACGGAATGACGAAGGGGGGTGTCCGCGATGCTGGATACTAGATACTGGATGCTTGATTCTTGATACTCGATGCTCGATGCTCGTAGCTCAAGGCTCGTAGCTTAATTCTTTGTCCCCATTCCCGAGGGGGACGAGGAATGACGGAGGCCCCGACGAAGGAATGACGGAGGGGGTGTGTACCCGATACTGGATGCTTGATTCTTGATACTTGATGCTGACTCTGAACTCTGAACTTTAAACTCCAGACCCCTTTTCCACGCGATGCAATCGCGCGGGAGCAGGGCTGGTTGTTATAAGTTAGCCATTAAAGCGCCAACCGGTAGTAAAGCAAAGTCAGTGCCGGAACAAACCCGAGTTTCTGAGCCAGGCCGTACGATGGTATATTGCTTAATTTACACGCCCAAACCGGCTCATAATCGTTTTCCAGGCAATAATCGATCAAAGCCGAACAGGCATATTGTGCAAAGCCTTTCCCCCTGAATTCGGGGATCGTTTCCATGCCCAGTTCCAGCTCTTTTTCAAAAATAAAAGCAGAATAGGCCGTGGTAGCCAGCCTGCCGCGGTCAAACAAACTAAACCCGATCCCGTTTTGACAGAAATCGCCGGCATTGTTCCAAAAACGTGCGGGAACAACGCTTCCGGTCATCGCCTCAAAAATAGCGGCGTCGGTTCTTTTTATTTCGTGCTGCCCGTTTATGTTTGCGTGCTTAAACTCCAGGTACTTCTCCCGGTTGAAGCGGAAGTTTACGCGGGTGTTCAGTTCAATGCAATCGCCGGGAGCTTCCTCTGCATCCAACGCTACACGCAATTTGTCTCCAAACAACCCGGGCAATGTAGTATCCCAGTTGCCGGGAAAGGCCTGCATCCATTCAAACGAATTCCGAATCCCCTGCCGGTTGAAACAATAGTCGGTCAGCTGGCTGTTAAAGTCGCTGTTTTCACTGTCGCCAAACAACAAACTCATGCCATAGGGATGAACCACATAAAATGTTTTCGGGTGTTCAGCGTCGTCAACAAACACCTTCCCGTCCACTTTCTTTTCGATTACCGAACGCGCAAAAAGGTGGTTGATCTTCACGTCCTTTAGCGGCGCTTCCAAAAGGGCGTATTTTTCTTTCTTTAGTTCAATCATATACCGGTTGTTTAGCTTTTATGTTTTTTTTCGGTTGACGCTATGAATAGTATTCAGTGATCAGTGGTCAGTGGTCGTTTTCGATACGCGATGCAGGATATTAGATACTGGATTATGGCCTCTGAACTTTGAACCCTAAACTCTGAACTCCTTTGACTATCAATGCCATCGCGCGGGAGCGTAATATTACTTAGCCGCCCAAATTTCAATCTCAATTTTCAGTTCGGGCAATCCCAGTGCTTTTATATAAGCAATCGTCATCGAAGGGTATGTTTGTCCGAACAGGGTTTCCCACTCGGCGTCAAAAAATTCCCAGTCAATGTCTTCGGTAGCCCAGATATTTACTTTTATCACGTTGTCAGCGCTTAGGTTTTGGCTATCCAAAAGCCCTTGAATGTTTTTGAATGTCAATACTACCTGTTCGCTCAAATTCCCGGGAATATTCCCATTTGTATCGATCCCAATTTGCCCCGAAAACGTGTACAAGTCTGAATTCTTTGGAATTATGGTAACGTGTGAGTAGTTGCCTACCGGTGCCGGTATATTTTCGGGGTTTAAGCGGGTTATTCTGTTGGTACTCATTGCTTCTTTTCTGTTATTTTTTGCAGGAAGGCGCTGTAACTACCCCTCACTGCTTTTTGTATGAATAATTTTCTGTAAACTCTTTTCATTCTTGATTCACAAATGCTGAACCTTCGGCTGCACTGTTTTATTGTGTGCCCTCTAGCTTTTTTCCTTTACCACGCGATGCAATGGTGCGGAAGCTGGGTAAAATAAGCAAGCTCTGCCAGCGAGACGATCACGAAAAAGATCAGGGAGGTAATCCGGAGTCGTTTGTTTTTCTTTACAATTCCAATAAAAAGTGCAACCAGGAAAACAATGGGTACGAGGAGCAAAACAATCAATAGCAGATTCATAATGCAGTGTAGTTACTATGGTTAAACAGTTTAAAAATACTCTTTTTTACCACGCGATGTTAGCGCGCGGGAGCGGAGATTTTTCTTTTTGTTTTCGGTGATTGGTTGTACTAAAATGGCACGGATTACAAATCTGCGCCAGCCGGGTGCCCGATGCTGGATACTGGATGCTCGAAGCCCGATCTCACTGTTCTGTGTTGCCGTGTTGCTGTGTTGCTGTATTGCCGTGCTGCTGTTTTTTACTCGTAGCTCGTAGCTCACAACTCCAAGCTCGAAGCTCGAAGCTCGAAGCTGGAAGCTGGAAGCTCGATACCCGATACATACTCCGCCTGCCCGGCTACTGACGGGAACCCTGAACTCTGAACCCTTTGTCCCCATTTAGGGGGACGAGGAATTCAGTTGGCTCTGACAACGGAATGACGGAGGGGGTGTGTTCTGGATTCTCGATGCTCGAAGCTCGTAGCTCGTAGCCCGATCTTATGGTTCTGTGCTGCCGTGTTGCTGTATTGCCGTGCTGCTGTTTTTTACTCGTAGCTCGCACCTCGAAACTCATTACTCGGTACTCACTCCGCCTGCCCGGCCACTGACGGGAACTCTGAACCCTGAACTCTGAACTCTGAACTCTGAACTCCTAATACCCGTAGCTCGCAGCTTCGTTCTTTGTCCCATTTTTTGTACCTTTCTCTAAAACTAAAATCCATGTGTCATGACCAAAATCGCTCATAGTGTTTTATTAAACACTCCTTTGGAAGAAGTTTTCGAATATGCCTCTGATTGGAAGAAATGGGAGGAATGGTTTGAAGGAGTATCTGACTTTCAATCAATAAGCGAAGTTGAAAAAGGGAAGGGTGCAAAATACAGGTATAAGGCAAAAATGATGATGTTTAAATACGAAATAGAGGCGGAGGTTTATGAATATACCGAAAATGTGGGCTTTAAAGTTGTTGGAATAAAAGGCCCACCCTATAAATCCTTTTGGAACTTTGAAGTAATCGACGGAAAAACGAAACTTACTTATGGACTTGAATATTCAATTTCAACTCCCATCATTGGCAACTATATGGATGCGTGGGTTTTAAAGCCGCAATGGAATAAAATAATACAGAACTCCCTTCAGAATCTTTCAAAAATAATAGACCGGTAAAAGCTTCCTTCGCTGCCGAACGATGGTAGCGTGTGGCCTGTAGCTTTTTCTTTACCACTCGGTGTTAGCGCGCGGGAACGGGGTCGAGTTTTTATTTTTTGGTTATTGAATTCAATACAGATTCGCGACATTCTTCAGAAATTATTTGCTCATTGGCTGTGTAAAACCCAGGGTAACCCTCTTTAGGTATCACTTTAGGCTTATTTACCTGGTAAATTTCTAATGTTTCAAGGTTGAAAAATACCTGACAACCATATGGATTTTCAGCGGTAGTAATATCCATATGTATGTAGTGGGGTAAAAGTTCAGAGTTATGATACCATGATGCTGAGAAGCTTATGTCGTAGTCCTTATAGTGATTGAAAAACTCTTTTATGCATTCCGGAATAATTATCTGTTGATCGTTTATTGCCAATGTGAACGTTGCACGGTTAAATTCTGCGTTCGCATATTTTTCAGGAAGTCCTATTAATTTCTCCTCTTTGCTTAGTGTAATAGGTGTGTCCTCATGTGCAAATAAAGGCAATTGAAACGTTAACATTATTGCTATAAGAATCCAGTTTTTCATTGTTTTCAAATTTTATCGTGCTGCCGCACGATGGTAGCGTATGGCCTGTAGTTTTTTCTTTACCACGCGATGTGAGCGCGCGGGAGCGGGGACATCGGTTTCTTATTGAGTCCCACCACTCCGATCGGTTTCACGAACAAAAAAATACCAATTGTCATCTAACCGGTAAAGTACGGGATAGAATACATTCTTATTTATTTCCGGAACCGAATCATTCAGACAATAAATATATCCGTTATAAAGATCAAGACCATGATCTGCTGGTGGCACATAACCCGAGAATTCGATATAATTGTTTTCTCGCAAAATCCATTTAACATCCAGTTTTCTCATTAATCGAAACAGAACGGTAAGATCCTTGTAATTAAACTTTTCTTTTTTTTCAACATCGCTTAAATCATACAGCTCTTTATCGTAAGTAGCTTTGATTATTGAAGACTGAATGGGGTATAATTCAACTTCAGTTTTGGCATATTTCCCCTTTAATTTAGGACTTGTAAAATAATCACCGAGTATTTCGCAAGACATCATAAATGGGAAGCCACGTTTAGTTTTAGCAATAATATCCGGCCCATTAATTTGCTGAAATTCCTTAATCAGTAAGTCATATTTATCCTCATACACATTTTGTGGTTTAACCGATAAACCAGCCGAAGTATAATGTTCATTGATTTTGCTTCGGTCAATCCTTTTGTCCTTTTTTAATGAACACGAGTAAAACAGAATAAGTAAAATTGCTACCAAAAGTATCTGCGTCCTTCTCATAATTTAGCTTTTAACATCAAATATGTCAGGATTACTCAAACTGAACTTTTTGTGTTTCGCGCATTTTTTCCTGTACCGATTCAAGGATGTTCAGGCCCTGGGCATCGGCTTTTACTGCATTCTCAAACGACAAAGGAAAACCGGCCCGTTTGGCGGCCACCATACCGTTTACCACATTTTTCACATCACCTCCGCTTAATGCCAGGGCTTCCAGCTCATCGCGGCTTAGATTTAAGCCTCCCTTGGTGGCAACTATTAAACCTTCAACCACCTCTTTTACCGGAGTTTTTCGCAGTCGCATTAATAAAAGTTCCATAAGCGAAATACGCACCCCCGAAACGGTTGCCGCAAACCATAGCCCAATGGGAAGAAAATAAAGAACCATAAGCAACAGAACCACTACAGCCCCGATAAAAAATAAAGGATGAAGATTTTCCATTTTGAATGTTGTTATTGGTTTTACGTTAAAACTCCTTTACCACGCGATGTTAGCGCGCGGGAGCGGGGATTAGCGGTAGGTTTTTAAAATTTTCTACCACAACACTTTTTATATTTTAATCCACTCCCACACGGACAAAATTCGTTTCTCCCTATTTTTCGTCCTAATTTCATGGGAGTTCCTTGGTTTTTCCCTCCTAATAATATTTCGATTTCTTTTTCCATTTCTTCGTCAAACTCCCATTTAGCATCACTAAATACAATGGAGTCGACGAATCTTCCACTATCCTTTAAACACCCAATTCCAATCCAAAAATCTGCTTTACTTTTATATTTCCGATTACTACTTAGTTGAAGCAATCTATCATTGAGTTCGTAAATGTCATTATCATCCCAAGATATAAAAGTTAACCCAAAAGAAGACCGAACCAACCCAGCCATAATTGAGAAGTTGTGCCACTTCCCATCAGTATTAGTTTTTTGCTTTGTCGTTTTTATCTGGTTGATTAGGTTCTCTCTAGATTCTTCAGACCAATCTAATAGATGAAATATTATATCTGTCTTTTTAGGTGAATTTATTTCATCAATTTGGTTACATAATATTTCAAAATCTTCATTTTTCCATCTATTACCAATTTTATCATTTTCAGAGGAAGTTTTAATTCCAAGTTTCAACGGATAATAATTTCGGTCGACTAATTGTCCAAGACTTGTGTCAAGTTGATAATAATCGAACTTTGGGTCTTTCCTTAATTTATTTGTTAAATGATAACCTAAATAGTTTATTTCTTCATTTGAATGAAAATATTCCATTAATTCAATTCGTTGACGAACGTAATAAAGAAAGTCGTAAGGATTATTGAGATAAAATAACACTAGTTCTAAATCAAAAATTGTCAAGAAAAGTGGATGTGGTGCTGATTCTTCTTTTTCTAAAAATGCAAAAGTTTGATGTGTTAGAGTAGGATAGTTTTCTGTAGTAATACCTAATATATAAACCTCTTCAATATCTTCTGTAATGTCAATTTTATCGCCTCTTTCATTAAAAAAAGTGGCTTTCTTCTCAACAATTCTTTCACGGCAAATAAGACCTTGTTCGTATGCATCTTGAACTGCATTCTTGAAATCTGTTTGCAACTGATTGAAATTACCTTTACGCGAGAGTTGTGTTAGTTTTTTTGATTTTACTTGTACACATAGCGCCTTACTTCCAAGAATACACAGAACATCAATGTCGGTATCATCATGTCCTTTTTTCGACACAATCTTAACGGACTTGTATATTCTTTTCTCACCAAAAACCTTTTTTAGAAGCTCGTAAGTTATCTCTTCTCCAACTCTTCCCCTGTTTTCTGCAAGCTTATTCTTATAGTGATTGTCTGCTTGCATCCAATAATACGGACTCTCATAAACAGCCTCAAAAATAGAAAATGATATAGGTACAAAGAAACGTTCTGAATCAAGTTGAATGATTGGTTTAGCGGTGAAGAGATTGAAATCTCCAATATTTTGAAATTGTTTATTTCTTTCCTTTTTATCTAATTTAATTGAGAAATTATCAAGGAACGAGTCTATGTTCAAATCGTTATGAAAATCAGATTTGCGAATGGTGAATAAATCAATGATTCCGGTATAAAAAGAACTCCATCCCTTTTCTCCAATTTCTTCAGGATTTAGCCCTTCTTTTATATGAGAATCTGTTTCAAACAATTCGAAAAATTGGAAGAATTCAATTATTGTGAAGAACTCATCAATGTTTTTGCCTCGTTCATTTTTTGGGATTGACTTGTCTTTTTTTAAGTCTTTAATTATTTGAGATTTATTTTCTTTTAAACCTAAGAAATTGACTTTTTTAATTTTTTCTTGATGGGAATTCTTTATTTGAGAGGTAATCTTATTTATTTTGTCAAAATAAAAGTTTGAATTTAAGTTTAACCAGGTTTCATCGTACTTATATTTTCGATTAAGGAATTCTATATATTGAAACTCATATATTCCATCCCCTGCGTAAAAGATAGGTTCAATAAAAACATTTTCTCCACCAAAAAAATCACGTTTATCAGGTTGTTCTCTAGAATTTAGATTGTCAATTAATGGTTTAAACTTTTCAAACATTGGCGTCAATGTTGAACTATGTAACTCATCCATTAATTTGTAGGTCTTTTTCTTTTGTTCTGCTAAATCAAAAGGACTTTCTGGTGTGTCAAGATTTATTCTATTTTGTATTAGAAACCCAATAAGTAATGATACTTCATTCTTACTCAATCTCGCACGATTGTCAACCTCATGCATCTTTTCAACATTAAAATGGAAATCATCCATGATGATTAAGCACAAAGTATAAATGTATCCTTTTGTGTTAACCAGCTCTTTAATGTCGCTTATTATATCTTTTATTTCTCTTACTTCCATTTAGAAAGATTAGTTCGTTGGCTCTTCATTAAACTTACTGCTAACGTATCGTATATCTACTTCACTATTTGTCAATCTAAGCGTTTTATTCGCTTGGCCTGCAGTATGGCTATAGTGTTTATATACGTTTACAAACTCCTTGTAAAGCTGTCTTCTGGGGTGGCAAATCTATCGCTGCTGATCGTCCCGGGGTGTCACCACATTACAGGCTCTAATGTAGCAAAAGTATTTTAAACATAAGATAATTGGGCGGAGAAAAGAGCAGAGAGCCAGGAGCATGGAGCAAAGGACAGAGGGCGAAGGGCAGAGGGCGAAGGGCATGGAGCTTCGAGCTTCGAGCCCCGAGTATCGAGTATCCGGTATCGAGTATCCAGTATCGAGTATCCAGTATCGAGTATCCAGTATCGAGTATCCAGTATCGAGTATCGAGTATCGAGTATCGAGTATCGAGTATCGAGTATCCAGAACACACCCCCTCCGTCATTCCGTTGTCGGAGCCAACTGAATTCCTCGTCCCCCTAAATGGGGACAAAGGGTTCAGAGCTTAGTGTTCAGTGTTCCCGTCAGTAGCCGGGCAGGCAGAGTGAGTACAGAGTAATGAGTTTCAAGCTACGAACTACGAGCCCCGAGTATCGAGTATCAAGGATCGAGAATCCGGTATCGAGCATCGAGCATCCAATTTTAATCCCCAATAAGCTTGTGGCTCGAAGCTCAAGGCTTGTAGCTTCTGTTTCTAGCGGTAGTTTTTTCGTTTTTTTCGCTTTTTCTTCCATTTGTCCAGCATATCGCCTATCGAAAATTTTAGTAAGGATACCGAAGAAGCTTCGCTGCGCAGCACACTGTTGTGTTCAGTCATCATTTGCTTGGTTCTTTCCGACTCCGAAAAACCATCGCCGGGCTGCGGCCGGATGTCCCATTCCTTTACATTCAAATTCTGGCTAACGATTTCTGCTGCCGACTTTTCGTCGGGCGAGACGGTTATTTCCTCTACGTTAATGCTTTCCGATTCGAGCGTGATCACCGGATTTCGAAGCAACTGGGTGGCGCTTACTATTTTTCTGAAATACGAAATGTGCGATAACAGCAGTGAGTCGGTGGGCGAAATGCTTAGGGTAAACACGCCGTTTTTCAAACTGATGTCTTTTTCCTGGCTCAGCAGGTTTACAATGTAAACGTCGGGAACGGGGTCGCCTTTTGCGTCCACGATCTTCCCCTGGATAAGCATACGTTCTTCCTGCGCCATTGAACACAGACCGGATAAAATGAAAGTTGCAAGTAAAAGTTGTTTCATATGCCTGGCTTTGTTTCTCCAAAGGTCAGGAATAAAGCTATTAACAGCCCTCAAAAAAAATTAAACTATGTTAATGAGGGGAGGGAGTTTAGTTCAGAGTTTAGGGTTTAGAGTTCAGAGTCAGGATCGAGCTTTGGGCTGCGAGCTTCGGGCTGCGAGCTTCGAGTATCAAGTATCGAGTATCCAGAATCAAGCATCGAGTATCCAGCATCCAGTTTAACCACAGAGAACACGGAGAAGACACTGAGTATACTGAATTTTGGGAATCCGGTAATGAGACTGATCACTGCGACTGAATACTGCGACTGAATACTGATCACTGAACTCTGAACTCTGAACTCTGAACTTTGAACTCTGAACTTTGAACTAATGTATCTCTGACACCCCCTCCGTCATTCCGTCGTCGAAGCCTCCGGAATTCCTCGTCCCCCTCGAAAATGGGGACAAAGGAGGAAAGGCTGCGAGCTGCGAGCTACGAGTAAAAAACAGCAGCACGGCAACAGAACTGCAAGCTATTGCTAAATTGCCAAACGGTTAAATTGCAAAGAGCATGGAGCAAAGAGCACGGAACTTTGAGCGACGAGCTCAACTCTGAACTTTGAACTTTGAACTAATATATCTCTGACACCCCCTCCGTCATTCCGTCGTCGAAGCCTCCGGAATTCCTCGTCCCCCTCGAAAATGGGGACAAAGAAGAAAGCTGCGAGTTGGGAGCTACGAGTATCGAGAATCAAGCATCAAGTATCCAGAATCAAGCATCGAGTATCCAGCATCCAGTTTAACCACAGAGGGCACAGAGAAGACACGGAGTATGCTGAATTCTGGAATCAACGAATGCGACTGAATACTGCGACTGATCACTGCGACTGAATACTGATCACTGAACTCCGAACTTTGAACTTTGAACTTTGAACTTTGAACTTTGAACTAATGTATCCCGGACACCCCCTCCGTCATTCCGTTGTCGAAGCCAACTGAATTCCTCGTCCCCCTCGAAAATGGGGAAAAAGAAGGAAGCTGCGAGCCCCGAGCTTCGAGCTACGAGTATCAAGAATCTTGTATCAAGCATCGAGTTTAACCACAGAGAACACGGAGAAGACACAGAGTATCCTGAATTCTTGCATCGGGTAATGAGACTGAATACTGCGACTGATCACTGCGACTGAATACTGATCACTGAACTTTGTACTTTCAACTCTGAACTGTATTTTTGCGGGGCAATGAACAACGTTTATCCACATAATTTTGAGGCGAAGATCGGGTTCGACCGCATCCGCGAGATGTTACATGCCAAGTGCATCAGCACCATGGGTAACGAGTGGGTGGACGAAATGCATTTCCAGACCTCGCACGAAACCATTTTGCGCCAACTGGGCGAGGCCGAAGAGTTTAGCCGCATTGTGCGCGAGTACGACAATTTCCCGGCCGGGCATTATTACGATTTGCGGGCGGCGCTGCAAAAGATCCGCATCGAAGGCCGTTTCCTCGAGCCCCAGGAACTGTTCGACCTGAAACGCTCGCTCGAAGCCGTGCGTGCCATCGTTACTTTTTTCAGCAAACAGGAGGAAGCGGTTTTTCCACTGCTGAAGCAAAAAACCGCCAACGTGCAGGTGTTCCCCTATATTTACGACCGCATCGACACGATCGTGAATAAATTCGGGAAGATCCGCGACAATGCCTCACCGGAGCTGGCGCAGATTCGCCGCAGCATTTTCAACATGCAGAACAACATGTCGAAACGGCTGCAAAGCATCCTGAAACAGGCGCAAAAAGACGGTTGGGTGGAAGACGATGCTTCGGTATCGATCCGCGACGGACGGGCTGTGATCCCGGTTCCGGCGGCCAACAAACGCAAGCTGAAAGGCATTGTGTACGACGAATCGGCCACGGGAAAAACCTCGTACATCGAGCCCACCGAGATTGTGGAGATGAACAACGAGATCCGCGAGCTGGAATATGCCGAACGCCGCGAGATCATCCGCATTCTTACCGAATTCTCGAACGACATCCGCCCCTACCTCACCGAGCTGGCGTATTCGTACGACTTTCTGGGTGAGATCGATTTTATCAGGGCCAAAGCTTTGCTCGCGGTAGAGTTTGATGCACAACATCCCGACTTTCGCGACGAACCCATCATTGAATGGTACCACGCCATTCATCCGCTCTTGCTGAAAACGCTTCAAAAGGAAAAACGAAAAATTGTTCCGCTGGATATTAAGCTCACGGAAGAAGAACATATTTTACTGATCTCGGGGCCCAACGCCGGGGGTAAATCGGTGTGTCTGAAAACCACCGGCCTCTTGCAGTACATGCTGCAGTGCGGTTTGCTGATCCCGGTAAACGACGGCAGTAAAACCGGTATTTTTGATCAGCTGTTTATCGACATAGGCGATGAGCAGTCGCTCGAAAACGACCTGAGTACCTACAGTTCGCACCTGATGAACATGAAGCATTTTGTGCGCAACTGCAACGAAAAAACGCTGGTGCTGATCGACGAATTCGGAACCGGTACCGAACCGATGCTAGGGGGTGCCATTGCCGAGTCGATCCTCGACAAGCTGAACCAGCAGCGCACCTTTGGGGTGATCACCACGCACTACACCAACCTGAAGCATTTTGCCTCGTCGGCCGATGGAATTGTAAACGGCGCCATGCTCTACGATTCGCACCAGATGAACCCGCTTTTCAAACTGGAGATTGGGAAACCGGGCAGTTCGTTTGCTTTTGAAATTGCGCGGAAAATAGGGCTTCCGGAAGAAATTCTCGAGAAAGCCACTGAAAAGATCGGGCAGGATCACATCGATTTCGACCGCAACCTGCGGCAGATCGACCGTGACAAACGCTACTGGGAAACCAAACGGATGAAGATCCGCAAGGTGGAAAAGATCCTTGACAACACGGCTGAGAGTTACCAGAGTGAGCTGGAAGAAATACAGAAACAACGCAAGGAGATCCTGAAAAAAGCAAAGGAAGAAGCCGATGCTTTGCTGAAGGATGTGAACAAACGGATCGAGAACACCATCCGCGAAATAAAAAATGCGCAGGCCGACAAGGAGAAAACGCGGCAGATGCGTGAAGAACTGGAAGGGCTGAAAAAAGAAGTGGGGAAAAAATCGGCCAGTGATGATCAACAGCTTGCCGGCAAACTTTCGAAGCTTCAGCGCCGGGAAGAAGAGCGCAACAAACGCCGCCCCGAAGAATCGAAAAAACCGATTCCGAAAGAAAAGCTGGAAGAGCGGATCGAGATGCGCCCCGGAGATAAAGTCAGGATAAAAGGGCAGGATACGATTGGCGACCTCATCGAAGTAAACGAGAAAAATGCGATCGTGGCTTTTGGCCAGCTGATGACAACCATTCCGCGTAAGAATATTGAGCGCATCAGTAATAACGAAGCCAAAAAGATGGACAAAAAACGCTACGGCAAACCCTCGGTTTTGGGCGAGAATTTCTCGGAACGCCGTCTTTCGTTTAAGCCCGAGATCGATGTCCGCGGCAAACGCGTGGATGAAGCCATTACCAAAATCACTGAATTTATCGACGAAGCAATCATGTTTGAAGTGGGGCAACTTCGCATCCTTCACGGGAAAGGCCATGGCATTCTGAAAGAAACCATCCGCGAATACCTGCGTGCCGAGCCCATGGTGCGGAGTTACAAAGACGAACACGTTGATTTTGGCGGTTCCGGCATTACCGTGGTGAACCTGGCCTTGTAAAACCTTTTCAACAAAACAGGCAGAGAAATGAAACGAGCATGTAAATTATTCACATACAATAGGACGATTAAAATAGATGCGAGTTCCATACTATACCTTTGAAAACAATCAATTCTAATAGTATGAAACAAAACTTCAAAGTAATTGCTTTTGATGCCGACGATACCCTTTGGGTAAACGAGACATTTTTTCGCGAAACCGAAGAAAAATTTTGTGCTTTGTTGTCCGACTTCAGCACATCGGACGAAACCATGGAAGTGCTTTTTGCCACTGAAATGAATAACCTGGAAGAATACGGCTACGGCACCAAAGGTTTTGTGCTTTCGATGATTGAAACGGCGCTGAAGATTACCGGAAACAAAGTGCCGCCGAAAATACTGGAGCAGATTATTGAACTGGGGAAAACACAAATCAATCAGCCGGTAGAATTGCTTGACGGTGTGCTCGAAACGCTGGACTACCTGAAAGAAAAAGGCTGCAAACTAATTGTGGCGACCAAAGGCGATTTGCTCGACCAGGAACGGAAACTGAAAAAATCGAAACTGGAAAAGTACTTTCATCATGTGGAAGTGATGAGCAACAAAAGACCGGCCGATTACCAAAAACTGCTCAGTCACCTCGAAATTGAGGCGGAAGATTTTCTGATGATCGGCAATTCCTTCAAGTCGGATATTGAACCGGTGGTACAACTGGGAGGCTTTGGCATTCATATTCCCTTTCACATCACCTGGCTTCACGAACAAACCGAAGAAACAACGGAACACCCCAACTGGGTAAAACTGCCGCACATCACCGGGATTAAAAATATGCTCTAATCATTTCTGCGGGATTCTTATCTTGCAACAAATAACAACTATGAAAACAAACCTATTCTTTATCATCCTGTTGGCACTGGTTGGCTTTGCTCAGTCCGCCGTCGCAACCGATGCACCAAACGACACCCTTTACATTCATTTAAAAGATTACGGTTTGTACAAAACCAAAGACAGAGATGCGGTTAAATACATCAACAAAGCGCTGGAAGATATCAAGGGAGATCAGCCCAAAGTTTTGTTGTTTAGTCCGGGAGAATACCATTTTTACCCCAATGAATGCACGAAGAAAACCTATTTCGAATCGAATACCACCGATATCAACCCCAAAGCCTGTGCGTTTCTTTTTGAGAACGTAAACAACCTGGTGATCGACGGCCGGGGTGCCACGCTTGTTTTTCACGATCAGATGCAGCCTTTTACCTTTGATAACTGCCGCAACATTGTTTTAAAGAATCTGCGCATCGACTGGGAGCAGCCCCTGATTGCGCAGGCAAAGATCCTAAAGGTCACCGATCATTACATCGATCTTTCCTTTAACGCGAAAGAAGCCAATTTCAGGATGGAAAACGACAAACTTTATTTTCCGGAAGGCGATAAACTGAATGAATGGTACGGCACCATGGAATTCGACCAGGAAGGACGCTACATAGTACCGCAAACCGGCGACAACGGTTGTTTGGGGGACAACTGGCGGGAATACAAAGCAGTGGCTACCATGCCGGGGATTTTGAGGTTGTACAACGAGTTTGCCCGAAAACCCAAAAAAGGAAACTTCCTGGTGATGCGTTATGCCAACCGCGCTCATTCGGGGGTATTTATTACCGATTCGAAGAACATTACGGTTCAGAACTTATCTCTTTTTCATGCCACCGGCCTGGGAATTCTGGCGCAGTTTAGCGAAGACCTTACCTTCGACCGGTACCGGGCCATTCCCAACCTGGCACGCAATCATTATTTCGGTGGCGGAGACGATGGGCTGCAGGTATCCAATTGCAAAGGCCTTATAAAGGTTACCCATTGTGAATTTGCCGGTCTGATGGACGATCCGATCAATGTTCATGGCACCAGCGTTCAGGTGCAGGAGATAATGCCCGAAAACAAAGTAAAATGCAAATTTATGCACCACCAAAGCTCGGGCATGGTTTGGGGGCACAAAGGCGACCGCGTCAATTTTATCGAAAACGAACGGATGAATTCCATTGGTTCGGGAGAAGTAGTAGCCTTTCAACCTGTAAGTAAAGACATTTTTGTGCTGACGTTTTCGCAACCCGTACCCAAGACTTTACAAGTGGGCGATGCACTGGAAAATCTGACCTGGTCGCCCGATGTGGAAATCACCAACAGTCAGTTCAAAAATTGCCGGGCGCGTGGTTTGCTGGTTTCAACGCCGGGGAAAGTAGTAGTTGAAAACAATACTTTTGAATCGAGTGGCAGTGCGATCCTGATTGCCGGAGATGCCAACGGATGGTTTGAATCGGGTGCGGTGAAAGATGTTACCATCCGCAACAACACCTTTGGGGAACTTTGCAACACCAGCCCCTACCAGTTTTGCGAGGCAATTATTTCGGTTTATCCCATTATCCCGAAACTGGATGAAGAAACGCCCTGTTTTCACCGGAACATAAAAATTGAGAACAACCGCTTTCATCCATTTGATTACCCGGTGCTGTTTGCCCGTTCGGTGGACCGAATCACTTTCAACAACAACGAAGTATTCCGCAGCTACACCTTTGAGCCTTATCATAAACGGCCCTACACTTTTACATTTGAATTCTGTAAACACGTCCAGATCAGGAACAACCAGTTCTCTGACGATCTGTTGGGGAAAAATATACTACTCAAAAAAACGGAGGAATCAGAGCTGGATTCGGATATCTCCGGAACGTTCCGGATAGAGAAACTCTAAGTAAAAACAGCACTTTTACGAGGCGACAGCTATTTAAAACGAGAATAAATTACCGGCAAACAGGTTACCTTTTAACCCGGAACCGAACTTTATAATAGAAGGACGCATTTCAATTATAATATATTTATTTTACCAACAAAGTTGTAGAAGCTTTGTGGTGACGCTTTTTGAAGTAGAACCCAAAATAAAAAACCGTTCGAGGCCGAACGGTTTTTTTATTTCTAAAGTCAGGTAGAACGCTGTGACGCTTTTTGAAAGATGATTGATATTTTACAAACCCTAAATATAAAACCAACCATGTTGTAGAAGTCGCTCTACCCTGTTATTCTTTGTCGCTTGATTCTTAAAAGACAACTACCAGACCAAAAAATACAAAACACTGGGAAACAAAGCATTAATGCTGTGCCAGAAATTTTCTCTTTCCCAGTATGGGATTTTTTTCTTCAAATGAGCCGCTTTCAGCCTACAGAACGGTTTTCTTTTCCTGCTTTATAATTCAACATAAATAGCAGCAAGTTCCGGTAATTACAAAAAGGATATTCAGACAACCCTTCAATGCTCATTCCATCCGATTGGCGGTGAAATCCCTTTTCGGATACCTCACACGATCAAACTAAGCAGTTAAAAAAACGTTTTCCCCGATGATTTTTATAAATTCGTGAGTTACATCCTAAGTTTAATTCATACTATTCAATTAAATGAGAAAAACTGCACTTATCACATTGATTGTTGCCATCCTTTTTGGCAGCGCTTTTGCCCAGGTAGACATCACCTACCAGGAACCGCCAAAGGAAATCCTTGAACTGGTTGATGCTCCCGGAGTGCCCACTCCCATCTTTGATTACAAAAATGAAAACATTGTGCTGCTGAACAGAAGCCGCTTTAAAAGCATTGCCGAACTCTCGGAAACCGAACTGCGCCTGGCCGGGCTGCGTATTAATCCCGTAACCAACATCGGTAGCAGAACAAACTATTACACCAACGTTTCGCTGATGAAAGTAGGTGACAGAGAAGAAAAAGTAGTTACCGGATTACCCGAAAAACCGGTTTTAGCCAACTTCAGCTGGTCGCCCGATCAAACAAAAATGGCTTTTACCCATACAACTTCGAAAGGCGTGGAATTGTGGGTGCTCGACATTGCAAGCGCCACCTGTAAAAAGCTCAGCGATGCCAACCTGAATGCCAACCTTGGATCGCCCTTTGAATGGTTTGACAGCAGCGATAGATTGCTGGTCAAATTTATTCCGGACGACCGTCAGCCTTTGATTGATAAATCAACTACCGTACCTACAGGCCCGAGTGTTTCAGTAAGCGACGGCACCAAAGCCCAAAACCGCACCTACCAGGACTTGCTGAAAGACAAAGCCGACGAATTTAATTTTGAACAACTGGTTCGTTCCACCTTATACACGGTTGACCTGAACGGTAAAAAAGACTTCTGGAAAGAAACCGCCATGTACGCCGGTTTTAACTTTTCTCCCGATGGAGTCTATGTGATGGTGGAAACCCTTCACAAGCCGTTTTCCTACCTGGTTACACTCGACCGCTTTCCGCAAAAAACAATCATTTACGACCAGGATGGCAAAGAAATAAAGCTTGTCCTCGACACACCACTCGAAGAAGTACGTCCGCAGGGTTTTATGGCTACCACAAAAGAAATCAGAAGCTTGAGGTGGCGTTCCGACAAACCGGCAGAACTGTATTACGTGAAAGCACTCGATGAAGGCGATCCGGCTATCGAGGTACCTTTCCGCGACGAAATATTCACGTTGAAAGCGCCTTTTGACGGCGAGCCCGTTTCCATTTTAAAAACCCAACAACGCTATCGCGGAATTACCTGGGGAAGCGACGAAGTAGCGATTGCCTATGACCGCTGGTGGAATACCCGCAACACAAAAACCTATCTCTTCAATCCATCCAACCCATCGCAAGAGCCGGAAATTCTTTTTGACCGCAACGAGAACGACCGTTACAATGATCCGGGATCGTTTGTTACCGAAAGAAACGAACTGGGGCAATACACGCTCACACTCAACAAAAACAAGGTTTACCTCACCGGAACCGGTTATTCTCCGGAAGGTATCCGTCCGTTTTTTGATGAATTTGACCTGAAGTCAAAAGAAAACCTGCGTTTGTGGCGTGCCGACGGCAAAGAAACCCTTGAAAATATATCGCGTGTTCTGGATGCCAAAACCGGAGTTTTACTCACCCGCGTGGAGGCCAGTACCACTTTCCCCAACTATTTCATCCGAAACACAAAAAGACGGATTGCCCCCCAACAACTTACTTTCTTTGCCAACCCGATTGAAAGCTTAAACGGAATTCACAAAGAAGTGATCACCTACAAACGCGACGACGGAATTGAGCTGTCGGGCACTCTGTATCTGCCTGCCGGATACGACCGCGAGAAGAAGGAAAAGCTACCCATGATTCTTTGGGCCTATCCGCGTGAATACAAAGACAAATCCACTGCCGGGCAGGTAACTTCGTCGCCCCATACCTTTACTTACCCCGGGTACGGATCGGTTATCTTTTGGGTAACCCAGGGTTATGCCATCCTCGACGGGGCCGCTTTCCCAATTGTTGGCGAAGGCGATAAAGAACCCAACGACACCTTTATCAAACAACTGGTTGCCAATGGCAAAGCGGCCATTGATGCGGTTGACGAGCTTGGTTACATTGACCGCAACCGAGTAGCCGTGGGAGGCCATTCGTACGGTGCGTTTATGACCGCCAACCTACTCTCTCGTTGCGATTTGTTTGCTGCCGGAATTGCAAGAAGCGGCGCTTACAACCGCACACTTACTCCTTTTGGTTTCCAAAGTGAAGAACGCACCTATTGGGAAGCGCCGGAAATCTATTACAACATGTCGCCGTTTATGCACGCCGACAAAATGAAAACGCCGCTCTTGCTGATACATGGTGAGGCCGACAACAATTCGGGAACTTATCCTCTGCAAAGCGAGCGCTATTTTAATGCACTAAAAGGTCTGGGAGCAACTGTCCGCCTGGTAATGTTACCCAAGGAAAGTCACGGGTATGCTGCCCGCGAATCGATCCTTCATATGCTTTGGGAGCAAAATGAATGGCTGGATAAATACGTAAAAAACAAAAAATAAGCGATAACAGTAAAGCCCGGAAATTCTCCGGGTTTTATTTTTTCGGGCAACAAAGAAAATTCTTAAAGTTGACTATCTCCGAGGCAAGCCAAGAAGTATTAGACTAACTTTATTTCGCAAAAAACTGAAAATCGAATTTTCTTTATTTCACCCCTCTGTCATCCGTCAATAGACGAATGACATCTCCCCTGAATTTCAGGGGAGAATATAAGGCCCCCGTGGCTTGCCACGAGGAATTATTTGACTAACAATAACAGAACATTAACTCAAACAATTTTTGCCGGCTCCTGTTAAGTTCTGTTGAGGTTTTTAAGGAGCTTTGTTGAAAATTATGAGCATATGGCTTCAATTCTGAATCAAAAAGAAGGAATGGAATACCGACGTTTCGGTAAGACAGAGAAACACCTGAGCGTTATTACCTTGGGAGGGATGCGCTTTAAACACGGCTGGGATGAACCCCGGAACGAAATTCCGAAAGACACGCTCGAGCAGTGCCTGAACATGGTGCGTCATGCTTTTGACGCCGGAATGAACCATATTGAAACCGCCTGGGGCTATAAAAAAAGTGAAACAGTTTACGGGAAAGTGCTGAACGAAGAGCTTTCGGTGCCGCGTTCATCGTACCACCTAATGACAAAGGGAAACCCACTGACGACCAGCGATACCAGAAAGCAGGTTGAAACCCAGCTAAAAGACCTGCAAACCGATTATCTTGATTTTTATGGCTGGCACGGCCTGAATACACAGGAACTTTTTGAGCAAAGCAGTAAGCCGGGAGGCGCAGTGGAAGAGCTGCTGAAACTAAAAGAAGAAGGCATTATCCGCCACGTGGGGTTTAGTACACACGCTCCGTTGCACGTGATCATCCGGGCCATTGAGTCAGGTTTGTTTGAATTTGTCAATCTTCATTACTACTATTTTGATCAGCGTAACCTGGCCGCAGTAAACATGGCGCAGGCAAACGATATGGGCGTGTTCATTATTTCTCCCAACGACAAGGGCGGGCAGCTTTTTAGAGCTCCTGAAAAGGTAAGAAACGCCACCTCTCCCCTCACTCCCATTCAGTGGAATGCAAGGTTTTGTTTGCAAAATCCGGCCGTTCATACGCTTTCGTTTGGGATGACGGAAAGTGAACATTTTGAGGAAATGAAAGGTATTTTTCCCTTTACTCTTCCATGGTCTCCACAGGAAGAAAACATTAAGTTGCAACTGGACAGTTTTGTCAACGACGATCCCTTTGCCGGCTACGATGGCTACGATCTGCAAAATGATCCCTCTGAAATTAATATTCCGCAGGTTCTTCGCTTACGAAAGCTCTGGAAATGTTACGACATGAAGGAATACGCCCAATACCGCTACAAGATTTTTGAGCAAAAAAGCCATTGGTTTCCGGGTGTTTTTCCCACCCGCGAGAACATTGCGAAAATCGACTGCACCAAAGTTCCTTCCAACCTTCCGTTAAAAGAGATGCTGGCCGAAACACACCGCGCTTTATATGTCCCGGACTTTAAGTTAGCAAGCAATTAACATTATTCAACAATTAGGCTGGAAGTTCGTTCTTAAATAAATTCTACATTTGTGCCATGTTATATCATAAAACATTCCGGCATAAGTCTTCGCAAACGTGGGTCGTTTTCATTCACGGAGCGGGAGGAAGTAACGTAGTGTGGTTTAGACAGCTGCGTGAATTCAAGAAGCACTTTAATGTGTTGTTGGTTGATTTGCGCGGCCACGGAAAATCAAAAAAAGAATATACACAGGAAGAGATTTACAAATTCGACGAGATTGCACTGGACGTGATCAAAACCATGGATCACCTGCAGGTTGAAAAAGCACATCTAGTTGGTATTTCGCTGGGTTGTATTGTCATCCGGGCCATGGATAAGCTGGCTCCCGGGCGCGCCGAATCGATTATTCTAGGCGGTGCGGTTATTCAGTTTAATTCGCGAATAAAGGTATTGCTGAACGTGGCCAAATTGCTGAATTCGATTATTCCGTACATGTGGCTGTATAGAATCAATGCCTGGATTCTGATTCCTTATAAAAAGGACATTGAATCGAGAAAATTATTTATAAAAGAGGCGGTTCGTTTGGGTGAAAAAGAATTCAGAAAATGGCTGCGAATGTCTTCTGAAATCAAGCTGAATTTGCAGGAATTTCTGATGAAGGAAGCATCGGCTCCGGTACTCTATATTATGGGCGACCGCGACCATATGTTTCTGCCAATGGTTTCCAACCTGGTAAAACAACATTTTAATTCGCGGCTGGAAGTGATCAGCAACAGCGGGCATGTTTGCAACATCGATCAGCCCGACGTTTTCAACGAACATTCAATCCGCTTTATCAAAAGCATTTCAGGATAAATAAAAAATCCCTCCGGATTCTCCGAAGGGATTTTTTGTATTTGCTTGTTATCCAAATTAAGCTGTTTTACTGTCGGAAGTACAACCATCGCGGTATTCGGCAATGATCTTTTTAACATCCGTCGGAGCAACACGACCGTACACTTTTTCGCCAACGGTCACTACTGGAGCCAGTCCGCAGGCCCCTACACAACGCAGGCAATTGATCGAAAACATTCCATCCTCTGTCGATTCACCCACTTCCACCTTTAACTGGCGCTTGAATTCGCTCAACACCTGCTCGGCACCACGCACATAACACGCTGTTCCCATGCAAATGGAAATCGGGTGTTCGCCCTGCGGAATCATGGTAAAGAAGCTGTAAAAAGTAACGACCCCGTATACTTTTGCCACAGAAGCTTTCAGTTCTTTGGCAATCACTTCCTGTACCTCGGCCGGCAAATACCCCAGTTCTCCCTGTACCTTGTGTAAAACATTGATCAATTCACTTTCCTTGTTCCCAAACTCAGCACAAATCGTTTTGATGAGTTCAATGGTATGTTCTGCTAATTTTATTTTTGGCATCGCTTTTTTGATTTAATTTTAAGTAAATCAGTAATTTGTTATTCTTTTCCGAACAGTCATCAGTCAGTTGTCACTGGTCATCTGTTTTTCCGATCGATTTGATGTAGTTATTGTGTCGCTTCCCAAGTTCATCCAGCTTTAAAATCAAATGAAGATGGGTTTCATTATCGATCAGATTTCTGTTTTTAGCTTTTTGCAACCAAGTCCGTGTTTCACTTTGTGATCCTCTTGAATAATATTGAAACTGCTTGTTTTCTTTGTAAAAGTACCTTCCATATCCTTCCGAAATATTCGAAGCCATTGAATCAGCAGCTTCAATTAACTGCTTACCAGTTGTCCATTTGTGGAAGCTCTCCCATTGATCTACAATAGCAAAAACTTCTTCTCCTATTTCCATTGCCAACTGATATACAACTAAATCTTCTAGTCTCATGATTACTTCTTTTTGAATTACAAGTGACCAATAACCATTGACCAATGACTCTTATGTCCTGTCAAAGTATTCTGTATGCAATAAATGATGTGCTTTTTCACTCATCGGTTTGCCCAGGAACTCTTCGTAAAGCTTCACGATGTATGGATTCTCGTGTGACTTGCGGATGACTTTGTTCCGGTCTTCGGTATAGAGAGCCATCTGGCGTTTTTTCAACACATCGGCATTTCCATGATGGTAGGGCTGACCGCCGCCACCAATACATCCACCGGGGCAACTCATAATTTCAATGGCGTGGAACTCACTTTTCCCTGCCTGAATATCTTCCAGCAGTTTGCGTGCATTTCCCAGTCCGTGCGCAATACCAATTTTGATGGGTAAACCGTTAAAATCGATCGTGGCTTCGCGAATACCTTCCATACCGCGTAACTCGTCAAAATCGAGGCGCGGAAGCTCTTTTTGGGTGTGCACCTCATAAGCTGTACGAACTGCCGCTTCAATCACACCTCCGGTAGTACCAAAAATAACACCGGCACCACTCGATTCGCCCAGCGGATGATCAAAGTCCTCGTTTGGCAAGGCTTTAAAATCGATGCTCGATAATTTGATCAAAGCTCCCAGTTCCCGGGTTGTAATCGCATAATCCACATCCGGATTATCATTGGTTTTGAATTCGTCGCGCCCGCATTCATACTTTTTAGCTACGCACGGCATAATGGAAACCACCACCAAATCTTCGCGTTTAACACCCAGTTTATCGGCCAAATACGTTTTGGCAATGGCACCAAACATTTGCTGCGGCGAGCGGGCGGTAGAAGGAATGTCCTTCATTTCGGGGAACTGATGTTCAAAGAATTTCACCCAGGCCGGGCAACACGAAGTCAGGATCGGCAATTTTACGTCTTTATCTCCGTCAAGGTGTTTTTGAAGCCTGCTCAGCAATTCAGTACCTTCTTCCATAATGGTAAGGTCGGCTGCAAAGTCGGTATCAAAAACATAATCAAAACCAAGTCGTTTCAGGGCGGCTACCAGTTTCCCGGTTACCAGTGTTCCGGCTTCCATTCCAAACTCCTCGCCCAGTGCAGCACGTACCGCCGGAGCTGTTTGCACAATCACGGTTTTGGTCGGATCAGAAAGTGCGCGAATCACTTTTCCTGTTTCGTCTACTTCGGTGAGCGCGCCGGTCGGACAAACTGCCACACATTGTCCGCAGTAAGTACAAACCGAGTGATCGAGATTCATCTCAAATGCCGGCGAAACTACCGACTGAAAACCACGGTTGATCGCAGAGAGAACCCCCACGGTCTGCACTTCGTTACACATGGTTTCGCAACGGCGGCACATGATACATTTATCTACTTCACGAATAATCGCCGGAGAAGTGTCTTCGCGGTAGGTCGACTGTTCGCCTTTGTAATGAATTTCGCGAATACCAAGGCGGTGCGCCATGTCCTGCAAGTCGCAGTTTCCCGATTTCGCACAAACCAGGCAATCAAACGGGTGATCGGAAAGAATGAGTTCCATAACCGTGCGGCGCGCATTGATTACGCGCATCGAGTGGGTATTCACTTCCATTCCGTCGTTTGCCTCGGTGCAGCAGGCCGGCGCCAGGTTCCGACGACCGTTTACCTCTACCACACAAATACGGCAGCCTCCGGGTTTGTTTTCAATATTCAGATCTTCCAGTTTCATATGGCAAAGCGTAGGAATATCGATGCCGATGCCCGACGCCGCCTCCAAAATAGTGGTGCCTTTTTTCACCACCACAGGTTTATGATCGATTGTAAGATTGATTGTATCCATATTGTTTAGCTCCTGATTAAGTTAGAATGACTGCGTTAAACTTGCACTTTTCGTAACAAACACCACATTTGATACACAGCGACTGATCGATGTAATGCGGCTGCCTGCGTTCGCCTGTGATGGCCCCCACGGGGCAGTTACGGAAACACAGCGTACAACCCGTACACATTTCTTCCAGAATATCGTAACGCAACAGCGACTTACACTGGCCTGCCGGACATTTACCGTCTACAACATGCGCCAGGTATTCATTTTCAAAATTGCTGATGGTGGAAAGAACCGGGTTGGGCGATGTTTGTCCCAGACCACACAAAGCAGTGTCTTTGATCACAACACTTAGTTCTTTCAGCCTTTCGATGTCCTCGGCCTCTCCTTTCCCCTGGGTGATTTTATCCAGAATTTCGTACAAACGCTTGTTCCCGACACGGCAGGGCGTACATTTCCCGCAGGATTCTTCCAGCGTGAAATCGAGGTAGAATTTGGCAATGGAAACCATGCAATCGTCTTCATCCATCACAATCATACCGCCCGATCCCATCATCGATCCAACAGCCAGCAGGTTGTCGTAATCAATCGGAATATCCAGGTGTTCTTTGGTTAAGCACCCACCTGACGGGCCACCGGTTTGAACGGCTTTGAATTCTTTTCCATCTTTAATTCCGCCGCCAATGTCGTAAATAACCTCGCGAAGCGTTGTTCCCATCGGAACTTCGATCAGCCCCACGTTGTTGATTTTACCTGCCAGTGCAAAAACCTTTGTTCCTTTTGATTTTTCGGTACCAATGCTGCTAAACCAGGCTGCTCCCTTGTTAATGATCACCGGGATGTTGGCCAGCGTTTCCACGTTGTTAACGTTGGTAGGTTTCCCCATATAGCCTGACACCGACGGAAATGGCGGTTTAAAAGTAGGTTCACCACGCAGTCCTTCCATCGAATGGATCAGCGCCGTTTCCTCGCCACATACAAAAGCTCCGGCTCCGTAACGCAATTCAATCCTGAAATTAAAGCCGGTTCCCAGGATATCATCTCCCAACAGGCCATATTCTTCTGCCTGCCGGATCGCCACTTTCAAACGCTGAATGGCCAGCGGATATTCGGCCCGGATATACACCAGCCCGGTATCGGCACCGATGCAGTAGCCACAAATGGCCATGGCTTCAATCACTGAATGCGGGTCGCCTTCCAAAATCGAGCGGTCCATAAAAGCGCCGGGGTCTCCCTCATCGGCGTTACAAACCACGTATTTCTGATCGTTCTCAACATTTCGGGTAATTTCCCATTTCAAACCGGTAGGAAAACCACCGCCCCCGCGTCCGCGAAGTCCGGAGTCTTTCACTTCCTTTATTGCTTCCCCGGGCGTCATCTCGGTCAGGCATTTCCCCAAGGCCTGGTAGCCATCGCGGGCAATGCACTCGTCGATGTTCTCAGGGTTGATAAAACCACAGTTCCGCAAGGCAACACGGATCTGCTTTTTGTAGAAGTCCATGCCTTTCGAATCGCTGACGTGTTTTTCCGATTTCGGATCGGTATACAGCAAGCGCGGAACAGGGCGTCCTTTTACCACGTGCTCTTTAATGATCTCTTCCGCATCCGAAGGTTTTACCTGGACATAGAAAGTATTATCGGGCAGCACTTTTACGATCGGGCCCTTTTCGCAAAAACCAAAGCAACCGGTCATCACCACCTGCACCTCGTCTTCCAGTCCGTGTTTCTCAATAAACTGATTTAGTCTGTTCTTTATCTCATCGCTTTCCGAGGCTTTACATCCGGTACCGCCACAGATCAGCAAATGCATTTTGTAATCGGTCATAGTTAGATTGTATAGTTTTAATCGTCAATGGTTTTAAAATTTACCGGGATAATACCGTCGATCAGTTCACCTCGTTTGATGTAACTATTGATGATTTCGTGCACTTTTTCCTTATCCACGTGACCAAACACCACCGGATCTTTTTTCGGAAGCGTTACTTCAACCGTAGGTTCTGCGTAACAATAGCCCATACAGCCGGTTTGTGTAACAACGGCATCAATGGCTTCCTGTTCCAGTTCTTCAATAAAAAACTTCATCGTTTCTTTTGCTCCGGAAGCAATGCCGCATGTTGCCATTCCTACCTTCACCTGCACCACCTGCTCGGGGTGATTGCTGGTTTCCCGAAGTTTTATTTTTGTCTGCACCTCTTCTTTCATTTTGCGGAGGTCAGCCAGTGATTTGATTTTTCCCATATTGATTTTTTTAAATTTGTGTTCTGTTATCTAGCCCCAATATCGCTGAGGTTGGTTTTTATGTATTCTATTATTCCTTCCCGTATTTCCTTTTGCTGAAAAGAAACATCTCCGACAATTTCTTTTAGCTCCTTAAAACTGAAACTGAACGTGCCTTTTTCTGTCTGATGCGAGTAAATCAGGTCTCCTTTGTCATAACTCAGCAGCATCAGGTACAAAGTATTCCAGATATCTCCCAGCGGAGGTCTGTCGAAGTTCGACCGCTGAAAAACAGCCACCAGTCGGGTTCCTTTTTCCGGCTGCGATTCCAGTTTGAAAGATCCTCCGGCTGCTTCGGCATTTTGTTTCAGTAAAGGCAAGCCGAGACCCACCTTTCGGGTTTTCCGCGATGTAAAGAACGGATCGGTTGCACGGCTGAGCGTTTCTGCATCCATCCCGCAACCGTTGTCGTTGATAGTCAACGAACAAATGTCCTTTTTTTTGTTTTCAACAACTATGATTTCAATCAAGGTTGCCCCCGCACTTACCGAATTCTGAACAATGTCTAATATGTGTTCCGAAAGTGTTCTCATAATGCTTCTACATAGCGGTTGTTTTGCCGGTTAAGCGCCATTTTAATTTCACTGAAACTTAATTCTTCCAGGTAAAATGAAGAAAAACTTCGCCCGATATCCTCGGGAAAGTGGGCATCGGAATCATACACCAGCGAAACTTCTTCGCCAATGTTGTATCGCTCACGAATATGCGCGGGTTTTGTTTGGCCGGTAACTTCAAGCGCATCAAAACGCAGCCGGGGGGGCAAAAATCCGAGTTGGGAAAACAAGCCGTTCAACGGCCGGTTAACATGTGCCGGGATAAAGATTCCGTTTAATTCATCTACTTTTTTTTGAACGTTGGAAATTCCTTTGTTCAGGGCCGAAGTCAGGTAATAAGGCACCATTTCCAGGATGTTTTCATCAGCATCCACCACCGGCTGGTAGCCAAAGTGCCCTTCTTTGTTCGGTACTTTTTGAATGTTTTCTTCCAGGTAAGTTTGAAATTGAAGTAGTTCATCCCGGGTTTCGAAAAAAGCCAGGCAATGAACTTCCTCTTTGGTGGTAACCTCGGCACCAGTCAGTACAAATATTCCCTCTTTTTGTGCCAGTTCCTTTACCAGCCAGGCATTCCGGGTCGAATTATGATCGGCAATTCCGATGATGGAAAGCCCGGATTCCTTTGATTTTTGCACAATATTCGCAGGCGACATTTCCACATCGGCGCAGGGCGACAAAACGGTGTGTATGTGTAAATCTGCCCGGAATTGCTGCATTCTACTGGTTTAAAACATTGTACAGTTTACCGGCTATTTCAAACGTTTGCCGGTTGGTTCCCAGTATCGGAATACTTTCTTCGTTGCTGTGTTCCAGTGTGTCTTCCTCCGGCTCGCGGTCTTTTACCAGAATCACCGCGGCCAGGTCTTTTAACGAAGCAATGGCCATTACATTCTGATGAGTCTGCAGGGTGATCCAAACATCTCCCTCGCCTGCATTTCCCATCACATCGCTCAACAGGTCGGAAACATAGCCACCTGTTACTTCGCGGTCTAATCCGTCTTCACCCGAAAAAACTTTCAGTCCGAACTTTTCAACTAAATCAGAAACCTTCATTTCTACCTCCTCTTTTATTACAGTCTGCATCAAATCTGTTTTTACCCCAGGCTTTTTCAAGATTTTTGGTAGCCCTGGCTAGTGTGATCTTATTTTCGTTTAAATACCTGTTCTGAAGAAAAATACAATCCGACATTTTGGCTTTTCCCTGCACCATGTCTTCGGCCAGCGCATGGCAATTGGGAGCGCCACAGGCCGCGCAGTCGATACCCGGCAGCTGGCACAAAATGCGCTCTACTTTCTGCAGTTTTTCCAGCGCTTTCATCCGGTCGCTGTCGAGTGCAAAAACATAGTCGGGTTGAATCGGATTTATTTTCAGTTTGTCTTTTAAGTCCTGAACGTTGCAATTGGTAATCGGGCAGTCCTTTGTTACCGGGTAGCGTTTGGCTCTCTTTTGGAGTCTTTCCACGGTAAGGAAGCGGTTACCGGTAAGCAGAATACCGCCGGCACATCCCTGGTGACACGATTTCAACTCCAGGAAGTCGAGTTCGGGAATGTCGTCGTTCTCCATGCGCTCCAGAATTTTCACCACATTGTGAATGCCGTCCACCGCCATCGATTTGCGCTTAAAATGACGAGCTTCGCCACGTGGCAGGCTCCACACAATGCCGTCGTGTGTAAGTTGATCGCGGCAGCACGACGTATCCTGTTCTTCTTTTTTCGAGATCACTTTCATGATCTGGCTGTAGAGGTCGTTCATGTTGATCAGTCCGTCCACAATCGATTCTTTCTCACCCAACGGACGTTTAACGGCGGCCATTTTTGCCGAACAGGGCGAAATGTAGAAAATACCGATCTCTTCCCGCCGCGCGCCTTCTTTGGTTAAAAGTTGCAGGGCATAGGCTGCCGCCAGGTCGTGCGGAGCATTCACCAAAACCAGGTTGTCGATCAGCGACGGATACCTGTACCGGATTAAACGCACAATGGCCGGGCAAAAAGAAGAAATCAATGGTTTCGATTCGGCGGCATCCACCTGCTCACGAATACTGTCGATCAGCAGCTGGATTGGTTGTTCCACCTCAAAAATATGGGTAAAGCCCAGCTTTAGCAAGGCTTCGTAAATGCTCCCTTCGCTGTATGCTTCCGGAAATTGTCCGATCATTACAGACGAAAACAAGGCCACGCGGTATTTATAATTCTGCAGTTGATCCAGCGCGTCGTGATCCATGTAAAATGCATCTACAGGGCAAACCCGCAAACAGTTGCCGCAATCCACACAACGGTCCGGATTTATATTCGCTACTCCTTCCCTGATACGGATGGCCTCCGTAGGACAGGTTTTCATGCAATGGGTGCAGCCCATGCATTTCTCGGTATCGACCTTTATCGCGTGATATTTTTCACCAGTTTCCATTTTCCTGCAATTTTATGCTTCACTCTAAAACTGATTCCTGAACCAAACCGTCGTCCCTACGCCCCATTCGCTGGTTACATTCATTTCATCAGTATTTTTACGAATGTTGGGCAAACCCATTCCGGCACCAAAACCCATATCGCGCACTTCTTTGCTAGCGGTTGAAAATCCTTCCTGCATGGCCTGTTCAACATCTTTGATACCGGGACCACAGTCAGTCAGCGTAACTTCAATACTATTCCCGTTAATGAGTGCCGTTAATTTTCCGCCGAACGAGTGCGCCACTATGTTCACCTCTGCTTCGTAAATGGCCACAACAATGCGTTTGATGATTTTTGGATCAACCTGCAACTGCTTCAGCACTTTCTTGATCTGGCTCGAAGCACGCCCGGCCTTTTTAAAATCGCCGCTTGCTATGTCAAATTCCATCTTCATATCAGTACACCGGAGGCAGGCCGTTGCTATACAATATTCCACTGGCTCTGAATATGGAATAAGGAGTTTCGAGCAATACCAGCCCCACTTCGTTGGCCAGATCGATCATTTCCTGCGATGCGCGTTTGTTTCTCGAAAGCAACACCACTTCAATATCCGCCATTTCGGCGGTACGGATAAGCTGCACATTGGCCAGCCCGGTAATCAGCAAAATATGTTCTTCGTCGAGCGTTAAAACATCGCTCATCAGGTCTGAACTAAATGCCTTTGTTACATCGTTTGATTCAACGTTTTTCCCGGCCACCAACCGTGCGTTTGTTAAGCTAATTATTTCTGAAAGTTTCACCTGCCTGTAATCGGTTTATTAATCAATAGATTTAGTTACAAATATAATCGCCGGCAACATGATTAGGATGAATTTGAGGGCTTTCCCGCGGAATTTATAATCATTAAAAACAACAGACAGTTTCAAATGCTTTTCAAAATATGTAATTTTCAAGTGGAAAAAAATCAGACAAGCGCTAACCATGATTTACGATAAAAAATCCTTCCTCGCCGGAAACATTGAAGATCCGGAAATTCATCAGAAAATTATCGATGCCCTGCCGGTACCGATCTTCTACCGAAACACCAATGGTATGTACCAGATGTGCAACGCAGCGCACGAAAAGTTTACGGGAAAAGCCAAGGTCGATATCATCGGAAAATCGGTTTACGAAGTTCATTCCAAAGACATGGCCGATATGTATTCACACCAGGACAAGGAACTGATCAGCAACCCCGATGTGCAGGTGTACAACACGCTGGTAAAACAAAGCGACGGAAGCAAACATTACGTAATTATTAACAAAGCCGTCATTCGGGATAACGAAGGCAAAATCATCGGCATTGTAGGGTCGATCAACGATGTTACCGAGCTGAAAAAAACCGAACAACGGTTGGAAAAGGCACAGGAATCGATGGAGGTATCCTCGCAAATGATACACAAAATTTCATCGGGAATTGTAATGGTAGACCGGAACCTGAAAATTGTGGATTCGAACGAAAGCTTTGCCCGGCTGATGGGAACTGAAACAAGCGAGCTGTACGAAACCATTCCCGGGCTAAAAGGCGCCAACGTTCATGGTCTGGTTCCCGAAGTAGTGTACAAAATGATCTCGAACCTGCTGACTTCGGGCGAAGAAAAGGTAGAGCGCGACCTGAAGTTTCACAACAAGCTTCTGCATGTTTCGGTGCTTACCTTGTACAAAAACCATGTGGTTGGAGCGGTTTTCCGCGATATGTCGGCTCCGATGCTGGTTCAGGACGAAATCATCAACCGCGCCCGCCGCATCAACAAAAAAAGCATTGAAACCGTGCAAAAAGTGGCCTTCTTACTGGGCGAAAACGCTGCCGAGACTGAAGAACTTCTGAACTCAATTATTGAAACCTACCGCTATGGAGACGAGGACAATGCCTGATTTTCATGTGGAAATAGATGTGCAGCAATTGCGCCCACGCGGCGAAACCGCCTGCGGCGATGTTTTTCAGTCGAGCATCATCCGCGAGGAAGGCCGAACCATTCTTGTTTTGAGTGATGGCATCGGGCACGGGATTAAAGCCAGTGTGCTGGCGACACTTACCGCCACCATGGCGCTGAAATATGCACAACTTCACACCAAACCCGAGATTGCCGCCCGCATTATTATGGAAACGCTTCCCAAAGGAACTGAAAAGGAAAGCTATGCCACTTTTACCATTATTGAGCTGGAAGACGACGGAAAAGTAAGGATTGTGAACTACGACAACCCGCCGGTGCTGATCATCCGCAACGGGATTTCGATGCAGGGACGCGAGTACGAACTTGACATCCGTGGTGATGAAAATACCGGGAAACGCCTGCTTTGCCGCGAATTCACGGCCCGCAAAGAAGACCGCATCCTGTTTATGTCTGACGGCGTTACGCAATCGGGACTGGGGGATCAGCGCTATCCCCTCGGTTGGGGGATGGATTCGGTGGAAGATTTTGTGATCAGCCAGGTAACCCGCATGCCCGATATATCGGCCACCAAACTCGCCCGGAAAATTGTGAACCAGGCCAGTTTGAACGACGATTTTTCGGTTAAAGACGATACTACCTGCGGAGTCATGTATTTCCGCGAACCCCGTAAATTTATGCTGATAACGGGGCCTCCGTTTTACAAAATAAAAGACTACGATTTTGTGGGTAGAGTGCAGGGTTTTAACGGAAAAAAAATCATTTGCGGAGGCACCACTGCCGAAATCATTGCCCGAGAACTAAACCTGAGCGTGGAAATTCAGCACGGAAATAAAAACATTGATACCTTGCCACCCAGTGCCACAATGGAAGGCTTTGAAATGGTAACCGAAGGAATCCTCACTCTGGGAAAGGTGGAAGAGATACTGGAAAATTACAACAGCGACACACGGCTTGGCGACACTCCTCCCGAAGAAGTGGTAAAGCTGCTCTTGCAGCACGACAGCATCGATATTATTGTGGGAACACGCATTAACTGGGCACACCAGGATCCGGAGCAACCCATCGAGCTGGAGCTGCGCAAATTTGTGATCAAACGCATTGTACGGATCCTTGTTCACAAGTTTTTTAAGAAAGTGAAGATCGAATATGTTTAGCCGCAAAGCATTGACAACACTGGCTATCGACCTTTACTTCAGCCCATTAAATTAACATAATTTAGCAAGACGGGTTGGGATTTAACATTGAGAATACCGAACTTTACTGTAATCAATTCATTCCATGAAGAAACTTTCAACCATACTGTTGCTCTTTACCTGCCTGACTTTGGCAGCCCAGCAGGAAAAATTCCTGATACAGGGAAAGGTAGTCGATGAATACGGAGAATCGCTGCCCGATGTCTACATCATCAACTTAAATACCTACGAAAAAGACATCAGTCACGAGAACGGCTTTTTTACGCTTTGGGTCTCCCCCTCCGACTCTTTGTTGTTTTCGCACATTTCTTTTTTCCGGAAAGTATCGAAAGTAAGTTCGCTGCTTATAAACCCGATCGTAAAAATGGAATCAGAACACATCGGGATGAAAGAAATTGTGGTAAGCCCCAACCAAAAAACCGATATGGACCGGGCGCGCGACAACATGTCTTTCATGAATGAGTACCAGGTTCCTCCTTTTCAAAAAATCAATCCCGACCAAAACAGTCCGGTGGTCACCATCATGACAGAACACAACCAGGTAATGCGCACCGAAGCTTCTTCGGTAAGTATCTTCCGTTTTTCTCCTTCTGATGTAATGGGCCGGGTGATTCGCCGCACCAAAAACAAAAGGGTCAGTGATTACGATTTCACCCGCAAGGTTAAAAAGCCGGAAGAAAATAAGTAACAACCAATTCCAGGAAAGTATCTTATCCCCCAAAACAAAAATTACGTTGGAAAAATCGGTTATTTACAGATAACTGCGGTATGAGTTGCAAGCTGGCTAGACGACAAGACAACCAGACGGCAAGACGTTAGGACAATTAGATTGCAATACCGAATCACAGCAAGAGGGCGAAACGACATTAAATAGAGGTGTGCAAACTTACAACAGACTAACGTTCCGGCTCGGCATCAAACTTCTCGATAAAATCGGTTGACAACACCCTGAATTCCGTACGACGATTCATCGCCTTGGCTATTTCCTGTTGCTCGGGTGTTAACTGACTGATAAACTCTTCGGTCAGCTCATCCCCTCTTTTCAGAAAATCGTATTGTTTCGCCAGTTCGCGAGTAACCGTTTTAGGCCAGGTTTCACCGTAACCTTTTGCCACCAAACGCTGCGGACTGATCCCCTTTTCAATCAGGTAATCCACCACACTTTGCGCACGTTTCTGCGACAAATCGAAGTTAAACTGGTCGCTGCCAATGTGGTCGGTATGTGCCATTAACTCAATGGTAATGGTTGGGTTGAACACCAGTACTTCTACCAGCGTATCCAGGGCAACTTTGGAACTTTCCATCAACTCCCAGCTGCCAAATTCATAATTAATGTTTTCAATTTTGATCGGCGCATCGGTTGGTGTCAAAAACATTTCAAACCTGAAATCCTTGCTTTCCTCCAGTCCAATGGTATTGGCTGCGGCCTTATCCCGCAGGTAACCATCTTTGAAAGCAGCAAAAATATATTCGGTTTCCGGTTTTAGTTTCATTTTGAAATTACCGTTTCGTGCGCGTACTTTCAGGTTGGTTCCATCGGTACCGATTACACGAACTGTAGCTCCGTCGAGCCTGCCCTTGGTTTCGTTGTCGAAAATATCGGCTTCCACTTCGTAGATTTTCGGCGGCACCATAAACGAATAGATGTCGTCGCCCCGCGATCCTTTACGGTTCGAAGTAAACATCCCTTCGTTTTCGCCGGTTACATACGAAATTCCAAAATCGTCGCCACTCGAGTTCATGGGCGAACCCATGTTGTTAACGATCCAAACATCGTCCTCGTTTTTGGTCGCCACAAACAAATCGAGTCCTCCCATACCAATGTGGCCGTCGGAAGCAAAATATAACTCACCGTTGTCTCTCACAAACGGGAACATCTCGTCGCCGGCTGTATTGATCACAGAGCCCATATTGACAGGCTTTCCGTACGAACTGCCTTCAGCCCTGGCCATCCAAATGTCTTTGCCGCCCTGCCCGCCGGGCATGTCAGAAACAAAGTACAACACCGAACCATCGGGGCTCAATGCCGGATGCGCTGCAATAATGCTGTCGCCCACCACTTCCAGTTTGATCGGTTCGGACCACGAGCCTCTCGACTGAGAAGTGGAATACAACTCGGTTCCCATGGCTTGTGTTTTATCGTAACGGCAACGTGTAAATATCATCTGTTCACCCGAAGAATTCAGTGCAGCAGCACCTTCCTCATCGCCGGTATTGATCATCAGTGTTTCATCAAGCAATTTAGGTTGCTGCCATTTCTGGCGCTGGACACTAAAATTAGCCCTGAACAAATCGGCATATTTTTGCCCGTGTATCATGCTTTCCTTTTTCCCGGTCGCAGCCTTGCGTGTGGAAGTAAAAATCACCTCGTTATCACGTCCTCCGACAAACACCGGTGCAAAATCGCTTTGAGGCGAGTTGATTTCTTTGATCGGGTTAATAATGTGCCGGGTTGGATAGGCGACCCACTCCTGTGTTTTCCGCATGGCTTCCACCCCGTCGAGGGCACGTTGGTCACCCGGAACAGAATCAAGGTAGGTCCGATACGTTTCAGTTGCTTCCTCAAAATCCTGGGTAATGCGCAACATTTCGGCATAACGCAGCAAGGCCTCATTATCGGGGTACCCCAAACGAATCGCAAACTTGTAGTTCTGGGCCGCATATTCGTACTGCCCTATTGCCCGGTAACTTTCGGCAATGTTATACGCGTACTCAATACGTTTAGTACGGCTCTTTTCTTTTTTCCGCGCCTTTTTATAAAGTTCAATGGCTTTGTAATATTCACCAATATCCTGCGAAAGCAGGGCATCACGGCCATACCGTGCCGACCCGCATCCACTCAAAATAAGTATTACCAGAGAAAGTACTGCTAATCGAATTTGCTTCATGCCCAGTTCTATTTCGGGAAGTAAAAGTAAATGTTTTTTTTAAACAGCTGTTAGGATAACGTGCGTTTAGCCGATTAAGTATTTATTGAAGGGGTGATCACTCAAAAAGATTTGTTTCTTTCATCCTTCCTTAACAAACAATATTTCTTTCAGGAAGTGAAACTCCTCACAGCCAAGTTCGGGAAATATACCCCATGTGCTCCCCTCTCCATTGCTCAGAGTTGGTTCGGCTAAATAATCTTGAAGAACAAACTCATAGTCTCACTGACTTAAGCAAGCTATCCAAATTATTGTATTTTTGCCAGCTTCTATAAGCAAACAATAAACCCATTTATCATGTTAAAAACTATCTGCTTTTTATTTATTTCCCTCTTTAGCAGCACATTGGTTTTTGCGCAGGAAATTCCCGATTGGGAAAATCCGGCAGTATTTAATATCAACCGCTCTGCTCCGCATGCCTTTTTTATTCCGTTCGAAAATGAACAGCAGGCATGGGACAATAACAAAAATGAATCAGCATACTATCAATCGCTGAATGGTACCTGGAAATTCAATATTTCGAGCAATCCGGCCGGGCGGCCACTCGATTTTTACCGGGAAGATTTTGATGCAAGCCGGTGGGCCGACATTCAGGTTCCGGGCAACTGGGAACGCCAGGGGTTTGATACCGCCATTTATGTAAACACCACTTATCCTTTTTGGCAAATCGAAAAAAAACGCCCCAATCCGCCCCACATTCCTCACGATTACAACCCGGTGGGCAGCTACCGCCGCTCGTTTTCTATTCCGGCGAACTGGGACGGACGCCAGATTTCCATTCACTTTGGAGCAGTAAAGTCAGCTTTCTACATTTGGGTGAACGGACAAAAAGTGGGTTACAGCGAAGGTTCCAAAACACCGGCCGAATTTGATATCACAAAATACATCCGAACAGGAGAAAACACGCTGGCACTGGAAGTGTACCGCTGGAGTACCGGAAGTTATCTCGAATGCCAGGATTTCTGGCGCATCAGTGGTATTGAACGCGACGTTTACCTGCTCGCAACACCACAGGTTAATATCCGCGACTATTTTGTTTTGGCGGGATTGGACGAAAACTACCATAACGGAACTTTTTCTCTGGATGTGGAAGTACAGAACCTTACCGCTGCCAACCAGGGAAACTATACCGTACAAGCCGTGGTTTCGAACCTCGACAAAAGTGAAAAACACATTGACCTGTCAGTTTCTCAGGCAGTTGGAATAAACGCAACTCATTTCAAGCTCAAAGCAACCCTTGATAATCCGCTGAAATGGTCGGCAGAACAACCCAACCTGTACAAATTACTGATTGTATTGAAAGATGCGACTGGAAAAACCGTGCAGGCCATTTCGCAAAACATAGGTTTCCGCACCGCTGAAATCAAAAACGGACAGTTTTTGGTGAATGGGAAAGCTGTTTATGTAAAAGGTGTTAACCGCCACGAACACGATCCCGACAAGGGCCATGTGATCAGCCGCGAAATAACACTGAAAGACCTTCAGCTAATGAAAGAGTTTAACATCAACACCGTGCGTACCTGTCACTACCCTGACGATCCGGAGTTTTATACTCTTTGCGATTTGTATGGTTTGTATGTGATTGACGAAGCCAACATTGAATCGCACGGAATGGGTTACGGCGAAGCCAGCCTGGCCAAACAACCGGAATGGGGTCCGATGCACATCGACCGCATAGAGCGGATGGTGGAACGCGATAAAAACCATGCCTGTATTGTTACCTGGTCGCTGGGCAACGAAGCCGGCGACGGGATCAACTTTGTGGAAGGTACCAAATGGATCAAAGAGCGCGACCAAAGCCGTCCGGTTCAGTACGAACGCGCCGGCCTGGAAGCACACACCGATATTTTCTGCCCCATGTACATGGGGATCGATGGTATCACCCGCTATGCTCAGAACAATCCTGACCGCCCGCTCATCCTGTGCGAATACTCACATGCTATGGGTAACAGCTGCGGAAGCTTGCAGGACTACTGGGATGCCATTGAAACTTATCCTGCCTTGCAAGGTGGTTGCATCTGGGACTGGGTGGACCAGGGTTTACGCGAAGTGGATGAAAAAGGAAGAATGTACTTTACCTACGGCGGCGATTACGGAACCAACAAACCCAGCGACAACAGTTTCTGTATAAACGGCCTGATCAATCCGGACAGACTCCCCAACCCGCAGTTGTGGGAAACCAAGAAAGTATACCAGAACATTGCCATTACAGCTGATGATCTGGCTGCCGGAAAATTCACGGTTAAAAACAAGTATTTCTTTACCAACCTGAACGAATTTAATCTTTCGTGGACCATTAAAAATGCAGAAGGAGTTGTTGCTCACGGCACGATACCCGGATTAAATGTCGAGCCTCAGGAATCAAAAGCCTTCAGCATTTCAATACCCGAATTGCAAGAGCCCAAGGCGGGACAGTCGTATACGCTAAACTTCTCGCTGCTTACCAAAAAACAAAAAGGACTGGTAAAAAAACACCACGAGCAAGCTTGGGCAGAGTTTGAATTACCCATTCAAGCCGCACCCTTCAAGATGGTTGAAAACACCGGTGAAGTTTTGGTTCAGCAAAACGAAACCAACCAGCTTATCAGCGGGAAAAATTTCCAACTGACAATTGACTCCAATACCGGCGTTATTTCTTCGTACCTGCTGAACGGTGCCGAATTAATGACCGCTGGACCAAAACTCAATTTCTTCCGTCCGCCAACAGAGAACGATGTTCGCGACCGCAACGGAATGCGCGCCTGGACTTCTGCCGGGCTGGACCAAATCGAACAGGTGGCCGCTAAAGCTGAAATCAAAAACCAGGCTGACGGCTCTATGCTTGTGATTTTCCCGCTTACGATGAAAACCAGCACCACCGAATTTGATGCGGTGATTCAGTACCAGGTATTTGGCGACGGAACATTTACGGTTTCAAGCGAGGTAAACCTGCCGACGACCATTACTGCGGTTGCCAAAGTAGGCCTGCAAATGAAAATGCCACGTTCGTTTAACGAATTGAATTGGTATGGATTGGGCGGTGTATCAACTTATCCTGACCGCAAAAGCGGAGGCAAATTTGGCTTCTATGCATCAACCGCAGAACAATTGTACGACCACAACATGGTAGTTCCGCAAGACAACTGCAACCAGGCCGATGTTCGCTGGGCTGCCGTTACCAACATAGAAGGAATCGGTTTTATGATGAGCGCACCCAATGCAATGAATTTCAGTGCCTACCCTTACGACGATGCAGCTATCACCAAAGCCCGCCACATGAACGAACTGGAAGATGCCGGTTTTGTAACCGTTAACTTCGACGACCTGGTAACCGGACTTGGAACAGCCACCTGTGGCCCGGGCATTTTGCCGCAATATGTTGCCACAAATGGCATCTACCGTTTCGAGGTTACTTACCGACCGGTTCAGTTCCAGCAAAAAGAGATTTTTGATTATGCTGCTGAAAAATATACCTCAGCTGAATTACAATTGACACAGGCTCCGGAAATTGAGCGGGATGAAAAGGGTATGGTGAGCTTATCGGGAGATAAGAATTCGGTGGTTTATTATTCGGTAAACGACGGAAAAACCATTCGTTACAAAAAACCGTTTGACCTGCGAAAAGGAGGCAAGCTTGCTGTTTATGCTGAAACTCCCGGGAAAATGAGAAGTAACAAAGCGGTTAAAATATACGAGATTAATAAATCGAAATGGAAAGCCACTGCCGATTGCAGCTATCCGGGAGAAGGCCCCAAGGCAGCGATCGATAACAAGCCGGAAACCTTCTGGCATTCTGACTGGAGCGATGAAAAACTTGGGCAACCTCATTTCATTCAGGTTGACATGGGTGAAGTGCTTACGCTAAAAGGCTTTGATTATTTGCCCCGGCAAGAACAAAGCAACGGACGCATTGCAGAATACAAACTGGAGGTGAGTACCGATGGCAAAACCTGGAAAACCGTGGTAGAAAAAGGACATTTCCGGAACACCAACCAGCGCCAGGAAAAAATGTTTGACAAGCCTGAAAAAGCGCGGTATTTTAAAGTCACTACGCTGCGCGAGGTAAGCAACAGCTTTTACAGCTCAGCTGCCGAAGTGGGAGTAATCCTCTAAGAGGAATTACATCTGACTCAGCATAGAAAATCTACCTGTATTTAGTATATTTACTGAAAGTTACAGGTAGATTTTTTATTTTTAACAACCTGCATTGAAGACACCAATAATGTAAACATTCCAAAATGACGCTAACGACCATCTACACATCCAACATCCCCATCGACTGCCACATACTAAAAGGCCGTTTGGAGAGCGAAGGAATTCAAGCTTTTATTTACGACGAAAACCTGGTTTGGGTAAGTCCGTTCGATGCGGTAGCCATTGGCGGTGTAAAACTAAAAGTACCGGAAGAGCAGGCGGAGAAAGCCAGACAGGTACTGAATTCCATTTCGGAACACAAACTGATGGACAGCAGCGGCTCCTACGATATAGACGAAGCACTTGAGAAAGCGATAAAAAAACAGGATGAAATTTTCCGCATCAAGTCGCTGTTGCGAACAAAAGCAACGTTACCCGACAATACAAACGAGATCGAATCAGAGGTATTAACAAAGCCCGAAATTGAGAAGATCCTTGCGGAGGAAGCTGAATTCAAAAAACTGGACAAAAAAGAATTTAGCTTTTCATGGAAAGAATTCTGGGGCGAACTACTGGACTTCGATGGCAATGTTTTTGGCTATCTCCGGCAAAAACCCGTTGAATTCTACCAGGAGAAGGAATTGGTGGAGAAGTTTGGAATTTCGTCGAAAGACGATGTGTTACGGGTAATTTGCCCGAATTGCCAGTCGCCCAATGTGAGTTTTGGCTATGCCACCGACGATAAATGGGATGTTTTGTACCTCATCTTGTCGTTTCTGACAACCAGCCCCTTTCCCCTCATCAGAAAAAATTACCATTGCTTTGATTGCGGGCACAGCTTTAAACTGGAACACAAATCAAACAAACAACAATTGTAAAACTCAAATATCTCCCGGGTAATTGTTGTCAGGAATCTTAAACCTCCACCATTTTCACGCCAACCGCTTCAAATTTTCCTTCCAGGATATCAGGTGCAATGGGTCGTCCATTCTTGGTCAATACAGTGGTAATACGGGCATTTACCATTAGCTTTTCATCCGACTTACGAATGATCTGCTGATCAAAGATCACACGCAAACGCCCCTGTTTGCCCATTCTCAGACGAATCAGAAAAACATCGGCTGGCCGCAACGGAAACTTGTAATCCAGTTCGGCACGAATCACTACTGCGTCGATCCCGTCGTTGTGCAACTCGGCAAAATCCAGTCCGGCAGCATGTAAAAACTTATGACGGCAATGTTCCAGGTAATTCTGATAAACCGAGTTATTTACAATTCCCTGTAAATCGCATTCGTAATCGCGTACTTCAAGTTCTATTTCAAAATGATGGTCTTGCATGTTGTTTGATTGTTTACTTTTTAGTTATTGGGAGTTTGTTTATTGTGGTTCACGGCCACTTACAGTTACCGCAAACCACAATAAAATTATTTTTTTATTTCACCTTAAAATCGAGCAGTTTCTTGCCTTCCAGGTAACCTTCCAGGTGGTCGCCGATTTGCACCGGCCCAACGTTGGCGGGAGTACCCGTATAGATAAGATCCCCGATTTTTAAGGTTACGTATTTTGAAACATGGGAAATGATCTCATCAAAGCCAAAAATCATCAGACCCGAGTCGCCTTCCTGTGCGGTTGTCCCATTGATATCGAGCTTAAAATACATCGACTCCAGATCGGGGAAAATGCTTTTCGGGAAAAAGGTGCTGCTGATTACAGCCGACTGGTCAAAAGCTTTGGCTTTCTCCCAAGGCAAGCCTTTCGCCTTAAGTTGCGCCTGCACATCGCGTGCAGTAAAATCGATCCCCAGCCCGATCTCATCATAGTAACGATCGGCAAAGCGCTGCTCGATGTTTTTGCCAATACGGTTGATTTTGATGACGAGTTCGATTTCGTGGTGAACCTCTTTTGTCCAGTCGGGAATATAAAACGGATCGTTGTTACGAAGCAGGGCCGAATCCGGTTTCATAAAAAACACAGGCTCTTCCGGGACTTCGTTTCCCAATTCTGCGGCATGCGCCACATAATTTCTTCCTATGCAAATAATTTTCATCTCAATTTCTTTTTCAATTGCCCCCGCTACTTACTCATCATTTTCAGCTTAAGCTGGGTCAGCACTTTTTTGGTGTAAAGCGGAAATTCGCTGTTCAGGATCCAACCAAAATACCCGGGCTGCTCTTCCAGTACCTGTGCCACCGGAATTCCTTTGTTTTTCCCAAAGTTGAATACCGGCACATCGTTCTCGTCGTAAACAATCCGGCCTACAAAGTCAACGTTCCGGTCGTACGAAGAAAACTCGCTCAGTTGGTCCACGTTGTTCACAATCGGAAGGGATTTATTCCCTTTTGCATCTTCGTATTCAACTCCGTTATAAACATCGAGCTGCGCCTTTAACACCTCATAGGTAGCCTTTGTATCGGCCATGGCGCTGTGTGCATCGGTCAACTCCTGGTTACAATAGAATTTGTAAGCAGCTGCCAGCGTTCGTTTTTCCATTTTGTGAAAGATCGCCTGCACATCAATAAACTTTCGCTTTTTCAGGTCGATGTCCACATCGGCTCGCAGAAATTCTTCGGCCAAAAGCGGAATATCAAAACGATTGGAATTGAATCCTCCCAGATCACAGCCTTCCAGAAATTTGGCCAGTGTTTTGGCCACTTCCTTAAACGTAGGCGCATCTTTTATGTCCTCATCGTAAATTCCATGAATCATCGAGGCTTCAACAGGAATCGGCATTTCAGGGTTAATACGCAGCAGCCTTTCCTCTTCGCTGCCATCTACATTTACTTTTACCAACGCGATTTCCACAATGCGGTCAGTAACAATATTGATCCCCGTGGTTTCGAGATCCAGAAATACAATGGGATTTTTTAAGTGTAATTGCATACCGGTATGAATTAAAAAAGGTACCCTACAATCTGTTGACCCCAGGATACCTTTTTTCTGATTATTAAATTTGATCAGGCATTGATCATCATTGGCATCAAAAGCATCAACATGTCTTCGTCTTCGTGATCGTTCTCCGCCGGCAGTAACAAACCTGCGCGGGTCGGGTCACTTAATTCGAGACGTACATCACCTGCCGAAATATTGGACAGAATTTCCTGCATAAAAGTTGACTTGAAACCGATTTCGATCTCGTCTCCTTCGTATTCACAAGCCAGTCGTTCAACGGCCGAAATCGAGAAATCGATGTCCTGTGCAGAAACCACCAGTTTGTTATCGTTGATGTTTAATTTTATGAGGTTACTGGCCTGGTTCGAAAATACAGATACCCTTCTTACGGTATTGTAAAGACTCAGGCGGTCGATAACCATTTTATTTGGGTTGTTGGTTGGAATTACCGAATTGTAACTCGGATAATTACCTTCCACCAAACGGCAAATCAATTTATAATTGCTAAGTGTGAAAAATGCATTTTTATCGTCAAACTCCACTTTTACGTCGAATTCTTCTTTCGGAAGAAGGTTTTTCAGCAAACTGGCCGGTTTCTTCGGAAGGATAAAAGACGACTCAAATTCCGACTTGGCATCCATTCTGCGGTAACGAACCAACTTGTGAGCGTCTGATGCAACAAAGCTCATAAAATCGGGCGAAAGCTCCACAAAAATACCGTTCATTACCGGGCGAAGTTCGTCATCTGCCGTGGCAAACAGTGTTTTTTCAATACCTTTTTGCAAAACCACATGGCTTACATTGATCGACGAAGCGCCCTCTTCATCCAGCCCGGGCTGTTCCGGAAAATCTTCCGGATCCTGTCCCATAATGCTGAATTTACCATTGTCGGAAAAGATTTCAACATGAAAAGAATCTTTGTCGATCTGGAAAGTCAGTGGCTGCTCCGGAAATTCCTTCAAAGTATCTGTAATCAGTTTCGCCGGAACGGCAACAGCACCTGTCCCGTCAATATTGTCCAACTCGATACTGGTAATCAAAGTCGATTCCAGATCGGAAGCCGTAATGGTCAGCTCCGAATCGTTTAACTGAAACAAAAAGTTGTCCAGTATCGGCATAGTACTTTTACTGCTGATTACCTTGCTGATAGCAGAAAGGTGACTCAGTAAATCAGTGCTTGAAACAACAAACTTCATGTGCTTATTATGTTTTTTTGATTTTTAATTCCGTATGAGATTTTTAGTTCTCCAAGTACACGAATATACAAACTTTAATAATATTAACCTACCTGGCTTTTGGCGAAAATACCCACGATTTATGAACGGGTGTAACGATACTTACGAACAAGGTTGTATACCAGGCCGAAAAGTGCCATCATCAAAGCGGGTAGCAAAACATTCAGCCATTGCCAGAATGCTTTTTGCTCCCGCAGTTTCACCTGATCAAGTAGCCGGAGCTTGATCGTACGGTTTCGAAGTTGCATAATACCGCGGTCGTCGTTCAGGTAAAAAAGGGTGTTCATCAGAAACTCCTTGTTCCCCCAGGCACGCCGGGCCACTTTATCGTATCCCATTTCGCTGATTTGCGGACGCTCGCCCGAATAATTCACCAGGTTTGCGATCATTCCGGCATCGGCAAAAACAACCATTTTGGTTGGTTGGCTTTCGTTTAAAGTGGAAGCCGATGAAAAGCCCCACTGCTCCACCATCCGGTTTTTATACAGCGATGTAAACGTTCCTTCCATCAGCACTCCCACCGGAATAAAAGGCGTGTTGAACAATTCGCGGGCGGGTGGATTGTCGATATTTTGCAGACTTACCGATGAAGGCGATTTTACCCTCCGGGCATAAGGAGAAGTAGAAAGAATCACCGCTTTGGAGAGCCCGGGTGTCCCGGAAACAGTATCGACAGATGAAACGTATTCGGCAAAAACACGGTTCAGGTTCCGGCTTAGCGGGTGATTATCGTTGGGTGTCAGCAAGGGCGAGTAATACCAGGGATGAAGTGTATATTTTGGCTGAGCACCGGCGGGAGCGGTATTCACAGCCAATTGTGAACAATTTACATCCTGAAGTAATTCGTAATTCAAACGGGCTCCGTATTTAAACAACTGATCGCCCAGGTTGACATCATGCGGAAACGCAAAAGTCCGGAATCCGCGCGACAAGCTGTCAACATCCACTTTTACGGGATCGATTAACCAAACCACTTTTCCACCGTTCATGATGTATTGATCGATGATGTATTTATCCGGCTCGCTAAAAGGCTGATCGGGACCGGCAACCACCAGCACATCAAAATTATCGGCATATTTTCCGAGCAAGGTGGTATTCACACGCGTCACTTCAAAGTCGCCCGAAAGTGCATTGGCAAAGTCCATCACCTGGTATTGGTCCAATTCGCCGTGTCCTTCAAGAAAAGCAACGGTTGATTTTTTGCCGCGCATCAGCTTTTGAAAAGCATTCACCAATTCAAACTCCACACTTTCCACCGAGTGGTTTATATTGTACTCGCCGGAAAAATCCTGGTTTGATTTCAGAAAGTTAACAGCTACTTCTTTCCCTCCAATTCGAACAAGCGCTCCCGGAATAATAAGTTTTGTTGCTACCCCCGTTTCAGTTTTATGTCTGAAACTGGTGGGTTTGATGCCTTTTTCGTAAAGTTCCTGTATTTTTTCTTCGCGTTTCTCCGGGTTCACGACCTGGTAAATATCGGTAACTTTTATGCGAATCGGCTTCGAAGAATAGGCGTTTAGCACTGCTACTTTTTCAAAAACCTCGCGTTGCAATTTTTTTAATCCGGACTCCAACTCTCCTTCTAAAAAGAATTCGACAGAAACCGGTTCCTGAATTTCAACAGCAATTTGCTTACTGACCGGCGAAAGCGAGTAACGTTTATCAACGGTTAAATCAATCCGAAACAAAAAGCTGGAAGAGGCAAAAAACACCACAAAAACAGCTAAAGTGACCAGCACCAGCCGGGTACGAACAATCTTTCTTTTGATGTTTCCCTTGCGAAGAAACACGGCCGTAAAAAACAGGAAAAGAAAAGTCATCCCCAGAAAGTAGATCACGTCTTCGAGATCGATCACCCCGCGCGATGCAGACAGAAAATGCTCGTTAATGCTCAACCATGTCAACATCTGCTCTACCCAGTATGAAATTCCGGACGAAGCCGCAAACTCAAATCCCAGGTAAAAAACAAACGACAACACCATGGACAGAATAAAGCTAACGATCTGGTTGTCGGTTAACGACGAGGTAAAAACCCCGATGGCCACGTAAATGGTTGCCAAAAAGAAAAGCCCGAAAAACGATCCCCAGGTGGCACCTGTATCGATACTTCCCACCGGATTTCCAAGCAGGTAAACCGACAGAAAGTACAACAATGTAGGCAGCAGCGAAATAAAAACGAGCACCATCCCAGCCAGGAATTTGGCGAAAACCAGCTGAAAAGCAGAAACCGGGCGGGTAAGCAAGAGTTCGATGGTACCGCTTCGTTTTTCGTCGGCAAAAAAGCGCATCGTGATGGCCGGAATCAGAAATAAATACAGCCAGGGAGCCAGCGAAAAAAACGGATCGAGTGTAGAATATCCGCTTTCAATGATGTTGTAATCTCCGGGAAACACCCACAGGAATAAGCCACTGACCAAAAGAAAAACCAATACCGCCAGGTAACCAATCAGCGACCCCAAAAATGTTTTGATCTCTTTTTTGAACAAGCTATACACTTCGGCAAAAAGTTTTAAGGTGAACGTCTTTCTTGACGCTTTCAATATTTTTCAAAGCAGAAATTTAATGTTTTTCCACTGTTTTCAACAATTCAACCATTTTATCTGCTGCGCGCTTAGAGCATCCCGGCTCGCCCATCATTTCCCACAACTGCCGGTAATCATCCTGTATCTGAGTCCGGTATTCCTCTTCGTAAAGCAACTTTTGCATTTCGCTTTTTACATTATTCAAGGTCATTTTTGCCTGCACAAGTTCCCGCACAATCTCACGCTCCATGATAATATTCGGGAGCGACACCCCCACCATCTTAAAAATGAAATGACGGAAAATAACATCGGTTACCCAACCGCCTTCCACTTTGTAAATCACAGTTTGCGGTACCCGGAACAACGCCGTTTCCAAAGCTGCTGTTCCGGAAGCAACCAGCGCTGTGTGCGCGTTATTCAATAAATCGTAGGTTTGATCGTAAATAAGTTTTATATCCGTATCCTTCAGATAGGATTGATACAACGAATCGTCGATACTTTTTACCCCGGCCAGCACAAACTGAAAATCGGGAAAAAGAGAGGAAATAACCTTCATTACCGGAAGCGTCCGTTTTATTTCCTGTACCCGGCTACCGGCCAGCAAGGCTACCAGTGGTCTTTCATCCAGCTGATTTCTTTGGAGAAATTCCGGCCTAGCAAGGGCTGTTTTCTGAAATTCGGCAAACGAATCCATCAGCGGATTTCCCACATAATGAACGTCCATCCCGTGCTTTCGGTAAAAACCGGTTTCAAACGGAAAAATGGTAAACATTTCATCCACAGAAGCTTTGATCTTTTTTACCCGGTATTCTTTCCAAGCCCAAACCTTCGGCGAAATGTAGTAGTAAACTTTAATATTGTTTTGTTTGGCAAACTCGGCGATCCTCAGGTTAAACCCTGGATAATCGATCAGAATCAGCACATCGGGCTTAAACAGAAGCAGGTCTTTTTTACAGAATTCGAGGTTTCGCGCAATGGTTTTCAAATTCAGAATGACATTCAAAAACCCCATGAAAGCCATTTCGCGGTAGTGTTTTACCAATTCTCCACCAACGGCCTGCATCAGGTCTCCACCAAAATAGCGAAATACTGCCTCCGAATCCGCTGTTTTCAGTTCTTTCATCAGGTTCGATCCGTGCAAATCGCCTGATGCCTCGCCTGCAATCAGATAATACCTCATCTATATGGCTTTTGAAATGAGCACCACAAAAGCATAGAGCAAAGTAGCTCCCAGTACACCACGCGCTGCCCGTTCGTGTTTCATCTTCAGAAAACCCCAGAATACCGCCAGGTTGGTAAAAACACACAAACTGCCAATTTTCATCAGGGCATGAATGCGCCACAACCCTTTCAGGTATTCCGAAAATGCAATCTCCGGGTCGTTCACCAGGTAAACAATCAGAAAGATTAACAGGGGCAAAAGCAGGCCGGCCAAAAGTCCGGTACCAACGGTATCCAGTTTATGTCTGCGGTTTCGTTGCATATCAGAATTCCCAGTCTTTCAGTTGCTCCAGCGTTTTGTAACACGTCATATCTACCGTTACCGGAACTACCGATGCATAACTGTTTTTAAGTGCATGCATGTCGGTTTCGGGTGCATCTTCTTCAAAATTTTTGAAGTACCCAGCCAGCCAGTGGTATTCACGACCGTGCGGATCGGTTCTTTTTTCAAACTCTTCCACCCATTTACCGTGTGCCTGCCGGCATATTTTAATTCCCTTTGGTTTTCCTTTCGGAATGTTCACATTCAAACAAACGAAGGGCGGTAAACCGTTTTCCATAACACTCTGAAAAACACGTGCCACTACCAATTTTGCTTTGGAAAAATCGGCATCGGCACTGAAATCATCCAACGAAAAACCGATGGAAGGAACTCCGTGCAAACCACCTTCGATGGCAGCTCCCATTGTTCCACTGTAAATGACACTGATCGAGGAATTTGCCCCATGATTAATACCGGAAACCACAAAATCGGGTATACGTGGCAAAAGACTGTTAAAACTGAGTTTCACGCTGTCAACCGGAGTACCATTGCTTTTGTAGGTAGGCACCCCGTGAATCTGTTCAACCGGGATGGCCCGCAAAGGGTGATCAACGGTTATTCCACATCCTTTCCCCGACATGGAAACTTCGGACGAAATAACGATTACCTCGCCGAAAAACTGCATTACCTCTACCAACTCTCTCAGCCCTTTGGCATGAATTCCGTCGTCGTTGGTTACTAATATTAATGGCTTATCTGACATACATTTTTGTGTAAGCAACAAAGATAGTCAGAATTTGAAAGGATAAAGAAAGAAACATAAATAAGCGGGAAGTTAATTGTCTCCCACCCCGTTTCCTCCTGACCGTCAACAACAGTATAGAATCCGGAAGCGCTCACCATGCCCAAGCCCCTCTTTCAACATTCTGATATTTTTACAAAGTGCCTTGTTTATCTTCATGCATTTTTACTACTTTTAACCCTGATACGGATGACGCTTATACCTGTACCAACATAAAACCAAACGTTTAGATAAAAAGCCATGCGGAAGATTCTTGCAGTGGATGATAATTTGATAAACCTCGAGCTCCTTGCCCACATTATCAGAAAGCACTACCCCGACTTTCTGTTCGTCGCAGCACAAAGTGGAGAAGAGGGGATTGAGAAGGCGACCAAAGAGTTGCCCGATCTTGTGCTGCTTGACATTATGATGCCCGGGCTGGATGGCTACGAAACCTGCCGCATTTTAAAAGACAATGTAAAAACCAAACAGATTCCCATCATCATGGTTTCGGCCCTCGGACACGACAGCTCGGAACGCTCGAAGGGGTTGAATGCCGGCGCCGATTCTTTTCTCTCAAAGCCCTATGATCAGGCTGAATTATCCGCCCAGATCAATGTGGCCATGCGCATTAAAGAATACCAGGAAAGGCTTCGTAAAATGAATTCGGAACTCACGTTGGTGGAAGAACGTGAACGCCGCCGTGTTGCAGAAAACCTTCACGACAGTTTGGGACAAACCCTTTCGCTGGCGTTTATGAACCTGTCATCGATCGACGTACAGAGTTGTTCTCCGCAAATAAAAAAGACAATAGAGTTTACCTCCAGCCTGCTCAACAAAGCCATACAGGAATCGCGTACCTTAACCTACGACCTAAGCCCTCCTATTCTTTATGAACTCGGGCTTATTCCGGCGGTAAGCTGGAAACTGGAACAATTTGAGAAAAACTGCCAGATTAAAACCTCCTTTAAGGTAGGAGACTACAAAAACGGACAAACCAAGGAAAACGAAATTTTTCTTTACCGTATCATCGGAGAGCTTTTAACCAATATACACAAGCATGCCAGGGCTTCCGAAGTAAAAGTATCGGTTGACACAAACGACGAGGCTCACGTTATTTTGGTAGAAGACAATGGAGTAGGTATTGATCCGGCAAAAATAAAAGCTCCCAATTTAGAAGGTGGCTTTGGATTATTGAGTATTTATGAACGCGTCGACAGTATCAACGGATCATTCAAAATACACCCAACCGGTAAAGGAACACGTGCCAAGATAATTTTACCGGTTAACAAACAGTGCGACTGACAGAATTAACAACCCAAGTATAGAACAATGAAAATTAAAGTTATTGTTGCCGACGACCATCAGTTATTCAGAGAAGGCCTTAAAAACCTGCTGGAAACCGATGAAACCATTGAAGTAATTGCACAATCAGAGAACGGAAATGCAGCCATTGAAATGGCGCAGCGTCTAAATCCCGATGTGCTTTTGACCGACATTGCCATGCCCGACATGAACGGCATTGAAGCCACCCGGCTTATAAAAGAAAAATTGCCCGAGATAAAGGTGATTGCCGTCTCTATGCATTCCGACAAACAATACGTAAAAGGAATGCTTGAAGCAGGAGCCGATGCTTATCTGCTTAAAAACTCAACACACCGTCAACTGATCGATGCTGTTCATTCTGTTTTTAACGGGAAGAAATTCCTTAGCGAAGACATAACCGAACTGGTAATCAATGGCTACCTTGATGCAGCCAATACCAAAGACGACAGCTACAACCAGTTATCAGACAGAGAAAAGGAGATTTTCATGCTGCTGGCCGAAGGTGTTTCAACCCGTGAAATCGGAGAAAAATTATTTATCAGCGTTAAAACTGTGGGAACCCACAAACAGAACATTCTGGACAAACTAAACCTGAAAAATAATTCCGACGTGGTAAAATATGCACTAAAAAAAGGACTGATTCACCTGGAATAAACTGACTGCAAATACAATGCTTCTCGTTTTCAGCCATGTAAACGAAAAGAAACTGTCAAGTCCCGAAATCTTTTTGTAGATTCATGCAGGCTTCTGATTCTGTTGGAGTTTATTACCTCCTGACAGGAAGATGCTACTGTTGAATTACAAATAACTGTTTCGCTGCGTTATAAACCGTATGGAAATACAATAAATGGAAACAGGATGAAAAAGATTGTTGTACTGGGGGCCGGGCTGGTAGGCAGTGTAATCGCCAAAGACCTGTCGAAAAACCATCGGGTTACGAGTGTAGATATCGATCCTTCTACTGCTCAGAAATTTCTGGATTTTCCGGAAATAAGAACCATTCAGACCGACCTGGCAGATCCCGCAAAAATCAGGGAAATTGTTCGCGAGTTTGACCTCGTTATCGGGGCCGTTCCCGGCTTTATGGGTTATCAGACCATGAAAACCGTGATAGAAGCCGGACGCGACATGGTTGACATTTCGTTTATGCCCGAAGATTTTCTGGCCCTGAACGGACTGGCACAAAAGCACAAAGTAACAGTAGTGGCCGATTGCGGCGTAGCTCCCGGAATGGGCAACATTATCCTTGGGCACCACAACCGCGAAATGCACGTTCAATCGTATGAATGTTTGGTGGGAGGACTCCCGGTGGTTCGCGAGTGGCCCTACGAATACAAAGCCGTTTTCTCTCCCATCGATGTAATCGAAGAATACACCCGACCCGCGCGCTATATTCAAAACTATGAGATGGTGACCAAAGAAGCACTTTCCGATCCGGAGCTTATTCATTTCGACGAAGTGGGAACCCTGGAATCGTGGAATTCTGACGGACTGCGTTCACTCATGTTTACCATGAAGAACATTCCGCACATGATTGAAAAAACACTTCGCTATCCGGGATGTATTGAATACCTGCGGGTGTTGCGCGCATCAGGATTTTTCTCGTACGAAGAAATTGAAGTAAACGGCACAAAAATCCGCCCCATAGATGTAACTGCCAAACTACTTTTTCCCAAATGGCAGTTAAAGGAAGGCGAAGAAGATTTTACCATCATGCGAATCACCATAAAGGGAATTGAAAACGGCGCAAGAAGAACGTACACCTACCACCTTCTGGACAAGTTTGACCGCAACAGCAAAACCATTTCAATGGCACGCACCACGGGGTACACCTGCACGGCGGTTGCCAATTTATTGCTCGACGGCGGTTTTTCGGCACACGGTGTAAGTGCCCCCGAAACCCTTGGGGCCGGGGTTGGAAACCTGGCATACATTTTAAAGTACCTCGAAGAAAGAAACGTTATTTACCGGCGCTCCTGAATCGGCTTTAAACCTTTTCAACAGAAAGGCGTCATAGTTTACTGAATTTTGAACTGACTTGAACCGTCAATTTTACCGAATAAAGCCCGGCGAATAAACTCTCAGACATATACGAATCGTTTTCTCCCTGCACCAAAGTTTTTTGATTAAAACCAAATAGTATACACTCATGAAAAAACTGCTGTTCATTTTTACCTTTTCTGTTTTGGCTGTTCTGGCATTTGCGCAAAACGAAAAGCGCCCGTTAACGTTTGATGACATCCTGAAATGGAACCGGATTACAGAAACCCACCTTTCCAACAACGGCAAATACATTGTTTACAAAGAGGAACCGTGGAAAGGAGATCCTGTACTAAAAATAACCACTCCTGCCGGCGAGGAAAAAGCGGCCATCGAGTGTGGAACCGGAGCCCAAATTACAGCCGATTCCCGGTTTTTGGTGTTTACCTTAAAAGCCCCCGAAGACAGCATCCGGGCCCTGAAATTAAAAAAGACAAAAAAAGAAGACCTCCCCAAAGACAAGCTGGTAATTTACGATCTTGACAAAGGAACGCAGGAAGTGATTGAGCAAATAAAATCGTTTAAAATACCTGCAGAATGGTCGGGTTGGATTGCCTACCAAGCCGAAAAAGCGGACACCACTTCCGGTTCAGACAAAAAAGAAAAGAAAAACGGGAAAGATGAAACATTTCCGCTAGTGATAAAAAACCTCATTAATGGAGAAGAAAAGGAATTCCCTGCAGTAAGCAGTTACGATTTTTCTGAAGAGAATAAAATACTTGCCTTTGTGTCGGAAGGCGACAGTGTTTTCGACGCTGGTGTTTATGTGTGGGAAAACGGAAACGAGCAAAAAATCCTGAATGGCAAAGGCGACTTCAAACAACTAACGCTAAGCAAAACGGCCAACAAGGTGGCATTTCTGGCCGATACTACCGGTTCGAAAGAAAAAAGCTATGCACTGTATTTGTGGTCGGGTGATGAAAGTGCAGAGATCATCGCAGCCAATGACAGCAAGGCCATTCCCGAAGGTTGGGAAATCAGTTCCAACGGCCGGCTTTCGTTTTCGGATAACAACGAACGCCTGTTTTTTGGTACTGCGCCAGTTCCCGCAGAAAAGGATACAACAAAGCTGGAGGAAGAAATTCCGATGCTGGATATCTGGCACTGGAACGAAGAAGAGCTGCAAACCGTTCAGCTGAACAACAAATCGCGCGATGAGAAAAAATCATACCTGTCAGTGGTCCATCTTTCTGACAACAAAACGGTTCAACTCGAAACCGAATTATTTTCCGGTGTCGACCTGATCAACAAAGGTAATGCAGACTATCTGCTGGCCTATTCCAACCGCCCTTACGCGGTGCAGGTAATGTGGGAAGGACAACCGAACCACCTCGATTTTTACCTGGTTGACATCCACACCGGCGAGCACAAAATGGTCAAAAAAGACTGTCGCGCGCGCCCCATGTCTTCACCCAACGGCAATTACCTGTACTGGTACAATGCCATCGACACCACATGGAATACTTATAACATAGCTACGGGGAAAGAATTCGTTGTCTCCGTTCCTCAACAAATTCAGGTGGCTGATGAACTGAACGACATCCCCAATCCGCCGTCATCGTACGGCACAGCGGGCTGGCTGCAAGACGACAAAGCACTGCTAGTTTACGACCGTTACGATTTATGGCAGGTAGATCCTGAAAATAATTCTGCTCCCTTAAACGTCACCCAAAATGGCCGGACAAATAAAACCAGCTACCGCCTGGTGAGATTTAATGCCAAACGGGGCGAGTCACTTGATCCATCGGAACCAATGCTTTTGAAAGCCTTTGATGACGCGAGTAAAGCAAACAGCTATTTTTCATTTGATTGGGAAAAACCGGAGAAGAAAAGGATCTTATTGGACGGAAACTTTAAACTCAGTACACCATCAAAAGCCAAAGATGCTGATGTGGTGGTTTTCACCAAAGAGAATTTCCGGACCTATCCCAATCTTCTGGCTACCGACTTAAACTTCAAAAAACAAGTGCAGGTTTCGGATGCAGCCCCGCAGCAAAAAAATTTTATCTGGGGAACGGCCGAGTTGGTTTCGTGGCGCTCGCTCGACGGACTCGTACTGGAAGGAACCTTGCACAAACCGGAAAATTTCGATCCCTCAAAAAAATACCCGATGATCGTAAATTTCTACGAGAAAAGTTCGGATGAATTGCTTGAATACCGCATGCCGGAAACCCATCGTTCCACCATCGACTATCATTATTACACCAGCAACGGGTACGTTGTTTTTAACCCCGATGTGCATTACAGGGAAGGTTATCCGGGCGAATCAGCCTTTAACTGTGTGATGCCCGGAATTACCCATATTCTGGAAATGGGCTTTGTGGATCCGAAACGAATCGGGGCGCAAGGGCACAGCTGGGGCGGTTACCAGGTGGCTTACCTTGCCACCCGCACCAACCTTTTTGCAGCCATTGAGTCGGGTGCGCCCGTTGTAAACATGTTTAGCGCTTACGGTGGCATCCGTTGGGGATCGGGACTGAACCGTGCTTTTCAGTACGAACATACGCAAAGCCGCATCGGAAAATCGATCTGGGAAGCGCCGCTGCGTTACCTCGAAAATTCACCGCTATTTACGCTCGACAAGATAGAAACCCCTATTTTGATCATGCACAACGATGACGACGGGGCCGTTCCGTGGTACCAGGGAATTGAGTTTTTTATCGGCCTGCGAAGACTTGGAAAACCGAGTTGGCTTTTAAACTACAACGACGCCGACCACTGGCCGTTAAAACTTCGGGATAAACATGATTTTCAGATTCGGCTGGCACAGTTTTTTGATCATTACCTGAAAGATGCTCCCATGCCTGTTTGGATGAAAGAAGGAGTCCCTGCAACTAAAAAAGGAATTGAAATGGGTTATGAACTGACCAAATAAATACGACTAACTCCTTCGCTCAAAGGGCTGTTTCAAAAGTTGGTAAAATCGGTTTTACGCAAAGAAGAATAGATCGTATTCTGCTCGAAAATCACTTTTGGAACAGCCTTTTTTATTGGATCGAGTTCAGTATTTCAAGCGCCTCTTCAAAGTTTTCTTCCATTACCCGAAGCTCAATTCCAATGTTTGACGGGCTGCCTTTGTAAATTCCATCAATGGTGCTGGTGATTTCATTTACCAGCATGTATTCGATTCCTGCTTCGTCGAGCATTTCCTTAAAAAGAATGTATTTCATATCGAAATTGCTCGTAAATATGGCGACGGTTACTGGTTTGTTCATGATTGTAGTTTTTAAGTCACTCCAATTTAGCAATTTAATTCGAGATAGGTTTTTAAGCGTCCCTGAATAAAGTACTGCCATCCGGCCACACAACTTTCGCGTTTAAACTCGGGTATTTCGCCCGGAAAATCCTCGATAAAAGTAGCAGTCAATACCAGCAAGGTTTCATTGCCATCCTTCTTTAAATCAAAGGTCACCAACGAATCGCCCGGATATTCTGCATATTTCCAGTTGTATTGAATACATTCAAAAGGAACAACCTTTGTTACCACCCACAAATGCGTGAAAGTTCGCTCGCCCGATTGCACTTCGAAACGTGATTTTGCTCCCACTTCAGCGCGAAATGAATCGATATTGTCAAAATACCACTGCTTCATTTCCTCCAAGTTGGTAAGCGCTTCCCATATTTTACAAATGGGTGCGCGAAACTTTTGCTCAACAACAACTTCTTTCACGCCGGTAATTTAGAGTTAGAAATCAATAAGGGGAAAAATTAATCATCCTTCCCCCGTTTGGTTTCGATAATGACCACTCCGTTGGCGCCCCGTGCACCATAAATGGCAGCACTTCCATCTTTGATAATGTTAATGCTTTGCACATTCGTGGGGCTTAAATTATTCAACATGCTGTTATCTACCGCTACTCCGTCCACCACTATCAAGGCGGCGCTGCTCAGGTTTATGGAACTCACCCCACGAATAATGATCTCGCCACCCGGACTTACCTGAACACCGCCAAACCGGCCACGTATCAAATCGTACATATTTGTATACTGCGAGAAATCCAGGTCTTTACTGTTTAGCTGAGCCACCGCGTTGAGCTTATCAGCATCTTTAACGTAACCGTATCCGATGGCATATTCGCGGGCACTTTCGGTAGGTTTTAGCTTTAGGTTAACCAAAACCATTTTGATTTTGTCGTCGAGTTTAACTTTTTGCGTGTTAAAACCTTTGGCTGAAACCTTTAGTTTATCACCCGGATTTACATTTACTGAAAACCTTCCAAGCGTATCGGTTTTCACCAACTCTTTCGAACCCGCCACCTGCACATCGGCACCAATCAGCGGAATGCTGTCGAAAGTAGTTACAATACCTTTAACCAAACGCTCCTGTGCATTTCCGACCAAAAAAGCGAGGACAAAAAATACGGTCAAAAAAAGTGATATTCGGGCCTTCATTGTATTCATGACATAATTATTTAGGTTAATCAATCTTGTTTATTTTATGACAAGCAAGATGGTAATTACCCTTACATAAAAATGAAACAAATCTTCCGAATAAAATTCCAACGGGATTCTGCCAGTTACACTTGTGTTTTTTTCATCCGGGTATTACTCACTGCTGATCAATGGAAAACCTTATAAATCTAATCAACTTTTTGTAAAACCGGATAGCAGCCTGGAATTATTTCTCTACGGCCGGAGACACGCTTTTAACCCGGTAGGGTTTTTTCTTTTGCGACTCAAAATAAGTACGCATCTGAACTTCCGCAATGATCCCGGTGGTGATAAACTGAATTCCGCCCAGCACCATTAAAATCCCCAGCATCAACAGAGGTTTTCCCCAAATGTCGTTCCCTAAAAGCTTCAGGATCAACAGGTAAAAATTGATCAACACGCCAATTCCGAGTGTTACGATTCCGATACCGCCAAAAAAGTGCATCGGGCGCTGCATGTATTTCTTGAAGAAAACCATCAGTACCAGGTCGCTCATTACACGGGTAGTCCGGCTGAGGTTGTATTTGGATGTTCCAAAGGTACGCGGCCGGTGATTGACATCCACCTGGGTTATACGCGTGGCGCCTTCGAGTGTAATCAACGCCGGAATATAACGGTGAAGTTCGCCGTAAATATGAATGCTTTTGATGGTTTCGCTGGTAAATATTTTCAGGGTACACCCCAGGTCTTTCATATGAATTCCGGTAGCCCGGCGAATCATGTAGTTGGCAATTTTTGAAGGTACTTTGCGCAAAAACATACCGTCTTTCCGGTTGGCACGCACACCTGCCACCATGTCCCAGCCTTCTTTCTCTATTTCGTTAAGCATCATTGGAACATCGGCCGGGTCATTTTGCAAATCGCCGTCAATCAGTGCAACGTACTCCCCTTCTGCCTGGTCGATACCAGCCTGCAAAGCAGAACTTTGCCCGTAGTTACGTTTTAACTCCACCAGCAAAAAACGTTCGTCATTTATCTTGCGGATTTCTTCCCTGGTTCCGTCGCTCGACCCGTCGTCCACAAAAATCGCTTCGAAATCGATGTCTTTCAGCGCGGCTTTAATTTCTTCGGAAAGTGGTTTTATATTTGGCTCTTCGTTATAGACACAAATAACCAAGGACAGCTTCTTCATTGTTGCAGATGTTTCAGTTAGTGATAAAAAAAAGTGATACAAACTTACATATTCCGTGAAAAACAGAACTTATTTTACCGCATTAAATTTCCAGATAAACGAAAATCGAAGGGTTTTATAAAGCCAGTCGTGCAAGCCATGCTGGTATTGCAGGCTGATAGCACTTTTTGAAAAGTCTTTCCGAAGGTCGAAATTCAGTTGCATAGGCCGGTCTCCCGTATTTTTATACCCGTGATACCCCGACCACGAAGCGCCCAAACGCCAACTGTTGTGTTCCCATTCGGTTCCCAATCCGTAAAGCAGGGCATCGTTTTGAAGCATCAGTTCGTCGTTGGTTTGCCAGCTGTAAAAACCAATCATTCCGTACGGACGAAAAAGCAGGCTTTCGCGGGTGCCGAAATCTTTGGATGAGCTCACATCAAAAAAATAGCCCGGCGCATCGGAATAGCGGGCAGCCTCCAGTTTCCCTCCCGAAGCTGTCCTCAATGCCATCCGGAACAAAGTGTTCGGAAACTTCCGGTCGCGTGTCAACTGAATCAACGTGGAAAAATAAAAATCGCCAATGGCGGTTCCTTTACCGTCTTTATCGCGCGAAAAACGTTCGTTTCTTATTTCTTCGGTGTATGCATAATGTTCCATCATTACGCCATACATTTCAACCGCGATCTTTCCCTTTGCAAAAGGGATAAAAAGCCGGCCCGAAATATCCTGGGTTGGATCGCCCGAATGAAAATGCGTGGAAGCGGTTAAGGCAAATTCACTTTCGTTGAGAAAAAAACCCTTTTTTACTTCCGGCACTGGCAAGGCATTGGGCCCCAAGTAAGCGGGTGATATAATTATCCAGTTCCGCCAGCCGGGCATACCCGTTTTCCAGCCATGAAGTTCGTTCCACCAGCCCCAGTCCTCTTCAGCAAAAGAGGAAAAGCTTAGTACCGAAAATAAAATAAAGAGGAAAAGTTTTCTCATCGTATCGATTTGAGTTCCAAAGATAAAAAAACCCTTCAGAAAACTCTGAAGGGCTGCTCCCAGTTGAACTAAAGCTCAAGTTTTTCTCTAATACTTTGGGGTATGCCATCCTTGTGTACCATAATACACATAGTTTTATACGTAACATAAGGTTTAGAGGCATAAAAATATCCGTTGTATTTGTTGTAATCACCCCACGAATTTTTCACTTTGTAAAAGGTCTCACCCTCCTGATCTTTGGCAATTCCAACAATGTGCATTCCATGATCATCGGTTGTCTGGTAGTTATCAAAAGCTGCCTGACGCATTTCCTGCGATACTTTTAATTCAGGCACCGGGCTATCGAGCTGGTATAATTCCTTTTCCTTTTCGCGTTCAGGAAGTGATTCCCAGCGGGCAATTTCGGCATCGCTCATATCCTCGTCGGGAGCAGCAGGCAATACCGCCACACCTTTGTTGCTTGTCAGAAATCCTTTCTCGCTTACATCAGCGGCCCACGCAACGGTGATTCCATTCTTCAGCGAATAATCAATAATCTCTTCCAGTTCATTCACCGGCACGTTGTACACTTCGTCCCACGACCAGTTATCCGGTACTTCCAGAATAAATTTTGAATAAAACGGATGGTGTGTATAGGAAGAAATCTCAACATAATCGTCCATGTTCAGGCCAACATATTCGCTGGCAAAACTTTGCGGAGTATATTGTTTTCCTTCGTATTCAAATTTATCAGGCGTTTTCCCCAGGTAAGTATTCAGGGTGCCCTCAACAGCTTCGCGCCACACGGTACTCAGCGTACGGTTTTTGTTGGCCACTACTGCATCCACATTTTGTTTCAGCACTTCGTCCATCTCGCCGTGTACGTGCTTTTTCTCGCCGTATTGCAAACCGTTGAAAACCGACTCCGGAACAATTCCGTATTCCCGGATCATGTTGGTAACATCGTGAAAAGCTCCTCCTGCCGAGAAGGTGTTTTCGCCGTGCAAACGAACATATTTCTGTGCTTTTTCGGAATAGGTATGCCAAACCACAAACATCTCGGACAAATCAACCACTGGTTTCCCCAGTCGAAGCATTTCTGACTCCAGTAATGAAATGGCTGAGAAAGACCAACAAGTACCCGTACGGTACTGATCTTTTACCGGTGTTACCGGCAGTGCAATCTCATCGTCAAAAACATACCCAACATTCTCTTCCTTCTTCCCCTTATCGTTCTCGGCAAATACACTTAAAACAAATACCGCCAGTAGAGTGGTTAATACAAAGCGCAATTTCATGAAACTAAACTATTTTATTCTTTTAGGTGAAATATGAAACGACTGTAAACACAACAAAGCTGTATAAACCAGTGTTCTTCAGGCGCTGCATATAAAATTAAACTATCCCTTCATGTACTGAATGGCACCAAAAATAATAAAATATTTGATTTAAGAAAGTGACTAAAAACCGCTTAGCGCTAAATTACAATCCGTCTAAATTATTGCTTTTGAACCTCTTTGTAACGAAAACAATTGGTTAGATGATCGTTCACCATTCCGGTAGCCTGCATGTGTGCATAAATTACTGTGGAGCCCACAAATTTAAAGCCTCTCTTTTTCAGATCGGCCGATATTTTATCCGAAAGTTCGGTCTTGGCCGGAAGCTCCTTTTGCGATGCGAAAGCATTCACCACCGGTTTATGATCTACAAAGCCCCAGATGTAATGATCGAAGCTTCCAAATTCTTTTTGAATTTCAAGGAAACGCTGTGCATTGTTCACGCAGGCAGCTATTTTTTGCCTGTTACGAATAATGGAAGCATCGTTGCCCAGTTCTTCCAGCTTCTTCTCGTCGTACCTGGCTACCAGTTTAGGATCGAAATGATCAAACGCCTTTCTGAAATTCTCCCGTTTGTTAAGCACAATCTGCCAGCTCAACCCCGCCTGAAACCCTTCCAGCACAAAAAATTCAAACAGTTTCCGGTCATCGTGCAAAGGCACTCCCCACTCCTCGTCGTGGTAGCGAATCATTAATTCATTCGAGGTACTCCAATCACAGCGTTTACACATTCTTCACAATTTTAGTGCGATAAGTTAAATAAAATTAAGCGAAACGAAGGGCATGCTCCTAAAATGTTATTTTTGTTTGTTCAGTTAAAACAGAAGATGAAACAAGTCTTTCCAAAAGAAGATGAGTTACATTCAAAACCATAAACGGTGGAGATTTTTAATTAGATGAAAAAACTTACGATCCTATTTTTTATGCTGACGGCCTTTGTTTTTATGGCTGAAGCACAACTCAATATCGACCATTTCATCAGGGTGGGAAGAACCCGTATTTCAATTGGAAATTATACCGGGGCTATCGAATATTTCAACATTGTGATTGAATTTAAACCCTACCTGGCTGAGGCGTATTTGTACCGCGGAATTGCCAAACATTCGCTGGAAGATTACCGGGGCGCCATTGAAGATTACAACAAAGCCATTGAAATTAAACCATACTACCCGATGGCTTACAACAACCGGGGAATGGCTTACCACAACCTGCATCGTTACGATAAAGCTATAGAAGACTATAACCGGGCGCTGGAGTTTGATCCGGATGACGAAGCCATTTACAACAACCGCGGGATTGCCAAACTGGCCTTACGCGATATAAAAGGTGCTATTGCCGACTATGACCGCTCGCTGGAGATCAACCCCAAATCGACACATGCCCTGATGGCCCGAAGCAACGCCAAAATTGTAAGCGGCGATGTGATGGGTGCCATAAAAGACCTGAACCAGGTCATCATCATCCGTCCCCACTATGCAGCAGCGTATTTAAACCGGGGGCTGGCACGTTTTGAACTGAATGATTACGCTTCGGCACTTCGCGATTACGACCAAAGCATCAAGTTTGATGCAACCAATGCCCTGGCTTTTAACAACCGCGGTATTGTAAAGCACAAGCTGGAGGATTACACCAGCGCTATTATGGACTACGATATGGCGGTTCAACTAAACCCAGAAATCGCAAGTGCCTACTTTAACCGGGCAATGGCCAAAGAAATTCTGGGCCGCCCCGGATACGAAACCGATTACCAGATTGCCGCCCAGCTGAATCCGCAGTATGATTTCAGCAACCGGAAGATCAATGCAGAGCAACTGGCTCAGCAACAACAGCAAAAAGGCAATCAGCAGGGGAATACGCAAAAAAACAATCAGAAAGACGATCAGAAACAGCAACAGACTGCTGCTGATCAAACTGCACAAGCTAGTAATCAAAACAACCAGGCGGTGGATTATGCGGCTGCCCAAAAACAAAAAGATGCCCGCGAAGAAGAAGAAAGAGATGCCGAGCGCCGTCGTCGCCATTCGCGCATGGACCTGATTGTGGAAGAAACCCGCGAAATACCCGAAGAAAGCACGCAGACGCCGGAAGAAGAAGACATCCAACTTCAGGATAAAAACATTGTGATCGACCTGCAACCACTTTTTATTATCTCGGCCTTCGAGAAAAATGCAGTGGATTACAACCGTTTTCAGTATTACAACGTGGCGATCGACGACCTGAACGTAAAAAATAACTACAACCCGATTCTGTCGATCACCAACAAACCGGTGGATGCCTACAAAGCTATTTTCGAAAATTTCATTCTCTATTTTAACGAGAAGATTGCGGTACAAGACAATGCACACAACCACCTTAGCCGGGGAATTTTCTACAGTTTAACCGGGAAGTATTCTGCGGCCATCGAAGACCTCGACAAAGCCATTCAGGAGGATGAGAAGCTGGCTGTTTCGTATTTCTGCCGGGCCAACAGCCGTTACAAAATGCACGAGCAAATGGAACTGGTAGCCAACGGACAGGAAAACGTTTCCATTGCGCTGAACAAAACCGGCAACAAAGCTTCGGGCGACGATGTTTCGCTTGATTACCGGCAGATACTGGATGATTACGAAATCACGCTGTTCCTGAATCCCAAATTCTTTTTTGGCTACTACAACCGGGCCTACATAAAACTTCGGCTGGGCGAATACAAAAGCGCCGTGGAAGACCTGAACCAGGCCATTCGGCTGGAGCCTAAATTTGCAGAAGCTTATTTCAACCGGGGCTTAACCAAAATATACCTCGATGATGTGGAAGGCGGAGCAATCGATTTAAGCCGCGCCGGAGAACTGGGAATCGAAGGAGCTTACAATATTATCAAGCGTTACTGTAATTAAAGGTACCACCGGTACCTGGAACGCGAACAAAGAAGGCCTTTGAATGAAGAGAATCTTCTACAATATTCAAAAAATATTTCCCCTGACGGAAGATGCTTTTGATGCACTTATGAATAGTGCCCGCATCACCCATTTTCAAAAAAATGAGTTCTTTTTGACGGAAGGCGAAGTCTGCACTTCGATTGGCTTTATTGAGAGCGGCAGCATGCGGCTTTTCTACAATTCGCCCGACCGCGAAGCTTGCAACGATTTTTTCTTCGAGAATTCGGTGGTAGGTTCGTTTGCCAGCTTTCTTTCGGAAACTCCTTCGATCGTAAACATTGTTGCCATCGAAAATTGCGAGGTCATTCAATTCAGCAAACAGCATATTGAACAGCTCACTGAACAGCATCCCACGTTGAAGCAGCTTTCCGATTTTATCGTTCAGGAACACTTTATCCGAACCGAGAAACGCGAAGAGGCACTCCTGAAGTTCTCGCCCGAGTTACGTTTCAAGAACCTGCTGGAAGAGCACCCGAAAATCTTCAAACGTATTCCGCTTCATTACGTGGCCAGCTATTTAAACATCACGCCCGAAACGCTTAGCCGCTACCGCGCCCGTTTCCTGGTTTAGCGTTCTTGATTTGAATCAAGTAGATTCTGTTTTAGCCTTCGTTCCTTTGTTTTCAGAAGATTCATAAGTCTTTGAGTAATTGAACTCAATATTCAGAAAACAAAATGAAGAAAATGAAAACAGAAAAGAAGAACGAAGAATTGATCGTACTAACCGATCTTATCAAAGTATTGGTGAGCAATCGAGAAACAGGAAATGAGTATGCCATTTTTGAAGAAAATGTTCCGCCACTGGGAGGACCGCCCCCACACACCCACCCCGACGAAGAAATATTTTACATTGTGGAAGGTACATTTGAATTTATTTTGAATGATATTCAGAATCCTTTCAAAGCTTGCCAGGGCAGTGTTATTCATGTTCCGTCGAACGCCATTCACACCTTTAAAAACGTTGGACAAACACCTGGGAAGATGGTGGTTTTACTCAGCCCCGGAAATCTGCTGGATTATTTCAGAGTTATCGGAACTACCGTGGAAGAGAACACTCCCCTTCCTGACCTTCAGAAAGTACCCGATTTCAGTAAAATGGATGTATCGAAAGCATTTGAACATGCTGCCGCTCACAATGTGCATTTTGTATTGCCGGAATTAATGGAAAATTGAGTATTTTTTCTTTCACAAATTTCACCGTTTTAAATGATAGTTGTTGACCTTATCAGAAATGCTTCGGGTGAGCTCTACGGAAAAATAAGCTACGAGCCACAAAAGAACTACCTGCTCATGAAATGGATGGGCCCGTGTTCCGAAGAAGAAGTTAAAACGGCTTCGATGCGGATGTATGAGTGGCAAAAGCGGGAAGGCTCGAAAAAGAACTGTAAGTTTCATGTGCACGACACCAAGGAACTGGAAGGTGCCTGGGCCGGATTGGTGGATTGGATTACCAACTACTTTTTCCCGCTTAATTTTGAACATGGCTTGCGCTACAACATCAGCATTATTTCGCCCGATATGTTTTCCAAATTTTCATCGGTAGAACTAAAAAAGCGAAGTAACAATAAGGTCACAACTATACTCTGTGAAACCATTTCCCAGGCAGAATCGTGGATTTCCAAAAATTACGACGTTTGAGTTTTTCCCGTTTCTTTTCACTCAAGCAAAAAAATTGGTTACCAACGCAACCATCGAACTGAAAATAACATCTACCCCTTCGTTAACAGATTAATACAAAGCACAAACATGAAAACAATTAAACTTTTTTTATTAACGCTGCTGTTGTTTCAGTTTTACCAAGGTAGCGGACAACAGTTTTGGTTAACCACCAACGAATTCTGGGGGGGGCCTAAAACGGGAATCACCCTTTCAAACGATTCAGTAATTCTGGTTAGTACCCGGAATTCGGTATTGCGAAGCACCGATGAATGCTACAGCCTCGAAAAAGGATTGGACTGTTCAGAACTATTCACGGTTTACGCCTCAAACAAAGGGAGAATATTTGCCGGCGGAAAGGGAAAAATATTTTTCTCTGATGACACGGGAATAACCTGGGATTCTGTTGCGATCAACTCAATCTACCCGGTAACTCAATTAACCGAGAACAGTTACGGTGAACTATTTGCCATTACCGGGATAGAAGAAAAGGGAGACGGAATCTTTTTCTCGGGCAACAATGGCGCGTCCTGGAGCAAACGCAACAACGGGCTAAACTCTAACCCCGGCTGTACCAAGGTCGCTGTCGATAAAAACGACCGGGTTTATCTTATCACTTCTGACATAAACAGCACCGGTGCCGGCGGTCTTTTTATTTCGGAAACCAGTGGTTTGTTGTGGCAAAAAGTAACCATCAATGTTGATGATCTGGCCAGCCCAATCAAAATAGTTAAGGCAACCGGATTATCCATCCTTTCCAACGACAGTATTTACATGAGCTTTAATGGAACAGCAAGCAACTTTTGGGTCGGTCTGAATTTAAGTAAAAGTATCAACGATGTTTCCAACGCCAGTTTCTGGAAAGTAATGATAATGGGAGAACACGCTCATTGGTGGGAAGATGATCCGATCAACAACAGGTATATCTCGAAAAATGGTGATTGGTACAGCTCAATAAATGGGTACATTAATGTGGGTGGTACCTGCTTTTCGAAAGATGGCAGTAATTGGGAAATTCTGGATTATGGACTAGGTACTGATACACTAAACGTAAGAACCGAGCAGTTTTTTGTAGAAACATCCGAAGGAAGAATTTTTATGATCCAAAAATATGACGAAAGGATCTATACAACAGACAAAAGCCTCGTTACAGGAATTCCGGGTCCGGTTGAAAACAAATCAGAAGTTTCTGTTTTCCCCAATCCGGTTCTGAGAGGCGAACAGCTGACAATCAAGTTAGACGGCTACAGGGGAGTTCCTGAGATTTCGATTTATGACATTACAGGGAGAAAAATGTATTCCGGGCAAGTTCTTACATCAGAAAACCGAATTGTTGCACCGGCCAAATCAGGAATTTATTTTGTACAGGTAAAATCAGCGCAAAGTGAGCAAACCATAAAAGTACTTGTTCAATAGCTTTCTCGTGTTTTCGGTTAATTTTGCATGAATAATTGCGAAACAATGGGAAAGTTTACCGAAGGAAAGACCTTTAAAAATGAGATTTTCAGTGATTTGGAAGTCCAAGGAGCTGAATTTGAGGGTTGTCATTTTATCAATTGTAACTTAGCCGAAGTCAACCTCATGAGCAGTATGTTCATGGATTGCACTTTTGAAAACTGCGATCTCGGAATGGCTGTGATCCGGAACACTGCTTTTCAGAACGTAGCATTCAATAACTGCAAGCTGATCGGACTGGCATTCGACGAGTGTAATCCTTTCCTGCTCGCCATGAAATTCGAAAACTGTAACCTCAGCTTTTCTACCTTTTATAAGCAAAAACTAAAAAAGACAACGTTTACGGGCTGCAAACTCGAAGAAGTCGATTTCTCGGAAACAGATCTCACGGAAGCCATCTTTGCTGATTGCGACCTGATCGGTACTATTTTTGATAATACCAACCTGGAACGTGCCGATTTATCGACCGCTTATCAGTTTTCCATCGATCCGGAGAAAAATGAAATCTACAATGCCCGTTTCTCGCATCAAAACGTGATCGGGCTTTTACAGAAGTACGACATCATCGTCGAATAAATTGCTTATTTTTGTGCCTCAACAAAGTCTTCCGACTGTATAAAATTCCGGAACAATGAGCAATCAACCACTTGCAGAACGCCTTCGGCCACGTACGCTCGACGATTACATCGGGCAGGAGCATTTAGTGGGGCAAGGTGCGGTTTTGCGAAAAATGATTGAATCCGGGAACATTACCTCCTTAATTTTGTGGGGACCTCCCGGGGTTGGAAAAACAACACTGGCGCGCATTATTGCCAATACACTCGACCGTCCGTTTTTTACACTAAGTGCCATCAACTCGGGCGTGAAAGACATTCGGGATGTGATTGAAAAAGCCAAGAAACAACAATTCTTCAGCCGTCCCAATCCCATTCTTTTTATCGACGAGATCCACCGTTTTAGTAAGTCACAACAAGATTCGCTGTTGGGTGCCGTAGAAGATGGCACGATTACCCTGGTGGGAGCCACCACTGAAAACCCATCGTTCGAGGTGATCTCTCCCCTGCTCTCGCGTTGCCAAGTGTATGTTTTGAACCATCTCGATAAGGAAGCGCTTCTGAACATTATCGCGCAGGCGATAAAAAAAGACAGTGTTCTGAAAGATAAAAAAATCACACTGGAAGAAGACCAGGCGATGCTGCGCTTCTCGGGTGGTGATGCCCGAAAACTGCTGAATGTTCTGGAGCTGGTAGTCATGGGAGAAGAAGGCAACGAGATTACGATCACGGATAAGAAAGTAACCGACCGTTTGCAAAAGAACCTGGCGATTTACGACAAGCAGGGCGAAATGCATTACGATATTATTTCGGCCTTTATAAAAAGCATCAGGGGAAGCGATCCCGATGCCGCGGTGTACTGGCTGGCCCGAATGCTGGAAGGTGGCGAAGATATAAAATTTATTGCCCGTCGTTTGCTGATCCTTTCAGCCGAAGATGTAGGCCTGGCAAATCCCAATGCCTTGCTGCTGGCACAAAGCACTTTTGATGCGGTACATAAAATCGGCAATCCCGAGGCACGGATCATTCTTTCGGAATGTGTGATTTACCTGGCCACTTCACCCAAAAGTAACTCAGCCTACGAAGCCATTGATGCAGCCATTTCAACAGTCAGAAGAACTGGCAATCTACCGGTGCCGCTGCACATTCGGAACGCACCAACCAAGCTGATGAAAGAAATCGGTTACGGAAAAGACTATAAATATGCGCATGCCTACGATGGTAATTTTGTGGAGCAGGATTTTCTGCCCAAAGAAGTAAAAAAGGAGCGCTTCTACCATCCGCAACAAAATGCTTCAGAGCTTAAAATTCTGGAGCGTTTGAAAAGATGGTGGGGGAAGCGGTTTTAGTAATCAGTGTTCAGTTGTAGTTGGCAGATAAAAAATCAGGGATGCAAAATTGCATCCCTGATTTTTTACTCGCAGCTTGTAGCTCGCGACTCGTAGCTACGAAAGTATATTCTTACAATACTCCACACACTTCACAATTTCAGTCTGCGCATCGGAGCCCTCCGGAATATCGTATTCCAATTCAACATCGGCATAAATCGGCCATTTATTCTTTTTAATCAATCCCAGAATATCAGCCAACGGAGTATCGCCTTCTCCCCACGAACGATTGGTATTCGCAGGATCAGCATTTTTACCTGTTTTATCTTTTATGTGAATGCTGTAAATACGGTCGTGCAATTTTTCGATAAGCTCGTTGGGATGCAGTCCGGTTGATCCGAAATAATGGCCCACATCCAGGTTCAGCTTATTGGCCGGAGAATGTGCCAGGAAATCTTCAAAGTTAAAACCAGGTTCTCCCGGCTGAGAATGGTTGTGGTATGCAGCTACCATACCGTGTTTTTCCGCAAATTTTCCCAGCCTTCTGCAAGCTTTGTCGCCAATTTCATTGGTTACAGCACCCGCCCCTAAAACCTTCGCAGCTTTAAATGCATAATCCGTTTCTTCATCGCTCCAGTTGGCCGGCGCGAATTTTACCGTATGAATATGAATACCCGCCTCGTCGAACATTTTCTTTAACTCTTTGTATTTCCCAAAATCGCAGGATACACGCCACTCTTTTTGCTTTTGAGCAGCAGCCTGACTGGCTTCTTGGTAGGCGTTCTTTTCTTCTTCTGTTAGTTCAGCACCTCTTGGCGGACGTGGTGCACTTGGCGGCATACCGGCAAATTCCTCTGCCACCGGCCCCATTAGCTCCAGCGAGGTGATATTGCCTTGTTTGCAATAGTTGATAATGTCCTGCGCAGTGCTTGCCATGCTTCGCCAACTGTAGGTGATAACACCTATGTGCACACCTCCAAAAGTCGAACCTGAATCGGCTGGACTACAGGCGGCAAAAGGAGCAAACGCCAGAGCAGCGGTTCCCGCAGCAGTTGTGCGAATAAAATTTCTTCGTGTAAGAGAATGATTTCTTTGAGTCATACTATTCGGTTTATTTGATATAAGCAAATTTAAATTTAACAGAATAAATTAGATTATCCTCTTTGGCCCTTGCAGATTGCATGATCATTTTGGATAATGCACAACTCCGTCAAAGTGAGATCCTTTCCAGCCGGAACTTTTGGGTTACTGTAACTGAATGCTCCATAAAGGAAAACGAAGTGGGTAAACCGCTTGTGGAAAGCAAAAAAATCCCGGGCAAATACCCGGGATTTCCTTTATCCGTTTTGTATCTATTACTTCAAAGTACCTTGTTCAGCTTCCTGAATCATTTGTTCGTTGGCCGTAATGTAAACTTCCACACGGCGGTTTAGAGCCCTTCCTGCGGCAGTTGAATTGTCAGCAACCGGTTCGTCGTATGCTTTTCCTTCTGTTGTCAAACGACCTCCGCTCACACCTTTATCGATAAGGTATTTGGCCACTGACTCGGCACGTTCGTTCGATAGTTTTTCATTGATCGCACGTGAACCGGTATTGTCGGTATGCCCGTAAATGGTAACATCGGTAGCGGGGTTCGACTGCAGAGAAGCAGCAAACTTGGTCAATGACTGTTTTGAGGCTTCATTCAACAAGCTTTTACCGGTGGCAAACAAGATTCCGCTATCAAACGTAACCTTAATCGCCTGCAGGTTATTTACGTCGGTAACAGTTTCTACCTGCGCGCCTTCAATCGCTTCAAGTTCTGCCTGCTGCTTGTCCATTTTCTTCCCGATAAGTACACCGGCACCCGTTCCAACGGCTCCACCTACGGCTGCGCCAATAGCAGCTCCTTTTCCTTTACCGGCAATGGCACCAATGGCAGCACCCAAGGCAGCACCACCGGTTCCGCCAATTACACCGCCTTTGGTAGTGTTACTTTTTTCAGCCCATTTTGATCCCGAACACCCGGAGAAAATCAAAACACCACATAACATAAAAATCGCCAAATAATTCATTGTTTTCATATGCATTCAAATTTTGAGGTATGTAATATAATTTGTGAAGATAAGCTAAACCCGTTTTATTGATTTGCTTCTTCGAGTTAAATAATAATAAAGAGGGGCATTTTGTTCATTTTTAAACAACGAAAAGCCGGTCAGTCAAATAGACAAACCGGCTTTCTTATCGTTTAAAAGAAAATCTCTATTCTTCTTTCTTTTCTTCTGCAGAATCAGTGCTTTCTTCGGCTTTCGGTTCCTCGGCAGCTGCTTCAGCAACAGGAGTTTCTTTCACTTCTGCTACAGGAGCAGTAGTTTCAGCTTTTTTGCCTGCACCACGACGTGAGCGGCGTTTTTTGCCTTTTCCTGCTTCTTCTTTGCCTGCCATCATCAGTTCGTTGAAATCAACCAACTCCATGATACACATTTCAGCGTTGTCACCTAAGCGGTTTCCTGTTTTCAGGATACGAGTATACCCGCCCGGACGATCGGCTACTTTTGCAGCTACTTCTCTGAATAATTCAGATACAGCTTCTTTATTCTGCAGATAGCTGAAAACAACCCTGCGAGAATGTGTAGTATCGTCTTTTGCTTTGGTAATCAATGGCTCAACATACATACGCAAAGCTTTCGCTTTTTGCACTGTAGTTGTGATTCTCTTATGCTCGATAAGAGAACTAGCCATGTTTGCCAACATCGCTTTACGATGCGCTGATTTACGGCCTAAATGATTAAATTTCTTATTATGTCTCATTGCTTGTTACTCCTTATCAAGTTTATACTTGGAAATATCCATTCCAAAGTTCAGACCCATGTTATCCAGGAGGTCATCCAATTCCGTTAACGATTTCTTTCCGAAGTTTCTGAATTTCAACAGGTCGTTGCGGTTGTAAGTAACCAGGTCGCCCAATGTATCAACATCGGCCGCTTTCAGACAGTTCAATGCACGAACTGAAAGATCCATGTCAACCAGTTTAGTTTTCAGTAACTGACGCATGTGCAACACTTCTTCATCAAACTCTTCGTTGGCAAATTTCTCATCAGTGTCAAGAGTGATCTTTTCATCTGAGAACAGCATGAAGTGATAAATCAGAATTTTAGCTGCTTCTTTTAATGCGTCTTTCGGGTGGACAGAACCGTCGGTAGTGATGTCTAAAACCAGCTTTTCGTAGTCAGTTTTTTGTTCAACACGGTAGTTTTCAACAGCGTATTTCACGTTTTTAATTGGGGTGAAGATTGAATCGATCGGGATCAATCCAAACTCTTCCTCTACCGGTTTGTTTTCTACCGCCGGAACATAACCACGACCTTTGTTAATGGTTATCTCCATCTGGATTTTTACATCAGGTTCCATTCTGCAAATTACAAGCTCCGGGTTCAGAACACGGAAACCTGTCATAAATTTGTTGATGTCGCCTGCAGTTAATTGTTCCTGTCCGGTAACCGATATAGAAACTTTTTCACTGTCAAAGTCTTCCACTTCGTTCTTAAAGCGAACTTGTTTCAGATTAAGGATAATTTCAGTTACATCTTCAATAACTCCTTTAATCGTAGAAAACTCATGGTCAACACCTTCAATTTTAACAGTTGTAATTGCATAGCCTTCCAACGACGATAAAAGGATTCGACGCAGTGCATTACCGACCGTAATACCGTACCCAGGTTCTAAGGGACGAAACTCGAATTTACCGACTTTGTCGTCGGACTCTAACATTATCACCTTGTCAGGCTTCTGGAATGCTAATATTGCCATAATAACTTTAGTAAATTTATTATTTTGAATACAACTCTACGATCAGCTGTTCTTTGATGTTTTCTGGAATTTCTTCGCGTTCCGGACGGTTCAGAAATTTACCGGCCAGTTTTTCTCCATCCCACTCCAACCATTCGTATTGTGAACTTCTACGCGAATGCAATGAGTCAGTAATTGCTTCCAGCGATTTTGATTTTTCACGAACGCCAATAACGTCGCCCGGTTTAACCTGATACGATGGAATATTTACTACGTTTCCGTTTACAGTAATGTGTTTGTGCGACACAAACTGACGAGCAGCAGCTCTTGTTTTAGCAATACCCATACGGAAAACAACGTTATCCAATCTTGATTCAAGTAACTGCAGCAATACTTCACCGGTTACCCCTTTAGAAGCCTGTGCTTTTTTGAACAAAGAGCGGAATTGTCTTTCCAATACACCATAGGTATATTTTGCTTTTTGCTTTTCTTTCAACTGCAACCCGTATTCCGAAGTTTTTCTTCTTTTCGAAGCTAAACCGTGCATTCCCGGAGGATAGTTTTTGTGCTCGAAAACTTTATCCGGTCCGAAGATCGGCTCGCCGAATTTACGGGCGATTTTAGATTTTGGTCCTGTATATCTTGCCATTTCCTTTTCGTTTTAAAATTAAACTCTACGTCTTTTAGGAGGCCTGCAACCATTGTGTGGAAGCGGTGTAACGTCTACAATCTCGGTTACCTGGATACCTGTAGTAGCCAACGCGCGGATAGCAGATTCACGCCCGTTACCAGGCCCTTTAACGAATACCTTAACTTTACGAAGTCCAAGGTCATAAGCAGTTTTAGCACACTCTTCAGAAGCAACCTGAGCTGCATAGGGAGTGTTCTTTTTAGAACCACGGAATCCTTTTTTACCAGCTGACGACCAGGAAATTACTTCCCCGTTCATATTGGTCAGCGTAACAATGATATTGTTGAAAGACGAGTGGATGTGAGCCATACCATTGGCTTCAACCACCACAGTTCTCTTTCTACTTGTTCCTGTTTTTTTTGCCATAACTCAAATTCCTTATTTAGTGGCCATTTTTTTGTTCGCAACAGTCTTACGCTTTCCTTTACGGGTACGAGCGTTGTTTTTTGTGCTCTGTCCGCGTACCGGCAAACCAATACGGTGACGAATACCACGGTAACAACCGATGTCCATCAAACGTTTGATGTTCATCTGGATCTCAGAACGCAATTCGCCCTCTACTTTAAAGCTATTGCCGATTACTGTACGAATAGCGGCAAGCTGGTCGTCATCCCAGTCCTGCACTTTCAGGTCTTTATCTACACCGGCTTCTGCCAGGATATGATTGGACCTACTACGGCCAATACCATAAATATAGGTAAGAGCAACCTCACCTCTTTTATTATTTGGAATATCAACACCTACAATACGTGCCATAAATTTAATTTTTACAGATTAATGTTACCCTTGACGTTGTTTAAACTTAGGGTTCTTTTTATTAATCACATACAAACGTCCTTTCCTGCGGATAATTTTGCAGTCGTCGCTACGTTTTTTTACTGAAACACGAGTTTTCATCTTACTAGTTATTAAAAAATTTTGTATTCGATGTCCCGCTTTTACTGGCGGGAAAACTCACCGCTCCGTCAGAGACGGAAGCGACTCGTTTCAACTATATACACTCTAATTTTTATATCTGAATGTAATTCTTCCTTTTGTCAGGTCGTAAGGAGACATTTCGACTTTCACTTTATCACCTGGCAAAATTTTAATATAATGCATCCTCATTTTTCCTGAAATATGGCCGGTTATTACGTGGCCATTTTCAAGTTCAACGCGAAACATCGCGTTAGACAATGCTTCTACAATAATTCCATCTTGTTCTATCGAAGGATGTTTTGCCATAAAAAACGTGAATTACAATTCTTTTGTTAAAGTTACTTTTCTAAATCTCATTACTTTTTACATTCCCATTCCCGGGCGGCCTTTAATACGTCCTGATTTCATCAGTCCGTCGTAATGGCGCATCAACAGGTGGCTTTCAATCTGTTGTAAAGTATCTAATACAACACCTACCAGAATCAGCAACGATGTACCGCCGTAAAAATAGGCGAACTGCTGACTAATTCCCATAAGCATGGCAAAAGCAGGAAGAATAGTGATCAGCCCCAGGAAAATTGATCCGGGCAGCGTTATCCTACTCATCACAGTATCCAGAAATTCAACGGTTTTCTTTCCTGGTTTAACACCCGGAATAAACCCGCCGTTTTTCTTCATATCCTCAGCCATTTGGGTAGGGTTAATAGTAATAGCGGTGTAAAAATACGTAAAAGCTACCACTAATAAAAATTGAATAAAATTGTACCAGAATCCTGTAAAGTTTGACAATGCGTTTGCAACCCCTGTCAAACTTTCGGAATTAGCAACACCAACAATGGTGATCGGCACCATCATAATCGCTTGCGCAAAAATGATAGGCATAACACCTGCAGCGTTTACTTTTAATGGGATGTACTGACGTACACCGCCGTATTGTTTGTTACCAACAATTCGTTTGGCGTATTGTACGGGTATCCGTCGGGTTCCCTGAACCAGCGCAATGGACGCCATAAACACGATAAACAGGATAACAAACTCTACCAGGAACATTACTAAACCGCCCGCGGCAAAACGTGCTCCAAATTCCTGGACCACGGCCATCGGCAAACGAGCGATAATACCAATCATAATGATCAGCGAAATACCATTACCAATTCCTTTATCGGTAATGCGTTCGCCTAACCAAAGTACAAACATCGAGCCCGCAGTAAGAATCACAATCGATGGAGCATTAAACCAAATGCCTTTCATTGCGAAAGCTGTGTCGGGCAACTGCATGTGTAGATTAGTAAGATACGCTGATGCCTGAGGAATCAGAATCAACACTGTTAAATAGCGCGTAATCTGATTGATTTTCCTCCTTCCTGACTCTCCCTCTTTCTGCAACCTCTGGAAATAGGGAACGGCGATACCCATTAACTGGATAACAATTGAGGCAGAAATATATGGCATAATACCCAAAGCAAAAACTGAAGCCTGTGCAAAGGCACCTCCCGAGAACATGTTGATCAAGCCCAGCAAACCATCGGCAGTTTGATTTTCGAGGTTTTCTAACTGTGCCGGATCGATCCCCGGTAACGAAACAAAGGAGCCTAACCTGTAAATTAACAGGAAGAACAACGTTGTTCCAATTCTGAACCTTAAGTCTTCAATTTTATAAATATTCTTTAGGGTCTCGATGAATCGTTTCATTACGGTTTAAAGTATTTCAGTGGTTCCTTCTAATTTTTCTATTGCCTCTTTCGCGCTTTTCGAAAATGCGTTAGCTTTAACGGTTAGTTTTTTAGTTAAAGTTCCGCCACCAAGAATTTTGATCTTGTCGTTTTTCGACGCGATACCTGCTTCGATTAACGCCTGTTTGTCGATTTCGGTTAGGTTATTTTTTACTGCCAGGCTTTCTACCACATCCAGGTTGATCGCTTTGTATTCAACACGGTTGATGTTTTTAAAACCCGATTTAGGAACAACACGTTGCAAAGGCATCTGACCACCTTCAAAACCAATTTTCCTTGAATAACCTGAACGCGACTTGGCACCTTTATGACCACGAGTAGATGTTCCACCACGTCCTGATCCTTGTCCACGACCTATGCGTTTCGACTGTTTAGTCGCACCTTCAGCAGGTTGTAAGTTATTTAAATTCATAATATATTATGATTAAAATGTTTCTTTCAACAATTGGAACAAGGCCCAAAGGCCTGTTCCAATGTTTGAAATATTACTTAACTTCTTCAACACTAATTAAATGTCTCAATTTGTTAACCATGCCAACAATTTGAGGAGTAGCTTCGTGTTCAACCGGATTATTGAGTTTGGTTAATCCCAATGCCTCAAGTGTTGCCTTTTGGCGTTTTGTTGAACCGATACTGCTTTTTACTTGTGTAATTTTTAGCTTAGCCATAACGTGTTATCCTTTAAAAACTTTTTCTAATGAAACACCTCTGTGTTGGGCTACTGTATATGCATCCCTCATTTCAAGCAAAGCAGCCATAGTTGCTTTTACCAGGTTATGTGGGTTGGAAGAGCCTTTTGACTTAGCCAAAATGTCGTGAATACCAACACTCTCAAGTACTGCGCGCATCGCACCACCGGCTTTTACTCCGGTACCCGATGTGGCAGGCTTCAGTAATACATCGGCGCCACCAAATTTGGCAGTTTGTTCGTGAGGAATTGTCCCGTTAATTACCGGAATTTTCACGAGGTTCTTTTTAGCTGCATCTACACCTTTCGAAATCGCAGTTGTTACTTCACTTGCTTTTCCAAGGCCCCATCCTACGATTCCTTTTTCGTCGCCCACTACAACAATGGCAGAGAAACTGAATGTACGTCCACCTTTTGTTACTTTGGTTACACGATTAATGGCTACCAACCTGTCTTTTAATTCCAGGTCGCTCGTTTTTACTTTGTTACTTACTTTCGCCATGATATCTTAGAATTTAAGGCCACCTTCGCGGGCAGCGTCAGCTAATTGTTTAACTCTTCCGTGGTATAAATAACCATTTCTATCGAACACAACTTCAGTGATACCAGCTGCGATTGCTTTTTCAGCTACAGCTTTTCCTACCAGTGCTGCTTTTTCTGTCTTTGTTCCGGCAGCTGCAATAATTGCTTTGTCGGATGAAGAGGCAGCACATAAAGTTGTTCCTTGTACATCATCAATCAGTTGAGCGTAGATCTGTTTGTTACTTCTGAAAACACTCAATCTTGGACGTTCTGCTGTGCCGGAAACAACTGTACGTACGCGGCTTTTTATTCTTGCTCGCCTTTGAACTTTTGTTAATGCCATAATAATGAATCTTTTTAGATATTATTTTTTCCCGGCTGCTTTACCAGCTTTACGTCTCAATACTTCGCCAACAAACTTAATACCTTTACCTTTATATGGTTCAGGTTTACGGAACGATCTGATTTTTGCGGCAGCCTGACCAATCAATTGTTTATCGTGACACCTCAGGGTAATAGTCGGGTTGCTACGTTTATCAGATAATGCTTCAACTTTTATTTCAGAAGGAAGCTGGATGTAAGTATGGTGAGCGAAACCCAACACAAGGTCGAGTACGTTATCGGGCATCAATTCGACACGATATCCAACCCCAACAAGTTCGAGTTTTAATTCGTAGCCTTTTGATACACCTTCTACCATATTATTCACCAAGGCGCGGTATAGTCCATGCATCGACTTTTCACGTTTTGCATCGCTGCCCCTGCTAACATTGATTGTTCCGTCTTCAACGGCAACTTCAATAGCCGGGTCAACTTTTTGAAACAATTCTCCCAGAGGTCCTTTAACGCTCACAACGTTCTCGTCGCTTACTTTAACTTCTACTCCGGCAGGAATTGTAATGGGTAATTTACCTATTCTTGACATGACCGTTCCTCCTTTTTAATATACGTAACATAAAACTTCTCCACCTACATTCAGCTCGCGAGCCTCTTTATCGGTGATAACACCTTTTGAGGTAGAGATAATTGCTATGCCTAAACCATTTAGTACGCGTGGAATACTTGTGCTATCACAATACTGACGCAAACCTGGTTTACTTACGCGTTCTAACGCTTTAATTGCAGATACTTTTGTCTCCGGATTGTATTTCAATGCAATCTTAATGTTTCCCTGGTAACCTACTTCTTCTTCGAATTTATAATTCAGGATATAACCTTTGTCTTTCAACAATTTTGTTATTTCCTTTTTCATATTTGAAGCAGGAATATCAACCACACGGTGTTTAGCCATGATTGCATTTCTTACCCTTGTCAGATAATCTGCTATTGGATCTGTTACTTTACTCATTTCTCAAGTTTTTTAACGATTACCAACTTGCCTTTTTAACTCCGGGGATCAAACCATTAGAGGCCATTTCCCTAAAATCAATCCTGCTGATACCGAATTGGCGCATGTATCCTTTCGGACGTCCGGTTAGTTTGCAACGGTTGTGCAAACGAATTTTAGACGAATTTTTAGGAAGTTTCTGCAAACCAACATAGTCGCCTTCTTCTTTCAGCCTGGCACGTTTTTCGGCATATTTCTCAACTAATTTTGCACGTTTAACTTCGCGTGCTTTCATTGATTCCTTAGCCATTGCTTAGTTCTTTTTTACGTTTTTAAATGGTAAACCTAATTCTTTCAACAAAGCAAATCCTTCTTCGTCGGTATTTGCAGAAGTGACAAAGGTAATATTCATTCCATTGATCTTGCTTACTTTGTCAAGCACGATCTCAGGGAAAATAATCTGTTCCGGAACACCTAATGTGTAGTTACCTTGCCCGTCCATTTTGCTTTCAATTCCTTTGAAGTCGCGGATACGTGGCAGTGCCACAGCGATCAAGCGATCCAGGAACTCATACATTTGGTTACGACGCAAAGTTACGCGAACACCAATAGGCATTTTCTTTCTCAATTTGAAATTGGAGATGTCCTTTTTTGACAAGGTTAGTACGGCTTTTTGACCGGCAATTTTTGTCATTTCGGTTTGAGCTACGTCAATCAGCTTTTTATCGGCGATTGCTGCTCCAACACCTTGGTTAAGAACTATTTTTTCCAACTTCGGAACCTGCATTACAGAAGAGTAATCGAACTCTTTCTTTAGGGCAGGTACAATTTCTTCCTGATATTTCTTTTTAAGAGTTGGTACGTAAGCCATTACTTAATCTCCTCTCCTGATTTTTTCGAAATACGAACTAATTTACCATCGTCATTCAATTTCCTACCCACACGCGTTGCTTGTCCTGATTTTGGATCAACCAACATAAGGTTGGAAATGTGCACTGGTGCTTCCTGTTCAATAATACCTCCCTGCGGCGATTTCGCGTTAGGCTTGGTATGTTTCTTGATCATGTTTACACCTTCTACAATTGCTCTGTCGGTTTTACGGATTACTTCCAACACGCGACCTTTACGGCCTTTGTCGTTGCCAGTAATCACAACCACAGTGTCACCTTTTTTTATGTGTAACTTTTTCTGCATTTTGAGCTTTTTTCTAATTACAGTACTTCAGGTGCGAGTGAAACAATTTTCATATTCTTCTCCCGCAATTCACGTGCAATTGGCCCGAAAATACGTGTTCCACGCATCTCGCCGGCGTTGTTTAACAGTACTACAGCGTTATCGTCGAAACGGATGTAAGATCCATCCTGGCGACGAATTTCTTTTTTAGTACGTACAACAATTGCTTTCGACACAGTACCTTTTTTGATACCGCCGTTTGGCAATGCACTTTTCACAGTAACCACTACCGTGTCGCCTACAGAAGCATAGCGTTTCCTTGTTCCGCCTAATACACGAATACAAAGAACTTCTTTTGCGCCACTGTTATCGGCTACCGAACATCTTGATTCTTGTTGTATCATGATTACTTCGCTCTTTCAATTACTTCAACTACTCGCCAGCATTTGGTTTTGCTTAAAGGACGTGTTTCCATAATCCTTACAACATCACCTACGTGGCAATCATTTTTCTCATCATGGACATGGAATTTGGTCGTTTTGTTAACGAACTTACCATAGATCGGGTGCTTCACTTTACGTTTTTCAGCCACCACAATTGATTTGTCCATCTTATCACTGACAACGATCCCGACTCTCTCTTTCCTGAGATTTCTTGATTTATTTTCTTCCATCGTTGATTAATTCTGATTTTCGTTTAATTCTCTATCGCGAAGAACAGTTTTCAACCGTGCAATTGTCTGCTTGCTTTCTCTAAGTTTATTAGTGTTCTCAAGCGGAGAAACTGCGTGGCTAAGTCTTAGGCGAACCAAGGTTTCCTTTTCGGACTGTAACCTTTCGACGATCTCTTTGCTCGTCAATTCTTTGATTTCAGTAATTTTCATGATTCACCAATTTTTATTCTTCAACATAATCACGTCTAACCACAAATTTTGTCTTTACCGGAAGTTTCTGAGCTGCCAATCTCAAAGCTTCTTTTGCCATTGCGAATGGCACACCTTCTGCTTCGATGATTATGCGACCCGGAGATACCGGAGCAACAAATGCCTCAGGAGCACCTTTACCTTTACCCATACGTACTTCCGCAGGTTTTTTGGTAATAGGTTTATCGGGGAAAATTCTGATCCATATTTGACCACGACGTTGCATATGACGTGTTACCGCAACCCTCGCCGCTTCAATTTGGCGACCGGTAATCCAAGTCTCTTCCAACGTCTTTATTCCAAATGAACCGAATGCCAATTCAGTACCGCGCTGAGCGTTACCTTTCATTCGGCCCTTCTGTACTCTTCTAAATTTTACTTTTTTCGGCTGTAACATTCTTTTTCAGATTGTGAGTGTTATACCACTATTTTCTTCTACCTCTACGGTTGCCGCCGCCACCTTTGTTTCCGCCTTGATGACGTCCACCTTGTTGTGATTTTTGTCCAACATTTGGAGAAAGGTCGCGATTTCCATAAACCATGCCTTTACAAATCCAGACTTTTACACCGATTAAACCGGTTTTAGTCAGGGCTTCTGCTAATGCGTAGTCGATATCGGCACGCAAAGTGTGAAGCGGTGTACGGCCGTCTTTATACATCTCAGAGCGAGCCATTTCTGCTCCGTTCAACCTACCTGAAACCAATACTTTGATTCCTTCGGCTCCCATTCTCATGGTGGATGCAATGGCCATTTTCACTGCCCTGCGGTAAGCAATTTTACCTTCGATCTGACGTGCAATATTACTTGCTACGATCTTAGCATCGAGTTCAGGACGTTTGATCTCGAAAATGTTGATCTGTACCTCTTTATTGGTAAGTTTTTTCAGCTCTTCTTTCAGTTTGTCAACTTCCTGACCGCCTTTACCAATAATAATACCCGGACGTGAAGTATGAACGGTGATGGTAATCAGCTTCAAGGTACGTTCGATAACGATTCTTGAGATGCTGGCTTTGGCTAAACGAGCGTTCAGGTATTTCCTGATCTTCTGGTCTTCCACCAGCTTGTCGCCATAATTGTCACCACCGAACCAATTTGAGTCCCATCCTTTGATGAATCCCAAACGATTTGCTATCGGATTTACTTTTTGTCCCATGTGTATTAATTAAGATTTTCTTCAACAACACTTTCTTTACTATCTACGTAAATCGTTACATGGTTGGAACGTTTTCTGATACGGTGAGCACGGCCCTGGGGAGCCGGACGTAATCTCTTCAGAATACGACCTGAATCAACCATGATTCGAGATACATAAAGTTCACTTTCTTCTAAACGAACTCCTTCGTTTTTAGCCTGCCAATTGGCAATGGCTGAAAGAAGAAGTTTCTCTACCCGGCCTGATGCTTCTTTTGAGGAGAATTTCAAAACGTCGAGCGCTTTGTTTACCTCCATGCCGCGAATCATATCAGCCACCAGTCTCATCTTACGAGGAGAAGTTGGGCAGTTTCTTAAAACAGCAAAATATTGTTGCTTTTTTTCTTCTTTTCTTTGTTCAGCTGCTAGTCTTTTTCTGGCACCCATTGTACTTACTTTTTAAATTTTAAATGCCTTATCTTTTCTTATTACCAGCATGCCCCCTGAAAGTGCGGGTCGGAGCAAATTCACCCAAACGGTGTCCCACCATGTTTTCGGTGACGTAAACCGGGATAAACTTGTTTCCGTTATGTACTGCAATAGTATGTCCTACAAAGTCAGGAGAAATTACTGATGCCCTGGCCCATGTCTTCACCACCGATTTTTTGTTGGTATCATTCATCGCCAACACCTTGCTTTCAAGCTTGAAATCGATAAAAGGACCTTTTTTTAATGAACGACTCATAATTATTCCTCTTTACTATTTTTTCCTACGTTCTACAATGTACTTGTTGGAAGCTTTCTTCTTATAGCGGGTTTTGTACCCTTTAGCAAGCATACCTTTACGCGATCTTGGATGTCCTCCTGAAGACCGGCCTTCACCACCACCCATTGGGTGATCAACCGGGTTCATAACAACACCACGTACGCGTGGTCTTCTTCCCAACCAACGAGAGCGACCGGCTTTACCCGATTTCTCAATGTTGTGCTCAGTATTTCCAACTGTACCTACTGTAGCCCTGCAGGTTGTAAGTACCATACGAGTTTCGCCTGACGGCAATTTCAAAATTGCATATTTACCGTCACGTGAGGTCAATTGTGCATAAGTGCCTGCACTACGAGCCATGATGCCACCCTGGCCAGGGTAAAGCTCAATGTTGTGTACCAAAGTACCCAGAGGTATTTCGGCCAGGGGAAGTGTATTGCCTACTTCAGGCTCTACACCGGTTCCACTTTTCACCGTTTGGCCAACTTGCAACCCGTTAGGCGCAACGATGTAACGCTTCTCACCGTCTTCGTACTGAAGAAGTGCTATGCGTGCAGTACGGTTTGGATCGTACTGAATGGAATCGACAACAGCTGCAACACCGTCTTTATCGCGTTTGAAGTCGATAATACGGTATTTGCGTTTATGTCCCCCGCCTATATATCTCATTGTCATTCGTCCCTGGTTATTACGACCACCGGACTTTTTGATGGGCTCCAACAATGATTTCTCAGGCGTAGATGCAGTAATGGTATCAAAAGCACCAATAATTTTGTGCCTTTGACCCGGAGTTACTGGTTTTAATTTTCTTACTGCCATTTTATATTAGATATTACTATAAAAGTCAATACTATCTCCTTCTACCAAAGTAACAATTGCTTTTTTGTAAGCAGATGTTTTTCCGGTGATGATACCGCCTTTGGTATATCTCGATTTCACTTTGCCGCCATAAACCATGGTATTCACGGTTTCAACCGTCACATTATAAAGGCTTTCAACGGCCTTTTTAATCTGCGGTTTACTTGCTCTGCGATCTACCACAAAACCGTAACGGTTAAAACGCTCCGACTGGTCGGTCATTTTTTCTGTAACTAATGGTTTTACTAAAATATCCATCTTCTTTTTCCGTTAAAGTTTAAATGCTTCTTCAATTTTCGCAACAGATCCTTCGCAAAGAATAATTGTTTTTGCGTTAAGAATCTGATAAGTATTTAACTCAGAAGCAGTTACAACCGATACGTCCTGTAAATTTCTGGAGGACAAATATATGTTATTATTTTCAGCCGGTAAAACGAAAAGTGCCTTTTTTTCAGCTATTTGCAGATTGCTTTTCAAGGCTACCATTTCTTTTGTTTTTGGAGCTTCGAAATTGAAATCTTCCAAAACCAAAATACTTTTTTCGCTTGCTTTGTAAGTCAAAGCCGATTTACGGGCCAATTGCTTCACTTTTTTGTTCAGCTTAAAGCCATAAGTACGCGGACGCGGGCCAAAAATTGTACCACCACCACGGAATACAGGCGACTTAATGCTACCTGCACGTGCAGTACCGGTTCCTTTCTGACGTTTGATTTTACGGGTACTTCCGGCAATCTCACCACGTTCCTTGCTCTTGCTTGTTCCCTGGCGCTGATTTGCCATGTATTGTTTTACATCCAAATAAATGGCGTGGTCGCTGGGCTCAATACCGAAAATCTGGTCGCTTAAAGTGACTTTTCTTCCGGTTTCTTTTCCTTCTATATTCAGTACGCTTAGTTCCATTGCTTTCTAATAATTATGTATGAACCTTTGGCTCCAGGTACTGAACCTTTTACCACAATTACATTCTTCTCAGGAATTACTTTCAATACTTCCAGGTTCTCGATAGTAACGGTTTTGTTACCGTCTCTACCTGCCATGCGCATTCCTTTGAAAACACGTGAAGGCCATGAAGAAGCTCCGATAGAACCGGGTGCTCTCAGCCTGTTGTGCTGACCGTGTGTGGCATCGTTTACCCCACGGAAATTGTGTCTTTTAACTACGCCCTGGAAGCCTTTTCCTTTTGATACTCCAACGATATCAACGTAATCTTTTTCCTGGAAAATAGTTACGTCAATTTCTTGTCCGAGTTCAAATTCTTCCTGATAGGTGTTATGAAACTCTACTACTTTGCGCTTTGGCGAAGTTCCGGCCTTTTTAAAGTGCCCTACTTCTGCTTTAGTGGCGTGCTTGTCTTTTTTGTCGCCATAAGCTAACTGCAGCGCTTCGTAGCCGTCGGTCTCTTGGGTCTTCACTTGTGTAACAACACAAGGTCCGGCCTCAATCACAGTGCATGGGATGTTTTTCCCCTCAACACTGAATACGGATGTCATTCCGATTTTTTTTCCAATAATACCAGCCATTTTTTCGACTACTTTAGATTATCAAACTTTAATTTCTACTTCGACGCCACTGGGAAGTTCCAGCTTCATTAATGCGTCAATTGTTTTTGCGGTTGAGCTGTAGATGTCGATCAAACGTTTGTATGAAGACAACTGAAATTGTTCCCTCGATTTTTTATTTACGAAGGTTGAACGCAAAACAGTAAAAACCCTGCGGTGAGTAGGAAGTGGAATAGGACCACTTACTACAGCACCCGTAGTTTTTACGGTTTTAACGATTTTCTCAGCCGACTTGTCTACCAAGTTGTGATCGTACGATTTCAGCTTAATCCTGATCTTCTGACTCATAAGAGAAAATTGTTATAATTATTATAATAAATCAACTTTTCCGTTACATTCTGCCAATACTTTTTCTGCCAAACTACGTGGCACCTCGTGGTAGTGGCTAAACTCCATCGAAGACGTAGCACGTCCTGAAGAAAGAGTACGCAATACAGTTACATAACCAAACTGTTCTGACAGCGGTACTTTTGCATTGATAACTTTAGCATTACCTTTTGCTTCCATACCGGCAACTTCACCACGACGACGGTTAAGGTCGCCAATGATATCACCCATATATTCTTCAGGAGTAACGATCTCCAGTTTCATGATCGGTTCCAACAGTACAGGTTTCGCTTTTGAAGTTGCACTTTTGAACGCCTGGCGGGCACAAATCTCGAACGATAACTGGTCAGAGTCAACTGCGTGGAACGAACCGTCCAGCAAAGTAACTTTTAAGCTGTCGACCGGGAAACCAGCCAACGGACCGTTTGACAGTGCATCTTTGAATCCTTTTTCAACAGATGGAATGAATTCGCGCGGAATACGTCCACCTTTTACTTCGTCTACGAATTGAAGACCGACATGACCTTCCGCAGCAGGTTCAACACGCACAATGATATCGGCAAATTTACCACGACCACCGGTTTGTTTCTTGAACACCTCACGCAACTCAACTGAATTAGTGATCGCTTCTTTGTAAGCAACCTGTGGTGCCCCCTGGTTACATTCCACTTTGAACTCACGTTTCAAACGGTCAACCAGAATTTCCAGGTGAAGCTCACCCATACCACGGATAACAGTCTGTCCTGAATCCGGGTCAGTGTTTACCACGAAAGTTGGATCTTCTTCAGCCAGTTTTGCCAAACCGTTTGACAGTTTATCTACATCTTTCTGCGATTTAGGCTCTACTGCGATACCAATTACCGGTTCCGGGAAATCCATACTCTCCAGAACAATAGGGTTCTTAATATCACCCAATGTATCACCTGTACGGATGTCTTTAAAACCTACAGCAGCACAGATATCACCTGCTTCGATCTCGTCTTTCGGATTCTGTTTGTTAGAGTGCATCTGGTACAAACGTGAGATACGTTCCTTCTTCCCTGTACGAGAATTGTAAACAGAATCACCACCATGCAAAGTACCTGAATAAACACGAATGTAAGCCAAACGACCTACAAACGGGTCGGTAGCGATTTTAAATGCAAGCGCTGCCAGTGGCTCATCAGCATTAGCCGTACGAATAACTTCTTTGTCAGTGTCCGGGTTAATACCTTTGATTTCGCCTTTATCCAGCGGGCTTGGCAAGAATTCACAAACAGCATCCAGCAAACGCTGAACACCTTTATTTTTGAAGGCCGATCCACACAACATCGGAATAATAATTCCTTTCAGGGTTGCTTTACGGATCACTGCCAGCATTTCGTCTTTTGTGATAGAATCCGGATCTTCGAAATAACGTTCCATCAACTCATCGTCAACTTCTGCTACCGATTCAACCAGTTTTTCTTTCCATTCTTCAGCTTGTTCCAACAGGTCAGCAGGGATGTCTTCAAGAGCGTATCTTGTACCTGTGTTTTCATCGTCGTACCAACGTACAGCTTTCATTTCTACCAGGTCGATAACACCTTCAAATTTCTCTTCTGCTCCAATTGGAATCTGAACTGGAACCGGATTGGCACCTAGTTTTTCTTTGATATCGTTGTATACGTTAAAGAAATCAGCACCCTGACGGTCCATTTTGTTTACAAAAGCAATTCTCGGAACGCCGTATTTTTCAGCCTGACGCCAAACGGTTTCCGACTGTGCTTCTACACCACCAACGGCACAGAAAAGAGCTACAGTACCATCAAGAATCCTCAACGAACGCTCTACCTCAACAGTAAAGTCAACGTGTCCGGGAGTATCAATAATGTTGATTTTGTGCTCGATATCTTTGTGGTTCCAGAAAGTTGTTGTGGCAGCCGAAGTAATAGTAATACCTCTCTCCTGCTCTTGCTCCATCCAGTCCATGGTTGCTGAACCATCGTGAGTTTCCCCCAAACGGTGAGTCAAACCAGTATAGAAAAGAATCCTTTCTGAAACGGTTGTTTTTCCGGCGTCGATGTGCGCCATGATACCGATATTCCTTGTATATTTCAGATCTTGTTTAGCCATTTTTTAAACCAATTTTCTAATCAAATTTTACCAAAATACTATATCTCTAAACTAGAATCTGAAATGCGCGAATGCACGGTTTGCTTCAGCCATTCTGTGGGTATCTTCTTTCTTCTTGTAAGCTCCACCCTCTTCGTTGAAAGCAGCAATAATTTCTGCAGACAACTTATCGGCCATTGATTTGCCTGAACGTTTCCGGGCAAATAATATCATATTCTTGATACTGATTGAAGTTTTTCTTTCCGCACGAATTTCCATCGGAACCTGGAAAGTAGCACCACCAACACGGCGGCTTTTAACCTCAACAGCAGGAGTAATATTCTCCAATGCTTTTTTCCAAACATCAAGTGGGGCAACTTCAGAATCTTTCATACGTTTTTCGATCATACTCATTGTATCATAGAAAATAGTGTATGCAGTCGACTTCTTTCCGTCCACCATCAGGTCGTTGACAAACCGGGTTACCAAAACATCATTAAATTTTGGATCCGGCAATAAATGTCTCTTCTTTGGTTTTGCTTTTCTCATTTTAAAACTTCTTTTAGTGTTATCTAAATTGGTTGCCCGTAGGCGGTCTTCAGTTCATCTCCGGAAGACATTAGAGAGATTTCCTTACTCAACCAAACCACTAATAAATAACAGTGTTAATTACTTTTTTCTTACTTCTTGTCTTTCGGTCTCTTGGCACCGTATTTCGAACGACGTTGTGTACGTCCTTCAACACCAGCGGTATCGAGTGCACCACGGATTAAGTGGTAACGTACCCCAGGAAGGTCTTTCACCCTACCTCCACGAACCAGCACAATTGAGTGCTCCTGCAGGTTGTGTCCTTCTCCAGGAATGTAAGCATTCACCTCTTTACCATTAGTTAACCTTACCCTGGCAACTTTACGCATCGCCGAGTTAGGTTTTTTAGGAGTGGTGGTATAAACACGCACACATACACCACGACGTTGTGGGCATGAATCCAAGGCCGGAGACTTGCTTGTCTCAACCTTGCTTTGTCTTCCTTTTCTAACTAACTGTTGAATAGTTGGCATAAATACCTGTTTTTTATATAGTTAATAATCAATTCGCAAAACGGACTGCAAAAGTATGCAAAAATCCTTAATTATCAATTGCTTCTAGTGGGAAATGCATAGTATTCCCCAAAAACGGCTCGCAAAAGTACGCATTTTAATTTATCTGCAATACATTTTCAGCTTTTTTTTGAAAAAATTAAGATTGAAAGCGATTGAGAAAGAGAAGATTGAAGCGCGAAGCGGGAAGCCAGAAGCGGGGAGTTGGAAGATGGAAGTTGCAAGAATCAATGACGACTGGGGATAAGCGAATGATGATGTCAGATTTTCCAGGATTCAAGCCAATAAATAATCGTCCTCTTCATACATCAACGCCCTTCAGGTAAAACGTTTGTCATTCCTAAAGGGCGTTGAATCTATGTTAAGACAGATAATGAATTACTGCAGGTGCTCAATTGCTTCGGTGGCTGCGGTAAGAATAGGCTCGTTGGAAAGAGGTGTGCCTACTGCCTTTCTCATCCACTCGGCGGGGGTCAGCTGCCCCAGTGCAAAAATCCGTTCCACTTCGGCTGCAAACGGGTGCGACTTAAAATGCTCTTCGAGCTGGAAGTGAATCAAATGACCAAATGCATAGTTTGGCAGGTACATCGGCGAATTGATCATGTGTGAGTAAATAGCCAGAATGGTTTGGTCCTTCATTCCAAACACCGGTGCAAAATATTCGTTCCATACTGTTTTACTGATTTCCAGCGTGGCATTTTTCAGCTCCGTTGCCGTACATTCAGGATGCTTGTACATCCACTTCCAAACTTGCATATCAACCAGCGAAACGCCCATAATCTCGTATACCGACCAAAAAATATCGAGCGTTTCCAGGTACTCTTTGTCCGGATTCTTGTCTTCGATATCCAGCAACTGGAGATCTCTTTGCTGAAAAACAAATGCCAGGGCTTCAGTAAAAGCAGTATTGGGGACACCGTTCATCATGTAATAAGGAACTTCGTGCAAAGAAATGGTTTGCTCCACATTGTGACCAAATTCGTGAACGGCAATATTGTACCCTTTATAATCCATGCCATTTCCGGGGATGCGGGTACGCAGGTGGGCTTTTTCTTCCTTCATGGAAGCGCCCCATGCATGGCCCGAACCACGGGCCGGATCGGCCGTAATTTTTGAAGCGATGAATTCGGCTTTGTCTTTTTCGAAACCCAGCTTTTGCAGCATGCTACCAAAATCGTTTTCCAACGCCCGGGCATCCGGGTATTTTGAGCGCGTAATGGCATTCAGCTTCTCTTCAGAAATGGAACTGCGCGATTTAAAACCGTCGTACCAAATATCCCACGGCTGCAAGTCGCGGCCCAGTCTGTTTTTTATAATTGTACCAACATCTTTCAACTGTGGTGAACCAAGAAACTCGCGAAAAAGCGCTTCCACTTCTTCCTGCGGAATTTGCATCCCTCCCGAAAAAGCACGCTTAATCGCAGTATTTAACATTGGATTGTATGCATCGAAGGCTTTCATCGCCTTGAAATTATTAATGATTTGCTGGTAGCGCTCGTCGGGTTCGGGTGTTGCGTCTATAGCCTCATCATTTTTGTAAATTTTATTTCCAGACGGGTCCCAGTTGAATTCTCCCGAGTTGATCACTTTCTCCGGTATCGACTGGTCAACAATTCGTTGCATAACCTGGTAAATCAGAGCCTGCTTTTCAAGTCCGTTGGCCGCATTGCCATAGTTGGCCTTGATTTCGTCGCGCAGATTCCAGTGGCTCAGCAGCACCATATCTTCGGGGAAAAGCGTTTCTCCATTCTTCCCCAGCAGGTGCCCCATGTAAATATTGTACTCAGCAATGTAAGCTTCCGATTCGGCCGAAACTTTCGAGCTGTTTTGGACGAGTTCGGATGGAGCTCTCGAACTAAAAATATCCCCCATACGGGCGTAGCCCCATTCCAGGTCAGACCACTCTTTGCTTCGTTCATTTTTTTCTTCCGTTGAATAAAACGGGAAGTTCAGCGCAACAAGGAAGGCTATTTTATTCTCGTAAAAATCGTTGTTCAAATGGGCACTGGGACTGTACGCTGCAAACATATGATCGACCGGAAACAGTTCGCCGGTTTGCAAATCGACATTTTTGCGTAGGTCCAGGGTTATTTTATTGAAATGACCGAAAAGCGATTCGAAATAGTCGGACATTTTAACAAAAACGGCTTGCTTTTCACTGGCGTCGCCCAGATAGCTTTCGGTACAGAACGCAACAAACTCATCCGCAGTGCCATCGGTCGCACGCCACAACGACGCCGCATGCCGGATTCCTTTTTCCATGTTTTGCCGGTCAGCCTCCGGAAACTTTTCAGCAATTTTCGCTACGGCGCCGGTAATCGCACTTTCGGCAATAACCATTTTTTGTTCAGGCATTTGTTCTGTTTTATTTGTGCTACAGCCTGATAGAACTATCAGGGTCACGAAAATAATCAATATCGATTTCATACAAATCAGGATAAATATTCAAGACTAATTTAACAGGGCTAAAAATATAGATAATCAACAGTTTATACCTATGACTTTCTACAGTAAATAGTTAATTACCGAAACTAACTGAAGTACATTATTATACAAAAGCTCCTCGATAGTTTTCAGAATACGTTCGGATGGTTTGCGAATGAGATAAATGATTAATTGTTGAATGGAGATGCACTTATTCGCATAAAGAAAAAACAAAATTCCCTTAAACACTGAACTTTAAACTTTGAACTCGAAACTACTTCACCCGCTCGTTCCAAAGGGCTTTCAAAGGATTGAAAAAGCGCTGAATTAAACGCAGGTCTTCGGTAATTACTTCGGCTTCTCCGGTAAGTTGATTTTGCATCTGAAGGTCCCGGTCGTAGTTTGTAACCAGCCCCCGGGGAAACTCCACCTCTACCATGTAAAAATTATCTTCCGGCACCAGCGAAACGCTTTTTACGGTTCCGCGCACCAGTCCAAACTCCATGTACGGATAGTTATCGAATTTAACATTTACATTGAGGCCTTCTTTTACCTTACCTGAACCACGCACCGGCAACTCCAGTTTACCGATCACCTTCCCGAGGTCATCGGGAACAATGGTAAAAGCGCGATCGCCCGCATTGATATTCTGGTTCTGCGCATAAAATTTATTGAACGAAACAGTCCCTTCAATCGGTGTTCGTATCAGATAAGTTAAAAACCAATCGCTAACGGCACTTTTGGTATTATTAAAAGCTTCCAGCAAAGCCGACTCATACTGAATTTTAAAATCCCTGAATTCCTTTTCATTCTCGATGACTTTCTGATCGAGTACACCAATATCGATCTGCTGCTGAGCCAAATCGGAACGGATCTCATCCAACTCTGATTTTTTCGACAACATTTCTGACTCGGCTTTTTCAAAATCAGTTGTAGCAATTACCTCACCGGCAACCAGTTTCTTTTGCCGCTCGTAGTTGCGCAATTTGAGCTGATATTCTTTATCTACCGCCTGTTTTCGCTCCCACATACGGTCGTACAAAATGCGCGCATTTTTGGCCTGTTCGAGATACGATTCCTCCTTCAGCATGTAGTAATTGCGTTCGCTGAATTCCTTTAACTCCTGAAAACGGGTAATAAACTGTGAATAATATTCCTGAATCGGTCCAAGTTGCAATGTTTTACTCAAATGAATGGCCGGAATAAAATTCAAAGTATCAAAGGCCGGCTGCAGATCGTTAATCAGTTGCTGCAACTGAAGCACATCAATGTAGTTCGCAGGATTCTCGATCAATGCAATGATATCCCCGGCTTCCACTTTTTCCTTATCACTCACAAAAAGCTGGTCGATTTTTCCGGTTGCCCGGGCCACCAAAGTTGCAGGTGGATTTTCTGTGGTAACCACAATCTTCGACCGCAATATATCGGGATAATGAAATACAAAACTGAAAACGATGATCAGCGAAAAGATCGCAATAAACACAAGAATTCCATATCTCACCAAACGAGATGGAACTCCTCCAAGTATTTCCTGCACTTCGCCGGAACGGATTTCTATATTTTGTCTATCATCTGGCATCTTCTATTAATTACCAAGTTCCAATTGATTTCTTACCAACTCAAAATATTTTCCCTTTTTCCCAATTAACTCTTCGTGCGTTCCGCGCTCCACAATTTCGCCTTTTTCGAGAACGATAATCTGGTCGGCATTTTTTACCGTACTTAAACGATGCGCCACCACAACAACCGTTTTTCCTGCCGAAACTTTTTCCATGTTTTCCATGATCAGTTTTTCGTTGTTGGCATCCAACGCATTGGTGGCCTCATCAAAAAACAGGTATTCCGGCGATTTGTAGATAGCGCGGGCAATCAGTATCCGTTGCTTTTGCCCCTGGCTCAAACCTACTCCTTCCTGTCCTATTTTGGTATTGTAGCTCAATGGCAGCGATTCGATATAATCCTGAATGTTAGCCATTTTTACGGCATCCAGCAATCGTTCGTGATCCACCGTTTCGTCGTTTACCACGATATTTTTAGCGATGCTGTCAGAAAAAATAAAACCGTCCTGCATCACCACGCCACAGCTGTCCCTCCACATCTTGGGAGAGAAATTAGCCAATCGCGTTCCACCGATTTTAATATCGCCTTCCACCGGAGGGTAAAAGCCCAGCAATAATTTTATCAGTGTAGTCTTTCCGCTTCCACTGGTACCCACGATCGCTGTTGTCTTTTTCTCGGGAATGTCCAGATTAACATTGTTCAATACTTTGGGAGAACGCGGCCCTTCGTACTGAAACACAAGATCAGAAATGCTGATGCCCTTATTTTCAGGCAAGGTCTTAACATAACTGGCTCCCGCTTCGCTTTCATCCTTTTTATCGTGGATTTCGGCCAAACGCTCCAAACTGATCTTTGCATCCTGTGCATTGTGCATAAATTGAATCAATTGACGCAACGGAGTGTTTAGTTGTCCTATTATATATTGTATAGCCAGCATCATACCGAGGGTCAACTCGCCGTTCACCACCGCCGTTGCTGAAATAATAATGATCAGGATATTTTTTGTTTCGTTGATAAACACCGAACCTGCGTCCTGGTATTGCTGAAGCGCCAGACTTTTTACGCTTACTTTAAACAAACCGGCCTGTACCCGCTCCCACTCCCAGCGTTTTTCCTTTTCGTAGTTATTCAGCTTGATCTCCTGCATGCCGTTGATGATCTGGATCAGCTTGCTCTGGTTTTCGGAGAGTTTGTTAAAACGTTTGTAATCCAGCTCACGCCGGCGTTTCATAAAAATGTAAATCCACACGAAATAGAGTATCGAGCCGATCAGGAAAATGAAAAAGATTTTCCAGCTGTAAATCGCCAGTACAATGGCAAAAACCACGAGGCTAAAAACCGAGAACAACACACCAATCGACTGCGCGGTTAAAAAGCGTTCGATACGGTCGTGGTCTTCAATACGCTGCAATATATCGCCGATCATTTTCGAATCGAAGAAACCAAGCGGCAACTTCATCAGTTTTATCAAAAAGTCGGATATAATGGAAATATTGATCCGGGTGCTGATGTGCAGCAAAATCCAGGAACGAATAAACTCTACCGACATCCGGCTGATAAACAACACCAATTGTGCCAGCAAAACAAGGTAGATAAAGCCAATGTCCTGGTTATTTATACCAATATCGACCACACTTTGGGTAAGAAATGGCAACACCAGTTGAATCAAACTACCCAGGAAAAAACCGAGAATCAGCTGAATAACCAGTTTGCGATAGGGTTTCAGGTAGTTCAGCACAAAGCGAAACCCGGTGCGGCTGACTTTCTCCTCCGGCTCCTGGTAAAATTCGGGCGTTGGTTGCAAAAGCAAACAAACACCTTTCTCTTCACCCCCGGTAACCGTCGAAAGCCATTTTTCGCAAAATTCTTTTTCGGAATACTCCAAACGCCCAAACGCCGGGTTCGCCACAAACACTTTCCCCTTGGCGATTTTATACACCACCACAAAATGCCCTTGCCCCCAATGAACAATACAGGGCAGCGGCGCCTCTTTTTTCAGCTGTTCGAAAGTGATCTTTACGCCCATCGAGCGCATCCCAATGGATTCGGCGGCATCGCTGATTCCCAAAAGCGAAACCCCTTCGCGGGAGATGTATGATTTTTCGCGGAGTGATTCGGTAGAAAAATGTTTCCCGTAATATTTCGCCACCATACGCAAACAGGTAGGGCCGCAATCCATCGCATCAAACTGTTGATAAAACGGGAACTTCGACATAGCTAAGTTTTGTTGCGGAAAGATAGAATTTTTTTTGCCCGGAAATCAGTTTTCAAAGCTGACTTATTAACCATGCAATGAGGAAAACACCAAAGACGGCATTTGCTCAACATGAAAGTTCAAGCAGAAGTAGCTAATTACGAACGCTAAAAACATAAAGCCAGAATTACAACCAGCCGACTAAATTTTTACATCACCAACTGAAAAATCACAAAAGCCAGTGTCGGCAAAAATCCCAGCATTGCCAACGGACGGGCGCGTGACTGGTATTTCTCCTTGTCGTTCAGCCAGTAGAAAATACCAATGGGAAGAATGGCAATAAACAATACGGTTCCGAGAAAATTAAAAACCTCGTTCTTGTCGAACAAAAATGCAAAACTGTATGTGCCTTCTTCAACATACCAGATTACGGTTGCAAGTACGGCGGAGAGAAGGATCACCACCACCGGAAAAATCCGGCAACACCATTTTGTTTGTGCCATATTTCAGTAATTTTATTCAGAACCAAATCTAAAACGCTAAGAATCGAAATTTATTCCGAAAGCGTTTATTTCTCAAAGATAAAATTTACCGTTTGTCTTAGCAAGGTTGAACATGCCGATTACGATTGCAGTATTTTACAAAAAACACGCTCTCCCAATTGGCCAAAACATTTGACATTCGCCGAATTCCAAATCAACTCCAAAAGTTGTTATCTTGCAGGTGAAAATGATTCATTGAGAATCGTGCAAGAGTCAGCAAAATGAAGATCCTGATTATTGAAGATGAAAAAGCGCTTTCGGATGCGGTGGTAAACTACCTGACAGCCGAAGATTACCTGTGTGAAGCGGCTTATGATTACGAAACGGCAGTGGAAAAAACCGAGCTTTACGATTACGACTGTGTGTTGGTCGATATCAACCTTCCGGGAGGAAGCGGCCTCGACATTATCCGCCTGGTAAAAAAGCGTAAAAAAAGCATGGGCATTATTATCATCTCGGCCCGCAATTCGCTCGACGATAAAATCGAAGGACTCGACATTGGCGCCGACCATTACCTCACCAAACCCTTTCATTTGGCTGAATTGAATGCGCAACTAAAATCGATTCACCGCCGGATTAACTTCGACGGAAACAACCAGATCATCATCAACGAAATTAAAATCATGCCCGATGCACACCAGGTTTTTGTACACGACAACCTGCTAAAGCTGACCAAGAAAGAATACGAGCTGATGCAGTTTTTTGCCGCCAACAAAAACAAGGTGATCACTAAAACCGGGTTGGCCGAGCACCTTTGGGGCGACTACATGGAAGTGGCCGATTCCTACGATTTTATATACGGGCACATTAAAAACCTGCGAAAAAAACTCCTGGCCAACGGATGTCAGGATTACATACAAACCATTTACGGCGTTGGCTATAAATTCGACACCAGCATCGGAAACTAAAAGCGACACCATTCAAAAACAATAAGCGATTAACACATTATGAAGCTGCTTACCAGAACCAATCTGAATTTTCTATCGATCTCCCTTTTCATTTTCCTGGTAGGGCTCATTGTGTTTTACTTTTTGCTGCGCAAACAGGTGGATGCCAACATCAATGCTGAGCTGGCCAAAAAAGAAAGCAACATCCGGTCGGAACTAAACATGGCGCACGGCATGGAAAAAGCGCCCCAAAGCCCGGCCGACAAAATCGTAATTGTTCCGGCACCCGCTGACGAAACCGTTCGCGCTTTCACCGACACCATTCTTTTTGACGAACGTGCCAAATATTATGTTCCTCATCGCCAACTCGAATTCACCACCGAAATCAACGGGCAAAAGTTCCTGGTAAAAATCTACAAGTCGCTGGCCGAAACCGACTCGCTGATCGTGCGGATTCTGTTGCTGCTAACGGTAGTTGTTGTGATGTTGATCGTGGCGCTGCTGATACTAAACCTGCACACATCGCAAAAGGCCTGGCATTCGTTTTACGACACGCTGGAAAAAGTGAGTCATTACGACCTCAATTCGCAGCAGGAATTCTCGCTACAGTCGTCTGACATCAAGGAATTCAACGACCTCAACCGGGTATTAACAGCGATGACCGACAGGATAAAAAACGACTATTACAACCTGAAGGAATACACCGAGAATGCCTCGCACGAAATACAAACGCCGCTGGCAGTGATCACGTCAAAACTGGAGGTATTGCTGCAATCCGACAAGCTTCCGGAGAAGGAACTAAAAACCATCACCGACGCGTTGGAAGCCAGTTCCAAACTATCGCGGCTCAACAAAACATTGTTGCTGCTGGCAAAAATTGAAAACCGCCAGTTCCCCGAAACCAAAGAAGTGGATTTAAGTGAATTAATTGAATACCAGCTCGAAAATTTTGAAGAACTGATCGAAACCAAGCAGATTCAGGTGAAAATGCCGGAATCTTCCTTCTCAGTAAAAATGAATCCCTTCCTGGCGGATATCCTGATAGCCAACCTCATCAAAAACGGGCTGCGCCACAACGTAAAAGGCGGAAACCTGGAGTTTGATATCAACGAAGAAAGACTGATTGTTTCGAACAGCGGCGAAAAAATTCAGGGCGACGAAGGCCAACTCTTCAACCGCTTTTACAAAGCCTCTTCCTCCGACAAATCAACAGGGCTAGGACTGGCCATCGTACAGAAAATCTGTGAAGTATCCGGTTTTCAGGCCCAATATGCTTACCGCGAAAACCTGCATCAATTCAGTATTTTTTTCAAATAGTTTCCGGGCAACCTTTAAGCTTGCTTCGCGATGCTCGCAATGACGTCCAATGGGGTTTCTACGTTTGGGAGAGTTTGGTTTTCGGCAATGCCGAGAACCAAACACTCCTACCAAAATTAATGGCACTACAACTCCGTCATTGCGATCCCGAATCCCTCGGGAGAAGCAATCTGTTCTTCAATAATTATTTTTAACCAGACAACATTGATTTCTTCCCAAATCCAATATTCTACTCAAGACAAATTAAAAATAATCCGAATTCACAATTTAAATTTAGATTAAACAACATGTCTCACAAACCGGCATAACCTACATGAAAAAACGCGACACAAGACACACAAACAACTAATAAACTGCACATTAGCACAAAACACCACTTTCAACTAAAAATGACATATATCAACATCAAAACAACTTTTTATCACGACTCGATGTTAGCAAAACAGCATTCTGTCAAATCCGGATTTTTTGCACAGATTTTCTACAGATTGTTTTAATATACTTGAACTGCAAATCAGAAAGATTCACAGCGAATGATCGGATTATTAGGATTAAACCACAAGACAGCACCCATTGAAATCCGGGGTAGATTTGTTTTTTGCGAAGAGGATGTCAGGCGCTTTATTCCGGGCCTGAGTGAAATGGGATTGACCGGTGCCATCGTTTTATCCACCTGTAACCGGACGGAAATTTACTTTGATTATTCGGGGTCAAACATTGAATCGTTCAGCGATTATATGCTCTCCACGCTTATTAACTGGCGGAAAGCCGACACCCAGGTAAAACAGCATTTTTACACCTATTACGGTGAAAACGTATCCCGTCATCTGTTCAGGGTAGCTGCCGGGCTTGATTCCATGGCTTTGGGAGAATACCAGATTGTTGGCCAGCTGAAAGAAGCGTTTGCCATCAGCGAACGTCAAAACATCAACAGCTCGGTGCTGATCCGTTTGTTCAACAAAGCGTTTGAAGCCGGAAAATCGGTGCGTACCAACACTGAACTGAGCAAGGGAGCCGTTTCAATAAGTTATGCCGCTGTGGAACTGGCCGCACAAAAATTACGCAACCTTACTTCGCACCCGGCCCTTTTGATCGGTGCCGGACAAACAGGCGAACTTACCATGCAGAACATGGTAAAAAAAGGCTGCACCAAATTCACGGTCGTTAACCGCACCTTTGAAAAAGCAGCGGAACTGGCTGAACGCTATAATGGAGAAGCCCGAAATTTGGACGAACTCGACGATTTATTGCTCAACCACGATATTGTAATCGCCAGCACAGCCTCAAAAAAGGCTTTGATAACAAAAGAAAAAATGATGCAGATCATGCCGCTCCGCCACTACAAGCCGATGTTCTTTATCGATCTTTCTGTTCCGGCAAATGTGGAAGCGACGGTTGGCGAAATCGACAATACCTTTGTTTACAACGTGGATGATTTAACCGCTGTGGTGGACGAAACCTTCGAAAAACGCAAAGGCGAGATTGACAAAGCCGAAGAGATTATCGAAAGTTTTGTAGCTGAATTTGCCGACTGGCAACACACACGCGAACTGACGGCTACTTTCCAGAGCATCAGCGAAAATTTCCAGAAAATCAACCAGCAGGAATTGGAAGGCTTTATGAAAAAGCAGGTGAAAAACAACGGCGAAGATGCTGAAATGTACGCCGAGCACATCACCAACAAATTCATCCGCCTGATGATCCGCAACGTTAAGTCGGTAACCGACAATGGCCGCAAAAAAGAGTACATTGATTTGGTGAACGACCTGTTCAAAATCGCTCAATGAGAAAACACATTCGAATCGGAACCCGCGGAAGTCAGTTGGCCTTGTACCAGGCTTACCGTGTAAAAGATGCTTTGGAGGCAAAATACCCGGAGCTCACTTTTGAGATCGTGGTGATTAAAACCAAAGGCGATAAAATACTGGACGTGCCGCTCTCCAAAATCGGCGACAAGGGACTTTTTACCAAGGAACTGGAAATTGCGATGTTCGACGACGAGATCGACATGGCGGTTCACAGTTTAAAAGACCTCCCCACCGTTTTCCCGGAAGGCACCAAACTCGGCGCGGTGCTCGAGCGAGCCAGCGCTTTCGATGCCCTGGTTACCAAAGACCAGCGAACTTTCGAAGAACTTACATCCGAAGATATTATTGCAACATCGAGCCTGAGAAGAAAGGCGCAGTTGCTTAAACTCAACCCGAACCTTACCATTGTTGAAATCCGCGGAAACGTAAACACACGCATCCGGAAAATGGAAGAAGGTTATTGCAGTGCCATGATCATGGCGGCTGCCGGGTTACAACGCCTTGGCATGGACGAGCACATTTCAGAAGTGCTTTCGCCCGATAAAATGATTCCGGCCTGTGCACAGGGAGCCATCGCCATCGAAATATTGGAAAAGGATCACGAGATTGAAAATCTGTTGGATGGTATTAATCATCCTGAAACGATGATCACTTCGGGTGCCGAACGTACTTTTTTACGCACCTTGGAAGGCGGTTGCCAGATTCCGGTGGGAAGCCATTCCGAAATTAAAGGCAACACTTTTACCATCACCGGGTTTATTTCCAACCTCGACGGAAGTGTGTTTATCCAGGATTCGGCTTCCGGCCCTGTTGAAGACGCCCATACAATTGCCAACAAGCTGGCGGAAAAATTGCTGAATGAAGGAGGCAAAACAGTACTCGACACCATCAAAGCGAACATTGCTCCACAAACCGGCGAACTTCCACTCAAAGGAAAAACGATTATTTCGACCCGACCCGTTGAAGTGGGCGACGATCTTTCGCAGTTGCTCAAAGCCAAAGGCGCCAATGTGATCGAAGCTCCGATGATCCGGATTGAAACAGCCGTACTTTCCGATTCAGAAAAAGCAGTTTTAAAAGACCTGCAAAAATTCAACTGGGTATTTTTCACCAGCAAAAACGGCGTTATCCACTTTTTCAAACAGCTGATTGAAATCAACGGAAACACCACTTTGCCCGAAACTTTGAAGATCGCGGTGATTGGCGAAAAAACGGCGGCCGAACTCGATTATTACGGTTACGGTCCGCAATTTATTTCACCCGAAGCCACGGCTGAAGAATTTGTAGCCGCCTTCAAAAAAGAACACAACCCGGAAGCTCAGCAATTATTGCTGGCGTTGGGAAACATCGCCGGCACAAAGCTCGAAGAGCAGCTTTCAGAAAAAAATGATATTACCCGACTGAATGTGTACAACACCTTGCCGCCTGTTACACCGGGTGAAAATGTGCAGCGTCTCATTCAGAACAATCAATACAACTGCATTCTTTTTACCAGTCTGTCAACGGTTCAGAATTTTTATGCTTTGATGGGAAAAGACCTGGCCACGCCGCCTACTATCGGGAGCATCGGGCCGGTAACTACCAAAGCAGTGCAGGAACTGGGCTGGGAAATCGCATTCGAAGCAGCTCCTTACAATTCAGAAGGCCTTGTTTCATCCATTATTCAGTATTTTAGCAAGTAATCAAACATCAAAACAGATACGTTATGGCATTTCCACAAACAAGATTAAGAAGACTTAGATACAATTCAGTATTGAGAGACATGGTTACCGAAACCAAACTTTCGGTGGACGACTTAATTATGCCGCTTTTTGTATGCGCTGGTACCAACGTGAAGAACCCGATTTCGTCGATGCCGGGCAACTACCAGCTATCGGTTGAACTTCTGGTGGAGGAGTGTAAAAAAGTAGTGGCCGCCGGTGTTCGTGCGGTGTTGCTTTTTGGTATTCCTGCTGAAAAAGATGAACACGGACTGGTAGCCTGTCAGCACAACAGCATCGTGCAAACCGCTATCCGCGCCATCAAAAAGGAATTGCCCAACCTGTATATTGTTGCCGATGTTTGCAACTGCGAATACACCACGCATGGTCATTGCGGAACAATTATCGACGGCGACGTGGACAACGACAGCACACTGGTAACACTGGCCAAACAATCGGTTTCGCTGGCCGAAGCCGGAGCCGATATGATCGCACCGAGCGATATGATGGACGGCCGCGTGGGGAGCATCCGCAAAGCATTGGATGAAGCGCACTTCGAAAAAATACCCATCATGTCGTATGCGGCAAAATACGCTTCCGGTTTTTACGGACCGTTCCGCGAAGCCGCTGAAAGCGCTCCGAAATTCGGAAACCGTGCCACCTACCAGATGAATCCGGCCAACTCAAACGAAGCCATGCGCGAAGTGGCGGCAGATATCGAAGAGGGCGCCGACCTGGTTATGGTAAAACCAGCCCTTTCGTACCTCGATGTTATCTACCGTGTGAAAACTGAATTCAACATGCCGGTAGCGGCTTACAATGTGAGCGGGGAGTTTTCGATGGTAAAAGCCGCCGGTGCAAACGGCTGGATCGATGAAGCCCGTGTGATGATGGAAGTTCTGACTTCGATCAAACGCGCCGGAGCCGACATCATCATCACCTACCACGCGGTGGATGCGGCCAACATTATTAACGCGATGAAGTAAATCGAACAAAGAAAGTTAATTGAGAATTTATAAAGATATTGTCATTTCAGGGATACGAACTCTCCCTCATTCCCTCTCTTTGCAAAGAGAGGGACGATCCCGAGTACTCGGGGGCAGGGTGAGTTGCTCCACAAAATATACATAACCAGATCTACTCCCTGATGGAGACAAAGTCCCCCTCCTGTCGGATTTAGGGGGTCAAAAGGAAAACTGGAGGGGGAGCAAAAACAAACATTGAAAAACAAAGAACATGTCCTTTACAAAAAGTATAGAAGCCTTTGAAAAAGCACAGCAGGTCATTCCGGGCGGAGTAAACTCACCGGTTCGCGCTTTTAAAAGTGTGAAGCTGAATCCTGTGTTTATTGAAAAAGCCAAAGGCGCTGAAATTTTTGACATCGACGGAAACCGCTACATCGATTTTGTAGCATCTTGGGGACCGCTGATTTTTGGCCACGCGCACGACCGCATTCTGGCTGCCATTAACGAAGCTGCACAAAAGGGAACCAGCTACGGCGCTCCCACGCAGTACGAAACACAAATGGCCGAACTGATCGTGGAAATGTTCCCGACAGTGGAAAAAGTGCGGATGGTGAACTCGGGTACCGAGGCCACCATGAGCGCCATTCGGCTGGCACGCGGTTATACCAAACGCGAGAAGATCGTCAAATTTATTGGCAACTACCACGGCCATGGCGACAGCTTTCTGATCAAAGCCGGATCGGGTGCCATCACGTTGGGTATCCCCGACAGTCCGGGTGTGACCAAAGGAAACGCGCAGGATACCTTGCTGGCCGAATACAACAACCTTGATTCAGTACAAAAGCTGTTTGACGAGGAAAAAGGACAGATTGCTGCGGTGATCGTTGAACCGGTTTCGGGAAATATGGGTGTTGTGCCTCCCAATCCCGGCTTCCTTGAAGGCCTTCGCGATATTTGTACCGCCAACGGCGCACTGCTGATCTTTGACGAAGTGATCACCGGTTTCCGTTTGGCCAAAGGCGGTGCACAGGAGTATTACGGTATTTCACCCGACCTCACCACGCTGGGAAAAATCATCGGAGGCGGACTTCCGGTGGGCGCTTACGGCGGTAAAAAAGAAATCATGGACATGCTGGCCCCGGTTGGCCCGGTGTACCAGGCCGGAACTTTATCCGGAAACCCGCTGGCAATGGCGGCAGGGATCACCATGCTGACAATGATCAACGAAACAGCCGACTTTTACAGCGAACTGGAACGCAAGGCAGCCAAACTCGAAAAAGGCATCCGGCAGAACCTCGAAGAAACAGGCACCCCAGCAGTGCTCAACCGCGTGGGATCGATGATGACCCTATTCTTCACCCAAGAAAAGCAGGTGACTTCGTTTGACGAAGCCATGACCTGCGATACCGAAAAATATGCCGAATACTTCCGTCTTTCGCTTGAAAGCGGTATTTACCTGGCACCTTCGCAGTTCGAGTGTTTGTTTGTTTCGTACGCACACACCGACCAAGACATTGATTGTATAATTGAAGCCAACAAAAAAGCGTTGCAAAACCTGAAGAAATAGACATGAGCAATATTTTCGAAAAAACGTTACGGGGAGAAAAAACAGAGCGGCCACCGGTGTGGTTTATGCGGCAGGCGGGAAGAGTGCTTCCCTCGTACCTCGAAATGCGGAAAGAACACAGTTTTCACGAACTGATGCGTTCGCCCGATCTGGCAGCTGAAGTTACTTTGCTCCCGGTCCATGACCTGGGTGTGGATGCCGCCATTTTGTTTTCCGACATCCTTGTGATTCCGGAAGCGCTGGGAATGAACCTCGCCTTTACCGATTCGGGACCGCGTTTTGAAAAGGCGCTGAAAGATGTCGCCGATCCGCTGTCGTTTTTAAAGGCCGACGCTCAAAAACTGGAGTATATATATAACGTAATTGATAGGATTGGAGAACGCAGGCCGGTCGATGTTCCATTGATCGGTTTCTGCGGAGCTCCGTTTACCACGCTCTGTTACATGGTGCAGGGACTGGGTACCAACCACACCTTCCCCGACGCAGTGGCGTTGCTGTACCAAAACAAAAGCCTCGCCAACGAGCTGCTCGAAGTCATCACCAACCTGTCGATTGAATACGCGCTAAACCAGGTAAAACACGGAATAGCCGCATTTCAGATATTTGAAACACATGCCGGGTTAATTCCGGTCGATTTATATATGGAACTCATCATGCCGCATGTACGCCGTATTTCGGCGGCGGTGATGGAAACCGGTACGCCCGTTATCTTTTTACCCAAGGGATTGGGTGTGGGCCTGAAATACCTCGGCCCCGAAGATGCCGATTTTATCAGCATCGACTGGCAGGTTCCGCTCGATGAAGCCCGCAGTATGCTGCACCCCGGACTGGGCATCCAGGGAAACCTCGACCCGCGTATTTTGCTGGCCGACCAAATAACAATCGGGCAAAAACTCGAAACCTACCTCGAGTTTGGTGCTTCCAACGACAAATGGATCTTTAACGTAGGCCACGGTTTTATCCCGGGTATTCCGGTTGAAAATGCCAAGTTTGTGGTCGACTGGATCAAACAGGCCAACTGGGGACGGTAGGGATAGTTCGCAGTCGCAGTTTGCAGTGTTCAGACTGAAAAAACAGGTCGAAGTAAAACGACAGTTGATGAATATAAAAATGAAAGTGACACAGTTTAACTCTGCCGGTTGGCAGGTGGCTTAAGTCCCCTTCAGGGGATTTAGGGGTCAAAAACAGGTGTCACAATAGAAAATAAAAGGTTCACGCAAAGAGGTAAAAGAAGCGCAAAGATCACAGAGCAGGAATTATCAGCTTCCCTTTTTTGCGTGCTTTGGAGTAAAGCTTGGCGCACTTTGCGTGAAATCTAATTTTTAAAAAACAGAACAGAGAAGTAACAACAATGATAAACGAAACAGTTCAGCTTTCCACGCTCCTGATCATCCCCACGGTGAAAATCGTTCACTACGTGGTGAGCGTGAGTTTCCTGGTGTTTGCCGTTTTGCTGGTCTACCGCTCGGTAAGCGGGATCCGGCAAAAACGCAAATTTTCGACCTTCGACAAATTCCTGTCGTACGCGTTTATCATCAACCTCTACCTGCAACTTATTTTTGGGATCATCCTGTTTACCGGCCTGGGCACCGACGCCGGCCTCAATTACATGGGCATTGAAGAAGGAGCGGAAAAAGTATCGAAACGGCTGTGGCCGGTGGAGCACATTGTACTGATGCTTTTTGCACTATTTATTGCCAACCTCGGACTGATCTCCTCGCTCAAAACCCAGGACAGCAAAGGCCGCTACCGCAAAGTGCTCATCTACTACCTGCTTTCCATTTTCCTGATCGCCTTTTCGCTGATCTCGATTTACGTATAACCTGTAAACTTATTTAAGACGATTCTATTCACCTTCTAAATGCCGATAACCTGAAGCTCAAAACCATCCCCGGGGGCGCAAAGCAAAAAAACAGGGGATTTTTCCTCGCCCCTGCTTTCGAATGCTTCAAAGATTTAATCCACTTATGGAAATAATCTATTCTTAAAATGTAAGGAGTTCCTGCACTTACAATCTTTGGCCTATCCGCCGGATTTTACTATTTGTCATGACACAAATAGTAAATACGAGGAAGTTATTCCCGAGCTCTGGGCTGCGTCCACTTCGCTCGAAAAACTCACGTATTTCCGGCTAAAATTTCGGAAACCCTGTAACCCGGCGAGCCGCCCTGTTAACTTTTTTGCCTCCCTGTAGCATTTTTTTGATTCCCTGTACCATTTTTGGCCGTCCTGTAAGGTTTTTTATCGCCCTGTTGAAGTTTTTCTCAATCCTGTAGCTTTTTTTCACGTCCTGTTTAACAGGGAGGGGTAAAAATGTAACAGGGAGGGTCAAGAACCTACAGGACGCCTCCCGGACCTACAGGGCGGCTCCACACCCTACAGGGCGCCATCTTCTGGACCCGTTCTCGCACCTGCCCCTCGTTTGCAACGAGGGGCAAGCAGTTTTGAGTTTGCAACTCATTTTTCAGTCCTTAAAATAGCCGTTCGATGATGAAAATGCTGATGATGAAAATGGCATTGCAAATGCGGAACAACTTACCTCTCGTTGCAAATGAAGGCTATAGGCGTCCGGAACCGCGAAACGCGCTTTTATCCACCCATCCCGCCGGACGAGGTTGTATTCTCATTCCTAACCCGGCACTCCGTACCGGGCTATTAAGCTCCGACACCTTCAGCACCGTAAAACCAGAAAATTATTTACAGATCGCGTCTCCCGGCCTCGTCCGGTGAGCCGAAAAACAAGTGAAGACGGCGTTAAAAGAGTTCGGCTGTTTGACCCCGAGAACTCGGGGGAGTTCCGAACTCTTAGCCGTCAATACGTGAGTTTTTCGAGCGAAGCGGGCGCAGCCTTGACTTTTCTGCTTCGTCTTTGCGTCAAGGCAAAGATGAAGGCCTCCGGCAGGAGATTAAATCGCAAAAATGCTGATTAAAATGGCATTACAAATGCAGAGCAACTTACCCCTCGTTGCAAACGAAGGCTAGAGGCGTCCGGAACTGCGAAATGCGCTTTTATCCACCCACCCCGCCGGACGAGGTTGTATTTTCATTCCTAACCCGGCACTCCGCACCGGGCTATTAAAATCCGACACCTTCAGCGTCGGTCCAAACCCTGAAAGGGTGAAAGCGTAATAGCTCGCACCTGCCCCTCGTTTGCAACGAGGGGCAAGCGGGTTTGAGTTTGCAACTCATTTTTCAGTTCTTAAAATAGCCGTTCAATGATAAAAATGATGCCGAAGAAAATGGCATTACAAATGCGAAACAACTTACCCCTCGTTGCAAACGAGGGGCAGAGACCGGCTGATAAGCCATTAATACTTTTTCAAAAAAATCAATGCGGGAGTTTTTAAGGGAGCAATAGAATGCTGTTCCGCCACTTCGGTAAGTTTTCCTTCCATGATCGCCGAATCGGGCAGGCCTGTGCGGGAAACGATGGTGGCTGAGATTTGTCCACGCTCTGCGGGATCAAAAGCTGTCACAATCTGGTCCAGCACTTTGGTTCCCATGTAGAGCACCGCCGTTCCGCGTTTTTCCAGTATATCGGCCAGGTGTTGTGCATTCAACGGCTTCCCCGACACATCGGTGCCCGAAAGCAGGTGCAGCGAGTTGCTTCCGCGGCGGTCGGTTAGCGCCACGCCAAACTCGGCAGCTGCCGCATTAAAGGCCGAGATTCCCGGAATCACTTCATACGGAATTTCATTTTCCTTTAAAAAAGAAGTCTCTTCGGCGCCGCGGCTAAACACCATCGGGTCGCCCGATTTTACGCGCACCACGGTTTTCCCTTCCTGCGAGTGCTGGAGCATTTTGGCGTGTATAGCATTTTGGCGCACTGTTACATCGCGGCCATCCCCGGCCCTTTTCCCCACAAACACCAGTTCGGCTTTTTCGGGGAAAAGCTGCCGCACCTCGCGCGACACCAGGGCATCGTACAACACCACATCGGCCTCTCCAATCGCACGATGCGCACGAATGGTCAGCAGGTCGGCCGGCCCGGGACCCGCCCCCACAATATATACCTTTCCTTTCTGCATGATTTCCTCCAAATTTTACCGTATTGTCAGATACGGTAGGCCCACTCTTCCACTTCACGCAGATAGTCCATCGGGCTGTTGTAAATAAATTGATAGCCGAGCTTTTCCCGGAGTTTATCGCTGTTCACAATTTTAAAGGGTTCCGGTGTACCGGTAAACGCCGGAACCGGCAACTCGCTTATTTTTGCTGCCTTGGCGTAAAATTCGGCTTTGGTCGGATGTTCGGGCGAAGCGGCGTTAAACACCTCTCCCCAAACCTCCTTTTCGAGTATTTCGGTGATGATGTTGACACAATCGTCGCGGTGGATCAGGTTCACCGGCACGGCGCCTGCCACCTCGGTACGGTGCTGAACAAAACGCGCCGGATTGCGATCGTAACCAATCAGACCGCCAAAACGAAGTACCGTGGTTTGAAAAGCGTCCTCCTGCAAAAAAAGCTTTTCGGCCAAAAGCAAAGCCCGGCCACTGGCTTTTTCCGGCGTTCCTTCGTTTCCTTCCTTCACTTCTCCGTTTCGGGATTCATACACCGACGTAGAAGAAATAAACAGCACCTTTTTGATGCCGATCTCCTTGATCTTTTGCACCACCTGCTCAATTTTCTGCGGAAACGATTCTTCGACGCAGGAAGTACGCGTAGGCGGAAAACTGACCAGCAAAACATCGGTGTTAAAGAAACTGTTGTAATCGATCCGGATGCCCTGCGGCTGCACCTTTACATAAAAGGTACTGATGCCGGTCATCTCGAGGTCGTTGTAGGTTTGTGTCGATGTGGTGGAACCTTTTACGTCCCAACCTTTGCGCAAAAGCGATTTACCCAAAGCCGTTCCCAGCCAGCCGCTGCCTAATATTGATATTGTTTTGCTCATAACCTTTGTAGTTAGTGTCCTAAAAAATGTAAGAGATGAAGTTGTCCCAATCTGAAATAAATTTTCATTTTCACGTTGTCGGGCAATGCCCCCTCCTCACCTCTCCGTCAGCTGACGGAAAGAATCGTCCCCCATCGGGGGATTTAGGGGGTTTAATGTCAAATTACCGCCATCTTGTAAAGTGTTTAATCCTGTAATTCTCTTTTACCCCCACGTGACAGGATCAATGCCTGAAATCTTTTCCTTCAAGGATCTCCTGAACATATCCCTTGCGGATCACAAAATCGCCGAAATGTTCTTTCTCCGTGCGATTCGCCGCAAAGTCTTCGATAATGATCCTTAGTTCCTGCAGAATCTCTTCTTCGTTGATGGTTTCCTTGTACAGGGCATTTAAACGATCGCCGTTAAAACTGCCGCCCAGGTACAGGTTGTAGTAACCCGGCGATTTCCCGATCAGCCCGATTTCTGCCAGGTAAGGCCTTCCGCAACCATTGGGACAGCCTGTCATCCGGATCACAATTTCTTCCTCTCCCAGTTTGAATTCGTTAAGGATGGTTTCAATTTTTGATACAAGTGTCGGCAAGTACCGTTCGGCTTCGGCAAAGGCCAGCGGACAGGTGGGCAAAGCCACACAAGCGATGGAGTTTTTCCGCAATCCGGAAAGTTCGGTAGGTGCCACCCCGTACTTTTTTAGCAGGGCATCGACCTTTTTCTTCACAGGTGCCGAAACGCCGGAAATGATCAGGTTTTGATTACCGGTAATGATAAAATCCCCGTCACTGATTTTGGCAATTTCCTTTATCGCGGTTTTTAGCTGAAACTTTTCGTCGTCGCGCACACGGCCGCCTTCCACAAAATACGTCAGGTGCCATTTGTCGTCGGTTCCCTTTTTCCAACCGTAATCGTCGCCGTTATGCGTCAACACAAAAGGCTTGGCTTCCTCCAGTGCGTAGCCCAGGCGCTTTTCCACTTCCGCTTTGAACAACTCCTCCCCCATCCGGTCGAAGGTATATTTCAGACGGGCCTGTTTGCGGTTTTTACGGTCGCCGTTGTCGCGTTGCACCAGCAATACTTTTTCGGCCACATCTATTACCTGATCAGCCAAACAAAAGCCAATGACCGTTCCGGCACGCGGGTAGGTTTCGGGCATCCCGAAAGTAGATCCCAAACCGCCGCCCACGACCACGTTGTAGCCAACGATCCTGTTTTTCTCCACAATGGCGATAAATCCCAGGTCCTGCGAGAAAACATCGCAATCGTTATACGGAGGAATCACCACGCCAATCTTGAATTTTCGCGGCAAATAACGGTCTCCGTAAATGGGTTCCTGATCCTGCTGACCACCGGCCACCAGTTTTTTGTCGAGCCAGATTTCGTGGTAAGCGGTCGTCCGCGGCAAAAGGTGCTCGCTGATACTCCGGGCCAGGTCAATGACTTCCGCATGAAAAGGCGATTCAGCCGGGTTGGCATGGCTCATCACATTTCGGTTGACGTCGCCGCAAGCCGCGATCGTATCCAGCAGGCTTTGGTTCATTTCGCTGATGGTGTTTTTCAGGTTCTTCTTTAAAACACCATGCAATTGAAAGGTTTGCCGCGTAGTAAGCTTTAGCGTACCGTTGGCGTACTTGTTCGAAAGATCATCCATGCGCAGCCACTGATCCGGGGTAAACCGCCCTCCGGGCATCCTGATTCGCAGCAGGAAGGAGTACAGCGGCTCCAGCTTTTGGTGTTTTCTTTCTTTGTCGAGATCGCGGTCGGTTTGCTGGTAGATACCGTGAAATTTCGAGATCTGCGTGTCGCCGTCCGAAATGGCTCCCGTAATCGGGTTGGCCAGGCTTTCGACCAGGGTACCACGCAGGTAGTTGCTCTCGTGTTTCAGGCGCTCTACCTCCGACAGTTCTTTCCAGTTGATTGTTTCACTCATTTTTCGGGTATTAAAATCGGGTTGTTGTTGAGTTGTTGTAGTATCGTTAGTAAACGTCGGTCTGGAAACGCTTTTCGCGCTTCAGATTCTTAATGTATTTCTCGGCTTGTTCCTGGCTGATGCCTCCCTGCGCCTGCACAATTTCCAGCAAGGCCTTGTTCACATCTTTGGCCATGTGTTTCATGTCGCCGCAGAGGTAGAGATAAGCTCCGTTTTCAAGCCACTCGAATACTTCTTTTTGATTTTCCTTCAGGCGGTGCTGTACATAAACCTTTTCTTCCTGATCGCGTGAAAAAGCCACGTCCATCCGTTCCAGGTGTTCTGATTTCAGCAGTTTCTGCCACTCGGCCTGGTACAGAAAATCGGAGCTAAACCTGCGGTCGCCAAAAAACAACCAGGTGTTTCCTTTCATTCCCTGACTTTCGCGGTGCTGCATAAAGGCACGGTAAGGCGCCACACCGGTTCCGGCTCCCACCATAATGATTTTGGAACCGTTCAGCGGCAGTTTAAACGCCGGGTTCTTCTCGATGTAAACCGGGATCTGGTCGTCTACCTCCACCCCGTCGCTCAGGTAACTGGAGCAGGCACCTTTGCGCGTACGGTTTTTACGCTCGTAACGCACCACCGAGATCGTGGCATGTACTTCTTCCCCCACACTCTCCATGCTCGAGGATATCGAATACAAACGCGGCGGAACCGGGCGCAAAATGCTCACCAGTTTGTTGGCATTCCACTTAAACGGAAAATCTTCCAGTAAGTCCAGTACATCGTGTCCGTATAAATAGTCGTTTAAAGCATCTTCGTCTTCGAGAATCTTCAGCAGATCGGCATTCTTGGTTTTATCGTAGTATTTTTCCAGCAGGTCGTAAGTCAGCGTTGTGATTTCGAGGTGGTAACTCAGCGCCTCTTTCAGACCGATCTTGTCTTCGCCAAAATCTACCTGTTGCTCCGGATCAAAACCGGTTTGTTCGAAAATCGCCTCCACCAGGCCGGTTGGATTATGGGCGAAAATCCCCAGGGAATCCCCCGGTTCGTATTCCAGCCCCGATCCTTCGAGCGAAAGCTCCACATGGTAGACTTCCTTGTCCGAATCGCGTCCGGTTATCTTTACCTTATCAAGGACGGTCGCCATGTAAGGATTGTTTTTCGAGAAGGTCTCACCCACCACAGCAGCCCCGTTTACCGCCGTTGCCGGCGCGGGAGCTGCAGGCGTGGCAGAACCTGATGCTGCCGGTGCTTCGGCCGGAGTAAGGTTGAGCAACACGTTGTTCATCCAGATTTCGGCGCTCTGTTCGTAATCAACGTCGCATTTCACCATCGACGTGATCCGGTAGCCGCCACAGCTTTTCAGCGCATCATCGATGTCCTCTCCGGTTTTACAAAAGTTCCGGTAGGTTTTATCGCCCAGGGCCAGCACCGAATAGTTGGTACTTTCGAGCTGCGGCGCCCGGTTGCCGGTTACATACTTGTGAAAATCTTCGGCCATGTCCGGCGGGTCGCCTTCGCCGTGTGTACTCACGATTATGGCTACATTCTCTTCTTCTTTCAGTTTTTTGTAGTTGTAATCGTACAGGCTGTACACCTGTGCATTGATACCTTTAAAGGTTGCTTTTTCGCCCAGACGCTCAGCCAATCCCTGCGAATGACCGGTTTCTGTTCCAAACAAAATCGTCAGGTTGATACGGTTCTCCGGTGCCGGTGCAACAGCTGCGGCCGGCGCGCTTATTGACTGAACTTCGGAGCTTGCGCCTAAAACTGCCAGCCGGCCTTCGAAATAGCCGCTTAGCCAAAGGGTTTGTTCCTTTGTTAATCCTTGTACCAGTTGTCCCAACGCGGTTAATTGTTGGTCACTTAATGGATTCAACTTTAAACTCATTTCTATCCTAAATTAAATTGCAATTTATCTTTTATAAGATCTCTGATTCTTATTGATTCATGAACGTTTTCGCCGTTCGATCCAACGGCTACCGTTATATTCCCCTGCCGGTAAATGGCGGGTGATACAAACTGACACAACGCAGGTTTATCGTGGATGTTCACCAAAACACGCGCTTCCCTGCAATCTTTAACAATTTGCTGGTCAGCATCCTCATCATCCAAACAGGAATAAACCATTAAGTAATCTTTCAGATACTTCTTGTCGTATCCTGCTTCGATGTACTTTACACCACTTTGCTTGATTTCTTCGCACACTTCCGGAGCCAGTACTTCTACCTCGGCCTCAAAACGCTGAAGTATCCGCAACTTTTTCAGGGCATCCGGGCCGCCTCCTATTACCAGGATTTTCTCGTTGGCAATATCGATCGATATGGGTAAAAAGTTCTTCTTCATTTCTTATATCTCGTATTCAATCGGTACTTCTTTTTCTCTTCCGTAATTGCATTTATTCCACGCACGTTCGTGAAAAAAGTAAAGCGCCATCTTGGTAAACAACTCTACCCCTCCAATGGTTACCGCAAAATGAATGTTTCCGACTACAATCCACGAGATAAGGATGGTATCGAGTGTCCCCACCGCACGCCACGAGATTGTTTTGGCAATGCTGCGGCGTTTCCGCTCTATGGTCTTTCCTGTTGCTGTATTTCCCATTTGTTTGTCTTTTGGTTCATCCGGCTTGTCAGCAGTTTTGCCTTGTTCCGTTTCAACTAAAAAAAAACGACCCTTCCGCAAGTGCAGAAGAGCCGTAATTATTAGGTAGTTATAATTCTTACTTATTCAGTTATTCTTCTGCAAGCATAGCCAATCACAACACATACACATCATACATGCCATTGATTGTCCCATTATTTCAGAAGAATATTTTTTCATTGTTTCAATCTTAAAAACTTCTCGTTATATGACTTTTGTCACGTTGCAAATATAAATGCTTATTTCAGACAAAAAACACTTTTATTGTCCTTTTTTTTAATCGTTCTAAATAAATTAACATTGGAAATTACAAATCATGATTTCGCTGAGTGCTTTTGCATCAAAACCAACCACCAAAACAGGCTTTATTTCCGGTGTGAAATTCTCCCCAAAGAACAGCAGGAAAGATCCCCTGAAAACCTTCCAGCAACTGCTTATTCAGAGCCATTCCAGACTATAACATTTATTAACAAAAGTCATCTAATCTGCTCACTGAATGTCACTTAATTTCACGATTCCTACCTCCTGCATATCAATAGTATAGGGGGCTGTTTAACAGCACTTGATTCTTTGCAAAATATTGCTATTTTTGGTGTCCTTGCTTCGAAAACAAGAAGTTCAAGCGAGAATCAATAACCAATAAAACTAAAATAGAATGAAAGTCTATAAAACGGAAGAAATCCGGAACATTGCTTTACTTGGTAATGCCGGCAGTGGGAAAACCACCCTCGCAGAAGCTATGCTGTTCGAGGGTGGAGTTATAAGTCGCAGAGGTGAAGTAACCTCAAAAAATACAGTTTCAGATTACAACCAGATAGAACAGGATTATGGCAATTCTGTTTTTTCTACATTATTGTACACCGAATTCAACGGGAAAAAGATCAATATTATTGATACTCCCGGGATGGACGAATTGTGTGGTGGTGTTGTTTCTGCACTGAGTGTAACTGCACTGGGCCTCTTAACCATTAATACCACCAGTGGTATTGAAGCCGGAACAGAAGCGGCCATTCGTCATGCCAGCAAGGCACATACTCCGCTGATCCTTGTTTTCAACCAACTGGATCACGACAACTCGAACTACGAAAACACTCTGGAAGAGTGTAAAAATACTTTTGGAGGCAAAGCTACCATTGTACAATACCCGGTAGATGCCGGCCCTAATTTTTCGTCGATTATCGATGTACTGAAAATGAAAATGTACAAATACTCGAAAGACGGAAAAGTGGAGATTTTAGATATTCCGGATTCGGAAAAAGACCGTGCAGATGAGCTTCACAACGAACTGGTGGAAAAAGCCGCAGAGAACGAAGAAGCTTTGATGGAACTGTATTTCGACAAAGGCTCTTTAACAGAGGACGAAATGCGGAAAGGGATCAAGCTGGGCATGTTGGCCAGAAGCTTGTACCCGGTGTTCTGCACCACGGCTAAAAAAGGCATCGGAGTGGCCCGTTTAATGGAATTCATTACCAACATTGCGCCTGCTCCGTATGAAAAGAAATTACGCCCCATTGTTAGAGGAAAAGAAGTAAAAATGGATGCAGCAGACTCGCCCAGCCTGTTTGTATTCAAAACTTCTGTTGAACCTCACGTTGGTGAGATCACTTTCTTCAAGGTAATGTCAGGAACGGTGAAAGAAGGCATGGACCTGGTCAACTCAAAATCAGGCAACAAGGAACGTCTTTCGCAAGTTTTTGTTTCGGCCGGTAAAAACCGTGAAAAAGTAGACGAGCTGGTAGCCGGCGATATCGGCTGCACCGTTAAGCTGAAAGAAACCAAATACAACCAAACGCTTTCGTTAAAAGAAGCCGGGACGGTATTTGAACCGATTCAATTCCCGACTCCCCGCCATACGGTAGCCGTTAAAGCAGTCAATGATTCTGACGATGAGAAAGTAGGCGAAGTATTAAACAAAATAAAATACGAAGACCCGACATTTGTTGTTGAATACTCAAAAGAGTTAAAACAATTGTTGGTACACGCACAAGGCGAATACCACATGAATGTGTTGAAATGGTATTTCGACAATATTCATAAAATTGAAGTGAACTACCTGGCTCCGAGAATTCCGTACCGCGAAACCATTACCAAGCCTGCCCAGGCGGATTACCGTCATAAAAAACAATCGGGTGGTGCCGGACAGTTTGGTGAAGTACACCTGATTATTGAACCTTACAATGAAGGTGCAGCGCCAAAATCGATGTTCAAATTTGGCGATAAGGAGCAAAAACTTTCGGTACGTGCCGTTGAAGAACACAAACTTTCCTGGGGTGGCAAACTGGTTTTCGCTAACTGTATTGTTGGTGGTTCGATCGACGCCCGCTTCCTTCCGGCCATTCTGAAGGGAATCATGGAAAAAATGGAAGAAGGCCCGCTGACAGGTTCGTATGCACGCGATATTATCGTTTATGTTTACGACGGTAAAATGCACCCGGTTGATTCGAACGAAATCTCGTTCAAACTCGCCGGACGTAATGCCTTTAGCATGGCTTTCAAAAATGCTGGCCCAAAAATCCTGGAACCGATATACAACCTCGAAGTTTGGGTTCCGTCTGACAGAATGGGTGACGCCATGAGTGACCTGCAGGGACGCCGTGCCATGATCATGGGTATGGGTTCTGAACACGGGATGGAAAAAATATCTGCCAAAGTTCCGTTAAAGGAAATGAACAAGTACACCACTTCGCTGAGTTCGATTACCGGTGGCCGCGGTGTGTTTGCAATCGCTTTCGACGGTTACGAAAAAGTTCCTGCTGATGTACAGGAAGAACTGCTAAAAGCTTACGAAGCAGAGCAGGAAGAAGAATAAGACCATTTTCTAATCCATTTTACTATACGAAATTCCCCGGTTCGTCAATTGACGAATCGGGGTTTTCCTTTTTATACCGATTAGCAATTGAATTGAGCCTTAAATTCGCTGCGCTCTTAAAGCCTCTTCAATTGTCTATCGGCATTAACCATTGTAATTCCAGACTTTCGCATAAGGCTCACTCTGAAAAACAATTGGTAATAGAAGCTTACAGGTGCAATCAAGCCCTTAACCGAACTCACCCATTCGCAGTTAAACACACGCAGGAAGTACCTACCAAAATTGGGCAACTTCTCCTCCCGGATGCTGAACGGTTTAAATGATTCGGCAAAAGGAGCGCCATCACTCCCCTTTCTGACGATAGTGCAGATTTATTTCTTTTGAAGTTCCAACCTGGTTTTATGAAGTTCCATGTTGATTTTTGTGTAGCGGTCCAGTGCCACTTTTTTATGCTCTTCGTACTCTGCTTTTAATTCGTCGTACTCTTTCTTAGTTTGCCGGGTAATTTTGTGGCTCCGCTGAAACATCATGTACATCACACCCGCCAACACCAACACTCCTACGATAAAAAGATACATGACCGTGGAATAAACGCTTTTATTTATGCGCGCTCCCAGCACATTGATCGAATTTTGATCCCGGATACTTTCATCCAGCTTTTGCTGTGTTTCGTTCACCAATGTTTGCTTGGCTGCGAGTTCTTGTTTTTGCTGATCAATCTTACTTAATCCGTTGTTCACTTCTTTCTGCAAGCGGGCAATGGTATCGGTCATAGCTCCGTGAAACTCGTCGAGCTGGCTTGGGCTCATAAAATAATTCCCACTCCAGAAATTCAGATTTTCTTTAAAAACTTCATATTGCTGCTCCAAACTCTTTACCTGTTTCCAGGCATTGGTGTCTTTAGCGAATGTGTCAAAAATCAGGGCGGTAAACAAAATGGTCAAAAATAATAATCTCTTCATACGGCATATTTGAATACACTATCAACGAATAAATATAAGCCTTGTTGCCCAAAAAACAAGAAAACAAGTCCCTGATTACGGTTGGAAATTTTAATTACAAAGAGCTCAGCTTTTTCGGCTACATTTCAGCCCCCAAACTTTAGGGAGAAAGTTCTTTTCCTGTTCAAGCAAAAAATGTAATTTGCAAACGATCAACACCTACCGTTATGAACATAAGCTACAGCCATCCCTTGTCTCTTGGCTTCCAACGCATGAAAAAAGCCTTGTTTCAACCCTTTGATCTGAGTAAATGGTTTCGCATTGGTTTTACCGCCTGGCTTGCCGGACTCACCGACTGCGAAGGCGGAAGCTCAGGGAGCAGTCATTCCAACTACAATTCTCACTCTCATGGGTTCGATGATTTTTTCAGTTTCCCGCAAAACGCCTGGGACTGGGTTTCTACACATCCTTTGTGGGCCAACCTCATTGTCGTAGGCATTGTTTTTCTGATTGTTGTAATCAGTGTGTTTATCTGGGTCAGCAGCCGTGGTAAGTTTATGTTCCTGCACAATGTGGCTCAGGGAAAGTCGGACATCAGCCAGCCATGGTACGAATACCGGAAAGAAGGGAATTCCCTCTTTTTGTTTCAGCTTTTCTTTGGGTGGCTCTCCATCGTACTTTTTGGATGTTTTCTCATGTACTGCTTTCTGTCAGCCAAAGAGCTATACTACGGCGATTTTACCAACATTGCCATCTTTTGGGCTATTGCGCAAATGATTTTACTTCTGATCGCCTATTTACTCACCATGGGTTTTGTCTCTTTGTTTCTGAAAGATTTTGTGGTGCCCATTATGTACAAACACCGAATAGGCGTACTTCGTGCCTGGGGAAAATTTCTGTCGTTGTTTGGGAGGTACTTTTTTTCATTTATCGGATACGGGTTCTTTATTTTCATCCTAAGCATAGCGGTTGGAATCGGCGTTCTGTTCCTGGCACTGGTTACCTGTTGCATCGGGCTTTTATTGCTTGCCATTCCTTACATCGGAACCGTAATGCTTTTGCCGGTCAGCTATACTTACCGGGCTTTAAGCATCGAGTTTTTGGCCCAGTTCGGAGATGATTTCAATGTATTCCCAAAGGAGGAAGAAGAGGTGATCCCCATCATTGAACAATCATGAGCTAACCGAAGTATCTTACGCGTTTTCAACTTATTTTACCCCATTTTGTTTATCTATTCAAACAGAATACTAAACAAATGGGCTTTTATCAATTCAGGCAAAAACAGCTTATTCCGGCTGGTTTAGATCAGGTTTGGAGCTTTATCTCCAACCCGGCTAACCTGGGCAAAATCACACCTGCCGATATGGATTTTACGATTACTTCGGAATCCAAAGGCGAAATGTACCCCGGGCAAATTATTAGCTACAAGGTAAAGCCGCTGTTTAACATCTCCACGACCTGGGTTACTGAGATCACGCACGTAAAAGAAAAGCACTATTTTGTTGACGAGCAGCGAATCGGGCCCTATCAAATGTGGCACCACGAACATTTCCTGAGAGAAGTATCCGAGGGCGTGGAAATGATGGATATTATATCGTACCAGCCGCCACTTGGCTTTTTGGGAGCCCTTGCCAACCGACTGATCATAAAAAAGAAACTAGCAAAGATTTTTGCGTACAGAAAAGCCGCTCTCGAAACGATGTTCGGGAAACCGGATGTTTAAAAGAAAATACCTGAATTATTTATCCCTGAAAAGATGAAGAAAGCCATGCTTGGTCTGCTTTCGTCCGTCGCGGCCACGGCCTACCACATCGTAGTAATACACTCCGGGACTTGCTTTCTGTCCACCAATATTCCCGTCCCAAACAGCTTCCGTCCGGGCATTTTCGGGATCCTGAATGTCGCCACTTTTCCAATAATGAACACGTTTGCCCCAACGGTTAACAATCGTTATTTCAATGTTCTTCATCGATTTAAACATGATTACAAAATCATCGTTTACACCGTCTCCGTTTGGCGTAAATACATTGGGTACCACAACCGAAGAAGTATCTACCACAATTAATTTTTCGAGTGCAAAAGTATCCACACAGGTATGTGTTTGCGTTACTTTCTTGGCTACAAGTTTCACCAGGTATCTCCCGGAATTCTGATAGGTATAAACCGGAGAATCGTCGTAGGCAACAATCAGAATACTATCCACCGGTTCACTGGCTCCCTGCGATTCTTCGGTTATTTCATCCATATCGCGGTAAAAGAACCATTCGTAATAGCCCGGGGTAGCATTTCTGGATGTATTGGTAAATGTTACTATCAGTGGAGCCTCTCCTTCCATTGGATTTGCAGTAAAACTGGCTTGGGTCACCAGCGATTCATAAGCAACCGTTGACCGGGCTTCGCAACCGTATTTATCGTATACCCGCAGAGTGAAATTCCCGTCTTCGGCAGGCGGATCAAAAAACTCAGGATTTAACAGGGTACTTACCACCTCCGAACCATCCAGCCATTGTACTTTTACATCTTTGAACAGGTCTACCGGAGTATTGTCACTTAAATCGTAATAGGTAAGTGTGGTCGCCCTGAATGCACCGGCAAGACTGAAAGACTCACAATCAGAACTTGCAACAGATCCTTCGGCAAGGGTCCAGTTATTAAAAACCCAGGCCCGGTATATATTTGTGGTACTTTCGAGCGTAACCGTGGCGCGGTAACAGCCGTTTCCTAAATTACTGATCTGGTGCGAAGCGGCATCGGAACTCTCCTGTACAAAAAACTCGAAGATTGCTGTTTCCTCGTTGTATTTTTCCCAAAGAAAGGTTTTTGTTCCCTCCAACGCAGTTGAAACGGTAAGCGCCCCAACTTCGGCTGTCGAATCAGTTGTGCAAAAAATAAAAACATCATCGTTTTCCGAAAAAGCAGGATATTGGGTTACATCGCTGCCTGTGGATTGCGGAGCCGTGATTTGCGCATTCAAAAGTTGAGAAAACAAAATCAGAATTCCTGCCAAATAGAGACTTCTCTTCATAAAACCTTCTTCTTTGAGATACAATATTAACGTATAAATTTTATTTAATTGCGTGCAGCCGGCAAAAAATCAGGACTTAGTGCCGCCTCCAACGGGCAATAAAAAGCAAGATGAACCGCCCGGCCGGATAATTTGTTGATAAAAGCCACTGCGAAATAAGGTGATTAGATATACATACTCTATTTTTGTGGCTTTGAACAGAAAGGATTAAACGTGCTCGATTATTTAAAAGAATTAAATGAAGTTCAACGGGAAGCGGTGGTACGCACCGAAGGCCCGTCGTTGGTGATTGCCGGTGCAGGCTCGGGAAAAACAAGGGTGTTGACTTACCGCATTGCCCATTTGCTAAAACAGGGTGCCCGCCCGTCGAACATTCTCGCGCTTACTTTTACCAACAAAGCAGCCCGCGAAATGAAAGATAGGATTGGCCGTGTTGCCGGCGAAAACGTTGCCCGCTACCTGTGGATGGGAACGTTTCACAGTATTTTCTCCCGCATTTTAAGGGCAGAGCACGAAACCATCGGTTATCCTTCCAACTTTACGATTTACGACAGCTCCGACAGCAAAAGCCTGATAAAAACCATTATCAAGGATTTTCAGCTCGACGACAAAACGTATAAACCCAATGTGGTGGCCAGCCGTATTTCGATGGCCAAAAACAACCTCATTACCCCGATGGCGTACGCCAATTCGCCCGAAATTCGTTCGGCGGATAAAAACATGCGCATGCCGGCTATCTCGGAAATTTACAAGGAATATGCAAAGAGATGCCGCTTGTCGGGCTCCATGGACTTTGACGACCTGTTGCTGATTACCAATCTTCTGTTTCGCGATCATGAAGAAATTCTGAAGAAATACCAGGAACGTTTTGGCTATGTGTTGGTGGACGAGTACCAGGACACCAACTACTCGCAATACCTGATCATCAAAAAACTGGCGGCCAAACACAACAACATTTGTGTGGTGGGCGACGATGCTCAAAGTATCTATTCGTTTCGGGGAGCACGTATCGAAAACATTCTCAACTTTAAAAACGACTACCCTGATCACCGGGTATTCAAGCTGGAACAAAACTACCGCTCCACGCAAACGATTGTAAATGCGGCCAACAGTATCATTGCCAGGAATAAAAAACAAATACCCAAAAACGTTTTCTCTGAAAATGCCCTGGGCAAACCCATCAAAATCCTTTCGGCACTCACCGACAACGAAGAAGGATTTCTGGTGGCCCAGGAAATTTCACAGCTTCAACTGCGCGATCATTACCAGTTTGAAGATTTTGCTATTCTTTACCGCACCAATGCGCAGTCGAGGATTTTTGAAGAGTCGCTGCGAAAAAGAAACATTCCCTACAAAATTTATGGAGGGCTGAGTTTTTACCAGCGAAAAGAGATCAAAGACCTGCTGAGTTATTTCAGGATGACCATTAACCCCGACGACAACGAAGCACTAAAACGGATCATCAATTACCCGGCGCGCGGAATCGGGCAAACAACCGTTGGCAAGCTCGAAGTTTCGGCAGTGAACAATGAAACCTCCATTTGGAGAGTTCTTACCGCACTTCCCGAAATCAACCATGCTCAGGTAAACAAAGGCACGGCGACCAAGCTGACAGGCTTTGTCGCCCTGATCGACCGTTTTCAGAAATTGTCGCAGGAAAGCGATGCTTTTGAAACGGCCAAAACCATTGCCGAACAAACGGGTATTTTAAAAGACCTCTACAACGACAAATCGCCCGAAGGACTGAGCCGCCACGAAAACCTCCAGGAATTGTTGAACGGTATCCAGGAATTTTCGATTTCAGCCAAAGAACAGGGCGATCCGGATAAACTGGAAAATTACCTCGAAGATGTGGCTTTGCTGACCGACCAGGACAACGAAAAAGACGAGGAGAAAAACAAGGTAACCCTGATGACCGTGCATTCGGCCAAAGGGCTTGAATTCAAAAACGTTTTTATCGTGGGAATGGAAGAAAACCTCTTCCCTTCGCAACGCCAGGGAGAAAAAGCGACACAGGAATCGCTCGAAGAGGAACGCCGTTTGTTCTACGTTGCCCTTACCCGTGCCGAAGAAAATGCATGGCTTTCGTATGCCAACCAGCGCTACCGTTGGGGCAGCCTGGATTTTTGCACGCCCAGCCGTTTTCTCGAAGAACTGGACGAACGCTACACCGAAGGACAAGTTCCAACGGGTGTTTCGGGAAGAGCCTCTGCCGAACAAAGCAACGTATCGTACAGCAGTCCGGCACAGCGTTTTGCTCAAAGACAGCCATCTTCTTCCTTTAAAACACGCGAGTCGCAAAACATTTTAAACAAAAAACTCGTTTCTCTCAAAGAAAGTGGCCGCGCACAGGATACATTCCAGGGAGACGATCCCGGGAAAATCCAGGCAGGGATGACTGTACAACACCAGCGTTTTGGTGAAGGAAAAGTTCTGAAAATTGAAGGCATTGCACCCGATCTCAAGGCGACTGTATTTTTCCGAACAACCGGACAAAAGCAATTACTTTTAAAATTTGCCAAACTCCGGATTAAAAGCTAAACAGGCTTTCGGTGAAAAATATTCGCGAATTGACAGGAAATCATTAGTTTTGCAGCATCACTTCGGAACAATTCCTACATTTACACGAAGATTAGACATCACTTAAGATTTTTTAGATGGATTACAATTCGAAAAGAAAAAAACTAGCCCTTCCTGAATACGGAAGGAATATACAAAACATGGTCGACTATTTGATGACCATTGAAGACCGCGACAAAAGGAACAAATCGGCACAAACCGTGATCGATGTAATGGGCAACCTCTATCCTTTCCTTCGCGATGTTCCGGAGTTCAACCATAAACTGTGGGACCACCTCGCCATTATGGCCGACTTCAAACTGGATATTGACTATCCGTACGATCCGCCAACACCCGACAGCCTGTTGGCAAAACCCAACAAGGTCCCTTACAACCAGCACTATATTAAGTACAAGCACTATGGAAGAACCATGGAGTTGCTGATAAAGGAAGCCGAAAAATTTGAAGGCGAAGAGCGCGAGATCATTATCGGGCAGATTGCCAACCAAATGAAAAAATCGTACCTGGCCTGGAACAAGGATGCAGTGGAAGACGAAAAGATATTTGGAGACCTGGAAGAACTGTCGGATGGGAAACTCGTCATCAGAGAGGGAATGCAACTGGCAGACACCAAAACATTAGTAGGAAAAAAGAAAAAGCCGGTAGTCTCCAACAAAAAGAAGAAATAGCGGTTTCATTCTCAAATCCCAAAACTATGTCAACTTTTAAGATCGAAGGAGGCTACTCATTAAAAGGAGACCTTGAACCGCAGGGTGCAAAAAATGAAGCACTCCAGGTAATTTGTGCCGTCTTGCTAACCGATCAGGATGTTTTCATCGACAACATTCCGGAAATCCGGGACGTGTTGAAACTTATTGAAATCCTCGGTAGCCTGGGTGTGAAAACAGAAAGACTTGGAGAAGGACAATACCGCTTCAATGCTTCCAACGTCAACCTGGAGTTTTTAAAAAGTCCGGAATATACACATCAAGCCATTGGCTTGCGGGGATCGATCATGATCATAGGCCCGCTTTTGGCGCGTTTTGGACAAGGTTTTATTCCGCAGCCTGGAGGCGACAAAATCGGCCGCCGAAGAGTGGACACACATTTTATCGGGCTTCAGAAACTGGGGGCCGAATTTACCTTCGACAAGGAAAACCAGTGGTACCTGGTTTCGGCACAAAAACTGACCGGAAGCTACATGTTGCTTGACGAAGCGTCGGTTACCGGAACTGCCAACATTGTAATGGCTGCCGTACTGGCCGAAGGAATCACCACCATTTACAACGCTGCCTGCGAACCTTACCTGCAGCAATTGTGCAAAATGCTGGTTTCGATGGGCGCAAAAATCACCGGAATAGGCTCCAACCTGCTGACCATCGAAGGAGTTGGTTCACTGCAAGGCTGCAAACACCGGATCCTTCCCGACATGATCGAGGTAGGAAGTTTTATTGGCCTGGCTGCTATGACTGCGTCCGAGATCTGTATTAAAAACGTTGGGATCGAACATTTGGGTATCATTCCTGAATCGTTCAGAAGACTTGGGATCAATGTTGCGCAGGTGGGTGACGACCTGTTGATCAAAGATACTGACCACTACGAAATAGAATCTTATATCGATGGATCGATTATGACCATTGCTGATGCACCGTGGCCGGGACTGACACCCGACCTGCTGAGTGTTTTCCTGGTAGTGGCCACTCAGGCAAAAGGAAGCGTGCTCATTCATCAAAAAATGTTTGAAAGCCGCCTGTTCTTTGTGGACAAACTCATTGACATGGGTGCGCAAATCATCCTTTGCGATCCGCATCGCGCCACTGTGATCGGGCTCGACCGCAAACACAGCCTCCGTGCCACCAAAATGGTATCACCCGATATTCGCGCCGGTATTGCCCTGTTGATTGCTGCCATGTCGGCCAAAGGCACCAGCCTGATCGACAACATCGAACAAATCGACAGAGGCTACGAAAACATCGACGGAAGGTTAAATGCACTGGGCGCAAAAATCACCCGGATCTGACCGTCAAAAGAAAAGGTGTGAAAGAACAAAACGGGAGCTTTTCCGTTACTAAAGTCAGATTATTTATCTTTAGATCTTTTAAATTTTGAAACAGAAAATGAAGAAATTAGCACTTATCATCGTCGTTTTGTTTCTGGGAACAGCAGGACTGAATGCCCAGCAACTCGGAATCGGAATTGGCAATAAAGCGCCCGAATTGGTAGGCACAAGCCCCGATGGAAAAACCATTAAACTTTCGGATACAAAAGGAAAAGTTGTACTGCTCGATTTTTGGGCAGGTTGGTGTGGCCCCTGCAGAAGGGAAAATCCCAATGTGGTAAAAGCTTACAACCATTACAAAGACAAAAAATTCACCGTAGGCAAAGGTTTTGCTGTTTTTAATGTTTCGCTCGACCGTACCGCCGATCAATGGAAAGCAGCCATTAAACAAGATAAACTAGACTGGCCTTACCACATCAGCGACCTGGGAGGATGGAATTCGAAACTGGCAGCCATTTACCGGATCAGAACCATCCCATCGAATTTCCTTTTGGATGAGAACGGTGTAATTATCGCTAAAGACCTGCGTGGGCCGGCCCTGGAAGCCGCCCTCGACAAATACCTGAAATAGGCTGAAAAAGAGACTATTTTAAGAATAAACGAATTCATACAAATTGACACTTGACGCTTCTGTCGGGTGTCAATTTGTCTTTTATATTTGCATGGCAAACAATTTGCAATAAAAGCGTAGCAATTTACCCCGTATTTACTGTTTCTACCAAAGAAACCAGGTAATTACGGGATATTTGTAGTGGAGTTTTTTTCGTTTCAAAAAAAAGAAACAGGGGAAAAAAACCGACGATTAAAATTATGTGACATTTTTGATGGACAAATTCAGAAAAAAGGGTAAAAATGGCAGAAGAAAAAATTTCAAATGAAACCACTTCGGAAGAAGTAAAAGATACCAATCAGGAAACAGCAGACAACGGCGCGCAAAAAGAGCACGCTGCCGAAGAAAAATCGGATAAAAAGAAAAAAGGTAAGAAGGATAAACACGAAGTGGAGATGGAAGAGTTAACGGCCAAACTTGACGAGATGAAGGACAGACACCTTCGCTTGCAGGCTGAATTCGACAACTTCAGAAAAAGAACGCTGAAGGAAAAAGCCGACCTTATTAAATCGGGTGGCGAAACCGTACTGGTAAACATCCTTCCGGTGATCGACGATTTTGAAAGAGCGCTTGATTCGATGAAAGAAGTAGCAGACGAAGATGCAGGAAAACAGGGAACTTTGCTCATCTACAACAAGTTCAAGGATTTCTTGAAACAGAACAACGTGAAAGAGATCGAAGCTCAAAACGAGGTGTTTGATGTGGATCTGCACGAAGCCATTACAAAGATTCCGGCTCCCTCAAAAGAGTTGAAAGGAAAAGTAGTGGATGTGATACAAAAAGGCTACTGCCTGAACGAAAAGGTAATCCGGTTTGCCAAAGTTGTAATCGGAGAATAATTTGGAGAAATCAGGAAAATGGCAAAAAGAGATTATTACGAAGTACTGGAAGTAAGCAAAACCGCCACGCCGGAGGAAATAAAAAAAGCCTACCGGAAAAAGGCCATTCAGTTTCACCCCGATAAAAACCCGGGGAACCACGAAGCGGAAGAAAAATTTAAGGAAGCTGCCGAGGCCTACGAGGTATTGAGCAACGCGGAAAAGAAACAACGCTACGACCAATTCGGCCATGCCGGTGTAGGTGGCGCTGCCGGAGGTGGCTATAGCGGCGGAGGTTTTTCAGATATCGAAGACATTTTCTCTGCTTTCGGAGATATATTTGGCGGTCACTTTGGCGGCTTTGGTGGTTTTGGCGGAAGCAGCCGGGGCCGGGGCGGACGACGTGTCAGCCGGGGTTCCGATCTGCGGGTGAAGGTAAAACTGAACCTTAACGAGATTGTGAACGGCGTTGAAAAAAAGATCAAGGTAAAAAAATACGTGGCGTGCCAGCATTGCAACGGCACGGGCGCCAAAAACGGTTCGTCGTACACCACTTGTAACACCTGTGGCGGAAACGGGCAGGTAACCCGTATCCAGCATACGTTGCTGGGACAAATGCAAACCACCTCCACCTGTCCTACCTGTCAGGGCGACGGAAAAATGATCACCGACAAATGTAACCACTGTGCCGGAGAAGGCGTGGTGCGCGACGAAGAAGTGATCAACATCAAAATACCGGCCGGTGTTGGAGAAGGCATGCAGCTGAATGTTTCGGGAAAAGGAAACCTGGGGCGCCGCGGCGGTATCAACGGCGATCTGCTGGTGGTTATCACTGAGGAAGACCACGAAGAACTGGTGCGCGACGGGAACAACCTTATTCACAACCTTTTCATCTCGTTCCCCGATATTACGCTGGGAACCACGGCTGAAATACCAACAGTGGAAGGAAAAGTAAAAGTGAAAATAGAAGCCGGAACTCAGCCCGAAAAAATTCTTCGCCTGCGCGGTAAGGGAATCCCGGATGTAAACGGATACGGCCGGGGCGATCTTTTGGTGCGTGTACACGTTTGGATCCCCAAAAAACTGAGCAACGAAGAAAAACGAATGCTCGAAAAACTGCAAAGTTCTCCGGGATTTCAGGAAGGACCATCCAGTTCCGAAAAATCATTTTTTGCCAAAATGAGGGATATGTTTGAATAGATTGTACTCAAAAAAAACAGAATACAAAAAGCCGTTCTTTCAGGTAAAGAGCGGCTCTTTTTGTTGAGACCGTTTCTAAGGTTCAGAACTTCAGCACAATTAAACGTTCAATTGTTTTCCGGTAAGCGGACATTCCCGAAAGCCCGAACCGGAGAAAAAACAGCTTAGCGGGAGGCTCCGAAAGTGTCAACTTTGGCCGGGGCAGGTTTTCGGACGATTCCGAAAGGTTGTTCCTTTCCGGATTCAGGGTTTCGGAAAGTACCGACAGTTTATTTTCAATTGGGTTCTGATCTTCGGAAAGTTCCGGCAGTCTGTTTTTGATTTTATTTTGTGTCATCGGAAAGCCCAAAAGCCTGTGGCACGGAGACCTTCCTTATAATCATTCTGTTTAATACACTTAACGGTCATTTTTTTTGGAAAACCCGGTATCTCAATTAAATTTGTTGACAACGTTTCAACTACTGTGGAAGATTTTATAAAGCGATATAATTTTCTGGAACCTGAGCTACAAAAAGAAATCGCTCGTATAGCGGTAAGAAAAACTTTTCAGGCCAACGAATCACTGATTCGCGAGGGGCAGTTTATCTCCAGCTTTCCGCTTGTGCTACGAGGTTTGATACGGGTTTCGCGTACCAGCGACAACGGCAACGAATTGCTGCTTTATTACCTCAAGGAAAACGATGTTTGCGCCATGTCGCTCACCTGTTGCATGACTCGCCAGGTAAGCGATCTGAACGCTGTTGCCGAAGAAGAAACCGAGGTACTGCTTATTCCGGTTGAAATGTTGGATTCGTGGATCAGCCGCTATCCGCTTTGGAAACAATTTGTGATGCAAACCTATCAAAGCCGCTTTCGAGAACTGATTGATGCACTGGATGCAGTGGCTTTTATGAAACTGGACGAACGTCTGGAAAAATTTTTCATCGACAGGTATAAAAAATCTGGCGCCACCACCTTCTCAGGCACCCACCAAACCCTGGCTTTACAACTCAACTCATCGCGCGAGGTCATTTCCCGCTTACTCAAAAAACTCGAAAAAGACGGAAAAATAGAACAATCCCGAAATTTTATTGATTTTTCCGCTCTTGTGTGACTTAGATTACATACAGGAACTAAAAGTCTTTATTTCTTTGCGTAAACAATACAAGAATACATTGTTCATAACTATTGTTTCATAATTTTTTGGGTTATAAAATCGGTTAGTAGTTGAAGGTTGATTAGCCAGACTGTAGAGTCTGGCTTTTTTTATTTCCAATCGTTTAATGTTAATTTCATATTGAAAAGTAATCCCCGCATTTACTTACGAATTATTTATTAAATGCTGATATTTGTCACTTACATCGACAGAAAGTATCAACTTTAAATATTAGCCACATGTTCAAAATCCAGACTTTGAATAAAATTGACCCGGACGGGTTAAAGCTTTTTCCGCTCGACGAGTACGAAATTGCCAGTGAAATCCCCGGCCCGGACGCCATTGTTCTGAGAAGTTTCAAAATGCATGACATGGAACTCCCTTCGTCCTTGAAAGCGGTAGCAAGAGCCGGGGCAGGTGTCAACAACATCCCGGTAGATAAGTGTACTGAAAAAGGGATTGTAGTTTTTAATACTCCCGGGGCCAACGCCAACGGAGTAAAAGAAGCAGTAATTGCTGGAATGCTGATGGCTTCGCGCGACTACATCGGCGCGGTGAACTGGGCCAAAACCCTGATTGGAGAAGGAGATAACGTGGGCGCACTGGTTGAAAAAGGGAAAAACAACTTTGCCGGCGAAGAAATCAAAGGTAAAACACTGGCTGTTATCGGTCTGGGAGCCATTGGTGTACTGGTGGCCAACGCTGCATCGGCATTGCGAATGAAGGTGATCGGTTACGACCCCTACATGTCGGTAAAGCATGCGCTGAAACTAAGCCGCGAAGTTACCTGGGTGGAAGGCATTCAGGTGCTTTTATCACAAGCCGATTTTGTTACCATAAATGTGCCGCTTACACCCGAAACCAAAGGATATTTGAACAAGGATAAGTTTGCCATGATGAAGGACGGGGTGAAGATCCTGAACTTTGCCCGCGGTGGCCTGGTAAATCACGCCGATCTGAAAGAAGCCATTGAGGCAGGAAAAGTAGCCAGCTACGTAACCGACTTTCCGGATGAAGATACCCTGAAAATGGACAAAGTTATTTCCATCCCTCACCTGGGAGCTTCCACCAAAGAATCGGAAACCAATTGCGCCATTATGGCTGTTGAGCAGGTACGCGATTACCTCGAAAACGGAAACATCAAAAACTCGGTGAACTTCCCTGCAGCCGAAATGGAACGTGCCGGCGGAGCCCGCATCCTGATCGCCAACCGGAATGTACCACATATGGTTAGCCAGATTTCAAGTATTCTGGCCGCCAAAGGGCACAACATCGATCATATGCTTAACCGTAAGTACGAAGACATTGCTTACAATATTATCGATGTAACATCGAAAAACATTGACCCTTCAGTAAAAGACGAATTAATGAAAGTCGATGGCATTTTCATGGTTCGCATTCTGAACAGTTAAGAAAAATATTGCTTTTAATAAAAAAGGGAACTCTTTCTCCGGAAGGCTTCCCTTTTTTGTTTTTCGGAATTCACCTCAACAAGAATGAATTCCAGCCACTTGCATTAAATCGTAACGAATCGTTAACATCATTCAGTAAATAAGACACTTAATCTTCCCCCATTTTTGTTATTTTTGGCACTTCCTGTCCATACCTGATAGTTTATGAATTAAAAATTTAAAAATGAGTAAAAGTATCGAAGTAAAAGCAGCCGATAACATTCGAATCCTCGCTGCGTCAATGGTTGAAAAAGCAAAATCAGGCCACCCGGGAGGCGCAATGGGCGGAGCGGATTTTGTACACATTCTTTATTCTGAATTTTTGAATTACGACCCGTCAGATATGACCTGGACCAACCGCGACAGGTTTTTCCTGGATCCGGGCCACATGTCGCCGATGTTGTATTCGGTGCTTGCCTTGGGCGGATTCTACAGCATGGACGATTTGGCCAACTTCCGCCAATGGGGAAGCGTGACTCCCGGACACCCCGAAGTGGATGTAGCCCGCGGAGTGGAAAACACTTCAGGCCCGCTTGGACAGGGACACGTTATGGCTGTAGGTGCAGCTATTGCAGAACGCTTTTTGGTGGCCCGCTTTGGCGAATGGATGGCTCACAAAACCTATGCTTTTATTTCGGACGGGGGTGTTCAGGAAGAAATTTCCCAGGGTGCCGGACGTATTGCAGGATTTTTGGGTTTGAACAACCTGATTATGTTCTACGATTCCAACGACATTCAGCTATCAACTGAAACCGATGCCGTATCGCTCGAAGATACAGCCAAAAAATACGAAGCCTGGAACTGGAAAGTAATTACCATCGAAGGCAACGACGTAGACCAGATCCGCACCGCACTGAAAGAAGCCAACGCCGAAACCGAAAGACCTACATTGATCATCGGTAAAACGATCATGGGAAAAGGTGCTTTAACGGCCGACGGAAGCAATTTCGAACGTAAATGTGCCACACACGGTATGCCGCTGGGAGAAGCCGGTGCTTCTTTCGAAAAAACCATCGCAAACCTGGGTGGCAATCCCGAAAATCCGTTTGTGATTTTTGACGATGTAAAAGAGCTCTATGAAAAACGCAAAGCAGAACTGACTGAAGCTGCCTCAGCAAAAAAAGCAGCGCAGGCCGAATGGGCAGCAGCCAATCCGGAACTGGCGGCAAAGCTTTCCAAATTCTTCTCAAAAGAAGCTCCTGCTTTCGATTTTTCGAAAGTGGAACAAAAAGCCAACACAGCAACTCGTGCTGCATCATCGACCGTACTGGCCGCTTTTGCTGACGAGATCGAAAACATGATCGTTTCTTCTGCCGACTTGTCGAACTCCGACAAAACAGATGGTTTCCTAAAAAAGACAACGTCATTCACCAAAGGTGATTTCAGCGGTTCGTTCTTCCAGGCTGGCGTAAGCGAACTTACCATGGCAGCCATCATGAACGGTATGGCATTGCACGGTGGCGTTATTCCGGTTTGCGGTACTTTCTTTGTTTTCTCTGATTACATGAAACCGGCACTCCGTTTATCGGCCTTAATGGAACTGCCTGTTAAATTTGTATGGACACACGATGCTTTCCGTGTAGGAGAAGACGGTCCGACCCACCAACCGGTGGAACAGGAAGCACAGATCCGTTTAATGGAAAAACTGAAAAACCACAAAGGCCACAACAGTACACTGGTACTTCGCCCGGCTGATGCCAACGAAGCAACGGTAGCCTGGAAAATGGCACTTGAAAATACATCCACTCCTTCAGCACTGATCCTTTCGCGCCAGAACATCAAAAATCTTCCGGTAGAAGGCGATGCTTACCAGGCTGCACTGCAGGCAGAAAAAGGTGCTTATGTAGTTGTTAAACCTGAAGGAACACCCGATGTAGTACTTTTGGCCAGCGGTTCTGAGGTTGCCACCTTGGTTGCCGGAGCTGAATTACTTTCAGAAAGAGACGGATTAAAAGTACAGGTGGTTTCGGTGCCTTCGGAAGGTGTATTCAGGGCGCAAACCAAAGAATACCAGGACAGTATTCTTCCGCTTGGCATTCCGCGTTTTGGTATGACCGCCGGTTTACCAGTGACCCTGGAAGGCCTGGTAGGAGAAAACGGCAAAGTTTGGGGATTGGAATCATTCGGATTCTCTGCTCCCTATACCGTACTCGACGACAAACTCGGATTCAATGGCGAGAATGTTTACAAACAGGTAAAACAAATGTTAGCCTAATTGGCAAAATAATTATAAGTGAGAGGTGCTTCCGACAGGGAGCACCTTTTTTTATGAAAATCAATTTTTAAAAATATCCAATTCTCAATTTTGAATGTAAAATATCCAACACAATCCGAAAAATTGGATATTGGAAATTCTGCATTGACTATTCTGCATTAAAAAATAAAAACAAATCCCGGATCGAGCTATCCATCTTAACTTTCATTTCGATTGGTGATTCCTTGGTATCCTGACTGTTTTATTTCCATTCATGTTCAGAATCGGTTCCGGGGTCAGGGTCGCCATCCTACCATCCACCCTACTTCAAACTTATCGACCAGCATACCGAAATACTCGCCCCAAAACGTTTTCTGCATGGGCATGGTTACCATTCCTCCTTCTGATAAGGCATTGAACAAACTGTCGGCTTCTTTCTTGGATTCAGCGCGGATGGAAACAGAGAAATTATTGCCAACCCGGTGTTGAGCGGCCCAGTCTCCCCCTCCGTCACTTCCCATCAAAACAGTCTCTTCGCTGATGGGAAGCGAAACATGTAAAATTCTATCTGACAATTCACTGCTTTCGGGTAGCTGACCTTCGGTGGGTGGCATATCTTTAAAACGGCTCAACATCTGAAACTCTCCGCCAAATGCCTTTTTATAGAAATTGAAGGCTTCTTCGCAGTCGCCGTTAAACAACAGGTAAACATTCACTTTAGCCATATCGATTGGTTTTTAAGTTTTACACACTAACAAGGTATAAAACCAATTTGTTTTCTCAAACCGACTGGCTAACAAACCACTACAAAAGCAATATACAGCCGGGGAGCTACCGGCTGCCAGGAAAATTAATTCTGCTCCGAACCCGTGGGAACATCAACCGGTTCGCCGGTTTCTGCAGCTTCTTCGGCCGGTTTTACCCTTTTGAAAAGATAACGGGTAATAAAAATACCGTTTGAATCATCGGTGCCTCCGTAACTTTCAACCCCTGTAACAACAAAGGCAAGGTCCCAGCCATCCATCAACATCTGGTTGATTTTAGAGGTCAGCAATGCGTCGTTTGACGCAATGTTCTGAAAACGAATACCTCCCACATTGAAAAAGTTGAGCAATTTCGTTTCATCGTAATCTTTAATCCTGATCTCGTCGCGGTCGCTTTTGTTTCGGTCGCCGTTTTCTTCTGTTTGGGTACTTGTAAACTCGCGGTAATCCACTTCCGAATCGGTGGAGATTAAACGCGAACGTCCTATCCCGTTGGGAATAATCGACTCAATACTTGTAATTATTTTCACCTCGTAAACAGGCTTATCCTGTCCTTGTGCAAACGATGAAAGCATCATCATTACGACGACTGCCAATGCTATTTTCTTCATAGTTAGAATTTTCAACTTGTTTCAGATTATTATAGTTTTTTCATGAAATAATAACGGGTCATAAACAATCCGTTAGGGTCATTTTTATTTTCTTCATCTTTACTGTTATCATCCATCAACGCTTTAAGCCCTGCTTTCAGAAGCGCCTTTTTTACACTGACGTTGATCATTTTACTCTCTACCCCGGCTCCCACATAAAAAAGCTCCCAGCCCTGAGCCAGCATGTCATTGATCTTCGACATCATAAGAGCATCGTTGGTTGCAAGGTTCTGGAAACGAATACCACCTTCGTTGTAGAGATTTAAAAGCTTGGTTTCCTGGTAATCTTTTATCCGGATATCCTTCCGGTTGCTTTTATTCCGATCCCCTTTGTCGTCGGTTTGTTTGGAAGTAAATTCCAGGTAGTTTACTTCCAGATCGGTTTCAAACATGCGCGAGCGCCCCACTCCATTCGGGACCAGAGATTCAACACAGGTAACCACTTTTACCTGCACTTTTGGAGGTTGCGCATCAACCGGAGAAATAAAAATGAACCAGAAGAAGGCCAACATCAGTATTGTTTTCTGCATCATACCACGATATTATTCAATCATAAACTTGAAATTCGCCGACCTAAAGTAATGGTATTGAATGAAATTAGCAATCAAAATTCACCATAAAATATGTATCCGTAAATTTTTTACGAACCGGAGATTAATGGAAAATGTGCTGGACTACCTGCTAAAACTGATAATATATGCCTGTGTGCAAGCCCACACGATACGGTTTATAAACCACATCTGAATTGGTATTGATCGAATTGAGGTAATAATTAAAACGCGGCTCAACAGCCAGCGAAATGTGTTTGCTTATGGCGTAATTCAGCCCGACCCCCACTGTTCCGGCAATATTCAGGGTAGAAATGTCCTCGGTACTTCCTATCCGTTGCCGGCTTCCGTTGTTTTCAATGTAAGCATTGTTGCCAACAACCAATCCGGCATTAATTCCCCCCATGATATCAATCCCAATTTTTTCATCGTACACATTGTAGCGGAGATACAAGGGAATTTCCACAAAATCAAAGTTTTGTGAAAAACGCCCCTCGGTACTTATTACTGATGAGTAGTCACCGGTTTCCAACATATTGGAGGAGACAAGAGTGGCATTTGCAGGCGTTTGGGTGATGTTCACCACCCCCGCAGCCGTATTCATTACGATATCTCCCCGGCGTAATTCAACGGCATTTGTAAACTTGCCTTCTCCGGTTACATTCTCAGGTTGCCCCGTGGTATAATCATAGGAAGGGCTAGCCGAATAAAGAAGCTCAGAAGAAGCAGAACCGGATTTCATGCCGTTCTTGGAATAGTAAACTCCCGATTCCACCCTCAAACGATCGTTGGTTTTGTATTGCACAGACAAACCACCTCCCACATTTCCGGAGCCTTCGCTCGAATCGTAATTTAAATTACGGGCGTACTGGTTGCTGTAAGAAGTCTTATGTGAAGCATAACCCGGAGCCACATTGGCACCAATAATCCAGGCTGATTCTGAATGCGATTTCTTATTATAGTCTTTTGCGTTGGCAGCAATTAACAAGCGGTCTGCCTCGCTTAATTCATCCACCGTTTGAGTCTTTCCTTCAACAGAAGAAATATCGTGCTTTTGCGCCAGGGTAAGCTCGTTCTCCACTTTGGCAAAACCCCGGATACTTTGCAACATGTGATAGGAAACCCGTTCAACGCTTTCTGTCAACACCGATTTTTTGTCATCCTCCGCTACCGTTTTTTCGGCCACCAACAACGAAGCAGGTCTGCTTGCCGGTATTTCCGTTACGGGTTCAGGAATCAGTTCAGCTTCCCCGCTGCTGACTTCTTCGCTATCTGTTAAAGGTTTCTTATTCGTATTCTCAGGAGCAGTTTCTGCCGATTGAACAACAACCTGCTGACTTAGCATCTCGCGAGAGCTACTACCGGCCCTGTCATTCATCAGCCACCCGGCAATAAAAGCAAAAACCACCACTGCCGCGGCCGAAATCCATCCCACATAAATCATCCGGGTCCTTTTACGTTTGGCAGCAATCTGCTCCTGGATGTTTGTCCAGATATGCGCAGGCGGCTCCACCGAAAAGTTCTCAAACTTATCGCGAATCAACTGGTCCCTATTTATTTTATCATTCATCAAGCCGAATTATTACTTTTTCCCTTGTCACTGTATAGTGCTTTCACCTTTCCTTTCAATATTTCCCGGGCGCGTGCCAGGTTTGACTTTGAGGTGCCCACACTAATCTTCATTTCGCGGCTGATCTCTTCATGATTCATTCCCTCAATCACATAAAGATTAAAAACCATGCGGTAACGCGGAGGCAATTCCTGGATCAAATCCATAAGCTCCTGTGCCGATATATCATCCATGATCTCGTCAGAATATTGCTGATTCTCATAGATGGAAACATCTTCCACCGGATACATTACCTGTTGTTTCCTGAATTTCTCCAGCGAAACATTTACCATAATTCTCCTCATCCAGCCTTCAAAAGAACCCTCGTGCCTGAAACTTTTTATACTCGAGAACACCTTAATAAAGCCTTCCTGCAAGTTATCTTCCGCTTCGGCATTGTCGCGCGAATAACGCAGGCATACTGCAAACATTTTGGATGCAAACATGCGGTACAGCTTTTCCTGGGCACGCATTTTGCCCGAGGCACACTCTGCTATTATATGTTTCAGGTCTTCCAAAGTTTATTGCAAATGTGCCGTAAAAGTAAGTAATATTGCCGACTTGTATCGTGTCTCTACTCCCTTTCATTTGCAAATTGGTTACACGGTTATTACTACTAAATCACCCCATAGATGGATTGAGAAACAAAAAGGTTGCGTAGTACTTTAAAAAAAATAAGATTTTGGGTGATTCCCGTTCATCTAAAAACCGGTGGCAGTGAAACTGTCAGCCGCCTCTCTGTAATTCAGAAAACAGACAATAACCTTCCGTGATAAAAATTAGCTCCCAAAGCCGATTCTCACCACGCATTTCCAAAAACTTACCATTGCCACGCAACCTTTTATAACCCAAAAACATCTTGGAAATATATTCACTTATAGCAGAGAAATCTACATCCGGAATATGAAGAATGAACAGACTAAAACAAAGATTACTTCGTTTTATGTAAAAGTCAGAAAGCCATGAAACAACTCATTTTTATATTCTTTTTATTTATTGTTGCCCTAACAAGCTGCAACGACGACGACTCTCCTATGCGACTTACCGAGACCGGAACCGTTATGGATTATGCAGGAACCGGCGGATGTGGAATTGTGATTGAACTCGACAATGGAACAGTGATTCAGCCACTGTACTACCCCAAAGGTTTTATTTTTACGGAAGGACAGCGGGTACTGATTGAGTACAGCAAATTAAGTAAAGTAGTAAATACCTGCGGAGAGGGGATTGCCTGCGAAATAAACTATGTGGAAGAGTTATCCTGCGCGGCTTATGTAGATCTTTATTTTGAGAACTACGACAGCCTCGCGCGCGACCCGGTGCACATGCACGATGCTTATGTTGATGGCGATTGCCTGTATTTTAAGCTTTCGTATGGCGGGGGTTGCCAGGAACACACCATTACGCTGGCACGCCTTCACCCGATCAACAACAACGATGAAGTACCGGTATTTGAAATCAGGCACAACGCCAACGACGACCTGTGCGAAGCCTGGTTTACACGCGACTTCAGGTTCGACATCAGCGATTTACGCCAGGAGGGCATTACTAAGTCTACCCTGGTCACCAAACTGATTAGCGGAGAAGTCTACAATAAAACATTTGAATTAAATTAGGAAGGGTATTCCTAAATTTGTTGCACAGTTAGTTCTACAAAGCTGCCTCGTTGGGGGCAGCTTTTTTTGAACAAATCTTTAAAGCCCCGCAACAATTCGATCAATAGCTTTCGCCACACAACGTTTTTGTCTTATCTTGTGGTAACAAATCCATAATAAGTTCTTATGAAACGCATTTTCTCACTTTCACTCATTTTGTATACCCTGGTTGTGTTTTCGTCGTGCAACACAACAGAAGTTTCCACCACCACGCTGTCGGTAAAAGTCCCGGTTGAAGTTACAGACACAACAAGTACTGCCACAAAATCAGAACAGGCAGGCTACTCATTTTCGCAATCGTTGACCGAATCACTGGAGGAGGATGAAAATGTAAATGAATTCCTGGGTGATTTGAAGTCGTTAAAAGTAGAAGATTTCTATGTCAAGTTCAGCGGATTACAAAGCAGCCAAAGTATTGACTCCATTGATATTTCAATTGAAGGAATTGGCGTAATCGCAACCCTCGAAAACATTGCCTCTTCAAATCCGCCACAGCAGCCGGAAATCAACAGTTCAATACTAGTACTGATTGGAAATATATTGAGATCAGAACAAGAGCTGACGGTTTTAGTCTCGGGAACCACCAACAGTGCACCTATGAATTTTGTTGTGGAGACTTATTTTGTTCTGAAGATTGAAACCAATTCACCGTAGACAATACCTGAAAAGAGGATATAAAAGCTGTTTCTGTAAAAAGAGGCAGCTTTTGTATTTTTGACAAAAATACCTGCCATGGCTATAAAAGATATTTTGTTGCTGGGTCACCCTGATCTTTATAAAATTGCGGAACCTGTAAATAAAGATGAATTGCAGGGACTACATTCCCGAATCGACCTGATGTGGGAAAGCATCCTCGACATTCAGAAAACCTATGAATTTGGTCGCGCCATTGCGGCGCCACAGATCGGACTTAACAAACGCATCATTGCCCTGCACATCAACAAACCTTCGGTAATGATCAATCCGGAACTTTCAAATCTGAGTGATGAAATGATTGAATTATGGGATGACTGCATGAGTTTTCCCAGCCTGCTTGTAAAAGTAAGACGCCACAAAAAAATAACGGTTTCTTATTTCGATCTCAACTGGCAAAAGCACACCGAAGAACTGGAAGATGCCATGGCCGAACTCATTCAGCACGAATACGATCATCTGGATGGAATTCTGGCTGTTCAGCGCGCTATCGACAAGCATTCGTTTAAGTGGAAGTCCACTACTCTCTAGTCTAAAATCAAATACAGCTGAAATTGATGACCGCTGAAACCAACAACACACAGTTACGGACCGGCATCGGGAATCGAGGATCAGAATTCCGCAATCAAGTTTTTAAGTTCCGCCCTTCCAAAACAAAAAACGGGTGCAGACTTATCTACACCCTTTTATGAAGCGTTATGATGTTATTGGTTTAAAAAATGCTGTACGAAATACCGGCTGACAAACTCAAGGTAGTTTTCTGGTAGCTTTCGTCGTAGTCACCAAATACCGGATCGGTAAAGGTAACTTTTTCCTTTTGATAGAAAGTGTTCAGTACTCCGGCATCCAGTGTGATCCGGTCGGTTAATTTCCAGCTGATTCCTCCCGCCAATGTGTGAGAAGAATTACTAAAACTGAAATCACTCTGGTAAAGATCGCTAACCCCCATATCTGATTTCAATCCACCAACGCTGATCGCAAATTTATCGCTTAAATTGAATTGCAATCCCAACGCCAGTTCGTAATAGTTTTTGTCGATTTCCCGGACTATTTGCTGTCCCGTAGTTTGGTAGCGAACATTGTTACCATAGTTAACTCCTTTGTCGAAATAAAGATTGTACGACAACTGAGCCTCCAGCCATTTTAAACCGCGATAACCAACTCCTGCCGTGAAGATAGCCGGTACGTCATATTGTGTTTCAGCTTTGTCGGGAAACAATCCCATATCATCAACAGTTGTTTCGTTTTCGAGTTTCAGGTACGTTTTGTGTTCGTATTTCAAGGCAATGTTCCAATCATCGTTTGGACTGATATTCACCGCAACAATCGGCGTAAATCCCATTCCCTTTTGTTTTACATCCACATAACGGTCTTCCATCGAAGCTGCATTCTGGCTAAGCGATTCTCCTTGTGCAGCCAACTGATTACCAGCTCCGGTATAGGCTCCCTGTACCGTCCCAAGATTCATTTGATCGATAGCTGCCTGGCTAACACCCAAGGCCAACAATCCTCCTTCAATCTGAGCCCGTTGTTGCGTCGAAATATATTGTTTTGTTTCCAGCTCATCCAACGTATAAACACCCGCTCCAAGATCCATTAAAGGCTGCAAACCCGAAGCAGCAGTATAGGCAACCTGGGCCAGGTTATTCACCATCCCGGCAGCACTGGTTAAAAAATCGGGAGCTGCAACGCTCTGTCCTCCTGCAGTCAGTTTTACATTTTTAATAAAACCTTTGTAGGTATTAACCGATGGCATCACACGTACGCCACCATAAACAGAAATCACCTCGTTGATATCGTAGGTTGCCCCTAACTGAATTCCCCAGAATATGGAAGATGCTTCCAGTTCCATATCAAGATCGTATCCTGTTACAGCCAGGTTGGGACTAATCTGAGAAAGACCCGCAAGTGCCGGAACTGCCTTCGAGATAGGAATCTCGAAAGACGGCAATCCGTTGTCAAAAGTAGCGGTTCCTCCACCGGCTACCGGTCCCACTCCCAGCGAAAACGCCCAGTTGCCTTTTTTGTAAACTCCATACAAATCAGGAAAAACCGGAATGGTGGTTTCTCCTTCATAATCAGGACCATTCAAATAAGGAAATCCGGCAGTTATCTCTCTTTTCTGAAAAATGGTTTGACTGTAAAAAGCAAAATGCCACCCATCCCGCAAACTTGTTAAACCTGCAGGATTATAAAAAACACCATCGATGTCGAGAGAAGCGTTACGTGATAACATTCGCACATATTGTGCACTTTGGTTGTAGTTGGTTAGCAAACCTCCACCAAATGCGGTTTGAAGCAGCATGACCAATGCCGCGATCAAGGCTAGTTTTTTCATGTAAAATAACTTTAATTCTTTGATATTGACCCTAATAATAAATTAAACAATGGGCAATTATCCGGTACCTGTAGTTGATTTTAAGGGTCAAATATAGAATTAATTATGATTATACAAAACATTCAAAACTGATAAACAGTAGCTTATGTTCCTTTCGAAAAAAATCGACTATTAGTCGAAAGGAGGCCAACAAAAAAGCCCGCAGAAATCTACGGGCTTCCTGTTATATTCTATGCGCTATTAAATATGTATCACTTCGTCGTAAGCAGCAGCTGCAGCTTCCATCACGGCCTCACTCATAGTCGGGTGCGGGTGAATTGTTTTGATCAACTCATGACCAGTGATTTCCAGTTTTTTGGCCACCACCATTTCGGCAATCATTTCAGTTACGTTACCGCCAATCATGTGAGCGCCTAGCAGTTCTCCGTATTTGGCATCAAAAACAAGCTTTACAAAACCGTCTTTCTGACCGGCTGCACTTGCTTTTCCACTGGCCGAATACGGGAATTTACCCACCTTAACTTCGTAACCGGCTTCTTTGGCTTTTGCCTCGGTAAGGCCAACCGATGAAATTTCGGGGCTGGTATAGGTACATCCCGGAATGTTGGAATAGTCGATCGGCTCCGGATTCATTCCGGCAATTTTCTCCACACATGTAATACCCTCGGCTGAAGCTACGTGTGCCAAAGCAGGCCCGGCCACAATGTCACCAATAGCATAAACACCGTCCACGTTTGTACGGTAGTATTCATCCACTTTTACACGTCCGTTATCCATGGCAACTCCTAACTCTTCCAGCCCGATGCCTTCTGTATTGGGTGAAATACCTACTGCAGAAAGAACCACATCGGCTTCCACCACTTCCTGTCCTTTTTTGGTTTTGATGGTTACTTTGCACTTGTCTCCTGAGGTATCAACGCTTTCAACCGAAGAACTTACCATTACAGCCATCTTCGATTTTTTGAAATTACGCTCCAGCTGTTTAGCCACTTCTTCGTCTTCGTTGGGCACCAGCGTAGGCATAAATTCAACCAACGTTACCTTGGTTCCGATGGTGTGGTAGAAATAGGCAAATTCGCTGCCGATAGCTCCCGAACCAACTACAACCATGCTTTCAGGTTGTTTTTCCAGCGAAAGCGCTTTCCGGTAACCAATGATCTTTTTGCCGTCTTGCGGAAGATTGGGCAATTCGCGTGAGCGTGCACCGGTTGCCAGAATAATGTGTTTCGCCGTGTAAGTGCTTTTCTTTCCGGCCTCGTCGGTTACCTCAACGGTATTTTTCCCGCTAAGTTTTCCCCAGCCGAAAATAGACTCTACTTTATTCTTTTTGAACAAAAATTGTATTCCTTTGCTCATGCCTTCGGCAACACCCCGGCTACGTTTTACCATGGCTTCAAAATCAGCTTTCACCTCTCCCGAAATAGCCACACCGTAATCGGCACCGTGTACTGCGTATTCAAAGGCCTGCGCACTTTTCAATAACGATTTTGTTGGGATACATCCCCAGTTCAAACAAATACCACCCAGGTTTTCTTTTTCGACAACAGCTACTTTCAATCCCAGCTGCGAAGCACGAATGGCAGCCACATATCCGCCGGGACCACTGCCAATAACTATTACATCGTAATTCATTTTAATTATTTTTTATTTCTATGGTTTTTTCTATTGAAACGTCTTTTTACTCTCCTTTGCGGGTATCCTAAAAAAGATGTTATACACTGTCTGTTTTCTGAATTTTGATTTTAAGTTATAATAACATCTCTATTCCCGAAAGGTTTTCCAAATTTAAGGCTTTTCACACATTTCAGAATCCTGTACTGTACGGGTAGCCATTCGCTCAAAATTATAAAACCAGCGTCCGTTGTAAAAACAGAAAACCGCACCGAAACAAAGCGGTGTTTATTTTAATTTCGAGTACATTTCGAGTAATTCGCCGGCCGCAACAAAAGAACTCATGGCATCGTTTCGCACATAATTTTCCAACACCTTTAATTTCTCTTTTATTTCCGGGTGATCGTAAAAATTCCTCCGCAACTGTTCTTCAATGGTTTCGTGCATCCAGTAAGTAGCCTGGGAATTTCTCAACTGATGAAAATAACCTGAATCAAGCGTCAGCTTTTTGTATTTCTCCACTTGCTCCCAAATGGCTTCTATTCCTATTTTACTGAAAGCGGAACAGGTCAGCACCTCGGGCGCCCATTCCGACTCTTTGGAGGGGAACAGGTGAATCGCATTTTTATACTGCACTTTGGCAATTTCCGCTTTTTCGAGATTGTTTCCATCGGCTTTATTGATGGCAATCAGGTCGGCCATTTCCATGATTCCACGTTTGATCCCCTGGAGTTCGTCGCCGGCACCGGCCAGCATCAGCAACAGGAAAAAGTCGGTCATGGAATGCACAGCGGTTTCACTTTGTCCTACACCCACGGTTTCAATAAAAATATGATCGAAACCGGCTGCTTCACACAAAATGATCGTTTCCCGGGTTTTTCGTGCCACGCCGCCAAGCGACCCTGCCGACGGGCTGGGACGGATGTACGCATTTTTATCGCCCGACAACTCTTCCATCCGGGTTTTATCGCCTAAAATACTTCCTTTTGATCGTTCGCTGCTGGGGTCGATTGCCAGTACCGCCAGCTTGCCTCCCCGGGAAGTAATGTAGCTCCCCATCGCTTCAATAAAGGTACTCTTCCCTACTCCGGGCACACCTGTTATCCCAACACGAATTGACTTTCCGCTGTAAGGCAGGCATTGTTTGATAATCTCCTGTGCAATTTGCTGATGTTCCCGCTTGGAACTTTCAACCAAAGTCACTGCTTTACTCAGCAGGGTAATATTTCCTTCCAGGATACCTTTTACATATTCTTCGGCTGGCAAAAGCCTTCTTTTCTTATTCAAAAAACGTTTGATTGAATCGTCGTTCACAACGTCCGGTTGTTCAATTCCGGCATTTACCGCTAATCCTTTAAAAGCCGGATCATTCTCAACATGGTGGTGTAAATCCTTCTTTTCTGTCATCTGTATTGTTTGTTATGCCCTCAAAAATACTATAAATAAACGCAGTTTCCCGTTCCGGCATAAAAAAGAAGGTGCTGAAGACAGAATCTCCAACACCCTCGAATTATTATTAACATCAATTATGCTTAACCGGCAGTGGTAATTATATTGCTTGACACACGCAAAGTTGCAGTCGGATTTTTAGGATCGTTGGTAATAACGGTAATCGACTTACTTTGACGGCCACGTTTTCCTCTTGAGTCAAAGGTAACTTCGATCGGAGCTGTTTCTCCGGGAGCAATTACTTTTTTCGATGGTGCCACGGCTGTACATCCGCAAGAAGAACGTACCCGGCGGATCAGCAACTCTGATTTTCCGTTATTGGTCAGCTGAAATGTATGCGATTTTTTATCTCCCTGTTTCATGTCGCCAAAATCGAACGAAGTTGGCTCGAAAGATGCAACGGGCGCTTTGGCCAGCTGTTCGGGTGTAAGAGCTGAAAAATCTTCTTCGATGGTAGCACTTACGCCCACCGAGTTTTTATAATCGTTGCTTCCGTTTAACGACAGATAAATACGATGCGAAGTAAATCCATATTCATCCACTTTCTTTGAATCATAGGTCACAATCAGATTTCCTTTGCTATGAGCAGGAATGGTAGATGGCTCCACTTTTGCAGTCAGGTGACCGGGAACCGTACGAAAACCTACTTCAACCGGCTTGTCGGTATCGTTAACCAACTCCAGTTCCTGGGTAGCAGTTTCACCCATTTTCAATTTGGCAAACGAAACATAGTTGGTTTTCACACGCAGTTCGCCAATGGTTCTGGGATATTCTTCGGCCAGTGTTTTTTCGCGCTGAGCAACTGTTCCCGATATTTTCAAAACAACGGTTGCATTCTCGGCATTCGAACTAACCGTCACCGTTTTGTTGAACGACCCCGGACGGTTCTTTGGGTTGTAGCTCACGTCGATGGTGCCACTCTCGCCTGGAGCAACCGGCTCGCGGGTATATTTCGGAGTTGTACATCCACACGAAGCCCGCACATTGGACAATACCAATGGCACATCTCCGCTGTTTTTAAATTTAAATGTGGTGGTTTGCACACCATCTGCTTCTTTGAAAGAGCCAAAATTATGCTCCATTTCATCGAATACAATTTTTGCTTTCCCTTGTGCCATTGCGAAATTACAAGCAACAACCAACGCGAAAACAGTCAGCAATTGTAAAATCTTTTTCATAATAAATATTTTAAATTTGTCAGTTATAAGCATTTCTGTCAAACAAAGGTAGGAAGCGTTTCGCGCAATGGCTGTTAATCAAGCCCAATATTTTGTTAATGAGTTGTTAACCGGGCAAATCCCGGGGCAAAAATTAGTAGTTTCGTTCATATGCCAATACCCAACTGATAAATGAAAGGCAAAACTCTAAAATATATTATTCTCCTGGCCACCGTTTCCATTGCCGGGGTTTTCCTGATTCAGTTTGCCTTTATCCGCTATTCTTACCAGCTATCTGAAAAACAATTTACGGAAAGCGCCAGCGTAGCGTTAAAGGAAGTTGCCTGGCAGATTATGCTGGCCACCGGAACCACTTCCAATTTCGAAAGCATTACACCTGTTGAAATGATTTCGGACAATACCTACCTGGTAAATGTGGGAGTATTTTTTGACAAGGAGCTATTGCTGAGTAACCTGGAGGAACAATTGAAAAAACACGACATATATTACGGATTTGAGTTTGCGCTTTTCAATCCGCAGGAAGAACAAATGGACGAAGGCACCCTGATAACTGCTGCCGGAGATGTTCTTTCGTCGAATTATTCTTTCCCCATTAACGAAGACTACACCTATTATTTTGCGATTCATTTTGCCGACCGCAAAGCCTATTTTAGCTCACGGCTTTCGATCTGGTATTTCATGACCGGGCTTTTGATGCTGGTGGTTTTCTTTTTTGGTTATACTTTATCCGTAATCATTCGCCAACGTCAGCTGTCCGAAGTCCAGAAAAGCTTTATCAACAACCTCACGCACGAACTAAAGACCCCCATCTCGTCGATTGCCTTGTCGGCCAAAGTTCTCACCGAAGAAAACATTACCGAAACCCCGGCACGCCTGCACCAGTACGCGCGAATTATCCAGGACCAGAATGCCCGGCTGATGAAAAACGTGGAAAAGGTACTGAACCTTGCCTCGCTCGAAAAAAGCAGGATAAAACTAAACCGCGAAGTCATTGACCTGAAATCGTTCATTGACAAAAACTGCGAACTGTTCCGTCAAAGTGACAACGGGCAAAAACTGCACGTCAAAATCAATTTTGCTGAATTAAATCCCACGATCAGTGCCGATAAATTTCATTTTGCCAATTTGCTCAGCAACATTCTCGAAAATGCCGTAAAATATTGCGAAACCACTCCGCAAATGGTCATAACTTTGACCCGGAGTAAAAGACAATGGGTATTGAGTTTTGCCGACAATGGCATTGGAATTCCCAAAGAATACCGGAAAAAAATCTTCAAGAAATTTTACCGTGTTCCTACCGGGAATGTTCACAACGTAAAAGGATTCGGGCTTGGGCTCGATTACGTTTATAAAATTGTTAAAGCCCATCACTGGAAAATTCACGTGAGTGAAAATCCAACGGGAGGAAGTATTTTTACGATCATTATTAGCGCATAAAATGAGTGAAACAGCCTTTAAAATTTTGTTAGTAGAAGACGACGAAGCATTGCGTTTCATCGTAAAAGACAACCTGGAGCAAAACAGCTTCAACGTAACGGCCGCCGAAGATGGGGAAATTGCCTTGCAGCTTTTTAAGCAGGAAAGCTTCGACCTGATCATCCTCGATGTAATGCTCCCCAAAATTGACGGGTTCCGGGTGGCAGAAAAAATCCGTGCACAAAACGACCAGGTGCCGATCATTTTTCTGACGGCCCGAAGCATGACCGAAGACAAAATAAAAGGCCTCACCATTGGCGGCGACGACTACATTCCCAAGCCTTTTAGCATGGAAGAGCTTTTACTGAAAATCAGGATATTTCTTCGACGCAGCCATTCGCAGCCTTTCCTGAAACCAGCGAACGATGGTTTTATGCAAATCGGGAAATTTAGCTTTCACCCCGAAGATCTTTCGCTGAGTATTGGTAACGAAACACGCAATCTTACGTTAAAAGAAGCCGAGCTAATACGTTATTTTGCCGAACACCCCAACAAAGTTCTAAGCCGAAATGAGATACTGGAAGAAGTTTGGGGATCGGACGACTATTTTTTAGGGCGAAGTCTTGATGTTTTTATTTCACGGCTTCGCAAATATTTTAAAGACGATCCGGCAGTAAAAATCACCAACCTGCACGGCATCGGATTTCGTTTCTCCGTGAAACAGGAAGATCAATAAACTTATTATCATGACAATTGGGCAATTAATCATCCTCATCCTAATCGGGTTATTTTCAGGAGTATTGTCCGGAGTTTTTGGGATCGGCGGCGCCATAATTGTTATTCCGGCACTGGTATTCATAATCGGAATATCACAACACGAAGCGCAGGGAACCAGTCTGGCTTTTATGCTGCCTCCCGTTGGCATTCTGGCAGCCTGGAACTATTGGAAAGCAGGCTATGTAAACTGGAAGATTGCACTGGTGCTTTCGCTTACTTTTGTGGTTGGCGCTTACCTCGGTTCGCATTTCACGCTTCACATCTCCGACAAAACCCTTCGGAAGCTGTTTGGGGTTTTAATGATCCTGGTCGCCGTTAAACTTATCTTTTCGAAATAGATAAGAAGCTGTTACTGAACTTTCAACGCATCAGTATTAATTTCGCCGAAAAATACAGCTTAGTTTTGGAGGAAATAAAAAAAAGACTATTTTTGCAGTCCGAAATTTTAGAAATAACAAGTAAAACTTTATAGAAATGAAACGCACATTTCAACCATCTAACAGGAAAAGAAAAAACAAACACGGGTTCAGAGAAAGAATGTCTACGGCTAATGGCCGGAAAGTTTTGAAAGCCCGTAGAGCCAAAGGCCGGAAAAAATTGACTGTTTCGGACGAACCGAGACACAAAAGATAATTAATATCTTCAAATATTTTGACGGGAAGGTAAAGAATATATTTCTTTACCTTTTCGTGTTTATGGGTATCTGCAATCGTTTCCTCCGGCAAAAAACTTCACGTATTAAGCTTATCGGAATTTTCATCACGCTTTCCCCGACAATTTCCTTTCAACATACTTTTTTTGACTTATTTTTGTTTCCTTAATATAGATCGACAAAAACAGGTATGAGTCTTAAAAAATTCTTGATCAGCCGGATCTTTTGGATCAATTTGCTTATTGCTGTTGTACTGGTAGCAGCGCTTACAGCCATTACTTTAAGCAGTCTGAAAAACTACACACACCACGGCATTTCTTACAATGTTCCTGATTTATCAGGGATGACTTACGACGAAGCAAAACAAGTTGCCGAGGCCACCCTGTTAAAAGTTGAACTGCTCGATTCGGTGTACGATAAAAACGTTAGCCCGGGAGCAGTAGTCGATCAGGTGCCCAAAGCCAACCAACAGGTAAAGGAAGGCCGATTAATCTACTTGACGATTAATGCCAGCGAGGCAGAGATGGTGACAATACCAAAACTCACCGACATTTCCTTTCGCCAGGCGCAGGTATTGCTCGAGAACTGCGGGTTAACCATCGACAGTATTTCTTACCAGCCGTCGGAATACACCGACCTGGTGCTGAATGCCTTTCAGAACGAAAAGGAATTGGAGGAAGGAGACCGTTTGGAAAAAGGAAGCTCGGTTGTACTGGTGGTGGGGCAAAGCCGCGGAAACATGGAAACCATTCTGCCCAACCTGAACGGGATGTTTATGGACGACGCACGTTTGGCGCTTACCAACGCCCGGCTAAATATGGGAGTGGTTATTTACGATCATTCCATCACTACAAAAGAAGACACGCTGAACGCCCGGATATGGAAACAAATGCCCGACAGCCGTTTGGTGCAAAAAGTTTACCTGGGAAGTTCGGTCGACCTTTGGCTAACCGTTGACAATGAAAAATTAACAAGCGACGAAGCCACAGAACAATAAGATATATGACGGATTACATAGAAGATAACGAAGAATTAGAAGAAGAGGAAGGTGGTCTTTACGAACATTTTCGTCTGTCGGTTGATGCAGGCCAATCGGCTGTTCGCATTGATAAGTTTTTATCGAACCGGATTGAAAACTCATCGCGAAGCCGCATCCAGGCCGCTGCCGATGCAGGCAATATCCTGGTAAACGGAGAAGCAGTAAAATCCAACTACAAGGTAAAGCCTAACGACGATATCCAAATCGTGATGGATTACCCCAGGCGTGAGTTAAAGATCATTGCTGAAGATATTCCGCTCGACATTGTTTACGAAGACGACCAGCTGATCGTGCTCAACAAACCCGCTGGTTTGGTGGTTCATCCCGGGCATGGAAATTACTCGGGAACCCTGGTAAACGCGCTGGCCTATTATTTTAAAGACCTGCCGCTGTTTAACAGCGAAGATCCGCGACCTGGGCTGGTGCACCGCATCGACAAAGATACTTCGGGTTTGCTGGTGGTGGCAAAAACCGAACACGCCAAAATCCATCTGGCCCGTCAGTTTTTCGACAAAACCAGCGAGCGCCTTTACCAGGCGATAGTGTGGGGAAATGTAAAAGACGACGAAGGAACCGTTACCGGAAACATTGGCCGCAGCCTGAACAACCGCCAGGTGTTTACGGTATTTCCGGAGGGCGATTATGGCAAACCGGCCGTTACGCATTACCGGGTGTTAAAGCGAATCGGATATGTTTCGCTGGTTGAGTGCCGTCTTGAGACCGGAAGAACGCACCAGATAAGAGTGCACATGAAGTACATCAACCATACGCTGTTCAACGACTCCAACTATGGTGGCGATCAGATATTAAGGGGAACCACCTTTTCGAAATACCGGCAGTTTGTACAAAATTGCTTCAAAATACTTCCCCGGCAGGCGCTCCATGCCAAAACACTCGGATTTATTCACCCCACCAGCGGAGAAAAAATGTCGTTCAACTCAGAATTGCCTGAAGACATGGCACAGGCAGTGGAAAAATGGGAAAATTATATAGCAAACAGAAATGAATAGCATAGTTTCAAAACCCAATGTGGCCGTTGTGGCCGGCGGAAACTCTTCGGAGTTTGTGGTTTCGGTAAAAAGCGGAGCCAATGTAATGCAAGCCGTCGATCCGGATAAATTCACTCCCTGGCTGGTTGAAATACAAAACGACCGCTGGGAAGTTTTTCAGAACAATTACAAGGTTTCTGACATCGACAAATCAGATTTCAGCTTTCAGTTTCAGGGCGAAAAAATCAAGTTTGATTTTGCCTACATTACCATCCACGGAACCCCCGGAGAAGACGGAATTTTGCAGGCTTATTTCGAGCTGATGGGCATTCCCTACTCCTCGTGCAACGTTCATTCATCGTCGCTTACTTTTAACAAGTGGTTTTGCAGCAACTACCTGCGCAGCATGGGCATCCCGATGGCCAAATCGCTAAAATACACCGTTAGCGACACCATTGATGCGGAGTTTGTGGTGGAGAAACTTGGCCTTCCTGTTTTTGTAAAACCCAATGCCGGAGGTTCGAGCTTTGGCATCACAAAGGTGAAGACAAAAGAGGAAGTGGAGGCGGCCATCCACAAAGCCTGGCAGGAAAGCGAAGAGGCCCTGGTTGAAGAATTTATCGACGGCAAGGAATTCACCTGCGGAGCGGTAAAAATCAAGAATGAGATCACCGTTTTCCCGATAACCGAGGTACTTCCCAAAAATGAGTTTTTTGACTACGAAGCCAAATACACGCCCGGTGTAACCGACGAAATAACACCGGCGCGTCTTCCGGAAGACCTGGCAAAAAAATGCCGGGAACTTACCTCCGAAATTTATCACTTGTGCGAGTGCGACGGCATTGTGCGTGTCGACTACATTTTAAAAGACGGAGTGTTTCATTTTCTGGAAGTAAATACTACGCCGGGAATGACCGGAACCAGCTTTGTCCCGCAGCAAATAGAGGCGATGGGATCAAGCTTACGGGAAATCCTCACCAAAATTATTGAGGCGAAATTAGCGTAAATACCAATTAACAATTGTGAATAACAGACGTTAAAATACGGTAACAAGATTGTCTTGCTGCCTGACCTTGTTATTCCTATTTTTGACATTCATATTCCACACATATTTTAACTTTTTAGCAAACCATGGCAGAACGAAGAAGAGGCACCCCATCTCCAACCATCGACCAGATAAACGCACAGTATGGCAAACTCCCACCCCAGGCAGTGGATGTGGAAGAAGCGGTTTTGGGAGCCCTGATGCTGGAGCGGGACGCCATTGTTACCATCGCCGATATTATTGAAGCCAAAAGCTTTTACAAAGACGAACACCGCAAAATTTTTGAGGCCATCCAGTCATTGTCGGGAAAAGAAAAACCCGTCGACCTTTTGATGGTTACCCAGGAACTAAAAGACCGCAACCAGCTCGACGAAATAGGCGGCCCCGGGTACATCACTCAACTCACCCGGCGGGTAGCTTCGGCGGCGCACATTGAATTCCATGCCAGGATCATTGCCCAAAAATACATTCAGCGCGAACTCATCCGTGTTTCCAGCGAAATACAAGGAAAAGCCTACGACGACACCATTGACGTGGACGACCTGATCGACTTCTCGGAATCCGCACTTTTCAAGGTTTCGGAAGGAAACATCAAAAAGGAAACGGTGCCGATCAAACCCATCCTGAACCAGGCCGTACTTCAAATTGAAGCGGCACGTAGCAAACCCGACGGATTAAGTGGTGTGCCCTCAGGTTTTACGGCTGTAGACCGTATTACTTCGGGCTGGGAACCTTCGGCCCTGATTATCCTCGCCGCACGTCCGGCGATGGGAAAAACCGCCTTTGTTTTATCCATGGCACGTAACATGGCGGTTGATCACCGCCAGGCAGTTGCCGTATTCTCGCTCGAGATGTCATCGCTGCAGTTGGTGAACCGTTTAATATCTGCCGAAACCGAACTGGGAGGGGAGAAAATTAAAACCGGTAAACTGGAAGATTACGAGTGGGCACAGCTGAACCAGCGTATCAAAACCCTGGATGATGCGCCTATTTTTATCGACGACACCCCTGCCCTTTCCATTTTTGAGTTCAGGGCCAAATGCCGCCGCCTGAAGATGCAGTACGACATTAACATTATTATTGTCGACTACCTTCAGCTGATGACCGCCGGAACGGATACTCGCGGCAGCCGTGAACAGGAGGTAAGTATGATTTCGCGTTCGTTAAAAGCCATTGCTAAGGAACTGAACGTGCCGATTATTGCGCTGTCGCAGTTGAGTCGTGCCGTAGAATCGCGCGAGGGAAAACGCCCGCAGCTTTCCGACCTGCGTGAATCGGGAGCGATCGAGCAGGATGCCGATATTGTTTGCTTTATCCACCGGCCGGAATATTTTGGGATCACCGAAGACGAATCAGGGAACTCGCTGCGCGGAATTGCAGAGCTCATTATTGCCAAACACCGTAACGGTGCCACCGCCGATGTGCCGCTGAAATTCCAGAAAGAAATGGCGAAATTCTCCGACCTTGATCCGCAGTTCGAATCGGGAGGCTTTAATTCGGTACAGACTTTTGGCTCGTCGATGAACGAGGACAACGAAACTTACGATGCTGGAATTGCGGGCAACCGCGGATTCGAAAGCGGATCCTCCACTTCGGATGTGCCGTTCTGATGATACAGTCAATGCCCAAAGTGTTACCGGTGTAAAATACGGGTCTGCGCATCCGCTATCTGTTTGCGCATACCTGAGGTAACACCGGCGCATTTGAACTTTATCGTTTCAAAGTTGTATATTTCGGAAAACAGAGACATGAAGCTTAAAACAATACTTTCCCTCCTTGTCCTTTTGATCGTTTTTCAGGCAAAAGCCCTGTATCTTCTTATCCCGATGGACGATACGCAGAAGGATCATTTAAAGGCTTACGGAATAGCCTACTGGACCCTGCAAAAAGATGTGGAAGTAAAGTGGCTGCTCAATTACCGGGGCGGCAGTTTCCTGTTGCAGCATTTTCCTGAAATTGAAAACGAATGCGTGATTCGCGGCGTCACTTTTGAAACCATTGCCGATGCGCAGGCCAGCGCCATCCTTTCAGAAATAGCGCGTCCCGAAGTCAACCAGGATGCCATAAGCATGACAAAAGCGCCTAAAATTGCGGTATACTCGCCACCCAACAAACAACCCTGGGACGATGCGGTAACCCTGGTGCTTACCTATGCCGAAATCGATTACGATGTAATTTACGACGAAGAAATACTGGACGGGAAACTGGCCGATTACGACTGGCTGCACCTTCACCACGAAGACTTTACCGGCCAACACGGAAAGTTCTGGCGTACCTATCAGCACATGCCCTGGTACCAGCAGGAAGTAAAAATAAACAACGAACTGGCACAAAAACTGGGTTTCCTGAAGGTTTCGGAAATGAAGTCATTCGTCACACGCGAAATTGACAAGTATGTACTGAACGGCGGTTTCCTTTTTGCCATGTGTGCCGCTACCGACACATACGATATTTCGCTGGCGGCGGAAGGCGTGGATATTTGCCAGCCCATGTTCGACGGCGACCCGATGGACCCGGATGCGGATGAAAAGCTGAATTTCCAACATACTTGTGCATTCGAAAACTTTCATTTGGAGAAAAGCCCGAACGTATACGAGTTTTCGGACATCGACGCCACCGAATCGCGGCGTAACAAAGTGGTGCGGGAAAATGATTTTTTCACGCTGTTTGAATTTTCGGCCAAGTGGGACCCCATACCCACCATGTTGTGCCAGAACCACCGCAACCTGATCAAAGGTTTTATGGGACAAACCACGGCGTACCGCAAAGAAGTGGTAAAACCCAATGTGCTGGTGATGGGTGAAAACAAACCGGCGCGCGAAGCCCGCTACATTCACGGGGAAAAAGGCAAAGGTTTCTGGACTTTTTACGGGGGCCACGACCCGGAAGATTACCAACACCTGATCGGCGATCCGCCAACCGATTTAAGCCTGCACCCCAACTCTCCGGGATACCGCTTAATCCTGAACAACATTCTTTTCCCGGCTGCCAAAAAGAAGAAAAGGAAGACGTAACGGTGAGCAAAAATTACCGGGTGTTTTGATTGGGTATTTAATTGTCAGACACAAGTTGTGCTCTTCAAAAATAAACGGAATAAACCGTTTACTCCTTTTCATATATTCGATGTATTTATCACCAAAGAAATCAATACATTCTTTCTCGTCAACCAAGGCAGTGAGATAAAGAAATACAGACGATAAAGCTGTCATAAGCGATAACCAGAGTGTGGGATTCTTTAAAAACACTCCCCACGTCAAAAACAGTAACGAGGAATAAAGCGGGTGTCGGATATATTTGAAAATCCCCGTGTCTACCAATTCGGTAGTTTGTTCAAACTGATAAAGCGATTTATCATTTCTATCTCTTTTCGGTTTTCCTGTTTTTTTCAGAAGAATCACTCCAGCAATAACCAAGTAAGCGGATATTAGCAGAAAAATCCATGAAAAGATTTGCCGAATGGAAAAAGGATCTGTAAACCAGGTTCTATAGTTCGTGGAAATAAGCCATGCTATACACAGCCAGCTGATAAATCGATAAAAGCCATGACTTTTAAGCTTGAATATTGTTCTCCATGAAACAGCTACTACCAAGAGGCTCAATACAGCAAAAATGATAATTCTGTCCATATGGTTTACTATTTATATTCGGCTCAATTTACCACCCGCTGGCGCGGATTCAGGTTTGGCCTTGCCGAAAGCCGGGATGCTTCATTGTTATGAACGTTGTTTTGCTTACTCGTCTTGCTTAACATCAACCGGAAACCCCAAAAAGAGAAAAACAGCTCATTCCCCTTCATCGTTTTAGCAGGTACTTAAAAATTATGGGGTTTATACAACGACTAACTGTTATAGATGCTGGCCATTTCTCAATAATACTTTTGATTTTAGTTTCAGATAAATAGTTTTGGATTGATTTTTAATTTTTAACACAGCGAATAGATAAGAAATTCTGACTCCCACCTTTGGACGTAAATCCATTTCGTTGTACTGTATTATTTTCACGTATTAACCAGTAAATATTCCATCCAGCACTATCTCCAAAGGAATAATCTATTGTAGATGACCATAAAACTAGTTCTATCCCTTTCCCAAAAAAAGAACCTACTCCAGACGCACCTCCTCCAGGAAGAGCACAAAATCCTGAGTAATTATTTGCAATAGTATTTGGAGATATCCAATTAGATTCGACTGCCTTTAAAAATTCAGCAGCAACATACTCACCTCCGAGGTAATCGGCTAGTGTAGACCATTCTGCATCAGTTGGAACATGCCATCCAGCAGGACAAAGCTTTTCAGAATTTACGGCTGGCCAATTGTAAAGTGCACCATATAAATCCTTATTTGCAATATTATTATCATACCAGCAATAACCAGAAGAACCGATTGTGTCCCATGATGAATCATCATTCATCAGAGGTATATCAGTTTCATCATTATACCTCGTTGTTTTAAGATTTTCAACCAACCATGTTTGAGTACCGATAGTTACTGTGTTGTATAAATTTCCATCGATATCAGTTACAGTGTTATTTGTCGTAAAGGAAATATCATTACCATAACTAGTGCCTGTCATATTGGTTGCGAATGCTCTTATATAATATTTTGTATTTGGTGTCAATCCTTCAATTCTGCAAAACATTATACTGTCAATCAAATCTCCAACTTTTATACTGTTATCTATAGTTGGGCTGGGATTTAAACTCCAACAGATGCCTTGATTAGTTAATTCAAGGTCCTCATAGTTTGAAAAGGAACTTCTTATGGTAACTGCATTTGAGCTAAGGCTAAATACTTCTGATGTAGGAATTATTGGTGCTGTAGTATTATTATCTTTCTCGCAACTACTTACAAGAATAAGCATAAGTCCCATCGAAATGATTGAAACTTTCCATATTTGTTCTAATTTTCTCATGTCTTAAATGGTTTTTGTTCTATACTATTGTTAATCTTACTAGATTTCAGCTTCTTAGAGTGTTCTATGTGTCGGATTTCTAGTTGGCTTCACCTACTACTTTATATGTCAATTTAAAGCATACAGTATTCCCTTTTACCGGATACATTGTCAAACTTCGAAATATTATATTTATAAATCATCAAACGGATTTCTTATGTTCGTTGTAAGCTGTTGCTTACAGTGGGTAAATCAGGGTGCTGGCATTGGTGCATGCAAGGCCTTCGCTTTATTGTCTTCTAAAAATAATCATAATTTCTCTTCCTTGTTGGCAGGATATCAAAGAAAATCCATATGCCAATCTCCGCGAAAAGCAGTCCTGTTAACTTTTTTGCCTCCCTGTAGCCATTTCTCTCATTCCTGTAGCCTTTTGGAACGTCCTGTAAGTTTATTTATCGCCCTGTTGTATTTTTTTCGAATCCTGTACATTTTTCACCCTTCCTGTTTAACAGGGAGGCCCCAAAATACAACAGGAAGGGTCAACACCCGACAGGGCGCCTGACCTATACACAGGGCGTCCATAAAACCAACATAATGCTACTTACAATCTACACTTAAGCTCCTTCCAACGGCATTAGCTACTGCAGCTTACCATACACTTCATACCGGGTTATTGATGTTCGACACTTTCAGCATCAGTTTATGTGCCGTTGATGCGCGCTTTTGCGCCGTACCCGTCATATTTCTATTAACAATTCACCTTCTCTTATTAACCTTTGCTTTCGGGCAACTACATTTCTAATACTTTTGCCCTCTCATCAAAACTTTTGACAACAAAAATAACTATCTCATGAGCGGATTTTTTGGCAGTGTCTTGAAAAACGACTGTGTTGCCGATGTTTTTTACGGCACCGATTATCATTCCCACCTAGGAACCAAACGGGCCGGGCTGGCCTTTCACTGTTCTGAAAAAGGATTTCAACGGGCTATTCACAGCCTCGAGGATGGCTATTTCAGAAATAAATTTGAAAATGACATTGCCGGATTCAAAGGCAATTGCGGTATTGGCGTAATCAGCGACAACGAAGCGCAACCCATACTGGTAACGTCTCACCTGGGCCGCTTTGCCGTAGCAACAGTAGGTAAAATTGTAAACATTGATGAGCTGGAAGAGCAGTTTATGCAAATGCGCCGCACTTTTTCGGAAACCAGCCAGGGCTCTGTAAACCCAACCGAATTAGTGGCCATGCTGATTGCCGAAGGAGAAGATTTTGTGGCCGGTATTGAAAATGTTTTCCGGCGAATTAAAGGATCGTGCTCCATGATGGTGCTGACCGAAAATGGCATTATTGCAGCACGCGACAAACTGGGCCGAACACCCGTTATCGTTGGAAAAAAAGAAAATGGCTACGGCTTAACCTTTGAAACCTGTGCATTTCCCAACCTGGGCTACGAAGTAGAAAAATACCTTGGTCCGGGTGAAATTGTTTCGGTCACTGCCGACGGTTGCGAACAACTACGCAAACCAAACGAGAAAATGCAGGTGTGCTCGTTCCTGTGGGTATATTACGGATATCCGCCATCGTTTTACGAAGGAATTAATGTGGACGAAAGCCGCTACCGCTGTGGTGCTGCCCTGGCAAAAGGCGACGATGCCAAGGCCGATTTTGTCGCCGGAATTCCCGATTCGGGAGTTGGGCATGCGATGGGCTACAGCAACGAAAAGCGAATCCCGCTAAAACGTCCGTACTCGAAATACACGCCCACCTGGCCGCGAAGCTTCATGCCTCAAAACCAAAATATGCGCGATTTAGTTGCCAAAATGAAACTGATTCCGAATAACTCAATTCTGAAAGGAAACAGCGGCGTATTTCTCGACGACTCGATTGTTCGCGGAACCCAGCTGAAGGACAATGTAACCGATTTGCATGCTGCCGGAATCAGCGAAGTACACATGCGCATTGCCTGTCCTCCCCTCACCTATCCGTGCGAGTTCCTGAACTTCAGCCGTTCGCGTTCCAACTTTGACCTGGCAACCCACAAGGCTGTTGCCCAGCTAGAAAACAAAACGGAAGAAGAAATGATGGGCTACGACATGTCGGAATATTCTGACAGCAACTCGCCCAAGTACCAGGCAATGGTGGAACAAATCCGCAAAAATCTGGATCTAACAACGCTGAAATTCCAGAAACTGGAAGACCTGGTGGAGGCAATCGGACTTCCGAAAGAAAAACTGTGTACGCACTGCTGGGACGGCTCGAGTCATTTTTAATGCCGGAATCACTGTTTCCCCGCTAAAAAATCCTGGGGCTAACGATTAAGAACAAAAGCTCCACCAAACCATTTCTCAGGATATTACGACGTACATTGGCTTATCGAAACAGTTTTTCATCGCATTGCCTCAGGCTCGGGATAATTTCGGAACGATCGTTTAATTTTCGCTCCAGTCCTGCCCGATAAGACTTATTGCAGAAAATACGCCTGATCAAAGTACCTTCAGACTGAAAAGACAATAAAAAAAGCTGCCTAACGAGGCAGCTTTTTTTATAATTTGTAAGTTGTTTGATTATTTTCTAATAAACATCCCAGAACAATTTTGTACTCATTTTGTCCCCACCAATAGCAGCAGCTGCGGCGGCATAGTTTGTTGAGTTGTATTGCTGTTCGTTTGTTGGATAAGTAAAACGAACCGGAATAGATGTAACACCGGTTGGAGGGCTTGGAGGCATTACCAATACGGACGGGTAATCTAATCTCCGCCAGAAGGTATAACCTATAAAGCCTCTCGTGTACATAGCTAACCAAGCTTGCGTGCCAATCGCATCTTTCCATACGTCATAGGAAGAGTATGACTGTGAAGCCAAATAGGTTTCAGCTTCAGCCTCTGTTCCTCCCCACTGTATAATGGAAGCGGTAACCGCTGCGTTGTAATACGTTTCAGCGTCGGCACCAACATTCCAATTACGGGCAGCAGCTTCGGCCAGGTAGAACTGAACCTCATCAAAAGTCAGGAAAAAGCCAGGAAAATCGGGTTCTTCCAAGGCTGCATCGTAATGTACTTTTGTACTGTACGAACCGCCAGATGCACCGTAATCGGTAGTAATACCGGTTTCAAGATTATCAAAGTAGTTGTCAATTCTGGGATCTTCAATGGTTCTCATTAACTCAACCATACCCGTAACCATCACAAAATCATGACGTCCACTGGCTACCAAATCATTGTAAAGCTCATTTACATAAGGCAATGATTTTTCGTACGGGAAGAATGCACTTTCACTTTGACTGGCAAAAACACCATCATAATGTGCTTCAACGGTTGATTTCCCTAAAGCAGACAAGGGACCATCGGCAATACCAATCCCCAGCTTCACCAATAAGCTATGCCCAAATTTTATCCAGGATGCAACATCTCCGTCATAAATCAAATCAGCAGTACCAAAACTTTCATCAGAATCATCCAGAGCAGCGACAGCGGCTTCGGCACGGGCAATTAAATCTTTATAAATTGTCTGTGCATCATCATAGGCGGGCGTGTAATTATCCTTATCTAAAGCTTCACTATAAGGGATATCTCCAAAAATATCCACCAAACGTTGATATACAAAAACATTTACCAATTCAATGACTGCCAGCTGATTTGCCTTCACAGTTTGCTTTGACTCCAGGTTAGGCTCAGTAAGCGTCTGCGCTTCAATAATTTCATACGCATCTTTTAAATCGTATAAAGCAGCATAAAACACCCTGAAGATCTGTTCCGGAATTTCACGGCTTGTAATGTTATAGTTCGCTTCATCCCTGTACGAACGCTCTGTCCAATACTGGGCCATCAGCTTCCAAATATTGTAATTAACGTTTGTACTGGATAGTTGATCAATAATTTCTATTTGTGCATTGGTAAGCAAAACGCTTGCACTTACTTCTTCCGGCCGGGTCGTGTCAACGTTCATTTCTGTGAAATCATCGGTACATGCAAACAGAAACCCCAGAAAAAGTACAACTATATATAATTTTCTATTTCTCATTTTTACAACGTATTAAAAATTAACATTTAATGTAAAACCAATATTGCGCGTTGATGGCATTACACCACTTTGCCAACCTTGAATATTTCCTGCACCTTGAGAAGTCTCCGGATCTGCGTAAGGAAGGTTTTTATGAATAATCCACAAGTTTGAACCAACCAATGCAATTGAAGCGTCCTGAATAAAGATGTTATCAAAAAGTGATTTAGGCAAGTTATAAGTAACCGACAATTCTCTCAACTTCACATAGCTGGCGTCGTAAATAAACAAAGCATTGGGCGCATAATATGATCCAACAGGCGTATAATACGTTCCCATATCTTCTGAACGTACCGTATTTGGTGCGCCGTCAGCAGTTACTCCTTTAAGTATCACACCACCACCATCAGCGACATAATTACGTACGGGGTTTCCAAGGTCGTTCAAACCTGCACTTTCTTTATACAAACCTGTAGACGAACCGTACCAATGGTCTAACGAGAATACATCTCCACCATGTTTCCAGTCGATTAAGAAACTAAGTCTAAGATTTTTATAACTGAACGTATTACGGAGACCGCCAATCCAATCCGGGTTTACATCTCCAATGATCTGGTCTGATGCGCTAACATCGTAGTAGCCATCCGTTATAATCCGATGAGCCTCATCTTTAATGTCATTATAGTAAACAAAGTCGGTACCATGAATAGTTCCCATAGCATAGCCTTTTACAGCATTAACGGTAACACCTCCCTGCAGGTCTGCAAGTTGCAACTTTTCCAAACCTTCGGCCAGGTCAATAACCTTGTTTTTATTTTTCGACCAGTTTAGGGCTACATCCCATGTAAAACCACGTTGTTTTACAGGTGTTGCATTCAGCATTATTTCAACACCTTTATTGCTAACTTCTCCGGCATTTACGAATTTGAAGCTCGAACCTGTAGCATAGGAAATTGCTGCCGGCATAATCTGATCAACGGTTCTGTTGTCGTAGATAGCCAAATCAAGACCCAAGCGGTTTTTCACAAAGTTCAGAGTTAAACCTGCTTCCAAACTTTTTGTCCTTTCCGATTTTAACTCTTTATTATTTATTGTATTACTGTTTGATGCAACTCCATTTCCGCTAAAAGGATAGTATTGGTCATAAGTATTAAATAAACTGGCAAAAGGAGCATCGTTACCCACTTCAGCATAGTTTAAACGTACCTTACCAAAGCTAAACCAATCTTTATCAATGAACTTTGTAAAAATAAAGCTACCGGTGGCTGATGGATACACATAAGTCTGATTGTCTTTGGGCAAAGTAGAAGCCTGGTCAACACGAACCGAACCTTCAAGAAATAAAATATCGTTGTACCCCAATGATGCATTTGCAAAATAACCATTCACCTGGATCTTTGGTGCATGCTCTATCGGCAATTCCAACGGAGATGCTGTATTGGCAAGCGAATAAATTCCTTCAACTGCCAAACCACCGTTTGTGGACGCCCAAAAATCAGAAGAGTTTTGTTTACGAATGTTGGTACCTATCAAGCCTGCTAAATTCAACTTATCAGTAATGTCTTTATTGAAGTTGGCCATCAAATCGAAGTTGTATTCAGAAAAGTCACCTCTTTTCACCGAATAACCCGACGATGTATCGTTATAACCAACACCAAAGGCCTCTGCAATGGAACCTACAGCAAGTCTTTCTTCTTCAAGGAATGAATAATAATCTACAGATGCACGTCCTGTGAATGTTAAGAAGTCGGCAACTTGCCAATCGAACTTGGTATAACCGATAAAGCGGCTACGTGAGTCAGTTTGGTAGTTTCTGTAACGTTGCCAATAGGGGTTGTTCCAATAGGCTGGGCTGGTATCGCCTGGCTCGTTCATGTTCCAAGTAGCATTTACCCCCAATTGCTCGTACGCCCTTTTTTGCTCAAGAATATCAACATTGGTTTGCCACCACTGACGGAACCCGGAAATCAGGTTGCCAGAATACCCTGTTATGTTTCGTCCTTTAGTTTCGGTTTTAATAAAATTGGCAAAAGACGATACTTTTAACTTAGAAGTAATATCGTAACTACCGGAAAAGCTAAAGTTATTTTTATCCAGCTCACTGTTTGGCATGATACCACTTTGCTGCAGATTCTGGTAAGAAAACCGGTAGGTTAAATTATCGCTGCCGCCAGTAACCTGAATTGAGTTAGACTTCGTAGTTGCTGTTTCAAAAAATTCGATCGGATCGTTTTTAGCAGCAACCCAGGGCGTAGCTTTACCATAGGTATCTAAACCAGGCCAGAATGCATTCCATTGGTAAACATTCAAACCGGCATTGAAAGGTTCTCCCATCGATGCATCTTCATAAGTAGGGACAATGTATTCATCAGTCCCGTCATCGTTCCAATCCCAGTACTCAAGCCCAGGATAATCTGAATCACTGTACCAGTCTAAACCATAACCGGCACCGTATTCTTTTTGGTACTCAGGGAATGTACTTTTATCCACAAATCCAAGGGTAACATTTCCGGTGTAAGATACACCCAAGTTTTTCCCTTTAGCTCCCTTTTTTGTTGTAATGAGAATTACACCATTCGCAGCTCTTGATCCATAGAGTGCAGTTGCAGCGGCTCCTTTTAATACCGAAATCGACTCAATATCGTTAGGGTTAATATCAGAAGCGGTGCTACCGTAGTCGTATCCACGCCCTCCCCTTTTCTGGTACGAGTCATTCATTATCGTATTGTCAATCGGCACACCGTCAACAACAAACAAAGCCTGGTTGTTTCCGGTCAATGAAGCTGAACCACGAACAATGACGTTTGTAGACCCACCAAAGTTTGTGTTTGTTTTTATGTCAAGCCCGGCAACTTTTCCTGAAAGTGCCGAGGTAAAATCAGCTCCTTTTATTGTGCTGATCTCTTCTCCTCCTACTTGTTGCACAGAATACCCTAAAGATTTCCTTTCCCGGGAAATGCCAAGAGCTGTAACAACCACCTCGTCAACTCCAATAATCGCATTTTCCATCTTTACGGCAAAATTGGTTTGTGAACCAATCTCAACTTCGAGATTCTTCATCCCGATAAAGCTAAATGTTAAATATCTAGCATCATTCGGAACAGTCAATTCAAACTGACCATCCAGGTTGGTAACTGTTCCAAGGGTTGTTCCCTTTACTGAAACCGATACTCCGGGTATTGGCATATTATCCTCAGCAGAAGTAACCGTACCGGTTAAACTCTTCGTTTGAGCATTCACCAAATTACCCATGAAAAAGAGAATCGATAAAAGAATCGCAATTTTTTTCATAGAAATAATTTTAGTTATTAATAAACAGCTATAAACATTAAAGTCTCTTTCTAAACAGCGTATTCAGGAACAGAGTCCCGATATATCTTGAGTCAAACACTTAGAGTATTATGTTGATTCTACCGATCTGAGGAGCTACGAACTAAAAAAAACCGGGAGGCATAGAAAGTTTCTACGAAGGGTAATCGTGAATATATGCAGAGTGAGCGCCCCCCGGCTATTCATTCCTTTAAGTTGCAATTTTTTCAATAATAAAATTTTGGAAAAACAATGAATGCTTCCTACATCCCCCTTCATAGAAACAGTTTTAAAAAATAATTAAACAGTGTATAAATAAAGTTGATTCTTACTCAGGATTCCCCCAAATCCTTTAATCACAAATTACCCTAGTGCTAATTGTTAAGATCAGTTCTTAATAGTTAATTTTTTTAACAATTACAAAAGTGTAAAAAAAAATTAAACTTTAAAACAAATTGAAAGTATTTTTCAATATAGGCAACCAACGCTCAAGAATATGGACGATTGTAAATATTTTTTTATAACTACAAAATAAAGTTCAATAATTTTTCATGCGCTCACTAACACAGACCAAAGCTGCTCCCCACACAACCACACAACCACACACCAAAAGAAGATAATCCTCCACTCTTTCGCACTGGCACACAATCAACACCACCTAAGAACAAGCTCTTCATTGCAGATAAAAAAAGCTGTCTAAAAACAAAATAGTATGTTTTTTGTATTAAGCCGCAAACCTCTCCAAAGGAATTAAACCTTACGATTAACCCTCCATCTTGGCATTAAAATCAACACACAGACGACAAATTGACGTTTTGTTCGTTGTTTCGCCTTTTGCCCGGGTTTTAACATTTCCGGAATAAGCTCCGATAATTTTACCACAACTACCCTAATGGCAAAGTCCATTTCAACCAAGCCTTACCCGAAATGCAGGAAGTGCAAATAAACCCCCTATTCCAGATATGAAAAAAAAAAAAACCGTTGAAGCTAGCCTCAACGGTTTAAATAAATATCCTTAAAGTTCTGTCAACCTATTCCAGGACGACCCAAACATTAAAAAATTCTCTAATTACCCCAACCTTCATTTTGCTGTGCAGCCAATGTTGGGTTGCGAATCAAGTCTCCAACCGGAATAGGCCACAGAAAGCGTCTATCTGTATATGGTATAAATTTTCTATTAGGCGAGAACCATTCTTCTTTCACTTCTCCACCTACAACAAAGTTGTCCTTGCCTTTAGCCCGCGAATAATCAATTTTTGCAGGAATACCTCCCGACGGTGAAATATCATCGTTAGCCAGACGATGAATATCTTCCCAACGACGTCCTTCGCCATGAAACTCAATGCGCCTTTCCCAAAGAATAGCATCTAGAAATGCTTTGGTATCAGCAAAATCAGCAGCACCATACTTCTGGTCTGCAGGGTTAGCAAGTGAACGATTACGCACGGCATTAAGCAATTCAAGTGCCAGTGTATTATTACCACCTTGACGAAGAACAGCTTCAGAATAGTTCAACAATACCTCCGCATAACGAATTATCGGGGCATATTCTTCTCTTGTTGTAACATTCTGATATTTATCACAATAATAATAATTATAAGCCGAACTATAATACAATAAATCGCGACGTTTGTCGTCTGCCAACCAATATGAAGTATTATAAATTGTAGGAGAAGATGTTACTATTGCCCGTCCACCTGTACGTGCTGACATCATGGCTGCCATCGCACCATTCACACTACCATTATCGTCGGAATTGTTTTCAACTGAAAAAATCGATTCCGTATTGTTACTATACGATAGAAACGGTGTTGCAGGAGAAGTTTCGAGTTCATAATCTCCAATAGGACTCTTGAAAGGTGCTGCTGTCCCCGGAACAAGCCTTTTGGCCTCTTCTATTACCTTCGGCCAGTCTCGTTTATGGAGATAAACCCGTGTTTTCAGCGCAATAATAGACCCCTTCGACACACGCGTAATACCATTAGCACCGTTCTTGTCATCAGTAGAAAATAAACTCTCTGCATCAGTAAGATCTTTAAGAATCTGCGCATAGGTTTCCTGAACTGTCGAACGGCCAATCTTCATTGACTCTTCGACATCTGAAGGCGTATTATTTGCGTTTAAATAAAGAGGTAAACCATAATTGTTATTCGAATTAATATTTACCGGATACGCAAAGTGAATTAAGAGTGAATGATAAGTCAACGCCCGAAGAAAAAGGAGCTCGCCCTTGTAAGCATTACCTTGCTCTTCGGTAATGATACTATTCTCCACTGCTCCTCCAATACCTCTTATTACTGTATTTATGCGGTTTATCGCCTCAAATGAAGCCTCCCAGTAATACCGATTGTTCGCCGTTGTAGTAGAATAGGTCGATGAGTAAGTTATATCGTAAAATACAGCGGTGAGATTCATGTCCTGGCCGCGCATTTCGCCTTGTATAATACTTGCAGCACCAAAGGGATAACCTCTGGAATAAGAACCGTTGTAAATTCCACACTGAATAGCGTCGTAAGCTCCTATCACCGATAATTCACAACGCTCTGGGGTTGCAAATGCCGTAATGTCCGACAATTGACTGACCGGCTGAAGATCAATCACATCATCTTCACATGACATGAAAGTCAAGATTATTGCAAAAGCAAATAAACTTGCCGCATGTTTCAATATTTTATTTCGTAACATAATCTTTCTTTATTAATTTTTAAATTCAATTAAAATGTAACATTTACACCTAAGCTTACAATGCGTTGCTGTGGCATACCATCCCAATCCACTCCGCGACGAGTAGTCGTTTCAGGATCGAGACCAGAATACTTGGTTATCGTAAGCAGATTTTGCGCCTGTACATAAAACCGCACTTTCGATATATCCAACTTAGAAGTGAATCCACGAGGCAAAGTATAACCTAACGCAATATTTGCTAACTTCAAGAACGAAGCATCCTCCACAAAACGCGAGTCAGTTGCGCCTGAGTTGAACAAAACCTGATCATCTCCATACCCTATCTTAGGAATTTTACCATTACCTGGCTCTTCGGGGCTCTGCCAACGATTAAGCACCTCTTTGCCATTATTGGAGAAATCCATATTAAGCAACGATTCGGACATCGCAGCGTTCATTAATTTATTACCACCAGAAAAACGCAGGAATACGTTCATATCAAAACCCTTGTATGTAAATGTGTTATTAAAACCACCAAACCATTTGGGCAATGATGAACCTAATATCTTTTTGTCTTCACTCGGCGACAAATCGGACTCCGTTGAAACATCCTCAGGATTTGCCGGATCGTAAACAGCATAATAATATTCGACTTCGCCTTGATTAGCATCTCCAAAGGTACTGAACTGAACTAACGAGCCATCACCTTTTACCCAAATAGGATTACCGTTCACGTTGTTTACTCCGTAAAATTCATAACCATAGAGAGACCCATAAGATTCGCCTTCCTGAACAATTGTGTAAGTACTGATTATAGGATCATGATTAACCAATTCGACCACTTCGTTGTCGACAAGAGTAATATTAAAATCGGTACGCCATGTAAATTCACCCGAAACAGGCGTTCCTCCAACTGTTACTTCAAATCCGCTATTCCTAATTTTCCCTCTGTTGTCATAAAAACTGTTACCCGGGATCCCCATAGTTGGAGCGGTCGGCACCTCTAGCACCAGATCCTTAGTCTTCTTGTTGAAATATGCCAACTCAAAAGACAAACGATTACCAAACAGGCTACCGTCCAACCCTACGTCATACGTCGTTGTGGACTCCCACTTAAGCTGATCATTCCCCATATTGCTCCAAGCAATACCTGTCTGAGCTCCATAACGTTTTGCTGAATAAGTACCTAAATAAGGAAAATCACCACTAAGTTCCGAGTTTCCAATAGTTGCAAAACTTGACCTTATCCTTAGATCATCAAACCATCCACTCACGTTCGAGTTTGCCCAAAAAGATTCTTTTGAGATACGCCAGGCAACTGAACCACCATAAAATGTTCCCCAACGAGTATCCTCAGGAAGACGAGACAAACCATCCCGACGTACCGAACCTCCAACATAGTATTTGCTGTCGTAGTTATAATTAGCACGCAACATATAGGACGCTAAACCATTGTAGGTTTTACTTCCACTAACACTTTTTTCGCCAAATGTACCGGATATAATATGATCACTAAAGAAGTCATCCGACAACTGTGTAACATCAGCGTACAAATATTCATAATCAGTATGAGTATATTCCTGAACTGCAGTAATATCAAGATTGTGAATATCATTGAACGAATGATTGAAAGCTAAAATGTTCTGCCAGTTCCAATTATAATAAGTAGCTCTATTGTCCATCAACAAGCCACCATATCCATAACCGTCTCCGGATTCGCTACCCCATTTGGTAAAGTCATTAAGCATAGTGTAATCGATCCCACCTTGAGTCCTGAAAGTAAGCCCTTTACCAAAATCAACCTCAGCAAATCCTCCTCCTGTAACATGAAGACTCTGAGTTCTATTAACATTGTTATCCATAGCCCATACAATATTCTGAATGCCATTATCTATGTATGTTTTATTTGCTCCTCGTCCCAATGCTTTTCTATTTGCGGCATCAATATTATAACCTGTTATATCGTCAGGATTGTACACAGGCACGTTTGGCAACATACGCACACTGGCAAAACCAACACTTCCAAGTGAATTTTCCTGATTCATTACTCCCTCTAGCGTCGTTTTCGAAACCTGCGAATTAAAGCCTATTTTCAGCCACTTATTAGCTTGCTGTGTAAGTTTTGCATTTAAAGAATAACGTTGCTGGTCATTATTCCTGATAATGCCTTCCTGATCAGTATAGCCAAAAGATGCATAAAATTGACTTTTATCAGACCCACCACTTGCTGAAACAGTATGATTTTGCTGAAATCCGGTACGATACACATAATCATTCCAGTTAGTATTCACACCATCAGGATCTAATACTGCAGGACCAGAGGAGCCCCAATTTTCGTACTTTTCATTTGCTATTTCGACAAACTCGTCGGCATTTAACAAGTCATGCAATTTAGCAGCACTCGCCCAACTGGTTTGACCATCATAAGTTACCTTCGTTTTAAAATTGCCTCCAGATTTTGTAGTGATAAGTACAACACCATTAGCAGCTCTCGAACCGTAAATGGCTGTTGCAGCACCATCCTTCAAAACCTCAACCGACTGAATATCGTTTGGATTGATCTCCGCAAGAGGGTTATACCTTCCATACAGCTCCTGTACCTGCCCCGACGTAACAGGGATTCCATCAACAACAACCAACGGCTGTGAACTTGAAGAAATCGTACCAAATCCGCGAATGTTAAATGTAGGCGCCTGTCCCAACATTCCATTTGGCGTTGTCACCTGCACACCGGCAGCACGTCCTGCCAACTGCGACTCGAACGACGGTGTAGCCAAGTTACTTATATCCTCACCACCTATTCGCGCCACGGCACTGGTCACATCCTTTTTCTTTTGTGTGCCATAACCAACTACCACTACTTCGTCAACCCCGATAGCCTGTGGTTGCATCACAACATTAACGACATTGCTTCCAGAAATCGCAACCTCCTGAGTTGCCATTCCGACAAAACTCATCACAAGAATCTTTGCTCCTTCTGGAACTTTTAATTCATATTCACCGTCAGTGTTAGTGACTGTACCAATGGTTGTTCCCTTCACAGAAACCGATACTCCGGGTATTGGCATATTATCCTCAGCAGAAGTAACCTTACCGGTTAAACTCCTCGTTTGAGCATTTACCACCAAATTACCCATGAAAAGGAGAATCGATAAAAAAATCGCAATTTTTTTCATAGAAATAATTTTAGTTATTAATAAACAGCTATAAACATTAAAGCTTCTTTTAAACAGCACCTTCCGAAACAGAGTTCCGGTATTTATCTGGAGTCATACACATAGAGTATTATGTTCACTACTGATCAGAGGAGCCAAAAGCAAAAAAACCGGGAGGCATTAAAAGTTCCTACGAAGGGTAATTGTGAGTATATGCAGAGTGAGCGCCCCCCGGCTATCCATTCCTTTCAGTTGCAATTTTTTCAAAAGTAGATTTTGAAAAAACAGCATACCTTTCCTATATACCCCTTCATAGAAACAGTTTAAAAAACAATAAAATAAAAAAAACGAATAAATAAGTTTGACTTCTTTATAAGGATTCCCCAAATCCTTTTACTCACAAATTACCCTAGTGTCAATTGTTAAAATCAGTCTTAAATGGTTAATTTTTTTAACATAAGACAAATGTGTAAAAAAAATTCAAAATTCAAAACAAATTGAAAGTATTTTTCAAACTTTATCATCGATGCCCAACAACCAAGACTAAACTATATACTTTTTATAACGCCCAAACAAACATCAACAATTTTTCACATGCTCATCAATACAGGCTAAAATCCAAAATAAAACATTCACACAGCCCAGACGTTGCGCGATACAGCAACAATACCACACAGCAACAAACGCCTACTTGCAGACATAAAAAAAGCTGCTATACTATTATAGCAGCTCTTTTACTTATCGAAAATATTATTTATTTTTCAGTACCTCCAGCCCACCAAACTTTATCACTAAATACGTTAACTTCAGGCACATTTGCTGAATTTGAAGCTTCTTCACTTGTAGGATACGGAAATCGCCAAACAAAACCGGTAGTTTGATTATTCGGATTATTTAACGTCAAGAAAGAAGGAACCCTTCGATAATCATTATAAACCTCGATTGCCTCATGCTCATATAACGCAATGTATTTTTGCGTCAAAATCTCCTTCAGTTCATTTCCCGCAGTCAACAAGGGTGAAACACTTGCATTGAAATAAATCGTGCCTTGCGCCGCTGTCAATCCATGAAATACAAAGTTAGCCTCAACAGCAGCCTGCAAGGACTGACTCCAAGTTGCGCTACCCGTTCTGAATTTTGCTTCTGCCTCAATGAATTTCAATTCATGATAAGTCATAATCGGCGTTGCCGCTGTCCGGCCATTTGCAGTAATCAACGACTGAGAATACAAACCTCCCTGCGTCTGCGTAGCCGTACCACTTGGTGCCGGATTATATACCCCACCTACTTTTTCAAAATAAGCCGCCATCCTCAACGTATCGTTCCTTGCAACCATAATATTATACAAGGTCTGACTCACCGACAAGTGGGTCCGATCGCTCAAAAACTGATACCACGGATTCTCACCAATTGCCGTCGCTTCGTAAGCATCAAACAGAAAAGCATCACTACTACCGGCAAATCCATTGGCAATAACCCCCAATGCTTCGGATGCTGCACTCTCTTTGACATTCACCAAGTGCATCAAATAACGGGCTTTCAACGAATAAGCTGCTTTAATCCACTTATCTTTATTCCCATTATAAATATAATCCCCCACACTTGATATATTCGTCGCGTTTGTAAAACTTGTAACTGCATCATCAAAAAGACCTAACACATCAGGATAAATCGCTGACTGCTTGTCAAATTTTGGCTGCAAATTATCAGCCCCCATCAATGCTTCAGTCCAAGGCACTTCCCCCCACATATCTGTTAGCATTGCCAAATTATACGCAGAGAACAACTGCGCAATACCTCTTGCAAACAAATTGTCTGCCTCATCTCCAGTTTCAGGATCTGTCTTTTTTATCACATCATTACAGATCATCATCACATCGTACAGATTATTCCAGTTATTGTTAAACAATGTTGCTGCTGTCTGTCCGATTCTTTTATCTGCATCAACCGATTGCCCCCAGGTTCCTGCACTTTGTTCTGTGTAAACAGTTGCATACCATGCAATATCGGTCCCCGTTGTTTCGAATGCCGATTTTAAAATAATATCAGCAATCTCATTTTGAGCACTCATCTCAAGAGCATTATTCAACTCCTTATTGATTTCATCCATCTTATCCTCACTACAAGAAAAGATCAAAAATGGAATTATACCTATTAAAAATTTTATTGATTTCATAAATTACCAAATTAATTAAATGTTAGAACGTTAAATTTAAGGTAACCCCATAGGAAGAAGTTTGAGGCAATGAAACATACTCAAATCCCATTTGACCATTTCCCATACCCTGAGACGTCTCCGGGTCTACATTAGGAAGTGTTGTCCAAAGCAAAAAGTTTCTTCCGACAAGACTCAGCGATGCTCCTTTAAGCTTCACTGGAGTCAAAATCTTTTTAGGCAAATCAATCGTTAATGAAACCTCTCGTAATTTCAAATACGAAGTTTCATAAATATTCATCTCGTCAATCGACCCCATGATATCGCTATAAAAGTCAGGATATGCTTCAATATCATCGGCACCTCCTCTAACAATATTATTTACTGAACCATCAGAAAGTACTCCTACGCCTTTAGCATTCTGAGTATCTTTATAACTAAATTCACTTATGCGATCCTCTGTAAACCCGGCCGAGCCATAGAGTGCCATTAACCGGTTGGTTCCGGAATAAATATCTCCTCCTTGTTTCCAATCCAACTGAGCACTTAATGTTATAAACTTATAACGGAAACTTGTTGACCCCCCTACGATGAAATCAGGCGAAACATCTCCAATCTTCCCAGATCCACCAGACATCGGGTAACCATAATAATAGCTATCCGGGTCATCATCAATCAAAATCCTCCCCTGCTCATCACGAGCCATTGTTTCTCCATAAATAGTAGGATAAGTATACCCTGCATAAGCTCTAACATTCGGAGTTGTATACCCAGCCAAACTCACACTCTCGATCCCTTCCGCCAGAGAAACCACCTTATTCTTAACTTTTGTGAAATTGACATTAATACTCCAATCAAAATCTTTAGACCTAACTGGAAAGATATTAACAATAGCCTCATGAGCTTTTGACGTCATCTCTCCCGCATTTGTAACAAACCCTGAATAACCTGTTGAACCAGCCATGGGCACGGTAAAAATCTGGTCTGTTGCAACCTGGTCAGAATAAGTATAATCAACACCAAACCTGTTATTGAAGAATTTTAACTCCATCCCAACTTCCCAGTTTTTAGTATTTTGCGGTTTTAAATCAGGGTCATAAATAGTCGAAGTTGGCCTAAAACCAGAGATACCTCCCAACGGAAAATCTATTCCATCATCTAAAAATCCACTACCAGCTCCTCCTACAACATAAGTTTGCTCCCTGAAAGTACCAGCCTGTCCAACCTGCGCATAAGACCCACGAATCTTACCAAAAGAAAGCACAAGATTATCTTGTAAACCAGCAAGCTGCGTAAAGATAAAACCTAAAGAAACTGACGGATAAAAGAACGCCCTATTATCTCGCGGCATACTAGACACTACATCGTAACGACCAGTTGCATTCAGATAAAGCATTTCCTTGTAATCCAGAGAAAGATTCGCATAAGTCCCTACGGTTCTGGACCTTCCCTTTGATTCATCAGCTGTCTGAGTTGAAGTATTTGACATATTATTCCAACCTGGCACAGAAAACCCTGTTCCACTCATTTCCCAGGACCGTCTAACCATATCATTAAACTCATTACCAACAAGGAGGGTTCCACTAAGGTCTTCAGAAATTTGCTTAGTAAAGGTTATATTAAGCAAAGAGTTGAATGTACTTCTCATTACACCATAATTGTCAATTGCTCCACCCGTAGGCGCCCTATATCCAAATACAGGATTATCAGGAGTAGGATAATTACCCGCAGTAGGCAAAGCCTGACCTGTACCAGCACTTCCCATTTGATAGATATCCTCGTTATCTGTTGAATAAGAATCGACACCCATCTGGTATCTTATTTTCATCCAATCATTTGGAGTAAACTCCAGGTAAGTATTCCCAAAGAAACGTCTTGTTGTCTCAAGAAACTTATTATTTTCAACAGCCCATCGCGGGTTTTCGCCTACACCTCCACGCCTGTAGCTTATCTGCCGATACTGACCGAGAGGTCCCTCCATGTGATAAGGTGTCCCCATCAAATCAAATGAGGCAGGCGCACCCAAAACCGTAAATAAATAGCTAGAGTTTCCTGAAGGCAATTTTTGCAAATCCACATCTGAGAAATTTGCAGAGAAACCGGCTTTAAAAAATTTCCCCAGATTAGTCGTAGCATTTGCCTTAGCAGTATATCTAGACATTCCAGTATTAGGCACGATCCCTGACTGATCAGTAACACTTAAGCCTATTAAATAACTGGAATTTGCAGTAGAATTACTAACATTAACCCCCTCATACCAGGTACTACCATTATCAAAGAACCCCTTTGCATTGTTATATGCTTTTGGCTGAGCCCATTGCCCTTTATACGGATCAAACCACATTCCGCTCTTTCCCCTCGAATTTCCACCATAAGTTGGATCATCAGCTAAGTCCGCAATTTTAGGTCCCCAGGAATACGAGAATGCGGGATAAAAATCCTCATAATAACCTTGCGCATAAGTTTGCTGCACATCAGGCCACCGCGAAATAACATCAGCAGTATAAGAAGAAGTAATACTCACTACAGGATTCCCATTCGTACTCTTACCACTTTTAGTGGTAATCACAATAACACCATTGGATGCCCTCAAGCCATACAATGCCGCTGCAGCTTGCCCTTTCAGGACATTAATAGATTCAATATCATTAGGATCCAAATCGAGAGTACGCGAAGAATAATATGCTCCCGTAACATTCTGATCATAATCAGGATTACTGGTTATAGGCATGCCATCAACAACATAAAGCGGCTGATTATTACCACTAAACGACCTTGCACCACGAATAAGAACGGTTGCAGGAGCACCTGGCATACCAGACGATTGCCTCACCTCGATACCAGCCACCTTTCCGGATAGCGTTGTAATTAAGTTAGGATTATTGGCTCGCGCAATTTCCTCAGAAGAGATATCCTGAACCGAATACCCCAAGGCTTTCTTCTCTTTCGAAATCCCCATAGCCGTTACAACAACCTCGTCAATTCCAAAAATATCAGGCTCCATAACAACATTGATTGTTGTTGAAGAACCAATAGGAATTTCCAGCGTCTTCATCCCAACAAAGCTTACGACTAAAGTCCTGGCATCTACAGGAACCTGCAAAGAATATTCACCATCAATATTAGTGACTGTTCCAAGAGTAGTTCCTTTCACAGCTACCGAAACTCCGGGAATTGGAGTCCCATCATCAGAAGAAGTAACCGTACCGGTTAAAATCTTTGTCTGAGCATTGGACATCGAAATTCCCATGAAAAGAAGAATCGATAAAAAAAATGCAATTTTTTTCATAGAAATAGTTTTAAGTTATTAATTAAACAGCTTTTATAGAGTCTTTTCAAATTCACATTTCTCACACCAAACCATTCCGAACTAAAACACAACCCAATACACTCAACATTTTTGGAGAAAGTAAAAAACCGGGAGGCCTTGAAAATTCCTACGAAGGGTAATAGTGAGTATATGCAGAGTGAGTGCCCCCCGGCCATTCATTCCTTTAGGTTGCAATTTTTTCAATAATAAAATTTTGGAAAAACAACGTATGCTTCTTACATACCCCTTCATAGAAACAGTTTTAAGAAAAATTAAACAGCGTATAAAATAAAGTCGACTCTTTGTCAGGATTCCCCCAAATCCGTTAAACACAAATTGTCTGAAAACAAATTATTAAAAGTTAATTTTTTTAACAATTACAAATTGTGTAAAAAAAATCAATTATCAAAGCAATTTGAACTAATTCTAGACAAACACTACCAAAATACAAGAGCCACCGCTCAATTAAGTATTTCTAATAATGCCAAAATACAACTCAATGATTTTTCTCCCCTCATAGAAAAAGTTTTAAATTAATAATTAAACAGCCTTAAAATAAAACCAATATACTTGACAATTATGAAAGATTCCCCCAAATCCTAATGCTCACAATTGTTTCCTCACTACTGAATTATGCATATTGCTTTTAAAACCATTACAAATATCTATAAATAGATGAATTACACAAGCAATTCAATATGTTTTATAATACATAAAAAAAATACTGACACTATCGAAATAAGACATAAGTATTTGCAATTATTGCAGGATATTTAACAATTCATTTAACTTGTTAATCACAGGAATACCATTAACCACGCCCCCAATCCCATTTTTCGTGTAATTTTTAATGAACTCTGGGTTAAAATAAATTGCGTTAATTCCATTGCTTACTGCCCCCATTACATCAACATCCCAGTCGTCGCCAATCATTAGAGACTTTGTTTTTTTCGCATTGGTGGAAGTGATTGCATAGTCAAATATCTCACGCCCGGGCTTAGGAGCCCTTACCTCTTCTGAAATAAAAACTTTCTCAAAAAAAGAAGCAAGGCCAGAGTTTTCCATTTTTTTATGCTGAACCTCGGAAAATCCATTTGTTATGACAAAAAGTCTGTAGTTCCGCTTTTTTAACACCGATAATACATCCAGTGCCCCCTCTACCAGGATGGCTTGAAGCGGCATCACCCCCAGGTAGTGATCATTCATTTCAACAGCGTCAATTCCTTCGATATTTAAGTCATCAAATGTTTTTTGAAAACGCTGTCGTTTTAATTCATTTTTATGAATTTCCTTTTTCCGGTATTTCGCCCACAACAGATCGTTGTGTTTTGAATAAGTGCGAAAGAATTCATCGAAATCACTTCCACATTCCTGCAAATTGAAATAAAGAAAAGTTTCGGAAATAGCCTGACGGGAATTTCGATTAAAGTCCCACAATGTATTGTCGAGATCAAAAAACAGATGGGTGTATTTTCTATTCATAAAACGAATTTGCGAATCTCACCCAATATAGCAACAGCATTCCGAAATGCTACGATTTTCCCTCCAAAACAATAACAATTTCACCTTTGGGCGGATGATCGGTATAATATTCTGCCAGTCCTTTTACACTTCCCCGCTTAATTTCCTCAAACATCTTACTCAACTCCCTGCAAACACAGGCCTTGCGTTCATCGCCCAAATACTCGGCAAATTGCCCCAGCGTTTTCGCCAACCGAAACGGCGATTCATAAAAAACCATGGTACGGGCTTCTTCTGCCAAAGCCTTTAGTCGGGTTTGACGGCCTTTTTTTTGCGGCAAAAAACCTTCGAAAACAAACCGCTCGGTAGGCAAACCCGAAACGGCCAGCGCCGGAACCAAGGCTGTTGGCCCCGGCAAACATTCTACTTCAATCCCCTTTTCGACACAGGCTCTAACCAACAAAAACCCGGGATCGGAAATCGCGGGCGTTCCGGCATCAGAGATCAAAGCAATCGTGTTTCCCATCTCAATCTGCGAAACAATGGAGGGAACTGTTTTATGCTCATTAAATTTGTGATGCGAGATCATGTGTTTCTCAATCTCCAGGTGCTTGAGCAACTTCACAGAAACACGCGTATCTTCTGCAAGAATCAAGTCGGCCTCCTTCAAAACAGTAATTGCCCTGAGTGTAATGTCCTGCAAATTGCCGATAGGAGTGGGAACCAATATTAATTTTCCGGTTTTAGACATTCGCAAACCGTCTTTTTACCAGGTTAACAAACTTCAGACTGGTATCTGTTTTTTTCCACTTATAATTCAGCTGAAGATAGCCCACTGCTTCCTGGATGCTCCCCATCTTGTCGAGATCAGTAACTGCTTCATTAAATCGTTCAGCACTGCCATCAAAAAGTTCACGTATGTATTGGTACCGGTCGTTGATCCCGATCGCCGCCTGAATACTGCTTACCGGGCTGTTCGAAATTTTGTGCTCCAGTTTATTGCTCCCATTGCCCAGCAAATCGTTTACCGATTTTTCCTTCAAAAAGCTGTCTCCCAGCCGCTGCCCACCAGCAACAGGTTCAACTTCTTCATCCATCTTCAACTCATCACTTTCCGACTCTTCTGTCGCCTGCACTACATCTTCTGGCACATTTTCTTCAGCATCAAAACCTGCATCCTCATCTTCGTCCACAATAATGTTTTCAGAAGCTACCGGAGGTTCTGTATCTGTTAGAGATATTTCTTCTTCACTTTCGTCTACTTCCCCTTCCATTTCATCCGTTGCAAGCTCTTCATCGTGCAAATTATCAGGAATTACCGGCGACGGTACTGCTCTGTCGAGTTCTTCCCGGTGTTTGGCCCACTGACCTGTTTTTTTCAGAAACTGATTTTCTTTTTCGCTTAAAATCTGAATGATCTGTTTCGCTCCGGCAAAGCGACTTTGTATAAATTCGACCTCAAAATTATCGAAGCCATTTTTCCCTTTTTCTGCAAAGATTTCTTCTATTTCAGCTATGTCTTTGTATAAAAATTTGAGCAGTTTTTTATTTTCCATTCTCGAAGAACTTAGGTTTAAATTATACTTTTGTAAAAGTAGTAAAATCTGAAAGAGTAACGCTGAATGTTTATCGAAAGAGATGTAAACAACCACAAAAAAGTGGGCACCATTGAAGTTGTTGCCGGTTCTATGTTTTCCGGGAAGACCGAAGAGTTAATCCGACGTCTGAAAAGGGCCAAAATTGCACGGCAAAAAGTGGAAATCTTCAAACCTTCGCTGGACGTGCGCTACTCGGTATCTGAAGTGGTTTCACACGACGAAAACACCATCCGCTCAACACCCGTTGAGAACTCGGCGAACATACTTCTTCTCTCAGGCGATGTGGATGTAATAGGCATCGACGAAGCCCAGTTTTTTGACAACGGACTCGTAGATGTGGTCATAAAACTGGCCGACATGGGAATCCGGGTGATTATTGCCGGACTGGACATGGATTTTAAAGGCAAACCTTTTGGCCCCATCCCGGGATTGATGGCGGTGGCTGACTATGTAACAAAGGTTCATGCCATTTGCGTCAGATGCGGAAGCATTGCTCAATTCTCGCACCGGCTTTCAGAAAAAGAACAGGTCGTTCTTCTGGGGGAAAAAGACATTTACGAACCACTTTGCAGAAGTTGCTACAACAAAGCAAAAAAACAATAATGTTGGATTTATCGCTTCAGAAAATAGCGCACGCCGTTGACGGGAAACTGCTAATGCCTCCGTCGTTTACACCGCCAATTATCTCAAGTTTAGCTACCGACAGCCGAACCGTGCACCGGGGAGGCAATTCACTGTTTGTGGCTCTAAAAGGACCGGTTTACAACGCACACAACTATATTCCGGAACTCATAAAGAAAGGCATTCGGGCATTCCTGGTTTCCGAAGAACCCGAGCCCAATAACAATGCAGCTTTTGTGTGGGTTAGCGACACCACGCTTGCCCTTCAGAAACTGGCTGCCCATAACCGAAAGCAGTTTTCGTACCCGGTGATTGGCATAACCGGCAGCAACGGAAAAACCATTGTCAAAGAATGGCTTTATGATTTACTTTCGGAAAAGTACAAGATCGTAAGAAGCCCGAAAAGCTACAACTCACAGGTAGGAGTTCCTCTCTCTGTTCTTTTGATGGACGATCAATTTGACCTGGCCATTTTTGAAGCCGGAATATCACAACCCGGCGAAATGCAACATTTGACTCAGGTTATTTCTCCTGAAATCGGAATTCTGACCAACATCGGCGATGCGCACCAGGAGTTCTTTTCATCGCTCGAAGAAAAACTTCAGGAAAAACTATTGCTTTTCACTGGAGCCCAAAAGCTGATTTGCCGCGCAGACCAGGATTGGGTCTACAAGCAAGCAGCTGATTTCTGCAAAGAAAATAAGATCGAGCCCATTTTTTGGAGCATTGAACACCAGCATGCTGATTTGAATTTCAGCATAAAAAAGAATACAACTGAAACTGAGATAAACGGGAACTACCAAGGCCGGTCTTTTGCATTTTCGATTCCTTTTGTCAACGACTCGGCCATAGAAAACGCCTGCCATTGCGCGGCTGCCTTGCTCGCCTTGCCACAAAACCCCTCTGATTTCAGGGAAACTTTCAGTCAGCTACAACCGGTTGCCATGCGCCTCGAACTCAAACAGGGCATCAACAACTGCACAATTATTAACGACTTTTACAACTCCGACCTCAATTCGCTGACCATTGCATTGTCGGTATTAAAACAACAGGCAGTAAGTGCTCAGCAAAAAAAGGTATTGATCCTTTCTGACATTCTTCAAACCGGGCTATCAAAAAAAGAACTTTACAGCAAAGTAAACAGCCTGCTCGAAGAATGGGAAATCGATCAGCTGATCGGTATCGGAACTGAGATTTCGAAGCAAGGAAATTGTTTCTCCATCAAGACCGACCTTTTTAGCGATTACAAAGAATTTGAAGCCGGGTTCAACCGCCAGGCTTTTCAATCGTCGGCAATACTGATAAAAGGCGCCCGCCGTTTTCGTTTTGAGCGAATTTCGGGATTGCTGCAACAAAAAGCACATCAAACGGTTTTGGAGATCAATGTCAATGCGCTGATTCACAACCTGAATGTTTTCAGAAAACAGCTTCGACCGGAAACCAAAATCATGGTGATGGTGAAGGCTTTTTCATACGGAAGCGGAGACATTGAGGTGGCTCGTGTACTTCAGCACCAAAATGTAGATTACCTGGCAGTGGCAGTTGCCGACGAAGGAGTGCGCCTGCGAAACGCCGGAATTTCAGTGCCAATAATCGTCATGAATCCCGAACAGGACAGTTTTCAGAACATGATCGACTTCGGGCTGGAACCCAATATATATAGCATTGAACTGCTTCGAAACTTTGCACAAAATGCATCGGCAGCCGACATACAAAACTTCCCGGCTCACCTGAAAATTGATACAGGAATGAATCGACTGGGATTTAAATCGACTGAAGAAATATCGGAAGCATGCGAATTCCTGAAAAATTCAGATGCATTAAAAATTAAGTCTGTCTTTTCGCATCTGGCAGGGAGCGATGAAGCGGCACTCGATGACTTCACACAATCGCAATTCGAAAAATTTGACCGGGCTTTTGCCCTTATTTCAACCACTCTCCCCTATCACATCGATCGCCACATTCTGAATTCGGCCGGAATTGAAAGATTTCCGCAAAATCAATACGAAATGGTTCGGCTGGGCATTGGCCTGTATGGCGTTTCGCTAACCGGACTTCCGGTGCAAAATATGGGCACATTGAAAAGCACTGTTTCGCAAATAAAAACAGCCGGAAGCGACGAAACCGTAGGCTACAACCGTAAAGGCAGGCTCGACTCGGAAAGCAAGATTGCCATTGTTCCCGTTGGCTATGCCGACGGCATGAACCGCAAACTGGGAAACCGAAACGGCTCAGCTTTTATAAAAGGACAACGTGTTCCGATTGTGGGAAATATTTGCATGGACATGCTGATGCTGGATGTTACCGGGACAAACCCCGAGGTGGGAGATACTGTTGAGTTTTTTGGCCCGCATATTCCGATTACGGAATTGGCTGAAAAAATCGGTACCATTCCGTATGAAATTTTAACCGGAATTTCGCAACGGGTAAAACGCATTTATTTACAGGAATAAAAAATACCAGCCGGCAAAACCAACTGGCACTTCTGTTAAATATCTTTATCAATTTGTTAGCCCAATTTACTGATGCGCTCCAGGCGATGCGCATCCAAAATCTTGATTTTCCGGCCATCGATCGCAATTACCTTTTCGCTGGCAAAAGTGGACAAGGTTCGAATAGCATTCGAAGTGGTCATGTTCGAAAGATTGGCAATATCTTCGCGCGATAGGTATGCACGCAAGGTAAACCCGTCGTTCTCGTAACCATATTTATCGGCCAGTAAAATCAACGATTCGGCCAGTCTTCCGCGAATATGTTTCTGTGTTAAAGTTACAGTACGGGCATTGGAGAATCCCAGCTCCTTGCACAGTTTACGAATGATACGTAGAGAAAATTCAGGATTTTTTAGCGCATAACCAAAAATAAATTCTGCACTAATGCTACAAATTGTAGATTCTTCAAGCGTTACCGCCGATGCAATATGACTCTCTTCCCCTAACAACGCGCGATACCCAATCAATCCAAGAGGCTTAGCCATACGAATAATCTGCTCTCTGCCGCCAACACCTTCTTTAAAAATCTTTACTTTACCATTCACCAGAATCATAAAGCCCGTGGGCTTGTCACCCTCTTTAAACACGAACTCATTCTTTTTGTAATGAGACAAAGAAATATGGTGCTGTAATTCTTCTTTTTCTTCTTGAGTTAAAAGATAAAAGATCGATTTCTGGCTGTCAATAATATCTTTTACTCCCAATTCTGAATTTAACATATAACCGCCTGCATGTTTTATAGCATCAAAGCTAAAAAAAATTGTGATATTAAAATATTCACTATCGGTTATTTTATATTCATTCCAAATTAAAGCGACCAGATTTTCGGGCAATTATTTACACCTAAACGCATTACACGGCCAATCTTTCTGTAACACTATCTGCCTTCTTCACCCGCCTGAACATAACGACTTTACCTCTCTTAACAGAATATCAAACTTATGACAAGAAAAATTCAACAATAAAATAGAGAAGACAACCCAAAATCACACAAACGTCCCCCAGAATCTACAGCTCTGAAAATGAAACATAAAGTGCACGCTGATCCTTTTTATTGTACTAATTTGCGTGCAACAAATTCTGTTAAACATGCATTACACAAAAGATTATATCGCCTTAAAAGACCTTTTGGAATCTTCTGAATCCAACAAAACTTATGACACTATTGAATTAAATGAGGCGCACTTTATTTCCCATTCTTACCAAATTCTACCGGGCGAAGAAGAGTACCACTGCAATTCTCACCACCAAAAACTGAAAAGCAATTTTTCTTTTTTTACTGAAATAGGAACCCTGGAAGACCACGTGCACATCAAGGATATTTTTGTGGAAGAAAACCAGCAGTTCAATTACCAGATACTTTCGCCCAAAGGAGTAAAAAAAGCCCAAAAAGTTACGTTCCTGTTTCACGGGTTCAACGAAAAAAAATGGGATAAATACCTTCCGTGGGCCAAAGCAATTTGCGAAGGAACCGGAAGCACCGTTGTTCTTTTTCCCATTGCGTTCCACATGCAGCGGGCACCACTTTACTGGAGCAGTAAAAAAGAGATGTATCAACTTAGCGAGCTTCGCAAACAAAGATTTCCGAACATCGTAAACTCCACGCTATCGAACGTGGCCATCAGTATGCGGCTGCACTCCATGCCACAGCGTTTTATCTGGTCAGGACTACAAACTTATTACGATGTCATTCAACTGATTGAAGACTGCAAACAAGGCAATCATCCATACATCGACAAAGATTTTGAGTTCAACATATTCGCCTACTCCATCGGGGGCTTTCTGGCTCAAATATTAAAGTTGACCAACCATAAGCGTTACTTCGATCGTTCGAAAGTAGGCCTTTTTTGCAGTGGGGCTGCTTTTAACCGCATATCGCCGGTGTCGCGTTTTATTCTCGACAGCGAGGCCAACGTTGCCTTGTATTCGTTTCTGGTTGAACACTTTGACAAAATCGTTCAAAAAGACAACCTGCTTCATCATTACATAAAAGAAAACCATCCGGAAGGAATTGTATTTTATTCGATGCTTGACTTTCAGCGAATGAGGGATTTCAGGGAGGAACTTTTGCGAAAATACGAAGATCAGTTTTTTGCAGTTTCACTCCGGAAAGACGATGTTATTCCGCCTTTTGAGATCATGAATACACTGAACGGCGCCTTTCGCGACATTAAAATACGGGTGGAAAACATGGATTTTGAACATGCTTACACACACGAAAATCCTTTCCCATCTCATCCGAAGGAAGCAGCTTTAATCGACAAAAATTTCGACAAGGTCTTTGATAAAGTTTGCCGCTTTTTTAACGGCTAGTCCAGGTTCAATTTTCCGAATAGATCAATACCTGGCCACCAGTGGCATTTTACGGCCAAAGCCAAATGCTTTTGAGCTGATTCTTAAAATAGGTGCCGCCTGAAAACGCTTGTACTCGTTCATATTCACCATCCGGATTACCCGGCGAACGACCGCCTCATCAAAACCAAGCGCGGTAATCTCCTGCGGCGACTTATTCAGCTCAATGTAGTTGAACAGCATCGCATCCAGATCTTCGTAGTCTGGCAGCGAATCAGAGTCTTTCTGATCGGGACGTAATTCGGCTGATGGCGGTTTAACAATTGAATTCTCCGGAATAATCTCGCCGTCTTTATTCATAAAACGTGAGAGTTTGTACACGTCGAGTTTATACACGTCACCCAACACGGCAAGACCTCCGTTCATATCGCCGTAAAGCGTGCCGTAACCTACTGCACATTCGCTTTTGTTGGTCGTGTTTAACAGAATGTGGCCAAACTTATTCGAAATCGCCATCATATAAATTCCACGGGCCCGTGCCTGGAGGTTTTCTTCGGTTACATCGGGCGAACAGCCTTCGAACAGCGACGCCAGCTCTTTTTCAAATGCATCTACCGCCTCCTGGATATGTACAATATCATACCTTATTCCGAGGTTTTCAGCCAGAATACGTGCATCCTCCACACTGTGTCCGGAAGAATATTTTGATGGCAGCAACAACACCCGAACATTTTCAGCTCCCAGCGCACGAACTGCCAACACAACGGTAACTGCCGAATCGATCCCACCTGACAAGCCAAGCGTTGCCTGTTTGAATCCCATTTTTTGAAAATAATCCCTGATTCCCAGCACCAGTGCATCGTGTATCTTTTCAATGTAACCGGCCTCGGGTTGCAATTCTTTGGCGCCCCGGCTGCCGGTGTCAATCAGTAAAAAGTCCTCCTCAAAATATTTCAGTTCTTTTACAATCTCACCGGTCTCATCAATAAAAACCGAACCGCCGTCAAAAATCAGTTCGGTTTGCGCACCTACCTGATTACAATACAGAATCGGTGTTTTATAATCGAGCGCCTTGGAAATCAGCACATTTTTGCGCCATCCTTCCTGGTTGTATGAGAAAGGTGATGCGGAAAGATTCACCATAAAATCGGGATTGAAACGCGACAGCTCTTCCATGGGCGAAACATTGTAAAGCTTGTCTTTCCCAAATTCGTTGGCTGTTGGTTGCTCGTCCCACAGATCTTCGCAAATGGTAATCGCAATTTTCTCGCCCTTGTAATGAACCACATCAAATTTACTGTTGGGCTCGAAATGACGGTATTCGTCAAAAATATCGTAAGTAGGCAGCAAGGTTTTGTTGTGCACACTTTGAATCTTTCCATCGGCCAGGAAGAAAGCTGAGTTGTATAAGTTTTTCCCGCGTTCGTGCACATTGATACGCGGCGCTCCCATCACAGCAGCAATACCAACACAGTGTTTCGCGATTTCATCCACAGCCGCTTCTGCTTTGTGAATAAACTCCTTCTTTTCCAGAAGATCGTGTGGATAATAACCGGTAACCGAAAGCTCGGAAAACACTACCAGGTCAGCACCTGTCAATTTGGCTTTGGCAATCGCGTCAACAATCTTCTGGGCGTTTCCTTCAAAATCACCGATCGTATAATTCAACTGGGCAAGTGCAACTTTCATTCCTCTAGTTTAACGTTTATGACTCAAAGTTTAAAACAAGTTCCAAACTTTAAGCCCGTGACAATGTTAATTGCAAAAGTTCAATTTTTAGTTCAATTTCGCAATATTATAACGAGACGCACGTAATGATTTAAATTTCATGTAAAATGAGGAGATTAAGATTCTATTCTTTATTGGTTTTATTGACGCTTGTTTTTACAGCCTGTCAGCGCAATCCGTTAAAAGTGGACACTTCAAACGTTGATTCGGAGGTTGAGGTGGTGCGTTTTGGAGAAGCACTGCAAAATCTGGAAGGAAAAGACACCCTGACAACGATTGCGGAATTGAGCAACCAATACCCCGAGTTTTTTAATCTTTTTACCTACCGGATAATCCGTGTAGGAGGCATGGGAGATGAGTATTTTGAAGATTACATGAAAACCTTTTTGGCTGATACGATGATCAACGAGGTAAAATCGGTAGTTGATGATGAGTTTAAAGATTTCGCTAAACTGGAGAAACAGCTAAAAAAAGCATTTAAATATTATGCGTTTCATTTCCCGGAGAAAGAACTGCCAACTATCTACACCTATATCTCCGGTTTTAATCAGTCGGTGGTAACCGCAGAAAACATCGTCGGGATAAGTCTTGACAAATACCTGGGTCGTGAGTGCCGGTTTTACAAAGAATTAAACACCACGCCACGCTACAAGGCAATGAATATGTACAGGGAAAGAATTCTTCCGGACGTTGCATACGCGTGGGCCATTACTGAATTTGAGGATGAAAATTCGGCGACCAATCTGCTTGGCCAGATGGTCCAGAAAGGAAAGATGATGTACATGGTTGACGCCATGCTACCCAACGTAAAAGACACCGTAAAAATTGGCTACACCGACGCCCAGCTTAAGTGGTGTAAAATGAACGAAGCTTCGATGTGGACCTACCTGATCGAGAACAAAATGCTGTATTCGTCGAAACGGATGGACATTGTTCGCTACATCAACGATGCACCCAATACCAGTGGTTTTCCAATGGAATCGCCGGGACGAACAGGGGTTTGGCTGGGCTGGCAGATTGTGAGACTTTACATGAAAAAACACCCTGAAATTACGCTTCAGGAGTTAATGAAAAACAAGGATTATCAGCAAATACTAAACGATTCAGGATACACCCCGGAATGATCAGGCACTGCACCGATCCTCGCCCGGCGGAAAGCGCAGGGAACTTCGATTAAATTACATTGTGCTTTTGTATGAAATCCAGTTTTCAGAGTCATTTCATTCGAACATAGACTGAAAGTACCGGATGTGCACCGGAATTCAGCCTGCCCGATTCCCTTATAAAAAGCGAGTCATTTCGAACCTCGTAGGTGTTTCGCAGTTGAACTCCGTCGTTCATTACAAGAGTTACGGTGTCGTTCAGAATTTCGCCGCTGGTCAGAATCCTTCCTTCCTCGTTAAAAACCATTACGCGGCTTTTTATCGCCTCCAAAATTCGTTTCTGCCCTTTTTCGGGATAAATCCGATAGTTCGTAACACCGGCAAATGATTCGACCAACTCCCAACTCCCGTGAATATGAACCAAATTATCTTCCTTTACTTTCCAGAAATTCTCAACTTTTACAGCACCGACAATAAGCGGCAACAATAAAAGCAACAGGGAGGTTTTTAATGCACCTGAATTCATTATTGATGGGTTTTAAAAAATAAGCGTCCTATCAATAGATTCGTTTTTAGGGCAAAAGGTTGCGCCATTCTTTCAATTTTTTCAGAGAAACAATCACAACCCGCTGACAGTAAGGGCTTACATTATGTTCTTTTTTTTATAAAAAAAGCCCGGAAAGCGAACTTCCCGGGCTTTGTATTTTCTTATAGATATTCAGCAATTAGTCAGTAACCAGAATTTTGATGTTCCGGAACCATACATCATCACCGTGATCCTGCAAACCGATTACGCCTTCTTTGGCAATGTTTGCCCAGTCAGGATTCAAGCCTGGGAATTTTGAGCCTTTTACCAGTTCGTTCCAGTCATCGGTCCACAAGTGGTATTCAACCACTGTTTTTCCGTTCATGCGGTGCCACACACTGCCTCTGTACACTTCAATTTCAATCTCGTTCCACTCGCCTGCCGGTTTGGCATTTTGCGGAACAGCAGGAATAAGGTCGTACAACGAGCTGGCCATGCGGTTACCGTCTTTTCCTGCACGTGCATCCGGATGTCTTTCGTTATCCAACACCTGGCACTCAGGAGCCGTTTTGTAAATAGGCCATCCCGGAGTTTCTTTTCCTAAATAGAAAATACCTGAATTTCCCCCGGGAGAAATTTTCCATTCCAGTTTCAAGCGGAAGTTTGAATATTCTTTGGTTGTAATAATATCTCCACCGTCTTTCGCTCCGGCTTCTCCGGCACCTGAGCCTTTAAAATGTAAAGTTCCGTCAACTACTTCCCAGGCTGTCGGAAAATGGTCTTTGTTATTACCTTTCCATCCATTGGTCGTTTTTCCGTCGAATAACAAAACCCAGCCTTCTTCTTTTTCTTTTTTGCTAAGTTGGTTTACTCCGGCCGATCCTCCGGTTTTTGAGCTTTTACAAGAAATCGTAAAAACAAATGCCACTGCTAACAAGCAGGCAAAAATTCTTCTCATTGGATAAAAATTTAATTGGTTAAAGATTAAAATTCTTGCTACCGGTTTCCCGGCAACTCCACAAAAATATCAAAAACTAAGCTTGTCAGTCAGAAAAAAACAAATTTTAATCCAAATACAATTTAAAGACTTTTGATCGCCGCATTTTCAAAACAACTTTTGTAAATTCGGATAATATTGCAATTATCCAACAGAAAAATTCATTATGAGTGATTCAAAAAAGCAAAAAAAAATCGGCATTCTGACAGCCGGAGGAGATTGCCCTGGCTTGAATGCAGCCATTCGGGGAGTGGGAAAAACCGCTATTGTGGAGTATGGCATGGAAGTCCTGGGGTTTAATGCCGGCTATACCGGATTGATCAATAGCGACTACATTGAATTAAAAGAATCAAAACTTTCGGGTATTTTAACACTGGGAGGCACTATACTTGGAACTTCGCGTGAAAAGCCCTATAAACTCGTAAAAGAAGACGGTGGCGAAAACGACAAACCTGAAAAGATCATTGAAACCTACGAAAATCTGGGGCTCGACTGCGTTGTATGCATAGGCGGAAACGGCACCATGAAAACAGCCAACCTGCTTTCGAAAGAAGGACTCAATGTGATCGGTATTCCCAAAACCATTGACAACGACGTTTGGGGGACCGATGTTACTTTTGGTTTTGATTCAGCAGTTCAGATTGCCACCGATGCCATGGATCGTTTGCACACAACTGCCAACTCCCACCAACGGGTAATGATCATCGAAATAATGGGGCACCATGCCGGCTGGCTGGCTTTGTACTCGGGCGTTGCCGGCGGTGGCGATATTATTTTGCTGCCAGAACTGGAATACAACATCCGCTCGGTTTGTAAGAAAATTGAAAGCCGCTACGAAGACAACAAGCCCTACTCCATTGTAGTTGTAGCAGAAGGTATCGAGCACCCCAAAAACAAGTCGGCTGCGTCGCACATTGCCGAATCCATTCAAACCTACACCGGAATTGAAACCCGAGAAACCGTGCTGGGTTATATTCAGCGTGGAGGCTCGCCCACGCCAATGGACCGTATTTTGGCAACTCGTTACGGATCGTTTGCTGCCCAATGTATTGCTGAAGGAAAATTTGGAACAATGGTAGCCGTTAAAGACAACGATTTAACCACGGTTCCGCTGGAAGATGTAGGAGGCAAACTACGCCTGGTGGATAAAGACCATCCGCTGATTTCCAAAGCCCGGAAAATGGGCGTTTCTTTTGGGGACGAATTCTTGTAAAAAAAGAAGAATTACTTACGAAAAACAATCTGACAAACGTTCTCCGAAAACCGGAGGACGTTTTTTTACAAGGGCAGGTGAACCACCTTTTTGGTGTCAAAAAATTCTTCGGTAAAATACGCCGATAAATCCTGCACAAATACCCTTTTACGAAACGGTTTCAGCTCCTCGGTTAAATCGCCACCTTTCAGGTAAATAATTCCGTTTGGCAAAGCATTCATTTGTTTTTTGGATATGTTTTTCTGCACCCACGGAACAAACTCGGGCAAACGGGTAACAGCCCTGCTCACAACAAAATCGTATTTATCGGTCAGTTGCTCGGCGCGAATTTGCTCGGCCGTTACATTTTTCAAGCCCAAGGCATCGGCAACGTTTTGCACCACCTTTATTTTTTTTCCGATAGAATCCACCAAATGAAACTGTACCTCCGGGAACATGATAGCCAGCGGAATTCCAGGAAATCCACCACCGGTGCCCACATCCAGTATTTTGGCCCCTTTGTTAAACCGGATCAGTTTTGCAATCCCCAACGAATGCAATACATGTCGTTCGTAAAATTCAGAGAAATCCTTTCTTGAAATCACATTGATCTGTGCATTCCACTCGGCATACAAAGGTTCCAATTGCCGGAAGAGAGTAATCTGCTGATCGCTTAATCCGGAAAAATATTTTAAAAGAATATCCATAAAATTGTTAATCTCGTTGACCAATCTCGGTGCTTTCAATCATTTTAAAAAGCATTTCCCGCGCCCTGAATAACTGGGCCTTTACCGTACCCAGCGGCAAAGCTAATTCTTTTGCAATTTCTTCGTACGAATACTCTTTAAAATAACGCAACTCGACCAAAATTTGATAACGTGGCTTTAATTTTCGAACCACGTTCCGAAGCAGAATGGCTTTTTGTTGCCTGATCAGGCGTTCTTCCGGATTGGGATCTTTTGATTTAAGCTTGAGCGGCTCATTATTTTCATTCTGGTCTTTGTTCTCGATCGAAACCTGCACACCTTTTTTCTTCCTAAGAAAATCGATGCAATTATTGGAAGCAATTTTGAACAGCCAGGTACTAAAAGCATAGGTGGGCGAATACTGATGAAGGCTTTTAAAAGCTTTCCCAAAAGCTTCCAGCGTTAAATCCTCCGCATCGCTGCGGTTATTTACCATTTTCAGAAGCATAAAGTAAATGGCGTCTTTGTAGCGGTTTAGCAGCCGGGCAAAAGCTTTTTCGTCACCCGTCAAAGCGGTCTTGACGAGTTCGTAATCCTGACGGGCTTTTTCCGATAATATTACACCTTTATCCTCCATTTGCTTCGGCGTGCCGACTGGTTAAAATACCACTTGTAAAAAGTCTTGAAATAAGGCATTAACCAACCGTACACTAACGAAGATAGGAATATTTTACGTTCCCTCAAACGGTTTAAGGTGATTTTCAGAAGGATAAGATGTAACATAATTTTAATCCCGGCCAGTGCCACAAAAAGGGGCCACAGATCAAAATAAAAAACAAACAGCGCGATCAGTAAAGGTGTGTACAACAAATTGGTAAGCGTATCGAAGCCCAGCAAAGTTCTTTTCCAGGCAGGCAAGTACTTCTCTACCCTGAAACTTCGGTTGAGTAAATTGTAAAAGTCGTCGCGGTTTGTTTCTACCTCTTTTGTAATACAGGTGTTTTCATTGAAAAGCAACACCGTTTTTTTCTTTGTGATAAATTGGTTAATGATCAACTCCAGGTTGGCATATGCTTCTTTTGTTTTCTGACCATATCCACCCAGTTTAAAATATTCTTCTTTCCGGAAAGCCACGTTATCTTCAAAATACACAAAAGGAATGCCGTTGGCCACATACCCCACGCTGCGCATTTGTTGCAAAAAGTTTTCGGTACGATAAAGCAAGTTGAAGTACCCCGGCTTGCGTTGGATGCCCGAATAGCCCATCATTACATTCCGGTTATCGGTGGTTGTATTTACCGAAAAACCATTGATCCAGTCTTTCCCAACTGAAGTCGTTTCTATGGGTAAAGTAAGCACCCATTCGTGCTGAGCGGCTTTTAACGCGATATTCTGCGCCAGCTTTACCGAAAAGCGCGTTTCTTCGTTGAGCGATGAAAAGTGAAAATTCGGATAATGCTTAAAACTCCCCAAAACAGTAAAAGTATTATCGAGCGAATAATCGTCAACCACCACTACTTCGTAACAGTCGTCGTTAATCCCGAGTAGCTGGGGCAACAGCTTTCGCAGGTTATCTTCCTCGTTCCTGACGGTCAGAAATACAGTAATGGGTTGCCTGGGCTTTTGATTGACAATTACTTCTTTTCGGCTACTAAATACCACCCGCGCCGAAAAAAACAGCAAGTAGTAAAAGCGGCAAAGAAAAACAAACAAAAAAATACCAGGAACGATCCAATCTGTAACCGACATCCCGTTCAGGCTATCCAGAATCGCTTGTTTCATGCAGAAAATTAATTCGGTAAATCAAAATCATTGCTAAGGGCAAATGTGGGAATTTAAAAAGAATCAGGCTTGAAATCCTTCGAATATTTATTTACATGAATTAGTTTTTATTAACAAGGGCACTATTCTTCCTGTCCTTTCAATTAAAGTTAAATATCTATATTTGCCCATCAATTTAAGGTGAATGAACTTTCTGTTAGAAAAAACTACTGATAACTCACGGGCCAGAGCGGGTGTAATTACCACCGACCACGGAAAAATCGAAACTCCGATTTTTATGCCGGTAGGCACTGCCGGGTCGGTTAAAGGAATCCATACGCGCGACATCAGAGATGATATAAAAGCTGAAATCATCCTTGGAAATACCTATCATTTATACCTTCGCCCGGGGATTGATGTGATTGAAAAAGCAGGCGGATTGCACAAATTCAATGGCTGGGATCGCCCCATACTTACCGACAGCGGAGGCTTCCAGGTTTTTTCGCTGGGAGACCTGCGAAAACTGACAGAAGAAGGTGCGCGTTTTCGGTCGCACATCGATGGTTCGTATCACCAGTTCACCCCGGAAAGTGTGATGGATATCCAGCGTTCGATAGGGGCCGATATTATGATGGCTTTCGATGAATGTACGCCCGGAGATGCCGATTACGATTATGCAAAAAAATCAATGGAGCTTACCCGGCGCTGGCTCGACCGCTGTTTCAAACGTTTTAACAGCACCGAACCTAAATACGGTTATTCGCAATCGCTTTTCCCCATCGTACAGGGAGCAACTTATGCCGATCTGCGTAGACAGTCAGTGGCGCATGTCCGGAACTTTGATGCCAACGGTTACGCCATTGGCGGCTTGTCGGTAGGAGAAACCGAAGAAGAAATGTACGAAATGACCGAAGTGGTAACCGCCGACCTGCCGGAAGACAAACCGCGTTACCTGATGGGAGTTGGCACACCGGTAAATATACTGGAAGGCATACACCGCGGGGTAGATATGTTCGATTGTGTGATGCCAACCCGCAACGGCCGCAACGGCATGTTGTTCACAAGCGAAGGCATCATCAATATCCGCAATCAGAAATGGGAAAACGACCATTCTCCCATCGATCCGAACGGAACTTCGTTTGTTGACCAGTATTCAAAAGCTTATCTTCGCCATCTGGTTATTTCGAAAGAAATGCTGGGGGCTCAAATTGCCAGTCAACACAACCTGGCCTTTTATCTCTGGCTGGTAAAAACTGCCCGCGAAAAAATACTGAGCGGCGATTTTGTTAGCTGGAAAAACGAAATGGTAGTTAAATTAAAACACAGACTGTAGGTGAAGATGAAGTGGTATAAAACAATTGATTTTTATATTACCTGGAAATACCTGGGTACATTTTTTTATGCCATTGCATTAATACTCAGCATTGCCATTGTTTTTGATATTTCGGAAAACCTGGATGAATTCCTCTCCAAGGAAATTCCGACAAAAGATATCATTGTTGATTACTACCTGAATTTCATCCCCTACTTCGCCAACCTTTTCAGTCCGCTGTTTACGTTTATTGCGGTTATTTATTTTACCTCAAAAATGGCGTACAACACCGAAATCATTGCCATTCTCAGTAGCGGTGTTTCCTTTTCGCGTTTCATGCGCCCCTACCTGGTTTCTGCACTGATAATCGGGATTTTTTCCTTTTTACTGGGTAATTTTATTATTCCGCCGGCCAATAAAACCATGATAGGTTTCCGTCAAAAATATATAAAATCCAACACGGTAAGTACAGAACAGAACATTCACCGCCAGATTGAACCGGGGGTCTATATATACATGAAGAGCTTTAACAACAATGTTGGCAGGCCTTTCACCCTCGAAAAATTTGAAGATGGGAAACTGAAAGAGAAACTAACGGCCCGAAGCATTAGCTGGAAAGAAGAAACTCAAAAATGGGTCATCAATAATTACTCGAAACGGGTGATTTATGATGACCATGAAGATTTGAGCAAAGGTTACCAGATTGATACAACATTGAGTATGACACCGCAGGATTTTGTGGTGATGAAAAACGAAATGGAAACGTACACAACTCCCGACCTTCTGAAAGAGATAAAACTCATGAAAATGAGGGGAATCAACTACGTGGAATGGGAGCTGGAAAAACACCGGAGAATTGCCAACCCGTTTTCGACCTTTATTTTAACGGTTATCGGTATGAGCCTGGCGTCGCGTAAAATAAAAGGGGGACTCGGCTTACACCTTGGACTCGGTTTGTTACTGGCTTTCTCGTACATTCTTTTTATGCAAATCTCAACCGTTTTTGCCATTAGCGGAAGCACGCCTCCTTTTGTCGCCATTTGGATTCCTAACCTGTGTTATGCAGTAATTGCTTTCTTTGTTTATCGCTGGGCAGCTAAATAGTTTAGCCAATTCTGCGCGTCTTTAGAAACAAGGATTTCGGATAATTTTCAAACAAAGAATACTATAATTCGAACAATATGAACCTCCCTATGTGAATTTACGTACTACATAATTGCATTTACAAATGGCAATTGAAAAAAATTATAATTTTGCTTTCGCTTATTAAAAAAGACCCGGAATCTTAGGGTTAATTTATAACTTAAAAAAAACTTTATGTCACTAAGAAGCAACGTACTTGATCTTCGCAAAAGAAAGAAAGAAGTACAAAAAGGTGGTGGAGATAAAGCCATTGAGAAACAAGCTGCAATGGGGAAACTGACTGCACGGGAACGTATCCTCGCATTGCTCGATAAAAACTCATTTCACGAATACGATCTGTTTGTTGAACACGCAGCCAAAGATTTTGGCATGGAAGGCAAGACCCTTCACGGAGACGGTGTGATCATCGGAACAGGAACTATTTACAATAAACCGGTATGTATTTTTGCCCAGGACTTCACGGTTGCCGGAGGTTCATTGGGATTGATGCACGCCCGTAAGATCACCAAAATTATGGACCACGCTCTGAAAATGAGGGTTCCGTTAATTGGTATCAATGACTCGGGTGGTGCACGTATCCAGGAAGGTGTAAACTCGCTTGCCGGTTATGGCGAAATCTTTTTCCGCAATACACTGGCCTCGGGTGTGATTCCTCAGATTTCGGTAATTCTCGGCCCTTGCGCCGGTGGCGCTGTGTATTCTCCGGCCCTCACCGACTTCGTATTTGTGGTAGAAAATATTTCTAAAATGTTTATTACCGGCCCGTCTGTAATTAAATCGGTACTGGGCGAGGAAATTTCGATGGAAGAACTGGGCGGAGCCAAAGTTCACGCCGAAATTACAGGTAACGCACATTTTTATGCAGAAACTGAACTGGAATGTTTTGAGCAAATCAAAACGCTGATCAGTTACATTCCAAGAAGCAACCTGAAAAAAGCGCTGGCGCACAAACCAAAAGCACCGTTAAAAGGGAAAGCCATTGACGATATCGTTCCGGTAGACCCAAGAATTCCTTACGACATGAGGGAACTAATCAGAAGCATTACTGACGGATCTGAATTCTTTGAAGTAATGGAAGGATTTGCGCCCAACATTATCATTGGGTTTGGTAGAATGGATGGAGAAACCGTGGGTTTTGTGGCCAACCAGCCCATGGTACTTGCCGGGGTTCTCGACTGCGACAGCTCGGATAAAGCAGCCCGTTTCATCCGCTACTGCGATGCTTTCAACATTCCGATTGTGACCATGGAAGACCTGCCGGGCTACCTGCCGGGTGTTGACCAGGAGCATGCCGGGGTAATCCGTCACGGAGCAAAAATTCTTTATGCATACAGTGAAGCTACCGTTCCGAAAATCACCGTTATTGTTCGCAAGGCATACGGAGGTGGTTACATTGCCATGAACTCGCGTCACCTGCGTGCTGACTTTGTGTTTGCATGGCCAACTGCCGAAATTGCAGTAATGGGACCGGAAGGAGCAGCCAACATTGTATTCCGGAAAGAAATCTCGGAAGCGGAAAACCCGGAGCAAATGCGTCAGCTAAAAATCCAGGAATACAAAGAAAAATTCGCCAACCCGTATGTAGCAGCTGCGCAGGGTTATATTGACGAAGTTATTGAACCGGGAGAAACCCGTTCGCGCGTCTTACATGCATTGCAGGTTTCTGAAAACAAAACGGCTTCCATGCCTAGCAAAAAACATGGAATTCCACCGTTTTAATCGTAAAATTCTACCAAATGGAAGATCAAAAAGAGCTTAAAAACCTGATCATACAGGGGGCGGTTTACAAGACTACCTATACTAAAAAATTTGAGAACAGGGAAAATTATGAAACGCCCAACGAGAATCTTATTTACTCGTTCATTCCGGGAACCATTGTGGACATTTTTGTAAAAACAAACCAAAAGGTAAAAGAAGGCGAAACCCTTCTGTTACTGGAAGCCATGAAAATGGAGAACCAGGTGCGCATGCCTTTTGATGGAGTGATTGTAAAAATCCACATAAAGAAAGACGAAATTATTCCGAAACGCCATTTGATGCTTGAAATCAAACCGGCGTAAACGAAGTTAAAGCATAAAAAAAACCGCAGAAGGTCTCCTTTTGCGGTTTTTTTGTAAATAATATTTAGCTTCGATCCGACTTATGAACTTTAGATTACTTCAACTTATCATTTTTTTCGGCTCCTTGGGTCTGGTGCTTTCAGCACAGGAAACGGGCAACCCATGTCGCAGATCGACCGAAGGGAAAGAATTCTGGTTTGGTTTTATGGAAAGCCGGAATTACCATACTGGTCATTACCTGGAAGTTACTGTAACTGCCCGCGAAAAAACAAACATTACCATCACCGTTGGAGAGGATGCTAATGGCTCAAATGTATATTCAACATCACTAACCGTAAATGCCAATAGTTCGAGACAAATACAACTTCCGTGGGAGACTGTTGAAGCAACCGGCTCCGAAGAAATTCAACGAAAAGGGATTCACCTGGTTTCTGAAAAACCGGTAAATGTTTACGCCCTTAACTGGGACCAGAATTCTGCCGATGTTGCGGTTATTTACCCCGTTGAATCATTGGGAAAAGAATATTATGCCATGTGTTACGAACCCGATATCGACTTGAACAATCCCACCAAAGGCAATGGCCGCAACAGCGAATTTCTGATTGTTGCAGCGGAAGATTCAACCTACCTAACCATAACTCCGTCAAAAATTACGGATAAACTCAGGCCCAAAGATTCTACCTTCACCGTAACATTGAATAAGGGCCAGGTATTCCAGGTTCAATCAGAGAATGAAGTAAATACAGGAAACCAGGGACAGGGAGACTTGACCGGGAGCTACATAAAAGCCAGCAAACCAGTGGCTTTTTATTCCGGGTCTTTAGCTACCCGCATTCCGACAGGGAAGTGTTGTTGGGACCATCTATATGAACAAATCCCGCCCATACACACTTGGGGCAGGGAATATTATGCGATTCCGTTAAAATCGAGAGAACAGGATCGTTACCGGATTATGGCGGCTTACGACAATACAACGGTTTATATTACAGGACTTGCACCATTCTCTCTGAATAAAGGAGAATTTAAAGAACTTGTGTTCTATCACAACGAACCCAAAAAGATTTATGGAGACCAACCCATAATGGTTGCACAGTTCAGTCAATCGCGGGACGTTGACCAAAATTACACCAATGGCAATGGTGACCCCTTCATGATTATTTTAAGCTCGACCACACAAACAAAAAACGATGTCACTTTTGTTGCTTATAATTCGGATCAGATCGCAAGGTATTATGTAAACATTGTTACGCTTACTGAAGAGGTACATAACATTCGGTTTGACGGAAATTCCATTGCAGGAGAGTTTCAACCTTTTCCCGACGGTGAATATTCGTTTGCCCAAAAGGAAATATCTCATGGTACCCACCAGATTGTCAACACAAATAAAGACCGAGGATTTCTTGCCTATGTATATGGTTATGGCGGTGTTGAATCGTATGGTTACGGTGTAGGTTTTAATCTCGATCTGGTACTCGATTTAGGAAAAAGTATCGATTTCAGTGGTGATACGCTTCTTCTCTGCCGCGGTGATTCAAAAATTCTTGATGCCGGTCCTTATTTTGACACTTACACCTGGAATACCGGAGAGCAAACGCAACGTCTGGAAGTAACCATGGGAGGGAGGTACCAGGTAAAAACAACAACGGTCGATGGGTGTGAACTGGAGGATTCCATTTTCATTTATGTCAGTGCTCCCGATGTTGACCTGAAAATAGATTCTGCAGAAGGATGCGCACCTTATTCCATAGAACTGGATGCAACGACTGAATTTGAGAAATACCTCTGGAAAAATGAGAACAACGATACTTTATCCACTATCCAAACCATTATTGCTGATAAAACCGGGGAATATCAACTGACTGTATGGGACAAATTCAAGTGTACAGATAAAGATGCTTTTAAGCTGGTCGTTTTCCCAGTGCCTGATATTGAAGTAAAAGGAGAGCATCTATTGTGCAACACAAAAGAATGTGATTTAACTGTTGATATTTCGGGAACGCCCGATTACGTGTGGAACTACAACAACAGTTTTACCTGGGATTCAAATGATCCGGGAATAAAAATTACCAATACAACCCATAGCCAAGCAAGTATTGAAGCACCAGAGTGGGGACAATACAAAATCTATTACGAGTTAAAGACCGTTGACGGCTGCATTGTAAACGACACTTTCGAAATCGGCTTTTATCCTACTCCAACTTCGGAGTTTCAATTTGTTGACGATCCGAATGATAAATGCAAAGGATATTCAAGAGAAGTAAAATACACCGGGAATGCATCCGAAAATGCAATGTACAATTGGGATTATGGTGGTGCCAAACTCATCGATTCGCTTGATTGGAATCATTTTATCGTTTCGGTTGGAGCCTACAACACAAATCCCCACCTCACTCTTTTTGTGGAGGAAAACGGTTGCTGGAGCGACACCACCTCTTCTTTGCTCGGGGCAAATCCCGATTTTGCATTGGAAACACCCAAATCCCGCGGTTGTGATTCTTTAACCGTTTCTTTTAAAGGAGAACTAAAAGTGGAAGATGCGCTTACTTTTGAGTGGGATTTTGGCGACGGATCTCCGACAAGCAATAATCAGGCAGTCAAACATCTGTATAAAAATCCGGGATTTTATGATGTTAGCCTGTTAATCACCAATGTTTTGTCAGGGTGCCAAATCGGCTTCCAGATCGATAGTATGATTAAGGTTTTTCCTACTCCAACTGCTGAAATAATTGCTGACGCGACCATCTGTCATCCCGATTCTGTCCAAATTATTTATACAAACAGCATTGACTCTTCCCTTTGTTTCTGGAGTTTTGAAGGCGCCCATCAGTCAGGCCCGGGAAATGATACCGTTACCATGATTCTGGACGAAGCTTTTGGTAAAGCAATTTTAAGCGTAAATGAATTTGGTTGTATTAGCCAGCCTACCGAGATAACCCTAAAAAGAAAACCACAATTTGATATTTCAACTCCAGATGAAGAAGGGTGTCAACCTTATTCATCTGAAATAAGAGCCACATCAAAAGACAACGCAATTGATTATACATGGCTGACCGACACCTTGCCGTATCCTACAGGGAATTTTCTGTTGTACTATTTCCCTGACTCAGGCCGGTTTGATGTTTCGTTAATAGCATCATCCCTGGAAACCGGATGCAATGATACCCTGATAAAAGAAGACTGGATATGGATTCATCCCAAACCTGTTGCAACCTTTGAAGTAGACTATCCGGTAGCCTTACTCGAGCATTCAACTATTACTTATTCAAATTACTCAGAAAGTGCAGATTTTTATAGTTGGGATTTTGGCGACGAAACATCATCTGTTGAGAAAAATCCGATACATACTTATACAAATCTGGGAGAATATACTTCGCTGCTTATTGCTGAATCAGGATTTGGATGCAAAGACACAACAGATTTTACGATCAAAATTTTACCTTTTTCGGTATTTACACCGAATGCATTCCGACCCGACAGTGAGATTTCTGAAAACCGAACATTTATGCCGGTTGGACTTGGGGCAGATGAAAATAGCTTCGATTTAAAGATATTTGATCGCTGGGGACAACTTGTTTTTGAGTCCCATTCTCCGAATACTCCTTGGGATGGAAGTAGCAAAAAGGGCGGAGAAGCTCCAATGGGAAATTATATTTGGATATCTCAATACAAAGATATTCAGGGATTTGATCATGAACAAAAAGGTCAGGTATTGCTGATACGCTAAGTATCACATCTCTCCGAACTCGTCGTAGTACTGCTCATAAAACGGAAGCCGGCTTTTTCTTTTGTTCTCATGCAGAAGAAATACAAGTGACACTTCACTCGTTCCTCCGGTGTTACCGGCTAGTCCCGATACAGTGAAATCGTAGCTGTAAGTAAACTGCCATTTGCTCCGTACAAACCCAACAAGAAAAATAAGCGCATCGTATCGCAGTCCGAAATTCTGTCTGAACCAGGTTCCAACGGCAATCCCTCTTTTCGTTGCAAATAAACCATAATTAAATTGCTGAAAATCGCCCTGTTTCTGTACGATCACCTGTGGAGAGATATCAAACTTTTTCCGAAGATGCCCATGTAAATACACGGGGAGTCTTGCACCAAAATGCGCTGTATACTTTCGGGCCAGTTTAGAACCTGACAGTTCAGCGGAAGAATAGCTATGATAGGGCTCTGACAAATGGTTTATTGAAATCCCACCAAAATAGCGTTCACTGTAAACCAAGGCTCCCGTTCCAAAATCCCAAAACGAATAGTTTGGATCAGTTAAGTATGCCAATTCTCCTGATACTCCATGATTCCCACCAACAATATCAACGTTGTCAGCAAATACCAATTTGCTCACACGTAAAGAATTCTGGTTAAATCCAGCCTGAATGCCAACATTCATCACAAAGCCCTCGCTAAGAGGGACAAAAACGGAATAAGCTGTATTTACCTGATAAGTATTCAGAGCACCGTCAGCCTGCAGATCATTCATAAAATACACCCCAAGACCTCCTCTCAGCTTAGGTACAGGAACATCCGCACAAGCAGTATAACTTGTAAAAGCATTATCAAATGCATGCCACTGATTACGATATTGTACTGCAATTCTGGGCACTCCCATTGTTCCCGCAAAAGCGGGATTCAGATACAACGGATTGGCGTAAAACTGGGAAAAAGACACATCCTGTCCGGCCAAAGAAAACGCAGAAAAAAATAAAGCAAGAAACAAGATATTGAGTTTTAGCCTTGACACAGTTCGGATTTGATTTAGTAAGCAAATATATATTTTTAAAGATGCGTAATTACAAAAATGCAACAACAAAAAAGGGCTGTCAATTACTGACAACCCCTAAAATTCAAATAAAACTAATCGCGTTCTTTAACTTATATCTTCCAATATGTATTGTTCATCATCCAGTCTTCCAGCGTTAACTGAACTTCGGTTTCGGTGGCTGCCAGGTAGGCAAGCTCCCATGCTTTCTGATCCGTCATCCAGCTTTCCACTTTCAATTCTGCTTCAGCTTCGCGAGCAGTACCGGGCGCTGCCTGTACGTTCCAAACGTGCTCGTCAGTCATCCAGTTTTCAATCTGCAGCGAAGTTTCAGTCAATGCTTCATGGCTCGAGGCTTTTGCTTTGTTTTCGTGTGCATTAACATTTCCGGCAAAAATTATAATCGCGAAAATGGCTATTGCAGCTAAGTGATTCATTCTAGTTTTCATCTTTCTTCTTGTTAATTGTTTTCTTTCTGTTGTTTTCTGTTTGCCTTCTTCAAGGTCTTTTTTCTGTTTCTGTCTTCAGTTTAATAGACTGTTTACGGATACAAAGGTTACACCCTCCTTTGTTAAAAAGAATAAAAAAAATGTTAATGAAATCCTAAGGTCGGCGAAAAGCCAAAACTATCGGTAAATAAAAATACCTGAAGGGATGAATTTAGCCAAATCTACCGGTGAATGGCGAAAAATGCCGTAAACGGCCGAACCACTTCCCGACATGGAAGCATACACGGCACCGTTTTCGTACAACAGATTTTTGAGGGCTTCGATTTGGGGAAACTGCGGAAAAACAGATTTCTCGAAATCATTTTTCACCCTATCTTTCCATTCTTCGATGGGCAAGTCGGCTAGTTTTCGAAGATCAAAATCTGATTTTTGAGGAATGATATTCCGGAAAGCATCGGCAGTGCCAACCGAGAATTCAGGTTTTAAAAGAATTATTTCATATGCTGAAAGATCCAGTTCGACCGCCTCGAATTGATCTCCGATACCATGCGCAAACGTAGGTTTGTTTCGAATAAAAAACGGGCAATCGGCCCCCAGTGTCGCCGCATATTTTTCCAATTGATCGTCTTTCAATTCCAACGAAAAGTATTCATTCAGCATTTTCAAGGTAAAGGCAGCATCGGCAGAACCGCCTCCCAGGCCCGCACCAAAAGGTATAACTTTATGCAAGTGAAGATGAACAGGAGGTAAATCAAACTTTTGCTGTAAAAGGTGGTAAGCTTTGAAAACAAGATTACTCTCAGGTGCGCCGTCAATTTGTATTCCTGACGCAGAAAATTCCGGTTCTGCTGATTCAACCAGCTCCAAAGCATCGGCCAGCTTTACCGGGTAAAATACCGTTTCCAGGTTATGGTAACCATCCTCACGTTTGGAAACAACGTTCAGTCCTATGTTTATTTTGGCATTCGGAAACGATATCATGGCACAAAAATAAAAAAGCCATCCGAAAATACGGATGGCTCTGCTTTTTATTTGAATGCTTCGTACTCTTCAGGCGAACCGCAGATACAAATCAGGTTTCTGTCGCCCCAGGCATTGTCTACCCGGCCTACCGGAACCCAGTATTTGTTTTCGCGTACCCAATCCAATGGGTAAGCAGCCTTTTCGCGCGCATAAGCATGTGTCCACTCGTTGGCACAAATACTTTCAGCCGTATGTGGCGCATTTTTCAGCACGTTGTCATCTTTGTCCACACTTCCGCTTTCCACTTCTTTTACCTCTTCGTAAATCGAGTTTAAAGCGCTGATAAAACGATCCAGCTCAGCTTTCGACTCACTCTCGGTTGGCTCAATCATCAGTGTTCCGTGAACCGGGAACGAAAGTGTTGGTGCATGGAAACCATAATCCATCAAACGTTTGGCAATGTCTTCTTCGGTAATTCCGGATGAAGCTTTCAGGTGACGGCATTCCAGAATCAACTCATGCGCTACACGGCCGTTTTCGCCAGTATAAAGTACACCGTAATTATCTTTCAAGGCACCCGCAATGTAATTGGCATTCAGAATAGCAACTTTCGTAGCTTCGGTTAATCCTTCTGCGCCCATCATCTTGATGTAACCGTAAGTAATTGGCAGCACCGAAGCACTTCCCCACGGAGCAGCCGAAACAGCCGTAATACCAATATGTCCGTTATTGATAACCGGATGCGAAGGCAGAAAGTCAACCAGGTGACTGGCAACACCAATCGGGCCAACACCCGGACCGCCACCACCGTGCGGAATCGCAAATGTTTTGTGCAGGTTCAGGTGACAAACGTCTGCGCCAATCATTCTCGGATTGGTCAAACCCACCTGCGCGTTCATATTCGCACCGTCCATGTAAACCTGACCGCCATTATCGTGAATCACCTCACACATTTCGATAATGGAAGCTTCGAACACACCGTGAGTAGAAGGATAAGTTACCATGAAAGAAGACAACCTGTCGCGGTGCAGCTCTGCTTTGGCACGCAAATCGGCCATATCCACATTACCGCGCTCATCGCAGGCAACTACCACCACTTTCATTCCGGCCATTACAGCACTGGCAGGGTTGGTTCCGTGAGCCGATGCCGGAATGAGTACCACATCGCGCTGATCATCTCCACGACTTTTGTGGTATTCCTGAATCACCATTAACCCGGCATATTCGCCTGCAGCACCCGAATTGGGCATCAGGCTCACATCGGCCATACCGGTAATTTCAGCTAAATCGCGACGAAGCTCTTCCATCATTTCCTGGTAACCACGTGCCTGATTTTTAGGAATAAAAGGATGAAGACCGTTAAATTCGATCCAACTCAATGGCAGCATTTCTGTGGCAGCGTTCAGTTTCATGGTACACGACCCCAGCGAAATCATCGACTGAGTCAGAGAAATGTCTTTGTGTGCCAATCGGTTAATATAGCGGAGCATTTCAGTCTCCGAACGGTATTTATTGAAAACCTCTTCGGTCATAAATTCGCTGGTACGGGCAAATTTTGCATCTACTGCAAATCCCTTGGGATATTCCATTGCCACCTGGAATTTCTTATTCGCCGCTTTGGCAAACACCTCAATAATCCACGCAATGTCCTGCGGGTTGGTTGTTTCGTCGATACTGATTCCCACATTTCCGTTTTCGAAATAGCGGAAGTTCATTTCCAGATCCAGCGACAACCACTCAATGTCTTCACGTTTTACATGCTTCGGAAGTTCAATCCGGATGGTATCAAAGAAGTTTGTATTGAGCTGTTTGTATCCCAGCTTTTCAATTTCCACTGCCAGGAAAGCAGCAATATTGTGAATGCGCTGAGCGATCGCCACAACTCCTTCCGGACCGTGATAAACGCCAAAGAAACCTGCCATAATGGCCAAAAGCGCCTGGGCAGTACAAATGTTTGATGTTGCTTTTTCGCGTTTAATATGTTGTTCACGGGTTTGAAGCGCCATACGCAACGCGCGTTTCCCGTGGATATCTTTTGTAATACCGATGATGCGGCCGGGCAAGTGTCTTTTGTATTCTTCGCGCGCGGCAAAAAAGGCTGCATGCGGACCACCATATCCCATCGGAACGCCAAAACGCTGCGTGCTTCCAAACACGATGTCAGCGCCCCACTCTCCGGGAGGTGTTAAAATTGCCAGTGAAAGCAAATCGGCTGCCACCGCCACTTTTATTTCTTTTTCGTGTGCTTTCTCAACCAATTCAGCATAATCGGTGATTTCACCGTTAGAATCCGGATACTGAACGATAACACCAAAAACAGTCTCATCAAATTCAAAACTGTCTTTGGGCTGAATTTTCAGTTCAAATCCCAGCGGAAGTGCTCTTGTTCTGAGTACATCGTGGGTTTGCGGCCACATTTTTTCATCCACCAAAACCGTATTTACATTCGCTTTCACCATTTGGCGCGAACGAAGATTGGCCATCATAACCATGGCCTCGGCAGCGGCAGTCGACTCATCGAGCAGCGAAGCATTGGCAATTTTCATTCCGGTAAGGCTGCTTACCATGGTTTGAAAATTGAGCAAAGCCTCCAATCGTCCCTGTGAAATTTCCGCCTGGTAGGGAGTGTAAGAAGTGTACCACGCCGGGCTTTCCAACACATTACGTAAAATTACTGCCGGAGTAATGGTATCGTAATAGCCCATGCCGATGTACGTATTGAACACCTTGTTTTTGGATGCCAGTTCCAGAATCCTTCTGAAATATTTCCGCTCCGACAAACCCTCGTTCAATTTAAGGGGTTGCTTTAACCTGATATTGGAAGGTACGGTTTGTTCCAACAATTCCTCCATAGAGGATACGCCTATTGCTTCCAGCATTTCTGCTATTTCGTGGTTCCGCGGTCCAATGTGGCGGGTTACGAATCTATCCTGAGACATTTGTGAATGAATTAATTTATTTGATTGAATTTTTTGCAAAATTAGTCAGAGCCGTCCATTCAAAAAATGATTTTAAACCAACAACTCCTTTCAATGAACTTTTTGTCTACGTTAAAAACGGATTCGACCATTTCTCAACGCCAACCGATGTTTCCGGTCCGTGCCCCGAATACACTTTAACATCTTCGGGAAGCGTTAACAATTTTGTTTTGATACCCGAAATCAATGTATCGTAATTTCCTCCCGGAAGATCTGTCCGGCCAATGCTTCCATAAAAAAGCACGTCGCCAACTACCAGAATATTCTCTTCTTCGGAATAAAACACCACGTGTCCCGGCGAGTGCCCCGGAACATGAAGGATTTTCATTTCAGTGTTTCCGAATTTGAGTGTTTCTCCTTCGTGCAACCAGCCGTCCATTGGCTTTACCTCCTTCATGTCGAAACCAAACATCTGCGCCTGGCTAACCGACCGTTCCACCAGAAAAGCATCTTCGGCGTGGGCATAAAACGGAATTCCGTATTGTTCGCGTACAAATTCCACTCCCAGAATATGATCGAAATGACAATGCGTATTGGCAATCATTACCGGTTTCAGCTGATTTACGGCAATGTATTCCTTTACTTCTTCCTTCTCTTCGGTGTAATAAAACCCGGGATCAACAAACACACATTCGCCTGTTTCGTCCGACAGAATGTAGGAATTCTCACCCAAAGGATTCACTACAAATTTTTGTATTGTTATCATATCAGAAATTAACGATTCCTTTCAACATGGGCACAAACAAAAAGCGGCCATGTTTTTCAATCCTGTAGTCGTTTTCGTCTACACGGTTAACAACGTACATTTCCTGTTTATTGTTGTCACCCACCGGGATCACCATCTTCCCGCCCACTTTTAGCTGATATTTTAGACTAAGCGGAACAGTGGGTGCACCGGCAGTAACAATGATCCGGTCGAAAGGAGCCAAAGTAGGCAAGCCTTTGTAGCCATCTCCAAAAAAACAGGCCGGCGAATAACCGATGGCCGGCAGAAACTTATGAACCTTGTTGTACAACTCCTTCTGCCGTTCGATGGTAAAAACCTTGGCACCCATGGCACACAAAACCGCTGCCTGGTAGCCCGAACCTGTACCTACCTCCAAAACCTTCTGGTTTTTCTCAACCTCCAGAAGCTGCGTTTGAAAAGCCACGGTGTAGGGCTGTGAAATGGTTTGCCCGGCACCGATCGGAAAAGCCTGATCCTTGTAAGCAAAGTTCACAAACCCGCTGTCCATAAACAGGTGGCGCGGCACCTCTCCGATGGCCGTCAAAACATTCTCGTTTCGTATTCCTTTTATTTTCAATCCGTCAACCAGCTTTTTACGGAGGCCTTGGTGACGAGGAGTATCATTTTGATCCATTCCTGACATTAAATCACAAAATTAAACGAATTGCCCCTTTTAAACGAGGCGCACCCTTGTTCAATATTAACATTTAACGTTAATAAATTAGCCCTGACATATCAAAATTATATGGAACTGACGTTTACCTTTGTTGAAACCGTATAAATATCTGGAAAAATGATGAATGTCGGGCTAATTGGGAAGACAGCGATTCTGGAACCTCATGCATTAAAATTAAAGGAAAATTCTTCTGTAAACATCATAGGGAAAGCCTCGGTGGGGAGCCATACCCAGCTAAACAGTTTTCATTACTCGGTGCCCGAATTTAACCGGGTGGAACTGGTTGAACGCGCGGATGTTATTTTGATGGATAATTCCACTCCGAACGCCTTCAGGCTCATGCAGGAAATGATCAAAAAATCGAAGCATATTTTCTGTACCGAACATCCGGCTCTTACCATCGACGAATGTACCGAACTGAACAAGCTCGCCAACGAATCGGGATCGGTGGTACAAATCACCAATCCGTACTATTTCACACCAGCTATTCAGTGGATGAACGAAAGCGTGCACACGCCTGCCTTCATCGAATATTCGAACTTCGAACCCGGCGGAACCGCCAGCGAATCGTTGTATACCATGCTGCTGATGTTACTCGGCATTACAGGCATCAGCCCGAAGAAAATCGGTGCGGTTGCTTTTCCGGGTTTTAACAGTTCCCGTTTTTCCAACGTGCGCCTCGAATTCAACGACGCCTCGGTTATCAGCCTCAATTACGGCAAACTGGAATCACTCAACGATTTCAAAATCAGAATTTATGCTGATAACCAGTTTGTGGCTTTCAACTTTACCCAAGGAACATTTTTGTGCAACAACAAGGCGGTGAACCTCGACCGGTATTCCGGCACAAACGAGTTCGATCATTTTGTACAAACCATCGAAAAAAAGGTGAAGAAGAACAGCTGTCTGGAAGATTACCTGATTGCCATGCATGTGGTACAAAAGATCAACCGCAAATTGATGCAGTTTTCTTCCCTTTAGTGAATGTAAAAGCCTACTTTTGCGGCAATAAAAATCCAGGTCGTCCGTTTTACTGCTGAATTGCAAATAAACGGAACCAGACTTAATCGGAGCGAATGAACAAAAAGCGGCAGGTCGTCAAATACCTTACTTTTGATTTTCTGGCAGCAGCCCTTTCCTGGGGTTTGTTTTTTATCTATCGGAAAGAAATTATTGAGCCCCAGTTTTTTGGAGGCTGGGATGTGCCCTTTGAGCTCACTCCCCAGTTTTTCCTGGCACTCATCATCATCCCTTCGTTTTGGATTTTGTTTTATTACATCACCGGTTTTTACCGGAATATTTTCCGACGCTCCCGACTACTCGAACTGGGGCAGACTTTTGCCACGTCGGTAGTGGGCGTTATCGCACTTTTCTTTGCCTTTATGCTCGACGACTGGATTGAATCGTACAAAAACTACTACCAGTCGCTGCTGGTTTTGTTTGGACTGCATTTTTCTTTGACCTATTTTTTCAGGCTGGTATTGACCACCGGAACCATCCATAAAATTCACCGGCGTAAAATCGGGTTCAATACCCTGATCGTCGGTAGCAATAAAAAGGCCCTGAAACTTTTTCAGGACATGAACAGTCAGCTGCGTCCGGCCGGAAATAAATTTGTGGGATACATTTCGCTGAAAGACAACAAGGAAGACGCACTAAAAGATCATCTGCCCAACCTGGGAGAGATCGACGATATTTTAAACATTCTTCAGCAAAACAATATCGAAGAAGTGATCCTGGCTTTTGAGCCCCACGAAGAAACCAAGGCCAGCGAAATTCTCACGGTAATTGAAAACCGGCAAGTAACGATCTGGGGGATTCCCGACCTGTACGACTTCCTCTCGGGAACCGTTAAAGTAAATACGATTTACAGCAGCCCACTTATAAAAATCAGCAACGGATTAATGCCTGCCTGGCAGGAAAACACCAAACGAATGCTCGATGTTCTTTTTTCGCTGATTGCCATGATTTTGTTTTTCCCGGTTTTTATTGTGCTCGCGATCATCATAAAAAGCACTTCGCACGGACCGGTTTTTTACAAACAGGAGCGGGTTGGCCGCTTCGGAAAGCCCTTTCATATTCATAAACTGCGCAGTATGGTGAAAGATGCCGAAAATGGCACCCCTGCCCTTTCTTCGGAAGACGACGGACGAATCACCAAAATTGGCCGTTTTCTGCGAAAAACACACTTAGATGAAATTCCGCAGTTTTACAATGTTTTGATTGGCGAAATGTCGCTGGTAGGGCCGCGCCCCGAGCGTGAATTCTACATCAAACAAATAGTTGAACGGGCGCCTTATTACACCCACCTGCACAAACTGCGGCCGGGAATCACCTCGTGGGGGCAGGTAAAATACGGCTATGCATCCAATGTCGACGAAATGCTCGAACGGCTTCCCTACGATATGATGTACCTGAAAAACATCTCGCTTTACATCGACTTTAAGATACTGATCTATACGGTTATGGTCAGCGTGAAGGGGAATGGAAAGTGAGTTCAGAGTTTAGTGTTCAGTGTTCAGTGTTCAGTGTTCAAAGTTGTGCTTTTTTCCCCATGCTCCATGCCCTTTGCAATTCAACAGTTGAGCAATATCTCGCAAGTCAGTTTCCTTGTTGCGGAAAAAGCTTGTGGCTCGAAGCTAACAGTTTATTCATGCATTAAAGCATTCTCGCATTCAATCCTTCAGCCCTTCAAACCCATAATCCCGTTCCACTTTTGTAATTCGGGTCTTATAAGTTTTATACCACTTCTTTCTTCCTAAACGTTGTGCTTCTAAATGGTCCACGTTCGCTTTCCACATTCGGATAGCTTCCAGTGACTCCCAGTAAGAAACCGTAATTCCGATTTCGTTCCGCGCACTTTCTACGCCCAGAAATCCGAGTTGTTGTTTAGCCAGTTCAACCATTTTGTCAGCCATCTCGCTGTAACCATCGCCGATTTCGGTTCGTACCGAAGTAAAGATCACCGCGTAATACGGTGGTTGTGGTGTTTGTGCAATCATTTTAACTGAAATGTTTTTATTGGTTGATAAAAGGGCCCTTCCGGCCTCAAGATACTCTGATAAAAAATAAACTCCGAAACTTTCACCTGCTGATAAAGAACCTCCGGCAGATCATCAACAATCGAACAAAAACGATTGCGGCTACCCAGGTGCTTGACCCTCCCAAGCGTAAGGTGCGGACGAAATGCTTTTAATTCTTCCTGAAAACCGGCAGCAACTACCGACGTCTCAATTTCCGATGCCAAAGCCGACAGCTGTTCCGAATCATTGATTTTCAGAAACAGCACACGCGGACTGCCCTTGCTTTTAAAATAACCGGCGCCTTTTACTGCAAACTCAAAAGAAGTAAAACCGCTGGCAACTTCCGCAAAACGTTCGGATAATTGTTCTGCCTGCAAACGCGACGTGTTCCCCAAAAAACGAAGGGTCAGATGAAAAATATCTTCCGGCACCCAGTTGATGCCATCGCCCTGAAAAACACTTTTGAATTGGCGAAACTGATCCATCAATGCTTTCTCCGGAATGATTTTAACAGCAACAAAAGTTCTGATTTCCTTGTTCATTTTATAAATACCCCAACTCAATTAAGGTCACAATTTCTTCCAGCATTTTGTCCTCGTCATCGGGATCGTAACCTGCCTTCAGGTCGTTCTTAAACAGCTTGGCAATGCCCTGCCAGAACACGGCGCTAAAACCTCCCCTAAAATCCTGAATCAGGCTGTAGGGCGTTCGCTCGGTTTCGCGGTTGATCAGTTTTAACAGAATCCTACCATCGGAGATCGACCATTTTTTCAGTTCGTCTTTGTGTTTGTCGAGCAGTTCTTTCTCCAGCTTCTTCATCAGCTTTCGTTGATCGCCCCGGTCTTCCAGCGCTTCGTACCGCGGTTGATATTCAACAAGCAGTTCGCGGGCTTCAACAGCCAAAGGGTACACCTTTTTCACTTTTTGCACATACCTCGAATAGCGCCGGTAATCGCGTTTGTTCTTAAACTCGCGCTCCGGAAAAACAACCACCTCTTTGATGTTTTTAAACACAATGGTATCGCCGTTCTGAATCATGCCCAGATTCACTTCCTTCCGATCAGGTTGTTGCGCCCATGTAAGCCCCGCCATCAGAAGCCCTGCCAATATCGATACCCATTTCCTCAAACGAATCCTTTTAAAATTATCCGTGTAAAAGTAGAACGAATAAATAATTTATCCATTACAGCCCAAGCAAAGTTTATATATTTGATCCTCTAAAAAACTAAACGAAGTATGAAGACAAGCGTTCATTCTGAGATCGGTAAACTGGAAGGCGTAATTGTGCACACGCCGGGGTCGGAAGTGGAAAACATGACACCGGAAAACGCCGAACGGGCCTTGTACAGCGACATTCTGAATCTTTCGATTGCCTCGAAGGAATACGCGCAGTTAAATGGGGTGCTACAAAAAGTTACCCGTGTTTTCGAGGTAAAAGACCTGTTGTCGGTTATTCTTGAAAAAGAGGAGGTGAAACACCAGTTGCTAAACGACATTTGCACGCTCGAAAAAATTGAGCTCAGCAGGTCGCTGCTTAATACTCCGGCCGATGTACTGAGCAAACTGCTGGTGGAAGGTGTTGCGCTGGAAAAGAACAACCTGACCAACTACCTCAGCAACGAACGTTTTTGGCTGCGGCCACTGCACAATCTGTTTTTCACACGCGACTCGGCCATGGGAATGAACGAGAGCATGCTGGTGGGAAAAATGGCCAACCCGGTTCGCGAACGCGAGTCGATGATTATGGATGCCATCTTTAACCACCATCCCGAGATTGAAACGACTGTTTTGAACCCGTCAAAACCTGCTTTTGAAATACAGGTACATCCACGCTCCACCATCGAAGGTGGTGATGTTCAGATTGCCCGCGAAGATATCTTTGTGATCGGAACAGGAATAAGAACCAGTACCCAGGGGATCGATTTTATCATCGAAAGCATCAAAAGGACAAAGAAAGAAAAACACCACATCATTGTACAGGAGCTACCTTCGTCGCCCGAGTCCTTTATCCACCTCGATATGGTTTTTACTTTTCTGAACAAACATGAATGCATGGTTTACCCGCCGGTTATTTTTGGCATGAGCCGTTACCGGACCATTCATCTTGAAATCGAAAACGGAAGGGTGAACAAGATAGAAGAGTTCCCAAATATTCCGGCAGCGCTTCAGAAACTGGGGATGGATCTGGAGCCCATCTCCTGCGGAGGCCATGTGGATGCCTGGATGCAGGAACGCGAACAATGGCACAGCGGAGCCAACTTTTTTGCGTTTGAACCGGGAAAAATTATCGGCTACCAGCGCAATAATCATACACTGGACGAACTTAACAGCAAGGGCTACGAAATACTTGCCGCCACCGATGTAATAGAAGGAAAGATTTCGATCGATGATTACAAAAAATGCGTGGTAACCATTGCCGGTTCAGAACTGGCGAGGGGTGGCGGTGGCGCCCGTTGTATGACACAACCGATCAGGAGAGCAGAAGTGAATTGGTGATCTTTAGAGTCTCAGTTGACAGTCACAGTCTCAAAAAATATTGACAATATAAAAAAGAATTTATCTTTTAGAAACATACTCGAAGCTCATGGCTCGAGGCTCACAGCTTACAAATAATGCGAAAACTAAGAAACAGCGAGCTTAACAGGCTGACGGTGGAAGAATATCAGGAATCAGAAAAATCGCCAATGGTTGTGGTACTCGACAACATCAGGAGTTGTCACAATATTGGCTCTGTATTTCGTACGTCGGATGCTTTGCTGGTTCGTAAAATCTATCTCTGCGGAATCACCGCCACACCACCCAACAACGAAATCCGCAAAACGGCGCTAGACGCCGAACGGTCGGTTGCGTGGGAATACCATGAACATACCGAAGACGTGGTAAAAAACTTAAAAGAAGACGGCTTTACAGTTTACGCCATCGAACAGGTGGAGAACAGCATTATGCTGCCCGATTTCCGGCCCGGTGAGAATGAAAAGATCGCGCTTGTTTTTGGCAACGAAGTAAAGGGAGTAAAACAATCGGTGGTAAACCTTTGCAACGGCAGCATTGAAATTCCGCAATACGGAACCAAGCATTCCTTCAATATTTCGGTGAGTGCCGGAATTGTGCTTTGGGATATTTTTCAGAAAATGCAGGAGTAGCTGGTCCATCCTTTCGAAAAAGAAAATCAAACGACAATTCGGCACTTTATCCCCGAACCTGGACAAGCCTGACAGGATTGATGACAGATTGATGCAGATTGGTTCAATCTCATCAATCCATTCAATCTAAATCCAGTAAAAAACGTTCTGCCAAAGAACACACGAATATCGCGAAGAAGATATTACGGACAACTGATCTAGCACCCTATCAATAGTTAAAGCAAAAATAAAGGCAATGCTACTTTATTCAATTTTCCTTACTTTTAAAGAAAATAGAATGAAATGAATACCCCGTCCTGCATGCCTGAAGAATTTTTACAGTACGTTTGGGAAAACCGTCTTTTTGATTCCGGTGATTTGAAAACCAGCGCCGGAGAACCCATCGAAATAATACACCCGGGCAGAAAGAACACCGACTCGGGGCCTGATTTTTTCAATGCCCGCATAAAACTCGGTGATACGGTTTGGGCCGGAAATATTGAAATACACGTAAAAGCTTCGGACTGGAACAAACACCTTCATCAAAACGATAAAGCGTACGACAATGTGGTGCTGCACGTTGTGGAAACTTTTGATACTGAAATTGCACGAACCAATGGCGAAACCATTCCAACGCTGATTCTGACGTATCCTGACTACCTACGAAATAACTATAAAAACCTGCTGGATGCCAAAACATGGATTGCCTGCGAAAACCGTTTTCACCGCATTGATCCGATCCTGCTTCAACTGGGTTTTAACCGCCTGATGATAGGGCGCCTCGAAAGCAAAACAGAGGCGATCCTTGCGCGGCTCGAACAAAACCACAACGACTGGAACGAAACTTTTTACCAGGTGCTGGCCCGCTCTTTCGGATTCAAAGTAAATGCGGTTCCCTTTGAATTGCTGGCCCGGTCGCTGCCAGCTTCGCTGCTTGCCAAACATAAAAACAACCTGTTCCAACTGGAAGCCCTTCTTTTTGGCAATTCAGGATTATTGAACCATCAATTGCTGGGCGATGAGTACTACCTGAGACTGCGGGAAGAATACTCGTTTCTGTACAAAAAATATAAGTTAAGAGCTATCGAAAGCCATCTCTGGAAATTTCTTCGCTTGCGCCCGGTCAACTTTCCTCCGGTACGGATTTCGCAACTGGCGGCGCTTTTTCTCCAGTCAGAAGCCTTGTTTTCAAACATTATCGAACTCGAAAGTCTTTCGGAACTGTACTCGCTTTTCAGGGTAAGAGCTTCCGAATACTGGGATACACATTACAATTTCAACAAACCATCCAAAAGCAAGCAGGCAAAAGAATTAGGCGAAACATCGATTCAGGTTCTCATCATCAATGTGGTTATCCCCTTTCTGTTTGTTTACGGTGAAAAGCAAAACAAAAACCACCTGAAAAACCGGGCACTGGAGTTCCTGGAACAATTACCGGCCGAAGCCAATTCCATTGTAGCCAAATGGGCCCAACTTGGGATTAACGCGCGATCAGCCTTTGAGTCGCAAGCCTTACTTCAGTTAAAAAGCCAATACTGCGAAGCAAAAAAATGTTTAAATTGCCAGGTAGGAGTTAAGCTGGTTTCAGAGCGCGAATAATCATTCTAAATGGGATCTACAACGCATCAATACAACAAGTTCCAGGTATTATCAAACCGCACCATCAAAATCGGGATCGGGCTGCTGGCCTCTATCCTGGCATTTGGCACCATTGGTTACTATTTTATCGAAGGGCTGAGCCTGCTCGACAGTATCTTTATGACCGTTATTACCATCTCCACGGTGGGCTTCAGATACGTGGGGCACGAGCCAACCGAGATGGGGAAGGTGTTTACCATCATACTTATTATTCTGAGTTTGGGAAGTTTGGCTTACGTGGGCTCCAACCTTGCCCGCTTTATTTTTGACGGAGAATTGGCTAATTACATAAAAACGTACAGGGTGGACAAAAAAATTGCAAAACTGAAAGATCATGTAATCATTGTGGGTTACGGGAGAAACGGCGAACAGGCGGCCATGGAACTTTCTGAAAACGGAGTTGAGTTTGTTATTCTCGACAAGCGCGACAATGTGATTTCGCGCATACGCGAAAATCCGGAGTTACTTTACATAAAAGGCGATGCCACGCACGAGGATGTTTTGGAACAAGCGGGTGTTCACAACGCGCGGGCGCTGATTGCCACCACTCCCAACGATGCCGACAATGTATTTGTAGTGCTTACCGCCCGAAGCATGAATCCGGGATTAACGGTGATTAGCCGTGCTTCGGAAATTGAAAGTCAGATGAAACTAAAACGTGCCGGTGCCACCAACGTTATTATGCCCGAGCGTATTGGCGGACAGCGCATGGCAAAATTGGTTCACCAGCCCGATGTGGTGGAATTTATCGAATACATCCTGCTTCAAAAAACCCGGGATGTGGCTTTGGAGGAAATATCATGCCGCAACCTAGCGCAACAGTTTGTCGGGAAATCGATCGGCGAATTAAAAGTACGAGAAAAAACAGGGGCCAATATTGTCGGGATCAAGATCAGCGGGGCGCGTTATGTTTTCAATCCCGATCCCAACATGATCCTGTCGCGAAACGACCAGCTTTTTGTGCTTGCCAACCAGGAGCAGATCACAAAACTAAAGGAGCTGATGGCTTCAGAGAAATGATATCCGCTGTTGTTAAGTGTGAACATCAGACAAGGATTTCAATCGTCATTTAATTGAGCAAGTATTGAAGAAAATACTCTTCATTTCTCAGTTTTTCAAATAACTGCCCGGAGCAGAAATATAAGAACTGGGTGTTTTTCCCACCTGGTTTTTAAATACCCGGTAGAACGAAGACCGCGATTTAAATCCGGATGCTATGCCAACTGAGTCCAGCGAATGATTGGCTGGCAGCGTCTCCAGCAAACGAATACTGTGTTCAACACGGTGCTGATTTACCAAATCATAAAAGTTTGTATACTCCGACATTTTAATCAACTCCGTAATTTTATAGCGGGGAATATTAAAAGCTTCGGCCACACCGGCCAGGGTTAATTCAGGTTGCAGGTAAAGTTTCTGCTGTACAAACTGATGAATAAACTTCTCCAATGCTTCACTGTTTCCGTCCGGGCAGTCCGTCTCGTTCATAGGCTCCCGCTCCGGTGCATTTTTCGCTTCAGTGTCGTCATCAATAAACGAAAGATCGGGCTGCAATATGGAATGAATAAAGAAGTAGAACCCGAAAAACAACAAATACATGTAGGTTAAGGCGTACAAGTATTGATTTACATAAATTCCAAACAAATGGAGCCCAACCAGCAGGCATTCGCCCATAAACAAAAAAGCAGCAACTTTTATCCAGTGCAGGTTATTCGAACCGATGTTGGTGATTTGCTGCTTCAGTTTAAAGCGATATTTCCGGTATAAATTGTAATAAATCAGGTACGAATAAACGATACATTGTACCAATGCAAACGACTTTCCGCTAATCGAAAGCACGTTAAAGTAAAAGTTGTTCTCTATGCTTAATTTCATGTAACTGTTGTCGTTGAAATTAATCCTGTCAATTACTTCATGTGCATGATTCGGAGCAATGGCGAAGCCAAGAATTAACTCAATTGCCATCGGTGCAAAATGCCACAACTCGCTGAGACGAATGTTTTTGTTTTGCTGCCCAAGCTTTACCAGGTAGAGGTAATAAAGTGGCAATAAACTTACCTTAATGGCCGTGTTAATGTAAACCGAGTAGTTTATGTTCAGATCGAAGCTGGCCAACACCGGAGGAAGAACATGGATCGCTTTTAGAAAAAATGCAATGTACAAATAGGAAAGTCCTTTTTTATTCATCGACTGAGCCACATAAAATAGAATAAGAGCAAAGGCAAAAAAGATAATAAAGACGATGAAAAGGATGAGCACAGACAGGTTCATGGATGTCAGGTTTATTTAGAGCGCGAAAATATTAAAATGACTCCGTTTATCCATCAACTAAAAAGCACGATTTCCTGTTTTTTTAATACAAACAGCTTTTTGTGCGGTTATTTCCCTATTGAACAATTCCAATTCATTTTGAAGCCCCCAACCCCCAGAAATCGATCTCTTTGCATTTATTGGGACAAGATTGTGCTTATTGAGACACCTTGTTTATTGCACCAATTTCAACATGATTTTACTTTTAACCCCGTTAGAGAGACGACAAGTTCCCCGCCCTAACGGGGATATTCCTGATTACAAAACCAAGATCAATGAGAAACAAACTACCGGCAGTAAAACGCGTGCTACTCGCTTTTAGCATCTCCGTTATTGCACTTTATTCATCCGCCCAGATTCAATCTGTAACCGCCGCCTCCGGAGCTTATCTGCAGGGAAAAAACATTACGGTTTCCTACACTTTGGGCGAAACAATCATCACCACGCTTGAAAAACCGGATTTGAAAATAACGCAGGGATTTCATCAAACAAATTTGCTGGTAACAGCCATCGACGAATTGGAGAAACTGGCTGTTAAGATTGAAGCCTATCCCAACCCTGTTCGTGACAACTTGAACCTGGTTCTGAGCGAAATGTTGCCGGCCGAAACATCGTATGAACTTTACAACAGTTTTGGAAGCCTGATTATCCGCAGAAAACTAGATGCCTTAAACACCAAAATCTCATTTCAAAACCTGGGTCCGGCGGTTTATATTCTGAAAGTACACCGGGGAGCTACCACTTTGAAAACCTTTAAAATCATAAAGAGATAGGCAGAGAAGTCAATTACAGGTTTTCAGTTGATAAGAGGACGAGCCCGGAAACATCGGAAAAATTACACAACGCCTTAAAAATTGTCACCAGATAAAAACAATCAGATACTCATGAAAAATTTAACAAGCCTCATTATTGCACTTCTTTTTACCCTGAGTGGTGCTGCCCAAACCCCTGGCGCATTTAATTACCAGGCGGTCATTCGCAACGCCTCAGGCAGCATTCTTGCCAACCAGGACGTAGCCATCACCATCTCCGTTCTGGAAGGCGAAAACAGCACCCCTGTTTATACCGAAGACTGGAATGTGCAAACCAATACGTTCGGGTTGATAAACCTCGAGATTGGCTCAAAAGACCCGGAGACTTTTAAGACCATTCGCTGGATGAATGGCCCCTATAATTTGTCGCTGATGGTGAACGGCGAATTTTTAGGAACCAGTCCTTTACTGAGTGTACCTTTTGCCCACTTGGCGCAGCGTGTTGTGGAAGGAGGCGCCGATGATGCCGATGCCGATCCTTTCAACGAAATCGAACTGCCGGCACAAAGCGGCAACTCGGGGAAGTTTCTAAGCAGTGACGGCGCAAAACCTTTCTGGACGGGCATCAGTTTTATTCATCTCACCGATGTTCCGGCCAATCTTGACACCGATGCAAGCGACGACTTTAGCGGCTACTATTACGATTTAAAGAATAAACCCAAGACCATCAGTTCGGCTCAGGCCAATGCCATTGAAGCGCACACTGCATTAATAAATGTCCTCCGACTAAAAGCGACCGCCGATAGTACTTACCTCAAAACCTTAATCGAACAGGAAGTTAACAACCGGATTGCAGATGTAAATACAGAAGAAGCAGCAAGAGTCGCAGCTGATGCAGCACTGACAGTAAAAACCCAAAGCGACAGTACCTATTTTCAAGATGCCATCGATGCAGAAACAGCCAGCCGGATTGCAGCAAACAATGCACTCCTAACAAAAGCAAAGTCCGATAGCACTTTACTGAAGAACTTAATCGATCAGGAGATTGCCAACCGTACAGCAGATGTAAATACCGAAGAAGCTGCCAGAATCGCAGCTGACGCTGCACTGGCAACAAAAGTCCAAAGCGATAGCACCTATTTTCAGAATGCAATTGATGCTGAGGCTGCCAACCGCCTTACAGCAAACAATGCACTCCTAACAAAAACAAAGGCCGACAGTACTTTACTGAAGAACTTAATCGATCAGGAGATTACCGACCGTACAGCAGATGTAGATACAGAAGAAGCTGCAAGAATTGCAGCTGATGCAGCACTGACAGCAAAAACCCAAAGCGACAGTACCTATTTTCAGAATGCAATTGATGCGGAAGCAGCCAGCCGAATTGCAGCGGACAATGCCCTCCAATCAAAAACAAAAGCCGATAGTACACTATTGAAGAACTTAATCGACCAGGAAATTACCGATCGCACTGCTGATGTAGATACCGAAGAGGCTGCACGAATTGCAGCCGACGCAGCACTTGCAGCAAAAACCAAAAACGACAGTACCTATTTCCAGAATACAATTGATGCAGAAGCAGCCAGCCGGATTGCAACAGACAATACACTCCAAACAAAAGCAAAGGCCGACAGTACTTTACTGAAGAACTTAATCGATCAGGAGATTGCCGACCGCACAGCTGATGTAGATACCGAAGAGACTGCCAGAATCGCCGCCGATGCAGCACTGGCGGGAAAATCAAAAGGTGACAGTACCTATTTTCAGAATGCAATTGATGCGGAAGTAGTCAGCCGGATTTCAGCAGACAATACACTCCAAACAAAAGCAAAGGCCGACAGTACTTTACTGAAGAACTTAATCGATCAGGAGATTGCCGACCGCACAGCTGATGTAGATACCGAAGAGGCTGCAAGAATTACAGCCGACGCAGCACTGGCGACAAAAACCCAAAGCGATAGTACCTATTTTCAGAATGCAATTGATGCGGAAAAAGCCAGCCGGATTTCAGCAGACAATACACTCCAAACAAAAGCAAAGGCTGACAGCACTTTACTGAAGAACTTTATCGACCAGGAAATTACCGATCGCACTGCTGATGTAGATACCGAAGAAGCGGCAAGAATTGCAGCCGACGCAGCACTTGCAGCAAAAACCAAAAGCGATAGTACCTATTTTCAGGGTGCCATCGATGCAGAAGCAGCCAGCCGGATTTCTGCAGACAATACTCTCCAAACTAAAGCAAAGGCCGATAGTACTTTGCTGAAAAACTTAATCGAACAGGAAATTGCAGACCGAATTGCGGATGTAGATACAGAAGAAGCAGCAAGAGTCGCAGCTGATGCAGCACTGGCAACAAAAACCAAAAACGACAGTACCTATTTCCAGGATGCAATTGATGCAGAAGCTGCCAGCCGGATTTCTGCAGACAATACTCTCCAAACAAAAACAAAGGCCGATAGTACTTTACTCAAAAACCTGATAGAAAAGGAAATTACCGATCGCATTGCAGATGTAAATACCGAAGAAGCGGCACGAATCGCAGCCGATGCAGCACTGGCGACAAAAACCCAAAGCGACAGTACCTATTTTCAGGATGCCATCGATGCAGAAACAGCCAGCCGGATTGCAACAGACAATACACTCCAAGCAAAAGCAAAAGCTGACAGTACACTACTGAAGAACCTAATCAATCAGGAAATTACCGACCGCACAGCTGATGGAGATACAGAAGAAGCAGCAAGAGTCGCGGCTGATGCAGTAATGGCTGCAAAAATCCAAAACGACAGTACCTATTTTCAGGATGTATTTGATGCAGAAGCAGCCAGCCGAATTGCAGCGGACAATGCCCTCCAATCAAAAACAAAAGCCGATAGTACACTACTGAAGAACTTAATCGACCAAGAAATTGCCGATCGCACTGCGGATATAGATACCGAAGAAGCAGCACGAATTGCAGCCGATGCAGTAATGGCAGCAAAAGCTAAAAACGACAGTACTTATTTTCAGAATGCAATCGATGCAGAAAAAGCCAGCCGGATTTCTACAGACAATACACTCCAAACAAAAACAAAGGCTGATAGTACTTTGCTGAAAAACTTAATCGAACAGGAAATTGCCGATCGCACTGCGGATATAGATACCGAAGAAACTGCCAGAGTCGCAGCTGATGCAACACTGATAGCAAAAACCCAAAGCGACAGTACCTATTTTCAGGATGCCATCGATGCAGAAGCAGCCAGCCGGATCGCAGCAGACAATACACTGCAGTCAAAAGCAAAGGCTGATAGTACTTACCTCAAAACCTTAATTGAACAGGAAGTTAATAACCGCATTGCGGATGTAGATACAGAAGAAGCTGCCAGAATCGCAGCCGACGCAGCACTTGCAGCAAAAACCCAAAGCGATAGTACCTATTTCCAGGGTGCCATCGATGCAGAAACAGCCAGCCGGATTTCAGCAGACAATACACTGCAGTCAAAAGCAAAGGCTGATAGTACTTTGCTGAAAAACTTAATCGAACAGGAAATTGCAGACCGAATTGCGGATGTAGATAGTGAAGAAACTGCCAGGATCGCAGCCGATGCAGCACTGGCAGGAAAATCAAAAGGTGACAGTACCTATTTTCAGAATGCAATTGATGCGGAAGCAGCCAACCGGATTGCAGCCAATAATGCCCTCCAAGCAAAAGCAAAGGCTGACAGCACACTAATGAAGAACTTAATCGATCATGAAATTACCGACCGGATTGCGGATGTAAATACCGAAGAAGCGGCAAGAATTACAGCCGATGCAACATTGGCAACAAAAACCCAAAGCGATAGTACCTATTTCCAGGGTGCCATCGATGCGGAAGCAGCCAGCCGGATTGCAGCCAATAACGCCCTCCAAACAAAAGCAAAAGCCGACAGTACACTACTGAAGAACCTAATCGATCAGGAAGTTAACAACCGAATTGCTGATGTAGATACAGAAGAAGCTGCCAGAATCGCAGCCGATGCAACATCGGCAGCAAAAACCCAAAGCGATAGTACTTATTTCCAGGGTGCCATCGATGCAGAAACAGTCAGCCGGATTTCAGCAGACAATACACTCCAGTCAAAAGCAAAGGCTGATAGTACTTTACTGCGAGGGTTAATCAGCACAAACACCTTAACATCTCTAACTAATTTGCAGGCCATTAAAGACACTGCATCCCAAACACGCGCAGCTATTCCGGATGTTAGTGGTTTTCTAAGCAGCGAAGCCGATCCTGTTTTCAGCATCAGTCAGGCCGCGAATATTGACGCAACGGATATCAGTAATTTGGCAAACTTGTCGGGGGTAAATACCGGCGATCAGAATATCAGCGGCATTGCCATCAACACACAGGCCATTAAAGACACTGCTGCCCAGATACGTTCAGCTATTCCGGATGTTAGTGGTTTTCTAAGCAGCGAAAGCGATCCTGTTTTCAGCAACAGTCAGGCCGCGAATATTGACGCAACGGATATCAGTAATTTGACAAACTTGTCGGGGGTAAATACCGGCGATCAGAATATCAGCGGTATTGCCATCAACACACAGGCCATTAAAGACACAGCTACCCAGATACGTTCAGCTATTCCGGATGTTAGTGGTTTTCAGCTGGCTTCCGAAGACGGTGATATCAGCGCTACCAACGAAATTGAATTACCGGCCCAAACAATAAGCGATGCAGGCAAAGTTCTGGCTGCGAATGGCTCCGGAGGCACAAGCTGGACACTCGTGGGGGGGCTTACCAACTGGACAGAAAGCGCATACACTTTCGATACAAAATATGGTGTAATATTCACCCCAAAGAGCACTCAAGCCAATGTTGATATCGTTTTACAACCAAAAGGAACAGGTGCCATTATTGCAGCCCAACCGAATGGTAACCGATACGGAGGAAACAATCGTGGAGCAAAAGCTGTCGACTTGCAGCAGGAAAGAACTTTTGAGACTGAAGTTGCCAGTGCAGATTATTCTTCAATTGGCGGAGGAATCCGAAATACAGCAAGTGGACAATATTCTGCCGTCGCTGGTGGTTATTTCAACAAAGCAACTGCAACGTACAGCACCGTCAGCGGAGGCTACGGGAATAATGCAACATACTCTTCTGCAACCGTTGGAGGAGGTTATCGCAATGATGCAAGTGCTTATAATTCCACGATTAGTGGTGGTTATGGAAATACGGCGAGCGACTGGTATGCTACAGTTAGTGGAGGCATTTCAAACACAGCAAGTAAACCTTCATCAACAATTGGAGGAGGACACACAAACACAGCCAGTAACAGTTATTCTACGGTTGCTGGAGGAGAGTTAAACACCGCCAGTGGCAGTCATTCCATGATCGCCGGAGGCAAAGGAAATATGGCAAGTGGTCCAAGTAGTTTTGCCGGGGGCAATTATAATACAGCTCAATCGTATGGTGAGACCGTTCTAGGGGTTTATGCCACTGTTGGTGCGGGACAGGCTTATTTCAAAGTAACCGACCGCCTTTTTGTGATAGGAAATGGCAATAATACGACCCGAAGCGATGCCCTAACACTTCTAAAAAATGGTGAAATGACTATTGCCGGAAACCTGACAACCAATTCAGACAGACGCCTGAAAACCGATATCACCGATTTTACGGCAGCAATGGAACTGGTTAAGGCACTGCGCCCGGTAACTTATCGTAAAAAGCCGTCGCTGACCAGTACCGACTACGGAACTACCGAAATTGGATTTATTGCCCAGGAAGTGGAAGAGATTTTACCGGAAGTGGTACGGACTGCGAATACCGAAGATGCACTTAAATCGGTTAATTACAGCGGGATTGTACCGGTATTAACCAAAGCCATCCAGGAACAACAGGCCGAAATCACAGCAATAAAGGAACAACACCAAGCCGAAATCGATCGCTTAAAGCAGGAGATTGAACAGCTTAAAGCTCTGATACTTGAAATGAATCAGTAAGAAATTTCGGGCAAACCGGTAAACGTTTGAGTTTTTACTTTCCTTTTGCATGAGACAGAAGAAGTCATCAGGATATACGTCTATTACACCAAACGAGCACCAACCTATGTTTGCCCGAAACAACCGTGCAGCAAGCTTTCCCGGCTCCCGGATTGCTTGCCGCACGGCTGCAGGAAGGGAATCACTAAAATTTCTTGCATGTTGCACTACTGCGACAAGCAAGCTACAACATTTTTTTGCGTGTTGCAGCGCTGCGACATGCGAGCCACGAAAATTTCCGGCATGTTGCAAAGCTGCAGGAACGAAGCCACAAAAATTTCTGACGTGTTGCAAAGCTGCGGCGGGCAATCCACAACTTTTTTTTGCTTGCCGCAGCGCTGCAGGAAGCCAGCAAAAATATTTTCCGGCGAATTACATGGCTGCGGCGAGCCTGTTTATGAGCGAATTACAACATCTACGTTTGGCGTCCTCACCCCTGACACCGTGATAGTCTCATTCCCGTGAGGCTATCACTTTTTTCAGAAATAAGCTTACTCCAAAAGCAAAAGTTCACGCAAAGAACATTCGGCTTTGCGGAACAAAACGCAAAAACGAATAGTGAATGCTCTGCCTCTTTTGCACTTCTTCTGTGCCTTTTCTAACGTTCACTAAAAAATTTAGGTATAATGAGCTGATGACTGGAAGTGGCCTAAAGGTCCGGTATATTTCAGCCCGGGGCCAAACGCCCCCTCCGCTAACGGGGAAATTCTAATTTCCCTTCACTTCCTGAAGCGTTTGATTTTACTCCTGTTCAAGACCGGATTTTGCTGGCAACTCTAAAGCCATTTTACAACATCCACTCCTCCATAAACCTGAACAGCGAGTTCGTGCACCGCAAAGTATTATCATACAAAAAAGCCGTCCCAGACAGAACTGAGACGGCTTTTCCGTAGTGGCTTAACCCGTTATTTTCGGTCGAGTATCAACTTTTTAACAACCTGCCGCTCTCCCTGTTTAATGCTTACAAGATAGAAGCCTGCAACCTGGTCAGACAGGTCAAATTGAATACGATCGCTCGCACGGAACTCTTTGCGAAGAACTTCGCTGCCCGATGCGCTGAAAACAATGATTGCAATGTTTTCATTGCTTTGCGAATCATTCCCGACATATACTTTGCCTGTGGTTGGATTCGGATACATCGTGATGGCAAACAATCCTTCATCTATGTCGCCGATTCCGGTTATCGTTCTCAAAACACACAGTTCAAAAGTATCTGTGGCGGTGGCACCTTTCGGGTCCTCAACTGCAACAATGATGTTGTAACAACCCGTATCGGCCGTTTGCGGAGTGAAATCAAAAACAAATTCACCGGTAGTTTCCGTTACTTCCATCCAGGCCGGAACAGTATCGTTTTCTACCGTAAACGACCATACCAGTTCATCTCCGTCCGGGTCGGTGAAAACTTCGCCGGGCACTTTACTCAGCGCCAGGTTCAATACAGCGCCTTCTTCCACTTCCTGGTCAGCAACCGGGTTAATCAATACCGGAGCATGGTTACCGGCTTGAACAAACACCATAAACGTATCTGTCACAAAGGCTCCTTCCTCATCGGTTACGCGAACAACCACCTGCGCTACCCCGGTTTGGTTTGTTGCCAGGGATAGCTCCAACTCAGCGCTTGATTCGTTTGAAGTATAAACCACTGTCGTGTTTTCGATAAGATCTGTATTATCAACGACAGCACTAATGCTTAGTTCCTGCGCGATACAATCACCTCCGTCTGAAATGCCGGTCAGGCTGATCACAGCGTGCTCGTCTTCAGATGCGGTAACATCGGCCACAGGATCGAGGGTCGGCAACGCATTTGCGCTGTTCACCGTCACCGAGAATGAAACGGTATCTTTTACACCTTCCAATGCAACTTCCCAGGTTTCTACCGTTGTTCCGACTGGGAATACACCATCGGCCCCCAAGCCATCAAGCAGCGTGAGTGTTGCACATGACTCGCCTGTAAAAATTGCGGGATAGTCTACTGTTGTTTCACAAACTCCGGCGGGTAAATCCACGCGAATATCTTCCAGATTTTTGTTGGCCGAGTAAGAAACAAACACTTTGGTTTCGCAGCTGCTTTCATTACCTGCTTTATCAGTAACACTGACTGTTACCGGCACTGAATCGCCGATGTTTTCGCATTCGAAAATACCGGGAACAACTTCAATAATCAGGTTTTCAAAGGCGGTGGCATTATCGAAGCTACCTGCTGCCAAAGCTGCCACATCCTCCTCTGTCAGTTGATACGACTTCCCTGCCGACAGCCAAATGCTGATTGGATTACACGCAACTACCGGTGCAATCGTGTCGTGAACCGTCACTTTCGATTCGCAGCTCCCAACGTTTCCGTTCACATCGATAACATACAAGTTCACGGTATTGTCGCCAAGGTCGGCATCAGTAAAAATACTTTGTGAAATTTCTTTCTCTGCGATTCCGCATGCTTCGTCGGAACTTTCTTCCAGCATCGAAACTCCAACTTCGGCAATTCCGTCTTCGTTTAAGTATACCTCCAGGTCGTTGCATAAAACTACCGGGGCAAAATTGTCATAGACTTCCACATTCGCACTGCATCTGGCTATATTTCCGCCAAAATCGGTCGCGATCAACTCCACCACATTCGTGCCTACATTGCTGCAATCAAATTTAGATTTGTCCAGGTTGTAAGAAGCAATACCGCCTGCATCGAATACACTGTCCAAAACAAAACCGGGATAAATCCGGGCTGTTCCGTCTTCATTCATAACAATACCGATGTCCTGGCACCAAACTTCCGGGGCTACTGTATCCATCACCGTTACTGTTGAAATGCACGATGCAACATTTCCGTTCACATCTGTTACGCTTAATGCAACAAGGTTAGCCCCTGTATCTTCGCCAATAAATTTAGTCTTGCTTAAACTCATGCCTGCAATTCCACAAACATCGTAAGATCCATTATCCAGAAACGAAGAATCGATGATGGCGATTCCTGTTTCTCCTACGTTCAATGTAAGGTCTTTGCAGATAACCGTTGGCTTAATCGTGTCCAGGACGGTAACATTGGAGCTACCGGTTGACCAGTTCCCGTTTTCGTCTGTTACAGTTAAAGTAACCGGGTTAGCTCCCACATCGTTGCAATCAAAACCAGTTATATCCAGACTCATTGAAGCAATGCTACAATTATCAGTTGAACTGTTATCAACATCAGATGCTGAGATGTTTGCTAAACCGTCTTCATCCAAATAAATGCTTACATTTTGAGTGTTTACAACCGGCTGTTCTGTGTCCTGAACAGTAACGCTAAAGCTATAAGAAGTGTCTACACTCTGTGTGTAATAGCGGTATCCATACCAGGTATTTGAATTTTTAATGAAGATTTGATTGTTGGCAAAACCTACGTTCCACATAGAAGAAGTAGCCGGAGCTTCAGCAGGCAACTGGCATGAAGAAGTATAGCTACCATCGGCCTTGTTTAAAAAGTGAATTTGTTTGTTCTGATAATCATAAACCATGATTTCAGCCTTGTTTATTCCACTGTATCCAATTCTATATTGATTCAAAAAAGAAACAGGAACCGGTAAGCCGGTTATAGTTAGTTGAGAAAGGTATGTGTTCGTTGTGCGGTCAACCCGGTATATGTTTCCATTGGAATAATATATAATCTGATCATCCTCATAGTTGTATGCTCCTTGTGACTGATAATCGGGCTGAAGTCCCGGAAGTACGATGCTTCCCTCACTTGTTGCATATCCATCGGAATCGAGTTGCTGGTTTTTTATACCTACACTATTGTATGCATTACCCTCCAGTTTATTTGTATTTGGATTCCACCAAAGCCCTCTCCAGTCATGATTAGAATTGTTTGTTTTCAAAAGGAGTGTTCCTTCATTGTTGAATGTCTCAATTGGGACACCAGGGTATCCCCCTGTTACCGAGTAGTATAAATCTTTTTCAGGATTGTATGCTACATCCATTGGTGTTCCTGTTGCAGTAGATGCTAAATTAATTGTAGGGATTGCATCTGTAATCATGGAACTGATTGTAAACTTAACCTGGGTGGTTCCCACGGGGAAAACTGAACCGCTGGCAAGTCCTTCAGTAAGTTTAAAAGTAGCCTCCGTACAATTGTCAATAACAATTGGTGATTCAAATGTTACTACGGCTCCACATTGGCCCGGATCGTTCTGAACAGTAATATCAGAAGGACCTTCAATAGTTATTTCAGTACTATCCACAATAGTAACTATAGCTGTGTTGCTGGCAACGTTACCACTTGGATCTGTTACTGTAAGTGTTACCGTGTTTTCCCCAATGTTGGAACAATTGAACTCTGTTATATCCAGGGTCATTGTTGCAATCGAACAATTATCAGAAGAGCCGTTATCTACAAAAGATGGATCAATACCTGTCGTTCCCGACTCATTAAGAAATAGAACTGTATCCTTGCAAATTACTTCGGGCGGCGTTTTATCTTCAATAGTTACCGAAAAAATTGTTGAATATTCAGAGTTCAAGTCGTATTCTGAATTAATTCCCTGTACACGGTAATAATAGGTTTTCCCATTCGCAAGTTCTGATACATCCTCTGAAACAATATCATTAGAAGAAATCAATTTATTTTCGTAGCCTACTAAATAAGTGCGAAAATCGGCAAATTCAGAAATATCCAGTTTATATCCGGTCGCAGAGCTGTTTTTTTCCCAGTTTGCGGTAAAACTGTTACAGCTAATATTGGAAGCAGCTGATGCCTTTTGATCAATCATTGCTGTTACAAATACTTTCTGTTCGCCAAATACTGTATCCAGATCATTTATTGCATAAGCCCTTACATAGTATTGGGTTACAGCCGATAAGCCGGTAACGGTCCGGCTAAAATTAACGCCTTCAGCTGGAGCTCCTAAACTTGAAAATTCACTGTCAAAATCCGGATCTTCGTTCTCTCCCCAGCAGAAGCCATGCTGAGTTGCATCCTGGTGACCGACATCGGTAACAGTTCCATTAAATGTCGCTCCAATTGAATCCACAGCTGTAATATCATTGGTAACTGCAACCGGCACACGAGGCGCTTCATACCAATTTACAGTAACCGTAGAACTGGAAATATTAAGAACTTTTGCATAGATATGATCAACGCCGCCATCGGTCCTGGTATAAGTATATACTGCTTTTCCTGAAGCATCCGTATAAGTGCCTCCCTGAAGTTCTCCAATTCCGGAAACATAAAAGTTAACCAGAATCCCTTCCATCGGGACTCCATCTGAGTCAAGAACAGTTGCAGTAACATTTCCATCTCCCTTTACATCAACAGTTTGTCCTGCGGGAGAAATACCCACCTGATCAACACTGGCAACCGGAGCCAATGACATACCGCCTGCATAACCATATGAGTTGTAAGGATTGATTCCATATGAGAACACCCCAAAAGGCATACTGCTTTTTAATGTATGATTTCCCTCTGACACTTGAATACGGGTACCATAGTAACCACTTTCACCAACTTCACTGAACTCTGATTCAGGTATTGTAACTCCGTCAAGTGTTATTCCTGTATAATTGTATTCAGAAGCTACAATGTTAAGAAAATGATATTCAAATCCTTGGGGAGCCCCAACAATGTAACCTTTTAAAAACTGGTCCTGAGGAGGTATTACCATCATCATTGGATCTCCGTATGAGCCATTACCATTATACGTGCCACGTCCGTATTGAACCACCAGTACCGGCTTGTTGGCAACAATCTGCTCTGCCGCTTTGTATTGATAATAACGTTCATCTCCGGCATTCAGAACAAATTCACCATCAGTCAATGATGTTACAACAGTATTATCTTCATTGGCAATAATTTGAACAAAATCGGCATTGCCACTTCCCAAGTTAGTTTCGCCACTTGGTAAAACGATGAAGTTCTGACCAAAAGACTGCGTTGGCGGTAATTGCTCAACAAGGTGATCGCAAGCAGATGAACCGGGCAAGTTAGCACAATTGGCTCCAGCAAAAAGAGCTACAGGATTATTGGAACTAACCAATGCTCCTGCAAGGCTAGTCATTGTCGCGTAATAATAAACCTGTCCTTCCATTAGGGTTGCTCCCCACAAAGTATTTCCAGCAGCGTCAGTAACAACCACGTCGGTATTATCTTCTCCGGCAATTACAGAAATTTGATGTTCTCTGTTACTATTCGCAGCAACCCGATATTCCGTACCCCAGCTTTCCTTAGGTAAGGCAACATATGCATCTGTTGTAGATGATCTATAATTCACTCCATAAACGGCAATTCTTCTATCGGATACAATGTGAAATGCATTGGAGCTAACACCATTAACTTGTAAATACGCTGCTGCCGGAAGAACCACTTCCTGTAGTGCGCCTGCTTCTATATTTAACTGATTGCTGTATGCTGCATGACTATTCGATATCTCTACTTTTGCCCCTTCAGGCGAAGCAATAAATAGTTTTAAACTGCCTACTCCTAAATTGGTATGATAATCAATCCAGAATTCTGATCCTTCGGTATTTATCTGACCAAAAGAAAGCAGGCTAATAAAAAGAAACAACAAAGTACTTGTATATATTTTTTTCATACGATATTTCTTTAGAAAATTATCAGGTTCTTAGTTTACAGATACAGAAAATTCTAATTTAAACTCTCCTTTGCCCAGCCCTGGGAATGTTAGATATTTCGCAGAGCAGAAACCTTCAAGTTCACCTCCTGCCTTAATATCATGAACTTCATGGAATTCGGGAACTACAGGCAACACAGGAGTAAAACGCACCTCACAAGAAGTCTGCTTTTCCGACTTATTCAATATCCTAAGAATAATATTCTCAGATTTTTTACATTTAATTCTCTTTTGATAAAATTCGACTCCCTCCAGTACTTTAATAAGTTTCCAATCTGCTTCATCAGAAAATTCAGAATGATAAAGGGGAATTGTTTTTTTAAGATTGTTTTGTAAAAACGCAGATGATGAAGCTGTTACATCATCAATCGGATTCTTTGAACCACTATTTCTCTGGTCAACATAATTATCTGCACTTGCAGCTGTTGCACAAAAAAACAGTAAAGAAATAAAAACGGTTTTTTTCATTCCAATATAGATTTTTGGTTTACTAATAAGTGTCAATTTCTGTTTAGCTAACTATACATCTTCCCCAACCTTACCTCTACTCTTATAGCAGCTTACGGTTAAACGACATTATTTCTCTGTATTTATGGCTGTTGATCGGGAGTAAGAAAATCATATAAAAAGACAAAGAGCCTCAAAAATGTTAAACGCTCTGAACAAACCACCTACTTTTTACCGACCCAACAATAAGAAAAGTCTCTTTTCCTCTCCTGCCGGGACTCAAATTGGACCAGTTCTTTTTTTCTTCGGACCTCCTTTTTCGCATTTGTCCCAACTCAAAAAACATTGGATGGGTAAAATTCACAAAAATACGCCCCCCCTGCATGAGAGGGAAAAAGGGAGATCACACATTAAAACAAATTGATTCTAACTCCTGAATATCAACAACAAGCGCCACGGATTTAAAGATTTAATGCACATACCGAAAATAGCGATTAGAAACCGGGCAATATTTACCATATGTTAAAAAATAGGGCAGATAACGAAGAAAATATCAAACACTTTTGCGGCCTACCATCAAGAGGAAACATGCTAATTTTCAACAATCCCTCCCTCACGGTTGTTATACTCTTACATTCAACAAATTATGTAAACATTAAACCTGACTACAACCGATTATGCAGCCCGGATACTTTGTGTTACTATATGTATTGTTGCTGTTTCCCGAATTTGCAAAGTCTCAACCACCCGTTGTTTTTGCTGATGGAAGCGAAATAATGGAAACCCGCCTGTTTATCAGCAACGATGAGCACTTTGACATCCCGGCATTGCTTTCTCCCGGTTTTATTGAGAAATTCCAGCCCTTTCCTGAAAAGTACCTGATGAAATCTGCCGAAACATACTGGGTGCTAATGACGCTCGACAGTGCAAAACTCTCGGACGATACGCAATGGTACATCAGCTTTGACTATTGGGACAAAATTGAAATGTTCTACCAGAACACCTCGGTCCTCCTTTCGTACCAGGCCGGACTGCGTAACAAAGAAAACGACCCGCTGGTCGACGATCTTACCAACATCCCTATCCTAAAAGAACAATTGATAAGTGGCAGGTATTTTCTGGCCCGAGTAAAAGATTACAAAAACAGGTATTTTCTAAACAAACCATCGTTGGTCAACCAGGAGACACTGGCTTTTTACCATCATTTTATTACTGTTTCTTCGTTTAAACGCAACCTTCCCTATTTTCTGTTTATCGGCGGAATAGCCCTGATGATCGTCTATTTTCTGGGAATATTTTTCCTGTACCGCGACAAGCTTTTTATCATTTACTCGGCTTACCTCCTTTCGCTGCTGCTATACCTTGGCACCAGAACAAGCATCATCCTGGATTTTTTAATGAGCAGTGCCCCCTTTATTCACCCCTTGTACAATACGGTAATACAAGTGATTGTCAATATCTGTTATTTAATATTTTCCATTGCCTTTCTGAATGCCCAATATGATTTTCCGAAACTTTACCAGTACATAAAAGTCTCCATCTACCTGCTGGTGTTTGTGGTAATTCTGCAGCTATCGATATACGCCGTGTCTCCTTTCACAGGCTGGGAAGAAACCATCCTCAATATCGAAAGGTATTACATGATTGTGTTTAGCCTGGGGGCCTACATCTACATTCTCCGGAAGTATAAAAAAAGGATCGTTCTGTTTTTTCTCGCAGGTAGTTTTACTTTCCTGCTTGGCGGAGTAACAGCTCTTTTACTGAAAGACATACAATTTATGATGTACGGCGCCGCTATCGAGGTTTTTATTTTCTCGCTAGGAATGGGATACCGAACCCGCCAGATTGAATTGGAAAAGAAATCGATCGAGAGTGAAATTGCCAAAACAGAACTGAGCGCCCTGAAAGCACAGATGAACCCTCACTTTATTTTTAATTCGCTGAATTCCATCCGCGCCTATGTTATTTCCAACGAAATAAACAAAGCCTCAGAATACATCACCAAATTTTCGAAATTAATCCGCCTGATACTTTACTATTCAGCCAAAGAGAACATAACACTCCGCGAAGAAACCGATACCCTAAAATTATACGTACAGCTGGAAGAGCTCAGGTTCAGGGAAGATTTTGGTTTTGAAATTAAAATCTCGTCAAACATCGACACCGCCAATGTGCTGGTTCCGCCTCTTATTATTCAACCCTATATTGAAAATGCCATCCGGCACGGTTTAGCCCCCAGTGCCCGGGATAAAAAACTGGAATTGTTTGTGGCAACCGAAAACAGTAAAATTATAATCCGGGTAAAAGACAACGGAGTGGGACGCCGGTTTTCGCAAAATCATACTTCTAAACCCAAAGGGCATCAGTCGATGGCAATGGACCTTACCCAAAAGAGAATCGATTTAATTGAACGCCTGCACACCAGCGAAGAGAACATTATTATCACCGATTTATATGCTAACAACCAGGCTGCGGGAACAGAGGTCACGCTAAAACTTCCGCTGGTCGAACTTCAGCCTGCCAAAAAGCATGCAGGTAAATTACCCAAAATTGAAAAACAACCTTCCTTATGAAACTCAGAACCTGTATTATCGACGACGAAAAGCACGCAACAGAAACCCTCTCTTACGACCTGCGCGAGTGTTTCGACGAACAAGTTGAAATTCTGTTTACCAGCAACAACCCCGTAGAAGGGCTAAAGAAAATAAGAGCCGAAAAACCTGACCTCGTTTTTCTCGACATCGAAATGCCGGGCCTTTCGGGGATCGACATTCTGGAGCTTCTGGAAGACCTGAAAGTGGATGTTATTATTACCACGGCACACCAAGAATTCGCCATTCAAACCGTTGGCACAAAAGCCATTGCTTACCTGCTAAAACCCGTATTACCCGACGAGCTGGAAAAGGTTGTTCACCTGGCTATCCGAAACAGGCAAAAAACACAGGAGCAAAAACGGGGTGACAAAATTGCCGTTCCGGTTTTTGACGGAATCGAATTTATCAACTATAACTCCATCATTTACATAAAGTCGGACGGAAATTATTCGGAGATTTACTGCACCGAAAACAGAAAAATTATTGCCAGCAAAACGCTTAAGCATTTTGAAGAAATGCTTCCCGACAGTGTTTTTATCCGCATTCACAAATCATACCTGGCTCACCCCGGTTTTATCACCAAGTATTTCAAACGCGATGGCGGAGAAGTGTTGATGAGCAACAACCACGTGCTTCCCATCGCCCGAAACCGGCGGGAGGAAGTTGTCAAACTCATTCAAAACAACCACTGACAAGCCGGTAGTTACCATTCACACATACGCACTTTCATAAAAAACGGGAGTGCCCTAATTTGACGCATCAAAAGACGAACAACAACGCCATCTTAATCACTTCGCTCCATTTCTTCAACATTGGACAGATAAAAGATAAGGTGTTCTATAAATTGATGGGTTATGAAATTATTTTACTTGCTTACATTTTTTATGTTGCTGTGCGGCATTGGCTTTGCCGCTGAGCCAACTACTCCCTCGAGCAATCTGGTTCCCAGTAACATTCAGGGGAACTCGATGTATGTGAACTTTACAAAAGGTAACGGCGCTTACCGAATAGCCATTATGAAAATGGGATCGCCGGTTACCGCTGTTCCTCAAAACGGATCGACTTACAATGCCAACAGTACATTTGGAAGCGGGCAGCAAATCGCAACCGATGAGTTCGTGGTATATTCAGGTGCTTCAACAGGATTTACCATTAACGGATTGGTGGCTGAAACCGAATATCATTTAGCCATTTATGAGTTTAACGGTACCAGTTTCGACACCGAGTACCTCACCTCCAGCTACCTGGCAGATACGGTTACCACCCTCTTCGCCCCGGAAGTTCAGGCTACATCGTTCCAGATCTCGAACATTAACGGAAACTCAATGGATCTGAACTGGATCCGTGGCGACGGTAATGCAACAATTGTATTATGCAAGGCAGGTTCTCCGGTCGATGCCAATCCCGTTGAGTTGATTTCATACAAATCCAACACGGCGATGCACTACCGCGGCATAAACGAAGCATCGATTATCGGAAACGGAAATTTTGTCGTGTATAAGGGAACCAGCGGTTCATTCACTGTCACAAATCTTTATCCTGATTCAACTTATCACTTCGCGGCCTTTGAATACAACGGCAGTTCCGGCCCCGTGTATCTAACAACAAATCCGGCACGTGCGAATACTACAACTTTAAGTAATCCCACTGTTGCCTCCACCAACTTGCAAACTTCTGGTTTGATCGAAGGCGATCAGTTACAACTAAGCTGGACTCCGGGAAATGGGACACGACGTATTGTTGTTGCCCGTGAAGGTGCACCGGTGGATGCACTTCCGCAAAACAATATAGATTACAAAGAATCGTCGTATTTCGATCAGGCAGATTCGATTGCTCCCGGGCAAAAAGTGGTGTACGACAACGCCTACAACAACTGCTATATACACAACCTAAAAGCGGGAACTACTTACCATTTCGCAGTTTTTGAATACAGCGGATCCGGCAACAAGATCGGCTATTTAACCAGTGAATTCCCGACACACAGTGAGTCCACACAAGCAGTCCCTTCGGTAAATGTCAGTAATATAGATACCGTTTCCGTCAGCGCCTACCTGGCACAACTAAACTACACTCCCGGTAACGGAATGGGCAGAATTGTTGTCATGAAAGAAGGTGCTCCGGTTGATTATGTCCCGACACAATTTGTTCGGATTTCTTCCTGGAACAGTACCTTTGGTTCATACGGACATGTTGGAAACGGGAATTATGTGGTTTACAAAGGAACTGATACTACCTGTTTTGCCGGATTAAGTCCGAACAAAACCTACCATGTTGCAGCATTTGAATTTAACGGGACCAATTCTCCGGTGTACGCCACCACAAACGTTGATACCTTTTCATTTACAACAAAATTACCTCCACCACCAACCGAGCCATCCCGTACGCTGAACTTTTACTCCATTGAAGGAAATTCCATGCGTTTGATGTGGACTCCCGGAGATGGTGACAGGCGCATAATTCTTGCTCGAAAAGATTCTGCCATTACAGCTGTTCCTTCCAATGGAGTACAGTATACGGCCAACCGAGCCTTTAATTTAGCACCCGAAATCGCACCCGGGCAAAAAGTAGTTTACGATGGCACCGGTTACTATGCTGATATCGACAGCCTAGAAATAGGCACAAGATATTATTTTGAGGTAATTGAATACAACGGAAGCGGAGACATCAGTAATTACCTGCTAAGCGAAACGCTTAAAGGGGTAAGATCAACAGCTGCAGCTCCAGAAACTTCCGCCCGAGACATGCACTTTAAACTTATCACACTCGACAAACTTCGAATCTACTGGACACCAGGTAGCGGCGGGCGAAGGCTGATTCTGGCCCAGGCCAATGCACCCGTTGACGGAGTTCCGAAAAATTTGAAAACCTATTATGCCTCCACCTACTTTGGTGGCGGGGCAAAAATCGGCGACAACAGTACCATATTCAGTTATACCTATTCCGGAACGGATGGCAATAATATGGATACAGTCTATACCGAGATCACCAGCATCGATCCCGGAAATACCTACCACTTTGCCATTTTTGAGTACAACGGAATACAGGCCCCCGTTTACAAACAGATAGATCCCGAGATCGGCTCCTTTACCGTGACTTTTGAACCTCCGGCACCTGCTACCGATTTCAGAATAAACAGTACTGATGGCAACCAGCTTGGATTAATGTGGACGAAAGGAGCTGGTGACAACCGAATCATCATTGCCCGCGAAGGACAACCGGTTGATGCAGTTCCGCAAGATGGAGTGGATTATGTGGCCAACGAAGATTTCAGGCTTGCTCCCGAAATAAGTCCGGGACAAAAAGTAATTTACGACGGCGCCAGCTATTTCGCCTATGCCAAAGGATTGGGGACCAACACACAGTACTACTTTAAGATTTTTGAATACGGAGGAACAGGAACAGACATCGATTACCTCACTTCGGCCCATGACTCAACGGATGGATGGACTTACGGCCCTCCTACCATACAAGCTTCCAACCTGGCAGTTAGCGGAATTACCCCCGAATCAGGGAATGTATCGTGGACAAACGGGAATGGACAACGCCGGATGGTGGTTGCCAAAAAAGGAAGTCCGGTTAGTGTTGAACCCAAAGATACAACCACCTATTCGTGGAACCAGTATTTTGGAAGAAACGGTCATTTGGGCGATCAGAACTATGTGGTTTACAAAGGAACTGCCAATAATTTCACCATGCTCGACCTCGAAGGCGGAACAACCTACCATCTGGCGGCCTATGAATACAATGGAAATGTTGGTCCTGTACTTTTAAGGCCTCCGTTAACCGGAAAATTCACCACACTCGGGCCTCCGCAGGAAAATGCGCAGGTACTGGATGCTACCCTGATCACAAAAAATTCATTCCAGATCAATTTCCTTCCGGGAAGCGGTCAGAAAAGGATAATTGTAATGCGCGAAGGTTCTCCGGTTGATTCAGATCCCGTTGACAATGTAAATTACATCGAAAACACTTACCTGGGCGCCGGAGATTCAATCGGTTCGGGCAATTATGTTGTATATGATGGCGAAGACGACAACATTATTGTAACAGGCCTTACTGCCAACCGTACCTATTATTTCTCGATTTATGAATACAACGCATTCAACGGAGGAACAATCGTAAGCTATCTTATCCCAACAACTGCAAACGGCTCTGTTACAACGCTACCCGACAATATTCCACCGGTGCTGGATTCCATCGAAAACAAAACCATAAATGAATTCGAAGAACTGGCATTCAATGTAACGGCAAGCGACGACGATTTTCCCCCTCAACAGTTGACCTATACTTTGGACAATGCCTCACTGGCCCTGGGAATGACCATTGACCCAAATTCAGGGGCATTTTCCTGGATTCCTTTAGAAGAACAGGGAGGAACAGATTATACCGTAACGGTTACAGTAACCGATGATGGAAATAACCCGGATACACTGGCTGACACCGCGACATTCACCATTTCGGTTGTCGAAACCAATTCACCGCCAACACTTGATCTGGTGGATGATCAGTTTATTGATTTTGATTCGACGCTGACCTTAAATTTCGCAGCAACGGATCCCGATATTCCGATCCAGTTACTTTCGTATTCCATAAACCAAGCTGCTTTGGATGCAGGAATGATTTTGAATTCGTCTACCGGAGAATTTAGTTTTACTCCGGTTGCAGCACAAAGCGGACTGACTTACGACGTTGAGCTAACAGTCGCTGACGATGGCCTCAATCCATCCAATCTATCCGACATTGTGTATTTCAAGATTGCCGTTTTGGAAGATACAATTGCTCCGGTAATTAGTGCTGTAAGTAATATGACAGTAAACAATGATCCCGGCCAGTGCGGCGCTTTGGTAGAAATCATTGCTCCGTCGGTCACCGACAACCGGGATGAAGTCACAGCCACCGGAACAAGAAACGATGGGTTGGCCTTCAACTCAGAATTCCCTGTTGGTGAAACCCTCATCTTTTGGGCAGCTGAAGACAATTCCGGAAACAAGGCCGATACTGTCACGCAAAAAATTACGGTTATTGATACCACCCCACCTGCGATTGTAAATCTACCGGCTGATATTTCAGTCTCAAACGATGCCGGGTTGTGTTCTGCCCTCGTAACCTGGGCAGAATTGCAAGCCACAGACAACTGCGCTATGGCGAGCCTGGCAAGCAACTTTTCTTCAGGTGCATCTTTCCCTGTCGGGATAACAAGCATAATTTACACTGCCGAAGATATTCATGGAAACATCCGGGTTGATTCGTTTAAAGTAACAGTTAACGACACGGAACAACCGGCTCCTGATATTCCTGTATTACCATTGCTTTCTGCCGACTGCAGAATTACTGCCTGGACTGCTCCCACAGCGACAGACAACTGCGGTGGGCAAATTACGGGAGTTCCGGATTTAACTTTGCCAATCGATTACGACACCACGGTTACCTGGACTTTTGCTGACACCAATGGGAACCGATCGTATCAAACACAGGAGATCAAGATCCTTCTTGGCATTCGCACCTGGTATGTGGACAGCGACGGAGATGGCTACGGCGCTTTCGGAACAGATTCTTTGTCGTGCGAAACGCCTGCCGGTTATGTTTCCAACAACCTCGATTGCGACGACTCTGATATAACTGTTTATCCGGGAGCACCCGAACTTTGCGACGGAATTGACAATGATTGTGACGGAAACATACCTACCGATGAACTCGATGCAGACAACGATGGTTTTTCGGCCTGCAACGGTGACCTCGATGACACTGACCCAACGGTTTTCCCTGGTGCAACAGAAGTTTGCGATGGCAAAGACAATAACGGCAATGGCCTGATTGACGAAGAAGTTGGCTCCGTTTGGTATGCCGATGCTGACGGCGATGGATTTGGTGATGAAAACATTGACTCGATGGCCTGTTCAGCACCTGATGGCTTTGTTGAAAACAACCTCGATTGCGACGACTCAGATATCACCGTTTATCCGGGAGCACCCGAACTTTGCGACGGAATTGACAATGATTGTGACGGAAACGTACCCGCCAATGAATTGGATGCAGACAACGATGGATTTTCTTCCTGTCAGGGTGATTTGGATGACACTGACCCAACCGTTTTCCCCAATGCTCCGGAAATTTGCGATGGAAAGGATAATGATGGTGATGGCCTGATTGACGAAGAAGTTGGCTCGGTTTGGTATGCCGATGCTGACAGTGACGGATTTGGCGATGAAAACATTGACTCGCTAGCCTGTTTCGCACCCGATGGCTTTGTTGAGAACAACCTCGATTGCGACGACTCTGATATCACCGTTTATCCGGGAGCACCGGAACTTTGCGACGGAATCGACAATGATTGTGACGGTAATGTACCTACCACTGAGCTAGATGCTGATAATGACGGATTTTCTTCCTGTCAGGGTGACCTCGATGACACTGATCCGACCGTTTTCCCAAATGCAACAGAAGTTTGTGATGGCATCGATAATAACGGCAATGGTCTGATTGACGAGGGAGTTGGCTCCGTTTGGTATGCAGATGCTGACGGCGATGGTTTTGGCGATGAAAACGTTGACTCGCTGGCCTGTTCCAGACCCGATGGCTTTGTTGAAAACAACCTCGATTGCGACGACTCAGATGTGACCGTTTATCCGGGAGCACCGGAACTTTGCGACGGTATCGACAATGATTGCGACGGAAACATACCTGCCAATGAACTAGACGCAGACAATGATGGATTTTCTACCTGCCAGGGTGATTTGGATGACTCTGACCCAAGTGTTTTCCCCAATGCACCGGAAATTTGCGATGGAAAGGATAATGACGGTGATAATCTCATAGACGAGGGAGTTGGCTCGGTTTGGTATGCCGATGCTGACGGTGATGGATTTGGCGATGAAAACATTGACTCGCTGGCTTGTTCCACACCCGATGGCTTTGTTGAAAACAACCTCGATTGCGACGACTCTGATATGACTGTTTACCCGGGAGCACCGGAACTTTGCGACGGTATTGACAACGATTGTGACGGAGTCGTACCTGCCAATGAGCTAGATGCAGATAATGATGGATTTTCTTCCTGCCAGGGTGACCTCGATGACACTGATCCGACCGTTTTCCCCAATGCAACAGAAATCTGTGATGGCAAAGATAATGACGGTGATAATCTCATAGACGAGGGAGTTGGCTCGGTTTGGTATGCCGATGCTGACGGTGATGGATTTGGCGATGAAAACATTGACTCGCTGGCCTGTTCTGCACCCGATGGTTATGTTTTCAACAACCTTGATTGTGATGATACTAACCCGTCAATCAATCCACTCGATAAAGACGCTGACGGAGTTAGCAGTTGCGATGGCGACTGCGATGATACCAATCCAAATATTTTCCCGGGAAATCCGGAAGTTTGCGACGGCATCGACAACGATTGCGACGGAGAAATCGACGAAGACGTCCAGACTTTTGCCTGGTACGCCGATGTAGATGGTGACGGTTATGGAGATGTGGCTGTTGATTCTGTCTCATGCCGACAGCCGGAAGGTTTTGTTGCCAATGCAGATGATAACTGCCCGGACACTTATAATCCTGATCAGTTGGATTCCGATGAAGACAATATTGGCGATGTGTGTGACGATACTCCTTATATCATAGACTGCGTATTGAGTGAGTGGAGCGAATGGAGTAACTGTAGTGCCGAGTGCGGCGATGGAACACAATTCAGAACAAGAACAGTACTGCAACATCCCTCGAATGGAGGAACTCTCTGCGGGGACACCATTGAGTACAGACCTTGTAACATGGGGGCTTGCGAAGGAGATTGTCCGGTTTCAGTAGAAATAGTCTCACTCACTACTCCTATTGATCCGAACCCGGTGGGAACTGAGATTATTGCCAATGCCGAATGTTCCGGAGCAATTGCAGAGCTGGAATGGAACTGGGGTGACGGCTATTTCACTCATCAAAATTCTTCTGCACAAACATCCACTGCTTCTCATACCTACAACGAGCCGGGAGTTTACCGCATTGAGTTGATCGTTAGCGATACATGCGGCAATTTAGATACGATGCTTTCCGACTATATCCCGGTTTATGACCCCGATGGCGGATTTGTAACCGGGGGAGGTTGGATCTGGTCTCCGGCAGGTGCCTATAAAGAGGACATGACACTTACAGGCAGAGCCAACTTTGGTTTTGTGGCCAAATACAAAAAAGGGAGTAACGTTCCGGTGGGACATACCGAGTTTCAGTTCCAGGCCGGAAACCTGAAATTCAACAGTTCGACTTTCGATGCCATGCGACTTATTATTTCAGGAGCCAAAGCCCAGTTTAAAGGAGTAGGAACCATTAATGACAGTGGCAATTACGGGTTTATGATTTCAGTTATTGACGGAGCCCTTAGTGGCAGCAGCGACCTCGACAAATTCAGAATAAAAATCTGGGATCTTGATAACGATGGTGCGATTGTTTACGATAACAACATTGAACAGACCGACGAAACAGCAGAACCGGCAACGGTGGTTAGCGGCGGTTCGGTCATCATCCATAAACCCAAAGGAAATAAATCAGCCAGCATAGCGTCTCCGGAACTCACCGCCACGCAGAGCATCGAAATCAAGGTATGGCCCAATCCATTCAATGAAAGGGTCGTATTTGATTTCACCGCAGTAGAAGCCGGACCTGCTTTGCTTGAACTTTACAATGCATCGGGGGCAAAAATCAATACTTTGCTGAGAAGGCATGTAGACGAAAACGAAAAAGTAACCGTCGAATACATTCCTTCGAATGTTGCTACGGGAGTTATTATTTACCGTTTGCAACTTGGCAAATCGGTGTTTACCGACCGGCTTATTTACGACAAGCGACAATAACAACCATTACCCATCAAGACAGGCCGTCCCGGAGTGATCCGGCTGACGGCCTCTCATTTTTATGCTGAAAGCACAACACCTGCTGCCTGTCAAAATGAAAAGAGGTGATCTTTCTCTCTTACAGAAATCCTTGGTAAAAGAAAAAGAGGAACAACCAAAAACAGGTCATTCCTCTCGTTGAGTAATGGATCAATATGGCGCTTAGCGGAAATTATCTGTAAAGAAAATCCCGGCAGGGAAATTTGTATAATCTTTAAAATCTTTCACCAGAACAGGTGTTTCGCTGCTAAAGTTAAACACGGTAATATCGTTGATTAAAAAATCCAGACCGTAGCCTTTAATCGTGTTAAAGTACACTTCTCCGCTTATGGGGTGAACTCCCAGATTGTTGTACACAATTCCTGCGTTTTCGATGTGATTTTTCACATCCGTCATTTCTTTTGTTTCCCCGGTTTCCAGAATGTGCCGGTAAATTTTGGTAGATGAACTAAAATAAACAGTGTCTCCTTTGGCGCCAATGGCCGGAGACGCTCCCCATCCCGCGCTGATTCGTACATCCGCCACTTCATTTTGCTGAATGGTACTGTTATCGGCCGGATCGATTTTTAGCACGTACGAAGGAGTTCCGTTGCACGAAACCAGCAGTTTATCATCGGCAGAACGAACGATTCCGGAAAGTGTCCCCGGCAACTCGATTTCGCCTTTTAGCTGGCCATCCTGCAAAACGAATACTTTCTTTCCGGCAGGCACAAAAACTTTTCCGTTTACCACCGCCATCCGGTTTTTCATGGCTCCCGATGTGCCGTCGACAAAAGTTAGCTCTTTGCTTTCGAGGTTCAACAAATATACCCCGGCATTATCCCGGATGTAAGCACTGTTGCCAACAACAGCCACATGGGTCGGCCAGCTTAGCGCCTCCAATTCTGCATTGGAATATGCCACTTCTTTTTCGAGTGTTTCGGCATTCGCCACCACCAACATTCCATCTCCACCAGCACGGTCACCATTCTGAGCCATGATGTACATTTTACCATCGGCAATAAAAAGATCTTGTGTTGAATTTCCCAATTCCGATCCATTCACTTTTTGGTAAACACTATCGGTTGCAACTCCTTTTGAGCTGATAAAAATAAGCGTGCCATTCTCCGAAGTCATGTTGCCTTCGTTCAAAACCCAAACACCATCGCGGTATTTTCCAAAAACACTGACTGAAAATGTTGTTGAGTATTCTCCTCCAGCATTCGAAGCTTTCAGTACAATCTCATGGTTGCCTACCTCACCGGAAACAAAAGCCAGGGTATCGCCTGCTTCCACCACTTGGTTATCGATCAGCCACGAATGAGTAGCTTCCTCACTACTGTTAATTTCGGCAATCAGATACAGGGTATCGTTTTGGGCTATTTCCTCTCCTCCCCCGAGGCTCTTGATATTTGCACTTGGAGGATTCGGTAAAATTGGATCATCATCGGAACAGGAAAGTAAAGTGATTCCGATAAAAAGTGCCGCCAGTAATTTCAAATTTTTCTTCATATCTGTTTTTAAACTCTTGAATTATTTTATTCGTCTTTATCTGCTTCAAGCAAATGTAAATCTTCGGCCCCGGCCACTTCGGTGGAGCATTCTCCCAGCCATCCGTTTTCCTGGTTAACACCGCAGTGCACCCTTACAAAATCAATTCCGGGCAGGTGTACTTTGTTGCCGTCTTGGTCAATCGCCCAATCGATGTCGATGCCTGATTTTTCATGACCGTTTGGATAGTTATCGGCATAACCAAAGTCAAAAGCATACAAAACAAAGTAGCTCCCCTGACCGCTTTCGTCAACACCATTCTGAGGCAAGAGTGTACCTTCCAGTGTATAAGAATCGCCATCAATCCACGCAGGGAAATAAGGCTGCCGGTGAAAGGCATTTTTTACTTTGTACCCTGAATTTCCGCGGTTATCTTCCCAGCGGATGTATTCCGCTATCGCCCCTTCTGCCTCTTCTTCGGGCCTGAAATAAGTGATCTTGTATTCGCGCTCCAACTCCATATTATTGCCAGCCTCTTCGGCCATCGGATACCACGGTTCGCTTGTTTCCGGATTATGCGCACTGCCGGCTATTTCATACCATTCATCCGCATCGGGCTCATTATTCTTGTTCCTGTCATAAGCCACCATAATCACTCCCGGCTCACAACTTCCGCCAAACGGAGCATCGGGGCGCGGATTGGATGCCGCCCCAAAGGCATTGCCTCTTACCCGGAAATCATGCTTGCCCGGAATATTGGCCACCGTATGGTCGAAACCAAAAACCACGTAGCCCCCAAAACCACCAAGCGTAATCATGCTTGCTTGTCCACCCACCAAGGCCTCGTTGACTTTCGCAATCATATTTTCCTTTGTATCCCCTTCGTCGTATTTGGGAAGCTTGTTTACAAATTGCCCGATACCCGGCAAATAATCATGAACCTGCGACAGGTAAGGACTAAACGGCTCTTCTTCCTGCTCAACCGTAACGCGGGTATACAAGGTATCCTTCCCCGTTTTATCGCTAACCAGGAGTTTTAGCCCGTACTCTCCGGTTGGAAGCACAATAAAGTCAAGTTCTGCCTCATCATGTATCACTGAATCTTTTTCACCGTCAGGCGTTTCGATCAGGCGCCATTCAAAACTTGCATTGTCAAAACCGGTTATTTCGGGTTTAATGCTCAGCACCGTTGAACGGGTAATGGTGTAACTCTCGTTTAACGAAATCTCAGAAACGGGTTTTACATCCTCCTCATCGGAACAAGCTACCATACCAGAGGCAGCAACCGCGGCCAAAAGCCAGCTCAAAAATCGATTGGTCTTTCTCATTTTTATGTATTTATGTTAATCATTTGTTTTTATCAAGGCAAAATGGGCAGGGATATCGCCCGCACGAACACTCCATTTCCGGGTTCCGTGCCGGTCGAAACAGTACAGCATCCCCGGCGTTACATAGTTCCCGGCATCACTAAGAAAAATATCACCGTTTTCGGGGTGTACCATCACTCCGTAGGGAATCTCAATTTGCTGTTCAGAGCCATCGTTTATAAAATTCCGGGTGACAACTTCGCGGGTTTGGGTGTTTACAATGGCGTAGGTAATCTCGTTCGAAAAAGTAATGTAACTCCAGGAAACACTGCATACATACAGCGAATCGCCGTGCAACCAACAGCTGCTTACCGGCACCTCAAGGGTATCGGTCACGACCTGCTTCTCGGCATCGATAAAGAACAAACGCGGCGGCAGTTCTTTGTAGTCGCCACGGGAACTTACCCATAGGTTACCCCGTTTATCAGCCCGTATGCGATGCAGGTTGTAGTCGACATCAATGCGCGTTTCTTCCGTAAAACTTTCGAGATCGATAACCGAAACCGTACGTTCGTAATTCTCCGTACTTCCGGATCCCATGTATCCGCCCGAATTCGCCACGTAAATTTTTCCGTTTGCAATAGCGAGCTCGTCGGGCTGAAATCCTACCAGACACTTGCCGACCACCTCCAACGTAGCTGTATCAACTTTGGCCACAAAGCCAAGCTGGGTATAATCGGGGTTGATCTCCACCGGGCCGGCATAGGAAGTTACATACGCATATTTTCCGTGAAAAAGGATGTAACGGCAGTTGGGAATTTCGATTTGCCCAATGCGAACCGCAGTCTGCGCATCCAGTACCTCTACCTTGTTCGACACGTTGATGACCGCATAGAGTTTCGAGCCGTACACCTGGAGGTCGTTGCCCACGTCACCTAGTTCTTTGGGGACATTGGGATTCACCTCAGCATAAATGTTGCGCTTGTAGGTGCCCGATTCGAAATCATAAAAATCGAGGGTCGATTTATTGCTTCCCATATTCCCTTCGTTCAACAGGTAAAATCCGCGGTATTTTCCTGTTTCTCCTGCATCAACATCGATGTTGTCTGCGGAAAAAAGTTCCACATCGTCGCGGCACGAAAACAGGATCAGGACCGACAACAAACCGATCATTCGTAAAAATAATTTGCTCATAATTCAAATGTGAGAGTGATTTTGTAATTGCGTTTGGGCATCGGGTAGTTTAACACCACCTCGTAATCCTGGCTTAGCAGGTTACTCACTTCGAGGGCTATTTTCAGGTTGGATTCCTTTAGACTGAAATTTTTCAGAAGCGACATATCATTCGTGTACCAGGGCTGCTCATAATTTTCGCGGATATTGGCAGAATTGTGGTAACGCTCGCCCACATAAATAAAGCTGTAATTAAGCTGCCAGTTTTGGTAGCCTCCCGATACAATGAGCGAACCACTGTGCCAGGGAATGTACGGTATTTGCCCGCCCCAGGTAATCTTTTCCAGTTCCGGGTTTTTACGGCGCGTAAAGTCCTGTGCTTTTTGATAAGTATAGGTACCTTTTACATGAAACAGCACGTTGCGGGGCAAATGAAAAACAGCTTTTGAAGAAACATCGAGACCGCGAATTTCAACTTTTCCAAGGTTCATCATCATCCAGCGATACATTCCACTTCCCTTCGGAACAGCCACAATTTTATTTCGCACCTCGTTGTAATACCCGTCGATCTGCAACTCCCAGTGAGCCAACGTTTGCTGCTCATAGCTTTTTGAATACTTTAGACCAAGGTTGTACTGATGGGTGAATTCGGGTTGCAACTGAATGTTTCCGATATCGGTGTAATACAAGTCGTTAAAAGTCGGCATCCGAAAAATATGCTTATAGAAAGCCCGGAAGCTTAGGTTTTGAGCCGCGAAAGGCGCGTATGAAAAGAATACGGCAGGAGTAAATTCTTCTTTATTGGGAGCAGAACCGGCCTGATTTGCCGTGTTTTTACCGGAGCTAATTTTTTCATTGATCAAGGTAGCCAAGATACTGGCCTGCGCTTTTATTTTTCCAAGATCGATGGCAGTTGCAAGGGCTATTAACGTTGAGTTGCGTGTTGGGTAAACCATGTCATCCAGATCAGATTCCAACCAGTTTCGCTGAAAGTCGGCAGAAAGTGAAACATCCCAAAACCCGGTAATGGCGTACTTTTGCGCCAACGAAACATAGGCCTCGCCTTGCCGGAAGGTATTGTCAATGTACATCAGTGTGGTGTCGGGGTTCAGGTAACGCATGCGATCGTTGGCAAACTTAAATTTCAGCATCACATCGTATTTGTCAGTTAGCACTTTCCGCGCTCCTCCCTGGACAAAGAAGTTGGTATCCCACTGGCGCTGGGCGTTCATCCACCGGTTATTGACAATGGCTCCGGGAATTCCCCGTTCCGAATCGTAGAAATAGGTTTTCAGTTCCCAGTTCCCGTCGTTTATCCGGCCATACAAACCAGCCTCTACGCGAAAGGCATAAATGTCCCCGTTTGTCCGGATGGCAGTTGTATCGTAAGCCACCTCGTTGCTGCCGGGCAATACGCGTTTGTAACGAAACTTGTATTTCCCCGAAGAATAAATATATTCGGTATTCAACGAAGCGCTTACTGTCTCGCTGAGCTTGCGCTCGTATAAAAAAGAAGGATTGACCAAATCAAACGAACCGGTACGGAACGTGGCTTTCAGATGCTGCTTTTCCTGTTTGTTAAAATGCGGACGCCGGAACCTTAAGTAAACAGAGCCGGAAGATCCGTAGTCCCTGGCCGGTTGAAAGATGTCGCTTTTTTGTCCATTGTAGAGAGAAATACTTTCGATGTTGTCCAGCGAAAATTTGCCCAGGTCGATTTGTCCGTTTTGCGCATTCCCCAATTGGATCCCGTCGTAGAAAACCCCCATGTGGTTGGTTCCCATGCTACGGATATCCACCGTTTTCAAACCTCCTACGCCGCCGTAGTCTTTCAACTGCACACCGGCAAAATAGCGGATGGCGTCGGCCACAGAGAAACTGTTAAGTGCTTTAAGTTGCGCCCCTTCGAGCTGCTGCGCCGGGATAATGGCTTTGGCAGAAGTTTTTGCGGCTGTTATCCTCACCTCGTCAATGTGCTGCACACTATCCAATTTGCTTTGCGCAATCAGACAAAAAGGCAAGAATAAATAAAGCAGCAATATTAAAGAGAATTTTCTGTTCATTGTCTAATTCCTGAATATTACTACTTCCAGGAAATGACCAATACAGAACAGAAAAGCAGTTCCGAAGAAGAACTTTTCTTTCTCTAAACTTTAGTCCCCGAAAGTTTAAAAATTATGTTTTCACTGGCAGGTTTTCTGACTTGCTCATCTTGTACACCTTCCCATCCGTCAAGCGACGAACAGTGGTTCTTCCAGTACAAGACCTTTACTGAGCTTACAGCAGCGGGCCTGTTCAGGATTTTCACCTGATTCCCTCTTAGCCATACAAACGATGGCACCAATGTTGGGGCAAAACTATAATATTATTTTGATAAAAAGAGAATGCCCGGGCAGGAGTTTCCAACTTAAAACACAACACTCTGTTTATGAAAAGTTTGCAACTCCCCCTTTTCATAACATTCCGGATAAGGGCAAAAAAAAGCTGCCAACAACGATGTTGCGGCAGCTTAACTTTATAGTATAAGTTCTGTTATACCATCGGGTATTTTTTGAAGATCGCTTCTGAGCGCATCAGGATATCCACATACTGCGCACGCTGATAAGTAAACGGATCTTTCATATTCTTGCGAGCCAGTTTTCCGCGGAAATCAGCCAGCGATTTGTAGCCTTTGTCATCCATCCAGCGGTTGATGTCCATCAGAATATCAGAAACCACTGACGGCGAATTCCGGTAAATGGTGCTTACCATTTGTACCACATCGGCACCGGCCAGGATCATTTTTATCACATCGTTAGCATCGTAAATACCGCGGTTGATACAGATACTGCCTTCCAGGTTACCGTGCAGCAAACCGGCAAAACGCAGCCCCACCATGTGGTCTTTCGGGTTGCTTAGTTCCCACGGATAGAAATATTCTTCTTTGTCGATGTCCACTTCCGGCTGGAAAAAGCGGTTGAATAAAACATAAGCATCGGCACCGGCTTCATCCACTTTTTTGATAAAGTTCAACGGATTGGTGTAGAACAAACTCATTTTCACACTTACCGGGATGCTCACCGCTTCTTTTACGGCCTTTACAATTTGCACCTGTTTGTCTTCGATCGATTCGCCGGTAACTTCAAAATAACCGGGAACGGCATACAGATTAAGTTCCAGCCCGGCCACGCCTGTTTTCTCCAGCTCTTTGGCGTATTCCACCCAGGTGGGTTCGTAAATGGCATTTAAGCTGGCAAAAACCGGAACGCTCACGCTTTTTACCAGTTTCTCCAAATTGTAGAGGTGTTCTTTGGGTCCGGCGTGTTCGAGCCCCGGGAAAAGACTTGTCATTTCGGCATTGCGGTTTTCATATTCCGAAAGCAACTCGTCCATCTGAAGACCTTCCAGCTGAATCTGCTCTTCAAAAAGCGAGCGGTAAACAATGGCTCCAATTCCGGCTTCTTCAATCTGCTTGATCACTTCAGGTTTTGTTACCAGGTTACATGCTCCGAGAATAAGTGGGTTTTTTAACTGAATACCCATGTAGGTTGTTGATAGATCTGCCATAATGTATCGTTTTTATTGATTTAACTCTTTTTTGATAGAGGAACTTAAATTACAAATATTTTGTTCATGAATTACACGAAAATTAACTCCCGTTTTGAAAAATAAGCAATCCATCCCGTTCAAAGGCACCCCTTCTTCGCAATCACTATGCTGAAACACATTCACAATCAGCCATAAAAACAAAGAGCCGCTGATCGTTTGACCAGCGGCTCCTGCTATCGTTATTTAAAATGCTTTTACAGCAAACTTAATGTTACGGTTAACCCGGCCATTACTACCGAAACCATTGTCATTAATTTGATCAGGATGTTCAGTGAAGGACCTGAAGTATCTTTGAACGGATCGCCCACTGTGTCGCCAACCACACCGGCTTTGTGCGCCTCGCTGCCTTTACCACCGTAGTTTCCTTTTTCGATGAATTTCTTGGCATTGTCCCAGGCACCACCGGCATTGTTCATAAACACTGCCAGCGTAAAACCAGCTGTAAGACCACCTGCCAGCAAACCAATAACACCGGCTACGCCCATGGCTGCACCTACAATTACCGGCACGATTATGGCCACCAACGATGGCACCAACATTTCGCGCTGTGCGCCTTTAGTCGAAATTTCCACACACTTTGCATATTCCGGAGTTCCGGTTCCATCCAGGATACCTTTGATCTCGCGGAACTGGCGACGTACTTCTTCCACCATTGCACCGGCAGCCCGGCCAACGGCTTTCATGGTCATCGCACTAAACAGGAAGGCCATCATCGATCCCAGAAAAAGCCCTCCCAGGAACAATGGGTTAAACAGTGTGATGTCGTAAGCTGCCGAGAAATCTTTTACTGAGGCAGCCGATATTTTCACCGCTTTCATTCCGTCGTGAACGGCCGGTGCCACATCGTTGTAGAAAATGTATTCACCTTTGGTAATAAAACCTTCACCCGCTTTGGCAATTTTTCCAAACCACAAGCGCACTTCTTCCATGTAGGCAGAAATCAGCGCCATGGCAGTCAATGCTGCCGAACCAATGGCAAAACCTTTACCAGTTGCGGCCGTTGTGTTACCCAGCATATCGAGTGCGTCGGTGCGTTCACGAACTTCTTTTGGCAGTTCAGACATTTCGGCATTACCTCCTGCGTTGTCAGCAATCGGGCCAAAAGCATCGGTTGCCAAAGTAATTCCCAGTGTAGAAAGCATACCCACTGCGGCAAAACCAATTCCGTAAACGCCCATTGCAAACTCACTGCCACCTCCGGCAGCCCAGAAAGCGCCCATAATTCCAAGAACAATGGTTACTACCGGCACCCAGGTTGAGCCCATTCCCACAGCAATACCGTCGATAATGGTAGTGGCAGGTCCCTGTTGCGCCTGTTTGGCAATACCTTTTGTCGGGCCATATTCATCTGATGTATAATATTCGGTAGCCTGACCAATGATAACACCGGCAGCCAAACCAATTACCACCGCGCCAAAAACACCCCAGGTAATCCAGCCTGCGTATGCCAGCCCTACCATGGCCAGCAAAATAAGCAATGAGCTACCTCCTGTTCCCAGCAACAAGGCGTTCAACAGGTTTTTCTGAGTAGCTGATTCTTTGGTGCGTACCATGAAAATTCCGACAATGGAAAGGATGATACCCAGTGCCGCCACAATCATTGGAGCGGTAACTGCCTGAATGGCGCTTATGCCTGTTTTTTCGAGTGCAATGGCAGGAAGTGCAGCCCCCAGAGCGGCAGTTGCCAGAATAGAACCGGCGTACGATTCGTAAAGGTCGGCACCCATACCGGCCACATCACCAACGTTATCACCCACGTTATCGGCAATGGTAGCAGGGTTACGCGGGTCGTCTTCCGGAATACCGGCTTCCACTTTCCCCACAAGGTCGGCGCCCACATCGGCAGCTTTGGTATAAATACCACCGCCTACACGTGCAAACAAGGCTTGGGTAGAAGCCCCCATTCCGAAGGTAAGCATGGTAGTTGTAATCTCCACCAGTTTCTGATGTTCGGTAGTTCCGGCATGAACAAACTCAAGCCCCAAAAAGTGCAGACCACTGGTCATGTGCTCCGGGGTAAAAACGATCTCGCTTAAAAATAAATACCAGGCTGCAATATCGAGAAGTGCAAAACCCACTACCACAAGTCCCATAACAGCACCGCTTCGGAAAGCTACCTGCAAGCCTTTATTGAGCGACTGCGAAGCTCCGTGAGCAGTACGTGCCGATGCAAACGTAGCGGTTTTCATACCCAGGAAACCACAAAGGCCCGAGAAGAAACCCCCGGTAATAAATGCAATCGGGACAAACGGGTTTTGGACTTTGAAAAAAGCCATAATGGAAAGTAGTATGAACAGAACCACAAATACGATTCCCACTACTTTGTACTGACGCTTCAGGTAAGCCATTGCACCGTCGCGAACGTACTGGGCAATTTCTTTCATCCGGTCGGTACCTTCCGAATTCTTCATCATCGATTTGAAGAAAATCCAGGCAAACACCAGCGCCAGAATGGAGGCGATGGGTACTAGAATAAAAATACTGTTCATAAGATGATAAATTTTTAGTGTAACACTGTTACGGTTTAGATTTCAACGTAATATTATATGATTGCAACCACCCTGTTTTTCGACGGGCAGTGGTCAGTTTCTTTCCTCCGGTTCCTAAGACAAAGATAAATCTTAGATTGAATTGCTAAAGCTTTGCACCTACTGTTTCTTCCTGATTCAGTATAAATTAACAATACTTTCGGGTCTTTTATTCTGTAAAAAAGTTAGTGAAACTTTGCTGTTTTTTGAAACAAATGGATGTGTTTTTACAACAAATAATACGATCTTCGGAAATTTAGTTTTTGGCAGCAACAAAAAATCAACTTTCCAAGACAATCATCTTCCGAAAAACAAGACCGGCATGCAACAAAAAACCCCGCATTTTACTGCGAGGTTTTTCACCCATTCAAGAATGCATCATTTTTTATATACCATGAAGCTTTAGTTCACCGCAACCTGAACATCGGTTGGGTTGATCAGCGTGTTAAATACCGGCGACTGTTTGGCAAAGCTGAGTAGCTGTTCTTTTTCTTCTTCGGAAGCACCTTCAATGTTGAATTTCACACGAATCTGGCTGAATTCCTTTGGAATATCGGGGTTCATTCCCAAAAATCCCTGCACATCCACGTCGCCTTCAATACTGGAAGAAACCGCTGAAACTTCAATTCCCTTACCTGCTGCCAGCAAAACCATTGCCGTGGTCATGCACGCAAGCAAACCGTGTAGTAATATTTCGCCGGGATTTGCACCTTTGTTCTCGCCCAGCAAAACCGGTGGTTCGTCGTTGTCGAAAACAAACGGAGTTTCCCGCGAAGTGTCTTCCTGGCAGGCGCCGTAAAATCCCTGCACAAAACTTCGGTTGTGTCCGCCCGAAATCCAGGTGTTGGTGGCACGCAATTCAAATTTTGATACTTCAGGATTTCCCTGGATGGCTGCTACTGTGTTCATGATTCCTTCGGTGCTGAAGCCGTTTACTGTTTTTACTGTTGTTTCCATCTTTAATTGTTTTTATGGTTTACTAATCAAGTACAATGCAAAGATAGGTCGGAGCAACGGGCAGCAGGTAGGCACAGCGGTTCACAAAATCAGCAGAAAAGTCCAAATGAACTTTTTACCGTATTTCACGATTGTTTTTCAGCAAAAAACGGAAGAAAAAAATGGTCATCACGCTTTTACCGAACGGTACTGAAGCGGGGTGCAGTTAAATCTTTGTTTGAATACACGGATAAAACTTGAAGGCTCTTCAAATCCACAGTCAAACGAAATTTGCCCAACCGCTTTGTCCGAAGTTAGCAGCAGATGCGCTGCAAAGTCGAGCCTTTTTTGGGTGAGCCACTTCCCCGGCGATGTGCCGTAAACCGAGTTAAACACCCGTTTAAACGAACTCAGGCTCATGTTGCAAAGCGTTGCAAACTGTTCCAGTTTCAGGTTGTAGGCAAAATTCTCTTCCATTACCTGCCGAAGTTGTGTGCTTTGGTCTTTATTGAGTGAATTCAGGTAACGGGCCACCTCGGTGTGCAAGGGACGCGTAAAAATATTCAACAGCAATTCCTCGAATTTATGGATCAGCAGATTCTTATCGGGAAGCAACTGGGCACCCAAAAAAGTGGCCAGCGAATTTACGTAGGCTTCCAGGTATTCGTCGAGCTGAATACGGATTACCGAGTCGGGTTCAGCCACCTGCTGCGGTAAGCTTCGGATAACACTGGAAAACCGGCTGGTGAATTTTGTGATGAAATCGTCGGGGATAAACACCATTAACGCGCAGTACTGCTCTTCGAAATACTGATGCACCAGGTTGGCGCCTTTTCGCACAAACAACGAATCGCCGGTTTGCACCACATAGTCGTTGTAAATGCTGCGCCACATCTTTTTACCACTGGTTACAAACACAAAATAATTGGTATCCGACCAGATACCTGCCTTCGTTTCCTCGGCCATGCATTTGTACTCGACAAACAAGAGGTCGTCGATGATCAGCTTTTTGTAGAAATTGTTATTCCGGATAAATGAATGAAGATCGAGCATTTTCTGTCAATGTATTGTTTCCAATTAAGTTAGGGCAAAAAATCAAAAACTCCTAGCTCTCTTTTTCCGGCCGGTAGAATAAAACTGCACACAACAATTTGCAATATGGAAGGCTATCACCCGCCACATACAAGCGACCATTGTGCTTCATTCCGAAAAATGCCCTTCAATTAAAAAGGGCATTAAGAACATGTCAGTTGTTTGCCGAGAAAATATGAATTGGATAATGTAAATTATACTCATCGTTTGTCTTTGTTACATTTATCCCTAAGTCATTTACGCCAACATCAGCGACAATCATTTTCTTTAAAGCCTCTGGATCGCCTGGGAACGAAGCTTCAAGTTGTTCTTTGAGTCCAATTTGCATAGAATAGTAATCGGTATTCAAATTTTTGAAACCCGCCTTTTCAAAAAGAACTGTGAACTCGGTCAACGAAAGCGCAGCTACGTGAGAACAATCCCTGTTTTTTTCCATTTCATTATACTTTTTAATCTTGGAATCTGGTAAGGACACATCAACAACTATAACTTTTCCGCCAGTTTTACAGACCCTTTTCATTTCAGACAAAACTTTGAAAGGATTTAAGAAATGATGGAAGCCGAATCTTGAAACAACAATTGAAAAGCTCCCGTCATCATAGGGTAAGTTTTCCACATCCCCTATTTGCCAGGTAATATTTTTAATATTCTGTTTCGACTGTAATTTCTTTGCTTCATCAAGCATTCCCTGAGTCATATCAATGCCTGTTACATGCCTGGTGTATTTCGCAAACTCGCAAGAAACAATGCCCGACCCGCATGCAATATCCAAAACATCATCTTTCCCGGATGCGGAAGATAGTGCAATTAGCTTCTCTAAAGAATCGCTATGCGAGCGTATCGACGAGTATCCACTTGCTTGTTTTGTGAATTGCTCTACAATGTTTTTGTGGTGATTTTTAGTGTCCATAATCTAATATTTTAATTTTCAACAAATTTCAGAACTTCCGCCAAAGTCCCAATTACTATATTTGGACAATGAATATTGATTATAAGACAAGCCTTAAAATAGACTATGGTTTTGAAGTAAACCCGTTGAGACCGGTTACCACCTATTCGGAAGAGATCCAGAATGCTAAATGTGCAAATTCGCACGCACACCCAAGAGCTCAAATCATATCATGCAGTTCCGGTATTACGGAGGTTGTGACAAAAAATAATATTTGGATAGTTAACTCGTTACAAGGTGTTTGGATTGCCAGTAATGAAGAACATCAGGTTTATTTCCCCAACAATGTAAAAGTAGTTACAGCATTTATAGATGAATCGAAACTGAATAACTTACCAAAGAGTAGTTTCGCTTTTGAACCTTCCAGTTTTTTAACCAGTCTTTTAGAAAAAATAATATCCTTTTCCAACCCAAACATTTTTACTCAACAACATAGTAGAATTATAGAGGTCTTTCTGGATGAACTTTCTACTTTGACACCCAGCAAAACTTTTCTTCCAACCAGCCAAGACAAAAGTATAAAGATCGTACTGGATGCCCTAATGAATGAATTGTCGGACAAACACACGATTGATTACTATGCAAGTAAAGCATTCGTAAGTCCAAGAACACTTTCAAGGTTATTTCATAAAGAACTAGGGATGAGTTTTGGAGATTGGAAGATGCGTTTGAAATTAATGGAAGCCGTTAAGCAATTAGGAGAAAAGAAAAGTGTTAAAGAAATTGCATTTGAATTAGGCTATGAAAATGTTAGTTCATTTATAGCTACTTTTAAAAAACACTTTGGAAAAACGCCGACAAATTACATCGTGAGATAAGTACGAAAACATAACAACGGCTATAAGAAGTAGTGCTTTCATGTTTTAACGAAAGTGAATTTTATAAATTTAAGATCAGTATAAACCTGAAAAGATAGTGCTAAAAAATCCGTTACTTTTCATATACCACCATCAGGGCAAGAACCACCCACGCCGTCAAAATGTTTAGCTAAAAAACATAAGTATATATGACCATAACAACAAAAAAAGAATTGGCTGGAATGCAAAAAGCAAGCGAAGCGGTTGCTTACACACTAAAAGAAATGATAAAATTTGCTCAACCGGGCATGACGACGAAAGAACTTGATGAACAGGGGGCAAAGATACTTTCCGGGTTTGGAGCCAAATCAGCACCTAAGCTTACCTATGGTTTTCCCGGTCATAATTGTATTAGCATTAATAATGAATTTTGCCACGGGATACCCTCTAACAGGAGAAGTTTGAAAATAGGTGATTTAATAAACATTGATGTTTCTGCTGAGTTAAATGGATTTTGGGCAGACAATGGAAGCTCATTTGTTTTGGGAGAAGACATCAATCAACACCAGGGACTAGTGAATGCGTCCAAACATATTTTAAAGGCGGCTATTGACAACATAAAAAGTGGCGTGCGAATTTCGGACATCGGACACTTAATGGAAAGCGAAGCAAGAAAAAGAGGTTACAAAGTGATTAAAAACCTGGGAGGACATGGAATTGGCAGAAGCCTTCACGAACAACCAGATGAATTGCTTAATTACAGAAACAGGTTTGACCAAAGAAGATTTACAAAAAACTCAGTAGTTGCGATAGAAACATTTATTGCAACAACATCTACGTATGCTGACACGCTGAATGACGGCTGGACAATGGTTGGTGACAGAGGTGGATACATGGCACAGCATGAACATACCATTGTGGTAACAGATAAAAAACCAATAATCCTGACAAAAATGAATGGGATCTGGAATTAATAAACGAAATTCAAGCCATATAAGTAAACTACAAACAAACGTACACCTAAAAAATGAAAACAGCTGCCATAAAAACCGGTTCCCAAAACGCTTCATTAAGCTCTGGGATATGGCCTCGAAAATAGTTTTTTAAACAGATTACCGTTATTAAATCAAGACAAAAACCAGACATGGAAATAAACGAAATAATTGCCAGGCAAAACGACTTTTTTAATTCAAACCAAACAAAGGATTTAGATTTTAGAATTGAGCAACTAAAAAAGATTAAAAGCATTTTAAAAGAAAACGAAGATCTACTTTACAAGGCTATTTACGAAGATTTCCGAAAGTCAGAATTTGAAACGTATGGCTCTGAACTGTCATTGTTGTATCACGAAATAAACACTTTCGTGAAAAACATAAAAAAGTGGAGCAAACGAAAAAAAGTATCAACCGGGCTGGCCAATTTCCCTGCTAAAAGTTACATCATTCCGGAGCCTTTAGGAACAACATTGGTTATCGGTGCATGGAACTATCCGTATCAACTTTCGTTAATGCCGGCCATAACATCGCTTGCAGCAGGAAATACAGTACTGTTAAAACCAAGCGAACTTCCTTCCAAAACATCAGAAGCAATGGCCAAAATCATCAATGATAATTTTCCAAGCGATTATTTCTGCGTACTTGAAGGGGGAGTAAAACAAACAACTGAGCTTTTGGAATACCGCTTTGATAAAATATTTTTTACCGGCAGTATTCCTGTTGGCAAAATAATTTACCAGGCCGCCGCAAAACACTTGACACCCGTTACACTTGAGCTTGGGGGAAAAAGTCCAACTTTTGTACTTGCGGATACAGATATTAAAGTCACAGCCCAACGAATTGCCTGGGCGAAATTTTACAATGCCGGTCAAACCTGCGTTGCTCCCGACTATATTCTTGTTGAAAAATCGATAGAAAGGAAGTTTCTGGAGGCATTAAAAAATGAAATTGAACGATACCATAAAAGCGATGAAAATGAGATTGCCGAAAATTACACCCGGATAATCAATACCAATAATTTCGACAGGCTTACGAAACAAATTGACAAGGATAAAATGTTCTTCGGTGGCAAAACGAACAGGGAAGAGAGATTTATCAGCCCCACAATTTTGCAAAACGTTACGTTTGAAGACAAAATAATGCAAGATGAAATTTTTGGGCCAATCCTTCCGGTGATATCCTTTACTGACCTTGATGAAGCGATAAAACGGGTAAAAGAAAGACCCAAACCGTTGGCTTGCTACATCTATTCAAAAAACCGAAAAGCGATTGATAAGTTACTAAAAGAAATCTCTTTTGGCGGAGGTGCAATAAACGACAGTTTAATGCAATTGACCAACAGTAATCTTCCATTTGGAGGAGTTGGGTTAAGTGGGATTGGAAGCTATCACGGGAAAGCAGGATTTGACACATTTACTCATTACAAAAGTATATCGGATAAACCATTCTGGCTTGAACCCGCTATAAAATATGCTCCTTACTCAGCAAAAAAAATGAAGTTGATTAAATGGTTTTTTGAATAAAAATAACAATGTCTGGTCTGCTTTTCTGATTGAAAAAAGTGGATGCAACAATAAAATAGGCGTTCTTTGCCACCAGTAAATAAACATAAAAAAAGCACCATGATTTCCCGACTCTATAACTACCTGCTACTTGCCTTGTTTGTTCTCGTTGTTTCCTGCGCAGAAAAAAAACAGCAGCCCTTTTCGTTTGTTCAGTTATGCGACACCCAGCTGGGATTTTACCCCGAAGGCTATCAGCAGGATGTGGAAAAATTCAAACAGGCGGTGAAGCAAATCAATGAACTCAAACCTGATTTTGTGGTGATATGCGGCGACCTTGTGAATATGCCCAACGACAGTTCGTATTCTGACTTTAAAGAAGTTATGGATGGTTTCACAATGCCCTGCTATGTTGCCCCGGGAAACCATGACGTTCAAAATACGCCCAACAGCACAAGCCTAAGCTATTACCGCGAAACGATCGGGAAGGATTATTTCGAATTTGAAAACAAAGGTTATTCATTTATTGTGACCAATTCGCAATTATGGAAAGCAAATGTGGAAAATGAATCAGAAAAACACAACCTCTGGCTTAAAGAAACGCTTAAAAATCAGGGACTTAAAAAGCACCCCGTGGTTGTTATCGGGCATTATCCATTATACACCAAAAATCCCGATGAAGAAGAGGCTTATTTTAATCTTCCATTGGCCAAGAGGCAGGAGTTGCTCTCCTTGTTTCAGCAAAACAACGTTAGCGCTTACCTATCGGGGCACACCCACCAGCTAACCCTTAACCAGTACGAGAACATTCAATTGGTTGGCGGTGAAACTACCAGCGTAAATTTTGACAAAAGGCCTTTCGGATTCAGGCTTTGGCAGGTTACGCCCGATACCTTAACGCAAAGTTTTGTGGCCTTGCAACTTGAAGTTGCTCAATAAGGCAGGCCCATCAACAGGTTGCCATAAACTGGGGCGGTAATTTCATCAAGCGTGAATTTCAGATCATTTATTGAACTACCCCGCCGTAGAGCAGACGGGGTATCAAAGGCATGATATTTCTTAATTCGCCCCAAGGGGCGGAAAATAGACCCCATTAGATCCCGAGTTCAACTTCATAATTTCGGCTCACTATCGCTCCTGAAATCAGAGTCTCACTGATTTAATGCCTGGAAAACTGCCAGCAACAGCCCAAAATCGGCATTTCCTGATTCGGGATTTAACAAACTACCTCCGCTTTCGGCTTCAATCCGGCCTTGCAAAACAGCAGCTTCTGTTTCCGAACCAAAAAGTACTTCGTACGCCCACGCCGCAACCAGGCTTTTGTTTTGATCTGATTGCCAGTCTTTCAGTAAATTCCTGGCTCCATCAACGCTACCGGCCTGTTTCATAAACAAGGCCGTCAGGAATGTGCCTGCCGAAAACCGCTTGTTATAATTCGGGTAATCGATAACTTGCTGTTTCAGTTCGTTTGCTTTTTGAATGTTTCCTTTTTGAGCCCAGTACAAACTTTCCAGCGCATCTTCAATTCGCTCGTCGGTGATGTACGGTTTCCCAACGCCGAGGTTTTCTGGCCACTCGCGGGCCTGTTGAATTTGCTTGTATGCTTTAGACAATTTGCCTGACTTCAAACTCTCAAGTGCCGACATAATCGCCGCCTGCCGCCATACAATTCGACCGGCCCGTGCCCCTTCGTTGGGCAAAATGAGTGTTTTCTCCAGCAGGTTGAAAGCACTGTTGTATTGTTTGTTTATCAACAGCTCTTTTGCTTTCTGATAGGCCAGCACATAATTATCGGGGAACAACTCAGCTCCTTTTGCAGCCCAGTTTAAGGCCTCCGCAAACTTTTGTCTATCATGAAAATGATCTGACAAGGCCACGTATGTCCGCCAATTGCGGTCGTTCAACTCCAGGGCTTTTCGTAAGTCCGGTTCCCCGTCGTACGTTTTATCTCCTTTCATAAAGCGATAGCGGGTAAGATAAAAAGCGTCGAAATCCGGCTCAGAGTTGCATGCTTCCAGGTATTGTCCGGCTTCTTCCTTATTTCCTTTCGACCAGGTAAGCAGGGCCAGGTAATATTTTGTTTTCCACGACGGCATTTTTTCTTCTGCCCATTTCAATACTTCGTAGGTTTCGTTTCTCGAAGGATAAACCAGGTAAGGCGATCCGGAAAGCGCCTTTTGCAAGTAGGCATTATCGTTGGTAAGAAAGGCCAGCCAGTAATTCCCAATGGGTCCCGGTTCAACCGCCTGTAATATTTTTACGGCTTTGTCATCACAGGCCAATTCGTGGTAGGCGATGGCTTGTTCCAGACAAATTTGCTGCGGCATTTCGTAGTTTAAAACAGAAGCGAAATCGTCCTGTTTTTCAAAACGGGCAAAAGCATTCAGCGGATCAAGCACTAAAATTGCATCAAGGGCCGATTCCCGCTGTTGAGCCTCTCCCAAACTTTCGTACGCCAAAGCTTGTATCATCAACGCATTAATGTTATTCCTATCGTAATCCAACGCCTGCGCTACATACCTCAAGCATTGACTAAAATCCTTTTGAAGAAAATGAATGCCTGCCATTTTTGTATAGGCTAGAGTTTTAAAAGCCACTGAACGTGCGGCAAGGCTGTATGCTTCCAACGCTTTAAAATATTTCGTTTGCTGCTGATAGATCAACCCAAGCAGATAATTGGCTTCCAGATGATAAGTATCAACGGAAAGTGCCTTCATCAGGTATTTCTCAGCTTCCTCATCATTCGTTGCACGAAGCCGAAGTCCGCCCATTTTTACCAACGCATCGGCATAAAAAGGATTTTCTTCCAATACGCGGGCATAGACTCCGGCAGCGCCGGCATAATCTCTCTGGCGTTCTTTTTCCACACCTGAAATAAAAAGTGCATCGGACTTGTTCCAATCATATTCAGGGCTTAATTCACGAGGCTTTTCACTAAGTCTCTCCTTTCTTTCTGAAGTGGAATACGACATCAGGTTTCCGATACGAACTTCCAGGTTCTCATCAGCAATATCAAACGAATCAACAAAAGCCTGGGTAGGTTGCAAATCAACATCTTTACTGACCAATATTTTCCCATAAGAAAGTATCGTAATCTTTTCTTTTACCTCCTGATTGGCACAAAATCCAAGCGTTAGTTTACCGTTTTTCTGCTCTACATTTAGCGAACCAAAACGATTGGCCTTTACCATTCCCCCAATGTCTTTCACCGGAAACCAAAGTTCCGTGAACTTGTGTTCCGAACCCGCATAAAAAAACTGATGTTTATAGGGTGTAAGCGTACTGTTAGGCGAAGCCTGGTTAAACAGAAAGCCGGTTTGTATTTCGGTGTATTGCTTGTTCCCCGGATCGGTTAAAAGATCTTTCCAGATTTCGCCTTCACGCGAGAGTGCCCACATCCAGATTTTCTTTCCGGGTTTTTCGTCATACGGCGCCCAATGCCCTAGGCCAAATTTCTTATCCCGGAAATAACATAGGAAATGATCGGCATATTCACCCAAAACATGATACGATTTTGGCCCGCCAAAATTATTGTTTGGATATTTTGAGACATCGATGCCGCTATTGTTTACCGGCCAGGATCCGGTTTCGCCAACATGCCCGATTTCGGTATCGCCCGGGAAATAATATTCCAAATCGTCGGACACATCAAGCGAGGCGGTTGACCAGTTATAAAGCGAGGTATTCAAATCAGACGGGTTGTACCAGATCGCCCTGGTTTCGAAATAAGACTTATCGGGTTGCAGACGAATTTCCACCCTCCACTCGGTGCGCGAAGTAATGTCGGGAGCTCCAACAATACAGCTCACGCTTCCATCGGGATTATTCCGAAGAAGGTAGTTTACCGGAGAAGCCGTGGTTGGCGCATGACCGATTGAGCCAAAATTAAATTCGATGCCACCCGAAGTCCAGGCGCCCCGCATGGCGATATCCCTGAATTTCACCACCTTGTTATAGTAAATAAATTCTTCTCCGGAAGCTTTGTCAATCGCCCCCAATACCTTTCCTCCCATTTCAGGAGCGACTAACACTTTTATGTAAGGATTTTCAAGCGTAACAATTTTCCACTCTTGTTCAACGGGTCTATTGGTGAATCCATCGAAACGGAAATACGGGTAAAAATGCGTGATTTTGGCTACCGGATCGGGATCGGAATAAGGATACGTTTTAAAAAGCACCATTGATTCCGAAATGCTTGCCTGCTGCGAATAAGCATGAAAAGAAACAGCAACGGATAAAACCAGCCAGGCAAAGAGAAGCAAATTTTTCATGGTCGTAAATATTAAGTTGACTTAAGTTAGGATTCACTGCAACACACAATGCTTCACGCATTGCTTGTTCAAGAGGAATTGAGTTCCGACATGCATCTTTTAATCATTACCACACCCAACCTCTTTCTAACGAGGACTCTAAATTTACCAAAATTTCCTTTCCGACTAACGGGTACCGCGAAGAATTTGAACACATCAAAGAGTGCGTGTCCTGACCATAAAAACTTCAGAAGATGAAAACGTGAACTGACTTTATCAACCAAAGGGGGAACACCGTAAACACTATTGGATTGTTATATTTTCCGAAATCAATGTATACAAACGAATCACAAAATGGCCTAAAGGCACCATGCTCAACAAGAGGGTGATTGGTTTTAAGCTCGCACAAAAACAATAGCTCCGGCCCGGTATATAAATGTTGCTATGAGACTATATAACAAGCCGGAACTTTCTATCTAGCCCAGTTTTATTTCAACCGGAGTTTGGTTAAAAAGATTATCCAGCACGGGGCTGCGTTCTGCCATGATTGATTTCCATTTGTCTAGTGTTTCCTGGTCGGCAGTGGTTTCTGGATGTAATTCAATGGCTATTTTCTGATACCCGGCTCTTGCCTCGGTAGGCATCCCAAACATTTTGGAGGGATCCAGTTCGCCGCTTACTTTAATCTTCATATCAGACAAATCCATGTTGAGTTCTTTAGCTGTGTTAAAAGCCAGAATATGCATGCAACCGGTAAGGCCACATAAAATATACTCAACCGGATTAGGGGCTTGATCTGTTCCGCCCAAAAGTTCCGGCTCGTCAACCAGCACCTTAAAATTACGTACTGAAATTTCTGCCTGCGAAGCCGATTTGGTAGCCGACTCAACGCCAAACTCTATTTTTTGTATGTCCTTTGTTTCCATTTAAAGTGTTTTAAAATTATAATTTTACAAAGCTAATGCGAAGCCTTTCGCCGAAACATGGAAAGGCTGTGTATTGCGAAACCGCAAAGGGTGTAATTTTACACCTCTGAAATCAGAGAAAAGCAGAATGAATTCAATCAATACAAGCAACAACACCTGTATAAGAGCACTTCGGGACGAGGAAAGGACCGAGCTGTTTGCTTCGGCCAGAAGCCTGAATTTTAAAGCGGGAGAACTCGTGGTAAAAAAAGGCACCTCGGTTAATGATCTGTATTTGCTGCAAAAAGGTGCAGTTGAACTGTTAATGGATGAACAGCGCCCCAAGCAATCTTTAATGTTGTTGTTTCAGGGAGAAATTATCGGGGTGAACTGTGCCTATTCCACGATGAATTACCGCTTTTCGGCCAGGGCACTGACCGACTGCGAAGTTTTGACAATAAACTACCATACGTTTTCTGCCTATCTGAAGCACAACACAGAATTTTCAATGGCCTTTATCCGATATATTTCAATGGTTAACGAGCGTTTTCTCGACTGGCATATGAAACTCTCTCAGAAGAACTCGGCGGGGGCTCTTGCTTTTTTATTGTGTGAATTCGAAAAAAGCTACGGGAAAAGCAGCTTTGAACTACCGCTTAACCGAAGCGATATCGCACGGGTCATTGGCTTCTCAAAAGAAAGTGTACTGAAAAACCTGGCCCATTTCAGAAATGAAGGGATTGTGGAAAGCACAGGTAAAAAGGTAAAAATACTGGACTCTGGCCGTCTGCTGGATATTTCCAACTACGGCTAAAACCAGCTACGCCCCCGCTTTCCGGCACATTCCTGCAATCTGTTCTTAAAAAAGCACAGACTACCCACCTAACAATGAATCAACGCTTTTCGCTCCCGGCCGTTCATTAAAATCGTCAACGGCTTGTTAAAATGAACATGCTTAACAAATTCCGTTTCATGAACCAGGGTTTGTTGTTTCAAGGCCTCCATTTTCAGTTTTGAGTTCCAGGAATTGTGAGACACTGAAAAATACCCCACATTCATGGAAGTTACGTTGTGAAAGAAGTGAGACCCCAGCGAAGCATCGAGCGGAAAATCGGGCAATCCCATTTCCACGATAATCTTTGCCTTCGAAATATTTGCCCAAAGCACCGGAATTCCCGTGTAAGGATCGCGTGATCCCCATCGCCCCGGTCCGATAAGAATGTACTCCCGTTTTTGTTCTTCGAAAAACTCGTTTAACTTACTGATTTCCCGCGCCATTTCCCGGGTTTTCATCCGGTCAAACTTCTCGGGATCAACATACACCACATCGCGAATTTCCTCGATAATACCATTGCCCATACCGCGTTCGGCATACATAAATATCCGCTCTTCTTCCACGGTCTTAATATCAACCTCCACCTGGTCTTCAATACGGATCAATGGCTTGATCTGCAACAAGTAAAGCGTTGGCAAACCGTTTTCGGCCGGTTCAATATCGAGGGCATATTCAATCTCTACCGGCGACCCCATGGCTTCTTTGAACAACTTCAACAAAAGCTGTAGAGCCTCTGACAATGGCAGATGGTTGTATTTTAGAATGTTGGCAAAATCGATCACTTTGGGTCCGTTCCCGTAAACACCGGGAATCAGATCATCGTTTTCCATCGAATAGGTTGACGCCGAATGTTCCAGGGTCCCATCCATTTCGGCTTCCCGAATCCGGTATTTCTTGATGGCTGCATCTTCTCCTTTCACCACCAGGTTAAACTCTTTCTGAGTTAAATCGATGGCATAAAATTCTTTTTGGGTATCACGCAACTGGTCGCCCAAAGCCGAAGCATTCAGCTGCGGGTATTTTGGGCAAAACCGGAACGAGTTTTCGCCACCCACCACGTACATTCCCAGACCAACCGCTGCCACCGAAAAACCATCTTCGGGCTGCATGTAGGAAATGGGATAATAATTGTACGACTGCGCCACCCCCGAAAGAGTTGGGTAAAACTTATCGTTATACTCGTGGCCCACCACTTCCTGGATCACCACGGCCATTTTCTCTTCTTCAATTTTATAGCTCACCGCATCGAAATAAGCTTGGGCCGCATCGGTGAAGATACTTGAATAAACCAGTTTGATGGCTGTTTCGAGCTGCTGGTACCGAACTGCCAGGTCTTCGTGGTTGTTCGGAATCAGGTAAGTGGCATAAACCCCCGAGAAAGGCTGCAAAAGGGAGTCTTCGAACAAACCGGAAGAACGCACAGCCAGAGGCCGTTTTACTTCCTTCAGGTAATTCATCAACCGGTGACGGATCCGCTCGTCAAATTCCGAATCGAGAAAATGCTGCCGGATGGCCTCATAGTCATTCAGGGAATAAATGTCGTCGTAGAGATTGTTCATCTCCACAAACTTATCAAATTGCAATGCCCCAATCACCGCAGTGGACGGAATCCGGATATTGAGATCAGGGATCATCTTACGAAAATCAATGTTTTCGATAAAGTTGCAAATGAAAGCAATGCCTCTGCCCTTCCCTCCGAGCGAGCCTTTTGCCATTCGTACAATAAAGTGGCTGGCATTCAGAAATTCCGGATCAAAATTTACAATGGTTCCCCGCAGGCGTTCAAAACGAACGGTTTTAAACACATCGAGACAAAACTGCCTTAACTCTTCAGAAGTTTGAAAATCGGTCATCTGAACGGGACGAAGCCGTTCGGCCATATTGATTTCCCCACGCGCCATCAACCAGGTAGAAAATGAGTTCCGGCTTCCGTGATACTGCAAAGCCCCTGCCGGGACATCCCTTAATTTCTCCTGAAACTCGGTAAGGTTTCGGGCCTCGGTAATAGGAAGACCATTTATATCTTTAAACACAAAATGGCCAAAACCAAGACGCCGGTACAAAAAGTTCAGAATGTCCATCGAAAGACTTTCCGAGTTTTTGTTGATGAAATCGGCACCTACTTCGCGTGCCCGTTGTGCATTGGTTATATCGTGCGACTGCAACAACAATGGCAGCGGATACCGGTAAGTGTTGTTTACATATTTTAGCAGCTCAATCCCGGCATCTTCGTTTTCAACTCCCTCCATTTCAAACTTCACATCCGAGATCACGCATAGAATATACCGCTTGTAATTGTTTATGAACCGTACAGCTTCTTCGTAATTATCCACCAGTATCACCTTTGGGCGGGCCCGCATGCGCAAAATCTTGTGCAACTCATCCCTGGCATCGTCTTTTAGCAGGGCTTGCGTTTGGGTCATAACCGTGGTGTACAACATGGGCAAGTAGCGCGAATAATACTGAATGCTGTCCTCCACCAACAGAATCACCCTGACATTCCCGTTCTGCGTGTCGCGCGCTACGTTTTTTATGTCCTCAATGTATTTAATCATAGCCATGAAAACATTGGAGTTTCCATTCCACACAAAAATGCGGTCCACAAAATCCAGCTTGCGTCTTTCTTCCTGGAAATAGCGCAGGTCGGCATTGTTATTCACCAGCAATAAAAGAGGAACCAACGGCCGTATATTCCGGATGGCACGGGCCGCTGCCACAGGCGAATCCTTGTCTACTCCTGCCATGACAATGATCAGATCGAAATCGCGATGCTCCAGTGTAAGCAAGGCATCTTCCATGGTATGCACACTGGTAAAACGTGGAGCCGCGTATAAATTCAGCTGAAGGTACTCTCCAAAAATTTTATCGCTGAACTGCCCCTCGCGAACAATCGAGTACGAATCGTACAACGTTGCCACCAACAATACCTCCTTAACTTTAGTAGGCATTAACTCCTGAAATATATCGCGATCCGTTTTTCGCTTCTTATAAATGTTTGCCAATGAAATGCTGTCTATATCCATGCCGGTAAAAATAAGGTCTGAAATTAGATAATTTTTGCAATCTGTCTGAAAAGAATACACAAAATCCTCCCCCGAAGCAGGTCCTCCAAATCAGCACAAAAAAGTAGCATAAAAAAATCACGCTGTTAAACCCACGAATTATGAACAAAAGCTTCATTCCCATGTAGTGGATTCTTTAATCAAAAAAAACACACGTTCTACAGGAATACCACAGAACACCTTGTCCTATAGACATTTCCGCTAAATACAATTATTATGATGACACACTAAATCAAAATATTGATTTTTTCTCTTGTCTTTAATAAAAATATTTACAAACTTGCCGACATCAAATAAAATAAACTACAATCTAACCGTGGACTTGTTCTCAAGAAATATTGACGATATCAATAACCTAAACCGTCAGCTGGCGCAAAAACGTAAAATTGTTGCCTTGTTGAACCGGTCCGAGAAGGAACTTACGATCCCCGGGATCTGTAAGAAGGTGAAATTAAGTGTTCCTACGGGCACCAAACTCATCAACGAGCTCATCAGCGACAAGATCATTATCGATTCAGGCAAGAAAGAAACCGACAACGGACGGCGTCCCGTTTTGTACAAAGTCGATCCCGAATACGCCTACTCAATTGGCCTCGTTATCCAGCTAAAAGGAATATCCATTTCCATATTCAACATGGAGATGAACGAAGTTTATTCAAACTTAGATGAGAACTTCGTGCTGGAGAATTCGATTGCATGTCTTGAAAATGTAGTTGACATTATCCGGCAGGCAGTAGACAACTCGCAAATTGAGCCCAAACGGATTCTTGGAATGGGCATCGGAATTACAGGACGCGTTAATGCGCGCACCGGTTATTCCTACAATTATTTCAACTTCCTCGATGGGTCTTTGGTCGATTTCTTTTCGGACAAATTTGACTTCCCGGTTTATGTGGACAACGACACACACGTTTTGGGGCTTGCTGAACAGTATTTCGGAAAAGCACGAAACATCCAGAATGCCTTTGTGCTAAACCTCAGCCGCGGAATGGGGCTTGCCATCATTTCAAACGGCGAGATCATTGGTGGAGAACAGGGCTTTGCCGGAGAATTCGGACACATACAACTGGGCGATTCCAACCGCCTTTGTTTGTGCGGAAAACGTGGTTGCCTCGGAACTGAAGTCGGCGGACATGCCCTGGAACAAAACTTCCAGGAGCACATCGAACAAGGAGAAACCTCGCTATTAACAACGAACAAAAACTTATCTGAAATAAAATACCAGGATATACTGAAAGCGGCTTCAGAAGGAGACGCTCTGTCCATTTCGCTAACACATAATATTGGGTTTAAACTGGGAAAAGCACTCGGGAATATGATCAATCTTTTAAACCCGGGCATCATTATCATTGGCGGCGGTTTTACCCTGGCCCGGGACATCCTCACGGATTCCGTTAAGTCGGGAATGACCCACACCGCCTTGTCGCTTCCACTTCGCAACTGCGAACTGATGTTCTCTTCTACCGAAGATGCAACCATCAAAGGAGCGGGCGCCATTGTTTTTAATCAACTACAACTACTATAACAGATCCATAAGACAATAACCGACTAAAAAACAATAAATTATGACAAAAAGCTAAACCTTTACAAAAAAGTCTGCCACAAGGCTTCGGAGGCGCTAGGACAGGCTACTAAGTAAATTAGTTACATCAAATTTACTCACGATGGTGCTGAAAACTCTGTTTCGCACAAGACAAACCTATTAATTCTCTCTGATTACCTGAAGCTTACAAAGCTACAGATAAGATAATCATAGCTTATAAGTGAATACATACTCGGTCTGAGTATTAAAATTTTGTATGATGACAAATCTGCAGAAGATAGCTGTTTTTCCCCTTTTTCTATGCTTTTTCATAACAAGTATAACCGCTTGTTCTCAAGAATCAAAGCACGAAGACGAGGAGGATATAATTTTTAAGGATGAGCCTTCTACACGCGAACTCAAGCATTATCAGGTGATACCGAATGACCTTGTACTGATTTATGACGGCGGGGCACACCGCAGCATCCAATGGAACAAAGAGCATTTCGCACCCTATGTATCCGCACAGGTCAACGGGGCAGAAAACTGGCTGTTCGACGGCTTCCTTTTTCTCGAAATCCACGATGGGCAAGGCCGCGGCTTTGCTTCCGGATACCAGGCCAAGGCTGCCCGTAAAACCGAGTGGGAAAACCTGCTGAAAAATTATTTCGCCAAAGGAAACGGAATAAATGCATTGAACGAACAGATCGAAGAGGTAAAAAAGACCGGAAAGGTAACCGGAGAATTTGAAAAAAGAAAAGTTGTACTGTGTATTCCCGAGCCCATTCCCAACCAAACCGACTGGGGGCAACTGGATGGCCGCTCTCTTCAGTTTTTTAAAAAGGAAGACCGGCTTGATGCCTGCAAATGGTACATTGACTATGCCGAACAGCTCTTCCAAGACGCAGGGTTTGAACATGTTGAACTGGTTGGATTTTACTGGCTTGCCGAAGAAGCCACGAACAGTAGAAACCTGGCGAACGATGTAGCAGATTATGTATACGAGAAAAAATACGACTTCTATTGGATTCCGTATTTCAACTCTGACGGTTACTCCGAATGGAGAAACCTCGGATTCAATGTGCCTTATTATCAGCCCAACTATTTCTTTAGCGAGAGCGTTCCCTATTCCCGACTTCAGGAAGCCTGCAACAGAGCGAACAAATTCCAGATGAATATGGAAATTGAGTTCGACGACAGAGCGTTGAAAACCAAAGGATGGGGATACCGATTAACGGATTACCTGGATGTTTATGAAAAGAACGGGGTTTTTGATTCTCTCAAAGTGGCCTATTATCAAGGGGGAGATGCTTTTTACAAGTTATCTCAATCTGAAGACGAAGAAGATCAAGCCTTGTATCAGCGCATTATTCACCTGATAACTCAAAGAGCAAACAAGCCTCGTATTGATCAATAATCAATCTTTTGTTACCAAAACAAGTTGATGATAAAATCAGAATCACAGATTCAAAAAAGAATTAATCGATTTCAAGAAAAGTACCTAACATAAAAATCTTTTGAGAAGGCAAGGAAGCCCTTGACCTCCTTATCCGAACCATATTCTAACTCAAATGTGAAATAGATCCACAAAAAGTCTATAATCTAATTCAAATTCAGAAAGTTGACAAACTGAATTTTTAATCACTATGCAACTTAATTCATTTAAAAAACAGTAAAAACTAAATCATGAAAAGTGACAAACGATCTTTCATTTGGAAGAACAGATTTCTACAAAATCTGATCTTAGCACTATTCTTTTTCTCAGCCAACGTTACGTATGCACAGGTTAACGTACAAGGAAAAGTAGCTGACACTAACGGAGAAACACTTATTGGCGTAACTGTTCTCGTAAAAGACACGAAACAAGGCACTGTTACTGATGCCAACGGAGAATTCACTCTTTCTGTGCCCTCCATCAACAGCACTCTGCTCTTTTCGTACGTGGGTTTTATTGCACAGGAGGTACCCTTATCGGGCCGAACCTACCTGAACATTACACTGGCGCAAGACACTGAAGAGCTTGACGAAGTGATCGTGGTAGGTTACGGAACTCAAAAGAAAGTGAGCGTTACCGGATCTGTAGCACAGATCGAAAGCAAAGAGCTGCTGCAGGCTCCTTCGGGCAACATCACTTCCTTACTATCCGGAAAACTACCGGGACTTTCCACTTTGCAAACTTCGGGACAACCGGGGGCTGACGGAGCGTCCATACGGGTAAGGGGACTTTCTACCTTAGGAAATAGTTCGGCTACCCTGATTGTGGACGGGGTGCAACGGAGCTTTGCTCAGCTTGATCCTAACGACATCGACAAAATATCTATTTTGAAAGATGCTTCTGCTGCTGCCGTTTACGGGGTACAGGGAGCTGGCGGTGTAATTCTAGTCACTACCAAAAGAGGGACACAGCAAGCGCCCAAAATTACTTACACAGGCAAAGTGTCTTATAACCAGAATACTTTTTTCCCTGAATTCTTGGACGGGCCTGACTTTATTAAATGGTACAACAAAGCGCTCGAGATGGACGGAAAAGACCCGATTTTCACCCAAAGCCTTTACGAGAAATCACTAAATGGCGATCCCGAAGGAAAAATTGGTAACACCAACTGGTTTGATGAAATTATGAAACCGGGTTCTTTCTCAACCCACCACAACTTAAGTGTAAACGGAGGAAACGAGTCAGTAAGATATTTCCTGTCGGCAGGATATCTTTCGCAGGATGGAATTATTGACAACTTCGATTTCAAACGGTACAATGTACGGTCGAATATTGACGTAAAACTGAATCACGGATTTCGCCTGGAGTTGGATTTGGCAGCCCGGCAGGAAGATCGAAAAGCAGGATATTTCGCAGTATCGAACCAGGCATGGAACAACCCGATCACATTGGCATCGAAAGTGTTCCCGTTTTTGCCAACCACTTACGACGGATTGCCGACAGTAGGCCATTTTAACAAAAACAACACGTTTAACCCGGTGGTTTACAACAATGTGGGCTACAACAATTCGGTGTTGAATGTCCTGCAGTCTTCTGCAAAATTTGCCTGGGAACTTCCCTGGATCAAAGGATTGGAACTTGGCATTAAAATGAGTTACGATAAAGATTATACTACGCGTCGTGCATGGGCTGCTCCGGAAATGGTAAACAGCTACGATATTGCTACCAATACCTACTCCGAAGTGCTGACAAACTTATCAGTAACTGCGAACAACGTTGAATCATTCACCCACGCAACCAGCCAGTTCTACCGTAGAACATTACAGCCATCAATCAATTATGCAAATACATTCGGCAAACATGACATTTCCGGATTATTCCTTTTTGAAGAGGCATTACAGGAAGGTGAAGATTTGGGGGCGGTAGCCATTGATTATGATGTTACCACCCTGCACGAACTGGACATGGGGAATGACATCAAAGACAATAACGGAAGACCCAACGTATGGGGAAACAGCAGCGTATTCAGACGCGCAGGTTTTGTAGGCAGGATCAACTATGCCTTCGACAACAAATACCTGCTTGAGCTGGCTGCCCGTTACGACGGCTCTTCACGTTTCGCTCCGCAAAACCGTTGGGGTTTCTTCCCTGCTGCATCTGCCGGATGGAGAATTTCAGAAGAAGCTTTTTTTAGCGGGTTAAAAGATGTTATCGAAAACCTGAAACTTCGTGCTTCTGCCGGTGTGCTTGGTAACGACCTCAACGTGGGACAGTTTGCCTACCTGAACATGATGAGAAGAAACCCTGCAACCATTTATATTGGCGACAAAGAATACATCTCGGTATATACTGCCGGAGAAGTAAACAGGGACATTACCTGGGAAAAAACAGCCACTTACAACGTCGGTTTTGAGTTAATGTTTAGCAGAGGCATATTCGGGATGGAGTTTGACTACTTCTACAAACACACCCGCGATATCCTGATCAGCGGAGGCAGCCTTTACCCCTGGTCTCTGGGAGGAAACTACCCGGGAACAGTGAACGGTGGCGAAGTGGCAAACCACGGACTTGAACTGGTACTGACTCACAACAACAAAGTTGGCCAAGTAAACTACAGTGTTAAAGGTAACATGGGGTGGTCGAGAAATAAAGTTCTGAAAATGAACGAAAGCCCGAATACTCCGGCTTATCAAAAACGCACCGGAAGAAAACTCGGTGAAAAAATGGGCTTCATTGCTGAAGGCTTATACCAGAGTGAAGAGCAGATCATGAACACTCCTACCTTGAGTCACCTTCAGAAGATTAGCCAGATCCGGCCCGGAGATATCATTTACAAAGACTTGAACGGAGATGGTAAAATCGAGAGAGCTCAGGATTATACATTCCTGGGTAACAGCAGCTTCCCTGAATTAATGTACGGTCTTAACATGAGCGCTTCATGGAAAAACTTTGACGCTTCCGTATTCTTTCAGGGAGCAGCAATTCGTGACATATTCCTAAGTGGAGTTTACGGGAATGGAGCGGTAGATGCGACCATTTACACTCGTCCTTTCCACGGAAACGGGAACTCGCCCAGATTCCTGATTGAAGATAGCTGGACACCCGAAAACATGGACTCAGAATTTGCCCGTCTTACCACCGTTGCAGCCGAAGTAGGTAATGCCAACGGATGGGCTTCATCCTGGTGGATGCGCGATGCCAGTTACCTCCGGTTAAAAAATGCACAGATCGGGTATACCGTAAACAGCAGCTACTTAAAAGCAGCCGGGATCGATGTGGTCAGGTTAAGTTTCACAGGATCCAACCTTCTCACATGGTCAGGTTTAAATAAGTATGGCATTGACCCGGAAGCTCCGGAGATTAGCAACGGATATTATCCGCAGCAACGTACATACGAGTTCGGTCTAAGTGTAACATTTTAAAAAGGAATAACAATGAAAATAAGAAATTTTAAATATCAGCTACTCGCTCTGTTCACATTGCTACTCCTGGGTGCTTGCAGTGAGGAGTATCTAAACCCGGAGCCTCGCACGGTGTACACAGAAGCAGAGATTTGGAAGACAAAAGAAAATACCTATCTGTATATCAATGGTTTTTACAAACCCATTTATGAATATGGTCCGTATGGGAAAAAATATGCTGGCGTTGCACTGAACGACGGTTTTAGCGACATCGTAAAGTACAACCAACATGTGATGGGAGCCAATGGCGGAGATGTAAACAAAACAATCCTCAACCCTATCATCAGCCCAACCGGCATTGTATTGTCCGACTATCAATATGAATACAACCGTATACGCAGGATCAATGAGTTCCTGTATGGTCTGGAAAATTACGTCACCTATTCCAACGAAGACAAGGTTCTTATGGAAGCCCAGGCCCGGTTCTTCAGAGGATTCCTGCACTTTATGTTGGTTAGAAGTCACGGTGGAATTATTATTCGCGATTATATCGATGGACCAAATGAAGCTTACAAAGCCAGAAGCACCGAGAGTGAATGTTATGATTTTATCACCAAGGAACTGGATTTTGCTGCTGAAAACCTGCCCGCACAATGGGAGGCTGCCAGCTTGGGACGTTTGACAAAAGGCGCAGTGTATGGTTACAAATCGAGAGTGATGCTTTATGCCGAAAGATGGCAGGAGGCCGTTGACGCTGCCGAAGAGGTAATAAAAGAAGAGGATAATTTATACCAGCTGGAATCGGATTATGATAAAATCTTCAAAACCCGGGACAGCAAAGAAGGTGTTCTTTCCTATCGTTTTGGAGGAACTTTAGGACATTCATTCCACCAGTTGTATTGCCCCAAAGGTGATAAAAGCGAAGGGGTTATCGGTATCGCAGGGCCTACGCTTGAAATGGTTGACTCATACCGGATGGCGGACGGAAGTGAATTCGATTGGAATAACCCGGAACATGCTGCCAATCCTTACGCAAACAGGGAACCCCGCTTTTACGCCTCAGTTCTCTACAACGGTGCAAGCTGGAAAGGACGCACCATTGAAACTTTTGTAGGCGGACAAGATGGTTTTGAGCCTTATGCTGCACAACAAAGTTCAGGAGGTACCACTACAGGGTATTACATCCGTAAAATGCTTGATGAAAACGCTCCGATGGATCAGGTGAGCGCACAAACCTGGTACGAAGTAAGGTATGCCGAAGTGCTTTTAAACCATGCCGAGGCACTCAATGAACTGGGAAGAGGTGAAGACGCCCTGGTTTCGCTCAATAAAGTCCGTACAAGAGCCAAGTTGCCCAAAATCACTGTTAGCGATAAGGAAGCACTGCGCGAAATTATCCGGGAAGAACGCAAAGTAGAACTGGCTTTTGAAGGTCAGCGCTATTGGGATTTACGTCGCTGGAAACTGGCAACAGAAGTTCTTAACGGAGTAAGAATGCATGGTACCAAAATCACGAAAGATGGAGATTCATTCATTTACGAAACGGTAGAATGTGATGATAAGGATCGCGTGTTTAAAGAGAGTTACTACAAACTCCCTGTTCCTCAAAATGAAATAGATAATAATCCTTTGTGCAAGCAAACACCGCTTTGGTAAAAAAAGAACAATCATGAAAAAGAATGTATATATATCATTATCGTTGTGCATATTCGGCTTAGCCTTTTTGCTGACAGGGTGCCAGGAAGCAGAAGAATTGGTTCCCACTGCCGGAAATAAACTGACTGCACTTAGTTTCCTTACCTCTGATTTGGTTGATACTAAAATTACTGTAGAGGAAACAGATACAGAAAGTGTTATCAAAATTGACGCTGATGTAAACGGGTTAAAAACCACCGATATGACTAAGATTAGCGTATCGGCGAACATTCCCAACAATGCCCGCATAGAACCTGCTTTCGTAGGACCGGTTGACCTCTCCCAACCATACAACTTTGAAGTAGTTGGTGCAGACGGCGAACGTCAAGCCTATATTATCGAGGCCCGCTTGAGCGTTGTTTATCAACATCGTACCCTATGGAAAAAAACAGCCACCGAATTGGGCTTTAACAACCATAACAACGGCGCCGTAGGTTTTAGTGGCGATTATGTAGTGGTGCACGACAGGGGCGGATTATTTTACGCCAACATTTCGGACGGAGAAAGAGCCGGAAATATTTCCATGGAAGGCATCGACTGGGGCAGCCTGCAAAGAACAGTTCCGCTACACATGGCTACCGATGATGCGGGCAACATCGCTTCCTGCAACTTTGGAGTAGCTGAAGGAGATGTAATTCACATGTATTGGTGGGAAGGAGTAACAGCCACACCTAAAATGTTGTTTGAATATGTTCTGGATATTCCGGGAGTACAGGTTGGTAGAAAAATATATGTTAGAGGAGATATGACCGACCATGCCTTCCTCTACCTGGGCCTTTCCAAGAAAAACATGTTCCTGCAATGGGAAATAAAAGATGGACAGGTAGTAACGCAAGAACCTCGAAGAGTGGATTATTCGCTCGACTATACCATGGGCGTACAAGCCAAAATTGTACCGATAGAAGTTGGTGCCAACAGCAACTATTTTGTGGCCCGGTACGAAGACGGCGTTGGCAAAGTTGCCATTACGTATATGGATGGAACAACCAATCAGCCCATCTATCAATCAGAGCACCATATTCAGGGAATTTATCACCAATGGTTAGGTGGTGGCCATGCTTTCGATTATGCCCAAATGGATGGAGCATACTATATGTTTATGATTGAGCAAAATGGAGGCAACTGGATGCGGGAGATTTTCGACATCAGAAAAGTAATGCTGAGACCTGATAAAATTAGTTCGATCATGGATCTAATTAAATTCAGGAATTGGAACGACTGGTTGAATTTCCCCTTGGATCCTAATTTTGCCAGCAACGGCAATGTTACCGGTGATGTAAAAGTGAAGGTTAGCCCAGACGGAAAATCAGCCTTGGTAGCTTTCTTGTGTACCAACGGAGGAGTAGAACTCTGGGAAATCTATTAATAAGCAGTCTATTGCTTAGATAGTAAAAGAGAGGTGGCTAAGTTATGGCACCAAGTTTCCTGCAATGTGCCAACATCAGGAAGCATCTGCCAAAAACTCGGCCGCCTTTCTTTCTTTTTTTATTGATACTTTGGAGGCATTTCACATGAAAAATAAACTTCATACAGTATTTATTTGCCTGTTGGTACTGACTGGCTGCTCCGGGTCAGTTGGCCAAGAACTTGAAGATGACGAGGTAAAATGGAAAGAACCTCCTGTCGAACTCCCTTCGATTCCGGTGGATGAAAAACCCCGGATTTTATGGATGGATGCTTCAGCGAATTTTGATTACCTGGCCAACAGTAAAGAAAACGTTCGGACTTGTCTCGCCAAAGCAAAACACAGTGGATTCACTGAAATTGTTGTGGATGTAAGACCTACCTGCGGAGATGTTTTGTACAACAGCAACATTATTGAGTCAATCACAACTTTAAACCATGTGCAAAGAACGGCTTCGTGGGACTATCTGGGTACGTTTATCGAAGAAGCGCACAACCTGGGTCTGAAAGTGAATGCAAACATCAATGTGATGGTAGGCGGAAATATACGCGACGGCGGTGTTTTGTACCGGGATAGCGAAAAAAGCACCTGGGCAACTCAGCTCTATTATCCGTCAGGCATTATTTCAATAATGGATGATGATAAATCGCACGCCAAATTTTTCAATCCCGTAAACCCGCAAGTACAGGCGTATCTTTTGTCTATCCTTAGGGAGCTGGCTCAAAATTACTCCAAGCTCGATGGTATTATTTTGGACAGGGCCCGCTTTAACTCCATCGAAAGCGACTTCTCCCAACTCACAAAGGCTGCGTTTGAAAAATACATCGGGAAAACGGTGGATTCTTTCCCCTATTCTGTTTTTACCTGGAATGCAGACAAAGTAAACCCGGGAACGCATTATAAACAGTGGCTCGAATTCAGAGCAAAAATTACCTATGATTTCTTCCAAAAAGCCAAGCAAGCCATTAAAGAAGTAAATCAGGATATAAAATTTGGCACCTATACCGGATCGTGGTATTCGTCTTATTACAACGAAGGCGTGAACTGGGCCAGTAAGCGCTACGATACTTCTGCCCACTATTCCTGGGCAACCCCGGCGTACAAAAACTATGGCTATGCCTCCCTTTTGGATTTATACATGACCGGGGCTTACGGCACAACCTTGTACGGCGCCGCAAATGAATGGACCGTTGAAGGAGCGATCCTGAACGCAAAAAAAGTCATCTTGGGAGATGTAAATGTAGTGGGAAGTTTGTACGGGCTTAACTACGAGAACAAGCCAAAAGATGCTGAAGAAGCTGTGTATATTGCAATGACCGTGGGCGACGGCTTGATGTTTTTTGATATGATCTATTTAAGGATGTACGATCAGTGGGATGCTGTTAAGCGGGGCATCGACCGTGCTTTGGCAAATGACTAGATTAAGGGAAGCATTCCTGGTGGGAATACTCCTGAAATAGAAAAATCCAGAAAAAGATTGAATTTGTTAATCGAAAATAATGTAACAATGAAGCATTACTTTTTAATCGGGATATTTTCCCTGCTAGGCTTAATCGGTTGTCAAACAAAAACAAGCTGGTTGGACACCTCTTTGGATCCAGCCATTTTCCATGAGAAAGGAACAAAGAAACTAAGCTCGGTAGATCCCGAAAACAGGGATTTCCCGGGAGGACGAGGCCCGAATCACCTGGTGGCATATACCAATGCCTTTGGCGAAAAAACCGGAACGAATGAATGGGGAAGTGAAGCTGTTATTCAGCATGGCCGCGTGGTAAGTATTGGAAGTAACAACTCCGATATTCCGGCTGACGGACTGGTGCTTTCGGGGAATGAAATTGCGAGCCAATGGATAAACCAGACCCTTAATGTAGGAATGGAAATTAAACTGGAAGGCGATGTGATACATTATGCCACCACAGAAAACACCTACATTTACCAGGCACGCGAACTGTACAAAAAAGTATTGCAACGTGCTGATGCCGGAAAAATGACCAACAAACAGGCAATTGACCTCTTCGTTAAAAACGGACAAGCCGATTTCGACGCTTTTGAAAAAGCAAAAAAAGAACAAAATGCAGAATTGGTTTTGACGCATGGGAAAAAGTTATTGAATAGCGCGAAGGATCTGTATTACAGTTCATTTGAACCACGAGAAAATGAGTTCAGAGGAGTTTGGGTTCGCTTAAGAGACAAAACGCCGGAAGAGTTAAGAGCCACCATCAAGCGCATGGCTGATGCCGGATTCAATGCCATACTCCCGGAAACCATTTACGATGGTTACGCCATCTATCCCGATGCCCATGCCCTATTGCCTCAACTTCCCCAATTTGCAGGCTGGGATCCCATGCAGATTATGACGGAAGAATGTGAAAAATACGGCATGCAGGTTATCCCCTGGTGCGAAATGTTTTTTGTTGGAGGCGCCAACTCTCCCCTCGTGAAGCAGAAACCTGAATGGGTAGGCAAATTCAGACACGGAGAAATTTTTGCTGAATTGGAACCGGGCTTTCATTACTTCTGCCCTTCACGACCTGAAGTGGCCGACTTCCTGCTGAAAACAGTCGATACCATGTTGGAGAGATATCCCATCACGGAAGTACAACTTGACTACATTCGCTATTCGCTGAGTGAGCCCTGGGACAAAGGATTTTGCTATTGCGATTACTGCCGCAAACAAGTGGGCAATCAGCTGAATTTCGACATTATGGCCATTTCTCCCGAAAACAAAAAGGAATGGGAACAATGGAATAACTACCGCACAAACAATATTACCGGCTTTGTAAAACAAGTGAATGACCTGCTGCAAACAAAACATACCGAAGTTAAGCTCTCCGTTGACGTGGTACCCCACCCAATTGAAAGTACAAGGTTGAAATTCCAGAACTGGGGATCATGGGTAGAGAATGACCAGGTGGATGTCGTTTACATTATGAGTTACGCCATTGATAACGAGATGGTGAGAAACGACACACAGAGCTTGATGAAAATCACTAAAGGAACAGAGGCTCGCTCGATTGTGGGCCTGGGCCCCTACCTTGGGTTTACACCGGAAACTTTGCTGGAGCAAATTGAAGTTTCAAGAGAAGCCGGCGCTGATGGTGTATGCCTGTTCTCATTCAACGGACTGAGTGAACAACAGCTCGAAGCATTGAAACATGGGCCATTCCGTCGTCTTTAGCCAGAATAAAAAATCAAGACTGCCCTTTTTTAGGAGAAACAACAAAATGGATACGACAGCATTTTTCAAATCACTTATCATACTCAGCTTTTGGCTGGGGAGTTGGAGCTTGTCAGGCGGCAACTCTGTATTGGCAAATGAAAAAAAGCAAGATAAGCCCTTGTTCATGTGGTTGGACTGCCAGGCAAACTTCGAACGCCTGAGTTATCCTGATTCAGTTGATTACTACCTAAAAAAAGTAAAACAAGCCGGTTTTACCGATCTGGTTGTTGATGTAAAATCCATCATGGGAGAAACGCTTTTCAGGAGCGAATATGTCCCGTACATGGGAGAATGGAAAAGCTTTGCTCGCCCTGACAAATACGACATGGTCAAAGTAATTATGAACAAGGCCCGCAAACATAAGTTGGGCGTTTATGCTTCGTTGAATGTATTCAGCGGCGGACATAACTTTTACGATCGGGGGATTATTTACGACGAACATGCCGGCTGGCAATCGACCAATTACTGGACGGATGGCTTGCGACCTATTTCTGAAATGAAATGGAATTATAACGGAATGCTGAATCCTGCCCTACCCGAAGTGCAGGAATACCAGCTCAACATAATCCGTGAGTTTGTAACAATGTATCCATCCATCAAAGGGATAATTCTCGATCGGATGCGGTACGATGGTATTACTTCGGACTTTAGTCTCCAGTCAAAAGCCATGTTTGAAGAATATGCCGGGCTTAAAGTTGAAAAATTCCCCGAGGACATTATTTACTGGGCAAAGGATGAGAACGGAGCCGATGTTTGGAAACGCGGCAAGCACTTTAACCATTGGGTAGAGTGGCGTGCCACCATCATTCATGATTTTTGTGCCGATGCCCGAAAAACCATTAAAAACATTGACTCGAATATAGATTTCGGAATTTATGCCGGAGCGTGGTATCCGGTCTATTACGAGCTCGGCGTAAACTGGGCCAGTAAAAAGTACAACCAATCCGTGAAATATGATTGGGCGACAAAGAATTATCAAAACACGGGATATGCCGAGTTGCTCGACTTATTCATGGGCGGCCTTTATTTCAAAGAAGTTACGATAGAGGAAGTCGAAAAAATGAATGAAGAAATGATGAACAACCGCACCGAAGCGGCAATGGGGAAAGGCCGTGAATACTGGTACTCGGTGGAAGGTTGTGCGGATATGGCCAATGAGCTGATCAAGGGAGCAACTCCTTTTTACGGAAGCATCTACGTCGATCAGTACGAGGGCGACAAAGAACAGTTTGCGCGGGCTCTGAAAATGGCTCTCAACAAATCAGACGGTCTGATGCTTTTTGATATCGTTCATATCATCGATCGAAATTGGTGGAACGTGCTTTCTGAAACCTTAAACCCATAAATACCGCCTGATGATTTAAGCCCCCAAAAATACCGATCAGTTGCTTTAATATAATTTGGAAATAAGACCAAAAAAAATTCACAAAGACAAGTAAAGGCAATGAAGCAGCAATTTGTTTTAACAACTCGCCCTTCACAGAATGAAGGTGTAGAAATGAAAATGCATTACTTATCAACCGGAAATTAAATTCCGAATGAAACCTATCTCCTACTTTGCGGTTCTTCTCTGTTGCCAAAAGCCGACAACTTTGAAAAAAATGCGCAAAAGCACCTTGCCTCTCTGGTATTTCTTCCAAATCCAAGTGCAAAAATCGCTCATTAAATCAAAATATTGATTTTTCCTTTTGACATTACTAAAAATATTTATAAACTTGCCAATGTCAAATAAAAATAAACTGTAATCGACCTGTGGACTTGTTCTCAAGAAATATTGACGATATCAATAACCTAAACCGTCAGCTGGCGCAAAAACGTAAAATTGTTGCCTTGTTGAACCGGTCCGAGAAGGAACTTACGATCCCCGGGATCTGTAAGAAGGTGAAATTAAGTGTTCCTACGGGCACCAAACTCATCAACGAGCTCATCAGCGACAAGATCATTATCGACTCAGGGAAAAAGGAAACCGACAACGGACGACGTCCCGTTTTGTACAAGGTCGATCCCGAATACGCCTACTCAATTGGCCTCGTTATCCAGCTAAAAGGAATATCCATTTCCATATTCAACATGGAGATGAACGAGGTTTACTCAAACTCAGATGAGAACTTCGTACTGGAAAATTCGATTGCGTGTCTTGAAAATGTGGTTGGTATTATCCGGCAGGCGGTAGAAAATTCAAAAATTGAGCCCAAACGGATTCTTGGAATGGGCATCGGGATTACAGGACGTGTTAATGCGCGCACCGGTTATTCCTACAATTATTTCAACTTCCTCGATGGGTCTTTGGTCGATTTCTTTTCGGACAAATTTGACTTCCCGGTTTATGTGGACAACGACACACACGTTTTGGGGCTTGCTGAACAGTATTTCGGAAAAGCACGAAACATCCAGAATGCCTTTGTGCTAAACCTCAGCCGCGGAATGGGGCTTGCCATCATTTCAAACGGAGAAATCATTGGTGGAGAACAGGGGTTTGCCGGAGAATTCGGACACATACAACTGGGCGATTCCAACCGCCTTTGTTTGTGCGGAAAACGTGGTTGCCTCGGAACTGAAGTCGGCGGACATGCCCTGGAACAAAACTTCCAGGAACACATCGAACAAGGAGAAACCTCGTTATTGACCACCAACAAAAACTTATCCGAAATAAAATACCAGGACATACTGAAAGCGGCTTCAGAAGGAGACGCTCTGTCCATTTCGTTAACACATAATATTGGGTTCAAACTGGGGAAAGCGCTCGGCAACATGATCAACCTTCTGAACCCGGGAATCATTATCATTGGCGGAGGCTTTACCCTGGCCCGGGACATCCTCACGGATTCCGTTAAGTCGGGAATGACCCACACCACCTTGTCGCTTCCTCTTCGCAATTGCGAACTGATGTTCTCTTCTACCGAAGATGCGACCATCAAAGGAGCGGGCGCCATTGTATTTAATCAGCTACAATTATTATAACAAATCCATAGAACAGTAACCGACTAAAAACAATGAAATTATGAAAGATTAACTAAACAGTTGACAAAAAAAAGCCTGCCACAAGGCTTCGGAGGCGCTAGGACAGGCTACTAAGTAAATTAGATGCATCAAATTTACTTTTTTTCTCAGTAATATAAAAGATTTGTTTTCAATCATTTGGTTGATTAAAAACAAAAACTCTCTGCAAACATTCTATTTTACAAAACTGAAGGTTGTGATGATCAAACAGAAATACTCGCAACCATCCAGATAGAATGTCACTAACAAAGGAATATCAAAATATTTCAGACAAACTGCTTTAAGAATTAAAGATCATTTTAAGAGTGAATCAATACTAATTGATATGATGAAAAAAAGAATTTATCAGGTTGGTTTTCTGCTCATTCTCTTTATGTGCGTATTCTCGCAATACTCCATTGCCCAAACAATGGTAAAAGGAAGTGTATCAGAAGCAAACGGAGATCCCTTGATTGGGGCTTCAGTTACTATAAAAGGAAAACTAACAGGAACAGTTACCGACATTAACGGTAATTATTCAATTTCGGTTGAAAACAGTGACGCCATTCTTGTTTTTTCTTTCATCGGTTTTACAACCAGGGAAGAAAAAGTAGGGAGCAGGCAAAAAATAGACGTTCAACTCAGTGCTTCAACTGAAGGGTTGGATGAAATAGTTGTCGTCGGATATGGCACACAGCGCAAAACCAGTGTAACTGGCGCTGTTTCAACAATTTCGGAGACAGAATTGGCCAAGGCTCCCGTAGTCGGTGTGACAAACGTATTGGGGGCAAGGGTGGCAGGTATTACCTCATTGCAGCAATCAGGACAACCGGGACAAGATGGTGCATCACTGCTTGTAAGAGGTGAAGGTGCTACTTATATTGTAGATGGTGTAATCAGAAGCATAAATGAGATCGATCCAAACGAAATTGAATCAATCTCAATTCTCAAGGATGCCACCTCAGCTTCAGTCTACGGATTAAATGCGACATCAGTGGTCATCGTCACTACCAAAAGAGGCAAAGACGGAAAGCTAGGCATTTCATACAACGGCAATTACGGCATAAGTCAAAATACCAATCAAATTAAATGGCTTGATGGTCCGGGATATGCCTACTGGTACAACATGGCTCGGGAGATGGATGGAGACGAGCCTGTATTCACTTCAGAACAGGTAGAAAAGATGAAAGCTGGAGTAGACGGTTGGGGTAACACCAACTGGTACGATAAAGTATTTGGAATTGGATCAACAACAAATCACAACATTAGCGCCACAGGCGGATCCGAGAAAGTGAAGTTTTTCTCGTCTCTAGGTACTTTTCAACAAAAGGGAAACGTTGATAACTTCAACTATACCCGTTACAACATGAGGGCCAATATTGACGCGAAGCTTACAGATCAAATCACCATGGTCATGAACGTGGCAGGACGTCTCGACGAACATGACCGCCCCAATTACTCAGCAAACCCCAGCGACTGGCACAATATCCCGCAGCAGGCTGTTCGTGCATTACCATATATTCCCAAGAAGATTACAGCCGAAGATGGAAAAGAGTATTATACTTCCACACGCACCGCCTCTTCTCCTGTAAGTCCGTTGGCGGCAATTTATGAATCCGGTTATGCCCGAACCAGGAACACTACCATCCAAACCAATTTCTCGCTCAATTATGATGCTCCATGGATGAAAGGGTTAAGCCTAAAGTTTATGGGAGCCTATGATAAATTTTTCCAGTTCAACAAATCACTTACCATACCATTTAAGACGATGATGGGTGCGCTGCCGGGAGCTACCACGGAGGAGATCAGCTATGTGCCTTTCGAGAACAATTCGGGAAATACATCTCTGACAGAAAGCGCATACAACTCAACAAATGTGGTTACACAATCGAGCATCACGTATGATCGTCAGTTCGGCGTACACAAGATCAACTTTTTCGGGCTTGCAGAAACCCGTAATGCCTTCTCAAACAGCTTGGGAGCGACCGGTTACGGGCTTAACTTCCTGAGTCTGGATGAACTGAGTATGATCACCAACACTACAGGAAATGGAGAGGAGAAAATACCTTCTATCTCGGGAGGCAGCAACCAATCAAGGGTAATCGGCTTTGTAGGAAGGCTCAATTATGACTATGACAACCGCTATTTACTAGAAGTTTCTCTCCGCCGCGATGGCAGCTACCTTTTCAGCGGAATGGCCGGATCTCAATGGGTCAATCTACCGGCTGTATCTGCCGGATGGAGAGTAAACAACGAAGAATGGTTTCAAGCGGACTGGGTAGATAACCTTAAATTAAGAGGAGGAATCGGAAAGACCGCGACATCTGCCGTGAGTGCCTTCCAATACCTCAACTTAATGAACCTTCAGTCGAATGCACTGATAATGGGTGACCAGCGCCAGAGTATGATTTATTCGGGAACATTGGGAAATCCGAACCTTTCCTGGGCGAAAGCCATTACCTATAACTTGGGTGCAGAGCTTATGGCCTGGAAAGGATTACTTGGTGTGGAACTAGATGTCTTCTATAAATACCAGTATGACTTGCTGGGCAGTGTGGGAGGAGCTTATCCTCCGTCGATGGGCGGATACTATTTCAGTACAGACAACGTCAACAAGATTGACTACAAGGGTTTTGACTTTACCATCACGCACAATAATAAAATTGGAGATTTCAACTATGGCGTAAAATGGATTGGAACCCTGGCCAAACGCAGATGGCTCTACTATGCCGGCGATTCGGAGAACACTCCTGATTACCGCAAATTGACGGGCAAGGAAGTAGGCGCACAGCTCGGGTTCATTGCTGAAGGTTTATTCCAGACACAGGAAGAGATCGATAACTCTGCTACAATTACTGGATCGCCAGTACTGCCTGGGTATATCAAATATAAAGACCGCAATGGTGACGGCAAAATCTCTTATGCACAGGATATGGGATATGTAGGAAAAAGCCCCTACGCAAAATTCCAAACGTCTCTCAACCTCAACGGAAGTTGGAAAGGGTTCGACTTTGATATCCTGTTGCAATCAGGATTGGGGCGTACAGTTGCATTGACTGGGGTTTATCCTTCAGGTGTAATGGATAACACTGTCTTTACCAGAATGTTCTATCATGGGGGTAACACTCCGGAATTTGTACCTGAAAATTCATGGACACCGGACAATCAGAATGCGGAATTCCCTCGTTTGTCTTTGGTAACGGTAAGTACAAACAATGCCTACTCTTCAACCTTCTGGTACAGGAACGGAAACTATCTCCGTGTAAAATCGTTCCAGATCGGGTACACAATCCCCGCCTCTGTCATCAACAAATCAGGCTTCGACAGGATTAGAATCTTTATGGAGGGATCAAACCTGCTTACATTCAGCGGACTTACAAAATACAATATCGACCCTGAGCAGCCAGGGGTTAACAACGGATATTATCCGCAGCAGAAAACCCTTTCATTAGGACTTAGCTTCTCATTATAATCATTTTAAATTGACTGAAAAATGAAAAAAATATTTAGGACACTATTCTATGTTACCACTGCTGTGTTGTTGCTCAGCAGTTGTTCAGACTGGCTGGACCTGACTCCTACGGACAAACTGACCGACAAAGTGATTTGGGAGGATGAGTCGAGTGTTGATCTCTATGTCAATGGCTTTTATACTTACCTGAACCAGTATAGTCAGTTTGGATCGGCTCAGGCTAGCGGTAACCTGACGGAAAGTTTTGCCAATACCTTTAAGTATGGGTCTTATGCGGCCGGTCACAAAGCTGGCCATCCCAATAATTATGTTTTTGACCCTACGCTGATTACTTCTTCAACCGGAGGCTTCTACAGTGTTTGGACCGATGCTTACAATAAGATCCGCAGGATGAATGAGTTTCTCCATTCTATGGAACAGTATGGCCAGTTTCCGGAAGAGGTGACGAAGAAATGGGAAGCACAGGTACTTTTCTTCCGCGCATTTATCTACTTTCAGCTGGCAAGAAGACATGACGGAGTCATTCTTTACTCCTCACTGGCAGAAATGGAAAAAGACAAAGCCCGCAGTTCGAATGAGGACACCTGGGATCTGATTGAAAGTGATCTGGACTTTGCTATAGCTAACCTGCCTGAATCGTGGCCGGGGCAGGATCAGGGAAGATTGACCAAATATGCTGCTCTTGCGTTAAAATCAAGAGCTATGCTTTTTGCTGAGCGTTGGCAGTCGGCTTATAATGCCGCTGACTCTGTTGTGATTTCAAACAAATTTAATCTGGTAGACGACTACGCCCAGTCGTGGAAAGGCAACAACAGTGAAGCCATTCTCGAGTTTAAATACGATAAGATAGGACCATACCACACTTTCGACAAAGATTACGTGCCGTTAAGCGATGGCTATGAATTCGGCGGGCTGGGAACACCTACCCAGGAGATGGTAGAAAGCTATGAGAAGGCCGACGGGACAAAGATGGACTGGACACCTTACCATACCGCCAATGCAACCCGCCCTCCCTACGAAGAGTTGGAACCTCGCTTTAAGGCAACGGTTATTTATCCGGGAAGTGTTTGGAAAGGTAATGTGATGCAGAATTCAGTAAATGGTACCTATGGAACGTTCATGGCCTACCGGGAACAACCATACAGCTATGGGCTCACCACTACCGGCTATTTTCTGCGAAAACTCATGGATGAATCGCTTATCGACATCAAAGGGAAACCTAGCACCCAAACATGGGTAGAAATCAGGTATGCAGAGGTGCTTCTCAATAAAGCTGAAGCTGCATTCAGACTCAACAAGATGAGCGAAGCAAGGGCTGCAATGAACGAAGTACGTGAAAGAGTAGGCCTTCCGGATAAAAATTCTTCCGGCAACGAATGGTTTTCCGACTACAGAAACGAAAGAAACGTGGAACTGGCCTACGAAGGTCATCTATTCTGGGACATGAGACGATGGAAACTGGCTCACATTGAATACAACAACTATCGTTGCCACGGATTTAAGATCACCGGCGACAACTATGAATACATTGATGTGGACTACCAGGACAGAAAGTTCTCTGCTAAGAATTATATTTTACCGATACCTGACGCCGAACTGGCAAACAATTCATTGATTGAACAGTACGACAGCTGGAAATAACCGGTAAACGTATGAAACGAGCATGAGAGCATGATTTATGCGAGTCTTATACGATATCATTGAAATAAAAAATATTACGAATGAAACGAAATATAAATTCAATCCTTGTGATCCTTTGTTCAGCTATGCTGATTTTAGCCGGATGCCAACAGGTAGAGGACCTTACTCCATCGGTATCACGACAAGGAATTAATAGTATAACCGCATCGTTTTACGGCGATGAGAGCTCGGAAAACCGTTTTACGAGCGAAATTGACTACGAGAACAAAATCATCACCATTGTATTTCCTTACAACTATCCCCGCACCTCTGACCACGTGCTTACAATGGAAGCGCTGAGCCAGGTAAGGGTAGAAGCAAATGTCGATGATAATGTGACGATATCTCCTTCACTGCTTTACCTCGATTTGACAAAAGAAAACTTCATTACAGTCATAGATCAGACAAAGACAAAAAATACCTATAAGATCGTGGCTGAGATTCGGAAAAGTGCCGAAACGAAAATTACTGACTTCAGCATTAGTACACTAGGCATTTCCGGAATAATCGATGAAGAGGCCAAAACAATTTCGCTTATCTCGATTGAATCGATCGGAAAAGCAATAGCGGAAGCAAGCATTTCTCACGGCGCCACCATCAGTCCAGACCCAAGAGTAATAGCCCTAAATTACGACCAGGAAGTTACCTTGACTGTAACCGCTCAAAACGGAGTGGACAAAGCAATCTACACCGTCCAAAAAGATGTGCCCAATAAGGTTGAACTGGGTCTACGTAACGGAAGTGCGAAGATTCTTTGGTCAAAGAAGATCCAGTCTGATCTTGGAATCAGCACCTTACATCTGACTACCAGCCTTGCGGTTACGAAAGATTATGTGGTTGTGAACACAAGAAATGAGGCCGGACTTTATCTGGACCGCAAAACAGGTGCAACGGTAGGCACAATGCCAAACATGGGATCAATTGTAGGAGGTCTTACGAATTTCTTTGCAACAGCCGATGATGGAGACAACATCCTGATAAGCAACCTTTCGCCTAATGCCGGCAGCTACAAAGTTTGGAGAATCAGGGGAGTCAACGGTACACCTGAAGTCTATATTGATTGGACGAGTAGCCCTGCTATCGGGCGCAAACTCTCTGTTAAGGGAAGTCTTGAGGGAGACGCGATCATTACTGCAGCACTGATGGGTGATGCAAAAAGTTTTGCCCGCTGGCAGGTAAAAGACGGTGTACTGCTCTCACAAACACCGGAAATTATCGCAATAACCGGAATTGACGGTGCGTGGTGGAACAATGCCGATGTGGTTGCCACCGATCCGTCCGATCCTACAGGCGACTATTTCGTTTCCTATTATGCGCTTCCCCGAAAATTTGCTTGGGTTAACGGAAAGACCAACACGGTTAAAGCATTCGGACCGGAGATCAGTGGTAACTGGATTCAAAATGCAACTGACTATACTGTCTTTAACGGCAATCCATATGCCGTTAATATGTCAATCAACTCCTTCACCTGGGGCAGTGACGATAAAGTTTATCTGCACGATGCAAATGCTGCGACTACCTTCACAGAACCGATATGGACGACGCCCATCGGCACTTATGGAGGCAAGGACAATGGCGGAACCAATGCAAATGGTACGGGTGACGCAATTCTGAAGGTTTCCAGTGACGGATACTACATGTACCTGTACTTCATGTTCACCAATGGCTGTGTTGTCTGTGTACAATACGACTGTATCGATATTTAAAACAGCATTTTAACCAATTGGCAACGCTGCTATCAGCGTTGCCAATTTTTCCTTCATCAAAAAGATGCAGATAAAAACAAGCCGTATAATTCTCCTGCTGATAATGAGTGTCATATGCGTAATTGCAATGACATCATGTGGAAGCCAAACAAAAGAATACGACTGGGAATGGGAGGACCCCGCTAAAACTGACGGTTCTTCCGATTCTTTGATCATAAAAAATGGGTGGACCCTGCAAACGAGTTTTGGCAATCTACCAGAATATATTCGGGTGTACAAATCGGCAAATCTGCATCAAAACAAGATGGCTGTTGCCTATATAGCCGTTGCTGAGCTCGATAAAACAAGTTTTAAAGTTCTGGGTAATGCTACAGGTTACCACACTCCCAATGACTTTTATAATACAGGAAAAGAGACGGTCATCTTAAACGGAGGATATTTCTGGGACGGAGCTTCGGTCAGCTTGTTGTGTAAAGAGGGAGAAACCTTGTGTCCCAACAGTCCCTATGTTTGGCGCCAAAACGGAGAACTTGTTTACTATCCGACCAAGGGTGCGTTTGCTGAAATGAAAAACGGAAAATTTCAAGTTGATTGGGTGTATAACGTAAATGGCAGTACCTATGCATACCCCGCTCCGGCCCATAATAGTTCAGGATCAGCACCTCTCCCCCAACCTTCAGCAACATTCCCAGAAGGAGGAATTCTGTGGAGTGCCCAGAACGGAATTGGCGGAGGCCCTGTATTGATCAAAGACAGTACCGTGGTGAATACCTATGAAGAGGAACTGTTTGACGCCAACAGTGGAGTTGGCCCTACCAGCAATAATCCAAGATCTGCCGTAGCCATAACAGGAACAGGACAATTGATATTTTTTGTTTGTGAAGGACGCCACATGACCGAAGGAGTAAAAGGGCTCACACTTGAAGATGTTGCAAAGGTATTGTTGGAAATTGGATGCACACAGGCATTAAACCTCGATGGTGGAGGTTCAAGTTGCATGATTATAAATGGAAAAGAAACAATTAAGCCAAGCGATGGAAAACAACGTTCAGTTGTAACAGCAGTGGCTCTTAACTAAAGCGATGTAAAGAATGAAACAAATGCAATCTTTTATTTTCTGGTCACTAATGGCATTTATGGTATTTAGCGTGACCTCATGTGGAGGAGATGATTCTGAAACTCCGGAATGGAAATGGGATGATGGTGTTCCAAATGCAGACAAACCCAGATTTATCTGGATTGATGCTGCTGCCAACTTCCCTGACTTTGCCAACAGCAAAGAAAACATCCTTAGGGATCTGACTTTGGCCAAGGATGCCGGATTCACAGGAGTTGTGGTAGACGTAAGACCAACAACCGGCGATGTTCTCTTCCAAACCAATGTAGAGAATCAGGTTTCATGGCTGGGAGCGTGGTTACCCGGAGGCTACACAAAAATTGAACGTACCGCTACCTGGGATTATTTGCAGGCATTTATCGATGCCGGGCATAGTCTTGGCCTTGAGGTATACGCCGGAGTAAATACTTTTTCCGGAGGAAATACAACTTCGATCGGATCGGAAGGAATGTTATTTCGCAATTCCGCCAGAAAAGAATGGGCAACTTCATTGTTAACTGGAAACGGAATTGTAAATACACTTGATCAAAATACTTCGGGAGCTAAATTTTTCAATCCGGTAAACGAGGACGTACAAAATTACCTGTGCGATATGCTGGCCGATCTTGCTTCATACGAAAATCTTGACGGGATTATTCTCGACAGAGGACGCTTTGACGGAATTGACAGTGATTTTTCAAATTACACCAGAACAAAGTTTGAGAACTATCTGGGACATCCTGTCACCAATTTTCCTGATGATGTGATGACTCCCGGAACAGCTGTTGGAAGTTTACCAAATCCCCAACCCATCTATCTGAAAAAATGGCTGGAATTCAGAGCTAAGGTCATTCACGACTTTATGGAGAAAGCCAGAAACAAAGTTAAGGCAGTTAACCCTGAAATCCAGTTTGGAGTTTACGTTGGGGGCTGGTACGGTAGCTATTACGGTGTTGGCGTTAACTGGGCAAGCCCCAGATACAACGTTTCTTCGAGCTATTCGCTATGGGCTACCTCAGAATACAAAAACTACGGTTATGCTGATCAAATGGATATCATAATAATTGGAGCGTATGCTGCTCCAACACGAATTCTTGGCTCAACGGAATGGACCGTACAGGGATTCTGTTCACTGGCAGCTGATAAGATCAAGGGCGATGCCCTTGTAATCGGAGGACCCGATGTAGGAAATGGAGACTGGGCGACTTCAAGTAACGACATCACCGGCCAGGCAATTATCCAATCTGTTGACGCTGCGATGAGTGCCTGCGATGGCTATTTTCTTTTTGACATGATCCATCTGAAACAAAAAAGCCAATGGGATTATGTAAAAGATGGAATTGATGCGGCCATTTCAGAATAAAAAAGAAAGAAACATATACCTGTGATTGAGAGAAATATTAAAAATCAACATTAAAAGAAAAATAAATCCAATGAAGAATTCAATAATATTCGTCCTTTTAACTTCCATTATCCTTTTTTCGTCTTGTTCACCAAAGGCAGAAAAAAAAGAAACCCCTGTTACAATTGGCAAACCATCCTTGATGTGGTTCGATGCAGAAGCCAATTTTGAACGTTTCAGTTATCCTGATTCAATTGATTTCTACCTGGAAAAAATTAAAAGCATCGGTTTTACCGACGCAGTGGTTGATATCAGACCGATTACCGGCGAAGTACTGTACAAAAGCGACTATGCTCCGCAAATGACAGAATGGGACGGTTTTGAACGTCCCGATTTTGATTATTTGGGGTATTTTATCAAAAAAGCACACGAGTTGGGAATCCGGGTACAGGTATCAATGAATACCTTTGTTGGCGGGCACAATTTCTTTGACCGCGGTCAGGTTTACACAGACCATCCGGAATGGGCAAGTATGGTTTATACTCCCACTGAAGGGATTGTTTCCATAATGACACAAAAGAAAAAGTACTCAGCGATGATCAATCCGATCAATCCCGATTTCCAGGAACATATCCTGAATGTTTTTAAGGAAGTGGTTACCAAATACCCTGAACTCGATGGTATTATTCTCGACCGCGTTCGATACGACGGAATTATGGCTGACTTTTCGGATTACACAAGACAAAAATTTGAAGAGCACTTGGGAGAAAAAATCCAAAATTTCCCAACAGATATTTATGAGTGGAAAACCGACGAGAATGGGAAAAGCGATTATGTGCCTGGCAAATATTTCAAAAAATGGTTGGAATGGCGCGCAATGAACATCTACAACTTCATGTCGTTGGCCGCACAAACCGTTAAAGAGGTAAACCCGAATATCTCCTTTGGGACTTATACCGGAGCTTGGTATCCATCCTATTTTGAAGTAGGTGTTAACTGGGCAAGCAACCAATACGATGTTTCAAAAGACTTTAACTGGGCAACACCCGAATATAAAAATTACGGTTATGCCGAGGTATTAGACTTATTCACCGTTGGAAACTATTACACCAACGTAACAATGGATGAGTACCTGGAAAACAACAACCTGGTAAAAAATGAAACCGATAGTAAAGCTGCCCGCGGCACATGGTATTGTGTAGAAGGCTCGTGCGAAAAGATAAAAGGCATTCTGAACGGTCATCCGTTTTACGGCGGTATTCTGGTAGATCAGTTTTACGACAAGCGTCCGCAACTATCTCGCTCTATTGCAATGAACTTTCAGGCTTCTGATGGTTTGATGGTATTTGACATCGTTCATATTATCCAAAAGAATATGTGGAAAGAAGTTGAAGATGGATTTAAAATGGCTGCTGATCCTGATTACTTCAAAAAAGACAAAGAATAGTAAAAATCGATTTAAACAAGAGGAAGAGAAATAAAACAGACATGAAGAGGAGTATTTTCTTGTTATTGCTGATTGGCCTGGCGTTGTATTCGTCGGCAATCGAAAAACCGGGAACAAACCGTGTGGTAAAAGGTAGTGTTAGTTGCAACGGAAAAGCAGTTGCCGGCGTGGCAGTTACCGATGGTTATTCAGTATGCCTCACCAATAACAAAGGGAAATACTCGCTGAATGTCGATCCGGAAAGCCGTTTTGTTTACCTCTCATCTCCTGCCGGATATACGGTTGAAACAGAAAATTCAGTGCCGCGTTTTTTTCAGGCGGTTCCATCGGGCAACGAAAAAAACAGCACGCTTGACTTTCAGCTAAAAAAGACAGCGGATGATACCCAACATGGCTTTGTTGTTTGGGCCGATCCGCAGATAAAATCGGCAGCGGAGGCAGAGCAAGCAAAGGAAGTGGCCAACGATGTAAAGGAGTTATTGAAAAAGTACGATAGTTTTTCATTTCACGGGATGGGTTGCGGCGACATTGTTGGCGACAACCCGTCTCTTTTCGACAGCATAAAAAACATGCTCACTCCGCTTGAAATCCCTTTTTACCAATCCATCGGCAACCACGACCTGCACTACAATTCAAGATCGAACGAAGCTTCAGCCGATGTTTACGAATCACATTTCGGACCTACTTATTACTCCTTTAACCGCGGCAATGTTCACTACGTGGTTCTGAACGACATTTTCTACATAGGTAGGAGTTATTTCTACATCGGGTATTTGCCCGAAACGCAATTATCGTGGTTGGAAAAGGACTTGTCGTATGTGGAAGATGGAAAAACGGTGGTGGTTGTTTTACACATTCCCACCGCTTTAGACGAACAGGATATAAAGCAATTTTCGTATTCCAACATTTCCAAATCGGTGTCAAACAAAAACGCTTTGTACAAAATTCTGGAACCGTTTCAGGCACACATTATTTCGGGGCATATGCATTATTCCAATAATGTTGTAATATCTTCGAAACTTTTTGAACACAACATCTCATCGGTTTGCGGTGCCTGGTGGCAGGGACCCTATGCCCTTGATGGTACACCCAAAGGCTATGCAGTTTTTGAAGCCGACGGCCTAAACCTGAGTTGGTATTATAAAAGTGCCGGCTTCAGCAAAGATTATCAGTTCAACGCCTATGCGGTGGGCGAAAATCAGGAACAGCCCGGTTTTATTACAGCTAACATCTGGAACTGGGACCCGGAATGGAAGGTTTACTGGTATGAAAACGGTACCCGAATGGGAGAAATGGAAGCCTACACCGGAACCGACCCGGCAGCGGTAAAAGCTTACGCCGATAAGGATAAACTGGCTTACAAGTGGGTTAGTGCACTTCCCACCAAACATTTGTTCCGCGCAAAGCCACATTCGTCTTCCGCAAAAATTACAGTTGAAGTGATTGACCGCTTTGGCAACACATTTAAAAAGGATTTGTAAAAAAATAACATGAACAGAGCCGTTTCTTTGGACGTTTTACGCGGCCTCTCAATCTTTGGGATGATTCTTTCAGGAACAATTCCGTTTGGGAGTGTTCTTCCTGCCTGGATGTACCACGCGCAATGCCCGCCACCTAGCCACGCATTCAATCCGGAAGTTGCCGGAATTACGTGGGTTGATCTGGTTTTACCCGTATTTATATTTTGCATGGGAGCTGCGATTCCGCTGGCACTGGGAAAAAAACTGGAAAAAGGACAAACCATCAGAGAAATTACCCGACAGGTTCTTACACGCTTTTCGGTACTGGTACTCTTTGCGATTTACATTGCACACATTATGCCTCGTGCTATTGGCAAAGGCTTTTGGAATCTGAATCTGCTGGGAACAGAGGTAAACGGTTACGATCTGCAGATATTTACCCTTTTGGGCTTCTTGCTAATGTTTCCGATGTTTGCCGTAATTCGCGACTCCAAAAAGAAAATTATTTACCGGATTGCCGGGTGGGGAGGGGCAGTAATTTTGCTATTGTGTTTCCGTTTTTTCTACGGCCAGGAATTTTCTCTACACCGCAGCAATATTATTATTTTACTGCTTGCGGATGTGTATTTGCTGGGAGCTGTCAGCTGGCTGACTACTCGTGGCAATACAACCGCCCGCCTGGCTATTTTTATTTTTTGGGCAGCGGTGCAATTACTCAGTAAGTACACGGGGCTTGGAAGTATCGTAGATAATTATCAACCCATCTCTTGGTTTTTCAGATTAAGCATGAGCTATTATTTGCTCCTGCTGATTCCTGCAACCATGGTTGGCGACATGATAGCCAAACGCCTCAAATCTTCTGAAGAATTCAGAGAAAGGGTAAGCACTGGAAATTCGAAACATGTGTTTTTTGCCGGGGTAATGCTAGTATCGGTATGGTTAACCATCTCACTTTTTGCTAGGTGGACCACCGCCGTTTTTATCGCAACTCCCGCAGCCTTGATTTTCCTTTATGTGCTCGCAGCGAAATACCTTCCGGGATACCGGCAGATGTTTACCTTGGCGGCCTATCTGATTATTATCGGCTTGATGGTTGAACCGGTAGAAGGCGGTATAAAAAAAGATCACGTAACTGTTTCGTATTTACTGATAACCGCAGGCATTTCGATTAACCTACTAATGTTTCTCGACTATGTGATCGCGTATTTCAGAAACAGCCGGTGGATAAAATTATTTGAAGGAGCCGGAAGCAATCCGCTGATGGCCTATGTAATGTCGACATGGTTTATGTTTCCCCTGCTTCACATCAGTTTTTTAATTGGCTTTTACAACGTACTGTATCCCTCTGGTTATCCATGGATCGGTGTATTAAGGGCAGTTTGCCTCGTTATGCTGATTATGGTAATTGTTAACCGGATGGTAAGAAAGAAAATAGTTTGGAGGGTATGATTTCTTAGCAAATCACAGCTCTACATATATAAAAAAACAAAAAATGAACTTTGACATAATCGATATATCCATTATTATCGGGTATATACTGCTCAGTATTTTTATTGGCTTTTGGATATCCAAACGAGCCAGCACAAGTCTTCAGAATTATTTCCTCGGAGGAAACAAATTAAAATGGTATTACCTGGGACTTTCCAACGGCTCGGGAATGTTTGATATTTCCGGAACTACGTGGACGGTAACCATCTTTTTTGTGTACGGACTGAAAAGTGTCTGGATTCCCTGGCTGTGGCCGGTTTGGAACCAGATATTCATTATGATTTTTATGGCCATCTGGCTCCGCAGATCCAATGTTATGACCGGCGCTGAGTGGATCATTACCCGCTTTGGCGATCAAAAGGGCGGAAAACTTTCGCACATTATTGTGGTGGTTTTTGCCATCATCAGTGCCATCGGGTTTATCGCTTATTTCTTTGTGGGAATCGGAAAATTTGCCGTCACCATTTTCCCTTGGGACCTCTCGTTTTATGTGGGTTCCTTTCATTTTATTTCTGAATACGTATATGCAACCATATTGCTGTCACTTACAACCATCTATGTGATCAAAGGCGGGATGTACAGCGTGGTAGCAACCGAAGTGATGCAGTTTTTTGTGATGACCATCGCCTGTATTGCAGTGGCATGGTTTGCCATGAACAAGGTTTCGGCCGAAGAAATTAACGCGGCAGTGCCAGTTGGATGGTTCGACATTATACCAAGCTGGAAAACAAGTCTCGACTGGACGGGAATTTTCGATCAAGTAAATGACAAAATCGCCCAGGATGGTTTTGGGATGCTGGGCGCTTTGGTAATGATGATGTTTTTCAAAGGCATTTTTTCGAGCCTGGCCGGTCCTGTACCCGGTTACGACATGCAACGTGTACTTTCCACACAAACGCCGCGTGATGCCGCCAAAATGAGCGGACTTACTTCGCTGGTGCTTTACCCACCCCGCTACTTAATGGTTGCCGGACTTGGAATACTCGGCCTTGTGCTGGTGGCGCCCATGATGAAAGCCGGTGGCGGAGAGATCGACTTTGAAAAGATCCTTCCGTATGTGATTAACAACCTGCTTCCGGTTGGACTGAAAGGAATTATCATGGCCGGACTGCTGGCTGCTTTTATGTCCACCTTCTCGGCTTTTGTGAACGCAGCGCCCGCCTACATCGTCAACGACCTGTACAAAAAGTACATCAACCCGAATGCTACCAGTAAAAAATACATCCAAATCAGCTACATCGCTTCCATCGGGATTGTGGTTGTGGGAATCATTTTCGGATTTTTCTCGGCCTCCATCAACTCGCTCACCTTGTGGATCACCTCATCGCTTTACGGCGGTTACGTGGCAGCCAACGTGTTAAAATGGGTTTGGTGGCGCTTTAACGGCTACGGATATTTCTGGGGAATGCTGGCCGGTTTGCTGGCTTCTACCCTAAAATTCCTGTTCTTCCCACACACGCCCGACATTTACCTTTTTCCACTCATCCTAGTGATGGCTTCTGCCGGGAGTTTCCTCGGATGCTTCCTGTCGAAACCGGTGGATGATGAGATACTGATTGAATTCTACAAAAATGTACGCCCGTGGGGCTGGTGGGGACCAATACATAAAAAAGCCCTGAAAAAATACCCGAACCTTACCAAAAACAAAGACCTGGCTCGCGACAGTTTCAACGTAGTGGTGGGAATTGTCTGGCAAATGACCCTCATCGTGGCTCCTATTTACCTGGTGGTAAGGCACTACAACGGGCTGATCATCTCGCTGATCCTTTTCGCGGTCACTTCCGTAATACTCAAATTCAACTGGCTGGATAAAATCAAAGATTATGAAGAAATTTAAAACCCAACGCATTGCATTCCTCCTGTTTGGAATAATGCTCGCAGCAGGCACCTTGTTTTCTGAAACAAGCACAGCGCAAAACCCGCTGCCCTACGATACAACTTATACTTTCGACCATTACAAAAAGCTGCGCGCCTTTTATGAGAGTCTGCCCAATTCCAGGAATGAAATTGTATTTCTGGGCAACAGCATAACCGAAAGAGGCAACTGGAACGAGCTTTTCAAAAACAAAAACATCGTTAACCGCGGAATTGGCGGCGATGTGTGCTTCGGCGTGTTAAACCGCATTGACGAGGTGCTGGCTTCAAAACCCAAAACCATTTTTCTGATGATCGGGATCAACGACATTGGGCGTAGCGTTCCCGTAGAGGTTATTGCCGGGAAAATCAGGGAAATTATACAGACGGTTAAAACCCAATCGCCCAAAACAAAGCTGTACCTGCAAAGCGTGCTCCCTATCAACGAAAAAGTTATCTGGTTCGATTACATGAAAAACAAATCGGACAAAATTGCTTTGCTGAACGAACAGTTAAAACCAATTGCGGCAGAGGAACGTATTCCCTATCTGGACCTGTATTCAGAATTTGCTGACGAGCACGGACAACTTTTACCTCAATATACAGCGGACGGTATTCACCTGACTGCTGCCGGATACCTGAAATGGCGCGAAGTATTTCAGCAAGAGGGAATTAAATTATAGAATAGCAAACAGACTTAAAAGATATTTTGAATCAAATGAAAATTAAAGGCACTTTCTTAGACGAAATAAGTCATGATATCCCGCATCAGAACTGGGGTAGGAAAGAATGGGACCAGGATTTTGCCTATATGAAGCAGGTAGGTATAAACACGGTCATTTTAATCAGGAGTGGCTACAGGAAATGGCTGACATATCCTTCCGAAATTTTGCTGGAAAGAGAAAAAGCATACCAACCACCGGTTGACCTTGTTCAGATGTTCCTGGAACTGAGCGAGAAGCATCAGATGGATTTCTATTTCGGCTTGTACGATTCAGGAAAATATTGGGAAAAGGGCGACTTCCAACAAGAACTCGATCTCAATAAACTGGTAATCGACGAAGTATGGTCGAAGTACGGAACCATGAACGCCTTCAAAGGCTGGTATATTTCGCAGGAATGCAGCCGTAAAACGGGGGCCATCATCGACATGTACCGTGGTTTGGGCGAGCATTGCAAATCGGCTTCCGGAAACCTCACTACGCTGATATCGCCGTATATCGACGGGGTTAAAAACATCAGCCAGTACAACAACGAGACCAGCCGCGATTTGGGAGTTAGCCTGAAAAAACACGAGCAGGACTGGGATGAAATCTTTGACGGAATTAAAGATGCCATCGACATTGTAGCTTTCCAGGATGGCCATATTGAATTTGACGAGCTGGACGATTTTCTGCGTATCAACAAACAACTGGCCGACAAATACGGCATCCGCAGCTGGACCAACTCCGAAACTTTCGACCGCGATATGCCCATCAAATTTTTACCCATTAAATGGGAAAAACTGCTGATGAAGCTGGAAGCTGCCCAAAGAATTGGAATGGAGCAGGCCATTACTTTCGAATTTTCACACTTTATGAGCCCGCAATCGGCCTACCTGCAAGCCGGGCATTTGTACAACCGTTACCAGGAATACCTGGCAGCATTAAAAGGATAACATGGAAACACTGAATTTTAAAAATTTAGCTGAACAATACAAAGCGGAACTACTAAACAACGTGGTTCCGTTCTGGTTGAATAAGTCGCAAGACCAGGATTTTGGCGGTTTTTTCACCTGCCTCGACCGCGAAGGAGAAGTTTTTGACACCGATAAATTTATCTGGTTACAGGGACGTGAAGTATGGTTGTTTTCGATGCTTTACAACCAGGTGGAGAAAAAACAGGAATGGCTTGATGCGGCAATTCAAGGTGCTGAATTCCTAAAAAAATACGGGCACGACGGCAATCTGAACTGGTATTTTTCGCTGACACGCGAAGGCAAACCATTGATTGAGCCGTACAACATCTTCTCGTACACTTTTGCCACCATGGCTTTTGGACAGCTTAGCAAAGCAACCGGCAACCAGGAATATGCCGACATTGCACTGAAAACCTTCGATATTATTTTGTCGAAAACGGAGAACCCGAAGGGACACTGGAACAAAGCTTACCCGGGTACACGCAACCTGAAAAACTTTGCCTTACCCATGATTTTGTGCAACCTGGCACTTGAAATCGAGCATCTTCTGAATGAAGAGTTTTTGAAACAGACCATGGAAACCTGTATCCACGAGGTAATGGATGTTTTCTACCGTCCGGAACTGGGCCTGGTAGTCGAGAATTTACATACGGATGGCAGTTTGTCGGATACTTTCGACGGGCGCCTGCTCAATCCCGGGCATGCGATCGAAGCCATGTGGTTCATCATGGATTTGGGAGTTCGGCTCAACCGTCCGGAGCTTGTTACGCAAGCCAACGATATTGCAATAAAAATGGTGGAATACGGCTGGGACGAGCAATACGGTGGTATTTTCTATTTTATGGATCGTTTGGGACACCCGACACAACAGTTAGAATGGGACCAAAAACTGTGGTGGGTACACATCGAAACACTGATTACCATGCTAAAAGGCTACCAGCTTACCGGTTCGGAGAAAAGCCTGGAGTGGTTTAAAAAAGTACACAACTACGCGTGGACTCATTTTAAAGACGAAGAACATCCCGAGTGGTTTGGCTACCTGAACCGTCGCGGCGAAGTGCTGCTACCATTAAAAGGCGGTAAATGGAAAGGATGCTTCCACGTACCACGCGGTCTTTACCAATGCTGGCAAACCCTCGAAAAAATTGACCAACTAAAACAATAATTATGAAGAATACGGGAATCACCCTACTTCTGCTTCTGCTGTTTATTTGCGCCGTACCAACCACGGCTCAGGTACAAACCGATGCAAAATTTTATCCGGCCGACGACGATGCGTTCCAGTACATGGGCCGTGTTCAGCAAACTGATGATGCGGTAAAATACAACTGGCCGGGAGTAAGCATTTTTACGGCTTTTACCGGACAAAAACTGGGCATTCAAATAAAAGGCGGAGACAGTAACTATTTCAATGTTTGGGTGGATGATCGCCCGGAGCAGGTTGTGTACGCAGTAAACGATACCGTTTGGTGGTACCCCGGAAAATTATCAAAAGGAACTCACCAGCTAAGAATTGTAAAGCGAACCGAAGGAGGAATGGGAATCGCTGAATTTACAGGCATTTATGTGGGTGCAAAAGAAAGTCTTCTGAAACCGGCGCCGCTTCCCGACAGGAAACTCCTGTTTATCGGAAACTCGATCACTTGTGGTTACGGAACCGAAGGAAAAGACAAATCGGAGCGCTTTAAACCCGCCACCGAAAACTGCGAGAAATCCTATGCAACCATCGTTGCGCGGGCATTTGATTCTCAATATCATCTGATTTCGCATTCGGGGCTTGGAATGGTTCGCAACTACGGCGACAAAGAAAAAATCTCCACCAAGCTGGCACCGATGCCCGCCCGTTTGGAGTATCTGCTCGATGAAGATTCCACACAAACCTATCCTTTGCAAGACTATGTCCCGGATGCCATTGTTATCAACCTGGGAACAAACGATTTTAGCACTCAGCCATTTCCTGACGAGCCCGATTTTATTAACGCCGGGAAAAAGCTGGTCAACAAACTACACCGGGAATTTCCGCATGCGAAAATCGTTTGCGTAACCGGCCCAATGATCAACGAACCCTGTTTTTCCTACACAAAAAAAATGGTAGAAGAGCTCCGGACTGAACTGGAAGCTTTGCAGATCGTTTTTGTGGGAATACCGGGAAACCTGCTTAACAGGGAAGACGACCTGGGATCTGACTGGCACCCCTCCTACCGCGGACAGTTAAAATCAGCACACATGCTTATCCCGGTTTTGGGCACCATGCTCGACTGGAATTATTCGCTGGATGAAATTCTGGAAAATTTGAAAAATTAAACATGAAAAGACGAAATTTTATAGGAATGTTGGGAGCAGGCAGCAGTGCTTTGGCTGCGGCTCCTTTTATCACCATACCAGCCACTTCGGCTGCCAGCCCTGCTGCTAAAAAACGAATCGGACATTCGGAAATAACTGCCGACCTGGTGGTTGCCGGCGCCGGAATGGGCGGTTGCGCCTGTGCTTTAGGCGCGCTCCGTAACGGGCTTTCCGTAATTATGACCGAAGAAACCGACTGGATTGGCGGACAGCTGACCCAGCAAGGCGTGCCTTTTGATGAACACCGTTGGATTGAAACACACGGTGCTACCCAATTGTACCGCGATTTTCGTACGGCACTCCGGAATTACTACCGAAAAAATTATCCGCTAACAACCGATGCAGCAGCCCGCGAAAACCTGAATCCGGGCGACGGAGCCGTTTCTCGTTTATGCGTGGAACCACGTGTAGGACTGGCCGTTTTGTACGAAATGCTGGCTCCCTACATCAGCACAGGCAAGCTGACGATATTGCTGAACAGCAAAGTAAGCAAAGCAGAAGTAAGCGGTAACAAAGTTCAGGCATTCGCGGTCCGGAACCTGCAATCAGGAAACGAATACTGGCTGAAAGCACCTTATTTTGCTGACGCCACCGAAACCGGGGAACTTCTGCCACTTTCTGGTACCGAATACTACCTCGGAACTGAATCAAAAGCAGAAACAGGAGAACTTCACGCTCCCGAAAAAGGCAGCACCGAAAACCAGCAGGCTTTTACACTTTGCTTTGCGCTGGATTATTGCCCCGGCGAAAACCATGTAATCGACAAACCGGAGAAATACGATTTCTGGAAAAACTATATTCCACAGTTGACGCCCTCGTGGCCGGGGCGTTTACTCGATCTCACCTACTCCACTCCGTCAACCCTGGACCCCAAAAAACTCGGGTTTCATCCGGAGGGAGGTGCCACGGGCAGTGTGTTGAATTTGTGGAACTACCGGAAAATCATCAACCGGCATAATTTCACTCCGGGCCTTTATTCGGGTGACATTACCATTATTAACTGGCCGCAAAACGACTACATGCTGGGCAACCTGGTGGATGTAAGCGAGAAAGAATTTAAGCAACACGTGGAAGGCGCACGCGAGTTAAACCGTTCACTGGTTTACTGGCTGCAAACCGAAGTGGAACGCCCCGATGGCGGCGCAGGCTGGGCGGGTATCCGCTTGCGAAAAGACATGCTCGGAACCGAAGACGGGATGGCAAAATATCCGTACATCAGGGAAGGACGACGCATAAAAGCCATGTTTACCATTCTGGAGGAACATGTGGGCGTTGAAAACCGAAAACTGGTAAAAGGAGAAGCTGCTTCCAAAAAATCGGAAAGTTTCTACGACAGTATTGGCGTTGGCTCTTACTACCTCGATCTGCACCCGACCACCCAGGGCGACAACTACATCGATTTGCCGTCGCTGCCGTTTGAAATTCCGCTCGGTTCTTTAATTCCGCAACGGATGGAGAACCTGCTGCCGGCTGCCAAAAACATTGGAAGTACACACATTACCAACGGCTGCTACCGTCTGCACCCGGTTGAATGGAACATTGGAGAAGTGGTTGGGATGTTGGTACAGTTTTCAGGAAAGAATAACGTAACACCCCGCCAGGTTTGGGAAAACCGGAAATACTTAAATGAGTTCCAGGATTTCATTCAAAAACAAGGCGTGGAAATTAAATGGCCGGAATAAATCCATACATTTGGGAGTATTGTGAAACCTACAACAGGCAATTTTTAAGCCTTTAAAATTATTTCCCTTATTATGAGACAGATAAAATTATTTTTTCTGCATATTCTTGTTTTTTGCAGCATTCTGGCGTTTTCCGTCCAACCATCTTTTGCTGTAACAGGAAGCAGCAACGGAGCATCAGACACGATCAAAGTTCTAACCATCGGTAATAGTTTTGCCGACAACGCCTGCCATTACCTGAATGAAATCACCCAATCAGTGGAAGGATGCAACATCCTGATTGAAAAAGCAAACTTGGGCGGTTGTTCGCTGGAAAGACATGCCGGACTGATTGAGAAAAGTACTGAAGATCCCAACGAAAAGCCCTACAAGGGACAATCGCTAAAAGACCTGCTGCAAAGCAACGATTGGGACGTGGTAACCATTCAACAGGTTAGTGGAAACAGTTTCCGGAAAGAAACCTTTCAGCCTTATGCCGATCAAATTGTCAACCATGTAAAGGAATACGCGCCCGGTGCTCAGATTTATGTGCACGAAACCTGGCCTTATGCGCCGGATTGCAAAAGGCTGGGCGAATACAGTATTTCTTACAAGGAAATGTATAAAAAGCTAAACAAGAACTACAAAACACTGGCTAAGCGCTACGACGCGCCCAAACTGGAGTCGGGCGATGCCTTTTTTCTTTCCCAAAAAAAAGACAAAGACGTTGACCTTTGGAGCCCCAGCGACCGGTACCACGCGAGCGCCAATGGCTGCTACCTTGCCGGGTGTGTTTGGTTTGGAAAGTTGTTTGGCATGAGCCCCGAGAAAATCACCTATGTTCCGGACGATATTCCGGCAGCTACGGCAAAGTTTCTGAGAGAGATTGCCGCGAAGTAATTTCGCAACCGATCATAAAAAAGTCCCGGTTTGTCAAACGACAGACCGGGACTTTCTATTTTATTTCGATACTTTCTTAATCCAGTTTGTGAATTACCAGGCCTGATCGGAGCTTGGGCTCGAACCAGGTAGTTTTTGGAGGCATAATGTTTCCGCTATCGGCAATATTGATCAGCTGTTCCATGGAAACCGGATACAAAGCAAAAGCTGCTTTCATTTCACCCGAATCAACACGGCGTTTCAATTCACCCAAACCACGGATTCCTCCCACAAAGTCGATGCGTTTCGAAGTTCGCAGGTCTTGAATATCCAGGATCGGACTCAGCACCTGGTTCGAAAGAATGGTCACATCAAGAATTCCGATCGGGTCAGCGTCATCGTACGTACCTTCCTTGGCGGTAAGTTTGTACCAGTTTCCACCCAAATACAAACTGAACTCGTGTAAACCAGCCGGTTTGTAAATTTCGGGCCCCATGTTTTCCACGTTGAAACCTTCGGAAAGTGCCGCCAGAAAATCAACATCCGACAAACCGTTTAAATCGGTCACCAGGCGGTTGTAGTCAATGATCTGCAACTGGTTATCCGGAAAATGAACAGCCATAAAGAAATTGTATTCTTCATCTCCGGTATGACCAGGGTTCTGGGCTGTTTTTTCCAGTCCAATACGGGCCGCTGCCGCAGTACGGTGGTGCCCGTCGGCAACATACGTAAACGGAACTTTTTCGGCAAAAAGCTGTTCGAGCTGCTGATTGGTTGCAGGCTCGTCAATGGTCCAGAAATGGTGTCCGAAACCATCTTCCGCCGTAAAATCGTATACCGGTTTTTGTTCTTTTACAATCTTCTCAACAATGGCATCAATCTCGGGAACCGCTTTGTAGGCAAAGAAAACCGGTTCGATGTTGGCGTTCAGGTAACGCGTTAACACCATGCGGTCTTCTTCCTTTTCAGGGCGGGTAAGCTCGTGCTTTTTGATGATGCCGTTTTCGTAATCGGCACAGGCTGCGCCACCCACAATCCCGTACTGGGTTAACCCGTTCATGGTTTGTGCATAAATGTAGTATTTGGCCTCCTCATCCTGCACCAGCCAACCTTTCTCCTGGAAAGCATTGTAATTCTCCACCGCCTTGTTGTACACGGTTTCGGAGTGAATATCCTCCACTTCGGGACATTCAATTTCAGCTTTAGTGATGCGCAACAGCGATCTTTCTTTTCCTTCTGCCATCTGCGCAGCCTCTTCCGAATTCATTACATCGTACGGAAGGCAAGCCAGTTCTTCCACTATATCCTCAGCAGGCCGAAGCCCTTTAAATGGTTTTATAATTGCCATCTTAATAGATTTTGAATATTGACAAATGATTTTAGAGCCTCAAAAATAGGAATCTAAAACCATTCGCGATAGGATTTAAAACAATCTTTACTAAAAATACCTCTCTTTAAAAGAGATTAACAGCAACATCATTTATTTACCTGAAATGTTTTATCCCCGTTTTCAAAAAAAGCAACGATTTGCTCGGCGGCGGCAACCCCCGCATTCAGGTTTGCTTCGGCGGTTTGAGCCCCGGCTTTTTTAGGGGTAAAGAAATAACGCCCGCCAAACTTTTCTTCAAACAGATTAGCACAATCGGGCGTAACATCCGACATGTATTTTATACCCGGCTTTTCTTCCATGATTTTCACCAAATCGGGCTCGTTCACCACTTCTTTCCGGGCAGTGTTTACGATAATGCTTCCGTCTTTCAGGTGTTGCAACACGTCGTAACTTACCGATTTCAGGTGTTCGCTGCGTGCCGGAACGTGAATGGAGATAATATCACTCTTCTCGTACAACTCTTCCAGCGAATGTGTAACCTTCAAGCCAATGGCAGCGGCCGCCGCCTTGCTGTAGCGGGTGTAAACGATCACTTCCATGCCCAAGGCACGTGCAATACGGAATACGTTGCGAGCCACAAAACCGAATCCGTGTAAGCCCAGCGTACGGCCACGCATTTCGCCGCCCGGTTTTCCGGAGAACATTTCACGAAGTCCCATAATGGCCATGCCTATTGCCAGTTCAGCCACGGCGTTTGCATTTTGCCCGGGAGTGTTCATCACTACCTGGTTGTTTTCGGTAGCGGCCGGTAAATCCACGTTGTCGTAACCGGCACCAGCCCGAACCACAATCTTCAGGTTTTTCCCGGCTTCCAGTACTTCGCGGTCAAAAATATCGCTGCGAATAATCGCTGCATCAACATCTGCAACAGCTTCCAGCAGTGCTTTTTTTTCTGAATATTTTTCCAGTAATATAACTTCGTAACCGGCTGTTTTCAGAATATCAGTGATTTTTTCCACTGCAACCGGCGCAAATGGTTTGGTAGTAGCAATTAATACTTTAGTCATAGCTCATAAAAATTTAGGTACGCGACAGGAACTTGAAACCTGTCTATAAAAGAAATGCAGGATAAACACCCTGCATTTCCTGATTTATTTGATTAGTGCTTCTTTTCAAACTCCTGCATGGTGTCGACCAGTGCCTGTACACTTTCGATCGGCATCGCATTGTAAGTCGAGGCCCTGAATCCGCCAACCGAGCGGTGTCCTTTAATTCCGACCATTCCATTTGCGGTGGCAAAATCAAGGAATTCTTTTTCGAGCTCGGCAAATTCCGGAGCCATAACAAACGTTACATTCATCAGCGAACGGTCTTCTTTATTCGGAACAGTTGACTGGAACAATTTATTCCGGTCGATCTCGTCGTAAAGCACCGCTGCTTTTTCGATGTTTACTTTTTCGATGGCTTCAACACCACCCAGCTCTTTTAACCAGCGCAAGGTTTGCAAACAAGCAAAAACCGGCAATGTAGAAGGTGTATTAAACATCGATTCGTTCTGGATGTGAATGCGGTAATCCAACATGGTTGGAATTAAGCGGTCGATCTTGCCCAGCGCTTCGTCTTTTACAATAACCAGTGTTGCACCCGATGGTCCCAGGTTTTTCTGAGCTCCGGCGTAAATCAGGTCGTGTTTTGCCACGTCAACCGGACGAGAGAAAATATCAGACGACATATCGGCCACCAACGGAATATTGGCTTCCGGAGCATCTACTTTGGTCCCGAAAATAGTGTTGTTGCTGGTGTAGTGCAGGTAACTGGCATCGGCCGGAGTGTCAAATTGTTTCGGAATGTAATTGAAATTGGCGTCGGCTGAAGAAGCAACTTCTACCACTTCACCAAAAAATTTGGCTTCTTTCATGGCTTTTTTCGACCAGACACCGGTGTTCAAGTATGCTGCTTTCGAACCCATCAGGTTATAAGGAGCCATCAGGAACTGGAGGCTGGCGCCACCTTGTAAGAAAAGCACCGAGTAGCCTTCCGGAACTTTCAACAGTTCTTTTACCAATGCAACGGCTTCGTCCACTACGGCCACAAATTCCTTGCTCCGGTGTGAAACCTCCATTACCGAAAGCCCTGTTCCGGCAAAATTAAGTACTGCCTCAGCAGTTTTTTCTTTTGTATACTCCGGCAGAATGGATGGTCCTGCATAAAAATTGTGCTTCTTCATAAAATACGTCAATTAAGGTGAATAATTCATTTTCTTCTTCTGAAAACACCCTTGCTCAAAGGTCATGAATCACGGATCGATTCCAGATGAGAAAAGTCAAGTTTATTTTTATTTTTATGAGTTTTAAAACATTGATTTACAAGGCACACAAGTGATAGAAGTCATTTTAATTATCACGAGCAGGATAACATTTTATCTATCAAATGATTATTCAACACAAATTTATCTGATTCCAAACAAGAAAGTCGAATCTTTCAGATAGAATTGTATTTTTCTTTATTATTTAAAAAGAATTTAAAGTGCGAAGAAATAGACGCAAAGAGAAATCAACCGGAATCCTGATTTTAACGCACCATATGTACTAACCTTTTTCGTCAACCTTATCAATCACCGGGGCTCATAAAATAAAATGGTCATCACTCAATTCAATCCAACAAATCGGATTAAACAGCAGTAATTTATCGGATTTTGGGATTACGAAAATATCAGACACTTCCTTACTTCTCTTTCTCTTCAAAAACTTTTTTAAGGTTAACCGATTCATTTTTCATGGCCCTTCGCTCTCGTTTTTCAGCTCTTTTTTCTTTTGCACTTTTTTGGGGAGATTTTTTCACATTCTTCAATATTTCATGAAACTTTGACATGGCTTTTGATTTTAAAAACAACTACTTACAATCCTGATTCACTCGTATAAAATTACGCCAAAAACAACAGGAGTTCGACATCCCCCGACAAGAAAATTTTCCCAAAAACACATAAAAAAAGCCGCTAAAAAGCGGCTCAAGGTAATCGATTTGTTTTATTGATTAGATAAATGGTAGCTTAACAATTTCTGCCGGAATGTTTTTGTTCCGGATTTTGATGAAAATTTCGGTTCCGAATGCCGAATATTCTTTGGCAACGTAACCCATCCCAATTCCTTTGTTCAACACCGGCGACATGGTTCCTGAAGTTACTTCACCAATCACTTCGCCTTCAGCATTTACCAGTTCGTAGCCATGACGGGGGATTCCGCGATCGGTCAGCACAAAACCTCTCAGACGGCGTGAAACTCCTTCGTTTTTCTGCATGGTCAGGAATTCGCGGTCGATAAACCGGCGTCCGTTGTTGAATTTGGTGATCCATCCCAGGCCGGCTTCAATCGGCGAAGTGGTATCATCAATATCATTTCCGTACAGGCAGTAGCCCATTTCGAGTCTCAAAGTATCGCGGGCTCCCAAACCAATTGGTTTGATTCCAAATTCCTCACCGGCTTCAAAAATGGCATTCCAGATTTGTTCGGCCACTTCGTTTCGGAAGTAAAGCTCAAAACCACCGGCTCCGGTGTAACCGGTTGCTGATATAATCACATCTTCTACACCGGCAATTTTCCCGGTAACAAAAGTGTAAAAACGTATGTCAGACAAGTTGATGTCCGTAAGTTTTTGAAGAGTAGCCGTAGCTTTTGGCCCCTGAATAGCTAACTGACTAATGTGGTCCGACGCATTTTCAATTTCGGCACCAATGGCTTCATTCTGGCGGCTCACCCAGTCCCAGTCTTTGTCGATATTGGAAGCGTTTACCACCAACATGTATTTTTCAGGCTCGTAGTGATACACTAGCAAATCGTCCACAATGCCACCTTTCCCGTTTGGAAAGCAGCTGTATTGTGCCTGTCCGAGTGCTAAAGCTCCTGGATCGTTGGAGGTAATGTAAGCGATTAAATCGAGCGCTTTGGGGCCTTTTACCCAAAACTCGCCCATGTGCGAAACATCAAAAACACCTACGCCTTCGCGCACAGTCATGTGTTCGTCTTTAATCCCGCTGTATTCGATGGGCATTTCAAACCCGGCAAACTCAACTAATTTCGCTCCAACTTCTCTGTGTATTTTATTAAATGCGGTTGTTTTCATTTTCTTCCTATCGATATTTAAATTGCAAAACTATGGATTCAAAGCATACACTACCATGAAATTTATCATTCAATCACTTCGAAATCCTTCAATAATTTGCAAATTTGCAGTAAATAAATACTATGGACAAGCTCTTTAAACATATTCACCCCAATCGAATTGAAGAATTAGCCGCAGGCGACACCGAATTTTACCTGGAGATCATCGATATTTTCCTGATCCAGATACCGGATTTCACCCACAAAATGAAAGCGGCCATGCAGGAAGAAAACTGGCAGGTACTGGCGCGTGAGGCACATACCGCCAAATCGTCGGCACTTACTTTTGGCATGGAAGAAACCGGTGCTCTTTTGAAAGAAATACAGCTACTTGCTGAGAATAATGAACTTGCAACACTACCTGCACTGGTGAATAAAGCCATCGAAAACCTGGAAGCTGCTGTTCCGGAATTGCAGGAATTAAAAAACTCGCTTTAATACCATTTTCGCATGATCAACGAGACCATTGGCTGGGTTGGCAATATTTTGTTTGCCATTTGCGGCTTGCCCCAGGTTGTAAAAACCTTTCAAACCAAAAGTGTAAAAGATCTCAGCATTCTGTTTCTCTGGATGTGGTTTTTGGGAGAGATACTAACGTTTATCTACATTGTTTTGGGAGACTGGGAAACAGGCATTGCCCATTTCCCGCTCTATTTCAATTACATGGTAAACATTTTTATGGCCGCTTACCTGTTGTTTGCCAAATATTACTATCCGAAAAAGTATCCGGTTAGCTGAGCCAGCTAGTTTTTAAATACCAGCTGACCGTTTTCGGCGTCCACCACAATCGGCTTTTCTTTGTCAACCTGGCCGCCCAGAATTCGTTTTGAAAGTTCGTTCAAAACATATTTCTGCAAAACACGTTTTACCGGCCGGGCTCCGAAATGCGGATCATAACCGGCATTCGACAAAAGATCGATGGCGGCATCGGTAATTTCCATTTTCAGATCGACGCCCGATAAACGTTTTACCACCTGTTTAAACTGAAGTTTCACAATTTCGTGAATATCATCTTTTGACAAAGGTGTAAACACAATCGTTTCATCAATCCGGTTCAAAAACTCGGGACGGATGGTCTTGCGCAACAATTCCATCAACTGGTTTTGTGTCCTTTCAAGCACTTCCTCCTGGTTGGCGGCACTCATTTTCCCATAGTTTTCCTGAATAATATGAGAGCCTAGGTTAGAGGTCATGATAATGATCGTATTCTTGAAATTCACCGTACGTCCTTTGTTGTCGGTCAAACGGCCGTCGTCCAATACCTGCAAAAGCACGTTAAACACATCGGGGTGTGCTTTTTCGATTTCGTCGAAAAGAACCACCGAATAGGGCTTATGGCGTACTGCTTCGGTCAGTTGACCGCCTTCGTCGTAGCCAACGTATCCGGGAGGCGAGCCGATCAAACGGGTTACCGAGAATTTTTCCTGGTATTCCGACATATCGATCCGTGTAATCATATTCTCATCGTTAAACAGGTACTCCGCCAGCGCTTTGGCCAACTCGGTTTTCCCAACCCCTGTAGTTCCCAGGAAGATGAAGGAACCGATCGGGCGTCTTTCATCCTGCAAGCCTGCACGGCTACGCCTTACCGCGTCCGATATGGCCGTGATGGCTTCGTGCTGCCCCACTACACGCTTGTGTAATTCGGCTTCCATGTGCAGCAGTTTCTCGCGTTCACTCTGTAACATTTTCGAAACGGGAATCCCGGTCCAGCGGGCTACCACTTCCGCAATGTCCTCGGTGTCCACCTCTTCTTTTATCAGGCTTTCGCCTTTTTTCATTTCGTTGAATTCGGCTTGCAGTTTCTCAATCTCATTTTCGGCCTCTTTCACTTTGCCGTAACGCAACTCGGCCACCCGTCCGTAATCTCCTCTTCTTTCAGCCTGCTCGGCCTCAAACTTATAGGTTTCAATCTCTTCTTTTTTCTGCTGGATCGCTTCCACCACCGATTTTTCGGACTGCCATTTGGCTCTCAGCCGCGATTGTTCTTCTTTCAGATTCGAAATCTCTTCGTTCAGCCCCGAAAGTTTTTTCTGATCGTTTTCGCGTTTGATTGCTTCGCGCTCAATTTCCAGCTGTTTTACCCGGCGTTCAATCTCATCCAGTTCTTCAGGAACCGAATCAATCTCCAAACGTAGCTTGGCAGCCGCTTCGTCCATCAGGTCGATGGCTTTATCGGGTAAAAAACGGTCAGAAATATAACGTTGCGAAAGCTCCACTGAAGCAATTATTGCATCGTCTTTGATTCTTACTTTGTGGTGATTCTCATATTTTTCCTTGATTCCACGCAAAATGGAAATGGCACTCAAAGTATCCGGCTCATCCACATGAACAATTTGGAAACGACGCTCCAGCGCTTTGTCTTTTTCAAAGTATTTCTGATACTCGCTTAAAGTTGTGGCGCCAATGGCGCGCAATTCACCCCTTGCCAATGCGGGTTTTAAAATGTTGGCAGCATCCATGGCGCCTTCGCTTTTCCCGGCACCCACCAAGGTGTGAATTTCGTCAATAAACAGAATCACCTCATCGTTCGACTGCACCACCTCGTTTACAACAGCTTTCAAGCGTTCTTCAAACTCACCTTTGTATTTGGCCCCGGCAATCAGTGCCCCCATATCCAGCGAATACACTTGTTTCGACTTCAGATTTTCAGGCACATCGCCCCGCACAATCCGGTGCGCCAGTCCCTCGGCAATTGCCGTTTTGCCGGTCCCGGGTTCTCCCAACAGAATCGGGTTATTTTTGGTGCGCCGCGAAAGAATTTGCAGAATTCTCCGGATCTCATCGTCGCGGCCAATCACCGGATCCAGTTTCCCCGAACGGGCACGTTCGTTCAGGTTGATCGCAAAGCGGCTCAGCGAATTAAACTTGTCTTCGGCGGTCTGACTGTCAACCTTCGATCCTTTTCGCAATTCCTCAATCGCCAGCTTTAGTTCCTTTTTGGTAATTCCGCTGTCTTTCATCAGGCTGCTTACCGAGTCTTTCACATCCAGCAGTCCTAACAGAATATGCTCCACCGAAACATACTGATCGCCCATTTCCTGTGCCAGCCCCAGCGCTCTTTGCAAAGCCTGGTTTGCACCGGATGACAGGTATTGCTCCCCTCCGGAAACTTTTGGATACGATTCAACAATTTTGTTTAAAGCTTGCTGAAATATCCCGGTGTTCACTCCCAGTTTTTTCAACAGGAATTCAGTTACATTCTCGGCCGAATGCGACAATCCACGCATCAGGTGTCCGGTTTCAATGGCCTGCTGATTGTTCCCTTGCGCAATTTGAAAAGCCTTTTGAATGGCTTCCTGCGATTTTATTGTAAAATTATTCAGATTCATGGCTGTATTGTATTATATAAATTTCCTGCTCCATGACGCAAAACTAAAGCCACAACCAACTGAAAGACAGAATGTCGGACTAAAAAATTAAAACTGGAAAAAATTTCAGAAAAATGAGAATCTAACAGCAAATATGGCAGTTGGGGCATAAAAAAACAGAGATAATCACTATTACCTCTGTTTCCTAACCTAACCAAATCTATTCTCTATGAAAAAACACTAAAACTATTCAAATTTCTTATTACAAAAGTAAGGCGGAAAATAGTTAACTCGTATCAACGGAAGTTAAAGAATGTTAAGGATTAAAAGCAAGTAAGAAATTCCAAAATACAAATCAGATGTTCCAACATTCGGTTAATGATATTTTTCCCGCAAAAATCAGAAAAATCCTCACAAAAAAAAGAAACGAACATTCGTCAACTTCTTTGAAATGAAGCACTCATATTCAATAAGTGCAATATTTTCATACAAGTTTATTCTGATCTAACAAACAGGAACTTAACCAATCAAAAACTTTCAATTTTTAAAAAATAAAACTACTTTAGCAGCCCGTTTCCAAGAACGATTCTAATTCTAAATATTATAACTTAAAAGTACTTTTATGGCAAAACATGTATATACCTTTGGAGCTGGAGAAGCAGAAGGTAAAGCAGGCATGAAGAACCTCCTGGGAGGAAAAGGTGCAAACCTTGCTGAAATGAACCTGATTGGAGTTCCGGTTCCTCCGGGCTTCACTATTACAACAGAAGTCTGTACCATGTACAACGAGCAGGGTAAGGAAGCTACATTCAACTTGATTAAGCCGGAGGTAGAAGCCGCTGTTGCTTTGGTTGAAAAACTGACCGGAACTGAATTTGGCAGCAAGGAGAATCCTTGTTTGATGTCAGTTCGCTCGGGTGCCCGCGCCTCTATGCCGGGAATGATGGATACCGTACTGAACCTGGGTATGAACGACCTGGCAGTTGAAGGTATCGCCAAAAAATCAGGCAATCCGCGTTTTGCTTGGGATTCATACCGTCGCTTTGTACAAATGTACGGTGACGTGGTTATGGAAATGAAACCCGCAAGCAAAGAAGAAATTGATCCTTTTGAAGAAATCATTGAAGGATTGAAAGAAGAAAAAGGAATCGCACTCGATACTGAATTCACAACCGATGATTTAAAAGAATTGGTTAGCCGTTTTAAAGCAGCGGTTAAAAAAGTAACCGGCAAGGATTTCCCAACCGATCCATGGGAACAACTTTGGGGATCTGTTGCGGCTGTTTTCAATAGCTGGAACAACGACCGTGCTATACTTTACCGTCGTCTGGAGCAAATTCCGGATGAGTGGGGAACTGCTGTAAACGTTCAGGCAATGGTGTTTGGCAACATGGGTTCAAACTCTGGTACAGGTGTTTGTTTTACCCGCGATGCTGCTACCGGTGAAGACATTTTCAACGGTGAATATTTGATTGATGCACAAGGTGAAGACGTTGTTGCAGGTATCCGCACACCACAGGAAGTTACCCTTGAAGGTTCAAGACGCTGGGCTGCTCTTCAAAATGTTTCGGAAGAAGACAGAGCTTCAAAATATCCTTCACTGGAAGAAGCTATGCCGGAAATGTATGCACAGTTAAACACTGTTCAACAAAAATTGGAAGACCACTACAGCGACATGCAGGACATCGAATTCACAATTCAGGAAGGTAAATTGTGGATGCTGCAAACCCGTAACGGGAAACGCACCGGTGCTGCGATGGTTAAAATTGCCATGGACATGCTGAACGAAGGCCGTATTGACGAAAAAACAGCCTTGAAACGCATCGACGCCGCCAAACTGGACGAACTTCTTCACCCGGTATTTGATACAGCAGCTATGAAATCGGCCAACGTACTGGCAAAAGGTTTGCCTGCTTCTCCGGGAGCTGCCACCGGCCAGGTCGTTTTCTTTGCTGACGAAGCCAATAAATACCCCGAATCGGTTCTGGTACGTGTTGAAACTTCTCCTGAAGACCTGGAAGGTATGCACATTGCCAAAGGTATTCTTACTGCCCGCGGCGGTATGACTTCGCACGCAGCTGTTGTAGCTCGTGGTATGGGGAAATGCTGTGTTTCGGGTGCAGGTAGCGTTAAAATCAACTACAAAACCCGTGTAATGACTATCGACGGCAACGAATTCCACGAAGGAGACTGGATTTCGCTGAATGGTTCTACCGGAGAAGTTTATGAAGGTAAAGTAGCTACGATGGATCCGGACATGAGCGGCGATTTTGGTAAGGTTATGGACCTGGCTGAAAAATTCACCCGCATGAAAGTTCGTACCAACGCCGACACTCCAAACGATGCCAAGGTTGCCCGCGATTTTGGCGCCCAGGGTATTGGTTTATGCCGCACCGAGCACATGTTCTTCGAAGGCGAAAGAATTAAAGCTATGCGCGAAATGATTCTGGCTAAAACAGAAGAAGCCCGTCGCAAAGCATTGGATAAACTGCTGCCTTTCCAACGCGAAGATTTCGAAGGAATTCTGGAAGCCATGGAAGGATTCGGAGTAACCATTCGTTTGCTTGATCCGCCGTTGCACGAATTTGTTCCGCACGAAGAAGCCAACCAGAAGGAAATGGCAACTGAAATGGGAATCACCGTTGAGGAAGTGAAAGCATTGGTTGAAGACCTGCACGAATTCAACCCGATGTTGGGTCACCGTGGATGTCGTTTAGGAAACACTTATCCTGAAATCACAGAAATGCAGGCTCGCGCCATTATCGAAGCTGCTGTAAATCTGAAGCAAAAAGGTGTTGACGCACGTCCTGAAATTATGGTTCCGCTGATTGGTACTGTAAAAGAATTGAAACTGCAGGCTGACATCATCCACGCAACTGCTAAAAAGGTATTCGAAGAAAAAGGTGCTACCGTAGATTACATGGTAGGTACAATGATCGAAATTCCACGTGCAGCTGTAACGGCTGACAAGGTTGCCGAAGTAGCTGAATTCTTCTCATTCGGTACCAACGACCTTACCCAGATGACCTTTGGTTATTCGCGTGACGATGCCGGTAAATTCCTGCCGATCTACATCGAAAAAGGCATTCTGAAAAACGATCCGTTCCAGGTTCTTGACCAGGAAGGTGTTGGACAGGTTGTAAAAATGGGTGTTGAAAAAGGCCGCAGCACAAAACCAAACCTGAAAGTTGGTATTTGCGGTGAGCACGGTGGCGAGCCATCATCTGTAATGTTCTGCGACAGCGTAGGAATGGACTATGTTAGTTGTTCTCCTTACCGTGTGCCAATTGCACGCGTTGCTGCAGCACAAGCAAACTTGAAATAAAAAAATTCAAGCATAATTTATACGAGAGCTGTCCTTGGGGCAGCTCTTTTTTTTTCTGAGAGTCAGTTTTAAAAAATATCTAATTCTCAATTTTGAATGTAAAAGATCCAACAAAATCCGGAAAATTGAACATTGGGAATTTTACATTGGATATTCTGTATTAAAAAATAAAAACTAATCCCGGATAGGGGTACACATCTTAACTTTCATTTCTGTTCATGATTCCCGGGAATCATGATTTTTTTGTGCTGAAAATTGCAGGAAATATTTTCGAAAACACACTTCACGTAGAACTACGTATCCACTTCACGTAGAATTACTCTTTTACAGCTAAAGCTTATTTCTGAAATTTGCAATGTCAATAATAAGAAATGAGCAAAACAACAGAACATATTATAACTTTCAATACAAAGCTAGCTGATAACCACCCAACAAAACACAGTTACCTTTTTTACACGTCATCACACCTTTTACACATTCAATCCCTCTCAAGTAACTGTCCCATTTTCCCTAAGCGGTGGTGGTAAAAAGTAAGGTAAACGATTCCAAAGGGGTGCTATTGCAGTACCCCTTTTTTCTTTCCATACTGAGCATAAAAATTACAGAAAATCGTTTGGGAATGTTCCTGGCTTTAGATTTTATCTATACGTCTGAAATAAGAAGAAAGCCGACTAGCGAACTGCTGTTTAAACCTGAATAAGATTGTTTTTCATGGCACAAATCACCAGACCCGCCATGTTTCGTGTCCCTGTTTTTTCCAGTAAATTCCTCTTATACCCCTCTACCGTTCGGGCACTCAAAGATAAACGATCGGCGATTTCAGCTGCAGTAAGTTCTTCACAGATCAACTGAAGTACCTGATTCTCCCGCTCGGAGAGATCGATCTCCGACGTGTAGCTTGCCTGCTTCACCACTGTTGTTGAACTTTTCAAAACCGCTGAGGTAAGACTCGCAGAGAAATAAAAATCGTTCTTCATTACTTTTTTCAGAGCAAGCTCCAATTCGTCCGGATCGGCATTTTTTAGCAAATATCCATTCACTCCTTCACTGACCAAATGAGACACCAACTGCACATCGTCTTCCATACTCAGAATAATGATCCGGACCGACGGGTATTCCAACTTTAAACGGCGGGTAGTTTCCACGCCATCCATCTCTGGCATGTTAACATCAAGCAGCACCACATCTGGTTCAACAGGCATTGTACTTATTAAATCCAGCAATTCTAATCCGTTTCCGGCTTCTGAGATCTCTCCTACCTCCTCGAAATCGGAGAGAAGCGCTGCCATACCCTTCCGAAAAAGTTTATGGTCGTCGGTTACCACTATTTTTAATCCTGTAGTATTCATTCGGTCCTAGTTAAGTCAAAACACTGTATATCTAAAAACGCATGCGAACACAATTCACTTTAAGCCGAATCCCTACTCTTGTCACGAAGGGCACTGAGATACAAAAGCGCTGAAGTCCCAAAACCGATTTTCGATTTGAGTCTAAATTTACCACCCGCCATCTCCATACGACTCTCGAGGTTTCTCAATCCCAGTCCGGCTCCCATTTTTTCTTTCAGATCAAATCCTTTTCCATTGTCACGAACGAGAACTGCTAGCGTACCATCTCCAAATCTCAATATCAGTGACAATTGCGAAGCATCTGCATGCTTTATGGCATTATTCATCACTTCCTGAACCACGCGAAAAACCGCCAATTCCTTTTTGATATCAAAGCGAAAAGGCTCTCCTGATTTTCTGATTTCTATAAAAAGCTGATCTGACTTATTTACCCAGCTTGCCAATTCTTCCAAAGCAGGATAAAGCCCCAGTTTTTCCAAAGATGGTGGCAAAAGTGCACGCGAAATCCTCCGAACCTGGGTAATCACATCATCAAGGTAAGTTTTGGTCTCGGATGCCAGCACAAGCGTCTTATCTTCCGATTGGCGGTCAATACGACCAACATTCAGTTTTACCACCGAAAGCATCGCCCCCACCTCGTCATGTAAGTCCTGGGCAATTCGTTTCCGTTCGTTTTCCTGGGCCTGAATTGTATTTCTTAAAATCTCTTCCTGTTGATCCTGTCTGACCTTGTTCAACTCCAGCTGCTTCTGCAACAATCGTTTCTGGTAAAACACAAAAAAGAAAAACAAACCGCCGGCAAGTAAAATCATAGCTACCGTGCCCAGAAAATAAATCAATGTAATATCTGTATTCCCTGATCCCACTCAAAAAATGTTCAATCCGCTACTAATTTAGCGAACAAAATCCATATTTTGTTCAAGGCATTAAGTTTTAACGCCTGTACCGGAAAGCTGTTTTTTACTACTGGCTTTCACCTGCCAAAAGCCAATTGCAATCAAAAAATAAAACACTGCATTTAGAATTGAAAAATACTGAACCGTGATTCGCGAAAATGTCCGCGAATATTCCAGAATCAAATTGAAAAGCAAAGAGTAAAACAGATTCCCCGCATAATAGACAAGAACCGCAACGTTAATGTAAATGACTGGTTCTTTCCAGAGATTCTCGATTTTTGCCTCGTCCATTACCTTGTAGAAATAAAGAAGAGAGAACCCCATCAGAAATATTTTGCTTACGGTTTGTAGCACCGCCGGATATTCGAACCAGGATTTAAAAAGCACCAAGTTTACCAGGCTTACGGTAATAAACAGAGAAATAATAATTAAAAACACCCACGATTTGAACCGGTCCTTTAACAGTTGCCGATAATACAGCCCCAACAAAAGGAATTCCCCCAAGTAGTAGACATTTCCCTGCGGCATGGTATTTTTTACGCACACAACGTACCTCAGGTACAAGCCAACAAGCTCGTTAACGGTACCCATTGCTACAAAAAGGAATAGAATCCTTAATGCAGTGTCCAGGTTACGGAACTTTATTATTCCAACAATAAAAGGGATAAGGATGGGGGTCCAGTTGAAATACAGCAGGTTCAAAGCACCGGATTATGAGTTGTAAATGCTTCTCTCGTCACAATAAGGAGGACATACACCAGCATGGTTAAAAACGTCGTCATCTTCTCCTGACGTTTGCATTTCCATCGTTCTCACCGGCCCGATGATTACATCCATGGTTTTTGCAATACCAAATTCAAGTTGTATCTCGGCCCTGTTTTGTGCGTTGAATAATTCATGCAACTCAAACTTGGTCAACAAATAGGCATTGGGATATATGTATTGCCTGAACGGTGCTCCTTCATCCTCCGGATCGAGTTCGCCCGAACGCCACTTGCGATACATTCTGATGCTTTCAATCACCATCTTGTTATTATCCGAAAGGTTCACATTTTTCTTGGATAATTTGAATACCGGAGTTTCATAATCGGCATAGACATCGCCACTTCCCAGCAAAAAAGCAGATACAGCATAAGCACAAAGCTCATACTTACCCTCGTTCTTTTCCGGTTCAAGACCAAGATATACCCGCACCCGGTTTTCGTTTTCGCCAATCAGCGATTTATACGTTTCCTTTTGCAGGATAATCTTTGGAACTTTGAGATTAAAGGTGAGTTTCGACTCCTCTTTAAAACTTTTTCTCCAGTTCTCAGCCTTTTTGGGCGGCAATTGATCTCTTTTCAGTTTCATAGACATTTTTGACATCGCATTTGGTTTTTTAAAAATAGATAAAAAAATGCAGCGAATGAATGTTCCGGCAAATTAAAAACATTTATTCATCTGACATCTTTCATTTTCTCCCCATAAAAAACTACCTGCACCCAAAGTGCAGGTAGTGGAACAAGAAACAATATATCTCGAAGGTCTAGTAATCACTTACTACCAATAAATATCGTCGTAATAATATCCGGGACGCTCAAATCCGTCGTCATAGGCATAATATCTTTCCGGATAATGAACCAGGTTAAACCCGTAGTTTGATGCTTCAAAGAACAAGTTTCCGATTCTGAAATACAGGTAACCGTTTACGTGAACCCGTTCGTAATGTCCTTTCGGCAAATACTGGAAGGTAAATCCGTAAGGCAAATCAACCAGTATGTAACCTACTCCCGGACGGTAACGGAAGAAATGTCCGTTGTAACAATAATACTGATGATGGTTGTGAACGAAAACCACCGGACGGTAATCAAACCTGGAAAGAACGTGCCCGTAATGCGGGTGATGAAAATAATACCTTGAGTAGGTGTAAGACCGCGGGTTATAGCCGCTGTAATAATCGCGCCAGCTATTGTAATTCCAGCGGTAGTTTTCCCACTTTCTATCCCAGTGATTCCTCTTTGAATAATTGTAATTAGAATAATACCTTTTGTCTTTATGATTGTAGTTCATCCGCTCAGAACGGTAGTTCCCTTTCCAGTAATTACTGCTTCCCCGGTAATTTTCACTTGGAGAATAGCGTCTGTCCGCTTTATCAACCCGGTAGAAGTCTCGGTTTTCGTTAACTGTTCTTCCGGTATTCCGGCGTCCTTCGCTGGTAGAAGTACCTACCCGCACATTGCGGTTGTCATTCTCCCGGCTGCGAACGGTATTCCGGTCTTGCTCCCGTGAAGTACGATAAGTGGAATTCGAATTCCGGCTGGGAGTTGCCTGACTGCTTTTCTGAACACTTCTGTTATTTCCCTGATTTGTTACATTTCTGTTTGACTCCCGCTTCTGATAATTTGAAGAAGAATTGCGTGAGCTATTTGACTGCGAACGATTCTGGTTGTTACCCGACTTGGTTACAGACGAACGGCTACCCTCGCTACGTGTACTTCTCAGTTTTGGATCAACCGATTTTCGCTGAACCTTATCGTACTCTTTGTAAGTACTTTTCCGCTCTACGTTTTTTCGGGTTTCCTGAGTACTCCGCCTGGATTCGTTGCCTTCCTGACTGGATCTGCGTTGTGCGTTCGCCTCAAATGTTGTTGCTGTAATAACTGCCGCCAGAGTAAATATCGTGGCAAACAGTCTGAATTTTATCGTTTTCATGACGTTTATTTTAAAATTCAACAAATTGTTTGCATTGCTCTTTTGGCGCCTTGTTTAAACCGGTAATTGCAAATGAAATTGCAAAGCACGTGCCAAAAATGAAACGCCAGTTTTACACTTTACCTGAATTCTCTGAAAACAAACCGTTTAACCAGCTCTTTTTTTTCTAATCAATTCTCTATACTTTTGCAGCGATTTAAAATTATGGCAAGAATTCTATCCATCGATTACGGCAGAAAGCGTGTGGGAATGGCTGTTACAGACCCCGGGCAAATAATTGCAACCCGGCTTACTACAATACCTACTCACACCATCTGGGATTTTCTGAAAGAGTATTTTCTGAAGGAAAAGGTGGAAACCGTAGTAGTGGGCTATCCTCGCCAAATGAACAACGAAGCCTCTGAAGCTGTTCGTTACATTAATCCTTTTCTCCGCAAATTCCAACAAGTTTATCCGGAGATCAGGTTGGAACTATACGACGAGCGCTTTACATCGAAAATGGCTTTTCAAACCATGATTGATGGAGGGCTGAAAAAAAAGCAAAGACAGAATAAAGAGATGATAGACGGAATTAGTGCTACCATCATTCTGCAGAACTATTTAGAGCAGCGAAGAAATTTGCAGTAAAAAAGTAAACAAAAAAGAAGCAAGAGAACAGGGAATTCGGCCCAGCAAAAGTGATTTTCACCATTTGAAAGCCATTAAAAAACCTGTGCCGATTGAAAATAAAAAATACAGACGAATGAAATACCCGGTAACAGTTTACGGCGATCCTATTTTAAGAAAACGCGCACAAGAAATAGATAAAGACTACCCCAACCTGAAAGAAGTAATTGAAAACATGTGGGAAACCATGTATTATTCTGACGGAGTTGGACTGGCAGCGCCACAGGTAGGCATGTCAATTCGTTTGTTTGTAGTTGATGCCAGCTCGGGCGCTGATGATGAACCCGAACTGGAAAATTTCCAGAAAGTGTTTATCAATCCTGAAATCCTGGAGGTTGACGGAGAAAAATGGGTTATGAACGAAGGATGCCTGAGTCTTCCGGAAATACGGGAAGACGTTTCGCGCCACGACGAAGTTACGCTTCGCTACTTCGACGAAAACTTTGAAGAGCATACAGAAACCTTCAAAGGATTTGCAGGCAGGGTTATCCAACACGAATACGACCACCTGGACGGAAAGTTGTTTATCGACTACCTCTCTCCGCTCCGGAAACGACTCCTGAAAAGTAAACTTATCAGCATTAGCCAGGGCAAAGTAATTCCAGCATACCGGATAAAAGTTCCTGCCAAATAGCAACCTTTTTTCAGGGGATTCGTTTGAGCGGATATATCCTTCAGGCAATAACCTTGGAAAAACTACTTCAAAAAATACCCATTCTCAGAATTGCCGTATCATACGGCACAGGAGTGCTTGCAGCCGCTTTCTTAAAACAGGAAAGCAGCCTGTTTTTTCTGAGTGCGGGTATTCTTTTTTTGGTATTAATTCTGCTAAACATTCGCTACCGATTTTCATTCGAAGGTATTTTTGGGGCATTAACAAGCGTTTTGTTCTTTTTGCTCGGAATCGTATTCTTCAATCAACACAACCAACCACCGGCATTCTATCTGAACGGCCAATTCTCGGCAATCGTTCTTGAAAAACCGGAAGAAAAACCCAATTCTTACAAAACGGTCCTCAAGATAAACTCCTTTACCGAAGCAGATTCAACATTTCAGGCAAACGAAAAAATACTGGCCTATTTCGGAAAGGACAGCCATGCGGCAGACCTCGTTCCGGGTACAGTTATTTTATTTAAGGAGAATCCCCGCATTGTTACCAACAATGGCAATCCTTATGAGTTTGACTACCAAAAGTACCTGAACCGCCAAAAAATATACCGCCAGTTATACCTCGCCGATGAAAAGTGGAAGCCGACAAACATCAAAATAAATAGCCCGGTTATAATGGCTGAAAAACTTCGGGATAAATTACTGACCATTTACCGGCATCAAAATTTGGGAGAAAATGAAACGGCTATTCTTTCTGCACTTACACTGGGCTATAAACGAGGGCTTGATCCGGAAACCAAACGAGTATTTTCGGCCGCTGGAGCCATGCATGTGTTGGCCGTATCAGGCTTACATGTCGGCATTATTTTCGGGATGTTTGTGTTGATTTTTGGCTTTCTGAAAAAAAGTAAAAAAGGAAGCATTCTGTTTGTTATCTTTTCCATTATAATGTTGTGGAGTTATGCTCTTTTAACCGGTCTTTCGCCATCGGTGCTGCGGGCTGCCACCATGTTTTCGCTGGTAAGCATTGCCACCAGTTTAAACCGGCGGGCCAATATTTACAACACACTGGCCACTTCTGCCTTTATTCTGTTATTGCTGAATCCCAACAATCTTTTTGAAGTTGGATTTCAGCTTTCGTATTCTGCCGTATTTGGCATTGTGTTTCTTCAACCCAAACTGGAAAAACTATGGAAAATAAAAAACAGAATAATGCACTATTTTTGGGTTTTAATGACCGTTTCAGTAGCCGCCCAAATCGCAACCTTTCCTCTCACGTCGTATTATTTCAATCAATTTCCCACTTATTTTCTGCTAACAAATGTAGTCATCATTCCGGCGGTTTTCGTGTTAATCATTTTGGGTGTTTTACTGCTTCTGTTATCCGGAGTTCCATACTTATCCACAGGACTGGCTTTCGTGATAAAAGAAGTGATCGGCAATTTGTTCTCCTTACTCCAATGGATTGAAAATTTATCTCATTCCGTTTTAAAAATTCCCTTCAGCGGGTCGCAATCCATAAGTTTGGCGCTGGCCTTGCTTTTTTGCTTTGCTTTTATCGAATTCCGGCGTGCCCGGCAGTTGAAATATGCGTTCCTCCTATTCTCGCTGGTAATGTTGCTTTCAACCGGACAAAAGTTCCGGCAGTATCAGCAAAAAGAACTGATCGTATTCAACAACCGCGACAACCTCACCCTGCAACTAATTAAGGGTCGTCAAAACTACATTATAACCCAATTCCCTATCGATTCATCAGCTTACACGCGTCAGATAGCACAAAATGTAACAACACAAAAGAACCTCCATCAACCCGTATTTCTGGAGTACGGAACTTTATTTGAAGACAAGCACCTGTTTCTCAACAGTAGCTTTATTTGTTTCGATGACAAAATCATTCAAATTGGATTGACCAAAAACAGTCCGCAAGAATTGACTCCAGATGTTTTGGTTCTGAATTCTTATTTTATCCCTGAAGAATACCAAATTAATGATCAAACCAGTGTAATAACCACGAGAAATATACAGCCGCAAAGCAGCTCCATTCATTCGCTCCCGGCAATGGGTGCATTCCGTATTCAGTGGCAGTAATGAGTTAATTATATTGAATACAAATTACAGCAATAAGGCCTTCAAAAATACTTCTTGACTCTCAAATACTTGTATTGTTTTTTGCAGCCGGGTATGTTAAATTTGAATGAGGTAAAAAATTAAAAAACAGTTTTTTACATGGAATTGTAGAAGTTAATACATTAATTTGTTGCGAATTATTTACAAAGACAGCAGACGATGAAAGTTGTAATTGCCGGTGCCGGCGAAGTGGGGACACATTTGGCAAGGATGTTATCCAAAGAAGATCACGACATTGTGCTTTTGGACGATTCGCAGGAGCGACTCTCCAAAATAAGCAGTGAAGTAGACCTGATGACGGTTATTGGTTCAGCGCACTCTTTTTCAGACCTGAAAAAAGCAGACCTGGCAAAAGCCGATCTGTTTATTGCGGTAACACCGTTCGAAGAACGAAATGTTTTGGCTTGTGCCATGGCTAAATACCTTGGGGTAAGCCGCACCATTGCACGTATCAACAACCAGGAATACCTGCAGGAAAAATACCGGGCCAAATTAAACGACATGGGGATCAACGAATTGATCTATCCTGAAAGTCTGGCTGCCAAAGAAATTGTTGCTTCCGTCAAACAAACAGTAACCCGGCAGATGATCGAATTTTCCAATGGGAAGTTGCTCCTTCTGGGAATCAAGGTTCGTGACAATGCACCTATTCTGAACAAAACGTTTGAAGAACTGGCCATCGAACATCAGCATTTGCTGGTTGTAGCGATTAAACGCGACAACGAAACGATCATTCCCAACGGACACGATTCGATTCAAAACGACGACGTGGTCTTCTTCGTCACAACTCCATCAGAACAAAGCAATGTTTTGGAACTCACCGGGAAAAAACAGTTTGAGGTCAAAAACATCATGTTTATGGGAGGTAGCCGTATTGCCCAAAAAGCCGTTGAAAAACTGGGCGAAAGTTACCGGATAAAAATCATTGAAAGCGACAGGGAAAGATGCGAGGAAATCGCCGACCGCTTCAGCAATGTACTGGTAATTAACGGAGACGGAAGAAACCTGGATCTCCTAAAAGAAGAAGGCATCGACAAAATGGATGCTTTTGTGGCTACTACCGGAAATTCAGAAACCAACATACTGGGATGTAACCTCGCTAAAACACTGGGCGTTCGCCGGACAGTGGCCGAGGTTGAGAACCTGGCTTACATGAAACTGGCTGACAACACAGGAATTGGAAGCATTATCAACAAAAAGCTGATTGCTGCAAGTTACATCTACCGTTTTACATTGAATGCCGAAATATCTAAAGTGAAATGTCTGACAGCTTCTGAAGCAGAAGTTTTTGAATTTATTGCCAAACCCGGAGCTAAAATCACCCTGAAACCGGTAAAAGATATCGGATTTCCAGCCGAAGCCAAAATCGGGGGTGTCATTCGTGGAAATATGGGCTATATTGCACATGGTTACACGCAAGTACAGGAAGGCGATAAAGTGGTGGTATTTACCCTGCCATCAGGAATTAAAAAGATAGAGAAGTTCTTCAAATAAGCGATCAAAACCAATCTGGGATGAATCTCAAGATCATTTTTAAAGTACTTGGTTTACTCTTGGTTGTTGAAGGGTTTGCAATGCTTTTGACGTCCGTGGTAGCACTAATCTACGGAGGCAACGACACTGTCGCATTCCTGATCTCTGCCGGGATCAATCTCGGAATCGGTGCATTAATCACTGCTGCCACCTGGAAAGCAAAAAAAGACATAGGGAAACGCGAAGGTTTTATCATTGTAACAATGGTATGGCTGGTGTTCTCCTTTTTCGGATCGCTTCCCTATATTCTGAGTGGTTCCATTCCACGTTTTACCGACGCTTTTTTTGAAACCATATCGGGGTTCACAACCACCGGTTCTTCTATTTTAAACGACATTGAAGCTCTTCCGCACGGAATTTTATTTTGGCGAAGCATTACGCAATGGCTTGGAGGAATGGGAATCATCGTTCTCTCACTGGCCATTTTACCGGTATTTGGAATAGGTGGAATGCAGCTGTTTATGGCGGAAGTGCCCGGTCCTACACCGGATAAAATTAGTCCCCGGATTACGCAAACAGCCAAAACACTTTGGGGAATCTACATCCTGTTCACCGTGCTTGAAACCATTTTGCTCTGGATTGGAGGCATGACTTTTTTCGATTCAATTTGCCACTCGTTTACCACCATGGCAACCGGAGGTTTCTCTACCAAACAGGCAAGTATCGCGCACTGGCCATCGCCTTTCATCCAATATGTTATCACTTTCTTCATGTTTCTGGCAGGCACCAATTTTACCCTGTCGTACATGGCCATAACCGGTCGTTTTTCGTCCATAGTTAAAGACGAGGAATTCAAATACTATAGTTTAATAACCCTGTGCTTTTCAGCAGTAATTACAGGCGGATTATTACTCTCTTCCCACCTCAATTTTGAAGGTGCCTTTCGTGAAGCATTGTTTCAGGTGGTATCCATTGTAACAACAACAGGCTTCGCCACCGCCGACTACCTGGTCTGGCCACCTTTCCTGACCATGCTTATTTTTGCATTGTTTTTCTTTGGAGGCTCCGCCGGATCAACCGGGGGAGGCATCAAAATCATGCGTATTGTAATACTGGCCAAAAACGGATATTATGAACTAAAGCGCCTGGTACACCCGCGCGCAGTAATTCCGGTAAAATTCAATCGCCATTCGGTTGATTCTAAAATCGTAACCAATGTGCTTGCATTTTTTATGTTGTACATGGTAATTTTCTTTGTCAGCACCATTCTGTTCACCCTGATTGAGCCCGACATGGAATCATCGATGGGAGCCGTTGCGACAAGCTTGGGCAACATTGGCCCGGGGCTCGGAAGCGTAGGACCTGCCGAGAACTTCTACCACATATCGCCGCTTGGAAAATGGTTTTTATCCTTTCTGATGTTATTGGGCCGTCTGGAATTGTTTACAGTACTGGTACTTTTCTCGCCGTCTTTCTGGAAAGAATAAAATCAACGCAGGATCCCAAAATCTTAATACTCCAGAATACCTTTACCTTCCCGTACAATTTCAATGTCATTGCCGGAGCAATCAACAATGGTTGACGGAACCAGTTCACCATACCCGCCATCGATTACCACATCGGCTACATCCTGGTATTTTTCGTAAATCAACTCCGGATCTGTAGTGTATTCAATAATTTCGTCCTCGTCATGAATAGAAGTGGACATAATAGGATTACCCAGTTCTTCTACAATCGCACGAATAATATTATTGTCCGGAATTCGGATGCCAACCGTCTTCTTCTTTCCTTTAAAGTATTTCGGAACATTGTTATTGGCTTCCAGAATAAAAGTGAAGGGCCCCGGAAGATTTTTCCGGATCAGTTTGAAAATGTGGTTGGGTATTGGCTTCGTAAAATCAGAAAGATGGCTAAAATCGCTACAAATAAACGAAAAGTTACTTTTTTCGACCTTTATTCCTTTTAAACGCGCGACTTTTTCAACGGCTTTCTGATTGGTGATATCGCACCCCATTCCGTAAACAGTATCGGTCGGGTAAATAATCACTCCTCCCTGCCGCAATATTTCAACAACATCCCGAATGTCTCGTGGATTAGGATTCTCGTTATACAACCTTACCAACATATTTTCTACTTTTGAACCTCAAAATTAGTTTTTTCAATCGTAATTCAAACCACCCGTATTTTATAGTACCAATGGAAAGACGTTTAATAGATACAGCAGATGGCTCAAAAACATTGTTTATACCGGCAATGGATGAGCAATATCACTCGGTGAACGGGGCCCTCACCGAATCTGACTATGTTTTTCTTCAGCAAGGCTACCGCGCCCATCCTTCAGCATCGCCTGCCGTATTTGAAGTTGGGTTCGGAACTGGGCTAAACGCGCTGGTTACTGCCCTTGAAGCCAGCAAAAGCGAAAGAAGTACCCGTTTTGTCAGCATCGAGAAATACCCTGTTACGCCGGATGAAATAGAAGCACTTGACTACGGCAATCTTTTCTCGGAAGAAGCCGTTCATTTGTTTCAGGAAATACACGCAGCAGAATGGGACAAGGAGGTTCCTGTTTCCGACTACTTTTCGCTGTTGAAAATACACGCCGACCTCACGGAATACGATTTCACCGAAGAGCAAAAATTCGATGTAATTTATTTTGATGCCTTTGGCCCCGACAAACAGCCCAATATGTGGCAAAACGACATTTTTCTAAAAATTCACCATGCTTGCCATCAAGATGCAATCTTTGTAACCTACAGCGCAAAAGGCGAAATCAGACGGAAACTCGCGGCTTGCGGCTTCTCAATGGAGCGTCTTCCCGGGCCTCCCGGAAAAAGACAAATGCTAAGAGGAACAAAGAAATAATGACATTTTGCTACAAAAACAATAAAATAAATCAAAAAAATCTGAACATTATAGCCGATTGTTCGACAGAAAATTATGCTTAATATTTTTTAACATTTTTTAAAACACCTTTTTTCGTGACAAAAATCAGCTAATCTTTTGATGCAAAACTTCCTTTAAACAAGTTTAAAACCAATGGCTTGAGAAGAAAAAATCACAGAGAGTGAATCTAACTATTCGTTTTTTGTGATAGATATTTTCTATCGAACAAGTAATTCTCATCTTGGATTTTGAAAATATATCCGTAAAATTTGAGTGTAATTCAAGGTGAAGGTTTATGATATTTCAATTTCAGATCAATTCACAAGAATCCCAAAACTTCCGATTGGAGGTTACTCTCGATGCAAAACATTCATTTTTCGATTTTCATACTATTATTCAGAAAAGTGTAGGTTTTGAGTCGCACCAACTGGCATCTTTTTTCGTCTCGGAGAACAGGTGGAAAAAGCTGGTTGAGATATCGATGCTCGACTTAGGTATAAATGGTGCTGCGTTCTTTATTATGCAAAAAACAAAGTTAAGCGACTTGCTGCATACCGAACGACAACAGTTGATTTATACTTTCGACTTCTTGAATGACAGATCATTTTTAATAGAACTAACTGGTATTATTATGGGAAAAAATCTTAATGAACCATTTATCACTCTTAAACAAGGAGATGCCCCCGTACAAGTTCTTGGAGAAGAAGTTGCTCACCATGAACAACTTGACCTAATGCAAGAAGAAGTGTACATGGATTTTGGCGAGTTGGATGACTACACCGAAATCTTTGGGGAGATGGATGATTTCTGATCCACGGTGGTAAATGAGAATTATTTTTAAGAAATTCCAAGACTGTTCATCTTATTTTGAACAGTCTTTTTTTTGCCCTTAATTTGCGAAAAAGACACCATCTTTTATGCAAAAAACACTTGTTGTTCTGACCGGCCCTACCGGAATTGGAAAAACCTCGGTGGGAATTGAAATTGCCCGGCACTTTACTACCAAAATCGTTTCCTGCGATTCGCGCCAGATTTACAAAGAACTAAACATTGGCACGGCAGTTCCCACACCCGAAGAATTGGCGACTATCCCGCATCATTTCATCCAGTCGCATTCGATAGAAGAAAATTACAACGCCAGCAGGTACGAGAACGAAGCACTGCAATTATTGGAAGTGTTGTTCAAAAAGCATGACCTTGTTTTAATGGTGGGCGGATCGATGTTGTACGTGGATGCTGTGTGCAAGGGAATCGATGAAATGCCCGATGCCGATCCGGAAATAAGGGCAGCTCTGAAACAACGCCTCGAAGCTGAAGGACTGGAAAGTTTACGACTTCAGCTAAAAAAGCTGGATCCGGAGTACTACGAAACCGTTGACCTGAAAAACCCCACCCGGATTATCCATGCATTGGAAATCAGCCTGATGACAGGCAAACCCTATTCTTCGTTCCGAACCAACCCCGCCAAAATACGCTCATTCAATATTATAAAAATCGGTCTGAACTGTGACCGCGAATTACTTCACCAACGCATCAACCAACGTGTAGACCGAATGATAGATGCCGGGCTGGTTGAAGAAGCCAGAAGCGTCTACCCGAAAAAACACATGAATGCACTCAACACCGTGGGCTACCGCGAATTGTTTGATTGGTTTGACGGGACAATCACCCGCGACAAAGCCATTGAACTGATTAAAAGAAATTCGCGCCGGTATGCAAGAAAACAGTTAACGTGGTTTCGCAGAGACGAAAGCGTACAATGGTTTGAGCCCACACAAACTCAGGAAATTATCTCGTACATTTCTCAAACAATTCAGCAAAATGACACCCAATAAATTCATTCTCCGTGTGTACGGACTTGTGGTAAACGAACAAAAAGAAGTGCTGATTTCCGATGAATTTGAGTTGGGAATAAAAATGACCAAGTTCCCCGGAGGAGGGCTCGAATTCGGAGAAGGCTTAACAGATGGTCTGATCAGGGAATTTGCGGAAGAATGCAACGGACAGGAGATTGAAAACCTTCGTCATTTTTACACCACCGACTTCTACCAGAAAGCCCTGTTTTTTGAAAACGCCCAGCTAATCAGTGTTTACTTCCTTGTGAATCTAAAACTCCCGCTCCAATTTTCGGTTTCGGAGAAAGCATTTGATTTTGAAATCGGAAGCCAGGTCACCCAAAGTTTCAGATGGGTAAAAATAAATGAGCTAAAAGAAGAAGATATTACTTTCCCGATTGATAAATTTGTTGTGGGGAAATTAAAACAAACGTTTCCGGAGTAAAACCGTTCAAAGTTTTGGCCGAAAAGAGGAAGACAATTTATGAACGATCCGTTTTAGTTGCGAATAAGTAGAGAGGGTATGATTTGAAAATGCAAGAAAAGTCAAAAAGAAAGGCTCTTTTCCTGGATCGGGACGGAACCATTAATATAGACAAGGATTATTTGTTCCGCATCGAAGATTTTGAATTTCAGCCAGGAATTTTCGACCTTATCCGCAGCTACAGCGATCAGGATTATTTAATTTTTATTATTACCAATCAATCAGGCATTGCCCGCGGTTATTACACCGAAAACGATTACCTTCAATTAACGCAATGGATGACAGAGCAGCTACAAATAAATGGAATACATGTTGAAAAAGTTTACCACTGTCCGCATCATCCTGAAATAACAGGTTCTTGCACCTGTCGAAAACCAAAGCCCGGCTTGATTGTTCAGGCTTTGAAAGAATACCCTATCGATCCGGAACGTTCAGTTTTGATAGGTGACAAAGAAAGAGATATTTTAGCCGGACAAAATGCCGGAATAGGAAAGAATTTATATATTCAACCGCTCTTGAAAAAGGGCGTTTTTTAGCATGTATTCGTTTAAAATTTGAAACGTGCAACATTTTACACAGGCAGAAATAGGATACATTGAGGACCGCTACCAGGATTTTCTGAAAGTTCTCAAGGGAAAATTCGACGAAGGAAGATTGGCGCGGATTGAGAAAGCGTTTCGCTTTTCCAATGCGGCGCACGATGGGATCAAACGAAAATCAGGCGAGCCCTTTATCATTCACCCGATTGCCGTTGCAAAAATTGTAGCGGTAGATTTGGGTCTGGGAGCCACTTCCATTGTAGCAGCTTTATTACACGATGTAGTTGAAGACACCGAATACCGCCTTTCGGACATCGAAAACATGTTTGGAGAGCGCGTGGCCCGTATTGTTGACGGGCTGACAAAACTATCGGGAGATTTTGATGCCAGGCACGCCCTGACGCTGAAGAAAATGCTGATGACTTTGTCGGACGATGTACGGGTCATTCTCATCAAAATTGCGGACCGGCTCCACAACATGAGAACATTGGATTCGATGCAGCCACATAAAAAGATCAAGATTGCTGCAGAAACGCTTTTCCTCTATGTTCCGCTTGCGCACCGCCTTGGCTTGTACGCCATCAAAAACGAACTCGAAGACCTCAGTTTCAAACACAAACATCCCGACGAATACAACCAGATTTTACTGATGCTTCATAACCAGGAAGAAAAAAGAAACTACCTGGTTAACGAATTCATCCGCCCCATAGTGGAAAAATTGAAAAACGAAGGTTTTGATTGCGCGGTTACACACCGTTTAAAAACCTGTTATTCCATTTGGCGGAAGATGCAAAAGAAGTCAGTGACTTTCAACGAAATATACGACATATTAGCCATTCGGATTGTTATCAAATCGGTTCACGATATTTCGGAAAAACGGCAGTGTTTTGATGTTCTTTCCATTGTTACTGACATATACAAACCAAAGCCCGACCGGATTCGCGACTGGATAACAACACCCAAAGCCAACGGATACGAATCGTTGCATGTTACCGTAATGGGGCCACAGGGAAATTGGGTGGAAGTTCAGATCAGGACCGACCGGATGGACGACATTGCGGAACATGGATTTGCCGCACATTACCGCTACAAAGACATCCGCACTTTCGAAAACGAACTTGACCCGTGGATTGAGCAGATCCGGGAATTGCTGCAAAGCAACGACTCTGACGCCTTTGAATTTCTGGACGATTTTAAACTCAATCTGTATTCTTCCGAAATCAATGTTTTTACACCCAAAGGCGACATGATCTCCCTGCCGCAGGGATCGACCGTGGTTGACCTGGCATACGAAATTCACACCGACCTCGGAAATAAATGCATTGGCGCCAAAATTAACCTGAAACTGGTTCCGTTGAGCCACGTTTTGCAAAATGGCGATCAGGTGGAGATTCTCACATCCGAAAACCAGGTTCCCAAACTCGAATGGTTGAAGTTCTCCAACACCGCAAAAGCACGCGGGAAAATAAAAGATGCTTTTAAAATTGAAAAGGCCAAACGCACAGAAAAAGGCAAACAACTTATCGAAGACGCTTTTAACCATATAAAAGAGCCTGCTTCGGCCAACAACATAAAAAAACTGGTAGCCCATCACAACCTGAACAACCGCGATCAGCTTTACTCCGAAGTTGGAATGGGTTTTATCGATCTGAAGGACATAAAAGACATTATTGGCAAAAAATCGGAAAACAAGCTGGTTAAATACTGGAACATTACTTTTTGGGGCGGCAATAAAAGTACACCGGAGGCAGCTCCCGTCAAGAAAATCGACCAGAAAAAACCTTTCCTACTGAAAGAAACACAGGACGACACCTCTTTTTCGCTGGCCAAATGCTGCAACCCCATACCCGGCGAACCCGTGGTAGGTTACCTGAGCAACGAGGAACACGTGATCATCCACAAGGTTGATTGCCCCGAAGTGGCCAAACTGCTCACCAACCAGGGAGAGAATATCATCCGTGCCGAATGGACCAAATTTAAACGACAGTCCTACCTTACCCGCCTCAACCTCGAAGGCTTTGACCGACTGGGCATTGTGCACGAAGTAACTACAGTGATTTCCAAGGGGCTAAACATAAACATGCGTTCAGTAAAATTCGATACACACGACGGAATTTTCAAAGGCGACCTCTTCCTTTACATCCACAATGCAGAAGACCTGAAGAGTTTAATTTCACGCCTTAAAAACATCAAAGGCATTGAAAATGTAACAAGGGTCGAAAACCTGAACGAATAATTTATATCCATTCTAAAAGAATCAAAAAAATTTATATTTTTGAGACCTATTTAAAATTGGTTTAATTATGAATAACCAGAAAACGCGGGAAACAGTAAGAACTATGTTTACCGAATACCTGGAAAAGAACGGACACAGAAAAACACCGGAAAGGTTTGCTATTTTAGATGAGATTTATTGCCGCGACGGACATTTCGATATCGAGTCGCTGTATATTTCCATGAAAAACAATAACTACCGGGTTAGCCGTGCTACACTATACAACACCATCGATCTGTTACTGGATTGCAAACTGGTGGTAAAGCATCAGTTTGGAAAAAACATTGCTCAGTTTGAAAGAGCTTTTGCCACGCTTCAGCACGATCACCTGATTGACATGGCCAATGGAACGGTGATGGAGTTTTATGATCCGCGTATCAGAGAAATCATTGAAGATGCCTGTAAAAAGAATAATTTCAAACTCTCGCATCACACGCTGTATATTTATGGCGAACATGATAAATAAGTGAAGTTACCGCTTCATTAAAAAATATTAAGATCCTTCTATGCGAAGGATTTTTTTATGTGTGCAAATAAAATTATTACTACTTTTAAATGCTTAAATCGAAAGCCGTGAAAATTCGTCGTCAAAGATTAATTTTCACGGTTTTGTATGTAAAATAAAAATCAAAATCATGAAGGTAGATGTTTTGCTGGGCCTCCAGTGGGGAGACGAAGGAAAAGGAAAAATTGTGGATGTACTCACTCCAAAGTACGATGTTATATCCAGGTTCCAGGGTGGTCCAAACGCAGGTCACACACTTGAATTCAACAACATCAAACATGTGCTTCATACCATTCCTTCTGGCATTTTCCGTGAAAACAAGATCAACATTATCGGAAACGGCGTGGTAATCGATCCGGTGGTTTTCAAAAAAGAAATTGAATCGCTCGACAAAATTGGCGTTGATATCTCCGAGAACCTTTACATCTCGAAAAAGGCACACATGATTTTGCCTACTCACCGAATTCTGGATGCAGCTTCGGAACAACAAAAAGGCGATACTAAAATCGGATCGACCTTAAAAGGAATTGGCCCAACTTACAAAGACAAAATAGGCCGCGACGGATTACGCGTGGGTGACCTGTTGCACAACTTTGACGAAAAGTACACAGCACGGGTAGACAACCACAAAGTAATGCTGACCGAGTTCTTTAAATTCGATTACGAACAAATGCTGAACGACTGTGAAAAAGACTGGTTTGAAGGCGTTGAGCTATTAAAGTCGTTCCACATTGTAGATACCGAGCACATGATCAACGATGCCCTGAAAGAAGGGAAATCTGTTTTAGCAGAAGGCGCACAGGGAACCCTGCTCGACATTGATTTTGGCTCCTATCCTTTTGTAACCAGCTCTAACACCATTTGTGCCGGAGCTTGTACCGGGCTTGGCATTGCACCGCAAACCATCGGCAAAGTATTTGGCATTTTCAAAGCCTATTGCACACGCGTTGGAATGGGCCCCTTCCCTACCGAACTGATGGATGAAACGGGCGACAAAATGCGCAACGCCGGCCACGAGTTTGGCTCAACCACCGGTCGTCCGCGCCGTTGCGGCTGGCTCGACCTGGTAGCCCTCAAATATTCGGTAATGCTGAATGGCGTAACCGAACTGATCATGATGAAAGCCGACGTGTTGGATGATTTCGAAACCATAAAAGTTTGTGTGGGTTATGAAATCGACGGAGAAGTGGTAGAGCAATTCCCCTTCGAACTGAACGACACCGTAAAACCTGTTTATGTAGAATTACCCGGCTGGCAAGCTGATCTTACCAAAATTAAAGATCAGAATGAATTCCCGGAAGAATTGAACAACTACATCAACTTTATTGAAGATGAAATGGGCGTTCCGGTTACTATTACCTCAGTGGGTCCGAACCGCGAGCAAACCATCATCATGGAACAATAATCAGCAGAAGATTTTTATAAAATACAGAAGACGTTCCTTCGCTTTGCGTTGGAACGTTTTTTTTATGCGCCTGTTTCAATGTCGTTCCATTAAAAAGATAATGAAACAAACTGAAAATAATCCACCCTTCAACCTGGCTCTGGGTGATTGTCAGACTGAGCAGAGTCGAAGTCTGTCAGCGTTAACGAAACCACATTGATTCCGTTTTTCTCTTTCGTTAACATTTTCCTTCAAATAAAAGCTAATACTCCCCGTTCTGTTTTTATTACAGAATTTCTTGTTTATATTTAATGCACTGCTATAATTCGGGGGAAAATGCAATTGAGTGATCAAAAACTGGGACTTTACACCGATTTCTATGAACTGACAATGGCTCAGGGGTATCTCTCCTGCCACAAACAAAATCAACAGGTTTGTTTCGACTATTATTACCGCACCAATCCTTACAAAGGTGGATTTACGGTTTTTGCCGGGCTTCAGGATTTGCTCGATATGCTGGGCGATTTTACTTTTTCGGAATCTGACATCGAATATTTAAGCACTCAGGGTTTTGAAACTGCTTTTCTGGACTACCTGCGCGATTTTCGTTTTAAAGGGCGCCTGTTCAGTGTAAAAGAAGGAGAAATTGTTTTTCCGAACGAACCACTGGTAAGAGTTGAAGGAAACATCATCGAATGCCAGCTGATCGAAAGCCTGTTGCTCAATATCCTGAATTTTGAGTCGCTGATTGCCACAAAGGCTTTCCGGATCAAACTTATTGCAGGCGAAAGACTGTTTGCCGATTTTGGTTTGAGACGCGCCCAAGGACTTGGCTCCATACATGCCAGCCGGGCTGCGGTTATCGGCGGGGCCAGTTCTACATCGAATGTACTGGCAGCTAAACTTTTTAATATTCCGGTAAGCGGCACCATGGCGCACAGCTGGGTACAAAGCTTCGACAACGAATTGGAAGCTTTCCGTTCGTATGCCAAAACACATCCCGACAATACGGTTTTGCTGGTCGACACCTACGACACCTTACACTCCGGGGTTCCGAATGCCATCACCGTAGGACACGAAATGAAAGCGGAAGGAACACGCTTAAAGGCAATCCGGCTCGACAGCGGCGACCTTGCTTACCTGAGTAAAAAAGCCCGAAAGATGCTGGACGCGGCGGGTCTTGACGATGTTCAGATCATTGCCTCCAACCAGCTGAACGAATACGTAATCAAGACACTTTTGCGCGACCAGAACGCTGCAATCGACGGATTCGGAATCGGAACCGAGCTTATCACCGGGAAAGACAATGCGGCCCTGGACGGAGTGTACAAACTTTCGGCCATTGACAGCGAACTAAAAATGAAATTCTCGGAGAATACCGAAAAAATAACACTCCCGGGTAGAAAACAGGTGATTCGTTACCTGGATGAAGAAGGCAATTTCTTTCGCGACGGAATTATACTGGAGGAAGAGGATCCGGACAACCTACCTAAAATTTATCACCGCGTTTATCCGGAAAAAAACACCGATGTTGCCGGCCATCAAAAAGAATCCCTGCTAGAGCTTGTTTTCTCGGAAGGAGAGGTTTTGATCCCCCGAAAAAGCCCGCAGGAAATTTACCGCTTCCTCGAACAACGATCACAACAGCTGCCCGAAGAACACAAACGATTTATAAGCCCTCATATTTACAAGGTTGGAATATCCGAAAAACTGATGAGTGCCCGTAACGCACTCACAACTAAACTAAAAACATTACACCGCGAGAATAAATGATTGAAATTATCAGACCCACTTTTGTTATCGACAAAGAAGTTTGTCTGCAGAATATTGAGAAAATGGCTGAAAAAGCCAAAGCGCACAACCTGCGTTTCAGACCTCATTTTAAAACCCATCAATCAGCAAAGATTGGCGAATGGTTTCGCCTGTTTGGAGTAGATGCCATCACCGTCTCGTCGGTCAGCATGGCCGAATATTTTGCCATGAACGGATGGGACGATATCACCATCGCGTTTTCGCTGAATATCCTGGAAATGGGCAACATTAACCGCCTGGCCGCTTCGGTAAAGCTAAATGTGTTGCTTGAAAACCGCGAGGCAGCAGAAATACTGTCAAGCCAGGCCAAGGCCCCGATCGGCGTGTACCTAAAAATAGATACAGGATATAACCGTACCGGAATTCCTTCGACCCGAACAGGACTCATTGATTCCATTCTCGAGATTATTGCCACCAACCCGAAAATAACGTTTAAAGGATTTCTGACACATACGGGGCACACCTACGAAGCACGTTCGACCAACGAAATATTTAGCCGTCAGTTTGATGCGCTCCTGAAACTGAGAAGTTTGAAAGCCGCCTACAAGCGACGGTTCCCCAATGTGGAGATTAGCATGGGAGACACCCCTTCGGCAAGCATTTGCAATAATTTTGGCGGAGTTGATGAGCTTCGTCCCGGGAATTTTGTCTTTTACGACCTGATGCAGCAAAGCCTGGGCGCCTGTTCCATGAAAGACATTGCCGTTCGGATGGTTTGCCCCGTAGTGGCCAAACACGTTTCCCGAAATGAAGTGGTGATTTACGGAGGCGCGGTTCATTTCGCCAAAGAAAGTATTCTCAACACAGACGGTAAGCCGCTCTATGGCAGGATCGTAATTGAAAAAGACGGAGAAAAGCAACTCCTCGATACCAACAACTATTTATCCAGGCTGTCGCAGGAGCACGGCGTCATCAAAATGACACCCACCAATCTCCGGGAGATCAATGTGGGCGATTTAATGGAAGTCATTCCCGTGCATTCGTGCTTAACCGCGAACCTGGCCAAAACCTACCTGACGACAGAGGGAGAAGAAATTTCTACTGCAAATACCTGATTTCAGAAGGAAAGCGAAACAAAATGAGATATCCGGGTTAAAGAATTTTCCCCTGGCTTTTGATCTGCCCGTTTTCCAGTTCCAGTGCATGGGTCACACATCCCGGAATTTCCTCTTTTCGGTGCGTAACATAAATCAGGGTGGTCGGGTCGTTCCGGCAAATTTCATCAAGCAAGTAGATAAACCGCTCGGTATGTTCGGGATCAAGTCCCTGGCAAGGCTCGTCGAGTATCAGCAGATCGGGAGATTTCACCAGCGCCCGGGCCAAAAGAATGGTTCGCTGCTCGCCCAACGAAGCGTGTAAAAAAGAAGCTTTCTCGAGGTTTTTCATTCCCAGCATTCCCAGCCACTTTTGAGCCTTTGCCAGTTGTACTTTCGAATACGTGGTATTGAATCCAACCTCATCTTTAAAACCCGACAAAACCACATCGGCGCAAGTAATCGAATTGTAGCTTAACTCACTTCCCGAAGCTGGTTTATAAATTCCGCGGTGCCGAAGAAAATACAAATGCAATTCGGGCGAAACAAAACCAATTTTCTTCTTTATCTCCCACACTGTTTCGCCACTTCCCCGCCGGCGGTCAAAAAGAACCAGATCGTTGGAATAACCTTGCGGATTGTCCGCCGTTATCAAGCTAAGCAGTGTAGTTTTTCCCGCACCGTTATGCCCACTCAACACCCACCTATCACCCGTATTTACTTTCCAGTCAATCCCATCCAGCACCTTTTTACCACCGTAAGCAACCCGCACATTCTTCATGCGCACCACCTGCCGATAGCTCTTTTTTTCTTCCGATAATTCCCTTAAAACATCCAGGTTAAAATGGTTTTCTAATGGATTTGTTTCACTGAAATGCACATAATCTTTTGCATATACCGCCGGTTTTGTCTTCCCGTCATTCATTTCCACCACGAAATCGGTAAACGCCGGGATCAACGCCGGATCACTCACAATAAGCAGGGTCAAGCCTTTTTGTTTCTGTTTTTCCAGGATCGAGGAAAGTGTTTCCCGTGCATGAACATCCAGCCCAACAAAAGGCTGGTCTAAAATCAGCCAGTCAGGCTTTTGCAACAAAGCCACTGCCAACTGCACTCTTTTTCGCTCGCCGTTGCTCAACGACAATATGCGCCGCTCGCGTAAATACCCAATTTCAAGCTCCTCCAGAACCTCGGCAAACGCTTCTTCCTGAAGACCGGGTACCCTACGCGTAATAAATTCGTACACGGTCGGAATTCCCTCTTCATTGGCACTTTCATAACGCTGACCGTAATACGTCGTGCGCAAACCGGCAGATGCAATAAAGCGGTCTTGTTGCGAAACAAAAACCACGCTCTTGCTTTCATTCCTGCGTATCACTCCATGCGTCGGGTGCAAATCACCGGAAAGAAGCCGGGCCAAAGTGGTCTTTCCACTCCCCGAAGCACCGGTAATTACAAAGGCCTCTCCAACTCTTATTTTCAAGCTGACAGGCTGAAGAATGGTTCTGTGATTTGTACTGAATCCGATGCTTTCAGCTTCTGCTATAACCGCCCGTTCTTTCATCTCCTCTATAACTTTCAGGTTGTAACGGTTTCAGCAGCGAACTGTTCACAGGTTCTGCTGAGCGCTTCCAGATAAGCAGTTACGGGATACAACGCTTCGTCGTACCAAAGCGAGGCAAAATAAAGCCCGATAGGCGCAGGTTTAAACCCGTTTTTCTGAATATACGTTTCAAGCCAGCGATGCCCGTTCATGCAAACGGCTGTATTTTCTTTTGAAACAAGCGCAGACATAGCCAGCGAAGTTTCTTCAATGGTCCCCGGAATACTTTTTCCGCCACCCCAGCTTCCGTCTTCGTTTTGCACCGACATCAAAAAAGTCTGCCCGCTTTTAATCAAACGCTTAAGCCTGTTTTGGACGGCTTCTGAATGCCAGTTATGCGTTAAGGCATCTTTTAAATAAGTCACCACTTTCGCCGTTCCGTACACGGGATTGGAGTGATCTCCTGCCGACTGATTTCCAAACCAAAGCGGCACCCAGCTTCCATCTCCCGATTGCTTATGTTCCAGGTATTTTAAGGCACGTTCAAAAATGGTTTTCAACGCACGCACATCCTTGTTTCTTATTTCATCCCGATAGGTTTCCAACACTGCGGATACCGCCAGCAAACAGTGTCCGGTTAAATCGGAACAACTCTGATCAAAGGGCAGTTTCCCCCATCCGCGCGAAAAAGTCGGAAATCCGCCATCGCTGTTTTGCAGCTTCTTCAGCCACCGGGCTCCGTTCAGAATTTCATTTTTTACCTGCCGTTCGGGCTCAAGATTCAGCAATGCCAGTATCACCCCAGGCGTGTCGTCCCCATCAGGCACCGAGCCCGAGAAACTGGTCCAGCCCCAGCCTCCGGGAGCAGTGCCATTAAACGGATGAACCCGGTCGTTCTGGATCAGTTTAAAATGATCGGCAATATCGTCTTCCTGATCGGTGGTCAGAAAGCCACTTAAATTTGAGCGAAAAGCTTTTACCGAAAGCGATGTCACCCACGTTGAAAGATCCACATCGATGGGCCAGCCACCGTCTTCGCGTTGTGTACGTTTTAAAAACTGAACGCCTTTCCGAACCACTTCGGTATCGGCAAAACCAGAATTGATCAAACTCAGCGCAACAAAAGCCGTTAAAGGAACGGCCTCCAAAAAACCGCCACTTTCGGGTAACATCCGGTGCAAAATCCGCATCGCTCTTGGGATGGAAAATCGCCGGACAAAGCGCCCGAAACGATTGGATTTTTTCTTTTTGAAGATAACAATCCCCACTGCCACCAGCGCAGGAATGGCGTAACTCACCACGCTCAGGTTCAGCAACCGATAAAAAGGCCGCGGCAACAGAGAAAGTTCAAAAGGAAGTTGCGGGATATGCCGGAACGCGTCTTCTCCGGGCACACCACACAATCCGCACATCGCCAGGATCGGCACCGAAAACGTATAGTCCTTCTGATAGTGTTCCAAAATAAATTCAGCCACTTGCGGAGAATTCACATCAATCTTCAGGGCCTTCAAATAGCCCGCAGTTTTCTGCTGCGTTTCCCTTACCGCCTTTTTCTTTGCCGAATAAAGGTTTAACGCCGCATAAACCAGCAAACTTGTGCTTACATTTCCCGGACTCTCCGGGGTGTCGCCGTAACTGCCATCGCTGTTAATGTTCTGCTGGAGCCACCGGATTCCACGCTGAATGGCATCCGAATTCTTTTGCGGATCGTCAAAATGCAGGGCAGCCACCGCCACCGCCACTCCCAGCGCACTGGAAGAAAGCCGGCCTTCCCAATATCCCTCCGGGTTGAGTTTCGAGGCCAGCATCCGGCCTACTTCATTTAGCTGATGATGTATCTTCTTTTTGTCCATTTTATGAAAGCAATCCCAAAGTTAGCAATCCATAAAAAGTATATTCCAAATCTTTGGAAGAATCACCATCGCCCGACAAAAAAGCTCCTTTTTCGTAGTTATCCTGCACCAAATTCAAACAATCGGGAATCACCAGCCGAAGATCAGCGCCCACTTTTTTCAGAACAAAAAGTGCCACAGCGGTCGAAAGCAAATCCGCATTTTCCTGCTCGCGGAACACTTTAAACCCTTTTCCGTTTTCAAAATAATCCATCAAAACAGCTACTTCCCCGCTCAGTTTTTTTCCGGTCAGGAAACGGGCAAAAAGCAGGGAGGCAAAAAAACTGCACGGCAGGTTTCCGGTGGGTTTGTAAAAATTCAGAAAAAGCCGAACTCCCCCATAAGCCAGCCGGTTTTTTCCATAAAGCGCATCAAAACTCAGCATAAAAAGAAAAAACTGGTAAGCTGTATTCAGGTTTCTCCCGCCCTTTCGAATCCATCCGATCAACTTAAAAAGGGATGGTTTTTTAACATCGTTTCCCAATATCCGGTTGATCAGCAGGCAAGAAAATTTATCGACTACTTTTTCAGGTCCTGGCTGAACAGCGGATGTAAACTTCCCCAGATTTTTCTGCTGCTCCTCCAGCTTTAAGGCCACCGAAAGCCAGCTTCCAAACAGCGAATAATACCAGTCGGGATTTCCGGCACGGTTCGAAAAAGCCCCGGAGTTGTGTTGTTGCGATTTTACAAACGCTATTACCTCAGCCCGGCTGGTTTCATCGAGCAGTAAAAATCCATTTTCAACTTCAGAGTTAAACTGATGAATTACAGGTTGGTATGCTTGTTTTCCGGTCACGCTACGATTTGAATACTTTACCCATCACTCCGTACAAACTCAGCCGCAGCTTCCGGTTCTCCAGCCGATTAAGCTCGGCGTAACACCTTTGCACATATTTGTCCAGGTATTTATCTGCCTTTGTTTCCGTTTCATGAGTATTGAAACGCTCAAGCAGCACCTCAAAATTACCGCTTTGAATGATCTCTGAAAACGACGGAGAATGCCCGTTGATACTTTGCTTTAGCAACGACAACAGGAAGGGAAAATCAAAAGCGTGCTTCCGGTCGTTAACCTCGCGGAGTTCATTCAGATCATCGCGGATCTGGTAGGCAATGCCAAAACACTCGGCAAACTGCGCCAAAACTGCCAATTCGTTTTCCGGGGCATTCCCGGCAATGGCACCGGTTAGCAGCGCCACTTTCACGGCTTCCCCGGTTTTTTGCTCAAAAATCTTCAAAATATCCTCCACCGATTTTTGCGCGATATTCTGCGACAAAAGAATGTCAGCGCCCTGTCCTTCCGACAAATTCAGGTGCGAGTTGGCCACCACTTTCAGGCACTCGGCCTTTACTTTTGAATCGCACGGAGCACCTGCCAACAACTGGTAACCTTTACCGATCAGGTAATCACCAATGTTAATAGCCACCGGGATTCCGGCCGTTTTATGCAACGCAGGCTGATCGTAACGAAAATCCTCATCGTCCTGAATATCATCGTGCACCAGCGAAGCTTTGTGAAAACACTCGATGATCACTGCCAGCGCCTGCTGCACTTCCTCCAGAATCTCGCCTGAATAGGATTGATACGCAAGCAGCGCCAGCAAAGGACGCATCCGTTGCCCGCCCAAAGCCATGGTAGTCCGGGCGAGTTGTTCGGTTTCGGTATCACCGCAAAAATATTTTTTTAGCTTCTCTTCCGTAAAGTATTCTTCCACCTGGTTTCGAATCACCGAAACCGAAAGAGGCCTTGATTCGGCTTTATCTGTGATCTGATCAATCTCGGAAAACAACCAGTCGTAATCGAGCGAAGTATTGCTGCAACCATTGTACAACAGCGGCAGCCCAATAACCGGAACAGCAGCCCGCGAAACCGGCTCAAACGAGTTTTGCAAAACCGGCATGCAACTCACGCCAATTACTGCATCGATCGAACCTTCTTCCACCAGGCCAATGGCAACCGTTGTTCCCTCGGCCACCAGTGTTGAATAGCCCAGTTCTTCGGCTTTTCCAATAATATCGTCAATCTGACAACCTTTGCACCCGGCACAGATCAACCCCAGTTCATCAAAAATGCCTTTGCACTGCAGGTTATTCCGCAAACACTGCGGCAGCAACAGCAAACGGCGGTGAAAAGGCGTCGCATTCACTACCTCGCGCCAGGTTTCGTTGCCCAGCAAAACGATGGTAAAATCAAGAAACTCCTCATCCATATTAAGGAGAAAAAGCAGCTCCCTCGACTTTGCCTCCAGCAATTCAAAAGAAGCCGGTGGCAAGATTCTATTCCGTTCAGCAAACAAAACGACTTCCTTCCGCAATAATTCACGGATTCGCTTGTCCGTCGGGACTTTCAATATGCGTTTTTTTGCTGTCATATCTTTTAACCGTAAGCGCCCAATCCAAAGAAGGCGCGTTTTTTGGCAAAGCGGTAAATCCATCCTTTTTCAGGCACCGGGACTCCCGAGCCGTGACTCGGAACCGGCGGCATTGCCCGTAAACGTGCGGCTTCGTTCTCCCTGCCGGAAGAGTCAGCCGCCTTGTGCAGCTCTGCCACATCCACCAGCCAGCTTGGATCTTCCATCACAATACAACCCGAGGTTTTGTGCGGAATATCATTTCGTAAAGTCTGCAAGAACGCAGATTCCCTGTATATATTTTCCAGCGGTTTATCGTTTACATTCTCGGCTGCAAACTGAATAACAGGGCAAGGCTCCACAAAACCCGAAGCATTGATGTGGTGACTTAATCCGGTAGCAGCCGGGCAAAGTCCGTTGCCGTCCTGATCCCAATAGGCATCGATGATGGCAATATCGAATTGCGAACGGGCCTCCACCATAAACTGCCGCAACTTTTGAATTTCCGCTTTATCCAAAGCTAACTCAACCGTTGAATCGGCTCCCACCGGGCGGTAAATGTAGTACCAGAGGTAAGCCACATTTTTCTCAATCAACGAGTTCACAAAATCGGCCGACAGGGCCAGATCGATGTTTGATTTGCAAACGCTCATGGCCACACCGGTGATCAAACCTGCGTTGGTTGCATTTTCAACGGCTTCCACCGTACGGCGAAACACATCTTTTCCGCCCCTGCGGACATCCGCCACCACTTCATCGCCTTCAAAACTGATCAGCGGCGTTACATTCCCCAGTTTCCGAAGCTCGTTGGCCACTTCCGGAGTCAGCAAAGTTCCGTTGGTAAACAGTTGAAAATAGCAATCCGGATGCTTCTGCAACACTTCGAAAAGCGGTTTGTAGGTGAGCGGTTCACCACCCAGTATTCCAAAGAAATACGAACCTTTTGCTTTCGTCTCTTCAATGATCCGGTTCAGTGTTTCGGGCGACATGCGGGCGTTTTTCTTTTTATGCGTCACCCAGCAGCCCTGGCAATTCAGGTTGCAGTCGTCGGTAACCGAAATAAAATGAAACGCCGGAAAGAAATCGCCTTTTTTCAGTCGCCGCTGGTAACGCGCAAAACTAAGCGAGCCCTTCACCCCCATGTTGTACACAAACTTGTACAGGCACTTTCTGTCGGTATTTTTAAGAATCCTTTTTATCATTCCGTGTAAAATCCAGTCCCGTTTTAAATTCTTCCAGGGCTTTTCTGCGCTCCTCTTCCGCCTGTTCAACAACTCCCTGTCTGAAAATGTTGCGCCGGTTCTGGTTGCGCGCATTCAGGGTCATAAGGAGGCTTCCCTTATCGATGGCAATCTTTTGTCCGTTGGGTTCGTCGCCGGCCAACACCGTGGTTTCAGCCAGCCGCGGAAACATAATGGCCGAAGTGGGGCACGTACGTCCGCAAGCCGGGCACTGATCCTTGCACGCCAGCGGATCCACCACTTTCAGGCTTTTCCGGTCGTAACTGTAAACGCCAAATAAGCAAAAACGGGCACATTTCCCGCAAAGCGTACACAGCGACTCGTCGATCACCGGAAACCACGCGGGCACATTCAAATCAGTGATCTGTACCTGGTAGCGCGCTTCTCCCTTTTGAATCTGGTAGTCATTTTCGAGCTTCGCAAAGATCTTTTCAGCCGACAGTTCCTTAAAATTCAGCACCTCAACATCGCCCATTTCAATCCCGTTCTGACGAAACATATTCCGGACAGCACGCGGATAACAAGCCACGACGATCTTTTGCTGAAACGCTTTTCCGATCGTATTCAGCACATCCTTTTCATGGATCGTCATCGCACAGAGATCCTGCAATTCAAAAACATCGGTATCGAAATTCCGCAAGCCTTCAGCCATTTTATCCAACGATTCGGAGGATATCACCTTGGCCTTACACCGGCAAAAAAGCACACATGTTTTTCTTTCCATAAACTCTTCGGACAGGCAGACTAAATAACCAAAAATTTAGGCAAAACAAAAATGTATCCTGCAGAAAAGCGAGGTACGGGGATGTATTTAGAACTGATGCAGATTATTCTTATTTTAATAGGGATATAAAAGAATATAGTCTCCATATTACGCTGGATTTCTTACTTTTGAAAGCAGCCTTCGTAATTCAAAAGATGGCAAAACCACCATAAAAAAGCAGAGATAAAATGAAACCACGCTTAAACATCGTCACACTTGGGGTGAAAAGTCTGCCCGAATCCCGGTCATTCTACAGAAATGCATTGGGTTGGGAGCCTGCTACCGGCAGCGACGAAAACATCGTTTTTTTCAACCACGGCGGAATCGTCCTGGCGCTTTACCCGCTCGATAAATTAGCCGAAGACGCTGAAATTCCGGCTGAAAGATCCGGTTTTTCGGGTGTTACGCTGGCCATTAACCAGGATTCGAAAGACGCCGTTAATACAGTATTTGAGCAAGCCGTAAAAAACGGTGCCAAAGTGCTGGTGGCTCCCCGCGAGACTTTCTGGGGTGGCTACGATGCCTACTTTGCCGATCCCGACGGGCATTCGTGGGAAATAGCCTGGGCGCCGTTCTGGGAATTTGATGAACAAGGCAGTTTGAAACTTTAAACCAAAAAAATACTAATCGAATGAGAACTTTCACATTCTATCTTTTACTTGCCGCCTTTGCGATCAACTTTGGCTGCTCGCAGCCAGCAAAACAATCGGCCAAACTGGGCGGCAACTGGGATGCCTTTAACCGGCAACAACTGGAAAACCTGATCAATCAATACGGGAAAAACTCCGGCGATTACAATCCCGACCAACCGCCTTATGCGGTTTTTGACTGGGACAATACTTCGATCTTTCTCGACATACAGGAGGCAACGCTGATCTATCAGCTCGAGCACTTTCACTTTGGCTGTACGCCGGAGGTTCTTGAAGAAGCGTTACGCACCGGCATTGACACCAAGGTAGCGCTTGCCGACCAGAACGAAGCGGGAGAAAGCATCACTGCCGAGCAGGTTATTACGGATATTCTTGCCAGTTACAACTGGCTTTTTGCCAACTACGCGGAGCTGGGAGGAAGCGGTTCGCTTTCGCTCGAACAGGTAAAAGAAAACCCGCATTATGCGAATTTCACCACCAAAGTACGTTTTCTCTACGACGCCATATACAATACTTTCAGCGCCGATGTTTCGTATCCATGGGTGACCTACCTGTTTTCCGGGCTCGATTCGGCACGTGTTACAAACATGACCATTGAAACCGTTAAGTGGCAGCAAAACCAGCCCATCGAAAAAATAAGCTGGGTAAGTCCCGGGGCAGAAGAACTCGCGGGGCAATCGGCCGGGCAGGTAAAAATAACCTGGAAAAACGGGTTGCGGCTGGTACCCGAAATGCAGGAGCTCTATCACCAGCTGCGGGATGCAGGTTTTGATGTTTGGGTATGCTCGGCCTCGTTTGTGGATGTGGTGAAAGGAATTGCTTCTTTTCCTGAATTCGGGTACAACCTCGATGCCTCGCATGTGATTGCCATGGAACTGGAGCGCGACTCGGCCGGGGTCATTTTACCGGAATTCCGCAAGGACTATTTTCAAACACAGGGGCGTGGAAAAACAGCTGCCATTACGCGTTTCCTGGCAGGCGAAAACGGCAGGTACGGCTACGGGCCGGTGCTTATTGCCGGTGACAGCGAAGGCGACCAGGACATGCTGGCAGACTTTGAAGACCTGAAAGCCGGCCTGATTTTTAACCGGTTGAAAGGAAAAGAAAAACTCCTGGGCAAACTGTCGGAAAATGCGGTTGACAGCTACCAGCACAACAACGCCACGTACCTTTTGCAGGGGCGCGACGAAAACCTCGGAGTGCTGATTCCTTCGCAGGGCACCGTACTTTTCGGGGAATCAAGCGGGCAAACGCTTCCGTAAAACTGGCTGAGGGGCAAAAAAACGCGCGATCGACGGCAAAAAATACAAAAGCGACCCGGCGGAATTGAAAAGCGACCCGGCGGAACGCATGAGAGGCCGGTCGGAACGCAAAAATGCCCCGTAGGAATGCAAAAGTGACTTGAAGGAATGCAAAAATGCCCTGTAGGAACGCAAAAATGACTCGTCGCCATGCATGAGAAGCGGGTAGGCAAACAAAAAAGATGTCATTCATCGCTTGACGAATGACATCTTTTTTAGGATTTGGCGGTTTTAAGTCACCAAATCGGATGCGATTGAAAATCGAATCTCCTTATTTTACAGGAACGTTCTCCAGTGTATCCACCAGAAAATCCCAGTATTTCTGTACGGTTTCGATGTTTACTTTTTCATCCGGAGAGTGCGGATACTTGATGGTTGGCCCCACCGAAATCATGTCCCAGTTGGTGTAAGTAGCCCCCAGGATACCACATTCCAGTCCGGCGTGCATCGCCAGCAGCTGCGGTTGTTTGCCAAAGCGTTTTTCGTACAGGCCTTTCATTTCTTCCAGGATTTCCGAATTCACATTGGGTTGCCATCCCGGATAGCTGCCTGTCAGCTCTACCTTGGCACCTGCCAGTGAGAATACAGCTTCCAAACGGGTAGCCAGCGCCAGTTTTGCGGTTTCAGAGAAACTGCGAACCAGACAGGAAGCCACCACTTTCTGATCATCCGACTTCACAATGGCCAGGTTGGTAGATGTTTCCACGGTTCCGGGCATGGTGTCGCTCATCCGAACCACGTCGTTAGGAGCCGCCCACACAGCGTTGGTCAGCTTTTTCTGCAACGATCCGGCCATTCTTGTTTTTGGCAACTCTGTTTCTTCCAGCGCTACCGACAAGCCCGGCTCCACGTTGATCAGTTCGGCTTTTACCGCTTCACCGATTTCGGCCACCAGGGCAGCCAGTGCCTCGGCTTTTTTCGGTTTAACCAGCACCACACCAAAGGCTTCACGCGGAATGGCGTTGCGCAGGCTTCCGCCCTGAATATCGGCCAGTTTTACGCCCAACTGCTCACCGGCAGCTTTCAAAATACGGAAGAATACCTTGTTGGCATTTCCGCGGCCCAGGTGAATATCCACGCCCGAGTGCCCGCCTTTTAATCCGGTAATGCTCAGTTTATAGGCTGCGTATTTCTTGTCGGCCTTTTTTGTTTTGTTTTTGAAAGTAGCGGTTACATCGATACCTCCGGCACATCCAACGCTAAAAACGCCTTCGTCTTCGGTATCGGTATTAATCAGTATATCGGCATCCAGCAAGCCGGCTTTTAAACCGTTGGCTCCGTCCATACCGGTTTCTTCGGTCGCAGTCAGCAACACTTCAATGGGCCCGTGCTTGATCGTAGTCGAGGCCAGCACCGCCATCGCCGATGAAACACCGATTCCGTTATCGGCTCCCAAAGTGGTTCCGTTAGCGGTTACCCACTCGCCATCAATGTAGGCTTCAATCGGGTCGTTCACAAAATCATGTTCCTTGTCGCTGTTTTTTTGCGGAACCATGTCCAGGTGCCCCTGTATCACTACCGTTTTCCGGTTTTCCATTCCCGGTGTTGCGGGTTTCTTGATGATCACATTTCCGACTGCATCCTTGATGGTTTCCAGTCCCAGGTCTTCACCAAATTTTACCGCCCATTCCTGAATTTTTTCTTCGTGCCTCGACGGACGAGGGATTTGCAGCATCTGGTCAAAAACACTCCAAACCTCGGTGGGTTGTATATCCTTAATTTGTGTCATGTAAACTGTAATTTAAAATGTTTGTCTATCTAAAACCTCCAACATTCATTATTGTTTGATGTTGGGCAATTCTAATCCGTAGCCTTTGCGTTTATCTTCCAATTTCAGCAGAAGCGCGGTAATCAGTGCCAAAACGGTCAGCACCACAAAAATGGTCCAGGTAGTCTGGTAATCGTAATTGATAGCTTCGCCTGCGGCTTTTGCTTCGGCTACTCCCGGGTTGGTTTTATCGAGCACAATACCTACTGCCAGCGGAATTCCCCACAAACCAAAGTTTTGTACCCAGAATATAAAGGCATAAGCACTTCCCAATTGTCTTTCAGGAATAATTTTCGGAACCGATGGCCACATAGCAGAAGGCACCAGCGAAAATGCAATACCCAACAGAATTACGTTAAAGAAGGCAGCAACCACGTTGGTAATAAAAGGCAGGTAGAAAATTCCATGAACGATGATCAGCAAAACAGCTCCCAGAATCATGATCGAAGCACCTTTTCCTTTTTTGTCGTAAATACTTCCGAAGATCGGTGTCAGCAACATGGTTCCGAAAGGCACCAAACTTGGCAAGAACCCTGCCCAGTCTTCACTAACGCCAAATTTGTTCACCATCAAATCGGGACCGTATTTGTAAAACGGGAAAACGGTGGAATAAAAGAATACACACAGTAGTGCAATCAGCCAAAAACCCCAGTTTCCAACGATCACCAGCAAATCAGAGAATTTAAAGTCATCGCCGTGAGCGCCGTCTTCTTCCACAATTTCTGCGTCGAGTTTTCTATCCATGATGTTGTAATAGAAGAAACCGACAAGGCCTAAAATCAGGAACACCACCACAATAAGAATGGTAGTAGGCACATCGTATGTATTGGCGATTTTGGCACCAAATGCGAGCGGAGCAAACGAACCTACGCGGGCAATCGCTACCTGCATACCCATCGCAAGGGCAATTTCTTTTCCTTTAAACCACTTGGCCACAGCTTTCGAAACGGTGATCCCGGCATATTCCACACCCACGCCAAAAACGGCGAATCCAAATCCGGCCCAGAAAACCTGGGTGGTTAAATCCAGATCCACAAGCGGAATATGAATGATCTCATCCGGACTTCCGATCAATCCTTTAAAGGCGGCGAATTTAATGGCCCCACCAATGATCATGATCAGTGCCGAGCTAATGGTACTAAAACGAATTCCGAATTTGTCGAGTAAAATACCGACGATCACCAACATCATCAGAAATACGTTGAATAAACCATAAGCGCTGGTTATAAAACCAAAGTCGGAACTGTTCATGGCCAGCGTACGCTCCATTATTGGTTTAAGAGGCGAAATTACCTCGGTGAACATGTACCCGGCGAACATTGTAAACGACAATATTACCAGGGCAGTCCATCTTGCCTTCTTCGAATCGCGAAGAGTCTGCTTAATCGCATTTGTCATACCTATAATTTTAAATGAATTTTTCTGAGCAGATAAAAATAAGAAAAATTAAATACCGCCAAAATGACGATACAGAAAAGGGTAGCCTTCCGACTACCCTTTGTTGTTCTTATTTCTTTTCAACTGATTTGATCGCTCCTGTTTCGGGATGAAAACTGACTGCATAAGCGCCGTTTAGCAGTTCCTCGGGCAAAGGCGCCACCACGCCCAATTGTGCGATGGTTTCGCGGGCGGTTGCCAGCGTATTCATTTCGTAAGAAACTTTGATGTTGGCCACACCCGGCATCCGGTAATAAACACCGCTGCTTCCTGCATCGGGATTATCTGATTTTGCATTGCTTGTATACTGTTCGGCCAAACCGGGCACAGCTTCCAACTCGATCATCACCGGTTTTCCGGATAAATCGGTGGCAGGAACCACCCCGTTTTCATCGGAAATGCGGAAAACCACCGCCGGATTTTTGTCTTTTGTCCCGGGAACATAGTCAACACTAAAGCTTTCTTTTTTATACGTGGTTCTTCCCACAAACAGCGTAATGTAGTTTTGTTCTGTTCTTTTCAGTTCTTTCAGGCTTACCTCGTAGGCTTTCCCGTCCGGGTATTCACCGTCGATCCGCAATGCTGCCAGGTCGTACTGGTTCATGCGGGCATTCAGGATCCGGCGGGCAGCTTCGGCTGCTTTCTGCTCCACACTCACCTTTGTGGGTCTGAAATTATTCGACGAATCTCCCTGGATCACAAAAGGCGTATCGGAAAAATAATCAAAAGAGAAACCATCTTCACGATCGGGTTTTTGAGCCGCTTTGTTCGACATGCAGACCTCGGGAAGTGCTTCTGTGTTAGCGGAGTTAATACCGGCAATACAACCGTTGGCAGCTAAGCTCACTAACAAAGCGCCATCTCCCATTGCCTTGTGTACCTGCTCCGGATCGGGTTCTGAAAAAGTTTTGATTTTCACTTCCGAAATCACCCATTTGGTAGAAGGACGCGTTTGGGCATCTTTAATTCCCAGCAGTTGTTCGGCATAGGCAGCATAAGGCCCCGGCTCGAACTTTTCGCGCACAGCCTCTATTTGCAACTTTATACCGGTACGCGGCAAAGCGTAGGTAATTCCTTCCACAAAATAAGGCGTTACGCCTGTTTCATCTTCTTTCTTCTTTTTCTGTCCAAAAGACGGAATAACAATCAGCAGTGCCAGCGCGAGCACCAGGTATTTCTTTGCATTCATTCTGTACATCTCTGTCATTTTTTGTTATCTGAACTTCGGTTTACGCTACCTTACTTTATCTCACCCGTTTAACGCCGAGACAAGATATGTTGTAGTAGAACACCAAAAATATCAAAATTATTTTGATGCGGCCACGAAAATTCAAAGCGACAACGGTTAAAAGCAAAAACCAGGCGGTTGCGCTACCTACTGGCAGCCCGATTTCCTATATTTGCGCATGATGATAGAATTTCCCGATCCGAATTTAGCCGATGATGAAGGACTGATAGCCATGGGCGGAGAACTCACGCCCGAGTTCCTGCTATCCGCCTACCTCCAGGGAATATTTCCGTGGTTTTGCGAAGACGAACCTATTCTGTGGTGGTCGCCCAATCCCCGAATGGTATTGCTGCCCCAGGAGTTTAAGCTCAATAAAAGTTTGCGGCAAGTCATCAATAAAGGAACTTTTGAATTGCGGGTTGATACCGCATTCAGGGAAGTGATTACCAGCTGCAGCAAGATCAAAAGAAGTCACGAGGATGAAACCTGGATCACGAACGACATTATTGAAGCCTATGTAAAACTGCACGAGCTGGGGTACGCCCATTCCTTTGAAAGCTATTTTGAAGGAGAGTTGGCAGGTGGTTTATACGGCCTTTCATTTGGCAACTGCTTTTTTGGAGAATCGATGTTTTTCACCAAATCCGATGCCAGCAAGGTAGCCTTTTATCACCTGGTGCAATTTGTCCTGAAACACCAGTTTGCTTTTATCGACGCTCAGCAACCCACCAATCATTTAGCAAGCTTGGGAGCCAGACCCATTCCCCGAAAAGACTTCCTCGAAATGCTGGAAGTTGCCAGTCAGAAAGAATCACTGCAAGGCAAATGGACCGATTTGGTGTAGAGACAAGCATGCATTAAAACGCACACCCGAATAAATAATCAATATTCTCTGAGCCCTTTTTCGATGTATTCCAGTTGCCAGATTCGGAACAACAAAGGATCGGTTGGAATTTGTTCCGGTTCACGGGCCAGTAAATCTTCTACCGCCTTTCGGTCTTCATCGTCAATCAAAGTAGGTTTCAGAACTCGCTCTTTTAAGTAGAAATATTTCTTCCCTGCCAGTTCAAATTCAGTCACGGTATTTGTTTCGGGCTTCACATCAAATATTCTGAAAGCTTTGTAGGAAATAGCTTTCCCGTCGTATTCTCGAATGTAACCGTTTTGGGTGAGCACCTCATCGGGACCGGCCAAAGCATGCGCCAGCCGTGTTCTGAAACCGGCTTTCTGAAAGCGGTTTTTGAAATAGAATGAACAATAATTGATACCGATATCCAGGCTCTTTTCGCGCGCAGCATTTAGTATTTCAAGTGCGGCTAACTCCGATTCCAGCACAATCGGATGCTCAGCATGAATGTAGCTGTAGTTCCGCTTGCTCAAATGTTTCACATTGTGCGTAGTTAAACGCAACTGGTGAAGATTCAGGTTGGTCACCCCGGCTTCGATCATTTGCGGGAGCAACTTTATCAGCTGGTCTTTTCGCTCCGGTACCGCCGGAATTTCGATGGTAACATTGGGAATGATCCCTTTGGCCAACCTTAGCTTGTCGAGGCTGAATCCGGTAGCTCCAATATCAAAACGCACCTCGTTGATCCCGGCTGCCGCCAGTTTCCTGAACTTCTGCGCTTCACCCAAAATACCGTTGGTGTACATCCAGGTGTAAACTTCGGGCTTGCACCTCTTTCTTACCTGTTTTAAATATTCCAGCGTGCGGTCGAAAAACAAGAGAGGTTCTCCCCCGCTAAAACTCACACCTTTAAAATTGAAATGATTGATGTATTCAGCATAAGCCTGCGAATTTGCAAATGTCAGATTCTGGGTGGTGGGTACATCATCAGAAAGCTGCGAGGCCGGACAGTAAAAACACGAAGCATTGCACTTGCCGGTTATAAACAAACAACTCCACTGCCCCAGGCCGCACAATTTGCAACCACCCGAAATCCGGTTGTAGTAAGGTTTTGTGTCCTTGAAAAGCAGGTTACCGTTCAGCTTAGCGGTAAGTTCATCTCTTTTTTCCTGGGCTTCGCGGGCGTTGTAGGTATTCAGCCATTTCAAGTCACTCCACGCAGCAAATTCGGTTTTGTTCCTGTTCACCAGCGAATTCAACCAGTTGTAATAAGGTTCCATAAAAACAGTTCAGTATTTAAGAATGAACGAATGAAAAATGGGGGTAAGAAAATGGAACCGGGAAATCAGAGTTCGGAAAAGATAAACATGAACATGAGCATCTTCTCCCTGTAAAAACAGGCAGCCCGGGTTTTGGCTATGTAATTTTTATCGTTCATGTTCTGCTTAACAGAGAGGCAAATGTAAGCAAAAGCAACATACAAAAATCATCTTCGAGAAAGATGAACGAAACCGCTGAAGTCTGTTGAATCAGAAAGGAGCGATGAATGATGAATACCGATTAACGATTGCAGATTGAAAAGCGGTGACAAACTTCGACTCCGCTATGTATGACAGTCATCCTGAGCGAAGTCGAAGGATGCATTCTTTTCAGTTGGGTTCATTTTTTCCTGAATGCAACAAAACTTAACTGCTATCAGGCAAGTTTGCGACCGGCCCTAATTCATAAAAACATTCCGGTCAACCTGTTCAAAGTGCGTAATGATGGAATAATTGTATTTACCGAATCGTTCGGACGTGCCGTTTACCACCACAACATTGCCAGCCCCGGCATTGCGGGCAGCCTCCACACCCGATATTGAATCTTCGAAAATGGTTACACCGGGAGCCGAGAGTCCCAGTGCATGAATGGCTTTGTTAAAAAGATCGGGATGCGGTTTTCCGCGACTGGTGCCGTCGTTGAAAATAATACGATCGCGGCTGAAATAATCCAGCAAACCCATGTGCTGAATAAAAAACTCGACATTGTTTTTGGCCGATGCCGTGGCAATGGCTAGCGGCACATTGTTTTCTTTCAGAAAGTGAATCAGCTCCAGTGCTCCGGGTGCCCATTCCATGCCTTCTTCCAGACACATTCTGCGGTAAATCACCTCTTTTTCTTCGGTCAAACGATCCACTTCTTCTTCGCTGCAAGGGCGTTTAAACAGGTACTCGAAAGTATCTTTTGCATTTACTCCGTGCATCCAGGTATCTTTTTCCTCAGCACTAAGTTCCAATCCGTAATTGACCAGAAATTCATCCCACGATCGGTTCTGAAGTTCGGTGTCCCAGAAAAGTGTCCCGTTAAAGTCGAATACAACGCCTTGCTTTTGCATTTTTAGAAGTTTTAAATATATCGATTAAGTATTGTTCACAATTTTATTGTTAAACGCGGAAGGGGGAAAAATAATATATTTTCAATCCATTATTTTCCGGAAAGCCTCCCCCATTTCTTCAACAAGGTCTCCGGCAATCAACGAAAATTCGGTTCGTTTTTTAGCAGCCACATCCCCTGCAAGACCGTGAAGAAAAACGCCCGTCAGGGCAGCTTCTTCCGGCGACATTCCCTGGGCCAGCAAGCCAAGAATTACGCCCGTGAGCACATCGCCACTGCCAGCGGTAGCCATACCGGGATTGCCGGTTGAATTAAAAAACAGCCGACCGTCGGGCAGTGAAACCGATGTGCAGGCGCCTTTCAAAACCACCACGCAACGGTACTTTTTTGAAAAATCCAGCTGCTTATGAATATATTGGTATGAGTTTTCAGCTTCTCCCACCAACCTTCGAAATTCTCCCGGATGCGGTGTCAGAATTGAACCTTCGGGAAGTTTCTCCAACCACTCCTTTTGCAGGGAAAGGATGTTCAAAGCATCGGCATCTATCACCAGGGGAACTTTTGCACTTTCGAGCAAGGCACACAAAGCTTTCCACGTGTTTTGTTTCTGATCGAGCCCGGGCCCCACACCAATGGCAGAATAAGGTTCCAGTTTGGGAAACTCGGTAAAAACCGAATCGTGCTGATCGACACTGGCCATTGCCTCGGGCACCGCTGTTTGTAAAATGGAATACCCCAACCGAGGAATATGCGTGGTCAGCAAACCAACGCCCGCCCGCAAACAGGCTTTTGAAGCCAGCACAGCTGCCCCCATTTTACCAAAACTTCCGGCAATCAGCAAGGCATGCCCCAAGGTTCCCTTATGCTCAAACTTTGATCGCACCGGGATCATTTCCTGCACCTCCTCTTTTTCCAGCCAATGAAAAAGGGATTCTTCTTTTTCAATTCCATCGGGATGTAAACCAATCGGCAACACTTTCCACCGCCCCACGTACTGCTCGTTCTCAGCCAGCAAAAAACTGATTTTTGGAAACTGAAAGGTCAGTGTAAAATCGGCCCGGACAATATGCTCCGTATTGCCGGTATTGTCTTCTCCCATCAATCCGCTGGGAATATCGATGGCAATAATGGTGTTGGTGGTCTGATTCAGGAAATCAACAACTTCTGCAGGAAAACCTTCTAATGGGCGGCTCAGCCCGGAGCCAAACAAACCGTCCAAAATCACATCTGCTTCCTGCAACTCAGGAAAATCTTCCACTTCCCGAATGTGCGACAATTTCACCCGGCCCTGTTCCTCAAGCCGCTGCCAATTAATCGCCCGAGAACCTTTGAGTTCCTTTCCAAAATCGAGTAAATAAACTTCGCAATTGTAATCCAACCCGGCCAGCTGACGGGCTATGGCCAGCGCGTCGCCTCCGTTGTTTCCCGGCCCGGCAAAAATCATCATCCTTTGTTCGGTGGAAAAACGATGAACAATCCAGTTGGTAATTTGCAGCGAGGCACGTTCCATCAGATCGATATCAGCAATGGGTTCGTTTTGAATGGTGTATTGATCCAGTTGGGCAATTTGTCTTGTGGAGAAAAGTTTCATCGACGGCTTTTTTATCAAAATTACAAAAATATAGGCATCAGGTTCAGGAAATTTATGGAAGCTGACCTTTACCCAGTGTATCAACTTAAAAAGAGTTTTATATTTGTTCGATTTTGAAAAGTTGTAATAAAAATCAAAAACCATACCTATATGTTCAAAAATCATCCTAAGGGGCTTATTGTAGCCTTTTTTGCCAACATGGGAGAACGCTTTGGATTCTATACCATGATGGCCATCCTGGTCCTTTTCCTCCAGGCGAAATACGATGTAAATGCAGAAACAGCCGGCAGTATTTACAGCTGGTTCTATTTCGCCATTTATGCACTGGCGTTGCTGGGAGGTATTATTGCCGATGCAACCAAACGTTACAAGTTGGTTATTATGGTGGGGATTGTGGTTATGTTCCTGGGCTACGTTATGATGGCGATTCCCGGAATGAGTCTGACCACCACCGTTATCTTCCTGTTTACCATCGCTTTGGGGAACGGCCTTTTTAAAGGTAACCTGCAGGCTGTTGTAGGCCAGATGTACGATAATCCGCAGTACGAAAAGTTACGCGACAAAGCCTATTTGTTATTCTACATGGGTATTAACGTGGGTGCCTTTTTTGCCCCCTTTGCAGCCAATGCAGCCCGTAACTGGTGGTTAAAAACAAACGGTCTTCATCACGATGGAAGCTTACCGGCCATGTGTCACCAAATGCTGAACGGTACGATTAAAGATACCGAAACTTTTCAGCAGCTTGCCAACGCGGCCAATATAAACGGACCGGTTACCGATCTTGCGGCTTTTGCCCAAAATTACATCGATGTTTTCGCAAAAGGATATAATTATGCTTTTGCCGTTGCTGCCGGTGCCATGCTTATTTCGCTGGCGGTTTATATTTTCTTTAACCGTCTTCTTCCGAACAAGCAAGTGGTGAAATCAGAAAACAAAAACGAGCCCAATGTTAGCTTATTGAAGGTCTTCCTTTCACTGGCAGTTATGGCGGCGGTTACTTCGTTGTTCTTTATCCTGAGAATCGACACCGGAATTGGCTTTGCAGTGGGTTTATTTGCTGCCTTTATTACCTGGATTGTGAGTATCTCAACCAAAGAGGAAAGACCGCGAATTACAGCGTTGTTGCTGGTTTTCGGGGTGGTGATCTTCTTCTGGATGTCGTTCCACCAGAACGGACTTACGATGACCTTCTTTGCCCGCGACTACACAGTTAAAGCAGTTGGACCATTTACTTATTTGTTTTTCGAACTCGAAAATATATTGTCAGTTATTGGCTTAATCGCCGGTATTGTGCTACTGGTTCGCAAAGGCACTTCCAAACAACGCATGATAGGGCTGGCAATGACCATTGCATTCGGCGCTCTTGCTTTTTTCCTCTACAACAAAGCAGCAGGAAACAACGACATTCAACCCGAAGTATTCCAATCGTTTAACCCGTTATTTATTGTTTCGCTGACCTTCCTGGTTTCGGGTATTTTCACCTGGCTTTCTGACCGTGGCAAAGAACCATCCACACCGCGCAAAATTGGTATCGGAATGATCATTGCTGCCTTCGGATTCCTGTTAATGGTAGTGGGATCATTAGATATTGTTTCGCCGTTTGAACTGAATGGAAGCCCGGTTCCTGATTCTTCAAGAATATCGCCTTACTGGTTGATGAACAGTTACCTCATCCTTACCGTGGCAGAATTATTCCTGAGCCCGATGGGACTTTCGTTTGTATCCAAAGTTTCTCCTCCACGCTTCCAGGGCTTGATGCAGGGGGGCTGGTTGCTTGCCACCGCCGTTGGGAACAAACTGCTTGGAATCGGAAGTTTCTTCTGGGACAAAATCGAGATCTGGCAGTTGTGGGCCATTTTTGTGGTTTGCTGTCTGCTCTCGGCCGCTTTCATTTTTACGATCATGAAACGTCTGGAAAGACTTACACAATAAAGAATTTTGCATTTAACACAGAAAAGAGGTTGCAGTTGCTGTAACCTCTTTTTTTATCGCAAAACCGATAATATCCCTACGTTTTCTTGCCTTGAAACAAATTCATGTATCTTTATTCTTCTTTAAAATCAATACAAGTGAAACAATTATTTTACATTCTGCTGGTTCTGCTGATCAACGCGGGCAGTTACACCAGCTACGCGCAAACAACTTATAAAACAGAAAAAGACATTCCTTACCGAACAATTGAGGAACAAAATTCGAATAGCTACATTGCCGAACGGTGTAAACTGGATCTGTACTTCCCAGAAAACCAAAACGACTTTGTTACCGTGGTGTGGTTTCACGGCGGCGGATTAACAGGCGGCGAAAAATCGATTCCCAAAACATTAAAAGAAAAAGGCATTGCGGTGGTAGCGGTAAATTACCGTCTGTCACCCAAAGTAAAAAGCCCGGTTTACATTGAAGATGCTGCGGCGGCTGTTGCCTGGACTTTCAACAACATTGAAAAATACGGTGGAAGTAAAGAGAAGATAGTTGTTTCGGGGCACTCGGCCGGAGGTTACCTCACCTCAATGATCGGACTGGACAAGCACTACCTGGCAAAGTTCAACATCGACGCCAATGATATTGCTTTGTTGGTGCCTTTTAGCGGGCATACCATCACGCATTTTACGGTGCGAAAAGAAAGAGGAATTGAGGGAACCCAGCCCGTTGTTGACGAACTGGCGCCGCTTTATTTTGTTCGTGCCGACGCTCCACCGCTGGTACTAATCACCGGCGACCGCGAACTGGAAATGCTCGGGCGTTACGAGGAAAATGCCTATATGTACCGCATGATGAAGGTGGCCGGACATCAACACACCAAGCTTTTGGAATTGGATGGATTTGATCACGGAGGCATGGCTTCTCCGGCCCTCGAACTTCTGCTTAAGGAGATAAAATCATTGAAAAAACAATAATCAGCAAAAACTTTTTACAGATGAAACGCTTCCTTTGTCTGTTGCTCCCCATTGCAATTACCATCGTTTTCACCAAAACGGTTGAGGCACAGGGTTCTGATATTTCCGGAAACTGGTCGGGAAAACTGTCATTGCCAACCGGAAAACTAGAACTTATTTTCAAAATAAGCCAGGCCGACGGAAAATACGATGTAAAGATGGATGTTCCACTTCAAGGGGCAGCCAACATTGAGGGTGAAATCACCACCAAAGGCGACAGCATTGAAATGAACATCCCCACCATTCGGGGTAATTACACCGGGAAGTTTGTTTCTGCTGATTCCATAACCGGCAAGTGGCAACAAAACGGGCTCTCGCTCAACCTGAATCTGAAAAAAGCAGGGGAAGTTGCAGAACCAAAGCGGCCGCAAACACCCGTTCCGCCATACCCGTATCTTTCGGAAGAAGTTGAATACACGCATCCGGGAACGGGGTTAAAACTGGCCGGGACTCTCACGCTGCCCTGGAATGAAAAAAATTATCCGGCAGTAGTGCTGATTACCGGAACAGGAGCACAGGACCGCGATGAAACGATTCTTGGGCACAAACCCTTTGCGGTAATTGCCGATTACCTCACCCGGCACGGAATTGCCGTTTTGCGGGTAGATGACCGCGGAGTGGGCGGCTCCGAAGGAGATATCCTTTCTTCCACCAGTCAGGAGCTTGCCACCGATGCCCTGGCAGGCGTTTATTTCCTGAAAAGCAGAAAAGAAATCAATCCAAAAGAAATCGGGCTGATAGGTCACAGCGAAGGAGGATTGATCGCCCCCATGGCGGCAACATCTTCCAACGATGTAGCTTTTATCGTTCTGCTGGCAGCACCTGGAATCACGGGAGAACAAGTTCTGTACGAGCAAAACGACCTCTCGTTAAAAGCGGAAGGCATGCCCGATTTTTCGATTCAGCAAAATAAAATGGTGCAGAAACTGATGTTCGATGTGCTCAAAAATGAACCCGACGAGGGCAAAGCCGCCGAACAATTGCGCACAAAACTCACCCAGGGAATGTATGCAGGAATGAATGATGGTCTGAAAAGACAGGTGGATGATCAGATTGCCTATGTAAATTCCCGCTGGTTCCGTTATTTCCTGACCTACGATCCGCAACCAACGCTTGCCAGGGTTAAATGCCCCGTGCTGGCACTGAACGGGAGCAAAGATGTTCAGGTGCCGACTTCCAACCTTTCCAAAATCTACGGGGCAATCACTTCGGGCGGAAACACGCAGGTGGATACGCTTCGTTTTGAAGCGCACAATCACTTGTTTCAGCATTGTACAAGCGGGGCAACGTCCGAATATGCACAGATTGAAGAAACCATAGATCCCGAAGTTTTAAAATCGATAAGCGACTGGATATTGAAAACCGTGAATTAGTAATACTTTTCAAACAAGTAATAGCCGTGCTCTCTGTGATAAAAATTTGTGCGAATCACTCTTTCTAATATCTTTACACCCCATTAAACTGAACGTTTTAGGATGGATACACATTTCTTTCTGATCATCTTTCTGTTTGTTGTAGCCCCCGTCATTATTATTTACCTGGAAAGTAACTATTCGCTGGCCAAAAAAATCGGAGCCGTTTTGATTTGCTACGGGCTCGGGATTTTTATCGGAAATGTGGGCATACTCCCCGAAGTTTCTCCAGCCTACCATGCCCTGGTGGAAGGATCGATTTATATCCCCTTTGGCAAAATGCGCGAATACCTGGCCGAAGGATTGGTGACACGGCAGGATATGTCCAGAAATACCATCTCGTTTTTACAGGACCTGTTTTCCAGTATCCCCATTATGCTTTGTCTGCCGTTGATCCTGTTTTCGCTGGATGTAAAAAAATGGATGCGCCAGGCAAAAGATGCGGTAGGCTCGCTGCTCATCGGCTTGTTTACTGTTTTGCTGATGGTTTTTGTCGGGTTCTGGATGTTCAGGGGAAGTATTGAAGAAATCTGGAAAGTTTCGGGAATGCTCGTAGGTGTGTATACAGGCGGAACGCCCAACATGGCAGCCATAAAAACTGCCCTTAATGTTTCACAGGAAATTTACATCCTCACACATACCTACGAAATGACGCTTGGCGCCATTTACCTGATATTCATTTTCACCATTGGACAAAAGGTGTTTTTGTGGTTTCTTCCACCCTATAAATCGCAGAATACAGGACAGATAGAAGTTGGCGAAATCGATCTTGCAGAAGATTACGAATCATACGACGGATTTTTTAAGAAAGACGTTTTCTGGCCTTTGCTGGGTGCCTTTGGTATTTCGGTCGCTATTTTAGGCGTAAGTTTTCTGCTTAGCAAGCTTTTCTCCGACGATTTTGCCAATGCCGCCGTGGTTATTTTTGTCACCACTTTTGGAATTGCGCTGTCGTTTGTTCCGCGTATCCGAAAAATCAAAAAAACCTTTCAGCTGGGCATGTACCTCATCCTTATTTTCTGTGTGGCGGTTGCATCCATGGCCGACATTAGCAAGCTGGCCGATATTTCGATCTCCTTGTTTTACTACGTGGGAATTGCCATGTTTGGCTCGCATTTCCTCCACGCCGCCATTGCCCGTATTTTTAAGATCGATGCCGACACGGTGATCATATCCGGAAGTGCACTGATCTGCTCGCCTCCGTTTGTTCCGGTGGTAGCCACCGCGCTTAAAAACAGGGAAGTAATTTTAACCGGTATGTTTGTAGGGATTGCGGGTTATGCCGTAGGAAACTACCTGGGTGTAATTGTCGCTTATATTCTCAAGTAGAAATCAGAAACATTACAATTTCTGGAAGTTTTTCCAGATATTTCCCATCATACATAATATTTACCCATTCCCTTTTTTCGGATCCTCATCCTACTATGTCCATCGATAAAGATTCTTTTTCAACAGTATTTTTACCACAAATAGGAAGATTCGGTTATTCATTATCATCAGGATACCATTGCATTTAAACCTCACATCAACCAACCGACAAAAAAGTTTCGACGGGTTCCGGCATACCACCGAGAAATAAATTGCTTAGGTGATTTTGGATGCAGGCAGGTAAAGAAATTGAAATACCGCTAACGCCAGAACATTTTTTTCAAAGCACACATTCAAAAGAGTGGAAGACTCCCAATAATAATTTGAATTGGTATTACTTGTATTTTTGATACCAGATGCAGTTTAAACTTATTATCATATATGCTTTTAAACAGCTACTACATTGCACATTTATAGACGGCATTGCACTATATTCGGCCCTCACAAAGAATAACTTTAGAACACATTCCCGATGAAAAACCTACTATTAACCTTAATACTACTAATTTCTTTTTGTGCCACTTACGCGCAAGACAAAATTATTACAACACAAAAAGACACCATAGAGTGCCGAATTATATCGGTTAATGCCGACCGAATAAGTTACGAACAAAAGATCGGCAACAACAAAGTTTCCGGAAGAACGATAGCAACTTCCGAGGTATTGCAATACCTCCGCTCCGATACGCAGCAGACAGCTCTGGCCGCATACAAACTAAGGCGCCCCAATCAAATTCCGGAACATCGTTTTCTTTTTTCTGTACAAAGTGGTCTCTCCCATTCCTTTACCGATTACGGAAACTTTAAGACCTTTCTCACCAGTCAGGGCAATTCCGCCTCAGCAGCCGACGATTATATTAAGAAACTTAAAAACGGGTATTTCTTTAACACCAGTATCCATTATCTACTTAACAGCTACATGGGTGTTGGTATTGATTACTCGTTCATGTATTCTTCGTCAGAAGATGATTTTATGAATATGGGATATTCTCCGATGAATGTTCCGGCTTATGTACGTTACAATCAAGGAGATAAAACATTCTCTAATTTCATTGGAGCTTCTCTTCTGTTCAAACAATCAATAGGGAACAAAGGAGTCCTAAGAATCTCGGAATCAATAGCTCCCGGACTCCTTTTATTCCGTAATGAAAGCAGAAGCAACACCTACCAGATTTATTGGGGTAACAATACCTCTTACGAAGGAGAACCACCCTATTACCTCGATTATTACAACACATTAAACCACAGTAAAACATTTGCGGTAAAAGGTGGTTTGTCTGCAGAGTATTGCTTTACTCCGCAAATTTCTGCAGGTGTAACATGCAATTACACATGGGCAAAACTTCGCAAAATATCAATCAAAAGTTCCGACAATGAAATTAATGATCAGGAACTTGAAAACGATATTGATGTATCACATATTGATTATGGCTTTATTTTCCGTTTCAGCTTCTAATTAACCCAACTATTAAACTGCTCACTATGAAACAATTTCAAAAATATATCTCCCTTTGGGTAATTGCACTTCTTATATTTTCCTGCAGTGACGAATTTGTAAATGACAAAATCAATGTTTCCGGGGTAGCTGCCTCAGCGGTCATTATCTCTCCTGATTGGGAGCCTGATGATTACCAGTTTCAATGTGAAGGAACGGGAAGCAATCATTTTAAGATCGAAAGCCACCCCGAATGGATGGAGATTGAAAATCTGTCGGGCAGCTTTGCAAATACAATTGCCACTATCCACTGCAAAGCTAAGGTCAATTCTCTTTACTCTAAAACAGGCATATACACCGATCAAATGATCGTAATTTCCGAAAGCAAAAAATATGCTGTCCCCGTTTATTATATTGTGGAAGGAGAGCCAAAAATTGAAATAAACCAAACATTAGAAATCACTTTCAATAATTATAACAACCAGTTGCAACTTTCAAATTCGGGTGATGGAATTTTGCTTTGGGACATTTACAGCTTGCCTGATTGGCTTTCGGTCGATATGAACCAGTTCTATGCTCCCTCCATTATGTTGGGACAAGGAGCGCAGGCCGTAATCCCTTTTATCTTAAATGCAGAAACAGCAATAAAAAGTACCCCGAATGGCACGATCATTTTAATAACGAATGATAAAAACAGGCCAATGATTGAAATTGCCGTTTCAGCTGACCTGGGGACACCGAATCTGGAAATCTATTCAGATAATTTGCCGGTAGATTTTGGGACTTCAGCATCCAGCAAAGCACTGCATTTTTACAACAACGGAAACGGAATCCTCTCCTGGCGATTCGAAGACCTTCCTGACTGGCTGACGGTTTCGCCACAAAGTGGGATGACTTATAGCTATTCAGGGCATGAAATCAACTTTACCTGTGATCGTAGCAAGCTGGAGCCCGGCCTAAACATGGCAACTGTTTATCTGAAATCCAATGATCCGAACAATCCTTCCTATCCCATCAGCATTAAAGTTCGTACACCAGGAAGCAATGCAAACGTTAGTGCGCTGGAAGGGAATATTGTTGATGCAATGTTTGATAAAAATACAAATACCCTGTATTATGCAACCAGTCAACCCAATAAGTTAATAGCGTACAATGTGGCAACCAAAAGTGTTGTTCATGAAATTGAGTTGGGAAAAGCCCCTACCTGTCTGGCAATCTCAGAAGATTATACAAAAGCAGCTGTTGGCCATGGCGGAATGATTAGCGCAATAGACCTGAATAGTTATTCTGTTGTGAAAACCTTTGAATATGGTTATACTATTTACGACATGGAGTGGGCAAAAGACGACTGGTTTTGCTATACAAAAGCAGGGACTTATATGAACAATTTACTTTGGATAAATACGTCAACTTCGGAAACAGCAGAAAGCGACGACAACGAAATGGACGAAGGCACTTACTTGAAAAAGGTAACTAACCAGCCATATGTTATTGCCGCCAGAAGATATAGTAGCCCTTCAGGAATAACTGTATTTGATATTGATACTAAGTTGGAAAAAAACTATCGGCACCAAAGCATCGGAGATTATTGGTTTTCGTCTGACGGAGAATACATGTTTGAGTCTAGTGGAAATGTGTACAGAACAAGTGCAGTTGTTACTCCTTCCGGAAGAAATCCGGAATACATTAGCACAATTGGTAAATTACAATATCCCTCTTACAACTACTATGCAATTCCTTGGATTGATTATTGCCATACGATTCATTCAATTTTTGGACTAACAAAACAAGACTATGGAACCACCTCTTCCATTATTTACCAGTTTGAAGATAATGATTACACAGTTGTAACAACCTACGTGTATGATGATTTCTATCAACCCGATACAGAAGCAGCAGCATATGAAGTTGAGGCACATTATGTTTTCTCGAACAATGAGGGCACCGAACTCTCGGTATTGCGAAAGGGGAAGAATAACAATAACTGGTCGATAGAACTTATATCAATAACACAACAGTAAAGTTAGTTCGATTTAAATTATATCATTTATTTTTCAGGGTGAGCCTTAAGCAAAACGATGAAAGCATGCTGAAATACTGAAAGTAATGTCGACAACAATTGAAGAGTTTTAAGAGTCTAACGAAATCAAGGCTTAATTCTCTTGCTGATCGGTATGCTTTTATCCAGATGAAAAGGGTCAAAACTTAGAATGTCAAATCTCCTTACAATCCAATAAAACGAAAACAGTCCCTATAATTCCTGGAAGTTTTTCCAGATATTTCCCATCATTGCTTTGGAAACGTGGAGTGCATTGGTACGCCATTTTTCCGACGGCGGATAGAACATTTCGTAATAGCCGGCTTTCGCCTTTAAACTGTCTTGCTGTGTTTTGTAACCATAATGTGCCCCCTGGTTTTCGACAATGGAAATATGTGCCGATTTAACAGCTCCCACGGTGCTTCCCGTATTCAACGTTCCAAATTCCATCAGCATCGGCATCGATAATTTCCCGGGAAACAAACTGCTGATGTACTCCACCATCTGTCCGTGAACCGTATAAAAATCATCGGAATCTCCCCAATCGATGCGGTAACCATCAAACACTTTCTCCATGCTGTGTTTGAGCACCGAATCATCCACCGGATTTGGGAAAAGATGCAATTCGCCACGCTCGCCAAAACCGGTATGAAGGTCAAGATTCAGAAGCATATGGAAAGGACTTGCTTTTTCAGATAAAACCCGGGTCAGAATTTCCACCTGTTGTTCAAAGTTCTGCCCGCCAAAATAAATTCCTTCGGGATACTGGTATTGCCCCTGGGCAAAAGCCTGCAACAAGGCCGGCATTCCTTTTTGCGCAATCTTACGAATGGCTTTCAACATAAAAAAGCGATTGCCGATGCTGTTCATATCCAGCTCCCCTTTGGGGGTCAGCATATCGTAAAGCGCTACAAAGCCACCGTTTTGCGTTTCGAACAACGAACGATCGAGACTAAAGTTCCGGTTCAGGTCTACGTTGTTTTCCGAAAAGCGCCGTTGATGTTTAAAACCCCAGGCATTCAGCCCGTGGACGAGCAAGAGACCCGTATTCGAAAACATTTCAGGCTGAAAGAATTCGGACATTAACATTTGCTGAACGGCGCTGCCCACATAACCTTCAATACCGTGTGTACCTGAAACAAGCACCACCAGTTTTTCGGTAGTATCGCGGGGAGGAACATAGCAAAAATCGATCGTGAGATCGTCGTCTGTAGCGCTTTCCAAAGAAACAGAAAAGACCTCAACACTATCGAAACGGCTTTTCAGATTTTCTGCCTGCTGACGAAACGCATCGCGGCATTCACCCCACGAATCCTGGTAATAAGCCAGGCTACCCGCATCTGGTTCTACATCCGGATCTTTTGGGGCATAAAAATTAAAGCTGATGTAGGTATAAGCCAATACACCCAACATCAGCAATGTCAGCAAAATTCCAATTCTTTTCAGAAAACGCTTCATACTTGTTGTCAGATTACGAAACGCACAACCTTGTCTTCGATCATCTGTTGGAGTTCGTTGAGCAGGGCTTGTTCGTGCGCATCAATAAAACCATCTTCTGTGGCAATGTTGAGGATCTTGTCGTACTCATCGCGGGTGATCTTGTGATCTTCAATCGCTTTTTCGATCATTTCTCTCAAACGAATCGAACTGTCGCTTAAATTGTGTGGCATATTATTTTACTCTAAGTTTAACACAGTAACAACCATGGATGAAAAAAGCTCACTACCGTAGCAAATATAATATCAACATATGTGTAAAAGCGGCCAGGAAACATCCGGCAACCGGTCCCACTATTGGTACCCATGCGTATTTCCAGCCATTGTCGTCTTTTACATTCAAGGGCAATAGAGCGTGAACGATCCGCGGACCGAGATCACGGGCAGGGTTGATCGCATACCCGGTGGTTCCTCCCAAACTAAGGCCAATAACAAAAACCACCAGGGCAACCGGCATGGCTCCCAGTGATCCCAACCCCACTTTTGTGGCGTTCATTCCCTCCATTTGGAATTGAGGAACGGTAATCAGCAACACCCCCAGCACCAGTACAAAAGTTCCGATAGCCTCTGAGAAGAAATTGCTTTTGGTGTTGGCAATGGCCGGAGCCGTGCAAAAACAGGCCCTTTTCATTCCGGGAGCAGTGGTTATCTTAAAATGATCGATGTAAAACAAATACACCATCAGCGCCCCAAACATACCTCCGCCCACTTGTGCAAGAATAAAAGGAAGCACCTTTACCCAGGCAAACTGACCGGCAACTGCCAGGCCTATGGTTACAGCGGGATTCAGATGTGCGCCGCTTAAATCGGCCGTCATAAAAACGGCGGTAAAAACGGCCAGCGCCCATCCCGTGGTTATAACAATCCAGCCACTGCCGTTTCCAATTGTATTTTTCAGATTAACATTGGCCACCACTCCGTTTCCGAGCAGAATAAGAATGGCTGTTCCGAGAAACTCGCCAAAAAGTTCAGTTAACATATAAATTGGTTCTAATAGTTTTCAAATTTAATAGTCAATAGCAATTATTCCATGCTCCACGATTTGCTGCGCTCCACAGCCTTGTTCCAGTTCCTTATGGTCTTTTCCATAAAACGCGTGTCGTTGGAAGGGACAAACTTTTTATCCACCTGCCATTGATTTTTCAGCTCCTCGATATCGCTCCAGTAGCCCGTTGCCAGGCCGGCCAGGTAAGCAGCACCCAAGGCTGTTGTTTCGGTTACTTTCGGGCGCACCACAGTTGTTGAGATCGAATCGGCCTGAATCTGCATCAGCAGGTCGTTCACCGCAGCGCCTCCATCCACGCGCAGTTCATTCAGGGCAATTCCTGAATCAAGCACCATGGTATTGATTACTTCCATGGAGCGGAAAGCAATGGCTTCGAGCGCCGCCCTCGCAATGTGCGCCTTTCCGGTACCGCGTGTCAGCCCAATAATGGCTCCGGTGGCATACTGGTCCCAGTGCGGTGCTCCAAGTCCGACAAATCCCTGCACAAATACAACTCCGCCGTTATCATCCACCTCACGGGCAAGCGCCTCAATTTCCGACGAAGATTTAATAATTCCCAACTGGTCGCGCAGCCACTGAACCACGGCACCACCAATAAAGATACTACCCTCAAGTGCATAAATAACTTTATCGCCTATTTGCCAACCGATGGTGGTCAGCAGTTTGTTTTTGGAGGCAATGGGCTTTTCCCCGGTATTCATCATCACAAAACAACCGGTGCCGTAGGTATTTTTCACCATCCCTTCGTTCATGCACATTTGCCCGAACATGGCCGCCTGTTGATCGCCGGCAATTCCGGCAATCGGAATTTCAATCCCCAAACAATCCACCGACGTTTTCCCGTAAACCTGGCTGCTCGGTTTCACTTCGGGTAAAATGCTTTCGGGAATGTTTAACAACTCCAGTAATTCTGCATCCCATTTCAGCTCGTGAATATTGTAGATCATGGTTCGGCTGGCATTGCTCACATCGGTAATGTGCTGTGTTCCGCCTGTAAGTTTCCAAATCAACCAGGTGTCAACGGTTCCGAAAGCCAGTTTTCCGCTGGCTGCCAGTTCACGCGCACCTTCTACGTTGTCAAGAATCCATTTGATTTTTGTCCCCGAGAAATAGGCATCGATTACAAGCCCGGTTTTCGCGGCCACGCTTTTCTCCCATCCCTTTGCTTTTAGTTCATCACAAAATTCAGCCGTGCGGCGGTCTTGCCAAACAATCGCATTGCACACTGGCTTCCCAGTCTCGCGGTTCCAAACAACCGCTGTTTCGCGCTGGTTGGTTATCCCGATGGCCTCCACCTGCTCTGCTTGTATCGCAGCTTTCCCGATCACTTCCTTCATCACTTTCAGCTGCGTTTCCCAAATGGTTTCAGGATTGTGTTCTACCCAGCCCGGCTTTGGATAAATCTGTTCGAATTCCTGTTGCGCGACTTCTATTATTTCTCCGGAATGATTAAAAAGGATGGCCCGGCTACTGGTGGTACCCGCATCGAGCGACAAAATATATTTCTCCATAGGTGATTATTTATTGGCGTTATTTTCGGACCGTTAATATACATTTTATGAGGTAATTCAAGCCACCCGGCGGGATTTCTTTCTTAACAACTCGTGGTTTATTAATCAATAAAACGAGGTTGTTTCCTTGCAATCATTCTTGATTTGGCGTTACAAATTGTACTTTTGCGCCAAAGGGAATAAGAGATGAATATTAAAACAGACAAGGTTGCCGTTATTGGGAGCGGCAGCTGGGCTACTGCCATTGCTAAAATGCTCTTGGAAAATGTGGGGGAGATAAACTGGTTTATCCGAAAAGAAGAAACCATCGAAGCCTTTCAAAAATACAGTCACAATCCGCGTTATTTACGAGATGTGGAGTTTGACACTTCAAGAATCACCTTTTACAGCGACATCAATAAAATCACTGACGAATCGGACATTCTGGTGCTGGCCATTCCGTCGGCCTTCTTACCCGTTATTTTTGAAGGCTTAAAAACCGACCTCAGCGATAAATACATTCTTTCGGGCATAAAAGGAATTGTTTCGGAAGAAAACCTGCTGGTTGTTGAATACCTGAACAAGCACTTTGACGTGCCTTTCGACATGATGGGCGTGATAACCGGCCCATGCCATGCCGAGGAGGTAGCGCTTGAAAAACTATCTTATCTGACCATTGCCGGAACCGATGACGAGCGCATCGAGAAATTTGCGCAGCTGGTTCAAAGCGAATACATTTTCACTACCCTTTCCGACGACATTTGGGGAACAGAATATTCGTCGGTACTAAAAAATGTGGTTTCCATTGCTGCCGGAATTGCCCACGGATTACGCTATGGCGATAATTTCCATGCAGTTCTTATTTCGCGTGCCATCCAGGAAATCAAACGCTTTGTAGACGCCGTTCATCCCATTAACCGCGACATTAAAAGTCCGGCTTACCTAGGTGACCTGCTGGTAACTGCTTACTCGCAGTTTAGCCGCAACCGTATGTTCGGAACCATGATCGGGAAAGGTTATTCGGTAAAAGCAGCGCAATGGGAAATGAACATGATTGCAGAAGGTTATTATGGTGCGGCTTCCATTCATAAAATCAATCAGAAATACAAGGTAGATATGCCAATTTCAGAAACGGTTTATGAAATTTTATACGAAGGCGCGTCCTGTAAAAAGACATTTGAAAAGCTGACTACAAAACTTGCTTAAGCAACAACTCTTTGGCGGAAATAAAAAAGACTGACTAAAAATATTAGCCAGTCTCCATATATTTTGAAACGTTTCTGTTCAGAAACTTATTTCATAGCTTTCCATGCATTGATCAAACCGTTGGTAGAAGCATCGTGTCCGGTAACTTTGCTATCACCGTCGAGCTCCGGTAAAATAGCGTTGGCCAACTGCTTGCCTAGCTCCACTCCCCACTGATCAAAACTGTAAATGTTCCAGATAACACCCTGTACAAATATTTTATGTTCGTACATGGCAATCAAAGCGCCCAACACATGCGGCGTCAGTTTTTTCACCAGAATTGAGTTGGTTGGGATATTCCCCAGGAACACTTTGAATGGCAACAATGCAGCGATTTCTGCGTCCGATTTCCCGGCAGCTTTTAATTCGGCCGTTACCTGTTCTTCGGTTTTGCCCACCATCATCGCCTCGGTTTGTGCAAAGAAGTTTGCCAGCAATTTTTTGTGATGATCACCCAACTGGTTGTGATTGATAGCCGAAGCAATAAAATCACAAGGAATCAGCTTGGTTCCCTGGTGAATCAACTGGTAAAAAGCATGCTGACCATTTGTTCCGGGCTCTCCCCAGATGATTGGTCCGGTTTGGTAGTCCACCTGCTCACCGTTTCGGTCAACATATTTTCCGTTGCTTTCCATATTTCCCTGTTGGAAATAAGCTGAAAAACGGTGCATATACTGATCATAAGGCAAAATAGCTTCGGTTTCGGCACCGTAAAAATTATTGTACCAAATGCCTATCAAAGCCAGAATTACCGGAATGTTTCTATCAAAATCACTTTCACGGAAATGATTATCCATCGCGTGTGCACCTTCGAGCAAAGCTACATAATTATCAAAACCAATACCCAATACGATCGACAAACCAATTGCCGACCACAACGAATAACGGCCTCCTACCCAGTTCCAGAAACGGAACATGTTGGCAGTATCAATTCCAAAAGCAGCAACAGCTTCGGCATTGGTAGAAACCGCTACGAAATGTTTTGCCACCTCCGAAATATCTTTTGCTGATGCCAGGAACCAGTCTTTGGCCGAATTGGCGTTGGTCATGGTTTCCTGCGTGGTAAAAGTTTTGGAAGCCACAATAAACAAGGTAGTTTCCGGGTCAACCGCTTTCAGGGTTTCGGCAATGTGCGTCCCATCCACATTCGAAACAAAATGCAGCTTCAGGTGATTTTTGTACGGCTTCAAGGCTTCGGTCACCATCAACGGGCCCAGGTCTGAACCGCCGATACCAATGTTAACAATATCCGTAATTGTTTTTCCGGTATAGCCCTTCCATTCTCCCGAAATTACTTTTTCAGAGAAAGCTTTCATTTGGTCGAGCACAGCATTTACTTCGGGCATCACATCTTTTCCGTCAACCAGAACAGGAGTATTGCTCCGGTTGCGCAAAGCAACATGCAACACCGAACGATCTTCTGTTGCATTGATTTTCTCTCCGGCAAACATGCTTTCAATTGCATCTTTCAAACCACACTCTTCTGCGAGTTCGATCAATGTTGCTTTTACCTCCTCGTCCAAAATGTTCTTGGAAAAGTCAACCAGGATATCTTCAAACCTAAGTGAATATTTTTCAAACCTACCGGCATCTTTGGCAAACAGGTCTTTCATATGCGTGCCTTCGAAATCAAAGTACATTTCTTCGAGTTTCTGCCAAGCTTTTGTCTCTATCGGATTAATTTTCGGTAACATAATGATTTATTTATCAGGATTAAAGGAGTCACAAACGAAAGTTGCTCCCACTTCTAATTTCCAACAAAGATAATGTAATCTGAAAATTACTGCTACATACAAGCCCCGGCTTACTGAAGGTTTAAAAATCAGTTTAAAATCAGCCGGTCAAATTAAGCTCACCTACTACAATTGGAAGAGTATGGCAAATCTTACTCCCTGCTGAATCTCTTTTTCGCTCTGTTTTACTTTGTGTTTTTTTTGACTTTTAACCACGGACGACACGGAGTTTATCACAGAGGCACACGGAGTTTTATCTATTTCTAATGTTCTGAAACAAAAAGGAAATTTGTCGCCCCCAATCAAAATTCCCGGAGTCACCCCGAATTCATTTTTTCTATCTTTATCACCTCAATTCTTACCAAATGAAGTCGAACACCATTAAGGGCTATTTCTTTGCACTGATTGCGACCCTGGCCTTTTCGAATGTTTACATTTTCAGCAAGGCGGCGTTGAATGAAATACCGCTGGCGCAGTTTGGAAGTTTATGGTACCTGGTGGTTGCCTTCTCCTGTTTTGTGTTTGCTCTTTTCAACAAAAAGCTAACGCAAGTGGCACACTTATCCCGTAAACAGGCCTTTACCCTGCTAACGCTCGGTCTGCTTGAAATTGCCACTACTACGCTGTTTTTCCTGTCCATTCATATCATCCCCGATCCGTCAGTCACCTCTTTTCTTGGAAACCTTTACCCGGTGATGGTGATGCTCGGCGGCATTTTTATTTTGCACGAACGTTTTGGGCCTATCGAAATATTGGGTGGTTTTCTGGCACTGGCCGGCGCTTTTGTAATTAGTTACAGCGGCGGCACCACACTCGAAACCATTTTCATCAAAGGTACGGGAGTGGTTTTTTTCAATGCCATTTTTGCCACCATCACAACGCTTGTTGTAAAAGTCCACGTGCAAAAACTTAGTCCCGAGCTACTGAACCTGAACCGTTCGATATGGCTCCTTGCCTTCTCTGTTATTATGTTTTTTGTGATGGGAGAATCTACCGTCTTTTCAGCAACGGCCGTCAAAAATACAATGATTGGAGCCGTTCTGGAATTTACCGCCATTTTAACCGTTTATTACTCGTTCCGCTACATTGAAGCATCTCGTTCGTCCATTGTACAAAGCACGAAGGGTGTTTGTGTGCTGCTCGGAGCCTTTCTGTTTTTTGGAACGCTTCCACTCCGCCATCAGCTGATTGGCGGTTTTATAACTGTTCTGGGTGTTCTGATTATGGCAATGGCACAGGCGGGGGTTTTCAAGAGAAGAAAGTAACTTTTTTCGTTCATTTTCTAAACGCATATCAATTGGAATATTTTCCCGACATATACCTTTTCAACCCCACCTGCGACCTGGCAATTGGCAACGGAAGTCCCAATTGGCAACCCAATAAGCTGCTAAAAAAGATGGAGGCCGATTTAAGTATACTCCCTCTGTTTTTGGGAACTTCAAAAGATGTTGTTTTAACAGAACAGCTTCCTTCTGAAAACTATTTGAAATCCATTGGAAAGCAGAATATAGACATCCCCGCTCTTATGAAGCTTCAAAAAGCTTTAAATGCCGAAACCAATCCTTTCAACAGCATAAATTCACTAAAGCCCTGGGGCTGGAGTCCGGCAACACATAAATTGTTGGCTCCTTTAAAAACAAGATGTTCGGAGGCATTTCAAAAATCGCCTGTTTTTAACTGGTCGGAGGAAATACGGGATTTGTATTCCAAAAAATTTGCGCTCGGCATTCTTCAACAAATGATCCGGGAATTTCCTGACACGATTTTTATTCCGAAAGAACTTTCAGGACAAGTTTGCTACGGGCAGCAACAGATTGAGTCCCTGCTCAGCCGTTGGGGAAAGCTGATGATAAAAGCTCCATGGAGTAGCTCCGGACGAGGACTTCAACCCATTACCAAAACACCGGTTCACCCAAAAGTATGGGAGAAAATCCTGGGAATCATCAAAGACCAGGGCTACGTAATTGTTGAGCCACTTCTTGACAAGCAGCTGGATATCGCCTTTCAGTTTGAGCTAAGAAACCGCAAAGTCACGTTTCTGGGGATCAGCAATTTTATGACCGACAGCAAAGGACAATATACCGGCAATCGGCTGAACGGCCTTCCCGATGATATGGATCCGGAACTAAAACTATTTGCGGAAAGCCTTCCCGACAGAATCATTTCTCCGCTCATCCGCATACTGGAGAACAGCGAACTGGCTTTAGCATACGAAGGAAATTTAGGGGTGGATACCCTGATTTTTAAAACTTCCGGTAATCAACTAGCCGTTAATCCCTGCCTTGAAATTAACTTACGGCAAAACATGGGATTGCTTTCGCTTCATTTAGAAAAGCTTCTGGTGCCCGGACAAAAGGCACTGTACCAAACCTGGTATGGCGGCGGAAAAAGCTTCCTGGAGTTTCAGTCTGAGATGGAGAGAAAACATCCGCTTGTTCTAAAAAACGATAAAATTGCTTCCGGCTTTTTTGCACTCACCGATGTCGACAACGACAGCAAATTTGGCGCTTATATTATCGCGCCCTAAAACCTGCCAATACGGAATTACTCGATTTTTCTTACCTTTAAATGTTTGCAAACGCTACAAAATGGAATCAAACGAGCAACCTAAAAGGAAGAAAATCAACACCCGGTTCTACGAAAAAGAACTAAACAAGCTGCAAATTGAACTGGTAAAACTACAGGAATGGATCAAAGCCAAAGGCCTTAAAGTAGTCGTTATTTTTGAGGGCCGCGATGCTGCCGGAAAAGGCGGAACCATTGCGCGTATTACACAGTACCTGAACCCCAGAATTTGCAGGGTAGTAGCACTGGGAACTCCCACCGAACGCGAAAAAACACAATGGTACTTCCAACGATACGTTCCCCATTTGCCGGCAGCCGGCGAGATGGTTCTTTTTGACCGAAGCTGGTACAACCGCGCCGGGGTGGAGAAAGTAATGGGTTTTTGCACCACTGACGAATACTGGGAGTTTCTGCGCTCGTGCCCCAATTTCGAACGAATGCTGATCCGCTCCGGAATCATCCTCGTAAAATACTGGTTCTCGGTTAGTGAAGACGAACAGGAAAAACGTTTCCGGTCGCGCATCGAAGACCCTACCAAGCGATGGAAAATCAGCCCGATGGACATAAAATCGATGCAGCTTTTTGTGGAATACTCAAAAGCAAAAGACGATATGTTTGCTTACACCGATACCAAGATCAGTCCCTGGTATGTGGTGGATGCCGATGATAAAAAACGCGCCCGGCTGAACTGCATTCATCATTTACTGTCAATGGTTCCGTACAAAGAACTTGAATACAAAACAATAGAACTACCGCCACGAAAAGACAGCAAAGGCTATGTCCGCCCCCCCATTTCAGAAATGACCTTTGTACCTTCGGTTTATTAAGAAATCGCAGAATAAAATCAGTTATCCCGGGTTCTTGTCATATCGAACAAATGAGAAGCCTGTTCTCCCAGGAATCCGGAAAAGAGTTTGCGCACTCCATCCTCCTCCACATAATTTCGCTCGGCCAGTTCATAATAAGCGTAGGTCCAGGTAATTTTCTCGGGGCCATCCTCTCCCATCACTTCCACATCTTCTTTTACTGCCTGTGTTGCCGATTGCCTCAACTTACTCCCCTTTTCACCTTCAATGCTGTCTTTCATCGGAATTCCGGCGGCCTCCAAAGCCGTGCAGGTTGCTTCCAGATCGAGCCATTCTTTTACTTCCTGGTGATTGATAAAAGCCGTAAAATGATTCACCGAATTTCCGTGCAAAAGCGTCCAGGCAGCATATTGCGAAACGTCGTTTATCTTTAACACATCTTCTTTTACCGGCGCGTTCCAGGGGCGCCTGAAATATTGCGCCAGATCGAGCACCAAAGCCTCTGCGGCTACCTTAGGTATTTCCCCTTCTTCTTTCAGTACAGCCAACAACTCAAGGCTTCGGTCAGAAATGAGATAAGGCGTATCCACCACTGTCTGGTTAATGACCTGCTGCGCCCACGTTGGTAGTTGCTCCACTTCCAGTTGGCTCACAAAGATCTTGGGAAATGTTTCGTTTGGATGCTCAAAGTGAATGGCAGTCAGCTTCTTCTTTTTGAATTCGTATTTTCCAACCGGTACATACCCCAAATAATTCAGAATGTGCTTAATAGCCCTGATTCCCCCTGGTTGTTCGCCCGTGTGCGTATTAAATGTTCTTAATGCAATATGGTCGTTTACAACTCTCCCTCCTTTTTCCAGCACCAGTTCCACATATTTTTTCGCATAAGAAACCCTTGAAATATATCTGTTCCACAGGTTCTCCAGCAACATGGCCGTAATTTCGTTTGTTTTCATTTTCATCTCTACAACTTTTATTGTTTACTCACTTTTAACCCTTTCTTATGATAGAATTGATCATCGACGCCTGATTTCCTCAACTTTCATCACCTGCTGAATTCCATCAAAGTTCTGCTTCCAGACGAGATATGCACTGAACAGTATGATTTTTATCTACGGCAAATCAGGCTCTGCTGAATTGCTCTTTTTGAATATTAAACACCCGAACAGGCATTTAAGTTACTTTAAAGCAGATGTTTAAAAGTATTGTTTTGTTAAGAAAAACTTTGTAAATAATCAGCCTTGCTGAGAAGTGGTTTTCATGAACTCCAGCACCTCATTTTTATCAAAAAATTCGGTGGCTCCGCGTTTGGTGGTATTCAGCGCTCCGGCTGCGTTTCCAAAATGAATTGATTCCTCCATCGACTTTCCGTTGAGGTAGTAATGTAGAAAACCGGCAGAAAAAGCCATTCCTGAACCGATATTATCTTCCATTTCAACCAAATAACCAGGATCGTAAAACTGCCCTTTCTTAGTATGAAAAGCAGAAATACCACTGTCGCCACGGGTAATGATTACCAGATCGATCTTGTATTTTATTGACAACTGTTCGGCAAAATCATCCAGGCCGGTGTAGTTCATTTTCAACTTGTCTGCCAGAAACTCCATCTCCTTTTCTTTGATTCGGACAATGTGCGCACAGTTAAGCAAACGCTCTACCACTTCCACGTTGAAGAAGTGTTCAAACAATTTCAGGTCGAAAAAACGAAGCGAATCGGGTGCTTCCTTAATCAGTTCGCGAATGGTATTTTTGGAAAGGCCGTATCGCTGCGGCAGAAGCCCGAAAAACAGACAATCGGCCTGCCGGGCCAGAATCAATGCTTCGGCAGTGAATTCAATGTGGTCAAAAGCTACGTCTTCTTTCACTTCGTAACGGCTTTCCCCTTTTTTATCGAAGGTTACGCGGACAACTCCGGTCGGAAATTCAGAATCAACCTGCACATTTTTATCCGATATTTTAAGCTCAACAAGCTTATCCAATGCGGCCTCTCCCAGTTCGTCGTCGCCTACCCTTGAAAGCAGATGCCCCTCTTCCCCAAACGAATTGCAACGGAAAACAAGGTTCAGAGGAGTTCCTCCCAAAACCCGATCGTGAGGTAGCAAATCCCAAACGATCTCTCCAAATGCCACAATCCGTTTTGCCATAGCTTTTGTAATTCGGCCGCTAAAATAACGATTAATAAATCGGCATCAAAGTTCGGACACAACATAATTTTAAAGGATTTTTAACGGGCTCGAAAAACTATTTTTCTTTCTTTATTCACCCAAAGTAAAGGCGATCATCCAAAACTTTTCGGGAGTGTATTCGTTTGAGAGTTATTGCATATGAATTATCTGGCACATCTGTATTTATCGGGCGAATCAGAAAAAATGCTGGTTGGCAACTTTATCGGCGACTACGTAAAAGGCAGGCAATACAAAAGCTATCCGGACGAAATTGCTGCAGGGATTGTTTTGCATCGCCGCATCGATCATTTTACCGATATTCACCCTTTGCACAAAGAAGCAAAAATTTTGTTTCGTGAAGATTTTGGGCATTACGCCGGAATTGTAGTCGATTTTATTTACGACCATTTTCTGGCCGTCAACTGGACCAGCTATTCCGATACATCACTCCGCTGGTTTGCCAAACGCTCGCATTCTGTACTGTTGTCGAACTTCAAACATCTCCCACTACGGGTACAAGGCTTTTTGCCCTTCCTTATTCAAAACCGGAGACTGGAGTCGTACGCCACCATAGATGGAATCATACAGTCGATGCACATCATGGGCAAGTATTCATCGCTACCTTCGAAAGCTCCCGTTGCCGAAAGCATTTTACGTGCAAACTACGAAACACTTGGCCTCAATTTCAAAGCTTTTATGCAGGAATTGATCCACTATGTAACAACAGAATTCGATGTGACTTTGGAACTGCCCCTGGCTTCGGGGCAACAAAATCCTTAAGCCAGCATTTCGAGATAAGCCTCTTCAAAAAAGAATCCCGATTCGCCCAATGCAGGCTCCAGATCATCAAACCAAACTGCCTTGGGATCAAACTTCGCAAAGAACGGCTTTCCAACCCACGACGGGTCGCGCCCTTGGAGGAAGTTCAGCACAAACACTTTCTGTCCTTTAATCTCGGAAACACCCACAATTTGCACCTTGCCCGGGCTACATGACATGCTAGGTCCTTTCACCGTCCGGCAAATTCCGCTCACCTGATTATAGGCACCTCTGAATATTTGCCAGGCCCGATTCAACGAAACGGCAAAATAATCCTGCGCACCTGTATCGCGTGCCACAAACATGTAGTAGGGTACAATTCCCTGCCGCACCTGTTCTTTCCAGTTTTCAGCCCAAATGTCGGCCCGGTCGTTAATGTTGCGCATTACCGGCGATTGCGAACGTATCTGCACACCCGCATTCAACAGACGCTGCACGGCCTCCTGAACGGCCTTTGTTTTCAACTCGCCCGGGTGATTAAGATGTGCCATCAATGCCACATTTATTCCACGCTTTTTCACCTTTTCAAATAAACGCAATAAATCATCTGCATCGGGGTCGGTAGTATAACGGTAAGGCCAGTACGCCAACGATTTTGTACCGATCCGAATGTTTTTCAGATGCGGAATATCGGCTTCCAGCAAAGCGTTGAAGTAACTTTCAAAAAACCGTGTTTTCATTACTGCCGGATCGCCGCCAGTAAACAAAACATCGCTTATATGAGGATTCGCTTTTAGGTATTCTACCATTTGATCGGCCTCTTTCATTGCAAACTTGAACTCGTTTAAGGCAAACTGAGGCCACCGGAAACAAAACGTGCAATAGGCATGACAGGTCTGTCCCTGGGTTGGGAAGAAAAGCATGGTTTCCCTGTATTTATGCTGAATTCCGTTTAAACGCTTTCCATTAAAAACAGGAACATTGTTTTCCTGTCCGGCCGGATTGGGATTCAATTTCAGCCGAATCTTGTTTACCTCTTCTTTGACAAGCTCCTTTGATGCATTCGTTCTTAGCAGAGATGCAATCCGGCTAAAATCTTTTTCATGAAGCATTTCCCGCTGCGGAAAAGTAAGATGGAAAAACGGATCTTTCTCAAAATTCGACCAATCGATCAGTTCATCCACCACATAGTTATCTGTTTTAAACGGGAGCACTGTTCCCACCACCTCAATTTCCAGCTTTTGCTCATCTGTCAAAAACGACATTTGCGGTATTTGTCTGAAGTTATGAAGAGAATAAGGTTTGTATATCATCGCATTAAATTTTAGTTTAATGGGATACCACACCTGCAAGCGTTCAAATCCGGAACACTCAAAAAGTATCCACAAAAAAGTTAGAAAAAAAGTGGTTCTGCATTTCCCTCAGGATCAAAGAAGAACTACTCTATAATATCTGTTTGTCTATATTACCCTAATAAGATTAAAAATCTTTCGATTTTTAAAAAGCCCAGCGAATATAACAAAAAACAGGCAGACGACCAAGAACTCACAATGAATCAGGCATTTCGACTGTCTCGGAAGTTTTCTAAACGACTTGCATCCAGCCGGATAAAAATGAAAAGCAGAATGGTAAATGACCACAGAGAAGAACCTCCATAGCTAAAAAAAGGTAAGGGAATCCCGATAACGGGCATGATGCCGACGGTCATCCCAATGTTCACCATGAAGTGAAAAAACAGGATTACCGCCACGGAGTAACCATAAATCCGCGAAAAAACGGATCGTTGTCGTTCGGCCAGCCAAACCAGCCGGCTTAGAAAAAATACAAACAGGGCAATCACGATAAAGGTCCCGGCAAAGCCCCATTCTTCACCAACCGTGCAGAAAATGAAGTCGGTACTTTGTTCGGGCACAAAGTTGAACTTGGTTTGTGTACCGTTCAAATAACCTTTCCCCCACATTCCACCCGAGCCAATGGCTATTTTACTTTGGTTTACGTGGTAGCCAGCTCCATACGGATTGGATTCGATCCCCAAAAGTTCTTTTATCCTGACCTGATGGTGTGGTTCGAGAATATTATCAAAAGCATAGCCAACCGAATTGGTAAACGCCACAGAACCAATAAAAAAGAGCGATATAACTACATAGCTTTTAAATTTCTTTTGAAGCGAATACACCAAAGTTCCCAGTGCTCCCAAAACAGTTCCGAAAATAACTACATCCGCACTCTCGTACTTCCTCCCCATAATTGCATTTAGCAGAAAGGTCAACAAAACACCACCTGCAAAAAACATAAGAACCCGAAGAAATTGGTTAAACTTGGGATTCAGGATCAGGTACATCAAAATTCCGGCACCCAACAATACCAATATCAGCGTGAAGTTAGACAGGATCAATGCCAGGATAAACAAAGTGGCAATCAAGGTTCCGAGAAACAACACCAGCCCCGAAAGTCCTTCGCGGAACAAGACCAGCACAAACGAAAAATATACCAGCGCCGAGCCGGTATCGTTTTGTAAAAGGATAAGTGCGGCAGGTGTAAAAATTATCAGGGCCATTATTGCCAGCGACTTAAAGTTCTTTAATTTAAAGTCGAAGGTACTCATGTACCGCGCCAATGCCAGGGCCGTTGCAAACTTGGCAAACTCGGAGGGTTGTATTTTAAATCCGCCTATCTCAAGCCAAGACCGGGCACCATTTACTTCATTGGCAATTAACAGCACAAGCAGCAGCAAAAAAACCATTACACCATAGATAACATAAGAGAAAAACACATAAAAGTTGGTTTCTATCGACATGATGATTATTGCCAGCGCAGCGCCTGCACCAATCCATAAAAGCTGTTTACCATACCGTTGCGAAATATCAAATATGCTCTGATGATCAGAATCGTAGACAGCCGCGTAAATATTGAACCAGCCCATAAAAACCAGCACCAGGTACAAGAGTACGGTCACCCAGTCGATATTTGCCCATATTTTACTCCGCTGCACCATCTGTAATTACAATTTTGTTAGGATCCAAAAGATTGGAATTCAACATTCGTTCTTCAATATGAAGCCGGTTACTGGCTATGGTATCATTCAGGTATTTCTCGATCATAAGACTTGCAATGGGCGCTGCATACTGAGACCCCCACTTACTGTTTTCAACATAGGTAAAAACCGCAATTTTAGGTTCCTCCCTAGGTGCAAAAGCCTCAAAGGCTCCGTGTTCCAGTCCCCGTCCAATTTGTATCGTTCCGGTTTTGCCGCAATATTCCAATCCCGGGATGTAATAATAATTTTTAATCGATTGCCGCATTCCTTCAATAATCGGGGCAAAATATTTTTCGTCGATACCCACCTCGTGCTTTTTCTTGTACGAACTCCGAATCGTGTCGCCTTCTATTTCCTTTACAATGTGCGGCTCGTAGTAAAAACCATGGTTGGCAACAATGGCGGCCACATTGGCCATTTGCAGCGGAGTAGCTCCCAGCTCGCCCTGTCCGATTGACAACGAACGTACCGTAAGTGCATTCCAGCGACCCTTTCCGTAGATCCTGTTGTAAAGTTCCTCGCTGGGTAAATCACCTTTCAGCGTATTGGCAAAATCTTCACTTAATATGGTTCCAAGCCCAAAGTTCTGAACGTACTGGCGCCATGTTCTGAATCCTTCGGCAGCAGTCTTTGCGCGGCCAATTATACTTCGAAAAGTGTTCCACATAAAAGGGTTACACGATTCGCGAATCCCCTCCACCACGTTCGCCGGGCTGATGTGATCGTGCGTACAACGAATCGGGGTGGAACCTCTGCCTGCACAGGAAAAACGGGTTTCAGTCGTAATGGCGCGCTCCTGCAGACCGATCAACGCATTTATGGTTTTAAACGTAGAGCCCGGTGGATATTTTGCCTGAAGTGCCCGGTTAAACAAAGGCATTAAAGAATCGGACTCAAGCGCCTTGTAATTGGCACCACGCACCCTTCCCACCAGCAAACCGGGATCGTAAACCGGAGCACTTACCATGGCCAGAACCTCGCCGGTTGACGGCTCAATCGCAACCACTGCCCCCTTCTTATTTTTGAATAGTTTTTCAGCATACAACTGAAGGTCGAGGTCGAGCGTAGTCGTTAAGTTTTTTCCTATTTGCGCCGGAACATCTTCGCTCCCTTCCAGGTAGCTGCCCTGAATCCGGTTGTGAACATCCACCAGGTTCTTCTTCACCCCTTTGGTCCCCCGGAGTTGTTCTTCATATGTTTTTTCAATTCCGTTAACCCCGATGTAGTCACCGGGTTTGTAATATGCATCTTTGTTGATGTCGTTTTGGGTAACCTCGCCCACATACCCTAAAGCGTGAGCCGCAGCCGGCGCAGAATATTCGCGCAAGGTCCTGGTTTGTGAATGGAATCCTTCAAACTTATACAGTTGCTCCTGAAGTATGGCATAATTCTCAGGCGAAATTTGCTTCACCAGAATAGAAGGTTTGTACGACGAATACTTCCGGGCTTTTTGAATCCCGGCCTCCAAATCTTCACGGGTAATATCCAGCAAACGGCAAAACAACGTGGTATCAAACGGTTTTACCTCGCGCGGAGTGACCAATAAATCGTAAGCGGTTTTATTGTACACCAGCAACTCGCCGTTACGGTCGTATATAAGTCCGCGTGCAGGATATTGCACCACTTCGCGCAATACGTTGTTGGTAGCGTATTGTTTATACGTGGAATCCATTACCTGTAAGTTGAATAACCTGATGAGGAATACCAATGCTACAAGTATAAAAACCAGAATGATTATATAACTCCTTCTCGAATAATCGTTCACTTTTTGTTCCCTACTCTCTAAAAATGATAAACTGACTTAAAACTATCACAAAAAACGAAAATACAGAACTTAAAATTGCACGATACAATGTGTTTAGGAAATTAGCGAAGGTAAATACTTCGAGGTAGAACAAAGCAAGGTGATGCAACAGGATCATAATGACCGCATAACCCAGGAACCACTGAAAACCGGTTTGTGCCAATCCGGGATATTCGCTCAAATCTTCTTCGCGGTTGGTAATCACCCGGATAATCACCGGCCGCAAATAGGCTACAAAAACCGATGCCGCCGAATGAACTCCGAGGCTGTTGGAAAAAATATCGACACTGATTCCGAGTGCAAACGCCAGCAGCATAAGTGCATACTTTGGCATATTTACCGGAAGCAGCATAATGAAAAGCACATAAATGTAGGGATTTATGTAACCACTGAACTGAATCTGGTTCAGGAACAATACCTGAACTGCCAGCAGCACAATAAACATTACAAAATATCTAAATCCCAGCCTCTCCATTTAATGTTGCCTGTTTTAATTTTTCCAATTCCTCCGATTTGAGGCCATCGATTACTTCCACCCAGGTCACCGATTTAAAATCAGTTGAAAGCGCCACATTGATCACGTAATAATTCTCGCCGGGAGGTTGAGTGAACGATTTCACCGTTCCCACCATAATTCCCTCAGGAAAAACCGACGAATAACCACTGGTTACAATGGTATCGCCAACGGCTACATCCACATGAAACGGGATTTCGTTAAGATCGGCAAACTTATGATCTTTCCCATCCCAAATCAACGATCCGTAGTAACCATTCTTTTTAAGCTTTGCAGAAACACTCCACCGCGGGTTCAAAACCGACAATCCCATCGAATATGATTCGGAAACCGAAGTTATGATCCCTACAATCCCGGTAGTGGTGATAATGCCCTGGTCGGGTTTCACCCCGTGTTTTCGCCCCCGGTTAAGCGTAATATAATTTTGCTGCCGGTTCACCGAATTGTTGATCACCCTTGCCGAAATGTAATGGAAAGTACTGTCGGAGGGCACGAGTCCCGGTATCGAGTCTGGTAACACATTTTCGTAACGATCCAGCTGATTCCGCAAAAAGGAGTTCTCCTCCATCAGGTGCCGGTTCACTTTCTTCAACCCAAAATACTGCACCACCGCACTATAGGAACTATAAAGCGATGCACTAACAGCATTGGACGTATTCAGAAACCTTGACCGCTGAAAACTGTTGTAGTTTACGATAAACACAACTGATACAACCTCTAAAAAAAGAAATAGAAGAAACGGATAGTTTTTAACCAGTAGTCTGAATAAACTTCGCATTTACGGTATCAAGAAGGCTTTATCGAATCAGGAACGAGAACTTATCTACGTTTTTCAAGGCAATACCGGTTCCACGAACCACCGCACGCAACGGATCTTCTGCAATGTGGAACGGAATTCCTATTTTATCGGTTAAACGTTTGTCGAGACCTTTTAACAGCGCTCCACCACCTGCCAGCCAGATTCCTTTCGTAACAATGTCGGCATACAATTCGGGAGGTGTTTGCTCCAGGGCACTCAACACTGCTGTTTCAATCTTTGAAATCGATTTCTCCAGGCAGTGCGCAATTTCCTGGTACGACACCGGCACCTCGATCGGCAAAGCGGTCATCTGGTTCGGCCCCTGTACCACAAAATCCTGTGGTGGTTCAGGCAACTGAGAAAGTGCCGATCCTACGTGAATTTTGATTTCCTCCGCTGTACGTTCCCCGATTTTAATATTATGTTGATGACGCATGTACTCCATAATATCGGCCGTAAGGTCATCTCCTGCAATGCGTATCGATTTATTGGTAACAATACCTCCGAGCGAAATAACCGCAATCTCAGTGGTACCGCCACCGATATCCACCACCATGTTTCCTTCGGGAGCTTCCACATCCAAGCCAATCCCGATGGCAGCAGCCAAAGGTTCATAAATCATATACACTTCGCGTCCGCCGGCATGCTCCGAAGAGTCACGTACCGCACGGATCTCCACTTCTGTACTCCCGGAAGGAATACAAACCACCATCTTTAGCGCCGGCGAGAACATCCTCGGTTTTGGGTTAATCATTTTAATCATTCCCCGAATCATCTGTTCCGCCGCGTTAAAATCCGCAATTACACCATCGCGTAAAGGCCGGATTGTTTTCAGGTTGGCGTGTGTCTTCCCCTGCATTTGCCGTGCCTTTTCACCAATTGCAACCATCTTTTCCGATTTCAGATCGATGGCAACAATCGAGGGCTCGTCCACTACAATTTTATCATTATGTATGATAATGGTATTTGCAGTGCCAAGGTCAATGGCAATTTCCTGTGTTAAAAATGAAAATAAACCCATTAATTTGCTGTTTATCTATGTGGTTTTGATGTTATAAAGATATAATTAATATTAATGTCTGAAATGTCTTCTTCCTGTAAATGCCATGGCAATGCCAAATTCGTTGCAGGCTGCAATCACTTCATCATCCCGGATGCTTCCTCCCGGCTCAACAATGTATTTCACACCGTATTCGTTGGCTGCTTCAATGCTGTCGCGGAACGGGAAAAATGCATCTGAAATAAGCACTGAACTGGAGATGTCCAGCCCTCCTTTTAACTCGAAGCGCGGCATGGTCAGGTAACGCAAGCTATCCAAACGGTTGGGTTGTCCCATTCCTGCTCCGGTTAACCAGAATCCTCCGTCAGCATTTTCAGTTACCACTGCAATTGCATTACTTTTCAGGTGTTTGCAGGCGATGGTCCCAAATTTCGCCAGGTTCATTTTTGATCCTTCAAATTCTTTTTCGGTAACGGTGTTGAACTCCTGATCCAAACCTTCGTCTTCGTCCTGTACCAACATACCTCCGCTGATTGAGCGGTACAGTTTCTCCCCCGGAACTGCTTCACGAATGGGTGTCACCAATACACGCAGGTTCTTTTTCTTGCCCAAAACTTCCAGCGCCTCGTCGGTATAAGCCGGAGCAATTAAAATCTCCACAAACTTTTTCCCAAACCATTCAGCTACTTCTCCCGTTACGGTATCGGTGAAACAAATGATGCTACCAAAAGCGCTGATCGGATCACCGGCCCATGCCAGTTCCAGCGACTCCATAATGTTATTGGTCACTGCCAAACCACAAGGGTTCAGGTGTTTTACCACCGAAACGGCCACTTTATTTTCAAGATGTGTAACCGCATGGTAAGCATCGCTGGCTGATTTCCAGGCAGCATCGGCGTCTAACATATTGTTGTACGAAAGCGCTTTCCCCTGTAAAACTTCGGCGTCGGCCAAGGTTGCCGAGTTTCCGCCATTGTTGAATTTATAGAACGAAGCCGCCTGGTGTGGGTTCTCGCCGTAACGCAAAACCTGCCCGTTGTTCAAGCTAACGCGCTCGGTAGCTTCTCCAATTCCTTCGTTGAAATATCCAAAGATCGCTGAATCGTAATGTGAAGAAACCCCGAAAGCCCGGCTGGCAAACCACTTACGATCCGTCAGCGAAAACTCTCCGTTTTTCTCTTCCAAAAGATTCAACAGCGGCTGGTATTCCTTTTGCGAAGGAACAATCACCACGTCTTTGAAATTTTTGGCGGCGGCACGGATCAACGAAATCCCGCCTATATCTATTTTTTCAATAATGTCCTGTTCATCGGCTCCCGAAGCAACTGTATCTTCAAAAGGATAAAGGTCTACAATTACAAGGTCGATCTCCGGAATCTCGTATTCGTTCAGCTGGCTCACATCGCCCTGATTATCACGGCGCGACAAAATCCCCCCAAATACTTTCGGATGTAAAGTCTTTACTCTCCCCCCCAAAATAGACGGATAACCTGTTAAACTTTCTACCGAAGTTACCTCTACATTTAACGACTCGATAAAACTTTTTGTCCCCCCGGTACTTAAAATCTTAACACCCAAGTCGTTTAGTTTATAAATAATCTTATCTAAATTTTCTTTGTGAAAGACTGAAACCAACGCAGTCTTAATTTTTTTATTATCAGCCATTTATTGGATTTTTCGGATTCGCTCGCAAAGATAAAAAAAACCGTTTATTTACTATTATAACAGTACTTTAAAAATATTATTATACGGCAATTCTTATTTAGAACGAAAAGTGTAATCATTTATTTATTTCGACACTAATAAAACATGCCAAAGGATTTTAGGTGTAAACGTTTTTATAAAAAAACTAGTGCTATTTTTACAGAAATAAATTAAATCGATGCTGCTGATTCGCCTCACATTTGAGAGTTTATCGTTTGCCTTCAATTCGTTACGGGCCAACAAGCTTCGCACTCTTTTGTCATTACTGGGCATCACCATCGGTATTTTTGCGATTATTTCGGTTTTCACAGTGATCGACTCGCTGGAACGGGGCATCCGCGAATCGCTTTCAGGCCTGGGGAGTAACATGATTTATGTTGCCAAGTGGCCATGGACACCTCCCGAAGGAGAAACCGAGTATCCCTGGTGGCGATACATGAACCGCCCTTCTCCCGAACTGGAAGAAGCCGAAGAAATTGTACGTCGCGCCAATACGGTTGAAAATGCAGCATTTTTGTTTGGTTTTTCGCGTACCGTTCAGGCCGGAAGCGACAACATGGACAACGTTACCGTTATGGCCACTACGCATGCTATGTACGATGTGTGGAACCTGGATGTGGAAAAAGGCCGCTATTTCACTGAATCGGAAATGCGAAACGGTACACCGGTTGCCGTTATTGGCGCCGACATTGAAAAAGAGTTGTTTTCGGGAATGAATGCGCTGGACCGGGTAATGAAAATCCAGGGGCACAAATTCCGGGTTATTGGCGTTTACCGCAGAAAGGGACAGGATGCCTTTGGAAACACCATGGACAAAAACATTCACATATCGGTGATGAAATCCATGAACATGGTGGACATTCGCAACCGCGACATCGGGCAAACCATTTGCATCAAAGCCCGCCCCAATGTAGACAGCGAACGTTTTAAAGCTGAAATTGAAGGCATTATGCGCACACTTCGCCGTTTAAAACCAGTGGAAGACAACGACTTTGCACTGAATGAAGTAAGCCTGATCTCGTCACGCTTCGATCAGTTTTTTAAAGTATTTAATATGGCAGGCGCCATCATTGGAGGCTTCTCCATCCTGGTGGGAGGTTTTGGAATTGCCAATATTATGTTTGTTTCGGTAAAAGAGCGTACCAAAATTATCGGTATTCAGAAATCGCTGGGAGCCAAACGCTATTTCATTTTGCTTGAATTTATATTTGAAGCCATTGTTTTATCCGTAATCGGAGGGCTTGTGGGATTGCTGCTGATCTACATCGGCACCCTGATCATTACCTATTCCACCGAATTTGAAATAACACTCACGGTAGTGAACATCATCAAAGGACTTGTAATCTCAAGTGTTATCGGATTTCTCGCCGGATTTATGCCGGCTCGTTCGGCTGCCCGGCTCGACCCGGTAATCGCCATAAATTCGCTTTAACCAAGATTAAAAAACAGGCTTGCCACCCCCAAGTAAATAAACATTCCCAAAATGTCGTTCATGGTGGTGATAAACGGTCCTGTTGCCAAAGCCGGATCTATCTTGAACTTGTGCAAAACCAAAGGAATAATCGTTCCAAACAACGAAGCAAACAAAATCACAATAAAAAGGGAAATGGAAACAGCGTACGTTAAGCGCAAGTCTCCTGCGGTAAAGAAATTATAAATAAAAATAAGCAATGAAAAAGCCGTAGCGGTAAGAAAAGCTACCGAAATATCTTTCAGCAATTTACGCGTGGGCGTTTCCATGTCTTTCACCCCGCTGGCGATAGTTTTTACAATAATCGACGATGACTGAACTCCCACATTCCCCGCCATCGCAGCAATTAAGGGAATAAAAAAGGCAAGCTGGGTCACTTTCGAAAGCGAATCTCCGTGTGTTTTCAAAATGGTAGCACTCACAATTCCCCCCAACAAACCCACCATCAGCCAGGGGAAACGTGCGCGGATCAGCGGCCAAACCTTGTCGCTCGACTCCACGTCGCCGGTAATACCCGACACCATCTGATAGTCGCGTTCGGCTTCTTCACGAACAATGTCGATCACGTCGTCCCAGGTAATTCTTCCTTTCAAACGGCCAATATCGTCTACCACGGGAATCGCAACCAAGTCGTACTTGTCCATGATTTCAGCCACCTCTTCCTGGCGTGTATCCGTAATCACTTTTTTGATTTCGGGATTGTATAAATTGGCAATTTTAGTGTTGGTGTTGCTCAGAATGAGTTTTTTCAACGACAATACACCTTTTAGTTTATCATCGTCGTCGGTCACATAAATGTAAAATATCTCGTCAACCTCTTCGGCTTGTTTGCTGATCTCTTTCAGGCAAGTGGCAACGTTCCAGTTCTCGTTCACCTTCACAAGCTCTTTTGCCATAATACCACCGGCCGAATCTTCGTCGTATTCCAGCAGATCGACAATATCGCCGGCTTGCTCAATGTCCCCGATTTCGTTAAGAACCTCGCGCTGTTGATCTTCGTCCAGGTCGGCTACCACGTCAGCGGCATCATCCGAATCCATGAACTCAATAAACTTGCTAACAATAATCTCAGAAGGCAGTTCGCGAAGAAGTCGTCTTCGGTCAGCTTCGTCCATCTCCACCAACACGTCAGAAGCGGTTTCACCGTCCAGCAAACGGTAAATAAACTTCGCCTCTTCCATCGTCAGGTCTTCCATCATCTCGGCAATGTCAGCCGGGTGAAGATCTTCCAGTAATTCAGCTACGCCTTGTTGGTTGTCCTCTTCAATAAGAGTCTTTAGCCGATCTACAAATTCTCTTGTATTTTCGAAGCTCATGCCTTATTGTTTTTAAGGTTCTCAATCATTCCGGTCAGCCGGATAAAATCACTCACACTAAGCTGTTCGGGGCGTTTTTCGGCAAATTCGGCGGGCAGTGCTTCGCAAAAATCCCTTAACGAATTCCGCAACATTTTTCGCCGCTGGTTAAAAGCTGCCTTCACTACCTGGACGAATAAATTCTCGTCACAGGGAAGTGTTTCTACCTGGTTTCGCCGTAAACGAATAACTGCTGATTTTACTTTTGGCGGCGGGTTAAATACGTTTTCAGAAACCGTAAACAGGTACTCGATATCAAAAAATGCTTGTAGCAAAACACTTAAAATGCCATAAACTTTGGAGCCGTTCGAAGCTGCAATTCGTTCTGCCACCTCTTTTTGCACCATCCCAACCGTTTCCGGGATCCGGTTCCGCCAGGCCAGAACACGAAAAAATATCTGCGAGGAAATATTATAAGGAAAGTTTCCGATCACGTTAAATTTCCCATCGAACCTGCCGGCTACATCCGCTTTCAGAAAATCTTCGGACCAAATATGTTGGAGTGTAGGAAAATGCTGCTGAAGATAGGCGACCGATTCCCGGTCGATCTCGATAACATGAACATTTAGTTCGGGACGCTGCAAGAGATATTGAGTCAGTACTCCCATTCCGGGGCCGATTTCCAAGATATCCGGAACATCGCTCCCCAGGCTGTCAACAATTTTACGGGCAATATTCTGATCCGTCAAAAAGTGCTGACCCAGACCTTTTTTGGGTTTGACAAAACTCATTACTTTCCGTGTCGTCCATTTCTATTCGATACTTCTTGTTCTTTTTTTCGTCGATTAATAAAACAAATTTTTATTTTTGTTCGCTACGAACAGCTATTACCAGACGGTAAATTTGCAGCCCAAAAGTAGTAAAAATTTAAGGAGTATGGGTTGTTAGCAATAGAAAGCTTAAAAAATCTGTATTTTGAAAAAAACGATTGTAAAGATTCTCCAGTTTCTGGCCTTCTTCGCAGCGGGAGCTTTTATTTTCTGGCTCATCTACAAAGATCAGGATATTGAACACATTAAATCGGTCTTAAAAAACGATGTTAAATACGGCTGGGTTTGGCTGTCGCTTTTTATGGGACTGCTTAGCCACATCAGCCGCACCCTGCGCTGGGGGCTTATGATAGAGCCGGTTGGGCATAAACCCAGGTTTATCAATACCTTTCTGGCAGTTATGGTCGGCTACCTGATGAACATGGCTTTTCCGCGCATGGGAGAAGTGTCGCGTTGCGGGGTTCTGGCTCGCTATGAAAAGATTTCTTTTACAAAACTAATAGGAACAGTGGTGGCCGAGCGATTGGTCGACATGATTTCACTGTTGATTTTACTGGGTGTCGTCATTTTCTCGCAATTTGGGAAAATGCTTCATTTTATTGAGGCAAACCCGGAGATTAAAGATAAGTTGATGGCGGTGATCACTTCACCTGTTTTGCTTATTGCGTTGGTAGTTGCCGTTATTTTGTTTATTGTGTTCCGAAAAGCATTTAAGCATACAGCTATCTTCCGGAAAATGATGGAAGTGATCCAAAACTTTAAGGAAGGCTTTATTTCCATACGTAACATCAAGCAAAAGGGCTGGTTCTTTTTTCATTCGGCCTTTATCTGGTTTATGTATTACCTGATGCTTTATGTGATCTTTTTTGCATTTGATTTTACGTCGAACCTAACTCCGATTGCCGGGCTGACCACCTTTGTACTGGCCAGTTTCGGAATGGTTGCACCCGTGCAGGGAGGTATCGGAGCCTGGCATTTTATGGCCAAAGAAGCGCTGTCGTTGTATGGAGTTGCCAACGAAAACGGTATTATTTTCGCCTTTGTTGCGCATACATCCATGACGGTTATGATCATTTTTATCGGCATTATCTCGCTGCTGGTTTTGCCCTTTATAAACCGTAGGAAGGATGTGATGGAAATTCAGAAAGTACAGATATAAACAAGGATTTTGTGCTGATAAAAATGTAAATTCAGCCCCATGAATACCGAGCTTTTTATAGCAAAACGCCTTTTTTCGGATAAGGCTACACGTAAGTTGCTTTCGCAGCGTATTATTCGCATTGCCTTAATAGGGATTGCCCTTGGTCTGGCTGTAATGATTGTTTCTGTAGCCGTGGTGACCGGCTTCAAAAAAGAGATCCGCGACCGGGTAATCGGCTTTGGCTCCAACATACAAATCATTAATTACGACTCGAATAATTCGTACGAAACGCGTCCGGTATCAGCCGATCAGCCATTTCTTGAAACCGTTCGTTCCCTTGCAGGAGTAAAATATGTTCAGCCTTTTGCCACAAAACCCGGGATGATCAAAACCGACGAGTATCACCAGGGAATTATTTTCAAAGGGGTAACCAAAGATTACAACTGGGATTTTTTTGCCAAAAACCTGGTGGCCGGGCATGTTCCCAATCTTAACGACAGCAGCCGGGTAAACGAGATCATCCTTTCGGAACACCTTTCCAAACTCCTGAATATAAAAATGAACGATCGGGTGGTTGTTTATTTTATCAACGAAAAAGATGCTATCCCGCGCTTGCTGCAATTCACCGTTTGCGGTGTTTACCGCAGTGGTTTTGAGGAATTCGACAAAGTATTCATTCTCGGTGATCTGAAACAGGTGCAACGGCTTAACGACTGGCGAAGCGACCAGATCAGTGGTTTTGAGGTGGGCATCAATAATTTCAACCAGATTGATAATATTGAGCAGGAAATCCGTAACAGCGTCATCCAGTTTCGGGATGCCGACGCGGATATAATGCGCACCGAGAGTATCACACGACTGTATCCGCAAATCTTCGACTGGCTCTCGGTTCTTGATATGAATGTCTGGATCATCCTTTTATTAATGGTAATTGTTGCCTCGTTTAATATGGTTTCCGGCTTGCTGGTGCTGATCCTCGAACGGGCCTCAATGATTGGGGTATTAAAAGCCATGGGAAGTGCCAACTGGAGTATCCGGAAGGTGTTTATTTATCTGTCAGTATTTCTGACAAGCCGGGGCATGTTGTGGGGAAATGTCATCGGAATTTCGATTGTGCTGCTTCAGGGCATTTTTCACATCATCAAACTCGATCCTGCCGCTTATTATGTTGATTATGTTCCCATGAATTTCTCGGTACTGCATTTGGTGTTGCTGAACCTGGGAACCATCACCATCACCTCGCTAATTCTGATTATTCCGAGCTGGCTGATCAGCCGTATTTCGCCCGACAAAACCATTCGTTTTGATTAATGCGGGCAAGTCAGGTTTCTGTGCAAGATGAATGATGAATATTGACTAACGATTGTAGATTGTACAAAAACAGTTGGGAAAAAATGTGTCTCTTCATTCATTGTCCGGCATTCTAACTTATAAAAACTATCAGGTTACCCTAAAACCAGACGAGAGGCAGGCAAATTTGCAGTGGTTTAACCACTAAATTGAAAGCAAAATTTACCGAAGGATATTTGATCAGTAGCCAAAAGTAAGAAGCGTACTTTATAATTGCCCAAATGAAGCTGATTTGATTATTTTTGCTCTATGAACTTCCTAAAAGACAATATAAAAGATGCACTGCACAAGAAACTTCCGGGCCTGGGATCGCATTACAAATTGCTGCCTCCCAACCGCACGCTGAAGGCAGCTCCGGAAGACAAAAGCAGAATAAAGGACAGCAGTGTTTTGCTCCTGCTTTTTGAGGAAGAAAACCGTTTAAATGTGCTGCTGATAAAACGCCCGCAACACATGAAACACCATGCCGGCCAGATGGCTCTTCCGGGCGGAAGAATTGAACCGGGCGAAACTGCTGTTGATACAGCTTTGCGTGAAACATGGGAAGAAATCGGGATAAAAAAGGGAGCCATTGAGATACTGGGAGAACTATCGGAGTTTTATGTGGAAGTAAGTCGTTTTCAGATAAAGCCCATTGTAGGTTGGTTGCACGAAACGCCCACCTGTCGGCTCTGCAACGAAGAAGTGGAAAAGATCATTCACTTCCCCATCGAACTTTTCCGGCCTCCTTATCAGCAACTTCAACTGGAAACGTTAACCGGGAAGCTGGATGTTCCCTGCATCATTTATAAAGATGAGATTATCTGGGGAGCCACAGCCATGATTCTTTCGGAATTCTACGATGTACTTCAGAACATTGCAGAAGAAAAACACATTTAATCGTAGAACGCCCACGAAACCCCGAGTCTGAATGTTGACTGATTCATTGGATAATGCGGCACAGTCATGTATTCTCCATTCAGGAATCTTGTTCCGATGTTCACAAATTTAAAGAACACACGGGTTCGTTTTAGGCGAAGGCTTGCATACACATCGATGTAAGGGTAATTGCCGTATTCTTTTTCATTTTGCAGATAAAACATTCCGGTTGACGGAGCATAAGCATCTGCGTAATATTTGGTGTTATAACGAACATCAGATCCAATTTGCGTTAACAGCACCTTTGAAATGGTAAACTGGTAATACGCCGACACAAAAGCCGACCATTCGGGCAAATGAATGTATTTTTCTTCCGAAGCCTTTTGCCACAACACCCGTGTACGAAAATGCAGATTCCGGTAATTGAAGTCTTTATCGATGTAAGCCGACAGAACCAGGATTTCGTTACTAGTCTGGTTCGGAATCCCCAGCGTATCGTTGTATATGTAGTTGTTAATTACAGCGTATTTTGCTCCGAGTTCCAGCTTTCTCCCGGGCATTTTAAAGGTTCCACCGGCGGTTAAGCGTTGCTCCGTTTTCAGATTCTGGTCCCAACGGTAATGGTTCGAATAAAACTTTTCCTGAAAGTAATCGGGCTCCAAATTCTCGATGGCCCCGGAAAAACTTATCGAAGCCAGTGAATCTCCCATAAAATTCATCGGCTTATAAATAATCCCCCTCAATTCGGTCTGTCCGGCGTTTCTTCCGGTTAAGTAGATCCTCCCTTCCGCATTCCACTTCCAGAATTTACCGGTTTCCCTAAAGATTCCACCACCCACAAAAGTGTTTGAATATTTAATGTCGTTTCGATAAACCATGCTATCCGGAACCGGCGTTCCCAAAAGGTGAGACGGATACTCCCATTGTGAATTACGCTCTACAAAATCATATACCCCCGGCATTGAACCTCTGTTGATTTCAACTCCCAAAAAGGCGCGCTTGCCAAAGCTGTATTTTTTGTTGGCATTTTCGTACTGTTTCAGTTGAAATATATTCGTCAACCGGTTGTAGCGAATCGAATCTTTTGTATAAGTGTCGGGATAATAAGAAACCGGGAAGAATGTATTGCTAAGCTTCTCGTCCTCGACAAACTCCTGCCGGTTAAAGTTCAACTCAAAATTGTACATCGCCCCCAATATCGGACGAAATACTTCTTCCCCATCTTCTTCGGTTTCGATAAACTTTCCTAAACGATATTCGCCGTTGGCAAAGAAATAGCTACTGGCAAAATGCGATTGGGTAGAGTTTAGGTTAACGTTCCAGTACTCTGCATCTTGTTCATCTAGGAGCAACGAGTCGGAGGTCAACCCACCGTTTTCGTTATTATCCATCGAGTTGGTAATAAAACCCGCATGCACAAATAAATTATCTTTGGTATAACTCGAATACAATGCTACTGAGTTGTTTTTAGCTTCCTGCGAAATGTACTGTCCGTCTGATTTTGCGAGATCGACCCTAAATGTGAAATTCCACCACGGCTTTACGTTTTGGGAATGAATCACATTAAACCTTGTCTCGTTATTCTTCGACTTATTCTCGCTCTGCGTATAATCAAGCCGCGTATAAGGTGTGTGGGTATTGATGTATTGCAGCTTTGACGGCGACAAAATATAAGCATCCCTGGTTTGTGCAAAAAAGAAGTTCGTTTTGTAGTTACGATTAAAGAAATTGTTATCCAATGCGGGTGTACCATAGTTCCCCACATAAGAAGCCGTAATTACATTGTTTTTATAAACCGGGTGAAATATGTGTACATAATCTTGCAGCGTATCCAATTTGGTAGAGTCGATAAACGCTCCGTATCCCTTTAAATACCAGAGTCCGATTTCGGGTTTGATCGAATCAGTCTTGGTCTTACTTTCCTGCGGCGCTCCACTGCCAGAGCGAAAATCCAAATCAGACTGAGCAAACGTACTTACGGACGTTAACAGGAAAACACATATAATAAAAAAAGCTATAAGTATCTTTTGCATATAACTTAACGTTAACAGCACAAAACTAAGAAAAGCATTGAAGCGAGTGCCATTGAACAGGCACTTTTTGCATTTATTAACCGAACCAGACATGATAATTACAAGCTGTACGTAAGGAGTTATTCCTAAACAAAGTTTATTGCATAAAAAAACCCGGCTCCTTTAGGAACCAGGTTTTAATAAAGTTGGCAGCGACCTACTCTCCCACTGTTACGCAGTACCATCGGCGCTGGCGGGCTTAACTTCTCTGTTCGGAATGGGAAGAGGTGGTGCCCCGCCGCTGTAG
>NZ_JADWYJ010000003.1 GCF_021354595.1 Maribellus sp. CM-23 | reverse complement strand
TTTGCTTATTTGCCCGGTTAAAACTTCAGCAACTACCCGTCGCTTGAAGCTTTCATCATAAACTATAAATCCTGACATAAATTTACTTTTTGTGTAAACCTATTTTAGGACAAGACATTTTACCCCTCCAAACCTCCCCTAAAGGGGGAGGCTTAAAGTCCCCTATAGGGGATTTAGGGGTGAAAACCCTAGTGGTTACTTACAAATCGTAAGTTCAGTCTAACACAAAAGAGCTTTTGGGACAGCCCCAGGAGAAAGGGTAAGTCCTCTACTATAGATCAACTTTTATTCTCACTGATCATTCCCTCGAATAAGGATTTTTTATTCTTCCACAAAGTAGCGCAACTGGTCGAGCATAATGGGCACATCCTCCCGGTTAACACCCTGAGCCAGCAAATGATGCAAGTCTTCCTCAAACACTTCAAAAAATTCCTGCTCGGTAAAGTCGCTTCGGTCGATCGATCGTTTATAGAAATCCAGCGCTTCTTTCCGGTTTCCAAGGCTCCACTGCACATGTCCCATGTTCATGAGGTCGTGTTTGTTGGGCTCATCGTCCACCAGCATGTGAAAGTATTTTTCGGCCTGTTCTTTTTTTCCCACCACAAACGAACACCACCCGATCGGACGCCACACCTTTTTATTCCCCGGCTCCAGGTATTCCACTTTGAAGTAGCATTTCAGCGCCTCTTCATACTCGCCAAGTTCCAGTAAGCAATGCCCGATATTTAGCTGAATCGAAAGGTTTTCCTCGTCCAGCATTTCGGCTTCACGGTAATATTCCAGCGCTTTATCGGGTTGCTTCAGGTTGCGGTAACACAAAGCTATTTTATTGAGGTTCCACTTTTTATTCAACTCGTATAATTCGGCCTTTTGATAGGTTTCCAACGCTTTCCGGAAATCATTCATTTTCTGGTAGCAAAAGCCGAGCTTCTGGTACATTTCACCGTTTTTCTCGATTTCCAGCAGGTAAGTAAACACCTCGGCGGCTTCTTCAAAATAATTTTTCTGAAAGTAGAATTCAGCCACGTTGCGAAGTATTTTTTCATCCTCTTTCAGGATGGCTCCCAGCGCGGGCTTATTGTGAAAATCAAATCGCCAGTCAAACAGATCTTCAAAATCACTCTTGCGGGGATGTAATTTGAAAAACCGATACAAATCCTGTATAAACTGGTTGGAAATAAAACCGGCTTTTTTCCCCGGATCCGTCAGTTCTTCCTCGTTTTGCAATTCACGAAACTGGTCCATCTCCGCTTTCATAGCTTCGGCCATAAACTCGCGGTTTTCAGCAGGCAGATTGCGCAGGCTAAAACAAAATGAATATTTATCGGAATTACAGAGAATAGGTGCCGAATCAATCACCCGGATAAAACGATCCGTAAAATCGTCGTGCAGCTTTAGCCCCATGTCAATTTCAGGATTCGAGGCAAAGAAAGGCATAAACCAGTTCGACAACTCGCTAAAAAACGGGAACATTTTCAGCATGGCAAACGAACTCATAAACACGTCGGCACCTTCCATCTGCATTTCCGAGAACTCCTCCATCTTGTTCATCAGTCCCGGCGAGTCTTCAAATATTTTCTCCCATTCCGGATTTTTATCCTCTCCAAGGCTGTCATCCATCAGGCTGTCGAGATTGATTTTGTCCTTCAGGTTCGGACTAATGCGGATCATCTCCGGAATAATCTCGTCGGTGATCTTCTTTTGAATCTTCTCGGTCTCCTTGCTTCTGATCAGCTGAACAATAACGGTTTCCAGGTTTGTTTTGAACGCCGGATTTTCATCCAGAAAACGCAGGTGAGCCGTTATTCCCGGGTAGTTTGCCAGACGGCGGTCGTAACGGTAAAAAGCCAGCACCAAGGCTACCAGTGCCCGTTGATTTACTTCCGGGTTTTCATTTCCGTAGCCCTCAAACAGAAGATCGAACTTGTTTTTATCGAAATACCGCAGCAAACTCAGAAAAATCCCGCTTACAATAAATGCTTTGTACGGCACATCAATAAGTTCACTTTTCAGAAAGTCTTTTACAAACTCTGTTTCTTCCTTTTTTAGCTCGTTCTGAAACCAAAGATGATAAAACAGCCTAACAATCTTATCCTGTAAATCGGATGGATCGGGAGTACTGCTTTCAGTTTTTAAATCCACATCGTCAACCAGCGAACGCAGCTCGTCGTGCAGAGCATACGACTCCAGTTCATTCAAAAGATGGTTAAAATCGATGCTGCCAACAAAGCTTCTTTTCTTTTCGTACTCAAGCGCCGAAGAAAAACGAAAGCGCGCAGCATCGTATACTTTGTCGGCCAGTTCATACACCGAAACGATCAGTTTTCGGTAAACCGTCTGTCGTTCCGGATCCTGTATTCCCTCTACCGTATATTTTAACATAAAATGATAAGTCTGATCCAGGTTTCGCCATTCATCCAGAAAAAGCAACTGACCACTGTCATTGATCAGTTTTTCCAGACGGTCAAAGGCAGGCTTCAGCCGGCGCCTCGCCAGGTCGTCACAAATCGCATCGTATCTTACTTTCAGTTCTCTATTGGTCATTGTCTGTCAAATTTAAGGCAATAAGGGGAAGCAGTCAAAAAACACTCCAAAAATTGCAATCGGTTGTTTTGGCTGAAAACCAGCCTTTCAGAACTGACAATATTGCGAGATATTTCTTGTTTAAGCTTTGCATTTGTTAAGCAGAGCATGACTTTTTGTTTAAAACATTGATGTATCTTTGCCCGATGTTGTTAAAATTTTGGCTGGAAGGAATAATTATCGGAGTGCTGGCGTCGGCACCGCTTGGCCCTATCGGGATTCTGGTAATTCAGCGCACCCTGAACCACGGCCGTACCACCGGCTTCTATTCCGGGCTGGGGGCTGCCCTCTCCGACACTGTCTACGCTGCTTTTGCCGGTTTTGGCATGGCGCTTATCATTGGGATCATTCAGCAGCACGAACTTTGGGTGAAGCTGGCAGGTGCTGTTATCCTGGTCCTGCTGGGAATCTTTATATTTTTTTCGCACCCCGAAAGGCAATCCGTAGAAAAGCTGAAAAAGAAGGGAAATCCTCTAAAACACATGGCCGGCACTTTTGTAGTCGGGATCTCCAATCCTCACATCATGCTGTTGCACGTGGCTATGTTTTCAGGTTTTGGAATCGTATTATCGCATAAAAATCTGGGCGAGGCATTTTTTGTCCTGCTGGGAGTCACCATGGGATGCCTTTTGTGGTGGTTTGGGCTTACCTGGATCATTGATTTGTTCCGAAGTCGTTTCAGCCTAAAAATTCTTTTATGGTTCAACCGCATTGCCGGTATCGCCATCATTCTTTTTGTGGTTGTTTACATGGTCAAAACCATGATGCAATAGAAACCTCTTTTACTTCAGAAATTACTTCAGCGGAGAATCAGGTTCGCTTTTAAATACCTGGTAAATGATCTGGTCAACCAGCCATGCCCACAGTTTGGCCATCAGTACGATCACCTTTCCATCCCACAGCGAAATGATCATTTTCCGGCGCCGGTTTTTAATGGCACGGTACATAATGCTGGCACATCTTTCGGCCGACATCATTCGGTTCTCGTTTCGGGGCGTTTCTCCCTGCTCGCGACCGTCACTCACCAGCGCTGTTTTTCTGATTTCGGAAGCAGTAAAACCAGGTGCCGCCACCAAAACATGCAAGCCCGAACGCAGGTATTCAATTCTGACGGTATCCAAAAATCCACGTACCGCAAACTTGGACGCCGAATAACCGGTACGCCCCGGTAAGCCAATGTATCCTCCGGTGGAGATAACTCCAACGATGGAGCCTTTCTGTTTTAATATGTGTGGCAGGGCATATTTGGTGCAGTAAACCGTTCCCCAGTAGTTGACATTCATCAGCCGATGCAAAACGTCCAGTTCCACATCTTCAAAAATAGCCCGCATTGAAATGCCTGCATTGTTAATAAGGACATCGATTTTCCCAAACTTACTTACCGCCTGATCAATCAGATTTTTGCAGTCTTCCGGTGAAGTAACATCCGTTTTTACGGATAAAACATCTACTTTGCTGAGTTTTTCTTTAAGTGCTTCAAGACGGTCAACTCGCCGGGCAGCCAAAACAAGATTAAACCCTTTTTCGGCAAATTTCTCAGCCAGCGCTTTTCCAATTCCGGAAGAAGCCCCGGTTATAACGACTACTTTTCTTTGCATAGGTAATGAATCTGAAGACTGCTGTAGTTCTAATAAAACCCGAAATTACACATTTTTCTATATTCTCGGCGGTTTCAGAAATATATTAATCGGTTTGAAGAACGAAGCTTCAATTATTTTTCAAATAACTTAAGAATGCCCTTCCCCAATTTATCCAGCGAGTTCTTCATATCGTCTTTGGTGGCATCGGCCACTGCTTTGGTCGTTTTCGAAAGATCGGGACTTACCTTTGGATTCCCCACCGGACCGTTGATCACCACTCCTGCCGGAAGCATTTTGATCTTCTCATTTCCGGGAATCACTGCCAGTATTTTCTGAATGTCCGGGCCAAAAGCCTCACGCTCTACATTGAAATCCAACCTCAGATCAATCAGGTTCTCCACGTTCAAAGTACCGGCAACTGTAGTCTCCTGTCCAATCACTTTGGTTTTGAATGGTTTTAACAGCAGGTTTCCGTTCTCCACGTTCAGATTGGCCACAAAGTCAGCCACCCGAATATCTTTTAATTTCTCCTTTTTAATGATTCCGCTTAACTGATTAAACACAGGCGAATTTACTATTTCCAGGTTCTGTGTACTAAAAGTTCCGGCACCATTGGCAGAAGCAGGGATCAGACTCAGTTTTTCACCCAGCTGTCCTTTTAAGGCAAATTTCGAATTCAGTTTCCCAGTGCTGTTTCCGGCTCCGGGAATCATGTTTTTAAAGCCCGCCAATGTTCGGAACATGGTAGGAATATCAAAGCTGTTGATGTCAAAACCAAAATCGAACAGTGGCTTATTTTCCGGGGTGTTTTTATACGAACCATTCAGATTCATTCGTCCTTCCAGCATGTCCATGGTCAAGTTCTGCAGCGTTAGTTTCTGGTCGGCAGCTTTTATGACACCGTTGATGTTCCGGATAGGAATCCGGTTAAATACCGCATTGTCAATATCCGACCGGAAAGTTACATCCACCCGCTCCGGAACACTAAATGCGAGCACATTCGCTTCCTCTTCCGTCGTATTTTGAGCAGCCGGTTTTGTTTCGGCAACCGCCGCATCTTCAACCTGTAAACGCAGCAACTCATTCAGATTTACCCGTTTTGAATTCAACTGCAAATTGGCATTCAACACACCTTCCTTCAGAAAATAATTCAGGTAATTGCTTACTGTTCCCGACAAACGGAAATCGCTTTCACCCAACTGCATCAGAAATTCACTCAATAATATCTTATCCGGAGAAAAACTCAGGTTTCCTTTGGGAACCAGTACCGGCTGTGTCAATTCGGGCGTTTCATACACAAAATTCTGAAGCAAAACCGTACCATCCGAGCGGATCTTGTCGTATCTCTCTGCTTCCACATCCGAATAACTGCCACGTGCCATCAGGTTGGCATCAATCACCCCCGACATGTTTACACTGTCCATTGGCAGCGCGTTTTTTAAATGCGAAAGATCCACTTTCCCTTTCAAAGCACCGTCAAAATACGGGTCGCTCATCGGTGTGCTTACAGCCAGTGTGAAATCCACCGGATTCTGCCGAATCTCGGCATGTGCTTCGTTTACATTTATTTTGGTCAGATCCAGGTCACCCTGCGGCTTGGAAATATCCACCGCAGCCCTGATGTTTTTGATTTCTTCAGGCATATCGGCGTAGCGCAGATTTCCGTTCTGGATGTTCATTTTCAGACTAAACTCCGGATAATCCTCCCCGTAATAAAAGCCGGTGAGTGTGCCTTTAATATCGGCATTCCCCTGCGCATGAATGTCTTTCATGTACGACTCATACACCGGCGGCACCAAAGCCAGGAAATTTTCAAAGCCCGAAGATTTGGCATTGAGTTGCATATCAAAAAATAGAGTGTCGGAAGGCATTTTTAACGAACCTCCCAATTCCAGCGGCAGGCGGTTTACCATCAGCTCATTTTCGGCAATGGTAAAAGTCATCGTCTCAAAATTCACATCCAGCAAAGTTTTTACATTCAGCGTTGTTTTTGAGATGTATTGAATTCCGCCGTACTGCAACGACAAATCACCTACATTTCCACCGGTTTCCAGGCTTGTTCCCTGCCCGTACATTTCACCGCTAATATCGAGGTTCACATCCGACAATGCCAGGTTCATATTCAGGGATTTGTCGGTGTATTTCAAGTCAGAATGAAGTATTTCTATTTTATCCAGTTTTAACTGAAAGTCATCCTCCGAAGTAGTCTCAGCTTTCGGTTCTGATGGGGCATTTCCGGCCGGAACAAGATCCCAGTTGGCCGCTCCGCTCTCGTTCACCAAAAGATTGATAAATGCCTGATCCACCACAATCGACTCCACTTCCATGTTTGACGGATTAAAAAGCGACGAAAGGTCGATGGTCGTCCGCAGCGATGGAATACTCAGCAACGTATCGTTCGCAAACGCGCCGGTTCCGGTGATCAGCATATCTTTCAGATCGACACTGGCTTTGGGAAAATCGCGAAACAGCGAGATTTTTAGATCGGCCAGTTCCACTTTGGCATTCAACTCTTTATTCAAAGTTCGCTTGGCATACTCCAGCAGGTTTTGCTTAAAGATAATAGGAATGGCAACCAAAGCGCCAACCACCACTAAAACTATGACCAACAGGATAATTATTATTTTCTTCATCTTATTCATATTTTCTGTTCACTGTTAAATAACGAACTACTTCTCCGTTATCTTGACGGATCGAAACCCGTTTTGTTACCCGGCATTAGCGTCAAAAATACATAATAGAAACGCAAGCCGTGCACTGATGTTGTTAAAAGAATGAAAACTGTGTTAAGGCGCTGTTCTCGGGTAAACATACAAAATGCATGAATGCTATAATGCGGAAATGCCTTAATAATAAATACCGATTCTTTTCCGACTCATTACTCAGTACTTTTCATTCATTCAAACCAGTAAAACAACGTGCTCCTCCAGGCCAGAGAGTTAATTCATTGCTCACAGTTTTGTTTCTTCCAAAATCAATTGCCGCAACAGTTGCAAGGCAGTTTGTGCTGACCGAACAATGTTTCGCTCGCGGTGATCGCCGACAAAAACATATTTCCGGGCAAATGTTTTGTGCTGTCCGGCCAATGCGATCCACACCGTCCCCACAGGTTTTTCTTCGGTTCCTCCGGTCGGGCCAGCAATCCCCGTGGTTGCCACTGCATAATCTGCATTCAGCAGGCGTCTAACACCTTCCACCATTTGCAGAGCCACCTCTTCGCTCACTGCCCCCACGCTTTCCAGCGATTCGGCACTTACTCCGAGCACCTGCTGTTTCACCTCGTTGGCATACGAGGTAACACCGCCTTTGTAGTACATCGAACTCCCGGAAACAGAAGTGATCAGATGCGAAATATAGCCACCCGTGCAGCTTTCGGCCACCGCTAGTGTTTTTCCGTTGTTTGCCAGCATCTGCCCGATCACGCTTGCCAGCGTATCCTCGTCGTAACCAAAAATGCTTTCTGAAATCAGCGGCCTGAGTTTTTCAATCTCGGTTTCCACCTCTTTTCTAAGGGTCTCCTCGTTGTCGCCATAGGCTGACAGGCGCAAACGTACCGACATCGGATTTGGCAAATAAGCCAGTTTGATGTGCTTAGGAAGCGCATCTTCCCAGTTTGAAATGCGGTCGGCCAGCATCGACTCGGGCACGCCCTGTGTCAACACGGTTTTATGGAAAATAGCTTTTGTGCGCCCGGTCTTGCGCAAACGGGGCAGCAGTTCAAACTCCACCAGGTATTGCATTTCAAAAGGTACGCCAGGCATCGAGACAAAAATGGTGTCGTTTCTTTCGAACCACATTCCCGGGGCAGTTCCCAGTTTGTTGGGCAGAATCGTGCAGGATTCGGGCAGCATCGCCTGGTCCTGGTTCAAACGGTTCACATCGATGCCACGGTTGGCAAAACGCACTTTTATGGCTTCGAGCGTGGGCTCGTGAAAAACCAGCTGCGTATCGAAATACTCGCAAAGCACCCGCTTGGTAATATCATCTTTGGTGGGTCCCAAACCTCCGGTAATCACCACGAGGTCCACTTTTTCCTCGGCCTTTCGAATGGCTTCCAGAATGTGCTCGCGGTCGTCGTGAACCGAAGTAACCTGGTAAATTTCGATGCCGTTTAAACTGAATTGCTGGCCGATCCAGGCCGAATTGGTATCGACGATCTGACCGATCAGAATTTCGTCGCCTATGGTAATAATCTCTGCCTTCATCACAATGTTTTCTTTCCGAAGCCAAAATTAACATTCTTTGGGCGATATGAAATGCTGATGAAACTGATCTTAACAGATAATACAGCGGGAATCAGTTTAAAAGAAAATTAATCCACCTTCTCCAATTCAATCCAAAACGGAAGAATCTTTTTGCCGGACGAGAAATAATTTGCCATCAACTCTCCTTCGTATCCCGGGAGATCCACATTTCTCATTTCCAGTACGTCCGTATTTTCTGAATTTAGCAGCCTGTTCACCACCCCGTTTGTTTCCAGCAGCAATGTACCGCCTCCATCAATCGCCCGAACAAATTTGAATTTGACAGTGTATTTCCCGGGATTGACTTTTACATTCCATTTTCCAAAAACTTCTTCCTGCGCCCAGATACCGCGCTCTCCATCGGCCTCATTACGATTCAGGATGATCGGATTTTCATTTTTATTTCCAATCTCAATCAAGGGCTGGTGAACGATGTTTTCAGAGCTAATTAAATCGCGGTATGTCAGATCCAGTTCCTTCTTTAGCTTTTTCGCAAGGTCCGTATTTTTCGGAAGGATGTTCTCCTGCTCATATGGATCGTCCTTGATATTGTACAGTTCGAAATCGCCGATTCCGGTATCAAACGAAGTAAAACCAACCAGTTTATAATCGCCTTTGTACAAAGCCATGTTGTTGTACAACTCCGGATAACGACGCGTCCAGTAAAAAAACAGAGAGCGTTCCTGCCAGTCGTAATTGTCTTTTGTAATGAGCGAAAACAAACTTTTGCCATCAATCACACGCTCAGCAAGTAATTGGACACTGCAAATTTCAGCAATGGTTGGCAACACGTCGATATGCGCCGTTGTGGCATTTACCTCCTTGTTTTTCGTACCGGGATAACGCATAAAAAAGGGCACCCTGACTCCGCCGCGGTACACACTCCCCTTTCGTCCGCGCATTCCGGCAACATACCTCGGCTGCTGCGGGCCGTTATCGGTCATAAAAATGACAACGGTGTTTTCACTCAGTTGCAAATCATCCAGGCGTTGTAAAAGTTTTCCAATGTTATCATCGATGTTGGTCACCATTCCGTAAACTTTCCGGGCATCTTCCTTGTCTTTTTCACTCATTTCCGGGAAAGGCCTGGGATCCGTTTCAAAACCGGAAGAAGGACCGATATCCCTGTACATTTCATAATACTTCGCAGGCACCTGTAGTGGTGTGTGCGGAGCATTAAAAGACAGGTAGCAAAAGAAAGGTTTCTCTTTATTCAACTCAATAAACCGCATGGCTTCTTCCGCAAAAATATCGCTGCAATACCCGGTGTAAGGCTCCGGTTTCCCGTTGTGCCAAAGCACCGGATCAAAATAACTGCTGTCCCCCTTGAACCAGGTCGTGATATCTCCCACCTGTCCCATTCCCCCCGAAAGATGGACGAGCGATTCGTCAAAGCCCTGGTCCATCGGCCGCGAAGGATAACAATCGCCCAAATGCCACTTGCCAAAAATTCCGGTATTGTATCCCTCGTTTTTCAGCATTTCAGCAATGGTAGTTTCCGAGGCGGCCATTATTGATCCGCCGTTGTAGGTGTCTCTCACCCCGGTTCTCAGGCTGTAACGCCCAGTCATCAGGCTGGAGCGGGTGGGTGCACAAACCGGCGACACATAAAAATTAGTAAAGCGAATGTTCTCTTCGGCAAAACGGTCGAGTACGGGCGTTTTTACATGCGGATTTCCGGTGCATCCCAAATCGCCGTAGCCCTGATCATCCGTGATGATCAAAACAACGTTCGGACGAGCCGCCTGCTGCGCATAAACTGCCTGGGAAATGGCTGCGACTAAAAAAAACGTCAGCCATGTTTTAGTCAGAAAGTTGGTCATAGGTTTTATCGGGTTAAAGTGAAACAATTTATTTCTTCAACTTCGATTCATAAAGCTCTATCCATTGTTCAGGACTGAGTTTACCTGCCAGTTCACCAAGCAAATCAAACGGAATCTGCCCGGGCTTTTTAAAGCGAATACAACTTTTGCCCATATCCAACTTTGTTTTCGAATGCTTTGGATATTCCCCCACAAACCAGTCGTAAATTCCGGGATCGGCATACATGGCAAAGTGGTACACGGCCATAAAATTCTTTTGCGAAGCAAGACTTATAAAAGGTAGTGGCTCAGCCGGATTTACATGGTAACCCGCCGGGTAAAGCGAATGAGGCACCACAAAGCCAATCATTCCGTAACTAATGGTTTCCTGAAAACCTTCCGGCAAATTTTCGCGGATCACCTGCCGCAACTTATGCAATGCTGCTTTTCGTTCTTCCGGAACCTGAGCGATGTATTCTTCGGGCGAATGAGCTTCAATCTTCATGTTCGTTGAATTTCACCCAAGTTACAACTAATTTTTCAGCCGCTGTTTTTAGGTTGCACAGCATTAAAAAAAAAACAGCCCGGCTTATTTCTCATACTGTTTCAAATGATCGAGGCGTTGCAAAAGCGTTGGGTGCGAGTAGTGAAAAAACACATACGCCTTGTGTGGCGTAAGGTTGCTAAGGTTATTTACCGACAGCTTTTTCAAAGCCGAAGCCAAAGCCTCTGCACTGTAGTTTTCGGCCGCAAAACGGTCGGCCTGGTATTCGTTGCGGCGCGACAGGATGTTCATAAAAATCCCGGTAAAAAACGAAATGGGCGTATAAAGCACGCCAAAAGCCACCAGCCCGATGTGAAAGTTGGGCTCTTCCACTCCCAGCGCACGGCTCAGGTGCGGATTGTTGATCAGCAGCCCCAGAATAAACAGCACAATACCGGTTTGCAGCAAACCAATGATCAGCCCCTGTACCACGTGCTTCTTTTTGTTATGGCCGATCTCGTGTGCCAGCACCGAAACAATCTCTTCGGTAGTCATGTCCTTGATAAGCGTATCGTACAACACAATTCGCTTTTTGGAACCCAGCCCGGTGAAATAAGCATTGGCTTTGGTGGAGCGCTTCGATCCGTCGATCACAAAAATATTATCGAGCTTAAAACCTACTTTTTTCGAAAAATCGCTGATGGCATCGCGCAGTTCACCATCTTCGAGCGGCGTTTGCTTGTTGAAAAGCGGCACGATCAGGTTGGAATAAAACATGGCCATAAAAATGGAGAATACCGACACCACCACCCAGGCATAAAACCAGAACCCGGTTCCCGTTTTTTGGTAAATAAAAACGATCAGCGCCAGCAAACCGCCGCCAATGATACCGCTCACCAGCCAGCCTTTTATTTTGTCGAGGACAAAAATTTTAGGAGTGGTTTTATTGAACCCGTATTTCTCTTCGATCTTAAAAACCGCATACACCGAAAAGGGCAAATGAATAAGGTCGGAAGCAAACATCAGAATCCCGAAAAAGACCAGGGCTGCTAAAATGGCGCTCGATGTAAGGCTCCACGCCCAGCTGTCGACCAGTGCAAAACCAAAAAACAAAAACATTCCCAGTGTCAGTACCATGCTGAAACTCCCTGTCAGCATCCCAAAGCGATGGTTTTCGCGCTGGTAAGCCTGCTGTTTGCGGTACTTTTCCTCGTCGTAAATTCCCTTCACTTCTTCGGGCAGGGTATCGCTCCATTTGGTGGTATTCAGGTAATCGAGGTATTTTTCAAAAAGAAAATCGACCGCCAGGATCGCAATAATGAGCCAAAACAGAAATTCGTGCATATGCTTAATTTTTCGCCTGTAAAAGAACTAAATTTTGAATAAAAACCGGCAAAATTTCCAGGACAGAAGCAAGTGTTCACCCCTTGGCTCCCGTTTCTGAGTAACTTTTTTCACCCGTTTGTTTGAAATATGTAATGAAAAGCTTTATGTTCGTTTTTGAAGCCACAAAGCATACTCCGACAGACAAAACACAGCCTGCGGGCCTTGTTTGTTCGGGGGAAAGCGATGTCAGAAAAATGAAAAAAAAAGAGAATGGGCGCAGATATGGTTTTTTTTATCACATTTGCACCCTGAATGGATAATTTGTATGAATCGTTACATTGATTTATTAAAGACGCTGATCGCGACACCTTCGTTCAGCAAAGAGGAAGCAAAAGCGGCTGATATAATGCGCGCATTTCTGGAAAAGGAAGGCGTTCTGTATCACACCAAGGAAAACAATACCTGGGCGCTTTGCAAACATTTCGACAAACACAAACCAACCGTTTTACTCAACTCCCACATCGACACGGTACGCCCTGCCAAAGGTTATACATTGGACCCTTTTGCACCGATTGAGGAAGGTGACATTCTATACGGACTGGGAAGTAACGATGCCGGCGGACCACTGGTGGCGCTGCTGGCGGTGTTTGTACATTTTTACGAACGCGAAGATCTGCCATTCAACCTGATCTATGCCGCCACGGCCGAAGAAGAGATTTCGGGGCGCCGCGGACTGGAAATTGTTCTACCCGAAATTGTGCCGATCCAGTTTGCCATTGTGGGCGAACCCACACGCATGGAACTGGCCATTGCCGAAAAAGGCCTGCTGGTGCTCGACTGTTACGCCCGCGGAAAATCGGGGCATGCAGCGCGCGAAGAAGGCGAAAACGCGCTTTACAAAGCCATCAAGGACATCCAGATACTTCAGAGCTACGAGTTCGAGAAAGTTTCCAAGGTACTGGGAAAAGTAAAAATGTCGGTAACACAGATCGAAGCCGGTACGCAGCACAACGTGGTGCCCGATATCTGCCATTTTGTGGCCGATGTGCGTACCAACGAGTTTTATTCGAACAAGGAAGCGGCCCGTATCATTAACCAGCTGATTGAGTCGGAAGTAAAACCGCGCTCGGTGCGGCTGAACTCTTCGGGAATCAGCGAGGAACATCCTTTTGCACAGATTGCCAAACGCAGGGGAATTCGCATTTACGGCTCCCCCACTACATCGGACCAGGCGATTATGTCGACGCCTTCGGTGAAAATGGGCCCCGGCGACTCGGCGCGCTCACACACCGCCGATGAGTACATTTACAAAAGCGAAATTTTAAAAGGAATCCAGCAATATATTGATATGCTGGAAGAGTTGAAACTATAGGATTTTATCTTTTACTGCCTGTTCCAGCCTGCCCTGTTCAACAAAGGCAAGCAGCACATACAATGCGGTCATGACAACAAGTCCGACCAGGTATGCGGTGGCTCCCAACGGGAGAAATGCAGTCGAAAATAAAAGGATTATTACCAGCCCTGTAAACACACTCGAAAATCCGATGGAATACCTGACTGAAAGGTGGATTTTATCCGCTTCCTGTTCGAATCGGAACTTTGCGATTATATCCGGGCGTAGCTGAAACAGCTGTTTCCGGTATTTCGACAGCCAGAATCCATTTTGGGTCCAGTTTCCGACAAAGGTTTTTACGGTGTAGCCGGTGTAACTCTGTTTAAAAATCAACTGAGGGTTTACATTGGTTTTGCACGTTTCCTCCGCAACCTTGTCTTTTATCTGTTGAGCAGCGTGCAAATCCAGCTGATAGTTTTCGGTATTAAGTTTAATCATAGTTTATTGGCTTGTTGGCCGCAATGTTCGATGTTGTTTTCCAAACAACCACGCGAGGGGACTCGCGCGGGAGCGGGGGTTGTCAATCGCGGTTTACGTCAACACCGCGTTCTGCCACTGTGCTGCGCACTGGCAGAACGCTTAATTGTTAGGCACAGTATTTTTATTGTTAACAGTATCGTTTATGTCGATTTTATTTTCATTATTTATTTCAGTACTATCTTTATTGTCATGTTCTTTTATTATTTGAGTCTCAGGTAATATCTTCCTTCCAAACTCCATCTCTAACACTCTGCTACAAGGAATAACTCTTGTGGTATTACTGTCTGTATTATAATAGAAAACAAAATTTTTGGTTTTGCCTATATAGAATGATGTGCTATCGGATTTTAAGGTCTCATCGTTTAATGTTATAACAACATGTGAGTATTTGCCGTCATATTTAACATTGTCAAATTCATTCACACTAAAGATTAAAATAAGATTTAATGCAAGAATAAATATTCCAAAAAATGTTTCAATTTTTTGATTTTTCTTTTCCAACTTATTTTTAAGAAATAATTCTCTTTTTAACTCAAGTACAATGAATCTTATAACAAAAAATATTGTGTCAATTGCAATTAGTATTTGAGTGGTAATTTTTAATTCTTGTTTATGAGAAATGTTCGTCCAAATAAAAATAGCCAACCCTAAAAGAATTATGATATTTACATAATTCAGTCGTAGGTATTTCCATATTCGTATTTCAATCTCAGGTTCCTTATAATATTTTATCTGGAATCGAAGTGTTTTCATTTTTGTTTTGGTCGTTGACCCTAAAAAGCTGATAAATCCAAGTAAAATGAAGAGTCCAAGAATATGAATAATATCTTCAGAGAATAGAACAATAATCTCATTCAATTCAATAAATTGAACTATTGGCACATGAAAAAAAGCATAGTAGATTATGTATTTTAATAATCCTGCTGTTATTATTATTGGTGTTAGTATCGCTATATTTTTCCAGGTCCCCATTTTCATTTTAATATTGTGCCTAACGTATATATATGTGTATTACATTTATTTCGCTATTAGCTTTACTTGCTTTGTGCGCAGGTATTCAGCTAAGTATCCGTTTTTAAATAATTGTAAGCGTTATAAACGTTATCAGTCTATGAATTCAAAGTAAGGGTGGCAAATCTCTCGCTGCTGTTCGTCTCGGGTGTCACCTTAAAGTTCAGGCACTAATTTAACAAAAGAATTGTTTCGATTGCGCTTTGGGGGAAAAATACACGCTGGAATAGCTCCCCAAACAAACAACCACGCGGGGGGACTCGCGCGGGAGCCGCGTCTGATAGACACGAGGTGAAAAATCAATTTTTCACGACTTGTCTGGCTGACGAGAGGTGACAGATCACTTTTTCATGCTTTGTCTGACAGACACGGGCTGACCGAACAGTTTTTCATCCTTTGTCTGATGGACACGAGGTGAAAAATCAGTCTTTCATCCTTTGGCGGGCTAACGCAATAAAAAAGGCAAGTTGCTGGTATTATGAATCTTAGTTCTTCTTTTATTTGGACTTTTCCTGCTAATTATCGTAAATTGTTGGAAATTAAACCACAAGCATCTGCCCACATGTAATTCATTCAAACAGGAGCAACTGGTTAACCAATGTCAAACTAAAATTTATTACTATGATTCCTTTATTAATGCTTACAAGCCGCAACACCGAAGTTGACGGCACCGCGGCGCAACTTATCCGGGGCTACGATGGCACCACGCTCAACACCGATGCCAACCTGGAGAAAATAATGAACCCGCTAAAGGACGATTCGCTAATGTTTGCCTCGGCCATTAAGCGGATGAAAGAGAAAAGCGAACAAAAAACCAACGACGAAATCCGCGACGAAAAAATAAGCGGCTTTTATTTTCTGCTGGTGAGTTTTTCGCATCACCCCGATGCACTGATCCGCCAGGCGGCGCTCAACCTGCTCGATATTTTTAACCACTACGGCCTCGAAATAAAAGAAGAAAGCTTTACGCGTGAGAGTTCGCTGCTTAACTCGCTGCTGGCCGATTTAAACAAGCCCAAAGCACTGGCCGACATTGCGCTGGTGCCTCAGTGTGCCGAATACATTGCGGCTTTGCAACAGGCGCACGATACCTTCGAGGCCAGTCGTTTGGCTTTTGAGTCGGCGCAGGCCGAAGAAGGCACCCTTGAAAATGCCTCGAAAATTAAACAAGAGGTGGTGAACCGAATCAACAACCAGCTGGTGCCTTACCTGAATGTAATGACCCAGCTCGACGAGCCTACCTATGGCGCCTTTGCCCGGCTGGTGGCCGAACTAATCAGCGCCAACAACGAAGTGGTAAAAAAACGCCGCAAAAAAGACGAAGAACCGGTAATGGAATAGCGGGAGGGGTTATACGATGACTGCGAGTGCACACAGACCTTCAAGGTTTCGAATACCTTGAAGGTCTTTTTTATGAAGTCTAACCCGACACTTTTAGCCTCAGGAAAAGCCCTGAATCGATTTTAAGGAACCATTCTCTAAAAAAAGAACGGTTCCCTACTTCCTTCCGAAAGTCTGTCTCAACATTTGGCAGATGCACCAATCTTTCGTCCGGAACCGCGAAATGCGCTTTTAACCACCCATCCCGCCAGACGAGGGACGTTCATCGCACCTAACCCGACACTTTCAGCGTCGGGAAAGCACTGAATCGATTTGAAGGAACCGTTCTTCTGCTCAGCCTTGTTATTCTTTGAATGGAAAAAATTAAAAATAAATCAGAAAAAGAAACATATGATTAAAAAAAACATCAACAAAGCACTATATTTGAACATAATAAATCCTTCTTTAAACCATACAATAAATTAATGTAATAATGAAAAAACCAATTCTATCCGTGAAGGCCATCGCTTTCGTATTTATTTTGAATGTCGTGGCCGGCGTAAGCGCTTTTGCCCAAACCGGTAGCACAACGTTCAACGGTCTTCCTGTTTTACGCTCTGCTACCATTTCTAGTCCTACTCTCGATGTTGTTTTTGGCTATTCTAACTACGATGGTAATAATGCATTTATTATTAACGGCATTACGGTTCCCCTGTTAAACAGTGGCTGGTTTAATAATGCAGGGCAACATTCAGCCACAAATCAAAATTATGTTTGTGGTTTTGAGTATGGCACTATTTTTAATAACTTTTTTGCCGTTGATTTAAGCAACTTAAGCAGTCATGGCATTACCCCACCGATAACCAGCGTCGTGTTGCATGTGAACAGATATGAATCAGTGCCGGCTTCCGGAACTTTTGATTATAAATTGTTTAATGTAACCAACAGTTATGCAACCATAAATCAGGATTACAATCCTTCGGATGCTACCGGAATAGCGATTCACAACGACTTGGGAAATGGAACAATGTATGCCGATGTCGTGTTGGACAAAACAATGCCCAATAATACCTACATCGACATTCCCCTAAACAGTGCCGGAATTGCAGCCATGAATGCCGCCATAGGCTCAACCTTTGTGGTAGGTGGTACCGGTAGCCCGAATGCTATTGTTGTTCCTGTTCCTTACTGGGCCATTGCGCTTGTGTTTCTGGCCATTGGATTGCTTGTAGTGATTCGTTTCAGAAGAAGACAGTTTGCTGCCTAATAGCAAAACAGAATAGAAGGTGAAGATCTGCTCTATTCCCAAATCGGAATAAATTGTGATCATACATTAACCCGGCTCAAGACTTTACATTGAGCCGGGTTAATTTTTGGTAAAACCACTTGCCAACCAAACCCGCGCGTTGAACCCGGTTATTGATATTCGACACTTTTAGACTCGGGAAAAGCCCTGAATCGATTTGAAGGAACCATCCTCTCAAAAAAAGAACGGTTCCCTACTTCACTGGTTATCGACAGGAAACAGGCGCTAAGCGTAATACTTTTATTCTGCGCCGCAATGACAGGTGCTCGAAAAGGCAGAATTACCACAGATGCAATCGTACCACGGCCAATAAGTCAAAAGACACTAAAAGCAGAAACACCTCGCCTACCCGAACAACCCATGTCAGCCAGAATAGGTTTTATTGAATATCCGGATTAAAAAAGGAACCGTTCCTCTGCTCTCGTCACCGTCTCAACCTCCCTGACAATTAAGCACTTTACACAAGCGATCGGGAGGCAGAAAACTTATCCGATGCGAAGTTTCTTCTGCTTAACCTTGCTTTTCTTTGAATGGAAAATTGAAAAAAAAATCAAAAAAAAATTGAAACACATGACAATAAAAACACCTGCATGTCCTATATTTGAACATAATAGATTCCACTTTAACTCATCAAAAATTTAATGTAATAATGAAAAAATGCTTTCTTTCCCTTAAGATTTTCGTTGCCATACTTATTCTGAATGTCATGGCAGGAGTAACTGTTTTTGCCCAAACCGGGACCACAACGCCCGACGGACTTCCTGTTTTGCGCTCTGCTACCATTACAAGTGCTACTCCCAATGTTGTTTTTTCCTCTTCCAGCTCTGATGTCAATAATGCATTTATCATTAACGGCATTACGGTTCCCCTGTTAAACAGTGGCTGGTATAAAAAGACCGGTGAACATCAAGCTGGAAATACAAATTATATTTGTGGTGATTATAACAACACTGTGTATAATAACTTTTTTGCCGTTGATTTACGCAATTTAAGCAGTTATGGCATTACCCCCCCCATAACCAGTGCTGTGCTGCATATAAAAAGATATTTATCAGAGCCGGCTTCCGGAACTTTTGATTTTACATTGTGTGCTGCGAGCAACAGTTATGAGACCATAAATCAGCATTACAGTCCATCGAATACCACCGGAATCGCCATTCACAACGACCTGGGAAATGGAATAATTTATGCCAATGTTGCCTTGGATAAAACAGTGCCATCGAGTAGTTACGAAGACATTACCATAAACAGTGACGGAATTGCAGCCATGAATGCCAGCATAGGCTCAACCTTTGTGGTAGGTGGTACCGGTAGCCCTAATACCATTTTTGTTCCTGTTCCTTACTGGGCCATTGCTCTTGTGTTTCTGTCCATTGGATTGCTTGCAGTAATTCGTTTCAGAAAAAGGCAACTGGCTGCCTAAAAACAAAACAGAATAGAAGGTGAAGATTTGTTCGATTTCCAAATCGGAATAAATTCTGACCTTACATTCAGATACATTAACCCGGCTCAAGATTTTACATTGAGCCGGGTTAATTTTTGGTAAAAACTACTTGCCAACCAAACCCGGCGCATGCACCTGAGCGTCGGAGAAATGCATTATTGATATCCTTCGAAGTACAATTCTAAAATCTTACTCTTTGTGTTATCGTACACAATCTTGTATTTCACCAGTTTACCTAAGTTATAGTACGACCTGCCAACGAGTATTACTTGCCCTTCAATCTTAAAAAATCTTGCCTCATCACTCTTCCGGTAGGTTGTATAACCTCCATTAAGATCTGCCAGATATGCTACAACAGAACTAATATCTTCACGATTTGCAAGTTGCTGAACTTTTTCTCCCATTAACTCTCCCTCGGTTTTAAATTCATCTTTTGAACATGAAGCAATCACAAGAAATCCAACTAAAAAAAACAAAAACTTAAACTTATTCATAACCTGTTATTTATAATAAAAAATCATCCATATACGCTTGTCTTTTATTTTTTACCTGTGGAAAATCGCCAAAGCTTGCCGGAACGTTGATATGTATGCTTCTGTATTACCGCACTAACGGTAATAAACGCTTTTTACATCTCCCGGGGTGAAAATTTTCTTGCTGTTAAGCGGCTCGGGTGTCTCCTTTTGGTAAGCCACTAAATTAACAAAAGTTTCTTATACGCAGGCTGTATATCCGGAATTTTGGCCGTCCATCGCTTAGCCGGCAACGGAAAATCCCTCTCTCCCGCACAACCATCGGGAAAAAGGATTCACCTATTTTCAGTATTACAAAAGAGACCCGTTCTCTATGGTTATAACTCATAAAGAACGGGTCTTTTGACTAACCAAATACGCAAAAAAGTATTGGTTAATATATCCCGAAAAACTATACCCGTGGCAAAGGCCAGTCGGGATTGTAATTCAGTTTGGCCAGTTGGTTGGCTGCGTCTTCCCGGAACGATTGGCTGGCATTGTCCCAGTGAATGCGCTGTCCGACGCGGTAAGCAATGTTCCCCATCTCGGAAACGATCGCGGTTTTGGCACCTACTTCCACCGGGGCATTCAAAGTATCGCCCTTGCGAATGGCTGCCAGGAAATTTGCCACATGCTCATCCAAGCCATCGCCATATTCTTTTTGTGAACGGGCTTCAAAGAACGGTCCTTTGAGTTCGTTGCTCCGGTCGGGGATCAACTCGTAGCCGTTACGGCTCACTACCAGCGTTCCTTTTTGCCCCACGTAAGCTACACCGTGTGCCCGTTGGTAAGGACCAATTCCCGGGTTCAGGCCACACTCCCAAATCAGCGTATGATCGGGATAGGCATAAATTGCCTGCTGAATATCGGGTGTTTCAATGGCTCCTTTTTCGTGGTAGAAAATACCACCGCCCGGAGAAACAGACGTTGGCATATCTGCATCCATCGCATACAATGCAAAATCGAGCAGGTGAACCCCCCAGTCGGTCATTGCTCCACCCGCATAATCCCACCACCAACGGAAATTGTAGTGAAAACGGTTCATATTGAACGGCCGTTTGGGAGCCGGACCAAGCCACATATCATAATCCACATAATCGGGTGCTTCCGAATCAGCGATGTAGGGATAGGGTTCGTCGTAGCCTTTATAGATCCAGGCTTTTACCAGGTGTACATTGCCCAGCTCACCCGATTTTACAATTTCAGCCGCCTCGAACCAATGTTTGGAACTCCGCTGCCACATCCCTACCTGTACTTTTACGTCGGGGTATTTTGCCTGTGCCGCCACCATGGCATTGCACTCCTCAATGCTGTGTCCCATCGGTTTTTCAACGTACACATGTTTTCCGGCCTGCAAAGCCTGTATCATCATGTTGGCGTGCCAGTGATCGGGTGTACCAATGATCACTGCATCCACTTCCGGGTTTTCGAGCACCTGCCGGAAATCCTTGTATTCTGCCGGACGCTTCGAAGTCATTTTCTCCACCTCTGCCGCCTTGCTCTCCAACACCTTGGCATCCACATCGCAAAGGGCCACACAGTCCACGTTGTTTTCGGTGCGCAAAAAACTTTTCAGGTCGCTAAAACCCATCGACCGGCAACCGATCAATGCCACATTTATCTTCTCAGCCGGAGAAGCACAGGCATTCAAAATAGTAGGAGCAACACTTACAGCCGCGGCTGCAATGGCCGAATTCCGGATAAATTCTCTTCTGTTAGAACTCATGTCTGATATTTTTCTGATTTCTGCGGCCTGCTTACTGAAAATAACTTTACGATGACAGACCACGAAATTTAGGTTTATTGGATATTGCCCTTAAAAATAAGCTAAATCTGAAGAAATCCCGGCAAACCGCTTGACCGATTCACCTTGAATAACATTTTATTTACGCATTGAAAGCCACTTTACGGACAATTCCGCCCCATGACCTTTTCAATTTTATTTCTGTTCAGTTTTTCCTGGTATACCAGAAGTGAATATTTCAGTACTACCGGCTTGTCAGTAGAAACAGCCACCGCTTCCCTACCGGGCCAAACCACGTTCTGCATGCTGTTTTTTGCACGAAGAATCCAGGGCTGCGGATATCCGGGATTTTCGGAACGATCGACCATGACCACTCCGCTTTCTTTCTTTTCCGGATCAAAACTGCCCGACACCTGTACATACCCGTTTGACTGAACAGCTGTTTCCTGCGGTTCAATTTTACCCTCGGAACCAGAGAAAGCAACATCTTCTGGTAAATCGAGCCGAACAGAAAAGCCTCCGTAGCCTTTTTCATTTTCCGCTCCGCCCAACTTCAATCCTTCTTCAAGGGCCAGTAAGCGGATTTCAAAATCAATTTTCCGTACATTTCCGGTAGTCGGATGAACCGTGATTGAGGCTTTTTCCTGCAGATAAGGAACTTTCTCCCCCTTCTTTTTCCATTTTTCGGATTTCCACTCCACCTCGGTTTTTATCTCCACAATCCCGGAGGAATTTTTCATAAACTCAACTTCAGTGAGCGTTTGCTCAAAGTCTTTGAGCTCCCACCCGTCGCTTATTCTTTGTTCGCCGATCCACACCTGGTGCCAGGCCCAAAATATGCCCCGGTGGTGCGGATGATCAGAAGGAAAATCCTCGGTCAGCACCTTTCCGTTCAAACTATACAAAGGGTGAATATAATTGGTGCGTTCGTACTCGCCGTTCATGCTTTTGGGAGTGGTACGATACAGCAAAACCTCTTTCTTATTTTCGGTGATCAGGATTCCTTCGCCGGTTTTCTGCATGGATAACTGCGCCGAAACAGCGGTTATCCCCCACCAGAAAACAACAAAGGACAGCAGGATAACTTTACTCATCTTCCTCCTCTCCGTTTAATATCGTTAGTTTGGTCCGGATGTCATCTTCCAGGTATTCCGCTTCAAATATTTCAATATCGCGCAACTGATCGGCTAAAATCGATTTGTCATTTTCAGGAAGGATGAGCCACACCCTTGCCAAAAATGCTCCCATGGTGGCCGCACCGGTTTTCACCGAAACCGTTTTTACACCCTCCAACACGTCACCACTTTCGGGATTCACAAGCACTCTTTCCTGCATTCCTTCGGCATCTTCCCGAAGAAAAACGGTTCCGTCGCTGATGCAGGCACTGTCTTTCATCTCAAAAAACTGCAAAAATTCGTGCGGGTCCTGCATGTTCCGAATCCCAATCGGCCAGGCCTCTCCCACCGGATGATGCCCCAGTGCCAGCACAGCCCTTTCTTCAAAATTAACGATGGCATTTTCCACGCCTTCATCTTTGAGCAAGGGTTTTAGCAAATCGAGGGCATACGCCAGTTCAATAAAGGAAAAATCGAGCTGCATCCCCTCCTCCAGAAAGCGAAAACGCAAATGTTCGGGATCGAGCTCTACTTTGTCAAAGCCGCAGCATTGTTTAACCGCCAGTACTTCTTCTTCCGACACCTCTTCTGAAGAACTCCATAATGCAGCAAGCGGCCCCATTGTAATGTCGAAGGCTCCGTTGCTCATTTCATAAAAATCGGAACAAAGCAGCAACACATCGAAAAAGTCGGGCGAGCATTTGATCCATTTATCTTTGGGTGAATGATCCGTTTTCAGGACAAAGGAAGAAGGATTGGAACGGCTTATTTCGCGTTCGAGTTGTTCCAGTTCGGCTTTTAATAAGTCAGTGACTCTTCGGGCGTGGTCTTCCTCCACTCCCACCAGCACCACATCGGTGTTTACCCCAAACAGGCCGAAAGTATCACTGTAAATAGTAGGCTCTGACATAAGTACTGTTTTATTGGTTTATTGCATTGCCGGTAAAATTAAGAATCTCTCTGACAAAAACTATCAAAATGCCCGTAACAAAAGAAAGGACCTCCGCGAGAAGGCCCTTTCGTTCTGTTTATATCAAATCAGTTTTTACAATTTCGGTTCCCAGGCAGGATCGTATTCGCGCCCCCAAAGCTGCATGGCTTCGCGATCGAACATCAAACCGGTTTTGGTACAGATATCAAAACCATGACCGATACGATAGGCAACGTTGGCATGGTGAACCATGGCCTGGCTTACGGTTGCATCTGCAATCGGTGCGTTCAGTGTCTGGTTTCCGCGGATTCCTTCCAGCCAGTTTGCTACGTGATCGGTGGAAGTGTCTCCACCGCCACCCAAGGCAGTTCCGGCTTCACTGGATGAACCGCCGGATTCACGAACCACTTTTCCGGCACGGTCGTACAAAATGTATTTTCCCCGGTCAACAAACACTGATCCCTCGCTACCAAAAATGAGCGTTCCGCGGCCCCCAAAACCATAAGTATCCTGGCCCGAGCGGCTTCTTCCATCCCAGTTGATCACTTTATCGTTGTCGAACTTAAAGGTTGCATACATAGAATCGTACATTTCCCAGCCATCTTCAAAGAAGTGGCGTTTTCCGGCTTCCACAAACACATTGTTCGGATAATCTACCTGCAGAGCCCAGCGTGCCACGTCAAGCTCGTGTGTGGCGTTGTTTCCCAGCTCTCCGGTACCGTAGTTCCATCCGTACCAGTGCCAGTTGTAATCCCATGTTTCCGAGGTATAATCGCGGTGGATGGCAGGCCCCTGCCAGATTTCCCAGTCCAAACCTGACGGAACAGCTGCTTTTTTCTGCACAGGCACTTCTCCCCTTGTGTTGAGGTAAAAAGCAACCGCACGATATGGCACCCCAATCGCTCCGGCGTGAATGTCCTTAATAATCTGAATAGTATGCCCCGAAGAACGCTGCTGGTTTCCCATTTGCACCACCTTATCGTATTTTTTGGAAGCCGTAACAATCATTTCATTTTCACGCATGTTGTGGCTGCAGGGCTTTTCAACATACACATGCTTGCCGGCCTGCATGGCCATAATCGATCCGGGTGTGTGCCAGTGATCGGGCGTGGCATTAATGATCGCATCTACTTTCGGATCTTCCAGAATTTTTCTGAAATCGTTTTCCAGTTTGGGCTGGTAATCCAACACTTTAGCAAAACGGGTTGCGGCATTGGTACGCTGATGTTCCATTACATCGCACAAATAAAGCAGCTCCACATTGCTTTCCTTACGCGCAATCGGTTCGGTGAAAGCCCCCAAACGACGCCCCAACCCCAAAATTGCAAGGTTTAGCTTATCGTTGGCACCGATGATCCTGTTGTAACTCTTTGCCGACATGCCCACCGCGCTGCCACCTATGGCCACACCGGCTGCCCCTACTGACATTTTCTTTAAAAATTCTCTTCTATCAGACATACTCTTAATTTTTTGTATTTGATAATTCCGTTCTACGTCCTTTCTCATCACCCCATCACAAAACTATCAAAAGATTTATTTTATTTCTTTAGCGGATAGCTGAAGTGGTATTTCCCGGAACCGAGCTCTACCACCACATCATCTCCTATTTGTTTTACTTCTTTTACCGTATCAGTCAGCTGCGCTTTTACGGCTTCCAGTCCGGCATTGGGTAAAACTACCTGCGCACTTGTGTTGGCCGGAATTTCAACATCGTAAACAAAAGTGCCTTCTTTCAGTTTCCAGTTGGAAGAAATACGTCCGTGCACCGACTCAAAACTTGCGTTCACATAGGTAAGTTCACCTCCCGGATGGGGAGCCAGCGTAAAATGCTTGTACCCTGGATGGGCCTCATCGATGCTGATTCCGGCCACCCAGCTGTACAGCCATTCACCAATGGCTCCGTATGCATAATGGTTAAAGCTGTTCATGCCCACATCCTGAAAAGTTCCGTCGGGCTTTTGTCCGTCCCAGCGCTCCCAAATGGTGGTCGCCCCCTGTGTTACCGGGTACAACCACGACGGGTATTTTTTGCGGTTTAGCAACATAAAAGCCAGGTCATCGCGCCCGATTCCCGAGAGCGTATGACAGAGCAAGGGAGTTCCCAGAAATCCGGTAGTAAGATGGCCAAACTTGCTGACATCCTGCGCCAGGTAAGCAGCAGCATTTTCCATCCGTTCGTCAGGAATCAATCCAAACGACAACGCAAGCACATAAGCCGTTTGCGTGTGCGAAACCAGGCGTCCGTTGGGCGTTACAAACTCTTTTGTAAAAGCCTCTTTGATGTTGGCTGCCAACTCCCCGTATTTTTTCTGATCTTCGGTTTTCCCCAGAATACCAGCCATTTTTGCAGTCAGCGTGGTAGTATAATAAAAATAAGCGGTGGCCAGCAGGTCTTTTTCGGTGGTAGCTCCCGGATAGTCGGAACGAGTGGTGGCAAATGCCAGCCAATCGCCAAAATGATTGTCGCCGGTCCACAGGTAATCATCACCGGCACGGCTTTGCATGTACCCTACCCATTTGGTAACCGCCGGGTAGCTTTCTTCCAAAATGCGGGTGTCACCATAAATTTTGTAAACCGTCCAGGGAATAACAGCCACGGCATCGGCCCAACCGGTTGCCCCGCCTTGTTTGTTCAGAACATCCGGAATCACATGCGGAACTTTTCCGTCTTCCAGTTGGTCGCTTTCCACATCTTTCATCCATTTGGTATAAAAACCGGCCACGTTGAAATTGTAGCCTGCGGTCATACTAAAAACCTGTGCATCGCCGGTCCATCCCAGGCGTTCGTCGCGTTGCGGACAGTCGGTTGGCACATCCAGGAAATTTCCTTTTTGTCCCCACTGAATATTGTGCTGCAACAGGTTGATCAGTTCGTTGCTGCATTCAAAAGTACCCGTCGCAGGCATATCCGAGTGAATCACAACTCCTTTGATATCCTCCAGAGTTGGCTCTTTGCTAACTCCGCTGATTTTTACAAAACGAAAACCGTGAAAGGTAAAATGAGGTTCGTAAACCACTTCCCCGTCCCCGGCAAAAATATAGGTGTCAGTACATTGGGCAGCGCGCAGGTTGGCAGTGTAGAAATTTCCGTCTTTATCCAACACTTCGGCATATTGCATCACTACTTTATCTCCTTTGTTGCCTTTAAGGCTGATCCGGATATTTCCCACCATGTTTTGGCCCATGTCGTAAACCAGTTCTCCCGCAGGAGTATTCATCTTTTTAATGGGCTGAAGCGTTTCAACGGCCCTCACCGGCACACCTTCCTGCGCTACCAGCATATCTTTTGAAAGCGCTACAACCGCCGCCTGCTTCCACAAAGAATCGTCAAAATTGCTTGATTTCCAACCGGGCATTTCCAGATTGGCATCGTACATCTCACCGTTGTATATATCCGAAGCAAGAATAGCCCCCGTTGTCACTTTCCAGCTGTCGTTGCTCGAAATCACTTCGCTGCTTCCATCGGTATAATCGATTTTGAGCATCACAAGCAGCGATGTTTTGTCTCCATAATAACTTCGTTGCCCACTAAAGCCAATGTATCCGCGATACCACCCGTCTCCCAAAAGTGCCCCAATGGCATTGCTCTTGCCCAGCCTATCCGTAACATCATAAGTCTGGTATTGCAGGCGATTTTTGTAGCTCGTCCATCCAGGAGTGAAAAGCTGGTCGCCCACTTTCTCGCCGTTCAGGAATAACTCATACAATCCGTGCGAAGTAGCATAAATCCTTGCCGACTTCACCTTCTTCGACGCTGAAAATTCTTTCCGGTAATAATGCACAGGGAGTGAAGTTTTGTTTTCAGGCTCATTGGGCAGGGTAATCCATTCAGCTTCCCATTCCGAAGGTTGAAGAATACCGGTTTCCCAAAATGCAGGCTGGCTCCAGGCACTTGCTTTTCCATCCTGGTCCCAAATGCGAACTTTCCAGTAAACGCGTTGCATGGATGCAAGAGCAGGTCCTTCGTAAACCACATTTACCGATTTGGTGGAAATTACTTTTCCTGAAGTCCAGATAAGTTTTCCCGTGCTGTTTAATGCGCTCTCCGAAGCAGCTACGCGTATTTCGTAGGCCGACTGCATAATGTTCTGCCCGTCGGACTGTAACTGCCAGCTCAAACGAGGTTGCACAATATCGATCCCAATCGGATTCACGTGGTATTCACACGTTTTGTTCACTACCGTAGTTTTGGCGACTAACAACAGCGAAAAACAACTCAAGCAAAGAATCAGAAAGTTTCTTCTGATAAAAGATTTCAGGCTCATGCTATTAGTTTTTGGTTTAGATCATTTCGAAGGTTAAATATATCTTTTCTCGCGAGGACAAGCAACTTATGACTCTCCTAATTTCGATCGCTTCTCGCAATACCTGCACTGTTCAGCAAAAAATGCCCGGACGGGGCCAATATCCATTCATTTTCAGGAAGATTCTCAGAAAAAAGGATAGCATGGATTTACTGTTTTTGAAAAAAATGTAACTTAACAATCTGTTCTGATCACTAATTGAACTTATAAGATCCTAATAAATCAATTTTTGTTTTACGATTCATTACTTGAAAAAACACAAATTATGCACAAGAAACTGTTCTATTTGTTGCTTTCGGTTTGCCTGTTGTATCCGGGCAGGCATTTAACGGCACAAACTGCTGCCTCATTTGAGAAGTATCACACTCCCAGTGAAGTACAGCAATTGCTGACTCAACTATCGGGTTTGGCAAATACAAAGCTGCATCAAATTGCGGTAAGTCCGGGCAGAGCGTCCGTCTCTGTTCTCGAAATCGGGACAAACCTTGACGACGCGCCGGCTGTTTTTGTTGGAGCCAATTTCGAGGGAAATGTTCCGCTTGCTACCGAGGGAGCGCTCTACCTAGCTCAAATGTTGCTGGATTCAACGCAGTACACTCAAAACCTGAAGTGGTACATCATGCCGCAACCCAATCCCGATGCTTCAAAAGATTATTTTGCTGTGATCAAAACAGGAGCTGCAACCAATCTTTATCCGGTGAACAACGATGCCGATGAAGCCACCGGCGAGGACGGGCCCGAAGACCTGAACGGCGACGGATTGATCACTCAGATGCGAGTAAAAGATCCGGAAGGTGAATACGTGGTATCCTCGAACGACCCGCGTATTCTGGAAAAAGCGGATGCAAATATAGGAGAACGCGGAATCTACAAGCTGTACACCGAGGGTATTGATAACGATAAAGACGGTGCATACAATGAAGACGGAACCGGCGGAATCAATGTAGGAATCGCCTTTCCTCATCTTTTCCCATACAACAATGCCGAAGCCGGACGATATTCAGGAGAAACTCCGGAAGTATACGGCATTTTGCGCTTTATTTTCGACCGTCCAGAAATTGCCATGGTTTACACCCTGGGCACTTCCAACTTTTGCCTGGTTCCGCCCAAAGGAGGAAGAAAAGGGGGCGCCAACCTGCAAAGTATTCGCATACCGGGCCGTTATGCGCGCATGCTGAATGCCGATCCTTCGAAAACCTACACCATGGACGAAGTAATGGCAATAATCAAAGAACAGATGCCCGGAGCTGAGCTAACACCTTCCATGGTAGCCGGAATGCTGGGACTGGGAGCCGCTGTAAATCCGCTGGAAGAGGACCTTGTTTTTTACAACGCCTTATCCGATGATTACAAAGAATACCTGAAAAGCAAAAATTTCAGCACGGAAACGCTTGATCCAACTCCGGCCAAAGACGGATCTTTTGAATTGTGGGCATACTACCACCTGGGAGTGCCTTCATTCAGTATGAACCTCTTCTCTGTTCCAAAAATAAAAGAAGAAAAAGCGGAAAAAGGCGATGTGCTTTCAACGGACGAAGTGGAAAAAATGAGCAGTGAGGATTTTATCGCTGTCGGACAGGAAAAGATCAATGGCTTTCTGAAAGCCAACAATGCGCCTGAAAAGTTAAATGCTGAACGAATCATCAAGATGATGGAAGGGGGCGATTTCACACCCAAACAAATGGTGGAAATGCTAAAAAAGTCACCTAAAAAAGAAAAAGAAGGAAAACCCAGCGAAAAGGATAAAACGTTGCTTGCCTATTCTGACAAAGAGCTCGGAGGAAAGGGCTTTGTTAACTGGAGCAAGGTAGATCATCCCACACTGGGGGAAGTGGAAGTAGGCGGTTTTGCGCCGTATATCGAAACCACCCCAAAAGCGGAGTTGATTGACTCTCTTGCAAAAACCCAGCTTCCCTGGTTGCTGCAACTAACCCGGCAAATACCCAAGATCGCCATCGAATCGGAAAAAATTACAGATTTAGGTGCCGGCATTTACAAACTGGAGATCGTTGTAGCCAACAACGGTAAGCTTCCTTACCCAATATCAATCGGAGTACGCAACAGCCAACCCGCACCGGTTGTTCTTATTTTGGCCGGTGAGATTGAACTGCTGGAAGGCAAAAAACGTACACCCATCGGGCCGATCGGAGCCAATCAGGTGAAGAAATTTACCTGGCTGGTAAAGGCCGATAGAAACCAGAAAGTAACTGCAAGCCTTGAATCGGCAGTGTTTACAGATGTTGTCAAACAATTTAATATCGGAGGTTAATCATGAAACGAAGCATATTCTCAATCATCGCAATTTTCTCACTGGCACTTTCAGTATGGGCTACCGGCGAAGGAAAAATTGAAGTTCCGCTGCGATTCGACAGGTACTACAATTACGAGGAAGTTGTAAAAGCAATGGAAGTTTTACATGCGGCCTACCCCCATTTAACCCAACTGGAGTCGTTGGGAGAAAGCGAGGAAGGACGCAAGATCTATGTACTGAAGATCAACAATTCAAAAACCGGGGCAGAACTTGAAAAACCGGGTGTTTGGGTAGATGGAAACATTCATGGAAATGAAATACAGGCAGGAGAAGTTTGTTTGTATTACGCCAATATGTTACTCACGAAATACGGAACCAACGAAAAAATCACTAAAGTGGTTGACCGGAACGTGCATTACATTGTTCCGGTGGTAAATGTCGACGGCCGTGCTCACTTTTTTGAAGATGCCCACACGCCCAGTTCGAGCCGAAGTATCCGCGTTCCCAAAGACGATGACAACGATGGACTGTTTGATGAAGATGCTCCCGACGATCTTGACGGAGACAGAAACATCTGCCAGATGCGCATCAAGGATCCGAATGGCGCCTACAAAGCTGATCCGGAAGATCCCCGAATTCTTGTCCGTGTTAAACCCGGCGAAAAGGGAGAATACACTCTTTTGGGATCGGAAGGAATCGACAACGACGGCGATGGCCGTTTTAATGAAGACGCAGAAGGTTATCTTGATCCGAACCGCAACTGGGGATATCACTGGATGCCTCCTTACGTACAACGGGGTGCAGGCAATTTTCCCTTGTCAGGAGTTGGACTAAAAGCCACCAACGATTACGTGGCAAAACATCCGAATATCATTATGAATTTTGCCTTCCATAACTCGGGAGGAATGTGGCTGCGTGTGCCTTCCGAAAAATCCATCCAGATTCCGGCATCGGACATTGCTTCGTACGACGTGATTGGAAAGGAAGCCATAAAAATTACTCCCGGCTACGTGTATATGCCTTCCCATGATTTGTACCCAACTTACGGAGATACGGATGGCCAGTTCTTCTTTGTTTTTGGATCGTATGCGTTGGTTGGGGAGTTATTCCAAAACGAAACACAAACCTATTCAGAAGCAAAAAAGACTCCTGCCACAGGCGAACAAGCCCAAGGCGGGCGTGATAACCGCAACGAGCAGGAACGAGAACAACTCAAATTCAGCGACAATGTTACCCAGGGCGAGCTGTACAAAGACTGGAAGCCTTTTAAACATCCGGTGTACGGCGATATCGAGATAGGTGGCTGGGTAAAAATGAGTTCGCGGCTTCCCCACCCCTTTATGTTGCCCGAATTGGTACACCGCAATGCATCGGTTGTGCTGCTGGCTGCCGATAATACCCCGGAAATATCGATGGAAGTTTTTGAGGTAAAGAACATGGGAAAAGATCTGCACAAGGTGCGGGTACGTCTTAAAAATGAAAAAGGCCTGGCATCGATGACCGCACAAGCTGTGAAAGACAAACTTTATTCCATCGATCACCTGAAAGTTACAGGCGGAAAAGTAATCGCAGGTGGAAAAATCAGCAACTATCGTTTGGACCAGGTGTCGTATAAAGAAGTAAAACCGGAAATACAGTTTTTTGCCATGCCGGGCAACAGTATTGCCGAATATGAATTTATCATAGAAGGCAAGGGTAAAGTAAATTTTGATTACATTTCAACAAAAGCAAAAAATGTGAACACGTCTGTTACACTATAAATGCTGTTTAGTTTTTGTTAAGGAGGACTTGGTTACCAGGTCCTCCTTTTTTTCATTTTGGGACTCGGTATTCTTTCTTATTCAATCATTTACCTTTATATTGTATACCTCAAATTAAACCAAAATTACAACATCATGAAAACCCGACTTTTGTTAAGCACACTTTTGCTGTCACTATCTTTCAGCCATTTGTTCTCGCAGGAAAATAATCCTAATTTCAGAGCACCGCAAACCTGGACCACTGATGAATGTGGTGTTTTAATGCCACTTCCAACTTTCGATTACAACGAATTTATTTTTTACGGAGGGTACGCTTATTCGGAATGCGGAATAAAGGAAAATAGCTTGTATTCCTATTTCAATACCTATTATGATGATTTTTTTAAAAAAGTAACCATCGAAACCGTTTACCTTATTGAAGATTCCTGTGGCAACACAATGGAATGTACTGATCACTATCTGTTTCGTCCAACGGCTTTTACTCCGTATGATATTAATGTGGTTGAACAAATTGATTCGTTGCCCGAAATAGAGTCCATTACCGGCTTACCGTATTCACCCTATTATTCGCCCATAACTACCAAGCAGTTTATAAATGCGGGTGGTATTGTAACAGATATCTGCGATTTGGGCTATCCGGAGCTGCAATATACGGATAGGGATACCTATTATGATGGAAACGGGCTTCCGGAACGTTTTACCCGAACGTTTCAGGTATTTGATCCGATAAACGGTCTTTTCTATGAGATGAACCAATACATTGATTTGAATAATCCTTATTCGCCCGCTCAGACTATAACCATTTTACCTCCCAATAGCTTTGGTTTTGATGAATGTCACAATCCGATAGTTCCCTGGATATCCAATTATCAGGAGTTTGTTGATTTAGGAGGTCTTATAAAATCAGAGTGTGGTATAAACGAGAGTTCATTTACCAGTTCACAAAACTCATACTATGATGAATTTTGGAATAAATTTGTTATCAGCAATTTTTACTATGTTGAAGACAATTGCGGAAACTACGAAGAATATGAAGACGCGTATTTCTTTGAACCGACAGTTGAAATTCCAAAGAATGTATACAGTAATTCTGCCTGTACAACAGATGACATTGAAGCATTAACGGGACTTCCCTATTACAATTACTATTACTCCACCGATATAACTAAAGAACAATTTATAGCCGCCGGCGGATCGTTCAAAGATTGTTGCGTAAATCAGGATCAATATTATATACAGTACAGTGATTACCCCAACTACAACCAAACCTGTCCCTATAGTTTTATCAGAAGTTTTATGATTCACACCCCAAGCGGATTTCCTATACACATGGAACAACAGATCATACTCGAAGATATTGAACCTCCGGTTTTAACTGCCCCAATCGATACCGTTCTCTCGTGCATTGACCAGCTACCGGAGCCTTTTTCAACAATTGCAGAATTTGTACAAGCCGGAGGAAGCATTTCGGATAATTGCATCCTAAAGAAGCAATCCTTCCAACTGATCAACGAAACCAGAGATGGCACATGCCCGCAAACCGTCACCCGTACCTATGAAATACAAGATACCTGCAGAAATTCGGCTACCGCAGAGCAGGTAATAATTATTCTTGACGAGTATCCACCAGCGGTTGTACTGGCACCAGATATTTATGTGGAATGCAGCGGTGATATTCCACCGGCGTATGCCAACTACGACGAGTTTATCACTGCCGGCGGGTTAATGACAGATGATTGTGGTTTAGAAGAAGAATCATTTAGTCTTTACAGGGAAACAATTACCGGCTCGTCCTGTTCCAAAACAATACAACGCGAATACCAAATTGCGGACAACTGCGACAATATCACTTATTTCAGCCAGAATATTTACGTTATAGATACTATGGCGCCAACGATATCAGGAATACCGGCTCAGATGTATGAATGCCACTCTGATGTTCCGGCACCTTTTAACTATTTCGATTTTGTTAGCGCCGGAGGTCAAATCGATGATAACTGCTATGTAAATCATTCTACGTTCCGATTTGTCAGCCAAACTTCAACTGGCACATGCCCAACGCAAATAAAACGTATTTACGAAGTGAAAGACAGCTGTGGCAACACGGGCACCTGGCAACATCTACTCACGGTGGTTGATACAACAGCTCCATTTTTTATCACCCAGCCACAGGCAATACCTGCCATTGAATTTGGCAGTAGCTTTCCGGCATTCGAAACTCTTGAATATGATGACAATTGCGGGATGCCCGAATTAAGCACCACTGTTTTACCATATACTGAAGACGAAAATGGATACGAAGTAACTTATGTCTGGACCATAAACGACTCCTGTGGAAACACGGCGCAAACCTCCACCACATTTAGTATTCTCCCCAAACCGGTGACGTACTGCGAATCCTCTGGTAATCCGGTGAACGAATGGATCCGGTCAGTGTCTATCAACAACCAAACAAACACTTCGGGAAAGGAAGGATATGTTGATTTTACTGAGTCCTTTGCATTTGAAGTTGAAGCCGGTTCTGTTAATACCATTGTTTTAACACCCGAATTTGCCAACAAGGCAACTTTCCTGTATTGGCGGATTTGGATCGACACCAACCAGGACGGCGAGTTTACCAACGACGAGCTGGTATTTTCCGCCGACAGGAAAAGAGCTGCTGTTAGTGGGTCAGTTTCTATCCCAACCGGGCTTTCAACAGAAACCCGAATGAGAGTTGCCATGAACGAAAGTGGAAGCCCATCTTCCTGCGGATCAGTTGGGAACGGCGAAGTGGAGGATTACAAAATTATCATCACCACTGCGGAGCCACAACCAGCAGTAGCAGCATTTAGTTCGGATAAAACAACCATCACTGTTGGCGAATCCGTGCAGTTTTACGATGAATCGTCAAACAACCCTACGTGGTGGGAATGGATAATATACGGAGCAGATATTAATTATAGCAATCAACAAAACCCAATTACCACATACAGTTCAGCAGGAACCTATGATGTACTATTTTTTGCACGCAACTCGGTTGGCGGTGATTCAATTGTTGCATTTAATTACATCACAGTAACCGATCCTCCAATAAATACCTATTGCGAATCCCAAAGTTTATCATCAAGTAAAGAATGGATAGCAGAAGTAGTGTTGAGTACCATTAGCAATGCATCGGGAAGTAGTGTCTATTCCGACTTTACAAGCATAGAGACTTCTCTGATTACCGGGTCAAGTAACAGCATTTCGTTAACACCGGGCTTCTCGGGCAAGAGCCAGCGGGAATTCGTGAAAGTTTGGATCGATTTCAACCAGGATTCAGACTTTGATGATGCCAATGAAGAAGTTTTTTCAATGGCTAACTTCAAATCAACCGTAGTGGGAAATATTCAAATTCCGGCAGATGCATTGCCCGGAACCACCCGAATGAGGGTCGCCATGAAAGCCAATGCCTTTCCGACTGCGTGCGAAACATTTGATCGCGGAGAGGTGGAAGACTACAGTGTTTCCATTGCAACAAATAAAAGTGGCATTATTTCTCCGGTTCTGGACGAAACCACTGATAACTGGCTGATCTATCCCAATCCGGCCCATTTGGTACTTAACATCCAAAGTCAAAGTACGATTCCTTCCGAGATATCAATCTATCAGTCAAACGGAGTTATAGTATTCCAAAAAAAATATCTTGATGCTCCGGTTCAAATCGATATTAGAAATTTGTCGGATGGCATCTATTTCCTGCATATAAAAACCCAGGACGATAACTTTACAACGAAATTTATTAAACAATAAATCTATATTTGATAGTATAAATGAAAAAGGAGTATCGGTACCGACACTCCTTTTTTTACAGAATTTAAAATAACCCCAAGGCCAATTAAGTTGCCGTAAGCAATCCCTCATGCCTCAGGGATTGCCACACATTATTTAAGTTAATTGGGCCCAATTGTTGTAAAAAGAACTTGTTGTAATAATGAAATTTTGCATTTCACTAACAAAAATAAGTTCCTCTTGATATTTTACATAAAATATAAAACTGAATTGAGAAGCGAATAAGCTGAAAATGAAATTCCAAAAACCCGATTAAAACCTTCAAAAATCCTTATTTGCTTTTTGAGGGATCTTCACATAAATATGAAGTTGCAAGCGTAAACACTTTGGTAAACAAATGAAAAACAATGCCTACGCCTTCGACTCGATGCTATGTTCTCATCAAAAAAGAGGATTTCAGAAAAAGAGAAAATGGGTTGAACGGAATTCAACTATTTTTCGATCGCATTTTCTACATCGTCAACAAACTGAGTGGCATAGCTGATATTGAAAGGCATAAACTGCGTTAATGCCAGGATAACCATTTTATTTTCAGGATCAGCAACAAAGTGCGTTGAAGCGGCACCGCTCCATCCATATCTGCCTGTTTTCGAATCTACTGAACCACCAAGTCCGTACTGGCCGCCATTGTTGTAATCAACTCCTTCGGGTAACTGGTTCGTCATGATCATTTTCACTGTTGATTCCTGCAGTATCCTCACGCCATCCAGTTCGCCGCCGTTTATTAACATCCGGCCAAATCTCGAATAATCATCGATGGTTGAAACCATTCCACCACCACCCGAAAAAAGCACAGGTTTACTTTTAAAATTGCCTTCCGGATTATCTCCGCCTTTTAATTCACCGTTTTCGTCCAAATGATAAAGCACCGTAAAACGGGAGTGTTTGTTTTCGGGTACAAAAAAACCGGAATCTTCCATTTTCAAAGGCTCTAAAACCCGGGTTTTAAAAAATTCGTCCAAGGGCATTCCCGACAATACTTCGCAGATATAGCCTGCAACGTCGATGGAAACTCCGTATTCCCAGGTTGTTCCCGGCTGGTATTTCAATGGAATTCCAGCCAGAATTTTCACTTTTTCACCCAGCGAAGCATCCCAGCCACTCGCCCCGTTTACCCGGTACAACGAGTCGACATATGCTTTTTGATCCCAACCATATGTTAAACCCGAAGTATGCGTTAGCAAGTGACGGATGGTCATTTTATTGATCTGCGATTCAAGCTCTTTGGTTTCCGCATTGTAAACAGGTGTATTTTCAAACTCGGGAATAAATTTCGAAACTTCGTCATCGAGTTTAAATTTACCTTCGTCGTACAAAGTCATTAAAGCAACTGCCGTTATCGGCTTTGTCATCGAATATATTCTGAATATCGTGTTGTCTTCTATAGGTTTCTGATTTTCAATATCGGCAAATCCGAAATTTCTTTTCAATACGGTTTGATTGTCTTTAACCACCATTGCCGAAATACCCGCGAGTTTACCTTCATCGATATATCCTTGCAATTTTCCACAGGCTATTTCCAGCGAATCTTTTGAAATCCCGGGATTATCAGAACCTGGTTGCTGACTTGCGGTGTTACAGGAAACCAGCAAAAATCCAATTGTGCATATCGCACCCAAAAAACAAATTATCTTCTTCATCGCTTGTTTCTAGTTTAGTTTCAGATAGTTCAGTTAACTAAAATAAATAATTTAAACCGATATAAAGACCGGAATCACCGTCGCGTTCGTTGGCTGCCACGCCGTAATCACAGCGAACAATAAAGTTTTCATTCATAACCACACGCAAGCCCAGCCCATAAGAATAGTGCATTTTTTCAGCGTCATTTTCAAAATAGCTCCCCGGGAACTCATTGTTGATTTCGTCATTAATTAATCCGGCCGTATTAACGTCAATCTTTTTTGTTACCTGACCAAAATCAAGAAATCCATTCAGCCCTAAATAGAAATTATTATTGATAAAGCTAAAACGGGTAAATTTCCAGCGGGCTTCCAAATTCCCCAGAAAAACACCGTCGCCAACAACCCGGTTACGCAAAACACCTCTCAACGAAGATGCGCCTCCAAGTCCTTCTGAAGTAGCACCTTTTAGCACCGAAGTAATCAGTTGCGTTTGGTAGTAAAAAGGCGCATTCCCGCCCAAAGTGGTTTGATAGTCCAAGCGATATGCCAACGAAAGGTCGTTGGGAATAATGGTGAAATACTGGCGGTGAATCAGGCTCAGCTTGGCAAAACTTTGTTCGCCCCCAAGGAATTCTGGCGCCCCAAGAATAACAGCCTCGGTCCAGATCCCCTTCATTGGGTTCGGTTTGTTGTCGCGGCTGTCGTACACCAATCCTGCTTTTACTGTTGGCACAAAGCCTCCGTTAGCTTCTTCCGAAGAAATAATTCCCCAGTCCTGATATTTCTGAAATAAACCGGGTTCCGTTTCGTGCGATGGAAGTTTGTCTGCTTCGTCTTTGCCCTTGTTCAGTTTTTCAACATCAACAAGCCCCAGCTTAAAATTCAGCAAATTGATCCCTCCAACCCATTTTAGTTTTTCGCCGTGAAGTTTTCCGATTAAATCTACCTTGAAGCGGAACAATTTCCGGTCGTATTTATAAAACATTCTTGTCCGATATCCTTCATCAATTTTAGAGTCGTCAAACCAATCTTTGTTCACCACAGCATCGTACCCGTTAAAACCAAAGAAATCGTACGCACGGTCTGACAAATAACTGATGTCAAGCGATGTTTGCAATCCATCAATCAGCTGATCCGAATCGTAATACAGGCGGTTAATTCCGCTTCCCTTTGTATAACGCGAAACTTCGAGATACAGCGAGTGATCGTACTTAGGATAACGACTTCCATCGCCGTAATGAAAGAGATTGATCAATCCACCGTACTGAAACCCCAGGTCGGAATCAAAAGTAACGGTTGGCAAGGCGCCAAAATTCCACCCCTGCTTGGTAAGCTGGTCCTGCGCATAGGTGGAAAAAACGGTCAAAATGGTGACTAACAGGCAAAGTGCTTTCTTCATCCTTTTGGTTTTTAGATTAGATAATCAAACGAACATAAAATTTTTTTACCACATAATTTACTTCGCTGGATGAAAAAATTTCACAAAAAAAGACCGGAAAGAAAATCAACTCCCCCGCCGCAGAGCAGACGGGGTATACCAAAGGCATGATATTCCTTAGTTCGCTCCAAAGGGCGGGGAATAGACCCCATTAGATCCCGATGGCTATGCCTCGGGATCAGTTCGACTTCATAATTTCAGTTCACTATCGCTCCTGAAATCAGAGTCTCACTGATTTAACCGGTCTTCTATTTCATTTGGTTGCATTGTCAAACCTTTTACTTTTCGGCTTCGGCATCAGTTTTCATCCAATCATCCGAATTGGCAAATTGCCAGGTATTCAAAAATCCGATCTTAATAATATTCAGCATCTTTTCCCAGTTGATATTGTTAAGCTCATCAGAAGGTTGATGATAATCGGGGTGCATGGCAGCCATAAAGTAGAAAACCGGGATATTTTCAGCCGCAAAAGGAGCATGGTCGCTCCCACCCCTCGGACGGTCGGAAGCCCGGTAACTTACATCCAGATTTAGGTTGTATTTTTCAATAAATTGCTTTGTTGTTTCTTCTATCCGATGGTTTGCCTTGGTATAACTCATCCCAGCCTTGTTTTTTGCTGAGTCCGACTCAGTATCGCGGCTAATCATATCGTAATTGAGGTTAAGGACCACATTCATGGCGTTTTCTTTTGCCTTTTCAACAAAATATTTTGAGCCATACAAACCTCTTTCCTCGGCTGTCCAGGCAGCGAAAATAACCGAACGTTCCGGTTTCTTGCCGGTGGCCATAAAAGCTTTGGCAAGGGTCATTACCCCAACCGTTCCTGAAGCATTGTCATCAGCTCCGTTCCAGATCCAGCCATCGTGTTTCCCCAAATGATCATAATGTCCACCCACCACAATAAATTCATCCTTTTTCTCGCCTTCGATAAACCCCACCACATTTCTGGCTTTTACAATCTTAGACTTTACCGTAGTCTTAAAAGCAATTGATTTCCCGCTCAATTCCACCGATTTTGGAACGGGATTAGCCGCCGCCTCCTCTTCAAATTTTTCAAAATCAACATTGGTACCGGCAATTATTGCATTAGCAACACGCTGTGTTATAGAAAAGACCGGAAGATTAACTCCCACTTCTTTTCCGGGCATCATCATCCGGGTACTGTAGTAGTTGTTTAAGGCTTGGTCGGCTTCGTAATAATTTCCTTTCACCGGATAAATCTGGTTGCTAGCCCAAGTCAGCGTCGGATCTATGTCAAGCCTAACCCGTATTATGGCAATTGCACCGGCTTTTTCAAGATTCCCATATCTACTGCCTCTTACCCGGGAAACAGCATACCGATCCATCGGTACAAATTTTTTGTATGCTACCGAAGCAGAATCCCGGTGCCCCGGAAATCCGCTCAGCACAACCGCTATTTTTCCTTTAAGGTCAACTTTCTTCAGATCGTCGTAGCCCTTTTCTTCATCCTGAAAGCCATAACCAACGAAAACCAATCCTGCTTTGCCAGATTGTCCGACAGAACCCGTATTTACATAAAAGTCAGTTTTGAAGTTAAACTCGATCGAACTTTCACTCCCCGGCTTGCCGCTTATTACTGAAAGCTGTTGTTCATCCCCGGGCTCGTACTCAATCAGGCTAAAACTCTGAAAATAACTTTTCGAAGCCGTTGGTCTGATTCCTGCCATGAGCTCGGCACGTGTGGGTCTTGAATAAACCTGGTCGCCAAATGGCTTTACACCGTATGTCTGAAACATGGCTGCAATATAATCTGCCGCCATGTAAGCTCCTTTGGTTCCTACAGCACGCCCTTCGGTCCAGTCCGATGCCAAAAATCCCAACTGTCCTTTAATCGATTCGATGGTAATGGCCTCCAGCCCCTTTTGTTCCTCGACTTGAGCAAATAAAGCATTACAAGCAAAAAAGAGGAGTAACAAAGCAGTAATTTTTTTCATGAAAAATCAGATTAGTTTATTTTCAATGGTAATGTATAAAACAGTCTTAGCCCGATAAAATTGTTTCAGATCTCTACTTGTTGACGAATAATTATCAGTTAGGTTTAAATTGCCCGCTCATTTATTTCAAAATGCCGTTTCAATTAAATTATTACAATTCAGGGTTTTCAAGATTAAATCTGAAGCTTAATTTTACAAAATAAAATCATTTTACCACTCAGCATATGATCATTTTCTTTGGGATAATATCCCCAACCCCACATCTGCATAATACGAACATTCGTTAACAATAAATTTCTGAAGCAGTCGTAACTTTCGCGTTGATTTTATCGTTTTCAATACAAAAGAATCAACACTAATCCTACTGTCATGAAAGCACTTTTAAAAGTCTGTGGCTCCATCACAAAAGTTGAGATGCTGAGTCCGCTAAAAAGCCATATACAGGCAAACACCTGCGTTGCAGAAGCCACGTTGCCATACGCTCACTATTATGGCCAGTTGCCTCAGAAAAATGCACAGCCCAATTCCATTTTCTTACTGGTAAAGAAGTTTTACTTTCTGGAAGAAATATTGGCACTGTCACAAAGCGTCGAGAAATGCCTGCTGGATAAAATCAACTTTGCAACAGCGATTCTGAATTTTAACGGAAAACAAATTCCGGCTGTTCGGATAAAGTTTTTTCCTGATTACAATCAACTGGCCAATCTGCAAAGCTGTCTTCAAAACGAGGGAATGGAGTTTTTAACCGGCACCGATATCTCCGGAAATGTACATGCCCGTATTCATAAATTATTTGATCTGGAAGAAGTGGAACCCGGCTTTTATTTTGACCGGCAGGAAACCAACAAAGGCTACTTTCTGCACAACCACAGAATACCTGCACAAAAATTTGAGACGGTGCTGACAACCATTCGAAACAACAGTTCCTGTAAGCTGTTTGATGCTGTTCAGGGAAAATTTATAATGGACGGAGCGGTGAAAGAATTTATTCGTGTTTTTGCGGAGGGCATGAACCTGGATTTGATGAAATGTATTCAGGAGCAGTTTAATAAACTTGCGGAGGTACACAAAATTAAAAAGATGTCTTCGGCCTTCTAAAAAATAAAAACCCCGGAGCCCTCTGCCCCGGGGAAAAAACCAAAAATCAACTAACCTTTAAACCGCCTGGCGACTTCATCCCAGTTGATGAGATTCCAGAATGCTTTCACATAATCCGGACGTCTGTTTTGGTAGTTCAGATAATATGCGTGTTCCCACACATCAATCCCGAGAATCGGGGTTCCCTGAACTTCGGCCACATCCATCAGCGGATTATCTTGATTGGGCGTAGACGAAATCACCAGTTTATTATTTTGAAGAATCAACCATGCCCAACCTGACCCAAAGCGAGTCAAAGCTGCCTTGGTGAAGGCTTCCTGAAATTTCTCAAATGATTCGAAGGATTCTTTTACTGCATCCAGTAAAACGCCTTCCGGAGCAGGTGCACCACCGGGAGCAATAATATCCCAGTATAAGTTGTGGTTGTAAAAACCTCCCCCGTTATTTCTTACTGCTGCTGACAGGCCCGAAACTCCGGCAAGCAATTCTTCAACGCTTTTGCCTTCCAATTCTGTTCCTGCTACTGCTGCATTCAGATTTGTTGTGTAACCACCATGATGTTTATCGTGGTGAATTTCCATTGTTTTTGCGTCGATATATGGTTCCAACGCGTCAAAACTGTATCCTAATTTTCCTAATTCAAATGCCATGTCGTATATTCTTAAAAGATTAAAACATATTTAATTCTCGTTTACAAAAATAAAGGCTATTTAGAATTATTCCAAACACAACGACTAATAAAACACATCGAAATCTTTTATTGTTCATAGACTCCGCAAATAAATTTTCAAAACACGCTGATTAGTAACGTTATGTTAGCTAAAAGAAACAGCTTATTCATGATTTTCTTGACTTAACACTTCCGTTAAAAAGGCGAATAAATCAACTCCTAGCAGCAAAATGCGGGGAATGTACTCCATAAAATCCCTCGACAATAGCTCGGGATCAGTTCAACTAAATAATTTTGAAAAACAAAATCATAGTCTCACTGATTTAAAAACATCTACCTTTGCCGCTTATTTAAGAACACCGGATGAATCAGAAAATTCTCAGGCTTGCCGTTCCCAATATTGTCAGCAACATTACCGTTCCCTTACTGGGTTTGGTAGATTTGGCATTGGTGGGGCATCTCGATTCGGAGATTTACATTGGCGCCATTGCCATTGGCGGTGTGATTTTCAACTTTATTTACTGGGGCTTTAGTTTTCTGCGAATGAGCACTACCGGCTTTACCGCCCAGGCTTATGGCGAAAAAAACACAGTAGAAACAATTACCATTCTGGCCCGTGCGCTTTTGCTGGTGGCTATTGTCAGTGTTCTGATCCTCTTGTTTCAGGCTCCGATTGCCTGGGCCAGTTTTAAAATAATAGGCGGCAGTCCGGAAGTAGAAAGCCTGGCAAAAACATATTTTAGCATTCGGGTGTGGGGAGCGCCTGCCGCTTTGAGCTTGTTTGTTTTTAACGGCTGGTTTCTAGGCATGCAAAACGCACGAATTCCGATGATCGTCGCTATTTCGGTAAATGTTATTAATATCTTGCTCAGTGCATTTTTCGTGTTTGTACTGCACATGAATTCAAGCGGCGTTGCACTGGGAACTGCCATATCGCAATATGCCGGACTGTTGATCGCAGCTATTTTCTTTTTCAAACACTACCGGCACCTGACTGTTTTTGTCTCGCGGAAAGGGATAATGGACCTAAAGGTACTCACCCGGTTTTTTAAAGTAAACACCGATATTTTTATCCGGACTTTCTGCATTATTGCTGTTTTCACTTTTTTCACTTCTAAATCGGCCAGTATGAACAACACCATTTTAGCAGTCAATTCACTTTTGATTCAACTGTTGTTGTTCTTTTCGTTTTTTATTGATGGCTTTGCCTTTGCAGGCGAAGCGCTTACCGGAAAATACATCGGAGCCAGGAAGCTGACAGAACTAAAAAAAGTAGTAAAGCTGTTATTTTACTGGGGAGCCGCACTTGCGCTGGGATTTACGCTTTTGTACCTTCCGGGAGTAAGTTTGATTTTACGGATACTGACTTCGCAAACAGAAGTAATCGAAAGTGCCCGGCCTTTTCTTCCGTGGATCGTTTTAGTACCGATCGCCAGTTTTGCATCTTTTATCTGGGACGGAATCTATATCGGAGCAACAGCATCCCGTGCCATGCGTAATACCCTGCTTATTTCAACCTTTGCGGTGTTTGCGCCGGTGTATTATTTTCTGGCTCCCTTGTGGGGAAACCATGCACTTTGGCTCGGAATGCTGCTGTTTATGCTTTTTCGCGGTTTGGTTCAAACCATTTTGTACAAAAAAGCGATACTGAAACCTTTACTTTAAGCCTACTGTTTTCAACCAGGCCTCGGCCATCAGTTGAGCTCCGGCCATCGAAGGATGCACACCATCACCGGTCCAATAAGCTCCGGGGGCATGTTTAATTGCCTCGTCATATACTTTCTGGAAAGGAACCCAAAGCGTATCAAAGGCATCAGACACGCGTTTTGCCGCTGCCTGGTATTGCTTCATCGGTTCTACCCACGTTTCATCCACAGCGGTAGTTTCCAGCACGTAAAATGGCTCGCACAAAACAAGCTTCACACCGGGCAAGGCTGCTTTTGTTCTCTCCAGCAATTTTCTGTAGTCATTTTCGTAAATCTCCACAGTACCGTCGTAATGACCGTTTCGCTTGTGCCAGTAATCGTTCACACCGATTAAAATACTCAACACATTGGGTTTTAAATCCACGCAGTCTTTGTCCCAGCGATCGGCCAACTGAAAAACTTTGTTCCCGCTAATTCCCCGGTTGTATATAGTAAGGTTGTTTTCGGGCATGGCGTTTAATAAGTACGAAGCGGTTAAAAAAGCATACCCGCCTCCAAACGAACTACCATTATTGGGCAATTCCTTTGCTTTCTCACGGCCGGCATCAGTTATTGAATCGCCCTGAAACAAAACAACATCATCCTTTTTAAACAAACCTGCCTTTTTCTCACCCGGTATGGCAGCCGATACAATACCCGGAATACTCGCTAAAGCGGCTGCTCCTGCACTCGATTTCAGCAGAAAATTTCTTCTTGAAAGATTCATATTGGTTAAAGTTTATATTTTTTGAATCTGATAAAAGTAGAAAAAATCCGGGCAAAATCAGACTGAACATAAAATGATCTTCCAAACACAACACAAATTAGAATTTATATCCTCAATTTGGTTTTGAAACACCTTATAATCTATTAATTTAGACAGAAAGTTTGTGGCTGTTATCCACGAGCAATCAACCTAATAAATAAGATTATGATAACGAAAGAAGTAGCCCGCTTACTGGCAGCTCTTGCCCTGTCAGCAGTTGCACTATCCGCCTGCCAGGTTTCCGTAAAAAAAGCAGAAGAAAAAGCAGCCCCTGCCAACACCGCACTATCCCAAGAGGTTTTCAGCCCTGAAAAAGAAGGATATACCTTATTCTGGGAAGATCAGTTTGACGGTTCGGAGCTGGATGAAACAAAGTGGAAAATAAGAGGAACCGGCCCGCGTCGTATCGGCTACAACGATCCGTCGATGGTAAAGGTTAATAACGGGCATCTGCACCTGATGTACGATATCAGAAAAGACAGCATTATGGGCAGCGCCGTAGGTACCTACGAAACCTTTAATACCACTTACGGTTATTTTGAATGCCGTGCCCGTTTGCAAAAAGGCAGTGGTCCCTGGGCAGCTTTCTGGATGCAGTCTCCACAAATATCGCAAGGTGAAGACCCCGCGACTTTTGGTGCCGAAATCGACATTTTCGAATATTTTAAAGGACTGGGAGACGACCACCTCACCCACTGCATACATTGGGCGTACGGCCCTAACCAGAAAAGTTCGGGAGCTATGAACAGCACCTTGGAAGGGTTGTCGAAAGGCTTTCATACTTTTGCCTTGGAGTGGACACCTGAAAAATATGCGTTTTACATCGACGGGCTGAAATTTCATGAACTGAGCGAAGGTCTGTCACACATCGATCAGTACATGATCCTGAGTATGGAAATCCCATCAACTCTTGAAGGAATTAAGAATGCCTGCGCGCCGGATACCTTTCTCGTTGATTATGTAAAAGTTTACAAAAAGTAAAACGCAGAAAAACAGACTGACTGAATAAAACACTCATTTCATAGAAAATTGAATCATCGATACTAAAAAAAAGAGCTGCCCACATGGACAGCTCTTTTAATATCGTTTCAGCCATTAACTGAATGACTTTCTATTTTTCATCCTGCGTTGATTCCAGCAACTTATCGGCCATTGCATTGGCAAGTTTGATCAGTTCTTCGCTGGTGTTGGGTTTCATGTTCCCTTTTTCTTCAATCGGGTCGTACACCAAATCCCATTTAATGTTCTCAGCAAAAGTTTTCAGGTTCTTCACACCGCCGCCATTCCACGAGTAGTTTCCAAAAATTCCGAGGTAATGATTTTTCGGAGCCATGTGCTCTACGGTAGTCAGCAGCGTTTCCACATTCGGGAACATTGCGTTGTTGTAAGCAGCACTACCAACAATAAAACCTTTGTATTTGAATATATCGTTGATGATGTATGACGAGTGGGTTTTTGAAGCATCGTAAACCCGGATGTTTTTGATACCGCGAACTGCCAGCTGACGGGCAATGGTCTCGGCCATTTTCTTTGTATTTCCGTACATCGAACCGTAAACAATTACCACCCCGCAGTCGAGGTCATAAGAACTCCACTTGTTGTAGCGGGTCAAAATCCAGTTCAGGTCACTGCGCCAGATTGGACCGTGAGTGGCGGCAATCATTTTAATATCAAGCGGCGCCAGTTTTTTAATCGCACGTTGTGTGTGGGCACAGTATTTTCCAACAATGTTGGTGAAATAGCGCATCACTTCCACTTCATAAAACTCGAGATTGATCTCGTCGTCAAAAATACCACCGTCAAGTGTTCCGTAGCTACCAAAGGCATCGCCCGAAAACAGAATTTTATTGGTTTCTTCGTAAGTAACCATTGTTTCGGGCCAGTGTACCATTGGGATGGTTTGAAACTGAAGTTTGTGTTTTCCAAGATCCAGTACCGAATCGTCGTGAACGATCAAGGTGTGGTTTGGCTTCAGGTAATAACTTTCCACATAATCAAAAGTCTTCTTGTTTCCCACCAGCGTAACTCCCGGATAACGGTGAACAATCGCCTTCAAAGCTCCCGAATGATCGGGTTCCATGTGGTTAATGATCAGGTAATCTACCTCGCGGTCGCCGATAATTTCCTCGATCGAATCCAGGTAATCATCAATAAACGCACGTTCAACGGTATCAACCAAAGCCACTTTTTCGTCAACAATCAGGTAACTGTTGTACGAAACTCCGTGCGGAATGGGCCAGATATTCTCAAACAGATGGGTCCGGCGGTCGTTAAAACCCAGGTAATAGATATCCTCGGCAAGATTAACTTGTAACATAATTTTCAGTTTTTCAGAATTTTCGGCCAAAATTAATGAATTTAGACTGATCAACCAGTAAAAAATTATCTACAGGGGTTATTTAGAATATGCGTTAAGTGTAAGTTAGCACGTCGGTCAGGTGTGAATTAAATTTTATCTTTGAACGGTAAACTATCATAATTTATGACGATCGAACAAAAAAGCAGGGCTATGACGTTTCCAAAAATCGGGAAGTTCATCATTATTTTCTTTGCCATAGCCGTTGTAATCGTGGGAGCGCGTGCCTACAAACTCTATCATTACACTTTTGACGCCAACGTAAAAACCGACTATGTTTTGCTGATCGGGGAAAACCAGGATTTTGAGGCGGTTTACAAAGAACTGGAAAAGGCCGCAGTATTGGTCGACAACAAAGCTTTTAGATGGGTTTCCGATAAAAAAAGTTACCCTTCGAATGTAAAACCGGGGCGTTATATCCTGAAAACCAATATGACCACCAATGCGCTGGTGAATAAACTCAGGAGCGGCAACCAAGACCCGGTGGACGTAACTTTCAACAACATTCGCATAAAAGAAGATCTCGCAGGCAAAGTAAGTAAGTACCTGTGGGCTGATTCTTTGTCGATTTTGCAGCTTTTCGCCAACGAGCAGGAAATCAGCGAAAGAGGCTTTGATGCAGAAACCTACCGGACCATGTTTATTCCGAACACTTACGAGATGTACTGGACTACCGATGCAGAAGAATTTGGCACCCGCATGTACCGCGAATACGAACGTTTCTGGAACGAAGACCGAAAAAACAAGGCAAAAACACTGGAGCTGACTCCTGTGCAGGTTTCCATTCTGGCTTCGGTGGTTGAATCAGAAACCGCCAAAGCCGATGAGCTGAAATGGGTTGCGGGTCTTTACATCAACCGGTTGCGTCGAAATATCCCGCTACAGGCCGATCCAACCATCAAATACGCAGTGGGTGATTTTTCTCTTCGCCGAATCCTCAACAAACACCTCGAAATTGATTCGCCTTACAATACTTATAAATATGCAGGCTTGCCTCCGGGTCCCATTTGTTTCCCTTCGGTTAGCTCGATTGATGCCGTGCTGAACTACGAGAAACACGACTTTATTTACATGTGTGCGAAGGAAGATTTTTCGGGCTACCACAACTTTGCCAAAACACTGGCGCAACACAACCGCAACGCTGCCAAATACCGGACGGCACTCGATAAGAACAGGATTTACAAATAACAGAATTGCTTATAACTATTGTTTTGTCAAAAAGCCGATTCAAGAGTGCTGGTACGGTCGTTCCAACCTGATAGTTAAATAATAAACAATAAATTGTTAAAACTAGCTTGTATCTGTAGGTCGGAATGTGGGATCATTGTATATTTTTGCGCCAAAATCAACCATTTATTTTATGCTTACATTTAATGATCTTAAAATCCGCCACAAACTCCGGATTTTAAGCATTTTTCCGTTTCTGGGGCTGATCCTCCTCGGAGCCATCTCCAATTATTTTTACAACACGGGCAAAACGCTGAGTATAGTTATCAATGCCGAACGAATCCATAATCTTACGTTTCAGGAAGGCATTGAAGATTATTATCGCTATCATATGTTCCGGGACGAAGCAATGCTTGAACAAGCCATGGACAGAATTCGCCGGGCCAACGATATGTCGTACACTTTTGGGACCCTCGATCAATTAACCGGGCTTCCAAAGAAAGAATTCATCGACACGTTGTACTATCATTACAAGGAGGCTTACGACTATAAACGATCGAATGCAGAATTGATGGCAGGAAGGCTTAAACTGCTGAGCATTGTAAAAACCGACGAACTCGCACAGGCACAGCAAATTGCTCAAAAGGGCTATCATCTAGGCAAAGAAATTCAGGAGCTGATCATTAACTCCCAAATCGACAACACTGAAATGGAAGCATCATTAGGCGCTAAGCTAGACCAGATGCGACTGTTTTACAATGACTTTGCTACTTCCATCAATGATTTGATTGATTCAGTCAACCGATTATTGTTCCTCGGAATTATCCTGATCGTTCTGCTACTTATATTCAGCATTGGCTCCGTTTCCCTTTACATCTCCCGGTCGATTAACCTCCCGGTTCGGGAAATGGTAAAACAATTCGATCTTATCGCAAAAGGGAATATTAAAACAGAACTTGTTTTTGATTCGAAAAATGAAATTGGAGAGTTAGCCCGGTCTTTTCGCAAACTGCAACACGGGTTCCGCGAAGTGATCGATTACACAAAAAAAGTGGCAGGTGGCGATTACAGCAGCCAGATAACACCCCGGTCAGAAGAGGATGAATTAAGCATCGCTCTGAATCAGATGGCACAAAACCTGAAAGAATCTCATGAAAAGGTCACACAGGATACCTGGTACCGGGCGGGCCTCAATACTATCAATGACAAACTCAACAGCAACGATACGCTGCAGGAGATCGCCCGGCAATCCATTCTTTTTTTAACGGAACGATTGCATTCTCAACTGGGTGGAATTTATTATTTCAACAAGGACACACAACACCTTGAACTATTGAGTTACCTGGGAATAGATTCCGGGAAAGCGAATAAGTTCATAAAACTAAATGAGGGAATTGTTGGCCAGGTGGCAAATTCAAAACAAATAAAAACGCTTGTTGATATACCGGAAGATTTGTACGCTACTTTTTCGGCCACAGGTAATTACAAACCCAAGCAAGTAGTTATTGTTCCCTTGATTTTTAACAACTTATTGATTGGCGCGATTGAATTATCATCTATTTACGCCTACACCGATATCGAATTGGAGTTTTTGCGCCCGGTTTCGGAAATCATTGCTATAAAACTCAACTCGGCTGCAAGCAGAATAAAAACAGATGAGCTGCTAAAAGAAACACAAGATCAGGCCAGCGAATTACAGGTTCAGCAGGAAGAACTGCGCGTGGCCAACGAAGAGCTGACAGAACATGCAAAAGTGCTGACCGAGAATGAAAAGAAATTACAGGTTCAGCAAGAAGAATTGCGTGTGGCCAATGAAGAACTGGAGGAGCGTACCCGCCAACTGGAAGTACAGAAAGAAGACATCAGCATAAAAAACCAGGAACTTACTGCCACCCACGAACAACTCGAAAATAAAGCCCACGAATTACAGCAGGCCAGCCAGTACAAATCGGAGTTTCTGGCGAACATGTCTCACGAACTTCGGACACCTTTGAACAGCTTGCTCATCTTATCAAATTTACTAAGCAGCAACAAAAAAGGAAACCTGACCGAAGACCAGGTCCGATCGGCAAAAATCATTTACAAAAGCGGCTCTGATCTGCTTCATTTGATCAACGAAATTCTTGATTTATCAAAAATTGAAGCAGGAAAAATGAGCATTGAGTTTTTGGATGTTCTTTCTTCCGATCTGCAGGACGAGATTCTGATGAACTTTAATGCATTGGCTGACGATAAAGATCTGGCCTTTGAAGTGACGATTGATTCTGCTTTCCCGCAAAAACTGCTTACCGACCGTTACCGTTTAATGCAGGTGGTAAAAAACCTGGTATCAAACGCATTTAAATTTACCAGCAAAGGCAAGGTAGCTGTTGATTTTCTGCCAACACCTGTTACAACCAAATTCAGATCGACGGGTTTGACGACCGAAAACACCTGTTGTATCAAAATCTCGGATACAGGAGTTGGGATCCCCCAGGAAAAGCTGGAATCCATTTTTGAAGCTTTCCAGCAGGCAGATGGTAGCATCTCCCGGAAATTTGGAGGAACGGGGCTGGGACTTTCCATTTCACGCGAATTAATAAAAATACTGGGTGGCGAAATCCAACTGGAAAGCGTTGTTAACCAAGGATCGTCCTTCTATGTTTATCTTCCGGTTGAAAAATCACAACAAGTTCAGACAATTGAAGCTGGCAGTAAACCGGCCAAAAAAGAAGAAGTAAAAAAGGTTGAAAAGGAAATTGTTGCTGACAACGGGCAAGCCACCCTGCTTCCTTACCTCGAAGACGACAGGAACGAAACCGGCAACGAACAAACTGTTCTGGTCATTCATCCGGCCAAAGAACAGGCACAAAAACTGATGCAACAGGCCCGCGAGAAGAAATACAAGGTTATTGTTTCTCCCACCATCCGCGACGGGATAGCACTGGCCGAAAAATACAGGCCCAAAGCGGTAATGCTGGCTGTTGAACTGGCCACCGGTAACCGCCAGGATTATCTTAAACTAAAGAACCACAAACTGCTGGGCAAGTTACCTGTTCATGTTATCAGCCCCATCGAACACGACCTGGAAAAAGAGCAGTCCGAATTAAAAACACTGGAAACCATCGAGTTTGCCGACGCACTGAAATCGCTGGAAAAACATTTTGACAGTTCACTAAAGAAGATGTTGATCATTGAAGACAACCTTCAAACCAGGGAACTGATCAAAACTTTGCTGTTTGACTTCGACCTAACCATTATCGAAGCAGGACTGGCCGAACAAGCCTATCAGTTAATGAAAAATGATTCGTTCGATTGTATCATCCTTGATTTGGGATTGCCCGATTATTCAGGCAAAGAATTGTTGGAGAAGCTGAAATCGAGCAACATTCCCATCCCGAAAGTAATTGTATACACGGGCAAGGAAATGAGTCAACAGGAAATAAAGGAACTGGAAAGCTATACGAATACGATCATTTTAAAAGGAATAAAATCGGATGAACGCCTGATGGACGAAGTGACGCTCTTTTTGCACCAGGTATCACAAAATATTCCCGGCATCAAAACCAAAACAACGCTTGCCAATGACGACCTGATTTTCAAAGGCAAAAAGGTATTGGTGGTGGACGACGATATTCGTAACGTTTTTGCCTTGGGTCAAATGCTCGAAGAACGCGAAATAATTGTTTCGGAAGCCGACAACGGACAATCGGCACTCGACATTTTAAAACACAACCACGACTTCGACCTCATACTGATGGATGTAATGATGCCGGTTATGGATGGTTACGAAGCCATGCAGATTATTCGCCAGACCAAGGAGATTAAAAACATCCCGATTATTTGTTTAACCGCCAAAGCAATGAAAGAAGACCATGAAAACGCTCTGAAAAACGGGGCAAACGACTACCTGGCCAAACCTCTGGACGAAGAGAAATTATTCTCGATGCTGAAGATATGGCTGTACAAGAATTAGTATTGAAAAAGAAAAACAAATGAAGGACGCAAACAAACCCCAAATTCTTATTGTTGATGACCTCCCCGAAAACCTGATCAGTCTGGAATCCATTCTGGAAGATTTTGATATCCGGATTGTACGGGCCACATCAGGGACAGAAGCTTTAAAGCTTACCATGAAAGAAGAATTTGCGCTGGTGATACTGGATGTGCAAATGCCCGAAATGAACGGATACGAAACCCTGGAGTTGATGCGGCAACGCAAAAAAACAAGGTACCTGCCGGTTATTTTTGTTTCGGCCATTCACCAGAGCGATCTACATATAATAAAAGGTATTGAAACAGGCGCGGTAGATTTTATTCCCAAACCGGTTATTCCGGACATATTGCGGGGCAAGGTAAAAATCTTCCTGGATCTTTACAATCAGCGGGTAAGACTCGACCGCCTGCTCAGAGACATGGAAGAAGCCAATTTGAATCTCAAAATTGCGAAGGACAAAGCAGAAGAAGCCACGCGTGTAAAGTCAATGTTTCTGGCCAATATGTCGCATGAGATTCGCACGCCGTTAAATGGTGTAATTGGAATTTCCCGGCTCTTGCAAAAATCGGAATTGAACGTCGAACAGCAGGACCTGATCAACATCATCGCCAAATCCGGTGAAAACCTAATGCTGATCATCAACGACATTCTTGATTTCTCCAAGATTGAATCCGGCCAGGTTCAATTCGAGTCTATCAGTTTCCAGCTGAGAGAAATGGTAAAAAACGTATACCAGTTGCTACGTTTCAAAGCCGAGGAAAAGGGCATCAGCTTTAGCTATACCATTGATGAAAATGTTCCGTCGGTTCTTTGTGGCGACCCTTTGCGGATCAACCAGATACTCATGAACCTGGTTAACAATGCCATTAAATTCACTCCTCATGGGAAAGTCGAAATCCGCGTTGAATTAGTGGATGAATACGAGCAATCCTCGCGAATTCTTTTTAGAGTTATCGATACAGGGATCGGCATTTCAGAAGAAGGCAAGCAGATGCTTTTCAAAGAATTTCAGCAAACCGAATCATCCATGTCAAGAAGATACGGAGGAACCGGTCTTGGGCTGGCTATCTCCAAAAACCTGGTGAACCTGATGAATGGCGAAATCAATGTGATCAGCACCGAAGGCAAGGGCACTGAGTTTTATTTTCGACTACCGCTAAAAAAATCTACCTTAGAAGAAAGAGAAAAAGAACTACAGTACCAGCTTCCGGAAGATATACGGATTTTGGTCGCTGAAGATAATCTCATCAACCAAAAAGTGTTTAAATTGTCGCTTAAACAACTGGGTTACAACAGCGATATTGCACAAAACGGACAGGAAGCCTTTGATATGCACATAGCCGATCCATACGACATTATATTTATGGACATGCAAATGCCCGGAACAGACGGTCTGCAGGCAACTTCTATGATCCGTGAATACGAACAGGAAAATGAGAATTTCCCGCTTACATACATTGCTGCAGTTACTGCCAATTCATTAAACAAGGATAAAAATGATTGCCTCAGTGCGGGAATGAATAACTTTTTAAGTAAACCATTTTCGGAAAAAGAGCTTATAACGGTATTGCAGGAAGGATTCAAAGTAAAAGCAAACGGGTATTCGCTGAAATATGAATAACTACTATGATTCAAATACCGAATTACTGGCCATTGAGCTAAAATTGCTTTTTGAGGGCATTTACCTGAAATACGGTTATGACTTCAGAAATTACAGCAAAGCTCATGTTCGGCGCAGGGTACTCAACTTTCTCGGACTAAATGATCTGAAAACAGTTACAGACCTGCAAAACAGGGTACTGAGAGAACCCGACTTTTTCAGGGAATTACTGGATGAACTGTCGATCAATGTTACAGAAATGTTCCGCGATCCCGATTTCTACCTGTCGTTTCGCGAAAACATTGTCCCGAAACTAAAGACCTATACATTTTTCAAAATATGGCATGCCGGGTGCGCTACCGGCGAGGAGGTTTATTCCCTGGCCATTCTTCTTCAGGAAGAGGGATTGCTGGACCGCTGCCAGATCTATGCCACTGACTTTAACCGCAAGGTGCTCAAGATAGCCAAAGAAGGAGTTTACCAAAAGTCGGATATGCAACAATACGAAAGCAACTACCTCAAAGCAGGCGGGAAGAAAAAACTGGACGACTATTACAAGTCAATGTACGGGTCTGTTATGTTCGACAAAATGCTTTCGAACCGCATTGTCTTCTCGGACCACAACCTGGTAACCGACAGTGTTTTTGCGGAAGTAAACCTGATTTTGTGCCGAAACGTACTGATCTATTTCGAAAAACAGTTGCAGGATAAAGTCCTGAATCTGTTTCATGAAAGTCTGACACCTTCGGGAGTACTGTGCCTCGGAACCAAAGAAAGTTTGAGATTTACCAGTGTGGAGGATAAATTTGATACCATCGATCAACGGCTGAAAATTTTTAAAAAGAAAATAATCTGATGTATCGGGCGGTTGTAATTGGCACCTCTTACGGCGGGCTGGAAGCTTTGAATATAATTTTGCCGGAACTGAAAAAGGATTTCCCGGTTCCTGTGGTCATTGTATTGCATATAGGCGAGCACAGCAACGACATTTTTATTCGCCACCTGAATGCGATTTGCGAACTGGAAGTAAAAGAAGCAGAAGCCAACGAACCCATACTTCCCGGGTTTGTTTATTTTGCCCCTCCCGGCTACCACCTCCAAATTGAAGACGATTACAGTTTCTCCCTATCTGCTGAGAAAAAACTGAATTTCTCCAGGCCATCCATTGACATTCTTTTTGAAACAGCTGCTTGGGCCTACAAAAACCAAGTGATCGGGATCGTGCTCACCGGAGCCAATTCGGATGGAACCAATGGCCTGAAAACCATCAAACAATTTGGAGGAAAAACCATCATTCAGAATCCGTGCAAGGCTACTTCGCCGGTAATGCCGCGATTTGCCTTAAAAGCAGTTCAACCCGACCTCAAACTAAACCTGGAAGAAATGGCTGAGTGTTTATACCAACTTGTGCTTCCAAATAAACCGCCAATTAGAAACTAAAAACAGTCAGCAAGCGATCAGATACAGTTTACTTCCCGTTCCAGTTCAACATCAAATTTTTCAAGCACCGAACATTTTATTTTTTCTGAAAAGTCCCAGACTTCTTTTCCGGTGGCATTGCCATAATTTACCAGCACGAGCGCCTGTTTTTCATGAACACCCACATTGCCTTCGCGCACACCTTTCCAGCCGGCCTGTTCAATCAGCCAACCCGCCGCCAGCTTTGCCTTTCCCTCCCCTGCCGGATACACAGGAAGCGTTTCAAATTCTGCTTTTAAACGTTCAGCCAGCGAACCATCTACCACCGGATTTTTAAAGAAACTACCGGCATTTCCAAACTCTTTAACATCGGGTAATTTCGAAGAACGAATTTCAATCACCGCCTCGCGAATGGTATGCAAATTAACATCGCCTTTTCCCTTCACTTTTGCTTCCAGATCGCCGTATCCCAGCTTAAACTCCGGAAATTTTTCCAGCCGGAAAATCACCGAAGTGATGATAAACCTGTTCTTCAAATAGCTTTTGAAAATACTGTCGCGGTAAGCAAAGCGACATTCACTGGCCGAAAACTCCGCAATTTCCTCTTTCTCGAGATCAAAACCTTTTACTTTCTCCACAACTGCACAAACTTCCTGTCCGTAGGCGCCAATGTTTTGAACCGGCGCGGCCCCCACTTTTCCGGGAATCAACGAAAGATTTTCAACGCCTCCCAGTCCGTAAGTCACACAATAATCAACCAAATCGTCCCAGCTTTCTCCGGCTCCGGCCTCGATCCATTGGTTCTGACGGTCTTCGTACACCGGAAAAATCCCCGGTACTTTGGGATGGATCACCAAACCGTCAAAATCATTCATAAAAAGAATGTTGCTGCCCTCCCCCAGCACAATCAGTTTTTCTTCGCGCCAGCTTTTATTGCTGCGAAAAAAAACGGCCAGATCTTCTACCTCGGTAAATTCAAAAAAGTATTTGGCTTTGGCGTCAATCCCAAATGTATTGTGGTCTTTCAGTGAATAGTTTTCAAAAAAGCGGATCATTTCAAAATTTTTGCGCTAAGATAGGTGAATTCACAAAACATGCCTGCCCAAAGCAGGTTCCTTCTTTGGATTTGTGCAAAAGCAGTTTCTAAAATGCCACGCCGAAAAATATTCTGACGATGCAAAAGTTCTATATTTACAGTTCCAAATCCGTCCGCTAATTGAAAACAGCAAAAAAACGAATCATTGTTTCAGTAACCAACGACCTGGTTTCAGATAACCGGGTGCACAAGGTTTGCTCCAGCCTGAAAAAAACGGGCTTCGATGTGCTGCTGCTTGGACGGAAATTGCCTCACAGCCTGGACGTAAAAAGAGATTATTCAACCAAAAGGATGAAACTCTTTTTCAGGAAAGGGCCCCGTTTTTATTCAGAATACAACTTCAGGCTTTTTGTGTACCTGCTCTTTGCGAAGTGCGACATATTACTTGCCAACGATCTGGATTCTCTACCTGCCAACTACCTTGCTTCACGCTGCAAAGGAAAAACCCTGGTGTACGACAGCCACGAATATTTCACACAGGTTCCGGAGCTGATCAACCGCCCGCGGGTTCAGAAAATATGGGAGCGCATTGAACGAATGATTCTCCCGAAAGTAAAGCATGCCTACACCGTTTGCGATTCAATTGCAAATGTCTACCGTGAAAAATACGGCGTCGATTTTAAAGTGGTTCGAAACCTTCCTCTTTCAAAGGAACCACAAGCATCGGCTGCTTCCTCCGGTTCGAAAATGATTTTATACCAAGGGGCTGTCAATATGGGTCGTGGCCTTGAACAGGCAATCCGGGCGATGCACCACATTGATGATGCGAAGCTGGTAATTGCCGGAGATGGCGACATCCGGATACAACTACAGGTGCTGGTTGTCAACGAGAAGCTTGAAAACAAAGTTGAATTCAAAGGGCGGCTACCGTTGGAAGAACTGGCAAAACTTACCGCCCAGGCTGATTTGGGACTTTCGATTGAAGAAGATCTTGGTCTGAATTACCGCTATGCACTTCCCAATAAACTTTTTGATTACATCCAGGCTTTAGTACCGGTTTTGGTGACCGATTTGCCTGAGATGGCCGCCATTGTCAACCATTACAAGGTGGGAGCTATTACCCGTTCGCTGGAGCCGGAAGTGTTGGCACAAAACATTCAGGATGCCTTGAACGATCAGGTGAAAAGAAAAGAATGGAAGACTTACCTGCCAAATGCTGCAGCTGATCTTATTTGGGAAAAAGAAGAACAGGTTCTTAAAGAGATTTTCACCCGTTTTCTATAAATTACCCGTTTTCTTCAAGTAAATTCTCAAAGGCTATTTCTTCCTTTATTGTATCCGAATCCGACAATTTCCCATGGGCACACACCAAGGTTCGCGCGGGTTTCTTGGCAATCACCGCATAGTCGTGGGTAGCCATCAAAATCGTTTTTCCTTCTTCATTCAGCCGGATAAAAAGATCAAGTATTTCTTCCGAGGTTTCCGGATCGAGATTACCCGTGGGTTCGTCGGCCAGTATAATTTCAGGATTATTCAGAATAGCCCTTGCGATGACCACGCGTTGTTGCTCTCCCCCACTCAGTTCGTAAGGCATTTTGTCTTTTTTCTGAAGCATCCCAACCACATTCAGCACCTCGATTACGCGCTCCATAATGGCTGTTTTTTGCTTCCAACCGGTGGACTGCAAAACAAAAGACAAATTCTGAAAAACATTGCGATCGGTCAGTAAGCGAAAATCCTGGAAAACCACGCCCATTTTTCGCCGCAGCTGAGAAACTGCCCGGCTTTTAATGCCTGCCAGCTGAAACCCCAGTACCTCACCTTTTCCCTGAAATAAGGGCAATTCGGCATTCAGTGTTTTAATCAGACTCGACTTACCGGTTCCCACCTTTCCGATCACATAAATAAACTCGCCTGCTTTTACCTCAAGATCCACATCCAAAAGAATGAGATTTTCCCGTTGATAGACAGCGGCCTGCTCCAGTTGTATGACTATTTTCTTGTCCATTCAGAATGATTGACGTACCAATTTAAACGGAAAATATTTGTCCGAAGGTATAATAAACAAAAGAAATAAACAGTTTCTTGTTAAGAATTAGAACAATTAGTAAACAAGGGCCAAATTGAGATTGACTATCTTAGATTTTCAATAAAATAGCGACAACTGGAAAATCAGAAACACTTCCACAGTCGATTAATTCACTAATAATGAGACTATAAAGCATGAAGACAATACCATTGATTTTATCCTTCGCGCTCATCCTTATTTTTCAACCCTTTGCAAATGCCCAGCAAACGGCTTTTTATACTCAGCTTGAGCAAAAAATTGCCGTGGCCAAACAACTTTACGAACAAAATAAATTTGTTTCGGCATTTCGCGAGTTTGAAAAAATACAAGAAGAGGTGGAGGACAAATCGGAGTTTTATTCCGAAGCAGAGTTTTTTAAAGCCGCCTGTGCCTTGCACGCAGGCTACCGTTCGGGTGACCAAATGATGGATAATTTCATTGCGGCTTACCCCGAAAGCCCATACATCAACACCGCGTGGTTCGAGATTGGAAAAGTTCAGTTTGAAAAACGCCAGTATGCCAAAGCAATCCGAAGTTTTGAGCATGTTGACAGAAGCGACCTTTCGGAAAACGACCGGACAGAAATTCAGTACCAAAATGGCTACTCAAACCTGATGCAGGAAAACAACGAAGCCGCGCTGGCAGAGTTCGAAATAGTAAGAAAAAGCAACAATCTTTACAGTAAACCGGCGGGTTACTACTGGGCACATATTCAGTACCTGAATGGTAACTACGATGCGGCCCTGCAGGGATTTTCAGAACTAAATAACGATCCAGCCTATTCGCAGGTAATTCCCATTTACGTAAGCCACATTTACTACAAGCAGGCCAAATACAGCGAAGTGGTAAACTATACCGTTCCCATCATGGACGATGTTCAGGATGAACACAAAACCGAGCTTTCAAGGATTGTTGGGGATTCTTATTTTCATTTAAGAGACTACGACAAAGCCATTCCTTACCTGGAAACCTATTTCAAAACCTCGGCCCCAAAAACGCGGGAAGAAAACTATATTCTGGGGTTTTGTTATTACCAGGCGGGGAAATACGCGGAGGCTGCTCCCCTGCTTGAAAAAGCCACTACCGGAGAAGACGAGCTGACACAAAACGCCTGTTACCACCTGGCCGACTGCTATATAAAACTTGATCAGAAAGAAAAAGCAAAAACCGCTTTTAATGCCGCTTCCGAGTTTGATTTCAATCCAAAAATCAAGGAAGACGCTTTGTTTAGCTATGCAAAACTAACGTACGAGCTTTCGTACTCACCGTTTAATGAAACCATCAAAGCTTTCGACCGCTACATCAGCGAGTATCCGAATTCGGACAGAAACGCGGAAGCTTACCGGATTCTTGTAGATGTTTACATGGTAACACGCAACTACAAAGACGCCATCGAGTCAATCGAAAAGATCCGGAACAAAACACCCGATGTGCTAAAAGCCTATCAACGGGTAACTTTTTACCGTGGTCTGGAATTATTTAATGCGGGTGATTTCGGGCAGGCGATCGAGTATTTCAACCTGTCGCTTGACAACGGTAAATACAGCCGCGATTTAAATGCACGCGCCCAATACTGGAAATCAGAAGCACTCTACCGCTCGGGCGATTACAATGCTGCGGTATTGGCTTACAACCGTTTTGAACAAACTCCCGGAGCAACAACAACTGCCGAGTCGGGCACTGCCGATTACAACCTGGGATATGCTTACATGAAAATGGATGACACGGAAGCTGCTTTCCGCCATTTCAGCAAATTTGTTTCAAAAAACAAGGGTAGTAATGCACCAAATCTGGCCGACGCCTACAATCGTCTGGGAGATTACTATTTCCAGAAAATGAAATACGACCAGGCGGTGGAAAACTACCAGCAAGCCTATAACATGCGTATTTTCGAAGCCGATTATGCACTGCTGCAAATCGCTTTCTGTCAGGGATTGCAAAGAAAACATACCGAAAAGATAGATAACCTTAACCAGCTGCTCGGCGATTTTCCGCAATCGGAATATGCCGATGATGCACTCTACGAACTGGGCCGTGCCAACGAGCGTTTGGGTAAGAACTTCGATGCGGTGCAACAATACCAGAAACTGGTTGCCACTTATCCTGAAAGTTCTTATTACAGGAAAGCCTTGTTGCAACTTGGTTTGATCAACTACAACAACGGCGACTACAACAAAGCCCTGCAGCAATACAAGGAAGTAGCCGAAAACTACCGGGGCACGCCCGAGGCCGAATCGGCACTTCTGGGAATCAAAAACTGCTATGTTGAACAGAACAATGTGGATGAATATTTTGCCTACATCCGTCGCTTGGGAGGTGGAGCTACGGTTAGCGCCACCGAGCAGGACCAGCTGACCTACATGGCTGCCGAACGTCTTTACATGGATGGAAAACCGGAAGCCGGAACACAGCTGCGTCATTACCTCGAACAGTTCCCCAACGGAGCATATCAGCTAAATGCACATTTTTACCTGGCTGAAATGCTATACAAGGATGGCGCTTACAGCGAAGCAAACGAGCACTATACCTGGGTGGCTAACCAACCCGATAACCTGTTTAGCGAGCCGGCGCTTTCAAAAGCTTCCGAAATGCAGTTTAAGTCAGAAAACTACGAAGCTGCGCTTACCATGTTCAACCGCCTGGAAAAAGTGGCAAACAGCAAATGGAACATCCTGAAAGCCAACATTGGCCAAATGAGGTGTTACTTGCTCGCCAACCAATACCAGCAAGCCATCGAAGCCGCTAAAAAAGTGAAGAAACAAGACATTACCAGCGATGCATTGAAATACGAAGCCGATTATGCCATCGGAAAATCCAACTACGAACTGGGTAACCTCAGCTCTTCGATTGATCCGTTGAACGATGTGGCGAAAAACACGCAACTGGAACAGGGAGCGGAAGCCAAATACCTGCTGGCCGAGATTTATTACAAAAACAAGAATCTCGCAAAATCAGAAGAAACAATCATTGACTTTGTTGAAAAAGGAACACCCTACACTTACTGGCTCGGAAAGTCATTCCTGCTTTTGGCTAGCATTTATGAAGACAAGGGCGACCCGTTCCAGGCAAAACATACGCTAAAAAGTTTGTCAGAAAATTACAACGAAGACGATGACGGCGTAAAAGCAGAAGCCAACCGCCGACTGGCAGCCATCCAGGAAAAAGAAGCCCGCCAGCAGCAAAATGCTGTTGACAGTTCGTTTCAAATGGAAATCAAACAAAACTAAAAGCTGAAGACATGTACAGAAGATTCCAATATATTTTACTTTCCATTATTGCCGGAGCAGGTATTTCGGCGCAGGCGCAAACGCAAACCGACACACTGAGGCGCGAAGTGGAAGTTACGCGGGCATACGTTCCCACCATTTCGGATGCCAACAAGCTAAACAGCATGCCAAAAATAGATGAAGAGCAGGCTGAAAAGCCAACCTTTCAATATTCCATTCAGAGCCAACCGGTTTTCAGCACTTTTTCGGTAACACCGCTAAAAGCCGCTACCATTGAAACAACACCCCATACACAACGGGGATACGGATTGGTTCGGGCCGGTTTTGGAAGTTACTATAAACCTTACGCCGAAGTTTTCTTTAACAACCTGAATTCAAAAAATACTGTTTTCGGAATCCACGGAAAACACCTTTCATCTTACGGAGATATTGAACTTCCCGGCGGTAATAAGGTGGATGCGCCGTTTATGAACAACGAACTGGAGCTTTTTGTAAAACACTCCGTTCAGAGCTCGGTTCTATCCGTAAATGCCAACATCAGAAACGATGGGTTCAACTATTACGGTTACCCGGTTGTGGAAGTGCCCGAATTACTTTTACGCGACGATCAGCAGATCAACTATTTTGGCACCAAACAAGCCTTTACCAAAGGAAGCTTTCACATTGACTTGGATGACATAAACGCCGACATCGATGAGCAGGAATTCGGCTTTTCGTTCGACTACCATTATTTTGGCACCAAAACCGAACAAAAAGAACATTTTGCCAATTTTACAGCCAATGTACGCGCCCCGCTGCAGGTGGGAATCGGGATGCTGGATGCAGGACTTGAATACACACAGGCCAGCAATATCTTTGTTCCGTCAGACACCACACTGAACAAACATTCAATGACCGTATTGTTTGCCAAACCGGCCTGGTACATCGGAAACGAAACTGCCAACCTGAAACTGGGAGTCAATCTTTGGTTCATCATGGACAATACCACGGACACACAAGCCAAGATAGCGCCCGTTGTTCGTGCCAACTGGGTTCCGGTTAAAGAAATCATCAATCTGTACGCCGGAATCGACGGTAATTTCATCAACAATTACTATTCTAAAGTAGCCTACGAAAATCCGTTTGTAAATCCGGACCACGACCTAAAAAGCTCGATGGAGAAGATTCGTTTTTACGGTGGCTTTGATGGTAAATTTTCGCGTAAAACGGCCTTTAAATTTTCAGCCGAGTATTCCATTACCGGAGACCAGCCGCTTTATTACCTGAACCAAACATATTATCCAAGCACGGAGATCAATCCAAACCCGCTGATAGTTGACAATACTTTTGCGGTGCTTTACGACGATATCGACCGTTTAAAACTAAATGCAGAGATCTTCCATGCGTCCTCGGATAAACTGGACCTCGCACTTTCAGTAAATTATTACAAGTACAAAACCGACAAGCAAGAAGAAGCCTGGAACCTTCCCGACTGGGATGCTACCTTTTCGTTGGGCTACAAAATAACGGAACAACTGAGCGTTTCAACCGATGTTTATTTGATGGGCGAAAGAAGCGCACTGATTCTGCAAAGCCAGGATTTTGATCCGGCCATCCCCGGAAGGACCGAAGATGCCGTGTACAAAGTCAACAAACTCAAATCAGCCTTCGACCTGAACCTGAAGGCCAATTACCAGATCACCAGCAAGTTTTCAGTATTTGCACAGTTGAATAACTTTGGGTTCCAGCAGTACGAAAGATGGCTGGGTTATCCCGTGCAAAGCCTCAATGGGCTGGCGGGAATAAGTTATGCATTTTAAAACAAAACAGTCATACAAGGGAGCTTAAAGCTCCCTTTTTTATTACTCTTTTCCCAGACTTTATTCCACTCATTTTCACGTTAATAAGTTGTTAACAAATACACCTGCAAATACCATCAAAACAAGCGGTATTCCGGCTATTTTTTTTATCTTTGACGGGTGATTTCAAAATCTTTTTCCACACAAGACAAGAACTTGAAAATCAACTAGTTTCCTTTAGTAGCTATCCAATTAGTCTGCCGGGAAACTATTTTATTTTAAAGCATCCTTAAATGGATCAAATATTTAAACAGAAGAGATGAGCGAAATTGAAAAAAAAGAAGTCCGGAACAACGGCAACGGTAACGGAAACTATTCAGCTGATAGTATCCAGGTGCTCGAGGGTCTGGAGGCTGTACGAAAAAGACCGGCCATGTATATTGGCGACGTAAACGAAAAAGGTTTACACCATTTGGTTTACGAGGTGGTGGACAATTCAATTGATGAAGCACTTGCCGGTTATTGTAGCAACATTGATGTTATCATTCATACAAATAATTCAATAACCGTAAAAGACGACGGAAGGGGAATTCCGACGGAAAGACACACGAAAGAAAACAAATCGGCACTGGAAGTGGTAATGACCGTCTTGCATGCTGGTGGTAAATTCGACAAAGACTCTTACAAAGTTTCCGGAGGTTTGCACGGTGTGGGTGTTTCGTGTGTGAATGCACTTTCTACTCACCTGAGAGCAGAAATTCACCGCGATGGAAATGTATGGGTACAGGAATACAGTATCGGAAAGCCTCTTTACGATGCAAAAATTATTGGTGAAACCGATATTACAGGAACCATTGTAACGTTCCAACCCGACACAAGCATTTTCCTGTCAACGGTATACAAATACGAAATTCTGGCAGCCCGTTTGCGGGAGTTGGCATTCCTGAATGCAGGAATCCGGCTGAACCTTACCGACGAGCGTCAGCAGGAAGAAGACGGTTCCAATAAAGCCGAAACTTTCTATTCGGAAGAAGGTTTGAAGGAGTTTGTGAATTATCTGGATGGAACACGTGAAAAACTGATCGATGAAGTGGTTCACATCACCACCGAGAAAAACGGAATTCCGGTGGAAATTGCCTTGCAATACAACACATCCTTCTCGGAAAACATTCATTCGTATGTGAACAACATCAACACGATTGAAGGCGGGACCCACCTTACCGGTTTCCGCAGAGGTTTGACCCGTACGCTGAAAAATTATGCCGATCAGTCGGGCATGTTGTCTAAGCTGAAATTTGACATCAGTGGAGATGACTTCCGCGAAGGCTTGACTGCCATTATTTCGGTGAAAGTTGCCGAACCACAGTTTGAAGGCCAGACCAAAACAAAACTTGGAAACTCCGAAGTGAGTTTGTCGGTTGACCAAGCGACCAGCGAAGCGCTGCAATATTACCTGGAAGAAAATCCAAAGGCAGCCCGCCAGATCGTAAACAAAGTGATTTTAGCAGCACAGGCCCGCCATGCGGCTCGCAAAGCCCGCGAGATGGTGCAACGTAAAAACGCACTTTCTGGTGGCGGACTCCCTGGAAAACTGAGTGACTGCTCAGAAAAAGATCCGGCCAAATGCGAGGTTTTCCTGGTTGAGGGTGATTCGGCAGGTGGTACGGCTAAACAAGGTCGCGACCGGCGCACACAGGCAATTTTGCCACTCCGCGGTAAGATCCTGAACGTGGAAAAAGCCATGCAACACAAGATCTTCGAAAACGAAGAGATCAAAAATATCTTTACCGCGCTGGGAGTTACCATCGGAACAGAAGAAGATTCCAAAGCGCTGAACATGGAGAAACTGCGCTACCACAAGGTGGTGATCATGACCGATGCCGACGTGGACGGAAGCCACATTGCAACCCTGATCATGACTTTCTTCTTCCGGTACATGAACGAACTGATCAAAAGCGGATATTTATACATTGCAGCTCCTCCACTCTACCTGCTGAAAAAAGGAAAAAGAGAAGCCTATGCATGGAACGAACAACAACGTCTGGCTATAATCCAGGAATGGGCGGATGGAAACGAAAGCAGTGTTCACGTGCAGCGCTACAAAGGTTTGGGAGAGATGAACGCCGAACAATTATGGGATACCACCATGAACCCGGAAAACCGTACGCTTCAGCAGGTAACCATTGAAAATGCGGCAGAAGCCGACCATATTTTCTCGATGCTCATGGGTGATGATGTTCCGCCACGACGGAAATTCATTGAAGACCATGCTACTTACGCCAAAATTGATGCGTAATTCGGAATTGAAATTTTTAGAACTGAAGTGAAACAATCCACTTTCGACCTGAAAATTTCATTTAAAATATGCAGAAAACCGGGAACTTCCCGGTTTTCTTTTCAGTATCCAATATCACAGTATCTAAAATCAAGTTGATGAATATTTGCGTTTTTTGTTCTTCCAGTAATGCCATTTCCGATGTCTATTTCCAGGAAGCCCAACAACTGGGTACACTCATCGGGCAAAACAATCACTCGTTAATCAACGGTGGAGCCAATGTCGGACTAATGGAAGCGGTTACAATTGCTGCCAGCAAGGCAGGAGCCAAAACAATCGGTATTATCCCTGAAAAGATGATACACCGGTCGCTGGCATCTGACAACTCGCACGAGGTGATTGTAACCAAAGACATGATGGAACGCAAAGCTCACATGCGCGAACTATCGCATGCATTCATCGCCTTACCAGGCGGATTCGGGACCCTCGAAGAAATCCTCGAAGTAATTACCCTACGCCAGCTTTCCTATCACCACAAGCCCATTGTGTTTATCAACACCAACGGCTTCTTCGACCACCTTTTCAAACAATTTGAAATTTCCTACACCGAACAGTTTGCCAAACCTGTTTACAGGGAATTGTATTACGTAGCCAAAGATTCGGAAGATGCTCTGAACCACATTACCAACTATAAAGAAATTGAGTTGGACTCGAAATGGTTTGTTGTCCCCGAGAAATAAAAACAAAACTGTAATTCTTTGCCTAAAATCATGTCAGATAGGATAAAAACCGAGAAAGTTTGCGTCCTGACATTTTTACAGCCCGCACCTAAATCGGTTGTATATTTTTAACAAACACGTGGTTCTGTTGTTAAATTATGCAAAATAGAACAAAAGCATAGTGTCATCACGACATACTGGCAGTAAATTTGATTGCATGGAGTGCAATTATTTAATGAATTAAATTTTACTATCATGAAGAAGTTTGGGAGAATATCATTCACATTTTTACTTGTGATTGCAGGTGCATTTATTGCTGTTTGGGCTTACAGCACCTTCTTCAATGAACCACAAGTTGTAACAGTAAAAGAAGAATCAGCTATCCGATATGCCAGCTTACCGGCCGACAGTGAGCAAACGCTACCCGATTTGACCTTTGCCGCAGAAAAATCGATACATACCGTGGTACACATTGCCACTCAATCCGTACGCACCGGACAGTGGTCGAGCGGAAATCCATTTATCGACGAGTTTTTTGGTTTAAGAAGAAGTGAACCTCAGGTGCGCCAAGGCTTTGGCTCGGGGGTGATCCTTTCGGAAGACGGTTATATTGTTACCAATAACCACGTTATTGAAGATGCTCAGAAAATTAAGGTGATCCTGAATGACAAGCGCGAATTTGAAGCGCGTTTGGTCGGCGCCGATCCTTCAACCGATTTGGCTTTGCTAAAGGTTGAAGGAAAAGATTTACCTTACCTTACTTACGGAAACTCGGAAAACTTAAAATTAGGCGAATGGGTACTGGCTGTTGGAAACCCGTTTAATCTTACCTCAACGGTAACTGCCGGTATTGTGAGCGCCCGCGCCCGTAACCTCGGAATTAACGAAGACACTTATTCAATTGAATCTTTTATACAAACCGATGCGGCCGTTAACCCGGGAAACAGTGGTGGTGCACTGGTAAATCAACAGGGGAATCTGGTGGGAATCAATGCTGCCATTGCATCCAGAACAGGCTCATACTCAGGGTATTCATTTGCCATTCCGGTAACCATTGTAAAAAAGGTTGTGGAAGACTTGAAGAAATACGGCGAAGTACAACGTGCCTTGCTTGGAGTAAATATTGGTGATGTTAATGCAGAAATTGCGAACAAATTAAACCTTGAGCGTGTTGAAGGAGTCTATGTAGGAGCGGTTACCGAAAACGGGGCAGCAAAAGAAGCCGGAATTAAAGCTGAAGATGTTATTATCGCCGTTGGAGGAGAAAAAGTGAAGACATCAGCCGAGTTGCAGGAAAAAATAAGTCAGTACCGCCCAGGCGATGATGTAAAAGTTGATGTTCTGCGGAACAATGAAAGGAAACAATTTACCGTTACTTTGCGTAACAGACATGGCGACACTCAGATTGTAAGGGATAACGTAAGTGTTTTGGGAGCTGAGTTTGTTACAATTGATAACGAATTGAAGGAAAAATTAGACATTGACCATGGAATAATGGTTTCAAAACTTGATAAAGGAAAGCTGAAAGACGCCGGACTTGAAAAAGGATTTGTTATCACCAGCGTGAACAAAAAACCGATTTACGAGGTCAATGATTTTAAGAGAGAGATTGGAAACGCGAGAGGAGGAATTTTGGTAGAAGGAGTGTATCCAAATGGAGAACCGGCTTATTTTGTTTTTGGAGTGAGTAAATAACAAGACAAATCATTAAGTTTGTATTAACAACAAATAGATCATTTGTTTCTCCTTGACCGGTAATAATTTATGTTCTATATTTGCACGATTTTTTAAGAAAGTTATATGAGACAGCTAAAGATCACAAAGTCAATCACTAACCGTGAGAGTGCCTCTTTAGACAAGTATTTGCAGGAAATTGGTAAGGAAGAACTAATTACTGTCGAAGAAGAAGTAGAGTTAGCACAGCGGATTAAAAAAGGAGATCAGGCTGCTTTGGAAAAATTAACCAGGGCGAACCTTCGCTTTGTGGTTTCGGTGGCAAAACAGTACCAGAATCAGGGACTTAGCCTACCGGACCTTATCAACGAAGGAAACCTCGGTTTGATCAAAGCAGCAGAAAAATTCGATGAAACCCGCGGTTTTAAATTTATTTCTTACGCAGTATGGTGGATCCGCCAATCCATTCTTCAGGCTCTTGCTGAGCAATCGCGTATCGTTCGTTTGCCTTTGAACCAGGTAGGTTCGCTGAATAAGATCAACAAGGCTTATTCGAAATTTGAGCAAGAACACGAGCGCAAACCATCGCCCGAAGAGTTGGCCGATTCACTGGAACTACCTGCCGATAAGGTGGCTGACACATTGCGTGTTTCCGGACGTCATGTGTCTGTTGACGCGCCGTTTGTTGACGGAGAAGACAACAGCCTGCTCGACGTTTTGGTAAACAACGATTCGCCAAATGCCGACCGCAGCCTTATCATGGAATCATTGTCGAAAGAAATTCATCGCGCGCTAGCGACATTGACAGAACGTGAAAGCGATATCATCAGACTGTTTTTTGGCATAGGGTGCCAGGAAATGACATTGGAAGAAATCGGTGAACGATTTGGATTAACCCGGGAAAGGGTTCGACAGATAAAAGAAAAAGCTATCAGACGATTAAGACATACATCGCGAAGCAAATTACTAAAAACATATCTGGGATAAAAATTTTGAAAAAAGGTTGTCAAGCTTGGCAACCTTTTTTAATGCCCTTAAATCGCTTATTCCTCTGCCTCTACTATTCCGCCAGACACAGTAGCAACACCTCCTTCAAGCACCCTGCTTTCTTTTTTCCGATAAGCAATTAATGCAGAGGCCATAATAATGCTGGTGGCAATAATCACGAGAAACAAGATACCGTTTTCAAAACTCTCGATTTTAAGCGAATCCGGAATGGCAAAAAACAAGAGTATTGAAATCAGGCCACGTGGAGAGATCAGGGCCTGCGGAAGAATATCTTTCTTTTCGATGGCTTTGAACAAAGCGAAACGCAATGCATAGGTAACCAGTAAAAACACCGCACTAATCAACCAAACCCTTCCACTCAACAGTGTTTCCAAAGGAAGTGTCATTCCAAAAACCACAAAGAAAAAGGTACGCACCACAAAAGATGTCTCAATGGTTATCATTTTAAACTGATCGTAGAGGCGCTCAATACGGTCGTCTCTCAGCCATTCTTCCAGCTTCCAGAAAAGCAGATGCTTGTGGTTTCGCAACAGCAAGCCAAACATTAAAATAATCAACAGCGACGACAAATGAAAAAGCTTACCCACCGAATAAAGCATGATCAGCACCGCCAAAAACAAGAAAAACTTCGCCTCTCCCCTAATGTTCTGAATTATGTATAGCAGTACATAGCTTAAAACCACCGAAACGGAAAGCGTGAGCAAAATATTCCCGATTACAACAAAGCTGAGTTGCCGCATTCCTTCTACGTCTGCATTTTCAACCATCATGTAAAAAAACATGATACCCAGGATATCGGAGAATGTCCCCTCGTAAATCAGAAACTCCTTTTTGTATTTTACCAGGTTCCCCACACTGGGAATAATGATGGCGCTGCTCATGATCGACAAAGGCAGCGCATACACCAGCACCCGCATAAAGCTTTTATCAGGCATGTAAAACTTCAGCAGAAAAGCCAAGGTAAACGAAGTCAGCACCAGCGAGAGTGCAGCAATGGTAAACGATTTCCAGATAATCGGCCATTTTTCGCGGGTCAGCTCCAGGTCCAGAGCCGCCTCCAGCACAATCATAATCAACCCGACAATTCCGAGTATTTCGAGCGAACTAAAAAAGCCGGGAACAATCTTTAATGAAAGCAGAAGCTGGTTAATTCCTATCCCCATCAGGATAAGCACCAGTACGCTTGGCACATTGGTCCGTTTTGAAAGAATATTGGTGAAAAACGAAATGATAATAATGACACAGAGTCCTATTATAAAAAGATATGCATTCATAAAATTCTTGCTTCTTTGCAATCAAGCACGAACCTAATTGAGATACGAAAGATATGCAGAAAATCAGAGTATCCGGAAGATCGAGACATAAAATGTGCAAATGGTCAAAACAAATAAGCCAACAACCATGAAATTTATTCGGCAACTTTTATAGATGTCGCTGTCGGTCAACTTGCGTGGATTCTCTCCGATAAAAGGCTTGTTCACCCACTTTCCGTGATACACATTTGGGCCGCCAAACCGGGCATTAAGAATGCCGGCCAAAGCAGCCTCCGGATAGCCGGCGTTGGGACTGCTGTGTTGTTTTCCAAAGCGAAATATGTAGAGAAAACCTCTTCGGCTGAACGTTACCAGCACCATTAGAAAAGCCGTTAAACGCGCCGGAATAAAATTCAGTACATCATCAAGCCGGGCGGCAAAAAAGCCAAATTCGCGGTATCTTTCACTTTTGTAGCCAATCATCGAATCAAGGGTATTAACCATTTTGTACGTCAATATACCGGGAATACCTCCCAGCGCATAATAAAAAAGCGGGGCAATTACCCCGTCGCTTAAATTTTCAGCCAGAGTTTCCAGTACAGCAGCTCTTACTTGCTGTTCATCGAGATTTGTGGTGTCGCGCCCAACGATCATACTCAGTTGTTTTCGTCCAGCTACGATACCTTCCTGTTTTAAGCGGCTAATAACCAGCAACGATTCGTAAATAAGTGAACGATTGGCCAGCCCGTAAAAAACAAAAACCGAAGCAATTACATAAAAAGCGATTGATTTATCGGGTAACAACTTCAGTCCCCACCAAAGCAGAAAAAACACAAAGAGAACCAATACAAGCGTTAAAAAAGCGCCTTTCCATCTTCTCCCGCCGCCTTTGTTTAGCAGCGTTTCGCCTTTGGAAATCAGCCAGCCAAACCAACGAACCGGATGCGGCAACCAGTGCGGATCACCGATCAACAAATCGAGTACAAACCCCACCAGCAAAGGATATACTATCTCGGGGAAGTCAGTCAAGTTGAATGCTTTTATAGATGTACTCCATGTCCACATTTTCGCGGATCAAGGCGGCCAGTTTATCGTATTGTTCTTCTTTGAAGCGTTTAAAATCTATCTCCGAAGCAAGCTTCTTTCCATTGGAATCTAACACACTTTTTATGATCTCGCTGTTGTCGAAAATACCATGAACATAGGTTCCCCACGCACGGTCATTTAAATAATAGCCGTCCTTCTTTTTCCCATCAATGATACAAAGCGGACGATCGTTTTCCGCATTTGTCTCCCCCATATGAATTTCATAGCCGGTTCCTTCAATGTTTGTGTTCTGAAATGTAAAGGAACACTGCTCGGTTACTTTTTCGTTGGTAATGGTTGTTTCCACCGGCAAAATCCCCAGCCCCGGAACAGCTTCCACTGCCCCTTCGATCTGAAGCGGATCGCGCACCCACTTCCCCATCATCTGGAAACCTCCGCAGATTCCGTAAACCGCCTTTCCCTGTTCGTGCGCTTTTTTAATGGCAGTAGCCATGCCCTGCTTTTGCAAAAACAGAAGATCAGAAATCGTATTTTTTGATCCGGGAAGAATAATGATATCAGCCTGAGCGAGGTCTTCGGGAGTAGCCGCGTAAAACAGGTTGACTTCAGGAATTTGTTCCAGTAAATTGAAATCCGTGAAGTTCGACATGTGCCGCAAAAGCACAACTGCCATATTAATCTTCCCTTCCACCGAAGCAAAGCGCTTTTTATCCACCACCACTGAATCTTCATCGTCGATATAGATGTCGCGGAAATGCGGAATAATTCCGACAACCGGCACTCCGCAAAGCTCCTCTAGTTTACGCGCGCCGTCTTCAAACAGTGAAATATCCCCCCTGAATTTATTAATTATAACTCCTTTGATCAGTTTTCGCTCATTCTCAGGAAGTAACATCATGGTTCCGTAAACGCTACCAAAAACGCCGCCTTTATCAATGTCGGCAATCAGGTAAGTGGCTGCATTTTTTTCCACCGCCACGCGCATATTGGTAATGTCTTTTTTCCACAGATTTACTTCGGAAATACTGCCCGCACCTTCCACCACCACCGGGTTAAATTCGGCTTCCAACTTCGAAAAAGCCTTCATCGCCTCGTTGAAGAGAAAATCGCGGTCGGTTTCATTAAAATAAGCTTTGGCCGATTTGTTTGCCCAGGGTTTTCCGTTTAAAACAATCTGCGAATCCATGTATCCCGTGGGTTTCAAAAGAACGGGGTTCATTTCAACACTGCAGGGAATTCCGCAGGCTTCGGCCTGCACTGCCTGCGCCCGGCCAATTTCCAAACCATCGGGAGTCGGGAAACTGTTCAGCGACATGTTTTGCGCCTTAAAAGGAGCCGGTTGTAACCCGTCCTGTTTAAAAATGCGGCAAAATCCGGCATTGATCACGCTTTTTCCCACATCAGAGCCGGTGCCCACAAACATAATCGGGCGGTATCGCTTTTTATTTCTCATTGTTTTCATTGAAGTCGAAAATGGTAACACTTCCGTACGAAGGTTTAAACTCAGCAAACAACTCGCTCATTGGCTGTCCTTCTGCTAAATGTTTTACAATTCGAATTACACCTGCGTGTGTGATTACAGCCGCTGCTTCAGTTCCGCTTTCTTTCAGTTCTTGCAGCCACGCGGCAATCCGATCCTGCATTTGCGGATAAGCTTCGCCGTTTAGGGTCGGTAAGTTTTGGTAATTGTCCATCCAGTTCTTCCCTTCCCCTGACTCATAAATATCGTCCCAGCTTTTTAGTTCCCAGTCGCCAAAATCAAGTTCCTTTATACGTTCCTCAAAAAGAATATTCTGAGCCGGGAAAAGATATTCAGCGAGTTTCCGGCACCGTTGCAATGGGCTGCTGACAATCTTATCAAAATGAAGGCCGGACAGTTCTTCTTTCACTGCTTTCCTTTCCCTGTGAAATGATTCAGCCACATCCACATCGCTTTGTCCGTAGCAAATTCCGGGCTTCACATCCACACTTGTATGACGAATCGCGTATAGTTTCATTAGTAATACTGAATGGCTAAAACTGCCAGGTAAAAAAATACTTCGCACAGTTGCTGCAGTGCCCCGAGCACATCGCCTGTGTAACCTCCCAGTTTCCGGGTAATATATTTCCGAAAAAACCAGGTTAGCAATAAAAGCAATGCGAAAACTACTACAACTTCTTCCAAGTGTAAAAACACCAGAGACAGTGCGCCAAAAGCTATCGCAACAACCAGCGAATAGGTGGAATCAGCTTTCCCGACGGGTTTGGTTTTACTGGTTGCATCCAAACGGGCGTATACCGATGAATAAATCATCAACACAGGAAAAATACGGCTCACGGCATGCCCGGCCATCAAAATAAAAGGAATCCGTATCGCATCGATGTGAGACAATGCCAGAAATTTTGTGGCCAGCATCATCAACAAACCGATGGTTCCGTACGTGCCGATACGTGAGTCCTTCATTATTTCGAGGATGCGTTCGGGAGTGTAGCCGCCACCAAAGCCGTCGCAGAAATCAGCAAAACCATCTTCGTGAAAAGCACCCGTAAACAGAATTGTTGCCACTATGCTTAGTAAAACCGCCAAAGATAACGGGAGAAACACCGACAGCGCCCAAAAGATTAACGCTCCAAAAGCTCCCACCAACCATCCTACCAGCGGAAAGTAGCGGGTTGCTTTATTCAGCATTTCCTCGTTCCATCCAACAATGTTGCCTACGGGAACCCGCGAATAAAACATCAGCGCTGTCAGAAATATTTTAAATTCGTTTTTCATTTTCTGAATTTAGATACAGGATTCCGGATACTTGATACAAGACAGGCATGCTGCTATATGATCATTTTTGTACATGCTATTTTTACCATGGTTATTTTTACAATTTATACGGCGAATTGCTTGTTATCTGCAATCTCCAAAAGCTTCCATGTGTACCCCGTTTGTCTTACTAATTCCTGTTTATTTGAACTTACTTTGTAATTTTTTTTAAAGTTAATCATCTCCCTGCTGTGTCTTCTGTCATTTTCTAATATACAGAAACCTATTTGTTTATTTCAACTACTTTTTCGGTCGGTCAGGATGCTTTATCGATGAATCAGAATGCTCTTTCGAACAACCAAGATGCTCTATCGATGAATCAGAATGCTCTTTTGAACAACCAAGATGCTTTATCGATAAATTAGAATGCTCTTTTGAACAATCAAGATGCTCCATCGAATAAACCCTGTGTCTATTTGTAAAATGTCTTTGCTTATTTGCACCAGTCCGGCCCCGTTTTGCAGGTTGTTTTATTTAATACAACACCGCCTATTCTTTATTAGAAACGCCCGCATCTTCCATGCTGCTCATTTGGTTTAAAAAGTTTACAGCCGATTTCACCAGTGGCATGGCAACTGCGGCGCCTGTTCCCTCACCCAAACGCATTCCCAGATGCAGCAATGGTTTCACACCCAAATACTCCAGCATTATTTTGTGTCCTTTTTCATCGGAACTGTGACAGAAAATACAATTGTTTTTAACCGAAGCATCCATTTGAATAGCCGTAATTACTGCGGCCGTAGAAATAAAACCATCAATCAGTATCAGCATATTTTGCTTTTTAGCTTCCAGATATGCCCCCACCATTGCGGCAATCTCAATTCCGCCAAATGTAGCAAGAATTTCTTCCGGAGTTTCCGGGTTATACTTTCCGGCAACTTCTTTCAGCACATTAATTTTATGCTGAACCTGGCTGTTATTTAATCCTGCCCCCGGCCCGGTACACTCTTCAATAGTGCCTCCGATAAACCGGTGCATTAACAGCGACGATGCCGAAGTGTTTCCAATTCCCATTTCGCCACAAGCAATGGTGTTACTTCCGTTCTCTGCCTCTTTCCGGACTGCATCAGCACCTGCTTTCATTGCGGCGCGGCATTCTTCCGGTGTCATGGCAGGTTCAACTCTCATGTTACGGCTTCCGTAGGCCACTTTAGTTTTCTCAATGGGCAATTCGGCCGGGAAATCGTAGTCTACACCAACATCGTACACCTTCAGGCTAATGTCGTTCTGATTACAAAACACATTAATTGCTGCGCCACCTCCGCAAAAATTCATCACCATTTGCCAGGTAACGTCTTTTGGATACGGACTGATTCCCTCGTCGGCCAAACCATGGTCGGCAGCAAAAACCAGGTGCGCAGGTTTTTCAATTTTTGGCGATAAAGTATTCTGCACCTCCCCTATTTGTAAAGCCAGTTCTTCCAATAAGCCCAGCGATCCAAGAGGTTTGGTTTTGTTGTTTATTTTGTGTTGAAGTTGTTCTTTAATTGTCATTGTTATTGGTTTTTTATTTTTGTTTCTCGCAGATTTCGCGAATTAATTTTGAACCACAACAGGCACTTAGAACACAGTACATTCTGCCTGTTGTTTTTTGCCTACTGCATATTCCTGCTGAAATCTGAAATCGTTAATCATCATTCGATATTCATTTTATTTTTACCGGTATTCCTGAAACCATCAGAACTACTTCGTTGGCCAGTGAGGCAATGTATTGGTTCATCCAGCCTTGCAGGTCGGCAAATTTCCGGGCCAGTTCATTTTCGGGATGAACCCCCATTCCCAGTTCGTTGCTTACAACAATGGCGGTAAAATACTGTTGGATAAACGCGTTCCATTCGTTTTTTGCCTGCGCCAGACTGAGGTCTACATCGCTGTTGTTTTGGTAAAAAATATTGGTGAGCCACAGCGTGATGCAATCCACCAGCACTACCTTTCCGGTAAGCTCCAATTTACTGATGTTTACTTCTTCTTCGAGCGTGGTCCACTGCTCTCCTCGGTCCGATTTATGACGATCCACCCGCTTCTGAAAGTCGTTGTCCCAGATATGAGCGGTTGCCAGGTAAACCGGGGCATCCGAAAGTTGTTCGGCCAGGCTTTGTGCGTAGCGGCTTTTTCCCGAGCGTTGCCCGCCTGTTATAAAAATGATTTCAGCCATTCTGTTCAATTAAAAAACCCCCAACCTCTGTCGGGGGCCATTCTACAATCCGGTACTTTTCAGTACCAAACTTAAGCAATCATATTTTGAATTTTGTCTCAAGGCTTTTCGATTAAAAAACCGGAAGCGGCCTGAACAGCCAAACTATCCCGGTTTTTTACGATTTTCAAAATGAACTATAATACATGAAGATGTTTATTCTGACAGCTTTTATTCTTTTTTCAGAAAAATAGCCCAATAGGGAGATATTCCACAGTCGAACTGGCTAACGTAAGTTCCTTCGGTTGTATAAATATCTACGGTTCCGGGTTCAGAATAACTTTCAGCCCCAAAAACATAGATCTTATCCTCATTATCCCGAGGATCCACAAACATTCCATTGGTTCCGGTAAGGTTTTCAATAAACGGAGTAAACTCTTTGGTTGTGGTATCAAAAGCATATATCGATGCCGGCTCACCCCAAGAGGTTGCAAGAACATAAATTACAGACAAATCACGGTTGGGGGCAAGAATGGAACTGTACCCGCTGCTTACCCCTCCGAGTGCATAGGTTGCTTGCAAGGTATTGTTGCTCGTATTGATGTACCCAAGTCCTGTTGAAGAAGAGTAATCATTGTATGTACTTAGAAGAGACACATACAGATTATCGTTTTTATCTTTTACAAAGTAAGAAGTAACTGCAGGTGTTGCGATATAAGAAACTGCATTGTTGCTCAAACTCGTAACGGCCACACTATCTTTGTAGTTTAACGCAGCATAAAGATTTCCGTTGGCAATTGCCAATCCTTCCGGGCCACCTGCTATGCGAATCTTCTTTTCAACAGTTTGAGTCTTAATGTTCATCTTTGCAATGTATGAAACACTTTCATCGTTCCATACGTCTCCTCCCCAACAGGAAATATACAGATAATCTCCATTAGCGATACAATAGCGAGGGCTAATGATACTATCAGAAATTCCTTCTCCTGTCTGTACAAAATCGTGTCCTACAACGATTACCTGATCAACACCGTTTCCCATCAAGTAAATCTTATCGTTGTATTCATAGGCATACTGTATATTCGAATTTAACTCAACACCGTTTTGTGCCTCGTAATAATAGTTTACAACAGAATCCTTGTTGTAATCATATTTCGTTACAGTTCCCTGGCTGCTTCCGCCATAGTTAAAGAAATAAAAACCGGAAATTTCGTCGGAAACAGGCAAATCCGGGCCATCATCGTCCTTACTACAGGCTGTAAACAATAATGCGGTTACAGTACAAAGCAGCAGATAGTTAAAAAGTCGTTTCATAATCCTAAATTTTAATATTTTACATGTTGATATTCATCGTTATTCCTACCCTGAAATTGATTCCTGGCATGGCATAATTTCGTTGATTCTGATAGCTTAGATCAAAAATGTTGTTTACTGAAAAGTTTGTGGCAAAATCTTGTTCTTTTATTTTAAAAGAATATTGAATTACACCGTTTGTAAGAAAATAGGGCTCAAGAGATTTTCGCACTTGCGTTGATTTGGAAATGTAATGATAGTAACGTTCTCCGGTGTAACTCCCATCGATCATCAGCAACCACTTGTTATACTTAAGCTGGTAATATACATTGAACATATTAACCGGAATATAAATCAACTGCTGGTCGGGCTTGCCTTTTTCCACTTTCGTTGACGGGTTATAGGTATAATTACCTGAAAGTGTTGAAGTAAATTCCCCCCAATTTTGTGTGGCATGCGCGTGTAACTCAATTCCTTTGCTGATTACTTTTTCCAGATTTACCGGGATCGGGCCATTGCTGTTACGCCATTCCAGCCAATTTTTTATATTGAGGTAGAAAAAGTTCAGTTTTACCTGCGACTTAAATCCTGATTTTTGGTATTTGTAATCTATACCTACTTCAGCGGTAAACCCTTCCTCAGGTTTTAAACCAGGTGTTCCGAGCGGGTTGGCCGAAGTTGGCCAAAAACGATCATTTAACGTCGGAATCCGATAACTTCTCGAAACATTAAATAACGAAGATAAGACTGTTCCCGAGCTTTTTATCCAGGTATATTCTCCCCCCAAAGCGGGAGTAAAAGGTGCGGTAAAATTACTGACCAACTGCTGCCGCAGGTTAATGGTTGTTTTAAAATTGTCAAATGGCTGATAAAACCAGGTAAGGTAAAGGTCAGCATTGTGCTCGTTAAAATTGACTGTGTCGGAATAGGAATAAACATCTGGAACAATAAGTTTGTATTTCACACCTACTTTGTATTCTAAATTATCGCACAACTGGTGCTTTACATTAAAATCGCCGATCAACCTGTCGGTTTTAATTCGCTGGGCAGCGTCATTATTATAAACCTGATTATCCCGCACATATCCTGCCCCCAGGTTGAATTTCAGTAGATGGTTTTCATTGCGGTATTCCCCCCAAAAGCGGATATTGTTATCTTTCAGTTCGGTGACGGTTCCGGCTGTCTCCCCTATCTCTGGCTGTATTTCATGCCAGTTATCGGCAATCCAAACCATTGATTTGAAATACTCATCGGGGCCAAACAAATAATTAAATTCCTGAATAATTCCTTTGTTGTCAATGGCAGCGCCATCTTGTATCTCTTTTGTTCCATTTTGGTTGCCAAAGCCGGAATAATTGATATACGGGAAATCATTATCAGTTTTGTATTTTAACAGCTTTGTCACCGATTCCCATTTGCCATTTCCCAAATAAACTTTGGCTCCGTATAAACGTTCTCCAAACGACCCGAACGAGTATTTGGCATTCACTCTCACCCCATCCGTCCAGTTGTTTTGTGTGCCCAGGTAAATAGCACCACCAATGGCGCCTGAGCCATTCAAGGCGGCAGAACTCCCATACTGGAGTTCCAGTTTATCAAACAAAAAGGAGGTGATTCCAGAAAGGTCAGAATGCCCGAGTGTCAAGGAATTAATATTTATTCCGCCAAACATAACACTGGTATGATCGGCAGCAGTTCCCCGAATATGCACGGTAGCCAGACCTCCGGCATTCGATTTCACATAGATGGGAGTGAAACGCATTAATAGTTGCTCTATACCACCTTCCTGAACAGAAGATATTTGCTCTGCAGACAGGGCTTCTATTTTCGATCCGGCCTGGAATTTTTTATAGTTTCCATAGGTAGTTATCTCATCAATACTGATGGTATCAAAAACAGAACTGTATTCCTGGCCAGCAGCACACACTGCAGCCAACATGAACATCCCAAAAATTACAAACCTCCTCATCTAAACTTTTTTAAGGAGCTTTGGATATCAGTGAAAAATACTTTTGAATATTTCTCAAGCTTTTTATCCCGAAGCTTAATTATTTAACAGGAATTGTGGCAGGTCTTCTGGCTTGTTCTCTGACTTAGACCTTCTCATCTGTCAACCGACAGATAATGGTGTAAGAAAAGTCAGTTTGTTACAGATCCCTCGAAAACCATCACTTCGTTTGATTTTTTTCGGGATTCTGCTTTTCTAAAAATTTGTTTGTAACACTCACAAATCTTAAGAAAAACTAGAACTTACAGCTGCGGGTACAGCTCCGGTTTTACACCGGATTCCCTTTTCATCGTGTTCATGATGTATGAACATTCGAACCAAAATTCGCTGACAAAGATAAACACAAACTTTTCTACTGTGCAAGCATTGTTGATTGTTTCCTTCTTTTGTTAACAATGTTTTATTGCGGAAAAACTCAACCTGAAAGAGAAAAACCAAACCAGCCCGACACTTTCTTTTGCACTGAAAATCAATCAGTACTCTATTCCTTCCCGGCTGCGAATTCCCCGGTCGAAGGGATGTTTCTCCTTGGTTAAATTTGTCACATAATCCGCCAGTTCCTTTAATCCGGCGGTGGCTCCCCTTCCGGTAAGCACCAGTTCACAGACCTCGGGTTTATCCCCGATAAAATCGACGAGTCTTTGTTCCTCCAGGAAGCCGTCCCTCACTGCAATCAGTATTTCATCCATAATCAGCAAGTCAATCTTTTCTGAATGAATAAGCAATTGAAGCTGTTGCAGGGCAATTTCAATGTCCTTTTTTAACTTTTCCAGGTTAATACTCCGGTTAAAAAACGGATGTCCTTCGGTAAAAACAAATACCATTGCACCAAGTTTTCGCAGGACATTTATTTCGTTATAACCGTATAAACCAGGTCGTTTCATAAAACAAGCATAAGCAACCTTTAAATCGTGTCCGTAGGCTCGAATAGCCAAACCAACCGCTGCACTTGTTTTTCCTTTTCCGTCGCCGGTGTAAATGTGTACCAATCCCTTTTCCATTTGTTTAGTTTTTGATGAACCGGTAAACATCTTCGAGCGCACTTACAAAGTTTACGGGACTCGGGCTACACGAAGTTTCAGAAGAAATCAGAAAAACCTTTCCGTTTTTCACCGCGGGAATGGAACCATACGTTTCCCAAACTTCCTTTTCGTTTTTACCGTAGCCTCCCATTTCGGCAATAATGATCACATCTGGCTTTTTCAACACCACACTTTCGCGCGACAAAGTGCCAACCTTCAAACCTTCGGCAATATTGGTGGCCCCGCAGGAAGTAATATAGTCGTTCATATAAGTATTCTGCAGTACCGTATAAATGGGACTGGCACCAATCTGAAAAAACACTTTGCCCGAAGGTAAGGAGCGCGATAGCTGCCTTATTTCGGCCACCCGTTGTTTCGCATTGTTTACAATCTCTTCTGCCTTATCGCTTAAGCCAATCAATTGTGCGATGGTCATGGTCTGCTCGCAAATCTCTTCAAAACTTTTGGGTGTATGCATCACTTCCACCCGAATGCCCAGTTTTCGCAGGCTCTCGATATCTTGCGGCTTGGTTAGCTGCATGGTTATCACCAGGTCGGGGCGCAGTGCAAACACTTTCTCTACGTTCACCTGAACGGCCGAGCCCACCTGTGCCACACCGTCATCTACTGCCCGCAAACAGTAGCTGGTGCAACCTACCAGGCGGTGGTTGCCGCCAAGCAGATAAATATTGTCGGTAACCGACGGGGCGAGCGAAACCACCCGCTTCACTTCCTGCGAAAAAACAGTAACTGAAATCAATGACAGAAACAAAAATACAAACCTCCTCATGTCAATAATTTTTAAGGAGCTTTGGATAAACCAGTGAAAAATACTTGTCGAATATTTCTCAAGCTTTTATCCCGAAGCTTAATTAATAAGTACGAATTGTGGCAGGTCTTCTGGCTTATCCCGGTTGTTGAGCCTTCCCATCCGTCGGGTGACGAACAGTGGCTTGCAGTTCAACAACACAATCCGTCAGCTGACGGATGGGATTCACAGCTGCGGGTACAGCTCCGGATTTTCTGTCAACTGACGGATCACCGGATTCCCTTTTCATCGTGTTCATGATCCATGAACATTCGAACCAAAATTCGCAGGCAAAGATAGTCACGAACTTTTTATTTATGCAAGTCGACGTCCTTCTTTCTGCTAAAAATGAAACTCCTCGCAGCAAGCTGACGAGGTATCACATTGGATAATCTTATTTTTACTCGCACCTAGGTGCGGGAAATATAACCCATGAGATCCCTCGTCTGTCGCTCGGGATCAGTTCGGCTAAATGATTCTGAAAAACAAAATCATAGTCTCACTGATTTAAACACAACCTTGTTCCGAACCACCGGTAAAGTTCTTAAAATGAATGATTGTCTTTGTTAACAAAACCCGGTTCCTCCTTCCGGTTCGATTGTAGAACAAAAAATATTTGCACTTTTGGTCTCTCAAAGACTGAAAGAAAATGACATACTTTAAACTGGACCTGGAAGAATATTTATCACCACATTTTGTACACCGGAGCAATTGGCTCAGAGCAGCAGTGTTGGGAGCCAACGACGGCATTTTATCAACAGCCAGTATCGCTATTGGGGTGGCCGCTGCCAGCAGCACCCGCGAACCGGTTGTATTGGCGGCAGTAGCCGGCTTGGTTGCCGGAGCTTTATCGATGGCCGCCGGCGAATATGTTTCAGTAAGTTCGCAAACCGACCTCGAAAAAGCAGACATTGAACGCGAGAAACAGGAACTGGAAGAAGACCCCGAAGGTGAATTAAAATACCTGGCTGCTATTTATGAAAAACGGGGCCTAAAAAAAGAAACCGCCCTGCTCGTAGCTACCGAAATGACCGAAAAAGATGCGCTCGCGGCCCATGTGCGCGACGAACTTGGCATACACGAGCTCAACCAGGCTAACCCGGTTCAGGCCGCACTTGCTTCTGCCCTTTCGTTTATGGCAGGTGGCATATTGCCTTTGCTGGTCGCCATCTTTTTTCCCTTAAAATACATGGAGTATTCGCTCTACGTCTTTTCGATAGTATTCCTGGCCGTCATGGGTGCTCTATCGGCCCGAACAGGCGGATCAAAAATATGGAAAGCCATTGTTCGCATAACCTTTTGGGGAACTGCCGCCATGGGAATGACCGCCATCGTTGGTTATTTGTTTGGCGTAAAAGTAGGCTAACCTGAAATGGTTGTGTTGCCGTTCTGTCGTGTTGCTGTGTAGCTGTGATGCAGTAAAAGCTCGCAGCTCATGACTTATTCCCGCATTAATGCGAGAAGTAGGAAGTTGGAAGCTTGTAGCTCGAAGCTCACTATTCTATACTTATTACTCGTTACTTTCTTTTTGCTCTTTGCTCCATGCCCTTTGCCCTTTCTAACTTAACAGTTTAGCAATTTGGCAATCATCTGTGTTACAGTTCTGCTGTAAAGCCGTATCGCTGTGTTTTGCTCGTTGCTCGCAGCTCGTTGCTCTTGGCTCAAAGCTTGCGACTTGTAGCTTGCAGCTATTCTTACATTTTTGAATGAGTAATTGCCTCCGGGTATTCAATATCCACCAAAAACAGTCCGTGCGCGGGTGCTGAAGCTCCGGCGGCGCCACGGTCTTGCCGTTCAATGATTGCACAGAATTCCGCAACCGAAAGCTTTCCCTTACCTACTTCGAGCAGGGTACCCACAATGGCGCGCACCATGTTCCGCAAAAAACGGTCGGCCTTGACCACAAACACCAGCCGAGCCCCTTCTCTTTTCCATTCGGCCTGGTAAATTTTGCAGTTGTTGGTTTTTACATCGGTATGAAGACGGCTGAAACTGGTAAAATCCTCGTAATTGAAAAGCATTTGCGCTGCTTCGTTCATTTTCTCCACATCCAGCGGAAGCGTGTAGCGGTAGGCCGTTTCGCTCGAGAATGGGTCTTTCTCGGTGGTAATAAAATAATGATAAGTACGCGAAGTGGCGCTAAAACGTGCGTGCGCTTCTCCACTTACGGGCCAGCATTTCTGTACGGCAATGTCGTTCGGCAGATAACTGTTGAGTTTGTACACCAGGTCGTACCCGGCAGCCACCGGCTTTTGCAAATCGAAATGCAGGATGAAGTACGAAGCATGCACCCCCGTATCGGTACGCCCTGCGCCAACAACCGACACAGGCTCACGCAAAAGCGTCGACAGCGCCTTTTCGATTGTTTCCTGCACCGACACCGCATTGGGCTGCACCTGCCAGCCATGATAGCGCGTTCCGTTGTAACTCAATTGTAAAAAATACCGGTGTAGCATGGTTTCCTGCTTTTGCGGCAAAGGTAGTATTTAATTATTAGCTGTGAGCTACAAGCTGCGAGCCACTAGCTTTTCTGCAGTACGGTAATGCGTGAATGCATAAATGCTTTAATGCAAGAATAAGCAGCAAGTCGCTAGCCACAAGCTGCAAGTCATTGGCAATTGTATATTGATTATTGAAGATTGATAATTGAAGTTCAATCCCTTCCTCACTGAACACTGCGACTGAACACTGATCACTTTTCCTTCAATCCTTTCTTCTCTGCAAACTGAACACTGAATACTGGTCACTATCTTGTTGTATCCGCAAAAACTTTTGTTAAATTAGTTCCCGCAAGCACAGGTGACACCCGAGACGAACAGCAGCGAGAGATTTTTGCCACCCTTGAATGAATAACGGATAATTTCTGGTTGTTGATGCTTTTAAAGGCTCTTTCAATTACGTCTGTAGAATGGTTCGAATAGCGAAAGAAATGAAATGACGCGTAAGTTAACGCCAAATTAAATGAAAAAAAATAACTACATATTCCTTGTATTGATTTTGATAGTTTTTGGATGTTCAACAACTTCAAATATTTCTGAAATTAAAGAGCTATCAAAGATCAGATTTGATAGCCTTTCAATTCAGCCAGATGTTGAGCTTTATAATTTCCGAATAGATATTAACAGACAAACAACCGATCTCTGGTTAAATGACTCGACAACAATAAATGAAGTTGTTCCTTATAACGTTCTTGGATTTAATTTGGGAAATGGATTATTCTATGATTTGAATGATAATCTTTCTTTACGTGTAGATTATTTATTAAATATTGACACAAAGAAGGATTTTGAAATAGAGAAAATATATTCTAAAAGTAAATGGAATAGAAATTACAAAAGCCAACAAGGAAAATTTTCGATTGGGTACCCGAACAAAAAGAATTACGATTTACTTCAGATTGATGATTTCAAAGACAGTTTAAGTATTTCATATAGAAATAAACATCGTTATTCAATTGTAACAAGTGATTCACTTACCGAACTAAAGACTGTAAAGGGGCTTCATGACCGAATTCAAAAAAAAGACAAAAATTTTTATTATCAAAAACATAGAAAAAGAGTTGATGAATATAAACTGCTTGACAAGGCCATTATTCTTGATGACAGATATAAAATTACACAAAATCAGAATGGAGATATTATTCAAATATATAGCATTAACAAAAAGGGAGACTACCTGCGTTATAGTATAATCCAAGACGATAAAAACATTTTCATATACGATGAAAAGTTTTACGGAAAGAAAATTATAAAAGATAACAACAAATTTACTCTTTACTATAATGACACAATTGGATATGGATATAAAAAAACAAATTAAAATCTGGCATTAACAGTGCATATTGCACAGCATGGTCTGGTGGTGCTCCATCAGCGTCCAGAGACGTCAGGATCACTCCAACAACATTTATCAAGCTTAGAATCAAAGAACAAAAATGAACACAATAAACAAAGAATCTTTCCTGCGGGAGTTTATGCACGAAGTCTGGAATAAAAAGAATTTGGAGAAAATTGAAAAGTATATCCATAATCAGTACACCATCCATCTCGATCCAGGCGATCCCTGGGAAGGGAAGACACTATCCCGTTCAGAATTTAAGAATCGATTGGAATCAGGTTCTTTTGAACCATTTCCGGACATACATTTTGAAATAACTTCCGCAATTGAGGAAGAAGATTATGTGGCGGTAACCTGGATTTTAACAGGGACAAATCTTGGAAAGATCGGGGAACATCCCCCAACAAAAAGGACCATTAATACAACAGGAATTACCGTCTATCACTTTAAGGACAATTTGATAAACGGACATACGCAGATTTTCGACAGAAAAACAGTTATGAAACAACTAAGATTTATATAAATGAAGACAAAGAAAGAACTGAAGGACGAATACAAACAAATGAAGTTTCCAATGGGTGTTTTCCAGGTAAAATGCTCTGTAAACGAGAAATGCCTGGTAGACAACAGCGTTGACATGGAATCGAAGTGGAGTCGCCATAAAATGGAACTTAAATTTGGAAGCCACAGAAACACGGAGTTACAAAAAGATTGGAATCAATTTGGAGAAGACAAATTTGTTTTTGAGGTTTTATCCACATTAAAGAAAACTGATGAAGCAAACATCAACTACACCAAGGAGTTGAAGATTCTTCAAGATACGGTAATCAAAGAGCTAAAGATTGAAAACACTTATTGAAAAGCAGGTGCAGCAAGGGCTTAATTTTGCAAAATGAAAAAACTGATTATCCTGTTTAATACTTTCATTATTATTAACTCCATCTTTGCTGCTGGTAATAAGAGCAATCATATTCGGGGTAAGTGAACGCATAACTTTTGCTATTTTGCAGAAAAATTCGAATGCAACAGCCTGAAAATATAAAAGCACTTATTCTGGAAGAACTGAATAAGATAATCCGGGAGAAGACAGACCTGCTGGAACAGACCATTAAAGCGGCCAAAGAATCGCGCGATAACGAGACCAAAAGCAGCGTTGGCGACAAATACGAAACCGGGCGGGCCATGGTGCAAATGGAACTGGAGAAAAGCCAGGCCCAGCTGGCACAAACAGAAAACCTGAAAACCAGTCTTTCCAGGATCGATCCGAACTCAAGATTTACAAGCATTGAGTTTGGCAGCCTGGTAGTAACCAGTCAAGGCACTTATTTCTTTTCCATTGCCCACGGGAAAATAGTGCTCGACAAGGAAGTTATCTTTTGCCTCTCCCCTGTTTCACCTGTCGGGAAATTACTGGCAGGCAAAAAAGCGGGGGACGAAGTACAGTTTCAGGGAAAAGAAATCAAAATTATAAGAGTAGAGTAAAACGAAAAAAGGCTGCTCAACAGCAGCCTTTAATAAAACCTAAACCAAACCTAAGAATAACCGGCCTATGAATACCGGTTTGTAGTATTGCAAATTTCTTTAATCTCTTGATACAGAGCCCAGCCCTTCGATGTTTTGGGTCACACGCGGCTCTCCTCTGTACCGAATTTTCCCTACTCCTTCAATCCTTGCATTAAGCGTTTCGGTGGCAAACACACTTCCGGTACCTACTCCTTCTATCCTAAAATCAACGTGTTTTGCTTTTAACTCATCGGCATCTACATGCCCGGCACCCGAGAGTTCAACCGAAAGACTTTGGGCCACTCCGTTCAGGTCGATCATCACACCGCCCTCGCCAATCACTTTCACATCGTCGGCCTTCATCCGCAGATCCACTTTGGCGCCACCTTTTACATGCAGCAGCAAATCGTTTAAATCGAGATATCCTTCAGAATAAACATTTAAGCCACCTTCCATTGTAAGTTCGCGCAACTTGTCAAAAGTGATGTACAAACGGATTCTTTCGTACGGCAAATATTCACGCGTCACCTCAATTCTGAGTTCATCACCCCAATTGTCCACGTCAATTTTATCCAGCACATCGGCATCCCGGGTTTTTATTACCAAACCAGCTTTCGAATCCTGCATCAGGTAAACCTTAAAACCGCCTTTCAGGTACACGCTTGAGAAATCCTTCACGGAGTATTCTTTCGAACTCCAGTCGCTGTCTTCCTGCGCATGAACCGACACTGTTGCAAAAATCAATAGGAAAAAAATGGATGATAAAATCTTCATGGCTTAAATTGTTACAGGGTCAAAGCTAAAACAATGCCCGCAAAGCAACACTTTTATTTCGATGAATTGTTGAAAATGGCGGACGAACGGAAGAATGAGCAGGAAGAAAGAATCAGGAGCTACTTGTTGGAGCGTCGCATCAGTACCAGGTAAAAAAGCCCGTAAGTTATCAGCACAAAGATTGCCCCGGCAATAAATAAATCCAGAAACAGTTTTTCGGCGTGCCGGAAAATCCTGAGGAAAACATAAGCTGCTCCAATAACATCGCAACACAAAAGCCCCCACACAAAGTGTTTATGATAGTGTTTGTTGAGTTGAGCGGCTAAGAACATCCACAAAAGTCCAAACACAAGAATCAGGCTGCCTTCCCAGCGCACTCCCCGGTTCATTTCCAACATGCCATAAACCAGTGGAATTACACCGGCGATCACCAAACTTCTGGCAATACTTTTGCGGACCTTCGCCCGCGTAAAAAGATCGTGAATACGGGGAAACCATGTAAACGACAGCTCTTCTTCCTTGTACTCCGCAGCAAACAGATCCTGTTCCGAATGTATGATTCCGCGTTTGATCGCTTCCTGGATAGCCAACTCGGCCGCCTCCGGAATGTAGTAGCTTCTCTTTTTCAGAATTTGTATAATTTTCTCGTTGCTGGCCTCCGGTATCGATTCCCGAAAATCAGTATCTTTCTTTCTTGATTTTCCGCGTAATATTTTAAAACTTTGAAGCACTTGTTTTAGGTTTAAACGAGTTCAAACTGAACTATAAAAATAAAAGTCATGTACAATTTTGAATACAAAAATCCGGTAAAAATAGTTTTTGGAAAAGGAACCATTCCAAATGTTGTGAATGAAATTCCGAAAAATAAAAAAGTGTTGATGACCTACGGAGGCGGAAGCATCAAACGCACCGGCGTTTACGACCAGGTAAAAACGGCATTGAAAGATTTCGATTTGCTGGAATTTGGAGGCATAGAACCCAATCCTCATTACGAAACCTGTATGCGGGCAGTGGAGTTGATCCGAAAAGAAAAAGTTGACTACCTGCTTTCAGTAGGAGGCGGATCGGTGCTTGATGCCACAAAATTTATTGCTGCTGCCGTTTTGTTTGAAGGCAGCGATCCGTGGGATATTCTGGACAAACCAGCTACCACGCAGGTAAAAGCAGCGCTGCCTTTGGGGGCAGTTCTCACACTTCCGGCTACGGGTTCCGAAATGAACGGAAATGCGGTAATCACCCGCGCGGCAACACTGGAGAAAAAAGCGTTTGGCTCGGCATTGGTTATGCCCCAATTCTCGATTCTTGACCCGGAATGCGTGTTTACCCTGCCCAACCGGCAGGTAGCCAACGGAGTGGTGGATGCCTTTGTGCATGTGATGGAACAGTACCTTACTTTTGATGTAAACGCGCCGCTGCAGGACCGTTTGGCAGAGGCCATTCTTACTACACTTATTGAAGAAGGCCCAAAAGTTCTGGCTGACCGCAATGATTACCAGGCCGCTGCCAATTTTATGTGGTGTGCCACCATGGCACTCAATGGACTAATTGCTGTGGGTGTTCCGCAAGACTGGGGTACTCACCTGATTGGCCACGAACTGACTGCTTTCCATGGCATTGATCACGGGCGGACGCTAGCCATTGTTTTGCCCGGAATGATGAGCCTGAAAAGAGCCGGTAAAAAAGACAAAATTCTGCAATACGGAGAACGGATCTGGGGTATTACAGAAGGTTCGGCCGATGAAAGAATTGATGCCAGCATTGCCAGAACCATTGCCTTTTTTGAATCGTTGGGAGTGCCCACTACCCTGCCCGAATATGACGTACCGGCGGAAACCATCGACAAGATCACCTTTCGTTTTAAAGAAAGCGGGATAAAGTTTGGCGAACAACGCGACATCGACTACCAAACAGTGGAAGCCATTTTAAAGGACCGTTTGTAATATGATAAATATCTTGAAGGTGATCTATTTCTTAGTTCACCTTCGCTTTTTATCAATAGTCCTGTAGGTATTGTTCAATACATACATCAAATTGCTTCATCAGCTTCCGGAGCAAGGGGTTTTGCTCATCAAAGTCTGTTTCACCAATTTTAGAAACCGGAAGAATATTCGGGGAGGTTCCGGTAATAAATACTGCATTAAAACCGGCTAAACGCGTAAGCGAAACTTCTTGTTCTTTCACGTCAATGCCCAAACCCCGGGCACATTGGATAACTTTTTGCCGCGTAACCCCCAACAATACTTTTTCTGAAGGCGGTGTAATCAGCTGACTCCCCTTTATAAAAAATGCATTGCTGCGACTTCCTTCCGTAATATTTCCGTCGTGATCGACCAGCAAAACCTCGTAATATCCCTTTTCAGCCATTATTTGATTGGCACGCCCGCGAACCGTGGTTTGAAAAACCTTGGCATTCGGATTTTCCCGCTCTGCATGTAAAAGCCCGCACTCAACTCCCCACTGATATTGCTCTTTAGTCGGATAAGAATGAGCAATAAAAAAAGCCTTCAGATTCACTTTACAGGAAACCAGCACATTTCCGTTGTATACTTTATTTTGCCGGATCAAATCCTGCAAGTAACTGCTGATATCCGTTTCAGAATATTGGATCTCCCGACCAGCTATTTCAGCCGACCGTTTAAAACGCGCCAGGTGTTCTTCTAAAAAAAGCGGTTTCCCATCCACTATCCGGATGACTTCGTACACTCCGCCTTCATTTTCTGCCGGTTGGAACTGATCGTTGGTCTTTAGTTCACCATTCAGAATAAAAAATTTATGAATTGGTGAAAGAGCCATTTTTGTGTTTTCTGTAAATTTATTGAATTGTTTCCAAAGCGTTCGAGATGCAGGCAGAAATTCCACCACCGATAACTTTTAATCCCTACAAACATCATTTTCGCTTTTTGCTGGATGAAGTAAAGACATGGAACACGCCGGAACAAATCAATGAAAAGCTGCTTTCAATCGGAAATAACCTAACTGATTTTTATCTGGGAGAACTGAGTGTTTCAAGCATCGGCAACGAATGTAAAGCCTACTTTGAAAAGCAGAATATTGCGGATCAAAGCACATTTTGCGCGTGGCTGGGCAAATCGGCCTGGAAGAAAATCAAGTTGTCGGACAATTCTGACTGGCTGATCAAAAAAGGTGACCAGGAAGAACGCTACATTCATCTTCATCCGGCCAAATTTTCGAAGCATACCATCCGAGTAAGAGCCACCACCTTAAAAACGGTGCTGGCCTTAGTCGCTACTTCAACTGCCAAAAGCGAATCAGCCGCCACGAACCTGCTGGTTGTAAACAAAATACGGACAGAAATACTTGGCCTCTCCCCTCTCCAATCGCTGCATCCGGCCAATTCAGGCATACTGAGGCTTTGGAATCTATTTGAAGGCGGTGATACAACCGAATTTCATCCCTGAATCTGCAATGCTTCGATAACCGAATTCTTGTAGCTCCGTCCGATCGGAAGTTCTTTTCCGGGCACTTCGATACTGCTGGAAGTAAAGGCTTCGATTCGTGACAACGAAACAATGTATGACTTATGAATCCGCATAAAATTGGAGTCCGGAAGTTTATCAGCCATGTGGTTCATACTGCATTTGGTAATGATCTTGCGGCTGTCGGTGTATATCTGAACATACTCACTTAATCCTTCCACATATAAAATATCACTCAGGTGTACTTTTAGCACTTTCTTGTTTTCTTTCACATAAATAAACGCCTCGTCCATTGTGTTATTTACCGCTACCGGTTTTACATTCTGGTTATCTTCGAGGTTAATTTGGTAATATTTGTTGACCGATTTCAGGAAGCGCTCAAAAGTGATCGGCTTTAAAAGAAAATCCACCACATCCAGTTCAAAACCATCAATCGCATACTCACGATAGGCAGTGGTAATAATAACTTTCGGAGGATTTTTTAGCGTTCTTAAAAACTCAATGCCCGTAATCTGCGGCATTTGAATATCCATAAACATCAGATCAACGCTGTGGTTGTGGAGTTCCCGAAGCGCTTTCATGGCATCGCCACATTCGGCTACAATCTGAAAATTTTCTAGTTTTTCGATGTGGCTTCGCATCAAATCACGTGCGAGGGGCTCATCATCGACAATGAGGCATTTAGTTTTCATGGTAATTACGAATAGCTTTTGTTTTCTGTTTTCTGCTAACGAATAAGTAGTTATTCTCTAAAAAATGTTACAGGTTCTAAGAATAAATTTCGAGGCTTATCTCCCTGAAGTTGTCGTCTATATTTTCAATCAGGCGATGTTTGCCCCGAAACCTGTAATTCAACCGTTGTTTTGTAATCTCCATGTTGTCGTTGTCGCTCAAACGGAAACTGTTTTCGCTCCAAATGGTAAAAGAAAACAACAGGTACTTTCGTTCCGCTTTTATAAGGACTGTTGTTTCGAACAAATTGTTACACTCGTAAACAATTTTTAACAAATCGTTGATGAAGGGTAGCAGCAAAAGCGGAGGAACCACAAAGGGTTTTAGGTTCCCGGTAACCACACAATTAATTTTCAGCCGCTCGCTTAATGCAAAGCGGTGAATATCCAAAAACTCCTCGATCAGCTTCACTTCCAGTTGCAAGGGAATCATGGTTTCTTTCCCCTCAAACAGAAAACGGTTCAGAAAGCCGGATAACTTGATGATTAAGTCAGGCGCTTTCTCGGGGGTTTCAGAAACAGTGTTTTCCACTTCGCTGATCAGCGAATAAATCAGCTTGGGTTGCAGTTGGTACTGGTAAATTTCCAGATCAGTTTCGGTTTTTGATATCAGTAGTTCTTCTTTTCTTCTTTCTGACAAATACCAGGAACGGCCCGCTTTTATGGCCAGAAATACAAAAATAATGTAGTGGTTGCCCAGTCCGCTGATCAAAATATTTTTAAGATTTAAGTAGTCGGGTGGAAATACTTTTGAAGGGTCGAAAACGTTAAACACCAGGTTGTTGCTAACCACCAATTCTATAATGGAGAAGATTACCAGCAATGCAAATCCGATCAGCAAAAACAATAAATATTTTCCTTTGAAGAAATAATTAGGCACCAACCAATAAGCAATAAGATAGGTATGACACACAAATACCGGCAGGGTGATCACGTAATACATAAACCACACAAAGTATTCGCGCGACGGCAACCCCAAGCTTTGGATGAATACAAATGAAACAATCCAGGCCAGCCAAAAAAGGCAATGCAGAATCACCTCTTTTCTATCGATATGTGCTAAAACTGACTTCAAGGTTCTTTTTCAATTCCAATTTTACACGAAACAGACGGTCTTCGCTGTGAATATTCAGGCTATACCCGTCTTTATGGTACAACAACGTAAGTCTTTTTTCCAGGCTTTTTAATCCGTGTCCGGCATTGCGTTTCATTTCAAGACTCGCAATTGTTTTGGGCTTGCTGTTTTCGGTCGTTAGCAACACTTTTTCCTCGTCTACTTCCACCTTTATATCAATCCACGGAATGCCTGCATCGAGACTGCTCCCGTGTTTAAAACAGTTTTCAACCAACAGAAACAGGATCATGGGCGGTATGCGAACTTCCTCCAGGTTTCCTTCGGTAAGCAGGGCCACTTTCAGCCGTTTGCCGTAGCGAAGCTTTTCCAGCTGAATGTAGTTTTCAATCAACGTAATTTCGTCGGAAAGAAATACGGAAGTTTTCTGGCTCTCGTCAATTATGTACTTCAGTACCACTTTTATCCGGTGAATTACTTCCTTGGTTTTCTCAGGATTCAGCAACGATAGAGCATACAGGTTGTTAATGGTATTAAACAGGAAATGAGGATCAAACTGAGATTGCATCAGTTTTTGTTGCGCCTGTTTTTCCTGCTCTTCCAGTTTTTTCCGCAAACGCTCTGCAAAAAGGTAATCTTTCACGTATTTGGCAATGCTGAGAACAGCCACAATAAAGGTCATGTCCTTTGCATTTACCACAATAAAACGAAGGTTCATGATGCCTGATTCAGGTACGATTCCCGGTGAAATAGACGCATAAAAGATGGTTTCGGAAACCACCAACTTCAGTGTGGATAAGGCAATTCCCACCAGCACAAAAAAGAGGATGAAATACAACACCTTCTGTTTTAACAGGTACTCAGGAATAAGCAAAAAAATGGTAATGTAAGCGTACGAAAAGAAAAAGAGTGCATTAACCAGGGTAACCTTTAGCAAATTTAAATAAGATTCGTGCGGATGTTGGCTGCGCAGTATCAACGAGAACAACAACAACATGGTTACAAAGAACAGCAAATGTCTGCTCCCTCTGTACCATAAACTGTTATCATACAGCAACTTGTTCATTGCAGCTCCGGTTTTTGTTTGATTTGCAAACTCTCTCTTACCAATTATCCACCGAATAAAGATAAAAAGTTATTGAAAACCAACACTTGACAAAGCTCATTCACCAGCCACAAAAAGCAGATAACTAAAAACCCTGTGCACTAAATACACAGGGTTTTCCGGAATTGAGAATCTACTCAATCTGCTATTCTATTACCCATCCTTTCTTTCGATAGAAAAACCCCGCCCTCTGGCGGGGTTCTGTAATTTCATACTTCTATGAAAAAAATTGCGCTGTTTAAGTCTTGTTAAAAGCTGGCTGAATATTCGTCATTCACCAGGTCAGGGAAGTAGCATGCGATCAATCCGAGTAAATCATCTGTCGATTTCTGATTCTGACAAATTACGCGTTGTGCATAATAACCTACCTTATTCAGTTTCATTTCCATTTCTTCCTTTGGGATTTCCTGGAAACGTTTTTCGATCTTTTTCACTCCAAATACGCCGCTATTGCAGGTGTACTGGATTTCAAACTCGTCGTTACGAACAATAAAAGTTCTGCATTTCTTTTCCTGAAGTACGCCAATTCTTACCGGATTGGAAGTGTTTTCGTAATTCAGATCATACGTTTCAAGAACTTTGTTTTGATAAACCATTGGTGATTCAGAATTTGTTATGGTATATTTACCAAACTCACTCAGTGAATTGCCTGTCATTGCCTGTCCATCCTTAATTTTTGCATTTACATTTATGCTAAGAAGGGCGGCACAAATTGCGAAAAGAACCAGTTTTGCTTTCATGATGTTGCTGTTTAAATTGTTTCATTGACCCAAATTTACGTAACACATTGATGCGGCGTCGGTTAATTCAGCAACCTGCAAAAAAACAACTACGAACGGGTTATTTTTTCCTGCAAACTTCATTCACGGTGATTATCGATTAATAATGGTAAATCTTTGTCGTTCGTCGCTTCTTTGCAGATAAAACCACCCAAATCGGACAGGAAGACCCGGTATTGGAAGAAACCCGCAAAATAATCGGGCACGATAAGGCACGTCCCTTTGAGGATCTGTTTTTATTGGTTTTCTTTGTATTTATATGGAAACAGCTTCTGTCAGTCATATCAGAAAAGAACTTACAAACCTGCCACCAGAAGCCTTACAGGAACTTGTCCTCAGGTTGGCGAGGTTTAAAAAAGAAAACAAAGAACTGCTTAGCTACCTTTTGTTTGAAGCAAGCAACGAAGAAGAATATGTTCGGCAGGTAAAGGAAGAAATCGACCTGGAATTTCTGAGTATGAACCGCAGCAGTTACTACCTGGCCAAAAAAACAATTCGGAAAGTTTTAAAAACCACCACCAAGTACATCCGCTACTCGGGCAAAAAGGAAACGGAAATTGAACTGTTGCTTTACTTCTGTAAAAAACTGAAGCAGTCTAAATTGAATTACAAAGCCAACCGTGTGGTTTTTAATCTCTACCTGAACCAGGTAAAACGTATTCAAAAGGCCATTTCCGACTTACACGAAGATCTTCAATTCGACTATCGCGAAGAGTTGGAAGCCCTGTAATTTCTGTTTACTTTTCTTAAATAAAAAATAAACAAAACATGTCCATCACCTGTTATTGAGAGAAATTTGAATAGCAATCTTTCGTCTAAAAAATAAACAGGTAGCTTATGCTTAAAACAATAAATACACATTTTGCAGGAATAGCGCTCCTTTTTTTGATTGTCAATCTTTCAGCCCTGGGATTGGGTAGTTACCTTATGAACAATGGCCCCGGTTCTGAATGGTATCTGCAACTCAACAAAGCACCGTGGACACCACCGGGTTGGATGTTTGGCCTTGCCTGGACCGCCATTATGATCTGTTTCTCGGTTTTCATGGCTTTTTTATGGAAGCAGGAATCCAATAAAACAACATTATTGCTCTTGTTTGTGCTCCAGTTGGTTTTAAACGTTGGCTGGTCGCCGGTATTCTTTCGTTTTCATCTCATTCTTTCGGCATTGATCATTATCGTTGCCCTCACGTTAGTGGTGGGATTATTTATGTTTAAATACATATCAGGATTAAACTGGAAAACGATATTTGTAGTACCGTATTTTATATGGTTGGTACTGGCAACTTCGTTAAACGCCTATATTTTGGCTAATAATTAGAAAAATGAATGCTGTTTTCTGGTTTCGAAGAGACCTCCGGCTGGAGGATAACACCGCACTCGCAAAAGTGCTTTCCGGAACACTAAAGGTGATCCCGCTTTTTATATTCGACACAAATATTCTGGATGAGCTCCCCCCCGACGATGCAAGGCTTACGTTTATTTACCGGCAATTGCAAAAGATAAATGCTGAACTCCGAAAATTTGGATCGGGTCTGCTGATCAAACACGGCGATCCGCAAGAGGTTTGGAAAGAAATGATTCAGCAATTTCCGATTAAAGAGGTTTACTTTAACAAGGATTACGAGCCTTATGCCATCCGGCGCGATGAGCAGGTAAAAATGCTTTTGGCGGCTGCCAACATCCCTGTTTTTTTGTTGAAAGATCAGGTTGTATTTGAAGAAAGTGAGGTAATGAAACCGGATGGAGAATGCTACACTGTCTTTACTCCGTATAAAAACAAATGGCTGCAACAACTGCAAACACAAGGATTGCCCGCTTTTCCAAACACAAAATGGGAAAATCTTGAAAACAAAATCTTTGACTTTCCTCCCCTTGAGACAATTGGCTTTTCAGAAAATCCAATACCCGTAAAAGAGGCCAACTTCTCGGTGCTCGGTAATTATGAGCAAACCCGGAATTTACCAGCTTTGGAAGGCACATCCAACCTAAGTGTTCATCTTCGTTTTGGCACCATCAGCATCCGGGAAGTTGTTCGCAAGATCAACGATAAATTCCCGGTATTTTTGAGTGAACTCATTTGGAGGGAATTCTTTATGCAGATCCTTTTTCATTATCCCCGGGTGGTTCATCATAATTTTCGGGCAAAATACGACGGAATTCAGTGGCGAAACAACGAAAAGGAATTTGAACGCTGGTGCCGGGGCGAAACCGGTTATCCGATGGTAGATGCCGGCATGCGCGAATTAAACGAAACCGGGTACATGCATAACCGCGTTCGGATGGTTACTGCAAGCTTTCTGTGCAAGCACCTGCTCATCGACTGGCGTTGGGGAGAAGCTTACTTTGCTAAAAAGCTTTTGGATTACGAATTGTCGTCGAACAATGGCAACTGGCAGTGGGCAGCGGGTACCGGTTGCGATGCAGCTCCTTATTTCAGAATTTTCAATCCATCCGAACAACAAAAGAAATTTGATAAAAACCTGGGGTACATAAAACGCTGGATTCCTGAACTGGATTCATTCAGCTACCCAACTCCCATGGTGGAACATACTTTTGCCCGCCAACGGGCGCTTGCTGCTTATCAGCGGGGAATCATCAAGTAAACCACAGACAATCAACCGGCTATTGTAATTCCCAAACAATTTGTATAATATTGAGTTTACTTTATGATTTACAACTCAAAACATTCAACAAGTGAAGACTATTTTACTCCTTTTAGCCCTTGTTTTTGGGCAGCTTGCTCTATTGGGAAATACCAGCCGGAAAGACACCTTACGAACAAATCAGGAGTTGAAATTTAAGCCGGCTGCACTTGCTGTTTCCTCCGCACTGATCACTTTCGGGGTTATTGGACTGGAAAGTGATTTTATAAAAGACCTCAATTCTGAAGTAAGCGAAGAAATAACCGAACACATCGATAAACGATTCACCATAGATGATTTTTCGCAATATGCTCCTTTTGTGTCGGTGTATGCCTTAAACCTTGCCGGAGTGGAAGGGAAACATAATTTCAGAGACCGGACAACGATTTTGGCCACCGCCTATTTGCTGATGGGAAGTACGGTAACGATTCTGAAAAACTCGACCAACATTCTTCGCCCCGATGGTTCCTCGCAGAATTCGTTTCCTTCGGGGCATACAGCAACCGCTTTTATGGGCGCCGAATTTCTGTACCAGGAGTACAAAGACGTATCTGTTTGGTACGGTATTTCGGGTTATCTGGTGGCCGCCGGAACCGGTTTTTTCCGCATGTACAACAACCGTCACTGGTTAACCGATGTTGCCACCGGTGCCGGAATTGGGATGCTCAGTACAAAAATTGCCTACTGGGTTCACCCCTTCATCCGGAATACGCTGTTTAAAGGAAGCGACAATATTTCTGGTTGTATTGTGCCTTATTACAACGGCGAGCAAATGGGCCTAGGAATGGCTTTTACTTTCTGATTTCCGTTTTCCTAAGTATTTTTTCGGATATACCTGGTTTGGACCACCTCGTCCAGGTAAACTTCGGTTTTCAACCGGCTGAATTCCAGCAGGGTCGGAAGTTCTCCAAACAAAGAAATACCTCCGCCAAGAACCACCGGAATGGTGGTGATAATCATTTCATCGATTAAATCTTCCGCCAGAAAATACTGAATGGTCTTGCCTCCGTCGATGTACAGATTCTCGTAACCTTTGTCTTGCAAAGCGGTGCATATTTCATCCGGCGAACCGGCTGTTAGCTCAACCTTCCCATGCAATGCATCAGGAACCGTTTTCAACGAGTTACTGAGTACAAAAACCGGCTTTTCGTAAGGCCACGGAATGCCAAATCCCAAAACGGTTTCAAAAGTAGCCCGCCCCATCACAATGGCATCCACCCTTTCCATAAAAGCCTTGTACCCCATGTCAATCTGATCGGGATTGGGTACGCTCTCCAGCCATTCAACACCACCTTTTTTGTCGGCAATATATCCGTCAATACTCTGAGCTATAAATACGTAATTCATGTTGAAAGCTGTCTAAAGTTGAGGTGTAATATATGGAGAATTCATCACCTCGTCAATAAAACACGGCAAAATTCATTTAGCGCTTAACGGTGCAGAATTTTTATACTTAGCCCCTTTTGTGTCGACCAACCAGCCTTGTCAGTTAAACTGATAAAAAAGTGATAATCGCCTTCATCAAAAGGAGTAGTTCCTTCTCCCGACGGAATTTCAACACTCATGTTTACTTCGTATTCTTTGTCTCCTTCCGGAATCGGGTAATCTTCAATAAAAGTAAACGCGTTAACCGCAGTCTTTACGGGTCCGAATACGCACTCTGTAACTTCGGTGCTGTGCGAATGATGATCGAAATTATTGTGCATGGCAATGCTGAAAGAACCAAGTTCCTGATTATCCGAAAAGTGAATCCGGAAAGTGAAAGCTTCCCCAAAATAGAGCGTATCACAGTTATTCGGAAATACTTCAGTTCCGGACATACTTATTACAGGTTTCTGATCGTCTTTGTCGTCGGTTTCGGAACAGGCAAACGCAGTAACTGCCAGCATTAGTAATAACAGAATTTTATTTTGTGTCTTCATCATTTCAATATTTTAATAATTAAGTACTTGCAGAGAGAGAGCCGGCAAGTATCTGTCGCTGGCTCTTCTCTGCATTTCCAGAAATAAATTAATCTTCGTCGGTATGTTCACCGTCCTCGTGAGTAGCCACAAGTTCCCGCTCAATGGCCGTCACGTTTCCGGCTTTGTCGGCAACCATCAGGTGAAAATGATACGCACCTTCAGCTGTTTCTACAGGCACCATAATGTTGTGATGGTGCACAGTATGATTGTGCAAGCCCGAAATCTCTGTAAAGGTGCTGTCGTAATCCCAGGCCAGTTCTCCCAAAGCACTTTTGTCGTGCCCGTTTTCAGGATGAATCTGGATGCGGTAATAATCCAGCAAGCCATCGTCTTCTGCATCAAATTCCAGGTGAATTCCCTCACCAATGTGAATCGTATCACCGTGCCCCACTTCGAGGTTTGTGACAAGCGGTTTCTGTGTATCGCCATCATCGTCACAACTGGTTAAATAAAATACAGAGGGAATTGATAATAGATAAATAATTGTTTTCGCCTGAGGCAGTAATAATCTCAAATTTGTTTTCATAATAATTGTTTATTTTATTTCGCCCGAAAAAGGAATGGAAACATTCAGTATAAAATTCCGTCCCGATTCGGGTAAATTAATCAGCCTGTAGTAGCTGGTATGACTAAAGTATCTGGTATTAAACAGGTTTTGTACCTGTAACGACAGTTTCAGGTTTTGCTGTCTGATTTTCACTTCTCCTCCCATTCCGAGGTTAACTGTCTGATAAGCATCTGTTGTTTCTTCGGGAGGAACAATGTTGTTTTGAGCGGCTGTTAAGCGATAATCCACCGAGGTGTAAGCATGCTGAAAAAACAGGAACTTTTCTTTCCGGTACTTCAGGTTGATTATGGCCGAAGCCGGTGGAGAAAACGGTAGCGTAAAGCCCTTCTTTTCTCCCGATAACTGTTCCGAATAAACGTACTCTCCGATTACACCTATCTGTAGTGATTTCAAAAGCTGGTAATGTGCATGCAACTCGCCCCCCAGCCGAAAAACTTCGCTTTGCTGATAGATATAAACCTGGTTCCCGTTTCCATACAAACGATCGTGCTCCGAGGTCGGGTTCAGGTAAATGTAATTCGGAAAGTAATTCAGAAACGGCGTTATTCCCACCGTCAGTTTTTGCGAATGGTATTCTACACCGCCATCCAACTGATACGAAACTTCGGCCGATAAATCAGGATTTCCCACCTCGTAACTAAAATGATGATAGTTCACCCCGTTTGCTGCCAGCTCTTTGGCAATGGGCATTCGAAAGCTTTTTCCAACATTTACTTTAAGGAGCCAATGCTCGGGGGAGTAGCTATACCCTGCCGACCACGAAACATTGGAGAAACTTCGGTCTAAGTCTTGTGCCCGTTGCAAATACGCGTTGCCATTTTCTGTTGGCGACGAAAACCAGTCGTAATAAGCCTCTGTTTTAATCGTACCGTAATCGAAACGCAAACCGAATTGCAACAAGCTTTTTTCAGAAAAAGAATGTTTCGCAACCAGAAATCCTCCCAGTGTAAATTGCTGAAAAGCCGGAATAATAAATCCCCGCCCATCAATGCGGTTCTCCTGGTATTCGCTGCTTACTCCGGCCGTATAAGTCGTTTGGGTATTTTGCTCCAAACTGGCTTTTAAAGTTCCGGAATACACGTATTTATCAAATTCGCGTTCCAAATCGGCTGCAAAGCTCATCGTATCCGGGAAAACGGGTGGCATGTATCCGTGACTTGTGTAGTTGCTTTTTTCCTGTCTGAAATTTCGCTGAAACCCCAAGTCTGCATTAAAAGTGGCTTTCCCCATTTTCCACCAACTTTTATTAACCAGCTTAAAATGATCGACCTGCTGAAAGGGATACAAAATATCGCGCTTCGATTTATCGTGTAGTTCGGTGTCAACATTTCGCGGCTCCAAACCATGTGCATTGGCGAAAAAGCCACTTTTGCTACTGATATTGCTGGCAAAAAAACGGCTTTGAAACCGCGGTTTTACAATGCCGAACGATAAATGCCAGTTGCGTTCGTAACCCGCAGTATTTCGCAAGTGATTTTTGTAAAGCGGCACACGGTACGAATATATATCAACGCTGTCGGCAGGCACTTTATAATCGCCGTAATCAAGAACGGTTGCCTGTAACCTTGCAAAAAACCAGTCCTTTCTTCCGGCAACCTCCACCGAAGTCCCCAGCAGATTGTTGTTGGTCTTTCCCACCAGGTTTACCATACCGTTTATCGAGTGTTCGGCCGGCAGGTGATATTGTTTGATATCGATAACACCACCAACGGCATCGGAGCCAAACATCAGCGATGCCGGACCTTTGATCACTTCTACGTTATCAACAGAATACTGGTCAATTTCCAGTCCGTGATCGGCCCCCCATTGCTGTCCTTCGTGTTTTACGCCGTTTTCAACCACCACTACCCGGTTAAAACCCAGTCCGCGAATGACAGGTTTTGAATGTCCGGAACCAATGTCGATGGTAGAAACTCCCGGAAGCCGCTCCAGCGATTTCATCAGGCTTCCTCCCGCGTTTTGGCGCAGAAAATCATCGTTTACCACTTCCACATTCAGGGTTTCTTCCTTTTTACGTGTTTCAGCATAATTATCGGTAACCACTACTTCCTGCAGGTTGAGCGGCACAAACTTCAGCTTACAGTTAAATGTTGTGTTCGAGCTGACCTGTACAGAATCCGTAAACTCCCGGTACCCGATAAAAGATACCCGAACCTGGTATTTTCCTTCAGTTATTCCGTCGATCCGGTAATTGCCACGCGCATCGGAAACAACTCCCTTTTCTCCCGGGCTTACCACAATGGCAGCCCCCGGAAGTTCTTTGTTTTTCTCGTCAGTGATCTTGCCGGAAAGCACAAAAGTATTTTGAGCCGAAACAGCACACCACACAACGCTCATGCTCAGCAACACGAGTATTTTCCTCATTTCAATAAAATTGAGTTCGTATAATTCTAAAAAATATGGGGGAAGAATGTTACACTACAGATGGCGGCGCGCGGGGCGATTTGATGAGTACAATACAGGGAACAAACTTTTCTGTAACCGCCTCGTTCCTAGCTATTCTCACTGTCGGCACGTAGCTCTCGGCCACAATATGAACCGGAACACTGTTTACTGAAAACTGGAAATCACAAACCGGGCACTGATCTTCTTTTTCGACAAGTTTCTCGCCCGATTGATTTTCCCGGTAAGCAATGTGACAAACATGTGCTTCGTGGCAACAAACAGCTGATTCGCGATGGCCATGATGCCAGACGATGTGAAGGGGCTGGTACGTTATTGGAAACGCAAAAACCACCCATAAAACCCAGGCTATATGTCGAATGTGTTTTGTCAATCTATTCGGCTTTCTCCTTACACAGTTTGCAGGTTCCCTTTATTACAAAATCAATCTCTGAGCTGCTGAATCCTTCGGGCAATGCCGGCTTTTCGATGGTTACCGATTCCAGGCAAACCACCGAATTACATTCGTTGCAATAAAAGTGTGCGTGTTCATTCTTATGGGTAAGCTGGTTATCGAGCGCATATTTCACCAGGTTGTTATCCACCACTATTTTGTGAACAATGCTGCTTTCAACCAGGGTTTTAAACGAACGGTAAAAAGTTGTCCGGTCATAATTCCCAAACAATCGGTCGCGTATCTCATTTTCTGACAATGCTTTATCTGATGACATAATCACTTCAATTATGCCTTCGCGACAACTGGTACGCTTCAGATTATGACTATTCAGAATTTCCTTTGGATTCATTGTTGCAAACATATATCAAATGCAACAATGTTGCAAATATTTTAAGAAACAAATTTGAAGATTATGAGGACTTGCATAAACAGGGTTTGTAATGGGCAGGAGAACTTGAGCGTCATGCTGTTTGCTGGGCGGATCAGGATCCCCACCTCACCGGACAGGCAAAACTTCGGCCAAATGATTTTGAAGCACAGAATCAGAGTCGCATTGAGTAAATGACAAAGCACATAAAACAAAAAAGCGCTTAATGTAAGCGCTCTTTTATTGGTTATAACCGGTAAAATTCTTCCCAGCCTTTTCGTGGTGGCGGTCCCTGCAACAATTCGTTGGCAACCGCATTGTTGGTTATCTGTTGCGTGGCACGGTCGAAAGTTAGTTTTGTATTTAAACGCTGTGCCAGCGTACCTAATACAAACACCTGGCTCAATGGCCCCGAAACTTCAAACGGAGACCGGGTCTTTTCTTCGCCTTTACACGCCAGCAAGAAATTCTTAAAATGGTTGGATGTACTTTCCGGTACTTCCGGTAGATTTTTCATCACCTTTTCAGCATTCTTTGATGGCAGAATCGATAGCGTACTTCCGTGTGAACCTCCTTTGAAGATCAAGTCTTTGCTATAAATTATCTTACCAGGATTGAGTTTTCGCTTTTCAATCTGGCCCGTACTGGCAGCGGGAATGTTGGAAGCCAGTTCCGACTCACCATAACCTTCGGGTAATTCCGGAAGATTATCCACCCCGTCGTACCAACTGATGGTAAGCGCCGGCATCCCCTTTCTTTTTGGGAATTTAAAATCGAGTGTGGTGGCTTGCGGATAAAACAACGGATTGTGTCCTTCGATCTTTACAGGGTCAACCTCGTAGGGCAAACCCAGCTCCAAAAACTCATGAACCGTATCAATCAGATGCGCTCCCCAGTCACCGAGTGCGCCCATGCCGAAATCGTACCAGCAGCGCCACTGTCCGTTAACAAAATCCTTGTTGTAATCGTGATGCTGAGCCGTTCCCAGCCAAGTATCCCAATCCAGTGTTTCCGGCATTGGTTCTGCCTTTGGGAAAGACTTCATACCAGTGTCCCAACCGTGCCATCTGCGCGCACTGTTCATATGGGCTACCACTTTTGTTACGTCTTTTATAATGCCTTTTTCCACCCAGGTTTTAAACTGAAAGTAATTACCATCCGAATGCCCCTGGTTTCCCATTTGGGTGACCACCTTGTATTTTTCCGCCGCCTTCATCAATAAATCAGATTCCTGAAAGGTACGGGTCAAAGGTTTTTCGACGTACACACCTTTCCCCTGCGACATGGCCAGAATGGTGATCGGGAAATGTGAGAAATCGGGCGTGCCTACAACTACAGCATCAAAGGTTTTCCCGGCTTTGTCGAACATCACCCTGAAATCCTGGAATTGTTTTACATCCGGAAATTCCTTGATCGAATCGAGCGTGTGCTTGGCTCCCATATCGGTATCGCACATGGCCGCGTTGTTGGCCAAGCCGGTTCGCATAATATCTTTCAGTATCTGCCCACCACGGTTTCCGATTCCGCAGAAAGCCACATTTACTTTATCACTGGGCATAACCCGGCCCGGCTTTCCGAACACAACGTGCCCCGGAACAATTGTCATCGCTCCCAGCCCCAGCATCGAATTCCGAATAAACTTTCGTCTGTTTGTTTGCATCTTTAATTGGTTTATCGTTAAAAAGGTCTTGGTTTATTAATTCAGTTCTTTGATTTTTATGTTTTTAAATTGCACTTTGTCCCCATGATCCTGAAGAAGAATGTGGCCATCTTCGAAATTTCCAAAGTTTTCCCATTTCTGGTATTTACTGTAGTTCACCAATGCCTGCCACTCCTGGGTATTTCGTTCGTATTCCACCACTTTACTACCGTTTAAGTAATGAGCAACATGGTTTCCGTTTACTTCAATCCGTGCACGGTTCCAACTGTTTACTCCGTTAAATCGTTTTTCCTGAAGAAAGGGATTGAAAAACTTTCCGTTGGCCGGAATCAAGTCATACAGCGAAGCCAGCGTGCGATTGCCCTGCAATCCATTTTTTGCGTCGGGGTGATTCTTGTCGTCGAGTATCTGAAATTCACAACCAATGGCTGATCCTTCGCCTTTGTTCAGATCTGCCTGCACAAAATACTTGATGCCGCTGTTGGCGCCTTCTGTCATATTGAAATCCACCTCCAACACAAAGTTTTTATAGCGCTTCTCGGTAATGATATCACCACCGTTTCCCGACTCTGCACCATCGGCTTTTTCAACTACCAATGTTCCGTCTGCAATATGCCATCCTTTGGCCGGGAACGACTCTGCTTTTGCTCCTTTCCAACCGTTGGTGGTTTTTCCGTCCCAAAGCAGCTTCCATCCATCATTCTTTTCGTTTTCGGTAAGCGTATTGGTTAAATAGCTTACTTCCCGCACATCGTCGGGCATCTTCATACGGGCACTCTCCAGGTTTTCTGTCATGATCCGGATATTTTTCCAGCGAATGGTTTTGCCCTCGTGTTTCTCATTATTCCCAATGGAATGTACCTGCAGACCGATGAAACCTTCGGCGGTAAGATCGTCAACCAGGTTTGCCACCGGCTGACCGTTGATCCAGGTACGTATACTGTTGCCAATGGCTTCCACACGGTATTTATTCCACTCGCCGTTTTTAAAAGCTCCTTTAGCCGGCTGGTTGTATTCCAGCGAGTAAAGCCAGCCGCGGCGTGCCTCATCGTAAATTCCGCCCGACCACTTTCTTTCCGAATCGTCGCACTCTACCTGGTAACCATGCACGCGGCCATCTTTGTAGTCTTTTAAACTGTTGCTTCTGATCTGCACCCCGGAATTAAGACCGGACTCCATTTTCATTTCATACTCAAGAATAAAATCTCCGTAGTTCTTTTCCGTGGCCAAAAAGGTGTTGGGAGTGCCGGTTTTACTGGTCCCGATTATCTCACCATTCTCTACCTTGTATTCGGCTGTTCCGTTTAATACTTTCCAGCCCTTCAGATTTTTTCCGTTAAAAAGGTCGGTCCAGGTGTTTTCTCTGTCAGCTTTTGCACTTACCAGAAATCCGGCAAGGATCAGCAAGGTGGTAAATTTTGTTAGTTGTTTCATTTGTTCACTATTTAGATTCTATGATTCTTCAGATCATGATTGTAAAAGACTGGCTCGTTGATTCTTTAGTTATAATCAGAATGTGAATCTCCTTCGGTACTGAAGCGGTGGCCTACTCAAAAATCGTATTTCCAAAGCGCCATTCTTACTACTTCGACTGATTCGTTACCGATTTAAATCCCAGCTCCGTGTACGTGCACGAAAATAGAAAAATTATTTAATTCCTGAAAGAACCACACAACATTCTACAGAATATTGAAAATGTAATTCAGTACCAACTACCTTATTCTACAATCACTTTGCCTTCTCCGCCAATGTTGCTAGTTTTTGCCTGTACTCATTCAGCACATTCATATAAACCTCGTTACCTGCCAGGTTTGTTTTTTCCAGCGGATCGCGCTCAAGGTCGTACAATTCTTCAAACGGAGTGCTTAACTCAGGATAGTTTATGTATTTGAATTTTTGAGATATTACAGCTTCCGACTTGGGTATTGTAGGGATATCAACTTTATGTTCGTAGAAAAACTCTTTTCGTTCCGAGGCATTTTTTGTCACTAAATCCAAGGCATTGACTCCCTGCACACCTTCAGGAATGTCAACACCGGCCAGCGCAAGAATGGTAGGAGCCACATCGATATTCAGCGCAAATTCATTCACTTTTTGCCCCCGGAACTGATCATCAAATCTTGGATCGTAAATAAAAAACGGCACTTTTACCGATTCGCGGTGTGCATACCATTTTCCGGCAAGCCCGTGCTCTCCGAGATAAAAACCATTGTCGCCCATAAAAATTATGACCGTGTTTGCTGCCTGTCCTGTTTCTTCCAGTTTCTGTCTTAAATTTCCGATTACATCGTCCACGCCGGTAATCAGCCGGTAATACGACCGCACCGACTCCTGGTACTTCTCTTCGTTCGGGAACCTCAACTCCCAACGTTTCCGGCCTTCGTTCAGAAAGGTAGTTCCGTTCTTTACCGGGTTTCTAAAATCTTCGGGGAAGAAATTATAGAAAGAAGAATCGGCGGTTTCGGGCAAGGGAATTTCCACATCGGCATACAAATCTTTATACCGCTCGGCATAAATAAACTGACGCGGATCACCATCCTCGCAATGCGGTGCTTTAAAGCTTACCGACAAGCAAAACGGTCTTTCCTCCTTTCCGTAGGAATCGAGAAAATCCATAATGCGTTTGTTTACAACATCCGTGTAATGAATAAAATTTCCGTTTTCATCTTTATTCTCATAATTGGGTTGATGTTTGGCATCGCAAGCCCAGTAATCATATAGTGTATCCGGAAACTGAGCAGGATTACCAATCCCGTATTTTCCAATAAAGCCGATTGAATATCCATTTTTCTTTAAAAGCAAAGGATAGGTTTCTTGAACAGCTTCTTCTGAAAAAGGTGTACTGAATCCATTGATTCCGTGTCTGGAAACATATTGCCCAGATAAAATGCTGGCACGGCTGCAACAACAAATAGAAGTGGTTACGTGGGTATTAGTAAATAAAACTCCGTTATCGGCCAGTTCATCCATATTCGGTGTTTTGATAATGCTGTTTCCCATCGCCCCCATCGCATTCCACCGCTGATCATCGGTTAAAAGGAAAATAATATTGGGCGGCTGTTTTGGGCTTGCCTTCTCACCTGAAGAACAAGCTGTCACAATAAAAAATGCCAGTACAAAAAAACGAGATATCAAAGCGTAATTTATATTCATAGCAGGTTATATTACAGTTATTTCTTTTTCGTTGAATTTAAGAATATCCTGCTAAAAATAGAAACATAGTTTAGCAGCCATCTATCGATGAATTAATCATAATCCTTGGTTTCCAATAAACCTTCAGGGAAATCAGCATGCGATTTGTAGGCCTCAATGTACGTTTTCATAAACTGATAATACAAATCACCATGTCCGCCTTTCATTGGCTCAATATCACGGCTGGCTTCCCGCGTATAATTGTCGACAAAACGTGTTCCGCCATTTTCATCAACAAAGCGTTGAGCCATCCACTCATTCCACCAGGTTATTGTCACCACTTTGGGCCTGAGAGAAAAAGCCCTTTTCCATTGCTCCTGAAAAGTTTTTCCTTTATTTCTGGTGGTTGCTGTAGCGTACGAAATATATGTTTCCTGGTGTGCAACAGAAACCGATATTTACTCTGCCCTGCTCCCGCTCATGGCTACATTCTGAGGTTCATCCTGAAGAAACGACCATTCCCGCGAAGCAAGTGAAGTTTGCAGCCCCCACATCTGGCGACATGTAAAATAATCTGTAAGTGACTCATCAGTAGAATCAGTTGGTTCTTTCGTCGTAATCAGGAAAGGTTTTCCCGACCAATAAACAAACAACTCATCGTATTTTCCGGATTTGTAAAACAGATCATATATCTTTTTCCCGTTGGACGATCGGTCCGACTCACTGTTCTGACACCAAAACACAATTCCCGGGGTGTCTTCCCCGGCTTTACGCAAGTCCAATGCAGTATTGCAAAGCACCTCTGTATCCTCCAGAAGCATTTCAGCCAATCCATTTGTAAAATCAAGAATAATGAAGTCAACCTTGGCTGCATTCAGTTGATGTAAATGAGTCTTTATCACTTCTACATTGTCAGAGTTGTAATATCCTAAAGCCGGCTCAGCCCAATAATGAAAGGTATTAACAGACCCCCACTGCGGATCCTGGGGCCTGTTTTTTAAAATTTCAGTAATATTATAAAACGATGGCCGGTAAACATTGTTAAACCAAACACTGTAACAAATGCTTACCACATCATTCATCCCTGTAATATCGAGACCTTTCACCTCTTCATTTTCAATGCCCGGGGTATCGGGAACATCAGAAGTTTCGCCACTATTGGAGCCACAACTGCACAAGGCAATCAGCAAAAATGATGTAACCAAACATACTTTTACTACTGAAAAAAGAGGAATGGTCCTTTTATCACTAAGTGAACTCAATTTTATCAGAAAGAATTTAAATGGTTGCATGTCTTTCTTTTCAACTCAACTTAACTAACAATGAATCAAAGGAATGCCAGTTCGCGATGATCCCCTCTAATACTTATCCTTTTGATCATTCAAATACCCCAGCTTCTCCCAGATGGTTTCCAACGACTTTAGTCGCTCTCTAAAAAACGAGTAAGAGCCTTTGCGCTCCGGAGCCACCCATCCAACCTCGGCATAGGCTGCAATACGCGGAAAAGTTTGATAATATAAACGTGCGGTTGTTGGGATAAATTCGCCCCACATCTGGCAACCAATACCTAATATCTTTCCCTTATCCTTGTCTGCAATCCCTTCAGGAACAGGCATAAAACTGTAAGCCTTTTCCAACGGAATTGTTCCGTAGTCATAATCCAGGTAGGTATAAACCCGGTTGGAATTTACCACATCATAGCCTTTGTCAATGGCTTTATTAATAAGCGAAACTTCGCCATCCCAGAATTGAACCACGGTTCCGGGTGCCAGTGTCTCAGACTCACTTTTTTGAATATGGGCATCGTTGCGGATATTTTCCCCGGTTATTTCATTCCACCCCATCATTCGTATATCATTTGAAGACAGGTATTTTGAAACCCGGTTAATGGCCCACACTTGCAGATCGGTATACGTAGGAATATTGTTTTCCTGCATAAAAGTATTAATGGCCAGTGAGTTTTGCCAATGCACGTAATTAGCCTCATCTCCGCCAATGTGCACAATCCGGGCAGGAAACAAAGCCGTAACCTCGTCCAAGACATCATAAAAGAACTGCTCCATATTGGGATCAGTAACATCGTAAAGATCGCCAGCAACAGTTTTCCCATGTTGCTTACTTGAAGCACCCAGCCAGGGATATGCATAAAGGGAAGCCGTGACATGACCCGGAATTTCAATCTCCGGCATAATACTAATACCACGCGCATCGGCATAAGCCACAATTTCCCGAATCTCATCCTGTGTATAATACCAACGATCCGTTAAACTTAAACTTGCTGAATCCAATGGAGTAATTCCATCGCGCATCATGGTATAGTTTCCTTTGGCTCCTATCTCGGTTAAAAGCGGATATTTTTTTATCTCCAAACGCCACCCCGGGTCATCAACTAAATGCCAGTGAAAAACATTCATTTTTAGCCGGACCATCTCATCCAATAATTTCTTTACCACCTCTTTTCCATGAAAATGCCTCGATTCGTCCAACATGTATGAGCGCCACATAAATGCAGGATAATCTGTTATTTCACAGGATGGGATTTTTTTGTGAACACCATCGTTAACAATAAGTTGTCTAAAGGTTTGCAACGCATAAAGCAAACCATTTCTTGAATTTCCAACTGCATAAATCTGTTTTTTTCGTTCCGGACTGTACACCCTCAAATGATAGCCATCTTGTTCGGGTACAACCTTACCGTCCATTTGAAAAACAAGGTCAGCAGCTTTTTCTGAACTTACCACCCGAATATCAAATCCCTCCTCCGTCAGTACTTGCTTTACATAATCTTCATCCAGTGACGACTTTTTATCGATATACACTTTCAAATTTTGAGCTAACGAAACCTCCTTTTGAAGATCCACTACACTGCAAGGTTCGGGAAGAATACGAATATCAGCCGCCTGAACCACGAATGGAGACATAACAAATAATAACAAAACCATGGCATAAAACTGCCTGAAAGATGAAGCCACAAGCTTATTTTCAACTCCCCTGCACAAAGCATCTCCTCTCTCTTTTTTATTCTTCATATTTATAATAACTTAAAAATTAATCAATTATATTATTTTATTTGGATTAACTCTTTTGCCGGATCAAAATGATCAAACTCAGTTTAGATTTATCATCTTACAATTTTCACCCCTTTGGGAGCCTTATAAGTAGTTTTTACTTCTCCGTACTCCAGTTTTCGGTGTTCTATTTCAAGCACGCCGTGTGGCGTAGGAAAGCTTCCTTTTACCCACCGCAAATCGCCCAGGTGAGGTTCCAGTTTAATCGTTTTACAACCGGGTTCCAAAACGTTCACTCCCAGCACATATTGAGAAAGCCAGCTCGTGGGCCCCGATGCCCACCCGTGACAAAAACTGTGACGGAATTGCTTGTAACAATAACCTCCGTATGTTTTATGAATATCAACTTTGCCTTCAGGAACAAGCTCATCAATACGGGCTGCATTTTTTGTCCAGTCAATATCAAAGTCTTCCCAGAAAGTGGTTGCTCCCAGATCGAGCATAGCGCCCCAGTAATCACGAATATTATCAAGAGCGCCTTGGTAATCGCCAGCCATAGCACGTGCAATTAGCATATAATACCCATAGAAAGTCGACATTTTATGCACTCCATCCCGGGCAAGAACGTCATTGTTTCCCTGCGCAGGCGTCACTAATCCAGACATGGCAAGCAAAGCAGCAGCCTGTTTTGATTCAGCCATACCGGGAACGTGTTTCTTTAATTTTTCAACTGATGCGTGACAAAGTTTAGCAGTTTCCTTGTCGCCCATGATTTCACACAAATCGGCCCCGGCCTCAAAGGTCATCACCATCATCGATTGCAAGCCGGTATGAACCGCCTCCTGGTTTTCACTGGAAGGCCAGTCGAGAAAACGGTTTCCATCCAGTGTTTCTTTACCATTGGCATCTATTTTAGTGGACAACAGGTTTAGCAAATCAACCATGTAATTTTGCTGCTGCTTCAGGTAAGCCAAATCGCCGTGGTAATAATACCAGTCGCGATGAATCAAAAGCCACCACATCGAATACGAACTGATTCCGTTCATCCAGTTGGGCAGGGGCGTAAGGTCACGGGCCAAATCGAGACTTTTCGGAACTACCTCGTTGTTGCCAAAAACCGAACTAACCGTCATCACTTCCGGGTGAAGATCGCCCACCCACACCAGGCGGTCGCGTTTTATTCCATCCCACAGGTAATCCTGCATATTCAGGTGGACCGTGTAAGCGCCGGTCATCCATATTTTATTCAAACGTTCATCATTACACGAAAACGCCCCGAGATAAGGAATGTCACGGTACCTGAATGAAGCGCTGATCTCCTTGATCTCAACTTTTGTATTCGGATCCAGCAGATCAATTCTCACAAAACGAAAACCCGATTCCCCAACAAGCAGGCGTCCCAGCCACGGCAATTGAACAGTAAAATCGCGCATCGCGTGATCGTTTGTTGCACCTTCGACAGCTACATCACTCATCGTCTCACTTACGGATTCTCCCAAACGAACACGAACATATCCCGCCGGGTTTGAATTGTTGATCGTGGTAACGATCTCAATTCCACCCTGTATTTCACAGCCAAAATCGAGAATCAATCCTGCTTTCGAATCCTGATCGTTTATAAGTGTCAGATATTTTCCCTGGTTTAAATCAGCTTGTCCGATACCCGGCTTCAGAATACTTTCGGCATTCAATACCTGCTTACCTGTTTCATCTGATTTCCAGACAATGCGTGTTGGAGCTAGAAATTTTTGCGTTAAGACAGTAGAGCGAACTGACTGGTTGGAAGCCTCCACTACCGCCGGAACCTGACTGTAGGCTCCGTTCGAAATACCGAGAAATAATAAAATAAATAAAACCTTGGTGTTCATATAGTAAAAGTTAATGTTTCTATGTTATGTAAATCTTTGCTGTTTAATCAACTAATTCCTGCTCTTTCATCCATTTGAAAACGTAGTCCAACCAGTTGGAAGCAGCCGGTTCGAGCGGATACCCGTGTTTGCCTTTCGAGAACAAGTGCATATCTGCTGAAACGTTCTTTGCCTTTAATGCTTCGTAAAAACGAAGGCTGTTCTCTACCGAAACCACGTCATCATCCTGCGCATGGGTTAAAAATGTGCGCGGTGTATTTTCTGTAACCTGTTTTTCGTTGGAAAAAAGCTCCAATAATTCAGAAGAGGCGTTTTTCCCCAGCAAGTTATCACGCGAGCCTCCGTGGGTTAATTCCGGCTGCATGGAAATTACCGGGTAAACAAGTACCATAAAATCAGGTCGCAAACTGGTTTCTTCTTTATTTTCGATGTAACTCCTTGAAAAGTGAGTACCGGCAGTTGCGGCCAGGTGCCCTCCGGCTGAAAAACCCATAATTCCGATTTGGTTCGGATCGATCCTCCATTTTTCGGCGTTATCACGAACAATCTTAATGGCTTGCTGCGCATCCTGTAAAGGCGCTATCGATTTATTTTCACAGGTATTGTCATTGGGCAGACGGTATTTAAGCACAAAAGCAGCCACTCCCTTTTTATTCATTTCCTTTGCAATTTTGTGCCCTTCGTAGCTGGCACAAACCACGTGGTAACCACCTCCGGGACAAATTACGACCGCTGTTTTTACTTTGGTTTCAACTTCCGGAAGATAAATGGTCAGATCGGGTTTTGAAACGAAAGAATAGATTCCGTTATCATCGTGCTCTTTGTTCTCGTGTTGTTTTTCTCCCGGAATAGCCCCCTCGTAAAGCGGAATAACGGTTTGTGCACCGGCACAGAAACTAAGTACGAATAAGAGACAAAATAAGAATCCTATTATTTTCATGAAAAAATATTTTAAAATCAAACTCACCACTCCCTTTCCGGGAAAAGGCAAATTCTGTTTTATTACTTACAGCCTAATATCTTATACCATAAACAGCAACCGGCCCAAACAAACCGGAGGCTTGTAAAGGACTATTGGCATTATACCTATTTATTGGGCACCATGTTTTCCGTTGGTCTTCGGGCAGGTTCCAATCACCGATAAGCCGGTTTACCCAGGTGTTAACCACCTCGATCCGAAGCGTGTTTTCACCCTGGGTTACAAAATTCGTAATATCGAGTTGATACGGAGGTGTCCAAACGCCTCCTGCATATTTATCGTTGACATACACCTTTGCCATGGCTGTTAAATTGCCCAGCCCAAGCAAAATATTATCTCCGTCGGGTAAAGCTTCCACTCTAAAGTTTTGTGAATAGGAAGCCGTTCCTGAATAGTACCTGATTCTCTCGTCGGTCGATTGCGCCCAATCCTGTAACTTATCAAAGATCACGGGTTCCTCAGGGCCACGCTGCGAAGCGTCGAATTGTACTTTCCATGCCTGTGCGAAATCTGCCAAAACAACCTGCACCGGATAATTGGCTTCCACCCCCTGCGTGCTTGCTTTTCCCGCTTTCTGGCGGAATACAATAAATACACTTTCGTACGGAGCCAGTTTTAGAGGAACCGAAGTTGTATTTCCCAGTTGTTCATAAGCCGGAAGTTTGCGTACCGAACCAGTCGTTGCATCCCAAAGCTCAGGCAGATATCCATTTACCCTAAATTCAGGCGTCACCAGTTTGGTTTCGCCGGTTTGGTTGCTAACAAAATAAACTTCCGCATCTTTTGTGGTACGATGGCCAAAGTGAATACTTTGGTCCTCCGGAAGTTTACAATCGGGCACACAGCCGATCAGGGCAAACGCCTCTTCCATCGACAATCCACTCATGATGAGCCCCTCACCCACTTTGCGCGATTTTACATTTTCGCCGTCAACATCGCCCCACAATTCGGCAGCCATTTCCGCTACCTGCAAATCGGCTTCGGGCTGGTTTTGCTGGCTGGGTGAACGTTTCGGCGCAGGTCCAAGAACAACAGCTCCCTCGTTAACCAACTGGCTGATCTTTGCCAGTAATTCAGGGCGCATGGTTTCCAGCTTGGGTAAAACCAAAATACGATATTGCGTTCCGTGCGGAAGTGTGATCAAGCCGTCTTGTACTGTCATGTGTTTTTCGATTACTTCGGCATTCATGTAATCGAACTGGTAACCTACCGGAAGTTCAGGATCTGTTATGCCCGTCATTTTTGGGGCATCTTCCCCAATAAAATAAGCAGCATCAGCTACATTCAAACCTTGCTGAAGCATATAATTCGAGCGTTTCAGGTAGTCAATAAACACATCCAGTTGCCGGAACCAGGTATTTTTCCGGTTGAATTCGTTTCCAAACCAGGCATTTACTCCCGGCGTTTTATCTTCGTAAGGTTGCGAAATATAAACATGCAAGAGTGTATTGTTGATCCCTTCTGCAAAAAACCGATCGGTGCGCTGTTTGAACCTGGCAGGATACCGGCTGAAAGAACCACCGGCAACCGTATTCGATTCGGCAGAAATTTTTGTCTTCCCGTATATATGCCCACAGGAAGTAGCTGCACGGTTTTCGATATCCCCCAGTTCTCCTTCGCTCCAGAACTCACCGCCAATCTCGTCCGACTGGCCTCCGTACATCAAAAATTCGCCGGGAAATCCCCAGTGTCCGTAGTTTTCGAGCCAAGTACGCAGGCCGTGTTTATGACTTACATCGCGCAAACCTCCCACATAATCGTAGGCCACTTTATCGGCCACCATGCGTCGCATGTCCCACAAAAAGCGATCGGATTCCAGCTGGCTGTTTACCACAAAACCATTGTAAACCGGCAAAAAAGGAAGCGGATCATACCCGTATCTTTCTTTAAACTCAATCAGAAAATCATCAGTAAAATTCTGGCCTCCGGTTTCATAACTATCCTGAACAACCACTTTAAATGTTTTTCGGTCAGCCTCCGGAATTCGTTTTAGAATCTCGCCAATGTAAGAGTAGAAGTGCTTTTCCACATGTTTCTTGCTCATTTTATCGATCTCCAGCCCGGTCGCTTCAGGCGAAGCAGGAGCATTCGTCACCCCGGTAGGAGTCATTCCGGTTCTAAGTATCACCCAGTTTCCTTCGGGCACCTCCCAGTTCAAAGTGCCATCGGCACTCATCATAGGAGTAAGATCAATTACTTGCGATGCATCAATCACCGTCTCTTCATCGTTGGCTTCCGCTTGCTCCCGCCACTGGTATTCTTTCCAGTAAGGCAGCGGAGTCTGATACATTTTTGCCAGTGTTTTTTCGGGGTAACGTTCTACCCGTGGAGCCGACGACAATTCAATTTCGGCCAAGCCAATACCCGGATGTACATTCTTCACTACAACCCGGAAGGAAGTTGCAGTTACAGCCGGGAAAGACACCACTATCGGCGCATACGGATCAAAGCCAACGTTTAAGGCTGCATTGTAACGATCAATGTTAAATTCGGAAATCGTGCGATAGCAGCCGTCACTTTCCTTTGCTTGGAGGACAGCGGGGTTGTTAATGGAACTAGCGGTGGAAGTAACAGAGAGACTGCGTGCCGTAAAAGGTACCCTGGCTTCAAAATCGATGATGAAATCGCCGTTTTCCGGAAAGTTAATTCCTGTAGCAGTCTTTTTATCGGTTATTTTTGACAAACCGGCTACCTTAGGCAACGAAGTAATGCTACCTGCATTGGAATCAAAAATCTGTCCGTAATATTTAGGTTCGGGATAGGCAATCACACTCACATCCTGAAAAGGCTCAAGCGGCGCTTCCAGTTTCTGACTTAATTTTTTCGGGCCTTTTACGTGTAATTCCGAGCTAGCGAGGTAGCGCATTGCCTCGTTGGCTTCGACCCAAGGGCCACCCGATTGACTCCAACCCGGCGAGTTGAAGATCCCAATTTCGATATTTAACTCGGTAGCCTTTTTGAGTGCAGCATGAAGAATAGTCCACCATTCTTCGCTAAAGATTTTCACTTTTCCGTACGGCACGTTATCCTGCCCGATGTAACCAATAAAAGCCCGGTTAATACCGGCTTCTTTCATCGATTCCAGGTCCTTCTCCACCCCTTCTTTCGAAATATTATCCGAAATCCAGTACCAGTAACAACTGGTTTGAATGGAGTCGGGCGGATTCACAAAAACAGTTTCCATTTCCTTTGCCGGTTCAACACTGGCCCGCTGTTCGCAATTGACAAAGAGCATCGATCCAACAATGAAACAGAAAATTATCTGTAAAATAGATTTCATGGTAAATTATTATTAGTTGGTTTGAACAATTTTTACTGCTTGTCTATTCAGTATATACAAAATTGAAACGCCCGCCTGGGGCCGTGTCTCCGTTTACATAAAAATCCATAATGTTCCCGTTCTCCTGCATGTTATCGTTCCATTTGAATTCAATGTCAACGCTTTTACCGCTCAAGTACAATACATTACGGGGAATTTCCAATTCCAGTTTATTTCCGCTAACCGCATAATTTGTTCCGGTAACTTTCTCCCACTCCCAACGGTTTCCAATGTTTTTTTCTACTGTTGCCTTTTTATCCGGCGCAACCCGGTTGACAATAAAGTCGTAACCATTCCATCCGGTTGATTTATCACGGTCCGAGTCGATCAGCAACATCATCCAGTTACGGTCGGTTTTTGGGGTTAGCTTTTCTGCCGTTTCAACATAGAAATAAATGTTTTGGGCATCGTGGGCTACTTTTGCTCCCACAATATCATTCCGTCCGGTATTGTTTATATAGTATTGATCATAACGTCCCTTGTGGTCTCGATGCTCCGTGTTTCCCTTGTAATGGGCATAATATGGCCGCACATCCTTCCATCCATCTGCTTTTCCGATCTTTATTGTTTTAGCCACGGAAACCTTTTCTGGCGGTGTCATTCCTTTAAATTTACGCACCTGATCAATCAACTGAAGATAGTACACATCTCCCCTGTCGCCCCAGCCTTTGTTGGGTTCGATATCGCGGCTGTGTTCCCAGTCATACTGATCGACAAAAGAAAAAGGATCACCTGTCCAGCCATGTTCAGGCAACCACTGTCCGGCGATAAATTCGTTCCAACCGGTAACAAAAACCAGTTCCGGATCCAATTCAAAGGCGCGGTCCCACTGTTCCTGAAAATTCCATCCATACAAGTATCCATCAACGCGCGGGTCAAAGCCCTTTTGTTTGCTGAAATGGCGTCCTTGTGCCCCGGGTAGGTTAAAAGCACTGCAATGCCCGTTGGTTTCAGGACTGGCATTTTGAGCCACACCTACCGTCACTTGTTCAAAGGTTCCGGTCTCTCCTTTCACATAACCGTGCTGCGGGTAGTTTTCGAGCCAGCCCCACTGATCGTTTCGCGTAGGGCCATTCACATAATCAGGTTGTCCGGGCCGAAAAGTGAAAAATTCGGCAATCTCACGGTCTTCTTCCGAATCGGTCAGATTATCGGGATAGCCCATAATGCAGGGTTTTCCTTTCCACATAAACCAAAGGTTTTTATAACGGCCGGGTTTGTATACATCGCGGTAAAGTTGACGGAGTGAAACCAGCGAATGAGGAACCGGTCCGAACGGCAACATGTAGGCTATTTTCGGAACATTCACGCCGTCTTTCTGCGCCTGGGCCCATGATTTCATCAAAGCTTCGTACGAATCTTCCCAGGTAAGGCTGCCGTTGGTGCAATCGAAGAAAACGGCATCTACTCCGGCATCGGCCAGCATTTCTGCATGCTTCCGAAGCACCCAAGGATCAGTGGTTTTGTAATATCCCAGCAGCGGTTGTTCCCAGAAAAAAAAGCCGGGTTGTTTGGTTCCCCACGCCGGATGATGGAAGTCTTTCATCGCCTCGGGATGCTGGCGGACTATTTCTGTGATGTTTTTTACCTGGTAAGTTGTATCGTCATCTCCCTGGTGCCAGGTCCAATAGAATATTGCTACAAACTTATCCTGTTTTTTATTTCCTGCCTGATAGAATTCGCACAGTTTGCGGCCCAATGCATCGGTGGCAGCCCATTGGTCGCTAACTACAGGCTGTGCCATGCCCGATCTGGCATAACAAAACAGTAATACAAATACAATTTTCAATAGGTTATTTTTGGTCATTTCTGATAAATTGTTTTTTCTTTTTACAATGGTTATTCCCTCATTCACAATAACAACAGGAAAAACCAAATCTGATTACTTTTTCTTTTCCAAACGATTCTTTAACTCATCCAGAGTTATCACCAACAAACGACCAAGGGGTTTCCCGTCCCGGTAGGTAATGGCCCATATTTCGGTAGCTCCCGACGGAATAGAAATAGGTTCGTTTTTGTATTTGGGATAAAACTTATCGGGGAAAGTCATATCAAATGTATAATAAATATCCAGCCCTTTAATTTCCGGAGTAAAAACAATCTGATATTCACCGGCATCTGTTTCCACCATTTCAATATCCGGGTCATAAATTGCCGGAGAATAGTTCACTTCGGCTTGTTCGAACCGGGGGAAATGGTTTTCAATACGCAGCACAAATTCGTCCCAATTACGGTTTCCTGTTGGCGACCACATTATTTCAGATAAAGCCATTCCACGGGGCCAGGTCATATACTCAGCCCTGCGGTAATTCGGAACCACCTCTGTCCAAAGGTTTCCCTGTGCCCCCAACACAAAAGATGAATCGGCTACGCCTTCGTTGGGATTAAATTTATACACTTCGCGCATCCGCATAAAACAACAGAAAAGAATGCCAAAACGTTCGATTACATTTTCACCCTGAGTATGGTCGAGATAACAAAACTCGTTCGGGGTCATAATTACCGGATGCCCCGCTTTTGCAGCAGCAGCTCCTCCTTCGGTTCCCCGCCACGACATCACCGTTGCATCGGGAGCCAGTCCCCCTTCAAGAATCTCGTCCCATCCAATCAGTTTCTTTCCGTTTGCATCCAGTATTTTGCTTACCCTTTTTATGAAGTAACTCTGTAGTTCTTCTTCTGTTTTCAGCCCTTCGGTTTTCATTCGCTGTTGGCATTTCGGGCAATTTCTCCAATATTCCTTTTCCGCTTCATCGCCACCAATATGAACGTATTCTCCTGGGAAAAGCGAAGCGACTTCAGAAAAAATAAGTTCAAGTTTTTTGAAATTATCTTCGTTTCCGGCACAAAGAACACGGTCGACAGGCATTGCAAAACCTGCATTTACCGGATATTTCACTTGAGTACACGAAGCGTCGGGATAGGAAGCGATTAACGCCAGACTGTGCCCCGGCACATCGATTTCGGGAACAATGGTAACAAAGCGTTCCTGTGCATACTTTACTACTTCACGAATGTCTTCCTGGGTATAAAAACCGCCATCGGTAGCCTCCTCTCCCGGGAAAGGAGGTTGAAAATGTCCAAAATTTCCGGTTCGTGGAACCCGCCATGATCCCACAGAAGTTAATTCAGGCAAACTTTTTATTTCAATCCGCCACCCCGGATCATCGGTCAAATGCCAATGGAACACATTGTATTTGTACTTTGCCATTTGATCGATGTACCGTTTCACTTCATCTTTGGTAAAAAAATGACGACTTACATCCAGCATCAAGCCGCGCCATCCGAAACGCGGATAATCGGTAATATCGGCACAAGCAACAGGCACCTGAGCTGCACTTTTTGCCGGAATCTTTTGCAAAAATGTTTGTACCCCGTAAAAAATCCCTTGAGGTTGATTGGCCTGAATAAGAACATGCCCGGAAGCAATTTTCATTTTATATCCTTCGGTGCCCAGCAACGAATCGGCCACAGTGTTTAACCTAAACTCAATGGTACTTTTTGCCTTTCTCTCCCCTTTCTCAATCGAAATTCCGGAAAGTTCTGTAATGTCGCCAATAAACAGATCGGCAATTGTTTGTAATTCTGTATTATCGGCAGGAATCAGAATTTTTGTTTTTCCGGAAAGAATAAACTGACCTGAACGTTTAAACTCTGATACAGGTTTGGGAATCAGTGGTTGGTTTTCCTGCCCCCAGGAAACATTTATTTGTAAAGAAGTCAGCGCAAATAAGATAAACGCTGTCCATTTGCTAATATCAATTTTTCTCATTTTGTTTTCTATTGTTCAGAAATATTTTTCAATACTTCGTTCCAATTTTGGATACCTATAGGGATATTTATAAGTAGGGTTTAAAATTTTCTATTTTTACAACATCGAAGCCAACACTCATAAAAATCAGGATAATCCCGAAAGTTATATAGCTGTTGCCATTAACGGGAACAACAGAAAAGTGAAAGGCATTTTGTCCTATTCCTATCGTTATAAAGCTTGTTTTGCATTCATCATCCATGCTTTTTATTCCAAAATCAAAAATGAGTCACGATGAGTTTTAAGTTAAGGCAGCCAATATAGCTGCCTTAACCATAATTACTTTCGTGTTTTACTTAATGGAATAACAAGTCTTTACTAAATAATTCTATTTTTCTATTACCCTGGTTAATTACTGAATGTAATACATTCGCAATTCTGCCATATTAAAGAATGTAGGAGCGACCCCATCGTTTGTCTTATTCACCACAAACCGGAAATAGGTAAACGGTGTTTCCGAAGAATAATAGTTTGATTCATATGTTTCTGATGCACCTGTTGGTAACCCGGAAGTAATGTGTACCATTTCACTCCACGTTTCTCCATCGGCACTAACCATTATCGACACATCTGTTGGTTTCCCATTTCCGTTGTTCCTGTTTTTGTACCAGAAAATACAACCAGAAATTGGCTCATCCAATTTAACCTGAATATAATGAGCCTCTCCGATAGAAAACGACCAGGCAGAATGGAAGAACGTACCAGGATCTCCGTCCAACAGATTAGAGCTAGGCCCTTCATATACTTCCTGCGCGTTGGAAGAAAGCATATCTGCCCTTAAAGGAATTTCTGTAAATACGATTCCGCTCTGAACAACAACAAACGATGCTGTGTAGTCATAATTATCTGATGATTGCAATGTTATGGTACTGGAGCGGGCATTTCTGCTCATGTTTTGGTCAACCTTAAAAGTAACCGTTTTTTCATCAGGCTTCCCTTCAACAGCGGTAATGGCATCTAAGTGAACAAAGTTGGCAGTATCCGGTATCAGAAAATGATCGACATTCAGATTTGATTTCACCAGGACCGAAAAAGTTGTTTTTCCTGCACTAACCGATTTAATGGCACCATTCCTGAGCCCGTCGGCCAGAAGAAAAGGAGTATTACCTTTTTGTGTAACATTTATATAGTACGCCTGATGGCCGTATTCAATGGTTACACGGGCAATACGGGGAGCATAGGTATTGTTGCTTCCGGCCGAAATGGTTACACTGCCCTCTTTTTTGCTAACCGATAGCCATTCGGCATTCGATGAAGCCGACCAATTAGCCAGCTCAACGTTTGTTTCTACCAGAGCTTGCGCTTCTCCACCTTCCAAAGGGAAAGAGATGGGAGCTAAGCTGTTATCGGGAACAACCAGTGATTTTACCTCGAACTCCGTTTCGTAATCAGGGGCACACGAAAATACGCCGCTTAATAGGATCCCGATTAATCCGAACAATAATATATTCTTTTTCATATGATTCTTTTATTATTATTTCAACTTGGCTGAACATTACAATAAGTCGGCCCTCGGGCTGTATTCCATACGTAAAATTGCTTTCACCTCTTTGTACGGATCTGCTTCGTTTAGCCTGTATTTGTAGTGAAGACGAAACTCTTTGTAGTAGGTAGCCCTACCGTCGGGAGTTGAGATAATATTGATCAAAAAGGTATTGTCGTACATCTCAAAAGGAGTCATTTGAACCACATCAATGGTTTTGTATGGCTCAATGGTTACCTTACGCGCCAAGGGATTTTTAGATGTTTGTCCACCTATTGTTACAACAATACTCTTCTCGTTTATTCGGTCATATCCGGTTTTATACTCGCCAAGCTCTTCGTCGCCTGCCATCATCCTTACCGAATTGCCTCCCAACGGAAATACCTGGTTGGAACTGGTTGGACGCCGTACTAAAGGATTGTTCAAATCCAGTGTAGTTATGTATGAAGAAGTATAGTTGTAGTAAACATTCTGTTTCGTGGAAGAGAACTCGTTCTCTTTGAATATTCGCAGCAATACTTCTTTCTTTTTAGGATTGAATGCATCCGTTCCCGACGGGTCTATCTGATAATCCAGAAAATAAATTGAATCAGGGGATAATTTTTCCAGGTTCTGCAGATAAACGGGAATTCTCAATTGTGTTTCACCTGCGGGAATATTCCCCTCCAAATAGGGAATTGTATAACACGCTTCAGGGAGCAAGCGCGCATAACGGCTGACATCGATGTCGTAATTCGATTTATTATAAGCTTTGAGCAAAGAATCGGCTTCCATGAGGGCTACCCTGTAGGATTTGTCGGCATTTTGCGTACCGCTTAATCCTGCTACCAGGTATATGGTATCGTTACTTTTACTTAAATCCGCCACCTGTTTGTCATAGATCAATTGAGAATTACTGAGAAGGTTGATTTCGTTCCGGTATTGCTCCTGTTCGAAATCATAGGAGTTACAGGCACCTAAAGTAAGTCCCAGCAATGTACAATAAATAACTTTTATCCTGTTTTTCATGTTCGTATCATTTAAATCTGCTTAATACTTTTTAATTCCAACCATTATCTATCCCAACCTGGGTTCTGATCAATAGCAGGAACCTTTAGCAATTCGTTGTGAGGTATAGGCAGCAAAACCATTTTGGGAAGAGCTACACGGTCACGAATGTTTTGCGTGTTTATGGTAACAATTTCAAAGAACCCTTCATTGTTGTTGCTGTTAGTTCTGTCTCTCTCTACGTTGAGACCTTTCCAGTTCGAGGAGTTGGCATCTTCATCAAGGTAGATTCCCCAACGGCGAGTATCAAAAAAGCGATATCCTTCGTTAAACAATTCAACCTGACGTTCATTCATGATTATTTTCTGAAACTCTTCTCTGCTTGTCAGCTGGGCTTCTGTTACGCCCGGAAGTCCGGCACGATAGCGAATCATGTTAAAATACCTGGCCATCTCTGCCATGTCGCGCGTAACCGTAATTTCTATTGTTTCGTTTCCAACAATGTCTATTGTCTCCACAGTTTCTGTCCCTTCTACGTTATTCAAGGCTTCTACATACTCCAGCAAAACTTCAGCATAACGAAGAATAGGGAATGGTTTTGGACCGGTTACAAAAGCCGACTTTACGTTTCCTTTGCCATTGGCCCACGAGTCATCAGGATGGATATATTTAATCGGAGAATAACCGCTTACGTTGTAGTCGTTGATATTATTACCGGTACCGGTAATACCCGATACATCGTCGTACGAAAACCAGAATTGTCTTTTGGTATAGGAAGGGTCCTGCGACGCTGAATTCATTGCCCAGTAAGAGCCAGGAAATCCGATACATGCATAAAAGCGTGCCTCCCGGTTGTCATACATTTTAGGGACATTAGGTTTTAAGATATAGGAACCTAATGTTTTACCACTTCCACCAATGGTGTTTGTTAATACCGGATCATAAGGATACTCTGCAGATGCATCATGAATGGTACGCCCATCGGCCATCAGGTAACTGTCGACCACACGCTGAGGAACGGCCATTCCTCCCCAGCCTCCAAAATACACCGGAAATGAGTGACGGGTATAATTGGTCACATTTGAAGAAGCCATTGCCCAGATAAATTCTTTGTTGGTTTGGATAATGCCTTCACCATTGAACATGTCATGATAAGAATGAAGCGGATCAATTCCTCCGGCACCTTCGGGGAAGGGATCGGTAGGTACATTCGAAGCCAGCGGATAAGGATTCTGAGGATCGGCATCAACAGTATGTAACTGATAATAATTCATGTTAATAACTGCTTTGGCAGCAGCGGCGGCAACAGCCCAGCGCCGAGGCTCGTATTCCTGATTCACATAATAAGCTCCGTCACTTTTTCTTGTCCACGTACCAAAACTTCTGCGCGCCGCATCTCCTCCATTGAACAAAGGGGAAGCCTGATACAGACGCAGCCGTGCTATCAGAGCCAACGCTGCTCCCTTGGTAGGGCGGTCGGATATGCTGATGGATTGTTGTGCGGCGGTAGGCAATACCTGCGCTGCCGACGCAAATTCGTTACAGATGTAGTCAACAGACTCATCATAAGTCGAACGTTCCTTGTTGTAAAACTCTGCTGATTCTGAATTAGAGAGCACCTCATCACCAATAATCAGGCAAGGCCCCCAGTTCATCAATAAATGGTAATATGCATAACCGCGCAAAAAATGGACATATCCCATGTAGCGCTGTCTTTCGTTTGTTGACATATCGCTTACATCATCCACGTTGGCAAGCATGGTGTTGCAACGACGAATTACCCGGTACATTCGATACCAAATATTCATACTCGTGGGAACATTTCGTTCGTTTATTTCACCAACCGTAAACAAAACACCCGGGAATTCACCGGTTCTCCATCGTGTTGTAATCTCATCGGATGCCATCTGCCCAAGGTTCCATGAATTACCCCAAATAGCCCCCGGATCAGGAAAGTCTTTTGGTGTATTCCACAGGTATCCTTCCGCATTTTGCATGCTGCTAAAAATTGAGTCTTGTCTGAATGTATCTTCAAAATAGCTATCTACATCCAAAAAATTGCAGGAACTAAGCGCCATGCTTGAGATGGCTGCCACTGCTATCAATATTTTAAATATACTTTTCATATACAGTAATAATTAAAAGTTCAGGTAGATTTGAAATGTATAGGATGCAGGTATAGGATATGCTCCTCCGTTAAAGGTTGCTTGTTCAGGGTCGAAGTATTTTACCTTGTCGATAGTGAACAGGTTGTTTGCCACAAATTCCAAATCGATGGATTGCAATCCAAGTCTGCTCATCCAGGAATAGTTATCCATTTTATACCTTGCGCTCACCTCTTGCAGACGAAGGTAGGAGCCATTGCGTTTCCAGAAGGAAGAAAGCTGTGAATTGTTTGTATTTTCACCGTAAGAAAGACGGGGAAATTCAGCATTAGGATTTTCTGTTTCGGTTGTACCTGAGTACCACGCCGGGGTCCATCTGTTGGCTGGATTGTTGGCCAGCTTGATAACATTACCCAGTTCTCCGTTGTAAAAAGGAATCCATCCGGGGGCATTTAATCCGAAATTATCGATAAACATTCCTGCACGGTAATACTCCACCTTTGCAGCACCTTTAAACAAGATCGCTAACGTTAGTTTTTTGCAACGGAAATCAGCACCAAAACCGTACATCATACGTGGAACCTGGTTACCATACGAGAGTGGAACTTTGTCGTCTTCATTGATGGTTCCGTCGCCGTTTACATCGCGGTATTTTATATCTCCCGGGCGCACTCTTCCAAAACTACTCTGGTCGGGCCTGGTCTCGATTTCTTCGCGGTCTTTGAAAAGTCCTTCCGCAATGTAGCCACGAATAATCCCGTAAGGTTTACCCGTAACACTCATGTAATCGTAGGGCAACTTGTTCTCTTCGAAATAGTCGATAATATTCTGAGAGAAAGTGTAATTGGCCCGTAAACTGAAATCCATATCCTTATTGATAGAATGGAAATAGGAAACATTACCGTCAGAGCCAAAGCTGTGCATACTTCCCACATTTGACTGGGGAACAGTTACCAACCCAAGATACTCAGGAAGGGTAACGCGTGGCATAAAAATATTATCACGCTGATCACGAAATACATCAACAACAAACTTTAGTTTATCGTCGAAAAAATTGGCTTCAACACCAAAGTTTGCTTTTTTAGCCACTTCCCACATCAGGTTATCGGCCCCCTCCTGCATTTCGGTAATACCAGCGCCCCGGTATCCCCAATAGCTTCCGGCGCGGTTATCGATAAGTGTAAGATAGGGGAAACGGGCAGCTCCCTCAATCTGGTCATTTCCTGCCAAACCGTATGATCCGCGAAGCTTCAGGAACGATAGCGCCGGGAAATTGTTTTGAACCCACTCATAGGAAGTAACAACCCATCCAAGGGCAATGGAAGGGAAAAAGCCAAAACGCTGTCCTGCTTCAAATTGCGATGAACCCGTGTAGCCGAAGTTACCATCGATAAAATAAGTGTTGTTATACCCGTAAGAAAGCCGCCCTGAAACGTTCTGGCGCCGGGAAGGAATAGCATGGATGCCTAAATCGTCATAATAACGTTTTCTCCATCGGGTATCCGAAATTGTTTCCATGTAATAATACAAGAGAGCACCCAGATCGTGGTTGCCAAAAGAACGCGCCCAATTGGCTTTCGCCTCGCCGTAGTATTTTCGCCACAAATCGGTGGAACTACCGTACATAAGAGCTGATTCAGTAATTCGAAGCGATTTAATGAGGTTTCCTTGCGAATCTCTTCCTGAGGCACGATACATGTTTGGCCATAAACGACGGTGTTCGGTGAAATAAGTTTCGTAATCGGCCATCACCTGTGCAGATAAGGTCAGTCCTTCAAAAAAACCTTTTACCTGCTGTGTAAGGCTCAGTGTGATTAAATTACGCGAATTATTATTTCGTGTGTAGCCCGTATAGTTAAGCGCGGTGTAAGGCGATGACAGGTCGTAGGTACCATAAGTTGGCAGCGTGCCATCAGCATACTTCACCGGAAACATAACCGGTGTAAGCATACGGACTGCATGCCATAGCGTATTGGTATTCTGAGATCCCGGTAAGGTATGATCTATAATGTTTCCGTCCACTCCAAAATAAAGTTTAGTGAATGGGGTCAGGTTCATGTCAATATTGGCACGATAGGTTATTTTGTTATAAGCTACCGGTTTTTTGAATTTCGAATCCTCCTGTTTATAGGCCGCGTACTCCTGCTGTGCTCCCACCGACAGGAAATAATTCGCAAGGTCTCCTCCTCCTTTTGCGTTTATGTAGTAACGGTGTTGCAACGAGGTCTTTTTCATAATTTCATCAATCCAGTTGACGTCAGGGTACAGTTCAGGATCAAGTCCTGACTTGATAACATCCAAATCAAGACGGGTATACAGATCAGGGTCGCCAGACATGGCCCTGGCTTCGTTGGCCAGTTTTGCATATTCATAAGCTCCCAAATATTCGGGCATCCGTTTCAATTGGTTTACTTGCAAGGTAGCCCGACCGGTAATTTGTAATTTTCCCTTTCCCCCGCGTTTGGTTGTTACGATAACTACTCCGTTAGCGCCACGTACCCCGTAAACGGCCGTAGCAGCAGCATCTTTGAGTATTTGAAATGATTCAACGTCATCGGGATCTACATCCTGAAGTCGTCCTTCAAGACCGTCGATTAACACCAATGCTCCTGAATTAGCACCAAAGGTTCCGATACCCCTAATCCAAAAGTTTGAGATATTTTTTCCAGGCTCACCCGATGTTGTCATAGACATTACACCGGCTACCCGGCCACCCAGCATGTTGTTAATAGAAGCGGCCGGAGTTTTTAGCTCCCCCACATCAATACTTGTTATGGCACCAACGATCGATACCTTTTTCTGAGAAGTTAACCCGGTTACAACCACTTCGTCCAGTTTCTGGGCATCGTCTTCCAGTACAATTTTCAAATCGTTTTTACTTTTCTCAACAAAATGTTCAAACGTTGTCATACCAATCATCTGGAAAACTACCGTTTCTCTAAGGTTTGCTTTTAGAGAAAACTTTCCGTCGATATCGGAGGTTGTTCCCACACCCGGAACATTTTTGATGTATATGGATACTCCCGGAAGTGGAATTCCCTGGGCATCAGACACAACACCTGACACTTCCAGCTGTCTTTTTGCCGTATTCTGACCGTAGCTTACTTGGGAATATATTCCTGCCAGCAGCAAGATGAAATATATTAGTTTTTTCATATCATTTGTATCTAAAATTATTCAATGGAGAGTTTACGGATTACTTTATTCTTGTGATCGGCTACATATACAATGCTCCCGTCACTGTTTACTGCGACCCCGGTTGGATAATAAAATTTGGCAATTTCAGGGCCTCCGTCTTTAAAACCGGGGCTTTGTGGCAATCCTATCGCGGTACTTACAGTAGCCTTGTCTTTAGGTGCGGTAGTATCAATTACACGAATGCAATGATTTCCGGTGTCGGCAATATAAAGTTTTCCATCAGCTGTAAAACAAACCTGTTTGGGACCAAAAAAACGTGCGTTTTCGAGCAAGCCGTCTTCCCAACCCCGGCCATTTACAGGGCCATCAACAAACGCTCTTCCTGCATAACTTTCCCCTTTATAGGTAGCACGGTCTTTACCTGCCAGTTTTGATACATCTACCCGGCCAATCATGTTGTAGTCTTCCATGCAGAAATAGAGCATATTGGGTTCCAGCGGAGAAAAAATGCAGTAAGTATTACCGCCTGACTGTCCTCTTGCATTCGGGATATTAGGAAGTACGTTCTCAAGTAATACCTCCACGTTACGTGTGGTAGGATTAAAACGAACCAATTGTCCCTTCCACATCACTGAGTAAATCATGTTGTCAACCTTGTTGGCTACAAATGAATATTTCCAGTTACCTTCGATCACATCTTTGGTTTCAGTACCGGTAATCAAAGAACGACGACGCGGTGCATAACTTAAACTTTTGAGCAACTGATAGTAGTATAGGCCATCGTCTTCAGGCATATAAACCGATTCGTTTCCCGCTTCGCCCGAAAAAGTAGGTGCATTGGTATAATTGGCATTATAGAGAATTACTGTAGAAGATTGGCTTTTAGTATCGGCAATAACAAGATTACTCGAAACGCCTTCCCCTTTTTCATTTCGCGATGGTTGTCCTATATATATACCTTGCAGGTTAAAACTCCGTTCTGTAATAAAGATATTGTCTTCATCATCCAATACAATAGCGAATGGAGCAGAAAGCGTTGCCGAAGAAAAATCGCCACCAACCGTAGGCATCGAATTGTTGTCGGGTTCTGGTTTCCCGACCACCGTACTTACTGTAGTTTGTGTTTTATAAACAAAAAGATCGTCCGCGGTACCCGAAAAGATTTTTCCATTTTCGGTCCGCTCCACAATGATATTTAGCTTGCGCAAAAATGTTAGTTTGGGAACCATGGCATATATCTTGTCGCCGTTAGAGCCGACTACCCCTGCCCTGTGATGTACTCCCAAGGAATCTTTAAAAAACACCCGAAGTCCGGTTGTGTCACCTCCGAAATTGTGTCCGTCAATGATAATAGGGGTTGAAATTCCTCCTGAATCGGGATAAAATCCGCTAATTTCAATTTGCTTCGACGGATCAAAAGGTTTTTTCTCAAAACCCGCACCATCATCATTACATGACATGAAGACTGAAAGGCATAGGCACGCAGGAATCAGGATCCTCTGCATGACGTATGCCACAATCAATTTACATTTTTTCATACATACAATATTTTAGTTTTAGTATCGTGCAATAATAATTTTTGCCCCCATACTTCTGTAGCGCAATTATCCCAATTAAATACTCTATTTGGTCTATTATCTTTTGAGTTGCATTTTCTGTTCAATTTCTTACACTATCTGTTCAATGTAGTTTTCAGAGGTTAATCGTGTAATCAAAATCTATACATTTACGAGCCATTAATGAAGGCAGAGATATGCATGCAATTTTTTTATTTATCCTAATCAACCTTAACTTTTTCGTATTAGATGCTTATCGCCCAAACAGTTTTTCACAAGAGCCTTTTGAACAAAAGTCGACACACATATCGAATTTAAATATCAAATCATTTTGCCAGGATTCACTCGGGTACATGTGGATGGCCACCCCCCGGGGATTGAACCGGTTCAACGGTTATGAATTTGTCCAATACTTTCACGATCCCAAAGACTCAAGTACGATTGACAACGATTTTGTTCTTTCTCTTTATCTAGATTCTTCTCATCGGCTATGGGCAGGGACAGTTAGCGGGGTGAATTGCTTCAATTTTAAAACAGAGAAATTTGAACACTATCCCCTATCGACAAACAGAATTCCATATGCTCTTTCCTTTTATGAAGACCTCAAAAAGAATATATGGATAGCAACACAAGTAGGTCCTGCGTATATTGATTCTATAAAAAAACAGGTGATTACAGAGCCTACTGCGGTTCCTTTAAGTCCCAATCTGATTTGGGAAGACGAATCGAAAAGGTTATGGATGGGCATGAGTCACCCGGCAGGACTTGCAACGCGCCATACAAACGGAGAATGGGAACTCTTTTCGCTTCCTGACAACAAAAAAGTATTCTGTAAATACAACGATCCACAAGGCTTTTGGTGGTTAGGTACAGATACAGGCATCATACTTTTCGACCCAGTACTCAGGCAATTCAAAGACCTTCCCCAATCACTAAAAGAAAACACATTGCTCTGCCATTCTCAAATAAATTTTATACAGGAAATAGGTCCTTTAAAACTCTTGATAGGCACAGCATCGCAAGGTTTTTTTCAATACGACATTCTTTCACAATCATTAACACACAATCTTCCTCAAACATTGGCAAACCTGCAATCTTCGCATCTTCTTTCCTGTACTGTTGACAAGGACAAGAATATATGGATTGGGTCGTTTGACAAAGGATTTAAGGTATGGAACGACTACCTTAACTTCTTTAATTCGGAACAAGATTTAAGCAATACTTTTAAAGACAAATTTGTCACACAGCTTGTTGAAGACAATTATAGAAATTTATGGGTCAGCACCCGATATCACGGGCTCTTCCATTATTCCGGTTCAGGAAAGTTAACCAATTATAATTCCAATAACTCCAACTTGTTTTCGAGCAGTAACTGTTTGATCGAGTCCTTATTTATTGATTCCAAAAACCGATTATGGATTGGCTTAACCGATCAGTTGATTGTAGCCAGTATATCAAAAGATGGCTTGCTCAATATAATTGCCAGGAAAAATATAAAAATGGCAGGAGCAATAAAAGCCGACTTATCGGGCAATATTTGGATAGGCTCAACATCGGGTTTGTACAAGATAAAAAAGGGAGATATTTCACTTGCCCCTCAACTAATTTTTTCGGGAAATATCCCGGAAATATTTATTATTAACGATGACAGTCTTCTCTTTTCTTCTTTTAATGATGGGGTATACTTTCTCAAGCCTGATCAAAACAACGACATTACTCCTGTAGAAGCTCTTTCATCACTGGCAAAAAGAATAATAAAGAATTGCATAACAATCTATCAGGACAAGCAGGAATATACCTGGTTGGGCAGTTATGGGAACGGGGCTCTTCGCATTTCGCCCGATTTCAAACACCATCAGATTCTTAATAAGCAACAAGGATTACCCAGCAACGATATCTTATCTTTCGAACAAGACAACCACGGATACGTTTGGATGAGTACTTCCTTTGGCATTTCCAAAATGAATGTAAGTGACACCTCCATTGTAAATTACTTTAGCTGCGATGGAACTTTGGGAAACCAATTTCATGAAAAGGCAAAGCTAAAACATTCTGATGGGCGTATATTTTTTGCAGGAAATCATGGACTGACATTTTTCAACCCAATGTTTAATTTGCCTCCCAAAAAATCTCCGGTAGTCCAACTAACAGATTTCAAAATACTAAACCAAAGCATAAAACCGTCAGACAGTTCGGGTTTGCCGCAAAGTATCTCATTTGTAAAACAGATAACCCTTAACCACCGCCAGACCGTATTCTCTATTGACTACACCGGGATTGATTTTTTATTCCCCACCAAACTAACTTATGCCTATAAACTGGAAGGATTCGAACAAGAATGGAATTATGTTGGAAACTACAGACGGGCCACTTATTCAAATTTAAAACCGGGCAAATACCTTTTTAAAGTAAAAGGTTTTAACGATGAAGGACAAGCGTGTTTGGCTCCTGCGACTCTTAAAATCAACATTAAACCGGCACCTTGGTTTTCATGGCCTGCATGGGTTGTTTACATATTCTCAATGTCAGGTCTTATATACATACTTTTTAAATTAATCCTAAAAACCAGAATAAACCAACATCAACTGGAGGCAGAACAAAAAGAACGCGAAAGAGAAAGGCAGATTTCAAATATGAAAGTAAATTTCTTTACGAACATTTCTCATGAAATAAGAACCCCTTTAACTCTGATTTCGGCCCCATTGCAGCAATTATCGACTTCAAACAGCTTTTCAGAAAAAGATAATCATTTGCTAAAAATAATATCCAAAAATGTGCAAAGCATGTTACGGTTAATCAACCAACTGCTTGACTTCAATAAAATGGAAAACGGAATGTTTAATCTGAAGGTCCAACAAACCGATATTATACAATTCATAAAAAATATTCATTCAATTTTTTGGGATACTGCCAATCGGAAACAAATTACTTTAAACTTTACACATCTCACCCCTAGTTTGTTCCTTTGGATTGACATAGATAAGGTTGAGAAAATTATATACAATTTGTTATCTAATGCTATAAAATTCACTCCACGGGGCGGCATAGTTCAGATAAGCATTAACATATTGTCCCCCAATGAAGCAAAACAACACTATCAGGCTCTTTCATATTCTTTTATCGAAATTACAGTAAAAGATACCGGTCCTGGAATACCCAACGACAAACTTAATGAACTCTTTATCAGGTATCGCCAAATAAACGAATTAACAGATAATACCCCCGAGAACCATGGAAGCGGGATCGGTTTAAATTTTTCCAAAAGATTGGTAGAAGCTCACAATGGAAAAATCAAAGCCTTGAATTGTCAGGAAGGAGGTATGCAGTTCTCGTTCATCCTTCCGATGGGAGATATTTACCCTGAATCTAATAAAATTACTGAAGAAAAAGAAATACAAGAGATTATACCTATTAAGCCTGAAGAAAAGATTACAGATAAAAAAAATAAAGACTACACAATATTGCTTGTGGAAGACAATACTGAGTTGAGAAATTTTGTTCGAAGCATATTAAGTGATCATTATGAACTTATTGAAGCGCCAGATGGGCTCATTGCATGGTCATTGATTCAAAGTAACTCTCCCGATCTAATCATTAGTGATGTGCTAATGCCCGGATTATCCGGTTATGATTTGTGCAATTCGGTCAAACGCCACCCCGAATTCAGTCATATTCCAATCATATTGCTGACGGCAAAAACTTCGGTCGGTGAACAGTTAGAAGGCTTAGAACTGGGAGCGGATGCCTACATCTGCAAACCTTTTAACCTTGATTATTTGTTACTGACGATTAAAAACATATTCACCAGCCGCAATAATATCAAAAAATACTATTCAGAACCTTCCAATTCAAAAGTTGATACACCTCCTCCGTTATTAAGCCCTCACGATCAGAATTTCATGGATAAACTAATTCAAATCATTCAAAAAGACTTAGCAAACCCCGATCTGAATATTGATTCTATTGCCAGAGAACTAGGCTTTAGTAGAACCGGGTTCTACCGAAAAATAAAAGGACTCAGTGATATGTCTCCGAATGATTTTATTAGAACCTATCGACTCAAACGTGCTGCAGAACTAATTAGAGAACAAAAGCTAAGTTTAATTGATGTTGCAAACAATACTGGCTTCAACCATTATCCATATTTCTCAAAATCATTTAAAAAACAATTTGGGGTTTCCCCGAAAGATTATGCCTAAATGAATTGCTCACTTTTTTTCAAAACATGAGTTCGATAGAGAAAGAATATCAATAAATTAGGATTTACTACCTGACCTGTTCATTTAACGCCACCAAAGACATTCGGTAAAGAAAGACAAGCGCTATCTATTTGTTTGTTTATTTTTTATTGTTCAGAAATGCGTTTTACTATTTGGTTCCTATTTTGAATACCAACAAGCGATTTGTATTCATCAAAAACAGAGTCTTACCTGTTGATGACTACAACCTACTATACACATCATGCCCGTTTTACACCACCCAGATCTTCCTCATCATCGGGAAAGCGTCGTAAACCAAACCTCAATAATTTCCCCGACCATGTCCCAGAGAAATCCGCAGCCTCCTGCTAGTCCTTTTATTGGATTTTATAGTTTAACCGAATAAGCTAATATTTATCGTATTTGCCATCAACCATCACCTCTTTTACTGCTTCGAGATAGTCAAAACCGTTCAGCATATCGGGCAGCAAGTAGCTTCCTTCCACCCATTCGTTCCAAGCATTTATGGTAATCAGTTTGGGCTGGTCCGGATACTTGTCAGCATATTTTTTTGCTTTGGAGAGTAAGGCGGCAAAACTTTCGGGAGTGTTGTGATAATGTACCACGTCCTTTATTCCTTTGGCCGGAAAGCGTGGCGTATCGTCCCAGCCTATTGACACACAAGGGAAAACCGGCACATCCAATATTTCGTCCATCTGTTCCCTGATTTTAACGGAATTGGTACCATACACAAGGTAATCTTCATTCATTCCACCCATATTGTACATGGCTACACTGTTGAATCCCATGGCATCTACATTTTTACGAAATTCTTTGGCTTTTTCGTCCGACATAATTGAACCGCCGCCCTGGTTCCACTGAATATGCAAACCGGGAAAACCTGCTTTCTTTACTTCGTCACGAAAATAGTCGAGGGCTTTGCGAGTTTCTTCCACGCTGCCGCCAAAGCTTTCCATCAATTTATGAATACTGAACACAGAGAATACCGGTTCGCCATTAATTTTGAAATAGTTGGGCTGCTTGAAATACTGGTTGATCACCCGGTCAACAATAATTTCAAAGTTTTTACGATCTACCTTGGCATCCCAAAGAATGGAAGCATCGTCGCCATAGCGGTGATAATTCCAGTAATTATGTTTTACATCGTGATTCGCCCACATAATGTAAAACTGCATTTTCGAATTGTTTTTTGCTTTCAGAAAACCATCATTGAGTGCACTTTCCAGGTATGGCCCCTCTTCGTACCAGTACCAGTCGTAAACAAACACATTTACTCCGTGGTCGGTGGCAACATCAATCCAGCGCTCCACTACTTCTGGGTCATTATCCATCTCGTAGCCCCACAGCGGCTGGCGGGGTTGGTAATGCCCTTCGTACCGCGGATTCCCTTTTTTTATCACTTCCCACTCGCCAATACCTTCTAACCATAACTTTTCCCTTCCCAACGGATCGTCATGACACGAAGGCCAAACATAGGCCGCCACGTAATAATCGCTTTGCGCCGTTTCTTTCTTTTGCTGCGAATGCGCTGAAAATACACACCCAAAAACAATAAGCAATGCCATTGCTTTTCCAATAAAAGTACCCCTGTTTTTCATGCTTGTTTGATTAGTATAATGTTCGTTATTTAATTCAGTAGCCTTAGTTTAATATCAAACGACAATCGCAGTTTTAACATGCCCAACGTTACGTATCTAAGCATTTTAGAATCAATTGTTACGATAAAAACTGCTTCCCCACACATCTCGATACCTTACTGTCGTTCACAGAATCTAATTTATCATGTAACATTGCCACTCCGAATAACTACAGGAGTAATTCTGTCATAAGCTATAACAAGAAATTAAATACAAATGTACTTTGCATCCTGTGCTATCTGTCAGTGATACCTTTTAATCATCTTTTTGATATCCGGACAGCCCAAGAAAAAGGAAAACCTACCTAGAAGTTCGACTTCTTAGCACAACTTCATACTTCTCCTCCTGAAATGTTTTTAGAACCTAAACCAGGTGCGGCAAATGCTAATCCGTAAATACCACTTTCCACAATCCCCTGAAATCATTCAGTTTATATCCTGTCGCCAGATCTTGGGGATACAAAGTTTGAATCTTTTCCAAAGTAGCACCATTGATGTCATTTGCCGGATCACCGTGGCACTTTAAACAGGCAGGCATGGCAGTATTAATGCGTTTGTAGTAAGTGATTTTATTATTGATTTCCAGCAAAGTATCAGCCTGAGTATTCTTTGCAAACAGTTTCCAGAGTTCGGCTTCGGTTTTATTCAAAGCATTTTCCGGATTTCGATTCTTGTCAGAAACCCGTGAGATGTTACAGGAAAAAGCCTGGCTCAAGCTATCCACCAAAGAGGTGGCTTTGACGTTGCAAAATTCAACAGCGTGTTCGGTTCCTCCTTTTTGAATAGCGCCGGCAACATTCGAAAGCAAAACTCCCTGCACCTGCGAAGTAATCGCATCCCCTTCCTTTTGAAATTTATGATAAAATTCAGGCGAAATACCCGGTTTCGTTTGACATGCTACCAAGCCGATCAGCAATAAAATACCTGCAAACAATATTGTTTTCATATTATTCTTTTTAGTTAACCAATGTATCAAAATGCAATGTTATTTCCAAAACCAATCCTCTATTGCAAGCTTTTGTTTTTTTGATAAATTTATACACAAAACCATCCACTTAACCGAGAACTATGAAAAGAAATCGCCAACTACTTCCCGAAACTATTTTAGTCATAATAACGGGAGCTTTACTTTTGCTTTCAGCATGTACTACTAATGAATGGCACCAATTCAGGGGTGCAGGAGCAGATATGATCGTTACCGGAAAAAACCTGCCAACCGAATGGAACGACAGTTTAAACATCCGCTGGACACAAGCAATGAACGGGGAAAGCTGGTCGTCTCCCCTCGTTTGGGGCGACAAAGTTTTTTACTCGTCAGCTGTGCTGGTAGACAAAGCACCTCTGACAGAGAGCGAAACATCACCCTCTCTATCGCAAGATGTGTACAAGTGGCAATTGACTTGTCTTGATGTAAAAACCGGCAAAAACCTGTGGATCGCTGTTGCGCGCGAGGGAAATCCGCGGACAAAGAAACATGCCGGAAGCACCTACGCCTGCGAAACACCCGTTACCGACGGAAAGCATGTTTATGTTTACTTTGGTATGCACGGAGTATATTGTTATGATTTAAACGGAGCACTTGTCTGGGAAAAAGACCTGGGTGCCTATGAAACACAAAGGGGCTGGGGAACCGGGTCTTCGCCTGTGCTTTACAAGCAGCTTTTGTTTGTTTTGGTCGACAACGAAGAAAGTTCTTTTCTGGTGGCTTTGGACGCACTTACAGGTGAAGAAAAGTGGAAAGTTGCCCGCGATGAGAAAACAACTTATTCTACACCAGTTATCTGGGAAAATAATTTCAGAACAGAACTGGTCACCCTAGGGTCGCTGGCGCGTTCGTACAATCCGGAAAACGGAGATCAGATTTGGGAATTGGCCTTTGAAAAAGGCAGAGCCGTAGCTTCGCCCGTTTTTGACAAGGAAAAGATATACCTGGGGCTATCGGGCGGACCGCGCGACATAGGCACGCTTTACGCGGTTAAGGCGGGAGCCGAAGGCAACATCTCTCCGGCACCGGGAGAAAGCACCAGCAAATTTGTTGCCTGGTCCGATTCTCTGGCAGGCCTTTGCTATCCTTCGCCCCTTCTGTACAACGGCTTGCTTTACGTGCTTTCCGATCGCGGAGGTGAAATCTCGTGTTTTGATGCAACCAGTGGAAAAAAACTATACAAAGAGAGTGCAGGAAAATCGGCCGCTTGCTGGGCTTCTCCCTGGATCTACAATGACCGGCTTTATTTCTACGATGAAAAAGGCCTTACCTATGTATTAAAACCTGGTCGTACTTTTGAAGTTTTGGGCACTCATTCAATAGATGACAAATTCTGGTCATCCATAGCCGCCACAAATGATGCATATATTTTTAAAGGAGTTAAAAATATCTATTGTGTAGGGAAATAAGTAATCGAAAAACGCAGCATTAAAAAGATCCAAACTGCAGCGGACCTTTTTACTGCGCAGAGCTTCTCTCTTTGATGCATATCCGGTTTAAGCGGTCATTTTATACGCGAGCTTTTTATCGGAGTGTCGGCTGTTGCCCAAACCTCTGACAAAAGCCCTGCAATCTCAGCAGCTTTATCTGTTGCCCCCATGCTGTTGTAAGCCAGTTCCATTCCGTGCAAAGCCCAGCCATTCCGCGGTAATGTCATTAAATCTTGCTGGTACGTTTTTATGGCATCCTCGTATTTCCCTGCCTCAATTTGTACTGCCCCCAGGTTATGACGAAGCGAGAAAAACCAGTCGGGAGGTTCGTTGTAGTTCAGATTATCCTCAATTTCTATGGCACTCAGCAAAGTTACAATCGCCTTATCATAGTCTTTTTCAAAGGCCATAATTTCTGCGGCCAAAACTTTTTTAGCGATCTGCACCAGGTCGTATGTCGAATTTATTTCCCAAATGGTAAGTTCCTTTAAACTTTCGTCGGTTGAAAGCATTTCCAGCTGAGCCAATTCGTTGGAGGCTTTTGCCAAATCGCCTTTTCCCAGAAAGGCCATACCACGGGCATAGGCCCTAACGGCAGCCGGATAGGTTAAAGAAGGAACTTCGTCGGGCATTGTCAGTATTTTATCCCACTTGCCAAATTTTACATACACATAGTAGGGAATGGTGTAATAGTGTTGCAAGGTCCCCCATACCGGCTCCTGCATCAGCTGAAGACTGATTTGTTTTGACATTTTCTCGGCAGCCAAAATTCCCCAGTAACTGTTTCCTTCCAAAGTAGCCGTTGCGGCCAGAAAATGATAATTATGCGGGTAATAGGCAAGTGGATACACTCCCTGCGCATGACAGGCTGTAGTGTATAAACTATCCATTTTCACCGCATTTATGTTGGCCTGTGTACCTTTGTGGTAGTGCCCCGTGCGAATATAAATGTGCGAGGGCATGTGCACCAAATGCCCGGCTCCCGGAACCAGGCCTTCGTCATACAACCGGGCTGACGGCAATCCCCTATCGGGAGTGCTCGATGCCTCTACCGCATGAATGTAAAAATGATGGGCTCCCGGATGTGTGGGAGCCATTTCAATAACCCGTTCCAGCGTTGAAACGATTTCTGCGGTCCAGAGCTTTGGCGTACCATCAAACTCATACAAATCCCACGGATGAAGATTCATCATCGATTCGGCATAAATTGTTCCGATATCAGGGTCATCAGGATAATCAGCAAACAGCCTGTTCATTGCGTCAGAATATGCCTGATCCAACGAGCTGCGATCCATCGGGACTTCTTTTGAATAGCGTGTGGACATAGCCCAAATTAAACCTTTTTCCTTCGGTGTAACATCCTTCGACAAGGATATTGCTTTTTGAATCGCATTGTAAGCACGGGCATAGTTATCACTTTCCATGCCGGCATTGTAATTGGGGCCCAATACATAGGCATAGCCCCAGTAGGCCATGGCACAATCAGGATCGAGTTTAGTGGCATAATAAAACGATCGCGCCGCCTCGGCATGGTTAAACCCGTATGACAAAATTAATCCCTGGTTGAAATACTTCTGTGCCAAATCGTTCCGGGTTGTAACAGGAAAAAAATACGTTCCCAGGTTGTCAAACAAAGGTGCCTTTTTATCTGTTTGGTACCAATCGGCATCGGTGGTAAGAGGTGCCGGGGCACATATGGCCCCGGTATAACTTAATTGCTTTTTCTCTTTATTACCCATGCTGCAACTCTCCAAAGAAAATAGCAAAACAATTAGATAATAATCTAAAAATGTTCTCATTCCATCAGATAATCAATCTATTAAATTTGTTTGTAGAGTATTCACTTTGTTAAGTGCATTATTAAAAAGAACCCGCAGCACGACTAAGGTTTAATGTTCTGATTGACTTTAAAGAAGTTGTCCGGATCATATTTTCTTTTGATCTGAACCAATCGCTCATAATTTTCACCGTAGCTTGCTTTAATACGTTCCTGCCCTTCATCCATTATGAAATTAAGATATGCTCCCCCTGAAGAATAGGGATGAAGAGCCTCCCAATAATCTTTTGCCCATTGGGTAATTTTACCTGCATTGGCAGGATCCGGATCAATACCTACAAATACACCCGCGTATTTTGCGTGGCGATAAACCCATGGGGTATCATTTTTTCCAACCCGGCCGGCGGCACCACTAATGGGATAAAGATGCATTTGAGAGAGAGGAGTAGGAATTTCGGAGCCAAACTTTTTATGAAGAGTTGCAGCTTCCTTTGGAATATCGTTAAAAAAGTCGGCTTTCCAATACCATTGCAAACCAGGTGGCATTAGTCCGTCGAATAAGCTTTGTATCGCCGGAAATGGCATTTCGCCTAAAAGTTCAAATATCGGATTCTTATCCCTGACAGGCTTGAAAACTTCCTCCGCATTTTTTAAATCACCCGTATAGCACCATACAACCGCGCAAAGTTTCTCGTTGTGCAGATTTGGCGGGAACGGCGGACCGGGTATTTCCAGGGTAGCAACAAATCCGTTTAAATCTTCTGACGCATTATGAATAAATTCATGGTACCAATCCATGATTTCTTCTGTTTTCTCGAGTGGCCAAAATGTTGGTCCACCGTAAATCATTTTTACAGGATGGGCCTGAAATTTAAAAGAAGTTACAACACCGAAGTTTCCACCACCACCACGGATTGCCCAATACAGATCAGCATTTTGTTTTTCATTTACAGTAACAAAACTGCCATCTGCCAAAACCATATCGGCCTCCAGTAAGTTGTCGATGGTCAGTCCATATTTACGCGACAGATACCCTACTCCACCTCCAAGTGTTAAGCCTCCAATACCCGTGGTCGAAAGAATTCCGCCGGGAACAGCTAATCCAAACGGGTGGGTCGCATGATCCAGTTCATTTAAAGTATTTCCACCACCCACAAAAACCGTATTATCGGCTGTATTTACCTTGACAAATTTGATCCCCGAAAGATCGATCACCATACCGTCATTACAAGAACCAAGTCCCCCGGCATTGTGACCACCTCCACGAACGGCTGTTAATAGGTTATTTTCCCTTCCGAAGTTTACCGAATAAATAACGTCAGCAACATCGGCACATTTTACAATAAATCCAGGCTTTTTATCGATCATACCGTTATACACCTTACGAATTTCGTTATAACTACTATCCGTAGGCGTTATCAACTCGCCCTTTAATCTACTTTTTAATTCATCGAGTTTAGTCACATCCAGTTCTGATAGTTCTCCCGAGCTCAGACACACTTTTAAATTTTCCATCTTTTTGTTTTTTCCAGTTAGCTTTATTTTCTTTCAATACCGGCAAAAGATCCATCTGTTTTCTTTTGCACAATTCAAACTTTTTGACTGGACTCTGGAATTATTTACAAAGGTTTCGGGGGAATATTGCAGGAGTTTTTAAAACCTAATCAAGTTAACACTTCCATTTAAGACAAGCAAGTCTTTTATTTTAATATTCCTTAAAACCAATATTTTAGGCATAAAAAAAGGAGGCTACTGCCTCCTTCTGAGAAATTAAAATATCTCGGTTTTGGTTTTTATTGCGTATCAACTTGCCAGAACTGCTTCCACTTCTTTTAGTATGGCGCGTTTTGTTTTTACGCCAACGATACGACCGGCTTCCTTCCCATCACGAAAAATCAGCATGGTAGGAATGTTTCGTACGTTGTAACGCTGCGCCAGTTGCTGGTTGTGATCCACATTCACTTTAGCCACTCTGAAATCGTTTTGCGTGTCGGCAATTTCATTTAATGTGGGAGCAATAATTTTGCACGGGGCACACCATGCTGCCCAAAAGTCAACCAGTAAAACACCTTTTTTGGTGGCTGTTTTAAAGTTTTTGTTGTTCAGCACCAGTATGTTTTTACTGTTACTTACCGGTTTCGCATTTTTCATTTTGAAGTAGGTATACGTGATCATCCCTACCAAGGCAACTACAATTACTAAAATTACAATGAGTGTTACTGACATAATTTATGATTCAATAATTCTTATTTCTGAGGTAATTTCGATGGCCTTTTTAAACATGGCACTTACCCCACAATATCTTTCTTCCGACAAACTAACGGCTTTTTTCAGTTTTTCCAATGGAAGGTCTTTTCCCGTGAACTCATATATAACGTTCATTTTATAAAACTGCTTCGGGTGCTCTTCAGTAAGGTCTCCTTCAACTATCACATCGAAGTTATCCAATTCCACCCTCATTTTTTTCAGGATCGACACTACATCCATTCCCGTGCATCCGGCCAAAGCGGTTAATAACAATGGTTTTGGACGAGGTCCACGGTTTTCGCCCCCTACTTCTTCGGCTGCATCCAGAATTAATTTGTGCCCGTTTACTTCGGCCTCGAAAGCCATTTTCTCTAACCAGTTTATTTTTACTTGTTGTTTCGACATATTTCTATTTTATCTGTAGTGTTTATTCTAAAATGCAAAATTAATGCTTTGTCAATATCATCCCCTTAGGTATTCCGAAACGCTCAGTGCAGCAATGGTTCCATCGGCTACAGCAGTAGTCACCTGCCGGTAACGCTTATTGATGCAATCGCCGGCAGCAAAAACACCCGGCACCTTTGTTTTCATGCCGGAATCTACCACAATTTCATTTCGCTCGTTAAGCGGAACAATACAGTTCAGGTCTTCGGTATTTGGCTGGTACCCGATAAATATGAAAGTACCATCCGTTTTCAAAGCCGAAAGATTTCCGGAAGGCAGATGCTCAATACTCACTTTTTGTAACTGACCGTTTCCGTAAAACCCGCGAAGTTCAGACTCCATAATAAATTCGATCTTTGGATTATTCTTCGCTTCGTCGATGGCGTGCTGAAAAGCCTGAAAATGATCGAACTGATGAACGATGGTTACTTTAGTGGCAAAATTGGTAAGTGCTACGGCCTCTTCCAATGCCGAGTTTCCTCCGCCAACCACTACCACTTCTTTTCCGGTAAAAAAGTCACCGTCGCAAGTGGCACAGTACGAAATTCCTTTTCCCTTAAACTGATCTTCGCCTTCGATATTTAACGACCGTGGTCTTCCTCCGGGAGTCAGTATTACTGTTTTCCCTTGAAAAGTACGACCATCTTCCAGCGCGATCGTTTTTACATCACCTTCCAGTTCGTATTTGGCAATTTTCACATTCGATTTGATTTTACATCCAAAACTTTTGGCCTGCATTTTCATGTTGTTGGCCAGCATATAACCTTTCGTTGTTGGAACACCCGGGTAATTGGCAATTTCTTCGGTTAGCACCATCTGTCCTCCCACGGCGCCTTCATTCAAGATTAATGTCGAAAGTTTGGCCCTCGAAGCATAAATTCCGGCAGTTAACCCGGCCGCCCCTGCCCCAACAATGATGGCATCGAAAATTTCATCCATGATTTCTGATTCTGTTTTTTTGAAAAAAGCCGCTCCCGAAAAACCGGGAACGACTTGTCATTTCCCCCCAATCAACTAAGCTCCAAATTGCTTGTCCAAAATCCCTGTCACCTGTTGCATGTTTTGAATGCTGCTGGTGGCGTGCGCAACTGCCCCGTTTTTGTAGTACATGGTAAACGGCAGTCCCATAAACCCGCGGCATTCAGGAGCACTTCTTATCACTCCTGCCTCCGGGTTATCAAATGCCATTACGGCAAATTTTATGTTGTCACGCTCTTCTTCCAGCTCTTCCATTATATCGTAAACCGGTAAACACATCGGGCCCATCCGGCCACAGCATACCATTACATTTTCGTTTTCGTTGATGAATTTTTCCAATTCTGCTGCTGTTTCAATCTCGTGTAAACCTGTGCTTAATAGTTTCATATCGTTTTACTTTAAATGATTAATTTCTATACTTAATTCGTTAACTCTTCAATGATTCGTTTGTCCGACTCCAGCTTTCCGTTTAAGTAAGCTTCAATAATCCGGGCCGGGTCTTCTTGCGGCACTCCCACAAACAGGTTGATTTTCCGGGAAGCAAAAAGACGAATGATCTCTTTTTTCACCTTGTAAGCAATCACATCGGTAATCCCTCTTTTTTCCAACCAATCGGGCAGTTCGTTGACGGCCTCCACCTCCGGTATTTCAAAGGTTGTTTTCCGGATGTCATCATTTTCGATCTCAAAAATTTCGTAATAATGACAGCCGCCGAAGTACTCGCTCAAAACACTATTTTCGATTGGAATTGCTACCCGTCTCATTTCAATTTTAATTACGTTACAAAGATATTTTGAACCAGAATTCCGCACCAGAAAAACGGGCAGTGGGGCAACAGGATGGAAACTGAACTTTAACAGTTTTTTTCCTGTCATACGATAGAATTATACGCAAAGTCCTGATTTTACAGGCAGATTTGATATTTTTGTTTGCAGCGTTAAGCATACCAAATATGAGCACAAACAACTCAGACAGAAAACCGGCGCATCGTTTTGAAGAAATCAGCGCCCTGCACGAGCACAAAACACGGGTGCAGTACCTGAAAGGCGAAAACATTTTCAAACAAGGCGCCTTTGCACCGTATGTAATTAATGTGGTGCAAGGATTGGTAAAAATTTACCTCCAGACAGGTTTCGACAAGCAAATCAATATCGGGGTGGCCAAACCGGGCGACTTTCTGGCTTTTGCTGCCATTTTTGGAGAACCGGTGCACACCTATTCCACGCAGGCCATTACCAACACCGAAATTTGTATGATCGAAAAAGAAAGCCTGAAACAGATTTTGCTCGACAACCCATCCTTTGCGTTGGAAGTGACTTCGAAAAATTACCGCACCGAACGCCATCTGCTGGAGATCATCAAAAATGTGTCGTACAAGCAAATGCGCGGCAAACTGGCTTCAGCTCTGCTTTACCTTTCGCACGAAGACTTTCTGAGAGAGGACATCTTTTCTTTTCTTACCCGCCAGGATTTGGCTGATTTCGCCTCTATTTCGCCCGAAAGTGCCATTAAATTTCTGAAGGAGTTTGAGAAAGAAGAAATCATCCACCTCGACGGCAAAAATATTGACATTACCGACTCAGCCAAGTTGGAAGTGATCAGCAGAAACGGATAAAATGCAGCTCTCCGAAGAAATAAAAAAACAACTGGAAGCCGAGTGTACTTTTTCGGCCAGCCGTAGCAGTGGCCCCGGCGGACAAAACGTAAACAAAGTAAATACACGGGTTGAGCTACGTTTTTCGGTTGAACACTCACAGCTACTCTCTGTCGATGAGAAAAACCTTCTTTTCAAAAAACTAAAAAACCGTATCAACTCGGAAGGTGAACTGATTTTAGTTTCAGAAGTGGAACGCAGCCAGTTGCGCAACCGGGCCAAAGTTACTGCGCTGTTTTACGAACTGGTTGAAAAAGCTCTTACCCCGCCAAAGAAAAGATTCAAAACCAAACCTACGCTTGCTTCGCGCATAAAACGCGTGGAAAGCAAAAAGCAACATTCAGAGAAAAAGAACATGCGCAGACGGCCTGAAATGTAGGTTCCGAACATTTCTTTAGCTCTGGCTTAGCAGTAGTTTCATTCTTCCAAACACAAGTTTTTTCAATACTTTTCTTTTCTTTGTAGTCAAACTGCACTATTCAACGTTATTGCATGAGGAAATTATTTGAGTCTATCGGGGAGTTCATAACCAGAATTATCGACTGGTTTTATTTTCCTTTTCTGCAGTTTATTCCCCCCGAAATTTTTCGGTATGCGGCCACCGGCGGGGCCAACACCCTGTTCGATCTTCTCCTTTACTTTATTTTCTACCAGTACATACTCGACATGCAGGTGGTAGAACTGGGCTTTGTTGCCATAAGTGCACACATTGCCGCATTTTTGATGGTTTTTCCCATCACTTTTACAACCGGCTTCCTGCTGGCAAAATACGTTACGTTTACCGCCTCCGAGTTAAAAGGACGTATTCAGCTCTTCCGTTACCTGGTTACAGTGGCCGGCTCCATTTTTCTGAATTATGTATTTCTGAAGTTTTTTGTGGAGTACTGCAAACTGTACGCACCCATTTCAAAACTCATAACTACTTTGCTGGTTGTTATATACAGTTACGTAGCCCAGCGGTATTTTAGTTTCCGCACGGCAAACATGCAACTGGCTGCAAGAGGCAACTCATAATTTTTTGGTGGTCGAACAATGTTCTTTTTCCGAAATACGTATCTTAGTTGACCTATGGAAGAGGCGCGTCAAAAATATTATCCCACGATATTACAGGGCATTCACCTGGTAATTCTGTATATTTTCATCCAAACCATTGTTGATTTTCCGCTGGCATTGATCGATTATTACACCGGCTCGGAATATTTGTACAACCCTATCAAGAAAATTGCGCTGGGAGTTGGCTCGGTGGTGTTTATTCTTTTGTACGGAATCCGCAAATCCAAATCCCCGGTTTTACAGATCTTCCCCTTCAAACTGTTTAACCCGCTTATTTTTCTGCCGATCGTTGCATTTCTGTGGGGCGCCCATAATTTTTTGGATGTGGCAAATGCAAAAGTGGAACAACTACTGCCACCACCACCGTGGTTTTGGGAGCTGTTTAACCGCATTTTTGAAGGCGACTATGGCTTTATGGGTGCGTTTATGAAAGTATCGGTTATTGCCCCCGTTGTCGAAGAACTGATTTTCAGAGGATTGCTACTGAACGGATTCCGCCGAAACTACAATGGTTTTGTGGCTGTTTTTATGTCGGCTTTACTCTTTTCACTGTTCCATCTCAACCCGTGGCAAATGCCGGCAACCTTTGTGCTGGGACTTTTGCTTGGCTGGCTCATGCTGCGAACCAACAACATTCTGGTCGCCATTATCGGGCACTCGATCAACAATACGCTGGTGCTTCTTTCGGTAACCTACTGGCAGCAAATAAGGGAGCATCCGATCTATCTGCAGGAAAAAGAACAGTTGCTTTACCAAAGCGGACTGATTATCGGATTATCGGTTTTACTGATGATCCTCACAAGCATTCCGTGGTTACGCAAAAACCGAAAATTATCGTGAGTTCACCGATTATTTCCGAGCAAGCGAAATCAAAACTCTATCTTTAAACCCGAACAATTAAATTGAGATCATGGATTTTCTACTCGTTTTTTTTGGAGCTCTGTTTATGATAGCCGGTATTGCAGGCTGTGTTTTACCTGTAATTCCGGGCCCTCCGCTGAGTTACATTGGCTTGCTGATGCTGCACTTTACAACGCGTTACCAGTTTTCCACCACCTTTCTGGTTATTTGGGGAATTGTTACCGTGGTGGTGTATGTGATCGACTATCTCATACCGGTTTGGGGAACCAAGCGCTTTGGCGGCAGTAAAAGAGGTGTTTGGGGTAGTCTTATCGGACTTGTAATCGGGTTGTTCTTTTTCCCGCCTTTCGGAATTATTATTGGCCCTTTTCTGGGGGCGGTAATTGGCGAACTGACGGCCGGAAAAGATCATGGCTCTGCTTTGAAATCAGGCTTTGGTTCTTTTATGGGTTTCTTGCTCGGAACCCTTTTGAAACTCATTGCTTCCGGGTTAATGACCTGGCATTTTATCAAGGTGTTTTTCACGTAAAATATTTCAATCGAATGGCTTACAGAACATAGCAAAAGCAGAAAAGCACCGTGGAATTCCACAGCGCTTTTTCTTTTTTATCCTTTCAGATACCGATTAATTTCATGTTCCCACTTCTCAACCGATTGTAGTTCTCCGTTGAGTTGCGGATTTTCTTCCGCATTGTAAAACTCCCATGCCACGCCGGGTTTATTCTTTTCTTTCGGGTAAAAATCCAGGCACAGGCGTTCAATTATCTTGTTGTTCTGTTTCTTAAAAGTAACGATCCGGCCCGTATTGTTGACTTTGCACGTCTTTACCTGAGCCAGATTTATATGTTTAACATCGCTTGGTCCGTCTTTTTCTTTTGCGAAAAAAACAAAACCATTTGTTTTGTCCATTCCAACGCAGTAATCACCGCAAAACTCATGTTCCGAAATTTTACAGTTGTGCTCACTGGCCACATTTGTTAGTAACTGTAACATTCCTCGTCCTTTTTTAGCCCTTCTCCCGTTTAATATGATAATGGGCAAAACAGATATCGCGACCAATACCAGTCCTACGATAGCAGTTCCTGAATCCATAATTGTATTTATTAATGATTAATAAACCACACTGCAACCACCTGTTGCAATGCACATAAAACACACAAAAAATTTCCGTATGAATTCTTATGGATTACCAGAAATAATGAAAGGGAAAAATGATATCCGCTTTTCGGTAGCGTATCAGAAGGTTTTCTGAAATTCTTTTGTATTGAGTAAACCCGCATTCCAGTAACTGCCCCGAAGTTTGGACAAAAGCAAGAAACTGGGCAAACGATGTTTTGAAGGTAAGCGGAGAACCGGTTCGAATATCTGAAACCAGTTTTTCCGATTCAGAAAAATGAAAAGAAAGCTTGTTTGAAACGTCCGACCAGTAAACTTCACTCTGAACATCATCGGCAGGCAAATACGCACCGGCAGTATACGATCCGGAACCCGAACTGATTCCGAAACTATAAACTGCAACCAGTAGAATTGCACCCAATAATTTCAAACTGTTTTCCATGATTTCCGGCTAAAAGCATTCAAAGCTACAAACATATTGAATCTGTTCTCAGCACGAACTCTGAATTGTATCAAAAATGAAATTCCGGGGCTTTTGTGGTAACAAATAATTAAGAATCCGCTCCCTTTCAATCCGCCACGAAATATCTTTCACACTATTTTCTCACAATAAACATCTTAAAGTTTATAATAAATATTTTTGATTGTGAGTTTTATACTTAGAATCATCCATTTAAAACTATTTTTGTCGCGTGGCAAAAAAAAATACACATAGCAGTTCTGCCGGCAACAAACCAACCGGCAAACCCAAAAAATCATCAAAAGGGAAATCGAAAAAGTCAGGAAAAAAATATCCTGTTCTAAGGTGGATCGGCAAAGCAGCCATTGTATTCTTTTTACTGGGTTGTTTGTTTTTTATCCTGGTATTTTTAGGCGTGCTTGGGCCCGTTCCTTCAAAAGACCAGTTACAGATCATCAACAACCCGCTGGCATCGGAAGTATATTCTGCCGACGGACAAATACTGGGGCGTTACTACGTGGAAAACCGCAGTTATGCTTCGTTTGAAGAAATTTCGCCCAATGTGATCAATGCACTGGTAGCCACCGAAGATGCCCGTTTTTACGAACACCGCGGCATCGACGAAATTGCATTATTACGTGTTCTGGTAAAGTCGGTTGTGCTGCGTAACGATCATTCGGGTGGCGGAAGTACCATCAGTCAGCAAATCGCCAAAAACCTTTTCCCCAGAGTAAACTACGGCCCTTTATCGATGCCCGTAAACAAGCTGCGCGAAGCCATCATCGCTTACCGGCTGGAGCGGATTTATTCAAAAAATGAAATTCTGGCTTTGTACCTGAATACGGTTCCTTTTGCTGAAAACACTTTTGGAATTGAAGTAGCCGCTGAACGTTTCTTTTCGAAAGCGCCTGCCAAACTCGATGTGCACGAAGCCGCAGTTTTGGTGGGAATGCTAAAGGCCAACAATTACTACAATCCCCGGCTTCACCCCGAACGGGCTTTGGGACGGCGCAATGTGGTAATCGACCAGATGCTGAAAAACAACTACCTGAGTGCCGAAGAAGCCGTATTTTACAAAGAGAAACCACTGGGAGTGCGCTACCGGATGATTTCGTACAACCAGGGACCGGCGCCGTATTTTGTGGAAATGCTTAAGCCCGAGTTGATGGAGTGGTGCTCCAATAATCAAAACGAAAAAGGCGAAAATTACAACCTTTATACTGATGGCTTAAAGATCACAACCACCCTCGATTACAACCTGCAGGTTTATGCGCAACAGTCGGTAAAAGAATACATGAAAGACCTTCAGAAGGTTTTTGACAACCACTGGAAAGATCGCGACATGTTTAAAGCCGATCCCGCCATTCTGAAAAGTGCCATACAAAACCAGAACACCAGTGGAAGAAGCTACCAGGAAGAACTGGCAAGCTACAATGCCAAAACGCACACTACCCTTTTCACCTGGGATGGTTTGGAATCAAAAGAAGTAACCCGGCTCGATTCGCTAAAGCATTACCTGAAAATGCTTAACGCCGGTTTTATTGCCATCGATCCGCAGGAAGCCACATTAAAAGCCTGGGTGGGCGGTATCGATTACCGCTTTTTTAAATACGACCATGTAAAAGCTCCGCGGCAAACCGGGTCAACCTTTAAACCGTTTGTGTACCTGGCGGCCCTCGAAGAAAATATTCCGCCCGATACGTATTTCCCCAATCAGCTAAAGGTGTACAAGGAATACGACGACTGGACCCCGCGAAATTCGCACGACCACTACGAAGGCTATTACAACATGAAAGGTGCCTTGGCCAAGTCGATCAATACCATCTCGGTGGATGTTTTGCTTGAAGCCGGAATTGATGAAACCATTGAAATTGCGCGGGATCTTGGCATTTCAGCCGATCTGCCGGAATATCCTTCGCTGGCATTGGGCGTAGCCTCCATTTCGTTAAAAGAAATTGTGGAAGCCTTTGCCGGCCTTGTTAACGACGGGATTCCGGTAAAAGCCAACTACCTGGTTCAGATCGCCGATAAAAACGGGAAAGTGCTGAAGACCTTCGAACCCAATATTTCAAGATCGCCGGTGGTAGCACCCGAGAATTGCCGCGCGATTATTAAAATGATGGAAGCGGTAATTGACGAAGGTACGGGCCGGACCATTCGCACGGTTTACAATATTCCCGGCGAGTTTGCCGGAAAAACGGGTACTACACAAAATAACTCCGATGGCTGGTTTATCGGGCTTACTCCAAGACTGGTTACCGGCTGCTGGGTGGGTGCCGACGATCCGCGGGTGCATTTCAGAACCACCACCTACGGACAGGGAGCCTACATGGCGCTGCCCATTGTTGGAAAATTTTTTTACAAAACTTACCGCGACAGCAAATATTCCAGCCTGAAAAACAGTTCGTTTGGCTTGCCTGGTGAAGAAATGCTGGCCATGCTCAGCGAACCAGGTTACAAGGAGGTGCTTGATATGCCCAAACACGATTTCAACCTGGCTGATATTTTCAAACGAAACGAGAAACCATCGGATTTGGAAAAAACCCGTCAACGCGAGGCAAAAGACAAAGACGAAGGTCAGCTTTGGAAGAAAATCAAAGGCATTTTCAAGAAAAAGGATAAAAAGAGATAGCCTCTATTCATTCGAAATACATAGGGTTTAATACGAATGAAATTCAAAAAAAGATTTAGACTCGAGTCATGAGATTTGAGTAATGAGTAGCGAAATAAGGGAAGTAAGAAAAACTTTAGATCTTTGGGAATCACATCTATGTACTCATATTCGCATTAAATATTTATCGAGAAAAAAGTAGATACAATCAAGTTATAGGGTTTAATCATTAATCAGGGAAAAACTGTCTACCAATTTTTGCTTTTAAACAAGCGGCTGATGGCTTCTTTCTTAAGATGAACACCGTCGTAGAAATCATTGCCGCTTAAAGAAAGTTGGCTTGGATCAGAAGAACCGATAACGCGAAACCGGTATTGAGCGGCCACTTCTGCCACCGCTTCTTCTGCTTTGAAAACACCTTCGTAGCCAGGCAACTTTTGGTAATAATCAAACGCTTTGGGATGATACGGCGGAATAAACACGCTTACCCGGCAACCTTGCTGTTTTAGAAAGTGCAGCATGTTGCTCAGCTGTTGTATTTTTTCTGGCTGCACATCGCTAAAGTTTTCATCGGCGCTACCGTAGCAATATTGCAAGGCCAGTTCTTCGCTTTCGTACAACGGAGTATTCTCAATTTTGGCCGGAAGTTTACGGGCACCATCCGGCAAAATCATCATTTTACCAGCCAGAAGCGAGTCGCTTACAACAAAAGGTTCGCTTTTCCCCCGCAAACGCATGGCGCGCAAGGTGTATCTCCCGGAAAAGATCTTTACAACCCGATCCTTTAGGTAATCGTTTTTCATTTGCCACGGGCTTGCGAGCCCTTTCATTCCGGCAGCATCGCAAAAACGATGAATTTCGTTTCGCAGCCCGAGCCACGCCTGATCGTTGAACCGGTCTCCGAAAAGCCACTGGTCGGCACAAACAATAATCTCTTCCGGAAATTTTCCCTTATCAAGAATAATTCCCAGGAATCCCAGCATGTCCTCAACACTTCCACTGGTAACTGACGCATTGAAAAAGGTTTTCCCGCGGAAAACTTCATGGCTTAAGTTCAGGGTACGGCTGGAGCCTAACACCAACACTTCAGACACTTCCCTCTCCGCCATCCATTCCTTTTTTAAAACGCGCGAGTTGAGATTCACCGGACCGGCAATGTTTTTCCCCTCCAGCAAAGCACTCACCAGCGGTTTTATATAGCTTCGGTTCAATTGATAGTCGGGATCAATTCCGTAGTTAATCATTCCGATCAGAACCAACGGAAACACGATTATCAACCCTATTTTGAACAAGCTTTTCTTCATATCAAAACTGAAAATAAATAAACAGCCGGTCGCTGCTAAACGCGTACAACACCGAAAACAAAAGAAAATAATAACCGGCTATCCTTAGCACTACCGGCCATCCTGAAATATCTAAGGCAAAAGCTTTCTCTCGCTGTTTCCATTCGGACAGGATCAATACAAAGGTAAAAAACGCAGCTTCGAGCCATTGTTTTGTTCCGGCCAGCTCAAAAGGCCCCACACTTCCGGCTTTCAATGAAACCATGTTCGCCAGGTAATGAAAAGCCACTCCGATATTTTCGGCCCTGAATATCACAAACAATAAACTCACTACCAGAAAAGTGACAGCCACGGAAAGCATATCTTTTAGCCGAACACTTGTGTTTTTCCTTGCACCGATCGCAGGTTTTGAAACCAGGTAAGTGATGCCGTGCAAAATACCCCAGACGATAAAAGTCCAGTTGGCACCGTGCCAAAGGCCGCTTACCCCAAACGTTATCAATATGTTTACCACGTGCCGTTTTTTGCTGCAGCGGTTACCTCCCAAAGGAATGTACACATAATCGCGAAACCACGTGGAAAGACTGATGTGCCAGCGCGACCAGAATTCCTGCAGGTTCCGTGAAAAATACGGATGCCGGAAGTTATCCATCAGGCGAAAGCCCAGCAAGGCAGCGCTCCCAATGGCGATATTCGAATACCCCGAAAAGTCGCCGTAAATCTGAATCGCAAAAAGAAAGGCCCCCAGCAACAAGGTTCCCCACCCTGCCGACGCCGAATGACTGAAGATCTGGTCGACCAGTGGCGCCACTGTATCGGCCACGGCCACTTTGGCAAACAATCCCCAGAGAATTCTTCGGAATCCATCCGCGGCGGCCGAGTAATCGAACACTTTCCTTTCGTGAAATTGAGGTAGCAAATGTGAAGCCCGTTCAATGGGGCCGGCCACCAGCTGCGGGAAAAATGCCACAAAAGCAAAAAATGAGACAAGGTCGCGGGTCGCGGGGATTTTGCCTTTGTAAATATCGATCGTATAGCTTAAAGTCTGAAAAGTATAGAAGCTGATTCCCACCGGCAGAATAATGTTCAGCGTAAGCGGGTGCAATGTATACCCGAATTGTTGCACCAGTAAACTCAGTTCTTCGGCAAAAAATCCAAAGTATTTGAAAAAGCCTAAAATACCGAGATTGACCAGGATGCTGATCAACAGAAAGCGCTTTTTCTTTTTCCGGTCGTCGGTTTGGTCAATCTGAAGCCCGCAGTTATAATCTACGATCGAACTCAACACAATCAGCCCCAAAAAACGAACATCCCAGCAACTATAAAAGAAATAACTTACCGCAAGCAAAAACAGGTTTCGCCGCATGATGTTCCGGGCAAAAAAGCCCCAGTAAAGAAAAAATACCAGTGTAAGAAACCCTATGAATCCAACGGAGTTAAACAGCATTTTCAGTTCTTTTTTAAGGGGTTAAATGCCTGAAAATCGTCGAACCAAATCTGCTGGTCTTTCTCAGGAGCCCAGCTTAGATCGCCGCCTCCCATAAACACGCTAAAAAATACCTGGTCAACTTTCAATGTTTCGGTATCGCGAAAACGAATGGTATCTGCGTTGCACACCAGTTCCCCGTCAAGCCAGCCTTTCACAATCCCGTTCTTTTGTCCGGGATCATTCATTTGAATATACTGTTGGATCGTGTACCATTTTCCGGCTTCTGCTTTCACGATTTCACCATCAGCATGGCGCCAAAACAGCGGGTCACCATATTCGCCGGGTTGATCGGGATAGTACAGGTAAAAACTCAGTTTTCCGTTTTCCCAAAACATCATCCGCGCACTCCAGCCATCGGTCCCGTTGGGGATATTTCCACCCGAGTTGGCAGTTCCGCCGGCCAAACCCGGTAACTTTCCTCCCCGCCGGAAATCAAAATCACCGGCAAATTGAACCCGGTACGACAGATAAAAAGAGTCGCTGCCAGCAAGCGGCGTACTCCATTGTGCTCCAACAATCGGATAAAAACGCCCTTTGTCGATCTGCACCGACAAATAGTTATTACCTTGTTCTTCGCCAATGGTTAAGGGATAAGGTGTGACGCCCAGCTTGTAAAAAACATAGTCTTTTTTGCCGCAAACAATATGAGTTCCGCGCCATTCGCTTTTTAGTCGCCTTTCGGAATATTGCCCGGTTTTATGTTGTTCAAAACCGATGGAGAGCGATTCATTGGTTCCGCTCCGGTCTTCGGAAGAAATACAACCTGCGCATCCCACCAGTAGCAGAAGTGCCATAATTCCAAGTTGTATTTTAAAATGTGTCATCCGGATTGGTATGATCTATGGTTTTTATCCTAAAGAAAGTAAAATCAGGTATTACTCTGCCCGGGAGTTCAAAAAAACGACAAAGGCCAGTCGATCAACCGCCTGAGCGTTTTACTTTGTATCCTTCGTTTTTCAGAATATCCATCACCCTTGTGCAAAAATCGCCCTGGATCAGTATCTCGCCATCTTTTACGGTGCCGCCCACGCCACACTTCGATTTCAGCAACTTGCCCAGTTCTTTCAAATCGTCTTCCGTCCCTACAAACCCCGTTACAAGGGTTACCGATTTTCCTTTGCGCTGTTTCCGGTCGAGTAACACTTTCAGGTTCTGCTGTTGCGGAGGCAGCGTTGTTGCTTCTTCTTCCTGTCCTTTTTCATATTGAAAATCGGGATTGGTGGAGAAAACCACTCCCAGACGTTCTTTCCAATCGTTTGCCATAACTTAAATCCAAATTAATAAAACAATTCCCCAAAGGTAATTGATCACCCACACAAAAAAAGCAATTTTGGTATAACGTACCAACGCCAGGCTCACCCGCGAATCAATACCGTTTTTCAGGTATCTGCTCCAGGCCCACACGGTATCAACCAGCATAATCGTAAACGAGCTAAACATAATCAGCCCGTTGGTTGATAGCAGGGAATTAGGGAAAAACAGGATCATGACCAAAAGAGCAGTGGCATTAAACAAAAATCCTATGCTCAAAAACACAAGCACCAAAGTTCCGATAATTCGGAAACGTTCAAGCGTAACACTACCGATTCCAAAAGCTAGGAATGCAAGTGTCATAATAAAAGCAATAACCAGGATGATTGGATCCATGTGTAATTTTTACCCTCTATAAGCAAAGATAAGCTTCCTCACGTTCATACAAAATAGCAATTTTGAAAAAGACGGTATTCTCAAAACATTTCTTTTGTTCAACAGGAGGTTTTGGCGGTTTATTTTCCCTCAGAATTGGAATCTGCAAAAGTTGCCTCTCCCCAGCTTCGGAAAGCAGGCGGCTTCCTATTATTGAAGAACAATTACACGATCTGCTATTTTCTAATTATTTTCATTCGTCTAAATTTGCAGCTTTTAGAACAACAGGTGCAACACATACAAAATTCTACATTTCCGGTTCATACAAACAGAAATACTGAATTTGAATGATCGTTTCACTTCAGAATTTATTCAGCAAAACGATTAAAATATGAGCACATTTGAGACATACCTGCGGTTGGGTTTCCAGCACATCATTAACTTCCACAACTACGCCCCCTTTGTTTTTGTACTGGTACTTTGCGCCGCGTACACATCAAAAGAATTTGTCAGGGTGCTGATTCTGGTTACTGCTTTTACCATTGGGCATTCGGTAACTTTGGCCCTGTCCACACTCAACATCGTAAGCATACCTTCGCGCACGGTAGCCTTTTTAATTCCGGTCACCATTTTAGTGACTGCCGTTGCCAATGTGTTGCCGCTGAAAAGAGGAAACCACCGCGTTATTTACATCATTACGGTGTTTTTCGGGCTTATACACGGACTGGGGGTTTCCAATTATGTTGAAAATACGATAGCAAGAGCATCCAATGTGTTCATGCCTTTGCTGGGATTTACGGTTGGCTTCGAAATCGGGCAAATCGTAATTATCAGCGTTTATGCTCTGCTTCTTTTGCTAACGGTTAACCTGATGAAAGCCCGCCACGACTTTTGGAGGCTTTATGTTTCGGGTGCCGGATTTGGAATTGCACTGATATTGCTGATACAAAATAAATTCTGGTAAGAATAACAATACGCTGTAAAAGATTGTTACATTGAAAAATGTGCAGCCAATTGGTTAAATATTTCGTCATACTGTATTCAAAATGAAAAAAAATTGTGCGCTCTTATTTCTTTTAACAGCTACCACCTGGTCGTTATTTAGCCAGGAAAACACCAACCTGAATAAATTCCGTCAGTTAAAACAAGAGCTTGCCACGCCCAATGTTTACCGGACGGCTTCGGGAGCGCCCGGACACGAATACTGGCAACAAAAGGCGGATTACAAAATCAGCATCAGGCTCGACGACAAAAGCCAAAAGATAATGGGGGAAGAAAGCATTACTTACCACAACCTGTCGCCCGATGTGCTGAATTACCTGTGGTTGCAACTCGATCAAAACATACGGGCAAAAGAATCGGATACCTACAAAACAACCGCCATGGACATGAACAAGCGCGTAAGTTATTCGCAGCTTGAAAGTCTGGTACAGGATTTTGACGGCGGATTCAAACTTGAGCATGTAAAAGACGGTGCCGGGAAAGACCTCCCGGCTACCGTTAACAAAACCATGATGCGTATTGATCTGCCCGAGCCTCTGCAACCCGGCAACTCGTTTACCTTCTCGGTAAAGTGGTGGTACAACATCAACAACCGGATGACAGACGGAGGGCGTTCGGGTTATGAATATTTTGCCGACGATGACAATTACATTTATGCAATTGCCCAGTTTTACCCGCGAATGGCGGTTTACAACGAAGTAGAAGGCTGGCAGCACAAGCAGTTTTTGGGTGCTGGGGAGTTTGCACTTCCGTTTGGAGATTTTGAGGTGCAAATCACAGTACCTTCCGACCACATTGTGGCAGCCACCGGCGAATTACAAAACCCGGAAGCAGTTTTAACAGCAGAGCAAATCAGTCGTTTCGAAGCAGCCAAAAAATCGAAAGAGCCTCTTATCATCGCAACACAAGCCGAGGCTGAGAAAGCGGAAAAGCGAAAATCGAGGGACGAAAAAACATGGATTTTCAAAGCCACCAACGTACGTGATTTTGCCTTTGCGTCTTCGCGTAAATTTATTTGGGATGCAATGGCAGTTCCGTTTGGCGAACGTACCGTTCTGGCCATGTCGTATTACCCCAAAGAAGGAAACCCGCTGTGGGAGCAGTATTCGACCCGGGTAGTTGCGCACACGCTTAAAAGCTATTCAAAATACACGTTTGACTATCCCTACCCCGTGGCGATTTCGGTGCATACCGACCGGATTGGCATGGAATACCCGATGATCAGTTTCAACGGGGAACGTCCCAACAAAGAAGGCAATTACAGCGAACGCACCAAGTACGACATGATTGGTGTAATTGTGCACGAAATCGGGCACAATTTTTTCCCGATGATCGTTAACTCCGACGAACGCCAGTGGACCTGGATGGACGAAGGCCTGAATACTTTTCTTGAATCTTTGACAGAGCAGGCCTGGGATCCCACTTTTCCGTCGCGGAAGATCAGGCCGTCAAGCATTGTTCCGTACATGCGGGGCAACAAGAAATACATCTCTCCCATTATGACCAATTCGGAGTCGGTGTGGCAAATAGGAAGCAACGCTTACTACAAACCTGCGGTGGCGCTCAACATTTTGCGGGAAACAGTGATGGGACCCGAACTTTTTGATCACGCGCTCAAAGAATATGCGCAACGCTGGATGTTTAAACACCCCACTCCTGCCGACTTTTTCCGCACCATGGAAGATGCGTCGGGTGTTGACCTCGACTGGTTTTGGCGCGGCTGGTTTTATACCACCGACCATTGCGATATTTCGATGGAAGCTGTAAGATGGTACCACCCCGATTCAAAAGATGCAGAAATACGCTTGGTCAAAAACTCCGGCCCCGATGACTTTACTTCGTTTTCGGACCAATTCTCGGTTACCGAAGAAGAAAAAAGGGAATACGATCGTTTTCTGTCCACACTTTCAAAGGAAGAAAGGAAAATTTTGGGCGAAAATGTCCATTTCTGTCAGATCGATTTTAAAAACCTTGGCGGGCTGATAATGCCGGTTATTTTGAAATTTGAGTTTAGCGACGGCACCGAGGAAGTGCAGCGAATTCCGGCAGAAATATGGCGCCGCAACAACGAAGAGGTTTCGAAGGTGTTCGTCTTCAACAAAGAGGTAAAGCAGATCATTCTGGATCCGTACCACGAAACGGCCGACTGCGACATGGACAACAACTTTTGGCCCGAACGGAAACAGCCCACCCGTTTTGAGCGCTATAAATCGCGTGTGGGCAGTACCCGGGGCAATTCCGACAATTCATCGCAAAAAACACCAGCGAAAAACCAGAAAGAAACAACGGTGGACTAAACAACCACGCTAAAAAAACATCGAACGGCACACAGATAACGCAGATTTTCGCAGAGAATGATCAAGTTGTCTAAAAAGTTCTTTTGTGTTAGATTGAACTTACAATTTGTAAGTAACCACCAGGTTTTTCACCCCTAAATCCCCTAAAGGGGACTTTAAGCCTTAAGCCTTCCGTCAGCTGACGGAGAGGTTTGGAGGGGCAAAATGAAAGTCTCGGGGAATGATTTGATTCAATCAATTAACGTCAGCTCCCGCCAGCCGCTGATTCCAGCAATAATCCCGCTTTACAGCAAAGCCCTAGCCAGCTAACTAAAAGCCTCCCTGCAGCCGTGTAATTGACCGGCAAACTTTTTTAGAGGCTTGCCGCAAACCTGTAAAGGGCAAAAAATTGTATTGATTGCTTCCCGCAGTTCTGCAAATGGCAAAAAAATGTTGTGAGACCCCTCCTGCAGCAGTGTTATTAAGAATAGTTGTTCTGGCTGCCTCCCTGCAATTCTGCAAGTGGCAAAAAATTTCAGGGACACCCCCTTCGCAGCTTCGTAACAAGGGTATAATTAAACCTGGTCGGGTGTAGCACAACTGCAACAAGGGTACAATTTATCCGGGCCGGATGTAGCACAAGTCCGGCAGGCGAGTAAAGTTTCTGGCTCCTGGTCCGCAAAATTGCTATAAGGTAATTTCAACTGTGGTTTACCTGCCATTTATTTCCCCGGCCTAAAGTCTCGTATTCTTTTGCAAAGACCGACGCCTCCCGAAAGTCGAAACACACAACTTTTAAGGAATACAGGCCACTACTCTGCCTCAAATCATTTTTTGCACATTAATTCATATTCAGGATAAACAAAACACCACTATTTATTTGTTAATGACAGAGTAACAAACGACTGCATCTATGACGAGATATGCACATTTGAACAATTAGTAGTATTTTTGTAGCGAAAACAGACACATCCGAACAAAATGATAAAAAAAATAAGGTTTGAACACAGTCTGACAGCGGCTTACTTACTGGCCGGAGGACTTTGGATCATTTTTTCTGACCGTTTTCTGAACAGCGTAATTTCCGATCCGGAAGTAATGACACAAATCCAAACCTACAAAGGTTGGTTTTATGTGGGTGTTACCGGTATCTTTTTTTTCCTGATCCTTCGAAAACACCTGAAGAAGCTTCGGGATACAGAAACAGAAGTTCAGCAACACCGTGACAATCTGCACGAAATGGTAGTGGAAAAAACCCGCAAACTGGATAAAGTGGTTGAGGAGCTTTCGCTAAAAAACGAAACCATTAACCGGCAAAACGAGGACCTGAGACACGTGCTGGAAAACCTGAATAAAATGCAGGCCCAATTGTTTCAGGCCGAGAAAATGGCTTCGCTTGGCGTGCTCACCGCCGGAATTGCACACGAAATAAACAACCCGCTGAATTACATGCTGGGAGGACTTACCGGCCTGGAGCATTACTTCGAGGAGAACAAACTTCAGCATGAAAATACCGACCTTTTTCTGAAAGGCATTCGCACCGGTATTGAGCGGATTAACGCCATTGTTTCGGGCCTCAACCAGATGAGCCGTACCAACACCACGTACGACGAGAATTGCGATCTGCACGAGATTATCGGGAATTGCCTGATGATATTAAGCAACGAATTAAAGTACCGGGTGAAGGTGGAAGAGAGTTACGCCGATCATGCCATTATCATCCCGGGAAATGTGGGTAAAATGCACCAGATTTTCCTCAATATTCTGATGAATGCCAGCCAGTCGATAGGCGGCGAAGGGGAAATAAGCATCCGCACCACCAACAGTGGCTCCAGCGTTATTACCGAGATCACCGACACCGGTTGTGGCATTGAAGAAGTAGACCTGACAAAAATTACACAACCATTTTATACCACCAAAGACCCCGGGAAAGGTACCGGCCTGGGGCTGTCGATCACTTACAGCATCGTCAAAGAACACAACGGTGAGTTGCGTTTTAGCTCCGTTCCGGGAAAAGGCACCACTGTAACCGTTGAATTACCAGTAAAAAAACACACATTATGAGTAAGCCAAAAATCTTGTACGTTGACGACGAACCGCTAAACCTTATGTTGTTAAAGGTCAATTTCTCAAAGCAATACGAAGTTTTAACTGCTCCCGATGGCCCCAGTGGTTTGGAAATATTAAAAAACAACCACGACATCAGGGTAGTTCTGAGCGATATGAAAATGCCCTACATGAGTGGCATCGAATTTATCAGGCAGGCCACTGATATCTCCCCCCAAAGTTCTTACTTTATTGTTACCGGTTTCGACTTTAACGCTGAAATTCAGGAAGCACAGCAACAAGGCCTCATCCGAAAATATTTCAGCAAACCCTTTAAATTGAACGAAATTGACTTTGAAATCCAGCAATCGCTGCAGCTGAATTAAATTTTATATTTCGCCCAGCCTTCTCTTTCTTTACAAAAGATTGCTATTTTTAAGAAGCGCTAAAACAATAAGGGTGAAAATCGTAACTTGGAATTGCAATGGAGCATTTAGAAATAAATTTGAAAATATTATTGACTATAATGCTGACATTTACATAATTCAGGAATGTGAAAATCCAATAGAGTCTCAGCATAAAAAATACAAGGAATGGGCTTGCAATTACCATTGGATTGGTGACTCTAAAAACAGAGGACTTGCCATCTTTGCCAGACCTGATATTGATTTAAAAAAGTTGGATTGGTCCAATAAGTATAGAGACCATTATGTCAAGCATTTTTTGCCTTGTACTGTAAATAATGAGTTTGATCTTCTAGCCGTTTGGACTCATCAAAACAATTCACCGAATTTCGGATACATTGGACAATTATGGAAATACCTCCAAATCAATAAAAACAACTTGAATCATACCATAATCGCAGGGGATTTTAACAGTAACAAAATCTGGGATCAATGGGACAGATGGTGGAACCATTCTGATGTTGTAGAAGAATTAGATGGAATTGGAATTGAAAGCCTTTACCACAAATTTATGGATGAGCAACAAGGTGAAGAAACCAGTCATACATTGTATTTTCAACGCAAACTCGAAAAAACTTATCACATTGATTATATTTTTGGTTCTCAAGAGTTCTGTAAAAGGCTTAAATGTCTTGAAGTTGGACAAGTTGACAAGTGGCTAGCAATAAGTGATCATATGCCTTTGGTGTGTTATTTTGAATAAAAAAATAGATTATTAAGATGAAAAAATGTCCCAACTGCTCAGCCGATGTGGAAGAAGTTTTCGAATTGTGCTGGAACTGCAATTACAGTTTTTCCGAACAAAAAGTAATTGAAATAAAAGATTACACCATCCAGGAAGGAAACAGGGAAGTTAATTGCCTGAGATGCGATATTCCGCTGATTTTTTCGGGACGCTACGATTTTCACGAAGGAGCCAGATTGGGTGCCTGGGGAAACCTGTTCGAACTTTTTGTAAACTCTGAACGCTTCGACTTGTACATGTGCCCCAAATGCGGGAAAGTGGAATTCTTTATTCCGCTCAACGATTCGGAATACAGGAAGTCCTAAACCACCCAATCAGCATCAAAAACGACTAAAAACAGAAAAATGGAGATTACCATAAGAGAGGCAAGAATAGATGACAGCGCGATAATTATGGAATGCATCCGCGGACTGGCAGTACATGTGAACCAACTGGAAATGGTAACAGCTACCGAACAGGACATCCGCGAATCGGTGTTTGAACCCGGCAGCCATGTAAAAGTTTTTGTGGCCGAAACCGACGAAAAGAAAATATGCGGGTTCACCCTTATTTTTAAAACTTTCTCTACGTTTAGAGCCAGCACCAATTACCACATCGAAGACCTGTTTGTTTTTCCCGAATACCGAAAACTTGGAGTCGGGTTAAAACTGCTCATGTACATCAAAGCTTTTGCCCAAAAAGAAGGAGCCAAAACTGTTGATTGGTACGTCAACAACCGGAATACAAGCGCCATTGAGTTTTACGAGAAAGTTGGCACCCGAAAACTTGACTACAAATCGATTTATTACATGGAAGTGTAAAACCAAGCCAAGTTTGCTTTGTTTGAAAACAACAACGGAACATAAAAAGTCTCCGAAACTGATATGCAGGAACAAAAAGACCTCATCCGGATTACGGAAGAATTTCTGACAGATAACATTGACTACCAAAAACTGCGAAAAGCCGCAGAAGAATACAAAACCTTTCTGTACCAACTGTGCAGTTGCGAACTGGACAATGAAACCGGACGAAGCGATATTCAGCTTTCCAGCGGAAAAGCTTTGGGAACTTTTTGGGCGGCGCTTTGCATCGATGATTTTATCCGAACCCGGCAATTTATCCGCGGCATCGATCAGGCCATTCGGGAAAAGCGGCAACACAATGATTCCATCCACGTGCTTTACGCCGGTTCGGGGCCCTTTGCCACTCTCATTCTTCCGCTTATTCTTCGGCATCCCAAAGAAAGGGTAAAATACACCTTACTGGATATCAACCCTTTTAGCCTGGAAATTCTGAACCGATTGATTGCGCGCCTTGAACTTCAGGAGTACAAGCTGGAAGTTATCTGTGCCGATGCCACTCAATACCAGCTGTCAAGCGATACTCCGGACATAATTGTAAGCGAAACCATGCAAAATGCGCTGGCAAAAGAACAACAGGTACCCATTTTTATTCACCTGATGAAACAGGCTAAGCCGGATACGGTCTTTATTCCCGAAAAAATTGAATTATCGATCGGTCTCCAAAAAGACGGCGATTTATTGGAGTTCCCCTTCCTCGAACAGTACAAAAAAGTTGATACCGTTTTTGAAGTCAGTAAAGAAGCCTTGCACCTTGTTCTGCAATCGAAAGAAACAGCACCCGGAGAAATCATCTTTCCGGAAAACAGTCTTACGCTGGAAAAACATGTCTTGAAAGATTACAGTCAACTGGTTCTTCTTACTGAAATTAAAGTGTTCTGCAACGAAAGAATCAACTTAAATGAAAGTGGCTTAACCACTCCGCTTATCATCGACAACATTCCCGAAAATGTAAACCAGTCAATTACTGTACTTAGCCAATATAAAATCTGCACAGAGCCCAAACTTGACTATCAAATAGTAGTCGGATAGAACTTTACGCCAACGCTGCTTTCCGGTTATCATTCAACAAATTAATTTTCTACTGATCAAAAACACCCCGGAACTGTTTATCTTTAAAATTTCATTGGGATAAGTATGAATCCGTTTTCTCACAAAATCTGAAATCTCTGGTTGAATGAGCAAAAAGAAAATATTCGGACTGGATAAAAATGTTTTCTACATCGGACTAACGAGCTTTCTCACCGATACTTCCTCAAAAATGGTTTACAGTGTAATGCCACTGTTTCTGCTTTCGATCGGGGCCTCCAAAACCTCCATCTCGCTCATCGAGGGGATCGCCGAAAGTACGGCTTCGCTGTTCAAAGCATTTTCGGGTTACTGGAGCGACAGAATTGGGAAAAACAAGCCTTTTATGATTTTTGGTTACGGAATAACGGCGCTCGTCACTCCGGTTTATGCCGCAGTTACAACACCACTGCAAGTGCTGTTACTTCGTTTTTTCGAACGCATCGGGAAAGGGCTTCGTACGGCACCGCGCGACAGCCTGATCAGTGGTTCGGCGCCCAAAAACCAGGCAGGAAAGAACTTTGGCTTCCACAAAGCCATGGACAACAGCGGAGCCATTATCGGGCCGCTCGGTGCGTTTATTCTTTTGTCGGTTTTTCCACTTAATTACAAATACATTTTCCTGCTGGCCACCATCCCTGCGGTTTTGGGAGTTCTGGCAATTATTGTTTTTATCAAAGATGCCAGGGCACGCCCTACTGCGGTCAGAAAGAAATTTCACCTAAACCTGCTTCCCAAAAAATTCTACTTTTTCCTGCTCATCATTTTTGTTTTTACTTTGGGAAACTCCGCAGATGCATTGCTTTTGGTGAAAACTGCCGAAACGGGTATTGATCCGTCGTATGTGCCGTTTGTCTATATGGTTTTTAATACGGTTTCCGTGTTTCTGGCAGTTCCGGTCGGCAAAATTTCAGACAAAATCGGACGCGAACGATTAATCATTCCGGGCTTTCTGATATACGCCATAGTTTATTTTCTGTTTGGCCGCTTCAACAGCATCAACGTATTCATTTTTTTATTCATTTTGTACGGCCTTTACAGTGCCCTGACCGACACTGCCCAGAAAGCACTGGTATCGGACATTGTGAGTAACGATTTGAAAGGAACAGGTTATGGATTATATCATGCAGTACTGGGGATTACTTTACTCCCTGCGAGTTTAATAGCCGGCATTATGTACGATAGAATTAATGCCAACGCGCCCTTCTACTTTGGATCGGCAATGGCGCTGCTGGCTACTTTATTAATGATCATTTTTGTTCTTAAATACCGGAACGAAAAGCAAGTTGCAGATTAATTCAATCTCATCCATCCATTCAATCATTTCAATCTAAAAGCCAAAATGATACATCCACATACCGAATTAAAATTTATCAGTGCCGAAATCGGCTACGGAGTTTTTGCCACTCAATTAATACCAGCCGGAACCATTACATGGGTGAAAGACCCGCTCGACAGGGAATTAAGTCCTGCCGATATTGAAAACCTGGCCCCCATTTGCCGCCCCTTGGTTGAAACCTATACCTACCGCAACAACAAGGGAAATTATGTGCTTTGCTGGGACATTGCGCGCTATACCAACCACAGTTTCCGCCCCAACAGCATGGCTACTGCCTATGGTTTTGAAATAGCTGTTTCGGATATTAAACCGGGTGAACAACTCACCAATGATTACGGTTTTCTGAACATCATCGAACCATTTCGTCCAAGCGACGAAGGTACACGACGGAAAACCGTTTATCCCGACGACCTGCTGAAATACCACAGACAATGGGACAATACGCTGAAAAAAGCTTTTCTTAAAATTCAACGGCAGGAACAAGTCCTGAGGCCACTGCTTAGCAATGACCAATGGGAGACCATCCTGAAAATTGCCGGCGGAGAGTGCGAACCAGAGTCGATCCGCAACAACTATTTTGATGCGCAAAAGAACTGCTGACGTGCCTTAGCAAACTGTTCTGCATTTTTTCAGAAGAAAGTGTATGTTGCTGTTTTATTTTGAAGGATTGAATGCTTGAATGCAAGAATAAGCTACGAGCCGCCAGCTGCGAGTCTCGAGCCATTGGCAAATAAACATTGAATATTGGAAATTCTGCTTTTCCAGTCCTTCAATCTCATCAATCCTTCAATCCATCAGTCCCTAAGAACTGTGACTGAACTCTGAACTTTGAACCCTAAAACTCACCATCGATTCACCCTTCAACTATTTCCGGCGTTTCCATTCTTTAATACCGCTTTCTGTTGTATTTTAGCCGCGGAATTAAATTTTGCAAAATGAGCGACGACAAGAAGATAATTTTTTCGATGTATAAGGTGAGTAAGGTTTACCCACCAAATAAAACAGTGATTAAAGACATTTCACTTTCGTTTTTCCTGGGTGCCAAGATCGGTATCATCGGGTTAAACGGATCAGGAAAATCAACGTTGCTGAAGATCATTGCCGGCCAGGACAAGTCGTTTAACGGCGAGTTGGTTTTTGCACCGGGCTATTCAGTGGGCTTGCTTGATCAGGAGCCAAAGCTCGATGAAAACAAAACCGTGATTGAAGTGGTGAAAGAAGGCATGCAGGAAACAGTGGATGTGCTGAACCGCTATGAAGAAATCAACCAACTGTTTGGTCTGCCCGAGGTATATGAAAATCCGGATAAAATGGATGAGTTGATGAGCGAACAGGCACAGCTTCAGGAAAAAATGGATGCTCTGGATACCTGGAACCTCGACAGCAAACTGGAACGTGCGATGGACGCGCTACAATGTCCGCCGGATGATCAGCCCATCAGCGAACTTTCGGGGGGTGAACGCCGCCGCGTTGCTTTGTGCCGCCTGTTACTTCAGGAACCCGATGTGCTGCTGCTCGACGAGCCTACCAACCACCTCGATGCGGAAAGTATCCAGTGGCTGGAAGCACACCTTGATCAATACAAGGGAACCGTAATCTGTATCACGCACGACCGCTACTTCCTCGATAATGTAGCTGGCTGGATATTGGAACTGGACCGAGGCATGGGCATTCCGTGGAAAGGCAACTACAGCTCGTGGCTGGAACAAAAAGCGGCCCGTTTGGAACAGGAAGAAAAAGGAAGCCAGAAACGCAAGAAAACGTTGGAAAGAGAGCTTGAATGGGTTCGGATGGCGCCCAAAGCGCGTCACGCGAAAAGCAAAGCCCGTTTGAGCGCCTACGATAAAATGCTGAACGAAGACAGCCGCCAGAAAGAGGAACGACTGGAGATTTATATTCCGAACGGTCCGCGCCTCGGTGACAAAGTCGTGGAAATGGAAGGCGTTAAAAAAGGCTTTGGCGATCGCATCCTGTTCGAAGACCTGAGTTTCAAACTGCCTCCGGCCGGGATTATCGGAGTGATTGGCCCGAACGGTGCGGGAAAAACCACACTCTTCAAACTCATCATGAAACAGTTAGATGCCGATACCGGTAGCATTGCAATTGGCGAAACCGTGAAAGTAAGTTATGTCGACCAGACTCACAAAGCCATCGATCCGAACAAATCAGTGTACGAAGTGATTTCCGGGGGAACCGAAACCATTATGCTTGGAAACAAGCAAGCCAATGCACGTGCCTATGTTTCCCGCTTTAATTTCTCGGGGTCTGACCAGGAGAAAAAATGCGGTATACTTTCGGGTGGAGAACGCAACCGTCTGCACCTGGCACTGGCACTAAAATCGGAAGGAAACCTGTTGCTGCTCGATGAGCCTACTAACGATATTGACGTAAATACCCTTCGTGCGCTGGAAGAAGGTCTGGAAAGCTTTGCTGGCTGTGCCGTTGTTATTTCGCACGACCGCTGGTTCCTCGACCGTATCGCAACACATATTCTGGCTTTCGAGGGCGAAGGACACGTTCACTTTTTTGAAGGTTCGTTCTCTGAATACGAAGAAAACCGCAAAAAACGCCTGGGCGCCGAAGCTCCGAAACGTTTTAAATACAAAAAATTGAAAGCATAACCGCTTCCGGTTAACGTTTATACTTAAAGATTCACCCGATGACTTATCGTCACCGGGTGAATTTCTTTATGGGACACTCTTCAACCCCACGCATACCCAAACTAAAGTTTTATCGAAGCATTGTAAGTCAATTTGTTTCAGATTTTCGATATTTGCAGTCATCACATTATGTTAGTAGAAGGAATCATCATCGCGTATTTTGTTTTTATCGTTGGAATTGGCGTTTACTCGGCCTTCAAGATAAAAAAGCCCGAAGACTACTATGTGGCCGGAAAAAAGGCAGGTCTGCTGCCTGTTTCAGGTAGTTTGCTGGCAACCATTCTGGGTGGTTCGGCCGTGCTTGGCACCATCGAATTAAGCCAGAAAACCGGGTGGGCAGCACTGTGGTTTTTGTTTAGCGCGGCCATTGGACTCTTTGTGCTCGTACCGCTTTCGAAATACGTTAAACGCTTCGGGAATTTTACCTTGCCCGAGTTACTCGGTACCTTTTACGGGAGAAAAGCAGAAACCATTGCCTCGCTGATTATTCCGATCGCGTGGCTGGGAATTGTTGCTGCACAGATTATTGCAGCCGCCAAAATTCTTACCGGGCTGAATTCGATTGATTACCCGCAAGCCGCTGTTTTATCGGGCATTGTGTTCATTGTTTACACTTTGCTGGGTGGTCAAATGAGCATTTTAAAAACGGATACCCTGCAATCAATCCTGATACTTGCGGGAATAATTGCTCTGTTGATTTTTACCTTACCAGCCCCCGAAAGCATGCAACTTGAAGCCCTGACTCCATCGACCTTGTTTAATGAATCTTTTGACCTGATCGACCTCCTGATTCTGCTGCTTACCTACTCGGTTACTTTTGTGGTAGGGCCCGATATTTACTCGCGCGTATTTTGTGCGCGAAACGAAAAAACAGCCGCCCGCAGTGTTATGATCGTGGCTTTTATTTTAATACCTGTTTCTTTTGCTCTTACCTGGCTGGGCATTTATTCGAAAGGTTCAGGCGAAGCGATTGTCTCCTTTGCACAACATTTGCTTCCTACCTGGGCGTACGGACTGTTTCTGGCAGCCCTGTTATCCGCGGTTATGTCGTCGGCCGATACAACCTTGCTTACCTCTTCGATTATTCTGAGCGAATTGGTTACCGGAAACCTGAATCAAAAAAGTTCTCTTCTGCTAACGCGTATCCTAATTGTCGGACTTGGAATCGTCAGTCTGCTCATTGCCTTGTTTGTAACCTCCATCATTCAAGCCTTACTTATGGCCCTCACCTTCTTTTCTGGAGCTTTTGTTGTACCTACTTTGGCGGGGCTTCTTCGGCTCAAGGTAAACAAAAACAATGTTATTCTTTCCATGATTTTAGGGGGTGTTATCGCCCTTGCCGGAAAGATCATTTTCCTGAGTGGTTATCAGCTAACAGGAAACATCGTTATCATTTTAAGCTACCTCGTTAATTCCTTCTTATTGTTTAGTCGGGTTCGGTTAAAAACAAGCGCTGAAGTTGGATAACTAATTGTAAGTTAAACCATCAGGTTAACAAAAAATTTTTTACATTCGGCGTTTATTATTGAAACCAAGAACTTTTATTCTACCTAAAAAAGATGGAAGATTTCACCAAATACAAGCGCTTAATTGAGAGCCTGGAGAATGAGTATTTTTTCTATTCACACAACCTTAACGGGCAATACCTTTACATGAGCCCATCGGTGGAGAAAGTACTGGGCTATACGGTAGAGCAAGCCAAACAGGGCTTGGTAAAACATATGACCGAAAGCGAAGCCAACAAAAAAACCATTGAAACGCTGAAGAAAAGTGCCACGGGAGAAAAACAGCATACTTTTGAATTTGAGCTTTATACAAAGTCGCGAGAAATCAAGGTAATTGAAATTACAGAGTCTCCGTTATACGACAACAGGGGAAATGTTATTTCGGTGGAAGGAGTAGCACACGACATTACAGAACGCATCAAATATGAACAGATCGTACAACAGCAAAATGAGGAATTAAAAAGGCAGGATGAAAAGTTGAGAAAACAACTGGAAGAACTCATTGTTAAAAATGAGAATATCGACAATTTGAAAAAAGAGCTGGAAGATCGTTCTCAGTTGCTGATTAATATAATCAATGAAATCCCTGAAAAAATCTTCTTAAAAGACCGTAATGGAAAGTTTCTTCTTGCGAACAATAACACGGCTGCCGGTTATGGTCTCACAACCTCTCAAATAATTGGAAAATCGGATGCCGACCTTTATTCTCCTGAAAAAGCCGCTGAAAAATTAAGTCGAATAAATGAAATTTTAAATAGTGGTCATCCTCATTCATACGAAGAAGGAGACTTTAATAAAAAAGACGGCCTAATAGTAAGCACCCGGATGAAGCCGTTCAAACTTAATGATGGCAGTACCGGAGTTTTAGGCATCCAGGTCGATATCTCCCAAATCAAAAAAAACGAAATTGAACTAAAAAAACTAAATACCGAACTAACCTCACGTACTGATGAATTAAAAGAAACGCTTCAGAACCTAAAAGATACCCAATCAGAACTGGTTCAATCGGAAAAAATGCGTGCACTGGGAAATCTGGTTGCCGGAATTGCGCATGAAATCAATACGCCGGTTGGAGCAATTAACGCTTCGATAAGCAATATTTCAGCCGCTCTCGATTCTTCCATGAGCAACCTTTTTGACCTGTTTACAAAACTCACCCAAAAGGAATTGACTATTTTTCTCCGAATCATAGATATGCTGGAGAAAACAAAACCGGCGCTCACCTCAAAAGAGAAACGCCAGTACAAAAAAGATGTGCAACAAAAATTAGAAGATGCCGGATGCACGTCTGTTCATTCTTTGGCGGATCTGATTATGTACCTCAACCTGTACGACAAGGCAGACCAGGTGATTTCAATGCTGGATGTAGACAATCCTGAGTTTATTTTGAAGTCGATAAAGGATATTTATTCGGTACGAAAGAACACTGAAAATATAAAACTGGCCATTAACAAAGCTTCTAAAATGGTGTTTGCCCTCAAGAAATTTGCACACCGCGAGCAAAACGAGGAAAAAGATCAGGCTGATCTGATTGAGAATATTGAAACCGTTTTGATCCTCCACCACAACCAGTTAAAACAGTCCATTGAAGTGATAAAAGATTACGAAGCGGTTCCAATGATTGCCTGTTATCCGGACGAGCTGATCCAGGTTTGGACCAACCTGGTTTCAAATGCCCTTCATGCAATGAACTACGCCGGAACATTAAAAATCAGCATAAAAAATCAGCACACACACATCAGGGTCAGCATTAAGGATTCCGGGCACGGGATTCCGGAAGAATTGAAAGAGAAGATCTTTCTGCCTTTCTTTACCACTAAAAAGTCGGGGGAAGGTACCGGTATCGGACTCGACATTGTAAAACGAATCCTGGATAAGCACCAGGCAAAACTGGAACTGGAAAGTGAAACCGGAGTTGGAACAACCTTCCATGTATTGCTTCCTGTAAACTAGAAAAACAAGCATTATGAGAAAAGCAATAGTGTGTGTCGACGATGAAAGCATCATCCTGGACAGTCTGGGAGAACAGATTGAAAACCTCTTTGGCAATCAATTCATGTACGAATATGCCGAAAATGCAGAAGAAGGGATGGAAGTGCTGGAAGAGTTGACTGAAGAAGGAGTACAGGTACTGGTGATTGTTTCAGACTGGCTGATGCCCGGTAAAAAAGGCGACGAATTTTTAATTGAAGTTCATAACAAGTTCCCGGGCATTGTAAAAGTTATGCTCACAGGACAGGCTGATGAATCGGCCATTGAGAACGCACGTCAAAACGCAAACCTGTTTGCATGCATTCACAAACCCTGGACAAGCGAACAATTGGAAAAGATTATTAAAACGGGGATTTCAAACATAGATAAAAAATAGGGATAAAGATGGGTAAACAAGTTATTTTATGTATCGACGACGAAGAGATTATATTGCAGGCGCTGGAGGAACAGCTCGTTAACATTTTTGGTGACGAATATGAAATTGAAACTTCGGACAGCGGAGTTGATGCCATCGAATTTTTCAAGGAATTGAAAGAAGAGGGTGTACATGTTCCGGTGGTAATTTCGGATTACATTATGCCCGGAATGAAAGGCGACGAAGTACTGAAGGAAATTCACAACCTTTCACCGGGATCTTTAAAAATCCTTCTTACCGGCCATGCTGATATTGAAGGGATAAGCAATGCCATTAACCATGCAAAGTTGTACCGTTACATTGCCAAACCCTGGGACAAAGACGACCTTGTTCTTACTGTAAGAGAAGCGATTAAAAGCTTTTTACAGGAAATAAAAATCCGGAAACAAAACGAAGAGCTGCTTCTGCTAAATGCCTCTCTGGAAGAAAAAGTAAAGGAACGCACTGCCGAGCTTAGAATTGCCAATGCGTCAAAAGACAAGTTTTTTTCGATCATTGCACACGATCTCCGCAATCCGTTCAACGCCTTGTTTGGCCTTACTGATTTCCTGATCGATAATTGGCAGGATATTGACGAAGCGACCAAACTTGAGCTTGTAAAAGACCTGCAAACTTCATCAAAACTCACTTTTAACCTGCTACAAAACCTGTTGGATTGGTCGAGATCCCAAACCGGACAACTTTCCGTTCAGTCTATAAATTTGGATGCAAGGGAAGTGGTGACAGAAACAATCGGAGTGTTAAAAAAGCAAGCGGGCAACAAATGTATCCTTGTGAAAAATTTTGTTCCTGAATCTACCATTTGCCTGGGCGATCCAAACATGGTTTCAACCGTTTTCAGAAACCTTATTTCCAACTCGATCAAATTTTCCAACCACGGAGGCCGAATTGAGGTAAATGCTACTGCTGTTGACGGACATTATCAGTTTAGTGTTGAAGATAACGGCGTTGGAATGGATACAGACACCCGGGACAAACTTTTCAAAATTACCGAGAAAGTTAAACGTCCGGGAACAGATAATGAAGAAGGTACCGGTTTGGGATTGATTCTTTGCAAAGAATTTGTGGAAAAAAACGGAGGTTCCATTCGCGTGGAAAGCGAACAGAACTCCGGGAGTAAATTCTTTTTCACCTTGCCGATAAGCCAGTCTTAAATTACATCAGTTAACTCATCGAGAAAGGCATGCAGACTTTCGTTTAATAATGGTTTAAGCTTGCGTTTAACATTGGCATGGTATTCATTCAGCCAGTTTTTCTCCCGCTCGTTCAATAAAGCCGGCTGAATCAGCGAAGTATCGATCGGGCAAAGTGTCAGCGTATCAAAACCAAGAAAACGGCCGTATTCGGTTTCTTCGCGTTCCACACATACGATCATGTTTTCGGTACGGATTCCATACTGGCCTTCGCGGTAAAATGCGGGTTCGTTCGACAATACATTGCCCGGAAGAATCGAATTTTCATTGTACTCCTGGCGAATGGACATCGGACCTTCGTGCACATTCAGAAAATGCCCTACTCCATGACCGGTACCGTGTCCGTAATTCATCCCGTTTTCCCAAAGTGCCTGCCGAGCCAGAATATCGATATGACAGCCTTTTGTTCCATACGGAAACTTAGCCAGCGTAAGACCGATCATTCCATTTAACACCAGGGTATAGTCGGTTTTAAACTGATCAGAAACCGGCCCGAGTGCCACGGTTCGCGTAACATCTGTGGTCCCGTCGACATATTGCCCGCCCGAATCGAAAAGCAAAGCTCCGTCGGTTTCCAACGGCAAGCCATCGTTGGGGCCAATGTGTAGATGAACGATTGCACCCCGCCCTTTGTATCCCACAATCGGAGGAAAACTTTCCCCCTTAAAACCTTCTTGCTTCGAACGAAATTCGGCAAGTTTCACCCCCGCATCGTAGTCACTAACAGGCTTCGCTCCCACTGTTTCTTTCAGCCAGTGCAGAAATTCTACCAGGGCAACACCGTCTTTTACCATCGCTTTTCGGAAACCCTCAATTTCGGTGGCATTTTTCTGTGCTTTTAACACTGCCACAACCGACGTTCCTTCCAGCACTTCATTCTTTTCGACCATGGAGCTATACGCAGCATAATTCAGCGTTCCCGGATCTACAAATATCTTTTTCCCATTTATTTCTGAAAGAAAACCATAAAAGTCGGTATAAGCTTTTACCTGAACGCCATCGGCTTCGAGCTTTAATTTTAGCACTGAATCGATCTTTTGGGCATCCACAAAAAGGATGCTTTCGGTGGCTCCAACCACCGCAAAACCAGTAAATACCGGATTGTAAGAAACATCAGAACCCCGCAGATTATAAAGCCACGCCAGTTCGTCGAGCATTGACACAACCTGAAAATCGGCTCCTTTTTTTGCCAGTTCACCCGCAACAGCCTGTTGCTTTTCGGCTCTCGGCAATCCTGCATACTGAAGCTCCAACTCAAAAGCTTTATCGCCAGGGATAGCAGGCCGGTCATTCCAAACTGCTTCCAGCAAATCGGGTGTTTCTACCAGTTCAATGCCTGGCTTAACCAGTGTTTTTTGAAGATTCCGAAACTCCGCGACACTTACGGTTTGCGTGTCAATTCCCAGTTTGCTGCCAGCCGACAGGTTTTGTGCCAGCCACACAGGTGGAGGAACAGCGGCCGGAACGCGCAATTTCATCATTTCAATACCCGTTCCCTCCAATTCATCCGCTGCCTGCAGGAAATACCGTGAATCGGTCCACAACGTGGCTTTGTTCTGCGTAACCGCCACCACACCGTACGAACCGGTAAAGCCAGAAATAAATTCGCGGGTTTCCCACCGCTTGGGCAGGTATTCGCTTGAGTGAGGATCAGTGCCCGAAATGTACCAGGCAGCAACGCCTATTTTACTCATTTCTGTGCGGAGGGCTGTTAGTCTTTGCTGAATTGTATCTTTCATGTTTTATTTATTTCTGCTTTCTATTGATCAACTTTTTCCTTTTTCTGTTTTCTGTTTTTCGAAATACCTTCTGACAAAGCCATTTATCGACGGGGCCGGGATATCGTTGTAATCAAACTCATCTTCAGCATAAAAACGGTAAGCCAGAATATCATCCATCGCCTTTAGATTTTCCACCGACTCTACGCGCACTTTAAAGGCAAGATCCAGCGTAAAAACCTTGAATTCGGAAAAGATGTATTCATTCGGAGCCGAAAACAAATACTCCAGGCTTGTAACCTTCAATCCCAGTTCTTCCGATAACTCTCTTGTTACGGCTTCTTCGGCTGTTTCCATCGGATCGACAAAACCACCGGGCAGGTCCAGTTTGCCATAATCGGGCTCTACGCCCCGTGTTACCAGCATTAATTTCCCTTCGTCGTCGGTAATCAGTGCGGCCACAGCAGCGGCTGAGTTTACAAAATAATGAAAACCGCAGCTCCCGCATTTTAGCGATCGTTCGCCCGACGGCGCAAACTTTTCAGAACCGCATTTGGGACAATATTTTAAAACCTTTAGAGGATGTGTGCTCATTTTTATTTGATTTTAGAATGTTGATTAACGAATGCAGACGACAGATTTTCCCTTAATTAGATAAACTTCTGAAATCTTCAATCATCATTCAATTACATCTCTTGCTTTTAACCAGTCAACAAATAAATCGGGCCAGTTATTGGCCGGCAATCCTTCCTGCCGTATTCCAAATCCGTGACCACCTTTTTGAAAAATGTGCATCTCGGCCGGAACATTATAACGTTTTAGCGCCGAATAAAACTCAATGGAATTTCGGGGTAGTACTGATTTGTCATCGTCAGCCAAAATCAAAAATGTGGGCGGCGTTTGTGCATTCACATTCAACTCATTGGAATATTTTCGAACCAACTTCAAATTATGCTCGCTACCTATCAGGTTTCTCCTTGATCCCATGTGCGTAAATTCTTCGTCCATGGTAATAACCGGGTATAAAAGCAGCATAAAATCGGGACGGCAACTCATTTTCTCTACCGAGTCATTGCTTTGAGCATTTCCTTCGTCAAAAACAGTTCCGGCAGTGGAAGCCAGGTGACCACCCGCCGACGAACCGGCAATTCCCACTTTTTCGGGATTGATCCCCCATTTCCCGGCATTGGCGCGGATAATACGCATAGCACGGCGTGCATCGCTCGACGGCACCTCATCGTGCCCATACGGAAGACGGTATTTCAGTACAATTCCTGCAATCCCCTTTTCCTGGAAAAAACGGGCCATATCGTACCCTTCGTGGTCCATCGCTTCAATGCTATATCCACCACCCGGGCAAATCAAAACTGCTGCTCCGGTATTGATTTCCTTTTCCGGGAGAAAAACATACATCTCGGCTTCAGAAACATTCCTTACCCGAACTCCGTCGTATTTTTCTTCCGGCTCTCTCATCCCGTTATCGTTGGGCGCACCGTTGGGCCAAACTTTCAATACTTCGTTTTGGGCATCAACACTCACACAAATTAACATGGTCATTACAAATAATAAAATAGGTCTCATTGGTTTATGTTTTAAGCAAAAAGCGGGTGGTTCTTCACCTCCCGCCTTTTGTTATTTCGATTTAACTCCTACAAAATAATGGTCTTTTTCCGAAAAAAGAACGTTAAAAGTCGTCAGCGAGCCATACACACGCGTAATGTATTGCTGGAGGTTCACTTTTTCCTCGTCGGAAAGCACATTGCTGCTGTTGATGTTTTGTTCGAGCACCCTCAAACGGTCGCGCAGCATCACAATTTTGTGAAAAAAAGTTTCGATCGGGATTTCTTTTGGCTGAAGTGCAGGATTTGCCGGTTGCATTAGCAAAGTTCCTCCCTGCCATTTTTCGCCCAGCGGTACAATTTCACTCAATGCCCCGTATTGATCCAACACATAAGTCATCACCTTTTCAAAATCCCTGATTGACAAACCCGACTTGGCTCCTGTTTGATTCAGGTTTAGCACCTTCAGATCGGTATTTCGTTTGGTGATCTCAATTTTACCGCCCCGCTCAAAAAAAATCTCGTAAGCGGTAATATTGTCCTTGCTAACAATTCCTTCGCCATATCTTGGGTGTTCCACCCTTGTTCCAACGGTTAATTCTTCCATGTTTTACTGATTTTATGAAAAGCTAAATGTAAAATATTTTAGGCAAAATCTACCTGTCACCGGCACGGAGAAGCAGTTTATTTGTTCTCCCTGATCCCAAAACTACGGTCAATTTTCAGGAAAGGGATCACGGCAAAAATGGGCAGTGTGCAAATCATCACCCAGATAAAAAAGTGCTGATACCCCAAAATCTCCTGCAACCAGCCACTCATCATCCCGGGAATCATCATTCCGAGTGCCATAAATCCGGTGGCAATGGCATAGTGAGCAGTCTGATATTTTCCCTGCGCAATGTAAATCAGGTACAACATGTAGGCCGTAAACCCAAAACCATAGCCAAACTGTTCGACCACTACCGCTGCCATTACATACCACAGCGAATCGGGTGTAAATGCCGATAACAAAAGATAGCCCAGGTTGGGCAGGTTAATGGCCAGCGCCATCCACCAAATCCAGTATTTCAGGCCGTTTCTGGAAGCCACCACCCCACCGAGAATTCCCCCGACGGTAAGCGCAATCATTCCCGCCGTGCCGTAAACAAGACCCAGGTCGCCTGTGGTAAGTCCCAAACCGCCTGCTTCTTTTGCGTCCAGCAAAAACGGTGAAGCCATTTTTACGAGTTGCGATTCAGCCAAACGGTAAAGCAGCATAAACAACAAGGCAGCACCAAGCTGTTTCATCCGGAAGAAACTGGCGAAAGTCTCCAGAAACTCGCCCCAGACTCCCTTTCCGTTTGATTTTGCTGCCACATCGCTGGCTGGCCTGGGCAGTATAAAACGGTGGTACAGATGAAACACCACAAAAAGAGCAGCAATTACAACAAAAACCACCAGCCACGCAAAACGAATATTCCCCGAACGGCCAACAAAACTGGCCTGCGTGGGTTTGCTCAATTTCGAATCGAGCTGAACCACCGCAAAAGCCGGTTTATTCCAGTTACTTTCGTTAAACTCATAGCGGTATTCGTGAATCAGCCGAATGCTGTTGTCGCCTTTGTCAAAACCAAGATTCAAAACCAGCCGGTCTCCGGCATCCGGTTTTTGGGACAACTGAATCGGCAGTATCGCATAATTCCCGGCTTCGGCACTTACTTTTTTCTCTTCGGAATTAAAGAGCCTTTTCAACGATGTCTCCAAAGGAATTACCACGTATTTTTTCCAAAGTCCCGGTTTCTTATCCTTTGAAATTTTCTCTTCTTTCGAATAAAATCCCTGTCCGATGTTCCACTCTTCAACCAACTTAAACACCGAGTCGGCATCGGCAGTCGCAATTTTTCTGATAGGAATTGTCAATGATTCGGGAGAAACAAAATAGGTTTCACCCGTTTCATTTAAAGCCGAAAAACCGGATGGATTGAAATCGACCTGCTCAATGGAGTTTCGTTGAGCCTCCACCTCCACTTTCAACGGAGGCAAGCCGGTGGCTGTTTCCAGGGTACCCGCCAGAATTACCAGGAGGCCCTGCCCGGTTAACATGGCAAAACGGTAAAAAGTACTTCTGATTCCCACAAAAAACGCTTGGTCGCCCGAAGATAATTCCAGCATGTAGTAACCATCGGCGGCAATGTCGTGGGTAGCCGAGCTAAAAGCCAGCAGCCAAAAGAAAGCCATGGTGTAGCGGAAAAAATTATCGGCCGGAATGGTAAAAGCCACGCCCGCCAAACCGGCACCGATCAGCAATTGCATGATCACGATCCAGTAGCGTTTGGTTTTGAAAAGATCGACAACCGGGCTCCACAAAGGCTTAATTACCCAGGGCAGGTACAACCAGCTTGTGTAAAGCGCAAATTGCGCATTTGAAATTCCGAGACGTTTGTACATGATCACCGAGAGAGTCATTACCATCACATACGGTAATCCTTCGGCAAAATAAAGTGTGGGAACCCAAAACCAGGGCGAACGCTTTTTAGTCATTTTTTATGGTTTGATGTTGAAATTGGTTTAGTATCTTTTTTCCAGGCTTGCGTTTTTAAAATAATGTGTCAGAATTTCATCATATTTATATCCTTTGTGGCCCATTACCGCAGCGCCAATCTGGCAAAGTCCAGCACCGTGCCCCCAGCCTGCTCCTTTCAATACAAATCTTTCAGGCAGACCGTTTTCTCCCTGCACTTTCTCTACCAGAAAAGCCGAACTATACAAATGCGATTCACTCAGCCAACGACGGATTTCCAGCTCCTTACCAACCGTTACTGTACGTTTTGTTCCTACAATTTTCAGGCGAACAAGCCGACCGGAAGTTCCCCTTTGCACCGGGATCAAATCCAGGATATTGCCAAAATCGATTCCCGAACGGCGCCGGATCAGATCGCTCAACTCAGCCTGTGAATATTCCACTGTCCAGCGGTAAAAATCTTTGGCAGACCAGTCGTAGTCATTGAGCACCTGTTTCAGCACCTCCTCATCGTGCGTATTGCAAAAAGCTTCGGGCTCAGCAGCGATCCATTTTTCGGCATTCTTTTCAATGGTCAGGTCCTGTTCAAAACCGGCCGGAAATTGTGGATTATCCACCACAGCTGTCAGGTAAGGATGATGAACCGGCTCCCAGCAATTTTCAAAAAGCTCGGCAATTCCGCCACAGGATTTTGAAAAGCGGGCATCGCACACTTTCCCGTCGTAGGAAAGAATTACTCCGGCCGTTTCATTTACTGCTGTTACCACATTGGGATTATGCGCCCGGGTGACGCCTTGGTAGCGCTGACAATGGTCGTCGGCACACACATGAAAATTCACATGGTCTTCGCGGTCGTACCATTTTATGTATTCGCTTTCAGAAATAAAGGTGCTTTCATATTTTGCCGTAGTTTCGGTAAGTTGCTCCTGCTTTTCGATTTGTGCGATCAGCCAGCTTCGGGAAATAATGGCGTGCGCTTTTAACAATTCGAGTGAACTGTTGGCGCTCATTTCAGACGAAATCACCGAAATCAAATAACTTTCGAGCGGCAAAATATTGATGGCAGTTATCTTTTCATTTTCGATGATCAGTTTCAAAGCACCTTTAAATTGCTGGTTCTCCTTTTGTTCCCAATGAAAATTCACCCCAATAACAACGTCTTTCAGCACAAAAGCAGCTTGATCAAAATCGAGCGGAGAAAACAGTAACTCTGATGCAGTAATATTGGTACCACTTAATTGAAGTACTCCATTTTCAATCGTTACAGTTTGTTCCCCCTCCAGTTGTTGCAGCTTGTTATTCAACTGAAACACACCATTGAAGCGAAATTGTATTTGGTCGGCACTCATGATGCCCACATCCAGTGTCGGTATTTTATGCATGTTCTAAGTTTTGTATGAATTGATTAAAAGCAGGCTCCGAATACAGTACCTGCTCAAAAATCGTATGTATGTCTTCTGGTTTTAGCTTATCAAAATCCTTTTCCAAGGGAGTGATCAACACACCGCCCATATCCACCGATGCCGGACTGATCAAAATGTTCTTCTCCCCTTCTTCAAAATATTGTGTAGGACGATGAAGGGCTCTTGGAAACACGACTACTTTCCATGCGTTGTTTTCATAAAACGCAAGAATGTTCATCATCGGTTCTTCATCCGAAACTTCCAGTGCGTCGTAAATTTTCAGGAAATCTTTTTCCACAGATTCTTTTACGGGTGATTCCAGCAAAATAAAATTGCGCAATCCGTCTTTTATCGCCCAGGCATCCGAAGTAAAAGAACGAAGCTTTATACCGTGTTGCTCTTTCAGTTTTTCCAGTTCATTTTCCAGTGGCATAAATCCCCTGTTTCCGGCCTGAAAATGAAAATGATCGGGGGCCGAAGCTCCACATTTAGGGCCATTGTAAAAAAGCGTAAACCCGGGCAGCGAGGCGGCCAAATCCAGCATATCGCCCAAACGCCCTTTTATTTGCTGCGGAAGGTGTTCTTCGCCCACAATTGTAAAATGCTGCGAAAAAATCGGGAAAGGATTAACCAGCACCGAATACGCTCCAATCTTTACTCCCTGCTGTTCTTTCGGACGATTTTTACTGCACAAAAAACACGGGCGGGCCTCAATGGATTTGGCATCCACTTTTGCAGCCGACGACACAATGCGTTCCGGGTTAAACTGTACCTTAATCTCCACTCCATCAAAGCTGAAAGCCCGCGTGCGTACTTTCTCCAGCCCCGCAAAGTTTTTGGCAGCAAGCGGCCATCCTTCTTTTTGCTCTGTCAGCAAGCGTAATACCTGTTCAGAATACTGCTGCATATCAGGCATTTTTACGTTGACGCGCTTTTAATTCGATGGTACGAATACGGTCTTTATAGGTATTATGTGCGTTCACTTTTACAATGTCGAGTGCCGCATCGGAGTTATCGTCCCAACGGCGGCACAAGTAAAGGTTCTCGTAAATCCTGCCGATCGAATAATCTCTCGAAATGGCCAATCCAACGGCATAATCTTCGCCATAACTCACATTCGGGATTTTTACGTCGCGCAAAACCGGCGTATAAAATGCACGCGGCGCTCCCAGTCCGTTTATGCGCAAAGCATTGTTTTTACCATTGTCAGGCGTCCATTCGCGGTGATCGATAATGCCGGGAGGAATTTCTTCTAGTTTGAAATTCACCAACTGGTAGGTTCCTACCACCATGGCGCATTTTTCCTGTTCAAATACCTCCACTATTTTTTGCAGCGTATTCTCGTCCTTGTAAATATCATCGCTATCAAGCTGAACCGCAAACATTCCGCAACGCGCATCGTGCACGGCCAGGTTCCAGCAGCCGCCAATTCCCAAATCGTTTTGCCCGGGAATGATGTGTACAATTCGCTTGTCTTTTTCGGCATACGAACGGATAATTTCGCTTGTCTTATCCGTTGAGTGATTATCCACAATAATCAGGTTAAAAGCAAAGCTTGTTTTTTGCGCCAGAACAGATTCAATCGCATCTGCAATTGTTTTTTCCCGGTTCCGCACCGGAATCACCACTGACGCTTTTTGACCGAACGCTGAGTTGTCAAATTCCAGCATGCCTGATTCAGGTGCCAGCCAGGCGCCTACATCTTTTAAATGTTCGGTAACCGCCTGTTCCATTTCAATTTGTACGCTCCGGTTTTTGGGGTCCACATAGTCAAACAATTTCTGCCCGCTTTTTCGCAAATCGGTTTCATCAATTGTATACAGGAACTCAGGAATACGAACAAACGCCCCCTGTTGTGACATTTTCAAACGCAGGTAATACAATCCGGCGCTGTCAAAATCCATTGTCATCTTATCAATGGCCTTTCGGAGGGCATTCGTACGGTATAACACCAGAGGTCCAAAGTTAAAATCGTCGCGCAAACTGCCTTCCTGGTAGTCGATTACCGGATGTGCAGAAAGCTGTCCTTCCTTTATTTCATAATAATCGGAATATACTTTTGCGGCATTTATAGCCTCAGCAACCGAAACCATGCGTTCGATGGAAAACTGGCCCAAAGAAAGAGTCGTACTTTTGGTAAGCAATACGGCATAGTCTGCACTGGCCAGCGTTTCTTTTAACGCTTTCACCCAAGAGGTACTACCAAAGCCCTCATACAAAAAAGACCTTGCTTTACCACCTGCTTTTGTTGCTGTTTCTTCGGGAAGATAAATATTTTGAATGACTGCATTCGTCTGCAATTCGCTGATTAGCCCTGCCGCACTCTCGTAGTTATGGATGGGCAGATAACAATTTATTCGAATCATGTTTATTTCTGATTTTGGAATTTTCTATTGCCTTTGTTTATCTCTCAGCAAATTTAAAAGAAACTTTCAAGCTCTCTGCAATTCGGAGAGTTTAAGCAGTATTGATCAAGCTTTTATATAAACCATAAAGTTTCACAATTACAGTATCTTCTCATATTGGTTTCAGACAATTAACACTAACCAAATAAGTCGGTTACACTAAAATGTATTGTAACAGGTATGATTGCATTTTCCAGTTCACAAAAAAACACATCCCTACCGGATGAATTTCGACTGCGATAAACCAAGGACATATATCACTAGTAACAAGCGCCTTATACAAAAACAACATTATACAACTCCTCCTAATTCTGTTTTACAACAGGTAGGTATTGGTAGGGAATAATACCTAACCCTCTTATTTTAGGTCCTATTGAATGACTAACAATACTTTATACAAAAAGGCGGGCAATAAAAGCCCTGCCTTTTTTATACAAGGACCTTAATTTTAAACACAACTTTATAAAGACCTTACTTATGACTGATAATACCATGGTTATCTCCCGTGAAAAAACGGAAAAAATAAGACTCAAACTTTCGTTGATGCTGTTTCTTCAGTATATGATGTATGCTGTTTGGTGGGTTCCGCTTGCAGCCTACCTGACCAACCTGGAGGTTAGCAGCCTTGAAAAATCACTGATTCTAAGTTCCATGGCGATCGGCTGTATTTTCTCACCGGTAGTTGGAATGCTTGCCGACCGTTTTTTTGCCGGACAAAAAGTGTTGGCAGTTCTAAACACCATCAACGCAGTTATGCTCTTCCTGGCCGGAAGCACCAATAACCATGATATTCTGTTTATCTGCTTGTTGATTGCCATGTTGGGCTACATGCCTAGCTGGAGCCTCACCAGCTCGATTGCAATGGCACATCTCAATTCAGAACAATTTCCCAAGGTCCGGATTTTTGGCTCCATTGGTTGGGTGGCATCCGGAATTTTCAGCGTCGTTTTCATAAACGTGCTGAACATTGATTTCGATGGTACTAACCTTCCTTTTTATTGCGGGGCCGCTGTTAGCTTGATTGCCATTTTCGCCAACCTCGCACTTCCTGATACTCCTCCACCCGCCAAGGGACAAAAAGGCTCGTTGATCGACACCTTCGGATTACGCACAATGGAACTGATGAAAGACCGTAATTTTGCGATATTCATTCTCTTCTCCTTTTTATCCATGATACCCTTTGCGATGTATTTTTCGTTCTTTTCAGAGTTCCTCTTAAACATTAAAACCAAGTACATTTCTGTGACCATGAACTGGGGAGTACTGGCCGAAATGGGATTCTTACTCCTGGTAACACCGGCCATCAAAAAATTCGGATTACGAAAGGTAATGATACTGGGTTTGGTGGCATTGTTCATTCGTTACTTTTCATTTTGGGCAGGCGGTGTTATTCACCAAAGCTGGATGTTCTATATCGGGATTTTAATACACGGGCTGATTTTTGGATTCTTTTACGTGGGAGGCCAAATCTACATCGACAAAAAAGCACCTGCCCAATTAAAATCACAGGCGCAAGGCTTTATTTTCCTGGTAACTTTTGGAGCTGGCTTATTGGTTGGTAATTTTATTTGCGCCCATATAATAGATCTTTTCAGAACCGCTGAAGGCTATAACTGGGATGCAATCTGGGGAATAATAACCCTAAGCTCAGCGCTATTGCTGCTTGTGTTTATCGTATTCTTTAAGAATAACGATCCTACTTTAACAAATAAATAGAAGTTAATTTAACAAATAAAATCTTCTATTTACCAGTTCGTGAATAATACCATCGGATTCTATCCATACAGGTGTTTTTACGTCCTATACAAGACAGAAATACGTAATAACCAAATCGATAGCGTATTTTTTCAAATTGTAAACTGAACACGAAATAAGTTACCATCTCGAAGTAAAAGCATCGTTAAATTTTAATTTTTATTTAAAATGACCGATTTTAATTTCAAATCATTTTGGATATTGATTTAAATTTTTACATTTGCTTCATCTTTAAAAAAGCGATATGCGTTTAGCTATTAACATTCTAGTCATTCTCGTTGTCATTCTTGGAATTTCTGAGAGGGGCTAGATTATGTGATAGTTTAAAAGATATTTACAGGCCTTTCTCAGAAACGAGGAAGGCTTTTTTAATGTTTAACAGATAGATAAAGACAAATAAGTATGCAAATTCCGTTACGAAGTAATACCACTACCCAGGGACGAAGAATGGCCGGCGCAAGAAGCCTTTGGCGAGCCAATGGAATGAAAGAAGAACATTTCGGGAAGCCACTGATTGCTGTAGTTAACTCATTTACGCAGTTTGTACCCGGTCACGCACATTTACACAACATTGGCCAGCACATTAAAGGCTTAATTGAAAAACAAGGCTATTTTGCTGCCGAATTTAACACCATTGCCATCGACGACGGAATTGCCATGGGGCACGACGGAATGTTGTACTCACTCCCTTCGCGCGATGTAATTGCCGACAGTGTGGAATACATGTGCAACGCCCACAAGGTAGATGCCATGATTTGCATTTCGAATTGTGACAAAATCACCCCCGGAATGCTGATGGCTGCCATGCGTTTAAATATCCCCGCAGTTTTTGTTTCGGGCGGACCAATGGAAGCCGGCGAAGTTGATGATCGTCACCTCGACCTGGTAGATGCCATGGTAATGGCGGCCGACTCCAAAATTAGCGATGAATACCTGGCTAAAGTGGAAGAAAATGCCTGCCCCACCTGCGGATCCTGTTCCGGGATGTTTACCGCCAACTCGATGAACTGTTTGGCTGAAGCAATTGGACTGGCGCTGCCCGGTAACGGAACCATTGTGGCTACGCATGCCAACCGCAAAAGGCTGTTTGAAGAAGCCGTTGAAAAAATTATTGCAGCCACCCAAACTTATTATTACGAAGGAAACGACAAAGTTCTTCCCCGGAGCATTGCAACCCGCGATGCCTTTTTAAATGCCATGAAACTTGACATTGCAATGGGAGGATCGACCAATACTGTTTTGCACCTGTTGGCTATTGCGCATGAAGCAGGTGTCGATTTCACCATGTCGGACATCGACCGGCTTTCGCGCCAAACACCGAACCTGTGTAAAGTGGCGCCCAACTCTCACTACCACATTCAGGATGTAAACCGTGCCGGAGGTATTCTTTCGATCATGGGAGAAATGGAACGTGGAGGTCTGTTGGAAACCAACGTTAACCGCATTGACGGAAAAACATTGGCCGAAGCTATTTCGGAGTACGACATTAAACGTGAAACCGTAACCGAAGATGCTTTCAGGCGATTTAAATCGGCACCGGGCGGAGGAAGAAACCTGGTAATGGGATCTCAGGAAAGCACATTTAAAGTGCTCGACGACGATCGTGAAAAAGGATGTATCCGCAATATCGAACACGCCTACAACAAAGACGGCGGGCTCGCAGTTTTATTTGGCAACATTGCTGAAAAAGGCTGTATCGTAAAAACAGCCGGTGTAGATTCGTCCATCTTTCAGTTTAAAGGGAAAGCACGGGTTTTTAACTCGCAGGAAGAGGCCGTTAACGGAATTCTGGGAGATGCCGTTCAAAAAGGAGACGTAATCGTTATTCGTTACGAAGGCCCCAAAGGCGGCCCGGGAATGCAGGAAATGCTCTACCCTACTTCGTACCTGAAATCGATGCAGCTCGACAAACATTGTGCGCTAATCACCGACGGACGTTTTTCCGGAGGAACTTCCGGATTGTCGATCGGCCATGTTTCACCAGAAGCAGCGGGCGGCGGCGCCATCGGACTGATTCGCGACAACGATGACATTGAAATCAATATCACCAGGCGTTCCATCAATCTGCTGATTTCAGAAGAAGAACTGGCCGAACGCAGAAAAGCAGAACAAGCCAAAGGTAAAGACGCCTGGCAGGCGGGAGAAAGAGAACGCAATGTTTCAAAAGCATTGAAAGCGTACGCAAGTTTTGTCTCCTCTGCTGATTTAGGTGCCATTCGATTAATTGACTAAAACGAAACAAAAGACAAAGTAACCAATACTTTATCTAACAAATAATTAAACTATATATTTCGAAATAGGTTGTCCGAAAAGCAACCATCGCTAAAAGCAAAAAGTATGACAACAAAAAGAGTTACCGGTTCTGAAGCACTGATTCTTTCGTTATTGGAAGAAGGGGTAGATACCATATTCGGGTATCCCGGAGGTGCCATCATGCCCGTTTACGACGCATTGTACGATTACGACAAACGGGTAAATCACATTTTAACACGTCACGAACAGGGAGCAATCCACGGAGCACAGGGTTATGCACGAGTCACTGGCAAACCAGGTATCTGTTTCGCAACATCAGGCCCGGGTGCTACCAACCTAATGACAGGTATTGCCGATGCAATGATCGACTCAACTCCTTTGGTGTGTATAACCGGACAGGTGGCTTCTCCGCTACTGGGAACCGATGCCTTCCAGGAATCAGACATCGTGGGTATGTCGATTCCGGTCACAAAATGGAACTACCAAATAACCTCGCCCGAAGAAATTCCGCAAGCCATCGCCCAGGCATTTTACATTGCCAACAGTGGCCGGCCAGGACCGGTACTTATCGACCTGACCAAGGATGCACAGTTCGGCGAACTTGATTTTGAATACAAAAAATGCACAAAAATACGGTCGTATGTACCGGAAAAACCGGTTGACCCGCATGCAGTAAAAGAAGCTGCTGATTTGATCGATGCAGCCAAAAAACCGATGATCCTTTTTGGGCACGGAATTATCATTGGCCGCGCAGAACAAGAGCTTAAAGACTTTATCGAAAAAGCAGGAATTCCGGCTGCCTGGACCATCATGGGTCTGTCAGCACTTCCTACCGATCATCCGCTGAATGTGGGAATGCTGGGCATGCACGGCAATTACGGCCCCAATGTATTGACCAACGAGGCCGATCTGATCATCGCTGTTGGAATGCGTTTCGACGACCGTGTTACCGGGAAAGTAAGTGAATACGCCAGGAAAGCGAAGATCATTCACATAGAGATTGACCCTGCAGAAATCAATAAAATCATCAAAACAGATGTAAGAATTTTGGGAGATGCCAAGAAAGCGTTAAAAATGCTTACTGCAAATGTAAAGGAAAACAGTCATCCGGAATGGATGGAAGAGTTCCACAAACACATGAAAGTAGAGCAGGAGAAAGTAATCAACAAAGACCTTCGCCCGACCAAACCGGGATTGACCATGGGAGAAGTAATCAGCCTGGCTTCGGAAAAAACCAACCACGACGCGATTTTGGTGACCGATGTAGGCCAGCACCAGATGGTTGCGCAGCGCTACTTCAAATTTAAACACTCGCGCAGCAATGTTACTTCCGGAGGGCTGGGAACCATGGGATTTTGTTTGCCTGCCAGTATGGGAGCACAACTTGGAGCACCCGACAGAACGGTTATTGCAGTAATTGGCGACGGTGGTTTTCAAATGACCATCCAGGAGCTGGGAACCATTGCCCAAAACAAACTTCCGGTTAAGATTATTGTACTGAACAACCACTTTTTGGGCATGGTACGTCAGTGGCAACAGCTGTTCTTTGAAAAACGCTATTCTTTCACCGAGCTGCAAAACCCTGATTTCATAATGATTGGAAAGGGATTTGGAATTGAAGGTCACAGGGTAGACAAACGCGAAGATTTGGCAAACGGCGTTCAGCAAATGTTGGATCACGACGGTCCCTACCTGTTGGAAGTTACCATTGAAAAAGAAGACAACGTATTTCCGATGGTACCAACCGGAGCGTCTGTTTCGGATATTATCCTGGAACCATGATTCGGGAAAGAGTACTGCGGAATTAAATCAAAAATTGTATAAGATGAAAAAAGAGTTCATAATAACCATATTCTCTGAAAACCACATCGGTTTGCTGACACGTATCACCATTGTGTTTACCCGGAGAAAAATCAACATCGACAGCTTAACTGTTTCCGAATCGGCATTGCAGGGAATCTACAAATTCACAATTGTTATAAAAGAAACAGAAGCGCAAACACAAAAAGTGGTAAACCAACTGGAAAAACTGATAGATGTGCTAAAAGCCTTCTACCATACCAACGACGAAATGATTTACCAGGAAATTGCGTTGTACAAAGTTCCGATCGAACCCATTTACGAGAGCGATGCCATCGAGAAAATTGTTCGTAAGGCCGGGGCTCGTATTCTGGAGATCACTAAAGATTACGTAGTGGTTGAAAAAACCGGCCACAAAGAGGATACACAGGCACTGTTTGAAGAGCTGAACAAATTTCACGTGATGCAGTTTATTCGCTCCGGAAGAGTGGCCATCACCCGCGACCCGATCGAACGCCTCTCTGAGTTCCTGAAAGAAAGGGATGCGTTTTTAAATAGTTTGGATTAAAATACAAAAACGAACTTCTAAATACCCACCGACCATCCGGTGGGTATTTTTTTTCATTTCAATTCAATAGGCTTCATTCAAAAAAAGCCGATATAACTATATTTGCAATATGTTCTTCGAACATTCAAGGGAAAGTGAAACCTAAGAGATCTAAAATGAATAAAATTATATACCTGGCATCGATTATACTTTTTTCATTTTCTCTGAATGCGCAAAATACCGATCATTTTCGTTTTTTAACACAGCAACTTCAGGAGACTTCGAATGACAGTGTCAAAACCGAAATGCTGATTGAACTGTCAAAATTAACCCGCTCACAAAATCTCTCTGAGAGTTTGAGTTACGCCCGCCAGGCACAGAAAACCGCAGAAAGTACCGAGAGCCCTGAATTAATGGCCATTGCCCATAATAATCTGGGAATCATATTTTATCACATTGGCGAATATGATCAGGCGCTGGAGCATTTTCTGGATAGCAAAAGGATCTATGAAACCAACAGGAACTACAACGCACTGATTGGACAAATTAATAATATTTGCGGAGTGCTTTTGCAATTGGAGGAGTACGACAAAGCATGGGATTTGTACCAGGAACTCTTTGAAAAACAGAACGCATTACTGGCAAAAGGAGACTCCTCGAATTTATCACAACTCCATGTTTTCTACAATAGCATGGGTATTATCAGTGAGAAAAGAGGGGAACTAAAGAAAGCACAATCATATTTTGAAATGGCCATTGAGAATGCGACCAAATACGACTATAAAAACAGACTGGCCTCGATCTACAACTCAATGGCTGAAAATTACTTTGAGCAAAAGCAAACCGATAATGCCCTTCAGTGTCTTAGACTGGCAATAGAATTCAGTGAATACTTCGACGATATGATCGAACTATCCAAAGCCAAACAACAACTATCGAAATATTTTTTGGATCAAAACTCTTACAAAGAGGCACTAGCCAATGCAACCGAAAGCTTAAGTGCGGCAACAAAAGCCGGCTCCAATGTTTTGAAAGGCGACTCGTATCATCTTCTTTATCAAATAGAAGAGCAAAAAGGAAATTATTTGAATGCCCTAAACCACTATAAAAATTATACGAGTTACCAGGACAGTATTTTCAACGAAAAAACGATCAAGGAAATTACCCGCCTTGAAATGACACACCAGTTTGAAAAACAGGAAGAACAGTTTAAAATACAAAACTCAAGAATCAAATTTATTTACGGCATTATCATACTTGGATTACTACTGGGCCTGGTAATTTTTGTGTTGTACTACCTGTTAAATAAAAGCCGGGACAAAGGCGCATACCTAACCAAACAAACACTGGAGAAAGATTTGGAACTACGTGAAAGAGAGCTGGTAATGAAAGAACTTTACCTGGTTGAAAAAAATGAAACCCTAAAAAAGGTCACCAAGCAACTTTCAGAGGTTCAGTTAAAAGCCGATGCCGTCTCAAATGAGATAATTGCAGAATCTATCAGCTTGCTTAAATCGAGTTTGAACAAATCGGTATGGGAAGAATTTGAAACACGCTATCAACAAGTTCATGAAGGTTTTTATGAGAAATTAAGGGAGCAGTTTTCATTCCTCACCCCAACCGAAGAAAAATTATCGGCATTGCTAAGACTGGGAATGTCATCAAAAGAAATTGCAGAACTCACGCAACAAAGTGTAAAAAGTGTTGAAGTAGCCCGATCGAGATTGCGTAAGAAATTAAACCTGACCAATACAAATGTCAATTTAAGCACTTTCCTCGCTCAACTTTGAAACCCCCCTCTCCTAACCAGGACAAGCCAGAAAAGATTGACAATCGATTGAAAAGCAGATTATATAGACTTGATCAATATCATTCATCCATTCTATCATTTCAATCTAAGACCGTTTAAAATATTTTGCCAGGCAATACACAAATTTTGTTGATACGAAACTAACATTACACGTTTAGCAGCCAACCTCCCCAAGCTACCTAAAACAAAGGCTTTTATTAAATGATGACCATATCTATACCGCCCTAAAATACGTATGAGTGGTATTGTTATGGTACTTTACTAAACGGTAGTGGATATTCTAGGGAGCGTAATACCTTATTAACCAATTACATTTTCAATTTTGCAATTTCAAAAATTCTAACAAGTCAAACGATGCGAAATTTTTACATTATTTTAAAAACAACACTTCTTTTCCTGGCAGTAATTTTTTTGTCAGGAAATGTAATGGCACAAAATCCGGAAAGTACTCCTGTTAAGGGAATTGTCCGGGTTAAATTGACCCAGGAAGCTGCTCTGCAAATTCAGAAGCAGCCGGATGTATTAGAATTAAATCCTCTTCAAACTACTATCCCCGGGTTTAATGTTCTGAACAAAGAATACAAGGCCACAAGCATGAAACCCGTTTTTCATGTAGCCGGAAAATTTGCAGAACGCCAACGTAAATACGGACTGCATCTTTGGTATGAAATTGCAATAGACAGTACGGCTAATCTGAACGATGCACTTTCGAAATACGGAAATTTAGAGGCCATTGAATTTGCTGAATCAAAAATTAACTATTTCAGTTTTGGCAACGCTGAGATGGAAGAAGTTGAAACTACAGCATCGAACACATTATCAGAAAAACCGAATGATCCGCTGTTCTACGCACAGTGGCACTATGAAAATACAGGACAGACTGGTGGTACACCCGGAGCCGATATCAACCTCCTGAAAGCCTGGAAACTTGAAACCGGGAATCCGGAAGTAGTGGTGGCTGTAATCGATGGAGGTATTGATTATGAGCACGAAGACCTGGCAGCCAACATGTGGACCAATGAAGAAGAAATTCCCGAAAACGGAATTGATGACGATAACAATGGTTACATTGATGATTATTACGGATGGAACTTTGTAATGGGGGTTCCAACAATTATTCCACACCAACACGGCACACACGTAGCCGGAACCATTGCTGCGGTAAATAACAACAACAAAGGTGTTGCCGGTGTTGCCGGTGGTAGCGGAAACGGCGACGGTGTACGCCTCATGTCGTGCCAGGTATTCAGCACGCTTCCGGGAGGGACGGACGAATACGCCGGAGGTTTCGAAGAAGCGTTTATCTATGCTGCCGACAATGGTGCGACCATCTCGAACAACTCGTGGGGTGGCGGTGCTCCCAGTCAGGCAATGAAAAATGCAATTCTGTACTACATTGATAATGCCGGGATTGACGAAAACGGTAACTCAACCGGGCCGGTTCAAGAAGGTGGACTACCAATTTTTGCTGCCGGTAACTTCTCCAGCTACAGTGATTACATTGGTCTGCCGCGTGCTGCTTACCCTTCGGCCTACGGTCTGGGCATAACGGTGGCCAACACTAACCACTACGACCAAAAATCAACTTCCTCCTATTTTAGCGAAATCGTTGACATTTGTGCTCCCGGCGATCAAATTTATTCTACCCTGCCGGGAAATCAATACGGTGGCCCTCATTGGGGGGGAACTTCAATGGCTTCACCACATGTGACTGGGGTTGCGGCGCTAATCGCATCAAAATATGCTCACCACATCACGCCAAATGACATTACCGAACGTTTGTTAAGCACAGCAAAAGACATTTACAATGTCAACCCTACATTTACCGGCTACCTCGGGAAAGGTCGTCTTGATGCCTACGCTGCACTGGTTGACGATCCCGGTTCAGTTCCCGCTGTTAGCGACTGGGGATTTTACAGTATCGATGAAAATACCTTCCACATTGGATGGATGCTGGTAAAAAACATTCAGGGTATCACCATTACCGATTACGAAATTCTGGTTGCGCCCGGCGAAATCACCGATACTACTTTTTTCAAATCTGCAGCAACTGCTACCTCTTTCCATTCATCAGCAAAATATTCGTTCGATCAATTCTTTATTGAGAATCTTGAGCCCAATACCACTTATACTGTTGCCATCCAGGCCAAAGACCGGTTTAGAAACACTTCTGGCTTGTCGCAATTGTTTTCGGCTACTACCTGGAAAGCAGCACAGCTGGAGCTTTTGTCGAATGACACACTTGAAATGAACATTGACGTTAGTAAGAACAATCTTGCCAACGATAGCTATAATTTCAGAAATAAAGGTGAAGCATTTTCACGGTACGACTGGAATGTTAAAGGCTATGAAACACTGGCACTCAAATCAGCCAGTCAGCTACCTTCAACATTGGGGTTTAGAACGGCCATGCAACTGTTGAGCGGTGGCGGCAACATCAGTATTGGAATGTATGCCAGCCCCAGTTGGAACGAAGGTACTCCTAGCTATACTTATACCGATTCGGTTGCACACGAGGATTTGAGTGTCCCCGATGAAATGGTTGGCCCCGGAAGCCTCAGTTATGCACAGGAAATCACTTACGAAAGCTGGATGTATGCCAACAAATTTGTAGCCGAGCATGATATGGTTTTGTCTCACGTAGGCGCATACATTGCCACCGAAATGTACGATGGCAGTCAATTTCATTTCTCCATTCATGTGGGAGGCGAGGATTATCCGGCAGGAGAACCGGTAGCTTCAACCGGGAGCTACATCTACGATTATCGTGATGGCGGTTGGTATAAAACAACCCTTTCAAGAGATGTGGAAGTAAAACAAGGCGATATTTTTTGGGTAACTGTTACTGCTCCGCGTGGTCTTTATTTGCCAATCGGTGCAAAAAAAGCAACCGGATACAGTTATCAGTGGAAAGATAAAAGCTTTGCCCGCGTAGCTCCCGAACAAAATTACATGACCGATATAGGACAGGTTTTTGGTAAATACCTGATGATTCGTGCCTACGAATCGGTTAGAAACTCCAGCCTTGTAAAATTTACTCCCAGAACCGGCGATATTCAACCCGATTCGGTCCAGCAGATTGACATCGAAGTAAACGGAAATTACTTCGATAACGGAACCCACCTGGTGGAACTATTCATGCGACACGACGACCCAAAACAGGGAGCTTTATCGAAATTTGTTAAAGTGAATGTATCAGGCCAGGCACCGCAACTGGAAGCCAGCATGAGCACAGTTGATTTTGGCACCCAGTTTTTCGGAACCACTGAGAGCATTCAACTGGAGATCAAGAACACAGGAAAAGGAAACCTGAAAAACATTGTGCTCGGAAACCTAAACAGCGATGTAATCACAGTTTCTCCCTCTTCTATTGCAGAACTAAAAGCCGGATACAAAACGGTTATTACTTTAACTACCAAGAAACAGGACAATGCACTGAACTACCAGGGATTATTAAAAATAGTAAGCGATGACGGAAGTTTGGAAATTCCGGTTTTGGCCAATTTTATAGAAGGTCCTGTATTGGAAGGCCCTGTTTCAATGGAATGGCTGGGCGAAAATGCAAGGCAATCAGGTGAAGTGATAGACACCGCAATTGTTTTGAAAAATGTTGGTAATTATCCGGCTTCATACAGCATTACCGCTTACAGCTATATCCAAAATATAACACCTGCATCGGGTATTATTATGGCCAACGACAGTATTAGTATTCAGCTAACTGTTGACCTCAACGGTAAATATGCGACCAGCTCTTCAAATACAACTCTGAATGTGAATTACGATGGCAACCAACGATTGAGCATTCCTTTTAAAGTTGAAATCTTAGGTGAGCCGCAAATCAGTATCGACAATACTTCGCTTGATTTTGGCAACGTGATTGCCGGTAGCGGGGTTTCGCTTTCAAAAACATTTACCGTAACAAATACAGGAACTGCAAACGCCTACTATTCACTAGAGAAACCATCTTCACCGTTTTCCAACAGCGATTACGTAAGTTCTTTCTCTTCGGTATCGGCCGGAAGCAGCAAAACATTTACGGTGAGTTTTGCCCCTCAGGACATTCAAACCTACGCAGATCAAATTGTTTTTAATCTTCTGACAGCACAAAACGGTACAGTAAGCCAGTCATTCCCGATTGAACTTTTGGGAAAAGGCGACAGCTCACCACTGGCAACCTACAGTTGGACAAACGACTTTGCCAAAGACACACTGGCCTATGGCAACAATCTTGGAAAATCTGCCAGCGTAACCATCACCAACGACGGAAACGAGAAGACACTTAACTGGTCAGTTTCTGCTCCTGAATTTATTACGATCGAAGGGAAGAAAAAGGAAGCCGATGGTTTCGACAATGGCTATGGCTATTCTTACAATTATACAGACTACGAATGGATTGACATAACGGGAAAAGGCACCTCTTTAACCGGGAACTTTTTAAACTCCAGTCAAAAATCAACTTTGATTGATTTCAAAGACTTCATCTTCCGATACTATGGCAACGATTATTCTTCGCTTACCATAGGCAAAGGGGGCTGGGTTTCTTTCGATCCTTCACCGGGCAGCTATTTCGGCACATCGTCGCACGATCTTCCCAACAGCAGCACCGGCTCAAGTTATGCAAATGCTGTCATTGCACCGTTTTGGGGAAATAACGTAACATTTTTAGGAGAACAGTCTGATCTTTTAGTGTATGAAACCGACGAGTATGTTGTTATCCAATGGAATAACGTTGGATATTATTACAGAGGAGACGGTGGTGATTTCACATTTCAGTTGATATTGTATGCAAATGGTGACCTAAAATACCAGTACAAAGAAATGCTTACCACCGGGCAATATTATCTTCCGTATTATCGCATTGGTTTTGAAGGACCACAGGGTATTTACGGAGTAACAATAAGTGAAGACTACCGAACCGGACACGATGCATATTCAGGAAAAGCCATCCTGATCAACCCTCCGCTTTCAGGAAAACTTGCTGTTGGTGAATCGAAAATTATTCAACTGCAATACATTTCAGAAAACATGGCTGTTGGCGATCACAGCGGAACTGTCAATGTACTAACAAACGATATTAACAATTCGGCCAACATCACCCATGTTGCATTGCATGTAAGTGGCGAATCGAATCTGGCCATCAGCAAAAAAGAGATTGCTTTCGAAGACGTAATGTACTTGCCTTCCAGTCCAGGTACGGTAAGTGAAACACTTCTTTTAATCAACACCGGCAGTAAAGCAGCCACAGTCGCATCTATTGAAATAAATGGTTATGGCTCAGCACTTTTTGCTACCAATCTTGAAGTAAATGCAATGGTTCCTGCATTCGACACCATTGCATTCGAGGTTTCTTTTTCGGCCAAAAATGCAGATCTCAACCTGGCTGATCTGGTTCTTGTGTTCGATGACCAACGCGAATTTTCAGTTAAACTTTCCGGAGATGCAGTACTGCCGCCGGTTTTTGCCTACGACTTACTTGAAACCGCTGAAAACGATACAATGAAACTGATCGTCAACGAAAACGGGCAAAACAACTTCCGCATTCAACTGGCAAACCAAGGTCAAGAAAAAGCACTGGACTACTCTGTAACAATGGGAATCCTTCGTCAGGGCTGGGGAACCGGTAGCATTGGTAAACCGGCCAAATCGGGCCAGGTGTTTGCCGACTCACTCAATTATGATATTCCTGAGTATCCAATGGGATTATTTGGCGGAGACGGTGTGACAAAGGTTAAAACAGCTACACTCTTCACCGTTACACAACCCGAAGGATTTACACTCACACACGTAAAAGACTACCTGAAGCCGGGAGCAACTAAAGCACCTTACATTGTGAAAGTTATGAAAGGGAATGACCTTGAAACAGCAGAACTCCTTTACTCCGGAGAATATCATGCTGAATCGTCGGAATTTGGTCTGCACACCATTGCCCTGTCACAGTCGTTCTATTTTGAACAGGGAAGCCAGTTCTTCATTGAAATTGATTTTCCGGTTGAAATGAAATCCTTGTTCGGATTCGATTACAACTCGCCAAGTACCGAAGGAAAATACTGGATTTCATATAATGATGGCGCAGTTTGGGAAGAGCTTCCGTTTACATACACCTTAAAAACAAGAGCACTTTCAGCCCATCCCGGACAATGGCTGACCATTGAACCAAGAACCGGAGAGATTGAAGCAGGAGCTGCTCAGGACATCGATATCACTGTTGACGCGTCGCTATTCGAAGCCAGAACCTACCAGGCTCGTATGAATATCGCACACAACGATCCGCTCCGGGAAAGCGCCAACGTGCCAGTCCTGCTTCGGATTAATTCGGCTCCCGTGCTACAGTTGCCCGACACGCTGCTTGTAACGGAAGGAGAAGTGAAGGTTCTTGAACTCCCGCTTACCGATCCGGAAGGCGACGAAATAATCTCTGTAGAAGAAACTTCTTCACTGTCATTTACTGAAAGTCATTATCAAAACGGATTACTTACTGTTACGCTAACACCTGACTATTTCACTTCAGGTGATTATATACTTGGTTACCGGGTAACTGACACTTACGGCGCGAGCAAGGAATATTCCTGTAAGCTAACCGTCGTTAACACAAACCGTGCACCTGAAGTAGTAACCGACTTAAGCACGCAGACACTACACATTAACTACGAGTACCGTTTTAACTTTGGTGAGTTATTTGCTGACCCGGACAACGATACGCTGACCTACACCATTTATACTGAAACCAATGGCGTAGTTGAAATTTTCACCATGGGACCGGAAGCGATTATTGTTCCGGTTGAAAAACACATGGAAACCATGTTACACATTACGGCCACCGACATTTATGGCAAAACAGCAGAAACCGGTTTTATTGTTTCAACAAAACCTGGCAAACAAACCTGGGTACCGAATGTATGGAATCCAAACGCTATGGTAATTGAAGCCGGAACTGATTTTACTGAATCATTCGATGTTGCTTCAACCAAATCAGGGGACGTATTGGAGAGCTATGTAGCAGATGGTCCTAACTTTATTTCAGCATCGTTGAACGGAAACGATATCGTGCTGGAAATGAATCCCGACGAAAATGTGGAAGGCGAATTCACAGTTAATATTGCCACTAAAGATGGCGGAAATAACATCATCTTACACGAAATTAAAGTGGAAGTATTAAAATCAGGTAATACTGTAACCGGCCTTGACGATTTGGATGAAAATACGGAAGTAAATGTTTACCCAAATCCGGCAAGAGAACTAATCCATATTAGTGGCTTAGGCACTGTCGAGCAAAAACAGTTGATCCGAGTTTTCAATAGCCAGGGATCAATTGTTTATAGTCAGGAACTGGATACTTTAACCAGTGACGTTTTTGATTACAACGTGACAGCGCTGAAGTCAGGAACATATCACATCCAGATTATTTCAGCTAACAAAAGCATTAGTAAAACATTTGTTAAACTATAGTCCTCAGATCGAACCTTTTCATGAAGCCGTCGGGAAATTCTCGACGGCTTTTTTGTAGTATTAATGAACTCCCCTCGCAAGTACAAGGGATATCAAAACTGTGTGCATTTTTCAATCTCACCCAAATGCGAGCGATAACAAGCTCTTACTTTTCAACAATCTATTATTATGTTTTGCAGTATTGCATTTTATATACGATCTTAAAGGCCTGAATTAAAAACTTTAACATTAAATAAGAATGAAAAAAATTACCCAACTAGCCTTAACCGTTTTATTCTCTGTGCTGTTTTTTCAGGCAGCAACTGCCAAGGTTAAGCTTCCGGCTATTGTATCGTCGAACATGGTATTGCAACGCAATACAACCGTGATATTGTGGGGCTGGGCCGATGCCAACCAACACCTGAGTATAGATGCAAGCTGGTTAACAACTCCGCTACAAGTAACAGCCGATAAAGAAGGGAATTGGAAAATTGAAGTAAAAACCAACGATTCAACCGATCCCCAGGTGATTAAAATAAGCAGTTCGGATACCAACATCACCCTCGACAATGTTCTCTTTGGGGAGGTTTGGCTTTGCTCGGGACAATCGAACATGCAACAGCCGCTCAACGGCTATCCAGGCGAACCAACCTTTGAGGCAAACAAAGCCATTATGCATGCAGAAAATCCTAACTTACGACTATTTACAGCCACTCGTAAAGGCTCAAAGAGTCCTCTCTCCGATCTTGAAGAATACACCGGATGGGAACAAGCCCATGCAGGCAATGTTCGGGATTTCAGCGCCATTGCTTACTTCTTTGGAAAACAACTTCAGGAGATACTGAATGTTCCGGTGGGTATGATCCATACCTCGTGGGGAGGTAGCTCTGTTCAGGCCTGGATCAGTAAGGAAATGATCAGCAAATACCAGGAAGTTGACCTAGAGCAGGTAGATATTACTAAATCAACCAATCATATTCCCACCGCCCTGTACAACGCCATGATTCACCCCTTGATTCCTTACACCATTAAAGGAGCTTTGTGGTACCAGGGTGAATCGAATCGTATGGAACCCGAGAAATATACCGAACTTTTCCCTGCCATGGTGAAAGACTGGCGTACTCGCTGGGGAATTGGCGATTTCCCGTTCTACTATGTTCAGATTGCACCTTATTGGTACAACGATCACAAAGCGTTTGAAACCAATGCAAACTCCGCATTCATACGCGAAGCGCAGTTAAAATCTGCAGACCTAATCCCTAACTCAGGAATGGCAATCACACTCGATATTGGCAAAGAATATAGCATTCACCCTCCCCAAAAAACAGAGGTGGCCGAACGCTTGCTCTACTTCGCGTTAAACCAGACTTATGGTTACGAAAGCGTTGATTGTGCAGGACCTGCTTACGACACGAAAGAAGAAAAAGACGGCGGTGTGCTGCTTCATTTTAAACATGCTGAAATGGGGCTGTTTACCCCCAGCCAATTAGTGGGCTTTGAAATTGCGGGTCCCGACAAAGTGTTCTATCCGGCCCAAGCCAAAATTGTGAACAGGAAAGACGTGCTGGTATCCAGCGACCAGGTACCTAACCCGGTTGAAGTACGTTACGGCTGGAGTAACTGGCTTGTTGGCACCTTGTTCGATACCAATATGCTACCAGCCTCTTCGTTCCGTACCGACAACTGGACAGATGCCACCAAAGCCGAAGTGCAAGAAACATCAAAATAGTTGATTGAACGGTTATTTGTGCCTGACTTTCGTCGCTTAACGAAGGTCAGGCACTCTCTCCATTATTCTTTTCCTACCCCACCTACCCTCAAGTCATATACAAAGTTCCATTCCTCTATAACAAGACGTAGTTTTTAGCCTCTCTCCTTCCTTGGCAAGAAAGTAAGGTCAATTGATGGTTATGATTTTCCTGCTTTAAACTGGAAAAATCACCAGGGTGAAAATTGTATGGAATAAGCATTATTTTTGCCGCTCGCCGTTTTTTGGATTTTTAGGTCTGTCGCGGTAACTTACACGAAGTATTGTACCGATAAAAATGATGGAATAGTTGAAAATATGGAAACACTGCTTCAGTACATAAACATTGCCGGAACCTTTGCTTTTGCTATTTCGGGATCGCTAACTGCCATGAAAAAGAAACTTGACCCGTTTGGCATTCTGATTCTGGCCTTTGTTACTTCGGTGGGCGGTGGTACCATCCGCGATATGCTGATTGAAAAACGTACTGCTTTTTGGTTGGTAGAACTCGAATACCTGTATGTGATTGTAGCCGGCACCATCTTTGCCATCCTCTTTCGGAAAAAACTGTCGTACCTGCGAAAAACCATTATGCTTTTCGACAGTGCGGGCCTCGGACTTTTTACCATCGCCGGGGTGGAAATTGCGCTACAACATGGCTTTAGTGATGTTAGTTGTATTATCCTCGGTACCATCACCGGTTCGTTTGGTGGGGTTATCCGCGATATTTTTGCCAACGAAGTACCTGTTATTTTCAGAAAAGAAATTTATGCAACCGTAACCGTACTGGGAGGTATTTGCTATTTATTGCTACGGAAAATGGGCTTCGATTTTATCCTGGTTCAACTTATTCCGGTTTTGATGATCATTGTACTGCGTATCCTCGCGGTTTACTACAAATGGTCGCTACCGTTGATTATCGTGGATGAAAATGAGGGGTCAGAGCGCTCGTAACGTAATCATTGTTTACATGCCCGGCATTGTACCTGTCATCAACAAGGGTGTTAGCTAAAGTTTTTCATGTTTTTCACATTTTCCAAATGTTATCCAAACAGCAGGGCAACAGTACTATTGATAATTTTCGCACAATAAGATTATGACGTTTTTTTGTTATGCACATGATCCTGACTAGCCATTTAAAAAATATTGTCTTATCTTTTTTTATCAATTCACCTAAGTTTAATTCATAACAAAACAATGGGACACAAATTTACTTTTCGATTTACCCTGTTCACATCTATTCTTCTATTCAGTATAGTAACAGCCAAATCTCAGGATTCTCCTGTTGATTCGCCTTCATTGCTAACGAATGAGCTTAAGTCTGCACAAGCAACCGCAGTAGATCCTTTGGAAAAGGGAGCCAGCGATTTTCCGTTCACGTTAAATGGAATTACAGTAAGCTTAACAACATCTGGCAGTGTTAGTGCTTACAGTACAGCCTGGAACTCATGTGGAGTTACCACTAAAGTAGCCTCTATATGGATTGGTTCCGGTTCATCAGGTAGTATTACAAATACTTTCTCGGCACCGGTAAACAACATTGTTTATAATATTACCGCATCTAACGCCGGAGAAGTATTTACAGTTACCACAAGTGATGGGACTCCATCAATATCTGTAGCAAATGGCTGTTCATATAATGTCGTGGGTAATACAATTAGTTTCACTTCTGCTGATGTAGGTGCCAAGATAACCATAACATCCACAAGCCCCTTTACATGGTTACAAATAAGTCATAACGGAGCCGGAGGAGGTAGCTTAATTACCTTAGATGCATCTTCTTTAAATCCTATGGTTGTGCCTGTAAATATTTGGGCAATATTGGCTGTATTCTTCCTTATTGGAAGTTTAATTGTAATCCGTTCAAAACGTTTTTTATTGAAAAATTAGACATAATTTAAGATCGTTGAGCAAGGGGATTTTGTAATTTACATACAATATCCCCTTGTTTTTTGCCTAAAAGATAAGTTCCAAACAGTAGCAATAATACAACCTTAATGATGAATGGCAATCCACCCTCAAACGATGTGATTCTCAAAAACATTCTAAAAAAATTCGATTATATTTCAAATGCAGATTTGCCTGCGACCCGACTGGAATTGATTTAGTCCATTTTTAATACCAGAACCTTTTGAGTTTTATTTGTCACCTTAAAGCGGTCGTCGAGGCGGTGGCCCATGATCCAAACAATTCTTTTCCCGCTGCACAGCAACCAGGTGTTTTCCTTTTCGTGTAAAGGAATTTTTTGATCGATAAAAAAGTCGCTTACCTTTTTCATGCCCTGCATTCCCAGCGGCTGAAAATAGTCTCCCTGTTTCCATTTCCGTATCAGCAGTGGAAACTGGATCGTATCCAGATCGACACAGGCCACATCGGAAGATTTCACGATCTTAAAACCAGCCGCTGCTGTTTTTTCAATACTTAGCTGAACAGGTTCAAACAACTCCATATCGGCCTCCTCAATGTAGAAAAGCTGTTCGCCCGGCTCTTTAATGGGCGCAACAAACAAAAACGCACGGTCTTTTACCAAACGGTGTGTGGGTGAAAAAAACTGCTTGCCGGGTTCGGCCTCCAGGCTTTGAAACACCTCATCAATCACCGACGGATTAAAATGCAAAGGAGAAAGCACCTCCAACAATAGTAAGGGAGGAAACTCTGTGGTGCGGAGCTTTTCAATGTCGATCCGGAGTTCATCGTTTGTTTCTTCCACCACTTCCTTCTTATCGCGGCTTAGCACCGAAGTGTACACCTGTTCGGCATCGCGCAGGTTGTCGATACTGGCCAGCAGGTTTTTTTTGAAAGCGGGATTCAACTCGTTAAACAAAGGAAGAATTTTATGCCGCAAAAAGTTGCGCTGGTATACCACTTCGTTGTTGGTGGAGTCTTCGCGGTAATCGAGGTAATTTTGAGCAGCATATTGTTCAATCTCTTCCCTTCCGGCCAGCAAGAGGGGGCGAATCAGGTAACCCGACTTTTCCTTGATGCCGGTCAACCCTTTTATACCCGTTTTTCGCGACAGGTTCAGGAAAAAAGTCTCAATCAGGTCGTCCTGGTGATGGGCGGTTACAATTCTGTCGTAGTTGTTCTCCCGCCGGATTCGTTCAAAAAAAGCATAACGCAACTCGCGGGCAGCCATTTCAATGGAAATACCACTGATCCGGGCATATTCCTCCGTGTCGAAGGCTTTGAAAAACGAGGGAATTCCGTGCATTTGCACGTATTCCCTTACAAAGCGTTCGTCGCCGTCCGACTCGTCACCACGCAGCTGAAAGTTGCAGTGCGCCACTCCGTATTCAAAACCCGATTGTTCAAACAGGTGCAAAAGTACCATGCTATCAATACCGCCACTAACAGCCAGCAGCACACGCTCGCCTGAAACAATCAGTTCTTTCTCGTTAATATTTTGAATAAAGTTTTTTAGCACTGCGTATCTATTTTTCTTATTTGTGTTTTCCAACCAATTGTGCAATGTTCAGAATCACTTCCACAGCTTTAACCATCGAAGGGACCGGAACAAATTCAAAAGGCCCGTGAAAATTGTGTCCGCCGGCAAATACATTCGGACAAGGCAAACCATCGTACGACAAACGCGCCCCGTCGGTACCACCACGAATGGCTTTAATCTTGGGTTCTACATCGGCCAGTTTCATTGCTTCTTTCGCAATGTCGATCACGTGCATTACCGGCTCAATTTTCTGGCGCATGTTGTAATACTGGTCGGCCAGTTTCATTGCCACCACTTCTTTTCCGTATTCAAGGTTAATCAGCTGAACCACTTCTTTCAGCAGTTTTTTCTTTTCCTCAAATTTCTCAGAGCTGTGATCACGAATCAGATACTGTAATTCGGCTTTTTCCACGTTTCCGTTCAACGACAGTAAATGGAAGAAACCTTCGTATTTTTCGGTATGTTCCGGACGCTGGGTAGGCGGTAACATGCCCACAAGTTTGTGTGCCACCAGCAAGGCATTCACCATTTTATTTTTAGCCGCTCCGGGATGCACGCTCCGTCCGCTGATGGTTATTTTGGCACCAGCCGCATTGAAGTTCTCAAACTCTAACTCACCAATTTCCCCACCATCCAGGGTGTAGGCAAAGTCGGCTCCAAACTTTTTCACATCGAAATGGTCGGTTCCTTTTCCGATCTCTTCATCGGGTGTAAACGCAATCCTGATCTTTCCGTGTTTAAAGCTTTTGGTGTTCCGGATGATTTCGGCAGCTGTTACAATTTCAGCCACACCAGCTTTGTCGTCAGCTCCCAGCAAGGTGGTTCCATCGGCAGTTATAATGTCCTGGCCCTTGTAATTCAGGATTTCAGGAAAATCTTTGGGATCGATCACCACACCGTTCTTTAATTTCACCGGCGAGCCATCGTATTTCTCAATGATCTGCGGATTTACATTTTCTCCGGCAAAATCAGGGCTGGTATCTACATGTGAGATAAAACCCACCACACGACAATCATCCACACCATTGGCCGGAATGGTAGCCGTTACATAACCGTATTGATCCATCTCCACTTCTTCCAAACCGATTCCTTTTAGTTCTTCCACCAACTTTTTCATGAAATCAAGCTGACGGTTGGTACTTGGGTAAGAGTTACTTTCCGGATCAGAGGTGGTATATTGTTGGGCATAGTTGATAAATCGTTCTACTACTTTTTCCATATCACTAATATCTTTTCTTGAATTTTGTAAGCTTCAAATATACAAATTAAAAACACCAGCGGCTATTTTTCCGCGCTGACTGCAATCAGTAAATGAAGTGCTATATGACAAATCCAGACTCCCAAAAGATAAGGTGATCTACTTCCTAAAACTGATTAAAAAATGCTATAAAACTTAACTATAAAACATATTAAAAAGCACAACCATCACAGCAAAAGCACGTAATAGCTAACATAAAAATCAACTAAAATTCAATTAACCATGAAAAAACTAAAATGGATCTTTATCGCAGGGATTTGTATCGTCGTACTTTCGGCTTGTAGTACCAACTCCCAAAAGAAAAACGATCAACAGTCGAATGCAATTGAAAATACGATAAGTGAAGAACTTCACCAGGCTCACTGCGATTTGCTTGCCAAAGCAAACGAAGAACTTGCAAATATTAACGGGAAAGTAAGAGATTTGAATGACAAAATTAAAAATGGAGAAAAGTTAACCGATGCCCAGAATACAGCTTTGGATGAATTTGAAGTCAAGCAAGCTTCGATCAATAAGCGAATGCATGAAATAAAAAACATCAAGCAGGAAGACTGGGAAAATTTCAGAACAACTTTCGAAAACGATATGAAAGATATCAATACTACAATCGATAAAATACTATCGGAGTTTTAGGCTCGATTATTTTTCACGATAACAAAGCAACAAACACCGATTCTGAAAGTTCCCCTCAATTACGCTTTAGTCAAGTGGTAATTGGCTAAAATGTTCAAACATCGTCGGAACTAAACGTAAAGCCCAGCCGCTTTCCTGTCGACATTTTTGAGTGACTCATTTTTTGTCTCATCTGTTCTACTGTAGCCATTTTCACCTGATCGTAATGTGGCAATAAAAGATCAAACTCAATACTGAACTGAATGGCTGTTTCGATGATTTGCCGCAGCACTCCCGGGGAAATCGTATCGATGGCAAAATCCTTGACCACTTCATCCGTTTGGTTCTTTCCTTCCACAAAAAAGTGGTTGTCTTTGTTGACAAAAATCCGTGCCACCAGGTAGCCAATGTCGTTCATTCTGTCGTATTTGAATGAATCGGCCAGAAAATTATAAATATTGATGGTCCCGCAGTACGAGCACATCGGATCGTCTTTCAGGTATTGAGTATTCCACACGGGATGTTTATCGTCAAACTGAAAAACATTGGAGTGCATACTGAAAAACAACAGGTCTCCGGCTACTTTAAACTCTGCCTCAAACGGGCCACGGTCTTTGTAATACGGCATAGAAGCCTGCGGCACCCGCCCCTGAACGGCCTTATGGTAATCCCTTTCGAGTTGCGAAAGAACCTTTTTAATAATGGTAAAAGTGTTTACCGTATTGTTGTATACTTCCTGTTTTACACTGGTTTTAATTACCAGCGCCTCCAGGAACGAAGCTCTGATTTCTTTGTCTTTCATGTTTGCCTGTTGTTTGACGGATAAAAGTAGCAAAAGCAGTCAAAAAAAGAAAGCAGCTTTTCAGCTGCTTTCCTATGTTTTTGAAGTATATTCTTTTTTAGTATGCGAGTGCAAAAAGTACCCTTCTGCCTGATGGTTTACCCGAGTAAACACATTTTCCTTCTTCGGGTTCGAATTCCAAAGGCATACAACGAATGGTTGCCTTGGTTTCGGCTTTGATCTGGTCTTCGGTTTCAGGTGTTCCGTCCCAATGAGCAGAAATAAATCCACCTTTGTTTTGCAGTACGTCCTTGAACTCCTCCCACGAATCAACTTTGGTGATGTGCTCTTCACGGTAATCGTAGGCTTTTTGGAAAATGTTGGCCTGAATATCTTCCAGAAGCTTTTCAACATAATCTTCGATTCCGTCGAGCTGTGCGGAAGTTTTCTCCAGCGTATCACGACGGGCCACTTCGATGGTCCCGTTTTCCAGGTCGCGCGGGCCAAGTGCCAAACGCACCGGAACGCCTTTCAACTCATACTCGGCAAATTTCCAGCCCGGTTTCCGGTTGTCGCTGTTATCGTATTTTACAGAAATGCCTTTTGCTTTCAGCTTGTCAATGATCTCATCTACTTTTTCGCTGATGGTAGCAAGTTGCTCCAGTTGGCGGTAGATCGGAACAATCACCACCTGGTAAGGCGCCAGTTTCGGAGGCAATACCAATCCGTTGTCATCAGAGTGAGCCATAATCAAAGCCCCCATCAAACGAGTGGAAACTCCCCATGAAGTAGCCCAAACATGCTCTTCTTTTCCTTCTTTGTTTGCAAAAGTAACATCAAAAGCTTTGGCAAAATTCTGCCCAAGAAAGTGAGAAGTTCCCGACTGCAAAGCCTTTCCGTCCTGCATCAACGCTTCAATCGAATACGTTTCCAGGGCACCGGCAAAACGCTCGTTGGCTGATTTCAATCCTTTAACAACCGGAACTGCCATGTATTTCTCGGCAAACTCGGCATATACATTAATGATTTTCTCTGTCTCCTCGATCGCTTCCAGTTTGGTAGCATGGGCCGTGTGACCTTCCTGCCACAGGAACTCGGCTGTACGCAAAAACAAGCGGGTACGCATTTCCCAGCGCACTACGTTCGCCCACTGGTTGATCAGGATCGGAAGATCGCGGTACGACTGAATCCAGTTTTTGTACGTATTCCAGATAATGGTTTCCGAAGTCGGACGAACAATTAGTTCCTCTTCCAGTTTGGCGTCCGGGTCTACCACAACGCCACCATTTTCTTCATCATTCTTTAAACGATAATGCGTTACAACGGCACACTCTTTTGCAAAGCCTTCCACGTGGTCGGCCTCCTTGCTAAAAAAGGATTTTGGGATAAACAGAGGGAAATAGGCATTCACGTGCCCTGTATCTTTGAACATTTTATCGAGTTGAGCCTGCATCTTCTCCCAAATGGCGTATCCATAAGGCTTTATTACCATGCACCCTCTAACTGCCGAATTCTCTGCGAGATCCGCCTTTATCACCAGATCCTGGTACCATTGTGAATAATTTTCGCTCCGCGAAGTAAGTTCCTTAGCCATAATCAAATCTTTGGTACAGATTTTGTTTTTGTTATTTAAATTTTGAGCTTACAAAGAAAGTAATTATTATTGACATTAAATAAAGGGAGGATAGGTTATGAAATCAAGATTAACAATAGCAGGGGTTTTGGCACTTTTCCTGGGTGCTTGCACCACCGGGAGTTACGTTTCCAGTTCCTACACCGATGATATTTACTTTACTCCTGGCGACGTACCTCCTCCGGTAAGTGTAGTGGAAGAGCCCAGTGCTCAGCCGGCAGAAAAATCAGGAAATGCCTTGATCATTAGTCAGATCGAAAGAAATGACGATGAATCAACAATGAACAATTACATTTTCGACGGCACCGAAAAAGATGCTGACGTATTGCGATACAACATGGATCAAATGGAGTTGCAGGACAGCGACACCACCGTGTATTATAACGATGACGAAATGAAGTACGTCATCAACAATTATTACGACGGAGAAGAACTCGATTATGCTTACCGTATCCGTCGTTTCCATCGCCCGTATTTTTATGATCCGTTTTACTGGGACAGCTGGGCTTATTACGACCCGTTTTATTACGATCCCTTTTATTATTCTTACGGACCTTCCTGGTCTCTATCCTGGAACTGGGGTTGGGGCTGGGGCTTCAACAGTTGGTGGTATAGCCCATGGAGTTATTACTCTCCTTATTACAGCTGGGGATACCCCTGGTACGGAGGTGGATACTGGGGCGGTGGCCATTGGCACGGAGGTCATTGGAATGATGGTTATTACCCTGGAGGAGTATCAGTCAATAGAGATAATTACCGATACGGAAGACGTACAACCACAGGTTCAAGTGTAGCCCGAAGTGTTGGCTCACGCGATGCTTCTGCAGTTTCAGGCAGCAGACGAACCACTGCATCAGGCGATCTGAAAAGCGGCACTACTGATGGAAGAAGGTCAACCGGCACAAACGTTAGAAATTCAGGTACACGCGACCTCAAGTCTGGCTCCTCATCAGGAGTTCTTACTGAAGGAAGAAGAAGCGGTACATCTTCAGAGTATACAAGAAGAAGCACAGGTAATACAAATAGCTCGGTACGAAGTGGAAATAGTTCCAGTACACAAAGCTATACCCGTCCTGGCAGCTCTTCTCAAAACAGGGTTTATACAAGACCCAGTTCAAGCTCAAGCGTAAGAAGCGACTATTCAAAACCAAGAGTAGTAAGCAATACTAAATCAGGCAACAGCGGTAACAGCTATACGACTCCGCGTTCTTCGTCTTCTTACAACCGAACTTACAGATCCAGTTCTACGTACAACAGAAGTTCCAGCAGCGGTACTTCTTCAAGAAGTTACAGGGCTCCGTCATCTTCCGGTTCTACAAAGTCAAGCAGCTACAGCACGCCATCACGTAGTAGCAGCAGCAGTAGTTACCGAGGCAGTAGCAGTTCGTCGTCTTCCAGATCATCGTACTCTTCTGGCAGTTCAGGAAGCAGTAGTAGATCATCAGGAAGCAGCAGCTCGGGCAGCAGAAGTTCTTCAGGATCATCTTCCAGAAGTGGAGGACGTAGATAAGCGATCCTCGTAATTCGAAGTAAAGAATCATAAAAACACTAATGCCATGAAACGATATTCCGTTTTAATAGCCATCTTACTTGTATTACCAGGTTTTCTGATGGCCCAGAATTTTGCCGATGCATTTCGCATGTCGTATAACCAGATTCAGGGTACTGCACGGTCGGCTGGTATGGGAAATGCATTTGGTGCACTGGGTGGCGATTTCACATCGCTGAGTATTAACCCTGCGGGAAGCGCCATTTACCAAACGGGCGAGTTTGTAATAACTCCCGGGTACTACATCAATAAGTCGAAAATGACAATGGGAGGAAATACTTTCTCCGATAATGACCAAAACTTCAGCCTGAATAATGTTGGAGCGATAGGTACCTTTAAAACCAACCGTTCGGAAGCAGGAATTGTTAGCGTAAACTATGGTATTGGATACAATCGTTTGGCTAATTTCAATAATAATGCATTTGCCAACTTTAGTCAGTCCGGAGTTTCCTGGATAGATGATATTAATGCTTATGCCAATAATGAAGCATTAAGAAACGCATATCTCGAACAGGATATTGGAGCTATCGATTACCGCGACTGGACAACGAAACTTGCTTTTGATACTTATTTGATTGATTACGTGTATGACGACGAAGGGAATAAAGTTGATGGTCAATACCAAAGCATACTTTATACTGATGAAAAAGTTGACCAGTTTAAAACCTATTCGCAGGAAGGACACATCGACGAATATGTTTTTAACCTGGGTCTGAATTTCAATCATAATTTTTACCTGGGGGCCACCATCGGGTTTCATGATATTCAGTATGAAAGTAATTCCATGTATGAGGAATTATTACTAGACAATAATTCTTTCCGCTATTGGGATGATTATTACATGGATGGCAGTGGATTCAACTTTAAAATTGGTGCTATTTACAAGCCGGTACAAAACGTTCGCTTAGGACTTGCCTTCCACTCTCCTACTTTCTACAACATTGATGAACAATCAACCTTAAGTATGGAATCACAACTGCAAGAAAATCACTCGAATTATGGAGTAAACCGTTACAGTTATGATTTCAATACTCCTCTTAAAGTAGTCATGAGTGGAGCTGTTATTTTCAATAAAAGAGGCCTTATCAGTGTCGACGCAGAATATATGGATTACGGTTCCATGCGTTTCAGAAGAGGTGGTAGCGGATCGGACAATTTCAATGATTTGAACTCTGTTATGAGTAACCACTTTAACAGTGTAATGAACCTGCGAATTGGTGCCGAGTATAAACTTACCAATCAGTTTGCGGTAAGAGCCGGGTACGAGAACTATGGCAACCCGTTTAAAAGCACTTTGGATGACCAGTCTACTTTAACCGATAATACCTCGGTAATTTCGGGTGGTTTTGGTTACACGGTGAATGCTTTTTCAGTAAACGTTGCCTATACCAGCAGCCTGTCAAAAATATCAGATGGCAGCGTTCAACCCAACTACTACCAGGTAAAAAGAGATAATACAAATCAAAATATTTTGCTTACGCTTGGATTCAGGTTTTAGGCAAAAATTCAGTTAAGTGGTAATCAGAAAGGGGGTGTTTTCACCCCCTTTTTTATTAATCTTTTTATATCCCCAAAACAAATAGCTTTTCGGTTTTTTCACTCGTTCTTTTTCCCTTTTTCTACACCAAAATTTTAAACCGTAGCTATGGCTATGCCTGAAAATTTTGACTTAAAAAAGAAAAAAATAAATTCGTCAAAATTCCCCAAAAGCTATCTGCATTGAGTATAGAATTCGGACATTGCCGCCTTAAAGATCCATTTTGTAGATCTTCTCCATTACATTCCACTTATCGTCGGCACTGGCACTACCGCTTGCTTTCTGGAATTGTGAGACGTAGGCCTCCCACTCTGTCTGTCGAGGCTTAGAGGCCAATTCAGTCATTGCTGTTTCGTGATCAAAATCAACAACTGTTTCCATGATCATAAAAAGCGTATTCTCATGCAAATAAATTTCCATGTCGATAATACCCACTTCGCGCATTCCCTGAGTTATCTCTGGCCAGACGGCCCCCGGAGCATGTACTTTTCTATACGCCTCCATTGACTGCGGATCATTCTCCAATTGCAGTGTTTTGCAGTATCTTTTGGATTTCATAAAAAGGCAATCCTTAATTTCTCAGTGCTTTGTAGGTTCTTCTACCGTAAACAGCTATAACTACAAAGCATATAAAAGGCAGAATAAACGAAAAATTTACTTCCGGGATAAACCCAAACAGCTTAAAATCGGCAAAACCGTTTCCGCCAATATCGATAATTCTTGCCTGAAGAATGGGCAACAACGCACCACCAACAATGGCCATCACCAAACCGGCCGCCCCCAATGTTGCATCGTCTCCAATATCTTCGAGCGCAATTCCATAGATGGTTGGGAACATAAGCGACATAAAGGCTGAAGTAGCTACCAGCAGATACAATCCCAGCATTCCCTGGATAAGAATAACACCTGTTATCGTAAACATACCTCCCAAGGCAAATAACATCAGCATAAAACGGGCATTTAAATACTTCATTAAGGCGGTACTTATAAAACGGCTGGAGAGAAACAGTACCATCGCAATAATGTTGTAACGCTGCGCCTCTGCTTTTGATAGGCCAAGATTTTCAGCATATTGAATGATGAAAGTCCAGCACATGATTTGGGCACCTACATAGAAAACCTGCGCCAATACACCTTCCCGGTATATTTTGTTTTTAGCCAGACGTTTAAAAGAATCCTTTGCATGAATTTCGTGATCGGCACTTTGTCGAACCGGCATTTTTGAAAAGGCAATCACAACCAGCATCAGAATAACCACAAAGCCAAGAATCACATATGGATTTCTGATGGTTGCCAAATCTTCTGTGCGAATAACGGCCTTTTCTGCCACGCTAAGGCTTTCAAACACCAGATTACCAGCGGCATCTCTTGCATCCGATCTCAGGCTGGGTAAAACCACCTGTGAAGCCACAATCATTCCCATTAATGAGCCAACCGGGTTAAACGACTGCGCCAGGTTCAAACGGCGCGTGGCAGTTTCGGGCGATCCCATCGACAAAATATACGGATTGGCAGTCGTTTCAAGAAAAGCAAGCCCAAAGGTAAGAATGTACAGCGAAACCAGGAAAAATCCGAAAATCTCGAACCTGGCTGCCGGGTAAAATAACAAGGCGCCAACGGCATACAAACCCAAGCCAATTAAAATACCAAGTTTATAAGAATAGCGCTTGATAATAAGTGCTGCAGGTATTGCCATGGTTGCATATCCACCGTAAAAGGCAAACTGAACCATTGCCGCCTTGGCGTTCGATATTTCCATCACGGTTTTGAAAGCGGCGACCATGGGGTTGGTAATATCGTTTGCAAAGCCCCACAGTGCAAAAAGACTGGTAATTAAAATAAAGGGGACAATTATTTTTTTGTCCACCACTACCTTTTTCAGATCATTCATCGTTTTATTGGTTTTTGTTCATTGTGTAGCACAAATATTGAAAATCAAAGCCGAAACACTAACCTGTACTAACCTGTGCCTTCTCCGAATTTTCGAATATTTGCAGCGCACCTTAAAGGAATTCGTCCTTTCCGGTGGCTTTTAACTGCTCCACAATTTTTTTAACATCTTCGGCTTTATCCCGCCTGCAAACCAGTGTTGTATTCCCATCCTTCACCACAATCACATCTTCAAGGCCTACTACTGCAATCAATCCTTCATCGGAATATACGTACGAGTTTTTAGTATCCAGCAGAAGCGCTTCGCCGGCTCCGGCATTTCCATTTTCATCTTTTTTATCCGTTAAATAAACCGACTCCCAGCTGCCGAGGTCATTCCAATCGAAATTTCCCTCCACCAGGTAAATGTTTTGGGCATGCTCCATAATGCCGTAATCCACCGAGATACTCTGCACGGAACGATAAATCGTATCAAGGGTTTGAGGATATTCCGGTTTCCCAAGATCAGCCTGAATCTTTCGTAAATCGGCATAAAGCGCCGGTGCGAATTTTTCTACGGCGGCCAGAAACACCGAAACTTTAAATACGAACAACCCACTGTTCCAGAAAAAGCCCCCTTGTTTCAGGTAACCGGAAGCTACCTCTTCGTTGGGTTTTTCAACAAAGCGTGCCACTTTAAATTGGCGAATCGTTTCTTCTCCCGTAATGTCTTCGGCTGTTTGCACATAACCGTACCCGGTTGCCGGATAAGTAGGGGTAATTCCAATCGTGACAATACCGTCGCGTTCATCAGCAATTTTAACGGCAGCCATTACCGTGTCTTTAAAAAGCTCGTTGTTCTGAATCAGATGATCCGAAGGTGAAACCACCATAATTCCCTCCGGATTTTCTTTCTCGGCATACATCGCCGCCAATCCAATACAGGGTAAAGTGTTTTTCCCAACGGGCTCATAAATCAGGTTTGCTTTAGGAAGCATGGATGCCTGTTTCTCCAGGACCTCTGCCTGCGAAGCACTCGAAACGATGTAAATATTCTCTTTTTCGGTGAAGGTCGCAAAACGGTCAATCGTGTCCTGCAACAGTGAATCATCTCCGAAAATATTCAGGTATTGTTTGGGACGGATGATTTTGCTTCGTGGCCAGAACCGCGTTCCGGAACCTCCGGCCATAATTAATGTATAAAGTTTGTTCATGGTTCAAGATATTATGAGGATGGCTAAAATACCTTTTATTCCATGAAATTCATAAATAAAAACAGATGATTCAGGCCCCGTCTGAAATGAATTATTCAACAACTGATTATTTTCCCTTCGCATAAATTTTTCGTGGTCTGAAAGCCATAGAGGTCATCCCAAAATTTGAGTATTGATTTCCAAGCTATTTTCCGTAAATTGAATAGCGAATCCATTAAATCAAATTAATAATCAACAACATGCAAAAGAAAAGTCATTTAAACAGAATGAGTAAGCAATTGCTCTTGCTCAGCTTTTTCATCGCTTTTTGGGCTTGCGCAACCATTTCGCAATTCGACCAATATGCGTATGTGCAAACTACATCGCTGAAAGTGGATGCATTGAGCGTGATGGACCTTGCCACCGATGATTTTGATCAGCACAAAGACGAGGTTTTACTGCTCACTTCCAATCTTCAGAAGATTTATGAATACGAGAAAAATCGTCCGAAGAACGAGATCACAGTAAAAATGTGGGAAAAGATGCTCAACGAAGAAGGCCATCTTTTGGGTGGATTTCTTTTAAAATGGAAAACACAGGGACAGCAAAGCAAAATATTTATTGAAGAAGCCAAAAAAATAATTGGCCCTGCGTTTGACCAGATAGCACAACTGGAAAGTAAAAAAATTAAACCTTCAGATATTTAAAACTTGAACAATGGCAGATTTAGAAAAACTTTTAAAGGAGTTAAAAGACGAAGGAATTTCGCTCGCGCTCAACACGGTAAACGAGTTTAAAAACGAGGCAAAAGAAGACGCCGTTAACCTGATCGACTCGCTGCAAACCGACATAAAAAGCTGGACTTTAATGGTACTGAACGGAGAACTTTCGAAAGGTGATCTGGAATGGCTAGTGATGGCAAAAAAAGACCTGATTGAAATGGTGGGCCTTAAAAATATTGGGTTGGCTAAAATCAAAATCGACGAGTTGAAAAACAAGTTGCTGGGTTTGATCGTCAATAAAATTTTTAGCCTGGTATAAAAAAGCACCTACCCCGGAAAACCGGGACAAGTGCTTTTATGCTATGAATGGAAATAGGCTTTTTATACGTTTCGGAGCCATTGATTGCTCACCCAGCCTTCGATATCGGCTTTTACGTACGACCAACCTCCCTGCGATTTTAGAATTCTGACTTTCGTTCCCTTTGAAAGCGGGTTCGAAACCATTGAAGCATTCGTACTGGGATTGGATCGTATATTCAGATTGTCGGCAAAAACCACAGCGGCGTCTATCAAAGCATCGTCATCGGTCTCGTCGGGCAAATCTTCATTGCGGCCAAACATCACCCTGCCCTGAAGCGATTCCAAAGGGAATGCCGGTCCGGGATCACGTTTCCGTGATGGAGCAATGTCATCGTGTCCCAGAATTTCCTTTATTCCATAAGCCGCTTTTAAAGCCTGACAAATTTCCTCTACTACCTGGAGCTGTTGTGGAGTATAAGCCTCCCACCCCCGTTCGCTGCTGTCGAATTTATGCTTTGCCAGTACCACATCTTTATTCTCGACTTTCTTGCCAAAATGAGTCAGGTATCCTTCCGGCGTCTGAGTCAGCGGCCCGGCATTGTCAATTTCAATTCCGATACTGTATTGATTGAGACCGGATCGTCCTTTCCAGGTGCTTCGCCCGGCATGCCAGGTTCTGACATTAAAAGGCGCCAGCTGAATGACTTCCCCCGTTTTACCAAGTACCAGATGAGCCGACGCATTTGCAGCCGGATTTTGCAGCCATTTTGCAGAAGAAGTTAATGAACTTCCGGCTGTGTAATGAATCACAATAGTATCCGGCAGGCCCGCATTAAAAGGCCCCGACACATTGGGTGTTTCCTGGAAAGAAATCTTGATCTTTCCATCGGTATCTACCAGTTTGTGTTGTTCAATTGTAATCATCCTTCTGCATTTACGTTGGTTGTTACTTTGCCTGTCACATTGCTTGCACCCGAGCCGGTAATAAAATTGGTCAGTTTGTTGGTAACGCCCATTTTCTCAGCAGTTCGGCCAACACCATACACTCCTACTACGGTTCCCCACGCCCACCAAAATTCCGCCGGAAGCTCAATGGCAGGCATTTCTTTCGCCCCTCCAATGTAAGCAATTACAGGTACCAGCACATAAATAAAAAAGATGAACAACATGCCGGCATATACAATAGTGGGTCGGGCCCGTTTGGTATACAAATCGCCCTGTGCCATCTCGGCTTTGATAATTTCCTGCCGCGCATCCAATTCCTTCCGGTACGTCTCTTCCAGCTCACCTTCCAGCTTCATTAAGCTGCTTTGCATCTCGAGTTTAAACTCCTGTTTTTCTTCTTTCGTTAATGTAAAACGATCTACGACATCACCCACAGTACTCACTACTTCGGTGATCCCTTTTCCAAAAAGTTTCTTAAATAGTTCCATGTTTATTAGTTATGTTAATAGTGAATTCTCTGTTGACTAATGAAAGTGCCGAACGACAAAATCGTAAGCATTGTCGAAGCACACTTTTCTCACAAATTCTTCGGGAGACAAACCAAACAGAAGCTCTTCTTTTTCAGGATCGTTGCTTATCTCCCCGACCAGGTCTTTGGCAAGTTGCCCAAAATCGAGCACTGTCGCGTATCTGTTGATCGGATCGATAAAACCATCGAAATCGGTCCCCAGACAAAATGTATTTACAATGCCTTTCTTCGCAGGAAGCTTGTCATCGGCTGAATGTATCACAGCCTTCATCATACATTTGATGTGTTGCCAAACGTAGTAAGCGTGCGTTGATTCATCTTCTGCATCCGATTTAGAAAGTCCCAGTACACGCTGATCGAAATTGACTCCGATCACACCTCCCGATTTGAATATGGTGACCACATCTTCGTCACAAATATTGATGTTCCAGTTGTTGAACGGATGCCCGTAACGTTCCGAGAAGTCACCGTTCGTTTCGAGCGTCATTCGTTTGATATGCTGATCAAGTGTTTCAACACCCGAATAAGCCACATGACTCGCGATTACCGGGATTGGATGGTCTGTTTCAAAACTCGGGATTACAAACTTCTCGTAGTAAACTTTTCGTGCCTTGGCATTCAGGTGTTTTACATCAATCAAAATCCTGCGCCCCAGTTTCTCCGGATCATATTTCCCTTCTTCGTTTAGTGCCAGAAGGAAATTCATCACTTTCATACCTTTCTCGGTAATCCCTTCTGTAATTCCTTCCGATTGATCCAGCAACAGGTTGCCGGCATCGGGAATGCTATGTGCATGCCCGGCCAGGTAATTAAAGAAATGATGCGTGAAAGTGATAAAAAACACGGGCTGCTCCCAGCTCTTCATCTCTACAAGCCTTTTTCTGATGGCCTCAAAATCTTCGTGACTATTAAAAACATTGGCGCCCTCTATGGTCAATACAAATGCTGTTTTGTCCTGTGCGATAATCTCTTCAACGTTTTTCCCGTTCAAAGCCAGGTAATAAGCGCCTGTTGCCGAAAGGCTTTTCTGTTCCTTTTGCAGTATCTTCTTTTTACTGACAAGAATTCGCTTGTAAAACGGGATATATAATTTAGTGCTGCTTTCCGTCGCATTTGCTTTCAACAGAAACTCCCGTTCCTGCTTTAACTCTTCAAAATAATTGTACTTCCTGCTTTGTACAAAGTTGATTCTTCGCAACGGAATCTTCATGTAGATGGCCTGAATAAAATCCCGGACTGCCAGGTTGCCTCCTTTCGCATTTCCGATGAACTGTAGAAAACGGTTTAGGAAAGTACTCACTCCCTCATTCAGCAAATTATCACCCAGGAATTTCTCAAGGTTTTTAGCCACTACCTCCGTTGAATCTTTACGCCCGGTCACCCAACCTTTTTCTAGCGGATAAAGCGAGACAAAAGCCAGTTTGAGATGTCCGTTGTTGATCTTGGCCATATCACATTGCGTATAAGCGGCCGCGCGTTTTCCCTTCTCTTCTGCTTTTCTTTTGGGCAGAATGATCCACCAGGGATTGTATTTACTTTTTGATTCGGGCCTGCGGTTTTTATGCAGCCAATTGTACGACCGCATGTGCGGATGACAATGCAAGTCGGCAAAACGATTTATGGATGCCATAACTCGAGGGGTTTAAAGTTTTTTACTTCGGAAAGTGTAGCTATTCTGTTCTCGAAAATCAGAATACAAATTGCAACAGATGCAAAGCGTCTTGTTTTGTTAACCGGGCACATGATAATGGTTGATTTAATGTAAAACTGCCTTACCCCGGTTAAATCACGTCATACAATTTAGTGAACTATGCCGAAAAATACAAATACCCTCCACAAACGAAGTGGGTTCAAAGGATTGAATTAGATGGATGGATTGAAATGCGAGAATGCTTTAATGCGTCATTCAATGACTAGCCACTTGTGGCTTATAGCTAAAAGCTTGTGGCTTTCTGTCCTGTGTCTACAATTCTTTACGATTCAACTGCTCGTAACTCGCCGCTTATTTCCGTATTTATACATCTATTTCCGGCCTTGATATTCCTTCACTTCCACTTCGCCCTGAGCAGCCAGCAAGGCATTCATGGCCAGTGCATCAAGTTCATCTTCTCCCGGATAAACAAAAATATCTGCAATAAATGCTGTTCTTTTCTGAACATATTCAACCAAATCTTTACTGTAGGCCAAGCCTCCTGTAAGCAGGATTCCATCCACATTTCCTTCGAGGACAACCGCCATTTCACCAATCATTTTGCTGAGTTGGTAAAAAAGTGCCTCCTGTACCATACGTGCTTTTTCGTCACCGCTCTTGGCACGATTCTCGACTTCCCGCGCATCGTTGGTTCCGAGATAGGCAACATAGCCACCTTCACCCAGCACCATTCTTCGTACCTGGTCACGTTCGAGTTTTCCGCTAAAACACAAATCGATCAACTGCCCTGCCGGAAGAGTTCCCGAACGTTCGGGACTAAAACAACCTTCACCATCCAATGCGTTGTTCACGTCAATTACTCTACCGCCTTTGTGCGCTCCCACCGAGATTCCCCCTCCGAGGTGAGCAACGATCAGGTTTAAATCCCGGTAATTCCGGCCCACTTTTTTAGCGTGAATCCGTGCCGTAGCTTTTTGATTCAGTGCATGAAAAATAGAACGCCGTTCCAGCATCGGATGACCTGAAAAGCGGGCGATGTCCTGCAGCTCATCTGTTACAACCGGATCGGCCATAAAAGCCTGCGCCCCCGGAATCTGAAGTGCAATGTAATCGGCCAGCATCGGCCCCAAGTTACTCGCATGGTGCCCCATTACTCCTTGCTGAAGATCCTGAAGCATCAGGTTGTTCACCCGGTAAACTCCCGATTCCAGCGGATAGGTTAAACCACCGCGACCTATGATATACTTGATGGAATCCACATCGATCTTTTCTTCCACCAAAGCATCGATGATCAATCCTTTTCGGAATTCAAACTGGTCTTCCACATTTTTATAGTGAATCAACTGTTCGAGCGAATGCCGAATGGTTTTATTGAGTACACATTCACGCTCGAAATAAACAGCAAATTTGGTGGAGGTTGAACCTGGATTTATGGCAAGAATCCGAATCATTCTAACTTATTAACGATGCCAGCGCAACAGAGTTTAACTTGGTTTTTCTACTATCGCCCCGCGATGAAACAACTACCGGAACTTTGGCCCCGGCAATAATCCCCGACATTTCGGCTTTGGCCAGTTTCGAATTGGTTTTGTAAAACACATTGGCCGCATCAATGTTCGGGAACAACAAGCAATCGGCATCACCCGCCACCGGCGAAGTAAAGCCTTTAATGGCAGCTGCGTCACTATTAATAGCTACGTCGAGCGCCATGGGGCCGTCAACCATTCCGTGTTCGATCTGTCCGTGTTCCGACATTTTTGCAATGGTAGCACCATCCATACACGATGGAATAGAGATAATAATTTGCTCGGTTGGAGCGATCACAGCTACTTTCGGTTTTTCTATTCCCATTGCTCGGGCAGCGCATATCAGGTAATTGGTAATTAATAGTTTCTGTTTAAGATCGGGGTATGGCAACACCGCAGCATCACTAAACAACAGCAGCTTGTGGTAGTTCGGATTCGATACAACAGCGATGTGACTCAGCATTCCCTTCGATGGAATCAGGTTGTATTCTTTTCGAAGCAAGACACGCATAAACTTATCGGTCGAAATCAGGCCTTTCATCAGAATATCTGCTTTTCCTTCGTGGATCAGCTCAACAGCCTTCGCGGTGGCTTCCTGTAAATCGGATGCATGAATGATTTCGTAAGAACTGACATCGATCCCCAGCTTGCTACACGATTTTTCAATGGTTTCACGATCGCCTGTTACAATGGGCTTTACAAATCCGAGCTGTACCGCATCCTGCATTGCTTCGAGCGTGTTCTCGTCGATACCGTTAACAGCTACCACCCTTCTGGCTTCCTGTTTTTGTACGGCTTTGATCAGATCCTCAAAATTACGTATTTGCATCTTCTCCATTTTTACCCGAAAATTAGTGCAATTCGCTGACACAAAGCACCTGTATTTCTCATTCTCTTTTATGTTTTATACCATGAACTGATCCTTTCAGCTTTCAAATGGATACTTCAAAAGTTCGCTTTGGCAAACATTATTATCAAATCCGCTCTATCTGGTTTTATTTTGCTTCTTTTCCCGGCAAAAAATTTTTAATCGCATCTTGAAATTTTTATCACTTTTTTTGAAAACAGATCTTCCATTTAAAAGAACAATTAACCTATGCGTTCGAAAAATTTGCTTTTGGGCTTCGAACAAAACCTGATTACAACAAAGAACCCCCTATATATTGTTCAAAAGCAAACAGCTGTTTTATAATATGCTCCGATAGTTCTTCTGAAAACATTTTTTGTACTAACTTGATAAGCCGTATAAAAAAGTTGCAACTGAAACCTTTTCTACTTGATTCGATTTGATCAACCATACCGACTTTTTTCCACTCTCTTCGAAAACTCGGATAATGGTACTTACGTACCTGATTTCTCCAATTTATCCGGTTGCTGTAAAGAATTATGTGAAAATCTTAATCTGAACATTTTGCGTATTCATAAATCAATTAAATCATTAAAAACTATAAAGTTATAACGATGGTAAATAAAATTACAAGTTTAGCAGAATACTTCAGAAAGTACCAGGAAAGCGTGGCCGATCCTGATACTTTTTGGGGAAAGATTGCTGAAAGCCACTACTGGCAGAAAAAATGGGACCAGGTACTTCAATACAAATTTGAAGGCGAAGGATCTCCCGATGTAAACTGGTTTGTAAACGGGAAACTGAACATTACGGAGAATATTTTTGAACGTAACCTGTTTACCCGGAAAGACCAGGTGGCTATTATCTGGGAACCCAACGACCCGGCAGAAAAAGAAGTCCGGCTTACTTACGGAGAACTTTTCGAAAAAGTAAAACAGTTTGCCAATGGCTTGAAAAAGCTGGGTGTAAAAAAAGGCGACAGGGTGGCTTTGTATCTTCCGATGATTCCGGAGCTTGCCATCGCCATGCTGGCCTGTGCCCGTATTGGCGCCATTCATTCGATCGTTTTTGCAGGTTTTTCAGCTACGGCGCTGGCCGACAGGGTAATCGACGCGGAAGCTTCGGTGGTTATCACCTCCGACGGAGGATTTAGGGGAGCCAAATCCATTCCGCTAAAAAGTATTGTTGATGAAGCGGTGGCAAATTGCCCTTCAGTAAAATATTCGGTGGTTTTTAAACGTACCGGCGAGGAAGTAAGCTGGGAGGATGGCCGGGATATTTGGTGGCACGACCTGATCAAAGACGTTTCGACCGAAAACAAAGCCGAAACCATGGATGCCGAAGACGTGCTGTTTATTCTCTATACTTCCGGTTCAACCGGAAAACCCAAGGGAGTAGTGCATACCACCGGCGGTTACATGGTGTATACTGAGTATACTTTTAAAAACGTATTCCAATACAGCGACGGCGACATTTACTGGTGCACCGCCGACATTGGCTGGGTTACCGGGCACTCGTACATTGTTTACGGCCCCTTACTTGCCGGCGCCACTTCGGTAATGTTCGAAGGTGTTCCGACCTGGCCCGATGCCGGACGTTTCTGGGATGTGGTGGACAAGTACAAAATCAACCAGTTCTATACGGCCCCAACTGCCATTCGCGCGTTGGTTGCCCAGGGTGATCAATGGGTTACCAAACACGATCTTAGCTCATTGAAAGTTTTAGGGACAGTTGGAGAACCGATTAACGAAGAAGCCTGGCGCTGGTACCATGATTTGGTGGGAAAATCCAAATGCCCGATTGTTGATACCTGGTGGCAAACCGAAACCGGCGGAATCATGATCTCTCCTCTTGCCGGAATTACACCCACCAAACCTTCGTTGGCGACTTTACCATTGCCCGGAATCCAGCCTGTGTTGCTGGATCACGAAGGAAATGAATTAAAAGGAAACAGCGTGGAAGGAATCCTGTGTATTAAATACCCGTGGCCTGGCATGCTTCGCACAACCTGGGGAGATCACCAGCGGTGCTACCAAACCTATTTTTCATCTTTCCGGGGGTATTACCTCACCGGCGACGGTGCCAAGCGCGACGAAGAAGGCTATTACCGGATCATTGGCCGTATTGATGATGTGATCAACGTTTCGGGACACAGGATTGGCACTGCCGAAGTGGAAGATGCCATCAACCAGCACCCGAAAGTGGTAGAATCGGCAGTAGTAGGTTATCCGCACGCCATAAAAGGATCCGGAATTTATGCCTATGTTATTTGTGAAGACATGACCGATGCCGAGCTGGCGTCCATAGAGGATGAAATCCGTGCAACCGTAAACAAATTTATCGGGCCCATTGCCAAACCCGATCAAATACAAATTGTGAGTGGCCTTCCCAAAACCCGATCCGGCAAAATCATGCGCCGGATACTCCGGAAGATTGGAGAAGGCGATGCCACCAATCTTGGCGACACTTCTACATTGCTCGACCCCGGAGTTGTTGAAGCAATTATAGATGGAGCAAAAGTAGCCGTAAAACGCTAAGCGACATACAAAAAGACACCTTCACCTGAGGGTGTCTTTTTTCTTTTTAAAAAATCAACCGCAACCTTTCGAAAATGAGCATGAGTAACAAATTTCACATGCAGCATTTTCTTCCACTACAACATGATAATTAGCCGTCAGTTGACGGATTTGTGAATTTTCCCGGCTTTTCGGGACGACCTAAAAAAACCAAAAATTCAACCAAATGAAAAACCCAAAAGTTTTAAACCGTGGTTATGTGATCCTGGGTGCCATACTTATTCAACTGGCTTTAGGCGCCATTTATGCCTGGTCGGTTTTTACACCCGCGCTAAAATCAGAAGGATGGTCGAGCGAGAATACCCAATGGGTATTTGCCGTTGGCCTGGCTTCCTTTGCTATTGTCATGGTCTTTGCCGGCAAACGATTAAAAGCCTGGGGCCCTCAAACGCTAACCTGGCTGGGGGGTATAATTTTAGGTGCAGGCTACCTGCTGGCAGGTTTAACAGGTGGTTCAAATTTTACCGCCTTGCTGTTGCTGATTGGCCTGGTAGGAGGCGCCGGAATTGGCCTTGCCTATGTAGTCCCCATTGCCGTTGGTATGAGGTGGTTTCCGGATAAAAAAGGAATGATCACCGGGTTAGCCGTGGCCGGGTTTGGCTTTGGCGCCATGTTGTGGGTCAAGTTAGCCGGCTCGTGGGGCCATTTAATCGAAAACCTGGGGCTCTCCAATACTTTTACCATTTACGGAATAGCCTTTGCCCTGATGGTAATCGTTGGAGGTTTATGGATGAAGTTTCCGCCCAAAGACTGGAAGCCCGAGGGTTTTCAGGAAAAACAGATGCAGCAAAGTTCCGGAGAAAAAGAATCAAAAGAGTTTACAAGCAGCGAAATGCTTCGAAATCCTTCCTTCTATCTTATTTTTCTGACCTTTGTTTTTAGCGCCGGAGCCGGATTGATGTCCATCGGATTAATGAAACTGTACCCCATGCAGGCGCTGATGGAATCGGGAATTAGAGAAGAAGCCGCAAGCGCCATTTCTGGCACTGCCATGGCAGTTTTCTTTTGCCTGGCCAATGGTTTGGGCCGAATTCTCTGGGGAATGATCAGCGATAAATTTGGCAGGAAACGATCCATCGCATTGATGACAGCCATTCAGGGAGTAACCGTAATCCTGTTCTCTTTTATGGCCGGGAATGTGGCATTGCTATACATCGGCGCCACACTGATCGGATTCAATTTTGGCGGAAACTTTGCCCTTTTCCCAACCATAACGGCCGATATTTTTGGTGCGCGTAACGTGGGGCAAAACTATCCCTTTGTATTCCTGGCTTATGGAGTTGGAGGAATACTCGGCCCCATCCTCGGCGGCAAAATGGGTGATCTGAACAATTTTTCCATGGCTTTTACCGTATCAGGGATTGCGGTTTTAATCGGAACACTGATGATCATTTTTGTCAAAAAGCCGGTTTCATAGCCAACAGCCTTTCCCAATAAAAAGCATCCTGATTCGGGATGCTTTTTATTTTCCCTGCTTTTGTGCTATAAAACAGCTGAACTTCAGGTTGTTATTAAACATATTCTGATTGTCGAATTCAACCCACCAACACCTCTAACGTACTGAACAAAAAACCATTACAACAAAAGCAGAAGATCAACCAGAAAAAAAAGATCATTTTTAAAGATGATTTTTTTTGATGAAATTTATAGCAATGAATAACCAACTGTGTTCAATACAAAAGCAGGTGAAAGACAAATCACGTCAACCAAAAACTTAAGACCATGGCCATCAAGAAACTCGACAGCATTTTTAAGCCCAAAAGAATTGCGTTAATTGGTGTTTCAAACAATCCCGACAGTGTTGGAGGAATTACCCTCCGCAACTTGGTAGGAGGAGGTTTTAACGGAGTTGTGTACCCGGTAAACCCCAAACGCGAAGCAGTTTTTGGAATCCCGTGCTACCCCGATGTTAAAAGTCTTCCGAAAACACCCGACCTGGCAGTAATTATGACGGCTGCTCAGTGGGTGCCCAACCTGGTCAGGGAATGTGGCGAAGCCGGGATTCATGGCCTAATCATCATGTCTGCCGGATTCAAGGAATCGGGCGAAGAAGGAAAAAAACTGGAAGCGCAGGTAAAAGCCGAAAAATCCAAATTTCCCGATATGCGCATCATTGGTCCCAACTGTCTGGGCATTTTGGTTCCGGGCTTGAATATGAACGTGAGCTTTGCTGCCGGTATGCCGAAAAAAGGACATGTGGCTTTTATTTCGCAATCGGGGGCGCTGTGTACCTCGGTGCTCGACTGGGCCTACGAATCCAATATCGGTTTTTCGAATTTTGTGTCCATCGGTAACTCCATGGATGTCAGTTTTGGCGACCTCATCGATTATTTCGGACAAGATCCGAATACCAAATCGATTGTTCTTTATGTGGAATCGATTGCCGATGCGCGCACATTTATGTCGGCCGCCAGGGCATTCTCGCGCGAGAAACCGATCATCGTTTACAAATCGGGGCGTTTCCCTGAATCAGCGGCTGCAGCAGCCTCGCATACTGGTGCCATGGCATCCGAAGATTCTATTTACGATGCAGTGTTCCGCCGTGCTGGCCTTGCACGTGTTTTTGACTTTGGTAATATTTTCGATTTTACCGATCTGGTGGGAAGAAAGCGAATTCCCAAAGGAAACAGACTGGCGATTGTTACCAATGCCGGCGGACCGGGAGTTATGGCTACCGACTCACTGATCGCGATGGGAGGAAAACTTGTCAAACTTTCGGATGAAACCATGCAGCGGCTAAATGATTATTTGCCTCCGTTCTGGTCGCACGGTAACCCGGTGGATGTTTTGGGAGATGCCACGCCCGAGCGTTTTGCACGAGCAACCGAAATTGTTTTGGAAGATGGCAAAGTGGACGCTGTGCTGGTTCTTCTCACACCACAGGCCATGACAGATCCAACGGCAACTGCGCGCGCCATTGCTGAAATGTCCGTAAAAACGACTAAATCCATCATGGCCGGATGGCTGGGAGGAACTGCCATGCGCGATGGAATTCAAATCTTTAACCAGACCGGAATTGCCAGTTATGCAACTCCGGAACAAGCGATCAGGGCGTTCATGACACTTTCGGAATATTCGGAAAACCAGCAAATGTTGTATGAAACACCGCGGGAAGTTCCCGTTTCGTTTCAATACGACCGGCATGAACTCCGAAAAAAATACCTGAGTGAAGTCTTCCCCAAAGCTAAAATCCTGAACGAGGACGATTCAAAAATGCTGATCAACGATTACGGCATTGATACCACCCACCCCACCCCGGCTGCCACCGAAGACGAAGCGGTACAGATAGCCGAACAAAAAGGCTACCCGGTGGTACTGAAAATTTATTCGCCTGATATAACGCATAAATCAGATGTTGGCGGAGTAGCGCTGAATATAAAAGATGCCGAAATGGTGCGGGCCACTTTTCGCAACATGGTAAAAACGGCCACCCAAAAACGCCCGGATGCAAGAATTGAAGGGGTAACCGTGCAACGAATGGTGGATTCGAAAGATGGAATTGAATTGATCCTCGGCACGAAGAAAGACCCCATTTTTGGCACGGTTATGTTGGTTGGAATGGGAGGAACCACCGCCGAATTGTTCAAAGACAAGCGGCTGGAATTTCCACCGCTCAATGAACACCTGGCCCGCCAGATGCTTCGTTCCCTAAAAATTTATCCGCTGCTGAAGGGATGGCGCGGCGACAGCCCCAAAAACATCGACAAGCTGATTGAAGTACTGATCCGTATGTCGTACCTGGCTGCCGATTACCCGGAGATCGAGGAGTTGGACATCAACCCGCTGATTGTTACACCCAACGACGCGATTGCACTGGATGCCCGGATTGTAGTGGATGAAGAGATTCTGAAAAATCCGGTGAAAGAATATTCTCATCTTGTACTGCGGCCTTATCCTGAAAGTTTGATGTGCGCATGCAATCTAAAAGACGAAACCCCGGTGCTGCTGCGTCCCATCCGTCCCGAAGACGAACCCATGTGGCTTCAGTTGCTGGGAAGCTGTTCCAAAGAATCGATTTACCACCGGTTCAGGTACGATTTCTATTTTGACTCGCACGAAGTGGCATCCCAGTTTTGCTTTATCGATTACGACCGCGAAATTGCCATTGTTGCCGAACACGAAAAAGAAGATGGCACAAAGGAAATTATTGGTGTTGGCCGCCTGATTGCGGATCCCGATGTGGAAATTATGGAATATGCTATTCTGATCACCGACGCCTGGCAAAAGAAAGAATTGGGCTACACGCTTACAAAATATTGCCTGAATGTTGCCAAAGGGCGCGGCATAAAAAAACTGGTGGCAGAAACTACCCGCGACAACAAACCGATGATATCCGTTTTCCGCAAACTGAATTTTAAGATTCGCTTTAACGAAGATACCACCGTATCGGTCAGTAAAAATCTGGAAGAGGAGGAACAAAATGTGTAGAAAACGGTTTGTTTAGTACACAGGTAACAAAAATATGGATATTGAAAAAGTGAAACAGGCGGCCGAGGCCATTCGGAAAGCCAGGTATGCCGTGGCATTTACAGGTGCAGGCATTTCGGTACCGAGTGGAATTCCGCCTTTTCGCGGAGAAAACGGATTGTGGAATACCACTGATCCGATTTTTCTGGAAATCGAATTTTTCCAAAAAAAGCCCTTGCAATCCTGGTTAAAGATCAAAGAGATATTTTACGATAAGCTGGGCGATGCCCTCCCAAACGAAGCCCACAAGATACTGGCCCAAATGCAGCAACGTTCGTACCTCGAATCGATTATTACGCAAAACATCGATCACCTGCATCAAAAAGCCGGGAGCAAACATGTGTACGAACTACACGGCACTTACACTCAACTGATTTGCACCGCGTGCAGCACCGAATACGACATGAGTTTTGCCGACCTGAACTACTTACCTCCGACGTGTTTTGTTTGCAAAGGAATTCTTAAACCCGACATAGTTTTTTTTAACGAGCCCATACCTGCATTTGCGAAACGGCGATCGTTTGAAGAGGCCGCAAAAGCAGATGTTTTTCTGATCATTGGCACCAACGCCGAAGTACTTCCTGCGGCTCATATTCCGGTTAAGGCAAAAGAACACGGCGCCACCATTATCGAAATCAACATTGAAGCAACACACTTCACCCGCGAAATAACCGATATCTTTTTACAGGGCGATGCAGCCGAAATAATGACCGAACTGGGAAAACTGCTTTATCTTTAAAGCCATCGTTTCTGGCCTGCTTCCTCAAAAAACAAAGTAATCCAAATGGCCGGTAGCAAACTTTTGAGCTTGTTTGTCAACAAATAGCAAGGTGCAAACAAAAAATAAGGACACCTTACAATCGATTATTCGCGATCTTTCATTCAGTCAAAGGCCTTAAAAGTTATATTTGCGCCAAACTTCTACAATTGAAAATGAACAACCGTAATCTCTTTCTGCTACTTCTGGTCTTGTTTTTTGTTTCGTGTTCCTCCGGCAAAAAAGCCCTGCAAAAGGGCAACTATTACCAGGCCATTGTACAAGCTGTTGATCGATTAAAGTCGGATCCGGATAACGGAAAAGCAACGACCGTTGTAAAAGAAGGATACCCAATGGCCATTGAGTGGTCGCAGGAAGAACTGGATCTGGCACTTTCGTCGAACGCTGCTTTCAAATGGGAACGGGCCATTAACATTATGCACCAGGTAAACCATTTATCGGAACAGCTAAGAAGCACTCCGGCCACACGCAAATTGATTGCCGATCCGAAAACGTACACTTCGGAACTGAATATGGCTTACGAAAAAGCAGCACAGGAGAGGTACCAGGCCGGAATTCATTTCCTGCAACAAAATACGCGCGAAGCAGCACGAACTGCATTCAACCATTTTCTCAAGGCAGACCAGCTAATTCCGGGCTACCAAAATGTTTTGCAGGAAATGGAAACAGCCAAAGACATGGCTACTTACAAAGTTGTGGTAGAAGCTGCCACGGTTCAGAGCAGAACCTATAAACTGAGTTCTGAGTTCTTTTACAACCAGGTATTTGAATATTTGAATAACAAATATACCGAAAGAAGTTTTGTCAACTTCTATTCTCCTCAGCAAGCTGAAAAGTATCAGATTAAACATCCGGATTTTATCGTACAAATGGAGTTTTTCGATTTTTCCGTTGGGAATTTAGTGCGTGGAGAAAAAGAAGAGGAACTGGTTAACAAAGTAAAAGTAGAAACAAAAGATACCACCCGGGTAACATACAAAACGTACAAAGCAAAGCTCAAAACCTTCTCCGACAAAGTGATTTCGGGCGGAAGGTTGAATTATCGCATTATCGATTTTAACACCGGGAACTTACTGCGCGACCAGCTTATCCCCGGTTCGTTTACCTGGGAAAACCGCTACGCCATTTATGTGGGCGACAAACAGGCTTTAACCGACCAACAATTCGCGCTAACAAAGAATAAGGCAATGCCTCTTCCTCCTCATCAGGACCTGTTTATTGAATTTACCCGGCCCATTTACGACCGGCTTAGCAATGAACTCGATCAGTTTTTCAGAAGATACAGGTAACAAAAAGCTATAGAACTTCGAGAATAAAACTCACAAGAAAGGGTACGATTATCGTTAAAACCACACCACTAAAAATAGCAATTACCCCCCACTCTTTTCCTGAATATTTAACGATAATCGGCATGGTAGTATCCATCGAAGTTGCGCCCCCCGATGCAATTCCAGCCAGTTTCCCAAAATACACCACCAAGAGCGGAGTGGCCAGCAAAGTAAAAATCTCGCGCAAAATATTTGATAAAAGGGCAATTACCCCCAGTGTTTCTCCATGAATCTGTGTGATAAAAATGCTTGACAAACTGTAATAACCAAAGCCTGCACCAACAGCCATCGATTCTTTTATGCTCAAATCAGAAAGGAAAAGCCCGGTTAACGCAGCGCCCCCAAGCGTACCAACCACAACCCCCACAGGCACCAGCAAAATTTTAACATTCATCTGTTTTATTACCTTCCACGAATTTCTATCGGCACCAATACTGATACCCACCAAAAACATAAGGGCATAGAGGGCATACATGCTGTAATCGTTTTGAACAATAAACCCGGGCAAAAAATTGAAAACACCCGCCAGAACACCTATCGAAAAAAAAGCCAGAATAATAAGACTATTTTTCATCCTGCCCCTCCTTTGTATCGGTTGAAAACAGCATTTTGTACAATACCCACAATACCAGTACGCTTCCGGCCACCGCCCCAAACGTTATGGAAACCGCTTTGATTCCTATTTTATCCAGGTTGTCAATAATGGTTTTGTTTACCCCTACCGAAATCCCCAGCAAAAACAAGAGCAGAAAAATGGCATAAGAAATTAACTTTTCAACCACTTTCAGTAAATCGGGAATACGGCCCAAAAACCTTCCCAGAAGAATACCAATAGTCATTAACACCAATACTGTAACCATAAAACTTTATTACAAATGAAAAACGATCCGAATATAGAGATTATCCGGTTCACTGACGAAAAGAGCTCTATGAAATCAAAGCGATCGCATTAATCGAACGGCCCCATCGCAATCAACTCCACGATAAGAACATTGTAATCCAAAGATTGCAAATTCGTCACCAGAGTTTGTTCGGAGATGTCGCGATGTTAAGAATTCATCAGCCGATTCAAAACATTCAACTCCACGGACAACGCATTGATAATCGGAGCTGCCGCATTGAACGTCGAAAGTCATTCAGAGAACTCTAGGAGGAATGCAAAGCATTCCAAGGTTACTTCAAAGAACTACGGAACCAGTGCAGAGGGACCTTTCCTGAAATAGTCTGACAGATTATTCCTTTATTTCTGGTAGACGTAAATGTATTTTTATCCATATAGATAAGCATTTGAGCAGGAGAACGGAAAACCTCGGACTCAACATCAATTGGTGAATAAAAAAAGAATCAGCACAACAAATTCTTGTCCGCTTATTTTCTATTTTTAAAATTCAGAAAAAGAATTGCGACTTGTATGACATCTTACATATATTTGCAATTCAAAACACCTTTGAGATGACAACTACAGCTAAATTTAACGAACTAAAGGGCCAACTCGACGGCGACCTTTTTATCGATAATGTACAACGTGTTCTGTATTCAACCGATGCATCGCAGTACAAGGAAATGCCCCTGGCTGTAACCAAACCAAAAACGGCCAGTGATATCAAAAAAATAATCGCCTTTGCACGCGAAAACAATACATCCATTATTCCAAGGGGGGCAGGTACTTCGCTGGCCGGACAAGTAGTTGGCCCGGGGATAGTAGTCGACATCTCAAAATACATGAACCGCATCCTGGAATTCAACGAAAAAGAAAAATACGTTGTTATTGAACCCGGCGTGGTACTGGCCGAGTTAAACCAGTTTTTGGCACCGCACGGGTTGCAGTTTGGCCCCGAAACATCCACCGCCAACCGCTGTGTGGTGGGAGGAATGCTTGGAAACAATTCCTGCGGGCTGCATTCGCTGGTGTACGGCAGTGTGCGCGAACACATCCTGGAGGTGGATGCTATTTTGTCGGACGGCTCGGAAACCACTTTTAAACCGCTGACGAAAGAAGAATTCAGCGCAAAAATGAACGGCAATCCCAATGCGTTGGAAAAAGCCATTTACACCAATATCTTTGAAATGCTGGCTGATCCTGCAAACCAGCAGGAAATCAGGGAGAAATTCCCGGATCCGCGGGTTACCCGGCGAAACATGGGGTATGCCATCGATGTTTTGATGGATTCGGAAATGTTTAGCGAAGACGGAGAACGTTTCAATTTTTGTAAACTGCTGGCAGGATCGGAAGGAACGCTGGCCTTTTCAACCCGCCTCAAATTAAATGTCATTCCGCTGCCACCCAAGCATCGCGGTTTGGTATGTGCACATTTCGAGACACTGGAAGAATCGATTTACGGGAACCTGATTGCGCTAAAATACAAGCCAACGGCTATCGAACTAATGGACGATCCGGTAATGCAAGCCGCCAAACAAAACATCGAACAACGAAAAAACCGCTGGTTTGTGCAAGGAGATCCGGGCGCTATGCTGATGATCGAGTTTTCGTACGAGCATGAAGAAGAACTTACTTCGACGGCAGAAAAACTTGCCAACGAGTTAAAAGAAGCCGGGCTTGGGTATCATTACCCGCTGATTACCGAGGCTGAAAACATAAAACGTGTTTGGGCGCTGCGAACGGCAGGCCTCGGACTGCTTTCCAATGTTCCGGGCGACCGGAAGGGTGTTCCGGGAATTGAAGATACCGCTGTTCACCCGGAGTATTTACCGGAATACATTGCCGACCTGAAAAAGGTGCTGGAAAAACTCGGGCTCAGCAGCATTTACTACGCTCACATTGCCACCGGCGAAATACATTTCAGGCCTTTGATCAATTTCAAGGATCCGAAAGACGTGGAACTGTTCGACACTTTGATGAACGAGGTGGCGGCCTTGGTAAAGAAATACCGCGGATCGATGAGTGGCGAACATGGCGACGGCAGGGCACGCGGAAAATTTATTCCGTTTATGCTGGGTGAAAAAAACTACCAGCTGATCAAGTCAGTCAAAAAAGCCTGGGACCCGGATAATATTTTTAACCCCGGAAAGATTGTGGATACGCCGCCCATCACCGAAAACCTGCGGGTAATTCCAGGAAAGGCCATTCCTGATTACGACACCAGCTTCGATTTTTCAAACAACCGCGGCTATTTCAGAAGTATAGAAAAGTGCAACGGCTCCGGCGACTGCCGGAAATCTTCGAAAATCGGGGGAACCCTCTGCCCTACTTTTATGGCTACCCGCGACGAAGACAAAAGTACGCGAGGCCGTGCCAATATTCTTCGCGAGTACCTGTACAACAACGAAAAAGAGCAGGCCTTTGATCACCGGGAAATTTATGACATCCTGGATCTTTGCATCTCTTGTAAGGCTTGTAAAAGCGAGTGCCCGTCGAATGTTGACATGGCCAAACTCAAAGCCGAATTCCTGCAACATTATTACGATATTCATGGTATCCCACTCCGGTCGAAGCTCGTTGCGTACCTACCAAGGCTAAACCGCTTGGCGATGGTTTTCCGGCCTATATCCAACCTAATGATGAACACTTCTCTGCTCAAAAAGTCCATCGGATTTTCAACCAAAAGAAGCGTTCCGTCCTTGTCAAAAATTACACTGAACCGCTGGGTTGGAAACGGACTTCCCAAACCCGAATCAGCATCCAAAGGAAAGGTTTACCTGTTTAACGACGAGTTTACCAATTACAACGAAAGTGATATCGGTATCAAGGCGATCCTGTTGTTAACCAGACTTGGTTATGAAGTTAAAATTCCGGTAACCAAAGAATCGGGCCGAACATTTTTGTCGAAAGGACTGGTAAAAACGGCACAGAAGATTGCAAGCGAAAATGTTAAGCTACTAAAAGACATTATTACTTCGGAAACACCGCTTATCGGCATTGAACCTTCTGCCATTCTTGCTTTCCGCGATGAATACCCGGAACTGGTAAAAGACGGTTTACAAAAAGACGCAGTGAAACTGGGGGAAAACTCACTGCTTTTAGAGGAATTTATTGCAAAAGAAGCAGAAAAAGGGAACATTGACAGCACTGCTTTTACCACAGAAGGAAGAAAAATCCTGATCCACGGGCACTGTCAGCAAAAAGCCGTTGCTTCAACCGATCCAACCAAAAGAATGCTTTCCCTGCCAACCAACTACACGGTAGAGGAAATTCCTTCGGGATGTTGTGGTATGGCCGGTTCGTTTGGCTACGAAAAGGAACATTACGACTTATCGATGAAAATTGGAGAAATGGTATTGTTTCCGGCCGTCCGAAATGCTGAAGCAGAAACCATTGTTTCGGCACCGGGGACCTCGTGCCGCCACCAGATAAAAGACGGCACTGGCAAAAAAGCATTGCACCCGGTAGAAGTGCTGTACGAGGCACTGGTATAATTTGAAGTTAATTCAATATCTCAGGCTGGCCCACGGTCGGTTCAGCCTGAGATTGTTTTAGGCTACCTAGAAGAATTATTTGTGCCGTTTTAATGGTATTTTCATTCATTACCTCGCCATTTTCTATAATTAGGACTGGTAAACATTCAATAAACAGAAAAATATTCTTAACTTGAATAGGGTGAATTAAGATAAAAAAATAGGGTATCATCTCAATTCTCCACCTTTTATTTGAACCTGGTGCATAAGAAATTCAGTAAATAATTTCTTACAGGAACGTACTTCATAAAAATCCAACGTGTATTCCAAGGCAAAGCACGTCGAGAGCATCTAAGATTAACCTCTTTCATATTATCAAACTCCGTGTTCTTACGACTGCAATTTAAGACTCTACCCAATAGAAAGTCTGGTAAAGCTGTGTTTGGGCTCTAGGTATCTTACTTCATTTTTAATAAAAAATCAAACAAGATGAAAAAAATTTACCAAATTTTTAGTTCATCCCGCGCAGCAATAATAGTGTTGATTACGGGACTATTTATGGCGGCTTCCATGACCACTTATGCACAAACAACGCCTGCTGATTGCGTGTCAGGCTGTACTTCCAACGACATACAGATTGAGAATGCCTATTTATCGGATGAATTTGGAAATCCGTTAGATTCAAATTTTGTCTGTGAAAACGGCCAAGATGCTATCGTTTATTTGACTTTGGAGCTATCAACCAACACCCCGCGCGTAGGCGTTTCGATTTACACTAAAATTAAAGAATTAGATCTTGGAGTACCCCGTGGAACACTCGATTCTATGAGCCAGTGTTTTGGCGACACCCTAAACCAACCTTTGAATAGAGTAACATTTAATCAAACGCTATCCTGGCCATGCGGAACGGCAATTGCACTAACAGATGTTTATATTGCCTGGGGAACCGGAAATAAGAATTTTTGCGAAGGTGAAGCTTTCCAATGTCCCAAAACCCCGTCTAAATGTTTTTCGTTGCCTGGCGGTGATTATATTGCTGTTGAAATCCCATTGGCTAAAAATTTTTCTCATGAGAGCTGTCCTGATGTTCCGGGAGGTACCACAGCCACCTTTAATTTGAGAAGTCTTGATACTCTTGTTACAAAATCAACCGATGTAACCATTGAATGGTATAAAGATTCTGCATTAGATTCTCTAATTAGTAATCCTGAAAGTTATACCACCAAGAGTGCTGAAGAAGATGTATACGCAAAGGTCACCAGCACCATCCCACCGTATCCCTCTTCTGTTGCTATTGTTGCCTTAATTGTTTATCCAAGCCCGACAGTTACATTAACAGATCCATTGGATGTGTGTGTTGATGGCAGTACGATGTCGTTTGAAGGTTCACCAAAACCCAATGAAGGTATTTCGGGAGTATTCAGCACAAATGCACCTGCAGAAAGCTTTACGGATAAAGGAGACGGAACAGCGACCCTCGATCCGTCAGTTGCAGGAGTCGGCACTTTCGAAGTGATTTACACATTTACTGATACCAATGGCTGTGTGGAAGATGATACCGTTAGCGTTGAAGTATTTGATAACCCTGTTGCGCCAACTGATGCAGTTCCAGTTACAGTGTGTGAAAACGGAGAAGAACAAACCTTGACCGCAACTGCTACTGTCCCAGATGGCGATACTATTATTTGGTACAATGCACCGAGCGGTGGCGATGAAGTCTACCCACCTGCTTTGGTTAGCACAGTTGCAGATACCCTTATTTTATACGGAGAAACCGTCAATAAATTAACGCTATGTACCAGCCTTGATCGTACTGCGGATACCCTGATTATAAATCCGGCTCCGGCGGCCCCAACCAATCCGATTAATGTTACGGAATGTGAAACAGGGGAAGAACAAACTTTGACGGCTACAGCTACTGTCCCCGATGGCGATACTATTATTTGGTACAATGCACCGAGCGGTGGCGATGAAGTCTACCCACCTACCTTGGTCAGCACAGTTGCGGATACCCTTATTTTATATGGAGAGACCGTTAATAGATTAACACTATGTACCAGCCTTGATCGTACTGCGGATACCCTGATTATAAATCCGGCTCCGGCGGCCCCAACCAATCCGGTTAATGTTACGGAATGTGAAACAGGAGAGGAACAAACTTTAACCGCATCGGCCACTGTTCCTGATGGTGTTTCAATTGTCTGGTACGATGCCGAGACCAATGGTAATGTTGTAGACCCCGCTTCCCTCGTCAGCACAGTTGCTGATACCCTTATTTTATATGGAGAAGCTGTAGATCAGACTGGCTGTAAAAGCCTGTATCGGACTGCGGATACCCTGATAATAAATCCGGCTCCGGCGGCCCCAACCAACCCGGTTAATGTTACGGAATGTGAAACAGGAGAAGAACAAACCTTGACGGCTACAGCTACTGTCCCTGATGGTGTTTCAATTGTTTGGTACGATACAGAGACCAATGGCAATGTTGTAGATCCCGCTACTCTGGTCAGCATTGTTGCTGATACCCTTGTATTATATGGAGAAGCTGTAAATGACCTGACTGGTTGCAAAAGCCTGTATCGAACTGCAGATACCCTGATTATAAATCCGGCTCCGGCGGCCCCAACCAATCCGGTTAATGTAACGGAATGTGAAACAGGAGAAGAGCAAACTTTAACGGCTTCGGCCACTGCTCCCGATGGTGTTTCAATTGTCTGGTACGACGCGCAGACCAATGGCAATGTTGTAGACCCTGCTTCCCTGGTCAGCACAGTTGCTGATACTCTTATTTTATTTGGAGAAGCTGTAAATGACCTGACTGGTTGTAAAAGCCTGTATCGGATTGCGGATACACTGATAATAAACCCGGCTCCGGCGGCTCCAATAGTTGCTTACAATCCACCTGCTTGTGATGATTCAACATTTAGTGTTACAATTACAAATGTGGTTAAGGGTGCAACATATACGATAAAAGATAAGAACGGAGATGATATTGCGGGTGTATTCCCCGGGAATTCTATCGTTGCAGTTAATGAGAGTGACACATCTTTCAGCAATATCCCTGCCGGTTCGGGCTACAAGGTAACAATCCAAATCGGTGATTGCATTTCTCTTAATGCCGATTCTTGTGGATTATCTACTAAATCAGCAACTATTGTACAAGCTGTTAAATCTGCACCTATTGCCCAGACGGTAAAATCGGTAGCTATTGGAGAGAGTGTAAATACCAAATTCTCGGTGAAAGCTTATCCAAATCCTTTCAGTGATCAGGTAAAATTTGAAGTTAACGTTCCTGAAGAAAGTAATGGAAGTCTGGAACTATTCAATATGCTGGGACAAAAAGTGAAAATCATACATCAAGGGCATTTGAACGCGGGCATTAACACTTTTGAAGTGAGCCTGCCGAAACAACAATCTACTACCCTGATCTATAAATTCAGGACAGGAGATAAACAACTTACAGGAAAACTATTACAGATCAAGCAATAGTTTTACACTGGCTTCGGAGATTAATTTTAACACTACATTATTATGTCCGGAGGAAAATAGACTGGCAGGCATTGCCTGTCGGTCTATTTTTACACGAGAGCTACCAAGCACTGACTATCAACTCACTAGCCAAACTTCCTTATATAAAATACAATGGATATGACTTTAATAAGTCACTAGTTCCATTTTTATACATTCTCAAAATTAGAAACTAAATGCTTTTTGCGTCATTTTCTGCTAATAGTAAAATCCCAAAACATTGTAAAAACAGGCTTTTTAATACAATATTTATTTTTCCATATTGGGACACACCTGAAATACAGCACATTATAAAATTCCGTAATTTACGTACTGTTAATTGAAGATAAAAAATAAGGGTTTCTCTTCTTTTAACACCACTTACTTTTTAAACGCAGAACCAATGGAAAAATACGTCAAATGTTTTTCCTGTCGAATTATTGTAAGCCTTGGTGTAATTCAAATGTTACAAGGATTTAAGCCGCACCACGTTCCTAAGTGGCGTGCAAATAACATTTGCTGTCATTCTAAATCAAACCTCATGATTTGACATTTTACCAACTCATTGAAAACATTCTAACACTTTTCATAAGTACTCTTTACAAGGCATTTATCAATGTCTACCAACTTCGTTCAATACAAGAATGTGGGAAAATTAAAAACCTTAACTCAAAACAAACGAAAAATGAAAAAAATTTACATGACCTTACAAAAGTCCCGAACGGCGCTTGTACTGCTGCTTGCGGGATTTTTGCTGCTGTCGGCCAAAAACAACTTTGCCCAGGAAGCAATTGTTATGACTGACAAAGCAGACTACTACCCGGGAGAAACGGTCGTTATTGACGGAAGTGGATGGCTTCCCGGCGAAACCGTTGAACTTCTGATTGAGCACATGTTTTACATCACTCATTATGATGAAAATATTTATGTTGTTGCCGATGCAAATGGTAATATTCACGATGAAAGTTACATAATTAATCCATCAGATCTGGGAGAGATATTTCTTCTCACTGCAACAGGACAAAGTAGTGGACTGGTGGCGTATGCTGATTTTACGGATGCCCAAGACAAGATTGGCGCTGTTGAGATTGGTCCTCAGGAGGGATATGTTTTGCCTGGACAAACAGGATCTGTTACATACGAAATTACAATTTACAGGTCGCAGGAAGCAGGTAATTCAGGCAATCTAAACATTGGAATCTGCCTAAAAGAAGCTATTGGAAATTCAATATTTTCGCATCCGGGGATGACTTATTCATTCAATCCGGCTATTCCATACATGAACTGGTCGCCTGGCACAAGAGAAGATGAAACAACTACAGAGCTGACTCTAACTGTTACCAATCCTGAATTATTGGGCACAGATCCTGTTTATTTTGGTGTACGTGCCTGGTATCCGAATTCTGACGACGACTGTTTAGCCACAACAGGTGATATTACGGATAACACAAGTGGAATTTTCCAGTTGGGAATTCCCCCTTCGTTTACCACATGTCCCGGGAATATTCAAACCGGAACAGATACAGATGCTTGCAATACGCAGGTAACCTACACCGTAGCTGTTGACGGAAACCCAACACCTGACATTAGCTATGAATTTACAGGTGCAACAAGCGGAAGCGGAAGCGGCGATGGAAGCGGTTCCATATTTGAAAAAGGTCTTACCTACGTTACTCTTACAGCCAGCAATGGCATAGGCGATGATGCAACCTGCAGTTTTACCGTAACTGTTACCGACGATGACGCTCCCGTTCCAAACGGCTCTTTACCATCCGGAGCATCCGATATGAATCTTTGTTATTCTGACATGCCGGCTGGCCCAACAGCTGACGACATAAAAGCCTATTTCTCGGATAACTGCGGTGTGGTAAATGTTGACAAAACCACGCAGGAAGCCCCAGATAACGACAATTGTGGCTGGTCTGTAACCTATACTTACGATGTTTATGACGATGCGGGGAATCATGTAGATCCATCGCCAATTGTTTCTTACTCTGGAAGTGACCAAACCGCCCCTGCTTTAAGCGGAACACCATTCTCCGATCCTAAAGAATACGATGCATGTATGGCGAATGCTCAAAGTACAGTTCCTGAATGGAATGAAGCCAATGCAATTACTGGCTACTCGGATAATTGCGAACAGGATGTTTCAGCATCGCTTGACAGTACAAAAACAACCGGTAGTGATTGTGACTGGACAGTAACCTATTATTACACCGTGTTCGATGAATGCAACAATCCGTTGGCAGAACAAACATACGAACACAACGGTAGCGACCAGACCGCACCTGCTTTAAGCGGAACACCATTCACCGATCCTACTGAATACAATGCGTGTATGGCGGATGCCCAAAGTGAAGTTCCGGAATGGAGTGAAGCCGATGCAATTACCGGCTACTCGGACAATTGCGGACAAGATGTTTCAGCATCGCTTGACAGTACAAAAACCACCGGAAATGATTGTGACTGGACAGTAACCTATTATTACACCGTGTTCGATGAATGCAACAATCCGTTGGCAGAACAAACATACGAACACAACGGTAGCGACCAAACGGCACCTGCTCTAAGCGGAACACCATTCAGCGATGCTACTGAATACGATGCGTGTATGGCGAATGCCCAAAGTACAGTTCCGGAATGGAATGAAGCCAATGCAATTACCGGCTACTCGGACAATTGCGGTCAGGATGTTTCAGCATCGCTCGACAGTACAAAAACAACAGGAAATGATTGTTACTGGACCGTAACCTATTATTACACCGTGTTCGATGAATGCAACAATCCGTTAGCAGAACAAACATACGAACACAACGGTAGCGACCAGACCGCACCTACTTTAACCGGCACACCATTCTCCGATCCTACTGAATACAATGCATGTATGGCGGATGCCCAAAGTACAGTTCCGGAATGGAGTGAAGCCAATGCAATTACTGGCTACTCGGATAATTGCGGGCAGGATGTTTCAGCATCGCTTGATAGTACAAAAACCACCGGAAATGATTGTGACTGGACCGTAACCTATTATTACACCGTGTTCGACGAATGCAACAATCCGCTGGAAGGCCTGATATATCAACACAACGGTAGCGACCAAATCGCACCTACTCTAACCGGCACACCATTCAACGATCCTACAGAATATGATGCCTGTATGGCGGATGCCCAAAGTACAGTTCCAGAATGGAATGACGCCAGTGCAATTACTGGCTATTCGGATAATTGCGGACAAGATGTTTCAGCATCGCTTGACAGTACAAAAACCACCGGAAATGATTGTGACTGGACCGTAACCTATTATTACACGGTATTCGATGAATGCAACAATCCGCTGGAAGGCCTGACATACCAACACCAAGGTGGTGATTTAACCGCACCAACAGGCACTCCTCCTTCAGACATAAGCGATGTAAACGACTGCAAACCCACGCAGGAAGAAGCAGACGCAGGATTTGATACAGACCTTGCCGTCAGTGGTTATGCAGACAACTGTGGAGGTGATTTATCTGTATTCTTATCAACTGCTGTAGTTTCAGGAGACGATTGCGACTGGACAATCACTTATACTTTTGAGGTTCAGGACAAATGTGGGAACCCACTTGCCGGTCAGGTTTATAAGGTTAGCGGAAGCGACGAAACTCCTCCAACTGTAACAACACAAAACATCGAAGTTCGTTTGGGCCCCGATGGAACAGTAACCATTTCGCCAGAAGATATTGACAATGGCTCTTCTGATAATTGTGATTCTGATCCATTAATGGAATTAGATATAACAGAATTTAGCTGTGATAATATTGGTGAAAACACTGTCACCTTAACCGTTACCGACGAATGTGACAATTCTGCCAGTGCAACTGCAACAGTAACCGTGTATGTACCAACAACAACCGTTGCCAAAATCAGTGCTGAATCGGCACGCTACATGGATGACATCACTTTCTATGCAGAAATAGAGTCCAATTGTCAATCAAATGATTTTGCCGGTCAGGTTGAATTCTTCCTGAATAATGTTTCGGTTGGTTCGGCTCCGGCCTATCCAATTCCATACAATGAAGAAGGTTATCCTACAAAACTCAGGGCAACACTGATTCATAAAATCACCGAAATGCCGGGAGAATATGAACTTGTTGCCAAATTCTCTCCATCCACCAGTTACTACGACGGAAGCACCAGTGAGCCAACTTCTTTCAAAGTCTTCTCACGAGACGCCAAGGCATTCGACGCCATTCAAGGATTCTATACAGGCACACTTCTCGCCTGGACAACAGGTCCTAACTCAAGTACAGGAACCATAACTTTAGCAACCGTTCTTAAAGATAATAACTCTCCAACCGGAGATTTAAGAGGAGCCAAAGTTACCTTCTGGATGGAAGATGCAAACGGTAATATGAAAGTCATACCCAGTGCTAAAGACTTGCCCGTGGGGCTTGTTCAAATGACTGATGGATCAGTGGGAATTGCCAGTGCCGATGTTCAATTTGATATTGGAAACACGCAACAGGAAAGATATCCGATTTGGGTGGAAGTCACAGGTGGCTATACCAATAATTTCAATATTAATGATTTGCCTGATGCCTATGTAACCGTTGCAAAACCTGTTCCGGGAGGATCGATTGCCGGATCTGGATTAATGACAAATGAAGATTCGAATGGACAGATCAGAGGAGCCAAAGATTACAAAACTTCATTTGAATTCAATGTTACTTACAATAAAAAGAAAACCAATCCTCAGGGGAAAATGACTATTTGGATTCAAAGCTGGTACAAATCGGATGGCACATTGGATGATCATATACATTTTTATAAGATTACTTCCAACGCCATTAATTTATTGGTGATGGGAAATGGAGAAACATATAACTCTGAAGAAGAAGGGTATGAACTTACCTTAGCAAACGGACAAGCCATTTTCGATGCCAAAGCAAATCTTGCTGAAAAAATTGATGGTGTTTACGTTGGTATTGAAGGTAATTCTCCTCTTCATGTTACAATGACCGATCCAGATCCCGAAGTAGATGATGACACTGAGACAATTGGTATCACATACTTCAATAGCGCAGGCGGTATCTGGTTCTCTAGCAACTACAGTCTAGATGGCAACCAGATTACTGAAGAACAAGAACTTGATCCCGGCGAAGATAATTACATTGAAGTTAAGACAGATGGAACAACATCAGATGAAAGTACACCCAAGCCGGGTAAAAACAAATCTGCAGAGATAGCCACCACCAGTCAAACCATCGTTACCGAAACACAGTTGAGCGTTTACCCGAATCCGTTTAGCGAACAGGCACGTTTCGAATTTGTTTCGCCGGTAGCTACGCAGGCCAGAATCGATGTTTACGACATGGCAGGCCGGATGGTTCAAACCATTTACGATGGCTTCGTGGAAGAGAATACGGTTTACAATGCCGAGTTTAAACCCGAAAACCAGGTGAGCGGTATGTACTTCTACAAAATGAAAGTTGGAGACACAGTTTTCAACGGCAAACTCATTTACAAAAGAGAATAAACCGGAGCAGCAAAACTGTTCTTGCGCGAACAGAATAAATCAAAGCATGTTTGAACCGGCAGCACTTTTGCTGCCGGTTTTTCTTTGCTCCAGCCGGTCGTTGATTTGTTCGAATCCACCAGTCAAAGATTATTCTCAAAAGTTGTCCACAACCTACTACCCGCTTACATCGCTAGTCGTTAAAAACTTTCCATTTCACTGTAATACAAATCATTAAAAAATAGCTTATCTTGAAGAGAAATCAATAATTCATTGCAGAAGTCTATTGGATCTCTTTTCAGGCGCTCCTTGGGGACTCCGGTTTGAAACCAAATCAGAGCTATGCGTGGAGAGATTGCATGTCTTTTACATTCCCTGACAAATTATTAATAGAAAAGTGAATCGTATGGTTTTCTGTCATTCGGTTTACAGGATAACAACTTAAATGGGATATTATGAAGACAATTTTGTTAATCACCACTTTAGTAGTTTCGTTAAGCTGTTTCACCAGCTGTAACTACGATAATTTTTTCTTGCCTCAAAATGAAGAACTTTTTGCATCATCGGAAGTGTTTCAAACAAATGTAACAGGATTGAAGAGCGCCGAAATACTTCCCGGATCGATGTGCGAACCATCCTGGATTCCACTCCTTCACAAAGATCAGTTGGAAGTTGGAGCAATGATTCTTTCAAACAGTCAATCACAACTTTTCATCGAATTAAAGGGAAATGATCAGTTTGAAATTGAAAACATACAACTATGGGCAGGTAACAAGCTTTCCCAGCTTCCGGCCAACAGAAACGGCCAGCCACTGCCCGGTCAATTTCCCTACAAAATGGCAGAAATGAATGCCTACCACCTGGTAATCGATCAAAATCAGATTGGTCTTAATTATTATTTTCCGGAAGGGAAAAAACTATACGTAGTAGCCCATGCCGAAGCAATTGATAAGCAATCCGGAGAAAAAAAATCGGCATGGAGTTACGGACAACTGTTGAATACCAAAAGTGGAACTTCGTATTCCGAGTACTATCCGTGTGTCCCAACAGGCGGTGGCGGTTGTTTTCCCCATCTTGCATTTTGCGGTCCGGAATCGAACGGAAATTACTATTTCGACAATACCCGGGAAGAAAACACTCAACATATTGTAGCTGATAATGAAGAGCTGATTGGCACTGTCCGTTACGAAGAAGGAAAAATCATTTTCAATTTTTCACAGGACTGGTCGTTTTTTGGCAATACTCCCATTGCAAGCCTTTTCGGATGCGATACACCAGGAGGACAGTTAACTGAATTGGAACGAGGCCCCTTAGAACAGCTCTATGGTGATTTTTTTATCACAACAGCGCATTACCCTTACTATGTAATTCAATTAAATGTTCAGTATTGCAACACAAGCAATTGAAACATTCTTCAACTAATTTGCGTTCCAAATGTTCTTTCTAAAACTTTCAGAAAACATGAATAATTTTTGGAACGAACGATACAGTACAAAAGAATATGCATACGGCGAAAAGCCCAACCGCTTTTTTAAAGAAGAAATTTCGAAGCTAAAACAGGGAAGCATACTATTTCCGGCCGAAGGAGAAGGGCGAAATGCGGTTTATGCTGCAACTTTAGGCTGGCAGGTAAAAGCGTTTGACACCAGCACTGAAGGTCGCGAAAAAGCTCTGCAACTGGCGGAAAAACACAAGGTTAAAATCGATTATCGGATTGAAAGCTATGAACAAATCAGCTTTCGTCCGGAAAGTTTTGATTGCATTGTTTTGATTTTTGCTCACATGCCTGCAGCCATAAGACAGAAAAATCATCAACAGCTATTGGAATTTTTAAAGCCGGGCGGAACCATTATTCTCGAAGGATTCAGCAAAGAACAAATCAACCATAAATCAGGAGGCCCAAGAGACCGGGAAATGCTTTTCTCCGCCGAAGAGTTAAGAAATGATTTCCGGGATCTTTCATCCTTGCGCATGGAGGAAACCGATACTCTATTGGATGAAGGACCGTTTCATCAGGGACTTGCATCAGTAATTCGCTTAATTGGAAGAAAGTAATTTCTGAGAAATAATAACAGCGACAGACATACGTTTGAAAAATACGAAGGAACTGATCGGCAAATTAAATGAACCTTTTGCCCTGTTCAAACGTATAGCATTATACGTTGCAAACGAGTCAATAAATTACTAGAAGAAAGGTAATTATAGCAGTCCTACTTTACGAAAACACTAAAAAACTTTTGAATTAGGGGGAAATTTGAAAAAAGCGTTATAGAATTTTGTTTTGTAAACAGTAATTCTTTATAATTGCACACGATTTCCGTTGAAATCACTCCCCTCGTATATTGTTCCAATAGTTTTATCAAACAATTATTAATCGGGAAAACGAATTAAGCACAGTCTATGTACGACATTTTAGAATTGAATAAAAAGCTTCTGCCTGAGCTGAAGGAGATAGCTAAAGAATTAAACGTCAAACGTGTCGAGTCTTTTAAGAAACAGGATTTGATATATAAAATCCTTGACACGCAAGCCATAATGGAGGCAGAAAAGAAAACCAAACCTGCCCCTAAAGAACAAAAAAGCGGTATTTTGGGCGGCTTCCTGAAAAAATCATCGCCTCCGCCCCCTGCTCCGGAAGAACCGGCACAGGATGACGACCGTCGGAGTAAACGACCACGTCATAGAATTGAAACAGTGAAACGGGAAAAAGTAGGATCCGGACCTAGAAAGAAAGGTGATCAGAAAAAAGCAGAACCTGCGAAACAACAAGAGTCAGATAATTCCTCTCGCCAGGAACAAATTAAAGCCATTATAAAAGGTTTTAACAAAGAAAAATCACCTGCCGCACCGGCTCAAAAACCAGCAGAACAGCCAGCTCCCGTCAGACAGGAAAATGTAAAACAGGAAGCACCTGTAGCTGAGAAAAAGGAATTTCAGGTAAAACCTCAGCCAAAAGAAGAAAGGCAACAGCAAAACGCTCCACAGCAAAACGCACCGCAACAAAATGCACCGCAACAAAATGTGCAACAGGCCAACCAACCTATGCGTAAAGATGCTGAGCAAAAACAGGAACAACCAAGAAACGACAATAAGCCAAGACATCAAAAATCAGATAATTATAGCCAGGGTCAAAATCAGAACCAGAACCAAAATATCCGTCAGAAACAAAAGCAATTTGAGTTTGATGGAATCATTACCAACATAGGTGTGCTGGAAATTTTGCAGGATGGATATGGTTTTCTTCGTTCGTCGGATTATAATTACCTGAACTCGCCGGATGATATTTATGTTTCGCAATCACAAATCAAATTGTTTGGATTGAAAACAGGCGATACAGTAAAAGGTACGGTTCGTCCGCCAAAAGAAGGAGAAAAATATTTCCCACTGATTAAAGTACTGGAAATCAATGGACGCAGTCCGGAATATATACGTGACCGTGTTCCTTTTGACCATTTAACACCCCTTTTCCCTGATTCCAAATTCCAGTTAACCGGAAACGGGCACGACAACATCTCTACTCGTGTAGTGGACATGTTTGCTCCAATTGGAAAAGGCCAGCGTGGTTTGATTGTTGCCCAGCCCAAAACTGGTAAAACCGTTTTGTTAAAAGAAATAGCCAACGCTATTGCAGCCAATCACCCGGAAGTGTACATGATCGTTCTGTTGATCGATGAACGCCCCGAAGAGGTGACCGATATGGCACGCAGCGTTAATGCCGAAGTAATTTCATCGACATTTGATGAGCCGGCAGAAAAACACGTAAAAGTGGCCAACATTGTACTGGAAAAAGCAAAACGTTTGGTAGAATGCGGACACGATGTAGTGATCCTGCTCGACTCAATTACCCGTTTGGCCCGTGCTTACAATACAGTTCAGCCAGCTTCGGGTAAAGTATTGTCGGGTGGTGTGGATGCCAACGCACTGCACAAACCCAAACGTTTCTTTGGAGCAGCCCGTAACATTGAGGAAGGTGGCTCATTAACCATTCTGGCAACAGCACTTACCGAAACCGGTTCAAAAATGGACGAGGTGATCTTCGAAGAATTTAAAGGTACCGGTAACATGGAACTTCAGCTCGACCGGAAGCTATCGAACAAACGTATTTTCCCTTCTGTGGATATTCCTACTTCAAGTACCCGTCGGGAAGATTTATTGTTCTCGAAAGATGTGCTTGACAAACTGTGGATCCTCCGCAATTACCTGGGAGATATGAACTCATTGGAAGCCATGGAATTCATGAAAACCAGACTTATGCGTGCGGCAAGTTTGGAAGAGTTCCTCGCATCAATGAACGACGGATAAAAAGTCAACAAAAAGCAATATAAAAAGCAAGCTCACAAGGCTTGCTTTTTTTTTGTTAACCTCTTAAATGACTTTAAATTAATGGTGCAATTTTTGAAGCTATTTTTCTATTTTAACTAACTTTCGGAGAAGCATTCATAAGCATTCTGTTAACGTAAATTCCTAAAATGAAAAAATTAATTATCATCGCACTTTTATTGATGGCCGGAACAACCTATGCACAGGTAAATTACCAACTTAGCTCGGCAGTAGACTTTGTAAGAACCTACAAAATAGCCTCGGGAGAATACTACAGCGAACTCACTGAAAAAGATATCCAGGGTTCGCCTTTCCTCAACCAGGAGTTCATAAACGGTTCGGTTTATACCACCACCAAGTTTCAATATGCCGATATCCCGCTTCGCTACAATATCTACAACGACAACATTGAATTTAAGACACCGGAAAACAAAATACTGGCCATTGCACAACCCGAAACCATTGATAAAATTACGTTTGGAGACTACACCATGGAATATCTTTCTTACATGAATGTAAAAAAAGTAAGAAAAGGATACATGTTGCTTATCACCAAAGGCAAAGCAAGTTTGTATGCCAAACCGGAAGTTATTTATACAAAAGCTACAGAAGCCGTTCCATACAAAGATCCGGAACCTGCAAAGTTTGAACGCGGAAGCGATATATTTTACATTCGTATCGAAACTGCTTCTGCTCAACGAATCGATAACAAGAAAGATTTGATTCAAGCATTCCCCGACCATCAAAATGAGATGGAAGCTTTTGTCAAAAAGAATAAAATAAGCCCTGCTAAAATCGATGAGCTGAAATCCCTGGTAGAATATTACAACTCGCTGTAACATTCTGCGGCTTTCTCTATAGATGTAGCTTTTATAATCTTTTGGAAAACCTTCATTTTCATTAAAAACACACTACCCGGTAAAGATTGAAGATAGAAAGCAGTAAATTGAGTCAATCTTCTTCTTGAATAAGTAACCGAGTGATTCTCTTTTGCCAAAATAGAAATAAACCCCATCAAAAACACAACTAACTCCAAATCAACACATAATACAATGTAACATTCCAATAATAAGTTTTTCTAACCCGGATCTTTGTCCTTTTTCTGATAAATTATTCAAAAGAGAAAAATAATTTTGTGACAGATGCAACATTGCATTTTTGCTTTCGTCATTGAATCAGAAAAACAAGAGTGTGAATACGCTGTACAAAAACATCCATCAGGAACTCATCGACCGGTGCCGGATAGGCGATCAAAAGGCACAGTTCAGCTTGTACAAGCTTTATTACAAAGCCATGTTCAGTGTGAGCCTGCGAATGGTAAACGATGCGATGGAAGCAGAAGATGTGATGCAGGAAGCGTTTTTAAGCGCATTCAGAAAGATGGACACTTACAAAGGCGAAGTAAGTTTTGGAGCCTGGCTGAAAAAGATTGTGGTAAACCGTTCATTGGATTATTTAAAAAAGAACAAGGTGAAGTTTGAAGAAGTAAACGAACGCACCACCGAAATTGCCGATTATCAGATGCCCACTCACGAAGTGGATGTAAGGGTTTTGCAAGAAGCTATTCAACAACTTCCGGACGGATACAGGGTGGTTCTCAGTTTATTTCTGATAGAAGGCTACGACCACGAAGAAATCAGCGAGATACTCGGAATCTCGAACTCATCGTCGAGGACACAGTTGTTAAGGGCCAAAAACAAGCTGCGCGAGTTGTTAAAAGGAAAAGAAGTATTCTCTTACAATTAAAAAAGCCATGAAAGAAAAAGATTACATAGAAGATTTGATTATAAAAAACCTGGAGGCGTTGAATGACAACGAACCCGAAGACGGGCACTTCAACAGGTTTGAAGCCAGGCTGAAAAAGCAAAACAGCAAATATCGCTTTAGCTGGTCACTGGTAGGGAAGGTTGCGGCAGCTGTTGTATTTGTCTTGCTGGCTACCAATCAGGCCTTTATATATTTCTCACCCAATCAGCAGGGCTTGATTCGCCACACAGGAGAAAATTCGGAATTTACACTGGCGTCTGTATCTCCGGAATACGAAGAAACCGAATTTTATTATCAAACGTCCATTCGCTCAGGGCTGAACCAATGGGACGAGCTTACTCGCGAAGGCTTTGTATCGGAAGAAGAACAAACCATGATGCACGAAGAACTCAATGAGTTTGAGTCGCGGTATAAAACCCTGCAAAAAGATTTAGCTGCCAATCCGAGCGATGAAAGAGTAATTAATGCAATGCTCGAATATTACCAGGTAAAATTAAGTTTGATCAACATGATCGTAAACAAACTAGAAGAAGTAAAACAACAAAAAAATACAAGTTATGAAAACCTTTAAATGGATAACAGTATGTCTGTTTGCCGGGCTATTGACAGCCGGCATTACAGCAAAAGCAGAAGAAAAATCAAAAGAGTACAAAGAATCCTGGGCGGTTTCGGATGTCTCAACACTGCAGATCATCAATAAATTTGGTGAAATAAAAATCAACAACGACGGTGGCAGCGAAGTTACCATTGAAGTAAAAGTTACGGTAGAAGCCGCCAACGAGAAAAAAACAAACGAGTTGCTCGACCTGATCGACGTACAGTTCCAAAAAAGTGGCAAAACCATTAAGGCTGAAACTAAGATTGCGAATGAATTCAAAAGCCAGAAACGTTTTAGCATCGATTATACGGTAAATATCCCTTCGGATAAAAACCTGATGATTGAGAACAAATACGGCAACACTTTGGTGAACCGACTGGAAGCAAACGGCGATTTTCAGATCAAATACGGAAACCTCAGCGCCAACGAACTGCTAACTCCCGAAAGCGGCAGCTTAAACGTAAACCTCGCATACGGAAACGCAAGTATCGGAGAAGCCACCAATATGAATGTTCAGGTAGCCTACTCTCCTATGACCGTTGAAACGCTGAAATCATTGAAACTCGAATCAAAATACTCCTCATTCGAATTGGGAGAAGGCAAGGATATCCAGATTGAATCGAAATACGATAAATTCCGCTTTGGCAAGGTAGAAAGTGTTACTGCGACAACCAAATACAGCCAGGTAAGTATCGATGAACTTTCAAAAAGCATTAAAATTGAATCGGGCTATGGAGGTGTAAAAGTGGGCACCATTAACCCGGCTTTCGACTTTATTGATATTACCAACAGCTACGGACAAATATCGCTGGGTTTAAACAATGCCAATTACTCGATCGATGCCAGTTGTGATTATTGCGGAATTTCTTACCCGCAGGAAAGTTTTGAAGGAAACCGCATTCGCGAAAACAACTCGCAGACAGTAAAAGGAAAAGTTGGTTCAGGCGAAGGTGGAAAAGTATTTGTAAGAAGCCGCTACGGAGAAATCAAACTGACCAATTAATCGGAATAAAACTGCTTTGTAAAAACATAAAAAAACCGGGGAGCTCCCCGGTTTTTTTGTGCATGTGTGTCTGAGATAATATCTTTTACATAACAGCAGGCGCCTCGATAGCAATCCGGTCTCCTTCCTGTATGCCCTGGGTGATCACGATCGATTCTTCGTTTTCGGGTCCCGTCGTAACAGGCTGCTGCACCAGTTTACTTCCCTGTTTCAGCCAAACAAACTTTCCACTGTCGCCGGAAAATACCGAGCGAACAGGCACTGAAAGTACATTTTCAAGGTTGCTGACAATAATTTCACTGTTACTGGTCATCGCCGGTTTCAAGCCCGGATCTGTTTCCTCTAAACGAATAAAAACCTTAAAAACTTTCATGTCAAAATCTTTATGGTCTTCTCCCATCGAAGCCACCCAAACAACCTTTCCTTTTAGTGTTACGCCTTCCAGGGCATCAAAAGAAACACGGGCACTGTCGCCCACAGCCACTTTTGAAATATCAATTTCTTTTACATAAACTTCAGAATTGGCTTTGTTCAGGTTCGGAAGAACCGCAAGAACTGGCATGTAAGGGTAGCAATAATCGTTTCGCTTGTATTTCTTTCCTTCAAAAGGACTTTTAGCCAGCATCACAATTCCATTGTCTGGAGAAGTAATCCGGCAGGCAGCAATGGCCTTTTGAATTTTCTCCACTGATTCCTTCCGGTCTTTAACATAATTTTCAAGACGCATAATCCCTACTTTACGCTTGTTGATTTCCAGCTGGTAATTTCGCTTTTTATTCTCGATCCCGATCTCCGCTTTCTGATATTTCATTTGAATCTTTCGCTGCTCTGCTTCCGACTCGTAGACCGATTGTTCCAAGTCGATTTTGTTGTATTCCAAATCAAGTTGTGCATCCTTGATCTCCTCCCGAAGCTGGGTCAGAATTACCGTACTATCGATGACTGCGTTTTTCAAATCTGCTGTCAGTCGTTCCAGGTCCTGCGTCACCTCACGCATGCGGGTTGTTAGCTGGCTTTGGTCTAACTGTGCAATAAATTCACCTTTTTTCACTTCCTTGCCTTCATCCACAATATCCATAATACGGTACGACCAAACCCGTAAAGAATAGTCGGCAAGTGTTTGAGGAATTCTGATTTCAACTACGTCGGCACTGTTGATCTCACCTTTACATTTAATCACTTCTTCAAAACTGCCACTTCGTACGGTATAAATTCCTTTGGGCTCACTGGCAACCTCTTCTTTAAAAATCAGAGCTATCGCAACTATGGCAACCAGTATAATGGCGGCTGTAATAATTCGCTTTTTACTCATATCATTGTTTTTGGAGGATTTTATCGTATTCTGCAACAAGCTCTTCTTTCTTTTCAAAGTCAAACAGTGTCAAGCTTCTAAGCTGGTAATATTTCGTCCAAAACTGGTTTAGCGCATCCACATACTGCATACGGGCGTTCTCCTGATCAGTGCTGGCAATATTCAATACTACCACATCAATCTTTCCGATAAGAAAACGCTGAAATGTTACATTGTAACCCATCTGTGCCACCGTATCAGCTTTAGCGGCATTGTAAACTTGTCCCCCCTGAAGGTTGAATTCCAGTACACGCTGGTAAACTTCTTGTTCGAAATCGATGCGTTCTTGCCTGATCTCGGCCAGAGACACTTCCCTGTTGGATTTGGCCATCTCAAAACGTCCTTTTCTACGCCCCCAATCTACAATGGGTATATTTACGCCCAGATTTAAACGCTGGCTTTTGTTTTGCTTCCCATAAACATCTGCAAAATCTTTTGAGTCCTGATTCAATCCATACAAAGCAAAAACACTTGTATTTAGGCCGGTTTCAGACTTGGCTGAAGCCACTGCCTGGTCGGCTTCCAAAACACGCTGCTCATGATCAATGATGGTCGGATTGTTATCAACAGCAAAAGAAATGGCATCATTGGCTTCCACTTTAAAGTCAGGAATAATATCCGGCATGACGCATTCTACTGTTGTTCCTTCTGCCAAACCAAGAAATGAGTTAAACGACGACTGCAAGCGTTTTACATTTACATTTGCCTGATTTAGCGCCTGACTCGCATTCAGCACACTTAATTCCAGCTTCAGTAATTCATCCTGCGTAACCGTCCCGACCTGGTAGCGTCCCTGCCCAACTTTATACAGGGTATCCGCATTGGCATGGTTGGTTTCGGCAATCGATTTTTGGATTTGCGCACGCGCCAGGTTAAAAAATACAGAAACCGCTTTTTGCTTGAGCGTTTCGTTATTCTCAATCAACTGCTTTTTTGCCTTTTCATATTTCAACGGTTCTATTTTCGCCTTCCATTTTAAGGCATTATACCCGTTCAACTCCTGCGAATAACCAATACTAATAGGCGTTGCGGTATAAGATGTGCTTCCATCATCACCAAGGTTTTTTACCATACCCAGTCCCGATCGAAGAAAAATCTGCCCGCCTGTTTGAGCGACATTCTGAACCAGCGACAACGACACATCGGAATTAAAATACTCACGCATGCGGTATTCGTCCTGATTGGTTTCAAAATTGTATTCCTTCCTGCTATACCGGTTAAAATCAACCGGAGACGAACTAAGCGACAGCCCAGGTAAACGTTCGGCCTTGTAATACCGGAACTCCCAGTAACGGGCCAGGTACATATTTTTAATTCTGAAAGCATCGATCGACTGTTGTGTTGCCAAATCGATCACTTCAGGCAATGTTAAACGAAGTGTTGGTCCCTGCGAAAAGCCGGGAACGATTGTACTGCCAACAATGAACAGCATTAATATTAAATGTCTCATAAGCTTGTTTTTTTACTGACGTAATGATTCAACCGGGTCATTGTCGGAAGCACGTTTAGCCGGCAGATACCCAAAGGTAACTCCCACCAGTACCGAGACTCCAAAGGCAATGAATACACTGAAAAAAGAAACGATGGTTTTAATCTCGAACATTCCTGTAATGATCTTCGAAAGAACAATCCCCAGAATAATTCCAATTAATCCACCCGTAAGACTGATAAGCGTCGATTCGGCCAGAAACTGCGCAATGATGTCTTTCTTTTTGGCACCAACCGCCTGTCTGACACCGATCTCACGAATACGTTCCATCACCGAAGCCAACATAATATTCATGATACCAATTCCGCCTACAATCAGAGAAATACCGGCAATAACCCCCAGTACAATATTAAAGATGTTACGGGTTTTCTGCTGCTGTTTTAAAAGCAACTCCGGAATCGTTACTTCAAAATCGTACAATTCAGAATGACGCCTTAAAAGCATCCGCTTTATCAATGATGCAGTAGCATTTAATTGCTCGGTATCTTTCACCTGTACAACAATTTTGTCGAGCTGGTTCAGATTCGAATCCGTTTCATCATAATCTTCCTGCGCAGGTTCTTCTCCCATCCTGAAAACCATCATGCCACCTCCACCGGGGCCATTCCCTTTATTGGCTTTTGCTACCTCATCGGCTCTTACCAGCGAACGGTTTTTAAAACGCAGCAGCATGGTTTGTACCGGGATAAAAATCTTGTTGTCGGAACTGCTGATTCCCAATTCGTCAGAAGCGGAGGCTGTAAAATCGCGGCGTTCCACCACTCCTATCACCTTGAGCCAAATCTGACCACATTTAATCAGCTCGCCCACTGCCTCTCTTCCCCTGAAGAATTCAGTTTTAATATTGTCACCGATAATACATACCGGGTAACCATTTTCATTTTGCTGATCGCTAAAAAGCGACCCTTCGCTCAGCTGAATATTAAACAGGTTGAAATAGCTGTTATTGACGCCTTCGAGCACCACTGGTTTACTGTGTGCATCGAGCAAGGCAGAATAATTAAATGATATTACCGGCGAAAGTTGCTGAACAGAAGGAATAATTTTACGAATGGCTTCTGCATCCTTAAGCGTTAAGCCTTTCGAAAATTTATTGGCTCCGGCCTTTTCATCACCGCCTTCTCCTCCGCCACCACCTTCAATGGTTAAGGTGCTTGGAGTAATGATAATGTTATTTACGCCCACCAGTTTTATCTGGTCCAGAATCTCCTGCTCGGCTCCGTTTCCGATGGCCATCATACTGATAACCGCCGCTACTCCGAAAATAATACCGAGCGCCGTAAGCATCGACTTTACCTTGTTGGCAATAATCGCCTCTACGGCAATGCTAATGTCGTGTAGATAACGTTTTATAAACATGAAACCCTATTATTTGGAGGTTAACTGTTTCCGTTGTACCAACGCTGCTTCTTTGGAATTATCCCCCGCAGCTTGATTCGCATTATCTTTTATCGACTGATAAATATCCATCCCCTCCAATGTCAGTGATTCGGCATTTTCAGGTTCTGTGAGCAGTAGTCGGTCTCCTTCCTTTATTCCCTGAAGTGCCACCACAAAATTTTCATTCTGAATACCGGTCTCTACCACCTGCTTTTGAATTTTTCTCCCGTCTTTTTCTGACAAATAGACATAACTAAGACTGTCGTTTGTAAAAACCGACTCCAAAGGCACAAAAACAGCTTCTTCAGCATAACCGGTTTGAATAACATTACTGGTGGTCATCGACGGCTTTAACTCTTCGTCGTCACCAATCACTTTAATTTTCACTTCAAAGACTTTGGCATCGCTTCGCGGAAGCAACTGTCCTACGTTGGCAATCGAACTGACTTCGCCTTCCAGCATTTTCTCCGGAAAAGCATCAATTCCAATCGCTACTTTCTGGCCAGCTTTAATCCGGGAAATATCAATTTCATTAATATAGGTAGTAGATATTAGTGTGTTCATTTTTGGGAAAGTAGCAATGGCGGGGCTACGCGTAGAAATTGTAGAGTTAGCCTTTACTGCGGCTCCTCTGCCCGAGTAACGGTAATAACCGATAATACCCGATTTGGGCGAGCGGATTGTTAGCGCGTCATAAACGGATTGTAAAAGATCGACACGCTCTTTTGCCTGTTTATAATTAATAAACCTTCTGTCTACTTTGTTGGCTTCCTGCTGTTGTTTCAGCACATAAGCCTGTTTCATTTGCTCGTATTTACGTTCAGCTTTTTCAAGATCCATTTCAGCTTTTCTTTTTACTGAAGGAGCCTCGTAAACCGATTCTTTGATGATGATCTGTCTTTCCTCCAGATCGAGTTGTGCATTTACGATTTGGTCGCGTTGATTACTGAGGGTTAAGTTCGAATCGATTTTGCTGTCCTCGTACTCGGTAAAGCGTTGGTCGAGTTCGTCCATGGCAGTTTTGTACTGCTCATCAACTGCTGAATGGTCGATGGTTGCCACATAATCTCCGGAGTCAACGCGGGAGCCTTCTTCAATCATATCGGCAATGGTTATTTCCCAAATTCGTAAGCGGTTGTCTCTGAACACTGTGGGAACAGTAATGTAATCGGCTTCCTGCGACTCCAGTTGTCCGGAGGAGTAAACCATTGACTCAAATTTTCCTTTTTGAGCTGTGGCTGTCAACATGACTTCATCGTCATGCGATGGTTTAAGTGCGAACACTACCGTGATTACAGCCAATACAACTAAAATTGTAATGATGGATATTCGGCGGATCATAACGAATAGGTTAAAGATGTTTTATGATTCATATGAGTTTGAGTTCGGTCAAAGATTATGCCATTAACATAATCCCAAAAATTAAAAAGGGTTAAAATCCGATTTTAACCCTTTTTGCTACAACCGCTGATTTATTTCAATCAAATCAGCAGATTATAATGTTACTACAGGCCTTTAAACCAATCCTGAAATAATTTTCCAACTACAGGAACAAGTTTCTGTTCTCCGTTGATTGCACCAATCAAGCTGATGATCCAAAAAACAAAAATTACAATATTGGCCAACCAACCAATAATTGGAATAAACATTAAAACTAAACTAAGTAGAAACAATCCAAGTAATTGTCGAATATAGAAACTCGTAAGTTCATCCTTGTCACTTGAATTTAAAATGAGAGCAATCACCCAACCAATCCAGTAGATGTGCGCTACAATTGCTTTAGTTTTTCCATCCATTGTTTCGAGATTTAAATTTCGACTAATGTACGCAATAAAAATGGTATTTAACAAAAGGGAAATCGACTTTCCCACATACCTTTTACCAGGCCTAAAGCATACTCTATTCTAATTCAACCATGTAGATGGAAATCAAAAAAAGACCTCCAGGTAATTTTAGTAAAGAAACAAAGGGTGATAAAGCGATTATTTGTCGTAATTAAAGCCTTTCAGGTGATGTCCCATTCTGTCGCGCTTTGTTTTCATGTATCTCTGATTGTGTTCGTTGGGTGGAATTTCAACCGGAACAATTTCAGTTACTTCCAGTCCGTAGCCTTCCAAACCAACCCGTTTTACCGGGTTATTAGTCATCAAACGCATTTTGGTTACTCCCAAATTGGAAAGAATTTGTGCTCCTACCCCGTAATCACGTTCATCGGCTTTAAAACCAAGATGAAGGTTGGCTTCTACCGTATCCAGTCCCTGGTCCTGCAATTTATAGGCTGCAATTTTATTCAGCAGGCCAATTCCACGTCCTTCCTGCATCATGTAAACGATCACTCCTTTCCCGGCTTTATCGATCATTTCCATGGCTTTGTGCAACTGGTCGCCACATTCGCAACGCATCGAGCCAAAAATATCACCAGTCATACACGACGAATGAACCCGCGCCAAAATCGGTTCGTTGGGTTCCCAGGTGCCTTTTATCAATGCAATGTGCTCTGCTCCATTTGATTTCTGGCGAAACGGAACGATCCTGAAATCGCCGTATTGCGTTGGCAAATCAACTTCCTCTCCCCTCTCAATCAGGCTTTCGCTTTGAAACAGGAAAGAAATCAGGTCTTTTATGGTAACAATTTTCAGATTATGTTTCTGTGCAAATTCGTAGAGTTGCGGCAACCTTGCCATTGTACCGTCTTCGTTCATTATTTCCACCAAAACTCCCGAAGGTTTCAAACCCGCCAAACGAGTCAGGTCAACCGCTGCTTCGGTGTGGCCGCTACGGCGAAGCACACCACGGTCTTTAGCTTTTAACGGGAAAATATGCCCGGGACGTCCTAATTGTTCCGGCCTGGTTTTTTCATCTACCAGCATCTGAATGGTGATGGCACGGTCGGCGGCAGAAATTCCGGTTGTTACTTCCGGGTGAATAGCATCCACAGACACCGTGAAATTGGTTTCGTTCGACGATGTGTTTTTTCCCACCATCAAATCGAGACTTAACTCGTCACATCTTTTCTCTGTTAACGCTACGCAAATCAGGCCTCTTGCCTGACTGGCCATGAAATTAACGATCTCAGTTGTTATCAGTTCCGAAGCGACAATTAAATCCCCTTCATTCTCTCTGTCTTCATCGTCTACCACAATAATCATTTCGCCTTTTTTAATGGCAGCAATGGCTTCGGGTATTGTATTAAGCTTGATGTCTGTCATACCTGTCTGTAAAATCAGGGGCAAAATTACAAACTTTTACGAAATCAATTCATGATTTAAGTTAGAAGCAGGGTTCCGATGCCTTATACATAACACTTACATCATTTTGCATCGATGCGCTTAGCGGTTTACCACCTTAAAGCGTTTGGTCATCGAATTTCCCAAATTATCCGTCACGGTAATGCTGTGCCAGCCCTCATCGGGGCGTAATTCGAGCTGATGTACATTTTGGGTTGTGCCCAGAAAACGATTATCGAGATACCAGAAGACCGTAACATTATTTGAACGATGCACCAGATCGAAAATAATCTTCCCCGGTGTTCCATCCAGGTCAACCGGGATAAACAGCTGATTCCATTCACGCGGGTAAATAAACTCCAGTTGTTGTTCTGTTTCGGAACAACCCGGCATAAGCGGCGGCAAAGTGGCATACAAAACATTCTGACGTTTGTAGTAGTATTCCATTGCAGGAGGGAGCACCAGCCAATTTTGATGCTGCATTTCCGAAACCGGGTAACAAGCGGCATTTACACGATAACTTCCTTCTTTGTTTAAATGAATGCGCCGGTGATATGGACACACTCCCACTTTGTTTCCGGCAGGAACCATGATCTCTTTCCGTTCAGTGCAAAATTCTCCCGGGCGGTAACCACTTTGCGAACAAACTTCAATACTCCTCATTTCATCTGTTGGAATTTGAAACCACCCGGAATACGGAAGAACGGAGAACACATCGAACATTACCGGTGCTGCAGCCGATATGCCAGTGAGGCCGGCACGCCCTTCTCCATCGGCATTCCCGGCCCAAACAGCCACTACAAACTGCGAAGTCACTCCCACCGCCCAGGCATCTCTGAAACCAAAACTGGTCCCGGTTTTCCAGGCAATTTTTCGAGTGTGAGCAAAATGTTCCCAACCGGCTTCGCTTTCCGGACGTTTCACTTTTAATAAAGCATCAAGTGTAGCATAAACCGCCGATGCCCGCACAGAAGCTTGGGTTCCGGCCTCTTCGGGAAGCTCCGCATCATCCTCTTCCCACACCAACGGGTTAAAAGGTTGGGATGAATAAAAGCCATCCTCTTCGTTGTAGCGTTTCAGGATGGTTCCGAGCGAGGCATACATTCCGGCCAGATCCCACAGTTTAACTTCTGCGCCACCCAAAATCAGTGACAGTCCGTAATGTTCGGGTTGTTTATTCAGGGTGGTCATGCCTGTCTTTTTCAGAAAAGAATAAAAAGGCCCCACTCCGTACTCTTTCAGCAAATGCACCGCCGGAATATTCAGCGAACGCGCCAGTGCTTCCTCTGCCGGAACAGCGCCGTTGTATTCTCGATCAAAATTCATCGGGGTAAAACCACCAAAACGAATCGGAATATCAGGTGTCAGCATCGATGGAAGAAGCAAACCTTCGTCGAGCATTTTGCCATACAGAAACGGCTTCAATATACTCCCCGAACTTCGCGGAGCCTGCACAATATCCACCTGATTGCCATGAACGGTACTGTCTGCACTATTGGTATTTCCCACATACGCCAGCACTTTTTTCGATGGAATTTCCACGACCAGCACCGCCATATTATGGATAAAATTCGATTTCAACCGTTGCTGATGACGGACAACAATTTCATTCGCCCGCTCCTGAAGTTGATACCGGATGGTGGAGTTAATACGCTGTCCGTGTTTTTCGGCATTGGCTTTCTCGGTGATGTGGAAAGCGATATCGGGCAAAGCATTTACCTTTTCAGGCAAAGGTTCTGAAATGGCCAGCTCGTAAGTGATGCTGTCAATTTCGTTGGTAAGCAGCAACTGATTCAGCAAAAAATCGCGTTTTTGTTTTAGCCGCAAATCAAGCCTTCCGGGATAAATCAGCGAAGGAGCATTGGGCAAAACGGCCAAAGTAGCCGCCTCGGCCCAAGACAACTGACCGGGATCGCGGCCAAAATAGCGCCATGCAGCAGCATCCAGACCCACTACGTTTCCGCCAAACGGTGCATGTGAAGCATACAGCTCCAAAATTTCCGATTTTGAATAACGAAGTTCTACATGAAGCGCCCAGAACATTTCGATCAACTTATTTTTTAGTGACCGTTCTTTCTGGCTGCGAGCCAAACGGCACACCTGCATGGTAATCGTACTGCCTCCGCTCACAATTCTCCCTGCCCTGATATTTTGGACCAAAGCGCGGGCCATGGAAAACAAATTGATTCCGGGATGATAATAGAAATACTTGTCTTCGAAACTGAGTACGCATTTTTCATATTTCTCAGGAACGGAATCCACCGGAGGAAAGCGCCATTGTTCATCGTCCGAAATACGGGCACCCAGCAGCTCGCCTTCACTGCTTTCCAAAACAGTAGAATAGGATGTATCGAAAAGCGGACGTGGCACCAGCCAGCCTCCGATAAAAAACAATACCAACGATAAAAGCAAGAAGATCAAAACTGTTCTTCCTGCTTTTTTTATATCCATTTTCCTTTTACGCACAGAAATAATCCTTCTACTTCACCATCACCATCTTTCCACCCCTGCGGGCATTCACACTATTGTCGTACATGGCTTCGCAACTTACCGGCGGGAGATAGAATTCCCCTTTGTAGGCAGCATTCAGGTAAAAAGTGAATGTCTTTTGCTTGCCCATGTCCAGATCAAAATAGGTGTAAATCCGGTCATCGCGAATGTCCTGGTATTCATAATTTGCATCATTTTGCGGCGCATCGCTTAAACGCTTGTTAAGGATTTCCCAACCCGAAGGAACCAGCACCGAGAGCACCATTTCTTCATAGTTTACTTTTTTGCCCGGATGCTTCACTGTTACTTCCATTTTTATATCCGTTCCCTGCGCAACAGAAGTAGGATCGATAGCTTTACCAGCCGCATCAAGGTATTTTACCTCCAGCACTAAATTACTGGCAGCAGAAGTGGAATCTACATCCGCCGGAACTCCCCGGGCAACCAGCCTGACAAAAGTAGCATTTGCGCCTGTGTTTTTGTACTCCAATGCAACCTGCCGGGTATTTTTATTTTTTACAGGCACTTTAACTACCGGAATTTTGGTACGGGTGCTAGCCTTTTCACCGTTCACGGTCAGTTCATAACCGGTTTCGTTACCGTTTTTATAGAACTTCTCTGAAAACTGAGCTGCCGAGAACAAGCTCCACGCCGCCGTTTGCGTGCTTAACCAGCTATTTTTGTTGATGTCTTCAGAAATTTCCTGTAGCATACTGAAAGCGTTCTCCTGCTCATCGAGCAAAACCAACGATTCCAGGATCATGGCCTTATCACGCAACGAAGAGCCAAATGTTCCGCTGAATTCATTGTATTCCTCCACCTCTGTCGACAAATTGGCCACCAGTTGCTGCGCCACTTCTTTTTTACCTGCCAGCACATACGCCGAAGCCAGCCGCCAAAGCACATCCTGCGATTTGGTAGTTTTCTCGCGCAGGCGGTTCATGGCCCCCAAATCCGCATTTCCGGACAAAGCCAGTGTGTACAAGCGATACGCCTGGTTCAGATCGTAATTCCGGTAATAATAAATATCGGTATCGCTTTGTGATTTCTTCCAGTTTCGCGCGGCCGATTTCTGGTAGCGCACCCACTTGTCCTTCATTCCGTAAGGCAACGAATAACCGGCTTTTTCAGCACAAACAAGGAAATGCCCAACGTAATTGGTTCCCCACTCGTTGGCATACGACGATCCGGGCCAGTAACTAAATCCGCCGCTCCCCAACTGGTACGCCTGCAATTTCACCAAAGCCTGGCGAACATTGGTTTCGATCTCCAATTTCTGATCCGCATCAACTTCCGTCAGATTCTTCAGGAACAATTGCGGAAAAACAGCCGACGTAATCTGTTCCACACAACCGTGCGGATATTGAATCAGATAATCGATGTATTTGCCCAGGTTTAGCGGAGGAAATCCTGAGATCTCCACCCATGCCTCGTTGCTGCCGGGTTCTCCCGGGTTCTGCAGTTCGGTGTTCCAGTTTTCGCCGCCTTTTACCAGTTTTGATTGCAGAACCGTTACCGCCTGGTTTGGGTTGCGCACCTGAACTTCCACTTCGTAACTGGCCGTTTCCCTGCCCGATTTTGCTTCCACCACAATTTTGCCAACACCGCTCTGAGCTTTTACCTTCAGCTTGAAATAACTCATCTTCTCACCGGTTTCAGCAAACTGAAGTTTGTTATCAGTACTTCCGACAACCTCAAACAGTTCGTTGGCTTTTACCGTGATCGAAACATCTTTTACATTGTCTTTCATGGCAAAAACGGACACCGGCAAATCAAATGTTTCCAGCGGCGCCAGCACACGCGGAACGGTTGCCAGCAACATCAAGCCTTTCCTGACGGGAACAGAAACTTCTTCAGCACCGTAAGCTCCCCGATTTCCGGCCACCACCATCATTCGTACAGCGCCCACATAATTCGGCATTTTGAAGGTGTGCTTTTGTTTCTTTCCGGCTTCGAGCGTGAAGGGACCGGCAAACTGAACCACGGGTTTAAAGCGGTTGGCCTCTTTCTTTTCAGAATCTACCATCTCGCCATCGCCTCCTACCGCAAAAGCTTTTTCGAGCCTTGCACCGTAAGCACCCGCCACGTAATCATACAAATCCCAGGTTTTTACCCCCAAGGCTTCGCGCTGGTAAAAAGTAGCATGCGGATTGGGTGTTGAATAATTGGTCAATCCCAACAATCCTTCATCAACAATGGCCAGTGTATAGGTCATTTTTTGGTTGTTGGCTTCTGATATTTCTACCGAATAATCCATTTCCGGTTCAATCTCCGCCGGAGCTTTGATCAAGGGTTTCAAAATGGTTGCCGGATTTTCCACTTCCACCGGAATCACGCCATACAACCTTAGCGGCGCATCATTTTCTGTGCTCCCAAAAGGCTGAATCAAACTAACATGAACGTAGAAATTAGGCGCCATTTCCGGTTTGGCCTTTATTGAAAAACGGGTTTGCTTATCGGCCGTTTCCACCCAAAACATATCCAGCACTTTGGTTCCGTTTTCGAGGCTCACCAAAGCTTTTCCTGTTTTGGAAGAAGGAATGACCACTTCAATTTCTTCCCCCACATTGTATTTTTCCTTTCCGGTACGAATACTCAACATCGTAGCGCCTTCTGCCATTCCATCGGAACGCCAGCCACCCCATTTCGACATGTAAAAGGTGATACCCGAAGAATGTCCCGAAGTATTGTCTTTTACCCACAGAAAATAACGGCCATTGTCTTGCCAGTTGGTGTATTTTACATTCAGACGGATCTGCGATTTATGCTCAGCCTTGTTAATTACCCACGAATCAACCGGCTGGTAATAGCTTCCGGAAACGTAATGAGCCAGGCTTTCAGAGCCCGATTCCCACCACCAGCGCCAGTTTACTTTGTAGAGACGAACCTCCAGGTCGTTGCCCGATGTAGCTTTCCCGTTTTTATCCACCAGTACAATTTCCGGTAAATAGTCCGTATCGGTTTTGTACCAATTATCTTCCGACTCGGGCATACGCAGCCCCACATAAGTAGAATAAGGCGAGTAGCGGGCCTTCGTAATGGAAGTACTGAAATCGCCACCGGTTTCGAACACACGCGACGTAAACCAGGCATTGAGCATTCCCGGCGCATTGTCCAAACCTTCCAGTTTTAAAGGGATGCTTCCTTTTCCGGCTTCATCCAGTTGCGCATCGAAAATGGTTTCTTCCTTACCCGAAAAACGGGAAGCCGGATCGGTAAATGTATAGCCCTGGAAATTCGGAAACTGTGTTGAGCTCTTTGTAAACAGCACCTCCACCTTTGCTTTTAACGATTTTGCCGGACTGCCATGTAACCACGAGGCGTTTATGGGCAAGCTCTTGTCATCGATCCCCAGTAACTTATCGCTTGGCAAACCAAGTTCAATCTTCAACCGATTGGGTTTGATGGTTTCTATTTTCACCCGCTTCGAGAAAAAGCTGTTGCCCACCTGCACCTGGGCCCTCCAGTTTCCGGTGGGGGCATCTTTTTTGGTTTGTGTGGAAAGCAGGTAAAAACCGTTTTCATTGCTGGTTACAACACGGCGTTCAACCACCTGTTCTTTTGGATTGATCAGGCTAAAAATGACAGGGTGATTCCCTGGATCATCCGAGGCTGTTTCCAGAATGAAATTCAGAAACAAAGTGTCGCCCGGGCGCCATACGTCGCGTTCACCATATATAAAACCTTTCATTCCATCGGTGATTTCCTGTCCGGCCACATTGAAATTACTTACCGAAAGTGAAGTTCCGTCATCCAGCCGCAGGTAGCCAAACTGACTGCCTTTTTTAGCAACCAGCAGAAAAGGCTTCTTTTTCAGGTCAACCTGTGCAAATCCCTGCGCATCGGTTTTTATCGTTTCAATCAGCTGGTTCTGGTAATTGTAAAGTTGAAGTTCCACATCGGCTTCCGGCAATGTTGAAACCAGGTTCGACACGGCAAACAACATGCGTTGGTCGCGGCCTTCCTTGGCAACAATCCCCAGTTGCGAAGCCATAATGTTCCGGCTCACAAAACGATCAGAGTTGTAATACGCCACATGACAGGGATTATCGCGCTCCTCCCATTCGTATCCTTCGGGATAATAATAATCGCTGTACCAGCCCGGCGTGTCCCACTCGGTGCTGTAGTCTTCACCGCTTGACAAATCAATATCGGGAACTTCGGTTTGGGCCGAATCCTCCGGGCAGATGTAAAGCGAATAGTCTTTCCGGAAACGAAGTTCGACACGATAAACCGCCCCCTGCTGAAGTTTCACCAGTTTGGCCAGGTCTATTTTAAAAGTGTTCCATTGATTGTAATTCACCGGGTTGGTGGAAATCAGGTCCACTTTTCCTTCGTAAACCGGCCTTCCTACACGTTTCAGGTCGGAGCTTCCGCTCAAACGGTTTTCCTGTAAAAACTGCGCAACATTGTCTTTGTAAATTTCAATTAAACGAACATCGACTGCATTCAGGCTAATCGCTTCAAAAGGAAATTCAAGATGATCGGTTTGCGGAACAATCACGCCTTTGCCGATCAGCCGAAGTGCCGGCTCAGCATTCGTAAATTGCAGCAGAAAATTCTCACCCGATTTCAGACGTGCATAGTTGGCGCTTTTTATTCCTTCGTAAACATGCAGGGTTTGTGTGCCCGACACACGCTTACTGGTCCATACTTTCACCACGTTGCCATCCACTTCGAGGCGCAGGTTTTTTGAATTGTCCAGTTCAATCAAACCTTCCAGGTCCTGCGTTTTAAGCAGCGGATCGGAAAAACGAACATTAATGCATTGCTCGGGTTGCTGAACAACCGTGGCATCCAGAATTTTAAAAGTACTCAATGCCGGTATTTCCAGTTCCTTTGTTCCCGCAACATCGGTATTGAGCGAACTCCCCTCCCATTTTACGATCACCTTTCCGGCATCGTCCTGCATACGGGCAAGGCTGTCGACCGTAAAAAAGTGTTTGCGGCGTCCGCTGTCGTGGTTCCACAACACAGGCAGTTCCTTTCCGTTCGCCGTAACCGTAACAATTTTTTCAATTGGCTCCGAATCGGCTACATCGGCCGTTAAAACATACCCCGTTAACTGCATTTGGGTCGAATTCAGCCCTTCGTAGTTTTTCAAACCCTCAACGGTTATGGAATACGTTTGTTTTACCGTGGCAAATTCAAAAGGCATACCCTGAAGTTTGCTGTCAACCTTTAGTATCTTCCCGAGAGCAAACACGGCTTTGTAGGTGGTTCCGGGCTTTAGCGGTTTTTCGGGCCTGAATTCAAACACACGGCCTCCCACCAGCACCGTTTTTCCTTTCACCTCTGGCTCAAACCGAAACAGTTCGTCCGTATTTACCTCGCCCTCAACAGGCTGGGTCATATACACCGAAATGCTGGATTCGTTCGAGATCACTCCGCTGGTAAAGGCCTGAACATAACGCGCAAAAGCAACGTCGGTGGTAACAGCTTTCTTTTCGCTTTTTGAACATGAAACAGCCATTAAAAACAAAATGGCAATGGGGAAAATTAACTTTTTCATTGGGCTATAATTGTTTGTTCTTTTTAGAATTTCGAGAGAAAAACGTGCCCGGGATAAACACAGGCTGTTTTTTATATGTTATTGTTAAGTTTTCGGCATTTAAAATTAGCTAATTTGTTTGACTTGCCCCCGGTCTGCAAATTCAATTCCAAAAAAAAATTAAGCTTTTTAATGAATCGCGTTGAGGTCTTTTTCAAAATGATTATTTTACCAATTATTAGTTGGTCTTATGCTTTAACGCGAGATACTACCGATAAATTATGAGAAATATATTGATCTTATTTGCCCATCCGGTTTTTCATAAATCGATTATCAACCGGGCTTTGCTCGATGCTGTACGAGGACTTGAAAATGTTACCATTAATGAATTGTACGAGAATTACCCTGACTTTTTCATTGATGTGGAAAAAGAGAAGAAACTGCTACAGGAACACGATGTAATTGTGTGGCACCACCCGTTTTACTGGTACAGTGCCCCGGCCATTATAAAAGAGTGGATGGACCTGGTTCTCCAGCATGGATTTGCGTACGGAAGAAACGGGTTTGCCCTGCAGGGAAAATGGGCCATGTCGGCCGTTTCAACCGGCGGGCGGCAGGAAGTTTACACCGCTACCGGGGCCAACCACTTTAGCGTAAATCAGTTTCTGGCGCCTTTCAACCAATCCGCCACCCTTTGCCGCATGCGTTACCTGCCTCCTTTTGTGACACATGGCGCACACACCATCACCCGAGCTGAAATAGAAAGGCAGGCAGCGCATTACCGCGAGCTTATCACCGGCCTGCGGGATGGTAAGTACACTGAGAAGGATTTTGAAAACATCGAATATTCCAACCACTTAACGCTGACAAATGCATAATCAGGATTTTTTCTTACAAGCGCTTATTTACCTGGGAGCAACGGTTGTTTCGGTTCCACTGGCCAAAAAACTGGGGCTGGGCTCTGTTTTGGGCTACTTGCTGGCAGGAATTCTTATCGGGCCGTTTGTGCTGGGCCTTGTCGGGAAAGAAGCCGGCGAAGTAATGCACTTTGCAGAGTTTGGCGTGGTACTCATGCTTTTTATCATCGGTTTGGAGCTGGAGCCTTCCCTGCTGTGGAAAATGCGAAGATCCATTTTCGGATTGGGCGGTCTGCAGGTTCTTATAACTGCCATTGTCATCACCTTTGTTGCGCTGGCTTTCAAGTTCCAGATAAACCGCGCCCTGGCCATCGGGCTGATATTTGCATTGTCGTCAACTGCCATCGTACTTCAAACACTTTCGGAAAAAGGACTGATGCGAAACATTGCCGGGAAATCGGCCTTTTCGGTACTGCTTTTTCAGGACATGGCGGTCATCCCCATTTTAGCACTTTTGCCCCTTATTGCCACACTTGGGCAACCCGCCACCTTATCCGAATCTACCCTGAGCAAGATCGGCGGCATGGCCCAACTTCCGGGATGGATTCAATTGCTGATCATCATCGGGGCAATAGCTGCAGTGGTTTTTATCGGCCGTTTTATGGCGCGCTACGTGTTCCGGCTGATTGCCGAAACCGGCCTCCACGAAGTGTTTGTTGCACTGGCTTTGCTAATGGTTATTGGCATTGCGCTGGGAATGGATAAATTAGGCCTATCGCCTGCGCTCGGGACCTTTATCGCCGGTGTGGTGCTGGCCGACAGCGAATACCGTCACGAACTGGAAACCACCATCGATCCGTTTAAAGGCTTGCTGCTGGGACTGTTTTTTATATCGGTGGGCGCGGGCATCAACTTTAACCTGCTGATCCAAAATCCCGGAATGATCTTCTTTTTTGTGCTTTTACTGATTGTCATAAAATTTATAGTTCTCCTGATTTTGGGGCGGATTTTCAGACTGCGCAAAGGCTTCGATTTCCTGTTTGCCTTTTTACTGGCACAGTCCAGCGAATTTAGTTTTGTGCTGATCTCTTTCTCGAAACAAAACCAGTTGTTCGACGAGAAAACTTCTTCCATGCTGCTATTGATTGTAACCCTCTCGATGGCCGTTTCGCCGTTGCTACTCATTTTTAATGACAAAGCGGTAACTCCCATCCTGGCGCGCCGCTACAACAAACCGGAATACGACGAGATGGACGAACCGGAAAACCCCGTGATCCTGGCGGGCTTTGGCCGCTTTGGGCTGGTAATCGGGCGTATGCTGCTGGCCAACAAAATCAAAGTCACCATTCTCGACAACAACCCCACCAACGTGGAGGTATTGCGTAAATACGGATTCAAACTGTATTTTGGCGATGTAACCCGGCCGCAAATGCTCGAAAAAGCCGGCATCCAGAATGCACGTATGCTGATCCTGAGCATGGCTGAATACGACCATGCACTGGAAGTTGCCAAATACGTACGCGAAAAATACCCGCATGTAAAAATACTGGCGCGCGCAAAAGACATCTTTCACACCTTCGAATTTTACAAACTGAATGTCCGCTCGGTTCAGCGCGAGATGTTTGAATCGGCCAACGAAATGGGCGCCACCGCCCTTACCGAACTCGGGTTTAGCAGGTACGAAGCCTATCGCACAGCACGCACCTTTAAACACCACGAAAACCAGATAACCGACGAGCTGTACGAGCACTGGCTCGAAGACCACAACCGGTTTATCGAGGAAACACGACGCTTCTCGGAACAGGTTTCAGAAACTTTGCAGGCCGAGAAAGACTACCTGATCCACGAATCGGAATGTGCCTGGGATGTGGATACATTGAAAGAAGAAGCACTGCAAAAGCAACAAAACACGCCTTCCGAAAACGATACATAACTGTTCGATAACATACTGAATATTATTGCGTAGAGACGGTTTTTTGGTTGAAAATCACTATTTTCAGAGCATTAAATACAGCTCCCGAATATCTTTGTGAGCCACCCAAAAATCAACGCAATGAAACAGATAAACATCACGTGTATACTTTTCATACTACTGGCATCCTGCACAATAATTCCACACACCACCGATATCCCTCTTATCCAGGAAAAAGGTGATTTACGGATTGATGCAGGAGTTTCAGCCATTCCAACAGCAAATGCAACCGTATCGTATGGAATAAGTGAGAAAGTTGCACTGCAAGCCTTTGGCAGCTACGGTACCGATAACGAATATTACCTGCAAACTGCAGCCGGGCTATACAAAAACCGTAACCGGAACTTAATTACCGAATGGTACTTGGGAGCAGGAACGGGAAGTTCTTACACCTACAAAGATTCTAATCCCGGCAACCTTGAAGGAAATTACCAAATCTATTTCACCCAATTTAATATAGGAAAGCTCAACACCGGATTTTTAAATGCCGATTATGGTCTGGGAGTAAAAGCAGGTTATGCGAGATCAAAATTTACTGACAAAGATTATTTTGACATTTACTCTTATGAAAATACCGACTTTATTTATCCTGTTCAAACTGATGATGGCTTTGTTTTTCAACCCACTGTTTTTGCACGTTTCGGGAAAGGCAGGTTAAAATTCAATATAAAAGCCAGCGGATTAGCTATGTATCAATTTACGAACCGTGAAAACCGAATACCGATTGGCTATTTTAATTTAGGAGTTGGACTCAATTATTACATGAATACCACACACAAATTCAAAAAACAAAACGATAAATAAACTCCGGGAACCGATCAAACTTCCGGTTCCTTTATCAATAAGTATTAACCTAAATTTTTAACCATGACACAAACAAGAGTTTACGCAAGCAAAGACAGCGACATGCTAATGGCAAGCAAAGTAATTGCCACCTCGCTAAGCAACCAATTGCCCGATCTTTCGATGGTGCGCAGCAACTGGACACCCGAATACGCCCAGGCCCTGCACACCAAAATCGACACTGCCATGGAAGACTACCTGGGCCTCGACAAAAAGAAAGCCCTGCGCGATGCCACGGCTGCCCTTACCGAAATACAGGCGCCCGCTTTGCAGGCCCTCCAATTTCTGAAAACCCAGATTGAAGTGGATTTTGGCAAAGACGCCAACGAAATCGTTAAAACACTGGGCTACGACAAATACCTGAAAGCGGCACGTGCCGGCGATCAGGAAGCATTGATCCAGTTGCTGTTTGCCTTCAAAAAAGGAATGACCAACGCGCTTAAAGACGATATGGTGGCCCAAGGCACCAACCCGGCACTTATCGACAACATAATCGGATACGCCACCCAGCTCAGCGATGCAAACCTGGCACAGGAAAGTTTAAAGTCAACAACAAAATCGGTGTCGGAAGCGGCCGTTGCCGCTCTTAACGAAATCTACAACGAAATAATCGGTATCTGCAAAATTGCCTCGGCCTACTACCAGCACGACGAAATTTTAAAAGCACAGTTTACCTTTAGCCGCGTAGTGGCCAATATGAATGCCGGTGGTAAAAAAACACAGGAACCCGAAGAACCGGTTGAATAAAAAACCTGTTTGCCAGACCTTGAAGGTTTTGAAAACCTTCAAGGTCTGAGATCTATTGAGTTAGAAGCCTTCCTGTACAACATCGAAAACTGTTTTATCCTCATCGAAACGAATTCTATCAACATCGAAACTGTACCTGTCAGGCTCGAAACGGGTTCTATCATCACAGAATTCTATTCTATCTTCATTGAAAGCAATTCTATCTTCATTGAAGCTTGTTTTATCCCTATCGAAGAAAGTTCTATCCACATCGAAACTCATTTTATATTCATAGAAAAGCTTCCGCTCCACATTGAAAAACGTTCTCTCCTCCCCGAAAGAATACAGGAGCCGGTAGCACTGAATTTACAGAACCCCGACATTGGATCCCCTTCCACGAACCCAACTCTGAACTTTGAACACTAAACTCTGAACTACAAAAGCTAAATTAGACTATTTCTAAATTTCCCGGATTTCAGAAAAATTGCTTTTTTGTCATTTGTAGATTCAAATCAATACCTACATTTGCAATCTCTAAATAGCAAAATTGAAAGCTACGACTACAGATATCCGACATAAAGGTTTTGTAAAGGAGGTAAACAACAACTCACTGATTGTTACCATCATCAACCAGTCCGCATGTTCTTCGTGCCATGCAAAAGGAGCCTGTACGGTGGCCGATTACCAGGACAAGGAAATTGAAATCACCGATTTTAAAAGCGATTACAAACCCGGACAGGAAGTCACCATTCTTTTTAAAGAATCAAAAGGTTTTACAGCGCTGCTTTGGGGCTACGTTGTTCCCTTTTTACTGGTATTGCTGACATTGATCGTCATGCAGTCGGTCACCGGTAACGAGTTACAATCGGGACTGGTATCGCTGGCGATTCTAATACCATACTATATAACATTATATTTTTTTAGGCATCTATTAAAAAAAATATTCAAATTCGAACTTGAAGAAACTGATTAACAAATGAGTATCACCGTTGTATATACGATTGTCACACTGGCAGTGATTGGAGCAACTGCGGCTGTAATCCTCTACTTTGTGGCGCAAAAATTCAAGGTCGTGGAAGACCCGCGCATCGACGATGTGGAAGGATCGCTTCCGGGAGCCAACTGTGGCGGATGTGGCTTTGCAGGCTGCAGGGCCTTTGCCGAAGCATGTGTTAAAGCGTCCGACCTGGGCGATCTGAACTGCCCGGTAGGCGGAAACGACACCATGGGACAGGTGGCAACCATTTTAGGATTGGAAGCCGTTGCAAAAGACCCGCGTGTGGCCTTTATCCGTTGTAACGGAACCTGCGACCACCGTCCGAAAACAAGCCAGTTCGACGGCGCAACAACCTGTGCCATCGCCTCGTCTGTTTACAGTGGCGAATCCGACTGCCAGTTCGGCTGTTTGGGGTATGGCGATTGTTACGACGCCTGCGAATTCGACGCCATCGACCTGCGCGCCGGAATGGGCGTTCCGCTTATCCTCGACGACAAATGTGTGGCGTGCGGAGCCTGTGTGGACGCTTGTCCGAAAGACCTGATTGAGTTACGCAAACGCATGCCTAAAGACCGCAAAGTAGTGGTGGCCTGCCGGAACATGGACAAAGGCGGTGTGGCGAAAAAGGCTTGCAGTGTAGCTTGTATTGGTTGCAGCAAGTGTTTTAAAGAATGTAAATTCGACGCCATTACCATCGAGAACAACCTGGCTTTCATCGACTCAGACAAATGTAAACTGTGTCGTAAATGTGCGCCGGTGTGTCCGACCAATGCCATTATCGAGCTGAACTTTCCACCGCGAAAAGTGAAACCCGAAGTAGAAGTTGAAACCAATAGCTAAATAATTCAGGATGTTAAAAACGTTCAAAATAGGCGGAGTACATCCTCCCGAAAATAAATTGTCGAAAGACCGGAAAATCGAAGTACTTTCGATTCCGTCGGCTGTTTTTATTCCGGTGGCACAGCACATCGGAGCACCGTCAACACCGGTTGTTAAAAAAGGCGACAAGGTAAAAGTGGGACAAGTAATTGCGCAAAGCAGCAGTTTTGTTTCCACCAACATTCATTCTTCCGTTTCAGGAACAGTTAAAAAAGTTGATTTCTCGGCCGATAGCTCGGGCTATCCCAAACAAGGAATTTTTATTGATGTGGAAGGCGACGAGTGGATGGAAGACATCGACCGTTCCGAAACACTGGTAAAAGATATTTCGGTTGACGGGGCTGAAATCGTCAAAAAGATCCAGGAATGCGGAATTGTAGGATTGGGAGGAGCTACCTTCCCAACGCATGTAAAACTGGTTCCGCCAAAGGGCATGAAAGCCGAAGTTCTGCTGATCAACGGCGTGGAATGTGAGCCTTACCTGACTTCCGACCACCGGCTGATGCTGGAAAAAGCGGATGAGATTTTGGTGGGTATTCAGCTGCTGATGAAAGCGATGAATGTTGACAAGGCAGTAATTGGCATCGAGAACAATAAACCGGACGCCATTCAGCTTCTTTCTGAAAAATGCAAAACAGTTGCCGGAGTTAGTGTGGTTGCACTGAAAGTTCAATACCCGCAGGGAGGTGAAAAACAGCTGATCAATGCAGTTACAGGCCACGAAGTTCCGTCGGGCGCATTGCCCATTGCAGTGGGTGCCGTAGTGAGCAACGTGGGAACTGCCTTTGCTGTTTACGAAGCCATTCAGAAAAATAAACCACTGTTTGAGCGTGTAGTTACCGTTACCGGGAAAGGGGTATCCAAGCCTTCGAACTTTCTGGTAAGAGTAGGAACGGCTACTTCAGAACTGGTGGAAGCAGCAGGCGGACTACCGGAAAACACGGGCAAAATCATTAGTGGCGGACCGATGATGGGACGTGCCATCAGCTCGCTGGATATTCCGGTTACCAAAGGAACCTCGGGCATTTTGCTGATGAAGGAAGAAGAATCGAAGCGGGAGGAAATAATCGCCTGTATTCGTTGTTCCCGTTGTGTATCGGTTTGTCCGATGGGCCTGGAACCCTACTTGCTTATGACTTTGGGAGAAAAACAAATTTATGACCGCGCCGAAAGTGAAAGGGTGATGGATTGCATTGAATGTGGTTCGTGCAGTTATACCTGTCCCTCCAACCGGCCATTGCTGGACTACATCCGCTTTGGAAAGGGAAAAGTTGGTCAAATCATTCGTTCAAGAAAAAAATAAATCAAAAACTGCATAATGAGTAAATTATTAACAGTTTCGCCTTCGCCACACGTACATTCAAGCGACTCGACACAGAAAATTATGTACCGGGTGATTTACGCCATGATTCCGGCACTGATCTGGTCGGTGTTTATGTTCGGGATCGATGCCTTGCGTGTAACCCTGATAGCGGTTGCTGCTTGTGTGGCTTTCGAATACCTTATTCAAAAATACCTGATGAAAGTTACCCCGTCGGTTACCGATGGTTCTGCTATCATTACAGGTATATTACTGGCGTTTAACGTTCCGTCGAACCTGCCGTGGTGGATCATCCTAATCGGTGCAATGGCAGCCATGGGAATTGGCAAACTTTCATTTGGCGGCCTTGGAAGCAACATTTTTAACCCGGCTTTGGTAGGTCGTGTGTTTTTGCTGTTGTCGTTCCCGGTTCAGATGACTTCGTGGCCCGGAATTAAAATGGCAGCGGTTGATGCAGTGTCAACGGCGACTCCGCTGGCATTGATCAAGGAAAGCGTGAAAAACGGTGTGCCGATTGCCAAAATAGAGGGACTTCCCGGGTTGGGCGATCTGGCCATTGGGATGAATGCCGGTTCGCTGGGTGAAGTTTCAGCCTTGCTGCTGGTATTGGGCGGAATTTATATGATCTGGAAAAAAGTTATTACCTGGCATATTCCGGTTTCCATTCTTGCAACAGTACTGGTATTCTCCGGTATTTTCTGGGGAATCAATCCTGAAATGTATGTAAACCCGGCTTTCCACATTATGACAGGGGGTTTAATGTTGGGGGCTATTTTTATGGCCACCGATATGGTGACTTCCCCCATGAATCCGAAAGCGCAAATCATTTACGGAATCGGAATTGGCTTGATAACCATCAGCATTCGTATGTTTGGCGCTTACCCCGAAGGTATTTCATTCGCCATTCTGATTATGAATGCGGTGACACCTTTACTCAACTATTACATTAAACCCAAACGATTCGGAGGACAATAAAATGGCAAAGAAAGAATCGACTTTTACAAGTATGGTGGCAACCCTGGTTTTGGTTACCGGAATTGCCGCAGCTGCACTGGGTTTTGTGTACGATTTTACCAAAGCCCCTATAGAGGCAGCAAAAATTAAAGCACAAACCGAAGCGATCACCCAGGTTCTTCCCGAATTTGATGAACTGGGAACCAGCTATAAAGTTCCGAGCGAAGCAGGTGGCGACAGCATTGAGTTGTTTCCCGCATTTAAAGGCGGCGAACTGGCCGGAACTGCCATAAAAACATACACCCGCACTGGTTTTAGTGGTTTCATTTCCATTATGGCCGGAATTGACAAGGATGGAAACATCTCCGGTTATTCGGTGTTGGATCATGCTGAAACTCCGGGGCTGGGATCCAAAATGGATACCTGGTTTAACAACGCTTCCAAACCCAATCAGAATGTAATCGGGAAAAACCCGACTACCACGAACTTTACCGTATCAAAAGACGGTGGTGACATTGATGCCATCACGGCTTCTACCATCACCTCACGCGCTTTCCTCGATGCTTTGCGCAGAGGATATACGGCTTACGAAACGAATAATAAAAACACCGGAGATTCCGGACAATAAAGACGACTTATGAATCAGTGGAAAAATTTTTCGAAAGGATTTATAAAAGAAAACCCGGTATTTGTATTGGTACTTGGGATGTGTCCGACTCTCGGGGTTACTTCTTCAGCCATAAACGGCCTGGGAATGGGCTTGGCAACCACCTTTGTTTTGCTTATGTCGAACATTGTTATTTCATTGGTAAAAGACGTTATTCCGGATAAAGTAAGAATCCCGGCTTTTATTGTGATCATTGCAGCTTTTGTTACCGTTGTTCAGTTACTGATGCAGGCTTTTGTTCCTGCCCTGTATAAAAGCCTGGGGTTGTTTATTCCCTTGATTGTGGTAAACTGTATCGTACTTGGCCGTGCTGAAGCCTTTGCGTCAAAAAACAATCCTTTGTCGTCGGCCATCGACGGAATTGGAATCGGACTCGGATTTACTTTTGCCCTTGTTTTACTGGGCGGTATCCGCGAAGTACTGGGAAGCGGCAAGCTTTTCAACATCACTTTGTATTCCGAGAATTTCGTAACACTACTGTTTGTTCTGGCACCCGGAGCGTTTATTGTTTTGGGCTACCTGATTGCCATTATTAACCGCATTAAAAAGAATTAAGGAGGAAAGGATATGAGTTACTTTGTAATTATACTGGGCGCGATACTGGTTAACAACATTGTGTTAATGCAGTTTTTGGGAATCTGTCCTTTTCTGGGGGTTTCCAAGCGTATCTCCACCGCAATCGGAATGACAGGTGCCGTAGCTTTTGTAATGGTTTTGGCAACCATTGTTACCTACCTTATTCAAAACTACGTACTCAACAAGTTTGGGCTGGCCTTTTTACAAACCATTGCGTTTATCCTGGTAATAGCCTCCCTGGTTCAGCTGGTCGAAATTATTCTGAAAAAAGTTAGCCCGCCGCTTTACCAGGCATTGGGTATATTTCTTCCGCTGATTACTACCAACTGTGCGATTCTGGGGGTTGCGATTCTGACCATACAAAAAGAATTTAACCTGCTGGAAGGGGTAGTTTACGCGATCTCGAATGCCATCGGTTTTGGACTTGCTTTGATCATTTTTGCCGGTATTCGCGAACACCTTGATTTGCAGAATGTACCCAAAGGATTAAAAGGCACTCCTATCGCTTTGATAACCGCCGGAATTCTGGCAATGGCCTTTATGGGATTCTCGGGTTTGGTATAAGTTTAAATCTACATTAATTAGATAAATAAAAAGGAAAACTGATCAATTCAACTTCTCTAAATGACATTTAAATGCTAATTTTGCTATGTATAGATAGCAATTTTAACAACCTCATAAAAAAGTAAATACCTTGGAATTTTTTCAGCAGATACATAAATCATTGCTCATTAGTCCGAAAGAGACCATTAAGCGGGAGTTGATGGACCAAATCGACTGGAGCCAGCGACTCATCTGTATCAAAGGATTCAGAGGAGTTGGGAAAACGACTTTTCTGCTGGATTACATCCGGAAATACCACCCCGAAAGCAACGATGTACTTTACATCAACCTGAACAACTTTTATTTCACCAAGCGGAAAATAAGTTCGTTTGCCGATGAGTTTGCCAAACGGGGCGGAAAAATCCTCGTATTGGATCAAATTCAGAAATACCCCGACTGGTCGGAAGATCTTAGAAAGTGTGTGGATGAAATTCCGGAGATTCAGATCATTTTTTCATCGTCGCCGGTTTTAAGAATTACCGAGGGTAACCCCGATTTGGAAGGGATTGCAAAAATCTACCACCTCGAAGGGCTTTCGTTCCGCGAATACCTGAACCACCTGGCAGGAAAAAGCTTTAGAACCTACAGCTTCGAGGAAATTCTATCAGATCATATTTCCATAGCACAGGAGATTGTTGCGGAGGTTCGCCCGCTGGCTTTTTTCGACGAATATTTGAAAAACGGATACTTCCCCTATTACATGGATGATCCGAACTTTTATACAAACCGTTTACTGAAAAATATAAATCTGGCCCTGGAAATTGATGTTCCGTACATCAATCAGATCGAATTCAAATACCTGTCGAAACTGAGGAAGCTGTTGCATTTGCTGGCATCGGAAACACCCTTTACACCCAATGTGAGCAAACTGGCCGGTTCGATCGAGACTTCGCGTGCCACGGTAATGAATTACCTGAAGTACCTGAAAAATGCCAAACTGATCAACCTGCTTTATACCAACGGTGGCGGCGACGACGACCAGATGAAAAAACCGGACAAGGTATACATGCACAACACCAACCTGCTGCACGCTATTGCGCCGGATAATACCGACAATCTGACGATGCGCCAGACCTTTTTTTACAACCAGGTTGGGTACAAACGAAAACTTTCAAAATCGCCGATAGCCGACTTTTGTGTCGATGGCAAATACCAGTTTAACGTGGGTGGCCGTAAACTGCTAGCCGAAGGAGATATTTACGCGGCGTCTGACGTTATTGAAATCGGACAAGGCAAAAAGATCCCACTCTGGCTGTTTGGATTTTTGTATTAGATACGAGATACCCGATACTGGATACAAGATGCCAGATATTGGATACTGGATATTGAATTTAAAAAAGCAATAATAACGGATGTCTTATAAACGACTTGAAATATGGCAGATAGCAAATGAACTGGTCATCAAAATACACAAGATGACACTTGAGCTTCTTCCTGCATTCGAAATGTATGAAGAAGGGAGCCAGATAAGACGTTCATCAAAATCTGCAAAGTCATTGATCGTTGAAGGATACGGAAGACGGGCCTACAAACAGGACTTTCTTCGGTTTCTGACCAACGCACAGGCATCAAATGACGAAACGTCAGATCATCTTGAAAATCTTTGGAATACCAAATCACTAAAAGAAGAACAAGTTTACAAAGAACTTTTTGAGCTAACAGAAAAACTTGGAAGAAAATTAAACAGCTTCATTCGCTCAGTACAACAGAAACACAATATAGTAACAGAACCAGAAGAAGAATATTCATAATACGATCGAGCATCAAGCATCAAGCATCGAGTATCCGGAATCAAATAACGAGAATCAAAAATCAAATAATTAAATAGATTAAAAACGCAAATAAAATGGCAAAACAAAAAAAATTCATCACATGTGACGGTAACTACGCTGCGGCGTACATGAGTTACATGTTTAGTGAAGTTGCCTGCATCTATCCTATTACACCGTCTTCAACTATGGCTGAGTATGTGGATGAATGGGCTGCTTTTGGTAAGAAAAATATGTTCGGACGTCCTGTTCGCCTGGCAGAAATGCAGAGTGAGGCAGGTGCAGCAGGTGCCGTTCACGGCTCTTTGCAGTCGGGAGCGCTTACTTCCACTTATACAGCTTCTCAGGGATTGCTGCTGATGATCCCGAACATGTATAAAATTGCGGGCGAGCTTCTGCCTACCGTATTCCACGTAAGTGCCCGTGCGCTTGCCGGTCATGCATTGTCAATCTTTGGCGACCACAGCGATATTTACGCTACCCGTCAAACCGGTTTTGCAATGTTGGGAGCAGGTTCTGTTCAGGAAGAAATGGACCTTGCAGGTGTTGCCCACCTGGCCACCATCAAGTCAAGAATTCCGTTCCTGGCTTTCTTCGACGGTTTCCGCACATCGCACGAAATCCAGAAGATTGAAGCCATTGCAATGGAAGACATCGTTCCGCTGGTTGACCAAACAGCTTTGCAGGAATTCCGTAACAGGGCACTGAATCCTGAAAATCCGGTAACCCGTGGTACAGCTCAGAACCCGGATATTTTCTTCCAGGCAAAAGAATCGGCCAACAAATTTTACGATGCCGTTCCGGATATCGTAGCCGATTACATGGAACAAATCAGCGAACTAACAGGTCGCAAATACCGTCCGTTTACTTATTACGGAGCTCCGGATGCTGAAAACATCATCATCGCTATGGGTTCGGTAACAGAAACCATCAAAGAAACCATCGACTACCTGGCTTCTCAGGGCAAAAAAGTTGGTTTGGTTTCGGTTCACTTGTTCCGTCCGTTCTCGGCCAAGCATTTTGTTGAAGCACTTCCTTCAACTGTTAAGAGAATTGCTGTTCTCGACCGTGCCAAAGAACCGGGAGCTGCCGGCGAACCGCTGTACCTCGACATCCGTTCACATTTCTACGGAAAAGAAAATGCTCCTGAAATCGTTGGCGGACGCTTCGGTTTAGGATCAAAAGATACCACTCCGGCCCAGATTCTTTCGGTTTACGAAAACCTGGAAATGAAGGAGCCCAAAAACGCCTTCACCATCGGTATTGTTGACGATGTTACCTTTACATCGCTCCCGATGAAAGAGGAAATCAATATTACACCTGCGGGTACTTACCAGGCCAAATTCTACGGTTTGGGTTCTGACGGTACTGTGGGTGCCAACAAAAACTCGATCAAAATTATTGGCGACGCCACCGATAAATCGTGCCAGGGATACTTCCAGTACGACTCAAAAAAATCAGGCGGTTTTACCTGTTCGCACCTGCGTTTTGGCGACAAACCAATCCGCTCGACTTACCTGGTAACCACTCCTGACTTTGTGGCCTGCCACGTTCCGGCTTACCTGCATTTGTACGATGTACTGAAAGGTTTGAAAAAAGGAGGTTCTTTCCTGCTGAACTCAATCTGGGACGAAGAAGAAACAAAAAATCAGCTGCCCGACAGTATGAAAAAATACATGGCGGCCAACGATATCAGCTTCTACATCATCAACGGTACCAAACTGGGTGAAGAACTTGGCCTGGGAACCCGTACCAATACCATCATGCAGTCGGCATTCTTCAAAATCACCGGTGTAATTCCTTACGAAATGGCGGTGGAAGAAATGAAGAAGGCCATTGTTAAATCATACGGCAAAAAAGGCGAGCACATTGTAAACATGAACTACGCCGCAGTTGACGCCGGTGGTAAAAACGTGGTACAGGTAGAAGTACCGGCAGAATGGAAAGACATTGTGCTGAAAAGCGAAGAAGAAGAATCAGTACGTCCGGCATACATCCGCAAGGTGGTTGATGTAATCAACGGTCAGCGTGGTGATGATCTTCCTGTTTCTACTTTTGTTGGCTCGGAAGACGGACAGTTCCCGCTCGGAACAGCTGCTTTCGAAAAACGCGGTATCGCAGTAAACGTACCCGAATGGCAGGCTGACAACTGTATCCAGTGTAACCAGTGTGCGTACGTTTGTCCTCACGCTGCTATTCGTCCGTTCCTGATGGATGAAGCAGAAGTAGACGCAGCGCCTGCAGGTACTGAAGTAAAAACGGCCACTCCTTCAAAAATGTTTGGCGGGCTGAACTTCCGCATCCAGGTATCACCGCTTGACTGTACAGGTTGTGGTAACTGTGCCGACGTTTGTCCTTCAAAAGAAAAAGCCTTGATCATGAAGCCGCTGGGAACACAGCAGGCCGAAGTGGAACGCTGGAACTACATGGACGGCAAAGTAACCGTAAAAGAAAACGTGGTTGACAAAACCAAATCGGTTAAAAACTCACAGTTTGCACAGCCATTGTTCGAGTTCTCGGGAGCTTGTGCGGGTTGTGGTGAAACTCCCTACATTAAACTGATTACCCAATTATACGGCGAGCGCATGATGGTGGCCAACGCTACCGGATGTTCTTCTATCTATGGTGGTTCGGCTCCGTCAACTCCTTACTGTAAACACAAGGAATCGGGTCACGGTCCGGCATGGGCAAACTCACTGTTCGAAGACAACGCCGAATACGGTTTTGGTTTTTCTGAAGGTGTTTCAGCTCAACGCAACCGTCTTGAAGACATCATGAACACTGCGCTTTCAAACGGTGCTTCAGAGGCAGAAAAAGAAGCTTTTGCTGAATGGATCGCTCAAAAGAATGATGGTGAAGGTTCGGTAGTTGCGTCTAAAAAAGTGCTCGAAGTAATCGAAAACAGCAACAGCGAATACGCAAGCGAAATCAAAAAACTGAAACAGTACCTGGTTAAAAAATCAATCTGGGTATTTGGTGGCGACGGTTGGGCTTACGACATCGGTTACGGTGGTCTCGACCATGTGATGGCAAGCGGAGAAGACGTAAACGTACTGGTAATGGATACCGAAGTATATTCAAACACCGGTGGACAGTCGTCAAAAGCAACTCCGGTGGGTGCTGTGGCTAAATTTGCCGCTGCCGGTAAACGCGTTCGCAAAAAAGACCTGGGTGCCATGATGATGAGCTATGGTTATGTGTACGTAGCACAAGTAGCTATGGGCGCTAACCAGTCGCAGTACTTCAAAGCACTGAGAGAAGCAGAAGCTTATCCCGGACCATCGCTGATCATTGCTTATTCTCCTTGTATCAACCACGGATTGCGTGCCAGCATGGGACGTACCCAGGAAGAAGAGAAAAAAGCAGTAGAAGCAGGTTACTGGTCGCTGTACCGTTACAACCCGCTGTTGGAAGCTGAAGGTAAAAACCCGTTCCAGCTTGATTCAAAAGAGCCGGATTGGAACAAATTCCAGGACTTCCTGAATGGCGAAGTACGTTATACTTCACTGAAAAAATCGTTCCCGGCAGTAGCCGACGAACTTTTCTCGGCAGCTGAAGACAACGCAAAATGGCGTCACAACTCGTACAAACGACTGGCAGCCATGGATTTTTCGCAGCCAGAAGCTGAAGTAGAGGCATAAAAAAAACCTTACTATATAAAAAGGCCGCTCTCCGTTTTCGGAAGCGGCTTTTTTTGTTGTGTCTTGTATAGGAATCGCACTACAACAAGTAACGTAATCAAAGGATATATCTAACCAGAAGAAGATACTTACGCAACGAAAACCGAAGCCAACTTGAAGGTAAGAATGTCTCATCGGAAATAATCCCGGCGTCTGCGAAGAACATGATATTTTCGTCGGAGCTATTGCCAACTGCTGCTCCTTATTATAATCTTCAATATTTATCTACTGGCAAATTCTATCTGGAGGATCGAGAAACTGATCTGTTCCGCATCTTCCTTTCATTGGAGGCTGTTTAAAATATCTTTTTTAGCTGAGGCAAAAGCATTTCCCGTCAGGAAAGAGAAGAATAAGAAATGTGACCTGTTGAATTCAATAACTATCGGCTGATTCTTTTCTATTAGAACTAATAAATTATAAAAAAGAAAAAGGCCTGTATTTACAGACCTTTTTGTACCCCGGACGGGATTCGAACCCATGACCTACTGCTTAGAAGGCAGTTGCTCTCAAGGCCTTCAGAAGCTTCGCTTCCGAACGCGTATCCAACTGAGCTACCGAGACTTACACTTTGTAAAATCCAACTTAGAAATATTTTCATTCCGTTTTGGTTTACATTACGGTTTACATCGCTGTATTCCAAGATTGATTAATAATATTGTGAAATTACTAAAATGTTTTCCTTTTAATAAGCTATCAAAGCTTTGTTTCTCATTCAAATCATGGGAATTGAATTGTGCCTCACAACTAACTCTCAATTCTCTAGATTAGCCAATTTTTGTTTGATTTTAAATAGAGAATTTTACAGACCTTTTTCTAGGCAAAATCAATTTTCCATGCAGACAGCTATGGGGGGTATTAGTAGGACTGTTGGTGATTGTTCAAAATAAAAAAATATTTTTTGTCTTATAAATCAACTAAACAGGATTTCTGTAAGCATTTAAAATCGATTTTCGTTTTCCCTGCCCTTTAGGCTCGGGGTAATGTAGGGGACTACTACTCAGAGCGAAAAATAAAAAATAAAATTTTTTATTTAGTTCATCTTCTTTTTAATCCGTCAAGCCAAGTATTCTCTTAAATCTTTCTTTTTTCAATATTGGCTTAAAAACTACATATTTTCTTGCTTTGTATTTAAGAGAATAGTCTTCTTTAAAGCTGTGAGCCAATGATGAAAAAGCATTATTTTCATCTTCAATCAAACAATATGCTCCGGCTTTTACAATTTCAGGTGTACTGTTAAGATTTATAAGCTTTTCTTTAACCTTATCAGCCTTAAGTGAATTTTTCCAATGTTTTGTGGCGATATAGTAATTAATCAATAGATATGGCTGTGTATAATTTGATGCTTTTAATTTTTTTTCTAAATAATGGTATGCATCTTCATAGTTACCTTTTAAAAGTAGAATGTATGAGTGTTGAACAATATTATCAACATGAAATGGTTCTTTTTCTAACTGTTTCAGAGATAATTCCAAGGCTTCATCATATTTTCCAGAACTTTCTAACAAGGTTATTTCATGATCCATATTATCTTTTAATTCGGCATCAAATATCTCCTTTGCCTTGTCTAATTCATCTTTAAAAATATATAATGCAAAAAGATTTTCATTGATGTCGTAACTTTTTTTCTTTACAGATTCTAAAAGTGAAATCGCATCATCCAGTTTGTCGAATTTTTTTAATAAATATTCAGCCTTTACATTAAGATAATGATCATCAATAGTATAATGCTCTTCAATAAATTTAAAACGTTCTTCCAATTTTTCAAGATCATTATTTTTTGCATATTGTTCTAACAATGTTAATTCAAGTGATTTTATGGTAGAAATCGCATTTGATTTTTTAATTGAATTTGTTAGATATTTGTATATCTCACTATTTGACTTTTTTTCAAGATTTTTCAATTTGATATTGTTCAGAATATAAGTTTCATGTTCAATATTTTGCTTCCCCAACTCTTCAAGAGTAGTTGCATATTCTAAAATAAGATCATCTTCATTATTAAATTTCTCTTTAATGTATTTGAATTTCAAGTTCCATGCAGGATTTCTAATTGATGGATCAAGTGCTAGACATTCATTGACGCAGTCTCCAATATATTGAAGATTATATTTTGAAGAGTTTTTATCATAGTGGAAATTGTAATGAGAAAAAATTAGCCTTGCTTTCTCCCACACTAAATCTGCTGTTTTATTAATTTTTATTGCTTCTTCAATAATATCTAATTTCTCTTCGAAGGAAGATTTTAGTTGAAAGACTTTTTTATAATAACTACTTTTTTGGGGATCTAGTTTGATAAGTTTCTCATAACATTCAACAGCTTCTAGATTCTTATTTAATCGTATTAAGCATGAACCCTTATATTCCAATAAATCTTTATAAAAACGACTGTCTATCTTGACGCCGACAAGTCGTTCCTCAATCATTTCAAGTGCTTTGTTATATCTTCTTGTGTATAATTCCTTTTGTAGTGACAACAAATATTTTTCCTCATCATCATTTAATTTTTCATTATCTGATAGCTTGAATCCAAATTCTTCATTTTCCTTTTCGTCATCTAACTCAGACATATATTCAATAAATTTTCCAACTATGTTTTGATCCTTTGTGTCCCTGAGTTTATGAAAATCTTCTTTGATATATGTGCATGAGGTATTTTTAAGATGTGGATTAGTAATTATCTTGGTGATTAGATTTTCTGTTTTCTCATTCAGAAAAAAACTATCTATAGGAATATCATTTTTATTTAATTTGCTATTTAACTCTGCCATTAACTCATCGAATCCTTCTATTTGGACATAATAAACTCTGTCTTTCCATAATAACTTTCTTAAATCTTCGCTTATTTCACTATCCGCTCTTAGACACCAATAAATTCCATGTTTGAAATAGTCTTCATTTTTTAGTAAATAAGATAAAATATCCATAATTGACCTATCATTACCACCATATCCAATAACGATTAAGCCATAGTCTTTCGCAAATTCAATAAATTTATTCTTAATATTATCTTCAAGAGACTCTGTTTCTCTGAGAGTGCTTTTTATATCATCAAACAGGTAGTCTCCATGAAGTTTAATTATTTTGGGTCTTTTGGATGTTATCGTAATGCTGTTTATTGAGGAATCATGCGCACATAAAAGTGGTCTCTCAGTAGAGTATTGGTAAAAAGCTTCATTTAAAAGATCATCAAAATTAGTTGTGAACAGGGTTTTAAAATAATTATTTTCAACAAGTTTGATTAAATATGAATATCCTATCGAAGGTAGCTTGTCTCTGACTTCTTGTTCTACAAACATTCGACGTTGACGGGGCAGATCATATTTTTTCTCAAATAATGCAGAGTATGGATTGCGACTATCATACCACATTTGGTTACTAAGAAACTTGTTAGCTTCTATTTCTGTGTATTCTTCTTCGCTTTGTTCCGTTTCTTGAAGGAAGATGTCCTTTTTCCATTGGCTGATTAGAGTGTTTGCAGACCTTATGTCAGAAGTAATAGAACATCCAGCACCTAAAAGTAGACTATAATTAGGATTATGATCATTTCTTGTTTTTATAAAACGGATCAAATCTCTTATTTTTCGTTCCTTATTCCTAAGTTCAGTTTGAAGGTCTTTAAATGTTCCCATTAGATTGTCAGTTATTAAATGATATTGTTAAATGAAGAGGTTGAGTAATTGTTAAAAGAAGGCAATTTATAAATTATTCCAATAATTTGAAAATAAAATAACTCCGTAATATTTAATTCATTACGGAGTCTGCAAAATTTATGTAACAAAGATTATTTTTTGCCTAATTATCGTGTAACAGGATGTTGTTTTTCCGTCAATTTTCGGAGTCGTTTTCTTTACTTCAAACCATTGTTCTAAATCAGTTGCTTTTGCTGTTTTTATTCTATTGTACGTAAGTTTTAGATTTAGCAAATTGTAAGCGTCCTGCAATAACTCTTTCCATTCTTTTGCAGTTTTTCTTGTACCTACACCAACTCCATTAGTTTTTAAAAATTCAACAATCTTACTATCCGTCGAAGTATCAGTAGATTCTGAAAGTATTGCATTTCGAATATTAGTAACACGATATTTGAGTGATTCTACACGCTCAACACCTAGCTTCTCATATGCTTCTTTTATTAGTGGTTTTTCCTGCTCTATTTTGATGATTCGTTCGTCAATATTGCCAAGAAAAAACTTTGGAATTTTACTTTTTAGTTTGGCATATTCGATAAACATATCTTTAAATGAAATTCGGGCTTTCGGATTTGATACCAACTTGTCTGAGTAAATTATTTCTTGTGTTTCAGTAACATTAAAACCGTACTTCGAATATTCATCTGATAGTGTAACTCGTGAACTGTAAAGCTGTTTCGTTATCTTAAAATTTACAATATCCAGTTTAATTAAGTTCTCATCTAAGCTGAGTTTGTCATCTTGTTTAAATATGTACATTTCATTTAATCCTGATTTGTTGCCTTTTTCTATTAATTGTATGGTCTTTCTTCTGTTGGTTTCGCCCATATTATTGAGTTCATTCAGTCATTCTTTTGTCTCTTGAATTTGTTTTTCTGAATGTGCTTTAAATTCTTCCAGAGAGATATAATTCTTGTATCTGGTTTCTGAATAAATGTGATGTACCTCGGTTTTGTATTTTGAGTTTCGGATTCTGCCACATATTTGAACAACAAGCGTAGAGATATCAAGTAAAGTGTGTGATTTATTTTTATCGCTTACAATGTAAGTTCTACCGTTTTCATCGTAAAGATCGACACCTTCAAAACAGGTAGCAGTATAGAAATTAATCGGTTTGACTTCATCCAAAGATGAAGCAATTTTGTAGTTGTCTCCCAACTTCTTCTGGTTGGTCTTTCTCCCTCTCCCCAGGATCTTATTGTCCGAACAGATTATTCTAACTTGTTCCGGTAGTAATCCCGCTTTTTGTATAGCATCTGAAATAAATTCAACACTATTTACAAAGAAATGAAGGTTGCCAAACATCTTACCATCTATAGCCATATAAATTAACTCACAAACTTTATTAATTGGTCGATCTGTTATAATTGGCTTAATATCTACAATGGCGGTATTGCTCCATGCTATTTCTTTTACAGGTAAATCGTTTAATTCTTCCAATATAAATTCTTCTTCAATCGGGGTTGCTGTCATATATATAACCTGTTCGAACTTTCGACTATGGCTCAACACCTTTTTTACAGCTTCATTCCTGAAAGCATAACTATTAAAAAGGATGTGCCACTCATCGACAAGTAAATGGAAATCTTTATAAGGATTAAAGCCCTGTTCTTCTAGTAGTTCAATAAGATATTCCAGTTTGTCATAAGTTACCGCTATCTTTTTTATCTGTTGGGTATGTAAATAATCTATGATTTCATCCTCTGTAACACCTTGATAAATGCCAAGCAAGTTATCGTGCTGTTCTTCCTTGTTTTTAATCACATTCACATAAGGCATTGCAATAATTGTATCTAATTTGTTTTTTATGGCAATCGTAGTGCCACCACAACCAGTTCTACCTTTGTCGAATAGACAATTAACTGGTAATTCCGTCATAAAATCAGCTAAATAGGCTGCTGTCTTTGGAGCTTGTATTATTTCTTTCTCCATAAATAAAAATTAAAGGTTAAACACTTAATTGATCTAGTAATTTTGATGGACGCATTTTTTCCCACTTTTACTTTTTAGAGGTTTTTCCCATTTCGGAATTCAAAAATCCGTCTTCACTATCTGATTGTTTTTCGAGAATTCGGGGAGTAATTGTTCCTGAGTTGGTTTCTACGAGGGACAAAAATTTTCATTACTGAAATTTCAGCACAAAATGCAACCTGTCAGAAATTTTGACAGCTTAACAGTTATGAACAAAAAATTAACCGATAAAATGTAACTGAGTCGTGAATCCTTGTAGACGTGATAAATGATTCAAAATCAATGGCATTACTCCCGAATGATTTATGCTACAAAGATAGTTCACCTGCGGGACAAAAAATAACCTCAATATAAAATTTGTGGCATTAGATCTGTTTGTTATCAAGCGTTTAGTAATTTATTGCGATTAGTAGAACACAGCTTGTAATCTAATCTGTTTAGTCATGAACATGATAAAAAATAATGTGTATAGTCTTTTAACTTAATGATATGGTATAGTGTTTGCGGCAAAAATCATTGTTGTCAGGGAGAAGAAATGCTCCGTTTTCAAATTGGCGATAAGCGTTCATTGAATTTTGGACTGACCTGTGTGGAGAAGAGTAAGTCGAGAACCAAAAAACAAACGGGACACCGACACATATTGTGAGTTTTGCCAAAGGTCAGTTACAGCATAATATAGTCTTAAGGAGCAAATTAGATAATTAATGTTTACATTTTTAAAGACTATTATTATGAAAGATAATGTTATTACGATTAATCAGGAATTGTTTGATGATTTATATGCAGCTAATCAAGAATTAGCAAAACTTAGAGTGCAGCTTAAACAGATTGAAACTAAAAAGGCTGATAGAGCTGAAAGTTACAAGCGAGTACGCAAAATAAATCCAGATGAAAAAAAATTTGGAGCAATTATGCGAGCTGCCAACAGAAGTCTTAAGTCTCAAGTTTATAAAGATCCACAGACTTTAAAGCAACTGATCAAACTGAAAATTAAAGATATTGAGGAGTATATGTTCTATGCGATCCTGAAGAATAGAGTGAGTGCAGTTGTAGGAATGGAAGATTTTGTAAATTTTTGCGAGGAACACGAATTGAACAAGAATGCCGTAGCTCAACATGTTGTGATTTGTGGTGAGAAGAAGACGAACGAAGTTTTCAAATATGGATTAGGATCGGTTTTTAAGCCTGAAAAACTTGATTTAATGAATGTTGAAGTTTTCACGGATGAAGAACTGAACTTGGAGCAGTATAAGCCAAAAAAACATCAATAAGAATCGGATAATTAATTTAATCAGAGAGTGTCCAATTGGGCACTCTCTTTTTTTACCACCAAGATTTGAAAAAGGTCACTTTTATTTTTCACTGATTTCTTCAATTTTTGGGTTCCTTTTGAAATGCCTCTCTATAATAAACTAACTTATCGTTTTCATCTTTCTTTGAATAATATTTATCTTTTACAAGGATTGGCACTTTTGCACTAAAAAGCACCTTGTCATAAATTTCGTAATTGCTTAATTTTTTAATCCATTCATTCGAATCGGGTGAAGCAATTGCTAATGGTCCTTTCTTTTTAACAACTGGATTTTCTGAGTCTGTGAGTATTACAACTTTATATGTCCCATTTTCTTCAAGTACCCATGGAGTATATCTATTCTCAATGGTTCTAGTTTCGGATGCTCCCGGATAACAAACTTCAATTTCAAGATAGTTGGTTATTCCAAAAACAGGGTCTCCCATTATAGTTTCCCCACCAAACTTACTTACCAATGGATATGATTCAAAATAAGCAACATCCTTTATTCTGGGCTTATCTGAATTCTGACAGCCTAAAAAAAATATAAAACCCAAGACATAAATTAAGTATTTCATCTTTTTATTGTTGTATTTAAATTAGTTAGCTTGTTTAAAATAAAATCACCGGGTAAATGAGCATCCACAGTTAGGATTCATTCCATAACTTCCATATCAAGGACAACGTTTTTTTACCAGAAGATTTACCTGCTCTCATCGTTGTGAACCAAATAAAATAGCCTATTCTTACTGAAATTAGCGCACGAATAATTCCATTCATAATTATCTGATTAAGTTGTTAATAGATGTATTTATTATTGGGACACTAAGTGTTTATATATATGTTCTTATTCCAAAAAACCTTTAAACTTTAGAACATCGTTTGTTTCCATGAGTACAATTTCCGCTTTAAATTTCCATGTTTCGCTTACCAAGAAATGTGTTATGGTTACAGCTGCCGTTCCTCTATCGCTGTCATAAGTATTGAAGTATTCCCATGTGAACTTTATCTCAACTCCGGGATAGGTAGTTTTCGTTTCCGGGATCTCCCTTTTCTTAAATGAATGAACACCTCCATAAGATTGAGAGTCAAAGGCTCTCCATTGATTTGCGAAGCATAAAGAACCGTTAGTGCATTTATAAAATGATAGTGCTACATCTCCCTTTAATGCCAGTTGATCGTAATTTTCACCGTTGATTTCGTAATTCGTTACCTTGTAAGTTAGATCGATGTCCTGCCCTGAAACATTTGTAAGTACGATAAGTAAAAGGGTAAAGGTCGAAATTATAGATTTCAGTTTTTTCGGACTGCCCTTACAATATTTTTTCATTTGGGTTAATTTAATAGGGTTCTTAATCTTCGCGAATCATTGTCAATTTTCTCTTTTATTTGATTGAGGCAATTTGTTACACATTCAATGTTTGACATTCTTACCGCATTTGTTTTGTTATATCCTCTCCACAATGCGACGGTTTTTTCAACATGAGAAAAAGCATTGTACCTACCTACCGTATTCCCTGATAAATCACACAGCTCAACTTCAACTTCAAGCGTGGTTATTCCTTTACTTGCATTCATGCCAAATAAGTATGGAGTAAATAAGAAACACCAGCCAATTAGAAAGTTACCGGTCTTGAATTTAGAATAACTTTCCCCGGTTCTTATGTTGAACCTTGCATATCCTTTCTTTTGCCCAATATTATTTGTAATGTTTTCAATTACATCCTTTTCAAAGATTGTGATTACATCTTGAATCCTTTCATCTGCATAGGATGTTGAAGTAGTGGTACTGTACCCCGAGTTTAATGTTTTATCTGTTTTTTCTATATAATAGCTGTTATAAGCACCAGAGGTAGAAGAAACTGTACTGCCTCTGGAGTAAATATTTTCCAGATTGTAAGTATTGTACTGAGGTTGTAAAGCAGGTAGTTTGTTTGAGACTTGTCCTTTCGGACTTAGATCACTGTAGTAAATGCTTTTACAGCTAATAACTAAAGCAAAGAGAGCGAAAATTAAAAGACTTCTTTTCATAATAATGTGTTTGCCCTAACCGCTCCCTCATTAGGCGTAAAAAATGAAAAGCGTGGGAACTGAATGCCTATCCAGTCCCGAGGTATCGCCAAACACCCACAACACAAAAATAGACAACAGTCCCACGCCCATATAAAATGAGCGTGAGCGCTATTGCTATTATTCTTGTGCTGTTTCTAAAATTGGCGATTTTCGAGACTAAGAATAATGCCTTACGCTTACGTTATAATCAATAAATTGCTGACGTTTCAGCCGTTACAAATTTATCAATTATAATAATGCAAGCAATATTTTGTCAAGTGTTTAAATCAAATGTTTCATAGCCTCATTAAACTGTTTGTTTTCAAAGCTATCTAGATAAATCTGAGTTGTTGAAAGTGCGGAATGCCCCAGTGCTTCACTGATTAAAGCAATGCTTACACCTGAGTTTTTCAGAACTGTTGCAAAGCTATGACGGGCTACATAGGTCGATAAATTGGTGGTAATTTTGCATAGTTCTGCAATCCGTTTTAATCCTTTCCCAGTGCGGCCTAACACTTTATGTATTCTGTTTCGCTTTTGTTGTGCTGTTTTATGTATTCGTTTGTCAAGTATTGGAAAAATATGTCCGGTTTGTGGCGTTGCAATAGAGTATTTTTCAATGATTTTAATTGTATCAGGAATCAATAAGACATTGATTTTCTTACCTGTTTTTTGCCTTATGTATTGCATTTGATTTCCACTAATATTATCAGGTTGGAGGTTTGCTATGTCAGTGAAATTGATTCCGCTACACAAGTAACTGAAAATGAAAATATCCCTTGCAAGCTGAACAGATTCTTTTTCTTTACTCAGATTGACTTTAATAATTTTCTGGATTTCAGCTTTTGTAATAGCTCGTTTACTCGTTTTTGTATTGAATTTACTTATTTTAAATTCGTTAAAAGGATAGTTAATCTTATAGGCAGCTTTCTCTTCAATGGCTTTATTATAAGCACTTCTTAAAGTTCGCAATCTTAAACTCATTGAAGTTTCTTTGTTCTTGTTGGCTCTCATCCAATTTTCGAATCGATTGAGCCAGTTAACATCAATATCAGCAAATGTAAAATTCAGATTTCCTTTAGAGAAAGCTTTAACAGTATTCAAAGCATCTTTGTAAACTCTCCTATTGCCAACCTTTCCAGAGCTTCCAAATTCGCTTATTAGTTTATTAAAGAACTCTCCTACTTTAACTTCTTTTACTTGATTGCTGCTACCGTTTAAAAGTTTGTTGAGAGTAAAATTTTGATTGTCTGCGCCATAGTTTAACACTTGTTTTTGTAACTCAGTTACCTTGTTTAGAATAATTTGCTGAATGTACTCACCATCAGGACAAGTGGGCTTTGGACGGTTCTTTTTAAAGTCCCAGTGATTTTGGTTTACAGAGATACCCAGACTTTTGTATTTCCGTTTACCATTCTTGTTTACTTGCAACATTAACGGATTCTCGCCATTAGCAAGGGTTTTTGACTTAAAACATACGACTGAAATTGAAGCATTCATGATGTAAAATGGTTTACATCTTGGTTTACATTGCTCCGTTAAACCTGTGTATAAAAGAAAAATCAGCTAATCACATAAAATGTAACTAACTGATTTTAAGTACCCCGGACGGGATTCGAACCCATGACCTACTGCTTAGAAGGCAGTTGCTCTATCCAACTGAGCTACCGAGGCAGCCTTATTTTGCGCTGCAAAAGTATAAATCAAATTTCAAACTCCAAATTCAAAACTCCAAATAAATCAGAAAATTCAAAATTTGTCGTTTTAATGTTCACTTTTTGCCGCTTCTTCTCTGCTACAACAGGTGAATTCCGCTGTTTTTGCAGATTTCAATCATTTCATCGGGCCAAATGCTCGACTGAATTTCACCAATGTGCGCCTTTCTTAAAAAGAACATACACAACCTCGACTGGCCAATGCCACCGCCAATGGTTAACGGCAATTCGTCGTTTAGCAACATTTTGTGCCAAAGCAGCTCTTTCCGCTCTTCCTGCCCGCTAATCCTGAGTTGCTCCAGCAAAGTGCGTTTGTCGACCCTTATTCCCATCGAAGAAATTTCGAACGAACGTTGCAACACATCGTTCCATAAAATAATGTCGCCATTTAGTCCTTTGTAACCGTTTACAGTAGGCGTACTCCAGTCGTCGTAATCGGGTGCACGGCCATCGTGGGCTTCACCGTTTGGCATTTCGCTGCCAATCCCGATCACAAAAATAGCCCCGTGTTTCTTCGATTCTTCGTTTTCACGCTCGCGGGGAGTCAACCCCGGGTATTTTTTAGCCAGTTCTTCGGCATGTACAAAAGTGATTTCCTCCGGAAGTTGGGGGTCCAAATCCAAATAATTCTCGGTAATAAAATACTCTGTGCGTACCAATACCGAATAAATTTTACGAACAATGTATTTCAGAAAATCCAGGTTTCGCTCTTCTGCTGTAATTACGCGCTCCCAGTCCCACTGATCCACATAAAGCGAGTGAATATTGGTAAGTTCTTCATCCGGACGTATCGCGTTCATATCGGTGTAAATCCCAAAACCATCCTGAAACTGAAGATCGGCCAAGGCCAGTCTTTTCCATTTGGCCAGCGACTGCACAATCTCAGCCATTTCATCGCCCAACTCCTTTATCGGGAACGAAACCGGCCTTTCAATTCCATTCAAATCATCGTTAATACCTGTTCCCTTTTTTACAAAAAGTGGCGCAGTAATTCTTCGCAGGCGCAACTCCGAAGAAAGATTCAACTGAAAGAAATCTTTCAATTGCTTGATTGCCTGCTCAGTCTGATTTACATCCAGTACGGATTTGTAGTTTTTTGGTATGTATAAATTCATGTTGTTTAAAATAGCTGTTTTCTACTGTATAAAACCTGACTTCGCGGCTGGCATTTGGCAAACCGCTTTTCATTTTTCTAAAACACGCTTGTTTTATTTTATAACTTTTTCGTCAGTTTGAACACAAAAATATAATTCTACTTTTACTTTTAAGAATAGATTTCAAAATTCATTCAAAGTAAAAAAAAGAAGTTTGCCTGCATCAGCATTAACCTGCAGAATATTTCAAACGAATTAAGTTGTTAGAATTTGTTTTCTACGCAGTTACAAAATTTAGCCACGAACTATTTTCTTCATACTCTTGCACTACCTGCGTTTCGTTTTTCATTGAAAAAACGGTCAGTAATCCAGCAATTTCCTGCTGAAGCATGCTGATTCCACCTTCGGCCAGGTCTTTCCGGAAACCATTTCCCATTAACTCAACAACCTGATTGAGGGAGATAATCCGCCCCACAATTTTTCCCAAATCAACGAGATTACGTTGCGGCATCTGGAAATTGATATTGAAATTGGTTTGCTCTTTAATAAACCCGGCCGCTTTGCTGGTCAGGTCAAAACCTTTCAGGAACTGAAACAGGTTGTTTTCTTTGGCACGTTTCATAAGCTTTACAAGGCCTTCAGAAATTTGTGCATAAAGGATATCGTTCGAGCCTTCAAAAATCTGAAACGGGCGGCTGTCGGTAATGCCTCGCCCCGCAATGTGGGTTAGCTTGTAAGCTTTTGCGCCCACCAGCTGCACCAACGACTGTGCTGCTTCCTGCATTAAATCGGTTACCACACTTTTAACTGCGTTGGCCTCCAACCCGTGAGGCACCAGATCCACTTCAATCCCTGCTTTCTTGCTGCTGTTGGCACACATGGCCGAACAAATGGTATAACTGGCCTGCAGCTTTGACAAACGCTCCTGTACCTGGTCGTACGAAAACAAGCTCTTCCCTCCTACCAACCGTTGCTTACAATGCACAATGGCTTCGTCGAGCATACGCTTAATAAAGCCCATAGCCATTCCAGGAAACTGCATTCGGCTACGGTGCAGCAAATCCAGCATCATTTTTACCCCCGTAGAATGAGGTTCCAGCTTTTGTACCGAAGGCACCTTTACATCAATATGGTTTCGGCCGTACGGAATCATGTAAAGGCCAAGATTTTCGAAATATTCTTCCACCTTAATGCTTTGGTTCGGAGCACTTACATCGCAAATAAAAAAGTCGATATCGCGCTGCAAATTACCCGAATCGGCCTGTTGCCGTGCGGTTAACAGCCAAAAATCGGCCTGGCCGGTTAATCCTGCCCAGTGTTTTTTCCCTTTAATATGAAACCTGCTCTCTTTTTCGGTATAAAATGTTTGCATGTTCAGTGCGTCGCTGCCATAATCGGGTTCGGTGATCATTAAACCACCCATATTTTGTTTTTCAAGAAAACGTTTGAAAACGGGAGCTTTAGCCTCTTCTTTCGCATATTTTGCCACCGGCTGTAGAAACAAAGCCGAATTAATTCCAAATGTTAAGGAAAGCGGCAACGATTCGTAGGAAGCCGCAGCCAGCAAGGCAATGTTTTCGTGCATCAGTCCGCCGCGTCCGCCATATTCTTTCGGAATCCCTACCGACAACGGATTAGCCGACATAATTTCCTGAAGAGCTTCAGCCGGAAGCCCTCTGTTTACACTTAATTCATTGATATCATTTTTCTCGTGAAATACGCTTTTCATTTTTGATTTAAGCGTGTCCAAAAAATCTGACAATGAGGGAATTCTGTTCTCCGTCTCCACGGCGTCTGCAACTATTTCTGAATTCATAAAATCACTAATAAGTTGGTTATCAATTTTTTCATTCTCGTAGTAACGAGATGTTATTTTTTTACAGATAGTCAAACAGTTAAAAAACCCGAATGTTTCACCATTCAGGTAAAAAAGATATTAAACTCCGCATAGATAAGGACTTAACTAAATTTAATTAAGCATTTTTAAGGAATGCGGGTTCTCACAAAAACCGTCTTTGTAAATCAGAATAAAGCGGATAATGTAATAATCCACTATTTTTGTGCAAAAGTTGAATTTGGCGCCTTTCAGTAAAAATATTCCGCGTTTATACCTCATTAAAATTTCGAAGTGGTTTAACATGGTTATGCCGGTGGTGGTTTTGTTTTACACCGACAACGGCATGGGCATGCACGAGATTTTTGTGCTGAAAGCCATTTACTCGGTGGCCATTGTTGCCATGGAAATTCCTTCGGGCTGGATGGCCGATGTTTGGGGACGAAAAAAAACACTGATTCTTGGAAGTATACTCGGAAGCGCCGGGTTTCTGGTGTACAGTTTCTCGTACGGTTTCTGGGCCTTTGTAATCGCCGAAATTATTTTGGGCATCGGGCATTCCTTTGTGTCGGGTGCCGACTCTGCCCTGTTGTACGATAGTTTGAAAGCCGACAATAAAACCGATAAATACGTTCGGGAAGAAGGCCGCATTACTTCGGTGGGCAATTTTGCCGAAGCCATTGCCGGTGTGGTTGGAGGATTTTTAGCAGCCATTAGCTTACGCTCGCCGTTTTATTTTCAGTTTGGAGTGGCCGCCATTGCCATTCCGGCTGCCCTAACTTTAATTGAACCGCGTATACATTCGAAAGAGCACATTCATTCGATGAAAAAACTGGTTGGCAACATCCGCAGCATGTTTGTTTCCAATCCCGATCTGCGTATTTCCATCCTGTTATCGTCGGTAACCGGAACCGCAACACTTACTTTTGCGTGGTTTGTTCAGCCATTTTTCAAAGCTATTGATCTGCCCGTTGAAATGTTTGGAATATTCTGGACAGCGCTCAACCTAACGGTAGGGGTTTCGTCGGTTTTTGCCTATAAAGTAGAACTGTTTTTGGGTAGGAAATGGTCGATTTTGCTAGTGATTGTACTGCTGGCTGCTGGCTATGTTTTTGCCGGAATTACGATTTCCTACTGGGGGCTTGCTTTTTTGTTCCTGTTTTACCTGGTTCGGGGAATTGCCACGCCAATTTTCAAAAATTACATCAACCAGTACACCGAAAGCGAAGTGCGGGCCACCATGCTTTCAGTGCGAAATTTTGTGATCCGGATTGCTTTTGCCGCAATCGGCCCCTTACTGGGATGGATCACCGATAACATCAGCCTTGATGCGGCACTTTTCCTCTCCGGAATTATCTACCTGATCAGTTCGCTTCTAATTGTTCTCCCCTGGTTAAAACAGCGATCAGAAAAAGAATTGGACTAAAGCTCCAGCTTCAGCCCGTCGTAAGCCAGAAACACGTTCCCGGGTAACTCTTTTTCAATCTCGCGGTATTTTCCAAGACCATGGCTGATGTGGGTCAGGTAAGCTTTTTCGGGTTGCACTTTTTCAATCACAGCCAACGCTTCTTCCAGGTTAAAATGCGAAATATGCTTTTCTTTCCGCAGCGTGTTAATGATCAGTATTTTGGTCCCTTCAAGCTTTGCCATTTCTTCTTCCAGAACTGAGTTGGCGTCTGTGATGTAAGTCAAATCGCCAATCCGGTAACCATAAACCGGCAGTTTATGATGAAAACAACGAATTGGAATTATTTCAACATCATCAACAACGAAGGGAAAACCATTTACATCCTTCAGGTGCATCTTTGGGATTCCCGGGTATTTAAACTCAGCAAAAACATAGCTAAAAATACGGCGGATCGCTTCCTGTACCCGCTCCTCGGCATAAATCTCCATCGGATGACGCTGGATCCAGTTGTACGACCGGATGTCGTCGAGCCCAAAAATATGGTCCACATGCTCGTGTGTTAATAAAATGGCCCGAAGCGTTCCCACCCTTTCGCGCAACATCTGCTGCCGGAAATCAGGCCCGGCATCAATCACCAGGTTTTGCCCGTTTATGTTCAGCAATAACGAAGAGCGCAATCGCTTATCATGCGGATCATCCGAACGGCACACATCGCAGTCGCACGCTACTACCGGCACTCCCTGCGAAGTTCCGGTACCCAGAAAAGTGGCGGTTATTTTATTGTTTTTGATGGAAGTCATATCGCAAAATTAGCAAAAGCAGCTGTGAAACGGCGAGATTGACTATTTTTGCACAAATCTTTTTACGATGGCTTCACTTTATCTTGTTCCCAATGTTTTGGCCGAAGGCGACTGGCAGTCGGTTATGCCCGCTACAGTTTTTAGCGTGCTTACTTCTACCAAATTTTTTATTGTTGAAAATATCCGCACGGCCCGCCGTTTTATGAAGCAGGTAAACCGCGACATCGATATTGATTCGTGTACTTTTTATGAAATCAACAAACATACAAAGCCACAGGACCTGCCGCGGTTTTTAAAGCCACTGGAACAGGGAAACGATGTGGCCGTAATTTCGGAAGCCGGCTGCCCGGGCGTGGCCGATCCCGGTGCCGATGTGGTTCGGCTGGCGCATCAAAAAGAGTTTAAGGTGGTTCCCATTGTTGGTCCGTCTTCTATTTTGCTGGCATTGATGGCCTCTGGATTGAACGGGCAGAATTTTGCTTTCCGCGGCTACCTGCCGGTAAAACCAAACGAACGCTCGCGGGAGTTGGCCAACCTCGAAAGAAAAATAAAAGCGTCGGGACAAACCCAGATTTTTATTGAAACGCCTTATCGAAACAATCACATGGTGGAGGAAATACTGAGGAGTTGTGCTCCTTCTACCCTTTTGTGTATAGCCGCCAACATTACCGGCGAAAACGAATTTATTGCAACCAAAACGGTTCAGCAATGGAAAGGCAAAGTGCCTGATTTACACAAACAGCCTGTAATATTTTTGCTGGGATAATTTCTATATTAACTTGAGTTGAGCAAGCATACGATATTCGTGCTCAAAGTTGGGAGTAAAAGTTTCGTTTCCGATTTCGCTTTCGATCTGCTTTTTGGTCCAGAAACGTAACTCTTCCACTTCGTCCGACTGTATCCCGATGTTTTTGAAATCGTGCGAAGTAAACAAATAAATGAGTTCAGCTTCCACGTCCGATTCCCACTTGTACACCTTTTGCAAACGGGCACTGAAATCCTTTAGACCAATCTCTTCAAAAGCTTCTTTTTTAAGCGCCGCTTCCAGGCTTTCTCCAGCCGAAATGTGGCCACCTACTGCGGTATCCCATTTCCCGGGTTGGATCTGCTTATTCATCGGGCGTTTTTGGAGCAATATGGAACCATTGCGGTTCAACACATGTAAATGCACCACGGGATGCAGCAACTTGCTCCCGTTGTGCACCTGGCTTCGCGGAGCTTGTCCGGTAACTTTTCCCTGCTCGTCAACCAGCGGCACCCACTCTTCGTTCTTAAATCCTTGCTGAATTTTACGCTGGCGCAGCCATTCATATAAGAAGAAAACAGCAAAAATAATGTAAAACAAACCTCCGCTGATAAAAGCCCAGGCCTCTTTGCTCATATAAAAAGCCGCGTAAAAAACCAGCAGGGTATGAACCGAAAACAGGTAAAACAGAATTTTGAGACTTCGGCGCATTTGCGCCATCTGTGCATCGTTGAACTCAGCACCTTTGAGGTAACGCTGGCCCATTAAGCCAATAATGTTTACGCGCGAAAAAGCAGAAACTGCCAGCACAACAAGGAGAATCAGCTCGATAAGCCCGGGTTTTAACTTAAAGAAAATATCATTGTCGAGTAAAATGGAGACGCCACCGAGAGCTACGAGCAAAAGCGTATCGAATAGCACAAATTTTTCAAAGCGTTTTTCTTTTACGGCTATCCAAATCATCTCGGCAACACCTACGCCAATAGCCACAAAAAGCCCGATTTTAGTCCCCCAAATTTCATCGGCAGCGATAAAAACAAAAAGAGGAATAAAACCGGGTAATAATTTCTTTAACAGTTGCGCCCTGTTCATTTTGGTGAGCTGAACCTATTCTTCTTCCGGCACTTCCAGCGGGATCACTTTATGGATCTCAACTTCCATCAAAACCGTTTGAAACATTCCAACCGAACCTGATCCACTTTGGCCATAAGCTAATTCAGAGTTGATAACCAATCTCGATTTTGTTCCGGGTTGCATATAGGTCACGCCTTCTTCCAAACCGGCAATGGTGCTACCTGCACCTGCAGTAAATTCCAGTGGCTCGTAACGGTGTCCGCTCAGGTAACCGCTCGACTGATCCACTAAAACACTATCCAGTTCCTTGTCCTCGTTTCTCCTCAAAACCCAGGTTGCGTAAAAGATCTGTACTTCGTCTCCTAATTTTATGGTATCGCCTTCGCCGGTTCCGGGTTCATTGAAATAATAAAGTCCCGATTTTGTTTCTTCGGCACCCGGGTGCTTGGCTGCAATATACTCGTCAAGAAGAGCCAGTTCGTTCCTTCTCAATTTTTCATAGTCGATGCCATCGCTGCAGGCAAAAAATCCAACTGCTGAAATAAGAACGAACATCCCATTTAGTATTTTCTTCATTTCTTTATTCTTGTTAATTGTTATCAATTCTTGTTACTGGTTATTTCGAAAACCTTACAAAGTTAAAAAGCTTATCCAATTATCTTTCTCCTTTGATTAAAACAGAATAATTCTCTGCGTATTCAAAGCGCATTCAGATTACTGTTTCTTCCAGAAGATGTTTATACTCGGGTAAAAGTTGCGTGAATCTTTCAATTGTTTCTTCAAAAGTTAACATCGACTCGCCGCCTGCAGCATTTAAATGCCCGCCGCCATTGAAATGCTCGCTGGAGAATTTGTTGGCCGGAAAATTTCCTTTTGAGCGAAACGATGCTTTCACATAATTCTCTTTCTCAATAAAAAGAGCACTGAATACGATATTATTGATGGAAAGCGGATAGTTTACAAAACCTTCTGTATCGCCCGGTTTAAAGTTAAATCTTTCCAATTCCTCTTTTGTTATGCAAATTACAGCTGCCCTGTATTCGGGAAACACTTTCATCTTTTCATACAAACAATACCCCATCAGTTGCATCCTGTCGGCAGAAAAATTATGAAACACAGCCGATTGAATTTTATCAGTATCAATTCCATAATTCAGCAATTCGGCCACTGTTTTAAATGTATTTTGCGACGTGTTGTGGCTAAAACCCCCGGTATCGGTCAGTATTCCGGTAAAAAGCGCTTCTGCAGCCTGGGTATTGATATACTCCGTATAACCTAACTGCCCAATTACGTCATAGACCAACTCGGCCGAGGAACTGTACTGGGTTTCAGATACCGTATAGTGACAAAAGTCGCCCGGAGACGGATGGTGGTCGATTAAAATCTTTGTTTTCGAAAAACGGCCGATCATTTTTGCGAGGTGCCCGGCCCTTTTTTCTTCGTTAAAATCCACACAAATCAGCACATCCGAGTCAAAAAGCCACTCTTTTGCGGCCTTCTTGTCCTTCTCGTAAATTGTGATCGGAACATCCGAAGAAAACCATTTTAAAAAATCGGGGTAATCATTTACCGAAATCACTTTCACCTCCAAGCCTTTATTGGCAAGTGTTTGCCCCAACCCAAGTGCCGCTCCTATCGCATCTCCATCCGGATTTTCGTGCGGAATAATGCTTACTTTACCTGCATTTCCCAACACTTCCCCAATGGCACTAAATATCTCTTTTCCAGTATTTTTCAAGACCTAAAATTTTTGAAGGGACAAATATACTAATTCTTAGGCGGGTGAAAAGGTTAAAATATTCTATTTTTTCTTCAGTCAGAACTATTCTATTGAACTAAATACTATCCTCACTGGTTTCATTCGGAAGTGCATTCACCCGTTTGCGAACTCCCGTAAAATTTTTTCAATCAAGAGAGTAAGATATGTGGTGAAAAAATTTTATGTTCGTTAAGTGTTATGTAAAAAGCAACTGGACAAAAACTTTGATTATGACAGGCAACCTTACTTTCACGATGATCAAACCTACCGCGGTTAAGAACAATCACATCGGCGACATTCTAAAAATGATCAACGAAGCCGGATTTAAAATTGTGGCCATGAAATACACCCGGCTTTCACCCGAGCGGGCAGCAGCGTTTTACGCCGTGCACAAAGGCAAACCGTTTTACGAAAACCTGGTCAGTTTTATGTGCTCGGGCCCCATTGTGGCAGCCATTCTCGAAAAAGAAAATGCAGTGGAAGATTACCGCAGTTTTATCGGGGCTACCAATCCGGAAAAAGCAGAAGAAGGCACTGTGCGTAAACGCTATGCCACCAGCATGACCGAAAATGCAGTACATGGCTCGGACAGCGATGAAAATGCGGCTATTGAGGCCGACTTTTTCTTTTCACAACTGGAGCGGTACTAAGTTATTTGAACACGATCCGTTCGATTATTTCGACACCGGCGTTTTGGTTGATTCGCCGGCAAATCTCTTCGCGCATCAGAAAAAGCTCGTTTTTAACTACAGCCGAACTGATTTCGACGTACAAAATACGGTTGCGGATGTAGATGTTTCGGGTGTAATGGGCAATCGTTTTTCCCAGCAAAGCCTCCCAGCCCTCCACAACGTCCACCTCTTTAAGCTTGCGCTCAATGCGGTTTTGCTCAATGTATTCCTTTAAAACATCGCTAAGCGACTGTGTATTGCTTCGTCTCATGATACTGGCTTCACTTTTCCGGTTTCAACATTAAAAATACGAAAATCGGTTCCAAGTTTCCGGATTATTGCGTCCAAATGACTGCGATCGGTATCGGTGATAAAAATCTGCCCGAACTGTTCACCGGCTACGGTGGTTACAATTTGCTCGACGCGGTGCTGATCCAGCTTATCAAAAATATCATCGAGCAACAATATGGGTTTTATTCCCGAAATCTCTTTGATAAAGTCAAACTGTGCCAGTTTCAATGCCACCAGGTAGGTTTTTTTCTGCCCCTGCGAGCCTAGTTTTTTCATCGGGAATTCACCTAACTTCAACAAAAGATCATCTTTATGAACGCCAACCGTTGTGTATTGCGCGGCACGATCTTTCATTACCGAATCTTTGAGTAACTGTCCAAAATCGTTTTCATACAAATCGGATTGATGAACCAACCCCACCTCTTCGTTTCCCTGCGAAATAAAGGTATAGTAACGCTGAAAAACAGGTATCAGTTTCTCCACAAACTCTGTCCGTTCACGGTGGATCCGTGTTCCGTATTCCACCAACTGATCATCCCAGATCGATAATAAATCGGCATCGAAGCGGCGTTCGGCAGCAAAATGCTTCAGCAAATTATTTCGCTGCACCACCGCCCGGTTATATTTCAGCAGGTCGTCGAGGTAATTCTGGTTGTATTGCGAAATAACACCGTCCATGAATTTCCGGCGTTCGTCGCTTCCTCCCAGGATCAATTCAACGTCTGAAGGCGAGATCATAACCAACGGCAATAAACCGATGTGATCCTGCAGTTTCTTATAGATTTTTGAATTCCGCTTAAATTGCTTTTTCTGTCCTTTTTGAATGCCGCAGGTGATGGTTTCTGAAGAATCGAGACGGTCGTAGCTTCCGTTCAGCATGAAATAACTTTCTTCGTGATTTATGTTTAACAAATCACTGGCATTGAAAAAACTCTTGCAAAACGACAAATAATAAATGGCATCCAGCATGTTGGTTTTTCCGGCCCCGTTTTTACCTATAAAACAGTTCAAACGGGGAGAAAATTCAACCGTAGCCTCGTTAATATTTTTAAAATTTACAATTGAAATTTCTTCAATTCGCATGCGTCAAATTCTTTAATAAAGGATGTACAAAACTATTAAAAAAGCCTGCATTTTCCTGAATTGTTTGCAAAAAGCCGATAATAACAAGCAACTGTTGATTATTCATCAAAATAATGGAGAGATACCTTAATCTGTTATGAAAAAAAAACTATTTTTGCCCCACAATTTTGAAATAGAAAAAGATGACTAAGAAAAAAACTGAACAAGTCGATAATTTACAAGAACTTGAAAGCGCGTTAACAAAAACCGAACAGTTTATTGAGGATAATCAAAAAATCATCAGTTACGTTGTTGGTGGTCTTATTTTGGTAGTTGCTGTTTTCCTTGGATTTAAAAAGTTTTATGTTCAACCACAGGAAAAAGAAGCCAACTCGCAAATTTTTATGGCCGAAAACTATTTCGAAAAAGATTCATTCAACCTGGCCATCAACGGTGACGGAAACTACCTGGGATTCCTTGATATCATCGACGATTATGGCATTACCAAAGCAGCCAACCGTGCCAAATACTACACCGGAATTTCCTATTTGCATTTGGGACAGTACGAAGAAGCTTTGGATTATTTGAACGATTTCAAATCTGACGATCTTCTTTTAGCCCCGGTTGCAGAAGGTGCCAAAGGCGATGCCTACCTTGAATTGGGAGACAGCGACAAAGCGTTGAAACAATACAAAAAAGCGTACAGCGAATCGAAAAACGAGCTTACAACTCCGGTTTACATGATGAAAGCTGCAAAATTGCTGGAATCTTCAGACGAACTGGAACAAGCGCTGGCACTTTACCAGGATATTAAAAAGCAATTCCCAACTTCGGCAGAAGCAACCAACGCCGATCGTTACATTGCTCGCGTAAAAATAAAAATGAACTAAGTACCGAAAAATTGATAATTCGACCCCTCTTCGGAGGGGTTTTTTATTTTAAATAGTTATGGCAACAAAAGATTTATCAGCTTACGATATCAATTCGGTTCCATCAGCAGAAAACATGAGTTTCGGAATTGTTGTAGCAGAATGGAACTGGGAAATAACTTCGGCACTGGCTGAGGGAGCGATCGACACCCTAAAAAAACACGGCGCAGCAGAAGAAAACATTACGGTTAAATACGTTCCCGGAACATTCGAACTTCCGCTGGGAGGCCAGTTTTTTGCCGAAATGGCCAATGTGGATGCCGTTATTCTGTTAGGATGCGTGATTCAGGGAGAAACCCGTCATTTCGACTACATATGCGAAGGTGTTACTCAAGGCACAAAAGACCTAAACCTGAAGTACAACAAGCCTTTCATATTTGGCGTACTTACCACCAACGACGAGCAACAGGCTTTGGACAGAGCCGGTGGTAAACATGGAAACAAAGGCGACGAAGCTGCCGTTACTGCCATCAAAATGGTGGGACTGCAACGTTCGTTCTAAAAAGAAACTTCGCAAGAATACAAATAAGAAGGGCCTGCAACATCTGCAGGCCCTTTTCTACCTAATTAAACTAAACCGTATGAAACGTTAACGTTGTCCGCCGGGCCTGCCTTGGCCTCTTTGGGCGCGACGTTCCTCTAAGTATTTTTCGTATTTTTTGTACTGAGCTTCGGTCAGAATTTTCTTCATTTCAACTTTCTGCTCTTCACGTATTTTTGTCATTTTTTCGCGCATGGCTTCGCGGTCACCACCGCCATCTCTCATCTCCTCGCGCATCGACGACATTTTTTCACCTACTTTGGTATTTAGCTCCAATACTTTTGCGGCCTGATCCTTGTTCAGATCCAGCGCTTTTGTCAATTCTTCTGTTTGACGTTTGGCCATTTCTTTCGGATCGAAATTTCTTGGTCCTCTGTCCTGGGCCATGGTTACCGCGGCAAATACAATTACCGACAGCAATAGTAAACCTAATTTCTTCATGTGATCAAAATTGTTTGTTTTATAAATTCCGAATAACCGGCAGAATTTACAAGAGCTTTTAACTACTTAGTCCGGTAATATTAGCTCTCATGCTTAACTCTTGATTATCGTTTAAAGACCAACTGTAATCGTTATTACTGAGTGCTTTGACGAAGACCGTTTAAGAAGGTTTAATCGGGATGAAAAATTAAATAAGAAAATACAGATCGAAGCCCAACACATCTCCGCAATGCCGCTCTCCCACTCATCTTATTTTTTTGAATGTATAATAGATTCTTAGACAAAATGCTTTGTTCTAAAAACTTGCCAACCAAAGTTACATACAAAAGCTACCGTCAGAGCAACCTGAACTTAACGTTAATTCATTTTCTTTTACGACTTATCCATCTGCAATAAGAAGAGCCAAAACAAATAATTTGTACTTTTAAACCAAAATCGTCGAAAATGACAAACAACAGATCAAAACGACAAATAATTGAGGCAGCAGCTTTGACCTTCGACAAATATGGTTTTAAGAAAACAACCATGGACGATATCGCCTATGCCGCAGGAAAAGGGAAAAGTTCGCTTTATTATTATTTCAAAAACAAAGAAGAGGTGTTTGAGGCGGTTGTGGGGCACGAAGCCGAACATTTGAAACGGGAAATTTACGAGGCGCTAAATAAGACGGATCATTCAGTTGAAAAGTTGAGAAAATACATACTGATCAGAATGCGGCGGTTCGTACAGCGCGGAAATCTGTACAAAGCCCTGACAGACAACTTTCTGAATACTTTCTCTTTTATCGAAAAAATCAGAGATCGGCACCGGGAATGGGAACTGGAAACGCTGGGAAATATCCTTCGTTCCGGAATAGAGCAGAAGGAGTTTAAACCGGTAGATGTTCAATTTATGAGCAATGCGGTATTAACTGCCATGATCGGCTTCGAAATGCCCTTACTAAAAAATGCCGAAACAGAGACCGAGTTTGACCAAAAGATCAACGATGTCGTCAACATGCTGTTCTACGGTATTTGCACCTAATTTTTTTTGGCCTACTGTTCGAATATTTTAGATATATAGTCGAAACAAACAAATATTTCAGAAACATTAAAACAATTATCATGAAAAGAAAAACAGAAAAACAGATCATCTCCCTTACCAACAAATCACGTAATGGTAAAAAGTACCCGGTAATTTTGGGTCTGGTCATCGCATTAAGCCTGGTTAACATCAACACCAGCCTCGCTCAATTTCAGTATGGAATCAAAGCCGGGATTGGCGGTACCTGCCAGTCTGAATTACTTCAGCTGGCCGACAACAATAACATTATGCTGAGCTACAACTTCGGATTTAATACCAAGTATCGGTTAAGTGATGGATTTGCCATACAATCGGGGCTGGAGTACGCACAAAAGGGGCGTAAGATAGATGAAGCAAACCTGGATCTGACAGAAAAACTGCATTACCTGCATTTACCGGTGCGAGCCGAATTTTCGGCCGGCGAAAAAGCAGGCTTCAAAAACGGGCAGCGTATTTATTTTGCTGCCGGTCCTTATGTAAGCTACCTGCTCGATGCTGACGGAGAGAAAGATGGAACTGACTTTGACCTGAAAGACAACACCAAAGACTTCGACCTGGGGCTTTCACTCGAAATTGGCTTTGAATTCCCGGTATTCACCAATAATTCGTTACAGCTAGGCCTCAATTACGACATGGGCTTTCTGAATGTTTACAAAAACGAAACGGATCTGAACAACAAAATGGCTGCGCTTAGCCTGGGATTTTTCTTCTAAAGACTGCTCCGGCCAACTAACGACGAAGAGAAGTTCTTAGAAGTCTGTAAACAATAAAAAATCGCAAAGATCGCAGGCGACTTACATCAAGCTTACGGTCTTTGCGACATTTTTAGCGGCGCTAAGTGCTCAATTGCCGGAAATTAATTCACTGAATCAACTCCGCGTACAAGTCATAATCTTCCGCTCCTGTGGCTCGCACCTGTACAAACTCTCCTTTACTCAGTTTCCGGTCAGATGTTATCAGTACTTCTCCATCCACTTCGGGTGAATCGTACTCTGTTCTGCCAATAAAGAACTCTCCTTCTTCGCGGTCCACAATCACTTTGAACTCTTTTCCAACGCGTTCACGGTTCAATTCCGCCGAAATGTATTGCTGAATCTCCATGATCTCGTCGGCACGCTCTTGTTTGGTTTCCTCATCCAGTGAGTCTTTGTATTTTTCTGCAGCGTAAGTACCGTCTTCTTTTGAATAAGCAAAAACACCTAAACGTCCGAACTTCTGCTCTTCAATAAATTCCTTCAGTTCCTCGAAATCATCTTCCGTTTCTCCCGGAAAACCAACCAACATCGTGGTACGAATCACCACATCCGGTACTTCTTTCCTGATTTTAGCCAGCAAAGCTTCGGTTTCCTCCCGCGAAACATGCCGAAGCATATTTTTCAGAATCGGGTTGGCAATGTGTTGCAAAGGCATATCAAGATATTTGCAGACTTTCGGATTTTCGCGCATCACCGGTAAAATATCCATAGGGAATTTGGTTGGATACAAATAATGCAAGCGAATCCATTCAATGCCATCCACTTTCGAAATTTCTTCAATCAATTCAGCTAACCTGTTTTTACCATAAATATCAATTCCGTAGTATGAAAGGTCCTGGGCAATCAGTAACACCTCCTTAACACCACGTTTAGCAAGGTATTTGGCTTCCATTACAAGGCTTTCGATCGTACGTGATTTATGACGCCCGGTCATTTTAGGAATGGCACAAAACGAGCACGAGCGGTTGCAACCTTCCGAAATCTTCAGGTACGCAAAATGCGAAGGCGTTGTAAGTTTACGTTCGTAAATGTATTCAGGATGGTAGGCCACTTTCAGTTCTTCCACCATGGCTTTCATATCGAACTTGCCAAAGTACCGGTCCACTTCCGGAAGTTCTTCCTCCAAATCGTGCTGATACCGCTCAGAGAGACAACCCATTACATACAATTTGCTGATCTCTCCCCGTTTCTTGGCTTCGGCATAATCCAAAATCATATTAATAGATTCTTCCTTCGCATCCTGGATAAAACCACAGGTGTTAATAAAAACCGCGTCAAAACCGGTTTCGTTGGAATCGTGCACCACTTCAAACTTTCCCTTCTCCAGCTGGTTCAACAAAACCTCGGAATCTACCAGGTTTTTCGAACACCCCATCGTAACCACATTTACCCTTTTCTTGCTCATTGTCCAAAAATTTGCTGCAAAGTAAACGATTTTTTTGTCCGAATTAAAATAGTTATGAGTAGTAAGTGCAAAGTGCCAGGAATATTGAAACACAGTTAAAGAACCTTTCCTGAACGTTACACGACCATCACTGGTAAAACGTTTTACAATTACATTGCCTATTTCTTAAAAATGAAATAAACGGCCAATATCAAAAACACAAACCCAATTAGATGGTTCCAGCGAAATGTTTCGGTACGGAAAAGCAGCAACGTAAAAATGGAAAACACCACCAGTGTTATCACCTCCTGCAATACTTTTAGCTCGATGAGTGAAAACGGACCGCCGTGATCTTTAAAACCAATGCGGTTGGCCGGCACCTGGAAGAAGTATTCGAAAAGCGCAATGCCCCAGCTGATCAAAACGATGGATACAATCCCCAATTTGTTGAACCATTTCATTTCAGCAAATTTCAAATGCCCGTACCAGGCAAACGTCATAAATGTATTGGAAAGGACCAGTAATCCAACGGTCAAAAGTGCTTTCATAATTTATCGAAAAAAAACTGCGCAAAACTATAAAAAAGTCCTTTCCTTTATCAGCTTCTATTTGAATTTATAGATCTGGAAAACTCAAGTAAAAGATTAATCTTTTACTATATTCAATTATCGTTTCCCTCTCAAATTCAGACAGTAATCGCAATGATAAATCTTCTTATTTATTGCGGGCTTTCTTCTCTCGTTAAATTCCCAAGTCAAACCCAATAAGATCAATAAAACAATTCCGGTCTTAATTTCCACCGAATAACCACAGCCCCAAAGCAACTGCCCCTTACTCATTGCAGGAGCTTGCTGCTCGAATTACTGTTTTGTATCCAATGGATGCTCTGCTTTCCTGAAAAATTCCTGTTGTAAAGCGGGAACCACTGTATCGGCCTTTACAAGCTGAATCATTTCTACCAGCTGTTTTACGGTTTCATCAATCAGTAATTCGCCAGCCTCGGCATTGGCTTTTGAACCATCGCCGCCGTAATGGTTCGGATAGCTGGCATACCACCAAATTCCGGTGTAAACATATTGGAGGTTTTTCATCCGCTCGAGATTCGCACCCGACTGCTGCCCTGCCCTGTCGACATAAGCGAGCTGAGGTTGTGCGGCCGCCATTTCCGAGGTTTCGCCATTTCCGGCATGCGCATCAAAAGGATCATGCTGCGTTAAATCTGCCGCCTTCTTTTCAACTTCACGATTCGGCTCGGGGCGAAACCAGTAAAGTGAATAATTGCGTGGTTCAGATAGTTGAGCCATTCCAAAAAAGTTCAGAAAAGCATTGTTTCCACCATGTCCGTTTACGATGATGATCTTCTCAAAACCATTGCGATTTAACTCGTCCAGCGTTTCCTGAAGCATAAGCCAAATCAATTCGGGAGAATACGAAATAGTTCCCGGCTGATGGCGCGCTTCGTTTATCTGGCTGAAATAATACCAGGGAAAAACGACGGCGTATTCTTTTTCAGCCGCCCGAAGAGCGTATTCGCGCGACAAAAAAAGATCGGTTCCCAATGGCAAATGCGGTCCGTGCTTTTCCATCACGCCTATCGGAATGACACACGTTCTGGAGCTTTTTTCCACTGCCTTTATGAAATCCGGCGCGGTTAATTCTTCCAGTCTGAAAGGAAGTTCTTGCGCCGAAACAAAAAATGATGAAAATACAAACGCAATTAGGATTAGCTTTTTCATTGAAAGTAGGTTTTAGTTAAATCCAGATTAAAAATAAATTGTTTCTTTAACTTTAGCTACGAATTCATAATTTTAACTTCAAACAAACAGCATGCAGGTAGTCATTGCACACAGCCAACTTAATCCGGGCAGAATTACAAGGATCATTGAATCTCAAACAGAGGCCCTTCAAAAAACTACGGTAAAAATAATAACTGGAGCATGCACTGATCCTGAAACGTTTACTTCAAAAGGTGCAGAGCTCATCATCATCAAGGAATTGATTGATCTCGAAAAGAAAAAATATTCGGATCACGAAGCCAGACAAATGCTTCACTTGGTTCATCAAAAAATAAGAGAACATATTGAACCCGGTACCGTTTTGCATTTTCATAATCTGAACCTGGGCAAAAACCCGATTGTAACCTATGCCGTTTACCTGCTCGCCAAAGAAGGTGTAAAAGTTTTTAACCACGCCCACGATTTCGCAGAAGACCGTCCTTCCAATCTTGCTTTTCTAAAGGAAATCCTGACCAATATTTTTCTGCAGGATGTAAATGAAGTACTGTATCCCAAACTGCCTAATTACCAGTTTGGAGTTGTCAATTCGGCCGATCTCGAACGTCTGGTTTCGTATGGAGTGGATCAGGAAAGAATCGTTTGGCTACCCAACCCGGTGAATGTAAAAACATCACCTGAGAATCTGGATAAAGCAGAAGCCAAAAGCACCGTCTGCCAAACACTGAAACTGGATGAAAACAAGCTGCTGGTAACGTATCCGGTAAAAGTCATTCAGCGAAAAAATATTGGAGAGCTTATTTTGCTTTCCATTTTATTCGACCACATTGCCAGCTTTGCAGTAACACAAGCTCCGCAAAACCCGGTAGAAATTGAAATGTACAAACAGTGGGTAACGTTTTGTGCCGATCATGAAATCGATGTGACTTTTGAAGCCGGAATGAAAACGGATTTTGAAATCCTGCTGGCCGGAAGTGATTTTTGCATTACCACCAGTTACCGGGAAAGTTTCGGAATGGTATATCTTGAGCCCTGGCTGCTTGACACCCCGGTTATTGGCCGCGATATCGACTACATAACCCGGGATTTTAAAGAAGATAGTTTTGAATTTCCAGCATTGTACTACAAGCTGAATATTCCGGGTATCAAAGTAGATTTCAAAGACCTGAACATGAAAATGCAGATGGAGATCATTTCCGACCTGAAATCCGGAAGATTATCCAAGCAACAGGTGTTCGAACAAAATCCCATCCTCAGTACCCTGTTTAAAAAAGTTGCGGACTCAGTGACAGCCAAAAACAAAGCAATCATCCAAAACAACTATTCGTTGAAAGCATATGGGAATAAACTTCAGGAGCAATATAGTAAGTTGATCGGGTAAGCCGGGCTGCACTTATCCTTCTCAAATTAAGGACAAAACAGAAACCAGAATCTTCCTCCAGCGACATAGGTTATCTTCATTACAATTTAAGCCACCAAAATTCGGTTCAGCTTCTCAAATCCGGATTAATATCCTCCAGAAGGTTATCATTACCACTCTGCTTAATTTTCTCAAAATGATGATCTTAAACATAAACAAAACTTCAGCTTATTCGTAAATTTAGTTTCATCATAATTAAATCATCTAAACCATGAATAAGCTTATTTCCACCGTCGTTGTGTTTCTGATCCTGTTCCCTTCCTTTTTTGTTCACGCCCAAGTTGACCAACAACTAAAAGAAGACATAATCAAAACAGGCTACGTTCATCGTCCATTGCCTTTGGATTACAGCAAATCATACGAATCGTTTGGCCTGACCAAAAAAGTGCTTCAATCTGATATGCTTTGCGATATGGAGAACCTGGATGGCTGGTCGCGCAAAGGAATTGGCAACATGACCATTACCGATGACCGGTTTATCAGCGGCACACACAGCATGCACCTGGCTGCCCCCACCACTTATCCGCAATTTTTAGGCTGGGGGCTTGGCTTTGGAACTTCGCTGGCCAGTTTTGATGTTGGAGGCGTCAATTGGGAAAGATACAACCGGATTAAGGTGTATGTTTACCCCGAATGCGAAGGTGCGCGAAGTATTTACCTGAATCTTTATGTTGAAAATGATGGCATTGTAAAAGTTCCCGACAAATACGGCCGTGAAGGCTACCATGAAATGAACCTGATTAATGGTCAGTGGAACGAATGTTTTGTTGAAATGACAGAACTTCCCCGGGACAAAGTAACCAAACTTTCGTTTGCGATAGAGGTATTTGGGAAAGAACGTACCATGGGCGATTCGCTGAAATTTGACATTGATGCCGTTGCGCTTGAAACAGTTGAAAATCCGGAAGTAGTAAGTGGCTGGCAACCCGCTCCCAACAGAATCATCTTTTCCACCACCGGCTACCGGCCCGACAGCAAAAAAAAGGCCATTACAACCGTACACAACAACAACGGACGTTTTCAGCTTGTCGACAACCAAACATCAGGCGTTGTTTATGAAGGCGACATTCAAAAGGAAAAAACGAAAACCGGAAACTTTGAGACCCTCGATTTTAGTGACTTCAAACAAACGGGTCGCTATTTTATCCGGATAGGAAATACTGAAAGTCAGCCTTTTTACATCAATCCTGACATTTGGGAAGATTCAGCGTGGCGGGTGCTGAATTTTGTATTTTGTGAACGCTGTGGCTATCCTGTTCCGGGGAAACACGGCGTATGCCACACCGATCTTAACGGCACACACAATGGCCAACTCTTTGCCATAAACGGCGGCTGGCACGATGCGGCTGATATGTCGCAACAGGTTTTACAGTCGGGAGAATTGGCACTCGCGCTCATTGAAATGGCTCAAACTGCGAAAGAAAAAAACAATACCGATTTATACCTGCGCCTGATGGAAGAAGCCGAATGGGGAATAGATTTTATCCTCAAAACACGGTTTGGCGATGGTTACCGTGCACAAACCTGGGGAACCAATTTATGGACCGACGGTTTTATCAATACCAAAGACGATTCTACCAAACGCCGAAGGGTGCGCGTGCATGACCGCGCATTTGAGAATTTCCTGTTTTCGGGAATCGAGGCAGCTGCTGCAATGGCGATTAATGACGACCCGATGTTAAAACAACACTTGCAGAAAGTTGCCATTGAAGATTACGCGTTTGCAAAAAAACGTTTCGACGAACTGGGTTTTGAAGAACTCAGCGGAGGAGGTGGTGGAGATCATGCTGCAATGGCATCCAACAGCCAGTACATGGCCAATATTTCCTACACCGCCAGCCAGCTTTATCGCTTAACCGGAGATAAGTATTATGCCAACGAAGCGGCTAAATCCATTCAATACACACTTGATTGCCAGCGAGTCATTCCGATTAACGACAAAGACAAACTGTGTGGATTTTTTTACCGCGACCTTAATAAAAAATCGATTGTACATTACACCCATCAATCCCGCGATCATGTTTATATGCAAGCCCTCACAACCCTTTGCGAAACGCAACCCAATCATCCGGATTATAAAAAATGGAAAGAATCGATCGAGCTTTACGCCAATTACCTGAAAACTATCATGCAATATGTTGCCCCGTACGGAATGCTCCCAAGCGGCGTGTACCATATTGACGAAGTAAAAGATTCGCTTAATTTTTACAAGATACAGGTGGGTATTTCGAAAGGAGCTGCAAAAGATTACAAAGAGCAACTCGAAAACGGCGTAAAACTGGACGAACAACATTACCTGCGAGCTTTTCCTGTATGGTTTTCGTTTAAAGGAAATGCTGCGGTTCACTTATCTACCGGCAAAGCTGCTGCTTTGTGTGGCCGATTTCTGAACGACCCGGAATTAATAGACATTGCAGAACAACAACTATTCTGGATTGTCGGCAAAAATCCATTTGGGCAATCGCTTATTTGGGGCGAAGGAAGCAACTACCCGCAGCTTTATACTGCTTTGCCGGGCGAAACAGTGGGAGCTATTCCGGTTGGCATGCAATCGAAATTCAATGAAGACACCCCCTACTGGCCACAATTTAATACGGCAACCTACAAAGAAGTCTGGAATTCTTCAGCCACCAAATGGCTGTCGTTAATTGCTGAATTTTGAATATAAAAAGAATGGGGTGCCGAAAGACACCCCATTCTTTTATGTTGTAAAATCGAACTCTATAAATTTTCCGAATTTCCTGTACTTTTCGTACAACACCTTGTATTTCTCCACATTTTCCGGAATAGGGTGATATTCTGTTTCAATTCCACCTCCCATTTTTTTCTGAGCTTCAGCCGTACTCGCATAAACACCTGCAACAACTGCGGCAGCCATCGCCGATCCCAATGCACAAGCCTGTTCCGAACGAGCCACTTTAATTGGCATGTTCAGTACATCGGCGACAATTTGCATTACCAACGGCGATTTTTTAGCCACTCCACCCAAAGCAATAACACCATCAATACGCACTCCTTCCGAAATAAAGCGATCGTTGATGGCTTTTGATCCAAAAGCAGTTGCCTCCACAAGTGCCCTGAAAATGCGGGGTGCATCCGAACCGAGATTCAACCCGGCGATCGCTCCTTTTAAGGTCTGATTGGCATCCGGTGTACGACGGCCGTTCATCCAATCCAGCGCAACTACCCCACATTCACCAATCGGGACTTTTGCCGCTTCTTCGCTTAACTTGGCGATGATCTTATTCGAAGTCTCATCCAGCAGCTTTTGTTTGGTGGCTTCATCCACCAGCGAAGTTTCTGCCAAAATATTCTTCAGCGGCCACTCCAGCACACGTTTAAACCAGGCATAAATATCACCAAACGCCGATTGTCCGGCTTCGAGCCCCAGCATTCCGGGAACAATCGATCCATCCACCTGACCGCAAATTCCAGCCACCACCTTGCTACCGACTTCATCCATGGGTGTAATCAACATATCACAGGTGGAAGTTCCCATCACTTTCGAGACGTAATAAGGTTCAATCTCAGCTCCAACAGCCCCCAGGTGTGCATCAAAAGCGCCAACACCGACTACAACATCGGTTGACAGCCCAAGCTTTTCAGCCCATTCTTTGGTAAGTGTGCCCGCTGAAACATCGCAAGTAAAGGTATCCTTGTACAGACGATCTCGCAAACCGGCCAGCATCGGGTCGAGCGCCACCAAGAACTCTTCCGATGGAAGTCCGCCAAAAGCCTCGTGCCACATGGCTTTGTGCCCTGCTGCACAACGACTTCGTTTCAACGTTTTGGGATGGGTATTACCGGTCAACAAAGCCGGAATCCAGTCGCAATGCTCCACCCAGGAATACGCTGCGCGGTAAACTCCTGCATCTTCGCGAATTACGCGCAACAATTTGGCCCAAAACCATTCGGAAGAATAAATTCCACCTTCGTATTTGGTAAAGTCTACTTCCCATTCTTTTGCCAGTTTATTGATTTCATCGGCTTCTTTTACAGCTGTGTGGTCTTTCCAAAGCACAAACATGGCATTCGGATTCTCTTCAAAACCCGGAGTTAAAGAAAGAGGAGTACCTTTTTCATCCACTGCCACCGGGGTAGATCCGGTTGTGTCAACCGAAATACCCACAATGTTTTCGACAACTCCCTGAGGTACCTGTTTCAGGGCTTCTACAATCGTGTATTCCAATCCTTCCAGGTAATCTTTCGGATGCTGACGGAAGCGGTTATCGTGCGCATTACAGTATTCCTGCTTTTGCCAGCGCGGATAATTAAAAACAACACTTGCCACTTCTTCTCCCGTTTCAACATCTACGATCAGCGATCGCACCGAGTCAGAGCCATAATCCAGTCCAATAGTGTATTTTGCCATTGAGTTTTAATTTGATTTTATTATTGATTTTTTGTGTTTTAAACGAAGTCTCAGTTATTGTCCGTAATAAGCATCTTTTCCATGTTTGCGAAGAAAGTGTTTATCGAGCAATACCTTATCCATGGTAGTTTTCGGGTTAAGAACAAAACTACGGAAAGCCATTTTCGCGACCTCTTCCATTACTACCGCATTATGAACTGCGTTGTGCACATCGGTCCCCCAGGAGAAAGGCCCGTGATTATTTACCAACACTCCCGGAATGGATTCGGGATTAAGCCCGTTGAAGCGTTCAACAATCACTTTTCCGGTTTCCAGTTCATATTCTTTTTCAATTTCTTCTTTTCTCATTTTGCGCGTGCAGGGAATTTCCCCGTAAAAATAATCGGCATGTGTTGTTCCAATCGCCGGAATGCCTTTCCCGGCCTGTGCCCAGCTGGTAGCCCATTCGGAATGTGTGTGCACTACCCCTCCAATATTTTGAAACTGTCGGTAAAGCACCAGGTGCGTCGGAGCATCGCTTGATGGTTTGAGGTTTCCCTCCATCACCTGGCCATACAAGTTCAGAACGACCATATCTTTTGGTTTCATTTTTTCGTAGGATATGCCACTCGGCTTGATTACAACCAACCCGTTTTCACGGCTGATTCCGCTTGCGTTTCCCCAGGTAAAAATCACCAATCCGTACTTTACCAGATCTAGATTTGCCTGAAATACTTCTTCCTTTAACTTTTCAAGCATATCAACTCCTTTTTATTTCCTGTCCGTTGCCTTCCACAACCGCTCTGAAAAAACGTTTCCGTTTAGCTTTCTAAGATAACAGAAATCAGAAGGTAGTGAGCATTTATAACAGTTCAGTTTTATTCATCAATATCGGTAGTTTGTCAACTTAAGCGTAAATATAACACTTACATATGAAGTATGAAATAAGTTTACAGCTAAGTATTTCAAGTAATTGGTTACAGATTTAAAACAAAAAACCCGTTCATCAATGATGAACGGGCCTACTTAAATCAACCTATCCCAAATAAACCTATTATGAAATCTTAATTTCGATCGGAGTTTTTTCCAGCGCTTCTTCCTTTTTGGGAAGACCAATTACTAAAATTCCGTTTTCGAAACGTGCCGAAATCTTCTCTGCATCAACCGATTTTGGTACCCGGTACTGTTTCTCGAAATTGTAAGCTCCGAATTCGCGGTGAGCGTATTTATACTCTTCCTTTGTTTCTTTTTCTTCCTTTTTCTCCACTTTGATGGATAAGAGGTTATTCTGATAATTCAATTGCAAATCTTCTTTTGAGAAGCCCGGTAACTGAATTTCTATTTTGAATTCCTTTTCCGTTTCAAAAACGTTGGTAGCCGGTGAAGCACAATTTTTCACATAGTTTTCGTGGTAATCGTTTTTGAAAAAGTTGTTGAACAATTCGTCAACCAGTACTCTGTTTGTGCTGTAACGTGGGTTCTGAAATCTTACTAAATTCATGACTTAATCTCCTATTCTTTAAATTAATTTTTTGTTTTCCGTTCGATAACCGAATCTGCCCTATTTAAATCAACTCCTATTCCAAAGCCAATTTTCAAGTCAAATCCGGCAAAATCATCAAAAAACAAATGACACATAGTCATGCTTGCACAAAAACCAATGCCTTATTGTCATACTATCTAGATTTCTGGATGTATTTATTAAGCGATTGAGACGCTGATTTTATTTTTACCTTTGGGCAAAATTTGAAAAAATGCGTATCGACATCATAACCGTCTTGCCGGAAATTCTGGAAAGCCCATTCAGTCATTCCATCATCAAAAGGGCGCAGGAAAAAGGACTGGCCGAGATACACCTGCACAACCTGCGGGATTATTCCGAGGATAAACACCGCCGTGTGGATGACTATTCGTTTGGAAAAGGCGCCGGAATGGTAATGGCCATTCAACCCATCGAAAAAGCAATTGAAACGCTGAAGGCTCAACGTGAATACGACGAGATTATTTTTACCACTCCCGACGGAAATTTGCTGGATCAGCGCGAAGCTAATTCTCTCTCGCTTTACGAAAACATTATCATTCTTTGCGGGCATTACAAAGGCATTGACCAGCGTATCCGCGATACCTATATCACCAAAGAAATTTCTGTCGGTGATTATGTACTTACCGGAGGAGAACTGGCCGCAGCCATTATTGTCGATAGTGTCGTTCGCCTGATTCCCGGGGTGCTTTCTGATGAAACCTCTGCCCTCACCGATTCTTTCCAGGATTATCTGCTGAGTCCGCCCATTTACACGCGCCCCGCCGAATACAAGGGAATGAAAGTGCCCGAAATTTTGCTCAGCGGAAACGACAAGCTGGTGGACGACTGGAAACACGAACAGGCAGTAGAACGCACCAAAAAACTGAGACCCGATCTGTACAAAAAATATTTAGGCGAATAAACCAAACACTAAAATGGACGCAAATACCTATCCGGAAATTGAATGCATTGAGCGATCAACCAGAAAACTTCACTCAAAAAAAATTCTGATCATCGGCGTTTTTCATGGCGACGAGCAACAGGGAGAATACATCATCAACCGCTATTTAGAAGAAGGCGACTTTAGTGATATTAAGAATGTGCTCTATTTTATTCCCTGCCTGAATCATTCGGGGAAGAGCCTCAATACACGCCAGAATATCAACAAAGTGGATCTGAACCGGAATTACCCGACTAAAAACTGGGAAAAAACCGAGCAAAACGAATATTTCTCCGGAGAAAGTGCGGCCAGCGAAGAGGAAACCCGTTACATGGTTCAAATCCTTGAACGCATTCAACCAGATGTGATTATGACCATCCATGCTCCTTTTAAGGTGGTGAACTACGATGGCCCGGCACAGGAAATAGCAGAAAAGATTTCGGAACTCTGTGGGTATCCAGTTTTAGGTGATATTGGTTACCCCACTCCCGGCTCTTTTGGAACCTATTGCGGAGTGGAAAGAAACATTCCAACCATAACGCTCGAGCTCGACGAAGAAGAAAGCAACGAAGAAGCCTATATTCGAACGCTTCCCGTGTTGGAATACCTGGCCAATCTGACTTAGGATTTTAGTGTCGCCGGCAGATGCCGTTATACGGACAATATTTGCATTTCTCGGAGTGTTCTGTTTGGTAAAATACGTTCTGTTCCGAATAAATTTCGGCAACAAGGTCCTGCAACTGGTCTTCGAACTCTTCTCTCAGTTCATCAAAAGCAACCACCGCTTTGTCCTTTTTTAGCGTGATATCAGGAGAAAAATTTTCTTCAAAAATCTTATGCAAACCGTAAATCGCCGGATAAACCTCTTTGTCTGCCCCATTTCCTTCCAGTCCCCACACATAAATCAATGCCTGTAAAATCACCTTTTTCGGATCTTTTGCATCGCGTTCAAAAAGCTCGTTCACATCGTTTAAAACCAGGCTTTCCACTTTTCCGGTTTTATAATCGATCACCCGGTATTTACCCTCCAGCTGATCTACCCGGTCGATGGTTCCACCCACCCAAACCGGTCGCCCCTGCACCTGAAGAGTTCGCTTGTATTTCGTCTCCAAACTGATAATTGTAAACGGAGCAATCTCCTTGTCGCGTCTTATTAACTGCCGCAAATAGGTTTTTATGTTTTCAAAGATCAGCAAGGTGGTGCCTTCCAGCTTTACCGGTCCCTTCAAAGGCTCTCTTAATTTCAAGTAGTGAATAGCAATTTGCCGTGTAATTTCATTGTTGAGATTTACCTTGTCGGCCAGAATCCGGTCCAAGTCCGGTTTATCGATCACCTTCCCCACAAAGGGAGCATACAGGGCCTCCATGGTATCGTGAAAAATGTTTCCAAAAACCACCCCGTCAATTTCTTCCTTCACCTCATCGGGCTCAGGTAAACCTGCCACATACCGGAAATAAAACTTTAACCGGCAATTCAGGTAAGTATTGATGGCACTTGGAGAAAGTGGATGATCCTCTGTATTCTTATCCAGCAAACGCTGCGCAATTTCAGGCGAACTTTCCAGCTGAATGCCTTCCACCGGATCGTTGGCAAAAGCAAAATCGAGGTTTAGCATTTCGGGTTTATGCACCGTGTCGTATTGCAGCTGATAACCGTAACGACTGAGTTCACCTGTATTAATTCCTTCTTTTACTACGCTGTAGGTTGCTGTTACATTCTTCGCGCGTTGCATCAGGCGGTAAAAATAATAGGCATACATCGCATCCTGTTCGTCGATGCCGGGCAAACCAAAACCGAGGCGAATATTAAAAGGAATAAACGAAGGAGCCGTAAATTTTCGCGGCCATTTGTTTTCGTTCAACCCAAGTATAATCAGGTTTTCAAAGTCCAAACAGCGTGTTTCCAGTATCCCCATCACTTGAAGTCCACTCAGCGGTTCTCCTTCAAACGATACCGAAACCTGTCCCAAATACTGCGAGAATAGCCTGAAATAAACTGCTTCGCTGATTTCGCGCTGTTGATTTTCAAGCGTACTTTTCACCACTGCCCCCAGCTTTTCAATGGCCTGATAGATCGAATAAATCAACTCCAGCAGCATGGAATCCGCATTTTCGGCCTTTTTAAATTGCTGATAGAACATTCCCAACACCCGCAAAAAATAAGGGCTATATCCATCAGTCTTCTTCGGCAGGATGAATATTTCTTTGTGCAATGGCGAAAAATCAATTTCCGCCAATTCCAGCGTAATCCGGTTTCGGAGTTTCAGATCAGCCACAAAAGCCTTTGCTTTTGCGGGCTCGGTTTCGCACAGTAACTGGTGGTTCAGAATATCGGTGACATAACGGTGATAAGCCGAAAATCCCTTCTCCCCTTTTCGCTTGTTCTTTAGCAATGCCACCAGCAACATCAGAAAACCATACACCACCGAATTACGCACCGGATACCCCATGGTAATGTTCACCTTCCCGATTTCATCAGGAATGGCTCCGAGGGCCGAAAACAACAGCGATTCGTCGGCCAGCACAACTGCAGTGTTGTCAAATACCGGGCGATAATCGTTAGTGGTTTCCTTTAGAAAATTTGGAATTTGCTGCGACTGTCCGTACACCGACGAAACAGCTACCAGTTTCATATTTTTACGATGATTGAATAACTCCGGATTTAATTCAAAATCTTCGGGAGCCGGGAATCGTCGCAGGTTTTCACGCATAAAAAATCCGGCTTCGTTGTTCTCATCTTTCAGATAAGCATCGTCGTAATCCCATAAAAAGGCGGCTTTCCCTTTCTTTTGAAGATGCGAAAAGAACTCGATCTCACACTTATTCAAGGCATTCAGTCCAACGATATAGTATTTCTTGAATGGGAATTCCAGTATCTCCTCTTTTAAACGCTCCACCACTCTCCTGTCGATCATCCCGGGAAAAGCCAGTTGCTGTTTCTGCAACTCCTGTTTAAAACCGACATACACTGGGTATAACTTATCCCAGATGGAAATGTATTTCTCCCTGAATCCCTTTTTATCCGCCACGGCCATGCTCCCCCAGAAATGCTCCAGTGCCTTTTTCTGCTCGGGCGTGAGGTAGTCAAATATCGATTCAATTTCTTTCAGGTCCGAAATATTGGTAAACAAATCTTTCGCATTTACCAGGTAGCGGTCGATATCGTTAAAATCCGACAGCAGAATTTCACCCCAAAAATAGAACTCATCAAAAGTTTCGGTGGTTTTGGTGTGTTTGCAAAATACGTCGTACAAGAGCGAAATCAATTGCAACTTGTCGCCGGTGTGCCATTCAGAGTAAGTACTCATCCACTCGTTTACCGTAATCACCTTGGGCGCAATTACCGGCGTTTCGATGCACTTCTGAAGATAAGCAGTAAAAAACACACCAGACCTGCGGTTAGGAAAAACCAAACAGACATCCTTTAATTCTTCTGAATGCTTCTTATAAATGTATTGCGCACATTGCGAGAGAAAACGTTCCATACGATAGTTCAGAGTTCAATTTTCAAAGTTCACAGTTTCGTTTGAATTAACAAGAAATGGGTGCCAGATTTTTTCTACTTTTATTGAACCTGACAAATTAAAAATCCTGACTCATGAAAAAATATTTACTCATTCTTGCAGCGACTCTTTTTTCTCAGCTTTCTTATTCTCAAGACCGGATCACAGGCAAAAGTTTTGCTACCCGTAGCGAAGTGATTGCCCAACACGGGATGGCCTGTACCAGTCAGCCACTGGCCACACAGGCAGCACTCGACATCTTAAAAGCTGGGGGAAATGCCATTGATGCAGCCATTGCAGCCAACGCAATTCTTGGCTTGGTTGAACCCACCGGAAACGGAATGGGTGGCGATCTGTTTGCGATTGTGTGGGATGCCAAAACAAAAAAGCTGTACGGGTTAAATGCCAGCGGACGCTCGCCCTACGATCTGACACTTGACTATTTCAAGGAAAACGGCTACTCTAAAATCCCGGCACTGGGACCGCTTCCAGTTTCGGTACCCGGTTGTGTGGACGGCTGGTTCGAACTGCACAACAAGTTTGGCAAGCTGACAATGCAAGAAGTCCTGAATCCGGCCATTTCGTATGCTGAAAAAGGATTTCCGCTAAGTGAGTTGATTGCCTATTACTGGGGCAGGAATGCGCAGAGTTTGAAAAAATATCCCGGTTTTGAAGAAATATTTATGCCGGGAGGAAAAGCGCCTGAAAAAGGAGAAATCTTTAAAAACCCGTACCTCGCCAATACACTAAAGCTGGTTGCACAAAAAGGCCGCGATGAGTTCTATAGAGGTGAAATTGCGCAAAAGATTGTAAGTTATATTCGTGAACAGGGCGGTTTTCTGAGTATGAAAGATTTTGAAGACCATCATTCAGAATGGGTGGAGCCGATTTCGGTGAATTACCGTGGGTACCATGTGTGGGAATTGCCGCCCAACGGACAGGGAACCGCAGCGCTGGAAATGCTCAACATCCTAAAAAACTTCGATGTGACTTCGATGGGTTTTGGATCGCCCGAATACATCCACTATTTTGTAGAAGCAAAAAAACTCGCCTTTGAGGACCGCGCCAAATATTACTCCGATCCCGATTTTAACGATCTGCCCGTAGAAGAGCTGATCTCGGAAGACTACGGAAAGAATCAGGCTGCCATGATCAATCCAAAGCGGGCTGCACGCAGCTACCCTGCCTGGGGCATGGAACACGGAAATACCATTTACCTGACCACTGCCGATGAAGAAGGAAACATGGTTTCGCTCATCCAGAGTAATTTCCGTGGAATGGGCTCGGGCATGACACCGGGGAAACTTGGTTTTATCCTGCAGGATCGTGGCGAACTGTTTTCGCTCGAAGATGGCCACATGAATCTTTACGAACCACACAAACGGCCATTCCATACCATCATCCCGGCATTTGTAACAAAGGATGGAAAACCTTTCCTGAGTTTCGGAGTAATGGGCGGCGATATGCAACCACAAGGACATGTGCAGATCATTTGCAACATCATCGATTTTGGGATGAACATACAGGAAGCCGGAGATGCACCACGCATCCAACACACGGGCTCCAGCGATCCGACAGGTGGAGAACTGATGACCGATGGCGGACAGATAACGCTCGAAAGTGGCATTTCATACGAAACCATTCGGGCACTGATGCAAATGGGACATAAAATTGGCTTCGACTTTGGCCCGTACGGTGGTTACCAGGCCATTCTTTGGGACAGCAAAAACAAGGTGTACTACGGCGCTTCCGAATCGCGTAAAGACGGACAGGCGGCGGGGTATTAGAAAAAACGGGGAACAAGGCTAAGGCTGAGGCTAAGACGAAAGTTACAGTTCGGATAAATGTCGTAGCTATCCCAAATAATCCAGAAGTAAAGCCGGCGTTCTGTATCAACATGCAACTTTTCTGTATCGCGTTATTTCCATTTCGGATGCTTCTTAAATTCATTTTCCAAAGCAGTCCGTATAATAAGTTCGTCGTTGCTAAGTAAGTCAGGATTCAACGGATTCTTTTCCAATTTATCGCTTGTCAGGTTATAAAAACGGCTGTCAGGATATAGTTTATATTCGAGTGTTCTTACAAACTGATTTCTGTGCCGGTTTACATAATCACCCCATCGCGGATCATAATGTACAAATGCGGTTTTCCTTGGCTGATAGGTATCGCCAGTCAGTAATGGATAAAAACTTTTCCCGTCCGATTCAATATCTGTTTCAGTTAATTCAGCCAATGTGGGGAAAAAGTCGCTAAACTCGATCAACTCGTTGAACACAAGTTTTTCTTTAATCTGAGCGGGCCAGTGTACAACCAGCGGAACATGCGTACCTGCATCGGTTGTTTTTCCTTTTCCACCAACTATCAGCTCCTCACCGATATGAGATCCAATGGAAATATTGGTTCCGTTATCGCCCGTAAAAATCACCAGGGTGTTTTCATCTAGGTTGAGTTCTTCGAGTTTCTGAATGATCCTGCCAACGATCTTATCGGTGTACGCCACCATGTCCTTAAAATACGCGTTGTCTTTTTTATACCTTAATTCCGGATTCTCCCACACCCTCGAATCAGGCGTAGGAACAAAGGGATCGTGAACCAACACCATTGGGTAGTATACAAAGAAGGGTTTATCTTTTTTTCGCTCGATAAAATCCAATACAAAGTCAGAAAAAATATCCGGGCCATATTCGTCCTTGTTTCGTTCCAGTACCTTTCCGTTCTCTTCGATCAACGGATCCGCATACCTTTCGCCTTCCCGTCCGGTTTTGGTCAGCTGCCACAGGCAATATTCCTCGAATCCGAATTTATGAGGCCTCGTGTTGTCGTTCCAATCCTCAATGCTGTCTTTGTAAGCCAGCCCGTTCAACTGCCATTTCCCGGCAATACAGGTTTCGTACCCTGCCTCCTGCATAAGGTTTCCAAAAGTGTATTCCGAAAGGCTCAAATGCCCGAAATAATCATAGTTCCTGTAGTTGTACTTGCCTGTCATGATCTTTACCCGCGAGGGTGTACACAAAGGCTGGGAAACACAGTTGGAGAAAAGAATTCCCTCCGAAGCCATTTTATCGATGTTGGGCGTGTGATACGAAGTGGAACCATAGGCCCCCAAACATTCATACCCCATATCATCGGCCATGATCAGTATCACATTGGGCTGAGTTTTTTTTACCTGTGTTGAGGAGGACAACATAAACAAGGCAACAAACAGAATTGCTATTCTTTTAAAAGTTCTCATTGGTTTTCATTTTTAAGTAACTAATACAAACAGGCACGTATGTGGCAAGCACTAGATTTCACCCGCTATTCCTTATACTCCACACTATTCAAAATAAAATCCACAATCGGAGAAGGATCTTTCAAACAGTGAGGATGATGCCCAACTCCTTCTTTTCCGATTAGCTCAATCGAGCCTCCTGCACTTCTGAATTTTTCGGCCAGCAATGCGGTGTTTTCTTCATAGGGAACTACCACATCGGCATCGCCATATACATGCATAACCGGGATTCCGGCTTCTGCAACCTGCACACAATTGTTTACCGGCATATCCTCAAACGTTTTAACCGAAATGGTGTCCAGATTGTATGCTTCCAAACAAGCCTTCCACGCTTCGGGACTGCCCTTTCCATTATACATTCCCCCGGGCCAACTTTTAATATCGCAAACAGGGGCATCCGCATAAATACAAAATACTTTATCGGTGTTTTTGGAAGCCCAGTTGTAAACGATTAATCCTCCCCGGCTCATTCCTTCCAATACAACTTTACGATTTAGCCCATATTCAGCCACACAAAAATCGTAAAAGTCATTCCACAGTTTTACGGCTTCGTGGTTTCCAAACAAATCAGAAACGTCCACATAAACCACATGAAACCCTTTTTCCAACAATGCTTTGTCCACCTGCGGCTCGTGCCCCCAGAAGCGTGCCCTCCAAATCCAGTAATTGTTTGGGTTCTTTTTCGTCGGAAAAACAATTTTTGCATCGTGTCCTTTAAACGTAAATTCCTTTGTCTTGTATTCCGAAAATACCGGATCGTTTCCAAATGCTGTTGTTACAATAAGCGTGGTTATCAGAACCAGGATTGATGTCATTCGTCGTATCATATCTTGCTTTCTTTTAATGAGTGGTAATAATTACTTTTTGCAATCTAACTATCCTCCCATCTGCAATGTAAAGAAACCTATCCGGAATATACCACAGATTGTGCGTATTCTTTTATCAACTCTTCCTGATATGCCAGAATATTCTTTTTCATCAGAAAGTACTTTCTTGATAGCAGATAGCCATAATTATGCAAGGCAACAAATAGCATATTGAGGTTATTGTCAAAGTACGAAGTTACACCAAAGTACTCATGAGTTTTAGAAGTATATTGCTCTAACTTTTCCTTGACTTCGAACGGAAGTTCTGTTTGCAATACAGCCTCTGACAATAACAAATTTATTTCCTTTTTCAATAACTCTTCGGTAGGCTTTATTTTACTAAAGTTAGTTGTGATTTGTTCAAATGGTGTCGTTACATTTACAAATTGCAATTCGGTTAAAAGACCGGTATAAAGTTCATATTTTGAATCGAAAACTTTGTCAAACTCAAAAAAATCGCGATAAAGCTGCTCTAATTCTTTGGGCTTACCTTGCTGCTTCTCTTCTTCTATAAAGAACTCATATATTGCACAATCATTCCATTTTATAAGCTCATTTAGTCTATCCAGTTCCGGTTTTAGCTCTTCAAGCAGTTTTCCCGCATTTTTACGATCATACTTAACACCATCGTAATCGAATGTTTTTACAGCTAGTTCTTTATTGGAAATAGAATTTAGAGTTTGAATGTCATTTTGCAGTGCAATGGCAGAATAAACCAAATCAACTTTCTTATCCGAAAACAATTCATCTAAAGTGATTTTATCATTATGCGGTTGACTAAGATTCAAATCAAAGGTTACGGGATTTTTACTGTTATAATAACCATTGTAGGTTTTGGAAAATGAATTGGATAAAGCTTCTTTTTTATATTCTTCAAAAAATATATCGGATGTAATAACTGTTGTCTCTCCCTGATAACTCACGGTTTCAAAAAGCTTGCTTGTTATTTGCTTTTGCAATTGATCAATGTCAGAAAATACATTATTCGCGGAAGAATCAGAATTATCCGCGGTAGAAAAACCCGTCTTTTCCAATCTATCTATCCTTTCATCTATTGTTGGATGAGAAGCCCATTGGTTTTTAATAACCAACTTGGATTTATCGTATTTGCTTTGTTCTTCCAAAGAAATATCGGGAAGGCCATTGGTTATAATAAGACTATTTGACTCGGCAAGAAAATTTAGAACGCACGATTGGTCTCGGTATAAATTATCGCTTTTTATATTATCCGAAATTTTCCCGTTGTAGAAATTCAGAACATTGTCCAACGAATTATCTGCCAATGCCATTCTTAACAACGATTTTTTTAATGGTTCATAGCCGGTAACACTGGCAGCAATCTCATCAGCATGAAATTCCATTTCCCGTGAAAGCCCCAGGTAGTTCTTGTTTACCACGTTATACAACTTTCTAAGAATCCACTGAATTCCTTCGTTTATCTTTCCGGCGATAACCACAAAGATTGAAAAATAGCCACTGACATTCGCCCATCTTTGCACAAGGTTTTCATACGAATCATTTTCAAACAGAATATTGAAAATTACCTGGTTTACATTATAAACATAGCTTCCGACTTTCATTGTTCGCTGAGAAAAATGGCCAAATTCGTGCGATAATATAGCTTTTAACTCCTGTTTCGTCACAGTATTTACCAATCCCAATCCTATCAGCAAATTCTTTTTTACAGGTAAAAACATACTCCAAAAACTGGAGTCATAAAACACCGAAGCATTCACTTCTGATGACAAATACACTTTTTTAGGGAAGTTTGTTCCAACATCCTGTACAATCTCCCTAAGCATTTTAAACAGTTCTGGTTCCTGGTGTTCTTTTATTTCCGTTAGATGTGAACGGTCTATTTTATGCGATTTGAAAATAAATTTTAGTAAAAAAATCAAAATCAATACTCCCAAGCTGGCCAAACCGATTCCTAATGCAATGGTAGCAAGCATGGGTTTAAATGCAATTAAGGAAATACCTGCAGCAATGCATAAGGCGGTTAGCAAGACAGCGAATACCAGAATTATTAAATAGGTGGCTATAAAAACGCTTATTGCTAAAATTGCCTTTGTAGCCTGAGCTTTGAACTCTGGAGACAGGTGAATTTCACGTGTATTCATAATTTAGGTTTCTTATGTGTTTTTCAATATCATCAAATACTATTTGCTTAGCTATGTGGAATACAATCAAGTGAAAGCCTGACTGTCCGACCAAAACAATCGAATCCATCCATGCTTTATACCACGTGTTGGTCATAGTATTTTACTGTTTCAGAATCCATTCAAATACGGGGTCACTACCATTCTTAAACTCGGTAAAACTCGGTTCTATAATTTTATCAGGAGTGATCGTTTGTAAATCGTTGTCGGTTCTTTTAAAATATTTGGTCGAATATTGCAAGCTAAGCTCTGAAGATGGTAGTTTAAAACTTCTTATTTCTCCAAGATGATTGGGTTTCCCGGAAGTTTCTTCACCAACCAAAATTGCATTAGTCATAATCGTAAAGTCCATAATATTGATTATAGCCGAGGAATATGAATCTCGTCCTGTAATTACATAAAGTTTTCCTTCACTTTTAATTTTATCAATCGTTGATAATTCTTCAATTAATTTTGTTCCCTGGTAAGAATTACCTCCGCCATTAAAACGAATATCAAAAACAACTTTATCGAAATCGTTTTGCTGTATACTATCCACTATTGCTCTATGAAAAGCAGAGAATGAAGGAAGCTTTTGAATGTCTCCTTTAAAACCAGATGGAGGATACTCTCTACTCCAACATTTATTATACTGAATGTAAAATACATTGTCCGTTGTTAAAACCTTACTCCAAAAAGGAAGTCTTGTATTTTGATAGCATAGTGGTATAGGATTGGGAAGAACTCTAACCATGTTGTTATTATTCATCTGTTCAGGATGAATTAAATACTCTATTGTTTCTCCATCTTTTTCAAGTGTTAATTTCGTTTCAGGTTGTGCAGCAAACCCAAAATACTCTAAATACTGTATTGCTGGTATTATTTTAGGAGCACTTTTTTTTATCGAAGCCAGATTATCTATGGCGGAAATAGTACTTAATGAATCTATTATTTCGCTGATTGAATTTCCATTTATTTCTAAGAGTTTTGCCCCTAATATGGTTTCATTGCTTTTTGTTGTTGATTGCACCCATAGCCCATCGCTAAACCACATCAGTCCAACAGGAAGGATTTTATTGTAATCAAAGAATGGCTTTAAATTTAAAGTAGTATGCGAATCTCCAAAGCTTGCAATCAACTGTTGCAATTTAACGGCTACTTCAAAATCGGATAGTTGATGTTGGATTTTAGAGATGTCATCAAGTCCAGTGAAGAAGTCTTGTTCACTTTTAACCATATACAAATCATAATGATTTTTGGGGAGTTCAACTTTCATATATTCTATATCAGCACTCCAGTCGATATTTTTATCGCTCTGTGAGAATGTTGTTAAACAAGCAAATAGTAATGTTAGTAAAATCAGGTTTTTCATAGGTGTCGCTTTGTTTTTTAATATTAGGCTAACGGTGATGGTATAAGGTCGTGGCGGTTCCGATAACTATCGGGGGGCGCCATCCCCAGCCATGCCTTAATCCACGTGTTAGCCTTAGTTATTTCTTGTTATCCACTCGATAATTTCGTTAACAGCAATGTCCTCTATTTCTCTGTTCTTGCTCTCTTTTGTTGTAAGCCATTCTCCATTATTGTATGTTAAATAATGGTCCATGTCATCGAGGACCTTAATCGTTATAAACTTATTATCAAACTCTTTTAGTTTTTTAACTCCATAATTGACATCTACTTGATTGTCCTTTTCTCCAATAATGAACAAAAGAGGGTTGTCAACATTTTTGTAGTAATGTTCTGTGTCGAGTTTAATCATATCAACAAATTGAGGATTTATATATGATTTAGGAATAAATTCAGGAAAATTTAGTTTTTCAGAAATTCGAAAGCATTGTTTTCTAATCTTCTTAAAGTCATCAGTCGTTCTAATAACATAGTTGAAAGTATCAATAAGACTTTCAATTTCTGCGATTGATCTACTCGTGTTCTGGAATATATCAATTCCCGAAACTTTACTTTTAAATGATTGCCCTGGATTTACAGGTGTTGACATTTGAATAAGGTAATCTATTGGTGGATAAAATTCGAGTATTCCTATTGAAGCCATTCCTCCGAGGCTATGCCCTATAATACCTATTTTTTTATTTTCTATTAGTTGTGTTTTTCGAAGTTGTAGAATACAAAATTTTAAGTCATTTTTTAAGGTACTTACATTTCGACTATATTCTCCTTCTGATTTCCCAATACCTCGCTCGTCAAAGCGGTAAACTGCGATATTATTTTGTAGTAATTTTTCCGTAAGCTTCGGGTGAGTAAAGCGGGTATCTTTACCACTTCCTGCAACGATTACGAATAACTTATCAAAATTTGTTTTTGGAGTAATTAAAGTTCCTGAGAGTTTAATGTTTTCATCTGAGTTCTCAAATTCGATTTCGTGGAAACTGTAGTTTTCTTTTCCATTTATTTCTCTTTCATATTCAAAAATAGTTTGACTATTTACTCGAATAGATGATAAGAATAATAGTAGTAGCAGAGTCTTTTTCATAATTAATGCTAATGGTGAGTATTTGCAAAGTAGGCGATTGCGGGCTTCAAACTTATCAAACCGTTGAGAAGTTGAAGCGGACTACAAACGCTGAATTTACTACTGTTTCACCTATTTGGTATATACATTGTTACCACACGTATTTCATTCCATTTTATCTCTAAACTTTTCAGAATCAGGAATATTAGAATTCTCTACGAAATATAATTTATGAGTTAAATTTTCATTAATGTTAATTTGAATAATAGAGTCATTAATAATTTCTCCATAAACTCTTTTTAAAATCAATTTGTTGGATGTCCACCCAGGATGTTGAGATTTATACTCGTAATAATCTATTGTCAGGGAATCTCCCTTTATATAATAATTTCCCCATCCAACTAAATCCTTTTTTGTTTTGCAAGAATGCTCATTAATAGAAGACCAATAAAAATTCAACTCATTATGTGGTAGGCTTGAATATGGCCCTTTGTCAGTATATTTCTGTTTTTCTGTAATACCTCTTCTTTTGTAGAAAACAAGTCCGTTTTTATAAAAAACTATTGGGACAATATTATTATAAGTAGTCTTTGTTTTATTGTCTTTAGAAATACTGTCCTGTTCATATTTTGGAATTCCAAGTGAATAAAAATAGTATCCATTAAATCTAATTCTATCTGTGTCCTGTGACTCGATAAAATTTACTTTGTCAACCAAAATTGCGCAAGAAGAACAAAATAGTATAATTATTAATATCGCTTTCATTTTCATTAATATGTGTGCTAACGTATGAGTAAGTTGCAATGCATCTTATATCCATTAATCATTAGTTATGTAATTTACTGTTGCCGTGTGCTTTATATTTTGAAATTTGGTATTTCAAGTGTTTGTTTTTTGCAAGAGTTTTTCAATGTATCTGGTTCTTTTTCGTTTCCGAAAATAAACATAAAAAGAATTAATCGTACCCCGGGTAATATGTTATGCAGTAGTTTTCAGTCCGATGGGGGGTACTTCGGAAGTACCCCTCCCCACTTCGGAGGCCCGCGTTTGGACCTCGGAGCCTCAACGTTGAGGCTCCGAGGAACTAATTTTAGCCTTTTTTGTTAAAAGCCGGGGCTCTGAGGCTCAAGCGCGGGCCTCAATTGTTAAAATTTTGAGCTCTTAGGCTCAAGCTTGAGGCTCAATTGTTAAAATTCGGGGCAAAAAGGCTCTCGTTTGAGGCTCTGAGGCTCAAATTAGTTCTTCTGAGGTCCAAATTAGTTTCTCTGAAGCCCAACGTCCCACTTCGGAGGAGTCCACGCCGGGTATCTTTTATAAAAGCTAAAAACCGGGAGGCGAAACAACCCGATTTCAGAAAAAACTCAGTATCGTTCAATTTTTTTGATCATATTCAGGGCCTCATCGCGCAATGGTTTATACCCATTTAGAGGGACGAGGATTTCAGGCCGTAGCAGAGTTCAATGTTCAGAGTTCAGAGGTGAGATCGTCGCTCGAAGTTCCATGCTCTTTACAATCTAACCGTTTAACAATTTAGCAATGGCTTGTAGTTCAGTGTTGCCGTATTGCTGCGTTGCAGTAAAAGCTCGCAGCTCGTAGCTTGTGGCTGGCAGCTCATACTACAATTTAGCCATTTTACAATTTAACAATTGCTCACAGCCGGCACCTCATAACCCGTAGCACATTTAGACCTTTATTCCTTCCCCCCTTTTACCAGTAACCAAACCGTGAACGCCATTTCACCCAGAATGCTGGGAACGGCTACCAGGGCCAGGAAAATTCCGGCCAACCGGTCATACTCGGGCAATACAAAATGGGCGGTGGTATCAACCATGTACATGATTCCGGATACCAGCAGGAAAAAGGCGATCCATTTGGGCTTCGGAATGATAGTGGACAGCAGGATCAGATGAACGCCAAAGAAAAACAATCCGATCAGCCAGATGATGTTGAAAGTATCCACATGGCCTGCTATTTCGGGTGCTGACCCGGAGTTCAGCGTAAGTACCAGCGAAAAAACAGCGCCTCCCATAATTACGGCATGTATTATCCGGAAATAGGTGCTTAGGCGGGTAAGCTGATGTCCGCTGTACAATTCGAAAAGCCCCCAGGCCACCACCACATCAAATACAGCAGCAATTAAAAAGGCCATGATCCCCCAGCGCACCACCATGTTTTGCTCCGCAATGGTTTCCAGCGGGTTTTGTTTGAGCGATTCGAGCATAAAAAAGTTGGCAAAAATGGCTACAAAAAATATGATCAGGTAGCTGACACCGGTAATGATCGAGATACGTCGTACATTCATAATACAAAGGTTTTTCTGTTACGTTTTATCAAATAATTCCTCGTGGCCTGCCACGGGGTTTCCTTACATTCTCCACTGGGTTTCAGGGAAGATGTCATTCGTCAACTGACGGATGACAAAGGAGTGGAATACATAACCTGATTTTGCCCTGTTTTGTTTAACCGACCACAAGTAGGTTATCAATGGTTAATGAATTGGGAGGTGATTACCAAAAAAATAAGCGCTTAGCGAATGGACATCGCTTAACGCATAAGAAATTATGGGTAGAGCCTATCCCCTAAAAGAAAAAGTTCCATCTGTCATCCGACAAATGGAACCTTTCTGTATTCGCTAAATAAAATCTTGCTATTTCTTAAACAGCGGATCGGCACCGATCGTCCCCACCAGCTCGGCAAGGTATTGTTTCGATTCGGCATGCGCCAGCATCTGCTCGGCATACTTCAAGCGTGCCACAACATTCAATTCGTCTACCAACTGTGCATTTTGCTCGTCGGCGATAAATTCTTTCAGGTATTCAATCTGCGACCGGTGGAAGGCCACATCCTTTTGCTGTTTCAGCGCCAAACGCTCCTTGTACCAATCAGCGTTCAGCACTTCTTCGCGCTCAAATAACTTCCGCAGTTCCGGATCGTTCATATCCTTTCCTTCGTAGTTTCCGTAGGCCATTACATGCAGCAGCACTTTTAACGGCGGAATAGCCGCTTCCACACTTCCGTCTTCGAAATACGGAAGCGCTGCACGCTGCATAGCTTCTGTGATGTTGTTAATACCGTCCACATATTCCTCCATTCCCTGTAACTCGGGTTTTAGCATGCGCTCGTTGAATACCGCCAGCGGCTCGTCGAACAAACGGTTCATACAGCGGAAAGCAAAATTTGGCGTAATACGGTAACCCAAACGACTGGCCAGTACTTTTTTTCCGTTGTACTCAAAATCTTCGAGTTTTTCCAGACAGCCGTTCTCGATCAGTTTTTTCGGATCGCGGTCTTCGGGTACCAAACGTGCCCAAATCTCCGGAATCAGGATACTGATGTCGTGGTCGAAGCGGTTTTCTGTGCCAATATAACCGGCAGCCGAGCTAAAACCATTGTACTCGGTCAGAATGTATGAAAGCAAAGCGTTGTTCAAATCGGTAGTGGGCACCAGCATGTTGAACGGCCCTTTGGTGAGGGCTCCTTCCAGACCTGCGCCGGTTGTTGAAGGCGACTTTCCGGTAATACTGGCGATAAAGTCCATAAACAACTCGGGCAACTCCTGGTAGTGGATCGGGTTGTACACCGCAAGCGGGCGGATACCCGAAGCTTTGTCGGCCGGATTGTTTCTTCTCCCCGGCAAAACAGCGTTCACAGGCCAGTGTACCGGATCCTGCGGCTGGATTTTACGGAACAAACGAACGCCGATATCGGCCAGGTACGAATCCTGTGTTTCTTCCTTGAAAATATTCCGTTGCAGGTAACGCGGGTTGTTGGTGGGCACCCCATCTACAATGCGGGTATGTGAAGGCGTTACAAAGTAATGGCTGCTGTCGCTGTTGGCCACCGATGTAATAAACTCTTTCACCGGCTCGGTATATTTTTCAAAGCTGATGGCGTTATCGATCAGGTCCTGTGCATTCTGACGGGTAAGCGGCTCGTAGTTGGTCAGGAACGTGTTGTTGTCCACAATTTCCCGCTCGGCTTCTTTGTCGTACCCCCGAATAACCGCTTCGTCCGGGCGCTGGAACAGGTAACTTTCGCAGTTGGCCACCAGTTTCACACTGTGGTTCGAATATTCCTTGTTCAGGTTGCTCAACCTGCCGGCCGGAACCGTAATCGTAGCCGAAATATCGTCTTCGGTCTGAATTTTCATCGACGGAACAAAGTCGGAACGCAGTTTATGCAAGTACCATCTTCCTTCGGGATTGAAACCAATGCGAACGTAGCTGGCGGTAATGGGGTTGTGTTTGTAACGCAACACATTGCCCGGACGTCCGTTCACAATTTCTACGTTAAACAGCTCGCGCCATTTAATATCCAGCTCTTCGTTTCCGCGGTAATGCCTTTTTACAAAGAAAGCCAGGGTGCGTACGTGTTCCGGAATTTCAGTCAGAAAACGGTTGTATTCGTCGCTATACTGATCCGACGGAGTAAGCAGTTTCACTGCCGATCCCAGGGTGCGCTCCTTGCTGAGGAAAGACCTTGAAGGTGCAGCATCCGGACGAATGTTTTTCCAGCGGTTGGAATAATTGTAGTTGATGATTTCATCCACTTTATCTTCGGCTTCCTCCAGGTTATCGATGTAAAAAGATCCATATTTAATCGCGTTTTGCATCGATTTGGAAATCTCGGATTTTCCACCGCCCGAAACCGTGCTGGGCTTGTGGCAGAACACTCCTTCCGGGGCAGTGTCGATGATGCGCCACATGGCCTGGGTTGGGTGTTTTACCAGCTGGAACTTATGCCCGGTTGGATGCACATATACTTTTCCGGGAGAAAGTTTTAAACTGTAATCCTGGTTTTTGTAGCTCCAACTCACCGAGCTTTTTTCCACTTCTATGTCCGCATTCTCCGGAATGTAAACAATATCGGGGTATTTTTTGTCGATGGCGTAGTTGCCTTTTTGCAGGTCGATTCTGTCAGCCAGCAGTTTTTTAACCTCGTCAAACGAATAAGGCTGGTCGAATTTTTTGGTGAAATTAGTTCCAAACACGCTGTCGCTCATGTTTCCTCGCGGGAACGCAATGGCGCCGCCTGCATGTTCTTCTTCCACCAGGCCGAAAAGGTTGGCCGAGTAGCTGATCTGTGTTTTGATCTCCTTTTTGGAATATCCGTAATAGTTATCGGCAATCAGCGTAATCACCACCCCGCGGTCGTCGCGGCAGGTAATTTTAAACGCTCCCCCGTCGTTGTATAGTTCGTTCTCATCTTTCCAGCACATGCCTTCCCTGCGTTGGCGCGCCGAAGCATCGTCGTAATGCGGCAGTCCCACATCTTTTTTCTTCAGTGTGATAAGCTGCGGAGCAAGAATAATACAGCCGGTTGTTCCGGTCCAGTGCTCCACATCCAAAGCCGCATCGTTTACCGCCAGGTTGTGGTCGCCGGCATTGCCAAAAATGGTTTCCACAAAATCGAGGTTACTCACCAGACTACCCGGGGCAAAAAAACGAATCTCCATGCTTTTCCGGCTAATCACCCCTTTTACTTCGGGGCAAACCACCGGGCGCAGCAACAACGACACCATTACTTTGGCCTGTTTTTCCTGGCTCGAGGTAAAAGGCAGCACCTTCAAATCGTCCGAAGGGTTCAAAGCTGCGTGCAACAAGTGCGCAAAAGTAATTTTTGGAACTTCTTTCTTATCGAGCGGAACAGGCAGGCCGCCCCTTACAATGTGAAAAGTACCTTTGGTGGTACGTTTGTCGTGCGCCGGGTTGTTCAGAATCCCCTGTTTTAAACGGTACGAGCTCAAAAGGCAGCTTTTGAACTCCTCGCCATCAGGCGGCAAACTTAACTCGCGCGCCATTCCCTTTTGGTTCAGCACCAGCGTATCGTTGGGTAAACGGTTGTTTTTATTGAAATCCACCTCTTTCAGGTAGTCATCAATAAAATTCTGAATACGTGTGTCAACCGGAGAAAGATGCCCGCTCAGCAACCTCGATTTCTGACGAAAGCTGTTGATCAATCCTTCGGTAAGCCCCAAAAACTTGGCATTGGCGTATTTTTTATCCGAGTCAGAATCGTCGTTAAACACCGGCTGTCCGAGCGAAGCCAGTTGCAGATTGATGAACTGAATCATGTCGCGCCTGTCGCGCAGAATCTGCTTCCGTGATTTATTTAAAAACTGAGAATTTTCCATATTTCTAATTTTACATTTATCCTAACTACTTATTCACACCTTGTAAACCAGTCAATTTACAATTTCCGTTGGCGAACGAGGAACATGTTCTTCTGATTATTCACTCTGTTGAAATTCATGTTTTTCTGTCTATCTGTTACTTCCTGGCTTAAAGGAAAAGAACACTTTTACCTGCTTCAAAAACCCGTTACAGGATAAGCTTTGTTCTTTAAACACTAAAATTACACAATTCAGAACGATTATAGATAAAAGCAAATGCCCGTAATTAAAGATTTAACGGAATCTTCTTTAGACCTATTATCTAGCTATTGACATATATCAATAAATTTAACCGACTGATTAAAAAACTTTTTGACTTCTTTTTCTACTTTAGCAAGCCGAAAAACCATAATAAATTAACGATGAAAAAAGCAACTTACAGGCTATTCAGCCTTCTTTTAGCATTTCAGCTTGTGGCACTATATTCTTATGCAACCGACGGTTATTTTTCAACCGGTTACGGAACCATCAACAAAGGTTTTGCGGGAGCTGGTGTTGCCTTTTACCAAGGCTCTTTGATTAACGGCAACCCGGCTGCAACCGTTTTCCTGGGGCAGCAATACCAGGTTGGAATCGATTTTTTTAATCCGAACAGACAATACACCATTGGAGGAAGTCCTGCGGCAGATGCCATGTTTCCCCTGGCTCCGGGAACGATTAAAAGCGACAGCAAATTGTTTTTGCTTCCTTCAGCAGGTGCCAACTGGATGCTAAACGAGAAGTCAAGTATTTCAGCAGCATTGTTTGGCAACGGTGGTATGAACACCGATTATCCCACAATGACTTTTGGCGATCCATCATCCAAATCAACAGGTGTTAACCTGGCACAGTTATTTGGAAACATTACCTATTCTCATAAGTTGGGCGAAAAACACAGCATTGGTGTAACCGGAGTTATTTCGTACCAGTATTTCGAAGCAAAAGGTCTGGCTTCGTTCAGCGGATTTTCGTCGGATGCAACCGCACTTTCAGGAAACGGTAAAGACAACGGACTTGGTTATGGATTCAAAATTGGCTACCTCGGACATTTAACCGACAACTTTGCCATCGGTCTTACTTACCAGTCGAAAGTGTATATGAGCGAATTTAAAGACTACGCCGGTTTGTTTGCCGAACAAGGCGATTTCGACATTCCGTCGAGCTGGACAGCCGGTATTTCGTGGGAATTTGTTCCGGACCTGACTTTGATAGCCGATGCGAAAGCCATTCATTACAACGAAGTAAAATCGATTGGCAACCCCATGCTTCCCAACCTGATGCAAGGTCCTTTGGGAGACGATGAAGGTGCCGGTTTTGGATGGGAAAACATTATGATTTACAAAGTGGGCTTGAACTATGCCGGGCTGGACACATGGGAATTCAGATGCGGAGCTTCCTTCGGAAAAAATCCGGTGCCTGAATCGGAAGTTATGTTTAACATCCTGGCTCCGGGAGTGATCGAAAACCAGCTTGCCCTTGGTCTTTCCAAAGCAGTTGGCAGCAAGGGAAACAAAATTCATTTCGCCGTTAACTACGCCATGAACAGCAGTGTAAAAGGAGACAATCCCATGGCTCAGGGACAAACCATTGAGGTTGAAATGAATCAGCTGGAACTGGAACTTGGATTTTCGTTTTAGAATACGTACTTGAGAAATACGACTACAGTGAAAACTGTAAAAAGAAAACCCGGGCATTGGTCCGGGTTTTTATTTGAACCATTTACAGGATCAGTCGTTAATGATCTGATTCAAATTCAACATAGGATGAATCATTTTAGGTAAAAAAGTTTTATCATCTTTGCGCAAATTTTTTCGGACAAGGGAAATGTCATTCAATTCTGACCAAATTATATTTCTGATCAATCCGTCATCCGGAAACGGTGATTATCTCGGTATTATTAAAGCCATTCAGCAATACGATAATGCGATAGACCATTTTATAACCCGAAGCAAAGAAGAAACGAAAACCTTTCTGGAAACCATTGACCCAAAATACAAGGTACTTGTAATTTGCGGCGGAGACGGGACCATAAACAGCGTGCTAAAGTACGCGGTAAACTCGGGGCTTGTGTTTGCCGTGTTGCCCAATGGTTCAGGAAACGGATTTGCACGGGAACTGGGCTACAAAAAAGATGTTGCATTCACGATCGACCGGATAAAAAAAGGCAATACCCAGGAAATTGATGTGCTAAAAGTGAACGACACTTATTGTTGCAATGTGGCCGGTATTGGCTTCGACAGTTTTATTGCCAAACGATTTGAAGAGAATTCAAAAAGAGGCCTGCTAACCTATGTCGTTGAAACCATCAAAGGTTTTAGGAACTTCCAGGGAGTAGATGCTGTTTTAACCGTTAACAATACCACAGAAGAAGGCAGCTATTTTATGATTTGCTTTGCCAATACCAGGCAATTTGGCAACAACGCAGTAATAGCCCCCAAAGCCGATCCTCACGACGGATTGATCGATGTGGTGGTTATCCGGAAATTTCACAAGGCACTGATTCCGTTCATTGCCCTTAAATTGCTTTCGAGGAAAGGCAAAAATTCCAAATACATCCGGTATTACAAAACCGATACAATCAAGGTTGACACCCGGTATTCTCTTTTCCACACCGACGGAGAGCCGCTGGTTAAAACAGATACCATTCTTAATGTCAGAATTTCGGACACGATCCAACTAATACAAGCACAAAATTAAAACAACGAAGATGGGGGAAAATAAAATTAAAACACTGGTAAACAACCGCTATGCACTTGGCTTTGCATTTATTGCCATTTATTTATGCATTTCATTCGTCACCCGCAGTATCTTTTACATTTTATCGGTGCACGACATCGACTTTTCGCTTGTCAACCTGCTGAAAATATATGCCTTCGGGTTGTTCTTTGACCTTGGAACCGCCTTCTTTTTTATTTTTCCCTATGTTTTGTACGTTCTGTTTGTTCCCCAGAAGTTAGTCGGCTCGTTGCCAGATAAAGTGCTGACTTATTTTATTTTGGCCCTCACCATCTTTCTGTCATTGTTTGGTTTCTTGGGCGAATTTCCTTTTTGGGAAGAATTCAATACTCGCTACAATTTTATCGCTGTTGACTACCTCATCTATACTTATGAAGTGGTAGAGAATATTAACCAGTCCTATCCCCTTCCCTTGCTGGTAAGCGGATTGGTGTTATTGTCGGCTGCCCTGTTCTTTTTGTTTTACAAACTGGGAGCCATCAAGGCAGCATTTTCGGGGAGGACAGCGTTTAAATCAAGACTGGTTTACTTTAGCCTGTTTCTGGGAATTCCACTTTTTTTCACCGGATTTATCACCAACAAACAAGCCGAGTTTAGCGACAACACTTATGTCAACGAATTGTCGAAAAACGGCGTTTACTCGCTATTTGCAGCCTATCGATCCAATGAACTGGATTACGATCGTTTCTATAAAACCTTGCCGGTTGAAGAATCATTTCAGACTATCAAAAATGAATTGGTACAGGATAACCAGACTTTTGATGAGCCTGCCAATGAGTATAGTTTAGAACGAAATACGCTTTCGAGCGGCCAGGAGCAGGAGCCAAACATAATACTGGTTTGCGTGGAAAGCTTGAGTGCTGATTTTCTGGGGATTTTCGGAAATGAGAAACAGCTGACGCCCAACATTGACCAAATCAGCCAGCAAAGCATTTTGTTTACCGATATGTATGCCACGGGTACACGAACTGTCAGAGGAATGGAAGCCCTTGTTTTGAGCGTACCTCCCACTCCCGGTCACAGCATTGTGCGAAGGCTCAACAACCAGCACCTGAGTTCGATTGCAAGCATTTTTAGACAGAAAGACTACGAGCTCAACTTCTTTTACGGCGGCGATGGCTACTTCGACAATATGAACAGCTTTTTTGGCGGTCAGGGATTTAATATTTACGACCGCAACCGCGGAAATCTTCTGTCTGAAAAAATTGAAACCACCCGTAACAATATTACCGACGACGAAGTGAGTTTTGAAAATGCCTGGGGAGTTTGCGATGGCGATATGTACAATAAATTGATGAAAGTAGCCGATGAAAATTATGAAAAAGGAAAGAGAACCTTCTCGTTTCTGATGACTACTTCCAACCATCGCCCCTATTCATTTCCGGAGGGAAAAATTGATTTGCCCAACGGAACCCGCGAAGCTGCCGTTACTTATACCGATTATGCATTGGGAGAATTCATAAAACAGGCCCAAAGCAAGCCGTGGTTCGACAATACGGTTTTTGTGTTGGTGGCCGACCATTGTGCCAGCAGTGCCGGAAAATGGGAGATTACGGTGGATAAACACCACATTCCCGCGCTGATCTACAACCTGCCCCATGTGGCACCTCAAAAAGTGGACAAGCTGTGCTCGCAAATCGATGTGATGCCAACTCTCTTTGGTTATTTGAACTGGGACTACAGCACATCGCTTTACGGGAAAGACATTTCGGAAATGGCCCCTGAAGAGGAAAGATCGCTGATTGGAAACTACCGCACCGTTGGCTTGTTAAAAGGCGCTGTTTTTACCGAACTCACCGACAAAAAGAACGCAAATCAATACTCGTGGTTAGCCGATAAAAAGGAGATGAGCAAACTAAAAAACCAGGATACAAAACTGGTTGATTTAACAATTGCCTATTACGAAAGTGCGGCATACCGCTACAAAGAAGGTTTAATGAAGGAAGAAATTCAGTAAACCCATCGAAACTTTTTTTATTTATTTACATTTGTTTTTACCGACCGGCAGTCAACATCCGTTCATGTTTTCTGTTGTAATAACATTGTTTTATAAATAGCACTATGAAGATTATCTCCTGGAATGTAAACGGCATCAGGGCCGTAGCTCAGAAAAACTTTTTCAACGATCTCCAGCTTATGAATCCTGACGTATTGTGTCTTCAGGAAACCAAAGCACAGGACGACCAGGTAGCTGAAACCCTGGCCGGAATCAACGATTACCACATTTATTCCAATTCGGCCGAAAAGAAAGGGTATTCCGGTACAGCCATTTTAAGTAAAACAGAACCGCTGGCCGTAACCCGCGATATGGGAATCGACGACCACGACCAGGAAGGCAGGATCCTTTGCCTGGAATACGAAAAATTCTACCTGGTAACGGTTTATGTTCCCAACTCGGGCAGCGAATTAAAACGCCTGGATTACCGGCAGGACTGGGACAAAGCGTTTTTTGATTACCTGAAAAACCTGGAGAAAACCAAGCCGGTGGTTGTTTGCGGCGATTTTAACGTGGCGCACAAAGCCGTTGACCTCGCCCGCCCGAAACAAAACTACAACAAATCGGCCGGCTACATGCAGGAAGAAATCGACGGGATGGACCGTTTTACACAAGGCGGACTGACCGATACTTTCCGGCATTTTTACCCCGATGTTACCGATAAATATTCGTGGTGGAGTTACCGCGCCGGAGCACGTGGCAAGAACATCGGCTGGAGAATCGATTACTTTTTGGTAAGCGAAAGTTTCCTTCCTGAAGTAAAAGACGCCTTCATCCTCGACCAGGTTATGGGTTCGGACCATTGCCCCGTGGGGATTGAGTTGGTGTAAAAACCCGGAATTCATCAATAAGAAATTCACACAAAGACCGTAAAGTATAAATTTGCGGTCTTTGTGCTACTTTGTTGCTTTGCGAGAACCTTGACAATTCTATTGAAATAGCTTTTCTTCTTATTTCTCAATACGGATACGTGCATCCACTGCCAGAATCTCACTGGCATTTCCCAGCAACGGATTGATGTCGATCTCCTTTATTTCAGTGGCATACCGCAGTAACCACGACAAGCGGACAATGATTTCAGCATACCGGTCGATGTCAATTCCCGGTTGTTTCCGATAGCCTTTCAGCAATTTGTACGATTTCAGACTCCGGATCATCGAATGCGCTTCGGAAAGTGTTAAAGGCGCCAGTCCCGAAGCAACATCCTTCATTACTTCCACGTAAATTCCTCCCATACCGCAAAGAATCACGTGCCCGAATGTATCTTCGTAAGTAGCCCCCAGGAAAAGTTCCATTCCCGATGCCATTTGTGCAATCAACACTCCTTCTGCTCCTTCAATTCCGGCCAAATGGTGAAATTCTTTTCGCACATCGCCCACATTCCGGATGTTTAAGACCACTCCCCCAACTTCGGTTTTATGTACGGGTCCAACCACTTTCATCACCACCGGAAAACCAATGTTCATGGCCGCCAGCACTGCTTCTGTTTCGCTGGTGGCCACCAGTTCTTTTACTCGTGGAATACCGGCCACGTCAAACAAATTATGAATCACCTCAGGCGCCTGGTAACCATTGTGTGTCTGCGCAATTATTTCTCTGACTTTGGCCTGATCAACATACGGATTTGTAGCAGAAACTGCAGCCGGAGGCGACGTGTGCATCACTTTGGTGAGTGCCCGCCCCAGCAAAACTTCGTCAGGAAAATTCACGTTACCACGTGCAATAAAATGCGCCACATCTTCTTTCACGTTAATGATGGAAGGCAAAATCGGATAGATCGGCTTTTGGCAAACCTTCATTTTTTCGGAAAGCAAATCGTACACATCGCCAATTGGGAACAAACCCGGGCTACCAAAAATAACGGCCATCCCGTCCACATCAAAGTCGTTTTCGCAGGCGTCGATGATCTCTCCCAACTGTTCGGCGGTTCCTGTTGCCAGAAAGTCGATGGGGTTCTCGACCGAAGAGCCCGGGAAAAGCTTCTGCAACAAAGCATCTTTGGTGGGCGAATCTTCAATGGCCGGAATTTTCAAACCTCCGTCTTCCAGTGCATCGGTCAGCATTACGCCGGGTCCACCGGCATGTGTAACAATCGCCAGTTTTCTCCCGGTCAGCGGTTTGCACATAAAAACACTGGCCACGGTGGTTAATTCCTCGCGGCCATAACACCTTACAATCCCGGCTTTACGGAAAAGCGCGTCCACAGCGGCATCAGAGCTGGTCAGTGCACCCGTGTGCGACGAAGCAGCCCGGCTTCCGGCATCAGAACTACCGGCTTTTATCGCCGCTATTTTACAGCCTTTGTTGATCAGCGACGAGGCATGAAACAACAGTTTATCGGGATCGTTGATATTTTCGACATACAATAATTTCACTTTCGAACTTACCCCTTCCTCGTAATTTTCATCGAGATAAGCCAACACATCTTCCACGCCGGTTTGCGCACTGTTCCCCACAGAGAAAATATTGGCAAAACGAAGACCTTTCGGAATACCGGATTCAATAATAAAAACAGCCGTGGCTCCCGAGCCCGAGATGAAATCGCAGCCCTCGGGCGTTAGCGGAGGAACCGGCGTGGTAAATACGCTGGCATGGTAAGGTGTCATCACCCCAATGCAGTTGGGGCCAATCAAACACGCCCCGTTTCTATTCACCACCTCCACAATCTGCTTTTCCAGTTCTTTGCCCTTGGCGTCCTGTTCACCAAAACCGGCAGAAATAATGATGAAAGCTTTCGTGTCGTGTTCTTCGGCGAGTTCGGTAACGGCATGGAGGCAGAACCGCGCAGGAATGGCCAGGATCGCCAGGTCAATATCCGGCAGGTCGGATACATCTGTAAACGAAGGAATTCCCTGAATACTGCTTTCTTTGGGGTTAACGGCAAACAGGTCGCCTTTGTATTGATGATCAAGCAGGTTTTTTATGACCTTACCGCCCGGTTTGGTTACATTGTTTGAAGCTCCCACCACAACAATACTCCGGGGTCTCAATAGTTTTTCATGAATCATTTTCAATGTTTTAATTTAGACCGTTTTCCTTTCGCCAAAGGAATTCGTGTTACAGATTGATTGGATAAAAGTAGGTAAAAGCCCTTGAATGGTTCCTGATTTTTTTCAACATCTGCCGCTTCTGCACAACGAAATTTTTACATTTGAAACAAAAACCGCATGCCGGAACACAAGGAACAGAAAATTATCGCTTTGCTGGAGTTAAATGCCAACGATCAGGCACTGATCCGGCACAGCCTTAAAATCGCCTATATTTTTAAAAAGGAGTTGTGCCTCACATTTAACGCTCCGAAACGAAGCAAGAACCAAGGTGCTTACCGTGAAAAAGTAAGCGACTACGCACGGGTGGTAAAACAGGAACTCCCGGGCATGAAAGTTTCCACACTGCTCCTCTCTGAAAATACATCCAGGCTGTCCGATGTGCTGGCTGAAAACCACGAAGGCATTATCATTGTTGCCAATTCGGAAAAGTTCCGGAAACATTCGGGCTCGGTAACAGAAAGCTCCATCCCGTGGTTGTTTATTCACCCCGAATCTACGATTGAAGACTATAACAGGATTGTTCAAACCCTTGACCTGCGCAAAGAAAACAGCGACAACTCGCTTTGGTGTTCGTATTTCGGACGTTTTAACCAGGCTGAGATTGTGGCGGTTGCGGCCAGCGATTCGTCGAAAGAAGGCAAAGTAAATGTGGCCCGGAACGTAAAGCTGAGCACCAAACTTTACCGCGAATTTGGCATAACACACAAAATTTACAAGGGTGGAAAATCCAGTTTACGCAATGTATTTGAAGCACTCGAAATGGCGCTTGTATCCGACTGCAACCTGTTTGTGATGCTTGGGAGTTCGAGCATTACCCCGCTTGATTACCTGATAGGCCTCCCCGAAAGAAAGATTGTTAAACAAGCCGGCAAATTGCCCGTAATGGTGATCAACCCGCGAAGGGATAATTATATTTTGTGTGACTGATTATCAAATGGTCAAATTGAGAAACGGATAAATTGCAGATGATTAATTACGGCGAGTTGCAGCCGTTTGCGCTTGTACGAAATAGCATCTATCTGCTCCATATTTGGGTTCATTGCTGCCGGTGAAAAGGGAATTATTTTGACAATCAAATTTATTTCGCTGCGCTGCAGCTTAGGGGTTTTCCACATCTCTTTGTCTATAAATATTTTGCTGCTCCGCAGCTGTTTTTTTGAGCGACAGCGTTGCGATCCTATTTATAGAAAATTCCAAATGAGAAAAAAGAAGCCCCATAGGGGCGGAACATTCCGGAATAACAAGAATGGAAAGATATATATCGTGCATAAAATGAACACCCCCGCCGCAGAGCAGACGGGATATCCCAAAGACATGATATTTTTCAATTCGCACCAAGGGGCGGGGAATATAGACCTCATTAGATCCCGATCCGTCAGTCGGCGGATCGGGATCAGTTCTACTTCATAATTTCAGTCCTCTATCACTCCTGAAATCAGAGTCTCATTGATTTAACCGGACAGTGGTGGTTTAAGTGATCAAAAAACATCGGCAAAAACGGCATCCGGCCATATCCCTCTAAACTATTTGCTATTTTTGAGACGAAATACCAATCGTATGAAGAAGACACTAACATTGATTTTACTCCTTTCCGCCGTAATTGTAAAAGCCCAGAATTTTGAATACCAGGTTCTTTTTGAAGGCATTGGCGACAACCGCGAGTTTACACAGCCTTATGCCAACCCACAAACCATTATCGGAACGAGGGGCGCCTTTGAACTGGGTGTTTCGATGGATAACCACCGTTTGCGCGGCGGATTAAGCCACTTGTTTGAACTCGGGAGCGAAATGGATGCGCAAAAACCCAAATTGACGATGTATTATCAATACCTCGACGACCGGACAGAATTTGTGTTTGGTGCCTTTCCCCGCCGTGATAAAATTGACTTTCCGCTGGCTATGTTAAGCGACACGCTTTTGTATTACCGCCCCAACGTGGAAGGCCTGTTTGGAAACGTTAAATGGGATTGGGGCCACCAAAACGGATTTGTAGATTGGGTGGGCCGCCAAACCGAAACCCAACGCGAGCAATTTATGGCAGGCTTCTCGGGTGAGATCTTTCATAAAAACCTGTTTTTACAGAATTACATGCTGATGTTTCACAATGCACACACCCTGCACAACAACCCGCCCCTGCACATTAAAGACTACCTGGGTTTTGCGGTTCAGGCAGGACTGCGAACAGCAGAAACAGCCACCGTTACAGGGTATATAAAAGCCGGTGTATTAAATTCGACCTACCGCGAGCGCGGTGTTACCGACGGCTACGACACAAGCACCAGCTTTTTTGCCGAAGCCAAAGGACGTTACCGGAATTTTGGCGTAAAATCGGTTTTGAATGCGGGCGGAGGTCATAACTTTGCGATGGGCGACAGCTATTACCGGGCCGAAAATTACTGGCGTACCGACCTGATCTGGTATTTTATCAATTACAAAAACGTTAGCGGCACATTCAATATTTCCATGCATGTGGCCGACTGGGATACCTTCGACAACCAGCAACAGCTATCACTCATCTATGTTTTTGGGAAGTAGTCAATTTATCTTGAATCCTTAATATCCGTAATCATAACCATAACCGCCGTAGTCGTAGTTTTCAATATAGACTTTATCGTCCAATGGATAGTTTCCAAAAATAATGGTGTAAACTGCCGACGCTTCGGAAGCAAAAATACCTAATCCTCCTTTTACATTGGAATAGACAGGAACAGGTTCCGAGAAATAATCGTCGCCATACCAGAAATGACTGTTGACAGAATTCAGGTATTCGTAATACTCAGGGGTTAATGTTTTAAGGATTATCTGCTGCTCGATAAAGTTGCCGCTCCCTTCCTCAATCTCAGCAGAATAATTAGGATTCGCCATAAAACCCAGTTTCAAAATGTATTCTTTTCCATTGATGTCCGAATCATCGAAAAGAGCAAACCTGTTTTCGGGTGTTCCTGTTACAATATCATCGGCCTGATCGCTTCCCTTAAATATTGGATCACTAATGTCAACTCCACTGGCAGTAAAACGAATCAGCACAGTGTCCGACAAATCCTCAGGTTTGTTGTAAGAATCATAGTAAGCTTTATTAACTCCTCTCATTAAATCCATTTGCGCCCGATAGTAATCCTTCGTTTCAGCATTATCCGAAAATTTCAAATTTACCATTATGTATAGTCCTGTTCCCCAACTCCCGCTCAGCAATGTAGAAAGTGTATCAACTTCAATGTCAACAGGTGTGGGAACTGTGGTTTCACAAGTAACCGGTTTCAAGCCTTCGTGACTCACTTCGAGGCGGTAAGTTTTACCCGACTCTGCAATTGTTTGAGAACTAAAAACAGGAATGCTGTAGGTCTCTGATGCATCTGACTGGGCGTTAATACTCAGTTTTTCAGTCAACACATCATCAACATACAAATCTGCGACTGCATCTTTTAATATTGTCGAAGCGTAGCTTTCCGACAAAAGGTTTTCGCTCCGGGTTATACGAACCTCTATCGGTTTTCCGGGAGTCACCAGGCCATTCACTACAATTTTGGGATCAATGTCTTCACCCTTAAAATCAATGGTTTTTTCGCAGGCAGAAAGCAACGCTGCGCAAAGTACTGTAAATACTAAAATATGTTTTTGCATGGGTTTAGAATTTATAGGTGTAACTAATGGAAGGAATGATGGGAAAAAGGCTCACCTGCTTGAGTGCTGGCTTGGAAGTTTCGTAATATTTTCCGTTCTGGTCGTACGCTCCCATGCTTTCGCTGCCCCAATACAGGTAGAATGGGTTTTGCCGGCTGTAAGCGTTGTAAAATGAAAGCGACCAGGTTCTAATACCGTGTTTCTTTTGCTTATGAAAATTCATACTCACATCCATCCGGTGGTAAGAAGGCATGCGGTAACACTATTACGTTCTCCGTAATAAACAAGATTCTGGTTGTAATAACGCGGCCGTTCTCCGGGAAGCATTGAGTCGTATCGTTGTTTTCCAAGAGTAGTCGCATTCCCGGTACCGTAAACCCACACCATTCCGATGTCGAATTTCTTCGAAAATTCATGGATCAATACCAAACTGACGTCGTGCCGGCGATCGTATTTTGCCGGGAATTTCTTTCCAAAATTCAGGTTCTCAAATTTGCGGTCGGCCCACGAAAGTGTGTAACCAAGCCAGCCCGTAGTTTTGCCGGTTTTCTTTTCAAGCATTACTTCGGCCCCATACGACCATCCCTTCCCCATTTCAATTTTCGATTCCCAGTCTTTGCTAACGCCGGTGAACGAAGCGCCTTCTTTGTATTCAATCAGGTTATCCATCGTTTTATAGAATCCCTCAATTGTCAGGTCATAACCCTTGCCTGTTTTTAAGGCAGCCCCCACAGCTATCTGATGCGATTTTTGCGGCTTCACATCTTTGGTTACCGGAAGCCACAAATCGGTAGGCAAACTAATGGTGGAAGAACTCAGTAAATGAATGTACTGGCTCATTTTTGTGTAGGACGCTTTCAACGAAAGGTTATCGGAGAAAAGATAGCGCAACGACAAACGCGGCTCCAGCGAGGTATAGGTTGTATTTTGAACATTAAACAAAGAAAAATGCACGCCTAAATTGGCCCTTAGTTTGGACGTAATGTCGTAATTATCTTCAACAAAGGCATTGAATTCTATGGCTGAGATGTTTTTGTTTCCATAAATTGTATCGTTTTTTTCTGAAGGATATTCTGAATAATCTCCAGTCGTGCGTTCATGATTCACCCCGGGTTTAAATTTATGCCAGATATTGGAGGCCCCAAATTTAATGGAGTGCCCGCCTCCCGGGTAGTAATCGAAATCGACTTTGGCCGTTAAATCGTTTATGCCCGAGTGGTAATTGAAATAATCTTCATCAAAAGTATTGTCATTGGTATTGATAAGCTTGTATTCTTCGCGTACGTCAAACTTGTAATCGCTGTAGGTAAGCGTAACATTGCTGAACAATTTTGGGTTGTACACATAATTCCACCGAAGCGCCGAGGTAATGTTTCCCCAGCCAATTCCCATGTCATACTTATCCAGGTAGCGGATGTTATTCTCTGAATAGCGGGAATCCTCTTTTGCGTAAGCCTTGTCGAGCCCCGCATAGGTAGAAAGAAACAACCTGCTTTTGTCCGAAAACTTATGGTTGATTTTTGCGTTGAGATCGTAAAAATAATACCCCCCGGTTATCTTTTCGTTGTCAGCTTCTTTGTTGGCAAGCATAATAAAAGGCCGGGCCAGTAAATCAACATACGTTCTTCTTCCGGAGAAAATAAACGATGTTTTGTCTTTCTTGATCGGTCCTTCAATGGAAAAGCGCGAAGAAATCAGCCCGATGGAAAATTCCCCTTTAAACTCCTGGTCGTTTCCTTCTTTCATCCGGATATCGACCACCGAGGAAAGCCGCCCCCCGAAACGCGCCGGGAAACCGCCTTTGTACAAAGTAACCGTTTTAACGGCTGCCGGATTGAAAACCGAAAAGAAACCAAACAAATGGCTTGCGTTGTAAACCGGCACACCGTCCAACAAAAAGAGGTTCTGATCGGGTCCTCCTCCCCTCACGTAAATACCGCTCGTTCCTTCGGCCCCCGACTGCACTCCCGGTAATAACTGGATCACTTTCAGCACATCGGGTTCGCCCAACATCAGCGGCAGCTTATCCAGTTTTTCGGTGGGTAATTCCACCATACTCATCTGGCTGCGTTCCACGTTCGATTTGTTGGCCCGTACCGTTACTTCGTCCAGCTCGCCCATCAATTTAAGTTTTATGTTTATTACCGTGTCTTTTTTCAGGTCCAGTTCCAGCACCTGCTTTTCGTATCCCACAAATGAATACTGAATCTGCGCTTTTCCGGCAGGCACCGTTAAACTGTAAAAACCATAAACGTTGCTGACATTCCCCGTTTCTTTTTGAAGGTCGTAAACATTGGCATTAATCAGACCTTCGCCGGTTGACAGGTCTGTAACATAACCGCTAATCGTAACTTTCTGCGCATTTGAGAAAAAGAAAAAAAACACAAATGCGTTACAGAGGTAAAACTGTTTCATAGATTTTTTTGAGTTGTTTTATGAATCAAGGTTCAACTTACGGGGTCAAAAGTAGAGACTTATTATGTTAGCAATTATTAAGAGTGGTGAACAATTACTAAGAAAACTTAATGAACCTTTATTTACGTAAGCATCTATCCCTTAGCGTGAACTTATCGGCATACAAGGCTGAGGGAGTGATCAGTTGAAGGACTGAAGGATGGAGGGACTGAGTTCAGGGTTCAGCGTTTAAAGTTCAGAGTGCTTCGTACTGCGAGGGGCCAGCGACACGGCAACACCGAACGGTAAGCAATTGCTAAATTGGAAAACAAGCTGCGAGCTTCGAGCTACAAGCTTCAAGTTTGTCAGATATTCATTTCCCAACTGAATACTGAGACTGTAAACTGCGACTACAACACCCCCTCCGTCATTCCGTCGTCGAAGCCTCCGGAATTCCTCGTCCCCCTGAATGAGGACAAATGGGAAATGCTGTGAGCTGGGCTAAGTTGTAAAATTGTAAAACGGTTAAATTGCAAAGGGCATGGAGCGGAGAGCAAAGAGCACAACTCTGAACTATAAACTACAGGCTACGAGCTACGAGTACAAAACAGTAACACGGCAATACGGCTGCACAGCAACACCCCTCCTTCTGATTGCTTCTCCGTCCGTCGGCTGCCGGACGAATCGCAATGACGTCCGTTTTTGTTTTCGTTTGGCAGCGGACATAGAGAGTCGTAGCTGGGAATTGTCAGCTGCTGTCCGCTGCCGGAACACCCCCTCCTTGACGTCATGGCGAGGGATCCGCCCGTCAGCAGACGGACAAGCGGAGACCGAAGCCAACTCTTTCAAAGAGCATGGAGCGGAGTGCAAAGAGCACAACACTGAACTCTGAACTTTAAACTCTGCTACTACACCACCCCCTCTGTCATTCCTTCGTCGAAGCCGCCTGAATTCCTCGTCCCCCTGAATGGGGACAAATGGGAAGTGCTGTGAGCTGGGCTAAATTGTCAAATTGCAAAACTGTTAAACTGATAAATTGCATAGGGCATGGAGCGGAGAGCAAAGAGCAAAGAGCATGACTTTGAACTATAAACTACAGGCTACGAGCTACGGGTACAAAACAGCAACATGGCAATACGGCTGCACAGCAACACCCCTCCTTCTGATTGCTTCTCCGTCCGTCGGCTGCCGGACGAATCGCAATGACGTTCTTTTTTGTTTTCGTTTGGCAGCGGACCTATTGTGTCGTAACAGGAAATTGTCATCTGCTGTCCGCTGCCGGAACACCCCCTCCTTGACGTCATGGCGAGGGATCCGCCCGTCAGCAGACGGACAAGCGGAGACCGAAGCCAACTCTTTCAAAGAGCATGGAGCGGAGTGCAAAGAGCACAACACTGAACTACAAGCTTCAAGCAAAATACAGCAGCACTGCAACACCGAATTTTACAGCGAATACGAACGGGCACGAACAATTGTGGATTAAAGTCAATCAATGATCAAAATTTTTAAAACAAATATCGCGGAGTAAAAAACAAACGACTCCGCGATTAAAACATTTAACCCGGCGAGTAAAACAAAGATGTCCGGGAGTAAAACATTAAACTCCAAAGCTTTCGCACAGATGGACAGGATGAAAACATTTAACCCGAAGCCTGACACATTAAACACCGGACCCGACACATTGACAGACCCGGTTAAAACATTTAACTCCGCCACCAAAACATACGACTATGAAGGTAAAACATTGAACTCCGGGATGAAAACATTGAACACGACACTTAGCACAAAGAACACCTACAGAGCAAGTTACAACCGCATAACAGTGGGCTAAAAAACAGCACTAAAGAGGACCACGTATCAGTATTATGTTTATATTTATTGAGCTAAAAACCAAAACCTTTTGACTACACGCCCGCAAATAAAGCCCACACAGGAACAACACCGCCAGCCGTGCAATCACTTGCTCCGGTATAATTATATCCCCCGCTTTTCGGAGCGGGGCACGGATTTACGCTATATACAGGTCTTGCCGAGGTATGGATTGGGCAAAAGCACCGAAAAAAATGAGATAATGAAAATAACATGACTGGTGAGGATATGCGCTGGTTAGCCATAAGTGAAAAAAGATGACCTTTACTGAAATAATACAACACGGATTGACTAATCTTCCTTTAATAAGGAAGCCTGGAGACGACTTTCGCGAATATCTCTTCGAAAAGTTAAATTCCTTTGATAAAATTATACAAGAGTCAAATAATTTATCAGGAAATGTCAATGGGATTGAATTTAACCATGAAGTATTCAAAAAAAGGAATCATATATTGGTTGAAGGAATAAAAAAAAACTATTGATGGCTATTATGAAGGTAATCCGCATAAAGCGTATACAATAATTGCTCGTACTTTAAAAGAGAGTGCAGTTGTTCAATATTTGAATAAAGATTTTAACCTTCCTGAAAATTCAAATTTCTATCGAATAAGGAAAGTTAATAGTAACTATCCGATAACAGTAAAAGAAATATTTCATATCCCTTTTAATTTGCGCGAGAGAGTGGCAACTCAAAGATTTAGTATACCCGGGTTGCCGTCGCTATATCTTGCAAACTCATTATTTGTTGCATGGGAAGAACTCGGAAGACCGTCGGATAATTACATTCAGGCATCGAGATTTTGTAATAACAGGGAATTGAGATTGCTTGATTTGGCCAATGATATTTATCAAAATGGCCATTTAATCAAAGGAAATGAAGCGCATGGTTGGCAATTGCTATACTATGTGATGGTATGGCCTTTAATTGCAGCTTGCTCTATAAAAGTACCAGAAAGTGATGTTGCATTTAAACCAGAATATATTATTCCACAGCTATTGTTACAGTGGATTAATAAAAATGAACTTGATGGAATAAAATATTCATCCACCCACATTAATACATTAATAAATAGACATGTTGGACATTTATACAACTTAGTTATTCCGGTAAAAACATTTAATAAGAGTAGCGGATTCTGTGATGAATTAATTAAAACATTTAGTGTTAGTAACGTTGTTCCAATGCAAATAAATCAGTTTACAGACAATACAGGCAATGATTCTGAATTAGTAAATCAAGACGTGGAGCGGATAGAACTTATTGAGGGAAGAAGTGTATTGTACTCTAATACCACATTTGGGAAAGTTGAGAAATACTTAAATAAATTGATTGTAAATAAAATCACCAATGGCTAACATGTACATATTGCAGGGCGGGGTTCGGTGTTACGCCAACTGCGTCCCGAGGCTTCGGGATCGTTTCGCAGTTCCTTGTCCGTCTGCTGGCGCCGATTTGCATGCACCGAGGGCAATTCAGGCAAACAAAAACAATATGCAAAATACACCGACAAATTAGAGTTTAACTTTTTGACAGAACCGAACTGATTAAATACCAAATGAAATCCACATTCAGAAATACGGAAGTTACTCTTTTAATTGCTTTCATATGCTTGCTTGTAATAATGTCGATATTTATAATGTGGATACGGTTTGGAATTGACTTTTTTTTTAGTAAAAGTAGCACTCTTGGTTATTGGCATTTTAGGAGTATTTATTGTTCGGGCAACCGTAAAACTTATCATTGAAATGATTAAATGGATTATAAAAAAATAAAAATCGAACGCATAACAAACTGTAAATTGCATTGCGGGGTTCGTGCTGTGTCGTAGGCTGGATCCTCGAATCGCAGTTCAGTACTGTAGGACAGGAACGAACTCCGAAATCTGCAACGACAACTGGCAAGTGACCGTTAGCTGTTATTATAGAACGACACTACAAATGACAATAAAATTATACATATTGATTTTCCTTACAGCAATCTCAAACTTGACTATACTTGGACAAAGTAATGTCACTTGGACTTCATTTTGGAATAAAGACACGACACTGATAGGTTACAAAGACGAAAATGGTGTTGTGAAAATAGAACCAAAATTTACCGGCTTTACGAGTGCAGGAAAATTTGAAAATATAATTGCAGTTGTAGAAAAAAGTAACGATAGATGGAAAAGTTACTATCTAACTAAACAAGGTAAAATAATAGGTAGAGACAGTTTACACATATTTGATAATACTCCTGACTGTGAAAGCGAAGGATTTATTCGTTTTAGAGACAAAAAAAATGACAAAGCAGGAATGTTTAACAAAAATGGGGATATAGTAATTCCAGCAGAATATAACGACTTGACAAGAGTCAGGAATGGAATGATAATCGCACTGAAAGGTGCAGAAAAAAAATATTGGGATGGTGAAGAGCATTACAGTTGGATAGGTGGTCAGGAACTTCTTATTGACACTAACAACAATGTGCTAATTGATGACTTTAAGCTCAACAATAATTTAAACTTCTTTTCCCTTGAAAAGACAGAGACTCCAAATTCCGATATAATAAGAAAATCTTTTTTAGCAGTAGATGAAAGCTACTACTCATTTGTTGACTTTGAAAAAGAATTTGTTCAATGGCTTAAAAAGGATTTATACAATAACCTTACACCTGAGAAATTAATAAATGCATCTTTAGATACGATTACTTGGGAATCTGCAGAAGGTTGGGATAAAACAAGCAGAGAAAAATTCATAACCGACAATTTCTCAATTCTAAAAAATGGTTTATTTGAAATTTTACAACCTAACTGTGAGTATTTTATATCAAAAGACGGATTAAATCCATTTATGTTTGACGGCGTTGAATTTGATAAATATTTCAATAATTGTGGTGAAGCCAAAGAATGGATTTATCCAACAATGACAATCATTATATCACATAAAAACAAAAAGGATTTTTCGCAAAATCATTACGAATTTTTACGAACTGACAATGGGTATAAACTAATTTCAGTAGCAATAAGAAATGAAAAAATAAGATAACAACAGCTAACACAGGTAACCGTTATAGGGCATTTGGAAAACGAAAACCATTTAACAAAGCTTTCATCCTTTTAAATCGGCTTAACATATTATTGTTTTTTCTTTGTCCATATCTAAAAAGCCAAAAATGAAAACATCTCTTATTACAGTCTATATCTTATTAGGACTACAAATCATTTTGTTTGGACAGGAATCAGCAATAAAATTTCGAGAACTTGAAAATCTTGAAGATCTAAAACAAGAAGCAGCCAGAGAGGATAAGAACATTTTCGTATATCTACATTATAAAGGTTGTCCCCATTGTGTGAGAATGGATAAAAATGTTTTGAATACAACCGAGGTCGGAGAATATTACAATAATTTATTTGTATCTCTTTCTTTAGATATTCACACTGACAGTCTGGGGGTGTATTTCAGTTCCGAATATCTACCGGGTGGTTATCCCGCATATTTATATTTTGATAGCAATGGCAATTTAAAACACAAATACCAAGGTTACAGAACTCCGAAAGAGTTTATTCAAATTGCAGAAACCGCATTCAATGAATCGAACAATTTTAATTATTATCATCAAAAAGTTAGTGAGGGAGATTTAAGTTCAGAGAACCTACGTAAATATTTCAGTTTTGGGTATGTACCAGAAAAAGATTCTTTAATTAACATTTACCTGGCAAATTGCAGCCAAGACCAATTGTTCTCTTCTGAAACGTGGTTATTACTCAAGGAAAATACTACACATTATAAAAGTCCCTTCTTTAATTATATTCTTACCCACGAGGATGAATTTAGAAGAAGTGTAGGAGCGAAAGAAGTGGATGATTTTCTAATCAGTCGTTGGGTTTTTATGGTTAATCAATGGTCAGCTTGGTGGGCAAACGATGTCCAACGAAACAAAATGAAGAAAAAACTACGAGAAACCAAACACCCCCTTTGTGAAAGAGTAATTCATCAGGTCGATATGGAAGTGTGGATTGAGAGAGCAAGTTGGCGAAAGGACTCAAAATCTAAATTGAAAAATTTTATAAAAGAAGCACATGAATATCATACATATGGTTATGACGATTGGAAAAATTACTACAAAGCAGCGTGGATAATACTTGCCAATTCTGAAAAAGTAGATAAAACCGAAATTGATTTTGGATACACATTAGCAAAAACAAGCGTTGATTTACATAAAGATTTTGAGAACTTATACATTTACGCTCACTATTGTAAACAAATGGGACACGCACATGATGCCATTGCCTCTATGAATGAATGCCTTCAATATGAAAAACCAAAGACCAATCCCAAATACATTGAGAAAGCAAATAAGAAAATAGAAGAATGGAAAAACGCCCTATAGGAGTTGCAAATGGCATTGCGGTGCAGTGGTGTGCGTTGTCTATGCTCCTTTCCTTACCACTATGTCTCATTGCACCTCAACAGTGTCTGTTATTTCTAAAAAGATCGTGATTCTGCGGATATTCCACAAGACTGATTTTAACCTATTGCTACACCCTCACAGCAAGTTACACATTCCGAAAAGCTTAACTATTGGATGCGATTGGCGAAAATTTTAAATAACTTTACGGGTAATCAGAAAATCGGTACAATGAAAAAGATACTGTTAATTTGCTTGCTTCTCTTTTTCGGACTATCCAAGCAATTATTTGCAAAAACCGGGATGGCAAGTGACGAGACTGAATTCGCTTTGGCCCTGGCCGGTTTTCTTCTCTTAGTGGCAGGATTTTTTGAAGGAACCGGCTATCTGAAAAAAAATGGCAAAGGTCTTTTTATCAGGTTTCGGACATTTCTGAGAAATAAGCTGTTAACGCTAAGGAATTCTCATTGAGCCCCTCTCCTGCTGGCGTGGAAAGAACACCATTGGAGTCAAATAAAAAAGTGAAGGCATCTCGTTAAAAGATGCCTTCACTTTTTGGGCTAGTAGCTCAAAGCCAGCGGCTCACGGCTTATTTCACAATATCCATTTCGTCGAGCAAATAACCGGCACCGGCAAACTTGTCGACAATAAACAGAACATAACGAATATCGAGCGAAATGTTGCGGCACACTTTTGGGTCGTACATAATATCACTCATGGTTCCTTCCCAGCAACGGTCGAAGTTCACGCCAATCAGTTCGCCGTTGGCATTTACCACGGGGCTTCCCGAGTTTCCGCCGGTTGTGTGATTGGAAGCGGTAAAACATACCGGAACCGTTCCGTCCACTTCGTAAGCGCCAAAATCTTTGCTTTCGTACAATTCCCTCAGACGATCCGGCACATCGTAGTCGTAAATCTCCGGATTGTCTTTTTCCATGATGCCGGTTAAGGTGGTGTAATACTTGTATTCCACCCCATCCACAGGCTCGTAACCTTCCACTTTTCCGTATGCAACGCGTAACGTGAGGTTCGCATCCGGGTAAAATGCTTTTCCTACGTTCTTCTCCATTAAACCGGCCATGTAAATTTTCATGGCTGCATCAATGGCTGCACTGGCTTCTCTTACTTTGGGGCTAACAGCGGTTTCGTTGATGTAATCGATTTGTTTGTACAGATTCACAAGCGGATCTTTACGCAGCTTCAGCAATTGTTTGTCGGAACCATCCCGCAGCAACTTTTCCAGTTTTTCGCGGTTGGACAAAACCGATTTACGATACACTTTTTCGACCAGTTCACGGCCACTGTATTTCTGCACCATTTCCTTTAGTTCAGCCGGAACAAACTCATCCGACAAGCCCTCTGCCAGCAGGGGCATCAATTCAGCAAAAAGCTTTTCATCGGTCGGCTGGTTGAAGTTTTTGTAGAAACCTTCCAAACCGGCCACCGCAGCTGCACGCCTTACTTTTGCCACTTCCTCCTGCTTCCCTTCGAAAAAATTAATGATGGAACTTACCGCCTGTGCATGCCGGAAAACCTCCACTCCCCGAAGCACAACCTCCGAATAGTAATCACTCGCTTTTACATATTTGGCATACACCTCGTATTGCTTTTCAAACTCGTCAAAAACAGGTTTGTAGGTACTTTCCCAGGTTCCGTTTTGTACGGCCCAGTTTTTAAAGTCCTGTTCGTAAGCCAGTTTTTTATTCACTGCATCCAAACGTTCGAGGCCTTTTATCTCGCCCTGCCACTTTTTCCAGGCATTGCTTATGCTCTGGTACTTGGCTGCATACTGAATGCGTATGGCCGGATCAGATTCCATATCGGCACCGATGATCTCCAGTTTTTTATCGCGCAGCATGATGCGATCGGGGTCCCGCTGATTCATGGTAATATCCACCGCCTGGTGCGGCCAGTATTCCATGGTGGTTCCCGGGTTACCAAATACCATAGTAAAATCGCCCTGCTGAACACCTTTCATCGAAACGGGGAAGAACTTTTTGGGTTTGTACGGAACATTGTCGGGCGAATAATCTGCCGGTTCGTTGTCTTTGCCGGCGTACACCCTGAACAGCGAAAAGTCGCCGGTATGACGGGGCCACATCCAGTTATCGGTATCGCCTCCAAATTTTCCGATGGCCGACGGCGGAGCGCCTACCAAACGCACATCGCGGAAAACTTTGTACACATACAAAAAGTACTGGTTGCCATAAAAAAGCGGTTTTACCGATGCGGAGAATTTCCCTTCCTGCTCTGCATTTTTCAGAATAGTTTGCGTGTTGGAACGGATCTTATCACGAAGAGCGTTTTCATCGAGTCCCTCGGTTCCTTCCATCACCTTGTCGCTTACATCTTCCATGTATTCCAAAAAGCTGACAGTAAGCCGCTGGTTTGGGAGTTCCTCGCTTTTGTTCATGGCCCAGAAACCGTTGGTGAGGTAATCGTGCTCAACCGAACTGTGTGCCTGAATGGCACCGTAGCCACAGTGGTGGTTGGTAATTAACAGGCCTTCGTCGGAAATAAGTTCACCGGTACAGCCACCGCCAAAAATAACCACGGCGTCTTTCATGCTTGCATGGTTTACATCGTAGATATCCTGCGCAGTCAATTTAAAACCCATTTCCTGCATTTCAGCCAGGTTGTACTTTTCCAAAAAAATGGGAACCCACATTCCCTCTTTGGCCGAAACCTGAAAGGCCAAAAGAAATCCCAGCAATACTGCCGTCCAGTTTTTACACAACATAAGAAGTATTTGTAATTAATTCGTAAATGGAGTCAAAATCACGCTCCTAAAAAATGATTTTCAACAATTTCAGACAAAGATATAAATTAGTGGTACTTAGCCATGGCATTTCGGGCGGGCTTGCCTGCCTTTCGGGCAGCTGTTTTTAAACGAAAATCAGGATTCAGGTCAGTCACCAACAGAAATATAAGTACTATTGATTTCGAACTTAACCCTCCCACTCCTCACTCTCCGGAGATAGCTCTCCGATACGGGTATTCTTTGGTAATTATTTCGAATGGACGATAGCTGTGCGGCGCACGGAACTTCAAATCGCTGAAATACCAAGAGATTGCGCCTGTTGCCAGCTCGGATCACTCCCCCGGGTTGCACTCTCCGTCTGTCAACTGACGGATCGTTTACCCGCGGTTATTATTGTTTCACCCTTCCAGGGTGATCAAATCGACACTGAAGGTGTCGAATATCAATAACCCGGCGCTTTGCACCGGGTAAATAAGCATCCATGTTTCGTCCGGCGAAGAAAGTTGTTTCGTGATGGTCTGTAATCCCGGACGAAATAATATTGTCCTGCATTAAATGCGAATCATAAAAAGAAGTGCAGAAAGAAACCATTGTATCGGAGGAACAATCAAGATGAATTTGAATATTCAGAACTCTATTTTGTTGTTGATTTTAGAGAAGCTCTCAAACAAAAAAAGCGGAAGTATACACCCCCGCTCAAAAAAACTAACGTTAAATATAAAATCTCAAAAACTTCAAGAAGTCTATCTTTTGTTCTTTCTCACTTTTACTTTTTCTTCCTGCTTCTTTTCTTTCTTCTCTTGTCGTTTTTCCTTGATACTCTTTTGGGCTTCTTTCTGCCCGTCTCTTTTCTTTGCCATAGCATTTAATTTTAGATTACTACTAACATTGAATTTTATACTGTATTATAAAGCACTGACTGACAACAGCCAGCAACTCGTTCAAACAACTTCTCCCCGGTATTTGCACCGCGGAAAAAAAACTAAAAAGCAAGAAGGATTAGTTGACAGTAAACTGCCAACTAACCTTCCTGCCAAATGCAGTTACCTGCATTGAACTAAAAAAACGGAATGAATTAAAAAATCGCTAAACGAAGTTTCTCTAGGATAAGAAACAGGTTTATATATTAAAATCACCAACAGCTTCTGGCTGATAATGAATACTTAATACTTTTATGCGATGCTCTTTCCCCCATGCCTGGTAGGTAATTACATCGTTGCTTTTACGAAGAAAGATGGCCGAGCCCAGGTTTGAAAACACCGAGATCTTATTTTCTCTAACATTTTCGAATTCGGGATAAACCAACTCAAGTTTAAAAGTAAAATTATCGTCGTCGGTTTTTATTTCAATCACCGACCCCATGGTAATAATATCAGGCGGAATTTCGTCAACCTGTACCTTTTGTGCAGCCAATACCCTTTTTTTAAGCTGTTTCAGATTTACAATCTGATCGGCGTACTCCTTCTCTGCGGTTACAATGCTCCGCATAATTCTCTCAAAATCCAAAACCGAGATGATCTCATTCTCCTGTGTCATTGACTTCATGGTTTAAATTATGTTATCCGGAAGCAGGTATTTCAAATTATAATTCGTACAGCACTTTACGGCCCCTGTTACTTTCTGAAGTTCAGGTAGTATAATCGCCGTTTGCCTCGGGTTGAAACACGATGTTGCAGATCTTCATCTTTTTAAGCCCGCCGGGAACTTTAAACGATATTACACTGCCGGTTTTATACCCCAGCAAGGCACTTCCGAGGGGCGATAAAATAGAAATGTTACCTTTCTTAAAATCGGCATCTTTGGGATATACCAGGCGAATGGTCATTGATTTGTTGGTGTCCATATCCACAATTTCCACCTGCGTATTCATCGTAACAAATTCGGCCCCGATTTTTTTTGAATCGATCTTTTTGGCCCTTGTAAGCTCAGTCTCCAGAAAGCTAACTTCTTTTGAAGCTTCTTTATTAAACTGTTTAATTGAACTGATAATGCCGTTCAACCTCACATAATCCAATTTTGTAACTTTTATAATATCTTCCATCATCTAATAGATTAAATTTTAACTAAAAAAATAAAACGGGATAATCCTAGCGCGAAAAACGGCTAGCTGAATGGCAAATACCAAGGCTTGTCACGTTTCCGGCAGCTACAGGAAAGAAGATCCTGTAACCCTCCACTGACAGTGGACGATCGCCTGAAACCAGCACTTGTATATTTACTTTTTCTCTCATCTATAAATCGCATCCGATATTTTTATATCGTATCCGATGTAAATATATAAATTAATTTTATTACTTTCCATATAAAAAGTACAATACCGATGAATTATAGCTTGCTAAGGCAAACAATTGACTTACTGGAAGAGTATGAACAGCTTGAACAACCCGCTGACATTTTGGATTTTGCCTACTGGTTAGTTGGTAAGTACAGTGCCGAAACAAAAGAAAGCATCTCCTACCCTTCGCAACGGAAAAACACGGAAGCTACTGACAGTCCACTGGCTATCAAAAACTTTAGGCAGGAAACCCGGTTCCTGGAATACGTGGCGCGCATTGCCCGCTACCACGAATTTTACGTTCGGAAAGCCTTGCAGGACCTCGATATCAATACCCGGCTCGAGTTTCTGTTTCTGCAAACCGTTGAAAGTTCTGACCTGGTGAAAAAGACTGACCTCATTAATATCCACCTGTTGGAATATACCACCGGGATGGATACCATTCACCGCCTGATTAAGAAGGAATTTATAAAAGAAGTGCAAAGCACCGAAGACAAACGAGTTAAGTTACTGGCCATTACCGAAAGAGGAAAAGAAGTGCTGGGGCAAACCTCGAAAAGAATACTCGAAGAAAATGAAATGTTCTTTTTAGCCATCAATAACCGATGGAAAAAAATGACCCCTCTCCTCGAAGAAATCGATAGTTTCCACCACAAAATTTATCAAAATCATAACAATAAACCTTTTGCCGAAATCAGTAACCTGATGGATTCGCTGAAATATTTGTCGCAGTAAAATTTTACTTTATTTTACAGCAATTCTGCCAACCAAATATTCCCAGTAACAAAAACCAACCGGGAATTCACATTCTGCGCAGATAACAGCAAAATTTGGGCAGATTCGTTTCAAAATGACACCATGCTAACAAAAATCATTTTAAATCATAATTAATTTCATTTTTCGTTAGTAGATGCGCTTTACTTTATTTGTTAGTTTTACCCTTTCAACAAAATCTAAATTACAGTTTATGATTCTTGGCTTATTAAAAGAGTATGGAACTGAAACACGTGTTGCGTTGTTGCCTGAAACCGTAAAAAGCTTTACAGATCTGAAAGTAGAAGTTTTGGTAGAAAAAGGTGCAGGGGAACATGCGTGTGCCACCGACGCCGATTACGAAGCAGTGGGTGCCAAAGCAGTTTCGAGAGCAGATGTTTTTGGCAAAGCAGATGTTTTGCTGCAAATTCAGCCAACGGCTGAAGGCGATGTCGACAAGATCAAGGACACGCAGGTATGGATCAGTGCTTTTAACCCGCTGTGGGAAACCGAGTTGGTAAAAACATTCCTCGACAAGGGGCTAACTACCTTCAGCCTCGACATGATCCCGCGTACCACCCGTGCACAGGCGATGGACATTCTGTCGTCGATGGCAACCGTTTCAGGCTACCAGGCAGTGCTGGAAGCCGCGGCCAACCTTCCCACCTTCTTCCCTATGTTTATGACAGCCGCCGGTACCATTCGTCCGGCCAATGTGCTGATACTGGGTGCCGGAGTTGCAGGATTGCAGGCCATTGCCACCTCGCGAAAACTGGGCGCGCAGGTTCAGGTGTTCGACGTTCGCTCGGCAGTGAAGGAAGAAGTAATGAGTTTGGGCGGTAAGTTTGTGGAAGTGGAAGGCGCTACCGAAGACAAAGCTGCCGGAGGTTATGCAGTAGAGCAGACCGAAGAATTCAAGAAAAAACAACAACAGGCGATTAACGACCACGCTGCAAAAGCCAATGTGGTGATCTGTACCGCGCAGATACCGGGCAGAAAAGCTCCTTTGCTGGTTCCCAAAGAAGCCGTTGACAATATGAAGGCGGGTTCGGTGATTATCGACCTGGCAGCCTCCACAGGCGGAAACTGCGAACTCACCAAAGACAACGAAACAGTGGTTTACAACGGAGTTAGCATTATCGGGCAGTCGAACTATCCGGCTAAAAAACCGATTGATGCCAGCCGCATGTTTGGAAAGAACGTGTTGAACTTCATGAAACTGATCATTGCGGAAGAAGGCGCCCTGAACCTGAATTTTGAAGACGATATTGTAAAGGGCACCTGTATTACGCATGCAAAAGAACTTTACAACGAACGCGTTAAATCAGTCATCGAAACCAAATAAAAGAACCAGATATGGAAAACGTATTAACTTTTTTAACCGCGAATAAAGATGCGATATTCATTATTGTTTTATCGGTATTTCTGGGCTTCGAGGTTATTTCAAATGTACCGTCGGTATTGCACACGCCCCTGATGTCGGGAGCCAATGCCATCAGCGGGGTTATTATTATCGGGGGCATTATCCTGGTAGGACATGCTTCCACCACCTTTGAATGGGTGCTGGGTTCGCTGGCGCTTTTTATGGCTACACTGAATGTGGCCGGAGGTTTTGTAGTTACCGACCGAATGCTCGAAATGTTTAAAAAGAAGAAAAAATAACGATGAATGCTATGATTATACTAAATACATTAATGCCCGGACAAGTTGTCCTGGAATACAGTTATCTTCTTTCTGCCATTATGTTTGTAATCGGGCTGAAGCTTCAGAGCCACCCCGAAACCGCCCGTAAAGGAAACTTCTGGGCCGCTTCGGGTATGATTCTTCCGATGATTACCACCTTAATATTAAACCGCAACGGCGCCGGCGAAGGAATCGGGATGGGGAACGTTATTGCCATTCTGCTGATTATTGCCGCCGGAACAGTGGTGGGGTCCATTATGGCACGCAAGGTGAAAATGACCGCCATGCCGCAAATGGTATCTTTCTTTAACGCCACCGGAGGTGCTGCCTCTGCTGCTGTGGCACTGATCGAATACACCAAAAACCCCGACCAGGCAGTGCTGGTTGGCCTCCTGGGACTGGTAGTGGGTAGTATCGCTTTCAGTGGAAGTATGATTGCCTACGGAAAGCTCGACGGCAAAGTAGGCGACATTTTTGCCAAATTCATGACCTATGTGAACCTGATGTTCATGGCAGTGATTGTTGCTGTGATCGTGCTGGTATTGTTCGGAGGCTTTGATGCACAAACCCGTACTTACCTGGTTTTCGGATTGCTGGTTATTAGTTTGGTTTACGGTGTAAGCTTTGTAATGCCCATTGGCGGAGCCGATATGCCGGTGGTTATTTCGTTGCTGAACTCGTTAACGGGTATCGCAGCTGCCATGGCCGGTTTTATTTACCAGAACGAAGCCATGATCCTGGGCGGTATTTTGGTAGGCGCTGCTGGAACAATTCTGACACTTCAGATGTGTAAGGCCATGAACCGTTCGCTGATCAATGTGATCATCGGATCGTTTGGAGGCGGTGGAGCCAGCCATGCCGATGTACAGGGCAGTATCAAGGAAATTACCTTGACCGACGCAGCTGTTTTGCTGAGCTACTCGCAAAAAGTGGTAATTATTCCCGGATACGGCTTGGCCGTAGCCCAGGCGCAGCACATTGCACACGAACTCGACAGTCTGCTGGGAAGCAAGGGAGTTGAAGTAAAATACGCCATTCACCCGGTCGCAGGCCGTATGCCCGGCCACATGAACGTATTGCTGGCCGAAGCCGATGTACCCTACGAACAGTTGGTGGAAATGGACGACATTAACCCCGATATGCCGAACGTGGACGTTGCCATTGTGGTGGGTGCCAACGACGTGGTGAACCCCGCAGCATACGACGACCCGGGCAGCCCGATCTACGGTATGCCGATCATCGATGCGCACCTGGCAAAAAACATCATTATCATGAAACGTGGTATGGGTAAAGGGTATGCCGGTATCGAGAACTTCCTGTTCTTTAACGACAAAACCCGCATGCTGTTTGGCGACGCCAAAGGTACCATGACCAAACTGGTAAGCGAAATCAAGAGTATGTAATTGAGCCGCAAGCTACAAGCTTCGAGCTTTGAGCGATAAGGAAATGCCATTTCTGTCAGCCGACGGAAGTGGCATTTTTTCTGAAGCAATAGAATCCCTGACACATTCCAACGAATTCATTAAAAGCAAGAAGCTGCAAAAAAGAAGCAATTTCTCTTTGAAGTTCCTACCTATTTATTATTGTTTTTAGAAAGACTGTTGTTAATTTACCCCCATGAATGAAGTAGACAAATACATCGCCGGATTTCCTGAAAATGTTCAGGTTTTGTTAAGCCAAATGCGAAACTGCATTCGGGAAGCCGCTCCGGAAGCTGTCGAAAGCATCGCCTACGGGATGCCCGCGTACAAACTCAACAAAAAGCCGCTGGTTTATTTTGCAGCTTACGCCAGGCACATCGGGTTTTATGCCACACCAAGCGGTCATCAAGAGTTTGCCAGCGAACTTTCGGTTTACAAACAGGGCAAAGGTTCGGTTCAGTTTCCGATCGAAGAACCTCTCCCAACCGATTTGATCAGAAGAATAGTAGCATTCAGAGTAAAAGAAAATATGCTGAGATAATTAGGGCATAAAACTATTCCAGCTTGTCAAATACCTGAGAGTATAAACCTTTTTTTGTAATTTTGATCAAGGAACCAATAACCTAAAAGCCCATGAATTCGATTTTGCATATCCTGGCTTCTTTATGCTTCGGTATCGCATGTTTCTTACCTCTAACATCTCTTGGACAGAGTTCGCCCTCCGAACAGGACACCACGATTATGAACGACGAAATTGAGGAGATCACCATAACGGCTTTTCGTTCTCCCTACAATGTTTTTAATACACCGGCACCGGTCAACCTGATTCTGAGTACACAGTTGGAAACCGGGAATGCGCTCACCCCGGTTGATGCCTTAAACCGCATTCCGGGAATTCTGATGCACCACGGAACACTCAATACCAACCGCTTAACCATTCGGGGAATTGGATCGAGAACGCCTTACGGAACCAATAAGATTAAAGCCTACTTTGGTGATATTCCGCTTACGGCCGGAGACGGCGAAACGACCCTCGAAGACCTCGAGAACCTGTCCATTCAGCGAGTGGAAATCATCAAAGGCCCCTCGTCGAGTTTGTATGGCGCAGGATTGGCCGGGGTTATTTTGTTTCATCCCAAAAATGTCGTCAAAGATTTTGTCCAATACAACAACACAACCGCTTCTTTTGGTACCTCAAAAAATACCTTGTCGGCCGGAATAAATGATGGAAAGCTGAATATTTTTGCTCTTGGCTCGCTGCTAAACAGCAACGGTTACCGCGATAATAACGAAACCGACCGCGGAAGTTTGTTTCTGAATTCAGTGTACAAATTCTCTGAAAAAACACACTTACAGGCGCTGATCCGGGTCACAAAAATGAAAGGGCATATCCCAAGTTCGCTCGATCTGGAAACATTCAATACAGCCCCCAAAAGTGCCGCAGCCAACTGGCTGGCAGTAGCCGGATACGAGAAATACACAAAGGCTCAGTTTGGCGTTTCATTAAACCGCTTTACCATGCGCGACGGCAAAATTTCGGTAGCTGCTTTTGGTAGCTTCCGCAACCTCGATGAGCTAAGACCCTTTAACAAACTCGAAGAATCGTCGGATTACCTGGGTTGGCGGGCCGAAATGCAAAAAGTAGTGGCTGTTCCCAATGCCCGGTTTGTTCTTACCACCGGAATTGAAATGTTTCGCGAAAGTTTTAACTGGAGTACACATAACAACGATACCCACAGCCTGCTTTCCGATAACAACGAAAAACGGCAATACGAAAACCTGTTTGTTCAACTCGAATCAAACATCTACGACCGGGTGTTTATTTCTACCGGAATCAACGGAAACCTTACCCGTTTTAACTACACCGATCGTTATACGGATAACGGCGACCAGTCGGGAAAACAGAACTACAAACCAGTTTTATCGCCGCGTCTGGGCATCAACGTGTTGTTAAAAGACGAGCTTTCGGTTTTTGGAAATGTCAGTCATGGCTTTTCTACCCCATCGTTTCAGGAAACGTTATTGCCCGAAGGCGAAGTAAATCCGGATATAAAACCCGAGACCGGCTGGAATTTTGAAATTGGTTTTCGTTCACAGTTTAAAAACAGGTTACGGCTTTCGGCCAGTTACTACCGCATTTACATCAACAACCTGCTGGTGGCCCGTCGCACCGGAGAGGACGCTTACATTGGAGTTAATGCGGGGCAATCGGTTCATCCCGGTGTGGAAGCCGAAATTACCTGGAACGCCATAACATTTCACGGAAAAAACCTGCTGATCCTTCAGGGAAGTGCCACACTGGCCGATTATCATTTTACCGATTTTGTGGACCTGAATAAAGACTACAGCGGGAAACTGCTCCCCGGAACCGCCCGGCAACTGCTATCGTTTTCGGCTCAACTAAACCCAATGAAAAATATTTCGTTCAATGCCTGGCACCAGTACACCGGGAAAATGCCCGTAAACGATGCCAATTCCGCTTTTTCAAAAGCCTTTGGCATTACCGGGATCGAACTCAAATACCAGGGAAAAACGGGCCGATTGAAACTGGGAATCAAAGGTGGAATTCAGAATGTTTTTGACGTGCATTATGCCTCGATGCTGGCGGTTAATGCCCCTTCGTTTAACGGTGCGTCGCCCCGGTATTATTACCCCGGAGACCCGCGAAACTATTACGTTAGCATTTTAATCGGACTGTTGGAAAAACAATACTAAGCCAGCTTTTCCAGCTGCCGGAATACAGGAACAAGCGACTTTCCACTTTCGGAGAGGTAATATTCAATGTGCAGAGGTTTTTCCCTAACCACAACTTTTTCCAGCAACCCGGCTTCTTCCAGTTCCCGTAAAGCAACGGAAAGTGTCTGTTTATTTATTCCTTCAATCTCGCGAAGTAAGCTGCTAAAACGCAACGGTCCATCTGTTGCCAGCCGAAAGATCTCTGGTTTCCATTTCCCTGCCAACAACTTCAACATTGCCTGTGCCGGACACGTTTCGCTATCTTCTGTATTCTTTCTGATGGTCATAAAAATCTGACTTATTGCACAACACTTAAACTATTCCAAACTTTGCGCAAAGTTAAAAATTGCACAATACAGCCATCTAATGAAGTTGACTCATCTGGTATTAATAACATTCTTAACATTGGGCGCTACAAGCTGCCAATCTCAAAATAGAAATAATATGAACGAACAAAGCAATCCTTTGCTCTGCAACCCAGAAAGCGGAGTATGTGAAATACCCGCAAATTCTCAAGACTCCGCCGGCACCAGCAACATTCAATCAAAAGACAAACCGGTAAAAGTTATTTACTATACCGATCCGATTTGTTCTTCGTGCTGGGGAATTGAACCGCAGCTGCGAAAATTAAAACTGGAATACGGGAACAGCCTCGAAATCGAATACCGGATGGGTGGTTTGTTGCCCGACTGGAGTTACAACAGCGGCGGTATCAGCAAGCCTTCCGACGTGGCTTCTCACTGGGACGAAGTAAGCATTTACTACGATATGCCCATTGACGGCGACCTATGGCTCGAAGACCCGTTGTCGTCTTCTTATCCTCCGTCCATTGCTTTTAAAGCCGCGCAATTACAAGACCAAGAAAAAGCCCTGGCATTTTTGCGTGAAATACGTGAAATGGTCTTCCTGCAAAAAAAGAACATTTCCAAATGGGAACACCTGGAAACGGCTGCCAGGAATACCGGTTTAAACATTGAGCAATTCAAAGCAGATTACAACGGAAGAGCCCGCGAGTTATTCGATGACGATTTGAAAAAAGGCCGGGAATTGGGGGTCAGAGGTTTCCCAACGATGTTTTTTACCGATGCCAACGGAAGAACAGAAACCGTTTATGGATCAAGGCCTTATTCCTTTTTTGAAGCTGCGGTGCTAAAACTTCATCCGGCGGCACAAAAAGCGAATTACGAAAAAAACCTCGATTTTGTGTTTTCTGAATACCAGACCTTAACCGCTAGGGAATTTTCAGAACTAACAGATACACCCAGAAACCAAAGCGAAAAAATGTTGGATGAGCAGACAGCCAATGGGAATTTAAAGAAATATACGACCAGAAACGGGGCTATCTGGCAGATAAATTCCGAGCAAAAATAAGCTAATAAATTCTTTCGAATTATTAAAACACAGGTTGTCAAGCTTATCTCCAGCAAGGCTTGACACCTGTTTTACAATCATCTTTCCCAGACGAACTTCCTGGCTTTAAAGTGTTTGTTTCTTTCCCTTTATTCCTGCTATACCAATACCTTTTATGTTCTGAAATCAGGTAGTTTCAAAAACAATGCTTAAATTAATCGGGTGTTTTCTGCCAGTCAATAAGCTCAAAACCCAAAATGATTCATTCATTTGAAAGAAACGATGCCTTTGACCCGCAGAAGTTTGAAATCATTTAACCTGAACAACACGGTTATGGAAGCAAGAAAATGCATGGAATGTGGCGAGCCCTTAAGAGGAAGAGCCGATCAAAAATTTTGCAACGACCTGTGCAGAAATGCCTACAACAACAATAAACTGGGCAAATCGTCGAATTACATGCGCAAAATAAACCGCTTGTTAAAAAAGAACCACGCCATTTTACGGGAGCTGAATCCGGAGGATAAAACCACTGCTTTCCGCAGCACACTCGAGAAACATGGTTTTGACTTTGATTACCATACTCATTTGTATACTACACGCAGCGGACGTATTTACTATTTTGTGTACGACCAGGGCTATTCCGAATTGGACAACAACAAATTTGTATTAGTAAAAAAAGAAGACATTCTGTAAAAAGAATGCCCTATCTAAAACCTATAAACCGCGTAGCTTACAACGCAACAAAACAGGATTTTCACTGTCGGCAATTCGTTTCTGAAGCTCGTCGAAGCCTTTTACTTTTTTGTTCGAAATTTTATGCCCCCCAATTTTATAGGAACTGATCGGAATCAGAAGCTCGTCCTTTTCGGTTAGGAACTCCACTTTATCCCACATTCCTCCGTCAACGTCGTTCACGCCATGCGAGAAATAGCGTGTTTCCCAGGTATTTTTATTAACGATAGCAGTGGTTGCCGCCGATCCCACCCAGTAGTCGAGGTAAATAAAATTTCGGCTTTCCTGGTAATTCTTTACTTCCACGTGCTCGGTATCGTGCATGTAACGCAGTGCATCTGTATCCTTCAAGGTATCAATCTTTTCCCACGTTTGAGCAAATGTTGGCAATGCGTCGCCCTGAAATACATAAGCCGGAATCAATTCAGAATTAGTATATGTGAAAACAGTGTCGTTTATTGTTGTGAAGATATGCTCCTGGTCTTTTGCCACCGAAACAACATTGGAATACAGCATCCGGCGTAACCGGTCGTTTGTAACACGAGCTATCCTCGCTTTACTTTTCGATGGGTAGATGCTTACTACATGTACGGGGTCTGTTTCATTCACTACCACAAACCGACCATTGTTCACAAAAAAAGAGGTTCCCTCGATGTTTGAGCGGTCCAGTTGCTTCAGGTATTTCCCGTCCTTCCCTACTTCGTGAATTCCATTGGAAGCAAGAATCGCATAGCCTTTTCCGTAACCAACGATGTCAAGTGGTTCTTTAATCTTCGAGTTAACGCCGCCAGCCAGTTCAATAATAAAATCACCATTTTTTGAGAAACGCATGATACTGCTTTTCCCGGCCATTCGGCGCTTAATCAAAAAATCGCCTCCAATCTCCTTCACCTCTTCCATCTCACCGATGTCGATACCAGCTTCCATCACTTTCAATTCAACATAATCAACCTTCTCCACAAAACTGGAGATCGGAAGTATGTCTTTCGATTCTTTTAAAACAATGGTTCTTAAACCCTTATCGGCTGTTTCTGCTGGCGAACATGCTGTTACAGCTACAATGGCAGCGAGCAGCATAAGTTGTACTAATTTCTTCATTTCCTGATCCTGAACACAATTCTGGTGCCAAAGTAAACGCATTCAGCTGAATAAGTAAGAAGGAAAAAACAAGTTTTAACATTAAAATGAATACCTGGGAAAAATGGACGAAATCATTTGGACTTTTTACCAAAGAAATTCTATTTGGAAAACTACAAAATAAGAGAAGGAATCCAAAAATCAAGTTCTCGCAAAGGCGTAAAACATACAAAAGTTGCAACCTCCTGATTGCTGCTTTCTATCTTGGCTTACTTTGCACTAAAACTTCGCGTGAAATTTACTTTTGGATCCCCTCTTTCGTATTGTGATATTCTATTACTTATCGGTCTAATTTAATGACTTCGCTGCCTGCCAGCAAAAATGCACCGGTGCCGTATACTTCCCAGCTTTCGGCCTTGAAGTTCTTTTTAGGGTCAGCTCCGATAGGCTGACACCAGCCAACGTGTCCGTCGGGCTGAATCAGGCTGTTTAAACCGATCCAGGCTTTTTCAACTGCCGGTAAATACTTTTCACGATCGAGTAAGCCGTTGTTGATTCCCCAAGCCAGTGCATAAGTGTAAAAGCCTGAACCGCTGGCTTCTCCTCCCGGGTACGAAGCAGGATCGAGCAAACTTGCCCGCCACAGCCCGTCTTCCTGTTGCAAAGCCAATATACTTTCGGCCATTTCCCGGAAGTTTGTCACATAAAAGTCGCGGTTGGGATAGTCGGCCGGAAGTTCAGAAAGAACGCGCACCAAGCCTCCCATTACCCAGCCATTGCCACGCGACCAGAAAATCTTCTTTCCGTTGGCTTCCTTTTTGGCTTCAATGCCGGGTTCGTTCCATTTATACGACATGTCGCGGGCATACAGGTGGTGTTCCTTGTCCCACAGCAAATCGTAGCACTCTTTCCACAATTTGTCGTTCCATTCAAAATACTTGTCGTCCTGAAAAGTGACACCCATCTTTACAAATGCGGGAGGTGCCATAAACAACGCATCGCACCACCACCAGGTAATTTTATGCATTCCTTCGCCTTTGTACGGCGTATTTATAAACTTCTCAAACGTTTCCTGAAAAGGTTCAATCATTTTCTTTTCGCCCGAAATACGGTACATGTCAATGTATGTCTGACAAATCGCATGGTCGTCGGCATGATGAAGGCGCGGCCCCGGCTTCCACTCGTTGGCCTCCCCCATTTCGTACATGGCTTTCCATATTTTGGGCGATTGAGTGGTTTCATAAGCCGCAAAAACACCGGCATAAAAAGCGCCGTTGGTCCAGTCGTACAACTGGTGTTTCGGATGCTTTAGCTGCCAGTCGAGCGCCTTTTTCATTGTTTTTTTGATGTACGACTCCTTGAAGTATTTTTTGTTGTCTTTGGGGCTTGCAATGGTATGAGTTACAGTTAACAGAAGAATTAATAAGGTCGAAAAGAGTTTGTTCATCGATTTGTAATTTTTCAACAAAAATAGACATCCAGCCGGGGTTTCCAAATTAATTATTCCCCGACTCGTTGAACCGTTAAATCCAACTACAGCCTCTCGCCCTGCTAGCTGGCCATCTTCCCTTTCATCAACATATCCACCGCTTCCTTTAACGATCCGGCACGCGTAACTTTTCCGGTATTTACAAAATAAATAACATCGGCGTTGGCGATTGTATTCAAACGATGTGCAATAATAACTTTGGTAGTGGTTTCCGGCAATTTCTGCAAGATCTCATCCAGCAATTGTTCGGTTACCGTATCAATGTTGGCGGTTGCCTCGTCCAAAATCAGCAAATCAGGTTTTCGAAGAACCGCGCGCATAAAAGCAATCAGTTGTTTCTGTCCCAAACTGATTCCATCGCCCGAAACATCCACCTTTGTATCCAGGCCGTTTTCAAAACGTTGCAACAAACTTTCCAGCCCTGTGTCTTTGAAAATCTGCATTAAACGTTCATTACTTATTTCTTTGAGTTCGTAGTTTCCGTATAAAATATTCTCCCGGATGGTTCCGCTAAACAGAAACGGATCCTGAAGTATAAAACCGATGCGTTTTACCCGTTCTTCGGAGCTGAATGAACGGATGTCCCGGGCATCGAGCAACACACTCCCTTTGGTTGGGTCGTACAATCGTGCAATCAGTGAAGCAGTGGTTGTTTTCCCGCCACCGGTTGGTCCTACAAAAGCATAGGTTTTTCCCTTTTGCAAGTTGAAGGTGATTTGATGTAGCACGTTGTTCCCATTTGGATAGGCAAACGACACATCGCGAAACGAGAGCAAAGTAGCCGAATCATCCACACCTTGCGAATCGGTTTGGGGCATGTTGTTTTCCAACTCGATGATTCTACGAATACGCTCCCACGCTGCCAGCGCCACTTGGTAGGTTGACCACAGCGAGGCCATTTGCCTCAGCGGATTGTAAAAGCTGTTTACATAGGCAATAAAACTAATCAGCAACCCGACCGTAAACTGACCGATCGAGATAAAATATATTCCAAGCGTGAGCACAATCAGCAAACCCAGATTGGAAAACAACGAATACACGGGCAAAAACATGTGGTTGGCAATGCCTGCTTTTATCGCTGCCTTGTAATTTTCCTGGTTAACCTGCCCAAAACGTTTTCTGAAATAATCGCGGCGATTAAAGGCTACCACCACCTTGAAATTATTCAGGCTCTCCTGCACTTCGGAGCTCAAACTTCCCACCGTTTTTAAACTCTCGGCATTTTTTCGCTTCACCCACGGCGAAGTTATTTTGGTGAATATCCAAATCAACAAGGCCGGAAGAAGTGCAGCCACACCCAGTTCCCACTGAATTGATACCAGGAATATGGCCGATCCGATCATGATCAAAATAATCCGCAGAAACTGCATCAGCGACTGCGCAAAAAACTGATTGATTTTTTCTGTGTCGTTGTTGATTCTAGATATCAGATCTCCGGTTTTATTTTGGTTGAAAAAGTCGTAGGGCAATTCCTGGAGTTTCTGAAATACTGAATTCCGCAGGGTAAACAACATTCTCTGCCCCACCGATCCCATTAAACGCGTTTGCAAATAACCGGCAAAAAGGGCAATTACATAAGCCCCCAGCAAAATGGCACCGTTGATAAGCACCCCGTGAAACCAGCTGGTCTGAATATAATTATCCACCGTATTACCTATGATTATTGGGCCCACCAGGTTGAGTACTGCCGTAATAACCATGGCCACAAAAGCGATCAGAAGCGTTTTCTTCTCCTCCACCATGTGCCCCACCAGGCTTTTGACCGATTGAAAACCCAGCCGTTTCTTTTTCTTATCCTCGTTTCCTGTATTTAAATTGTAATTCATTTGTACAATAACTGATTGGATATTAATTACCCAGCCTCTACATCGTGGCTTACTTCATAATGGCTGGTGCTTTTTTGCGACTCGTAAATCTGAACATACTCGGGCGAAGTAGCCCGCAGTGTTTCGTGCCTGCCGGAAGCCACAACCTCGCCTTCCATCAGTAAAATAATCTGATCGAAATCGCGCACCGGGCTTATTTTCTGTGTTACCGAAATCAGTGTCAGCTCCGGGTAATTCTGCTGAACGTTATTCAGGATTCGCTGTTCGGTTTGCGAATCAACACGTGCGGTAAAATCATCGAGCAACAAAATTTTAGGATTAAGCGCCAATGCACGTGCCAGCATAATGCGCTGTTTCTGCCCCCCCGACAAACTGGTACCCCGCTCCGAAACCATGGTATCCAGGCGGGCCGGCAGCGTATCAATAAAGTCCTTTAACTCAGCCGTTTCAATTGCTTTACTCAGCGACTCATCAGTAACTGTTTCACTAAATGCAATGTTCTCCCTGAGGGTCATATTAAACATTACGCTGTCCTGAAATACAAATCCTATCTGGTTGTGAAAGGTCTCCTTGTTGTATTCATTTACATCGGTCCCATCAAATAAAATCTCCCCGTCGTTGGGTTTTATCAGGCCGGTTAACAGGAACAAAAGCTGTGTTTTCCCGGCAGCAGTTGGCCCGATTACGGCAGTACGCGAGCCCGCTTTTACACGGAAAGAAACCTCTTTCAAGGCTGGTTTATCGTCGTAAAAAACAGACACATCTTTTAGCTCAATGTCGCCGTCAAGCACTTTTTCGATGGTTCCGGTATCGGCGGTCTCTTCGGCGAGCAACACCGACTCAATCCGTTCGTAGGAAGCCGAAGCCTGTGCCATCATGTTGCTGATAAAACCAATAACAATGATGGGGAACACCAGAAGCGTTACATAACTGTTGAACGCCGCAAAATCACCCAGCGAAAGGTTTCCTGAAATAACCAGGTGACCTCCCAAAACCAGGATCGTCAGGGTGGCCAGGTTGGCAAAAAAGGTGATCAACGGAATCAGTGTTGCAAAAAGCGTCACAATCGAAATCCCCACATCGCGGGCTTCGGCACTGGCTTTCAGAAATTTCTGATATTCGGTTTGCTGCGAATTGATCACACGAATAATGGCCGCCCCCAGGATGCTTTCGTTGATTACTTTGTTGAGCCAGTCGACCACCTCACGGCTACGTACAAACTGCACCCGTAATTTCTTTAAAATGAAGTAAAAACTAAAACCTACCGACGGAATCAGCAAAAGCACCAGCAAACCCAGTTTCCAGTTGATGACCAGCAAAAACACAGAAGTACCCACAATCATAAAAAGCGAGGAAACAATGGATGAAACACCGTTCGAAACAAACATTTTGACGGCGTCCATATCCGAAGTGAGGTTGGTTAGCAGTTTCGATGGGTTGGCTTTTAGTACAAAAGCATAACTCTGTTTCGATATTTTGTCGGAAAGTTGCTTTCGAAGATCAAAACCCACTTTTTCAGACGCGTAAGTTTGTACCACGGTTTGCAGCACCGAAAACAAAAAGATCACAGCTACCACAATTAGAAACTGAATCAAAATGGTGTTCAGTACATAATTTCCGGCTGAATAGGCATCGATGCCGTAAGAAATGATTTTTGGAATTACCAGGTTGGCAGCGTTCCCGATCAGCGTAAAACCAATCAGCAAAAGGATCATCTTCCTGTAAGGTTTCAGGAGTTTGATCATTCCCATTCTGCCGCTACCTTTCGTTTTTTTTCCTGTCTGCTTCTGTTCCATGAATATCTCTGACTAATTTGCAAAGAAAACTAAAAACTGCCACACAGGTCACGAAATTTAAAAAGGAGTTATCCCCTCTCCTGCATTTTATAGCGATCAGCGTCAAAATTGTATTAGTCTTCTTAAAATTGGGATCCCCTTCGAATGCCCTTGTTTTATATTCAGCAAATAAAACCAATGGGCACAAGAAATGTTCAGGTTGATTGTGATTAAGATTTATACTGAAGAAAAGCTTTGAGTGCAAGCAAACAAGCGTCATTACAATTTCAACTTTGCCAGCAGGTTTTCTCTGAAATGAAGGCTTACCGGCAGTTTGTATTCTCCTACTTTTACCAGGTTTCCTTCGAGGTATTCAACTTTATTTAATGCAATAACATACGATTTGTGAATACGCTCAAAACAGGCAGCCGAAAGCATCTCGATAAATTCCTTGAGCGTGCCGTGAACAGTGAGGTTTTGTTTTTCGGTGACAAAACGCACATAATCGCCTTGGGCTTCCAGGTAAAGAATGTGCTCCAATTCAATCCGGTAGTCCTTTTTATCGGCGCGAAGCATAATGTGTGCCGGCTGCGTATTTTCCCAGTTCGAAGAATACCTTTCCGCCGCCCGGTTAACCGCTGTTCGGAAACGCTCAAACGAAACGGGCTTTAAAAGGTAATCCACAGCATCGATTTCAAAACCTTCCAGCGCATATTCGGGATAAGCCGTCACCAGGATAAACAACGGACTTTCTCTCAGGCTTTTTACAAAACTGATCCCGCTTAATTTGGGCATGTTGATATCAAGAAACAGCAGGTCTACTTTTTGCTTCGCAAGCACCTGCCCGGCTTCGAGGGCATCGTTGCACGTGCCCAGCAGATTCAGCTCCGGACACATGCCGGCAAAATCAGTCAGCACATCCCGCGATAAGGGCTCGTCGTCAATAATCAGGCAGTTCAGTATCATACGTCAGTTGATTTCGATCTGTAAATCTACGGTAAAAGTTTGTTCGGTTTCCGTAATCTTCAGTTTATGCTTGCCCGGATAAAGCATTTCGAGCCTTTTCCGAACGTTTTCAATTCCGATTCCCTGGTAACGAAGATCCGTATCGTTAGCCGATTTCCCTTTACTGTTGGCAATCTCCAAATCCAGTTTGTGGTCCGAAATGGTTAAAAGTATATTGACAAAAGCATTGTCGGAGCCTCCTTTTAGCCCGTGTTTAAAACTGTTCTCGACAAAAGGAAGAATGATCATCGGGGCGATCATTTTCTCTTTCTCTTCGCCATCAACCTGCAGGTTAATTTTATGCTGTTCATCGGTTCGCAGGTTTTGAAGTGTTATGTAATTCCTGATCATCTCCATTTCTTTTTCCAGCGGGATAAAATCACGGTCCGAATCGTAAATAATGTGGCGTAACAAATCGCTTAGCTGAACTATTTTCTCCGGAACTTCTTTTGAGTTTTTTCTGGACAGGCTGTAAATGCTGTTCAACGAATTAAAAAGAAAATGTGGGTTGATCTGCGAGCGAAGTGCTTTCAACTCGGCCTTGTTACGTTCCGTTTCTATTTCCTGCAGGCGGAACCAGCCACGCGCCAGCCGCAGTAAACTGGTAGCTACCAGGTAAACTGCAAAGTACAGCGAAATGTCCCAAAACCCGTAAAAAGCAATAAAGTAGTAGCCTTCAAAAAAATAATCGACCCATTTATTAAAAAGCACCAGGTAAAAACCGGAGCCCAGGGCAATCAGCGATAAAATCAGCAAAGAATACAAAAGGTACTTGCCTTTTTCGAGAAAGAACGGGAACAACAGGCGCAGGTTGATGTAAACCACGGCTACAATAGGAATATGAAAAATGGCCGCATAAATCAGGTCGATTGTTTTTACCTCGGCTGAAACTTTCAGCACGTTCATCAAAACCAAAAACGATAGACACCAGAAGAACAGGTGTTGCAAAAACCTGTTCCTGATCAGCCGGTTAAAATATATTTTTAGTTTCTGCCACATATTAGTTTTTCCGATGTAGAATCACTTCCAGTCCATCTTCAAAGGCCTCCTCCGAATTTACATATTTTGTTACAAATTTCTGAAGTTCCTGTGGTTTGGCGGTGAGCAAAATAAACTCGTCGTTTGCTTCATGATGTATCCTGATTTTATTCTCTCGGATCAGTTTTGACAGCCAGTCGGGGTTAAACCAGCGAATCTTCAACACATCTTTTTCCACCTCTAATTTAGCAATGGTATGAACCGGAATAACGTGAAAAGTAGAAAGTCTGAATTCACCATCATTGGGATATTCCTTTAAATAGAAATCGAGAAAATACTGCCCGGCAAGTTTAACGATGTGAACAAGAAAAGTGGATGAAACTTCTTCTCCATTCTCTTCCGAATGCAATGTTAAAACGTAGCTGCAACTGTCTACTTCTGTCATTTCCTTATCGACGTACGGATGTACAAAACTCCATACATCTTCCCCCTCGTTGAATTTCACTACCTGATCGTCGTTTTCAAACCATTCGCCCGTTAAAATATCGTTTGGGAAAAGATCTTTTTCGGTGTAAAGCGGGTAAAACGAAAACACCACACAACCCGAAAAGAAAAGAGCGATCAACGCTGTTAAAATATATACTTTCTTCTTCATGACACTTTTGTTTTTGATTTTGACTCAAAGGTAGAAAGCCAAAAACCTTTCTGCCACTTTTTTCGATAACGCAAGGATTTTTATCGTTAACATAAAAACGATAGCCCCACACAAGGTGAAGCTATCGCTAAATATTCTTGGTATCTCAACAGATGTTTTCTTAAAATCCCAATGTTTTGGGCAACCAAAGTGAAATTTCGGGAACATAAGTAACCAGCAACAAAGTAACAATCATTACCGCAAACATGGGTAACAGGGGCTTGATCACGGTTTCAATTTTTACTTCGCTGACACTACAACCGATAAACAACAGGGAGCCCACAGGAGGTGTTCCCAAACCAACGCTTAAGTTCAGCACCATAATGATTCCGAAGTGAATCGGGTCGAGCCCCAGGTTGGTAACAATCGGAAGAAAGATCGGAGTGAAGATCAGTACCGCCGGAGTCATATCCATAAATATGCCCACAAACAACAGAATCAGGTTGATGATCAGCAGAATCACAAATTTGTTGTCGCTGAGTGCCAGGAGCGCTTCACTTACATTTTGCGGAATATTTTCGTAGGCCATGATCCAGGAAAGGCCGATACAGGTAGCAACAAGCAACAATACAAAGGCGGTGGTTTTTACCGAACGTAGAATTACATCGGGCAAATCTTTCCACGACAATTCGCGGTACACAAAGGCCAGTATCAGTGCGTAAAGAACTGCCACAGCCGAGGCTTCGGTAGCGGTAAAGAAACCGGCAACAATACCGCCGATCACAATTACCAGCAACATTAAACTGGGCAAAGCATTCAGAAACGTTTTTAACGCATTCTTCGCTCCTTGTTTGTGTTTGCTCGCATAAAATCCAAAACCAGCGAGGAAAACAGCAGCAAGTCCGCCGTAAATAGCCGTTGCAGCTCCCGGAGAAACCAGCGATTTCACTTTGTATATTCCCACCGCAACCAGGGCTATTCCAACCAATACCGCCAGGAATTTTGAAACGTTCCGAACCATTCCCTTCACCCCAAAATGTTTGTAAGAGAACATGGCCAGCGCCATTCCCATAATTCCGAGCCCGGTTAAAATACCAGGCGCATAACCCGCCAGGAAAAGGGCTGTAATGGAAACCCCGCCACTGGCCAGTGAATATACGATCAGTATATTACTCGGCGGGATCGAAAGCCCCGTGGTAGCAGAAGTGATGTTTACTGCTGCGCTGAAGTTTTTGTCGTAGCCTTCTTTGTTCAACTCGGGCATCATAATACTACCGATGGCAGAAGCAGAGGCAGCTGCCGAACCAGAAATGGCACCAAACAGCATATTGGCAAATACGTTTACAAAAGCCAAACCGGCAGGCCAGCGTCCTACCAGAACACGGGCAAAATCAATCAGCCGGATCGCTATTCCTCCCTTGTTCATGATGTTTCCGGCCAATATAAAAAAGGGTATCGCCAAAAGGGCAAAACTATCGAGCCCTGTTGCCATTCGCTGTGCAAAAGTGGTGGCCGCCGGTAAAGGCATGATGGTCACCAACATGGTTAAAATACCGGAAATACCAATACTAAAGGCTATTGGCACACCGATCACCAATAAGAATATAAAACTTACTACCAGTACAATTACGCCTAGGAATTCCATTAGTCTTCAATATTTAGGTTAAGTGAATTATCGATCGAATAGTATATAATAAGCAGGCCACTGACAGGAACCACCAGGTAAACGTAACCAAGCGGCAAAGCCAGTGCAGCGGAGTTAACTCCCAGGTAAAAGCGGGTGTAAACAAGCCAAACTCCACCAACTACCATCACAAAAAGAGCAAAAAGTCCTACTATGCTGTTGATGATGATTTGCAACCTGCGTTTTTTCATCCCCTTCATTTTCTGAAGCAGTAAGTCAATGGCCAGGTGTTCGTTTTTACCAGCCACGTAAGCAGAGCCGAGCAGGCCTACCCAAATCAGAAGGAATCCGGCTAGCTCGTCGGTAAACGAACTGGGAGCCGAAAGAACGTAGCGACTGAACACCTGCCACAAAACATCGATAACCAGGATGCTCATCAGCGCCACTAAAACAATTTCTATAATCTTGTCAATTTTTTGTCTCATAGTCTAGAACGGTTAAAGGTTAGTCTTCCACAGCCTCAATTCTTCGGATCAGGTCGCCCAAAACTTTGTCTTCCTTGTATTTATTCAAAAGCCCCTGAACTTTATCGGCAAACAACTTTTTATCAGGATAATGAATTTTTACACCGGCCTCCTGCACAACCCGCAGCGATTCTTCCACCGACTCGGCCCAGTATTTCCGTTCAACCGGCACCGATTCATCCGCCGCTTCCTGCATCCATTTCTTTTCCTCTTCGGTAAGGCTGTTCCATACTTTGGTACTAATGATCAATACATCGGGCACACAGGTATGTTCGTCAAGCGAATATTCTTTACACACCTCGTAATGGTGCGAAGTATACAAACTGGGCGGGTTATTTTCGGCTCCATCCACCACCCCACTTTGCAGCGCGGTATATAATTCACCCCACGAAATAGGTGTTGGAGAACCTCCCAGCGCTTTTACCATTTCCATGGCACTTTGGCTTTTCATCACCCTGATCTTCAATCCATTCAAATCATCCGGGGTTTTAATCGGTTTGTCGATGGTATAAAAACTCCGGAAACCTGCATCGTAAAAACATAAGCCGCGAATCCAGTATTCTTCGGTACCCAGCAGCAATTCCTTTCCGATCTCTCCGTCAAAAACATTAAAGGAATGTTCTTTTGATCTGAAAATATATGGCAATCCAAGTACTTTGAATTTTGGGGTAAAGCTCTCCATTACTGCTGCGGAAACCTTGGTGATAGCCAGGCTCCCAATCTGCAACAATTCCACACACTGCTGTTCGGAACCAAGCTGTCCGCTGGGATAAATATCGATGGTAAGCTGTCCGTTTGATTTTTCGGCCAAACGCTGCGCCATAAACTCCATTCCTTTGTGCACCGGGTGTGTGGGATCGAGGCCATGTGCCAGTTTGAGCACTTTGTGATGGCTTGCATTACTGCATCCCATAACAATCCCCAAAGAAAGTAAGGCAATAATTATTCTAACAGGTTTCATTTTTATTGGTTTAAGTCTGATTTTTTACGATCAAAGTGTATTGTCTATGATTTAAGACGCTGAATGATTTGCAGCGCTTCTGCACATTTTTCGGTAATGTAGGCATAATTTCCTTCGGCCAACACTTCTTTGGGGAACAACTGCGATCCCATTCCCACGCAGGTAACTCCCGCATCAAACCACTGTTTCAGGTTTTCCTCGTCGGGAGAAACGCCGCCTGTTGGCATGATGCTCGCCCATGGCATAGGCCCTTTAACGGCTTTTACAAAGCTCGGTCCCCCTACCTGCGAACCGGGGAAGATTTTTACTACTTCAGCCCCGAGTTCATGCGCACGGCCAATTTCAGTAACCGAGCCGCAGCCTGGACTCCAGGCAATTTTGCGTTTGTTACATACTTTTGCGGTTCCCTCATCGACCAATGGAGCTACCACAAAGTTGGTCCCCAGCGCAATGTACATGGCTGCAGTTGCCTCATCCACAATAGAACCTACACCCATAATCATTTCCGGGCACTCCTGGATAGCCCATTTGTTAAGTTCCGCAAAAACAAGGGTGGCAAAATCACCCCGGTTTGTGAATTCGAACAAACGAACTCCACCTTCGTAACAGGCTTTTACCACTTGTTTGCAAACTTCCACATCTTTATGATAGAACACCGGAACCATCCCGGTTTCTTTCATTGTCAGTGCGACTTGTATTCTTGAAAATCTTGCCATTTTTTTGAGTTTTCAGTTGACAGCCGCAGTTTTCAGTTTTCGTTTGAAGCAAGATATGCTAGTTACTGTAAACTGCGACTGAATACTATTCTATATTAGCGATCGACACGTGCGCTTCCGCCACCAATTATTTTTTCCACTTCTGATAAAGTAGCCATTGTTGTATCACCCGGAGTAGTCATGGCCAATGCACCGTGTGCCGCACCGTATTCAACGGCCCTGGCTCCGTCATTAAATTCAAGGAAACCGTAAATCAGACCCGATGCAAAGCTATCGCCACCACCCACACGGTCCATTATCTCCAAGTCTTCGCGATGCTGAGCTTCGTGAATCTCACCTTCGGAATAGCAAATGGCACCCCATGAGTTTACGGTAGCTGATTTTACGGTACGTAATGTGGTGGCTATCACCTTGAAATTTGGAAATTCGGCGATCGCATTTTTTATCATGCTTTTATAACCCGATAAATCCAGTTCTTTCAGGTTTTCATCGTTGCCTTCCACTTCGAGTCCCAAACAGGCTGTGAAATCTTCTTCGTTACCGATCATCACATCCACATATTTGGCAATTTCGCGGTTTACTTGCTGTGCTTTGGCTTCTCCGCCAATGGCTTTCCAAAGCGAAGGGCGGTAATTTAAGTCGTATGAAACAATCGTTCCGTGCTTTTTGGCAATTTTTACGGCTTCAATAACCGTTTCAGCTGCTGTTTCGGAAAGCGCTGCGAAGATTCCACCGGTATGCATCCAGCGAACTCCCAACGTTCCGAAAATGTATTCCCAGTCAATATCACCCGGTTTTAGTTGAGACGCCGCAGTATTTCCACGATCGGAAACACCTTTTGCTCCCCGGATCCCAAAACCTCTTTCGGTGAAATTCAATCCATTACGAACAGAACGGCCACAGCCATCGTAATCCACCCATTTTACAAATTGGGTATCCAGTCCACCCTGAAGCATAAAATCTTCAATTAAAGCACCTACCTCGTTGTCAGCCAATGCAGTGACAATAGCTGTTTTCTTCCCAAAGCATCTTCTGAGGCCGCGCGATACGTTGTATTCGCCACCGCCTTCCCAAGCCTGGAATTGACGGGTGGTACGTATGCGACCTTCCCCCGGATCCAGTCTTAGCATAACTTCCCCAAGAGAAATGCAATCATAGGTGCATTCTGATTTCGGTTTAATGTTCATTTTGGCCATGATTCAGTTTTTATATTTTTATGCAATCGATTGCAAAGATAGCAATCCACGCTAATATTCTACTCAGTTGCTTCTACTAAATACTTATTTCACTAAAATTTAAAGTATTCTTTCGCATTGTTGAAGCAAATGTTTTCCACCATTTTCCCCAACAAATCCATATCGTACGGAATCTCGCCGTTCTCCACGTCTTTCCCAAGCAAATTACACAGTGTACGGCGGAAATATTCGTGACGAGTATAAGACAAAAAGCTGCGGGAATCGGTCAACATTCCCACAAAACGACTTAGCAAACCAAGGTTGGAAAGTGTATTCATCTGTTTTTCCATACCGTCTTTCTGATCGAGGAACCACCACCCCGAGCCAAACTGCATTTTACCGGGTACCGAGCCATCTTGAAAATTTCCGATCATGGTCCCGATCATCTCGTTGTCTTTGGGATTCAGGTTGTACAAAATCGTTTGGCTGAGTTTGTTTTCCATGTCCAACCGATCGAGCAGGCGGGATAAAGGACGGGCGATTTCAAGGTCGCCGATCGAATCAAATCCCACATCAGCTCCCAAACGTTTGAAAAGACGGGTATTGTTGTTGCGCAGTGCCCCGATATGAAACTGTTGTGTCCAGCCACGCGAATGATCCATGATTCCGAATTCATACAACATGGCTGACTGAAACTTACGTATCTCCTCTTTCGTAAGATCGTTTCCGGCTCTTACTTTCCCAAAAATCTTTTCAATTTCCGCTTCGGTATAGTCTTCGGCCAAAACCGTTTCAACTCCATGATCACTTAAACGGCAACCATTGTCGTGAAAAAACTGGTGCCGGTTATCTAATGCATCCATCAAATCAGAGAAAGTACGAATGTTTTCACCGGCTGCTTCCTCAAGTTTATCGAGATACTGGTTGTAAACTTTTGTATTCTCAACGGCCATGGCCTTGTCAGGGCGCCAGGCAGGTAAAACCTGCGTTTCAAAGCCGTCGGCTTTAATGGCCCGGTGGTATTCCAGTGAATCCACCGGATCATCGGTGGTACAGATGGTATGTACATTGGCCATTTTTATAATCCCCCGACACGAATATTCGGGTGTTTGCAATTTTGCATTGCATGCTTCCCAAATCTCTTTGGCGGTGTCTGGACTCAGCAAACGTTCCTCATTGAAAAATCGTCTTAACTCCAGGTGAGTCCAGTGGTACAAAGGATTCCGCAAGGTATTAGGAACCGTTTCGGCCCATTTTTCAAACTTTTCGTAATCACTGGCATCGCCTGTACAATAGCGTTCTTCCACTCCATTGGTGCGCATAGCCCGCCATTTGTAGTGATCGCCCGCCAACCAGATTTCGGTTATATTTTTGAATTGCTTGTCTTCGGCTATTTCCTTTGGGTTGATGTGACAGTGGTAATCGAAAACCGGCATTTTCGCCGCGTGGTTATGATACAATTCTTTTGCCACATCGTTTTGCAAAAGAAAGTCTTTATCCATAAATGGTTTCATAGGATATTTTTTGGTCGGAAACCGGCCATCCGGTGTCCGAAATTATAACTATTGTAAATCGAAAAGTCTTTTCAAATGTCTTTCGTAGATATTTTCCTCCACGCAGCTTCCAACTACTTCGCTGTGTTTTTTGAGCAGATCGGTATATCTCTCTCCCATTTCTGCTGCCACTTTGTAGCCCACGTGAATCAACTGGCGGAAATTGGGGTTGTAATCCGGATGACCGGGAATGTGGCGTAAAGTATCACCGTATTTTTCTCCCGTCCAGCTCTCCACTTCCTCCACCGTCGGCAATTTGCTATCATCAATATCTATTACATCGGCATAAGGTGCACACAATTCATCCTTGCGGGCCAGTGCCTTTGCATAAATTTCTTTTGCAGCTGCCAATCCCTCATCGCCCGAAATGGCCAAGCCAATCACCTCTTCCAACCAGGTTGTTCCGGCTGTTTTTACATGAATGCCTTTGTCGTATTTCGCGATGATCTCTGCCATAACCGGGTAAATGGTAAATTTATCGGAACCTGAATGCACACTGAGTTTCAGGTCTTCGGGCAATCCAAACTCTTTCACGGCATAATCAATCACCAACACATCCTGCTCAAATTCTTTTGCAAACTGATCAACATTGCCCACGTAATCCACACCTTTATTAAATCGTCCTGTAAACTTAGGGGCAATGGTTTGTGCCGGGATATTCTCGTCAGCAATCATTTTCAAGATAAAAAACATGTCAACCGGAGTCTGCGGAGTTTCCACTTCATCCATCGAAACTTCGGTCACAAATTTGCCTTTTCCTTTGAAGGATTCAATGTGCCGGTAAATTTCACCTGCCTCTTTTACCGCTGCCAGGTACTTTCCGGCTACTTCATCCAGTAACGAATCCGTGATAACGATCGGTTCTGCGATTCCCGGAATCTCTACCTGGATGCCCAAAACGCTACATGAGTTTTTGAAGCTGGCAATATCCTCCGCTGAACTTTCATTGCCAATATACATGGCCACATCCAGCGTAAAAAAATCACAATGATTGATAAAACGATCTACATTACTTAGGTTGATGTGGTCGGCATCCACAAAATAAGGGCCTTCCCATCCCTGATTTTTAACGGCACTGTCGGCTTCTCTTCTTGTTCCTTCCGGTTCGGAGTGAACGATGTTGTGCTCGCGATTCGATTTATTCCATACCGGGGTAATTTCTATTCCCTCTGAAGTGGCAATGATAAGCGCACTTAGCTGCGCTTCTCCTTCGTGATTGAAGCGGTCTCCTACTCCAAAACTGTATTTTCCAAGTTCCATTTTTACTGTTTAGATTGATACGTTACTGATCCAAATCTCGTTTCCGTGTACGTGCACGAAAATAGAATTATATTTTGAATCCAACAAGAAAAAGTAAGATCGCAAAATGATTTCATGAAAAAAATATGACTACACCAATCCCGGACTTTAACCTTTGTGATCTATCAATAAATGCGTTTAAAAATATGAACCAAAGACAAAATAAGTAACAACCGCGCAGGCTCAAACCCGGAAATAAACAACCCAAGCTTTTAGCAATGGACTTAGGTTAAACGAAAACGACTACCATTTTATCAATCCTCTTCGCGCCTGAGCTTCCCGACCGATCTGTAAATACGGCCGTCTTCCCCCACTCCCTCTATAATATAGGTATAGCTTGTTGACGGATCAGCCGTATAAAAACGAACAGGCGTTTCCTCGCCGGCCTGCACCGAGATGTTCGGATTCCAGTATACCGTAGAACGCATATCGGGTTGTTTCGCCAGCCGGACAGAATCGATCTCGTACCTGGGAACATAAAACTCCACGGGTTTCTGATACCCCAAAGGCATAATCTTTTTTACGCCTTTCAGCTCGTACTTAAATGCCCCCCCTACTTTCAGATTGATGATAATAACGCCACCGCCGCCACCTTTCCGGCTGTATACTGCTGCACCGGCACCCACGATCAAAGCAATATGATCGATGTTATCCGAATACAGGTCTCTTAAATCATCCAGACTTTGCTCCATTCCATCCACCTGAATTTCTGCAGGTCCATTCCCCCTGGACAGGTACACATTGCTACCTTCAATTCGCGAAACTCCGGGAAGTGTGCGAATTACCGCGTCCAACAATCGTGGAGTAGGGAAAAACTTCGAAATTCTTTCTTCATCAAAAACACTGCCCGATAAGCCGTATTCTTTTTCCAAAGCATGCTTTGTTTTATCGGTAGCTTCCACACTAATTTCATCCAGCACAATCATTTTTCCGCCATCTTCATAATACACACGTTCGGTAGCATTTTTCAGTGCTGTGCCTTTAAAACCTTCCGTTTCTTCAGGAACAATCCCCCAATGCCGGAAAGAAGGGAAAGTATCTTTATCAAACTGGATCAATCCTGCCGGCTCCTGTTTGATATTGGTAAAACGCTGCGCCTGCACTGTAAATACCGTACTGTCAGGAAAATCCAATTCATTAAACAGGAAGCTGCTGTTCTCATCGGTATAAGCAGAGACAGAAATAAAAGGATCAACCGCCAAGGCCGTGATTTCGGTTGTTTTATTTCTGTGCATCAGCATTTTCTCGTACTTGCCCGAAATGGCTTGTCCCAGTTCCAGAAAGTACTTTGCCGGGGGAAGCCCGCGCTGCAACAACTCATTTACATCAAAGCGTTTCCAGCCTTGGGTAAGCATCAGCAAATCGAGATTAAAATTTGTACTGTTGGCATCGTCCAAAAAATAAGCCCCCGGATTTTCGACATACCCGCTTAAATCGGAAGTCAACAGTAAATTGGAATAAATATTATCGTATAAAGAATCAACATCTACCACCAAATCGTCGGTAACTGTCAGCGAAAAACTGCCTTCGTACGCGATTGTGTCTTCCTGTGGCAGCGAAAGAGCCAACGAAACCAACTCGCGCCTTTTGTAATTTTCTTTGTCAGGCTGCACCAAAAGATTTGCATTCATTCCTTTCTTAATAAATACGAGCCGGCTCGAAACGGCCTGTTTTTTCTCATTAAGCAGCACAAAGTTTACTATTCCTTCCGGGAAAATAGCTGTTGGAATTTTGTAAAAGGTATCCTCCAGCTTTTGTGTAAAAATCAATTTTTCGCCTGCGTGTGCCATAATGTAATACGAGCCAACAGTCTCCATATTTTGCTGCCTTACATTTAAGAGAATAGCTTTCCGGTTGTTTACCAGCGACAATGCCGCTCCTTTTTCCAGGTGGCGGGGAAGCTTAAAATTTGCCACATTGTTGTCTGCATCCCAAATTTCGGCGCGGTATTCTTCGCCGGTTTCCGGAAGCAGGTAAAACGCCCCCATGCCGAGATGCTGACTTGACAAGGTGGTGACGGTATCGTTTTTACTGTTCAAAACAATTCCCCAAACGTTTTTCGAAAGACCATCGGCACCGATGGCTTTGAACGCTACCCTGTTTCCAACCCCATCAATAAGGTCTCCGCCTTCGGGGAAGAACTTCACATCCAGCTTTTCTTCCGGCTCTCTGTCCAGAAAGAATTTTGTACTGTACTCCGCAGAGCTACCTTCAAAAGCCACTTCGATAAACGGATGGGAGTAAGCATCCTTTTCCGGGACAAAATCAAAACTCACTTTCCCGTCCTCACCTGTTTTTCGGGTTAAAACTTCCGCCTTAGAACCCCCCAAATGCAAAGTGCACTTAATTCGGGTGTCGGTCACCGGCTCCCCTTTTTTATCGGCAAAATAAATAGTGGCTGTTTTTTTGCCAGCCTCCCGTTCTCCAATCTCTATTTTTGAACTTATCCGGTGAGTTTGCAAATTCCCGATATAAATGCCCTTGTGAAAAGCATAATCGGTGCCAGCATTTAACATCCAGGTAGAGTAAGCCCTGATAAAGTAACTGCCCTCCGCCATGTCCTGAGCCAGTTTTATATTTCCGCTGAACACACCGTCTGTCTTTTTAATCTTTATCCGGCTAACCAGCGAGTCTGCCTTATCAAATAATTCAACGTAAATAAAATTGCTTAACACATCCGGCATATTTCCACTCGCTCTAACCAGGTAAGCTCTGAACCAAATCGTCCCCCCGGTGAAATAGGTATTCCGATCGAGGTGAAGGTATAGTTTTTCCATCGGCGGCCTTTTGGCAAAAAACTGAAATGATGAATCGATGGAAGCAGAAAGATCCTGGGAAAAACTACTGTTGAAGCATCCTGTAAAAATGAAGATCAACAGGAAAAACCGGACTGTTTTTGGCATGGGTAGTATTGGCTTAATTATTTTTACAATTTTACATAACCCATCGAAACATTACAAGTTTTATTTCATGAAACAAATCCCCATTATTGACTTTTGATCAATAATTTACCGGATGTGGAGTCAGATCAGTCAAAATTTCATTAATGACACCTTCGTGTAATTTTAGAATATGTATCTTAGCGAAAAATTAATTCAAGAACTAATTACTTTTAAAAAAATTTCAAATCTAATGAAGTTCATCTTAATTACCGTTGTTACAGCAATCCTTGCATTATCCGGCATCACACATGCGCAAACTCCCGCCTGGGAAAATCCGGCCATGTTTGATCAGAACAAAGAAAAACCGCACGCCACGCTAATGCCGTTCCGCACGGTTGACGAAGCATTGACACAAAAAAAACACCAGTCTGTTTATTACCAGACGTTAAGTGGAACCTGGAAATTTAACTGGGTTAGGAAGCCTGCCGACCGCCCTGTTGATTTCTACAAACCGGAATACAGCGTTGCCGATTGGGACGACATTCCTGTTCCGTCGAATTGGGAATTATTGGGCTATGGAATTCCAATTTACGTAAACCACCAATATGAATTTGCTGACCACAAAGCCCCGGTTTCGAAAGAAATACAGTTCATTGACAATCTTTATCCGGCCAATCCCGGACAGGTGCCCACCGATTACAACCCGGTAGGCTCATACCGCCGCACTTTTACAGTTCCGGAAAGTTGGGACGGTCGCCGTGTTTTCATCCAGTTTGGAGCCGTAAAATCAGCTTTCTATATCTGGATTAACGGAGAAAAAGTAGGTTACAGCCAGGGAAGTAAAACACCTGCTGAATGGGACATTACCGACTACCTGAAAGAAGGTGAAAACGTGGTAGCGCTGGAAGTTTACCGCTGGTCTGACGGATCCTACCTCGAATGCCAGGATTTCTGGCGCATCAGCGGCATTGAACGCGACGTATTTTTATACTCTACCCCACAGGTAAGAGTGCGCGACTTTTTTGCCAAAGCTGATCTTGACACTGATTACAAAAACGGAAAGTTCAGTCTTGACGTGGACCTGAAAAGCCAGGTTCCCAAACTTCGCTCAGGAAACTACAAGGTGAGCTACCAGATTTTTGACACCCACAACCATGAAATTGCTTCGGATGAAGCGGAAGCAAAGATCAACCGCAAACAAGAACTGTCGCTTACCTTCAATAAAGAAATTGAAAACCCGCTGAAATGGACTGCAGAAACGCCGAATCTTTATTCGTTGGTCATCAGTTTAAAAAACAGCGAGGACAAAACCGTTGAAGTGGTAACGTCTAAAATTGGCTTCCGGAAAATCGAAATAAAAGATGCCATCTTTTACATCAACGGAGTTTCAGTAGCCATCAAAGGGGTTAACCGTCACGAACACGAAGAGTACAAAGGACATGTAATTAGTGAAGAAGCGATGATCCGCGAAATTGCATTAATGAAACAATACAATATTAATGCGGTTCGCACCAGCCACTATCCTCACGACGAACGTTTTTACGATTTGTGCGACGAATACGGTTTGTATATTACCGACGAAGCTAACATCGAATCACACGGAATGTACTACGGCGAACATTCGCTGGCTAAAAAACCGGAATGGACTGCGGCCCACGTAGACCGTAACATGCGCATGGTAGAACGCGATAAAAACCATCCGAGTGTGATCGTTTGGTCGATGGGTAATGAAGCCGGCGACGGTGAAGTTTTTACCGAAGTATTCAAAAGCATCAAAGAACGCGACCCTTCACGCCCGATCCACTACGAACGTGCAATTATGGGGCCCAACACCGAAATTTTCTGTCCGCAGTACCCCGGTGTTCAGTCGCTCATCAACTACAAAAAGAAAAAACAAACGCTGCCGTTTATCTCCAGCGAATACTCGCATGCCATGGGTAATAGCAACGGTAACCTGGCCGATCTGTGGGATGTATTCAACGAAGACCGCAACGACCAGCTTCAGGGTGGTTACATCTGGGATTGGATCGATCAGGCACTGGTAAAAAAAGCTGCTGACGGAACTGAGTTCTGGGCTTACGGAGGCGACTACGGAGAAAACATGCCAACCGATTACAACTTTGTTTGCAACGGTATTATTTCTGCCGACTACACGCCTCACCCTGCCATGCAGGAAGTAAAATATGCGTACCAGTACGTTCTTTTCGATAAAACAGAAAAAGGCTACCGGGTTACCAACTATCATGATTTTATTGATCTGGCTGACTACGAAATCACGTGGACTATTTCAGACAACGGGATCAAAAAATTTGGCGGAACGTTTGAGAACCTCAACCTGAAACCCGGTGAAAGTCAAATCCTGAATTTCCCGGTACCCGCCATGGCTTTGCTTCCCGGCATTGAGCGTTTTGTTGATTTTTCAGTAAAACTGAAAGTGGACAAGCCTTTCCGCCCCGCCGGATTTGAAGTGGCTCACGAGCAGTTTAAAATGGAAGGAGAATATGCACAGCCTGCTGCTTCTGCTGAAGCCGGAACTTTGAACATAGTTGAAAATGATCAGGTAATTAAAGTTGAAGGCGAAAATTTTGTGGCTGAATTCGACCGCGTATCGGGCGCACTTTCTTCTTATGAAGTAAACGGTGTTGCATTGATTCAGAAAGGTCCGCAAATTAATTTCTGGCGTCCCCTGAACGACAACGACAAGGGAAGCAACATGCTGGGGCGTCTTGGTATTTGGCGCGAAGTTTCACGCGAAGCGAAACCAGCCAACGTAAGCGCAGTTCTGGCTGACGGAAAAGTACAGGTTACCTCAACCTACCAACTTGATAAAGTAAATTCGGCTCTCACATTGGTGCAAACGGTTTATCCCAACGGAATGATCGAAGTGAACAGCTCGCTTGATGTATCGGGTGAAGAACTTCCTGACCTGCCACGTTTTGGCGTTCGCTGGGAAATGCCGGTGAACTTCGACAACCTGAAATATTACGGCCGTGGTCCGAACGAAAACTACATCGACCGCAACCGCAGCGCTTTTGTAGGAATTTACGAAAGCAAGGTAGCCGATCAGTATTTCAAATACGTGCGCCCGCAGGAAAACGGCTACAAAACCGATGCCCGCTGGTTTGAACTGAAAAATGAAAACGGCGTGGGCCTGAAAATTACCGGCGCACCAACAGTTGGCTTCTCAACCCTGCACAATCCGATCGAGGATTTTGACATGGAAGATAAAAACGATTACCGCCACACCAACGACATTGTAAAGAAAGACGGTGTTTTCATTACCACCGACCTGAAGCAAATGGGAGTAGCCGGTGATAACTCATGGGGTGCCAAACCGATGAAAAAGTACAGCATTCCTGCCCAGAACTATGAATTCAGCTTTACAATACAGCCTGTTTTTTAGTAATTTTAGGGAAGGAAAAGCAATTGTAAAAACAAGTAAAGAAATGAAGAAACTCGTATCACTGTTATTCCTGGCTGTTTTCAGCCTGGGACTTTCCGCCCAAACAGTTGATGTAATTCCGCAACCGGCAAAAGTGGTTGCGCAGGATGGCCATTTTACGCTGACGCCCTCCACAAAAATTCTTTTCAACATTACCAATGCTGAAGGGAAAGAATTTGTGGCGCAGGCACAGGACCTGCTCATGGATGCCAACGGGTTTAAACCCGAAGCTGTTTCCGTATCGGGCCCTGCCATTCCGGGAAATATCCTGGTTCAGCTTAACAATCCGCTAAATGCCCTCACGGGTACGGAAGGCTATTCGCTAAGAGTAGAGAAAGACCGCGTATTTCTGAATGCCAACACTACCGCCGGTTTGTATTATGGTGTGCAAACGCTTTGGCAAATGCTCACTGCCGGCGATGGAAAAACCATTCCCTGTGTGGACATCACCGATTATCCCCGCCTCAGCTGGCGTGGAATGATGCTGGATGTATCGCGCCACTATTTTCCGGTGGAGTTTATCTACCGCTACATCGACTACCTGGCCATGCACAAAATGAATGTTTTTCACTGGCATTTGGTAGACGATCAGGGGTGGCGAATCGAAATCAAAAAATACCCGAAGCTGACCGAGATTGGCGCCTTTCGTGCTGACCGCGAAGACCTGGACTGGAATTCAAGAAAAGCACCGGTGAAAGAAAACGAACCGCAGTACGGCGGCTTTTACACCCAGGAACAAATTAACTCGGTAGTGGAATATGCCCGCAAGAAACATGTTACAGTGGTGCCCGAGATCGAAATGCCGGCGCATGCAATGGCTGCACTGGCTGCTTATCCTGAGTTATCGTGTACCGGCGAATACCAGCCGGTTCCGTCGGGCGGTGTTTGGCCCATCACTCATATTTTTTGTGCCGGAAAAGAAGAAACCTTTAACGTTCTGGAAGATATTCTGAAAGAAGTAATGGATCTTTTCCCGTCCACATTTATCCATATTGGCGGCGACGAAGCCACCAAAACAGAATGGGAGAAATGTGAACTCTGCCAGAAAAGGATGAAAGACGAACATCTGGCCGACGAACACGAACTTCAAGCTTATTTTATCAAGCGCATCGAAAAATTTCTGAACAGCTGCGGCAGACAACTCATTGGCTGGGACGAAATCCTGGAGGGAGGTTTGAATCCTTCGGCAACCATTATGTCGTGGAGAGGTACCGCACCCGGTATTGAAGCAGCCAAAGCCGGGCACGACGTGGTAATGTCGCCAACCGGTTATTGTTATTTCGATTATTACCAGGGCGATCCTTCGCTGGAACCCAAAGCTTTTGGCGGAAGTATTACATTAAAAAAGGTCTATGGCTTTGATCCCGTTCCTCAGGAACTCAACGAAGAAGAAAGCAAGCATATTATAGGAGTACAGGCAAATTTATGGACTGAACACATTCCAACACCGGAACATGCAGAATACATGATCCTGCCGCGAATGACTGCTCTTTCAGAAGTTGCCTGGTCGCCCAAAGATGCCAAAGACTGGGGCAGCTTTTCAAAACGAATGGAAAGCCAGTACAAACGCTTTGAGAAAGCAGGTGCCAATTATGCCACCAGTGCTTTCCAAGTAAAAGGTTCTCCCGAGTTAAACCCGGAAAACCGCTCGGTAAAAGTAACGCTGTCAACCGAAGCATGGCAACCCGAAATCCGCTATACAACGGATGGTTCGGAGCCCGGAGTAAATTCAGAAAAGTATACCGGTCCGTTTGACATTCAAAAAACGACAACGGTAAAAGCAGTGGTGGTTAAAAATGGGCAAACCATGTCCAAACCTTTGTCTTCCACTTTTTACATGCACAAGGCCATTGCCTGCCCGGTAAGCATGAAGTTTCCGAACAGCAAGTACTACAACTCCACCGGAGAATATGCGCTGGTTGACGGGATTAAAGGCTCATCGAACCATGGCGACGGCCACTGGAAAGGATTTAACGGCGACGACCTGGTAGCTACCCTCGATCTTGGAAAGGAAACCTCTTTCTCGAAAGTTACCATTGGCACACTGCAAAATGCCGGAGCATGGATCTTCTACCCTATTGAAGTTACGGTAGAAAGCTCAAACGATGGCGTTACCTTCAGGAAAGTGGGCTCAGTGAAAAACAAAGTAAATGCCATGGACGGTGCGAATCAGATCAAAGACATTATGGTAAAGAAGAAGGCTTCAGCTAGGTTTGTTCGCGTTACCGTTAAAAACCTTGGCACCTGCCCGCAAGGACATGCCGGCGAAGGAAAACCCGCCTGGTTGTTTGTAGATGAAATTTCAGTAGAATAAAATAGGAGCAAAAGCAAATTTATAGTTTCTATTAAGTTATTGAATAAAGTAAAAATGGGATCGCCTGACGGTGGTCCCATTTTTTGTGTCTATACTTTCAGGCAATGAGGCATTGTATTACCCAAAAGTGAGACATTTCTGTTATGTAGTTAATGAAAACAGAACGCTGATGACAATGATTTTGACAAATACTCACTGACAAACAGCAAAAATCAGTAGAATCTGAGTTGTCAGTCTTCTATTTGATTTAAATTTCCGAAAAGCAAATTTCATACAGAGTCGCCGGCCTTATCACAAAAAAAGCGGGAACACCTTGCGATGCCCCCGTTTTTCATTCTATTATAACTATAAACTGCATGAAGCTCATTGCAGAAACGATATCAGAACACCGGCCGCAACGGCAGACCCAATCACACCCGAAATATTACTTGCCATACAATACTGCAAAATGTGGTTCTTTTTATCGTATTTCAAAGCCAGCTCATTGGCAACACGTGAGGCCATCGGAACGGCACTTAAACCGGTTGCTCCCACAAGCGGATTGATCTTCTTTTTAGAGAAGGTATTGTAAATTTTCACCGCCAGAATTCCGCCGGCAATGGAAATGGCAAAGGCCACAAAACCACCTACCACAATGCCAATGGTTTTGGCCGAAAGGAATACTTCCGAGGTCATAGTGGCGCCAACGGTCAGTCCCAAAAAGATGGTAGCTGTGTTCATAATCGGTCCTTGTGCCGCATCGGCCAATCGACTGGTAGATGAACCAATTTCCTTGATCAGGTTTCCAAAAAGTAACATCCCCAACAACGGTACCGACGACGGAACCATAATAGCCGCCAGCGTTCCCAAAGCGATCGGGAAAATGATCTTGGCTGCTTTCAGGTTCTTGATCTCGTATTTGGCCGGGTATTTCCGATCCATCTCTTTCATGTTGATCGCAAACTCCTTTTTGGAGATAAATAATTTTGCCACCAGCGGAATAATAACCGGCACCAGCGCCATGTACGAATACGCGGCAATGGCAATCGGCCCGAGCAAATGCGGAGCCAGTTTAATGGTGGTATAAATCGCCGTAGGTCCGTCAGCACCTCCGATAATCCCCAGCGAAGCCGCTTCTTTTGCAGTAAAACCAACCGCCACAGCCCCCAGTAGAATCGAAAAAATCCCGATCTGTGCGGCAGCTCCAAACAAAGCCAGTTTCAGGTTACGAAGCATCGGTCCAAAATCAGTCAGCACTCCCACGCCCATAAAAATAATGGGGGGCAGCAAACCCGTTTTGATCAACGAATAATACAGGTAATTCATGATCCCGTATTCATGCGCAATCTCAAAAAGGTTCATATAGCGGTGCCCTTCAAGTTCAATCAATTGGGCATCCACAACCCCCATTTGTCCACCCGGAAAGTTGGCCAGCAATACCCCAAAAGCAATGGGAACCAGCAACAAAGGTTCGTAACCTTTTTTAATTCCGAGGTACAACAAAACAAAAGCTATCGCCCACATGATCAGTGTTTGCCAGGTAATATCTCCCAGCGCTGTCATGTTAAACAGTTCTCTCAATATTTCCATACGAATGCGTGCTTAAGCCAGTTGAATCAATACATCGTCTTCCTCAACCGTGTCGCCGTTGGATTTCATAATCCCAACTACTTGCCCGTCTTTCTCGGCTACAATGGCGTTGTAGGTTTTCATCGATTCAATGTAACAAACCAAATCTCCCTCTTTTACGGTATCCCCTACTTTCAGCGGCGTTTCCGATGTATCTTTTGTCAGCATGAATTTCCCCTCCAGCGGTGCCAGTACGTCAAATGCTTCGGCCACAGCAGTTGCTACCGGAGCTTCTTTTGCCGCGGGAGCCATCTTACTTTTACCATTGCCGTTGCCATTCGTGGATGTTTCAGCAACAATGTCGCCGTAAGAAACACCTACTTTAAATTTCTCGCCGTTGATATCAATGATCATCGACTTGGGCTCGCAATTACCAACCGGTACTTCCACCTTTTCGGGTTTTGCTTCTTTGGCAGCTTTCTGTGCAGCCAGATCGGCTTCGAAATCTGCTTTGGCTTTTCCCGATTTGTACGCACGGTACTGCTCCGGATGCATTGCCAATTCCAGCAGTTCTTCGTCGTCTTGTCCGAAATCCCAGTTGTTTTCTTTCATTTCCTGTTTGAAAACGTCCAGGTTATCCGGATACAGATCCTGCGGATTGCCGGTATAGAATTCTTTTCCGTTGGCTTTGGCCAGTTCAATAATCTCCGGATCCAGTTCTCCCGGAAGCTGACCCGATTTACCAACGATCATATCCCAGATGTTGTCGGCAATCATACTCCAGCGTTCGCGGCCTTTTATCAACTGAATAACATTCATCAACGCGAGGTTTTTCACGTACTGGCTAAAAGGAGTTACCAGTGGCGGATAGCCCAGTTTAGGCCAAATGTATTCCACTTCGTCAAACAATTTGATCAGCAGATCGTCTTGCGTTAACGTTGGTCGGTTGCGTTTGCTCAGCCATTTATTCAGGCTTTCGAGGTTGTTGCCCAGGTCGGCCATCAAACTTCCCATCATTCCGCCCGGAAGACCCGAACCGATCAGCAGCGAATTCATATGACGGTTTTTTGGGTTGATGTAATACCCCAGAAAATCGTCGATAAACTCCTGTGTCAGCGAACGTACTTCCATGTACGCTTTCATATTGATGTCTTTTACTGCATATCCGGCGTCTTTCAACATTCCCTGAACTGCCAGCACATCGGCATGGCCGGTACCCCACGAAAGTGGTTCCATGGCCACATCCACATAATCAACACCTGCCCGTGCAGCTTCCAGGATACTTGCCATGGAGAAGCCGGGCCCCGAGTGACCGTGGTACTGAACAATGGTTTTGGGATGTGCCGATTTAATGTTTTTGATGATCTTGCCAATAAACGCCGGACGGCCAATACCCGCCATGTCTTTCACACAAATCTCGTCGGCGCCCATTTCAATCAGCTGGTCGGCCAGTTTGGTGTAATATTCCACCGTGTGCACTTCCGAAATGGTCAGACTTAAAGCAGCCTGGGCAATCATACCGCCTTCCTTGGCAAATTTGATCGAATTTTCAAGGTTGCGCGGGTCGTTCAATCCACAGAAAGAACGCGCAATATCGGTTCCCTGCAGTTTCTTTACTTTAAACATCAGTTTTCGCACATCTGCCGGAACCGGGCTCATACGGATGGCATTCAGTGCACGCTCAAGCATGTGAGTCTGAATACCGGCATCGTTGAACGGCTGTGTCCAGCGGCGGTTTGCCACGTTTGGGTTTTCGCCAAACAACAGGTTAATCTGTTCAAAGCCACCACCATTGGTTTCGACCCTGTCGAAACATCCCATATCGATAATCGCCGGAGCTACTTTTTCCAACTGATCTACCCGGGGAACATATTTCCCCGATGACTGCCACATATCGCGGTACAGCAAACTAAATTTAATCTCTCTCTTCATTACAGTCAAAATTTTGGTTTTTATTGGATTTCGGGTTATTCGTCGATCTTCTCTACCGAAGAAACTTTGCCTTTGCCACGGGTAACCACGTCGACCGCCGAAACGATGGCGGCCAGTTTTGCAGGTTCAATCCCTCCGGAAGTCGAAGGTTCTCCCGGCTGATTCGAAACTACAGCAAAAGTATTGGTAACCCGGATGATAACGTTGCCGAGTACCACTACCATGATCAGGATAAAAAACACGGTACCCATGCCGGTCAGCATTAATTGTATTGCGTCGGTCATTTTGGTTCTTATTAAATTGAAAGGCGCAAATTTATGCTTATTCACGAATTGCGTCCAAAATACAATTATGAAATGAAAGCAAACTTTAGTTATTTCTTACATTTTGAAAGCCGTTATCGCAAAACGGTCCACAATTTATTTTTATAAATTCCTGCAACATATGCAGTTATGCAGATACTTGCTTTCTGAAAATTCAAGAAACTGTTCTTCAACATATAATTAAGATACTTAACATTCGGAGCACCAAAAGCACAAATGTGCTTAACATAAAACCTACAAATTGCCATCCAATGGCCTTTGGCTTACAAAAAACGAGTATCCAAATTCCATCGCGGTAGCATCTAAAAATAAAACACCCGAAAGTTTATCGAAACAAAAAACAAACCGCCTATACTCCTGATCTTTCGGGCTCTCAGAACAGTTGCATTTTATCTCGCCATGTACACCGAAAGCTTAAATCCTTTTTTGAACGTTTTTCAAGCTAAAAAAAAGGGAGTGAAAACTCACTCCCTCCTGCCTTATGAGATTTTAATTTCCCTGGCCGGCTTTGGCTTCACTTCTTCGCGTTTTGGCAATATCACGTGAAGGATACCATTGTCGTAATTAGCCGAGATCTTTTCGGCATTAATCACATTTTCCGGCACAGTAAACGATCGTTGAAACGATTGATAACTAAACTCACGGCGTGTTACCACCTTCCCTTCTTTCTCTTCTTTTTCATCTTTCTTTTCCGAAGAAATGGTCAACCGGCCATTGTCATAATTTAGTTTAAAGTCCTTTTTATCCATCCCCGGAGCTGCGACATCAATCTGGAACTCGTCTTTGTTCTCCACCACGTTTACTGCAGGCAGGGTCGAATCTGTTCCTGCAAAATTCCGGGAATTCCAATCCATCAGGTTTCCTTCAAAAAACTTGTCTAAGAACGAAGGAAGCGATGAATAATCACTGTTGAATAATCTTGGTAGTGCCATAATTTATTCCTCCATCTTTTAATTAGACATTCAATTAATTTTTACACCCCGATAAATACAAAGCCGGTGCCAGACCACCGTCCAATTTCCGACCTGTTTCTTCATTTTTCTGATTCACAACTGCTTATAAAAACCGACAAAAACACACTCTCAAAACACCACATAACTAACTATGAAAGAATGACATAAACCAACATTCTTAAAGTGATTTTTTGACATTTTTCATGAAATTATGACACCAAACAAAAGTAAAGACCGAAAGCAAAACTACCGCAACGCACAATAAACAACCGGCAATCAAGTGCAGCAATCAATCACAAAAGTGAAGTATTACTTCATTAATTAAATTATATCTTTGTCGCGATTACCTGAAGTCGAATGAAATTAGCAGCCCTAATTTCATCCTGACTATACCAGGCAAAGCGATTACCGGTCGGTTGACAAACAGATAAAACCTGATAAGTAAACGATCAGTCAGATGAAAAGAATAGGAGAAAGAATAAAGAGAAAAAGGGAGCAGTTTAATTTTCAGTTAAACGAATTAGCCGAAAAAGTTGGGATCAGCCCCAGCGCCCTTTCGCAAATCGAAAAGGCCAAGTCATTTCCCTCCATTATTACGCTAAAAGCCATAGCCGAAAACCTCCACACTACGGTGGGTGAACTTATCGGCGAAAACGACTCGCTGGCCAACAACCCGGTAGTACACAAGGCCGACATTAAATTTATAGAACAAAACAAGTCGGGAGCCATGTTCTATCTTTTGTCGCAACACGACACCAGCAAACAGATGGATACCTACCTTGTGCGTTTTTCAAAAGCATCGGCCATTGATGGTTTTTTCGCCAATGCATTCGGACAAATATTCTCATATGTTCTTTCGGGCGAAGTGCGATTCGATTTAGACGGCAAGAGTTTCATCCTAAAGCCCGGAGACAATATTTACTTCAATGCAAAGTCGCAATTCAACGCCATAAACCACTTCGATGGCATTAGCGAAATCCTTTGGATACAATCACCTCCCCATTTTTAACTTTTCGTTATCAAATTAAGCACTGCTTCATTAATTAAGTAGCAAAGAATTATCTTTGCCGCTGTAATTATTAAAGCAATGGCAAAACATTCTGCATTTTTTTCGTACCGAAATAACTCCTTCGCAAACGATGCAGTTTACCTTAAACAAGCATCGCTTCAAAAGTATGGTTTTCCGGAGCCGGAAAAGCCAGCCTTGCCGCAGGAGTACTTTCCAACTTTTCATGGCCATTCAACCACAAATTACCAACAAATTAAACAATGCGTAAAAATCAAAAATGAGCCGGTAATGTGTGGAAGCGTTTTAAAATTACAGAATAACCTTTTTAGAAATACCCAATTATGAATGACTTACTTTCTGTTTTAAAAAGCAAAAACATTATCGTTCCGGATAATATTGCCCAACTACTGAATGAGTGCAAAAGCTACACAGTATTCAATACCACTGAAGAGTTGGCCGAGGCCTCTACCAACGGAAAAGAAAACGCAGAATTTGAGGTGGAATACGACGTCCCCGGAAAAGGCCCTTATGTGGAAGCCATTGTTCAACGGGTAAAAAACGGAATCTCGGCCAATTACACCGAGTCCTACATGCGCCGCCGCGATCCGGAAACCATGGTGATTGCCGACGACAAACCAACCGATAAAAAACGTTTTACTGACAAATACGGTTACCCCTTCTCCAACTTGCAGGATGAAACCTTTGAGTGGCTGAAAGGACAAGACCTGGCTGTTTTCTTCTACTTTGCCGGAAGGGTCAACATCGGCTCACTGGGCATTGCGATTGCTCCGGCCAACGCAGCCTTCTTTGCGCTGGGACTATCCATGCTCCAGGAAATGGTGGCAGTTGACGAGCTAAAAGACAACGCCGAACTCAAATCGGTAATTTTTGTAGCGCCGGTTTTCCGACACACTCATTTTAATGGGAAACAGGTGGTTGTTCACAACCGTACCGAATCCATCCACGAGCTTTATTCCTACAATTTATACCCGGGGCCAAGCGCAAAAAAAGGACTGTACGGTGTAATGCTTACACAGGCTGAAAAGGAAGACTGGATTATTGCGCACTGTTCTGCAGTTCAATCCGTCAGTCCGTACGACAATATTACCACCTTTATGCACGAAGGCGCCAGCGGTGGCGGAAAAAGCGAGATGCACCAGCACATCATCCGCGAAACCGACGGACGCGTGCTCATTGGCCGCAATCTAGTAAGTGCCGAAGAACGATTTATTACCATTCCGCGCTTCTGTTCGTTTAATGCAGTGGCCGACGATATGGCTTTTTGCCACCCTTCGGTTCAGAAAAAGGATGGCAAGCTTCGGATCATTGATGCCGAAAATGCCTGGTTTGTTCGCGTCGACAGCGTAAAACAATACGGAGACGATCCTTCGCTGGAAAAAACGACGATTAATCCATCGAGCCCGCTTTTGTTTTTAAATATTGAAACCAACCCGGGTGCTACCGCCTTAATCTGGGAACACATTCAGGATGAACCCGGAAAAGCGTGCCCCAACCCGCGTGTGATCATTCCGCGCAAATCGGTTCCCAACGTTATAAACAGACCTGCACCGGTCGACATACGGAGCTTTGGGATACGGACACCCGTTTGCACCAAAGAAAATCCGTCGTACGGAATCATCGGCCTGTTTCATGTTCTTCCGCCGGCTTTGGCCTGGTTGTGGAGACTTGTTGCGCCGCGCGGGCACAACAACCCAAGCATCGTTAGCTCGGGAGGCATGCAAAGCGAGGGCGTAGGCTCTTATTGGCCTTTTGCCACCGGGAAACGCGTTATTCACGCCAACATGCTGCTTAAACAAATAATTGACACGCCGCGTACTACGTTTACGCTGGTTCCGAACCAGAACATCGGAGTGTGGCAGGTTGGGTTTAAGCCCCAGTTGCTCATGCGCGAATACCTTACCAGAAGAGGCGCGGCACAGCTTCGTACCGACCAATACCAGCCGGCGCGTTGTCCGCTGTTGGGATACGAGTTGAATTACCTCACCCTTGAGGGCTCTAAAATACCTTCCAGGTTCTTAAAAGTATATAACCAGCAGGAAGTTGGTACCGAAGGCTACGATGCCGGAGCCGAAATACTCAAAGAGTTTTTCAGAACCGAATTGCAGAAATACTTAAAGTCCGACTTGCTGCATACAGGGAAACGCATTATTGATGCCTGTTTGTCGAACGCGTCGATTGATGAATACAACGACATTGTTCCCATGAGTTTCCAATACGAATATTCATTTAATAAAATAGAAGACTATGAGCAAAGTAGTAATAATAATGGGTTCTAAAGCCGACCTTGAATGGGCACAGAAAATTAGCACGGCTTTACAAAACCTGGAAATTGATTCTGTTTTAAGAATAGCATCGGCACACAAAGTGCCTTTGAAATGCTACAACCTGATCAAAGAATACGAAAAAGAAAACGTGGTGTTTATCACCATCGCCGGTATGAGCAATGCGCTGAGTGGTTTTACCGATGCACAAACACATTGTCCGGTAATTGCTTGTCCGCCTTACAGCGACAAGTTTGCAGGGGCCGATTTGTACTCAAGCATCCGGATGCCTTCGGGCGTTGCGCCGCTAACCGTGCTGAGTCCTGAAAATGCAGCCCTCGCCGCGGCCAAGATCATAGGTTTGTCGAACCCAAAAGTTCAAAAAGCCATTGTCGATTTTCAGGAGAAAAAAAGAAAAGAGCTGGAGGAGGCCGATAATAATCTGGCACATGACAAATAACAACATGAGCAAAGCAGCTCAAATCATCCGGGAGGGTGGTCTGGTTGCTTTTCCTACAGAAACAGTGTATGGATTGGGTGCCAATGCGCTCGATCCGTATGCTGTTGCTAAAATATTTGCGCTAAAGGAACGGCCTTCGTTCGATCCGCTGATTGTACACATCGCGTCGTTCGACGACCTTGAACAGCTAACCAGCGGAACAGGCGAAAATGTAGTGCGTCTGGCCAAACATTTCTGGCCCGGCCCTCTGACCATTGTTCTGCCCAAAAGCGACAAAGTACCCGACATTGTAACTTCCGGACTGCCCACGGTTGGGATCCGCATGCCCGACAACCCAACGGCACTGGAACTGATCAGAAGTTCTGGTTGCCCCATAGCGGCCCCAAGTGCCAATAAATTCGGGCAACTGAGCCCGGTAAGCGCTTCGCATGTAAAAAAACAGTTACCCAATGTGGATTACGTACTCGATGGTGGAGCTACTTCGGTGGGGATCGAATCGACCATTGTTTCCATCGAAGGCGATACTTGCCAGTTGCTGCGTCCAGGTTTTATTACGCAGGAAGACATTGAGCAGGCATTCCCCGGCACCTTTGTTTTCAACCAGTCGAAACCTGAAAAACTGGTTTCGCCGGGCTTGTTAAAAAGTCATTATTCCCCCAAAAAGCCTTTGTACATTTTAAACGAAGCGGGGAAATCCCTGCCCGAGGCATCGGGACTCATTTTACACAGTGCCACAAACAATGCTTACACAGCCGGCAAAGTGATCTACACATCGCAAACCGGAAACATGGTGGAAGTGGCCGCCAATTTGTTTGCAGCCCTGCATACCATGGAAGAAGATGCCCATGTGAAAAACATTTTTATAGAACCGGTTGTTGAAAAGGGGTTAGGCATGGCAATAATGGATCGCGTTAAGAAAGCCGCCTATCAATACAATAATCATACGAACTAAAAGCAAATGTGGACACATACCAAGGAATCGCAGGAAAAAATGACGCCCCGGGAAGCACTGGGCTACTTAAAGGAAGGTAATCTTCGTTTTGTAAACAACCTGCAAACCGACAGAAACCTGCTCAAACAGGTCAACCTCACATCAGAAGGCCAGTTTCCCTTTGCCACCATACTCAGTTGCATCGACTCCCGCACATCGGCCGAATTAATTTTCGACCAGGGGCTGGGCGATATTTTCAGCATCCGTATTGCCGGAAATGTGCTGAACACCGATATCCTGGGGAGTATGGAATATGCCTGCGGCCTGGCAAAATCGAAGATTATTGTTGTTTTGGGGCACACCAACTGCGGGGCGGTCATCAGTGCGTGCAACAACCTGGAAATTGGGCACCTTACTTCGCTGCTGAATAAAATAAAGCCCGCTGTTGAAAGCGAAACCACGGTAACAAACAACCGGACCGGCAGCAATCCTGATTTTGTGAGTAAAGTAAGTACCGCCAACGTAAAACACACCATCCGCCAAATTCGCGCACAAAGTCCCATCATCAAAGACCTGGAAGAAAAAGGAGACATCATCATCACCGGCGGTCTTTACAGTGTCGAAACCGGCGTAGTTACTTTTTTTGACAATTAAGACTTTTGCGGCAATGCAAAATTAGCTACGAGCTGCGAGCCACGAGCTACGAGCTACGAGCTGCAAGTACAAAACAGCAACACAGCAGCACCGAATTACAGTCATTGCTAAATTGCAGAGAGCATGGAGCAAAGAGCATGGAGCTACAAGCCACGAGCTCAACTCTGACCCCTGAACTTTGAACTCTCCTACTGAATCACCCCCTCCGTCATTCCGTCGTCTGAGCCTCCGGAATTCCTCGTCCCCCTCGAAAATGGGGACAAAGAAGAAATGCTTCGAGCAAAATACAGCAACACAGCAACACCGAACTTCAGGCTATTGCGAAGCTAGCTCCGAACGAGATAAAGCTACCTTTTAACGAGAACTTTCTCACTTCAAACAAGAACATCCTGGCAAAAAGCGAGAACATCCTAACTTTTAACAAGAACTTCCTTGTAAAAAGTGAGAACTTTCTCACTAAAAACGAGAACATTCTAAGTTTAAGCGAGAACAAGCTCACTTTTTTCAAGCCTTTCGGGGTAAAAAGCGAGCTTAACGAGGGTTTTACTTAGAACCGCGAACTTCGGACTGAGATTTATGCTGAATAATACCCCTTTTATGAAAAATCTTAGTTGAATTTCTGTTTATATTTAACCGACAAATGATCGAAAACCGTTGAATACGCTTTATCACATAAAAACAGAGAGAAATTAGTAAACCATAGAAAGTGTCATTTACAAGTATATATTATTGGAAACGACACTTTTTGTTTTACATATAGAAAATATAAATTGCATAAATGATGCGTTAGGCATGCGTTATAAAACATTTTAAATCAAACAAATGAAAACATTTATTTCATATTCATGGTCTAGTTCAACTCATGAAAAATGGGTTTTAGAATTAGCAACAGAATTGAGAAATTCCGGAGTTGATGTGATTCTTGATAAATGGGACTTAAAAGAGGGCCACGATTCGGTTTCATTTATGGAGGAAATGGTTAATAATCCTGACATCAAAAAAGTTATAATAGTTTCTGATAAAATATATTCAAAAAAAGCAAATGGACGTGATGGTGGAGTTGGAACAGAAACTCAAATAATATCGAAAGAAATTTATGATAATGTAAAGCAAGATAAATTTGTCGCTGTAGTAGCTGAAAAAGATGAAAATGGCAAACCATATCTTCCAACTTATTATAAATCTAGAATATATATTGATTTAAGTGAATCAGAGAAATATGCAGAGAATTTTGAAGCTCTGTTAAGATGGATTTTTGACAAACCGATTCATATAAAACCTCCATTGGGGAAAAAACCAGCATTCTTAGATGAAAAGCAAAACATCGAATTAGGAACATCATTTGCTCAAAAAAGGTTGGTTGTTGCAATTAAAGAAAAAAAAGAAATACTCGGTGGAGCACTAAATGAATATCTAACATTATTGGGCGAAAATCTTGAGAAATTTCGTGTTCAACAGCCACAGAAAAAGGAATATGACGATTTAATAGTTGAAACCATAGATGCTTTCAAACCCTATAAAAATGAATTCCTTCAAGTTCTTTTAAACTTTGGTCAGTATGGTATTAATGAGGAGAACACTTCAACAATCCATCGATTCTTTGAATCCTTGATACATTATCTCGAAAAAGATGATAATACACCAGATAGATACACGGATTGGGATTTCGACACTTTTAGATTTATTATTCATGAGCTTTTCCTAAATACAATTGCCGTTTTATTAAAATTCGAAAAATTTCAAAGTGTAAGTTTTCTGCTGTCACAAAAATATTATGTTGCTCAAAATTCAATGTATGGAGAAACTCTAAAGTCTTTCACTGTATTTCGTAATTATTTAAAATCATTAGAACATCGAAACAATAGACTTTCACTGCGTAGACTTTCTGTAAGAGCAGACATGTTAAAAGAAAGAACCGACAGCTCGGGTTTGGAGTTTAGGTACATTATGCAAGCTGATTTTGTTTGTTTTTTAAATGCAGAATTAAATAAAAAAGGTGATTTATATAGTGGTTGGTGGCCTTATACTTTGGTTTACATAAGTCGCTCTTATAATGCTTTGGAAATATTTGCTAGAGCTCAATCCAAAATGTATTTTGATAAAATGAAGTGTATTCTAAATATTGAATCTCCAGATGAATTGAAATTATTAATCGCTGAGTTTAAAGAAGGGAAAAGACAACTTCCAACTTGGGAATTTAATTCTTTTAGTCCAGGAGTTTTAGTTGGAATTGAAAAACTAGCTATAAATAAATAAAAAAACGTCTTATAACACATGTAGTCGTTGCACAACCCTCTAATTTTTAAGTACCTGTTAAAACTACGAAGGGGAATAAGCTGTTTTTCGCGTTTTTAACAGGTTCTTTCATTTCTAGCGATACCGGATTTTCCCCCTCCCGCCAATTTACACCCGGAGCACAACCCGCAAAAGTTGATGCCCAGTTCAGATATATAACCGCACCAAAACAGTCTTCTAAAACCGCGCCACCCACTAAAGCCTTGAAATAGCAACAAACGGTACCTTTCCCGGCATTCCTGAATCCGGAGGATTCACAGGTTGATAGACAATCGATGATCAGAAAAAATACGACTCCGGCCGGAGTCGAACCACTGTATTTCTTTCCAGGCTACAAACATGTGATACCTCCGGTATCGAAAACCATTTTGGTAATACGACCGCACTGCCCTCCCCCTCCCGCCAATTTACACCCGGAGCACAACCCGCAAAAGTTGATGCCCAGTTCAGATATACAACCACACCAAAACAGTCTTCTAAAACCGCGCCACCCACTAAAGCCTTGAAGTAGCAACAAACGGTACATTTCTCCACATTCCTGAATCCGGAGGATTCACAGGTTGATAGACAATACGATGAACAGAAAAAATACGACTCCGACCGGAGTCGTACGACTATATTCTTTCCCTGACTACAAACATGTGATACCTCCGGTATCGAAAACCATTTTGGGAATCCAAACGCACCAACCACCACGAGCAATAAAACCCGCCTCACCCGAGGCATTCAAACAACAATAAAACGAACACTGAACAAAAACCCCCTTTCCGGCTTTTAGGATGATGGATTTCGGTCTATATTTATAACGGGCGAAAATAACATACGATGAAGGAAACATTTCGAATATTTCAGCTTTTCCCGGAACATGTAAAACGCATACAGTCGTCGGAAAATGAACCGCATGCACACGAATACGAAGAACTGCTGATCGGCGTAAAAGGTCGTTTGGAACATTTCATCGATTTTGAATCTACCCAAATGGATGCGCCTTTTGTCAGCTTTATTACCAAAGGGAAAGTGCACCGCGTGCTGCCTTATTTAAAAGACGGCGAATGTAACATCTGGGCCATTCGGTTTAAAAGCGAGTTCATCCCCGAAACTACTTTCCAGTTATATGCCTATTACCACAACAACGCCAATATTCCGCTTCCTCCCGACCGTTGTTTCAAACGCATGGAAACCATTTGTGAGCTGATGCAGGAAGAAACGAAGCAAGAAAACCCGGATTATTCGATCATCCGCCATTTGCTAAGCGCACTGTTTACCATGGTTGAGTCGGAGCGTAAAAAAAAACATCCCGACCATTCCGTTTTAGCCAATACGCAAAGCTCTACTTTCAAAAACTTCCTTTTGCTGCTCGAAGATAATTTTCGCCGCCCCGAGGGTGTGGAGTTTTATGCCGAGAAGCTGTTCATGAGCAGCCGCAACCTCAACATCATTTGCCAGAATATTCTGCAGCAAAGCGTTTCGGAGATTATTGAAACCCGGAAACTGATTGAAGCCAAAAACCTTTTGCTCACCACCGACAAAACGATCGCAGAAATCGGGTTTGAGCTGGGCTACAACGAGAAATCGTATTTTACCAGCGTATTTAAGCGCAAAGCGGGACAAACTCCCAGCGATTTCAGAAAAGAAATGGGCAAACTGATTTCCTGAATTTATAACTCTATTTCCGAAAAGTGATACCCCCCACTTTGGTTAATGTAGCAACTTTGTGTCATTAAAATTGAACACAGTTACAACATTAAAACAAAGGAAATGGAAACAACAAAAACAACCTGGACATTGGATCCATCGCACAGCGAAATTACTTTCAAAGTAAAACACATGATGATCTCGAACGTACGTGGCGAATTCAAATCATTTACAGCAAGCATTGACGGCGAAGATTTTGAAAAATCAACAATCAGTGCGACCATCGACGCCGAATCGATATTTACCAATGCCAACGATCGTGACAATCACCTGAAAAGCGCCGATTTCTTCGACGTTGAAAACTACAAGCAGTTGACATTTGCGGGCACCAATCTTAAAAAAGTGGATGACGATGAATACAAACTCACCGGATTGCTGACCATCAAAAACGTAAGCAAAGAAGTAACGTTTGACGTGGAGTTTGGCGGCATAAACAAAGACCCCTGGGGAAACGAAAAAGCCGGTTTTTCACTGTCAGGAAAAATTAACCGCAAAGACTGGGGACTAAACTGGAATGCCGCACTGGAAGCCGGAGGAGTGCTGGTAAGCGAAGAAGTAAAAATCCAGGCCGAAGTTCAGTTTGTAAAACAAACATCGTAAATCACAGGAAGCATGGAACGGAAACAATTTCTGAAAACATTGTCCTTACTTCCGTTAACAGGAGCAGCTATGAATTTAAGTGAACTTACCGGAATAACATCGTCCTTTGAGAACACGGAGGCCATGCCACTGCTGTTTCTGGGACATGGCAGCCCCATGAACGCCATTGAAGAGAACGAGTTTACCAAAGGTTTCCGCGATATCAGCACGCGTTTTGAAAAACCCAAAGCTATTTTGTGTATTTCGGCACACTGGGAAACCCGCGGAACTTTTGTTACGGCCATGGAGCAACCGCCAACGATCCACGACTTTGGAGGATTTCCCAAAGCCCTGTTTGATGTGCAGTACCCGGCACCGGGAAGTCCTGAACTGGCGGAAATGACCAAGGAGTTGATACAATCGACCGAAGTGGGCCTCACCGAAAAATGGGGATTGGATCACGGAGCCTGGAGCGTCATCAAACACCTCTACCCCGATGCCGATGTTCCGGTCATCGAAATGAGCATCGACTACTCCAAAGGCCCGGAATTTCATTACCAGCTTGGGAAAGAACTGGCCGCATTGCGCCGCAAGGGAGTGTTGATCATCGGAAGCGGAAACCTGGTGCACAACCTGCGAATGGTGGCCTGGGACAAGCTCGAAACACCCGGTTTTGCGTTTGACTGGGCACTGGAAGCCCGCTCGAAAATGAATACATGGATCATGGAGGGAGACCATCAGTCGCTGGTCGACTATCAGAAACAAGGAAAGGCCTTTCAGCTGGCAATTCCCACACCTGATCACTTTTTGCCCTTGCTTTATGTGCTTGGTCTGAAAGAAGCGAAAGATGAAATATCGCTTTTTAACGACAAAGCCCTTGGCGGTTCACTTACCATGACTTCGGCGTTTATCCGTCCTGCATAACCGACATTAACTGTCTTTTTTGTTTTGCACGAGAAAACCTAGGTGCCATTCAACGGTTTAATATGGGAATGAAAGAACATTAACACGAACAAGAAGCCTGTAAATATTCAGTTTTTCAATTTCAGGGTTTTGCTATATTTGACGATTAATTTTGACAGGCGGCTGATGACGATTGAAGAGATAAACAAACTTTGCCAAAATACCCTCATCGGGCATTTGGACATTGAATTTCTGAGTTACGGAGAAGATTTTGTGGAAGCCCGTATGCTGGTAGATCAGAAAAAATGGCAACCGGCGGGCCTGCTACACGGAGGTGCATCGCTGGCATTGGCAGAAACAGTTGCCAGTGGCGGATCGATGTTGTTGGTGGATCCAACTCAGTTTAACGTACTTGGGCTGCAGGTAAGCGGAAATCACATTTCGACCATTAGCGAAGGATTTGTGCTTGCCCGTGCCGAAATCGTTCATCGCGGAAATAAAACGCATGTCTGGGATGTAAAAATTACCTCCAGTGAAGGAAAACTTATTTCGGTGGCGCGTGTTACCAATATGATCATCGAAAAAAAACAGAAGAGGGATTGAATGGAGCAGGTTATTAAAAAAGCATATTCGGTTTTCGATGCTTTAAAAACAGCTTTACAAAAAAAACTCACCTTTGCCATTTACCGCTTACCGGGTGAAGAGGACGTATCGTTGGTGGTACAAAAAGACCACCACTTACAACAAGTAGATAACCTAACGGGCATTCCGGCTAAAGGCGGTTTTCTGATTGCTCCTTTTGACAAGGATAACGGACAGAAAACCTATCTTTTAAGACCTGATTTTGTGGTTCGGAACAGCCTCGACAAGGATACTTTCAACAACATTGAAGCTTTATCGCCAAGCGGGCTGAACGGGATGGAACACATTCCTCCAGCCGAAACCTCGCACGACGAATACATCGATCTGCTCAACGATACGATCGGTGCCATTCAAAGCGGCGAATACGATAAAGTGGTATTATCGCACGTGAAGATCCATCCCGGCGAATATTTCCCGGAGCTGAAAAAGATCTTCCATATACTGTGCGCCACTTATCCCAATGCCTTTGTTTATTTGTTCCGCATGCAGGGACATTGCTGGGTGGGAGCTACGCCCGAGCCCTTGCTTTGTTCGCGCGACAACGAGCTCTATACAGTTTCGCTGGCAGGCACCCGTCCGTATTCGGCTGAAAATGCCGAAATCGCCAACTGGAACAAAAAAGAGCGAATGGAACAGGAATACGTAACGCGTTACGTGGAAGATGTGTTGAAACGGCACAACATTCAGCAATACAAGAAAAGCGGTCCTTACACCAAACGGGCAGGACGTTTGCTGCATTTACGCACCGACTTTACTATTCCGATGGAAGAAGTTGGCAAAAAGATCCCCTCGCTGATCGACTCGCTTCATCCGACTTCTGCCGTGTGTGGAATGCCGATGAAAAAATCGCTTCAGTTTATTAAATCGAAGGAAAAGCACCACCGTGAATATTACGCCGGCTATCTTGGTCCGGTGGGCATCGACAAGGAACTCCGGCTTTTTGTCAACCTGCGTTGCATGAAGGTGTTGGAGGGGCAGTTGGCTTTATACGTGGGAGGAGGCATCACAGCCGATTCGGTAGCCGAAGATGAATGGGAAGAAACCGAGATCAAGGCAGATACCCTTTTGTCCATACTTCATCAGATTCAGTAAATGATCCGGCGTCATCAGCATATTACCGATTTAAGCGTGCTTTGCAAAAAAGCCGGAATCGAGCAAATCATTATTTCGCCCGGATCCCGCAACGCACCGCTTACCAATACCTTTTTTGCCGCTTTTGGCAAAGGCTGCCACAGCATTGTGGATGAACGAAGTGCCGCCTATGTGGGGCTGGGCATGGCGCGCAACCTGCAAAAACCGGTGGTTATTATTTCGACCTCAGGGACTGCGGTTTTAAATTACAGTCCGGCCATTGCAGAAGCCTACTACCAGCGCATTCCATTGATTGTCGTTACTGCCGACCGGCCTTCAAAATGGATCGACCAGCAGGACAATCAAACGATTCGTCAACAGGAGGTGTACCGGAATTTCATTGTAAAAAGCCTGTCACTTCCCGAAGAATACACAGCTGAAACGCTGCAGCAAACGCATCTGGATATAGCCGAAATTATCGAATTGGCAAAAGCGATGAGTGGCCCCGTTCACATCAACGTTCCGCTTGACGAACCGTTGTACGGCGAACTTCCGGCACCATCAGAAATGCTTTTCAATGCATTTGAAAATTCAGAAGAACCGGGACAAATTCCTGCTGAACTAAAAGAACAGTGGGAAAAAGCTGGAAGCATTCTTTTGATCCACGGACAGGATTTTCCAAACAAAAAATTACAACAAACATTTAGCGCACTGGCAAGCGACAAACGCATGGTTGCCATAGCAGAAAACATATCCAATCTTTCAGACGACATTCTTATCGATCAGCCTGAGTTAATGATCTGGCACAGCGATAAAGAAAACCTACCGGCACCCGACCTTTTGATTTATGCCGGTGGTCAGGTGGTTTCCAAACAGCTGAAAGTGCTGATTCGGAAATGGAAGATCAAAAACACCTGGCGCGTTGGCATCGATCTGTTTGAGATGGATACTTTTACGCAGCAAAATCAGTTTGCCAAAATAAGTGCTGCGGATGCTTACACCCAACTTGCAGAAAATATACAAACCGGAGCAGACAATGAATTCAAACAAACCTGGCTGAGTTCCTATAAAAATGCCCGGGAAAAAGCAGTAAAGATCAGTTCCGGACTTTCATTTTCTGATCCTGCGGCATTACAGATCCTTTTAAACAATCTGCCGGAAGAAACGATTCTGGAACTCGGAAACAGCAGCGTCATTCGTTATTCGCAACTTTTACCGGGAGTAAAAAATCATATTCAGTACGCCAACCGCGGTGTTTCAGGCATCGATGGTTGTTTATCCTCTGCCGTAGGAACCGCATTGACTACCAGGCAGCCGACACTCGCCATTTTGGGCGACCTTAGTTTTGTGTACGACAGCAACGCACTCTGGAACCGCGAACTAGCGGGCAACCTGAAAATCGTTGTTTTTAATAACGAAGGTGGCGGTTTGTTTGGATTGATTCCCGGACCTTCGTCACAAGCGGCTTTTAACGATTTTTTTGTCGCACATCATCCTGTGCAGCTACAAAAATTGGCAGAAGCATTTCATTTGAACTATTTTTGTGCGAATGATCCGGCGTCATTAAACAAGCAGTTAAAACCTTTCTTTGAAGTTTCGGAAAGGCCTGCCCTGCTTGAAATAAAAACCGATCAGCATATAAACAAAGAGGCTTTCTTTCGCCTTATTGGAAAGAATAACAGCTAAAAAAATTACACAGATATGACAACAAGAAATTGGGAAACCATCAAAGAATTTGAAGAAATCAAGTTTGAATACTGGGAGGGCATTGGCAAAATTACGATTAACCGTCCGCGTTACCGCAATGCTTTCACGCCCGACACAACGCGTGAAATGTGTGAAGCAATGGTGATTTGCCGCGAAAACCCGGATATTTCGGTGGTGGTTTTCACCGGCGAAGGCGACAAAGCTTTTTGCAGCGGTGGCGACCAGAACGTTAAAAGCACTGCCGGTTACATCGGGAAAGACGGTGTTCCGCGTTTGAACGTGCTGGATCTTCAGAAACTCATCCGTTCCATTCCCAAGCCGGTAATCGCTATGGTGAACGGTTTTGCGATTGGTGGAGGCCACGTATTGCATGTGGTTTGCGACCTATCAATTGCGTCTGAAAATGCCATTTTCGGGCAAACCGGCCCTAAAGTGGGCAGCTTCGATGCCGGTTTCGGATCGTCGTATCTGGCACGTGTGGTAGGTCAGAAAAAAGCCCGTGAAATCTGGTTCCTTTGTGAACAGTATTCAGCTCAGGAAGCACTTGAAATGGGGCTTGTCAACAAAGTGGTTCCTTTTGATGAACTGGAAAACGAAACCGTTCGCTGGGCACAACGAATGATGATGCACAGTCCGCTGGCGCTCCGCATGATCAAAGCCGGGTTGAATGCCGAACTCGATGGTCAGGCAGGAATCCAGGAACTGGCCGGAAACGCTACCATGTTGTATTACATGACCGAAGAAGCCCAGGAAGGAAAGAAAGCATTCCTGGAAAAACGCAAACCCGATTTTTCGAAATATCCTAAAATGCCGTAACACCCGTGAAATTACGTGTCTGGATCAGTGCTTTTCGTTTACGAACCCTCCCGCTGGCGCTTTCGTGCTCGGTAATGGGGAGTTTGCTGGCTTTGTCGCAGGATAAATTCAGGTGGATCATATTTTTGCTGACGGTGTCGACCACGCTGTTTTTGCAAATTTTATCGAACCTGGCCAACGATTACGGCGACACTGTTAGCGGAGTCGACAACGAAAACCGTCTGGGGCCGCAGCGGGTAACACAATCAGGCAAGGTCAGCCGGAAGGAAATGCGCATTGCCATTGGCGTTTTTGCCTTTCTTTCGCTGGTATCCGGCTCCCTGTTGATTTTCCTTGGGCTGCAAAACATCACGCAAATCATACTGTTTTACGTGTTTGGGATCGCTTCCATTATTGCCGCCATCAAATATACCATCGGGAAAAATCCGTATGGATACGCCGGCTTTGGCGATCTCTTCGTATTTATCTTTTTTGGGTTGATCGGTGTTGCGGGAACTTACTACCTGCACACACACGAGTTTTCAGCATGGATTTTATTGCCCGCCTCGACGATCGGGTTGCTTAGTTCGGGAGTTTTAAACCTGAACAACATGCGCGACATCGAAAACGATTCGGAGAGTGGAAAACATACGCTGGTGGTTCGCCTGGGACAAAAACGAGCCAAAGCTTATCACTTTGCGTTGATAGTTGTGGCCATTTTGCTGAGCGTAGCGTACACACTGCATTTTTGCAACTCGGCAAAACAATGGATTTACCTGCTTACAATTCCGCTTTTTGCCTGGAACCTGGCGGTTGTTGCCGGTAACTCAGAGCCGCAGGCGCTCAACAGCGAGCTTAAAAAGTTATCGCTGAGTACCTTTCTTTTCTCCATCGTTTTCGGACTTGCAATGGTGTTGTAATGCTCAAAGCTGAACTCAGATACAAAGAATTTATTTACCGGCGGCCGGCAACTACTTCGCGTGGCACTTACACGCAAAAGAATGTCTGGTTCATTTTGCTGTTTGACGAAGACCATCCACAGATAAAAGGAATCGGCGAGTGCTCCTTATTTCCCGGATTAAGCATCGATGACCGCGAGGATTTTGAGCCGACACTGAAAACAGTGGTAGATTCCATCAACCGGGGAACGTTTGATTTTTCCACTCCCCTTCTGGAGTTTCCATCCATCCAATTTGCGCTGGAAACAGCACAAAAAGATTTACAGGCAAACGGAACAAAACTGCTTTTCCCATCGGCATTTACACGAGGTGAAGATTTTATACGTATCAACGGACTCATCTGGATGGGTGACCGCCGCGATATGGAAAATCAGATCGATCAAAAGCTTTCACAGGGTTTTAGCTGTGTGAAAATGAAAATCGGAGCCATCGGCTTTGAAGACGAATTTGAAGTACTGACTCAACTTCGCAAACGATACCCTGCATCTGATCTTGAAATCAGGCTTGATGCCAACGGAGCCTTTGCTCCAGCAGAAGCGTTGGAGAAATTAAAGCGTCTGTCTGAGTTAACCGTTCACAGCATTGAACAACCCATTCGGCAGAAACAGATCGAAGAAATGGCAAAGCTCTGTGCCGAAACGCCCATCCCGATTGCATTGGACGAAGAGCTGTTGGGTATTTTCCCGAGGGAGAAAAAAGAACAGTTACTAAACGAAATTCAGCCACAATACATCATTCTGAAACCCGGACTACTGGGAGGAACTGAGCTAAGTGAAGAATGGATAGAAGCTGCCGACCAACGAAATATAGGTTGGTGGATCACTTCTGCGCTCGAAACCAACATTGGACTAAACGCCATTGCACAGTGGACCTACACCCTGCAAAAAGATATGCCGCACGGATTAAGTACCGGCGCCTTGTTTGAAAACAACATCCAATCGCCGCTAAATTTAGAGGGAGAAAGGCTTTATTACTCGCCAGAGCGGCACTGGGAAGTGGAAGAACTGGTTTGAAAAAGGACCAAAAAGCAGAAGAATTGAAGGACCGAAGGACTGAAAATTTTAATATCCAACTATCAATATTCAATGTCCAATGCTATTACTTGCATTCTGTGCTTATTTTCGCATTTAATAAAAGAACTTCGTGGTTCTCTGTGCCTTCTCCGTGTTCTTTGTGTTATAAAGGTCTGTTGAACTAACGATTTGAAGGAAAACGCTGAAATTGAAGGAAGAAATTAAAATAACGATTGATAGTCGGCACCTGATTGGTGAAGAACTTGAAAAATACTGTCATTCTCAGCTGCAAGACGCTATGATTCAGTATTGGGAAAAGAAGATTTATTCCTTTATCCTCGACTGGATCAGCGATACTCCTTTCATTGTTCAAACATCTTCCGGAACAACCGGGCAAAAAAAAGAATTTCATCTTTCCAAAGAAGCAATGGTCGCGTCCGCCCGGAAAACCTGTGATATTCTGGGGATCACATCCGAACAGACCGGGTTGCTTTGCTTACCTGTTGACTACATTGCCGGGAAGATGATGATCGTTCGTGCCTTTGTTAGCGGCATCAATCTGTTGATTGCCGATCCAACAGGAACTCCCGACTTGAGTTTGTATGACAAAATCGGATTCACCGCCATGGTTCCCTTACAGGTTTTCAATTTACTGAACACCGGAGGTTCATTAACAAAAATAGAGCGGCTTATCATTGGTGGTGGCGAAATTAATACCGAACTGGAGAAACAACTGAGTCAATTGCCCAACGCCATTTATGCGACCTATGGAATGGCCGAAACCTGTTCGCATGTGGCCTTGCGCAGGGTAAACGGTCCAGAAAAAAGCGCGCTCTTTACTGCTATTCCGGGAGTTCATTTTGAAGTGGATGAAAGAGGCTGCCTCGTAATTTATGCTGATTTCATGGAAAATCCAATCGTTACCAACGACCTCATTGAATTTATCGACACGCACACTTTCCGCTGGCTGGGCCGCTTTGATAACCTCATCAACTCGGGTGGAGTCAAGATTGTTCCTGAAGAATTGGAAGCACTCCTTTCAAAAACAACCGGGTTAAGCGGCGCCTTTATCGGGATGCCTGATGCCAAACTGGGATCGAAGCTGGTACTGGTGCTGGAGCAAAAAGATAAGACAGCTGCGCAGTCCGGTATTTTAGAGGAATTGAAAGGAACACTCCCCAAACATCATCTGCCAAAAGAAATTTTCTATGTGGAAGAATTGCCGCGCAATGCATCTTTCAAACTCGACCGGAATAAAATCAGAAGTCTGCTTCGATAATAAAACTCTTGATCTTATCAGCCGTTTAATATCGTATCCCCCCTTACCAAAGGTACTCTGAATCATTTCTCCCGTCGAACAGCCACATCATTTGCCACCTAAGTAAATTCCGGTTATATTTGAACATCCCGCTATTGGGATACAGTTTTATCCATTAACTATTAAACCAACAAAGTATGCAAACCAAAAGTATTGTAGTATTATTTGTACTCGGCCTGCTCTGCAGTTGCCAGCCGAAATGGCACCCCCTGTTCAACGACGATCTTTCAAATGCCCTGGATGTTAACGGTGTGTGGTCTATTCAGGAAGGCATTCTTACTGCTTCGGAAGACGCTTGTATATTCACAAACACAGAATATGAGAATTTTGTGGTCGATCTAGAATTTAAAAATGAAACCGGAACAAACAGCGGGGTGATCGTATATTGTACCGACCGAGAAAACTGGATTCCCAATTCGGTGGAAGTACAAATCAGCGACGACCAGCACTTTAAAGACCAAGGCTGGAACCCAACTTTTATGTGTGGCGGAATATTCGGGCACCTGGCGCCAAGCTCCTCATTAGTAAAACAACCCGGAGAATGGAACCATATGAACATCCGGTGCGAAGGGCAACAGATCACGGTTACCCTGAACGGGGAAGTTTCTGCCGACATGGACATGGCGCTTTGGACCAGCGGCACCAAAAACCCTGACGGAACAGATATCCCTTCGTGGCTGCCGAAACCATTTGCAGAACTCCCAACCAAAGGCTACATCGGCTTTCAGGGAAAACACGGAGAGGCAAATATCTATTTCAGGAACATTAAAATATCTTCAATAAAATAACTGAAAGAGGAATAATATTCATTATAAGAGAGCTGGAAGCCGGGGCCTATTTCGTTCCGGCTTCTTCTCTCAAAATACTGAACTCCTGAGCATTTAACACTCTCCAGACTTACTGGGGGCATGCCAAATTTCCTTCACTGCGAAATCTCTGTGGTGCTCTGTGGTTTCCTTGATCTTTAACCACAGAGAACACGAAGTCTTTCACAGAGGTTTGCCGAGTTTTTTCTATTTCTTTTATTCTGACACAAAAAGGAAATCTCTCGTGCACCCGATCCCCTTCTTATGTAAAGATTAAGCTTTCCTTTCAATTGCCAACCTAAGTAAAGTGTTCGCTCCAACTTAGATAGCTTTACGCTAAAATTCAGCATATGTGGGTGGCGCTTGCATTAATTTCGGCGGTATTACTGGGTTTATACGATGTACTTAAAAAGCTTTCGTTAAACGGAAACGCGGTTTTGCCGGTGCTGTTTCTGTCCACCATTACGGCTGCGGTTACCGTTGCTCCGTTTGTGTTTGGATCGGCTTTCTTTCCCGATTTTTTTCAATCCATCCAAATGTATGTTCCGCCGGTAAGCGCACACGAGCATCTGTTGATCTTTATAAAATCGGTGATCGTGGTCGGCAGCTGGATTTTTGCTTTCTACGCTATGAAAAACCTGCCCATTACCATCATCTCTCCCATTCGGGCCACCGGCCCAATCTGGACATTGATTGGGGCGATCCTTATTTTTCACGAACACCTCAACCTGCTTCAATGGACGGGCGTTGCCATTACCCTCGTTTTCTTTTACCTGCTTTCTACGGCAGGAAAACTGGAAGGCATCAATTTCAAACGAAACGTCTGGATATTTTGCATCATTACCGCAACACTTTTGGGCGCAGCCAGCGGTTTGTTCGACAAATACCTCCTCCGGCGCATCGACCGGCTGGCGGTTCAGGCTTGGTTTTCGTTTTACCAGGTGGTGGTAATGTTGCCCGCAATCGCCCTTTTTCGCTGGCGAAACCCCCGACAGGAACGGCCTCCGTTCGAGTGGCGCTGGAGCATTCCACTGATTGCTATTTTCCTGCTTTTTGCCGACTACATGTATTTCTACGCACTCAGTATCCCCGATTCGATGATCTCCATTGTTTCGGCTTTGCGGCGCGGCGGTGTTCTGGTTGCTTTTTCGGTAGGAGCCATTCTTTTCCGAGAACACAACATCAAACGCAAAGGGATTTATCTGCTGGGAATCCTTCTGGGGATCCTGATCATCAGTTACGGCTCACGGTAATTTCACCCAACAAAAAAGATCACTGTTTCAAACAACTGTGCTGAAGCTGTCCTTGCCACGAAACATATTTTCCGGCAATGCATTAATTTGTATTTTGCGACCAATAACTTTCACAAAAAACGAATTATCACATGAAGAACTTAACCAGCCTACTCCTGATTATTCTGCTTTCAGGAAGCAATTTATTTGCCCAGTCTGCCTATCAACCCACCGAAAAAAATATTGAAAACCGTGAGTGGTTTCAGGATGCCAAATTTGGCTTATTTATTCATTGGGGCGTTTACTCCATACTCGGAGACGGGGAATGGGTAATGAACCAGCAAAAAATTCCGATCCGCCAGTACCAAAAGCTTCCGGCCTTTTTTAATCCAACCGATTTTAATCCGGCGGAATGGGTGGCAATGGTCAAAAAAGCCGGGATGAAATACATTACCATCACCAGCAAACACCACGACGGTTTTGCGATGTATGATTCCAAGGTCAGCAATTACGACATAATAGACAGCACACCATACAAAAAAGATGTGTTGAAAATGCTGAAGGAAGAATGTGACAAACAAGGAGTAAAGCTTTTCTTCTATTACTCGCAACTCGACTGGCATCACCCCGATTATTTTCCACTTGGCAGAACCGGCCAGGAATATACCGGCAGACCCGAAAGTGGAAACTGGAAAAGCTACATCGACTACATGAATACACAGCTTTCGGAACTGCTGACCAACTATGGCGAAGTGGGCGGAATTTGGTTCGATGGCATGTGGGACAAGAAAGATGAGAACTGGCACCTGGACGAGACTTACTCGCTCATTCACAAACTGCAACCCGGTACCCTGGTCGGCAGCAACCACCACCTGGACCCGATTGCCGGCGAAGATTTCCAGATGTTTGAACGCGATCTTCCCGGCGAAAACACCATGGGCTTCAACCAAACCGGAACCATTTCAGAACTTCCGCTGGAAATGTGCGAAACCATGAACGGCTCGTGGGGATTTAACCTGCAGGATCAGAAATACAAATCATCGCAAAAGCTGATCCAGACCATGGTAAAAGCAGCCGGTTACGGAGCTAATTTCCTGTTAAACACCGGCCCGATGCCCAACGGTAAAATTCAGCCCGAAAACATTGACACTTTGATGGTGATGGGCCAGTGGCTCGACAAATACGGCGAAACCATTTACGGCACACGCAGAGGTCCGATTCGCCCGCAGGAATGGGGAGCCACTACGCTTGACAAAGACGGCAATGTGTATATCCACGTGCTGGAAATGCAGGACGAAGAACTTTTGATCCCTTCGTTGCCGGGTAAAATTAAATCGGCTGTTTATTTTGACGGCGGCGAAAAAGTGCAGTTTAAGAAGACAGAAGAGGGCATACTACTTACTATTCCGAAGGAAAAAAGAGACAAAATTGACACCATATTGGTTTTGAGACTAAGCTGATTTTCAGCTAAACATATAGCAAATACAGGTGATAAATCCGGGCAATATCCCGGATTTTTTATTTAGTGTCTTATCTCCGGGATTCTCCGTCAAACAACAATCATTTCGTCAAATTCTTCATCAAATCCATCAATTATTCGTTGTATCCTATTCAAAATATCATCTTTTCCAGAATCAATTCTATAAATAAAACTTAAAACAATAAAATGTATTGTTGGGATTATAAGGAGAAAAGAAACAAACGTAACATGTAGAATCATGACAGAAAGATTCAATTCAAAGAAGTGAATATCCTTCTGTTCCGCTATCATTAAAATAAAAATAAATAGAAGTATACAAACTGAAAATGTTATGGGTGATAACAAAAATGATCTAAAATCTGAATTAAAAAATTCAATTGTAATTAGAAATATTGAAATAAATACAATAAGGTTAAAAAACAAAAATAGGTTTGATTCATCAAACACGTAATAAAAAAACAAAAGAGCAAATAAACATAATAACCCTAAATTCAAATATCTATAAACAAAACTCCTTTTAACAAATCGATTAAAACAAATATTCAAAAAGAATCTAGCAAAATCAATCTTAAAAATCTTAAACTGAAATGAAATAAAGCGCTTTGACAAATAATCACGAGTACTAACAATAGGATATTTATTTGGTACATTATCAATAGTAACCCAAAAAATTTCCAAACGAGTTAAAAGTTCTTCAACTTTTTCAACAATTACATTTTTTGTAAAAATTAAAGTAGATCCCCCCAAAAAGATAGCAGCTATTAATTGATAAAATGCAATAATAGATGAATTATCTGATAGAAAATTGTCAGGCTGCATTCAAGACTTCTGATGTTTGGTCAACAAAATATTTATTAAAAATTGAAACCAGTTTTTTAGCTCTAGTTACGTTATGGAAATTGGCAATCGCTTTAAAGTTATTCGGTTTTAGTTCTATTCTGGTTATTTTATCATCTCCAACCAAAAAATTACATTCATGAATAAATTTAAAATGAGAGTATACCTCTCTAGCATAACCATCCTTTAATATGCGCACGGATACATTAGAATTTCCACTATTCTTTTCTTGCAATAAATAAAATAATGCACTCTTTTTGTCTGACAAGAAATAATTATTTTCAACCAATACACTAACCTTGCCTCCTTTTTCAACAAATTTTTTTAATGCTTTTACGTAATTTATTTCAGAAGCAAGCTCTCCTCCTAAACCTTTGGCAAAAATTAGGATTTCCTTTTTACATGCATTGAAAATTTCTTCCATCAAAATCAATGCATAATCCTTCCCATCGTTATTAAATGAACCTAAGTTATTATTTCTTTTGTGATTAACGACAAGCTTACGATAGAGCTCTAAACTTTTTCTTTTGTTAATGTTGATCATGGAGGACATGATTTTTATCAGTAAATGTTACGCAAAATTAAAAATTCCTGCAAATTGGTACTGCTATAGACCAATAATTTCGCATCAAAAATGTTAAACTTTGTTAAAAAAAATACACACAACCCAAATTGTTTCAATATGGGACAAAATTCTTATTCTTCTAAGAATCTAACATTTCCAGATAATATAAACAAAGTATAAATTTATGAATATGCTGATTAAGTTCTTTTCTATGAAAAACAATTTATCCTCTGCCATAATTACGTAATTCATTTTTAAAAATTTCACGACATGATGTAATGCTTTTCGGGGGCCGACGTCTTAACTTTGAAAACAACAAACAAGAAGCAGAAAAGCAAACAAAAAAGCATGGTTGCCCGAGATTTTAAAACGAGTGTATTACCGGTAAGCAAAAAACTGCTGCGCTTTGCCACCCACTTCCTGAAAGACGAGGACCTGGCACGCGACGTTGTTCAGGACGTGTTCCTGAAGCTCTGGCAGAAAAGGGAAACGCTCGCTGAAATCGAAAACATGGAGGCCTTTGCCATGCGGATGACACGCAACCACTGCATCGATATCGTAAGAGCCAACCGGGTTGTACCGATCGATGCAGACACGGACCGGAAACTGAAAGAAGAAACGGTCGATGTTCATTCAAAAGTTGAATTAAGCGAATCAGCCGGACAAATCCGGAGGCTGATCGACCGGCTGCCCGACCTGCAGCGCAACGTAATGCACATGCGCGACATTGAGCAGTTGAGTTACGACGAAATCGCTGATATTACCGGATTACAGGTGAATGCGATCAGGGTGAACCTGTCGAGAGCCCGAAAAAAAGTACGGGATGAATTTTTAAAAATGAATGACAATGAGAACCGAAGAAGTAAAAAATTTATTGCAACGTTACTTTGACGGCGAAAGCACCGATGCCGACGAAAGAATGCTGGAAGCCTATTTCCAGTCGGGAGAAGTGGCGGAAGAAGTAGCTGAATATGCCGAGTTCTTTGGAGGAATTTCAGAGTTGGCCCACATAGCCGACGACCCGACCATTGAAGAAGATGTAATGGATTACATCCTGGAGAACGAGCACCGCGAAAAGACCCGGTACCGTTCGATGTGGAAGGTAGTAACCGGGATTGCGGCTTCTGTGATCATTGTTTTGGGAGGATTCCTGTTCTACCAGGAGCAGCAGAAATCCTTTAAAGATACGTTCCAGGATCCGGACGAAGCCTACGCCTACGCCACCAAAACGTTGGAGTTTGTTTCAGGCAAATACAGCAAAGGTTTGGCCCAGCTATCCAATTTCGACATGTTGCACAAGGCTTCAGACCCGATAAAAAAAGGAACAGAGCCCGTAGTGGAATTCTACGACGAGTTAAACAAAATAGAAAAGCATTAATCAATAAAACATACCTGCCAACCGGTAGCTAGCAGCCGGCAGGAGGAAACATAAAAGAGTAATAACAAGTAAAAAATAAAACGTCATGAAAAAGTTAATATTAGTACTAGCATTAATACTGCCGCTCGCAGTGTTCGCACAAAAAGACCCGGTTGACAAGTTATTTTCCAAATACGCCAACCAAAAGGGATTTACCACGGTTAACATTTCCGGAAAACTGCTGGGCTTTGCCGCTCAGATCGAAACCGGCGATGAAACCACCAAGGATCTCCTATCCGGTTTGAAAGGCATCCGTGTGCTTTCGGTAGAAGACGATGAACTCAACAAAAAAATAGATTTCTACAAGGAATTGGAAGCCGATGGTTTCTTTAAAAACAACGACTTTGAAGTGCTGATGGAAGTAACCGAAGAAAATGAAGTGGTACGCTTTCTGGCACGCGACGCCGGCAACGGGAAAATCTCCGACCTGCTGCTGGTGGTTGGTGGCGACGACAATGCCCTGATCAGCATCAGCGGGATCATCGATCCTGAGAACATCGGCAAAATCACCAAAGCCGTAAACATCGATGTTGGAGACAAGTTTGAATAGCCTTTTTAAAGCGAATAATTAAGAATCCGGGAACTATCCCGGATTTTTTTTGCCCGGTAGTCTTCTGTTTTCAAAATTTTGTACATTTAGTTTTCAATTCATATTCATGGAAAAAGAAACAATCTTTCGAAAACAAAGCATACAACCCGGGGATACAGCACTGCTACCCTGTAACAATTTTCTGATAGGCGTAAAACGGGAAAAAGAAGGCTGGTTTTTACGCGTATTTGAAGAAAACACAGCCTCCGATACTGTTCAAGCGGAAGAAATCAGCTCCGGAGAATATTTTCAGTCGGGCAAATCGAACAGCCTTGTGATCAGTCCGGCACTTCCATCAAAGCCACTGGTTTTTAAAGGCAATAAAATGATGATTGCGCCCCACCAGCGAATGACTTTCTTTATTAAGATCCCGCTGGTGCTACAGGTGTATTTCTCAAAGGTGCAGGCCGAAAACCTGTTAAAGGAAATCCCCTCCACCCGTTTATCGGACACCTGGTTTGGAGAGCCCGACAGCGGAGTTCCGGCTTACTCGATTGGCAACGAGTACTTTCTTTCGTTTTCTGATATGAAAGTTTCGGAATTCGAAGCCATCTGCCCGATCAGTATTTTCAACGACTGGAATCAAACGCTGGAAGTACAGCGCCTGATCATAAAAACAGATAACCTGCCCCTTTACAAAAACAATAGCCAGCTGGTGACAGGCGTGGTAAAACTCGAATACAAGGGGCAGGACAGCATAAGTTCGGTGGCCTACGGAACAGCGAAACAATTCCACGGAGAAAACCCCGAAACGGTGGCCAAACCGCGAACAAACGACTTAAAAGGTTTGTTAAAGGCAAACTTTCACTTTATCAGAAATATTTACAGATTTGAATAATGAACTTTGACTGGTCAAAATACTTTAACGCCGAAAACCTCGAACGCCTGATCATTGCACTGATAATTATCGCCATTGGCACGGTGATCATCTATGCTATCCGGTCGGTTGTTAAAAGGCTGCTTCCCAAATCCATGTCGAAACAACGGCAGATGATCGTTACCCGTTTGATCAATTATACGGGCTACATAATCCTTGCCTTTGTTGTTATTGCTGAAATGAATATCAACCTGACGCCGTTCTTCGGAGCTGCCGGGATTATCGGGATTGTACTCGGTGTGGCCTCACAAACCAGCATTGGCAACATTGTCAGCGGCTTTTTCCTGGTATCGGAAAAATCATTCGAGATTGGTGATGTGGTTAGAATCGGCGACAAATCGGGTGTGGTTTACAGCATCGACCTTTTGTCCATAAAAATCAGGACATTCGACGGACTGTTGCTACGTATTCCCAACCAAACCGTGATCAGTTCAGAAGTGATCAACGTTACCAAATTCCCCATCCGAAGGCTCGATTTTAACATCGGCGTTGCTTACAAGGAAGACCTGAGAAGAGTAAGAGAATTACTGGAGCAAATTGTGAGGCAAAACCCATTGTGTCTCGACGAACCCGAGCCACTGATCGTTTTCAAAGAGTTTGGCGCCAGCAGCATCAACATACACCTGGGGGTTTGGTTTGAAAAAGCCAATTACCAGGCGGTTAAAAATTCCGTTTTTCTGGACGTAAAAGAAACTTTCGACCGCGAAGGTATTGAAATCCCGTTCCCGCATGTTACGCTTTACACCGGTGAGGTTACCAAACCCTTCCCCATTGTAAAAAAGGAAGATACAGAGGCCAAAGGATAAAGAAAGCTGCGGTTCTCTTAATCACGAAAGTGGAATGAAAAGCTAAAGCTGCATCCTGAAACGAAAAATGCTTGAATGCATAAATGCTTTAATGCAAGAATAAGCTACGAGTTTTCCATTTAGTGAATATTTACTTCTACAGATGACATCGTTGTTTCCATTTAGCGAATGCTTATTTCTTCAGATGTCATCGCTGTTTCCATTTAGTGAATGCTTATTTCTTCGGATGTTATCGTTGTTTCCAAAAAGAGAGTGTTGAGGAATGACGGAGGGGGTGCTGCTGTCACAGTGTTTAGAGTTCAGGGTTCAAAGTTCAGCGTTGGGCTCGTCGCTCGAAATTCCATGCCCTTTGCCCCATGCGCTCTGCAATTTGACAATGGCTTGTAGTCCGGTGTTGCTGTAGTCTACTTGTGACTTGAAGCTTGTGGCTCAGCTCACAGCTTTTCAAAAAAAACGTCGTGCCCGGAAAAGACACGACGTTTTGATATCGTTTTTTGAAACAACGGCTACAAGAGTCCGCGTTTACGCAAAAGTGGTTCTTTCGAAGGATCCTGTCCGCGGAATGTACGATACACATCCATACCATCGTAGGCACCGCTGGTTTCGAGCAGTGTACGGAATTTGGCCGCATATTCCTTGTTGAAAATATCACCGCTTTGTTTGAATGCATCGTAAGCATCGGTGTCGAGAACTGCCGCCCAGATGTACACATAGTAACCGGCCGAATAACCATCGCCCGAGAAAATATGCGAGAAATAAGTACTGCGGTAGCGGGGAACAAACTCCGGAATCAAGCCAATGGCATCCATCGCCTCTTTTTCAAACTGATTCACATCCGAAATATCCGTATTTTCAGTAGTGTGGTAATCCATATCGAGCAGCGCAGCTGCTACGTATTCGCCAGTTACAAAGCCCTGGTTAAAAGTACCGGCTTTCACCAGTTTGTTCAGCAGCTCATCCGGAATGGTTTCTCCCGTTTGATAGTGCTTGGCATATACTTTGATCACTTCCGGATCGGCCGCCCAGTTTTCCATGATCTGCGAAGGCAATTCCACAAAATCGCGCGGAACGCTTCCAATGGTGCGGTCGTATTTGCCATCCACAAACATAAAATGCAGGGCATGTCCGAATTCGTGGAAGAAAGTTTCCACTTCGTCAAAACTCAGCAAAGCCGGTGCATCACCTGCCGGGCGTGTAAAGTTCATTACAATTTCGCCAATATAAGGCATGCGTTTGCCGTCTCGGTAAGTAACATCGCGGAAACCGGTTGACCATGCGCCCACTTTCTTTCCGTCACGCGGATGAAAGTCCATGTACAATACAGCCAGGTGCGAACCGTCGGCTTCCAGCACTTCGTATGCTTCAGCTTCTTTATGATAGGTCGGAATATCGTCGCGTTTTACAAATTTCAATCCGTACAGGTTTTCAACTACATAGAAAATTCCTTCCTTAACCGTTTCCAGGCTAAAATAAGGTTTCAGTTCAGCTTCATCCAGGTCGTATTTTTCTTTGCGCAGTTTTTCGCCATAGTACCACCAATCCCACGATTCGATTTTGATGTTAGCTCCCTCGCGGTCGGCAATCGCCTGCATGGCTTTTACGTCTTCCTGGGCCATTTTCAGCGAAGGTTCCCAAAGTTCCATCAGGAAATTCGTGATGTTTTCGGGTGTTTTCGCCATGTTTACATCAGCCTTGTAAGCCGCAAAATTGGTAAAGCCCATCAGTTTGGCTTTCTGGTCGCGCAGCTTTACAATTTTTTTGATGATCTCTTTGTTATCGCTTTCATTGTCGTTGTTACCACGCATAAAATAACCGCGGTACAGTTTTTCGCGCAGTTCGCGTTTTTCAGAGAACTGAAGGAAAGGTGTCCAGCTTGGTTTGGCCATCGTGAAAACCCATTTGCCTGTTTCGCCTGCTTTTTCGGCTTCAGCCGCAGCACCGGCAATTACATCTTCCGGTAAACCGGCCAGATCTTCTTCCTTGTCAATAACAAGCTTGAAATTCTTATTGGTTTCGTTCAAAAGGTTTTCACCAAACTGAAGATACAACATCGACAACTCACCATTGATGCCTTTTAGCACTTCCTGGTTTTCGGGCGAAAGGTTGGCACCGTTGCGCTCAAAATCCTGGTAATATTTCTCAGTCACGCGAATTTGCTGGTCATCCAGTCCCAGTTCATTCCGGCGCTCATAAATCGATTTGATTTTTTTGAACAGTTCGGGATTCATTGAAATCTCGTCGCGGTTTTTCGATAACATTGGCGAAATTTCGCGGGCTGCAGCCTGCATTTCGTCGTTGGTATTGGCGCTGCTAAGCGGGTAAAACACCCCGGTAACCTTGTTCAGCAAGCTGCCCGATTTATCCAGGGCCAGAATCGTGTTTTCAAAAGTCGGTTCATCGGTATTGGCTACCAATGCTTCAATTTCGGCTTTTTGTTCATCGATACCTGCCACCACAGCGGGCACATAATGTTCTACTTTGATCGCTTCAAACGGCGGAACCCCAAAAGGCGTGTTCCACTCGGTAAAAAATGGATTTTCCATGTCAGTTTTACTTTCTGTTTTTTGGTTTTGGCACGAAACAACCGCCAAACCAGCTAAAACAACAATTAAGAGCAGTTTTTTTCTCATACAACTTCAGTTTTATTTTGAAGGCCGAAGATAAAAATTAATCATACAACCACTAATGACAGAATTCAAGGTTTCCTGCAATCATTGCCCATGATTTGATAAAGCTTTAAGAAATGGAGGCAAAGCACACTTTCAAAGCCACAACTTTCCCATCATCGGATAAAATCCTTACTTTTGTCGCGTTTAAAAAACGACAAAAAAACATTCAAAATGAATATATCGTATTCCTGGCTAAAAGATTACATCAAACTGGAGCAAACACCACAGGAAATTTGTGACATTCTGACCCAAACCGGGCTGGAAGTAGGAAGCATGGAAGAAGTGGAAACCGTAAAAGGCGGTTTGCAGGGACTTGTAATTGGCGAAGTGCTGACCTGTGAGAAACACCCGAATTCGGACCATCTGAGCCTTACCACCGTTAACGTGGGCACCGGCGAGGTACTTCCGATTGTTTGTGGCGCACCCAACGTTGCCGCCGGCCAAAAAGTAGTGGTGGCTACCGTAGGGACCACATTGTATGACGGCGACCAGGAGTTTACGATCAAAAAATCAAAGATCAGGGGCGAAACTTCCATGGGGATGATCTGTGCCGAAGATGAAATCGGCCTGGGCACCAGCCACGACGGGATTATGATTCTTGATCCCTCTGCAAAAGTGGGAACGGCAGCCAAAGATTATTTCAAGGTGGAGTCGGACTATGTAATTGAGGTAGACCTGACGCCCAACCGGATTGATGGTGGTTCACACATTGGTGTGGCACGTGACCTGGCTGCATTTCTAAGCAAAACACAAGAGATTCAATACACCAAACCTTCCGTGGAAGGATTCAAGGTTGATAATCACGACCTGGAAATTCCGGTGGAAGTGCGCAACCCGGAAGCTTGTCCGCGTTACGCCGGTGTTACCATAAAAGGAGTGGAAATTAAGCCGTCGCCCGAATGGTTGCAGAACCGTTTGAAAATGATTGGCCTCTCTCCCATCAACAACGTGGTTGACATTACCAACTACGTGCTTTTTGAAACCGGGCAACCGCTGCACGCTTTCGATGCCGATGACATTACCGGTGGAAAAGTGATTGTGCAAACGTTGCAACAGGGCACCAAGTTTACCACGCTCGACGAAGCAGAACGCGAACTGAATGAAAACGACCTGATGATTTGCAACGCCGATGGCGGAATGTGTATCGGGGGTGTTTTCGGCGGTATTCAATCGGGCGTAAAAGAAAGTACACGCAATATTTTCCTGGAAAGCGCTTATTTTGATCCGGTTTATATTCGGAAAACAGCTCGTCGTCACGGCTTAAACACCGACGCATCGTTCCGTTTCGAACGCGGTGTGGATCCGAACAATACCGTTTATGTTCTGAAACGTGCGGCAATGTTGATTAAGGAAATTGCCGGTGGCACTATCTCTTCTGAAATTGTGGATGTGTATCCGCAACCGATCGAAGATTTTAAAGTGGATATCACGTATGCCAATGTCACCCGTTTGATTGGGAAAGACCTGGGCGCTGATACCATCAAAAAGATACTGACTTCGCTGGAAATAAAAATCACTACCGAAAATGAAAACGGCCTTTCGTTGCTGGTTCCGCCTTACCGGGTGGATGTAAAACGCGAAGCCGATGTGATCGAGGACATCCTGCGAATTTACGGATACAACAATATTGAAATCCCAACCCAGGTAAATGCCTCGCTGCAAACAGCGGAGAAACCAAGTCCTGACGGTGTTAAAAACCTGGTTTCTGAAATGCTGACGGCGCGTGGTTTTAACGAAATCTGGTCGAACTCGCTGACCAAGGCATCTTATTATACCGATCTGAAAGATTTCAAGGCAGAGCAAAGCGTAATGATTCTGAATCCGCTGAGTGCCGATTTGAACGGAATGCGCCAGACTTTGCTCTTTGGAGGACTGGAAGCGATTGCCTACAACGCCAACCGCCAGAATAAAAACCTGCGCTTTTACGAATTTGGCAACTGTTACTTTTACAAAGGTACACAGCTAAAAGACCAGCCGGCCAACAATTACTGGGAAGAAAACCACCTGGCATTGTTTGTTACCGGAAATAAGGAAGTTGAAAACTGGACAGCCAAAGAACAAACCACCTCGTTTTACGAGCTGAAAACCTATGCCGAAAACATTTTGAAACGCCTGGGCTTGCTAAACCGCAACCTGGACGTAAAAGATTCGGAAAGCGAACTTTTTTCGGATGGTTTGACATACAGTTACAACAATAAAACAGTACTTGAATTGGGTGTTGTTGCCCGTCAGTTCCTGAAGAAATTTGACATTGAATCACCGGTTTACTATGCCGATTTTAACTGGGATCATGTTTTCGATGCGCATAAAAAACACACCGTTCTGTTTGAGGAGCTATCCAAGTTCCCGGCTGTTCGTCGCGACCTCGCACTGCTGATCGACAAATCGGTAAAGTTCGACCAGATCAAACAAGTGGCGCTGAAAACCGAACGCCAGTTGTTACAACAGGTCGACCTGTTTGACGTGTACGAAGGCAAAGGCGTACCGGAAGGGAAAAAATCATACGCGGTTAGTTTCATCCTGCGCGACAACAACAAAACACTGAACGACAAGCTGATCGACAAAACCATGCAGCGCTTGATCGCCGCATTCGACCGTGAGTTGGGAGCCTCGTTGCGTTAATCGCAAATTGGTGTTACCTTTGTTTCAGAATGATAGACAGAGATTTTACCATAAAAAGTACGATTCAGAAACTGAACCGTTTACCGGATGAAAAACTTCCGGAAGTAGAAAATTTTATTGATTTTCTTCTTGCTAAAATAGATGATGCGCTGCTAACTGAAGGAATGCAAAAATTAACTTCGGAGTCAAAAGCATTTAAGTATTTAGAGCATGAAGAAAATCTGTACTCTGTTGAAGATTTGAAAGAAAAATACAAATGATTACCCGACTCCGGGAATAGAGAACATTCAGTAAACATAAAGGAACATGCAAAAGGGTGACATAGTATTAATGCCTTTCCCGTTTTCCGATTTAACCGGAAAGAAACTACGACCGGCCTTAATACTATGTTCCTCTCCGCTCGATATCACGGTCTGTTTTATTACCACTCAATTTCAATGGAGAGAAAAGCACAATATTGCAATAACTCCCTCCCGCGCTAATGGCATAAAAAAAGCTTCCTTAATCAGGGTCAGTCAATTTGCCACCATCGACAAAGATCTTGTCATTGGGAAATTAGGTGAGCTGGAATCGAATTACGTCCGGCAGTTGAATCAAAATCTAATGGAGATTCTCCAGCTATCCTGAATATGCAAAACCACACCAAAGGAATTATCTACGCGTCGATCACCGCCTTTTTCTGGGGTTTTCTGGCCATCGCATTAAAGGTTGCTGTTCGCGAGGTGGATCCGCCAACCATTGTTTGGTTCCGTTTTGTGATCGCTTTTATCATGCTTGCGGTATGGCTGGGGATCAAAAACAGGTCTTCGTTCCGCATTCTGGTGAAACCTCCCGTTCTGTTGATTGTAGCCGCCATGGCTTTGTCCTGGAACTACATGGGCTACATGCTCGGTATCCATCATACCACGCCGAGCAACGCCCAGCTTTTTATTCAAAGTGGCCCGCTTATTCTGGCCACGGCGGGTTTTGTATTGTTCAGGGAAAAAGTCAGCAGAAACCAGATCGTCGGCTTTGCCATTGCTTTGGCTGGCTTTTCCTTTTTTTACCACGATCAGCTAAGCGCTTTTTTCGACAGCCGCGGAGATTACCAGATCGGAATCCTTTTAACCATTTCGGGCGCGGTTGCGTGGTCGGTTTACGCTATTCTGCAAAAGAAGCTTGTCGTAAACCATCCGGTGGATGCGCTCAACCTGTTTTTGTTCGGTTTTCCGGCCATTGCTTACATTCCTTTTGTTGATTTTCACTCGCTGATGCACCTGCACTGGTCGTGGTGGCTGCTGCTGGTATTTTTAGGGATGAATACCTTTATTGCCTATACCTGCGTGGCCAATGCACTCAAGTACACCGAAGCCAACAAAGTAAGCATTATACTGATTCTGAACCCGATGATTACGTTTATAACCATGGGAATTCTAACAGAGCTAAATGTTTCGTGGATCGCCCCCGAACGCTTCTCGATGATAACACTCGCAGGCGTTGTACTTGTCTTTACCGGCGCCATTCTGGTAGTTCGGAAAACAGGAAACAAAAGAATACCTAAACAAAACAGCAATGTTAAGGCCAGTTAAAAAGTTTTTAGATTGAAGTGCCCTATCACTACTTCCCAGGCATAACGTGAATTTATTCCGAAACGGAAACCGCTGGAATCAACAAAATCCTCCACGAATCTAATGTTTTCTTGTTTGTTTCCCAGTAAAAAAGGCAGCAGGCTGACCGAACTTTAAAAGCCAACATCGAAAAATATTTTACGAAAAATCCATTGATATCGAATAAGTTCTAAAAACAGGGCTTCGTCATTAAAATTTAAAAATTAGCTTTGCACCGAAAATATTTCATTCTCTTGAATAAGTACGAAGTACAGTTTTGCGTTTCGTCTTAGAAAAGTGAGTGAAGTAACTAACTAACCAAAGTTGCCTGAAAGTAATTCAAATATTCAGTCATTGGAATTCCTGTTGTTCAAAGCAGGAAATGCCCAGGTGTTTGAGAAAATTTTCAAATCCAATTACAATAAAATCACGGGCTTTTGTAACCAGTTTATTTTCGATCTGGACAAATCAAAAAGCATTGCCCAGGAGTCGTTTCTGAAACTTTGGCTCAACAGGGAAAAAGTGGAAACCGCGAACGGCATTTATTCTTTTCTGTATACCGCTGCCCGGACAGAGTGCCTGAATTACCTGCGTCACAAGAACATCGAAGGCAAATACCACCAAAAGAGCATCGAAGAAAAAGAGTTTCTTCTTTCACACGATATCTTAAATTCTTTTCAGTTGAATGAAATGGAGTTTTCGGAATTGGAAGAAGCCATAAAAAAAGCCATTGAAGAACTGCCCGAAAGATGCAGGGAGGTATTTATAAAAAGCCGCTTCGAAGGAAAGAAAAACCGTGAAATCGCGGAAGACTTGGGCATCGCTCTTAAATCGGTTGAAACCAATATGACGCGGGCCCTGAAGTTTTTACGAAAAAGCCTTTCAGAGTACCTCACCATCCTGATTGCTTTGTTGCTCCATTTATAAAAATGCTCCCATCTCCCCTTCCATAAAATACTGAAAACTAACATTCACCAATAAAAAATAGCACTAAATGAAAAAAAATCATCAATCTATACAGGGTATACACCCACTTGAGTGTACAATAATCACAGACCATTAATATGGATTACAATACCATCATAAAATATTTACAAGGACTTGCTTCCGCCGACGAAAAGCAGCAGTTTTTTGCATGGTTGGAAGAAGATCCGGCCAACAAAAAAGAATTTGCCGAATTAAAAAAGATATGGGCACTTACCGAGAAAGGCAAAGAGGATGAAAACTCGGCCTATTTACAGTTTCGGCAAAGCGAAAACAGGAAGAACAGACGCACACAATTGTTTAAGGTGTTTAAACAGGCAGCTGCTGTCATCGTTTTAATCGGGCTGGGTGTCGTTGCTTCTCAGTTGCTGAAAAGCACCGAAAAAGAACAGGAAATATATGCCGCCAGCTACAGCGTAAAAGCTCCGCTTGGGCAAATGACCAACCTTGAACTGCCCGATGGTACCATGGTGGTGTTAAACTCGGGAAGTACTATTAGCTACAAAAGCAATTTTAGCTACGGAAACCGGGAAGTTACACTGGAAGGTGAAGCTTTTTTTGATGTTCAGAAAGACAAGGAGTACCCTTTTGTGGTAAAGGCACCGCTTCTGGATATTAAAGTATACGGAACCTCGTTTAACATTGAAGCGTACCCCGGCGATGAAAGCTTTTCCGCCACTTTGGTGGAAGGCAGTGTCAGTATTTTAAATAAACACGGCGACGAGCTAAGCATGTTAAAACCCGGAGAAAACGCCAGTATGAACCAGCTGGATAAACAGCTGGTGATAAAAAAGGTAAATACCGAAATATACACTTCGTGGAAAAAAGGGCTGATTACTTTCAGAAGCGAAAAGCTGGAAGATATTGCCAAAAGACTTGAGCGCTGGTACAACGTGGAGATTGTGATTCGTGACGAAAAGCTGAAACAGGAGCGCTATTTTGGAACCATATTGAAAAACAAACCAATCGACCAAATACTCGAAGTATTTAAACTGACCACTTCGCTGGAATACGAAATTATCCCCCGGGCCAACCAACCAACATTGATATACTGGAACTAAAAACAATATTTGATTAAACCGAAAATACCTGCTTATGAACAAAACGAATACGTCCTAAAAGAAACAGACCGAAAATACTGGCTATATTTTCAGTCTGCTCAAAGAGGTTTGTGCGCTAACACAAACCAATCGTGATAAACAATGCTATCGCAAGCAAATCATTTACCAAAAACAAATTTATGAAAAAAAGTAACATTGCCACGAAAAGGCAAGGGCAAATTAAACTATTGAGGATTATGAAGATAACGGCGATTCTTCTTTTTGTTTTCACTTTCCAATCCTTTGCGAGTTCTTATGCACAATCTACCAAGTTAAACCTGTCGATGGAGGGAATAACTTTTGAAGAATTCATTGAAGAAGTGGAAGCAAAAACTGAGTTCTTTTTCATGCTGCGTTATGACGAAGACATTCTGGACAAGAAAATAGATGTAATATGCAAGGATGCACAAATTTCGGATATCCTTGACGACATACTGAAAAATACCGGGTACAGTTACAGCATTATCGATAAGTACATTGCTATTTCAAGAAAACAGGCTGACCTTAAAGGCTTACAGCAATCAAGAATATCGGGTACAGTAACCGATAACGAAGGCCAGCCACTTCCCGGGGTTACCGTTCTAATCAAAGGAACAACAACCGGTACCATTTCTGATTTTGAAGGAAAATACGTACTTACCGATGTGCCTGCCGAAGCAGTTTTAGTATTCTCGTTTGTGGGTATGAAAACCCAGGAGATTGTACACGGGAATCAAACTACAATTGATGTGAAATTGCTGGAAGATGCCATCGGTTTGGAAGAAGTAGTGGCCATTGGCTACGGAACTCAAAAGAAAGTAAACCTTACCGGTGCTATTTCCAATGTAACCGCAAAAGAACTGGATGCCCGTCCGATTACCAACATGTCGGGTGCACTCTCTGGATTGGCTACCGGTGTTTACGTATCGCAAGGCGATGCCCAGCCTGGTAAAGACGGCGCTACCATACGCATTCGCGGTGTAGGAACATTGAACGATTCCAACCCGCTTGTTTTGATTGACGGAATCGAATCATCGATGGGTGATATCAACCCCAACGACGTTGAAAGTATTTCGGTACTGAAAGATGCTGCTTCATCAGCCATTTACGGATCGAGGGCAGCTAACGGGGTTATCCTCATCACGTCAAAAAAAGGCCAGGTGGGACACTTAAAAGTTACGTACAGCGGTTATTACGGTGTTCAGTCGGTGACCAAGAAAAAAGACTATGTAACAGACTTTGCCACCTACATGGAACTGGGGAACGAAGCATATGCCAATGTTGGCATGGCGCCTCTGTTTGCCCAATCGGAAATCGACCTGTGGAGAAGCTCACCCGATCCGGTTTTAACACCCAATGTTGACTGGGTGGACGTTTGGTTTGGCGATCCTGCCGCTTTGCAGTCACATCACCTTGGTTTTTCGGGAGGAACAGAAAAAACACGGTACAACTTTTCGCTGGGTTACCTCGATCAGAAAGGTATTACACCCGATACATGGGCCAAACGCTACAATTTCCGTATGAACTGGGAAGGTTCAATTTTCGACAACCTGAAAGTGGGAACCAACATGTCGGGTTCGTGGAAAGACCTGGAAGACCTTGACTGGGCCGAGATTTTTCATCAAATGCCGGGTATTCCTTACGAACGCAACGAAGACGGACGCTATGGTTATGCACAGGCTTTGGGAGCCGGAACGGTAAACAACCCAAGAGCTCAGTGGGAAAGCCGCAATGATTACGAACGTCAGATTCGTTACCTCGGAAAATTCTATGCAAACTGGGAAATTCTGGAAGGCCTAACATTTTCTGAGAACATAGCGATTAACTACAACAACCTGTCAAACCGTACTTTCCAGGGCGAAGTTGAATTGTGGAACTTCAGCGAAAACATGGTAATGCGGAAACTGGGAAATCCGGAAACAGCCAACAACAGCAACAACGAAAACTTTACGGTTACCAATTACAGCACGCTGAATTACACCAATACCTTTAAGGAAAACCACAACCTGAATTTACTGGCGGGTTTTAGTTACGAAGACTACCGCCTTGACAAGTTTGGCGCAAGCATCCAGGAATTTCATAACAACGAATTGCAGGTGTTGGACGCAGGTCTGGAAAATCCGCAAGTAAACGGTACGGCCAGCGAATGGACACTGATGTCGTGGTTCGGTCGTTTGAATTATGATTTCAAAGGCAAATACTTATTTGAAGCCAACATTCGTTACGATGGATCTTCACGTTTCAGACAAGGTAATAAATGGGGAGCTTTTCCTTCATTCTCTGCCGGCTGGCGTATTTCAGAAGAAGATTTTATGAACGACATTAGCTGGTTAGACAACCTGAAACTTCGCGCTTCGTGGGGAAAACTGGGGAACCAGAATATTATGCTGGGTGGTAATCCGAATTATTATCCTTATCAAACAGTTTACTCGCTCGGGCAAAACTATACGATGGGTGGTAGTGTAACTTCGGGTATTGCATCCACTGCGGTTGTAAATTCGGACATTGTATGGGAAAGCACCACCACCAGCAACATTGGTGTTGATGCCACCCTGTTTGGAAAACTGAGTGTAACAGCCGAATACTACAGCCGCTTAACCGATGGTATTCTGATCGGTATGCAGATACCCAAAACTATGGGTAACAAAACCAATCCGGTGGTAAACCTGGCCGAGGTGAAAAACTACGGATGGGAATTAAGCGCCAACTACCAGGACAACCTGGGCGATTTGAATTACTCGCTTGGGTTTAACATCAGTAACGTAAACAACGAAGTAACCAAATACCAGGGCGAAGTACGCTCAGGAGGTAATTTTGTAACCTGGGAAGGACACCCTTACCAGTCGATGTACGGTTATGTTTCTGAAGGCATCATCCGCACGCAGGAAGAGCTGGATGCATTAAATGCCAAAGCCAGAGAATTATCGGGTAACGACAAAGCTTACTTCATTACCAACAAAACCCGTCCCGGCGACTTAAAATACAAAGACCTGGATGGCAACGGAGTAATCGACAGCAACGACCGCGAAATTATTGGGAACACCATTCCAAAATACACCTATGGAATTTCGCTGGGCTTGACATACAAAGGATTGGATTTCAATGCGCTTCTTCAGGGAGTTGCCGGCCGCGATTCATACCTCGAAGGCGTTGGAATATTCCCGATGGGAGTTAACGGCGACCGCGGGCAAATTCCATCCGAATGGCTTACAGATCGCTACATCCCCGAAGATCAGTCAACCTGGCAAACAGCTACCTTGCCACGTATCGTAAACATTGGCAGCCACCAGGATAACTACAGATTCTCAACTTTCTGGAAACAGGACGCTTCGTTCCTGCGTGTAAAATCGGTACAAGTGGGATACACCGTTCCGAACACAAAGGCATTTGGTGTCGACAGAATCCGCCTGTATGTAAGCGGCGAAAACCTGTTCACATTCACCAAATTCGATGGCTACGATCCTGAGAGAAGTGCAACAGAAACCGGTATTACACAATATCCGCTGCAGAAAACAATTTCACTGGGTACACAAATTACATTTTAACAAAGGGAGGAAAGAACTATGAAGATCAAGATATCACTATTGGCAGTTTTAGTAATGCTATTGGCGGCATGCGAAAATGTGCTTGACAAACAACCCCTGGACAAAATCTCTGAAGCTACTTTCTGGCTCTCGCCTGCCGATGCCGAAGCCGGTATACAAGCCTGTTACGATGCGCTGCAATGCGTTGGAACAAGCAAAAACCTGAGTTACGAACTTTGGGGAATGATGGATTGCTTTACGCCGTTGGCTCATGCACGTGACGGCGGAAGATTTCAGATTGCCAGCGGCACCTTCGACCCCAGTAATGCAGTTGTGGCCGAGGTATGGGCGTCAGCCTACAGAGGCGTTGTTCGTTGCAACGATTTTCTGATGCACATCGACGAGATTCCGTTTGCCGACAACGAAGCAGGACGCAAAAGCCGGATGAAAGGCGAAGCTTCTTTTCTGAGGGCTTTATACTACTACCAGCTAACGCTAATTTTCGGAGATGTCCCGCTTATCCTCGAGATCCAGGACGTTTCGGAAGCAATGGTTGAACGTACACCGCAGGCGCAGATAATCAATGCAATTTACGATGACTTGGATGTAGCCATCAACTCACTTCCTGAAAGCTATTCGGGAAGCGACATTGCCCGCGCATCAAAAGGTGCTGCCCTTACGCTGAAAACAAAAGTTCAGCTGCTTGAAGAAGATTTTGCCGGTGCTGCTATCAGTGCAAAGGCCGTTATCGACAGCGATGTTTATACTTTGCAACCCAGTTTCCCTGACGTGTTTAATATGCAGAATGAAAACAACTCAGAGGTGATTTTCGATATCCAGTTTATCTCGTTTGTGCAAGACGGTAACTGTTTTGATAAAATGTATGCCACCCGTGCACACTCGTCATGGGGATGGACCTGGATTCACCCATCGCTGTGGTTGGTGGATAAATTCGAGCGCATCGATGAAAATCCGGAATATACCATTGAAGATGCCCGCATTCAACCGGAGGTTTACAACTATTTCGAAGGCCGCGACCCACGTTTGGACTGGACAATCATTCGTCCGGGAGCCCACACTATCGGTGAAGGCAATGTAGACATGCTTTATCCATACGGAGTTACAGGATACACACACAGCCGCACGGGTATGACCGTTCGTAAAACCATTATCGAAGGCGATGGCGGTATTGCTTACGACTCACCCAACAACTGGATACTTTTCCGTTTAGCCGATGTATTGTTGATGTATGCTGAGGCAAAAACAGAAACACTTAGCGGAACCATTACCGATGCTTCGGTTTACGATGCCATCAACGAGGTTCGTTCAAGAGCATCCGACAAACTTCCGTTATACGAAGTTGGTTCGCTTACCAAAGAAGAAATGATCGAAAACATACGCAACGAAAGCATTCGTGAACTGGCAATGGAAGGCTGGTTGTATGCCCGTTTCAAACGTTGGGACTGGCTGAAGCTAAACGATGGCTTTAAGTTGATGGGAATGAAAACCAACGGAGACATCTGTACTTTTGCAGATTCACCGATCCTTACCTGCCAGTATTTCGATTACCACAAATGGTGGCCTATCCCACAGCAGGAAAGAGAAATCAATCCGAATTTGACACAAAACCCGGGTTATCCGGAATAGTCTGGTTAAATAAGGCGTTATTCGAAAGGCTTCCAATTGGAAGCCTTTCGTTAACTTTCCTATTCTGTGCTCCAATAGCATCGCCTGATTTGGAATATAAAACAGGCTCTGGTATTCCTGAAAACGGAATAACTCCTTCAGAGAAGTAAGATGAAATATGTCAGCAAACTGGAAAACGATTGTATTTCAGGCAAATTCTACTGAAAAGAATCAGCTACCTCATCAATTAACAAATTCAAACAAATGAAGTATTGCGTTTTATTCGCCTTTATTCTGGCAGGCATTTTTACATCTGCCCAGGTACCTCCCGGAGACTGGTCGTTAATCTGGCAGGACGAATTTAACGGAACTACTGTTGACGCGACCAAATGGGCTTCGCGCGGAGAAGGATACCGCACAACACGAAACCACGATGGCTATACCATTTACTGGCGCTACGAAGACGACAATGTCTCTCTGGCAGATGGGAAACTGGTTTTAACCAACACCCGCGTAACAACAAGCAAAGATACTGTGCTGGCAGCGGCAGTTACTTCCATTAACCTGTTCGAAAGAAAGTACGGCTATTACGAAGCATCGATAAAAACAGCACCGACTGCCGATGGTTGCCATACCGCATTCTGGCTGCAAAGCAAAACAATGGGCAATGTTGGCAATGGCGGAAGCGATGGTGCTGAAATCGACATTCTGGAGTCTGCCTACATTACCAATAAATACAACATTGCACTACACTGGGACGGATATGGCGCAGATCACAAAAGCTGGGCACAAAGCGCCGGTGGTTCGGTACATGATGGAAATTACCACACCTATGGCCTTGAATGGGGACCCGGTTATTACAAATTCTATTTCGATGGCGTTCTTAAATCAACTTATTCAGGTGAAGGTGTTTCCGATGCACTTGAATATATAATCTTATCAACTGGAGCCAGCTGGGGCGATGGTAACGCCCATACCGGCACTTTCCCCAACGCCGCTTACGTAGATTATGTGCGTGTGTACGAAGGTGTTGGATTGCCAGACAATCAAACCGATACACTTCTTACAATTCTGCCTCTGGACGACAGCTATGTGTACGGTGCTGACAATGGTACCGCCAAAACGCACGGCAGCGAAACAAAGATCACAGTTAAAGAAGGGCTTACCACACCTTATGTCCGTCGTGCTTATTTGAAGTTTGGGATGAGTACTGTTAGCGGCAATATTAAGTCAGCCAAACTGCAACTGAAAGTTCAAAGCTCCAATACCGAAGCCGAATCGGTTGCGTTCGATTTAAAATACGTAAGCAACGACTCGTGGACAGAAGAATCCCTGACATGGGATAATCAGCCATCAATTGGGACAGTAATTGCCAGTGCCCAAGGTCTGGCTTCCGGCCATACAATGGAATGGGACATTACCACTCAGCTGAAAAACGATTTGGCTGACGGAGCCATTTCCCTCCAGTTAAACTCGTCGACAGCCGGCGGAGCAAGTTTAACTTTTTACAGCAAAGAAGAGAGCAACCAGCTGGATCAGCCCAAGCTATTGATCGAATATGATGATTCGGAAGTAACTTCCATTCCCATATTCCCACAAGGGAACTCTGCCCGAAATTTTGATTTTTACCCCAACCCGGTAAAAGATCTGCTGCACATAAACTACCGTTCAGTGGAAAATTCAGAAATAACAATTGATATTCTGGATGCATCGGGGCAACCAAAGAAAAGGTGGATTTCAAATGTACATCCGGGTGAAAATCAACTGGAGATAAATCTTGGAGGTCGCTTTGCTTCCGGTTACTATTTTCTTCAAATAAATGATGGGAAAAAGATTGCAACACAAAAAATGATCATTCAACACTGACAAGCAACAATCTTCGTCGTGACGACAGGTAGAAATAAAAACCTGTTTTCAGGATGAAACCCGTTTACCACGATATCTGACAAAGCATTTATTACCTGAGTATGTATATATTTATAAACCAATTAAAAACAAATAAACCACAATGAGACACTATCTTCTGTTATTGTTACTTGTGCTATCATTCAACGGATTTGGATGGCAGGAACGCAACCTGCTTCAGAAAAAGGCAGATTTGGCTCAGTTAAAATCCTGCTTGATCAACCATCAGAAATGGGTCAGCTACCCGGCCTACAACGACCGCCAGGGATGGGATAAACTAACCGTGGGTGTCAAAGAAGAAATCATTGAGCGGGGCGAACAGGCCCTAAGCCACGAATGGGAAGTTGTATCGGCTACAGATTACCTGGAATTTGAGCGAAGCGGGTCGCGCGATATTATGCAAAGCCCCTTTGGCCGGAATAATTTAGCACTGGCTGATTTGGTACTGGCAGAACTGGCAGAAGGAAAAGGACGCTTTCTGGACCAGATCTCCAACGGAATATGGCTGAGTTGCGAAATGACTTCATGGGCGCTGTCGGCCCATGTTTCGCGCGAGCAGGCTGAAAACACTTCCCTACCCTCCTATAAAGAAAATATCATTGACCTGACTGCCGGCGACATGGGATCGTTTTTTGCCTGGACCTATTATTTTCTGAAAGATGAACTGGCCAAAGTTCAGCCGCTGATTCCCGAACGTCTTCGCGAGAATCTTCAGACGCGTATTCTCGATCCGTTTATGAACCGCACCTTTTGGTGGATGGCTACCAACGCAACACCAGAAACCATGGTCAACAACTGGAATCCGTGGTGTAATTTTAATGTTCTGACCTGTTTTCTGCTACTGGAAAACAATCCGGATAAACTGGCAGAAGCTGTTTACCGAACCATGGAATCGGTAGATAAATTTATCAATTATACGCATGAAGACGGTGCCTGTGAAGAAGGCCCTTCGTATTGGGGACATGCAGCCGGGAAAATGTACGATTACCTGGCTTTGCTCAGTCAGGCAACCAATGGCAAGGTGTCTGTTTTTGATCAGCCCATGATCAAAAATATGGGGGAATACATTGCCAAATCTTACGTTGGGAGTGGCTGGGTCGTAAACTTTGCCGATGCTTCTGCACGTGGAGGTGGCCAACCGGGATTGATTTTCCGCTACGGAAAAGCTGTAAAAAGTACTGAAATGAAGCAATTTGCAGCTTATTTATTTGAGCGCGACGGTGGTAAAAACGCCTACCAGTCTGGCCGTGACATGTACCGCACTCTCGAGAATCTTTTGTCATACAACGAATTGTCGGAAACCAGCCCGGCTATTCCGCAGGAGCCGTTTACCTGGTACCCGGAAACCGAATTCTGCTACATGCGAAATGCTTCGGGATTCTTTTTCGCCGCCAAAGGTGGTTACAACAACGAGAGCCACAACCACAACGACATGGGGACTTTTTCGCTTTATGTGGACAATACTCCCATGATTATTGATATTGGTGTGGGAACCTATACCCGTCAGACTTTTAGCAGCGAAAGGTATTCGATCTGGACCATGCAAGGCAACTACCACAACCTGCCAATGATCAACGGCGAGGCGCAGGCTTTTGGTGCCCGGTATCGTTCAAAAAACACAGAGGCAAACGAAAGCAAATCCAGCTTTTCAGTTGATTTGGCAAACGCCTATCCCGACGAAGCAGAAGTTGACAGTTGGAGAAGAACTTACCGTCTTCAAGATGACAAACTGCTGCTTGAAGATAAATTCTCGCTTTCAGAAACTAAGGGTGCCAATCAGCTCATTTTTATGACCTGGGGACTGCCCAAAACAGAAAAGGCAGGTATTATTACCATTGAAAAAGATGGCAAAAGCATTCAGCTGAAATACGACCCGCAACAATTCGAGCCCGGGGTTGAAACAGTTGAAGTTACCGATCCGAGGCTAACAAAAGTATGGGGCAATCAGGTCTATCGTTTATCTTTGAACGCCCGCAAACAAAAACTGAGAGATAACTATAAAATTACGATACAGAAACGCTAATACGATTTAACGATGAGACAATTACTTGGGATGATTTGTGTGCTTGCCATTTTATCGGCTTGCACTACAAAAACGAATGAAAAAGATCAGTTTGACACAATGGCTTTCATTGCTGAAAAGTTCGACAATACTTTGCAGGCAGAAAGTGATTCAACAAAAATACCCAGAACCATTGATGAGAACGGTAACCTGAAAACCGTAGGAATCTATAACTGGACCAGCGGCTTTTTTGCCGGAAACCTTTGGTACATGTACGAACTAACCAAAGATGACAAATGGAAAACCGAGGCGATTAAGTGGACCGAAGCCCTGGATACCATCCAGTACTGGAGCGGGAACCACGACGTTGGTTTTATGATGTACTGTAGCTATGGGAACGGGATGAAGTTTGCCGGGCTCGACAACAAAGATATCCTGGTACAAACTGCGGAGTCGCTGAGCAAGCGTTACAGCGAAAAAACACTGGCCATTGAATCGTGGGATTACCGCAAAGCCTGGGACGAAAAAACAGAGTGGTTCTTCCCGGTGATCATCGACAACATGATGAACCTGGAACTGTTGTTTGAAGCCAGTATTTTAAGCGGCAACAACAAATACAGGGACATTGCGGTGCAACACGCCGAAACCACCATGAAAAACCATTACCGCGACGATTATTCCTGTTACCACGTGGTGGATTACGATACCATCACCGGCGCCGTTCTGGACAAGGCAACCTGCCAGGGTTTCACCGATGCATCGGCCTGGGCACGCGGACAAGCCTGGGGTTTGTACGGTTATGTGTTGTGCTACCGGTACACAAAAGACAAGAAATTTCTGGATTTTGCTGAAAACATTGCCGTGTATATGCTTCACCACAAGAACTTGCCCGAAGACTTAATTCCTTACTGGGATTACAATGTGGCAGACGAAGGCTTTGTGCCTGAATGGGAATACGACACGGCTGATTATCCGGAGATACCGCGCGATGCTTCGGCTGCAGCAGTAACAGCTTCGGCCTTGTACGAGCTTTCGATCTATGTTCCGGAAAAAGGTTATTCGGAACAAGCCGATAAAATGGTTGCGTCGCTTCTTAGTCCCGATTACCTGTCGGTTCACGGCAAAAACAAGTATTTCATCCTCAACCATAGTGTTGGCAGTATTCCGCACGGCGTTGAGATTGATGTTCCGTTGGTGTATGCCGATTATTACCTGCTGGAAGCTATGTACCGCAAAGAAAAACTGGAAAAAGGTGAAAAGTTTTAGTCTGACTCAAATGAAAAAAATCGTCTGTTTCTTTGGCTTACTGCTTTTTGTTCTTTTTGCAAAGGCACAAGACGAGGCGCGCCCCAATATTCTGTTTATTGCGGTGGACGATTTACGCCCCGAATTAGGATGTTATGGAGCTTCACACATTAAATCGCCCCATATTGATCAGCTCGCTGCTGAAGGAATGGTTTTTAACCGCTCTTACTGTAATGTTCCGGTGTGCGGTGCCTCCCGGGCCAGTTTGTTATCCGGCATCAGGCCAGACCGGCAACGGTTTTTAAACTTCAGTTGCTGGCAGGATAAAGATGTGCCCGGCGTGGTTAGCTTGCCCATGTATTTTAAAAACAATGGCTATAGCACCCTTTCGTTGGGAAAAATCTATCATCACCGGGAAGATGGAAAAGGAAGCTGGTCGGAGCAGCCCTGGTATCCAAGCGGAGATTGGGAAGGATGGCAAGCCTACATTACAGAGGAAGCTAAAAAACAGATTGAACCAAGAAAAGGTGGGGTTGGCATCAACGGTGTTTCTTTTGAAGCCCCCGAGGGTCCGGATCACATCTACCCCGACGGAGTGATCGCACAACAGGCCATCAAAAAGCTGAATGACTTAAAAACCAGTCAACAGCCCTTCTTTCTTGCGCTTGGTTTTCTAAAACCTCACCTGCCTTTTAATGCTCCCAAAAAATACTGGGATATGTATGATCATGAGAAGATCCAACTTCCGGATAACATGTATAAACCCAAAGATGCACCCGACGCATGCATGCATCCGTTTGGGGAGCTCAGAAACTATACCGATGTCCCCGATAAAGGGCCAATGGACAAGGAGTTTATGCGAAAACTTATTCACGGGTATTATGCCTGCGTAAGTTATACCGATGCCCAGATTGGCAAAGTTTTAAGTGAGCTGGAGAGACTGGGACTGGCAGAAAATACGATTGTTATTTTATGGGGCGATCACGGGTGGCATCTAGGCGAACACGACCTATGGTGCAAACACTGTAATTTCGAAAAAGTGTTACACACTCCTTTGATCTTAAAAGCTCCGGGAAAAGAGAACGCCCAACACACCGATGCTTTGGTAGAATATGTAGATATTTATCCTACGCTGTGTGAGTTGGCCGGCCTCGAAAAACCCTTTCATTTGCAGGGGAGAAGCATGGTCCCGCTGCTTGACAACCCGGAAATGCCGTGGAAAGAAGAGGTGTATTCCCGTTGGATTGACGGCGAAACCGTTATCACGCAAACCCACACCTACACCGAATGGTTCAGAAAGGGAGAAGAGAAAGGATACACACGGATGCTTTATAACCTTGTTACCGATCCTGAAGAGACCGTAAATATTTCAGAGAAACAAGAAAACAAGGAGCTGGTAACGGATTTACAGGATAAACTATACCAGCACATGAAAAAAAGAAACAGACTCGTAATCAAATAGAAATAAAATATGAAAGCTATACAAATATACCTGATCTTCCTTGTCATGGTTTTATCTTCCTGCTCCATGCAGAAAAGCAAGGTAAAGGAAGAAACAAAACCCAACCTGCTGTTTATTTTTGCCGATCAATACCGGCGGCCTGCACTGGGCTTTTTGAATGAGGACCCCGTGCTTACACCCAACATCGACAAACTGGCTTCTGATGGAGTATTTTTCAGCCGGGCAGTGGCCAACCACCCGCTTTGCAGCCCGTATCGCGGAATGTTGATGACGGGGCAATATCCGCTCTCAAACGGCGTAATTGCCAATTGTAATTCGGCCCGTACAGCTTACGGGAACTTTCTCAAACCGGAACAGGAATGCTTTTCGGATGTGCTCGCTGAAAACGGCTACAGTGCAGCGTATTTGGGGAAATGGCATCTTGACGGCCCCGAACCAACGGCTCCGGGCGAAGAAGTTATCTGGGATGCCTGGTGCCCACCGGAAAACCGCCACGGTTTTTCATTTTGGTACGCTTATGGCACTCACAACCGGCACAACGATCCTTATTACTGGACGACGAATGCCGGGAAAGATGAGAAAACGACGATCAACAAATGGTCGCCGGAACACGAAGCTGACATCCTGATCAGCTACCTGGAGAACAACCACAATCAACGGGAAAAAGACGCTCCTTTTGCCATGTTTTGGTCCATAAATCCACCCCATACTCCTTTTAAAGAAGTGCCGGAGAAATACAGAAATCATTACAAAGACGAGGATTACCATTCATTGCTAAACCGTGAAAATGTTAAATTTACGTATCCAGATGATTTAAAACGGGGCGACAAAGGTGTGGAAAGAAGCATTGACCAGGCACCTGATTACTTTGCCTGTATCAACGGAGTGGACGACCAGATTGGCCGCGTGATTGAAGCCCTGAAAAAATCGGGTCTGTATGAAAACACCATCATCGTTTTTTCTGCCGACCACGGAGAAATGCTGGGCAGCCAGGGATTAATGCACAAAAATGTGTGGTTCCGCGAGGCCTACGAGATTCCGTTCATCGTTCACTTCCCCCAAAAGATTAGCGCAAAAACAGAAGACCTCCTGATCAATGTTCCCGATTTTATGCCTACCCTGCTGGGCTTAATGGGACTGGAAGATAAAATCCCTTCGTCGGTGGAAGGACAGGATTATTCAAAAGTACTTTTTAACGAAGCGGTTAACCGTCCCGACAAACAATTGTATTTTGGCTCAGAACCTTCCGACCCGTCTTCGGGCGCCAGAGGCTTCCGGAACAACGAATACACCTTTGCCGTGGTTAAAAATAAAAACGGGGAGAAATACTATTACCTGTATCACGATGCGGTTGATCCTTTCCAAATGAAAAATATCTGGGGACAGGACGAAGACCTTGATCAAAAAATGGAACAGGAACTGGCAGCCTTGTTAAAGTCGATGAATGATCCGTGGATCAACTAGAAATTTCTGATACCGATTTTTTGTTTTGATCAACAAAACAAAAGTGTAGCGATATAAAGAGGCAGTTCAAATGACTGCCTCTTTTCATTCAAAGCTATCTCCCAAACCAGGTTTGCTCTAAAAAATCAAAGTGAAATTCTCCCCTTTCTTTCCAAAATGCAAAGCCGGAATTTACTTGTTCTTCCCCTGCGATGTTGGTGGTTTTTAAGGTAAAAATTCAGACAAAGACGAGTCGGCGCTTAAACCCTGATCAACTTATTTTGTTTACCTTGGAACAAAACTTTTCCAGATGATCAGAGCTTCTTACTTCATTCTCGTTGTACTTTTTATTGCCTTTGTTTCCTGTCGCCCGGAACCACCGGATATTATGACTGTCACGGGTCCTGTTTCAATAAAAAAAATGGGAAAAACGCTTCATCACGAACATATTTTGGTTGACTTTATCGGTGCCGACAGTACCGGTTATCATCGCTGGAACCGCGACGAAGTGGTGAAAAAAGTACTGCCCTACCTTTTAGAAGCCCGTGATCTGGGGTATAAAACGATTATGGAATGTACTCCGGCTTTCCTGGGGCGCGATCCGGTGCTGTTAAAAATGCTTTCCGAAAAAACCGGGATGTATTTTGTGACCAATACCGGGCTGTATTCAGCTTACGAAGGGAAATACATTCCGGAGGAACTGCAAAAGAAAACGGCCGAAGAACTTGCTGCCATCTGGATCGACGAGGCCAGAAACGGAATTGAAGGAACCGGGGTTTATCCGGGATTTATCAAAATAGCCGTGGAACGTGGACCATTGAGCGAACTCAACCGAAAAGTAGTGGAAGCCGCCTGTATTGCCCACAAGGCAACCGGATTGGTGATTATGTCGCACACAGGCCCGGCGCTGCCTGCCTTGCAACAGCTGGAAATTTTAAAGGAATATGGTGTAGATCCTTCTGCGTTTATCTGGACACACGCCAACAACGAAAAAGACTGGGAAAAACTACTGGAGGCGGCAAGAATGGGCGTTTTCATTGCATTCGATGGCTTCAAACCCGACAAAGTGGACGAATACCTCGATTTTATTCTGTACATGAAAAAACACGGACAGCTTCCGCAGGTTTTACTTTCGCACGATGCCGGCTGGTACTCTCCGGGACAACCCGATGGTGGCGATTTCAGAGGTTACAGTGACATCGAAACATACCTTATACCGGCCATGGAAAAAGCAGGTATCGCTCAGTTCGATCTGTTCCAGCTATTTTTCCGCGCTCCTGCCGATGCATTTCGGATACGTGAGCTTCCGGTTCAGTAATAAAATATTCTCCCCTGCCCCACACCAACAGTAAAATACTGTTCAATCATTTTACATTCTTTCCGAATATGTTTTAGGAAGGCTTGTGAAACCTATTCCTCTTTTTGGGGTATATACAATTACTCAAATCAGCTGTAAAGTACAGTTAACGATGTGCTACCTTTAGATTTATTGTCATGCAATACAGATCGAACTGCATTTTGGCGCATATTCCTCAAACTCCGGCTGGTATCGATATTTTAAAACAAGCTCTTTTCTTCAAAGAAGCGCTCGAAATGCGGATTTTCCTGCTGGATATCATCCGCACAGGAACCTTTTTTGCTCCCCGGCTGCAATCTCAAAAGAATCAACTCAGGCATAAAAATGAACTCAACAAATTCACTGAATTCATCGGGAAAGCGATGGAAAAGAAAATCCCGTCCGATGTTGTCCCGCGCATCGGTTGGGGGAAAGTAGTCAAAACCCTGATTAGCGAATCGGAACGGGGCGGCTACGAATTTGTGATGCTGGATAAAAGCGAGAGAAAGAATGCCGAAGGGCTTACCCGTGCTGAAGTTGACCGCTGCGTAAGCAAATCTTTTTGCCCGGTTCTTCTGATCGACAAAGACCACCCGGTTGATCGTATCGATAAAATTGTAATTCCGATCGATATTTCGCAACGAACCCAAAAAAGGCTTTACTGGGCCACTTTTTTTGCCAAAAAGTTTCATGCAAAAATACAGATCGTTTCGGCACTGAACATCGATATCAAAGAAACCAAAAGCCTGGCCTACAAAAATGCGGAAAACCTAAAAACGATGTTGGAGGCCAGAGGTGTTTCCAGTGAAGTAAGAATTATAAAAGTACTTGACAAAGAGATTCACACCGCGGTGCTGGAGTATATCGAAGAGGAAAAACCAGGCCTCGTAATCATCAGGACGCACCAGGAGATTCGTTTTTCGGGAAGAAAAATCGGAAAGTTTGTTTCGGGGATTCTACACGGTTGCCCGGTACCTGTATTTACAGTGGGCGGTGTAACCCAGAATTTTGATATCCATTCTATTTGACATTCAATTATTCCACACAGCCATGGCCGACCGAATTGAAGAAATAACGCAGAAAATTTATAATGAAGGTGTTGTAAAAGCCAAAGAAGACGCCCGGATAATCATTTCTGAAGCCACTTCAAAAGCGACAGAGATTTTAAATGAGGCCAAAAGACAGGAAGCAGAGATGATCAGAAAGGCACAACAGAATGCGGAAGAAATAAAGAAGAAAACCGAGGTAGAGTTGCAACTTGCGGCACGGCAGTTCATCAGCGCGTTGAAACAAAAAATAAACGGACTGATTACTACCCAACAGACAGAAAACCAGATAAAAGAAGATTTTAAAGACCTGGCTTTCATAAAGGAAATGATACTGACCGCTGTGCAAAACTGGAAACAGGACGACGATGCCGACTTGCTGGTTTTACTTCCTGAAAAGAAAAGAAAGGAACTCGCTGCCTTTTTTGATGCCAAAGCCATGGAAGTGATGAATAAAAGCGTGGAGGTTCGGTTTGATCCGCAGATCGAATCCGGATTCAGAATCAGCCCCAAAGACGGCACCTATTTCATCAGCTTCACCGACAAGGATTTTATAAATTATTTCAAACGCTATCTGAGAGAACGTACACAGCAACTACTTTTCGATTCATTCGAAAAAAGCGAAGATAAAATACCTGATAAGAGTAGTGATAAAGACATAACGATGCATTAGTTACGCCGGGTTTAGAATGTTTCACCTGTAAATTTCGGACATGCTAAAAAGAAAATATCATTGTTTGGTGGCAGGATTACCCGATTTGTTTTTTAACGAAAATAAACTCGTAACAGACAGTGTTGATCTGCACCACCAGTTCAAGATGGAGCTTTCTCCGTCGGATTATGAACTCGTAAAATTGATCTACCTGACAGCCGACAACGAAAATCTGCAAAACCTTCTCCTCCGCAAAAAAGCTTCTTTCAATCCCAAAGGCAATTTCTCCGAATCCTATTTGAGTCAGCAACTTTCTCCCGAAAATGAGTTGCCGGAGTTACCGGAATACATGCTGCAATTCCTGGAATGGATAAAAGAAACCGAGCAAAAAGAGCTCAATCTCAATGCAGAAATTATATTGCAACAGCTTTATTACGAATACATTCTGCAAACCAATAATGAGTTTCTCAGAAACTGGTTTCTTTTTCAACTTAACCTGAAAAATATCCTAACTGCAGTGAATTGCATCCAATTCAATTACAGCACCGAAGAACACCTCATCCGGGTAAATGGGAATAAAAATGTGTACTTACTACTGGCAAGCAGAAAATTTAAACCTGAATGGTTCGAGGATGAAATCCCTTACCATCGCGAAATTTTTAAAATAACCGAATCCTCCCGGAGTTGGATGGAGCGGGAAAAAGCACTGGATAAATTGAAATGGGATTACCTCGACGAGTATACGTTTTTCTACTATTTCACCATCGAAAAGATTTTGGGTTATATCCTCAAACTAAAAATGGTGGAACGATGGACAAAACTCGATAAAAAAAGTGGTGAAGAATTACTGAAAAAACTAATCGACGACTTTGCAAAGACCGATGAGTTAGCAGTGGATTTAAGTCAAACGACATAGCGACTTATGGCAACAACAGGTAAAGTGGCGGGTATTATTTCCAACCTCGTAATGGTAAAGGTTGACGGACCGGTTTCTCAAAACGAGATCTGCTACATCCACTTTGCCGGAGTCAAACTCATGGCCGAGGTGATTCGCATTGGAGCGTTTTATGCTTACCTCCAGGTATTTGAAAGCACCCGTGGTCTAAAAACAGGAACCGAAGTCGAATTTACTGGTCACCTCCTCGAAGCAACACTCGGCCCGGGAATTTTGTCGAAAAATTTCGATGGTTTGCAAAACGACCTCAATAAAATGGAAGGTATCTTCCTTCGGAAAGGCGAATACACACACCCGCTTGAACCTGACAAACTATGGGACTTTAAACCGCTTGCCAAAAAGGGCGAAACAGTAGTTGCCGGATCGTGGCTGGGTGAGGTGGCTGAAAACTGGATTCCTCACAAAATTATGGTCCCTTTTATACTGGATGGTCGATACAAAGTTTCAAAAATCAATAGCGAAGGAAGCTACAAAATTGATGATACCATTGCCTTACTGAAAGATGGCAAAGGCGAAGAATATAGGGTAACGATGGTGCAAAAATGGCCCATTAAAATCCCCATAAAAGCTTACAGAGAAAAGCCCCGGCCTTTCAATTTTATGGAAACCGGAATCCGTGTGATCGACTGCATTAATCCGATTGTGGAAGGAGGAACCGGCTTTATCCCCGGACCTTTTGGAACTGGTAAGACAGTGTTGCAGCACGCGCTTTCGAAACAGGCGGAGGCCGATATGATAGTTGTGGCAGCCTGCGGAGAACGCGCCAACGAAGTGGTTGAACTGTTTTCTGAATTCCCGGAACTGGACGACCCGCGAACGGGAAGAAAACTGATGGAGCGAACCACGATCATTGCCAACACGTCGAATATGCCGGTGGCGGCCCGTGAAGCTTCGGTTTACACCGCCATGACCATTGCTGAATATTACCGGCAAATGGGCTTAAAAATTCTCCTCCTGGCCGATTCTACTTCACGCTGGGCACAGGCTTTGCGCGAAATGTCGAACCGAATGGAAGAGCTTCCCGGCCCCGATGCTTTCCCTATGGATTTACCGGCTATTATTTCCAACTTTTATGCACGCGCCGGCTATGTTCGTCTGCACAACGGGAAAACCGGATCCGTCACATTTATTGGGACCGTTTCACCTGCCGGTGGCAACTTAAAAGAACCCGTGACCGAAGCCACTAAAAAAGCCGCGCGTTGTTTTTATTCCCTTTCGCAAAACAGGGCCGACAGCAAACGCTATCCCGCCATCGATGCGGTGGACAGTTATTCCAAATACCTGGAATATCCCGAATTTATTGAATTCGTTTCCCAATCGATTGGCAGCAACTGGATCGACCAGATACTTGAAGTCAAGAATATTCTGATCCGCGGAAACGAAGCTTACGAACAGATCAACATTCTTGGAGATGACGGAGTCCCGATTCATTACCACGAAATATTCTGGAAATCGGAGGTGATCGACTTTGTCATTTTGCAGCAGGATGCTTTTGATAATATCGACGCTTCCACGCCCATTCCTCGTCAGAAATACATGATGGATAAAGTACTGGAAGTATGCAATACCGCTTTCACTTTCAACAAGTTTGAGGAAGTGAATCCCTATTTCAAGCGGATCATCAACGTTTTCAAACAAATGAATTATTCAGAGTTTCAATCTGAACCGTTCAGGAACTATGAAGAAGAGTTGAAAAGCATCATTAACGAAAAAAGAAAAACTGAAGAGCAAGCTGTATAAATCAAAAAGATGGAACCGATAGCTTTTCAAAAAATATACACGCGCGTCAGTCAGGTAACCAAAGCCACCTGCTCGTTGCATGCCACCGGTGTAGGAAACGAAGAAATGGCGCAGGTAAACGATCGTTTGGCACAGGTTGTCAAAATTGAAGGAGACCTCGTCACCTTGCAGATCTTTTCAGGAACCGAGGGAATTCCAACCAATTCAGAAGTGATTTTCCTGGGCCATGCACCGCAGTTATCTGTGAGCGAAGAATTGTGCGGAAGGTTTTTCAACGCTTACGGACAGCCAATTGACGGCGGGCCGGAAGTAGAAGGGCAACTGGTTGAAATTGGTGGTCCCTCGGTAAACCCGGTGCGAAGAAAACAACCCTCGGAGCTAATTGCCACCGGCATTGCAGGAATCGACCTGAACAACACGATTGTAACCGGTCAGAAAATTCCGTTTTTTGCCGATCCCGACCAGCCCTACAACCAGGTGATGGCCATGGTAGCTCTTCGGGCCCAGGCCGATAAAATTATTTTAGGCGGTATGGGAATCTCCAACGATGACTACCTGTTTTTCAAAAATGTATTTGAAAATGCCGGTGCTACCGACCGTATCATCAGCTTTGTGAATACCACCGAAGCTCCTCCTGTAGAGCGTCTGCTGGTGCCCGATATGGCACTCACGGCCGCCGAATATTTTGCTGTCGAAAAAAAACAAAAGGTACTGGTTTTGCTTACCGACATGACCTTGTACGCCGATGCCCTGAGCATTGTATCGAACCGCATGGACCAGATCCCGTCGAAAGACAGCATGCCCGGTTCCTTATACAGCGACCTGGCCAAACTGTACGAAAAAGCAGTTCAGTTTCCCGATGGAGGTTCGATAACTATCATAGCTGTTACAACGCTTTCGGGGGGCGATATTACGCATGCCATTCCCGATAACACCGGTTATATAACCGAAGGCCAGTTATTCCTGAGAAAAGACACGGATATCGGGAAAGTCATTGTCGATCCGTTCCGCAGCCTTTCCCGCCTAAGACAACTCGTAATTGGAAAGAAAACGCGGGAAGACCACCCGCAGGTCATGAATACGGCCGTGCGACTTTATGCCGACGCCGCCAATGCGAAAACAAAGATTGAAAATGGTTTCGACCTCACCGATTACGACAAAAGAACCATGAGTTTTGCCCGCGAATACTCGGAAAAGCTCCTGGCGATTGACATAAATATTGAAATTGATACGATGATCGACACGGCCTGGAAACTTTTCGGTAAATATTTCTCGTATGCAGAAATAGGGATTAAAGCCGAATTGGTAGAAAAATACGGCACCATCAATCAGCATAAAAACTAACCGTCATGGAAAATCAACTGATTACATTATTACGGATTAAAACAGCCTATTTAGGCAGTTTTGTGAAAGATAAACTCGAAGAACACGGATTCGAGGTATTCTTTACAAATGAAGGTCTGACACTTGGCGAAAAGTACGATCCGAGGGAGGTTTTATTAAAAGTCAAAGCCGGGCAGTCGGAAAAAGCCATCGCTACACTCCTGCAGTTACACAAGGAGTATGATCTCGATGAAATACGGGATATGGGAGAAGTAAAGCAGCTCAAAAAGATTTTGGTTCCCGTCAAAATAAGCGACTGTTGTTTCGATTTGTGTGAGTATGCCATTGGTTTGGCGAGCAGACAAAATGCAGAAGTCAAAATCCTGTATGTCTACCCCGATCCGACGTTCGCCGATTCGCAAAAAAGCACCACGTCGTGGGAGAAAATCGTGAACATGCAGCTAAAGGAAGCTTTTGACAAGGCGCAGTTAAAACTGGTTGAATTCAGCAAAGAACTGAAAGAGCGCATTCCAAAAGAGCTGATGCGTGCGGTAAAAGTTCACTACCGAATGTTGAAGGGAACACCGGTGAATGTGATTACTGAATCGTGCAGAAGGTATAAACCCGATGTTGTGGTAATGGGAACAAGACAGGATAAAGAAGGAAATGGAGAATTTTGTGGAAAAACATTGATGAAAGTAATTGAGAACACTCAGTATCCGGTACTTGGAGTTCCCGAGGGTGCCAAATTTAAAGGCAAAGCAAAAATCAATGTAATGTATGCCACCGACTTTTATGAGTCGGACAATTCTTCGCTTAATAAACTGTTGGAGATACTTAAGTCGTACGACAAGAAAATCTACTGTGTCCACATTGCAACAAAAAAGGATCTAAGCCACCAGGAAAAAATTGACGAGCTCAATACATTCCTGAAAAGCGATTATCCGGACGTGGACATTACCTGTGTTTCAACCGAAAGCGAAAGTGTGCCCAAAGGCCTGGACGATTTTATGGAATCGCACGATATCGATCTCATTTCATTATCCAAACAGAAACATTCGGCCTTTTACAGAATGTTTCACAGCGACCTTGTAGAAGCCATGGTTTCAAGCAAAAAGATTCCGATGCTGATATTTCCGGTGTAAAACATTAAATCCTAACCATTGGCTATCAGCTTTCAATACAACAAAACGGAGCTTCAGCGCCTGGATAAACAACTGAAGATCCGGACCAGGGCGCTTCCTACGTTAAAAAACAAGGAATCGGCCCTACGTTTGGAAGTAAAAAAGGCAAAAGACAAAGTGCTTGAAACAGAAAATGAACTGACTGAAATAATTACACAGCACAGCGACTCGGTGAATCTGTGGAATGAATTCATGCCCGAATTGCTCAGCATCACCGAAGTGAGGACAACAGAAAGAAAGGTGGCAGGAGTTTCGATACCGGTGTTGGAAGAGATTCTTTTTAGCGAAATGAAATTCAGCTTGTTTGAACGCCCCAAGTGGTTTCCTGAAGGGTTGACTTTTCTGAAAAAAGTGGCGCTGATTGTAACACGGCTTAATTTCGGAAAGCAAAAAATGATGTTGCTCGATCATGCCCGGAGAAAAACGACCCAAAAAGTGAATCTCTATGAAAAAGTGCAGATCCCGGGTTACGAAGATGCGATTCGTAAGATAAAACGCTTCCTAGAAGACGAAGTAAATCTTTCGAAATCGGCTCAGAAACTTGTCAAAAAACGGCAGCAACAACAAAAAGAAATGCAGTTATGATTGTTCCGATGATAAAATATTCATTTCTGGTATTTTACAAAGAATACAACGCTTTTCTCAAGGATATTCAAAAACTTGGTGTACTGCACATTATTGAAAAAGAAGCCGATTTAACCGAAGAATTAAAGGATAAATTCAATGAAATAAAAACGTATAAAAAGGCCATTCGGGTACTGAAAAAAAGGAATATTCCGGAACAAAACGTGGAACAAATTGTGAAGGATGAGAAGCTCCCTGAAGCCATCCTCGATACTGAAGTAAGAATTGGGAACTTTGAAAGTAAGCTTGAAGAACTGAAAGCAGCCTATGAAAAAGCCCGTTTGTGGGGTAACTTTTCACCGCAATTGCTTCAACAATTAAAAGCTGAAGATATCTTCCCCGAATTTTACACTGCACCGTCCAGAAAGTTCCGCGAACTCGAGAATACCGGACTTCCCGTCATTTTGATTTCAGAAAAAAGTTCCCGCATTTATTTCGTGCTGATCCGAACAAAGGACATAGAATTTGATCTCGATTTAGAGCCTTTGAATTTGCCGGAGATTCCAGCTTCAGAACTGGAGAAACAAACAGAAGTTGCAAAGGCCGAAATTGATCAGCTTAATAAAAAGCTCGATGAATATGCTAAGTTTTCACTCGCACGGCTGGAGCAAAAAATGGCGGACTTCATCAATGAACTCGAATTTGAAAAGATAAAAGTAACCACCGAAAAAAATGCCGACGATAAACTAATGCTGTTGGAAGGTTGGATCCCCCGATCGAAATCAGACATTTTTAATTTGTACATCGAAGACATCGGAGTTCTTTATGTACGACGAAGGGGAACACCCAAAGATAAAATACCGGTGTTACTAAAAAATAACCGGTTCAGCAGCTTGTTCGAACCGATCGGCTCCCTGTTTTCCTTACCCAATTATGCAGAAATTGATCTAACTGTCTTTTTCGCCCCCTTTTTTATGCTGTTCTTTGGCTTTTGCCTGGGCGATGCCGGTTATGGTTTATTATTCCTTGTGGGTGCCGGTATTTACAAACCTTTTGCCGATAAAAAGTTTTTGCCTTACCTGAGTCTTTTACAGTTTTTAGGTGCTGCTACCCTCCTGTTCGGGATTGTATCCGGCACTTTCTTTGGCATCAATTTAATTGAAGCCGAATTTTCTCTCACCCAAAATTTCAGAAACCTTTTTCTCGATCCCAATAAAATGTTTCAGCTTTCGCTGGCACTGGGCGGCGTACAAATTATTCTCGGATTGTTTCTGAAGGCGGCCAACCAGATCAAACAATTCGGGTACCGCTATGCATTATCGACTTGCGGCTGGCTGATCATAATCTTAGGTATACTTGTGTATACACTTCTTGCAAAACTGGGCGTGATCCTGAATAACGCCGCTATTTTATACACCATCATCTCTGTTGGAGGCTTTTTTATTCTTTTCTTCAGCGATCCGCAAGTCAATGTTTTTGCGCGTGTCAGTAAAGGAATCTGGGATGTATATTCCACGGTTACCGGCATTTTTGGTGATTTGCTGTCTTACATCCGTTTGTTTGCCTTGGGTCTGTCGAGCGCCATTCTCGGTTTTGTGATTAACGACATTGCCTTGCAAATATTGGATTCCTCCAAAACTCTGGGGCCGGTATTCTTTGTTATTTTCCTGATTCTCGGCCATACACTGAATATTCTGATCTCCTCGCTTGGTTCGTTTGTTCATCCGATGCGTCTGACTTTTGTGGAGTTTTATAAAAATGCCGGATTTAAAGGCGGAGGCAGGGCATACAAACCCTTTACCAAATGATTGAAATATGAAAAACAAAACATTAAAATAAATCATCATGACAACTGCAGTAATTTTAGCTTACATCGGTCTGGCCATTATGCTTATTTTCTCAGGTGTTGGCAGTGCCATCGGTGTTTCGAAAGGCGGGAATGCCACGGTTGGCGCACTAAAGAAAGAACCGGAAAAATTCGGAAGTTACCTGCTTTTAAGTGCTTTGCCCGGAACGCAGGGACTTTACGGATTTGCAGGATTTTTCATCATTATCAACCAGGGAATAATCTCCGCTGAGATGACCATGCTTCAGGGAGTAGCCATACTCGCTGCAGGCCTTACTTTGGGGATAGTCGGCTTTTTTTCAGCGCTCAACCAGGGTTCTGTCACTTCAAATGGAATTGCAGGCATTGGATCTGGCCATGATATTTTTGGAAAAACCATGGTGCTAGCCGTATTTCCTGAATTATATGCCATTATTGCCTTCGCAGCCACTTTCCTGATTAGTATGAGTTTGTAGGCAATCACTTTCAAGATTAGAAGTAAAACCGATGTAATAACTTCTGTCTTGCTCACTTTGCAATATGTAAACAAAATAGGCCATCAGAAACAAAAAAAGCAGCTCTTGTTCTGAACTGCTTTTTGCGGTGCGGATCCCGAGCACTCGGGAAACCCGCGATCTATTCATCGCTTTTTATCAATCGCTCATAAAACGCACGATTGCGTTGTTGCTTTAGAAATTTCTCACGTTTCAGCGCATCCGATTTGGTTGCATAACTTTCACTGTAAACAATCCTCCACGGTAGTTTTCGCGAGGTATATCGTGATTTCCCGGAGTTGTGGTATTCCAGACGGATCTCAAGGTTCGAAGTAAAACCGATGTAATAACTTCTGTCTTGCTCACTTTGCAATATGTAAACAAAATAGGCCATCAGAAACAAAAAAAGCAGCTCTTGTTCTGAACTGCTTTTTGCGGTGCGGACGGGACTCGAACCCGCGACCCCCGGCGTGACAGGCCGATATTCTAACCAACTGAACTACCGCACCAAATGTTATGTAAAGATTTGACTAAAAATGCGGTGCGGACGGGACTCGAACCCGCGACCCCCGGCGTGACAGGCCGATATTCTAACCAACTGAACTACCGCACCATTTTTAATCATATTCTTTAAAGAACTACCCTTGTCAAAGGTGTTGCAAATATATACTTTCTTTTTTTTCCGGCAATACAAAATAATATTTTTTTGAAATTTTTCACAAACAACTGACTAACAACGCATTAGATACCGAAATCATTTCACCTGCACCACATTCTCCACATCCAGTTGCTTTTCTCCGCTCCAACGATAGGCTGTTAGTACGCCACTACCTGTAACGCAGGAGTCTACACAGCAGATATTAGGCTTTACCACAATCGGGCCTCTCCCCCTGCAGTAATGCCCAAAGAACACAATGGGCGCATCATTCGGATATGGCTCATTTTCAGGAATTATCTGCACCGGAACAGTATAATCAGGCAAGGTATATTTGCTTTCAAACGACAGATCGCGAAAGGTCATTCCCGCTGTTTCTTCCCACCAACGCATCCTGAATGAACGCGGAGCAACCCCTTTATTATTTACCACGTGCAAATCCGATGGCATTTTTAACAAAATTCCCTTTGTCAGCAACCAAACGCTTTTGGTGATGTCATCGTCGGCTTTTTTATGAATGGTGCGGAAGATTTTCTTCTTGATCCTCCCCTCTTCATAAACCGAAGCTGCTATTGCCACAGCCTCATCCGACCAGCAGGCATGCACAATTCTGATGTCACCAAAGTCGAGAAATAATGGCAAAGTACGCATCCAGTTTAGATTGTCTTTCCACTCCGCCTCCCTTGGAGAACCAAACTCTTTAATGGTTTTGATCAAGGCAGGGTAATACCTGTTGGGCCTTTTAACAAATAATGAATCCTGGTTATCTGTCAGGTGATAAATAATAGCATTGATCTCGTGGTTTCCAAGAATGGCAAAAGCATTTCCGCTTTCAACCATCGATCGAATAATCTTAATGGTTTTGCGTATTTCGGTACCACGATTGATAAAATCGCCCACAAAAATGGCTTTCCGGCAGGGATGAGAGAAACTGCCGTTTGCTTTTTCGTACCCCATTTTCAGCAGCAACTTTTTGAGTAAAGCTGCCTGTCCGTGAACATCTCCGATAATATCGTACATATTACTTCAGTATAGAAAGGCGAATTTAAAAAAAAGTAGCTGTCTGCCTTAAGCAAACAGCTACTTTCCCAATTAATTTACCACTTAATTTCTACCAGAAATAGGCATAGAAAATAAGTATGATGCAAATAATAACAACCGAATTTATTACGTCCCAATGATTATACGAACTTCTTGTTTCGGCCCTTTGCGCTGCTGTTGCCGATCCCATAGTAAGCCCAACAATGGAATGAGGATCCTTGGGTTTGGTAAAATAACTGATAATAACCATTGAAATAATTACCAGGAAGAACAGGTAAATCTCGTAATGCAGCCAGTTGTGCGACAATATCATTTTATAAATAAACGATGTTTCTTCAATCGATCCGGAGAAGATATTTAGCCCCAGTCGAAGCATTCCGAGCGTAAACCCGATGATCAATCCCCACAAGCCGGCTGCCGGTGTTGTCTTTTTGGATAGTATTCCCAGCAGGAAAACTGCCGCAATCCCCGGTGCCAGTAACGACTGAACATCCTGCAGGTATTCATACAGCACTTTCCCGATTCCCTTCATCACCGGAATCCAAAGAATTCCAAGCATTACAATAACAACGGTAGCAATTCGTCCCACCAGCACATAGTGTTTTTCCGATGCTTCGGGTTTGTATTTCTTATAAAAATCGATTGTAAACAACATAGCCGATGAATTAAACAAAGAAGCCAGCGAACTCATTAGAGCGGCCAAAATTCCCCCGATAACAATCCCTTTAAATCCAATGGGCAGCAATTCGGTTACGAGCGTAGAAAATGCTGCATCGTTCGACGACAGGGTAATCATACCTTTTTGATTTAAAGCATAGGCAATCATTCCCGGTATCAGGAAAATAAAAACAGGCGTAAGTTTCAGATAGGCACCAAAAATGGCTCCGCGTCGGGCCTGTTTCATGTCGCGGCCTGACAACACGCGTTGCACAATAAACTGATCGGTACACCAATACCAGAAGCCAATAATTGCGGATCCAAGTATAACTCCCGTCCACGGAAAATCCGGATCGTTGTGCGAGCGCATCAGGCTGGTCATTTCATCGCCGTGAACGGTTACATTGGCTCGGGTAATTTCCATCAATTCATTCCACCCTCCTACTTTGATAAGCCCCAGAACCAGAATGGCAATGGAACCGATCAATAAAATCGGAGTTTGAAGCACCGATGTATAAAGCACGGCTTTCATTCCACCAAATGTGGTATACAGCCCGGTTAGCAACACAAGCCCGATAGCACTAATCCAAAAAAAGTCAATATTATAGCCAAAGAAAGTAACATAGTCAATATTAAAAACATCTTTAAAAACCACCCCTCCAGCGTAAACTGTTACGGCAACTTTAGTGAGTACATAACTTACAATGGAAATAATAGAAAGAAAAGATCTTGCTTGCGGATTATAACGTCGTTCCAGGAACTCGGGCATGGTAAACACTTTGCTTCGGGCATAAAACGGGACAAACAACCATCCCAGCATTAAGATCATCCAACCATGCATTTCCCAGTGGGCCATTGCCATGCCACTTTCGGCACCTGCACCGGCCAAACCTACGAGGTGTTCAGAACCAATGTTTGACGCAAAAATTGAAGCGCCAATGGCAATCCATGTAGCATCTCTACCGGCCAGGAAATAGTCGGAAGTATCTTTTTCTTTTTGCAGAAGAACCCATACAATAATACCGATTAGCCCTAGAAAAAAAAGGCCCAGAATAATCCAGTCGAGAGTGCTCATACTTTCACGTTTATGGTTTGAATTTAGTTTTATTAAGCGTAAAAATAACTTTTATTTATTAAAACAAAACATCGTTTTTATAAATAATCATCATCCTAAAACAGTAATTTTCACCCTGATAAAAACCGAGCAAACGCCTAGCTGCAAAAATAAAAAAAGCCATTCTGTCGTAAGACAAAATGGCTCATCGGATAATTCCGAATTGATCGAACTAATCTTTTACAAGATCAGTTTTATATTTTCTTAGATAACTAAGTCGTCAGCTCTACGGTGAACTTTACTACCGATTAGTGCGTAATACAGCAAGTAAGCCAAACCAATAAAGATTACCCAGTAACTTGGGATATAACCTGCAATGTCGGCTACTTTACCCTGGATAGCAGGAAGGATTCCTCCACCACAAACCAATACCATAAAAATACCCGAAGCAGCAGCTGTATATCTACCCAAACCTTCAACAGCCAGGTTAAAGATACTTCCCCACATAATAGAAGTAGAAAGACCTACCAAAACAATGAACATTGCGTTGATCGGAACTTCAGCCAATCCGAAAGACAGTGCACCTGAAGCCGACCTTTGGAAAAGAGGCAATGAAACTTCAATTGAAGTGGGCGCCAATATAGCACCAAGGATGAAAATCAAGCCTACGAAAGAAGTAACACCCAACATGATTTTACTTGACACTTTGCTACCAACAGAAGCACCAACCAAACGGCCGGCCAACATTAGCAACCAGTAAGTACCAGCCACAAATCCAGCAGTTGTTTTACCTACGGGGCTATCAGAAAGCCACAGGTTTAAAACACCTGGAGTACCAACCTCAACACCTACGTATACAAAAATGGCAACGGCACCTAAAACAAAATGGCGGAATTTCAATGCACCGCTCATTAAATCACCCAGTTTTTCAGTTGCTTGTTCAGCATGAGGTTCTGGAATACGTACGGCCATCAATACAAAGAAGATAACTGCAAAAACTCCCATTGCGCTGTACATAAGCGGGAATACGTCAGTAATCTGAGCTTTGGTAGCTTCGCCAATCAGGATACCTACAAAAGTAGGAGTGAAAGTAGCCATTACTGAGTTGAATGATCCACCCACCTGAATAAGCTGGTTTCCTTTGTTACCGCCACCGCCTAATGTATTCAACATTGGGTTTACAACAATATTCAACAGACACATTGAAAAACCTGCTACAAAAGCACCCAAAAGATATACAGTAAAAGCAGAAGACTGGCTGGCATACCCTGAAAGGTATTGAATGCCGATACCAATAAAACCTACGGCAATAGCGATTAGAGCAGTTTTCTTATAGCCAACACGTTGCAACAGAATACCACCGGGAATCCCCATTACAGCATAGGCAATAAAGTTTGCCATGTTTCCTAACAATCCCTGAAAGTTGGTCGCACCAAATTGGTCTTTCAATACAATACCCATTGGCGCTGCCAAATTCGTTACGAATGCGATCATACCGAAAAGCAGGATCATCATAAAAATCGGCAATGCAAAATTTTGCTTTTTAGTCTCCATAATAAATGAAATTGATTTAAGTAGTTATAGATTCTTATTATATACTTGAATTTTAACTTGAAAATATCCGGGAGAATAAACCAACGCAGCATAATAACAAAACGCCTTCACTGTTTGCAGGAAACACATTGGGTAAGGTTGGTCTTGTAAATCGAAAGTCATGTAAAATATGCTTTAGTCAATTTAGGTCGAAAAACAACCTCGATAATCCTCAAAAGGAACCGAAATCGTCTTTCGCCCCCAAAGTTAAAATAACATTCGAATCATCGTACTTTTCAACTGTTTTTTTTCACGTCGTTGTAGCACTGCTATTGACTTTTAACCACCCTCTGCATTTTCGAATGTGGTGAAATCCTCTTCTTAGCTACACCAGTAATTCTCCTTTTGTTTTCAATAAAACATTTTAAAGGTCAAGTTTTACCGATCCTTTTGAACGAATAAACAGCTTGTGGCAAGCGCCTTCTCCGTAAACATGTTCCAACGTTTTTACATATTCGTCCAGTTTGTCTTGCGGAACAAATGCCTGGATAGTACCTCCAAAACCACCTCCGTGAACACGCCACGCACCCGATCCTTTAAGTATCATTTCGCTTAATGCCAGTGCCAAAGAAACTACCTGCTCATCTTTATGTACCACGTCAAAAATATTCTGGTTGTACATGTAGGAACTATAACCCGATTCAACCACCATTTTCAGGAACGACTGAAAATCATTGTTTTCTAGTGCCGCAACCTGATCCACCACGCGTTGGTTATCTCCCTGAAAGTGGTAAGCACGCAAAAGAGCACGGTCACCCGTTTTCTTGCGGATCTCAGGCATTTTTTCGACAATCTGTTCCAGCGTAACTTCTCTCAACACTTTGGCTCCCAGCTCTGCTGCCACCGATTTCATCTCGGTTGGAAGCGAAGCATATTCTGCCTGCGAAGCCGGATCGTCATGGCCGCCGCCCACATCGGTAATTACCAATGCAAACCCGGTAGAAACAAAATCAAAATCAACTTCCTTTACTATCGGGTTGGCCGGATCTTCAAAATCGATGGTGATTAAACCACCTACCGAACACGCCGTTTGGTCCATCAAACCACAAGGTTTTCCGAAGTAATTATTTTCTGACCACTGGCCGATGATTGCATTCTCCACTGCCGACATTTTCCCGTCGTTAAACAGCTCGTTGATAATGGCACCAATTAAAACTTCGAACGAAGCCGATGAACTTAGCCCGGAACCTTTGGGAACACGGCCTTCAATACAAGCGTCGAAACCACCGATTGCGTAGCCGTTCTTTTTCATTTTGGCACAAATACCTTTTACCAGTGCGCCTGAAGTATAGAATTTTGATTCGTCGATGCTTAAATCAGAAAGATCTACCTGGAATTCGGGATAACCTGCCGATTTGATACGGATGGTATCACTTCCGTTTACCGCAGCCACTGCAATGTTATCAAGGTTTACCGCGCCGGCCAAAACCCGTCCGTAATTGTGGTCGGTATGGTTACCTCCAATTTCGGTACGACCGGGCGAACTAAACAAAGTCAGATCTTCCGTTCCGTATGTTTTAACAAATTCATTCATCAAGGCCGCATATCTGTCGGCCTGTTCTTTCAATACCTTGGAATCGATTCCGTACAGTTCCTGAAATACAGGATTATTTCCCCCGTTGATCTTTTCCAATAACGTGCTAATGTTTGCCATAATTTTTTTGTTAATTATCCTTATTGATTTTCTTTTTCTCTCTATTCAATTTCCTCTCATTCAACTTACAAACTATGCCTGACTATCAGTTTCGCCGGATTACGAACCTGTCCTGTTCTTTTTGTCAGTACCATCTGTGCCAGGGTCTTCCCCATTTCATTAAAATCAGTAGAGATCGTAGTAATTCCTCCTGCCACCACTTCTTTCAGCGTAGTATCGTTGAACGAAACAATCCCAAACCGTTTTCCCAGTTTATATTTATATTTCTTGGCCATTTTTACCATTTCCACCACGTCGCGGTCCGAAATCAAAAAATAGGCTTCGTACATAGATGGGTTTACACCTGTCAACGATTTAATTACTTCGTGTTCAATGTTCCGCTCGGTGCAGTATTTCACAAAGCCGGCAACGCGCTCCGCCGGTTCTTTTCCTCCCGGATTTACAAAGATCAGCTTCCGGTACTTTTTCAGTAAAGCGCTACCCTCCACCATGGAATCGTACAAATCCTGTTCAAAATCCTGGTAAACCACAGGGTAATTTTTCAAGTCCTTTTTTAAACGGTCAAGAATGTAAACCTTGTCAGCCGGAAGCTTTGAAATAAGATGACTTATATTGTCGAAAGTAGCCGGCATAATAATGTAGGAAGTATAATTTCCGATACATTCTGCGATCAGGTTTTTAAAAACCTTGTAATTAAAATGATGGAAATATACTTCTACGGTGGCCCGTCCTTTCAGCGTATTAAACAAGGAATTATAAAGGTCTTCCTTAAACGCATTTAATTCATCAAAAAGAACAAATACCTTTTCCTCAATCTGTACCTCAGTGGTGGCCACATAATACCCCTTTCCCGGCTGACTACGTATAATCCCTTTGGCCTTTAACTCGTTGAAAGCGACCAAAACCGTATCGCGGCTCAGGTTAAAATCGGCGCATATTTCATTGATGGAGGGAACTTTATCTCCCTTTTTGATTAAACGCTTCTCAATGGCCTGGTATATAGAATCAATAATCTGCCGGTATTTCGGCCGTGACGAACGGGAATCGATTCGAATAATACGTTTGCTAGCCATTGGTTATAATTATGAAATGCAAAAATAGAAGTTTTTCTGTATAAAAACATGCTTTAAAACACTACCAGTACCTACCAGTTAAAAAGCTTTTTTTGCAAATTTGTCAATTAACATTTCTATCAATACAAAACGAATATATTTATTCCGGTTAAAACCTTATAAATGATGAAGATTACAACAACTAAATTTGGGAACCTGAACAATGGAACCGAAGTGCTTCTTTTTACACTTGAGAATAATTCAATTACCATTAAAATAACCAACTATGGTGGCATAATTACCTCCATAGACATGCCCAACAGAAATGGCAGTATAGAAAATATTGTTTGCGGATTCGACGATCTTGAAACATATTTAAGTGATGAATATCTGAGCAGCTACCCTTATTTTGGAGCCATTATTGGAAGATGTGGTAACCGAATTGCAAACGGGCATCTCGAAATTGAAGGGACAACCTATGAACTGGCTGTCAACAATGGCCCTAACCATTTACACGGAGGAGCTGTTGGCTTTGACCGCCGGCTTTTTGACGCCGAAGTAATTGATGAAAAATCGCAGGTAGGCGTAAAGCTCACCTATTTAAGCCCCGATGGTGAAGAAAATTATCCGGGCAATCTGAAAGTGACCTGCATTTACACCCTAAACGAACAAAACGAACTGGGTATTCAGTATTATGCTGAAACCGATAAAACCACTGTGGTAAACTTAACCAACCATACTTATTTTAATCTTACGGGCTTCAGGGAAAACATATTGAACCACGAATTGGAGCTCACTGCTACAGCTATGACTGAAATGATTGAGCAGATTCCGACAGGAAAGATTGTACCGGTAATTGGAACTGCCTATGATTTCAACACTCCCAAGAAGCTAAACGCAGCCGGCCTTGAAATGGGCTATGATGATAATTTTGTATTTGACGATCAGGATGGAGAACTAAATTATATTGGCTGCTTAAGCGAAAACAACAGTTTTAGAAAAGTGGAAATTTACACCACACAGCCCGGTATGCAGCTTTACACAGGCTACTGGAATCCGGAATTAACCATCAACGGGAAAAAGAAATTCGGTAGTTTCTCAGGAGTTGCCCTGGAGACCCAACACTATCCGGATTCGGTTCATCATTCCAGGTTTCCTACGGTGTTACTCAAGCCCGGAGAACTTTACGACGAAAAGACAGTTTATAAATTTATCACTGAATAGGAAATGCCCGAAAGGGCATTTTTCTTTTATACCCTTTTATGGAAAGACATTTTTTCTATTTTTGACTTCCGTGAACTAAAAACTGTCCAACGTTATGAAGACCATCATTGAACTTTTTGAGACTGCTGTCGCTAATTATCCCGACAATATTTACCTATGGGAAAAGAAAAACGGTAAATACGAAGGAACCACTTACAAAGAAACCCATGATAAAGTTTTGGACCTGGCTGCCGGGCTGATTCAAATGGGTTTTCAAAAAGGCGACCGCGCTGCCTTGCTTGCCGATGGCCGTAACGACTGGATCATCAGTGAACTTGGAATGTTGTATGCAGGTGGAATTAATGTTCCGCTTTCCGTTCGTTTGCAGGAAAATGAACTTACTTTCCGATTAAAACACAGTGGAAGCAAGTATATTTTTGTTTCAAAGCAACACCAAATCAAAGTAGAAGATATTCGTAACGAGCTTCCTGATCTTCAAAAAATTGTTTACCTGGATGGAAAAGAAAATCCGGGAGAACAGGAAATTGATTACAGCGAGATAATGAGTGCCGGGGCAAAATTCAGAAAAGAAAACCCGCAACAGGTAGAAGCCACCTGGAAAGGCATTCAGCCCGACGACGTGGCAAATATCTCCTATACCTCGGGAACTACTGCCGACCCTAAAGGCATCATGCTTTCTCACCTGAATTATGCGGCAAATGTAGTGCAATCGAACTCACTGCTCGACCTGAAACAAGACTGGATTACATTGGCTATTTTGCCATGGGACCATGCTTTTGCGCATACCACCTGTTTGTATGTATTTATGTACAAAGGAGCCAGTATTGCCTCGGTGGAAGTAGGTAACACACCGCTTGAAACACTGAAAAACATTCCAAAAAATATTCAGGAAATAAAACCGACGCTAATGATGAGCGTTCCGGCATATTCCAAAACTTTCAGAAAAAACATTGAAGCTGGCATTCGTAAAAAAGGAGAAGGACTGTTTAAACTGTACAACTTTGCGCTAAAAGTTGCCTACGCCCATAACGGATACGGCAACAACCGCGGCAAAGGCTTCCGCTTCTTTTTAAAACCGCTTTACTGGATTTTCGATCAGATTCTGTTCTCAAAAATTAAAGACGGGTTTGGCGGAAACATGAAATTCTTTATCGGTGGAGGCGCCCTTCTCGATGTGGAACTGCAGAGGTACTTCTATGCCATAGGAATGCCTATTTGCCAGGGATACGGCCTTACTGAAGCTGCCCCTGTTATTTCATCGAACATTCCGAAGGATGTAAAATTCGGGTCGTCAGGGAAGCTGGTTAAAAACCTGGAGCTAAAAATTGTGGATGACGAAGGCGTTGAACTTCCCATTGGACAAAAAGGCGAAATTTGCGTGAAAGGCGACAACGTTATGCTTGGCTATTGGAACAATCCTACCGCCACCGCCGAGACCTTAAAAAATGGCTGGTTGCATACCGGAGACATGGGCTACATGGGAAAAGATAACTTCCTATATGTTCTTGGCCGGTTTAAAAGTCTTCTGATCAGTAACGATGGCGAAAAATACAGCCCCGAGGGCATTGAAGAGGCTATTGTTGACCAGTCGCCCTACATTCAGCAGGTTATGCTTTACAACAACCAAAATCCTTACACTGTTGGAATGGTTGTACCCGACATTGAAGCCATCAACCGTGAGTTAAAAAACCGCAACATCGAAAAAGGAACTCCGGAGGGGCATAAAGAAGCGATTCAAATTATTCAAAGTGAACTAAATGAATACAAAAAAGGCGGCAAGTACGAAGGCATGTTCCCCGAGCGTTGGTTGCCGGCCACCGTTGCTGTTCTTCCGTATTCATTCACTGCCGATAACAAAATGCTGAATGCCACTATGAAAATGGTACGCGGACAAGTGGTTGAACAATTCGCCAAAGAATTGGATTTCCTTTATACTCCGGCGTCGAAAAACATTGAAAACGAAATGAATATTGCCGCTGTTGAGCAGTGGTACAACTAATACTTTTTGAATTCAGGTTTTGTTCTTAATAAATGACCTTGCAGCAAAGCTGACGAGTTGGTTGATTATTTGATTGTAACTTATGAAATCACAGTCACACTGATTTTACCTGCTCCGAGACAAATTAAGAACACAAATATTTCTTATCTTTGTAGCCCTTCTACGGGGCTGACTGGTTTTGACAGCGGGTAGAGGTGGCAGGTAAGCATGCAGGGTTTTGGTTGTTGACCCTTTAAAATAATGATCAAACCATAATTGGCGAAAATAATTACGCTCTTGCTGCGTAACCGAATTTAGTAGGTTACCTTTATCCCGAAACAAGGTTTTGGGACGAGACATCGCCCGGGTGCTATTGCTTTGAAGCGGCCCGATTCGGCGGTGCAAGTAAATCGAAGCTAGTGGAAATGATGCTCTGACGTTTCTGCGAAAATTAAAGAGCTAAGGTAAACCTTGGTGGTCCTGATCCGGTGTTTATTCGAAAATCAAGTCGGGGATAAGCATGTAGAAAGCTTGTGGCTTCCTCGTTTGGACGCGGGTTCGACTCCCGCCAGCTCCACAAAAAAAGTCTGTTAGCCAGTTTTACTTTACCAGCTAACAGACTTTTTCAAAAGATATCAGTCAATTCTCTTAAAAGCGCACCTCGATAGGAGAAGACAAAGTTTTTGCCTCTTCTTTCAGATAGCTTTTAAAACCGTCTTCGGTTTTCCATTGGTCTTTTTCCAGTCCCCATACTGCGGAAAAATAATGACGGGCCGGTTTATTGGCTTCCACTTTTTGCCCGATGTAATAGGTTTCCGAAATAATATTGCTAAATCCTTTTTCGACTACTGTCTGGTATCCTAGTTTAAAGAAATTAATATCGGTAGTACGGCCAATTTTCCCCACTTCAGCATTGGGAACCAGCACCGCCATCCCCAGCTCATCGTTGTTCAGCGATTGAACATCGTGTGTACCAATGCATTCAAAATCACTGGCTTCGAAAGCAAAGGGTTCGCGTTTTAACATGCTGGTTACAATTCCGGTTACAATCTGTGCACCTTCCGGCAGTCCTTTTACCGTAACATCCGACTGAAACCAGTATTTTCCGGGATAGATGCTTATCCGCTCGGTTGCCTCCAGGTTATCTCCATCAACATGCCAGCCTTTGTAAATGAGGTCGAAAACCGAGCGTACCGGGCCTTCCGAAACTTTCTGATATTCGTAAACATCGGTTGATCCGACGCGGTACAAAGAATCGTTTTTCAGCAACGCAATTCCGCCCGATCCCAACGAACTTCCACAATGCAACACATCCATCCCCCATTCGTTCAACGAATGATAGTCCTTGATTTCAGGAGTATGAATTTTATCGATGATCATTCCGGGCTTCAGTTTTCCAAACAAGTCTTTTACGTTGCGGCAATCAAAATAAACCCTGAATGCGATTTTATCATTCTCCCAACTCACGCTTTCTCCCTGTGCAATAATTTTAAAAGGCTCGGTAGCCGGAATGGCAGCGTAATGGTCGACTTCCTTATACGACCCGTCTTCCTGATGAATTCCCAATCGTAAGTTGGTACGTTTTTCAAAAGCGGGATACTCATTTTCCGGAATCATTTCGAGCACGACGCTTTTCTCCTCATTGGCTTTAAGATTGAGTAACACCGCTATTTCGTCCCATTTTCCATCACGGTTCATATCGTCTACCTGCGAAGGAAGGGTTTCCTCCCCCACTCTGAATATGGGCAAAAATCCTTCTTTGATTTCGACTCTCGCTGCCACTTGTTCACGTGTTAAAACCACCACTTCATCCGAACGATCTTCCGGAACAGGGTTTACAAAAGAAATACTGTGCTCCTGTTTACACGACAGAAGCGTAACAACTGCAAGCAGCAACCAACCAACCTTTGTGTTCATACTATTTTATTTAATTAAGAATAAGTTTCAAAGTTAATAATCTCGTTTTGTAAACACGAGTCTAAATATCAAATTAATGATACGATGAAATGCTCTTATCATTTGATTCGTTATAAATAATCAATCATTAAAAGAATAAACTTATTTTCAATATATTTACGAAGCTATAATAACTTAACCATAAAAATAACTTTTAACCAAACATGAAAACCATAACCTACCTTGGCGCAGTAATCGTCATTTTTCTTTGCTTTCAATTATCTCTTTCGGCGCAAAACACATATGTGCCTGATGACAATTTTGAACAAGCATTAATTGACTTGGGCTACGACTCAGGGGCGCTCAACGATTCAGTGGCGACTAACCATATAAGTTTGGTGACAGAACTAAACCTGTCTGGAAAGGATATCTCTTCGCTCGAAGGAATAACCGCCTTCGAAAACCTTCAAAGTTTGAATATCAGCAACAATCGGTTATCAAGCATTGATTTAAGCTTTAATGCCGGCCTAGTTGAATTAATTTGCTACAATAACGTCCTTACGGAGTTAAATCTAGGAGCAAATAAACAGTTAGAAAAACTTAATTGCTCTAACAACCAACTCGAAATACTTAATTTAAGTTCAATATCAGCATTAAAATACATTAACTGCAGTACTAATAATTTAAACACTTTAAATATTCGGAATGGGAACAATCCGATAATGGCAGGAGCCGACTACCGTGTAACCGGAATTGATACGCGAAACAATACCACACTCTATTGTATTGAAGTTGATAATCCAGAATTGTCAGCATCTTACACCACTTGGACTAAAGATAAATGGACCTCATACGAAACAAATTGTTCTGATTATAAAGTTGATATGACTTACGTCCCGGACGATAATTTCGAGCAGCACCTGATTGACTTAGGTTACGATAGCGGATTACTTAACGATTCAATTCCTACCTCACCCATCAAAAGCATTGAATACCTGAATATTAGCCACAAACAAATCACAGATCTCACCGGAATTGAAAGTTTTGAATCACTTACCAGCTTATATTGTTCAAGAAATGAAATAACCCACCTGGATTTATCCGAAAATAAAAAACTTACATCACTCGACTGTTCCTTTAATAAAATTACAAGCCTCGATATAAGCAAAAATTCGTTGCTAACTACGCTATACTCTAACAGCAATCAACTCGTCGACATAGATATCTCCCAAAATCCTTTCCTGAGAAATATAAACTGTAGCGATAATCTGCTGACAGGGCTGAATCTTCGAAACGGAAACAATAATAATCTGCAACTTGACGCCCGGTATAACCCCAATTTGCTCTGCATTCAGGTAGATGATGTTATCGCTGCCAACAACAAGTCTTATTGGTACAAAAATGCATATACCGCTTATTCCGAAGATTGTTCAAGCTACACAATTGAAATGACTTATGTTCCAGATGATAATTTTGAGCAAGCTCTTATAAATATGGGTTGTGATACAGGAGAACGGAATGATTCCGTTCCAACGATTGCGATAAGTAAATTAAAGTCTCTTTCTATTGATTACAAAAACATTACTGACTTAACCGGTATTGAAGATTTCACTGCACTGGAACAATTGCATTGTTACAATAACCAGATCAGCACAATTGACCTAACATCAAACTCAAACCTGAAAACATTACAGATTCAGAACAACCTTCTAATTGATCTCAACCTAAGCAAAAATCCCTATCTGACGAACATTTATGCAAACAACAACCAACTCACCAGCCTTAACCTGCAAAATGGGAATAATAGTAATATGAGTATAGAGGTGCGCAACAATCCTGACTTATTATGCATCCAGGTTGATGATTCTGTAGCAGCTTATAGATATTCCAATTGGCACAAAAATGCTTATGCCGCCTTTTCTGAGGATTGCTCAGGTTATGTGCCTGAGATGACTTATATCCCCGATGATAATTTTGAGCAGGCCTTAATAAATTTAGGTCTCGATTTTGATAAAAACTTAAACGACTCTGTCCCCACAGTAGCACTCCATTCATTAACCTCGCTGTACCTTAGCAGTAAATCAATTTATGACTTAACAGGTATTCAGTCCATTATAAATCTTAAATATCTTTATTGCAGCTATAATTATCTGGATTCTTTGGACCTATCTCGCAACACCGAGTTGATGGAATTGAATTGTGACTATAATAATCTCAATAAACTAGACATAAGCGCGAATAATAAATTAACGAAACTAGCCTGTAACAATAATTCACTGACTAGTATTGTATTTTCAATACATGATTTACTGGAATACATTAATTGTTCTAATAATGAAATAAAAGAAATCTTAGATATAGAATCGGCTCTATTAACTTATTTTTATTGTGATAATAATAAGCTCACAAAATTAGATTTATACAAATTACCGGCATTAACTCTCTTAACCTGTAGAGATAATAATCTAAATGAGCTGGATGTATCTTCAAATTCGCAACTTAGATCTTTAGTTGCTGAACGCAACCTATTAACATTCATTAATCTTCAAAACGGGAATAACGAAAACTTGCAAATAAATCTCTATCAAAATATGCCCGCATGCATTCAGGTTGATGACACAATTGTAGCCAAAAACAAACTTGAAAATGTGTGGGGAATAGACGATTGGTCATATTATTCTGAAAATTGTTCTGCCCATCGTGTTGATATGGTTTATATTCCGGATGATAACTTTGAACGAGACCTCATTGAGCAAAGATATGATGATGGGATACTGAACGATTCAGTACCCAAAGCAATAGTAGAAAATATAGACCACTTAAACATTGATAATTCTAACATCACTGATTTAGCTGGAATTGAGACCTTCATCAATCTAAAGACTATTAACTGCAATAATAACAATATAACCAAGCTTGATTTATCTAAGAATATTCATTTACAAGGGATTTATTGTGCTAACAATAAAATTGACACACTAAATATCAGTTCCTGTTATGGTTTGAAAGAGCTTACTATATCATATAATTTAATAAGCGAAATAGACGTCAATTCTTTCCCTGAATTATATCGATTTTGGTGTAACAATAATAACATCGTTAGTTTAAATCTCAGTAATAACCCAAAGCTCGATTATTTTATTGCCATAGACAACAATTTATCATCGTTAAACCTAACAAATAGGAGTAACCAAAATTTACAGTTTAATGTTACCAATAATCCCAATCTATTCTGTATTGAAGTTGATGATGCTTATTCGGCAATACAAAATGCCCGTTGGTATAAAGACGAAACAGCATACTATTCGGAAAACTGTTCAAACAAATCTGTTATGACTTACATCCCAGATGATAATTTTGAACAGGTATTAATTGATCTCGGATATGATTCCGGAGAATTAAATGATTCTGTTCCAACCTCAAAAATTTATTCGATTACCTATTTAAACTTATCAAATAAAGAAATCAGAAGCCTTGAGGGAATTCAAGATTTTGAGCAATTAAGAGACTTAAACTGTTCTAACAATTTGATTGAAGAGTTAGACCTAAGCAAAAATAAAAAGCTGACATATTTAAGATGTCAAAGAAATAATCTTTACCGTTTAAATTACAAAAATGGAAATAATTCCAACTCAATCTTTGTAGCAACCACCAATCCATATTTATATTGTATTGAAGTTGATAATGCAGAAGCTTCCTCTAGTTACTCAAACTGGCAGAAGGATGAATGGGCTGATTATTCGGAGGATTGCTCAGATCTTTTCGATAAAAAAACCTATATCCCTGATGATAATTTTGAACAAGCTTTAATTGATTTAGGCTACGATTATGGAGAACTGGATGATTCTGTCTCTACCTCTATTATTGCAAAATTAATAGGTCTTAGTATTCATAACAAAAATATTTCAAATCTCGAGGGAATTGAAGATTTCATTGCACTGGAAGAGCTTTACTGCCAATCCAATAATATTAAAGAACTAAATCTAACAAACAATTCTAAATTGCTTTATGTCGATTGTTCTCGAAATCAATTAGCATCTCTCAATGTTACCAATAATAAAAGTCTAATGCGACTAACATGCAATGAAAATGCTCTTACGGAATTAGATTTGACACAAAATTTGGAATTGGAGCATTTAATCTGTTACTACAACAATATTGTAACATTAAATTTGGAGAGCAACAGCAAGCTTCTCATGTTACAGTGTTTCAACAACAATTTGTCTGAATTAAACATAAAGAATGGGAACAATCTGGAGATGTCGAACTATAGCAATTCGTCTATGATGGCTTATGAAAATCCAAATTTAAAATGTATTCAAGTTGATGATGCAATTACGGCTAATAGTTTTAAAAGTTGGTATAAAGGTGAAGGGACAATCTATTCGGAAAACTGCCAGGCAATTTTATCTAAAATGACGTATGTTCCGGACGATAATTTTGAACAAGCTTTAATTGATTTGGGCTATGATTTTGGAGAGTTGGATGATTCGGTAGCCACTACAAACATTATTACAATTACGAGCCTTGATATCAGTGGGAAACAAATTGCAGATCTTGAAGGGATACAAGATTTTAGCTCGTTAGAGGAGTTATTCTGCTATAGTAACCTGCTAACAAACTTGGACATTAATTCAAACACATCATTAAAACTCCTAAGTTGTTATTCCAATATGTTAGAATACTTAAATGTTGATACGAACATTAATCTTGTTACACTATCTTGCTATGATAATCAGATCGACAGTATTGATGTTTCAAAGAATCTTCAATTAAAAACATTAGCTATTGAAAACAATAGTATATCAAGCCTAGATGTAAAAAATAATACAGAACTAACCTATCTTACATGCTCCAACAATGCCCTTTCTTCATTGGACGTATCAAACAATAAAAAACTGGAAATACTAAGATGTGGACACAATAACATTTCTTTTCTGAACCTGAACTCAAATGGCCAATTAATCAGCTTAGATTGTATTAGTTGTAAAATTCCCAATCTGGACTTGAGTAATAATAGATCATTGCAATTCTTAAATTGTTCGGGAAATCTTCTTTCAATGCTGAATTTAAGTATGAATAGTTCATTAGGTGATTTATTGTGTTCCAATAATCAATTGCAAAGTTTAACAATCGGTGAAAATACTTCTATCTATAGAATAGTCTGCTTTAACAATAAAATTGAAGAAATTGATGTTAGTGAATGCTCTAACTTAAGATCTTTCGATTGCCATGAAAATGACCTTTTGAAATTAAATGTGAGAAATGGCAACAACAAAAATATGACTAGCAATGAGGAGTCAGGAGACAGAATGTGGGCATACGGGAATCCAAATCTGTCATGTATTGAAGTTGACGATCCTGTTGCATCTGAAAGTTATTCTAATTGGCAAAAAGATTCATGGGCAAGTTACTCCAAGAACTGCGGATTCCAAGAAGCTGGTATTCCATTTTCCGAATATAGGACTTTAGTCGATCTCTATCACTCTACCAATGGCCCAACATGGAACAACAGCAATAATTGGCTGGACACAACCAATGCTTCAGTGATAGACTGGCATGGTATAACTGTTGAAAATGGGCATGTAACAAAGATCATCCTCAACGAAAATAATTTACAAAACAGTGCCTTTACCAAGAAAGTACATTTACCTGATTTGCGCGTTATAGAAATGAACGACAACAGGCTTACAGGCTTTAATTTTAATGCTATCGATTCATTATCTCTACTCGACACTCTTGCACTAACCAATAACCACCTTGTTTTTGACGACCTGCTTCCTGCCTTTTCAAATGTCAACTACCAAAACTTTGCCGACGACTTCTATTACCAGCAACAGCAAAAAGTCGATTTCCCTCAAGATCATATCGTAGTAGTTGGAGCGCAATTAGAGTTAAGTTTGACTGACTCGGTGATTTCAGATAACGATCGTTTTCAATGGTTTAAAGAAGGCATACCACTTGAGGGGAAGGTAAACCAAGTCCTTCGGCTTGAATCAGTAACATCAGCGGACTCTGGGGCATATCATGTCGAAATAACCAACCCAGGTGTTCCTGACCTGGTTTTAAAAAGCCACTTCAAAATAGTCAACCTTTACCATGGAGTTGCTGCAGGGAAAGGAGTGCCTGATAAAGAATACCAGGCACTGGTTGATTTCTACCATTCAACCAATGGCTCCAGTTGGACCAATAATACCAACTGGTTAGATACTGTTAAACACACCGTTGCCGACTGGTTTGGAATTACCGTCACAAATGGGCATGTTTCCAAAATTTATTTTGGTCCCTATGAAAACTACAATTTAAATGGAAGTATCCCAAACAGCATAAAGAACTTGACACAGTTAGAATCGTTCGAAATCCTAACCGACAAACTGCATGGAGAACTGCCGACTGGGCTGTTTGAATTAACCAATTTAAAAACACTGTATTTAAGTGAATGTGATATTTCAGGAACTATCCCCAAAGAAATTGGAAATTTAACAAAACTGGAAGTACTGGGACTTGAAGCCAATCAACTCGAGGGAACTATTCCTGTGGAGATTGGAAACCTGACCAGGTTGAATTTTTTGAACCTTTTAGAGAATAACGTCAATGGAACAATTCCCGCTACAATTGGCAAGCTAACCAACCTTCAGTATCTAGGACTTTCTCAAAACAATTTAAGCGGAACAGTTCCGGCAAGTATAGGAAATCTTCTTAACCTGAAATGGTTATTACTTAATGACAATCGAATTACAGGACCTCTCCCAATAGAATTAGCCAATTTAGATAACGTTATAAAAATATACATTGACAATAATCTTATAGGTTCGATCGAAACCACCCAAAAGTCAGGGAATACTAAAGATGCCTTGATAAGCGATAACCGTCAAATACCGGATGAATTGTCTTCCTGGTTGTTAATCGACACTCTCCACCTAGAAAACAATCAACTGCAATTCAATGACATCGAGGCCATTTTAAACTGGGATAATTTTTCAGGAATAAATGAATTTACATATGCTCCGCAAAATGATATTGGGGAGATAAAGACTCTTTCAGCTAACGAAGGGAGCTTTGTCAAATTATCTATCGACAATTATTACCCCGGTCCATCGGATCAATACCAGTGGTTTAAAAACGGGCAAATGCTAACGCAGGCAAATGCTCAATTTCTGGAGATTGAAAATGTCAGTTATGAAGACGCAGGCATATATTACTGCAAAGTATCAAACTCCAAAGCAACCGACCTGGTTTTATCCAGCAAAGAAATAACGCTGGCGGTAACCGCAAAAGAACCAACTGCTGTTCTCGCCACAGAAGACCTTGAACGACTTACTGAAATATTTAATACCTATAATGGAGAAGAATGGCGTAACAACTGGCTCGACACAGTAAACTACACCATTAATGAATGGCTCGGGCTGCAAATAGAAAACGGACACGTTAGCAAAATCGACCTCTCCAACCTCAACCTCGAAGGTGAAGTTCTGGATGTATTCCTGGCTTTTGATTCGCTCAAATGGCTCAACCTGTCGAACAATAATCTTTACGGTCCGTTTCCTTCGTTTTCGGGGAATAACGCTAGTAATACAAAATCAGTAGAAGATAACAATCACCGGTTAAGCTATCTGAATATTTCCAACAACAGATTTCTGTTCTCAGATTTAGAGCAGGTTGCCAGCGAGTTGATGAGTATTGATACTTTCATATATTCTCCACAACAAATCTTCGGTTTTCCGATTGACTCAACCATTAATACTCACGACAGTATCTCGATACATTTTGAAACATACACAGCAGGAGAAAACGATGTCCGGCATTGGTACAAGAGCAATACATTGTTAACTGATTCTGGTTCCGAATACCGTATTGACAATGCCAGCCTTTCAGACAGCGGCACCTATCAAATGCAAGTAACCAACAGTATTTTCCCTGATCTAAGATTGGAATCGGCGTTATACAACCTTTCAGTCTCACCGCCCGTTGGAATCGATGATATTGAGTTACGCGATATCCAGGTTTATCCCAATCCGGCAAGCGATAAGATTTTTATTGAAACCCAGAGAAAAACCGTTGACCTTTCGATCATTAATGCAAGCGGAACAAAGGTATTTCAGAAAAATGCGATTCAATCAGACTGGATAAACGTAGATGCTTATCCCAAAGGATTATACTTGTTCCAGATAAAATTCAAGGGCCAGATTCTTTACAAGAAGATCTTGCTTGAGTAAACCAGCTTCGTTACTGTTATCTGAAATCTTAGTGAATATAGAAAAGGCCATCCAAAATAATTCGGACGGCCTTTTTTCACACAATAAAACGTGAATTATCTATTCACTAAAACCTCATTTTCGTATTTCTGAATTTCAGCAATGTAGTCGGCGCCAACCGGAACATTCTCCTGTAGGCAGTAGTAATCCCAAACAGCACTGAAAGGCATTGTTTTTAGCTCTTCGAGCATTGCTAAACGTTCGAAATTTTTGCCTGCTTCTTCCAGTTTCACCAGGTCATTGGTCGGTTCCAGCGCAGCAATCAGAAAAGCCTTTTGTGCAGCACGGGTTCCGGTTACATAAGCCCCAATCCGGTTAATCGAAGCATCAAAGAAATCGAGCCCGATGTTTACACGGTTCAGAAAGTTGTTTCGCATGATTTCGGAGGCAATCAATTGCACATCATCGTTTAATGTCACCACATGGTCGGAATCCCAACGAATTGGACGTGTAACATGCAGCAACACCTCATCCACAAATTGAAGCACCGACGAAATCTTATCACCCACCTGCTCTGTGGGGTGAAAATGCCCGTTATCCAGGCAAATCAAAATATTGTTGGCGATGGCATAACCCAGGTAAAAATCGTGTGAACCAACGGTCATCGATTCCATACCGATTCCGAAAAGCTTACTTTCCACTGCATCTTTCATGTACTCATTCGGATATTTTTCCGCCATGGCTTCATCCAGCGATTTTTTTAAATTGGCACGGTAACCATTTCTGTCCACCGGCGTATCTTTTGATCCATCCGGAATCCAGGTATTGTGCACACAAGGTGTTCCCAGTTGTTTTCCAATCTCGGCAGAAATGGCACGGCAACGCTTTACGTGCTCCACCCAAAACTTACGGTTCTCTTCGTTTTTACTCGAAAGTGTAAATCCATCGGCAGCACGTTCGTGAGAGAAGCAGGTAGCATTAAAATCCATGCCAATCCCCTGCTTTTTACACCAGTCGATCCAACTCTGAAAGTGTTTTACCTCAATCGCATCGCGATCCACCACTTCCCCCTGAAAATCGCCGTAAATGGCGTGTAGGTTCAGTCGTTGTTTTCCGGGTAATAGCGCCAGCACCTTTTCCAGGTCAGCACGGATTTCTTCTATAGTAGTCGCTTTCCCTGGGTAATTTCCGGTAGCCTGAATTCCTCCCGACAGTTCGCCGTGTTTCACTTCGCACCCGCCAACATCATCGGTTTGCCAGCAGTGAAGCGAAATATTAACACCTTTCATTTTTTCAATAGCAGCATCGGTATCCACTCCCAGCGCAGCATATCGTTCCTTTGCAAGTTCATAAGCTTTTTTGATGTTCTCAGTATTGCTCATTTTATTATTTTTTTGATTTATTCCATGTAAAATACTTCGGGTAACTCCACCGAAACGGGCGAGTTATCCTCATTTGTCTGCATAATGTCGCTCATGTTTTTCCACCAGCGCTGAACAATCTCGGTTTGTCCCAGATTTTGAGAACCACCGCCTCCTGATACTTTTTGAAACGCAAACAAGATATTTGTTTCCTCATCCAGAAAAATGGAGTATTCACTTACTCCTGCCTCCTTCAGCAGCTTTTTCAGTTCCGGCCAAATCTCGTTGTGTCTTTTCTGATACTCCTCTTTTTGCCCTTCGTTCAGGTACATTTTAAATGCCAGCCGCTTCATTATCCCAGCGCATTTAATTCAGGATACAGCCATTTAGCCACTCCAATCACAATCACCGATAAAAGAATGGTTCCGATCCCTAATAGAATAGTCCGGTACGTCCTTTTTGAAACTCCTTTCCATTCTTTGCGATAAAATCCCCATAAATTGGCTGTAAGAATAATGGTAGCCATGTGAAGGGTCCACGAACTGGCTCCGTTACCAATCTTTGTTTCACCCATTCCATAGAAAAAGAACTGCAAAAACCAGGTAGTTCCGGCAAGCGCACAAAACAGGTAATTACTGATCAGGGGTGCTTTTTTATCGACAAAATCGCTGCCGGTTTTATTTTTGAGAATCAATGCGATCGACCAAATCAGATTGGTGGTCAAACCTCCCCATAGTATCACAAAAAAAATGATATTATTTTCAAACAGGTAGGTCATCGGCCCGCCTGCTTCTCCTGCTGCCAGAAAAGGATAATTTGCTTGAACGGCCAAATCTCTGGCAGCTACCCCCATTTCCTTCCCGGCATCTATTCCGAAGCTGAAAAAGGCACTTAAAACCCCTGATATAATGGCGATGATCAAACCGGTTGCCAGTTTGAATTCAGTATTTATTCCCACCTTTTCACCGGCCAGGTCTTTATCTTTCATAATTCCGGCCCGACCACTAAGAATGATCCCCGCCAACAAGATCAAAATACCCAGCAATACAATCCGACCACCCGGACTGCTAAACAAATCAGTAAACGAAAGTCCGTTGGGCAATAATTCAGCTACACCCGGGATATTCCTTAAAATTGGTAAGCCCAGCGAACCAACCACGGAAGTAATCCCCAGCAATACTGAGTTTCCCAGCGACATTCCCAGATACCGGATAGCCAGCCCGTATGTTAATCCTCCGATTCCCCACAGAAGTCCCATGATGTAGGTGTTACGGATCACGCTGCCTTCTGCGGCCTGTAAAATTCCGGTCCAATCCGGAATGGTAACTGAGACGGCAATAAACGGCATAATCAGCCATGAAAAAAGACCACCGGTGATCCAGTAGATCTCCCAACGCCATTTCTTCACCCAATCGTATGGCATATACCAACTTCCCGAGGACATACCTCCCAGGGAATGAAAAATGATACCTAAAAGAGCATGCATAATGATTTGATTAATTTGATGTTATTTTTTATTGATTCGTCAGCATTTTAGATTTAACAAAAATATATGCACTCCCTCTCTCTATCAATACAGAAAATGAGCTTATATTTATATTTTTTGGCACTAAATAGATGAAACGGCAATTCAAATATCTAACGACCAGCGACGAGGATCTTTCGTGGGGAATTCATTTGAGTGTGGCAGGTTCTGCAAGCATCCCACCAAACACTTTGTATCCTCCGGCAGATCACCCGTCAGAATACTCTTTTTTTTGGGACGAAGGACGTGTATTGCATGAGTATCAGCTTAATTACATTTCGGAAGGTACCGGTATATTCGAAAACCGCCACGGACGGTTCCCGGTAAAGGAAGGCTCGTTGCTCGTGATTCTTCCCAACGAATGGCATCGGTACAAACCATTGACCAAAACCGGGTGGACCGAAAATTACGTGGGTTTTAAAGGGCAGATCGCCGATCACTTTTTGTCAAACCCTGTTTTTAGCAGCAGACAGCCGGTTTTGCAACTGGGAATAAAAGAGGAAATAATTGACACGCACTTGAAAATAATGGACTTTGTGCGAAAAGAACAACCCGGGTACCAGCAGATTGCCTCCGGTATGATCGTAAAACTTCTGGGGTACATTATTTCTTTTGAGAAACAAAAAGGATTCTCCGGAAAAAGAATTGCCAAAGTGATTGAAGAAGTTCGTTTTGTTATGCGGCAAAACATCGACAAGGAAATCAACCTGGAAGAGCTGGCTGAGCAACACAATGTGGGATACTCTTATTTCCGCAAGATGTTTAAAAAATACACCGGCGTTTCACCCGGGCAGTACCATTTACAACTGCGGGTAATGCGGGCAAAAGAACTTCTGGTTGCAAGCAATAAAAGCATCAAGGAAATCAGTCTTGAACTGGGATTTCAAACGATTCATTATTTCAGCCTTATCTTTAAGAAAAAGGTAGGCATGAATCCTTCGGAGTTCAGGAAAAGGATTGGGGGGAATTAATAAGCATTAAACTTAAAAACACCACAAAAGTAACCAGAGAATCACTTACCCCTGTATTGGGAAGACTCTGTTTGGTAATTTTTCTGTATCACAGTTTTAATTCATCGTGCAACTTTAAAATGTATATAGAACATATATTATTTCTTGGATGTCACTATTTTTAACATTAAGGAACGCAATATTTCGACAAAAATGAGATAACAGAGATTATTATGAGTCGCTTATTTGTCTTCCTCAAATAAGCGACATCCATAGCTTTCAAGTACAAATACAGTCTAATCAATAGCATTATTTTCTGTTATTTTCCGGACCTAAACTGGACCTACATAAATAAAAGAAAATTGTGCTAAGTACTACTCTAATATTGTTGAAGTTCAAATTTGACTAACTCAATTATTTTATCAGACTAACAGCTCCGAGAATTATTCCATTAGGCGGAGCTAAGGGACCACCTTCAGCTTTTAAATACCCGGCTGTCCGGTAAAATCCGTTAGTGCCTTTCAGGTTTATCTCCCTGATCTTTTTTCCTAACCGCTTATTTTGCCATTCGCAGGCATAAAGGGTTACTGGATTTTCTCTGTTACCAGTTGAACATATTACTGGGTCGGCTTCGTAACAATAAGCATTTTGAGGTGCTCCTGTTGTCCCTTCTCCTCTATCGATACTCTTTTCGCCTCCGGGATTCCACTCCAGAATATTTACCCCATAACGAATGGGTAATATTTCTGTTAATCCGTCTTCATAAATAATTTCGTACCATCCGAGAAGATCTGATGTGGCTGGAAAATCAGGAATATTGAAATAAGATTTTTCATTCATTCCCGGAAGTAAACAGGCATGTAAGAAAATTATGGCTGTTACATCTTTATTCACTGTAATTTTTGTTATTTCCGAGGGAAATATGCCGGGCTTGTCTTTACCAGTTTCGACTGCAACAAGGCCGGAGCCAATATCAAAACTCTTATTTTCTCTCGGAACTTCTCCGTAATTCAGTTTTCCGGGGTTAAAGTTAAACAGGCTATCGTCAGCATGCATATTATAGAAGGGAACGATATTTAATGGTGCAACCGGCTTCCCGCTATTATACAGAAGGCTTTTCCCCTTTAGATTTCTTCTTGCCTGAGCCGCCAAGGTAGAACGTATAATATTTCCCAATTCGTTAACGCTTATAGTATGTTGCGACCAGAGTAAATTAGCACATCCGATAAAATCAAGCAGTAAGTCTTTTCCAAAATTCGCTTCCGTAGTTGCAGCCCATGAAGACGGAGCTCCTCCAAGTATCGCTGGGTGTTCTATCCGCTCTGTCCAATTACTGATGTTGGGTTTAAAATTTCCAAACACCTGCTCAAAACCAAGCCGACTTAATTTCTGTTCCAACTCCGGTCTTCCCCAAAACCAGTTAAAAATCAATATGTCTTTGGGAATTTGCTCTTTTAATGTCTCAAGACCGACAGCCCCAGGAACTTTATATCGAATTCCTGTTGATGAAGTTTTTTCCTGTTCCCCTGCTCCACGGATTTCTTCGAGAAGATAATCTCCCCACATGGCAATCCTGATTTTCTTTTCAGAAAAATAATCATGTATTTTCCTGACATCTTCGGCAAATAATTTTGAATAATCTTTACCTGAGCAACGAGGACAAACACCCACAGGAGCACCATACCATTCGTCATGACCAATATGAACCATGCGGGGTTGCATTACTTCTATATATTCGTTGTAAACCTCAAACATGAGTTCATAGCTTCCCGGATTAGAAGGACAATAAGTATCAGGCCACCGGTCTCCCGGATATTCAGCCAGTTCAGGATGCCGGGTTAATAAATAGTATCCATGGCTCAGCGATGGAATTTCGGGTATTACCTCCAAAAAATTCTTACGGGCAAAATCAACAATATCCCTTACTTCATCTTTTTCCAGTATCAGTCCATCGCCAGCATCGTAATGACTTGAAGTTTTCAGTTCACCTCTGGGCCCTTCTGTTGAATTCAAACGTTTATCTTTTAAATAATTGGCAAATTCAACCCAGCCCGCATTCACCTCCGGATGCTTGTCGAGCCGCATGCATGTTATTTCCAATATCACCTTGTTAAATTTGTACAAAGCCATAAAATCGCTGACAAACCGCTTGAAAAAGGGAATGTTTTCGGAACCTGGAACATATATTCTTACTCCGCGGAACGAACAAACAGGCCAATCCATAATAGTAAGCCCCGGAAGAAATTTGCCATTTGTCTCCATAAATAATTGTCGCAAAGACTGTAGTCCATAAAATGCACCAGCATCGTCCCATCCTCCTACTGCAACAATATCATTTCTAACATGCATAAAATAGCCTTCATTTCCAGGCCTGCTTTCATTTAGGCTTAGATTATTCTTTCTGCAATAAGTTTTAATTAGTTTATTCGATCTGCTTCCAATCAAGATAACTTTTTTATTTGCAGGAATTGAGCTGGCAACTGCCACCTCTACTGCCAGACCATATCTGTCACTTAGCTCACCGGCCAATTGCCGGGATAAACGAATGTCATTGTCCGAAGCATTTTCAGGATACAGCAGAACGATATTCTCATCAACATGAAAGGTATCATTGGTAGATACAATTTCTTGTGGAAAAGGAAAAATAAGAGGTTTATCAGAAACCTGCCCACATAACATGGTTTTAAGAAAACAAAATAGTCCAATGATAATAATCTTCCTTGGGAATGAATTATTCATAATTATTAAGGTTTAGTTACAAAATACATCCATACAAAAAAAGCCGGTGTTTATCCTCTATTTCTTGTCTATCTTACTACAGCCTCTCCTTTTTGACTAAAATCCGGCGAATATTTTCCATAAAATCGATAGAAATATTGTTCATGTATCATCAAACCAACAGTCATCAAAGACTTTTCATCCCAAAAATATTTAAGATGCCTTTCCTTCATAGACGTGATATTATAGGGTTATTTACGGATACAGATCAGCAAAGTACCCACATCCTAATTTTCCCAGGCTTTTCGTTAAAATATTTCAATGCAAACTATATAAAATATTGGAATACTACCTATATCTAAAAACGAATATAGTCCTTGACGGCCGTCAACTTGCAAGAGATTATCCGGCGAATTGGAATAATAAGAGGGGCAAATCAGCCCCTCTTCTATCTATTACTTAAGAAGTAAAAACCTTAGTATCTGATGAGGTCTTAACCTTTCGTAGCAATACCAAACACAATTTACTCTCCAATAATCTGCACTTCACAAACCCTTTTTCGTTCGCGGATTTGATCCCAGTCAATAAAATAAATAAAACCGAAATCACCCAGAGAAAGCTCTCCGTCAACCAGCACAATAGTTTCGGAGCGCCCAAAAAATACTGAACGTAAATGTGCATCGGTATTAAGGCTTCCTTTGGGTTCTTCATCCGGAAAAGTAAGAGCAAATTCAATATGCTTTGGTCCGGGATGCATGTATTGTCCCTCATAGCGGCAGGTTGGGATCAATCTTTCCATTATATTATTCAAATCCTGCTGTAAAAACTCGCGTCCAAAGAAATTAAGATCATGCGAACACTCTTGCGTCATGACTGAACAAGTTGTGTGATGGGAATAGACTACACATATCCCGTTTTTTATTCCTGATTCTTCCACAATGCTCTTTACCGCATCTGTTACATTATGAAAATCAGGTCTGTGATCTTTAGACTGAAGTTCAATGGTACCTCTGTAAACTGTCATATTAAAGCCTCCTATTAGTATTAATTTATTGTTTGTATTTCGTCCCAAGCGGTTCGAACAGCTTTTATCATCTCTTCCAACATTTCCTCGGGGTTGTTTGCTTTCATTATTCCACTGGTTGTACCTGTGGCTTCTGCTCCTGCTTTTATTACATTATAAACATCTCTTCCGTTAGAAATACCAGCCCCCTGCAGTACTTGTATTTCCGGATTTATTTGTTTGATCGCAGAAATGGTTTCTCTAATGTACTCTTTGTCACTAGGCTTGCCGGTCCCGATGAGCTCTGTTGGTTCTGCAACAATAATATTGGGAGAGAAATGAGCAATTGCTTTTGCTTCTTCAATGGTATCTGCGCACACAATCGACATTAACCCAACATCATCAGCACGTTTGATCGCTTTATACAAATCACTAATGGACATGGGTCTTTCTGCATGGTTCAGCATAACTCCATGACCACCGGCAGCCTTTATCGCCTCGGGCAAAACAGAACCAAGTCCGCGGCCAGTGCTAATTGGATCCATGTGTTGCGCAAAAACAAGGATATTTTTTGTGTTCTCAACCAGTAGTTTTATATCCGTATATTGTGGGGTTAGAATAATCCCAACATCGTACTTGCGTGCTGCTTCATCTGCGGCTTTTGCTAATTTCAGCATTCTTTCACCATACATAAATGCCTTGGGACCAATCTCAAAAAAAGGTGGTTTTATCACAATTCCTTTATACATAATTTAATCTGCTTTTTTTTGGTCAAACAAACAATCATTAAACCTTACTGTGTGTTAAGTATTTTTCCAACTGCCCCTCCGGGATGAATCAAGGCAAATTGCTCAAGCTGGTAATCGGTTTCTTCCATAATAGCCACCAGCATGGCGTCAAACATTACAACAGTTGCAACAAAACTGGATGTTGCCATAATGTTATACTTATCGCTTTCTCTTTCTATTTTGAGCTGAATGACTACTTGAGATTTTTCTGCCAATGGAGAATGGAGGTTTTCGGTAACCCCGATCAGCACCGCTCCTTTCTTATTGCACACATCAATTACCGGAAGTAACTCAGCTGTTTTTCCACCGCGCGACACAATTACTACTGCGTCATTCTTTTTAATACATCCAAGTCCTCCATGCAGCGCTTCTGCCGGACTAAGAAACTGTGCATTTCGTTCAATGCAACATAATGAATGGGCAAACTTTTTGGCAGCAATTCCTGACGACCCACTCGCACAGGTTATTATTTTGGGACAGGTGCTTAAAACATCAACTGCTTTACCAAAACTAATTTCATCTAAGTATTCAATAATACCGGAGATAACTTTGCTCTCAACTTCAAGAGATTCTCTTGCCAGAATCAGCGACTTCCTTTTCATCAGACAATAACTAAAAGTTTATTATTCATGAATCAATGAAACATTATTCTTTTGATACTTAGACACATACTTGACATCCAGATCATTATCAGTAATCACACAGTTTAAGATTGAATAAGGAGCGAATGTTACAAATGAATTCTTTTCAATTTTTGTTGAGTCACAAAGCAAAAACACCTCATCTGAATTTTCAGCCATTTTTAAGGTAATTGAAGCCTCTTTTTCATCATAAGAAGTTAATCCTTTTGCCAGAGAGATACCATCAGCCCCTATAAATGCCTTGTTGGCATGATACTGTCCAATGGTTCGTTCAGCCGAATGACCATAAACAGCTTTACGTTCGTTTACGACTTCTCCTCCAATTATAATTAACTTAATATTATTAAAATTAATAAGCTCAGAAATTATAGGTAATGAATTAGTTATAACCGTTAATGATTCTCTTTTAGATATATATTTCGAAAGAAAGGACAAGGTGGAACCACAATCAATAAAAATGATATCATTATCCTCAATGAACCTGGAAGCAATTTTACAGATATACTCCTTGTTCTCTTTGTTTTGATTCATTTTGCTATTAAACGTAAATAAATTTTCCACTGCGGTATTTCGAATTGCACCACCATGCGTCCTGATTAACAACCCTTTCTCCTCCAATTCAGCCAAATCACGACGAATAGTGATTTCCGAGGCATTACAGTCATTAACAATCTCCTGCACTGTAACAGATTCATTGTCTTTTAAAAAATTTAGAATGATTTTTTTACGCGCTTCCGGAGTGGTAGTTTTTATTTTCTTGCTGTTCATTTTATTATACTTAACTCAATATTATCGACATTCAAAAAATGATCAAATCAATCATTTACAAACAAATTTAATCATTTATTTTTAATTTTCAGTAATATTCCTTTTGTAATACTACTTCTATCTTAAAAAAAATAACAATTTAACATTGTTAATATGATTAACTTATTATCTCTCCTCACCAGACCTTAACGTACACATCTTCAACAATTACCAAACACCCGTTGAAAACTAATTGTATTTTGCTGTTAGCATTGATTTCATTAACAAGCTTTATTTCACGACCTCAGTCAACCGTTCAAATAAACGTTATAAAACTCACAAATAAACCTAGTCGTTTTCATTATACCTAACCCAGGTAGACACAACTTTACTCCAATCAACAGTTTTATTCAATCCCGAGGCTCCAATTAAAGCAGCTCCCAAGCATGCGGTTTCACTACACTCAGGCGTATAAAAACCGGCATTATGCCTATCTCTTTTGATGGTAATCCAAAGGCTACTTTGTGCACCGCCACCAGTGGAAATTACCTTTCCTGAAAAGTTCTTGTCCAGAATCCGGATTAACCTATTCAAACTTTCCGATGTAGATTCAAGGATGGCTCTCACAAAATGACCATGCTTATGAAATGACCGGACATTTTTAAAGCCGGTTAACCCTGGGTATATATTTGCACATGGTCTGGCAACCAATCCTTCACTCCCACTACTTATATTCTTTGCCATATCTAACAGCTCAGGAATTGTAAACTCAGAGGCAAAGTTTTTTTGATACCACTCCAAAGCAAGTGCACCGTTATCATCAAAAGCCATCCTAAAATAATGGTCTGCAGTTATTCCCGGAGCAGAACAGCAGCCAACATCAGCAGAATATTTACCAGAATAGCCAACACAAGCCAATACAGTTCCTGTGGATTCGCAGATATTATTGTTTTGAATAATTCCGCTGCCAATGGCGGCACAATGATGATCAAGCCCCCCGAGATAAAAAGGGATACCTTTGGCAAGTCCGGTGAGCCCAGCCCCCGATGCAGTCAGCCCTCCAACAAAACTACCGGTTCGTTGAAGTGCCGGTAATAAATCCTCACTCAAAGAAAGCATATCCAACGACTTATTCCACCACCGGCATTCGGTAACATCAAGCAAACCTGTCATTGAAGCAGTACTCAGATCTGCAACTTTTTCTCCTGTTAAGCTGAAAGTCAGAAAATCAGATATGGTAAGTACATTTTTCGCCTGCTTCCAAAATTCCGGCCGTTCTTGCTGGAACCATTTTATTTTGGCAATAGCAAACTCATAATTAAACTCTATTCCCAGTCCCGTTTTTTCTCTAAAATTTTTTTCTTTTAAAAATTCTAAACCTGATGGGAAAGTATTTTGCGCTCTCCTATCAGGCCACAAAATCAACGGAGTTAACGGCTTCTCTTTTTCATCCAGCAAAATAAAACTATTGCCCTGCGATGAATAAGAAAGAGCACTTATGGCTTCCGGAATGACTCCGGCTTCCTTTACTGCCTCTTCTATACAAATGCGTAAAGTCTCCCAAAAAACAGCAACAGGTAATTCGCAAACAGTTCCATCTCCTGTTTCTTTTTTGACAAACCGGCGGCCCAAACCTTTTAGCCGGCCATCCTCATCAAAAATACCTGCCTTAAAATAGCTGGTGCCTAAATCTATCCCTAGGAAAAAACTCATTTACGCTTTTGTGTTGATTAATCTTACTGTCTCATCTACCAAAATCTTTCCCGAAGCATAATGGAAAATTGAATTCGATGCTTCATAAAACCCTTTGATTTCCGCCTCTTCTGTGGCAATATACCCCTGCAATTCACCATTGGACAGGGTAATCAGGAAAGTATTTTCTGATTTCGTTTTTAACGCGAAAGCATATTCGATAAATATCTCGCCCGGCCAGGCAGCAAAATTCCATGGGCCTATATTAATCACCTGAATTTCTGCAGGCAGACAAGTTTTATAAACCTCCTCAAGTTCCCCTTTTGCATTTAGCCTAGAAAGATGCAATAATTCTTCTGCGCCAAACCAGTCGACTTCTGCCGTACGTATCTCCTGCACATTATCCGAAGTCTTTTTCAAAAAATCAAATCGTTCCCGTGATTTTTGCTGATGCGACTCCGCCCATTCCACTTTCGGAAACCGACGCCTAGGTAAATCAACAGACTTCTGTAGGCATTTCACAGGAACGTCGGATGAAAACTCAACTCCTTCCTCCATCTTTGCCCCGATAGCATCAGCAAGAATTCTACCGATTCGGCGGGCTTCTTCAAAAGTATTTTCCTTTGTTACATGCCTCGGGCTCTGATCGCCGGCAGCTCCGGTAAAATACAATACCGGACATTCGTTTCTCAAATATTTTTCTTGTAATACCTCCCTGGTAAAGGCAGGATAATCACCACTGTACAGTTTTGAGTCTTCGTGCAATATGGTCGGATGCATGTTGCAAACCAACATACCCGCAATGTATTCGTTATTCTCATTTTTCACCAACATCACAGGAATATTCAGGTCTACCGGTCCCGAAGGATCATGCCGGTTGGTGCCTATCCCTGTACTGTCAGCCAACAAGAATCCGGCTTTGGCGGGTTCAGCATTATAAAAGGCAGAGCAGGCAGTCTGAATAATCTTATTCTCCATATAGCACACATATTCAGTATCAGCTTTCGGAACAACCGGATCATTAGAACTATTTAAGCAATCAACAGTAACCGGCCCCGAATGGGTGTGGGTTGCACTTATCATTATACTAATTCCTGGAATGCCTGTCTTTTCTGAAATCTCTCTTCGGATACGCGCTACCGAAGCCTTACTCACATATATCACATCGTTTGATACAAGCATTGCCTGTTCACCCTTATTCTCCAGATACATTGCAGAACACAACAAAGGATCGTGTACACCTTCACTTATTCGTTCAACAAAAGGATATCCAAAAAGGAACTGCGAGTCTTGTGGGGTAATATCCATAACAGCTGCCCCCGCTAATAGTCCATCATTAATTTTTATGGTCTGATTCATTTCTTTTAGTTTATTCTGTTGAACTGAAATTTTCAATACCCTTTATTCCAGTCAACCTCAATATTTTGGGCAATGGTTTCAGAAACAAATACATCGGTTCTTAATGTTTGAAGAATTGATTCCGGTACCAACGGGGTTACCGGACCATGTAGTACAAGCCGCGAAACAGAACGTTGCCATGCCGTGCTGGTTCCGTGAACCGTGATGGCGTGCATATCGAACCGATGCTTCGAGTTAATTACATCGCGTGGCCCAATGGTTGCCGCCTTTGGAGGCACTGCAGCCAGGTTTCCGCTTTTCCCAAAACTTCCATGAAGCGAATTTTGTGCAAGGGTAAACGGACTCAAGGAACAAATCCTCGCCCCCAATTGCTTCCATTCCTCCAGCGGCGCTTGGAATTCAGGAGCATCAGGTTCAATAAAGGCCAGGTGGCCCGTCCAGCCCGGACCGCTGTAACAAATATCTGCCCCACCGGCATCTTCAATCATTTGACTGTAGACGTTTATATTTTTATTGGTAAAGCTGACAAGCTGATTTTTGGGTGGCCTTAACTTTTCATCTATCTCATAATAGAAATATTTCATCATGGCGTGTGTAAACCCAAACTCCCAGTTCTCCGGGGCAATATTCCCGTTTTCGTCGGCATATTCATCCATGGCAAAAGCATAAACGTTTTTACAATCAACATTACAGGCGTTGATTAAGCGAGCCAAATGACGATAAGAAGGAGCAGGATTCGGCAAAATCATAACTAACTTTTCACCGGTTTCAGCAGAATGCCTGATTCTGTTAAACATATCTGTAACCCATATAAATTCCGCATCACTATCAGGAACGACACGAATTTTAAACTCTGGATTATCATGTTTCTCAATATCTTCTCTTTTTATTTTCAGAGCCCGTTCAATTTCCTTTTTGTCTCTGAAAGGAACCCATGGCGAAGGGCTGAATTCAAATGCTTTTTTTTCGTTCTTCATCTTTTTACATTTAATAAAGATTCGACCTGTTATTATTTGAAATATTGTTTCCCGGCAATCCAGGTTTGTATCACGTTTAGCTGTTTATCCAGGATGACAAAATCGGCATCGTAACCAGTCATTAATTTTCCCTTTCTGTACCCCAACCCGATAGTCTCTGCCGGATAAGTGCTGGCCATTTTTACTGCTTCGGCCAAATCAATATCCAGCCAAGCAACCGCATTTCTTACTGCTTGATCCATGGTTAGACCGCTTCCTGCCAAAACATTTTCTTTCACCAATCTTGCCGGTGCCCCTTTGTATGCAAATTCAATTTCTCCGCTGTTCCCAAAGGTAAAACGCCCCGGTTCAAGCCCAGCTCCTACGTTTGAATCGGTAATCAGACACACTCTGCCCGGACCTTCTGATTTGCAGGCCAACGCCATTTTCACGGCTATCGGGTCCACATGCACTCCATCAAGAATAAAATCAACACTAACCCTTCTATCAGCCAAAACAGCCTCTACCGCCCCACAGGGCCGCACCCCGGGTTCGATTACTGCGGGACAAGGAAAAACATCATAAAAATGTGTGGCATGGCACACACCCAACTCAATAGCAGCCTGGGTTTCTTTTACCGTAGCAGCAGTGTGTGTCATAAAAGCAGGGGTGTTACCCCGGGTCATCAAAGGCAATAATTTGTCAATGCCTTCAACATCAGGGGATACACTAAAAATAGCGCGATAAGGTTTTGCAGCCTGAATGAGTGATTCAACCCTTGCTGTGTCTGATAGCGATATGGCTTCCGAAGATAGTGAGCCTGTTAGCTTCAAAAATGGCCCTTCCAGGTGGAACCCAAGAATTTCAGCACCTTCCCGTTTTGTCGCGGAAAGCTCGGATAAAAATGTCGCATCTTCTCCTTTCTGCCGGGGGGTAACGGTAGGCAAAAAGCCCGTTACTCCGTATTGTGGTAAACTTCGGCATATTTCCAGCAGGTCGTCCGGTCCATTATCAACCAAAGCGTACTGGATGCCATGCATATGTAGATCGATAAAACCAGGAACAATATAGTAATCAGTGAAATCTACTATTGCTCCATTCGGTTGCACATCACCCATTGCAGTGATCTTTCCATCTTCAATCCGGATTGCTCCTTCGAGGACACCTTTTTCAGTAACCAGTTGTCCTTTTAATGTAATCCTCTGCTTTTCTATCATTTGTGCTTGTTTTTGTTCTGTTGTCCAAAAATTCTAAGGCTGCATTATTTTGATGAAATGGTTATCAATCTCTATGTTGCCTAATTAATAGTGTATGCGCAATTTACAACGCATTTTTTTCTTTAGCTGATAAATTTCTTTTCATCATCCACAACAGGACGACGCAAACAATCAGGCTTAATGATGCAAATTGATACACGACTCGGAGATTAATCTGCGAATCACGAAGAGCGCCTGCCAGGTATATACCAATACCTCCGACAATCGTTGCGAACATATTTAAAATTCCATAACCGGTTGCACGATATCGGCTATCAATAATCAGGCACAACATAGGCATGAGATTCGAGTCAACAAACATTTTTGTTAGGCCATATCCCATAAAGAAGACGATGGTTAGAGCAAACACCGTGGTATAACTTCCAATGAAAATACAGGGGGCTGCGATGCAAAGACCGATTGCAGGTACAAGAAAACGGGCATATTTGTTTTTTGAGCTCCAGCAGTCGGTCCAGAAACCTCCCAGCAATAAGCCGACGATTGATGCAGGATATAAGTAGGCGGTAGCATAAAATCCCGCTTTGGTCTGCGACAGGTTAAAAAATTCTTTATAATAAGTCGGCAACCATGCCACTACAATCCACGTTACAAATCCTGCAATTCCAAGAAAAACCAGTAAAAGAATAAAAGACCGTTGGGCAAACAAATATTTGAACGCATTCCAGATACGCACATCGCTTTTATTCATTTTTATCGCATCGTCTTTACCATCCTGATCTGGGGCATCTTTTAAAAAGAACAGCAAAATGACTGAATAGGAGATCCCAATAACCCCGAAAATGATAAATACAAAGTTCCATGAATGCACTTCTGCAATCCAACCCCCAATGAATCCCAGGCTTTGTCCGACCATTACACCTGTCATGTGAATCCCTGTTGCCAATGAGCGAGTCGAGTCTCTGTGATAGTCGACAATTAGAGAAAGTGCAGCCGGAATATAACAAGCTTCGCTTATTCCCATTAATGCTCTGGTTGCAAGAAGTTCTTCATATGTTCTAGCATAGCCAGTTAACCAGGTTACCAAAGACCAGACGAACAAACTGAAGATAATGACCTTGCTTCGGCTAAAACGATCGGCAAGAAATCCTGCAAAAGGACTCAAAAGCCCGTAAACCCATAAGAATACAGAGCTCAGAAGCCCGAATTGGGCATCGGTCATTGGTATCGACTCCACGATTGAGAAACGCATGGTGGTTATGGTCGTCCGGTCAAGGTAGTTTAAGGCGCCAACAATGAATAATAACACCAGGATGCGCCATGCCCCTTTAGGTAATTTTGATTTCGAATCAGACATTTTTTGATATAAAAATTTTTGAATGAAATGAATGAGTTCCACTCTTCTCAGCAGTGAATTTGCAGGAGAAGAAGAACATTGCAGGGATCATCCTGTAGTGTTTCGGAGTGTCATTCATTCTATATTATAATTCTTACAGAATTCAAACTAAAGCCGTTGTCGGTATGTACATTGTTTTAGCGAATTATAATTCGCCCATTTCTTTCATGAACTGACAAATTTCTTCTTTCAGCCCCTCTGAAATCGGCACATCATAATCAGACTGATAGTTTCCGGGGCATCCCAATAGACCCATTGCGTAAGAATAGGCAGAAAAGATATTTCCTTTCACTAGTATATTTCTCAGTTTAATGATGTTATTCAAATACTTTGCGTGTGTGTCGAAAGTACCTGTCCCCATGTTTTCATACATTTTTTTAGAATTCACAGGCGTACACGTAAACATGCCGTCAAGGTTCTTCTTGATGCCCGAATTCAGAGCAACGTCAAACAAATCCAAACCACTGTATAATACAGAGAAACCTTCTCTCTGGCAGTTGTTGCGTTTCATCTCAAGAATCAAATTCATATTGGCTGTTTTTATTCCAATAATATTGGGCTCTTTGATTAATTCTTGCATCATGACAAAGGAAACCGGGGCCTGCGTAACCGAAGGAAGATCATAAATGTACACCGGGTATTTGGATCGTTTTGCTAGCAAGCGAAAGAAATTGATGATTTCGTTCATATTGAGTTTAAAGTAATACGGTACCGTGGCAACAACTCCGTCAACCACACAGTTGTCCAATGCATCGATCCGGTCAATGATCCGGTCAACCGAACAATCCATTACGCCCATCATTACCGGAACCCGCTTCGAGACAATATCAACGCATTGTTTGGCAATTGCCGGATATTCACAATCCCGGATGCTGATCATTTTTCCCATCGACCCCATGCAGAGTACTCCCTTGGCGTCTGCATCAATCATCATTTCAATCTGTTTACTGAAACTATCTTTAACTAGTTTGCTATTTTCATCTGTAGGAGTTCCCAGTGCGGGATAAAATCCATCTTTCATCTCTTGAATCATTATTTTTCTAATTTTTTAATAACTATTTTACAACTTGCGTTATCTCCATCAATCTCATGATCATACGTGAGCCCCTGTTTTTCAATAATAGGTTTGTACAAAGCCGGACAATGATCACAGTAAGCATGATGTGGATTCATATGTTTCATCTGTAAAAGCATTCCTTTAGAAGGGCATTTGTGCATTTCGATACTAAATTCGCCCCGCTCTTCATCTAGAATCATCGTAAAATCTGCAGCTTCTTCGTTTAATGAATGCGACCAATAGGTATAGCAACCCGCTAATCCTTCATCATTTAATAGCTTTTGAAGTGAATTTTTTAAATATGAATTGGATAATTCGCTCCAAAATTTTTCCAGCTCATCACGTCCCCCCATCGACTCGATAAACTTAAAACCTTCACTATATGCCGGGATAAACTCTGTACAAGAAATCATTTTCGTTCTTTTTAAATTTTCACTTGCGTTCAAATATTTGTTTACAGGCACCCGTCTCCTCATCAAAAAACTCTATTTTATAGACAAATGGTGTATTTTGACACAAAGTGTTGTAAACCGTATTGTAGGTTTCAATGTAATGCGGACATGGCGTTTCACCCTTGGCCTTTATTTGAGAGATACCTGGACATGTCTTCTGTTCGATTATAATTTTCTCCCCGGTAACATGGATATCGACAGGCCAATCCTCTTTTTGGTAAATATCGGTGAGATACTCTGCAAGCGAATTTATATCGCCTGTTTTCATTTTTTTGTTCAATGATCCAAGATAAGCTTCGGTATACTGTTTCAAATACCTTATCATTTGGTCTGTTCCATAGTTTTCGTAAATGTATTTCAATAAAATATTCATTGATAAATGGAAATCCTTGTGTAAGTATTTGTTGTCGGAGGCTTTGCGCGTCATCATTTTTCTTGATGGTGATTCCTGACTCATAGTTCTGTAATATTATTCTGAATAATTATTTTCGTTCTAAGCTGATAGCAACTTTATCTAACATGGGATACCTATCTCCATTGTCGGAGATAAACACAGCTCTGTACTGCATAAACCGATGATCGGGATTTACCGTAAATTGTCCCGAGTCTGCCACTCTCGTCCAGTCTTTCCCGGCGAGCTCTTTTTTGTTGGCTGCAGAACGGACCTCAAAACTCAGTTTTGTCCCTTTCGTGATGTCTGCGATACGGCTCAAAATACCGGAGCTTCTGCTTTTATTCCACTGAAAAACTGATGATTCATATGTTTGTGACCATTTCCGGTTGTACAAATTTCCCATATCGGTATTTTGCGACCAGTGAGGGCCACTGGTGGGCAACTCGGTAACAATGGAATTTTTAAACCGGTTTCCATCATTGTAAAAAACTTTCGAGCTGGCATTATGACTCCCGAGTGCCGTGTGGTTTGCCACAGCGATGTCGATTTTCCCGTCGTTGTTGTAGTCGGCAGCCATCCCTTGTGCTGCAGAATTATTGAACAAGACTGACCGGTTGGTTTCATTATAACCAGTGCTACTTCCCCAGTACAGATAGCAAGGCAGGTTATCCCGAACAAGCTCCCCGTGGTAATGGGGAAGGAAAATATCGAGATAATTATCATCGTCGAAATCAGCAATAACAGGCCCCAGGCCGGCAAAGCCCGGCAACCATTGTGCATTTGCATGATTGAATCCGGCACTGTTTCCCCAGAAAATATAAGTCCCCATGTCGAAATGATTGTTGTTTGCAACATCACTATACGAACATGCAACCAGGTCTAACCATCCGTCGCTATTAAGGTCTGCCGTATTTAAATCGATCGGGCTCGGCACATCTATTTCCTTCCGGCTTTCAAAATCAAATCCCGATTTTCTTCCGTAGAAAATACGCACCATAGACTCGCCATAAACATTCACAGCGATATCCAGCCATTCATCGTTATTGTAATCGGCCAACTGAATACCAGTCGATCTGCCAGGACATGGAATTTCGACCCGATTTTCACGGGTGTATCCATCTTTACCTCCATAATAAATGATCACGGTGGTTTTAAGACCTCCCATGTTAAATGCACCGAGCACCAGGTCGAGATAACCGTCTTTGTTGAGATCAGCGGTATTGCTGGAGGCGATAAAGTCTTCAGACAAAATGGAGCGTCCTTCCTTGCTAAAATCCATTCCCTTTGAACTTCCCCAGAAAATGTTGGCACCTCCCCATGGGTCGTCCTTGTGTCCATGATGCTTCGCTCCAAGGATGATCATATCGGTAAAACCATCAGCATTAAAATCAGCAACAGTTGATTCGTAAGAACTACTCATGAAAATTTCAGTTCGCTTTTGTGCGCTGAACCCGTCAGTACCGCCCCAATAGATGGATGCAGGGACAGCTTCACGAACAGTACCTTCTTTGCTATTGCAAAAAACGATCAAATCCTTGTTGTTTTTTTGATCAGAAATAGCATAGGCATACATCGCTCCGCTCGTACTTATATCATTCGCTCCTTTTTCAAATTCTCGTCCACCTTTTCCGTAGTAGATGACCGAGTTGGTAATAAAAGTCAAGCGATCCCTGTTGATCGCAATTGCAATATCGCGTTTTCCGTCACCGTCGTAATCGCCGACTGCCGTCGCGCTAATATATTCCGCTGGTAGGGTAGTCATATCATCAGCCGAAAATCCCTTCTTTTGCCCCCATAATATATGAGCGGCTTTCCCTGATGATTCACCGGCGCCACCATATTCACCGGCAGGACCAATCCGTTGCTCGAAGTAACTTAAAACAATATCATTTTGCCCGTCAGCATCGACATCCGCAATCGCTATATTCGATGCTTTAACTGCGTTTACTTCCTGAATTTGCCCCCATGAACGGTTGTCCGATGAAGGAACTATGTAGATTGAATCGCGACTTGTTCCCACAACCAAATCGGCATTATTGTCGTTATTAACATCCCCCGCAACAATGGTTAACCCATCTTTCCCAACAGGACAAGACAAGCTTGAGGTTTCGATACTATCCTTATCTGTTTTGAGAGATGAACCCCATAGAATTGTAATGGTAGAATCCGCTCCCAATACTGCGACATCATCTCTTCCATTCCCGTCATAATCGCCGGAAGCTATACTTTTAGCTGAAGCAATTCCCAAATCACGAAACCGTTTATTGACGAAACCTCGTTCACTGCCCCAATAAATCCTGACGATTCTACCTGAAGGCTGACCAACAATCCAGGCCGCACTGTTCAATGTCACAATATCGGGCCATTGATCACCGTTTAAATCGGCAATCGCAAGTTCGTTGATCAGATTTCCAGGTAAATGGCCTGTTGTACGGGTAACCGGCCAGCCATCTTTCCCCCCGTATATAATTGAAACGAAATTACGCGTCCCTTGAATACCGTTAAAATTCGGAACAAAAACCAGGTCAACATAACCATCTTTATTCAAGTCGCTCGACCTCACTTGCAGAGTGCCAGGATAAGCAATATCTGATTCGACCACTGTCCGGTCGGGCATAACATCAGCCAGCGTTGACGGCAGATTATCCACCTGGTCATGCGTATTGCAAAAAAGCAAATCTATAAATCCATCATCATTGTAGTCAAACCGATGAATCGTTCTTACTTTGCCATCAAAACTGACATATATATTATTTCCTGAAGCATCTAATTTTCCATCAGCAAAATCCTCAAACGAATCTTCAATCCACTCCTGTGCCATCCCATAAGGACTTAGCATAATCAGCATGAAAGAAAAACATATCACTCTAATTGTCATCGCTTTATATGTTTAAATATTTTACGCATTCAACATTCAATTATATAACCACAACTTATCCATGAGCGTAAGCTCTGTCACTGACAATCCTGTTCCCTGAGAACTGCTTCCGGCACAATTGCTCAATAAAATATGTTGGTCATCCACAAAATGAATAGTAGTATAACAGTACCAACCATCCGGATCGGTATCAATATTTTTAATATAATCCCATGTTTTTCCCTCGTCTTTCGAGATTGCTGTTGTCAGCGGGGTTCTTTGTCCTTTTATTTCCGGATTCGAACCACCGTTATTATTCCACACTAGCAACAAATCCCCCGTCGCAGGTATTCTTTCGATAGTAGCAGGAGACAAAGGTGAAGGAATATTGCTTGTTTCAATATGACTCCAGGTTTCTCCTCTATCGGAAGAAAAAGACAATTGCTGAAATCCACCGGTTGCCCGGATGTACATCATTAGCCGCCCGTCTTTTAATTCAATCAGCCCAGGCTCCTGCGTGATGATGTCGGTGGCATTTGGCACTTTTGTGCTGGAATACCATGAGATGCCATTATCGTCAGAATAATAGCTGAATAAATCGCCTTGACTATTCCACTTCCCTTCAGGCGTATTGTGCAAAGCCACAGGCATAATTAATCTCCCATCTTTAAGCTGAATAACACGGTCGTTATTTAGTACGAAATAACCTTTCCTGTCGGCAATACAGGGAACAGGCTCGCTCCAGGTTTTTGCCTCATCCCTGGAGATACGCATCATCGGAATGCAATCTTCAGCTGAATTCTTCCGAAGGTAAAACAGTGCAATTTCTCCGTTTTGTAAGCGCAACAGCGAAACCGACATTACATTCATTTCGCCTTCATTAGGAATAATCATTTTATCCTCACTGGTCCATGTTTTACCTCCATCAACTGAATATCGTCCGGCTAAAAATGCAGGGGCATCGTCACTTGAAGAATCTCCGGTGTACCGGCTATATACATATAGAATTCGTCCGTCTTTTAGAGTTACAAAATCGCCTTCGCTGTTACGGGGGTTGTTTTCAGAAGGCGATAATTTCAGCACCGTCTTTGGTTCCGGGATGTCTGTAACTTTTTTTACTTCATTAGAGCAAGCTAGCACAAACAAAAGCGCAGAAATAATAAACAATGTATTTCTCGACAGATCAAATCTCAAGATACTGCTGCTTTTCATAATTGTCCACTTTTACTATTCGTACAAACTCTTTATACCAGCAACTCACTATACTTCCTTTATTGATTTTACCTCAATAACTGAAATCTTTTCTGTTCGGTTTTTATTTGAGTCGGGCTCTCCTCCAATCATCCAAAAAATTGTATCTGCAACTTTTATTAGTGGAGCAGTAGTCGAAGGGCTAAGCAAACGCCCCGTTTTCGTCACAGAAGAATCTTTCAGATTGACAATCCAAATGCCATCATGTATAGTTCCATCTGCTCTTCCCGTTAATAGAATACGATCATCATCTATTTGCTTACTCGCCCAGGCATACCCCTCTAAAGGCAAATCGGGCAATCTCTCCCATTTGTCCTCATCCGCACAGTAGCGATATAAATCATTAAGAGGAGTCGCCGGAGAACTTCCCCCAAGTCCCCCAATCAAATACAAATATTTTCCACAGGCAACCAAAGCAGGCAATATCCTTCCGACGCCTGGAACAGAGTTACATTCTTTCCATCCTCGATCATTATGATTAAGATCCAGGCACCACATGTTGTTTACAGACTGATTTCCTGTAGAACCACAGGCGACATAAAACTTATTATCAAAGATCACCCCAGCACCATACATCACACCTTCCGGTAAATGCGGCAACGACTTCCATGCACCTTCCATACCCAGAGAGCTCAACCAATAAACTTCCTTTTCCCCATAGCTCCCGTCACTCGTCCCGCCTGCCAAATAAAATCCAGTAGCATCATGGCCGTACATCGCATAGGCCAATGCCTTTGGCAAATCAGGTCCTTCGATCCATTTTCTATCCTTATGCACAATCATGCTCTTCAACCAGTGTTTGGTAGTTTTATCATTACTCCAGTTGGTTCCACCCGCAATAAACACATCACCGTTAAGCACACCTCCAACATGTCCGGCCCGGACATATTCAACCGGAAGAGATACTCCTTCTGCAACAATAATTTGAAACTGATTTTTTGAATCCTTATGATTTCCGCCCACTAATTCCATGTTATTTAATTTTGCTCTTAACACGACTGAATTTTGAAAATCCCTTTTCTCTTGTCAAACTTCCAGAAATACTATTAAAGTCTCGCCCCCACTACCAGAAAACATCCTATAATATTCAGACAAATTTTTCTTTTAATATTGACTAAACAATTGATGCAATCTCCCCTACAAGAACTCTCAATCCACCTGTTCTGTAATAAATTCTTTCCCCTCCGTTTGCTACAACACTCAGGAAATAAACAATTCTTCTCTGTCTTCAATTTTGATTATAGCAAACAAATATAATCATAAACAAACACAAACAAACAGGCAGCATTAAAAATATGATACGTTTCGACCACAAAAACAATCAACAACAGACTAGAGAGACACAAACAACACGCTCAATAACAGGCCAATAACCAGCGAACATTTTCGAATCAAAAAAAGATACAGACAATCATAAGATTACCACATTTAAAGCCCCAAGAATCACTTTCCGAAAATCATTACCCTTTCAAGGACGGCGATTTTAGTAGCAGAACAAACAAGTCTTACCAGCCAAGACGAACTATCATAGCAGATATTACCGAGCTTACAACTGAGACAGGAATAACATTTCAAAAAGTGAAGTCAAACATGTCCCGTCAACCTCAATGGCACTATAACTATTCTTCATAAAATGGAAATAGATCACTGCTAATTGTTTCCCACTTTATTACTGCAAGTTTCATGACATAAACAGAAGAAAAAAAGGTTCCTCACCGCATTCCTAGTTGATTGTAATTCATCAACTGCTTCCCGATAACAGTCTCAAGATTGGAGAATGCCCATTTACATAATATTTTACCTCCAACAATAACTATCAGCGGCTTGCAAGCACTACAGTCCATATCTGTATATCAATGACACTCTCGCTATCGCCAGGAAAATATCTGAGCAACAAGTTTTGCTTTAGCGACTAAAACAATAATTCAAATTACAGCATTTCTTGTATATCAGGACTACTCTTTCGCCTGTAAACTCAAGAGCAGACACACCCCGACTTGAAGTACAATACAACTGCCCGCAAATTCTTACCCAACATAATTAAATACTTACCATCGCAATACGATTTCAACCTACATTGATTACCTGAAAAACAATTCGTTTAGTGTAAAATTCTACTTGCTGCTTCCTGTCCAAATGTTTCGCTCAAGCGGTGTTGGTACCGGAGACTGAGACGGAATGTAAAAAACGCCGTTTTCCAGGTATCCGCCATTTTGTATGATGTTCCATTTGCCCACTTCAACGGTACTGTTCAAAATCTGATCCCACTTGATAGGATTGGGGTAGATAACATTGATTGCCCTGTTTTCGATGGGTAAATTTCTGACTACAGCCCATTTCGGAGGAATGTTCTTCATCCCGATAATGGTTCCGATAATGCCTGCCGCATTCGACGGATTACAATCGCTATCCCTTCCACAACGCATCGAAATATTCATGCTCTTCCAGAAATCACCTTCACCATACAAAAGCCCCATATAGATATAGGCTCCGTTTATTTTTACATCGATCGGCGAAACAAGTTTTCCGTCTTTAACTCCCCATTTTTTTTCCAGTTCTTTCCAGGCATCCTGCCAGTTGGGATACATTTGATGAAAATAGAGCACATCACGAACCATTTTTGCATAACCACTCTCGGCAGGTATTGCTTTTAAGCTGTATTCAGCCAGTTTGCGCGGGTTGCTTTCGAAAAAAGCTTCGGTGTACATGGCAGCCACGGCCATACCCGTATAAACACCATCGCCATAATTCATTAAATGGCCCACCTTATCGCACCAGGCATTGCTTATTACCGGCATTCCCGGGCTTATAAGGCCAAACAGATCAGATTCAATCTGAAAGTCAATGCCATCCCAGTATTCATTAAAGCGGGGACTTCCCGATTCCGGAGGCCATATTCCTTTTCTGAAATTGTTATAGGCTCCTTTGTTGGCTCCCCATATGCGATTAGGGTTTAAATATTTAAGCCAGTCTTCGGCAAACTGAGCCGATGTTATATCAAGACCATGCCTGGTGATTGAACTTAAAAACATAAACTCCATGTAAATGTCGTCCTGATCCCCCATTTCCCTGGGCGTCCATTTCTCGTAATTGTTTTTGTTGTTAAAGTATTGCATCAGAAATTTTTTTCGCTCCCGAGGATCCTTCATCGATGCAGCTTTTTCGGAGATGGCCGACGGCGGTATTTTTCTTCTTTCCTGCTCCGTAACACCCGCAGGAACAGATTCAGCCGGCGTTATTTGGCGGTACCAATCCTACAGGTCGAAAGGAACAATCTCCCCCTGCCATTTGCTCTCGGTGGGGAAGCCCCACATGGCAGCAATGGCCTGCCCCAGCCAGGCTCCCTCTATCTTATCTTTATAATCTTCGACTGAAATCTGGCGGTAATGAACTTTTTCGTCACCCTCCTGAGCAAACAAATATCCGGAAGTTAAAACCATCAAAAGAAATACGCCAATAACACGAACAGTAGTTGCTTTCATTATTTTTCAGAATTTTTTATATTATTATTTTTAAGCAAAGAATATCTTATCTGCAACGACAAAAAAGCATTCTTTTCTTACCAGCAATCACTGATGCCCGGGAGAAAACTGAGAGGTGAAGTCTAAACATGGGGTCTGAAAAGATCTTCCCCGGACACCAGTGATTTAGAACAATTGCCGATTAAAACTTTTTCATTGCCCTCTCGATTTGAGCGATGGCTTCTTTATGCCTGTCGAGACAAGGTGACATCGTAGGCCGCCAGGCAGCTGTCATAAAACCATACAATCTGGAAGGATCTATCACCTTTCTACAATAATCCACAGTTGCTTCCATGTTTTCATCATTGTAATGATTACTGCCTGTCGGTACCTGATCATAACCATGCGCTTCCAAATCATTGTATAGCTTCACATAACTTTTCGTTTTTTCCTCTTCCAAGCTTGCCCCGTAATACCAGTTACTCTGAAGTACGGATTTTGGCATTTTCTTAAAAAAGCGTTCAGGATGATGCCAGGCATAATCCGACCATATCCACGAACGCACCCCCTTCTTCTCGACTTCTCCTAAATAGAAATAGAGATCTCCCCACCAAAGATCATTCTGACGTACAGTAACATGATCGAACCTTCCTTGGTAATCAGGCGTCTCCTCATCCATTCCCAAGTGAAAGAAACGAGGATAATCAAATAACTCTATTACCTCGCCGATAAGATTGCGGCATACCTCATAATATTTACTCGTTGAGACCATTCGAGAATATTCCCCCATCCACACATCGTGAGTAGTTGCAAAATTAAGCTTCGGGATAGGCTCCAGACCCAACTTTCTTATTTTAACCAGTTCTGATCTTAGCTTTTCCGTTGTCCAGGCATTTTTTACAGCAATTTCAGGATGGCTTTCATATTTAACTGCATCTCCAAGATCTATGATAACCATATTCATTCCAACAGCCGCCATCTCAGTTAACAATGCATCCCATACGGCATCATCAAAAGTAAGGGACGACCTGTAAGGATGTGCCCACTCCCGAGCTTCCTGACAGGTAGTGCACTTATAATTTTCATCCCTGTATTTCAACGAAACATTGTCTTCCCACATGTTATAACTCAGATGTAACAGGTTCGCCCATATTTTGTCTTGGGGCGAGTTTTGCTGCGCTAAAAGAAAAGATGGTAAGCTGCTAGCAACACCTGCAGCAGCCATTTGCTTGATAAAATTTCTGCGATTTGACATTTGATTTAGTTTTTATTTGTGATTAATCAGTTTTTATGTTATTTATTTATGTAGGCAGGTGAATTTAAAAGTTTTTATGCCGGCGCCCCAAAAAATCCGTCGTTCCAAAAAACAGGTTTGTAGCCGTGCTCTGTAGCCCATCCAATAGCCCTGTCGAGCCTGTCGAAATGATCAGGAATATAATTAGCATAAAAAGGCCAGAAATATTGTTCATGGGTCATCAAATCCAAAACTTCAGCACTATGTGGCTGTTCAAGCAAGGGTTCAAGCGAAGGGATAATTTCTTCGATTGGAGTGATATTACCCACTAAATGAATTTTAGAGAACACAATGCCACTATCAAAATCTTTCAGTTGATGATTGCGGGAGAGATATTCCGATCGTACTGCATCCAATTCGTGATTGACATCCCATTCCCCATTCTCTCTTTGAAAGAAATAACCGCGTAATACTTTCACGTTTCTTTCAGCCATCGCCCCATAGGCCTGAGGCGACATCATACCCCAATGAACAATAGTGGGAGGAGTATAGGTTTCTTCACCGGCAAAGCGGATAATCTGTTCGCTCACCTCATCCAAATCACTAACTAATTTCTGCACCGGAGCATCCCTGTACGGATAATCAGGAAGATTGGCCCTGGCATGAAAAGTAAGCTTGAGCCAATCGGCATTGTCTCTCCATTCACCTTTGTAGCGATCGGAAAACTGCGACAGGGTAAACTCGGATGATTTTGCATATTCCAAACCATCAGAATAAAAGATATTCAACAGAACTTTTGTCCCATATTTCTGATGAAGTTTCCGCAATCCTTCCAGGTAAAAATTATCGAACAGTGAACGATATCTTTTTTGAGCGATATCACGAAAAAAGAATATGTTATCATCTATTTCAAACCCATAACGGGGGAATGAATTTTTATCCCATACCACTTTTACTGTATGTTTGTTATTCCCATACAATCCATCAGAAGTAGCCGTAATCTCAGATTCAGTGTTACGCAGAATCACATCGGCCATAAATTTATTTTTTTCGCGCCGTGCCTCAACTCCATTTACCGTAACCTTACTATCCAAAGGAGCCTCTCCCTGCACACTCACCTTCAACCCTCCCTCAACTTGCTCACCATGCCGAACGTTTAAAACAGCACCATGGAACGGTTTTTCAATTTTTATCACTCCCGGCATAGTTGCCGAAGCACCATGACTGCCGTGAACTCCACATAAAACAATTCCACCTGTTACAGCTGTAGCATTCTGAAAAAACTTACGACGACTTAGTTTCATATTACTTAATTATAAAGGTTTATTATAAAGATCTTTCTTACGAACTACTGCATGCAACCATTCATCCCTATTTCACCTACAAACTGTTTTAGCTAACATCGTCTGCTCTGTTCATCCTTTTTATAACTCCACTTTGGGTAGCGCCTGTACCAATTAACTCATCTTCGAAAAAATGCGCGTAATTGCAGCATTTTAACCAAAAACCAGTTTATATTTTTCATATTCATCACCGGATTGCAAAAGCAACCATAATCCCAGCCGCAGATAGCGATCACGACTTTCAAATCACAAATCCTTCATCGGGAATTCTATTTTTCCTTCCCTTCTTCATCTACACACACCAACCCTACAGTCTTGCCCACATTGTATAATATCATTTTTACCTGACCCCAGATTATTGCAACACAAAAGACACATTAGCTACTATTTGAAATCTTGTATCTTAAATGGGTTCGATATACTCGGTGCAAACAAACCATAGAAATATGTGCACAAAAACACGCACGTAGCCTCCTCTGTCTTTCTTCAAGACATTAGTTATACAACATTAACAGATTATATTAAATCACTTTACGTTTGAACAAATCTTGTCCACCAAGCCCATGACCTCACTCTCTTCAAAACACACTCCACTCAAAGACACAACAGTACACATACCTCACAATAAGCTCCAAATCACCCCGAAAATACAACAAACACTCAATATTTCAAACAAACGTTTGCGTAATATTTTGTATACTCCTACAAATTCAACAAACAATAACTAACTTACCTTAAAAGACAAATACACAGCATTTGTTTTTCCTCTAACCACCTCACCATTTTTATTTAAACTGCTACTCCTAATCTTCATAACTAACACCTCGTTGTTTTCAATTTTCACTACAGCAAACAACCACACTAAAGAATCAAACACTTTCGATCATTATCAAACAAAAAATCCAAACAAGTCGCAAACTAAATCCACACACCTCTCCCGACAACACAACCAGCCAAAGCAACCCCACAAAAAAAAGACTATCCACTCAACTCAAGACCAAATCACAACACTGTCAGTCAAGTAGAAACCCGAAGTCAATAAAAAAATTCTACCCGTCATATCAACACAATAAAACATCAATATCAAATACACAAAAACCAACACACATCCAATAAACTTTGCCCAAAAAACACAACATCGACCAACGCCTAAGAAAAGAGATCTTGTAAATTCTGTCCTATTTTTTCATAAACTACCGACACTCCACCCTCCAAAGACCACAAAATTAGATCGCAATAGCCAACAGAATTCACCTACACGCCAAAAGGCAGTCGCAAGAATCGACAACAAACGCGACAACACAAAAAGATGCATTAAAACAGTCCTAAACCACGACAAAAACAAAACGATCATGATTATTTTTGATTAATTTTGAATTAATAACACAAATATCTGTACAACAAATATTTAAACACAAACAAAACGTAAATACACCCAAAAAAACAAATTTTTTATCACAAAAAAAGTAAATATTGCTTGCTAAAAATTATATTAATGACTAGTTTTGAACGATTCAATCATAAAACCTATATAAATTCACTCCAAGGAAGAAAAAAATAACTAACTAATAAAAATTATATTTCAATACACAACAAAGTAAAAACACATAACAATCAACCAGGAAGCCCCCAGCACACAAACAATCAAGAGAGAACCAATGCTAAATCAATAATATATGAAAAGAAACATCAGGATTCCAATTTTCAAGTTGCTGCATATAAAATGCTGCACAATGTTTATTGTCGCGATTCTTTTGGTCGGACAAAAGAATGCATTCTCGACCCCCTTCGATTTCTGGAAAATTTCGAATGTAAGTCAACAAAATGAAAAAGAAGTAATGGGGGTTGTATCCGACGAAAAGGGGATTCCCATTCCCGGAGTTACCGTAACCGTAGCCGGAGTTACCCGGGGGGTTATTACTGACCTGGACGGAAAGTACTCGATAAGAGTTGCTTCTGTCGACAAGCTATTATTTTCATTCGTGGGACTAGAATCTCAGACGATCGATGTTGGAGAGCAAACAGTGATCAATGTGACCATGAAAGAAAAAGTTGATGAATTATCAGAGGTTACGATCGTAGCCTTTGGAAAACAAAGAAAGGAAAGTGTTATTTCCTCTATTTCTACCATCAAAACCGAAGAACTAAAAGTACCTAGCAGCAACCTAACCACTGCTCTGGCAGGGAGAATGGCTGGTTTAATTTCTTACCAGCGTAGTGGAGAACCCGGAGACGACACTGCCGATTTCTTTATTCGTGGTGTTACCAGTTTTGGTTATACTGCCAGCCCTCTTATCTTGCTAGACGGCATAGAAGTTACCTCTAGTGACTTATCCCGGGTTCAACCAGACGATATTGAGAGTTTCTCTATTATGAAAGATGCCACTGCAACATCGCTTTATGGAGCACGCGGAGCCAATGGAGTCATTTTAGTCACAACTAAACAAGGAAAAGAAGGAAAAGCCAGGGTAACAATACGTTATGAAGAATCGATATCGGCTCCTACCAAGGAAATTGAACTAGCCGACCCGATAACTTACATGAAGCTACATAACGAAGCGGTGATTACACGCGACCCACTTGGGCTTTTGCCTTATTCGCAAGAAAAAATCGAAAATACCGAAAAGGGCGTCCATCCTTTACTCTACCCTGCGACTGATTGGTACAACATGTTGTTTAAAAACTTTACAACCAACCGACGCCTTAATTTTAATATTAGCGGAGGGGGAAAAGTTGCTCGTTATTATTTAGCCGGAACTTTTAACCGGGATAATGGTATCCTGGAAGTTGATAAAAAGAATAACTTCAATAACAATATCAAGCTCAATAGAACTTTGTTGCGCTCGAACGTCAATATCAATGTAACAAACACGACAGAGGTTGTTGTACGTTTGTACGGTACATTTGATGATTATTCGGGACCTCTGGATAGTGGTACCGATTTATACAACAAGGTAATGCGAACAAATCCTGTTTTGTTTCCTGCATATTATGAGCCGGATGAAATGAATAAAACAACTGATCATATTCTTTTCGGGAACACAGTTGACGGAAACTACCTGAACCCTTATGCTGACATGGTAAAAGGATACAAGGAGTACACAAACTCAACCATGATCGCACAATTTGAAGCTCATCAAGATCTCAACTTTATTGCAGATGGACTAAAAGCCAGAGGCCTGATGAGTACAACGCGTTATTCTCATTTTGACGTGAGCCGCTATTATAAGCCATTCTATTATACGGTTGGCAGCTATGATAAGAGTACCGGGGAATATATACTGGGGGCTGTAAATCCTGAATCAGGACAAGAGCACCTCGATTACTACGAAGGAGCCAAGGTTATTACCTCGAACACATACATGGAAGGTGCCATCAATTACGAACATGAGTTTTCAAGTGATCATTCGGTTAGTGGGATGCTTGTAGCTTATCTGCGGAACCGTCTGGAAGGGAATGCCGGTTCGTTGCAGCAGTCGCTAGCTTTCCGCAATATGGGTATTTCAGGGCGTGGAACATATGCTTACAAACAGCGGTATTTTTTAGAGGCCAACTTTGGATACAATGGCTCTGAAAGGTTCTCAAAAGAACACCGGTTTGGGTTCTTCCCTTCCGTTGGTCTGGGATGGGTTGTATCGAAAGAAAACTTTTGGGCAGGAAATCTGAAAGAGATAATCCCAATGTTCAAATTGAAATTTACCGAAGGGTTAGTAGGGAATGATGCTATTGGTTCTCCATCTGACAGGTTTTTCTACCTTTCTGAAGTAAATATGAACACGAGTTCGAACAGATATATCTTCGGCTCAGAATTTAATTACTACAAAAATGGGATTAGTATTTCCAGGTACGAGAATCCGGACATTACATGGGAAACAGCCAGAAAAACCAATCTTGGTTTTGAAATGAATCTCTTGGAAATGATTGATGTTGTCTTTGATGTGTATCAGGAACATCGTACAAACATCCTGATGAACAGAAGTCACATCCCCTCAACCCTGGGTTTGCAGGCAGCTTCTAAAGCAAATACAGGAGAAGCAAAAGGACGAGGAATTGATTTCTCAATGGACTTAAACAAACATTTTTCAAATGACTTTTGGTTGTCCGGACGTTTTAACTTTACATATGCAACCAGCGAATTTCTTGTTTACGACGAACCAATTTACGAAGACACTCCGTGGAAATCGAAGATAGGATATTCATTGGGACAGCAATGGGGCTATGTGGCAGAAAGACTATTTGTTGATGAATACGAAATAAAGAACTCACCTACTCAATTTAGTGACGCAATGGCTGGAGACATCAAATACAAAGACATTGATGGCAATGGCTCAATCAATGAATTAGATATGGTACCGATTGGCTATCCTACAACACCTGAAGTTGTTTTTGGCTTCGGACTATCTACTGGATACAAAAATATTGATTTCTCATTTTTCTTTCAGGGATTAGCTCGTGAGTCGTTCTGGATTGATACAAAAAAAACTGCACCTTTTGTTAACGAGCAACAGCTTCTAAAAGTTTATGCCGATGATTACTGGTCAGAAAGCAATCGAAATCTCTATGCTTTGTGGCCTCGTTTGTCGCCGGTAATCAATTCAAACAACAGTGTACTAAGCACATGGTTTATGCAAGATGGCGGCTTCTTGCGATTGAAGAATGTAGAACTTGGTTTTACTTTGCCAAACACCTTAACAAAAAAAGCAGGAATCGAAAAACTTCGACTGTACTCAAGTGGGACCAACCTCCTTACGTTTAGTAAATTCAAGTTATGGGATCCTGAAATGGCAGGAAATGGATTAGGATATCCTATTCAGAGAGTAGTCAATTTTGGCGTCCAAGTCTCATTCTAAACAACTCAAAACATTACCTTTATGAAAAGAAGTATTTTTATAATTATAATTTCTTCAATAATGATTGCGACCTCGTGTGGCGATTATTTGGATATTGTCCCCGACAACGTGGCAACATTGGATTATGCCTTTAAAGACCGAGTAAGAGCGGAACAATATCTCGCTACTTGTTACTCGTATATGCCCAGACATGGCTTGTGCGAATCTCCCGGACGTTTTGATGATTTTGCAACAACCTACGGTAATCAAAACTGGGCCGGTTTTCAATTAGGTTGGACCGTCTTGAAAGAGGGTAATAATGTCAACTCCCCAATTATCAACTACTGGGATGGATTGCGTCTATGGGGCGGCAAAAGCCTCTGGAAGGGCATCCGTGATTGCAATATATTTATCGAACGACTTGACGAAGTCCGGGATCTGGAATCGTATGAAAAACCAGTATGGATTGCTGAAGTTAAATGTTTAAAGGCATATTACCATTACTTCCTGATGCAGATGTATGGCCCCATCCCAATTGTTAAAGAAAACCTACCTATTTCCGCATCCAAAGAAGAAATAATGGTTTACAGAGAGCCCGTTGATGATGTTGTTGAATACATTGTTCAATTACTGGATGAAGCAACGCCCGATTTGCCGTTAAAAATCGACAACCCAATTGCAGAACAAGGCCGCTTTACTCAGGCAATAGCACTTGCCCTGAAAGCAAAAGTTTTGGTTACTGCTGCCAGTCCGCTGTTTAACGGAAACAAGGATTACACATCGTTTAAAGATCATCTGGGAAGAAACTTTATCAATCCCGTTGAAGACCCGGCAAAATGGCAAAGAGCAATGGTCGCTTGTAAAAATGCCATTGATACATGCCATGCTGCCGGTCATGCATTATTTGAATTCAGAGATGTATCATTGAACTTGTCGGAACAAACCAGGCTTATTGCACAGGTGGGGCAAATTGTTACCGACAAATGGAACAGCGAACATATTTGGGGTTATTCAGGACAGGGAACAGACTCATATGGCCGAAATGTTGGTTCGTATAACATTGGTTGGTACAATGATGTGTATTCGATGCCAGCACTTGACGCTTTGCATATTCCGGTAAGAGTAGGTGTTTATGTTCCGACCATGAAGGCTGTTGAATGTTTTTATTCAAAAAATGGTGTCCCGATAGAGGAAGATGTCACTTACGATTATGCCAATCGTTATGATTTAACAGTAACCACCGAAGAAGACAAATTATTGGTTCAGCCCAATGTATTAACGGCCCAACTTCATTTAAACAGAGAGCCTCGTTTTTACGGCAGCATCGGCTTTGATAAAGGTTGGTGGTATGGCGTGGGACGTTACGACGAAAATCAGCAGTGGCCAATCAATGCCAAAGCCGGAGAAATTTCAGGACCGATAGGTATTGAGCGTTATTCTCTCACCTCTTTCTACATCAAAAAGCTATCTAACTTTTACGGGGTTTATAATCAAACAGTCTATGTAAACAAAGCATGGGAGTGGCCAATTATTCGTTTGGCTGATTTATATCTTCTGTATGCAGAAGCTCTCAACGAAACCTTGGCCAGTCCGAATCAGGAAGTATATCAATATATCGACATTATTCGGGAAAGAGCAGGCTTGAAAGGAGTGGTAGAATCGTGGAGCAATTATTCCAGGTTTTCTCAGAAATATACAACCCAGGAGGGTATGAGAGAAATTATTCAACGCGAAAGAAGTATTGAGCTGGCCTTTGAAGAACAGCGCTATTGGGATCTTCGGCGCTGGGGACGAGCTCCTCAGGAATTGAATACAACAATACAGGGTTGGTATTACTTAGGAGAGAATAACAGCGATTTTTATCATGTTACTTCGTACATGGATATGAATTATACCCGCAAAGATATCTTTTGGCCGATCAGACAGTATAACCTGTCAGTGAATACAAACCTTGTACAAAATCCCGGTTGGTAATTTGTCAAAAACTTAAAAATAAGAATGATGAAAAGTAAAATATTCATATTACTATTTGCGATTTGCTTTATCTGGTCTTGCGAAGAAGAGGAAAGAGGGCAATACCCATTGGATAGCATTCCTCCCAAGCAAATTGCAAATCCTCAAGTGGAGAATATTGCCGGAGGCGCAATCATTTCCTACGCGATTCCCGACGACGATGACCTCCTATATATAAAAGTAACCTATCAGCTCGATAATGGTACCATAATGGAACAAAAAGCTTCGGCCTATACAAACAGAATAAGGATTGAAGGATTAGGGCAGTCAAAATCACAAACAGTTTCTCTTGTGTGCGGCGACCGAAGCAAAAATGAATCACAACCGGTTGAGGTGGAAATTCATCCAAAAGAAGCTCCTATTTTTGGAATATTGGAATCGGTAAATATTGCCAATGATTTTGGAGGAGTTTTTATCACATGGGACAATCCAACGAATGCTGATGTTGTATTATCCATTGCAAGCTGGAATACTACAGAGGCCAAATACGAAGAGATCGAGAACTTTTACACCAATGCAGGAACAGGCAAAGGAAACATCAGAGGACTTAGTGCTGAGGAGATTATTCTTGCAGTATACTTGCGCGACAAATGGGGAAACCATACAGATACGATCAGTGGCACCTATTTACCACTCTTTGAAGAGGAGCTGGATAAAGCCAGATTCGCAAGATGGAATCCACCAGGTATAGCTTATGCAAATTACGGTTCTTGGCAGATTGAAAACATGTGGGACGGACAAGGTGCTTTAATCAGTCCCGGATTTATGGGCTCTACATCGGTCACACTTCCTACCAGTTTTACTTTTGACATGGGCCAGTTGGCCAAACTAAGCCGCCTTAAATTATACCAACGCTGTAATGCAAGTCAAACCTATACTGCCGGAAATTTAAGGCATTTCAAAGTATATGGTTCTGACCACCCGGGAGTAAGCGACGATCTTTCCACATGGGTATTATTAGGAGAGTTTGACTCCTACAAACCTTCTGGCTTACCCCTTGGACAGATTACAGACGAAGATCAGGCTTTTGCCGTTGCAGGAGAAGATTTCAACATGCCAATCGGTACTCCAGCTGTAAGATACCTCCGTTTTGATGTGCTCAAAACATGGGGAGGAGCCAATAACTTTGTCATTATGGAGATAGATGCATTTGGCAATATAATGAACTAATTCTTTTACAAGAAAAATTTTAAAAAATGAAATCAAAATATTTAATTGAATCCATTTTATTAGTAATCGTAGGATTGTTCTTTAGTTACTGCTCAAAGATGAACGATCTTCATGACCAGTATCTTGAAGAAGGAGAGAAGATTTATGTTGGGCAACCCGATTCTGCAAAAGTACTGCCCGGTGTTGGTCGTGCCATGATCCACTATTGGATTTCTGATCCCAAAGCAACGAAATTAATGGTATACTGGAATTCAGGAGAAGATTCAGTCCTTGTTGACATTCCAGGCTCACCGGGGACTAGTGCTAAGCAACTATTGATTTCCGATTTAGAAGAACGAATGTATTATTTCCAACTGGTAACCATGAATAGTGAACAAAAGAATCGATCAATTCCGATGGAAACTTCAGGTCATGTTTATGGTCCGAAGTTCCAGAAAACGCTTATTGAGAGGAATCTGAAATATGCTACGTTTCAGACACAAGACACGGTTTTCACCCAATGGGGCAGTATCCCGGAATACTACATGAAATCTGAAATTAAATACAAGAACAAGGCTGGAAATTATGTAACAAAATTCATCACAAGTGGAGAGTCTTCTCTTCTACTGGAAGGCTTTAGTGGAGAATTCGAATTCAGGACCTTGTATTTGCCCGAAGAAGAAGCTTACGATACCTTGTACTCCAATTTCACTTCCGTCAATCGTATTGATTCAAAAATGGATCATTCACTGATCACAAGATGGAACCCACCTGGAATTCCATATTTCGAACATAGTTCTTCTTATGGAATAGAAAAAATGTGGGATGACAATGTAGGAACATGGTATATTCAATCTGGGATTACATTGCCACATAGTTTCACGTTCGATCTGGGAGAAGAAGTTAAGCTTTCCCGAATAAAACAATGGCAACGCTTAACTGCCGGAGTCGTATACAGAAGTCAGGGAGTAAAGAAATTTGAAGTATGGGGAAGTACAACGCCTGATGTTAGTGACGATTTTTCGGAATGGACGGTATTAGGAGTTTACGAGTCGATTAAACCTTCTCGGCAGGATCTAGGCAAGGAAAGTCCAGAGGATCTTGAATATGCAGCAGCAGGAGAGGATTTTATGATTCTGAACAATACTACACCCGTACGTTATATCCGATATGTAGTAAAAGATACGTGGAATGGAGCTGTGCCTGTAACAATAGGCGAGTTGTCTTTCTTCAGCATTAACGATTAAGTCTATATCATTGTATATTGCAATGAAACTTTCGTTTTTGTATTGTTAAGTTTGATTTCGTGGTTTTCTTTTTGCGTGCAAAAGGAAAACCACTTTCAACTCTGAAAATCTTTTGCAAGCGCCGACTTGCTAATCAATAATAAATAAAGAACCTGTATGGAGACCAGAGTCCTCATTTTTTGTATCGAATTAAATACAAAAAGAAAAACGGTCTTTGTTGAATAAGAGCATTGTCTTCTTGCCCGTTCCTTGTAATTAGAAGTAGAGGAAAACCTGTTGTAAAATTGGATGTCAGGTTGGAAAGATACTTTAAATAGCTTGTAACCTTAAAAAAAATTCACTAGAGAACAATCTGGAAACTTCGAGAAATAAAGACAGCTGCAATCGCGCTAACCTTTTTGATCGAATCTATCAGGTGCCAAACAGACACCCAGATTAGCAGCAAAAAAAGGGCAAAATAGAATCAACTTTAAGATCGAAAATAAATAATGTGCGTTTAAAGTATTATAAGCGAATGTAAAAATTCGCATATTTTCTGGTAAAATAGCATGTTATGATAAATTTACATAAATTTACGCAAACGTTTGTTTGAATGTAGAGATCACAAGAAAAATGAAATATAGAATTCAAAAAACAATTAAGCTGAAATATGCATTAATGATCATTGCCGCATCACTTGTAGGCATCATATTTCTGGCATGTAAAGGCACTGAAGAGATCAGTGAGTCAGATGTGTTAGTAAGCATTCCCAAAGTGATTGATAAACAAATCTGGTTTATCAATGATCAATACAATGATGAATATCGCGCTATTCCTTCTGACCCCGGTTTTATCTATTGTCCAAATGTGCCGACCGTACCAAGCGTTCAACCTGTTCCATTCCCATGGGAAAAAGAAAATTTTTACAGTGGAAGCGGCAATTATATTACAGGTAATATTTTTGTTGAACCAGGAAAACCATGGGTTTTACAACTCGTTATTTCCACCCCGGGAAAGGGAGATACCTCGACAGGATCGCCCCAATATAAAACGTGGTATCGTGTCTCTAAAGATGGTGGAAAAACTTTCTCGGAGTTGAAGCTTGTGATTGTCAAAGGACACGACACGATGAATCCAATAAAAGGAGTGAAAATTGGCAGAAATGGATTTAATATCGACTTTACAAGACCTATCGTCAAAGCGTCAAACGGAGAAATAATGGTACCTCTCAGTTTACATCCTTGGGACGAAGAGAATCAAAAAATTTATCTCCCTGTGGAAAATGCCTATCTGTTTGGAGATGCAGGCGTACTCGTTGGGAAATGGCTGCCCGATGGAAGCGATGTAACATGGGATTTCGGAGAATGGTTGCGTATCGACTACAACGTTTCAACCAGAGGCGTGTGTGAGGCAACCATTATAGAAACCAAAAAACCAGGAAAATTTGCAATGGTAGCCAGATGTTCAAATCTTGCCCGTCCCGAATTACCTGGATATGCCAGAGTTTCATTTTCTAACGATTACTGCAGGACATGGTCAGAACCAAAACCTCTTACTTATACCAACGGAGAAAATTTTTTCGTGCCAACGGCACACTCAACGCTTTTCAGATCCAGAAAGAGTGGCCGGGTATACTGGGTTGGAAACATAACCGAAACAAACCCTCAGGCAAGTCATCCCCGTTATCCATTGGTTATTGCAGAAGTAAATACAGAAAATTTTGGATTGATAAAAGAAAGTGTAGTAATGATTGATACCAGGCATGAACACGAAGACACAAAATTGCAGCTCTCTAACTTTAACATCATGGAAAATGTGGAAAAGGAAGAGATTATTATTGTTTGCAAACGGTACGGTGGAGGAAAGTATGCCAGCCATCCTTCTTGGTACAGGATTAAACTGTAGAAAAGAAAATCAATGAATACCTTGAAAAACAAGTGGATAAAATCGCTCTTTTTCAGGTATAAGTATGATAATAATAATCTGGACATTAAAGATTATAAACCTATTTTAATATGAAAAAGAACAATACACACACTCGGCGCGATTTTATTCTTCAGAACAGTTTGTTGGGAGCAGGAACTCTTCTTGTTCCTGGAGGAATAAGCAGTATTTGGGCTGGCAGTATTTCCAGTTCCCCTTCCCCCGCCCTTCTTGGAGGGCAGCCGGCATTGTCTTCTCCGTCTTGGCCTGCCTGGCCAATCTGGAAGCCGGAAACCGACGAGAAGCATTTGCTGGAAGTTATGCGCAGTGGTGTATGGTCACGAAACAAAGTAGTTGACCTGTTCGAGCAACGCTGGGCCGAAATTTGCGGAGCCAAACGCTGTCTGGCCGTTGTTAACGGCACCAATGCGCTGAATGCTTCGCTGGCCCAGCTCGAGATAGGTTGGGGAGACGAAGTGCTGGTTACTCCCTATACTTTTATTGCCTCAGTATCCAGCATCCTGTTTAACGGGGCCATTCCCGTTTTTGTAGACGTAGACCCGGAAACTTTCCTGATGGATCCCGACAAAATTGAAGCACGAATAACCCCGCGTACCCGAGCCATCATGCCGGTGCACATCCTTGGGTTGCCCTGCGATATGGAACGAATCATGGCCATCGCAAAAAAACACAACCTGCTGGTAGTGGAAGATGCCTGTCAGGCATGGCTGGCCGAGATCAACCACCAGAAAGTGGGAACCTTCGGCAATGCCGGTTGTTTCAGTTTCCAGAATTCAAAAAACATGGCCATCGGTGAAGGTGGGGCCATCATCAGTAATGATGACCAGTTCATGGATCGCTGCTACTCGTTCCACAACTATGGCAACCCTTACGGCTCTGCCGCCGGAGAGGTTGGAGCCGGGACCGTAATGGTAGGTACCAAGTTGCGCATTACCGAGTACCAGGCAGCCATTGGCCTGGCCCAGCTCGCACGGCTGGAAGAACAGACCCAAACCCGCGGCGTTAACGCGGCTTATCTCGCCGATCAAATCAAGGACATACCGGGTATAAGCCCTTACCGTCTGCACAAGAATGCAACCCGGGCTGCCTTTCACCTATTCCCTTTCCGTTACCAGCAGGTAGCATTTAAGGGACTCTCCCGCGAAGCGTTTATCAAGGCATTGCAGGCCGAAGGAGTACCCTGCTTGTCAGGATATTCGGAGCTGAACAAGATGCCTTTTCTGAAAAATGCATTCAATAGCCGCCTTTTCCGGAAATTCTACTCCAGCGAACAGCTTGACTACGAGCGCTATGCTCATGAAAACCAATGCCCAATGAACGAGCAGCTTTGCAACCGGGAAGCGGTGTGGATCTCGCAAAATGTTTTGCTGGGCTCGAAAAACGACATGGACAACATTGCACTTGCCATCAGAAAAATATATGATAACGCTGACCAGATAAAAAAGGCAAACGAGTAATCATGAAGATCAATATTTTTTTCACGCTTACCGCTCTTCTGTTGCTCACCTTTTTGTATCCGGTAGCTGGACAACAAGCAGGTTCAGATTGGAAAGCCGGCGTTGCCAAGGTAAAAATTACCCCGCATCAGGATATGTGGATGGCCGGTTATGCATCCAGAACCTCTCCCTCGGAAGGGACTTTGCACGAGCTGTGGGCAAAAGCCTTGTTTCTGGAAGATGCAGCAGGCCAGCAGGTATTGTTGGTCACCGCTGATTTGTTGGGATTTCCCAAGACCCTATCCGACCAGATCAGGGATCGGTTGGAAGAGCAATGGGGGCTGTCCCGTTCGCAGATCATTTTGAACAGCTCGCACACTCACTCAGGCCCTGTGCTGGCCAACTCTTTGAGTGGGATTTATCTGCTGAATCAGGTTCAGCAGGAAAAGATTGATCAATATACACAATGGCTGGAACAACAAATTTACAGCCTGTGCGAAAAAGCAGCCCGCTCGGTGAAGCCTGCACGGGTCTATGCCAGCAACGGTGTTGTGCGTTTTCAGGTGAACCGGAGGAACAACGATGAATCGCAGATTGCCCAATTGAGCGATCTGCAGGGCCCTAACGATTATGCCGTACCGGTGCTTAAAGTTGAAAATATGAAAGGACGGATTCAGGCTGTTGCTTTTGGCTATGCCTGTCATCCCACCGTTTTGAATGGGCAACAGTGGTCAGGCGATTATCCTGGCTTTGCCCAGATTGAGATTGAAAACAAGTACAAAGGAGCCACTGCCCTGTTTTTCCAGGGAGCCGGCGCCGACCAGAATCCGATGCCCCGCCGCACGGTTCCCTTAGCCAAACAGTATGGACAGGAACTTGCTGCTGCAGTAGAGCGCGTGCTGCATGAAGACATGTATCTACTCAGGCCCGGCATTCAAACAGCTTACAGCGAGATAGAATTGGAATTCGACACTCCTCCAACCAAGGAATACCTGCTTGCTTTCAGAGATAAAAACGAGGGATTCATGAAAGCATGGGCCGAAGATATGCTAGGGTTGATAAACTCAGGAACTCCCTTTCCTACATCATACCCCTACCCTGTTCAGGTTTGGAAGCTGGGCGAGCAAACCATCGTTGCACTTGGAGGTGAGTTGCTGGTCAACTACTCGGTTGGGCTAAAAAAAGCACTGGGCAATGAGCTGTTTGTGATGGGGTACTCCAACGATGTAATGGCCTATATCCCGGATGAGAAGGTTTTAAAAGAAGGACGCTATGAAGGCGAAGTATCGCAAATGGTTTACGGTCTACCTGCCCGGTGGAAAACCGGCATTGAGCAACAGATCACTGATGAAGTGATCAGGCTGGCAAAACAGTTAAGATGATAAAATAATTTATTAATAACCTAAGATTTATTTATGAGACCTACATTTATGATGGCTATGCTGCTGGTTCTACTCGCAGCAGGATGCACGGAAACAGGAAAAAGAGAGAACGAAAAAGCGACAGTGGGAGAAAAGAAACCCCTGGTAGCCAAACACTATTACTCGGGATTCCCGCTGGCCCACGACACATATAACACCATTACCGCAGCCAGTGACGGACGTATTTACTATTGCCTTTCTTCCCAATCAATCGATACAGGCGGACAGTATTACGTTTACGATCCAACTACTGATAAAATCGACCACCTGGGGGATATCACCGAACTTTGTGGTGAAGCCGGTTTGAAAACCATCTCGCAGGGAAAATCACATTGCAATTTTTACGAAAGCAAGGGAAAATTGTACATATCTACCCATGCCGGTTACTACCAAATGATCGATGGTATGGAGATGATGGTACAGGATCCGCCAGAAGGTTACAAACTCTACCCCGGAGGACACATACTTTCGTACGACCTGGCATCGGGCAAATGGGAAGACCTGGCCACAGCCCCCGATGGCGAAGCCTTCGTGACCATGACCATGGACACTGAGCGTGGTCATATTTACGGCATTTCTTGGCCCTTCGGGTACTTCCTGCATTACGATGTGGCCAAGGACCAACTTAAAAACCTGGGTAAATTTTCGGCTAACGGAGAAGCAGGCAAACCAGGAGAAGACTACCGTGTATTGTGCCGTTCTATGGTAGTTGATCCGCGCGATGGAACTGTTTATTTTTCCACTTCGGAAGGAGACATCCTCTACTACAACCCCGGGGGTGAGCAGCAAATCAAGAAACTGGAAGGCATCGACCTGAAGCTGGATTACTTTGGCAAGTACGATGCCACCCGTCCGGGCAGCATGCAATACAACTGGAGACGTATCGTGTGGTACCCGCAGGAAAATGTAGCCTACGGGGTACATGGTAACTCGGGATACCTGTTCCGCTTCGATCCCAAAGTGCCCAAAATAGAGATTGTAGATCGTATCACCTCTGAACCATCGCGCAAGAGCGGTATGTTCGACCAGTTCAGCTATGGTTACCTGGGCTTCGACCTAGGACCCGACGGGCAAACCATCTACTACCTGACCGGCGGACCAATCTACATCGACGGCAAACGTGTAAAAGGAGTCGACGAGATTGCCATGGGTGCAGCCAAGGGATTGGAAAACCTCCACCTTATTACCTATCATATCCCAACAAGCACTTATACCGACCACGGCCCCATCTTTTATGAAGACGGAAACCGCCCAACCTACGTAAATTCCATCACCGTAGGACAGGATGGCAAAGTGTATACACTGGCCCGTTTCATGCACGAGGGAAAAGAAATCGAAGACTTGGTTGTTATTCCCAATCCTTTTGAATAACAACAACAACATAAAATGACCAACAGAAGAAATTTTATCATCAATAGCGCTATTGCCGGAGCGGGAGTGGCCTTTGCCCCGGCAGCCCTGGCAAAGCCTTATTTCGCCGGAGAACTTTCCGGGAAAAAAGTTGGTATTATCGGACTTGATACATCTCACAGCATTGCCTTTACAAAAGCAATGAATACCGCTGAAAACTCTAATGATTTTTTGGGATATAAAGTTGTTGCAGCCTATCCGCAAGGTAGCCTTGATATAAAATCGAGTGTTGATACTATCGAAGGGTACACAAAGCAAATGAGAGAAATGGGGATTACCATAACCCGTTCGATCGATGAATTGCTGAACTTGGTTGACGTGGTCCTTCTTGAAACCAATGATGGCCGTCGACACTTGGAACAAGCAATTCCTGTTTTAAAATTGGGCAAACGTATGTTTATCGACAAACCCATGACTGCTTCTCTTGCTGATGCCATAACAATTTTTGATGCTGCCAACCATTACGGCGTTCCGGTATTCTCATCTTCTTCTCTCCGTTACATCCAGGGAATGGATGAAGTGCTAAACGGGGCAGTGGGGAAAGTGCTTGGTGCTGAAACATACAGTCCGGCACCGATGGAAAAAACACATCCCGATTTGTTTTGGTACGGAATTCATGGGGTTGAGCCTCTATTCACAGCCATGGGGACAGGCTGCAAAACAGTTACACGGGCCTATACTCCCGGTGCGGATGTGGTAACAGGAATCTGGCAAGACGGACGAATTGGGACATTCAGAGGAATCAGAAAAGGAGAGTCAGGATATGGAGGTCGTATCTTCGGAGAAAAAGCGATTAAAACACTTGGGTCGTATAACGGCTACAATCCGCTGTTAAAAGAGATTGTGAAATATTTCGATACAGGGAAAGTACCGGTTCAACCTGTGGAGACTTTAGAGATTCTGGCTTTCATGGAGGCCGCAGACGTGAGTGTTAAAAACGGAGGAAAACCGGTGTCTGTTGACCTGATAATGGAGAAAGCAAGAAAGCAAAACAAAAAATATAAGTATCAGACATAACTCTTTTCTTTCATAAAAAAGTCACGCTTGTCTTTACTAATAAAAACAATAAACTTATCAAAATTAATCAAAAATGAAACCTAAAAACGTTACGAGAAGGAGCTTTGTTGGAACAGTTTCCGCCGGAGCAGTGGGAACTATAACCCTGGGAGGAATGCAGGCTTTTGGAGCTTCCGGTACCAGCAATAAATTAGCTATTCTGGGAGGAGAAGCTGTACGCGCGAATAAACCCTGGCCTGGTTGGCCATACGTGGACAAAAAAGTATTGGAGGAAATTGAAAAAACAACCCAAAGTGGTATCTGGTGTCGCATCCAATCCGCAACGGGAACAGTTGCTACCTTCGAAAAGGAGTATGCAAAGATGATGGGAGTTCCGCGCTGTATTGCAGTAGGCTCGGGCACACAAGCCCTTCATACGTCAGTCGAAGCTTTGGGCTTAGGCCCTGGCGACGAGGTAATCACCTCCCCTTATACCGATCCCGGAACCATCTCGGCCATCCTTTCCGCCAGAGCACTTCCTGTCCTGGGTGACATCGACCGTTATTCATTCCAGCTGGACCCTGATGATGTAGAACGACGTATTACCAAAAATACCAAGGCTATTATACCGGTACATATGATGGGACAACCCGCCGACCTGGATCGCTTTCTTCAGATAGCCAAGAAACACAATCTCTTTTTGATCGAAGATGCCTGTCAGGCTCATTTCGCAAAATTCCGCGGCAAGATGCTTGGATCGATAGGTGATGTAGGCTGCTTTAGCCATCAAACCTCGAAAGTAGTATCCTGTGGAGAGGGAGGTAGTATTATTAGCAACAATGAAGAACTGTTGGAACAATGTTACACGGTTCAAAACCACGGAACCTCGAAACAAGGCCGTACGGAAACCATCGGTCCCAAATACCGGATGAATGAGTTTGAAGGTGCCATCCTGTTAGGCCAGCTGCCAACAGCACTTGAAAGACATGTTCTTCGTAACAAAAATGCGAATTACCTGTCTTCCAAAATCAAGGATATTCCCGGGGTTACCCCTCAGAAATTGTACGATGGAACCGAAGAAGGATCGTTCTACCTGTACACGATGAATTATAACAAGGAAGTATACAATGGAATTCCGCGTGAGAAATACCTCAAGGCTCTTTCTGCGGAAGGAATTAATGTCAGCCCTTATATTACAAACGGTCTGCACAAGGAACCCTGGGTTGAGAATATTATGAACAGGAAAGAGTACAAGTACATGTACGGAGCAGATAGGCTGAAGCAATACAAAGAAGAAATGGCTTGCCCTGTTTGCGACTTAATTTGCGACGAAGAAATGCTTATGTTGTGGGCTTCAGGTCCGCTGTTGGGTACTCAGCAAGACATGGATGACATCATCAATGCAATGACAAAATTATATGAAAACCGGGATCAGCTTAAATCTGTTTAGCATCATTCGGAAGAAAGCAATCATTTGCAAACTTTTTATCTTCCTGTTCCTATTGGGGGGACATCTTGTATGTTTCCCGGGAACAGGAAGCCTGGCAGCTCAGGAAGGAGCGTCATCTGTATATGTATCTGCTTTCGATGTGGATGCAACTCCTCCTGTTGGCAGTCTGCTGACTTACGGTCCCATGATTAATTCGTGGGATCTAAGTCTCCGGGCACGGGGCGTGGTAATCCGGGGAAGTGATGACCCGATCGTTTTATGTGTTGTCGACTGGATAGGGATTGCCAACGGTGGTCAGGATGCTTTCAAACAAGCACTTGCCCATGCTGCAGGCACCACCCCTGAGAGAGTGGCAGTGCATACTCTGCACCAACACGACGCCCCGATTTGCGACTTCAGTGCCGAGCAGATCCTCCGCGATGCAAATATAGATCCCGGGTGTTTCGAAGGGAGTTTCGCCCGAGAGCTGATCCAGAAGCTGGCACAATCAGTAAAGGAATCAATGCTGCATGCCAGAGCCGTTTCTCATATCAGTTTTGGAGAAGCCCCCGTTTACAAAGTGGCTTCCAACCGACGGATGCTTACCCCAGAAGGTAAAGTTTTCGCCATGCGGGGTTCATCCTGCAAAGATTCCCTGATGAGAGCCCAACCCGAAGGGCTGATTGATCCCATGGTTTCGGTCATTGGTTTCTGGGACGGAGAAACTCCGGTAGCCGTTTTAAGTTTTTACGCCACGCATCCACAAAGTTATTACCTCACACAGGTACCTAATCCCGACTTTCCCGGCACGGCTCGTTTTTTGCGCCAGTTGGAAGTTCCGGATGCCATGCATGTGCATTTCAACGGGGCTGGCGGAAACATTGCAGCCGGAAAATACAACGACGGATCAAAAGAGAACCGGGGTATTCTGGCCCAAAGATTGGCTGATGGCATGAAGCGAGCCTGGGAAAACAGCAAACGGGTGGAAATATCGCCCAATCAGCTGAACTGGGAAGCCTACCCGGTTACACTTCCTCCTGCCAGTACTCTGGACGAAATTGAAACCAAAATGCATGAGAAAGATCTACCGTTTAACTACCTGCCCAATTACATGGGCAAACTGGCCTGGTACAAACGAACACAGGCTGGGCATAAAATCGATCTGGGCTGTTTAAGCTTGGGGAAAGGACGCATCCTGTTTATGCCCGGCGAACTGTTTATTGAATACCAGCTCGCTGCCAAAAAGATGAAACCCGACTTGTTTGTTGCAATGGCAGCCTACGGCGATTACGGCCCCCTCTATATTGGTACCAAGGAAGCTTACCAGCAGGAAGGTTACGAGATCCAAACAAGCTCGGTGACTCCCGAAGTTGAAGATGTTCTCTTAAACGGAATAAGAAAACTACTTAAAGTTTCGGAGTAAGTAAGAACTGCAAATATTCGTTGGATTCTTCCTGATACATTTTTAAAACTACAAAACATGAAAAATATCAACAGAAGAAAATTTGTAAAGGTCTCTGCGTTGGCCGGGGCCGGTTTTTCAATCGTTCCAGGCAGCGTTCTGGGTAAACAATTTGGGCATGTGGCTCCCAGCGACAAGTTAAATATTGCCGGAATTGGAGTTGGAGGTATGGGCCGTAACAATCTGCGCAACATGAGCAGTGAAAATATCGTTGCTCTTTGCGATGTCGACTGGGATTATGCAGCCAAAACATTCAGCGATTATCCCAAAGCTCAGCAATTCAAAGACTGGAGAGAAATGCTCGACAAAATGGGGAATTCCATCGATGCGGTAATGGTAGCTACCCCTGACCATACTCATGCCGGTGTAACAGCTCATGCCATTACTTTGGGTAAACATGTTTATACACAGAAACCATTGACTCACTCGGTTTATGAATCACGCTTACTTACCAGATTGGCTGAAAAATATGGCGTTGCCACACAAATGGGGAACCAGGGAAATTCGGGCAACGACATTCGTCGCGTATGTGAATGGATATGGTCGGGAGCCATTGGTGAAGTAACACAGGTACATGCCTGGACCGACCGCCCTGTATGGCCACAGGGGCTGCAACGACCAACTGAAAAAATGAAAGTTCCCAAAACACTGGATTGGGATCTCTTTCTGGGGCCGGCAGCGTACCGCCCCTATCATTCAGCTTATACTCCATGGAACTGGCGAGGCTGGTGGGATTTTGGAACCGGCGCATTGGGTGATATGGCTTGCCATGTTCTTGATCCCGTGTTCTGGGCACTCAAGTTGAAATACCCAACCAAAGTAGAAGCTTCGTCTACACTCATTAACACAGAAAGTGCTCCACATGCTGAGATTGTTGAGTACACATTCCCGGCTCGTACAAATATGCCCTATGTAGGCATGCCCGAAGTAAAAGTAACCTGGTACGATGGTGGCCTGCTCCCCCGCCGCCCACTGGAATTGCTCGATGGAGAAATGTTGGGTAAAGACATTGGAGGAGGACTCCTTTTTGTGGGAACCAAAGGAAAAATAATGACCAGTTATTACGGAATGAAACCAACCTTACTTCCATATTCCCAAATGGACAACTTCAAAGAACCCGATCCTGTTATTCCTCGTATTCCAGGAGCTGATGAAGGTCCATGGAAAGGTGCCCATGAGCGCGACTGGATTAGAGCCTGCAAAGAACCCGCTGGTAGCAGAAAAGAAGCAAGTGCAAATTTTGCTTATGCAGGGCCATTCAATGAAATGGTAGTAATGGGCGTACTGGCTGTGAGATTACAAGATTTGAAACGAACTCTTCATTGGGACGGAGAAAACATGCGTTTTACCAACATCTCCGATTCTGACAAAATAAAAATCGTTTCTGTCGATAAATTTGAAGTAATTGACGGAGATCCACGCTTTAATCGCCAGTTTGTCGATTTTAATGCAAAAGACTTAGCTGAAGAATGGATAAAGCACACTTACCGCGATGGATGGTCCTTACCCGAAATGCCTCGAAGCTAACCTTCTTTTTTTTATAATGTAGTTTTAAAGGAAAAACCCCGGATTCTCTTTGAGACATTCATATCCGGGGCCTTTTTTCACATTTTACCCATCGAATTATGAGAATGGGAAAAAGTATCATACAAATGTGGCTCTTCTCTCCAAGAGTTCTAATTATAAACCTTTACCTATATGTGTATGAAAAATTTATTTACAACACTGATTTTAATCGCAACGCTATTACCGGCATGCCGGTTTTCAGAGAAAAAAACAGTACCGGTTTCTGCTCCAAAAAACACTGCTCTTTCACAGGAAGTCTTCAACCCGCTGAAGGAAGGATACAAACTGTTTTGGGAAGATAATTTTGCGGGACATGAATTGGACACTACCAAATGGAAAATCAGGGGTAACGGTCCCCGCCGGATTGGATACAACGATCCTTCGATGGTAAAAGTCGAAAACGGAAATCTGTATCTGATGTACGATATAAAAAAAGACAGTATCATGGGTTGTGCAGTGGGAACTCAGGCAACATTTAATACCACCTACGGATATTTTGAATGCCGTGCCCGCCTGCAAAGAGGAGATGGTCCGTGGGCTGCTTTCTGGATGCAGTCACCTCAGATCTCACAGGGAGAGGATCCTGCCGTTTATGGTGCGGAGATTGATATTTTCGAATACTTCCGCGGTTTGGGAGAAGATCACATGACTCATTGTATTCACTGGGCCTACGGTCCTAATCAGCAATCAGTAGGAGCCCTGAACAGCGAACTGGAAGGGCTTTCCAAAGGTTTTCATACTTTTGCATTGGAATGGACGTCCGAAAAATATGCTTTTTTTATCGACGGGCTTAAGTATCATGAATTAAGCAAGGGACTGTCTCACATCGATCAATACATGATCCTCAGCATGGAAATACCTTCTTATCTTCAGGGAATTAAAAATGCATGTGCTCCCGATACATTTATTGTTGATTATGTTAAGGTCTACAAAAAATGACACAACAATCCTAAGAACAAAGTAGTCTGTTAGTAATCATATGTTTTATTGTCTATTCAATATTACAGGTCTTTTCTGTTTTGATTGTCAAGTAATCTTGTAAGTTGAAAATTATGAAAAAGCAAATTAATCTCGTTTTTCTATTTTGTATGTTAATTGCAATGATCTCTTGTAAACAGGAGGTTCAAAAAGCAAAGGAAGTAATAATTCCCAAAGCGGTGTTGATGGACAAAATTAAAGGAGGATGGGCAGGACAAGTTATAGGCTGCACATATGGTGGTCCAACCGAATTTCAATGGAACGGCACCATGATTGGTGATGAGGTACCCATTGCTTGGGACAGTACACGTATGGCCTGGTATTATGAAAATACACCCGGATTATACGACGACATATACATGGATTTGACATTTGTAAAAGTTTTTGAGGAACACGGTCTTGATGCTACGGCTACAGAGCATGCATTGGCATTTGCCAACGCGGGATATGCCCTTTGGCATGCTAACCAGGCAGCCCGCGCCAATATACTAGCCGGGATCATGCCTCCTGCTTCCGGGTATTGGAAAAATAATCCTCATGCTGATGATATCGATTTTCAGATTGAAGCTGATTTCGCAGGATTAATGGCTCCCGGAATGGTGAATTCTGCAGCTAAGATAGGAAATAGCATTGGCCACATCATGAATTATGGCGATGGTGTTTACGGAGGAATTTATGTGGCCGCAATGTATTCTCTGGCTTTTACTCACAACGATATCGAGTTTATTGTGGAAGAAGCCTTGAAGTTAATCCCGGCAGAAAGTGAATTTTATCAGTGCATTGCCGATGTGATTAAATGGCACAAACAACACCCAGAAGACTGGAAAGAGACATGGTTTGAAACGCAAAAAAAGTGGACTTTTGATAAAGGATGTCCGAATGGCGTTTTTCGTCCGTTTAATATCGATGCAAAAATCAATGCTGCTTACATTGTAATCGGGTTATTGTATGGACAAGGCGATTTTGGAGCAACAGTCGACATCAGCACACGATGCGGATACGATTCGGACTGTAATCCGGCCAATGCTGCAGGAATCCTGGGAACCATGCTGGGGTATAGTCAAATTCCGGATTTTTGGAAACAGGGAATTGACAAAGTTGAGGATTTGAATTTCATTCACACTGACATGTCTCTTAATACGGTATATGAAATCGGCTTTCGTCATGCATCGGAAATGATAAAAAAGAATGGAGGACACGAAGAAGGCGACAATCTGGTTATTAAATACCAAACACCTGAAACAGTTCCTCTGAAAATAAGTTTTGAAGGAATTTATCCCAAAGAAAGGGAAACGGTAGAAAAACAAATTTCAACGCAAAATCCGGAAGTCTCATTGAAAATGGAAGGATGTGCTTTTGTAATCAGGGGAAGAGCCTATAAAAAAGAGGACTTACCCGCTGCAACTATCGATGTGCAACTTTTTATTGACGATAAATTAGTGGAGGAAATAAAACTGTCTACCCAACTGCTTGTGAGTCGTCACGATGTAGCCTGGAATTATGACATGAAGGAAGGCAAACACACAATTACCTTAAAGGCTTTGAATATCGAAGAAGGCTATTGGATCGATATAACCGATATGCTTATCTATTCCACTAACGATCCCGAAAAACAAATCTTTTATTGATGGGCATAATTTAAAGAAGAGTATTTTCATCCGGGAGAAATGGGCATCTTAAAATTTAATGGTTGCCGTGTCATAAATAAGCGTTACAGATAATTCAACTAGTTTAATTATCTGTCATTAGGAAGAACTGAAATTTGGTGATTTACTTTTAAAATTACCAACATGCCCCGATGGGTTGTTTTGTGCGAATGACAATACTTCAATCAGCGTGATTCAACCGGCAAATAAGATGCAGGTTAATGCACCGAGAATATCGCTGTTGTTGGATTTAGTTACACACCGCCCTAAGGATTGCAGGTGCGAATATAGTTCTCGCATCTACAATCCTTTGAATGAATACATAAAAAGCTCAATTGCGATGTTCTATTCTCATTCTTATAGATGAATCACATTTCAAATTCAATAGCCAATAATTATGAAGCTATTCCTCCCCTGTCATCGAATAAGGATAACACTGAGGACTTATTCCCCTTTTTTTATTGGGACTATCAGACATTTTTAATTCTATTTCACCACCATTCAGTATAGTTGAATGCCTTAGATAATTTTTATTATATGAAGTCCCGTTTAATCGCACCCGGTCGATGTAGAAATTTTCTTTTCCATAATTATCCGATTCTACAATGAACTCATTTCCGTTTTCCAACTGAAGGGTGACTTTTTCAAACAAGGGACTCCCCAGAACATATTGATCGGTACCCGGGCAAACCGGATAAAATCCCATGGCGCTGAAAATGTACCAAGCAGAAGTCTGCCCATTATCCTCATCGCCACAATAGCCGTCAGGATATGGAGTATACAATTTGTCCATCACCTGCCGAACGCGGTGCTGGGTTTTCCAGGGTTCGCTGGTATAATTGTACAAATAAATCATGTGCTGAACAGGTTGGTTCCCATGGGCATAATTTCCCATCCCGGCAACCTGCATTTCACGAATTTCGTGAATTACGGTTCCGCCATAAAACCAGTCGTAATTGTAAATTGGAGGAGCAACAAATACCGAATCAAGCATTTCTACAAATTGCTGATCGCCCCCCATGAGGTTTTTCAGTCCTTCAATATCCTGAAAAACACTCCATGAGTAATGCCAGGTAGATCCTTCGGTAAACGCATAACTCCATCGGTACTGATTAAATGGCGCCTGAAAGCTACCATCTTCGTATCTTCCGCGCATCAAATTTACTTCGGGATCAAACACATTTTTATAGTTTCGTGCCCGCTCTCGGAAAAGGTCAATCTCTTCCTGCGGCTTGCCTAATTTCTCCGCCAACTTCGAAATACAGAAATCAGCATATGCATATTCCAATGTCCGGGATGAAGTTTGTCCTATCTTTTCATCAAAAGGCAGATATCCCAATTTATTGTACTGTTCTGCACCAAACCGACCAACCGACCTGATTGTTTTGTGATTCTCTTTTGTGTTTTTTATAATTGCTTCATACAATAATTCGATGTCGTACCCACGAATTCCTTTTAAATACGAATCAGCAATCAACGATGCTGAGTTTGAACCAATCATGCAGTTGCGGTGCCCGGGACTGGCCCATTCGGGCAACCATCCACTTTCTTTGTATGTATTCACCAAACCCTGCATAATTTGTGAGTTTAGTTCGGGGTACATCAAGGTAAAAAACGGAAATACAGCCCTGAATGTATCCCAAAAACCATTATCGGTAAACATGTAACCGGGCAACACTTCCCCGTTGTAAGGACTGTAATGCACGATGTTATTGTTTTTATCGAATTCATAAAATTTACGGGGAAAAAGCAAGGTGCGATACAGACACGAATAGAATGTTTTTTGCTGCTCCTCCGTTCCGCCTTCAACCTTGATTCTCGAAAATTCTTTTTCCCAAGCCAACTGCCCTTCTTTTTTTGTTTCAGCAAAAGTTTTATTCCCCACCTCGCTCTCTAAATTAAGCCCGGCCTGTTCCAAACTGATAAAAGAAGAGGCAACTTTAACATTTATTTTCTCTCCGCTTTTTGTTTTGAAACCAACAACAGCCCCCACATGGAAACCTTCAGCTTCGTTCAACTCCTTTAGAACACTGTCTTCCCAGACTTTTGTAAGCGAAAAATCTTTGTCGAAAACAGCTACAAAATAGTTTCTGAAATTATCGGGGACTCCTCCGTGATTATTCTGACAATAGCCAACAATCTTGCGCTCTTCCGGTATTATTTTTACCATTGAACCTCCATCAAAACCATCCAAAACAACCCACGAGTTTTCATGCTGCGGAAAGGTAAATTGAAATTGAGCCGCACGATCGGTTGGAGTCACTTCGGCAGTTACGCCATAATCAGCCAAATAAACACTGTAATAATGAGGTTTTGCAATTTCCGCTTTATGCGAAAACCACGAGGCCCTTTCATCTTCTTTAAATTTCAATTCGCCAACAACCGGCATAAACGAAAATGCAGCATAATCGTTAATCCACGGGCTTGGCTGGTGGGTTTGTTTTATTCCCCGAATTTTATGAGCATCGTAAGTATAACAAAAGCCGTCTCCCATTTTCCCGGTTTGCGGGGTCCAGAAATTCATTCCCCACGGACGGGCAATTGCCGGGTAAGTATTCCCGTTTGAAAGATCACGCTCCGAATCGGTTCCCATTAAAGGATTTACCAAATCAGTTAAACGTGTTGTATTTGTGCATTCATTTTCTGAAATGCAACTCACAAAAAATAATAAGAAAAAAAGATAAACTATATTCTTCATCGATATAAATTGTCAAAATTGGTTTATTGGATTCTCGCATCAGTTTTCACTCTTTAAAATGTGTTTTAGCGAATACTGATTTAAGAGTTAAATTATTTTACGCCGGTCAACATCTGTTTTTTCAAACCTTTGTAGTGCTGTTTTATTTTCGAATTGCTTGTCAAATCCCATATGGAAGTGTTTTGTTCCCGCAGCGCTAAAATGGAAACGATCCACCCTTGTGTCCAGCCACTTTCAATGGCCCAGGCTCCCCAACCAAGATCAGCATTTGACCCCCAGTGTTCATACCGGCCAAAATCAAAAGCGCGCATCCAGCCTCCATCAATTTCAGGATGCTTTTCAGAAACCACCTGAATACGGCATAAAAATTCGGCCAACTTGTCGACAGCCGCTTTTATTTTAGGGTCGTTAGTTGCATAATAGGCTTCATGCAATCCTAAAAATGCAAAGTTTGTGGTATACAGTAAATCACTCACTTTGTCTCCGTTTTGGGCAATAAGTGGCGCCTCTGCTGTTCCATAAGCTTCATTATTTTGCGGAGGCGGATATTTTCCCATTTCCAGATCCCCCAATTCTTCGCGAATTGCGCCGCAGGTATCCTGAAGTTTTAAAAGATCATTCACAACGGTGTAAAGCATTTCCCTGTTTTCCGGAGTATCTTTTACCCGTACCAGCCAGGCAAGCGGCAGTAACATTCTGGCCTTTTCTTGCGCAATTCCATTTGCCCACTGCCATCCTTCCGGATATTTATGCATGGTTTCCTTAATGGCTTTTTCAGTTCTTTCAAGGAATATTTGATCGCCGGTTTTATGATAAGCCCACAACATACACGCCCAAACATAGGCTTCAAAATGAGGAGAATAGTACTTTGTATCTTTCTCGTAGTAATGTTCCCAACCATTTTTCTCAAAATCAGGAACATCAATGCGGCTGCCCCGAAAACCTGATTTTCCGGTTGTACGATGAAGAGCAATCAGGGATTTCATTAACAGATTGTCCCAACGATCAGAGCCGGTGAGTGCCGATGTTGTTAAAGCACCAAGCAGAAACCGCGCATTGTCGTCGCCATAACTGGCGCGGTACCAGGCAAAATTGCTGATCCCCCATGGAATTAAACCATAGGCTCCATGATTGGGATTACCGTATTCTCCTTTCATGGCATCCGATTCAAAAAGGTAAAAATCCAGTATATTTTCAGCAATTCTAGAATATTCCGTTTTTTTTAAAACATTTCCGGCACAGGCCAGCGCCATGGCAGTTTCAGCATTACAATCGCCACGCCTTACAATACCAATTGGCTGGCTGCCTTTTTCATCTATTCTCGAAAACACACATTCGAATACACCGTTCTTTCCATCTCCCACAGGAATTGAAGCATTCCAATCGAGCATCCAGTTTCCCGAATCTTTCATTATTTCCAGAGTATCTTCAAGCGATTCGTGAACCAGCATTTTACTGCTAAAAAACCAGTCTGCTCCTTTTTCAATACTGTTCATTTGGTATTGTGCTGGTAATTCTTCCGTTTTTTCAAATGCAGCCTGAATCTCCGGTTTCCATTCGAGCCCAACAAACGAATTTTCAGGCAGGACATATTTCAGAATAGAATCCCAAACTCCGGCCCATGCCTTTTGGGGAGCATAGCGCCCCCGAACCATATTGCTGAGATTAGTTGTTGAAACCAAAACCGGATAACCGGGAAGTTCGAAGAGAACAGGTACCGTTTTTTCAGGCAATCCATAAACTGCCTTATCAAATCCGGCAACTTTTGCTGCTACAATATAACTTTCCGGAATATTGGTTGGAATATAATGCAGCCCGTTTATGCTCAACACATCCAAACTGTCTGGCATTCCTCCGAAAAACGAAGAATTTACAACTGCCCGCTCCAGATCAGCTTTTACAGTTGCTCCCAATTCCACATCGGGTAAAAATGACGGATACTCGAGATATACCCTAAGTTGCTTTTCCCTGATAATTGAGAAAAACTCAGCAGAAAGCTCAGTCCTTTTTGCCGGATATTCATCAGCAAAAATCATTAAAGCATCTCCGGTTGTAGCCTGCCTTGCTGCCTTCATTGGAGAATCATGCAGTATCGTTTTAATTTGATTGTGTTTATCCAGAATTCGATACAAATCATTCGATTGTTTTCCGGCCACATGTACAACGTTTACCGACTGCATGCATGCCACAGGTAAAAACGTAATTAGTCCTCCAACGAGGAGTAATAAAATACTTTTTACACTTAAAATATATGAAAAGAGTTGAATGTTATTCTTTTTGAATTGCATAGGTTCTTTACGGTTTATGATGGTTCTTTCTAAACTCAACATTTAAATTTCTGAGTTCTAAAAACAGAAGATGTCTGCACTGTACCTTAATTTTACCCCTCCAACCTCCCCTAAAGGGGAGACTTAAAGTCCCCTTCAAGAAATTTGGAAAACGATAATATTACTTACAAACAGTAAGTTTTTCTATTTTAAAATTTTCTCGTGAGACACCCTCTTAAATAATCTCAATCCTCATTTTTCAAAAGTTTTATAGTACGGTTTAATTGAATAGTTAAATTGATATTTGTCGTCCAATAACCGATACTGCTCCATTGGTACCGGACCACAGCTACCGCCACCTAAACCGCAATGGTTTGCATCGATGGTTAAAATTGTTGCCTTGCGTTTTGTAAGCTCGTGCGGATGATTCGCCTTATCCAAATCAATTGGCAGGTAATGCAAAGCACTAAAATTCATATTGTTTTCAGCAGAAATAAGCAATCCTTTTCCTGAATGATTTGTAACTGCCGCCCAACGCACTTGGGTACGGTTGCCACAATCCTGAGTCCGAATGTAAGGAACAAACATATCGTCTACCGTAGTGGTATATTTTCCAATGGCAGCCGACCGGTTTCTGTCGGGGTAGTTTTCGTGTGGACCGGCACCAAAATATTCCACTTTCTCAAATCCTGCAGGAAGCTGCATCAGAAAACCGATTTTTGCCAGCATCCATTCTGCATTATCTGGATCGATAGTATTTTTTACCTGAATGGTTCCGTCGCCCAAAACCGTAAAAGTTGTATTGCTAGATACTGCATACCCATCTTTTGAAACCGATTTTATTTCCACAGAAACAAGCACTGTGTTATTCGTTAATTCCGTTTCAAAACTTACAACTTCAGTCTGTAAATTGTGCAGTTCTTTTTCCTGCCAGATCGGTCCGGGGCCTGTCCCAAACACATAATCGTTATCGGTAGGTGCCCTGAAAATATTCAGCATTGGCCCGCCAACTCCCGGCTTTTCATTTTTTGCCCAATAAACTTGTTTTGTCTCCGGTTTTAGCTCCTCAATTGCAGCTTTTGGAGTTTTCAAAATCTCAGTTTTATAATAGTTGAGCCCGATAATTGTTCCTATTTTTTTGCTGAATACCACTTCAAAATTTTTCCCTGAAACAATCACATCAGACTCATCCTCGTGCATATTTACAACAGGCAAATTCAACGGATCAACCTGAATCTCCACAGAAGTTTTAAATGGAATATTAAACTGTTCCCATGCAACAACATGTCCGTGTTTCGCCCAGACCAAATCCGTTTTCGTACTAAAACTTATTTTTAGGAAGTACTCTGCACCGGCCAATAACACCGGAGTTTTAAAAGGAACGATAATTTCTTTTGATTCTCCCGGCAAAAGATTTAGCGAAGACATTTCATCTGTTTGGATTACTTTACCATTACATTCCAGCTCCCATTTTAAATTGAACTCATTCAAATTTAAAAATTGATATTTGTTGGTAATTTTCACTTTCCCCGAGAGCAAATCAACAGGCTCAAATCCAACATACTGATACACCTTTTTCATTTCCTCCATTTTTGCAGTAATCTGCCTGTCAGGAGTTGTGAGTCCGTTTATGCAGAAATTCCAATCGGTTGGCCGGTCGCCAAAATCGCCACCATAGGCAAAAAAGTATTCATCTTCTTTTCCGGGAACCGGCTTTGCCAATCCCTGATCAACCCAATCCCAGATACATCCGCCGACTAAGCGTTTGTGTTTTTCAATGGCATCCCAATATTCCTGAAGGTTTCCAACCGCATTTCCCATGGCATGTGCGTATTCGCAAATAAAAAACGGTTTGGGATCATTTTCTGCTCCCTCCTCTTCTACCAGTTCAACTGCCGGATACATGATCGATTCAACATCCGCAATTTCATTGTATCTTTCGTAGTGCACGATGCGTTCGGTATCTCTTTCCTTTATTGCTTTTGTGCAAGCCTCAAAGTTCACTCCCGGGCCTGCTTCATTTCCGAGCGACCACATAATAACCGAAGGATGGTTTTTATCGCGCTCAACCATGCTGACTACCCTATCGACGTGTGCTTTTTGCCAACTCACATCGTGCCCCAGCGATTCCTCGTCATAGCCCATTCCATGACTTTCAATATTGGCCTCGTCAACCACATAAATTCCGTGAATATCGCATAACTTGTAAAAATCGGGGTGATTTGGATAATGTGCTGTACGCACTGTATTTACATTAAATTGTTTGAACAGTTCGATATCGCGCCACATACTTTCCAAACTCACGTGCCTTCCCGTAAACGGATCATGCTCGTGGCGGTTTACCCCTTTTAGCAAAACGCTTTTCCCGTTCACCCACAATTGCTGATCTTTTATTTCAATTTTCCGGAAGCCCAAAGGCGTTGAAAGAACCTCTGTTGTATTTCCTGATTCATCTTTTAAAACAAAAACCACCTGGTACAAGTTTGGAATTTCAGCCGACCACAATTTCAGGTTGGAAATTTGAACCGACTTAGAAATATTCAGGCCTTTTTTTGTTGAAACTTTTCCAACCGGGAGAGACAAAATTGGTTGATCATCTCCCACCTCTTTTCCATATTCTGAAAGAAAAATATCGCAGGTAGTTTTTTCTGAACTTCCGAAATTTTTAAAATGAAGGTCGATATTTAAATCTGCCTGAGTCAGGCCTTCATTAAAATCAGTTTTCAAAGAAAAATCCCAAAGATGAATTTTGGGAGTAGCATACAAATAAACATCCCGGTAGATTCCACTCAAACGCCAAAAATCCTGGTCTTCGAGATAACTGCCATCGCTCCAGCGGTACACTTCTACAGCAACGTTGTTTTTTCCCGGCTGAACAAAGTCGGTAATATTAAATTCTGCAGGAGTCATACTTCCTTGACTGTACCCTACTTTTTGGCCATTCACCCAAATATAAAAAGCACTTTTAACCCCGGCAAAATGGATAAATATTTCTTTACCATCCCAATTCTCTGGAACTTCAAATTCTCTTTTGTAAGAGCCAACCGGATTGGGCATCTCACTTTTGGTGAAATTGGCTGGTGTTTCAACCATTATAAAAGGTGGCTTTTTTGTGAACGGATAATTTACATTGGTATAAATTGGCTTTCCGTAACCTTTCATTTGCCAGTTTGACGGCACTTCAATATCATCCCAATAATCTGTATCAAAATCATTCTTGTAAAAATCTTTTGGCCGCAAATCGGGATGTTTTACCCAGTTGAATTTCCACGTACCGTTCAAATCCAAGACTAAAGATGAGTTCAATCTAAAATCGGCAACAGCCTGTTCTAAATTCCCGTAAGGGATATAATGAGCACGCGCCGGTTCTTTGTTAATCCCGATAACCTGTTCGTTTTCCCAGTCATTCTTTTCTTTATTCTGTCCAAATGCAACTATTGTGAGAAACATTGCAATTAAAACCAGCAAGCTCTTTATCTCCATGTGTCCTATTTTATTCAAGATGATTTATTGTTTGCTTTATAAAGCAATGAGAAAGTAATAACAATATGTGCTGCATAATAAGTTGGAAGAATCAGAAAATTTAAATCCTGATACGTTGTAAATTCCATAAAAGCAATAATGGTATCTGAAAAAAGGATAAGGAAAATTCCCGAAAAATAAGCCCATTTGCTAAGTGCAGGCAAGCGTGTTCCTGCAGCAGCAGCCACCGCAAAACATGAAATTAACAGATAAACAAAAACAAACACTAACAACAAAGTATCGTCAATTGCCGGGTAAAGAACAAAGATAAATAACGACAAATACGCAATTAGCAGAAAAACTGCCAATCCGATTTTAAGGCGACCGTTAACCAATGCATACACCATGTATCCGGCATGAGCCAAGAAATAGAATCCAATTCCAGCAGAAAACATAATAAAACTGTCTCCTTTATGCGACAGGAACCAATCTCCAACAATGGAAAAAACAAAAGCTGCAACCACAAATAATATATTGCGCGAGCTTTTTAGTTTGTTCCGGTAAAAAAGGGCAATTATCCCGAGGCAGCTGATGGTTACACCTGCTTTGTATTCAAAACCGTATCCTTTGTATGCAAAATAAGAAATAATAAGCGGTATGATAAGCCACAAATAATTCAAGTTTGTTTTCTGTTGTTTCATAATTGTTTTTCAAGTCGTTAGTATTAATAAAATGTTGCCTCCAGCATTTGGCACAAAGCATGATAAACCGGCAAGTGCAATTCCTGCACCTGGTATGTTTCAGTGGCATTAACATGAATTACTACATCGCAATTTTCATTTAGTTTTCCACCAAGTTTACCTGTTAGCCCAATTGTTTTTAAGCCCTTTGCTTTTGCAGTAATTACTGCATTTATAACGTTTTTTGCATTTCCCGAAGTTGATATTCCGATTAGTACATCTCCCGGTTTTCCATAGCCTACAACTTGCTGAGCATAAATAAGATCTGCATCCACATCGTTCGAAAAGGCTGTATTTAACGCAGCATGGCAAGTCAGTGCAATTGCAGGAAGAGCTCCTTCCAGGTTTGTTGCCAGATAAGGACCATGCTCTTGCGACGTTGCAAGCAATTCCTCCGACAGATGAGATGATAAGGGGCGTTTCTTCGTAAAACTCTTCATCAACTCTCCTACAATATGTTCTGCATCGGAAGCGCTACCGCCATTTCCGCACACTAAAAGTTTTCCTTCCTGTTTATAGCTATTTCTCATCAACTCAAAAGCCCGAAATATCTCAGATTTGGAAACCGCCAAAACAGGATAACGGGCAATTAAATTTTCCAGTATTTGATTCGAATCCATTGTCATCTGCGATTAATTGGTTCTGTTTATTCCATCGATTGCCACGCTTAAACTGGCAAAATCGCCAACCTTGTCACCTAATTCGGCAGGCACAATTTTGCATACTTTCCAGGCTGGCTCCAAAGCTTCTCTTTCAATAACACTGTTGCAAACCGCATCAAAAAGATGAGGATTCCGGGCATAGACACTTCCAATAACAATGCGTTGAGGGTTTAAAACATCAATTAAAATGGACAGTCCGATTCCGAGGTACTTTGCTGATTTTTCGAATGCGGCAATTGCTGTTTCATCGCCCTCCGCCGCTGCTATAGCCACATCTTTGGTGGTAATTTTCCCAACGGTTTCAATACTATCACAAAAAGAAACGCTCTCCCCTTTTTCCAGTTTTTCAATCACCATTGCCTGAGCCATTCGTGCAATTCCGGCACCGCTGCAAAATCCTTCAAACGAACCTTTCTTTCCATAAGCTTCCGGGCCATCCTCGTCTAATCTGATGTGTCCTATCTCGCCGGCCAAATCGTTTGTTCCTGCATATAGTTTTCCATCCAAAATTAAGCCTGCTCCCAAACCAGTTCCAAAAGTCAGGAAAATCATATTCTCGGTTCCTTTTCCTGCTCCGAATTTCCACTCGGCCAAAGCACAGGCATTGGCATCATTTTGAAGAAATACAGGAACATTGAATTTATATTTGAAAAGGCCACAAATTGGAATATTATCCCAACCCGGTAGGTTTGGAGGGGATTGAATAATTCCTGTTTTACTGTCTAACGGACCGCCACAACTAATACCAATACTGATAAGTTCATAATCATTGAGTTGTTTAATTACATCAGTCGCTGTTTCTAAAAGTTTGGAAATAGCATAATCCGGCCCCTTGTTCGTATTTGTATCAAACTGAATCCTTTTGAGAATTTCCATGTTTTCGGTACCTGCAATAACAGCACTTTTCGTTCCGCCGATATCAATTCCGAGGTAATATTCTTGTTTCATTTTTTATTCTATTCTGTTTTTTTAGATATTCTTCTTTCCTGTTTTCTGAACATAGAAACTAATGGCAAGCAAATAAACCATTACAACAACCAATACAGAGAAACTGGCCAGGACACCAAATGTCGAACTCACAAAGCCCATTACCGGAGGAATAAATGCACCACCCGCCACAGCCATTATCATCAATCCCGAGATTTCATTCACACGGGTTGGCAACTTATCGACAGCAATTGCAAATATCAAGGGGAAGAGGTTGGCCGAACCAAGACCAATCATAAAGATGCAAATCCGGGCCAGCAAAGCATTGGGCGAAAACATCATTGCAACCAGACTTATCAAAGCTACCAGTGTTGTAACAAACAGAAGTTTTCTTGCTGAAATCCAGTTTAACAATACAGCTCCTAAAAAGCGGCCAATCATTAATGCAGTAAAATAAATGCTTATTCCTAACGATGCATTTTCGAGCGATAAGTCAAACTGATTCTGAAGGAAATTGGCAATGTTCGAATTCATTCCAACATCAGCACCAACGGTTACAAAAATCCCTAAAACCAACACCAAAACAAATTTGTTCTTCAGTAACGAGAAACATGTTTTAAAGGTCGCTGTAGTCTGATTATCATGCGCCTCTTTTATGCCTGTCAGGTACAACCACACAATTGAGATTAATGAAGTTGCCGCATAAACAATAAAAACCAGCTTCCAGTTGCCAAATTTAGCAGCCATAAAAGTTGTAATAATCGGACCAAGAAGAGAGCAAATTGCTTTTATAAACTGAGCCATACTTAAGCTACTTGCATATTTTTCTTTTGGAACCACATCGTGCAGCAGCGGATTTGCAGCCACCTGAACGATGGTATTCCCGATTCCAAGAAAAATAAATGCAGTAAGCATTATGGGAAAACTATAATGTGTAAACGGAATTAACATACCTATCGCAGTTATTGCCATCCCGATATTCAGTAACATTTTTTTTCCAAAACGTTCAATTAGCAAACCCGTTGGAACCGAAAGAAAGAAAAACCACATCAATGCCATCGAGGGCAGAAATTGAGCCACTTTATCGGTTAACCCGAAATCCTGTTTTACAAAGCCGGTAGCTACTCCCACAATGTCGACAAATCCCATTACGATAAACGACATAAATACCGGCAGCGCCAGTTTAAGTTTGATTTTTGAGTTAGTCATAGTTAGTTTCTTTATTGATTATTTTTTCAGTCCGGTTAAATCAGATTCAAAGTCTACGGTTCCAGCCCCTTCAATAATTTTTGCAGAAAAATTTGCTCCGAGTTCAATGTTCGAAGAAGTTTTCAGCATAATTTCCTTTCCCTTTCCTGAATTTTTCAAAAGGATCATTTCCCCATCGTGGTCAAAAACACAACCGTGAATATTGATGCATGTTTTTCCAAATTCAGAAATTGTGTTTGGCTGCAAATAGGCTGGATACACCTCATTTCCATAAAAATTGAAGATACGTTTTTTCAACCTTGAATTGGTAATGGTGATCATATTTACAGGAGTAGTAACCTGAACAAGAGGCAAATCTTCCTCGAATAGAACTTTCACATTATCGAAAACAATATTTTCCTGAACCGGGATTTCTGCTCCCGGATAATACGAACGATTGTATCTGCCCATATCGAATTGAATGGAAAATGGAATTCTTGGTTTTTCAAGCTGAATGTTTCTGAAAATAACATTCCTTACGCCAGCAGTGTAAGAAATTATTTCCTGTGTCATCCCCCAGGTAATTCCGTCGAGTACTTTCGTTCCACTTTCGAAATCGGGTCTTGTTACCGATTCGTAAAGTGTGGCATCAGCTGGCATTTTTACCCGGTAGATTTTCCCGTTTGAAACTACTGCATCCGACTGCTGTACTTTCATTCCTTTTTGCCAGTCGATCCAGGCACCAGCCAGCATCCGGCAGAAATAACCAATTTTCTTTTCCTGATCCAGATCGTAACAATTCTCAATAATCCCGTCTTCAATCCAGCCCATTTCCGGATTCGATGTTGAATAATCCTGGGCATTTAAAGCAATGGCATCGTCGAAGGTTTGAAATACTCCATCACGGATTGTAAATCGTTTGCCCGGTCCAAAATGGATTCCGTCTTTTTGCCCTTTTATAATTACATCTTCAATAATTACATCTTCAAAACGATTTATTTGAACGCAAAACTGGCACCCGGTTAAATCGTAACAACGAAAACCTTTTAATTTGAAATCTTTCACATAAGAAAAACCCAGTACTCCCCGTAATCCAAGAATCAGATCAGAACAGTTATCAACTCCGTTTACCATCACATGAAGGCCTTTGATTGTTATATGCTCGTTATATGTTTTGGTAAGTGCACCTTTATTGATAAAAACCTGTGCAAACCTTCCCTGTTCGTCCACTTTTTTCAGAAATACCCCTTTGCCGAATATCATTTCGGTATTACTTCCCACATATAGAGTTGATGCTATTTTGTAGGTTCCCGGTTGTGAAACCACAATTGTTCCACCCAGATCAAGGGCTTTTTGCATGGCAGCAACATTCTCCATGCCGGTAGCTCCCGGCGAAAAACCAAACGAAGCAGCATCAGTAAAACTTATTGTTTCGTCCGTATTTTTAAGATTAGTTGATTTATCTTTTGAGAATGCATTGAATGATATTGTAGCAGCCAGTGCAATCAATAACAATACTGGTTTTAGAGTTTGAATCTTAAACATAGCGAAAGTTCATTAGTCGTTTTTCAGTCCGGTCAAATCGGATTTGACAGTTATTTTTCCTCCTCCATCGATAATTTTTGCAGAAAAGTTTTTTCCCAATTCAACATTCGATGAAGTTTTTATCTCAACCTCTTTCCCTTTTGCAGTATTGTGCAGCAACAGCATTTCGCCTTCGTGTTCGAAAATACAGCCATGAATATTGATGCTGGTCTTGTGGTATTCAGGCAGTGTGTGGGTTTTTAAGTATTCAGGAAGAACTTCATTTCCGTAGATTGCAAATCCTTTATTTTTAAGCCGTGAATTTGTAAGCGTAATCATATTTACAGGCGACGAAATTTGCACCAACGGAATATTCGCATCATACAGCACTTTTATATTATCGAGAATAATATTCTCTTGTACCGGAATTTCTGCTCCTGAATAGTACGAACGATTGTGTTTGCCCATGTTGAATTCTATTGAAAAAGGCACCCTCGGTTTTTCAAGCTGGATATTTCTGAAAACTACATTCCTCACTCCCGCTGTGTAAGAAATAATATCCTGTGTCATCACCCAGGTAATTCCGTCAAGCACTTTTGTGCCACTTTCAAAATCAGGACGGGTTACTGATTCATAAAGAGTTTCGTCGGCCGGCATTTTTACCCGGTATATTTTACCGTTCGAAACCACTGCATCCGACTGCTGTACTTTCATCCCTTTTTTCCAATCAATCCAACCACCGGCCAGCATCCGACAGAAATAACCAACCGTCTTTTCCTGGTTCAAATCGTAACAGTTTTCAATTATTCCGTCTTCAATCCAGCCCAGCTCAGGATTCGAGGTTGAATAATCCTGCCCGTTTAAAGCAATTGCATCGTCGAAAGTTTGAAATACACCATCCCTAATTGTAAATCGTTTACCCGGACCAAAATGGATTCCGTCTTTCTGCCCTTTTATAATTACATCCTCAATAATTACATCTTCAAAACGGCTAATCTGCACACCATACTGGCAACCGGTAAGGTCGTAACAACGAAAGCCTTTAAACTTTAAGTCTTTTACATAGGAAAAACCAATCAATCCTCTTAATCCTAAAACCAAGTCAGAACAATTATCGACCTTGTTTACAATAATATGTAAACCATCAACCGTAATATGCTCGTTATAAGTACGTGTAATTGCACCTTTGTTAATCAATATCTGTGCAAAAGCCCCCTGTTCATCCACTTTTTTCAGGTAAACATCTTTACCAAAAATAATTTCGGTATTACTTCCGATATAAAGAGTCGATGCTATTTTGTAGGTTCCCGGTTGCGAAACCACGATTGTTCCGCCAAGGTCAAGAGCTTTTTGCATGGCGGCCACATTTTCCATTCCCGTAGCTTCAGGGGAAAACCCAAAATCCGAAGTATTCGTAAAACCATTCTTTCCGAAAACCGGGTTAAAAATCAGGATTGTAATAACTGTTAATAGTAATATCCGTTTCATAAGTAATTTTTTAATTGTTTTTTTGAGTTTCTATAAGTTTTTTGCACTGAGTAATCATTTCGTCTATTTGGGTGGGTGGAACCGGGAATTGAATTGAGGGATTTGACACCAGCATTTGTTTTATCTTTTGAATATCGGAAAGAGCTTCCTGATATTTCTCCAGTTTATAAAATGCCTGTGCCCTTAAAAACAAGGCTCTCAAATCATCTTTATTATATTTCAGTCCTTCTGTAAAATCGTTCACTGCCTGTTGATATTTCTCTTCCTCTAAATAGTTTCTAGCCCGTGAGAAATAACCGGTATAAGGATTGCAACCGACCAGCTTTGTGCTTATCTCTTCAACTTTTTTAGTGTCTTTGAGAGCGGAATAACACTGCACCAACAACTGAAGAGCCATAGGATGACAATCTTCTGTTTTTAATATTACTTCCAGGTCGTTAATGGCTTCCCGATATAATGATTTGGCCGCCATTTTTAACTGGGCTCTTTTTAAGCGGTATTCAACATTATTATCCAACTCAATAATTTTTGAATACACTTTATTGGTGTTTTCATAATCTCGCTGCTTGTAATAAATATCGCCCAGCGTCATCCATGCAAAAAGGTGATTGGGATTCATTTCTACTGATTTGCGGCTCATTTCAATTGCTTTACCGGGATTTTCGGCAATAAAATACGCAAGCCCCAAATCGCCATATTCTTTGAATCCTTTGCTCTGCATCTTTTTAATCATCTCAATGCAACGCTGTGCATTTGTTTTTGCCTGCTCCACATTGCCTTGCTCGCTCAACATCACAGCTTTCAGGTAATAACCATGATAATCGTCCGGATTACTGTTTATCTGAGATTCAGCTTCTGCAACAATTGCATTTATATCTTTTGTTTTATAGTCATATTCAGCAACTGTACTTGCGTAATCTCCTGTTTTTGTAAATTCATCTTTTATCGAATGCCAGTTGCCGTAGTTTACGTTAACAAACTCAGGAATATTGGCAGCTTTCATATCTACAGCCAGTTGTTCCAGCCAAATTGGAGGAGTATCATTCCCGTTTTCATCAATATGAGTTAAAAACAGCTGTGTATACGGCCCGAAATATTTGGTAGAAAAAACCATCCATCTGCTGTTTGGCGAAAATGAATGCCATGAATTCATTTCGTTGGTATTGCAATTCATTAGGCGCGGCTTCCCTCCTTCGGCGGGCATGATGTATAATTTACTATCGGGCTGCAATAACATAAAGTTTTTTGCCTTGCAGAATACAATCCATTTACCATCGGGCGAATAACGCGCGAAATAATTACTCATGTCATTCCGAGATGCATCCATTATTGGAACAGGCTCTCCGCCTTTCCCACCGTTCCACGGAACACGGCACAAATCGAATTTAAAATCCTTTCTTCTGTTGATGTAGTCATCAGCAAAGCGCATATCAAGCACCACATTCGTCTGTGCTTCTAAACTTGTATCCTGACTATAGGAAGATCTTGAAAACAGTATTTCACTCATATCAGGAGCCCATTCCGGAGAACTTTGCACAAAGTCGGAACTGCTGGCTCCCTTCATTTCCTTGAATCTTTTGTTCTCAATGTCGTAATACACCAACATTCCTTTTACCGGGAAGAACAGCTGCGAATACCAGAAACTTTTATCCACCGGAACAAAAATGGATTTATCTTTTACCGTACTGATGGCATATTTTCCATCGGGTGATATTTTGGCAAGCAAACCAAAAGTACTCACCCCGTCTTCTCGTTTATAATCGGTCCACGAAACAATATTTTCAAGGCCAATTTTTGATTCCCGCTCAACATTGGAAACCGCATAATTTCCCTTATCATTTCCATAATCAACATCCATTGCGAAAGTCTTCCCATCTGTTGAAAAACTGTGGCAGTTGGCACATACCGGCATATTTTCCAGCATAATGCGTTTTTTGTTTTTCGACACATCGCCGAGATACCATTTTAACCGGTCCCGGTATTTATTTGCATAAGAAAAAGGCAAGGGTGTAGCTCTGTAAAAAATGGGGGCATCAACAGAATCTTTTGAGAAACGAAAAACAATTTTTCGTTCCATATTCTTGTTTTGCAGCACAAAACTAATCGCCTTATTATCCGACTCCTCTTTTAGCTTTTCCCACAAATCAACATCGGGTTTAAAGCTTGTTCCGGTTATACTTGTTTTGAAGTTGAAATCGGCCACATTAAACGATATACTCCATTTAGATTCTTCCTGCTGAACCGATTTCCAAATAAACGAAGCCGGAGAAAAATCAGCCGGGAAAACAGCGTTTTGAAAAGGATAAATTATCGCGAGCTTTTCTTCTTCAGATACCTGGATATTTTGAAAGTATTTTTGCTCGTTCCATAACAAAGTTGCGCCTGTTGACGCATCCACCTCTTCGTGGAAACTTCTGTCGGGGAAAGATTCAACAAACAAGCTTTCACCCGGATTTGGAGTAATAGATACGGTTTTGTTCCTGTTTAAAACAAAAACAACAGCTAAAACAATAAGAAATACAATGGCCAAAATTCCAATACCCAAATACCGAATGTTCTTCTTCATAAGTTCTGCCTGACTGTTATAATACTAATAATACATACTCTCAAGTAAATACAACCACCTGTTCGAAACATGAATCCATAACTCTTTATAGTTATAAAGTACAGCCGGTTGCCAATAGGGCAAATCGTTATCTCCGTTAGATTGAATACCAACCGGAAGTCCTCCTACAATATCGCCACAGTGTGCAGAAAACTGGGGAGAGTAATCATATCCTTCGCCATACATAAGACTTTGGTTAAAAGGATTTTTCCCAACGTTCCACTCCAATTGTGCCTGACATACTTTCTCTATTTCCTCCTCTTTTAACAACTGATTGGCCTGAGCCAGACTAATTGCATGCGATAAAACAACCGGAGAATTCCCCCGGCTTGATCCCCAAACAGGAAACATTCTGAGGTAGTGCTCATTATCCAATGAAATACCTTGTAAAATTTGGTTATTGTCGTTGGTTCCAAGTTTATAAACACTGGCCGGAATCATATTGTAAGGAGCCGTTAAATCTGCCATAGTTTTTAAATACTCCGCATACAGTTTTACCGAAGAAAACCATTCCGGGTATCTCTCGTGATTGGGGAAAAGTTTACACAACTGAACCAATCCAAGTATCGGAGACAAAACGCTAACTACATGACCTTGTACAAAAATTTCATCGCTGTGGCTGCGGGTATAAAAAAAGCCCCTCAAAGGTATCCTCCAATCTTTCAGTTCTTTTTGCTGGCATCGCATTAATTCATCGGCATAAACAACTATGGCCTGTTTTACTTTCTCATCTTTTGTTACTTCAAATAAAGCACACCCAGCCCAAAGCTTTCTTGCCAATGAAGCAACTCCTGATGGGGTATCTTCTTTTTCATTTACTTCCCAATCTTCTTTAGCATGTTCCAAACAGATTTTTGCCAATTCCGGATTATGCTTAATTAATGCTTTCATTGCTTCCACTTCGGCAACAATCGCATAACAATTATGATCTACTCTAAAACCGGTATCGGCCAGTTTATCATCTCCATTTCCAATAATTCCGTCTGACCAGTGATCTATTACGGTCCAGTTCATTTTAGTTCCATCCTTGAACCGGTTTCTGTGCATCCACTTTAGGCCCCACAAAGCTTCTTCCAAAAGTCTTTTACTCAATTCAGGATTCTCATCTTCAAATTTTCGCGCCAGGCGAAACAATGTTCCGGTGGTTTCTGAAGTACTTGCATAATTTTGAGACAGATCGCCTGCATCGTGCCAGCCACCATTTAAGATTACCGTATCCTGCCCGGATATTGTGTACCAATCGGAATGACAAACCCCATGAACTCCCTGAACCTCATATCCGCAACGTAAGCAGTAATACAGATTTATGGTTTTCAACAGAGTATTCATCCAAACATCGTCTTTTATAGGAAAGGGCCTGGTTACCACATTTCCATATGCCAATTTATAGGTTCCTTCCTTCTTTACTTCTGAAAAATCCAGTTGGGTAAAATTCCCAATCGCACTATTTACTTCTTCAATGCCTTTTTCCAACACCAATTTCCCTTCAGGATGAGTTAGCACCTGAAATGTTTCTCCTTGCAATGCAGAAGTAATTGCCGTTTTTGAAGCGGAAGAATTATACCCCGAATGAGAAAATGAAATATCATTATTCGTATTCCAACCTTCGTAATGCTCTGTTTCTGTACGTTGCCATGCTAACTTGTCGATATAAAATACAACAGTATCAGAAGCATCGATGGCGTTTCCCTGCTGACGGTAAACAAACGAAATACTTTTTACCTGGTCTCTTGACAGGTGCGGCACTTCGAAAACCACATCATTCCATTGCCTGTTTTCAAGCATTACGGTATGAAGTCCTTCTCGAAGATATTTATCCGGCACATTATTGTCGTTTTGCAAAATCATGAACAAATGAATTTTTTGATGGCCGGGGCAGTCAGGATAAACTTTTGCCGTTATCCTTGTGTATTCCGAGAAATCCCCGTTTTCAAATTCGCGGGAAACAAACATCCAGTCCCACATTCGTTGCTCTGTTTGCATTGGAGTTTGTGTCTTTGTCGGCGATTTGAGTTTCAAGGAATACTCTCCTTCATAAACCTGCTCATCTGAAAGATTGAAATCGATAAAAGCCCCCTCTTTAAACTGAAGTTCTTCACCGGGAATAAATACCCTCCCCCGCCAGTTATCGAGGTTCTCCATGCGGTCAACAACTGTTTCCTTAATAACCTTTTTCTGCTGCCACCGGTACTGAAGACTGTTTGACAAATCAGGAGATAGCGGATTCATTGAATAAACACCTGTTTCAATAGGATTCTCAACCGACACACTTTGAGTTTTAAACTGACAACCAGCCGATAAAGCATAAGACACAATCAACAAAAAGCAATACAAACTATACTTCATTTATCAATATTTAAACAAGTATTATCTTACTGAACTTTCATTCATTTTCTAATTGAAAGTATTAATGCCTTCCTGCAAGCATAAAAGCTCGCAGGAAGGAAACTTCTAAGACTAATCTTTATAAAAAGGATCTTCGCCAACCGGAGCAATAAACAACTCTCTCAATGAGTGGTCTGCAGCTACTTTAACTGTAATTGTATCATCTTTTTGCAGTTCCAAAACCTCTGCTTTGTACCATTTATCGTAATCGTTATGAATCAGGTGCTGATTCCTTTTTATCCACAATTGTACTCTTGATACTTTGTCGGAAGTAACTGTAAACGTGTAGGTTTTTATGCCTTCATCATTGGTTGTTTTGCTCGTACAATGATTTCCTTTTATAAACAGGAGTTTACCATTGTATGTATGAACCGGCCTTTTTTCATCAGTTGGGTGTGCCAGCCACCAGTCGGTTTCCAGGCTACGGTGAAACTGGTTTTCAGCCCAAATACGGAAGAAATAACGTTTACCGTTCTCCAAGCCTTCGATGGTGATTTTGTTTCCATAATTCAGATAAGCACGGTTATCGGCAGTCTCACTGTTATTCAAGCCATAACCAATTACGTATCTTTCTCCCAGGCGATCGTCTTTTGCAAATTCAAGGTCAACCGATCCGTTCCAGTCCTCAATCTTCGTAACAACAGGGGTTGCAGGCACATCTATTTCAGCAACAGGCGCTCCTTGCACATATTGGATTTCGTTGGAAGCTAATCCGGCCAATTCAATTTTATAAGTAGTAACATTGGGGACTACCTTTACTTTTATCTTTAATTCAGAAGTTAAATTATCAAACTTCCACCCTTGATTGGTATTTTCAAAAGCATCACCCGATGCTTTAACTTCAACACCGTTTATTACGATTTGCGAAGGCAAAGTTTGTGGGATAATCAAGGCAAAATCTTCTTCTATATTTTCAAAATAGAGGTTCGTTATATTCTCTGAATGTTCAATTCGCAATACTGGATTTTTCCCTTTATGTTCTGACAACATTTTTGAACCAGCTTCCAGACTGAATAACTTATAAGTAGTTAACAGGTTGTGCTTATCCATATGTTTGAAGTGTCCACCTATTTCCAGGTTTTTATTCAAATTAAGATCAAGAACAGAGTTTTTCTTTACAAATACAGGTATCTTATTCAACTCTTTATTGACTAAAATTGACTGATTTCCTGAATATCTTTCATGCGTCCAGAAATCAATCCATTCCCCATCGGGCAGGTAAACAATTCGGCTAGTACCTTTTGCCAAAACAGGAGCTACCAGTAAGTCGTTTCCTAAATAATACTGATCGTCAATCTTCCAGGTTTTTTGATCGTTTGGGTGGTAATAAAACATGGGGCGCATCATTGGCCAGCCCCGGCGGTTGGCTTCGACTACCAAATCAGACAAATAAGGGATCAGGTTGTAACGAACCCGCGTATAAAATCCGTAATTATCGCGTCCGTACTTATTTTGCTCGCGCGGTGCCTGTGCTGTTCCATGATCGTGAAAAAATGGGGAAAAAGTGGCGAACTGAGCTCCTCTGATGTAGTTTTCTTCAGCCTCGGGATCGTCGGCTTTAATATATCCTCCCAAGTCGTGTCCGGCATAACCCAAACCAGAAATAGAAGCAGACATTAACCCCAAAACAGTTCCTTTTAATTGCGAGAAATTACGCAAACGATCGCCATTCCAGAAAATCCCGCCACGCTGGATTCCCAGCCCTCCGCCGCGAGTCCAGGTAATTCCGCCTTCAGGTTTTATCTCTTGTATTCTTTTATAAACCTGTTCGGCATATAAAACCGAGTGTACATTTTCAATTCCGGGCGTTGGTTTGTAAGTGATATAATCCTCCAATCCTTTTGAAATAAGCTCACAGAAGTCGATTTTCACACCATCCAGATTGTATCCGTTGGGCCCTGATTTTCCGTTGTCATCTCTTAACTTTGGCCCGTAAATGTTTTCCATCCACCACGCCATGGCATGCGGATTACTGGAATCAATGTACATATACGATGTTTCGCCCGAATCAGGATTAACAGTTTCGCCCGATGAACTGAATTCCAATATCCTGTCGTTTTTGTCGCGCAAAAAGTAATTTTTTACCGGAGCTTTGTCGTAACGGTACTTTTTCAGGTTTTCAGGTGTGTCTTGTACCTGACCTGTAAGATCCCAGAATACTACTTTTTTATCCCGGCTATGCCAGTAATCAATTAACTCGAAAGGCGTAGGAACCTGATCCGGTTCTGTTCTGATTTCATGAAGAAGGCTTTCCCACAAAACAACACCAAAATGAATTCCATGTTGATCCAACTGGTCGATATCTTTTTTCGCTGTTTCCGTGTCATTCCACCTGCGCCGCGAATACCAGGGTTCTAAACTCCAATATGGAATTAAGGGATTTTTCCCGGTAATATCGGTGTACTGTTCCATTACTTCCAAAGGAGAATTGTTGGCAAACAAAAACCACTCAATTTCTGGGCTGCGCATCGTAACTTTTGTGATGTCCTGTTTTTCAGCTCCCATATCAAACAGAAGCTGTTCCGGAGAATTAACAAGAATTCCATAATTACGCGACGACATGTAAAACGGAATCGATTTATAGGCTTTTTCATCGGTGTGTGACCAGGCATCGTATAAATCCATTTTTACGAGTTTCCCTTTCTGATCGTAGCCATTCAATCGTTCGCCCAAACCCAGATAATGTTCATCTGCACATTCAACTGCAACCAATTGGATTACCTGTTTTTCAGTTTCCGGATGTGAGATCAATTCGGTGTACCCTTTCCACAACACTTCATTGGGTAACCTGATTATTGATAAAAACTGACTGGTTTTATCAAAAACAACTTTCACCTGATTTGACTTTAGAATTGCTTCCTTTCCGTTTTCGAAAGTTTCAATTCCTACAGCCGGTAATTGCGTCTTCTTTTTGCCAGGCTTTTCGCTACTTGTATTTATTTTCACCTGATCATCGTTCAGAAAAACAATGGAGGTATAAAGCGATTGACCATTTATTCTTTGTTTAATCGATAAACTATTCCCGTTCAGTTGCACAGCAGGACTTTGCGCCCTGCCAGCGAGAGTTCCAAATACAATTGATAATCCGAATAGAAATATTTTTAGTTTGTTATTCATAATGTTATGCTTTTTTTTCCTGTTAATTTTGATTGTTTTTCCCAGCTTTATTCACAATTGTTTTAAGTTTTCCAATTTTCGAAATACACTTTCCGGCCAGAATATCCTCTTCAGTTACTGTCGCCATTAATATCTCTTTGGCTCCATCTCCGTTTCTCTCCCTGTCGTAAACGATACAAATTGTTCCGTCAGCATCTTGTGTTGCATTTGGGTATGACACTGCATTTCTTTCATCAATCATCAAATGCCCTTCCCAGGATTTTCCATCATCTTTTGATATCATCGCAGCCAGTCTATTTCTTCCCGTGTTTTGGTAATGATTAACAAGAAGCAGGTTGCCTGATGCCAATCGGGAAATATGAAACCTTGAACAGGGACCGCCCAAAGCGGTTGGTTCTCCCGGAGTCCAGTTTTTACCACCGTCATGCGAATAGCTTTCTCCAATTCCGTAATGTGTGCGTACAAGCATCCATAAAGAGCCATCCTTTTTTTCAATTACTTTGTGTTCGTCGTAATGCCTGTCGGGAACATCGGCCCCACCTTTCAGTTTAAAGGTTAAGCCATTGTCGATTGAACTATACACATTTGAGGACTTTTCGTTTTCGTAGGACACATCCTGAATAATATCCGGCTTTTCATCTTTCCATATTGCACAAGATAGTAACCATTCTCCTGTAGAAAGAAAGGTTGGTTTGTTCATCATAATACCGTTGGCAATTCTTTCCGGCTTTGTCCAAGTAGGTAATTTATCGTCAGGATTAGCTGTTTTTATAGCCCATACCCCACACCTTCCATCATAAAGCCCGTAGCTTTGCACCCAGGTAATCCAAAGGTTGTTTTGCGGATCTTTCCATATACAGGGATCAAAGGTTCTGACACTGTCAGGATGTTCAATTACCATTTGAATATCAGACCATGTTTTGCCTTTATCATTGCTCCTGACAACAATAACGTAATTCTCATTGCTTTCCCGAGTTCCCCCGCTGTAGAACACTATCCACAAGGTTCCATTTTCGGTGATTTCAATACTGGGTATCCCCTGCCATCGCCTGTTTTCATCTTTATACTTTGGATTTTCAGGATTGAAAATTATTTCAGGGGGAGCTAAAGATGCATCTATTCCAGACCCGCGAGATTTTATTGTTTCACCGATCTTTCTAGTTGAATTACAGCCGGCAAAAACAAAAATAATTAAGGCAATTATTAGGTTTAGTTGGTTCTTCATAATTCCTAATTCTTACTGTTTCTGTTCCAGAAATTAAATAATTACCATTCTTAATCTTTCTTAGGTTCAGGCCCCATTGTAAATTCCAGTACTCCCCCGTTTTTTACATCATCGTAACTAATTACTGATTTTGTATATTTTTTGCCATTAAGCTTTGTTGACTGGATGTAATAGTTATCATCAGTAAGGTTATTTGCTTTTACAATAAAATCGTTGCCATTGGGAAGTTTTAATTTTGTATAGCTGAATGAAGGTGTTCCAATTACATACGAATCAGATCCGGGACATAAAGGATAAAATCCCAAGGTGCCAAAAATATACCAGGCGCTCATTTGTCCGCAGTCATCATTACCACATAATCCGTCGCGTGTATTTTTGTAAAGGGTATTTTTTACTTCCGTTATAATTTCCTGGGTTCTCCACGGTTGACCGGCGTAGGCATACAAATATGGAACATGGTGACAAGGCTCGTTACCATGCACATACTGACCTATTAAACCTGTTACATCAACAGTAAGCCCGTCGCCGTAAACTTTAGGTTCTAAGATGAACAATGAATCCAGTTTGCTTGTAAATTTTTCAGGGCCGCCTAGCAAATCAATCAATCCTTCCACATCGTGCTGAACATGCCAGGTATAATGCCATGCATTTCCTTCGGTGTAGTTTCCGCCACCTGTTCCGGCATGCGAAATTTTAAACGGATCGAAAGGAGTATCCCACGAACCATCTGAATTTCGTCCACGCATAAAAGATGTATTTTTATCGAACAGGTTTTTATAAAATCCGGCACGTTTCGAGAAGTACTCGTAATCTTCTGTTTTCCCCATTTTCTTCGCCATCAGGGCAACACACCAGTCGTTATAACACAATTCCAGCGTACGTGAAACCGATTCTTCTTCTATTGAATCGGCAGGGAGGTAACCGTACCTCATATACTTTTCCCAGTCGGTTTTAAAATTATAATCGCTACTGGTTGAACTGTGCTTTATTGCCTCGTAAGCCAGCTCCGCGTCAAAATTGCCAACTCCTTTTAGATAAGCATCTACAATCACAGGAATTGAATGGTTACCAATCATACAGAAGGTTTCGTTTATTCCGTACTCGTTAATTGGCAGCTCGCCTATTTCGTTGTAACGCTGAAGCATCGAATTGATAAACTCATTGTTTTTGTCAGGGTTAAGAAGAATATGAAGAGGATGAGTTCCGCGGTAAGTATCCCACAAAGAGTAGTTTGTGTAAAAATCACGATCGCTTTTATGAACTTCACCATCCCAGCCTCTGTGATGTCCGTCAACATCAGAAATCAGATTGGGTGAAACCATGTTGTGGTAAAGTGCGGTATAAAATGTCGTTTTTTTATCAATATCATCACAGTCTATTTCCACTTTAGCCAGCTCTGTTTCCCACGAATTATTTGCTGCACGAGCAACTTCTTCAAAATCCCAGCCCGGTATTTCCGCTTTGATGTTTTTTGCAGCTCCTTCTTCACTTGCTGTTGATATTCCTACTTTTACTTTAATTTCGTCGTTTTCACCAAACACCAGTGCCACCTTGCAAGCCTGACCTTCTACTTTTTTATTCGCTCCTGTTTCGCCATCAACATAGCTTACAAAGCTTTCGAATGGCTTGGAAAACTGCGCATAAAAAAATACATGTTGATTTTTCACAAATCCGGTTGAATTCCGGTATCCCGCAACAGTATTGCTGTCAATTATCTTCAGATAGCTTTGAACCGTACTATCTTGTATCCCGTGGTCTAGATCGATAATAATCTTTCCGTTCTTATTCTCCTGAAAAGTATACTTATGAAATCCAACTCTTTTTGAAGCAGTTAACTCGGCTTTGATACCATAATCCTCAAGTTCAACAGAATAATATCCAGGTTGTGAAATTTCGGTGTCTTTGGAAAATCCTGACCTGTAACCTTCACTTGGAGCATCCTCTGGTCCGGGAATAAACTTTACATCACCGGTTACAGGTGCAAATAAAATATCTCCCATATCACCTATACCGGTTCCACTTACGTGAAGATGAGAGAATCCCATGATTGAATTGTCAGAAGCATGATAACCTGAACACCAATCCCAGTCCTCAGTATCAGTGTCGGGGCTCAACTGTACCATCCCGAAAGGAACAAGTGCTCCCGGATAAGTGTGCCCGTGCGCATCGGTTCCAATGAAGGGATTTACATGGCTTGTGAACATAGAAAGATGGCTATTTTGTTTGCTGCAAGCCATCATAGCAAGTAAAATTATTGGAAGAAAAATCACATGCTTACTCATAAGAATTTTGTTTTATTATGTTTTCTGCCAGACTGTATCAAAAACCTGATCTGGACAAATCTGATTCTCCAATCTTTTACAGAGAATGACTAATTAGTTGGTTTGGACATTAAAATGACTATCAAATGAACATTACATAATTGCATCAAAAAGCTTATCTCCCAAAAGGAAAAGCAATACAAAACCAAGATGAACAAATCCATCCTTCGCTAGAATATCATTGCTCATGACATTTAAGAGGTAAAAAACCAGGAATGAATCACCAGCCATTAAACTGGTGACAAAACCCTGGTCTTTATTTTTAACTAAACTACCTATATTTAATTAGCTAGATTTGGATTCTTTACGCCATCTACAGACGGATAAGGAGCAAAATAATGCTCTTTAGTCGGTTGATTTACAATTTGATTCTCAATCGGATTGCGCTCCGTTACAGATGCTTCAACCCTTTCAAGACGTACTAAATCGTACCATGGATCGGTACAGAAATAACCACCGGGAAATTCCCATGCTCTTTCCTGAACAACTGAATCTCTAAAAGCTATTTGAGATAAACCTTCAGTAAGATCAGGGAGACCAGCCCTATTTCTAACATCGTTAATAGCTTTGTATGCAGATGCATCAGGCGAAGATGACATTGCTTTGGCTTCAGCATAAACCAGAAGGTTATTGGAATGAGTAAGGGCAACCTGCGGACGACTGCTTTTCCAATCGAATCCTTCCCATGGTTTATCCCAGTTAATTTTACCATCCCAGTATTGTTTGTACCATGGATGTTTAGAACTAAGTTCCGTATAATGTTTTGAGGTTCCGTTCGGCATTGGGAACTCCCACATAAAGATCGCATCTTTCCTCGGTCCTTCAGGATACGTCTCGAAAAAATTGATATCTGCCATATAAACTTCCCAACCACCATATTCTCCCGGGGTTCCACATTTTGGGCATCCCCATTCATTATCATTATGAAAAGCTAAAACTACCTCTTCACATGCCCTGTTTTCATAATTGAATTCCTTTGAATACAAATCAGCAATATTCTCCATCAGCTTATATCCCCACGTGCCGGAATTGTCAATAACTTCTTTAGCTTTTGAAGCTGCAAGAGCGTACTTCGATTCGTCGTTTAAAGGGTATCCTGCCATTGAAAGATAGACATAAGCCAGTAATGATTTTGCTGCTCCACTAGTAACAGCAACACCTGCTCTTTTGGTGTCATCGTTCCAATTTGTTGGGAGATAATCTTCTGCAATCTTCAAATCATCAATAATCAAGTCATATACTACCTGAGGGCCAGTAAGAGGCATATCGTTTGACACCTCCTCTTCGCTAAGATAAAATGGTATTTCGTTATACATCCTAACTAACTGAAAGTAAACATATCCCCGAAGAAAGTGTGCCTGACCTGCTGCTTTTTTCTTTGCTGCTTCAGAAGCATCAGCACCTTCATAATTATTAATAATTGTATTGCATGCATTTATTGCCTGATAAGCATATGCCCAAAATCGGAGCATTTCACCATTGTCACCTTCTGCATTAAATACATCAACTTCGACAAAATTGTTAAACTTCGAGGTTTTATCCCGTCCTGCTGTGGTATAGGCAAGAGCGTTTCCAAAAAAATATAATTCTTGAAATACTCTATACACTCCTGTTACAGCCATCTCCAGATCACTTTCTGTGGCGTAAAACGTTTCAGGATAAACATCACCTTTGGGAGCAATATTCAAAAATTCCTCGGAGCATGAAACAAATATGCTGCTTATTATAAGTATGATTAAAATCTTTTTCATCTTTTAATAAATTAAGTTAATTAAATTAAAATTCCAGTGAAACTCCGAACGTAACAGTTGTAGGTAATGGTTGAGTACCAAAATCGCATCCACCCCATAAGTCATTGGTACCGGAAGCTGATACTTCAGGATCCAGTCCTTTATATTTCGTAAAAGTTAGCAAGTCCTGTGCACTAACAGTAAGTGCAAGCGTTCCGAATTTTACCCAGTTCCTGGGAACGTTGTAGGTAAGTCCCACATGTTTCACTTTTACCCAACTACCATCTTCAATCCATTGCGATGAATTCAAACGTTTTGCATCGGAAGTACTGTGGATATTCTTGTATTCAGCATCAGTATTTGTTGTAGTCCAGTAATCGGTTGCAGGTGCTTTTAGCATAATAGTACGTGCATCGGAATGAACAGTTGACATAGCAGCGCGCGCGAGATTAAATACATCTTGTCCGTGCATCCCCTGGAGCAACAACGAGAAATCGAAGTTTTTATAAGAAACAGTGTTATTTAAAGCCCATACAAAATCGGGGTTCGCATCGCCAATGGCTTGCCCGTCATCCTGTAAATTATAGGCTCCGTCATTATTCAAATCTTCGTATCTGTAATCACCAGGGACATTACCATATGCAGCTGCCTGATCTGCTTCTGATTCTTGCCATATTCCTAGCCATTTGTACCCCCAGATAGTTCCCAAAGGAAGATCTTCCTGAACTCTATAGGTATTTTCAGACAGCATTCCGTTTCCATTTGTTCCTGACATGAATGCAGCCTGTTCCCCTAAGTCAAGCACTTTGTTTTTAACAGTTGAGATATTAAAGTTGACATCCCATAGTAAATTACGTGTTTGAACAGGTTTGTAGTCAACGGTAAACTCAAAACCTTTGTTGCTTACCTCTCCCAGATTCTGAAGATAAGCTCCTTCGGTTGCATAACCATAGTAAACAGGTAATTCCAGTAAAGTTAACAGGTCTTTTGTCAATTTATCGAAGTAATCAAATGATACAGACAGTTTCCCATTCAATGTAGTTATATCCAGACCAAGGTCGATTTGAGTAGTTGTTTCCCATTTCAGATTTGGGTTTGCCGGTGTTCCAGGAATATAACCTAAAATATCAGATCCAATACCGTAATCATAATTATTTGATCTCATAACTGTATAAACGAAGTCACAAGGATTACCGGTTTGCCCCCACCCTGCACGAATCTTAAGGTTATCAAATATTCCGTTGTCTTTCATAAACGGTTCTTCCGACAAACGCCAGCTGGTAGCAAACGAAGGGAATGCTCCGAATTTATTTTCTTCAACCCGGTTCTCCGGTCCGCTTTTACCATCAACACGATAAGATGCTGTAAAATAATACCTCGATTTGTAGTTATAGTTTAAACGTCCCATATAAGCTATACGGGAAACCTTATCATACCCAGATGAAACACTTTGTTCAGAACTCATTCCTATAGTGTAGAAAGAAGCAAGGTCAGGCAAAGGCATTTTTTTCCCGGTACCGTAAAGCTTCCAGATTTCCAGACCTTCTGCTTCATAAACTCCGGTAACCATTACATTGTGAGCCTCAGCAAACGTTTTATTAAAGTCTATTTTATTGATAAGTCTCCAACTAAAATTTTCGCTTTGCCCTCTTGTCGCATAAGGATCATTTGGCTCCAGCCATGCATTTTGATAACTTCCTGTTGCGGTACCTGATTTGGCCGCAAATCCGGTAACATTATAAGTCAGGTAATCAGTAATCTTATAGTTTGCATTAAGAATAGAGCTCACACTATGGTCCTCCCTAAAATTGTCCTGTTCCATGGCATACATATACGGACTATCGAGTAATGCTCCGTAGTGGTCTGTATTATTATAAACACCATTTTCTTCATCGAGCCAAATAGGTTCTGTTGGAGACCAGTTCAAAGCCTGGAAGAACGGATGATGTTTACTTGTTCCGGTGGATAATCCACCGTTCTTTGTTTTCGATTTAGATGCCGTAATATCCAGGTCCATACTTAGGCGTTTCGAAGGCTGGAATCCAATTTTTGACCTTAAAGCGTAATTCCCGCCACTTTTTGTATTGATCATTGTTCCCTTTTCGTCATCATAACGACCTGACATATAAACACTAATTTTATCCAGCTTTTGTGAATAGGAAATCTGATGATCGCTTCTCACTCCGGTTTGTGTAATGGCATCAAGCCAATTGGTACCACCGATGTTTCTGAACTCTTCTATTTCTGCTGCAGAGAAAATTTGTGACTGTTTAAAATCATTAATATACTCAGCATACTCAGCTGCATTCATTTTATCTGGATAATCCGTATTCCTATAGCTGAAACCGGTATTTAATGATACCCGGATTGTTGGTTCTGCTGAAGTAGCATGTTTCGTTGTTACTAAAATAACACCATTAGAAGCTCTTTCACCATAAATTGCAGTTGCCGATGCGTCTTTTAATACTTCTATCGATTCAACGTCCTGTATCGGGCCAATAGGTGCTCCGATAACTCCATCGACAACAGTGAGCGGACTATTATCTCCTATTATAGAATTTGCTCCCCTGATACGTATTTTGGTAGGAGAGCCTATATCACCTGAAGTCCTGGAAAGATTCATACCTGCCACCCTACCAGACAACATATCGGAAAGGCCTCTTACTGGCTGATTCTTAAGACTCTCCATATTTACAGAAGAAACAGACCCGGTAATGTCGCTTTTTTTCATGGTACCGTAACCGATGGCGACCACCTCATCAATACCAATAGCCTCAGGCGTCATACTAACATCGATAACCGTTTGGTTGTTGACTTCTATCTCCTGTGTTTTCATCCCAATAAAAGAATAAACAAGAATAGCCCCGTTTGTTACCCCGGAGATAGTGTAGCTTCCATCATTATTGGTAGTTGTTCCCTGTGTTGTACCTTTTACCACAATGGTAACTCCTGGTAGTGGTTGTTTAGAATTATCAAAAACAGTCCCTTTTACTGATTTTTGCTGAGTGGCCAATAAGCTGTTTATTACTTCCTCTTTCACTGATAGAACAATTTGTCGATCAACAATATTGTACTCAACCGAGGTACCTTCGAACAGTAAATCAAGCGCCTGATCAATTTTTTTATCTTTGAAACTTACACTTACTTTCCGCTCTGCATCTACAATTTTACTGTTATACAAAAAATAGAACTCAGATCCATCTTCAATCTCGGATAAAACCTGTTTAACCGTGGCATTACTCAGGTTCAGGCTTAGTTTTGTCGCCTGAGCATACCCATCTAAAGCTAAGCTATGTACTGTTGCAAGTAGCAATGCATAAAATGTTAACCTCATTCGGATAAATGTTTTTGTGGCCCAGAGCTTTTTGAGCTTAAGCCAGTTGTCATAACAATTTTTTTTCATAAGTTTACTTTGCTTTTGAATTAATACTAATATTTAGTTTATCCTTTTTCTTTCGGCTAAAAAGAGAAAGGCAAGAGTAAAAGGGAGGCAGGCCAATGCCTCCCTTTTGTTTTAATCTATTTTCTTCTTATCTCGATTTCCATCTTCTGAAATGTCTTATCGTCATTCTTTTTTCTTGGTTTAATTGAATACTCGATTGGAGCAGACATCTTTAACAAATCCAATATCTGGGTTAATGATTCATCTTCAAATGTTGCCGTATATACGTAATCATCCAGGTCATTGCCAATTAACTTAATATCAATGTTAAACCATCGATTTAAACGCCTTACAACTTCCTTCATCGAATCATCACGGAACATAAGAATTCCCTCCTTCCATGATATGTATTTCTCTACATCCACATTATCCAGATAGAGTTTGTTTTCATTACTCCAAAAACTTGCTTTTTCTCCCGGTAACATGGAATGAATAATCTCTTTTTCATTTGAATATACTCCCTGAAATAAGTTGATACTTCCTGATGCCAAGACTATTTCGGTTAAAAGCTCCTCCGGGTAATTGGATACTTTAAATTCGGTGCCAGTCACTTCTATGTTTATCTTCCCTGTATTCACGATAAATGGTTGTACTTTATTTTCAGCCACTTCGAAATACGCTTCACCAGTCAATTTAACGTCGCGTGTGGCCTTATTAAAAGCCACAGGATAACTTAAACTTGTTTTGGAATTCATGTAAACCTTTGTGCCATCGGGCAACAAAAATTCAGAACGGCTTCCTGGAGGAGTTTTTACAGTATACCATTCGGTTTCGGGCATTTGATGTGCAGGGGACTTTGTAGCAAAATAAAGTGTTGTAATAATTAGGGGGAGTATTAATACAGCAGCTACTTTCTGAAGAAGAGTAAAAAGGTTTGGCGATTTAATAGTTTCAATTTTTCGATTAATAGTCACCAACGCTTTTTCAGAATTATACTTCTTCATACGTTGAAGATGCTCCATTCCTTCCCAAACATTAAAGGTATCGTTAAAAAGTTGCCCATTCTCATCTGAAGCATCTCTCCATTCCTCCACCTTTTGCCTTTCTTCTTTATTTAAATCGTTTTTAAAATAGCGAGGTAGTAAGTCCTCAATTTCTTGGATTTTCATTTATCTGTTCTTTGCAAGTGCAATCTTTTCTCTTTACACTAGAAAGACGATTAACTATCTACAAACACATATATACTTTTGATTTTTTTTACTTCAGAAAAACATAAAGCAGAGACATGGGCAGGTACGGGGACAAATCTTTACGCAAAAGTTTTAATGCATTGCTAATTTGCAATTCAACTGTCCGCTTTGAAATACCTAATTTTTCAGCTATTTGCTGATTTTTTACTCCATCAATTCGACTAAGCACAAAAATTTCACGGCAACGGGGAGGTAATTTTTCAAGACTTTTTTCGAACAGTGCTTCCAGTTCTGATTCTGCAAACCAAAAAGTGGAAAGATTTTCAGTATAATTTTTCGTATCAATTGCTGAGTTTAAATGCAGTGTTTTATTCTTCTGGCTTTTCAAATAATCAAGAGAACGGTTTCTTACTGAAGTAAACAGATAATTTTTAAGAGAAGTAGAAATTTGGAGTTGATCATGTTTTATCCAAAGAGTTATAAAGAAGTCCTGAACAATATCTTCAGAGATATTTATGTCATTTACAATTCTCTCAACATATGCACACAGTCCTGAATAATAATAATGAAAAACAAAATCGAAAACAATCTTATTTTTTGCGTTGAGGCCTTGCAAAATAAACTTCTCGTCCAATGTTGTTAGTTAAATAGTTAGTCATCGCTAAAATATAAAAATATCATTCCAAACCTGTTTAGTAATCCTAATTATTAAAAAAGGTTTAAATACAAAAAAAGAAGAGATCGAGTAATAAGCTGATAGTCTATCCCTTAACACAAAATAACACTTATAAACATTTTAGGGCCGAATGAAATTTCTGAGGGAAACAAATTTTACGCATAAATTTTGAATTGATCCGAGAATATTCCATCCAAAAACGAGTAATAAAAAGAGCTGAAGAAAACTTCAGCTCTTTTTTAGAAGGTGACCCCGGAGAGACTCGAACCCCCAACCTTCTGATCCGTAGTCAGATGCTCTATCCATTAAGCTACGGGGCCGTTGGCGTTTTGCCTTAAAAGCGGTGCAAATATATAACTAATTTGTAAAAATCGAAACTCTCAGGAAAAATTAAATGTATTTTTCCATTTTATCTTCAATGGCAACATCGTTCGAGAAGTTTACCTGCACTTTCAAATTGGTCAACATCTTCTCGGTTCCTGCATTGGCGCAAGCCTGGTGAACGGTTTCCAGCAAAACCGGAAGCTGCTCATAATCACACTCCACCACTGTTTCAAACGGGCAAACCTGGTACTTCATACCGGAATCGGCAATAGCTTTGATGGCTTCATCAACCAGCGAATATTTAATTTTTCCTTCTGCTTCAGGCAACACCTGAATGGCCACATTAATTTTATTTTTCTTCCAATTCATCTTTGTTTTCGTTCTTTTTTTGATGTAATAATTGAATAATTTCTCCCCGCGACAACACTTTCACGTTGGTAATGATCATATCTTCCTGTAAAAATCCACCATATTGATTGCACTCTTCAATCACATTCTGAAATACCGACCGGATTTCTACCGTTAAGGGAAGCATCACCAAGCCCGATGAAAAACCTTCCATAAAGTCCATCGACTCAAAAATGCCTTCGTGCTTGTTCAACTCAAAAGCGAGCTCGTCTTTTAACAGCTTCTGTTGTGTTGAAGAAAGTAGTTCTTCTGTATTACGGTTCAAGAAAACCACAAAGTACCTTAGCTTCTTTCCTTTTCCCCCCAGACCGGTTGAAATAAAAAACTGTTGTTCGTCGAGCAACGAACTTTGCAACAACATTCTACTTTCCTGTAAAGCCAGTATCGCCCATTGTTTTACTTCACCCTCCGATTCTGCCACAAATTTTTCGAGTGTACGATAAGCTTTCACGTCATCGTAAACGGCAATCGAAGTGAGTATTTCCTTTTTACGGTCCTCCCCTGTATTTTCCTCGAAAAGCTCTTCCCTGTGTTCAAAACATCCCTTGGCATCCATTTTTTCCCGGTTCGATTTTGCATATTCAAAGTATTTCATCTGAACCTCAATATCGATCCGTTCCTCCAGAATACTGTAGTTTTCAGGCAAATCCTCGAGTGCTTTCTGAATGTTTTGATAAAATTTGTCTTCCTCCATATCCTGTCTCTCCTTGAACAAAAGTAACTACTTGAACTTACTATGTGAAGAACATTGTTATTTTATTTTAAATGATAACAAATTGAATATCTTTGTTCGCTTATTTTTATTTAATTTAAATCAAGAATAGGAAGGCGAGGGAAAAGTGAAGCTGAGTGAGGTAAAACATAACGAACCGGTAATAATCACCAAAATATTAGGCCATGGATCTTTCAGAAAACGAATTTCTGAAATGGGATTTATCCGCGGGAAAGAGGTCAGAGTGATTAAGGACTCCCCTTTCAATGGCCCGATTGAATTTAAGATATTGAATTACAATGTATCGCTCCGAAAATCGGAAGCGGAACTGATAGAAGTTGTTTCCCTTCAGGAATTTAACCTGGAGGCACAAGACAACTTTGAAGGTACGATTGATCGCAACATTGAGTTGATCAATCAATCGGAGCGAACCCGTACCATCAATATTGCGCTGGTTGGCAATCCCAACTGCGGTAAAACAACGCTTTTCAATTTTATTTCCGGATCGAAAGAAAAGGTAGGAAACTACAGCGGTGTTACCGTTGGTATCCACAAAGCAACGTTCAAAGCCAAAGGATATACCTTTAACTTTTATGACCTTCCGGGAACATACAGCTTAACGGCCTATTCAACCGAGGAAATTTTTGTTCGAAAGTTTATCTACGAACAAACACCCGATATTGTTATCAATGTACTGGACTCCACCAATCTCGAAAGGAGTCTTTTCCTTACTACCCAACTGATCGACATGGATTTGCGCACCATTATTGCGCTAAACATGTTTGATGAAATGGAGAAAAACAAGCTGGAACTTGACCAGGAGCGCCTGGCTCGTTTGGTGGGAATTCCCATCATTCCAACCGTCAGCTCGAAAGGAAAAGGGATTGATGCCATTGTAGACAAGGTAATTGATGTTTTTGAGGGCAAAGACAAGACCTCACGCCACGTACACATCAATTACGGGAAGGAACTGGAAAAATCCATTCAAAAGATCAGGTTGAAGGTAAAGGAAACCAAACCGATTACCGACAAGATCTCTTCCCGCTTTATTGCGATCAAACTGTTCGAGAAAGACAAGCAAATTTTGGAATTACTGTCGGATTATGCGAATTACAAGGAAATACGTGAGATTACCGACAAAGAAATAGCCAAAATCGAGTTGCTTGAAAACGAAGATAGTGAAACTGTTATTACCAATGCCAAGTACAGCTTTATTACCGGGGCACTGAAAGAAACCTACAGCAATCCGATTGAAGGAGAAAAAACACGCTCCGAGAAAATCGACGGCTTACTGACACATCGCTACCTGGGATTTCCGATTTTTACGGCCCTGTTGTTTCTGATGTTCTGGACAACCTTTACCGTGGGCGCTTACCCAATGGACTGGATTGATTTGGGCATATCAAAACTGGGCACTTTTGTATCCAATATTATCCCCGACGGAATGCTGAAAGATCTCTTGGTAGACGGCATTATTAGCGGAACCGGAAGCGTTTTGGTGTTCTTGCCCAATATTCTCATTCTGTTCTTCTTTATTTCACTGCTTGAAGGATCGGGATACATGTCCCGCGCCGCCTTTATTATGGACAATATTATGCACCGTTTCGGGCTGCACGGACGATCGTTTATCCCAATGATCATGGGATTTGGCTGCAATGTACCGGCTATTTTGGCTACCCGCTCGATGCGTAACCGGGGCGACCGCATCTTAACGATGCTGATCATTCCGTTTATGTCGTGCAGTGCTCGTCTACCTGTCTATATTTTAGTTATTTCAGCATTCTTCTCGAAATACCAGGCTTTGATACTGATTGGCATTTATGCAGTGGGAATCGTGTTCGCCTTTTTAACGGCCCAGATCCTCAACAAAACGGTTTTCAAAAACAAAGAGACGCCGTTTGTAATGGAACTCCCCACCTACCGGATGCCTACACTTCGCAATGTAATTTATCACATGTGGGACAAAACCCAGCATTACCTGCGAAAAATCGGAACGATTATTCTTTTGGGAGTCATCATTATTTGGGCACTGGAATACTTCCCGCGCGAATCAGAAAATACTGCGCTTTTTGCTGAGAAAATCAGCCACATCGAGCAAAACGGCCAGCTGAGTGAATCGTCAAAAGAAGAACAGATTGTGCTGGTTGAACAGGAACAGGAAACCGACAGGCTGATCAATTCTTACCTCGGCCGGGTTGGAAAAGTTATAGAACCGGTAATGAGCCCGCTGGGATTCGACTGGAAAATGAGTATATCTCTGCTAGCCGGACTTCCTGCGAAAGAAATAGTGGTAAGTACCATGGGTGTTTTGTACCAGACATCAGGCGATGAAACCACCGTAAGCCTTCAGAAAAAGCTTCAGGATGAAGTGCACATGACCGGCAAACACAAAGGAGAAAAAACCTTTACGGGCCCCGTTGCGCTTGCTTTCCTCATATTTATCCTGATCTATTTCCCGTGCATCGGCGTGGTTGCCGCCATTAAAAATGAGTCAGGTTCCTGGAAATGGGCTGCATTTTCTGTTATTTATACTACAACCCTGGCATGGGTTGCTGCGTTTATAGTGTATAATGTCGGAAACATGATTGTTTAAGCCATGCTACAGGAAGTTATTACATACATGATCATTGGATCGGCTGTCACCATTGCCGCGCTGAAAATGGCGAAGAAACTGGGCATCAAAAAGAAGAAACCCAAGGCTCAAGCTCAAAAAGGCCCCGTTAATCCAGCCAGCATTCACGCCCACAATTGCGGAGAATGTTCGGCAGATTGCCAGTTACGCGATCTGCCCAAATACATTATTCAGAAAAACATTGATGAATGTGTCCAGGTGGAGCAAAAATCAAAGTTGCTTCAGTCCTGAAATTATCTCTGCCGGATTTTCTGCACCAAAAACAAAGCTTCCGGCTACCAGAACATTGGCGCCGGCCTCGAACAACTTCGCTCCGGTTTCAAAGTTTACTCCGCCATCCACTTCAATCAGACAATCTGGGTTTACCGAATCAATCAGCTCTCTCACCTGTCTTACCTTTTTGTAGGTATTTTCGATAAATTTCTGCCCTCCAAAGCCGGGATTGACCGACATCAGCAACACCATATCCAAGTCCTGAATGATATCTTCCAGAACAGCCACCGGAGTATGCGGATTCAAGCAAACACTGGCTTTCGCTCCAAACGATTTAATAAGCTGAACCGTGCGGTGCAGATGCTTACAAGCTTCGTAATGCACTGTAACAATCGACGCTCCTGCCTTTACAAAAGGCTCAATAAAATGATCCGGATTCACGATCATAAGATGAACATCAAGTGGCTTTTCTGCAATACGGTTTACATGTTCAATAACCGGAATACCAAATGAAATATTGGGTACAAAAACACCGTCCATTACATCAAAGTGAATATAGTCTGCTTCACTTTGGTTGATCATTTCAATGTCTTTTCCCAAATGGTTAAAATCTGCGGATAGAATGGAGGGTGCGACCAGTCGCTTCATTAAATACGGTTTATTTGCCCAGATAAGATTTTAATAATCTGTTCCGGTATTGGTTTTTTAACTTCTTAATTGCTTTTTCTTTGATTTGCCTTACTCTTTCGCGGGTCAGTCCGAATTCGTCTCCGATCTCTTCCAAGGTATGTTGCTGATAACCTTTCAATCCAAAATAGTAGCGAAGTATTTCTGCTTCCCGCTCCCCCAGCGTTGCCAGCGAGCGTTCAATTTCCTGACGTAACGACAGATCCATCAGTTTTTCATCCGGATCGGGAGAATCTTCGTTCATCATCACATCGTACATATTGTTGGCTTCCTCTTCCCGCAACGGAGCATCCATCGAAACATGAACGTTGGAGAAGTTCATGGAATCTTCCACCAAATCAGGCTTCATCTCCATTAATTCAGCTAGTTCTTCAACAGTGGGTTCGCGTTGAAACTCCTGCTCCAGTTTATTAAAGGCCTTGTTGATTTTATTGATCGACCCAATCTTATTCAAAGGTAACCTTACGATGCGCGCCTGTTCGGCCAATGCCTGCAAAATCGACTGACGAATCCACCACACGGCATAGGAAATAAATTTAAAGCCGCGGGTTTCGTCAAATCGTTCCGCTGCTTTTATTAACCCCAGGTTGCCTTCATTAATTAGGTCGGGTAGGCTTAAGCCTTGATTCTGGTATTGTTTGGAGACCGAAACAACAAAGCGCAGATTTGCTTTGATCAATATTTCCAAAGCTGCGCGATCTCCTTTTTTTATGCGTTTGGCCAGTTCAACTTCTTTTTCTGCAGACAACAACTCTACCTTCCCGATCTCATGCAAGTACTTATCGAGCGAGAGGGTATCGCGATTAGTGACCTGCTTGGTAATTTTAAGCTGCCTCATAATTTGATTTCGTTAACATTTACTAAAAGAAACATAGTCCTTTTGGTTCTTTCAACTACAAATGTAGTATTCTAATTCAATTAATGTACTGTAGGTTTAGCAATAACACTAATTTTAAACAGAACTATCCTTAATTTGTTCACTTATCATTTCAGAAACACATACCCAATAAATATACTCTAAACTGCTCGTATTCAGCCGATAGACTTTCTACCTTGCGAGTACCTCTCATAAATGCAGCCAATTTCTCGGGCAATTCCACTTTGCCGTTTCCGATTACGGCCTCTACCGTTTCTGTAAACTTCGCAGGATGAGCCGTTTCCAGAAAAACACCCACCTGCTGGCCGGAGATAAATTCTTTCAATGCCTGAAACCCGCAGGCACCGTGCGGATCGCACAAATAACCGGTTTCTAAATAAACCCGGTCAATCACTTCTCTGATTTCACTGTCGGAATAGCGAAATCCTTTTATTTTTTCACTTATCAGTTTATGCGAATGTTGGTACAAATCAAGGATACGGGCAAAATTACTGGGTGCGCCCACATCCATAGCGTTGGCAATGGTCTCAACCGATGGTCTTGGATTATACTCTCCGGTTTTGAGGTATTCGAAAACCACATCGTTTTCATTATTGGCTGCAATGAATTGCTGAATGGGAAGTCCCATTTCAGCGGCAATCAAACCAGCGGTAAGATTTCCAAAATTACCGCTCGGAACAGCCACCACCAATTTTTTGTTTTCCAGAATACCAGCCTCCTTCAAGCGGGCATAAGCATTAAAATAGTAAAATGCCTGTGGCAGGAAACGCGCCACATTGATCGAATTGGCCGACGTAAGAACCATTTTCTCGTTCAACTCCTTATCCAGAAAGGCTGTTTTCACTAGATGCTGGCAATCATCAAAAGTACCATCGATCTCCAGTGCTGTGATATTTTGCCCCAGCGTTGTAAACTGCGCTTCCTGAATACGGCTTACCTTTCCCTTGGGATAAAGCACGTGCACGTGAATACCTTCAACCCCCAGAAATCCGTTGGCAACAGCACTTCCGGTATCACCTGAGGTGGCAACCAAAACGTTCACCAGCTCTTCTTTTTTCCCCAGAAAATAGTTGAGTAAACGTGCCATAAACCTTGCCCCCACATCTTTAAAGGCAAGTGTTGGGCCGTGAAATAACTCAAGCGAATAAATATTTCCGTCCACTTTTACAACAGGGCAATCAAACGAAAGCGTGTCAAAAACAATCTCGCGCAGCTTTGGTGCCTCAATGTCTTCTCCAAAAAATTTCAAAGCCACTTCGTAGGCAATCTCCTGAAAACTTAGCTTTTGAATGTTCTCAAAAAAAGAAGGATCGAACGCTTCAATTCTTTCGGGCATAAAAAGTCCGTTATCGGCAGCCAGGCCTTTTACAACTGCTTCTTTTAACGAAACTTCGGGCGTATTTTTATTGGTACTGTAATACTTCATAACTAAGTTCAAAAGTAAAATTTTAGCGTTACACAGCTACACGAACCGACCACAAAATATGACTTATGTCATAAATTTAATAAACCGTTTTCCGTCGTGTCAGCTCTTACGAGGCTACCTGTTTATGATTTACCCAGGAATGTCCGGATAAATTCATCTCCTTTTAACCACCCCAAAGCTCCGTTGCGCGGATCAAATTCATCGTAAACCTCTACCGAATCGGGCGTCATTCCGGGTTTGTAAATGCTAAACGGGACAGAATCACGCGTATGTGTTTTTAAAGCACAGGGAGTTGGATGATCAGGCAAAATGGCTATCGCCACTTCTTCCTCCATTTTGGCAGTTTCCTCCAGAATGTATTTCACCACACGGTGATCGAGGTATTCAATCGTTTTGGTTTTCAGCTCCACATCGCCTTCATGGCCGGCTTCGTCGCTTGCCTCAATGTGCAGATAAACCAGGTCATTTTCTTTTAGCGCATCAATCGCTGCTTTGGCTTTTCCTTCGTAATTGGTGTCATACAAGCCAGTTGCACCTTCGACGTGAATCACTTTCATACCGGCGTACACCCCAATTCCATGGATCAGATCAACCGCAGAGATCACCGCGGAACTTCCAATTCCAAACATTTCCTGCAGGGTTGGCATGGCCGGTTTGTAACCCGGCGACCACGGCCAAATGCTGTTGGCAGCATCTTTTCCGGCGGCCTTTCTTTTCTGATTAACCGGATGATTCGCTAACAAATCCTGTGATTTCAGGATCAGTTCGTTCAGTAGTTCGGTGGTTCCTTCAGCCGCTTCTGTTTTCGCTACCGGCAAAACATCGCGAAAGGGCGTTCCGGGCACATCGTGCGGAGGCGTTGTTTTCACCTCTTTGACACCTCCCTTTATCACCAGCAAATGACGATAAGAAACACCGGCATAAAACTTCACCCGGTCGTTGCCCAATTTTTCGTCGAGAAAATGAATCAGTTCTGCCGCTTCTTCATTGGAAATATGTCCGGCAGAATGATTTTTCACCTGCTCATTTTCGATACAAATCAGGTTGCAACGTAAGCCAAGGTCGCCCGGTTTAAGTTCAACCCCCATGCTGGCAGCTTCGAGTACTCCCCTGCCCTCAAAAACCTTCTCCACATCGTAACCAAGAACCGCCATATTGGCAATTTCACTTCCCGGATGCATCGAATCAGGTACCGTTTTCAGCATTCCCGATTGTCCGTTTTTGGCCAGCCAGTCGATGTGCGGTTTGTTGGCCATCTGCAAGGGAGTTTTGTTATCATAAGCTTGTAAAGGCTCGTCCGACATGCCGTCGCCGAGTATAATCAGGTACTTCATTTTTCCAGATTTTTTGGTTGTATAATATCCGGCTACCTCGTTTTATTGAACAAAAAGCGAAGGTATGCCGGGATAGTAACAATTAATTTTCGAAAATTCCGATCACTAAAAAAATTAAATATTGGATACCTTGATCAGATCAGCAAAAACACCCGCCGCAGTTACAGAGGCTCCTGCACCGTATCCTTTTATCAGCATCGGAAATTCGTGGTAACGCTCGGTGGTATACATCACCAGGTTATTGCTTCCTTCCAGGTCGTAAAAAGGATGGCTCGCATCCACCACTTCCAGGCCGGCTTCGGCTTTTCCGTTTTCAAAACGGGCCACAAAACGCCATTTTTTATTTTCGGCAACCAGTTTTTTCCGTTCTGCTTCAAAAGCAGCATCCAGCGCGGGCACACCTTCCCAGAATTCATCCAGCGTTCCATCAAACAGGGTATCCGGCACAAAACGCTTGATAGAAATATCCTCCATTTCAATCCGGTATCCCGACTCACGTGCCAGGATCAGGATTTTGCGCGCCACATCTACCCCGCTTAAATCAATACGCGGATCAGGCTCTGAATAGCCTTCCTCTTTCGCCATCAGAATGGTTTTGCTTAACGGAATATCTTCTGAAATGGTATTAAAGATATAATTCAGTGTCCCCGACAAAACGGCTTCAATCTTTAAAATACGGTCGCCCGAATTCACCAGGTCATTCAACGTATTAATGATCGGCAATCCCGCGCCAACGTTGGTTTCGAAAAGAAATTTCACTCCTTTCCGTTTGGCTATTCTTTTGAGTTCTGCATAATTCTCATAATCGGAAGATGCCGCTACTTTATTTGCTGTAACAATGGCAATGTTGGCATTCAGAATCTCTTTGTACACAGACGCCACGTTATCAGAAGCCGTACAATCCACAAAAACAGAATTATAAATATTCATGTCTTTCATCTCGTCGACAAAACCTTGCAGCGACGATGTTTTCTCGGCCTGCGCCAGCTTATCACGAAATTCGGAAATGTCAATCCCTTCGCGTTCAAAAAGCATTTTCTTCGAGTTGGCAACTCCCGTCAACTTTACACGGAGATGTTTCTCTTTCAGCAATTTTTCCTGTTGTTGTTTTAACTGCTGTAATAAATTTCCACCAACGGTTCCGATTCCCATCAAAAAGATGTTCAACTCCATAAACTCGGAAAGGAAGAACGATTCGTGAACCACATTCAGGGTTTTGCGAAGCTCTTCGTTTTTAACCACCCACGAAATGTTCAACTCCGAGGCGCCCTGTGCAATTGCAATAATGTTTACCCCATTACGGCCAATGGTTGAAAACAACTTTCCGGCAACGCCTGTTGTTTTTTTCATGTTCTCTCCGACAATCGCCACCACTGAGACTTCTTTCTCGATATCAATCTTATTTACCTGACCGCTGGCAATCTCTTTCTCAAATTCTTCGCAAATGGCTTGCTCAGCTTTGCTTAGCATTTTTTCTTCGATGGCCACACTAATGGAGTTCTCCGACGAAGCCTGCGAAATCAGGATCACATTTACGTTTACCTTTGCCAGGGCAGTAAACAGCCGCATCGAAATACCGGTAACTCCCACCATACCGATTCCTTGCATAGTAAGCAGCGTAATTCCTGAAATCGATGATATTCCTTTGATCGGGCGGTCGAAGCCGTTCCTCACATCTTTTACGATCCGTGTTCCCGGATTTTCGGGTTCAAAAGTGTTCTTGATCAGGATCGGAATTCCTTTCTGATAAACCGGCAAAATGGTTGGCGGGTAAATCACTTTTGCGCCAAAATGCGACAATTCCATTGCTTCGGAGTAGGTAAGTTCCGGAATGGTATAAGCCTTTCGGATCACACGCGGATCGGCAGTCATAAAGCCATTTACATCGGTCCATATTTCCAGTACCTCCACATCGAGTGCGGCGGCAATAATAGCAGCCGTAAAATCAGAACCACCACGGCCCAGCGTAGTAAACTCGCCTTTGCTGTTTTTCGAAATAAAACCCGGAGCAACCGCAATTCCTTTAAAACCGGCAAATTCTTCCTTTATATTTTTAATGGTAACCTGAAAATCAACAGAAGCCTTTCCGAAGTTACTGTCAGTTTGAATAAGCAAAGAAGAATCTTTTCGTTCGGCGCCTATAAAAGCGGCAATAATTTGCGACGACATCCGCTCGCCAATCCCCGCAATGCGGTCGAGGGTTTTGGCAGTGAGTTCTCCCACCAGTGTAATACCGGTCAGAATTTGCTCCAGTTCATCCAGCAGTTTTTCCACCACCTCTCGGATCGGTTCATTTCCGTTAAAAAGCTCGTGCATTGTATCGTGGTGACGCTGCCGGATTTCCGTAAGTTCCGTATGAAAGTCGCTGGTACCCGTGGCAGCGTTGTTCGCTGCCGTCAGGATTTTATCGGTTATGCCGCCCAATGCGGACACTACAACAATTACATCATCGTTCTGCGAAAGAACGATCTCTTTTACTTTTTTGATGTTGGTGGCAGAACCTACGGATGTCCCGCCAAATTTTAAGACTTTCATACTTAATTTTAGCTTATAAAAAAAACCGGGTGAATCGACAGAAACAATTCACCCGGCAAATTCTGTCTATGTATAATATTATTATTCCATCGTAAGGGTTCCGGTTATCGCTTCAACTATTTTGGTTTCCAATTCCTGGGCTAATTCAGGATTGTCCATTACCAGGTTACGCACAGTTTCGCGCCCCTGACCCAATTTTGTTTCCCCGTAACTGAACCACGAACCGCTTTTTTTGATCAAATTGTACTGAACCCCCAAATCGATGATCTCGCCCGATTTGGAAATTCCTTCGCCGTACATAATATCAAATTCGGCTTTGCGGAATGGTGGCGCCACTTTGTTTTTCACCACTTTTACGCGCACATGGTTTCCGTTTACTTCTTCCCCGTCTTTGATCTGGCCAATACGGCGGATATCTAAACGAACCGAAGCATAGAATTTAAGCGCGTTACCACCGGTGGTTGTTTCGGGATTACCGAACATTACGCCAATTTTTTCACGCAACTGGTTGATAAACACACAGCAGGTTTTCGTTTTGTTGATGTTGGCGGTGAGTTTACGGAGAGCCTGCGACATCAGACGGGCCTGCAAGCCCATTTTTGAGTCGCCCATCTCGCCTTCCAACTCTGCTTTGGGTGTTAATGCAGCCACCGAGTCGATCACCACAATATCCAAAGCTCCCGAGCGAATCAGGTTGTCGGCAATTTCAAGTGCCTGTTCCCCGTTGTCGGGTTGCGAGATTAGTAACTCATCGATATCTACACCTAGTTTTTTGGCGTAATACGGATCAAAAGCATGCTCTGCATCGATGATGGCAGCAATACCTCCGGCCTTTTGAGCTTCGGCAATCGCATGAATGGCAAGTGTGGTTTTTCCCGAAGATTCCGGACCGTAGATTTCTACGATACGTCCTTTGGGATAGCCGCCAACTCCCAGTGCCACATCCAGTGCAATGGAACCCGACGAAATGGCCGGCACATCCACATGCGGATTATCTCCCATACGCATAATGGATCCTTTTCCGTAACTCTTTTCAATTTTATCCATGGTAAGCTGAAGCGCTTTCAGCTTTTCCTTATTCATCAGACTTTTTTCTTCGCTCGTCATGTTTTGGTCTATAAGTTAAGTGTGTTGATAATTTGGTTGGTGTGATCTTTTGTGTTTACTTTTTCGAAAATCTCCTGAATTACACCCTTTTCATCGATAACAAAGGTTTTGCGTAAAACCCCCATGTATTTTTTGCCATACATCGATTTTTCGCCCCAGGCACCGTAAGACTCCAGTATTTCTTTTTCGGTATCGGCGATCAGGTTAAACCGGAAGCCGAATTTATCGATAAACTTCTGGTGAGATTTTTCGCTGTCGGGACTAACCCCCACCACATCAAAACCTTTGGCCAGCCAGGCATCGTAATTATCGTTCAGGTTGCACGATTCTGCTGTACAACCGGGCGTATTATCCTTTGGATAAAAATACAGGATCAGCTTTTTCCCCTCAAAATCTTTCAAAGCAACCTTTTCGCCACTTTGATTCACCCCTTCAAATGTGGGAGCTTTATCCCCAACTTTTAAATTTGTCATGATTTTTGCTTCATTCTGTTTACAAATATAACTGATTAAATGATAAAACTCAGGTCTCCATTTCACTTCTTGCACATCAATTCAGACTAATTTAAATTCTCCAAAGAATTGATTTTTGTTAAATTTACCTGTCGAAATTTTAAGCCACTTCAGCAATGGAATTGAGAAAAATCAACATACTTCTAACAAGCTGTTTCATTTTATTGTTTGCCGGACTGCCTTTTTTCGCTGAGGCTCAGAAAAATCCGCTGGTGGAAGCCATCCAACGATTTGATGAAGAAAAGTATACAGACGCTGAAACTTTATTAAGTCCACTGATACTGCAGAGTCCCGACAATCTGATGATCAACTACTATTACGGTGCCAGCCGGACTGAGAACGGACATTACGGCGCCAACGAGATCAATTATTTATTAAAAGGAAGCACCGGTGAGTCGCCATTGAAAACGGATTATTACCTGGGAATTCAATACCAGGCAATGCAGCAATGGGACAATGCCCTGACTCATTATTTAAAGTACCAAAAAACAGCCGCGCAGGAAGAGCAGACGGCACTCGGTTTGTCTGAAAAAATTCAGCAATGCAGGGACCAATTCAGCCCGTTTGAGGTAGAAACCGAAGATATTGCACCGGTGCCAATAGCCAAAGAAGAAACTCCGCAAGCAGAGACCGACACAATAGCATACGTTGCAGTTACAGATTCTATTTTACCTGACTCTTTTTTAGCTGAAGAAACGGAAATTGAGGCCCCGGTAGCAGTTCCCGGGAAAAAACAAAAACCAGCACCCATTAATTTTGATGTAAACAGCGAAATGATGTACGTGGAAACCTCCAATTTTCAAACAGAGGAAGGATTGGAGTCGTACTTAAAATGGAAACAACTGAGCTACCAACTGGATTCGCTAACCCGTAATCTCGATGAATGGCGCCGCAAATATGCAGAAGCCAATACTTCTTCGCTAAAAAATGCGCTGGGGCAAAAGATCGTTGATGCTGAAGGCAGTTTGTTTACCCTTCAGCGCGACACCCGCGAAAGTCTTCAAACCGCACAACGGGCAGAAACCGATTACTGGAACTCGCAGCCAGAACTGGAGAAAATAGATTTTATCGCATCTTTGAAAGAGCACGCTGCCTCGCTTAATCAACCACAAGCTGAAATAGCTGAAGCTCTGGATACCGCCTTGATTATTTCGACCGAAATTCTACCTGCCGTTGTTCCGGCAAACCAGCAACCTGCCGCCGAACAACAAGACGAGCTGGTTTATAAAATTCAGATTGGGGCTTATAGCCGTGGGTTGCCTTCGTACGTTAAAAGACAGTTTGATAAGCTATCACTTATCCGGAAAATTGATCAATACACCGACGAAAAAGGCGTGGTAGTATACACCACCGGAAATCTTACCAATTACGAAGACGCACAAAAAATGCAGACTCAGGTGCGCAGGGAGGGTGTAGAAGATGCATTTGTAGTACCGTATTTTAACGGAAAAAGAATAACTTTGAGTGAAGCAAAAAAATTGGAGGCAGAACAATGACATTAAAGGAACCAAAAAATATTCCTGTTGATAAATCGAATGAAGAAACACTGAAAGAAAATTCGCTGATTCTTTACAACGATGATGTTCATACCTTTGATTATGTGATTGATGCGTTGATCGACATTTGTGAACACGAAATTGAACAGGCAACACAATGTACTTATCTGGTTCATTACAAGGGGAAATGCGATGTTAAGAAAGGTAGCTTCTCCGAACTAAAACCAATGAAAGACGCACTGATTGGACGAGAACTAAATGCAACCATAGATTGATATGTCAATTTTTGCCATTATACTATTAATATTACTCGGACTGGTTTTGTTACTGATCGAGTTCGCAGTGATTCCCGGAGTTACCATTGCCGGGATCGGAGGTTTTTTATTGTTGATCGCCAGCGTTTATATCGCCTTTACCGATCTGGGAACAGGGGCCGGTTTTATTACGCTGGCCACTGTACTGCTACTTGCCCCATCAATGGTTTATTACTTTTTCAAATCGAGAACAGGGAAAAAGATGATTCTCGAAAAAAACATTGACGGCAAAGTTGACCTGATCAATGTCGAGAAAATAAAAACCGGAGACACCGGAAAAACCATCGGGCGGCTGGCTCCTTCCGGAAAAGTAAGGGTAAACGGTGAAGTGGTGGAAGCACAATCTACTGGATCATTCATCGATCACAACATCCCGATTAAGGTCTTAAAGATCGTTTCCAATAAAATTATTGTTGAACCTATAAATAAAAAATAAAATGATTGAAGCAGCAGGCACCTGGGGAATGATTGTAGGAGTAATTGTATTACTCTTCATCGTCCTTTATTTTATACCAATCGGACTTTGGTTTTCAGCTCTGGTATCGGGAGTACGAATTTCACTGATCCAGCTTTTTCTGATGCGTTTCCGAAAAGTACCTCCCGGAGTTATTGTTCGGGCACTTATTGAGGGCACAAAAGCCGACGTAACACTGAGTCGTGACGCACTCGAAGCGCATTACCTGGCAGGTGGACATGTGGCCAGAGTTGTTCATGCCCTTGTTTCGGCTGCAAAAGCAAATATTGAACTTTCTTTTAACATGGCTACCGCTATCGACCTTGCGGGTCGCGATGTTTTTGAGGCTGTTCAAATGTCGGTAAATCCGAAAGTGATTAACACTCCTCCGGTTACGGCCGTTTCTAAAGATGGCATACAGTTAATTGCAAAAGCACGTGTAACAGTGCGCGCCAACATCCGCCAACTGGTGGGTGGTGCGGGAGAAGAAACTGTTCTGGCCCGTGTTGGAGAAGGAATTGTTTCATCCATCGGTTCTTCGCACTCTCACAAAGCTGTGCTTGAAAATCCTGATTTTATTTCAAGAGTAGTGTTGGAAAAAGGCCTCGACGCCGGAACAGCCTTTGAGATTCTTTCCATTGATATTGCGGATATCGATATCGGTAAAAACATCGGAGCAGTTCTACAAATGGATCAGGCAGAAGCAGACAAAAACATTGCGCAGGCCAAAGCAGAAGAGCGCCGTGCGATGGCCATTGCCCTGGAACAGGAAATGATTGCCAAAGCGCAGGAAGCCCGTGCAAAAGTTATCGAGGCTGAAGTTCAGGTTCCTTTGGCAATAGCAGAAGCATTCAGAACCGGCAACCTGGGAGTAATGGACTACATGAAATACAAAAACATTATGGCCGACACTTCCATGCGCGATTCAATAGCCGGAGAAGGAAGCAAAAGCAAAGAATAGCAAACTATTGTATAAAATACTAAAAGCCTTGTATACTTGATACAGGGCTTTTTTTATGCCTTTCATCCTCAATGTTAATTTACTGATATAAAAACATTCAATTTGACACTTTTTAACACGCTTGGCACCAGCATTAATGTTATGCAACATATCTTTGTACCATAAGTTTTAGTTCATAGGTTTAGGTTTGATTAGTTTTATTGGTTTAGTTAGTGAAAAGGATGGGTATTGACCCGTCCTTTTTTAATGACCTCACAAATCATCCGATCCGCTTCAGAATTTTCACCACCAACACCATCATTCTCCTTTAATTTCAGAAATAGAGTACGCCAAAGGGCGATAGATAAACTATATGTTATAAAACATGTTTTTTAACATTTGCTTAACCTCAATCTGCAATTTTCGCTTTAAATTTGCCTCAGTTTTAGTTCATAAGTTTAGGTTTGATTAGTTTTATTGGTTTAGTTAGATGAAAGGATGGGTGTTGACTCATCCTTTTTTATTTTCCTCACCAATCATCCAACCCGCTTCCAATTTTTCCCCCGGCATCCTATCATCATTTACGCTTAACCTCAGAAATAGAGATCGCCAAATGGCCATAGATAAACTATATGTTATAAAACATGTTTTTTAACATTGACTTAACCTCCATCTGCAATTTTCGCTTTACCTTTGCTTCAGTTTTAGTTCATAAGTTTAGGTTTGATTAGTTTTATTGGTTTAGTTAGATGAAAGGATGGGTGTTGACCCGTCCTTTTTTGTTTTACAAAACTTCATACCTTTTGCTAATTCATTATCCCGAAGCCAACTCCTCCCTCATTTCAAAAACAAAATCCTATCAATAGACGGAACTTAATCCTCATAGATAAATCATATGTTATAGAGCATATTTTTTAACATTGGGGTAACCTTAATTTCTCAAACACACCTTACCTTTGTGTCATAGTTTTAGTTCATAAGTTTAGGTTTGATTAGTTTTATTGGTTTAGTTAGATGAAAGGATGGGTGTTGACCCGTCCTTTTTTATTTTCCAGACATTTCAAATCTCTAACTTCCTCAGTACCTGCTCCCGATAGCTCCTGCTTATGGGTAACTGCCTTTTCCCCATTTCAATGTATTCAGAGGTAAACGATTCAATACTTTTAATTCCTACGATGTACGACCGGTGAATCCGCAGAAAATCATTTTGTGGCAGTTTTGATTCGATATTGGAAATGGTTTCGCGCGTAACCACATTTCTATCCTGCAAGTGAATCTTTATGTAATCGGCAATGCTTTCAATAAAACGAATGTCTGAAAATTTAATCCGAACCATCTTCCGTTCTGACCGCACAAAGAAGAATTCGGAATCTTCTGTTTCCGAAACAATTGCTTCATTGCTTTTTACCGGCACATTTTCCTGCATATATTTTTGAACTCCCTTTAAAAAACGCTCAAACGAAATGGGCTTTAGCAAATAATCTACTGCCTGCAAATCAAAACCGTCAACTGCGTACTCGCGATAAGCCGTGGTGAAAATCACCTTCACATTGCTATTAATCGAGCGCGCAAGCGACAGTCCGGACATTTCGGGCATATTAATATCCAGGAAAATTAAATCGACAGGCTGACTGCTTATTACCTGAAAAGCCTGGATGGCACTTTTACAGGAGCCCACCAACTCAAAACTTTCGAGTTTTTCCAGGTGGCTTTCCAAAATTTCGCGGGCCACCGGTTCATCGTCCACCACCAAACATTTAATTCGCTTTTCCATTTTATGTCATTTCCAGGTTCTCAATGGATAACTCGGTCCAATACCAGTTATTTTCCACCTCGCTATTCAGTTTATACCGATTCGGATAATTGAGTTCCAGCCTTTTTCGGATATTTTCCAATCCGATTCCAGACTGTTCCTTTCCGTTTTTTTCACCGAGCCAGGTATTTCCTATCCTAAAATGCAAAGTGTTTTGATCCAACCGGATATCCACGTCAATGTTCAAAAATCCATCTACCAGGTTACCGTGCTTGAATGCATTTTCAACAAAAGGCATTAGTAACATGGGCGCAACCTGAATTTTATCGCTGATTTCGCCACTGCTGAATTCCACCTTCAATGTATCCTTAAACCGTATCTTTTCCAGCTCAATGTATTCCTTAATATGCTGAACCTCCTGGTTAAGCTCCACCAGCGGCTTGTTAACCTGGTACAGAATATAGTCGAGAAGATTGGAAAGTTTTAGGATAATTTCGGGCGTTTGCACCGACTGCTTTAAGGCAAAACCGTAAATAGTATTTAAAGTATTGAATAAAAAGTGAGGATGTATCTGCATTTTCAGGTATTGCAATTCCTGGTCTTTCATTTGCAACTGCGTTTCCAGAATTTTATTCTGAAGTTCGCGGTTTTGAGAGGCTGTTTTAAAATTGTGATTCAGCAAAGTAAAAAAGCTTACCGCTCCCGAAACCATGTAAACCAGCATAAGAATAAACAGGAAATTCTTACTCATGGGTGGCATCACAGCCGTGTTAAAACTCAGAAGAAAAATAAGACAGCCGTACAAGACTAACACAATAATATACGAGGAAACCACAATGGTATAAAAGCTGTAAAGAGCAAACAATACATATTTCTTTACCAGCAGATATTTAGGAATCAGGTAATTCACCACAAAATAGGTAACCGCCATTGTTACGGGGAGCAAGCAACTGGAAAACCAGATGATGTAGCGCTGATCGTTCGAATTGTAACTAAAAAAGTAATAAAAGAAGAACCACACTCCAATCCAGAAAAGCAGGTGCAGAAAAATGGTTTTTATCTTCGGTTTTTTGAACGCGATCATAAAACAATATTACTGAAAATCTGCTGATTCCCTTTCAATTATCGATGGAATGCGGATTTACCCCTATTTTTGACATAATCTCAGTACAAAATTCCGTTTATACCTCTAAATTTGTTAGAAAGCGTATGGTTCCGGGCATCTGTCGCAATAAAAATCAAGACATGCAGGCTTTCCTTAGATTTGAATCAGTATCAATCAAAAACTAAAAACAATGAAAAGTATTATTGGAAAATTTATCGATGGAGGCCCTGTTTTTACCGTGACCATTTTCGCATGTTTAATCATTATTCTTGCCTTGTTCACCCTAGCCCTCCTCAAAAAAGAAAGCCGCCCAAAGCTCATGGATCTAATGAAACACATTGGCTGGTTTGCCGTAGCCTGGGGATTTATGGGAAGAACTTTTGGACTGATCCATGCCTTTGACGCCGTTGAAGCACATGGTGAACTGACTCCAAGCCTGCTTGCCCACGGTCTGAAAATGGCACTGGTCGATCCGCTGATGGGAATATTCGTTTTTATAGTTGCCCGGCTGGCCATTATTGCATTAGTGGCGATGCGAAAGAACTAAAATGCATCTTCTCTCCGGCGATGATCGTCGGTCAACACTTTGGGGCCTAAACTGTTTATCTGTAAAATAACTTTTCAAACATGAACAGAAAGCCCGTTAACTCGATCGACGACGTAATTGCAATCCTTGATTCGATCATTCAGGAATCCATTAAAAACGAAGACACACTTGGGTATTTCGCTGCCCTTTACCAAAGAGTTACAATCGAAGTAAAGGAAGGCATTCAAACGAATCGTTTTGACGATGACCCCAGAATGGAAAAGCTTGATGTGATTTTTGCCAAACGTTACATTGATGCTTACTACGACTGGCACGCAGGCCGGCCCGTATCGTTATCGTGGGAAAAAGCTTTCCAGCAGGCAGAAAACAAACAGTTACTGGTTATTCAGCACCTCTTGCTTGGAATGAATGCACACATCAACCTCGATCTGGGAATTGCGGCTGCAGAAGTTTCGGACACCGATACGATCGGTTCGCTGGAAAATGATTTTAAGCAGATCAATGAAATACTATCGTCGCTGGTCAATGAGGTTCAGGAAAACCTTTCTTCCATCTGGCCTTTTCTGCGGAAAATACTTTCGCTTTCAGGCAAGATAGACAATTACGTAGTGGATTTTAGTATGAAAATAGCTCGCGACGGCGCCTGGAAATTTGCAACCGAATTTGTACTATACAAACATTCTGACCGGCCGGAGCAGCTATCGATTCGTGATCAGAAAGTTGCCAGGATCGAACAAATCGTGACCAGGCCCGGAAAATGGATTCAGTTTATAATCTGGATCATTCGACTGACCGAAAAAGGAACAGTGGCTGAGAAAACAGAAAAACTAACGCGGTAACCCGACATTCCGGGCCACCGCGTTTTTCTTATTTCAACTATATCTCTACTAAGCTTCAATTTTTTGGTAAACCACCGCCAGAATTTCTGCCTCTTTTTGCTTGGCCGAATGCAACAATCCATCAGCAAGGGCAAGTTTTTCGCTCAGAAACTCCTTATCTCCAAACCCGGCCGCATTGATCTTTACATTCAGATAAGCGCCTTCAACAGCGGTTCGCGCACACAACGCCCCCACTCCTGCGTCCGATACCGAGTTCGGATTGCCAAAATCAGCCATGGCTTTCATCACTTCCAGTGAATCGTGCGCCAGTTGCATAACTTTTAGCGGAACCTCAATGGCATTTTTTGTCGCATTATGAATGGCCTGTTTTCTTTCTGCCTTCTCCTGTTCGGTAGATTTGGGCAAGCCAAAAGCCGCCATTATCTGGTTGAAAGCATCGGTATCCTCGTCCACACACCGCAGCAAGGCCGAATGATACAGTTTTCCTTTTTCTGCCCACTCCGAGAATTCTTCCCAACGGTCGTCCCAACCGCGCTTGTGCGCCGAAAGGTTGGCCACCATTGCTCCAAGTGCAGCTCCCAATGCCCCCACATAAGCAGAAATAGAACCTCCTCCGGGTGCAGGAGAGTCTGAAGCCGTTTCGTCTTTAAACTGAGTCAGTGTCAAATCGATCAGTTTTCGGGCTGCTTTATCTTCGATGACGTATTCAATTATCTTCTTTTTAGGATCAAAAGGACCAAGCTCGTCCAGACCCAGCGACTTCACGGCAATTTTTATGATCTCCTCATCCGAGATACCTGTGGAGCGCTGTTGTTTGTGTAGAAAATATTTCCCGGCATCCAGCATTGCCTGCAACGGAATCAGCCCCACCAATTCGGAACCGGTTGCCCGGAGTCCACGTTCACGCGCCCTCTCCGACACCTCATCAAAAGCAACATGCACCGGCGTCACCGAAATATCGGTAAGATTTATAGAAATTTGAGCAATGCCGTATTCGTCAATGTACCAACCTATTGCACGCGTCTTCTTCAAGCTTCCGGGAATTCTGACAGGTTCACCGTTTTCATCAGTCACAATTTTCCCCGTCACCGGGTCGCCTTCGCGCAATACACGCCCCGCCTCGCGGATATCAAAAGCAATGGCATTGGCTCTTCGGGTAGAAGTCGTATTCAAATTAACATTGTAGGCCACCAGGAAATTACGTGCTCCAATGGCTGTTGCACCACTCCCTTTTACACGTTCATTCCACGAATCGGGACCAAAATCGGGTTTCCACTCGGCAGTTGAGATTCGGTCTTTCAAGCCTTCGTACTCACCCGAGCGACAATTGGCCAAACTTCTGCGTTTCTCTTTATAAGAAGCAAACTCATAACAAAAAACAGGAATGCCCAGCTCAGTTCCCACTTTTTCAGCCAGTTGGCGGGCATAAACCACAGCTTCTTCCATGGTAACATTTGCCACCGGAACCAGCGGGCAAACATCGGTAGCTCCAAAGCGCGGATGCTCTCCTTTATGCTTGCTCATATCAATCACTTCAGCGGCCTTTTTAATTCCTCTGAAAGCTGCTTCAATCACGTCTTCCGGCTCACCCACAAAAGTAACCACCGTGCGATTCGTAGCTTTTCCCGGGTCAACATCCAGCAAACTAATGCCTGCAACACTTTCAATAGCATTGGTAATTTCTTTGATTATGCTCATATCGCGGCCTTCCGAAAAGTTAGGCACGCACTCAATAATTTTCTTCATACTACAGTTTTTTCAATCGTGAAATTATGTCACACAGATTTTCAGTATCATCCTATTGAAAGGCGAATTTAGAACAAGGGGATGGCAAAGGGAATGATTTTTAACAGCGTTCGAAAGTCTGAACTTCACCATTCAGAATAACTGTTTCGACCAAACTTGAACCATAATAATACGGGATATACTCAATACCCGGAATCTCGGAAGTAATAAACAGGTTGGCTACCTTTCCGCGGGCAATACTGCCGTACGAATCGCTGATACCCATTGCATAGGCCGAATTTAGCGTGGTAGCGTTGATCACCTCTTCCGGAAGCATTTTGTATTTGATACATCCCATGGCGGCAACCAGGTTCATGTTGCCACTGGGCGAAGATCCCGGGTTAAAATCAGAAGCCAGCGCGATGGGCAAACCCGCTTCGATCATTTCGCGTACCGGCGAAAGTTTCATCCCCAGGAAAAAAGCTGCTCCGGGTAATACGGTTGGCATGGTTTCGCTGCTTTGCAGGGCTGCAATCTCGTTCTCCTCAATAAATTCAAGATGATCGACCGACAATGCGCCGTATTTAACCCCTACCTGAACACCACCGGTTAAACCCAGTTCATTGGCATGAATTTTTGGCTTCAATCCGTATTTTAATCCGGCCATCAGTATCCGTTCGGTATCTTCTACCGTGAAAAAACCCTGATCGCAAAACACATCAATAAAATCAGCCAATTCTTCGGCGGCCACCTGTGGAATCATTTCATTAATGATCACATCAACGTATTTCGACGGATTGCTTTTATACTCGGCAGGAATAGCGTGAGCTCCCAAAAAAGTAGCCCGCACACAAATGGGCGCGGTTTCTTTTATCCAGCGAATAACCCGCAGCATTTTCAGTTCATCTTCCGTATTCAAACCGTATCCGCTCTTGATCTCCACAGCCCCGGTTCCCATTTTCATGATTTCGATGATCCGGTACATAGCGTCGTTGAACAACTCTTCTTCCGATGCTTCGTGCAAGCGTTTGGCCGAATTAAGAATTCCGCCCCCACGACGTGCAATCTCCTCGTAAGAAAGCCCTTTAATCCGGTCCACGAATTCTTTTTCGCGTGCCGACGGATAAACCAGATGCGTGTGCGAATCGCAATAAGCGGGATACACCAGGCGGTTGGAACAATCGATCTCAATCAGCAGGTCATCGTCACGATATACATCTTTTAGCTGATCCATTCGCCCAAACTCTTCGATAATCTCATCGCGGATAATTACAAAAGCATTTTTGATGGTCTTAACCTTGCTCATTTCTTTACCGGCCCGGTACGACACCGGATCCTCTTCCACCTGAACAAGTTCTTTTATATTTTCCAATAATAACTTCATACACTCAAATGTTTATTTTTCAATTCATTCTTTTGGCCCGGAAAGTTCCTCATTTCTTTTTCTACCACAACTCTCCGTCCACCTTTTCAATAATTAGTCCCGAACAACACAAGCTATTCATCAGTTTATTGGTGCCTGACTTTTGGCTTTTGCAAGATCAAGATCACATTTCCACTTTAATTCGGTTTAAATTTGTGACTTATTTTAATAATAAGGTACAAAAATGCTCCGATAAATCAAGCTTTAAGCCGGATAAATTCAAATGACGATTGTCATTCTACTTAACGTAATAATTAATACTATTGGCGAAACTCCGGGGCGGTTCCGATCAGTCAGTCGGCGGATGGAAACGACAAACTTTCTGAGAATGTTACTTATTGAAAAGAATGCTTCTAAATGATTCCGCCAAGAATTGCTATTTTCGGAACCAAAATTTGCGGCTATGCTCAGAAAAGTACCTCATACTTATGTTATCATTTTTGTTTTGATTGTTTTCAGTGCCCTGTTAACCTGGATGATTCCGGGGGGTGAATTTGTTCGGGAAACCGTGACTGTAAACGGCGTTGAAAGAAGTGTTATTAATCCCGATTCGTTTCATTATATTGAAAGCAGCAGGCAAAGCTGGCAGATTTTTTCAGCCTTTTTTGATGGTTTTGTGAATACAGCCCCCATTATCGCTTTTATCCTGATGATTGGAGGAGCTTTTTGGATCCTGAACGAAAGTAAATCGATTGATATCGGGATTTACAGCTTTCTGCAATTTTCAAAAAAATGGGAAAGATCGCGCGTATTGCGCAAACTGGGGGTTAACAACATTATCCTGACCGGAATTATGCTCATGTTCAGCCTGTTTGGCGCTGTGTTTGGCATGAGCGAAGAAACCATCGCCTTTACGATTATTTTTGTTCCGCTGGCTATTTCCATGGGCTACGATTCCATTGTGGGTGTTTCGCTCTGTTTTGTAGCGGCGGCACTGGGTTTCGCGGGTGCTTTTCTAAATCCCTTCACAGTAGGAATTGCACAGGGATTGTCTGACCTTCCGCTTTTCTCCGGAATTGAATACAGGATTGTGATGTGGGTACTGATCAATGCGGCCGGTTTTGCCTATATTTTATGGTATGCGGCGCGTATCAAAAAACACCCTGAAAAATCGCTGGTGCATGACGACGACCAACACTGGCGCCACCGGAACAGCGAAAACAATATCCAGATAGATTACAATGTTCCGCGAATTGCCTGGTATTCTTTTCTCTTTCTGACAGTGGTTTTTCTGGCCTTTTCCTATTCGCAGCCCATCACCGATCTGAACATCGGGAACCACGTTTTCCGCTTCCCTGCCGTGCCCCTTGGCGCTGCACTGTTTATTCTCTTCGGAATACTTTCACTTCGAAAATCAGTTCATTTCTATATACTCAACCTGCTTCTTTTTACAGTTGTTTTCCTGATTATCGGGGTGATGGGCTATCAATGGTACGTGATGGAAATAGCTACCTTGTTTCTTGCCTTGGGAGTTTTTTCGGGAATTGCAGCAGGCAACACTGCCAACCAAATTACCCAATCGTTTATTGCAGGGGCAAAAGACATTTTATCGGCAGCAATGGTGGTAGGGCTGGCCGGAGGAATCATTGTGGTTCTGGAAGACGGGAAAATTATTGACACCATCCTTTACGGAGTTTCCAAAACCATGCAGGATATGGGTAAAGTTGGCTCGGTTACAGCCATGTACCTCATTCAAACCTTTCTGAATATTTTCATTCCCAGTGGCTCGGGAAAAGCGGCCCTCACCATGCCGATGATGTCGCAATTTTCAGATTTAATAGGAATTTCGCGCCAGGCAACAGTGGTTGCATTTCAACTTGGCGACGGTTTTACCAACATGATTACTCCTACTTCAGGCGTGTTAATCGGGGTGCTCGGAATTGCCCGGATCCCCTACGAAAAATGGGTAAAATGGGTAGTCCCACTTATAGTAATTCTCTCGGTGCTGGGTTTTCTGCTTTTATTACCTACGGTTCTTCTGCCCCTAAACGGCTTCTGATGAAATCTTTGCCTGGTTTGGGGTGAAAGAAGTCCACAAAAAAAGCCCGCCTAAGCGAGCTTTTTGAATTTCTTTATGTTGTCCGGCTTATTCGTCGATTGAAATTGCTTCTACCGGGCAAACTTCTGCGCATGAACCACAATCAGTGCAAAGTTCCGCATCAATGGTGTAGATATCACCTTCTGAGATAGCGTCAACCGGGCACTCATCAATACAAGTTCCGCATGCAATACATTCATCTGAAATTTTGTATGCCATAACAATGAAGTTTTTAATTAAACATTAACGTTGCAGCAAATGTACAAAGTTTGCCAAAAAAACAAACCACATCCCTCATTTTATTCCCCTGATTTATCAACCTACCACACAAAACACTGTACATCAATAAGTAGCACTGCAAATACCTATTAAGATTCAATTAATTTTTATAACGATATAATTTATTATGGAATAGCTGTAACGACCGAAACCAGTACAAACCTTTCAATGAATAAAATGATTGGTCAAACACAAGAAGTATCCCCTCTTTAATACAGAAACGATAGCTTGCTTTATTTTAATTTATAACAGATTTTATTGGCACTATTTTTTAAAATTTGCGTAAAAAGGTTCTTTAAAAGGAATGATTATTGTTACATCCGGCATCCGTATTCAAACAAACTTATGTGAGAAACAGAAACAAACGCATGAAAAAGATCACCGCCATATTACTGGCCTTCACATTGTTTACACTTGGCTGTAAAAGCCCAAAAACAGTCATCGAGGTTGCCCCAACAAAACCACCTGTTGTAAGCCCGGCCATTACATACAGCTATTCTGCTGATCAAATCAGGTACGGCAAAAACAATTTCAGAAGAGGATGGGCCAATAAAAACGATGTACAACTTCTCTATGTCACCGTAATGAACAACTCGGAAGAACCTGTACACGGAAGCCAGCTGGGTTTTTACTCCGGAGAGAACAAACTGGATTTGGTAAACAATAAACTTGCGGCCGAGAAATTAAAAACCCGGCGATTCCCCAAAGCTGCTTATATAATTCCGGTATTTATTGTTTTTTATGTGGCTTACGAAGGCCTTCTTTCAGCCCTTGATGTAGACGATGATCTTGACGGTGACGGATTCAGTGACTATCCCGAATTTCAGCAGAAAGAAAAAGAAAAGGATCCAACTGAAAAGATGAACTTTGTCCAAAAGAAACTGTACATTTTTAACATTGCCGCCGAGATTATTTATCCCCAAGAAAAAATTGAAGGATTTGTTGCTTTTAAATCAGAAACTCCCATTAACGAGCTAACAATTAAACTGGAAAACACCGACTACAAAGTGGTTCAATAGCCGAACTGGGAGTCCAGCTTTGAGCATTGTTCTTCCAAACCGGCCTTGGGATAAAACCCGGCATGAACAAAATTCAGGTATTTCAGGATTCTGAACGCATTAAACTTCTGAAAGAAACGTTTTTCAAACACACCGGCAGAAGCACAATTGGCGTTCAACTCGGCTATGTCTTTAAAAAAGTCATCCTGGACAAGAAATGCAGCCACCGGCTCCGGCAGTTCGTCGGCAATCTTTTCAAAGCCCGCTTTATTCACAAGATAGAAATTGGTTGCACGATCAAAGAAAGCTTTTAAATCAATAAAAGCATCGAAATTATACGTTTGGGTAAGGTCTTCTTCTCCCGCCATCCACTTTTGCAAAACAGGCCCGGTACCAAAAGGAACCCGATCAGACAAACGCGCCGAAGGATGCACCGTAGTTGTGCGTATCTCCCCTACTTTTCCGATCTGAACCAAGTTTTGTAAAAAGTAAAAATCCTCGCCGGCCCGCCGCCGGTTCATTCCTCCCCTTTTTACATAAGCTTGTGCCGTAACGGCAAACGCCGACCCGACCGTAAACATCGAATGCGGATACCCCGCAAAATCAAGGGCCCGCTTGTAATAAGCCAGGTACTGTTCGTAAAGCTCAATCCCGCGCCGGTGTTCTTGTTCAAGCTTCCCGGTTTGATGGCTAAATGCAATGGTAGCGCCAACATGGCTCTTGTTGGTTTTGAAATGCGATTCAATTTCCAGCAGGTAATTTGCCTCCACCAAAGTATCGGCATCCAGCGAAACAATGATTCCATCTTTCCGCTTAATGGAATTAAACCGAAGAATGGCTTCATCCATTCCTTTTTTTCGCGCCAGCCCCGCACCGGCCCATTTTTTTCGAAGCTCTGCAGGTCCAACAGCAAAAAAGCTTATGCCTTTCTGTTCATTTCTACTGATCCAGTCATCCAATTCCTCTTTGGTTTTCAGGTTAAATAATTTTGTTTCCTCCGGAGCTGTTTCTGAGTGATTGATCAAAACAATGACCTCAACCGCACACTTGGGCAAGGTGCATTTAACCAGCGACTCAAGCGTTTCCCGGATGGCCCGTTCGCGCAAACAGGGAATTACAACGATAATTCCGGCGCTTTCATCCGGCGCTTGCGGAATCAGCGCTTTCACTTGATTTTTGATTATGTATTGATCTGCAAACACAGTGTTACAAAACTAAAATAAAAGGCAAAAAAAATCCGGGCATTACCCGGATTTAATTTATCTGTTTGTTGCTTTTTATTGCTCTTTTGTAGCCTTGTATTCTTCGTTCATCGCTGCCAGCACTTCCGATGTCAGGTTGTGAGCCTCAGGCCCGATCAACACTTCTGCCGAGTTGAAAATGAAATCATACTTCGCAGTTTCGTTGTAGCGTTTCAGAAAATCCATCAGGTTATCCAGAATTTTCTGGTTATTGCCTTGCTGAACCTCCATCAACTTGGCAGATAATTCCTGATCAAGTTTTACAATCTCCTGCTCTTTTCCCACTAAACGGTCGCGTTCCTGCACCGCACGCTGTTCGGTAAGAAAGCCACCACGCTGCAGCTTTTCCTGGAATGCTGCGGCTTCTTTTTCAAAAGTCTGACGTTTGATACCGTATTCGCTGGTATAAGCTTCTTGTTTTTTAGTAAACTCATCGTGCATATCCTGCGCCATTTCATAATTCAAAATAATTGAATCGGCTTTAACATAGGCAATTTTTAATCCGCCAACAGAATCTCCTCCCTGACTTCTGACAGGACTGGTTTTTCCATCAGCATTACCACCGGTAAAATGCAGAACATACAAAACGGCAACTGCCACAAATAATACTACACTGACAACAATTGATGATCCTTTCATTACAATATTACTTTAAATTCAAACAAGTAGGTTTTATCATTTTATATAGACCGGACAAAGATAATTTTTTAGTTGAAATGCAATGTCCCTATCCAATTTTTTTAATGCCATTCCAATTATCCTTCCCTCAAAACCTGCATTAAATCATAATTCCCGAATGATAAACATCATTGAATTAAAGTTGGTCCCAATCGTATTTTTAGCATGGCAAAAAAAGTTATCATTCTAAAAACCGAAATGTTGAACAAGATAATCTCAAATATTTTACCGTACATGCCTAAAAAACTGGTGTGGGTATTTTCGAAACGGTACATTGCCGGCGAAACGCTGGAAGATGGAGTATTGGCATCCAAATTACTCAATGCGAAGAACATAGAAGTCACCATTGATATTTTGGGCGAGTTCATAAGTACGCTTGACGAGGCCGAACAAAACCGTAACGAATATTTGGAAGTAATTGAGCGGTTTACTGCCGATAAAATACAGGGCAACTTTTCGGTAAAACCTACCATGTTTGGTTTGCTGATCGATAAGGAGGCGTGCTATAATTACATGCGTGACATTGTAAAAATGGCGGCTTCGAAAAATTCCTTTGTCAGGATCGACATGGAAGACTCGCAGTGCGTTGACATGGAAATCGACATTTTCAGGAGGCTGCGCACCGAATTCCCTGCCAATGTGGGGCTGGTTGTTCAGGCATACCTGAGACGTACCAAAAGCGACCTGGAAGCATTGAATGATCTGAACACAGCGGCACATCCGATCAGTTTCCGTCTTTGCAAGGGAATTTACATTGAGCCGGAAAGTGTTGCATACAAGGGATATCAGGAGATTCGCGACCACTACCTCGACGACCTCAGGTACATGTTTGAAAACAAAATGTACGCAGGAATTGCCACCCACGACAAATACCTAGTGGAAGAAGCCCAGAAAATGATCAGGGAAATGAATATTCCGAAGAATATGTATGAATTCCAGATGCTGTATGGGGTAACACCGGAACTGCGTCAAAGCATTGTTGACGAAGGACACCTTATGCGGGTTTATGTTCCGTACGGGCAAAAATGGTTTAATTATTCCACCCGCCGGCTAAAAGAAAATCCGAAAATGGCACAACACATCATCAAAGCCCTTTTTGTAAGGGGATAATATTTTTAAAAGTTAAACTCTTAAAAGGATGGTTCTAAGCCATCCTTTTTTGTTGCTATTTCTTTAGAATGAGTACTTCGTTTAGTGACCTTTTCGGAACATGATGAACGTCTTTTTCATCGCGCCAGTATTTGATATCATCCCGGGCGGTATCAATCACCACCTCTTCGGCAGGCTCCCCAAGTGCCAGCACCCACAGCAATTCAAGATGTGCCGGTAATTCCAGCAAGCGCGATACCTTGCTTTTATTAACCGAGCCCACAATACAGCCACCAAAGCCATCTTCCACCGCGGCCAGAAGAATGCTTTGCATGGCAATGCCGTCGTCACAATAATGATTTTCGGAGATCACCCGATCTTTTAAAACCAGTACATAAGCCACGGGGCGTTCGTGTTCAGCTGGCCCTTTCCAGTCGCTCAGGTAGCCGGCCCATCCCAAAAACGGGAAAATCTTTCCGCATAGCTTTTCATCGGTAACAATGGCATATTTCAAAGGCTGCATATTTCGCCCGCTGGCGGTTAAACGGGCCAGATCGATCCAGCTTTCAATTTGTTCAGGGCGTAATCTTATTTCGGATTTGAACCTGCGGTAGCTGCGGTTCTTTTCAATGAGGTCGCGAAGCATGGTTTTATTTTTGAGAATCAAATTTAGAAGAAAAAAGGATAAAAGTGAAGCGTAAAAAGAATTGCTGACCAAACTTAACCACTAAGAAAAAAACACTACACCCTATCCTTTTCTGAATAAACGCCCCACGCATTTGCTTATTATCGGCACATCATTAATAAATGTTAAAACTTGGGCCGATTTTAAATCTACTCCGCAACAATTACTGTACATTTATTCCTCTTTTACGCAACAAAACAACACTGACTAGACAAGCCTGAGTTTGCACTATTATGAACAAATTTAAGATCTCAATCGAGGAAAACTCCAACGTACTAAAATTCCAGCAATTGGTGGATTCCATCATCGATGCCATTAGCCAAAACCAGTTAAAAGAAGGAGAAATGCTTCCTTCGGTCAACCAGCTAATAAAGGAGTCGCAACTGTCGCGCGATACAGTGTTTAAGGCTTATGCCGAGCTAAAAAGACGGGGCGTTGTAGAGTCGGTGCCCAACCGCGGGTATTTTGTAACCCGGAAAATCACCAAAGTCTTTCTTTTTCTCGACACTTTCAAAGCGTACAAAGAGGTGTTGTATCACTCTTTTCTGAAACACCTGAACAAAAATGTAAGTGTCGACCTGCAGTTTCATCATTACAACATTGGTTTGTTCGAAAAAATTATTGATGAAAGTCTGGGCAAATACAGCAAGTACATCATCATGAATTTTGACCACCCCAAAGTAAACGAGATCATTCGAAAAATTCCGGCAGAACAGCTCTTGATTATCGACTGGAATATACAATCCGCTGAAAACAGCAACACCGTGCGACAGGATTTTGGACAGGCCGTTTACGATTGCTTTGCTGAAAACCTGGAGCCCATCACAAACTACAAGAAATTTATTTTTTATTATCCCCCGTTTACCTATCACCCCAAAGACTCGGTTGAATATTTCAATAAGTTCTGCACCGATTTCAAAATCAAACACGAAGTTATTTATCAGCCTGAAGATTTCGTAATTAAAAAGGACTGTCTGTACTTTTTGGTCAGTGACCGAACGCTGGCCAACTTACTCGATCAGTGCTCCGAAAAAGGTTTTGAACCCGGCAAGCAGGTGGGTGTAATTTCGTACAACGAAACCCCTATGAAAAAGTATGTTAAGAACGGCATTACCGTTATTTCCACCGGTTTTGAGTTGATGGGACAAAAAGCAGCCGAATTTGTAAGTTCCAATAAGCCGATGAATTTCACGGTTCCCACCACACTGAAAATCCGCTCTTCACTTTAAGGTGTTTTAAAACACTTCTTCCCTGTTTTGAAAGCCAGATAATAGAACCTATTTTTGCACACATAACAGAACAGAACAGATTGAGCTAATTATAACGACAAAACAACCAAGACCATGTACTTATTAGGATTCGACATCGGGAGTTCTTCCGTAAAAGTTTCACTCATCGAAGGAGAAAAAGGCAACCTGGTGACCAGCGCTTTTTACCCAAAAGAAGAAATGAAGATTACCGCCCTGAAGGCAGGCTGGGCTGAACAGGATCCCGAGCTTTGGTGGGAAAATCTGAAGCTGGCTTTGGCTGAAGTATTATCTGTTTCGAGGGTATCTCCTGCCGACATTGAATCCATTGGTATTTCTTACCAAATGCACGGACTGGTGATGGTGGATAAAAACCGAGAGGTGATCCGTCCGTCCATCATTTGGTGCGACAGCCGAGCTGCGGCATACGGCGACAAAGCTTTTTTTGAAATTGGCGAACAACGCTGCCTCACCCACTTGCTGAATTCACCCGGAAATTTTACTGCTTCGAAACTTAAATGGGTGAAAGAAAACGAGCCACGCCTGTTTGAGAGAGTTCATAAAATAATGTTGCCGGGCGATTACATTGCCATGAAATTAAGCGGGCAGGTTCAAACCACCGTAAGCGGTCTTTCCGAGGGAATTATGTGGGATTTTTCAGAAAATTCACTCGCTGAATTACTGTTGAACAATTATGGCTTTTCGTCCGATATCATCCCCGAAATTGTTCCCACATTTGCTGTTTCCGGTCAGCTTTCTGAAAAAGCAGCAAAAGAACTGGGACTCTCCCCCACTACAAAAATAAGTTACCGGGCCGGCGACCAGCCCAACAATGCGCTTTCGCTCAATGTGCTCAATCCCGGAGAAATTGCCGCAACGGCAGGAACTTCGGGGGTAGTTTACGGAGTAAGCAGCGAAATAAAATACGACCCCTTGTCGAGAGTAAATACCTTTGCGCACGTTAACCACCAAGCCAGCCATCCCCGCCTGGGGGTTTTACTCTGCATCAACGGCACCGGTATCCTGAATGCCTGGCTAAAAAGAATGACAGGCGAAAACCTATCTTATGAACAAATGAACGAGATGGCTGCTGCAATTCCGGCCGGAGCCGAAGGCCTAAGCATTTTACCCTTTGGAAACGGTGCTGAACGTGTGTTGAGCAATAAAGACATTGGCTCGGTATTTTCGGGCCTGAATTTCAATATTCACCACAAAGGACATCTTTTAAGAGCCGCCCAGGAAGGGATCGTTTTCTCGTTTAAATACGGAATGGAAATTATGGAGAACATCGGAATCCGCGCATCTGTTATCCGTGCGGGAAAAGCCAATATGTTTTTGAGCCCGCTTTTCCGGGACACACTGGCCGGAGTTTCGGGAGCTACCATTGAATTGTACAACACTGACGGATCGGTTGGAGCTGCGCGAGGCGCAGGAGTTGGGTCTGGCTATTATCGGTCGTTCGAAGAAGCCTTCTCCAACCTGAAACGGCTGGAAGTAATCGAACCGGATGCTTCAAAAACGGCTCAGTACAATGAAGCTTATGAAAACTGGAAAGCTGTTCTGACCAGGGAAATCAATTAATCATTCACAATAAAAAAATACAAAATGGAAGTTTTAAAAGGAAACAAAGAGTATTTCAAAGGCATTGGCCAGGTTAAATACGAAGGCCCTGATTCAAAAAATCCGCTGGCATTTAAATGGTACGACGAAAACAGAATTATAGCCGGAAAGACCATGAAAGACCATCTGCGTTTTGCGGTGGCTTACTGGCACACTTTCTGCGCCACCGGCGAGGATCCGTTTGGGCCGGGCACACAAGTTTTCCCCTGGAAAGGAGCCAGCGACCCCATGGACGCCGCCAAAGAAAAGATGGATGCTGCTTTTGAGTTCATCACAAAAATGAATATTCCGCATTACTGCTTTCACGATGTGGATGTAGTGGGTGGTGGAACTGTTTTTGAAATTGAAAAACGGCTCGAGAAGATGGTGGAAATTGCCAAACAAAAACAGGCTGCTTCCGGTGTTAAATTGCTTTGGGGAACAGCCAATGTTTTCTCTGACCCACGCTACATGAACGGCGCATCAACCAATCCTGATTTCAATGTGCTGGCCAATGCAGCTGTTCAGGTAAAAAATGCGATCGACGCCACGATCGAACTTGGTGGAACCGGTTATGTTTTCTGGGGCGGGCGCGAAGGTTACATGAGCCTGCACAACACCGATACCAAACGTGAACTCGCACATCTTGGCAAATTCCTCACCATTGCCCGCGATTATGGACGCAAAGCTGGATTTAACGGGACATTTTTCATCGAACCAAAGCCGATGGAACCGACCAAACACCAATATGATTACGATGCACAAACCGTCATTGGCTTTTTGAAAGAACACGGTCTGGAAAAAGATTTTAAACTAAATATTGAAGTAAACCACGCCACGCTGGCAGGCCACACTTTTGCACACGACCTGAGAATGTCAGCCGATGCAGGATTGCTGGGCTCCATTGATGCCAACAAGGGAGACTACCAGAATGGCTGGGATACTGACGAATTTCCGACCAACATTTACGAGGTTACCGAAGCCATGCTCGAAATTCTGCAGGCCGGCGGTTTTACACACGGCGGTATTAACTTCGATGCCAAAACCCGTCGTAACTCTACCGACCTGGAAGACATCTTTATCGCACACATTGGTGGTATGGATGTATTTGCCCGCTCACTGGTTATTGCCGACAACATCCTGAGCAATTCGGATTACCTCGCTCGCCGGAAGGCCCGCTACGCCTCGTTCGATAGTGGAAAAGGTGCCGAATATGAAGCTGGGAAACTTAGCCTGGAAGATCTTTATGCGATTGCAGGAGAAGTGGGAGAACCAAAACAAATCAGCGGAAAACAGGAACTGATTGAGCAACTGATCAATTGGTATATATAAAGATCTGGAAACGTCAGGTATCCGGGGATATCTGATAATTTAATTGACAAAGTGAGTAGTGAGAAACAGGAATTACATCCTTCTCACCACTCACTTTTTTCTATAATAATCGTTAAAACTTCACTCTTGACCGGAGGGCTTTGCCCAATTTTCTTCTCACTAGTCTTCCGTTTGTACTGACTGATATTTCCGAAAATCATTCACCTAAAGCATGATTCGGTCTCATTATTTGAAAATGGACCATTTAAATAAGTTTGGCATTCTTGATTCTGTTCGGTAATTCCTAGTGAAAGGTCAGTGAAAGCATTGATTTTAGATGGTATTCTCAAAAAACGGTATTTTTCAATCTGTCTTTTAGTACACGAATAACATGATTTTTATCATAAAATAAATACCCATCGCTTTTAAAACAAATCCGGTAAATATTCAAAAAAAAGCAAGGGTATTTTATAACATGTTGTCTTTTTAATAGCACTTAATAATCAACAAATTAAGGAGATCCGCTATTTAACTTTTAACAAATATTAATTAATTTTTAAAAATGATAAAGGTTTAAATCAATTTTATATTATCTTAGCGAAGCCTTAATAAAATATGAATTAGAAACTTATAACACTACCTTTTCTCTATTAGACCAATAAGTTTTCTGATCTAACTAAACTAGACTATGAACAATCGGGTTATCGGCCAAAAGGGTAACCCGTTTTTTTTTGTACTTACCCGAGATTAAGTTTCCGGAGATTGTTTTTGAACCGCAGATAGAACAATATGCCGGCCGTTGTCAAGCCTACCAAATAACCGAACCAAATTCCCTGCGGACCAAAATCAAGCAGAAAAGCAAAGCCGTAACTGGTCGGGATTCCTACCAGTAAATAGGCAATAAAGGCAATGAGCATGGGTTTTGTTACGTCAGCCATTCCGCGCAACGTACTTTGCATTATCACCTGTAATCCATCAAATAATTGAAACACCGCTGCAATAATCAGCAATTCGGCTGCGATTTGAATTACCTCTACATCGGTTGTAAACAAATACGGCAGAATCTTCCGGCCCACAATAAATAACAGGGCGGTAAGCGACATAAAAGCCAAAACCAGGTGAGTAGAGGCAAATGCGGCTGTTTTCATAGCTGCATAATCCTTTACGCCCATTTGATGGCTTACCCGTATGGTGTTAGCCTGTGAAACTCCTAAGGCAATCATATAAGCGGTGGAGGCTAAGCCGATGGCAACCTGGTGTGCAGCCAAAGCTGTTTCGCCCAGCCATCCCATCATTACGGCACCAATCGCAAAAGATGTGACTTCCACAATCAACTGAAAACCGATTGGAATACCAATTTTCAACACGCCAAACACTTTCTGCCTAGAAATTTGTTGAAGCCTGGCCTCGGCAAAATAAGAACTTAGCTGGGTGTTGCGCGCCACATAGAACGCATACAAAGCAGGCATAATCATCCGCGAAACCAGCGTTCCAATTCCTGCCCCCAGTAAGCCCATTTCAGGCATCCCAAATTTTCCAAATATAAAAAGGTAGTTAACAACAATGTTCACCACATTGGAAGTAAGGGTGATATGCATGGCCATTTTTGTGTTCCCGATCCCCTCAAAAAACTGTTTTTGAGAGAAAAACAACATAAATGGAAAATAAGACGCACACAATAACAGGTAATATGGTTTGGCCAGTTCCAACACATCCCTCGGCTGCCCCATCATCGGAAGGAAAAAATACACGCTAAACATCACGAAGGTAAGTGCCACAGATGCCAGTATATGAGAAAAACTTCCGTTTTTAAGCCAAACCACAATAGTATCCCGGTCGTTTTTCCCGAATGCAGCTCCCACCAAAGGAGTAAGGCCATAGGTAACTCCCATGCCAAACACCATCCCGATCATAAAAACGCTGTTGGCAAAAGCGGCCGCTGCCAACTCGGTAGTTCCCACGTGTCCCACCATCATGTTATCCACAAGGGCGACCATCACCTGCCCTATTTGCGACAAGACAATCGGAAGAGCCAGGTGCAAATTTCGCTTATAAAAAGGTATGTAATGTTGAATTTTCACGGCGCAAATAAACAACATCCTGCCCTATAGAAAAAATTTTACCCTCTAATTCTGATTATTGAAGCGGTAAGAGAGCTTAAACGTAACGTAAGGTTTACGGACAAAATGTGATTCTACATTTAGATTATCGCCCCTGGTGACCGTATTGTACCGAATTGAGTTAAACACGTTTGCCCACGAAAACTCAACGTCCCATTTTCGTTTCATAAAAGATTTCCGGAGGGCAAGATCGGAATAAGCATAAGCATCGCGCTTAACCTGGGCATTCAAAAATGGGCTTAAATAAGCAAACAGGTACCGGACAGAAAAGGTCTTTCCTATTTTAAATGTATTGTTAAAGCGAACGTCTCCCCGTATTTGTTCCTGTTCATTCTGATGATTATCCAGATCAACCGTCAGACGATAGAGGTACAAACTGGTTGAAAGATTGGCATTCCACCATTTAAAAAGATCATATCCGGTCATCAGCTCAGTTCCTGCGCTCAAGGATTTTCCAACGTTCTCTTTTGTCCAGATGACCGTATTATTTTCCCCCGTCCGGTAATAGCTCTGAATCAAATCGTCGGTAGTCCGCGCAAAAATCTCTGCCGACACAAAGTTATCGCCCCACGAACGGATATAACCCAATTCGTATGCGTTGGAATAAGAGGGCATCAGGTTTCCGTTTCCGGTATAATAGATATAAGGAGTTTCATAACGCTTCAAGGGAATTAACTCGTAATAATCAGCTCTGCTAATTCGCCGACTGTAGTTCAGCGACAATTGGTTGTCGTCAGAAAAATTATAAACCACGTGCGCCGAAGGAAAGAAATCGGCAAAGTCTTTCTCCGCCGGTATTTCTACTTCTGATTCATCCTCTGCCTGATAGCTGTAATTCGATTTTCGTCGGGTATACTCCATTCTCATCCCCAACTTGTAATCCAGTTTGCCAAAGCTGCTCTCGAATGTGGCATAGCCCGAAAATATATTCTGCTCGAACCTTACTTTTTGCTCTTGTTTCTCATCCTCAAAAAGCCAAAGTCTGTTTCGTTCATCAAATGTTCCGCTCTGCGTGGTAACTTTTGGAATATGATCGAGGTTGACCTCTGCACCGATCTCCAGTGTCGACTTATCCGAAAACTTGTTTTTATAAGCCACATTGGTTTCCACAATCATTTCGTTGTACTCTTTTGAGCGGTATCCCAGTTTCTCAAAACCATCGACGAATGTTTTGGTATCGATTTTACTCTCTTTCAACGGATGCAGGTAAGTTGAATAATCGGCGTAAACCGTTAACAAGTGCGAACGGTCTTTTGTAAATGCATGTTCGTAAGTGGTAACCGCCCGCAAATAACGGTAATACATTTTAAAACGGCTTTCGTAGTCGTACGATTCAGCCCCCAGCAGTTCGCCCGAAAGATATTCCGATTCTTTATAAAACCCCAGATCGGTGTATTTGCTGGAGCGTTGAACGGGATCGGCACTCAGCATAAAATCAATATAGTCTTTATCCGAAAGATCGTAGTTCAACCCAAACTCCACATAACTGTTGTTTACCCGCTCTTTTTTTACCAAGTCAGAAAAGGTCCGGTATTCCTGCTCTCCATTGGTAATGATTTGATCAGAAGTGGTAGTAAATTTTCGCTGCACAAAATCATCCAACTGCCCCTGGATGTACCAGCCTCCTTTCTTCCCTTTCTGATCGATTGAGAAAAGCCATTCGTACGATCCCAAAGTAGAAACCCGGGCACTGGTATTGATGGCATAACCTTCCAAACGGCTCCGTTTTAAAATAACCTGGATAATTCCCGCGGTGCCTTCAGCATCGTATTTCGCAGTTGGATTGGTAATAATCTCGATGTACTGAATCTGGTCGGCAGGTATCTGGCGTAGTTTTTCTTCTCCGTTCAACTCCGGCCGTCCGTTAATATAAACCAGGAAAGTCCCATCCCCGCGATACGTAAGCCGACCATCCAGATCAAGTTGTAACGATGGCATGTTTTCAAGCAGATCGATGGCCTTATCGGCTCCCGGAAAACTTTTCGCGTTGATTATTTTGCGATCGACCTGGTACGAAATACCCCGTTTTTCGGAATTAACGGTTACTTCGTCCAGATTTTTTGAAGAAATAGATAAAGCAGTGGTTCCCAAATCGTACTGCGATTGGTCGATCACAAACGGATTCACCACCTCTGCGTCGTAACCAATAAAGCTAATTTTCAATTTGTAATTTCCGTAATCAATATCCCTGATCGTAAAAACTCCTTCGGCATCGGTAATGCCTCCCACAATGCGGAGCGAATCGTGATCAAGTTTCAACGTGATATTCGCATACGAAATCGGATTGCCTGTATGTTTGTCGATCACCTTTCCCCACAACTTTGAAGTTTGAGCAAAAGACATCGAACCATACAACGCAACAAGTAAGAACAACGTTATTTTCACAATATACAAAACCGCTTTTCTCATTCAATCAGTTAGGCTTTGATGACGAACGAACTACAATGCTTCCGGTTAATCGTATCCGGGTGTATTTCTACTACCATTTGAGATTACACAGGCTTTATTGACTGCTGTTTATTTAAGGGCCCGAAGTAATTTCCGAATAATGGTCGGTTAGTTTTCTATCACAAATTTAAATTTGTTTTCTAATTAACAAAACATCCAACCCTGAAAATTTCACTTTTTGACTCAATCTGCATTTTTTTCAAATTCAGGAACTTAAAAAATATTGGGATGGCTGTAAATTGACAATTATTAACACAAATCCATTTGAGGTTAAAATGTCTTCAAATATTTTACGTCGGCAAAATTCAGGGCATTAAACAATTTTAAGTTCGCTGAGTTATTTATAGCAGAATTTTAGACAGCTTAATTTTATTTGAAACTTCTTATGAATAAAATCAAAAAGATTCTGATCGCAAACAGGGGGGAAATTGCGATTCGTGTTATGCGCACCTGCCGTGAGTTGGATATTGAAACTGTGGCCATTTACTCGGAAGCAGACAGAACATCTCTTCACGTTCGTTACGCACACGAAGCCTATTATGTAGGGAAAGCCCCTTCATCAGAAAGTTATCTCAACATTGAAAAGATTATTGAGGTCGCCAAGAAAAGTAAAGCCGATGCCATACATCCGGGTTACGGGTTCCTGTCGGAAAACGCAGCTTTTGCCCGCAGATGTGCGGTGGAAGGTATTATTTTTATTGGGCCTTCGCCTGAAGTAATTGTACAGATGGGCGATAAAATACAGGCACGCGATGCCATGATAAAAGCCGGAATACCCGTTGTTCCGGGAACCGAAGGTGAGATCAAATCGGAGCAGGAAGCCTTGGAGATCATCAAGGAAATAGGACTTCCGGTAATGATTAAAGCATCAGCCGGAGGTGGAGGAAAAGGGATGCGACTCGTAAAAAGCGAAGCCGACGTAGTCTCGTCGGTTCGTGCTGCCCGCTCCGAAGCCAAAGCAGCTTTTGGCGACGATGCCGTTTACATCGAAAAATATATTACCTCGCCGCATCACATCGAATTCCAGATCCTTGCCGATCAGCACGGAAACACTGTTCATTTATTTGAAAGAGAGTGTTCGGTGCAACGGCGCCATCAGAAAATGATCGAGGAAACACCTTCTCCGTTAATGACTCCCGAATTAAGGGAAGAAATGGGGAAAGCCGCCGTTGAGGCAGCGCAGGCCGTAAATTATGTAGGTGCAGGAACCATCGAGTTTTTGGTGGACAACAACCTGAACTACTATTTCCTTGAAATGAACACACGCCTGCAGGTAGAACACCCCATTACCGAACGCGTTACGGGAATCGACCTGGTAAAACAACAGATTTACGTTGCTGAAGGTCAACAACTTGATTTTGCACAAGAAGACCTGAGACAGCTTGGACATGCCATCGAATGCCGTGTTTATGCTGAAGATCCTGACAATAATTTTATGCCAAGTGCCGGGAAAGTGTACAAAATCTCCGATCCGCTGGGGCTGGGAGTACGTACCGATGGCTATGTTTACGAAGGTTACGAAATTCCGATCTATTACGACCCGATGATCTCGAAACTGATCGTTTGGGGCAAAACCCGTGACGAAGCCATTGGCAGAATGCGCCGGGCCTTGTACGAATACAAAATCACCGGGGTAAAAACTTCGATAAAAATGCTGGAACGGGTGATGAAAAATGAAAATTTCATCCAGGGGAATTACGATACCCATTTCATCGAAAAAAACCAGGAGCAGTTAATGGGCAAAGACCACACCGAAGATCCGGTTGACATGGTTATTATCGCCGCTTTTATCGACTACCTGGATAAATTATCGTCAGTCTCTACCAATCAAAAAGAATTTACTCCGGCCCAGAGTCGCTGGAAAAAAATTCCTTATGTAAATCATTTTTAAGTTCTGAATATGGCAGTAGAAATAAAAATAGGCGACAGAGTTGCCTGGGTTAATTTGCTCAAACAAGATGGCAACATCCTGGAAGTGGAAGTGGATGGCAAAAAATACGAAGTTGACCTGATGCACACTGCTGACGGGACTTTTTCCATTCTCGAAAGCGGCCACTCTTACGACATTGAACTGGTTCCGTCAGGAGCTCCTAAAAAATACACGGCCTACACGCTGTATGAAACATACGACGTGGAAGTGATTGATGCCGAAGCCCGTTACCTGCAAAACCGAAATGCAAACGGAACGGCGGCTGCTGAAAGTAAAATTACCTCGCCCATGCCGGGCAAGGTGGTTAAAGTGCTGGTATCAGAAGGCGACCCGGTACAAAAGGGAGAAACCGTATTGATTATTTCGGCCATGAAAATGGAAAGCGAATACAAGGCTCCCAAAGACGGCATCGTAAAAAAAGTTTTTGTAAAAGCTGACGACACAGTTGACAGCAACCAGGTTTTAATTGAATTGGAGTAAAATCAAACATTGAAAGTAGCCGTAACAAACCACAACAACGAGTGCGAAAAAGTTACGCTGCCTAACCAAAAGACAAATTACAAGAGATGAATTTAAAGGAAAAATACGAACAGCTCGAAACGTTTAACCAGCAGGCCGAATTAGGTGGTGGCCAGGACCGCATTGAAAAACAACATGCATCCGGCAAGAAAACCGCCCGCGAAAGAATTCAGCAATTGCTCGACCCCGGGACTTTTAATGAAATCGACAAATTAATGACCCACCGAAACTACGATTTCGGGATGGAAACCAAAAAGATACTGGGTGACGGTCTGATCTCGGGTTATGGAAAAGTTAACGGCCGCCTGGTGTATGTATTTGCACAGGATTTTACCGTTTTCGGAGGTTCACTTAGTCGTGCCAACGCCGACAAAATTGTAAAGATCCAGGAACTGGCCCTCAAAATGGGAGCACCGATCATTGGCCTGAACGACTCAGGCGGTGCCCGCATCCAGGAAGGTGTTGAAAGTCTGGCTGGCTATGCCGATATTTTTTACAACAATGTGATCGCTTCGGGCGTCATTCCACAAATTTCAGCCATTTTAGGTCCTTGTGCCGGAGGTGCCGTTTACTCACCTGCGCTTACCGATTTCATTTTTATGGTAAATGAAAAAAGCCACATGTTTGTGACCGGTCCCGAGGTTATAAAAACCGTTACACACGAAGACGTAACAAAAGAAGAACTTGGCGGAGCACATACGCACAACACCAAAAGCGGCGTGGCACATTTTAACGGAAACGACGAAGATCAGACCTTAATGATGATTCGTGAACTGCTGAGCTTCCTGCCGTCCAATAACCTCGAAGACCCGCCGGTAAAACCGACCATGGATCCAACGGACCGGGTAGATGAACATCTTCAGGAAATAGTTCCGGCCGACCCGAACAAGCCTTACGATATGCACGAAATTATCCAGACGGTGATTGACAACAAACACTTTCTGGAAGTACAACCGCAATACGCACAAAATATTATTGTCGGATTTGCACGCTTTGGCGGGAAACCCGTTGGAGTGGTTGCCAACCAGCCAGGGCATTTGGCAGGCGTTCTCGACATCAACTCGTCGGTAAAAGCAGCGCGCTTTGTTCGTTTTTGCGATGCATTCAATCTTCCGCTGGTAACCTTTGTTGATGTTCCCGGTTTCTTGCCCGGAACCAGCCAGGAATTTGGCGGTATTATCAAGCACGGAGCAAAATTATTGTATGCTTTTTCTGAAGCTACCGTTCCGAAAATCACCATCATCACCCGGAAAGCCTATGGCGGTGCGTACGATGTAATGTCGAGCAAACACATTGGCGCCGATGTAAACCTGGCATACCCCACCGCCGAAATTGCGGTAATGGGCCCCGAAGGTGCCATCAACATCATTCACCGGAATGTAATGAACGAGGAAGAAAAAGCACAGGCAGTTCAGGAATACCGCGATAAATTCGCCAATCCTTACAAAGCCGCATCACTCGGTTATATCGATGAAATCATTCACCCGAAAGATACCCGGAGAAAAATCATCGATGCACTGGATATGACACAGAACAAACGGAAATCGAACCCGCCCAAAAAGCACGGTAATATTCCGTTGTAACAGGTATAAGGTTTGAACAAATTTGCTTCAAACAAGTAAAATGGATAGCAATGGTGGATGTCTTTCAATAAGATGTTCACCATTTTTATTTTATTAATCCCAAATAAAAGAACTTTGTCAAATCGGCTAAAAAAGATACTTTAGTGGCTCTGAAAAAAGCAAAACTGAAACCACTACTATGAAGTTACCGAAGATCAAACTCCATTGGCAAATCCTTATCGCACTGGTATTATCCGTACTTTTTGGCTACTATGTGCCCGAAGGCATCAAATATACCGCCTGGATGGGAGACATATTTCTGACGGCACTAAAAATGGTGATCGTTCCATTAATCCTTAGCTCCATTATCTCCGGGGTAACAAGCATGGGAAATGGGAAAAACCTGGGGAGGCTTGGCGGAAAAACCATACTGTACTATGTTTCCACAAGTACACTGGCCATTTTTACCGGTTTGATACTGGTGAATGTAATCAGGCCGGGAGTGGGCATCGAAATGGGGTTTAGCCAGACTGTAGAGGATTTGAGTGAAAAAGCCGGTTCGGTAAACGATATTTTAATGCGCATTGTCCCGGCCAATATTTTTGAATCGATGGCCAAGGGAGACATTCTTCCCATTATTTTCTTTGCCATTATTTTCGGTGTTTTCATCACAAAGGTAAACGACAAATACAAAGAAAACCTGACCACATTTTTTGAAGCCGTGTTTGAAGTGATGATGAAAATGACCATGTTCATCATCCAGTTTACTCCGCTGGGAATTTTTGGAATTGTTTCGCGCGAAGTGGCCCGCAATGCTGAAAACCTGGCCGACATTGCCGGCGGTATGGCCGTTTATATGCTAACCGTGGTTTTGGCTCTGGCTATTCACGCCTTTGTTACGCTTCCGCTAATTGTGCGTTTTATTGCCAAGGCAAAGCCTTTTCTGCACCTGAAAAACATGGCTACTCCCCTTCTGACAGCCTTTTCAACTGCCTCATCAAGTGCCACACTGCCACTGAGCATGGAAGCCGTTGAGCACAAAAGCGGCGTATCCAATAAGATTACCAGTTTTACCTTACCTCTTGGCGCCACCGTAAATATGGACGGAACCGCGTTGTACGAGTGCGTGGCGGCCATGTTTATCGCCCAGGTTTACGGGATTGACCTTTCGTTCGTAGAACAACTTCTGATTGTAGTAACAGCATTGTTGGCATCGATCGGAGCAGCCGGAATCCCGATGGCGGGGCTTGTAATGCTTACCGTCATTCTTACCGCTGCCGGCTTGCCACTCGAAGGAATAGGACTGATACTGGCCGTAGACCTCCCGCTCGATATGATGCGCACTACCATTAACGTTTGGAGCGACAGTTGCGGTGCAGTTACCGTGGCCCGGTCGGAAAACGAAGAAACCAATGTGGCGTTGACCAGTTAAAAACAGTGTTTTTTCTACAAAACATGTAATTTCATCTGTCAACGGCTTATTTCTATCGGTCAAATGCAACTTTGATCTACCAACGGTTTTTGGACGAAATTTACTCCTTGTTGGCAGATACTCAGCATTTTATTCAAATAATTAACGTACAATTGCATAAAAGAGTGGAAACAAAGCCAAGGGTTTACGACACAGCTGGTCAGAATTGGCTGCATTTCCACCAAACGAAAAACTGCAATGAAGATCTTTAAGTACAGAGTACTGAATCATATCCTGTTTTGGATAGCGATATTTACGTTTTACACCATACCCTACCTGCTTTCGTACGGGTTTGTAATGGAGGCTTTTATCAATCTCATTTACATTCCGGTAGACATTATCGGGGTTTATTTTGTGATTGAATTCCTGATTCCAAGATACGTATTCAAAAAAAGAAAACTCTTTATTTATTTCCTGGGAACCGTAGCTGTTATTGTTCTCAACATACTGATTTCGCAATACATAAAATACAACATACAACCGGCGCTGGGTTTTTGGGTGATGCGACGCCCTTTACAAACCGAATTGTTTTACGCGCTGCTCAATAATTTCATGATTATCGGAACAGCCACTGCCTTAAAGCTTTTTAGCTATTCATACAATATTCAGTTAACAAAGTCAGAACTGGAACGAAAAACAGTTCAATCGGAACTGGGAATTTTACGTTCGCAGGTAAATCCTCATTTTCTGTTTAATGTTTTGAACAACATCGATTCGCTTATTTTTGAAGACCGGGAAAAAGCCTCCAACGCCATTGTACTGCTTTCCAAAATCATGCGGTACATGCTGCAGGAATCGACCCGCGAAGAGGTAAACCTGGAAAAGGAGATGGAATACATTCATGACTACCTCGAACTGGCACAACTGAGTTTTAGCTCCACCGATTTTGTGCGTTTCGAGCTTCAAGGAACCACCGTTGGGAAGGAAGTCCCTCCCCTGCTTTTTATCCCGATTATCGAAAATGCAGTAAAGCATTGCAACAAACAGTCTCCTGCTCCGGGTATCGAAATTGAGTTCAAAATTGACGACGAGTGCATTGAGCTATTTACCAGTAATTATGTAAAAAGAAACGATTTTAAACTTCCGGACAGTGGCTCGGGCACCGGGTTGAAAAACGTTGAAAAACGCTTGAAACTCCTGCACGGCAACAATTACACTTTTGATATCAACCGGAATATGGATAAATTTGACGTATATATCAAGGTTCCTTTTAAACGTATGCTGAAATGAAAATGAATTGCATTGCCGTTGACGATGAGTTGCTGGCGCTAAAAAAGATACAACGATTTGCAGAGAAGATCGATTACCTGAATCTTCTGGGAACGTTCGACAATGCACTTTCCACCTTTTCTTTTTTACGGGAAAACAAAATCGACCTGATTTTTCTGGACATTCAGATGGACGAATTTACTGGTATCCAGCTGCTCGAAACCATCAAAGATCCGCCTTACGTTATCCTGACAACCGCCTACAACGAATATGCACTAAAAGCATATGAACTTGATGTGGTGGATTACCTCTTAAAACCCATCCCTTTTGATCGTTTTGTAAAGGCAGTGGAAAAAGTATATGCGCGTTTTCTGAAAGACCAGAACCTACGGCAGGTTACGCAGACAGTCCCTGCTCAAAACCTTAGTCCCAACGACCAGTCGGAGTATACTTTTATCAAATCGGGCAACAAAACCGTAAAGGTGTATTTTAATAAGATCCTGTACATTGAAGGACAACGCGATTATTTGCAAATCCACACCGAAGACAGCAAAATTATGACCTTGCTGAATTTCAAAAAAATGCAGGAACTTCTCGATCCGCAAAAATTTGTGCGGGTTCATAAATCCTACATCATTGCGCTTGATAAAATCGACTACATTGAAAACAATGCGATTAAAATCCGTAACAAACTCATACCGGTAAGCAGCACTTACAAAGTGGCTTTCTTTAACCTGCTCAATAAAAATAATTTCATTTAAAGAACTGAAACTAAACCCTATCGACAAGGCTAATATTTTTGGACCAAAATATTTTCAATTGGTTTTAGCTTAATTGGATTGACAATATTCAACCAATCTACATCAATCTTCTCTGTCATACTTTCGGGAAATTTGCTTTTTGGGAGCCCTCCAATAAAACCTGAAACGACAGGGATTTGATTCCTTCAGAAATTTATCTGCCCCCCTCTATTCTTTTACGCTAAGCGCTTCCGCTTTTTCCATAATTCTTTATTTTTGCGCCTGTTTGTCAAATCTAAAATTTAAGGTATGAAACAAAGTCTGCAAGTAGCACTGCTAATTTTGATCATGTTAGGCCTTACCAACTGCCAAAAGGCCAAAACCGACATTTACTACCAAAAGAAATATGTAGGAGAGATAAAAGAAGCGCGAAAAGAGGCTGCTTTTTTTATGGGCAGGAATTTTATACCCGGGGGAAGCGTGGCCATTTGCCTCAACGGGGAGTTAATTTATTCCGAAGGAATGGGTTATGCCTCAACCGACCTGGAAGTACCGGCCAACCGCAAAACCAAATTCAGAATCGGCGATCTTTCGGAATTGTACACCAATGCTGTTTATCAAAAACTCTTGGAAGAAGGAGTTTTGAACGAAGATTCGGCCATTCAAAAATATTACCCGCAGTTTCCGGAAAAAGAGGGTGTTATTACCCCCAAATTACTGGCCTATGAAGTAGCCGGAATCAAAACGCCCGAAGCCGACGACCACCACAGGCATGGCTCAAACATCGGGCTTGAAAAAGCCATTGAACGCTTCAAGGACGATCCGCTGGTGATAAAACCCGGCGCATACCAGCTACCCAGCATTTATAATTACAACCTGTTGGGGCTTGTAATGGAAAAGGCTTCAGGCAAAAACTTTCCGAAGCTTTTAAGCGAATATTTAACCGATACGCTGAAACTTGAAAATACGGTGGTGGATAATCCCTTGGCTACGATCAAAAACAGAAGCGACTTTTTTGAGCTCAACCTCATCTCGCAGGTGGTAAACAGCGTGTTCTACGATCTGCGTCAGAATGCCTCTTCCGAAGGGATCCTTTCAAATGCTGAAGACCTTGCCAAGTTTGGAAATGCAATGCTGCATTCGGAATATTTCAGTAAAGTGCGCGAAAAAACCTTTCAAAAAATAACCATCGCCGACAATGTGGAAGCTGCGATGGCAAATGGCTGGGTGATTTTTAACGACCGCGATGGCCGCCTGGTTTACGGTCGGCAAGGCACAGTTCCCGGAGGCGGAGGTTCATTGATTATGTACCCGGAATACGACCTGGTGATTGCCTTTACCTGCAATGTAACGGCATCGGTTAACGATACGCCTGTATTTACGATGGCTGCTCCATTTTTACCAAAGTCCGCGCCGGAAACAAAAGAAACCGAACAAAAGCAATAGAATTAACAAGTATCGACCCGGCACTGATTTCGCAGGGCTGATTTTGCAGGGTTTCTGTAAAAAGTTTTACTTTTAATGAGGAAACAAAACTTTTTATGGAGACCCTTATTTTATTAGGATTGATCATCGGGCTGGCAGGAGGCATTGCTGTCACCAACCTTTTTTACCGCAAACGCACCGAAAAGCAGCTTCACAGCCAGTCGGTTCTCTTACTCGAAAAAATCAAACAGGTTTGTAAACTGATCACCGTAGAAGGTGAATTTTCCGAAATATTTACGCACCGCGACGAGAAGATTCTGTTCTTCAAACTCTTTCAGGCCGAGAAAAAAGCCTTGCTGATTGTTAAAGCCAAGGTAATGATCGGGTTTGACCTTACCCGTATCAACATCGAAATCAATTCGCATAACAAACAGGTGATCTTATCCAATTTCCCAGATCCGGAGATATTAAGCATCGACAGCGACCTGGAATACTACGACATACAGAAAGGCCTGATCAACAAATTCTCGGAGAGCGACCTTAATAACATGCACAAAAAATCAAAGGAGTTTATCCGTGAAAAGGTTGAAAACAGCCATTTAATTTTAATTGCCCGGCAGCAAGCCCACGACACCGTTTCGGTAATCCGGGAGTTGATCGAATCGGTGGGATGGAAACTAAGCACCGAAAACATAGCACTAAAAGAATCGCCCCAACAAGAGTCGTTAGACAGCTAAATACACCCTTACGTTAATAAAAAACAACAAGCCAAGCGAAAAGAAACCGTCAAAAAGCAGAAACAAAAAATTAGTTATAACTTGCTTTGGTAAAATTCATACATCACTTTATTGGCCCAAAAGGGCAGAAATCTTTAAAGCTGAAAAAATGAACCACTTCGGATATATACAGGTTCTGTGCCTGATCGTAGTTGCCGGACTGTTTCAGTCCTGCGAAAAAAACAAACAAACCTGGGAAATAAAGGGAACAAGCGAAACGGGCTCTGTGGTTTACCTCTACCGGCTGATACCCGAAACGACCTTGATTGACTCGGCTTATATTGATCACCGAAAATTCTCCTTTTCCGGTGAAAATGCCGATGAAAGGCTGGAGCCTTTTTACCTGGTTGTAGGAGATACTGAAAAGCCGGGAGTAGAATGCATGCTGGGCAATGGCGACCAGTTGAAACTTCAGCTTCGTAGCCAAACCTTACCCAATTTCTCGGGAACCAGGGTTGCGGACGATCTCAACAAATACTACGCAATCAAGCAACAGGAGCAAAAACAGAATTTCGATCTTTCTCAAGAGCTGACCCAAAACCGGCTTTCGGACCAGGACCGTGATCTGACGATGATTTCGTACCGTGAAAAAGTGCAGGATCTTGAAAACGAGAAAATCCAGTTTTTGAAATCGATTGTTCACCCCGACTTAAACGGGTACCTGGTTTTAAAAGAATTGCTGAATTCAGGAGTGGTCGAAAAAGAGGTGGTTGACAAATACAGAAGCGCACTGTCTCCCGAAGGCGCCTTGACCAACGACGGCATCAAAGTTCACCGCATTTCTGATTTTTTTGAGGCTTACGCTTTAAGCCGCGAAATAGAAATACTCGATACTGCCACCATTCGCGAACGCTACAACAAGCTGGACGAAGAAAATAAAACCTCGGTTTTTGCCAAAATCGTGGAGCAGCATTTACAAAACTTCAAACAAGAATAGCCCAAGTCAAAAAGGGCAAATCCTTATTCCCGTTATTTTCAATACTTCGGTAAGAAACAATTCAGATTTTTTTAAATTGCAACACTAAATGGGAAATGGGATTCAACCATTAGGGGAAATAATGACCTGTTAACTAACAGGCCCTGTTTTCATAGGATGCAAAAAACCAAATTAATAGCCGGAAAATGTTCAAAATTCTCATCCAGAATGCTGCGTTGTTGATTGCATTGTCATTTCTGAATGGAACGATCAAGTTTTATCGTCCCAAAAAGGAAATCCATTTTCAATTGCTGAGCGGAACCTGGTTTGGACTGGTAGCAGTTGCTGCGATGATGATGCCCTATCAATACGAAGCAGGAACCATATACGATGGGCGTTCGGTAGTACTAACACTTGCCGGTCTTTGGGGAGGAGGTATCCCCACCCTTATTTCAATCATCATCGCCGGATCGTACCGCGCATTCCTGGGAGGGACAGGAATTTATGTTGGAATAGCTACCATCGTTTTTTGCGGCTTAACCGGCATGATCTTTCGCCATTATTTACGGGACAAATTGTACAAGGTGAATTTCTTTGTTTTCCTGGGAATTGGCTTTGTCACACAGCTTGTAATGCTGGCCTCCCAGCTCATGCTGCCGGGAGATCCCATTCAAATATTAAAAAGAATAGGAGGCCCCATCCTGCTGATATTTCCACCGGTTTTTGCGTTTATCGCCCAACTGTTTCAGGTAATCGACCACTATATTTTTGGAGAGCAAAGAATCAGGGCCGCCGAAGAGTTGTACCGAACTACCCTCCTAAGTATTGGCGATGCAGTAATATGTACCAATTCTTCCGGAGAAATAACCCAAATGAACCCGGTTGCCGAGAACCTGACCGGGTGGAAATTTTCGGAAGCAAGAAATAAAAACTTGGAGGAAGTTTTCAATATCATCAATGAACTCAGTCGCGAAAAAGCCGAGAATCCGGTAAAAAAAGTTCTGGAAGAAGGCACCATTGTTGGCCTCGCCAATCACACCCTGCTGATCTCCAAAGATGGCAACGAGATTCCGATTGCTGACAGCGGCGCTCCAATCAAAAACAAAGACAACCAGATCATCGGGGTGGTAATGGTTTTTAGAGACCAGACTGCAGAAAGAGAACAACAGCTGGTCCTGGAAAAAAGCGAGGCAAAATACCGTGAACGTGAATTCTGGCTGAGAGAATCGCAACGCGTGGGGAAAATTGGCTCCTACAACATGGATATTGTCAATAATCAGTGGAAATCCTCCACCGTTCTGGACAAGATATTTGGCATCACACAGGAAGATGATCATTCGCTTGCCAGCTGGAACAAGCTTGTACACCCGGACCAGCAGGAAGAAATGATGGATTATTTTCTTCAGCATGTAGTGGGGAAAAAGCAGGCTTTTGAGAAAGAATACAAGATCATACGGGCAAATGATGGTGCCGAACGCTGGGTATCCGGACGCGGAGAACTTCGGTTTAACGAGGCCGGGGAACCAATCCAAATGGTGGGCACCATTCATGACATTACCGACCAAAAACTTTTTGAACAACAACTTCTGGAAAGCGAAGAGCGTTTTCGGAACTCTATTCTGATGGCCCCCATCCCCATTATGGTTCACGACGACACCGGAAAAATTCTAAACCTGAGCGAAGGATGGTCACACTTTTCCGGCTATACCATCGACGAGGTGCCCGACCTGAGAACCTGGACCCAAAAAGCCTTTGGTCCCAAAGCTGAAGAAGTGGAAGAGTACGTCAACAGTCTGTACGACAGGAACGAAACCATTTTTAGCGGCGAGTTTGAGATCACCGCTAAAAACGGCACCAAACGAACCTGGTTTTTTTACCATACCCCGATAGGGAAAAGCGGCGGTAAAAATATTATGCTGAACATCGCCCCTGACATTACACAGCGGATACGCACCAAAAAAGAGCTGGAGGAAAGCGAGCTGGCCTACCGCATGTTGTTCGAAGACCACATTGCAGTAAAGCTGCTAATCGATCCCCAAAATGGCACCATCATTACAGCCAACCACGCCGCAGCAGACTTCTACGGATGGAGCATTGAACAGCTCCGGAATATGAAAATCAGCGACATAAACTGCTTGCCCGGCCAGGAAGTAAAGGAACACATGAATACCACACTGGCAAACAAACGGCTTAACATCGATTTTAAACACCGCCTGGCAAACGGGGAAATCAGGGATGTGGAAGTTTTCAGCAGTCGGGTTGATTACAAAGGGAAACAGGTATTGCATAGCATCATCCATGATGTGACGGATAAAAAACAACTTTTGCACGAGCTTATCTCGGCCAAGGAAAAAGCAGTGGAAAGCGAACGACTTAAATCGGCTTTTCTGGCAAATGTGAGCCACGAAATAAGGACGCCACTCAACGGGATTGTTGGGTTCAGCAATATTCTTTCGCAGGATGAAAACTTGTCAAAGGCTGAAAAGACCGAGTTCTCCCAAATCATTAATAAAAGCTCGGAAGGCTTGCTCAAGATCATTAACGACATACTCGATATTTCGCGTTTGGAAACTGCCAAAGCAAGCTTTGACGAAAAACCCTTTGATGTGGGCAACATGCTGGAAAATATTCACTCCATTTTCCGGAAACGACTGGCAAGCACCAATACCAACGGTTTTAAACTCCTTTTGAAAAAACCGGAGAAAACCTTGATCATTGATGGAGATGAAGACCGGATCACCCAAATCTTCTCCAACCTGATTGACAATGCCATTCGTTTTACCCACAGCGGAAACATCACTTTTGGTGTAGCTTCGGTAGGCGAAAAAGGTGCCGAGTTTTTTGTTTCCGACACCGGTATCGGCATTCCCAAAGAAAAGCAAAAGCACATTTTTGAACGTTTCACCCAGGCCGATGCCGGCACTTCGCGCAGCTACGGAGGTACCGGTTTGGGTCTTGCGATCGTAAAAAAACTGTTGGAAATGATGAACAGCGAAATCCATCTGCATTCGGCACCTGGGAAAGGCACCCGTTTCTGGTTCAGTTTGAACTATTTGTCGTACGACGAACAAGTACACCAGCAACCCGTTAACAACACGTCCCGCGAGAGCCAGAATCCAGTGGAGAAAGACCGAAACACAAAAATCCTGATCGTGGAAGACGACATGGCCAGCATTTACTTTTTTCGCCAGGTACTGGGAAAAAGCTATTCCAACCTGCTCTTTGCAGAAACAGGAGCCAAAGCGCTGGAGCTATACCAATCCAACGCTCCCGATATTATTTTGATCGACATCGGCCTGCCGGATATGAGCGGACTGGAAGTGATCCGAAAAATACGGGAAACCGATAAGCAGGTGAAAATCATCGTTCAAACCGCTTATGCCATGGCCGAAGACGAACGCACCGCCCGCGAAGCCGGCTGCAACGACTTTTTCACCAAACCATTAAAAACACAGGTGCTTTTGGAAAAATTGCAGATGAGCGAGGTGGAATAATACCACCTGCTCTCCTACCACTTTTTAAAGTTCGATCGTTCGTTCCACATTTACCTGTTCCAGAAAACTCTCGTCGTGCGACACTACGATCAGCGTTCCCCGGTATTCGTTAATGGAAGCCGTCAGTATTTCAATGTTCTGAATATCCAGGTTGTTGGTGGGTTCGTCCAGCACAATAATATCGGGCGCCTGCTTATTGATTGTCAGGCAACAGATCATCAAGCGCATCCTTTCGCCGCCACTTAATGCACTACACGGTTTATTCCAATCCTCCCTCCAGAACAGGAAACGGCTAAGCCTGATTTTTATGTCGTGCTCCTGCAGCGCCGACACATTAAACTGTTGCGCCTGTTCATAAACACTCAGCTTATTATCGATTAGGGAATAATCCTGGTCGATGTAAACCGTTTTGTCGGCAGCCCGCTTAATCGTCCCGGTTTGAGGCTCTGCATCTCCCAGGATCAGCCGGATCAGGGTCGTTTTCCCCGAGCCGTTCAAGCCGCGTAAAACAAGCCGCTCGCCGCTTCTGATCAGAAAAGTAAGGTTTTCAGGCCACAGAAAGGTTGCGCCGTATCCATAGTTGATGCTGGAGGCTGCCACCAGTATTTTCCCTTTGTGCAGGGACGAGTTATCAAAGCCAAACCTCATTTTGTCGATATCGGGTAACGAAGAACGCAATTCGTGCAGTTCCCGGGAAATACCGCTGATCTTCTCATCGTGAACACCCTTTAACCTCGAAGAATTGTTCTCCGAATCGTTTTTCATCTTGTTCATCATTGTTTTGGGCATTCCTGCCTGCACCTGCTTCTTTTTCCCGCGGGCATTCAGTTTCTGTTGCCGTTCGGCAGTGTCGCGTTCCTTCTCCCTGGCTTTCCGCAAGGCTTTCTCCTTGCTTTGTATGTCCTGCGTCAGGGCATTGGCTTCGATCTGCTTTTGCTGAACATAAAAGTCGTAATTGCTGCCGTAAACAGCTACTCCTTTCTTTGTCAGCTCATAAATAGCCTCCAGCAGATTCAGCAGTTTACGGTCGTGACTAACCACCAGCAGCGTACATTTCGCCGATTGAATAAAGTCGTAGAGCAGTTGCCTGCCAGCAGTGTCGAGATGGTTGCTGGGCTCGTCAAGCAAAACCAAGGCAGGCTGATGAATGGAAACACCCGCCAAAAACACCTTGGTCTTTTGCCCACCGCTCAGCGTTTCCATTTTTTGCTCCAAGTCCAGATCGCTCAATTGCCAGTATTCCAAAGCCTGGGTGCAGCGCTCCTCAATGCTCCAGTCGTCGTTTAGCAAAGCATAGTTTTCCGCGGTAACATCGCCTTTCAGTATTGCATTTAAAGCATGCAGCTTTTTTTCGATGTTCAGCGCCTGCGCAATGCTTAAATGATTGTATTGCCCAAATACCTGCGGAACATAGTAAGCCTGAGCTTCTGTTTCCAAACGCCCGGCAGAAGCGGGTAACTCGTTGGCAATAATGCGCAGCAAAATCGACTTGCCAACCCCGTTGTTACCGATCAGCGCAATTTTTTCCAGATGATTTACCGTAAACGAAACATGCTCAAAAAGTAAATCTTTGTTCGGATGTATGTATGAAATGTTTTGAAGATGCAACATAATTTCTTTCGTTAAAAATGAAACACTTCAGCAAACCCGGGGATGAGCTTGCTGACATTAATTCGCCGAAAAGAAATTATAACTTCATTTTAAAAATCTGTTTATCAGTTGCAACGACAAATGTAAAAATTAATTCTGAGAATCTCCTCTTGCTCCGCGATCATCAAACCGGTGCATTTTCAGGAGCGGCCAATGTGCTTATCATTTCCATTTGGGAGTAAAGGGCACTCTTTCTCCGTCCTTGGTAGTATATTCTTCCAACGAGTTTTCTTTGGCCTGTATACAGATATACACCATTTCTTCCTCCGAGGTATTACACAAACTTCGCACGCCCGCGGGTGCAACCCTTACAACACTTCCGGCCTGTATCGGGAAACAATCATCATCAACCTGGTAAAAACCGGCCCCTTGGAGAATAATGTACGTCTCTTCGTCTTTGTAATGAAAATGGAAGTACCCCAATTCCGATTTGGGAGGCAGGCTTGTAAAAGATATTTCTGTTCCGCTGGCCCCGGTTGGGTCTTTTACAAATACTTTTCCTTTTATCTCGGTACCCAGCCTAGCGTGAATAAGCGAGTGGTCCTTTATATCGTCCCAACTTCCAACATTTACGGCGGTGTAATTTTGGTTCCCCGCTATCTTTTCTACTTTTTTCATTCGCGTCATTTTTAACTTTTTTGCTTAAACAGAACCGTACAAGTGTTTTTTTGTTTTCTACGAGTGAAACATTCTGGTTGATATTGCAATCCGGTTCCAGGAATTGATTTGAGTGATGGCAATGATAATCTGAGCTATTTGATTGTCATTAAAATATTTCTGAGCGTTTTGAAAGCTTGAATCCTTCACGCCTTGTTCCGAAATTTTGGTTATTTCTTCCACCAAAGCAAAAACCGCCCGCTCCTCGTCTGTAAACAAAGGGCTTTCCTCCCAGGCCGGCAGCGCAAATATCCGTTGTTCTGTTTCACCTGCTTTCCTCGCATCTTTACAATGCATTTCAATACAATAAGCACATTTGTTTATCTGCGACACTCGTATTTTTATAAGCTCGCGTAGCTGTAGTGTTAAGTTGGTGGAAGATAAATACTTTTCCATCGCAAACATAACTGAGTAGGCCCCGGGCTCAAGTTGTTTAATATTGATACGTTGTTTCATTTATAATTGATTTATGTTTTCATAATTTAATCCGCAAGAACTAACTCCCTTTCAATCAAAGCAACAGCAATAAGAAACGCCTTAATCCTGCGCTCAAGCAATGTTTTTTGTGCTGAGTTCTCTTTCAATTTCGAAAGAGATTTTTCACATTTACCGATGGTGGAGGCGATGGCTCTTTTGGCTTCTTCCAGTTCTGTTCTGCTGTAATTCATGGTCTAAAAACAGTCAAGGGTTATTTTCAGTTTTTGCTATTCCTCCCTAATCATTTGTTTGCGGCGTATACTTTACAATGTCAATACCAATACCGTTTGGGTCTTCAATCGCAAAATGTCTGTCGCCCCAAGGTTCGTCGCGAATGTCAATTCTTATTTCAACACCTTTCTTTTTCAGTTCGTTGTATATCTTGTACACGTCGTCCACTTCAAGGGTCAAATACATTCCCTGCCCGGAAAATGGTTGGTGGAAAAGGGGCTGCTGACTTGGATGATTAGGAAGCAAAAAGCTAATTTCGGCTTCTTTACCCGGGGTATGCATTAATAGATAAAATTCATTCTCAAAGGTGACACCAAAGCCCAATATTCTGGTGTAAAAGTCTTTGGTTTCGTTTAGCTTTTCGGTGATAATTCCGGCATTTAATTTCATCTTGTATTTATTGTTAATAGTTGAACTTGTTTTAGAAGCAACGGCAGCTGCCAGGCAAACCAGGGCTAGAACTGTAAGTAACTGTTTCATCTTCTTTCTGACTTATTTTCATCACAAAATTCGAACAAACTGAAAGCCTGACATTGTAAAAATCGGACAAACTATCGATTGAAAGCCTTGCCTGGTGTTACTCCATAAAAGTTCTTGAATTCCTTGATAAAATGAGCTTGATCGTAGTACCCCACATCAAAAAAGAGTTTGTTTTGCCGTAAACTTTGCGACGAAGGTTTGGAACGAAGAATGCTTTGAAAGCGAACCACCTTTGAAAAGGTTTTAACCGTATCTCCAATGTAAAATTCAAAAAGCCTGCGCAGCTGTCTTTGGCTTATTCCCGTGCTCAAATCCTGTTCGACATTTACGCCGCCCGATTCTTTAAAAATGATTTCGAGTGCCTTGTACAACCTGCGATCGTTATTAAAAGCAGCGTTTGCAACGAGTGTGCGAAAGTAATCGTCAAAAGTTGTCTTTATCTCTTTAATGGTTAACTCCGAATGAAAAGTGTCTGTTATGAAGGCAGAAGCATTGGGAACTACATTGCTTAACTGTTCAAACCGATTGCACAACTCGGAGGCATTGATTTTAAAAAGTTGCGGAAACATAGTTGGCAGAAACCGAACTCCGATGTAATGGAAAGAATTGGCCAAAGGAAACTCCGTGAACTTTTTGCAAAAACCCATTACAAAATTGTTTTGCGGGTTACTGAGCTCAAAAAAGATATCAATACAGCCGTCAGCGACTACACGATAAAGAAACGGTTCAGTAAGTACTTTGTCCGATTTAAGTTGCCAGTAACAATAAATAACACTCTGAAGTCCCGTCTCTGGCAAAATTTCCAGATAAGTTACATTGTCCGCCGATTGCTTTACAGTCGGTTGAATGGGTTTGTAATGGTGTCGTATGTTAGCAGATATCTTCAAAGTCGGTGGTATGTATCAGTGCTTTGATGAACGTTTGAGCCTGCAAAATGGTTGAGTTTTCGAAGTGCATTCGTAGCTAATGAGACAAACGTTAACCTGACAGACAAGCGTCCACAAGCCACTAAATACAACTACTTATTATTTGTTCTCTAGCTGGTCCCATTTGTCCTTCACGTTCCTTTCTCCATCAAAATAATTTACCTGCGAATCGGTTTTAAATACCTCCATCGACGGAGCAATTAAAATCTTATCCGAATCGGGGTATCCTGCCACGTCGTATCCGATAAATGTCCGAATGTCTAAATACGTGCAAACCTCGCCCGTGTGATTGTACAGCTGATGAGCACCCTTTTCTCCTTTCTCGAAGAAAATCAAATCTCCGGCACTTACCACCTCCAATCCATTGGGGGTTCTTAAGGTTGCAGAACCGGAAATAATCATAAAAAGCTCCTCTGCATACCGGTGAAAATGATAGGGAGCCGAATACTGTCCGGGGTTTAACTGCCTTAAGTCAAAGTTCAGGTTTTCCGGATTAACTCCTTTACTTATTCTCGAAACATCTGTAAATACCTTGTAATTATCAATTTTATTAGGTGTTTCCAGGAATTCTCTTTCGTTTGATTTTAGAATTGTTGCCATTTTTTGGGATTTTCATTTATCCATAAACAACCAAGTCATCGTATTGGTTGTCGATCGTCCGAGCACTTAGCTCTTTTTTTGAGTGATTGTTCTTATCTCTGCCCGATAAATACATTGTCAAGTCCTTGTACTTTAAGCTTCATGGTCTTTTTTTGATAACGCACCACAACCACCGTTCTTATCACCTGGCGGGCTTATTTCCGTGATCCTAATACTGCATTGGCACTGATCGTCGTTCTACACCGGTCGTACCATACTTTTAATACTTTATTGTTTGGCATCGCCAGACGGTTAGATTTTATAAACAATTTTCAACGCATCGTTTATTCTATCTGTAAGTAACTCAATTAACTCATTGTCCATAAATTCATAGTCATCCGGAATTTCCAATATTTCTATTGGCGGAATTTCCAGGTACTTGTAAAGCCCCCATATTCTGGCTCTTTGTTTTGTTTCCATAACAAAAATCAAGTCTGCCCAATTCAAATCTTTCTCTGATATTTTTCGATCGCTTTGAGGGCTTAATCCGGCAGAACGAATAGCAAAACGATTGTCGTTCTTAAAAATTGATTCAGCTGTTCGGCTACGTTTTTTATTTCGTCCGCAAACGACAAGTATATTGGGTCTGTTTGTCAAAGTTCTCTTTGTTTTAGTAAAATCTACAACTAACACACGTTTTTTATTCTTTGGAGATTTTTTTTACATGTGCTTTTAATTTCTTTATTGCCCAGTCATAGTGACTGGATGTGGCAGACACGCAATAACTTCCGAGGGTAGTTGTTCCGGTCCAGTCAAACACGTTCTTACTGAACAGTTCATCGTCAGAAAAAAGCTGAATCATCTCCAATACTGACTTATGACTCTTTTGAAGCATTTCTTTCGCATTTTCGAGCTGGGTGCCCTGGTGTTTTTCCCAAAATTTCACATTCATCTCTCCGTATGTTTTCCAGTTGTAGGGTTCCGGAAGAAAACTCGCTTTAATCCCTTTCTTGTTGCTTTCCACCCAATTTAAAAGCAGTTGGTGCCATTCGTACAGGTGAATCAAAACGTCCCTGAGATTTTTATCCCGTTTCCAATGGGCTTCCTTCTTCTTTGTGTCTTCCGAAAAATCAAATTCCAGGCTTAGCGCTTTTTCCGGCAATGAGTCGATCGCCTGCCAAAGCTTTTCGAAATTTATGGTGGCTGCTTCCAGTAAATCTTTCTTTGTGGTAGGTCGTGCCATTTTATTGTTTTGTTTAAATATGTGCGAAACGGTTGGTACATGTTGCAAAACGGGAATCCCTGCCTGCGGCAGGCAGGCGCAGCTGGCGTACCACCGAACCCCGCCCTGCAATATGTACCGTGTTAGTTGCTGTGCTTTTATTATTATTTGTTTTAGATTAGTCCTTTTTCATTCCATTCTTCTCTTGAAATCCACTTGCATTCTGCAATCGATATAAAATATATTTCTCCATTATCAACATTTATTGCAAAACGCCATAATGTAACTCTATGTGTCTCGTGATTTTCAGCTATTGCAATCTCCCAAAACCTTTCAGTTGAACCTGGTTCAGCTTCTAGATTTGGTACATGCTCAATTCTTAAACTCAAAAAAACTTTGCCATTAGAGGCTTCGTTAATTTGTTTCTCTATTTGTTGATATTCTTTGAGATTAATTATAGCAAATACAGCATCATCATCTGTCAAAATTGATGTTTTAAAAATCTGCGAAACTGAATCAAAAAAACTTTGCCAGTATTTTTTAACTAATTCCTGATTATTTGTAAGATATTGAATGACGTCTTCAAAAAATAAAATGAATATCTCAAAACCTTCTTTCGTTTTATTTTCAATTGATATTTTATGAATTAATTCTTGAAGCTTATTATCTCGAGAACCACTAATTACAAAATATAATTCATCTATTGGAGTAAATAATTTTTTTGTTTTTTTTATCTCACTATCAATAATTCGTTTTGAAAGAGAAATGCAATTTTTAGCTTGAGCAGCGACAATACGTGAATCTTTTTTTCCTATAATATCAATTCCATTCTGACGTTGTCCTTTTCTTCCGTATCTGTAAGCATTGGAATCATTCCAGAATATGCGCATTGCATCGAGAACCATGTCTTCCCATTCATCTTCTGATTTGGGACGAGGCCATTGACTTGTTGATGGTGTAGGCATATTAATATTAAAATATGACGTTAAATATAGTTTTCATGTTCAGTGACGTGTATTTCAGCATTGCAACGGTTGGGACATGTTGTCGGGGCGGATTTCGGAGAGTGTTCCTGTCCGAAGGACACGGAACAGCGATGCGAGAATCCGCAGTTGGCGTACCACCGAACCCCGCCCTGCAATATGTACTGTGTTATGTGTTGGCTTTTATTCAATTTGTCCTTTATATATTTCAATCATTTTTTCTACGTTGTCACCAATTTTCTCAACCACCAATTTTGTTACAGTTGTTGATTTTTGAGAAATTTCCCAGAAATCTCCAGTTTTTTTAAATATGTAAATTGTCTCAAAGCAATAATCTGTCGTGAATGTTTTGGTACAAACCAAGAGGTCTTTTCTGTTGTTTTCTATTGGCTCCGAAACGTATATAAAGTCTGAATTACTAATATTTGAAGTAATCCAATTAATGATTCTGTCCTGTTCTAACGAATCTTTTTCTACATCTACTTTTATAATATTTATTTCATTGTTTATCAATTCGCTTTTCCAAACTGTTTTTTTAGCCTTAGAAATATTATTTAAGATAGTGTCTACTGAATTTTTAAAGAATGGATGTTCATCAAAGTTGAATGAGGTATAAGAACCAAAGAAACTGATACTATTATTCTCCAAATTCAAATTAATTTGTTTTGCCGATTCTCCAATTAAGTTAGGCTTCCGAGTTACTATTGTATCGGTGTCGGTTAGTAAAATATTTTTGTTTTCAAGTCCTTTCTTGTCCTGAATAATAATATCTAATATGGAATGATTTCTAATTTCTCTATTTTTTTCAATCGAACATGATTGAAATAGGAAAACAATAATCGTATATATTAATAATCTGTTTAGCATGTTTTTTAAGCTTACATATAACGTACGTGGAACCCAACCAGTCGGGTTATATCGTTATTATCAGGTTGGGTTATAACACCCATTGGCGTGGATAAACCAACTTTTTCTGATTTTTCGGGAGGGAGTTGTTTCATGAGCGGGCGGTTTCGTTTTTTCGTTTTTCCGAAGATAACAAGAAAAATGTTTTTAGAAAGCTGTTTAACAATACATTTCACAGGATCGACTTAACCTCGTTCTTTCGAAAAAGTAAAAAGAAACGCTTTAATCTCCTGTGGGCTGCGACGAGTAAATCCTTCCTGCTATCCTCAGAGCCGCCCTGCAACATTTTTCAGCGTCCTGCGCCATTTTTTCGATTTCCTGTACGATTTTTGGGCGTCCTGCGGGCTTTTTTGTCGCCCTGCAACGCTTTTTTTTGAATCCTGCGCCCTTTTTTCAGGCCCTGCTTAGCAGGAAGGCCCCAAAATGACGCAGGGAGGGTCAACAACCTACAGGATGCCTGTCAGGCATACAGGGCAGCCAAATACCTCGCAGGACGCCGTATTTTTCAACTGGAAGCATCCAAGCTACACCTCCGGTGTTGATCTGAACAAAGTGCTAAGCGGTTCCAAACCGCTAAGCACATCATCTCACGCAATACCTGCCCCGGCACTTCGTACCGGGCTATTAAACGCCGACACTTTCAGTGTAGTAATAAACTCTGAATATCGATACTAAGGAACCGTTCTTTTGCGAGAGAACGGTTCCCTGCTTCCACATTGCGACAGCAAATCAATCCCATCGGGATTGGATTATCATAGCATTCCAACGACAACGGAAAACAGAACCCGGTACGCCTGCCTGTCGGCAGACAGGGGGTCGATAGCAGCTAACGCCTTTAAATGAAGAAACAAAAAATCCAACCCGTTCCGGGTTGTGGGAATCCAGGGATGTTCGGTTCTACGAAAACCCAAGGCATACTGCGTTGGCTCCTCCGCAAAACAGGTTTCAGGCATCCTCCTCTCAATAATCGAAAAGCATACAACACTAGACCGGCACCTGTCTTTTCTTTTTAAAAAAGCCAATGATAAACAACACTCCCACCAGCATAAAAGGGAAGTTGGTCATCAGCACCGTAAAAAGACTCATCCCTACCGAGTGATTCATGTGGTAATTGTGCGTAAAAATAAAAGGGCTGAATCCCAGTCCGATCAGGGTAAAGAGAATGCCGCCCACCAGTTCCCATTTCCAGGCAACAATGAGCAGGGCCAGCAAAACAAAGGAGGGAATCATGTGCATCAGAAAAGCGCTGATCTGTTGCCAGATCGTTCGGCCGGGTCCAAAGGAATCGAGCGCAAACAAACTGATAAAGAGGATGGCCAGGATACAAAGAATTCGGGGTGTCCAGTGCAGAATTTTAATACTTGTCTTCATGGCAAAAGGTTTAAGTTGACAAACAAAAATGGCGTACCACCGTACTCAAAACAACACATTCATGTACGACATATTTTGCACAAAGGGTACAACGGGTCTTTCCTGACCTCGCAATCCCATCACTCCTGCCGCCAAATAGAACGGGCATCTTCCGCTCTTTATCAGAAGATGCCCGGCCTTAAACCTGAAATCGATTATTCGCTTACCTCGTCGGGATAGGGTACCCTCATCCCTGTGCTTTTAAACGCAGGCATGGGCGCGTTCCATTCGCGCAAACGATCCGAAATTAACGCGGACAATTCTTTTACTTTTGCCGGATGCTGCAACGAAAGGTCGTTCAACTCGCCAATATCGGCATCAAGGTTGTAGAGCTCTCTTTTCCCGTTTCGCATGTTGTACACAAGCTTCCATTTTCCTTGCCGCACTGCACTGAAATAATTGATTCCGGGTCCATCATTCCGGGTCCATTTATTCGGAGAATGCCACACCAATACTCGTGTTGTATCCGAGTATTCCGGGTTTTCGAGGATCGGCACAAAGCTTTTTCCATCCACCGGCTGTACTATTTTATAGTCTTTCACTTCGGCCATTTGCAGGATGGTCGGGAAAAAATCTTCGACAATTACATACTGACTGGCAACGGTTTTTGGCTGCACCACTCCCGGCCATTTTACAATCATGGGTTCGCGAATTCCTCCTTCATACACCGATCCCTTTCCGGCTTTCAGTGGCAGGTTATGGGTAAACGGCTCGCCGCCACGTGGAGGAGTCAGGCTCAGTCCACCGTTATCGCTCATAAAAATGATAATGGTATTCCGGTCAACGTCCATTTTCTCCAGGTAGTCCATAATATCGCCCAAACTCTTATCCATTCCCTCGATCAGCGAAGCATACCGGGCTTCTATCGGGTCGAGACCGGCATCGTAATATTTCTGCACAAACCTTTTGTCGGCCATAATAGGCGTGTGCACCGCATACTGGCACATGTTCAGGAAAAAAGGCTGTTTGTTCCGGATGGGTGCTTCCATGGCTCGGATGGCTTCCAGCGTCAATGCTTCGGTTAAAAAAGTATCGGTGCCAAAATATTCTTCCAAATCGGGAACGGCCTGTGGTTGGGCTTTTCCCGGAATATTTCCGTAGTTATCTTCTCCGAGGTAACTCTGAGGATGACCGCCGGCATGACCGGAAATGTTCACCATAAAGCCCATGTGGTGCGGACTGGCACCGGGTGTTCCCTGCGAGGCCCAATGTGCTTTCCCTACATGAATGGTAAAATACCCCGCCTCCTTTAACAGTTCAGGGAATGGGGTTGCATGGATGGTTTTTTCGATGCCCGGAACAGGGCTCAATCCATTGAAATTCCACGACGCGCCTGCCATTTGTTCATCGGAGTTATCCGTATTGCGGTCTTTTAGGGGCGAGGTCCAGTTCGTAATACCCTCGTGCGCCGCATTCATTCCACTCATTAAACTTGTCCGGGTAGGCGTGCAAACCGGACATGCATAGGCGTTCGTAAATTTCATCCCTTCGGATGCCAGGCGAGACATCGACGGTGTGCGATACCTTTTATTCAACGGAGTAAGCTCTTTCCAGAAAGGTTCCGAAGTATCCTGCCACCCCATGTCGTCGACAAGAAACACAATGATGTTGGGTCTTTCCGAAGCCCGCGTCATCAAAGAAAAAAATACAATTATGGCCGCAAGACCAAGTCTGATTTGTTTATACATAGCTGGTTATTTTATTCGAATCAGGGATTAAACCTCTGTTGGGATAAAATCCTTGATTCACTTATTTCACTAAAAAGACTAATCAATTAAAAAGGCTGAAAAATTGCGGATCAATGGTTTGTCCACGCTTTTTTCAACCGTAAGACGCAGTGCCGAGCAACTCACCGTATCAAAAGACTGAATTCGTTTGTGCCCCACCGATTCTCCCTCACACAGTTTTTTCCAGACTCCGTTTATCCGGGCATCCACGGTATAAGTACGAATCCGTTCCCCGTGTTCAATATCTTCCTGAATGACGATGTGATTCAGTTTTTTCCCGGCAGGAATTTCAAGGGTTATTGTTTCGCCCGTTCCCCTGGTTTGAGCAACAGGAGTATCAAACCTGCTTTTAATTTCGTCGCCCAGCTCTTTGAGCCTTTTTACATCCGGCTCAGGCATTAGTCCTTCCGGATCGGGTGTAAGTCCCAAAATCAGTGTGCTGTTGTGCCCCACCGAATTGTAATACATGTTCACCAGGTTTTCGAGCGGGAAAATATGTTCTTCGTCGCCGGGTTCCCAGAACCATTCGTGGCGTCCGTTGTACCCCCGCAGCGGTGCATCGCTCATGGCAGGCATGTAATACGCCCCGTCCGGATCACCTTCTTTCAACAACTGAAAATTGTTTTTAAAAACAACTTCCTGGTTGGTTGAATGAGAATACACAAAAGGATAAGTGCCCCAACACGGATACGGAACGGTGCCACTTTCGCTTCCTCCCCAACGAATATCGGCCCGCTGGGTGTTGTGATAAAAAATGCCGTTCGGCTGGTGCTTTTCGAAAATCCCCAACACATCGGGTCCACCTTTTTCCGGGCCATGTGCACCACCATCGAACCAAACAATGGCTAAATCTCCGTAACGCGACATCAGTTCTTCTGTCATCCCTTCGCAAATGCTGTTGTAATATTTTTGCCTGTTTTCGGCAAATGGTCCCTCGCCGTCCACCTTAAAATCGTGAATACCGAAAAACGAATTCCAGCGAATACCAATATAAATCCCCGGTAATACATCGTATTTCCGGCACGATTCGACAAAGTCCTTTACAATATCCCCCTTGCCATCTCTCCATTTTACAGCTTTCAGGCAATAAGGATTTACATCGCTTTGGTACAAGGCAAAACCGGTTTCGTGGGTCGCAGTAAGAATGGCAATTTTACATCCGGCATCTTTGGCTGCTTTGATCCACTGGTCGGTATCCAGTTTTTTGGGATTGAAAATATTGTAATCCGGCACAGGTGTTATGCGGTTTTCGCGTTGGTTGTATTTCTTTCCGTCAAAAACATGCAGGTCGTAATGAAATACGGCCACCAGCTCGGCATTTTGCCAGTTTAGCTGCGCCTGGGTGGGCACAGGGATTTCCCTGTTTTCCTGGGCTTTCAAAAAGCCGGTACTTAATAAGGTAATACAAACAATTTTCAGAAATTTTGATACCATCATTTATTCGTTTTAAATTTTAATACATAACTAACTGTACAATCGCCGCCATAAATGTTTGTTCCCGACGCTACATAGAGGTATTCGGGCTTTCCGTTTTTCAGCAGCAACTGTGGTCGTTCAAATTTGGCATAGCCGCGATTCTTAGGTCCGTAATGAACGGCTACAGTATTCATATCAACCGACGTGTACTGATTGATGCGGTGAAAGCCCTTTTCGTACTTATCGAAATGAATCCCATCCTCCGAAGTCCAGAGTATCCCTCCTCCTTCCTCCATAATTCCATGGTTGTCGGTAGTTAGTAGCGCAAATTTTCCGTTGTACATAAAAGCGTATCCATCTTCAATGTTACGGTCGTTAACCGTTACCGGGAAAGGCATTTGCACATAGGGCCCTTCCAGGTTTTCAGCAACTGCCAGTCCCATTTTTGCTTTTTCTGATTTAAAATACAGAAAATATCCTCCATCCGGGTGTTGTAAAAATGCCGGATTATTGACACCGTTACTTGCTTTGTAGTTCCAGTAATCAGGATTATTGGGAGGTGTAAGGATTTTTCCGTTTTCGCCAACCATTTCCCATGGCCCGTACAAACTTTTTGACGTAGCCAGGCAGATAAACTGGTTGGAAGGATGTTCTTCAAAGCCCGTATTCATAATAAAAAACAGGGCATACAAACTGTCGACCTTGTGAATAGCCGGGTTATGAGCCGCATAGCTATTTTCTGATCTTACCTTGTGAATAGCAGGATTACAAGGAGCTTTTCCCTCAATATCTCCTTTCACAGCCACATCGGAAAATTCGAAAGGACCTTCGGGAGAATCGCCTACATAATGCGCGATTTCGCTGTGGGTACGCCATCCCGGATCAACTTTTAATTCGCCGGGCCAGCGAGCCACAAACAGGTGAACTTTACCGTCGTCGTCGTAAATGGGTGAAGTTCCCCAAATGGTATAGCCCGAATCCTGCACAGCGATTCCCTTAAATTCCCATTGGTCGGCAAATGTACTTTGGGATTGGGCTTTCATTGTGCAGCAATAAACAACCAGAATAACAAGTATTAAATTACGTGTCATTTTTTAAAAGTTTAAATATTACTTTTTATGATTGGAATCGTGTAGGTCGAAATCAGCAATTACCGGATAATGATCGGATAAATACCAATTATCTTCGCCGTTACAGACTTTTGCATTTATACACTTTGTTTCAAGTTCAGAAGATACGAGGATATAGTCGATTCGTTCCAACCGAGCCCACAGTTGTTCGTGGCGTTCATTATTGATCGGTGCCAAAGCCATGGCCGGAAAACTTCCACGTTCTGCTATTCCGTTTGTAAATTTGCGTGTAACATCATACAGAGGCAACGAAAGGAAACCTGAAATGACTGAATAATCCAGGTCACCATTATCCAAATTGCCATCCATCCCTTTTCCGTCTTCACTCTTTCGAAGTCGAACCAGGAGGTCGCCATCCGGCTCATACAAATCGGCATCGAACGGCGAATGTGCATTAAAATCGCCCAAAACAATGTATTTCGTATTTTCCGCATTGATTTGTTCCAATGTCCCAAGTAGAATTTTCATTTCTTCGCGCCGCCTATTTATGCTTCCCGGGTGAAGATGAACCACCAGAAAATCAATGCCATTGGTTGTACAGTGCAAGGCGCCGTGATGCATTCCTTCAATAATTTTTTCTTTTACCTCGATTGGATACCTGGAAGTTAAACCGACCGAATAACCACTCTCCTTCAATAGTACAGAGTAATTGTGTCCCCAACTTTTGGCATCTTCCTGCAGCTTTTCCGGAGTATACTTACACAATTCCTCAAGTGCAAACACATCTGGCTGTTGGGTATTCACCCAATGCTGAAGTTTTGCCCGCCGCGTTTCGTCTTTTCCCCAATCGAAACCGTTCCAGATGTTGTAGGTCATCACTTTTAATTTACCTGCATGATTAAATTCCGAATCCGGCTTTGCAACCAGCAGCTGAAAGGCGTTGAATATGCGACAACCATGTTCAACGAGGCCTTCCGGTGTTAGATGAGTTCCATCGGCCTTGGGCAAACCATACATACTTGTATAAATGATATTCTGGTCTTCGTCGGCTAATCTTTTTTGTGCTTCAACCACCACCGGACGCTCTTGCATAAACCGATGCTGCTCATCCACCCCTAATATTATTTTAAGGTCCGGCTTCTTTAAAACGTCATCGCGCAGGTTATTTATCAGTTGGTTCAGATTCTCCCGATATGCTTCAGCATGAAGGTCACTGTCGCCATCTGATTCTCCCTGAATCCAGATAAATCCTCTAACATCTACCTTATAACCTTGCGCCTTTAAAGTACTTATTCCTTTTAACAGTTCAGCAACCATGCTATCGTAAATGCCACCTTCTCCCGGTGCTTTCCAATCTCTTGCAAGCCCTGTTCCTCCCAAACAATATTTGAAAATGGCCGGGGAATATCCAGCTTTCTTCAGTTCACGGGCAAAACTTACTTCAGGGCCAAAATGTCCGTCAGGAAACCGGCCCTTTTGTGGCTGCATCTTTACCCACTCTCCTTCCGAACTTTCATTATCAAAAAATGTCCAGTTCAGTTTTATCGACGCATCCAGGTTTTCGTCATCCACAGGATATCGGGCTGCGTCTCCCTGCCACCCCTGTGCATTGGATTGGCCAGCCCAGATAAAAAGGTCGATTTTTTTCTGCGCCCCCGAATTGATAGTAAACAAGGTCAGCAGTAACAGAAATCCCATATTTTTAATACGTTTCATTGGAATAAGTTCATTGTATTGAGTTGTTATTTTATTCTCTGGTAAACCAATTCAGCGATAGCCTTATAACCAGCCTGATTTGGATGCACACCGTCCTTTTCAGTGAAGAGTTCCGGTTTATGATCGAGCGGTGTATTCAAGTCGATAAAACCAAGTTCTTTTTCTTCGGCCAACTTCTTTACCTCACTTATTATTTCCTGTAGCCTTGGTTTTCGTGCTGTAAGACCATTTATCCGATTTTCGTCGAGACCTGGTGTTTCAAGCACCATAGGTGAGGGTGCACACACCCATATTTCCGGTTTTGGGGAAAGTGTACGTAAGGAGTCAATCAGGTCGCTGTAATCGCCGGAAAATTCATCTTTGTATTCCCAACACTTACGGTCTCCACAGGTTCCCATCCCACAGGTGTCATTGGTGCCGAGGCTGATAATCACAATATCGGGATGAGCAGCCATTATTTTAGGGAGTTGAGTCCAGACCGTTGGTTTACCTTTTCGAAGTAGCGTACTACCTCCTACTCCGAAGTTTTCAACCTGATACTTTTTTCCTAAAAGCAATTGCAGTTGTGCCGGATACGAATGTTGATCCGGGTTATTTAAACGGGCCCCAAAAGTGATACTATCGCCAACACACGCTACTTTTACAAGGTTTTTTTTGACTTCTTCATTACTAAACGAAGTGAGAAAAAAAGTCAATAAAAACATCGCAACTTTTGTGAAATAACTATGCATTGTCATAAGCTTTATTTTTAATCTGAATCAATTTATATCTTCAACATAAAATGATGAAAATTCAAGAATCGTTGCTTCTCCCTTCGATTCGGTGATTTTTAGCCTGAGTGCCGAAACTTCCACATCCTCAAAACGATGTATGAATTTATGTCCGATGCATGACCCTTCAAAAACAGTTTGCCAACCTTGTCGTGTTCTTCCTTCCAATACAAATTTACGGATTCGTTCACCCCTGGAAATATCTTCCATTAACACCACCTGGTTTACCTTCGTGTATTCAGGAAGCTTCAAGGTCAATTTTCTCCCGACACCTGAAACAGTGGCTATTGGATTTGAAAATCTGCTTTTTATTTCATCGCCAAATTCTTTGAGGCGTTTTACATCAGATGCAGGCATTAATCCGTCAGAATTTGGTGTCACCCCAAGAATCAGCGTGGTATTGTGCCCCACCGAATTGTAATACATATTAACCAGCTTGTCGAGCGGATAAATAATCTGTTCGCGATTGGGTTCCCAAAACCAATCGTGTCCACCGTTTCCACGTAGCGGGGCATCGCTCATCGCAGGAATATAATATTTCCCGTCAGGATCACCGGTTTTTAGCAATTGGAAGTTGTTGGCGCCAATTTCTTTTTTAGCCGATTCGCCGGCTCCTGTAGAGGGATATGGGAAAGTGCCCCAGCTAGGATACGGAACTGTTCCGGTCTCGCTTCCCCCCCAACGCATATCGGCGCGTTGCAGGTTGTGGTAAAACAAACAATTCGGTTGATACTTTTCAAAAACGGAAAGCACATCAGGACCGCCTTGTTCCGGTCCATGAGCACCACCATCAAACCAAACCATTGCCCAATCACCGTAATTGGTGAAAATCTCTTTCACAATGCGTTCAATCATCCGGTTGTAATGCTTTTGACGATTTTCAGCAAATTCATCTTCACCCTGCACTTTAAAATCATGGATACCGTAAAAAGCATTCCATCGTGTGCCAATGTATACGCCCGGCAAAATCCCATGACGTTCGCAGGCTTCCTTAAAATCGCGGAGAATATCGCCCTTACCATCTTGCCATTTCAGGGCTTTCATACAATACGGTGTGGCATCGCTCTGATGGAAAAAGAAACCGGTTTCGTGACTAACCGTAAAAATGGCGATTTTAAATCCGGCATTCTTCAGTGACATGATCCATTGATCCAGGTCGTACTGTTGCGGATGAAAGCTGTTGTAATCTTTTACAGGAGTGATACGTGCTTCTTTTTGTACATAAAACTCACCGTCGAAAACATGCAGGTCCCAACAAACCAGCGCCGCCAGTTCAGCATTTTGCCATTGCAACTGCGCAAGAGTAGGTAGAGGCAAAGTTTCCTGTGCATTTGCCAGTTTTAACAGCGTGACAAGGAAAAGGACAATGAATGTTTTATGCATTGATGTCAGTTTTTATTGTGCGTAAATGTGCAATCTTTTTAAATGAAGTGCAGCTTCGGCGTCAGCTTTTAGCAGCACTTTCACATATCGGGCCTTCACTCCGGGAAGCTGAATTCCGGCATTGAACTGTGCCACGGTAACTTCCCACTGGTCAAATGCTTTTTCTTGTTTTTCAACCGATTGCCAATTGTTCCCATCTTCAGAAACCAGTACTTCAAAAGTGACCGGATTTCCGTTGTAACGTTTTTCGTTGTACAGATCAACACCGGTTACTGCATACAATTTGCCCAAATCGATAATTGCATACGGTTCTTTTTCTGCTTGGGTATGAAAAGCGAAAGGACTGTTAAACAATGTATTTCCCAAAAGTAAATTGTGATGTTTTGGATTGTCGAAAGGTGATTCAGAACTCAATTTCAGTTTTACATTTTCAGTGAGTTGTTTGCCATACATCGGGTCGTCAAATAGTGATTTCGACCGCTTTTCAGCCACCATTCCCTCAATCTCATTTTTGAATGTCAATTCAATGATAACCGATTCTTCATTCCTGTTTACCTTTTCCAGATCAATAAGAACCTGCTTTTTGTTTTGGCTAAAGGTGACCTCTCCTCCAGTGAGGGTCTTTGCAGCCACAATTTCGTTCTGAACAGCCGGTAACGTAAGCGTATCTCCCACTTTGCCGGTAATATGCACAAACGCTGTTTTACCACGATAAGTGCTACCGCCCCATTTTTCAGGGTACCAGGGGCCGCCTTTGGTATTGTAAATCGTTTGTCCGTAACGTTTCAGCCATTGGCCCATTTCTTCCAGACGACTGACCTGAAGCGGATCGTATTGGCCTTCCCATTTCGGCCCCCAGCTAAGCAGCATGTTTCCATTTCCACACGCCGTAGCAGTCAGCATATTTACGATTTCCTTTTTCGATTTTACAGGCGTATCTGACCACGACCATGTGCTGCAAAGTGTTACACAACTTTCCCAGGGGCGCGACTGATACATCCCGATTTTCTGTTCCGGAGTGTCAAAATCCCCGGGAAGGGAAGCTCGGTTGTTGATGATGATTCCCGGCTGAAGTTCTCGAATCATTCGTGTAAGTTTTTCCGACTCCCACATATCGGCAGTGAACATGCCTCCCCACCAGCTCGCATCAAACCAGAAAATATCTACTTTACCGTAGTTGGTACAAAGCTCACGCACTACGTTAAACTGGTAATCGATGTATTTTTGATGGCTTGCTCCCGGCTTCACCTCTTTCACACCGGGTTTTGGTCTGAAATAAGGGGCTTCGTCAACCTGATCGATCAGGGCAGTGTCAACAGGTGCATAGTCGGGGTGGTACCAGTCGCGTTGCGAATAGTAAATTCCAAACTTCATTCCCGCTTCATGACAGGCATCGGCAATTTCTTTTAAATAATCGCGACCGAACGGGGTGTTCGTTACTTTAAAATCAGAATATTGAGTATCCCACATGTGAAAACCATCGTGGTGTTTGGCAATGGTTACTATGTATTTCATGCCGGCACATTTGGCAATGTCCACCCACTCTTTGGCGTCAAAGTCTTCGAAAACAAAATGCTCCGGGTATTTCACCCACACCGAATCGGGAATCGGGCCATGGCCTTTATCGGGTGCTTTCCGCGTGTAACACATCCCCCAGCTCAGGTCTTTGCCTATGTAGGTAGATAATCCGAAATGGATAAACATGCCGTAACGGGCATCGTTAAACCACTGCATTTCCTCGTCGGTAGCAAAATTACTGGCATCCCATTCCTCTTCTGAAAACATTTGAATATGGTTCCAGCGGGCTTTTTTATCGGTTGTTTCTCCTTTTACCGACCACTGAGCATGGGCAAAATGCCCGCAAAACAAGGTTAGTCCAATAAGGATATATATTTTCTTTAGTCTTTTGTCCATCCTGTTTTTACTTTAGTTTTTTTAGTTTGTAAATCGTATTCAATGACTCCTGATACACTCTTCCATCTTCCCTTCTATCCCTGCCATATCCTGAGCTTTTAAACATTCCACAAGCAGCGAAAGTACCATGTAATAAGAGAGGGGCCAAATGCCCCTCCATTTTTCTAATCAACTAAAATCTATGTAGAGACAAGAGCAGGCAAAATTCGACTTACATCCCGGATTCTGCATTCAACAGCACTTTGTTGCTGTTTGCGTTACAAAAATCCGGTGGTCTGCTATTTTCTGCCCGGTCTTTATACGAAAATATTTTATTCAGTTATATCAGTCGGGTAAAAGAATCAGGCCATTAAAGCAATGGCCTGACTTTATCTCTTTTTTTACCAACCCGGATTATTTGGTAAAAGATTTTCGTTCAACTGCCATTGTACAATAGGCAATGGAAACAAGTAATTCTTATCGGTAAAGTTTCTTGTCGATGCTTCTTCCAGCCAAACAAAATCAACTCCGTCGATTGTTTTCTTCTTTCCGGTGAACGCACTGTAAACTTTGGTTGTAGCCCCCAGTACATCCTGATTCAATTCAGCAACTGCAGTTCTCCAGCGAATCAGATCGTCGTATCTGAAACTTTCATTGGCCAGTTCAACTTGTCGTTCCCTTCTGATCTCGGTCAACATATCCAACGAGTTATTTGTCACAAAAGCTGTTGTTAAATGCGGCATTCCAACGCGGTCTCTCAACACATTGATCGACTTATTAAGTACCTGGTCCAGTTCGCCACCGGTTGCGCCCAGCTCAAAGCTTGCTTCAGCATAATTAAGCAGCACCTCAGCGTATCTGATCACCATTACATCTCCGTAACGTCTTTCTCCGCTTAAATCGCCCACTGCATCCAAATAAGTATATTTTCGCGGACAATAACCTGTTGTCGAAAAAGTTCCGAGCGAATTTATTTCAAAGATTGCTCCCGAATTATCTTTGTCAATGCCAGGTCGGTAGAATGTGCCAAACATACGCGGATCCCGGTTTTCGAATTCAGAATTCTTAGTAACATAACCTGAGAATCCCGAGGCATTATGCGTAATGGGAAGACCATTGTTCATTAAAAATGCATCAGCCAGATTTTTAAGCGGGCTCGAATAGTTATCTGTGATCAAGGCTCTTACCCAAATGTTGTAAGAACCATGATCCCGGCTGTATTGATAAGCAAGTATGGTTTCGTCGTTCGCCTCATTCTCTTCATAGAATAAGTCAGAAAAATTTTCGTACGAAGGCAATTCAAACAAGGAATATTCCTGGCTTGTAATCACTTTATCGGCAAAGCTTTTTGCCTTTTGAAGCAGTGCGTCAGCCCCTGTTTCGCCTGAGTACTTTTTCAGTGTACCGAAATACAACGCAACGCGGCTGGCAAAAGCATCGTTGGCGCCTTTGGTAATCCTACCGTAAGCCTCGCCCGCAATATCACTTTTCTTCGGAAGGTAGTCAGAAGCTTCTTCAAGGTCTCCCATAATGAAGTCGATTACAGCGTCTCTGGAATCTCTGGAACCATAAAGCTCGTCGGAATCAAAGTCCAATGTGTTTCGCGCAATGATGATATCACCAAAGCGTTTGCAAAGTGTAAAGTGATAAAATGCACGAAAAAACAGTGCCTCTCCCTTGTATCTCTTTTTAACCGACTCAGATACAGTTGCATTTTCATAATTCTCGAGAAAGTCGTTGGCAATTCGAATGTAGGTGTACGAATTATCATAAGTGCCATCAGAGTTGGGAGCCGAATTGTTACCTGCACTCACCGCATTTTGACTTTCGGCATAGGTATCAATGGTTCGCACATCACCCGTCAGACCCGGGTTAATACCACGGTACAAATAGTTCAAGCCTAACTGTAAATCAGTTTCAGTCTGCCAAAAGAATTCAGGAGAAAGTTCTGTCATAGGAGTCTTGTTCAAGAAATCGTCGGTACACGACACGCCTATGACTACAAGCAGTATTAATATATATTTTCTCATAGTTCGTTTTTTTATTGTCTGTTATTCCATTATTAAAAGCGAATATTCAATCCTACCGAATAGGTTCTTTTCAGAGGATAAATAATCGAACCTGCTCTTCCGTTCCCAATTTCAGGATCAAATGCATCCAGTAACTTGGTTACCTCAAAAACGTTTTCTCCGCTTACATAAATCCTGCAGTTGTCGATATGCACCTGACTTAAAATCGATTTAGGCAATGAATAACCCAATTGAATATTTTTCAGGCGCAAATAAGCTCCATCTTCCAACCAATGATCGGAATACCAGTAATTAAACCCTTGACCTACCGTAGGACGTGGAAAACGTGCATCGGTATTATCGGGTGTCCAGTAATCGTTGTGATAGGTATAAGAATAGTTATCCCAACCGTTCTGCGTTTGGTTGATCAGGTTGGGGTCACCGCCTTCCTGGTTGATTGAAATCATACGTTTTCCAACTCCCTGGAACAAAGCCTGGAAATCGAAATTTTTATAACTGGCGTCGATATTAAAGCCCCAAACATAATGCGGTGAAGTTTCTCCCAAATAAACGACATCATCGGGCGAAGTAATTTTCTTATCATCATTTAGATCGAGATATTTGATATCGCCGGCAGTAGCATTGGCATTGATGTAGGCATGACTTTTTGCTTCGGCATCGGTGGCAAAGTAACCATCGGTTTTATAACCAAACACTGAAGCCATTGGGTAACCCTGTACATACATCATTCCCCTTGAGAACTCGGTAACATTGTAATTCACCAGTTCATCTTTCTGATCCGATATGTTGAATCGCAACCCGTAGTTAAAATCATTGCCGATTTTATCGTTCCAACTCACGGCTACTTCCCAACCTTTAACCTCCAAAGTACCATAGTTTCCGGTTGGTACCGTAATACCAATAATAGAAGGAACAACGGTGGATATCAACATATCCTTGTTCTTTTTGGTATAATAATCACCGGTAATATTTAAGCGGCTGTTTAAAACCTGCATATCGATACCGATATTCGATGTTTCGATCGTTTCCCAGGTTCTGTCGGCCGAAGCAAGCTGGTCTTGAGTTGCCCACTGTGCCAATGTAGATCCCATCGGGTAGGTTCCGCCAAACGAATATACGGGAATATGGTCGTAATACCCCAATCCGGATTGGTTCCCCATTTGTCCCCACGATGCTCTTAATTTCAGATTCTGGAATACCCCTAAATTCTTAATGAATTCTTCTTCCGATAGTCTCCAACCAGCAGAAAACGAAGGGAATAAAACCCGTTGGTTCTTCTCTGAAAATCTTGAAGAGGCATCGGAGCGGAAGTTGGCTTCAAAAAGATATTTTTCTTTGAAGTTATAATTTAAACGTCCGAAATAGGATGACAAGGCCCATTCGTACAACGAGTTGCCATTTCTGGCATTATCTGCATTTCCTAGATTTAAAGCAGGCAAAATATTGCTTCCTACAATTTCGTTTCTCCAGGCATACAATTGATCGCTTTTAGCTGATTCGGCCGATTGCCCCAACATAAGCGTAAGCTTGTGATTTGTTGCCAGCGTTTTATCAAAAGTAAGGTAATTCTGGGTCGACATGTAATTGTACTGTGTACTGTACCGCGTCACACTGTAATTCGACGGGCTTGGTTGTGCACGCATACTGCCATCGGCCATCCACTTCGCCACAAAATTACTGTAGTTATTTACCTGTTGAAAGTTAAAACGTCCTCCGTTCAAACTGGTAAATGTCAGACCGTCCATAATCTTTAAGGTCAACTTAAAGTTACCGTCAAAACGATTGTTTATGGTTGAATTTTCACCTCGTTCTTTCGCCTCCTGAATAGCGTTTCCTTGCATCCTGTACCTTAAATAGTTCCCATTTGTATCTTTAACAGGCATGGTTGGCGGTGTACGATAGATATTATTTACATCGATATTATTTCCGGCTGTATTTTCATTGGCATAGGCCAGTTTCACATCCAGGTTTAATATATCATCAATGATATCGGTTTCAATGTTAGCCCGTCCATTAATACGCTTGTAGGAATCCGGAGCCCATTTTTCAAAAAAACCTCCATCGTCCACATACCCAACAGAGATTCGGTAATTTATATCTCCTGCTTTTGCGATACTTAGGTTATGCGACTGATAGTTTGATTGATCAAACATCATTCCCAACCAGTTTACGTCAGAAGCATGAAGCCAGTTATCTAAACTGGCAAAAGCAACTGTCGCACCCGCTTCAACAGGTATTACCGAAACGCTTGGATCTTTAATGGCTGCAATATGAGCATCAGAATAACCAATTTTACCCACCGAAGCATAAGCAGCATTCCACAAAATGGCATGTTCCAATCCTGAATTTGTCTGAGGCATCCGGGTCGGTGTTCTTACTGCAAAGTTGTTGCTGTACGAAAATTGAGTCTTTTCGCTTTTTGCATTTTTCGTAGTTATCAGTATTACACCGCCGGCAGCTCTCGATCCGTAAATAGCCGCCGAGGCAGCATCTTTCAGAACCGACATACTGGCAATGTCGTCAGGGTTAACGGTATTTAAAGTTCCCTCAACACCATCGATAAGAACCAAAAGAGGGTTCCCGTTCACCGAGGTGTTTCCACGAACGGTGATATTTGATCCGGCTCCCGGCCGACCATTTGTGCTGGTAACAACAACACCCGGACTAAGGCCTTGCATGGCAGATGAAACGTTTGTTACCGGTCTGTTTTGAAGCGTTTCCTCATCAATAATAGCTACCGAACCGGTTAGGTTTACTTTCTTTTGTGTACCATAACCGATAGCCACTATTTCGTCCAAACCAATAGCCCCCGACACCATTTTTACGTTGATAATACTCTGCCCGGCAACTGCCATTTCTGTTGTCTCCATTCCAACAAATGAAAATTGCAGCGTAGCATCATCCGGAACACCGGATATGGAGAAATTTCCGTCTGCATCTGTAATCGTTCCCTGGGTTGTTCCTTTTATCAGCACTGTTACACCCGGCAAAGGCTCATTATTTTCATCCGTAACAGTTCCTGTAATCTTTTTATCCTGCAAGGCATCTAAAACAGTTGAAAAATCTTTTGTTTCCGGAGTCAGTACAATCAGGTCATTGTCCAAGACTTTATAACGGATACCTTGGTTTTCAAACAGAGCATTCAGTATTTCTTCTACGGTATTCTGCTGAACACTTATCGTTACAACTCTCTCTACATTAACTTGTTCTCTTTGATAAAAAAAGCGGAAATTACTTTGTTCTTCAATCTCGCGAAGCACTTCAACAACCTGTTTCCGGTTCATATCGAAAGAGAACCTGGTAGTCTGCGAATACACTGATGCTGACAACTGCATAAACGCAAGAAACAGAATAAGCAATGTTAGTTTCATCTTTAATAATAATTTCTGTCTTCTTCCTATATCCTGAAAAAAGACCAATACATTTTTTTTCATAAATTTGATGTGTTATTGTTTATACTAAATAAGGTGTGACCGCACCTATTTTTTAAACGTACACCGGTTTGATATGACCGTATCAGACCGGTTTTTCTTTCATAAGTTTTGTTTACATAGGCATCGTTTTTATTCGTGTCTTATAATTACTTTTTGGTTCTCGATAACATAGGAAATTGGCAAAGTTTCTTTTAATACATCCAGCACCTCCAGGATGGTTTCATTCTTTATTGTTCCATCGTAGTGATAATTCAAAATCGATGAATCAGTCATTTCTATCTCCACACCGTATTTTCTTTCGAGCATGGTAACAAGTTCCTTCAAACTCATATTTATAAAAATGAGCTTATTATCCTTCCACGACGTGTAGTAGCGGGTATTTACATTCATGAGCCGGATATTTTTGGATTGACGGTCAAAGACCAAATGCTGTCCCGGTTTAAGAACAACATCCTCAGCTAATTTGAACTGATCGGATGAAGTGATTTGCACTGTTCCCCTTTCTAGCGTCGTACTCACGGTATTATCTTCGGGATATGCTTTTACGTTGAACTGAGTCCCCACCACATTAACGTTATAAAAAGGTGTATGAACAACAAACTGATCGTCCTCAACATGCTCTACATCGAACCAGGCTTCACCACTTAAATACACTTCCCGAAGTCCGCGTTTTCCGTTAATTACATATTTCAATTCAGATCCTGAATTCAGATAAACCAATGAATTATCGGGCAATACGACCTGAGATACAGAGCCGTTGGGTGCGTACGACGTATAATAAACCGGAGACGAAGTCCAGTTATTTACCGCAAGTACTCCGATTAAAGCGCCAATCAGAAGAATCGCGGCAATTTTAGCCAAGCCCAGGTAAAGGTTTTTTCCTCCGTTTACTTTTTTCTGCGTCCCTGCAAAATTAATTTTTCGGTGAATCCGAAGAAGTATATCATTGAACTCATCGGGACCAGGAACACTGCATTGTCCGTAATTCTCGGTTTCCCATAAATTATACAATTGTGTCCTGATTTCAAGATTTTTATAGGGTTCTTCAAATAACGAAAATGCATAATCCAATTCTTCCTTGTCGCATTCGTTATGAACGTAATTCCTTATTGCGTTTGATATTTTTTTCGTATCTGTCATTTTTTTCGTAAAAAATCCCCCAATAAATGGGGGATCTAATTCTACTCTAACCAAACTAATTCTATGATCAACCAAAACAATTCTTGGTTATTGACTACTTTTCAGTTGTAATACGCAGAACTTGCGCCTACCCCCCAAAAAAAATTACAGAAAAATTGAAATAAATAGTAACGTTGCGATAATTCCTTTTCCCAATCGCTTCCGGATATGACTGATTGACAAGCCTATCTGATTCTCTACCGTCTTTACAGAAATATTCAGTTTTTCTGCAATTTCTTTATTCGATAAACCAGCTTCACGACTTAAAATAAAAATCTGCTTCCTTTTTGCAGGCAATTCATCAATAGCCTGGTTTACCTTTTCCCGGATCGTTTCATAATCAATACTAACATCAAGTCCAAAGCTCTCCGATTCAAAAAACTGAACCAAAAACTTACGGTATTCTGCATCTTTCAACCGAACCCGTAACTGACTAATGATAAGGTTGTACGAAATTTTAAAGAGAAAAGATTTAAACGACTTTGAAGAATCAATTTTTGTCCTATTTTCCCAGATACGAACAAAAGCTTCCTGAACAATCTCTTTTGCATCCTCGTCATTTTTCAGCAGCGAAAATGCAAAGCGATAAAGTCTCTCATTGTACTTATGAAAAAGAGCATCAAAAGCTTCTACTTCATTTGCAACAAGTTTATCAACAAGCATTTTATCATTGTTCAAAGAAGAACCCTCCATGAGCAGATTTAATCAGGTTGATAGCAAAGATAATAAGGTATCGTTTATACTGTGCATTCTTTGATACATTTATCGAATACATCAGACAACAGAGACCGTTCTTTTGCGACCAAAAAACTCATTAAGAGACAAATAGGATGAATTACTTTTGGTAAAACAATCATCCCGATTTTTTACTTTTCATTTCAGATAAATGGCAAAAAGTTGTTTTTCGGACAACACTCACAGCCGCGGAATCAATACCATGAAAATATTAGCTCAATTTTTCCGTGTACGAACACGACAATTAAAAAAATTGCTTAGTTTTGTATGCCTTCGAAAGGACAAATAAAGCTAAAAAACCTATAAAACAAAGAGCTATCGAATCAAATAGACAAATACGGATCAAAGATATTGCAGCCCGGGCAAAGGTTTCCATCGGAACGGTGGACCGCGTGCTGCACAACCGTGGTGAAGTGGCCGAATCGACCCGGAAAAAGATCCTCGAAATTGTGGAAGAGCTGAACTATCAGCCCAACATCCTGGCCAGTACACTGGCATCGAAAAAATCGGCTGTTTTTGCCACCTTAATGCCTCAGCCGCTGTCGGAAGATGCTTACTGGAGCAAACCGTCGAAAGGCGCACAAAAGCGAATTGCGGAATTGCGGCAATACGGGCTTCAGATGCAGCCTTTTATGTTTAACCAGGGCGATTCAAAAAGTTTTGAAAAAGAAGCACAACGGATACTCGAACTGCAGCCCGACGGTGTGGCACTCGCACCTTTTTTCAAAAAGGAAGCACTTCGCTTTATCGATCAGCTGAATGAACTAAACATTCCCTTTGTGTTTATCGACTCCGAAATACGGGATGCCGGCCAGCTGAGCTACATCGGGCAGGATTCGTACCAAAGCGGACTGGTATCGGGCAAATTGCTCGATATGATCTTACCCGATGGGAACATCCTAGTGATCCACTTTGCCCGCGAAATGGACAACCAGAACCACCTTATCCAGCGCGAAAAGGCTTTTTACGACTGGTTCTCGCAACAAACCGGATCACCTCACCAGCTTTTTACTACCGATGTGGCCGATACCGACGATCCGGCATGGGAAGACAAAATCACCGACAAAATACGTTCGCACAGCATTAAGGGGATTTTTGTGACCAACTCGAAGGTTTTCAATGTAGGTAGCCTGTTGGAAAAAAAGGAGATCAACGACATTAAAGTGATCGGGCACGACCTCCTTAAAGAAAACGTCAGTTACCTGAAAAAAGGCCTGGTGCATTTCCTGATCTGCCAGCGTCCCGAGGAACAGGGTTACGAAGCCATCAACAAGCTGTTCAGAAGCGTGGTGCAGAAACGAACCATCGACGAGAAGAACTACACATCGATCGATATCATTACCAAAGAAAACGTTGACTATTACAAAGAATTTAAATAAACCGAAAAGAATATGAATCCATTATCATTTAACGATTTACAGGGAAAAGTTTGTGTCATTACCGGAGGCGCCGGTGTTTTGGGAAGCGCCATGGTAAAAGCCATCGCTTCGGTGGGCACAAAAATCGCCATTGCCGACATCAACAAGGAAGTGGCCGAAAAAGTGGCCGCAGAAATTGCATCCGAATCGGGAGCACAGGTTATTGGCGTGGAAGCTAACGTACTCGACAAAGCTTCGCTTGAAAAAGCCAAAGCCGAAATCAACGAAAAACTGGGCGAGATCGATATCCTGATCAACGGAGCCGGTGGCAACAGTCCGCAGGCCACCACCAAAGTAGAGCAGGTACTGGAAGAAAACATCGATAACCTGGCCGACAGTTTTTATGGGCTGGAAATGGAAGGCTTCGACAAGGTTTTTGCGCTGAATTTCAAAGGCACACTGTTGCCAACCATGGTTTTCACAACCGATATGCTTAAAAACCGCAAAGGCGTGGTGCTGAACGTGTCGTCGATGAATTCGTACAAACCGCTGACTAAAATTCCGGCCTACTCGGCAGCCAAAGCTTCCATCAACAATTTCACCGAATGGCTCGCTGTTCACCTGGCCAAAGTGGGTATCCGGGTAAACGCCATCGCTCCGGGATTCTTTATCACACACCAGAACCGTTTCCTGGTTACCGATGAAAAAACAGGTGGCTACTCGCCCCGCGGACAAAAAATTGTGGACAATACGCCGATGGGTAAATTCGGAGAACCCGAAGACCTGCAGGGAGCAACCTTGTTCCTGATCTCGGATATTTCCAACTTTATCACGGGTATCGTTATCCCGGTCGACGGTGGATACAGCGCTTTTGGCGGTGTATAAATCCTACTTGTAATCAGTAAAAACCAAAACATAAAAGAAGTCGGAGCGCTGCTCCGGCTTTTTAAAACAAAAGCTTCGTTAACGCTAACGATCTACCAAAAATCAAAAACAGTAATCGAAAAAAAAGGATTGAAAGAATGTCATTGGAACAAACATGGAGATGGTACGGGCCCTCTGACCCGGTAACTTTGCAGGACATCAGGCAGGCAGGCGCAACAGGCATTGTAACGGCTTTGCACGAGATTCCAAACGGTGAAGTTTGGAGTGTGGAAGCGCTGGAAGAAAGAAAACGTTTTATTGAATGGGACGACAGCAGCACCCCTGCACGCCCGCGGGGACTCACCTGGTCGGTGATCGAAAGCATTCCCGTTCATGAAGATATTAAACAGGCCCGTCCCAACCGCGACAAGCTGATCGAAAACTACATCGAGAGCATCCGAAACGCAGGAAAAGTGGGGATACCGGTGCTTTGCTACAATTTCATGCCGGTGGTTGACTGGACACGCACCAACCTCCACATGGAACTGGAAGACGGTGCCCGCGCATTGTGTTTCGACATGGTGGACTTTGTGGCTTTTGATGTGTTTATACTTCGCAGAAAAGGAGCAGAAGAAGCCTACAGTGCTGAACTGCTAAAAAAGGCACAGCGCCGCTTCGAGAGTATGAACAGTGAACAGCGTTACGAACTGGAGAAAACCATTATTGCCGGGTTGCCGGGAGCGGAAGAATCGTACACGCTGGAACAGTTTCAGGCTAAATTGGATGAATACAAAAACATCGATGATAAAACCTACCGCGAAAACCTGAAGTATTTTCTGGATAGAGTGGCTCCGGTTGCCGAAGAGAGCGGCGTTAAACTGGCCATTCACCCCGATGATCCGCCTTTTTCACTGTTTGGATTGCCACGCGTGGTCAGCACCGAAAAAGACCTGGAGTACATTCTGAATATTTACGACAGTGTTTACAACGGATTTACGATGTGCACCGGTTCGTACGGTGTACGCGCCGACAACGACCTGGTGGGAATGGTAAAACGCCACGGGGCAAAACTAAACTTTGCCCACCTGCGCAGTACACAGCGCGACGAGCTGAACGGCTTTCACGAAGCCGGCCACCTGCAGGGCGATGTGGACATGTACGGCGTAATGCTGGCTATTTTGAAAGAGCAGCGCAAACGCCAGGCAGTGTACCGCCCCGATTACCGCATTCCGATGCGTGCCGACCACGGTCACACCATCCTCGACGACCTCAAGAAGAAAACAAATCCGGGTTATTCGGCTATTGGTCTTTTACGCGGAATGGCCGAACTTCGCGGCTTGGAAATGGGTATAAAAAGAAGCGGAGCGGTTTTCAGCGAATAAAATTTTTCGGAATTTCCGAAGTTAAAAAGTATAAACCTATGAAGCCGGTCGGGCCGCAATGTCTGGCCGGTCAGTAAAACAAAAAATATGAGTATCCAACTAAAACAAAACTGTAAATACGCCATGTTGGTGCCTACCAGCATGGGTATGCGCATCACTCCCGAAAACGGGCAACCTGTTCACAGCAGCGACAAGTTTACCTTGTTCGCTACCAGCGCCGAAACCAACGTAGCCAGTATCGCTTCGTACCTCGGCATGCCCGTGAAAGTGCTCACCACTTTTGTAAAGGGAAGTCCGATTGCCCAATTCATTAAAAGCAATTTGCGGTCGAGAAACATGGATTACGAAGGTCCGGAAGTTCCGCAGGGCGATCCGTGGGGTTACCGCCACCAAATCAACATTGCCGACAGTGGTTACGGTTTGCGCGGTCCGCGTGTGTTTAACGACCGTGCGGGAGAAGTGGGAAGAACATTGAATGCAAAAGATTTTGATCTTGAACGTATTTTTGGTGAAGAAGGCGTGCAGATCGTTCACCTTTCAGGACTGATCGGTGCTTTGTCGCCCGAAACGACACAGTTTTGCCTCGAAGTGGCCCGCGCAGCCAAAAAACACGGCAGCCGTATTTCTTTCGACCTGAATCACCGTGCGTCTTTCTGGAAAGGCCGCGAAGAACAACTGCGCAAGGATTTCACAGAAATTGCTTCGGTTTCAGACATACTGATCGGCAACGAAGAAGACTTTCAGTTGTGTTTTGGCATTGAAGGACCGGAAGCGGGAGGCGAAGGTTTGAATGCTAAAATCGATGGATTTAAAGGTTTGATCAACCGAGTGAAGGAGACTTTCCCGAATGCATCGGTTTTTGCCACTACCCTGCGCGAGGTTATCAGCGTAAACGAACACCTGTGGGGCGCCATTATGCTCGAAGGCGAGAACTGGCATGTGGTTGAACCTCGTCCGATAAAAGTACTCGACCGCATCGGTGGCGGCGACGGTTTTGTAGGTGGAATGCTCTACGGAATCCTTAAAGAATGGGAGGCCGAAAAGTGGGCGCAATTTGGCTGGGCAACCGGCGCACTGGCCACTACCTTCCTCACCGACTATGCACAACCCGCCGACGAAGAACAGGTTTGGAGCATCTGGGGTGGAAATGCGAGAGTGAAGAGATAGAAGAAAGGCTAAGGCTAAGGCTGAGGCTGAGGCTGAGGCTGAGGGAAGAAGGAGGAGAAAGTTTGAATTTGAATAGCATTCAATATGATAAAGAAATACAATGATTTTAGGGATATGTCGGTGTGGCAAAAGGCTTTTGCCCTGCTACGCGACGTATATAAAATCATTCGTATGTTTCCTCCGGAAGAGAAGTATGCGCTCGCCGATGATTTAAGAAGGGCAGCGAATTCCTGTGTTTATAACATTGCCGAAGGATTCGGGCGTTTTGAGGCAAAAGACAAAACCCGCTTTTATAAAATATCAAGAGGAAGTGCCTACGAAACCATCAGCCAGATACTTGTCGCTGAAGCGGAAAAATATACCGAAACTGAAATTGCAGAAGATTTAATTTCAAGATACAAAGATGTAATTGAGGAATTAAATGCTTTGATACGTACATTGGAAAAGTAATGCGGTTGTCTGGCACAGTCAATTTTACCTTAGCCTGTGCCTCAGCCTCCGCCTAAAACAAAAGATATGATATTCTACGAAAAAGGCTCAACTGAAACATCGCTGTTGAGGGAAGATCTAAAAAAAGGCTTATTTGAAGCCCTCGATAAAATGGGTGCCAAACAAAAGGTGTTGGCAATCCCGCCCGACTATACCCGTCTGCCATCGAAAGCGGGTGATCTGACAGAATTTACCTGGGAATATTTCGGGGAAAAACTGACGGACGTTCTTCCGGCCCTGGGTACGCACACACCCATGACCATGGAGCAGATCAGCCATATGTTTGGCAAATTGCCCACCGACCTGATTCGTGACCACGACTGGCGAAACGACGTGATCACACTGGGAACTGTTCCTGCCGAATACATCAAAGAAGTATCGGAAGGCGCGGTGGAATATACCTGGCCGGCACAGGTAAACAAGCTGCTAGTGGAAGGCAATTTCGACCTGATCCTTTCCATCGGACAAGTAGTGCCGCACGAAGTGGTGGGAATGGCCAACTACAACAAAAATATTTTTGTGGGAACCGGCGGTGCCGAGGGCATCAACAAAAGCCACTATATTGGCGCAGCCTACGGAATGGAAAAAATGATGGGCCGTGCCGACACGCCGGTGCGGAAGGTATTTAACTATGCTTCCGAGAATTTCTCCAATCATTTACCGATTGTTTACGTGCAAACCGTGGTGGGCCTGAACAAACAGGGCAAACTGCAAACCTACGGTCTGTTTATCGGCGACGATTTTGAAGTGTTTGACAAAGCCGCCAAACTCTCGCTCGAAGTCAATTTTGAAATGCTCGACAAACCCATCAAAAAAGCGGTGGTTTGGCTCGATCCTACAGAATTCAAAAGCACCTGGCTCGGCAACAAAAGTATTTACCGTACCCGCATGGCCTTGGCCGATGACGGGGAACTCATCGTACTGGCTCCGGCGTTAAAGGAATTTGGAGAAGACAAGCAGATCGATAAACTGATTCGCAAATACGGTTATTTCGGGACACCGCACACCCTGCAACTGGTAAAAGATAACGAAGACCTGCAAAACAACCTGGGAGCTGCTGCCCACCTGATTCACGGATCATCGGAGGGACGTTTCAGTATTACCTATTGCCCGGGGAAAGGTCCGGAGAATCTGACCAAAGAAGAAATTGAAAGTGTGGGATTCAACTGGGCCGATTTTGATGAAATGACGGCTAAATACAATCCTGAAAAACTGAAAGACGGCTACAATACCATGCCCGACGGAGAAGAAGTGTTTTACATTTCCAATCCGGCCATTGGTTTGTGGGCATTCAGGGATAGATTTGAGTACTAGATATTGAATGCTGGATGCTGGGAATCGGTCCCTGATTACCAGGAATTGGACACTGAATACCGGTTTTCAAGCACTGAATACCGGGAATTGGTCATTGATTACCGGAAGTCGCTCACTGATTATCGGGAATTGAAAACCAAAGGCTGGTTACAAGACGCTGATTACCGAATATCAGATAGCGAATTATACGAAACAAATACTGAAAACTGAGACTGTGACTGAAAACTAAAATCCGTCACAGATGCATAAATAACTAAAACACTGGATACCCATTGAAAGATAAATCGCAACATACGATCCGCTGGGGAATTATCGGGGTAGGAAATGTAACCGAAGTAAAAAGCGGACCTGCCTTTTACAAGGTTCCGAACTCGAAGCTGGTAGCCGTGATGCGCCGCAATGCTGAAAAAGCAGCCGATTATGCGCTCCGCCACAGCATTTCCAAATGGTACTCCGATGCTTCGGAGCTCATCAACGATCCCAACGTGGATGCGGTGTACATTGCTACCCCACCCGATTCGCACGCTTCGTATGCCATTGAAGCAATGCGTGCCGGAAAACCGGTGTATGTGGAAAAACCCATGGCGCGCCATTATTCTGAATGTCAGGAAATGCTAAAAGTTTCAAAAGAAACCGAAATGCCCATTTGGGTGGCGTACTACCGTAGAACACTGCCTGCCTTTCTGAAAGCAAAAGAGTTGATTGAATCGGGTGTTATTGGAAAGCCGCTGATGGTAAACATTAAGCTCTACAAGGAAGCCGGAGAAAGAGGGAAAAAGCCCGATGAAATAACTTGGCATGTGTATCCGGAGATTGCGGGCGCCGGACATTTCTTTGATTTGGCATCGCATCAGCTGGATTACCTCGATTTTGTTTTGGGGAAGATCACCGAGGTAAAGGGAAATGCTGCAAATTTAGCGGGACTCTATCCTGCTGAAGATACGGTTTCAGGAACATGGAAACACGAATCGGGCGTTATCGGAACCGGAAGCTGGTGTTTTGTGGTTGATAAAAATTCTGTTGCAGATTATATCCAATTTGTGGGAGAAAAAGGTGAAATTTGTTTGCCTTGTTTTTCGCATGGTAAAATGAAAGTAATAACAGCGAACGGAACAGAAGAACTGGAATTTGAAAATCCAAAACACATTTCGCAGAACCTAGTACAACAGGTAACCGAAGAATTACTGGGAAAAGGGAAATCTCCAAGTACCGGAGAATCGGCTGCGCGAACCAGTTGGGTGTTGGATGAACTGGTGAAGGAGTATTACAAGTCGCAGTAATCAGTCTCAGTATTCAGTTCTGTTCTAAAAAAAACCAACGACAAAGAGCCAATATCAAAAAGAATGAAAATCATCATCGACAATAAAATACCGTACATAAAAGGCGCTCTGGAACCTTATGCCGAAGTCGTTTACCTGCCGGGCAACAAAACCACCGCGGAAGTAGTAAAAGATGCTGATGCGATCATTACCCGCACCCGCACGATTTGCAACCGCGACCTGCTCGAAGGGTCGAAAGTAAAATTTATCGCCACCGCCACCATTGGCTTCGATCATATCGATACCGATTATTGCAGATCGGCCGGCATACAATGGACCAACGCTCCGGGTTGCAACGCAGAAAGTGTGAATCAGTATATTGCTTCGGCGCTTGTTTCCTGGTCGATGCGCAAACGAATTGACCTCGCAGGACTGACCATTGGAATTGTGGGAGTTGGAAACGTTGGCTCCAGGGTGGCTAAAACCTGCGAGATACTGGGCATGAAAGTTCTGTTGAACGATCCGCCTCGCGAAAGAATGGAGGGGCCGGAGAAGTTTGTTTCGCTGGAAGAGATCCAGCAGGAAGCCGATATTATCACTTTTCATGTTCCGCTCAATTTAAACGGCCAAGACAAAACGTATCACTTGGGTAGTGAAACCTTCTTTCAGCATTTAGGAAAAACACCGTTGGTCATTAATTCCTGTCGCGGAGAGGTGATTGACACCGAAGCTGTTTACGATGCACTTGAGGCGCAGGACATTCAGGCTTACATTGCCGATTGCTGGGAAGATGAGCCCGACATCAACCTGGACCTGCTCAATCAAACCGAGTTTGGGACACCACACATTGCCGGTTATTCAAAAGACGGAAAAGCCAACGGTACTCAAATGAGCGTGCAGGCAATCAGCCGCTTTTTTAACCTGGGTATCGACGACTGGCAAGCTTCGGGAGTGGAAGAACCTGCGCATCCCATTATTGAAATCGACGGTAATCAGCGACGCGAATATTCAATTTTAGCCGAGGCGATTCTTTCCACTTACGATATTGAAACCGATGATGAAGCGTTAAAAGACGCACCTCATCTGTTTGAAAAACTCAGAGGCGATTACCCCGTGCGTCGGGAGTTTGGTTCGTACACGGTGAAGGCTAAAAATATGGAAGAAAAGACTTTGGAGAAATTGAAGCTTTTAGGTTTTAAAATCTTGAAATAGTTGTCTTTCCCGCGAAAGCGGGAAACCTAAAATTGTAAGCAGTGAGACATTTCGACTTTTATGTTTACATATTGGCAAGCAAAAGAAACAGCGTTCTTTACATCGGAGTTACCAATAATATAGTCCGAAGAATTGAGGAACATAAAAATAAGATAAATAAGAGTTTCACTTCAAGATACAACATCGACAAACTTGTTTATTTTGAACATTATTCATACATAAACGAGGCAATTAAGCGGGAAAAAAGATTAAAGAAGTGGAAACGTGAATGGAAAAATGAATTAATAAATAAAGTAAATCCGGAATGGAGGGATCTGACAGAAGACTTGTTGCAGATTCCTGCTTCCGCAGGAATGACGATACACAATTCAAAAATTACAATAACGCATAAGAATATGAAAAAATTAGCAGACATTGGTTTGATCGGGTTGGCCGTAATGGGCGAAAACCTGGTATTGAACATGGAAAGCAAAGGTTTTACGGTAGCCGTTTTTAACCGTACAGTAGAAAAAGTAGATCATTTTATGAACGGTCGTGGTGCCGGAAAGAAATTTATCGGTACACATTCCATCGAAGATTTGTGTGCATCACTCGAACGTCCGCGTAAAGTGATGATGCTGGTAAAAGCCGGTGCTCCTGTGGACGATTTCATCGATATGCTGATTCCTCACCTGGAACCGGGCGACATTATCATTGATGGCGGAAACTCGCATTTTCCTGATACCATCCGTCGCACCAAATACGTGGAAAGCAAAGGTTTGTTGTACATCGGAACCGGTGTGTCGGGTGGCGAAGAAGGCGCCCTGTTAGGCCCTTCCATGATGCCGGGCGGATCGCCTGCTGCATGGCCCCATGTAAAAGAAATTTTCCAGGCGGTAGCTGCAAAAGTGGAAGACGGATCACCTTGCTGCGACTGGGTAGGTGAAGGCGGTGCCGGCCATTTTGTAAAAATGGTTCACAACGGAATCGAATACGGCGACATGCAGATCATCAACGAAGCCTACCACATGATGAAGGAATTGCTGGGCATGAGCAACGATGAGATGTACGAAGTATTCAAAAAATGGAACACCGAAGAACTCGATAGTTACCTGATTGAAATTACGCGTGATATTCTGGGATACAAAGATGAAAACGGTGAAGAAACCGTTGATTTCATTCTGGATACTGCAGGACAAAAAGGTACCGGGAAATGGACCGGTGTATCGGCGCTCGATTTAGGTATTCCACTAACACTGATCGGAGAATCGGTGTTTGCCCGTTGCTTGTCGGCACAAAAAGACCTTCGCGTGGAAGCATCAAAAGTAATCTCCGGTCCTGAAGTTGACTTCAAAGGCGACAAAGCTCAGCTGATCGACGATCTGAAAATGGCGTTATACGGTGCGAAGATCATTTCGTACGCACAAGGTTACAACCTGATGATGGAAGCGGCTGCAGAATACGGATGGAACCTGAACTACGGAGGTATTGCACTGATGTGGAGAGGCGGTTGTATCATTCGTTCGGCCTTCCTGGGCGACATCAAAAAAGCCTTCGACAACAACCCGGAACTTCCGAACCTGCTGCTCGATCCTTTCTTCAAAGGAAAAGTGGAAGCAGCCCAGGCTGGCTGGCGCAGGGTTTGTGCCACAGCGCTTGAAAACGGAATTCCGGTTCCGGCGCTTACTTCGGCATTGTGCTATTTCGATGGTTTCCGCAGCGAACGTTTACCTGCCAACTTATTGCAGGCACAACGCGACTATTTTGGTGCACACACTTACGAACGCACCGACAAACCGCGGGGTGAATTCTACCACACCAACTGGACAGGTCGTGGCGGCGACACAGCCTCATCAACCTACAACGTTTAGGTCTTAATTGATCACGATAATAACAAAGAACCGGTCTTTTTATAAAGGTCGGTTCTTTTGTTTATGCAACCTTGGCTGTAATTTGTGCGTCCTATCGTTGACCCATAAAACAAGTTATAAGTAAATTAGAGTCGACTAATCAATTCTTACAAACAGATATACATGATAAAACCGGCACTCGCAAAACCTCCCCGTGAACTGATGCACAAGGTGCCTGTTATATATTTTCTGAGAATTTCTAACAAAAAAAATCATATGAAAAAACTGTTTATCATTTTGTTATTGCTGGCGACGATTACTTCAGCATTTGCGCAGGAAACAAGATTACTGCGTCAACCCACCATTAGCGACACACACATTGCGTACATTTACGGAAGCGACCTCTGGATTTCGGATCTCGCAGGAGAACAAACCCTTCGTTTAACCAGTACCGGGGCTGTAGAAAGCGATCCGCATTTTTCACCCGACGGAAAAACAATCGCCTTTAGTTCCAACCGTTCCGGAAGCACGGCTGTTTACACCGTTCAGGTGGAAGGCGGCACACCAACGCGTTTAACCTGGTATCCGAGTTCGGCAATAGTAAGAGGCTGGACGCCGGACGGAGAGAAGGTCCTTTATACCTCTTCAAGGGAAACAGCACCCGCTGGTTACGGTCGTTTGTGGACGGTATCAAAAGACGGCGGTCCTTCTACCCTGCTCACCAAACAATTTGGCAACGATGGTTCATATTCCGCCGACGGCAAAAAGATCGTTATCGACCGTGTTTCGCGCTGGGATGTGGAATGGCGTGATTACCGCGGTGGACAAAACACACCGTTGATTATTCTGAACCTGAAAGATTTTTCGGAAGAATTGCTGCCTAACAACAAAGAGACTGACATTCATCCGGTTTGGCTGGGCGATAAGATTTATTTCCTTTCCGATCGCGATTTTGTAAGCAATATCTGGTCATACAACACAAAAACAAAAGCACTGGAACAGCTAACACAGTTTGACGGATCGGATGTAAAATGGTTATCAGGGAAAGGCAACACCCTGACTTTTGAACGCGACGGCTACCTCTCATTAATGGATATAAACACCCGGGAAATCACTCAGCTAAATATTTCGATCACAGCCGATTTTCCTTGGGCGGAAACACAGTGGGAAGATGTAAGCCGCTCAGTTAGTGCAGCTGCGATTTCGCCCACCGGAAAGAGAGCCATATTTGAAGCGCGTGGCGAAATTTTTACCGTACCGGCCGAGCATGGCGATACACGTAACATCACTCAATCTTCGGGAGTGGCCGACCGCGAACCACTTTGGTCGCCCGACGGAGCCAAACTGGCCTGGTTTTCCGACCGCAGCGGTAAAGGATACGAATTACTGATTGCTGATCAGGACGGCCTTTCTGACCCCAAAAGCATTTCCATAGGCGAATCAAAACTGGGCTGGGAACCAAGCTGGTCGCCCGACGGAAAATACATCGCTTTTACCGACGACGATGTTCGTATTCGCGTGGTGGACATTGAAGCCGCAACCATCAAAACCGTCGACACCGGGAACAACAACCTGGAGCGCGGAAGAATGGGTCTTACCTGGTCGCCCGATTCAAAGTGGCTGGCTTATGCCAAAGACGCTCCCAATAATTTCAGCCAAATCACACTTTGGTCGCTGGCCGACAACAGCATTCACCAGCTTACCAACAACTTTGCAAATGCCATTTCTCCGGCCTGGGACCGCGATAAAAAGCATTTCTATTTTCTGGCAAGTACAGATGTAGCCCTTGGTTCGGGTTGGGCCAATACCAGCTCGATGACTGCCGATGCCAGCTACAGCGTTTACGTGGTTAACCTGCAAAAAGACGAAGACTCTCCGTTCAAGCTGCAAAGCGATGAAGAAGAAGTGAAAAAGGAAGAGAAAAAAGACAAAGAAGAAGGCAAAGGCGAAGAAGAGAAAGAAGACAAGGATAAAAAAGAGGACAAGAAAGACGATAAGAAAGCTGAAGATAAGGACGATTCAATAAAAATTGATTTTGACGGTATTCAGAACCGAACCATAGCACTTCCAATGCCCAAACGCAACTACAGAAGCGTGGTTGCCGGACCGGAAGGAACCGTTTTTATTGCTGAATCTGTTCCCAACCAAACAAGCTACACGCTTCAGAAATTTACCTTAAAAGACAGAGAAGCCAAAGAATTTGTAAGTGGAGTTAGCAGCATTTCGGTTTCCAACGATGGCAAGAAAATGCTGGCACGCGCAGGTTCGTCGTGGAAAATAATGGATACCTCGGGCGCTTCGGGCAAAGACGGAAAAGCCCTTAGTGTAGATTTAAAAATGAAACTGGATCGTGCACAGGAATGGAAGCAGATTTTTGAAGAAGCCTGGCGTTACGAGCGTGATTATTTCTACGATCCGAACTTGCACGGACGTGACTGGAACAAAGTTTACGAGCGTTATTCGCCACTCGTATCGCACATTAAACACCGTGCCGACCTGAACTATGTTCTGGATCAGATGAACGGCGAATTATCGGTGGGTCACAGTTTTGTGGGAGGTGGCGACTATCCTTCCACCGAAAGCAACAAAGTGGGCCTGCTTGGTGCCGATTTTTCACCCGAAAAAGGATACTGGAAAATAGAGCGCATTTACACCACTGAAAGCTGGAACCCAGAACTTTCCAGCCCATTACAGGAACCGGGGCTTAAAGTAGCTGAAGGAAACTTCCTAGTAGGCGTAAACGGAAAAGAACTCAAAAGCACCGACGATCCTTATCAGTTTCTGGACGGGACATCGGGAGTGCAAACCGTGCTTCACATCAACGACAAAGCTGAGTTTGAAAACTCATGGAAAGTGACCGTGAAACCTATCAGCAGCGAATATGCTTTGCGCCAGCGTGCGTGGGTGGAAGACAACCGCAGAAAAGTAGACGAACTCTCGGGTGGCAAGCTTGCCTACATTTGGGTACCCAACACAGGGGGGCCGGGTTTTGTGTCGTTCAACCGCTATTTCTTTGCCCAGCAGGATAAGTTGGGTGCCGTTATCGACGAACGTTTCAACGGTGGCGGATTGCTGGATGACTACATGGTGGATTTAATGACCCGTAGTTTGCGTGCCTCACTCACCAACGAAGTTCCCAACGGAAAACCGTTTAAACTTCCGGCCGGAATCCTCGGACCAAAAGCCTTGCTGATCAACGAAAAAGCAGGCTCGGGAGGCGACTTTTTCCCATGGGTATTCAGGCAGCAAAACGCTGGCCCGCTGATTGGAGCCACTACCTGGGGCGGCCTCGTTAAATCGTCGGTTCACTACCGCTTTATTGATGGAGGATCGGCAACTGCGCCAGACAACGCGGTTTTTGATCCGATCAACAATAAATGGATTGCGGAGAACGAAGGCGTTGCACCGGATATTGCGGTTCGTCAGGATGCACAATCCCTTGAAAAAGGAAACGATCCTCAACTGGAACGTGCGGTAAAAGAGGTATTGAAAATGCTGGATGCACAGAAATCAAAAGAGTTTACACCTCCACCCTTCCCCACTCCTGCCATCAAAAAATAAATTTGAATCGCAAGAATACAAGAAAAACCGTCTTAGTTTATAGGACGGTTTTTTTTTATGTCATTTCACATTCGAGATGAACACCCCGGCTTTCGCATTAAAATACTTTCATGTACTTTTTCTTTCATAATTCCTTCATTTTTAATAACTTGTTCTTAAAGCCCGGTTGAGTCCTTCAACAGGGCTTTCTTTTTTAACTGTGTAATATTAAAACTGAATGAAATGAGAAAATTGATTACCACGTCACTGATTTTGCTGGTTGTATTCTCCGTACAATCAGTCTTCGCACAAGAAGAAGCTCCCAAACCAAGGTACGTTGTTTGGGAAGTTTGTGTTGAACCGGCACAAATGGATTTGCTGCTAAACGCACTCGATGCCATGCATTCTTTTCTGGGAGAAAAAGACTATCCCTACCGTGAACTTATCCAACGTACCAACGACGGATACCTGTGGGCTTCATCGCCCATCGAAAGCCTTGGAGACATTGACAAAATGCGGGAAGCTGAACAAAAGATCTGGAAAGACAATGCCGAAAAGATGGAAGCTCTCGGCAAAAATTTTGAAAACACCTACCAAAAAGTAGGCGCACTGGTGCTCGAGTTGCAACCCAATCTATCAGTAATGCCCGAACAACCGGGTACACAAACAAGCGGTACCAAATTTCGGGTTTACGAGAAATTTCATCTAAAAAACGGGAAATACAAGGAATTTGAGGCGGCTACCAAAAAATATGTAGAATTGAGAAAGAAGCACGGCTACAACCAGCCCTTTTATACCTTCTACCCGGTGCTCGCCCCCGATATGTCGGTTGTATATTTTGTTGATGAACTGGGAAGCAACCCCGTTGATTACTACACCAAAAACGAAGAACAATGGCAAAAATTCGGGGAAGAAGGTGCTCAGCTATGGGAAGAAGTAAAGCCACTGATTACCGGAACGGAACATCATCTGGGCTTTATCGACTTTGATCACTCTTATCTACCTGACAATTAACATAAGGCAAAGGGGTGTTTCTTTCGGGAAGCGCCTCTACTTTTTTAATAAACCAATTACATTCGAAGTCATTACCTCGATACCGGTTCTGATCGTATTTTCGTAATCGGGTGCCAGCGTGGGCGAATGCAAAGGCGACGGGCGTTTCCCTTCGGCTTCTAATTGCTTCATTAACTCCGGATTGGTGCTTCCCAGCCATATCAAACAAATCGGAATATTTTCAGGCGTCCTCCCGTATTTTCCAAAATCTTCGCCCACCATTTCCGGCTGTGTTTCCACTACATTTTCTGCTCCGATCATATCCGACGCAAAGTGCTTTACTTTTTCACTCAAAGCCGCATTATTAATAACCGGGGGCGTTTCAACCGGCAACACATGTACCAGCGGAAGCTTGTCATCGGGCATTCCGGCCATACTGGCTGCCGCATTACTGATTCGCTTTATCGATGCAATAATTTTTTCGATGGTTTCATCCGAGAAGTAGCGCAAGGTAAGTTCAAGTTTCACCTCGTCGGGAATAATGTTGGGCCGTGTTCCGCCGTGAATCGAACCAACCGTCACCACGGCAGGTTCTGTTGGGCTTAATTCGCGGCTGACTATGGTTTGCAGGTCAGTTACTATTCTTGATGCAATCACAATGGGATCGATACACTTTTGCGGATAAGCGCCGTGCCCTCCCACTCCGTAAACCGTTATTTCCGCTGTTTTCACACCCGCAAAAACAGGCCCGCCGCGCAAACCGGTCTGCCCGGTTTCCAGCTCCGGGTTGATGTGATAAGCCAGTGCATAATCGGGTTTCGGAAACATTGTAAACAGGCCTGCATCGATGGCATTTCCGGCACCGCCGCTATATTCTTCTGCTTGCTGCGCAATTACCACCAAAGTACCTTTCCATTCATCTTTAAGTTGAACCAGCGTACGCAAAGTTCCTGTCCAGGTCGACATATGGATATCATGTCCGCAGGCATGCATTACCGAAACTTCATCCCCGTTTAAATCGGCAGTTTTTGTGCTGGCAAAAGGCAGCCCCGTTGCTTCTTTCACGGGTAAAGCGTCCATATCGGTACGCAAAAATACGGTTGGGCCTTCCCCGTTTTTCAAAACACCCACCACACTGTTACCTCCAAAGTTGGAAGTTACGTCAAAACCGATTGCTTCCAGTTCGGCCTGCATCCGTTTGGCCGTTTCAAACTCCTGAAACGACAACTCCGGATTCTGATGAAGATGTTTGCAGAGCTCAAGGGCGTAAACACTTTGCTGCTCAGCTGCTGTTTCTATTTTTTTACTGATGGAATTCTGTGCAATGCCTGAGATGCTCGTGCATATGGAAAGAATAAAAAGTACAATCTTCATCGGATCAGTTTTTAATGTGGCTTGAATTTATAAAAGTTTTGGTTTCAGTCAGAAACGCAAAAGCTTAAAAAAGAACCGTTCTGCATGCAGAACGGTTCAATGGTATCATAAAAAATTCAATGACAGCGTAATATAAAAACTTCTTCCGGGCGAATAAATGGGTCGTGCTTCCGCACTGCGCACCGAACGGGCCAGGTGCTCGTAGTAAGCCGTATCCAACAGATTCAGCACACCACCCGAAACACTTAGGGGAGCACTGATCTGCCAGGCTATTTTGGCATCCACAACCGAAAAAGCCGGTGTTTCTGTCTCTCCATACGAAGTCGCAACACGGTCTTGTTTGAAAGCATGTCGAAACAGAATTTCAGGCCTGATTTTGTTATCCCCGAAACTTCCGGCCAAACGATAACGCACATCCAGCGGCGGTATTTCGGGCAGCGCTTCGTCAGTATCTTTGTTTTGACCGTAAGTATAAGCCACACTCAAATCATGGCTCAGGTTGTCAGAAAATTGCTGTTTCCAACTTCCTTCAAATCCCGCCATAAAAGCTTTGTCGATGTTCACAAACTGACGTACACCCGGAGCACTCGACATGGCCGGTTTCAAATCAGGTCTTATTTCCGATGAAATATAGTCGCGAAGTGCCGAAGCAAATAAATTCAGATCCAACCGGGTCTTCTTTTCTTCGAAAACAAAAACCAGATCGGCCTGGTTGTTAATCTCCGGATCAAGATTCGGATTACCCAGCATTTCATACGGATCAAGCCCTACCGGAAACTGATTGATATACCTTTCGGTAATTCCTGCACTGCGGGATGCCCGGCCGAGCCACAAACCCAGCGATACTTTTTCATTGAAAAAACGGGTTCCGCCCAAACTCACCGAGGGATGTACCGTACTTGCTTCCAGGTCGTCATAAATAGATGAGAAACGTGTATCAGGATCGTTTACCTTCGAGTTGTTCAAGTCCAGTCTTCCGGAAAATACCAGCTGATAACCGGTCCTGTGCACATGCCATTCGCCAAACAATCCGGCCCGTTGCACTTCGGCATCCTGCCATACATTGTCGCTGAAAACCTTCCCTGCCATCGGGCCCATCAACATTTCACGCGTCCGGTGTCCCTCGGCCGATTCCGAACGGTAATCCAGTCCGGCAAACACATGGCTTCGGTCAAAATCAAAACGCAGCTCCGTTCTTCCCCCGTAATTTTTGGTGGAAGCATCGGTGTAAGCATCCATCATCCTTGGGTCCAGCTCTTTATCCAGGTTGTCCATTTCGTGGTCAACAAATGTTCCGTACAAACTGGTTTTCCACGTTGACAACGAATGCTCATAAAACGTTGCCGAATGACTGGCGTTAACCAGCCAGGTGTTGTCTTTTCGCAAATCCATGGGAAGCGCAGGAAAATCAACATCTTTTGCAAAATTATTGGAAACCATCATCCCCAGCGTTTGCGAATCGCTGAGTTTCAGGCCAAGTTTTCCACCCCAGTTTAAGCGATTAAAACGCGCGGCAACATCCATTCCGTCACCATCGGAATAATCATCACCCACAGAATAGGCACCAAATACCCGGAAGTCAGCTTTTTGTCCGCTAACTCCGGCCACTCCTTCGGTTCGGAAAATTGCACCGTTGCTTTCGTAACTCGTCCCCATGCGGCCAACAGGTGTTGCCTTTTCCCTGAATTCAGGCTCGCTGCTTTTGAAATTGATAGTGCCTCCAAAAACGTTTCCATACCGCAAACTATACGGGCCTTTCAAAATTTCGGCCTGTGTTATCATATTGATTGGCACCTGGCTTGCCCCCGGGTCCATGCGGTTGGGACAGGCGGCAGAGGCAGTTTGCACGCCATCAAGCACCAGGTTGATCTGGTCGTATTTAAAACCTCGCAATACCGGGTCGAAACCATAGGCTCCGCTTTTGCGAATGCTTGAAACCGACGGTACCGCCTCAAGCAACGCTCCGGCATCGTGTGCCAGTTTGCGTTGTGCCGAAAAATTGAGTGTTCCCGTACTTCCCGTTTCAGGGCGAACCAACACCAGCGTAACCGGCAACAGATGATTTTCTGCCTCCTGAATTTTTAATACTCCACTGTTGCCCGCGCTCAACACATCGGCCGGAGCAATGCTTTGTTTGCCGTATTGAACATGAGATAGATAGAGCGTTTCACCCGGTTTCGGAACGACCCGGATCACTCCGTGCTCATCCGAAATCCCGGACTTTCCGTTGTAAGTAAAATGAACGTCGCGAATAGCAGTCCCGTCCTGTTTATCGACCAATTTGATACTTTTCTCCTGCGCATACGCATCCATTCCCACAACCAGCAACGCCAGCATAAGGAAATACACACGCATTCCGGAGTACAAAGATTTTATCTTCATTCCAAAATGATTTAAAAGTTTTTCTTTTAGACTAAGGGGGTTTCCGAAAAACTTTTATCCCTGTGGAGGACGAAATATTTTTACTGAAATCAAACGGGTATATTCACATGCAATCGCTTCTGTTAAATCCTGTTTTTCAGGAAAGTAAGAAATAAGGGCATCCTGTTTTTCCCTGACCACAAAAATGTTCTCTTTTTCGGTTTGAACAGGAGGTAATTCTTCTTTTTGCTGCTGTTGCTCGTCGAGTTTTTTCTTGAGCTGGCAACATCCCTTACAGGTAGAGTCCTCCACGTCTTTTTCAACACAAAGGTTTTTGGCGATGTAATCCTGTCTTAGTTTAAAACCGGCTACAACCAATAACTCCGATAATTGAAAACTCAGAATTGAAAAGATTAATATGGATGCCAGGAAAAATTTCAACCCTTAAAATATGGTTATTGTGCGTTGTTTTTTTCGTTCATCCATTTTAATTGCGGCCAGGTTTCAGGGCCATCATTTTTCTGAAGTACACCCACCGTGCTTCTTCCGTTCTTTACGATCGAAGTAAGTTCAGAGCGGTACTCCTCCAGAACTTCCGGGAACTCGCTTTCCAGGTTGTTTTGTTCAGCAATGTCAGTTTCCAGGTCGTACAGTTGCACGGGAGGTAGAGCTTTCGCTTCTTCTGATCCGGGTTGCGGAGCGCTCCAGCCACCCGATCCCGGGCAGAAAATCGCTTTGTATTTTCCTTTTCGGTAGGCAAACGAACCGTTAAGCGAATGATGAACGATGTTTGTACGCTCGGGTGCCTGCGATTCCAGCCCCAGTGCACTCAGAAAACTGTAGCTGTCTTCAGCTGCTTCATCCGGGTATTCAGCGCCGATTGCATCGGCAAAAGTCGCGAACAAATCAGTGGTGCACACCAGTTGTGATGAAACACTTTTCCCCACTTTTGCAGGCCAGCGCACTACAAACGGCACCCGGTGCCCGCCTTCGTAAATATCGGCTTTTGAACCACGGAAAACATAGCTCGGATGATGACCTTTGGTAGCCAGTTGTTTAAAATCAGCTTGTGGCGAACACCCGTTATCACTGGTAAAAATCAACAGTGTATTTTCGGCTTCGCCTGTTTCTTCGAGCGCTTTCATTACCTGACCAACCACGTCGTCTACCATCATTACAAAATCGCCGTAAGCATTGTCCAAACCACTTTTCCCTTTAAACTTCTCAGTAGGCAGAATGGGTGTATGCGGCGCCGGCAAAGGCATGTACACAAAAAACGGGGCATCGTCCTTCGCATGCTGATGAATATAGTTAACCGTTTTTTCGGTCACTTTTGGCAAAACGTCTTCGTGCACAAAATCATCCGAAGTTGGTCCGTTTCTCCACCAGGTTTGTTTACCGGTGTTTACTGTGTATTTAGTAGGAACCATGGTAGGAACATCGTTTTCCACCCAAACATAGGGAGCCATGTCCAGCGAACCGCAAAAAACAAAGCTCTCATCAAACCCCCGCGTTTTGGGGCCGTTTTCCACCGGGTTTGCGTAGTCAACATTGGGAAGGGCATTCAGATCGTCTTTGCTTAAAGAGTCATTTTCGATGATTTTCCAGTCCCAGCCCAGGTGCCATTTACCAAAGCAAGCAGTTTGATACCCGTTGTTTTTCAGAAAATCCTGTAAAGTGAGTCTTTCCGGTTCAATCAGTGCCTTACTGTACCCACTCAGCACTCCGCTTTTTAAGGTTGAACGCCAGTTATAACGGCCGGTTAAAACGCTGTAACGCGTTGGCGAACATACCGCCGAACTGGTGTGTGCATCGGTAAACATCACACCGTTAGCTGCCAGCAGATCGATATTGGGTGTCTGTATTTTTGAGTTTTCATTAAAAGATGAAACATCTCCATACCCCATATCATCAGCCAGAATAAAAATAATATTTGGCTGGTTTGCCTCCTGTTTTTGAGAGCTGCTACAACCCATTAACACGGCAAACATTGCCACAAGAAAAATTGATTTAATGCTATACATAACAAAAAGTTAGTTATTAAATTTTGGTTTTTATTTTTAATCGTATTGCGTTACCAAATCAGGTCACAGGCATCGGCCGGCATCCAGTGTTTGTGTTTCCCTTCCCATTTTATGTTACAGCCAATGGGATTGGTAAGCGGAACCGAAATGGGTTTACCCGAAGTCAGTTCGTCCAGGGCCCGGTCCAGGTCGTTTACCGTCATTTTCGATGTATCCCGCGGGCTGTCTACTCCTCTGCCTGTATAAACCAGTTTCCGGTTTTCATCAAAAACATAAAAATGAGGTGTCCGCAAAGCACCGTAGTCCAGGGCAATTTCCTGCGATTCATCGTACAAATATTTCCACGGGAAATTATGTTCCTCCATCCGTTTCACCATGTGATCAAAATCATCTTCGGCGTAAGTGTTTTTACTATTCGAATTTATCCCGACAAAGGTTACATCTTTTTCCGCAAATCTCTCAACGCTTGCACGGGTAACTTCATCACTATTGATAACATAGGGGCAATGATTACAGGTAAAAAATACCACCAGGTATTTCGAGTCTTTGAAACTGTCCAGCGAATAGGTCTTCCCGTCGGTTGCAGGTAATTTAAAATCAATTGCTTTTGCTCCAATTTCAAGTGTAAATGCCATAGTATCTCATTTTATTTGTTCAAAAGTAAAAGATATTTCGGCGCTCATTTGTTTAATCAGAAACAAAATCTTTCTCTATTTTTAGCCTTGATCACCGGCAACGCCCGGCAAAATCAAAATCAGAAAAGGAAAATGGATCAGCAACAGGCATTAAAAAAGATAAAAGAACTTCAGACAGAACTCGAAGAGCACAATTACAATTACTATGTGTTGGCGCAACCTTCGATCAGCGATTATGAATTTGACATGAAGCTGAAAGAGCTGGAGCAGCTGGAGAAACAACACGGTGTTGATGATCCGAATTCGCCCACCAAGAGAGTGGGCAGCGACTTAAGCAGCGATTTTGAACAGGTGGAGCACAAGTATTCAATGTTGTCACTTTCGAATGCTTATTCCGAAGAGGAGATCAGGGATTTTGATACCCGCGTTAAAAAATTGATTGGCACCGAATGCGAATATGTTTGCGAACTGAAATACGACGGCTCGTCGATTAGCCTGACCTACGAAAACGGGCAACTGGTGCGGGCAGTAACACGCGGCGACGGTGTTAAAGGCGACGATGTTACCACCAACGTACGCACCATCAAATCGATTCCGCTGAAATTGCGCGGAACAGATTACCCGGAAAGTTTTGAAATAAGAGGCGAAATTCTGATGCCTTTCGAGGTTTTTAATCAGCTCAATGCCGAGTTGGAAGAACGGGGTGAAGCGCTTTTGGCAAATCCCCGAAATACAGCAGCCGGGACACTGAAAATGAAGAACTCCTCGATTGTGGCCTCCCGTAAACTGGACGCTTATTTGTATTATTTGCTGGGAGAAAACCTGCCCGAAGACGGGCACTACCAGAACCTTCAGAAAGCCAGAGAGTGGGGTTTTAAAATTTCCGACCACATGCAGCTCTGCCCTACGCTGGAGGATGTTTTTAATTTTCTTCGGAAATGGGATACCAAACGTTTTGATCTTCCGGTAGCGACAGATGGTGTGGTGATCAAAGTCAACTCAAAACGTTTGCAGGACAACCTCGGATTTACAGCCAAATCGCCGCGTTGGGCCATTGCCTACAAGTTCAAAGCGGAGAGTGTTTCCACTATTCTTAAATCGGTTTCGTACCAGGTGGGAAGAACAGGTGCTGTAACACCGGTAGCCAATCTCGAGCCTGTTCCCGTTGCCGGAACCATCGTAAAAAGGGCTTCGCTGCATAATGCCGACATCATTAAAAACCTCGACCTGCATTTGGGCGACACCGTTTTTGTGGAAAAAGGCGGCGAAATCATCCCCAAAATAACCGCAGTGGATGCCACCAAGCGCCACCCGATGTTTCAGCCGGTAACTTTTATTGAGAACTGCCCCCAATGCAATACTCCGCTGATTCGCAAAGAAGGTGAAGCAGCGCATTACTGTCCCAACGAAGATGGTTGTCCGCCACAGATCAAAGGCAAAATGGAGCACTTTGTCAGCCGAAAAGCAATGGACATTGACGGAATCGGGGAAGAAACCGTTGAATTGCTTTTCTCGCAAGGCCTCGCTCATAACATTACCGACTTCTACAGCTTACAAAAAGAGCAGCTCGAAAATCTCGACCGTATGGCAGAGAAATCGGCACAACGTATTCTCGACGGGCTGGAAGCTTCCAAAAAAGTTCCATTCGAGCGGGTGCTGTTTGCGCTGGGAATTCGCTTTGTGGGTGAAACAGTGGCTAAAACTCTGGTAAAGAAACTCCATACCATCGAAAACATCGAAAGCCAGACACTGGAGCAACTAACTGAGATTGATGAAATAGGTGGAAGAATTGCAGAAAGCGTGGTGGATTGGTTTTCAAAACCGGAACATCTGGAAATCATACAAAAACTAAAAGAAGCCGGTTTGCAGTTTGCCATCAGTGAAGAGCAACTGGTCGGAAGAACCGAGAAACTGGCGGGATTGAACATCGTTATTTCTGGGACTTTTGAGAAACATTCGCGCGACGAACTGAAAAAGATGATTGAAATGAACGGCGGTAAAAATGTGGGTTCCATCTCCAAGAAAACCAACTACCTGCTGGCCGGAGAAAACATCGGCCCTAGCAAGTTGGAGAAGGTGACCAAACTGGGCATCCCAACGATCAGCGAGGACGATTTTTTGAAAATGCTGGAATGATCGAAAAGGACTGAAAAGCTGAAGTACAGAAGGATTGATTTCGAATTACCACGCACGGAGCATTGCAGAAGCAAATGCAAAAATGCTCCAATGCGAAAATGATTAAATCGAATGAAAAGAACTTTGTGCTTCTTCGTGATCTTTGTGTAACAAAGGGTTGAAGGACTGATATACTAAGGGGTGGAATCTTGAATGATGATTAACTGTTTTAGTTTTCAGAAAGAGAAGCCCAGGAATCTAATCAATTGACAATTTTACAGTTTAACAATTTATCAGCTACTCACAGCTCGATCTCATAGCTTTTTTAATTCAAGTATTTAAGCATCGTTGCATTCAGGCATTTTCAAAAATGTAGTTACATTTGCTTTTCAGATTTAAACAGCCATGATAAAAAACTTTTTATTTGTTATCCTTTTTATTTTCTCAGCAACAGTTGCTTCGGCTCAAAATATGTTGGAATGGTCGGCTGAACATTCGCTAACCGTGAAAGATTTTGAAGCACCGGCACCCAACAACGGGCAAATGCAAACCGTTTCCGGAAGTTTTTCGGTTTCGTACGAATTCGGCGGATTAAGCCTGATTGCCACCCGAAACCTGAATCAGTACGTACATGCCAACTTTCAGAAAGATGCGTCGTACATCGACCGTGCCGATGATGCAACCACTGAACGTTTGCTGGCCTATCAGCAACTTATTTTTAATGTTTACGAATTACAGGCGCGCAATCTTCGCAAAAAATTCTTTGATGAAAGAGGGAAACTCCTGACCAAGGGTCCGGGGCCTTTGTACCAGGAAGTAGCAGCAGAGCATTCCCGCTTACTGGGAAAAGTCGAAGGCGAAACATTTCACGGGGCCAGCATGGAAGAAATTAAGCACTGGAACGAATGGGTGCTTCAGGAACTCGAAAAATTAAACGAATTTTGTAAAGACTGTAAACCTTCGAAGAAAAAGAAGAGAAACCAATAAGGGGAAACCGGCCAATGGGATTCAAACAAATATACCGCGAACGAAAACTCAGGCAAGAACTTGCCAAAATACAGCGAGAACCGGTGGTTCACAACATCGACGACATTAAGAAAGTAGGTGTTATCTGGCAACCTTCGCAAAAGGAGGCTGTGAGTTACCTGCGAAATTATTTCAATAAAAACCACATTATTTTTCGTACCTACTGTGTGTTTGATAACCTGAGCAATCCCAACGTAGCCAACAATACCTTAACCGTAAACGACCTAAACTGGTGGGGCATTCCCAAACCCGAAAAAACCAAGGATTTTCTGCAGATGCATTTCGATGTTTTGCTGAATATAGCGCTCGAGCAAAATTTTGTACTCGACTATATCACAGCCATTGCCCATGCCGATTTAAAAGTAGGCTGGTCGCCAAACGAAACCAACTACTTCGACCTAAACATTAACATTGGGGAAAATCAGGATTCGATGTTCCTTGCCAAACAACAAATTTTTTATCTTGCGCAGCTAAATAAAAATACGAGCAAATGAGTCAGCTTTTTACAGGTGCAGGTGTTGCATTGATTACCCCGTTTACAAAGGAAAGCCATGTGGATTACAAATCGCTTGAAAAAGTGGTTGAGAATCAGGTGAAGGGAGGAATGGACTACCTTGTTGCGTTGGGTACCACTGCCGAAACCGCCACGCTAACACAGGAAGAGAAATCGAATGTGGTGGAACTGGTAAAGGAAAAGTCGGCCGGTTTGCCGGTTGTTGTCGGAATGGGCGGAAACGACACCCGCGCCATTATCAACCAAATCGATAATTTTAATTTTGACGGAATCTCGGGGATCCTGGTGGTTACTCCGTTTTACAATAAACCCACACAGGAAGGTATGTACCGTCACTATGTGGAAGTGGCCAAGGCCAGTCCGGTTCCGGTAATTTTGTACAATGTTCCGTCGCGAACAGGTATCAACCTCGAAGCTGAAACCGTTGGACGGATTGTGGAAGCTACAAACAATGTGGTAGCAATAAAAGAAGCTTCGGGCGAACATTCTCAAATGACCAAAATTCTGAAATATACACCGGAGGATTTCACGCTGATTTCGGGCGACGATCTTTTGGCGATTACCATTTCTTCCATCGGAGGAAAAGGTGTGATCTCGGTTATTGCTAATGCTTTGCCAGAAAAAGTAAGCAAGCTGATGCACTTTGCCATGGAAAATAATTATGCCGAAGCCCGGAAAATTCATTTTGAGCTGATCGAAATGTTCCAGCTGATGTTTAAAGAAGGCAACCCGGGTGGAGTGAAAGCTTTGATGAGTCTTCAGGGAACCATTGAAAATGTATTGCGTTTGCCACTGTACCGTGTTACCGACACATTGATCGGGGAAATTAAAGCACGCTACGCCACGCTTTCCTAACAATAAACAGCAACAGGCCATTCCCCAATTTTGAAAAGTACGAGAGCTGCTTTGCACTTTTTAACGTATGCCGTTTTAAGGCTGTCGTAAAAAAAAGTAACTTCGTGACCATTATTGATTTGGATGAAAAATCTTCTCATAGTCATATTGCTTTTTCTAAGCCTTGGTGCTTTTGCGCAGGAAGGCCTGCAGCTTTTAATGCCTGAACAGGATTCAACCGAATTGGAACTGCAACGTAAAATGGAATATTTCAGGCTGACCACCGGATTACCGGCCAGTGATCTGTTTATGAACGACCTGAAACTTCCCGGGTTAAACCTCCAGCAGGAATTTATGAACCGCTATGCTGTAAATCCATCCATTACTGCATTTCCAAGCATTCAGCTGATTCCGGAAACATCCTTTAACTTTGCTTCGCCCTTTTGGGTAAACGGGCAGATTTTAGGAGGTTCGGTTACACAACTAAGCGACAAATTTACCATCGGAGGATTTAGCTACGGTGCCAATTCCGTATTTTCAGCACCGCTTCCCAATGCCAACAAAAGCTATTTCGATTCGTACGGTTCCACCATGTTTATGCAATACAAAGTGTCGAAAAACTTTAAGATCGAAACCAGTGTGAGTGTCGGCCGCCAACAGGGACCACCTCCTCCTCCGGGATTTTAGAAGGATTGAAAGTTTAGAGTTCAGTGTTCAAAGTTCAGAGAAGAAGAACTCGACGTTCTAACCCCTGAAGCTCCAACTTGAGGCTATTTAGAAATCTTACAATTTAGCAATTGCTTATGACTCGAAGCTTATGCCTGCATTCAAGCATTTTAGCTGGAGGGGTGATTTTCGAATATTGATTAACGATTGTTGATTTCGGAAGGCAAGACCACGACTAATTCAGCTTAAAAACGAATATTCAAGCATTATCGCATTCTTGCATTGCCTGAAAGGCTGATTTTTGAATATTGATTAACGATTTTGGATTGCAGATCTTGAAGAAAGTGATCAGTCGCAGTGTTCAGTTTTCAATTTAACAGTTTAACAATTTTTCAATTGCCCGAAGCTAGTTCCAGCGTTTTAGAACTTATGCCAACTGAACTCTGAACACTCAACTCCAAGTTTTCATTATCTTTAAACACTATTCTTAAAAAAACTCTTTCATGCTCACTGTTTACAAAGCTTCCGCGGGATCAGGAAAAACCTTTCAGCTGGTAGTTGAATACCTGAAATTGATATTGGGCAATCCCTACAACTACAAACATATTCTGGCGGTGACGTTTACCAACAAAGCCACCAACGAAATGAAAAGCCGGATCCTGGAACAGCTCCACAAACTAGCTGATAATCAACCGTCGGACTATGTTGCCCCGCTTCAAAAAGAAGGCGATTATTCCGAGCAATTTATCCGTCAGCGGGCCAGGCAGGTACTCAAAAATATTCTGCACGATTACAACCGGTTTACCATCAACACCATCGATTCCTTCACCCAGAAAGTTATAAAATCGTTTAACCGTGAACTGGGAATTTCACCCAATTTCTCGTTGGAACTGGATACCGATATTATTCTGGAAGAGGCTACCGAGCGAATGCTTGCCCGTTTGGGAGAGGACCGCGATTTACTGAAATGGCTGCAGGAATACAGCCGTGAAAAGATTGAAGGCAACTACAGTCAACGGATTGATAAAGACATCAAAGACCTCGGAAAAGAACTTTTCAAGGAGCGTTTTCAGGTTTTCTTTCCAGAAGACGGAGAATCGGTTTACAACCGCCAAACACTGAATGAATTTGGAAAAGAACTGCAACAACTAAAAGGCGGTTTTGAAGGTAGCTTGAAACAAAAGGCGTCTGTACTTTTGCAAGCTATCGGAAATCACGGTTTCAGTGTCGATGATTTCTCGTATAAAAAATCGGGAGTTGCTGGTTATATTGCGGCAGTCGCTGGTGGAGCGATCAAAGAACCAACTGCCAGAGCCGTTTCCGCTTCCGAAGATGTGGAGAAATGGTTCGCAAAAAGTCACAAGCAAGCGGCAGAACTGGGCGCTTTGGTTCAGCAAAATCTTCAACCCGGCCTGGCTGATCTGATTCACTATTTCAACAACCATTTTACCCGTTACAATACAACCATCGCAGTATTAAAACAGCTTCGTACACTGGGCATTTTAACCGACCTGCGAAAGGAAATTGAAGCCCTGCTGCGGGAAAAGGAAATGCTGCAATTGTCGGATTCCAACCTCCTGCTCAGCAAAATAATCGGGGAAAGCGATTCACCTTTTGTTTACGAGAAAATCGGGAATTTCTATCATCATTTTATGCTCGATGAATTCCAGGATACATCGGGTTTGCAATGGCGGAACTTTAAACCACTGGTTGTGAACTCGCTTTCTGAAGGGCACCCGAACCTAGTGGTAGGCGACGTAAAACAATCGATCTACCGCTGGCGAAACAGCGACTGGAACATTTTGGCAGAAGAACTGGACCATGATTTTTCTGAAGCCCAGAAAAAAGAAGAACACCTCGATTTCAACTGGCGAAGTGATAAGAACATCATCGATTTTAACAACGAAATCATCGCCCGCCTGATCGATGTTTTTGAATCGAGGCTTTTCTCGACCATCCCCGATAACGAACACTACCTGAATAAATTCAGAAATATTTATGCTTCGTTTCAGCAAAAACCGGGGAAAAAGGAAGCAGATCCCAAAGGCTACGTCCAACTGAACTTTTTGCCTGGCGACGATTTTTATGAAACGGCCACCAACACACTGGTTGAGCAGGTAAAAATGTTGCAGGACAAGGGAATTAAACCCGAAGAAATTGCCATCCTCGTCCGGAAAAACGGTGAAGGCACCCGCATTGTGGAAACCTTTTTGGAAGCAGCTCAACAGAAAGAAAACGAGGATTACAACCTGACCGTACTCTCAAACGATTCGCTGTTTCTTTTTGCCTCCAAAGCCGTTTTATTCATCATTCACACCATAGAATGGCTGGTTGATCCGCTAAGCGAAATCAACAAAGCTACCCTGCTTCACCTGTGGATGAGTTGGCTAAAGCCTACACAAAAAAGTTTCGAAAGCACCTTGTTCCCTGAACCAACCGAAAAATGGCAGCTTGGAAATGATTATGATGCACTTTTCGAAAGTGAACTAGGCGAGAAACTGGAACAGGTAAAACAAAAGGTACTGCTTTCATCCCTCGATGAAACGGTTACCCGAATCGCCTCCTTATTTGGCCTGTTAAAACTTCAAAACGAGCTTCCCTATATTCAAACGCTGATTGACAAAGCCGGGGAACAAAAAACATCGCTCTCCAACGATTTGTCGAACCTGCTTTTTTGGTGGAACGAAAAAGGTTCAACTACGTCGGTAAGCGTAAATGAAGGAACAGGTTCCATTCGTTTGCTCACGATCCACAGTTCAAAGGGACTGGAATTTAAAGCCGTGCTTCTCCCCTATTTTAAGTGGGAAACCAGCCGAAGCGGTGACATTATCTGGTGCCAGCCAACCAGTGAACCGTTTAATCGATTTCCGTTGCTGCCCATCAAAAGCGGAAAGGAAATGGAAGCCTCGGAATTTGCCCCGGCTCATTTCGAAGAAAAAGTCAGCAGTTACATCGACTCACTCAACCTGATTTACGTGGCAGTTACACGGGCAAAATCGGCACTGTTGGTTAATTGTCCGGAGCCAAAGCTTAATCAGAAAGGTGAATATGCGGGTTCCGATGTCGATCTTCTGCTATTTCTGGCCGTTCAGCAAACAGCATCCAATCCTCTGTTCAGCGAATGTTTTGATGAAGAAGCAGGCCTTTTTGAATTCGGATCCGTTTCGCCAAGCGAAGGGAAAAAAGAGGAATCAAAAAGCATTACCCTCACCAATTACCGCTTTTCTGACCTAGGCGACAGAATTAGCCTAAGATTGTCGGGAGAAGACTTTTTAGTGGCGAGCGATAAGCATCATTCCGAAAAAAACCTTGGAAAACTGGTACACGAGATTCTCTCCGGAATCGACACCGTAAAAGATGTGGAAGCGGCTTGTTTGAAAGCATTGAACGAAGGAAGAATTGACAACGGTGAGATGGCAGAAATTCAAAAAACGATTGATGAAAACCTGCAGCTTCCGGAAGTAAAAAGCTGGTTCGATGGAAGCCTTCAGATTCTGAATGAGCGCGATCTGCTAACCGGGCAAAAGCTGCTTCGTCCCGACCGGATCATGTTTTCGGGCGATACCGCGATTGTGGTAGACTACAAGACCGGCGAAAAAATTCCTAGTAAATACAATAGGCAGATAGATCGTTATGCCAAAACCTTAAAAGAAAGCGGCTTTACAAAAGTTACCGGCTACCTGTGGTACCTGGCTACCAACGAAGTAGAAAAAATTTGTGAGTATTGATTTTTGGATTAGCCCAAAACATTAAAATACTTTTTAGTGTTTTAATTATAATCCAAAAAATTAATCATGGAACGAAAAGACTTTCTTAAAAACTTTGCGGTAGGAGGAAGTATCTTATTGACTTCTCCGATGCTTTTTAATGCCTGTTCGAAAGATGAAGACCTGGGAAATCCCAATGATCCGGGCGGCTCATCCAATACCCTTGATTTGACTGCAGCAGCTTACTCAGCCTTAAATACGGTTGGGGGCTACGCCTACAAAGGAAACATTATGGTTTTCAGAACAGGAGAAAACAGTTACCTGGCCTTGTCAAAAATCTGCACGCACCAAGGTTGCAGTGTAACCTACAGCCATGCCGACGGTAATGTGCCCTGTCCTTGCCACGGGTCAAAATATACCACAGCAGGTGTTGTAATTAACGGGCCGGCCACTGCCAACCTGAAAAAGTATTCGGTTACCAAAAGCGGAAATATCCTGACAATCTCCTGAACAGCCGCTTAGTTGCTTTCAATTACCTGGCCTTCCTCGCGGTAAAGATCCACTTTCCCGTCGAGCAGGACAGCAATGACTGTCACCTGCGGATCGAGTACTTTCTCCGGTACATCAATGTAAACGATTCCCGGAACCGCGCTCCAGTATTGCTTCATTTTCACATCCCAGTTAAGTTTGGTGCCGTTGCCAACCACCCAGATCCGGTTGATTTTGTTTTTTATTCCTTTTAAAATCAGCGGTCCGTTTGGTTTGTGCGGAACATACAGGTACAGAATATCTCCTTTCTGATTCAAGGCTGTTGGCCCGTAAAAATGTTCGTAAGGAATTCCGGCACGTGTTCCGTAAATGGCTTCCGAGTGTTTGTTGGTCCAACGCCCCAGTTCTTTTAGAATATTCACCTGTTCTTCCGGGATGCTTCCATCGGCTTTCGGCCCAATATCCAGCAAAAGATTTCCGCCCTTGTTGATCACGTCTACCAACATGCGAATTACCTGGTTGGGTGTTTTGTAGTTATGATCGTTGTGCTGATAGCCCCAGCTGTCGTTCATGGTCATGCAAAGTTCCCAGTAACGGCTTCGTGGTCGGGTTACCGGAAGTCCCTGCTCGGGTGTTGCATAATCGCCGTATCCCTGAATCCGGCTGTTTAGTATGACGCCTTTGTTCCACTCCCGCAGTTTCTCGCTTAGTTCACGGGCTTTCCATTTTTCAGCCGAAGCTTCCCAATCACCGTCGAACCAGTACAAATCGGGTTTAAAGTTTTTAGATAATTCTTCCAGCTGGCAGAAATTAAAATCTACAAAACGGTTCCAACGTACCGAGTCATTTTCATAACGTTTTTTAACCCTTGTTTTATTGGGATAATCAGGATGCGACCAGTCGAGCAGTGAATAATACAGCCCCACTTTCACGTCATTTTTCTTCAGCTCTTTCACAAAAGGTGCGATCAGATCTTTTTGAGCCGGCGACTTTTTCACGACGCTCAGATCATTGCAATGCGTATCCCAGAGGGCAACGCCGTCGTGGTGTTTGGTAGTGATTACCGAATACTTCGCCCCGCTTTCTGCAATCAGTTTCGCCCAAGCAGCAGGATCGTAATTTTTTGCGTTGAAGCCGCCCAATTGCTTCATATAATCATCGTGCGAAATATAGCCGTTAAAAAACGACCAGCTTTCGTCGATTCCGTTTACGCTGTAAATTCCCCAATGAATGAAAATACCCAACTTGGCATCTTCAAACCATTGCATTCTTTTCTCTTTTGCGGCAGAATCCTCCTGACCAAACCCGTTCAGAACGAGCAGGCAAGCAACCAAAACCCAAACTATTTTTCGCATAGACCTTCAAATAAATTATTATCTATGCAAACTTTGTAAAAAAAATTAAAATCTCAAATATTATTCGAATGAATAATGTTTTTTTATGGCAGAATGAATGTCCCAAACGCATTCCAGTCCCTTGGGAAAGGTCACAAAATCTCCGGCTTTGATCGTCACCGACTCAAATTCTGAGGTAATCGTTGCCTCTCCTTCTACGATATAACAAAGTTCGTTCTGACTGTAATACCAATCGAACTTTTCCTCATCGCGTTCCCAAACGGGCCAGCCAAATACGCCTTCTTGCTCTAATTCGTCCTGAGAATATTGTGTAACATCAATCTTCATACAATAAAATTTACTTTGTGATACCATTCAGAACAGTAAAGAACCTTCTGTTTAATTTAAAATTAAATATAATTTAATCGATATTAATTAGCAATAATGTTGCTCTCCGTTATATTGCCACAAATTTATGACAAGAATTAATTTATAGTATCATGAACAGAACATTTCTTTTTATCATTTTTATCTTGATTTTTTCTGCCTGCCAGCAGGTCTCGGAGAAAGCCAAAACCCAGACATCGGAGAATGACTTTTCCTTTGTTTTTATGACCGACATCCACATCACCGAAAAGCGAAATGCAACGGAAGGACTGCTTCAGGCGATCGATACAATCAACAGTCTGGCGCCTGATTTTGTGCTAACCGGCGGAGATAACATTATGGATGCGCTTGGGCAAACCTACGGACGCAGCGACAGCCTGTATACGTTGTTTACCCAAACCACAAAAAAGTTGAATATGCCCATGTATTCGACCATGGGAAACCACGAAGTTTTTGGGTTGTATGAAAAAAGTGGCGTAGATCCTTCGCACGAAGAATACGGGAAAAAGATGTACGAAGACAGAATTACCCAACGCTATTATTCCTTTGATCACAAGAACTGGCACTTTGTGGTTCTCGATGGTGTTGGTTTCACTGAAGACCGCCGCTACTATGGACATGTGGACGAAGAACAACTGGAATGGCTAAAAAACGACCTGGCGAAAAACGGAAAAGAACGCCCCGTTGCGGTGAGTATTCATATTCCGTTACTGAGCATCGGACAGCAGATCATGAACGATCCGACAGCCCCACTTAGCCAGGGAGCAGTAGTTACAAACGCTCACGATGTTATTAAAATTCTGGAACAATACAACACAAAACTGGTATTGCAGGGGCACTTGCATTTTCTCGAAGACATTTATTACAACGGAATCCATTACATAACAGGAGGTGCAGTTTCGGCCCAATGGTGGCAGGGCCCCCGCTTCGGAATGGAAGAAGGCTTCCTGAAAATCGATGTTTCAGGCGATGATTTCCAATGGAAATACGTTGATTTTGGATGGAATATTGAGTCTTCAAAAAACTAAAAAACCTTCTTTTTAGCTAAAAACAGTAAGCACCAGTCGGCGCGGGCCACCGTAATCGCGAAATTCACAAAAATAAATCCCTTGCCAGGTGCCAAGGTTTAACCGGTGCCGGGTAATGGGCACAGTGATTTCGGCACCGATCACTGCCGATTTCAGATGTGCAGGCATATCGTCGCTGCCTTCGTAAGTGTGAATGTAAACAGGATCGTCTTCGGGAATCATTTTATTCATAAAATTCTCGAAGTCGGTTCTTACTGTTGGATCGGCATTTTCGTTCAGCGTGATGCCAGCGGAGGTATGTTTCACCAGAATATGCAGTAACCCAGCTTCCGGTAGTTCGGGCAACTTTTCTTCAATCAGCCTCGTGACCAGGTGATAACCTCTTCTGAATGCTGGCAAAGTAATTTCTTTTTGTTGGATCATAATTATCAACCTTTGAAAGCAAAAATACAAACTATTTAAAATGTGTTCGCTGCTTTCATTTTTGAACGAGTCATGATTTCCTTTATTTACCTGTAAAAATGGCTCGTTTACCGTTTAATTTTGTCGCCTGAATATTCATTTGCGTACTTTCAGTTCGAATTTTAAATCAGAAGAAAAATGATCGCAACCATTGTAATTATAAGCATGCTGATAAGCGTTGCCTTTAACAAGCTGAGAAACAAGGAAACAGTAAAACCCGGTTTTGTAAAAGTCCGGTGTCAGAATAGTAAACCATTTAACAACTAACTTTAACCACAACTACTTATGAAAATTTTAGGAAACTTAATCTGGCTGTTATTCGGAGGTTTTGCCATTTTCCTGGAGTACATTCTCGCAGGTCTGGCACTGTGTATAACCATTGTTGGAATTCCATTTGGAATTCAATCGTTCAAGCTGGGAGTATTGGCACTGTGGCCGTTCGGGCAGAAAATCGAATACATGGATTATGCCCCGGGCTGTCTTTCCACCATTATGAACATTCTCTGGTTTTTTATCGGTGGTATTTGGATCATGCTTACTCACCTGTTTTTTGGATTGCTGCTCGGAATCACCATCATTGGCATTCCGTGGGCACGCCAACACTTTAAAATGGCCTCACTGGCACTCACTCCATTTGGAAGAAAGCTGGTTTGAGATATTGAGGGACTGAAAAACTGATGGCTTGAAGGATTGAAGGACAGAATTAAGCTGGGAGTTTCATTCTGCAAACAATTGTAAAACTGTGAAATTGTATAACGATAATGTTTTTCATGGTTAGTCAGATATCGAAAACTGCGACTTGGTTTTATCCAAATCACGCTGCAAACGACGCCACTCAACGCTGGGCACTGAACTCTGAACTCTGAACTTTAAACTCACCTGATCACGGTTCCTTTGGCGCCCCACCAGTAAAAGGCTTCCATGCTGAGGCGGCCTGTTTTTACTGCCGGGTCTTCTGCTTCCAGTTTCAGTGCTTCATCCACTGTAGCCACGTCAAAAATCAGCAAGCCGCGATGATCTCCACCTTCCTCAAAAGGACCGGCAACAATTAGTTTTCCCATTTTGGAAAGCTTATTCAAATGCGCCAGATGCTGCTCCTGAATTTTAGCGGCCTCGGTAGAATCCTGAGTTCGCGTTTCGCCCTTGTTCAGCAACATGAAAACATAGCGCTTCATTACATAGGTTGTGTCTCCTTCGGTGTAAGAAAATTCACGTTGATCCTGTGCGTGCGACACAATGGTAAAACCAATTAGCAGTATCACTAAAAGCAGCTTCTTCATAATCAGTTGGTTTATTGTTGGTTTATTTCTTTAGCTGGTCTTTAAATACCTTTCTGAATTTATCGAGCTTTGGAGCGATAATAAATTGACAATACCCCTGCGATTTATTTCGGGCGTAGTAATTCAGGTGATAATCTTCGGCCACATAAAAAATATCGTAAGCCTCAATTTCTGTTACGATTGGCTGCTCGTACACTTTCTCCTCCTCCAGCAAGCGAATCACTTTTTCTGCCGTTTCCTTTTGCTGTGGGTTATGATAAAAAATCACCGACCGGTACTGGGTTCCCACGTCGTTTCCCTGCCGGTTCAGGGTAGTTGGATCGTGCGTCGCAAAAAACACTTCAAGCAGCTGACTGTAACTTACAACCGCCGGATCAAACGTTATCTGAACCGCTTCAGCGTGACCGGTAGTTCCAGAGCAAACTTCCTTGTATCCCGGATTTTTGACATGCCCGCCACTGTAGCCGGGTTTTACATCCACCACTCCTTTTAATTCGAGGTAAACCGCTTCTGTACACCAGAAACAACCACCTCCAAGTGTTGCTTTCTCCAGTTCTTTTGCCATAGCTGTTGTTGATACGATCAAAAATATAATTACAATAAATTTTCTCATGACTTCAGATTTTCTTCTATCAAAACCTTGCTGCGCTTTTTGAGAAGTTCCCATTTATCAGAAATAACAAAACACAAATGAAGTATGTTTTATCAGTACAGGAATTTCAAACAAAAAGGAAAAAGAAAATCACGGTTAGATTTGGTGCGTTTGGTATACGATGTAACCATAAACGGCAAAGCGTAAAAGACGAAACAAGGCGTATTTCAGAAACCGTTTAGAAGGATAACCGGCCGAACCCACCAGTAAACTTACACCCGACCACGGCAGCGGGGTAAGCGCCGCTACAATGATCAGAAAAATGCCGTATTTCTTTACCTGGTTGGCTGAATCCTTAAGCAACCGTCGCTTCAGATTCTTGAAAGTTTCGTTCTTGTAAAAAAAACGACCGATCAAAAAATTGATATAGCCCATCAAATAAGAAATGCCTGCAAACAAAGACAGGTTGAAGAGATAATGCCATGTATCGCCTTTGTTGATGGCCCAAATCATAAATAATTCAGGAGGAATGAGCCCAAAAAAGAACTCGGAAAAACAGTATATCAGGTAGATGATCATCGGGCGGGCATAAAAACGCTCCACCCATGCATCGGGGTTGTGCGTGATCACCACTTCCCGAAACAGAAAATAAGCCGCCAAAAGCACTGTCAGCCATAAAAAGCCTTTGAGCCCGTTGCGTACAAGAAATTGCATTCTTGGACTAAGTTTCATCTGTTTTCTGTTTTGTTGGCCGAAAGTACAACTATTTTACTGATATACGGGTACGAATCATCCACTTAAACCGGGTCAAATCAAGATTCCTTCCCCTTTCTGCAAGAATTAGTTCACCTTTCGCGGTTTTAGTTCTTCGAAGAAAATATCGTTGTTGGGAACATCGAAATCCATCCCCGTTATCTTCAGGTTATTATCCATGTTAAACTTAAGCGTTCCGAAATTAAACCAGGCATGCATAATGTCCCAGTTAAGTTTCCACACATCGTAATGCCAGTGTTCCAAAGTAGCCGACAGCTCGGGCGAACGTTCAAAATAAACCCTCAGTTTCCCGTTTTCCAGCTTCACTTCAATGCTGCCATAAATATCAGCTTTGTAAGTTCCGGTGTATTTTTTAAGTTCCAGCGAAGGGTGTGTTCCTTCCACACGGCTTGCTAAACGATCTTCAACCCGCGTGTCTTTTTTGCTACGCTCTTCCTTTCTTTTTAGCAGATCGTCCGACCAGTCCTTAGTTTCCTCTCCTAAAAAGGCATTCAACGCATAATATGTAACCGCCATCATCGGAGGATTCATTCCGTTGGAAAGCACGACCACGCCCAGTTTCTCATCCGGAATCATGGTCACGGCCGAGATCATTCCGTCGTAACCACCGGTATGGCCCACACGCAAACGTCCGTAATAATCAGACAAGCCCCAGCCTAAACCGTACCCACTAAAATGCATGTTGAAATCGTTTACTTTGTCGCGTTTAACAGTGTAACTATTCAGCAGTTCCCACAATTCGTTTTTAGCTTTGTTTTCCGAACTCATCATAAAAACCATCCACTTTGCCATGTCGTTTACCGAAGAAATCAGGCCTCCCAAAGCGCCAACTTCTTCCCAGTCGGTATACGGAATCGGAACATTCTTCCCGTCTTCAAAAGCATGCGGAGTCGTATAATTCCCAACTACATCGAGTTTTGGTAATGAATAAATCGTTCGATCCATTTTCAGCGGATCAAGGATGCGTTCCTGGACATTCTGCCCCCAGGTTTTCCCTGTGATCTTTTTGATCAGTTCACCCGCGGTAATGTACATTAGGTTCGAGTAGCCAAACCCGTCGCGAAATGCAAACTGCGGTTCTAGGTATTTCATCCGCCGAATGATCTCTTCTGAAGTCAGATCTGATTTATACCACATTACATCGCCGCTAAACGTGCCCAGTCCCACCCGGTGACACAACAAATCCTTAACGGTAACCTGGGCGCTTACCCACGGATCGTACAAATCGAAATACGGCAGGCATTTTTTTACTTTATCATCCCAGCTCAACTTTCCTTCTTCCACCAGTTGCGCAATAACATAACTGGTAAATGCCTTTGAATTGGAGGCAATGGCATACAAACTGTTCCCATCGGTGCGGGCATCTTCGCCAGCTTCCATTACTCCGTATCCTTTGCTGAAAACAGTTTGTCCATCTTTCACAATGGCCACACTCATACCGGGAGTGTCCCAATCTGTCAGCGCTTTTTCAAAATACTGATCGAGTTTTGCCAGGTCAACTTCCTGCGCACGAAGCACCACGGAAAAGAACAGCAACAGAAGAAACAAGCTTTTTTTTATCATAACCAACGATTTATTAGACAGGTAACAAAATGCACAAAAATGCAATTTACTATCAACCCCATTGGGATTTGATTTCGCTCAAATGTATTCAATATGTTAATCAGTACATAATTCTATGCTAATTTTCTGAAGGCGAAAAAAGGGAACCTGTACAGATTCCCTTTCCTATTTTTTGATTGTCTTTTTACAAAGAATCGCCAAAGTCGGTTCTGAATTTAGCTACCAGTTTTTCGGTCCAGTCGCCAACGGGTTCCAGCCGTCCCATAAAGAAACGCAGCATTGGAGGTTCTTCCACCCATTGCAATCCACCAATCAATTCCCGGTTATCGTACAACCATTTTACCCGGTCGATTACGTACATGGTTTGCGAAAGCGTAAACACCCTCCGCGGGAATGCCAGACGCAGCAACTCAACATCAGCTAAAATATCGTTTCCTTTTTCGTCGCGAACGCTGGAAATAGTTCCGCGTTCCATCCCCCGAATACCGGAAACAATGTACAAAGCAGCCGCCAATGCACCTGCCGGATACTGCTCCTGTGGCACATGTTTTAGAAAGCCCATTGCATCGATGTGGCAACCGAGAGCACCCGCAGGTGTAATCACCGGAACTCCTGCTTTGTCAAGGTTGTCCACCGCATATTTAATAAACGAAGGCGATTGACAAATCACAGTATCGTCGCAGGTTTCGCGCAAACCAACTGCCATGGCTTCGATTTCGCGCACCGACATACCGCCGTAGGTAAGAAACCCTTCGTACAAAACGAGCAAATCACGCATTTTCAGGTAAAGCTCTTTTTTGTTGGTCAGAATACCACCACCACGTGTAGAACTCACCTTGCGACTGGAGAAATAAACCAAATCGGCATAACCGCACATCTCCAGCAGAATATCTTTGATCTCCGCATTTTTAAATTCTTCCTCACGCTGCTTGATAAACCAGGCATTTTCACCAATTAAACTGGCATCCAGCACCATCATAGTATCGTTTTTATCACAAACCGCGCGAACATCCCGCATATTTTGCATCGAAAAAGGCTGGCCACCAATCAGGTTGGTCGACGCTTCCATGCGCACAAATGCTACCTTTTCCTTGCCGTATTCTTCAAATACAGCATTCAATTTATCTATATCGATATTTCCTTTAAACTTTTTCGAACTTTTGATATCCAATGCGTCATCGGCATAAATTTCCAGCACTTTACCGCCGTTAAGTTCCATGTGTTCTTTGGTGGTTGTAAAGTGATAGTTCATCGGTATTACTTCGCCCTGGCTGATAAAAGCCTGCGACACTATATTTTCAGCAGCACGCCCCTGGTGAACAGGCAAAACATAGTGTTTACCAAAAACTTCCCTGGCTGCCTCTTCCATCCGGTAAAAACTTTGAGATCCGGCATAGGCGTCATCGGCCTGCAGCATCGATGAAATCTGGTTATCGCTCATTGCGTTTGTTCCGGAATCGGTCAGCATATCCAGAAAAACATCCTTCGTATTCAACAGGAATGTATTAAAGCCTGCGCCTTCCATGGCAGCTTTTCTTTCTTCAATCGGTCGTAAGAATAATTTTTGTACAATACGTACTTTGTGTTGTTCCACTGGAATCTGTTCGCCACTATAAAATTTAATGGCATTGCTCTGGTTCGTCATTTTTTAATGGTTTTTAATTTCGAAATAACAATTTTCTAAAGATAAAATCTTCAAATTGATATTTGAGCTTTTCGCAAAAGATGCCCATTGTTTTGATGATATTTATAATCGTTCAAAACAAATTCGCGATTAAAAACCAGTGATGTTCCGTTAGAACACGGCAAAGAGATTGTATCAAAAGTTAATCATACATTTTGATACTTAAAGATTGAAAGAAACGGGTAGAAACAGAACGCAGATGACACCGATCCTAAAAGATATTCGCGGATATCTTAAACATAAACCAGTTCCAGGATTTTCTCGAGCCACCGGGCATCCACTTCGGAGAAAGAACTTTTGTCTTTGCTGTCGATGTCCAATACTCCGATGATCTCACCGGCCTTGTTTTTGAAAGGAACCACAATTTCAGAGTTCGAGCGAGAGTCGCAGGCAATATGCCCCGGGAAAGCATGTACATCTTCCACTACCAGCGTTTTCTGTTGATTAAAAGCCGCCCAGCAAACACCTTTGTCTTTTTCCAGAATCTGACAGGCCACCGGTCCCTGGTACATGTTTACCGTCATCTTCCCGTCATCGATCAGGTAAAAACCCGTCCAGAAATAATAGTCCATTTTATGGTGCAGAACGGCAATAATGGTAGCCATTCGCGCCTGTGTATTTTCACTTTTCCGCACCAATTCATTCAACTGCGTATAAATTCGTTCGTAACGTCCTTCTTTCTTTTTGTCTTCCATAATTGTAACATGAATCAGAGCACGAAATAACAAAAATCAATCGTGAATTAACTAGATACCACTGTATTTTCATTCACTTATTTCATTCTCCGTTTCCAGATTTCCGGATTTCGACTGTGATGAAAGAATGAATAAATCTCCACATGACTTTCAGCAATCGAGAAAACAACTGAAAATGGGAACCTCTTTAAAACAGCCACTCTTACATCAGACCTGATTTTACGAAAACGGTGAGGATTGGAGATAATTTGCTTAAGTTTCGCCTCAACTTCTCCTATAAATTCATCTCCCAAATTTTCCTTTTGAAAATTGTACCATTTCCGGGCATCCATTAACTCTGATTCCGCAAAGGGATGAATTTTAAGAACATACAATTTCATTGAGAGTCCAGACTCTTTTTTATATCCTCCCAACTACGCCACTCGTCCGGATGATTCTTCATGTATTCTTTCCGGGCATCCACCTCTTGCAAAATATCGGCTTCGATATCTGTTTCATCTTCAATAACCGTCAGAAACGAATAATCTTTGGCCAACTCTTTCATCATATTGATAATACTTTGTGCTTTGGCAGAAGAACCTGTTATTTTTACAGTAAAACTCATATCCTCCAATCGTAAGTTATCTCAAAGATACTGAATTTGAATCATAGTGAATTCTGCATAGCTCAATAGAATTTTATATTTTTGCGCCCAAATTCAAAGAATCATGGCACAGAAACCTTCGATACCAAAAGGTACCCGCGACTTTTCACCCGTTGAAATGGTGAGAAGAAACTATATTTTCGATACCATCAAAGATGTTTTTCGTTTGTACGGATTTCAGCCGATTGAAACACCGGCCATGGAAAACCTGTCGACACTGATGGGGAAATACGGGGAAGAAGGCGACAAGCTGCTTTTTAAGATTCTCAACTCAGGTGATTTTATTTCGAAAGCACCACAGGATGTGATCGACGAAAAAAATTCAAACAAACTTACCACGCATATTTCAGAGAAGGGATTGCGCTACGACCTCACCGTGCCCTTTGCGCGCTACGTAGTGCAATACCGTAACGACATTGTTTTTCCGTTTAAGCGCTACCAAATCCAACCGGTTTGGCGTGCAGACCGCCCGCAAAAAGGTCGTTACCGCGAATTTTACCAGTGCGATGTAGACGTGATTGGCAGCGACAGTTTGCTCAACGAACTGGAACTAGTGCAGATCATCGACGATGTTTTTCAACGCCTGCAAATTAATACGGTCGTAAAAATCAACAACCGGAAAATACTGGCCGGAATTGCCGAAGCCATTGGCGAAGCAGATCGTATCGTTGATATTACCGTTGCTATCGACAAGCTGGATAAAATAGGCTTGGAAAAAGTAAATGCAGAAATGCTCGAAAAAGGCATTTCGGATACAGCGGTTGAAAAACTGCAGCCCATTTTAAAACTCGAAGGCAGCACCGCCGAAAAACTGGAGCAGATTGCTGCCGTTATCGGGCATACAGAAGTTGGAGCAAAAGGTATTTCCGAAATGCAGACACTTTTTGCCTACCTCGCAAACTTTGACCTGAAAACCGAAGTGGAACTTGATCTGACACTGGCCCGTGGATTGAACTATTACACCGGCGCTATTTTCGAAGTAAAATCGAAAGACGTGCAGATCGGGAGCATTTGTGGCGGTGGCCGCTACGACGACCTGACCGGCATTTTTGGAATGCCCGATGTTTCGGGAGTGGGTGTTTCTTTTGGTGCAGAACGTATTTACGACGTACTCACCCAACTGGGTCTTTTCCCGCACGACTCGCTGGAAACAACCAAGGCTCTGTTCATCAACTTTGGAGAAAAAGAGGAAGCCTATTGTTTACCGGTGCTGGCACAACTCAGAAAAAATAACGTAAATGCCGAGATTTTTCCGGAAAGTGCCAAAATGAAAAAGCAGATGAATTATGCCAACCGGAAAGAGATACCGTTTGTAATTCTGGCCGGCGAAGAAGAAATAGCCGCAAAAAAATTCACGCTAAAGAATATGGAAACCGGCGAACAACAGCTGGTAAGCGCAGAAGAACTGATAAAAGTCCTGTCTTAATAAGTCCAATTATAAGATATTGCCGAAATAAAATCATTTCTATGAATATTCCGGTACCTGATCGGCTTGTAAAAACCCTTGGCGGAGACGTTCGTTTTCCCTGATATCTTTACTGACGAATACTCCCCTGTTTTGCAATGTAATTTGCAGCACATTGCTATCACCTTATTTTTGATAAAGTAATTACTTTTTCACTTTCACCGTTAAACAATTTGTTATCATGGCTAAACGCGTTTTTGAAATATCACCCAATCATCTTACTTACGACATTATTCAGGACATTCTGGAGAACGACACAAAACTGGAGCTTTCCGACATTTCTGTTGAACTCATCCAGAAAAGCAAAAAATACCTCGACCGCAAACTGGAGCGTGCCGAAAAACCATTGTATGGCATCAATACCGGTTTTGGTGCTTTGTGCGACATTGAAATTTCAAAGGAAGACCTGAGCAAACTACAGGAAAACCTGGTGGTTTCGCATGCCTGCAACGTCGGTACCGAAGTTCCGGCTGATGTGGTAAGACTGATGCTATTGCTAAAAGCACATGCACTTTCAAAAGGAAACTCTGCCGTACAGTTGATCACCGTGCAACGCATACTCGATCTTTTCAACAACAACATACTTCCTGTGGTACGCGAACAGGGATCGCTCGGAGCAAGCGGCGACCTGGCACCTTTGGCCATGTTATTCCTGCCCCTGCTGGGTTTGGGGGAAGTAAATTTTGAAGGAAAGCAAGTCAGTTCGGCCACTGTGCTTGAGAAATTTGGATGGGATCCGATTAAGCTTGAAGCCAAAGAAGGACTGGCGCTTTTGAACGGCACGCAGTTTATGAGCGCCCACGCCGTTTACACCCTGCTAAAAACGTTCCGGATCATCGATCAGGGCGATATTATCGGGGCACTTTCGCTCGATGCGTTTGATGGCTTGCTGGAACCTTTTTCTGAAAACATTCAACGTATCCGCCCCCACAAAGGACAGGCAGAAACAGCCCGTAATTTCCGACATGTACTGGCTGGCAGCGAAATGCAGGCGAAACACAAGGCGCATATCCAGGACCCCTACTCTTTCCGCTGCATTCCGCAGGTACACGGGGCAGTGAAAGACGCCGTTAAATACGTTTCAAAAGTTATTGAAACCGAGATCAACTCCGTAACCGATAATCCTACAGTCTTTCCCGACGAAGACCTGATTATTTCGGGTGGTAATTTCCATGGCGAACCGCTGGCCCTTTCGCTCGATTTTCTGGCCATGGCACTGAGTGAACTCGGAAGTATCTCCGAAAGAAGAACCTATCGTTTGATCTCCGGAGAACGCGAACTGCCTGAATTTTTGGTAGCCAACCCGGGACTGAACTCGGGCTTTATGATCCCGCAATACGCCGCAGCTTCCATTGTAAGTCAGAACAAGCAGCTTTGCACACCTGCATCGGTTGATTCCATCCCCTCGTCGAACGAACAGGAAGACCACGTAAGTATGGGAGGAAATGCTGCGACCAAAGCCTTGAAAGTGGCGCTCAATACGGAGAAAATTTTAGCCATAGAACTCTACAATGCCGCACAGGCAATGGATTTTCGGCGGCCGGTAAAAACCTCTCCTTTCCTTGAAAATTTTCTGAAAGATTACCGCAAAAAAGTAAGTTTTGTAGAAGAAGACACGGTTATGTATGTGGGGATCAATAAAACCATTGATTTCCTGAACCACACCAAAACAAAAAGATTGGCCAGAAAATAAAAATTAAAATCCGCTGAGCGGTTAAAAAGACAGCTTTTCTTTTCGCTTTACATTTCCTTCTTCATCGGCAAGAAGAAAATAACGGACAAGCTCTGTGTCGCGAATAATGAGTTCGTATTCCCGTTTGTCGTCACACTCAATCAGGATCGCATTCATTAATTCGCCATGCTCAGCCGCCGTTTCCGTCACCTTTAGCGGAAGCTCCGACAAGGGCAGATTTATTTTCAGGCAAACAAAAGCTCCGTCCTTCCGGTAACTGGCAATATTCTCCAGGTCGTTCCGGTAAAAAACGGCCTCAAACAAATCGCCTGTTCGCTGCCACTCGATATTGATCGTATCCGCAAACTGTTCCGCAAACTGTTTCTTCACCGGTTCCGGCACCTGTATTTCATTCCCCCCGGAAAATATCTTCTGAATAAAATTTCTGATCTCCATGTTTTTCTTTTTTTGACGATAAAACCCCTTAAAGTAACTCCCCTGTTACTCTTTTTTAAATTCGGTCTGAAACAAATAAACAACCCTTGTACGAGCCCTTTTTAAACGCATTTTTACAGCATCTTCGCTGATTTGAAGTGTTTGTGCAATGTGTTTTCCCGGAAGATTGTCCTGGTATTTCATAAGCAACAAGGCTTTTTCTTCGGGATGGATCATCTCCAATATCTTCAAAAGATTCTCGTAGCTCAGGCTTTCCAGGTCGGCTTCTTCTTCATCCGGAATGTCGGGAATTTCGTTTTCGCTGTTCCAGTTCGGATAGTGCAGCTTTTTTTTGTGCCGCAGATAATCAATCGAATAATTGTAGGTAATGGCGTAAAGCCACGACGAGAAGCGCGCATTCCCCTTAAAACCGGGCAGCTTTTCGTAAGCCTTCGAGAGAATGTCGTTGGCAAAATCTTCTGCCTGGTCACGGTTTTTAATAAAGCTGTAGCATTTGTCAACCACTTTTAGGTAATAGCGTTTATACAGCTCTTCAAAAAGCGCTGTTTTGTTCTCCGCAATTATTCGCCTCACCAGCTCCTCATCATCAATTCCTGCAAGTTTTTCCTTCACCATAATTCAAGAAAAGAAAAAAAATTTTTGTTACCCGCGTTACTTCAAAATCTACCTCCGTCTAAATGTAAATTTCGCACTTGAGTAAAAGTTAGGCGAAATTACTTTTTCAAATGAATTTGATGATAAAAAAGAAACTTTACGTTTAAAAAATGAGAACAAAATTTTTGACTTTGATCGCAGCCCTGAGTGTGGCTGTATTGTTGAGCAGCTGTGGAAAAGTTCCTCAAGCTGAAATTGATGCTGCTAACGCCGCTATTGAAGCTGCCAAAACTGCCGGAGCCGACGTATATGTTACCGCCGACTTTACTGCGTTGCAAGACTCGATGAGCGCTGTTACCCAAAGTGTGGAAGCTCAGAATGGTAAACTGATTAAAAACTATAGCAAGGTAACCGAGCAACTGGCAGTTGTAAACCAGCTGGCAGCCGAAGTTACTACCAAAACTGAAGCTCGTAAAGAAGAAGTAAAACTGGAAGTTGCTGCCCTGCAAACCGAAGTAGCCAACCTGCTTGCTCAAAACAACGAACTGGTTGCCCAGGCTCCGAAAGGGAAAGAAGGCGCGGCTGCACTGGAAGCCATTAAAGGCGACATTGGCGTAGTAGAAGCCAGCATTGCCGACGTTACTACCCAGGTAGCTGCCGACCAGTTATTGCCTGCTCTTGACAAAGCCAAAGCTGCCAAAGAAAAAGCAGTTGCGCTTAACGCCGAGCTTACAGAGGTGATTGCCAAATACAGCAGTAACAGGAAAAAATAAGTGAGTTTAGCCAAGTAAAAAACCTGTAACTTCCCCGGAATATATCTGTTCCGGGGATTTTTTTCAGGCTTGTTTTTTTAAATGAAGGTGAGAAGAAGAACGATTGCAGGAGTTGGAATAATTGTTTTGGCGACGGCCGGATTGGCTGTTTGGATCTACAAAGCGCCAAAGCCACCACTCAATGAAATGAAAATGGCCCTTGAAAGTTTAAGCGAGGCCAAAAAAGCAGAAGCACAGACATACGCAGCAAGCACTTACAAACAGGCCGAGCAGGCGTATGATTCGGCAATGGTTTGCTGGGCCGAAGAAAACAAGCACTTTTTTCTTTTCAGGAATTATACCGACCTGAACAAGTGGATAGCTGTTACCATTGAAAAAGCAGCAGAGGCAGAAGGACTTTCCGGAAAACGATTAAAATCGGCAGGAAGCAAATTACGGGAGGGAATTGCGCTACTGGAAAGGAAAATTGATACCTACAAACGCTACTATAAACATTTGCCCTTACCTTCCAACGTTTCAAAAGCACATCACAAAGGAGTTATAAAACTGTCGGAAGCAAAATTTGCCTGGGAAAACAAGCGTTTGGGCGAGGCAGAAAAAAGCTACCAGCAGGCAAAAGAACTGATCAACTCTTCGAACAGCAAAGCAGAAAACCTGTTAGGCGCCTGGTTTAGCGAACACAGTGCCTGGCAAAAACAGGCCCAGGCAGCCATTCAGCAATCGGCAAACGGGAAAAAGGTTATTGTGGTCGACAAACTGGCACACACCTGCACGGTTTATCAAAACAAAAAGGCCATTCGTACTTTTAACGCCGAGTTGGGTGTAAACTGGATGGGAGACAAAAAAAAGAAGGGCGACAAAGCCACACCCGAGGGAAACTACCAAATTACTCAAAAGAAAAGCGGGGCATCGACAAAGTTCTACAAAGCCCTCTTAATCAACTACCCCAATGCCGACGACCGCAAACGCTTTCAGCAAAACAAAAAAAGCGGACTAATACCCGCAAAGGCTGACATTGGCAACTTAATTGAAATTCATGGTTTGGGCGGCAAAGGACTCGACTGGACCGATGGCTGTGTTGCACTGAAAAACGACGACATGGATGCACTTTACAAACTGGTGGCCGTTGGAACGCCCGTGGTAATTATCGGCTCAATCCGCCCGCTGAATGAAGTAACCGGTAAAAGCATATCAGAATGAAAACGGACATGCTCCATAAATTCCACGGTAAAGCTGCCCAAAAAATAAGTACGCTTTTACGAGGCTGGTTCGGTTCTACATTGATTCAATTAGGTGCCCTGGCAACTTTTACCTGGCTACTATTCGCAGTGGTTCCCCAGCTAAAAGACCAAGCCGTTTTTTACCGTTTTCTTCCGAAACAAGAGGTAAACAGTGTGTCGCCTACCGATGTTAAGATGCTTCAGATAGAAACCATCCAGCTACAAAGAAAGATTGACCGCCTTACCCCCGGCGGAGTTTACCTGGTGATCAACACCACCGACAACACCTTCTTTTTGTACAAAAACAGGCAATTGATCCGCGAAGGAATCTGTTCTACCGGAAGCTACATAAAACTGGAAACCGAAACCGATAAAAACTGGCTTTTTGAAACTCCCAAAGGAGTGTTCTCGATTAAAGGAAAAACGGTTAACCCGGTTTGGAGAAAACCCGACTGGGCGTTTATTGAAGAGGGGCTGCCCATTCCGCGGGCCGGAGATCCCTCGCGTTACGAGCACGGAGTATTGGGCGATTACGCACTTAGTTTGGGAGATGGCTACCTGATACACGGGACACTTTACAAACGCTTCCTCGGCTTGCCCGTCACTCACGGCTGTGTGAGAATGGGCGATGAAGACCTGGAGGCTGTATTTAAAACACTGCCGGTTGGCGCAAAAGTCTTTATTTATTAACATGGAAAATCCGGAATCAGGCATTCGCAAAAAAACATCGAAAAAAAGGTGGCTGGCATTTCTACTGCCCTTCGTACTGCTGTTTATTGTTATTCAATATGCTGCACTGTCGATCGTTTCTGTACAGGAGAAATTACAAGATTTGTCCAAAATCAAGGATGTGGATGTTCCTTTCAACAACGTAAAAGACTCGGCCTGGATCAGCGCTTTTAAGGACCGGAATTGGGTAGAATGCAGGTTAAAAACGTCAAAGACCGATTCCATCAGTCTATCGGTCAACCTAAAAGACAGCATCCTGCAACTGGAACTGAAGGGAGTAGTGATAAAAACCACTCCGATTATAGAATTTAAAACCGATCATTTTTTTGAGGAACTCAACCCGGTGGCTTATCATCATTATTTTGGTGAAGAAACTACCTGTACAAACATGCAGGCAACCATCGAGAAAATTCCTGTGATCGTTAAAAAAGCACCTAAAGACACACTCGAATATGCCAGTCAAAGCCATGTTATTGACACCGTAAAAAACGAAGATGTGCACTGGCTTATCATGCTCGACAATGGGATTGAAATAAGGGTGGAAGGCACTGATTCAAATGCCCAGGCCAATGCGTGGCAAAACTGGTTCTGGCTAAAACAGGATTACCTTGAGATAAAAAACAATCTTGCCCAAACCATTCAATTCCGGGTGCCAGACTATTATCCGGGCATCAAGCTGGTAATTTCAGAAAACGATGCCAAGGCAATTTACCGGGCTTTACCGGCGCAGCCAAAAGTATGCATCCGGTTGTAAGCATTGTATCTTTTTGATTTTAGGGAAGGTCACATTGCTCGAGTTCAAGAGGTCATTGTTATACTCTGAGCGGTCATTGTTTAACTTCAAGTGGTTATTGCAAAGGTCAAATCTGACATTGTTTCAGCTGAAGAAGTCATTGCACGAATCAAACCTGACATTGTTTCAGGTCAAGCACACATTGCAGAGGTTCAAGTGCTTATTGTTTCGATCTGAGCAGGCATTGTTGTAACTCAAGCGGTTATTGTTTGAGTTGAAGAGCTTATTGCAGCATCCAAAGCAGGCATTGTAACAGGAAAGTGGATGCTGGATGCTGGATACCCGATACTTTACTCACTCTGAACACTAAACGCGCAACAAAAAGGCCCGGAAGTTATCTCCCAGGCCTTCGGTATTTTATTACAATTCCCGTATCCAAATATTTCGGTAACTCACCGGGTTTCCGTGGTCCTGAAGAATAATGCTTCCCTTTCCGTGTTTTCGTACTGAATATTCAGGAATGCCAATGTACTCTGTTGGTCCGCGCAGTTTCACATGGTTTTGAACCAGCACTCCGTTATGAAGTACAGTAACGGTTGGCGGCGTAAAATAGGTGCCATCCTCGTTAAAACGTGGCGCGGTGTAAATAATATCGTACGTTTGCCATTCACCGGGCGCTTTGCAGGCATTTACCAGCGGTGCATGTTGTTTGTACAAACTACCTGCCTGTCCGTTGCGGTAAGTGCGGTTGTTGTAGTTATCAAGCACCTGCACTTCGTAGGTTTCCTGCAGAAATACGCCGCTGTTGCCGCGTCCCTGGCTTTCACCTTTAACTTCGGAAGGAGAGCGCCACTCGATGTGCAACTGCACATCGCCAAACACGCGTTTGGTTTTGATAATTCCGGTTCCGGCTTTCACCGTTGCACAACCGTCTTCCACCAACCAGCCGGGTTCTGCTCCCTCTCCGTTTGTCCACTCGCGGCCCAAATCGGTGCCATCGAACAATACAATTGCATCCGAAGGGGCATCCGAAGGCTTTTCGCCCGGGGTGATAACCGATACTTCGGGATCCCAAATTTCGGTCATTTCCGGCTTCATTTGCATCGACTCATCATTCTGAGCCATTGCAAAACCACCGAAAACCATTAAAATAAAAGTTAAAGAAATGATCTTCATGATTTAGTCGTTTTGGTATTAATAAAATCGGTGGCCGGTCAATGTAACCGGCCACCCTGATATGTTTTTAGCTCAAATTTTCTTCGGACGAAAAAGAATTACAGTCCAAGCTCTTCCATAATGGCATCAATTTTTGCATCGGCCTTTTGTTCGGCCGCATCAAAATCAGCCCGCGCTTGCAACTCGCCTTTTACTTCAAAATAGAACTTAATCTTTGGTTCCGTTCCCGATGGGCGAACCGAAATTTTGGTTCCTTCCTGGGTGAAGAACTGCAATACGTTGGAAGTAATTTTCTGATCGATCTTTTTCTCTTCACCGGTAATCAGGTTTTTCGCCACCAGCGTTGAATAATCTTTCACCCATTCCATTGGCGAGCCACCCAGTTCTTTCGGAGGGTCGTTGCGGAATTTGGTCATGATTTGCTGAATTTCTTCGGCACCCGTTTTCCCCTTCCGAACCACGTATTTCATCTTCTCGCGCGAGAATCCGTATTCCAGGTAAATATCCTGTAAAAGTTCGTACAAACTCTTTCCCTGATCCATTGCCCAGGCAGCAATTTCAGCCATTAACGCACAAGCGGAAACAGCATCCTTGTCGCGCACAAAATCAGACGGCATAAAACCAAAGCTTTCTTCGCCACCGCCTATGTATTTTTTGACGCCTTCATTCTCCCGAATCACTTCGGCAATAAACTTAAAGCCGGTGTACACATCGTAATATTCGATGTTGTTGCGGCGGGCCACTTCGGCAATCATTTCGGTGGAAACAATGGTTTTCACCACAAACTCGTTGCCTTTCAGTTTTCCCTCTTTCTTCATGTTTACAATAATGTAATAGAAGAAAAGCAGGGCGGTCTGGTTTCCGTTCAGGATCACGTATTCTCCCTTGTCATTTTTCACCGCTACACCAATCCGGTCAGAGTCGGGATCGGAAGCCATCACCACATCGGCATTTATTTCAGCAGCTTTTTGTGTTGCCATTTCCATGGCTGCCGGTTCTTCCGGGTTGGGAGAAACAACGGTTGGAAAATCACCACTCACCACATCCTGTTCCGGAATGTTGATGATGTTGGTAAACCCAAAAGCTCTCAATGCATCTGGAATCAGTTTCACTCCCGTCCCGTGAATGGGCGTGTAAATGATCTTCATGTCTTTGTGACGCGCGATCACATCGGGAGAAATGGAAACCTTTTTCACATTTTCAAGGAATTTATTGTCCATCTCCTCTCCCATTATTTCGATCAAGTCATCGGGGCCGTCAAACTTAATGTCTTCGGGTTTAATCCGGGCCACCTCGTTTACAATGTTCTCGTCGTGCGGAGCAACAATCTGCGATCCATCGTCCCAATAAGCCTTGTAGCCGTTGTATTCTTTCGGGTTATGAGAAGCCGTAAGGATAATTCCGCTCTGGCACCCCAATTCGCGAATGGCAAACGACAGTTCCGGAGTTGGACGCAAATCTTCAAACAAATAAGCTTTGATGCCGTTGGCGGCAAATATTTTGGCACTGGTTTCGGCAAACAAACGACTGTTGTTCCGGCAATCGTGACCAATCGCTACTTTAATTTCCTCAAGGTCAGCAAAATTCACTTTCAGATAATTGCTCAAGCCCTGAGTGGCAGCACCTACGGTATAAATATTCATCCGGTTGGTACCAACACCCATAATTCCGCGAAGACCACCGGTTCCGAATTCCAGGTTTTTGTAAAAAGCATCTACCAATTCAGCAGGATCTTCGGCATCGAGCAGAGCCTGCACCTGTGCACGTGTTTGTGCATCGTATGTATCAGAAAGCCATTCTTTTGCTTTCGCTTTTACTTCCAGTAATTCATTCTTCTCCATAACTTATATTTTTTCCAATCTTTGTAAACAAACTTTTAAACTATCCCTCCAGTAGGGTATCCGAACTTCAAAAGTATTCCGAATTTTCGATTTATTCAACACGCTGTAGTGCGGTCGTTTGGTAGGCGTTGGAAACTGCTCGCTGCTTAGCGGATTTACCTTGCATTCCACTCCGGCCATCTCAAAAATAGCCACCGCAAAATCGTACCAACTGGCAACTCCTTCGTTCGAAAAATGGTAAATACCGGGAACAAATGCGGATGCATCTTTCTCGCACAAACGAATGATACCGAGCACAGCGGCCGCCAAATCAGCTGCGTTGGTGGGTGATCCAACCTGGTCGAACACCACTCCCAATTCGCCTCTTTCGCGCCCCACGCGCAACATCGTTTTTACGAAATTATTTCCGTAAACCGAATACAGCCAAGCAGTGCGAATAATAATCGATTCAGGATTTTGTGCCTGAACATTTCTTTCTCCGTCTAATTTAGTCTGACCGTAAACTCCCTGCGGATTTACTTTATCCTCCTCTGAATAGGGTTCACAGGCATCGCCGGCAAAAACATAATCGGTAGAAATATGTATGAGTTTAATGCCGTATTTCTTTGTCACTTTGGCAAGAATACCGGGTGCCAGCGTATTTACTTTCGTGGCAACCACAACGTCCGTCTCTGCTTTATCCACGGCAGTATAGGCGGCACAATTGATCAGAAAGTCGATACTTTTACCGGCTATGAATTGATTCACCGCATTTTCATCCGTAATATCGAGACTATCGACATCTGTAAACAGAAAATCCCATTCCGGATATTCTGAACGAAGCGTTTTTAATTCGCTTCCAAGCTGTCCGTATGCTCCGCTTACTAAAATTCGCATGTTAAAAACTGAAATTCATTTGAGCCTCAACAAACAAAGGCGCCTCAAGGTCTTTCTCTGAAACAATGGCCAGTTTCTCATTCACTTTCCAGTCGATGTTTAAGTTCCGGTCAAAAGGATGGATCGATCGTTCGGCTTCCTTGTTGTAAAAATTATCGCATTTATAAGTAAAAATAGCTGTTTCGCTCAAAACCGAAAAGCCGTGTGCAAAGCCCCGCGGAATAAATAACTGTTTTTTATTGTCGGCGCTCAATTCCACTCCAAACCATTTTCCAAAAGTAGGGGACCCCGCACGCAAATCAACCGCCACATCCAACACTGCACCTTCTATTACACGCACCAGTTTTGCCTGTGCAAACTCGTTTAACTGGTAGTGCAATCCACGCACCACCCCTTTTCCCGATTTTGATTCATTGTCCTGAATAAAAGAAGCGCTGATTCCCGCTTCCCGGTAACGATCCTCCTGATAGGATTCAAAAAAATATCCTCTGCTGTCGTCAAAAACCCGTGGTTCAATAATCAGCAAACCCGGAAACCCGGTTTCAATTACATTCATTGATTAAAAAGAAATAATTTGTTTTTCGGCCAGGCTCAAAAGATACTGTCCGTATTGATTTTTACTTAAAGGTTTGGCTAATTCTATCAGTTGGTCCTTGTCAATAAATCCTTTTTTGAAAGCGATTTCCTCGATACACGACACTTTTAAACCCTGGCGCTGCTCGATGGTGGCAATAAAGTTTGATGCCTGCAGCAAACTATCGTGTGTACCTGTATCAAGCCAGGCAAATCCACGGCCAAGAAGCTTTACATTCAGTCTGTTTTCGTTGAGATAAAGCCGGTTCAAATCGGTAATTTCCAACTCTCCCCTTTTCGAAGGCTTTAAACCTTTGGCTTTTTTCACCACATCGTTTGAATAAAAATACAAACCGGTAACCGCATAATTCGACTTTGGTTTTTCCGGTTTTTCTTCAATACTGATCACCTTCCCGTTTTCGTCAAACTCAACCACACCGTAGCGTTCAGGGTCGTTCACATAATACCCGAAAACCACAGCGCCATCTTTCAGGTTGGCCGCCTGTTCCAGAACTCCGCTAAAATTATACCCGTAGAAAATATTGTCGCCAAGGATCATACAAACATTGTCGTCACCAATAAATTCTTCACCCAAAATAAATGCCTGTGCTAAACCATCAGGCGAAGGCTGCACTACGTAAGATAATTTTAATCCCAGCTGCGAACCATCTCCAAAAAGATTTTCATACAAAACAATATCTGTCGGGGTCGAAATGATCAGAATCTCCCTGATTCCGGCCAGCATAAGCACCGATAACGGATAGTAAATCATTGGTTTATCGTAAACCGGTATAATTTGTTTTGAAATGGAACGGGTGATCGGATACAGACGTGTTCCGGAGCCTCCTGCTAGAATTATTCCTTTCATATCTTTCAAATTGTTTTGTTCAAAAGTTATAATCTGTGTTTTAAAGTTTTCCCAGTGTATTGAAACTCCGAAGAGCTTAAACCGTTACGTAAGTATGCGAGCAAATGTACCATTTTTGAACCATTTGGCATTATAAGTATTTGAAAGTATCTGAACTTATCTCAAATTCGGAGTACGGAAAGCTATTTTTTTGGCTCAAAACCAACAAAATAGGCGAAAACTTTTGCAGGGTATGAATTAAGTTATAATTTTGCGCGCGATTTTTATCAATATAATGTCTAACTCATTAGTTTATTAAGAATTACATGACAGAAGAAAAGAAAGTAAATCTTGAGGAGGAAGTAAAAGAAACTCCTGTTCAGGAAGAAGCGGCAGCAGCCGTGAAAGAAGAAGTTGTTGCAGAAGCAGCAGCAGAGGCAAAACCGGCTAAAGCAGCCAAAACAGAAAACAAAACAGAAGAATTTGACTGGGCAAGCCTGGAAGTCGGCAGAGATGCTTATTCTGAAAAAGAAAGAGGCGACCTGGAAGACCTTTACAACGACACGCTGAACACCGTTTCAGAAAAAGAAGTTCTGGAAGGAACTGTAATATCTCTGAACAAAAGAGAAGTAGTTGTTGACATAGGTTACAAATCAGACGGTATCGTTAGTTTGAACGAATTCCGTTACAATCCGGAGTTGAAAGTAGGCGATTCAGTAGACGTTTACATCGAAAGTCTGGAAGACAAAAAAGGACAGATGATCCTGTCGCACAAAAAAGCCCGTGCTACCCGTTCTTGGGAACGTGTTAACGAAGCTTTGGAGAAAGACGAAATCATCAAAGGTTACATCAAGTGCCGCACAAAAGGTGGTATGATCGTGGATGTATTCGGAATCGAAGCATTCTTGCCAGGATCGCAAATTGATGTGAAACCTATTCGCGACTACGATATTTTTGTGGGTAAAACAATGGAATTCAAAGTTGTTAAAATTAACCACGAATACCGTAACGTTGTTGTTTCTCATAAAGCACTTATTGAAGCTGAACTGGAACAACAGAAGAAAGACATTATCGCTAAACTTGAAAAAGGCCAGGTACTGGAAGGAATCGTTAAAAACGTTACTTCGTACGGTGTATTCATGGACCTTGGTGGTGTTGACGGATTGATCCACATCACTGACCTTTCTTGGGGACGTATCAACCATCCGAGCGAAATCGTTGAACTGGATCAGAAACTGAACGTGGTGATCCTTGATTTCGATGATGACAAAAAACGTATCGCTCTTGGCTTGAAACAACTGACTCCTCACCCATGGGATAACCTGGATGCTGAGCTGAAAGTTGGCGACAAAGTAAAAGGTAAAGTAGTTGTTATTGCCGACTACGGTGCATTTGTTGAAATCGCACCTGGTGTTGAAGGTCTGATCCACGTTTCTGAAATGAGCTGGAGCCAGCACCTGCGTAGCGCACAAGACTTCTTAAGCGTTGGCGACGAAGTGGAAGCTGCTATCCTCACACTGGATCGTGAAGAACGTAAAATGTCACTGGGTATCAAACAACTGAAAGAAGATCCATGGGCTAACATTGACACTGAATACGGTGTTGGTTCAAAACACACTGCAACGGTTCGCAATTTCACCAACTTTGGTGTATTTGTTGAAATCACAGAAGGTGTTGACGGATTGATCCACATTTCAGACCTGAGCTGGACTAAGAAGATCAAACATCCATCAGAATTCACTGCTATTGCTGAGCCAATTGAAGTTGTAGTTCTGGACATCGACAAAGAAAACCGTCGTTTGAGTCTTGGCCACAAACAACTGGAAGAAAACCCATGGGATGTATTCGAAACCATCTTCACTCCTGATTCAATTCACGAAGGAACTGTGGTTGAATTGATGGACAAAGGTGCAGTTATCGCCCTTCCTTATGGTGTTGAAGGTTTTGCTACTCCACGTCACCTTGTAAAAGAAGACGGATCTTCAGTTAAACAAGATGAAAAACTGGATTTCAAAGTAATCGAATTCAACAAGTCGGCAAAACGTATCATCGTTTCGCACTCAAGAATTTTTGAAGATGTAAAACGCGCTGAAGAAACTGAGAACCGCAAAACTCAGTCACGTTCTAACAAACGTGCCATGAAATCAGTAAGCGATAACATCGAGAAAACAACTCTTGGTGACATCAGCGAATTGGCTGCTTTGAAAACTCAAATGGAGCAAGAAGAGAAAAAAGACAAATAAGCAGTTGGTTATTTTAAACTGAATTTCGTAAATTGAAACCATGACGTTCGATATTCAGAAATGCGGATCGTATACTTTGGTAAAAGTAAACGCCGACAGATTAGATACCAACAACGCTCCCGATCTTAAATCGGAATTGGTTCTTGTCAATAATGAAGGTGAAAAAAACATTGTTCTCGACTTAAGTAACGTTACTTATTGCGATTCTTCGGGTTTGAGAGCAGTTTTGGTAGCCAACAGGCTTTGTGAAGATGCCATAGGAACATTTATTCTATGTGGCCTTCAACCTGATGTGGAAAACCTGGTTAAGATTTCGATGCTGCACACGGTTCTGTTAATTACAGATACCGCTGAAGAAGCCGAAAGATTACTGGAAAAGAAGGATAACCTGTAGAACAGAAATGTCTTTCGAACTGACCATATTGGGAAGTAATTCAGCATTACCAACTTCGAACAGATATCCAACAGCCCAGGTACTTGAAGTACCTGGGTTTTGTTTTTTGATCGATTGCGGGGAAGGTACGCAAATTCAGCTGAGACGCAACAAGATTAGTTTCAGCAAGATCCGGCATATTTTTATCTCCCATCTTCACGGCGATCACTATTACGGATTGATCGGGCTAATTTCGACCATGAACCTGATGGGAGTTAAAAGTGACTTGCATATTTATTCCCATTCCGAATTAAAAGACCTGATTCAGCCACAGCTTGATTTTATTCGCGGCGATATGACGGTTAAGCCCATATTTCATCCGCTTAATTTTAAAAAGCCTCAACTCATTTTTGAATCAAAGAAAGTAGAAGTGCTTTCTTTTCCGGTGAAACACAGTATTCCAACCTGCGGCTTTCTTTTCAGGGAAAAACAAAAGCCGGCGAATATCCAGAAAGATATGATCAAGGCCTACAACATCCCCATTGCTTCCATCAAGGATATTAAAGCCGGGGCTGACTTTACAACTGATGAAGGACAGCTTATTGCCAACGCCGATCTTACCATTCCTTCACCCAAACCAACTTCTTACGCTTTTTGCACCGACACGGCTTTTTATCCTATTAATGCAGATATTTTAAACGGAGTTGATTTGCTGTACCATGAAACAACATTCCTGGAGGAACTCAAAGAATTGGCAGGGAAAACACTTCATTCCACCACAAAGGAAGCGGGAGAAATGGCCAAACTTTCCGGCGCAGGGAAACTTCTGATCGGACATTTTTCGGCTCGTTTTAAAGACATTTCGCGTTTTGTGCAGGAAACCAAGGAAGTATTTCCCAATACAGAAGCAGCCATTGAGGGACGCAAACACACAATCTGAAACGCTACTCCATTTCGTCGAAGAACCCCTTGTCAAAATTAACCAGGTACAGTTTTTTTGTTGGCCGGGTAAAAGCCGTATACAACCAGCGGTAGTATTCGGTATCAAGCATATCCTCCACCAGATATCCATGATCAACAAAAACAGCTTTCCACTGTCCCCCCTGGGCCTTATGACAAGTTAACGCATAAGCATACTTTACTTGCAAAGCATTGAAATAGGGATCTTCCTTGATCTTCTTCCAGCGTTCCCGCTTGTTTCGTATCTCCATGTAATCTTCCGAAACAGCCTCAAACAAACTCCGGTTTTGATCGTTCGAAAACGAAGCTGTTTCAATTGTCAGTGTATCCAGAAAGATCTTACAGTCAATTTCCACGTTTTCGTAGTCAACAAACCGTAAACTAACATTCACAAAACGGAAACCGTACAATTCTTCGTAACCGTTTATTCCAATAATCTCCGCAATGTCGCCATTGGCTATAAATTCAATTCCGGAATCAGGCGTTGCCCAGAAATAGTTATTCTTCACCACCATCAGCAGATCGCCTTTCTCGATTTCGTTCTCTTTGTACAAAATAGAACCTCTGATCCCCTTGTTAAAAACATTTGCCCGTTTGTTGGAACGCGTGATTACGGTGGTATCAAACAATCCGTATTTATCGTAACAGGTAGTAAGCGTTTCGATCAGTTCTCCTCCCGATATTCTTGTAACATCGTCAAATCCCTCCATTTGTATGGGAAAAAAACCTTCAAAATCGGGCGTGTCTCCAATAATGCTTCTTAATTCCGTAGCATTGCTCAATATTCCTGAATCTTCGGCCTGCCTGACCACATCGGTAAGTTCAATTTCCTGTACGCCAAAACCATAGTGTTCCAACTCGGCGGCTTCCAACGCCGGACTAATGCTTAATCCCACAGGAGGTAGCTGAGCTGTATCTCCGACCAAAATCAGCCGGCAATTTACTCCCGAATAAACATATTCCAGCAAGTCATCCAGTACCCGGCCACTTCCAAAAACCGAGTTTTCGCCTAACTCGTTGGAGATCATTGACGCTTCATCCACAATAAAATAGGTGTTCTTGTACAAATTCTTGTTCAAAACAAACCTCCCCATTCCATCCGAGGTTGTTTGCTGCCGGTAAATGGTTTTATGAATGGTGTAAGCGGGTTTGCCTGTGTATCCGGCCATCACTTTGGCAGCCCTCCCGGTTGGAGCCATCAATACCGAGCGTATTTTGAGTACATCCAAAACCTGGGTCAACGCATGCATCATAGTCGTTTTTCCGGTACCCGCATACCCTTTAATCAAAAGCAGCTCATCGGGTTCGTTGGAAGTAATAAAACCGGCCAAAACATCGATCAAAAGCCGTTGGCTTCCCGTAGGTTCAAAAGGCAATTTCGAGGTAAGAAGATTTATCAGGTGATTTTTGATCATACGCCTAAAATAACTTTTTGTAAAGGAAACTAATTTGTTTTTTTTTATAAATTTGCAGGCAAACGAAAAATGAACCTATAAAAAAATAAAAATGAGAACCGTAATTCAGATCTTGCTGGTTGTTGCTGCAGTTGTTATAACATATTTTATTTATCAAAGTGTTCAGCGCCCTATTGAATTTGATAAGGCCAAAGAAGCGCGTTATGCTGTAACTATCCAGAAGCTTAAAGACATTAGAAAAGCCCAGGTTGCTTATAAGGATGTGTATGGAAAATTCACAGGAAGTTGGGATACCTTGGTTGACTTTGTTGCACACGACTCAGTACGTAACATTAGAGCTATCGGTGAATTGACCGACAGTATGATTGATGCAAAAATTACGGAAAAGAAAGCCATCCAGATGGGTTTGATCATTCGTGATACCGTTAGAGTGAGCGTTATTGAAGCACTTTTTGGAGGCAACTACGACGCCAACAGCTTACGTTATGTTCCGGTTCCGGGTGAGCCAACAGAATTCCATTTGGCACAAACCATTCTTACAACAGGTTCAGGTATTAAAGTTCCTCTTTTCGAAGCAAAAGCACATAACAACGTTATTCTTCGCGGACTTGACGAACAACTGATCATTAACATGAATGACCAGCGTCGTACCAACGATAAATATCCCGGATTAAAAGTGGGTTCACTCGAAGAAGCTAATAACAACGCAGGAAACTGGGAATAAATCACATGTATGACTATTTAAACGAATCTTTTCGTAACGAAGAATCATTACAATACATATTATCCATTCAGGTTAGCCTGAATGGATTTTCTTTTTGTATCCGCAAAGCAAACGACAACAGCCTGCTGGTTTTCAAACATACTGATCTGAAAATTAGCAACGAACAACTCGTTGCCAGACGACTGGAAGACTGGATACACGAAGAAGAGCTTTTACAAAAAAAGTACAAAGCACTGGAGCTTATTTGGATGGGGCCTCATTTCACCTTGCTCCCGGATAACCTGAATGAAGAACAAATCTTTTCAGACACTATTCGGATGCTATTTCCTGTGCAAACAGAAGAATATGCGGTTTCAAACATTGAACAACTGAATGCCCGCTTGCTTTTTCTGCTGCCAACCGAACTGAAACGTTTCCTGAACGACCACTTTGAGTCTTTCCAAATACGGCATGGAGTAGAAAACCTGATCCGCCAAAACGAGAAAGACGCACAGGAAAAACAAGTTCGCCTTTTGTTTGACGAAAAGGAATTGTACATTATTTATTTTGATGAAGGGCAACTGAAACTGTGTAATGCCTTTAGCATAAAACACGCAAACGATGCGGTTTATTACATCTTAAGCGCTTTAAAGCAATTCAAGGTTACGCCCAAAAACATTTCGGCTTACCTGGCCGGAAAGTCCGTATTTCTAACAGCTTCCTGCGAGATGCTGGAGAAATACTTCCGCTCGGTGGATTACTTTGTCCCCTCACCCAGTGCGACAAGCGGACTTGATCAAAAAACCATTTCAGAATATCCCTGTTTATTTAACGGAAAATGAGAATAGTTGGAGGAAAATACAAAGGAAGGATGTTTCATCCCGGGAAGAAGTTTAGAGCGCGGCCAACCACTGATGTTGCCAAGGAAGCACTGTTCAATATCCTTGAAAACCGTTACGAGTTTTCCACCAAAAATGTGCTGGATCTTTTCTCCGGAACCGGAAGTATGGGCTACGAGTTTGTCAGCCGGGGCTGTAAACAGGTAACACTGGTTGAAAGTGACTTTGTTCATTACAAGTTTATACTGGAAGTTCTGGAAACGCTGGAAATTGAGAATGCACGGGTTTTCAAAGCCGATGTATTTAAATTTCTGCAAAAATCGCACGACTCATTCAACATCATTTTTGCCGATCCACCGTTTAATTTAACTTCATTTCAAACCATCCCTGATGTGGTACTTTCTGCCGGAATATTGGCGCCCGAAGGTGTTTTTATTCTGGAGCACCCGAAAGAGTTCGACTTTAGCTCACACCCGGGTTTTCGGGAAATAAGAAATTACGGGAAGGTTCATTTTAGCTTTTTTGAACAATAAAAGCCCTCAACGTTTGCTGAGAGCTTTCCTCTTTTTCAATTTCCAATCCACTTAATCCAGCTTCCGTTTAATGCTGCAGCCAACAGGTTTGGTTTCCTTGGTGGCTATTTCTTTGCCTTCCGACAAACTGGAGATAGCATCCTTCAAATAGGCCTGTTTAACACCGTCAGCACTGTCGTAGTTATCATCAATGGCACCTTTGTAGGCCAGTTCAAAATCTTTATTGAAAAGGAACGCATGAGGCGTTGTCTGCCCTCCGTAAGCATTGGCAATTTGCGACTCTTTATCCACCACATAGTAAAACCGGTAGTCCTGCTCTTTTGCCTTTTTTTTCATGGCCTCCATCGAATCTCCCCCATCCCGGTTTTGGTAATTTGAATTCAGCACGATCATCCCTACTTCGTTTTTATCGGCCCAGGCTTTTAGATCGTTGTACCTTCCCTCCCATTTCATTACAAACGGACAGGTATTCCCGGAAAACAAAACCAACAAGCCGTTTTCCTTTTTCACGTCGTTCAACGAAACCTCTTTCCCGGTAACGTCCATCATTTTAACGTCGGTCAATACAGCCTTGTCTCCTATCGAAAGCTTTCCCATTTTGTTTTCGGCATAGCTTGAAACTCCCATCAGTAGCATTATAAAAACCATTAATTCCTTCATAATCCTTGGCATTAAATTAAACACTTAGTTGTCTGTATATCAAACAAGCAGCAACAAATATTGGTTCATACTCTAAACAAAAACCGGCGTGAGGGGTTTCTTGGTTGAAAACGATACGAGATGAAACTGGATTCGATAAGAAGAGACTATAAAAAGGCCGCTCTCACCAAGAAAGAGGCGGCATCCGATCCCATTCACTTTTTTTCGCAATGGATGAATGAAGCGCTTGAACTGGACTTGCCTGATGCCACTTCCATGGCCCTGACAACGGTTGGAGAAGATGGTTTTCCCCAATCGAGAATTGTGTTGCTAAAAGATTTCGGGAACGATGGATTTACCTTTTTTACCAATTACCAAAGTGAAAAAGGAAGAGCCATTGCACAAAACCCAAAAGTCAGCCTTCATTTCTATTGGGCGGAACTGGAACGGCAGGTCCGAATTACCGGGACTGCCGAAAAAACAGTAGAAGAAACTTCGGAACAGTATTTTCACTCGCGCCCACTCGACAGCCAGATTGCGGCAGCTGTTTCGGCACAAAGCACCGAAGTCCCTTCTCGTGATTACCTGGAAGAGAAATTTGCTGAAATGAAAAGCCATTTGAACGGAGCCGATCCGAAACGTCCCGAACACTGGGGAGGCTATTTGGTGCATCCTTTAAAATTTGAATTCTGGCAAGGCCGCGCAAACCGGCTACACGATCGCATTGTGTACGAAAAGCAGGCTGAAAACTGGAGCATCAAACGACTGGCTCCCTAGAAATCGAGGTTCAGTGTTCTCTTCAAAAGTGCCAGGTTCGGGTTTCTTTCGGCCATAGCCTGGTATTTTTCAATGTCGGAATAAATGATCTTTTCGCGTTTTATTTCCGTCACAAGGGTTTTCAGATTGATGTTGGAATTCCGAAGCTCTTTTCTCAGGTAAGAAACAAGTTCGGGGCGAATTTCTGCCAGCATCTCATCCTGAATGCGGTTATCAATTTCCAGCAGCAACGAAAAATCATCCATAATTTTTGGCAGCACCGATAAAGTTGCCTTTATACTCGGACGGTCTTCAACCCGGGGCAAAAAGGCGTCCCACTTTTCCTTTAACTGTTCTTCGGTAAACGGATTGGTCTCTCCGGCCTTCGAATAAAGTTCGTGCTGTTCTTTGGCTGATATCTGCTTTTCGTCGTCGAATTCGCCCTTTAAAGCCCGCTTGATCGATGGAGTACTCAAACCTCCGTTTCTTCGTTTTACAATCCGGGGTGCAGGCTGAGACGAATTAGCATCAGCTTCCTTTGCAACCGGAGCCGCTGCAGGTTTCGACACCGGCCTGGATGTTGGAGTTACCGGAGCTTCTTCTTTGGTTTCTACGCCGGTAAAAATAGGTTCCAGAATATCATCCGGACCGTCAGCTATTTTTTTTTTAAGGTTAGCTGTGCTATCCTGATTAGGGCAAGCTCAATGAGAAGACGTTTGTTTTGGCTCACTTTGTAGCTCATGTCGCACTCGTTGGCAATCTGCAAAGCTTCCAGCAGAAAATCGCTGTTGGCAATCATTGCCTGCGCCTTGTATTTTTCCTTGATGTCTCCGCCCACTTCCAGCAACTGAACCGTAACCGCGTCTTTACACACCAAAATATCGCGCAGGTGGCTGCTTAATCCGGTAATAAAATGATGCCCGTCAAAACCATGATTCAGAATGTCGTTGAAGATCATCAACACTTCCGTTACATTGTTTTTCAGAAATTCATCTACCAAACGGAAATAGTAATCGTAGTCCAACACATTGAGGTTGGAGATCACATCTTGGTAAGTAATGTTCTTTCCGGAGAAACTAACGATCTGGTCAAAAATAGAAAGGGCGTCACGCATGGCACCATCGGCTTTCTGCGCAATAATATTTAAACCGGCACTTTCCACCTCCACACTTTCGCTTTTTGCCACGTATTCAAGGTGAGTGGTTATTTCAGCCACACCAATACGGTTAAAATCGAAAATCTGGCAACGCGACAAAATCGTTGGAATAATTTTATGCTTCTCGGTGGTAGCCAAAATAAAAATAGCATGCTTGGGTGGTTCTTCCAGTGTTTTCAGAAAAGCGTTAAACGCCGCCGAAGACAACATGTGAACCTCATCGATGATGTAAACGCTGTATTTTCCCATTTGCGGAGGTACCCGCACCTGGTCCGTCAGTGTTCGGATATCATCCACCGAGTTGTTCGAAGCCGCATCCAGTTCATGGATATTAAACGAGCGGCTTGTGTTAAAAGCCTTGCACGATTCGCATTCGTTACAGGCTTCGGTATCCGGAGTAAGATTGGTACAGTTGATCGTTTTGGCAAAAATACGTGCGCAGGTAGTTTTTCCCACACCACGCGGACCACAAAACAAATAGGCGTGTGCCAGCTGCTTGCTTTTAATGGCATTTTTTAGCGTTCCGGTAATGGAAGCCTGTGCCACCACCGTTTCAAATGAGTCTGGTCTGTATTTTCTTGCCGATACGATGAAATTCTCCATATTCACTCTAGAAGTTGACCAAAGATAATTAAATATGGCTTTTTAACTGCCTTTTTTTATTAACATAGAAAGTGGCATTTTTAGAACCGATTGATTGTGAAAAGCTTAATTAGCCGGATTCCTGTGTTAAAAATTACATTCAGCTTCTTCTCCCTTTTCCAGGTTCAATTCTATTTCTTTTTCTTGATACACCAGCTTCACTTTTCCTCCGTTTAACGCAAGAACTTTGGCTGAAATCAGCTGATTGTTTTCCCATTCCATAGCCACTTCAAAATTCCCTCTTGCTTTCAGGCCTTTTACACTGCCTGTTTTCCATTTTTCGGGCAAAGCTGGGAGCAAACGAATAATACCTGGTTCATGCGATTGCAACAGCATTTCGGCAATACCTGCAGTTGCTCCCAGGTTTCCATCAATTTGAAAAATACGCGGAGGATGCAAATCGAAAAGATTATTGGTCATTTGTTCCTTCAGCAGTGCATTAACATGTTTGTAGCTTTCGTTTCCATCGAGCAAACGCGCAAAAAAGCTGATCATCCATGCCCGGCTCCACCCGGTTTGCCCCCCACCCGAAGCCAATCGACGCTCCAGGGTTTTACGGGCAGCTGCAAACAATTCCGGGTTCGAAGGATTAATTTGTGCCGAAGGGTAAAGTCCGTACATGTGTGAAATATGACGATGTCCGGGTTCCTGTTCTTCATAATCTTCAATCCATTCCATTACAGTTCCGTTGGCACCTATCTTTATTTCCGGTAAACGTTTCAACACCGAGTCAATTTCGTTGGTGAGTTCCTGTTTTCCCAAAATGCTTTCAGCTTCTTTACAACTGTTTAGTACATCCCGGATAATCTGAATATCGATACTTGCCGCAACAGTGTTTGCCAAAGGCTTTCGGGTTTCCGGGTGAATGTATTTGTTTTCGGGAGAATACGAGGGAGCTGTAACCAGTTGTCCGTTTTCATACTCGCTCAGAAAATCCATTATAAAACGCGAAGAGCCTTTTATTAAAGGATAAGCTGTTTCTTCCAGGTAATCTTTGTCAAGCGTAAACTGGTAATGCCGCCATAAAGTCTGGGTCATCCAGGCACCGGCCAATGGAAAACTGTATCCCACATTCACCTGGTAAGTTTTTGTTGAAGCAGAAGGTGTTGTACGCCCAAAAACATTACTTGCCGTGTGCGACATCCATCCATCTGAGCCGACGTACTTTTTAGCCGTCTCGTGTCCGTTGCCTGCCAGCTTTTCGATGTAATTGGAAAGCGGGTGAACGGTTTCCGACAGATTGCAAACCTCTGCCGGCCAGTAATTCATTTGCAAATTTATATTCATGTGGTAGTCCGATTCCCAGGCAGGCCACATGTCTTTATTCCAGATACCCTGCAAGTTGGCAGGTAAAACGGCCTTGCCACCCGAACTGGTAATCAGTAAATACCGGCCATACTGAAACAATAACTGATTCAGGTAAACATCGTCGATACCTTCTTTTAAATGTTTCAGCCGAACATCGGTCGGAACCGTGTCCTGTTCCATTTGAACCAGGTTTAAATCAACCCGTTTGTACATTTCCGCGTGTTGCAGAACATGGGCATCACGCAATTCCTTAAACGATTTTTTTGATGCCAGCTTAACTGTAGTTTCTGCTTTCGAAAAGCTATTAATGCTTTCATCATAATTCAATTTTTGCACATCGAAATTGGTTGCCCCACTCATAATCAGTGTAAACGAGCTCGTTTCTGTTAGTAAGAGCGAAGTATCTGTTTTGCTTACTTTGCCATCGGCATCAAGCACTTCGGCCAATCCGGCGAATTTCATGTGCAAACCACCTTTTCCCGATCCGCCTGGATTATCATCGTATCCGTCCGGGTCGTCAAAAATCTGCCCTGTCATTTTCAGCCCCTTGTCAAGCACTTCGGTTGTTGCATCTTTCTCCCTTTTAAAGGCAATAGCAGCGTCAATCTTCTCCCCGTCTAAACTTTCAAAACGATAAACCAACACATCATCAGCCGCCGACACAAATGTCTGACGCCGAAAACGCTTTCCTGCCACGGTATATTCAACCGTAGCAATGGCGGTGCTTAAATCCAGCTCCCGGCGGTAATCCGTAGCTTCCGGGTGGTCAAAATCAATAAGAATATTTCCAAACGGAACATAAGGCCGGAAACTGGTAGGACTAACTGCCAGATGTTCCATTGCATAATCAAAAGCTTCTTCAAATTTGCGATCGAGGTTTAATTGCCGGTACTTCTCGTAATGCACTCCAACATTTTCAGGATACGGTTCCTCTTTACAACCAGCCCAAAGGCTCTCTTCGTTTAACTGAAGATCTTCTTGTTGAACTCCCCCATGCACCATCGCCCCCAAACGGCCGTTTCCGGTGGGTAAAGCTTCCAGCCAGTTGTTGGCCGGTTGTTGGTACCAAAGTTTTTCGGTAAAATCTTCTTTCCTTTTACACCCCAAAAATACCAGGGCCACTAAAAAAAATAATAATATGTTCTTCTTCATAGTCTCAATACCGGTTTAAAACAGTAAGTTGAATATTGATTTTTGCTGCTTTTTCTTCGTTCTCGGAACAAATATAAACTGATAATTTTTAGGGCACAGAACTCCGTGAGATTTTTGATTACAATCTGACTTAAGAAAAAAAGTTCAGCATACTGCTGCTACCGATAACTTAGCAAACCACTACTTTTTAAAAAAGTGTCCCGGTTTTTCCTCTTCGTGCAGAACCTTTCCGTGAATATTTCCACCCCGCCATTCGGTGCGTGTATTTTTTCGTTTAAAATGAAGACTTTTCTTTTTCTCGTGTTGAAATTCCTGTTTGAAATACTCTACCGAATACAGGGGAATAAATATCAAAAAGAAAATGACCAGCCCGCCAACGATGATCGGTTTGGCATTGTGTGTTGTAAAAAGCTGGACAAAGACAGCCACGGCTTCCACCAACAGCACGCCCGGTCCGCTTGTCATTAACACGATCTTTTTCAACTTTGTCATTTTTCGGATATTATGATGTTGAACCGGCAGCTACCGATGCTGCAGCGGCTGACGCTGCTACCGCCTGAGCAGCAGAAATGGCATCCCGGACAGCGGCTGAAACCGGGTTGCCAACCATCATCATTTTCAGTCGTTTTTTTGCCTCCCTGCGTTGGCGGCTTTCAGAGAACAACCGGTTTAACAAACCTCCCGGCACCAGGAAAGAGAGCAAAATGAGATGTTCCTCTTCACGCGTTCCTTTTAAAATCAGATTCCGAATCTCTGTTTCCAGGCTTCTTAATTCCTGTGAATTAATCACAAAAGGCTTCTTCCATTTAAAGAAAAGAAAATGTTTGTCCTCCATGCGAATCAACCGCTGATCGAGCAATCCTTGTTGAACTTCTCCCCGGATGTATTTTAATGAAAAATAGAATTTATTGATCCACCGGGATATCTTTCGCGGACTTTTTGCCTCACTCATTTTTAACAGAAGAAAACGGTGCAGTTCATTCTCGGTTTTTGTGGTCAATACAACAATACGCTTGTTTTCGAAGCGGATTTTTTTCTGCATAAAAAGTTCCATAAACAAGGCTCCCAACAGGATGTAATCAAGTGCAGAGTAGCTGTGTGAACTAATTCCCCCTTTGTCGGGCCGAATGGCTAAAAAATATAGTTTCTGTGAAAGAGGAAGTGGCGTTTCCATTTTTAATTGATTTTGATTTTTCCTTACTTTATGCGTATTAAAAACACCATCAAAAATTACAAATAAACGAGCTTATTTCAAACAAACATTCTTTTTAACACCAGCATCATGACGATTAGAAAAGGATTTGCAAGCGACAATAATTCGGGAATCCACCCGACCATTTTAAAGTCCATTGAAGCAGCCAACCAAGGCCATGTTACAGGTTACGGAAACGACCCGTATACAGAAAAGGCAGTGGCGCTTTTCAAAGAACGATTTGGCGACGACACCGAAGTGTTTTTTGTATTTAACGGAACCGGCGCCAATGTTCTCGGCCTATCAACAGTGACGCAAAGTTATCACTCGATCATCTGTGCCGAAACGGCGCATATCCAGGAAGACGAATGTGGCGCCGTGGAAAAATTCACCGGATGCAAACTGATTCCGGTAGAGCCTGTACAGGGAAAAGTAACTCCAGAGGCGGTACTCCCCCATTTGAAAGGTTTCGAATTTGAGCACCACTCTCAACCCCGGGTCATTTCCATTTCGCAGGTCACCGAAATGGGAACAGTTTACCAACCCAACGAGATTATCGCGCTGGCCGATCTAGCGCACAAACACAACATGTTTTTACACATGGACGGCGCACGAATTTCCAATGCAGCTGTGGCACTAAATATTGATTTCAGGGCTTTTACCCGCGACTGTGGGGTGGATGTACTCTCGTTTGGCGGAACCAAAAACGGAATGCTGTCGGGCGAAGCGGTACTGTTCTTTAACCCGGAACTGACAAAATACACCAAGTACATTCGCAAACAAAGTATGCAGCTGTATTCCAAAATGCGTTTTGTTGGAGCACAATTCCAGGCCTATTTCAGCGATGATTTGTGGAAACAAAATGCCAGTCATTCCAACCGAATGGCACAACTTTTAGAAAGTGAAGTAGCTAAAATTCCGGAAATAAAAATTACCCAACCGGTAGAAGCAAACGGTGTATTTGCCATCGTTCCTTCCAAGATTGTTGAGCCATTAAAAGAACAATTCTATTTCTATATGTGGGACGAAGCATGCAGCGAAGTGCGCTGGATGACTTCGTTTGACACCACTGAAGATGAGATTTATGATTTTGTAAAGCTGATAAAACAACTGTTAAAAACCGCATAGAAAGCTCGTTTTCAGTATTCAACTCTCCGAGATCTGAGTTACGGGGGGTAAACGCTAACAAAACAATAATAATGAGCCTGTTCCGATACTATCCAAGCAACCCGACAAAGCTGGACACCGAGTTGGAAAAGAAGATTTTTATTCACAGTCTTCTTTTTCCGGCAGCTTTTGTTCTGCTGATGTGGATCGTAAAACTGGTTGAAGTTACCGCTGGCCTCGATTTCACGCGTTACGGTATTTTTCCGCTGCATACCGACGGATTAAAAGGCATTTTGTTAGGGCCGTTCATTCATGCTGATTTTAGTCACCTGATTTCCAACTCGCTCCCGTTTTTCATACTGGGCTTTATGCTGGTTTATTTTTACCGGCGCATCACCTATCAGATCTTCTTTTTGTTGTACATACTGTCGGGGGTAAGCACTTGGCTGATAGGGCGCGAAGCCTGGCACATCGGTGCAAGTGGCGTTGTTTATGCGCTGGCGGCTTTTCATTTTGTAAGCGGAATTATTCGCAGCGATGTACGGCTGCTTACCCTCTCGGTGGTAGTGGTGTTCCTTTATGGCGGGCTGGTTTGGGGACTGCTTCCTATTCGCCCCGAAATATCGTGGGAAGGGCATTTGTCGGGAGCTATCTGGGGAGTCGTTCTGGCGTTTTATTACCGCAGGTACACTATCCGCCGCGAAAAATTCGACTGGGAAGAGGAAGAAGACGAAGAAGATTCTCCTGATTCGGATCAGGAAACAGACGAAAGCAAATCAGCCGACAGTACTTCCCTTCATTCTGTCCCTTAAGTCAGGAAAATTAAACATTATCGTCAATAAATAAAATGTATATTTGTCGTTCATCGAATTCCGCTCCGGGTTTGGACAGACTGATTAACAAAGAATATGGAGGGCAATAAATATTTTTTAAAACTGGTATTTACCTGGGGGCTTTCGCTTTTCATATTTCTTTATTCCGGTGCACAGGATTCCGGCCTTTTTAGCAGCCCGGCAAACAACCATCACACTTCGGTTTTTCACTCCACTGTTCCCGGCAAGTCATCATCTGCTCCGGCGCTTGACTCATCCCTGTTTTCGACTCCCTTACAGCACAGGGTTGAAATGGAAATCCGCCCCGGTTATATACTCCCCACCAATCCTTTTCTGAAAGGAGAAAACAACAGCGGAGATCCCATCAGGAGTTCTTTCTCGCAACACCTGAAATATTCTTTTCGTTTTTATCCGAATACTTATACCGACAAAATCTACGGGGCCGCATACCAGGGAATTGGATTGGCGCATTACCATTTGGGACAGGCAGAAGAATTGGGCAGCCCGTTTATGTTCTACCTGTTTCAGGGAGCCCGAATCAGCCAAATCAATCCCAAACTTTCATTAAATTACGAATGGAACTTTGGCTTGTCATTTGGGTGGAAACCATACGATTATGAGTTCAATCCCAACAATACGGTGATCGGGTCAAAATCGAATGCCTACATCAATACCAACTTTTATTTTAGCTGGATATTGTCGCGCAAACTGGATTTTAACGCCGGTGTTGCGCTAACCCATTTTTCCAACGGGAACACCAAATTTCCCAATGCAGGCTTGAACACTGTAGGAATGAAAGCCGGTCTGGTTTACAACTTCAACCGGAAAAACAACTCACATACGACGTCTTCCCAATTATCGATTCCTGACTTTCCGCGGCACATTAGTTACGACCTGGTGTTGTTTGGCTCGTGGCGGCGAACCGGCGTAGACTTTATGGATGCCCAGGTGGCATCGCCCGAAGCTTACCCCGTGCTGGGCTTTTGCTTTGCACCCATGTACAACTATGGCTATAAACTCAGGCTGGGAGTTTCGCTGGATGGGTTTTACGATGGCAGTGCCAATGTTTACACACAGGATTACATCGTTGGTACCGAACAGGAGTTTTTCAAGCCTCCACTCCATGAGCAGCTGGCATTGGGAATATCCGGAAGGGTGGAATATGTGATGCCCTATTTTACGGTTGGGCTGGGGCTGGGTAAAAATGTGCTTTGCAGCGAAGGCGACATGCAGGCGCTTTACCAGATACTTGCCCTGAAAGTTGAAATCACCCGAAGCTCCTTTGTTCACATCGGTTACAGCCTTCAGGACTTTCACACACCCAACTTTTTGATGCTGGGGCTCGGCTTCAGGCTAAACAACCAATACCCCACGTTTTACAGGAAATAGACCATTCAATTCAGCCTCAACCATTTCGTTCAAACGGCAAAATTCAGAAACGGAAATTTGGTAACACTTATTTCACAATTCTTTTAAGTTTTACTCAATACAAAAACAAGTTTATTGGTATTCAAAAAAAGGTGTAATTTTGCAGAAAAATATACCACGAAGTTCATTAGAATGATTAGTAGAAGGATTATCCGTACCAAGGTGTTACAAGTGTTGTACGCCTATTACTCGACAGAGGAGAAATCAATCAACACCACAGAAAAAGAACTCTTTTTCTGTATCCACAAGGCCTACGACCTGTATCACTACCTGTTTTATCTGGTAATTGAGATTGCGGATTATGCCGAAAACAGGATCGAAATTAAAAAGAACAAACACCAGCCGACTTACGAGGATCTGCATCCGAACACCAAGTTTATTTCCAATCAGGTAATTGCACAATTGCGCAACAACCGCCAGTTAATCACTTATTTAGATCAGAAAAAACTACACTGGAAAGACAATCCGGAGCTGATCAAGGAATTGTACCTATTGATGACCGACTCGGAATCGTACAATGGTTACATGAGCGACAAAACACGTTCGTACCTCGACGACCGCAAATTCATCGAGAAACTGTTTAACAAGGTGATCCTGGTTTCGGAAGACCTGTACAACGTGCTGGAAGAAAAAAGCATTTACTGGAACGACGACGTGGAGTTTGTTATCTCGATGATCACCAAAACGCTGAAACGTTTCCACGAGCTGACGGATGCAGACCAGAAACTGATGCCCTTGTTCAAAGACGAGGAAGACCGCCAGTTTACAAAAGACCTGTTTCGCAAGTCGGTTTTGAACCACGATGAATTACGCGAACTTATCAAGGAGCACTCGAACAACTGGGACGTTGAACGTATTGCATTCATGGACATCCTGATCATGCAGCTGGCCATTACCGAATTCCTTTATTTTCCGACAATTCCGACCAAAGTATCGCTGAACGAGTACATTGAGTTATCGAAATTCTATAGTACCGAGAAGAGCCGGAATTTTATCAACGGTATCCTGGACAAAACGCTGAAAGACCTGAAGCGCACCGAAAAAGTGACCAAAGCAGGCAGAGGATTGATCGGGGAAGAATGAGGTATATCGCAGGCATACTGATAATAACACTGGCTGTTTCGTGTTCGCTGGGAAAGAAGCGGGAAGACAAAACCACTGACAAATCAGTTGCGGATAAAGAAACGACCATCGTTTTTGATACCGATGTTTATGATTTCGGAACCTTGAAAGCCGGCGAAATGGTGGTGTGTACCTTTACATTTACCAACACCGGAACGGCTGATTACCGGATCAAAAACATCGAAACAGAGTGCGGATGTATCGAGGTACAATTTCCGCAGGAGGCCGTAAAACCGGGGCGAACAGGAAATATCGAGGTTGAATTCGATTCTTCAGGAATGGTTGGCCGCGAATACAAGACAATTGAAATTCATGGAAATAGCAAGGAATTAAAACATTTAGCTATTTTTGCCCAAGTCGAAAACGATTTATTGAAAATTAAATATTAAAAAATTACGACATGTTGAATAGTATTTTGTTAATGATGCAACCCACCGAAGGTGCGGAAGCTAACCCACTGATGAGTTTCCTCCCCCTGTTGCTGATCATTGTAGTATTTTACTTTTTTATGATCCGCCCGCAGGTAAAACGCCAGAAAGAAACCCGCAAGTTTCGCGAGTCGTTGGCTAAAGGCGACAAAGTAGTAACTACCGGAGGTATTTACGGTAAAATTGCCGAGGTGAAAGAAACGCATGTAGTTCTTGAAATTGCAAAAGACGTTGAGATCAAAGTGGATAAAGCAGGTATCATTAAAGATATGAGCGACGCTCAACCGCAACGCTAGTAGTATTTGAAGCAAAAAAACAGGGTTGATCATTTTGTGATCAACCCTGTTTTTTATGCAGTATAACGTCTCACTTTACCTGCTGCAACACAATAACCTTCTCTCCGGCACTTAGAAGGTCGTCTGTATGAAACGGCCTCACTATACCTTCTTCATTTTCGATAAGTACCGGTAAGAAATCGTCGTTGAGTGCCGCCTTCTTCCTCCACTTTTCGGCGCTTATCTCCTCCTGAATGGCCACACTGCTTTCGGTTACCTTGTGATGTGTCATTTTATGCGCCCAGTCGTCCAGCACAGCACTGGAAGAAAACAGTATTTGGGCATTGGATTTCGGCCCACTTTCGTCCCCAGTTTTTAATTCGGGTTCCGCAACTGCCACAAAAACACCGGGCACCAAAAACGATTTCCGCACCAACTCTCCCACGCGCAGGTTTACCTGGCTGTTGGCCGTTAATCCCATAAACAGGGCGATATTTTCCGGAGACGATTCGGCCAGTACATCCTCATTTAAAGCATTTCCCTGGATACACCTGAATCCCTGCTCGCGGGCCTGGCTCACCAGTTCCTGGTTGTTATCGATCAAAGTAACCGGCTGCTTTTTTGCAAAATATTTTGCCAGCAACAAACTTAAAGGATTCACACCCAGAATTAACACTCCGTTGCGCTGATCCATGTACACCAGTTCTCCTCGTTTCCGCAGCCACTTTGTTGTCCAACTTAGTAATACGGGAACCGTGAGCGTGGTAAATATGGCCATAAATACCAGGATGGAGAAAATGGTTTTGTCGATGATCCCCATTCCCAAACCTATCTCGGCAATAATGATCTCGACCGCTCCCCGGCCGTTCATTCCGGTACCAATTGTCAGGCCTTCGCGCCAGCCATTTTTCGAAGGCAGATAAAACAACGCCGTGCCAACAATCTTTCCGACAATTGCCAATCCGGTAATCAGCAGCAATAAACCAAGGTCGGTCTTAAACACCGACACATCTACAAAAAATCCGGCCGACACAAAAAAGACAGGCGCCATGAATCCGATGGAAACATCGTAAAAGGCTTTGTTTAATTCTTTGGAAACATTTTTTGGGAAAAGATTCCCCTTCAAAAACAGCCCGGCCATAAAGGCTCCCAAAATACTGTGCATCCCTGCCAGTTCAGCAAGCTCGCAATACCCGAATGTAACAATCAGAATAAGCGTAAAAAACGTGGTGCTGTTGTTGATCTTCGATTTTGAAATATAGGTTCCCAGGCGTGGAAGTAAAAACGATCCGACTGCAATGGTCACCCCAAAGAATGCCAATATTTTCAAACTGATAATCAACAGCTCTTTTATGCTGACCACATTGGTTTCTGCAAAATTTGTGATGCCCGAAAATATCACCAGCGCCAGCGTATCCGAAATTAAAGCACCGGCCATCAGCACATAGGCAATGCGGGTATTCAGCAACTTTAAATCAATCAGGATACGACTTTTGGTGGCCAGCGAAGTAACCCCGATGGCAATGGCCACAAACAGCCCTGAAATGGGAGTTCCGCCGTAGGCGACAATGGTGTAATACCCCAGCACAAAAGGGACAAAAAATCCACCGATGGCAGCCAGCAATCCGGGCCAGGATGCTTTTTTCAAATCATGAAAATCGATTTCCATGCCAATGTAAACCATCAGCAAAATGATCCCGATCTCCGATAAAACCTTAATTGACTCCGTATATTCCAGAAAGCCCAGCATACTCGGACCGAGGATGATTCCGATCAGCAATTCTCCCAAAATAGCCGGATACCCGATTTTGCGTATCAACAAGCCGCCCATGTATGCAGAAAGCAAAACGGCGGCAATATTTAAAATGTTAATGTGAAATTCTTCCATAAATGTTAGACCTTTACTACCCTTCCCACAATATAAGAAAATTCCGCAATTAAGACATGGAGGTACGATTTAAGTCTAACATAATTTTTCAGAAAAAAGACAAACAAAAGGGCTGGCCACTTCTAGCAACCAACCCTACTGAATAGTATATTGTAACTTCTGTTTCTTAAACGTTGAAGCGGAAGTGCATGATATCTCCATCCTGCACCACATATTCCTTTCCTTCGATCGACATTTTACCGGCTTCCTTACAGGCCTGTTCAGAACCTAAAGTAATGAAGTCGTTGTAACCGATCACCTCGGCCCGGATAAATCCTTTTTCAAAATCGGAGTGGATCACCCCGGCAGCCTGTGGTGCTTTGCATCCTCTTTTGAATGTCCAGGCACGCACCTCTTTTACACCGGCGGTAAAGTAAGTCTCCAACTGAAGCAATTTGTACGCAGCACGGATCAGTTTGCTAACACCCGATTCTTTCAAGCCCAGGTCGTCCAAAAACATCTGACGCTCGTCGTAATCCTCCAGCTCGGCAATATCTGCTTCGGTGGCAGCAGCAATCATCAGCATTTCTGCATTTTCATCTTTAATGGCTTCTTTTACCGTATCCACATGCTTATTTCCTTTCAATACGGAAGGTTCATCCACGTTACAAACGTACAGAATCGGCTTATTGGTCAGCAGCTGCAAGCCTTTTACAAGCGCTTCATCTGTAGGATCAACCTCAACGGTGCGCGCCGATTTCCCCTGCATTAAAACATCTTTGTAGGTAGAAAGGATGCGGTACAGTCGTTTGGCTTCCTGGTCGTTACCCGTTTTGGCCTGTTTTTCCACTTTGGCAATCCGGCTTTCAACAGTTTCCAGGTCTTTTAACTGCAACTCAACATCAATGGTTTCCTTGTCGCGTACCGGGTCAATGTTTCCGTCAACATGCGTGATGTTGTCGTTCTCGAAACACCGCAGCACGTGAATAATAGCATCGGTTTCGCGTATGTTTCCCAGGAATTTGTTTCCCAAACCTTCTCCTTTACTGGCGCCTTTCACCAATCCTGCAATATCAACAATCTCAACCGTTGTTGGCACCACACGCTGCGGCTTTACCAACGACTCCAATTTTGTTAATCTCTCATCCGGAACCGTAATCACGCCAACATTGGGTTCTATCGTACAAAAAGGAAAATTTGCCGACTGAGCTTTTGCACTCGACAAACAATTAAACAAAGTTGATTTCCCCACGTTTGGCAAACCAACGATTCCACATTTCAAAGCCATTCTACTCGATTAAAAATTTGCGCTGCAAAGGTAATTTTTTTTTGATTTTAAATACCTATTGCTGGAATACCGAAGCAACAAGCTTATTGTTGTTAATACAGCATAATTAAAAATTAAACATTGAATAAAACGTAGCGATTCGCTACATTTGCGGAAACATCAAGCCTATGATACTCAAAAACCTTTCGATCGACTGTGTAATCTTTGGATTTAAGGACAATAAATTGAATGTGTTACTGTGGCAGGCAGAACCGGAATTGTTGGAGAAATATTTAATATCCAAAGAGGAGTATCAACAGCTAAAAGAGATCTTTGAAAAAAACCCCGCGTTAAAATCGGATAAATACTGGGGCTTGATCGGAACACATTTACCGGTTGAAGAAGACCTGGATGTGTATGCAAAAAAAATACTAGAGGTTGCCACCGGCTTAAAAGGTATTTACCTGAAACAATTCAAAACCTTTGGAGACGCAGGCAGGATTCCGCACATGCGCGTTTTAACCGTTGCCTATTATGCGCTTATCAATCCTGAATACCACGACCTTGAGCTATCTCCCATTGCAAAAGCCGTGAGATGGTTCGATATTGACCAGCTACCCGAAGTAATCTTCGACGTTAAGGAAATTATACTGAAAGCGCTAAAAACACTTCGCGAAGAAGTAAAATACCACCCGGTTGGGTTTCATATGTTGCCCGATAAATTTACCCTGACGGAATTACAGACGCTTTACGAGGTAATTCTGGATAAAAAACTGGACACCCGGAATTTCAGAAAAAAAATACAAAACATGGGTTTACTGGTCGACACCGGCGAAAAACAAACCAATGTTGCCCACCGTGCCGCCAAGCTTTATTCCTTCGATCTGGAAATTTACCACCAGCTCAGGGAGGAAGGACTTAATTTTAGTATTTAAATCATTAAACCTTCCCCGGCAAACCGTGTCATAGTGGAAGTTGTATTATGCCGGATAACGATCAACATATTATCGCAGACCTGAAAGACGAAAACAAGAGGAATCTTGCTTTTCATATGCTGGTGAAGACATACCAGGAACGCCTGTACTGGCATATCAGGAAGATAGTTTTAAACCATGACGATGCCGACGATGTGCTGCAAAATACCTTTATGAAAGTGTGGCGCAACATCGACACATTCAGGGAAGAATCCAGTTTGTTTACCTGGCTTTACCGGATCGCCACCAACGAATCAATTACATTTCTTAATTCAAAAAAAAGGAAAAGCCTGTTACCGCTAAACGAAGAAAGCGAGTACCTGCTTGAAAACCTGGCATCAGATCCTTATTTCGAAGGGGATAAAATTCAGCTAAAACTGCAGGAAGCAATCGTACGCCTTCCTGAAAAACAACGATTGGTTTTTAACATGAAATATTTTGATGAAATGAAATACGATGACATGGCCGAAATCTTGGACACTTCGGTGGGTGCGCTAAAAGCATCGTACCACCATGCCGTAAAAAAAGTAGAGGAATTTTTAAAGAACAATGATTAAACGACCGTGTTAAACCTTTTTAAAAATGGACAGTCAATATAACAAATGAGGGATGATGGATGAAATGAGAAATAACGCGCCAAAATTGTCAGAAATAAAAAAGGAGAATCCGTTTGGAACTCCCGATCAGTATTTCGATGATTTTTCTGCCCGTCTTCATACCAGGATGGCAGCAGAAGCACAATCCTCCGCTCCCCAAAAATCACGAATCTTTCAGCTGCTAAAACCAGCCTTGGGACTGGCTGCAAGTTTTGCCGTGGTGGTTATGCTGGTATACGTTCCCTTACGCTTATTTATGCCCAAAGAAATAAACCAGGTGGCGCAGACAAGCGATACAAGCGATGCCGGTTTCCTGAATATCATTGAAAAAATTGATGAAGAATCGTTTGTTGCCTTACTGAATGATACCGAGTCGGAAGATGAATTTACGAACGATGAACTGGCTCTTTATGTAAGTGCCAATTTCAGTGACTATGAACTTTATGAAAATCTAACAAATAAATAGTATGATAAATAAGACGCTATATATCGTAAGCCTTACCCTCCTGTTTCTTGTGCAGTCGGTTGTGGTGCTTGCCCAACACGACAAATCGGACAGGTGGGAAAAATTCAGGGCCGAGAAAGTCTCTTTTTTAACAGACAAACTCGATCTGACACCGGAAGAAGCCCAGAGCTTTTGGCCTGTCTACAACAAAATGGAGAAAGAAAGAATGGATGCACAAATGGCTCGCCGCGAGCTTGAAAAACAAGTGCGCGATGCTGCTGAAACCATGTCCGATAAAGAAATCATAAAACTTACCCGCGAATTTGCCCAGAAAATGGACGAAGAAGGAACACTTGCCACAAAATACAATGAGCAATTTCTGAAAATTCTTCCTCCGCAAAAAGTTTTGAAGATGTATAAAGCCGAGGGCGAATTCAGAATGTATATGTTCCGGAAATACCGCGATCAGCGGGAAGGTGACACTAAAAAAGATTAATCCTGCAAAAAACAGGGAAACCAACTTAGTTTCTTTTTTGCACTATCTCATAGATATGTTATTAGGTTAATAAACCGCCGGCCAATACCGGCGGTTTTCTTTTACCGAAAACTTTCCGTTTTAGGATAAAAATCCCCGTTCCCGTTGTATTTTTGGAATACATCTTTGTTTGATTACATTTGTGTCGCGATGGCAGAAATTAGTATCAATATTGTTGCGTTCGATATTCCATATCCGGCTGATTACGGGGGCAGCATCGACATTTTTTACAAGTTAAAAGCGCTTCATGCGAATGGTGTTCAAATCATTCTCCACTGTTTTAAGTACAACAAAAGTGAACAACCTGAACTGGAGAAGTACTGTCAAAAAGTAATTTACTACAAAAGGCAAAAAGGCATCCGTTTTCTTTTTTCGCGGCTTCCGTACATTGTGATAACCCGAAAGAATAAGCAGCTGTTAAAAAACCTCTCTGCCAACGATTACCCGATTTTATTCGAAGGCCTGCATTCGTGCTACTATTTAAACGCCCGAAAGCTGAGGGAACGACGTAAAATTGTGCGTATGCACAACATCGAACACGACTATTACAAAGGCCTGCACGATGCATCCGTCGATTTTTTCAGGCGAATTTATTACGGAATGGAAAGCCGTAAACTAAAACGATACGAGCGGGTGCTGAAACACGCGTCACAAATCATCAGCATTATATTCGACGATCAAAGGTATTTCGAAAATAAATACGGAAAAACGCTGTGCATACCGGCCTTTCACCCCTTTGATAACATCACCGTGGAACCGGGAAAAGGATCGTACTTTCTGTACCACGGGAACCTGTCGGTAGAGGAAAATCAGAAAGCTGTCCGGTTCCTGTTGTACGAAGTTTTTAACCACCTCGACACGAAACTGATCATTGCCGGAAAGAATCCGGAAAAGGACATTGAAAACAGGGCCAACAAACTCGAAAACGTGGAGTTGATTGCCAATCCGTCGGAGGAAAAAATGTACGAACTGCTAAAGAATGCACAGGGCTGTGTATTGCCCACCTTCCAGGACACAGGGCTAAAGCTCAAGCTACTGATATCACTATTTTCGTCTAGGTTTGTGCTGGCCAACAACACAATGGTAAAACACACCGCGCTCGCCGATTCGTGTGAGATTGCCTATACCGCCAGTGAGTTTAAAAACGCCATACGTGACCTTGCCAACCAGGAATTCACAGCAGAAATGGTTGAGCAACGCGTTCGTAAACTCCAGAAATTTACCAATGAGTACAACAGTGCTGAACTGATTAAAACAATCACCAACGAATGAGCAGATATTTAATCGCCCTACTGCTACTCGTTCCTGTAAAGATTTTACTGGCACAGGAATACAGGATTGAAGTTGAATTACCCAATGAAGCAGGAAAACAAGTCAGGCTGGCTTACCATTATCTCGACAAACTGTACGCTGCCGACACCACCCTACTCGACAACAAAGGCTACGGCGTATTCGCAGGCGACTCCATACTGACGCAAGGACTTTATAAAATACTGATCGACGAACAGCATCATTTTGATTTTCTACTGGGAGCCGATCAGCAATTTCACCTGTACAATGCAGGCATCACTTCTGCCGAAATGAAAATAAAAGGCTCGGAGGAGGCAGAAGCCTTTGTGGATTATTTGGTCTTTTTAGAAAGCCTGAAAACCAAAAGCAGTCAACTAAAAGAGAGCTATAAAAAAGCCGGAGAAAGTGAGAAAAAGGAAATTCAAAACGAATTACAGGGTTTAAACACGGAAATGAAGGACTATTGGAAAAAAATCAACCAACAACTTCCCGGTTCATTTCTTTACAAATTCCTGGTTGCCAACGAGGTTCCCCGGCTCGACACGTCTACCTTACCGCTTGATATTCAGCAAAACGATTCCTTGCTGTTACTGGCGCAGTTTCGCTATCAATTAGAGCATTACTGGGATAATTTTGACTATACCGATGAGCGGATGCTTCTTACTCCGTTTTACAAGCCCAAACTCGAAACATGGTTTACCAAGGTTCTATACCCCACCTACGATTCTGTAAAGCCCTATGTTTACCGTTTCCTGGACCAGGTTGAACCCAATCCGCGCATTTTCCAGTATGCCGCTTCGTATTTTCTGAATTCTGCCATCAACAGCAATATTCTTGGCATGGATGCTTTGTTTGTGGATCTGGCCAACGATTACTACCTCAACGGGAAAGCGTTCTGGGCCTCAGAATCTACCATCGAAAAAGTAAGAGAAAATGTGTTATTCATGAAAAATAACCTGCTTGGGAAAACAGCGCCCGATCTCACCCTCGAAAGCTACGAAGGAGAATACATCAACCTTCACCAGGTTGAAGCCAAAATAACTGTCTTGGTGATCTATGAGCCCCATTGCGGCCATTGCAAAGTGTTTGTTCCGCAGTTGTACAACGAGGTTTTCCTGCCAAACAAAGATAAGGGCCTGGAAGTGTTTGCCATTTATTCGATGGACAAACGCGAAGAATGGTCCGAATTTTTGGTTGAACACAATATGTTCGATTGGATCAATGTATGGGACGAGTATCACACCTCCCGCTTCAAAGTTTTATACGATGCAAGAAAAACACCCGGAGTGTATATTCTCGATCACGATAAAAAGATTATTGCCAAGAAACTTGATATCGAGCAGTTAAAGCAATTAATGGCCGACACCTTGAATTGAGTATTTATTCATTTATTGACAAACCACATTCTTTCTGATGCATTTAAGAATCCAATGTGCATCACCGAGGTCAGTTTTTAAAACGTGACAATTGACACCTCCAAAAACGAAGTCGTTTCGTTGGAAATCACTTTTCCACCAATCTTAAAAACCGAATTTACCATGGCTTTTTAAGGGGCAAAAAGCAAAAATTTAAAACTTTGGCTGTGTTATTTCATCCTTTCCTTTTGTAACTTAGTAGAAAAACGCTGCTTATGTTGCAAAAGATCCATCTAATTTTCCTGGCTCTTTTTTTTAGTTTGCAGTTAACTGCCCAGGACAATCCATCTTCCACACAAAAAATTAATGTTGCCGTTAGTCAGAAAGATTACGGGTATGTAATCTTTAACGATGATACTCTTTTTGTGTTGAAAGCCAATCTTGGACCTACCTCTCCGATAGAACGTGCCGCATTAATAAACAAACGACTGAAGCAATTACACAAGGAAAACCTTGCATTGACCGATTCTTTTCAGGCAATTGATGTGGGGCTTTACGCAATGTTGACTTACAAAGACACTCCCATTTTAAGTATAAGTGACGAAGATGCGGCGCTTGCACACCAAACCAGGCATGAGTTGATCAGAGTTTACCAGCAGGCCTTGCAAAGTGCATTTAAGGAGGATTTACGAAGCCGAAGTGCATGGTATTGGATTACACATGTTTTATATACTCTACTCACCTTTTTGGGGCTGTATGTTATTCTGTATTTGGTTAATCGCTTATTTAAATGGATCGATAACAAAGTGTTGCATTACCAGAAACTAATCAATGCACGCGTAACCTCTTATTTAAGATATCTGACACCGCGGGGACCGGAATACTTTGTTTCCTTTCTGCTCAAAATATTAAAAGTGGCCATTTGGGGCTTAATCCTGTTTTTGTACCTGCCTTTGTTGTTTGGCTTTCTGCCTTGGACCAAAGGCCTTGTCAGTGATTTTTATGCCTTTATATCCATCCCCATCAAACAGATATTTAATAGCTTATGGTTGTTCATCAGTGAGAAGCTCATCTATATTATTCTCATTTTCTTTGTTTCCAAGTACTTATTGAGGGTCGTTTCTTTTGTTTCCTCAGAGTTGTCATCCGGAAAACTAAAAATCAAAGGGTTTCACGAAGACTGGGCAAAGCCAACTTATAATATTGTACGGGTTCTTGTTCTTGCTTTCACGCTCGTTTTTATGTGGCCTTACATTCCGGGGTCACAGTCGGAAGCTTTCAAAGGAGTTTCCATCTTTTTGGGTATCTTGTTCTCACTAGGCTCTACTTCTGCTATTGCGAACATTGTTGCCGGAATTGTGATTACATATATGCGACCGTTTCAGCTGGGCGACCGCGTAAAAATTGGCGAAACCATTGGAGATGTAGTTGAAAAAAACCTTCTGGTAACAAGGGTAAAAACACTCAAAAACGAAGACATCACGATACCTAATTCAACCATAATTAATACGCACCTATGGAACTACTCTAAGAATGCAAGCCAAATGGGAATCATTCTGCATACAACCGTTACCATTGGTTACGATGTGCCTTACAGAGTGGTGACCGAATTATTGCTGAAAGCGGCCAAAAACACTCCGAACCTTACCCGCGAATTTAAGCCTTTTGTCCTGCAAAAGAATTTGAATGATTTTTATATTGAATACGAGTTGAACGTCTATACCAAACAGCCCGGTAAAATGATGCTGTTTTATTCCGAATTGCATAAAAGTATTGTGGATGAATTCAACAAGGCAGGTGTTGAAATTATGTCGCCACATTACTCTGCCTTTCGTAATGGTAACCAATCAACGGTTATTCCGCCCGATGAACCGCAAGTAAAAAAGAAAACTGGCTCTGCCAACACCAATAAAACGCAAACAAAAGAAAAGTAGATTCTCCTATTTAGACATCACCGAGAATTTCCGGGTAACAAACGAGTCGTTGTAATTAAAACGGATGATATATGTTCCGGGAGTGTTTCCCGACAGGTCGATCTGCACATTCTTCTCCCCCACACTTATTAGCGGCACATTTATTTCCTGTCCCAGCACATTATAAACGGCCACGGTTTCAATCACTATTTCCTGATCAGAAACAACATTAAGCACCGAATTTACCGGGTTTGGATACAGCCACACAGCTGCAGGGACTTTTACAATGGGCGTGTCAGTCAACTGGTCGAAATTACAGGCGATCAGCTCCATCACACTGGTAATTGCGCCCTGGTCGTTGCTTTCGAAGTTGTACCAGTCGCCGGTTCGTTTGTAGAAAAAGTTGTTTTCTTCGCCCGAATTCCGCAGCGATTGATACAGAACAAATGTATCCTGTGCCTGTACATTGCTGATATCAAAACCAACAAAGAAAGTTCCCACCGGCTCCACATCCGTATCAAAAGGAATGTAATTCATCGCATCTTTTGCCAGGCTTAGGATGTTTACATTTTTACTGTAGAGAACATTTTTGGGAGCATCGGTTCCCTCATACACCTTTACCGTAATTGAGCTGGTTGCTCCTGCTTTTTTGACAATTTTTCCGACTCCCAGCGAAACTCCCTTGACGGTTTCGCTACCGGAAACTGTAAATTGTTCTACGATTTCGGTGATTCCAACACTGTTGGTTCCTCCCCAGTATCCGGCAAAGCTACCTCCCGAAGTAATTCTAATATTCGCATGTTCGTCATTGTCATTCAGGTTGGTAAAAGCCCCGCAAAGATTTTCTCCCGAGTTAAACTGCTTCCCATCCAATGTGGAAACGTTCTTATTCAGCGGGTCGAGCCAGTATTTCACCTGTTTGGTAGTATCCGAACGATAGTCCCAGTAAACAGCAAAGTTTGCAAAATAATCGTTTATCGGAGTACTGCACACTGCCTGCCCTCCGGTTAAGGTTCCGATAAGCTGGCCTTTTGTATTGAAAAGACCACCACCCGAAGAACCGTTTTCGGTTACTCCTTCCTCCCATTTTGAAATTTTCAAAAAAGCATTCGGAGTGTATTCGCTTCTGAAATTTGATTTGGTTGGCGCATCATTATCAATCGCAATTTTTTTAACGTCTCCCTGCGGATGATGAATACTCACGCTCGAGTCGGGCAAAATACTGGAATGACTCCACCCCGCATAATAAGGCCGGTATGTTGGCGGAGGAATCAACGACATTTCAACCAAGGCAAAATCCAGGCTGTCATGTTGCGCCTTCATTTCCGCACCCGAGATCGAATTTCCCGGATCACCGTCGAGCGGTGCACAGTAAGGACTTTCATAATTGAAGGTATAGACGGCTGTTTCGGCAAACTCCCATTTATCGTAGCAATGGCCCGCCGACAAAATGTAAGGTTTTCCGTCTTCTGCCGTGTTATTAACAAGCGTACCGCTGCAAACCTCTGCACCGTCTTCGGTAGGCACAATCAGCCGGCAAACCGCATTCTTTATTTCAGCATACCTGTCAGCAATTGAGCAGTTCACATCAATGTTACAACTACCGGCCACCGTCCCTGTCGGGCGACGGTCGGATTTGATGATCCCAAGAAAATCATGGTTTACCCGTACAAGCTCAAAACTATTGGGCTTCCCCAATTTTTGCGGCACTTCGTATTGAATGGTGACTTCGTCGCCGGCCACCGGAGAAACCGCAAATTTCCGCGATGTTTTATTGTTTCGGGAAGTGTAGGCTCCCAGGTAGTGCTCTTCCTTTTCGTTGTACAAAAACAACCGGGCGCCATCCGGAAGCTGAAAATTATCAAAAATAAGAAACAACGATTGGGCACCTTCCGATTTAACCGTAAGCTTCCACACATTGTTACCTGCATTTGTCGGATACCAGTCGCCGGAGTTGTCTGGACTCAGCTGCACATGAAAACCATAAGCAAACTGCAAGCTCTTTAGCTCTCCTTTATCTGACAAGTTCTCTTCCATTATCGAATCAATGACGCTTTGCTTAACGGCCGGCATTTCCACCGCTCGGGCAACCGCACTTTTGGTTGAAATGACCTGCAAAGGATAGCCGCCTTCAGAAACCTGGGCAGCAGCAAAACGTGTATTAAAAAACAGGAAGGTTATTATTCCGGCAAGGAAAATGGCACTTCTCAACATCCGCAAAGATTTAATTTCGACCGAAAAATACATAAAAAACTCTCGTGGTAATCAGCTTCTTCTGTTTTTCAACAAAAGCAAGCTAACTTGTGTTATAGTAATCAAACTGTAAATTAAACTTAAAATTACATTTATGAGAACAAAAACCAGCCTCTCTCTTTTGTTTGTGGCCCTGTTTAGTTTGTCGCTGTTTGCCGGCGAAACCGAAAAAAACCCGGTCCAACCTTTTGGCCCCATGCCCGACGAAGTAAAAGCAATCGTCGATAAATCCTGCATCGGTTGCCACAACACCGATTCCAGAAACGAAGATGCCAAGAAGGAACTCGACTTCAAAAAACTGGACACGCTGAGCAAAGTAAAAATGATCAGCACCTACAAAGAAATTTCAGAGACCCTTGAAAAGAACGAAATGCCGCCAAAAAAGTTTTTGGAAAAATACCCCGACAAAGCATTATCGGAAACCGAAAAGAAAGTGCTGCTGAGTTGGGCCAAAAAAGAAACAAAAGCATTGGTAAAAGCAAAGTAACATGCGAAAAATACTTCGGATATTTTTTCTGCTGATCGTGGTGGCATTGGTTGCCGCACAGTTTTTTCAACCGGAAAAAAATACCAGTGAAGCGTCGGAAAACCATATTCTGACGCTTCATTCTGTTCCTGAGAATGTGGCAGGAATTCTCAAAAACTCTTGTTTCGATTGCCATTCAAACAATACCAACTACCATTGGTACCACTCAGTTTCACCTGTTTCGTGGATGGTGGCCAATCACATTCGGGAGGGGAAAAAAGAATTGAATTTCTCGGAATGGGGAAACATGGATGTTTTTTCGCAGATCACCAAACTGGAGGAAATGTGCCAGGAAAGTGAACACCGGAAAATGCCGCTCAAATCGTATCTTTTGATGCACCCCAAAGCCAAGCTTTCGGACGAGCAAATTGTCGCACTTTGTGACTGGACTACCCGCTTAAGCGAAGAACTGCTGGTCAAAGCCGTGGAAGAATAACCCGCTTTATTACATTTCCTCTATCTTTAGCTGAAAAACAGGATGAAGGTACTGGTTATGTATGTCGACCACTTTTCGTACACACCCCGGACAAAAAATCTGGAGACAGCCGAAGAAATAACAGATGGAGCAGCATTTACTGACTCCATTCTGGCGTTTATACAGGTGGAAGAAGCGGACGAAGAAAAGGACGTGGCAAGCCGCGAAAAAAAGCTGGTGAACCACCTGAAGTGGACCGCCCGTAAAAACAACTGCAAAAGCGTCATCCTTCATTCGTTTGCGCATCTTTCCGAGTCGAAAGCATCGATCGAATTTACCAAAGAGTTGTTTGACCAGGCAGAAAAACGCCTTCAAAACGCTGACTTTACAACCGCACAAACTCCCTTTGGCTATTTTCTTGATCTAGACATAAAAGCACCCGGGTTTTCGCTGGCCCGGATTTGGGCTACTTTGTAAAACAATCGCCAAATCGTCAGAATATTGATGGAGCCTTGCTTTTGAACAAACGATTCAACTACCTTTGTCGCAAAATCAGATCATGAAGTTCGAGGATTATTCAATAGCACAGCCCATTAAGCAAAACCTGGAAAAGCAGGGATTGCGCCGCCCCACTGACATTCAGTACAAAGCCATTCCGCCTATTTTAAAGGGCGAAGATGTGCTGGCCATTGCACAAACCGGCACCGGGAAAACCGCTGCTTTTGTAATTCCGGTGCTTCATAAACTGCAACAAAGTAAAAACAGGCAGGGAGTAAAATGCCTGGTGATGGCTCCAACCCACGAACTGGCCGAGCAGATTTGTTCTGTTTTTACCGGCCTGGCTGAAAACATGAACATAAAAACCATGGCGCTTATTGGCGGTGTGGAGCAAGATCCGCAAATCAGTCAAATACAAAAAGGTGTTGATGTAGTGGTAGCCACGCCCGGCCGGCTTTTTGACCTGGTGAGCCAGGGGCATCTGAAATTGCAGGATGTAGAAATCCTAATCCTTGACGAAGCCGATCACATGCTCGATCTGGGCTTTATCAAAGACATCAACGACCTGATCCGCTTTCTGCCCAAAAAACGGCAAACACTGTTTTTCTCAGCCACCATTAATCCGAAGATTAAAAAGCTGGCCTATTCGCTGGTCAATAACGCCATACGCATACAGATTTCGCCCAAAAACCCGGTAGCCAAAAACATCGACCACAAAGTTGCCTATATTGAAATGGACGATAAAAGGGCCTTTCTCGAAAGACTGGTAAATGAAAACCCGGAGGCAAAGATCCTGGTTTTTGTGCGAACCAAAGTGCGCGCCGAAAGAGTGAAAAAGGCGATGGAACGCGTAAAGATCCAATCCGAAACCATCCACAGCGACAAAGATCAAAAAGAGCGAAATGCAACCATGAGCAACTTTAAGTCGGGTGCTTCTCGTTTGCTGATTGCCACCGATGTGAGTGCGCGGGGTATCGATATTCCGAATGTGGATTTTGTGGTGAATTACGACCTCCCCGAAGTTCCTGAAAATTACGTGCACCGCGTTGGGCGTACCGGACGGGGGAAAAACAAAGGACAGGCGGTTTCGTTTTGCAGCAACGAGGAGAAAGAGATCCTGGAAGAAATCGAAGGCTTCCTGGAAAAAGAAATCACCGTTCTTGAAATCGACAAAGGAGACTACCAGGAAACGCTGGACTTTACGGCCGACACCGATTACAACTGGAAACGGCTGATGCGCGAAGCCAACGCACCTCCACCCAAACGCAGAAAAAAGAAATAGGCAGTTTCTCTTTGGTTCAGCTACCCTTTTACACAACCCGCTCGCGCCGATTTGCAATCGGTGTGCAGTCTTAGTTGTAGGGATTGATGGACTGAAGGGCATTATTCAGTCGCAGTTTCCAGTCTCAGTTTGCAGTATTTAGGAAAGGTCAACCACTGACAAATGACCAATGACTCGCAGCGAATAGCATGCAGCTTATTCATGCATTAAAGCATTTCTGCATTCTCGCATTGAGGTTGAAGGATTGATGAGATTGAATTTTAAATTGCAAATGACAAACAAGCTATGACCAGTGACTCGTGGCTCATAGCTCATAGCTTGCACTGCGGTTCCCGAAAGCCAGTGGTGAATCACCACGTCCTGAAAAAATCGTCGGACAAGGCTTGGTGACTTACCACGGGGCAAAAAATTGATTTTCCTGCCAATAGTGACTCACCACGTGATGAAAAACTGATTGGTCAGCTTATTTTCCCGGAAAATGGACTAAAAAATTGTCTGGCGGGCTTTTGTCCAGCGACAATGAAGTGAAAAAGTATTTTGGCAACCTTTTGTCCGGGACAATGAAGTGAAAAAATGTTTTGACAGCCTTTTGTCCGGGACAATGAAGCAAAAAAGTGTTTTGACAACGTTTTGTCCGGGACAATGATGTGAAAAAATGTTTTGACAGCCTTTTGTCCGCGACAATGAAGCGAAAAAGTTTTTCGTCAGCCTTTTGTCCGGGACAATGAAGTGAAAAAGTTTTTCGTCAGCCTTTTGTCTGGGACAATGAAGTAAAAAACTGATTGGCGAGTCTTTGTCCAGCGACAATGAAGTGAAAAATCATTCCGGCAGCTTTTGGTGCTTCCTCCCTACCCCAAACTGCGTACTGCCCTCAAAATCTTTTTAATGCTCAACCAACAAGGATCAGAAATTATGTTTATTTTAGAAAACAAAAATTAATCATTACCCAATACATTGAAAACTCCGCTTGCCAATACAAAACACAAATACACATGGTTTCCCAGGAGCAAACCCAACGAAATCAACGATTTAAATCAACAGCAACTGATAAAATGTATAGCACTGTGTGGTATACATATACGTTACCCACAATTTTGAAATGAGCAGAAGTAATTCATGGATATTTGGTTTAATATTTTTAGCAGCATTCGTTTATGTTGCTTGGAATGGATTTGAATTGCCTAAATTCATTTTCGGAAAGACTGATATTACGACTGGTAAAATTGTAAACACATATCATAAATGGGGAGTCCGATGGGGAGGAAGTTATCAGAGATTAAAATTTGTTTATTCTGTAAATGACAGTGTTTACTTTAACTTCACCACAGTTGGGGAAAAATATGGAAGGCAAAATATCGGAAATCGAGTAAAAATTAAGTACTCACTTCAAAACCCTAAAAAATGTAAAGTGGAAGCCTTTTATAACGATTACCAAAATTCCGATGAAGAAAAGTTTCATACAAATGAAAATATTGGATTAAGTGAAATTTCGCTTACGAATGGACTTTACACATTTATTAAATATGGAGAACAAGGAAAAATCATTTTTGAAAATCTCGGTGAGTACAAATTTAAAAATGACTCTTTAATCCTTGAAACATTTGACAAGAAAACAAAGAACTATTTTTTAATAACAGATTTCAAAAACAACAGACAATTAACTGATTGTGAAACCAAAATAATATTTACAAATTAGCAATTAATGAAAAAAGTTATCCTTGAATACAATTTCTCATTTCATCAAAAGAACATTCTTGCTCTATGTATTGGAATGCCAATTGTAATTGCATTCATTTTTATAATAACAGGGAACATCAATGCAAAGGAATTTTTTTTATTAGTTATTCTTTTCATCTTATTTCTAATTTTTATTTCAATTACTTTTTTAAAAGTTGGATTAACAAAAATTAAGACAGATTTATGGAAAGGTTATTTCTTCTGGAGTAGACTAATATTGAAACAGAAAATTGATATTTCAAAAGCTTCAAAAATTGTTGCCTTGAAATCAAGAAAGTATCAGAAACTTGCATGGATTAGTGATGTTAAACCTGATTCAGGTACAGAATATTATAGTTACAACCTATACATTTTGAATGATAGTTATACCAAACGTGATGTAATTATGGAATTGAAGAAGAAAGCAAATGTTGAAAAAGCAATTGATTTCTTGACTAAAAACTTTGATTTGAGATACGAAAAAATAAATTAAACCTGAGGGTAACACATTACATATTGCAGGGCGGGTTCAGTGGTACGCCAACTGCGTCCCGAGGCTTCGGGATCGTTTCGCAGTTCCGTGTCCGCCAGCTGGCGGACAGGAACGCTCTCCGAAATCCGCCCCGACATCATGTACCAACCGTTATAGGCAAGCAAATTATAAAGCATAACATGAACATAAAAGATTCATTTTTTTATACAATTAAGCCAGAATCCTTAAAAAAGACATGGGAGGAATTCTCTAAAATTATAAATGGAGAATTTAAATTTAAAGAAAACATTCGGGCTAATGTGAATGGCCCTATTTATGTTTATTCTATATCAGGCAAGATTGAAGATTTTGATTTAAAAATTGAGCAAACAGTATACATTAATCCAGGCAGTAATGACCAACCAACACCCTTGACTTATATATTATCGCGTGTAACAAGACAGAAAATATTTCTCAGAATATGGGAAAGGGATTTAATAGAGAAAATATTTGGTCTTAATAAAACGAACTCAGGGAATGAAAAAATTGATAAAAAGTTTTCATTAAAGACAAATCATATAAGACTGAGACAATTAATAGAAACGAATGAAAATATAATTAAAGTTCTAACTTCATCAAAATCTCATTTTCACATAGAAACAAAGAATAATACTTTGGAAATAGTATACAAACATTCAGGAATATCAGAATCAAACGAAGATTTCTTACGGGATCTTGAAGTATTGAAATTAATAATAAAAGAAATAACCAGCCTATAACATGCGATCATACATGATGGCTTGCCGCAGGCGCAACACAAGCCACGCTGCATACTGCTACCGTTGTATGTAACGGTAAAAAAGCAAGCGGAAAATCAATGAACAGAAGAGACAATGAATACAAATGATTGAAATTGAAACGCTGAATAAAAATCTTGTAGCAGTTAAAATCAATATATACGACAAACTATCATTCGGCATTTCCAATGTGAACAATGAACTTGAAGGAACTGAATATGATGCTTGTCAATTTGAACTGAACGGGATGAAGATTATTTCCAGAAGTTCGAAAATAACACCCAAAAAAGTGGGCCAGTTTGTGACATTTTGGAAACGAAATCAAAGCGGAGAAACGGAACCCTATTCTGAAAACGACCAATTTGATTTCTACGTAATTAACGCAAGATCAAGAGACCGTTTTGGACAATTTGTATTTCCGAAATCAGAATTAATCAACAAAGGTTTTATAAGCTCTGAGAAAAAAGACGGAAAAAGAGGATTTAGAGTTTATCCATCGTGGGACAAAACGCTGAATAAACAAGCGGAGAAAACTCAAAAATGGCAACTGGATTATTTTTATGAGGTAAACAAAACAACCGACCTAAAAAAAGTAAGCGAATTGTACATTGAAAAATAAAAACTCCCGCTCGCGCCGATTCCTGCCAAACTCTGGAAAAGCGGGAAATAAAGAATAAAAAAAGTATACAAAGATCTCTATTCCACGGGAAGTACTTTAAACCAGACGTTTCGAATTTCAGCAGTTGTCATCCAGGTACAGATTCCCAACGGGCGGGAAAGCGAAACTTCGGGCCGGATGCCCAGTTCGTGCCCGGGATAGAAAAAGTCCACAACCGTTTTACCATCAATTTGGGCGACAATGGTTGAATCGTTCACCTGCAGGTTGATCTTGTACCAGATGTTGGGTTCAAATTTTTGCAATACCTTGGTTTCATTGTCCGACGCATCAGCACCATCGACCGTACTCAGCCCGACAACCGGACCTCCCCAGCCGCCAACAATCAACGAACAAAACTGCTTGTTAACCGGGAAAGTTAATCCGCAAAAGAAATCGTTCCCCAAAGTTTTTCTCGCCTCCAGTTCCAGCTCGTAGTTCATTACCGGAAAATCATTTAACCAGTTGATTCCACTGCATCCGTCCCCCATATTGATCACGATCTTCCCCTCAGAAACCCTTACGGGGCCTTGTGTGCCGAAGTTGCTTACCTCCCACCCTTCGAGTGTTTTACCATCGAACAGGGAAGTGCTTCCTTCTGGAATTTCCTGGGGATAATCTTTGGATGCTTCTTTTGGATCGGCCTTCTTACCCGATGAGCAAGCGACCAGGAACAAGCAGAAAAATACAGGTATCAAATATATTTTCATGGTACTGCCAGGAATGATTTCCCAACAAAATTAACCAATAAATCTATACCCCAGCTGCTCGATGGTTTCCTTTACTTTGTCCATTTTGTAACCGGAACCAAAAATCTTCACGGTGTTATGACTGTTATCCGCCATCACCGATTTGATTCCCTTGATGGATTCCAGGTTTCTTTTTACGCTGGCTTCGCAATGCGAACAGGTCATTCCTTCCACGTTAATGGTTACGCCTTCCATCGCTTTCATGCCTTGTTTTTTTCTGAATTTCTGGTAAAAATAACCGCCGATTATCGAGCCTGTCAAAAGGAGGGCGGAAGCCAACTCGAGCCAGTGTGGCAACATGGAATGCTCACTGCCATCGCCGTGAATGTGCATTACTTTGCTTAAAATCAGGTCGGCCGGGATCAGCCAGTTGGTCAGCAATCCGAATACGATGGCGCCCCCGATAATCGTTCCCAGGTAAACCGCCAGCGATCGTTTCCCCATTGTTTTCCCCAACACCGTCATGGTAGCCACGTTGGTGGCAGGTCCGGCCATCAGAAACACCAGGGCAGCACCCGGCGAAACACCTTTCATCAACAACACCGCGGCAACCGGAATAGAGCCGGTAGCACAAATATAAATAGGCACCGACGCAGCCAGAATCAGCAATATTTCAACGATTCCCCACCCTTGAAAACGCGTGAAGAAATCATTGGGAAGCAGTACCGAAATCAGTGCCGCCAGCATAAAACCGATCACCAGCCACTTGGCAATATCCTGCAACAGCTCAACAAAGGCATAATCAGCAGCGCGCACCAGCGATGGACGATGATCCTCTTCTTTTTCATCGTGACAACCGCACGACGCATCGTTACAGCTTTCTGCGCCACTTACCGCCTGTGTATCTATTTTGAAGGAAGCAAACGGCGACGCAGCCACCTGTGGTTTTGGTTTTTCCTTTACAAAAACATTGGTAAGCACACCGCCCACCACACCGGTTACAAAAGCTACCAAAGGCCTTAAAACCGCAAACGGCCAGCCCAGCATGGAGTAAGTGGCAAAAATGGAATCGACCCCGGTTTGAGGCGTCGAAATCAGGAATGAATTGGTAGCCCCTTTCGACGCTCCGTCTTTGTAAAACGATATTCCGGTGGGGATAACACCACACGAACACAGCGGCATCGGAATTCCGAGCAAGGAAGCATTCAAGGCCGATTTGAAATTTCGTTTCCCCAGGTATTTATCGATGTGTTTCTGCGGAAAATAAACCTTTAATAAACCGGCAAAGATCAAGCCCAGCAATAACCAGGGAGCCATTTCCAGCACCAGAAACCACAATTCAGTAAAGTATTTTGCAATGTAATCCATCATAACACTGATTAAAACAACGCAAAGGTTACGTTGTTTGACGCAGTGCAAAATAACAGAGAATGCCAGTCCTGAATGTTATATAATTATTGGAATTTTTATCAGTTTTTTGACACAGATGCACTTTCGGATCATCGTATGTTCTACGAATTGCTCTCCGCCCTCTCCACATAAATTTGGGTGGCCTCTACCCGCGTAACCACTACTTTTTCTCCGCGGTCGATAAAACCAGTTTCGGCAACCGCATCATAAACCTCGGCATCGATTACAACTTTTCCTCCCGGGCGAAGCACTGTCTGCGCCGTTCCGCTTTTTCCGGTCAATGCCAGCATGGCAGGTTCGATACTGATGTAGCCTTCGTTGGTATGCTGAACAGTGTTTAGCGCGAAGTTTTTAAACATCCCTTTCTCGGCTGTAAACATCTTCCGGCCGAGATAAAGTGACAAGATAAATCCGCCAAATACGCCCAGAACAACGGTTGTAATGGCTACCCCTACCCTGCGCATTTCCACGCCTTCAAAATCAAAATGAATATTGTCGATCAAACTAAGTACAAGTCCTGCAAACATCAGCAAAACACCCAGAGCTCCGGCCACGCCAAAGCCGGGCAAGGCAAAAATCTCGATCGCGACCAGGATAACCCCCACGATAAACACAGCAATTTCCCAGTTGGCCGCCAACCCTTCGAGGTAAAGCGGCGCAAAGTACACAATAGCTGCCAGCACCGCAATCCCCAGCGGAAATCCGATACCCGGCGTTTGCATTTCGAAATAAATCCCCCCGATAATCGCCATGATCAGCAATCCTGAAACCATCGGATGAACCAGGAAACCAATAATTCTCTCGAGCCACGACGGTTCATATTCCACCAGCGTATAATCTTCCACTCCCACCTGGTGCAATACTTCATCAACGCTTTCGGCAATACCTTCGCAATAGCCATGCTCCATGGCTTCCATTGGGGTAAAGGTGAGCACATTCCCGGTATCCGATATACCTTCGATAAAGATCCGCTCATCTACCATGGCCTCCGCAATTTTAGGATCGCGAAACCACTTGATAATTGTATCGTTATCAGCCGTTATCACGGTGTCTTTTCCGTGAGCTTCTGCGGTGGAACGCATGGTCGAGCGCATGTAGCTTTGGTATTTGTCGGGCATGGCTGCTCCGGTTTGGTTCACCACCGTTGCAGCGCCAATGCTTCCACCCGGCCGCATGTAAATACCGTCGCACGCGATGGAAATTAGTGCACCTGCCGAGGCGGCGTTGTTGTCGATAAACACATACACCGGAATTTTGCTCTGCAATATCATCGTACGAATGGAATCAGCATCCACCACCGTTCCTCCGTAAGTATTCATGTGAATCAAAAAGATGTCGGCTTTTAGCGAATCGGCAGCCTCAAACGCCTGCGCCACCTGCCGCCGCGTACCCGGCGAAATATCCTGTTTGATGTTCAGTTTATACACCAATTTTTTCTGGGTTTCCTGTGCAAACACCACAATCGAAATCAAGAGAAGAAGTAAAAGCCCGTAACGTTTCATCATTGTACTAATATTTTAGCCGTTGAACCATTCACTGACTTTCAAACAGATACACCGCAAAAGTCGAACAGCTCGTCATCCTTTTTACGAAGTTAGAAATTATCATCGATTCAGAAGCGATGAACTCTTTAATAAAATAGAAAACAGGCCCTTAAACAGTACCCTGAATCTTTTCTCCGAAAGCCCAATTCCCGGGATATTGGATTGATCAGTAAGTGAGAATGTTAAATCCTTCGGGTATCAATATGTGTACTTGACCGAAATTGTTAAATTTGCGACCTAATCATTCAAAAGAAAATGGAATTATCTGCATTAACAGCAATTTCCCCGGTTGACGGGAGGTACAGAGATAAAGTGGAAGGGTTAAACAAATATTTCAGTGAGTTTGCCCTGATAAAATACCGCTTATTAACCGAAATCGAATATTTCATCGCTCTTTGTGAAATACCACTTCCGCAACTGGCAGATGTTCCTGCCGGTAAGCTGGACCAGCTGCGTGAATTATACAAAAACTTTTCGCTGGAAGATGCGCAGCGCATTAAATCGATTGAAAGCGTTACCAACCACGATGTTAAGGCAGTTGAATATTTTATTAAAGAAGAATTCGACAAGTTGGACCTGGGTAAATACAAAGAGTTTATCCACTTTGCACTTACCTCACAGGATGCCAACAACACTTCCATTCCGAAATCTATTCAGGATGCGCTGGAGGAAGAATACTACCCGCTTTTACAGGAGTTGATTGAGAAACTGCTGACCATGGCAAACGATTGGAAAGACATTCCCATGCTGGCTAAAACCCACGGTCAACCGGCATCGCCAACTAAAGTCGGAAAAGAATTCAAGGTATTTATTGAGCGGATTATGGTGCAACTGGTACACCTGAAGTCCATTGCCATCGATGCAAAATTCGGAGGTGCCACCGGTAATTTCAATGCACATTATGTGGCTTATCCAGACATTAACTGGGAAGATTTTGCCAACAGCTTTTTGAAAGAAAAACTGGGGTTGCACCGTTCGCAATACACCACCCAGATTTCGCACTACGATAACCACAGCGCAATTTTTGATGCACTGAAGCGCATTAACAATATTATCTTGGATCTGGATCGCGACATTTGGTCGTATGTTTCAATGAACTACTTCAAACAAAAAATCAAAAAGGGAGAAGTGGGTTCGTCAACCATGCCGCACAAGGTAAACCCGATCGATTTTGAAAACTCGGAAGGTAACATTGGCATTGCCAACGCAGGCTTTGAGCAGCTGGCTCAAAAGCTTCCGGTTTCACGCTTGCAGCGCGACCTTACCGATTCTACCGTTACACGTTTTATCGGCGTTCCGTTTGGACACACCATTATTGCCATTAAATCAACCATAAAAGGGCTGAATAAATTACTGCTGAATGAGGCGGCCATTCTGAAAGACCTGGAAGATAACTGGGCCGTGGTGGCTGAAGCCATTCAAACCATTCTGCGTCGCGAGTTTTTCCCCAATCCGTATGAAGCGCTGAAAGACCTGACGCGCAAAAACGAAGTGATCAACAAAGAAGCCATTCACAATTTTGTTGACACACTGAACGTTAGTGATTCAGTTAAAGAGGAATTAAAAGCGATAACACCGCAGAATTATACGGGTATTTTTTAATCCCGGTAATCAAGATAAGAGAACAGGAGCGGTGAGAACTTTTTCGCTGCTCTGTTTTTAAAACAATAATTAGAAGATCTCATTTTTGTAGCTGCAACTTCTGGCTTTATCATATGAAAGAATTCTTTAAACTCATGAAACGATTTGTGCCACCGTATAAGTGGAACGTCGTTATGAATATCATTTACAATATTTTAGGCGCTGTTTTCGGAGCCTTCTCTTTTGCCATGCTTATTCCGGCTTTGAAGATTCTTTTCAGAACAGAAGAAATCGTCACCGAAAAAACAGAGCTGACCCTGTCGATGGATTCAATCACCGACAATTTTAATTTCTATATGAGCCGGTTAATTGCAGAGCAAGGCGAACAGCGGGCCTTGGTATTAATCGGCATTATTCTGATTGTTGCTACTTTGCTAAAAGTAGGCTTCACCTACCTGGCCGATTTTGTATTAATTGCACTGCGTAACGGCGTTGTTTACGATATACGTTCACTGATCTATAAGAAAATCATTGGCCTTCCGCTGGGTTATTTCTCGGATGAACGGAAAGGCGATATCATGGCGCGCATCACCAGCGATGTGCAGGAAGTCGAAAACTCGATTGCCAATTCACTGGGGATGATGATTAAAAACCCAATCCTGATCATCGTTTTTTTAAGCGTTATGATTTACATGAGCTGGTCGCTCACGCTGTTTGTATTTATTATGTTGCCCGTAACCGGGATAATCATCGGGCGGATTGGTCGCAGCCTGAAACGCGTATCTACCAAAGGGCAGGACAAGCTGGGCGAAATTCTTTCCATTATTGAAGAAGACCTGTCGGGATTACGCATCATCAAATCGTTTAATGCCGAAGATAAGGCCATCGGACGGTTCCAGACCGAAAATGGTAATTACCGCTCAATCATGAATCGCCTGATGTGGCGTCGCAACCTGGCACATCCGGCCAGCGAGTTTTTAGGAACCATTGTAATTGTTGTAGTGTTGTGGTATGGAGGTAGTATTATTTTGGGAGAAGGAAAGTCTTCGCTTTCTGCCGCTGAGTTTATTGGCTACCTCGTATTTTTCTACGGAATTATCAATCCGGCCAAAGCATTCTCAACCGCCCTTTACAGCGTTGAAAAAGGACTGGCCTCGATGCACCGGATCGATCATGTTTTAGCGGCTGAAGTAACCATCAAAGACAAACCCGGGGCGCAGGATATTAAATCGTTTAACAATAGAATCGCTTATAAGAATGTAAGTTTCTCGTACGACAAAGCAGAGGTTTTGTCCAATGTTTCGCTGGAAGTTGAAAAAGGAAAAACCGTTGCATTGGTGGGCTCTTCCGGCAGTGGAAAAACCACTATGGTTGATCTCCTTCCGCGGTTCTGGGATATAACGGAAGGTACGATTGAAATTGACGGAATTGACATCCGCGACCTGAAGCTGAAATCGTTGCGTAACCTGATCGGAAACGTAAACCAGGAGCCCATTTTATTCAACGATACCATTTTTAACAACATTGCTTTTGGCGTGGAGAATGCTACAAAGGAAGCCGTTGAAAAAGCTGCCAGAATTGCGAATGCCCACGATTTTATCATGGCTTCAGAAAATGGCTACGATACCCGTATCGGCGACCGTGGCGACAAACTGTCGGGCGGGCAAAAGCAACGTTTATCCATTGCACGTGCCATTCTGCGCAATCCTCCGATTTTAATCCTGGATGAAGCAACTTCGGCTCTCGATACCGAATCGGAAAAACTGGTACAGGAAGCCTTGGAAAACCTGATGAAGAACCGTACTTCTCTGGTGATCGCACACCGGCTTTCAACCATAAAAAATGCCAATATGATTTGTGTATTGCACGAAGGGAAAATAGTGGAACAGGGAACGCACGAAGAGCTATTGAAGTTGGATGGCCGCTATACCCGTTTGCACAAAATGCAGATGTTTTAAAAAATAGCCTCGAGTCGTAAGCTGTGAGCTGCGAGCTATTGTTAAACTGAGAAATTGCAATATTGTTAAATTGTAAGACACCTCATATTCCTTCGTTTTCACAAAAAACTGAAAACTGTGACTCCTTACTGCGACTAACACATCATTTTTCACGTAAAAAGCCTTAATGCGCTTACAAGTTCATCTGCGGGGAAGAGCGTTTGTTTTTACCAGCCAGTGGCAAGCACATCAACCAGATGAATGGTTTTGATGGGAAGATTCTGTTTTCGAATGTAGGCGTCCATGTTCATTAAACAGGAAGCCTCGGTAGAAACAATGTACTCGGCCCCGGTTTTTAGAGCATTCTCGACCTTTTGCTCGGTCATTGCCGAAGAAATATGATGAAATTTGGCCGCAAAGGTTCCCCCAAAACCACAACAGGTCTCCAGGTTTTCCATTTCAACCAACTCCAGTCCTTTTACTTTTTCCAAAAGCTGCCGCGGTTCTGACTTGATACCGCACTCACGCAAACCGGCACACGAATCGTGAAAAGTAACTTTATGATTAAAAACTGCACCAACTTCCGAAACCTGCAAATGATTAATCATAAAATCAGAGAATTCGAAAAGACGTTTTTTTATCGACTTTGATTTCTCCAGGTTGACTTTGTCTTCCGTAAAAAGTTTATGATAATAATTGCGAACAAATCCGGTACACGATGCGGACGGAGCCACCACTATTTCAGCTTCATCAAAATCCTGAATAAATTTTCGCGCCACTGTGCGGGCTTCATTCCAATAGCCACTGTTAAAAGCAGGCTGTCCGCAACAGGTTTGCTCCGGATTGTATTTTACTTCACACCCCGCTTTTTCAAGGACTTTTACAAAGCTCCAGGCAGTATCAGGATAAAACTGATCGATAAAGCACGGAATAAAGACGTCGACACGCATTTTGGTTATTTTGGCTTGAAATTACACTAAAGAATGAAGAACTGAAAAGAGTTCCATTGAAATACTAAAACAAAAAAAGCGAGGCTTTTCAACCTCGCTTTTGCACGGGAGGAGAGACTCGAACTCCCGACACCTGGTTTTGGAGACCAGTGCTCTACCAACTGAGCTACACCCGTGTATTTTATTAAAGAACAACGCTTTTATTTAGCGTCTGCAAATATAATCATTCATTCCAAATTACCTACGGCTGATCCGGGAAAATATCGGTTAAAATTGATACAATTTTGAACCCTTTTCTTTGTCGAAACCGCCCTTAGGCAAAAAGTTATTAACACTATGTCAAATAAAAAATCCACCAGTTATTCCGGTGGATTTTTCTGCGGAGAGAGAGGGATTCGAACCCCCGGTACCTCTCGGTACAACGGTTTTCAAGACCGCCGCAATCGACCACTCTGCCATCTCTCCGGATGCGGTGCAAAAGTAGATTAATTTTTTAAACCACAAAAAGTTTTTTGTCAAATTTTTCAGGAAGTGCTGAAAAAAAAAGGGTTTTAGGGTTTGGTTTTTTAAAACTAATTTCTGAATTTAGCTAAGCTTTAGTTAAAGCACTCTGAAAGTATTGATTTTACTGATGTTTGGACGTACCGATATCAATATCTCAGAAAAAACTAAGATTTAAATTAGAATTAACTACAATAACTAAGTACTTTAATTTCAATCACTTAATTAATTATTTTAAATTTTGCCTTATGAATAAAGCACAATTAATTGACGCAATGGCCGAAAAAGCAGGCCTTAGCAAAGCCGACGCAAAAAAAGCATTAGACGCTTTTATTGATGCAACAACTGACGCTCTTAAAGGCGGTGACAGAGTTGCTCTCGTTGGATTTGGCTCATTATCTATCTCTGAACGTGGTGCCAGAACAGGTAGAAACCCACAAACTGGTAAAGAAATTACAATTCCTGCTAAAAAGGTAGTTAAATTCAAAGCTGGTGCTGAATTAGCTGACGCAGTGTCATAACATACACTACAGGCAAAGAAACTTGAAGGGAAGCATTTTGCTTCCCTTTTTTATTGTTCCTTTGTAGCACAATTAATTTTAAAGCAAATCTCAGTTTCACATAAGAAACCATTTGCAGACTGTTCTCGAGCTTCGTTTTTCATTCATCAACCTATAATTATGTAATGAAAAACTTTATGTTCGTTTGCGACACAAGAAAACCAAAGATGGACAAAAAACTACTTGAATACTTATCCGGATACATTACCCCTCAACGGCTGGAACTCTATAATAAAGTACTGGCTACCCGAACCAGGTACCTGACCGTTGTGCTGGAGGATATTTTTCAGCCACAGAATGCCAGTGCTGTTTTGCGCACCTGTGACTGTTTTGGCGTACAGGATGTACACATTATCGAGAACCGGAATGAGTTTAAAGTAAACCGGGAGATTGCCATGGGTTCATCGAAATGGCTGACGATGAAAAAATACAATGGCGCTGAAAACGGAAACCTGGAAGTGATCCGAAAACTAAAAGCTGAAAACTACCGGATTGTTGCCACCACGCCGCATTTAAACGATCAGGAACTACCTGATTTCGATCTATCCAAAGGGAAAACTGCCCTGGTGTTTGGATCAGAATTGCCGGGTATTACCGACAGCATTATCAACGAAGCCGATGAGTTTCTGAAAATCCCCATGTATGGTTTTACCGAAAGTTTCAATATTTCGGTTTCGGCAGCTATTATACTTCATCATCTCACACTTAAAATGCGTCAGGATAATAATATTGACTGGCGTTTGAGCGAGCAGGAAAGCGATGAGATAAAGCTGGAATGGATCTGGAAAGGCATTAAACGGCCCGACCTGCTCGAAAAAAGATTTCTGAAAGGCAATATTTCCTAGGATAAGGCAAACGGGAAATGGGAAAAGACAAAAGTTAGAAGGTTACAAACAAAAGTATTAACGGCCGAGAATATTACCAAAACTATTAATTGACCGGACTAATACGCCAAACGCCTCTTAGGCACGTTTTGATTTCTCCCAGTTTACTGACTGCCGTCCTTTGAGGTAACGCATGACTCCTCGAATTCCGGCATAGTTGATCATTACAAAATAGTAGGGAGCAAAAAATAGTTTTACTCGTATTCTCTTGTTCTCAAAATACCACCCGAGCAAAGCAACAGCATAACACACCAACTGAAACAAAAACACAAGTGCATAGAAATTGGCAGGACTCCAGTTATCCTGTTGTACCACCAGCATCAGGTTTACCCAGGGAAGTACAAACAAAGCAAGGGGTGTAATGGTCCACCGCAAAACCTTGTGCGAAAAATATTGCCACGAAAGAATACCGTATTTGAACGGATTCATCAGCCCCTTTAAACGGAAGATGGTCTGCACCCCGCCTGCTGCAATCCGTATTTTTCGCTTTAGCTCTTCGTGCACATTTAACGAAGCCGTTTCTTCAGCAAAAGCATTGGGTGCGTAAGCTATTTTGTAGCCCCTCATGGCAATACGCAGAGAAATAATAAAGTCGTCAAGTAAGGTATCGGTTTCCACTTCCTCAAAAAGCCTGGTCCGAATGGCAAACAACTCGCCAACGGCCCCCACTGCCGAGTTTAGCCCCGAATCGTTTTGTTTGATCCACGATTCCAATTTCCAGTATAGCCCCTCTCCTGCTCCGGCGGCGGTTTCCGAATCATTTTCGATGATCCTTTTCTCGCCGGCCACACATCCCACATTTTCGTCGCTAAACCGTTTCACTATTTCCCGAATCGAGTTCCGGCCAAGTAAGGTATTGGTATCAGAAAAAATAACAAGCGGAGCTTTTACGAACTTCATTCCCCGGTTCATAGCATGCATTTTCCCGCGTCTTTCCGGTAAATGATACACTTCCAGCTCCGGATATGCCCGTAGCAAATCAGGGGTTCCGTCGTCAGATCCATCGGTTACCCATACATATTGTATTTTCTCTTTGGGATAATCAAGTGCAAATGAATTCTCTATTTTCTGCCGGATGTAATCCTTTTCGTTGTAGGCAGTTACGAACAAACACACCTCGGGCTCAAAAGATTCCTTGTAATGATTTTTTTTATGCGGGGAAATCAGATGCTTAATTTTTACCAGCAACCACAACACCAAACCATAACCCAGGTATGTATAAAACAGAATGAATAACAGTCCCCAGAACAAGATGGTCAGCATCATTTAATGTATTGTTTATAAAAATCAATGAGTTTACTGGCAGCAGCTAAGTTATCAAATTTTTCGTGTATAAAGCCGATGGCATTCCGCCCGATGTTTTCAAACAGTTCTTTGTTGTCAACCAACTCCGACACCGCGTCAACAAACTGTTCGACTGTTTCGGCAATTAAAATGTGTCTGTTCTTTTCTACTTCAATACCTTCTACCCCAATGGGAGTAGAAACAATGCTTTTCCCGAGTGCCATCCCTTCGATGATTTTCACCCGCATACCGGATCCGGAAAAAAGTGGCACAACCATGATCGCCTTTGAATTCATGAATTCATAAGCATCCGCTATTTCGCCTAAAAACTGCACATTGGGCTGATCAAATTTCTTTGCCATCCACGCCGGTGCATTTCTTCCGGCCACATAAAATTTAAGGTCAGGGTATTTTTGGTGAATAGCCGGCCAACAATTCTGGACAAACCAGAGCAATCCTTCCTGGTTGGGCCCCCACTCCATCGATCCGATATGAAAAAGCGATGGATATTCGAGGTTACGCGCATTGGGAAACAACACCGAACTATCGATCCCCGTTTGGGATACCATTGAAGGTTTGCGGTTGCCCATTCCGTACAGGATGGATTCGTCGCGCTGTGTAATCGGCACCAACACATCGTAATTATTCAACAGGCGGGTCTCAAACTTGCGAATTCTGATGGCCAGGTTTCTGAGGTAAAATTTCTTAAGGCCCTGACTAATCTCGGCCGACCTAGCCCAAATTTCGTGCTCGATATTGTGTGCCCGGTAAACGATCAATGCTTTCGAAAATTCACGAATCAAAGAAATATACGGACACACGTACAATCCTTCCAACTGGATAATGTCGAATTCTTTTTCGGTCAGCAGCCTTATTAATTCGGTTGAAAAATTGTCAGCAATAAAGCGGCTTGCATTATAGGGTTGCTGCGAAAAAAGCAGGTTTACAACCGCTTTAATAGCACTGATTCTTGCCGGAACATCTACCAGCCTGAATTCAGCCAGGTTTTTAATGCTTTCCGGAATCTCGTCCAGCGTAATGTGGTGCTTTACCGTATTCATCGATAAAACAGTCACATCGTGACCAAGCAGGGAAAAACCCTTTGTCAGATTCATACAGGCGATGGCACCACCGTCCTTGGTAGGATAAGGCACTTTATTGGTTACCTGTAATATTCTCATGGCACTACTCTTTCTTTTCTTTTTTTGAAATTAGCTTCGACAAGCCCAATTTGCTAAACAACTTAGTATAAGTTTCGCTTGACATAATCGAAGAATCGGTAACAGCTTTGTAAGTCAGCCAAACTCCGAGCGGCAAAAATATAAACGACGAAAACCACATTCCGCCAAACATCGACCACACATCTTCGCGCGCCGATTTCTCACCGGTCATCGAGATGATATAATAGAGGATGAACATAAGTATCGAAACGATCACCGGCATTCCCAATCCTCCTTTCCGGATAATTGCCCCCAGTGGTGCACCGATAAAAAAGAAGATCAACACAGCCACCGACAGTGTAAATTTCCGATGCCGTTCCATTTTATACTTGTTCAGCCACTTTTTCCGACTGTACAGCTGATTTTCGTACATGTTAATATTTTGGGTTACACTCCGTGCATTTTGCAGGGCAATGCCCGCAATTTCGGCCTGCACCCATTTATCTCTGCCAGTGAAAAAGGTATCAAAATCAAAAATAGAGTCTGCCTCCGGCACATCGGTTTCAATCTTTAGCGAGTCGTGCCGTTGCACCAGATTGTGCATTTTCCGGGAAATGGTAGCATTCAGGTTGATTTGCACCATGTATTTGCTCAACTGCGAATAGTATTCGTCAGAAAGCGTGTCTTCCATCGCCTGAAGCTCTGTAATCGACAACATGCTATACTTGTTTCGGAAAAGATCTTCGTCTTTGCGGTTAAAATCAAAACCACGCACTTTAACCCGGATGATCTGCTCATCAAACGAATCGCGCCGAAAACCATTGTTCTCACCACTTCCCCGGGCACCTTGCGATTTGTCTTCCTCATAATTTACACCGTGAAACAAGTTCAGCACCATATACTGCTTATCCTCGGTAATGCGCAACATTCCGGAGTCGGCTACGGTGACACTTTCGTTTGTCTTTCCTGAGGTATGATCGTAAATCAGCAAATCATACAACATTTTGGTTTTGCTGTCTTTTCGCCCCACTTTAATGCTGTAGCCATCCATTTCGTTGGTAAACACTCCCGACTGCAGCACCAATTCCGGCCGCTGCTGTTTTACACTGTACATCAGGGTTTGAAACCGAAGATTTGTTTTGGGAATGATATTGTTTGAGAAATAAAAAGCCGAAAATGTTACCAGCACTGCGATAACCATCAAAGGTTTCATGATGCGAAAAAGCGAAATTCCAGCCGACTTCATTGCCACCAGTTCGTAGTTCTCACCCAACGAACCAAATGTCATTATCGATGCCAGAAGCATCGCCAGCGGAAAGGCCAGTGGCAACAGGGCAAATCCGGCGTAGAACATCATCTCGCCCAAAACGTCGAATTCAAGTCCTTTTCCTACCAGGTCGTCAACGTATTTCCAAAGAAACTGCATCAATAAAACGAACAGCACGATGAAAAAGGTCATAATAAAAGGACCAACGAAAGACTTTATAATGTATAAATGTAAGCGCTTCATTAATTTGATTTCTGCACAAGAAACGTGTACAAAGCTAAGTTATTTTGGCATTTGGGAAAGGGAAAAGAGTTAAGATTCCTTATGATTTCCTAAAAAATAAGAAACGGAAACAACCGGACAAATCAGGAACCAACCAAATGTTTAAGATCTGAAACCTGGGTCTCCCACAAATCCCGTGTTTCTTCCTCTTCACCCTCTTCGGCAAAATCAGTAATCAGCAACGAAACATCTCCGGTCAGTTCATCCTGGATAATGCGAAACTCAAAGTAAGTTCCTTCTTCTTCATCCAGCCAGCTAAAACGTACCAACCTATTTTCTTTTTGCAGGGTCATTTCTGCCGTTTGTTCTGTTTTATCCCAGATGAAAGTAAATTTTTTCCCCTTTATGCGTACATCATCAGCAAACCACTCGGTAAGCCCTGAGGCTGTGCTCAGCCTGTTATACAGAACTTTGGGCGAGCAGTTAATGAGGAACTCAATTTGTATTCTAACTTTGTCTGGCATTTGTTTGATTTTCGGCAATATATATATTATGAACGGAACTAACAAACACGAATTTCCGGCCGGATAAAGTTCTTTTTAAAAAAATGAGAAAATCTGGAGGTAAATAAAAATAAATACTATATTTGCACCGCGAAATTCAAAACCGGTTAGCGTACCGGAGGGGTCAAAAAGACAGGAAATCGTAACAAAAATGGCGAGGTAGCTCAGCTGGTTAGAGCGCATGATTCATAATCATGAGGTCGGCGGTTCAAGCCCGCCTCTCGCTACTGAAAATAAAGAGGTTACAAATGAAAAATTTGTAACCTCTTTTTATTTTACGGCAACCTCGCGCCGTCAATATAAACAACTTCATATTTCAATTCAATCTTCTCGCGGCTGATCTTTATTTTACGAAAAATCACTAGGAAACACTTGGCTAAAAACGGATCAAATGAACTTTCTGAGGAGAAACAAACTTCACTCATAAATTTTGGCAAGTATAAAAAGGAAAAGCTGACATCCCGCACTCCTCTGAATTGATTCCTGAAAGCTTTAATATTTGCATTGAAAGATTCTGTCGAGGCATTGGGACTCTGGAGGCAAAATAGTTTAACGTGAATTCGGGTTAATTCAAAATACTTAATCACTAATATTATAAACGGCAATCTATAATGGCGCGAAAACTGGTTTGCATTTGCAACTTGATAGACGAAAGTGAGATTAAATCTGTTTTAGAGAAAGGGGCAGAAACCACTTCACACATACAGGAGTTTACGCGGGCCGGCACGTCTTGTGGCCGCTGTTTGCCCGAGATCGACGCCATTGTGGAAGCGCATCAAAAGAAGAAACCCAAGAACCAGCAAGGGAAGCTGGAACTCGGGTTCTAAAAAACACAACAATATCTTTTAGAAGTATCGTGGTGAAACCACTTCTTCTTTTCTGAATTTAAGTTCGTACGACACCATAATTTCGTGGGTTCCGTTGTTGTGGTGCTTGATGTTGTTGGTGGCAAAATCGATCGCATAACCAACGCGCAACTTTTTGTCGAAAATCCACTGGGCAATAAAGCCGTAGGAAGACCCGGTACGGTACATGGCTCCCAGCCAAAGTTTTTCTTTGATCAGGAAGTTTCCTGAAAAGTCCATTTGAAGGGGAGTACCTGTTTCCGAAGTAAACGATGCTTTACTCAGCATCGTTGGTTTGAATTTAACATCCTCACCCAAATCGAAAACCGCACCGGCAATCAGGAAATAGTGTCTGATTTCGGCCTGAACAGCGGCACTTTGCATATCGGAGTCAAGCTTTACATTCAATACCCTCGGAACAGAAAACCCAAGATAGGCCCGCTTGCTGTAAAGAAAGGCTCCAACACCAAAGTTGGGTTTCACGCTGCTTATTCTCCCAATAAAGTTGGGGTCGTTGGGATCAATAATACTGTAATCCTGGAGGTTGTTGGTATAGTTTACAAATCCGCCTTTTAATCCCAATCTCAAATTGGTACGTTCACTAATCGGAACCAAATAAGAGTAGTCGGCAGAAATATCAAAACGCTTAACCATCCCAACTTTATCTCCAATTACATTTAAACCTAAGGCAACGCGTTCATTTCTAAGCGGAGCTTGGAGTGAAAAAGTAAATGTTTCAGGTGCACCATTCCAGCCTGTCCATTGATTTCTGGCCAGTGCCATAAAGCCTACCGACTCCCATGTCCCTGCATAAGCAGGGTTGATGGTTTGCGTGTTAAACATGTACTGAGTGTACATTGGGTCCTGCTGGGCGTTAGAAGTGAATGTTGTCAATGCAATTGCCAGGATCCCTAAAGCTTTGATAATATTTAATTTCGTTTTCATCGTTCTTTCTTTTTTTGGATTCAACATTTCATTAATCATTACCATTAATTATTTAGGAATATTGTTCCTGTAATTGGCTTGCTTCCCTCTCCCAGGTATAAGATGTAGAAGTAGGTCGCTGTGGGAAGATTATCCCTGCCAACCTGCATCTTATTGGTTGATTTACCATCCCACCATGCATCCTGGTAGCTCCATCTTTGGGTATTGCCATAGTTGGCTTTTTCGTAAACCTTGTTACCCCAACGGTTGAATATCTCTATTTTGGCATCCGGATATTCTTCTTCGAATAATAAATCACCGGTTTCACAGGTAAATATTATTTCAAAATAGTCGTTGTGAGTATCTCCGTTCGGAGAGAATCCATTCGGGATGAATAATTCACATCCTTCGGCTTCTCCACCTCCACCTTCGATTGAAGGTACATAATCATCTCTCCAGTCACGTACTCCAATAATGGTGTCTGAATCCTGCAATGGAGCATTTGATCCAATGGCGTTTAGTCCGTGAAGCCATTCTTCACTTGTATCATATGAATCGTATGCATCATCTAATCCGTCACCGTCAAGGTCTGATCCAATGTAATCAACATCGGCAATTGTATCATGTGGTGTTTCATCCCATCCTTCAATATAGTCGGCAATGCCATCACCATCTGAATCTTCATCCAAATAATCCGGGATTCCGTCCAGATCCATGTCAACCGGATCGTAGTATACTCCCAGGTCATCGTACTGATCATCCCAACCATTTCCATTTGAGTCAGAGCCCAGTGGAGGATAGTAGTCAAGTCCTTGATCAACTCCACCATTTTCAGCATACTGAATGCCTTCTGTAATGGTTTGCTGCCATTCAATGTTGTCCGGAATTCCGTCGTTGTCAGAGTCAATATCCAGTCTGTCAACGATTCCGTCACCATCCGAATCCAGTGTTTGTTGATTCAATGCATTTTGATCTTCGTGGATATCAAGTATACCATCATCGTCGTCGTCAATATCGATCACATTCGGAACTCCGTCACAGTCGGTATCAAGTTGTATGTGGATAGTTACTTCGGCGGTAGAACAATTTTCTGGGTTTGCATTGCTGCAAATGGTATAAGTAAACTGGATTACTGCTTCAGACAGTTCTTCGTTGGCATACAATAATTCTCCGTCGGTCAGGTTTACCTGTACATTGTCCGGAATATTATCTGCAC
>NZ_JADWYJ010000002.1 GCF_021354595.1 Maribellus sp. CM-23 | reverse complement strand
CTACAGCGGCGGGGCACCACCTCTTCCCATTCCGAACAGAGAAGTTAAGCCCGCCAGCGCCGATGGTACTGCGTAACAGTGGGAGAGTAGGTCGCTGCCAACTTTATTAAAACCTGGTTCCGATAGGAGCCAGGTTTTTTTTTATGCAATAAACTTATCCAATTACCGTTTTGGCATTATCAAAAGCTATTCTTGAATGAAGAAATTCTTAACCGAACTAATCGACTCAAACTGGTTTTTTGTATCACTCATTGCTTTTGTTGTCGCATTGCCTTTATCTCAGGCATTGGTTTCTGTTTTTAGCGGAGTAATGCTTTTGGTTGCCCTTCTCGAGGATTCTTTCAGTAACAAGATAAATCGTTTAAGCGAACGGAAAATTCTTTTACTGATCCCACTGATCTTTATAATGTACCTGGTAAGTACGTTTGTAACAAGAGATACTTCATTTTATGATGTTCAAAAAACACTGTTTTACCTGGTAATACCTCTTGCTTTTGTGTTGGGGAAGGAATTAAACTCTAAGCAGGTTCGATATGTTTTTTATACTTTTACCTGTTCTGTTCTACTGGCTATCATAATCGCGTTGATTCAGTGGCCATTCATGAAAAATACCGGAGGCTTTGCCATCCATAAAATCAGCCTGATTTCACATATTCGTTTTAGCTTTCAATTAGTACTGCTGGCGTGGTTTTTTGTATTTCTGTTACTAAAGAATTTCATCAGTATCGACTTAAACAAAAGGGTTTTAATCGGTTCCCCCATTGCGGTTCTTCTTGGGTATTTGTTTTTACAGCAATCGTTAACCGGAATATTGGCCTTAAGTGCCAGCATCATTTATTTTATATTCTACCTTTTAATTCATGTAAATAAGAAATGGCGGCTTGTAGGCACGGTCGTTTTAATGCTTGCAGTGTTATTCCCTGTTTTGTATGTAGTAAATGCTGTTCATTCTTTTTATGACATCGATCAAATTGAGGTTGACAGCCTTGATCGCGTAACCGCACAGGGAAATCCCTACAAGCACTATCCCGCGGATCCGATGGTTGAAAATGGGCATTATGTGAATCTTTATCTTTGCCCAGCCGAGATGCGGGAGGAATGGAACAAAATTTCAGCAATAAAATATGATTCCCTTGGTGCAAATGGGTACGCCATATCGTCTACTTTAATCCGTTACCTTACGTCCAAAGATTTACGGAAAGATGCCGAAGGAGTAAAAGCATTGACCGAACAAGACGTAAGAAATGTGGAATCGGGCATGGCTAATTATATTTTTGAAAGACGATTTACGCTCTATCCCCGAATATATCAGACAATCTGGGAGTACTATGTCTTTTCTCATACCGGAAATTCCAATCATCAGTCTTTTTCCCAACGAATAGAATTTGCCAGGGCTGCCATCACCATCATAAAAAAGAATTTCTTTTTTGGCGTAGGTACCGGAAATTGGAAGCAGGAATTTGCTGACGCTTTTAAGGAGAACAATTCAAAGTTGAGTGAAAGCTTGTATGCTTCGGCACATAATCAGTACCTGAATTACATGGTGAAATTTGGAGTGCTTGGCTTTATTTTCATCATGTTCGCGATGATTTATCCCATCGTAAAAACAAAGAGTTATCGTGATCCGTATTTTTTGATTTTCCTGGTTTTTATGTTTGTCGCCAATTTTGCCGATTCTAACCTGGAAGCTCACATGGGCAGTTCATTTTTCTTCTTTTTCTATTCCCTGTTTATTTTAGTGCCAAAGGATTATCTTTTGCTGGACTTTTCTGTCAATCCAAAACCTGTATAGAAGAAATCAATCAACTTATCCGAACCTTTTGTATTTCCTGATGTTCTTTTAACAAATAGAACAAAAAAAGAACTATGGAAAGAAGAAAATTTATTATCACAGCAGGAGTTGCTGCTGTTGCTACTCCAATGTTGGGAACTTTCGCATCGTGTGCTTCGGAAACAAAGGCATTTGAAGGACATACATTTCCGGAGCTGGGTTATGGATACGACGCCCTGGAACCATACATCGATGCGCAAACCATGGAGCTTCACTATTCGAAACATCACAAAGGATATTATACCAAGTTTATGGCTGCCGCCGAAGGAACTGAATTGTTGACGACCCCAATGGAACAAATTTTTGCTGAAATAAGCAAGCAGTCCGAAGGGATCAGAAACAACGGTGGTGGATATTACAATCACTCACTTTTTTGGGAGAACATGACTCCGTCGCAGGGCGAAATACCAGCTGAACTGAAAAAAGCGATCGAAAAAGACTTTGGCTCGGTGGAGGCTTTTAAGGAACAATTCGGAAAAGCCGCCAAAACCCGTTTTGGTAGTGGTTGGGCCTGGTTGTCGGCCGATAAATCAGGAAAGTTAGTGGTTTCGTCTACTGCAAACCAGGATAACCCGTTAATGGATGTTGTTGAAGTTAAAGGAACTCCATTGTTGGGACTCGATGTTTGGGAACATGCTTATTACCTGCATTACCAAAACAAAAGAGCAGATTATGTCGACAATTTCTGGAATGTTGTAAACTGGGAGGTTGTAAACGACCGACTGACAAAAGCATTAGCATAAACAGTTTTTGGCACTGTGGGTAAGGCTCATTATTTTTGACAAAATTTAAAAATAATGAGCCTTAATTTTTGCTTCATAGGTGCCGGAAATCTGGCTACTCATTTGGCTACTGCGCTGAATGAAAAAGCCGGCAAGGTAACCCAGGTTTACAGCCGAACGGAAGATTCAGCCAGGTTGCTGGCCCAAAAACTGAACGCCTCTTATACCACGTCAACCAAAGGAATTACCAGTAAAGCGGATGTTTATTTTGTCGCGTTAAAAGATTCTGCCGTTTCTGAAGTATTGGCAGAAATTGATTTTCGGAATAAACTGGTGGTACATTGTTCGGGCAGTTTGCCCATGTCGGTGCTAAAAGATTTTTCCTCCAATTACGGTGTACTTTACCCGCTGCAAACCTTTTCGAAAACGCGAATCGTAGATTTTGCAGATATTCCGGTTTTTGTGGAAGCAAATAATCCCAACAACGAAGAGTTTTTAAATTCTCTGGCACGCAAAATATCCGGGAAAGTGACAACACTGGATTCTGCACAAAGGAAAAGCCTGCACATTGCTGCAGTTTTTGCCTGTAATTTTGTAAATCATTTTTATGCACTTGCCGCCGATTTCCTGGAATCGCAGCATATTCCGTTTGATGTGCTTCATCCCTTGATTTTGGAAACGGCCAGAAAAGCACAGGAAATGACTCCAAAAGAAGCACAGACCGGGCCTGCCGTTCGTTTCGACGAAAACATCATAAACAATCATTTACAGGTTCTAGAGAAGTATCCGGAAAAACAGGCGTTGTATAATTTGATTTCTAGGAGTATTTTTGAACATCATCAAAAGAAATAAATATGGGCTTTTTTAAGGACGAGTTATTAAACGTAAAAGGATTTGTGTTTGATGTGGATGGAGTGTTATCAAAAGATACCTCGCCTTTGAACGAAGACGGTGATCCGGTGCGCACAGCCAATGTAAAGGATGGATTTGCTATTCGGAGCGCGGTAAAAGCCGGTTATCCGGTGGCCATTATTACCGGTGGTTTTATTGAGCGCGTCAGGCTGCGTTACGAAAAACTGGGAGTGGAGCATTATTACGACAAGGTGCGCGATAAAGTGGAAGCACTCAATGATTTTCTGGCAAAAACAAACCTGACAGCCGCCGAAGTTATGTTTATGGGCGACGATTTGGTAGACTACCGGGTGATGAACGAAGTGGGACTTGCCGTTTGTCCGAAAGATGCCGTTCAGGAAATAAAGAAAATTTCCCAGTATATTTCAGATAAAGAAGGCGGCGAAGGTTGCGTACGCGATGTGATCGAACAAACCATGAAAGCGCAGGGAAAATGGTTTACTCGTGAAATGTTGAACTCCCGGGCTTTTTAATATGAAGTGGTTTCCGAAATACAATTTTATTCTTGCCTCCAAGTCGCCCCGGCGCCAACAGTTGTTACACTCGCTCGGGATCGAATTTACCGTGCGAACAAAGGAAGTGGAGGAAGTGTGGCCGGATGGTTTGGAAACAGAGAAAATCCCGGTTTATCTTGCGGAATTAAAGGCCTTGGCTTTTAAAGAGGATCTAACAGATAACGAGTTGCTGATTACGGCCGATACCGTGGTTTGCCTGGGGAATGAAGTATTGGGCAAGCCAGGGAGTTTTGATGAAGCATGTGAGATGCTGCAACAACTAAGCGGGAAAGAACACCAGGTTATAACCGGAGTTTGCCTGACATCAGCTCATAAACAGGAATCTTTCTACTCGGTAACCAATGTTGAATTCAAAACGCTTACCCGTGAAGAAATTGAACATTATGTTACAAATTTCAAACCTTACGATAAAGCCGGTGCTTATGGGATTCAGGAATGGATAGGTTCCATTGGCATTTCACACATCGAAGGATCTTTTTACAACGTGATGGGGCTTCCCATTCAAAAATTGTACGAATACATTCAAAGTTTTTAATTCCTTTCTAGAAAAGGTTTCATTATTCAGGCTGTTATTAAACAGAGCGTTAAAAAAATATATAGTTAACATATTTCGTCGATAATTCGTAAATTGAATAGAAACAGAACTAAAATCAATGTTATGAATCGTCCGATTAAATTAATTTCATTGTTTTTTTTCGCTTTGTTTCTGATCGGAGGTTGTTCATTACAGAAAAATGAAAAAGTAAAAGTTGGATTTTTAATTCACGCCTTAGATCAGGAGAGGTGGAAAAATGACCGTGATTTTCTGGTTCAAAAAGTAGAGGAACTGGGAGGAACGGTGATCGTAAAAGTTGCCGATAACAATTCTGATAAGCAACTGGCGCAGGCAAAAGAGGTGCTTGCCAATGGTGTTAATGTTTTGGTGGTTGTTCCTGTTGATCAGTTTGCAGCCGCGGCAATAGTAGAAGAAGCCCATACACGCAATGTTAAAGTTATTTCATACGACCGTCTGATTAAGAATTGCAAGCTCGACTATTATGTGTCGACGGATAATATTGAGATTGGTTCTTTGCAGGCAACTTATCTTACCAGTATTAAACCTACGGGCAATTACGCTTTGATTGGCGGTGCAATGGGGGACAATAACAGTCAGCTTTTGTACCTCGGCCAGCGAAATGTATTGCAGCCCCTGGTTGAGAAAGGAGATATCAATATTATTTACAACGAGTTTACAGATCATTGGGGAGAAGAAGAGGGGTATGAAGATACGAAGAAGATCCTGGCTCTTCCGCAAAAAGTGGATGCCATTATTGCAGCCAATGATGGCATTGCGATGGGGGTGATTAAAGCATTGAAAGAGGCCACCATAAACGATGTTTTGTTGGCCGGAATGGATGCAAATTTACCCAATCTTCAGGAAATTGTAGCCGGACATCAAACTTGTACGGTGTATAAACCTTATGAAAAGATGGCTTCGGCAACTGCCGAACTTGCTTCCCAGCTTGTGGAAAACGGAGGTTTTGAAAATACCTTTCAAACCGTAAGCAACGGAGAAAAGCTGGTTCCTACGGTTTTCTTTAACGGGATGATCGTAAACAAGGAGAACCTGAAACTCACTGTAATCTCTGAAGGGTATCAGAAAGAAGAGGAGGTTTATAAATAGAGGAAGGATAGGAAAATTTGAAAAGGGCTTCGTAAGAGGCCCTTTTTTTGTTGTCCGTTGTTTTTATTTCCAGAGGAAGCGAAAATCTATTTTGTCTATTGTAGACTTATTAGTCTTTTTTTTGCGCTTCATTCCCAAATACTTTGCTGATATTTTATACTTTTGTCGGAATTTTGAAAACAATATTTCAGAAAATTGAAGAAACATAAAGTCATACAACTAAGACATTTAAGCGATTCAACTTTTGTTATCCGTATGGAGCGAAACGGAATGCCGTTTCAAACCGGGCAGTTCCTGATTTTAAGCCTGAAGGGGCAAATCGATCGACGAGAATACTCGGTTTACAGTGGAGAAAACGACGACTTCCTGGAAGTACTGGTACGCGAAGTGGAAGGCGGAAAAGTTTCATCCAAATTAAAACGCCTGAAACCCGGCGACCAGCTGGATGTGGACGGGCCTTTTGGCTTCTTTAAATTTTCGCCCGATATGTTTTCGCCGCAAAAGTTTCTGTTTATCGCCACCGGAACCGGTATCAGTCCGTTTCACAGTTTTGTGAAAACACATCCCGGCCTGGATTATCAATTGATACACGGAGTGCGCTATTTGGAAGAAGCCTACGATCACAAGGATTTTGATCCGAAGCGGATTACGTTGTGTACCTCGGCGGATAAGAACGGCGATTTTGAAGGCCGGGTGACTGCGTTTGTGGCAGAGCAGAAATTGGACCTTGAAACCAACTGTTTTCTTTGCGGAAACAGTGAAATGATATACGAGATGTTCGACATTTTAACCGGAAAAGGAATCCCGGTCTCGAACATTTATTCCGAAGTTTACTTTTAATAGATGATAGAATGGATTGGAAGTTCAAAGTGAACACTGAACTTTGAACTTTAAACTTTGAACATGTTTTCATGAAGTATCACGTAATAACATTGGGGTGTCAGATGAATTTATCTGACGGAGAGCGGGTGATTTCGGTGCTGGATAAAGCCGGTTACCAGTGGACCGACAACGAGGAGGAGGCCAATCTGATTGGGATCCTGGCCTGTTCGGTGCGGCAAAAAGCCATCGACAAGGTGTATTCGCGCATTCACAAGTGGAACAAATGGAAGAATCATAAAAACCTGATCACTTTTATTTCCGGATGTATTTTGCCCGACGATCACGAGAAGTTCCTCAAGCTTTTCGATATTACTTTCCAGATGAAAGATCTACCGAAACTGCCTGAGATGATCAGCAATTACGGAATTACCACTCCGCTTCATTTAAAAGCGGGGATCGATCCGCATAACGAAAACATTGAGCAATTCTGGGATGTAAAACCCAATTACCAATCGAATTTCGAAGCGTTTATTCCGATTCAGAACGGGTGCGATAAATTTTGTTCGTTCTGTGCGGTGCCATACACACGTGGCAGGGAGGTTTCGCGTCCTTCGCGCGATATCATTGCCGAAGTGGCATTGCTGGCAGCACAGGGATATAAATCGATCACCTTGCTGGGCCAGAATGTAAATTCGTACGGCCTTGATAAAAAAGGAGAGGAGATTACCTTCCCGCAATTGCTGCGCGAAATTGGCGAGCTGGGCAAGCGTCTGAAAAAGGATTTCTGGGTGTATTTTACTTCGCCTCATCCGCGCGACATGACCGATGAAGTGATTGAAGTTATTGCCGAATACCCGGTGCTGGCCAAGCAGATTCACCTGCCCATGCAAAGTGGCGACGACAAAGTGCTGATGCGCATGAACCGCAAGCACAACATGGAAAAATACCGGCACATTGTGGAAAGCATCCGCCGCATTATTCCGCAGGCGACTTTGTTTACCGACATTATTGTTGGATTCACGGGTGAAACCGACGAGCAGTTCAACAACACGCGCAAAGCGATGGAAGAGTTCCAATTCAACATGTCGTACACAGCTATTTACTCGCCCAGGCCGGGGGCAACCAGTCACCGCTGGGACGATGATGTTCCGCTTGAAGAGAAAAAGCGCCGCTTGCATATCCTTACCGAGGAACTGCGCAAACACAACTTCCCATATAACAACCGTTTGGTCGGAAAAACCGTTCGTGTGCTGGTAAAAGGTGACGACCGAAAAGAAGGTTTCTTGTCGGGACACACCGAAGGAAAACTGATCGTGCGTTTTGCGGCCGAAAATGAAAGCCTTGTTGGGCAGTTTGTGGACGTTAAAATCACTTCGGCTTCCGATTTCTCGATGGAAGGGGAGTTGGTGGAAGCCGGCAGTTTGAAGTCAGAAGTTGGTAGCCCAAAGCCGGTAGCAACCGTATAACAAAGCATAAAAACAAGACCTTCAAGGTTTCGAAAACCTTGAAGGTCTGTGTTAACCCGCGGTCATCTGATGTTCCCATTATTCAGTAGTTAAAAGCCCCGTTTCTTTCGAATCCTTGTCTGTGACAGGCAGGCGTACCGGGTTCTGTTTTCCGTTGTCATTTGGTATGTTACTATAATCCAATCTCTATGGGATTGATTGGGAGTGGTACGATTGCATCCCTGGTAATTCTGCTTTTGCGAGCAATAGTTTTTGCGGCGCATGGTTAAGATAGCTCTTTTATCGGTGCTTGTGATTGCGCCTTGCTTTAATGTGCATCTGCATACCCCGGGATGCTCGCTCCGTCCGTCCGTCGGTTGACGGACCGGATCGATTCCCCGGGGTTGTTACGCTATCACCACTTCAGGGTTTCCCGATGCTGAAAGTGTCGGAGCTTAATAGCCCGGTACGCAGGGCCGGGTTGGGAGAGGAAGATGAATCCTCGTCCGGCGGGATGGATGGTTAAAAGCACATTTAGCAGCTCCGGACGAGAAGTTGGTATATTTCCTTGTGTTGTGGACAGGCTATCTACAATGAAGTAGGGAACCGTTCTTTTTTTAGAGAACGGTTCCTTAAAACGTCAGCCGGACAAAACGTAAAAAATGATTTGTCAGCTCATGTCAACCAGACAAGTCGTGAAAAACTGTTCGGTCAGCCCGTGTCAGCCAGACAAAGCATAAAAAAATGATTTGTCACCTCTCGTCAGCCAGACAAGCCATGAAAAAATGATTTGTCAACTCATGTCTGTCAGACAAACCATGAAAAACTGTTCGGTCGGCTCGTGTCAGCCAGACACATCATGAAAAATCATTCTGACAGCCTTTGGTGATTTACCACGCTGCGAAAAACTGTTCCGGCAAGTTATTGACCGTGTCAACGACATGAAAAATTCGTCGGACAAGCTTTTGACCGTGTCAATGGCATGAGAAATTGTTCCGGCAATCCGTTGACTGTGTCAATGAGATGAAAAATTGTTCGGTGGGGCTTTTGACCGTGTCAACGACATGAAAAACTGTTCGATGGAGCTTTTGTCCGTGTCAATAAGATGAAAAACTGGTCGGACGCTCTTTTGACCGTGTCAATGAGATGAAAAATTGTTCGGTGAGCTCATGTCTGTCAGACAAAGTGTGAGTGAAAATCCGGATAAGCTTTGGTGATTCACCATGCCTGAAATGGCATACAGTCAGCGGAATCTTTTTGATGCCTTGAAAGCAAGGATAAGAAATTATGTTTATTTTAGAAATCAAAAAATCAATCATTACCCAATACATTGAAAATAACGCAGAACAGAATGCAAAGCACATTACACTACATTCGGGAAAATATATAAAAGGGAAACAGAAAGTTACACAAACAACGATAAACGAATTATAAGTGTACTGTAAATAAATTATCCCAAATAATAATAACCAACCTTATGAATAAAACCTATACAGTTATCGGATACATTGCATATGCATTGCTTCAATTCATACTTTTTCAATACAACAACAGCTTAACTTATCAATTGATCCTGACATGTGTCGCTCTTATTGTTCTCGCGTTGAATCTGCTGTATCTATTTAATAATATTAGAACCGGAAAAATTATAAAAATTGGAAAAATGCGGTTTGCCTATTGGGTGTCGCTGCTGTGGTTTTTAGGTGGTTTAATGCTTTTTGTCGTCGGGTTTAACAATGAATCAGATTCATATTTTTCAGGAGAAGTTACTGTGACGATGCTGACAGGGTTACTGTTTATACCTGCAGCTTTCTTCCATTTTGAAAACTACCTGGTTCTTTTTAAAAAAACGAACATTCAGTTTGGCAGGAAATTTTGGTGGAATACATGGTCGTACCGCACTGTTGACAAACTATCAATTAGTGATGAAGGGATTGAACTAGAAAGAAATGGTGATTGTGAATATATTGCATTAACTGCGGATGACCGAATAAAGATGAATACCATAATAAAACGATTAAAGGTAATTCTCGGAGATAAAATGATTATCAGATAAACCCTACTTCCGTGCGAGTCCCCTCGCATGGTTGTTTGAAAAAGCATTGAAACAACGAAATTTGCCGTGCAATATGCCGATGCTTATACCGTTTACCGTTAACGAAACTTACAAAACAGCATTCTCTAACTTAAAAACGAAACAAGAAAATGATTAGGGATATTCGTATCAATGATTCGAAAGCGCTTGCAGCTATTTATAACTACTATATCAGCCATACCTGTATTACGTTCGAAGAAATTCCGGTGACTGAAAATGACATTAAAGAGAGAATTAGGTCGCACAATTTAAATCTCCCCTGGATTGTTTACGAAGAAGACGGCGAAATTGTGGGATATGCTTATGCCACAGAATGGAAATCGAGAAGTGCCTATAAGTTTTCGGTTGAAAGCACCGTATACCTAAAACAGGGTAGCCAGGGAAAAGGAATTGGAACAATACTGTACCGGGAATTATTAAACCGGATAGCCAAAAGCAATATTCACGCTGTAATTGGAGGAATAGCCTTGCCCAACAACCCAAGTGTGGCTCTGCACGAAAAGCTTGGTTTCGAAAAAGTCGCACAATTTAAGGAAGTTGGTTTTAAATTCGGTAAATGGATTGACGTTGGGTATTGGGAATTGGTGCTAAGCAAATGAATAAGTTACAAATGGAAAGATACTATTATTAGTTACAATAGCCCGTCAACGTTATTTCGGCATCAACATCAAGTCTCAAGACTAAAGCCGCAAGCGGGAAAGCATTACATCAATTCTAACAACCTATTGGTTTTATCCGTGATTATCTGGCAAAATCAGTGTCATCCGTGTTCCTTTTTCACGTTTTACTAAACATTTTATACTATTTTCAGGGCATTAAGTCAATAAAATAATCCAAAACCAACAAATCATGAAACGAAGAAGTTTTTTTAGCCTCGCAGGTGCAGGGGTGGCAAGCGCCTTGGTTCCAAAAGCCTTTGCAGGCGAACCCAAAGGAAATGTTTCGAATAAAAAAGACCTGGTGAATCCTTTTGCCGTAAAAGGAAAATGGTACAAAGCTGCGCTTCATGTGCACACTACCAACAGCGATGGCGATGTGGATGTACCAACACGTATTCAACAATACCGCGATAAGGGCTTTGATATTGTTGCCATTACCGACCACCGGAAAACCAACGATTTATCGGTTTTTTCAGCACCCGGTTTTATGGCTTTGAGCAGCATTGAGTTTCATCCGAAGACATACTCGGGAGCGCCAACGCACCATTTTTTGGGGCTGGGATTACCACATCCTTACGAATACAACAACGATTTGCCGGCGCAGGAGATGATCAATGATATCAAAAGCAAAGGGGCAAAAGTATTTTACGCGCATCCGTACTGGACCGGTCATACTTACGAGGAGATGGCCGAAGTGAACGGATACCTTGGTGTTGAGGTATATAACCAGAGTTGCGAGGAGAATGACAGTGCTTACGGGAATGTGTACTGGGACCAGATGCTGAACAAGGGACATGTTTTATCGGGTTTGGCTACCGACGATGTACACCAGAGCTCAGAAGTAGGAAAAGCCTGGACCATGATAAAAGCTGAGAAACTGGATGAAGGCAGTATTCTCGACGCTTTGGAAAACGGCAGTTTTTATGCTTCCTTCGGTCCGGAAATTAAAGATTTCCAATTGAGCGGGGATATGAAAATAAGAATAGAATGTTCGCCGGTGAAAAAGATAGCTTTCAGGATAAACGGTGCTGGTAACGGTACAGTTTTTCATGCAGGGGAAGGACAGGATTTACAAAGCGCCGAGTGGGATCTGAGCAGGAAAAAAACAACATGGGTGCGGTGTGAAGTAACCGATGAAAATGGAAAGACTGCGTGGACAAATCCTATTTTTCTGAAATCATAAAACAGGATAAGCTATTAAGGCACAAAGTTTCTGTGATACATGTCAAAAGCATAGATAAAATTAGTATTGCACAGTGTGGCAATCTATAAATAGAAAAAGGAGGTGAATGCACCTCCTTTTTTATTTGTGTGCAGATCACTATTCTTCGGTCAGCAGCTTTGCAATTTCAGGGCGGGTTTTCTGAATGCGTTCCTGATCGATGGTAAGGCCCAGCGGTTCGTAAATTTTCTGCATGTAGTCGTAAATGGGTTTTACCATTTCGAAGGGCACCAGAACCGACTCAAGCGCGGTAGACCCCGCCTTGTTCCGAATCGAACGGTCGGCGCTGGCGGCCAGCAAGCGTTTCGTAATTTTGGGATGGCAAAAGAAGGCGGCCGTGTGAAGTGCCGTAGAGCCGTCGTTGTTTTGGTAATCGATATCGGCGCCTGCATCCAAAAGCTTTTGGGCAATCTCTGTTCGCCCGAACAAAGCGGCGGTCATTAGCGGGCTGGAACCACTGGCCGGTTCCCGCTCATCAACGCTGGCCCCTGATTCGATCAGCATTTCGACAGAGGCCAGATCGTTGTTGATAACGGCGGCATGCAAACTTTGGCTTTGAGGCTGGGTTTCGGCAGGGATTTCGGGTGCGTTAATAGCTTCCGGGTATCCGCGAAAGGCAGCTCCGGTGATCAGCACTACTAAAACGAAGGTGGTAATTGTTTTCATATTTATTTGTTTTTGTAAAGTTGTTCTCCAGGTGTAAATCATCATGTTCGAAACTACAAAAGTTACGATGGACAGGATCAGAAATTTCAGCATTGCCGGAATGGGAAGGTCTGTCAGGGTAAGGGCGATTACACCCATCACTACCATGTGCAAAATGTAAACCGGGTAGGAATTGCGGCTGAGTTCGCTTAAAACGGCGTTTGTTTTATTCAAGCTGGTTTGGAACGAATACAGAAAGATGTGAAGAAGGCTGAGCATCGACAGTAGGCCTGAACTGTAATAAAGAACCCGGTCGGCAAATTCGGAAATAAAATAGTACTGACGTTGCGGATCAATCAGGTTAAAAAATGTATTCAATGCCACTGCCGTAAAAATTCCAAGAGAGAAAGTCACGACCACATTCGAAACGATGTACAGTTTCCGGTTTCGGGTGGGGCGCTCGAATACTTTTAACTTGTAGCAAAGGCTTCCGAGCAAAAAGGCCAGAAAATACACCAGCAGCCGCTCGCGCTGAAAATGCAACAGAAAGGAGTGGTACCATCCGCTTAAACCCAGCGTGGAGATGGTGACGCCATAGATAACTCCCAGTACAAAGGTGAGTACAACGGCGGTTTTCAGCGAAATATTTACCTGTAGGATCCTGGATTTGTACATTGCCAGGTACGCCAGCTGGAAGAGAAACAACACGGGTAGAAACCAAAGCCAGTTTTGTACCGGGTTGTTGGCAAAGGACGAGAGGTCGCTTCCGGCACGTTCAAAAAAATGAAAGTACGAGAACCATTCTTCCTGCGGCAGCCCGCGTGAATACAAAAAGATGAATTTGTAGGCCGGAATCAGTGTGAAAACAGCCAGGAACCAAGGCACCATGATCCGTTTAAACTTTGAACGGACAAAATTGCAACTGTTCTGCTTTTGCGCTGACGCAGGCACAAAGTAGCCCGAAATAAAAAAGATACAGAACATGACAAAGAGGTCGAGGTACATACGAATCAGGCCAATGTTGTTATTTTTTACCGGATCAGCCACAATCCAGCTGTTTTCAAGCACCGATTCATAAACCAATCCTGAATGAAGAACTACTACTAACAGGATCAGGAAGGTTCTCAGGTTGTCGAGGAAATAAATTCGTGTTTTCATATCGATTTGTTTTTGCCGGTGATCCGGTTTTTGATAATGTAAAGTTCCGGCAAACGCTGACGCAGGTCTAATCAGGTATGCTGCAAGGTGTATGAAGTTTTACGCGCGAATAAAAGCTATGACGCAAGCTTGTAAATTATGACGCAAGCGATGCTTTCGTGGCGAAAAAGCGCCGGATTTTTTTGTTCGCGTTTGTTGGAAAAAAGTCCTAATTTCGATGGTTGTAAACGAATAAACTATGCCGACTTCCCGCCGTAACGACGAAGAATTTATAAGCCGACTTACTCAGATTGTGGAGGAGAATCTTTCGAACGAACAGTTTGGAGTCAATGAACTGGCACAGATTGTAGGCATGAGCCGCTCGAACTTGTTGCGCAAGGTTTCGAAACTGCAGGGAGTTTCGGTGAGTCTTTTTATCCGGAAAGTTCGTTTGGGAAAGGCACTGGAAATGCTTCAGGAAGGTGCTTATTCAGTGTCCGAGATTTCGTACCGGGTTGGGTTTGGAAGTCCGTCGTATTTTATCAAGTGCTTTCGCGAAGAATACGGATATTCACCGGGAAATATGGATGCATACCAGGCAGAAAAGGAGGAGGAAGAAACTTCGGAGAAGCCGAAATGCAAGTTCCGTATGCCGGTGCTGCTTGTTTCCTTGTTTCTCTTGGTGACGATGGCAGCCGTTATCGTTTATATCCTAAAGCCCGGAGCGGAAAGTCCGGAGCCGGTAAAATCGATCGCAGTATTGCCGTTTATTAATGATAGCAACGATTCGAGCAATGTGTACATCATAAACGGATTGATGGAGTCGACGCTGAATAAACTCCAGAGCATTGAAGGACTGTGGGTGATCAGCCGTACATCGGCAGAGAAATACCGCAAACACACGAAGACCATCCGGGAAATTGCAAAGGAGTTGAATGTGACCTACCTGGTGGAAGGAAGCGGACAAAAAATCGGAGACAAGCTGCTACTGAATGTTCAGCTGATCGAAGCCAGTGCCGACAACCAGGTTTGGAGCCGGCAGTACCAACGAAATACCAGCGATATTTTTGCGCTTCAGAATGAGATTGCAAAAGACATTACCGACGAGATCAAGGTGATTGTGACTCCGGAAGAACAATCCAGAATTGAGAAGATTCCAACGGAGAGCCTGGAAGCTTATGATCTTTTTTTGCAGGGCATTGATTTGCTCAGTCGGCAGGCCGAGGCAAAAGACAACCTTCGGAAGTCGATCGGGTTGCTGAGAAAAGCCTTGGTGCTCGACCCCAAATTTGCCCGGGCAAACGCCGCACTGGCCATGTCGTATTATTTTTTGGAGCAGAATCATTCGGAGCGGCTTTTGGCAGATTCTATCAATTATTTTGCTGATCAGGCCATGTTTCTCGATCCGAAGTTGCCGCAAAGCCTGATTGCCAAAGCGCTTTTTTACATGGCGCACGCCGAGTACCAGCTGGCAGTTCCTTATTTTGAAAAGGCTTTGGAGTACAACCCGAACTACGACTTGGTGTATGTTTTCCTGGTTGATTTATATGCCAATTACCTGCCGGATACCCGAAAATACCTGGAGTACACCTTGCGCGGTTTGCAGATCGATCCGGCCCGATTCGACCCGGTGACCATGAGTTTTAATTTCCTGCATATCAGCAATGCGTTTATTCAGGCTGGTTTTGTGGATGAGGCGGAAAAGTACATCAATGTTTCGCTCGATTATTATCCGGGGAATTTGTATTCGGAATATGTAAAAGCCTATATTTTATTTGCCCGGAACAACAACCTGCAGCAAACAAAAGAGCTGTTGCTGGAGGCTGCGCGGAAAGATACGATGCGACTCGACATTATTCAGGAAGTGGCCAAGGTTTGTTATTACCAGCGTGATTATGAAAGTGCCTACAAATACTATCAAAAATATCTGGGGATAAAAGAGTTGTTACAGCTTTCGGTGTATCCACAGGAAGACATCAAAATTGCCTTTACCTGTCAGCAATTGGGTAAAACGCAGGAAGCGGAGCAGTTTTTTGCGTCGTACAAGCACTTCGCTGATAACGACCGTTCCATTTATCGTTCGCTGAATTTAAGCACGTATTACGCCGCCACCGGGCAAAACGAGGAGGCATTGAATCAGCTGAAATTATTTGCCGCGCAAAAGAATTTTCAGTATTGGATTGTTTTGTTTCTGCCCATCGATCCCATCATGGATGCGGTAAAAAATCAACCGGGGTATTCCAGAATCTTCAAACAAATCAAATCCAATTTCAAGCAGTTTCACAACGAGGTAAAAGAACCGCTGGAAGAAAAAGGTTTGATATGAGTTCTAAAGTTCTCCGTCTCGTAATTGGATAAACCAGGCAATGGCAGCCAGCTCGGCCGGCATGATCGCCCCCGTATGGTCTAACCCGGAAAGAGGTACCAGCTTAACCAATTCGGCGCTCACACCTTTGTCCATAAATTGCTGGTGTAAATTTGAACTTAAAATTGGCGGAACATAGGTGTCGGCAGTGCCATGAAGAAGCATGGTAGGCACCTGGGTATTGTAGCCTTCAATGCTGTTTTCGCTTAGCATTTCGCGCAGCGAGGCAAACGTTGCTCCTGTTTTCCAGTTGGCAACAAAATTGGGCTGAAAAAGATCGGCTACAACGGTAGTCAGCGAATCGTTGATTTGAGCTCCTGAGTGATTGCCATCAAACAATCCCGGAATCTTATCGGCATAAACTTCCTGAAATACCGAATCCATGGGAGTTTCCATGTCCAGTTCAGCATAGCTGTTATACAGGTAAGCCAGAAAATAAGGCATTGGGTATTCTGTTGCTGTCGTTACAACTTCAGTTACCGTTGAGATGTTGTAAGGCCCGGCGCCACAGGCACTGGCTTTCAAATTAAATTCGCCGGAATATTGGGTCTCAATCGCTTTTTGTAGTTGCATGGTTGACCATCCTCCCTGCGAATAACCGGTGATGTACAAATCGTTGTTGAGCGTAACAGTGCCTTTCTCTTCCACAAATTCTTTTACTGCCCGTAGCATATCGGTGACCGACTGAACCGTAGATTCGGCATGCAGGTAGGGGTGAAACATATCGTCGGAAGCACCAAAGCCCAAGTAATCGGGAATCGCAATTACAAAACCGGAAGAGGCCATCATCTCAAGCACTTTAAATAAATCGGAGTTTGGAGCTTCCGTAGGCGCTGCATCGTGCAGGGTATTGGTGCCATTCTGAAAACTCATCAGGGGATAATCGCCCGGTGTTTTGGGAACACATACAAGACCGGAAGCCACTACCGTTTCTCCTTCAAAAGTTGTGTTGTAGGTAATTTTATATACATCTACTCCTGATGTGAACTTGTCTTTGATTTCGTTCAGGGCCGGGTTTTGTGTTGCCAGAAAATTAATTGTCAAATTGATAATGCCTTGGTCATGACTGGTGACCAGATTTTGTTCTACCAGGTATTCGTTTTCGTTGCCGTCAATTTTTTCATCGTCAAAGTCGTCACAGGCATAAAAAGTGATGGTTAAAAGGCAGAATAGAAAAAAGGGTTTTAAAAGTTCTTTCATGGCAAAATATTTTCAATAAGGTTAAACCAAAAATAGGCTAAAATATTGTGTTAAGGAAGTCAGCGGAAGGATAAGGAAATATTTTGTAAAAAATAGTTGGTGTAATTTCCTGATGAAAATGCCCGCTTTGGCCTGATTTTCTTATTTTTATTTTCATTGAACCAAACGTTTACCTGTTAAGAGAAAGTGTTATGAGAAAATCTTTGTTTACCATATATTTTGCTTCATTGTGTTTTCTTGTTGTCGGACAGCCGATTAAAGTTATGCTGGTTACCGGTGGTCATTCGTACGATACTTTGCAATTTTTTCAGCTTTTCGATGCAATGAGTGAGATTGAGTACGAGCATTTTGAGCAACCTGCCGCCAATCAGAAAATAGCGAAAGATCTCGCCAAAGATTTCGATTTGATCGTGTTTTACGATATGTGGGATAAGATTGGAGTGGGAGAGCGGGAAGCTTACCGCCAGATGGGAAAGCAAGGTAAACCATTGTTGTTTTTGCATCACTCGCTGGCCTCGTATCAGGAGTGGCCTGAGTTTGAGAAAATTATTGGAGGGAAATATGTGGAGAAGGGGAAAGGAGTTGATGACGAAGAGCAATCGACCTACGAACACGATGTGTGGGTGTATTGTAACGTGGAAAACTATACGTCGGTAACGCGTGGTTTTCGGGAGCTTCGTTTTTTTGATGAAGTTTACGGAAATGTAAGAATTGATGACAAGGTATTACCACTTCTTAGCACGCGGCATCCCAAAAGCATGGAATATGTTGCCTGGGAAAACCGGTACCAAAACGCACGTGTTGTATACATTCAGCCGGGACACGACAAGCGCACCTATTCTGAGCCCGATTATCAGAAACTGATTCTACAGGCTATTCATTATCTTGCCAAAAAGTAAAAAGAGGCTATTGCCTTATTCTGATGAAGTTCCAGAGAGGTTTCAGACCCGGTAGTCTCCGGGAATATTCCTGTTGTATAACATAAGATATTGACAGTTTTTAACAATTTTCTGTTAATAAAAAGGACTGCTGACTATTTTTTTTGTTTAATTTAGGGGCCAAGCAAATCTGTTTAACTTGTTCAATATGAAAGCTATTGCCAAGTTAATCCACCAATCCAACATGACATATATTCCGACGAACCTTCCGGTTAAGTTCTTTGGATTGCCGGATGGGAAAGTGTATCTACTGTATGCCCGGTTTTGTATCGTAAGACCTGAGAAAACCGATCTGGAATTTGTATTTGCAGAACACGACGAGTTCTTCTTTGATTACAACACGGAAAAGCTCGTTCCTAAAACACAAACCCGTTACCCGGTATATAGCGAAATGGTCGATAAGCCAAATCCCGTGTACCACATTTTGCAGGTTAACCGTGATGTAAAGACGTATTCTGAAGCAGTTGAGCTTTTAAATCAGAAAGCGATGGAGATGTCGCCTCAGGTAGAGGCATGCTAAAATGAAATATAGGCTACTAAGACTGTAAATTCAATGCTGCACTTGCGAGGAGAAATGCGTAAGTGCAGTATTGTTTTTGCTTAGGCTGAACCGTTTCTTTTTTCTTGCCCGGAATAAAGTTCGTGTTTCATTCCATTTTTATTTGAGAAGATATTTTTTGATAAACTGCTGTCAGACAATTGACTGATACCCGAGCCTAAAAAAAGTACAAAAAACTTTGCATAGTATTCAAATTTATTTAGCTTTGTGTCATAGGTCGTTCTGACCTATTGTGTGTTTGGGGGTTAACATTTAAGAGGGCAGTTGTTGAACTGCCCTTTTCATTTGCCCGAACCCTTACAACGTATTTATTTCACTTTTCTATTTAACAATGCATAGTGCTGAAATTCAGTGAAAATAATTGAATCAATTAAATAATTAGATTTTATATTGTTTTTTTGACAGTAAGGTAGTTTCTGTTCAGAATTCAATTAATTTTGAAGAAGGAAAAACCAGCTATTTGTGATTCTGTATCTAAACTAATCTGCAAAAGTCAAATTAATGGATGATTTACGGATCGCATTTGGTGACGTAATTCATTTCCTAATTGTAGTAATTGAATTCTGTTATGAGTGCGAAGAAGGTTTTCGGAGAGCTGTACGAAGAGCTGAACCAAGAATTGTTAAATATACTTGAATTCTGGAGTTTGCAATCCGTTGATCAGCGGAACGGCGGCTTTGTCGGGCGAATTGATCATTACGGAAAGATTGATTTCAACGCACCGAAAGGTGCAGTATTAAACACCCGTATTCTATGGGCTTTTTCGGCTGCTTACCGAATGATTGGCTCGGAAAAACTGGAGAAGCTCGCAAACAGGGCTTCCGAATATATCAAGACATACTTTTGGGATGAGGTTAACGGCGGTTTGTATTGGGAGCTAGATTCTTTCGGGAACCCCCTAAATACGCGAAAGCAAGCATATGCCCAAGGCTTTGGGATTTATGCATTTTCTGAACATTATCTGGCAACGGGCGATAACTCCAGCCTGGAATATGCACAGAAGTTATACCGGCTGTTGGAGACGCATTTTCGGGACGATAAATTTGGCGGCTACATTGAAGCTCTGGATAAGGATTGGAATCCGTTGGAGGATATGCGTTTGAGTGAAAAGGAAGACAACCTGCCCAAGTCGATGAACACACATTTGCATATTTTGGAACCTTACACCAACTTATACCGGGCCTGGCCCGATGAAAGACTTAAAACAAGCCTGGAGCATTTACTGGATATTTTTCAAAACCGTATTATAAATCCCTCTACCGGGCATTTTACCTTGCTTTTTGAGATGGATTGGGCACGAAGGTGTGACATTGTTTCCTTTGGACACGAAATTGAAGGTGCGTGGCTTTTGCACGAGGCCGCCTTTGCTATTCAGTCAGAATCGATCATTCTGGAGATGGAGAAAACAGCTATCAGGCTTGTGGAAAATGCCCTCGGGGAAGGAACGTATACTGATGGATCTTTGTTCTATGAAAAAGAGGGTGATAGGCTGGATACGGATAAACACTGGTGGCCACAGGCCGAAGCAATGGTTGGACTGATGAATGCCTGGGAGATCACCCAAAATGAGAAGTATTTAAAGGCACTGGAGAGGGTTTGGAACTTTGTGAAGGAAGGGCTGATTGACTATGAAAACGGAGAATGGTATAGCAGAGTCGATCAGAAAGGGATTCCTTACGAAGAAGAAGATAAGGTAGGTCTGTGGAAATGTCCGTACCATAACGGTCGGGCGATGATGGAGATTATACGCAGGATAAAGGAATATACAGTTAATGAATCTTAGGCGACTTAAGGCAGGCTGTTCTCTTGTGTACTTGTCTTTTCCCTTGAGATGATATCGATGGCCACGATCATAGCAGTAAATCCCCAGAAAGGAACAGAAAGCTTGTCGGTGTCCAGAAAATTGTTGAGAAATCCATGAACATAATAGGTAATTAGCCCGAGTAAGGCAACCAGTACAATCTTCTTTAACCGGGGATCGGTTGTGCGTGTGTATGTGTTGATGGCGGTGTATGTTACAACTCCAATAATCAGTAAAAAGGTGAGCAGTCCCAGTACGCCTGACTCGGACAAAGGCCCGAGGTATTCGCTGTGTGCATTGCCTCCGTCTGCAGCATTGGTGCTAATAATGGTGCGTTCTTTTGTTAGCTGGTAAGGCGCGTACTGGAACATATAGGTGCCCGGACCAAACCCTAAAACAGGCTTATCCTGAAACATTCGTACGGCACAACTCCAGCGATTGATGCGTTCCAGGTTTGAGGCGTCCGTCGAAATATTTGACATCGAAGAAATATGCGTACCTAGGTGGGCCGAAGATTCCTGCGAGTTTTGTTCCAGCTTCATTAAAATTTGTTGCTGAAAAGCAAAGAAAAGAGTTCCAACGGTGACAACCGTGATAAAGATGGTTTTGAACCGGATTTTCAGAAGCAATATGCCCCAAACACCGATGGCTGCGAGTAAGCTTAACCAGGCTGCCCGGCTGTACGAAAGAACAAACCCCATCAGAACTACAAAAAAGGCAAACGTGGCAAAAGTTCGCCATCTTTTCGACTGGCTTTTATCAAATACAAACATAAGCAGGAATGGTAGGTAAAATGCCAGCGAAGCCCCGTAAGAGGTGTGGTCGTTAAAAAAAGGCATTACCACAAAATGAGAAGCTTGTTTGTCCCATAACCCATATCCCAGGTGGCGAAATGTGGCGTAAAAAATCACCATCATAAAGGGAATGACGTACAGCCAAACATATTTTTCCATGTTCTTTCCCTGCGAAAAAAGCTTAGCGGTAAGGAAGTAAAGCACCGCCAAAAACCAGATGCGCATTAAGAGAAACTTAAACGATACCAACGGCATTGTACTGGTAATGCTGGTAATCAGAAGCCAGAACAAGTTCAGGTAGATCACCAAAGATATGGGGTGTAAAAGTATCCGTTTATCGAATTTTCGTTCCTGTAGTATTTTTAGAAAAAAGACGATGAGTAACCCAAAGATCAATGGCTCGGTGGGCAGGTACATGTCGAACCCAAAACCGGAAGACAACTCGCTAAGCGGTAACGATAAGGGCGAGAAAAAAACAATGAGGTAAATAATTTTATCAAAAGAGTACACCGCAGCCAGTACGAGTGCAGCTACCAGCGGGAGTGCATTCAGGTACAGCATGTCTTTTTTTACCACAAACCAAAGATTCAGAAGTATAAAACCGATGGAGATGAAGTAAAAAAGAGAAAGCTTTATCTGCTTGCTTTTTAACACCCGTATTATTCTTTTTGATAATCCAATACCAGAAATACCAATAATCCGAGGAATACGGCAGAAATGGTTGACAACAATACAATCAGCCAGCGAACCGGGTACGATTTTTTATCAGCCGGGAAAGGGTATTCAACAACATGACTGTAGGTAATGTCCTTTTCATACTCTGTCACATGCATGTCGTGCAAAATGGTCAACGAGTCGATAACATTCAAGGTCCGGTTATACCTGGCTTCGAGAAGCGTGGCTTTTGCACCGTCTTTTGAAAAGTTGTTGTACAGCTGATCAATTTTTTTGGTATCAGGTGCATTGCCTCTTCCGTTTGCCAGGGCAGTCATGTATCCTCGGGTTAGCTCGGGAACCTGCTCACTAAAGCTAATAATGCCCGTAGCGGTTCTCAAGCTATCCAGTTGCTGTTCAACACCAGCAAGTTCTGTATATTTCTTATCCAATGCATTTTGAGTTATGATCACCATTTCTTTGTCCTTCTGTTTATGCAACGATCTTACTTTTTTGTTGTAGTACAGAATAATAGAATCGCACATATTAGAAGCACGTTGCGGATCGTAATCCATTACCTTGATTTCAGCGGTTTCAAACTCGGTTTTACTTACCGAAACATTTTTGCTGTATTTGTCGAGCATGTAGGTAATAAACTTCGGGTCCTCTTTGTTGATCTCGTATACATCGGCGAGGTTGAAAGCTTCGAACATCTTAAATTTAATGTCGTTTGAATTCAGTACCTCAATCATTTGCTCTGTTTCCGACTCGTTGCTCAATGTCCAGATATTGGTGGGGTAAACCCGCGCCACTGACTTAAACTTCGGTCGGATAAAAGTGGGACTGGAAAAAACAGCAGACAAAAGAATTGCAACAATTCCGATGATCACAAAGTGCATTTTGCGTTTCCAGATAATTTCAAGGATACGCCGGTTGTCAAAAAAGTTATCCATAAAAAGTGGTTTCTATTCGATCGTGTATTTTCAACGAAACCGAATGGTTTTTAGTATTTGTCCTGCTGTTTTTAGATGATTATCCTGCAATAATCAGGAAGTAGTTCTTTTTCCCTTTTTGAGCCAGAATGTATTTGCCGCCGATCAGGTAATCAGCATTCACTATCAATTCCGGATCAGAAACCTTGTCTTTGTTTATGCTGAGTCCATTCCCCTGCAGGGTTCTTCTTAATTCTCCTTTTGAAGGGAAAACTTCTGTTTTTTCGGCTAGCAGATCAAAGATATTGATGCCTGCTTCCAGTTCCGCTTTGCTGATCTGGAATTGAGGAACACCTTCGAAAACAGCTAAGAAGGTACTTTCGTTGAGTTTACGCAATTGTTCGGCAGTTCCTTTCCCAAACAGGATTTGAGAAGCTTCAACGGCCATCTCGTAATCTTCGCGCGAGTGAACCATAATGGTTAGTTCTTCTGCCAGTTTTTTCTGAAGCATACGCTCGTGTGGTGCTTCCTTGTGGGCAGCTACCAGAGCATCGATCTCGTTTTTCGAAAGCAGGGTGAAAATCTTAATGTAGCGTTCGGCATCTTCATCCGATGTATTCAGCCAAAACTGGAAGAAAGCATAGGGCGACGTACGTTCTGCATCGAGCCACACATTTCCCGATTCGGTTTTCCCGAATTTGGTGCCATCAGCTTTGGTAATCAGTGGGCAAGTCAAGGCAAAAGCCTCACCAGAGTCCATTCTGCGAATCAACTCGGTTCCGGTGGTGATATTTCCCCACTGGTCGGAGCCACCCATTTGCAGTTTACAGCCCAGGTTTTTATACAAATGGTAGAAGTCGTAACCCTGAACAAGCTGGTAAGTGAATTCGGTAAATGACATTCCTACTTTTGACTCCTCTCCCAGGCGTTTTTTTACACTGTCTTTCGACATCATGTAGTTAACGGTGATGCGTTTTCCCACATCGCGGATAAAAGCCAGAAATGAAAATTCTTTCATCCAGTCGTAGTTGTTGACCAGGATTGCCTGGTTTTTTTCACCACTTTCAAAATCAAGGAACCTGGCAAGCTGCTTTTTAATGCAAGCCTGATTGTGGCGCAAAGTAACCTCGTCCAAAAGGTTTCTTTCCTGCGATTTGCCCGATGGGTCTCCAATCATTCCTGTGGCGCCACCAATGAGTGCAATGGGTTTATGTCCGGCTATCTGAAGGTGTTTCAACATCATAACGCCCACCAGGTGACCGATGTGCAATGAATCGGCAGTTGGGTCGATACCAACATAAGCACTGGTGATTTCTTTTAACAGTTGTTCTTCAGTTCCGGGCATAATATCATGCAACATGCCCCTCCATCTAAGCTCTTCTACAAAGTTCATTTTATCTATATTTTTTCTACCAAATTTTACATTTTCAAATGGATTCAATCCCCTGTTTTTGGGGCAGAAGTAAAAAAACACTTCCGTTTTATGATCCTTTGATCAGAATTTGCGCAAATATATAAAATGCAGCTGTAACGGATGGGAAATTAAGGTTAAATCAGTGAGACGATGATTTTGGATCAAAAAACAGTTGGTTGAACTTCTGTTCGCTTGGTCAGGCCGCAATCAAATCGCTTGTATTCTCCGATAGTTTATCTCTTCGCCTCGCAATAAGGTAGTTGGTGTAAAAATGAATTGCAAATGAAAATAATTGCAACCTTTTTATACCTTGTCCCGTCTGATGGGATAGTATGGAAGACGGACAACTGGTTCAACAGGTTATAAACGGGAACAGCAATGCGTTTCGGTTTCTGGTATCGAAATACCAGCGGCTGGTTGTTCATGTTGTGGGACGTATTGTTCAGCAGCAAGATGAAATGGAGGACATTTGCCAGGAAGTATTTATTAAAGTTTTTAAAACCTTAAATAAGTTCAGAGGTGAATCAAAGTTGTCAACCTGGATCGCGACCATTGCCTACAATACGGCCATTACTCACCTGAGAAAAAGAAACCGGAGAGGGGAGTTGTCGTACAACGAAGAACCCAAACTGATTGGAATGGAGGCCGACACTGGCCTGAATCAGCAGGTAGTTGAAAAAGAAGAGATAAAGAAACACCTGTTGAAACTGATTGAAACCTTGCCGGTACATTACCGAACGGTGCTTACACTGTATCACCTGGAAGAGTTTTCGTACCGCGAAATTGTGGACATTACGGGCATGCCCGAAGGAACGATAAAAAGTTACCTGAACAGGGCCCGTATGATTTTGAAGGGTAAAATGGAAAAGATTGCCCGTTTGGAACAAACCAATATATTTGCAGATTATGTTTGACGAACAGAAACCATCGAAATCACAAAAGTTACTGGAGGAAGTTCTTTCGGAAGAACCGGGCTTCTTTTTGCCTGATAACTTCGCGGAAGTTGTGGCCCATAAAATGGGGCGCAGGTTTGCCTGGAATCAATACATACGCGAATTCCTTATATACCTGGCCGCTATTGTGGGAATAGCAGCGGTTTCCGCGGGCATTGTGCTCATTTGGTTCGATGCCGACTGGCAGAAATGGTGGAACTTTTTGCTTGCCAATCTTACCTGGGTAGCCGGAATCAATCTGTTAGCCGTTTTTATTCTTTTTGCCGACAGGGTTTTGCTGCGTTATTTTACTTACAAAGTATCGCAGCATTAAAACTTGAAAGAAACACTAGCGCAACTTAACGATTTGCCCGATCTGCGGCATTTGTCCCGGATTCATTCCGTTCTTTCTGCACAATGTTTTCAGTTTTATTCCATACATCTGCGAAATATAATGCATGCTTTCGCCTTCCTGTACCCGGTGTGTGGTTTTGTCTTTCGATTTGCTCTTCTTGGCTTGAATATATACAATCTCGTTGGGTACCGGACGATAACCCGGACGGTGATCGTTGAACTTGTACAGTTCCCAGTCGTTTAACCCAAATTCCTGCGCCAGCATTTCAAAAGTATCGCCCTGGCGTGCAATCACAGCTTTAACGCGGTTCATCTTCATCACTTCGTGCGAGCGGTAAGCATTTATGGTAAGTGAATTGGAAATGCCACTTCTTCCCATGCTGCGCTGTTCGAAACTGGAGATCTCGTTAAAGGTCATTTTCAGGTCGAGGCGGTGCAGCTTATGGTCTTCAATAATTTTTATCAGGCGTTTGTCGTAGTCGTGCGCGGTTGCATATCCGGCTTTTTTCAATCCCTTTGCCCAACCTTTATAGTCGGTGTGTTTTAATTGAAAAAGAAAAGCATAGCGCGGATTGTCCATCAAAAAGTTGGTGTGATCGATGTACGACTCCTCCACCGAAGTATATTTCCGGAAGCACTCATCTTTGTGGTCATCATCGTAATAAACCTTTTTCCCTTTCCAGCCTTTTTTACATTTAATTCCAAAATGATTATTGGAACGCTTTGCCAATTCACTGTTCCCGCTGCCCGATTCCAGAATACCCTGTGCCATGGTGATACTCGCCGGAATACCGCTTCTGTTCATTTCTTCAATAGACAGTAACTGGTAACGGTTAATATATTCCTGTCGGGTTATTTTCTGTGAAAAGCTTGAAAGAGAGATGAATAATAAGAGAATTGCTACTGGGTAATATTTCATGGCCATATACTTCAATGTAAAATCGCTTAAAAATAGATGCAGGAAATGAATTTCCTAATGGTTCTGTTTAGAATTTATAAACAAACTAACGTGAGTAAGCATGGATTATTGGATTCGTTGTTAGCTACCTTCTCTTTTTGAACAATTTGGAAAGACCGAACTTTAAACTTACTTAATGTTGGAAAACAATTGCGCTACTTTTTCGTGTGAGCATTTTGTTTTAACTTAATTCGCGGTTTCAAATTAATTCGAGTATGAATCAGTCGGGTGAAGAAAAAGTTAATGAGTTGAGTAAGATATTGTTAGAGGTTGGCTCGTTGCTGATGAGTTCCGGCGCCAATTCTTCCCGGATTCGTATGACTATCAGCCGGATTGCCGGAGCATACGACTACGATGTGGACTTGCTGATTACCCACCGGGCACTGATGCTTACCATCTACAACGAAGAGCGCGACTATTTTTTTAGCCGCTTAAAAAGAACTTCTCCGCACGGGGTCAACTTTAAAATGGTGAGCGGTATCAGCCGGATGAGTTGGCGGATTGTGGAAGAAAACTGGGGAATGGACCAGGTACAAAAAGAGCTCGACCGTTTAAAATCGCTGCCGCATTACCCGCGCATAATAATTTTGGCCATGGTAGGAGCTGCGGGCGCCGGTTTTTGCCGCGTGTTTGGTGGGGTTTACCTCGAACTACTTGTTACTTTTGTGGCTACTTTTATTGGTTTGTACGTTCGGCAAGAGGCCGTCAAAAGATCTTTTAATCCCTATCTGGCCATTTTCTTTGCAGCTTTTGTTTCGTCGATGATCGCGGGTTTGGCGCTCAAACTAAAAGTTGGCCCGAATCCTGAATATGCTTTTGCCACTTCGGTGCTGTATTTAATTCCGGGAGTTCCGCTGATCAACTCTCTTTCCGATTTACTCGACGGGAACATTATGAACGGCATTGTTCGCGGGGTGAACGGTTTGATGATCTCCTTATCCATTGCCCTGGGAATGCTGGGAGCTGTATTGATTTATGGTATTTGAACGTAAAAATGTGTGATTATGCAAGAGTGGTTACATTTTATCGATCGTTGGTTTTGGCTGGGTATGGGGGCCATTGGTTTTGCCATCCTTTTTAATGTGCCCAAAAGAACCATCTTCACTATTTTTTTGCTGGGAGCATTTGGTGGTACCTTAAAATTTATTGTACTGGCAGCCGGTGGGGGAATTATTCTTGGGTCGTTTTTTGGCGCAATGTTGGTTGGTTTTGCCAGTATTTTTGCTGCCCATTACCGGCACACGCCTCCTTTTGTTTTAGCTATTCCTGCTGTTATCCCAATGGTTCCGGGAGCATTTGCTTACCGTGCCATGCTGGGTATTATTCACTTAACTGAAAAGATAGATCACGAGACTTTTCTGAAATTGATGGAGGAAACCGTTGACAACGGACTGAAAGCATTCTTTGTACTGGCCGCCTTATCGCTTGGAGTTTCGGCACCAATGCTTATTTTCAGGCGAGAGTCAGCAAAAAACCTGGTGGTAAGGATCAAACCCGACGAGGCAAGATCAAAATAGCCATTTCGGTTTTGGTTCCTTGATTGAAACACTGTTTTATTTCATATCCTGATAGTTCCAATGTCTTATGTGGCGTGTTGTTTGTCCGTTAATCCGGCACAGGGAGTTTGGGGCTTTTCGCTGCATATATTGTTTTTAAAATGTTACATTTGAACAAAATATGCAGGATGAGGATAAAAGAACTCAAAATTCTTGTTCAGGAATTTGACCGGTCAGAGGAACTTCCCGATAGTGATCAGAAGTTACTGGAGGCAGCGCGAAAAGCTGCCGAAAATGCGTATGCACCCTACTCTCATTTTAATGTGGGTGCCGCAGTATTACTGGAGAACGGAGAAGTTATTGCGGGTAACAATCAGGAAAATGCTGATTTTACCGATGGTTTATGTGCCGAGCGGGTTGCTTTGTTTTATGCGCATGCAACTTATCCGGGAGTGGGAGTGAAAGCGATTGCAGTAACGGCCAAAAACAAAAATGGCTTTTTGGCAGAACCGGCACAGCCCTGCGGATCCTGTCGCCAGGTTTTGGTTGAAACGGAATTTCGTTTTAAGAACCCGATACGAATCATCCTGGATGGAAAAAAGGGAATACAGGTATTGAACGGAGCAGAAAGCCTTTTGCCGCTGGCTTTTAAGCCGGTTGCACTGGACTAAATCGCCCCGCGTGGAAAAGGTTGATAAACTCATTCCATACCGGGTCATCCGGCGGATCAGCAACAATTGTCAGTATTTCTTTTTTTACCGGGTGCATCAGTTCCGCTTTTCGGGCATGTAAATGAATGCCTTTGTCCTGGTTCGAACGCGGAAAACCGTATTTCAAATCACCTTTTATATGAAGCCCCAATTGATTAAGCTGTACCCGGATTTGGTGATGACGGCCGGTTTGTAATTCCACTTCCAGTAAATGATAACGCTCGATACTGGCTACATGCCGGTAGGTAAGCTTGGCCAGTTTTGCTCCTTCCACGGGTTCGGTGTACGCATAGCTTCGGTTGCGCTCCTGGTTTTTGATGAGGTAATGAACCAGTGTATCCTGGTATTTTGGTGGACGCTTGTCAACCACGGCCCAATACACTTTTTTTACCTCCCCGCGTGTCTGGAACAACTTATTAAGGCGTGGCAACACTTTGCTGGTTTTGGCCAGAATCAGAATCCCGCTGGTTGGGCGGTCGAGCCGGTGGGGAAGCCCCAGGTAAACATTTCCCGGTTTGTTGTACTTCTCTTTCAGGTATTGTTTAACCCGGTCCATAACCGTTTCATCACCCGTTTTGTCGCTTTGAACCACTTCGCCACAGGCTTTGTTGATCGCAATGATATGGTTGTCCTCGTAGATTACTTTCATGATTAGAAGCTATGAGCCGCAAGCTTTGAGCTTTTTTAACTTTAAACTCTGAACATTGAACTCTGAACTAATACTGTTCTTTTTCGCTCGGGAAATCGGTTGATTTTACATCGTTGATATAATTCCCTACGGCACCTTTGATTTCAGCTGCCAGGTTGTGGTAGCGCCTTAAAAAACGGGGAGAAAACTGCTGCGTAATTCCCAGCATGTCATGCAAAACCAGTACCTGTCCGTCAACGCCGCCACCGGCACCAATACCAATAACCGGAATTCTTACTTCCCTGGCCACCTGCTCTCCGAGCGACGCCGGAATTTTTTCCAGTACAATACCAAAGCAACCGGCTTCTTCCAAAAGCTTTGAGTCTTTCAACAGTTTTTCCGCTTCGGCTTCTTCTTTGGCTCTTACAGTATAGGTTCCGAATTTGTGGATAGACTGGGGCATCAAACCAAGGTGTCCCATTACAGGTATTCCAGCCGACAAAATACGTTTTACCGATTCCAGCACTTCTTCGCCACCTTCCAGTTTTACCGCATCAGCAGCTGTTTCCTTCATGATACGGATGGCCGAATGCAGGGCTTCGCGGGAATTTCCCTGGTACGTCCCAAACGGAAGATCAACTACCACCAGTGCCCGGTTTACCGCCCTGACGACTGATGCACCGTGATAAATCATTTCGTTCAGGGTAATCGGAAGGGTGGTGGTATGTCCGGCCATTACGTTGGAAGCTGAATCGCCTACCAAAATAATGTCAATTCCTGCTTCATCCACCAGTTGAGCCATGCTGTAATCATAGGCTGTCAACATGGCAATTTTTTCACCGCGCAGTTTCATTTCAGAAAGGCGATGGGTGGTTACTCTGCGTATTTCGTTATGTACTGACATATTTGTTTCTTTCAAAATTAGGATACAAAATTAGACAAAGCTTTTGTGTTGGACAAAAGTCGTGGATTTTATCGTAACTGAATCATTTTGTGTTAACGTTTATTAACCGCCGGGTAGTAATAATTTCAGCAAGGTTTATTTTCTTTGCGCTACTTACAACATGAATAACAAACAATGAAAAATCCATACAGTCAACGTTTAAGCATACTGACCATCGTCGCGTTCCTTCTTTCTTCCTTTCATATGTCAGCACAGGATATCAATAGGGAAGTAGTATCGTTTAAAAAGCGGGAAGTAAATGCCGGGTGGATTTTTCAGTTGGGAAAAGAGCGGGAAGAGTTGCGGACAGATGTTTCTCGTTTTTTTGAAGACCAGACTTCTTTGAACGGTGGCTATAGAATTGAGAATACTTTCTGGAATATCCAGGATTACCGGCAGGACGAGTTAAATTTTTCGTTTGATCTCGGACCTTTCGGAGCCTATGGAAACTGGATTGACAGCTCGAAGGTAAGTAACCTGAAAGCCGATCAGTATTTATATGGGTTAAGAAGTTCTGCCAACTTAAATTACCGGTACCGTTATTATTACGATGCCAAAAATTATACGGCTTTTGAATTTTCGGGCTGGGGACGGTACGAAGTGTACCGGCAGAGCCTTGACGGAACAAGCATTGATTCGCTGGGCGTCGTAACGGACATTGACAGAACGCAGACAGAGGATCGTCTTCGTTACGGTTTTCAGGCACGGGGAGGTTTCGGAATCGGGCGGTTAAGCCCAATGAACCACCTGATGGCTGCCCATTTTTTGCTGGAAAAATATTACCCGGGAAGAATATTCTCGGATTATGAAATTGCCCAGTTTGCCCAGGTAATTGCGCAAATGAAAAACGACCGCGATTTTAAAGAAGGCCATGATACTGAAAAAGAAATGGCTGCGCTCAATCAATTCCTGAACGGGAAATTTCTTCTGGAGCCAGCCGATGCCATGCTTGCCGACTGGCCGTATGCCGAGTTTGATCCGCGCTACGAAGGAAAACGGTTTGAAATGGGACCGTTCTTTAAATATTTTAACCAGGAACCTGATTTTATCTGGGGCGGATACATTCAATACGAAGATGCCCGCTACAAAAACGTGAACTGGAACCGTAATTTTAGCGCCGGGCTTACCTACAACCGGTATAAAAAGCCAGATGAAAAGGTGACAAATTCTGAAGACGGTTTACATCCGGTATTTCAGAATTCTTACCGCGACTGGATGACGGCCGAAATTGACCTGGGCTGGAGTTATTACTCCCAACTCAGAAGCCGGTTTAATTTTGGCGTGAAATACGTTCCCGGCATCGACCTGAACGGTTTCAAAGACCTGGGCACGCTAAGCCATAATTTTGTTCCTTACGTGGGGTATTTCTCCCAACTTAGTTCCAAATCGCGTATCCGGCTCGACTTTTCGTGGCGCATAGCCGACGGCGAGCAATTTATGGTGTCCGGTCCCGAGTTTAGCCTGGGTATTTACCGAAGTTCTTATTAAACGCGTAAAAAGATTTTTCTTTTGTACATATAATAAAGCAGCAGCCAAATAACAGTCAATGTTGATATGGCCAGCGCCAGGGCACTTGCTTCGCCCATTGGTTTAATAAGCCAGCCCACAAAAAACTGGGTGAGATTTTGAGTGTCGATGATCCGGGTGAACAGGTACACAAAGATCGAGTTCATCCCAATTACTTTGAAATAAAAGGCCCAACCCCTGAATTTCCAATGGTCGATAATCAAAAAGAACAAGGCCATCAGGATAAAACTGATTCCGCCCGCCATCATGTTAAAGGTAGAAGTCCAGCACTTTTTGATGATCGGGTAGAAGGTTGAAAATGCAAGTGCAAGAACGATCAGGCTGACACCGGTAGCTGTCAGGTAGCCGATTTTTTGCCAGTCGCTTGTTTTTTTATACCGAAGGATGTTTCCGGCAATGGTTCCCATTAAGGTTACTCCGGTAGCTGAGAGGCTGCAAAGAATGCCTTCGGGGTCGTACACTCCGCCATACAGGCGTCCGGGCAAAAACAGGCGGTCGATGTACCCGTTGATACAACCTTCGGGAGTAAGCACGCCGGCACCCACTCCGGGAACAGGGATCAAAAGTTGAATGACACCAAAACCTACCAGGATACCAGCCAACCAAAAAATTCTACTTTTTAAAGCCGGGAAGTACAAATAAATCAGTGCGGCAAAGAAATAACCGATACCAATTTGTCCTAAAACGCTGGCAATTCTTCCGTCAGTAAAACCGTTTTTGAAAACTCCGTTGTAAAGGATTCCCAATACAATCAGAAGAAGTAGCCGGTTAAATATTTTGATAAACAACCTTCGTTTCGGAACATTTTTTTCCAGTTTACTCCCTACGGAGAAGGGAACTGCCACACCGGCAATAAACATAAAAAGCGGGAAGATCAGGTCTTCGAAACGAAACCCGGCCCATTCAACGTGGTGCATCTGGTTTCCGAGCCATTCGGCGCCGGTCATTTGAGCTATAACGGTTGCCAGGTAACCGCCGCCGGTTATCCAAAACATATCGAAACCGCGGAGTGCATCCAATGATTGCAATCTCTTTTCAGGTTCAGTTCTTAATGGTTTAGTTGTCATAATTATTGTGATTATTGCGCTAAAATTAGAAAAGTTTTTTATACTTCATGCTTATTGTACTAGGTTTCAGCCGTAAGAGGCTATATTAGAAGGATTCTACATTTTGTTCAATGGCATAAAATTTGAGCTTTCGAAACAAATCAATAAAACTAATGTCATGAAAAAGTTACTCCTTTTAGCCGCAACTTTCTTTGCCTTTCAATTTGCTTTTGCCCAGTACGAAAACTTTGATCTGTCGAAATACAAATTGCCTGAAATGAAGCGGCATCAGCTCGATTTTTATTTCGATTCAAACGGGGACTTCCAGCACGTATACATTTTAAACGACAATGAATTTCTGAAGGACACTTCCCGCTCCCGGGATAATACTGTTAGCGGAAAAGCTAATTTGCTCTATACTTTTTACAAAAACTCAACTAAAATACAGTCATCTTCTCATGTTCTGTTTTCGTCCAGTTATGGGCTTTCAGAACGTAAAGCTACCGGATCAGATGGATATGATAACGGTACATTTAAAATTGATTTTTCAGGGAGATATGATTTGAATTATTTTCTGAATGACGCGAATTGGTTTGTGCGTGGAGTACCTGCTGTTCAATTTTCGTATGCTGATCACACTCAGGACAATTATGATAATAAGTATTTATCGACTGCAGAATCATTCACTTTTGGGATAGGGAAGGGAAGGATTGAACAAGTTCAGGATTTTCGACATGCAGTGCTTATTCTTGAGGAGTTGAACAAAAGAGGACTCACAAAAAAGAATTTGAACGAAAATGAACTGTACAAACTTGCCGCTTTGATATCGCAGTTAAAAAATGAACGTTTTTTTGATAGCCGTAGAAAAATGGAGTCTGATTTGACGGCGGTTGATTCACTTTTAAAAACTCAGGGAGTGGTTGATGTATCGGATGTAAGATATTTCAACGGGTTACTTGACATGTGGAGATACGGCGATTTGCAGCCGCGGGAAAGCGGTAACCGAATGAGTTTAAACATTACTCCCGGATATTCGTATGCCGAAATGGATTTTAACTCCGAGCCTAACGATGTTGACCGGATTGAAGAAGATTTTACGATGACATATGATGTGAATTTTTCTTCATTTAACCCTCTTTCTCTAAAATGGCAGGCTGATTACTATATCGGAGTACAGCATATTTACACCAACGAATTGCAGAATCTTTCCAACTTTCCGCAAAAACATTATTTGTCTGCAACGTATGTAGCCGGAGCTCTGGGGTTTTATCCCAATACCCGAACATTTTTGCGTTTAAGCAGTAGTTTTAATTTGCTAAATCAAAGTTTTAACGAAGATAAAATATTCGATAAGGATAGATACAGTTTTAGGTGTCGGTTTTCATTGAATGCCTACTATTATATCTCGGAAAGGCTGAGATTAGAAGGACTATTGACACTTAATAATGATTATGCGGGTATATTCAATAGCAAATGGGGGCACGCAGAAACGAATCGTCTTCGTTATAATTTGACTTTAAATTATGCCATTTTTTAAACCCTGTTTCACCGAATCAGTTTCCGGATTCTGTCGTTTTGTCACCGCCTTTGACAGAATAAAGTTCTTTCAAAAGTAAATATGTGTCAGTTTTGCGTCTAATTTTCCCGATTTCCCAATGGCACAATGATTGATTATTCTGAACCGTAAAATTTTCAGAACAATAAAAATTAAAACATATAACAATGGGAAAAATAATCGGAATTGACTTAGGAACCACAAACTCTTGTGTTTCTGTAATGGAAGGAAACGAACCCGTAGTAATCCCCAACAGCGAGGGAAAACGTACGACTCCTTCAATTGTAGCTTTCGTAGAAAACGGAGAGCGTAAAGTAGGTGATCCTGCGAAACGTCAGGCAATTACCAACCCAACTAAAACGATCTTTTCGATCAAACGTTTTATGGGTGAAACTTTCGATCGTGTAACAAAAGAAGTTTCGCGTATGCCTTACCAGGTGGTAAAAGGCGACAATAATACTCCGCGTGTTCAAATTGACGACCGGAAATATTCTCCGCAGGAAATTTCGGCCATGGTTCTTCAGAAAATGAAGAAAACGGCTGAAGATTACCTCGGGCAAGAAGTGACAGAAGCTGTAATTACTGTGCCAGCTTATTTTAACGACTCTCAGCGTCAGGCTACCAAAGAAGCCGGTGAGATTGCAGGTTTAAAAGTGCGTCGTATCATCAACGAACCTACAGCTGCATCGTTGGCTTATGGTCTTGATAAAATGCACAAAGACATGAAAATCGCGGTATTCGACCTTGGTGGCGGTACTTTCGATATTTCTATTCTGGAATTGGGTGACGGTGTGTTCGAAGTAAAATCAACCGATGGTGATACTCACTTGGGAGGTGACGATTTCGACCAGGTAATTATCGACTGGCTGGCAGCAGAATTCAACAGCGAAGAAGGTATTGATTTGCGCAAAGACCCAATGGCTTTACAACGTTTGAAAGAAGCTGCTGAGAAAGCAAAAATCGAATTGTCAAGTTCTTCTCAGACTGAGATCAACCTGCCATACATTATGCCCGTAAACGGTATTCCAAAACACCTGGTAAAAACCTTGACCCGTGCAAAATTCGAGCAGTTGGCTGACAGCCTGATAAATGCTATTATCGAGCCTTGCCGCAAATCGTTGAAAAATGCAGGTATCTCGGCAAGCGAAATTGACGAAGTAATCCTGGTAGGAGGTTCAACACGTATTCCGGCCATTCAAACCAAGGTAAAAGAATTCTTCGGAAAAGAGCCTTCAAAAGGTGTTAACCCGGATGAGGTAGTAGCTGTAGGTGCTGCCATTCAGGGTGGTGTTTTAACCGGTGAAGTAAAAGACGTGTTGCTGCTCGATGTTACTCCGCTTTCGTTGGGTATTGAAACCATGGGTGGTGTAATGACCAAATTGATTGAAGCCAACACTACGATTCCGACCAAGAAATCGGAAACCTTTACTACAGCTGCCGATAACCAGCCTTCGGTTGAAATTCATGTGCTGCAGGGCGAACGTCCAATCGCTTCAGGTAACAAAACAATCGGAAGATTCCACCTCGATGGCATTCCGCCGTCACCACGTGGTATCCCGCAAATTGAAGTTACTTTCGACATTGATGCCAACGGTATTTTGCATGTAAACGCAAAAGACAAAGCTACCGGAAAATCGCAGTCGATTCGTATTGAGGCTTCCTCTGGCTTGAGCGACGACGAGATCAAGAGAATGAAAGCTGAAGCTGAAGCCAATGCAGAAGCTGACAAAACGGCGAAAGAAACAGCTGACAAAGTTAACCAGGCTGACAGCTTGATTTTCCAGACTGAAAAGCAGCTGAAAGAATACGGTGATAAAATTCCGGCCGATAAAAAACAGCCGATCGAGGATGCACTGAAAAAACTGAAAGAAGCGCATGCCAGTAAAGACCTTGCTGCCATTGATGCTGCCATGAACGAACTGAATACAGTTTTCCAGGCCGCTTCGCAGGAAATGTACAATGCTTCTCAGGCGCAGGGCGGACAACAAGGCGGTCCTCAGGCAGGTCCTCAGGCTGACGGAGGTGCACAAAGCCAGCCGAAAAACGACGGTGAAGTAACCGATGTGGATTTTGAAGAAGTGAAATAGGGTACGATTATTAAGGATAATCAATAATTAGTAAAACGCAGTAAGTTTTTGACTTACTGCGTTTTTTGTTCGTAGTTCACTTGATTTTGTTGACTTGTATTTCGCGGATCTTATCCCAGCCCGGATAATCTTTTTTAAGATCCCAGTTGCTTAGGCGACCAATAATGAAATTTACATCTGTTCTTCCCAAATCAGTTGATACCTGACCATAAAGACCTTTTATACTTTGCTCATATGCTGATTCATAATTCAGTCGTGCATCGCGTTCTCCTTGCATCCAAGCAAAAGTAACCGAACCGATGGCTTGTGCCCTTCAATAGCAGCATTTACACGTGTAATTAAACTGTCGTAAAGGTCACCTTTCCTTTTCAATAGCTGATGCTTATCTGCTTTGTTTTCAGATGTTTGTGCATTTTTTGGTTTTATCCCGTCGCGGTACCGACGCCGTATGGGCGTGCCACCAACTGCAAATTTCACAACAATAATATTTTCGAAACCGAATTCATTGCCAACAGCCGGAGTAAAATCGGAACCCGGATTTAATTTCTCCATATTCGATTGGCCGGCCAGAATAAATAAATGTTTTGCTCCTTCTGCTGCCAATTTTGGCCCGGTTCCGTTTTCAATCGTTACCGGGTAGTCTGTTTTAGCCGATTCTAATTCATTATTGTTGGTTGAAAATGACTGAAAATTGATCATTGTTATCAGAACAGAGATAAAAGAAATGCCTCCATCATTTAATGGTTTCGTCAGTTTTTATGAGTTCGTTCTTCATTTTAGAATAGAGATCGGGATGATCTTCAATAACATTGTTCTGTTCGCCAATATCGCTGTCAAGGTTATACAGCGCGGGAGAAAAGTCATTGCTATCGTGGTTCCAACCTAAACTTTTATCGATGTGCAGTTTCCAGTTATCTTCACGGATTGCTTCAGGCTGACCGTTTCTTGAATAATACAAAAAGGGGCGGGAAGGTAATTTTTCTTTTTCCGGGTCTTCCAAAAGCTTCAGAATACTCATTCCGTCGAGTTTGTTTTTATCCGGGGTGTCGACATGTAAAATTTCCATAAATGTTGGGAACAGGTCCATCGAAGTTACCATTTCATTACAAACTTCGTGAGCAGGGATTTTTGCCGGCCATGCAATTATACCGGGCACTCGTTGACCTCCTTCCCAAGTGGTTGCTTTGGTCCCGCGCAGTGGCTTGGCCGAATTGTTCGAAATGGGCCCATTGTCCGAAGTAAAAACTACAATTGTATTGTCGTAGATTTTTTCTTCTTTCAGCGTTTTAATGATTTCTCCCATGCTCCAGTCGAGTTCCATAATTACGTCACCATACAAACCTTTTGCACTTTTACCATCGAATTTTTCACTAACGTACCACGGCTTGTGTGGCATGTTATGCGCCAAGTAGATAAAAAACGGCTTTTCTCCCCTGCGTTGAATGAGGTTAATTGTCTCTTCCGTATAGCGTTTCGTCAGATATCGTTGATCGGGTCCTTCCTCTATTAATTCTGTATTGCGGTAAAAAGGCAATGGGGGCGATTGAAAATTGTTGTGTTTGTAATAATATCCATCCATGTCGTTGGAATACGGAACTCCGTAAAAATAGTCGAAGCCCTGGTTGTTGGGCATAAATTCAGGAAGGTGACCAAGATGCCATTTCCCAATGCAGGCAGTTGAATAGCCATTGTCCTTAAATAATTCAGCAAGGGTATATTTTTCAAGCGGTAACCCGTTTGTTGAGTATGGGAAAAGTACGGCTTCGTGAAGGTTCGAGCGTTTGGGATATTGCCCGGTAAGTATTCCGGCACGCGAAGGGGTACAAACCGTTGCCGGTACGTAGAAATTGGTAAAGCGAATTCCATTTTCAGCGAGTTTGTCCATGTTCGGAGTTTCAATTCCTGTTGCGCCATAGCATCCCACATCGGAATACCCCTGATCATCGGTAAAAAAGATGATTACATTTGGTTTTTGTGCTTGTGGCTGACAAGCAAATAATATTCCGGCGACGACAATGCTGAGCAAATAGGCAAAATATTTCTTTGTTGGGAATAAACTAAAAGAACGTAACTTACTGTTTTTGCTTAATACCCAAACCGATGATGGCAACATTGTTATTGAGACAAATGCCCCGGCTGTTTTAAAGAAGACTCTTTTCTTCATTGTTTACAATTTTCTGATTTTAATATTGCGGAACTGAGTCAATCCTCCATGGTCCTGCAAACCAATGTGCCCTTTTTTTGCCATTCCGTAAAGTGGTTTGTCTTTCCATTTACCCTCATTTTTTTGTTTATACCACTTGTCGGACCATAGTTCGTATTCCACCACCTTTTTGCCATTCAGGTAATGTTCTACTTTGCCTCTTTTAACAATAATTCTGGTCGTGTTCCACTCGTCTAAAGGCTTTACTTTTGCCCGAACAGGAGCCTGCATCGCGTAGTTCGATCCAGTGTATTGACTGTCGTGAAGTTTTGTAGGCCAGCCAAGGTCGTCGAGTAGTTGATATTCAGGTCCCGTTTCGTAAATCTTTTTGGTTTCACCTTCCTGAACATGATAAAAAATACCGCTGTTACTTTGCGACGAGATCTTCCATTCAAGTGATAATTCAAAATCTTTAAACTGTTCTTTTGTAATGATATCGCCTCCGTGGTCGCTTCCAACTCCCGAATTATTAAGGATGCCATCAACTATTTTCCAGCCTTTTACCTCACCTCCCTGAAAAAGTTTCCACCCACCAAGGTTATCCCCGTTAAAAAGCAATTCCCATCCCTGCTTTTTTTCTTTTTTGCTCAAGGTGTTTAGTTTTTGTGCGCTGCCGAGTATGGCAATCAACATCATTAATGTTAAAACAAGTAATCTCTCTTTCTTCATTGTATTCATTTTTTAATCGTTGTATATACCGTTGAATCGATTTATTTGAAAAAATATATCATTGGAATAATATCTTCCATGTTGACAGATTCATCTTCAGCTTTATTCAAATATTCTTTAAACATGCTACTCTCCAAACTATCAGAATAGACCTGAAATTTATTCCACAGCATTAATCTCTCACTGTCGAGTAAAAAAGGAGATGTTTTTCTAAACTGTGATATTACCAGTGCAGCTTCCTGAACGGCCTCTCTTGTTTAGTTTTTAAGATGGTTCTCATTGTAAACAGCATGCTAACAAGAAACAGTAACGCTCAGGAAGAGCGCCAATATAGTTATAGCTGTTTTTTCCATATTGGAACTCTTTAAATATAAGCGGTCGTTTATCTGTTAAGGAAGATTGATCCCTTCCGCAAATCCATATTTAGACTAGGTGTTTAAAAAAACAGATTTTCGGAAGGGACCCAGTTTCAGATTTGAGGAATTATTGTTTCCAAATAATTCACTACTTCAAGTGTATCAATATCGGTTTCAGAGATAAGATACCTTGTTTTAGTTCGTACAATACCGCCAGCTTTGGCGTTGGAGAGAGGATAACGTTCATCAGTTACAAAAATTTCCTCCGTAAATTCTCCGCTATTTTGTTCATAACTTAACAGGTTTCCTACAGCACTAACTTTTTGTTCAAAAGTGATTTCATTGTTATTGGATGAAAATTGAACCTGTGCATTAACTAATGAGGATAAATAACTTGAGCCATAAATATAAGCTCCTTCAGTTACCGTTAATGATCTGTTGCCAAATACATCTACATTTTGTGCCGTTATTTCCAGGTTTCCTTCAATCCCACTATCTGGCACAAAATCGATAAACGTATAATAACAACTTGAATCATTGTCGAAATTATTCTCGATATAATCAACCTTTAGAGAATCTTTTGCTCCTTGTGTTATATTCCAGCTCAAAACACAATAAGAGCGGTTTACATCTTCCGCCGGGTAAATATTTACTCTCAAACGGGAGTATCCCGCCTGAGTGTTCAATTCATTTACTTTTGCGGCATAAATAATTGGTCCATCTTTTATGTATTGATTCAATAAGTCATTTGCATCATCACAACTCACATAAAAAATGAACAATAAGATCGTGATTTTGAATATATATCTTTTCATAATTCTCATTTTAATCTGGTATAATTTATTTTTTAAAAATACTGTTGGATATCTCCGAACATCTCAAATTCATTTATTGTGTAGTAAGCATTTAACGGGTTATATGATTCCATTAACTGAAGACGCATATACCGGAAAGTAGCTGTAGGAGATGCATCAGGATTGACATTGTCTTCACTGATAGTATACTCCTGATTGTAGTTGAAATATTCAATTTCCTCAGCCGTCAAATTGTCCCTATCAACCGGTTCTTTACCAACGTACTCACCTATCAATGTCCAGGTTTCCGGGAATTTAGCCCATCTATCAGTATTGTCATCATTGGTACCCCAAATGCGAAAACGCTTCACACTTGATCTGTTGTATGTATAAGAAATAACCGTTCTGGGATATATTTTAACTCTGCTCAATCGTGCTTCCAGATGTAAATCAAAAGTTGCATAAACATTTTGTTCGAGTTCTTGCTTCGATTTATCCGGATCATTTAGGTTTTTCACAAATTTATAAGAGTAATAGTCATTCGCAGTAATCACGCCATTGAACATTTTTTGAGGGCCATAATTTGAGGTATGGCAATTTCCATCATTTTGTATTCCTGTAGCAGGATTTATAGCATATGTGTCATAATCCCGGCTTCCGGCATAATAAGTGGGATTAAAAAATGAGATTGCTTCCACCAAGTTATAATCGATCAATTCCTCTTTATAGGGAGTAAGGGAGCTAATTAATGTATCTGTTCTATTTTTCCATTTGTCTGTTACATAAAATCCAAATTCCTGTTTTATGGCAGAATATGGACGAATATATGCAAAGGTGTTTACTGAGTCGCTGGAATATATCACTTGTTTTAGATCTTCGTTAAGCGAAACGACCCCTTTTTGCAATGTATCTGCCGTTAAAACATGAATCACAAACGGGTTGGCATGTGAATTTTTCCATTCAACTTTTACTCCGCCAAAAGCTGCTTCAACTTTCATTGTCCTAAGTGCAAGCTCAACCGGGGAGATTAGCGGTGCAGCTTTTACCTCTGTAATTTCAGATTTATTGCCGCTGTTATCGATACAGGCCAATTCCACAGTTATCTCATCTGTTCCGATAAAGCCCTCTACCAAAATAGAGGAGCTGTACCTTGAGACTTTAAATTCCATTTTCTCACCTTGCTTGCTGATGTAGCTTGCAACAACCTGTGAAATGTCCGGATTTCCTTTAGGAAGCGTAAAATGGATTTCCAATGCTCCCGACTTCGAAATCACCTCGTTGATCGTGATCTTTTCGGGTTTAACTGAACTGGTTTTTACTTGTTCTATACCCATGTATGAGTCTGTACAAGCTACTATCAGCAAAGTGCTGATGATTGTAATAAGTAATGACTTTATATTATTTCCCATTTTGTAATTCTTTTATGATGCTCTTATTTATTTTACCATCCGGGATTTTGAACCAGATTAGGGTTTTGCAATAATGAATTTGTCCTGATAGGCATCAGATAATCCTTCATCGAGAAACGAGGTATTACTAATACTTTTATATTGTAAAAATCCTTTTTGTTTCCCCCATCCTTGTTCCAGCCCAATATTGGCTTATTAAATAACTCTTCAGCCATTAACCATCTTCTTACGTCATAGTAAAAATGTCCTTCAAATGCTAACTCATTTATACGTTCTTGCCGAATAATATCTCTTAACCCATTGATATCATTAGGTTTTGTTTTATATGTGGGCAAAGCATATTTATTCCAGCTATCCACTACGCCTTCCATTCCTACCCTTGCTCGTATCATATCTAAATAATAATAAGCATTGTGTCCTTGTGAATCGGTTTTTGCAGTACCTCCAACTTCGTTCAGGCATTCTGCCAACAGCAAATACATATCCGCCAAACGGATTATCGGGAATGAGTAATCCTCCCTTATTAAAGTAATTCTGGTTTCAGTATAAGTTGTTTTCAGATGACTGAGTTTTTTTGCCAAATAACCTGAATAAGGATAACCTCCGAATGTTTCAGAATCTTTCATTCCGCTACCATAATACCTCATCATATTGGGAAACGATGCCTCTGATAAGCTCTTTTCTCTTCCTTCCCAAATACCACCATCAAAACCAACAGACGCATAAAAACGTAATGAGCGGTTAAAGTGCAGGATCGCAGTCTCCTGACCATCCTTGATAAAATATTTGCTATGTTTTGTATCAGGAAGTTGAGTGTTATAACGATTTTGATACCACCCATTGTTTTCCCATTCAGCATCCTCATCAATGGGAATGCCATTTGAGGAATAAAAATTCTCCACAATGTTTATAGTTGGCCCGTGGCGTTGTCCAAGACCTGCACCACTTACTCCATTCAAATTAAACCATTCATCATTGCTTAACATGGTGCTCCACCTTTGCAACAGTGTAGTGCTTTCATTGATTGCCCATATCACTTCAGGGTTCCATGATTCTGTAATAGCCTGCCTTAGGCTCACCATAGCCTTGGTGGTATCACTTATATTTGTCATATTAGTACCTCTGATAGCATTGTTACCGCCGTCAGTCGTGATAAGAATAACTGCACCATCTTCTTCGGCAGAACGACAAGCAGCATCACAGGCAGCCAACGCTCTTTCCCATCTCTCGTTACTGTCTCCAACCGGGAACAGTTCCACGCCCCTATTGTCGGTATAACCCGCGTAATAATTATTATTGTTAAAAATAGGGCTGGCAGCCAATACCAATGTTTTTGCTTTGATGGAAAGGGCAATGGTTTTTGTAAACCTTCCAAACTCACTAACAACATCCAGTTCATTCATGGATGGAAGATCCACTATCGCTTCATCCAATGTATTTACAATGTAGTTTACAACTTCATCAACCGGAGCCCGGTACACATTTACTTTGTCTCCTTTCTCTGAAATAGGGACCGCTTCATCAATAATTGGAATCGGTCCGTACAGTTGAAAAAGATAAAAATGCAGGTATGCTTTAATTGCTTTTGCTTCAGCAATCCACCTGGTCCTAAGCATTTCATCCACATCGCGTGGCCCTCCATTTTCAAGTAATATTTGTTCTAAAAATACATTACAGTGCCTGATTCCCTCCCACAAACTTTCGGGAGCTCCATTCGTTCCGTCCCAAAAGTTCATCAAGGGATTGCTTGTATTATTTCCTTTTAGAAAGGCCATCATTGGCTCAGGTGGTCCGTCAGTTAAACCAGCTGTATTTCTTTCTGAATAAATGATATCTCCACCTCCTGAAATACCCAATGTATTCATAGGTGATACATAATTGGGCAGACTATTGTAGCAGGTAAACAGATATTTTTCTGAGTTATATTTATCTTTAAACGCATCTTTCAGTTCCGCTTTATCATCCGGTAAAATATCCAGAAAGCTATTACAACCAAACAAAGTGAATAGTATGATGATAGTCAGGTAATTAAATACTTTTCTCATAACCTCTGCTTTTTATGATTAAAAATTAAGTTGAAGCCCTACATTAAAAACTCTTTGTAAAGGATAGGCCAGTCCATTTCCCCCCATTTCAGGATCCCATAATTTAAAGCTTGAAAATGTTAGCAAGTTTGTGCCACTTGCATAAATTCTTGCATTAATCCTTTTTGTTTTAGGGAGAGAGTACCCTAGCTCAACTGATTTTAAACGCAAGTAGCCGATTGTCCGCAACCAGTAGTTACTTTTAACAAAATTATTGTTGTTTCCAAGTGCTGCGGAACCAATATCAGGAGACAAACGGGGCCAACTGGCATAGATATCCCTGTTCGTTTCGGTCCACACACTTTCGGCTATGTAGCTTAGCATAGCCCTGTTCCCTTTTTTCCCTCCGGAATATACTTCAACAAAGGGTGCCATATCTTTTGCATCCAGGAAAAACGAAGCTCTTTCGGAGCCTTGAAAGAACAATGAAAAATCAATGTTCTTGTAACCTATTGATCCTCCGATACCATATTGAATCTCAGGGTTTGCTGAGTATCCCATGGGTACCATATCAAATGAGTTGATAATTCCGTCGCCATTGATATCTCGATACTTAATATCACCTGCCTGATATGCTCCTATGCCACTGGTAACTTGCTGCAAGGGTGAGTTACTTACCTCCTCATCATCGATAAACAAATGTTCAGCAATATATCCCCGCTGTTGCCCAACCTTTTGTCCTACAACAGACAACCAAGGTGCAATTTCGGAGTAGTTCAATTCATCATATTTAGTAATTTTTGATGTTCCGTAGGTAAAGTTTCCTCTAATTATAAACCACAATGAGTTGCTATAAGCTTTATTAAAATCCAGGGTTAAGTCAACTCCTTTTCCAATAGCCTCGCCGTAGTTGGTTCTGATACCGGTAGTTAAACCCATAGTTGAAGGAATATCAGGCCTCAACTGAACGATATTGGTACGTCTTTCGTGATACAATTCTCCAATGAACTTTAGATTATCATCGAATAACCCTAATTCAATTGCCAGGTTGGTTTTATAAGAAACCTCCCATGTAATATCAGGATTGGCATATCTCAAAATATCTATTGTTGGACGGCTGAATGTTTCATACGGATTATTGCCGAACCTGCCAGCAGATGAGCCGTTTAGGTTAATATTTGACGTAAAGAAGAAACGATCGCTGTTGGATACAATAATATCGTTCCCAACCAAACCATAGGTAGCCCTAACTTTAAGACTGGGAACGACTGTTTTAATTCCGGTCCAGAAAGGTTCATTTGATACTTGCCATCCGGCACCTATTGAAGGGAAAAAGCCCCAACGATGCGCCGGATCAAAACGCTCTGAACCGTTTAATCCAAAGTTAAACTCAACGAAATAGGTCTGATCAAAACCATAAGTAAAACGACCTGCAAACGACATATTTCGTGATGGCAATGAAGTGTCCAGGTTTTTAGGGCTTCCATCCATACTTTCTTTAAACGAACCGACTAAAAGTCCTCCCACACTATGTTTATCGGCAAAGTTCCTGTTATACAAAATGGCCCCTTCTCCATAATAACTGGATCTAACAAATTTATCGCCAGCGCTGTAGTCTATAAAATCTGAGCCTTCTTCCGGATTTAATACCGCTAATTCATAAGGGAAGGAGGTATTTTCAGGATCGTAAGTCCCTTTCACATATTGGTAATAAAAAGGTTCGTAACTGCGCTGAATATTAAATCCTGAATAACGTGTAATACTCCCGATAAAACGGGCTTTTAAACCTTTGGTTACCATGTCAAGATTCTGATGCAACTCCAATTGTGCTAAAAAAGTGTTATTTCTCACATCTTCATACCCTTTCATAACATCAGCGTATGGATTGATATATTGATCAGAGCCTAATCCGTACTCATCATCAGAATAATTGCCAAACAACATACGATCAAGATATTGTGTCTCCTTGTCTGGGGCGTATACTGCCGGGAATAATACAGGATTGGCAATCAGTGTTTTTCCGTAGGTATTGGCTCCGCCACTTCCTGATTCCCCGATAGGACCAGTATAGTCTTCAAAACTTCCATTTACCCTAACCTTTGCTTCTAATGATTTGCTTAAATTTAGATTAACGTTCGACCGAACGACGTATGATTTCACTTTAATGTTGGTATTAAATGGATTCACCGGATCGACCTGTAAGATTCCATTGTCTTGTGAAAAAGAACCAGCAATGTAGTACGTTGCAGCTTCGCCACCACCAGTAAGGTTGATATTTGCTCTCTGGTTTACCGAGTAATTTCTCGTTAAAAGGTCCTTCCAGTCAACTGCCGGATAGACGTACGGGTTTCTGTTCGGGACTTTTGTTTGGTCGATTTTACTTTGCGGATAGGTTAATTCGCCATGACGTGTCAAGCTTGCGATATTTGAATACTCCATAAAGGAGACCGGATCAACAATATCTACCTTCGTTGTAGGAGTGGAAACAGAGGACTCAACGCGAACCTGTACATCCACTGCTCCCTTCTTCCCCTCTTTTGTTGTTACCAAAACAACTCCGTTAGCACCTCTAGCCCCATAAAGAGCAGTGGCCGAAGCATCTTTTAAAATGGAGAAACTGGCAATATCATCAGGATTAAGCCTCGATAGATCCCGTGATGTCATTTCAATATTATCAATTAAAATTAATGGCGAAGTCAATCCACTACCAAAGGAAGTAACACTACGTACAAAAAACTGAGCATCCTCTTCACCTGGTGCGCCTGTTGTTTGGTAGGCAATCAAGCCGGCCATTCTACCCGACAGTGCAGTTGTTAAATTACTTGATGGTACCTTTAAATCAGCAGTGTTAACCGTTGTTATGGCTGAAACAACACTTTCTTTGCGTTGCTTCCCGAATGCTACAACAACTGCCTCCTCTATCATTTCGGTTTGTGCTGAAAGCCTTACGTTAACAATTTTTATTTTCCCGACTTCAATTTTTTGTACTTCATAACCGATGAATGAAAAGATTAGTGTATCCCCCTCAGTAACCAACAACTGGTAAATACCATCAACATCAGTAGTAGTACCAAGAGAGGTACCTGCTATTAAAACATTTACTCCTGGTATCGGCTCATCATTGAATGCATCTGTAACCGTTCCGGTAATGCTAATTGTTCTTGGTTGAACAGATATTGCATTCGTTTCAAGTTGGTCATTAGCATCGAATTTCGCTTTGATCGCAATAGTATTATTTAATTGTCGAAAAGCCAGACCTGTTTGATTTGCCACCTCAGATAAGACCTCGAACACTGATCCTTTTGAAATATTAAGTTTTACGTTATAGTCTTTATTGGATATTGCCTGATCTTCAAAAAAGAAACGGTATTCTGTTTGATCCTCTATTTCTGTTATTAACTGATCTAAATCTTTTATTTTCTGTGCAAATGCAACATCCGTGCTCTTTATTCCCTGCCCATAAGTATCGGAGGCAAAGGTCAGGCTGGAGAAAAGCGTCATAATAAGCACAAAACATGTTAAATTCATCAGCACTTTTTTAAGATGATATTTATTCTTCATATTTTTGTTATGGTTTTTACAATTAAAAGTTGTTTAAACAGCTACGTTTGAAGCGGACCTGAGAAATCATCTTCAACGAGTAGCTATAAAATTTAGGCAGAACAGTGACCCATCCCGGTGTTGCTGTTCTTTTTTATTGGTTGCTTCGTATTCTTAATTCATGTGTTTTTTCTTTTTTAGTTCCTAAATAGATTTGCTAAGTGTTATTTCTCTTTCGTTTGTTATTTCGAATTGAATGTGAAGCGAGAACTCAAGGGTTTGTAATATCGTTGTCAGCTTTTCATTAACGTACTCACCACTAACTGTTTTTAATAAGAGTTCGGGATCGTTCACTATTATCTTTACATTGTACCAACGCTCCAGCTGGCTTACCATTTCTGTCACGGGAGTGTGATCAAAATACAGGATACGATTGGTCCATTTAATAATATTTTCAGCCTTTACTTCGCGCTTTATGAGTTTTCCTGTTGATTTCTCGAGGTGAACCTGTTCGTTTGGCGTAATAATATATTCGCCTGCGGGAGAGTTAACTTTAACCTTCCCGGACACGACGGTTACCAATGCGTAATCGTCGTCATCGAACGATTTTATATCAAAAGAAGTTCCCAGTACCGTTACCGTTAGCTGTCCCGATTTTATAATAAACGGTTTATTTTCGTCTCTGGCCACATCGAAAAAAGCCTGCCCGTTTAAACTAAGCTCCCGTGTACTTCCCGGGAATTTTTCGTTAAAGCATATTTTACTTTTCGCATTTAGTTTAACGTTTGAACCATCTGATAAAACAACGTTAGAGAGTTCACCATAGCCGGTGCTTTTTTCAAGCGTGTTTATGATTTCAGCGCTTAAATCCTCTGCTGCTTTCTTTTGATTATTTACTGAATTCCAGTATAGTGTTACCGAAATAACCACAAGAATAACTGCTGCAACTCTCAGCCACGAAGAATGGAGAATATTTGATTTTTTATGAATGGCAAACCGTTCTTTCTGCTTTGCTTTTTTCAGGACATGCTCTGCCTCTTGCAATAACTCTTTTTCGAATTGAAGATGCTGGCCCTCTTTGATTAAATTATCGGCATAAGCATCAAATAAGTGATCAAAGTTTTTATGAGCGTCGTTTTTCCCAAATTCGGCTACAAATTCTTCGTATTCACTTTTGGTCAACTGCTTTTGCAGAAACTTATAAAACAGCTTTATTTTTCGTTTTTCTTCCATTACTATATACTTACACACTATATACTGTATTGGGAGAGCACAGGACTAGTGACAGATCAACTTTTTTTAATTTTTTTGCAGACTGTCAAATCAATGGAAATAATTGTTTACTAAGAATATCCCCCAGTTCATTGACTAAAAGCCTTCTGGGAAATAGTTAATTGTAAGTAACAAGAAAGAATGCCAATTGACAAGAATCAGTGTAGAGTAGGGTGTTAAAATGATCTTAAAGGCGATAGAAGTGTTATCTGAATAACAAAAAAATAGACAAACTAAAGGCGACTTCTCCATGATCACTTAAAAATTCTTTGATGAACTTTAAGGACTCCACCATGTGATTTTTAACTGTGTTTTGGGAAATACCGAGTTCGTATGCAACCTCTGCATGTGTTTTTCCTTTGAGTTTGCTGAGCTCGAAAATTGCCTTTTTACGTGAACTTAACTGGCTAATTGCAGCATCAACTAACCTATTTAGCTCCAGTGAATTCAAAACTTCTTCAGTTTCGTTCCGGGTCTTTTCCAGCAGTAGCCAGTTTTGTTCCAGCATTTCCTTTTTTCGAGATGTTTCTTTGAAGTAATCAAAAACCTTGTTCCGGGCAATGGTCATTAAGTAGGACAAAATCGATTTGTTGGGATCCAGATTTTTACGGTTCAACCAAACTGCAATAAAAACATCCTGAACAATATCGTCAGTTAGATCGGAGTCACTAGTAAAACTGTATACAAACTTACAAACTATAGGTTTGTATTTTACATACAACTCCCTGAAGGCTTCTTCATTTCCCCGAACAATCTGATTTACTATATTCATTACTAATCCCCGATATTTTTATTATCCGGGTTCGAAGCTATGCTTATAAATTAAGACAATTGCTACAAACTTATTAAAATTATATTAAAGGGGAAAGCCCCCAAAGAAAACTTGAGAGGCTATTGAAATAACCAAAGCTAATTCGAGTAGAACTAAAAAGTTTTATTGGGATTTTCTGGTCTCGAAATTTCGGACATTCAGCTAAAGAATAGGCCTCCGTTTATCATACCAAAACTATCCAAAATTAATAGCGATCATTTTCTGTTATTGTAATTAATCCCTTTAAGTTTGAGTATAATTTCAACCATTCTTTGTTCTTATTATGAATGATCTCCAGTCATGTTGTCCATTGAATAATATTCAGTAAGCCTTCTGTCAAGCGACGGAAGGCTTTTTTTTGTTTTTACGGTAAACCTTCTTTCCGGATGGTTGTTTTGAAAACGGATTTAATTAATGCAGAGTATGAACGAATACGAAGAATCAAGAAGGTCTTTTTTGACCAAACTGGGATTGACGATTGGGGCAGGAGCATTGGGAGTTGAAAAGCTCTCTGCAAAAGTAATGAACGACAAGACCGAGTTTCCGCTTACTACCGATCAACAACAGCTGATGGACCGCTACGAGCAGTGGATGGATGAATTTATTCCGGTTATTAAAGCTTTTCGTGCCAATCCGGAAGATTTAGAGGCCAAAAAAGGTATTGCAGAACTTTCGGAAGTAGCCGAAAGCTGGCGCGAACAATTAACTGTTTTTATGAAAGACGATAACTTTGCGCGATATTATATGACTGCCACCGAACGAATGACCAAGGAAATTTATTGATCGTTTTACCGGGGCAATCACATGATTTTTAATTTGCTGGAAGCTTCTTCATTTTTGAGGGAGCTTTTTTTATAACATCGTATCCACAATCCAGCCTTCCGGTTTTTGCTGCATCCGTTTGGGAATGCTTTCGCGAATCACGGTTTGAAGCGCAGCAACCTGGCGCTCACGTGCCGGCTTTTTAACGGTTACCATGCTGATTTCGCGCGCCGGTTCTTCTTTTGTAAGTTCCTTGATCATTTCTTCCTGTTCGGCAGGAATGTTAATGGTGGCCAGCTCGGGGACAAAGGTCACTCCACATTCGTGCTCCACAATTCGCCGGAGCGATTCAATGGAACTACTGCGGTAAACCAGCTGTTGCGCTGCTTTTTTCTGGTAGTTTATTTTACAGATCGAATTCACCTGGTTTTGAAAACAATTGCCTTCTTCGAGGTACCAGATGTCGTTTTTGTCCACTTCGTCCACATCCAGTTTTTCGCTCGAGGCAAGTGGGTGTTTTACTGAAACGTAGGCGTAAAAACGTTCATAGAACAGCGGTTCTGTATGAATGTTGAGCATTGAAACAGGCGTTGAAATAATGCCGCAATCCAGTTTCCCCATTTTTAACTCGTCGACAATTTCCTCGGTCTTTAACTCAAAAACTTCAATTTGAAGCTCGGGGTAACTTGTTTTCAGCTTTTGAGTAAACAGCGGAACCAGGTACGGAGCTACTGTTGGAATAATTCCCACGCGGAGGTTTCCTTTTATTTGTTCTCCCAACTCCAGCGACAAATCTTTCAGGCGTTCAATTTGCTGCAGAATATCCACTGTTTTTTCGTAAAACACGGCACCTTCATCGGTAAGCTTCAAGGGCCGCTTGGTTCTATCTATCAATTTAAAATCGAGCTCTTCTTCCAGTTTCTGAATCTGAAGACTCAGGGCCGGCTGTGTAATTCCCAGGTTTTCGGCAGCGGCTGAGAAACTTCCTGAATTGCATAACTCGCGCAGGTATTCCAGTTGGTTGATGTTCATTTTATAAGTATTACCAATAGAGTCATAAAATTAATAAATATTCCTAATAGTATATTTGTAGTATAAATAATGAACATCAAAAACATAAAATTTTAAATAAAATGAAAGCAAAAAATCAACCCACAGTAGAGAAATTGAACAAGTTATTGGCAGATTACCAGATCTTTTACCAGAACCTGAGAGGACTGCACTGGAATGTGAAAGGCCCGATGTTTTTCCAACTTCACGGAAAATATGAAGAGTTTTACAACGAGTCGGCCGAGATTGTAGATGAGATTGCAGAACGTGTTTTGACACTGGGAGGTCAGCCTTTGCATACTTATGGCGATTACCTTAAAGTGGCAACGCTGGAGCAGGTATCAAATCTTTCGGATGGGAAAAAAGGCGTTGAAACCGTATTGAACAGTTACCGTTTCTTCCTGGAAAGTTTTAACGATATTCTTGCAACAGCAGGTCAGGTCGGCGACGAAGGAACCGTTGGTATGATGAGTGAATGGATTGGCCATACCGAAAAACGTATCTGGATGTTGGAAGCATATCTTGCATAAAGTTTTAATACTACAGAATGAATGAAAAAGTACCTCACCTTTTGGTGGGGTATTTTTTTGTCCATTTCTGAAACTTTCCGGTTTTTGGGAAGTAAAATCTAAACAATTCACAAATAGAATTCAGTTAAAGATAGAAACTCAATTTATCAACTAAAACAAAAGAAAATGCCGGCAAAAAAACTAAAAACTTACCTCGATGATAACCAGGTGAGGTACGTTACAATCAAACATTCCAGTGCTTATACAGCACAGGAAATTGCCGCCAAAACCCACATTTCTGGGAAAGAAGTGGCAAAAACCGTAATGATCAAAGTTGACCGCAACCTCGCCATGTGCGTGTTACCGGCCAGTTATAAGGTTGATTTCGATTTGCTTCAGGAAGTATTTGGAAAAGAGAAGGTGGCACTGGCTACCGAAGAGGAATTCAAGTATTTCTTTCCTGATTGTGAAGTGGGGGCTATGCCGCCGTTTGGAAATCTGTACGATTTGGATGTGTATGTGGCGCAGACTTTGGCTGAAGACGACATGATCGCCTTTAACGCCGGTAATCACACCGAAATGATACAGATGAAATACGAAGATTTCAACCGACTGGTTCAGCCACATGTTTTCCGTTTTTCACAAAAAGAAGTGGCTATTCCGGGAGATCCCAGCGAACGTTGGGGAATGGACTATTAGAAACTGGAGACGACAAAGCGGAGCTTCTTGTTTTTTTATGTTGTAGCAGCTATTTGAATCCAATACTTGGAGAGAGGTTCGATACGAGCGGCAGTAGCAAAGTTATTGCCGGAGGTGGTTTATTGAAACAAGCTGATAAACAAAGCTACGTTGAGTGCTGCCACAATTACGCCTAGCGAGTAAAGCAGGATTTTTGAGTAAGTAGAATTTTTGTATTTGCCCATAACTTTCTCGGAAGAAGTAAGGTACACCTGCAGAAAAATGGTAAACGGCAGCTGAATACTCAGGCACATTTGTGAAATGATCAGTCCGTTAAACGGATTGGAAATGAGAAAAATGATGATCAACGCAGCAATGAGTGAGATTGAAACCCCTAGCCTGGAGTGGTTGTCCTGAATATCATACGGTTCTTTGTACATGCCGGCAAAAATGGTTCCGGCGGCCATGCCCGAGGTGATGGTGGAGGAAACCCCCGAAAACAACAGTGCAACCGCAAAAACAACCGCAGCATGATTGCCCAGCAGAGGAGTCAGCAACGAATTTGCCTGCTCGAGTTCGGTAACCGGAGTTCCTGTTTTAAAAAAGGTGGCCGCTGCCAAAATGATCATGGCGCTGTTGATGGCCCATCCGATTACCATGGAAATAAGCGTGTCGAGGTATTCGTACCTCAGTTGCTTTTTGATGATTTTATCATTCTGAAGATTCCACTGCCGGCTTTGAATAATTTCGGAATGCAGAAACAGGTTATGGGGCATTACCACAGCTCCTAAAACACTCATGATAATCACCATCGAACCGGATGGAAAAGAAGGCGTTACCCAGCCTTTCACTGCTGCATTCCAGTCGATGTTTACCAGCGACAGCTCGTACAAAAACGACAAGCCAATAACCGAAACAAAGGCAATGATCCATTTTTCGATGACCCGGTACGAGTTGGTAAAAAGCATGATCAATACGAAAATGGTAACCAGCAGGGCTCCGGCTCTTACCGGAATGTCAAACAGCAGGTTAACGGCAATAGCGCCTCCCAGTATTTCGGCCAATGATGTGGAAATGGATGCCAGCATGGCCGATGACAAAAGCCAGCGGGCATGTCGTTTTTTTACGTGTATGGCAGCTGCTTCTGAAAGACAAAGCCCGGTAGCGATTCCTAAGTGGGCAACGTTGTGCTGCAGTACGATCAGCATCAGGGTCGAAAGTGTCACCATCCACAACAGGGAATAACCAAAATTAGCCCCTGCAGCGAGGTTGGAAGCCCAGTTTCCAGGATCGATAAACCCAACGGTTACCAGCAATCCGGGGCCAATGAACTTAAATATTTCCCGTCCTCCAAATTTGGCTTTGTATCCTTTGCGGTCAATATTTTTTAAGGCCTCAAACATCTGCTGAAATTAAATTTATAGTTAGCCTATTATAACAATCGTTCGCCCGGATTGATGAAAAGAACGGTATATTTTTTAGGTATTTCTATTGTATGAAAACGTAATGGGCTAACAAGAATGTCCAGATACCCTGTGTTTATTATGAAGGAGGGATTTTTCAGTAAAAAAAGAAGCCGTCCGGTAAATAACCAGACGGCTTTTCAATATAAACTGTATGATTTTATTAAACGAATTCTACAGGTTTACGATTAATCCACTGTCCGCGGGTAAAATCAGGGAAATACTGAGGAGAACTACCTGTTGCAATAGAAGCTTCCGAAAGCGGTGTAACTGCACTCCAGGCAGCCGCATCGTAAACATCCATAACCGGTTGGCGTTGCTCTTTTACGGCATTAATAAACTCGCGGGTAACAAAATAATCGATTCCGCCATGTCCTGCTCCGTTCGCAATTTCACCGTATTTTTTCCACAGCGGGTGGTCGTATTTATCCTGCCACGCCTGGAATTCATCCCAGCTATGCGCCTTGCTTTGTCCTTCAATATGAATGCGGCGATGCCCGTAATCGAAGTCGGTAACTCCGTCGGTTCCTGCCACATGGAAGTTTAATGAATAAGGACGCGGCAAATTGCAATCATGCGTTACAATAATGGTTTCTCCGTTGGTCGTTTTTATGACCGACGTAATAATATCACCTTGCTTCCAAGGAAGTTGGGCATTCGGATGGTCTTTCCCGCCCTTTTCCTCGATATAATCTTTCAGTCCTACTGCTTTGGTTGCTGTAGAAGTTAGATACAGGAAGCGGTTTCCGCGGTTAATGTCTAACATGGCGGCTATCGGTCCCAATCCGTGTGTAGGATACACATCGGCATTACGCGTGAGCGAATGTTGCGTTCTCCAGCGGGCTTCTCCGTGGGCACCTTCGCCAAATTTCAGGTCCTGGTTGAATTTTACATCGAGCAAACTATGGCGGTAACCACAACGTGCATGCACTACTTCTCCGAAAACACCTTGTTTTACCATGTTCATTACTGCCATCGCATCGCGGCGGTAATTCACATTTTCCAGGATCATACAAGGCATTCCTGTTTCTTCTGAAGTGTTTACCAGGTCCCAGCATTCCTCGATGGTATTGGCTGCCGAAACTTCAACGGCTGCATATTTGCCGGCTTTCATGGTGGCCACAGCCATGCGGGTGTGCCACAACCATGGCGTAGAAATGATAACACCGTCGATGTCTTCGCGTTTCAGCATTTCAAGGTAGGCATGTTCACCGTCGGAATATACGGCAGCTTCCGGCTTCCCGAGGTCACTCAATATCTTCTGGGTTTTTTCCACAGCTTCCGGATCGATATCGCAGAAAGCAGTTACTTTCACACCTTCGGTACTAGCCGCCCGTTTCAGATGGCCACGTCCGCGTCCGCCAACTCCGATAAAGGCAATGTTTACTTCCCCGTTTTTACTTTTTTTTGACAGGCCAGCCTTGGCAATGTAAGGTGCTGCAAACAATCCGGCCCCGGCAGCGGTGGTCGTTTTTAAAAACGATCTTCGGTTTGATATTGTCATTTCTTATATGATTTTAGTTAAGTATGCTAAAATATCATTTTAGTGAATGATTTGCTTGTAATTTTTGTGAAAATAAAAGAAGACTTTGAAAAAATATTAAAATCTTAACAAGAATTCACACATTTGGAGGTCAGTATTTGTGTTTCCAGAGAGAAACGCATGCTGTCTCAATAGATAAAATATTTCTCTAATTTTGCGTTTTAATAAAAAAGCTATGTACAAACTACTCGTCCTCTTTATCTTTTTGCCGTTCCTGTCGTTTTCGCAAATCAATCAAACCGATGCCAACGGATTGCGGCAAGGTTTGTGGAAGAAAACGCAGCCCAATGGCAGGCCTGTTTACGAAGGATCTTTTAAAGATGGCAAACCGGTGGGAGAGTGGAAACGCTATCATCCGGGAGGACAAGTAAAGGCTTTAATCGAATACCGGGGCGATACTGCACATACACAACTGTTTGATGTTTGGCGCAAGAAGCTGGCAGAAGGTGACTTTCTTAATGAAAAAAAGACCGGGGTTTGGTCGGTTTTTAAAGAAAACCAAAAAGTGGCCGATGAAGAATACCGGAACGGAGTAAAGGACGGTGTTTCGCATCGTTACTACGATACCGGTGAAGTTATGGAAGAAAGTCACTGGAAAAATGATGTACAGGAAGGTGATTACCAGGTGTTTTTTAAAACAGGCGAACCTTACATGCAATGTAAAATGCAAAACAACATGCGCAACGGCCTGTTTTTGGTGTATTTCGAAAATGGACAACAGGAAGTGGTGGGTGCCTATAAAAACAATCTTCGCCACAGTGAGTGGAAATATTACGATGAAGACGGAAAATACCAGTATTCACTTTTTTATAACGAAGGTCAAATCCTGAATCCGCAGGTTCGCGACAGTATCGATAGCCTGCAAATGAAAGAACTGGAAAAGAATAAAGGCCATTTACTGGATCCGGAGAAATTCATGCAAGATCCCTCGGAGTATATGATGCAGAATAAGATGTTGAGGTAAACCCTGTCCATATTTTCATTAAATTGGCGGTAGAATTTGAAATACGCTAAATGACTCGATACATTATACTCCTGATTTTTTCACTGACAATTTGTACGCATACATTCGGGCAAAATTTTTACTGGGTAGCTTTTACTGATAAAAAGGGCACGGAATATTCTTTGTCTTCGCCGGAAGCTTACCTTTCGGAAAGGGCGATTCAACGCCGTATTCAACAAAATATTCCGATTGACTCCGTGGATCTGCCGATAAATAAGACGTATATCGACTCGGTTCTTACCCTTGATGTCGTTTATGTTCATTCATCGAAATGGTTAAACGGAATGACCGTAAAAACCGAAATGGACCAGTTGGACACCTTGTTGTTGCCCTGGAGTTTTATTTCCGAAGTTCAAAAAACAAAACCCGGACAACCCACGAAAAGCGCTACAATTAAGTTTGCTGAAGAAATGGTTTCCGAAGCCGATCCAATTGATACATCAGTTTACGGAGCATCGGTTTACCAGGTGGGAATGCTGGAAGGCCAGTTTCTTCATAACCAGGGTTACAAAGGAGAAGGAATTCAAATAGCTGTGCTTGATGCCGGTTTTTTGAAGGCAAACGATCTGCCGGCTTTCGACAGCCTCTGGACCAATAACCAGGTTTTGGGAACCAGGGATTTTGTTGATCCGCAAAGCGATTTTTACAATACGGATTCACATGGAATGTATGTTTTATCGTGTATGGGCGGAAACTATCCCGGCAAATTGATCGGAACAGCACCTGAGGCATCTTATTGGTTGTTGCGTTCCGAAGATAATAACAGCGAATACATTCTGGAAGAAGATAACTGGGTTGCGGCAGCCGAATTTGCAGATAGCGTGGGAGCCGATATTATCAACTCTTCGCTGGGATACTGCACGTTTGACGATCCGCAGACCAATCATATTTATGCCGACATGGACGGTAAAACAACCCGCGTTACAAAAGCGGCCAATGTTGCAGCTTCGAGAGGGATGCTTGTGTTCTCAAGTGCGGGAAATGAGCGAGACAAAAGTTGGTTTCGTATCATTGCGCCTTCGGATGGCACTGGGGTGATCGGAGTGGGAGCGGTTGATAGAAATCTATATCCGGCTTCTTTTTCTTCGGCAGGGCCCGCAGCTGATGGTGCCATAAAACCCAACCTGGCTGCTTTGGGATACCGGTCGATTGTACAGCTTTCGAACGGAGCGATTGGCCAAAATAACGGAACATCATTTTCATCTCCCATTTTGGCGGGAATGGCGGCATGTTTGTGGCAACGACACCCGGACAAATCTGCCATCGAGATCAAAGATGCGTTGGAAAAATCCGGAAGTAAATACCTTTCGCCCGATTCACTGGTTGGCTATGGCATTCCAAATATGCGTACCGCTTCGGTCCTTCTGGACCCTTTGTCGGCAAATATTATTGAAACAAATACCCGCTGGAAGGTGTTTCCCAATCCGGTGTCAGATTACCTGGTATTGGAAAATAATGAGATGTTCTCCTCAAGCGAAGTTCAGCTTGATTTATTTACCATCGATGGCCGGTTGAAAGAACAATGGGTGTATCAGGGAACGCAAAGAATCGTAGTAAACAATTGGGCCGCCATTGAAAACGGCTTGTATATTTTAAGAATCAGGACTGCGACCGAAACAGAAACGTTGAAGGTCAACAAAATAAGATAGATGAACCAGAAGCTCACGTTAACAGAACTAAATGAACGTATCAAGGATGCCTTGCTCAGTGCATTTCCCGGAACGGTTTGGGTAGTGGCCGAGGTGAGTGAGCTAAAGGAAAACCGCAGCGGGCATTGTTACCTGGAGCTGGTTGAAAAAGAGGGAAACACCATTACGGCACGTTCAAGGGCCACTATTTGGTCGTACACTTACCGCATGTTAAAGCCTTATTTTGAAACCACTACCGGACAGCTTTTTACCCACGGGATAAAAATTCTGGTGCAGGCAACGGTGGAATACCATCCGGCCTATGGTTTGAGCCTGAACATCCGCGATATTGATCCTACCTACACGGTTGGCGACATGGCCCTGCAGCGAAAACAGATCATCGAACGCTTGCAGCAGGAAGGTGTTTTTGAGATGAACAAGGAACTGGAATTGCCGCTGGTTCCTCAGAAAATTGCGGTAATTTCTTCGGCAACAGCCGCGGGTTACCAGGATTTTATGAATCAGCTCGAAAGCAATGAGTACGGTTTCCGTTTTTACACGCATTTGTTCGAGGCTTATATGCAGGGAGCAGAAGCAGTACCTTCGATCATTCGCGCTTTGGAGCGGATTTTTCAATACGATGACTTTTTTGATGCGGTTGTCATTATTCGCGGAGGAGGTGCCACTGCCGACTTAAGTAGTTTTGATAATTACGACCTGGCCATAAACATTACGCAGTTTCCATTGCCGGTAATTACCGGGATCGGTCATGAAAAAGACGATACGATCATCGACCTGGTGGCGCATACCCGTTTGAAAACCCCGACAGCAGTGGCTGAGTTTCTGGTAAACGGGGTGGAACGTTTTTACGAACGGCTGCTGGAGTTGGAAAATTCCATTGTTCAGCTAAGCCGGGAAACCTTGCAGTTTCAAAAAGAAAGACTGGAAGACCTGGCTGAAAATCTAAGCGATACTATTTCTGAATTTATCCGGGATAAACAAAACAGTCTAAACCGAACAGGAAGCCGTTTACAGCAGGGAGTAAGCTCCTTTTCTTTTGGCAAACAGCGGGAGCTGATCGGTCAAAAACATCAGCTGAATAAAGTGTTGTCGGTTTGGTCGGTGGAGGCCCGAAACAAGCTCAGCCGTAACCATCGCATTTTAAGAAGAGTAGCCGGAGAGTCGTTGTTGAAACAACAGGCTTTGTTGGACCGGGTGCAGCGAAAAGTAGGAACAGAAGCCAGAAAACGACTTTTGAAAGAGGCAGACCGGATGCGTTTGAATGAAAATACAGTACGTTTATTAACCCCCGAGAATGTGCTGAAGAGAGGATTTACACTAACTTTGAAAGAAGGGAAAATCATCAAATCGGCCAAAGGACTGAAGGTGGGAGAAGAACTGGAAACCCGCTTTGCCGATGGTCATGTAAAAAGTAAAATCACAAATCAAACAGATAATGGTAAGTAAAAAAATATCGTACAACGAAGCGATGGCCGAAATCGAAGAGATTCTCGAGAAAATCGAGAACGAAGAACTGGATGTGGATGAACTGGCCGAAAAGGTGAAGCGCGTTTCCAGCCTGCTAAAAACCTGCAAAGACAAGCTAACGCAGACCAACGAGCAGGTGGAGCAGATTCTGAAAGAAATGGAAGACTAAAAAACTATGAATATGAACACACAAGATGAAATTGTAAAAGTATATACCGGAGGCGAACTGATAATCAACAGGATTAAACAGGAATTGGAGTCGCGCGGTATTTTTTGCCTGATCAAGGATGGTTACGGTCAGGGAATTCAGGCAGGTTTTGTTGGTGGAGTCCAGTCTGCCATTGAGTTGTATGTGCGTCAGGAAGATTTGAACGTGGCCATTGAAACAATAGAAGTAATTACAGAAGCATAATATGTATACAATAGAACAGGTTGCAAAAACCATCGATCATGCGGTGTTAAAGCCCGATCAAACGTTGGCCGATTTGGAAGCCAATGCAAAAATGTGTGCGAAATACGGCGTTTTCAGTATGTGTGTAAAGCCGTGTGATATAATAGCTGCAAAAGAATTACTGAAAGACAGCGGAGTTAAAGTTTCGTGTGTACTGAGTTTTCCGCACGGGGCCGATGCCACACTGGTAAAAGCTTTTCAGGCCAAACAGGCCATTGACGACGGTGTGGATGAAATAGACATGGTGATGAACATCGGGCGTTTTCTTTCGGGTGAATACGAATACGTTTTACAGGATATTAAAGCCGTGGTAGAAGTGGCACATCAGCAGGGGATTTTGGTAAAAGTGATCCAGGAAAGTGGTTTTCTTTCTCCGGAACAAATTGCGAAAGCGTGTGAGTTATCGTATGAAGCTGGTGCCGATTATGTAAAAACTTCCACTGGTTTTGGACCGGGCGGTGCAAAATCCGAACACATTGATGTGATGGTAAAAACCGTTGGCGCTAAAATGAAAGTCAAAGCATCGGGAGGAATTCGCAGTTGGGAAGATGCTGTTTCATTTTTAGACCAGGGAGCTGACCGGCTGGGAATAGGATCAACCGAAGCTGTGCTGAAAGGCGGTGTGGCCGATGGGGACTACTAGAAAACAGCCTCATTTTTTTTCGCGAAAAAAACAGCCATATTTGTGCTTCGTTTAACTGAAATGTTGTGGAAGGAACTCGGTTTCTTTTCTGCATTTTGTGATTGACAGGGATTGAGAATGTATTTTTTAGACGGAGACAGAATTTATATTAAACCCGAACGTGCGTGTTCTCCACTTGAGGAACAAGTGGAGAGCTGTTGCATGAAGTTGCTAAAAATCAATTCGGGGAAGCGTATTTTTAAGCTCAACTTTTTTGTTGATACCGAATCGGATGAGGCTTATGCCGCACTTCGACGCCAAGTGAAAAAGCGTGTTGCCGAATTATTCTCCGAAAACATCCTTCTGTCGTTTATTGCGCAACCCCCGCTTACCTGCAAAATCATTGTTGAAGCTTTTTATTACGATCCGGCAGTGTGGCAAATGCAGTCGGTTTCGGAAGGAGAAAACGGAACGGCCATTTTTCGGAATCAAAATGCCTGGATAGTAGTGGGGAACGTTCGTTCCAATCAGAATATTTCCTGCCGGGGCAATTCTGAAAAAGCGTTTGAAACGCTGAGCGATGTTCTTGAAAAAGCCGGTTTTAGCCTTGAAAACATTGTCAGGCAGTGGAATTACCTTGAAAACATTTTGGGCTTCGACGAAAAAGAGCAACGTTACCAGGCTTTTAACGATGTGCGCTCGCAGTATTACGGATCAGTTTTCGAAAACAACGGATACCCGGCAGCTACCGGAATTGGCATGAACAGGGGAGGTGTGATCATTGAATTTGTGGCTGTTAAAGGGGACGGGGTAATAACATCTCCGGTTGATAACCCTGAACAGATTTCGGCACATTCGTACAGCGAAAAAGTATTGGTGGGCGAGGAGTGTCTCGCAAAAACCACCCCCAAGTTTGAACGGGCGCGGTACTTCAGTTACAGTGGTAAAAAACAGATTTTTATTTCAGGAACCGCTTCCATTACAGGCGAAAATACGGTAGGTGTTGGCGATCCTGTGCTTCAAACCGAAGTTACCATTCAAAATATACAGCGTTTGTATTCCGGTGAAGTTCTTCAGAAACTAGCTGATGAAAGGCTGGAACCCAAATACGGACACGCTCGGGTTTATGTAAAGAACCGGAAGGATTTTCATGCTATCCGGAGAACATTTAAAAAGCATTTTGGAAACTTGCCGGTGGTTTATATCATTGCCGACATTTGCCGCGATAATTTGCTGGTGGAGATTGAAGGAAAAGTGATTCTGGAATGACCCGGATGCGAAGCTCTGTGGCTTCTCTGTGAACTCTGTGGTAAAATAGAAACGCAAAGTATCACAAAGAAGGCACAAAGTATCACAAAGGAATTGCTAAAATTTAAAGTCTACGCCAAACATAAAATGTGTCCCGGCCTGCGGAAAATAACCATCTTGTTTATAGCGTTCGCCACCAAGAAAATAGGAGTAAACCCAAGCATTCGATTCATATTTTTCGTTGAACAGGTTGTTCACCATGCAATGCAAAACAATCTCGTCGAAAAAACCTGTTGTTAAACGGTAATCAATTTTCAGGTTGTTTACAAAATAGGCATCCAACACTCTGTCGTTGTTCGAAGTGTTATCGATGTATTGTTTGCCAACATAATTCGAAAGCAGGCTAAACGACAGGTTCTTTGCCGGTGTAAACAAAATCTGGCTGTTACCGGTAAAGTTGGGTGAAAAGGCCAGGTCTGTAGTTCCAAGGTCAAATGCTTGTTGTTCGCCGGTGTCCCAATCGTCAACAAATTCTGTAAAATCTTTTATTTTGTTTTTGCTGAAGGTTGCATTGGCGTTCCATTGCAGGGTACGCAAGATTTTCCAGCCTGCCTGTAATTCCAGCCCGGCGCGGTAGCTTTTGTCAACGTTTAGCATAATTACGCCACCTACATCGTTTATTTCTCCGGTTAAAACCAATTGGTCTTTGTAATTCATGTAGTACAAGTTGGCTCCGGCTGTAAAGTTCGACGACTGATAGTTGTACCCGATTTCCCAGTCGTGCAGCGTTTCGTGTACCGGTTGTTTTCCGTTCGGGTCGGCATCCACAAAGTTGTCGCGGTTGGGTTCGCGGTTGGCTACTGCAAACGATGCATACAGTTTCTGATTGTCGGCAGGCTGATAGAATATTCCCAGTTTCGGATTAAAAAAGTTGTAATCATGCTCCTGGCTAATGTCTCTCAAATCGTCATGAATTCCCGTAATTTTATAGTTGATATTGCGGTATTGCAGATCCGTGTAAACATTTAATTTTTTCGCCAGTTGATAGCTGAATTTTGCATAAATATTGAAATCCTTTTTCAAGCCGTTTCCACGGTACCACTCGTAATTGGGGGCAACGTTGCCTAAATACTGTGCCCAGATTACATTTCCGAAGTGATCGCCGTCGTATGTATTCCAACCGCCGCCTAAAGTAAAGTCAACCCGGTCTTTTTTATGGTTTAAAGCGAAAACACCTCCGTAAAAGTCATTGTCGAGCCATTTCCGGTTCACCAAATCCGACGATTTAATTGTATCGTTTCCAACAACCGGATACTGGATATTATACTTTTCCTTTAAATCCTGATCAGCCTTGTAGTTCTCGTAGTAGCCACGTCCTCGGCGGTAATGAAGTCCTGTGTTCAGGTGCAGGAATTCGTTAAACTGGTGCGAAAAATGCAGGTGATAATAATCCTGCTGATAGTGGTCTATCTGGTTATCGTACGTGTAATAATTGTAGGTGCGGCTATCCGAGTTAATCATGTGCTGAGTTTCCTCGTGTGTATAAAGCCAATTGTCTTCGTATTGCTGCATTCCTGCTATGTCGTTATTTAAACGCACTGACGGAACGCCCCACCACGACTGGTACGTTTCTTCGAGGCCCGAGAAAACATTGATTTTCAGCACTGACTTTTTTGTGTAATAACCACCCGAAAGAAAGAATGATTTCAGGTCGGAAGAAGCCCGGTCAATAAAGCCGTCTGATTTTACTTTGCTGAGACGAACATCAAAGGTAAACTTACCATCAAGCAAACCGGTTCCGGCCGAAACAGTGTTTTTAAAAGTATTAAAAGATCCAACTGAAGTCCGGTATTCCGCAGAAGGTTCCTTGTTGAGGGTGTTGGTTTGCAGGTCGATAGAGCCTCCAAAAGCAGCGGCTCCGTTTGCCGAAGTTCCAACACCGCGCTGAACCTGCACGTTTTCAAGCGATGAGGCCAGATCCGGAATGTCAACAAACCATGTTCCGTGTGATTCCGATTCTGAAATCGGGATTCCGTCAATGGTAACGTTGATGCGGTTCAAATCGGTTCCGCGGATACGGAAATTGGTGTAACCCACTCCGGCGCCCGCATCAGAAGTTGCCACAAACGATGGTGTGAGTTGCAGCAAATAGGGAATGTCCTGCCCGAGGTTTTGGCTTTCCAGCTGCTCTTTTGATACATTGCTGTAAGCTACCGGAGTTTTGACCCCTGCACGGGTTGCCGAAACCAGCACTTCGTCGGTTAAAACACTTCCCGGCGCCAGGTTCACTTCAATTTTCTTGTTGGTTTGAAGACTTACTTCCACTTCTTTTGTCTCAAAACCAATAAAAGAAACTTTGAGGGTGTAGTCGCCGGTTTTCAGGTTTTTCATCTCAAAACTACCGCTTCCATCCGTTGAAACACCGTAGAAAGTATTGTCGATAACAATGCTGGCGCCGGCCAGCGGTTCTCCATCGCCCAATACAACACCACTCAGTTTTACCTGAGCAAACGACACAACTGCCAATACCTGTAACAGCAGTAAAAAACTAAACTTTTTCATTTTGTGATTAATTGGTTAAAAACTAACCAATGAGGCAGGAAATTTTCCCTTTCGCTCTCCCTCCGCCGGTACTAACCGGATCAGGTTCTTTGAGTATAATCTCAGTCCCGAGTCCTCGGGACACCCCATTGCGTAAATGTCGCGACAAAGTTATAAAGCTTTTTTTGATTTTGTCTAACTTCTTGCCGGGGAATACGACCTCTAAGTCTTTTGTTGAAGGTTTGATGCCCGTTTTAGTTATTACTGGCTGAAAATGAGGATGGAAATTTTATATTAATTCTGCTTCCAATACTTCTGATTTTGCCTTTTTTGTTACTGCTTTGGGCTGAACCTTGCTTTGCAGGGCCTGTACTACCATTTCGGAAATATCCTGCACTTTTAGCCCCGGATGGCGTGAGAATGTCTTTTTGCACATAGGGCAGGCTGTCGCCAACACATCGGGACGGTATTGCAGATAATCTTCTACGGCCTGGTTGCGGAGCAGCGCACGTTCCGGTTGAGATATTTTTAGATTTCCCAAGCTGCCGCCACAGCAATGGGCCATTTGTTTTTCATTTTTGATGGGAATGACTTTCCCGGTGGCCCGCAGCACTTCGCGCGGTGGTTCAAACATACCCATTCCGCGTCCCAGTTCACAGGGATCATGATAGATAATCCGATCCGAACCTTTTTTCAGTGTGATGATTTGTTGCCGGATGAGGTTTAAAATATATTCGGCATGAAACACTACTTCCACATTTACAAGTTCATAATCTTCCTTGAAAACCTTGTAACAAATGGGGCAGGAGACCACCAGTTTTTTCGCTTCCGAGCCAATTATTTTCCGGGTATTGTTGGCAATCAGTTTCGAGGCAGCCTCGTATTGTCCGGCCAGCATCAAAGGGCGCCCGCAACAAGGTGCTTTTTCCTTGTCCATAAACCAGACACTTTCACCGGCCAGTTGGAAAAGCTTTTTCATCGAGGCAATAATTCCGGGAGTAAGATGGGTCATGCATCCGGCAAAATAAACTGTGTCAGCGTTGGGGGCGGGGCCATCTTCCAAATATTCGTAAGAGGAATTGTACTGCCGGGTCGATTCGATGCGTTGGGTAATTCGCAGGTCGATGGTGTTGATGCCTACCGGGCAGTCAACCTCGCATTTTCCGCAGAGCAGACAGTTAAAAAGCTGTTCATCGGAGAGGTTGTGGTTGCGGATGTTTTTCAGGATGTATACCGATTGCGTGTTGTTGATTCCGGCAGCCGACAACTGGCAATTGTCTAAACATAGCCCGCAGCGCGAGCACGAAAACACCTGGATGTTGGTGTAGGTATTATTCCGCTTTTTTAGTTTGACGCCTGCACTCCGAACAAAAATCAATAATATCTCCGTGGGAATGTGCATGTAACGCGAATTGGGCAAAGCGGCAAAGAAGAATCCCAGCGAGCAGGAATAGGCGGTCCAAAGTGAAAGGTTGGCCGTTTCTGAGTTTAGATTGCCAAAAATGTGACCAAGAGTGGAAGTCAGAAAACTACCATTTCCGTACAAGCCTGCCGACATTCCTTCTGCTAAAAGCCGCAAAGGAAAGATCATCCACAGTGAGACTAAGGCAATTCGGTCGCCGGTTTTTAGCCGGGTCGTTTTTTTCATTCCAAACAACTTTTTTTTGAATCTTTTCAGCATTGCGAGTGCTACTCCGGAAAGTACAAACAACAGTAATAAGTCCATCAGAAATGAAAAAATACCGGATAACGGGAAGGAATGACTGGTTTCGAAATAGCGAAAAAACACAGGCAGGTAAATGGGTGCAATCAACGATTGCCGGGAAACCATCACTTCAAAGTGACCTACAACAATCAGTAAAAACCAGCCAAAGGCGAGGCTCATGTGCATGTAACCCAGCACCGGGTTTTTCCTGAAAATTTTGCGATGCAGAAGTCCTTCGATAAAAACTTCTTTAAGCGAATCAAAAAAACGCCGGGTTTTGAAAGAGTGTATCAGCCGGAGTTTATCCAGTCGCGACAAACCGCCGACCCATTTCACAAAGCGAAATCCCAGAATTCCAAGGAGGTAGATAAAGCCAATGCTAAAGGGAAGAATGATGAGCTTTTCCATTATGCCGGTGTATTTTCGTTTTTCAGCATGGCGATGCGTTTTTTGATCAGCAAGATCACGTTCCGGATATTGATGTCGCGCGGACAAACCAGTGTGCATTTCCCGCAAAACATGCATTTTTGGATCTCCTCAGAAAGTTTTTCGGTTTCGCCGCGGCGCAGCCAAAGCCCGATTTTGCGAACGTTGAAATTGGTCAGGTTACCGGCGCTGCAGGTTGCCGTGCAGCCTCCACACGAAATACAGGTAAAAAACGATGGCTCGTATTGCAGCACATAAAGCAGCAGACGGTCGTCGAAATTATCGAAGTCGATTTGGCGGGAAGCCGGTTTTAAAAAGCTGAGATCGTTCATGGCCTGTGGTTTTCAAAAAAGTGAATGATTTCGGTAGCAGCCGACCTGGCGTTTTCTATGGTTTCATTTACTGCCATTGGGCAAATTGCTGTTCCCGCCATAAAAATGCCCTCTTGCGTGCTTTGGTTGCGGGCGCAGTGCATGTTAGTGGATTTCAGAAAACCGTTTTCATCCACGGTCATTTGGTTTTTCTGAATCAGCTGCGAAGTGGATGCTCCCGGCTCCATTCCCACTAAAAGGATTACCATGTCGACAGTCATTCGCAACGGACGGCCCTGAAGTGTGTCCTCGGCTTTGATCTGGATGCTTTTGTCAGCACGCTCGGCAGCTTCCGATAAACGGCCCCGGATAAACTGGATTTTATGGCGTTTCTGGGCTTGGAGGTACAGACTGTCGAACGTCGATCCATACAAACGCAGGTCCATGTAAAAACAAAATACTTCGCAGTCGGGTAGCATTTCGCTTATTTCGATGGCTTGTTTTATCCCGGTAATGCAACAAACTTTCGAACAGTAAGTATTGCCAACTTTGGCATCGCGCGAACCTACACAATGAATGATGGCAACCCGCTTGGGTGCTGTTCCCTGAATGGTGCGCAGCTGTCCGTGTTTTTTCATCCGTTTCTCAAAATCAACCGATGTAATCACATTCCCAAAAAGCCCGTAACCGTATTCTTCTTTAATGGTGGCATCGAAAACGTTAAAGCCCGAAGCTACCAGCACGGCATCAGCATAAAACCGGACATCCTGGTTAGCCCGTAACTCGAAGCGTTTGCCGGCGCGTTCAATCCGGCTGATTTCGGTATTGTAAACCGTGTTTACTCCGCTGTCTTTTGTTTTTGTCGCCAGCGAACTCACCAGTTCATCGGGCGACGAAAAATCGGGAAAAAGATGATCCCAATCGTTTAGTTTACCGCCTGTGTTTGCCTGTTTTTCAATCAGTGTCACTTTCAGTCCCTGCCGGGCAAGTACCGAAGCGGCCTCCATTCCGGCAATTCCTCCGCCAATAACGGCTACATGTTTGTTGTTCACCCTCTTCGCTTTTAATGTTTTCAACTGGTTTTAAATGCAATCACATCAATCCACTCAATCTGTTTTCAATCTTTTCTTGCTAAACAACCGGTAAATGCAGGTTCATTAATGTATTGCCCCTTAACGCCAGTAAATTTTTGTTTCGGATGGTATTCAACTCCTATTTTGTTCAGAAATGGCTCCACATCAATCTGATGCATTTGCAAACCAATGTCTTTCCACGGATCGTAACCCAGCACCAATCCTGCAAGTTCTTCGTGTGATAGGACAGGGATGCCGTTTTTGCCTCCGTAAACTTTTCCTTCGATCTGTGCCAGTGCATACTGCCAGCGATCGAGAAACATGTTGCAGCCGGGGCAGTTGGTCAGAATCATATCGGGGTGGTACGGCTGCATGCTTTCAAATTTTTTGCGCGAGTTGGAAATGGAATAACTTCGGTTGTTTTTTATGAGGTAATGCCGGAATCCAAAACCACAGCAATGCCGGCGTTCGGGATAATCAACGGCTTCTCCGCCCCAGGCTTCAATCATTCCGGTGAGTACGCGAGAATATTCAGAGCCGCCCACACCTTTCTCCGGAAAGATTTTAGCATAGTGGCACCCGATATGATCCACTATTTTCAGCGGTTCTCCGGTTTCCTTATTGATCAAACGGTAGCGTGCCTGTGCCGCAATTTCTTTTCTGAAATGGTAAATAATGTCGCACGCGTGGGAAAGATTCTCCGGTATTTCAAACGTTCTTCCGGTTGCTTTTAACAGGTTTTCGCGTGTTTTTTCAAGCTCTTCCGGAAATTCTTTCCAGGTGGAAAGTACCTCGTTGTAGCCGCCAAACGAAGTTATACACGACACCGCGCAGTTTTTGTACCCGCGTTCCGTCATAAGCGAAAACTGCCGGGCCACCATGGTTTGAAAGGTTTCGAATGGCACAATGTCGGAATGATAACCAATGCCCGAGCAAGTGGTGTGATGAGGATCGTCGTAAACCTCTTTCCGCAGGTTATTTTGAAGGATGGACAAAAATACTTTTTCAGCCCCAGGGTTAAAGTTTTGCCGGATGCAACTTCTCAAGTAAAAGAACTTATCATCGGCAATTTTCTTGTTGTATTCGCTCCAGCGTATTTTTGTTTTCGGTTCCATGTTTTGCCTTATTCATTCAGTAAATACTGCGTGTATTTTTCCATGTCAGCTTTGCCATTTGTGTCGGTCAGTCCCATTTCAACTGCTTTTAATTGACTGAAATACTCAATGGTTTGATAGAGTTTTAGGCCTCCACTTACCTCAAATATTTGGTGAAGCTCGTCCAGGTCCGTTGGACTGATTTTTCGCATGGCGCCGGGGCCGTCGCCGTCGAGATTAGCGTCCACAGCGGCATACACCTCGTGCATATTTTCATATATCCAGCGCCAAACCGGTCCCTGTTCCGGATGGGTAGCCGGAACGAGGGAATTTGGATGGACACAGTAGCCAAACCGGAGGATGTTTGCGCCAATGGTTTTGACAATTAAATATTGCTGGCGGCCCATCCGGCTTTTAATAAAAGCGCCGGTTTCCTGGGAGAGTTTGCGTAGCACACTGATGATTAGTCCGGGGCAGTTGTTGCGGGGGCAGCGTGTTTTGCACGACATACACTGGCCACAGTACCAGATCGTATCGCCTTCGAGCAGCGCTGCAATTTTTTCTTCGTTTCCCGATTGTACCGTTATGGCAATGCTTCGGGGGTCATATTCGTAAAACTCGGCTGCCGGGCAGATGGCCGTACAAATTCCGCAGTTCATGCAGGCCTGTAGCCCTTCTTCCAGCCGTACATCCGCTTTTAATCTTTGGTTTAAATCTGAATACATAAAAACTGCCTGTATTTTGCAAAGCTTGGCAAATCCCGACAGTTTTAAAACCGCTGATATACGTATTCTGAACTACGTTTATATACGTAGTTGTCTTTTCAAAAGGAGAGTTACCGGCTTGTTTTATTATCGTTCAGAGATTGGCGGTGTTACTTGCAGACACTCGTATACTTTGCTTATGCTTTCCTTGTCTTCAGAAAGAATAAAAAGTGTGTCCTCCGAGTCGATTGTAGTGGTGCCGCTGGGAGTAATGTAATGATCCCGGCGTTTGATGAGGGAGATAACCGATGTGGACGGGAAATGCAGTTCGACCACTTTTTTCCCTGCGGCAAATCCATTTTCGGGAATGGTAAGTTCGGTAATAATTTTCTTTGCCTGCTCCGACATGTAGACTTCCCAGGCTGCATTCTTTTTACTTTCCTGGGGCAAGGCAACATTGAGCCATTTGGCCACAGTATGAAGCGTGGTTCCCTGGATAAGAACGGATGTAAGCGAGATAAAAAAGACGATGTTGAAGATCATGTTGGCCTTTTCAATCCCGGCGAGTAAGGGGTAAGTTGCAAATACGATGGGAACCGCACCGCGTAAGCCAACCCAGGAAATGTAGAAACGGCGTCGCAATTTCATTTTGAAGGGGAGGAGGCTCAGGAAAACACTCAAAGGCCGGGCTACAAATATGAGAACGATCGAAATCAGCAAGCCAATTCCGGCCACGGGCCATAATTGCGTAGGAAATACCAAAAGCCCCAGGGTAATGAAAAGAGCGATTTGCATCAGCCAGGCCAGGCTGTCGAACATTTTCACAATGGTGTTTTTGTGAACAATGTTTTGGTTGCCAATGTAAACCGCACAAATATAAACCGCTAAAAAGCCGTTTCCTCCAATAAAATCGGTTGCCGCAAAGGTCATAAACATAAGGGCAATTACCAGGATAGGATAGAGACCTTCGTAAACCAGCTGAATTTTATTGATGATGAATTTTGTTGATTTGGCAAAGAGAAATCCGGCCAGGGCACCTACCAGCATTTGTTGCAGGAAAAGCAGAACAATGGACCAAAAACCGGTTTCGGGATTTTGAACCAGTCCCAGAAAAGTAAGGGTCAACACATAAGCCATGGGGTCGTTACTTCCGCTTTCGAGCTCCAGCGTTTCCTTGAGGTTGTTTTTTAAACTCAGGTTTTTTGAACGCAGAATCGAGAATACGGCCGCGGCATCGGTCGAAGAAACGATGGCTCCCAGCAGCAAACCTTCAAAAAGTGAAAAATCGGTGATGGCCCATACAAACAGCCCAATGGAGACGGACGTCAGCAATACGCCAAGTGACGAAAGTGAAATACCCTGCCAAAGTACCGGTTTTATGGACTTCCAGTTGGTATCTAAACCACCAGAGAACAAAATGAAATTGAGCGATACAATGCCGATGAACTGTGCCGCTTGCGAGTTGTCGAAGTATATTCCGCCGATTCCTTCAGAGCCGGCAAGCATACCAACGGCAAGGAACAAAAGCAAGGCTGGAACCCCAAAACGGTAAGAGGTTTTACCAACCAGTATTCCGATGAACAGCAGCAGGGATCCTATCAGCAATATGTTCTCAATCGTTACATTCATTCAGTTTCCAAGAAAAGAAATTTTTCAAAATTCTCGCGAAACTTTACAATTTTTCTGGAAGGTTTTTGTGTGTCACTGTCAATAAAAAGTACTTTTTGCTGGGCAGTACAGCAGAGTTCATTTTTCCCGTTCAGAAAGCGGAATTTGAAGTTGGCCGAAACATTGAACATTTCCGAAACCCAGACTTCTACCTGAACCGTGTCGCTCAGGAAAAATGGTTTTTTATATTGAATCAGGGTTTCTGTGATAATGGGTAAAATGTTGTGTTCTATCGAGAGGTCGGAAATGCTGAGATCCATGGCCTCAATTAATTTTACCCGCGCATTTTCGAGCCACTGCACATAAATAATGTTGTTGACGTGTCCCACAAAATCGATATGATAGGTGTAAATGGGTTCTGTAAATGTAAGTTTCTGCATGCTTATTTCTGCTTAAAATTCAAACTTGAGAAAGTTTGTTTTTTTTGAATAAAAAATTTCCACATGATGCTTTTCCTGAAAATTTCAGGATGATCGGTTGATAAGGTATGTTGTTGAATTTCGGCCCTGCTTTTTCGAAGTTCTCCCAGGTTTTTATAAAACGTAGCGTGTGCCTTGGCCACTGCCAGGAAAGCTTTTCCTTCGAAACCCAGCAAGAACTTGGCGGCTGCGACACCGTCGAGTATCATTCGGATAAAAAGAATACGTTTAAATTTATTTTTGGGAAGGTTCTTGTACAGCATGTACAGGTTGTTCCTGAAATTGAGGTAGACCTTGCGCGGATCGCCGTACGACAAAGAACCGCCACCTAAATGATAAATGACGCTTTGCGGCTCGTAAATGATTTTCATCCCCCGGTTTTTGAACCTCCAGCAAAGATCGATTTCTTCCATGTGTGCCCAAAAGAGCGGATCTAACCCGCCTGCCGATTTAAATACTTCGGCCCTGACAAACATACAGGCACCGCTGGCCCAGAAGATTTCGCCCGGAGTCTGGTACTGCCCTTCGTCTTTTTCCACTTTATCGAGAATACGTCCCCGGCAAAACGGATAGCCAAACTGATCGATAAAACCACCGGCAGCACCGGCATATTCGAAATATTCGGGTTGATGGTAACTCAGTATTTTGGGTTGAACAGCAGCCACTTTTTTGTCCGATTCAAAATGCTGAATACATGGCTGAATCCAGTTTTCGCTCACTTTTACATCCGAGTTTACCAGTACGAAATAGTCGGCATCAATTTGTTCCAACGCCACATTGTAACCTTTGGCAAAGCCATAGTTGGTTTTTAAATCAAGTAGCGTTACTGATGGGAAATTCTTTCCCAGAAAAGTCAGCGAGTCATCGGTTGAACCATTGTCGGCAACAATTAATTCAATATTGTCTCCCTTCGAATGTTCGATCAGCGACGGAAGAAAATCGGGGAACAGTTTTACCCCGTTCCAGTTTAAAATTACAATGGCAATTTTTGGCTTGCTTGTCATGTAAATTAGTTCAGAAGAAGTTTTGCAATGATGGCTGCGAGATTTTCCTTTTCTAGTTTTTCCAGAATTTCGCCAATCTTTTCTGCCTTATCCGAAGTTTCTGATTTTAGAAGTGCCTCAATTTCCTTTACCTGTTTACCAGTGAGTTCATCCTCCAGAAGTTCCCACACTTTTTGATGTTCTGAAGTATCGCCGGGCAAGCCCAGCTTTTCCAGTTCCATAATGGTGGCTTCCAGGATTTCCCTGGCCTGCATTTTTACCGGGTCTTTGTCTTTTGTTTTTCCGATGGCAGCCGTGTCGCGGAGGTTCCAGCTCGAATAATCGTACCGCAAATCACGAATCAGCTTCAGTTTGGTACTGTCTTTCCCGAAAATTCGTTCCAGAAAAATAAGTGTGTGATTTTTCCAGGCTTCGAGGTCGAATTTTGGTTCGTCGAGGCGGGCGAGTTGTTCCTTTAACAGTGCAATTTCTTTTTCAGCCATGGCAATTGTATTTTATTCCCAAAATACTATTTTTTTACTGCTTATCTTCCAGGTATCCGTGAATAATTGAGTAGAAAGTGTCGAAGAAACTGCCGCTTGCGGAAACCAGTTGTCCTCCGAAAAGCCAGTTGTCGCCACCGTTAAAGTCGGTGACTTTGCCTCCGGCCTGCTGAAGGATGAACGCACCCGCAGCCACATCCCACGCATGCAGGGCATGTTCGAAAAAGGCATCGAAACGACCCGAGGCCACGTAACAAAGATCTACTGCGGCCGATCCAAACCTACGCAGGCCAAGTGTATTTTTCATCAGATATTTCATGGCGCTGATGTAGTCGTCCACGCGGTCGAAATCGTAATACGGAAAACCGGTTCCGATCAGCGTTTCTTCCATCTTTGAACGGCTGGCGGCTTTAATTTCCTTTTCGTTGCAATACGCCGGACTGTCTTTCCACGCGTAAAACATTTCGTTGGCGCCAATTTCGTATACCACGCCGAGTATCATTTTTCCGTCTTCGGCTAAACCAATGCTTACTGAATGCGGTGCAATCCCAAAAAGATAGTTGGTGGTTCCATCGAGCGGGTCTACAAACCAGGTGTACTTCTCGTTGTTTGATTCGGCAGTTCCTTCTTCGGCTACAAAACCCGAATCGGGAATCAACGCTTTTAAAGCTGAAACAATGCGTTGTTCGGCGGTTTTATCGACATAAGTAACCAGACTGGCAACACTTTTTATTTCGATATTTTCAGCGGATAATTTTTTCTGCTCCGTGCGGATAAAATCTCCCACTTCACGGGCAATGTCCTGCACCTGAAAAGATAGCTTTCTGTAATCCATTATTCTGATTTTGGGTAAAAGTACAGAAAATTATTGCGGGAGAAATCGAAGAAAGCAGGTGCCTGAGGTTAATTACCTTTTGCAATCAGTAAAATTAATATAGAGATCGCGAAGAAGCAGAATGTTAGTGTTCTGCTTCTTCGCGAGGAAATGTTTTCAGATACAATCAAATTAGCAGGTAAGAGATCGGATATACTTAAAGTTGATCTTTATTAATGTTATATCTAATGAGTCTTTTTTCATAAACAGAGGGTTGGCTAATATAGTGGTAGTTACCAAGGATTTTTCCTACATTTTTCGAATAGTAATTATTCTCGTAGCGAGGATTGGATATCTGCTTAATTTTGGGAAAAGTAATGAGCGTTCCTTTGAAGTTTAAGACTTCGAATTCTCCGGCAGGCACAGAAACAGTAATGTCTGGCTCTTCCATCCGAAACGTGAGTGTGTATATTGTGTCGTTATTTATAACTTCTGTTTTAGACGCTAAAATGTCCTCAAAATTGTCTGACGAAAAAGAGATATTGCCTATATTATCTACAATAAAACCACTTGAATCCCGAACAATGTCAATTATACCCCATTCATTCTGACTGTAAGGATAATTAGTTCCTTCCAAAACGAAATATTGATTGTTATTAATCATTGTATCCCGCGCCACCACGATACTATCTGTATAAGATAATGCCGTTTCATTGCCTAAAGAATCAATCTTGTAATGTTGATAAATCCAGTAATTTCCAACTGTCAGAGGTAGATAATTTGCTGTTTGCATGGGAGCAGGGGGATTAGAGTCGTCTTTGCGGCAGGAAATAACAAGCAAGGTTAATAAGCCAAAGTAAAACAGTTTTCTCATTTTAGTTTGTTTTTTGTTTAATGAAAGAAATTGATAAAATGAGTAAATGTTTGTTATAGGCTATCGTTTTTAGTACTGTATATTAACGATGCTACTTTTTTTATATTGTTATGTTCAGAAAAAAATAGGTGTTCCTATCCTGTTAATTAATAGATGCATTTAACAGGAAATCTTCTAAGTTCTTTTTTATCTCAGGTGAATTAGAGCAGCGATACTGCAACGTGCCCATTTTGTAAAATTGACTCTAGTTTTACCGGATGCAGCTGGTTCACCAGGTTTTCGTTGTAAGGAATTTCAATCTTGATGTAATTCTCAGTAAAACCATTCATGCTGTCCTGGCTTTTTTTGTCTTCAAAAAGGACGGTTTGCTCGGCTCCCAGATGTCTTTCATAAAAAGCCCTTAGTTTTTTCTCCGAAAGATTGATGTACATCTGTGTGCGTCGTTTCCGGTCTTCCACTTCAACTTTCCACGGAATTTTCAAGGCCTGCGTTCCGCTTCGTTCCGAATAGGTAAAAGCATGAAGCTGTGATATTTCGAGGCTGTTCAGAAAATCGTATGACTCTTGAAAATAGGATTCTGTTTCGCCGTTGGTCCCGGCAATTACATCAACGCCGATAAATGCGTGCGGCACAATTTCCCGGATTCGTTCCACTCTTCTTCGGTAGAGTTCAGTAGAATATTTACGCTTCATCAGCGAAAGAATCTCGTCGGAACCCGACTGCAATGGAAGGTGAAAATGAGGCATAATTACTTTTGATCCGGCCACCAGTTCAATGATCTCGTCTTTCAGCAAATTGGGTTCAATCGATCCGAGACGTAAGCGGTTTAAGCCTTCCACTTTTTCGAGTGCTTTCAGCAAATCCCGGAAATTTTCGCCAGTGGTTTTGCCAAAATCGCCAATGTTTACACCTGTTAAAATGATTTCTTTAAAGCCTTTGTCAACAGCTTTTTGTGCTTCGGCAACCGTATTTTCGATGGTGTCGTTGCGGCTTCGTCCGCGCGCAAACGGAATGGTACAGAAAGAACAGTAGTAATCACATCCGTCCTGAACTTTCAGGAAACTGCGGGTGCGGTCGCCCCACGAAAAGGCACGGTGGTAACTTTTGATGTTGGCCAGACGCGTGGTTTGTACCTGTGTGGTGTCCTTTTTTTGCAAATCACCCAGGTAAGCCGGAATATGAAACTTTTCCTGCGTGCCGAGCACCAGGTCTACACCTTCAATGTGACCTACTTCTTCGGGTTTAAGCTGCGAATAACACCCCACCACAATCACCATTGCGTTTGGATTTTTGCGCACCGCGCGCCGAATAATGTTACGGCTTTCCTTGTCGCCCTGGTTGGTAACCGAGCAGGTATTGATCACATAAACATCGGCTTCTTCTTCAAATTCCACACGATCGAAACCCACCTCTTTAAAAGAGGCGGCAATGGTAGAAGTTTCCGAGAAATTTAGTTTACAACCCAGTGTATAAAAAGCAGCTTTCTTCCCTTTGTAGTCCATCTCTAATTTTGAATCTTTCTAAACAGGCTGCAAAGGTAGAAAAAAGAATGGATTTGCAAGTTGAGTGCTGTTCAGTGTTTTGGAAGATAAAAGCCCGGAGACATGGAAGTCTCCGGGGATATTTTTTTAAAGCAGCGTTGCTGCGAGTTCGGCCAGGTAGCTGCGTTCGCCTTTCAACAGGTTGATGTGGGCAAACAGTTCCTGGTTACGCATACGGTCGGTCATGTAGGCCAAACCGTTTGATTTCATGTCCAGATAAGGCGAGTCGATCTGCTGAAGGTCGCCTGTAAACACCATTTTTGTTCCTTCTCCGGCACGGGTGATAATGGTTTTTATCTCGTGCGGAGTCAGGTTCTGGGCTTCATCGATGATGAAAAAGGCATTCGACAAACTACGCCCGCGAATGTAGGCCAGCGGAGTAATGTTCAGCTTTTCTTCCTTCACCATTTCCTCGATCAGCTGGTATTCGTTGCTTCGCGGGTTAAAAGTATGCTTGATCACGGCCAGGTTGTCGAACAGCGGTTGCATGTACGGGCTGATTTTATCAGACGCATCGCCTGGCAAATAACCGAGGTCGCGGTTGCTGAGTGCCACAATCGGGCGGGCCAGCAAAATTTGCTCGTACTGGCGGTGTTGCTCAATGGCAGCTGCCAGCGCCAGCAGGGTTTTCCCGGTTCCTGCTTTCCCAGTGAGCGCCATTAGCCTGATCTCCGGATCCATCAGCATGTTCAAACTGAAGGTTTGCTCTGCATTTCGGGGCTTGATGCCATAAGCCGAGTTCTTCTCTACCCGGTAAATACGTTCCGATTTGTTGTCGTAACGAGCCAGTGCGCTCGAAGAGCTTCCACGGAAAATAAAGCATTCATTGGCTTCCGGCTTAAAGTCTTTCTTCACTTCGTCTTTGGCGAAACTTCCCTGGTTGTACAACTTGTCGATCAGTGAATCGTCGAAATTATCAAAGGTAGTAACGGTTTTGTCCAGAATGTGCTCGTCGGTCACCTGGTCGGTTTTATAATCTTCGGCCTGGATTCCCAGCGATTTGGCTTTCATCCGCAGGTTAATGTCCTTTGTAATGAGAACCGATTTACGTTTAGGGTACGATTTCGAAATGTAATCGGCGATAGCAAGAATACGATGGTCTGGGATGTCTTCTTTAAAAGACGCTTTTAATTCTTCCGAAAAGGGTTTTCCGGTTTCAATTCTCAGCTTACCTTTTCCCTGTCCCAGCGACTTGCCGCCGTTAAATAGTTCATCTCCTACGATTTCGTCTAACAGGCGGGTAAATTCACGTGCCTGAAAGTTGATGAGATCATTGCCGCGCTTAAATTTGTCCAGCTCCTCTAATACAGTGATCGGAAGGATAACGTCGTTATCCTGGAACTGGTAAATACAGGTGTAATCGTGTAAAATTACGTTGGTATCCAAAACGAAAATTTTACTCTTTTTTGTTTGACTAAGCATATGCAAATTGAATTTCTTAAATGTAGATAAATTGACGGGATAAAGGGGATGATGCCTCAAAATTTAATAAACTTGCACCCGTTAATAAAAATAAATTGACGTGAACTACAGCGACACTCTTGATTATCTTTTTACGCGCCTGCCGATGTTTCAGCGCACCGGACCGGCAGCGTATAAAAATACCCTGGCCAACACTTTACTGCTCGATGAATATTACGCGCATCCGCACCGGTCGTTTAAAACCATTCACGTAGCGGGTACCAATGGCAAGGGTTCCGTTTCGCACATGCTGGCTTCGGTATTGCAGGCGGCCGGTTACAAAACCGGACTTTATACCTCGCCGCATCTAAAAGATTTCAGGGAACGTATCCGGATTGACGGAAAGATGATGGGAGAGGAGGCTGTTGTTGCCTGGGTGGAAAACTACCGTACTAACAATGAGTTGTGGAAAATAGAACCTTCTTTTTTCGAGTTGACCGTTGCTATGGCATTCGATTATTTTGCGCAGCAAAAAGTGGACGTGGCTGTAATTGAGGTCGGACTTGGCGGGCGGCTTGATTCCACCAATATTATTACGCCTGAGGTGGGGATTATTACGAACATCGGGTTGGATCATACCAATTTGTTGGGGGAAACACTTGAACTTATTGCCGGAGAAAAAGCGGGGATCATGAAAAAGAATGTTCCGGTGGTGATTGGCGAAACGCAGGAAGAAACAAAAGCGGTGTTTTTGAAAAAAGCTCAGGAAGTGAACGCACCTATTTATTTTGCTGACCGGGAGTACAAAGTGGCGTATGCAACTAAGGGAATTGACGGTTTGCAAAATGTGCAGGTGGACAAAAACAGTGAGCCTTTTTACCGGGATATGAAGCTGGATCTGCTGGGCTTTTATCAGCACAAAAATCTTCCTACTGTTTTAAAGGCGACAGAACTTTTGAATGCACAGGGATTTAAAATTGACGAACAGAGTTTGAGAACGGGTTTACAACAGGTGAGAGAGAAGACCGGATTACAAGGACGCTGGCAGGTGATCGGGGCCAATCCGATGGTGGTTTGCGATACCGGACACAATCTTGACGGAATAAAAGAGGTGGTGGAACAGATAAATTCTACCCCGCATAAAAGCCTGCACTTTGTTTTTGGAACAGTTGGCGACAAAAATCCGGACAAGGTTTTGGCGCTTTTACCAAAAAATGCAAGCTATTATTTTGTGAAAGCAAACATTGAGCGGGCGCTGGATGCGGAAGCCTTGAAACAGCATGCGGCGGACTTTGGACTTGTAGGAGATACTTATCGTTCTGTGAATGAGGGTTTCCGGAAAGCAATGGGAAATGCCGGCGAAAATGACCTTGTCTTTGTGGGGGGCAGTACTTTTGTGGTGGCTGAAATTTTGTGAAGATTTTTCTTTGCAGAACTAAAAAATGCTTACATATTTGCAGCGCCTTACTGAAAAGGGGGCGCGTTCAGAAACAAGAAAACATTTTTCGGGCGATTAGCTCAGTTGGTTCAGAGCATCTGGTTTACACCCAGAGGGTCGGCGGTTCGAATCCGTCATCGCCCACTAAAAAAGGTCGACTGTCATTTGACAGTCGACCTTTTTTGTTTTGTATACCGGGCATTTCTTATAGGGATTGCCTTAAATCAGTGGGACTCTGATTTCAGGAGCGATAGTGAACTGAAATTATGAAGTCGAACTGATCCCGATGCATAGCAATCGGGATCTAATTGATGTGAGTGACTCAATCAATAATTTATTTCTTTTCGATAATAGCTGTCCATCCACCTCCGGGAGCCATTTTAACATTGATTTCTGACGCAGAAGTAACGTCCTGGCTTTCCTGTGCAAAGTCGGCCGCATGTTTGTCGGCATTCACACCGTCTTTCCACACACTCATTTCGTAATTTCCATCACCTAAGAAACCGAGGTTCAGACTTAACTCACGGGCGTCCCAATCCGTCATGGCGCCAATGTACCAGGTATCGCCCGAGCGACGGGCAATGGCAACATAGTCGCCTACTTTTCCTTTTAAAACTTTTGTATCGTCCCAAACTGAAGGAACCACAGAAAGGAATTCCATGCATTCCGGCTCTTTGTAGTAGTTCGAAGGATTATCGCAAAGCATTTGGAGCGGGCTCTCAAAAACGACATACATCGCCAGTTGGTGGCAACGTGTTCCAGAACTCATGGGCTGTGTGAAAACCTCCCTGAAATTCTTCTTCGTTGTATTGATCATTGCTCCCGGTGTATAATCCATGGCCCCAGCCACCATTCTTGTGAATGGCAACGTTACATTGTGCTCGGGATCAGGAAGTAATGACCACTTGGCATTTTCCATCCCTTTAACACCTTCGTAAGTAATTACATTGGGATAGGCCCGTTCAAGTCCGGCCGGTTTATACGCCCCGTGGTAATCCACCAACAATTCCCGTTCAGCGCACTCTCTGGCAATCTTCTCGTAAAAATTGACCATCCATTGGTCGTCGCGTTGCATAAAATCAATTTTGATTCCTTTCACGCCCCAGGCCTCAAACTGGTCAAGAGCTTTCTCCAATTGATCATCCAGCGCTTTCCAAACTACCCAAAGGATTACTCCCACATTGCGCTCTTTTCCATAATCAACCAATTCCCGGATGTCGATTTCATCAACAACACCCATAATGTCCTCCAGGTGGTACCAACCTTCATCCAGAATAACATACTCCAGCTTGTTTTTCGAGGCAAAATCAATGTAATACTTATATGTATCGTTGTTTACGCCCGACTTAAAATCGACGCCGTAAATGTTATTTGCGTTCCACCAGTCCCAGGCAACTTTTCCGGGCTTAATCCATTCGGTATTTTGAATTTTCAGCTCAGGTGCCAACTTATAAATCAGTTCCGACTGTACAAGTTCTTCGTCATTTTCACTTATTAGCAAAGCTCGCCAGGGGAAACTCCGTGGACCGTTGCATTCCGCAATGTAATCGGCATATTTCGTTGGTTTTACATTCCGGTCGTTTAGCTGTTTTTCTTCCAAAACAACACCGGCAAATTTTCCAACCAGGGCATTCTGATTTTGATCGTCCCCTTGAAGAAACATCCCGGGATAATCCATCAGATCTGACTCGGAGATGTAAGTTTTTATTCCGTTGCCACAATCCACCAACATGCCCGTTGAACAAAACCTGTCGGATCCGATCGCGGATAGATTTACTTTCAGGTATTCCCTTTCCTGGTGCGAAAACATACTTTCTTCTTCAGGAAACCAGGTGGCATGATCGGCAGGAAAAACAAAGCTGGCCTGTTCCGATTTCACTTTGTATTCGCCTTTTAATGCGGAAACCCAACGGTAAGCCATTCCTTCGTCGTAGGCTCTGAACTCCAGTGAATAATATTTAAAAGATAAAGTAAGCTGGTTGTAATCATCCTTAATTTGGGCATATTTCCGCTGAACAACGGGAGTTAGCTCTTGGGAATGTGATGTTACTTTAGCCTTTCTGACACGCGCATCCTTTCCCCAAACTTCTCCGTTGTCCAATTCAAGAGCGATGGGGGAAGCCGTAATTATTTGCTGATCTCCTAAAAAAATGGAATAACTGCAATTTTCGTCCACATTCACTTTAAGGCTAATTCTTTCGTTCGGAGAAGAAAGTGCATATTCTTTTGCCATCGTTACATTAGCTACGACCAGCAAGCAAATTACTGTAAGTAATCTTATCATTTTGATGTTTTTATAAAATATCCGTGCGGAAAGCTATTGCTTCCGGATATCCCAATTATTTTTTTACTAAAGAATTCAAATTAGTTGTTTTTGATCCAGTCAACTCTTACGAGCCTTATTAGGGCCGAAAGGCAAGGAGCTCAACATTGCATCGCCGAAATTATTCCTGATCCCAGAATGAGCCTTCCTTTTTAATTTGAAGCTCCATATTCTCCAATTCTGTAAGAAGTTCGGAGGTTTTTTCTGGTTCCTGTTTTGCCAGATCGATCCGCTCTCCCAAATCTTTTTCAACTTGAAAAAGCAACGGAGTTTCGCGTGACGCTTCGTACCCGTAGTTGTTTTTTGTTTGCGAACCGATTCTCACATGTAATTTCCACTCGTTTGCCCGAATGGCTGATGGTTGGTTATCAAAATAAGAATACAGCAAGCTAAAATCTTCAACCTTGGGGTAATTTTCTGCGGGCATCAGTACCGAACGAATATCGCGGCCATCAATCGTCCGGTCGGTTGGCATTTCAACTCCGGCTATGGCAAATATGGTGGGTAATATGTCTAAAGTGCTGACTGGCGTTTGCTCGTTTCGGTTCCCTTTAATTTTTGCCGGCCAATTAATGATTCCTGCCACGCGGTGACCGCCTTCCCAGGTTGAACCTTTGCCATCACGAAAGGGCGTGGCATAGCCAACCTTTAAACGTGTATCTCCGTATTTGGAATCAGTTCTGTTGTTAAAAACAATCCAGGGGCCGTTATCCGAAGAGAAAATAATGACGGTATTCTCCCTTACTCCAAGATCTTCCAACGTTTGGCAAATGTCACCAATCGCTGCATCCAGTTCTTCCATAACGTCGCCAAGTTCTCCGTTACGCGATTTGCCTTTAAATTCATCACTTACAAAAAGCCCCAAGTGCGGCATGTTATAAGGTATATAAGCAAAAAATGGATTGTCTTTATTTTTTTTAATAAAATCGATAGCGGCTTTCGTACAGACTCCTGTTAATGATTCTGATGCTTTCGTGTTAGCCGGTAAATCTTTTGCGATCAGACTGTATCCGGGGATTGGATTATTCCCTTCAGGATCACTTTTTAATAGCATGGAATTCTCGAAGTCATGCGACACATTGGTCCCGATCCATTCGTCAAAGCCATGCGCTAATGGCAATGATTCAGGAGTAAATTCATTCTTCTCGTTGGGAGATCCCAGGTGCCATTTCCCAAATATTCCGGTTTTATAGCCCACAGACTTAAGTCCTTCGGCAAGTGTTATTTCCTGCCTGTGAATATACTTCTCCGACGCAGGGTTCAGAACCCATGTGCCCAATCCTGAACGTGCCGGATAACGCCCTGTTAGCAGGGAATAGCGCGATGCAGTACAGGCCGGAGAAGTAACGTAAAACTGGGTAAAGTTGATGCCGCCTTCTTTCAACCGGGTAATGTTGGGAGTTTTAATGGTTGGATTACCATTGTGTTCGTAATCTCCGTAGCCGTTGTCATCCGTAAATATCACTACGATATTAGGAGGTAAATATGTGTCATTCTTTTGATGTTGACAACTTGAGTGCAACATAAAAGTCAATATGCACAGGAGGCTGTTAAATATTTTCATCTGTTTGAATATTTTTCATACGACTCTGTGTTGTCAGAGCCTTAAGGGGTGTGATATTTAATATATTAGGCAGGTTGTTAAACCTGCCTAATACGTTAAATTAGTTACTCACTACTTTTAGTAACCTGGATTTTGTTCGATGTTCGGATTTGCGTTTATCTCCGCCAGCGGAATAGGAAACAGCACGTGGTGGGCTTTGGCTACTGTTATTCCTCTTGCTTGCGCGCGGGATATAAATACGCCCTGACGAATTTGATCCTGCCTACCTTTTGCTTCGGCATAAAATTCCCATTCTCTCTCTTTTAAAAGGGCACTGCGCATAGCTTCTTTAGAAGAGAAATCTGCCAATGTTTTTACAGATGCACCAGCCCTAACACGTACCTCATTGATTAAATCAACTGACGCCTGAGTTGGACCATTTAATTCATTCAACGCTTCTGCGCGACTTAATAAAATGTCTGAATATCTTACCTCTGGCATATCATTGCCATTTGCAGGGCCAACAGCATCCGGGTCAAATTCATATTTCAATGTCAGTGATTTATCATTCCCATACAATTGAATGTGATTTCCTGAAGTATTGATATAATCTCTGACAAATAATTCTGCACGCTCATCTCCTTCTTCAAAAGAATCCAGAAAATCATCATAGAAATATGTTTTTGCAGCATACACTGATTGGTTAGAAGCGAGAGGGTAATCTGTCGGAAAAGTAATTGCTTGCAGATAAGTACCTCCTCCTGAACTTCCGGAAGTGCCAGACGCAGTGCGTGCTAAAGCCCAAAGCAATTCTTTATTCCCTTCATTGGCTATGGCGAAAACATCCTTATAATTTTGCAATAAGTCATATTTATCCATATCTATAATTGCCTGAGACAATTCAACCACTTTTTGCCACTGCTTGGTATTCAAATAGAATTTACACAAAATCCCCATTGCTGCACCTTTACTGGCTCTACCATATTCAACAGGCTCGTCGGGGAGTGACTGAATAGCCTGTAGCATATCTTTCTCGATTTGCATTTTCATTTCATCATCCGTTGCCTTTGCAAGCTCCGGATTGTCGAGAGTGGATGTTCGCAGAGGTACCGGGCCAAACAAATCGTAAAGTACAACATAACACCATCCTCTTATAAATGTAGCTTCGGCTCTCACCAATTTTTTAAATGGATCCGTTTCCTCTCCCACATTTTCCAAAAGAGTATTTGCATCTCTAATTCCCTGATAACAGGCGTTCCAGCTTGTACCCAAGTCATAATGGTTACTTGCCCAGGTAAAGGACCGTAACGGATTAAGACGTGCGGCTATCGCCCCTCCCTCGTTCCAGTTTTCGCCTGAACACATTGCAGATGCATAAAATCTTGTAAGTCCTCCGGCATAGTAACGTAATTGTGCACTGGAATAAGCATTGTACAAGGTTGCCATTATAATTTCCTCGCTATTTGATTGAGGATCTAATTCTGAATAAACATTAGCATCCAACAGATCAGCACAACTGGTGGTGTGCATAATTACAACGACCACGAGTATTATCTTGACTATGTATTTTTTCATTTCTTATGTTTATTTTCGCGTGTTAAATTCTTAAAAACTAAATCTGGCTCCGAAAGACCATGTCTGAGCTGGTGGATACCCGCTGATATCGATTCGGGCACTTCCTCCTCCATTCGAATTTGCCTCTGGATCAGAGCCAATGTAATTAGAGATTGTAAGTAAGTTTTGTCCTGTTATAAAAACTTTGGCAGAACTCATAAACTTGATTCGGGAAACCGGAATATCATAGCTGAGTTGCACATTTTTAAGACGAATAAAGGAAGCATCTTGCACCGTAAGCGAGTTTGTTGTTCTATTGCCGCCGTAATCGTCTGAAAATACGCCTGAAGGCCATTTTGCATTTGTATTTTCCGGGGTCCATCGATCCAATGCAGTGGTTGTAATCCTATTTCTTCTAAAGTTTTTAGGGTATAAACTTTCAACCAGGTTCTGATTAATCAAATCAGCACCATATTGTCCCTGAATAAATATATCGAGTTGAAAACGGTCATAAGAGATAGAATTCTGCAATCCAAAAATAAAATCGGCATAAGGTTTTCCAATAATTTGTAAATCTTTCGTATCGATTTTTTTATCATCGTTGACATCTTCAAATTTGGGGTGCCCTGGAAGTGCATCTGGTTGCGCTGACCCCGCTATATCATCTCCTTCCTGAAAAAGTCCAAGAACATGATAACCATAATAAGCATTTAGAGGCTCACCTTCCCTGATAATTGAATACCTGCCAACTACATCATTTAATCCACCAAGGCTTTCTACCCGATTCTTGATACTGGTGAAATTTAACGAAGAACTCCATTCCAATCGATTTGTTTTTATGTTGATCGTATTTAGAAGAAATTCGATGCCATTGTTTTTCATTTTCCCGATGTTTGCTCTGCGGGACCCAAAACCGGTAGATTGTGGCATGGGCAGGTTATACAACATGTCTTTCGTGTATTTGATAAAGTAGTCGCCGGTAAAGCTAATTCTACCGTCAAAGAAAGCCACATCTAGTCCTATATCTGTTTGTTCGGTTGTTTCCCATTTCAAATCAGGATTGGCGACACGTGAAGGTTCTATGCCTCGAACAATTGAGTTGTTAACCACTGCGTAACTATCACCTGGACTTAAGGTGGTTAAAAACTCGTAATTGCCAATTGATTCGTTACCAATCTGTCCCCAACTTGCTCTTAATTTTAAATTATAAAATAAATCAGGAATAAAATCTTCTTCTGACAGCTTCCATGCTCCGGCAAAAGATGGGAAATAACCGTATTGGTTATTCTTCCCAAACCGAGAAGAGCCATCTGCGCGGAACGATGCTGTAAGAAGGTATTTATTAGCGATTGAATAATTCACCCTGGCGAGATAAGACAGCAACTTATTTTCACTTCGACCGCTGTATAGCATGTCATTATCGGTATTACCCAACGAAAAATTATTGGTAAGTAGATCATCTGCCGGAAATCCGCTGATATCGCCAACAAAATGTCTTGAAGAAAAACTTTGATAAGTAGTACCACCAAGTACAGTAAGGTTATTATTCTGTCCGATTGGCTTAGTGTATGTCATCGTATATTCGAGAAGAACATTTGAGCGCTCAAGTGTTGCAATATTGGCAAGGCCGCCCGTCCCTGAACCATGGAAAGTCAGCCTGGAATTATAAATATCTCTTCTTGAAGTTGCACGATCGGTTCCAAAATTTAATTTGGCTTGTAAATTATCAGAAACATTATACTCAATATAAGCTGTCCCAAATGTTCTGTTGGTGACATTTTTGCTGGAAATGCCCTTGACTAACCTGATCGGATTTTGTACTGTCAGGTTAGAAGAGATCGTTAGTTCTCCGTTTTCATCGTAAACAGGTTCTGTTGGGTCATACAGCAGGGCTGCATAAAGCGGTCCTCCCGCCTCATTATCACCGGAATTATCAATGCTGTTATTGTCATTAATCAAACTGGTATTTAAATTAATCCCAATTTGGGTTTTCTCCCCGATCTTCTGCTCTAAATTGATTCGACCAATGTATTTCTCAATGCCTGTATTTTTGATTACTCCTTCCTGATTAAAATAATTAAAGGAGGCAAAGAAAGTTGTATTGTCATCACCCGCTGTTGCTGAAAGGTTATGTTCCTGAATAAGTGCGGTTCTGAATATTTGGTCTTGCCAATCTGTTCCAACAATGCTTGCCATGTCTGAAGGTGAAAAAATTGTTCCTTTGCCTTCGGCTACAGAGAGTTCGTTAATAACTTTCATATATTCCTGAGAGGTCAGCAAATCATACCTGTCTTTAACCGACTGTACTCCAAGGTTGATGTTATAATTGATAGTCGTTTGCCCTTGTTTTCCTTTCTTTGTAGTGATGAGTATTACACCATTTGCGCCTCTTGCCCCATAGATTGCAGTGGCGCTCGCATCTTTAAGGATTTCTATTGATTCTATGTCGTTTGTATTGAGGGAGTTTAATGGATTTCTTGCTTGATTTCGACCAACACTCGCTGCTCCTCCTCCGGAAAACATACTGCTATTGTCAACCGGCAGGCCATCGATAACGTAAAGCGGATCATTTCCTGCATTTACAGAAGTCACACCACGAACTCGGACTGAAATTCCGCCACCTGGTTCCGCACTGTATTGAGAAATTTGTACTCCTGCTACTTTACCTGCCACCAGTTGCTCTATTGAACCGTTAACACCGGCGTTAAATTCATCCTCTTTTATGGCCGAAACAGCTCCCGTTAAATCACTTTTCTTAATTACACCGTAACCAACAGCCACTACCTCGTCAATGTCAATCGCATTAGCCACCATTACTACGTCTATTGATACCTGGGCACCAACTACAACCTCCTGCATGGTCATTCCCACAAACGAAAACTGAAGTACAGTTCCTTCAGTAACATCTTTTAGTGTATATTCTCCATCAAAGTTTGTAACGGTACCATTGGTAGTGCCTTTAAACAGTACTGTAACCCCGGGCAGCGGTTCTCCTTTTTCATCGGTTACTCTACCCGATACTGATTTTTGCTGTTGAATACTTTTGACTTTTGCATTCATGTTTTCCGGCGAAAGAATGATTTGTTTCCCCATTACCTCGTAATGGATACCTGCTTCTTCTTTAATATCGTCCAGAATTTCGATGATGTTTTTGTTCTTAAATTCACCCGACACTTTTTTCTCAATATCAATGTTGCCGGTATAAAAAAAGCGGAATTCACTTTGGTCTTCTATTCTTATCAGAAATTCTTCCAAGCTGATCTTTTCGACCTTTAGCGATAGTTTGGTAGTTTGTGAGTAGGTTTCGGATGCGAATACTCCTACAAAGGATACGAGCATCAAAAAAACAGTAAGCTTCATAATTTTAAGCATTTTCAATACACACAGACTGAGTCCATGGATACTTCGATTTTTTTCCATAATTTTGAATTGGTTTGAATAAGTAACTATATTATTTATCAACTACATCAAAGGAGCAGGAAGTGCGAGTTCTTGCTTCTTTTCTTTTTGCCTGGTAGCTGAGCAGGAAAATTTGTTTTAGGTCATAAGCATAAGAATTTAGTTTGATCCGTTATTTTTTCTTGTTTATCGTAAACACCCTTGTTTTTTCATTAAAACTATAAGTAACCGGACTTGCCTTACTGATCATTTCCATCACCTCGCTAATGCTTTCCATTTCAATGGTTCCGGTGTACCAGAGTTCATTCAGTTCGTGGCCGGGGCATTCAATGCTCACGTTATACCAGCGCTCCAGTTTCTTTATAAAAAGAGGAAATGGTTCCCGGTTAAATATCAGTTTCCCATCTTTCCACGAAGTGAAATACTTGGTCTCCACTTGTGTAACTGCAAAGCCTTTGTCTGTTTTTATTACTTGTTCCCCGGGGCGTAGGGTAATTTCGTCTGTTTCACCGGTGGCCTTAAAGGCAACAATTCCTTCTTCCAGCGTGGTTTCAAAAGCATTGTCGTCGGTATAAGCTTTTACATTAAAGGAGGTGCCCTTTACTTCCACATCGCCATAATTTGTTGTCACGACAAATGGTTTGCTGTTTTTTCCCACCTCAAAATAAGCTTCGCCTACAAGTGTTACCGGCCGGGTATGTTTAAATTTCAGGGGATACGAAAGTGTTGTTTCTGAATTCAGCCAAACGAGCGAACCATCGGGTAAGGTTATGTTTGTTTTGGCACCAGGAGGAGTTACGATTGTTTGTATTTGGTCGGCCAGGTGGCTTTGCCCTGCTTTTTGGAAGAAGAAGATCGTGCTAACCAATAGTGCAACCACCAAAACCGCAGCGGCACGTAAGCCCCAGGCGTAAATTTTTATTTTCCGTCGCATCGTTTTTTGATTTTCGAGCGATATGGCTTCTTTTATTCGTTCATAAAGAGCCGGATTGGTTTTGGGGCTTACATCTTCAGCATTTATTTCCCTGTTCCAAAAAGGTTTCATCAGGCTGAAGATCATGAATTCGTTTTTCTTATCGTGGATGAAATCAGAGACTTTCGGAAATTCATCGGGGTGTAAAACCGAGTTATAATATTTTTTGAATAAATTCTTCATGTTGTGTTTTCTATTAGTTAATACACAGCTAAAAGGTTTATCCCTGGCGAAAAATCGAAAAAATTAGAAAAAAAGATAGAAAAAGAGCACGGACATGAGGCCTATTTCCTTGAGGTTCTTTTTTAAGTGTTTGATAGATTGGTTGATATGGTATTCTACCGTTTTTGTTGAGATACCTAGTTTTTCTGCAATTTCTTTGTGAGAAAGACCTTCCTCGCGACTTAGGATAAATATTTCTTTTTGGCGTTCGGGGAGCTCATTTACTAGATTGTTCACTTTTTCTTTCAATTCGTGGTATTCAACTTGCTCCATCTGGGAATATTCTTCAGCTAAGGAAAGTTTAAGGATTTCTCCTTTAATATTTTCGTTGTTCAGGCGGCTTCTGAGTGCGTTTAATAAGAGGTTCCGGGTTATGGTAAAAATAAAGGAATTGAAGGTAGCCGCAGAGTTTATTTTTTTTCTGTTCAGCCAGATTTTTACAAACACTTCCTGCAGGATGTCATCAATATCCTCTTCGATTTTTAAAAAGGAACGGGAAAAGTTGTATAAACGAGGATAGTAGTGATTAAATAAATCTTCGAGTGGCGCCTCATTGTCTTTTGCCAGTTCTGATATTATTTTATCCAGGTTTATTCTGTCAGTCATTGAAGTCTGTTAGTTAGCACAAACATATAATTTTTTTGGGAAAGACGTTTAGCGTAAATGTCGGGGTAGGGGACTAAAGAGATTGTGGGTGCAAGTGATTTTGTGTCTCAACGGCATCTGCAATGTTTTATTGGGGATACTTTACACGCAAAAATTATATTTTGTTTTGGGAAGGGTTGTGACCAAAATCCGTACGATTTTTTGCTTTTTCACCCTAAAGGCAAACTATTATTTTGAGAAGGCAAAGATTTCGTGGGCACTGCATACAGAGGTGTCGGAACAGCATTGGGTCGTTTTTTGATTGGTTGGGGGAATTTATCATTCTGAAAATGAGGGATTCAAAAAAGCAATGGAAAATGCCGGGGGAAAATGTCTTGTTTTTACTGGTGGCTGCACTTTTACGGAGGTCGAAATTTTATGAATATTTTTTTGTGATTTCTTTGCAGAACTAAAAATAGCTTCTATATTTGCAGCGCCTTTCTGAAAAAGGGGGCGCGTTCAGAAACAAGAAAACATTTTTAGGGCGATTAGCTCAGTTGGTTCAGAGCATCTGGTTTACACCCAGAGGGTCGGCGGTTCGAATCCGTCATCGCCCACTTAAAAGGTCGAACGTCATTGTGACGAACGGCCTTTTTTGTTTTACGCCGGAGACATTTCAGTTCCCTAAAATAAGAACTGAAAATAATCGCCGGCGATTCGTTTGCTTTCAGTTTTATTCGGGGGTACTTCGAATAAAAACAGTCTCATTAATTTTCTCGCCGCCACGTATGCGAAGCCAGGTATCAAATTCCCATTTATCTTCTTTCAAAACAATAACCCGGGCTCCGTTTTTCAGGTCGCCATAAGTGTCCCCACTGCCCGAAAAGCGCCCATAGGCCAATGCTATTCCGTAAAGCGACGAAATGTAATCGTTCACATGATCGTGCCCAACAAAGGTTCCCATTACGTCACCTTGCTCCAGCATAGCCAGGAACATTCCGGAGTTAACAGAAGGCGAACAAACATCTTCGTTCTTAACTCCTACCGGTTGCATTCCTCCATTGCTCCATGCCTGGGTATATTCAGGTAGTGGAATATGAAAAAATGCCAGGGCGGGAATAGCTTCTCCATTGTTCTTTTGGGTGAAGTTGTTGCTTTTTTGCGTATACCAGCTTATCTGCTCACGGGTGAACCAACCATAGGTACCTGTACCTTCAATGGTTGAATATGCATTGGAGTCCATGCAATAAAGCAGGGCTTTTGTATTTTTGCTGCTACCTTTTATTTCCAATACATAATTGCCTGTTCCATAGGCTTCGTTCGTTTTATATGCTATGCAGTTTTTTTCTATCTGAACCAGTTTTTCCATAATTTCACTCCTGGTTTTATCCGATTCGTCATCGTGATTTCCCAATACTGCCACCCATGGAATTCCCCGTTCAATCATTGGGGCTGTTAATAGTTCCCAACCCTTGAAAACAGGCGCTTTGGTAACCGCATCTCCGGTAAAAACAACCAGGTCAGGCTTTTCAATATCAAGCACTTCGTTTATCATGGGTAAAACAACTTCCGATTTTGGAGAATCGAACATAAAATGCAAATCAGTTAATTGTACTATTTTGAAGGTTTTGTCCTCATTGAAATACAGTGTTTCCTGGGCAATAGCAAAACCATTTAATCCCAAAAGAGCGATCAGGACTACTAAAATTTTTAATCTCATTTTCTTCATAATAATTGTGAACTTAAATATACGAACTCTTCAGATGGCTAGTCTGAAATGATAATTTTCCCTTTTCCTCTGATTGTTCGCTTATCTCTAACTATAAACATATAAAAACCAGGTACTAATGAGTCTCTCTCCACGACAATCCGATTGGCTTCTACCCGGTAGCGGCAGCTAAGTTTACAACCATTCACATCTGCCAAACTCAGCTTTAGCCCGGAGTAATCAGTTCCGGGTAACTGAATATACGATTGACAAACCATTGGATTTGGCACAACCTGAAGCTCCGGAATAAACGGACGTATTGCGCCATTTACAGAAGTAACTACACTGCAATCCACTTTAGCCGATCCTACCGTAAGAAACAAGTCATCGAAATAACTATCGTTATCACTTCCTGCGTTGCGTGTACCTTTCAGTTCAAATTTAATGGTTTTGGTATGCTGCGGAATATGCATGGTCGCGCTTAAAAGTGTCCAATTACTGTTTAGAGTGGATAAAGTGCTTCCCTCGCTTATCTTCTGGTTATTCGAGTCATAGAAAATGACTTTTAATTCAGGGCGATCGCTTCCGTTGTAATTCGACAAGTACCCGCCATAATTTACATTAAAATTCCCAGTCTTAACTGAATCGGCGAAAGAACTGACATCGACGTATTGCGAAGCCTTTGCAACAGCACTTGAATTGCATAGCCCTCCTACAATAAAATATTTTTGACCATTGTACGGACTAATGCCGTCACACTCTCCTTCAGCCAAAGCTTCTACTACTCCTTGTATAGTTTGCCAGCTTTCCAGTCCGTTTTCTGCTCCCGGATTTTTTAACAGGTTAGGAAGCGATTGCGATTTGCCCGTTGAAAAAGCTAACGGCTCCGACCACTCACTCCAGTTTAACTCTTTGTCGCGGTACCTGACTCTCCACCAATAGTTGGTATTTTCACTTAATCCGGCAATGGGTTCATCGGTTAAATCGTCACCTTCCTGTGTATTAACTTCGTTGTACCAGTTTTCGAACGTCTTCCAGCTGTCGGCTGCAGGATTTGAGAAATCGGTGGCACTGGTCGATACCTGCCAGTGGCTTTGTGCATGCTCTGCACTTGTATTGGCCGAAGAAAAATTATCAGCCTTTAAAACAACACATTCCGGTATTAATTTTTGATTGGCTGGACTGACTCCTTCCGGTTTATTTACAATTGAAGCATTTTTCCGGATGGTTACAACATCCGTTTGCTGGTTTTCTACAACCTGATCCTGATCTCCGCGACTAATCCGTCTTAGGACCAATTTCGGGTCATTACCATCGGTTACATCTATTACAATGAAACCATATTCATCCTGCGAAACCGAGAATTCATTGTAATCATTATTCGGAAATTCGCTCCAATTGTCGATGGCTCCGCCTGCAGTGGCCACATTAACCCAAAGGTGTTTCTGATCTCTCGACTGCCCCCTGGAATATCCGTGCGTATGACCAAACAAGTGCACAACCGGCTTTCCGCTCTGGGCTGCAAAGTTATCGAGCTTTTCAATTACGCTCCCCGTAAAATCGGATTCCCCGGGTGTCCACAGTTCCGATTTATAAGGATGATGCATTTGGGCAAATACAAAATCGATTGAATCCGCTGTTAAAGTATTGTTCAGTGTTTGTTGTAACCATGCCAGCTGGGTGTTGCCACTGTATGGAGTGTTGGAGTTCAGCCCAATAATCCGGAGGTTTCCGTAATCTTTAAACCACCAGTGTTCTCTGTAGCCTTCAGTGCCGTTTTCAGGCAATTTAAAGTAATTAAAGTAATTGGCCGAGTTATTTTCATGATTCCCCAGAACCGGATAAACCGGGATCTGGCTGTATAATTTTTCAGCCGGATTAAAGAAATCGTTTTTCCATTGGCTAAAGATCTCGCCATTGCTCACTAAATCGCCTGGAAGCATTAACAACGCTAGATTATCGGTAATCTTACCTCCGTACTTGGTTTTGAAATATTTTAAAACTCCCTCTTCTACAATTTCTTTGAACTTATTGGGGTGATCTCCATCCTTTTGCATATCACTCATGGCAACAATGCGAAAAGGTTTTTCGTCGGCTGCCAGAGGAGGTGTTTTGAACTCGAAAATAGCAGAAACGGCACTTCCCGTTTTTACCCGGTAGTAATACCTAGTATAGTGGGAGAGGTTTTCAAGTTGAACCTGGTGCAATCTCGAAGTGTTGGATGAAAAAGAGGTTCCGTAACTTACATTTCCCAGTTCGTTGGAAGTTCCCCACTCAACCACACTTTCGTTGGTTTGGTTGGTTTCCCATAGTATGTATGCCGAGTTGGGTGTTACATCCTGAAGATAAGGCTGGATTGTAATGTCTTGAGCATTGCCGCTTGAGGTGGCGAAAAAGAAGAACAGGAATGCCACAACAACAGCGTTGTTTATTGGATTCATAATGAATGCTGTTTCGGAAGTTGTATGAATGAAAGAGGACAAGCCAAAAGCCTGTTCCCCTTTCATTTGTGTTCTTCGCGAGTTTTAGTTATTGAACAAATCTGTTATATTTTCGGGAGTGAGGACGTAATCATAAATCATAACATTGGCCATTTTTCCCTCAAAAAATTGTCCGTAAGTAGCCGGACCATCTTGTGCCATTCTTAACGGATTTCCGCTGTTAATACTTCCAACTGCCGACATATCGGCGCCACCTACAGCAACAGCATCCTGATACATGGTCATATTCCCATCACGGTCGAAGGTAACAGTTAACATATGCCAGCTACCGTCGTTAAACGGAATACCATCACCCGAAGTACTGGCATCTGCCTTATTCCCTCCTCCGTCAGAAATCGCTACACGCCAGTTATCCCCCCGAAAAGCAATAGACAAACCTGTATTACCGGAACTATCCCAATCCTGGTCTCCAATCATAACCGGATCACTGTCTGCAGAAGTTGTATTCACCCAAAATGAAATTGAAAAATCTCCTTCGTACCTGAATCCAAGATCATCGTCGGCCAAAGTTGCGTACTGATTTGTTCCGTTAAACTGATAGCCTTTTAGTCCATTGCCAAAATTCTCCATGGCAATGTCGCCTGTTTTTTCAACCTGAATTAATTTCTTAAGACCTGCCGCCATTTCAACCGTGGCGCCGGTGGAAGGGTCTTTGGAAATTTCAGCTACCTCGGCCGGAGTCAATACATAATCGTAAATTTTACTTTCTGCAATGTCGCCAACAAACGGGACACCATAAGTTCCTGTGCCGTCCTGCCCAATGTGAATAAAGTAATCGTTGAGAATACTTCCTACCGCCGACATATCATCGCTGGCAACTTCCACTCCATCCTGGTACATGGACATATTTCCATCGCGATCGAAGGTAACAGCCAGCAAATGCCAGTCGCCATCATTAAATGGCACACCATCCGTACTTGCATCTGCTTTGTTTCCATTTCCATCCGAAATTGCCACTCGCCAGGCATCACCGGTAAATGCAACTGTAAAACCGGTATTGTTTGAGCTGCCCCAATCCTGGTCGCCTATCATTGCCGGATCGCTGACCGAAGAGGAGGTACGTACCCAGAAAGAAACGGAGAAATCGCTTGAGCCTCTGAAATTAAGGTCAGGATCGCCTTCAACTGTTGTGTAATTCGCAGCATTCCCGTCGTAACTGTGTCCGTAACGATTGGCTTCAAATACAGTAAGTGCAACCTCCGGGTTATTTACCAGGATATGTTTGTTTTCACCCTGTTTACGAATTAACTCAAACCCGGTAGGCAATTTAGGCGGAGGTGATTTAAAACGTACGGTGTAGAACATTCCTTCAATAAAAGGACCTCCGCTTGGATTTTGGTAATAAAACTTGAAAAGCATCTTTTTGCTTTTGCCTTCTCCAATTCCTAATTCTGCCAGAGTTGTATTTATCAACAGCTTATAAGTAGCTCCGTCTTTCTGAAATTCGGTATACTCCTTTATTAAAGTAGTTTGGTTCGACTCCAGTATTTCCAGTTTAACCGGCTCGAGACGCAGGACAAAATCAAAGCCTATGGTCTGGTCTTCCAAATAAGTATTTTCCTCGTTCGGATTGTAATCCAGTTCGGCCAATTCTCCGGATGTATATGCACTTCCGGTCTCGGGATTAATGGGGGTAAATATTGCCTTGTTATCTTCTGTTATGATGTATGGGACAATATCGGGGTCGGATATATCGTACTCACAGGCAGCTGTCGCCAAAAGAACAACGGCCATAAGTAGTGTTTTTATGTTGCTATATGATTTCTTCATCTTTCTTCATTTTTTTGATTGTGAAACGCCAAACGTATTATTTCATGTGCCATAATACATCGTCTACATCATCCACTTCGGAGCCAAACTGGCGAACCAGGGCTTCCCGGTAGTTTACCGGATTATCGGTATCTCTTTCTACAGTAGGATACATCCAGCGTACGGGAATCTTTTCTCTCGGAGTATTTTCAGAAGAAACAGCAAATTCAGGAACACCTGTTCTACGCTGATTAAAAAAGGACTCCCAACCTGAGTTCTGGAAGAACCCGATGTATTTTTGAGTAAGAATCTGTTCCAAGCCATCGATGTTATCGCCTATGTACGTTCCCAAACCGTTCAGAAAGCTTGAGATATCTTCCGGGGCAACTCCGTTAAACTCCATCGATGCAGTTACTGCATTGTCGTAGTGTATTTTTGCATCGGGTATCCAACCACGGTTTGCTGCTTCAGCCAGAGTAAACTCCTGCTCTACATAGCTTAGAAACACGTTGGGAATACCCACATAATTGATGTAGCGACTGTTTTTGACTCTTGAAAACAATCCGGCATTTTTGGCACTTTGTAACTCGCCCAACGCGGTTGAAACATAGGGGCCGGCATAAGCATTGAAATCGGAAGCAGCATTTGGGTCAGCAGCCAGAGCAGCGGGTGTTGGATCGGCAACCATAAACAAACGGGGATCTTTATTCGCCTTTAACAAATCGACATACAGCCCGCCCACAACGGTGCGGTCAACGGCACTTGGCGAGTCAGGATTAAGCCCGAAACGGAAACCGTCTTCGTCCCAGTGTTCGTATTTCATGTCGTCTTCGTTCCCTCTGAAAAGTGGATATTTATCCGGATTGTTTACGATGTTGGCAAATCTGCCTTTTATATTCAGCTCAGAATCGTCTGCTTTTTTGCTTAACTCAATTAAAATACGCAGTGTATATGAGTTTATCACTCTTTGCCACATACTCAGGTCGCCATTGTAATAAAAATCTCCGGCTACCGTAAGGCTTTCTTTCACTAAAGGAGCAATTTCAGAATTTGCCTCGTCCAACCACTCCAGAAGCTGAATGAAAATGGTTTTCTGAGAATCATAAACCGGATAGATAATTCCTTCTTCCAAATGCAAAGCTTCGCTTAAAGGAATGTCGCCCATTCGGCGTACCATCTCAAAGTAGGTGTGTACTTTCAGGAATTTTGCCAATGGCGCATATCCTCTTGCACCAATCTTTTCGGCTTCTTCCACCATAAACTCCAGACTCTGTATGTCTTTGTGATAAAAATAGCCCCTGTAGTTTACATAAAGAACCGGTCCGCTATCGCCACCCACCGAATGGTGATGTTGAGTAGTCATGTAAGTGCCTGAAAACGGACCGCTTGCTTCGGGTAAAAAGTTGGTGAAAATTAAGGAAGGAGCCACACTCGTAGGTTCATTAGGATTCACGCGCAGTTCTTCAAAATCGGCGCAGCTACTGATAAATATTAGCAATGTTAACAACAGTGCCAGTGTTTTATTATTTTTCATTTCGTCTAGTTTTATTCAACGGTTAAAAGGTCAAATCAATATTAAAACCAATGGTTCGCATTGAAGGCAGCTGCAAGCCTGCTTCATCTCTAACACCTGATCGGCCCGAAATAGTAAAGCTATCGAGATCGGCATAAGTGTCGTCTTTTGTCCAGTAGAATAAATTGCGGGCCACTACCGAGAAACTTGCTTTTGAAAACGGAAGCTTCTGTAGGGTTGCATCAGTAAAGTTGTAGGTTAAGGATACTTCCCGAAGCTTAACAAAAGTTTTTTCCAATGTTACGCTGGGCCAATCTGCCTTGTAGCGTTTTGCCCAGTCTTCGTAAAACACCAGTTGCGTATTGTCTGCGTACTCTCTTGTGTCCTCAATAATGTTCCCTTCGGGGTCGTAGGTTGCCTCGCCCGACACAACTATTTTACCCGGAACCAACATGGTTTTAATTCCTTGGTTGCCCAATTCGCGGTTCTGACCGATTGCATCGGGGTGTGATCCTGAACGCCATAAATCCCGGGTTAGGTTATCAAACAGGAAGCCTCCAACACGGCCATCAATCAGAAAAGACAAATCAAAGTTCTTGTAGCTTAAATTATTTGTTAATCCAAAGGTCCAGTCGGGTTCATAGTATCCTTGTTTTTGTACGTGTTCGGTGCGCAGCGGAAGACCATTTGATCCAATAATCAGATCTCCATCGGGAGTTTTTTGCCAATTATAATACCAATAGCTTCCGGTTCTGTCGCCAATTTCCGTTCTTCCTTCTGCCAACCGAGGCGATCCGTCCAGGTTATCAGGCAAACTCTTGAGTGTTTCCCGGTACATGTCCCAGTTAAGGGTCATATCCCACGAAAAATTCTGGGTTTTAACCGGAGTTCCCGATAAAACTACTTCCCAACCATAGCGTTCAACTTCTCGTCCGTTCGTTTTATGATAACCGTAACCCGTTGCATTTGAAATGGATTGGTCATAGATTTGAGGTCCGTTAATCAAGTTAAAGTAGGTAACGTCAACGCCTAAACGATTGTCAAAGAAACGAAGATCGGCACCGTACTCAAACGATGAGTTAAACTGTGGTTGCAGATTGGGATCAATGAGCGTGCCCGATATCCATGCAGTTGGCATGTTCCGTCTTTTCGAAGTTCCCAGAGTGTTGATTGCAGAATAAGCTCCCAGGTCGCCTCCTACTTTTGCATAAGCTCCCCTTAACTTGAGAAAGCTGATTAAATCGGGTAAATCAACCATTTTATCAACGATGGCACTTACCGAAACCGAAGGATAAAAGAAGGCATCGTTTCCTTCGATTAAAGCAGAAGAACGGTCTCTGCGAAGTGTAGCATTTACGAAAAACAAGTCTTTAAATCCAAGGTCGACATAAGCATATAAACTGTTCACCGCCTTTTTCGACAGGTAACTTCCCGGCAGTACTTTCTCGGCGCTATTCGATAAAGTATAAAGTCCCGGCACAACCATATTGGAAGTACCAGCGGAAGAATTTCTGTAATGATCGTTTAAAACATTTCCTCCCAATGAAGTATTTAGCTCGAGCTGATCATTGAAAAATTTATCGGCGTAGTTAAATAGGAAATCGGTATTTTTTGTAACCGTTTTGTAGTTATAAATAGCATATCGACCTTCCCTGTCAGGAATACCATAATCGTAGAACGAAAATGGATCACGGCTCTCGCGAATCAGGTTATCATCGTGAATGTGATGACGTACAAACACATTCATCTTGTCGTTTATTTTGTAGTTCAGTTTTGCGAAAGCAATTATATCCGAACGATCATAACTTCTTTTTCTTTCCTTTGCCCAGAACCAGGGATTGTTGTATCTCCACTTTTCTGCAAAACGCTGCTCGATGCCTTCTTTCCCTTCTTCCCAGTAGTTTTTCATATCGTTGATATCCCAATGCGCTCCACCCCAGATAGAAATAAGATATATCGGGCTGGTGGGGCCGTATTCTGTTCTGGGGATGTTGGGAGTTTCCTGGGTATTGTACTGCAGCGATGCTTCAACCTTGAATTTCTTTGATAGATTCAGATCTCCGGCAATCCTGAAAGTATTAATATCCAATTTACTTCCCGGTACAATTCCTTTTACTTTTCGATAGGTATCCGATAAGATAACCGAACCATATTTTCCGGTATTTTTTACCGTCACATTGTACGTTCCGGTAAAACCGGTCTGAAGAAAATCGTCGAGATTGTTTGTGTTTCTTGTCACCCATGGAGTAGGGATTCTTTCACCGGTTTCGGGATCAATGGGGCTGTCCCACTGAGGCAGTAAGCGGCCATCAAATCGTGGCCCCCAAATGTCGTAGTCGCTATCGTTAATACCACCGCCACGGCCATCATAATATTCGTACTGGCCACGCGATCCCGGGCCAAATTCGGTTTGTGCTCTTGGAATACGAATAAAAGAAGTTTGGAAAGTATTGGTGCTGTTAAAGCTAACGGTTGTTTTTTCTTCTTGCTGAACACCTTTTTTCAAGGTGATCTGAATGGCTCCGTTCAGTCCGCGAGATCCATAAAGTGCAGCAGATACAGGCCCTTTCAACACACTTATGTTTTCAATGTCATCTGAGTTAAAGTTCCATCCATCAGCACTTACGGGTACTCCATCAATTACAATCAGCGGTTGCTTACCACGAAGATACACCTGGGGGTCGCCAAAAAATTCGCTGGTATTCGCAACAATTACTCCCGCAATTCTTCCGGTAAGACTCTCAATAACCGTGGGAGCTTTCGCTTTTTGGAGCGATTCGCCTTTTACTTCCTGTACCGAGTACCCGACTCGCTTTTTTAATTTCTTAATACCCAGTGCGGTAACCACTACTTCGTCAACTCCAACAGAAGTTTCCTGCATTACTACATCCACTACACTTTGTCCGTCTACCGGAACTTCGAGTGTTTCCAATCCAATGAATGAAAACACCAGTATCCCGTTTTCCGGAATACGAGATAACGAAAATTCTCCATCACTATTTGAGGTTGTGCCGTTGGTGGTTCCTTTCAATACAATGGTAACTCCCGGAAGAGGCTGTCCGTTTTTGTCGGTTACGGTACCGGAAATTGATTTTTGCTGCACCAAATCTCCTTTGCCCTCCTTTTTCGAGAGTATTATCTGTTTATTGTTAATGGTGTAGGTCACACCTTTGTCTTTAAACAATATATCTAATACCTCTGCTACCGATTTATTTCTTATATCAAGTGTTACAATTTCGTTGAGATCCAATACTTTGTTGTTGTAAAACAAAAAGTATTCACTTTCCTTTTCAATAAGTTGCAGTACCTCTGACAGGGTTGTGTTTTCAACCTTAATGTTTAATTTACTGCCTTGTGCAAAATTGTCAAACGCCAAAGATTGAAGGCTTGTCAAAACAATAAGAAAAATACTCAAGCGCATAATTTTAACAATTTTTTTGACCCAGCTAAATAAATAACTGTGGTCCTTTAGGAACCATTTTTTTTTCATACTTTTGATTTTCTTGGATTAATTATGTAGTTATGATTAATTCTAACAAAGGATAGTGCGTCACCACTGTCCTTTGTTTTTTATTTAGCCCATATGCGTACCTCCCTGTTTTTTATGCTGGTTTTTACAGCGGTAGAAAGTTCAATCATTTGCAATACTTCGCCCAATGTTTCATCCTGGATGGTTGCCGTGTATTGAATGTCGGAACCAATTAACGAATCGTCCACTTCAATGTTGCAATTGTACCAGCGTCCCAATAGTTTAACTACTTCCTGCAAAGGCGCATCTCTGAAAATCAGGCGCCCGTCTTTCCACGAGGTTGATAGTTCTGTTTTGACATTCTCAACATATAATTTTCTGGATGTTTTTTCAAGTACAGCCTGTTGGCCGGGAGCCAGTTTCGACACTTCTCTTCCGTGTGAATCAAGCAGTGCGATGCAACCTTCTTCGAGGGTGGTAATTATTTGACCATCGTTATTGTAATTGGAAACATCAAATGAAGTACCCAGTACTTTTATATTGATTTGATTTGTCTCTACCAAAAAAGGATGCCTTGGGTTATACGAAACTTTAAAATACCCTTGTCCTGTAAGTCTTACATTTCTTTGTTTTTGCTTGTTCATTGCTATCGGGTACTCCAGGCTACTTCCTGAATTTAGCCACACTTCGGTTTTGTCGGGCAACGTAAAATGAACCCTCGATCCGGGATTTGCTTCAACTTTTTGCATAACCATTTCAGCCTGTTTATTCTGAATATGGCTTTGAGCAAGCATAAATCCGGTATAAACCAGCAAAGGGATAAACAAAATGGCGGCGATTCTTGTGATGGCTGTTTGCCAGCTGATTTTACGGGATAGTTCCGTTTGTTTTTTCACAGCCTCTTCTTGCTGGATCAGTGTCCACAGCTTCAGTTTCAGATTTTCAAGAGATGGCTCGGCTGATAACCCTGAAGTATCGAGGTTTTGCCAGTGTTCAGACATCAATTCATTGAGTTGTTTGTCCTTGTACGAAGAGCCAATGTGATTTCTTAGCTGTTCTTGTTCCCGTTCACTTAAAGTATCTGCCAACAATTTAGCGAGCAGGTTTTTTATGTTCGTTTTATCGATTGATTCCATCCTGTAATTCTGCGTAATTTAAAAGGTATACACACGAAGACGAATCAACCCCTATTCAAAGAATTAAAATTTTATAAGAAAATTTCGAAAAAGATAATCCCGGAAAACCCAAGCTTTAGCAAATTCTGCCTGATATCAGCCAACGCAGAGGTCATTTGATTTTCCACTGTTTTTACCGAAACATCCATTTTTTTTGCAATCTCAACATTTGAAATATTTTCGTAACGGCTTAACAGGAATATTTCCTTACGTCTGGGGGGGAGTTTATCAATCGACTTTTTATAGGCCCTTTCCAATTCATTAAAATCCAACTCCTCATCCAGTAAAACATTTTTTCCCAAATGGAGTTTGACATAATTCATGTAAACCTGCTGGTATTTCTCTTTACGGATTGTATTTAATATGGCATTTCGGGTAATGGTAAAAAGAAAAGATTCAAACGATGTGCCGGTAAGCAACTCTTCCCGCGATTTCCAGATTTTCAAAAAGACTTCCTGTACAATATCTTCGGCCTCTTGTTTGTTTTTGAGATAACCCATCGAAAAATGGTAGATCTTCCGACTATAATTATCAAATAAAGCCTGAAACGCAAAGGGAGATCCCTTTTGTATTTGCTTTAGGAGCTCATTGGTTTTATTTGGTTTTAGTTCCGGCAATGGTTTAATTCTTAGTTTAGATAGCTTACAAATTAAAGTAAAATTTGACAAATTGAGAAATGTCCCCAACGTACATTGTAAGATAAGTATTTGTTACTCACCTTCACATTAATCGGGCGTTTTTCATTTAGTTTCAACCAACTTTAAAGGTCCGAACATTCTATAATCCATTAAAAATTAATCCGAAGCCGATGGTATTTTGGGGAGCGCTGTTTCAGGAGGGAGGCCCGAGTATTCAGCTTTTGTGAGATAAACGACCTGTCTCTAAACTTCCAGGATGAGGTGATAGATTGAGTCTGTTGTAAAACCATTCTTCCGGTGCTAGAGTAATCTGTTTTCTTCTTAAATTTGAAGAATGACAAGCACTTACCGAAATTTTGCAGACGATTCCAAAAAGACAAATCAATCCTCAAAAAAGAAAGTTTGGTGCCTGATTCTGGCAGCCGGAGAATCAACGCGCATGAAGCAGCAGAAATTGCTGATGCCCTGGAACGGGAGAACAGTTATTGAGGCAACTGTCGGAAGGGCTTTGGCTTCAAAGGCTGATGAGGTTTTGGTCGTTACCGGCAGTCATCGTTCAGAAATTGAGTCGCTTTTAAAACCCCTGGACGTTAAGATCGTAGTAAATAAAAGTTACCCGGATGGAATGCTTTCGTCGGTACTTTGCGGAATTAAGACGATTCCATCGACGGTGGATGCTGTTCTGGTGATGCTGGGAGATCAACCGATGGTTCAAACTTCGGTAATAAACAAGATCATTGAGATTTATCAAAAGGAAGGGGCGAAAATCATTCTCCCGGTTTGGAAGGAGAAGAGGGGACACCCGGTTTTATTCGATCTGCAATTTCGGGAAGAAATGTTCGGGCTAAAAGGAAATCCGGGATTACGCGAATTACTGCAACGATATCCGGAGGAAGTAAAAGAATTGGAAGTAGATTCTTCAGAGATCGTTGAAGATTTGGATACGCAGGAAGATTACCAAAAACTAAAAGATACTTACGATGACGGAAACCATTGAATTCAGGTTGAACGGTAAGAAAGTTTCTGTTCAACTCGATGCATCCAAAACCTTACTGTGGGTGTTGCGTACGCATTTCAACCTCACGGGTACCAAGTACGGATGCGGAGAAGGCTATTGTGGCGCCTGCACTGTTTTGATCGACGGTTCGGCAGTCCGGTCCTGTATCACCAGTCTGGGTGAAGTGGCCGGAAAAAATGTGGTCACCATAGAAGGACTGGCTGATGGCGACAAGTTACATCCGGTACAGCAGGCCTTTGTCGACAACGATGCGCTTCAATGCGGGTATTGTACTCCCGGAATGATCATGAATGCTGTCGGTCTGCTCAACGACAATCCAAATCCAACCCATGAGGATATCATTTGGGGAATGGAAAACAATCTTTGTCGATGTGGTGCTCACAACCGCATTATTGAGGCTGTTGAAACGGCGGCTGCCGATATGCGCAATAAAAAGTAATACCCGAATTTAAAATGAGAAAAAATGGATGAGTTCAACGATTATAAAGACTATCTGAAAAGTCACAGTTCCTTTCCCGGAATCAGGCGTCGCGATTTTCTTCGGTTAATGGGCGGTGGTATTTACATTTTCTTCCGGGTAGGAAGTGCAATGGAAATCATGGCTGCTGAAGGAGATCAGAACCGTCTTCCCAATGATCTGAATGCTTTTCTTCAGATTCATGAAGACGGAACGGTTACCTGTTTCACCGGAAAGATTGAAATGGGGCAGGGTGTGGTTACCGGTCTGGCACAGATGCTGGCCGATGAGTTGGATGTGGCCTTCGAAAAAGTAAAAATGGTAATGGGCGATACCGATCTGTGTCCGTGGGATATGGGAACGTTCGGATCTTTGTCCACCCGGGCTTTCGGACCTTATTTGCGTGCGGCAGCGGCCGAGGCAAGAATGGTACTTCTTATCCTGGCATCGGAAGTAATTGGCGTTCCCCTTGAAGGTTTGGACGTGAACGAAGGTGTGGTATTCAATAGAAAAGATAACAAGCAGAAGGTTACTTATCCGCAATTAACAGAAGGGAAAAAGATCGAGCGTTTTTTGTCGGAGAAGCCCGAGGTAAAAGATTATTCGGAGTTCAGGATTATGGGGCAGCCCAGGTTTCGGGTCGATAGCGTTGAAAAGGTAACAGGAAAAGCCAAATATTCAGGAGATATTCGTCTTCCGGGAATGGTTTATGCGCGTATCCTTCGTCCACCGTCCCATGCATCGAAGCTGGTTTCGGTTGATACTTCGGAAGCTGAAAAAGTGGAGGGTGTTCAAATTGTAAAGGACGACGATTTGGTGGCAGCATTGCACGAAGATCCTGAAATGGCCGACAAAGCACGGCGTTTGTTTAAAGCCGAATTTGCAGGCGATGAAAAGCCGATCAGCAACGAAAATGTTTTTGCTTATCTGAATGAAAACGCCCCCGAAGGCAATGTAAATATCAACGAAGGGGATTTGGAAACCGGGAAAAAATCTTCTGAAAATATATTTGAAAACGAATTTCACGATGGGTATGTGGCACATTCACCAATGGAGCCGCATACAGCCATGGCTTTTTTGGAAGACGGAAAAATGACGGTTTGGGCCGGAACACAAACACCGTTTCCGGCAAAAAGCAACATTGCGCGTGTTTTGGGTTTTGAGGAAGAAAAAGTGCGGGTAAAACCTCCGTATCTGGGAGGTGGTTTTGGAGGAAAGTCGGCGCACCAGCAGGCAGTTGAAGCAGCGCGACTGGCAAAAATAACCGGAAAGCCAGTGATGGTTGACTGGAACCGTCAGGAAGAATTTTTCTACGATGAATTCCGTCCTGCAGCGATTGTTAAAATCAACTCGGGAGTGGATGACAATGGGAAAATCGTGTTTTGGGACTACCATGTTTATTATGCCGGAGACCGCGGCGGTGAAACCATGTACAATGTTCCTCACCAAAAAAGAACAGTTTATGGACGCGGCTGGCGGGCACCGGGTATTCATCCGTTTCCGACGGGAGCCTGGCGTGGCCCGGGAAACAGCACGAATACATTTGCGCGCGAAGTTCAGATTGATATTATGGCAGCCAAAGCCGGGATCGACCCGGTGGAGTTCCGATTAAAAAATCTGACGGATCAGCGGGCTATTGATGTGCTGACCGAAGTGGCAAAAATGGCCGACTGGAAACCTGCCCAATCGCCAAGCAAGCGTGGTTATGGAGTGGCCATTGGTGCTGATGCCGGTACTTACGTGGCACACATTGCCAAAGTGGATGTGGACACCAGAACAGGCGAGGTAAAAGTGCTGAAAGTTTGGTGTGCGCAGGAAATGGGTTTTTGTGTTAATCCACAGGGAGCGACGATCCAGATGGAAGGATGCATAAACATGGGGCTGGGTTACGCACTCAAAGAAGTGGTTGAATTTGACGGGGGCCAAGTAAGAACGTCCAATTTTGATACCTATGAAATCCCGCGTTTCTCGTGGATTCCGGAAATTGATACCAAAATTCTGGATCGTAATGCACCGCCGCAAGGTGGTGGAGAGCCCGCTATTGTTTGTATGGGGGCTGTGATTAACAATGCCATTTACGATTTAACCGGTGCTCGTTTGTTCGAAATGGCGATGACACCTCATCGGATTTTGGGAGCATTAAAAAATGTATGAAATAAGAAAGGCTGTCATCGACAGCCTTTTATTTTTTAATACAATGCGTGGTCGTTTTTTAAATTCTCGCCACTCCAAACCTGAACGTTGGTCCAGGGCGCATCATCCTCTTTCCAGAATTCTTCATCCGTTGAGAGTCCCAGTGGAAGAAAAGCAGTAGAACACAAATACAAACTTCCGGTGGAGATGTAATATTCGCCCATCGAGTTTTGATGCCCGCATAAGCCAATCTGTAACCAACCATTTTCGTCAAATGTTCCGGGAGCGCTCATCAAACGTTGTATAACAGCTGTTAATGCGCATCGTACCTGGGCTGGCTTAACAATTTCGGGAAGTCTTTTCTGTAAACTTGCCTGCGCCAAATGTTGGAAGGCTCCCATCCGGTAAACCAGCGAGCGGCCAATGGCAGGGAAAGTACCTTCCGGGGAAATCAGGCGTTCCTGAATGGCTGCATAGCGCGTAAATCTTTTAGCAATTTCTTCGGTGGAGCGGTCGTCGAATTTCTTTTTTTCGTGCATTACCGTTACAATGTCCATCAACATGGGCTGAATAACGTAACTGTTGTAATAGTCCCAGTGAAAGTCCGGTCCATCGCCATACATTCCATCACCCAAATACCATTCCTGGTGTTTTTTTACCGAAAAATCCAGTCGCATAATGTCGAATGGCAAATCGTTTTTCAGAAAGAATGCTTCAATCATTCCGCTAAAAAGAAGCCAGTTGGAATAAAAAGGCTTTATGTCGCGGGTGGCCACAAAGCATTTTACAACATTCTTTTTTGAATCATCAGAAAGTGCCTGCCACAGCTGTTGGGGAGCTCGCGAAAAAGCATGCGCCAAGAATGCTGCATCTACAAGTATTTGCGGTTCCTTGTGATTAAAAAGATAATCGGGCGAAGCTTCATCGGTAATGTTGTGAATGGTTTTTAATGCCATCTCCCGGTACTTTTTTCTTAGCCCGGCCTCTGCTGTATCTCCCGAATCACTTTCCAGCCAAGGCGCTATTCCGGCCAGCAATCTTCCCACAGCTTCCAGGTAAGTGGACGGCTTTTCTTTGGCCCCGGTGGGTGTTTCAACCGGCATTGTAGCTTTCAGTTTGTTTTGGCTTCCGGCCTCCAGTACAGGCGCCGAGATTTTATCGAGCAGCTGTACCCAGTATTCCCGGTGATTTTCCGGAAGTTTATTTTTTTCAGAGTCTGTTTGGCCCATCACCTGGTTCGACAGCACCACTCCGGCACCTACCACCGGTACTGTTTTTATGAAGTTTCTTCGATTTATCATGGTCGTTAAATATATTCAGCATCAAAAATAAGAACAATAATAGAGAATTGCACGACTCTTCCGTTATTGAAAACTAGAGTTGCGGATGAGGTGTCATTCCGTTTGTTCAACACGAGAAGAGTGGTAACCACTATAAAGAAAAAAGTTTTATCTGGTGTGCGGTTATTAATTTCTTTCGCCGGATAATATTTTCGTTTCTGATTTTAATTGTTTGATATATAGAGTTGTCCTTCATTTTTGAGATGGCGTTCTTGCGGCCGAGCAAAGAAGCGAAGGCGTCAGGGCTCGAAAAAAGCGGCATTTGTTCAACTCGAATTTTTATCTTGTAGGCTAAATTTATTTGAACCTGACGTATATGATTCAGGAAAAGGAACTAAATACTGAACTTCTAAATCTGATAAAGCGGGGAGATGAAAATGCATTTCGCATTGTTTTCAATTCCTACTTTCCCCGGTTGCTTGCTTTTTCTGCAGAATATGTAAATGACAGGGAAGTGGCTAAAAACCTGGTACAGGAATCGTTTCTGAAGCTTTGGGAAAACAGGGAGAGCTTAAAAGCGGACTCTGATTTAAAAGCTTTTCTTTTTCAGGTGTTACGCAATAAGTCGCTGAATTACCTGAAGGCTGTTAAGGTAAAGCAGAAATACGAAGAGCACCTGAAATACCGCTACAACGAGTTGGTTTTGAACTACGAGGCCTTGAATCAGCTTGATTTTGATGTGCTTTCGTTTAATGAGTTAAAAGGGATTATTGAAAACACCATAGAGGAACTTCCGCCGCAATGCAAACGTGTTTTTGAGCTAAGCCGCTACGAAATGCTCAAAAACAAGGAGATTGCCGATAAACTCGGCATTTCGGTAAAAGCTGTGGAGGGGCAAATGTCGAAAGCCCTGAAGCAACTTCGGAAAAGGTTAAAAGAGCATTTCCCGTCGGACTTGTTTGCCATTCTGCTGACAATAATTTAAATCGTTTATTAACTATCCAGCTGTTTTCTGAAATTTTTTTTGTTTTCCCACCTAGGGTAAAACAAACGTTTGTTGTTACACTAATAGAACCGATAAAATGGATCAGGAAAAAATCATACAATATGCTCTGGGTAACATCAGTGATGTGGAGGAGAAAAATGAAATCTCGCAATACCTGATGGAGAACAAGGAGGCCAGAGAATTTTACAAATCGATAAAAAATATGTGGTCGTTAACCAAAGGTGGCGACGAAGGAGACGGTCTGGCAGTCGAATATAAAAGGCTTTCCAAACAGATGGGTAGACCCAGGTACAGCTTATTCCGCCATGTCATGAAATACGCTGCCGTACTAGTTTTTGCTGTAGCTATTTCCTATTCGTTGCTGCATTATTTGAGCCGGACCGAAACGCAGCCCATGAACGAAGTTATTTGTCCGGCCGGTCAGATTGCCGAGGTTGTACTGTCTGACGGGACGCATGTTTGGTTGAATGCTGAGTCGCGCATTCGTTATTCGGCTGCTTTTAACGGCGAGAACCGTAACGTGGAGTTAAGCGGAGAAGCCTTTTTTGATGTTGTGAAAGATGCTGAAAACCCATTTCTGGTAAAGGTGAACGAAATGCAGGTAAAAGTTACGGGCACCAGTTTCAATATCAGTGCTTATCCCGAAAACGATTTTTCGGAAACCATTCTGGTGGAAGGGAAAATAGAGTTGCTTAACCAACAGGGGAAAAGGATTCTTGAACTAAAACCGGGAGAAATGGCCAGTTATGATTTGACCGAAAAAAAGATATACCTCTCGAAAGTGGATACGCGTTTTTATTCTTCCTGGAAAGAAGGAAAAATCAGTTTTCACAACGAAAGGCTGGAGCCCATTATTGCTAAGCTGGAACGTTGGTACAACGTGAAATTTGTTTTTAAAGACGAAGAAATAAAGGATTACCGCTTTACGGGCACAGTGTTGAAAAACAAGCCTCTTTTCCAGGTGCTTGAAATTATAAAATTGTCGTCGCCGATTAAATTCGAGGTGATCCAGAAAAGCGAAGATAAAAACGAAATAATACTGATGAAAGAAAACTAAATGCCTATGTAAAAAACAAGTGGACTAAAACGATGAACCGGCATTACGCCAAATAATACCGGCTCATTTTTAAAATCCTGGGAAGCGCCAAACTCCCTCAGGACGTTTAAAAACAATTCCAAACGGAATCATTAATAATTATTAAACATGCCAAAAGTATGAAAAAAAAACGAGAGAGTTATGCCCTGTTGGTTGGGTGTAATAAAATGATTAAAGTTATGAAACTAACGATCTTAATGCTCCTGCTGGGTATCGTAGCAGTGAACGCAAAAAGTTACTCCCAGTCAACAAAAGTATCGATAGATGTCCGGAATGTGACATTAGCTGAGCTGTTTGAGCAGATTGAAGCTCAAAGCGACTTCTACTTCTTTTATAAAAACGATGAAGTGGCTGGTATTGACAATGTAAACCTAAACGTAAAAGGCGTGACAATTGAAAAAATACTGGATGATCTTCTGGAGGGAAGTGATTTAAAATACAAAGTCGTTGATCGCTATATTGTCATTAGTCCGGGGTCTAAAATGATGATCGACAAAGAATTATCGGATGCCGAACAGAAGTCAGTTTCGGGTAAGGTTACGGATAAGGACGGTGAGCCTTTGCCCGGGGTAAGTGTGACTTTTAAAGGCACCACGAGTGGTACGATCACCAATGTTGACGGAGGCTACATACTTAATAACGTTCCGGATGGCGCCGTTTTGCATTTCTCGTTTGTGGGAATGAAGACGCTGGATGTTGAAGTGGGAGACCAAAGCCAGGTGAACGTAACCATGACTGAAGATATGATTGGCATTGACGAGGTAGTGGCTGTAGGTTACGGCGTTCAGAAAAAGGTTAACCTTACCGGAGCAGTTCAAAACGTGACGAGTGAAGACATTGTGAAACGAAGTGCATCGAACACTTCGAACGCGCTGCAGGGCCTTATTCCCGGTGTTTCGGTGGTTCAGTCATCCGGACGCCCCGGAGCCGATGGGGCTACCATTCGTATTCGCGGAACAGGCTCTCTCAATTCTTCGTCAAATCCGTTGGTGTTAATTGACGGTGTGGAAGGCGATATGAATTACATCGATATGAATACCATTGAGTCGATATCGGTTTTAAAGGACGCTGCTTCGGCTTCCATCTACGGGTCCAGAGCTTCCAACGGGGTAATTCTGATTACCACAAAACGTTCGAAGGATGGCAAGTTAAAAGTAACGTATAACGGGTATGTGGGTGTAAACAAACCAACAGAAATGCCCGATCCGGTTGATGCTGTTGCCTACATGGAAGCCATTAACGTGGCGCGTGCCAATTCTGACCAGGATCCTCAATATCCTGAAAGTCTGATCAATGATTACAAAACGCTGGGAGCCGACAACATTAACCGCTACGACACCGACTGGCAGGATGAGATCATTAAAAACATGGCTCTTACGCATAACCATTCTCTCAGCCTTAGCGGAGGTTCTCAAAAAGTACGTTTTTTCGGAAACGCCGCTTACTACTACCAGAACGGTCAAATTGCCAACAACGATTACGAGCGTTTGACACTTCGGTTAAATACCGATGCCGACATTACCCAATGGATGAAAGTGGGAATTGACGTGAATATCCGGCAATCAACAACCGTCCGGCCAAGTCTGGATAGCCCCGAGGGGATCATCAGTAAGGCGACCACTTTTGTACCTGTTTTCTCCGGTATAAACGACGATGGCACCTGGGGATATGGTCAGAACGGAGACAACCCTATTGCAAGTGCTGAAGCATCCGGTATAAATACGGGCGTATCTCCCGAGTTGGGGGTAAAAGGTTTTGTGTCAATTAATCCGTTAAAAGGATTAGATGTGCTTGCCAGTTATAGCTCGCGCAGGCTCGAAACCAAATCTGATTATTTCTTAAAGCCCTATGATACCTACGAAGGCGGAGTGTATAAAACAACCTATCCGGCAACAGGCACCGAAAAATACGAAGGATGGGAACAGGTTATCACCAATCAGTTTAACCTGCAGGCTTCGTACGATAAGCAATTCGGAGACCATAGCTTAAAACTGCTCGGTGGTATTCAGAGCGAAGAGAAGCTGGGACATTCTTTCGCAGCCAAAAGAAAAGGCTACGAGTTTGATGGGTTTGAAGACATCGACCACGGTGATGTAGCTACATCCACCAATAGCGGAAGTCATTGGGAGTGGGCGATGATGTCTTATTTCGGACGGTTGAATTACAATTTCAAAGAACGCTATTTGTTGGAATTAAATGGTCGTTGGGATGCTTCTTCGCGGTTTATGGAAAATTCGCGTTGGGGATTTTTCCCATCGGTTTCGGCCGGATGGCGAATTTCGGAAGAAAACTTCTGGGATTCTTTTGATCATGTGGTTGGCAACCTGAAACTGAGAGGCTCGTACGGAACCTTGGGTAACCAGGATATTTACAGCTATTTTCCCTATGCAGCTACTATTTCAACCGGTTACGGTTACTGGTTTAACAAAGAGTTGGGAACCGGAGCAACGCAAACACAGGTGGCAAACGAGAATATTTCGTGGGAAAAATCCACTCAAATGAACATCGGGCTTGATGCCGATTTCCTCAACTCAAAACTGAGTTTCACAATGGATTATTACGTGCGAAACATAAGAGATATGTTGCAACAATTCCCGATTCCATTGTACGTGGGGCTTACCTCGCCGTGGGAAAATGCAGGCTCGATGAGGAACAACGGATGGGACCTTTCGCTCACCTGGCGCGATGAAATAAATGAATTTAAATACCACGTTACTGCCAATATCTCGGATGTGCAAAACGAAGTAACCAACCTGTATGGTAAAGAGTATGTGGGAACACAAATCACCCGCGAAGGATCACCGATCCACTCCTGGTACGGATATGTAAGCGAAGGTTATTTCCAGTCGCAGGGCGAAATCGATGAATCGCCTGTATACGGTGCAAAAGCCAACGTAAAGCCCGGATACATCAAATACAAAGACCTGAGTGGCCCGGACGGAAAACCTGACGGGGTGATCAATGAGTTCGACCGGACAATCATCGGAGATCCTTCTCCACGATACGAGTACAGCGTAAATCTTGGTGCTGACTGGAAAGGATTTGATTTTTCCTTGTTTCTTCAGGGAGTGGGGAAAAAAGACATTTTCTATTCAGGAGCCGGTGCGCGTCCGTTCTATGTTGGCCGGACCGTATTTGAACATCAGCTTGATTACTGGACCGAAGACAACCGGAATGCCGAATTTCCCATTCTGCTGATCGATGGCTCAGGAAACAATCCAAACAACATTGTATCTGATTTTTGGGTGAAAAGCGGTGCTTATATGAGGATTAAAAATGTTGTACTGGGCTACTCACTTCCTAAAAACGTTTTGCAGCAGTTGAACCTGTCAAAAGTACGCCTGTATGTGAGTGGTCAGAATTTATTTACGATTTCAAATGCATACAAAGGTTATGATCCGGAATCTTCTGTTTCGGGAGGGAACTTCTACCCGCTAATGAAGACATTTACTTTTGGAATGGATATTAACTTTTAAAAATTGAACAGATGAAGACGAAATCACTATATCTATCATTGCTTGTGGCACTGGGAGTATTTGCTGCTTCCTGTACCGACGATTTTTTAGACAGAACGCCAACCAGTTATGCTTCTTCCGGATTTTATAAATCAGAAGCGGCTGTTAAAACAGGAGTTTCGGGCATTTACAATTCGCTTTATTTCAGCGTTAACCGCCTGACTGCTTATCTTTTTCTGGATCACTTCACGGCGATGTGCATGGAGCGCGATGAGAATACAACCATTGGTGCCGGTGGCGGATTAAATCCGGACAATGCGGCCGTTCGTTCGTGGTGGACTTACAATTATTACATTGTTGCCCGCGCCAATTCTGTGTTGTACGGAGCAGAACCTTACCTGGAAACCCTGGAGGGAAAATCAAAACAATATTTAGCAGAGGCGAAGGTATTGCGTGCATTTGCTTATTATAACCTGATTGCATCGTATGGCGATGTACCTTTTTATGCAGAGCCTGTGACCATTGATCAGTACGAGGACGCGCGCGTTTCAAAAGTGACGATTCTTGATTTTATTCTGGCGGAGATGGATGAGGCAGCCGAAGATCTTCCCTGGATAGCCGCCGATCGCGGACGCGTGGATAAAGCGGTTGCTTTAGGTCTTAAAGCACGCGCGGCTCTGTTAGGTGGAAGTTTAAACTACGGAAATAAAGGGACCGAGTACTTCCGGATTGCCGCGGCAGCTTCGAAAGAGGTTATTGGTAAACGAGAACTGGCAGCGAACTTCGATGATTTGTTTAATAAAACCGGACAAGCCAAAGACGATGCCCGCAGTGAACTGATGTTCGAAGTGATGTATTCTGACCAGGGAGAAGAAAAAACACATGTTGTTTCGTTTGGGGTTGTTTCTCGAAACTACGGGCAAACCGGAAGGCACCCATCGCAAATATTGGTGGACACCTACGAATGTATTGATGGAAAGCGGATCGATGAGTCGCCTCTCTACAATCCTAAAAATCCAAAAGCAAACAGAGACCCCCGCTTTGCCTCCACTTTCTGGATGCACGGTGATACCGTGGAGGGAAATAGCACCGGTACCGAAACCGGCCGCATCCGCTTTATTTTGGAAGGCTTTAACCCAACCACTCAATTCTTTAATTTCTCGACGGACGAATGGTACACCGGAAACAATGCAGATATCAACAGTGCAGCCGCATGGACGAGTTTTGTTAACCGCGGAGTTGGCTACATCTGGAAAAAGTTTGCCAATGTTACCGACGAGGCGATCAACAAAACCACTTTCAATATCCCGATTATGCGCTATGCCGAGGTGTTGCTGACTTATGCCGAAGCAAAAATCGAGTTAAATGAACTGGATGAGTCAGTTTACGATGCCATCAACCAGGTGCGTAATCGTTCCCACATGCCTGATGTTTCGGCTGATCGCATCGGGAACCAGGATAAAATGAAGCAGCTCGTGCGCCGTGAACGAAAAGTTGAGCTAATTGCGGAAGGCTTGCATTTTGTTGACATGCGCCGGTGGGGAATTGGCGCGATCGAAAACGATAGCCCAAGCTATGGTTATCCGCTGGCACAGTCGTACGATGCAAACGGTTACATTACCTCTGGTGGATACGACGACGTTACTCCCGATATGATTCCGGATTTTCAGACCTCAACTTTGCATGATTTGAACGATATTGCAAACTATGATGCCTACAAAGACAAATTGAAAGTGAGAGATCGTAATCGTTTTTGGGAAAATAAATTCGAACTTTTCCCTATTCCGCAGGAAGAAATTGACCGGAATTCCAACCTGGAACAGAACCCGGGTTATTAAACAGGTATAATGTAAATACAGTGTGGCAGTTACTATCATCTAACTCCACACTGTATTTCAAACTCTGGTTAGCTTTCTCCAAATATCTTTGAAAGAAGCTTGGGATTTATATTGAAAAGAGGTATTTCTTATGTTAAGTTATCTGAATGGATTACCTTGGTAGTTTTTTAGCGGAATTTATTAACTAAAACAAGAACTATGCGTTCCTTATTTTTATTCATTTTTATAATTTTCTGGGGAGCTACCGAGGCTCATGCAGGCTTAAACAAAGGAAAACCCGGAAAAATCGTGATTGAAAATGCGGAAATGGCTCTTACTTTGAGCAGCGATGGTAAGCCTCTGAGTTTGACCCATAAACCTAGCGGACAAGAATGTCTGGAGAAAGGGACCAACCTTTCGGTTTTTGCGCTTACAGAACACCGGCCTTACGATAACGAACTTTTTTTGACCTATCCCGCCAAACCGCGAACTTTTGCTGCCGACACACTGTGGCGCGAAGGCAACCAGTTAAAGGTGGGATTTCAGGAGATTGCCTATACCGCGACCATTTCGCTAAATATTACTGACGATTACATTGGGTTTCAGTTGACCGGCCTCGATTACGAAATTGAGAAATTCGGAATTAAGCGAAAAACAGAGATCGATGAATTTACGCTGCTGCAACTGCCCGTAAGAAAACGCAGCCATTTGGGCGAGTGGTTAAATGTGGTGTGGGACGACAAAGTGGCCGTAAACGTTTTGGCTACCGACGAATTCGCTCGCATCGATGCATTCGACAAGGGCAAATATCAGCTGCTTTATGCCGGGATGGACAACCGGGTGAAGTTGATGGGAGTAGGAGCAGCTTTGATTACTACAAGCAAAGACAAATTGCTGGATCGTATTGATCAGCTGGAAAGGGACTACCAGCTTCCGCTGGGAGTGGAAAGCCGCCGAAGCGAAGCCTATAAATATTCTTACTACGAACTTCGGGAAGTAAGAACCCACAACATCGACGAGCACATTGCTTATGCCAAACAAGGCGGTTTTAAAATGATGGTGGTATATTACTTCGATTTTGCCCAGTCGATGGGGCATTTCCCCTGGCTGCCGGCTTTCCCAAACGGAATGCAGGATTTGCAAACCATTACCCGAAAAATAAAGGATGCAGGTATGATTCCCGGGTTTCATATTCATTACAACAAAGCCGCCAAAAATGATGCTTATGTGAGTCCCGTGCCTGACCACCGGCTTAACTTACGGCGGATGTTTACGCTGGCCGATGCGATCAGTGCCGAAGCAACGACAATTCCGGTAGAGGAAAATCCGGAAGGTTGCACGATGGAAGATGGAAGAAGGATGCTGAAAATCGGGAACGAACTGGTGAGTTACGAGGGGTACACCACGGAGCGTCCTTATTGTTTTACCGGATGTAAGCGGGGAGAGTTAAAATCTACCGTAGGCCCTGTGGAAAAAGGATTTAAATTGGGATTGCTGGATGTGGATACCTGGCCTTTGTTTGTTCGTTTTGATCAGAATACGAGCATTCAGCAGGAAGTGGGAGAACGAATCGGAAAACTTTGTCGCGAAGCTGGTTTTGAGTTCATTTATTTCGATGGAGCTGAAGATGTTCATCCGCCATACTGGTACAATGTGCCCCGGGCGCAGCTGGCTGTCTACAATCAAATAAATCCTGCTCCTGTTTTATCAGAGGGAGCCACCAAGTCACATTTTAGCTGGCACATCATTACTCGAGGCAATGCTTTCGATTTGTTTCGCCCGGAGTTTATCCGTCAGGCTACTCAAAAATATCCAATGTATGCAGCCGAATACACGGCACAGGATTTTACCGCCATCAATTTTGGATGGAATGATTACCTCGCACCAGACAGTATTTCAGTGGGAATGCAACCCGATATGTACGAATACATCTGTAGCAGGGCAGCTGCCTGGGATTGTCCGATTGCATTAATGGGCAAGTTAAACGAGTTCCGAAAACATCCGCGAACGACTGATAATCTGGAGGTAATTAAAAATTGGGAAGAGGCGCGCATCAGCGGGTTGCTTACCAGCCGGGAAAAGGAGGAATTAAAGAATCCCGACCAAGAGCATCTTTTGTTGAGAAACGAGGAAAACAACCTGGAGCTGATTCCTTATGAGCAGTTGGAGGGAGTTTCTGAAGAGCTGCGGGCTTTTATGTTTCGCCGTGATGGTAAAACCTGGGTGGTGTACTGGCATGCCAGGGGAGAAGGCCAGTTGCAATTACCGGTGAAACTGGAAAGCGTACGCTTGTTGAAACAGGCAGGTGTAGAAACAGACATTCATCAGGAGGGAGAAAAATCTGTTTTGCCTTTGGGAGACCGACGGTACCTGGTATTCGATTTATCTCCCCGAAAAGTGAAAGATTTATGGGAGCAAGCTATTTTGCTCTGACACAGGAATAAATATAAATAGTAGAAAAAACATAACATGAAAAGACGTAATTTTTTATCATTGGTTTCAGCCGGAAGCGGTGGCGTTTTGCTGGCCGCACCTTCCATCACACAGGCTGCCACTACCAGTCGTTCAAAAAAAATAAAGAATAAGGCAGATGAATTAGCTGCTGATGTGGTTATTGCCGGAGGCGGTTTAGGTGGTTGTGCGGCTGCTTTGGCGGCTTGCCGTAACGGGCTAAAAGTAATTTTAACCGAAGAAACCGACTGGATTGGTGGACAGGTTTCGCAACAAGGCGTTCCGCCCGATGAGCATTACTGGATTGAAACGCACGGAGCACCTGCTTCGTACCGCGATTACAGAAACAGGATTCGGGATTACTACAAACGAAATTATCCCTTAACCGCCGATGCCAAGAGTCGTACCAACCTGAATCCGGGCGATGGATCTGTTTCTCGGATTTGTCACGAACCACTTGTAACTGTTGCCGTGCTGACCGAAATGTTACTGCCCTACATCAGCACCGGAAAGCTGACATTGCTGACCGAGCATAAAATCGATGCGGCAGATGTAACGGGAGATGAGGTAAAAGCGATTCAGGCACACGATCTGAAAAATGATGAGAGCGTGGTGCTTAATGCAACTTACTTTATCGATGCTACCGAATGTGGCGATTTGCTTCCGATGACAGGAACTGAGTACTTTACTGGAACCGAGTCAAAAAGTCAGACGGGCGAGTTGCACGCACCTGAAGTGGCGAATCCCAAAAACAACCAGGCGTTTACCTTATGTTTTGCAATGGATTACCAACCCGGTGTGAACAACATCATCGATCGTCCGAAAGATTATGATTTCTGGAGTACCTATGTTCCTAAAATGGATACACCATGGGCCGGAAAATTATTGGAACTGAATTATTCCGATCCACGAACATTAAAGCCCAAAGATCTTGGCTTTCACCCGGAAGGCAAGAAAACCGGAAATATGCTTAACCTGTGGCTGTACCGCCGGCTTGTTAACAAAGATAATTTTGCTCCGGGTACCTACGATGGGGACATTACCATTGTGAACTGGCCGCAAAACGATTATTTCCTCGGGAACCTGATTGACGTAAGTGAAAAGGAGTTTCAGAAACATGTTGAAGGCGCGCGTCAGTTAAGTCTGTCGTTGTTTTACTGGTTGCAAACCGAGGCACCTCGCCCCGACGGAGGACTGGGATGGGCCGGTTTGCGATTGCGTGGCGACGTGATGGGAACGGAAGATGGCATGGCAAAATATCCCTACATCCGTGAAGCCCGAAGAATAAAAGCCGAATTTACGGTATTGGAAGAACACGTTGGGGCTGAAAACCGCCGTTTGGTGGCAGGTGATGTGGCCGGTAAAAAGTCGGCTGATTTCTACGATAGCGTCGGTACCGGTTATTACCATATTGATTTGCATCCAAGCAGCCAGGGCGTCAACTACGTCGACTTTGGATCGCTGCCTTTCCAGATACCGCTGGGTGCCTTGCTTCCGCAACGGATGAACAATCTGCTTCCGGCCAACAAAAACATTGGGACCACACACATCACCAACGGTTGTTACCGCCTTCATCCGGTGGAATGGAGCATTGGCGAAGCTGTTGGAATGCTCGTAGCTTTTGCTCAGCTGAAAAATGTGCCGCCCCGAGCCGTTCGGGAACAGAAAAACTTATTGACTGAGTTTCAACGCTGGATCCGGACGCAGGGATTGGAAACACACTGGCCCAATAGTTAATGCATCATGAACAGAACCAAGAGATATCGATCGGGCCTGGTACTTTTGACTTTGGTGGTAACAGCCATTTTCGTACTCTCCTGTTCAAAAGAGAAGCCGGTTGGCGATGTGTTTAACAAAGGTGTCCCTGGAAACAATTCGGCCGATTTGCTGAGAAGAGTATCTGCTGATGTCGTTTCATTGAAACCCGATCTCGTGATTGTAATGGTGGGAACAAACGACTTGCTGAATACCCGTAAAATGCTTTCGGTGAGCGATTATTACAACCATATGAATCAGTTAACCGACAGTCTGTTGCAACACGGTATCTCTGTGGTTCTGGTAAGTCCGCCCACGGCCGATTCGTTGCACCTGTTTGAACGCCACGATGCCGCATTGTATCCCGCTACTCCAATGCAATTGCTGGAAAACGGCCGGGATACTTTGAGGGCCTTGTGCAAGGCAAAGGATTTGTTGTTTATAGATCTTTTTGGGCACTTTAAAGAGATGGGGATTCCCGTGCACGAGAAAGATCTGATTATCCGAAACCGCTTCAACAGCGATAGTAACGATGGCATTCATTTTACCAAAGAAGGCAATCAGTTACTGGCCAGCTTTATATACAAGCAATTGATAAAGCATTACGATGACCTGGGCAGTTTGAAAATTGTATGCTTTGGTGATTCCATCACCTGTGGTGTTTTTATGGAAGGAAAAGGAACCACCGAAGGAGATACTTATCCGGCTGTTTTAAAAAGGCTTATCAAAGGAGAAGCCCCGCAAATAATAATAGAAAGAGAATAAAGAGAACGATATGATTAGGAGAATAACGCAACAAATAAAAGTTTGGAGTCTGGCCATGTTTGCCTTGCTTCTGGCCGCTTGTGGCGGCGCTCGCCATACCATTCATGTGAGTGGTTCTGCCGACAATGATTTGATTCAGGTACTGAAAAACCATAAAAACATTCAACTTGTTTTTCATGCCACACCCGATGAAGCCATTCAGAAGGCCAAAAGTGGAGACGGTCTTTTGGTTTTGTCTTCGGATTATCCAAACAGAACGGAACAATTGAGCGGGAACTTTTACGCCTTGGTAAAGGAAAAAGGTGTTCGCGCTTATGTCGAGTTTCCATCCGTGCTTCCGCAAAGTGAAGTGGGTGCCATTGAAAAGGCCAAACACGAGCGGGTGGTGGTCAATTCCGGCTTTTTTAACGCGTCGCCCGACAGTTTAACGATTTTGGGGTTAAACGGTTTGTATTATACCAATGTACCAGCTGATGCAGCGCAAGTACATATGGTGGCGGCGCGCGTTGCCGGTTTCGATTCGGCCATTTACGGTTTACCTGAAAAGCAGTTTCCCATTTTACTCGAAATGAAGGAGCTTCCGGTACTGGTGTCAACAACAAACCTGAGTGGTTTTATTTCCGGAAGATACGCCCCGTCAAAAGAATGGGGAGTGGTGTGGAAACAGATTCTTGGGTTTATTTCCCCCGGACTCGAAGCCGAAGATTTAAGCTGGGAACCGGTTGTGGGGCCGACTTATGGTAAAGAAGATGCTTTGCCGGAAGATGTTGAACGCGAAAGTTTTGCCCGCGGAGTGGAATGGTATAAAAATGCACGTATGCTTATTCCTGAATCGTATGCAGAAACGCTAAAAGAGATGGTTGATTCGGGTGTTCAACGTTTGACGTGGAGTGAGGCTATTCCGGTAGGAGATGGATCGAACGGCGTTTTTGAATGTATTTTCTCCGAAATCGATGAAAATGGCAGCCAGCCGATCGGAATCATGGAGCGGGGAGACTGCATCAGTGAAACAGCCATGGCTTTTGCCACTGCCGGGAAAGCATTGAGGAACGAGGAATACCTGGGAACAGCGCAAAAACTGCTGGATTACTATCTGCTGAATTCGATTGCAACAAAAAATGAATACGCCAATCCGTCGCACGGAGCCTATGGTTTAATCCCGTGGGGAATTAGTAATTATGCCTGGTATCGCGCCAGCTACGGCGACGATAATGCACGTTTTCTTTTGGGAGCCTGGACAACTGCCGCTCTTACCGGATCCAATCACTGGGATGAAATTATGATGAAGTCGTTGCTGGCTCTCGTACGAACAACCGGAGCAAACGGATTCCGGGGCAGCAGAATTGATTTACCTCAGTTAGAGAAAAATGGTTGGAAACATTACTACAATCAGGAAATCGTGAATTTGGCTCCTCATTTTGAAAGCTATTTGTGGGCTTGCTATTTGTGGGCCTACGATAAAACCGGGGATGATATTTTTCTGAACCGCGCCAAAAACGGAATTAAAACGATGATGGAGCATTATCCCGGCGGATGGAGCTGGACCAACGGACTGGCGCAGGAGCGGGCACGAATGATTTTACCCTTATCGTGGCTGCTTCGGGTGGAAAACACGGAAGAAAACCGCGCAATGTTATTGACCGTGGTCAACGATTTCCTGAAACTTCAGGATGAATGCGGAGCCATTCGCGAAGAGTTGGGATCGATTGAAATGGGACGTTATCCTCCGCCACAATCGAATGAAGCTTACGGAACAACAGAGGCATCGCTTATTGCACAAAATGGCGACCCGGTAAGCGATTTGTTGTATACCACCAACTTCGCATTTTTAGGATTGCACGAGGCAGTTTATGCAACCGGCGATGCTGATATCAAAAAGGCCACCGATAAGTTAGCGGAGTTTTTGTGCCGTATCCAGGTAAAATCAGCCGATCATCCGGAATTGGATGGCGGTTGGATGCGCGCCTTTGATTATGAGCAATTCGAACAATGGGGCTCGAATGCTGATCACGGCTGGGGCGCCTGGGCCATCGAAACCGGCTGGACACAGGGCTGGATAACGGCTATACTGGCCTTAAGAGATATGGATGTATCAATCTGGGATCTGACTAAAAATTCAGAAATTGCCCAACATCATTCCGCATTAAAAAAAGAAATGCTTTCGGAATAGTGCACCCAAATTCAGGAGAAATGAATAGCAAACGAGTAGACTGGGCATATAATCTAAGATAGGAACTATGAGTAATCTGTTAAGAACAGACTTCGGATTGAGCTGGGTAGTGAATTTCTGTTGTGGAAAAGCGAGGATAACGGATTCCAAAGTGCGAAGTGTTTTTGGTTTTGATTGATAAGCTAACTGAACAGACAGCCACCTGAATAAAAAAGAACCATCTCTGACATGAATTTGTAGAAAAGGTTAATAAAATATTTTATTAAATGCTTTTTTCGGAGTAAAAATATTTAGTTTTGACATTCTTTCACAGAAATAAGTAATTGTTCAGCAAGCTGAAACCATTTTTGACAGAATAGATAAAGATTTGTATTACGATGAACCGGAAGAATTTTTTAAGAACACTGGGTACGATGGCGGTGGCCAGCCCTTTTTTATTGCAGGAAGTGCAGGCGGCTGCAACGAAAAAAACAACGATGAAACCCATTGAGGGCTCCTGGTTTGAGTTTCAGCACCACAGTGCCGCCGAGGGAAAATACTGGAATCCTACTTTGGAGAAATTTACGGCTGAACAATGGGATGCCAAAGTAAAAGAAATAGCAGATGCCGGGTTACGCTACCTCGTATTGTTGGATGTAGCTATTTACGATAAAAGTTTTTACCCTACTTCGTTGTTGCCAAAACACGAAATGGGGTGCGAAGATCCTTTGGAAGTGGTACTTACTGCGGCCGATAAGTATGGCATCCGCTTTTTTGTCAGCAATGGCTTTTTCGGAGAGTGGAGAAATCCTGCCATGTTGATGAAAGATCCGGAAGTGAATAAGTTGCGCGTGAAAGCAATGAATGAAATTGCCGAAAAATACGGACATCACAAAAGCTTTTACGGCTGGTATTATCCGAACGAAACCGGAATTAGCGGGCATTACGATGACTTCTTTATCAATTATGTGAACCAGTCGTCGAAAGAAGCTGCCCGGTTAATGCCAAAAGCCAAAACCTTGATTGCTCCTTACGGAACCAGAAATGTTGAGTTCGATGATCAATACGTGCGTCAGTTGGAGCAGCTGGATGTGGATTTTATAGCTTATCAGGATGAAATTGGGGTGGAGAAAACCCGGGTTGAAGAAAGCGCCGGTTTCTTTGAAAATCTCTATAAACTTCATAAAAAAGCAGCCAAGTCCCGTCTTTGGGCAGATGTCGAAGTTTTTCGTTTTGAGGGAAAAGTATACCACAGCGCCTTGTTGCCAGCTCCTGCCGAGCGGGTTATTCAACAGCTGGAGGCTGTGTCGCCCTATGTTGAGAAAATTCTGATCTACCAGTATACCGGAATGATCAACCAGGCGGAAGGACCGACTTTTGCCGGCCATCCCGATTCGCTGGATTTATACAAAAAACTTGCAAAAGGCAAAGCGCTAAAGTAAACCGTTACAAATAAATTTTTCAACCTTAAACTTTTGCCTGTTTCTGCCAGGGAACTCATCCTGATCAGGCAACAATAAAATGAACTAAATCAAAAAAATCGAAACAATGAATGTAAAAATGAATCAAGGTGTCCATCAGGATAAGCCATCGGGGAATAAAGTTCTGCTTGGGTTAACCTGTTTTGTGGCATCTTTGGGAGGTGTGCTGTTTGGCTTTGATACCGCCGTAATATCGGGAACCTTCGGTATGGTGGAGACCCAATTTGGCTTGTCCAAATTAATGGTGGGCTGGTTTGGAAGTTCGGCCCTGATTGGCGCAATTGTGGGGGCCTTTGTAGCCGGCAGTTTAAGCGACCGCTACGGGCGAAAACCCATTCTGATACTGGCGGCATTTCTTTTCTTTGTGTCGGCCTTGTTTTCCTCCATTCCTCCCAGTTTTACCTTGTTAATTGTTGCCCGCCTTGTTGGCGGCCTTGGCGTCGGAATGGCCTCTGTTCTTTCTCCTATGTACATATCGGAGTTTGCTCCGGCAAAAATTCGCGGACGTTTGGTTGCACTGTATCAATTGTCGATAGTTATTGGGATTTTGTTAGCCTATTTTTCAAACTGGGCCTTGTTGCGTTATGCCGCTTCACCCGATAATATTTTTACCGCCGGTATTTTAGGAAAAGTATTCAATACCGAGATTTGGCGGGGAATGTTTGCAGCCGAAATGATTCCCTGCGGATTGTTTATCCTCTTGTTATTTTTTGTTCCGGAAAGTCCACGCTGGTTGATTGACAAAGGCTTTGTTGAGAAAGGCATGGCTTTGCTTCGACGAATCAATGGCGAATTAGACGAGAAACTTCTTCGTCCTGCCGATGAAGCTGGTAAAAAGAAAGTAGGCTTGGGCGAGCTTTTAAAGCCCGGCATGCGGCGTGCGCTGGCAGTAGGAATCGGGCTTTCTGTTTTTGGGCAGTTTACAGGGGTGAATATTGTTATTTATTACGGTCCAACCATTTTGGAAGGTGCTGGTTTTGCGCTGAACAATGCAGTTCAGTTTCAGGTATTGATCGGCATTATCAACCTGATTTTTACGGTTATTGCACTGACAAAAATTGATAGCTGGGGGCGTCGTCCTTTGCTGATTGGAGGAATGGCAGCCGTTTTTGTTTCGTTGTGCGCGATAGGAACCTTGTTTGTGACCAACATCGCTTCGGGCATCTGGACGGTTGTACTGCTTTGTATATACATTGGTAGTTTGGCCTTGTCAATCAATGCAGTTATTTGGGTTTTAATCGGTGAAATTTACCCGACTCATATCCGGGGTAGGGCGATGTCACTGGCAACTTTTGCCAACTGGGGAACCAACTTTGCCGCAGCATTTCTTTTTCCGTGGTACGTTGCGAGCGTAGGCATGGGAGCCGGATTTTTTACGTTTGCAGCTTTCTGTTTTGCAGGTACTATCTTCTTTTACAAGCTGATTCCTGAAACAAAAGGAAAAACCCTGGAAGAAATTGAGCAATACTGGAAAAAGGATAACTGATCAGAAAGGGAAATAATGTCGGCATTAGCCGGCACATTATAAAAGGTGAGGCGATTCGGATGTAATTTTCGAATCGCCTCGCTGGTTTTGGAATTTCCTTTAATATTTTTCAGAACTGCCTTACTTGACAAAAAAGGTCTGCTTTGCAGAAACGTTAAACCCACTAGATTCAACCGCCTCAATTGTTAGCTGGTGGATACCTGAAGACAGGTTTTCTGGTAGCTCTCCTTGCCAAATATGGGGCGAAGCAGAGGTGCGTAGCGCTGCTTTTCTGCTAAAAACAGTTGGATAGATACCCGTTTTATTTTGATGAACAATGCGTGCCACATTCGGATCAATGATTTTTGTTTTTTTCATGCTTATCCATTCTCCGTCATCTACTTTCATTTTTACAAGGGTTTCGTCGGAAGCCGCATAAACATTGGCCAGAACATCATTGGTTTTTAGCTCCTGTAAGGATGGAATATGCTGGGAAAGCGTATCCTGTCCGTTGATCCAGACCGTCATTTGCAAGGATGGATCGAGCCCGATGCCTTTAAAATGAAAGCGGTAATCGTCGTCTTCAAAGTCTAGAATATAATAATTACGCGGAGAGCCACATTGCATAAGAGATACAGGCATTCCCTGCCAGTTTCGTTCTCCCGACCACCAGTTTCCACACGAGGCCCCTGTTACAATTTCCATTACATTGGGAGCCAGATGATGGCGGGTGGCTTTGTGAGTATGCCCTGACAATATCAGTACTTTTCGGTAAGGCTCAAGCAAGCTTAGTAAATCGGCTTTATTTTTTACTGAAACCATTGGGATGTGTTGGCTGATTACCACCAGTTTTTCCTTTGGAACCAGTGCCAGGTCGTTTTTAATAAAACGAAGTTGCTTTTCGGTTAAGCGCCCTTCATATCCCTTAGCGCCTACGGCAAAAATATCGTTTAAAACGATGAAGTGAACGCCCGCATAATTAAAAGCATAATCTGACGCTCCAAAATCCATGTTAAAAGTATGTTGTTGGAAATCAGGGACGAAGTTGCGGTCGTGATTTCCTGCGACGGTCCACGATTTTGTCGGTAATTTCTCTAAAATATGGCGGATTGTTGGCAGGTCTTTGATGTTATTGTTCACCAGATCGCCCAGGAAAATATTGAAATCGATGTTGGAAGAGGCAAGTTCGGAAAGAACGGTGTGGTTGGCATAAGAAATTTCCTGTTGATTACTAACCTGCAGGTCGCCAATTGCTCCCACCCGAAAAGCAGAAGGTTGCTTTACCCTTTTCAGCCCGAGAGCTAGCGTTGTTGCTGTGTCCTGTTTCCCCAAAAAGATAAAATTAGCATTCCCTATTTTTGAACCTGTATTTTCGAAGCCGGTTGGTACTATTGGGAAAATGCTGGCAGTAGAATCTGCCGGGATAACAAACTTACCTTTTGAGTTGGTGATCACGATTGTATCTCCGTTGGAAACGGGTATTCCTTTTAATCCTTTTTCCTTCTCATCGAACCGACCGTTTTCATTGGTATCTAAATAAATAAACCCTTCAACATTAAAATACTTTGTTTGGGCAATTGCCGATAAGAGGAGCAATTGAAACAGGGCGATCAAACTAATCTTTTTCATTTGAATGTAACTAATTTAGAGTGTTGTACTTCAGTTATGTGTTTATTATGGTACTTGAATATAACATGGAACTTGTCATTTTGTTAAACGACAGGTATTTCTGACCTTTCGGGAGACCTTCAAAATTGCTTTGCATTCTGATGTTTTTTTCCCGATAAAAATATGGAATACGTTGCTTCGCGCTGGCGAGATGACCCGTATAAAGACAGGTGCTTTAACAAAGACTATGTGAACTCAGAAAACAAAAAGAGGATGCCATTGAAGTACGGGCATCCTCTTTACTGCTTAGTACAGTTTGTTATTCGGTAGGAATATCGTATTTAAATAACATGGTTTCGCCAGTGGCCGAAGTTGTGAATGCTGCATAAGCAATTCCGTTCGGTGCAAAATCCATGTATAGATTTTCGGCTTCAACAGCGTTGAGTTGGGTAGGTGTTGTCCAATCCTGCGTGTCTTCATCAAACGAAACAACTACCGGGAACATGCTATCGTCGCGATACATCAGGAATGGAGTTCCAACCGGTGATACAGCCAGGCTAAACTCTCTGGTGGTAGAGAAGTCGATTGCGATGGGCGTTCCCACTTTGCTCCATGTTTCAGCTGTAGCATCGTATTTTAATACTTTTGGCCGGTAAATATCGGCACCTGCCTCGTCATCGGCAACACAAACGAATACATTACCGTCGCGGTCAACATCCATATCAAAATCACGCAGGTTTCCAGTTGTTGCGCCTTCCTGTAAATATGATTCAACAATGGTAGTCCAGCTGCCGTCTGTATTTTTATAGGCCGAGAATGTACCTTCGTTGGCATTGTAAACACCCAGGTAAATAACGCCGTCAACATTTTTTGCAGTTGTGTGGTATGCATATTGAGTGGATGCTCTGCCTGGAATGGTAAGGTTGGAGGCCCAGCTGTTTCCGGTAAAGTCAGAAATGTTCAATTCTCTTCTGGCAAGTGTTCCTGCTGCATTGTTGTAGCAAAATAACATCGGGTTACCATCGTTTTTCAATACAATATCATTATATGTGATACGTACATCGGTAACACCCTTACTACCTACATACGACCAGGAAGAACCGTTGTAATTCATAACCGATGCCGAGTAAGTTGTGCTGCCTGGATTGTAAGGATCGTCGTTCGTGTAATCGGCAAAAGAGATAAACGGTGCTCCTTCTGCATCAAATGCAATTCTTGGATAAGAGGCTCTTCCCGCTGAAACTGTTTTTGCTCCAACATTAACCAGAGTATTTCCATCCAATTTAAATACACCTACCTTTTCATCGGCCGAATCATCCATATCAAGTGCATAAGCCAGGTACGGAACATTGGTTACTGGATTTACCCGCATAAAGAATTCTCTTAAGTCGGTGGTGTCGCTTGCTGCCAGACTCCAAACAGCAGCCGGAAGATTGGCAACAGTTACAGTGTATTTGGTGTTGTTGGTCCCTTCCGATACAATGTAATCAAGCGGAGCAGAAAAGTCATTGGCTGTTACACCGCTTTCCTGTTGTACATTGTTTACATACACTGTGTCATTTTCAGAAACCACAAAACGGGCAACAAGTGCGGTCTTGTCAACGTAATCAGGTACTGATACCGTAAAATCTCCTGAGATACCTTCAGCAACATAATCTTTGAGAACAACTCCTTCGTTGTCTTCTACATAAAAGCCAAAACTGGTCATTGTCGCGTCTCCGTAAACCGGTAATTCTATCGGATCATCATCGTCGCTACAGGCCGTTACAATGGCAAGCAAGGCCAAAGCATAAAATAAATTGAAGATTTGTTTTTTCATTTTCTTCGTGTTTTATAGTTAATAATTCTATTTAATTAATTGATTGTATTTCGTTGTTATCCGGAGCAGGGGCGGGGTTTAAAACCGCTTTTACCATGGGAACTTGCAACAGTTCGCGTTGTATGTTCTCACTGATTGATTCCACCGTTATTTGTTCAATAATCCGGTCGAACCCAGTTAAATACTCCCAGCTGTTTTCGTTGTTAAATAACTTGTTTCGGATACCGCCTGACCAATAAGTAATGCGCTGTTTATCAAGCTGCCAGTCTTTTAGTTGGTTTTGTTTTACATCGGCTAACTTCAATCCAAGATTTTCAGGATTCTGCGCCAGCAGCTTTAATTGTTCCATTGTGGTGGCTATCAAAGTATCCACGTCTTCCGGCTTACATGAAAAGCGAATGCTTGTTCTGCGTAAATCAGAAGGGTGTTTGGTTTGGCTCATTTGTACTCCAACGCTGTAGATCATTCCCATTTTTTCGCGTAAAACTTCCAGTAAACGGGCGCGGACAATCTCTTCTGTCATGTCGTTGAGGAGTTGGGTATGGTTGTAGTCGGTAATCTTTTTATTCGATTGAAACATAAGCGAAACGGTGGATTTCGCATTGTCTCCAACATTTTGGATCAAAGAGGTATCATTCGTAACTGTTTCCGAATAAGTATATTGATAGGTATTGTTTTCCGGCGTATTGCCCGGCAAGCTCCCTATGTATTTTTCGATATAGGGTTTTATTTCTTTTAACGAACAATCGCCGACAAATACAAAATGAAAACCTTGGGCAGAATTGTAATGTGATTGAAAAAGAGGCAATATCCGGTTTAACTGGAGTTCCTTTTCTAATCTGGTGTCAGTAACTGTTCGCGTTGTGTAGTTATCGCCATTTAGCAAAAGGCTGAAATCTTCATAGAAACGGGTAGTCGGAGTTTCATTCCGGGTTTGGTAAGTTTCTATGGCCTTACTTTTTGTTTGCTCAAAAATGGCTGTGTCAACGCGGGGCGAGGTCCATTTCAGGTATAGCAATTGAAACAGCAGTTCCAAATCTTCGATATTGGATTTGGCACCGATACCTACCCTCGATTTCTCAATGATAAAACGCGAAGAAACAGAGCTGCCTGCAAGGTAGCGGCTCAACTCCTGACGCGAAAAATCGCCGGCGCCGCTTAATCCAACTATGGAACCGGTATATAATCCGGAAACGTAATCAACGCTGTCGAGCGCATACAATCCACCTTTTCTAAAGGCGCTAAGCAAAATATCATCAGGAGATAAAGAAGAAGATTTGAACGTAACAACTGCCCCATTTGACAAGGTTAGCTGATCGGCATCAATTTCTTCCAGGTGTTTTGTCTTCACAACTTTTCCGGCTATCGGTTCTTTTTGCAGCAGACTTTCCGGCATTTCTACCGCATATTGATAAGGCTGAATGTTGCTCGTTCTGATGCTGTCAAAAATAGAGATCAAAGCAGTTTCTGATGGAATTTCATCTTTTGCCTTGTCAAAGGTGGTTATCAGGTAATGTGTTTTGTGAGGGGTATGCAAATGCTGAAGCTGATTACATAATTTCAGAGAGTCGATGGCATCGATGTATTTGAGGGCTAACTTATACTCGTCTTTTGCTGAAACAATTTTGTTGCCTACATAAAATTCACTGTAAACTTCATTTACTAATGCAGAGGACAGGCTCGGTTTTTTTGATTCCGCCTTGCGTTTCAGTCCGTTAATGTATATGGTTTTTGCTTTCTTGATTTCGCCCGAGGTAAAACCGTAGCGAAACATTTGCTCTGATGCGCTGGCAAAATCGATGATACCTGCTTTAATTTTTGTCGGCGTTAGTTCTACGCTACCCAGCAAGGCTCCTTTGGTATTTAAAAAGCTGCTGTATGAATAACTTGCATCCTTGTAAGCAGGGTTTGAAAAAGAGCGTTCGGCAAACCGTGCTTTTATGAGCTGGTTTAGCAAGGTGCGTTGCAAGTAAGCCGGATATTCTTTTTCGGTGATGACAGCAACAGGTTGTTCGAGCAACTGTATCACATTTAGTTCAACACCGTCCAGCGATTCGTGGCTGATGGTTTTTACTTCTACCTTGTCATAATCTGAAATAGGATGTTTGGGTAACACGCCATTTAAGGATGATGGCATGTGTGAGAAGTATTTTTTGATCGACTTTTTGACCTTCGCCACATCTACATCGCCGGCTACTGCCACTGCCATTATCGACGGGTCGTACCATTTTTGGTAGTAAGCCTGCAAATCTTCCAGCGGAAAGTTTTTGATCACTGCCGTATCGCCAATGGTCAGCCTCCGGCTGTAACGCGAATTGTTTAATAACTCCAGCAGAAAAGCGTTTTGTGCCTCGTACTTTGGCCCCACTTTTAGCAACCATTCCGAAAGTATAACCCCCCGTTCATCTTCCACTTCGGTACTGTCGAGCAAAAGTCCTCCGGCCCAGTCGGCCAGAATCATGATCGTACTGTCAACAAAAGCCGGATCGGTGGAGGGAAGCTGAAGTTTGTAAACAGTTTCGTTCATGGACGTGTGGGCATTTAAATCGGCGCCAAATTTTGCACCTTTTGATTCCAGAAATGCCGTGAGCGAATTTCCCGTGAAATGCCGGGTTCCGTTAAATGCCATGTGTTCCAGGAAATGAGCCAGTCCGCGTTGTTCTTCTTTTTCGAACAACGACCCTGACTTTATAAAAAGCCGGTAAACAGCTTCGCCTTCAGGCTTTTTATTGGGGTAAATGTAGTAGGTAAGGCCATTGTCGAGTGTTCCCTTAACAAGTTTTTTCGGAGGCTTTAATTCTTGGGCGGATGAAAAAACGCTGGAAACAAGTAGTATTATGAATAATAAAATAAAATTTCTCATTGGGTAATGTTGTATGCATTCTGCAGCATTGGGTGCTGCATGCCTTATTGTGTTGGTCGTTTGTTCTGTTTCTGAGTTAGTTGATTTTAGTGATGGTAAATGCGCGTTGGTTTTCATCTTTTCCAGGCAGTCCCATTGTTAGTCCCAGGCTGTTGCTTTCGATGCGAATGGTCAGCGAATTGTCTTTTTGTGGATCCAGCACATGTGATTTCCATCGGATGCGCACCGGCATATCGTAAATTCCGGGTAAAAAAGTTAACTCGCCGGATGTATTGACCAGTTCATAATCCACTCCTTGCTGCAAGCCTTCGCCGGTTGAAATGGAGTAAGTAACCGTTAGCTTCTCTGTTAGTGGCTTGGAACTTAAAAAGATTTTGTACTCGGCAACGTAATTGGCTTTTGACGAAACTGTTGTTGTGGAAATCTCGTCTTTCATAATGTGAATGAAAGCCTGATCATACGGTTTAAATTCATCTTTTCCACACGAGCAAAGTACTGAAATCAACAGGAATAAGAAGATATATTTTGATGTTTTCATAACGATGTTTTAATTGTAAGACGGGTTTTGTTCCATTGACGGGTTCGTGTCCATTTCTTTTTGCGGAATGGGCAATACAAAGAAATCACTTGGATATTGTATCTGTTTAACCGACGAATTTGTGTTGGCTGATCGGATCAGGTCCTGCTTCCGGCGGGTGATATCAAAAAACTGATGCCCTTCAAAGCAAAGTTCTTTGGTGCGCTCGTTTTCAATCGTTTTGACCAGCTGGTCGTATGTTTCGTCCAGCGTAATTTCAGTAACGTCCACTTGCAGGCCACGGGCAATTATTGTTTTTACATCAGCTGCTGCTTCGTCTAACTTATTTTTATGAAGGTAGGCTTCCGCGCGGTTCAGGTACATTTCAGAGCCACGCAGCACAAAGGGATCGTAATGCTTGTTTTCTTCCGATACATCGGCAGTTATGTAATATTTTTTGCAAACCGGCGAGTTGTTTTCTTTCGTTAATAGTTGCAAACGAATATCATTCTGATTCTGAAACAGGCTTATCAATGTATCCGCAGGTATGGCAAGAGGTGAAACCGGGGCATAAAATGTTGCCAGGGACGAACTTCTCAATGTGCCGTTTAGTCTAAAAATATTCTCGACGCCGGGCTCCAGCTCGTTGTACATTTTCAGGTAATCGTTGCCCAAAGAAAGAGGGAGTTTATCGATTACCTTCGACGAGAATTCAATTGCCTTGTCCCAGTTTTCCATGTAAAGATAAACCCTCGACAGTAGTCCGTAAACTGCATCGGGTGAAGCGTAGTAATCTTCGCGGGGCGAGGTTCCCTCGAAATATTGCAACGAGCTTTCAAGGTCTTTGATAATCTGTTCGTACACTTCCTTCACGGTTTTTCGCGGGAGGTTGGTATCGGCTCCCGGTGTTTTTAACACGATCGGGATGCCCACGTGTGTGGCATCGTCGGTGTAGTTGTACGGTTGTGCATAAACCCGGCACAGATCAAAATGTCCAAGTGCCCTTAAAAACAGGGCTTCGGCCATAATCCGGTTCAATTCAGTTTCCTGGGCCGGAAAATTCTTTACCAGAGCTGGCTGGTACTCAATAATGTTATTTGTATTTGCCAATGCTTCGAATATGTATCGCCAGATATATCCAACAGCCTCGGTTTCGTCGCCGGGAGCCGAAGTAAAATTGTACTGCTTAATCATATCGCCGCTTTCGGAAACTGAGCTAAGGTGAAGCATGTTTCCTGCCACTTCGGGGTATTTCAGAAAATCGGAACTGTAATAACTGTAATACAAAGCATAAGTTCCGGGCAGTGCTGCACGTATGCCTTCTACATCCGAAAACAGAACAGGGATGGTGGTTTGGCCAATGGGGTCAACCTCCAGAAAATCGCAGGCATTTATACTTGCTGCAATAAATGCGATGCTGATGTATTTTATTATTTTGTTTTTCATATGTATCTATTTTTTTCGAACATCATTGGAAATCCTTCTGATGTTGCTGGCTTGTTTCTTTTAAAACGTCAGGTTCAGGTTTACCGAATACATTTCTTCGAGCGGGAAACCACGCATTAACTGGCGGTACGAGTTTCTGGTTTTGCTGTCGTGGCGGGTCCAGATTCCCAGGTTGTCGCCGATTAAACTTATGCTGGCCCTTTCTATTCCTATTCTTTCCAGGTAGTGTTTGGGCATATCATAGGTAAGAGCGATGTTTTGCAGCCGCAGGTTGGTTTTTTCGTATAGGAAACGGGTTGAGTTCATGGCGGATTTTGTAGAAACACCCCAAATGGGTTTGGGATTGAGCGCCATGTCTCCCGGTTCCTTCCAATAATCCATCTGGTTAACCGATTGATTTTGCGACATGATGTTTAGCCCGTCAGAAACTACGTTACGGGCATAGGAACTAAATGCGTAGCCGCCTATTTCGAAATTGAATAACATTGACAGCGTGAAATTTTTGTAGCCCAAGGTATTGGTAAAACCACCGGTTAAATCGGGTGTGGATGATTTACCGGTTACCCGGTTGTCGTAACTGTAGGTTCGGGTAATATTCCCGTCTTTATCGTACCAGAGTGGCGCTCCGTCGCGCGGATCAACGCCTGCCCAGCGTACCAGGTAATAGGTGTCAATACCTTCGCCTTCTTTCCAAAGCTTCTCATTAACTGTTTTTACGATCCCGTCATATAATTTGAGCAGGATATTTTTGTTATGCGAAAGATTAATATTTGTACTCCAGTACAGATCTGTATTCTTTATCCAATCAAAGGAAAGAGTCGCTTCGTAACCCCTGTTTCTGATTTCACCGATATTACGGGTAATGCTGGTGCTTCCGGTCGTCCGGGATACATCCATCTTGCTTAAAAGATTGGTGGTTTTGTTGTTGTACCATTCTGCATCAATGTCCACAAAGTCAAATAGCCGTATTCTGAATCCGATATTTGCCATGTAGGTTGTTTCCCAGCTTAAAGTAGGTTGCGGTGTTCTTGTCATAACCGTTCCCTGTTCGTTGTAATAATTATACGAATCGCCGTAAGAATAAATACCAAGGGCTTCCTGACTTCCCAGGCGTGAATTTCCGTTTGTACCGTAACTTGCTTTCAGCTTCAGAAGGTCGATGATCTCGCTTTTAAAGAACTGTTCGTTATGGATGTTCCATGAATACCCCAGCGAGTAAAATTTGCCCCAGCGTACATCTTTCCCAAAAGAGGAGTTACCATCAGCGCGTGCATTAAAATTCAGGAAATGACGTTTGTCGAATGAGTAGGTAAGCTGCCCGAAGAAAGACATCGCCCGGTCAACATCGGCGCTACTGGAACCCTGCCGATCTATCGCATAAGAGACCTCTTTTATGTGGTCGTTTATAAAACCCGTGCCATAAGAGCTGGTGGAACGGTATTTTCTTGAATTGATTTCCATCCCCAGCAATGAAGAAACCGTGTGCTTACCAAATGTTTTCAAATAATTGAAACGATTGATGTTGGTAATAAACAGGGTATTCATGTGCGAGCGGTAGGCAATGCCAATGGGTGTGCCATCCGAATTCATCCCCGACCAGTTGCTGCGTGCCTTGTAAATATCCTCGAAACGACTTTGGTAGTCCATTCCCAATTGCGAAGTAAGTTTCAGTCCCTCCAATACCTGATAGGTCAGGATAAAGTTTGCGTTCGACATAAAAGCCCTCTGTCGGTAATCGTTCTGCTCTCGTTCCGCTACACTGTTAAAGAATTTTTTAGAGGTCCAATTCGGTTCGTCGTTAGCAGTTTTACCGTCAACGATTTTATTGTAAAGCCGATAAGTGCCATCCTGATTGTAGGGGGTGTAGATCGGAAGAAATTCATAATAATCCCGGCCCATGTTAAAAATATCGTCGACAGTGTATGTTGCGGATAAAATGAATGAAGTGGAAAGTTTATCCGTTACATATATTTCGTTGTTGGTACGGAAAGAGTACCGGTCGGTTTTGTTGCCCTTTATCGTTTGCTGTTCATTGTAGTAGCCTCCCGAAATATAAAAGGTTGACTTATTGCTTCCCCCCTGTAATGTGAGGTTCAGTAGCCTATTCTGTCCCAATTCAAAGAAAACATCGTTCCAGTCGGTCGAGGTTGAACTGTACTGGTTCATGTCGCTGTCCTGAAATGGAAAATACTTCATATCCAACCCAGCATTCTGGTAGGCAACTTTTGCCAGTTCCAGGTACTGGCTGCCATTCAGTGTTTTTACTTTGGAAGATTCATCAATTCTGGAGATACCATAGCGGGCGTTGACAGTTAACTGCGGAGGAAGGTCTTTTACACCCTTCTTGGTGGTAACAAGGATTACCCCGTTGGCCCCGTTGGCCCCGTAAATAGAAGTGGCGGACGCATCTTTTAGTACTGTAATGGATTCAATGTCTTCCGGATTTATTCCTGCCAGGGGAGACACGGATGTTTGTACGCCCGCAACCAGGTTGGTTTTGCCACCTGTATAAATGGGGGTGCCATCAATAATCCACAAGGGTTCGTTGGAGGCCGACAAAGATGCTGCTCCCCTGATACGGGTATTGTAGCGGGTACGGGTGGTTGCCGGAGAGTCGGTATTTGGTTCGATCTTTAGGCCGGGAACAATCCCATCCAGTAAGAGGTCTACACGGGTTGCTGGTCTCGATTTAATTTGTTCCGCATTTACCTGGTAAGCAGAGCCTACCATATCCGATTTCTTTTGCACCGTACCATAAGCTCCTTTTACGGTAATGTCGGCAATCGAAATCTCTTCTGTTTCCATTTTTACGTCGATGATTTCTCTGCTGCCAACCTGTATCTTTTGAGTTTTTAAGCCAATGAATGAAAACTCGAGGAAGGTTTCGGGAAGTAAACGGCCTTTTATTTCATATTTTCCGTTTACATCGGTAATTGTCCCCAGGTTGGTGCCTTTTATCCAAATGTTAACACCGGGGATGGGCAGCCCCGATTGATCGGTAACCGTACCTTTCACGGTATGTGCGTCTTGCCTCAATTTTGTCGGAATGGTTGCGTCAGCCGGTTTGGAAAGAATCACTATTTGCCGGTCGTGTACTTCGTAGTAATTGTTGGTGCCTGCAAAAATCTCATCCAGAATTTTGTTCAGCGATTCATTTTTGTACGTTGAATTTACCTTACGCTGAAGATCTACGTTATTCTCGCTGTACACAAAAATAAAGTCACTTTCGCGTTCTATTTGTCGAAAGATATCCTTCAATGTAATGTTGTTGGCATTTATATTGAACTTGGTTTGCTGCGAATAACTATCGGCAGCAACAGATGCCATTGCCAGGCAAATAAGCAGTGTCAATAATTTCATTTTCAATAAAAAATTTGAACCCCATGCGTTGGGGAACTTGTCCCATTTCCTCTTTTTTTTCATACTTTTATGAATTATCTATTTTTACCTTTTAGATAATGATTAACAGTTTGGTGGAGAATGAGGGCCTAATCTCGTTCTCCATCTTTATTATTTTTACTCTCCTTCTTTTGCTTCCGAAACGATTATTTTGTCGGCTTCAACACGATATTCGGTGTTGGTTACCTTGGCAAGAATCGATAATACATTCTCCAGCGATTCTTTTAATTCCAGCTTGCCACTTAAACGGTAACTGTTTTTAACAAGCTCAGTGTTGTATTCAAACTTCACGTTGTAAAACCTTTCCAGCTTGTGGGTTACATAAGTCAGGTCAACATCCGAGAATTCGTACCAGCCTTCCCTCCACGATGTATAGAGCTCCGGTTTGTTTGTTTTTTCCAGTGTAATATCCTTCCCTGCATTGTTGTATACCGCTTTTTGGCCTGGAGTCATATAGGTTTCCCTGCCAAGCAGCGATTTGTTTTTGATCAGCGAAATCTTGCCCTCCAGCAATACTGTTTCGGTATAATCATCGTTCCGGTAGGCGCTGATATTGAATTTTGTTCCATACACCTTCACATCGATGTTGTGGGTAGAAACGATAAATGGTTTGTCACTGTTTTTGGCTACCTCAAAATAGGCTTCTCCTTCGAGGTACACCTGGCGTGTTTTTTCGCTAAACTGAATTGGAAAAGCCAGCTGGCTTCCCGCATTTAGCCATACTTTGGTACCGTCGGCCAGCAAAAGACTGCTCTCTTCGCCATAAGGAACAATTATTTTGTTAAGTTCTTCTTTGGGAGACGTCTTTTCTGTTTCTGGCTTGGTGGCAACAATGCTGTCGTGGTTGATCTGAATAGCCTGTTTCCTTTCCAAAACAGTTAAAGCTGATTTGGCCTCGTTTAAGGCAATTTCGTCTCCATTGGAAAGAATTAGGGTCGACTTTAGTACTTCAGGTTTACCGCTTGAGTTGTTGCTTTCGAAAAACCATTCAGATTGCCGGTTATAACTCCAGTACCAGCTTCCGGCTACAACAAACAGCGAAATTACTGCCGCAGCAACAGCTCTGAACCGGAAAATTTTGCGGGGGGCTTTGTTCGCTGCATGGTAATTTTTGATGTTGCTCCATACATGGGCCTTCTTATTTTGATCAAGAGGGACGGTTGAAACCTCAAAAACTTCAATGATTCTTTTGGCCTGAATCATTTTGTTTTTCTCTTCCGGATGGTTATTCAGAAAACTGTTCCACGATATTTTGTCAGGCTTTAGTGCTTCCTGCACAAACTCCTGATCGTGTAATAAATCTTCGATAGAGAAACCGGAGTATTTCCTTTTATTTGACATTTTTTGCCTTTGTTTTATATCAATTAAAAGGCAATGAGATTTGTTTTGTGACAAAAAAGATTTAAAACTTTATCTTTTTTTTGAAAGACAGATAAAAAGTAAGGGAGCTAATTTTGAAGGGAGACTCTTCTTGAGTGATTGAATCGTTCTGGAAACCAATTGTCTGGCGGTATCGTACGAGATCGACATGAGCTCGCAGATCTCGGGATAATCAAAACCACAGGTGAATTTATAATACAAAATCTCTCTTTGTCTTTGATTTAGCTGATGGAGAGCTTCGGTAATCAGTTTGATCTTTTGGGCAGATTCTTCGTCCTGAATCATTTGTTCCTCAATCGAAAAAGATATATCAGGACTTATTTCTTCCTGGAAATCGGGCATTACTCCGTATTTTTTATTCTTTTCCAACGCTCTGATTAGTTTTCTCCTGAATGTTTTGAGAAGATATAATCTGATATTATCGGTTGATCCTAAGTTTTTACGGTTGCGAATCAAATCAAAAAAAATGTCCTGAATGGTATCCAATACAATATCTTCATCAGCCGTAAATTTTTTCCCGTAATTGAATAAAAAATCCACGTGACGATCATAAATTTCAGAAACGGCGTAATCTTTCCCTTTTTTGAAATTCTCCCACAGATTATAGTCCTCTCCCATAAAAGACACTTCAGAGGGATAAAGATAGAAATAGATTAGAACTGGGGAGGGGAACTTGAAAATGAGCGATTGTTAATTTCACATTTGATAATGAACGAAATAAAAGATCAGGTAACAATTGGTCGTACCGGTCTTTTTTTCCGCGCGTTGCAACACAATTAATAGTTTGATCCGGCTAAAAATAAAGAATATAAAAGCAAGCTGTTGAATATATTGTATCACAATCGTGTGTTTTTTTGGATGCTTAAGCTTATATTTGATAGGCATTCAGCTGTGATTTTCACAGCATTGCATACACCGTAAATCGGATAAGCTAAACCAACAATGACTAAAAAATATCCTTAAAGGTTATCGGTAGGAGGTGCATTTCTCCGCTTGTTTTGCCGGGCGGCAGAATCGCAGTGTTACGCAGGAAGTCAGCATTTATTCAGCAATATTCAGGTGCTAAGAACCAATAAATAAACCAAATAAAATCTAAGTCGATGAAACAAATTTTAGTATTACTTGCCGTCATTGTAATCGCAGGTCAGGTAAGTTCCCAAACCTCGTTCGATGGGTTGAATATGAACATGGGCAATATTTACCGTCTGTCAAATGCCGAGACAAGATCGATCAGTCCCGAGAATTTTACCGGGGAGAAAGGCAAGGGAGGCATGGCCTCGCCGGAAGATAAGGGGATCAGAAACAAAGCCAATGCTGCCGAGGTGGCACGCGACCTGGGGCAAGGCTGGAAGGTGAATCCGTTTATCATTATCAAACCGGGAGAGACCTTTACCCTGGCCGAAATTGACGGGCCGGGTTCCATCCAGCACATTTGGATGACGCCCACCGGTAACTGGAAATTCTCCATTATTCGCATGTATTGGGACGACGAGAAAGAACCTTCTGTTGAATGCCCGGTAGGCGATTTTTTTGCCATGGGCTGGAATGTTTATGCGCCGCTTTCGTCGCTGGCCGTTTGTGTAAATCCCGGTAGTGCTTTTAATTGCTACTGGCCGATGCCGTTTCGTAAAAAATGCAAAATAACCATGGAGAACATCAACGACAAGGATGAAATGAGGCTGTATTACCAAATCGATTATACTTTAACGGAAGTGCCTGATGATGCGGCTTACTTTCATGCCCAGTTCCGGCGCAGTAATCCGAATATGACGTCGGTTCATACCTTGCTTGATGGCGTAAAAGGACAAGGCCAGTACGTGGGAACTTACGTTGCGTGGGGTGTGAACAACAACGGCTGGTGGGGCGAAGGCGAGATCAAGTTTTTCATGGACGGCGACTCTGAATTTCCGACGATCTGCGGAACCGGTACCGAGGATTATTTTTGCGGGTCGTATAATTTCGACCGCGAGGGGCAATACCAAGAATTCTGCACTCCGTATGCAGGTTTGCATCAGGTGATCCGCCCTGATGGTACTTACAAATCGCAACAGCGTTTTGGTTTGTACCGCTGGCACATTCTCGACCCGATTCGCTTTAAGAAAGACCTGAAAGTAACGATCCAGGATCTGGGGTGGCGCCACGGACACCGTTATTTGCCTCAAAAATCGGATATAGCTTCAGTGAGTTACTGGTACCAGGCTGAGCCGCACGCCACTTTTCCCGAATTTCCTTCGTGGCAGGAACTGGAAGTAAATTAATGCTTGAATTATGCTACACTTTTTTAAATTCGCAATCATCTGGATTGGACTGGCGGGGCTGATTTCCTGTTCATTCAATTCGAATAGGAAAAACTCAAAAACGGATACAATGGAAAGTTTTGACAGAGGGACTTATGGCTATGATGTAGCTTTTTTTCAGAAAAATAACATCGACTACCTGGAATTGACCGTTAACGGCTCATCGGGGAAGGTTTTGATTGTTCCCAATCTTCAGGGAAGAGTGATGACTTCCACAGCTGAGGGTAACGGCGGGAAAAGTTTTGGATGGATCAATTACGATGTGTTTCAGTCGGGTGAACGCAGCGCTCAATTTAACCCCTTTGGTGGTGAGGAACGGCTTTGGCTGGGACCCGAAGGAGGGCCTTTCTCCATTTATTTTAAACCCGGAACCGAGCAGGTTTTTGCCAACTGGGTAGTGCCGAAAGAATTGGATACCGAACCTTTCAGAATAGTTGAGCAAGGGCTGAGCAAAGCGCTCTTTCAAAAAGAATTTTCGATCGAAAATGCTTCTGGAACGGTGATGGATATGGAGATTCAGCGTTCGGTGGAAATACTTTCAAAAGAACATACGGAGCAAGCTCTGGGTATGACCTTGAATGACGAATTGGGTTTTGTGGCTTTTGAATCGGTGAATAGCTTGTCAAACCTGGGAGCGAATGATTGGAGTTCCACCGACGGAGTTTTGTCGTTGTGGATGCTTTGCATGTTTAACCCATCGGAGCAGGGAGTGGTGTTTGTTCCCTACAAAACCGGAAGTGTTGAGGAGCTGGGAAAAATTGTGACCGATAACTATTTTGGTGAAGTTCCGGCAGACCGCTTGATCGTAAAAGAAGGCACCATTTTCTTTAAAGTTGACGGGAAATACCGAAGCAAAATAGGTGTTCCTCCCATGCGTGCGCTGCCGTATTGCGGGAGCTACGATCCGATCAGCAAAGTGCTGACCCTGCTGTGGTATTCGAATCCCGAAAAGCCCGGGAAGTATGTGAATTCGGTTTGGGGCGATCAGGATGACCCTTTGAGCGGGGATGTTGTAAACTCGTACAACGATGGGCCAACGGACGACGGTTCGGTAATGGGACCGTTTTATGAGATTGAAAGTTCATCGCCCGCGGCCATGTTAAAAGCGGGCGAGAAGTTGTCGCACACACAACGCATTTTTCATATTACCGGCGACGAAAAATACCTGAGTGAGATCACAGAATCGATGTTTAATCTTACAATTGAAGAGATAAAAGAAGCGTTTTAATACCGAATTTCAATCACCTACTATTGAACTAAACATGGAAAAACACCGCGTAATTCCGAAAGGCATTTTGTGGCCTTTTATTCTGCTTACATCGCTGTTTTTTGCGTGGGCAGTGCCCAATAACCTGACCGATACCATGCTGGCGGCTTTCAAGCGGATCATGAGCCTGAGCGACACCAAAACAGCCTGGATACAGGTAGCTTGTTACCTGATTGGCTATGGTTGTTTTGCCATTCCGGGAGCGTTGTTTATCAAAAGGTTTAGTTATAAGTCGGGGGTAATGCTTGGGCTGGGACTTTATGCGTCCGGCGCTTTTTTGTTTTATCCGGCCATGCTGATTGCAAACCAAAACATTGGCATCGGATTTTTCATGTTTCTCTTTGCCATTATTGTATTGTTTGCCGGGCTCTCGGTTTTGGAAACCTCCACAAATTCATATGTATATGCCATTGGGCCGGAAGAAACAGCCACACGTCGCCTCAATTTTGCCCAATCGTTCAATCCTTTTGGGGCCATTACCGGAGTGGTGATTAGCCAGGTGTTTGTGCTTTCGCAACTCAGTACACTCGGCCCGGCCGAACGAAGGGCACTTTCGGCTGAAGAACTGGCCAAAATACAAGGGGCGGAATTAAATGCGGTGACCACTACTTACCTGGCAGTAGGCTTTGTGATGGTAACAATTTTACTGATGATATTTGTAACCCGAATGCCCCATCTGAAAGAAGACGACAAGCGGCTGGATTTTGCAGGAACATTCCGCAGGCTGATAAAGAACCGGAATTATGTGTGGGGAGTGGTAGCCCAGTTTTTTTATGTGGGTGCGCAAATAGCGGTTTGGTCGTTTATCATCCGCTATGTAATGCAACAGCTGAATTTCGACGGCGTTGTGGCCGCTTTGGGAACGGGAGCAACAGCTGACCAAATCATTTATGCATTGCGGAATGTTGAGCCTGTGGCGGCCGGCTTTTACAACCTGGTCGATAAGATCGGCCTGGATCCTTTGTTGCCCCGAACACCGGAGCAGGCCGGTGCTACCTACTACATTATGTCGTTAGTATTGTTTGTTGCTGGCAGGTTTATTTGCACCTGGCTGATGCGCTTTTTTAGACCACGGGTAATGCTAACCGCACTTGGTTTGCTGGCTGCCTTACTTTGTATTATTGCCATTTACGGAAGTGGTTTTGCAGGCGTTTATGCTTTAATGGGTGTTTCGGGGTGCATGTCGTTGATGTTTCCGACCATTTACGGGCTGGGAATTACCGGATTGGGAGAGGACACAAAAATTGGAGGAGCCGGCATGGTTATGGCCATTGCCGGAGCGGCAGTGCTTACGCAAATACAGGGAATTGTTTCCGATCAGGCAGGAAGTATAAAACTGGCCTACTGGGTTCCTGCATTTGCATTTTTGGTGGTGGCTTTTTACGGGATTTTGGTTGGTGTAAAGAAAAAGACCAACTTCACTTAATGCTTCAGAAAAACAAAGGGTTAAAATTTATAGCAGAAAGGTCGTTGAAAATCAGCGGCCTTTTTTTGTCCTGTAGTTTCGTGCAAACGCTTTTTTTGAAAGAAACTTCTGATTCTGTAATGCTGGATGAAAAAAGACACGGTTCTTTTTAATTAAGTCCAATCAAACTGGTATAAGTCAGGCAATTGTTGTAAATTAAAGACAGTTTTGTGTTTATCTAGAACAGAAGTAAATAAAGTCAACCATTATGAAATCCCTGCAGGTAAAAACTTCCAGGCGCACGGATGCGTTACATTCGCCGGTTGTGCGCCAGTCAAAAGCAACATCTACTTATTCGGATAATCGTCCGGAAGCCGTGACGCAGCGAAAGCTCCACGAGATGACAAAGCATAGCCAGGATCATTCCGCCTCAGTTCAACTAAGGCAAATGCTTAATCCGCATGCAATTCAACGAATGGATGAGGAAGAAGAACTACTTCAGGGGAAATTCCTTACCGTGCAAAAAAAGGGATTGGAAGAGGAGGAACTGATGCAGGGAAAATTTGAACATTCTTCCATGGAAAACGATACCGGTTTGCCCGACAATCTAAAATCGGGGATCGAGAATCTGTCCGGATTTAGCATGGATGATGTAAAAGTGCATCGGAATTCTGATGAACCGGCCAAAGTGCAGGCGCACGCATTTGCGCAAGGCACAAATATTCATTTGGCACCCGGGCAGGAAAAACATTTGCCTCACGAAGCCTGGCATGTGGTTCAGCAAAAACAGGGAAGGGTAAAACCTACCTTTCAGATGAAAGGACAGGTGAATGTCAACGATGACCCCGGTCTTGAAACGGAAGCGGATGTGATGGGGACAAAAGCAAATACTAATTCAAGGCAATACCTGAAGCCATACGAATCATTGGCAAACGAATCCGGAAACGACATGGGTTTGGTAAAACAGCTTGTCGGGGACAGACATTATTGGGTGAAACCCGAGAATGGAACGTGGACTTATGTGGGGGCATTTAAAAGCCATGCTGAAGCAAATTCTTGGTGGGCTGCCAATAAATCAGCCTATCCCAATGGCTCTTTTAGCCAGGGAAATTCAAAAACCAAATTTAAATAGACGGTGTTCCCGTTCTTAAAAACGTAAAAATATGTCCACATATACAATGATCCCGCCGGGAAAAAAGAACAGTGCTTCGTTTCCCGGGCAAGCTTTAACAAAAGACACACAAAAATCAGAAACTTTGATTGCAGACAACCGTCCGGAGGTGCAGTTGCAGCGTCAAATAGGAACGATGGCAGGAAATCATGCGAAGTCAGGTTACGCGGTTCAGCTAAAAAGAATGACCCAAAATACAGTTCAACCTCAGGTGGATGCAACTTCGGAGAATCCCGCCCTTCATCCGGTGCAGGTGCAGAAGAAGCCTTTCTCCCAAAAACCAAAGCGTGTTGTTCAGTCGAACTCGAATACAATTCAACGGGCAGGACATGAGGAGGATTTGTGCTTTGTTGGCCGTTGGTTGGTAAAACGGGCTGACAGTACCGAGATAGCGCAATACCGGAGCGGGGAGACTCCTGCTATTGCGCCGGATTTTAACGGGCCTTTTTATACTGCGGAAGAAGCGTTGCAGTTCTTACTGGCGGATGGTGAAAATCCGGGCCAGGAGAAGATGGATAAAATCAATCTGATGGCACAGACCATGAGCGAAGGAGGAAAAGGGTTTATGATGTTGGCGAATGCGACAACGGGGATGGCAAATCCTAAAATGCGCGATCTAAAGATGGGCAAGCATACGGCCAGTGGGACAGATCAGGAAAGGCATGGTGTTAAGGGATTGGCGAAAGTTGCCAAGATTGTTCGCCATGATGCAATGGACTACTGGAGTGGTTCGTCGAAAATGGGTTTCCGGGACGAAGATCGCTGGAAGTTATCAAAGACAGGTGATAATACGGATGAGTTGCAGCAGATGCTGGACCGATCGGGTAAACCAACTCTTGCCCAGATATATCGGGATCTGGATACATTTCGGAATTGGCTGGATACAACGGATGTTGTTTATGTGGGAATGAGCCTTTTAATTGTTTCCGGTGAAAATTCGGGAAAAGCAGTGGCCATCGATTTTGAACACCCAATCAGAAGAGACGACCGATCGTTCGAGGAGCATAGAGACGGGATCATTCTGGGAGTTGATAATATAAAAAGGCTGGTAGAAGAATATTATAACAATTTTGAAGAACGAGCTATGGCAAGGGAGGCGGAAAGAAAACGGAGAGCAGAAGAGGATAGAGAAAAGCGAAAGAAAATGGTGAACGAAAGAGGAGGAGTCATGAGTGGAACGGGGGAAGGAAATCTGTCCATTGGCAACGAGGACTTGTAAAATAAATACCCATTTCTGGAATGTTGGCACCTTGAGTAAAGCGCTGTCCGGCAGTTCGAAAACAAAACCCTAAATAATATGAAATTGATCAACCCTTTTCTTTTGGCTGGCTTATTTGTCCTGCTGTCAGCCAGTGCCTGGTGTAATGGAGTTCTGCAACCTCCTGTAAGTGATAAACCCCTGGAAATGAGCGTAACCTTATTCATCAACAAGATTTTTAACATCAACTCGGTTGACGAGACCTATCAAATTGACGGTTACCTGGAGTTTGCCTGGCATGATGAGCGGGTACGGAACTTTGAAGGCAAGGAACTTACCAGCACCCTGATTTTTGAAAACGATGTGGCTGTTGAAGTAATGAATTCAACGATTTGGGTGCCGGCTTTCGAACTGATGAATATCCAGGGAAGTATTGAGATCCCGAATCGAAGTGTTGAACTGCATCCAAGCGGGAAAGTGATTTACGACATACGGTTCTTTGGCGCTTTCAGCACCGAAATGAATTTCAGAAGCTTCCCGTTTGATACGCAGGTTTTCGAGGTTGTACTGGAGCCATTTACTTTTGATGTGCGCTACATGGTTTTTAAGAAGCCTCGGATTCTTCCGGAATTGGAGAAGAAACCAAAATTGCTGAGTTCCTGGATCATTCAGGACATGAGAACCCGGCTTGAAAAAGATGTTTATGATAATCCGGAAGATCCTGAAAATCCAAAACTAACGTATTCAAAAGTGGTCTTTGAAATAAAGGCTGAGAGAATGACGGGGTATTACCTGTGGCAGGTACTTTTTCCTTTGTTTATTATCATTATGGCTTCGTTTGTTATTTTCTGGATTCATGATTTTAGCACCCAGCTAGGTGTCGGATTTACCTTAATGCTCACGGTGGTAGCCTTCAATTTTTATTCAGCTTCCATTTTGCCTCAGTTGCCGTACCAAACGTTTATCGAAACCATCATCATTGTTGGTTATGTCTTTATTTTTCTGGGGATTCTGGCGGTGATTGTCAACAGCCGGCTGTATGGTAAAACTGAAAAGTCGGAAAAAAGCCCCTTGTTGCGGATTTTGCGTTTTGTTTTTCCGGTGGCTTTCCTGGTGGCCATCTTTTCCCTGTATTTTCTGTTTCATAAAAGCAAATAAGGAGGCATCGGTTTAGGGGCGGTTCTTGGGAACGCTTTTCCCGCTTTTGTACCACGAGTGGATAAGCCAGCCCAGAATGGCTCCAAAAATCAGGGAAATGAACAGCAATCCAATATTTGAGCCTTCACTGGAAGCCCCGATCAGATCGATGGTAGGGGACAAATAGAACCAGCAACTTATTGTTAGTATAAAGAAAATGAAGGAAATTACCTGGATTACTTTTATGGCATTCAGTACTGATTTGCCTCCGATTTTGAATCGTTCGAGGTACATTGAAAGAAAGTAAAACAAGGCAATAACTCCCGCCGCCACGATCCAGCACCACCGAAAGATATGGGCATAAAAATCCCATCTAACAAACATCGAGTTGCAAACGAGAGAGTCTTTTAATTTGTTGCTGAGATGCTTGTCGGAAGACCTGGAATAAGGCTGCCAGGCATGCCACACAATCAGTGAATCGTGGTAAACAGCAACCGAGTCGGCATTGAATCTGCAATCGCAGGTAGTTGAATCATCAAGGTTCTCGTAATACTCCAGATCAACGGCAACCGCCCATTTAAAGTCCTCCCGAAATATTTTCAGGTATTGGCGCCAGGTAATATCCGGGAGTGTGTCGACTATACTGATTCTTTGATGGGTGAGAAGTGTATCGATTTCAACCAGGGCAGCACCCATTGCGTCCCAGAGTTCGGGTCGCCCATCGTCATAACCAAGGCCTCTGACAGCTACTCCGCCCAGGTTCTGGTCCAATGTCCACAAGTATTTTTCGTACAAACTTTGGGCATTGTCGTACCATATTTGCTGGTTTCTGTCAGGGCTCTCGCCGATGAGGTTCAGGTAGGCTGCCACTTGTTGCCGGTCGAATCCGGGAATAATACTTGTTCCCAACCGGTCAGTATTTAGGTACTTCTCAACCACAGTCTGGTAAGTCAAATTCTGAATGTTTGCATTTCTGAGTTTCCCTTCAAAGTCTTCAACATTCCATCCAATTCCCAGGTACGATAAGGTAACAATAAGTTTGGAGGAAGGAATTCCGCTGTTTTGGTAGCTATTGATGGTACTTTCAATCGATCGGTCGCCGTACTTTTTACTGGGGAAAAGCGGACTTAGCGCTCTTGAGATACCAATTCTTCCATTGAGCATTCTGTCGGTGAGAACATAGTAATAATCGACATAGGAATCCAGCGCATTGAAGTTGTAGGCACTGACCTTGTCAAGGCTGGCTTTGTCGGTGATAGAAGGTATCGAAAGCGAGACAACAAAAGAATTGTTGTTTTGCCTGAGGTGTGTGGCAAGCTGGCTCATGAAAGCAGTGAAATGCTGACTGTCGCTGATTGAAACATCCTCCAGGTAAAGGTTGATTCCTTTTAAATCATGGCGTTTGATGAGGGTGTCCAGTTCTGTGGTGAGCTTTTCCCAAGCTTGTTCATTATGCAGAAAACGGCTGATTTCACCCGGTAGTTTGCTGTAAACAGTCAGGTGAACATCGCAATTTGATGCGTGGGCATACTCAATTACTCCCTGCGGCCTTTCAAAATTTTCCAGGTAGTCGGGCCGGGCGCATTCGCCTGTTGCAGAAAGTTCATACCCGTATAAATTCAAAACCGACAGGTATTGGTAGGAATAACGCTGAAATTCCTGTTCCATCCAGGCATTGTGCCAACCGATGGTCTTTATCTTTTTGTGCAGTTTTAGCTCATATTCTTTGTAAAAAGTGGTATCGTTGCTAATTGTTGTATCACTGTATGTCTGATCTTCCCGACTGTTTTGCCAGTTTTTTATTGGCACCAGCAGCTTTTCAATTTCGTCGTTAAATTCCTGTTCTTCAGCGGTTGATTGCTCGTCGTTTGCCTGAATAACAGCAGAAAGAAGGGTTTTGAGCGAGTCTCGGGCTTCTTTTGAAGCTTGTTCATTTAAATCGGCCTTTTTAAAAATTGCCTGGATATCATTTTCGTTGAGTTTTCCTTGCTGGTCCAGGCTGTCGAGCTGAATGATAATCTGCTTAACCGTTGTACTGTCAATTTTCAATTCGCCCTTGTCAATCAGTTTGAGCATGTAGTTGTACACACGCTCTTTTTCGTTGCGGTTTCTGTTGTCCCTGAATTTGAAAGGTCTTAACACTTTTTGCAGAAGTCCCTTGGTCGTATCCTGAAAGCTGGTCGTATCCTGCAACTGTATCGTTGACGGAGAAATGGTTTGCTGAGCATGCAAAGTTTTTCCAAAAGTCAGCAGCAGAAACATCAGGAAAAGGATGCCAAAGTTTCGCTTCAATGTATGGGTATGTGCTACGATTTTGTTCACGTTTTTCTGTTCAGTATTTATAAATTTCAAATCCAGTCAACATGGATCGGCTTATCCATCCACGCTAATTTTATCGTATTAAACTTCCATGGAATAGTTTGCATCAGTACATCCACTCCTTTTTTCTCTACTTTTAGCTGGTAGAAATCTTCGTTAAAAGAGAGCATGCCTTCCCGTTGCAGAAAAGTTTCCTGGATTCCTTCGGGCGTTGAGTTGCTGACTTTTTCCCAGTTGTGAATCATTCCGAAAAGCAGGCTTTGTGCAGTCGTTTTTTCTTCGGTGCTTAGTTCTTCAACCGGGTCTAGATGTTTTTCCGCAGGTATTCCGGCTAGCAATTTATTGAGTACGAGTTCGTATTCCGGAAAGCCGGTGTCGTTAAACACAAGATACTGCAACAGGTAAACCGCCCTGTTTTGGTATTCTTCGCTCACGAACCTGCCTTGTTCTGTGTATTGCAGCGATTCGAACAAGCGCGACATAAAAGGCCATCCCAGTACAAGACCCGAATTGCTAATTCTTGTAGTTACCCCTGAAATTGAATCACTTGTCTCCATTTTATCGTGGATAATTGTTTGTCCATTTTTAATTGTATGAGATGCTTCGTCAGGTAAAAGACGCAGCAACTCGGCCGGGAACACAACATTTTTGGATGCCCCGTATTGTTTAACCCTGGCATAAACGCTGCTCAGGATATTTTTCCAATCGACGGATCTTTGGGTTTCCTGTAAAAAAGCGAGCAACCTGTTGTGAAATAAGCGGGTGGAGGCCGATGAATTTTGTGTAAAGTAACGAAGCGAGAATTTGTACACTGATTCGCGCCAGACGACGGGCGTTATTTCTCTGAAATAAAAAAATGGTGTCAACGACAGGTACTCGCTTAGCAGGGTTTTTACTTCGGAACGTTGATCGGGCCAGTGGGAAATTAATTCGCTGTCACCCATGGAATAAAGCCCCTTGCGAAGCAGGTTTTCGTCGGTACGCGCTGCAAGTAAAAAGTCTTTCGCATTTCTTGTTAATGCATTTGCTTTATTTATTTGTTCCTCTGTGTCTTGTGTTTCGGAGAACTGTTCTTTTTGGGTTTTCTTTTGCACTTGCTCCCAGGCCTCTGATAAACGCGGATGTTTGTAAACAATGCTTTCAAAGTTTTGAATGAAAAGGGGAGACACGTTTTGGCTAAGCGAAGCAAAAATTTGCTCGTCCTTATCCAGTGTCAGCAAATGTTCTGCAAAGTCTGAAGAAGATTCCTGCCAGATACTATTCAATTCGAAAAGAAGTTCCGTTGCCGATGCCACGCCGGACCACCAGGGCAGATGATTGGCATGCGAATAGAAACGCAAAACAGAGAGATAAAAGTCTGTTTTTTCGGCGAGGGTTTTCTCCGGCGAAACAATGGTTGGGTTTTCATCCTTACTGTTTTTCGCAGGTTGAATTTGTTCTGCTGCGTACCAAAGTTTTACCAGGTTTTGTATTTCGGAGTTGTGCGAATCCTGCAGTTGTTTTAGAATGCTAAAGAAGTGTTCCTCGCGGTGATGCGTCTTTAATTGTTCAAACAGGAAATACGTGTAAGTTTTGCCAAGTTCAGAAGATGTAACCGGGAGCTCATTTTCAACCAGAAAAAAGGCAAATTTTAGCTGAATGGACTTCCATGTTTGCGACGCTATTCTTGCTTCCGGCGTACTTAATCCAAACTCATAAAGTGCTTCTAAAAGGGTATTTATTTTTTTGTTGGAAAACTTTAGCTGCCTGATTAACTCCAGTCCTTTTTCACTTGCCACCAGCTTGCCAACAAGCGACCTGTCTTGCTCTGCCCGGAAAATTAATGCGCTAAATTCGCTTTCTGACAGTTCCCCGGGTTTCTCCGTATTGGATGTTGGAGCATCTGTTTTATTCATCAACGAATCTGCCCAATGAGCCTGGACTGTATATTGCATCACGTATTCTTTTACCCGGAAATCGGACCAGATACGCTCCTCCATTTTCGTCCAAAGTTTTTCATCCAGGTTTAGTTTGAAAAAGCGGTGCAGCTTTGTAAGTTGATTCGGATATTGAAGCAGGCAATCAATAAAATGAGAGGGAAACGCGATGCTTGAAACTGCCATTTCTTCACTAAGCTTCTTGTTGTCAGGAGTCTTTTGGATGAATGTGTTTAGCTGTGCGATAAGAAGTTCAAAGCGGTGATTGAAATAGCTTTTCATTCTTTCTGAAACAGGTTTAGGCCCTTCGATTGGGGATGTGTCGTAACGACTGTAGATCATGCTCTTTTTTAGCAAATCGATCAGGTATTTTTCAGCCTGTTTGTCGCTTGTTTTTGCGAATAAAGCAGGTACAATTTTAATTGTGAAGGCCTCCGGATCTTTTGATTCACTACTTTCTTCCATTGCCGCAATAAACAGTTTTGCAAGGAAAACCGGGTCTAAAAGAAGGGAATTCTGTTTTGCTCCCGAGTGTTTGGAAAGCTCGCTGATGATCTGTGTAAACGCTTTATTTTCCTTTGGAAAGAAACGACTTAGGTAGCTTTGTAGCGTAGTGGCTGTGTGGGTATCTATCAGGCTAAACAGGTTTAGGTTGGCATCTTCTGAAGTTTTGTTCAACCGGATCACCTTCGCCAGTAGGTCATCGTTTTTTTCGCATAAAATCATCAATGCCTGTTGGAGGTCGTTTCGTGTTAAGGCCTCAAACCCTTCCGGTAAATACCCTTGTTGGAGGTAAATTCCCAAAATCTTCCGGTAGTAAACCAGTAAATAGTTTTCCGGCTTCTCGACGATGGACTTTTGTTTCGATTGAGGCCGCTCGTTGCTTGCTTCACTCTTATCGGAAGACAGAATTTTTGCATCATCGCGGAAAATAGCTACTTCGCGTAACGCCTTTGCCCACTTAATGGAACTAAATTTTTCGTCGCGGAAGAATTCCTGAAAAGAACTGTTCTTTGTGAGTTCAGGAAGGTCTGCATCTGTTTGCAAAAGGAGGCGGACAACAAATTTTTCCTGTTTTTTGGGATGGTACCCGGTCTCGGAAAGGTATTTCAACGTATTCAATACGAGATGATTGAATTTGATCTTTGTATCAAAATCTTTGACGGTTTTTTGATAAAGGCGATGCAACAGCCCAGTTATACTTTCGGCCTGCTCTTTTTCCAGTAAGCGGAGAAGCAGGTGTGTGCTTCGTTCATCCAGTTTTGTCCCGAGAATTTTGTTGTTTTCGGGGTTTTGCAAGATGGAAACCAATTGACCGCGCAGCCAGCTTGTATCATGGTTTATATACGTTCCGTTGTGTAAAATATGAATCAGCTCCGGTACCGATAACTGTTTTTGTTCCCGAAACTCGTTTTCTGTCGCAATGGTATTTGTCCCTGTTTTGCTGGCTTCCTCTAAAGAATGCGTCTTATTTTTTCTGATCTGCTCAAAAGCTTCGAAGATCAGCCTTTCATCCTGATCCTTAAACTTACTGGCCGGCAAGCCGGTAACTGTCAAAGAAGAGGATTGAACCGATTTGCGGAGCCAGTCTTTCAGCACGGATTCAATAAATCTTTGGCGCGAAAAGCCCGGACTGCGGTTGTTTCGCAGGTAATGAAAAATAGAAGCCATAAGCGTGCCGTACAACTCCTTTTGGCTGTGGTTGACCTTTAAATGCTCGGCAAAATCAAGCAGCCTGGGAACCAGTTTTTCAATCCACACTGCATTGGCGGGCTCCAGCAGAACCACCACTTTGTTTAAGTTTTGGGGGCTTAGGTGGTGAATCAGGCGCAGAATTTTGTTTCTGCCGGATTTGTGGTTTAACAGAACTTCGGACAGTTCTTTGGGATGCGAGCCAACGAGTTCGGCCAAAAGATCGTTGATGGATGGATTGTTGGCCAGTGAATAAGGGAAAAATCCGTTTTGCAGGAAAAAATCAAGGGCATACAGCAAGGCATTATCCGAAGTCAGCTTCTTTGTTTTGCTGCCATTTTTGAAACTACCTTTGAAGTCAATCAACTGGCTGAAGTTGAGTGATTTTTCGAGCTCGGCCCGAATGCGTTGCCCCAATACGTTTCTTAGTTCTTTTTCGGGTATTTCACCGATGTGGATCTCCAGTTTCGAAAGTTCGATGTTAATTCCGGCCGGAATACTCGCCGAAACTGCAGCTTCCATTTCCGGTAAAACGTGCGAATGAAAAATGGATTCAATCAGCTGGTTACAGCGAATGGCCATTGCTTTGTTTTTGTATTCCAGCTGAATGGACGAATTATGGATGATATGTTCCGAATTCCCCATTCTATTTGGCTGCTTTTAGTGTCTGTATTTCGTTGTAAACGTCAAAGGCCAGTTTTGACAGGTGGCGTTGGTCTGATTGCTCCTTTTGCTTGGTTTTAGCATCTTCCCATTTTTGATAAACCGATTCAAAATTTTGCATCTGGTTACGGTCGATCCATAAAATGTTGTTTTTTATGTGCGAGGGAATTCGTTCGCGGATCAGTTCACTTATGAAATCGCGGAACCTGCCATCCTGGAACCTGGCGGGCCAGTCGGGAAACAGAAAACTTATCTGGAAATCGAAAAAGTCTTCGTTGATGATTTGCCCGTTGGAAAGTTTGCGTTGAAAAACCAGCCGGCGTTGTCCAAAATTTCTTCCGACGATGGATCCCATTAAACGGATCTTTTCCATTTCGGCATATCTTTCAGCTCCGTTTTTTTCTTCGGGGGAGCTGAAAAACCGAATGTAATTTTTAACTTTTTCTACCTGCCGGTCAACGTCGGGGTTTTCGATATCTGAAAGCGGTGCAGAAGTCGCAATTATGTTGCCGTCGTTGTTTTGTAGCAGCCATTGCTTGTTTTCAAAGCGGTAATTATCCGCATCGGGTCCGCACAGGAAAAACTCCTGCAAATTGTTTAGCCGCTCCGATTCTGTTTGGCTCCAGGATTCATCCGCCACTGTTCCGAAAAAGTTCTCTGCGTATTCACTTTTGAATGAAAACCCAAACTGGCTATCGGCCAACATGTCCAGCAAGAGGATGTGGTCCAACAAATAAAAACCTTCAGCACGACGGTTTAATTCGGTAAAATAGTGTATCGACTGCGCCACAAAACGTAAAGCATCTTCCTCGTTTTTACCTTCGTATAAACGCACCCATTTTTTTGTCTCTTTTCTGAAAATTACCTGGATGTTGTTTTGCTCCTCGCTGGTTTTTCTGGAGATCCGGTAGTTCTGTGGATTGACGGTTTCACGGAAAAGTGATTTAATTTCAATACCTCCCAGAAAAGACGGTGAAAGATTGACGTTTTCATTTTCCGAAAATTCCGTTAGTTCTGTCAAGCGAACAGGACGGTATTTATGATGGAGTTGTTCAATGTTGTGGTAGTGTTCGCCGGGAGCGAGCAATGTTGCAGGTTGCTCCGACAGCTTTTTAACGATCGGTTTGTTGCGCAAGGGAATCCCCGATTTCAGGCAAATAATTTCTTCCAAACCTGAAATTTCATTTTCCCTGGGCACTTCAGGCGCACCGATAAATTCACCTTTCGTGCGGTTGTAACCCAGCCGGTCCACGTTTCTCAGGAAAAGTGATTTGTGACGAATAACGGTTAGCAGGTATTCTTTTTCGTTTCTCAGTAAATGCAGGCGCGCAGAAATTTTCCAGGGCACTTCGCTTAACTCTTCTCCAAAGCGGGCAAGCATATGATCGTACACGGCGTTTTTCTTTTTTAGATACGCTTCTTGCGTTTCTGTTTGGCTGGCAGGGAGTTGATGATTCGGAAATAAAGTTGCCCAGTTGGGCACCGAGTTGATCCACTCGTTTCTGAAGGCCGGTTCGTTGGGAGAACTAAAATCGATGTCAAAAAAATGGTTGAGATCAGCTAACTGCGATAAGTGGCCGCCAAGATGGTGTTCGAAAAGCATTAAAAATGCCTTTAACTGTGAGGCTTTTGCTTTTTTCTCTTCCGGCTCGCTGTCGGCCAGACCTTCGGGGCCAATGTTGTAGATCAATGGGAAATGCCGTTGAATGGAGTAGTAGTTTCCCGGGTCACGGTAGGTCTTTTCTAGCTTTCCGTTAAAAATTTTTTCTTTTTGATCGCCCATTGAATAGGCCCGGTATTTCTTTGACCATTTTTCAAAAAGCAGGTTATTGATAACATCTTTGTGCAGAAGGTTTATTTCTTTCCCGTTGATCAAAACCTTTAGCTGGCTGTATAGATAATCAAAACGGGCATTTGAATCGTACTGGCCGGTATCTTTCAGTAAATGAAAAAAATGATCGGGATCAATCGTCATTTTTTGTGACTCTGTATCCTCGCAAATAATGCTTTTAACCTCGCATTTTTCCACTCCGTCGGCTTTCGAAAATAGCCTTTGAAGAACGTCGACATCCAGAATGCGGATTCTTTCTTTGGCGGGTTCATCCGGAAGAAATCCTTTTATCAGGCGCGGCCCGGCAAACATTTCTTCGATGGTTTGATTTTCGCTCAACATCTCATCGGGAGTGCGAAATCTTACCGGAACGTATATGTATTCAAAAAGCGACAGAAAAAGCTGGGAAAGCGTTTGTTCAATGTCGCTTTGTTCCGGAAGATGGATGTTGCATTTGATTTCAATTGGCCGGGGGCGGAGGAGGCATACCTCGGTAAAGTATTCACCCATGTTTCGGTTAACGTTCAAAAACTTCTGCAAGCGGTTGATAAAATCTTCCCGGGCATGCTGATCGGCTGATAATTTGCGGATAAAACGCAGTTTGGGTAGAACTTCTATCCGAATGAGGCCGCTGATTTCTTCCTGGAAACCTTCGTTTTTTAACCGGCTGATCCACACATTCTGTACTTCATCGAAACGGTCGATGATCAGTTTTCTTAAATCGGTATTGGTTACCGGGTGACTGCTAAAGATATCGGAAGGGGAGAAAAAAGCATTGGCGCGGGCATCGATCGGGAGATCCTTGTTTTTTACCAGGAGGTCTTCCACCGGGTAAGCAGTCCGGTAGCCAATGTCGGTAAGGCCGTAGCAAAGTTGTTCAAGGATGGTTAGTCCCGGGTCGTGAAGGTTGTAATCGGTCCAGATATCGCCACCCAACTCTTGCAGGTATTCAATGCCTTTATTCCTTAGTCCCGAAAAATTAAGGCTTGTTTTTTCAATATCGTTTTTTGAAAAACTGTCGCCGGTTTTCATTGTTCATCCTTTCGTTTAGGTGAAAAACGATCGTCCCACAATACGCTCACCTTAAAATGTATCTTTTTGTCGTTCCCGTAGTTACTCCTTGTTTTTAGTTGCAGCGAGTAGCGAAATGGATCGCGCGGTTCGAACCAGGAACTAATTATTTGCCAGAGGCGGGCCAGTCCTGTTTTCTGTTCCTGCTCCTCGTTTAATTGTGACGGGCGCGATTCCCAGCGAATGGCGACCTTGTTCCACCATTTCCCATAATGCGCGGTAGTTGTGGTAATTTTCGATTTCGAGTTTCCGTAGGTACTTACCGCTATGGCATGCATCAGCGAATATTTTCCTTCGCCCTTTTCGCCCTGCACATAGGCCATGATCTCAAACGCGTTGGCGCCGTTTAATAATTTGTCTCCAAATACATTGTGCCAAAGTCCGTCGGCATTTAGCTCGCCTTGCAGGTAATTTCCGACTCTGCCTTCCGACGAAATAATGCCGTTAACATCAAGTCTCTCAACCGGAGTTGTAGTGCCAAGTCCGATGTTGTGCGAGTCTTTCTGGATGTAGAACGCGGGTTCCCGGGGAACTTCAGAGTCTTTGTTTTCTTCCCTGAAGGCGGAAATTTTGTGAATGTAAATGCCGCCGCTGTCCTTTTGGGTAAGAAAAAGTCCCCAGGTAGCTTCCGGGTCATCTTTGTCCTGGAAAAAGCTGAGTAAGCGATTTTCTCCGTTGTCGGAAGGATAGATCATCAACCCTTTCTCATTGATATCCAGCTTGTCGTCGGCCTTGTTAAAGGTCGAATCGATTAACTTTTCAAAGGCTCCCTGATCGGGAAGACTGCCTTTGGTAAAAAAGCTTTTGAGTTGTTTTCTATCCGTTATGTTTTTTTGATTCTTCATGAAGCGTTATGTATAATTTCCTTTGCCGTCGCTTATTACGAAATCTGCCTCAACTGCCAGGTCGCCAATCCCTGATTTTAGAGGTTTGTGCGCATCTTCGTCGCCGATCACTGTAATTTGATGCTCGGGTGCCGAGGTTAATATGGCATAGGGCGAAATAGTCCGCAGGTCGTTTATTCTTTCAATTATGGCTGTGTCGATAATTTTATAACGGCCCTGCACTTCTACCAGCTGTAAAACCGAAAAGCCGGTAACAAACTCCACGTATGGGCGGCTTTCGATAAAGTTTATCAATTCTGTTTTTGAGAAAGATTCGTCGAATCCCTTGTCGACTAGCTCGTTTTTGACACCTGGAGACAAGTAATTGACCAACTCACTGTTAAGCGTCGTTTTCAGGTATCCGGCTTTGAATGGGTCCTTGAATTTGACTGTGCATCTTATTTTCAGGAGTTCGTAAATTGGGTTGGAAACTTCCACTTTAACCCAGGGCGACAAAAATTGCGAGATGTACTGTTTCACATTAACGAGCGTGCTGTAATCAATTTTATGGCTTTGCAGACTGCCGGTGGTTCCCGAATCGGTTTTGGGAATTAGTACAATTTGGAGGTTACTGCCTTTTACCAGTTCCCTGGGATGGGTGTTGCGCCCGTAAGCCCTTACTTTTTCAACCTGCGGAAACCGGTCAAGTACCAGCCGCTCGATGTCCCAGTTGCTTACGGCCCTGTTTTTATGCCGTAACATTTCTCCTGTTCTTCCATAAAACAAGCCTTCGCTGTCTTGTTTATTGGTGGTTTCCAATGCAAAGGGACCTTTGATTTCGGCTATTCCGGGTTTGGAGCTAAAACTGGCTTTCTGATGCTTTTGTTGCTTTACGTCTGCTGTATTGTCATGCTCCGGGTTTTCAGATGATACAACCTGAAGTGCCTGAGAGAATACATGTCGTATTCTGGAGTTGTTATCGGGCGATTTTTTATACGATGCTTTCAGCCAGAATTTTCCTTTGAGCATCCTCGGGTTGTCGGTTTGAATGATCCCCGGTAACTTTAGCCGGATGATTCCTGACTTTAGCAGGCCTTGTGTGCTGTCTTCCAGAATGTCATTGTGCATGGATATCCACTCGTTATTGCTCAGGTAGTGCCATTCTACGGTTGGCGGTTTTATTACCGTGTGGCTGTAAACGGCCGGTTGAAGGTCGAATCCCAGGTTGAGTATTTCGTTGGGAGTGACCTTTTCCAAACCAAGCAATAAGCTTCCCTTGCTGGTTATTTGCGGTAAAAAATAGGATTGTGATTTTACCGGCCCCGGAAAAACCTGGACTTTCCCAAAGGGATGGATATGAACCACTTTAATGTCGGCTGATTTATTGTCCAGCTTGCGGTGCATGATTTCCCTCGCCACGTTTTTGTACCGGAGCGTCAGTTTTTCAATCATGGGTGTGAAAGGCTGGCTGGGCAGCGGGTCGGTATTTCGTTTGAAGCGGCTTCGGTTAAGGGCTGCATTGGCATATATTTCGGGGAATTGCTGGTGCCCGAAAGCAAAGTCGGGGCCCGAAAGTTCCAGCAATAACGATGGCAACTTTTTATTTCCCAAAGGATTGATTTGCTGGTCGAAGTTCAGATTACCAAGGCCAACGTTTATTTCGGTGGACGGCTCGAGATAGTTATCCTTCGTGTTGAATAGCTTTTCTTCCTGCATCTTTATGCCTGAGCGATCGTTGCTTTGGCTGCTTTGTTTTATTTTGAAGCGGAATCCATCGTTGGAAACATCCAGCGGGTAACCACGGTAATAAGAAGAGAAACCTCCTTTCATGCGTGGAAGCCCCAGCCAATTGATTTTTATGTCCAACTCGCATAGGTTTTGTTGCAAAACCAGGGGATTTTGTATTTTCAGATAGCTCCCCAAAACCGGAGCTGTTCCAAAGGGGGCAAAAGGAATGGAGTTATCAAGATTCCCCAAAGACGTGGACAACATAAGGTCGCTTACTTCTGCCACTTCGGTTTCCAGCATAACTTCTTCCATTACCATCTGGCTCAAAATCCGGTAGGGGTGATAGCGTGCATTGTTGTTGAGCATTACCTTGATGCAAGGCCAAAGTGTGTCATAGTCGCCGTCATGAATTTCAGGAGTAAAGGGGACCAGAGTTTGCTCCTGATCCGTAAATGGAATGGTGATGATCAGTGAATGTTTCTCTCGGTTGATTTGTACTTTTACATGCTCGGGTTCGACCCACCCTTCGTGCGAAGTAATAAGAAGTTGAAAAGCTTCGGCAAAGAACTGGGAGACAATTTTGTCTCTGAATTTAACCGATTCTGCTTTGTCTTGCGTCTCAATAATCTCATCGTAAACTAATCCGTCGAAGAGTGATCTTGACTCCTGCCACGATTCGGAGGTAAACTTCAGGCTTAGATCGATTGTCTGGTTTCCTTTCTCAAGAATCAGGGCGGGAGAGGAAAACAGGATACCGATTTTACTGGGAACAACAGCTTCGTTCAACATTGTTTTTTCTTCGCCAAAAGTGGCTGGCAGAACATTGTCTTTTTCGGCGGTGTTCTTTCCGCTCGATCGAATATCGTTCTGGTACAACAGGTTGATGGAGAAGTTGTTTTTGTCGTCCGATTGTCCAAAAGGATGGTAGTCGCTTTTAAACAGTGTTTTAATTTCGGTTATCTCTGTTTGGGTGAACCGGCTTGCTGAAACGGTCTTGAACGGGTACGTGGGGCGGTTCGGAAAAGTAAGGTTAAACACCTCGTTTTCCGGAATATCTTTGAATTCGATGCCCTGCTGAAGTTTTAGCCCCAGAATTGCCTTGCTGTTCGTTTGATTTCGTGGCGACTGTTGTAAAATCTTTTTGTAATAAAAGTCAAGATGCTCCTGGATCAAGGCATTCATATCGGTCTGGGCAAATTCGGTTAACCTGAAAAAGGTCAGTAAGAGTGCAATGTGAGGCTGATGTTCGGCGTGTTCCAGCTCTGCTTTGAAATAATCTTCTGCTTTTTCCTGCAGGAAAAGAAGATGCCCGTAAAGATTTTCGAAGTGTTCGCTGATTGTTTCGGAATGTTTAGCCGACGATTCCTCTTCAAAATGAATAACAGATGAGTAAATGTTTTCCAGCTCGGAAAGCAAGGCCCCGCTGTATCTCGAATTTTTCAGGCTTCGCAGCCAGCGAATAACCAGGTCGCGCATTTTACGGCTGGCTTCGGTAAGCCTTTTGTTTTGGTCGCCTTGGTCGTGGACGAATTCGTTTTCTTTTGCCAGGTTTTTAAACTCACCAAGATCAATTTTTACAATGGAGGCAATCACAAAAAGAGGATCCCGCATCAAAAAGGTCTTCCAGTTGCCCACAATTTTATTGTCGGTATCAACAAACGGAAGGTGTCCGGCAAACTCCAGGGTTTGAATCAGTTTTTCAAGAACTGATCTCCCGTCGATTGAGAGGTAGGAGTTGCTTAGCGCCTGCTGAATTCTTTTATCTTGTGATGAGCCTTTGTTCATAGTACTGCCATTCGTTTTTTAGAGCATGGTTCCTTCCTTGAAATAAAAGGGATAGACAATATTGCTGCGCGTGTTGGTGATGATCACTGTATAGAGAATGTGTATGTTGAGGATCCCGTTTTCAAAAGTGTCGTCTTTTATTTCAATGTTTTCAATTTTAATGCGAGGTTCGTTGAAGAGCAGGGCGTCGTAAACCGCATCACGTAACATGGTTTTTCGCGTGGGGTCGTTGCTTTCGAACACAAATTTCCGCACCGGGCAGCCAAAAGCCGGGAACATGATTCTTTCTCCCGGAATTGTGCCCAGTATTATATGAATACTTTGCCGGATGTCGTCTTCGTCTTCAGCAGTAACGGTGGTCCCCATTTCGTAGTTGAACGAAGGGGGAAAAGCCCATCCTCTGCCTAAAAATGAATTGTGTTTTGCCATGTTTTATCCTCCTATCATCACCGTTGGACATCCCAAAACAATGCTTCCTCCGTGAGCGGTAGTGTCGCCCATTCTTGCTGCCGGTTTTCCGCCGATCATCACAGTTCCCGATCCCTTAACGATGGAATCGGGCGGTCCTACGCAAACGCAGCTGTCTCCCATAACTGCGGCCGGCATTCCGCCAATTAGTACGGTGGGCATTCCCGGGCCTATTACCGGTCCGCCAACATGAGGTATCGGCGGCACACCCGGTGTTTGCATCGGACAGGTGTGCATATCTGTTAATCTGGCTGCCATTCCCATAATTCTAATTTTTTAGTTGATCATTACCATTGCACCTTTTATGGTGGTTTGTCCTGAAGCCGAAACCTCGGCTGTTCCACTTCCTTTTCCTGTAAAACCTACCTGGGCTGTCAGTTGAACATTCATACCATCCGCTTTTACATCAGCGTCCGATTTGATGGAAACTCCTGAGGAGCCGGAGAGATTTAAATTTCCGCCGGCGGTAATACTGATGTCTTTGGAGCTGTTTATTGTGATCCCCGAGTCATTCATTTTTAGTGAATTCCCGTTTTGGTCGACCAAACTGATCAACTTGTCTTTTTCACTCATCTGAATGGTATTGCCGGCAGGAGTCTGTAACGTAAGTATGGTGTCTACATCGTCAAACTCAATCAATATCTTCTTTTTTGAATAGATCGACTTGAACTGATTTTCCTGATCGGGGTCATAAACGGGCGTATTCTTTTGGCTGTAAACTGACCCTGATATTACCGGGAAGCGCGGATCGTTGTTGATAAAGTTAACCAATACCTCGTCGCCTATTTCAGGGAAAAAAAAGAACCCGGCCTGGTTGCTTGCATACGGGAAAGCAAGCCGTGCCCATAGGCCGTTATCCATATCAGTACCCGAAAAAACAGGGAGGTTGACCAATACGCGGTAGTTTCCTTCGGTATCTTCGTGAATCTGTTTTACGGTGCCAATTTGTGTCCCGTTTACCGCAGGTAAAAGTCCCGATGCAGGTAATTCCTGCACGTCGGGAAGCGAAGCATGCCATTCGGGGGATAACCCGATCTGAAGTTTGGTTGTCCAGCTACCTTCCGAAATGGTGTGTGTAACTCCCGAAACAAAAGCATTCCCGTTAAACCGGCTGCTGAATTCACTGAGCTCAATAATATCTCCGGGAATGATCTGGCTGCTTCCCTGTATGTTGATGTTTCCCCTGATTTTACTCAGGGCCGCTTTACTTCCCATGGCCAGGCCCCATGCATCGCTTTCTGTTTTCGTAATAAAAGCCGATGAAAAGTGGGCGTTGTTTTTGGTGTGACAAGCTTCGGATAGTTTTTGGGTCGTGAGGTTTCCTTGTGAGGTACCGGCAGAAACAGCACTACTCGAGCTGACTGTTTGTTGTTGAGAATTGTCCCATGTGTCAATGTCGTAATTGCCGGCAATATATTCGCTGTCGAGTTTCAGATCGATATCAATAATTACCTCCGAGGCATTTAGTGTGACCACCGGCGACACGCTAAAATCAACTTTCTTCACCTTCACCTCGTTTTGGTTGGCCAGCACCATCAGGTTATTGGCTTCGGCGCGGGTAACCACAAAATCCCAGTCGGTGGCATTGTACTGAATTAACAGCGGATGTTCAAGATCGGTGGCATCCACCGTGCTGCTTAAGCCATAGTTGCCAATAATACTGGTGATTGCATCCGAATCTTTCTTTTGGGTGAAAATGGCATTCGATCTAACCCGGGTCATTTTAACCGCTTTGTCCTTGCAATCAATTCGTAGTTGCGAGCAACTGTTTTTAACCGACAAGCTTTGAGAAATAATGATGCCCTTAAATACAGTTGTGTTGTCGCTGCTGTAACCGACCTTAATTTCTATTTCATTCCCCGGAATAAAATCATCTCCTTCACTGTTGCTGAAGCCATCTTCTGAAACGCCAATGGCTGCACCGTCAATCAATTCCACTGATGCAAAACTGATACGGTTTACTTCCTGCATAATCGAAAATTCCCCGATCTCGATTGTATCTTTCAGGGGACTCCCGTTCACCAGGATTTCAAAAGTCATTGGGCCATCTACTGGCTGTAATTGTGGCATAGTGTTTAGTTTACCGGTGGAAAAACAATCGTTTGGCCTGGTTTAACCGAGCGAAAGTCAGTCAAGTTATTGTAACGCGCTACCTTGATGTAATAACTGCTGTCACCATATATGCGGTAACACATTAGCGGAAGGCTGTCACCGGCCATAACTGTCCTGACGTGGGTGAGGTCAGACGAATTCTTTTGTTCTTCGAGTGCCTTTTTCTTGGCACTGACCGAAGCCAGGAGAACGATGGTAACCTCTGCACGAAGCGGTGTTCCGTCGGTATCCAGCATGGTATAATTCACGTTCCAGTTTTGAAGCCTTCCCTGGAAAAGAGATTGTGTGCCCCACAAAATTTTAATGTAATTTGGCTCGTGGATGGTGCCGTTGTAAGTATAAACCAGCTTTTTAACTTCATCAATTTTCTGGCTTACATCGTCTTCGTTGATGACTCCCGTTCCGTCAAAGAATAAAACAAGTTCAAAATAGCTGTTACCGGTTCCTTTGAAACGTGCTGTTTTTGCACTCGAGCCATCGGTTGTATCCCGGGTGCAAAACTCTTGCTCGTTTTTGGTCTGAAAGGATTCCGGGTTAACCGGTGCGTCGAACTCGCCCACCTGGCTGGAAAAATCCGGATCGGTGTAAGCGAGTATTTTCAGTTTGGTCATTTCCCCCATGGTCAGCGAATCAATTTACGTTCAAGTTTTTCCAATACTTTGGTTGTGCACTCTCTTTCCAGTTCTTTCCGAAACTTCTCCAATTGTCGGTTAATCAAATCTTTTTCAATCGACGAATCAAGCAGTTGCGAATGGTTGTCGGTAACAACCCCCCGGATAACCAGTTCTTTTACAATTAATGTCATCAGGCGTATTTTTTAAACTGTCTGTATTTCAGCGTAATGGACTCGATAGCAAGTTGATTGCTAGTACTGTTTAAGGTTCCGAGTTCCCACGAAATGGGGTAGGCCCTCATAATTCTCCACGATGCCAGCGGCGTTCCATCGCTTCCCAATAGAGATAATGTTATATCCTTGGGCGAGAATTTGAAATCCTCAATGGCTTTTCTGCACCAGTCATCCAAACCGGAATTTGCCAGCAGGCATCTTTTTAGCACCAAGTTTTCGTACTTTGGCTGAACAGGAAGGTGGTGAACAAAATGATTGTCACCACCTTCCTTCTTTGGAATGGTATCTAAGGTTACTTTCAAACCGGAAACTTCCTGAAAACTGGCATCCATTTCCGAAAATCCATCGAATTTTACTGAAAAGTAGAATGCTGTTGGTGGGGCATAATCGGTCTGAAAAAAGCTGTCGCTACCCATAGAGTTATCCGTTTGAAATAGTGAGTCCTTCGTGCATAATCTCGATGCTTTCAATGGCTACCTCGTTGGCTTCCGATTTCAAATCAGTGGAACTGATCTTGGTTGGCCAGGCATTGGTAAGTGTCCATGTCATCGTCGGGTTACCACTTTCGTCGAGTAGTTTGATAACAACGTTCATGCGTTCGATGGTATTCATTTTTATTTTATTGTACCAGTCGAAGAAACTGTTGTCTTTGGCAAACACTCCTTTTTTCATGGTTATATTGCTGTTCTTAACCATTCCCGGCATGTTTATTTCCGAAAATACGGGACTGTTGCCATGCCGGTAGGTAAGAGGTTGAGCTTCCACATCCAATCCGCTTACTTCCTGAAAGGGAATGTTGGTGGTGCTTCCCCAGTCTACCATAAAATAAAACTTTGGTAAGGGCCAGTTCTTGTCTTGTGCTTCTCCTGCCATGATCTTCTATTTTTATGATTATTTCTGATTATGATTTTTGCATTTGCTGTTCGAATGTCACCACAATAAATTCGGCGGGTCGTACGATGGCCAGTTTTACTGTGATCAGCATTTTTCCTTCCAGGATATCCAGTGCGGTCATGGTTGAACCCAGACCCACCTGTACTTCAAAGGCATCATCGGGAGAGGCTCCGGCCAATGCACCTTGCTTCCACTTTTCGGTTAAAAAGTTAACGATCATACTTTTTACGGTGATCCAGGTGTTGGCGTCGTTGGGTTCGAATACATACGAACGAAGCGCAAGTTTGATCGACTGTTCAAGCATGATCATGGTTCTGCGAACGTTAATGTATTTCCAGTCGAGGCTGTTTCCATCGAGTGTACGTGCTCCCCAAACCAGTGTCCCTATTCCCGGGAATGTGCGTATTGCATTGATCGATTTTCCGGAAATTGCGTCTACGTTCAGGTTTTCCTGTTCATCGTGGGTAATGTTAACCGTCGGTTTTACCACGCTGTTCAGACTTATATTGGCGGGCGATTTCCAAACTCCGCGGCTGTTGTCAACGGCGGTGTAGATACCGGCCAGTGCCGAAGATGGCGGCAAAATGTTCATGACTGCCCTGATTTCGTCCAGCAAGTCGGAATAAGTTGGGCTGGTTGCAATCAACCCAAGATGGAAATTTCGCTTTTTGTTCTCAACGAACTTTTCAAGCAAAGCTTCTGTTTCGGGCAATGCTCCCAAGCCGTTTAAGGTTTCAGCAGTAATACCTTCCTTTAGTTTTCCTTCTTCCACAACTGTAGCTAAATCTGTTGGATTGTCAGCAGTTAACGCAGCTGCCAATTCATCCGGTCGTTCTTTGATGAGTGCGTTTTTGAAGCCATCTTCATCTTTTGGGAAATCGTTGATAAGAGGTTTCGCTGCTTTTTCAGTTAAAACGGTACCCAATTCAACTTTCGGATCCAATATCTGGAAATCGATCTCTCCTTTCTGTACGATACTGGTATTCATCCAGGGATAATAAGCGGCCGCATAACTTAAGTTTTCGGTACCAATTTTTTCCCTGAATTTGTCGATGATATCAACGTTGTCGGTATTAACGCGGGTGCTGTATCCGTCCCAAAGATCAACAATGGCTACGCGGCTTTGCATTTTCGAGCAGTGAGCCAAAGCCTTTTTGTATACGTCGTAGCTTTCGTCACCTAGTTTAATGGCGTCGGGAACAAGCACCATGGTTGGTTCCTGTTCTTTTAGCAAAGTGTCGATTCCCTCTACCAGTTCTTCTTTTTTTACATCCTGCATGGTTTTGTAGGTGCCTACCGAAACCACATAGCAGGCTCCGCCGCCGTTGTCGAAAAACAACTGCATGGCCCGGTACAAGTACAAACCTTCACCTTTGGTTTGTTTGATCTCTTTGGTATTGTCGCCAATCGTGATCTCGTGCATTGCCAGTTCTCCTTCACCTACATCAGCAAGCTCGAATAGTGTCTCAGCGGGGCCGCCGAACCACTGCCTGTATTCTGATAATGAAGTAATCCTGGTGGGCATCTTTGAGATAGACTTTCCATTTCTGGAGGCTTTCTGTGTATACCCAATAAATGCAGGAATGGCTGTCGCTACTTCAACGACAGAACCGGGAAACGCATTGATTTCTTCAATGTAAACTCCCGGAGTCATTAATTTTTGTGCCATAATCTTACTACTTTAATGGTTTATATATAAATATGAGAATATTGAATTTCAGTCAATTGCTTTTCGTCGTTGTATATAAAGTCGGGGCTTGCGTTGCGTAGTCTTTTGATCACAATCCGTCCTTTTTTCAGTGTTGGTTCTTCTGCCTCTATAAGCTGGAATGAGTCGTCCAGAAGTTCGGCAATAGGAAGTTTTTCTTTCGATTCAAACACCCAGGCTTCGGTATTTTCGTGTACGGTTTGTTTTTGCGGGTCGTTAAAAACCTGTTCTTTCTTTTTATTGATGATGGCGAGGTTTTGAAACTTCTGGTAAACCGGGTTTACGATGAAGTATTTCCAAACCGTGGATCGGTTGTTAAATTTGATGCTATAATTGATCTTTCCGTTTTCCGTAAAATGCCTGTGTAGCTCGTCCGGAAAGATTTCGAGTATCCCCAACGGCTTTTTCCACATTGCTTCGCCGGTGTAATAAATCTTATGTGCTTCACTTGGCTTGAGTTGTACATTGATAATTCCTTCCGGTAAATCAGCAAACTGGTAGGCTGTTCCTGACGGAGATTGGTTGGATTTCCAGGGAGCTATTGGTGTTCCCCTGGCATCTTTAAAATTAACTTCTCCTTCCTTTTCCTTCGTTTGGATGGTTTGGGAGGCAATCGCAACAATGTCGTTTACGGATACATATTTTTCAGCGTGTAAAAACAATGTATCGGGAGTTTCGGGGCGGGGAGCGAGGTTGTTAAAGTAGAAAAGATGGTTTCTCAGGTCGAACCGGGGTAGGTCAGAGTAATTTATAAAATACGCGTCGCTACAAGTAAACCTGAATTTGAGTGATGCAGATTCTTTATCTGATTGTAGCAGGTCCGGATCGGTTGTCAGCAGGTGAAATCCTCCCGGAAATGGTTTGATGATGATTTCGTAGTTCTTGAGTAATTGGCTGGTTGGGGCGTCGTAGCTTATTTGAATGGGTTTAAACTTATTGTCATGAAAGTAACTGTGGTCAAATTGAACGGTGAGTATGTGTGTAAAGCTTTGTTTCATGACCTGTTCAATTAGCTGTTTCGGGCTTGCTGACTGCCGGCGTAATTTTCTGAATCGAGATATCATCGTGCATCACAACTCCGGCTTTGTATAAAACCGATGGCATAAGTTTGCTGCCAATTGCCGACCACAGGTGGCTAAGTTCGTCGTAACCCAGGCTACACAGCTCAAAACTGATGTATTTGGGACTGTTAGAGTTGGGAATATCGAGAGGAATGCGTTTGTTGGCATGAAAAAACCTGACAAGGGCAGACAAATAGCTTAGTCCTTCGATGTAAATATTGCTGTCGAAGTTGGAGCAAAAAAGCAATCTCAGGTTAACAGGTAAAGAGGAGCTTCGGTATGCGTAGGCTCCTCCGCCGGAATGTTGGTTGCGGTTAATGCTGTTTTTTAGGGTAGATTCTTCTTCCAGCCCCACGAGAAAAAAAACGATTTTCCCGCTTACATTTTGAGCCTCGGAACCATCCGGTTTAACAATGTTCGAAAGAACCACTTTGTTTTCCGAGATGGAGAATTCATTCCTAAAATGTTCATTCAACAGGTCTCTAATATACGTTAGCGTAACATCTATCATGTTCCACAAGGATTAATGCCCAAATGTTGTGAGAATCAAGAAATGGATTGATTTAATGGTCTATTGTCTTGATTGTCAATTAAGTGTAGTCGAGCGTGACTCGGTTCTACTTTTCAATAAGTTGAAGTAAGTTACAGAAAATATATATTAAAACCTATATGAGGATATAATTATCTTTTTTAATTAGCATTATGTATCTGTTTTGCTTTTGATCATTTTATGGGTTAACTTACATACCGCTTTTTAAGAGAAATGCTGATTATATATTTGATAAATGTTCAATACCTGATTACAATGACGACGCTTGCTTTTTTTACTACAGATGTGTTATTGGTATTGATAATCTCAGTGCTTGTAACAATAGTTGTCGCGACGGTGTTTTGGCTTCGGCTTAAAGCTGTGATCAACTATTCTTTTAAGTGGAAAGAATTGGAAATTATGTTAAATAGGCTAAATGTACGGTTTAAAGAAATTCAGGATGAAATTGTTGCTCTTGAAACCAGTATAGATAAAGGACAGGACAACCAACAGGAATTTCAGAAAAAGCTGTTGGAGTTGGAAGCCCGCTTAAAAGCCTTGGAAGAGAAAAGCTCCACTTTGCCAGGAGAAAAAAACGATGACAAACAAGATATTGTAGTGGAGTATTACATGAGCAATGCAGATTCCTGATGTCCGAAAGAACTAAACAATGCTTTTGCCTTCTTTCATTTTTTCCATTTTTAAACCCGCCTGTATGTCTTGCCAGCGAATGAGTTTGTCTTTTCTGCGCATGCATTTCAGAATACAATAATGTAACACGTTAATAATGGATGCGGCACTTAGCTCATGCTGTTCAGCTAAATTATCGATATTGATGTCTTTATCGTAGGCAAAATCAGAGGTGGTTGACTTTTCCCAGAGCTGGTGACGGAGATAAACATCCGGAATTTCAAAATCCAGAATTAGCTGGAAGCGCCTGAAAAATGCTTCATCGATGTTCTTTTTGAAGTTGGAGCAAAGAATAACCAAGCCGTCGTAATCTTCCATGCGCTGAAGTAGAAATGAAACTTCTTGGTTGGCGTATCTGTCGTGGGAATCAGAAGTATTGCTTCGTTTGCCAAACAAAGCATCGGCTTCATCAAAAAACAGGATCCAGTCTTTCGATTCTGCCAGGTCAAAAATGCGGGAAAGGTTTTTTTCTGTTTCGCCGACATATTTTGACACTACCATTGACAAGTCTACTTTGTAAACGTCCATGTTGAATTGTTTTCCAAGCAGGCTGGCTGTCAGTGTTTTTCCTGTTCCCGGAGGACCCGTGAACAAAACTTTGAACCCCGGTTTGATCTTTTTGCCAAAACTGAAATTGTTTTTCAGGTCTTTGCCGTGTTCGATGTAATCTTTTATTTCTTCCAAGCCTTGCAATAAGTTTCCCGGCAAAACAAGATCACTCCATTCCTGGCTGGTGGTAATCCTTTTGGCCGGAAAATCGGCATTAAAATCCGGCTTGTATTTTTCACCGGTGGTACAATAATACAAATACTCGGGTGTAACAGACAAAAGGCCGGAAGCCATCGGAGCATTGCTCGATCTTTTTTCGAGGTTAATAATGCCGTGCTTTCTCAGGTAATGTTCTTTGTCTAATAAATGAAGCAGATCGAACCGCTTTCCCAAATCGTGTCCTGCCAATAAGAAAAGTGCTGTTTCACCTGTCGGCAGATATCCTTTAAAGTTTTCGTTTCGTACCCCGCCAAACTCGGTAAAAGGAATGTCGTATAACTCGTTTTTCATATGCAGCAAGTCGAGCAACGATGGTTTTATGTGTGGAATTAATGCCAAAACAAGAATCAGCCTTTCTTCCATCCTCATGCCATGTTTTTTTATCAGGTCGGTATAGGGGCACATGTGTTTTTCGGCTGATGGTAAGGGGAGATTTGCAATGGCCGTTTCGTTTGCCGATCGTTCAAACGTTATTTTTCCCCGCAGCATTATAAGGTCTTGAAACCATTGAAGCTCCTGTTCAATAAAAGCTGCATTGATTGATTTAATGGTCATGTGTAAAAACGGATAAGTTCGTGTTTATTCGACGTAAATTACGGATTTCATCAGGAAAAGTCAAACCTGAAATATTGCATTCTGTTGTTTCCTCACAGTTGTTTTCTCTATAAATCATTTTTAAGTGGAGATGTTTTATCAATAAACCAATATCCTGCTTTCTTTTTCTGTTTTCAAATAAGGGGTTGTTATTTGTTTGTTTTGAGTAAATGGGGTGTTTCGATTTGTGTTGTAAATTAAATTAAAATAGAAAAAGAAGAAAAAAATAGAATAAATTATATTCTTTATTATTCCTTTTGTGTATGTTTGTTTTGTTTTTGAGCAATAAAAGAAAGAAAAGGAAAAATAAAGATATATTTTGTTTCGTTTTGGGATATTTTACTTGAAAAAATACAGTGAGCATGAAAAGAGAGGGCTTAGCCGAAAAGATTGGTTCCGGAAAGTATGAGAGTGATATTTTGGTGATCGGTGGGGGAGCTACCGGTTTGGGGATAGCAGTTGATGCAGCCGCGCGTGGATATCGTGTTGTATTGCTTGAGCAGGATGATTTTTCAAAAGGCACATCAAGCCGAAGTACGAAGCTTGTTCATGGCGGAGTGCGCTATCTTGCGCAGGGCGATGTTCGTATGGTGATTGAAGCCCTGCGGGAGCGCGGTCGTATGCGCCGCAATGCGCCTCACCTGGTTCGCGACATGCGTTTTATTATTGGTAACTACAAGTGGTGGGAGCGCTCGTTTTATACGGTTGGTCTGACCTGTTACGATTTGCTGGCCGGAAAGCTGGGGTTGGGGCGTTCTCTGCCGCTTTCAAGCTCACGCATAAAAAAAGAAATCCCGGGATTGAAACAGGACGGATTGATGGGCGGCGTAGTTTATCATGACGGCCAGTTTGACGATTCGCGGATGGCCATCACTTTGGCGCAGACAGCTTTTGATCATGGAGGTGTTTGTCTGAATTATGCTCGTGTTAACGGGTTGGAAAAAGACCGAAGTGGCCGGGTTTGTGGCGTTCGTGCAGTGGATTTGCTGAGTGACGATGAATTTACGGTCAACAGCCGGGTGGTAGTCAATGCTACGGGTGTTTTTATTGACGATGTGATGGGTATGGACAGCCGTCAGGCGAATAAGAAAGTACGTCCGAGTCAGGGAGTTCACCTGGTTGTTGACCGAAAGTTTCTGGGAGGCGATTCAGCGCTGATGATCCCGAAAACAAGGGACGGACGAGTGTTGTTTGGCGTTCCGTGGCACGACAAAGTGGTGTTGGGAACGACGGATACTCCTTTGAACGAGGCATCGCTGGAACCCTGTGCGTTGGAGGAAGAAGTTGATTTTATTCTGGATCAGGCAGGGCAGTACCTGGCCAAACAGCCAACGCGCTCCGATGTGCTCTCTGTTTTTGCCGGTCTTCGTCCGTTGGCAGCTCCTACAAACGGAGATGGTCAGAAAACGAAAGAAATCTCCCGAAGTCATAAGATTTACCAGGCTGATTCAGGTCTTTTGACCATCACCGGAGGGAAATGGACCACCTATCGCGAAATGGCCGAAGAAGTGGTTGATCGCGCGATTGGCATCGGTGGGCTTTCGCGGCGCAAGTGTGTTACGGCCAATATGAAACTGCATGGTTATGCGGTTCAGGAGCCGGAGAGTGGCTGGGATTACGTTTACGGAAGCGACCGGGAAAAGCTGCGCCAGCTGGAGCAGAATGATGCTGCCAATAAAGAATTATTGCACCCTGAATACAGTTTCCGGGTTTCGCATGTGTTGTGGGCAGTGAGGGAAGAGATGGCACAAACGGTGGAAGATGTGTTGGCGCGGCGCGTGAGAGCATTGTTTTTGGATGCGCGTGCTGCCATAGAGATGGCTCCCCGTGTTGCTTCAATTCTGGCGAAAGAATTGGGTAAAAACAATGAATGGGCCCGTGAGCAGGTTGCTGTATTTAACCAGCTCGCAAAATGTTATCTTATTTAAGCTTTTTTTATTCCAGTTTTAATGGAAGTGTAATGAATCGAAACTATTATTGCAACTTGAAACCAAAAAAAGTAATCAGAAATGAAAATAGTAAACAGTAAAGCTTTTCTTTCAAAGATGTTTGTTGTGAGCATTTTGTTGCTGGCGGGATGTTCAGCTACAGAGCGTCCGGTTAAGCACAATTATCTTGAGTTCAAATCGGCAAAAGAGATCCAGGAGTTTTTCCGCTACAAAGAAGGCGGTTCAATTATTGTGAGCGGGCATCGTGGAGGGCGCGAAAAACATTTCCCTGAAAACAGTATTGAGGGCTTTCAGAATGTATTGGAGCACATGCCTGCATTTTTTGAAATTGATCCCCGACTGACAAAAGACAGCGTTATTGTTTTGATGCATGACGTTACGCTGGACCGCACGACAAATGCAACAGGCCGGCTGGCAGACTACACCTGGGAGGAATTGCAGGATGTCCGTTTAAAAGATAGTGAAGGCAATGTTACTGACTGCCGCATCCCGACCCTGGAGGAGGTGATTGTGTGGAGTAAGGGAAAAACGGTTGTTAACCTGGATAAAAAAGATGTGCCTTTGGAAATGATTGCGGAGTTGATCGAAAAACACCGTGCCGAAACTCATGTGATGCTAACGGTGCATAACGGCGAGCAGGCAAGGTTTTACTACGATCGTTTCCCCACAATCATGTTTTCTGCTTTTTCCCGAAATGAAAAAGAGTTTGAAGACATGATGGCTTCGGGTGTTCCGGCAAGTAATATGATTGCTTATGTGGGGCGTACAATTGATGAGTCCAATAACGAAATTGTAGAAAAGTTGCGTGCAAAAGGAATTCGTTGCATGGTTTCGTATTCTCCAACTCATGATAAACTGAAAACAGCCGAAGAGCGCAAGCAGGCGTATATGGAATCGTTAAAAGCCAATCCTGATATTGTGGAATCAGATTTTCCGACTGAAGTGTTTGGGTTGCTTAAGTAAGCGATTATTGGATTGTATACCGGTAGATAAAAAAATATAGACTTCCCAGGCGAATAAGTATTAGAGATTAACGTCGACTAAGTAGGGATGTTGTTCGGGAAACAGCATCCAGGTATTCTATTGACTAATAAAAATTAAATCTGAACTTTTATGAAGAGAGCATTTATGTTAATTCTATTAGCTACAGCCTTGCTGTATTATGCTTGCGATAATTTTGATGATCCGGCAATTCCGGAAATCAATAATTGCAGCTTGTCTTTGACAAATGCGGAAGGAATTCCGTTGTCGAATGTGTGGGTAAAGGTTTATTATTCTGATAATAAGCCTGATTTCGTAGTTGATTCTACATTTACGTCGGTTCTTGGCAAAGCTAGTCTTCAAAGCCTGGAGCCAAGAGATTATATTCTGAAAGCGTTTAGAGAAAATGGAGAGGAGCTGGGGGCAACAGAAATAGTTGTTACCAGTGATAATGCCTCGAATAATGTTGAATGGGCGCTCGATGTTTTTGTCGACAATTACACTTTCACCGTAATGTTGGTTGATAATAAAGATAAACCGATTGTTGGCCGTAAAGTGGAATTGTTAACGATGGACGGAGGTGATCCTGTTTCATTAAAAGAGGGGCTTTCCGATGCTGAGGGAAAAGTCGCGTTTGCGAAAACAGTTGCCGGAACCTATAATGTATATGTTTACGACGATAATAATATCTCGGTTTTTGCCCAGGCAGTTTCAACTGTAGGAGCAGGCGAAAGCAATTCGGAAACCTTCCTGATTCAGAAGATCTATCATAATTCAGACATTGTTATTACTGGTTTTGTGCATGACCCGAGAGGATCGGATAGTCCGGTAACCGGTGCGGTTTCAGGAGATGGTCTTGTTCATCCGGGACAGTATGAATATGTACAGCTTATGGCTTTAAAAGACATTAATTTTGCTGAAACTAATTACAGTGTGGTATTTACCAATACTACATCGCCAACTGAATACGGATGGGCTGAAGGCTTGTATGATGAAGCAAGTAAAAAAGTGTACCAGATAAACCTGACAACTGGCTCGGTGAGTAAAGGGCAGTATTTCTATGTAGGAGGTAGTGCGCGTGCTATTTGTAGCTACTATCAGTTAACGGTTAGTCCTCAGTTAGATCCGGGTATTTTCTGGGGAGTTGATTATGCTGCTCAGGCCGGAGGAAATGGTAACGGCGCTGCGAAAAGTGGAAGCGGGCTTTTGGGCAATGGCAGTGGAAAATCACAATCTTCGGTTACGAAAAGTGCTCCGGATGGAATCGCTGTTTTCAAAGGAATAAATGTGGATGAAAATACAGTTCCAACTGATGCGATTTTCTTTGGAACGTCTGTTACTTATCAGGCTTACCAAATGCCCGACAATGATGTTTATAGTCGGACAAACTCAGACACCGGTGAACAACAGGCTTTATTTGGCGAGGGTACGAATACTTACTTGTTCCCGGTTGGCGCTCAGGATGTAGGTACTTTTATTAAGCTTGGTGGAAAGGTTACATCAACTGAATGGCTTACCCCAAGAAGTGGAACCGTTTTCTTGTTCAACATGAAAGATTACCCGGGGGCATCTACTGCCGATATTGAGAATTCAGCAGACTGTACAGTGTTTGTAGATAAGTAGTATCAATAAATTCTATTTTTTAACATCATGAAATTAGTGAGTAAAATAAATAATATAATAGTTGGTTCAGCTATCTTCATCTTACTGACAGGGAGTTTGACGCTCCGTGCCGAAGAGAATGGATATTCTGATCCGTCGACGGCTGTAGCTCAGCAAAACCTAACAGTATCAGGTGTTGTTGCGGATGATAAGGGAGAACCTCTTGTGGGGGCATCTATTCAGATTGTAGGCACCAGCATTGGTGCGGTTACCGATTTGGAGGGAAAATATAGTATTCAGGTTCCTGATAAAAATTCAAAGTTGTCTTTTTCGTATATCGGTTATAAAACAGTTACGATTGATGTAGCTGGTCGTTCCTCGCTTAACGTGACACTTGAAAGTGCATTGTCTGATATCGATGAGGTAGTTGTAATTGGTTATGGTACAGCCAAAAAAAGGGATTTGATTGGTGCGGTTGATCAGATTACTTCAGAAGCTTTGGAAAATCGTTCAACACCGAGTATAACCCGTAGTTTGCAAGGGCAGATTCCGAACCTTAATATTACGATGAGAGACGGAAAGCCCAACAGGGAAACGAGTTACAATATTCGGGGGGAGACTTCGATCGGAGCTGGTGGTAGTGCTTTGATTTTGATTGATGGCGTTGAAGGAGACCCAAGTACATTGAACCCTCAGGATGTTGAAAGTGTATCGGTACTAAAAGATGCATCCTCTGCAGCTGTTTACGGAGCGCGGGGTACGTTTGGGGTTGTTCTTATAACGACCAAAAAAGCAAACAAGGGAGTGCTAAAAGTGAACTACGATGGCAGTGCATCTTTCCTGACAAGAACGGTAGAGCCTTCATTTGTAACAAATGGATATGAGTGGACGACCTCGTTTTTAAATGCTTATTATGGCTATAATGACTATTCTGCTTCTGATCCAACTTCCATTAATAACGTTTTTCCTTTTACCCGTTCGTGGTACGAAGAATTGAAAAGGAGAAATGATAATCCGGAGCTTCCCCGCGTGAGGGTAAACAGTGACGGAGAATACGAGTATTTTGGAAATACTGACTGGAATCAGCTACTCTACAAAGACTGGACCCAGGGGACTGATCACAAACTGAGTATTAATGGCGGAAGCGATGTGGCAAGTTATTATGTGTCGGGAAGATATTTTGCACAGGATGGTATTTATCGCTATAACTCCGACGATATGAAAAGGTACAATTTTAGGGCGAAAGGACAGATCAAGGTAAGCCCGAAATTGACCATTGACAATAACTTCTCGATGGATTATAACAAATATCATTATCCGCTGATGTCTTATGCCGATGAGTTGGTGCAGCGAAATCTTGAACACCAGGGGTATCCTATGGCGTTAATGTTTAATCCGGATGGATCCTATACATACTCTTCTATTTATAACGGGGTAGGTGATTTTCATAATAAAACTTCTTTTCAGGATGATAATACATTGAATGTGAGAAATACAGTAGGTGCTACTTATATGCCGGTGAAAGATGTGTTAACGTTCAAAGGAGATTTCACCTATAGCTATAAAGATTATCAGCGTACCCGGGTTAACCGGTATGCCCCGTACAGTGAAGGTCCTGAGCTTTTTGCAGAAAAGGGACAGTCGCTAAGAAGGATGTGGAACCAGGAAACAAATTATTTTGCTTCGAACCTGACAGGTAACTATACCCCGAATTTGGGGGAAGATCATTCCTTGAATATTTTGGTGGGAGGAAACGTTGAGTCCTCGAAAAGAAGAAACCTGTACAACAGGCGTGATGGATATTTGTATCCCGATAAACCTAATTTTATTTTAATGGACGGGATAAATTATGTGATGGAAGAAAGAAGTGTTGACTGGGCTTTCATCGGTTTATTCTTCAGAGCAAATTATGCTTATAAAGGAAAATATTTGTTTGAGGTTAGCAGCCGTTATGACGGTTCTTCCAAATTCCCTTCCAATGAGCAGTGGGGTATTTTCCCGTCAGCATCTTTTGGCTGGCGCATTTCTGACGAAGGTTTTATGGAAGGAACCAAGAGCTGGCTAGATAACCTGAAACTAAGAGCTTCGGCCGGTACATTAGGAAACGGTAATGTGAACCCGTATTCTTATCTAGAATTAATGAATGTGGGAAAAACTTCGTTGTTGCTGAATGGGGGCTTCCAGACATTCACTGAATTGCCAACGCTTATTCCGGACAACCTGACATGGGAAAAAGCAACAACTTACGACATTGGTCTTGATGCCGATCTTTTTAAGGGAAAATTAAATGTAGGTTTCGATTGGTATCGGAGAAATACTACGGATATGTATGTTACCGGTCCTGATCTTCCGCAGGTGTTGGGGGCAAGTGCTCCGAAAGGAAACTACGCCGACCTGAAAACACTGGGATGGGAATTGACGGTAGGATGGAAAGACCGGTTTGCTTTGGCCGGAAGTGACTTTTCATACAACGTGAAGTTTATGCTTTGGGATAGTCAGAGCTGGATTACTAAATACCTGGGGAATGAAAACATGTTGCTCAGTTCTTATTATGAAGGTCAGAAACTGGGCGATATTTGGGGCTATACCGTTGAAGGTTTGTTTACAAGTCTCGAAGAGATTGCAGCCCATGCCGATCAGTCAAAAATTCCGGTGTCAAAAGGTAAAATGCTTCTTCCCGGCGATTTGAAATTCAAAAACCTGGATAATGATGATATTATTTACAGGGGAGCCAATACTCTGAATGATCATGGTGATTTAAGTATTATTGGAAATGATCAGGCACGTTATCAGTTTGGGTTTAATATGGGAGCCAATTATCGTGGATTTGGAGTGAGCGCATTCTTCCAGGGAGTTGGCAAAAAAGACTGGTATCCTGACATTGAATCCGGATATTTTTGGGGACAATACAACCGTCAGTACGGGTATTATCCAACTGACCAGGTTGGAAATATGTGGATTGAAGGCGTGAATGAAGATCCTAATGCCTATTGGCCAAGGTTGAGAGCGTATATGTCTAATTCAACCAGCAAGCCAATGGGGGTTAAGAATACCAGGTACTTGCAGGACGCGGCATACGTGCGCTTAAAAGCTGTCACTTTTGATTATACTTTGCCGGCCGATTTAGTCTCTAAAATGAAACTTACAGCTGTGAAATTTTATGTGACAGGTGAAAATCTATGGACCTGGACAGGTTTGACAAAACATACCACCAATTTTGACCCGGAAGTAATTGAATCCGGTGACCCGGATCAGGCAAGTAATACAAATACTGAAAATGGTTACAGCTATCCAATGCTGAAGAGTGTTACTGTTGGAGTTAATATCACATTCTAAATAAAAGACTTATGAAAAAAGTATTATATATATTGGTTGCCATAAGCACTGTTTTTACTGCTTGTGAGGATATGTTGGAAAAGGAACCAATACATCAGTTAAATGCTTCTACATTTTTTAGTTCTGAAAATGATCTGAAAATATATTCTTATTCATTTTACGAAGATAACCTGCCTTCGGCCAATGATATTGCACGGGGCGACGGAACTTCGGATTATGCTGCAATTAATAGTCCTTCCACCTTTCTTACCGGCGACTGGAGTTCGATAGATCAGTCGGGATGGGGAGTTAGTAACTGGAGCGCCTTGCGAAACATTAACTATTTTCTGGAAAATGCATCTGAGGCTCCTGTTTCTGAAGATGTGCTGAATCATTACATTGGCCTGGCAAGGTATTGGCGTGCTGTATTTTACCTGGATAAAGTTCAGACTTTTGGTGCCGTTCCTTGGTACGAGAATGCATTGGATCCCGATGATCCTGAATTAAATAAGGCACGGGATAGTCGTGAGTTTGTAATGGGAAAAGTATTGGAAGACATTACTTTCGCTGCCACGCATATGAAGGAGACCAAAGATACCTACAGCAGTTTGGTAAACAGGTTTACTGCTTTGGCCATGAAATCGAGAATATGCCTCTATGAAGGTACTTACAGAAAGTATCATGCCGAGCTTGGGCTTTCGGATGCAAATACCTGGTTGCGGGAAGCTGCCAGTGCTGCGAAAGAATTGATTGATTCGGACCAGTATGGCTTGTACAATACCGGGAACCCCGAGAGTGATTACCGTGACTTATTTGTTGCAGAAGATTTGGCAGGAATGCCTAAGATTGCAAGGGAAGTAATCCTGGCCAGAGTGATGAATACCGAATCAAGGGTATGGCACGATCTTACATGGAACTTCAATTCGCCTACAAATGGTAGCCGGTGGTCGCTGATCAAGCAGTTTGTTGATACCTATCTTATGCGCGATGGAAGCAGGTTTACTGATAAGGCAAATTATAGCGAAATCGAATTCTACGATGAAATGAAAAATCGGGATTATCGCCTGAGTCAATCGATACGTACCGAAGGATATTACAGGGCAGATGGTACGGTTGCTCCTCCCGATTTTGCCGTAACACTGACGGGATATCATATTAAAAAGTGGAGTCTTGATGATTCGTGGCACGATGGACAGGGGCAGTGTACAAACAGCATTCCTGTTATCAGATATGCCGAGGTGTTGTTGAATTATGCAGAAGCCAAAGCAGAGCTTGGTGAATTTGGTTCAGGAGAATGGAACCAAACGATAAAGCTCTTGAGAGATCGTGCAGGAGTGGCAAGTGCAGAACCTAAAGAGGCCGATAGCTATTTGCAAAGTATGTTTTTCCCCGGTATTTCAGATAAATACTTGTTGGAGATCAGAAGGGAGAGAGGAATTGAACTGTGCTTCGAAGGCCTGCGTTATCAAGATTTAATGAGATGGAAAAAAGGAGATTTACTTACATCGGCGAATATGCCCTGGAAGGGGATATACATCCCGGCAAAAGACGTTAATTATGATTTGAACGGCGATGGCAAGCCTGATGTTTGTATTGTTGATGCCAAGCCTTCTCCCACGGTAAGTGGGGTGAAATATGTCATCCTCGGAACAAATATTAAATTGTCCGAAGGAGATAAAGGGCATCTGATTTGGGCATGGGGAGTTGCCCGGAATTGGTCGGACAAGCAATACTTAAGGCCTGTTCCGCAAACCGCGATTACATTGAATCCGAATCTTTTGCCTCAAAATGAGGGATGGGAGTAATCTTGAAAAAGTTAGAGTACGCTATATGTTTTAGACGCTTTCAAGGAAGTCAGGTAATTAAGCTTGACTTTGAGAGGTAGTAATTAGTTTTTGAGAAGAAGGGGGATTTCTCCTTCTTCTCTCTTGCATTTAACGATATCAGATAATAACCAGTGTGCAACACTGAAGTCAGAATAAACCTAACACGATATGATTAAACCGATAAAAGATTACATGGTGCTCATGGGCTGTTTTTTGCTGCTGATCAATAATATCAGCTTGGCACGAAATGTTCAGGGATCGGACGGATCTCGTTTTTTTCAAAAAGCTGTTCCGGTTTGGGTAGATAGCCGAAATGTGAAAAACAACAAAGGAGTATATGTTTTAACCTCTTCGGGAAGACACAATTCAAAGCAGCAGGAAGAAAACCTAACAGTCAGCTTCAGGGCTAAGTTTGAAATAGAAGATTTTTTTGATGTAAGATTGAAGCTGGCAGCCTCTTCGCGTTACCGGGTATTTATCAATGGTGAGTTTTTGGGACATGGTCCCTGTGTGGCTGGTCATGGTTATTATCGGGTTGATGAGTACAATTTGAAGGATAAACTGCATTTGGGGGATAACACTGTTGCGATTGAGGTTGTTGGTTACAATGTCGACAGCTATTTTCAGATCAATCAACCAGCCTTTTTACAAGCTGAGCTAACCAGTAACAATCGGGTTATTGCTTATACCAGCACGGAAAATAGGGAGGAATTGTTTGAGGCTGCCATTTTGCAGCAGCGTAAGCAGGATGTGCCTCGTTATAGCTTTCAGCGTGCCCACGCAGAGGCTTACCTGTTAGCTCCTGATTTTCAGGCATGGACAAAAAGCGGGGATGATACCGATTTTCGGGCTTTGAAGCTGGAAAAAACAGCTGCTAAAAAATTGATTGAACGACGTGTTAAGTATCCCGATTATTCTATTCGGAAATCTCAGCATCAGGTCAATGACAGTATCTATAAGTTTGAATGCAATTCAACCGGTTTTATCGGAGCTCAGGTTGTGGCGAATACCCCTCTAAGGTTACGTTTCTTTTGGGACGAGATTTTGAATGGTGACGGAGATATTCACCCTTACCGGTTGGGATGTCAAAATGAAATTAGTTACGAACTGAAACCGGGGACCTATCATCTTGAATCTTTCGAACCATACACTTTGCAATACTTGAAAGTGAGAATTGAATCGGGTGATGGAGTCGTCAGCGAACCTTATATTCGGCAATATGTGAACGGGGATGTTGCTCGGGCAAGTTTTGTATGCAGTGATACTTCTATGAACCGAATTTTTGATGCCGCTCTGGAAACATACAAGCAGAATGCCCTGGATATTTTTATGGACTGCCCGCATCGGGAGCGGGCCGGATGGTTGTGCGATAGCTATTTCACCGCTCGCGTGGCCTTTAATTTCTCCGGGAATACATTGATTGAAACGAATTTTCTGGAGAATTTTCTGTTGCCTGGAAGCTTTGAGTTTTTGCCCAAAGGTATGTTGCCAATGTGTTACCCGGCTGATCATTCCAATGCAAACTACATCCCCAACTGGGCGATGTGGTATATTTTGCAGCTGGAGGAATATGTGAAGCGAAGTGGCGATCACCAGATGATTGTTGAATCTCGTCAGCGCGTGGTTGATCTGCTTGATTTTTTTGTTCCGTATGAGAATGAATTCGGCTTGTTGGAAAGTTTGGAAAAGTGGGTTTTTGTTGAATGGTCAAAAGCCAACAAGTTTGTTCAGGATGTGAATTATCCGACAAATATGTTATATGCCTCCATGCTCGAAACGGCTGGTTGCTTATATAATTGGCCTCAGCTTGTGGAAAAAGCAAATCGAATTAGAAGGGTTATCCGGGAACACGCTTTTGACGGGCAGTTCTTTATTGATAATGCTGTTAGGGTTGATGGAGTGCTTGTTCCTCAGCCGGAAAACCGAACAGAAACGTGTCAGTATTATGCATTCTTTTTCGAAACGGCAAGCCCTGAAAACTATCCGGAATTGTGGAAGACCTTGGTTGGTGATTTTGGGCCTGAGCGGGAGGATAAGAATCTCTATGAAGAAATTTATCCTTCGAATGCCTTTATCGGAAATTACTTAAGACTTGAGTTGCTCTCTCGTTATGGTGAGGCGGATCAGATGGTGCGTGAGTCGGTGAAGTACTTCGAGCCGATGGCTCAGCTCACCGGAACGCTGTGGGAGAATGTTCATACCCGGGCAAGTTTGAATCATGGTTTTGCTTCACATATTGCACATGCTTATTACCGGGATGTATTGGGTGTAAAAGATGTGGACTTGGAGAATAAGCGAATTTGTGTTGAGTTGAATGAAGTTGACCTTGTCTGGTGTGAGGGAAGTATGCCCCTGGAGAAAGGTGCTTTTCATCTTCGTTGGAAGAAAAAAGGAAATCGCCTGATTTATCATTATGAAGCTCCGGCAGATTACGATGTGTATGTGAAGAATAATACTGATTTGCGATTGGTGGAGGAATAGAATGGTCTTGATATAAAGATTTTAAAATACGAGAAATGAATAACGATAGAAAAGTAGGAGATCTGGTCCGGATGTTTTTGGGCTTATGGGTGTTGGCATTTGTATTTTGGAGTTGTGGCGAGAGCGCTACGGGTATTCCTGAAGACTCAGAGCCACCCGAAACTGAAATTACCCCCGCTGCGGGAATGGACTTGTATGGGCTAATAACGGATGATGCCGGAAATCCGGTTTCGAATGTGGTTGTAAGTGATGGTTACTCGTGTACCTTAACCGATTCTGACGGAGTATACCAGATGAAAAAAAATGCCGCCGCGCAATTTGTATATTATTCAACACCGGAAGAGTTTGCTGTAAATACTTCGGGAGAGTCAGGAAATATGGCATCATTTTATTCTGAGATAGGTACAGGTAAGAGATTTGATTTTGAATTGAAAAGGCTTGTCAGTGCTGAGTCAGGTTTTACTTTGATTTGTGTCGGGGACCCGCAGGTAACCAATATGGATGAATTCAATCGGTTTAAAACGGAAACCATGGAGGATATAAAGATGCAGGTAGGAGCAGAATCGTCTCCTTGTTACGGATTGTTAATGGGCGACGTGGTAGGAGATAAACCTGCATTTTTCAGTCAAATGAAAATATTGGCTGGTTCAAGCCCGATGCCCGTGTTTACAACAATTGGAAATCACGATAAAGTGGCTGGAGTGGATAAAAATTTACCGCGGACAGCCGAGGCCTTCTCCAAAGTTTTCGGGCCATTGAATTATTCGTTCAACAGGGGCGAAGTTCATTTTGTTTGCCTGGATAATATCATTTTTGAAAATGCCTCAGATTATTCCGGAGGATTTACCGATCAGCAAATGGAGTGGCTGAAAAAAGATCTGAGCTATGTTCCTAAAAGCAAAATGGTAATTGTTTATTATCACATTCCGATCAGGGGTGCAAGCAGCATTAAAAACAGGGCAAAGCTTTTTGAGGTTGTTAAAGGGTTTGCTGAAGTGCATCTGATGTGTGGACATACTCATTACAGTGAGAATTATATTCATACTTCATCCGACAATATTTACGAACATGTGCATGCCGCTGCTTGCGGTTCGTGGTGGCGGTCAACTATTAACGGGGATGGAACACCCAATGGTTATGCAGTTTACCGGGTCAATGGAAACACTATTTCTGATTGGTTTTATAAACCAACGAGGATGACTGCTGATTTTCAGATACGTTTACACAAGGGAGATGTTGCTTTTGGCGGGCAATACGGATATTATAGCTTCAACCAAAGCGAAAATGCAATTATCGCGAATGTGTGGAATGCTGATAGTAACTGGAAAGTAGAAGCTTACGAAGACGGGGTTAAGGTGGCTGACCTGGAGCCTTTGTCTAAGTCATTGAAAGATGCGTGGTCGCTTGGATACCATATTGGGGTCTTGAACCGAAATCCCGATAATTACAGCCCGGCCTGCAAGCACTTGTATCTTTATCTGCCTCAAAATTCAAATGCATCCATTGAAATACGGGCTACTGATGGATTTGGGAATGTTTATAAGCAGGATCAAATTGTGTCGGGTTTCGAAACAGCCCAGGCTTATTAATTTTAAAAGTATTTCGGGGTTATGATTAAAAATAGTATTGGTTTTGTTTTGTGTGTTTTGCTGTGTTGGCTGCTGGTTTCTTGTGGTAAGGGGGAGGATTCTGGTATCGATTCTTTAAGTTTTGCAAGGGAAACGTGGGCTTTAAGCGAAGGGGAGACTTTGCAGCTTGAGTTGTCTAAGCCCATTCCGGCTGATGTTGACTTGACCTGGAGATCCATGGATGAGTCGGTACTCGCAGTCGATCAAAAGGGCCTTGTTTCTGCCCGAAAAGGAGGAAGTGCCGAAGTCGTTGTTCAGCTGGCAGGCAGCACCATATCAGCCACGGCCAAAATACATGTGCTAATTAAAGGGTTGAGGGAGTTGGAAGCTCAGTTGTCGAACGAATTAATTTATAGTAAGGGAATATATCTTGTCCGTAACACCGTGATTCAGTGTTTTGATGTTGCATCGGACGGAACCATCTTTTATGACCAGCTCGGTGGTGGTTTGCCGCACGTGATTTTTGTTGTAAGAGGCGCGGCTAATCAGCCTTATCTCGATTACATGCAATTGAAATATTTTGGGCATGGAACCAATATGGCTATAGAGGAGCAAGGAAATGAGGTGTATCTCTGGATAAATAGTAATGCGACAAAAGGTAGTGATGGTTCATATGGAAGCAATCAAACATTTTCCAGATTGAAATATGTTCCGGGAGGGATAGTTGAGAAATTTAGCGGGGAAAGTTTCTACTTGCCCGGAAAAACGAATATTCATCCGGCCATTGATGCCGAAAACGATATACTTGCTGTTACTACGTCAGGAGGGGGAGATCCTTTCCGGTATTTTTATTTTTATAAGTTAAGCGAAGCCAGAGCTCTGTCAGAAGAGCAGGTTACTTTATCTTCGATCACATACGGCGGAGAAGAGGCTGGCGGCCCTCTTGAGCAAACAGAAAACAGAACCATACGAGTTAAAAATCTTGGAAAGCTTACTCCGGTAAATTCTTTTAAGGTTGCACAAACGGTTGATCCCGCCAGGATTGGTTATTATGCTTTTCAGGGTTTCGATGTTGCTGGTGGGTATTTGTATTTTTATGAAGGAGAAGGAAATGAAAATTCTGTTTCCAGCGGAGCTTCAAATGCTTACGTGTCGGTATTTGATACGAACGGAACCATTGTAAAAGAAAAAACAAAAGTTCGGGCCATTTCGAACCTGGACGATTTGAGCAGTTATGGGATTACCAATACCGGTTACATGGAAGCTGAAGGTATCAAAATAAAGAATGGAGCCATTTACCTGGGATTTGCTTCAAAATCAACAGATGAAAAGCGAAGAGCAAATATTCTTGTTTACAGGTAAGAGTTGTTTTCGCTGTTAAGTTGTTTTGGTCTGCTGAGTCCTGCAAATTCTTTAATGCATGCGGATGTTCAATAAGAAATTCCCGGCTTGGCATTCATTTGTTTTTCCGCAAAAACATCAGGAAATCAATTTCTTCAGCAAGAAAAAAATTAGCAGTTGCTCAGCATCGGTGGGAGACTTCTTCCGGAATGAGAGCAATGCTTATTTTCCCCCAATTTTATACAATAATCAACTCAATCCCCATTTCTTCAATGGCAGTAGCTGTGTGCTGCGCAATTCCTGAATCGGTAATTATAACATCGATTTGGTCGAGGTTGCAGATTTTGCCAAATCCTCTTCTTCCAAATTTAGACGAGTCGGAAATAATGATGGTTCTTAGGGCAGATTTCATCATCTTTTTATTCAGAATGGCTTCTTCTATATTTGAGTTGGTGATCCCGTTATCAAAGTCAATACCGTCAACACCAAGGAATAGTTTTGAGCAGGTCATGTCATCGAAGGGTTTGATGGCAAAGTCGCCCACCACCGAGAACGAGTTTTTCCGCACAATTCCGCCAAGTTGAATCACTTCAATGTTTTGCTTGCCGCTAAGTAATAACGATGTTTTGAGTGAAGCACTAACTACCGTCAGGTTTCCCTGAGGATTGAGCTCCTGCGCAAAAGTATGAGCTGTTGAGCCGGAAGCTATGATGATCGAGTCATTTTCTTCAATCAGTTGACAGGCAGCCAATGCAATCCGCTGTTTCTCTGAAATTTTCATTTTCTCCTTCTCCTGTAGGTCGATATCAGCAGTGTGCGGATTCACCGGGCTGGCACTTCCGTGTGTGCGGTACAGAAGCTTTTTTTCTTCCAGGTATTTCAGGTCCTTTCGTATAGTAACGGGTGTTACATCAAGTTCGCGCGAAATGTCAGAAACTTTGATAAAACCGTTTTTATTGAGCATGTCCAGAATGTACTTGTGTCTTTCAGCAATACTTAGCATGGCATTTTTTTATTAGTATTTGTGCAAATATAGGCTTTTCGGAGATGCTTTGTGCATTTGGTAAGATGTGTTTTGTTTCATATCATAATTTTTCATGATTGTTTTGTAGTTATTGGATAAAAAAGAATAAAAACAATTGTTGTTATTTTCTTTTTGTGTATGTTTGTTTCATATTGGATGGTGAAAGGAAAGAAAAAGAAAATATATTAAAAAAATAGTTTCGTTTTTGATTAGATGAGAGATGGCATACAAAAGACAGCCAGAGTAGAAGTATCGGTCGTAGAAAAGTGGTTATGTTTGATTCTCTCGCAAAATAGTGTCTTAATAAAAGGAAATCCAACCAGAACTAAACGATGAAAAACAGATCAAGCGCTTTTTTTAGTCATGCCGGCTTACCCAAACATCTATCATGGGGATACCTCGGAGTGTTAATTTTCATGATGGGAGATGGGATTGAGCAAGGATGGCTAAGCCCTTATTTAATTGAGAGGGGACTGAGCCTGGAGGCTTCAGCTGCTTTATTTACGGTGTATGGAATTACAATTGCCATTTCGTCCTGGTTTTCGGGCGTGCTAGCTGAAACATATGGAGCCCGAAAAACGATGTTTTACGGGCTGCTGCTATACTTATTGGGAACTGTCGGATTTGTTGGACTGGGAATTCCGGATTTGAATTATCCGGTGATGCTGGTAACCTATGCTGTTCGTGGTTTTGGCTACCCGCTGTTTGCTTATGCCTTTTTGGTGTGGATCACCTACAGCACTCCCAAAGAACAACTGGGACGAGCGGTTGGATGGTTCTGGTTTGTGTTTACCGGTGGTCTTAATGTGCTTGGAGCTTACTACTCGAGTTGGGCCATCATTCAATTTGGTCACATTTCAACTTTATGGACGAGTGTGTTCTGGGCTTTGATTGGGGCGCTGTTTGCCCTGGTGCTGAATAAGTACACGAAACTGGAACGAAAAGGCGCAGAATCGAAAATGAAAGACCTGATGAAGGGAATCACCATTATGCGTGACGAGCCCAAAGTTTTGCTGGGCGGGATCGTTCGGGTGATTAATACTACCGCGCAATTTGCATTTCCCGTCTTTTTGCCTTTGTACATGGCTGAACATGGATTTAACACAACAGAATGGTTGCAGATATGGGGAACCATTTTTACAGGTAATATTATTTTCAACCTGATTTTCGGATTTGTTGGCGACCGCGTTGGCTGGCGCAATACCGTAATTTGGTTTGGAGGTGTTGGTTGCGCAATAAGCACGCTGTTGTTTTATTATTCCCCGGTGTTTGGCAACAGTAATTTCTGGATTGTGATGGCTGCCGGAACCTTGTGGGGAGCCTTGCTGGCAGGCTATGTGCCATTGTCGGCTTTGGTACCTTCACTGGTGAAAGAAGACAAAGGCGCCGCAATGGCTGTTTTAAACCTGGGGGCCGGGCTTCCGGTGTTCGTCGGTCCGTTGCTGGTGGGTGTTTTTTATCAGTTAATCGGAAGTGAAGGAGTAATTTGGTTGCTTGCCGGACTTTATTTGGTAAGTGCCTTGCTCACTCGTTTTATTACCCTTCCGAACAATGCAAAAACAATGTAATACAAATTAGATATTTCAGATGAAGTTGAATGTAAAAGAAGCACTGGATTCGGCTCGGGATACGCGGGCTTTGCTGATAGACAGGAATATTTTAGAACAGGTTTCCGGTTTGTTTAAGGCCAATTTTGAAGGACGAAAAGCCGTTGTAGTGTGTGATGAGACTACCTGGAAGGTAGCAGGAGAAAAGGTATACGAGTGTTTGAAGAAAGAGGGAATGACCGAGATGGAGCCCTTCGTTTATGACGAACCTAAGCCGTATGCCGAATTTGGAAATGTAGAGAAGCTGGAAGCGTCTTTAAAAAAACATAATGCCATTCCTGTGGTGGTTGGGGCCGGAACTTTGAACGACCTGACAAAACTGGCAGCAGCGCGAGCCGACAGACCGTATATGTGTGTGGCAACAGCTGCGTCTATGGATGGATACACAGCTTTTGGTGCTTCTATTACATTTCAGGGAGCCAAGCAAACTTTTTCATGTCCGGCCCCCCAGGCTGTTTTGGCTGATGTCGAAATCATCAGGCAGGCTCCTCCGTTGATGACCGCTTCAGGATATGCCGATCTTTTTGCAAAAGTAACCGCTGGTGCCGACTGGATCATTTCAGATGTGTTGGAGGTGGAGCCGATTGATCCGCGGGCGTGGTCAATTGTTCAGGATGGATTAAAGGAGGCCCTGGCCGATCCGGAAGGAGCTAAGAATGGCGAATTAACGGCAATTACTCCTTTGGTGGAAGGATTGATTTTAGGCGGTTTTGCCATGCAGTGGTCGCAAACCAGCCGTCCGGCTTCCGGGGCCGAACATCAGTTCAGCCACCTATGGAACATGGAGCATCATATTTATGAAGGGGAAACGCCATCGCATGGTTTTCAGGTGGGAATTGCCACTTTAGCTGTTACCCGTTTATATGAAAAAATGCTTCAAACCCCATTGGATTTGCTGGATGTGGAAGCTTGTTGCGAGCAGTGGGATGAATGGCCCGTGTGGGAACAAAAAATAAAAGAGAAATTTCAGAATACCGACTTTCTGGAAACCGCATTGACACAGACTCAGCATAAGTACATTGGTAAAGATGCGTTGAGGGAACAGCTGCTAAAACTAAAAACAACCTGGCCGGTATTGAAAGCCCGACTGACCGAACAGCTGGTTCCTTCAGAAGAGGTCGAAAAAAGATTAGTGGCTGTTGGAGCTCCGGTTGAGTCCGAGCAAATTGGTATTTCCCGCGAGCGCCTGAAAGAATCGTTTTACCGGGCTTCATATATCCGTTCCCGTTTTACGGTTCTGGATATTGCTTTGAGAACGGGTTACCTGGACCAATGGTTGAACGAAATATTTGAATAGAAGTTATGTTGGACGAGAATGTGTTTTTATCATCCTTCCCGGATGAGCAGGCTTTGTACAACCATTTGCAAAAGATCAGGCATGTGGCGCTGGATATGGATGGCACCATTTACAGGGGAAATACCTTGTTCCCTTATACCGGGCAATTTCTGGCCGATCTGAAAGCAATGGGAATCGGCTATTCATTTTTAACGAATAACCCCTCGAAAAGTAATGCAGATTACCTGAAGCATTTGCGAAAAATGGGGATAGTAGCTGCAAAAAACGAGTTATACACCACTGCCCAGGCCACAATTGATTATTTACAGAAAAATCACCCGGGAGTAAAACGCTTGTTTATTCTGGGAACTGCAAGTATGATTCATGAGTTTGAGTTGGCGGGATTTGAATCTGTTCCAGACGATCCGCAGGAGGAGCCGGATGCCGTTGTGGTTGGTTTTGATTTAACGCTGGCATACGATCGCCTGTCGCGTGCTGCCTGGTGGGTTTCACACAAAAAACTGTATGTGGCCACCAACCCCGATTATGTTTGTCCGACAGACGAACCGGTGGTATTGGTCGACTGCGGTTCCATTTGTGCGGCGATTGAAAAGGCGGTTGGGCGCGAGCCTGATGTTGTTTTAGGAAAACCTCAACCCGAAATGCTGAACGGTATTTTAGAGCAACACAATCTGAAAAGCGATGAAGTTGCCATGGTTGGTGACCGGATTTACACCGATATTTTGATGGCGCATCGAGCCAATTGTTTAGGAGTGCTGGTATTGTCGGGTGAGGCAACAAGGGAAGATGCTGAAAAAGCAGTGCCAAAACCCAGTTTGGTGACGCCTACTATCGAAACATTTGGCAAATTATTAAAGCTCTCGTGGACAAATCATTAAAAGCGACTGAACCATATAGAACTACAAATTAAAACGATGACGAATATATTGAGTTTTCTTCGGCCGGCTCCGGAAGCAGAGCAGACCATTACTGATAAGAGTGAGTTGAATGCCAAATACAAGTATTGGCGGACCCGGGTGTTGTACACGACCATGATTGGCTATGTGATGTTTTATTTTGTTCGGAAAAACATCTCGATTGCAATGCCTGCCATTGAAGCGGATTTGGGAATCTCGAAGGCTGACCTGGGACTTTTCCTGACACTGCATGGAGTGGTGTACGGGATTTCGAAATTTGTGAACGGCTTTTTTGGAGACCAAACCAACCCGCGTTACTTTATGGCGCTGGGCTTGTTCTTTTCGGCTTCCATGAGTTTACTTTTTGGCCTTAGTAGCGGTGTGTTGGCTTTTGGTATTTTCTGGTTGCTGAATGGCTGGTTTCAGGGCATGGGTTTTCCTCCCTGCGCCAACAGTTTAACCAACTGGTTCGCCCCTTCCGAGCGGGGTGTTAAATTCGCGATCTGGAATACTTCACACTCCATTGGGGCTGCATTGGTTTTAGTGCTAAACAGCTTTTTGGTGGTATACGACTGGCGGTACTGTTTTATTGTGCCGGCTGCTTTGGCATTTGTGGGGGTGCTGTTTCTTTTGAATCGTCATCGCGACAGACCTGAGTCGTTGGGGCTTCCATCGGTTGAAGAGTATAAAAACGAAGAAGCAGAAGTGAAGCCGGAAGAGGGCGAGAAAAAGAAAGGCGATTTCAAACGCTTCATCCGGAAACATGTTTTTGGTAACCCGGCCATTTGGTTTCTTTGTTTGGCTAACTTCTTTTTGTACACCATCCGCTATGCCATTTTGGATTGGGGGCCAACTTTTCTAACCGAAATGAAGGATGTAGAGCTGCAGAAAGCCGGTTGGCTGGTGGCTGGTTACGAAGGATTTGGGATACTGGGAATGCTTTCGAGCGGCTGGATGATGGACAAAGTTTTTAAAGGCCGCGGAGGACGTGCTGCCCTTATTTATATGTTGATCTGTTCAATCGCCGTTTTCTTCTTCTGGAAATTGCCAAACGAAAGTCCGTTCTTTTACGGTGTTCTGCTTTGTATTGTGGGCTTCTTTATTTACGGGCCGCAGGCACTGGTTGGAATTATTGCTGCCAACCTGGCTACAAAAAAAGCCGCGGCTACGGCCATCGGGCTTACCGGTTTGTTTGCCTACTTAAGTACCGTATTGTCGGGCTGGGGACTTGGTTACCTGGTAACCCACTATGGTTGGTCTCTGGGCTTTCTCATTCTGGTAGTTTCCGGTATTGCTGCTACCATTTTCTTCGCTTTTACCTGGAATTCTGGTTATATCGAAGAAAAAAAAGCATGATCAGAATAACGATTATTCACTAAAAACGAAGAAAAATGAAGCAAAGACTTATTCGACTACTGATCATTATTATAGCCTTTTCAGGGGTGAAAGCGTCGTTGGCACAGGAGCGAAAGTATTCCGTTTACTGGGAGCGCCGGGCCAGCTTGTTTGAAAACCTGCCAACCAGCAAGAAGGATATTATTTTTCTGGGAAACAGCATCACGGACGGGGCTGAATGGGCTGAGCTTTTTGATAATCCCCGGGTAAAAAACAGGGGAATCAGTGGCGATATTACGCAGGGAGTATTAGATCGTCTGGATCCTATTGTAGAAGGAAAGCCGGCCAAGCTTTTCCTGTTAATCGGAATTAACGATGTTTCGCGTGGTATTTCGGCCGATTCCATTGTGGGCAACATTCGTTCAATCATTGAACGCTTTCAGCAGGAAAGTCCTAAAACGCGCATTTACCTGCAAAGCGTGTTGCCTGTTAACGATGCGTTTGATAATTATAAAAAACATGTTTCGCGATGGGAGATGGTGCCCGGGATAAATGAAAAACTGAAGGCGCTTGCCTCGGACAAAAATATTACTTACATCGACCTTTTCAGTCATTTTACCGACGAGTCAGAGGTGAAATTAAATCCTGACTACACAAACGACGGATTGCATTTGATGGGCGAAGGGTATTTAAAATGGAAAGAATTAGTTGAGCCACATGTAAATAATAAGTAATTAGTTTTTAACAGTTTGAATTAACGGGTTATTTGCACTGGTTGCAGGTAGCCCGTTTTGTTTTATGTTAGTTCTCCAGTCGGAGAGCTTCCCACTCTCTCTAACCCTGGGTTCCGATTCAAGGATCGATAAAAATAGGCCATCGGCGTTGAAGCAGTGAACGTGAAATTTGGCCTCGGGCGGTGAGCCGAAAAACAAGTGAAGTCGACGTTAAAAGAGTTCGGTTGTTTGAGGAGGTACGACGAGTTCAGAACTCTTAGTCGATAACACGTAGCTTTTTCGAGCGAAGCGGACGCAGCCTAGGCTTTTGTGTTTACTATTTGTGTCATGACAAATAGTAAAATCCGGCTGATAAGCCAAAGTTTAGCAAAGGTAAAAGCATCTTATTTCTCTGAAGAACCTGCTACCGCAAGTCGGTTGGGTACGAAATTTTATTGAATATTATTGTAACGGAGATATATTGCTTGGCTGATTTTAACTTTTTGGCTGAAAATCACTCCGTTTCCTCTTTTGCGTATTTGATGTAGAGGGAAATTCTTCTGTCTTCTCTTCAAAAATACTTACAGTATTCCCGCAAACATAGTATTTCTACATGCAAACTAAGTACTAGTGAGAGACGAAAACTTGGTCTATTTTTGAATGTGTTAAAACGATTGAAAAGATAGGTCCTGTATTATTTTCAGGACGACAATAATCCGTTAGGAACCTGTAATAGTAAGATTATGCAAAACGCATTTAAAGTAAAAGACCCCGATTTTGAATTGAGCCCACTTACGGGAATGACCAAACAGCATTATATTGATTTGGCCAAATACATGCTGGAAAGGGCTTTTACGCATATCGACAGTATTGAAACACCGCTGAATTTTCCCATTATTCCGGGCAAAACCTATCCGCAACCCAATGCGCCTGATTGGCGTTACCGTTCGGCAGAGTTTGAAGTGCTGGAAAGAACCTTTACCTTGGCTGGGCCGCTTATTCATGTCGATCCCGAAACGACCATCAACGGAATCAACCTAAGGGATTATTATTGCTTACAGTTGTACCGGGCTTTCACTCCCGGAAACGTAAATTCCTTGCCATTTCCGGAAGATCTGCCCGATTCAAATTACCAGTTTACCTGCGAGTTTGGAGGGCTGTTTAAAACGTTGCTTCTGATGCCCGACACCGTCTGGAATCATTTTACCGAAGAGCAGAAAGCCGAAATGATCCCGACTATTTCGAAATGGGCACACCACCGGACTACCCAAAATAACTGGCGTATTTTTAACATTGTTACTTTGTCGTTCCTGAAGAAATACGGCTATGAAATCGACGACGATTTACTGAAAAGCCATTTAATGTGGGTGGCATCGTATCATTCAGGTGATGGTTGGTACCTCGAACAAACCTATAATTACTACTCCATAAGTTTGTTTATCGTTTATACCACTATCTGGAACCGGACTTTTGGGGATGAATATTACCCCGAAATTGCCGGGATTATTGAGAATTCAGCCAAGAAACTGATGGAATCGATTACCAGCTTTTTCGGCCGCGATGGTTACATCAATATGTGGTCGCGAAGCATTTGTTACCGGACCTGGGTTTCTGGAGCTTTTCCGGTAGCCTTTATGCTGAAGGAAAAAACAACGCTCGATGCGGGGTGGGCACGTCGTTTATGTTCGGGATCGTTGTTGCAGTTTGTAACGCGCGAAGAGTTTTTCTGCAACGATGTTCCAAGTCTAGGGTTCTACGGGCAGAAAGAATACATGGTTCAAAATTACAGTTGTGCAGGCAGCCCGTTTTTAATGTTCTTGCCGTTTATTTGCCTGGCTTTGCCCGACGATTCTCCATTCTGGACAGCCAAAGAAAACGAGGGTATGTGGGAAACGCTGGGCGGTGCTTCGCATAAAGTTGTTTTGGAAAGTCCGGGGCTTGTATTGGTAAATCACGGGAAAACCGGCGCTTCTGAGATTATTCCGGGCAAGGTTTATTACGACGATCCCAACTATTCAAAATTGGTCTACAACACACATTTTCCCTGGGAAGATCACGACCCGCAAGGGGGAACATCGATGGAATACAGTTACCGAAGCCAGGACCCGAGGGACGTTCGCGGCGACGATGTAAACTTCTATTTAACCGGTTTGACGGTGGCAAACGATTCGGAAAAGAACCGGGCTTTCACGATTTCTCAAAGCATGTTTTTTAATGGGGTGGAAGAAGGCGTTTTATACAGGCAGGCCATTATGCGCAAACCACCCAACAACGGGGTTGGCTACATCATCGATCTTGCTGAAATAACGCTTCCGGGTGGACTTATCCGCGTAGACCGCTCGCGCCTGGCTTTTGAATACGAACTTACTTTGGGGCATTTTGGCCTTCCGCATTTAAACGGAAAGCAGGCTGAAGTAAAACAATTTGAACTGAACGGACGCAAGATTATAACCGCGAAGATCGAAGGACGACAAGTGGCTCTGATCTGTTATTCGGGCTGGGATAGTTTGCATTCGCTGGTCCATGCCAACTGCAATGCCGAAGCTGAGGAAAGCACCGTGATTTATGCCCGGAAAAAGCGAATGGAGAAAAATCCATCCATGGAGCTGATGATTGTGGCCATGCTTCACAAAACGGATGACAGCGAATGGACGGAGGAAGAACTGTCGCCCGTAAAAGAGCTGGATATTATGGACATCACTCCGGGACTGGCACCGCTGGGAGCTTCCATTACCCTAAATAATGGAGAAAAATACCTGGTCGATTTTAAAAACATTGACGGCAAGCGTTCGTGCTAGTGAGAGAGTATTAGGAATAGCTGATTAATAGTTTTCAGCATTTGATATAAAAATAAAAAGCGTTTAGAACGTTAGTTTTAAACGCTTTTTGTTGTTGCTCTTTCGTCGTTTCAGTGTTTTTGAGAATGGTTTGTTTTCGAATGTTTCGGGGACAGAAAAAAGAGTGTAAATTCTTTTAACTATTGATTTTTATGTTTGATTCGATACCTTTGCTTCGTTTGTAATTCTGTCAGTTTTTGAAGGGGAATAGACCAAATAGCGAACTAGTTAAACTTCTGAAGAAGGGAGATGTAGTGGCATTCGATGCTATTTACAACAAGTATTGCCGTAAACTGCATGGTTTCGTATTGATGTATTTAAAGCAGGAAGAGGATGCTGAAGAAATTGTGCAGGAGGTTTTTATAAAAATCTGGAATTCCAGGGATAAAATGGATGTTTACGCATCCTTTGAATCCTTTTTGTTCACCATTGCCTACAATGCAACCATGAGTCTGCTTAGGAAAAGGATGACCGAGGCCAAATCAAGGGAGTATCTGAAATCGGTTCAGCAAATAGAAGGAGCAGAAGAGGTCATTGATGAATTGCAATTCAAAGAACTAAATGATCAGTTAAAGTCGTTGCTGGAGCGGTTAACTCCCCGTCAGAAAGAGATTTTTGAGTTAAGCCGGGAAGACGGGTTGACACATGCTGAAATAGCCCAAAAATTGAATATTTCAGAAAGTACAGTAAATAATCACCTGGTAACTATCTTGAAATTCTTAAAAAATAATATTGATAGTGGTTTGGTTGTCAGTGTGTTATTCTTCTTTTTGTTTTTGTCTTGAAAAAAAAGACATTTTTTCCTTAGTTATCTTCTTTTAGTTGTGCGTACTATTATTAAACCCGATTGGATATTATGTTCTAAATTCACGGGTTTAGTTAGATTAGTTAGTGTTTTAGTACCTCCCGGTTTAGGGGAGGTACAAAGTTAAAGTGGCAATGAATAAGGAAATCCTAATAAAATATTTGAATAATAAATGCTCTGACCAAGAGTTCGAAGAGATCGCCAGGTGGATGGAAGAACAATCGGGAGAGCAGGAACGCAAAAAATGGATTTCTGACCATTGGCGTGAGTTTGAGCCCGTACCGAACACGCAAGATGAAAAAAAGTACAGAGCACTGCTTGATCGGATTCACCACGAGATTAATCTTCAAAATCAAAGAAGCGCACAAAGTAGAACTGTTACCTTTTCAAAAGTGGCAAAGTGGTTTAGCCGGGCGGCGGCAATTTTGTTTGTTCCGCTGTTAGGCATTGTGCTTTACTTGTTTTCAACCAATGATTTTCATTTACATAAATTTGCCGATTTAGCGGTAGATTCTCTTGAAGTTATTGCCCCCATCGGATCCCAAACAGTTGTTCAGCTTTCTGACGGAACAGAAGTAAGCCTCAATTATGGAAGCCGGATTAAATATCCCCGAAGTTTCAATGGCGACTCGCGGGAAATTAGCTTGTCGGGGGAAGGGTATTTTGATGTAGCTCATAATCCTGACCAACCATTTATTGTTAAAACCGGGAAGTTAAATATAAAGGCACTCGGAACAGAGTTCAACGTACAGGCCTATTCCGGCGATAATACTATTTCAACAACACTTGTAGAGGGAAAAGTTGTAATTGAAAAAATGTTGCCGGATGAAAAAATCGAGTCGGTTGGTACAATGGTTCCCGGCCAGCATGTTATTTATAATCTGAATTCAGGAGAAACGACTTCTTTCAAAGGGAACACAGGTAAGTACGTAGCCTGGAAGGATGGGAAAATGGTGTTTGATAATACTCCAATAACTTTGGTAGCAAAGGAACTTAGCCGCAAGTTTAATGTGGATATTGAAGTTGCCGACGACGTGAAGGAGTTAACTTATACCGTTACGTTTATGAATGATCCGCTCTTTCTTATTCTTGATCTGATGACAGAAACAACGCCGATAACTTACAAGCGGCTCCCAAGGATCAAATTGCCTGATGGTAGTTTCTCAAAACAAAAAATAGAAATAGAAAAGCGTAAATCTTAAATAAAAAGCGATCAGCCTATGAAACAATGAATTAAAACTATTTTGACCAAAGCAACAAGGAAGTGCGCCAACACCTCCTTGAATGTTAAAAATTTACCCGCAGAGTCGAATCAAACGGGATTTTCAAATCTTAACAATACAAAACTATGAAAAAAAATGTTTGTTTTTTTCGAGAGACGTATCCTCGAATACAAAAACTACTAAACGTAATGAAACTAACTATCTTTTTACTGCTAATTTCAGTTATTAGCGTATTTGCTAGCAAAACCTATTCACAAACAAAAGTGCTTAATATCAACAAGAAAAGCAGTACAGTAAAAGAGGTGCTGCAAAGTATTGAAAATCAGAGTGAGTTTTATTTCATGTACAGTGAAAAGCTGATTGATGTAAAACGCGAGATTTCGGTTAATTTAAAAAACAAAAGAATTGAAGAAGTTCTTGATGAGTTATTTGCAGGAACGAATGTAAGTTACAAGGTAAAGGACCGTTTTATTTTACTTACCACGCCTGATATAAGTAGCGATGTTGCTGCTTTGCAGAATAAAACAATTTCGGGCAAAGTAACCGATCCTGATGGTTTGCCACTACCCGGTGTTACTGTGGTAGTGAAAGGTACTGCTCATGGTACAACTACCGATTCTGACGGTAACTACTCATTATCAAATGTTGACGTAAGTGTTACTTTGCAGTTTTCATTTGTTGGTATGCTCTCTCAGGAAATAAAGGTGGCAAATCAAACTAATATTGATGTAACAATGAAATCGGATGCCATCGGCATTGAAGAAGTGGTCGCAGTAGGATATGGGATACAGAGGAAGGTAAATATAACAGGATCTATAGCGAGTATTCAAGCCGATGATTTAGAAAAAGTACCAGTCGCTTCATCTAGCAATGCTTTAACTGGTAGATTACCTGGGTTAATTGCCCAGCAAGCAAGTGGTCAGCCAGGACGAGATGCTGCCAACTTAAGTATTCGGGGATTTGGCAATGCTTTAATTATTGTCGACGGTATCGAATCTGATTTCAATAATATTGATGCCAGTCAGATTGAAAGTGTAACTATACTAAAAGACGGGGCAGCTTCAATTTATGGGGCAAGAGCTGGAAATGGCGTGATTCTGGTGACAACCAAAAGAGGAGAAGAGGGAAAGCCAACTATAACGGTGAATGGTACTTACACTCTACAACGACCAACTTATTTTCAGGAGCCACTTAATTCTGGGCAGTATACTACTTTAATTGCTGAGCAACATTTGCAGTCAGGACAACCAGAAGAAACAGTTCCTTACACACCGGAGCAGATTGAAAAGTATTACGAGGCAAGGGAGCCAGGATTCTATAATACTGATTGGGCAGGTAAAATATTACGGGATTATGCTCCTATGCAACATTATAATTTATCCTTGCGGGGTGGATCAGAGGCTGTAAAATACTATGCATTTCTAGGAACAATGAATCAGGAATCTTTTTGGAAAAAGAACGGAGGAGATTACAACAGGTATAACTTTCAGACAAACCTTGATGCAAAAGTGACTGATAATTTATCTATGGGCCTTACCTTGTCATACATTGTTGATGATATAAATTCGACACATCGGCCGCAAAACGGGGGCGGTTATTTATTCGCTGATTTATATAATAATAAGCCAATGTACCCTGATAACTTACCCGATCCTACAAAAATACCTTATTCTGGATCTCAGACAGGGGGAGCCCTTGTTCAGTCAAATAGGGAGTTGGGAGGCTATACTGACGATGATTTTCAGACTTTTACAGGTTCTGTTCAGTTGAATTATGATGTTAAGGCAGTAAAAGGTCTTTCGCTTAAAGCATTTGGGAACTACAAACAAATTGCTCATCAGTTAAAATCTTTTGCAAGGCCTGTTAATTTGTATACCTATAATACCGATACAGAAGCGTATACTCTTGCTTCGCAATTTAACCCTGATTCTCCTCTATTTCAGCAAAAGGCAGAAACTATCTCTATGAACGGTCAGTTTTCGATAAGTTATAAGAATACTTTTAATGAGGAACATGATGTAAGTGTAATTGCACTTTACGAGACCTTTTCTACCAAGTATAATTATATTTCAGCACGAAGATCTGATTTTTCATTTCCTACTTTAGATCAAATGTTCGCAGGTAGCTCAAGTACCCAAAGTAACGATGGATCTGCGAGTGAGATGGGACGTGTAAGCTATGTTGGTCGATTAAATTATGGATACAAACAGAAATACCTGGCAGAGATAATTTTACGTGCAGATGCATCTGCTAAGTTTTCCCCAGAGTCGCGTTGGGGCTATTTCCCCAGCGTATCATTTGGATGGCGCATGAGTGAAGAGGGCTTCATGGCAGAAATGAGTAGTCTGGATAATTTAAAGCTTAGAATAAGTTATGGAAAGTCGGGTAACGATCGAATTGGTGATTTTCAATACATAGCTGGCTATACCAATACCTTAATGCCCGCTCTTTGGGGAGGCGTACCGGTTATGGGGATTACGGCCAGAGGCCTTGCTGATGGAGCATTCTCTTGGGAAGAAATGGCTATATATAATGCCGGTCTTGATTACTCTTTCTTTAATCGTAAACTCTTTGGAGAGGTGGATGTGTTTTTCCGTGAAAGAACGGGTATGCTTGCAAGAAGAACAGTCAGCTTACCATCTACATTTGGGATTGAACTACCCTTAGAAAATTTGAATAGCCAAAATAGTAGAGGCTTTGAAATAAAGGTTGGAACTTCTGGTAAACACAATCAGCTAAAGTGGGATGTGGTTGCAAATATTGGTTGGCAAAGGGCGAAGTGGGATCACGTTGAAGAGATAGAGTATACCGATCCGGACAGTAAGAGAATTAGACAATTGTCTGGACAGTGGGTGGATCGTACATTTGGTTACATTACCGATGGATTATTTACAAGCCAGGAACAAATTGATAATTTGACTTTCTCATATCCCGGAGATCCGGTGTTGAAACCGGGCGATGTAAAATTTGTAGATACCAATACTGATGGAGTGCTAGACTGGAAAGACCAGGTAGAAATTGGTAAAAGTCAGATTCCAAACTGGACAGCTGGGGTAAGTATGAATTTTGCATATAATAATTTTGACTTGTCGGCATTAATTCAAGGTGCATTTGGTTTCTATAAGCAAGTTTCTTTGACATCCTTTTCTAAAACCTTTTTTGAAAATAGGTGGACTCAGGAGAACAATAATGCTGATGCTTTAATTCCAAGACTTGGAGGCGCCGGTCCTAATTATATATCCGATCGTAATTTTATTAAAGGTGACTATGTAAGATTGAAAAACTTTACCATCGGTTATACTCTGTCAACATCTTTGACACAAAAAGTAAACATCCAAAGTGCTAGATTCTTTATTGGGGGGACAAATCTTTTGACATTGTCAAAGTTGAATAAGTATGATATAGATGCAGAAGCGCCTTTTGCTGTTCAGGATGGACAGCCAACTACTTCGTATTATCCTCAGCAGAAGACTATTATGGCTGGCGTAAGTTTGAAATTTTAAAAATGATTAAGATGAAGAATATAGTTTTTCTTTTTTTAGCAGGTTTACTAGTTTTTAGCGCCTGTCAGGATGATATTCTGGATAAAGAACCCTTAAATATTATTGGCGATAATATTGTATGGTCTGATATAAAGGCTATTGAAGCTCATTTAGCTGGCTCTTATAGTATGATGAGTATTTTTGAGAATGAAACACCAGATAAATATGTTGGTATTCGTTCGGGAGTGGGGTGGACTATAGAAGCTCAGGTGGGAGCTTCTCTAATAAACAATATTTCGGATGAAGGAACATGGGGATTTTATAACAGTTGGTCTAACTATCGGTTTGGTGGAATTACTGTTAATGGCGGATTATTGGAATGGTGGGAGAATGCGTATGTAATTATACGCCAGTTAAATGATTTTATTGAGAACGTACCCAATTCTCCTTTAAGCGATGAACAAAAAAGTAGGCTGGTTGCGGAAGCCCGATTTTTAAGAGCCTATAATTATTTTTCGATGGTAAGAAGATATGGCGGTGTACCGCTCATTATAAAGGCACAAACACTGTCAGATACCGAGGAAAGTTTACACCCTAAGAGAAACTCAGAAAAAGAGTCGTATGACTTTGTAATTTCCGAAATAGATGATGTTTATAATGACTTACCTGAAGTTGCAGAGTCCGGGAGGGCTTCTATGTATGCAGCACTTACCTTGAAATCACGGGCAGCTTTGTATGCAGGTAGCATTGCGGAATATGGTAATGTGCAGTTAGATGGGTTACTTGGTATTCCTGCAAGTGAGGCTCAATCATATTATCAGAAAAGTTATGATGCATCAAAAATGATTATAGATGATGGCATTCACAACCTTTACGATGTTGACCCTGATAAGGTGAAAAATTTCAGAGACGTTTTTATGATTAAAGGTAATCCTGAAGCTATTTTCGTTGCGGCGCATGATACTAAGGATATGATATTTGCTGGTGGAAATGGTTGGTATTGGGATTTTATGCAGGCTCCAATGCCTCATGGATGGAGTAATGGCAATCAAAATCAACCTTACTTGTCATTTATTGCCTCCACATTTGAGAAGTCGGATGGTACTGCTCCTGATTTATCCAAGGAGACTTTGGAAGGAAAGTTATGGGATGATAATGAAATTTGGCAAGAAATGGAGCCTCGCTTTTTGGGAACAATTTATACTCATGGCACACCATGGCAGGGAGGAAAAATCGACTGGCACCAGGCATTAATAGTTGATGGAGCCGAACTAAATGACCCAAATGGGGCATACCTTGGCATTACACATAAAGGTATGCAGGCACTTAAAAATGGACCATACACTAGCTTTGGCTTGTTAAAATACCTGGATGAAGGTCGCAATAATCTTGCTTATGGTTTTGATTCAAAGCAAGATTGGCAAATCTTCAGGTTTGCAGAAGTATTACTAAATTATGCAGAAGCTGCATTTAAACTGAATAAACCTGGCGAAGCATTAAGTGCTATTAATGCGATACGCAACAGGGCTGGTGTGGCTCCAAGGGGGGATATCTCGTTTGAACTAATAAAAAAAGAACGAAAGGTAGAACTGGCGTTCGAAGGACATCGATACTGGGATCTCAGGCGTTGGCGGATTGCCGAAACCGAAATTATCAAACGGCAAACCGGATTAAGGTATGTTCGTGATTATGCTTCGGGAAAGCTCCAACTACAAGTGATCGAGAATATTGATGGGGGACCCAATGTTACTCCTGTTTTTGAGTCCCACTACTATTATTTGCCCATTACCAAAACACGCACACAGCAAAATTCTAATTTGATTGAGAACCCTGGCTATGAATAGTGAGGCGATTAGAAAATGATCAATTTCTAATTTGCATAATTGGCAGTTCTTACAAAATAGCAGAAACTGAGAGATAAATTTAGATGAAGGGGAAGTACTCTTTCTCCTTTATCTAATCTCTTATGTTTCTATCATAGAGAGGAATGAGTGTAGTTGTTTGGTCGTCATGTGGTTATAGGTGTGTTATGGGTTGCCCGGATTTTAGTTTCTGGAATAAAAAGGGCAAGGTGTATAGATTTTTGAACAATCAATTTTTAAACATAGAATGATGAAAAGACTATATATTTTATTGGTAGCAGTTCTTATTTTTTCGGGTTGTAATAAGGAAGATGATTCAATAAAACAGGATGAGATTGTCATCGGGGACAACTCTGAAAATATGTTGAAATCGGGCACTATTGATTGTGATTGGGGGTTTGAGTATGTTGACAATTTTAATGGTGCTGACGTTTCAAACAATTATGGGCTAAATGATCATTTGGCGTACAGACAATTATACGGACCATGGAAAAATACCAATTGGATAAGAAAAGAAGGGACTTGGTATGCAAAAATAATTCAGCCATGGTTTTCCCAGGTAAATCATCCGTTTAATCCCAATGCTCTGTCCTTTCATTTAGAGCATTCTGCTGTCATGTTAAATAAGCAGATTGCTGCAGGTCCTGCGACAAGGTATCGAGCGAGTTTTTCAACAGATCCAGTAAAAGGGGATGTAAGTAATAGTAGCTGGACTTCATTTATGTTGGATGGGAATTCTTCAAAAAAAGGATATGCAACTGAAACTGAGTTTGCTTTTATTATTGGCTCTAATGGTAGTGTTCAGGTTTTTCAAAATGGGAATTCAAAAAGTGTCAACGGGATAGTAACACCGGCAGCAGAATATAAAGTTGTTTTAGATATCATGCCCAACCAATTAGTTGCCACAATTAACGGTATTCAAGTAACAGCGGTTTTAGATGAGTCCTTACCTGCTTTTGCTTATGTGTTTTTAGGTGCGTATATCGAAAATCAAAGTGGGCATGTTTCATGGTTTGACGATCTGGTAATTAACACTCAACATAGTACTACAGAAGGTCATGTTAAACATTACGGATATTACTGGGCTTCTGGAGCCTATGGCGAACATTTAAGTGAGGTAGAAGATTACACTAATTTTAATTTCATAGCATCAATAACATCAAGTACACCAAATACAAGGACACATGTCTTGCAAGCAAGGTGGCAGTTTTGGGCAGATTCAAGTGGAAATCTTAGACCAGATTGGTTAACTCAATGGAATCTTCTTTTGGCGGATATTAATCAGAATATTGATAAAATAAAGGCATTGTATGTTGTAGATGAGCCATTTTGGGCCGTGAATGTAGGCCTTTCCGACTATAATACGGTGTTGAATCAGATAAAATCAGATTTACCCAATATGCCAGTGATTGCTGTATTTGCATATCCTACAGTGGAAGATATTAATGACACTCGTATTGCAGGAATAAACAGTAGCATTGATTGGGTTGGAGCTGATAAATATGTTGCTATTGACAATTTTAATCAGGTTGTCAATATGAATAATCTTTTAATGAATATCAGGCCAGATAATGATATCTTTCTAATCCCTCAAACTCATTTTGAAGGTACGCTTTCCGATGCTGAAGTTGCTGAGATAAACTGGAAGTTTTACAACGCGGCATTAGGTAATAATAAAGTAAGAGGTCTTTGGAATTTTGGTTTATGGTCACATCAACAGCCTTCTGAAGTCCCTTTGACTCTTGAAGTACAAAAATTAATCGGGAAGGCAATAGTCCTTTATTAAGCCTTCAGAAAAATCAATCAATGGATTATAGAAAAGAATAATAAATGAAAAATATAAATAGAAGATTATACTATCTGTTTCTTTTGGTCAGTATTTTTGGCTGTAGTGAGGAATCTGATGATATTCCGCAACAAGAATTACCAACGGAAGATAATGGCTGTGCTGAGAGAATTATTGATGAAATAGTACCCAATGCGAGTTCTTATGATTGGGAATTTAAACTTATTGAAACTTTTGATGATGCAGATGTAACTACCCCGGAAACGGGGTTAAACGATAATTTGGAAAACAGGCGACTGCATGGTGCATTAAAAAGTAGCTTGTGGACAAGAAAAGAGGGGGAAGAAGTTGAAAAACATCCTTCTCAATGGTATTCTCAAGTAAATCATCCCGCAAAGCCCAATGCTATCTCTTTTCATGTCGAAAATGCAGCTGTAATGTTGCTTGACCCAATAGAATCAGGTTCTGATGATGGGTATAAAGTAAGTTTTGTTACAAATCCAATAAAAGAAGACAGAGAAAGTGATAGTTGGACTTCATTTATGTTGGATGCAGTTACTGGAAAAAAAGGGTATGTAAAAGCAACTCAGTTTGGGTTCTCAATCGCTTCTAATGGCGAGGTAAAAGTATATCAGAATGGAAATCAAAAAACAGTTACAGGAACAGTTTCTGACGCAGATGAATATGAGGTAATGTTAATCATAACCCCTGGACAATTAGTTGGACATATTAATGGTCAGGAAATCTCGGCAGTTTTAGACGAAGACCTGCCTAAAACAGCTTATCTATTCTTGGGAGCTGAGATCGAAAAGGAAAGCGGAAATGTATCCTGGATTGATGAGGTGATTGTTTCTACAAGATTCAGTCAAAGCGAAAGCCACTTGCTTTATTATGGATATTATTGGGCTTCTGGTTATTATGGGGAACATTTAACAGAAGTATCGGCTTATACCAACTTCAATTTTATCGAGAAAATTAGAAATGATCTGCCAAATGAAAAAAAGCATGTATTACAGGCTAGGTGGGAGTTTTGGGGAGGCTCAGATGGTGCACTTAATTCCAATTGGCAGGCATTATGGGCTGAAAAACTTGTTCATATTAAAGCCAATATCGACAAAATAAGGGCTATCTATCTAGTAGATGAGCCGTTTTGGGCCGCCAATATAAATGTGGATGATTACAACATGGTTTTGGATCAGATACGAGCTGATTTACCGAATATGCCAATTATTACTGTTTTTGCATATCCTACCATTGAAGATACTGAAGACACTCGCATTTCTGATATTAATTGTAATATTGATTGGGTAGGAGCAGATAAATATGTGGCACTAAATAAATTTGACCAGATTGAAAATATGAATAATCTTTTGATGCAGGCTCAGCCTGAAAAAGATATATTTCTGGTCCCTCAAACATTTTTTCAAGGAACAGAAACTGATGCCGAAGTTGCTGAAATGAATTGGAAATTTTACAACTACGCTCTTCAAAATAATAAAATCAAAGGCATTTGGAATTTTGGACTATGGACACATCAACAGCCTGATCAATTGCCTCTTTCGCTAAAAGTCCAGAAAATAATAGGTAACGCAATCGTTAATAATTGATTTAGTAAGGTCGATGCAGTAGGTCTTTGTTCTAATTATTTTTTTGGAAGATAAAATGTCTATATAAGATATAGGCTAACTGAATAAGAGATACTCTGCGTGAAAATCAGTTAATAGAAAAGATAATGCTATTGGCTACACTTTTTAGACTTTTGAGTGCCTTTTATATATGATCATTCGAATAACGGTGATAGACCATTAGTAAAGAATCAATTTAGATAAACCATTAAATTTTTGTATATGACAACCAAAATATTACCCTTGATAGGCTTCTTGCTGCTTGGGTTTGTTCCGATTGATAAGAAAAAAGAAGTTCGATTTGAGCAAGATCGTTTTGTAATTAGTTTTTGGTATGATCCTCCTGTTGATGATAAAATGGATATTCGTTATAAAGAAATTGCTGATGCTCATTTTAACGTTGTTATGGGAGGATTTGGTGCTAATACTGAGGCCAATGTGAGAAAACAATTAGAGCTTTGCAAAAAATATGGAATGGCTGCTATTGTTTCTCTTCCTGGTTTTGTTAAAGGAGCTACGGAAGGGAGAAAGGCAAGCGCAGAAGTAATGCGGCACGAAAGTTTTCCGGATTATGATGCTTGTTGGGGCTATATGCTTAGAGATGAACCTAGTTCGAAAGACTTTCCAAATCTAAGTTATATGGTCAACTATTTGAAAACGAATCGGCCAGGAAAGCTAGCTTTTATAAATCTTTTCCCTAATTATGCCTCTTCTGAACAATTGGGAACCGCAAGTTATGAAGAACATGTTACTCGTTTTGTAAATGAGGTAAATCCCGAAGTTCTCTGCATGGATCATTATCCATATATGGAGCCAGATATATCTGCATTAAACCTTGATCATACGAGTGACTGGGTACTGGATAAGGAGAATCCTTTAATAGAAAAAATTTCAAGAACAGGATATTGTGAAAACCTGGAAGTACTTCGAGAAGTTTCTATGAAAAAAGGAATACCATTTTGGAACTTTTTCAATGTTATGCCATTCGGACAGCATTCTGATCCAACAGAGGCTCAACTTCGTTGGCAGGTGTATACATCAATTGCATATGGGGCTAAGGGGATACTTTATTTCTGTTATCAAAGTCCATCTGGCTCACATGGAAGTATCTTTGAAAAAGGGGGAGCTATTCTTACCGTTGATGGGAGAAAAACAAGACACTACGAAGAAGCAAAGCGCATCAATCTTGGCATTAAAAATCTTGGAAATGTCCTAATGAACTTGGAAAGTACTGGAGTTTATCGGGTTTCCAGAAATGATAATCCAAATAAGATTCTTAAAGGAACTTGTATTACAGAACTGACAGAGGGAGATTATTTAATAGGTGAGTTTATTCATTCAGATGGACGAAGAGCAGTGCTTATCAATAATTATAGCTATGCTTATACTGCTTGGCCAACAGTTGTTTTTGATGCGAATCCGGAGGAGATAATTGAGATCGATCAAAATTCTGGATTAGAGACCACCATTATTGATGACAGCCCAGATATGGACGGATTACAGATTTCCTTAAATTCTGGCGCAGGGCGGTTATTTCTATTACCTCGAAAATAAATATGTTAAAAGGAATAAGTTATGCATAAAATAACAATTTTCATTTTAGTCATTTCATTTTCAATTTCGCTGTCGGCACAAATCTCATTGCCCAGATTATTTGCTGATGGCATGGTCTTGCAGCAACAAACAGACGTGGCTGTTTGGGGTAAAGCAGCACCCGGACAAAAGGTTGAAATTTTAGTATCCTGGTCTGATACGACTTATTTAAATATTGCATCAAAAGACAGCACGTGGCAGATTAAAATAAAAACACCTGAGGCATCATATGAGAAACATAATCTGACAGTTTCATCTGGTAAAGAGATGCAGTCACTTAATCATATATTAATAGGTGAAGTTTGGTTGTGCAGTGGGCAAAGCAATATGGCATTTCCATTGAGGGGAGCACCTAATCAGGGAGTTGATGGATCGCTTGATGCCATTGTTAATTCGGAAAACGATTATGTGAGATATTTTGGCGTTCAACAATTGAGTACACTCGAGGAACAAGATGAAGTGCAAGGCATCTGGCAAATAGCATCACCAAATACAACAGGCAGTTTTTCTGCAGTTGCTTATTTCTTCGCCCGAAAACTTCAGAAGACCTTAAATGTTCCCATCGGTATAATTGTTAGTGCGTGGGGAGGATCAAGAATAGAAGCATGGATGTCTAAAGAGTCCCTAACTCCATTCCGTTTTATTAAGCTGCCAGAAAATGAAGAGGACAATAAAGTGAAAATGCAAACTCCCACAGTTCTTTTTAATGGGATGCTCAATGGAATTACAGGATATGGTATAAAAGGTGTTTTGTGGTATCAGGGAGAATCAAACCGCGATATCTACAAACAGTATCCAGACCTTTTTAAAGCGATGCATAACGATTGGATAAAAAGATGGGACATAGGAGATTTTCCAATCTATTTTGCACAGATTGCTCCTTTCGCTTATGAAAATATGGATAAAGCACCTCATAGTGCATTGATGAGAGAAGCCCAATTAAAGATAGCAAGCAAACAGCCAAACACTGGCATGGTCGTTTTGTTAGATGTTGGTGATTCGCTTTGCATTCATCCTCCGAAAAAAAGAGAAGTTGGGGAGCGCTTTGCCTATTTGGCCCTGGGAAAAACCTATGGAATGGATTTTCTTGAATATCAGTCACCACAATACAAAAGCATTGAAATCAAGCAGGATAAGATACTTGTTTCTTTTGATTCTCCTATGGGAGTGGCATTTAATGAGAATGAAAGAACAGGGTTTGAAATTGCCGGATCCGACAAAAAGTTTTACCCCGCAGAAGTGCAATTTGATGTTCATTTCGATAACGTAGTTACTCTAACATCAGAAAAAGTGTCAGAGCCTGTTGCTATACGTTATGGGTGGAAAAATTATTTTAAGGCAACATTATTTGGTACAAATGGTTTGCCTGTATCATCTTTCAGAACAGATTCTTGGGACAATTAGTACAGGTTGTGTTTTTATTAGAGCATTTTATGTTAATTATTTTCCACGTATTTTTTGACCTGGAAGCCAAATTAAAGATTTAAGAATGAAGTTTTTAGTCATAGTTTTTTTCATCGCCTCGATTTTGTGTGTAAATAAAGGCGTAGCGCAAAAAGTAAACAGTTTAGAGAATGCTTGCTGGATTGGAGATGAGAAAGAGGAACCTAAATGTGATTCACTTTTGTATAGTGATGATCCAGCTCCGTTGTTTCGTAACGAATTTACTGTTAAAAATGGTATAAAAACCGCCAAGCTATTAGTTACGGCTGCTGGTTATTATCAAGCTTCTTTAAACGGTATTGATATTATGAATGGGGTTTATTGCGACCCGGCATGGACTGATTTTCGGAAAAGAATATATTATTCGGAATATGATATTTCAAAAGAACTGCAAGAAGGCATCAATTGTGTTGGAATTTCACTCGGAAATGGCTTTTATAATTCTCTTCCAATGAAGTTCTGGGGGAAATACAATCTCCGGGATTATCTGGCAACAGGAAGACCTGTACTTATTGCAAAAATAATAGTGGAGTATACCAGTGGTGAGGTTGAAGAATTTATTTCCGATAAAAGATGGAAATATAATTATGGGCCAGTTATCCGAAATAATGTTTATCTGGGAGAGGTTTATGATGCCCGAAAAGAGATATGTGGATGGAATCGGCCCGGTTACGATGATTCTTCTTGGAATAGTGCTGTTGTAAAAGAAGGACCAGGAGGAATTCTGCAAAAAACATTTTTTCCTCCTATTCAGTTGATAGGTATTAAAAAGCCTATAAAGATTATAGAATCCTCAAAAAATGTATTCCTAGTTGACATGGGAGAAAACTTTACAGGAACTTTTAAAATCAGAATGCATGGAGAATATGGAGATTCTATTTCATTTCGCTTTGGAGAAAGAATTTATGATGATAATACATTAAATCCGATGACAGCTGTTGCAGGTCAGATAAAGTCAAAAGGGATAGGTGGTGCAGGGGCCCCGGAAGTGGCTTATCAGGGGGGAATGTTTGTCTTTGGAGCTCAAAATAATATTGAATATTCTCCAATTTTTTCTTACCGGGTATTCCGTTATATTGAGATTTCCGGGTTGAAAAAAGCACCTCTCTTTGAGGATATTAGCGGATTAGTATTGGGGACAAATGTTATTAATGGGAATTACCTGACGACCTCAAATAATCTTATTAATTCAATACAGGAAGCAACCGTGCGAACATTTCTTAGCAATTTGATGAGTGTACAATCAGACTGTCCCGGGCGCGAGAAATTTGGTTATGGTGGAGATTTAATGGTTACAAGTGAGGCATTTGTGTGTAATTTTGAAATGGCAGATTTTTACCGTAAAGTTCTTTATGACTGGGTTGACGCCTGGCGTGATTCTGTTTTTATAGATGCAGCTCCTTATGTCGGATTACAGTATTGCGGATTAAATTATGAAGCTTCATTTTTCGAGCTGCAAAATAATCTTTTTATCTATTATGGAGATACTGCAATAATAAGAGATTTCTATGATTTTAATTTACAATGGATGGAAAAGGCTTCCCGTATTCATGCTAATGGAATAGTTGATAGAGGAATCAGCGACCATGAATCTTTGGTTAATGTACCGATACAACTATTAGGGACATGTGTGTATTTAAAGACTGCACAAACAATGAAAAAATTTGCCGCAATTATGGATGATCGCGAGAATAAAAAACGGTTTGCAAAGTTGGAAAATGAAATTAGAAACAAGCTAAGACATATGTATTGGGATGGCGGATTGAAAGAGGATATGATAATTAGACAATCGTACGAGGCTTCTATGTCCTATATTAATACATTGCCAGAAGAAGAAAGAGTTAGAGCGATTGAGAAATTAGATGATTCAAATGAGAAATACAATAAACAAACGTTTTATACACTGCTTTTAGAATGTGATATAATTCCGGAGGAGGATAAAGAGCAAGCAGTTTTCGAACTTATAAAGACTATTGATGATGCACCTTCCAAACACTTAACAACAGGAATTTTTGGAACGAAATATATTTTAGAGGTACTGTCTGAGTTGGGGTATGCTGATCGGGTATTTGATATTATCAATAGTACTGAGTTTCCCGGCTGGGGGTATATGATAAAACAAGGAGCAACAACTTTATGGGAGACATGGGAAGAAAGTGATGACATATATTCTAACTGTCATCCTATGTTTGGTTCTGTTTCTGCATGGTTTTATAGATATTTGATAGGAGTTCGTCCAGATCCTGATTCCCCGGGATTTAAAAAATTTGTTTTAAATCCACTTTTCCCAAAAGATATTCACTTTGTAAACTGTACCTACAATTCTCCTTTCGGGGAAATAGTTATTGGGTGGAAAAAGGACGATAGGCAATCTCTGTCTATGGAGATTACGGTTCCCAAAGGAACTACAGCAACACTAAGGTTACGGGAAGAGTATTTGAAAGGGATGAAAGTATATCAAAGGACGGAAGGCCATATGAGGAAGATGCAGCCAGAGCGCTGTTCTGTAAATGATATAGAGTTGCCAGAAGGCGAATTTTTAATTAAAATAACCTTATGAATAGAACGATGAAAGTTCAAAAGTTTCATCGTATCGAAGTTAAACTATACCAATAAAAAGGAGTTCAGAACCGGCAAATTTTAAGACTGATCGCCATTATTGATTAAAATAAGTCTGTTTTATCAGGTTAATTGGATATTTTCAACATCTTTAATAAGTATTCTTCAATTAGGAGATGGTTTTTGACAGTATTGAAGAAGTTGAATATTTAGTATTTCTTTTCATTCTACACCCCAAATCGTAAATATTCCAAGAGGGAGAAATCACTGATAAAAAAGAAATCTGTATTTTCGTGTTGGTCGGCTCTGCTGAAATTAGAATGATTCCTTTGATTCTGTTGGTACATGGCTCTGATAGACAGAGATGGATTTAATGCCACAGTAAAACGAGGGAATGCATTTTTTTAGTCGGCATTTTTGTGATTTAAACAAATATGTGATTGAGTTGAGGGAATATAACGAACATAACCTTAAGGCAATTAATCGTTTGAAAGAAGGTGACCTGCTTGCTTTCGACGAGATTTATTTACGTTATAGTAACCGACTGTTCTGCTTTGTTTTAAAGTTGATTAAACAGGAACAGGATGCCGAAGAAATAGTTCAGGAAGTTTTTTTAAAACTATGGCGGTCAAGAGACAAAATAGAGTTGCACACTTCTTTTGATTCTTTCTTATTTACCATTGCCTATAACCATACAATGAGTATGCTCCGAAAACGTATGAATGAGCAAAAATACCTTGATCATTTGGCTGGTTTGCAACATATTCCCGAAACAGATGACATCATCGATGAATTAACCTTTCAGGAAATTCAGGGCCGCTATCTTCACTTGCTCGAACGGTTGAGCCCACGGCAGCGGGAAGTATTTTTACTGAGCAGGGACGAAAAACTTACCTACAAAGAGATTGCCGGGAGGCTTAATATTTCTGTCAATACGGTAGAAATCCACATGAACAAGGCGCTTCGGTTTATGAAAGATAACATGGGAAAGTCGCTGGTGGCTAATTCATTATTCATTAGTCTTTTTATTTATTAAAAAATCTGCTCTTCGAATAGGGGTATTTCTTTTCTCAAGCGTATCACTTAAAAAGTAAGCCAAAAGATTGCACCGTTTGGGGCAGCCGGATGGGAATCTTTGGTAGTCGGAGTACCTTTTTAAGAAAATGAGAAAAGAATTATTACACAAGTTTTTAAATGATCAATGCACTTCTGCCGAATTAAAAGAAGTAATTGATTGGCTGAAGTCGAAAGGATGGAGTGTTGCCGTCGAACAGGAGTTGTATAACGAATGGAAAAATACGGACAACACCACTTCGAACCAAAATGCAAATGAACGTTTTAATCGTTTGCTCGACAAAATTCATCACAATATCAATATTGAACGTGCCACCTCCGTTCGCAAAACGAAGCGGAAAAAAGTGCTTAACTGGATTACGCAGGTCGCTGCAATAGCTATGCTTCCTATGTTGGCGTTTTTGCTGTACACTTTCTCGCAGCATAATTTTGAAATTAGCTCGTTGGTTGCGATGCAAACTGATACGCTGGAGATTATCGCACCTGTCGGATCAAAAACAAATTTTGTTCTTCCCGATGGGTCTCGGGTATTCTTGAATAATGGAAGTAAGCTTCGTTACCCGCTACGATTCATGGATAATAAGAGAGATATTTATTTAAGTGGAGAGGCTTATTTTGTTGTGGCTCATGACGAGGAACGGCCATTCAGGGTGAAAACGCGGGATTTAAACATAACTGCACTCGGAACGGAATTTAATGTATCTGCTTATACGGATGAAGTAAGCACCGAAGCAACATTGGTGGAGGGTAGCGTAGCGGTTGAGAAAGTACTATCGTCAGGAGAAACACAGTTTATCGGAGAAATGGAGCCAAATGAACAGATTAGTTATAACCGGGTAACGGATAAGGTGTATTCCCACCGTGGCGATATTGATAAATACATTGCATGGAAAGAAGGAAAACTGATCTTCAAAAACGAGAGCATCGAAGAAATCGCACATCGTCTGAGTCGTTGGTACAATGTGGATATTGAATTGACTGACAATCGGGTAAGGCAGTTTACTTACACGGCTACTTTGATCGATGAAACACTGCCGCAAGTACTGGAGTTACTTGAGATAGCTACACCGATCAGTTATACTATCCATCCCCGGAAAGAATTGCCTGACGGTACATTTATAAAACAGAAAGTAACCATCGGATTCAAAGAAAGAAAATAAAGCTTATTAACCTAACTTAATTGCCTATGTAAAATCTTCGCTAAAAAAAGGACAGGGCAATGCGCCAACACTGCCCTGTCAAGCATTAAAAAATCCCTCGCCAAAGGGAAGTTTCTAAACTTAAATCACGTCAAAAGTATGAAAAAAAATGAATTAGATTCGGTTTGGGAAGTTCTTAACTCCCAAGCACTAAAACTGTTGAAGATAATGAGACTAACTGTATTTTTTCTTCTGGTTTCAGCGCTAAGTGTTATTGCCGGAGAAACCTATTCGCAAACTAAACGGCTAAGCTTAGAGATGGATCAAGCTTCTATAAAAGATGTTCTTACAGAGATTGAAGAGCAAAGCGAGTTCTATTTTCTTTATAGTGAAAAGATGATCGATGTCGACCGAAAAGTTTCTGTTGATATTGATAATCAGGATATAAAATCTACGTTGAACATTTTGTTTGCCGGAACCAATGTGAAACATGTCGTGAAAGACCGGATCATTGTTCTTTCTTCAAAAGACATGTTGGGAGAGAGTGAAGCTTTGCTCCCTCAGGAAAATGTTGTACGGGGAAAAGTAAATGATTCGGGCGGACAACCAATGCCGGGGGTTACGGTAATGGTCAAGAACACAACGCGCGGAACAATTACGAATGCCGACGGGGAATATGTGTTGGCGGATATACCTGACGATGCCGTACTTGTATTTTCGTTTGTAGGTATGAGGACCCAGGAGATTCCTTTTGCCGGAAAGGCAAACATTACGGTTACGATGGCGGAAGAATCAATCGGGTTGGAAGAAGTAGTAGCCATCGGTTACGGTACACAAAAGCGGGTAAACCTGACCGGGGCAGTGGAGCAGGTAACCAGCGAAGTATTGGATAACCGGCCTTTGGCCAATGCTACGCAGGGTTTACAGGGGGCTGTACCCAACCTCAACATATCTCTTACGGATGGAAAACCAATGCGTTCGGCTCAGTTTAATATTCGCGGAACTACTTCTATCGGACAAGGTGGAAGTGCATTGGTGTTGATTGATGGAGTAGAAGGCGACCCGGCTATGTTGAATCCGAACGACATTGCCAGTGTTTCGGTATTGAAAGATGCGGCATCAGCAGCTATTTACGGGGCACGGGGCGCTTTTGGAGTGGTGCTCATCACCACAAAAAGAACCGATAAGCAGAGAACATCTGTTACATATAGCGGTAATTTTTCGGTAAAATCACCTACGGTTGTCCCTGAAATGGTGACCGATGCCTATGATTATGCTACCCGTTTTGTAGAAGCTTATTCAGCTTATTACGATTATGCCCGTACTCCTTCATCTTTTCATAAAGCAGTAAAATATTCGCAGGAGTGGTACGATAATATGGCCAATCACAGGCCAGGTTCGGGGCTCCCTGATGTGGAGGTTGGCAGCAACGGTGCATATCAGTATTATGCCAATACTGATTGGTACGATCTGCTTTACAAGGACCATACTTTTGCGACAGAACATAATGTGACCATGCAGGGAGGAGGTGAAAAATTCGATTTCATGGCTTCCGGACGATACTATGACCAGGGCGGTATATTCAACTACAACAGCGACGATTACAAAATGTATAATATGCGCTCCAAAGGGTCTGGCCAGCTGTATCAATGGTTGACGGTAGAAAACAATATGGAGTTTTCTCAAATGAACTATCACAACCCGCTTACGGTGGCTGATGGAAATGTTTGGTATGGACTGGAAAGCGAGGCTGAACCAATGAGTCCGATGTTTAATCCCGACGGAAGCTTAACAATGGCTGCCGCTTACAGTGTGGGAGATTTGTGGTATGGCAAAAATGGATCGGATACTGAAAAACGGGTATTACGGAATACAACTTCTTTCAAAACTACGTTTTTCGACAATACCTTGCGAATCAACGGAGATTTCACCTATGCAAATACCGACAGGGAAGAAAAAAGACGCAGGGTTCAGGTTCCCTACAGTTCCATTCAGGGAGTGACTGCTTATCTTGGATCTTCTACCAATGATTTTAGTAAAGCAACCTCTACTACCAAATATTTGGCTACCAACGTTTACCTGGAATACGAGAAGACCTGGAATGAGGCTCATTACGTGAAAGCAATGGTGGGGTATAACTACGAACAATCGGTATACGACTACCTGCGTACAAAAAGAAACGGGCTGATCTTTGAAGATGCAAACAACCTGAATTTAGCCAACGGAAACGGGATTGAAATTGCTTCCGACTATGAAAAATGGCGTATTGCCGGTGGTTTTTTCAGGGTAAACTACGCTTTCAAAGATCGTTATTTGCTGGAAGTGAACGGTCGTTTAGACGGATCTACCAAATTCCCGACCGATCAGCAATGGGCTTTTTTCCCGTCGGTTTCAGCGGGTTGGCGCATTTCAGAAGAGCCTTTCTGGAAGGTTAACAAGAAGCTTTTTTCCGATATGAAATTCCGCGTTTCCTACGGCTCGCTGGGTAACGGAAATGTGGCTTCTTATGCTTACCGCGAGTTGTTTTCAATTTCGCAGATGAGCCACCTCATGAACGGTATATTGAATCAACAAACCTCCTCTCCATCGATTATCCCCGACGGGTTGACATGGGAAACGGTTACCATGGCCAATATTGGCTTGGACTTTGGATCGTTTAATGGCCGGTTGCGTTTTTCCGGCGATGGATATATTCGCAAAACGGTTGATATGTTTACTGTGGGGCCGGAACTTCCCGCCTTGTTTGGGGCCACGGTTCCCTATGGAAACTATGCTGATATGACTACCAAAGGTTGGGAATTGTCGCTTTCGTGGCGCGATAAGTTCGTTGTTGCCGGAAGTCCGTTAAATTACGATGTACGGTTCACGATGGCCGATCATACTTCGAAAATTGACAAATACAATAACCCGGAAAAAAACCTTGGTAATTACAACGATGCCCGTACAAACTATTACGAGGGAATGACCATTGGCGAAATATGGGGATATGTAACCGAAGGATTTTTTACTTCGGAGGAGGACGTCGCAAACCATGCATCGCAGAAGCTTTATTTTGCATCCAACTCAGGCAAATGGCTGCCGGGCGATATAAAGTTTAAAAATCTGAACGATGATGATGTAATTAGTTACGGTACCAACAAAGTAAAAGACCCGGGTGATCGGAAAATAATTGGTAACTCAACTCCGCGTTATACCTACAGTTTGAATTTGGGAGCTGACTGGAAAGGCATTTTTGTTTCGGCATTTTTCCAGGGAGTGGGTAAGCAGGATTGGTGGCCTGGAACCGACAATGCGTTGTTCTGGGGGCAATATAACCGTCCGTATAACAATATCCCAAAATCAATGTTGGGTGAAATCTGGTCTGAAGATAATCCCAATACTTATTTCCCGCGCTACAGAGGATATGTTGCTTTGCAGGGTACCCGCGAACTTTCGGTGGTTCAAACACGGTATTTGCAGAATGTGGCTTACATCCGTCTGAAAAATCTTCAGATAGGATACAGTTTACCCAAAGATTTGATTGCTCCAGTAGGTATGCAGGCTGCCCGACTTTATCTTTCTGCTGAAAATCTATGGTGCTGGTCTCCGTTGTACAAGCGCACCAAAAACTTTGATGTTGCCAATATCTATGGAGAAGACAGAGAGGCCAAATCGGCAGCTAATGATGGAGGTAAGAATTCGATCATAAGCAATGGCGGACAAGCGTATAATTATCCTGTGCTAAAAGGTATCAGTTTAGGATTATCATTAACATTCTAAATTTAAACACATGAAAAAAATACTATATACAATATTAGCCTGTGCTGTTTTATGGGCATGCAATATGGAAGAAATTCCTGAAGCACAGATCTCCGTAGAACCTGTATTTGGAAGTGAAACGGGACTTGAGATGTATACCAATTCCTTTTACGAGGTTCTTCCGACCAGAACAACCCAATATACGAATTCGTATTATATCGCTGTGAACTCGGTGATCAAATATCTGACTGAGAATGGTTTTAGTGCGCAGGAGAGCAGTGGCTGGAATTGGCGGACATTACGCAATATCAATTATTTTATTGCCAATTGCGACAACGAATCGGTTCCTGTTGCCACGCGAAATAATTACCTGGGTATCGCCCGTTTTTTCAGGGCTTACTTCTATTTCGACATGATGAAGAGGTTTGGCGATCTTCCCTGGGTAGGCCATCCACTGGATGTTAATGACCCTTTGCTTTACAGTGCAAGAGATTCCCGTGCGCTGATTGCCGATTCGATCAAAGCCGACCTGAATTTTGCGATTGCACATATCAGTACAGAGAAAGATGCTACCTGCTCAACAATTACCAAAACGGTTGCTGCTGCCCTGAAATCCAGGGTTTGCCTTTGGGAAGGAACGTACCGGAAATATCAGAGTGAAGCCGGTTTGCAGTCAACGGCCAATCAGTGGCTTCAGGAAGCTGCCGATGCTGCACAGATCGTGATGGACGAAGGTTACTCACTTTATACTGGCGGTGGTGTTGAGAATTCTTACCGGGCTTTATTTGTCGCAAAAACTCCTCTCTCTTCTGAGGTGCTTTATGCCGTGACATTTGATAGTGATTTGGGAGTGGTTCATTCGGGCAACCGGCAATGGACATCAGTAACGTTTGGATCTTGCCCCAGTTTGGTGCGTCCTTTTGTTCATACCTATCTAAAACTGGATGGCACACCTTTTACAAACGATGCCGATTATGCAACTAAATCCTTTGTGGAAGAATGTGAAAATCGTGATTATCGTTTGTCTCAGACAATTCGCACTCCCGGTTTTACACGTGTATCCGGTGGGGCAGTTGTTCCCACGGCGCCGGATTATGCATATGCAATTACCGGGTACCAAACCAGCAAATTTACGCTGGATGACACCCAATACGACAATGTGGATGTTTGTGATAACAATGTTATTCTGTTTCGCTATGCCGAAGTGCTGTTAAACTATGCCGAGGCGAAAGCCGAACTGGGAACACTTTCAGACGGGGATTGGGCCCAAACGGTTGGTGCTTTGCGTGCCCGGGCAGGAATAACAGGCGGGCTTACAACAAAACCCAAAACGGTAGATCCGTATTTGCAGGGCGAATTTTTCCCCGGAATAACAAATCCTGAAATACTGGAAATCCGGAGAGAAAGAGGTATTGAGCTTTCTTTTGAAGGATTTGAATGGTCGGACGTATGTCGGTGGGGAATAGGTGAGCAACTAACAAAAGATTGGGAAGGTATTTATATTCCTGAATTTGAGGTTCCCTATGATATGAACAGCGACGGAAAGCTGGATGTTTGTTTCACAAAACAATTAAATCCAACTGATAAGGTTGCCGGGGTTTATTATCTCTACGTGGGAGAAAAACTCGCTAACGGAGCAAATAACAACTCCCAGATTGCGGACGACGGGCATACCCTGGTTTTTATGAAAGACCAAAAAAGGACCTGGCATAACAAACTTTATTTTTATCCGATTCCGGCCAACGATTTGGTGATGAACCCCAATTTAGGGCAGAATCCAGGCTGGGAATAAAGCTTTCGGTTTGAATGTCTGATTCTAAAGCCAATGTCTGACAGTTTATGAGATGTGGCTTAGCATAAAAAAAAGCGCTTAAAACATTTGTTTTAAGCGCTTTTTATGTGCCCAGGACGGGACGATTTTGTATTTTCTTTTGCACTTTAAATCAGTTTCTTACACGTGTCTTAAATTTTTGTTCTCGATAAAGTCTCTCTTTAATTTCAACATAACAATATTCTGAATCAAAGATATGAAATTTGAAATAGAATTGTAATTGTAGAGAGATTCGAGCCTGTTCCCATTAAGATTTTTATATCAGCGATTCACTGAATTCGGATTTTACGGGTCCTTGTTTAGTTCACAACTAAAGAAGTTTTTTTTACTCATATAAAAGTAGATAAAATTGAAAGTAAGAACAACGAGTTCTTGAAAGGAGTAATTACTCATTATTGTAGTCCTTTTATTTAACACAATAGATTGTCTATATTTGTTTTGTCCAATTAAGCAACATTGATAAAACAGCATTAAGTAATATGAGCTTGTTTGATCAAATATTTCAGAGATACTATCAGCCCCTGTTATTGTATGGTTTAAAGTTCGTTGATGATGAAAACGAAGTGCACGATATTTTACAGGAAGTATTTACGATGGTATGGGAAAATCAGAAGCACAAGCTCAATGAAACACATCTTAAACCCTATCTCTACAATGCTGTCCGAAATGGGTGCCTGAATTACCTGCGCCATAAATTGGTCGTTAGTAAGCACATTGAAAAACAGCAAATTACTTTACCATTATTGGAACTCGAGTTCTACAAAAGCGGAGAAAAATCACTGATCGAGAAACAAGACCTTGAAATAATAAATAAGGCTATCGGTTCGTTAACACCTGAATACAGAGAAGTTATTGAGCTGAGTCGGTTTGAGGGATTGAAGAACAGAGAGATTGCCGAAAAATTACAAATCCCTGAAAGAACGGTTGAAACAAGACTTTACCGTGCCTTGTCTACACTGCGAAAAAAATTAACCAAGAATCAGGTTTTTGTCCTCATGAACATGATCTTTCAGACAACAGAAAAGCAGACTGTATACCTTATTGAACAATAAGTTCTATCTCTCCATCACTTTTTATCTAAGATCGAATCCATTCAACGATATATTTTTTGTGAAAAAAGATAAAAAAACTCTTCCTCGTGACGTAGTTTTTGCACTTTAGGTGTATTAGTATTATAGGAAGAGAAAAAATGAATCATAAAACGGATATAGAACCGATCATCTCTCGTTACTTAAATGGGGAATATAGCCAAGCTGACCGACAAGATCTTAATCGCTGGCTGACGGAATCGGAAGAGAACAGCAGAACATTTTTTGAAATCAAAGATGTTTGGGACGCCTCGTTAAAAAAAGAAGATAGTACAAAAGAAGCCTTGTTGTCCTTTTATAGAGAGAAAGCTTCAAATAGTAAACCATTAGTTAGTTTAGTTAGGCAATGGAAAGCTGCTGCAGGAATTGCAGCAGCTTTAACCATTGGCTTGTTTACCATGCTTATACTGAATATGACAAGAAATAGTATTCCTGATGTTCAGCACAAACAAGCAATGGTGACGGTTAATGTACCGCTGGGCTCAAAATCGCGGGTGACATTGGCCGATAGTACTATTGTTTTTTTGAATTCTGGCTCAGAACTGCAATATCCTTCCGTTTTTGTTGAAGGGAAACGTGAAGTATCACTGATTGGAGAAGCCTTTTTTAACGTAAAATCAGATACAGCTAATCCTTTTACCGTAAAAACCAACGATTATGATATTCTGGTTACCGGTACACAATTTAATGTATGTGCGTATGGGGATGACCCGTTTTCTAAAGTGTCGCTTAAGGAAGGCAAGGTTGGTATCTTGTTCACTGGAAAAAGTGAGCCTGTGGGTATTGTTCCCGGTCAGCAAATTTATTTGAATAGGGTAGAGAGGAAGTATCAGGTTAAAGAGAGTGATGCAGAAGTGGAATCTTCATGGAAAGAAGGGGAATTCAGGTATAAAGAAATTTCATTCCCTGAATTGATCAAAAGACTGGAGCGTTGGTACAATGTAACCCTGACCTATTCTTTGCCTCAGCTGGATGAAATGCGTTATAGTGGAAACTTCAAAAACCAGGAAACCATTTGGCAAGTACTGGACGGACTGAAGCTTACTACGCCAATAGACTATAAAAAGAAGGGATTTAGGGAGTTTGAAATAATATACAAGCCTATGAAATAACCAAGAAGGTGGCTGTCGGCCAGGACAAACCACCTTTAGTAATCAATAATAATTAAATCATTGTATTAACATGTCAAATTTATGAAAAAAAAACTAAACAGGGGGAGTAGTTGGCAGTTTGACACCCTCCCAAAATTTTTAAGGGTTATGAAACTAATCGGAGTGTTTATGTTTGTTGCATTGCTACAGGTTTCAGCCTCCAGCTATTCGCAAACTAAAGAACTAACAATTAAAGGGAATCATCTGACACTTGAAGAATTGTTTGAAATGATTGAAAATCAATCGGAGTTCTCCTTTATGTACAACCTTAAGCAAATTGATTTAAGCAAAAAGGTGGATGTGGATATTGAGAATCAGACCGTGGATAAAATGCTTTACCAGGTTTTGAAGGGTACAGGCATCACCTATACTATCAATAACAGGCTAATTGTAATCCATAAGCAGAGCGACATGGCACTAGAGGAGAGACTAGCTGAAAATCAACAACGAAATATTTCAGGAAAGGTAACTGATTCTTCAGGAGCATCTCTTCCTGGTGTAACCGTTGTGATAAAAGGCACCACTCAGGGTACAATTACCGATGCTGATGGTGGGTATATTTTTCCTAATATTCCAGAGGACGCCACCTTGGTTTTCTCATTTGTAGGAATGAAAACACAGGAGATTTCAGTTTCCGGGAAAACCAAGATTAATATTATGATGGAAGAGGAAGCTATTGGATTGGAAGAAGTAGTTGCAATTGGTTATGGTACCATGAAGAAAAAGGACCTGACTGGATCAATTTCGACAGTTGCCGGGGAGAGAATCGCTGAACGGCAGACCACTCAATTGTCACAGGCACTTCAGGGGGCTATGCCCGGTGTTACGGTTACCCGTAGCAATTCAGAGCCTGGTGCTAGTGCAACCATTCGCGTTCGGGGGATTACGACTATTGGTGACAGCGACCCCCTAATTATTGTTGATGGGGTACCGGTGAGCAATATTAACGATGTTAATTCAAATGATATTCAGGATATCTCGGTTTTGAAAGATGCTGCATCAGCATCCATTTATGGGGCAAGAGCGGCAGCTGGAGTGGTATTGATCACGACCAAACGAGCAAAGGCCGGACAGATAAATATGGAATATAATGCCAGTTTTGGGATTGAAAAACCAACCGATTTCCCTAAAGTGGTAGGAGCGCAACGCTATTTGGAGATGTCAAATGAGCAAACATGGAACGATGCAGGCAACAATCCTGGAGGTGAATATTCCGTTTATTCCAAGGAGGAAGTGGATAACTGGATCGAATGGAATAAAACTAACCCCGACCGTTATCCCGTCACTGATTGGGTTGACCTATTGATAAACGATTATGCCCCCCGTCAAAACCATCAGTTTTCTGTTACCTATGGAGGTGATAAAATCAAATCGAAAGCATCGGTTAACTACGAAAAGATTGGGGCATTGTATGATCACAAAGATTATGAACGAATTTCATCACGAGTGAATAATAATATAGAAATCAATAATTACTTATCCGCAAATCTTGATTTTTCATTCAATTCATCCCTTTCTAGTAGCCCGGTGGACAATCCTGTTTACGATGCGATTCGGTATGCTCCAGTGTATGCCGCTTTATGGGAGGATGGACGAATTGCAGAAGGTAAAGCCGGGTCAAATGAATATGCCCGTTTACATTATGGAGGCTTCAGTGACAGCCGGAATAATAAATTTATGGGGAAGGCTTCTCTCGAATTTAAGCCCATTAAAGGACTGACAATAACCGGTGTTCTGTCTCCCTATCTTCACTTTGCAAAAAGTAAAAAATTCGTAAAAAAAATTCCTTACTACAGTGCCGAAGACCCGACTGTATTTTCAGGATACATTGCCGGACATGAAAGCACTTCTTTGTTTGAAGGGCGAAATGAAGCCAAAACCCTTACCAAACAGTTCCTAGCCAATTATGTCAAGACAATAAGAGACATTCACTCGCTAAATTTGATGGGGGGCTATGAAGATTTTTCATCTTTTAACGAATCGCTGGACGCTTCGCGTGAGAACTATGTGTTGTCGAATTTTCCCTACTTGAATCTTGGGCCACTTGATTACCGGGATAACGCTGGTTCAGCAACAGAGTCAGCCTATCGTTCGTTCTTCGGTAGAATTATTTACGATTACAAAAACAAATATTTCTTGCAAGCCAACATTCGTTACGACGGTTCTTCTCGTTTTCATCCCGATTACCGTTGGGCTTCTTTCCCTTCTGTTTCGGCAGGATGGGCTATTTCAGAAGAATCGTTTATGCAAAATATACCTGCATTGTCTTTTATGAAGATAAGAGCTTCGTGGGGAACTTTGGGCAATGAACGGATTGGGAATTATCCATACCAATCATCCATAGGCTTCTCCAACGCTCTCTTTTACCAGGGAGATCAGATCGTTTCGGGAATAACAGCCGCTCAATTTCAATATGCTATCGAAGATATTACCTGGGAAACAACCGAAACCTGGGATGTTGGGGTAGATGCCAATTTCTTCCACAACCGCTTAATGTTTACCGGCGACTATTACAAGAAGAAAACACGTGACATGTTGCTGGCATTAGAAATACCTGACTTCATGGGCTTTGAAAATCCAGATCAGAACACCGGCATTATGAATACAAACGGATGGGAAGTACAACTTTCGTGGAAAGATAAAATAGGAGAACTGAATTATTCTGCCTCATTTAACCTATCAGATTACAAAACAGTAATGGGAGATTTGGGCGGTATCGTTTTTCTTGGAAGCCAGATAAAGCAAGAAGGTAGTGAATTTAATGAATGGTATGGATACAAATCAGATGGTCTTTTCCAAACGCAGGAAGAGGTTGATAATTCTCCTTTGTTGTACCAATCACTAAAACCCGGTGATATAAAATATGTTGATATAAGTGGACCCGATGGTGTTCCCGACGGGAAGATCACTCCCGATTACGACCGGGTTTTGCTGGGAGGATCAATGCCTCGCTTCCTCTTCGGCGGGAATATCAGTGTGAGTTACAAGGGTTTTGATCTGTCCTTGGTATTTCAAGGGGTGGGCAAGCAAAACAGTAGGATCGTTCCTCAAATGGTACAACCCTTTTTCAGCGGATGGACCAACGCTCCTGAGATTATTGATGGAAACTATTGGAGTACTTACAATACAGCAGAGGAAAATCTGAATGCAAAATATCCTCGCTTATCTTATGTCGGAGCTGAAAATAACAATTATGAGATGTCTGATTACTGGTTGTTCAACGGAGCTTATTTCCGATTGAAAAACATTACTCTTGGATATACTTTACCAAAAACACTTGTTGAAAAGATGCGTCTTAAAGGTGTTCGGATTTACGCGTCAGCAAATGATCTGTTCTCACTCGATCATTATCCCAAAGGATGGGACCCGGAAGTGTCTTATAATTCTTACATCTCAAAATCATTCAATGTTGGGCTTTCCGTTAAATTTTAAAATTTGATGAAAATGAAGAATAAAATATTTATAGCTTTTTTAAGCATTGTACTTTTGGCCTCTTGTGCTGAACTTGACCTAAATCCACTGTCAGAAGGTTCCAGTGAAAACTGGTATGCGGACGAAACAGAAATTAATATGTCTTTGAATGATTTGTATCGGGAGTATCTTTGGGACCGGGAATCAAATTTTGAGATGGACAGAATGACCGATGACTGGACTCAACGACAGGCGGTTAATTCTTTTGTGGAAGGCACAATTACAAGTGAATGGAGTGTTGGGAGAGATCTTTGGCTGAATACGTACAAGGGAATTACAAGGGCGAATACCGTTCTTAACAATCTTCACAAAGTGGAAGGAGAGATTTCTCAAAAGAAATATGAACAGTTTGCCGGAGAAGCGTATTTCATGAGGGCTGCTTTGTATGCTCGTTTAATATTTCATTTTGGAGATGTTCCTTATTATACCGAAGCGCCAACTATTGATGAAGCATTTAAAATGGGGCGAACAAACAAGGAGTTTATCCTTGAAAAGGTATACGAAGATTTTGATCTGGCAATTCAATATCTACCTGAAAAATATAGCAACAATGACTTGAACAGGGCAACCAAAGGCGCGGGCATGGCTTTTAAAGCCCGTACAGCTCTATATTTTTCCGATTGGGAAATTGTACGCGATGCAGCTAAAGCATGTATTGAATTGGGACTTTATTCTCTGCACACTAGTTTTTCTGAGTATTTTCTTTCCAAAACAAAAAATTCAAATGAGACGATATTTGCCCTGCCTCGTTCATTCGAGTTAGGATCATCCTGGAAAGCAAAAAATTTCTTTACCCGCACTGCCGGGGGGTCTGCCGTTGCACAGCCATCATGGGATTTATTGTGTAGCTTCCTCTGTACCGACGGGCTTCCGATCGACGAATCACCCTTGTATGACCCTCGTGAACCCTTTAAAAACCGCGACCCTCGTTGTGCCATGACCATTGTGGAATTTGGAACGGAGCATTTGGGGTATATTTATGACCCGAATCCTTATACTACAAAAGTGTTGAATGTTGCTACTGGAACGCTGGTGAATAATAAGGCAAATAGAGCTGTAGACCGATATGCTCCATACAATGGGCTGGAGTTGAAGAAATGGGTTGATGAAGACTGGTCGGATGATTATGAAACAGATTTTGATATTATCATTATGCGATATGCAGACGTTCTGTTGATGTATGCCGAAGCAAAAATTGAATTGAATGAAATCGATGATTTAGCTATTGATGCTATCAACCAGGTGCGCGCACGCGCTTATGGAGTTAAGTCCTTAGAAACAGGGAGCTATCCGGCTGTAACGATTGCCAGTCAGGAAAAACTAAGGAGTATTATACGAGTAGAACGACGCAGCGAATTTGGTTGGGAAAACCGAAGATATTATGATCTTATTCGTTGGAGAATAGCAGAGAAAGCTTTGACCAGACCTATCTATGGGCTACTTGATGTGACTGATCTAAAGAAAAAAGTAGTGGACAAAGGTTTGTGGTTTTTTCCTGAGACTCCGCAAATTGATGAAAACGGTATTCCCGACCTGGAACCAATGTACAATGCAGGGCTCATTAAACTGTTGGTCGAACGTAATTTCGATAAAACCAGACAGTATCTCTGGCCTATCCCATCTAAAGAAATTCTGATTAACGATAATCTGGAGCAAAACCCTGGTTATTAATCGTAGCTAGTTTCAGTATTGCACGTTCATTTGAATCACCTCGGGCTTAGCCCGGGGTGAATCCGGGATAATATTCTTAAAATTTCACGGAACAAAAACAGAGATGGTCTGGAATTTCTATGCCATTAAATAAAAAATTCAACGAATGATGATCAGAAGAACTTTCTTAACCGTATTAGGACAACTTTTGTCCATTGCGTTTTTTTTAACTGGAAACCTCGTCTTTTCGGGATGCTCCATTAAAACAGAAAAGGCTACTATCTCAGGGCGGGTCGCTGATGACGAAAAAGGCATTGCAGGTGTAGTTGTGAGCGACGGTTATGAAACCACACTTACCGACCAGCAGGGGAATTATCATCTTCCCATTCATCCGGAGGCCGAATTTGTATTCATTTCATTGCCTTCAGGATATAAAATTCCACATACTGGGGGAATTGCTAAATTCTTCGAACCTCTGGACTTCAGCAAACAGAAACAGAAAATGAATTTCAGATTACAGGAAAACGAGCTCGACGATATGCATCACGCGTTTGTTGTTTGGGCCGACCCGCAGGTAAAAACAGAATCCGACGTTAGTCGAATGATGAACGAACCTGTGCCTGACGTGGCTGCACATCTTAAGACATTGGGAAATGTTCCTGTACATGGTATCACTTGTGGTGACATCGTGTTTGACCAATTTCACCTCTATCCTGAGTACAAAATGGCAGTCAGCCAGATGAAAATGCCTTTTTTTCAGGTTGTCGGAAATCACGATATTGATTATACTGCGCCATCACGAAAAAATTCTACGAAACAATTCAAAGAGGCATTCGGCCCCACATATTATTCTTTTAACAGGGGAAAGATTCATTATGTGGTACTGAACGATGTGTTATTTAAAGGAGACGACGAAGCTTACAAAGATAAACGAAGAAAATACATCGGACACGTCTCTGCAGAACAGCTGCAATGGCTGAAAAAAGATATGCAATATATCCCCGCAGGAAGTACAGTGATTGTGGCTTTGCATATTCCAACATATGAAATTACTTTCTTGAAAAGTGCAGTCAGAACCGAGTTTGAAACCGCAACCGTGGGCAATCGCGATGAACTGTATAAATTACTTGAACCCTACCGTGTACATATAGTATCGGGACATACACATTATAACGAGACGGCAGAGCATGGTAATCGAATGGAACATAACCATGCGTCGGTGTGCAATGCTTGGTGGATAGGTAATATTTGTACCGACGGAACTCCTGGGGGATACGGCTTATACGAGGTAAATGGCGATAGTATTAGGTGGTATTACAAGCCAACGGGATTTGAGCCTTCTTATCAGTTTCGGGTCTACCCGCAGGGGTGTAGTCCTGAACGTCCTGATGAAATAGTTGCCAACGTTTGGAATTATGACACGGGTTGTAAAGTGGTGTGGTATGAAGATGGAGCTTCCAAAGGAGAGATGAAACGTTATCTGGGATACGACCCGTTAGCGTATGAAAATATGTTTGGAGAAGATGTGCCGGACGAAAAAGGTAGCTTGGAGCCTACGCGCACTGAGCATCTTTTTTCCGCTAAACCTTCCGCAATTGCAAATGAAATTAAAGTAGAAGTAACGGACAGGTTTGGTAATGTTTATGAAAATACTATAAAACTAAAATAGAAGGAGAGGAAGAACATCAGGGAGTAACGACCAGACACGGTAATAGAGCCGTTTCTAAGTAATCAAACACTACGGGTAAAAACATTTGATTAGCGAAAATGGGATACGGACTATCCTGAAAGAAGGGGTAATTTTTTACTAAGCTTCTACAGCTAATTTTAAAAACAATGAAAGGTGCTTTTTACAGAACGTGTATTGAACTCAAGGCTAATTTTTAGTAAACCTTAAAGAGAATAAATTACCAAATATTCAATTATTAATCAATCAACAACAGAATATGTCATCATTTTTAAATCCCAACAGAAGACGATGGTTTATTGTCGCAATCATTTTTGTAATTACTGTTTTCAGTTATGTCGACAGGCAGGTTGTCTCGATCCTGAAGCCCATTTTAAAGGAAGAATTTTCACTTGACGATGTTGGGTATGCTTTAATCATCAATGTTTTTACAATTTGCTATGCTTTGATGTATCCGATTTCGGGTTGGCTGGTTGATAAGTTCGGTGCTAGAAAGATCATGTTCTGGGGGGTAATTACCTGGTCACTCAGTTCAATCGGAAGTGGGCTTGCAAGGACATTATTCCCATTCACTTTTTTCAGAAGCCTGCTTGGATTGGCAGAACCAACTACCTATCCGGCACAGATTAAAGTTGTAACTAAGTGGTTTTCAGGGAAGTTGAGGGCTACGGCTAATAGTATTTCTGTAGCTGGTGGAACCATCGGATCGGTAATTGCACCGCCCCTAATAGCCTGGTTAGTGCTCACTTTCACTTGGCATGCTGCATTTATTATTCCTGGAATTGTAGGAATTGTGGTGGCGCTGGTATGGTTATTTCTATATAAAGAACCACCTCAGGGGTATGTTCAAGACACAGTTTCGTCAGAAGGTATTTCCGGTGAATCTCCCACTTTTACTTGGGGACAACTGTGGACCCGCAAAAGCTTATGGGGTATTGTGTTGATTCGGTTTATCACTGATCCGGTATGGTATTTCATTTTGTTTTGGCTCCCTGGCTTTCTGATGGAAGAATCGGGCTTGAGTCTTTCTCAGCTGGGGATGGTCGGTTGGATTCCTTTTTTGGCAGCAAGCTTGGGTGGAATTGCCTCATCGGCCTGGTCTGATTGGATGGTTCGGAGAGGAAAACCTGCCCTACGTTCCCGTAAAGTAATGTTGAGTTATGTGGCTTTTCTTGCCCCTGTGATCTTGATTCCTGATAGTCTGGGGGTGACCGTAACGATCATCAAGTTCAGCGTTTTGGCGGCAGTCGCACTTAGTTGGATTTACACGGAAAGCGTGTTAATTGCAGAAACGTTCCCAATCAACAACGTAGCCAGTGTGCTGGGTATTGCTGGAGGGTTCGGAGCTGCCGGCGCAGTTATTTTTAATTACCTGATCGGACAATTTATGGGAAGTGTGGGGACCACCTGGATTTTCATGGTAATGGCAGTTTTACATCCGCTTACTCTATTTATCCTGTGGAAAATGATACGTCCGGAAATTCCCAAGGAATCGAATTCTTAGTCTTAAACCAACAAAGTATAATAGATATGATCAAATTACATTCAAAAACAAAATTTCTAGTATTCTGCCTTTTTATGTTGTTTGTAGGAACAACTTCGGCACAAAAGGATACTTTGTCGTTTCTACATATTACTGACCTACACACGATGTTCAATTTGGAAAATTATAACCCCGAGATTGTTAAGCATCGTGAATATACAAGGGGCTATAAGAATGCAAACTCTTTTTTTGAGCAGTTCATACAGAGTATTCCCGAAAAAACCAACGCTGATCTGGTGATCGCGACCGGTGATATGATCGATTTTTTTGACGCAAAGACACCAAGTGGAAGAACCCTCGAATTTCAGGTTGAACAGTTTGCGCGTCTTTTGGACGGTTATCATTTTCCTATATTTCTGACATTAGGAAACCATGACATTTTTTCCTACAGCTGGGGAAAAGATAAGGTGATACCTGATCAGCTACAAACTGGGTGTGCGAAGGCAACATGGATTAGAAACTTTGACTGTTTCAGGAAGGGGACTTATTACAGCCAAGTATATGAGATTGGGAAAACAACTTACCGGCTTATCTTCCTTGATAACGGTTTTTACCAGTTTCGCAACGACGAAAATATGGTCAACCCATACATAGACAAGCCACAGCTTCACTGGTTGAAGGCCGAATTGAACGAATCGGATGAAGATATCGAGATCATTTTAATGCACATTCCATTTACGGAAAAGTCTTCCTTGCCGGAATCGGCGAATGAACTGTATGAGGAACTGACACAAAGCGCCTCGGTCAAATTGATTCTTGCCGGGCATTTTCATAAAGGTGAGGTGATGCGGTTCTCAGTTGGAGCCCACAATGAAATGGTACAGGTTGGGACCGACGCCCTTGTCAATACCCCTGAAAACTGGCGGTTGGTTCGGTTGACAGAAAATAACATATTGGTTTCTGCCACGGGCAAAACTGAAAATGAATTGGAAATAGCAGTAAAATAAATATCATGAAAGAACAAATAGTAAGTATTGAAGAACAAGGAAAAAATCTGCCGGTAAGGTCGCAGGTTGATGTGTTGGTAGTAGGCGGAGGTCCCTCAGGAATTATTGCGGCCAAGGCTGCTGCAGAAGACGGATTGAAGGTAATGCTGATCGAAAGTCGTAGCTTTTTAGGAGGAAATATGACGATCGGTTTGCCCATTCTTGGTTTTCTTGGGCAAAAAAAGAACCAGATTATTACTGGGTTACCTCAGAAATTTATCGATCGTTTAAGAGTGCGCAATGCTGCAAGCGAACATCGCCCATGTCCGTTGCATATGAGCATCACTATCGTTGAGCCTGAGGTTGTTAAGGCAGAAGCATTTGAAATGTTGGAAGAGAGCGGCATAGAAGTACTGCTTTACACCAGTTTTGCAGACGTAATAATGGAAGGCAGCGAAATAAAGGGTGTAACAATTGAAAGCAAGGCTGGTCGCGAAGCCATTTTGGCAAAAGTTGTTATCGATTGCTCGGGGGATGCCGATGTGGCTTACCGGGCAGGCGTACCTTGCGAAAAAGGAAACCAACAGGGCGGTGTGCAGCCTCCTACTCTGATGTTTAGTCTCGGAAATGTGGATACCGATAAACTACGGTTTAGTATTGCGGAAGAGCCACGCACTTATCTGACCGATTTTATTCCCAACGAGTATTTTGGACAGAACAACCAGTACATCGTTGTTGGTTTGAGAAGTTTGGTGCAAAAAGCAAAAGCCGATGGCCTAAAATTGCCTACCGATCGGACGATTGTAATTACCGGCCTTGAAAAAGGAGAGGCCTGGATTAATATGACTCGTGTTAATGGTGTAGATGGAACTGATCCGGTAAGCCTTACCCGGGGCGAACTGGAAGCTCGCCGACAGATTACCGACATATTTAAATACTTGAAAGGCTATGTACCCGGATTTGAGAATGCTTTTCTTTCACGCACAGCTCCTTTTCTCGGAATTCGCGAAACAAGACGTATTGTTGGGAAATACATTATGAACCGTGAAGATATTTTAAGTTGTGCCCGCTTTGATGATGCAGTGGCAGTCGCCAGTTATCCGTTGGATATTCATCACCCGGTTGGCGGCGATTGTACGCTTGAATGGAGTGGTGATTGTTACGATATTCCCTACCGGTCGCTTGTGCCACTAAAAGTAGAGAACCTGCTGGTTGCCGGGCGAACCATTTCAACAACACACGAAGCTATGTCGGCTATTCGAGTGATGGCACCTTGCATGGCTATGGGAGAAGCAGCTGGTCGTGCAGCAAAAGCAGCTGTTCGTGATGGCGTTTTTCCTTCTGAGATCAGTGTTTCAAAATTACGGAAAGAACTGCTAGACAAAGGTGCTTACTTGCGTCCTTGATCCAAAAACAACGAAAATGAAAGGTCGAACTTTTACCTTATGGTTTTCTTATGGAAAATATCAGTTTAGGAAACTGGTTCCACTAATCCTTGTCTTGTTTGTACTAGCCTGTGAAAAAAAACTTGATTTGTCAGGAGAGAATGAAGAACAGCCAGGAAAGGAGGAGCCAGTGACCGAAAAAAAGGAGTTTACGGTAATGTCCTTCAATTTGAGGAATGAAGGAAAGAATGACCCGCAAACCCTTGATCAAAGGAAAGAAAACATCCGAGAAATAATCTTAGACAATGATCCGGATGTGTTTGGGGTGCAGGAGCTGGCAGCCGACTGGATGTCGGAATGGCTGAGTCAGCAGTTGAATGAAAAAGGTTATGACAAATATCTGTCGTCAGGGCAATTCGGATCGCCCAAAATCATCTATTACAAAAGAGGCCGTTTTACACGAACAAATCAGGGAACTTTCCAAATGGAGTTTTCAGACAACCGGGCGGGGACGTGGGTAATTCTGCTCGATAAAGAAACTAATAGTCGATATTTCTTTTGTAATAGTCATTGGACAAATGCTTCTTCTATCGATCGGGAGAAAACGGCAAATGTGGTGCTAAATGTTGTAAAAGCCAATTCAAAGGGGGTGCCAGCGGTTGTATTAGGCGATTTTAATTCAGAGCCTGGTTCTATTGAAATAGGAATTATAAAAAATAGCAGTGGCCTTAACTTGACTTGTGCTCATGGAGATAAAGGCAATACCTATCATGTTTGGACCGGGATAGGGACCAAAAAAATCGATTGGATACTTCATTCGGAAGAACTCCTGGTAACGCGAGCCAGCGTAGTAACAACAAGTTTCAATGGACATTATCCGTCGGATCATTTTCCAATCAAAGCAACCTTTTTATTAAAATAAAAATGCTCGTTAAAGCAACGTTTTTATTGCCGTATTACCGGCGAAATGTTTGAAAACAAGAATGGGCATTATATACAAGTGATAATTTTAAAAAAGAAGAAAATGAAACCGAGTTTAAAAAAGGCACTTGCTTCGGCAAGTGATACCCGTGCACTTGAGATCGGACTGAATATATTGGATCGTGTGCCACAACTGATCATATCTCAGTTTGAAGGAAAGAAAGCAATTGTAGTATGTGATTTGACAACTTATGAAGTAGCAGGGAAAAAAGTTCATGAATATCTTGAGAAGGTCGGTCTGGCATACGGTGAACCTTTTGTTTATAACGAAGCACGCCCGTACGCTGAGTTTGGCAATGTTGTGCTTTTGGAAAGCGCATTGAAAAAACACGGTGCAATTCCTATAGCGGTAGGTTCTGGATCGATCAATGATATAACTAAACTCGCGGCCGCAAGAGCAAACCGTCAGTACATGTGTGTGGCTACAGCTGCATCAATGGATGGTTATACTGCTTTTGGGGCTTCCATTACTTTTGAAGGTTCGAAGCAGACTTTTTCGTGCCCTGCTCCGCAGGTTCTTCTGGCAGACATTGAAATTATCAGAAATGCGCCTCCATCAATGACTGCCTCCGGTTATGCAGATCTATTTGCAAAGGTTACAGCCGGAGCTGACTGGATTATTGCCGATGCCCTAGGCATAGAACCAATTGATACAACCGCATGGTCAATTGTGCAGGATGAACTAAAAGAAGCATTGGCAGATCCTGAAGGTGCGCGACAAGGGGAAATCGAGGCTATTACTCGTTTGATTGAAGGGCTTATTCTTGGTGGATTTGCCATGCAATGGGCAAAATCAAGCCGACCCGCATCGGGTGCTGAACACCAGTTTAGTCACCTTTGGAATATGGAGCACCATGTATACAATGGAGAAACTCCAAGTCATGGTTTTCAGGTTGGAGTGGCTACCTTGGCAGTTACGCGGTTCTATGAGCAACTATTGCAGATTTCTGTTGACGAAATTGATGCAGTCGTTTGTAGCGCTCAATGGCCCACATGGGACGAGATAAAGAAAAGGGCGGAAGAAAGATTCTGCAATACCGACTTTATCGATACAGCAATCAGTCAAACAAAAGCTAAATACATAACAAAGGCCGAACTGGAAGTTCAGATTGAGAAAATAAAAGAAATCTGGCCTGAAATGAAGATGAATCTTCAAAAGCAGTTAGTTCCTTCGGAAGAAGCCAGACAATGTTTGGTTGCTGTCGGAGCTCCTGTCGATTCCATTGAAATAGGTATTTCAAAAGAACGTCTCAAGGAGTCTTTTTACAGGGCTCAATTCATCCGTTCGCGGTTTACCATACTGGATCTTGCTTTGCGTCTTGGCCAGCTTACCACATCTTTAAATAAAATGTTCGATTAACTATGATTACTAAAAGAATACATCTTTCTTCATTTGGTACACAAGAGGCTTTGTTCGAGCGACTGTCAAGAATAAAGCATGTTGCCCTCGATATGGATGGGACGATCTATAAAGGCAGCAAAGTTTTTTCGTATACTTCTGAGTTTCTGAAAAGTCTTAAAAGAATGGGGATAGGTTATTCCTTTCTTACCAACAATCCTTCGAAAAGCACCGATGATTATCTTAGGCATTTGAACAACATGGGAATTGAAGCCAACAAGGAGGAGCTTTATACTACTGTACAGGCCACAATTGCTTATCTTCAGTCAAACTATCCCAACAAACAGCGCCTGTTTATCCTCGGGACCGAAAGTATGATTACTCAATTCGAACGGGCGGGATTTGAGTCCATTCCAGATAGTCCTAATGAAGAACCGGATGCGGTTGTGGTTGGATTCGATTTATCCCTTACTTATGATCGTTTAGCAAGAGCTGCCTGGTGGATTAACCAGGGGAAAATATATATCGCTACCAATCCCGATTTTGTTTGCCCTACCGACGAGCCCATTACTTTAGTTGATTGTGGTTCCATTTGTGCTGCATTGGAAAAAGCAACAGGAAGAATACCAGTGGTACTAGGAAAACCGCAGCCCGAGATGCTTGACGGCATATTGAAATCGCGCCATATTGAACCTTTTGAGGTGGCGATGGTAGGAGACCGTCTTTATACCGATATTTTGATGGCACATAATGCAAATGCTTTAGGAGTGCTTGTTTTATCCGGTGAAGCTACCATTGAAGATGCAAAAAATGCAGATGTTATGCCTCATCTGGTAGTAGACAACTTAGCGGTACTCGGCGAATTATTGCATGAGGCTTACGTTTATGTGGGATAACAATGATCATAACCAATTAAATCAAAAAAAGAGTAGGATTTAAATGAAAAAATATGTTTTAGGTGTTGATTACGGAACCGATTCTTGCCGTGTTGTTTTGGTCGATACTGATAAGGGAAAAATCTTGGCTACAGCGGTAAAACAATATCAGCGATGGAGTCAGCAATTTTTTTGCAAGCCAGAGAACAATCAGTTTCGGCAGCATCCTTTAGATTATATTGAGACTTTTGAAGATGCAGTAAAAGAGGTGATGCAAAACAAGACAGGAATCTCTTCTTTTGATGTGATAGGAATTGGGTTTGCAACGACCAGTTCAACCGTTGCTTTAACAGATGAGGATGGTATCCCATTAGCATTGATTCCAGGCTTTGAGGATAATCCCAATGCTATGTTTGTGTTGTGGAAAGATCATACTGCCGTTAAGGAAGCTGATGAAATCAATGATTTACTTGGAAGAGAGGAGGTGGATTACTGCAAATATTCGGGTGGGCGTTATTCTTCAGAGTGGGTGTGGTCGAAAGCTTTGCACCTGTTGCGAACCGACAAAAAAGTTAGGGAAAAGGCCAGCTCATGGGTGGAACATTGCGATTGGATGCCTAACATGCTTTGTGGTAATAATCTGCCTTCAGAAAAAAAGTATAGCAGGTGTGCCGCCGGACATAAGGCCATGTGGCACGAAAGCTGGGATGGACTGCCGCCAAAGGATTTTTTTCGAAAACTTGACCCTGTGTTTGATGATTTAAATACTCATGTTTTGGATGAAACCTACACCAGCGATACCCCCGTTGGAACTTTGTCCGAGGAATGGGCAAATCGTTTAGGGCTAAGTACTGATGTGGTTGTGGCAGTTGGTGCGATCGATTGCCATGTTGGAGCCGTAGGTGCACAGATAAAACCTGGTGTGATGGTCAGTGTAATTGGCACTTCGAGCTGCGACATTATGGTGGAAGAAAAAAAGGATTTTTATGGACAGGTTGTACCGGGGATCTGCGGGCAAGTTGATGGTTCTGTGATCCCCGGATTTATTGGATTTGAAGCTGGCCAGCCGGCATTTGGTGATTTCTATGCATGGTTTAAGAATCTTCTAATGTGGCCTTTACTTAAGAGTATGGAAGGCCTTGACTGGTTGGATAATAAATCAAAGAAGCGCCTTATGAATGAATTAGGTGAGCGCATTATTCCAATCCTTACTGTTGAAGCAGAAAAAATTGAGCCGGTGAGCAACTCTTTGCTGGCTACCGACTGGATAAATGGACGTCGTTCACCCGATTCTGATGAGTCTCTGAAGGCTACTATTTTAGGATTGAAAATTGGAACAAATACTGCGCATGTATTCAGGGCATTGGTAGAGGCAACGGCATTCGGATTGAATGCGATTGTTGAACGCTTTGCCAACAATGGTCTCTCTGTCAATGAGATTGTAGCTACCGGCGGTATTGCGCAAAAATCACCTTTTATTATGCAGGTAGTAGCTGATGTGACTGGCTTGCCGGTTCGTATTGCAGCAACGACACAGGCTGTGGCCCTTGGCTCTGCCATGTTTGCTTCGGTTGCCGCAGGGGTTTATTCCTCGGTGGAAGAAGCTCAGTGTGCAATGGGGCAGGGGTATTTAAAGGCTTATTATCCTAACCGGAAGGTACATCAGATTTATCAGAAGCAATATGAGGGCTATCTGAAATTAGGAGACTCGCAGACAATGTTCTTCAAGCTTTAACAGAGGACGAGAAAACGGGGAGATATATTGGGTAGGGTCAACTGCTGCTTTTGATTGTAGTATTGGAGAATGACTAGTGATTTTTTGTGAAGGAAAGTTCTTCTCAATGCAGTACTGTTAGAAATAAAGTTTATTACAGACAGGAAGTAAGGTAAGACAATTTTTTACGGTACCTGATAACGGACTGGGTACTAAGCCAGAAAACAAAATCATAGGATGAATTCAAAACAAAATCATTTGGTGCTTAGGAGTTCAGGAGATCAGAATCCGAAGTTCCTTCTACGTTTGGGTGATGATCACCCAAAAGACTTGCAACCTGAAAGAGCTGCCTGACAAGATGGATTTCCGTTATATCTATCACCTGAAGTCCTCCTTCTGATATAGTGTTTTTACCATTCGATATTCAAAGATAGTAGGACCTCCAGATTTATCAAGGTTAAAATGAATGGTCGATACATTGCTGAACTTTGATAATGGAATCGACCAACCTTGATAAATCTTACACTCCTTTGCTGAAAAGTGTATATCGATTGGTAAGACTCGTTTTGTACAGAATCACAGACGAAATATTTGCTTTTTAAACAGTGCGTCTTCTTTTTTCCTTTTTTCTTTTCTTTGGGGAAATGGGATTTTAACTCTGAGATATTACTTTAAACACTAAGAGAAAAAGCAAGATTAAGAGGAAGTAATTCAACGGTTTGAAAAGATTTCAATAAATCAATTGAAAGTGAGTGTGGGGGAGGGGTATGCGAGATGTGTTTATGTGGAACATAAACTCCTGTGTCTGCCGACTGCTTTATCAAACAAAATTTGCATACACTATCTTCTTAAACGAGAAATGCGGTTCCGGACAACAGATTGGATGGACCGAATGAAGCTATCAGAGGCGAATGACAATCTCGTCGAAAGCATCTGATTTTGTTTCAAGTTTACTGAACCGTACCAAGCTGGAATTTTACTCTGTTTAATTCACCGCCAGAGCAAGCATGTGATGGGCTTTTATCCCTTTTTCAGGATATTTAGGTTAATTTATTCATCCGTTTCTTTAAGAAATTATTTAACCCTATAGGCATTTTGCCTATTTTTAACATTACTAAAATACCTGCGACAAATGTACACTAGAGTATTTCTTTTTACGTTATTATTTCCGTTGTTTGGGAGCCCCAGTAAGAAAGAACAGATTGGGTACATATTTGAGAGGGCAGCAATTGCAATAGAACAATATCCTGATAGTTCCCTAATTTTATTAGAAGAAATTCCGAATCCTCAATCCCTGAAGAAATCGTTGTATTATCAATATTACCTTCTACAAATACAGGCTAAATATAAAAACTCCAAAGATATCACGGCCGACTCTTTGATCTTTACCGTTCGCGATTATTACAAAAACAAAAAGAAGACAGAAGAAACGGCTTTAGCTACATTCTATTGCGGCAGAGTTTATCAGGAGCAAAAGAAATATGAGGAAGCATTGCAGGAATTTCTTGAAACTGAACAGCAATTGAAACAAAGTAAAAATATTAACCTAAAAGGATTATGTCAGGATGCTATTGGAAATCTTTACTACAAACAGCATCTTAACAATGAGGCAATAGTTCGTTTTAAAAAAGCTTCTGAATATTTCCATCTAGCCCAGAATCATAAGAACCAGGTAATTTCTATGAAATTTATTGGCAATAGTCTGCTCATAAGCGGGAAAATCGACAGTGCTTTTATTTATTACAATAAGGGATTAAGTATGGCTGATAAATATGGGATTGAAAGTCAGCAAATTGCAATAAGGCAGGGTTTAGGAGTGGCATACAGGGAAATTGGACGCTATGAACAAGCAATTTATTTTTTCAGCCAGGCTCTGACGTTTTCTACCGATTCCCTAAATAATGCAAAGCTGACTTCCAACCTTGCCCGTGTTTATGAGCTACAGAATAAAAATGATTCAGCAATTTATTACTTGCAAAAGGCCTTAACCTATCTTCCCGGGGAGCATCAAAATTACCTTACTGCCAATATATATGCAACATGGTCGGCTATTGAAGAAAAAGATAAAAACTATGTAGAAGCACTCGACAAGTATAAACTTTATAACAAACACCTGGCTCAAATTATAAGTGACAACAAGAACGATGCAATTTTGGAAGTTGAGAAAAAATATAATTTTCAACTCATTGAAAATAACAACAAACAGCTTTTATTGGAACGACAAAGGCTTTTACTTTTTTTCTTAATGCTGTTATTACTTGCTTCTCTGCTAATAATTTGGCTTTACAGAAGAGCAGTAACCCGCGAACAAGAATTAAGAGAGGCCGAGCACAAAATATTACAAATGCATGAGATGGTTAGTAAATACGACGAAAGGGAAAATTCGTATAAAAATGTGCTAATCCGACATTTAGATATTTTAAAAAAGACAGCTTTGCTTGAAAAATACCTGAAAGAGGATGAACGAAAAAAAGGAGAACATTTGCTTCTTAAATTTAACGAAGTAGTTTATGGACGCAAAGAAATGGATTGGGATTTATTATTCGTAACACTGAATAATGCGGGTAATGGTATTTTTGAGCAATTAAGAGAACAGACATCTCAGCTCGACGAGTCTGAATTTCGTATTTGCTGTTTAATTTATGCCGACTTTAACAATACTGAAATTGCGCTGGTTTTGAATTATCGGTTAAATACTGTAGAAATTAAAAAGGGTATCATTAGAAGAAAACTAGGAATACAAAGCAGGGGCAACATTCGTAATTTTTTGAACAACAAGAATTATATTTAGTTAAGAACCATCCCCTAAATACCAATTCATACCAAATAAAAACTTTATAGTGTATCCATTCAGTTAGGGGTAATGTACTGTACGTAAGAGGATAGTGGTTTTCCTGGAGCTTTAAAAAACTTTATTCCCTATATTCTTCCTTGTTTAAAGTTTTTTCCTCTTATAGGTTTGTCCCATCAAAAACACCAACTGTTAAATCTTTAAATTATGAAAAAGTTATCCCTGGTTTTACTCATCTTGCTTGCATTGCTAACCCCAAACATTGGTGAGTCTTCTAGCTTAAATCTTCTCAACCAAAGCGATGATCAAAAAGAAATTGATCTGAGAGGTTCTTTGGATGAAACAACTAATAGATCGTTGCAGCAAACGCCAATTTATGCTTCAATTGGCTTGAATAGCCTTGACGTTGTTTTCCTTTATAATATCGGTATTATAGAAGTTGAGGTCTCTTCCGAATCCGGAGCCATTGTTCATTCACAAAGTGTAGATACACAAACACAGGAGTATTTATCAATCGATGTATCCAATTGGGATAATGGTGCCTATGAAATCCGGTTTACAAATTCCACCGGACAATTTATCTACGGTACATTCGGAATTGAATAACGATTGAAACAAAAAGGCTTTGTACAATAATCAGCATTCGTAATATAGAGAACAAGCAATCTATATCCTCTTAAGTGTTAACATAGCCCGGAAAAGTCCGGGCTTTCTTCAAAGATTACTAATAACGCTACCGGGCGGCAACCCAATAGCAACACTAAAAAACTCAAAATTATGAAAAAAACTACTTTCCTTTTCATTCTGGGCTTCTTAGCCCTTTCCTTTAATGGATTTTCCCAAATAAAAGTAAACAGTACCGGTAAAGTTGGTATCAACAATACCTCTCCAAGCTACCAGCTTGATGTTAATGGTACCTTTCGGGTTAATGACGGAGGCAGTGAATTAACTTTTCAATACGGGACTCTATCTCCCTCTTATTCAAGTTATAGTATGCTTGGCGACAATGGCTCTATGTGGGAGGAACTTTACGCGACACAAGCCTATTTTAACTACAACCCTGTAATCATGTCGGATATTAATGCCAAAACGGATATCAGGGATTTACCCAATATTAAAAGCAAGTTGCTTCTGTTACATCCTGTTTATTATAAACTAAAACCAAAGCTTAAAGGCGATGAAAAAGCGGATGCAAAAATTGCACAAAAGGCTGCAACTGAACAATTGGGCCTAATAGCCCAGGAGGTACAAAAAATAATCCCGGAGATTGTAACAGAGAAAGAAGACGGTACATTGGGTATTCGCTACACTGAATTTATCCCTGTTTTGATTAAAGCTGTACAGGAACAGCAAGCTGAGATTGATGATTTAAGGGCAAGGATTGAGAAACTTGAAGGCTCGAAAAAATAGGAGGAATAAAATATGAAGCGAAAATATTACTTTCTTCCGGTAATCTGTTTCCTGCTGCTTATTGTTAGTGTACCGTCGTTTGGGATGAGTGGGGATACTACTTTTGTGTTTACTTATGATGCAAGCGGAAACAGAACTGAAAGGGTTATTGACTTAACCAAAAGTGCTGAGATTACAGCCAGTTCTTCTGCTGCCAATGAAGAAAAAACATTTGAAGCCGAACTGTCAAGTTTCGATATCAGAATATATCCCAACCCTACAAAAGGTTTATTAAAGATTGAGATTCCTGATATTGGAGATATCAAGCCTACGTTGGTTGTATATAACCTGCAAGGGAAACAGATTATTCATAAAGTTGTTTCCGGTCCAACCAGTACAATTAATCTATCCAACCAACCTTCCGGGATGTACATCATGAAGATTGTGAACGGACAAGAATCTGTGGATTGGAAAATCATTAAGGACTAAATTACTCAAAACACTTATTTGACTAAAAATGAGACAAATATACGTTCTGTTCATCATGTTTTTGATGGGTATAGGCACTGGTTATGCGCAAGAATTTGACATTACGTTGACTTCTGCCGAATCAGGAACTAAGACTCATCAGGCCAGAAACAGTATCACCTTTGGCCCAAATTATTCTTACACCCCCAGTGGTGGTACTTTAACAGCAGAAATCGTAGCCCCTGTAGTGGGAGGAACAATTTATTACAACTACACTGTTGTTGATCCGGAGACCAGGTCACTGAATACTTCCTACATGGTTGGAACCACAAACGGAAGCTTTAATGTAAACCCTGTTGGTGGGGCTACGTATTCCATTCCGTTGGATTTACCCCCGGGAGTTGCCGGACTACAACCTGAATTGTCGCTTAACTACAGTAGTTTAGCGGGGACAGGAGTTGCAGGTTACGGATGGGATATTGGCGGACTTTCGGTGATAACCCGTAGTCCCCAGACCTATTACTATGATGGGACAAGCATAGGGGTGGATATGACTTCTACCGATAGGCTATCAATAGACGGCCAGCGCCTTGTTTGTGTATCAGGATCATACGGCGGGAATGGCTCAAAGTACCGAACAGAAAATGACATCTTCAGTAATGTTACCTGTTATACCCAATCAATAAGTTGGGGGCCGGATTATCTCGAAGTAAGAACTAAAAATGGCCTAAAGTGTAATTATGGTGAAAGCAATGGAAGCGATGCCGAACAGGTCATTGATGGTTACTCTTATTTACAGGCGATGAGCTGGTACATAAAAAAGATCACTGATGTTTATGGTAATACCATCGAATACGAATACATAAAACTTAACGGGCACAATTATATTGGTGAGATTAAATACGGACCTAACACTGTAACGTTTTACTACAAAGAACGCTCAGATAAAGAAATATCCTATCTGCTTGGGGCGAAACTGGTGCAGGACCTTATTCTTGACAAAATTGAGGTTAAGTATAATGCCAGTGTTGTTAAAAAATATGAATTCAAATACAATTATCCCTATAGCAATTACACACGCCATTCTGTGCTTAATGAAGTAATTGAGTATGGAATTGGTTCGAGCAGGTATAACTCCACAGCGTTTACTTATAGTACACCCGATGATGTTGCATTTGTTCAGGAACTTTACAATACTTCTCATAGTTATGTTACCTATAAATCAAAATTGGTAACAGGTGATTACAATGGCGATGGTAAAGCTGATTTTTTATGCCTGCCTGATCCTGGCAAGGGAGCAACCTGGACAGGAATGAAAGTGTATTACGGAGATGGTAATGATAACTTCAATTTAGGATTCTCGGAAACCACAAGTATTGATATTAATAAACTAGGGGATATTCGTGCCCTGGATATCAACGGTGATGGGAAAGATGATGTCTTGTACGAGATTGTTAATTCAGGCACTTCAACTTTTTATTATTTGCTCTTTAGTGGTACATCTTTTAATTCTCCGGTAAGTCTCACCTCTCAGACTTATGGATCCAGAACAGGTTATAGTGGAAAAGTGCGCAGACATATTAACCTGCAAGAAGATGATAATGAAATATCCGGAGCTGATTATAATGGAGATGGCATTAATGATATTTTCCTAAATGATCCCGCAGGAAACTATAAAATATTGACCATGGCAAATACCTCAGGAGGATTGGGTACATATATGAGAACCATTGCCTCCGGGGGCATAACAAGCCTGGCAGACCAAGTGTTAAGTGCCGATTTTGATGGTGATGGGAAAGTTGATATTTGGAGCATTACGGATAGTGGAACTAAAATCTATAAGTTTGACGGATCTCGGCTGACAGTGATTTATGAATCTTCCTGGCCCAAAAATACTCACCACTTTACCCTGGGTGATTTTAATGCTGATGGTAAAACCGATATGTTTGTATATGGTTATACAACTTACGATTGGTCCGATTGGCAGGTTTGTTTATCTACCGGTACCGGTTTTACGACCAATTATATCCCAAAGAAAAAGAGTAACCTTAAAAATGATTATGTACGCTTAGGTGATTTCAATGGTGACGGGGCAACAGATCTGATGGTTAGCTCTCCTGACCAAAGTTGGAGCGGAACAAAACTTTATATTACGAAAAATAATGGAACTGATTTTTATACAAATACCCTGCCTGCTTACCCTCCAACATCACACGGTTATTATGTCGCTGATTTTTATGGTAATGGCAGAACAGATTTTCTTTGTACTGATGGGGAATCGCCCTGGTGGAACGGTTACCAGATTTACAGATCAGGGAGTAAGAACAATATACTTTTAGAGAAAATTGGAAACGGTCTTAATGATCTGACAAAAATCAGCTACCAATCTATCTCAGAATACGGAACGACTTATGTGAAATGGACGGGAGCATCATTTCCTGTTATGGATTTCCAGGGACCACTGCAGATTGTTAAATCTGTATTGACCGATAACGGTCGGGGGTCACAAAATACAACCACCTATAAGTTTGAGGGGGCTAAAATTCACCGCCAGGGGAAAGGGTTCTTGTGCCACACAAAACAAACCGTTACCGATGTGGCCAATAATATGAGTACTGAAACCACCTACGGTTACAATACCAGTAAGTTTTTCCCATTTCTTTCCAGTTCAGTTAATAAGGCCGGAAGTACAATGATGAGTTCTATATTTAATTTGTGGACTTATAAAACAACATCTGGTTCTGCTATCTTTCCTTATGTGTACTCTTCTACACAAAGAAATCAATTAACGGATCATCAGGTAACCAGTTCCTTTACTTACGATACCTATGGCAATCCGACAGTAATAGGGAAAAGTTTCAACAATGGTGTTACAGAAACAACTACGAACCAATATACCAATGATGCTGCAACCTGGTACATTGGCAAACTTAACAGTTCTGAGGTCAGTTCTCAAAAATCGGGTGAAACAACCATTACCCAGACAGTAAACTATACATATTATACCGATGGTATTTTAAAACCTGACTACATAAAATATTATGAAGGAACCGACAAATATTACTATAAGAATCATGATTATTACAGTAACGGCAACCTGAAACAATTGTACGTTTATGCCGCTGATGTTGGAGCACAGCAAACCAATTATACCTACCAGACGGACGGTGTACGTGTTGCCACCATTAATGACCCGATGGGTCATGTTACTACAATGACCTATGATACATATGGGCGCTTGTCGTCAGAGGAAGATTACCTGAACAATACTGTCTCTTACACCTATGATAACATGGGCAGGCAGCTTACCCAGACACAGGCTGACGGTTTTGTTACCACCACCAGCTATAACTGGGGATTGACAGGTGGCCCCTCCTATGCTTCATTTTATGTGCAGCAATCGGGTAACGATGGTTCTTTGAGCAAAGTGTGGCATGACATATTTGGCCGTGAAATACGAAATGATGTCATTGGATTCGATGGTTCGTATATTTATACTGCTACCGAATACAATACCAAAGGCCAGTTGTACCGTGTTTCAGAACCAAGTGCATCGACTACGCCAACACAATGGAACACTCATTCGTATGACAGCTACGGCAGGATTACCGGGATTACCCGGGCATCAGGGAAAAATACAACCTATGTCTATTCTTCAAACCGCGTAACCGAAACTACCGGAGGAAAAGCAAGCTGGAAGGAAACCGATAGCCAGGGATTGTTGACCACCGCACATGATTACGGAGGGGATATTACCTATGTCTACTACCCCGACGGGAAACTCAAAACCATTAACTCGCCGGGCGGTGCAGAAACAAAGATGGAGTACGATGTGGCAGGTAACCAATCCAAACTGGAGGACCCAAGTGCCGGAACAATTATTTATACTTACGACTCTTTTGGTAATTTAAAAACACAAAAGAATGCCCGTAACCAGACCACAACCTATAACTATCATGCAGATGGTCGTGTAAGTTCTAAGGTTACACCTGAAGGAACCACTTCATACACCTATAACAGTAACGAACAATTAACCGGAGTTTCTTCGCCGGGCAGCGTAAGCCGCAGCTATACTTATGACACGAAAGGCCGGGTTTCAACAATTAGCGAAACCATACCGGGACAGCCGGCAATGTCAACTTCGTTTACATACGATACCAAAGGACGTATAAATACCCGCACCCACCCGTCAGGAATAGTTGAAACCAATAACTACAACAGTTACGGTTACCTCGCTTCAATCTCTGCGGGGGGGGCAACGCGCTACACCATCAATACCATGAATGCCCGCCAGCAGGTTACCGGGGCAACCTATGGCGGTAGCTTAATCGGAGAGTTCGGGTTCGACAGTTACGGTTATCCAACTTACTCAAAAGCCAAGGTTGGTTCAACCTACCGGCAGGATTACCGCTACAATTTTACTGGATCAACAGGTAACCTTTACTCGCGGCAAAACTACCTGCGCAGTAAAACAGAAACCTTTACCTACGATAATCTCGACCGGTTAACAGGGGTTAGCGGGCCGCAAAACCTTACCATGGCCTATGCCAGTAATGGCAATATTACGACAAAAAGCGACCTGGGACCGGGGATCTATACCTACGGACATGCCACCAAACCATTTGCGGTAACCGAGATCAATTCGGGCAACCAGGTTATCCCGTCCGCCAACCAGGTGGCAACCTATAATTCGTTTGAGCAGGTTAGTACCATCGACGAAGACGACTACCATGCAACCTTCACTTACAACAGCGACAACCAGCGGTGCAAAATGCTGGTTACCGATTTGGGGAGTGCTGTACTTACCCGCTGGTATGTAGGCAGCCGGTACATAAAACAAACCGAAGGAAGCACAACTACCGAATACACTTGGATTGGAGGTGATGCCTACTCGGCACCAGTAGTTGCCGAAAAGGTTGGTACTACAACCAATTATTATTACCTGCTGCGCGACTATCTGGGGAATATCACCCATAAAGTGAATACATCGAATACCGTTAGTGCCGAATATAGTTTTGATGCCTGGGGGCGCAGAAGAAATGTAAGCGATTGGGGCTATGTTTTAGATTCAAACGACAAAGCACTGGTGGCCGACCGCGGTTTTACAGGCCATGAACACCTTTCGTATTTTAATATTGTAAATATGAACGGGCGCTTGTACGACCCTCTGGTGGGGAGGTTTCTATCTGTAGATCCATTTGTTCAGGCTCCTGACATGACCCAAAGCTATAATCGTTATTCATATTGCCTAAATAATCCTTTGCTTTATGTAGACTACTCAGGATATAACTGGTTTAAAGATTTTGGTAAATGGGTTAGTAAAAACTGGAAACCAATAGTAACAATAGTTGCTACAGTTGCAGTTGTTGCGGCTGTTACTGTAATTACAGCAGGATTAGGCACGGCCCCCCTTATTGCTGGCATGGCGATTGGAGGTGCAGGAGCTTTTACAGGTGCAGCTGTTGGAACCTGGGTAAATAAAGGGGGATTCTGGGAAGGCATAGGAAATGGATTAGTACATGGTGTTGCAGGGGCTATTGGAGGGGCCTTTGGTGGTGCCGCAGCAGGTTGGGCCGCCAAAAGCATGGGAAGTTTTGCTATTAATGGAATAGGGGTCGCTCATCGTTCGGGCATTGGAGGGCTCGTTGTCGGAGGTATTGGTGGTGCTGCCGGTGGTGGTGCAAGTAATTTTACCATAGGAATATTATTGACGGGCGATTTAGAAAAAGCCTGGGATATGTCCAAGGAAGGTATGTTATGGGGGGGGATCGGCGGCTCTTTTACCGGTTTCATGCAAGGGTATCGTAATGCGATGCCGGGAACCAATAAATGGACTGGGAACCCACAGCGTAAGGTTGAAATACAATACCCGTCTGTAGGTGCACAAGGAAAAAAGGTTAATGCAAAGCTTATAAGTGATAAATACCTTAAAAAAAATGGCTTAGATGCTCATGGAATCAAATATGAATATCTGGGGAGAGGAGCAAAAATTAGTAATTTTGATCTATATAAGTTACCCGACGGGCAAATTGTTATATTACCTAAAGGGGGCTCGGGTAATCCCATCTGGACAGATTATAACATAAAATTTTAAAGAAGATGGCAGAAACTGAAATTAAGATTGAGTTTTCAATTTACCATGATTCGACGTTAGATCATGATGAAATAACCAAAATAATGCACTTCGAACCGACACTTACCTATAATAATGGTGACCAAGTCAGGGAAAATTTGGTTCGAAAAGAGAGTGCCTGGATTTATTCTACAGAGTACATCCGTTCTTTATATCTTGACCCTATTCTTGAGTCAATAATTCAAAGAATTGAACCTAACATTATCCCATTATCTGAATATGTTAGGAAATATGGATTGAGCTCAAAGTTTGATATTGTTTTAAGGATAGGGAATGATCAACCACCATCTTATTATTTGCCCAAAAGATTCATTCATATCTGCAGCAAATTAAATGCGGATATCGATACTGATATTTATATATTATAACTTGTGTGTTAAAGGAAATGAGATTAAGAGTAAGGCTGCGAAATTTTTAGCAGCCTTATTTAGTCAATTCTTAACAACCTTTCCCCCGCTCCCGCGCGATTTGCATCGCGTGGTGAATAAACAAGCAAAAGCTGCATGTATGCAATAGCAGCTTTTGTACTATTTAAACCATGAGCCGCAATTATAAATTTCATAATTCCGAAGGCGTCTATTTTAAATGTAAATAAATACCAGTTTTGGAGGCATAATAACAAGCCCATTGAGCTATGGAGCAATAAAGTAATTGATGAGAGAATTAATTATGTCCATCAAAACCCGGTGAAAGAAGGACTGGCTTTTCGTGCTGAAGATTATTTATACAGTAGTACTGCTGATTATGCAGGTGAAAAAGGTTTATTAGATGGAGTTATTGTTGTTGAATAGAACCACGCGATGCAAATCGCGCGGCAGCTGGGCCTTTGCAGGATTTAATCGATAACGGCTATATTAGGCATGAAATAATTCCAGGATTTTAAACATGTTAAAATGATAGAAGAAATCGAAAAAAGATTTAAAGAATTACTTCGAAAACCTAAAACAAAAGAAGAAATCGAAGAAATGGAAATCATCCGTAAACAGTTTACAGCTGAATTAAACCGTGAAACAATCGATTTATTGAATGATTTAAAAAAGGTTGACATTGACATTTCCTCGGTGTGGGACTTGGTAAATTCAAAAGAGTCGTATCCAGCTGCAATTGATATCTTGTTAAGTTATTTACCAAAGCAATTTCATCCACGTAATAAGGAAGGAATTGTAAGAGCATTAGCAGTAAAAGAAGCAAAAGGAAAAGCGGCAAAGATGTTAATTGAAGAATACAATAAAACACCAAAAGAGTTTGCTAGTCTTAGGTGGGCCTTAGGTTATTCCATCGCAATTGTTATGACAATGGAAGACGTGAATGAAATATTTGAGATTGTTTCAAACTTAAATAATGGAAGATCAAGAGCTGAATTGGTTAGGGCTCTGGGAACCATTAAAACTGAAAAGTCTGAAAATATCTTACTTTCCTTGCTTGATGACAATGAAGTTTTGGTTGAGGCTATTCTCGGTTTAAACAAAATGAAATCGATTAAAGCTAAAGATAAAATTAAATCCTTTAAAAATCATTCAAATGAAATGGTCAGAAAGGAGGTAAATAGATATCTAAAAAAAGTCTGAATGTATTTTTACATTTTTTCCCACTCCAGCAATTATACTTAAAATCAGTAATTATTTATCTTGAGTGTAATTGTTTGGGGTGGGTATATTTAGAAATAATTGTTTATAAATTAGGAGATGTAATAACTGTAACTCCGCTATAAATTATGGAACAATTTAGAATGACAGTACTATTGATTGCAACATCTATGTTGTTATGTGCCTACCCAGATGAACCCCGCTGTCCGCTGGCGCGGGTCTATGACCCGTGCCTTGTTTTGGAAAAGTAAAAGATTTTGATAAAGAGCTAGGCACAAATTACAAATTTGCGCCAGCGGGGATTTGAATATCTTTAAGGGTATACATGGTAGTTCATTTGGTCTTGAATATCAATTCACACCAAGTGTCGTTCCTCACATTTTGAAACTATTTAAAGATAATTGATATGATGTTTTGTTGCTCCGATTTTGAAGGATTTTACTCTGCTAAAAATGAACTTGCGCCTAATATTCGAATTGTTAAATTTAATTCAGAATATTTGATTTCCGAGAAATCTGCTATGAGATTCAATCTTAAAAGAAATGATGTGAAATTTTTTATAACGCTAGGTTATAATAAGTTTCAATTACTGGCACCTTTAATGAATATAAATTTTTGTCCGTTCTGTGGAAAGAATCTTCATAAATTCTACGCCAAAGATGAATATTTTAATGAAACAGAGGGGCTTACTTTCTCCTCATAATAAAAAGAATGTGGACAGGCGCAAACTGTTCACATTCTTTACTAAGGTTTAAATTTGTTGTTGTTGCTTCTTGCGGAACATTAGCTCCTTTGGCGGTGGCTGTTATTGCCGGTGCTGCGGGAGGAATGGCAGGTAACCTGTTAAATACTGCATTCGCGGGAGGGAATGCAGGAGACTTCTTACGATCTGGGTTTAATGGAGCAATAGGTGGCGCTATATCCGGTCTAGTTGGGGGAGCGGTTGGAAAGTGGGCTGTAAAAGGTCTGCAAAACTGGGGAATCAATGGACTAAATAGTCCCGTATTAAAAGGCGCAATTGTTGGTGCAGGATCAAGCTCTCTATCTGGAGGGGCAGGAGCATTTACATCAAATTTAATCTTGACAGGTGATTTAGAATCAAGTATTGATGCAGGTTTTGATGGATTTTAAATGGGTTTGGTTATAGGAACAGCAGCCGGAGGGTATAGTGCATATAAAACGGCAAAGACCAACTATGTAGATCCATGGGATGGGAAACGCATATATCCCAACAATGATGGAGCTCTTGTTAATTGGACTTCCAAAACGTTAAATCCAGGAGAAAGAATTGATAGGTATGGAATCTTAAAAGGTAACTATTTTTCTCCAGAAGGAACTCCATTAGAGATGAGGTCTTTGCATCCATACTCTAACACCGAAACTTATAACGCATTTGAGGTAGTAAAATCATTTGACGTAAGTTCATCTGTAGTTGCTCCTTTTTATAATCAACCGGGGCTCGGTATACAATATAAATCTGTAATGAGTATTGAGACTTTATTGAACAAGGGCTATATTCGTCCAATAAAATAACAATCCATGAATAAAAGAGAACTAAAAAAACAGCTGAAAAAGTTGGGAATAAATAAAGGTTATTATTCATTGGATGGATATGAGCTGCCTGACAGGATCGTACTTTCAAAATTCTCAAATGGATGGTCTGTTTTTTATATTGACGATAGAGGAAATAGATGCAATAACAAACATTTTCCTAATGAAGATGAAGCTTGTGAATATTTACTTGATGAATTGTTAAAAGAAAAAAGTCTTCAGGATAAAATAAACAGTCAATCAGACTCGAATGGCAATATTGATGGAGATTCTTGAGCCTCCATTCCCTTTTTATATAAAGACGAGGGGGATAGTTGTTTCCTGTTTGTAAAAATATGATCCCGCTGGCGCGGGTCTATGACCCGTGCCTTGTTTTGGAAAAGTAAAAGATCTTGATAAAGAGTAAGGCACAAATTGCAAATTTGCGCCAGCGGGGCTGTTCTACACAAGCTGCCAGAGGTCTTACTTTATCTGGAGTACCAGTATTTGGTTTACATCCATACTTATTACGCTTTCAGATTGCCAATGGATTAAGACCTTATATGTTTAATTATACTTATACTAATGGATTTTAAAATGAAATGTTTATTAATATTTTGTTTATTATCGTGCTGTATGAAAGAACCTTTAGAATCGCAGGTTAATCTTAATGACATTTTGGTTTTTAAGGAGTTTTATAAAGCAGGTTCAACAGCCTTACTAACCAATGTTTTCAATGATCCTATGAAACATAATAACGATACAGCCAAAATAACAGTAGAGAAACAAGACGTCAAAAATTTTGAAACATTGCTTAATAGTGCGAAGGTGAAGAAACACGTTCAGATGAAAATTAATGTTGAATTAGCATTAGTCGTTAAAATTGATAAAAAAGACCATTATTTTATCATTTCGACACCGGAGTTAATTATAGATTTAGTTTCAAACCAGAATTATGTTTTAAAGGAAGATAGCCATAAGAAGCTATTGTCGGAATTTATTGAAAAATACAAATAAATGGAAGCCTCGGTTCGCCGGGGCTTTTAAATATATTTTGTTTTCCACCAACTTAGAAGATGATATTTGTAGTTATAAGAATAACAATTAATAAACCAAATTAAATGAAAAAGAATTTAATGCCATTTTTGTTCCTTATTCTCTCTGCCTCAACAGCAATGGGGCAGATAACCAAAGGAGACATAATAATCGGGTTTAATGGCAATTATACCAATACAAGCACAGAAACCGGAGTAATAACCAACCTATCCCAAACGGATGGAAAATATTTAAATATCGGTTCTTCAGCCGGGTATTTCCTTACCGACAATTTTGTTGTAGGTATCGGGCTCGATTACATCCGGAACAAAGAAACACGTGAGAACAGCTTGTATTTTAACGACCGAGTTCATTTTGAATCTTTAGACATCAAATCGAAAGCTTTTTTGCCAAACGTTTACGTGGCAAGATATTTCTCAATTACTAACAAGTTCTATTTTTCTGCGACAATGAAGGTCAGCTACGGAAAACTTAAAACGGAATTTGAGACCGTTTATATGGAACGAGAGAACTTATCTTCTGATGGACTTTCCGATATTTCAGAAGGAACAAATCCTTCCATGACTAGCTTATCTGGAGAATCAGAGGTTGATTATTTTAGCCCGCAACTCATTCCCGAATTAACTTATTTTATCACAGACAGGTTTAGCGCCTGTTTAGGATTGGGGGGCATTAAGTATTCTATCACCGATTGGGAGAGTAGTAATTCTGATTGGAACGTCAATTTAAATCCGGTAAACTGGAGTTTGGGGATAAAAATTAGGATATAAGATTGTCTGGTTTGATATCAGAAAGCTCCACAATTACTCTTCGTAGGTAGATTTTAAGAAATTGAATCTAATAATTCCCCTTGGCTCTGCCATGGGGTTCCGCTTTTTCTCCCTCATTGAGGGGAGATGTCAGCCTCTATGGCTGACAGAGGGGTGAAATAAAGAAAATTCGGTTTTCAGCGATTTAGCTGAAATGAAGTTGGCGTAATACTCCTTGGCTCTGCCACGGGGATAGTCAACTTCAAGAATTTTCTTTATTTAGACTTTCTCCTTTTTGGAAAGGGGCTTTTGTTTGCCTTGCTTGCAAGTGATTACAGCATTGGAGCGCGCAATAAAAGTGCCATGCCCGATGAATGACATCGTAAAGAACAATGTCCATTACTACAAAGCAATGGACATTGAAATGTTAATCCTCAGATTCTAACCTTCTTCTTCTCACAGAGTTTGGTCTGTAACAGTTCCATATCTTCAGAAATTTTCTTGTCGACGATCCTCGCATATATCTGTGTGGTCTTAAGTGAAGTGTGTCCAAGCATTTTGGAAACAGTTTCGATGGGAACGCCGTGCTCTAAAGTAACCGAGGTTGCAAAAGTATGCCTGGCCACGTGCATTGTAACTTCCTTTTTGATTCCACAAATATCCCCAAGTTCTTTAAGATAACTATTCATTTTTTGGTTGGTAAGTACTGGCAGTAGTAACCCTTTACTTTGATTCTTTGGATAATTGCTGTATTGGTGTAGAATTTCTTTGGCTTTGGGAAGAAGTGGAATTCGGCATCGATTACCAGTTTTGGATCTGTCAATTATTATCCACATTTTCTCGTCAATGCCTTTTTGAAGGTGCATTATACTAAGCTTGGAAATGTCTGAAAATGATAGCCCCGTATAACATGCAAAAACAAAAATATCCCGTACTACAGCCAATCTCTCAATTTGTATTTCTTTTTCTTCAAGTTTGGATAGTTCTTCTGTTGTTAGAAATTCTCTGTGAGTCTCTTTTAATTTAACCTTGTATTTATTGTATGGATTTTTGTTTATGTGATCCATTGAAATGGCTAGGTTAAGAACACGGCGTAAGTGTTTGTGATAATTCCAGGCTGTATTTTGGTGAACCTTAAATCTCTTCTTAAGATAAACATCAAAGGCATCTAAAAATTTATAGTCAATGGATTCAACTGGATAATCCTTTTTGCTGTAGTGGTATTTAATAAAAGCAGCAAGGCGTTTTCTGGATGACTTATAATGTTTATAGGTCTCCATTGAATAGCCTTTGTTCAGTTTTTCCAGTATACTATTGAGATAATAATCGAAAATATTTACGATGCCTTTACTTTCATCAATATTTAAAAGTTTGTTTTTTATTGAGATAACATCGAACTCTTCGTTGTTGGATTTTAACTGATTGTAATAGTCCTGAATTTCGTTCTGGATATTACTCAACCTGTTATTTAAAATCTTTGCTGTCTCATTTCTGCCTTTTATTTGTTGTCCAACTTCATCCCAATTATCAGGATGACAATAAATTCCGGTAGAAAGCTCTACTCGTTTTGATTTTAGCGTAAATCTCACATAGACAGGTATCTCCCCATTGGTTTTCTGTCTGGCCTTCTTCATTAAAAAGTTAATCGTCATTCTCATTTTTCTCAATTTTAAATTTTTAAAGAAAAATTGTTCTCGATTAATGCTTAAAAGTACCCATTTTGAGGGTGATTTTCAACACCAAATCGAGTCAATTCGGGTTAATTTAAATGTTGAAATAGAGAGAGTTATGCGATTTGCCGAGAACAGTTTTCAGAAAAAAGTCTTGTTCTCGGTAAAGTCTCGGTAATATTGACTTTTTTTGTGCATTTTTGATTTCCTGAAAAATAAAAAAGCGCTTAAAATCAATGATTTAAGCGCTTTTGTTGTCTTCTGGATTTCTCCAAAGTGCCCAGGACGGGACTCGAACCTGCACGGGATTATACTCCCACAAGGCCCTCAACCTTGCATGTCTACCAATTTCATCACCTGGGCAATACTTTTAGAACGTTTTTCGGATTTACCGAAAATTGTGTGTGCAAAACTATAAAAATTTTTTAACCTGCATACGTTTCAAAAAAAATCATTGACGTTCGTATTCATTTTCTTGTTTGATATTTACGATTACGCCGTCTTTTACTGTTACATAAAGCCGTTCCGTTTTTTGTACTTTCGGGGTCACAATCGGGTCGAGAGTGAGTTTCCCCTGGTTGATCTCGGTGCCTTTTAAATCTTCTTGTTTCTCGAAAATGTACACTTTCCCCGATTCATTGTCAAATATTTGCTGTGGTTTGCCCAACTCTTCCGTCAAAGCGGCAATGGACTTTCCGATGTACGAACGCTGAAGTTGTTTTTGCTGGCTGCAGGCCATGGTTACGATCAAAAACAACAGGATTAAAAAACGATGCATTGATTGTCAATTTTTGATAAAGAAAATCAGAATATTTGAAATCCCTGATAATTTAAATCATTTTAACTTTAAGCCTTGTTGAAAACTCCGATGTAATGATGAGAACTTATCATTTTCACCCATTTTTATTTTTTATCTTTGTGGCGTGTTTTACAACATATTCGTCATAAAACTTGCCGTAAAAAATGATTCAATTCTTTAAAAATCAAAGCAACAGTATTATTGCAGTTTATTCTGCAAAACCTCTCGGAGAAGAGAACATCGAAAAACTGATCTGGCTTTTTTCGGGAGCCGAATACCTGAAAAGCCAAACACTGGAAGGTTGGTTTGTGGGGCCTCGCAAAGAGATGCTGACACCCTGGAGTACCAACGCCGTGGAAATCACCCAGAATATGGGGATCGAAGGAATTCGCCGGATGGAGGAGTTTTTTGAAGTTGAAAGCGAAACTGCGAAATACGACCCGATGCTTCAGGCGATTTACAATGGGCTTACCCAGCAGGTATTTGCAATCGACAAAGAGCCGGACCCGATTCTGAACATTGAAGACATTGCGGCATACAACGAACAGGAAGGACTTGCGTTGAGCGATGATGAAATTGAATACCTGAACGGAGTTTCGAAAGAAATGGGACGTCCGTTAACCGATGGTGAGGTGTATGGTTTTGCCCAGGTGAACTCGGAACACTGCCGTCATAAAATCTTTAACGGCACTTTTGTCATCGACGGGAAGGAGATGGAGTCTTCTCTGTTCCAGATGATCAAAAAGACATCGAAAGAGAATCCCAACAAAATCGTTTCAGCTTATAAAGACAACTGCTCTTTTGTGCAGGGACCGGTGGTGGAACAATTTGCTCCCAAAACACAGGATAAACCCGACTTTTTTGAAGTTAAGGATATTGAAACCGTACTGTCATTAAAAGCAGAAACGCATAATTTTCCCACAACCGTAGAACCGTTTAACGGGGCTTCTACCGGTACCGGAGGTGAAATTCGCGACCGTATTGCCGGCGGGAAAGGAAGTTTGCCAATTGCCGGAACAGCGGTTTACATGACTTCTTACCCCAGAACCGAAGCACAACGCTCGTGGGAGCAGGCCACCGATGAACGCGAATGGTTGTACCAGACACCGGAACAAATCCTGATCAAAGCTTCAAACGGAGCCAGCGATTTCGGTAACAAATTCGGGCAACCGATTATTACCGGCTCGGTACTTACTTTCGAACACTTTGAAAGTTTTACCAAATACGGTTACGATAAGGTGATCATGCTGGCCGGCGGTATTGGTTTCGGAAATAAAAAACACAGTTTAAAAGACGAGCCAACAGTTGGCGATAAAGTCATTCTTTTAGGAGGTGATAACTACCGCATCGGAATGGGTGGTGGTGCAGTATCGTCGGTAGCAACGGGCGAGTTTAACAACGCTATTGAGTTGAACGCTGTTCAGCGTGCGAATCCTGAAATGCAGAAACGTGTGTACAACGCTATCCGGGCATTAAGCGAATCGGATGAAAACCCGATTATTTCGATCCACGACCACGGCGCAGGCGGTCACCTGAACTGTCTGTCGGAGTTGGTAGAATCGACGGGTGGAAAGATTGATACATCAAAATTACCGGTGGGCGATCCGACGCTTTCACAAAAAGAAATTATCGGAAACGAGTCGCAGGAGAGAATGGGATTGGTGATGAAACAGGAACATGTGGACCTGCTTCACCGGATTGCCGACCGTGAAAGAGCGCCGATGTACGAAATCGGGGAAGCGACGGGAGACATGCAGTTTACTTTTGAAAACTCGGCTACGGGTGAAAAGTCGATCGACTGGCAATTGGGATACATGTTTGGGAATCCACCCAAAACGGTTTTGGAAGATGAAACCATCGAACCCGATTTTGAGGAACTGGAATACAACTGGGAAGAAATATACGATTTGGTGGAGCAAACCATTCAGCTGGAATCAGTGGCCTGCAAAGACTGGCTGACCAACAAAGTGGACCGCTCGGTAACCGGACGAATTGCCAAGCAACAAACGGCCGGAGCGCTTCAATTACCGTTGAACAACGTTGGGGTGATCACACTCGATTACCAGGGGAAAGCAGGTTTGGCGACTTCCATCGGTCATGCGCCGGTGGCGGCTTTGGTGGATGCTGAAAGAGGATCGGTACTGGCAATTGCTGAATCGCTGACCAACATTATCTGGGCACCCATGACCGATCACCTCAAAAGTGTTTCGTTAAGCGCCAACTGGATGTGGCCGGCAAAAAATCCGGGCGAAAATGCAAGGATCTACAAAGCCGTGGAAGCTGCCAGCGATTTTGCTTGCGCCTTGGGAATCAACATTCCAACCGGAAAAGACTCCATGTCGATGACACAAAAATACAAGGACGATGTGGTGCTGGCTCCCGGAACGGTGATTATCTCAGCTTCGGGCGAGGTGTCGGATGTGAAAAAAGTAGTGGAGCCGGTACTGGTGAACGACGAAAGCAAGGAGATTCTTTTCATCGATTTATCGTTTATGGAAAGAGCTTTGGGCGGAAGTGCCTTTGCCCAGTCGATCAATAAAATAGGGAAGACTGCGCCAACCGTGGCTGATCCCGAAAAATTTGTAGTTGCTTTTAATACGGTTCAGAAACTGATTGAACAGGATCTGATTCTGGCCGGACATGATATTGCTTCCGGTGGTTTGATTACCACTTTGCTGGAAATGTGTTTCAGCAACACAAAAGGCGGAATGAAGGTAGATGTAACTGCCTTTGAAGAGGAAGATTTGGCAAAGATATTACTGGCCGAGAACCCGGGGCTGGTTATTCAGTGTGCAGACAACGATGAGGTGAAAAAACAACTGACCGAAGCAGGCGTTGCATTTATGTCGCTTGGTTTCCCGGTTCCTTACCGCAAAGTGAGAGTGCTTAACCGGACGGTTGAAGCGGATTTCGATATCAACTCGCTGCGTGATATGTGGTTCAAAACTTCGTACCTGCTTGACCGCAAACAAAGTGGTGAAGAAAAAGCACTGGAACGTTTTAAAAATTACAAGAACAACGCGCTGAGTTTTGATTTCAAGGATTTCACCGGAAAAGCTGCTGACCTGGGAATCGATCTGAAACGCAGAACTCCATCTGGAATTAAGGCTGCAATCATTCGCGAAAAAGGGGTGAACGGCGATCGCGAAATGGCTTATGCTATGTACCTGGCCGGTATGGATGTAAAAGACGTTCATATGACCGATTTGATTTCGGGACGCGAGACACTGGAAGACGTGAATATGATCGTTTTTGTGGGTGGTTTCTCGAATTCCGACGTGCTGGGATCGGCCAAAGGATGGGCCGGCGCTTTCAAATTTAATGAGAAAGCCCGTGTTGCACTCGAAAAATTCTACCGCAGGGAAGATACGCTGAGTTTGGGTGTTTGTAACGGCTGCCAGGTAATGATTGAGCTTGGGGTGGTTTATCCGGAGCACAGCATTCAGCCAAAAATGTTGCACAACGAGTCGCATAAATTTGAATCAACGTTCCTGAATGTGGACGTTCTTGAAAACGATTCGGTGATGCTCGGTAACATGGGCGGTATGAAACTGGGAATTTGGGTGGCACACGGAGAAGGTAAATTCTACCTGCCGTTTAACGAGAACCAGTACCAGATTCCGATGAAATACAGCCACGAAGAGTATCCCGGAAATCCGAATGGTTCACATTTTAGTGCAGCTTCGCTTTGTTCGGAAGATGGTCGTCACCTGGTGATGATGCCTCACCTGGAAAGGGCTTTCAAACCGTGGCACTGGCCGCATTACCCTGCCGACCGGAAAGCGGATGAAATTGCTCCGTGGATCCAGGCTTTTGTAAATGCCAAAAACTGGATTGCCGAAAAAACAAAATAGATTTTTACAGAATAGAAAAGCCGCTTTTCATCATTGAAAAGCGGCTTTTCGTTTATTCCTTTCTCTCTCGGAAAGAGTGCTCGTGTGATTTCCAAAATTTCATGCTTATGTTTTCCCAATTTCATGCCTACGTTTTTTTATTTCCTAAGCATGATTTTCTGAGGCTGTTTCTCCAGGTTATTTTACGATCATTTTCTTTTTAAGCTCATCTGCCAGTTCTTTGCCTTTAAGGGTTTCCACAATCTTTAAGGCAAACTCGATGGCAACACCAGCTCCTTTCCCTGTAATAATATTTCCGGTTTGCTCTACGTCGTTTCCTGTGATAATTGCCCCGTGCAATTCTTCTTCGAAGCCCGGATAACAGGTCGCCTTTTTGTTGTTTAGCAGGCCAAGATTTCCGAAAACCATCGGTGCGGCACAAATGGCTCCCAAAGGCTTTTCATTGTCATTAAAATTCAGGATTTGTTCGCGTAACCCGCCATGGGCTTTCAGGTTGGCCGATCCCGGCATTCCCCCCGGAAGAACAAGCATCTCTATTTCTGAATAATCAACATCCTCAAATAATTTATCGGCTGTAACTTGTATTTGGTGCGCCCCGGTAACAGCCAGGTCTCCGGTAACAGATACAACAGTTACTTTCAGGCTGGCCCTGCGCAGTACATCAATAATACTGATGGCTTCTATTTCTTCAAATCCTTCGGCTAAATGAACGGCTATATTTTTCATGTCAGTGTAATGTTGTTGATTTTATTGACCTCTCTGTTCATCCTCCCACATTCCTTATGCAGGACATCTTTCTTAAAAGAAGAGAAAATAAGGAATATTTGATGATTTCAAAAATAAAAAAAGGCCTTCAAAAATTGAAGACCTAATTACCTAATCATTTATTATCATTAATTATCAGAGTATTCGTGTAGCGCTTTCTCCAGCTTTTTACGGGTGAAGAAAATGCGGCTTTTTACTGTTCCCAAAGGCAAACTCAGTTCTTCTGCAATTTCCTTGTATTTGTAACCATCCAGAAACATGGTAAAAGGCACTTTGTATTCGTCTTCCAAAGCGTTGATGCTTTTGGTAATCTCTTTTGAACTGTAAAAAGAATCCGGTGCCGGATAGACTTTATCTTTTGTAAACATCAGGTGAAAGTCGTTGTTTGAACCTTCAAAGGTGTTTTTTGTTTTCACCTTTCTACGATAGTCGTTAATGAAGGTGTTTTTCATTATTGTATAAATCCATGCCTTGAAATTGGTGTTCTGCGTAAACTTTTCACGATAGGTTAACGCTTTCAGAAAAGTCTCTTGCAGCAAGTCGTCCGCTCTCTCCGAGTCAGAGGTCAGACTAAGGGCATAGTAGTGTAATTTGTCGCTTAATCCAAGCAGGGCGTTGGTGAATTGAATTTGAGTCATGGCGCGTTATTTTTAATTTGTCTAAACAAATTTAAGCTTTTGTTCCCCTGAAAACCAAATAAATCATGACAAAAGTCAGTCGATTAAATCTATCCCATATAAAGATTTTTTATTTCCTTATCGCGCTGATTTGACATATGTTAGAAATACGGAACTTTCCGGTCTAAATCGGGTATCGGCAGTTTCTGCACGGCTGTTTCAATATCAATTTATATCTTTGCTGCTTCATAGATTTTGTATTATGAGAACAAGTAAGTTTAACCATGATGCGCAATCTGTTTTATTTTTCCGAAAGTGGGGAAGAAAGAGTTATTCTCTTTTCCTCGCACTGAGGAAAGTTGTGGCGATTTCAGTTTTGGCAGTTGTTTATTTTCTGTCAACACCGGTTATTACGCTGGCAACTACCCAGGATACTTCGGAAGTTAAAATGGAATACGACCTTGATGAGATCGAGGTGAGTGCGCAGAGAACACCTGCACTTTATTCGCAGGTAGCACGGATTGTTTCCGTGATCGAGAGAAAAGAAATTGAGGCGGTACCGGCTCAGAGTGTTCAGGACCTGTTAGAGTACATTGCCGGCGTGGATGTACGACAACGCGGAACTGAAGGTGTCCAGGCGGATGTTAGTATTCGCGGTGGTACATTCGACCAGATCTTAATCCTTCTAAACGGTATTAACATCACCGACCCTCAAACCGGCCATCACAATTTAAATCTTCCAGTCAGTTTAGCCCAAATCGAAAGAATCGAAGTCCTCGAAGGGCCCGCTGCGCGTGTTTACGGCCCCAATGCATTTTCGGGTGCCATTAACATTATTACCCGGAAAGGAGGCGGAAATTCAGCCACCGTGAATGCTTCCGGCGGAAGCTTTGGTTATTTTGATGGAAATGTTTCGGCCGGAGTGAAAACCGGTCGGCTGAATCACATGCTTGCCGTTGGGAAGAAGCGCTCGGATGGGTATACGAACAATACCGATTTTGAGGAGCTAAACGGATTTTATTCCGCTTCCCTGAACACAAAGGACGGTGATCTGGACGTTCAGGTGGGTGTTTCTGAAAAAGGATTTGGGGCAAACAGTTTTTATTCACCCAAGTATCCAAATCAGTACGAAGCCACCAAAACGTTGTTTACTTCTGCAAAATGGGCTTCTTCCGGTCCGCTTCATCTAAGTCCGGTGGTTTATTTCAGGAGACATCAGGACCGCTTCGAGTTATTCCGGGATAACCCGGCCTCGTGGTACAGCGGGCACAATCACCACCTGACGCATACTTATGGCGGTAATCTGAACTCGTGGTTTGCGTGGGGAGCCGGTAAAACAGCTTTGGGAATCGAATACCGGAGCGAGCATATTCTGAGTAATGTTTTGGGAAAAGAGATGGACCATCCCAAAGACGTTCCGGGAGAAGATGCACAGTTTACCAAATCCGATTCGAGAAACACTTTGTCTGGTTTTCTGGAGCACTCCTTATATATTAATAAGTGGGCATTTACAGCCGGGATCATGGGGAACTACATTTCCGGGAGCGATCTTGGTATTAATTTCTTCCCCGGCGTTGATGTAAGTTATGATGTTTCGGAAGGAGTAAAGCTATACTCAAGCTTTAATTCCTCGTTGCGAATGCCAACTTTCACCGATCTTTATTACCAAGGGCCAACCAATGTAGGAAACCCTGATTTGAAACCGGAGAAATCGGCAACGATTGAAGGTGGAATCAAGTATAGCAAGCCGGTGGTGAAAGGACACGTGGTCGTGTTCTACCGGAAAGGAAAAAACATTATCGATTGGGTAAAGGCAACCGAAGAGGAAACCTGGACAACCCAAAATTTAACACGACTGACCAGCCTGGGAACAGAGGCGCAAGTGCAGTTGATACTGCGTAACCGCTTTGGGGAATTTGTTCCCAATATCGATGTCAGCTATTTGTTTAATAATGTTGACAAGCAGGAAGACGATTTTATTTCGCGGTATGTGTTGGATAACCTGAAACATAAACTGGTATGTTCTTTCAATCAGAAATTGGTAAAAAATCTAAGTCTTGATTTGAAGCTGGTGTACCAGGACCGGGAAGGAAGTTATACAAAGTATGAAGAAATGGCTCCGGTTGGTGAAGTAAATTACGATCCTTTTTGGTTAGTGGATGGGAAGTTATCTTATCAGCATCGAAACGTAAGGCTTTACACTTCGGTAAATAACCTATTCAATACCACATACAACGATATCGAAAATGTGGTACAGCCCGGAAGGTGGTTTAAAGCCGGTCTTGTTTACGAACTTCAATTCAGTAAAAAATAACATACACATAATTTATTCGGGATAAATTAATTATAGAAGAAACCGGGTATTTTGAACTCTCTTGTTTTCAGGTACCCGGTTTCTGTTTTATTAAAAAGAATGACAAAAATTGTATATTCGCCAAAAATTTGAATCATGTTAAAAGGAATATTATCTGTTTCAGGTCATTCAGGATTGTTTAAGTTGGTGGCCGAAAGTAAAAACAATATAATTGTAGAATCACTGGATTCAGGAAAAAGGATGCCTGTTTATTCTACTGCCAAAGTTTCAACGCTGGAAGACATTGCAATCTATACCAACGAGGGCGATGTTCCGTTGAAAGATATTTTCAAAACCATTTCTGACAAAGAGGATGGGGGAGCAGCTATTTCGGAAAAAGCATCGGGAAGTGAACTGAAGAACTACTTCGAAACCATTTTGCCCGATTACGACAAAGACCGTGTATATGTTTCCGACATTAAGAAAGTGATCCTGTGGTACAACACGCTTCAGGAAAAAGAATTACTCGACTTTACAGAAACTGAAGAGGAAGCCGGAAGCGATAGCGACGAATAAGTCGGCGTTTTCAGAACAAGCGGTAGTTTTGAGCCGTATTTTTATTCTCGTTTTGTTGATGTTTACCCAGTAAAATCTCAAAAAGTTTGGCAGTAGCAAAGGCATCGCCGGCGGCGCGGTGTCTTCCTTCTATTGCTATATCCAAATCAGAGCATAGTCTCCCCAATGAATAGGAACGGTGACCCGGAAGCAGTTTTCGTGAAAGCTTTACTGTGCAAAGGGTTTTGCTTTTGTAGTCGTAGCCAAGCCGTGCAAATTCTTCACGGACGAAGTTATAGTCAAAACTAACATTGTGAGCGACGAATGTACGCCCCGAAGTCATCTGGACGATCTTCTTGGCTACCTCGTAAAATTTGGGGGCGTTTCGCACCATTTCGTTATCGATCCCGGTCAGGTCGGTAATGAAATAGGGAATGTCCATTTCCGGGTTGATCAGTGTCGAGAAAGAATCGGTAACACGTTGTCCGTTATGTTGAATAATAGCTATCTCGGTAATTTTCCCGTAACGGTAGCTATGCCCTGTAGTTTCTATGTCAATTATTGAAAACAAAATGTATAATATTGTGAGTTTATATAATTTTAATGTTTAGTTTTGTTAAAAAATGTTTTGTAAAAATAAACCACAACCTAATATCACTGTTTTGTAAGATTGAAATTAATTTTTAAATTGCCTCTAGAATTCAAAGAAAACAATAATAAACTGTTAGATTATGAAAAAATTTACTCTTTTCTTTCTTGCGTTGGTATTTGTAGCCGGGGCTGCAATGGCGCAGAATTCAGACAAAAAATGGGCGATAGGTCTTGGGCCTGGGATCGATTATAATCTGGAGACTGAGTCTGCTGGTTTCCTTGCTGACTTTTACCTAAGTCGCTACCTGAGTCCACGATTCGATTTGATGTTGGATACACGTGTATCTTTCGATGATCCGGGACTGGACGTAGTAAACCCGTTATTGAACTTGCGTCTTAAACTCTTCAACGAAGACAACAAAGTTCAGCCTTACCTTTTTGGAGGTGTTGGTTACATGTGGGACAACAACGATAATGGTGTAAACTTTGACGCTGGTGCAGGATTGAAATTTCCGATTAGCCCAAGTACAGCATTGTTTGTTGCCGGTTCTTATGTTAAAGGAATTGACGGAGTCAGAAGCGTAAACGGTGTTGCAAGCGACGTAAACGATGACCATGTTATGGTAACAAGTATCGTTGAATTTGCTTTAGGTGCTGGCAAAGACTCTGACGGTGACGGTGTAAAAGATAGAAAAGACGAATGTCCGAATACACCTCCCGGAGTAGAAGTGGATGAAAAAGGATGTCCGCTGGATCGCGATGGCGACGGTGTGCCGGATTACAAAGATGATTGTCCGGACGAAGCTGGCCCTGCTTCATTGAACGGTTGTCCTGACCGCGATGGTGACGGTATTGCCGACAAAGATGACGAGTGCCCGGATGTAGCTGGTTTGGCTAAATTCAAAGGCTGTCCTGATACTGACGGTGATGGCGTTCCGGATCCAAAAGACAAATGTCCTGATACACCAAAAGGTTGTGCTGTTGACGCTGACGGTTGTCCGCTTGATTCAGACGGTGATGGTGTAATCGACTGTGAAGACAAATGTCCGCAAGAAGCTGGTCCTGCATCTAACAACGGATGTCCTGACTGGTCAGATATGACAATTGAAACTATTTATTTCGATTTCGACAAATCTGAATTGAAGCCTGAATTCAAAGCCGAGTTGGACAAACTGGCTGAGCAACTGAATGCTTCTAAAGAATATGAAATCGTTGTAGGTGGTCACACTTGTAACATCGGTGGTGAAGGTTACAACATGAAACTTTCTGAAAAACGTGCACAGGCAGTTGTTAAATACTTGTTAATGAAAGGTGTTAACAATGCATACGTTGGATCACATAATTATGGTGAAAGCAAACCAGCTGTACCAAACGATTCAATGAAGCACAGAAAAGAAAACCGTCGTACTGAATTCGAAGTTGCGAAAATCAGAAAATAGTAGTTTTCAAAATACATCAAAAAGCTCTGTCGTTTGACAGGGCTTTTTTTATGCCCCGAAGCCAACCCTTCTTTGTGCTTAAAATGTTATATTTGCGCACTCAAAAATTTTCACCATCATGAGCATTGAAAAGATCATTCAGAATGCAACCGTTGAAGCGTTAAAAACACTTTATAACGCAGACATTGACATTAACCAGGTGCAGGTTCAGAATACCCGGAAAGAGTTCGAAGGAGACGTAACCATTGTCGTGTTCCCGTTTCTAAGGGCGTCAAAGAAATCGCCTGAATTAACGGCCAATGATCTTGGAAGCTACTTAAGTGAAAAGGTCGATATTGTTGATTCTTTCAATGTTATCAAGGGATTCCTGAACCTGGTGATCAACAATACTTACTGGTTGGAAGTACTTCGCGATATTTATCAAAACCAGGATTTCGGAACCAAATCGGTCACGGAAGATTCAGAGCTGGTGATGGTGGAATATTCTTCGCCCAACACCAATAAACCGCTCCACCTGGGGCATATTCGGAATAACCTCTTGGGATTTTCTATTTCTGAAATTGCAAAAGCCAATGGGAAAAAGGTGGTGAAAACCAACATTGTAAACGATCGCGGAATTCATATTTGCAAGTCGATGTATGCCTGGAAAATGTGGGGCAACGGAAAAACTCCGGAGAACTCGGGAATGAAAGGCGATCATTTGGTGGGTGAATTTTATGTGGAATTCGACAAGCATTACAAGGCTGAAATAGCGGAGTTGGTTGCCGGAGGGATGACCAAGGAGGAAGCCGAAAACCAGGCTCCATCGATTATTGCTGCCCGCGAAATGCTGCGGAAATGGGAGGCCAAAGACGAAGAGACTGTGGAACTCTGGAAAACCATGAACGGTTGGGTGTACGAAGGTTTTGACGTAACCTACAAAAACCTGGGAGTTGATTTTGACAAGATTTACTACGAATCGGAAACTTACCTGGTAGGAAGAGACGAAGTTATACGGGGCCTGAAAGAAGGGATCTTTTCACAGCGGGAAGACCAATCGGTTTGGGCCGACCTGACAGCAGATGGTTTGGACCAGAAACTACTTCTTCGCAGCGATGGTACTTCGGTTTACATGACGCAGGATATTGGTACTGCGAAAATGCGCTTCAACGATTATTCGATCGATAAGATGGTTTACGTGGTTGGGAATGAGCAAAACTATCACTTCCAGGTGCTGGCAATTTTATTGGATAAACTTGGTTTTGAATGGGGAAAAGACCTGTACCATTTTTCGTATGGAATGGTGGAACTGCCTTCGGGGAAAATGAAGTCACGTGAAGGAACGGTAGTGGATGCAGACGACTTGATGGACGGAATGACCGAAGTGGCCCGTAACATGTCGAAAGAGTTGGGAAAACTGGAATCGCTTTCTGGAGAAGAAGCCGAAAAAACGTTCCGGATGATCGCCTTGGCGGCATTAAAATATTTTATTCTGAAAGTTGATCCGCGTAAAAATATGATGTTCAACCCTGAAGAGTCCATCGACTTTAACGGTAACACCGGTCCTTTTATTCAATATACTTATGCACGTATTCAGTCGGTGCTTCGGAAAGCAACTGAAAAAGGATTGGCAATGGATGCCGGTCTTCCGGTTACTGAACTATCGGTAAAAGAGAAAGACTTGTTAAAGCGTTTGTCGTTGTTCCCTTCGGTAGTGCAGGAAGCCGGCGATAATTACAGCCCGGCAGTGGTCGCCAATTATTGTTACGAGCTGGTTAAAGAATTCAACCAGTTCTACCACGATCATTCAATTTTGGGTGAAAGCGATCCAGGTACCATGAATTTCAGGTTAATTCTGGCATCATCGGTTGGGCAGGTTGTTCAGAAAGGAATGAATCTGCTTGGAATTGAAATGCCGGAAAGGATGTAAAAAAGGGAGGCGAACCTCCCTAAGTTTCTTTTTGTCTTTGTCGCTGAGATTGATTTAATGGATAACGGGGTTTGCGACGTCCTTCCTTACATTATAAAATACTGTAAACAGCGAAAAGGTAACCCCGGATTCACAAAGAAATCGGTATTGAAAGTTGCGTGGATTAAAGGATTTCGCACATTTGTTAGCCCATTTTTTCAAACATAACTTGTATCTTGTTGGTTACAAATCGAAAACAAAGACCTGAATGTGGTTTTTTAGCCTCTATAGTCCTCGAAATAAAAAAGGCATAAGTGCTACTGAATTCCACCAACTTTTTCGGGAAATATATCCCGACCTTTGTGTTTATGTCTCCCGGTATCTGAACGACGAGGAAACCGCAAAAGATATCGTGCAGGATGTGCTGATCACTTTTTGGGAAGAAAGTGAAAAGCTTAAAGACAAGAAACTCATCAGGCCTTATCTCTTCAAATCAGTTAAACACCGGGCACTGAACCACCTTAAACGCGAAAGCCGGAAATTGCCGCTCGATGCCTTTTTTGATTCCTTTAATGAGACGCTGGCAAACAATGAAAATGAAAGTGTTGAGAGCTTTCTGGCACTCGAGAATCTGCAATCCGATCTTGAAAAAGCCATCAATGAGTTGCCCGAACAGCGACAGCGAATATTCAGGATGAGTCGTTTCGAAGAAATGAAACACAAAGAAATCGCAGCAGCCCTGGATATATCTCCCAAAACCGTTGAGACACAAATTTTCAGAGCCTTAAAGTTTATCCGCGACAAATTGGGCGGTGAGTAAAAAGGGCGCCTTTTGAATAGTTTGTTGCGTGCGTGATTGATATTTTTTGCACGGAGTTAGGGGCTTTGATGAAAAAAATTGCGTTTCAATCAAAAAAAAATTAAAATGCTGTAAGTGATTTTTGCCGCTCGTTTTCCTTACTCATATAATACCAATAAAATGAGTAAAAAAATCGAACAGTTGTTTTTGGCTTACCTGGAAGGAAGGATCTCATCTCAGGATGAAAAATTCTTGCTGGAATGGCTAAAAAATAATCCGGAAGCCGTTAAGGACTATAACGAATTCAGGAGAATTTGGAACATGTCGAAAATGCTGGCCCGGTTAACCAACGAAGACCTGGAAAAACGTTGGCAGGAGATCGTCCGGGAGATTGAAAGCTCGCCTGTACGTAGTATGTCGCCGGTGCAGCGATTCTTTTACTGGGCGCCAAGAGTGGCAGCTATTTTTCTTTTCGGAGCAGCTTTGTCATTTTTTGTTGCCTACCTGGTATTTAATAGGCCCACCCAAGATCTTGCTTTCCAGGAGATCAATACACCAGCCGGTGCCAAGTCAAAAATTACCCTGCCCGACGGAACGGTGGTGTGGCTGAATGCCAGCAGTAATTTAAAATACTCAAGTGATTTCGGAAAAAAAGGAAGAGAAGTGGAATTGGAAGGTGAAGCTTTTTTTGATGTGGAAACCGATTCTTCCAAAGTTTTTATGGTTCGGACATCGGAACTGAACATTAAGGCGTACGGTACTTCGTTCAATGTAAAATCGTATCCCGAAGAAGGAACCATCGAAACCACTCTGCTGGAAGGAAAGGTGGGCGTAGTGCGCGATGGGCTGAATGAGAAGGAAAACGAAGTGTTACTTGAGCCGAACCAGCGCGTGGTGTATTTCCGGAAAAATAAACCGGTTGAAAAAACAGTAGACGCACAAATCGAAAAACAAGCCACTGAAACCATTAAAACCCAAAAAACAAATAAGTTAACCTACCTGATCTCAAAAGGTATTGATACCCGGGAATTCACATCCTGGAAAGACGGAACCTTGTTCATTACCAGCGAATCGCTCAGTGACTTGGCGATAAAACTGGAACGTAAATACGATGTGAAAATTCATTTTGAAACCGAAGCGCTTAGGAAGCTCAAGTTTACCGGTTCGCTTGAAAATGAAACAGTGGAACAAGTGATTGAAGCCATTGGTATTGCAGCTCATATTGATTATGAAATTGAGGACCGTGACATCTGGCTAAAAGAGAAAAACTAAATAATAGATACTAACTACGTACTGCCCGGAGATAACAGGGAAGTTGTGTCGTAACGAAATCCGTGGCCACTTTTTCTACCCGTGCAGTACGCTAACAACAAACCAATTTCTAACAAATGAATTTAAAACAGCTGATTTTAATCGCCTGTGTTCTGTTGTCGTTTACTTTAAGCGCACAGGAAAAGATTAGTTTGAAGGTTGAAAACATGAACCTGGAGAACGTCTTTAAAACCATTCATGAAAAAAGTGGTTACCGGTTTTTCTACAGTGACGACCTGGTTGATCTGGAGAAGATTATTTCTCTTGATATTGCAGATGCCGGGATTGAGCAACTCATCGAAATCTTAAAAAGGAAGACCAATCTGAGTTTTCGTATGATGGAAGATCAGTTAATTGTGGTTTCTCCCGTAGGGGAAAAGCACGGAGTGGTGGTCAAGGGTCGGGTAACTTCTGCCAGGGAGCCGCAGGGACTTCCCGGTGTTAACGTTGTAATTAGAGGTACTGCAAAAGGAGTGACCACCAGTATGGACGGTACTTACAGCATTGAGGTACCCGAAGAATCGGTCGTCCTGTCTTTTTCGTTTATTGGGTTTCAGTCGCAGGAAGTTGCGGTAAACGGGCAACGCGAACTAAACGTGGTTTTAGTCGAAGATATTCAGTCGATTGATGAAGTAGTAGTTACCGCTCTTAGTATTGAACGGGACAAGAACTCTCTGGGCTATTCGATTACACAAGTAGGAAGCGACGAAATTAACCGGGCCAAAGAAAACAATCCTGTTAACTCGCTTGCCGGAAAAGTTTCGGGTTTGCAGATTACCAAATCGCCCACAGGCGTTGATGGTTCTTCGAGGGTTATTCTTCGTGGAGTAGCTTCCATGTTGGGAAATAACCGCCCCTTGTTTGTGATAGATGGTATCCCGATGGATGCCGGGTTTGGAGGTGGAGGCCGTTGGGGTGGTAAAGACAGCGGAGATGCGCTGGCCGACCTGAATCCGGAAGACATTGAATCGATGAGCGTGCTGAAGGGAGCTGGTGCTGCTGCGGCCTACGGATCGAGAGGAGCCAATGGAGTTATTTTGATCACCACCAAAAAAGGGAAAAACAAACGAGGGATCGGCATATCGTTTTCCTCGGGATACACCATGGAAAACCCCATGGTTGCCCCCGATTTCCAGAACGAATACACACAAGGTGCTTTTGGGTATTATCCTTCGTTGTCAGGAAATCCGCCGAAACCTCTGGCCGATTATCCCTGGATATGGAGTTACGGTGAAAAAATGGACGGGCAGACACTGGTTAACTGGCTGGGGCAGGAGGAACAAATGGTGCCGCAGGCCAATCCTTACGATGCATTTTTCCGTACCGGAAGCTCGTTTACAAATACGGTGTCTTTTGACGGAGGCAACGACAGAACTACGTTTCGCGCATCGATAACCCATCAGGACTCCAAAGGCATTATGCCCAACAACGATCTGTCGAAACAAACTTTCAACTTGCGCGGGTTTTCAAAACTGGGAGAGAAAGTAGAGTTCGATTCCAAGCTCACCTACATTCATTCGTCGGTGGAGAATCGCCCGTATCTTGCAGAAGACGGTTCAAATGTGGTACAGTCGCTGGCCATTATGCCCCGGAATATCACGCTCGAATCATTAAAGCAAAACACTGCCGATGCAGAGGGAAACATGTTGAAGTGGAACACCGACAACACCTTTGCCAACCCGTATTGGATACTTCAAAACAAACTGAACGAAGACGAAAAAAACCGTTTTCAGGGCATGTTTTCGATTAAATGGAATACTACGGAGCATTTTCATCTGATGGTTCGCTCGGGCCTCGATTATACAAACAGTTCATCAAAAGATTATGAAAACCCGGGACGTCCGTCCATCGCTACCGGACAGGGAAGTATTAGCAAAGGCATGGGCAATAGCATGGAGTGGAACTCCGATTTCCTGGGAACTTATGATAAAAGTTTCAACGATTTTTCGCTAAACCTGAGCTTGGGTGGAAACTACCGCTACAATAAATACAATTCTATTTCGCAGTGGGGAAGCGTGATGCGCGTGCCGGAGATGTACAACATCTCGAACTACCGCAACTACGGCACCAGTGAATGGTTCTCAAAAAAGCAGGTTTATTCGCTTTACGCGCTCGGCCAGTTTGCGTTTCAGAACTATTTATACCTCGATGTTACCGCGCGTAATGATTGGTCATCTACTTTGCCATTAGGTAATAACTCCTATTTCTATCATTCTGAAAACCTGAGCTTTCTGTTTTCTGAAGCATTCAAACTGAATTGGGAGTGGCTGACAACCGGAAAGCTGCGGGCTTCATTTGCCAAAGTGGGGAATGATACGGGAGCATACGAGATTGCACAATACTATAGTCTTAGCCAGACTCAAACCGACTATCCGCTTGCGAGTATCGGGGGGCAATTGCCGCATTTCGATCTGAAACCCGAAGAAACCAGCTCGTGGGAAGTAGGTACTAATCTTGCCATGTTCAAAAATCGTCTGGCGGTAGATTTTACTTATTACTACAGCATTTCTGACAATCAGATAATGAACGTTGACCTAACACCGTCGTCCGGGTATTCAAGCCGGAAAATGAATGCAGGCAAATTACAGAACAGGGGCGTTGAAGTACAATTGAATGCAACACCTGTTGAAACTCCGGGAGGTTTTTCCTGGGATGTGATTTTAACTTGGTCGAAGAACAGATCGGAGGTAATGGAATTGTATGGCGACATGGAATTTCTGCCGCTGGCCGAAGAGTTTCACATGAGTATTCAGGCGCGCCCGGGAGAACCTTACGGAGTGATTTATACCACCGATTACAAACGCGATTCATTTGGGCACAAACTGATCGACAAAAATGGTTTTGCGCAAGCAGGCGAATGGAAAGCCATGGGAAATATCAACCCCGACTGGATGGGCGGTATAAACAACCAGTTCAGCTATAAAAATGTTAGCCTGAGTTTTCTGGTGGATGTTCAAAAGGGAGGTGATATTTACTCGTGGGGAAAAGCCTACATGGGACTTTTTGGCACCAGTGCCGAAACCCTGGAAGGACGGGCCGAGTGGGCTGCCGGAACCGGCGGTTTTATTGAAGAGGGCAGGAGCGAATCAAACGGACAGCCCAATACCATCCCGATTGACCCGACGCTGAGATGGTACAATATTTACAACAAACAAATAGGAACTGAGTGGATACAGGATGCCACGAATGTTCGTTTGCGTGAGCTGGTGCTAAGTTACAACATGCCTTCCAGGTTGCTGGCAAAGCTGCCCATCGACGATGTGAATTTGTCGCTGGTAGGCCGGAACCTGTTCTTTTTGTATCGTGCCATGGACCATTTCGACCCCGAATCGGGCTACAACAGCGGAAATACCGGTAATGGCATCGAGCACTTGTCATTGCCTTCCACTTCGAGCTATGGTGTAAACCTTAAAATTAATTTCTAATCGGATGAAAGCTTTAAAAATAGGATTCTTGCTCGTTGTATTACTGGTGTTTAGTACAGCTTGCGATGATGAATTCGAAAGAACAAATACCAACCCCAACGCAGTAACCAAAATCGATCCGGAGTATTTATTTGCCAACGCTTGTTTACAGACTATGCGTGGAAATGGGAATAAATACTTACAGTTTCCTTTTGCAACGCAATATGCACACATCTACAGCGGTCAAAACAACAGCATGTTTATCGACCGGTATTACGATAATTTTACTTCGCACGAGTACCGGGATGTTTTCGAAGGCTTTTATTACGGGCCAATTCGTCATGTGCAGGAAGTACTCAGGTTGACAAAACCAGGTGGGGATTACGAAAATCCGGTGCGGTATGCGATGGCACGCATAATTGCCGTAATGAACCTAGTGCAGCTCAGCGATGCTTTTGGAAGTATCCCTTACCTTGATGGTGGTTTGGGGCAGGAGGGGAATCTCTACCCGGAATACGATTCGGTGGAAACGATTTACAAAGATGCACTTGACGAACTTAAAAATGCCATAGCCGTTCTGAGCACTGCCAGTTCAGCAGATGGATTTCCGGGAGCCGACCCGATTTTTGGCAATAACCTGGAAAACTGGGGGCGCTTTGCCAACTCCCTGCGTCTTAGGTACGCTATGCGGATTCGCTTTGTGAGCGAAGACAAAAGTTATGCAGAGAACATCATAAAAGAATGTCTTACAGCACCTTTAATTGAAGAGAACAGCCAGAATGTGGTGAACGAGAACCAGGACTCGGATATTGGTGAATTTCAAAACCCGGTGTATAGCCACTATGATTACTGGAAGTGGAAAATGAGTGCATTTTTTGTTGACTGGCTTAAATTGCTGAACGATCCGCGTCTGGAAGTTTTTGTGAAGCCCAATGCGGCCGGAGAATTTGTTGGTTTGCCGAACGGCATAAGCAACTCTGCTTTACCCGATTGGGATTTAAACACGGTGTCGTCGCCGGCTGATAACCTGGTAGGCAAAGCAGCACCTTTTTATTTTATGTCGGCATCAGAAATCTGGTTGCTGAGGGCAGAAGCGGCCCTGGCTGGCATTTCGCAGGAGAATGCAAGCCAAATGTATCAAACAGGTATCCGGAAATCGCTTGAGCAATGGATGGTAGATGAAACCATTATTGACGCTTACCTGGCTGAAAATGAGAATTCAACACTTAACGGAAGCACCGGGCACCAGTTCGAACAAATCTGTACCCAGTTATGGATTTCGGTTTTACCCAATGCAATGGAAGGCTGGAATACCATTCGCCGTACAGGCTATCCGAAAATACAACAACGCACAGCCCCCGATTTCGATCTGGGTGTAACCAACGGTACTTTGCCGGCACGTCTGCGCTATCCTTCGTCAGAAGTGAATATAAACCACACGAACTACCTGAAGGCTCTGGAAATGCAGGGGGAAGACCTGATTACCACTAAACTCTGGTGGGACGTAAAGGATTAGAAGACTTAACCAATAGATTCAATAAAAACTAAAGATTACCATTATGAAAAAGATTAATTATTTCCTACTCACAATGTTTGCCCTAGTGGCGTTAATGATTTCTTGTTCCGAAGACCCGGCTCCGCCCGTAGTGGAGATATTTGCAGAAGTAGATCTGAACGATTCGTACACCGTCAACTTCAATACGGTTTCGGAGAATGCCACTTCTTTTTCGTGGAATTTCGGAGATGGTGAAACCGGAAGCGGCGCAACAACCAGTCATACCTATACCATGTCGGGCGATTACACCGTAACCGTTACCGCGATGGGTGACGGAGGCGAAGCTTTGAACAGCAAATCGGTTACCATTGTCGCCTCAATGTCAGAATTATTGTCGGGAGGGCCCGGGGTTAATGGTAAAACCTGGGTACTTAGCCGCACTGCCACTCCCGGAATGGACGGAGCAGGTGCTTTTGATGCTTCTTTCCCTACAGGGATTATGCCCGGGACGGATAATCTTCTTAATGAAATAGGTCTGGATGTAGAATACGATAATGAATATACTTTTTACGCCGATGGGAAATATAAAGTAGATAATAAAAATGGAAATAACCTGGCTGGATGGGTTTATAGTGCGATGGAGTTAGGAGAAGAAAACTTCGTGACAATTACTCCTGTTGGAGTATTCTCGGTTAAAAATACTCCTTCAACAAATGCAACATGGACGTTAACTGAAAATACAAGCCTCGTTGTTGATGCAGTAGACGAGCTGGGAGAGAACAGCTTCTCACCCAAGACGGTTACTTTCGAAAATGCGGATTACCTGACCTTTGCAAACGGTGGTTTCCTCGGAATTCAGGATTATGCAGTTAATGCAATCCTTCGGGATATTTCACCTGACAGAATGGTTGTAGCTATTTATTTACACAGTGTTATTGGGGCACCGACTAAACCGTCGAACCTGATAACTCTTAGCTTCGATGCCAAGTAGCTTTATCGGAACCTGACTCTTAAAACCTGCCGGAGGACAGTTTCGGCAGGTTGTAACTAAATATCAATAAATTAAAAGTACATGTTAACACGATTATCGATTATTTTATTTATCGCTTCAGTTTTTATCTCCTGTAACGATGCCCCCAAAGGAGTGATTAGCTACGACGGATTTTTACAGGTAAAAGACCAGCGGTTTGAAGATGCAGAAGGCAGACAAGTGGTGTTGAGCGGTATAAACTTTATCAGTAAAGATTCTGCCGAAAATTACATGCCACCACAAAACGAAGAAACTTTCCGGCAGTTTAAACAATGGGGATTTAACTGCATTCGGCTGGGAATTATCTGGGACGGGCTGGAGCCGGAACCGGGTAAATACAACGAAGCTTATTTGCGCGAAATTGATAAGCGGATAGAGTGGGCCAAAGAAAATGAAATCTATGTTTTTCTGGATATGCACCAGGATCTTTACGGGGCCAGGTTTTCGGATGGAGCACCCAACTGGGCAACACTTACCGACGGACAAGATCATTACACTGGCGATGTGTGGAGTGATTCGTACCTGATCAGCCCAGCAGTTCAAACGGCCTTCGATAATTTCTGGAAAAATACGCCGGCATCCGATGGTATTGGTTTACAGGATCATTACGCAAATCTTTGGAAGCACATTGCACAGCGCTACGCCAGCAATACTACGGTAATTGGCTACGATATCATGAACGAGCCCTTTATGGGTTCCGAGGCACAAAACGTTATGCCTTTGTTGCTGGGGGCTTATGCGCAGGTTTTGGTGGAGGAAACCGGGCAGGCACCTCCTTCTGCCGAAGAGTTGGAGCTTATGTGGGGCAGTGAAGCTTCGCGTTTAAAGGCACTGGAGCTTATTTCAACACGCGAAAAATATGCGAAAGTTGTGGATGCCGTTTATGAATTGAGTGCGGCCTTTGAGAAAGACCAGTTGCAGCCTTTTTATCAGAAAGTGGCCAACGCCATTCGGGAAGTAGACGCCAACCATATTCTGATGTATAACCACAATTATTTTGTAAATACCGGTGTTTCTACTGCTTTGGAAGCTACTACTTTGCCCGATGGTACACGCGACCCCAATGTGGCTTATGCTGCGCATGGTTACGATCTGGTGGTGGATACCAAAGAGGTTGAAAACCCCAGTTACGAGCGGGTTGAATTTATTTTCGACCGCATTGCTGAAAGCGGAAAACGAATGAATATGCCGGTGTTGGTTGGCGAATGGGGCGCGCTTCATGGTAAATCGGCGAAAATGGTGGAAACAGCTCAACATCTGGTGAGCATGATGGAAAAACACAGTTTCAGCAATACCTACTGGGCTTATTATGGAGATATTGCAGATTATCCTTATTTTCAGGAGGCCATTGTGCGGCCGTATCCGCAGCAAATAGCAGGTATTTTGGAGGCCTACAATTACAATTCTGAAACCGGGGAATTTACCTGTTCCTGGAACGAAACCGGAATCGCAAAGGTGCCAACAGTTATTTATGTTCCCAATCTGAAAGCTTTGTCAGAGGAGGATGTGGAAACAGAACCATCGTCGGAGCAGTTTGTGTTCGATTATTTTGAAAATTGCGATGCGGGCCGACTGATCATTTCTCCCGGAAAAGAGAAAGCCAGGCGTCAGTTGAAATTCAAGTTGAAAACAAATACGGGGGAGGATATTTCAATAGAATAATTTCCTGCTCAGAAATGATAAGAATAAATCTGTCTTGTTCAAGGCAGATTTATTTTTTGCACATGGTCAACCGGTTACTTGTTGAAAGAATAATAGGATTGACTCAATCTACAACAATCTTTCATTGATCGTTACCCGATTATTTGCTTACCGACGAATCCCGGATAATCAACTCCGTGGGCATTGTTATCGTTTCAAAATAATCCGGAGTTTCTTTTTGATTGATCTGGCGAATAAGCAATTCAGCGGCTTTCTTTCCCATTTCAAACCCGGGCTGCTTAATGGTACTTATGGAAGGAGTCACCACTTCCGCGAACGGTTCATTACTAAATCCAACAATTGCAACTTCCTCCGGTACTTTTATGTTGTTTTCGCGCAAATAAATGATGGAGCTTAATGCCGTTGTATCGTTGGCGCAAAAAACGGCATCGGGACGGATGGCTGCATTCATTAATTTGCCGATAGCTTGCGTTCCGTCTTTCCGTGTCAGGCTATTGTGCAAAATAAATGCATCATCGGGTTGAAGTCCGGCTTCCTGCAAGGCTGTTATATATCCGGCCTGCCTGTTTTGATAAATCCTTAAATTTTGCGGACCACCAATCATGGCAATTCGCTTTCTTCCCTGCTCAATTAAATGGCGCGTGGCCAGGTATCCGCCGCGAAAATCGTCTGCAACAATTTTGTACGCATGAATTTCATCCACAATACGGTCGAAAAATACAAGCGGGATCTGTCTTTCCGAAAACAGTTTTAAATGTTCGTATGAACTCGTTTCCATGGCAATGGAAAGAATTACTCCGTCAACACGGTTGGCAAACAGGGAATGAGCGATCTTGCTTTCTTTTTCAAAATTATCGTTTGATTGCGATATGCTAACGGCAAAGCCCTGTTCGTAGGCAACTTCTTCAATGCCGCTAATAACCGACGAAAAGAAATGCCGGTTGATCAGCGGAACGATCACCCCGATGGTATTGGTTCGTTTGGTTCGGAAGTTGGCAGCCACAACATTGGGGCGGTATCCCATTTCCGCTGCCGCCTTTTTTATTTTATTGCGGGTAGCCTGGCTGATCAATGGATTATCATTAAGTGCTCTGGATACAGTTGATGCTGATATATTCAACGCTTTGGCAATGTCGTGAATGGTCGTTTCCGGTTGGTTGCTCATCCTTATTATTTTGGCGGTAAAGTTAAGATTATTTTTCTTTTTATGCAATCGATTGCATTCTCCCGAAAATTATATATACATTTGTAGCTGATTATTTATTCCTTTTTAATTGAATGATCAGATTTTTCTTCCTGGACTAATATTTTTTACGGGAGGAAAATAATAAAGCACAGACTTAAAAAGAAAAAATATGGCAACTATTTATGAAGCGCGTTACGCTTATCATCCCGAAGACTTCAAATCGTATGATACTGCAAGAATTCGGAAAGAATTTTTAGTGGAAAAACTGATGGAGCCGGGAAATGTTCGTTTGGTGTATTCGTCCATCGAGCGGTACATTGTTGGAGGTGCAGTACCGGTGAACGAACCGCTGCCGCTGGAAACCATCGATTTGTTAAAAGCAGAATATTTCTGCGAGCGAAGGGAAGTGGGAGTGATCAATGTTGCGGGGCCCGGAGTAATTGTTGTCGACGGAACAGAGTATAAAATGGATTTCAAAGATGCCCTGTACATCGGGAAAGGGAGTAAAGAGGTGATCTTTAAATCGGACAGTGCCGAAAACCCGGCGCATTATTACATCAATTCGGCACCGGCACACAAGGAATTTCCAACCAAGCAGGTGACTTTGGGCGAAGCCAACGTTCTGCATCTTGGTGCGATGGAGACTTCCAACGAAAGAAACATCAACCAGCTGCTCATCAATGGAGTGGTGGAAACCTGCCAGTTGCAAATGGGGATGACCGAACTCAAAACCGGAAGCGTATGGAATACCATGCCGCCGCATCAGCACAGCCGCCGGAACGAAGTTTATTTCTACTTTAACGTACCCGAAGGCCAGGCAATTTGTCACTTTATGGGACAACCCAACGAAACACGCCACATTTGGATGCAAAACGAGCAGGCAGTGATTTCGCCCGAGTGGTCGATTCACTCTGCCGCCGGAACCAGCAATTATATTTTTATCTGGGGAATGGCAGGCGAGAATCTCGATTACGGCGATATGGATGTGATTGCTCCGACTGATTTGCGTTAATTTTTATTCAGAAGTCCTCACATTGGTTTCTGAACTTTAAACTCAAAACTTTAAACTGAATTATGATACAGGAATTATTTGACTTAGGCGGAAAAGTTGCCCTGATTACCGGAGGAACACACGGTATTGGAATGGCCATTGGCAAAGTGCTCGGACAAGCCGGTGCCAAAGTGTGTGTAAACGATATTTCGGAAGAAAAGCTGGAAAGCTGTAAAGCCGAGTTTGCCGAAGTTGGGGTAGATGTTTATACCCTGAAATTTGATGTTACCAACGAAGAGGAAGTGGATAAAGGCATTTCGAAAATCGAAGCCGAAGTGGGTACCGTAGATATCCTGGTGAACAACGCCGGAATTATCAAACGCGTTCCAATCCTCGATATGCAGGTGTCTGATTATAAACTGGTGCTTGACATTGATTTGGTAGCCCCGCTGATTGTTTCAAAAAGGGTAGCCCCGAAGATGATCGAAAAATGCTCCGGAAAGATCATTAACATGTGTTCGATGATGAGTGTTTACGGTCGGAACTCGGTTTCAGCCTACGCATCGGCAAAAGGTGGATTAAAGCTTTTAACAGCCAACATGACTTGCGAATGGGCCAAGTACAACATCCAGATCAATGGAATTGGTCCCGGCTATATTGCCACTTCTCAAACTGCACCAATCCGCGAAGGAGGACATCCGTTTAACGACCTGGTGATGACCCGTACACCCGCCGGCCGTTGGGGAGAACCCGAAGATATTGGCAACGCGGCATTGTTCCTTGCTTCAAAAGCCAGCGATTTTGTCAACGGGCATGTGCTTTATGTTGATGGCGGAATTCTTGCCAACTTCGGCTATGTAAAAGGCGAAAACGATCTTTAATAGTCTGGGTACAAGTATATTGTTAAAAGCCGTTTCTTCATTTTCTGATAATTTGGAGGAACGGCTTTTTATATTGGTTGTTCCTTCTCTTTTATCTGCTCCGAATCCTTCCCTTTTTTCATTTTTTTCCTATTTTTGCACCTCATTTTCAAAAGAATTAAAAGCATGTTTGAGAATTTAAGTGACAGGCTGGAACGGTCCTTTAAAATGTTAAAGGGTGAGGGGAAGATCACCGAAATCAATGTGGCAGAAACATTGAAAGATATTCGTCGTGCCTTGCTGGATGCCGACGTCAACTTTAAGATAGCCAAGAAATTTACCGACGACGTTAAAGAAAAAGCACTCGGACAGGAGGTACTTACCGCTGTAAAGCCGGGGCAGTTGATGGTAAAAATCGTAAAAGACGAGTTGGCTTCGTTAATGGGGGGCACCTTTACTGATATTGAGTTAAAAGGAAAACCCGCTGTTATTTTGATGTCAGGTCTGCAGGGATCGGGTAAAACAACCTTCTCGGGCAAACTGGCCAACATGCTGAAAAAGAAAAAAGGCCGCCATCCGATGCTGGTTGCAGGCGACGTTTACCGTCCGGCTGCGATCGAACAGTTGAAAGTGCTGGGCGAACAAATCGGCGTTCCGGTGTATACCGAAGAAGGAAACATGGATCCGGTGAAAATAGCCAAAGCTGCCATACAGGAAGCCAAAGCCAAGGGCTACGACGTAGTGATTGTGGATACCGCAGGTCGTTTGGCAGTTGACGAGGAGATGATGAAAGAAATTGCGGCCATCAAAGCAGCCGTTAATCCCGATGAAATTCTTTTCGTGGTGGATTCAATGACGGGTCAGGATGCCGTAAATACTGCCAAAGAATTTAACGACCGTCTCGATTTCGACGGGGTTGTTCTTACCAAACTCGATGGTGATACCCGCGGTGGTGCAGCGCTCTCGATTCGTGCAGTGGTTGAAAAGCCAATCAAGTTTGTTGGTACCGGTGAGAAACTGGAAGCTTTGGATGTTTTCCACCCCGATCGTATGGCCGACCGTATCCTGGGAATGGGTGACATTGTTTCGCTGGTTGAAAAAGCACAGGAGCAGTTTGACGAAGAAGAAGCACAACGTCTTCAGAAAAAACTGGCAAAAAATACTTTTAATTTTAACGACTTCCTGAAACAGATTGCCCAGATTAAAAAGATGGGTAGTTTGAAAGATGTGGTTGGAATGATCCCGGGAATGGGGAAAGCCATCAAAAACATGGACATCGACGATGATGCATTCAAACACATTGAGGCGATCATTTACTCCATGACAGCGGAAGAACGCGAAAACCCGGCAATTATCAATGGCGGACGGAGAAAGCGTATTGCCAACGGATCGGGAACCGATATTCAGGAAGTGAATCGTTTGCTGAAACAGTTTGATGAAACCCGCAAAATGATGCGAATGGTTTCGCAAGGGAAAAACGTTCAGCGAATGATGGCCGGCATGCAGCAGCGTGGCCGCAGATAGAAAGTTTAGTATAAAAAGATAAGAGAAAGCAAGGCTTTCGAAAAAAATCAGAAGTAATGGAATTGATCGACGGGAACAAAATTGCAGCAGAAATTAAGGCGGAGATTGCCGAAGAAGTAAAAACCATTATTGCCAACGGAGGGAAACAACCGCATTTGGCAGCGATCCTTGTAGGACACGATGGTGGCAGCGAAACTTATGTAGCCTATAAAATTAAAGACTGCGAAGCAGTTGGTTTCAAATCTACGTTGATTCGTTACGAAGATGACGTTACCGAAGAAGAGTTGCTGGCCAAGGTGGATGAGTTGAACAAGGATGAGGACCTGGATGGTTTCATTGTACAGCTGCCTTTGCCCAAACATATTTCAGAGCAAAAAGTGATCGAAGCCATCGATCCGAAAAAAGATGTGGATGGTTTTCATCCAATCAATGTTGGCCGGATGGTGATTGGCCTTCCATCGTTTGTTTCGGCTACTCCCTACGGAATTGTGGAGCTTCTGAAACGCTATAAAATTGACACCAACGGTAAAAACTGTGTGGTTTTGGGGCGTAGTAACATTGTGGGCCGCCCGATGAGTGTATTGATGTCGCAAAAGGCGATGAATGCCACCGTAACCGTTGCTCATAGTCGCACAGAAAACCTGAAGGAAGTTTGTCGTAATGCCGATATTCTGATCGTGGCTATGGGCGTTCCGGAGTTTGTGAAAGGCGATATGGTAAAAGAAGGAGCGGTAGTAATTGATGTGGGGACCACCCGTGTAAAATCGGATCAGACAAAGTCGGGATGGAAACTGAAAGGCGATGTGCTGTTTGATGAGGTCGCTCCTAAATGTTCTTACATTACGCCGGTTCCGGGTGGTGTTGGCCCAATGACCCGTACTTCGTTGCTTCTGAATACACTGCTTTCAGCTAAAAAGGAAATTTATCAGTAGATACAGAATACCTGTTTAACTAAAATTCCGGAGGCGCTTGTAAAAAGTGTTTCCGGAATTTTTTTATGTCTATAAGTGAATCATTTAATTGAACATAAAATCAAAACATGAGATTTTCAGTTTGCGTTGGATGATTGAAAAATCCTAATTTTAAATGGATTCTTTATAAATAGAATAAATTGATTTATCCGGTGCGAGGTTTCTGTTCTATTGTTAAATTTTCTAAAATATTTTTCTATTTTTGAAACTAACTAAGTCAAAAATCAAAAATTGAAAGAATGGAAAGTGCTGGAAGTAAGGAGGGAACAAACAATTCTGGAAGCAAATTTAAACAGGAAATTCATTCAAAAGTTATCCGCGCCGGGAAAAGAACCTATTTCTTTGATGTAAAAAGTACCCGAAGCGACGAGTTTTATCTAACCATTACTGAAAGTAAGAAACGCTTTGGCGAGAACGGAAAGTTCAGCTACGAAAAGCATAAAATCTTTTTGTACAAAGAAGATTTCGAGAAATTTATGGAAAGCTTGCAGGAAGTAGTGGATTACATTTTTGAGAAGCAGCCGGAAGATGAACTGGTAAGCCGCTCAAGAGACGAAGGATATGAAGCCGAAACCGAAACCGAAGCCGAATTCGAAGAAGCCGAAGCTGCCGAGGTTAAAGATTACACAAACGTAGAGTTTGAGGATATTTAAAATTGTAAGACACTAATTATTAGTTCCCACGGGGTTGTTATTCACATACTTCCTAATCATTATTTATTTAAAGTAGCCACAAAGATCAGGGTAACTTTAATCTTTTTTTAATTGTCCTTTCTCAGTTGAAGTAGATATTCGATCTATCTTCGCGACAGTTTTATTAATTCGAATTAATGAATAAAGAAATTAATACTGATCACAAATTGTGGCAAGAGATCTGTGCCAACAACGAAAAAGCGTTCAGTATAGTTTTCGATAAATATTTTAACCGGCTTAGTTATTTTACCCATTCCATAGTTAAAGACCACGAAGCGGTCGAAGATATTGTTTCCGATGTTTTTGTAAAGTTGTGGTTAAACAGGCATAAAATAAAACTTACAACTGAGCTAAAACCCTATCTTTTTGCGGCTGCTAAAAATACAGCACTAAATTATTTAAGAAGCTCAAAGGTGACTCTCTGTATCGAAGATGTGCCCGAAAAGGATATGGTCTCGAATGTTAGCGCCGACTCTGATTTGGTTCACAGCGAAGTACTAAGTGAGTTTAAGGAATTATTAGGGATGATGTCGCCGCAACAAAGTCTAGTCATTAAATTACACAAACTGGAAGGTTTAAGCCAAAAGGAAGTAGCCGATAAATTATCCATTTCATTAAAAACTGTACAAAATCACATTTACCTGGCGATGAAATTTCTATCCGAAAAAATGGCTGCCAAACAATATGATCTCTATTTTCTTTTCGTGATACTTTTGCCGGCAATTAAGTAATTCTCTTCAATCTTAAGCTCTTCTTATTATTCCCGATTCTCTTGTACTCTGAGATACAAAGCTGAAGCAATTTCATAGTGACTTGACTCCCAAAGGACAATGAAACGTTAATGGTCTCATGTCATGGAAAAGTTTCATTTTTATGTTGTTTAACATTTTAATCGTTTTGTAATAATTTCTGCTGGGAAAATTTTCGATTTGCTGTGTCATACCATAAAGCATTTAAAATGAATCGAGAAGAATTATACGAATTATTTGCAAAGAAAGAATCCGGAACAATTACAAAAGATGAATTAGACCGCCTCGAACTTATTCTAAAATCGGATCAAAACAAGGCACTTTACGATGAGTTTAAAAGGATTGTTGATCAAAAAGAAAACTATAGCAACACACCTGAATTTAATTATGCCCGAACACGTGAGAAAATAATTTCCGGAATTCAAAAGCAGGAACCTGAATTTAGCATGGGAGAAGCCGGCAAAAAGCGATCGATCAACCGGTTCAGGAGTGCGTATAAAGTAGCCGCCGTTGCCTTGGTATTACTGGGGATTGCAGGTGTGGTATTTCTTAATCAAAGGGCTCATAAATCTTCTGTTCCGGTGGAACTGGCCTACCTTGAATTCAGCACCAAACCTGGGGAGAATCTAAATGTTGATTTGCCCGATGGTTCTTTTATTCGGTTAAATGGCGGCTCAAGCCTTCGTTTTGAAGAGCATTTCTCGAAATCAAAAAGGGAAGTTTATTTGACGGGCGAAGCTTATTGTGAAATTGCGAAAGACCATAAGCGACCATTTACAGTGAATATGGGTGATTACCAGGTAGAGGTACTTGGAACAACTTTTAATGTTGATGCCTATCCCGATGCCACTAACCTTTCGGTGGCTTTAGTGGAAGGTAAAGTGAAGGTTTGCCAGGCCGAAGGTGAAAATGTTTTTCTTGAACCGGGAAAAATGGTCGCCTTTAATCGGGAAACGCGGGAGTATGTAAAAAGTGATTTTGATTTTGATGAACAATTGGGGTGGAAAAATAAAACCTTCAGGTTTAAGAACACGCCTCTTCCCGAAGTATACCGGCAATTGGAATATCGGTATGGTGTAAGTTTCGAAACCGGGGAACTCGATGTTTCAGGCATCAAAATAAACGCAAGCTTTGATGACGCTTCTTTCCTGACAATTATTACGGCCATTGAAGTGGGGACTGAGTTATCATATGAGATACTTGAGGATAAAAAAATAACTGTTACGAATAATAAGAAACTGAATTAGATATGAGATAAATCCTAATCCTGACAGCATCCAAATCGGATGCAAAAAAAAGTCCCGGGAATTTGAGAAAGGATCAGTTTCTCAAATCCCATCAGGACAAATTGTACAATTAAATATTGAAGCATTAATTACACAATTCAAAATTATGAAAAAAACAATTATTGGAAAGTACTTAATTATGTCATTCTATGCCATATTACTACAATTGGTATTTGCGGGGACTGTTTTGGCCACTGCAACAGGCAGAAGCCAGAGCATCGAGCGGATGAAATTAGACCTCGAGACAAGATCCTGTACCTTAAAAGAATTCTTCGATGAGGTGGAACAAAATTCCACGTTTCGTTTCTTTTATATTGAAAAGGAAATTGACGAAAACAGCCGGGTAACGATCAATCCCGGAAAGGAGAATTTTAAAGAAACCTTGCAGGATATTGCTAACCAGCAAATGTTGCAATTCAAGGTAATCAACGAGGTAATTGTTGTTAAAGATGCGAAAGAAGAAAAACCGGCGGTAATTGAACAAGAGGTAAAAACCATAAAAGGTAAAATAACCGATTCATCAGGTCAGCCACTACCCGGAGCTTCTATCGTTATAAAAGGTACATCAGTAGGTGTTACTTCAGATTTTGATGGTAACTATACCATCGACGTACCTGTTGATGTCAAAGTTTTGGTTTTTTCATTTATTGGAATGAGAACGCAGGAAATTGAGATTGGTACACAATTGAATTTGAATGTGCTGTTGGTTGAGGAGAGTTCTGAACTTGAGGAAGTTATCGTTGTTGGATATGGTACCCAGAAAAAGGTGAATTTAACGGGTGCCGTTGAAGCTGTGGGGAGCGAAGCTTTTGAAAATCGTTCAACTTCGAACACAACACAGGCCTTGCAAGGAGTTATCCCGAACCTGAACATCTCATTGGAAGACGGAAAGCCTACTCGTTCAGCTTCCTACAATGTGCGTGGTAAGACATCAATTGGGCAGGGGGGAAGTGCGCTGGTTCTGATTGATGGTGTAGAGGGTAATCCTTCATTATTGAACCCGAACGACATTGAGAGTGTCAGCGTGTTGAAGGATGCCGCTTCGGCTGCCATTTACGGAGCCAGAGGTTCGTTTGGCGTGGTACTGATTACAACCAAAAAACCACAGAAGGGCAAGACGAAAATTAATTATACCGGCAATTATTCCATTCAATCCTTAGCTCAGAAGCCTGAGTTTGTTACTGACGCCGTTACTTGGGTTGAACATTTCAGGGCATCCTATTTTAATCGTCAGGGAACAGTGCCAACTTCAATCAACAACAATACACAAGCATACAGCGATGAGTGGCTGGAGAGGTTAAAGGCATGGAAAGCCTCAGGTGAAGGTCCGAAAACAGAAATATTGCCCAATGGAGATTATGAATACTATAGCAATACCGATTGGATGGATTTGCTTTTTAAAGATCAAACATTTACCCAGGATCACAATCTGACGATTTCCGGAGGCAACGATAAATCAGATTTTTATATTTCTGGTCGCTTATACGACTTTGGTGGCATGTATAATTTTGATCCGGATACTTATCGTTCTTATAACCTTAGGGCAAAAGGATCATTACAGGCCTATCAGTGGCTGCGTCTTTCCAATAATATGGAATATGCCAACGATTCCTATCACATGCCTTTCTCTGCGCTGGGACGAAGTGCAAACATTCAACGTTACATTGAGGTAAGCGCTTTTCCAAGCATGCCAATGTACAACCCCGACGGAACCTATACCCGAGGTGGAGCTTCAACTTTAGGTGGTTTTGTTGACGGAAACAATTACCAGAATAACAAACGAAATCTATTCAAAAATACGGTATCTCTTAATACTAATTTTTTCGGGAATAAACTTCGTGTAAATGGAGATTTTACCTTCCGCTACGATGGTCGTGATTTCTTTTGGAAAAGGGTAAAGATTCCGTATTACCAAAATGAAAATGCTACCAGTCCAAAATATCTTGGCGATACCAATGGTGTCATTTACGAGTGGATGGGGCACACACTATACAAGGCATCCAACCTTTACGCCGAATATGAAAATACCTTTGTTGACAAACATTACGTAAAAGCAATGGCTGGATGGAACTACGAAACATCGTCATATAAAGCCAATAGTATTCAACGTAACCAGTTGTTACTTGAAAGTGCTGAAAGTGTTCAGTTGGCAACAGGTACCTCCATTACTCCGGGAGCAAGCGTTACCCGATGGAAAACTGCCGGAACATTCTTCCGCGTAAACTATGGCTACCTCGATCGTTATTTGGTGGAAGTAAACGGACGCTATGATGGTTCATCCAGGTTCCCTACTGATCAACAATGGGGTTTCTTCCCGTCTGTTTCGGGAGGATGGAGACTTTCGGAAGAACCTTTCTGGAATGTGAATGAAAGTATTTTATCGGATATCAAATTCCGTGCGTCATACGGTTCTCTGGGGAATGGAAATATTTCTCCTTACCAGTTTCTTGAGTTGTTGAGTATCGGCACTTCGGGGCGCGTACTCGACGGTGCTTTGAACAAAAAGACAAGTGCGCCATCTCCTATTCCTGATGGGCTTACATGGGAAATAGCTACAACAACCGACTTTGGTCTTGATTTGGGGATGCTGAAGGGCAAACTCCGTTTCAGCGGAGACTACTATGTTAGGAAGACAACTGATATGTATGTGGCTGGCCCAACCTTGCCTGATATTTTTGGTGCCACATCTCCAAAAGGAAATTATGCAGATATGACCACAAATGGATTCGAGATTACATTCACCTGGCAGGATAAGTTCAACCTGGCCAACAAGCCTTTCAACTATCAGATACGCGGTTCGCTGTACGATTATGTATCAACAATCGACAAGTTTAACAACCCAACCAAAAAGATCACTGATTACTACGAAGGACAAACAGTTGGTGATATTTGGGGCTTCAGAACAGATGGTTTGTTCCAGGAAGATCCTGATCCGAGTGAATACATCAATACCATTTTTAATAGTTCTGCTGATGCTGTGTGGCGTGCAGGTGATCTTAAAATTAGGAACCTGGATGGCAGTGCCGATAACATGATTACACAAGGAGAGCAAACGGTTGATAATCCGGGAGACCTTACCATTATTGGTAATTCTGAGCCTCGTTATCAATACAGCTTTAATCTGAGTGCCGATTGGAACGGATTTTTCTTTTCTGCGCTTTTCTCCGGTGTAGGCAGGCAAGACTGGTATCCGGGAAGAGAGACTGCATTTTGGGGACAGTACAACCGGGGATACAATCAAATGCCTGCATGGCATCTTGGCAACTACTGGACTGAAGATAACCGCGATGCATATCTTCCAAGATATTCACAGTACAACGGAGTACTTTCGTGGGGAGCGGGTCATGTACCTAACGACCGCTATCTGCAGAGGATATCTTATTTAAGGCTGAAGAACTTGCAAATTGGTTATTCTTTGCCTAAAAGCTGGATATCAAAAATCGCAATGAAAGAAGCTCGGGTTTATTTCAGTGGAGAAAATTTGGCCAGTTGGTCGCCGTTGTATAAAGTGGCCAAAAACTTTATGGATGTATCATCTGCAACTGGCGGAACCGATTCCGATTTGAATAGCAGTTACAATCAGGGTGATGGAAACAGTTATCCGTTGCTAAAAACAATCTCGTTTGGTGTTTCGCTTACCTACTAATTAAAAAAACAGAAGAATATGAAAAAGTATATATTAATAATATTAGCAATCGTACTTTTTAATAGCGGGTGCGAAATGGACGAACCGGCTATTACGACAACCGATAAGGATGCAATATTCGGATCCGAAGAAGGATTGAATGCATATTCGATGTCATTTTACGATATGTTTCCCAGTGCATCTGATCAGGCAATTGTTGAACAATCATTGGTTGATTTTGGGGCTACCAGTACACTCAGCGGATTTACTTTGCTGAATGCATACAGCGAGAATAATTCATCAGGATGGAGCTGGTCTAATTTGCGGAATGTCAATTATTTTATTGAAAATTGTACCGATCCTGATATTCCTGAAAGTGTTCGGAATAATTATATGGGCCTTGCACGCTTTTTTCGTGCCTGGTTCTATTATGGTATGGTACAACGATTTGGTGATGTCCCGTGGGTAGATCATCCGTTAAGCCCGGGAGAAGAGGATATTCTGTATGCTGCCCGCGATTCACGCGAGTTGGTGATGGAAAAAGTATACGAAGATCTGATGTTTGCCGCTGAGAATATCAGCAGAACAACGGATGCCACACAATGTACTATGATTACGAAGTGGGTTGCTTATGCATTTGCTTCACGCGTATGTCTTTTCGAAGGTACGTTTCGTAAATACCACAACCTGAATCTGACCACTTCGGCTGCAGTTTGGCTGAAACGAGCTGAAGATGCTGCAAGTATTGTGATGGAACAATCAGGAAAATCACTGAACAGCAATTACCGTGCTTTGTTTACCAGCGATAACCCTCCTACATCTGAAACTATGCTGGCCATTGCTTCAAGTGCTTCATTAGGTATAAAGCACAACACAAACTGGCGCTGGACTTCCGAAACTTTCGGGACGGGATTAAATATGGTTCGTTCTTTCCTTTGCACTTATTTGCAATCCGACGGAACTCCTTATACCAGCCGCCCAGGATGGCAGTACGAGGATTTTTATGAAGAATTTCAGAATCGTGATTCCCGTTTAAATGCAACGCTTCGTTATCCGGGATACAAACGTGAAGGTGTGCTGACTTTGCCGGTTTACAATGGCTATGCTCGTATAGGTTACCAGCCAATTAAACTTTGTGTTGATGCAACAATTGGCGATACACAGAGCGAGAGTACCCACGCGATTCAATTAGTCCGCTTTGGTGAAGTATTACTTAATTATGCGGAAGCAAAAGCAGAACAAGGAACACTTTCCGACGCCGACTGGGCAGCTACCATCGGAAAACTTAGAGCACGTGCGGGTATTACCGGAGGTCTTACCCAAAAACCAACGCAACTTGATCCATACATGCAGGAAACTTATTTTCCGAACATTACTGACCCGGTGATCATGGAGATTCGCCGTGAAAGAGCCATCGAACTAATATTTGAAGGATTCCGGTTTGACGACTTACTTCGCTGGAAAGCTGGTGATTTGTTTAAAAATAGCTGGACCGGGATGTACATTTCTGGGATCAACAAGCCTCTTGATGTAGATCATAACGGTACCGACGACGTAATTTACTATACTGACGATGCCGGACTCGAAGCTGCAATGGCTCTTTCAAATAATGCAAATCCATATAAAGTAAAAGTGAGTACTGATCCAACTGCAAGCGTCATTCAGGTACATGCTGCCGGCGATGGCACAGGCTATTATCTTGCCTGGTTTACCAATAACGACTCAAAGAAAGTGTGGGGACCCAAACAGTATTTCTATCCTATTCCGGTAAGTGCATTAAATAAAAACCCCCAACTTACGCAGAATGCAGGTTGGGAAAATGGTGCAACAAACGACGGGAATTAATCTCTGGTAATAGAATCGTTTAAAAACGATCGTGATTATAACTTTTCTCTGTGTTGCTCTGTGGTAAAATAGAAATATTAGACCACAGAGTTTCACAGACTTATAGTGTGTTAATATACAATGAGCAAATTGAATTCAAACCAAATGGAAAAAAGCGTAAGGTTAAAGCAGTTTAAAATAAAACTCGTGCTTGTTTTCTGTGGAGTTCTACTTGTGCTTCAACAAAGTACGGCACAGTCAAATCCTTTCCGGTTAAAAATAATGAGTTTCAATGTTTGCAGGTCGGGAGAACTAACCCAGTACTCGGTTATTCCTTTTGCCGACCTGATCAGGCAATACGAGCCTGATATTATTGCCTTACAGGAGCTCGATTACATGACAAGCCGAAATACGGGGATTGATTTTACTACAAAACTGGGGGCCGAGTTAGGGATGTTTCCGGTATTTGGAAGAACAATTTACTACAAAGGTGGAGAATATGGCCTCGCGGTGCTTTCAAAATATCCTTTTTTGCAAGTAAAAACAGAACCCTTGCCAACTCCATCGGATAAAGAGCAAAGAGCTGTTCTGATTACTGAAGTTCGTCTTCCTACAGGTCAGAACGTACGGTTTGCCAGTACACATCTCGATCATTCCAGCGATGCGATAAGTGCAGTGATGGCCCAAGCCATGAATGATTTTCTTTTGAAAGACGATATGCCAACCATAGTTGGGGGCGATTTTAATACAAGACCGGAAGAAGGAACTATTGCCAACGGTATGCAGCAATGGAAACGGTTTTGTAACGACAATCCTACTTGCCCTGATATTCCAACAAAAAAAATTGATTACCTGTTTGGATACCCAAAAGAAAAGTGTTCGACCATTAGCTATCAGGTTATCGAGAAGACAGGAATATCGGATCATTGCCCAATTGTCGCAGAAGTTGAATTTCAATGATTGTGAAAATGAAAAAAATAAATATTCTGCTCTTGTCGTTGATCGGTTTTTGGTCTTTTATTTCTTGCGGGGAAGAGGAAAATCCTTCGCCTGATTTACCAGAGACAGGAACAAACAATAGCATTTCAATTCAGGTTTATTCGCGTTTTAATAATCAAAAGCTTTTTAATGCGAACGACTATGCCGCGGTAGTAGGTCGGATTCGGAGTAATCAAAATTCTGTTGTTCTTCTTCAACGGGTTGATGCTACGACTAGCTCAACTGAAATAAAAAATCCAATGGTTACGATTGCTGAAGAGACCGAGAAAATACCTCTTTTCGCATGGACCCGCTATGCCGATACGCAAATTGAAGGTTCCGGTATTCTGGTCGGGCAAACCATTACTGAAATGAAAAGCATCCCAACGAGTGAGGGCTGTTGCTATGTATCGGTTCCGTTAACGGTAACCGGAGGTAACGGCATGAATTTTTCATCAATAACTTTCGAAAATGAAACACAGTTGGCAACAGGAATTGCTGCAGTAAAAGCGAATCTGGACGATAAAACAGTGTTGATTGGGTTTGCGGCAAAATCACTTCAAAACAAACTGAAAACTGAATTTTCTGGAGAAACTTATCGTTTCGAAACCATGGAAAGTTCAGGGGGAAACACTACTCAATTTTTGTTTTTACTAACCAATCCTAAATGGAAACTCCAAGAGTACAAGGAAACTGCTGTCGGAACAGATGGTATATCCTGTATCGATTTAAAAATTGAAAAGTTATAATTATGAATACTAAGTTTATCTTCTTCTTTCTTGTTTACATTCAGTTCTTTCTTGTTTTACCGGATGCAACGGCGCAGGAAGAACAAGCACCTGTAAAACTCAAGATACTCTGTTACAATCTTCGGTTTGGAGAATTGGCTTCGCTGGAAGAACTGGCTGCCTTTATCAAGGAGCAGGATCCCGATATTGTTGCCTTACAGGAAGTGGATTGCCGAACCTACCGTGAGCGTGCACCCAAACAGCACGGTAAAGATTTTGCCACCGAACTTGGTTTTCGCACAGGCATGCTTTCGGCCTATGGCAAAACCATTGACTATGCGGGAGGATACTACGGAATTGGAATTTTATCCAAATACCCGATGGCTTCAATCGAACGCATTTTTCTGCCTAAAACCGAAAATGGTAAAGAGCAACGTGCTGTTCTGGTTGCTGAAGTTGAACTTCAAAAGCAGCAGTACATAACATTTGCCTGTACGCATCTGGATTATACAAATACGCTCGAAAGGCAGGTACAGGTGGATTCACTGAACGAAATTCTGCAAAAGAAGATCAATCCTGTAATTTTATGCGGTGACTTTAACGCACAGCCTGATTCAAAAGAGATCAAAGAAGGAATGAGTGCCTGGAAAATAGTCTCGGATTTAGAGCCTACAATTCCGGCCAACGATCCCAAAAATACCATTGACTATATTTTTTGCTATCCGAAAGATAAGTGGATTGAAACCGACGCGAAGACGCATAACGTACAACTTTCTGATCATTTGCCGATAAGCAGTACCGTGGAATTGAAGTTATAAGTGGAGTTCAATTCAGGCAAATAAGCCTTAAATACTTTCAAATGGAGAATTCAATTTTAAAAGAGTTTATTATGAAAAATATAGGGAGAACGATTATCCTTATTTTCTGTGTTTTATTATTTATTGCTTGCGAGACAAACGACGAAATCCGTTTTGCATTTGTAACTGACGTTCATATTGGGCGCGATAAATGTGACGAGGACCTGAAGAAAACGGTAGACGATATTAATTCGATGAAAGATGTTGACTTTGTAGTTGTGACAGGAGATGTTGCCAACTTTGGAGCAGACGAAGAATTACAGCAGGCAAAGTCAATTCTGGATAAGCTGAATAAGAAATGGTATATTCTTCCCGGAAATCATGATACCAAATGGAGCGAAAGCGGATGTCGCAGCTTTGAAAGGATATTCGGAACAGAACATTTTGAGTTTAAACACGGGAAATATCGTTTTATTGGTTGCGGAAGTGGCCCCGAAATGCGCATGGGGCCGGGGATGGTTCCGTATAGCGAAGTACTTTGGTTGGATTCGGTTATGACGAAAACAGTCGGAGAACCAGTTATTTACTTAAACCATTATCCAATAAATGAAACATTGGCCAATTGGTACAAAATAATTGACATCCTCAAAAAAGGAAATACGCAAGCGATCTTGTGTGGGCACGGACATAAAAACCAGCAACTGAATTTCGAAGGTATTCCCGGAGTTATGGGGCGTGCTAACGTCAGAGGGAAAGATGAAACAGGAGGATACAACCTGGTAACGATAAAAAACGATTCAATTTTTTTTGCTGAGCGGACTCCCGGAATAGAGACACATGAAATATGGAATCGTGTAAGCCTGAAAAATCCTGGGGCGGACGATGAATCATATCCTCGTCCTTCTTATGATATAAACGAAAAATACCCCGAGGTAAAAGAACTGTGGAGCTTGCAGGACAGCAGTGACATTGTTTCAGGAATGGCAGTTACCGACAGTTTTTGTTTTTATACCAATACCCGGGGAGAAATTGTTGCATTGAATATCAACTCCGGTAATTTGTTATGGAAATACCAAACAGCAGGAAAGATATTCTCAACACCGGCTTATTCAAATAAAATGCTTGTAACCGCATCTACTGATGGAAGCGTGTATTGCCTGGATGCATCAAGCGGAAAACTGATATGGAAAGTTGTGACATCAAAACCGATTGTGGCATCTCCGGTAATCGATGAGGAAGTGGTTTATATGGGAAGTTCTGAAGGAAAAATGTCAGCCTTATCACTTGCCGATGGAACACTGATTTGGGAAAATGCGACCTTGGAAGGCTTTATTGAAACGCAGCCACTGGTGGATGATATACATATTTATTTTGGAAGCTGGGGCGGATATTTTTATGCACTGAACAAAGCGGATGGTACAATCGATTGGCAATGGAAATCGAAGAAAGGACAGCTGTACTCTCCCGCGGCCTGTACTCCCGTTTCTGCTCATGGAAAAGTTTTTATTGTTGATCCGGAACGCTATACAACGGCATTTGATGCTGTTTCAGGAAAGCAGATTTGGCGCTCGAACCGGTATGAAGGCCGTGAATCGATCGGAATATCTGAAGATAAATCACTTATTTATGTGAAAACTATGAGGGATTCGGTGGTCGCACTTTCGGCAGAAGCAGATGAGTGTAAGCTGGAATGGGCCGTGAATTGTGAATTTGGTTTCGAGCTTGATCCTGCGTCGGCTGTCGAAAAAGAGGGAGTGGTTTTTGTGCCATGCGATAATGGGTGTATTTATGCGATCGACCGGAATAGCGGGCAAATAATTTGGATACGAAAGCTTTCCAATGCGCTGATCAACCCCATATATCCCCTGGGAAACCGTCAATTACTGGCATCGACAATGGATGGTAAAATTATCAGATTAGAATACAAATGAAAAAATGTACTTTCACTCTCTTCTTGGTTTTCGTAATTACGGTCGTTGCAAATGCGCAGAACGACTCGCTGGCGTTTGTATCGGCCAAGTGGCAAACGGAAGTTGTTCATCCGGAAGTAAAATGGATGAGTTATCATTTTAACGATGGGGAATTATTCCAAAGTAATCAAAACATCAGCGTCCTGGAATTACCCGCAAAACGGAAAAAGGTAAAGCTAAGTATTGTATATAGCGATTCACTGGAGTTAAGTTCACAACTGGCTTCAAAAAGTCATGCGATCGCCGGAATTAACGGATCATATTTTGAAATGAGGGGAAAAGATCCGGATAATCATCCAGAGTTAACAGCTGTACCTCACACTTCTCCGGCAAATATCAATCGCAACCGTTCACAAACTTATCTGAAAATTGACGGCAAACTGATTGCTGAGAACTATGCGAAGTCATCGCACGTAAAACGTTATCCGCGCGGAGCACTTGCTTTTGGGAAGAAGGATATTTCAATTTTTAAGGTTGATACTACCATCAGCAACTGGGAGAACAGTATCCGGGCAAAGAACATTATCACGTCGGGGCCCATGCTTGTGAGCAAAGGTATGGAAAACAGTATGCCTGACGATTCGTTCTGCGGTAAACGTCATCCCCGCACGGCGGTTGGCTTACGTGCCAATGGTTCTGTACTGTTTGTGGTGGTCGATGGCCGCTCAAGCGACGCCAATGGGATGAATCTGAATGAAATGCAAAAGATTATGCGTTGGCTCGGCTGTGTGGATGCCCTAAACCTTGACGGCGGTGGCTCGTCAACAATGGTTATATGTGAGCAGCCATTTCACGGAGTTGTCAGTTACCCGTCGGATAACAAAAAGTTCGATCACGAAGGAGAACGAGAAGTGGCTAATGCCATTTTAATTTTGGAGAAATAGTTGTCGCCGGTTTTTAAGGAAAACCATTCTCTCTTTAGTGTTCAATCTATTCGTACATATTGATAAAGCTTAAAAGAAAAGAGAAGTTACAGGGGAAAGCTTGACCATGCCCGGTGAGCAGAAAAAATTGCCCGGGGGAGGCTCAACTTTGCCGGTGAGCTTAAAAAACTGTCCGGGGAAAGCTAAAATTTGTCAGTGGGGTTAAAAAACTGCCCGGGGAGAGGTTACTCAGGCTGGTGAGCAGAAAAAAACGTCCGGGGAAGACTCAACCTGGCCGGTGGGAAGAAAAAAGTCCCGGGGAAGGGGCGAACCTGCCTTGGGACCAATAGAATTAAGGCTTTCAGATTTGTTTCTTGTAGAAGCCAGACAAAAAAATCAAGAGAAAATGCTAAAATTGGAATTAAAATCTATACAATAGACGGAATTTTATCCCAACTCGCTTAACTCCAGCCATCTCATCTCTTTCTCATCGAGCAGGGTTTTTATTTTATCTAGCTCCAGCGATTTCTCGTACAGTTCGTCGTGTGGAAGATTGCCCGAATTCATGGCCTCTTCCAGTTCTTCCTTTCGCTGTTCCAGTTCCGGGATTTCCTTCTCAAGCTGCTCAAATTCTCGCTTTTCGTTGAACGTAAGTTTGCGTTTGCCCTGGCTCTTTTCTTCCGTTTTTACCTTCGTCTGAACCTTTTCCTGTGCCTGATTCTGAGCCTTTGCCTTCGCCTGTTCTCTCTCCTGGTCTTCCTCTACCTTATTGCGGTAAATGGTGTAATTTCCAGGGAAATCGCTGACTGTTCCTTCGCCTTCAAAAACAAAAAGATGGTCCACTATTTTATCCATAAAAAAGCGGTCGTGCGAAACTACCACCACACAACCCGCAAATGCTTTCAGGTAATCTTCCAGTACATTCAGAGTGATAATATCCAGGTCGTTGGTTGGCTCGTCGAGTATCAAAAAGTTGGGATTTTGCATCAAAACGGTGCATAAATACAACCGTCGTTGTTCGCCTCCGCTCAATTTTTCAATGTAATTGTATTGCGTTTCCGGAGGGAACAAAAAGCGTGTGAGCATTTGTGTGGCGCTCATTTTTGTGCCGTCTTCAAAGTGAATAAACTCGGCAATTTTCTGAACGGCCTCAATCACTTTTTCTTTTGGATCGAATTCAATGCCGTCCTGACGGTAATACCCAAATTTGATGGTTGGGCCAATCTCAATCGTTCCGGTATCGGGAGTGAGTGTTTGTGTCAGCAAATTCAGAAAGGTTGATTTACCGGTACCGTTGTTGCCAATAATACCCACTTTCTCAAAACGCTGAAACTTATAGGTAAAATCCTCGATCAGCTTTACACCCGGAAACGACTTTGAAACATGCTCCAGTTCAACAATTTTTTTCCCGAGGCGAGCCGATTGTACGTTCATTTCCACTTTGTTGTCGCGGAAATTATGCGAGGCTTTGTCTTGCAGATCGTAAAAAGCATTGATGCGGTATTTGGCTTTGTGACTGCGGGCCTGCGGCATACGGCGCATCCATTCAATTTCGGTGCGCAGCAGGTTCTTGGCTTTGGCTACTGTTGCCTGTTGCATTTGAACCCGTTCCTCTCTTTTTTCTAGAAAATAGGAGTAGTTCCCTTGGTAGCGATAAATCTGGTTGTCCTCCATTTCGATGATCTCGTTACACACCCGGTCAAGGAAATAGCGGTCGTGCGTAACCATCAAAAGGGTCGATTTTGTTTTTTCGAGGTACGCTTCCAGCCATTCGATCATTTCCAGGTCGAGGTGGTTGGTGGGCTCGTCCAGAATCAGTAGGTCGGGTTGGTTGATCAGCACTTTGGCCAGTGCCAGCCGCTTTTTTTGTCCGCCTGAAAGCTGCGAAACCTTTTGTTCGAGGAAATTGATTTTTAGCTGGGTCAGAATCTGTTTAATCTCCACCTCAATGGACCACGCACCCAGTTCATCCAGCTTTGATGAGATGGCTGCAATTTCTTCCTGGTTATTTTGGGCCAGAGCCAGCTCAAACGCTTTTATGGCATTGATTTTCTCGTTGTCGGTTTCGAAAATTTCTTCAATAACGGTATGGTCGGGATTAAGATCCGGTATCTGTTCGAAATACCCGATTCTCACATCATTGGTAAGTGTAATCGTGCCTTGGTCGGGCGAATCTTTTCCTGCCAAAAGATCCAGCAGTGTTGATTTTCCTGTGCCGTTTTTAGCGATCAGGGCCACCTTTTGCCCTTCAAATACGGTAAACGATATATTTTCGAAAAGCAAAAGTTCTCCCCAGCGTTTCGATAGGTTTTCTCCCTGTACAAATGGTTTCATGAAGCGTGTTACGATTTATCGTCAATGTTTTTGGCCGAAGAATTTTCCATTGCGATTCTTTCTTTTTCGGCAAAAATAAGGTTCAGAAAGTCCGGAATGTTCTGCGCACTTTCGCTCACCGGCGAATTGGTAAGAAGTGCAATACCGATTTCTTCATCTTCGCAATAGGCCATTTCTGCCTTGTACCCGGAAACATAACCACCGTGATAGGCCACTTTTCGGCCTTTGTAATCGACGATTCTCCAGCCAATGGAATATTGTTTGGATTGAACTCCTTTTCCCCAACTGCGGAAATAACCACGATTCAAAGGCGATTTTACGAGTGGTGTTAATATGGTTTCGCGGACTTTGTCCGAAATAACTTTCGAGTCAGGATCGGTAAGATTTGCCAGCAACTGGCCCAGGTCGGAAATGCTTGCATTTACTCCCGCTGCGGGTGCTGTGGAATAATACCGGTCGTTTAGTTTCAAGGCCTTAAAATGGCGGTTCCCCACATTTTGATGAGGATAAGCTTTGTTCTCGTTTTCCTTAAAGGCCTCAAAACCGGTAGAGGCATCCTGCATCAGAAAAGGAACGAAAACTTTTTCACGCATGAGGTGGTCAAAACTTTGCTTGGTTTTAGCCGAAGCCACCGGGTCGTAAAGACTGTACATCACATTCTGGTACCCGTATATTTCTCCCGGTGCTGCTGTTAACGGAACTTCAGGTAAGCGTTCAATAATTTTCACAAGCGGAACATGGTCTTCCACCATTAAATCATAGGCATGGGGCACCAGTCCTGTGGTGTGGCTTAATAAATGCCTTACGGTAAGCTCTTGTGCACAATGCGGATCATGTAAGGAAAATCCGGGAATATAATCGGCTACTTTGTCATCGAGGTTAACCAGATTCTCATCGTCGAGAATACTCGCTAAAACACCGGTAATGGATTTGGAGACGGAAGCCAGACGGAAAATCGTGTTTTTATCTACCGGATCTTTTGTGCCCGCTTTGCGAACACCGTAACATTTTAACAAGGCAATCCGGCCTTTGTACGTTACAACGGCGGCAGCGCCAACCGTTCCCGATTGTTTTAAATTTTCTGATAAAATACTGTCGAACCGATCAAGCGTAGATTGTATTTCAACAACCGGATTATAAACGGGTTCCGGTTCTTCCAGTTCTTCTGTTTTGATATTAACAGGTTGCTTTACAAACGAATGCACCGTGAACGTTAGAATCAGAAGAACTGAAACTATTACTGCGAAATAAATCTTTTTTCTAGCCATCCAACACCTTTCCTTCCGAGTTTGAAACAAAAATATAACTTCTCCGACGGAATAAAAGTATTCTGATGTATTTAGAATTGATTTTTTATTCACTACCGGGTTTTGATAACGGTATTGAAACAAAAAAAAGCCGGTCATCACCGGCTTTTTATACGTCTGTTTAATTATTTGCTTAAAACCACTTCTATCAAGGGGAGAAATGATACTTAAGAAATACATTCAATAAGACAATGTTTAAGCAAAATTGTTACAGACGGAAAGAAAAAAAATTAAATTATTTTTGAAAAAACATTTTAAGAATGCGAAAAAGAGAGTTATTCGACCGTGTGATTGCCTATTTTGAGGAAACGATGCCGATTGCAGAAACCGAACTGGATTATCAAAATCCGTTTGAATTGATTGTAGCTGTTATACTATCGGCCCAATGTACCGACAAGCGTGTGAACCAAATCACACCCGATTTACTCAAGCGTTTTCCAACTCCTTACAAAATGGCGGAGGCCGAGGTAGCCGAAGTTTTTGATTACATCAGAAGTTGTTCGTACCCCAATAACAAGGCAAAGCATTTGGTGGGAATGGCTCAGAAACTTATTGAATTGTACGGTGGGGAAGTGCCCAGTGACGTGGATGATCTTCAAAAGCTGCCGGGGGTAGGACGTAAAACCGCCAATGTGATTGCTTCGGTGGTTTACAATAAACCTGCTTTGGCCGTGGATACCCATGTATTTCGGGTGGCAGCGCGAATTGGTTTAAGCACCAATGCCAGAACTCCCCTGGCTACCGAAATGCAGTTGATGAAGTACATTCCCGAAGAGTTGGTTCCCAAAGCGCATCACTGGCTCATTCTGCACGGGCGTTACACCTGTGTGGCCCGAAAACCAAAATGCGAAAAGTGCGGCTTAACCGAAATCTGTAAATACTATCAGAAAGAAGTAGCCGGCAAATAATTCAGCTCTCACCTTGGTATTCAAAAAAATACCCGGAGAAAACGAGCTTCACCGGGTAGAACTACTTTATCTATGGAAACTTAATCAGATTCCTTTTGCCAGCAGGTAATACACTTCGTTCCACTTCAGTTCTTTTTTGAATTCCGGAACTTTTGTGTCTTTATCAATAAATACATATTCCACATCGGCATATTCTGCAAACGTTTCAATAAAATCGGGTGTTAATGCCAACGTGAATACCGAGTGGTGCGTGCCGCCCGCATAGATCCAGGCTGCAGCCCCGTCGGCCAGGTTCGGCGCCGGTTTCCAGAATGCGGAAGCCACCGGTAGTTTGGGCATTTTTTCAAGAGGCTCAATTACCTCAAGTGTATTTACAATCAGCCGGAAACGGTTCCCCATATCGATCATGGTAACGTTCAACGCATCGCCGGTGGCGCTTTCAAAGATCAGGCGGGCCGGAGCATCTTTACCGCCGATTCCCAGTGGTTGTACTTCCAAACGTGGCTTTTTTGCTGCAATGGTAGGGCAAATCTCGAGCATGTGGGCGCCCAAAACTGCTTCGTTTGCCGGATCCATGTGGTAGGTATAGTCTTCCATAAAAGAGCTTCCGCCTTTCATTCCGGCCGACATGGTTTTTACAATCCGAAGTAAGGCTGCTTGCTTCCAGTCTCCTTCGGCACCAAAACCATAACCGGCTTCCATTAAACGCTGGGAAGCGAGGCCGGGCAACTGGCTCAGTCCCGTCAGGTTTTCGAAGTTGGTGGTGAACGCCTTGAAATTGCGGTCTTTCATAAAACGTTTCAAGGCAATTTCGTAACGCGCCTGAACCCTTACATTTTCATGAAATTCTCCTCCTGGCTTGCAATTTTCTGCCACTTCGTATTGAGCTTCGTATTCTATGTACAGTTCGTTCACTTCTGCATCGGTAACTTTGTCGATGTAAGCCACAAGATCGCCAACACCGAAAGCACTGATCTGCCATCCGAATTTGATTTGAGCTTCCACTTTATCACCTTCAGTTACGGCTACTTCGCGCATGTTATCACCAAAGCGGGCCACTTTCAGTCCTTGCGAATCGGCCCAGCCAATGGCAGTTCTGCACCACGCTGCCATCTGGTCCTGAACTTTTTCATCGGCCCAGTGCCCCACCACTACTTTGCGGTTTTTGCGCATCCGGGCGTTAATAAAACCGTATTCGCGCCCTCCGTGTGCACTCTGGTGCAGGTTCATATAATCCATGTCGATTTCGCTCCACGGAAGATCGCGGTTGAACTGCGTATGAAGGTGCATGTATGGTTTGCTGAGTGCTTTCAATCCTCCAATCCACATTTTGGCCGGAGAGAAAGTGTGCATCCAGGTGATGATACCAATGCAGTTTTTATCGGCACTGGCCTGGACACAAATATCCAGAATTTCATCGGGTGTTTTTACAACCGGTTTAAAAATAACCGGAACCGGAATTTTTCCTGAGGCGTTTAAACCATCAACAATTTTTGAAGAATCTTCGTCAACTTGCTGCAATGTTTTTGGACCGTATAAATGTTGACTTCCAGTGACGAACCAAATTTCCATCTGTTTAAAATCTGCCATGTTTTATCGATTTAAGTTTGATTACGAATGTAGCAAATTTTATATAAATGTAAAAATTACACTTTTAGGAGTTGAGAAAATTTCATCCTATACATGTTCATCGTGTTTTAAAATCAGGCTAATTTCCGGGCTGTATCCGAAATAATGTTCCAGGCCTCCTCAACATGCTGAAGTTCAGTGTGGGTTTGGCCGATACTCATTCGCAAAACCACCTGGTTGTTTAGTTTGGTATGGGTGAAAAATATTTTTCCCTTTTCATTGATGGTGTTCATCAACTTCATATTGAAATCGTCGCCTTTTTTATGACGGAAGCAAACCAGGTTCAGTGGTGGTTCAACAAATAATTCAAAGTTGTCTGATTCTTTGATCCATTGAGTGAATTTCTCAGACAGTTCCACGTGTTTGCGAATATGGAATTGTAACCCTTCAATGCCGTAATGACGGATCACAAACCATAGTTTTAGCGAACGGAAACGGCGTCCGAGTTGAACGTGCCAATCGCGGTAATCAAAAACCGCCCCCGATTCGGTGGCTTTGTTTTTCAAATATTCGGGCAGAATGGAAAAGGTATGGATCAGCTCGTTGCGGTTGCCTACCCAAAATACGTCGCAATCAAAATTGGTGAACATCCATTTGTGCGGGTTGAAAACAAAACTGTCGGCAAGTTCCACACCTTCCATAAAATGCCTGAATTCGGGGCAAAGCATGGCTGTTCCCGACATGGCACCATCGATATGAAACCAGCAGTTTTCTTTTTGGGCTATTTCCCCGATTTTTCGGAGCGGATCTATGGCATTGGATGAAGTGGTTCCGAGCGCACCGCAAACAAAGAAGGGGAGGAGCCCTGCTTGTTTGTCTTTTCGAATTTGCTCATCAAGTAGTTCGGGGCGCATGGCAAATTGGGCATCCACCTCAATCAATCGGAGGTTCGCTTTACCAATACCTGCCATTTTTATGGCTTTTTCGAGCGAAGAGTGCGTTTGTGTGGAAATATAAGCTACCAGTTTCTGGCGTACTCCCGTTTCATTTGATTCAAATTTTGTGGCGCGTTCGCGTGCGGCAATCACAGCAGTTAATGCCGACGTTGAAGCGGTATCCTGAATAACGCCGCCACCCGTTGAGCCTGACATGAATTTTTCGGGCATTCCCATTGCCTGTGCCAGCCAGTCGAGCACCCGCGTTTCCACTTCGGTGGCAGCGGGGCTGGTGGCCCAGATCATTCCCTGTACGCCCAGTCCCGATGAAACCAGGTCCCCCAAAATGGACGGAAAAGAAGTGTTGGAAGGGAAATATGCATAAAAATGAGGCGATTGCCAATGCGTAATTCCGGGCATAATTTTTTCATCCAAATCCTTCATCATTGCACTCATTGCCTCGCCATGGAAGGGCGGATTTTCCGGAAGAGAGGAAAGAATTTCTCCGGGTTTTACCTGTGAAAGAACAGGATATTTTTCAATGTTTTCGTAATAATCGGCAATCCAGTCGATGATTTTTTTGCCTTCTTCCCGAAATTGTTCGGGAGTCATGTGGTAGCTCGTTTCTTTCAAGGTTACATGTTTTTATTGATACCCGTAAAGATATCAATTAATGTGGGAACCTATTTTTGAGCTTTGCAAAATTTGAGATGCGCCTTTTTCGCCTGTATCAATAGCGGATGGTAAATTCAGAAAAAACATTTACTACCTGCATTTCTACTTTTTGAAGGCTGGAAACATGAGAACGTGTCGGCCCAATCCGGAGATAATCGGTAAAAGTATCGACGTCTGTTTGGTGTCCCTGCACAAGTATAAGCACCGAACCGTCGGGAGCGTTCTTCACCCATCCTTTTAGTTCAAGAATATCAGCTTGTTTTTTGGTGAAATACCGGAAGCCAACTCCCTGTACTCTTCCGTTTACTTTAATTTCGTACTGAACCATACTGGAAAGAACGGTTTTAAGCCGGAAGTTGTTGACTGAAACTTTGTATTTTCACGGATCAGGAGTTTTTGAAAAGCTCCACTGTTTCCGGATTACTCAGCACCCAAATCGAATAAACCCCAATGGCAGTTCCCACAGGAAAACTTACCAGGTCAAAAACCGAAAGGATCAGTGTCAGGATGCGCGCCCATTCTTTTTTCCGAAACAGGCCGATACCGGCAACAATTCCCGGCAGGCTGAGTACGGTCGCAAATACGATCATCACATTGGCGATAATCGACAAAACCACTTGTGCTTCGTGTTCCCCGGTAAAATCGCCGATAAAATGGAGCAGAGCAAAAAGAACTCCTGCTACAACCAATCCGAGCAGGCGTAAGCCGATTTGTAGCGCTGCCAGTAGATTTACATGTTTTTCCATGATGTTGTTGTTTTTTGTTTCCGTAAAATTAAAAAGCAGTAAGAAAAGAATTGTTAAGTTTTAGACGAACCAGAACAATTCATCGTTAAAATAGTTATTTCGGTGGGGATTATTTTATTTCAAAAGAGTAATTTTGCATTCTAAAATCTAGGAAAGAAAATGGAAGTTTTAAAAGTTATTTTGATGGCGGTTGCATTAGTGGCAATTGGAATGCTCGGAATGGCCATTACCATGTTAGTGAAGAAGGGCGGAAAATTTCCAAATACGCACGTTAGCGGAAACAAACACCTGAAAGAGCAAGGAGTTAGCTGTGCCCAAACACAGGACCGCCTTGCCCAGCGGGAAGCCTGGAAACAGGTTAGTTATAAGAACGCATCTTTTACACCAGATATGAAAGCCGGCAAATAACCGGCTTTTTTTGTGTTTTTTTTCGGCTTGGTTTTACCGGGCCACGTACTGCGAGAAACCTTCCGACATGTAGACCTGGTTGTTGCCCTGATCGTCGGCATAAATAAAATAGATTTCCAGCCCCGGAACTTTTCGGGCCACTTCAATTCCAGCATCCTTTCCCAAAACCATAAAAGCTGTGGCAAAAGCGTCGGCTGTCATACAATTGTTGGCAAGAACGGTGGAACTAAGTACGCTGTGCTGTACCGGATATCCCGAAGATGGATCGATGGTGTGGGCATATTTTTTCCCGTCTTCTTCATAGAAATTCAGGTAGTTTCCCGAGGTCGCCAACGCGTGGTCGGGTAAACGGATGGCGGCATTCAGATCATTGCTGAATGGATTTTCCACCGGTTCGCGAATCCCAATGGTCCAGGTGCGTCCTTTGTCGTTGTTTCCTTTGGCAACCACTTCGCCACCTATATCAACCATAAAGTTTTCGCAGCCTTTTTTAGCCAGGAAATCACCAATAAGATCACAGGTGTAGCCTTTGGCAATGGCGCTCATATTCAGTTGAATTTCAGGAATCTCTTTCTCCACTTTCCCGTCAACGATTTTTATTTTTTGGTAACCGGTAAACGCTTTTAGCGAATCCACTACCGACTGGGTCATTTTTTGTCGGTTTTCGGGGCCAAATCCCCAGGAACTGATAAGCGGGGCGGCGGTAATATCAAAAGCACCGTTGGTTATTTTGGCAATTTCCTGCGCCCGGTTAAAACAGGTAACAAATTCAGGCTCCAGCTTAACTTCTTCGTTGCGGTTAACCTTTGAAATCGTCGATTCTTTTTCGTAGTGCGAAAAGATCATTGTTAAACGCTGAAATTCCTTGTCAACTTCTTCCTGGAAATCCGATCCGTTGGGACTTTCATATTTTATACTGTAATAGGTACCGTAAACCATACCGCTGTTGGCAATGTACTTGGCGGTAGGCTGGTTGCAGGCCGACATCAAATATAACGTAGCAGCCAGAATTATAAAACGTATCTTCATTTGTTTGAATTTTATTTTCAAGGAAATCTGTTGTGAGCCAAATGCTCTTTGCAAAATTAGCATTTTCGAACAGAGCTGGTTTTACCCGGTCGATAAAATTGGAAACGGCTATCGGTCATCTTTTTTAGGGTTCGAGAAAAAAAAGTTATTGTAAAAAGTACGAAAAGTGTATCTGCTTTTGTTTTTAAGTACTGATTTCTGTAATATTGAGCGTCCTGAAAACGGAAAACAAACCGTTTCAGGACTCAAAATCAAAAACTAGTAAGCCTACGATGAAACTAACAAGCATTGACATTGTGATCATCTTTACCTACCTGGTATCTACGGTTGTGATCGGGTTGGTACTCAAGAAAGTTGCCCAGAAAAGCAAATCAAATTATCTGTTAGGCGGAAATAAGCTGCCCTGGTATATGCTGGGTTTGTCCAATGCATCGGGTATGTTTGATATTTCAGGAACCATGTGGCTGGTTACCTTGCTGTTTGTATATGGTTTGAAAAGCATCTGGATTCCGTGGCTGTGGCCGGTTTTTAACCAAATATTCCTGATGGTGTTTCTCAGTATTTGGTTACGGCGCTCGAAGGTAACCACCGGTGCTGAGTGGATCAACACCCGCTTTGGCCGGTCCATGGATAGCAACCTTTCGCACGGAGTGGTGGTGGTGTTTGCGCTCATCCTTTGTTTAGGCTACCTGGCTTACGGGTTTATCGGACTGGGAAAATTTGTGATGATCTTTATTCCCTGGGACATTGTTCAGCCACATTTGCCCTTCCAGGTGCCGCTCGAATATGTTCCGCACGTTTATGGAATAGCCTTTACTCTCTTTGCAGTATTTTACGCGGTTCTCGGAGGTATGACCAGTATTGTTTGGGCCGATGTGTTGCAATACATTATTATGACCATTTCAGCGATTTTGATAGGTGTGCTGGCGATGAAAGCCCTGGCAGTGGAATCGCTTCATGTTCCCGAAGGCTGGCATTCGCCGTTTTTTGGCTGGCGGCTCGATGACCTCGACTGGAAGGGAATAATCAACGAAGTAAATTCCAAAATTTCCAGCGACGGCTATTCGCTGTTCTCCATCTTCTTTATGATGATGTTGTTTAAAGGACTGCTTGTTTCGCTTGCCGGTCCTGCACCTACTTACGACATGCAAAAGATTCTTTCAACCAAATCGCCCAAAGAGGCGGCAAAAATGAGTGGTTTTGTTTCGGTGGTTCTGATGCCGATCCGCTATTTTATGATTGCCGGTTTTGCTGTGCTTGCCATTTTGTATTACGATAAACTGAACCTTTTGGTGGCCGGGCAGATCGATTTCGAACAGATACTTCCGTCGGCTATTGCTGAATTTGTGCCGGTTGGTTTTATGGGGCTTCTGCTCGCCGGTTTGCTGGCAGCTTTTAACTCTACCTTTGCCGGAACCCTGAATGCTGCCCAAGCCTACATTGTAAACGATATCTACCTGCGGTACGTGAAACCCGAAGCCGATAACCGTCAGATCAAAAATATGAACTACATCACCGGTGTGGTGGTGGTGATCATCAGCATCATTTTTGGGGTGTTTGCACAGGACGTGAATAGCATGTTGCAATGGATCGTTTCGGGACTGTACGGAAGTTACGTGGTTTCGAACGTGCTGAAATGGTACTGGTGGCGTTTTAATGGCTACGGCTATTTCTGGGGAATGGTGTTTGGCTTGATCCCGGCACTGATCTTCCCACGTGTAACCGACACCCTCGACCTGTATTATTTTCCCTGGTTGTTTGTTATCTCGCTGGCAGGTGCCCTGTTGGGGACTTTCCTCTCCAAACCAACCGATGAAGCAACCCTGAAGGATTTCTACAAGACCGTTAATCCGTGGGGATTCTGGGGGCCGGTTCGCGACAAGGTAGTGGCCGAGAATCCGGGATTTGTACCCAATAAAACGTTCAAACGCGATATGCTGAATGTAGTTCTTGGAACAATCGGACAAACAGCACTGGTAGCTCTTCCTATCTACATCGTTTTACAGGAGGCCGTTCCGATCTGGATCACCATCGGAATAGCGGTTGTTTGCGGATATATTTTAAAAAAAACATGGTGGGATACGCTTCCCGAACAATAATAGTTGATGTATGAAACCTACAAAAGAACAATTTGAAAAGAGGCTTTCAGAATTAAAAAAACAACACGAAAAGCTTCTGGCGAAAAAGAATAAAAGACGGAAGAAAGAGTTCAACGGAATTTATCATCGTTACAAACGACCGGTTTTAACGGCTGCACACGCACCCCTGCACTGGCGTTACGATTTCAATTACGAAAGTAATCCTTACCTGATGCAACGAATCGGTGTAAATGCCACCTTGAACAGCGGTGCCATCTATCTCGATGGCAAATACCTGTTAATGGTGCGCACCGAAGGCTGGGACCGCAAATCGTATTTTGCAGTGGCAGAAAGCCCCAACGGGACTGATAATTTCCGCTTCTGGGAGCGTCCGGTTACCTTGCCCGAAACCGAAGATCCGGATACCAATGTGTATGACATGCGCCTTACGCAGCACGAAGATGGCTGGATTTACGGAGTATTTTGTTCCGAAAGAAAGGATAAAAGTGCGCCCCAAGGCGATACTTCGATGGCAACCGCGAGTGGAGGCATTGCCCGCACCAAAGACTTGGTAAACTGGGAGCGTTTGCCCGATTTTATTTCGCATCATGGGCAACAGCGGAACCTTGTGCTTCATCCCGAATTTGTGAATGGAAAATATGCTTTTTACACCCGCCCGCAGGATGGTTTTATTGAAGTTGGTGGCGGTGGCGGAATCGGCTGGGCACTGGTTGAGGACATCACAAAGGCGGAAGCGCCCGAAGAAATGATCATTGATGAGAAGATCTATCATACCATAAAAGAGTTGAAAAACGGACAGGGCCCGGCGCCGATCAAAACCGAAAAAGGCTGGCTGCATCTGGCTCACGGCGTTCGCGGTTGCGCGGCAGGTTTGCGTTATGTGCTGTTTATGTTTATGACCGATTTGGAAGACCCGTCGAAAGTAATTGCCCGCCCGGGTGGTTATTTTATGGCTCCTGAGGGCGACGAACGGATCGGCGATGTTTCCAACGTACTTTTTACCAATGGCTGGATTTGCAACGAAAACGATGAGGTGTTTATTTATTATGGCTCTTCCGATACACGGATGCATGTGGCTACGACTACTGTTGATCAGCTGATTGACTACTGCCTGCATACGCCGGAAGACGGATTTCGGTCGGCTGCCAGCGTACAAACCATCAATAAACTGATCGATAAAAACAAAGGGATGTATTAAATTTGGCTGCAGAGATGAGCCAGATATCCTGCGATCGCCGAAACTTTATGTAAATTAATCGCATTGAACTGTTTTCCTGGTTGAAGGGAGATAGTTGAGAGGAAAACGGTGTAAAGTTTAAAGGAGAAACAGTAATATGGCTTTCTCTGGTAAGGCAGGTATAATAATCTTTGAAACATAAATCAGTCATGAATCAATCGTCAGAAACAAAAATATATAACTGGGCCGTTTTAGGCTGCGGAAAGATCGCCCGCAAATTTGTCAGCGATCTTAAATTATTGTCCAATGCACGGCTTTATGCTGCTGCCGCGCGCGATTTGTCCCGGGCACAGGAATTTGCCGGTGAACTGGGCTTTGAAGTGGCTTACGGAAGCTACGAGGAGATGGTCAGTGATCCGAAAGTAGATGTTGTTTACATTGCCACGCCGCATTCGCATCACCGCGAACATGCCTTGTTGTGTCTGAGTCACCAAAAAGCAGTATTGTGCGAAAAAGCCCTGGCCATGAATTCAAACGAAGTAGACGAAATGGTGGAGTGCGCCCGCAAAAACAACACCTTTTTTATGGAAGCTTTCTGGACGATGTTTCAACCCAGCTACCAAAAAGCAATGGCAATTCTTCGCTCGGGGGAGCTGGGGAAACTAAAAATCGTTCGTTCCGACTTTGCCTTTAATGCGCCATACCTGGAAGACAAACGCCTGTACAATTTAAAATTGGGCGGTGGTTCGTTGCTCGACATTGGTATTTATCCGGTGTTTGCGGCACTCACTTCGCTGGGCTTGCCCGAAACGATCAAAACATTTGCCGATTTCAGCCCGACTGGTTCCGAAGAAAGCATCAGCGTAATTTGTAAATACGCTGACGGCGCCATGGCCAACCTAACATCGAGTTTCTCGTCGTATTCGCCCACGCAAACCGAGTATTTTTGCGAAAAAGGTCACGTGGTACTGACCCCGCGTTGGTTTACGCCTACGCACATTACGGTGTGGAAAGAAGGGGGCGAAGTAACCACGTATCCCAACGAGCACAAAGAGGGATTTGGTTACCAGTACGAAGCAGAGCACGTAATGGAGTGCCTCGATCAGAACCGGATCGAGAGCCCGGTAATGAGCTGGCAAATGAGCCGCGACCTGATGAAGTTCCTCGACCGCATCCGGATCGATGCCGGAATCTTTTTTCCCGATCACGACAAGAATTTGTTTTTCTAAAGACTTCGGAGAATAAGCGTTTAGAGTTCAGTGTTCAGTGTTCAAAGTTCAGTGTTCAAAGGATGACCTTGTTCTGTTGAATGCAATGCTCATTTGAATTTGCACATTGGTTTTTTGAACGTGCACAATCTTCATTCGAAGATGTACAATGTCCTAATGAAATTATACATTGTTCTGTTGAAGTTTTACAATGCTCATTTGAGTGTGTACATTGATTTTTTGAACGTGCACAACCTTCATTCGAAGATGTACAATGTCTTAATGAAATTATACATTGTTCTGTTGAAGTTTTACAATGCTCATTTGAATTTGCACAAAGCTTATTCGAAGTTGAACATTCCCATAAGCCACGAATATCCGGCCACCGGAATGCTGAGGCTTGCGAATATGTTTGTCTCCAAAAACTGATAGCTGAGACCGGGACTGTCAACTAAGTTGATAAGCGCTTAGTTAGCGTATAAGCCGGTATTTCCTTTTTCCAACAGAGGCATAAGCTGCTTAACAATTTCCGGGTGAGTGCCTGCAATGTTTTGGGTTTCGTTTGGATCTGTTTTATGATTGTACAGTTCGATGTCCGGCATTTGATCCCGAAAATATTTGGTCAGCCGGTATTGTTCGGTTCGCAGGGAGATCCCATTTCGAAAATACCCGTAGGAAACATTGGTCCATGCTGTTTCCGGATCATTCAAAAGCGGAACAACACTTTTGCCGTCGGTAGCGAAAGGCATTTCAACGCCGCACAAATCCATCAGGGTAGGATAAATATCGACCGAGTTTACCACCTGTTCAATTTCAGAACCCTGTTTCATTCCCGGTGCGCGGATAGCAAAGGCACTTTTCAGCGCGCGTTCAAAAATGGTGTGTTTTCCCCACACCAACTGATCGCCCAAATGCCAGCCGTGGTCGCCCCAAAGAACCACAATCGTGTTTTCTGAAAGTCCAAGTTTATCCAGCTGGTCGAGTAATTTTCCAACCTGGGCATCGGTGTAACTCACACAGGCAAAATATGCATGCCGCAGTTTGCGGGCATAAGCATCTGATATTGGGCCATCGAGCGTAGCCTGTTCATCGCCCAGCAAATAGCCGTTAAACTCGCCGCTGGTATGTAAACTGGCTTTGTTCACATTCTCCGGAATAAATGGGTTGGGAGAAAGTGGAAGCTCCTCTTCGTTGTACAAATCCCAGTATTTTTTGGGGGCATTAAACGGAAGATGCGGTTTAAAAAAGCCTACGCCCAAAAAGAAAGGCTGGTCTTTGCGGGCCAATTCCTCCAGCTTTTGAAGGGCCAGTTCTGCGGTCAAGCCATCGGGGTAACCGGTGTCGTCGGTATCAGCACATTCATAGGGTTTTACCTGCCGCTTCCGGCTTTGGCGGTTGCTTCCGTCGGCATAGGCAAAAAAGGTGTTCCATCCGGTACCCCATTTTCCGGGGTTGAATAGCATTTCATCCCAGCTGTGTGGCAATTCGTATTCGGTCCCCACTGAATCTTCGTACTCATACAACAAGCCATCCACATAATGGCTTATTTTCCCTACGCCAACCGTGTAATATCCATTCCTCCGCAGGTGGTGAATAAAAGTCTCCGGTTTCTCGGTTTCTGCTTTTCCCGAAATAAAAGTACGGGCGGCCTCGTTGCTCAAATGTTTTTTTGTTGTGGGCAACATGCCGCTTAGCATGCTGTAGCGCGATGCCCCACAGGTTGGAATCTGTACAAAATGATTCACAAACAGTGCCCCCGAAGCTGCCAGTTTGTCGATGTTGGGAGATTGAATGTAAGATGCCCCGTAGCATCCCAACTCAGGTCGAAGATCGTCGACCGCAATAAAAAGAACATTGGGTTGTTGTTTGTTCTTGTCGTCAGAATGGGAACAGGCAAAAAGCAGGGGCAGAAGAGAAAGAATGATCCATTTATACATGATTCCTTTGGCTTAGATTTGAGTTAAGTCGATCAGCTTGATTGAAATTTCGTTTAAAACTACATGTTTTAATTGAGCAAATAGTGGTTTTTAGGAATCTTCGTAATCTCTCATCCAATTTTTTTGAATGAATAATGACCATTTCTGATTTTACGCTGCATATGCACATTTTTGAACGGAAATTACTTCTAAAATGAATTAAACACTGCTCCTCTTTGCTGGTCTAATTTTTATCTTTATGTGCAGTTTTCGCGTGTAATTAAACCAATAATCTGAACGAATGAAGAAAACTTTGTGGACTTTATCATTTCTACTGGCCGTATTGATTGGTGTAGCACAAAACAAACCCAATATTCTATGGATTACCATTGAAGATTCGTCTCCTCAGTTTTTTGGGTGTTACGGAAATAAGAATGCGCGAACACCGGTGATTGATAAACTGGCCGAAGAGGGCGTTCGCTTTTCCAATGCATTTTCTACCGGAACGGTTTGCTCTCCAAGCCGGAATACAATTATCACAGGGGTAAGAACATTTAAAATGGGCACCGGAAATCACCGGAGCAATTACCCCATCCCCGAATATATCAAGGGATTTCCTTTTTACATGCAGCAGCAGGGATATTATGTTACCAACAATGCAAAAACCGACTATAACGTAGCCAATGCCAAAGCCTTTACACAGGAAGCATGGAACGAAAGTTCGGGGAAGGCCGGCTGGTGGAATCGCCAACCCGGGCAGCCGTTTTTTGCTGTTTTCAATTTTGAAGATTCGCATCAATCGCGCACCATGACCATGCCTTATGAGTGGTACCTCAAAAATGTTTGGGAGAAGTTGACGGAAGAAGAGCGCATTGCGGAGGACGATTTCCGGATGCCGCCCATTTACCGCGAAAGCCCGGAAATGCGGAAACATTTTGCACGTGTTTACAATTCCATTTCATTGACCGATAAACGGATCGGCGAATTGCTCGACCGGCTTAGTGCCGATAACCTGCGCGACAGTACCATCATCTTTTTTTATGCCGATCATGGAGAGGGCGAGCCCCGCGGGAAAACCAACGGGATCGATTACGGCTATCGCGTGCCTTTTGTTATCTGGTTCCCCGAAATGTACAGGCATTTATCGCCCTGGGGGACTGCTGGTGCTGTAAGCGACGAACTGATCGATTTTGAAGACCTGGCTTCAACACTGGTAAGCCTGGCCGGGGCGGAATTGCCGGAGCATTTAAAAGGCCGGGTTTTAATGGGAGAGAAGCGCTCGGAGCCTGCCGGTCATTTGATTTTATCGGCCGACCGCTCGGATAACGGGATAGATATGGTACGCAGCATAACCGATGGCAGGTACATGTATTCGCGCAATTACCTGCCGTTTATTCCGCAGGGAAGATACATCCGTTACATGTACATTTCTGAAATAGTACAGCAAATGCGAAGTGATTACAGTGCTGACCGGCTGGATTCGTTACAAAAAAGTTATTTTGAGGAACGGCCTCACGAGTACCTGTTCGATATTGAAAATGATTTGTGGGAAACTAAAAATCTGGCAAATGATCCTGAATACAAGTCAGTGCTTGAAAAAATGAGACAGCAGCTGGATGACGAAGTTCTGAAAGCCCGGGATGTGATGTTTTTGCCCGAGTATGAAATTGGCCTGATTTCGGAAAGCGAAACTCCTTACGAATTCAGGCTGGATGCGCAGAAATATCCGTTTGAGGAAATATCTGTGGCGGCATCTCTTTCCGGAAAAAGAGGAAAAGATATAGCGGAGGAACAAGTAAAGTTACTTCAAAGTAAAAACGATGTTGTCAGATATTGGGCCGTAATGGGATTGAGGAGCCAGCCCCGGGAAGTGCTGGATAATTTCCGGGAGCCGATAACTGAAAGCATGAATGATGCATATCCTTTGGTTTCGTTGACTTCTGCAGCCATTGCTTTTCAGTTTTGGGGAAATCAAAAGGCAGCCGATATTCTTATCAAAAATTGTGAGTCGGAGAACATGGATATTGCCTTGCTGGCTATCAACTTTTTGATGTACACTGACAACAAGGCTCCCTTTGTTGAAACAATTAAAAAGGTACACGAAATGCCGGAAAGAAACTACCATGTAAAAGCTGGTTGCATGGATTTTCTGGGCAGTTTAAACCTGGTTCCCAATAATTTTGAATACAGAGATTAAACGAATAAACCAATCATTATGAGATCAAAAATATTGTTACTACTGCTTACCTTTTGTTTATCGGATATCAGCCTTTGGGCACAGGAACAGAAGCCAAATTTTATCATTATTTTGGCTGACGACCTGGGTTTTGCTGATTTAAGCCTGAACGGAAGCAAGCAAATTCCCACGCCGCATATCGACCGCCTGGCGGAAAACGGTATAAACTTTACCAACGGTTATGTTTCAGGCCCGGTTTGCAGTCCGTCGCGGGCGGGTTTGCTCACCGGAAGAAACCAGGTTACTTTTGGGCACGACAATAACCTGAGTTCCGTGCAGCCCGGTTTCGATGAAGAGTACAACGGTCTTCCATTAACCGAAACCACGATTGCCACCCGCTTGAAAAAGCTTGGTTACGCAACCGGTTTAATCGGGAAATGGCATTTGGGCGAATTGCCAAAATTTCATCCGCTTCAGCGTGGATTCGACGAAATGTGGGGTTACACAGGCGGTGGACACGATTATTTTTCATCAAAACCGGATGGAAAAGGCTACCAGTGTCCGATTGAATGTAATTATAAAACGCCTCAGCCGATCACTTATATTACCGATGATAAGGGGGATGAATGTGTTGATTTTATTCGGCGGCATAAAGAGGAGCCATTCTTTTTGTATGCTTCGTTTAATGCGCCGCATGCACCCATGCAGGCTATGGAGGCCGATCTGGAGTTGTTTCAACACATTGCTGACAAAAAGCGCCGGACCTATTGCGCCATGGTTCACCGGCTTGATGTAAATGTTGGCCGGATAATGCAGACCCTGGAAGAGAACGGACTTGCCGAAAATACACTGGTGGTTTTTCTGAGTGACAATGGCGGCCCCTGCGATTCGAACGGGTCCATCAATGCTCCCTTCAACGGGCAAAAGGGGATTTTACTGGAAGGTGGAATTCATGTCCCTTTTGTAATGAGTTGGAAAGGTAAACTGCCCGCAGGGTTAAGCTATGAAAATCCGGTTATTTCGCTCGATTTGGCGGCTACTTTTTTTGAGCTGGCAGGTGGAGAGAAAACCCCGTATGTGAAATTCGACGGAGTCAATCTTGTACCTTTTCTGCTGAATGAAAACGCCGGGGAGCCGCATGAATTTTTCAACTGGCGGTTTACGATTAGCGCCGCTATCCGGCAGGGAAACTGGAAGCTGGTGCGTTTGCCCGATCGTTTGCCCATGTTGTTCGACCTGTCGAAAGATATCTCGGAACAAAACAATGTGGCTTTGGATCATCTCGACATCACCAGAACCTTGCTGAAAAAACTGGGCGACTGGGATGTGTCGCTTCCTCATCCCGTATTTTTGGAAGGTCCCCAGTGGCGCGTCAGGCAATTGCACCTGTACGATGAGAAGTATCAGTTGTCGCAACCGGAATAAGGTTTTGGTTTTTACGTGCCATTCAAATCAATATTTAAGCTGAAATAGCAGGATAATAGATGATTGTTTAATATTTTAGCATGCTACAAATAAAAAGACCATGTCTGCGCAGTTGGAGACTTTCTAAAACCAGAAAGCCTGTCCGCCGGCTGAAGAACCGTTAAAAACAAACAATTCTAAATCATATGAAAAAGATCACATTATTTTTTCTTGCATCCATTGTCATCGAACTGGTTTTCAGTGGATGTGCAGGGAATTCAGGGAAAGTTGCAACTGAAGAAGCTGCAACCGCCAAACCGAACATTGTTGTTATTTACCTCGACGATTTGGGCTACGGCGATGTGGGGGCTTACGGGGCTACCAAAATTCAAACACCCAATATGGACCGTCTGGCAACCGAAGGGGTACTTTTTACCGACGGACATGCGTCGTCTTCTACATGCACGCCTAGTCGTTATGCTCTGCTTACGGGTGTTTACCCCTGGCGAAACAAGGATGCCAAAATTTTGCCCGGAACAGCTCCGCTTATTATCGATACTGCGCAGCAAACCGTTCCTAAAATGCTGAAAGAGCAGGGATATTACACGGGCGTTGTGGGGAAATGGCACCTTGGTTTGGGTAGTGGGCATGTGGACTGGAACCAGCACGTTTCGCCCGGGCCAAACGAAATCGGTTTTGATTATTCCTACATTATGGCAGCCACGCAAGACCGGGTACCAACGGTTTATCTTGAAAATGGCCTGGTGGAAGGACTTGATCCGAATGATCCGATTGAGGTGAGTTACAGCCAAAATTTTGAAGGAGAACCAACCGGAAAAGACAATCCTGAGTTGTTGACGATGAGATGGGAGCATGGGCATAACAACTCAATCGTGAATGGCGTGCCCCGGATCGGTTTTATGAAAGGTGGCGAAAAGGCCAAATGGAGCGATGTGGATATGGCGGATCATTTTCTGGCCAAGGCACAAGACTATGTAAAACAACATAAAAACGAGCCTTTCTTTCTGTATTACGCCTTGCAGCAGCCGCATGTTCCGCGTACACCGCACCCAAGGTTTGTGGGTAAAACCGATCTCGGTCCGCGCGGCGATGTTATTGTGGAAGCCGACTGGTGTATTGGTGAGTTCATAAAAACACTCGAAGAAGAAGGAATTCTGGAAAATACATTGATCGTATTTTCGAGCGACAACGGGCCTGTACTAAACGATGGTTATTACGACGATGCCGTTGAGCGAAATGGGGATCATACTCCCGCTGGGCCACTCAGAGGAGGAAAATACAGTTTGTTTGAAGCCGGAACACGTGTTCCCTTTATCACTTATTGGAAAGGAAAAATTCAACCAGGAACATCGGATGCCCTGGTTTGCCAGATGGACTTGCTGGCATCGTTGGCGAGGTTGGCCGGAACCCGCGTTGATAACACCGACAGCGAAGAATTGCTGGATGTGCTGATGGGAACCAGTAAAGAAGGGCGCAGTTCGCTGGTTTTGGAAGCGTCAACACGCACAGCCTATCGGGCAGGCAACTGGTTGATGATCCCTCCTTACAACGGTCCGGCAGTTGCCAGCAATGTAAATATTGAGTTGGGAAATTCACCTGAATTTCAATTGTACAATTTAAGCGATGACCTGGGGCAACAGAATAATCAGGCAACAGAAAATCCTGAGAAATTGCAGGAGATGTTGGAGGATTACAAAGCAATCATCGGTGCATCCAATCCGAAAGTGGAGGCGCTGGAATTAAAATAGCCAATTTCCAAAAGCAGGATATTTCCATATTTTAAAATGGAAATATCCTGCTTTTTTTGTTGTTTTATTCGCGATCTCTCCAAATCACGCAAACACTCTTCTTGCTACATTCTTACACCTCTTTTGTCAATTCGCCGGCGCCGGTATGCATGGCGTTCAGTTTTATCACTTCAGAAGCGATTTGTTTTGATTCAGAAATGTTTCCCAGGCCTTTCTCTGCCAGTGCTACCAGGTATTTGTTTTCCCAACAGCTGCGTTTTTGCAGGTCGTCATCAAAAACCAGCAGCAGCGGCAAAGAGGTAGCAAAATAGTCGATCTTTACTTCTTCTTTCAGTTTTTGTTCGGCGTATAATTTCAGCTTTTTCAGCAACTCAGAGGCTTCGTTTTCCCGGCCCAGTTCTCTTAGCGAAAGGGCGCTGTAATAGGTTAGCTCCGAGAAAGCACTTACTTCCATATTAATAAAATCGCCTTCTTCGCTGGCACTTGCCCCGAAGTGTTTGGTAGCAAGCTCGTGGTTGCCCAACGTTTTGTAGGCTTTCCCCAGCCAGTAGTTTATATGGGCTACGGCTTGTAAGGGGTGGTATTTTTCACCGAGGTTGTCAGGGGTGTTGATGGCGCGCTGAAACCAGTCAAGCGCCTGTTCTGCCTGATTGCTTTGAAGGGCTTCCTGGCCCAAGGCCAAGCAGCTGTGCGTGTATTGTTTCAGCACCTGTCCTTCGCCGCCTTCCCAAGGGTGAAAGTTGTGACTTTCAAGAAGCAGAAGCGCTTTTTTGTGTTGTCCGTTAAAATTGTACAAGGCAGCCAGTTCCACGCTGAAATCGTCGCGGGAAGTTATTTTTTCTCGGAGTGGTTCCAAGTCTGCCAAACGTACCACCGGATCATCGTTTCGTTTTTTTCGGAGCTGGTCGTATTCGTATTGGATGCGCATGTCTTCGGGCGAAAGCTCAATGGCTTTCCGGTACCAGTGCGCAGCTTTTTCGCCTTCGGAAGAATAATTCCAGCAGGCAATACCTAGGTTGCGGTACAGGGTAGCATAGCAACAGTCGTTGTTGGCAGCTTTTTCCCAGGTTTCAATGGCATCGGCATGGCGTTTCAGGTTGTAGTAATAATTTCCTAAACCATAAGCAGCAAGCGGATTATTTCCCGTTTTTTCCAGCGCCCATTCCAAAACCAGTTGTTCGTTTATTCTGGATGGAAAGAAATAATCGTACGAAAGGTTTTCTGTCTTGTTTAATAGTTCGGTTGACTTTGAATGTTCTCCGGCTTTTCCGTATAGCCAGGCCAGCATAAAATACGTGGACGGCGATACATTCATCGGGGTGGGAACGGCGTATTCAGTTACTTTGTTTTGATGATGCCATTCTATCAGACTGATGGCGTCTTTATAAAAACCTACATCCGCATAGTCAAAAGCAAGATCAATGATCACTTGTGCATCGTTACCGCCCGAGCTCAGAAAAGAATGGAAGTTTCCTGTCAATATCGATTGCTCGTAGTTGGCCCACTGGTCAAGCGCATCTTTTTTTCTGAGTTCACCGAGCGTTTCGGCAGCTTCCTGTTGTTGCCCGGCTTTTCTTTGTAAAATGGCTTTTAAAACCAGTGCCTTGTTGTTTTGCCGGTTGGTATCGAGCGAGGCTTCGATGTGTTCCTGCGCTGTATCAAAGTCCGATTTCCGGCAATCCAGCAATGCCAGCTGGTAGTATGCCGCCGAGCGCCATTCATAATTCCATGTCGATTTATAGAAAAGCGCGTAAGCTTCCTCCGTTTTTTCCTGTTTCAGACAGGCAAGCCCGCAGTAATAATGTGCTTCGCCTGTTGCCGGATTTGGATGATAGCGGGTGATGATTTTTATGGCATTTTTGAGATGATCCTCTGCGTCTGCAAACCTCCCTATTTTGTAGGTCGAGCGCCCCAACGCAATGTGCGACCGGTAGCTGTCCGGATCGCATTGGATCGCTTCCCGGTGGTAGGTTTCCGCTTTCCGGGTAGGATGACGGTACAGTTCAAGGTGTTCTCCAATAAGCTCCAGCTCGTTGGCGCTGGTAATTTCATTGGCCTGTTTGGGTTCAAAAGCCAGGTTGCGGGTTCTGCCAGCACTTGTTTCCCGGTGATGGTACGAAATCAGTTCCTGTCGTTCGGAGGTTTCTACGCTCAGCGAAAGCATGTTTTCCTGTCCGGCTGTTATTGAAATATCCGGGCCTTTCCATGTTTTTTCGGGAGATATTTCGATGTGTTCAAAAATGGTTGTTTGATCCCCGGTTTTTAACACTACGCGCAGGTTTTTGTGACGCTTGCTGGCGGCTACTCCAAAGTCGAGTTTGTTGCCTTGCCGGATTTGCAAACGTATCGCCATCTCTTTATTCGCATTCTGAACCGGCCCCAGGTTTTTGTAGCTCCACCAGAATTGCGAGAATGTTTTGGTTTCGTAGGGCAGGAGGTAGGTGAAATCGGGTTGATTGTCGGTGTAAACGCCCGCCATCAGTTCGAAATACGGCCCGTCTTCATCGGTCAGTTCGCGGTCCCAGGCTTTGCCAAATGCCTCGTTTCCCCAGGTCCACTGCTTTTTGCCGGGAGCAATGTGCCGGTTGGCCACATGTACAAAACCACCGTCGGCTTTAAAATCGTAACCTCCGAAAAAATCATAACGCGTATCGCAAACCATGTAGCTGGTTGGCACCGGAATATCCTGGTAACGACGCAAATCGTTTTTTCCGGGGCGCCGGTGGTAAGGAACTCCGTAATAATCGTTTTCTGCCAGCGGGAAACTGCTCATCGCACGAACAGCGTGGTCGGCCACATAATTTACATCGGGCGGGAAAAAACTTTGGTAATCTTCGTGCACCCGAACAGCCACATTTGCCCACCAAAGAAAAGTGTGGGTCACGGGTGTCGGGTTGTACAATCTTCCGCGCAGCTCAATTAATGAACTGTCGGGACGCAGCCGTATGCCGTGCATGCCTTTCAGACGGTTCATGGGGTCGTATTCCGACATCCATACGGTGCGTGCCCCGTCCGCTTCTTCTTCGATATGTACCGCAGTTGGCAGGTAGGTTCCCGGACGGTGGTGCTGGGGCCAGTTAAACTCAACGCCGCCGCTAATCCAGGGGCCCGCAAGCCCTACCAAAGCCGGTTTTATCACGTGTTGTTTGTAGAAGAAATCGTAGTTGTTGTTGGCTTTGTCCTGTGCTTCAAAAATACGTCCGCCGATTTCGGGCAACATTACGAGGCGCACAAAATCGTTTTCAAGCCTTACCGAATCGTATTTTTTATCCGTTTTATGATCGAATACTTTGTCGATAAACGGAGCCGGGTATACTTTGCCTGAAGATCCCTGGTAAACCCTTTTTTCAAAAAACATTGGGTTAATTTCAGGTTTCCCCAAACCATATGTCGGGACTATTATTTCCTCTCTTTTACAAATTACTTGGTTGATCATTCTCTGAAAAAACTAGTTGAACATTTTTTGTATTTCTTCGGGGGCCAGTTCGCTGACCGGTGCAAATTTTTCGCTGCTCATGTACTTCATCAGACTGTATTTTAGCTGACGGGCTTCCGGCCGGTTTTCCAGATCGGAAGTTAAATCGATGCCCGAAATCAGCAGTTTGCCTTTGCCCACACGGGCTTCAAAAAGTAAGGCGAGTTGCCGATTGGTCACCCAGTCGTCGATAACCCTGACGATGGGTTGTAGTGGTTGTGAAAAAGCTTCATGCATGATTGCATTTGAATGGCTCATGGCATCCCACCACTGCCAGTTGGAGTGGTATTCGGTGGGGAATTGCTCCAGCGCCGGATGCTCAGGATCGCACAAAATTCCCAAGGTGTGCGGTTTTTGACCTCCTGTCCAGGCAGTATTCCAAAAAATACTGGAAAAGCCAATGCCAATATCTCCTCCGTAGGCCGCGTTTATACTGCCTTTTAAGGTAGTAAGAAGTACATCTTCGCCATTCTTTAGGGCATCGATGGTTCTCTCATCGAGCGTATTAACCACCCTGATATTTTTTGAAACCGGAGGCGCCTGCGCCGGATAAACCCAGCAATCCCAACTATTGGCAAAATCTCCGATATTCACTTCGAGCGTGACTTTTCTCGGACGGTTTTCTGGCTGAAATTCATAAACAATTTCTCCCAGTTGAAGGCCGTTGCCAATGGAAATATCCTGCTGTCCCAGTGTCCCTTCGGCAATTGTTTTATCGCCTTCCGTAAGTTTCCATGCCGGGTTGGCTGAGATGGGATTTTCGCCAAAATGAGCCACTTCGATCGCGGCAGTCAGGCTTTCGCCTTCGTTAAAAACTCGTTTCGGAAGCCTTGCCAGGGGCACGGTGGTATTGCAAAAACGCCTGTACTCTTCGGGCGAAATATAGCCTTTTTCTTCCCAGAACGGATCGAGAACGCCCACCAGCGCAGTTCCCTGTCCGGGGAAATCGTGTAAGTCGAGTAACTGAAATCCAGCAAAACCCGGTGTTCTCAGGGCTGCTTCAATATCGGCTTTGTAGCAAAGAGCCTGTAATTTTCCGGAAGCCAGTAAAAAGCTGTCGGCCAGTTCTTCCATGTGATGGGCTTTCAGGCTTTCGCGAAACACTTCAAAGTTTTTGGCTTTTAGTACGCCTGTATATTTTTCAATTTCCCGGAAGTTGGGATACACACACCATTGCCCGATTTCGTGGCTGACAACCGGAATTCCGTCAGCCGGAAGTTTGCTGGTCCAGTCGTAATCGGTTCGGGGAGGCTGTGCATTAATAATGCTGTTGAGCTGTTCGCCCCATCCCTGGATACGCGGAGCAGGTAAATTGTGGTACTGGTTCACCGAAAGTGCCGGCCAGCCTGCCGCACTGGTATACACACGCCGCTGATCGTTTTCTTTCCAGTAGTTCACAAATTTGGTGAGGTATTCCCGGTATTTCGGGCCGCCGGGCTCGTTGCCGTAAGTCATCATTACAAACGAAGGATGGTTGCCATAGGCTTTTACAATGCGCTTGCTCTCGTCCCGGATATACTGATCTACAGGAAAGCCACTTCCCAGTTGGGTACTTTGGTTGGCCCACGACGAACACTCTACCTGTAGATAAACACCCATTTCGTCGGCTGTTTCGAATGCGGCTTTGGGCGGGCACCACGAATGAAAACGTACGTGGTTGAGCCCGTGCGCTTTTACGGCCGTGAATATTTTTTTCCAGTAAGCGGTTTCAGTTGGCGGGTAGCCGGTCAGTGGGAAAATAGCACATTCCAATGTTCCGCGCAGAAAAACCGGCCTGCCGTTAATCGTAAAGTGCGATCCGTTGGGTGTGAAATCGCGAAATCCGAAATCAACACTGGCATTGTCGGTTTCTTTGCCCGATTTCAGATGGAGATTAAGCTGATACACATTGGAACTGAATTCGTCCCAAAGCAAGGGTTCTTCGTCTTGAGAATAATTCATTTCCAGGCTGTTTTCTCCCGGGGTAAGTTCAAAACTCCACGTTTCTTTAGCGCTGTTTTCGTTTGTACCTTTTAATGACGTAAGGGCCGAGAACGTTACGGGCAACGTTTTGTCAAAAGAATTGAAAACCGAGGCGCTGATTCTGACGGTTTTACTTTTTGCATCGGGAAAAACCGCTACATTTTCGAAATAAATTTTTCCGGTAGCTTGCAGCGAGATATCGCCAACAATGCCGTTCCAGTTAGATTGGGTGTGGTCGCTTATGCTGTGCGAGTTTTCTCCCACATCTACATCTTTTATCCGGTTGTCGATGCAAATGGTCAGGGTGTTTTCTCCGGATTTTAAGAACGGCGAAACGGAATAAACATGAGGAGTGGCCAGGCTGTTTTGTGTGCCTGCAAATTCGCCGTTTATCCACACCCGGGATTCCCAGTGCGGACGCTCCAGGCAGAGTGTTATGTTTTTCTCCTTCCAGTTGTCAGGTACAACCACCTTTTTCTGATACCAGGCGGCGCCTGTATATTTTTTCTCGGGTTGCAGCCAAAAGGGGAAACGAATGTTTTGTGTGTCGATGTAAGGGGCGTAATTCGGATCGTTGTACCACTGTGGATTCTGGATGCCACCGGTCCAGTGGGTGTCCAGTGTAATGTCATCTCCTTTTCCGTTTTCGGCCATCGAGCCCGAAAGTTGTATGCTTTCCTGAAATGCCGAGTTGAACCATTTCTCGTTGATCCCGCAGTCATCAGGATCGGTTTGAAACTGCCATTCTCCCGAAAGGTCGATGGTGGAAGCGGAACGTTGCGAACAGCCGGTAAAGCTGGCCAAAATGATAAGGGTATAAAAAAATAATGTTCTCATTTTCCCAGTTTCTTATTGATTTTCAGAAGGAGTGATTCGTGCGATCCAACCACCGCCTGAACTCATTTGAATGGTAAGCGGGGCACCTGCTGTTATCGTTTTTCGGATCAGTTGGTAATCTTCTGCGCGGGTATTGGCATTTAGTCCATCCTGAACAGCTTCGAGCAGGTATTTTCCGGGCGCCAGAAAGTCAGTATTGATGGTAAGTGTTCGCTCGTCCCAATTGGTGATGGCCCCGATGTACCAGTCGTTGCCGGAACGTCTTGCCAGTACAGTGTAGTTGGCTATCTTGCCATCGAGCAGCCTGGTTTCGTCCCATTCCACCGGAATTTGCGACAGAAACTGCGTGCATTCTTTTTCCCGGTAGTAGTCTGACGGTGAATCGGGCAACATGGTCATGGGGCTGCTGAGTATCACAAATAAGGCCATGGAATGTGCCCTTGTCCCTTGTCCCATCGGGTAATCACCGAGGGCTTTGAAGTTGTTTTTGGTTGAATTCCGCATGGTTGCGGGAATGTAATCCATGGGACCAGTAAACATTCGGAGGTACGGCAGAATGTTGTGGTGTTCGGGTGAATCCTGTGTTGTCCAGCCGTTGTTCTCAAACTCGATCAGCCCTTCGCGGGTGAGCACATTCGGATATTTCCGGCGTAATCCACAGGGTTTATAGGCTCCGTGAAAATCGACCACCATTTTTTTCTCTGCCGCTTTTTGGGCAACTGCTTCGTAAAATTCCACCATTTCCTGGTCGTCGCGGTTCATAAAATCCATTTTTATTCCGCGTATTCCCCAACTTTCAAACAGGTCGAAAGCTTCGTTCCATTGCTTTTCGAGGGTTTTCCAAATCACCCACAGCATAACGTCAACACCCTTTGAGCGGGCATATTCGGTTACTTCGGCCATATCCAGTCCGGGCACCGGCGCCAGTAAATTATCCTGCGGGCTCCAGCCATCGTCAAAAAGAAAATACCTGAAACCGTGTTCGGCACAGAAATCAATAAAATATTTGGCCGTTTCGGTATTAATTCCCGCCTTAAAGTCAACTCCGTAGATATTGTTTTTTGCCCACCAGTCGAACATTACAACGCCGGGTTTTATCCACGATGTATCCTGAAGCGCATTGGGCGACGAAAGCAGGTAAACCATGTTGTTGTCGATCAGGTCGGCTTCATGACCGGCCACGGCAAAAATACGCCAGGGGTAGCTTCTGTTTCCGGCTACTTTCCCGATGTAATCAAAAGTTTCGGTAATTTGTCCGTGCACATACACACTGCCGGTAGTCCGGTAACTTTTCGGATAAGGAGGATGCGTGCTGTTTAGCTGTGCGCGGCCTGTACCTTTTAGCCACAAACCCGGATAATTGTACAGATCGGCTTCGGTTACCAACACAAAGGTTCCGCTTTGCTTTTCGGCCAGTAACGGCAAGTGGCACAGTTGTTCGTTTTCGATTTCTGAAACAGCGCGGTGTTCGTAAGGGGTTTCGTACGAGGAGTTAAACGAGCCGGACGCCTGAAAGCGGATCGAGTCTTTTTCATCTAAAACAAGCGACAGGTTTTCGCGGTAAACGATCAAGCTGTCTTTTGTGAAAGTGAAAAAACGATAGGCGAGCCCTTCGTTAAACAAGCGGAAAGTGATCCCGCTTTTGTTTTTGAACCTAAATTCCAGTTCGTTGAATGTGTTCTGAATAGAGGCAGCTTTTTCGCGGATAAAGGGTTGGACGGTTTCATCAACCGATCTGTGGTTAGTTTTCAGGCCTTTTAATTCCGGGGTGCTAAGCAGGTTCTTATCGGTTTCCAGCGAAAGATTATTGAGCGTAAATACATTGCTTCCGTCTTTGCTTAGAAGCACGGAGATACTTTCTGCGACGTTAATTTTGGCTTGTAGCTTTCCGTTGGGCGATTGCAAAAGATACTCTTTGGCAAAAGCGGAGGAAATGAGGAATACACAGGTGATAAGCAAAACTGTTTTTTTCATGCCGGCTTTTATTTTAGGATGTTTTTTTCAATTTCTTCGAGGCTTTTCCCTTTGGTTTCGGGGAGTTTTTTCAGGATGAACAGGAATCCGGCAACGCTGATACCGGCATAAAGCCAGAAGGTTCCCGAAGCATGCAGCGCCTTGTTCAGGATGGGGAAGGTGTAGGTGAGAATAAAAGAGGCTATCCACAGCGAAGTGGTGGCAATGGCCATGGCGGCTCCGCGCACGCGGTTTGGGAAAATTTCGGAGAGTACTACCCAGGTAACCGGTGCCAAAGTAAGGGCATAAACGGCGATAGCTAAAACCACGAGGACTAAAATCAGCAGGCCCTGTAGTTGCCAGAAATAACTGCCTCCCAGAAAGAGGTAGATCAGCGCCAGCCCCGACGATCCCAGCAGCATCAGTTTTCGGCGGCCCCAGCTGTCGATCATTCGCATGGCCACCAGTGTAAATACAAGGTTCACAGAACCGGTGATGACAATGTTCAGCAGCATGTCGGAAACCGAATACCCGGCTGAGGTAAATACTTCTTCAGCATAATTAAAAATGACGTTGATGCCGCACCATTGCTGAAAAACGGCTAGCACGATACCGATCAGTAAAATGGGCCTTATCTTTTTTGCCTTCAGTGCTTTCCAATCGATTTTATGAGAGGCATCTTTCAGGCTTTCAGCAATATCTTTCTCAACGGTTTGGGCATATTCGGTACCTCCAATTTTTTCAAGGATCTTCTGAGAAGCTTCATTTCTGCCTGATTTGGCCAGGAAACGCGGGCTTTCAGGAATTAAAAAAGCGAGAATAAAAAAGGCCGCAGCGGGCACGGTTTCTGCCCAGAACATCCAGCGCCAGCCCGTTTGTCCGTTCCACGACCGGGCAATAAATTCGTCGCTGGCACCGGTCGGCACCTTTTGGGCGATGAGGTAATTGATGATTTGGGCGGCCAGAATCCCGATTACGATGGTGAGTTGGTTGACTGCCACCAGCCGGCCACGCATGGGAGCGGGCGAAATTTCAGCAATGTACATGGGCGAGATGGCGGAGGCAATGCCGATTCCCAAACCTCCCAGCACGCGGAAAACAATAAAGGGCGCAAAGTGGTTAACGGCACCTGTTCCAAGGGCTGAAACGGTGAACAGCAGGGCGGCAAAAATAAGCGGCAGCTTACGCCCGAAACGGTCGGAAAGCCAGCCGGATAAGGAGGCGCCAAGCAGACAACCGATCAGTGCGCTGCTCATGGCCCAGCCTTGCAGGTTTGCCGATTGCGTGATGTCGAAAAAGCGTTCGTAAAAGGGTTTGGCGCCGCCAATTACCACCCAGTCGTACCCAAACAGCAGGCCGCCCATGGCTGATACCAGGGTAATGCCGAGGATAAATTTTTTATTGAATCGGTGATCGTTTCTCATTGGTTTACGGTTTAGCTGGTTTTATTCTTTTAATAATACAACTTTTGAAATCATCAGGTTGGGACCGGTCAGAGCTTTGGTTTTTAACCTGAGTTTTCCATCGTTGCTGTCTTCGCGCATCACATGAAATTTTACCCATTGACCATCGCCCGTGTGGCTTTCTAGTTTGGTTTTCCTACCTTCAAACTCAAGCAGGCCGGTGCGTCCGTTTTGGTTCCAGTCGCTGAAATGAACCAGCAGGGTTCCCAAAATCCCGTCGGGACACTGAATGTTCAGTTCCATTTCTTTCCCGTGCCAAGCCGAAACATGATCATCTTTCCATACTCCGTCGGCTTTTACCGAATAGCTGACATTTTTTGCAACGATAACATTGTCGAGTTCGTTTTTCCAGGGGAGATTTTCATTCTCAGCCGATAGCCTGGCTGCTGCATCCAGGTAAAATATGGCACTTTCAAAGTCGTCCGGAACATCTAATTTTTCGGCTTTTGGAATAAGCGGAAACAGCTTTTTCAGCCAGGTTTCGCTTACAGGTTCTGCGGGTTGAAAATCCTCAGAGTTCATGTATTTCAGCAAACTGAACCGGAGTTGACGGGCAACCGGTAAATCCGCATCGAGATTATATCCGCAAACCAGCAGCTTTCCATTGTCCGCTTTTAGTTCGAAAACCGAACCCACTTTGTTGTTTCGGTGAAAATCGTCTACAGGCTGGGCCAGCGGATGGTAAGAGGCAGGCAGGTCGTTCAGAATAAAACCTTTGGCATTTTGACTGATGGTTTCCCATTGCCAGTCGGAATGATAGGAGGTTGGAAACCCGGAAAAGGCAGGGTGATAGTTGTCGACCAGCAGGCCAATGTTGGTTTTGCCCTGACCGGGAAAAAAGGTAAGCGACCAGTACAGCGGATAAAAATGCGCAGTTACTGCATTCTCTTCCGTTCCCAATTCGCTGGCATTTAGCAGTACTTTTCCGCCGTTGCGAAGTTTCTGGAAGGCCACGCTGTCCAGTTCGGAACAGATGTAAATATCGTCGCCGTTGTTAACCGCCGGGAGCTTTTCGGGATACACCCAAATGTTCCATGAATTTTCGAAGCCCGTATTTTCAACTTTGATTGTTATCAGCAGCTCCTCCGCTTTTTCAAACTGGTTTAGGTTGAAGGCGATGTTGCCCAAATCGTTAAGTGAACCTTGCCGGAAACTGCTTGACAAAAAAGTGCCACCGGCGAGTTTATTTCCTGATTTTCCGGTGATCTGCCAATGGCATTTTTCGTGAAGGTCAGCGTTTCCGTAATGCGCCAGCTGGGCTTGGGCTGTAAATGTTTCGTTGCTCTGCCAAACCATTTTTTCCATTCTCAGGAGCGGGACCGTGGTCGTAAAATGCTGTCTGAATTTTTCAGGAGTTGTAATACCTTTGCTGTCCCAGAAACAATCTAGCCAGCCGATAAGCGCCTCACCCTGTCCCTGGTAATCCTGAATGCTCAGCAATTGCACGCCGGCACAATTCTCGGTACGCAGAAACGACTCGGTTTCGTACTTGTACATAATTTGGTTGAGTGCGCCTGATGCCTGCACCAGCTTTTCGTTTTGACCGGCAATGCCGTTTTCTTCGGCCTGTTTTTTCATCTCGGCAAGGTTCCGGGCTTTTAAGGTTCCTGTGTATTTGTCGATTTCGGTCCAGCGCGGGTAAACTGGCCATTGCCCGATTTCGTGCGCAATTACGGGAATGTCTAGTTTGCCGTAGTTTTCATTGAAGTCCCAGTTGGTGCGGGGCCCATTTAATCCACGGGTACGCCCAACTCCCGGAATATTGTGGGTGGCGTTAAAGTCGTCCACTTCGGTAATTTGCCGGGCAGTTGAGACCGAATACAAGCGCCGCGGGTCTTTTGCTTTCAGGTCGGCTACCCACTTTTTCATTGCATCGAAATCGGAGTTTCCCAGTTCATTTCCGATACAAAACAAGGTAAATGACGGATGGTTCCCATAAAAATCAACCACGCGGTTCATTTCCTTTACCACAAAACTATCGCGCGAAGCATTGTGTCCCAGTCCTTTTGGGAAGCCTTTGGTGTTCATTTCGGGCCGTCCTCTTTCTATATTATCCACGCTCATCCACCAGTCGATCCAGATCGATGCCTCGGCCTGCACGTAAATGCCCACACGGTTGGCGGCTTTAAAAGCAGCTTCGGGCGGGCACCACGAGTGAAAGCGAACGTGGTTCAAACCATAGTCTTTGTAAATGCGGAAGATACGTTCCCAGTCTTCCACTTTGCACGAAGGATAACCGGTTAGCGGAAAATGAACACAGTCGAGGTTGCCGCGCAGAAAAACGGGTTCCCCGTTAATCAGTATTTTGTGTTTGCCGGCGGTAACTTCATAAAAGCCAAATTCTGAAGTAGAAGTGTCCGAATTTTTGCCGCTGTTTAACGATACATCCAGTTGGTAAACTTCGGGGGTAAATTCGCTCCATTTTTTTAGTTTTCCCTGAACCGGTATCTGGATAATGAACTGTTGCTGCCCCTTTTTCGGACGGAAAATTTCTTCGCCTTCCAATACTTTCACTTTTTCTGAAACCGGGCTAATGACATATTTCAGGGCAAGCGGTTTTTGCGGCGGAGTGTTGAGCGTAACTTCCACTTTTAATACGTCTTCTTCAATGTCCGGGAAGGTACGGACTGCGCTGATGTGCACAGGATCAACTGCCTTCATTTCCATGCGGCCAACAATACCGTTCCAGATGCTTTGGGTGTATTCTCCGTAGGCGTGGCCTTTGTCTCCAATGTTGTGAATCATTTCATTGTCAACCAAAATGGTAAGCTGATGGCTGCCCGGAGATAATTTTCCGAGGTGATGAACATGAGGCGTTCCCAGAGCATCGTTGGTGCTTCGTTCTTCGCCGTCGATCAACACCCGGGACTCCCAAAGCACGCGTTCCAAAAACAAAACAATTTCCTTGTTTTTCCACGACGCAGGTACCTGTATCTCTTTTGTGTACCAGGCTTTGCCGATGTATTTGTAAGAGGGGGTGAGTATCCCGAAATCGGAGGAGTCGGTCTTAAAACCATAGCCAAATTGGGCAAGTGATGCAGGGAGTGTTATGCTTCCTTCGGTTTTGCATTCACCGTTGGCTTTTTTTACCCATTCGTTCTCCGGATCGAGCTTTACCTGCCATTCTCCGGAAAGATCGGTCGGCTGGCTTTGGGCATAACCCGAACAGTGTAGCAAGAGTACAATCACTATAAATTTTACTTTTGACAGAGGCGCCCGAAGGTTTGAAAGGGATGAAATTTGCTTGGTCTTCATTTGAAATGTTCGTGTTTTTATTGTCGGTTGATTCCTAAAATATCAGTTGATTCAGTTATTGAATTAGTATTTCCCAATGTTTTGCTTGCACCAGTTTGTATAGGCGTTTTGAAGTTCCTGTACTTTTTCGGGCATTTCTTCTGCCAGGTTTATCCGTTCCCCGGGATCATCTTCGAGGTTAAAAAGTTTCAGGCTTAAATCGTTGGAAATGGGTTTGAGGTAGTAGTTGGAAGGGCGTCCTTTTCCCCACGATTCGTTGGTATTGGTTAGTTTCCATGGCCCCAAACGCGCTGCCCAGGTGTTTCCCCATTTCCAAACCAGCAAACGATCGGTAGTTGTTTCGCTTGCCAGCAGGTTTTTGCCATCAATGGTTCCATCATTTAAGGTAATTCCGGCGGCATTCGCAATGGTTGGAAGAATATCAACAGCGGAAACATATCCGGTATTTGTGCTGCCGGCTTTTACCTTGGCAGGCCACGAAATGGCCATCGGAACACGAATACCGCCTTCCCACAACGAGTATTTGCCTGCAGAGAGCGGGGCATTCAGTGCACCGGTTATGGGCGAGCCTCCGTTATCGGAAATATAGATGATCAGCGTGTTTTTGTCCAGTCCTTCCTTTTTCAGCGCATCCAGTACACGGCCAATGTTATCGTCAAGACAATTCAGGTTGGCCAGGTAGTATTTGCGCATATCCTCGTCCTGTATTGCGCCTAGCCTTGTGTATTTTTCGTAATAAGCAGAATACGATCCCGGAGTTTGATTGCCAAAAGTCTCCATGCTGTCAGGATCGTAATTATGGATAGGTTTTACCTGGTATTTGTCGAGGTATTTTTGTGGAACCTCGTGAATAATGTGGTGAACCGAGTTGTAGGCGAGTGTCAGAAAAAATGGCTGGTCCCGTTTGGTTTTCAGATACTGAATGGCTTCATCTGTGAAAATATCGGTGAGGTAGCCTTCGGGATAGCTTTTGTAAGTATTGTTGTGCATCAGTGGGCCCAGGTGAGCGCTGGTTCCGTTCGGGTCGGGAGTTCGTTGGGCTATTTCCTCCGAGTAGAGCCAGTAATCGTGGGCGTGTGCGCTAAAACCCAAAAACTCGTCGTAACCGTGGTTGAGTGGGTATTCGCGCACATCGAACCTGTGGTAATTGGTGCCAAAATCGCTTTTGCCAATCCTGGCCGTTGTGTAGCCGGCTTCTTTCAGGTATTCGGCAATGGTTTTTACCGTGTCGGGCAAGCCCGGCCCCCAGCTGGCTTTTTCGTCCCATCGGAACTGGTATTTCCCGGTATTTAAACCGGCTCTCGACGGGCTGCAAACGGGAGCAGTGGTGTAAGCCTGTGGAAATATCATGCCGCTTTCGGCCAGTCGTTCCAGGTTGGGGGTTGAAGCCTCCGGCGAATGGTTCTGAAAAGGTGAAAAATCGGCATATCCCTGGTCGTCGGAAACGATCAGAAGAACATTCGGGCGCTGTTCGGCTGGTTGGTTCTTTGGGGCGGAACACCCGAAGAGGATTGCAACAGTTATTACAAGTATTATATATTTTATTGACTGATTCATAAGATTGGTTTTTTCGCCTTCTTTTGAAAATGAGAAAGGTAAAAGCAGGCTGGTTTTATTCATTCGTTCACTTTTTTGTTGCGGAGATGTTTCCAAAATTGCCGGACAATCGACATTTCGAAATTAGTGATCTGCTGCATTTTCTTCAATGGATAATTTTATTATTCCATGTATAATCCGATTATTGTGGAATTTAAGACTATTCCTCCTGAATTGATTTATGTTGCAGATTTATAATAATTTTATATGATATTTAAAGACAATAGAGTTAAGTGTTAGATTTCATGAATGGATGATTCAGTTTAATTTTTGGTTGGATGAAAGCAAAAGAAATGACACACGATAAGTTCGGGACAAGTCCTGAAATGGGCAAAGAAGACCGGTTTTTTGGCGACCGAAGTGTGGTGTTGTCAAAAAATCAGCTTGAATATGTGAAAAGAAACGCCAGGCTTGGTCAGTTGTATTTCAGCGATATAGGCTTTTATCCGAATGCCAAAAATCATTTTCGCCAGCGAAAAAAAGGCATTGGCGAGCATATTCTGATTTATTGTGTCGACGGTTTTGGTACGATAGACGTAAACAACCAGGTATTTTCGATTTCGCCCAATTCGTTTTTTGTAATTCCGGCTGAATTGCCGCATTCTTACTGGTCTTCCGCCCAGGCACCATGGTCGATTTACTGGCTTCATTTTGGCGGAAAAAGAAGCTCCGCTTTCGAAGATTATTTTGGCAAAGTAAACGCATTGCCTCATTCTTCTGACTCCCGCACTGACGACCGGATTCGTTTGTTTAACGAGATACTGACAGTAATGGAATCGGGGTTTATCAACGAAAATATGGAGTATGGTAATTTGTGCCTGAACGGTTTGCTGGCTTCTTTTTTTTATGTTAATACCTATCGCGCAGCAAAGGGTGTTAAAAGTTCGGATCCGGTTGATCGGGCCATTTTTTTTATGGCAGACAAGCTAAAAGAAACTTTGACAATTCGTGACATTGCCCACCATGTAAACCTGTCGGAATCGCATCTTTCCAAATTATTTCGGAACAAAACCGGGGCGTCGCCGCTTGATTATTTTATCAAGCTGAAAATGCAGGAAGCGATCCGTTTGTTAACCAATAAATCGATGAATGTTAAAGAAGTAGCCTTTCTGCTGGGGTATAAAGACCCGTTCTATTTTTCGAGGCTATTCACCCAACACATCGGCGAAAACCCCAAGTCGTTTTTAAAAACCACGAGGAAGTAGCAAACTTAGTTTCACTTGAGTCTTTACAGCAGTTGTTTATGAGATTATATTTTCAAAATTGCGGTTTTGAAATGCTTAAAGTCTCGCAATCTCAGTTCTAAATCACAATTTGTGTTTGAAAAATAAACGTTCCCAAATGTTGGGAAGGAACTCCGGCTTCGACGTTTTTTGCAAGCGGACGAAAGGAATATTGCATACTGAACTTTAGCTTGTGGCCGTTTGCAAACAGATTCGCTCCAAAATCGTAGTTGTATATTTTTTGCGGAAGCGCTTCAAAATCTTTTAATGCGTAAGCACAGAAAAGTTGCAGCCGCCCGGCTTTTTCCATAAAAGACCGGGGGAGAAGATAACCCAGCGTGCTGTACCAGATGTTTCCGGTACCGATTTTATACTCCGCATTTCCGGCGCCTTCTGCGGCTGTTCCCTCATACCAGCGGTTCATGGTACCGGAAGTACGCAAATAATTTGTCCCAAAATTGTAGTTGTAAATCACACTGTAAACCGAAATCGCCTGGTTGTTTTTAAAAGGGAGTTCCATAAAATAGTCGGCACCAAGCAGCATCCGGTCTTTCAAAGTCCGGTCGCCGCTATTGTCGAATTCAGCAACCGATCCGGGATAAAAATCAAATCCTACCCCCAAATTGCAAATTTTTTTCTCTCCAAAATAGGTCATCGGAACATAAGGTGTCTGAAAATATTCTCTCTCCCAAAAATTCCAGGTTGTATAAGCTTTCCATGCCAGTTGAGTCGACGGAAATTCGTAGCCTTTTTCTGCGTCAGGCTGTTCTGGTACTCCGTTGTAGACCATCGGCTTGGAGACGACTGCTCGATAATTTAGCCGGTTTAAAGTTCCTTTAATAAAAATACCGAATTGACGGATTTCCAGATCGGAATGATTCACCGACGGGATGTTGAATCCCGGGTTATCGAGAGTCAGGGTTTTCTGGTAGCTGGCATTGGTCAACCTCGAAATACCGTTCCATCCGTTTAGCCCAAAACCAAGGCTCAATGACTTTGGAAGCAGGTCGTACATAGCCCAGACATCATGAAAATAAATGGTTGGTTTTGAACTGGAGGCATTCAGGTTATTAAATCCAAACTGGGTGTAAAAAGTTGTTTTTTTGTTCAGTTTATTGAACATCGAAAAACGGGTGCGCCGTAGGGCAAAGTCGAATTCAGATGCTATTGGGTCGCCCGAGATGGTTGTACTGCCGGGATTCAGTTGTGTTTGCCGCGCCCAAAACTGTGTGGCAAATGATAGTTTGGAATAAGCCGATCCCGAATCATTTAAAGGAATCAGAAGATTATTGGCGATTTTTGACTCATGACCTACCGGTGTTTCGGCGGAAGTTAGAATCGAAAAACAAATCAGTGACAAAAGAATAAAACTACATTTCATGAGGCGAAGTTGTCAAAAGTTAAGGATGATATTGGTTCTCGAATGGAATAATTAGCTTTTGGAATCACCCACTTCCCGCTCTGCAAAGCGGGAAGTAGGTGATCAGCAGATCGATTGTAAGCAGGGAAAGTAAGTGGCATCATTCATCGTTCTGTCTAAAAAAAACGGTTTATAAGAAGATAAGTACAAGCGCTTGTGCCAGTAAAATCCGTAGAAACATAACCAGTGGATAAACCGTGGCGTATGCTGTTGACTGGGCCTGTACCGGTGCCTGCGAGTTTGCAAATTCAAGGGCTGGCGGGTCGGTCATAGAACCGGCAAGCAAACCGCAAATCGACAGGTAGTTAAATTTTAGGAACCGGGCAATAAAGCCGATAATCAATATCGGAATTGCAGTAATCGCTACTCCATATACCATCCACATGTAGCCGCCGTTTATAATGGTTTCAACAAAGTGTTTTCCGGCCCCAAGCCCAACACAAGCCAGGAATAGGATGATGCCGAGTTCGCGGATAAAAAGGTTGGCTCCGGGAGTCATGTAAAAATCAAGTTTCCCGATTCGACCCTTATGGCCCAGGAACAGGGCTACCAGCAATGGTCCGCCTGCCAGACCCAATTTGGCAGGAGCCGGTAATCCCGGTATGGCAAAAGGAATACTACCGAGCAAAACTCCGGCAAAAATTCCAATAAGAATGGGGATAATGTTGGGGTGCGATAGTTCTTTCATTGAGTTTCCGAGTAGTTTGGCTACTTCGTCCAGCGCTTTTCTTTTTCCTACAATGCGAATGGTGTCGCCAAATTCAACACTGTCGTTTTCGCTGGGCATAATTTCACTACCGAATCTGAAAATACGCGTAATGTTCACGGGAAAACGTCTCGAAATTCCAATCTCTTTTATGGTTTTTCCTGCCAGTTTCTTATTGGTAAAAACCACGTGTCGCATTCCCAGACGTCCGGTAATGTTTAAATCGCCGGTCTTTTCAAGCTTCCCGACTTTTAACTCGAGCGTATTAAAGTTTTGTTTGGTAGAAACTCCGTAAAGAGTGTCTCCTGTTTGAATGGTGTCGTCCTCTTCAGGTATAATAAATTCATTGTTCCGGAAGATTCTAGACAAAACAAATTCGCCCGAAAGTGTTTCGCGGAGAAAAGCAATTGTTTTTCCTTCCAGTGCCTGGTTGCTTACTTTTAGGTTAACGGCTTCCAGCTTTCCGGAAACGCCCGATACTTTATTTGAAAAATCTTCTGCTTCTTTTTGAACTTTGATTCTGAAAAAGCCCCGGATGATGAGCATGGTCAGGATAATACCAATGATACCAAAAGGGTAGGCAACAGCATAGGCCATCCCGGCGAGTTCGGTAAGTTGAGGATTCGAAAGCTGCTCTTGAATAACTTGCTGGGCGGCTCCCAGTCCCGGGGTATTGGTAACTGCTCCGCACATTATCCCTGTAATTACGGGTGTGGGAATATCAAATGCCAGCTTTAGTCCAATGGCGCAAAGAAAACCCAGCACTACAATTCCTACAGCCAGAAAGTTGAGTTTTAGCCCGTTACTTTTTAGTGATGAAAGAAAACGGGGGCCTACGTCGAGGCCAATGGAATACACAAAAAGTATCAACCCAAATTCCTTAACAAAGTGCAGGGTTTCGGCTTGAGAGCGGGCTCCCAAATGCCCGACTAAAAGCCCGGTAAAAAGTACGCCGGCAATACCCAGTTTTACGTTGAAGATTTTGATCTTTCCGAGTAGGATGCCAGATATACCCACCAGACTCAGGAATAGTAAAGTAGAGGGAGTTCCACTTTCTGAAAATAAATTGATTATACCCATTGTTGTTTGTTTAAAGGGGAGTAATTGGAATTAAAGCCTCATACCCCCCTGGTACCCAGATAAAATGTCTTTCATACAGGACAGTGCCCCGTATCGATTTTTATAAAATCTGCATTAAATTATGTTGATGTTTTTTTGACCTCGAAATAATTATTCCGGCTTGTCGTTGGAGGATGAGGTATTCAGTCAGATCCTCGAATGCTCAGATAATAAAGCTTGTGTGAGTAACCGTAGCTTTTCTTGGCATTATTATAACAACGGTCGTTTGTCGTAGGGGAATTCACCGGCTTTTCGTTTCTGAATTTTAAAAACGAAATGTGGTTGGAAGGAATGAAATCAATCCCCGGTTCGTATTTAAATCTACAACTTTTGTGTTGTTCTGTTTCTCCGCCTTGTTTGAGCTTCGTTTGCGAAAATTCTCCTTTCAAATAGACTTCGCATTCTTCTTCTGGCTTCCGGGCAAATCCAATATGCGCGCCCTCCAGGTCTTGTGTAAGCATACAGCAATTACTAATTAATAAAACTTAAACTGAATGCTTTGCGAGTAAAAAAATAGTTGGTTGAAAATAACAGGTGTGTTTCGTTCCAGACTACTGCTTCATACCGCGAAAGCAATTGCCGTTCAATAAATATAAGACAGGTTTTCTGGCTTGTCCGTTTTTCTGCTTCCGGGCGCCTTTCTTCATTTCTCCCAAAAGGAGAAATATTCTCATCCTGTGGAAGAGTTAGGACAGACCAGATGCTGATATGATAAAAAACTGTGGTTGGACTTTACAGTTGCGCGACAGCTCACGACTTTCACGTGATTTCCTGTTCAACCGGTTTTACCGGGTATCTTACGTCTCAGATTTTTGAATGAACGCCGGGCAAATGTAATTTCAAAATAGAACAAAACAAAAATAAACGCTTGTTTGGGGAGTTTGTTCTTGCTTAATTAACAATCTATATTCTTGAAATAGCCAGCAATCATAGAGTAAGTAAAAGTTTTCAAAGTAACATATGGTTGATAGGTAGGATGTTGGGCGACTAAAGGTTGGGAAAAAAGCAAAGTCAGTGTAATAAAGCGCATCTTTGAGCGGGGTAATGATCAGGAAATTACAGAAACAATGTGTTTTTATGGGAAAAAGAAAGTAAAAGCCATCTTTGCCCACATCTCAAACCGTTCCTCAGTATTGGAAAGCCATATGAAGAAATATCTTCAGTGAGTATTTGATCAACCAATTAAAATACAACACTGTAGAGCCTCAGCTACGTATGATATTGTCATGGTTGATGGCTGAAGAACTTTTCGCTTAATTTCGATTGGTTGGAGGTACGGCGTTAAGTTTGCAGTTAGAACATCGTGAATCTGTTGACATTGATTTGTTCACCGAAGCTCCTTACGACGAGATTGATTTTGACGTAATAGATAAGCACCTTAAGAATAATTTCGAATATGTTGATTCTCGTTAAGGTCAGGTTGCAATGAGGAAATCATACTTTATAGGAAATTCAGTAGAAGACTGTATTTAAACTCGATTTGTATTATATCGTTCCTTTTATTCGCCTCGCTTTGGTGATTGACAATATAAGGTTTGCAACACTCGACGAGATTACGGCAATGAAGATTGATGTTGTAAGCCGTGGAGCACGAAAAAAGGACTTTTGGGATTTACATGAGTTGTTAGACTTCTATTCAATCCCTCAAATGATTCTGTTGCATGAAGAGCGTTGTCCGTACTCGCATGATGCGGATGAAATATTCGGAAACTTTACCGATTTTGAACAGCTGATAATGATTTCGAGCCGATTTGCTTAAAAGGTAAATTTAGGGAACTCATAAAGTTGGATTTTGTCGAAGCAATCAAGGCGTTAAGCAACGAATAGTTTTAGATTAATCTATTTTCCTATGTCTTGGTTTCGGTATATATTCGTAGAGGGAGAGTGCTCCCATTCAATCCCGTATACACTTTCGAAGATGTAGTTATTTTGCAGAGGGGGCGAATTCCATTAGTTCATAATTTATTCAAAGTGATTTTTTAATTTTAGTCCGACTTTCCAAAATAAAACGTCCGACTTCCTTAAGATTGTCGATTAGCACTGATTGACACGATAATTTTGGTGAAAAATTTAATCATCAAAATTAGAAATCATGAAAACAATTTTTACACTTCTATTATCTATTTCCATCTCGGTTGGAAATCTGTTCGCCCAGAAAAATGAAAAATTTGGAATTACTCAGTGGGCTGAAAAAGGCAAGATTGAGGTATCGAACAAGATGGCCGATCAATCTGAACCAGATGTTTTACCGCAACAAAACAATCAAAATGAAGAATCCAAAGTATTCACACCGAAGACAACAAAAGAAAATATCAAACTATCATTTAGCGATGGTAGAAAAGATGCCGTAGGTTTAGTTGATATTAATGCTGTATTGCGTTCAGTTGGTGTACGAGTCAGCACTGTAGAACTACCAGAAAAGGCAAAGCCAATTCTTGAGACATCAAAAACAAGAGCGTTAAATAAGGAAGAGGCTAAGAATTTGATCGCTGTTTTTCATTTAGACCGGGATGCTTTACTTAATCAGATAGAAAAAGCAGGAAGAGAACCAGCTGCAGAAGATGGAGGCTCTTTAACTACCGGTGAAGACAACATGGCTCCATATCCTAAAGTATATGATATGAAAGTATTATCGCCAGAAGTAACGGTGTTTCTTCAGGATAAATTTGGAAAACTACACGTAAATAGTGCAGATGATGGAACGGGTATCGATGAAGTAATGACAATCGTTTCAGGAGGTCCGTGGACATGGTTTTTTGTATTGCCGGATAATGTGGTTGGAAAACTAACCTTAGGTCATGTGGCGATTGATGGTTTAGGCTGGAGAATAAGTTACCCGGGACTAGGCCCACATGGAGGTTTCTTTGATGCTGAATACGGTTTGGTAGTGGCATTTGCTCATGGCCCTGAAAAATTTGTAATGCGTTATGAAGATCCGGGTGTAGAATTAGATAAATGGATGGGAAAGAATCCCTGGATAGATTTTTCAGGCAACACACCAGAATTGTTGGAAAACATCAGCAAGTAAGCAATTTAATCCCTAATTCAAATTGAATAATTGTCAATTTAAAGAATAAGAAAATGGAATTATTAAAAAATTTAGAATGGCGTTATGCCACCAAAAATTTCGATCCCGAAAAAAAAGTAAGTACAGATGATTTAGAAAAGTTAAAACGAGCGATCCAACTTTCAGTGTCTTCTTACGGTCTGCAGTTCTATAAAGTACTTATTATCGAAGATCAGGAAATTAGAAAGGAACTAAAACCAGTATCATGGAACCAGAACCAGATAACTGATGCATCGCATTTATTTGTGTTTTGTAATTACAGCGAAGTTAAAACGGAAGACATTAATGCATTTATTCATCTTACAGCCAAAACCCGGAATATCAATTATGACAATTTACAAGGATATGGCGATTTTATTTCCTCGAAATTGAATGAGAAGACGAAAGCGCAACAAACCAATTGGCTGGAACGGCAGCCATATTTGGCGCTGAGTACACTATTGATGGCTTGTGCCGAGTTAAAAATTGATGCTTGCCCGATGGAAGGTTTTGAAACTGATAAATACAATGAAATTTTGGGCTTGAAAGAAAAAGGATTAAATGCCTGTGTAATTGCATCTGTTGGATACCGGGTGGAAGGCGACAATTTGCGCCACACACCAAAAGTAAGAAAGCCAATGGATCAGTTGTTTGAAGAAGTTAAACAAGCCGTTCCTGTGGCTGTTTAAATAGGTGAATTCTTAAAATCGTTCGTAATGAAACATGCTATTATTACCGGGAGTAGTCGTGGAATTGGTTTGGCTCTGACCAAAGTTCTGATTCATCGTAAGGACTTCAAAATAATTGGGAGTTCTACTTCCGGAAAACATCCGATTAAGGCTAATAACTTTGAATGTTATCGACTGAATTTAAACGATGAAAAATCAATTAAGAAGTTTGTCGGTAATGTTCAGCACCTGAAAATAGATTACCTGTTTAACAATGCGGGAATATTAGTGGATTCAAATGGTGATCCAAAAATTGACCTTAAAAAACTGGAACAAACATTCAGCGTTAATCTGTTTGGTACCATGCAACTTACAGAATTATTAATTCCTCATTTAACTAAAAATGCACATATCATTAATATTTCTTCCGGTTGGGGATCGTTTAGTGAGAAGAATTTTGATGCTTTTAATCCTCATTATAAAATGTCGAAAGCAGCGTTGAATATGTATACCAAATTACTTTCTGAACGATTGAAATCAGCCGGCATAACAGTTTCAGCATTCGATCCGGGATGGGTTAAAACCGACATGGGTGGAGCAAATGCCGACAGGACCAGCGAAGAAGTTGCCGATGAACTAATGGACTTAATGTCCAAAAGTGAAACCGGAAAATTTTGGCACCAGGGGAGTAGCAGGGAGTGGTGAACAGAACATTGTTGTGCAGAATTATAATTCAGAACGCTTAGGCAGAAAATTGCTCTTACTTTTGTTTCAAAGAAAACGGACTTAATATGAAGTTTAGAAAATTAAAGCTCTATACCAATAAACTTGAATTAGAAAAAAGATTCTACTCGGATATTTTTGGATTTCAGATTATTGACGAAAGTTCTGATTCCTTCTCTTTAAAAATCGGATGGAGTGAATTAACATTTGAAAAATCTGAAATAGAACACAAATATCATTATTGTTTCCTTATTCCTTCAAATAAATTAAAAGAAGCGCTGGAATGGTTGGGAAAAAGAATTGCGGTAATAGCTATTGAAAATGGCCGTAAAATTCAAAATTTTGAAAGTTGGAATGCCGATTCATTCTATTTCTACGATGCAAGTGGAAGTGTTGCCGAATTTATTGTCAGGTATGATTTGAATAACAACATTGAAGAAGAATTCGATGTTTCGGCAGTTTTGGGAATAAATGAAATTGGGATAGCTGCAAACGATATTCAGCAAATAAACAAGCAACTTCAGGCTGAATTAGGTACAGAATTTTGGAAAGGTGATATAAAGCGATTCGGAACAAACGGTTCTCAAGAAGGAATTTTCGTTATGGCCAATTACAAATTGAAAGAAATTTGGTTCCCTACCACATTAAAAATAACACCAGAACCTTTTGACGCAATTATTGAAAATAAAGGGAAGGGATATTCTGTGGAATTTAGAAATGAAGAATTAAAAATATTACATACAAAATCATAAAAATACAGATATGCCACACTTCATAATCGATTGTTCAGAGAACATTGTAAAACAAAAAGATCCCATAGAAATCATGGAGGAAGTTTATCATAAAGCAGCATCAACCGGCCTGTTTGTGAAAAACGATATAAAAGTTCGAATTCATCCTTTTCGGTATTATTTATCCGGAACTTCATCTGATGATTTCATTCACATTTTTGGCAACATTATGGAAGGACGAACAACAGAGCAAAAACGCGAATTATCATCAGCAATTATTTCCGGGTTAAAAATTATGTTCCCGGATGTTCCGGTCATTTCAATCAATATCCGGGATTTTGAAAAAGCTACATATTGTAACAAATCAATGCTATAATAAAATTGGTATAGGTATTTATTCATTTAAGGTAAAAACTGACAAATGGAACAGCAAATAAGAACACTTGACGAACAAAGAAGCGAATTTTCAAAACGAAAATTTTTAGCGACTCCGATAGCTGGTTTAATTGCCTGGCTGGTTGCCGGAATTTCAGGAATAATGCTGCCACCAACAATTCTAGTTTGGGTACTTTTTATTTCAACAGGAAGTATTGTTTATCTGGCTCTTTTTATTTCACGATTTACGGGCGAAAATTTTCTGGATAAAAACAAACCCAAAAACGAATTCGACCGGCTTTTTTTCTTTACAGTAGGGCAGGCGGTTTTGGTGTATGCCATTGCCATCCCTTTTTTTATTATCGACTATTCTTCGTTGCCCATGACCATCGGGATTTTAACCGGATTAATGTGGTTGCCTTTTTCGTGGATGATTCGGCATTGGGTTGGGATTTTTCATGCGCTCGTGCGTACTGTCGTTGTGCTTGTCCTTTGGTACCTTTCACCTGAACACCGCTTTGTGGCTATACCTTTTGCCATTGTTTTCCTTTACATTGTAACGATTGTAGTACTAAAAAACAGGAAAGTAGAAGCGTAAGTTTAAGGTAAGAAATAAACTTTTTATTCGCACTCATGTTTACAATTGATATATCCAGGGAAAAAAGATATATCAAAATGCAACTTCTGGTATTATTAAATTTTGCGGCTGCCATTCAAGGTCTGTTCTTAACTTATATTATTGCTCACAATCGGCTGAAAGAAACAAAATCTGTTGTTTTAGGACTGCTTACTTTTGTACTTTCACTAAGTCTTTTGGGTGGCATTTATGGGATGTCGGGATTTTATAAAACCTTCCCGCATTTTACCAATGTTGCCGATCCAATGTTTTTGCTTTACGGACCGCTTCTCTTTATCTATATTTTTGTGCTCACTCGTAACCGTTTACCACAATACTATTTATTACACGGATTGCCATTTCTGATTTACATTATTTCATTTATTCCTTTGTACATAAAAAGCGGTGAAGAAAAAATTGAATGGGCCGAGTATATCTTTTTAAATGATCATGTTCCTTTGGAGGGATTGTTAATGCAATTGTTGCGCGTGGTTCACATTTCAATTTATATAATACTGAGTCTACTGGCGGTAAAAAAATATCAGAAAAAGATCAAAGACAATTTTTCAGATATCGAGAAGATTTCATTGAATCAGGCGAAGAATATTCTTTATTTCTTTTTGTTTGCACTTGTTGTAGCCTGTGTTTCATTTGTTTTTGGCTATTTCCTATCCTACAGTTTTAGCTTATCGAATAATATAATTGGGCTGGTTATCGGCATCATCATTTTTGCACTTGCATATTCTACGTGGAACAAAAAGAACATTCAGGAAATGGGAGCTTCGAAATTGGAGGATAAAGCAGGTAATCCAATTGATACGTCCTCTAAAGTTAAAGGAAGGAACGTTTTTGTACTCACTCAGGAACAATTGGAAGAGTATGGAGTGAGGCTGGCAACTGCCATCGAAAAAGAGAAAGTCTTTATAGAGAATGAACTATCTTTAGCTGAATTAAGCAAAAAAATAAACATACAGGCCTACCAGTTATCCGAATTAATAAGTCGGCTTTACAATGAATCTTTTTTCGACTTTATAAACCGGCATCGTATTGAAGAAATTAAAGCAAGAATTGAAGACCCTGAATCAGATTCTTATTCTCTGTTAGGAATTGCAATGGATTGCGGATTTAATTCAAAGTCGTCGTTTAATACCGCATTTAAAAAATTTACAGGTGTAACACCCAGCGAATACAGGAAACAAAAATTGGTAGAACAACATGTTTAGAATATGGATCTTTTATTTTTTAGCAAATGAAGGAAAAACCCTCAAGAGAAAAAACGATAGCTGTACTTCCGTTTGTAAACATGAGCGGAAGTGAAGAAATGGAATATTTCAGTGATGGGATTACCGAAGAAATTATTAATGCGCTTGCCCGTATTTCACAATTAAAAGTCACCTCCCGAACTTCTTCATTCTTCTTTAAAAACAAAAACATCCCAATCGGACAGATTGCCAGGGAGTTGAATGTGACAACTATTTTGGAAGGAAGCGTCAGGCTGGCAGCCAATACCATTCGTATTACGGCACAGTTGATTCATGCAGAAGAAGACTTTCATTTTTGGTCGGAATCATGGGACCGTATGCTGGATAATATTTTCGAAATCCAGGATGAGATAAGTCTGTTGATTGCTGATAAGTTACGCGAACAATACGGGCACCTCGACATTCAGGATCACCTGATTGAAACTAAAACAGCGAATATAGAAGCTTACGAATATTTTTTGAAAGGCAGGTATCACTTTAATAAGTGGAATCCTGAGGATGCCGGGAAAGCTATCGATTTCTACGAAATGGCCATCAAGCTCGATCCAATCCATACCGATTCGTATGTTGGTCTGGCTGATGCTTACAGCTTTTTTGCAGTTACCGAACTGATGCCCGCTGAAGAAGCATGGCAAAAGTCACGGGAAAACATGGACAAAGCTTATGCTTTAAATCCTGGCAATGCCGGAGTGCATTATTTACTGGCTAATTATTCGTTTTTTTATGAAGCTAATTTCCAGGAAGCACTTAAACACGGGTTGAAATCAATTGAATTAAAACATAACTATCCCGAGGCGCAACAATTTATATCGTTGTTGTATTTAATATCCGGTGATACGGCAAAAGCTAAAGAATATTTGGAAGTGGCACACAGTATTGATCCGCTTTCGCAGGAAACCCTGTTTTATCGCGCGTATTATCAGTACCGAGCTGAGAACTTTTCAGAAGCCTTATCCTTATTTGATGAAGCACTGAAGAACAATCCGCAAAATATTCCGGCATACATTGTTCGTAGTTATTGTCTTTTAAAACTGGGACAATACAACGAAACCATTTCCTTTCTTGAAAATATGCCAAATGAAATTGTGGTTCATGATGAACGTTTGGGAATTTTGAACCTGGCTTACATCCTCAAAAAAGATACTGTAAAATCCGAAGAATATTTCAACAAGTTATACGAAGCGGCACAGAATCCCAAATCATTTCAGGCACATTCCTATTTGTATCTGGCTTATGCAAATTTGAACGAAACTGACAAGGCATTTAACTGGTTGAAAGAAACGATCAAACTAAAATCGTCGGTGCTGTTACTAAATTATACCGATCCGCTTGCCAATTCTCTAAAAGATTATCCTCGCTACGGAGAATATAAAAACAGGCTTTACGGACATCAACCGGTTATAGCTAGTACCGCAAATGCGAAAGCTCCTCTGCTGGATGCCGCAACAGTAGAAGCTTTTAGCAATAAATTAACAAAGTTTGTAACGGAAGAACAGCCGTTCTTAATTCCAAATCTATCGCTTCGTTTGCTGGCCGACCAGGTTGAAATTCATCCGAACAAACTTTCGTGGCTTTTAAACGAACGGATAGAGAAGAACTTTAATGAATTCATTAATTATTACCGAATTGAATACTTTAAGCAACTGGCAATCGATCCCAAAAACAGTCACATTTCATTAATCGGGTTGGCTTACGAAAGTGGTTTTAACTCGAAAACCGTGTTTAATACCTATTTCAAAAAAGAAACCGGAATGACCCCCAAAGAGTTTCTTAAGCAGAATGCTTAAATAATACGAGCAAAAAAATCAAAGGAGAAAATTGTCCATCCACCTACGAAGTTTGTCCATTTTACAGCGGTAGAATACCCTGCATCTTTGTACTGTCGATAATGACACAGAACATAAGAACAATTAAAAATGGAAAATTTAGTAAAAACAGAATTTAATGTCCCAACACGAGAAGAAGTATCTGCAACAAACCAGGAGATTTTTGATGCTTTAAACAAAGCTTTAGGTTTTGTCCCAAACCTGTATGCAACAATCGCTTATTCTGATAATGGTTTAAAGCGTTATTTGGATTTTCAAAATGCCAAAACATCATTATCAAACAAAGAGAAAGAAGCTGTAAACCTTGTTGTTAGCCAGGTGAACGGTTGCGTTTATTGCCTGAGTGCACACACGGTATTGGGGAAAATGAATGGTTTCACCGACGAGCAGCTATTGGATATTCGTCGTGCGAAAAGCGAAAATGCAAAAATTAATGCCCTGGTGAAATTGGCAGCAGATTTAACCGAAAACAGAGGGAATGTAAATAGCGCTAATGTTGAAGACTTTTTCGAACATGGTTATACCAAAGAAAATTTAGTAGACCTGATTCTGCAAATTAGCGATAAAACCGCCATGAATTATTTACATAATCTTACCAAAATTCCGGTAGATTTCCCCATTGCATCAGTTCTTTAATTTACAACGCAGGAAAGGAGAAATAGCAGAGGTCTGTTTTCTCCTTTCTCTAAACTAAAAACAAAATGAATAACGAAGAAAAAAGATATCCACTGCCGCCATTTACAATGGAAACTGCCCTTGAAAAAGTGCAAAAAGCAGAAGATGCCTGGAATAGCAAAGACCCGGTAAAAGTTGCTCAAGCGTATACCATTGATTCAGAATGGCGAAACCGGACTCAGTTTATAAACGGGAGGGAAGAGATTGTAGAATTTTTAACCGGCAAATGGGAAAGAGAAAAAAATTATAAACTAAAGAAAGAACTTTGGGGTTTTAGAGAGAACAGAATTGCAGTAAAATTCGAATATGAATTTCAGGATGCGAACGACCAATGGTACCGCGCCTATGGAAACGAGCTTTGGGAATTTGACGAAAAAGGATTGATGCAAAAACGTTTCGCAAGTATTAACGACTTAATGATTGATGAAAAAGATAGGACGTTGACCTAATTTCATGCTTATGATACAGAATAACGATTTCACACTTATTGATCCGCAAACCGGTAACCAGGCTTTCAAAGTGTTTCGCTTTGAAAAGAATAATCCGTTTGATGATATTCAACGATTGAACCACTATTCAATGATTTGGTTGGAAAGAGGAACGGGTAACGTAAAAGCTGATTTCTCGGAATATAATTTTCGGGAGAATGTTCTGCTTTCTTTTTCGCCTTACCAACCTTTTATGCTTAATCTTGAAGGGGAAATCAGGGGCTGGGTTATCAATTTTCATCCCGATTTTTTCTGTATTCATAAGCACCACAAAGAAGTTGCATGCCATGGTGTTTTGTTCAATAATATTTACAATCCGCCATTTGTTTATATCGATAAAAAAGCTGCTGCAAATTTTGAGATGGTGATCGAACAGTTTAAAGCTGAAATGCAAAATGCGGCGCTGGCACAGTATGAATTGCTGATTTCGTACCTGAAGATATTTCTGATCACTGCGTCGAGATTAAAAACAGAACAGCAAACGGATGCCCAACAAGCCACAGTAAAAGAGGAAGAGCCATTTATCCTGCAAAACCTGAAAAATGCTATTGAAATGCACTACAAAACAAAACATAGTGTCAGCGATTATGCCGATCTTTTGGCCATAACACCAAAAGCATTGACCCGGCTTACCAAAACTCATTTCAATAAAACTTTAAGCGACCTAATTGCTGAACGGATTATTATTGAAGCCAAAAGAGAATTGTACCTCACCAATAAAACAGTTAAGGAAATTGCTTACTATTTAGGTTATAACGATGAGTATTATTTTAGCCGGTTTTTCAAAAAAAATGCCGAAGTGTCTCCGCAATATTACCGCGAAACGGTTGGTTTTGATAAAGCTTCTGCCGTATTAAAAACGTAAAAATTCCTGCGCACGAATGGATGCCGAGGGTAATCAGTTAACCTCTGTAAGTGTTTTTCTTCTGAGGAGCCGTATTCGTATATTTTTCTTTAGCTGACTGCCGTGTTTGCCCCCAACTTTTAAGCCCGCAATTATAATTCCGAACTTCTGTATTGTTTTCCCGAACGAATGACGTTACTACCTGTTCTACTTTTGCTTCATGATTTCAATTCAACAGAAATTAGAACAACAAAACAGATGTCATGAAAGAAATGAAAGCAATTGTAGTAAGCGGTTATGGAGGCCCCGAAGTACTCCAAATTAAAAGCATGCCCAAGCCCAGTCCTAAAGAGAATGAAGTGCTGGTAAAAGTAATAGCCACTTCGGCAACAACTGCCGATGGAATGATGCGATCAGGGAAGCCATATTTTGGGCGATTAATGACCGGATTACGAAAGCCAAAACATCAAATCCCCGGTACAGGCTTTGCCGGTTATATAGTTGAAACAGGATTAAATACCAAAAAATTTATTCTTGGAACGCGGGTGTTTGGTGAGACGACTTTAGGAATGAGTACCAATGCCGAATATGTTGCAGTACCTGAGGACGGTGTAATTCTGCCGATGCCCGATAATATGACCTATGCCGAAGCAGCAACCTATGGCGACGGGCATGTAACCTCCCTGAATTTTCTCAAAGAGATTGCACAAGTTGAGCCAAACCATAAAGTATTGATTAACGGCGCCTCGGGAAGTCTGGGAACTGCAGCGGTACAAATTGCAAAGTTTGTGGGGGCAGAGGTAACCGGTGTTTGCAGTACGCGAAATGTAGGTTTGGTAAAATCGCTGGGAGCCGATCATGTTATTGATTATAACAAAGAGGATTTCAGCAGAGGCCATATAAAATACGACCTTGTTTTTGATACGGTTGGGAAAAGCTCGTATGCAAAAAGTAAAAATATTCTAACAGAATCAGGACAATACGTGTCGCCGGTATTAAAATCCTCATTGCTGTTGCAAATGCTATGGACATCAGTATTCGCGAAAAAGAAAGCTAAATTTGCCGCGACAGGTTTACGCACTGAAGCTGAACTTCACTCTCTTTTTACACGGCTTGTACATATTTTTAGGGGAGGACATTTAAAAACAGTTATCGACCGGCAATATCCACTAGAGAAAGTTGCCGAAGCACACCGTTACATAGCTTCAGGACATAAAAAAGGAAATGTTGTTATTATAGTTGATCCAGTCAGCATTTAAACAATATGTAGTATAATCCCAACTTTTAGAGACTGTGTCCTAAATTCCATAAATCAAGATGGTCTGACTTTCGAAAGCCGAACGTCCGACTTCCTTAAAAACGTCGAACTCCATATTTCAGTACCCTAATTTTGGTTCTAAATTATTTAAAATCAAAAAGATGAAGCTTTTTCTGAAAATTGAGGAAATCAGCATGTTGTACCTCTCATTCTATGTGAGTTTACTTCTTGGATACGATTGGTGGGTGTTTACACTTTTTTTGTTTACCCCTGACATCAGCATGCTTGGCTACATACTCGGGAGAAAAACAGGCGCTGTTATATACAACATCTTCCATTACAAATTTTTAGCTGTATTAATCGGGGTAACTGGATATGCAACTTCTATTAAGGAACTGGCTTTTGCCGGTGCCATTTTATTTGGACACAGTTCGTTTGATAGACTCTTCGGATACGGATTAAAATATTCAAAAGGCTTCAAATTCACACACCTCGGAGCTATCGGAAGCAACAATGAAAACAGAAATAATTAAACAAGATGAAAAACAATTCGAAAACAAGAAACAAAATCGTACTTACGTTGCTGATGATCTTCTTGACAATTTCGTCAGTCTTAGCCGACGAAAATGTCACCATCAGCGGTCATGTGCGAAGTGCCGAAACAGGCGAAGGCCTTATCGGATCCACCATTTATGTAGAAGAACTTAAAACCGGAACGGCAACCAATGCCTATGGTTTCTACTCACTTACAATCCCAAAAGGAAATTACACTATTCGTTATTCGTACATCGGTTACCAACAGAATTTACTTCCGCTCAGTTTATCAGAAAGCAATGTAAAGAATATCGAACTTCAACCGTCATCGGCCGAAATGGAGGAAATTGTCGTTCGCAGCGAAGCGGAGGATAAAAATATCAGGGTTGCTGAAATGGGTGTTACAAAATTGTCGCCACGAGAAACCAGGATTATTCCTGTAATATTGGGCGAACAGGATATTCTGAAAACCATTCAACTTTTGCCCGGAGTAAGTTCAGGAACAGAAGGAACCACGGGATTTTATGTGCGTGGTGGCGGAATAGACCAAAACCTGATTATCCTTGACGAAGCACCGATTTACAGCGCTTCCCATTTAATGGGATTCTTTTCGGTTTTTAATTCCGATGCCATAAAAGATATGAAATTGTATAAAGGAAATGCTCCCGCGATTTATGGAGGTAGATTGTCCTCAATTCTCGATATTCAAATGAATGAGGGCAACGCTAAAAAGTTTAGTGCCTCGGGTGGCCTGGGACTTTTAGCTTCGCGCTTAACAATTGAGTCGCCAATTGTAAAAGACAAAGGTTCGTTTATCATCTCCGGGCGACGAAGCTATGCCGACATGTTTCTGATTTTCTCGCGAGATAAAGCACAAAAAGAAACCGACCTTTATTTCTATGATTTGAATGCCAAAGCAAACTACAAAATCAATGATAACAACAGGATTTATCTGTCGGGATACCTGGGGCGCGATGTATTTAATATCGATGATTTGTTTGCACTGAAATGGGGAAATAAAACGGCGACTTTTCGCTGGAATCATATCTTCAACAATCAGCTATTTTTAAACAGCTCGTTAATTTATAGCAACTACGATTATGGATTCGGATACAACTTTTCGGATAATATGATTTACATTAATTCCGGTATCCGCGATTTAAACTGGAAGGAAGATCTTCAATATTACATCAATACCAACCACACCATAAAATTTGGTTTTAATGCAATTTACCACACTTACCAACCGGGCGAAATAAACGCCGATAACGATGATTTTTTCAACTCTGTTTTTATGGGCGAAAAGCAGTCGTTTGAAGGCGCTGTTTACCTCTCGCACGACTGGAATATCTCCGAGCATTTTAGTGTGAATTACGGCTTGCGTTACTCCGGATATATGGCGGTTGGTCCCGACACGGTTTATACTTACAACGAGCAAGATGAAAGAGTAAATAGTGAAGCTTTTGCAGATGGCGAGGTTATTCAGAAATATAAAGAGATCGAGCCCCGGATGACTTTTAATGTCATTTTGAACCGGAATAGTTCGCTCAAATTTTCGTATGCGAGAAATGCCCAATATGTTCACCTACTCTCAAACTCATCAGCTTCCCTTCCAACCGATGTTTGGATACCAAGCAGCAAAAATGTAAAGCCACAGGTTGCGGATCAAATTGCAGTCGGCTACTTCCGGAATTTCAAAAACAATATGTTCGAAACCTCGGTGGAAGTGTATCACAAAGACCTTTATAACCAGATTGATTATCAGAATGGTGCCGAAATCCTTTTAAACCAGGATGTTGAATCGCAGTTGGTTTTTGGCAAAGGAAGAGCTTACGGGCTTGAACTTTACTTGAAAAAGAGAACTGGAAGATTAACCGGCTGGGTGGGCTATACGTTATCGAAAACCGAAAAATCGATGGATGAAATTGAAAACGGCAGATGGTTTCCTGCCAAACAGGACCGCACACACGATATTTCGGTAGTAGGAATGTACCAGCTAAATGAAAAATGGAACTTGTCGGCCAACTGGGTTTTTAATACCGGAAATGCCGTAACCTTCCCCAGTGGAAAATATTCGGTTGACGGATTTACTGTGCCGGTTTACACTTCGCGCAATGCCTATCGCATGCCCGATTATCACCGCCTTGATCTTGGAGCTACTTACACTCCGAAAAAGAAAAAGCGTTTTGAATCGAGCTGGAGTTTTTCTCTTTACAACGCTTACGGAAGAAAAAATGCGTTTTCTATCACTTTCCAGGAAAATGAAAACAATCCTACACAAACCGAAGCCGAGCGCTTAGCGCTGTTTCAAATGATTCCATCAGTAACCTACAATTTTAAATTTTAATACCATGAAAACAATAAAAACATTCATAATACTATCGGGCATTGTGGCCCTGTTTTCCTCTTGTCGGAATATTATTGATATCGAACTTGATTCGATTGATCCAAAGCTTGTCATCGATGGTGCCGTTACCGATATAAACGAGACTCTACGGATCAAACTCACTAAATCCGTGGACTATTTTGAGACTGGAGTTTACCCCAACGTTTCGGGAGCCGCTATCATTGTTTCCGATAGCCAGGGTGAGATGCGCCAATTAAATGAAACTGCCCCTGGAATTTACTCCGCATACTTTCCCGGCATTGAAGGCAATGAATATGCATTAACTGTTATGGTTGAAGCTGAAGAATATACTGCCGAAGTTGAAATGCCTTACAAGGTTTTCATCGATTCATTATCTGTTGAGCCAACGCCTTCTTATCTGGAGTTCTCGGGAGGTTATCTTGTAAATTGCCACTTCAATGATCCGCCTGGAATTAAAAATTTCTATCGATTGAAAGTTTCTGGTATCAATGATCTGGAGGAAACGAATGATGCCCTCATTGTTTACGACGATGCTTATGTTGATGGTAACAATATTACACTGCGCTGGGACGAAGAACAGTTTCTTCCTAACGATACGGTGGTGGTTGAGTTGCAAACACTGGCTGAATCAACTTACGAATACTATCGCACACTGGCAAGCCTTTTCGAGAGCGGAATGATCGGGAACGCCAATCCGGCCAATCCTATTACCAATCTATCGGGTGATGCACTCGGCTACTTTGGAGCGTTTACCGTTAGCCGGGATACAATAGTTATTTCTGAGTAATTTAGAAATATTGAAGCCATGAAAACAACAATTGAAAAAATAAAAACCAATGCTCGCATTGCCGGTGTGTTGTACCTCGTCATTATTCTCACTGGCTTGTTCAGTGAATTATTTGTTCGCTCCGGAATCATTGTCCCCGGCGACGCTACAGCAACAACCGAGAATATTGCCGGTAATACATTTTTATTCCGAATTGGCTTTTTCAGCGATCTAATTATGGTAATAGCCGATGTAACAGTGGCACTACTTTTCTATCTGTTGCTGAAATCCGTGAATCAAGGACTGGCTTTGCTGGCAGCTTTTTTCCGCCTGGCTCAGGCAACTGTTATCGGTTTAAATCTATTAAATTATTACATGCCACTGTTGATATTGGGAGACACCGGATCATTCTCCGGTTTTTCTTCCGAGCAGCTTAATACACTGATTTTGCTTTTTCTGAATGCATACTCATATGGATACCTTATTAGCGGCGTATTCTTTGGCGTTAGCTGTATAATTTTCGGCTATCTGATTTACAAATCGATATACTTTCCCAAATGGCTCGGGTTATTTGTGTCAGCAGCAGGAATCAGCTACATAATTGATAGTTCTGTTAACTTCCTGTTCCCTGAATTTGCATCCTCAAGCGAACTTCTGGTTATGACAATCGCATTAATTTCAGAGCTTTCGCTATGTCTCTATTTATTGGTAAAAGGGATTAAATCGATCCCCGCAGTTTCTCCGTCATCCTGATAATCTTCAAACTAGAAATCATGAGAAATACATTTACAAATTACGTTGCACAATTTACGCTGATCATATTCACAATTCTGTTATCAATCTGTGCTTATGCCGGTGAAGAATCTCAACTTCAATTCAGTCCGGAGAATTTAATGGGTAATCGTTCAAACAATTATCAACATATCATCGGTGCTATGATTACTGATAAACTACACTTTTCGAATTTCGCTTATCTCGATAGCGACTATAGCACAAAGGCGAATCTATACAATATTCGTAATACCATATCATACAATTTGGTAGATAATTGGTTCTCAAACCTGGCTGTGGGGCTAAAAAATCCGGGTGTATATACTACATTTTCTGTTCAATACGTTAAAAAGTACAATACCTTTTCTTACTTGCTGAGAACTGGTGCGACCTATCAGAAAAGCTGGACATCTGAGAGTTTTGCAACTATGCAGTATGTTCCAAAGATTAGTGATAGTATAAACGCCTTCCTGAATGCATCGCTCTCATTAAACGTCAATACAAAAGGCATTACCCGCGGTATTCAACAATTTCGGATGGGGATAAAAAACAAACAGTTGACATACGGATTGGCAAGTAATTTCGACCAGTTTAACTACAACCAAAGAACGTTAACCAACCATGGACTTTTTTTAAGAATTAACTATTAAAGTGATTGATGATGAAAACAACAAACAAAATAAAAAATCAAAAGGTTCTGGCTAATTTAGGTTTGGGAATTGTTACCCTGATCGTAGGCTTATCGTTTATTTTTGTAAAAATCGGGTTACGAGAAGCAGATGCCTATGATTTGCTGGCACATCGATTCACTATTGCATTTTTTATGATTCTGATTCTTGGCATGTTTGGGAGAATAAAATTTCCCAAAATACATTCAAAAGATTGGATCAGCATCTTATCTGTCTCTCTTTTTTACCCCATTCTGTTTTTTGGTTTTCAAACGATTGGAATGGAATCTTCCACTGCCTCGCAAGCAGGAATTATATTTGCTCTGTCGCCCACTTTCACCATCATTGCAGGAGCGCTATTTTTAAAGGAAAAAACCACTTTAATGCAGAAATTTGGAGTTGCCATGTCGTTTCTTGGTTTGTTGTATATTTTTCTTTATAGGGGCGGTGTGCAAAATCAAAGCTGGTTAGGGAACCTATTCCTCATTCTTTCCGTGCTATGCACAGTTGGTTATTACATGATTGGAAAAAGACTTGTGCAGTTTTATGATTCGTCAAGCCTGACAGCAATAATGGTTAGCATTGCTTTTATCGCATTCAACACATTAGCGATTACCAGACATCTTATAAACGACGATTTAAATACATTTTTTGAGTCTTTTCAAAAACCTTCATTCTTGCTTTCAGCATTGTATCTGGGAACCTTATCGTCAGTGGTTACTTCGTTTCTTACCAACTATGCTTTAACATTTGTGCCTACAAGCTCGGTAAGTATTTATAACAACCTAAACCCGATAATCGCAATTATTGGAGGCGTAGTTTTTCTTAGCGAACATCTTTACACTCACCAGTTAATTGGAGGTTTTGGAGTTATTGCCGGCGTTGGCATGGTGCTGTTGTTTAAGAAAGAAGTGATGTTCGTTCAGCTGGCTTTAAATCGAAAGAATTCTTGTAAAGCATTTTCTAATTACACTACATCTAAATGAAATATATTCATCTGATGCTCCCGGAGCAGTATTCCTTGTCGCAAAAATTAAACTGAGAGAATTGAAACATGAAAAAAGAACAGATTTGGGACTCATTATTTGACGCCATTGTTATGAACGAATTGTATGAGATTAATGATGAGAATGTGGAAGAGGTGATAGATACAATTGCAGAATGGTTGTATCGTGATTTTTTTGAAGTAAATAGAAGATAGAATTGACAAACAACGTTAATTTTAAAGAGATCATGAGGTTATAGAATCTAGAATTAAATCACTTCGAGTTTATTTAAATTTCTGTCTATTATAACTAATAGTATAGAAAAATAATACGTTGAATAATTAGCGCAAACATTATCTCAGCAAGCACCCATAAAGCCAATGCGGGATAACTACACTCTTTCCCAATTTCTGTTTATGATCCTCCTGAAGTTGTTCCAATTTGTCGGTGTTAATATCATATTTCAATTTGATGGTTTTAAGAATATGCAGTTGCCGGGCAACTTCTGGCAACATCCTTATCCTGTTGTGCTAATGGCAGAATAGAGGATCGTACGATGAGTGAAAATCTCATGCCCCAGAAGCCAAATAGCAGGATTGTAAAACAAACCAACAGGATAGAAAGGATGGTTGTGTTGTGGTTGCTTAATATTCGAATATTAAAGAGCCAACGGAGCTTCCGGTTGAATCGAAAAATAAGCAGTCCTGATTTTTTGATTATTATTTTCATACGAGCCGTTCTTGTTACAGATTCCATTAAACATCAACACTATTTTCTTCTTTCATCAGCATTGATATTTAGTGGATTAAAAGTAAAGAATCTGGAACATACGATCAAATGGAAATCCGTGATGGCGTATTTTTTGCACTCATTTGGCTGCATTTGGCTTTCGAAATGTTGAATAACATAGAATGCCTCTGTGTATCTGGTAACTTTTGGTGGTTTTTATCAAGTGATTTTGTTGTACCCGGACAAACAAAAAAAGGAGTTAAACTTTCGTCTAACTCCTTCTTTTTCAGTGGTCGGGATACCAGGATTCGAACCTGGGACCCCCTGCTCCCAAAGCAGGTGCGCTAACCGGACTGCGCTACATCCCGAATTTATTTGTCGCGGAGAGAGGGGGATTCGAACCCCCGGTACGGTTACCCGTACGGCAGTTTAGCAAACTGCTGGTTTCAGCCACTCACCCATCTCTCCTGAATATGGTAAAGCTGCCAAATTTCATCTCGCCTCTCAGCGAATTCATTTTAACTTTATCACAATTTCAAAAAACGCGTTGTTTTTTCGTGCGTGCAAAAGTAGAAATTGTTTTTACATTGGCAAAGCTTTTGGCTAAAAAACCAAAACTTTTTTTGACGTCCATTTTTCTGCTTTCCACAAGAACTTGGATAAGTGATTTTAGATCAATTGTTAGGAAGCCAGCAAGAGTGAGAATATTTTTTATTCTCCTGCCATCTTTTTTTGATTCCCCCGTAATACAGCTATTCCGAAGACATATTTAATGCTTGTTACTTTAGGTTTGTGCAATCCTTGTTTAGAAATCTTGTTTTAAGTTTAAACAAAATACTATTAGGTCTGTTATTGGTCTTGTTATAAACAGAAAACAATAAATACGCATACAATGAAAATCGACACACAGAACGCAAAGGTGAACGGGAAGAATGGTTTTCATTCCAATGGTCATTCAACCGACATTGTTAATGGTTACGATGTAATAGGAGACAATCACGTAGGAACTTCGATTGATACTCCGATGAGGGCCGACGCTTTTGAGCTTTCGGACGAAGAAAAGATGGCTGTTATAGAAGACCGCTTCAGAGATATAATGGAGGTGATGGGGCTTGATCTTACAGATGACAGCCTGCAAGGGACTCCTCACCGCGTGGCAAAAATGTTTGTGAAGGAAGTATTCTATGGTCTTAATCCCGCGAATAAACCCAAAATATCAGTATTTGAAAACAAGTTTGGTTATGGTGAAATGCTGGTGGAGAAGAACATTAATATGAACTCAACCTGCGAACATCATTTTCTGCCCATTGTTGGCAAAGCGCACGTAGCTTATATTTCTAATGGTGAAGTGATCGGTTTAAGCAAAATCAACCGGATTGTGGATTACTTTGCGCGTCGTCCGCAGGTACAGGAACGATTGACGGTTCAAATAGCCAACGAACTAAAAGAAATTCTAAAAACCGAAGATGTGGCGGTGGTGATCGATGCCAAACACATGTGTGTTTCTTCGCGCGGTATTCAGGACGAAAGCAGCAGTACGGTAACTGCCGAGTATTCGGGTCGGTTTAAGGAACGTGCTACCCGCGAAGAATTTCTGAAATACATCGGATTGTAATTGGCGTATTTTCTGCTTTTGGGTTGGGTAAATCCCTTTCGCACATTTTATCAGCTTGCTGCGAAATAGTGGATGACATATAGGTTATATCGTTCGGTTCAAAAAAGAATCGCATGACGACACTTTTGTGTCTGTAGATTAATTGTTCAAAAATTATCCTATTTCTGTGTTCGGTCATTTATCGACTGCTTTTATTTATATTAACTTTGGGCTTTTAAAAATTTAAGATTCAAGGAAATGAAGAGAGACACTTTGGTATTTGACATTATAAAGAAGGAGCACGAGCGCCAATTAGGTGGTATCGAGTTAATTGCTTCAGAAAACTTTGTAAGCGAGCAGGTTCTGGAAGCTATGGGCTCAGTAATGACCAACAAATATGCTGAAGGATATCCGGGTAAGAGATACTACGGAGGTTGTCAGTTTGTGGATCAGACCGAGCAACTGGCCATCGATCGTATCAAGGAAATTTACGGTGCAGAATGGGCCAATGTTCAGCCACACTCGGGAGCGCAGGCAAATGCAGCCGTTTTAAGTGTGATTCTGAATCCGGGTGATACTTTTCTTGGATTGGATCTTTCTCACGGTGGTCACCTTTCGCACGGATCGCCTGTAAACTCGTCGGGTATTCTTTATAACCCGATTGCTTACAAAGTAAAAGAAGATACAGGTTTGGTGGATTACGACGAAATGGAAGCTTTGGCCATCGAGCACAAACCCAAACTGATCATTGGTGGTGCATCGGCATACAGCCGCGAGTGGGACTACAAACGCATGCGCGAAATTGCTGATAAAATTGGCGCATTGTTTATGGTAGACATGGCACACCCTGCCGGATTGATTGCAGCCGGTTTGCTCGACAACCCATTGAAATATGCACACGTGGTTACTTCAACCACTCACAAAACATTGCGTGGCCCACGTGGTGGTATCATTTTGATTGGAAAAGACTTTGAAAATCCATGGGGAATTGCCACGAAAAAAGGTGAAGTTCGCATGATGTCTTCGCTGCTTGATTCTTCAGTTTTCCCGGGACAACAGGGCGGTCCGCTGGAGCATGTTATTGCAGCCAAAGCGGTTGCTTTTGGCGAAGCACTTCTGCCCGAATACAAAGAGTACCAGGCCCAGGTGAAAAAGAATGCGGCAGTTATGGCCCAGGCTTTTGTTGATTTGGGATACAAAGTGATCTCGGGAGGAACCGATAATCACTCTATGTTGATTGATTTACGTACCAAATACCCTGAAATCACAGGTAAAATTGTTGAAAACACTATTGTGAAGGCCGAAATTACCGTGAACAAAAACATGGTGCCTTTCGACAGCCGTTCACCTTTCCTGACTTCAGGTTTGCGTGTAGGAACTCCGGCGATCACAACCCGTGGTGTAAAAGAAGATTTGATGCCGGTAATTGTTCAGTTGATTGACGACGCGATTGCCAATATCGAAAACGAAAAAATGATCCATTCAATTGGTGAAAAAGTACATAGTCTGATGAAAGACTATCCGCTGTTCGCATATTAGTTTAGTGTTCAAAGTTCAGAGTTCAGAGCAATCAGACTCTGAATAAAAAATAAAACTCAAAAGCCCTGGAGATTTTCTTCAGGGTTTTTGTTTTCTTTGAGCTTTAAACATTTAACTCTGAACTACAGTGGAATGGTACTTTGTTTTGGCACTGATCGGAACCGGAATTGCTGCCGGCTTTATCAATACTACTGCAGGAGGCGGTTCCATGTTAACACTCCCTTTGTTAATGGCCATCGGGCTACCTGCCAATATGGCCAACGGTACCAATCGTATTGCCATTTTACTTCAAAATATTATAGGTGTAAGCACCTTTAAAAATAAACATGTCCTTGATCTTAAAACTGATTATAGACTGGCTGTTCCGGCGGTTGCAGGTTCGCTTGTCGGGGCATTGTTTGCCGTTGAAATGGATGTTGACCTGCTAAAAAAGGTCATCGCCGGCTTAATGGTGGTTTTGCTGCTGGTGGTGGTTCTAAAGCCTGAGGTTTGGGTGAAAGAACAGGTTGGAAAGGTAGAGGCAAAACCATCGGTGATGCAATATCTTATCTTTTTCGGAATAGGTTTATACGGCGGATTTATTCAGATGGGTGTCGGTTTTTTTCTACTGGCCGGACTAGTACTTGGCTGCGGACATAACCTGGTGCGCGCCAATGCAGTAAAGGTTTTCATTGTGTTGATCTATACTGCCTTTTCACTCGGAATATTCATTTTTCATAAACAAATTGATATTGTTGCGGGTCTAATACTTGCTGCCGGAAATATGCTTGGGGCCTGGCTGGGTGCCAATTTTGCGGTTAAAGGAGGGGCTAAATATGTACGTTATGTATTAATTCTGGCCATGGTTATTGTGATTTTAAATTTGTTTGGCGTGTTTGGATAGTAAAACTACGAGCTTCAAGCCACAAGAAAAAAATTGGCGTTCGTTTAAGTTTTGGAAAACAAGAAGCTTTTGAAAAGAGAATAATCTTCCTTCTCAGTGAGGAGTGCCCGAAGGGCGAGAGTTACATACACATTTGTATTGAAGGAAAAGACTAAAATACCGGTTACTGTTATCACCGGCTTTCTGGGAGCTGGGAAAACTACTTTTATCAATCAGTTACTGAAGCAGTATGCTGACAGTAAATTTGCCTTGGTGGAAAATGAATTTGGCGAAGTGGCGATTGATACCCAACTCATAAAAGGAGTGGATGCCAGTCAAATGTTCGAACTAAAGCAAGGGTGTATTTGCTGTACCATTACCGATGAATACGAACTGGTGTTACAGGAGTTGGCCGATCGTTTTCCGGATGTGGAGCATTTACTGATCGAAACCACAGGTGTGGCCGACCCGGCGCCTGTTATTCAGCCTTTTTTTGCTGATGAGAACCTGAAGGAACTCTATTCATACAACGGAACCATTTGTTTGTACGATGCTCTTCATTTTGACAATCAACCCGAAAAGGAGATCAGCCTGAAGCAACTGGCGGTGGCCGATTGGGTGCTGGTCAACAAATCGGAAGGATTGACTGATGAAGAAAAGCAGCAAAAAAGTACCGAAATTGCGGCGCTTAATCCTTTTGCCAGGATCATGTTCTTGGATTATGGCGATGTCGCAGGAATTGATCTGCACGACATTCAGCGGAAAAAGCGAACAGCATTTGATTTTATCTCCTTCGGAACAGGGCACAGCCATATTGAAACCAGGTTGATGGAATTCGATAAGCCCATCAACAAGAACGAATTTCTACGCTGGTTTTCCTATTTGATGGATGTAAACAAGCGGCTGATATACCGAACCAAAGGAATACTTTACTTCGAGAACGAACCATTTGAATATATTTTACAGGGGATTGGCGGCAACTTTGAAATAACAGAAGGAGATCTGGTGCTTGAACCGGGAGAAAGCAAAGTCGTTTTTATCGGGAAACTGGAAGGTATTCAGTTTTAATCCTTCGTTTTTGAATAGATTAATACCATCCCATAAATTGCAGTAAAATTACTATCAGAACGGTTGTTAAAGCAGCTACTCCGATTGCCAGTCCGCTCATAGCGCCTTCGGTTTCACCCATTTCAATGGCTTTGGTGGTTCCCAGTGCATGCGACGAGGTTCCAATACTCAGTCCTTTTGCCACCGGATGTGTTACACGTAGTAATTTCAGCATAAAAGGAGCGATAGATGCGCCCAGCAAGCCGGTAATCATAATCGAAATGATGGTGATTCCTTCGTTTGCCTGCAGCATATCACTCAGCCCGATGCCGATAGGGGTGGTAACCGAGTGTCCGATAAGGGAGCGCTCCAGAAATTCGTTCAATCCCAACAAACGGCTGAGAACAATGACCGAAACGATGGCCGAGACAACTCCGGAAACAATTCCTCCGATGATTGAATATTTGTGTTCAACCAAAAGTTTACGGTGGCGATATAAGGGCAGGGCCAAAACAACCGTAACCGGTCCCAAAAGCGCATGAATAACCCCTCCGCCTTTCATATAATGTTCGTAGGGAATTTCACCCAAAACAAGGATGCAGATAATGATGACCGTTGACAACAAGAGCGGATTAAGCCAGTTAAATCCTGATTTTCGCCGGGCAAGCGAAATCAGGTAAAAGCAGCCCACTGTCAGAAAAATACCAAAAAGGTGTGCGTTGGTTATCGTTTCCATTTTTCTTTTAGATTGATTAAAAGCTGGGTAGACAAAGCTGTAACCGCCAAAACGATAACCGTTGACAAAACCACGACCAGCGCGGTTTGAAAGTAGTAACCGTCTAATGCATGATAAGTAACCAGTACACCTACAGTTGCCGGAATAAAAAAGAAACCCATATTTTGGATCATAAAATCGGCCGTTTCCCGGATGTGCTTTTCTTTCAGAACTCCGGTAAGCAGCAGAATCAGCAGTAAGATCATGCCGGTAATTGATCCCGGAATGGGGAGGTGGAGGTAACGGCTCAGTAAGTCGCCCGCCAGGTTAATCCCCAGGATAATAAAAAGTTGTTTTAATACTTTCATAACGAATTGTATGATGAAAGGCTTGATTAGTAAGTGTACGGACGAACATCCGTTATAAACATCCCGGCAGTTTCGGCGGCTTCGATACCCAATACTCCGTCTTCAAAAACCTGGCACTCGTGTGCCTGAACGCCCATTAATTCTGCACATTTTAAAAATGTTTCGGGTTGTGGTTTGTGAAGGGTAACATCGTCAGCACTTACCACCGCTTCAAAATATTTGTTTAATCCGAGCGCTTTCAATTGAACTTCGGCGCTTCGCCGGCTGGCACCTGTTCCAATGGCCATCGGGAGTTTCCCGTGGTGTTCAAACACCAGATCAACCACCGGTTTATGAGGTTTTAACAGCGAGGCGTGTTCCCAAAACAATTCCTGTTTCATCCTTACAATTTTTTCAGGTGCTTCGTTTACTCCGTATTTTTCTACCACGCGTCGTGCAAAATCGATGGTGGGGCGGCCTGTTAATTCGTAAAGAATTTGAGGATCGAAATTAAATCCGAATTGTTCGGCAATCATCTCCCAGGTTTTCAGGTGGACCGGAAGTGAATCGGACAGTGTCCCGTCCAAATCAAAGATCAGGGCTTTTGCCTCCGGATGAACTGTTATTCCCATGTTTAATTATTTGCCGTCAAAGGTAACAGAAGCCGCTGAGAAGTACCTTGCCTTGTGAGGCCAGCGTAAAAATTTAATTATCAGTTAAAAGAAAGCGTTATGGTTGAAACGACAAATGAAAAGGGGACTTTGCGGGTCCCCTTCGTTTTTATCTGTTGTACGGCTGATTATTGGTTAATTTCCCACGAAATAAAAATATTGGTGTGCATTTCCACTTCATCCGGATTGAGTACATCCGTAATTTTGGCTGCAGCTCCCTCCTGGTCCATCATGGCAAACATCCGCAGTTCCGGTTGTACCGGCCCAATTGATCTTTGGGGTTCCCCGTATTGAATGTTTTTGATTTTTCCGAGCGAGGCTCTCGAAGCTTTGGCGATCCATTCGGCTTTCTGACGGGCATCTTGCACTGCCAGCGTGATTAGCTTTTCTTTTACTGCATCCATTTGTTCTTCGGAAAGCGAAAAATTGAGGTTGAAGTTCGATTCCAGGTTGTCTTTTATCAGCTCAAAGATTTTATCGTTCTTTTTGTAATCCCGTTTGGTTCGGATCGTCACCGGAATATTGGCTTCGTAACCATCAAAAACAGACTGCCGCAGTTCCGGATCGTATTTCTGGATTTCGCGGATTGAATAATTATTTGCTTTGATCAAATCTTTGTCGATACCGTTTTTTACAAAGAGTTTCTTGATGTTGTCCATTTTTTCAACCGCCATTTCGGCACACTTTGTATAATTATTGTCTTTTACGCTTAAGTTAACTGTAAACGACAAATCTTCCGGCATCAGCTTAACCGATGATTTCCCTTCTACCGCAATCTGGGCGCCTGTTGCTGCCGACTGCGCAAACGATGTTGCTGTAATACTTATAACAGCAAGTAATAATAGGATCTTTTTCATGACTTACTTTTTAATAATTTGTGTTGTATGTTTTCTGTTCTGGCTCAGCAGGGATACAAAATAAATGCCAGAAGCCAGCTGATTCATGTTGATGCTGTTGATTTGTTCGTTTATGTTTTGCTTCAGAAGTGTTTTTCCTATCGCATTCGTTATAGTAAGTTGTTGAAAATTATCGGAGTTATTTATCGTTAACAAAGAGCTAACCGGATTGGGGAAAATTTTTGTTTTCAACTCTTCTTTTTGCCGTGCTGAAGTGGGCTCCTGTAATTCGATTGATTCAAGAACAATTGAGTCAAAATAGACATCATCAGCTGATACACCAAGGTCGAAAACCAGTCTGGCAGCATTGTCTGAACTGTTCATGGTAAAAACAAAAGAATACTCTTTGGGGCTTGTCGACAGGGTAATGGAGTTGTAATCGCTGTAAGCTTTCCATGGATCAGCATTTTGCCCAAGGTAGGCGGTAATCGTACGTTCGGCCGTTGCTGTGGCTGTTAGGGTTACCCGGTACTTTTTCCCTTCCTCCAGCTGAATTCCGTTTTTAACCAGCTGCACAAACCAGTTTTGTGTCCCAATGGTTCCGATGTTTATTTGTAACTGATTATTGGCGCGTTGCATGGTGGCTGATGCGGTGCTTTGTAAATACAGGTTCCATTCTGAAATGGTTTGCGAAAAATCGGAGGAATAAACCGGAGTTCCAATATAATAAGCCGGTTCGGGCATAGGGTTGTGCAGCAAGGCATCCACCAAAAACTGGTTGAAAGTTTGAGAGCCGGGATTGTAGATTCCAAAGCCAGCACTAAATTCCCAGTACGCCCAGCTCCACTCCAGCGAATCAAAGTAGCGGGCCAGGTAGGTGGTCCATTTTTTTCGCGATACCTCGTCGGCTTTACTGTACGAACCAAACTCGCCAATGTGTATCGGAATATGCTGTTCCAGTTCCAGTTTTTTCAAAGGGGCAAATTCGTTTTGTATCACCTGACGCTCGGTTTCGGTATCCGTCCATTTGGTGCCAAGCCAGGCTTCCGAACCTTCCGACCATTCAGCGCCCTGGTGGGTAAAATGAAACGGATTGTAGTAATGGATGGTTAAAATGATGTTTTGATCGTTAGGAATTTCGAGTTTCGACAGGCCGCCCAAACCGCCCCATTCGGGTGTTCCGATCAGTACAATCCGGTTAGGATTATCTTGGCGGATGGAGGTAAGAGCATCGGCTAAAAAGTTGTTCCATTTGGTCGCGGTTAGATCGCCGTGTGGTTCATTCAGAATTTCAAAAAGCAACTGATCCGGGTAATCTTTAAAGTACTCCGAGATTTGCTTCCATTGAGCCAGAAAACGCTCCTTTTGTCCGTCAGGATCAGCAAAGAGTGCTTCGTGATGGTGCATATTAATGATGGCCGACAAACCATTGTTCAGGCACGAATCAACCACCTGTTTTATGCGATTCAGAAATACCGGGGCAATGGTGTACGGGGCTGCGGGATTGCTGCGGTCGCTCGGTTCCCAGCGAATCGGGATCCGAACATGCGTAAAACCCAAATCGGCAATCATGCGCGGGTAATCCGGCTTCCAGGGGTTTCCCCATCCGGTTTCGGAGGGGGCTTCAAACATGTTCCCGAAGTTTATTCCGCGGCCCAGTTTCGAGTTAATTTCAAAAGCTTTTTCACGGGTTTGGGCAAAAATTGAAAGATGAAATAAAAGCAGGACGGATAGCAGTTTTAGTTTCATAATGAAGGAGTATTGGCTTAAGTTGTAAAAATAACAAAAAGGCCGTAAAATCATTTGTTTACGGCCTTTCTATTTTTAGTTTGAAAAAAAAGTTCGCGGTGTTTTACGATAAATTTGCTTTAAAAAAGTTGATGGTTCGTTGCCAGGCCAGTTTGGCGGCCGTTTCGTCGTAGCGGGGGGTGGTATCGTTGTGAAAACCATGATTTACGCCTTCGTACATGTAGGCGGTGTATTTCTTACTATTGGCTTTTAAGGCAGCTTCGTAGGCTGGCCAGCCTGCGTTTACCCGTTGGTCGAGCGATGCAAAATGGAGCAGGAGAGGGGCCTTTATTTGCGGAACATCCCCGGTTTCCGGTTGGCCTCCGTAAAACGGAACGGCAGCTTTTAAATCCGGTACCTGCACCGCCATCATATTCGAGATCCAGCCACCAAAGCAGAAACCAACTACGCCAACATTTCCATCACATTCGGGGTGGTTTTTGAGTGTTTCGAAAGCGGCAATAAAATCCTCGAGCATTTCGTTCCGGTCGCGTTTGCTTTGCAGTGCCCGTCCGTCATCGTCGTTACCCGGGTAACCTCCCAGCGGTGTTAAGGCATCCGGCGAAAGCGAAATAAAGCCTTCCAGAGCGGCGCGTCGGCCCACATCGGCAATGTGCGGGTTTAAGCCCCGGTTTTCATGGACCACCACAATTCCGGGTAGTTTTTTCGCATGGTTGGCAGGTCTCGATAGTTGCCCCTTGATTTTTCCTCCACCCTTCGGTGAAGTATATTCGATAGTTTCAGTTTTTAAGCGGCTGTCATCGGCCTTTACCTGGATTTTTTCCTGGTAATCGGGCATTATAAAACTCATCAGCGACGAAACCGTCAATCCGCCTACCGCGTAGACCGAAAGTCGTTCCATAAATTGCCGGCGATCAATCTTGTTGTGCGCGTACTCGTCGTACAGGTCAAATACGCCCTGGTCGAGTTGTTCTTTTTTGATGTGCTTCATGGAAAAGTATTTTCCTTAAAAACCTGAACAAGAACGTTTTTGTTCAATCGGGAAAAGACTTTTAACCAGTTTGCATAAAGCGTAATGAAGATGAAATTGTGATTCTTCGGGCAACTAATTCAGCGGCAAAATACGTTGTGGCTCGTTTCCAAAACCAGTAACTTCAATTGCAGTCTCACTAAGTTTTATGATGGCGAATGAGTTGATCGCTTCAGTTTCAACCATGCCTTTCAGGTTTAAAAAATGGATGCTATCTGAAAATGTATAGTTGCCCGCATGATTGTGCCCATTCATCCAGCATTTTACCGCATCGTATTTTTTCAGAATATCAACCACTTCTTCTGCATTCCAAAGCGAATGTGCTTCGTAGGGAAGCAGCGGATAATGACAAAACAATATTACTTTTTGCCGACTGGCTTGCGCCTCCTGAAGCTGGCTTTCCATCCATTGAAGTTGTTCTTTCCCAATTCCTCCGTTCCATTCGTGGTAATTGGGTTTGCCTTCATCTTTCAACTTTGCGGTAAGCATCTTGGCTTTTTCTACCGTTTCCGGATCGTTCGATTGAAAAGTCAGATCACTTCCGTTCAGAAAAATAAAACGCCACCCTTTTTTTGTAAACGAATACCAGCTCTTTTCGAGCTTTAGTTTTTGAGGTACCTGTTCAAAATATTCATTTTTAACAGACAGGTCGTGGTTGCCTATTACCTGGAAAATCTCTGCTTTTGATTGTGCAAGGATTGGATAAACACTGTCGTAACTGGAGAAATTTTTATCGATCAAGTCTCCCAATCCAACAACAAAGTCCACCTTATGGCTATTGAAATGTTCGATACAATCGTGCAGTTTATGGGGCGAGTTTCGGTAAAAGCGCGTGCCTTTGGTATCGCAATCGCAATACTGACAATCGGCAAATACGCCCAATTGAATTTGCGACTTTGCTGCCTGGCTAAAACCAATCAGCCATACAACAAAAAAGAGTTTTACCATCGATTTTCTTGTCATTGAGTCGAATTTATGCTTCCTGTAATGGCAGGTTTGCTAATTTAGCAAGGAACATTCAAAATTGAATATGCAAAAAACAATAATTCTACTACTTACGCTTCTTTTTAGCTTTTCGGTAATGGCTGAAAATCGTTTGAGTGAAAAAGATGAGAACAATATTCGGAAACTGATTCAACAACAGGTGGACGCCTGGAACGAAGGCAAGCTGGAGAAGTTCATGGAAACTTACTGGAAATCGGATCAACTTTCGTTTGTCGGAAGCCGCGGCCCAACTTACGGCTGGCAGGCAACGCTGGATAATTACAAAAAAGGTTATCCGGACAAAAAAGCAATGGGGCACCTTGATTTAAAAGTGCTGAATCTTTCGCAAATTGATACAAAAACAGTGTTGATGATTGGCCGTTTTGAGTTAACACGGGAGGTTGGCGATGTTGCGGGGCATTTTACCCTGGTGATTCAAAAAATAAAAGGCGAATGGAAAATTATCAACGACCACTCCAGTGCAGAGAATTGAGTTTATAGCTGATTTTACTTTTCTTTTCTGAATACGATTCGAAGTTTTACGCTTGAATCCACTTTCTCTCCGTTAACCAATTCCGGATTCCACGCAGGTCCGTCTATGATGATTTGTTTTGCTTTTGCAAACAGCGTTTCATCGGCCTGGTTCAGGTTTTCGATTGATTGAATCACTCCGTTTCGGTTAAAATTGATATGGAGCTTTATCACCACTTTATCTTCCGGGTAGCTGGGCGGTAAAATGGCTTCCCGGTTTAAATATTCACGATAAGCTTTGTGTCCGGAAACCGGTTCTGCCGCCAGCTTTTGAGACTGGGGCGCGGGACTTACTTCTGTTACACTTCCGGTTAGGTTTTGTTGCTTTTGCGTACCGTACCCAACTACTACCACTTCGTCCAGGGCCAACATATCTTCGTCGAGTTCTATGGTTGCATTCAGGCTGTCGGCCGGAGAAATTTCCTTGCTTACCATTCCAATAAAACTGACCGTTACGGTGGAAAGGCTGTCTTTCAATGGAAGTACAAAATTACCATCGATATCGGTAAGCGTGCCATTGGCCGTGCCTTTTTCAGTAAGCGCAGCACCGGGCAAAGGCAATTTATCGGTGCCCGAAATTACCTTCCCTCGCAGCGTTTTCCCTTTTGCCGGAGATGCGACGGTGGCATAACCTCTTATTCTTATGTTATCATCGGTGGCCACATGCCCGGCCACACCTCTTATTTTGGGTGAGTCTTTTCTTTGAACCGTCACTCCCGCAACACGACCCGTTAGCATTTCAACCGGCTGGTTTTTTTCTTTGTCAAAAGCTTCCGCAAGCATTTTCGGCTCTTTCCTTTCAATCGGAGCCATAACCCGGGCAGCTTTTTCCGGTTTGGATACAATGCTAATTATATCTGTTTCTGTTATTTCCGGTTCATCCAGTTCCGGCTCAATTTCTATTTCGTTGATCGTAAATGTTGTATCAGTGTCGGTTATAAGCGACATATCTCCCTTTTTCTGTACCTCGGGAGGGAGTTCCATCTTCTTCGTTTGTGTTAGTTCGGGAACAGGATTCTCCTGGTTGATCTGGAGCCATAAAATACCCATCGAAATAAGAATCAGAATGGAGGCCGCCGCAGCAATGAACCTGATCTTTCGGCTTTTCTTAGGTGTAGGAATCCGGGCAGAAAGCTCTTGAACGTGCTGAGATATTTCTTCCGGGGAAAGCTGTTCCATGCCTTCCAAAGCATCGGCCATAAACGGATCTTTTTGCAGTTCTTTTTCAAACGCATTCCGTTCTGCAAGTGTCATTTCGTTGGTACGGTACCTTCTGAAATCATCAAAGCCGATATGTCTTTCCCCTTTCTTCATTTCTTTTTATCCAGACAAATCTTCAAATTTCGTTTTGCATTCTGAATATAGCTTTTTACTTTTTTTTCATCGGTGTGCAGAAAATCCGCAATTTCGCGGTAACATTTATTGCTAAAATAAAACAAGCGAATGCTTTTTTGCTGTTCCATCTTCAAATGTTCGATGCATTCCTGCAACGCCTTCTCCAATTCTTCGGTTTGTTCTCCGTCAATAGGATGCATTTCGGCATCGTATTCCATAAAAGAATCGCTCTTTTCTACTTCGGTCAATGAAATAATCTGCCCCGGTTTTGCCTTGCGCAATTCCATCAAACAATGGTTTTTGCTAACTACGTACAGCCAGCTTTTAAAGTTCCTGATGGTGTGGCGATCTATCTCAGTCTGAACCTTTTCGTAGATCGAGATCACCGCATCTTTGGCCTGGTGGGTATCTTTCAGGTATTTCAGACACAATCCGAAAACCAGGTGAATGTGCCGTTCGTAAAGTTCACCCAACGCGCCCACACGCCCTTCTTCAATAAAAAGAGCAAGCAATTCTTCATCGCTTTTTGAATTTCGGTGGCGGTTGTAGATGAGCTTCATGCTGGTGTGAAAATCACCTAAAAGTAGAATAATTCAGAAAACTTTAAAATTTTTTATGGAATTCAGTTCGCGCGTGCATCCTGTTAGTGAATGCAAATTTAAATCTGAAAATTATGAAACGAATATTTTTAATCCTGATGATGGCACTAAGCTTTGTTGCCATGGCTTTTTCGAACGAAAGCAGAGAGATTTCCGGAACAATCACCGATGAATCGGGAGCTGTGCTTCCCGGAGTAACCATAACTGTAGAGGGCACCTCGCGGGGAACGGTAAGCGATGCAAACGGTTTTTATAAGATTACGATCAATCCTGAAGATAAAAGACTGGTATTTTCTTTTGTAGGAATGAAAACCGAAAAAGTGAAAATACCCGGTAGTAATACTTTGAATGTGGTTTTGAAGGCAGATAACGCGAACTTAGATGAGGTAGTGGTGGTTGCTTACGGGGTACAGAAAAATGTCAGTTTGTGCGGTGCCGTTTCGGGAGTAAAAGTTAGGGGCACCCGCCATATTTGGGCGGCAGCGGATTACAACACCGAAAATTATTCAACCATCCGCGAAAACGGTTTCAAGGATGTGAAAGCCAGTCCGCTTTCCACGTTTTCGATTGATGTTGACAGGGCGGCTTATTCCAACGTGCGCCGCTACATCAATCAGGGAAATTTGCCGCCTGTGGATGCCGTGAAAGTGGAGGAAATGATCAATTATTTTGATTACGATTATCCCGCGCCCGACGGAGAACATCCGTTTAGTGTAAGCACCGAAGTTTCAACCTGCCCTTGGAATCCAAAACATTACCTGATGCACATTGGTTTGCAGGGAAAACACATTGATAAAACAAACCTACCGGCTTCGAACCTGGTTTTCCTGCTCGATGTTTCCGGTTCGATGAATTCAACCGATAAACTTCCGCTGGTAAAACGCGCCTTTAGTATGCTGGTGAATGAATTGCGCCCCGAAGACCGCGTGGCCATTGTGGTGTATGCGGGAGCAGCAGGCAAAGTGTTGGATTCCACTCCCGGAAATAAAAAGAAAACGATTCTGGATGCACTGGAACGTCTGAATGCCGGAGGTTCGACGGCCGGAGGAGAAGGACTGAAACTGGCCTACAAAATTGCTGGGGAAAACTTTATTGAAGGGGGCAATAATCGCATTATTCTGGCTACCGATGGTGATTTTAACGTGGGCGTTTCCAGTACTTCGGAAATGGAGCGGCTGGTGGAAAAGGAACGTGAAAAAGGCGTGTTTATGACCGTTCTGGGGTTTGGGAGCGGCAATATCAAAGACGATAAAATGGAAACGATCGCCGATAAGGGCAACGGGAATTATGCTTACATCGACAATATTCAGGAAGCCCGGAAAGTTTTTATCACCGAATTTGGCGGAACGCTTTTCACGATTGCCAAAGACGTAAAGTTTCAACTGGAGTTTAATCCCAAACAGGTAAGATCATACCGATTGGTGGGCTACGAAAACCGCTTGCTAAACGATGAAGATTTCAATGACGATAAAAAAGATGCAGGCGAAATGGGTGCCGGTCATACGGTAACGGCTTTGTACGAAATAGTGCCGGCCAACTCATCTGATGACGATCACAAACCTTCAGTGGATCCGTTGAAATACCAGACCTCCAAAACAGTTTCGGGAAAAATGGGCGAGGAGTTGCTGACGGTTAAGCTGCGTTACAAAGCTCCCGAAGGTGGCAAAAGCAAACTGCTGGAAATTCCGGTTGCAACTAATTTGCTGGAGAATACTTCGGATAATTTCCGCTTCTCGGCAGCTGTGGCCGAATTTGGAATGTTGTTGCGCCGTTCGGAATTTGCCGGGAATGCCAGTACCGAATCTGTTCTGAAACTGGCACGCGATGCCAAAGGCGACGATGAGGAAGGCTATCGTTCGGAGTTTATTCAACTGGTAAAAATGGTGGATGAACTGCAATTACTGGCAGAAGAAAAAGAGTAATCTTTCGTGATTTATCTCAGGGCAGGGATTTGTTCAGTGGTTTTTGGACAACAGGATCCCTGCCATTTCTCATCGCCCCTGTCCGTAACTTTTAGTACATTCGTCGCCCAAATTAAAACACAGAAAATGTATCGGATTGTATTTTTATTTCTATTGTTTGCTCAACTATCGGTAGTTGCCCAAACCAAACAAATGAGCCTCGAAGATGCCATAATGGGGCGTTATACACATTTAAACCCGGCATCGGTCAGGGGACTTTCCTGGCAGGATGATGAAAACTATACGCAGATAAAAAGCGACTCGCTGATGGTCATCCATGCAAAAACAGGCCAGGAAAAATGCCTGTTGACCACCAACGAACTGGAAGAAATCACCGGTGCTTCGTTGCGTTATTTTCCTGCTTTCAATTGGTTGAAAGACGGCTCTTTGCTGGTACAGGCTTCCGGTACTTATTTCGTGGTAAATGCAACCGAAAAGTCGCTGGTTTATTCGATCCAACTGCCGGAAGAAGCGCAAAACGCTGTTTTTTCGGAGCAGGGGAAATGGGTGGCTTTTACGCAGGGCGATGATTTGTATGTGGCCCTGAACGACGGTGCCGTAAAACAAATTACCCGCGACGGTGGCAAGGGCATTGTAAACGGACAAAGCGTACACCGCAATGAATTCGGAATTTCCAACGGCATTTTTATTTCGCCCAACGGAAATTTTATCGCTTTCTATCGCAAAGACGAAAGCATGGTAAGCGATTACCCACTGGTGGATTATATGGCCCGCGAAGCCTCGTACACACCGGTAAAATACCCGATGGCCGGACTTGCAAGTCACCACGTTACGTTGGGGGTTTACAACATCGGAACCGGTAGCACTACTTTTCTGAAAACAGGCGAACCACTCGATCATTTTCTGACCAACGTTGCCTGGTCGCCCGACGAGAAAAATATTTACATGGCCGAGCTCAACCGGGAGCAAAACCACATGCAGCTGAATTGTTACGACGCTGCCACTGGTGATAAAGTAAAAACCTTGTTCGAAGAAACAGGCGATACCTATGTGGAACCTTTGTTCCCGATACATTTTTCAAAAGTAAATCCTGCGGAGTTTTACTACCTGAGTCGTAAGGATGGGTGGTTTCACGTATATAAATACAACACCGATGGGCAGTTGGTAAAGCAGCTTACAAAAGGCGAGTGGGAAGTTACCCGCCTGCTGGGTTTCGATCCGAAAGAGAAAAGCCTTTTTGTGGAAGGAACGCTGGATAGCCCCATCGAAAATCACATTTACAGGATTGATGTGAAAAGCGGTAAAAGTACCCGGCTTTCGGTGGGTGAGGGGATGCACAGGGCGGTGTTAAGCCCCGGTGCGTCGTATGTGATTGATAACTGGAACGGAGTGGAGGTGCCCCGGAAGGTTGACTTGTTATCGGCCAATGGGAAAGTTCAGCAAAATATTTTTGAAGCGGCCAACCCCTTGGCTGATTACGACCTGGGCGAAACAAAACTGGTTACGCTGAAAACGGCTGACGGAAAATACGATTTGTTCGGGCGTTTGATTCTTCCTCCGAATTTTGATTCATCGAAAAAATACCCGGTGGTGGTGTATGTTTACGGCGGGCCGCATTCGCAAATGGTGGATAAAAGCTGGCAGTACCAAACCCGTTGGTGGCAGTACTACATGGCTTCGCAGGGGTACATTGCTTTTACCATGGATAACCGCGGCACCAACAACCGTGGGCGGGCGTTTGAAACGGCGATTCACCGTCAGCTGGGGATTCCGGAAACCGAAGACCAGATGCAGGGAGTGGAGTACCTGAAAAGCCTGCCTTATGTGGATGCCGACCGGATGGGTGTTCATGGCTGGAGCTATGGTGGTTTTATGACACTAAACCTGATGATGCGTCATCCCGAAGTGTTTAAAGTAGGCGTTGCCGGTGGTCCGGTGGTCGACTGGAGTATGTATGAAATAATGTATGGCGAGCGTTACATGGATATGCCGCAGGAAAACCCGGAAGGTTACGAAGAATCAAACATGGAAAATCATGTAAAGGATTTGCAGGGGAAACTGATGCTGATTCACGGTGCGCAGGATGCCACCGTGGTGATGCAGCACAGCATGAAGTTTCTGCGCGAATGTGTGAAGCAAAACAAGCCGGTTGACTTTTTTGCCTATCCGATTCATCCGCACAATGTACGCGGTAAAGACCGTGTTCACCTGATGGAAAAGGTAAGCCAGTACTTTTTCGATTATTTATAAAATAGAGGGATCCGATCCGTATAAGTTGAAACGAAAACGGATCGGATCTTTCATTTTAACTGGTCATTGGCTTATCAGCCGGATTTTACTCTTTGTCTTAGAACAAAGAGTATGCTCTTTTGTATACATCGCTTTTTTGCAATGGGCAGGCTGAAGTCAGCTTGTATTTGGAAAAATGAAGCTCCCGCAGTATTATTGTTGTAATAAAAGCTGAAGTGGAGATGGGGTAACTAAACTTCATGAAAACGTAAACGTGCATGAGATACAGGGAGATAAAACCAAGCGGATTTCTAACGAACTTTATTAAGTGCTTTTGGGAATATGGAAATTCGGAAGCCGAAACCGTACATACGATTTTGCCCGACGGTTACTTTGATTTAATTGCCGAATACCGGGGGACAACGTTTGTAGGTTTGCGACTTACAGGTGTTTGGACAAAGCCGGCAAATGTAACGCTGCCCGCTGAAACCACCATGCTTGCCATCCGGTTTAAACTATTGGCCGCCGAATACCTTTTTCAGCACGAAATAAAATCAATCCTGGATGAAACCAAGCAACTGCCACCTGATTTTTGGAATGTCAGTCACTACCAAAGTCATGCGTTCGAAAATTTTGTTGCGGGTATTTCAACCCAGCTTACAAATTCGATCAAACACCTGGGAGAGATAGACTCTAGGAAACTAAAGCTTTTTGAACTTATCTACAGCGATACCCCGGGCTCTGTAAAGGAACTTTCTGAGAATGTGTATTGGAGCAGCAGGCAAATCAATCGTTATTTCAATCAGCAGTTTGGCTTTCCCTTAAAGGAATTTTTAAAAATAGTCCGGTGTAAATCTTCCTATAACGACATTTCAAAAGGAAACTTCTTTCCTCAGAAAGGTTATTTCGACCAGGCGCATTTTATCAAAGATGTAAGGAAATACACCGGAACAACACCGCGAAAACTCTACCAGAATAAAAACGACCGATTTTTACAATTATCAACCAGAAAGCAGGGCTAATTTTACCTCACAAATTTTAGAATATAGAAAATGAAAGCAGGAAAACTTACGCCCAACCTCGAAGTGGTGAACATTAAACAAACCGTTGATTTTTATAGCGAGAACTTTGGATTCGAACTGGTAATGGCAGTTCCCGAAAGCATGGACGGTGTGGAACAGGCATTGGCCGACGGAAAAGAATATGTTTATGCACTCTTGCAAAAAGACCAGGTAGAACTGATGTTTCAGCGCTCCGATTCGTTTAAAACCGATGTAGTTCTTTCGACTGAACCGGGCATTGGAGCAAGCGTTTCGTTTTACATGGAAGTGGAAGGAGTGGTTGAATTGTACGGAAAACTCAAAGGAAAAGCTTTGCAGATGACCGAACTAAAAACGGCATGGTATGGCATGCAGGAGTTTTATGTAAAAGACATAAACGGATACATTCTTGCCTTTGCCGAAAAAGTGGATGCTTAACTATGTAATCAGGTTTTGTGCATAGATTCAAAACTGTATTGGAGAACAGAGACCGCCTGTTCCAATTCACTTTCGTTCATGGAAGCAAAACCAAAGCGAAAAGCATTCTGTTCACGGTCGGCCCTTAGCATTTGTAACCGGGGATTTTCTTCCAGTCGGCCGACAGGATATTCCGGTAATACTTTTACCCAAATAGCCATTCCGCCCGAAGGCAACGTGAAGTAAACGTATGCTCCCAATTTATCTTTTAGTAAGGCATTTAGAAAATCTCTGCGTTGGTAGTAGATTTTCTTTGCCTTTTTTAAATGCCGTTTGAGTTCACCGTTTTTAATCAAAGCGGCCAAAGCATTTTGCATATAGCCGTCGCCACCAACATCAATAAGTTTTCTGAGCGCTACACATTGCTCAATGAAATTCTGAGGTGCCACCATAAAACCAATTCGGAGAGAAGGATCCAGTATTTTGGAAAAGGACCCGATATAGAGAACGTTTCCGTTATGACCGCTGCTTGCCAATGGCAGGTAGGGCGAAGATGTGTAGTGGTAATCATAGTCGTAATCATCCTCAATCAGCACAAATGAATGCTGAACGGATAGTTCCAGTAATTTCATTCTTCTTTCCACGCTTAGTGTTACGGTGGTAGGATAATGATGATGAGGAATAACATAAACGGCATTGATCTTTTTCTTTTGGCACAGGGCTTCCAGAGCATCCGTGTCCAATCCGTTCTCATCTACATTTACTTCAAGCAGATTGGCTCCCGTTTCTGCAAATGTTTGGTTGGCAACGGGGTAATTGGGTTTTCCAACTACAATGTGGTTATCCTTGTCAAGAAGCAGCTGCGCGGCCAGGTATATACTCATTTGTGCGCCGTGGGTAATGAGTAGGTTTTGCCCCGAAACATTTAGCCCTCTCGTTTCTGCCAGATAATGAGCCAGCTCTTCCCGTAATTTCACGGTGCCTTGTGCGGCCCCGATGTGAGCATTTTTTATACTGTGTTTTTTTGAAGTATAAGAACGATAGGTTTTTAATAATTCATCAATCGGAGACAATCTTACGTCAGGATGCCCGTCATCAATAATAAGCTCCGAGAGGGTAGGTTCATCGCATTCTTTTATTATCTCTTCAACCCTTTTGAAAGGAAGTAGAAGCTTATTGCCGTAGGGAGTTGAAACCGCCGGAGCATTCCATTTTTGAGGGGCCAGCAGGGGGATGCGTTCTGATACCAATACATGTTTTCTAGGGATGATCGTAATCCAGTCCTGTGCATTCAGTTCTTCATAGGCAGCAATGACCGTTTTTCGGTGAACCCCTACTGCTTTTGCGAGTTCGCGGCTGCCCGGTAAAGGCGCTCCGGCTTTTAGTGTGCCGTTTCGGATGGCGCTGATAAGCGAAAAAGCAATCTGTTTGTAAACAGCGGTTTTGCTGTCTTTATCTACGTGGATGATATTTTCGAATGGAAACATACTGGACTACCTGGTATTTGAAAACTGGATGGTAAATGTAGTCCTGTTTGGGAATAGTTTCGCGGTGTGAATTACAAAAATTATAAAATGGAACACAAAATTAAAAAAGCAGGTTTGGAAGACCTGGAAGCAGCAGCCGGGTTGTTCGACCTTTACCGAGTTTTTTACAGGCAGCAGCCCGATTTGGAAAAATGCAAACAGTTTATTCAGGAAAGATTGAGCAAAGAGCAGTCGCACATTTTTTTGATTTATGCCGATGACAAAGCAGCGGGTTTTGTTCAACTGTACGAACTCTTCCATTACATTAAACTGGAGAAACAATGGTTGTTGAGTGATTTGTTTGTTCATCCGGAGTTCCGGGGGAAAGGATTGTCGGTGGCTTTGATTGACCGGAGCAAGCAATGGTGCGAAGAAACCGGTGCTTGCGGATTGATGCTGGAAACCGAAAAAACAAACAACATCGGGAACACGCTTTATCCGCGTTGTGGGTTTGAGTACGATGGTTTGCACAACTATTATCACTGGTGGAAATAATCAACATGGGCGGGCTGCACCGGCCCGCCATTTTCCGCTGGTGGCATCAATGTCCGGCTCTTTTTTTAGGGATGGAAGGACAGAAGGATTGAGGGACTGAGGGACTGAGTTCAGGGGTTAAAGTTCAGAGTGTTTCGTACTGCGAGTGACCAGCAACACGGCATCACGGCATCACAAAGTTACGGTGATTGCTAAATTGTAAAATGGCTAAACTGCCGAGAGCATGGGGCAAAGGGCATGGAAGAAGTGCCGGTTTAATGGCGGCACTTGTTCGACCCTGGTTTTGTAAAATCCATCCACCCGCCCAAACGTTGGCGCTTGTGCTAAAACCGAAAAAAAAGAGTGCCGCGAGGTAAAAGACATATTACAAGCGCAATATACTTTATGAAACTACGTAATTTCCTAAAGAAAAGGTGACGATATTTTATCAGATTACGTAGTTTTCTAAAGATATGAGTGCAAATTTTTATCAAACTACGTAGATTCCTAAAGATTTGACTGAAATATTTTATCAAACTACGTAGTTTCCTAAAGATATGATCGCAGTATTTTATCAAATTGCGTAGTTTCCTAAAGAGCAAACAACTCGACGGGGAAGTTCTCTGTTGAAGTTCAAAGTTCAAAGTTCAAAGTTCAGGGTTCAGTGTTTCAGTGTTCAAAGATCCAACATCCGGAATCGAGAATCGAGTATCCAGCATCCAGTATCGAGTATCCGGAACAGCCAGGGGCCGGACGATGCGGAAATGTGCTATCGTTCTCATACACATGTTCATTGCTTTCGCAAATTTCACTCCTCTGGTGAACACTATCGCTTCGGTTGTTGTTCTTATGAGACTAAAGCCTAGCTCTTTACCAAAGGGACCCCATTGAGTAAAACATTTTATACCTGATTGACCATGCTAAAATTAATCTCCCCAAAGTTCCGCATCTTGCTTAAACAGCTGATTCTTGTCGTTTTTTTAGTAGCCGTAAGCCCTGGCCTTAGGGCACAGAAGGAAGAAATAAGCAGTTTGAGACAGCAACTGCAAACCCGGCAAGACGATACTTTGCGTGTTATTCAGTTAAACCGGCTGGGGTTTTTGTACCACACGTCGAAGCCCGATTCTACGATGCTCCTGGCAAAAGAGGCCCTGCTGCTGGCCCAAAAAAGTAATTATATCCGCGGAGAAGCCCGTACATTAAGTGTAATGAGCAATGCCTTTTACGCCACCGGCAACTATCCCAAGGCGTTGGAATTGCAATTAAGTGCCTTGAAAAAATACGAATCGGTAGATGATTGGGCCGGCATTAGCAATACCACCGGCAATATTGGCAACATACACGGTGTATTGGGCCATTACCAGGAGGCATTAAAGTACAATTCGCAAACGCTTGATATCAAGGAAAAAATTGGCGATAAACGTGGAGCAGCGGTTGCTTTGGCCAACATCGGTCAGATTTATTTTGCCCAATCTAAGCTTGATTCTGCCCGTTTTTATGTGCTTCAATCCTATGACATTGCCCTTCGGGAGCGTGATATCTACCGCGAAAGAGTGACCTCGCTCCATTTGGGGGGAATTTATTCTGATATGGACGAGCAGCAAATGGCACTGGAATATTATAAAAATGCTTACGACAGACATAACCCGGACAACTTCAGTTTAATGGCTGCGCTGGGGTTGGCAAAGATCTACAAATCTAAAGAACTGCCCGACTCCATGCTGCATTACGCCAACTATGCCTACACAAAAGCCGAAAAGGAAGGGCTGACCGATTTGGTTCATTTGTCGGGTACATTTTTGGCCGACTATTACAAAACACAGCAGGTATTCGACAGTGCCTACGCCTACCTGGAGATTAGTCTTGCCGCCAGAGACAGCTTGTACAACCAGGAAAAAAGGAACAAGATTCAGGCACTTTCGCTCGAAGAAATGGCCCGGCAGCAGGAAAAAGAGGAAGCACGGGCAGTACTTTTGCAAAAGCAAAAAACCAACCTGCAGTACATTGCCATTGCCGGTGTGATCGTCATTTTTATCCTGGTTTTTCTTTTGTTGAGCCGCAGTATTATCGTTAGCGAAAAATGGCTGAGCTATTTGGGGATCTTTATCCTCTTGCTGGTTTTTGAATTTATCAACCTGTACCTGGCCAGTCAGATTGCCCCGGTCGTTAACTTTTCGGCAGTGTATACGCTTATTGTTATGGTAATTGCAGCAGCCATACTGGTGCCCATGCATCACCGGATTGAAGCCTATATTACCAAAAAGATGATTGAAAAAAACCGGAAAATAAAAATCGCCGCCGCCAAAAAAATGCTGGAAAAACTGGACGCAGAACAAGCAGTGGAATAAGAAGATGCCAATGTCGATTGGTTTTCATCATTACATCGGGAAGTGGGGCAGTAGAGTTTGCAGACGAGTTTAGAGTTCAGGGTTCAAAGATTGAATGCCCAATATCCAACATCCAATATTCAATATCCAGAATCCAGCATCCGGTAAAAGACATTCCTGATTACGGCTAAGCAGCTTTTTCTTTTCAGACAGCGCAAATTTACATTTTGTGTCTTATGTGTAAAGATAAATTTTGATTCAATGGAACTTCAAGCCGATTGTAAATTGGTGCGGGGGGAATGTTTATCATTTATAAAATGACACATTTTGTTCATATCACGTTTAACGAAAAATTAAGCAGGAAAAACGAAAATGACACTTTGTGAAAAGCAGGAAATTTAAAAGCTGTATTTAAAGGCTCTTTTAAATACAGCTTTCCTCTATTATTCCGTAAAATCAATTTATCAAAATTGATGGGCCAGATATTTCATTTAGCATATTCGTAGATTAGTTGGATCTCATGCTCAGATAAGACTTTGTCATATATTCTTACATCATCAATTTTTCCACTAAAGTATTCAGCACTTCCCATACTTCCTATTGTCATTATTGTTCCTGTCCATGGCGGAACTTTTCCAGTAAAATCATTTTCGTTTGAAAGAACACCATTTATAAATATTTGTAATTTGGTTCCTGTCCATTGGCAAACTAAATGTGTCCAGGTATTGAGCTTTGCTGTTTCTTTACTATCACAGATGTAATGTACAGAAGGGTAATCATGCACAAAACGACAATTATATAATAAATTGGATTTTCTTATTTTAAGGTCAAAATCGCGTTGTGGAGTTACTTTTGAAATTATGGTATTGTGAGTATCGTTTAACGCCGTTGGATAAACCCACAAGCAAACACTAAAAGCGTCCAGATTACTAAAAAAATCATGATCCTGAACGATTATGTTACTGTTTCCATTGAAAAAGTATGCCGAATTTGCCTTCCCATTTCTGTCAGTTGTAAGTTGAACTCCATTTTCAGTTCCATTATGTTGATTAATTATATCATTCGCATTACCATTAAATGGATAATAGGCAATTAAACCTGAATATACACATTCATCTACTCCATTACAAACAAATACAAAATCTTCAATCTCAAATTCATCTAGGATACCATTATTATTTAAGTCTTTCCCGTAATCAATTCGAAATCCTCCAGCTTCACAATTCTCGCCAGCAGGTTCTGGTATCATACTTAAAAGTGAATTAATTCCATTTTCGCCATTACAGATATATTTAATTACTTCAATTTCATTATGATCAAGTATGTTGTTATTGTTCAAATCTATCCCCGAAAGGACTTTATAACCTCCACTTGAGCAATTATTTCCTGCAGGTTCACTCACAAAATCTAAGAGTGATTTTTTCCCCTCTGGGCCTTCTATTTCGCATCCAACAGAAATTATCATTAAAATTAGGATGGAAAAAATAAAATAATTTGTTTTCATAATAGTAATGTTTGATTAGAGCAGTTTTAATGTTATAAATAATACATTGGGGTTTTTCTAAATTTCATTCATTTTAGATAAACCATACACTGATCGTTACCGATGTTGTTTGTATTCGAGTTTTATTTGCGGGCGTGTATTCAATGGTATGCTTTTTAGTTGCTTAAAATTAACATAACTTTTTGATATAATGTCATATTATAAAAAAAGTATGTATATGATTTTATGAATAAAGTGCACAGTATATTCCGGAAAAGTTATAGTAGAATCTGAAGGTAGAGATTCTACTTCATATAATAACATGGAGTCATTCATGGTAGCTTAGCGGTATAGAATCATACAGGATACATTCTCACTGGCTTTGATGATAGTATCGGCTAAACCGTTAAATTGTCGAACTGTATAATTGTGAACTGCGATTGATCACTTTCTTCAGTATCTGCCATCTAAAATCGTTAATCATCATTCGACATTCTCTTCTCCGGTTTTGGCAATGTTCCGGATCATTCCGTTAAAAATAAAAAAGTGGAAAGGAGAGGTGGCGATCCAGTAAAGCCGTCCCAGGATTCCCCGCGGGCGGAAAGTGGCGGTTTGGTGCAAAACATTGTTTTCGTCGATTTTGAATTCGAGCCAGGCTTCACCAGGGAGTTTCATTTCAGCAAACAAGAGCAAGCGTTTTTTTTCGCGGCTGGCGTAGAGCACCCGCCAGAAATCGAGCGCCTCGCCGGTGGCAATTTCTCCGGGCAACTTTCTTCCCCTTGCCAGTCCAACGCCGCCCAGCAGCAAATCGAACCAACCCCTTATTTTCCACAGCCAGTTGGCGTAGTAATAGCCTTTCCCTCCGCCAATCTGCCAGATGTTGTGGATTACCTGGTCTACGTTGCCGACCTTTAGCTTTTTAATGTCTTTGTAGCAGCCAAAGTTGGGCACCTCGATAAAATCGGAAAGGGTAAGCCCCAGGCTGCTGCTGATGATGGAATCTTTCCAGCTGCTCAGTACCAGGTTTTGTTTTATTCTGAGGAACGCATATTTCAGCGCCATTTGGTAGGTGATGGGCTGTATTTTCAGCAATTCGGCCAGTTGGTTGTCTTTGCAGGTAACATCGTTTTTCATGCTGTCGACCAGGCTTATCGAAAGACTGAACGAAACGGAGGTAATAAAATACAGCCAGTACGACGAAACCCGCGGCGAGATGAGCGAGGTGGTATAAACGCGGCGTTTTAATTTCCTCATTTCGGCATATTGCAGCATCATGTCCTTGTAGGTTAAAACTTCCGGGCCTCCAATGTCGTAGTTGTTCCCGTAACATTCCGTCCGGCCCAAAACCCCCACCAGAAACTGGATAACATCGCGAATGGCAATGGGTTGCGATTTTGTCAGTATCCATTTTGGGGTGATCAGTACCGGTAGCTTTTCAACAATATCGCGGATGATTTCAAACGACGCACTTCCAGAGCCCACAATAATGCCCGCCCTGAGAACGGTGAGTGCGTAATGGTTGCTGTGCAAAATCTCTTCCACCATGCGTCTCGACCGCAGGTGTTTCGAGAGGCTGTCCTGGTTCGAGATGCCACTTAAATAAATCACCTGCTTGGCCGCTGTAGCTTCAATGTGCTTTTTGAAATTTTGGGCAGCTCTCGATTCCAGTTCGTCAAATTTTGCTTTTGATGAGCTCATGGAATGAATCAGGTAGTAGGCCACATCAATGTCGGCAGGAAGAGTGCCGGGGACCACCTCGTTCAGAAAATCGATTTCGATGATCGTGATTTTTTCGAGCAGTGGTTTGTGAAGCGTGAGCCTGCTTTTTTCGCGGACACAGCACACCACTTCGTGTCCTTTGTCGATAAGGACGGGGAGAACTCTTTTGCCCACATACCCGGTAACGCCGGTCAAAAGTATCTTCATAACACGGTGCTGATGTTAGTTAAACCACTGAACGTTTCCGAAGGTTTTCCGTTTTGCAGCGGAAATGCTTTAGTAAGATACTACAAATCGGGATTCTCCGCCGGTTGAATTTTTATTTTATTGAAGAGTGGGCATAAGATCTGAATTTATTTCGGCAGGCTCTCCGTTTTTTATACCTTTACGGCCGAACATAAAAAAACATTGCTGAGAATTCAACCCATACGCTAAAGGCGGCTTGGGAACGCAAAATCTGATTACAATATAAACGCTGCTTTAAGGCGCATGTAAGTGCCTTTTAAAATTCAAACTTTCATTAACGGAAGCAGTTTGTTGTATTTAGATTTTATTAGCTCTACTTCTTATTTTCAGTATGTCCTCATAAAATTTCTTTTAACAGATTGCTTCGTGAATACAACACGAAAATGCTTATTGATAAAAATACCAGGGAAGAACTAAACCGTCTCTTCTATTTGTTAAAACTTCAGGACAGGTTTGCCAATTCATCCCTCGACAAACAGGTGAAAATAGAGCAAATTATTGCCTACCTGGAAATCGTTCACGCCGAACTAAGAAATACATCCCGCAAACGAAAGCTGGTTTTTGTAGACTGCGGTGCCGGGAATTGTTATTTGAGTTTTTTGATCTATTATTTCTACCATAAAATAGAATCGAGGGAGCTTGAGATTCATTGTGTCGACATCAATGAAAAGTTGATGCAGGCAAATCAAAAGCTGGCACAGGAAATGAATTTCCGGGATATCTATTTTCATGCGATGGATATCACTGAATTTTCCATCGCAAAAAAAATAGACATGGTGTATTCGCTGCATGCCTGCGATACGGCCACCGATAAAACAATGTATCTGGGGATAAAGAACAACGTTAAAATCATTTTGTCCGTTTCCTGCTGCCAGCATTCCATCAGTATTCAGCCGCAGTTGTTAAAATCGATGGTTCGCTACAAGTCGTTCCGTGATAAGCTGCTGATGTTTGTTGCAGACAGTTTGCGGGCATTGCTGCTTGAGAGACACAACTACAAGGTGGATATATTCGACTTTGTTTCGTCGAGGTATACCGAGAAAAACACCATGGTGCGTGCCATTAAAACAGAATTCAGGAAACAGATCGACGAACGCGAAGAATACCGGAAGCTAAGCAGGGAATTCAATACAAAACCCTACCTGGAAAAGCTGTTGCTGGAAGAAGAGCCTGGTTATTGATTGTTGTCTGCCGGTGATTTCACTGCCCCTCGTTGTTGCGGGGAGTAGTGGAGTTCGCCAGGCGCAATGTGGGCTAGCGAGAAAGATGAAAGCAATGCTGCGGAATGTATTTTTTGCAGCTTTTTAAAAACGTTTTTCTTGTTATCTTCGGAAAACTAAAAAATAAATCACCGGCTCCTGAAATAGATTCAATTATGAACAAACTAAACCCGGATACCCTTTTACCCGGTTGTGGTAAGTTTTCACTGGCCGGAAACTCACTGACGATAATAATAAACTAAAAACAAAACCTTTAAATTTTATTTCCATGAAGCAGTTGGTATTGACAATAATTCTTTCAGTCACTGTTTTTTCTTTCTCTTTAGCACAAGATTCATCCTATCCCAAAGGGGCATACATGAGTTTCGATGAGATTGTGAACCGAAGTCCTTCCGTGCAAATCGACCTGGGAGTGATGAAAAGAACAAAAGGAGACATCAAAATGGTGGGAGGCAACGACTATAAATTAACTTCGGAAGACAAGGCTGTGAAGAGCAAATATCTGAAAAAAGAAATCTGGGCTTATTCTTTAGGCGACACCCTGTATCTGAATTGCTTCCACTACGAAGTACAGCCTTGGTATGCTGCGGTTATCAGCGATGGGGATTACCTTGTTTTCAGAGGCGGACTCTCGCAAAACTTGGAGGAGCAAGAACGACAAATGCAAATGGGCTATTCTTTTGGGGCCGTTGGAGGCGCCCTTGCCGGGGCAAAACTCGCGCTTCTTCGTTTCCTTTATGCAGTAGATAAAAATACCCATCAGATTATTACGGTAACTTCCGAGTCTTTACGCGGGCTGTTGCAGAAAAATAATGAATTATTGAACCGCTTTGAGGAGGAAGCCAATAAAGAGTCGGAGGAAGTTCTGCTTAAGTATTTGCAATTATTAAACGGACAATAACACCGGTGCTCCATAAAACATAAGTTGATGTTAAAGACTCAAATATATCGCTTGGTTGAGAAAGGTGCTCATGGACAAAGGCTGAATAGATTCTTTGATTTTTTCATATTATCGATGATTCTGTTATGTGTCGTCTCTATTATTTTGGAATCCATACCAGAGGTAAATGAGCGTTATGGCCTTCTGCTAAAGAGGTTTGATTTGCTTTCAATCATTGTATTTTCAGTGGAATATTTAATGAGGTTGTATGTCTCAGATTTGACACATCCTTCCGGGAATCGAATAAAATCGGCTTTTCGGTTCATTTTTTCTGCTTACGGCCTGATTGATTTATTGGCAATTCTACCCTTCTATTTGCCAATGCTGATTAAAATGGATTTAAGATTCTTAAGAGCCTTGCGCTTGACAAGATTCCTGAGGATTCTGAAAATTAATAGGTACAATGATTCCTTGAATGTGATTTGGATAGTGATTAAAGAAAAGAAATCAGAGTTAGCTGTAACTGGTTTCTTAGCCTTCTTGATTCTTTTGTTGGCATCGTTCATAATGTATTATGTTGAGGGAGCAGAACAACCTGACCAATTCCCCAATATATTAGCCGCATTTTGGTGGGCAGTAGCAACATTGACAACCGTAGGGTATGGAGATGTTTACCCAATAACCGGGTTCGGAAAAATGATTAGTGGCTTGATTGCAGTTTTAGGTATTGGACTGGTTGCTCTTCCTACAGGGTTGATAAGTGCAGGATTCATTAGTAAAATAGAAACTAAAAAGAAGACCGAAAAGAATAACATGTGTCCTCATTGCGGGAAAGAAATAGGCGGATAGGAGGGAGTGGCTTATAGCTATGTGCCAGTATTTATAAAAGCGGATTGGGTAGTAAGTATAAAATGATTACATTCAAAACCAGCTAAAAGATCATCACCTACAATCCAGTAACCGATAACAATGAAGAATATTGTAGCCCTTCTGTTCTTGTTTCTTTCGGTCAGTTCCATTGCTCAAATTAGCCGCAAGGATATGACCTTGTTTTATAGGTGCTTTATTATGAAAAATAGTTTCAAACTACAGATACTTTCCGTCGTATTGCTCTTTATAAGCGGCGGATGCTCAACACAATGGACAAAAGCAATACAGCGTGGCAAAATATCTAGTGAAGCGTTTCATGAAAATGTAAGCGTGGAAATTCAAAAAAAACTGATATTGGTACCGGTTACAATCCGTGGAAAACAGTATCGCTTTTTATTCGACACTGGCGCTCCCTTTAGCATTTCATCTTATCTTCAAAAAGAGTATGGCTTTAAAAAAGTCAGTAGCGGAAGTATCCGGGACAGTGATCACAACAGACAGAAAGTTGACTGGGTGCAGGTTGATTCAGTAAGCATTGGCAGTGTAGCCTTTGTGAACCAAACGGCATTTGTTGCAGACTTTGAGGCCAACCCGGTTATAAGCTGCCTGGGAATTGACGGTATTATCGGCTCGAACCTTATACGGCATTGCAACTGGACAATTGACCAGGAGCAGAAACTTCTCACTTTTGACAGTAATATTGATGCCTTGGCGTTGAAAGAATCGGTATCTATTCCTTTCGAAACCGATCACCAATACAATATCTTTATTGATGTGAATTTAGGACAAGCACGGGTGAAAAATTTGTTACTGGATTATGGTTCCAACGGATCGGTAGCATTAAACAAAGAAGTATTTGCCACGCTCAAAGAACATGCGGTATTGGGCAATACTTTCAAGGAAAAAGGAATTCAACAAACCGGTATTATTGGTGAATCGGTTGTGCTTAGCCGTGAAATAACCTGGTCAGACTCGCTTCGGATAGGTCATTTGAATCCCGAAAATGTTCTGTTAAAAACAGGAAAGACAGACTTGATTGGAAATGATTTCTTGTCGCGATTTCGTGTCACTATCGATTGGGAAAATAAACGACTTTACTTGAGTGAAACAGGAACACAACAAGCAATTAGCGGCTCTTTTGGCTTTCGGATAGGTACTTCACCTAAAAATGGAATTTATATACAATCGGTAACAGAAAACTCACCCGCACACAAAAAAGGAATAGAGCCTAACATGAAAGTGACAAAAGTTGATAACCTCGATTTTGAGAAGGATCATGATTTCTGTGATTATATGAGTTATGAGCCGGGAGACACGGTTTTCCTAGAGGTAGTTGATGCTGAAGGGAAAAAACGGGAATTCCGGATTGAAAAAGCGGTACTGAAATAACTGCCAAGAGAATCTCTCTCTGCGGATCGGTTCTTTTTCCAAAATAAAATCCTTTTTTCTGGCTCACCGGTTTTCATTCTGCATTGAAATGATATTTTTGCAGCTTAAATAATTAGTATTCCGGATTGAGCCAGCCACGTAAAAATACCGTACTCGTTCTTTTGCTTTCTGCGATTTTCGCAGGTTTTTCGTATTCCGCCCAGGCGCAGGACAGCCTTTATCAGGTAAGCGTACAAAATCACCTTGCTGAACTAGACACCTGGAGTAAGCTGATGATCGTTTCCGACAGTTCATCTTTCAATTATACAAACTCAGGCAATGCTTTGTCAGCAGATTTCCAAAACCTGGAATGGACGGTTTTTCAAGAGGAACTTCCCGGCTTTACTTCTTTCTATCACTTTTTCAATGAATTGCCACTTTCCGGCAAACAAAATTTACTCCGTGCTTTTGCCTGTTACGAGCCGTTGCTGGAGAAGCAAATTCAGGCAGCCGGATTGCCTGCTGAGTTGAAGTACCTGCCCATGGCCTTGTCGTTGATGAACACGGCCGCGACAGGAAACGATAAAAAAGCCGGACTCTGGCAGTTGACCCATTTTCAGGGTGTATTGAATGGCCTGGAGATTAACCGTTTGGTAGACGAACGCCTGAAAACAGAAGAGGCAACCCGGGCTGCTGTGGCAGAAATCAAAAAAAGTACACAGGTTTTTGGCACATCAGAGTTGGGAATACTTGCTTTTTTAGCCGGAAATACCGCCGTGCGAAATGCTGTGGCACGCTGCGGCGGCAGTATTTCGGTAGAAAAGCTTCTGCCGCTTTTGCCTGCACCGGTTTCACAAACACTGGCAGCCTGGCAGGCACTGGCTGTTTTTCAAAACAGGTATAAATCGGGCACTGCGCCTGTTTTTCTGACGACCGATACGGTTTGGGTACGGCAAAAAATGCATTTGCAACAGGTGTCCCAGGTGATAAATATTTCTTTGCAAAGCCTTCAGAAGTTGAACCCGCAGTTCCGGTACTCGATTATCCCGGGCGATAAAAACGAAGCTTTGCTGCTTCCCGGGGGGATGCAAGAAGACTACATTCTTTGGCAGGATTCTGTTTTTAATGCTTACGACTCAACACTGTTTGAGGTGGTGGCGCAGAAAGTGGAATATGCACCGGCACCCACGCGGCAATACATTGGAGAGAAAGTAAAAGACCTGGAAATAGAAGGGAAAGTAAAAATCAAATACACCCTGCAACGCGGTGATGTGTTGGGCTACATTGCCGAGGATTACAACGTACAGGTGGAAGATCTGAAATACTGGAACAATATTTACAACGAGCGGAAAATTCAGGCAGGGCAACAGCTAGCGATTTTTGTAGACGAAAACGAAGCGGATTATTACCGGAGTCTGCAAAAACAGCCTTCCGGAAAAGCAGGGCAGGGAACCGCTGCGGCCAGTCAGCAAAAGGCCTGGGAGATACCTGCTTCGGCGCATAAGGTGGAGCATGTGGTAAAAAGCGGCGAGTCGCCTTATGTAATTGCCAAAAAATACGGTGGCGTAACTCCCGAAGCCATTCTTTACTGGAACGGTATTGACGATGCGCGAAAAATTCAGATCGGACAAAAACTAACCATATACGTAAGCGAATGAAACCCATAAAGACACTTTTTTTTACACTTGGCGTGTTTGTGCTCCTGGCCGGAACGATGTGGATCACCCCGGAAGCTGGGGTGAAAGTGGGGAGTTTTACTTTCCATATGCCCACTTTTGAGGATATGTTGCTGAGCCAACAGGAAGAGTACGCCGATATTTCGGACCTGGTAAGCCATCAGTTTGAAATTGATTCGGAGGTGGAAATTGAGATGGACACTACCATGGCCGGAGAAACTACTACCGAAGTGGTGCATGGTGCCGATTACGATGAGTTGGTGAAGTCGATCCGGAAACTGGAAATGAACCACGAGGGGCGAAAGAACCTGGAGAAATTCTTTGGGCATCTTCAAAACGATTCGCTGGTTCGGATCATGCACTATGGCGACAGCCAGATTGAGGGAGACCGGATTACTTCGTTTGTACGAAATAAATTACAGGTTCGTTTTGGCGGAACAGGGGTTGGTTTGCGCCCGGCGCTTCAGCCCTATGACTATGTTTTCAGCGCCAAACAAGAGAATACCGGTAACTGGAAACGTTACCCGATCTACGGAAATGTAGACACGATGGTAACGCACAACAACTACGGCGTAATGGGGGCTTTTTCGCGCTATGCACCTTTGACTCCCGATTCGGTGCCTTTCCGCGATTCGATCTGGTACGAAGCCGAAATGAATGTTTCGAAATCGGATATTTCGTATGTGAAAACACGGGAGTACGAACACATGCGCTTTTTCTACGGCAATGCCAAAAGCCCGGTGGCGCTTACGGTTATTGCCCGCGGCGATACGGTTTTAACCCAAACTTTGCCTGCCAACCTGGGCTACGGAGTGGTGGAAAGCGACCTCCCGGATTCAACCAGCAGTATAACGCTGCGTTTTGCCGGCTACGACAGTCCTGATATTTACGGAATTGAACTGGCTTCGCGATCGGGAGTGATCATGGATAACATCGCCCTGCGTGGCAGTTCGGGGACCATTTTCACCCGCACCAATTTTGAACACGACCTGCAAATGTACCGCGACCTTGATCCCCGTTTGTTTATCCTGCAATTTGGTGGAAACGTAATGCCGTACATCAAGGATGTGAAAGCGATCGACCGTTACGGACGCTGGTTTGGCAACCAAATCAAGCGGATCCAGGAACTGTGTCCCGAAGCAGCGATTATTGTGATCGGGCCAAGTGATATGTCAACCAAAGAAAAAGACCGTTATGTTACCTACGAACATTTGCCCAAGGTGGTAGAGGCGCTCAAAAAGGTAACGCTTGCCAATGGCGCCGCCTACTGGGATATGTACCGTGCAATGGGCGGCCACAACAGTATGCCGTCGTGGGTGAACGCCGTTCCCGAATTGGCCCGCCCCGATTATGTGCATTTCTCGCCCAAAGGAGCTAGGCTGGTGGCCAATATGTTCTACAATGCCCTGATTTTTGAATTCAATAATTATCTGGAGGAGGAGATTTGATGGGAGGAGTAAGGAGTTCAGAGTTTAGAGTTCAGAGTTCAGAGTTCAGGGTTCAAAGCCTGAAGAAAAGTGTAAAAGTTGTTTGCTTTTTTATCGCGCTTTTCATTGTTTCTCAATTTGCGGCTGTTGCACAGGAGGAGGCTTATTTCTACCGCGTAAACCCGTACAATTTTATTCGGTACGATCTGAATGAAATGCATTTTCCGGGGAAACGTACTTCGATCGATCGCTTCTATTCAAAGCTGGAGAAACAAATAACTTCGGGGGAAGGGCGGATAAATATTGTTCATATCGGGGGCTCGCATATTCAGGCGGGTACTTTCTCTGGGCAGATGCGGAACCGTTTTCAAACCCTCAACGGAGAAATGAATGCCGGCTGGGGTTACATGTTTCCCTACCGGATTTCGCGCACCAATTCGCCTTTTGGCTATTACATCCGCCATACCGGTAGCTGGCAGAGCTTTCGAAATGTGGAAAGCCGAAAAAGCGGAACACTCGGAGTAGGAGGGATGTCGGCAACAACGAACTCTACCAAAGCAGAGCTAACCATTTTGCTTGAAAAGGAAAACAGACTGGATTATCGTTTCAATCAATTCAGGGTTTATTACGAGAATAAAGGAAAAAATTACGAGTTGTCGGTTGATCCGGCGATTCTTGATACTGTTTCGGCAGGTGACGGATACCTGGATTTTTCGCTGAATACTTATGTCGACAGTTTAACGCTGAGCCTGACGCGAAAAAGCGGCTCCACCGGAAGTTTTACCTTATTTGGAATTACTACTGAATCGGCGCCCAACGGTATTATGTACCACAGCATTGGGGTGAACGGTGCGCACGTGCCTGCTTATTTGCGCTGCCAGCTTTTTGAAAAGCAACTGGCAGAGCTAAAGCCCGACCTGGTGATACTCGGAATCGGGATCAACGATGCGTACGGAAGACGGTTTTCGCAGGATCGTTTTGAAGATCATTACGATCAGCTGATAGATGAAATTAAACGGGCGGCACCGGATGCTGCCATTGTTTTTACCACCAATAACGACAGCTATTTATACCGGCGCTATGTGAATAAAAACGGCGAGAAAGTGCGCGAAAGCATGTTTCGGATGGCCGCGAAATACAACGCAGGTGTATGGGACATGTTCTCGGTGATGGGAGGGCTGAACTCGATCGTTTTGTGGCAGAAAAACCAGTTGGCACAAAGCGACAAAATTCATTTTACCCGCGAGGGATACCTGTTAATTGGCGACTTGTTTTTCAATGCAATCATGCAGGATTTTGAGCATTACCTTGGCGCGCGCAAAGAGGTTTATGTGGATCGTTTGGGAGCCGGCAAAACAGAAACAACTGATAATTAAAATCACTGACTTTGGACTTACTTCAACAAATAGATATAGCAGAAGCCTTGCGGAGCATTTTTCTCTACAACGAAACCGCACCGCTGATTTTTACCCGCTTCTTTTTCTGGGCGTTTTTTGCGGTGGTATTACTGGGATACTCGCTGGTTTACAAAAACAAAAACCGCAGTATCAGGGCAGGCTACCTGTTTTTTGTGAGTTTGTTCTTCTATTATAAATCCAGCGGTTTCTTCTTTTTTATACTGCTGTTTAGTACGCTGGTCGACTATTTTATTGGCAAGAGCATTTACCGCTCGCAAAACGAATTTGTCAGAAAATTATTAATCGCCGTTAGTGTGGTCGTTAACCTGAGTTTGCTGGCATATTTTAAATACGCTTACTTTTTTGTTGACAGTCTGAATGTGATGTTAGGTACCAATTGGCAGGTGATCAACCATCTGGCACTGTGGGCCAACGATGCTACGGGAACACATTTCAATGTAAACCAGATTCTGTTGCCGGTGGGAATTTCGTTTTTTACCTTTCAAACCATCAGTTACTCGGTAGATGTGTACCGAAGGGAAACCGAGCCGGTGAAAAACCTGATCGATTTTGGCTTTTATGTGTCCTTTTTCCCTCAGTTGGTGGCGGGCCCTATTGTGCGCGCTTCCGGCTTTATCAAACAGATATACGAAGATTTTCACCTGACAAGGGCCGAATTTGGCTGGGCCATTTTTATGATTCTGAAGGGACTGGTTAAGAAGATATTTATCGGCGATTTTATTGCCGTGAATTTTGTGGACCGTGTGTTTTCAGATCCCATCACCTATTCAGGTTTTGAAAACCTGATGGCTTTGTTTGGCTATTCACTCCAGGTGTATGTCGATTTTTCGGGTTATACCGATATTGCCATCGGTGTGGCCTTGTTGATGGGCTATCGTTTGCCGCAAAACTTTAATTCGCCTTACAAAGCCAAGAATGTGGGGGAATTCTGGCAGCGTTGGCACATGTCACTTTCATCGTGGCTGAAAGATTACCTGTACATTCCGATTGGCGGAAACAGGGGTGGTTCCACATTTAGTTACATTAGTTTGGGGGTGATTCTGGCCATCATTGTTTTGCTGGCCGGTAAACTGATCCTGGTTCCGATTCTGGCAGGCGTTGTGATCGTTTTGGCCGTTCTGGCAAAATTTTCACCTCAGGTAAAACGAAGCATCGACACAAAAATCAACCTGATGCTGACCATGTTGCTGGGCGGATTGTGGCACGGCGCTTCGTGGCAGTTTATCATCTGGGGTGGTTTGAACGGGATTGGGCTGGTAGTGTACAAAGCCTGGCGGAAAATCAGCCCGTGGGAAAAGTACAGCAATGTTTGGGCAAACATTTGGAAGATAACGATCACTTTCTGTTTTATCACGTTCACCCGAGTGTTTTTTAGGTCAGAATCGATGGAGGTGGTAAACGGAATGTTGCACCAGATCAGTATGGCCATGGATCTGTCGCTGGTCCCGAAAGTGTTGGTAGCCTATAAATGGGTGTTTCTGGTAATGTTGTTTGGTTTTGTGATTCACTGGTTAAGCGACCGATGGAAAGAACGGATTAAAGACTGGTTTGTGGCTTCACCACTTTGGGTGCAGATGGTTTTGGCAGCTGTTACGGTGGTGGTGGTGTATCAATCTATTTCTTCGGACATGCAACCCTTTATTTATTTCCAGTTTTAGGAAGCTACTCAAATCGCATAGGAATAGGCTTGGAAGGATCAAACGAATTGAACCTTTGTTTGGATTGTTCGTCGAGGATGAAGCCCAAAAAACCGACATCTTTGGGATGGAAAGGATAGAAAGCAAGTCGCAAGCGGAACGTTTCAAAAACAAGGTTTTCGTTGTGTAGTCGCAGTCCCAATCCAATTCCCGAATAATAGTTTTCCCTGAAAATGAGGTTTTGGTTAGAGCCAATGATTCCGAGATCGGCAAAGCCAAATACTGCCATGTTAAATTTGTAGAACTGGTGCGGTAAAAAGACGACATGCTCCAGTTTTAGCGTCAGTCTTTGTTTGCCGGTGGCGGCTCTGCTGTTAAAACCCCGGATGTGTTCGTCTCCACGTAAAGTGAGGTTTTCTATTTCAAAACGCCTGATCCCAAGGGTATAATCAACGTTCAGGAAGGAACGGACTCTTTTTTTTCCGGCGGTCGACAATTTTGAAATAAACTGAAGCCCACCCCTGATCATACATTCTTCCATCCGGTTGTCTTTCAGATAACCGCCAAAGCCGGTTGAAAGGTACAGGTAGCCTTTCTGGCTAAGCAGCAGGTTTCCGTTGGAAGACGCAAACTGAAAGTAATGCCGGTCTCCGAATTCGTTGGCTTCGTAGCCATAAAGAATCTCGTTTTTGAATCCTTCCGGAATATCCTCTGTAATTCCGTAGCTGTAAATCAACTGGTCCTGAATGTATCTTCGTTGGGAGAGGACAAGGCCCGCCATGTAAAGGGTTCGGTTGGCAAAAAAAGGCTTTAAGTCGGGCTCCATCACCGGGTTTTCAAAAAAATGCAATCCATGAATTCCTGTGGTTACCGTAAGTTGAGTCAGATGGTCCTGGTTGTCTTTCAGGTTAAAGGCACGGCCGGCCCAAAAACTGTTGTAAGATTCGTTTAAAGGGTCTTCCATAATCAACTGGCCGTCTTCAATAATACGGTCGGTTCTGAACAGCCGGGTTGTATGAATGCCGTAGCCCCATTTTATCTCGTTGGTTAAGAATGGTTTGTTAAGGTCAAACACAAAACCTTCTTGTCTGAAGGTGTTTAAATACCCCAGTTGGAGATCGAGGAATTTACCCCCGATGTTATTGATCTTGTAAAAGGTTTCCAGCCCCAGGTAAGGTTCTTTGCTAATATGCCCGACAAATTTCACGGAAACCTCGTGCCCAATACCAAAAATGTTCTTGTTGTAAATACGTATGTCGCCGGATTGTGATCCGCTAACACCTCCCGAAACACCAAACGAAAACCTGTCTTTTGTAACCAGAGTGATATTGACAAAACCCGTATAGAGACTGTCTTGCTCTACCAGGAACAGGGCATCTTTTATATAAGGCAACTGACGAATAAGCCTTTCGTTTTCGTACATTTCTTCTGCATCCAGTACGTCGCCAACCTTAATGATCAGCTGTTTTTGTATGGTTTTAAGATTGGATTTGGTATGGATGGCATTGGCCGTTCTTTCCATCCAGCTGTCGGCTTTTCTGGTAGTGTCGGTACAGGTGGGGCCAAAAACATCCAGCGGCAGAATTGAAATGCTGGCAATAATTTTTCCTTCGTACGGATTGTAATAGTCCAAAGCCAGCGCCTTCTTGTCAACATAAGGCCGGCGGGGTGTGATCAGGACATCGTACAGCCAACTGGTAAATTTCCGTTGATTAGCTCTGTACTCAAGGCTGTCGTAGAAAACTTGCTGTTTCAGGCTTTTTTGCAGAAGTACTGTATCGGGCATTATTATCTGGGCACAGGCAGGCCTGATCCCCAAAATAAGGATCCCCAGTAACGGCAATATGTACAGTGCATTCTTCATAGCAAAAACCCGGTACGATCAGCATTGGTAATCAGGTTTTATTAAAGCGAAAAATTAGGTAATTTATTTGTAAGGCCTAATATTCGCTGTTAAATTTCGTTAATGCAATTCCGAAAATCTTCCGTTATTGGGGAGCTTATATTCGTTGTTGTAGCTCTCTATTTGTTATTGGCTACCCTTTGTCTTGCTTTTTCCCGGTGGTCGAGATAGGCTTTTAGGTACTTTTGATCATTTTCGTCACTGTCGCCATAACTACTGCGCATTTCATCGAGCCTTTCATGAAGCTCTTTTCTTACTTCGGCATAATTAGGGTCGTCGTAAACATTTCTCATTTCATTTGGATCGCTTTCGAGGTCGTACATTTCCCACTCATCAATGTCGTAATAAAAATGAATGAGTTTGTAGCGTTCGGTGGCAATTCCGTAATGGCGTTTTACCATGTGCACCGACGGATATTCATAGTAAGTGTAATAAACTGCATCTCTCCATTCCGAGGTTTTTCCACCAACCAGTTCGCGGAATGACAAGCCCTGCATATCTTCCGGAATGTTAATGCCGGCATAATCAAGGAATGTCGGTGCAAAATCAAGATTCTGAACCAGTTTGTTGATTTCCGTACCGGCCTTTATTTCTTTTGGATAACGCACCAGCAGCGGTGTGCGGAATGATTCTTCGTACATAAAGCGTTTGTCGAACCACCCATGCTCTCCGAGGTAGAATCCCTGATCGGAAGTATAAACCACAATTGTGTTTTCAGCCAGACCCGACTGGTCGAGGTAGTCGAGTAGTTCCCCAACGCCGTCGTCAACTGACTTAATGCAGCTCAGATAATCTTTTATATAGCGGTTATATTTCCATTTGGCGAGTTCAACGCCCTCGGGCATATTGGCAAGGAATTCCTGGTTTTCATTTTCATAGGCTGCCATCCAGTTGGCTCGTTGTTCTTCGTTCATGCGATTAAGATCGTTCATGAAACCAGTGGAGTCCCCGTTCGGGTCGACAATAAGCTTAAAGTCGTGTCCCCACATCATGTGGCGGTTAACTTCCATTTCCTGTTCTTTTGCAGCAGTGCCTCTTCCTTCGTAGTCATCAAAAAAGCTTTCCGGAAGGTCAAAAGTTTTGTCATCGTACAGGTTCACATATTTTGGAGCCGGAAGCCAGTTTCGGTGAGGAGCTTTTTGGTGATAGAGCATACAGAACGGCTGGGAAGCGTCGCGTTTGTTTTTTAGCCAGTCAAGTGCAGAATCTGTTATGATCTCTGTTACGTAGCCTTCCAGTCTTTTTCTTTCTCCGTTAATCAGGAAATCGGGGTTGTAGTATTGACCCTGTCCAGGTAGTACCATTGAATAGTCGAAGCCCAAAGGTAGCCCGTCAATGTGAATTTTACCGATCATTGCAGTTTGGTAGCCATTGGCCTGCAACAGTTTTGGGAAGTTGTCCTGGTTCCAGTCGAAGGGCTGAACGTTATCAACTTTACCGTTCACAAAACTGTGCTTGCCGGTTAGCATCACGGCCCGGCTGGGAGCGCAGATTGAATTGGTTACACAGGCGCGGGTAAAAATGGCCCCTTCTTCTGCAATTCGGTCGATGTTTGGAGTTTCGTTTAGCCCAAAGCCGTAGGCACTGATTGCCTGGTAGGCATGATCGTCACTCATGATAAAAAGAATATTCGGCTTTTGCGCTTGTTTCTTTTCAGTTGTTGAGCAATTACAGAAGAAGAATAGTAAAAAAACAAGGGATAAAAGTGTTAGTTGTTTCGGTTTCATGAAATGTATTTTATTTACGATTGAATTTTGTGTAAGTTTACGAAAAGAAGCCAAGTGACACAAATTACTATTACAATAAGTTTAGTGGTGTTTTATTGTAGAATTGATTCAAATAATGTGAATTTCCTATAAAATTTGTTAAGATTGAAGGAAAATCTACCGGAAATGGATATTTTTGCAAATAGGCAATCTTTGTAAAAAATTTTATCAAACACATAGATTTTGATTAAAAATTTATTTAAATTGTGCCTCAAATAAAATAAGTTAGCTAACTTGATAACCAGGCTATGATTCTTGTCGACAACATTAATGAAGTGAAACTTAGCGGGAATGAATTAAAAAATTACCGTCGTAAGAAGAAAATTTTAGATCTTTTATACCGTGAGGATACACTTTCTGCTACCGAAATAGGGAAGCGTATTGGAGTGAGTGTACCTACTTCTTTATCGCTTTTAAAAGAGCTAAGTCAAAAGGAATTTGTTGAGTTCAAGGGGACTGGTGAGTCAAAAGGCGGACGTAGACCTGCTATGTTTGGACTAAAACAAGATTCAATTCTGGTCGCGGCCTGCGAGTTGGGCCGGTATACCGGCAAGGTGGGGATATTTGATTCGCATAATAAGCTGGTGGCGCCAATGGTGAAGTTCAAAGCATCTATTGATGATAAAGATCTGATTGAAAAGATTGCGGATGAAGTAGATAAAATTGCAAAGGATTATAACATTGATACCCAACGGATTTTTGGTGTTGGACTATCAATGCCGGGATTGATCGACGAAGTAAATGGGATCAATTATACCATTAAAGATAAAAAGCTTCAGAATATTGCAGACAGAATAAAAGCGAGATTTCATAAGCTGGTTTATGTAAACAACGATGCCCGCATGCAGGCATATGGCGAGTTTGTTTTCGGACAGGCCAAGGGGCATCAAAATGCCTTGATCATCAATTGGAATTGGGGACTCGGCATGGGAATGATCATGGACGGCAAACTGTACAACGGAGCTACTGGTTTTGCTGGCGAACTTTCCCATACAAAATATGAGGAAGACGGCGACCTGTGTATTTGTGGGAAAAGAGGATGTTTGGAGACTGTTACTTCCGTCTATGTTTTAATCCGGCAGGCCCAAGAGGGTGTGCGCGAAGGAAAAGTATCTCAGTTGACGGCTAAGTTTAGAGGGCGTGAAGAAGAGATTGGTGTTGAAGATATTATTCAGGCCGCCAGGCAAGGGGACGAATTTTCTATTTTTCTGCTGAACTCTGTCGGTCTTGCGCTTGGAAAAGCTTTGTCAAATGCGATTCAATTGCTAAACCCAGATATTATAGTTTTGGGTGGCGCGGTATCAGAAGCCAATCAGTATGTACTGACTCCCATTCAGCAGTCAATTAACAGGCATTGTCTGGAGCAAATCTCCGGAAATATTCAAATTGTCATTTCCGAAAACTGGGAACGGTCTGGTTTATTGGGTACTACAGCTATGTTGTACCAAAAGCTATTTAGCAATATGCTTGTCTAACCTTAGGGTGAGACCGTTATTGCTGATTATTAGCACTTCTTGAATTAAATCAAATTATAGTACGCTTGAATTGAAGTTGATTAGGGGGATTAAAGAAACATTTCTACCAGCTTAATTCTATTGTTGTTTAATTGGAGAGTAGTCCCTTTGGGCTGTGGCTTGCGTGTTAGGAAAAGTTCTTTTTTTTGACACCTATCTTCTTTGCTTTTATTCGTAAAGATTTCCGAGTGCAATCACACTTATTTAATTCGGAGATAACTGTTCTGAGAATATAGAATATTTAGATTCGATGTAATTTCCAAACAGAATTAGCAAGGTGTATTTCTTATTTAATATTATTTCCGTAAATTAATGAAAATGGAAAATAATTAATGGACTTCATTTTTAATGGGGTTGATTTTGTTATTGATTGTATGATTTTAAAAAATTTTATGAATTATCTGGTGAAATTAAAATTAATATTTATTTTTGATTTATGCAGAGTGTAATTTGAAATTTTCATTTACACAAATTGAGATAATTAAACTTACGAAAACTAAAAGCTAGCTTAATGAAAGCCTCTGTGGAATTTGATAATCATCGAATCTTCTTACCAACTACCATAATAAATACATTGTGTTTATTTTCTAATTAACAACTAAAATTTATTCTTTATGAGAAAAATTATCTTGCTTGTTGCATTGTATTTTGCGCTTATAGGCAGCATTTATGCACAGCATACAGTAACAGGCACTGTTACTGATGAGGAAGGCCTCGGGATTCCTGGGGCATCAATCTTGGAGAAAGGAACAAATAATGGAGTAATTACAGATTTTGATGGTAATTATAAGCTAGATGTTTCTTCGGGTGATGCAGTCTTAGTGTTTTCGTTCGTCGGAATGAAAGCAATTGAGGAGAATGTTAATGGTCGTTCTTCTATTAGTGTTACTATGGTTACCGACGCAGTTGGTCTCGACGAAGTGGTGGTTACTGCGTTGGGTATTCAGCGAGAAAAGAAGTCATTGGGGTATGCGATGCAGGAAATTGGTGGAGCTGACCTGGTAGATGCCAGAGAGCCTAACCTTGCCAACACCTTATCCGGGAAAGTATCCGGTTTGCAAATTGTAAGAGGAGCTGGAGGACCCGCAGGATCTTCGAAAATTATTCTTCGCGGTAATAACTCGTTAACCGGAAGTAACCAGCCTCTGGTAGTTGTCGATGGGATGCCTATCGATAACTTCACTGATGGAGCAAAAGTGGATATGTGGGGATCAGGTGAAGGAAGGGATTTCGGTAGTGGAATCGGAGATCTTAACCCTGATGATATTGAGTCAATGTCAGTTCTGAAAGGAGCATCTGCTGCTGCGCTGTATGGATCAAGGGCAGGTAACGGAGTAATTTTGATCACTACCAAAAAAGGTCGAAAAAATCAAGGCGCAGGTATAACGATCAACTCAAGAGTTGGCTTTGAAACATTGTTAACGCAGCCGGAGTTGCAAGATGTATTTGGTCAAGGTTCGTATGGAACTTATGACAGAATGTCCAGAACCTCTTGGGGGCCCAAAGCTGAAGGTCAGATGGTTGACGATTGGACAGGTGGCCAGTCTCCTTTAAATACTTACGATAATGTTGCAAACTTTTTCAGAACAGGTATAACCTCGAATCAGAATATATCCTATTCGCAACTTATCAATAAAACTACGGTTTTTGCATCTCTTACACGTAACGATGACCGTAGTGTAATCCCAGAGACCAATATTAATAGAAGTACTTTTACTGTCAGGATAACCAGTTTATTTGGAGAAAATGAAAAATGGAAATTTGATACAAAAGCTACTTATGTAAAATCAAATGCTGAAAACAGACCTTTGGCCGGTATTGCTGCTCAGAACAACTCCTTTTATACCATGTGGACACTGCCTGTTTCGTTGGATATAAGGGATTTTAATCCTTCTATAGATTCGGATGGAAATCAGATATGGTGGGATGATGCCAGTACACCTCAGGGGAACCCTTGGTGGAACCTTCAGTATGGTAAGAACAACGACACTCGCGATCGTTTAATTGGATTTATGTCGTTGGCATATGATTTTACTGATTGGTTGAATGTAGAGGTAAAAGGAGGAACAGATTATTATACCACTAAAAAAGAAGAAAAAATTCACACTGGGGGTATTGTTCGTCGGGCAGGTGTTTATTCGAAGAATATTGACGAAGCTTTTGAGAATAACTTTAGCTTCCTTATTCGAGCACAAAAAGACGATTTAATCGATCGCTTAGGTGGGTATGTCACCTTTGGAGGAAATATGATGCATCAGAAGAACCAGGGAATGGGTGGAAATTCTGGAGACTTGGTAGTTCCTAATCTTTTCAGCTTGAACAATGGTGTAGATAAACCAACTGTATCAGAAAGATATTCAGAGAAGAAAATTAACTCGTTGTATGGAGCCTTGCAGTTAAACTGGGATGGTTATTTGTTTTTGGATGCAACGGTCCGTAACGACTGGTCTTCGACCATGCGTAAAGACAATCGTTCATTCTTGTATCCTTCAGTGAGTGTGTCAGGAATTATTACTGACATGATCACTCAAAACGGGGGAGTAATTCCCGAATGGTTAACTTTTGCCAAGGTAAGAGGATCTTATGCTGAAGTTGGTAACGACTTGCCTCCTTATCAATTGTACAATACCTATAGTATTGGTAAGTCAAATTCTCCTCATGATCAGACTACTGCAGCTCCGGGGAGCGTTTTGTATGATCCGTCTGTAGTGAATGAGCTTATTAAATCGTATGAAGCAGGTATCGATCTTAGGTTTTTTGATAATCGTCTTGGTCTTGATTTTACATGGTATAAAACCAATGCTACCAATCAGTTGATTGATTTGCCTTTGGATCCATTTAGTGGGTTTAAGAACAAAAAGATCAATGCCGGTAAAATTCAAAACGAAGGTATTGAGGTTATGTTGAATGCTGATATTGTAAGAAACAACGCAGGATTCAACTGGACAGTTAATGCTAACATGTCGAAAAATGAAAACAGAATGATTGAGTTGGCAGACGGGGTTGATGAATATAGCCTGGGAACTGTAGATGACCTAAAAATTGTGGCAATGGTTGGGGGTAACTATGGCGAGATCTATGGTAAAAAAATGGTTCGGGTTGAAGACGAAACCAGTCAATATTTTGGGCAGATTGTTGTTGATGAAAGTGGGTTGCCATTGAAAGGAGAAGATTGGGAGTACCTTGGAAATCAACAGCCCGACTGGATGTTAGGTGTAACCAATATGTTCTCGTATAAGAACTTAAGTTTAAGTGTGCTTTTGGATGCCAAATTCGGAGGAAAAATCTTTTCGGGAACAACTGTTTTTACACATTCCAGAGGAACTGCTGCCGAAACAGTGGTTAATGGAGCACGGGAAGATTTTGTTGTGGATGGTGTCGTAAAACATGATGATGGTTCTTATTCTGTTAACGATGTGGCTGTATCTCCTCAGGACTACTGGTCGCGAGTGGCAGCTACAGGTAACCTAGGTATTACCGATGAGTTTACTTATGATGCAACAAGTGTTCGCATAAGAAACGTTAAGTTAGGATACAAACTGCCATCCAGATGGTTTGCTAATATTCCGATTAATGGGGTTGATTTATCTGTTATTGGCAATAATATTTGGTTGCTATATACTGATACTCCAGGTATTGATCCTGAATCTGTAATCGGTGTTGGTACTAATGCTATAGGTATGGAGATGGGATCGCCTCCAACTATGAAATCCTATACTTTCAATGTGTCGATTAAATTTTAAAGAGGAGGATGAGAAATGAAAAATAATAAATTAAGACAATTAATTCTAACAGTACTTGTATTAATCTTTTTGGGAGCCTGCAGCGACTTTGAAGATATCAATACAAGCCCAACTGCTGTAGGTCCGGATAAAGTACAGATTGAGTATCTGATCAATAATTCGATTATTAGGGCACAGCAAAACCCGCATATTGCAGAGCGTATGTTTATTTTGAACTGGAAAGCAGCGGCTCATTACGAGTCAGGTGGCTATGCTCTTGTGGGGAGTGATGTAAATGGTTGGTCAGAAGATTATTGGAAAGATTATGTAGGAACCTGGATTAACCTGGTACAACAGGCAATTTCATTAGGTACAGCTTCATTGGAAGATGGGACCGCCTATTCTTATACTGATAATCTGGTGCAAATCGCACGTATTTGGAGAGCTTATTTGATCAGTGAGGTTAGTGATAATTTTGGACCTAACCCTTCGATCAATGCTTTTCAGGGCGAAAACCCCGACTCTTACAGTTTGCAAGATATCTATCACTTCATTATTGAAGAACTGGAAGATGCTCAAGGTAAATTAGACGCAGACGTTGATATGTCTTCTGTGTCAAAGTATGACTATATGATGGGCTTTGATATAACTAACTGGAAACAATACGCCAATTCGTTGCGCTTGCGTTTTGCCATGCGTTTATCAGAAGTCGAAGCTGCTTATGCAAAAACAGCTTTCGAAAAAGCAGTAAGCGATGCTGGTGGAATATCTGGTTTTGTTAGTACGCTAGAAAGTATGCCAACCGTTCCTGAGGATGGTGGTTGGAAAGATCTGACCCGGGTTATGTCTCGCCCGTGGAACTACCAGTATATTACGGCAACAATGACAAATATTACTTTTGGTTTGGGTGGAATCAAATCGCGTGATCTTGCAACTGTGCCGGGAACTTCAGTTTATAAACTTACAACAGAAGTTTTTGATAATCATGAAAAGTCAGTGCATGATTACTTAGGATTGTATATGCCGGACAATATTGCAACAGCTGTAAACAATCCCGCAAAAGGACACTTCTTTGATGGTATTCCTGACAAAATCGATCCTCGTATTCTGAAGATGTTTGCCATTCCCGGGTATAATGATGGTACCGTAATGTTTAGGTATGATGCATCGGGTGATAGTTATAAAGTAAAAGTATGGAATACAAGCAATGATACTGCCCGTTTTAATTCTGACTATTCTTTCAACTCATGGACGAACGGCGATAGTGGTGAGAAATCTTCACGAACAGATGTTATGTATTTTTCCTACAATAGACCCCATATCTCAAAAGTTTACCACGATGGTCCAACCGAGAGGGTATGGTTTGGTCCATGGGAAACTTATTTTCTGTTAGCTGAAGCTGCTACTTACGGTTGGAATACCGGCGGAAATGCAAAAGCATTCTATGAGGCAGGTGTTCGCAGTAGTTTTGAATACCATGGTTTATCTCAGTTTGCCGATGATTACCTGGCATCTACTGAATATAGCAGGGTGGGTACCTCTGCTAGTTTTGATCATACTGCCGAAGCAACAGATTATACGATTAATAACTATGATCCTTATGCTGAAGCAGCTGGAACAATGACTTATGAATATCCGGCTAATTTTGGTTCGGTAACAAATAATGATGTGTTAACCAAAATCATAACTCAGAAGTATATTGCCAATTGTCCTTGGCAGCCACTTGAGGCATGGAATGATCACAGGAGATTGGGCTTACCATTCTTTGTAAATCCTGCGGCTGAGAATATCCTTCCCAACTTACCGGGAGCCACTCCAACAGGAGTACTTGTAAGTAAACGTGAATTCTTCCCGCAAAGGTTGCGCTATCCTATTTCATTGCAAAATACTAACCCGGGTAGTTACGAACAGGCTTTGCAGTACCTTGGAGGGTCCGACTTGGTTACAACACCACTTTGGTGGGCAAAACATTAAATTCATCTTGGTCAATGAAGATGTAAATTAATTTAGTTGAAATAAATAATTGAACCGCTGTCCGTTAGCTAACGGGCGGCGGTTTTTTTATGTCCATTTTGATTAAGGAGTGTAAGTTTTAGTTAGTCAGTTGCGTATGGCGTGGTCGCTAATTTATAGTGGTGTCTTGCCGCGATTTTGTGTTGTGTTGGGAACAAAATGAATCATAATACAACTATGGCTTTTCTTCTTGTTGCCGGCTATTGATTAAAAACGGAATGAGGCTTATTCTCTAAAGAGAGATTTTGGATTTGAATTATTAATAAGTGATTGTTTGATAATATTATTTCTTAAAATCTAATTATTGGAAAATAATTAATTTATAATATTTTATATGTATATGATTTTTTTATGATCGATATGATTTTAAAATATTTTATGAATTATTTAATAAAATTAAAATAAATAGTTAATTTTACTTTGCGCTATCCAAAAATGGAGTTCTGATCTCCATAATAGTGCAGGTAGCGAAAATTGAACTTGCGAAAACTAAAAACTAGCTTAATGAGGTCTACAGAAGAATTTGATAATCATCGAATCCTCTTACCAAACGACTACAATAGATACATTGGATTTATTTTCTATTTAACAACTAAAATTTATTCTTTATGAGAAAAATTATTTTGCTTGTTGCATTGTGTTTCGCGCTTATAGGCAGCGTTTATGCACAGCAAACAGTAACGGGTATAGTTACTGATGAAGAAGGCCTCGGGATTCCTGGGGTGTCCGTGATGGAAAAAGGGACTGTAAATGGGACAATTACCGATGCAGATGGTAATTATACAATTACGGTTAAAGCAGATGCTCTCATTGTATTTTCATTTGTAGGAATGAAAACAATAGAAGAAAGTCTGAATGGACGTTCTGTTGTTAATGTTACCTTGGTAACAGATGCAATTGGCGTTGATGAGGTTGTTGTTACAGCGTTAGGTATCCGAAGAGAAGCAAAAGCGTTAGGATATGCTGTTTCTAAAGTTGATAACGAACGTATTCTTGCTAGCGGAACTCCGGTGAATGCACTTCAGTCTTTGTACGGTTCGGCAGCTGGTGTACAAGTTGCATCAACAGCAACAGGGCCAACGGGAGGTATGAAAATCAATATCCGTAATGCGGTATCGTTCGACTCCAACTCAACAACACGTCCTTTGATTGTAGTTGATGGTATTCCAATCCATGACCAAAATACAGGATTGGGTGCAGACAATGCCAACGGTCGTGACTATGGAACAGGTATCAACGATATTAACCCGGACGACATTGCATCATTCGAAATTTTGAAAGGAGCGAAAGCTTCGGTACTTTATGGTAGTGCTGGTGCAAACGGTGTTGTTTTGATTACAACAAAAAGTGGTGCCAAAGGAAAAGACCTGGGAGTTTCTGCTTCATTTACAACTACATGGGATAATGTGGCATTTTTGCCGGAAATTCAAAACCAGTACGGAACCGGAAGGTCTCCAAGTACAACTGTTACAGATGACCAGGGGTTTTATCTTGTTGATGGTGTGAGGACTATTGACAACAGAGGTCAGGCATTCGGTCCAAAATTTGACCCAAGCGTTACTTTGGATTGGTGGGACGGTACCCAAAGACCTTGGGTGGCGCAGAGCGAGAGCGTTTATGATAAAATGTACCGGACCGGACATCAGTACATCACTAACGTGGCAATTAGCTCTGGAGGAGAAAAAGGTTCAATGCGTTTTTCGTATACCAATACTGATCTTTCTCCGACAACGCTGGCTGGTTCGTATGATAAAAATACATTCAGTTTGAATGCCTCCTATAAAATGAATGATTATATCAATATTTCGTACTCAGGTAACCTGTTCTTCTCGAAGAATATGAATGCTGTTACAAGTACAACAATGGGAGCTCAGGGTATAACCTCTTCTTTAGGGGCCTACAGTTATGATATAGATGTAGACCTGCTGAACAAATGGATGGTGACGCCTGATGGGTATAATTATTTTGCAAATCCGGCATTTACCGAATCTTTTTCTTCTGGAAGACGTGCGGTTGTAAACTATCTGTGGGATCAAACTCAGAATGAAGATGAATTTACACGTTTGCACAATATCCAGTCGTTGAATATTGATATAACATTGAATAAAATATTCAGCGCAACGATAATGGGAGGAGCAGATGTAACTACTGAAAGAAGTCAGTATAAAGGAAAACTTACAGACCCGAGCCTAATTGGACCTGCCAGTGGAAACGTATACCAGGATGTTGTGAGAGATATCCGAAAAACGTACGGTCAGGCATTATTGAATTTCAATTCGGATATTGTTGACGAGCGTTTTAACCTGTCAGGTTTTGTTGGTGGTGTTGTCTCTCACAGTTATCTTGATAAAAAAGGAGCCAGACAACTTGGCGGCTTCGTTATTCCTAACTTCTTTTCATACGCAAACATGCCTTCAGGGGCCCAACCTACTTACCAGTTTCAGAATGGTGAAGATATTATGTATAGTGTGATGGGATCGGTTCAGTTTGCTTATGCTGATCAGATTTTTATTGAAGTACAGGGAAGAAACGACTGGTCGTCTATCCTGCCTCCTGCCAACAATTCATACTTTTATCCGGGAGTTAGCGCAACATGGATTGCTTCAGAATCTCTTAGGTTGCCGGAATGGATTGATTTTGGCAAGCTCAGAGTTTCCTGGGCTGATGTAGGTCGTCCGGGCCCGCGTTACTTTGGTAACGTAAACTATGGTGTTACTGCTTCTGGTGCCGGATTTGTTTTGACACCTCCCAATGATCTTCCTCCGATGGACGAAAATGGTGTTCCAAACCTGAAGCCAGAGAAAAAGCGTGAGTTTGAGGTTGGTTTGGAAACGTATTTATTTGACAGCAGGTTAGGAATTGACTTCTCATACTATAATTCAAATACCTACGACCAGATTATGCAGGTTGCAGCTCCGGCAGGTATGGGAGTTAGCAGTATTAGAATGAACGCAGGAAATGTTTCTAACAAAGGCTGGGAATTAATGCTTAAAACAAAACCAGTGAAGGCAAGAGACTTCTCTTGGGATGTAAATCTTACATTCTCAGGCAGCAAAACAAAAATCGTAAAGCTTGATGGGGATTTGACCCGCATGACTCTTTGGAATAATGCCGGATTGAATGCGATTGCTGAAGTTGGTGGCGAGTATGGATTGATTTATCAGCAAAAAGGATGGAATTATTACATTAACCCATCTGATGAGAATGATCCTAATAACGGTAAACGAATCGTAGACGCTTCAGGTAATAACTATGCGTATGATACCAAAAGCAACAAGATGGTTGGTAAGGTTCTTCCTGATTTGATCGGAGGTGTATTTTCTTCATTCAACTATAAGGGTCTTCGTTTTATTGCAAACATCGACTATTCATTTGGCTCAACATTCATTTCTCACACAGAGACTTATATGCTGGCAGCCGGTGTGTTGAAGGAAAGTTTACCTTACAGAGACCAGGCAAGTGGTGGCGTACAATATTACATGGCCCAGGATGGAAGTGGAAACTTATATAAAGCTCCCGGAGGGAATCCTAACGGTGGTGCATCCTATTGGGATGGTGTTTTGCTCGACGGTGTCTTTAGCAACGGAACGGCAAACAACAAAGTGGTAGCTGCTGAAGATTATTATTATCAGTCTTATTTTGCAAACGGCTTCTTCCCGGAAGACAGAATATTCAAAAATGATTATGTCGCACTGAGGAATATTGCTATAGAATACACTGTACCTAAAAAACTTTCCAGTCTGGTTAGACTATCAGAATTAAGTTTAATGGGTTTTGTTAATAACGTAGCTTATTTATACAAAGCAGCACCGAATACAATTCCGGAATCTACAATTGGAACTTCATGGAGTTCAGCATCTGTTGCTTCAACAGCTTTGCCTGCTCAAAGATCAATGGGACTTGCTGTAAAAGTTAAATTTTAATTCTTAAAGAAGATCAACTATGAAATATTATAATAAAATAGTAGCAATTGTTTTGGCACTGTTCTTAACAGTAGGTTGCCAGGATAAGTTGGAGGAACTGTTTCAGAATCCTGATGGATTTTCGAAACAGGCTGCAGATGCGTCAGGAGTAAGTGTACTCTCGGGTTATTTTACTTCACAGCTTACCAGGGGATACTTTCTTCGCGGAGACTATGGAACACAATATCATATTCAGAGATCGGGACAACGTATTTTGGGGTCGGGCGTGCAAACGCCTTTTACAATTGCTGAATATGGCTTCTCTTATGCTCTTATGGATGTTGAAAACGACTGGGGAACCGGTTCATTCAATAATACCGTTTTTAACAACGCAAACAGTCAATGGATTGTTGGTATTCTTTGGGGACAAAGAGAGTACAACAATATGGAAAGCCCATCAACACTCGATGAACTTTACATAAGATTGTTGCACTTGTTGAAGGCTTATGTTTATCAAAGAGCTACCGATTTATATGACGAAGTTCCGTATATAGCTACTGGCTCAGCAGGAGCTTTGGACGGAGATAAAGCAGTATACAAGGGGCAAAGTGAAATTTATCCTATAATTCTGCAGGAAGTGAAAGAAATTGAAGAGTACCTTTCAACTCTGGAGCTTTCGAGTACCGAAGAAACTTTGTTCTCGGCCCAGGATGTTCTTTTTAACGGGAATATTGACCAATGGCGTAAATATGCTAACTCATTAAGATTACGTTGGGCAATGACCGTTAGTGAGCAGCTACCTGAACTTACTAGCACGGTTCTTTCAGAGTTGCAGGGGAAACCTATCTTTGATACTTATACAGATGTTGCCGGAATCGCGGATTTGGCTATTGTTGATCCGGCCAGATTACAATCAGAACTTGGTATTACACGTGCTTTTAGAGAGAATCCTTATACATTAAGAGTTCCTAAGAAATTCACTGACATAATGAACCTTGTTCCTGTAGAGAAAGATGCAGGGAATGGATTGAAGTATTATTCGGCAGATAATGTTGGTGCCAATAAAGAGGGCTTGAAAAATGGTGATGTTGACCCAAGGGTAGCTTATATGATATCGCCTGATTTCAGAGGTTATTATTTTGGAAATGACAACAAATGGGATAACGGTAACGATCCGAACAGCTATTTGAGTAAAGTGGTAAGAGGGTATTACATCGACGATCCTTGTATGACAGATGAAAGCATTGACGTGTTCAAAATTACCAATCCGAATGGTGATGGTGAGGATGAAATCAGACTCTATGTTAACAATGTTTTAGTGCCACTCTCGGAAAGGGATGAGTTCCTTCGCGAAAAACTTCGTGAAAGAGTTGCCAATAATGATGATTCAGGTTGGGTGCTTGGAAAAGCAGGTGTAATGACCAGTGAATACAACATGAGGGCAATCTATAACTCGAATTTACGTTATCCTACCCTGAATGCTGCAGAAGTTCAGTTGAATTTTGCTGAAGCTGCTGTTCGTGGTTTTGGAGCTACACCGATGAGTGCAAGAGAACACTATAAAAAAGCAATTGAATTATCCAGCGATTTTTGGTACGACCTAAATGTAAATAATAAGAATACCAAAAGTACGGTTCCCGGATTTCCTAATTCAATGTCAGACTCCAGGATAAATGATCGACCGGATGAACGCTACGATGCGTCAATGTTTGCTGAAAAAGCAGCACAACGCTTTGATTTGCTTTCGGACCAGGAGAAGGTTTATGCAATTTATGTTCAGTTGCATATGAACTATAACGTATTGAATTACGAGTACTGTTTTACCGCAGCACGTCGTTTGATTAAATATTTAGGTGATAACCCGAGCAATATTTTGGAGTTGTACCGATGGAAAGAACGTAATACTTATCCTGCAAGTGTTCAGGCATCAGACCCTGAAGCATGGGCTCAGATAAGTGGACATGACAACTACGATCTTCCAATGTGGTTTACCGGAAGAACTGAAAAGTGGAAAAACGTATTAGAATAATAAAACAAATTGATTACGATATGAAGAAGATTATTTATATACTGTTGTGCGTATTCTTATTTGCAGCATGTAGCGAAGAAGATGGTACAATAATCGGGACAACGAAAGTTGAAGGTAGCGGTGTTGAAGCGCAAATGGCCAATATTACGGTAAAACTATACGATTCGCCTACCAGCGTTTATAAAACAACGACTACAGATGCGAATGGAGACTTTATTTTTTCAGGGCTTGAGTCCGGTAATTATTTTGTAGCTGCTACTGTTGTTATCAACGGGGATACTTATGATACCGGAAACGTCCAGTATCAGGTTTATGTTGGCGGGGATATCGAAAGGCCCGTATCGCTAACATTAACAAAAAGGAATTAGATTCTTATAAATAGAGGGGAAGCTCAATTGAGCTTCCCCTTTTTGTTCGCATAAAGCCAGACCTTCGAACGAAACGTTTGTTGATTGAGTCGAAGTAGGACATAGTTCTCAGTTCCTGCTTTCAATAGTTAGTTTGGTTAAAGAAGACTTTTGTCTGTATGTAAAACCAGCGGCCTTTTGGGGGCGCTGGTTTTTTTCTTTCCCCATATCCCGGAAATATTAATCTCCCGAGTAATTACGCCTCCCTACGCAACCTTTCCACCATTTTTTGCATCTATCCCCAAACCAAACTCTAGCAGCGAGTGCGCAAATCTTCGATTTACTCTCTTTGATAAGGTTCGGTTTTTTATATGATGACTTTGATAACCTGAAATTTTAAACTCATGAAAAAGTTGTGTCTGTTGTTGTTTACGTTTTTTGTAACGCTGACAGCTTTTCCGCAAGCTGAAAAAGGGTACATCTACCTGAAAAACGGAACCATTCTAAAAGGAAAGTATTCCTATTCTCCCGATCAGAAAAATGTGAGTGTATTTACTGCCGGAAACCTCTGGGTGTTTGACCGGAACGAGATCGATACCATTGCTGTAAAACGAGTGAGTGGTACCCGAAGTTTTAACCAAACGATGCCGGATTCAAAGTTCTTTTACCGCGTTGAATTAGGCGTTTTGGTAGGTAATGCCGATAATAGCCAGAATGCACCATTTAGCATGACCGGCTCCGTAAACTACCACGTTGTTCCCCGTTTTTCTGTCGGAGTCGGGACCGGAATCGAATTTCTAAAGGAGTCTTTTCTTCCGGTTTTTGCCAACCTGGAATATAAACTACACGATAATCCTTCATCGCCCTACTTTTTTCTGAAAGCAGGTTACCAGGTTGCGATCGAGGAGTCGAACGCCCTGTATTATGATATTGTCCCCAACTGGATAGACATCTGGCCGCGGCCCGGAAACGTAAGTGCGGAACCCCTCGACAGTAAAGGCGGCCTTCTTATCAATCCCGGCTTGGGTTATCAGCACATGTTTTCGCCCACATTTGGGATGAACTTTGCTGTAGGTTACCAGTATCACCGCCTGAATTATTCGGGTGAAAGCGACTACGAACTCGACATCGATTACAACCGCTTAACCATTAAACTGGGTATCATCTTCAACTAAAAATTAAGACCTATGAAAACTATACAAAATACAATCGGCCTCGTTATTTTACTGCTATTGGTTTGGGCCTGTAAAGATGAGTACACCGAAGAATTTACGGCCAATGCGCCTGTTTATCTGACTTACGAAGAACTTAGGTCGGCGGTAAAAGTTACCGAATCGCGCACTATGGAAGTTCCCGGAAAGATCTATTTCAAAGACAACCTTTTGTTTGTGAACGAAGTGTTTGAAGGGGTTCATATCCTTGACATGACAAATCCCGCTAATCCTGAAAACCTCGGTTTTATTGAAATTCCCGGGAACGTGGATATTGCGATCAAAAACAACACGCTTTACGCCGATAGTTATATTGATTTGGTGGCCATTGATATCAGTGATATTGACAATCCCAAAGAAGTAAACCGCGTTGAAGATGTTTTTCCTTATACCTTGCCGAAATACGACGAAAACTACCGGCTGGCCGACATTGACGAAGAAAAGGGAGTGGTGATAGACTGGAAAATTACCCGTGTTCGCCAGAAGATGGAATATCATTATTACCCGGTGTATTTTTTCTCGAACCGAGACAATCTTTTTATGTCCGACATGGCCAACGGAGGTGGTTCTGTACCGCAGGGCAGTACTTTCGGAGTGGGCGGCTCCATGGCGCGCTTTGGGCTGTACAACACCTACTTGTATACGGTAGACCGTGCTATGCTGCATATATTTGACATAAACAATGATCAGCAGCCCAAAGAAATTGGACAGCAAAATGTGGGCTGGGATGTGGAAACCATGTTTATTTACGATGATCACATGTTTTTTGGAATGCAGTCCGGAATGCGTGTTTTTAGCCTGGAAGTGCCCACGGTGCCTAAATATTTAAGCTCTTTCTGGCATACCACCAGTTGCGACCCGGTAGTGGTGGCCGATGGCTATGCGTATATTACGCTGCGCGGTGGAAACACTTGTGGCGGTGCTGTAAACCGACTCGATGTACTTCAATTATCCGATGATTATGTGAACAATACGTTGATTGCTTCTTACCCGATGGAAGGTCCCTATGGGCTTGGAATCGACGACGAAATTCTTTTTGTGTGCGACGGCGAGGCGGGTTTGAAAGTGTACGATGCAAGTGATAAAATACACATCTCCGAAAACCATATTGCGACATTCCCCAATATTAATGCTTACGATGTGATTCCGTTAAACGATTACCTGTTTATGATTGGCGAGGACGGTTTTTATCTCTATGATTATTCCGACCTTCAGGATATTCAGCAAATAAGTTTTATTCCGGTTGATACGAACGATTGATATTCAGCAAACAAAAAAGTTTCCTCCCGAATATTGGTTTTATTCCTGAGGTAAAAAGAAATATATTTTAAGGCTTGACAAACAGTCAGGCCTTTTTCATTGTTTAGCAAGGGTAATAATGTATTTTTGAACATTCATTTCCGGTGCGTTTGCGAACACTATTTTTTTGATACTCAAATGTGCCGGTAATAAAACAAGGAGCAATAACATGACGAAGAACAAGAAGTGGTGGAAGGTGTCAGTACCTGTATTGTTGGTGGGGAATGTAGTTCTGATTTTGATGCTGCTGGGATCGGCACGCCCCGAAGAACCCAAGGATGCCTCTAAAAGAGAAGTACGTTTCGAAGCGGTGGAAATCCCCGAAAAGGCAAGTTTTGCCGGAGAATCTTTGCCACTCGATCGTTTTTATGTGAAAGAGGCACTCGACCGCGAATTGCTTTCCAATGCCTATTTTCATTCGCAAACGATCCGCTTAATCAAACTGGCCCCCCGTTATTTCCCGATCATTGAGCCCATTTTAAAAGAAGAAGGAATTCACGACGATTTTAAATACCTGGCGGTGGCCGAAAGTGGTTTCAATCCGCGGGCCATTTCCCCAGCCAGTGCCGCGGGTTTTTGGCAGTTTATGAAAGGAACAGCCGGCGACTATGGTTTGGAAGTAAACAGCGAGGTGGACGAACGCTACCACATCGAAAAAGCTACGCGTGCCGCCTGCGATTACCTGAAAGATGCCTACGAGAAGTTTGGCAGCTGGACCCTGGTGGCGGCATCGTATAATCGAGGAATGACAGGTGTGCAGCGACAAATGGACATTCAGCGGCAGGATGATTATTACGACTTGCTGATTACCACCGAAACTGCACGTTATGTTTATCGTATTATGGCGCTGAAACTGATCCTCGAAAATCCGGAGAAATACAATTTTTATGTGGCCGACAAAGACAAATATCCGGTGATCCCGACGAAACAAGTGGAGATTACAGGATCGGTAGCCAATTTTGCCGACTACGCAAAAGAACAAGGATTGAGTTACAAGGTGTTCAAAGATTTTAATCCCTGGCTACGCGAAAATACGTTGACCTATTCCGGCAAAAAAAGATATTGGGTAGAAATACCCCAGTTGTAGAGTTTGTTGTTCCATCCGGAAATAACAAACCGGCGAAGATTTGAGAAGAAAATGACCGAAAAAGTAAATGCAAATACCGAAGTTCAGTTAGCTGAGCTTGAATCGGAAGATAAAATTATTGTACACGGTGCGCGGGTTCACAACCTGAAGAATGTCGATGTAGAAATTCCGCGCAATAAGCTCACCGTGATTACCGGCTTGAGCGGAAGTGGTAAATCGTCGCTTGCTTTCGATACCATTTATGCCGAAGGCCAGCGCCGCTACATTGAAACGTTTTCAGCTTACGCCCGTTCGTTTCTCGGAAACATGGAGCGCCCCGATGTGGACAAGATCACGGGATTGAGCCCGGTTATTTCCATCGAGCAGAAAGTGACCACCCGCAACCCGCGTTCAACGGTGGGAACGGTTACCGAGGTGTATGATTTTTTGCGTTTGCTATATGCCCGCGCCGGTGAAGCCTATTCATACAACACGGGCGAGAAAATGGTGAAGTACACCGAAGAGAAGATCATTCAGCTGATAAAAACCGATTTTGCGGGCAAGCGCATTCATATTCTGGCGCCTGTAGTAAAAGGAAGAAAAGGACATTACCGCGAGTTGTTTGAGTCGATTTTGCGCAAAGGATTTTTAACTGCCCGTGTGGATGGTGAGTTGACAGAGATTCGTCACAACCACAAAGTGGATCGTTATAAAAACCACTTTATCGAGATTCTGATCGATAAGCTGGTGGTGGACGAAGCTTCCACAAAACGGTTAAAAGACAGCATTCAGACCGCCTTGAAACACGGTCATGGAGTGCTGATGATCCTTAATAACGACACCAACGAAGCCAAGTATTACAGCCGTTTGCTGATGTGTCCCAGCACCGGGATTTCTTACGCAGAGCCGGCACCGCATAATTTCTCGTTTAACTCGCCTCAGGGGGCCTGTCCGAAATGTAACGGACTGGGGCGTATCACCGAGATTGACATGGACAAGGTGATCCCTGATAAAAATCTGAGCATTGGTAAAGGTGGGATCGCCCCGTTGGGAGCCTATAAAAATTCGCTTATTTTCTGGCAGATCGAGGCTTTGGGAGAGAAATTTGATTTCGACCTGAAAACTCCGATGAAAGATATTTCGGAAGAGGGGATCGATGCCGTTTTATATGGTTCGAACGAACGTATTCAGCTAAAAAATACACCGCTCGGAAACAGTCTGAATTACATGATGACCTACGAAGGGGTGATCAAGTACATCGACGGGCAGCGCGAAGAAAATACTTCGAAAACAGCTCAAAAGTGGGCCAACCAGTTTGTGAAGAAAATCGAATGTCCCGAGTGTCACGGGCGGCGGTTGAAAAAGGAATCGCTGCATTTCAAGATCGATGGGAAAAATATTTCGGAACTGGCGCAGATGGATCTGGATGAACTCGGAACCTGGCTTGATGGTTTGGAAGACCGGGTTACCGAACGTCAGCGAATGATCGGTACCGAAGTGATCAAGGAAATTCGCGACCGCCTCGGATTTATGCTGGGTGTTGGACTGAATTACCTGTCGCTCGACCGCACCGCACAAAGTCTCTCGGGAGGAGAATCGCAACGCATCCGCCTGGCTACGCAAATTGGTTCGCAACTGGTAAATGTTTTGTACATCCTCGACGAACCCAGCATTGGCTTGCATCACCGCGATAACCTGAAACTTATCCAGGCGCTCGAACAACTGCGTGATACCGGAAACTCGGTGATTGTGGTGGAACACGACAAAGATACCATGATGCACGCCGATCACCTGATCGACATGGGGCCGATGGCCGGGCGACACGGTGGTGAAATTGTGGCTGCCGGAAAACCACAGGATGTGCTGAAGGCCAAAACACTTACTGCTGATTACCTGAACGATCGGCGAAAAATCGATATTCCGGCTGAGCGGAGAAATGGAAAAGCAGACAAACTCAAGATATTTGGATGTTCAGGGAACAACCTGCAAAATGTGGATTTGGAAATCCCTCTCGGAAAATTTATTTGTGTGACCGGAGTTTCGGGAAGCGGAAAATCAACGCTGATCAACGAAACCTTGCAGCCCATTTTGAGCCAGCATTTTTACAAAAGCGTAAAAGATCCGCTGGCCTACAAAAAAGTGGAAGGGCTGAAACTGATTGACAAAGTGATCCGAGTAGACCAGTCGCCGATCGGACGCACACCGCGCTCCAACCCGGTTACTTACACCAATGTTTTTTCGGATATCCGGAACCTGTTTGCGCAGCTTCCCGAATCAAAGATCAGGGGCTACAAACCCGGGCGTTTTTCATTTAACGTAAAAGGTGGCCGTTGTGAAGAGTGCCAGGGTGGGGGACTCAAACTTATCGAGATGAATTTCCTGCCCGATGTGTATGTGCATTGCGACAAATGCAACGGCAAACGCTACAACCGCGAAACGCTGGAAGTGCGCTACAAGGGAAAATCCATCAGCGATGTGCTGGATATGACGATCAACCAGGGCGTGGAATTTTTTGAGAGTATTCCGTCGATTTCCACCAAGTTGGAAACCTTGAAGGAAGTGGGACTGGGATACATCACGCTGGGCCAGTCTTCGACAACGCTTTCGGGAGGAGAGTCGCAACGTGTGAAACTGGCCTCGGAACTGGCCAAGCGCGACACCGGGAAAACATTGTACATCCTTGATGAACCCACCACCGGGCTGCATTTTGAGGACATCCGTGTGTTGCTCGAAGTGCTGAATAAACTGGTGGAAAAGGGAAATACAGTCATTGTAATTGAGCACAACCTGGATGTGATAAAAGTAGCCGACCACATCATCGATTTGGGGCCTGAAGGCGGAAAACACGGCGGACGAATCCTTTGCACCGGAACACCCGAAGAAGTGGCCTTAAACAAAGAATCGCACACCGCTAAATTTCTGAAGCAGGAACTGGGCATCTAGATTCTTGATCCCGGATGCTTGATTTTGTTTTAAGAGTTTATTTTCCCTTCAAATGTATCTATGAATTTGTCGAGTTCGTCTCCGAATACTGTCTTTGCATGTTCATAGCTTTGATCACCAAAAAATGCAATAAATTTTTCTTGGCCGAATTTATCGATCAAAGCTTTAACAAATAAACCCGATAGCGGATAAGTCAGTTCTGTTGGGTAGGCTCCCCAATTTGACCAGATTTCTTTGATGGCTACTTTTTTACTGTTTGCTTTTAGCCAGCCTTTTACGATTTTTTCTTTATCATGGGTCGTCTGATCGAAACATACTGCTGTTCCTTCGTTTATCAACCCCGTTTTCGCCAGCATGGTGGTTGAATAGTTTGAAATAACATGCGTCATTTCATGTCCTTTTGTTTGTTGGTAGTGAGAATGTACAACGGAAAATTCAGGCTTTGCAAAACCTAAATTGGCTTTCAGAACACTTTTCGCATCTTCTTTTGATTCCCAAACAAAAAAGTCAATCTTTTTGGGTAAGGCGCTATTAAAAAAGCCGTTTATTTTGGTAAAAGCCTTTTCTCTTACCGAAGTATATATCGCAATATCTTCGTCATCCATCTTCTGAAAATGGAAACGAAAATGTTCCGTTTCAACAATTTTCCAACTATTATAGAACTCATTGTATCCCAAACGTAAAGACTTGCCGTATGCGTCGTTTGTAGCATTTTTTGTTGCATTAAGCTTTATACATTCATTTAGATATTTTTCGGCTTCCTCATATTTTTGCAACATAAAATAGCAAGTTCCGAGATAGTTATACGCCCAGGCTTTTCGCCACGAATTATCAGTGTCGTTTTCTGTCGTTGTAAGAAGATAGGGAACGGCATTCTGATAGTCGGATTTGTCTGCATAGGCCCGGCCGATTATTAAATTTAAATCAGCGTTGTTGGGATCGTTGTTGAGAAGTGGCTTCGCTTTTTCGATAGCTGATTCAAAATCACGTGCGCCATAAAGCTTCCACAAATCGGAGATTGCGTTGTTTTGTCCAAAAGCAATTAAACTAAGCAGAACAAAAATAGGTGTGATAATAGTTTTCATATTGATTGTTGTTTAGTTCGGGATTATTTATTCTTTTGTCCAGATTCTGGTATTCAGGTTCATCTCGTTAATAATCACCGAAATGGTGTTAAACTGGTAATACATTTGTTCAATGTCGGAATAACGTACACCCGATCGGTATAAACGCGGTTCAAATAAATCTCTAGTAAACGACATGGCTACGTATACCCTGGTGCCCACAAACGAAAGATATATTTCGGTATTAAATCGTTTCCGGATGTTTAAGATCGCCTCCATTATTTTGGGCGTTAAAATATACCGGGCCTCAACCTGGTCGTCGGAATACACCACAAAATACTTTTCAAACTCGTTGTTCTCAAGTTTTATCAATTGTCCTCTCGAAGCATCTCGTTGCAGTTTTTGTCCCCATTTCCCAAAAAGTCTTTCAGCCAGATCGGGAAGTACAAATGTCTCGCCTTTAATTTCCTTGTTGAAATCGGCATGAACAAACAGGCCTTTAAAAATCGTATGCCACTGTTCCGAGCGACGTCCTTTGCTGTCGACCGACACGGTTTTGTACTGGGTATGCAACTCCGACAAGCGAAAATCGGTTTTATCGATGACGCCGCTAATCAGGTCGTCGCCGTTGTAGCGGTCCCAGCGTCGGGGAAAAAGACCGCTTTCCACGTATTCGTTCTCACTAATGCACGACTCGGGATGGTACTGCCAGTCGGGATCAATGCATTCAATAATTTTCCGGACCACATTGTTTTTAAACGCCTGTTTATAGCTATCGTGTTTGCGAATTGCCGACCAGAAAGACACAAACGCCAAAATGGCAATGGACAAACCGGTAACAAAGGCCCAGCTACTTCCCTGGCCAAGTATGAAAGACGCGGCTCCGAGCAAAAGAATCAATACGGACAGAAGGAAGCGTTTTACGACTTCTTTTCTTGTTGATTCGAGCGACTGTAACGCGGGACTGAGTTTTGAATGATAGATTTCTTGCAAACTGTCTGCTGACTTCATCTATCCCTGCTTAAACATTTTGCTGACATCTACATTTTCTCTTTCGGCTTCTGAGATAACAAATACTTCTTTGCGTTTCATTCCCATCATTCCCGCAACAATACTGTTTGGAAATACCTGTATGCCGTTGTTGTAATCGGTTACTACCGCATTGAAAGTTCGGCGGGCGGCCGATATCTGTGATTCGACTTCGTTTAACGACCTTTGAAGAAATATAAAATTCTCGTTGGCTTTTAGTTCGGGATAATTTTCAACCGAGATCAGCATATTTTTGATCGCGCCCGATATTTGGTTGTCAAGAGAGATTTTCTCGTCCACCGACAAATCAGGTTTTAAAGCCGAAGCTCTTAAGGCGGTGAGTTTACTTAACAGTTCTTTCTCGTGTTGGGCATACTCTTTTACCGAGGCAACCAGGTTCGGGATTAAATCGTAGCGCTTTTTGAGCTGCACATCCATTCCGCCAAAAGCATTGTCAACTTCGTTTCTGCGTCTGATCAATCCGTTGTAAATGCTGATGAAAATGAGCGATAAAATCACCAGTGCAGCAATCAAAATAAGTAATGTTGTATTCATGTTTATTATTGTTATGTCTGTCAGTATTGCCGAATCCAGTCTGTATGTTTCGGTTCCTTCTAAGATTTTATTTCTTTTTTAAGATATAATGTTCAGCCAGTGAACCGGTAATGGCGTTGCCGTTTATGTCCAAATGTATCAATATATTTTCACCTACCCGGTATAAATGTTTTTCGTCCTCATTTTCCAGTATCACAATTCCGCCCGATTCATCCCATTCAAACTGACCTTTCGTATCGAATTTGCTTTCTTTTTCTCCCTTTAAATAGATTTCAGATTTAGAGAAAGTATGGTTGCTGTTCAAAGTAATCGTTGTTTTTATTCCTTCGCAATCTGCACATGGCAAAACGCCTTCGTAAATACCTGCCCAATCCAGCGAAATTTTGCTGTTGTGCGCAGGATCCGGGTTTACTTGCTCTGTACTGACAGAAGTTTGCTGTTCTTCGCTGGTTCCTTTTTTTGAGCTTGCATTGTTGCAGGAAAAAACCATTAAGGCCAGGGAACCTAAAACTAAAATCTTAAATTTTCTCATTTTTTGTTTAATATAATATTGTGCGATTTAAATACTAAATATGTTAAGTGGCGAGCGGTAGTATGCAAATTGTCTGCCAGTTTTAGCAAGAACCCTGGGTTTACCCGTTTCTTATTGATTTTACAACGTATGCTGTGCCACTTTGTTCTGCGGATGGGCTCCATAAATAATTATAAAATCCAAGGGAGTGAGATCCCCTGGATTAAGTTTGTTCATTATATCCCTGAAGGCCATCCAGGTATCTGATATTTTTAATTTTCAATAACGAACTTATAATTTATTCGTGTTGAGTGATGCGCAACCCGGTACGAAGTTTTTGTTACCGCTTAACTTTAAAATGTGTAGCCAATGCCGAGTTGCAGGCCCCATTCAGTTAATTTCTGCGGATAATCTTCTTTCGTAAATGGAATAAGAGCATGTCTTTTAAAATTGGGGTTAAGAAAGATCAGGAAACGATCAAAATGATATTTCGCGCCTATGCCAAGGCTGTAGCCGATCCCGGATTGCGAGTCAAAAGACGCGTCAGAAAGTTGAAAATCAATCAAGGGCCCGCCATTCACAAAAAAATACTTGCCAAAGGTATAGTTGGCGAGTATGGGAATCGATAGAAGATTCAGGTTTTCGAAATGAGAATTTACGGGTGTTCCGGTGAAGGCCGGAGTAATTTCAACCCGGCTGTGCAGGTAGTTTATTCCGGTTTCGATACCAAAGCGCTCGGTAAGCTTGTTCAGGTATTTGAACCCAAACTCATACGTGTTGTCATTGTCGTAACCTGGGGCTCCGTTTAAATCCTTATTCACGAGTATTTTGCTGTGAGCAATTCCGTAATAAACTTTTAATTCATTGGCATTTTGAGAAAAGGCCTGGGCGCTGACAAGCAGCATTGTAATCAGTGTTAAAAGGTGTCTCATTTTTTGGAGATTTATTTTAGTTTTTCACCCAATAAAGATACCTTTTTTAGCCACTTATCTCTGAATTTGTCACTCGAACTTTTGATGGGGGAGATGTAGGTTACCTTAACCGGGGTGATTCCACAGAATTGCAGCGTGCCTTTTTTGAATTGGTTAATCGCCGGCCGTCTTAAATACAGGTGGTCGTACCACGAGGGAGTGTCGGAGGTGATGATTATCCGCGAGGTTTTTCCCTTTAACAGTTTCTTGGGTAGTGGCTTCCCTTCTACGGGTTGGAAAGTGATGCCCGGTAAAAAGGTCCGGTCGATAAATCCTTTCATCAATGCGGGGTATCCGCTCCACCACATCGGAAACACCCAAACAATGTGCTGTGCCGCTTTTATTTTTTCGATGGCATCTTGCAAATCGGGTTCGAGGTCTGTTCTTTTTCTGTAGCCAAACTTTAGGTTGGGGTTAAAGTCGAGATCGCCAATATTGAGCGTGGTGACCGACGAATTTGTTTTGGCAGCCCCCGTTTGGTAGGCCTCTGCCAGTGAATGATTAAAGCTTTGTTTATCGGGGTGTCCGTTAATAATTAATACCTGACTCATACTTTTTTTCAGCAAAAGAAGGCATTGCGGGGCTGCGGGGAAAGGACATTTGTCTAATTCGCAACCGACTTTCGTAATCGGCTTAAGTGACGTTGTGTTATGCCCAGGTACGATGCCAGGTAATTTAACGGAATCAACTTCAGGTATTCCGGATAATTGGCCAGCAAATTTTTGTATCGTTGTTCTGCGTTTTCTCTTTGCAATAGGAAAATCCTTTTCTCGAGGTTGATGTATTCCCGCTCAGCCATTATCTTCATCATTTTCATCCAGTTTGAGCTGGTATTTTCCAACTGTTCAACTGCTTTCTTCGAAAGCGTCATCATTTCTACATCAGCCAGGGCCTGGATGTTTTCTTCGGTAGCGGTTTGTGTAATAAACGATGAATAAGCCGTAATAAAGGAATGGTTGAACATCAAACAGTAAGTCACCTCCTCGCCCGAAGAGGACAGGTAAAACGACCGGAAAAAACCGGAGGAAACAAAAGCCACTTCCTTACAAACCGATCCTGCTTTGATAAAAAAGTCGCCTTTTTTCAGCGTTTTTGGTTGAAGCTGGTTTTCCAGTAACTCCAGGTCTTCTGCGCTAAGTATGTTGAACGATTTGAAATACTCTTTTATCATTTTCGGCCTTTTTATGTTGCAAAGATTAGGATTTGAATTGAACCCAAAGACTTTTGAGCTTTATTTTTTCGATAAAGGTTAAAACACGTCTTTATTTTATTTGACGAGTTTGGGGCTGGAAGTAAGCAAATATAATGCTAAAAAAGCACGAAGCCCGTAGTCTGGATTCCAGATTACGGGCTTCTGTGTAGCTATGTTTGTTGTTTTTCTATCGTTGTCGACTATTGCTTTTCGTGGGCAAGAACCTGTTTGTCTCCGAGCAAGCGGGCTTTCAGTATATTGTAGTCCAGCGAATGTACATCGGTTTCGTTTTCGATGGCCAAAGCGGCGGCGGTGGCAGCCGACTGTCCCAGGATCATAAAAACCGGTTCCATGCGGATGGAGCCAAATGCGATGTGGGTTGAGCTCACACAAACCGGAACCAGCAGGTTGTTGCATTCTCCTTTTTTGGGGATGATGGAACGGTAGCTGATCGGGTAGGGAGGGAAGCCGTGGGCTTCAACGTTACCTTCGTTCTGAACATACCTATTGGCATCTACATAGCGCTGCACCTGGTGCGAATCCATTCCGTATGCTGCCAGGCTCACCGGGTCGTCGGCTACTTTTAGTCCTTCGCAATCGTGCTGGCTCATCACATAGTCGCTGAGCATGCGGCGTGCTTCGCGAATGTACAACTGCTGTTGCCAGCCGTCTTCGCGTTCGTATTCATCTTTACAGGTTCCCCATTGCGAAACCACTTCTCTTACTTTTTCCGGAATGCGCGGATGGTAAGCGAGGGTCCACATCAGCCCCTGCTGGTAACTGCGGTGGCGGTCAATTATTCTTTCGCGTTCTTCGTAGCTGGCCTCCGGGTAGTCGTGGTTTTGTCCGATAAAATCGGTGGAAAAGCCTTTCTGATTGTTGGTGTCGGTTTTGCGGTTGGGCATAGCCGAGTTGATCCACGGCACCAATTTGTCGCCATACGGGTACATTTCCTCGATGGGGCCTTGTGCGGCTTCGTAATTCCGGAAAAGAAGTTCGTATTCCAGTTCGTTGTAATCGTCAGGCTTCCGGAAAGGGATCCGGTTCTCGGGGTGGTCGGTCAGGGTCATACGGAAACAGTATGCCTGGATGCCTTTATCTCCCTGTCCGTCGATTCCGGGGCCGCCTTCCACAATAAAAGGAAGCAGACCACTCGAAGGGTCTCCTTTTACGACGTAAGGATCAACACCGTCGATAAAATTATGGTGAACACTATTCAGCGAAACTTTGCGACCAAGTGTTATGCTGTAATCGTTGGCCTGAACACCGTTGAGGGTTTCGCCGTATTCCTTGTTCGATTCGCGTCCGTAAGTGTAAGTTACACCCGCTGTTGCCAGTAAATCGCCTTCGTAAGTAGCATCGATAAACATTTTCCCGCGGTATTTCTGACCGCTTTCCATCTCAATTTCAACGATTTTTTGTCCCTGCTTTTTTACGCCGTTTTCGCGGTTTAGCCGCTGTTTGTAAACGACATCAATCTTTTCGGGAGCCATCATTTGTTCGTACACTTTTACGGCTGCCGACGGCTCGAATGTCCACATGGCATCTTCTCCTTGTTTGTTCCTGCTTTGCTTGTATTCTTCGGGTTTCTGCCATTTCCAGTTTTCCGGTTGGGCATAATACTGCTTTATGTTCCTGTAAAATTCGCGCGAAATACCGCCAATGGCTTGTTTGTTGCCAATATCGGTGGCGCCCAATCCTCCGGTGGTTAATCCTCCCAGCCGGTTTGATTGCTCAATGATCAGCACCGATTTTCCCATTCGTGAACTTTGAATGGCGGCGGCAATTCCGGCTGAAGTACCGCCATAGATTATAATATCGTAGGAGGCGTTTTGTGCCTGTCCGTTCAGCATAAACAGCATTGAAAAAATGCTTGCAAGGACGGTTGTTAAGAAAGTTTTTATTGAAAACATACTATTTATTTAAGATTTGTACAAAGTTTAGTTCGCTAAAGTGCTCTGGTTTTATGCCTTAAGGGTGAGCCTTCGTGCCGTTAAAATAGAAAAAGTTTTAGGATCATAAAAAGCTTGTTTTTTGACTTGTTGAATTTAACAAAATTGTAAGTAAGAGCAAGACGGGTTGATCAAAATAGGAGCTGTGCCGGAAGCTGACAGCCCGATATTTGATGCCTGTGCGGCGCCTGTGTTTTTCCGAATGTCAGATTCCTAAAGCTTTCGGAAAACCCTTCAATCTTATACAATTGTAAAAAAATGAGCTTGGCGTGGAAGTATGAATTATTCGGAAACGGCTTTTAGCCCGACAATCGATGCTATGAGGGTGGTGAGAAAAAGCAGCCTTAAAAATGTGGTTGGCTCTTTGAACACAAAAATTCCCACCAATACGGTTCCAACCGCACCAATTCCGGTCCATACGGCGTAGGCAGTCCCGATGGGTAAGGTTTGCGTGGCTTTTATTAAAAGACTCATGCTTATGGTAAGTGCGACCAGGAATCCGGCGTACCACAGGTACATTTCGGTACCGGATGTTTCTTTCGCTTTTCCCAGGCAAAAGGCAAACGCGACCTCAAACAGCCCTGCCACAGTTAATATGATCCAGTTCATTTTCTTCCTTGTGTTTTTGTTGCTGACTACGGGTGCCGCAAAACAAAAAACAGTGGTTTACGTCCCGTTTGTCCGGGTTGAAAGATAGGTATTTTTTGAAAACTCTTTCGGGTATTGATTTCAGGGTACTTTGGAGGTACTCCCACCCACTTCTGAAGTACCCCTCCCCACTTCAGAGGCCCGCGTTTGGGCTTCGGAGGCCCAACGTTGAGGCTTAATTGTTAAAATCCGGGGTAAAAAGGCTCTCGTTTGAGGCTCCGAGGTTCAAATTAGTTCTTCTGAGGTTCAAATTAGTTTCTTTGAAGCCCAAAGCAGTACTTCGAAGGACCCGAGGCACTATAAAAGTCACTACAATTTATCATTAGCTCGCTACCCTCAGCCTTAGCCTTTTCCATAAGCTATCTTTCGTACTCGATGGTGTACTTGCCGCTTTTTAGAGCAATGCTTTTGTTGCTCAACAGCTCTTTGGTGAGACCGTTAAAGCGGTATTCCTGGGTGCAGGTAGGGAAGGCGACTTCAGCTTCCACTCCCACCGGAATTTCGATGGTCATTTCCATTGTTTCGTCTTTCAGTTCCCAGTTTACCGCGAGTTTTCCATAGGGCGTTTCCCTGAATGTTTTGGCCCAGTTTACCCCGTCCGGAACCTGGGGCTGAATGCGTACTTTTTGCCAGGCAGGAGCATCATCCACCGGATGGATTCCCCCAATGGCCTGGTAGAACCACGAACCTGTTCCGTTGTAGCAATTGTGAATGTGGCTTCGCGCACCGTCCCAGTGTTCCCAGGTAGTGGTGGCCCCGTTGTCGAGCATGTACAGGTAGCTGGGGTAGCCGCGTTGCTTCATCATCGAGTACATCAGGTCGGGAGCCTGGTATTTAACTGCCCATTCGGTCAGCACCGGAAGTCCCACCAACCCGCAGGCAAAATGTCCCTGGCGTACCACATTGGTTTCGTGGTAAAGCGCCTGCGTAACATCTTTCTTTTTGTCAGCAGGTACTGCACCGGCAAGCATGGGGTAGGCAATATCGATCTGTGTTCCCGTTCCGTAAGTATTGTCAGTTTCGTGAAAATACACTTCGTGGATGCGTTTCTGAAGCTGCTCCTTTTGTGCAGCATATTGTTGTTCGTCTTCCGGCTCTCCGAGTACGCGGGCAATTTTCTCCATATTGTCGAAACACACGGCTATAAACGAGTTGTTTATCACATCAACGGAAGCTTCGGCGGTTTGATCGATGCCAGCGGGGGTTGCCCAGTCGCCCAGGTACCAGTTTCGGTAGTCGTTGTTGGGCCAGGGTTTCAGCAAGCCATCAACGCTGTACTTGTTGACATATTCGAGCCATTTCTGCATCACCGGATAGTATTTTTCCAGTACCAGTGTGTCGCCGTAATTCAGGTAGGTATTCCACGAGGCGGTGATAATAAAACCGCACCAGTAAGGCCCGCCGCCTGCGCGGTAAGGGTTGGGAGCTGTGTGCGGCATTCCGCCGTCTTCGCGGATAACATCGGCCCAGGCTTGCAGCCAGTTGTTGTAGAGTGGTGCAAGGTTGTACATGGTTTGCGCCGTTACGGTAGATGCATTGCCGTCGCCGCCGTATCCCAGGCGTTCGAGCTGAGGACAGTCGACCAGGTCGCCGCCAATGCTCAAGCATTGCAGGGTGTAATGCTGCATGTTGTGAATCGAATTCAGATCCGGATCGGAGCATTCAAACCCGGAGGCCTCCTCAAAATCAGTGCGGACAGGGTAGGCGCAGATTGAATCGGCCGAAGGCATTTCCTCAAGTCCGGTTACACGCACATACCGAAATCCGTGGTAATCAAATTTATTGATGAAAACTTCGGGTGCAGTACCCGATGCAATATAGCGGTCGTATTGATTGCGGTCGTTGAATTTTCCCTCTTTCGTAAGATGATCGCAATAGCCCATCGTTATTTCCTGCCCGGGTTTTAGCTCGCTAAAATGAAGTTCGAGCCAGCCGGTGAGGTTGGTACCCATGTCAACCAGGAAAGTATCTTTCGAGATTTGTAAAATGGCAGCCGGTTTTATCGTGTTCTGAATGGTGTTGAACTCCACCGTTTGCGGACTTACCGAATGTGCGGGTACCTCAACAAGCGATACAGCTTTCCATTCCCGTTCAGGATGATTCAGCAGCAGATCGCTTTTGGCCAGGTTTCCATCCACAATTTCGCCCCCAAACTGATGGGGCATCCAGTTGCCATGCCGGGTGTAACTGCTTTTTCTTCCAAGCCATGTCGTGTCGGTGGCCAGGACAAGCTGACTTTGGTTTCCGGCTGTTTTCTCGAGTTGCGCCCGAACCACCGGGCCATCGTTTACCACTCCGGGAAGTCCGGTGGTGTACCAGCCGCTGCCCAGCCAAAGCAATAAGTCGTTTGCCCCTTTTTTTACCAGGTCAGAAACATCGTAAGTATTGATCAGTGAGCGTTTATTGAATTGCGAAACGGCCGGGCTGAGCACTCCCTCTTCTACTTTTTCTCCGTTCAGATACACTTCGTGATAGCCAAGTGAATTAACGTGCAAAAGGTATTTGGAGCCGGTTTCATCTATATGAAACGATTTGTACAGTTGAGGACATTCGCGGTAACCGGCGTCGGTGTTAAAGGCAATGTAGCTGGCCTGCCAGTCTTTGGGCGAAAGCAACCCGATTCCAAACGATGCCGGCTTGCTCCACTCCGAAACATTTCCATGATTGTCCCAAACACGAACTTTCCATACAGCACTGCTTCCCGGGTTTAATTTTTTGCCCTGGTAAGCCACCAAAACACTGGATGATGACTCGTGTTCCCCTGAATCCCATAGATCGGCTTTCCCTTCGTGCAACAGCGAAGCATCACTTGCCACCAGAAGCTGAAAAGCCTTTTGCTCCGTAACGTTTTTGTTGCTTTCGATCTTCCAGCTAAAACGCGGAGTGTCTTTGTCGATCGCGGCAGGATTGTGCAGGTTTTCGCACCGGAGGTCGTATAAATGAATGCTGTGGTTTTTATGACACGCGCCAAGGGTTAGGCACAGACAAAGGAGGATTATCAGGTTCTTTCGGTTCATTGGTGTAAGTCTTAAAAGCTGTAAATGTAGCATCAATTTGTGTAAACAGACAGTAAAAAGCTATTAATAGGGAAGAAAAGTGGTAAGGGTAAGGTGCTTAGCTCCCGGTTTTGGAAGAGCGGGATTTAAAGCCCGATTTCAGTTCTCCTGTACCGGGTCCGAAGTCATAAGTTTTAGTTACTTTTGGTTGCTAAAACCGAGAGCTATGAAGGAAATAGAAATATTCTGTAAAAATACCAATGCTTTTCATTCTTACCCTATGGGAACATCGTTGCTCGAAATCAGCCACGATTTGAACATAAAACTGGAGCACCGGGTGTGTGGCGCCATTGTGAACAATAAAGTGCGTGAACTCTCTTTTTGTGTAGTAAAACCCAAGCAGGTTGAGTTTATCGATGTCACGCACATGGATGGTACCCGCCTGTATATCCGCAGTCTGATTTTTGTGATGTATGCGGCCGTGAAGGAGGTTTTTCCGCATGTAAATTTCCGGGTGCAAAACGGCATATCGAATGGCTACTTTTGCGAACTGCAAGGGCTGGAGCGCGAAATCAATGAGTCGGATCTGTTTGCCATCAGGCAGGAAATGGAGGCGATAATTGCGGCCGACCTGCCTTTTGTAAAAAGAGGGATTGTTACCACTGAAGCTGTTGATCAGCTGATGAAACAGGGGTTGGAAGAAAAGGCACAGTTGTTTGAACAACAGGGGCAGCTTTACACGCAGCTTTACTTTTTAAAAGACCTGGCCAACTATTTTTATGGGCACCTGCTTCCGTCAACCGGTTACATTTCCGGATTCGGATTGGTAAAATATTATGATGGAATTTTGTTACAGATCCCGCACCGCAAGCATTTCGAGCGGCTCCGGAAGGTGTTTTACAACGAAAAGCTTTATGATATTTTCCAGGAACAGAAAGACTGGGCCGAAATCATTAACGTGTCAACGGTCGGAAACCTGAATGATCACACACTTGCCGGGAAAGGCGGCGATGTGATCAAAATATCGGAAGCCCTTCACGAAAAGAAAATAGCAGAGATCGCCAATATGATTTCCTCGCGCAACGGCGATGTGAAAGTGGTGCTGGTAGCCGGTCCTTCGGCTTCAGGGAAAACCACATTCAGCAAACGTTTGGGCGTACAGCTGGCGGTAAACGGTTTGCGTCCGCACCAGATTTCGCTCGACGACTATTTTGTAGACCGCGAGCATACGCCACGCGACGAAAACGGAGAATACGATTTTGAAGCGCTGGAAGCGGTCGATATACCGTTCTTTAACCAGCAGCTGATTGAGTTGTTTGAAGGCAAAGAGGTTCGTTTGCCGCTTTTCGATTTCCACCTCGGACGCAGAGCCGAAAACGGGAAAAAGCTGCAACTGGGGCGCGGCGATATTCTGATCGTGGAAGGAATTCACGGTATGAATCCAGGTTTGCTGACACAGGTGAAAGAAAAGAATACGTTTAAGATCTTCATTTCGGCGCTGACCCAGATTTCGATGGATGAACATACCCATATTTCAACGGCCGACAACCGCCTGATCCGTCGTTTGATCCGCGACAGTAAATACCGGGGCTATCCGGCGGCAGCCACCATTAAACGCTGGCCCTCGGTGCGAAAAGGGGAGGAGCGGAATATTTTTCCTTACCAGGAAAATGCGGATGTGATGTTTAACTCGGCAACGCTTTACGAACTGGCAGTATTGAAAAAGTACGCCGAGCCAATTTTGAAAACCGTACTCGAAAACCAGTGCGAATACACGGAGTCGTCGCGTTTGCTTGAGTTCCTTTCTTATTTCAAACAGATCAACGACGACGAAATTCCACCCACTTCGCTTCTTCGCGAATTCTTAGGAGGCAGTAGCTTTGCCTATTAAGCGAATTTAAAGAACAGGTTTCGTAAAAAACAAGAGCTTAATCCGAAAGATAATTTTACCGGTTGGGGACTACTTTCCCCTTCCGGTTTAACATGCCTGTAATTTTGTTCATTTGTTCGTTTTCATGATATAAATCATGCTTGTTCTACCCTTATTTTCAGGCGCATTTTAAAATTTATTCATATTCATTCTTTTTAAACTTTTTACAGGATATTGACGGTATATCTTTACTATTTTTGCACCGTTTTTTTATGGAATTGGTTCCTCAAAAATAGATTTAGATGATTAAGAAAGGTATTTATGTAACAAACACCGAGAAGCATTCAGGCCGATCGGTGGTGGCGCTGGGAATCATGAATTTGCTTCTTTCCCGTTCGGGGAAGGTTGGTTATTTCAGACCGATCATCAGCGACTATCCCACAGGAGTGAGGGATAATCACATTGAAACAATGATCTCATATTTCAACCTGAACATCGACTACAAGGAAACTTACGGGTTTACCATGTCGCAGGTAGTGAAATACAAGAACATGGGGCAGGAAAGCCGTTTGATCGACAAGATCATCGAGCACTATAAGGAGTTGGAGAGCAAGTACGATGTGGTGCTGGTAGAAGGCTCTGATTTTTCGGGGAAAGGCGTTTCCTTTGAAGTGGACCTGAACACGGAAATTGCGAAAAACCTGTCGATCCCGACCATTCTTGTCAGTTCGGCTCACAACAAGGATCTAAAAGATGCTGTTTCGAACCTCGACCTGGTGGTAAAAACATTTGCTGACAAGGACGTACCGGTGCAGGCTATTGTTATGAACCGTGTTCCGGAAGAACATTGCGAGGAAGTTGCGGAAGAACTGAAACAGGTGGTTCCGGCGGATACAACCATCGAGATTATCCCGGAAGTAACCCGTTTAAGCAGCCCAACCATTCACGAGATTTATGATAAGATTGGCGGCGAAATTCTGTTGGGTGAGAATCTGCTAAGCAAACAGGCCGATCATTTTGATGTGGGAGCCATGCAGTTGCGCAACTACCTGGATCGCGTACGGGAAAACAGCCTGATCATTACTCCCGGCGACCGTGCCGATATTTTAATGGGAGCTTTTCAGGCCAATGCCTCGACCAATTATCCGTCGATTGCGGGAATTGTACTTACCGGAGGACTTCGCCCCGAACCACCCATAATGAAGCTGATTGACGGACTGCCGAACCCGGTGCCAATCATCCTCGTTGACGACGTTACTTTTGTGGCGGCCAGCAAAATTGCGAATATCAGACCGGGAATTCGTCCGGGAGACACACGAAAAATCGAGCTCAGCGTTGCCACTTTTGATAAATACATTGATACCGAATCGCTGCTAAACAAATTTGCCAATTTCAAAAGCAGTATTGTTACTCCGCGCATGTTCCAGTACAACCTGGTTTCAAAAGCAAAATCGAATAAAAAACACATTGTATTGCCCGAAGGAACCGACCCGCGTATTCTTGCTGCGGCTGTTCATTTGGTTGAACAAAATGTGGTGGACATTACGCTTTTGGGAAGACGCGATGAGGTTCTGGCTAAGGCCGACCAGCTTGGTTTGGTGCTGAACGAAGAAGAGATCACGATCATTGATCCGAATACTTCGGAATTGTATGAAGACTACTGGCGGACTTATTTCGAACTGAGGAAACACAAAAATATTCCGGAAGACATGGCCCGCGATGCCCTGCTCGACGTGTCGTTCTTTGGTACCATGATGGTGTACAAGGGAGATGCCGACGGTATGGTTTCGGGTGCAGCCCACACAACGGCGCACACTATTATTCCGGCGCTTCAGTTTGTAAAAACCCGTCCGGGAGTTTCTACCGTTTCGTCTTGTTTCTTTATGTGTCTCGACGATCATGTTTCGGTAATGGGCGACTGTGCGGTTAACGTGAATCCAACGGCTGATCAGTTGGCTGAGATTGCTGTTTCATCGGCAGAGTCGGCCATCGCATTTGGCATCGATCCCAAAGTTGCCTTGCTTTCTTACTCTTCAGGAACATCGGGAACCGGTGCCGAAGTGGACAAAGTGCGCGCAGCTACCGAAAAAGCCAAAGCCTTGCGTCCCGACCTTAAAATTGAAGGCCCGATCCAGTACGATGCCGCTGTTGACCCAAGCGTAGGCAGCAGTAAAATGCCGAATTCGGAAGTGGCCGGACAAGCAAATGTATTGGTATTCCCCGATTTGAATACCGGGAACAATACTTACAAAGCCGTTCAGCGTGAAACCGGTGCACTGGCCATTGGCCCGATGTTACAGGGTTTGAACAAACCGGTGAACGATTTAAGCCGCGGCTGTACAGTAGACGATATTTTTAATACGGTAGTGCTTACTGCTATTCAGGCTCAGGAAGGAATTTAATCAAATAATTCCTCGTGGCTTGCCGCGAGGTTTCCTTGTATTCTCCCCTGAATTTCAGGGGAGATGTCATCCGTTAACCAGCGGATGACTGAGGGGTAAAAATAAATTGCAAATGTTAGGCTAAGACGAGTTCCGCCTTAACCTTATTGAGTAAACAAAATAAGAAATGAATATTTTAGTAATTAACGCCGGTAGTTCATCCATTAAATATCAGCTGATTGATATGGATACAGAACTTCCGTTGGCGAGCGGGTTGGTTGAAAGAATTGGCCTGGAAGAAGGAGTAGTGAAATACAAAACCTTTGTAAACGGAGAGAAGAAGGAACTGAAGGAAACGTTTCCGATTCCCAACCATACAGTAGGTTTGAAAAGGGTAGCCGAATTACTTACCGATGAAAAAGTGGGGGTAGTCAGCGATCCGTCAGAAATTCAGGCGGTAGGTCACCGTTTGGTACACGGCGGAGAAGCTTTCACCAAAACCGTGGAAATTACCGAAGCGGTAAAAGCGAAAGTAAAAGAACTGTTCCCGCTGGCTCCGCTGCACAACCCGGCCAACCTGATTGGTGTGGAAGTGGCAGAGACCGTTTTCCCAAATGCCAAACAGGTAGGTGTTTTTGACACGGCTTTTCATCAGACTATTCCTGAAAAAGCGTTCCGTTATGCCATTCCGGTTGAATTTTACAAGGAAATGGGAATTCGTAAATACGGTTTCCACGGAACTTCGCACAAATTTGTTTCGGAAAAAGCAGCAGAATACCTGGGAAATAAAGATGCAAAAATCATTACCATTCACTTGGGTAACGGCGCTTCTATGGCAGCAGTAAACGGAGGTGTTTGTGTAGATACCACCATGGGGATGGGACCGCTTTGCGGATTGATTATGGGAACGCGTTCGGGCGATATCGACCCGGCCATTATTTTCTTTTTGGCAGAACAGAAAGGTTACTCGGTAAACGAGATTTCAAACCTGCTGAACAAGGAAAGCGGTATGAAAGGTTTAACCGGCCAAACCGACATGCGCGATGTGGAAAAATTGCTGGATGAAGGGGATGAAAACGCCATTCTTGCCTGTGATATGTACGCTTACCGCATCAAACAGTTTATTGGTAGCTATGCAGCCATTATGAACGGTGTGGATGCGATTGTGTTTACAGCCGGTATCGGTGAAAACAAAACGTCTATCCGCAAGCTGGTTTGCGAAGATATGGCTTACCTTGGCATTGAGTGGGACGAAGTAAAAGACAAGAACCGTACAGACGGCGTACATGAAATCAACACCGACAATGCAAAAACAAAGGTGCTGATTATCCCAACCAACGAAGAGCTGGAGATTGCCAGGCAAACGCTGGAGGTGGTCAAATAGTAATTTCAGAGAAGAATATTCAAGAGCGGCAGGTTATTCCTGCCGCTCTTTTTCGCTCAACAGTCAGTCAGGCGCGCAAGGAAAAATTCGCGAGGTTTTCGTGAATCGTGTAAAATGTTGATATTTGGGCTTTCAAAATAAAACAGAGATAAATGGTAAATAAAAATATTCCTGCCGTACTGGGTATTGGCAATGCACTGGTAGATGTAATTTCGGTGATAAAAGATGATTCGCTGCTGCAGAAATTTAACCTGCCCCGGGGCAGTATGACGCTTGTTAATGCAGAGCGTTCGCAGCAGATTTATGCGGCTACTTTTTCCGAAAGCAGTAAGCTGACCACCGGCGGTTCGGTGGCCAACACCATGCGTTCGCTGGCGAATATGGGCGGAAATGGCGGCTACATGGGAAAAGTGGGGCGCGATAAACTGGGCGATCTTTTCAAAGATGATTTTGAAAGACGCGGACTCCGTACGCACCTGACCTACAGCGAAAGTGGCACCGGCCGTGTAATGGCGCTGGTTAGTCCCGATTCGGAACGAACCATGGCAACCTACCTGGGAGCGGCTTCGGAGTTGCAGGCCTACGACTATATGCCCGGTTTGTTTAATGGCTACAAATACCTGTACATGGAAGGTTACCTGGTTTTTAACCACGATCTGATCAAAGCAGGTGTTGAAAAAGCAAAAGCTGCCGGACTGAAAGTAGCCATTGACCTTTCGAGCTTTAATGTGGTAGAAGCCAATCTTGAGTTTTTGAAAGACCTCATTAAAAACAATGTAGATATAGTAATTGCCAACGAAGAGGAAGCGCGGTCGTTTACCGGTCTCGAACCCGAAGCGGCATTGCACGAGATTGCAAAAGACTGCGAGCTGGCCATCGTAAAAGTGGGCAAGGAAGGTTCGCTGATCAAGCACGGTGATGTGGTAACGCGCATTGGCATCGTTCCTGCCAAAGCATTGGATACTACCGGCGCCGGAGATGCGTACGCTGCCGGTTTCTTTTACGGACTTACCAACGGCTATTCCATGGCAGTTAGCGGAAAAATTGCCGCCCTGGTTTCAGGGAAAGTGGTGGAAGTAATGGGACCTAATTTACCTGATCATCAGTGGCCCGAAGTAATGGCTGAGATCAATAAAATTGTGGCTGAAGATTAGAGCTTAGTGCTCGGTGTTCAGTCACAGTTGGCAGTAGAAAGTGCTCGGGTAACTTTGAACAGATTCCTCTCTTTGATCGCAATGACAGATTTTGGCGGAGAAGTGAAAGAATTTTTTTATAAGTAGTTCTTTAACCTGACAACAGTGCAAAAAAATAACCAATCGTAGCAACGGTTGGTTATTTTTTTATATGATTCGGCTATTCCTAACTCAAAGCTTGAAGCTCGTGGCTCGCAGCTAAAACAATCCATGAATTTGTGCATCGATGCGGTCGATCACATAACTCAGGTCTTCCGGATTGGTAGTGAAATCAAGGTCATCCACATTGATCACCAGTAATTTTCCCATTTTATACCCGTTGATCCAGGCTTCGTAGCGATCGTTCAACTGTTTAAGATAGTCGAGGCGGATAGAGTTTTCGTACTCCCTGCCACGTTTCTGAATCTGGTTTACCAGCGTGGGTATCGAAGCACGAAGGTAAATCAGCAGATCTGGCGGCTGAATAAGGCTCACCATCAGGTCGAACAGCGTTTTGTAGTTGTTAAAATCGCGGGTACTCATTAAACCCATGGCATGCAGGTTGGGCGCGAAAATCTCGGCATCTTCATAAATGGTCCGGTCCTGGATAATGGTTTTTCCCGATTTCCGGATATCAATGATTTGCTGGAAGCGTGAATTCAGAAAGTAAATCTGAAGATTGAACGACCAGCGTTGCATATCATTGTAAAAATCGTTCAGATACGGATTCTCATCCACATCTTCGTAGTGAGGGGTCCATTTATAGTGTTTCGCCAGTAGTTCGCTCAGTGTTGTCTTACCGGCGCCGATATTTCCTGCAATTGCTATGTGCATGGTAAAATTTTGATTTGAAATTCTAAATTATAAAAAAATCAGGTTATTTCTCTAAGATCTTTAAAAGATCATCGAGATATTTGCGGTCGTTCGATAAGCGGGGAATTTTGTTTTGCCCGCCAATCTTACCGCGTTGTTTCATCCAGTTGTAGAACGTTCCTTTGGGCGCCTCTATTACATGGGGCATCTCCAAAGTCAAATTTTTGTGCCTTTTGGCTTCATAATCAGAGTTCAGCGTTTTTAGCGTGTTGTCCAGGATCCGGGTAAAATGATCCAGCTCGTCAGGCGGCGTCACAAACTCGATGATCCACTGATGGGCGCCTTTTTGGTTGTCGCCGATAAAAATAGGCCCAGCCGTATATTCGTTTATAACGGCTCCGGTGTGCTGACAGGCCACTTTTAATGCTTGTTCTGCATTGTCGATGATCACTTCTTCGCCAAAAGCATTGATGAAATGCTTGGTACGCCCGGTAATTTTTATTTTGAACGGGTATTTACACGTAAATTTTATGGTGTCGCCAATCACATAACGCCACAATCCCGCACTGGTTGAAATAACCATGGCGTAGTTTTCATTCAGCTCCACCTCTTCCAGCCCCAGCACCTGCGGATTTTCTTTCCCGAATTCCGACATAGGGATAAACTCATAGAAAATACCGTAGTCGAGCATCAGCAACATGTCGTCCTGGTGTTCGTTAGTCTGAATTCCAAAAAATCCTTCCGACGCATTATAGGTTTCAATGTAATGCATCTGCGGACTGGGAATCAGTTTTTGATATTGCTCGCGGTAGGGGTCAAATTTAACTCCTCCGTGGGTGAATACCTCCAGGTTGGGCCAAACTTCGAGGAGGTTTGACTTGCCTGTTTTTTCGAGCACCCGCTTAAAAAGTACCAGGTACCACGACGGAACCCCCGCAAAAGCCGTTACGTTTTCTTCCAGCGCTGTTTCAATGATCTTCTCAATCTTCTCCTCAAACTCTTCTATCAGGGCAATTTCGGTGGTGGGTGTGCGTAAAAAATCGGACCAAAAAGGTACGTTTTCGAGCATAATGGCCGAAAGGTCGCCGTAATAGGAATTGTTGCTGAAATTGTTTACGCGGTGGCTCCCACCCAGTGTCAGCACTTTGCCTTTGAGCACCTTTGTGTCAGGGTGTGTTTTCATGTACAGGTAAAACACATCTCTGGGGCCTTTCAGGTGGCATTCTTCCAGGGCTTCGCGGGTTACCGGAATAAACTTGCTTTTGTCGCTGGTTGTTCCTGACGACTTGGCAAACCACTTGGTTTCGCCTGGCCACAACAAATCGCGTTCGCCATTGCGCATGCGTTCCACGTACGGCTTTATCTGGTTGTAGTCCTGCAGCGGTATGTTATTCTGGTATTCCTGTAACGAATTTATTTTTTCGTAGTTATGCAGCTTTCCCCATTCGGTGTCCTTCGCAGCAGCCAACAGGTTGAAGAGCACTTCGTTCTGAATTTCGAGTGGATATTCGCTGTAATACTGTATTTCATCACTTCTGCGCGTCGTGATCCATCTTATGACTGAATTTAAAATGGCCATATTTGGTAAAAATTTAACGAGTCCAAATTTATGAATATTTTATGTCAAACCTGAATCAAAATTCCCGATTTGTCAACTTCTTTCCTTCCCCTGAAATAAAGGGTGGTGGGCACTTTTAGTCGCGTATCAATAAATGATGGAGTATTTTTATGAATGGAGTGAACGGGCAGTAAACATTGTCCTGAAAGGACCAAATGTGAATAACCACCGGTATAACCGGTGGCAGTTGAAGGCATTCCACAGCCCTGAATGGGGTTGAATCGGTCCCGGTAAAAATGTTATTAGAATAAGCATGGATGAATTGGACGACATTAAACCCATCAGATTCAATAGAAATGACGGACGCGGGTTAGAGCAGGCAGATTCAATCTTTTTGAATCCCATATCACTATGTCAATCTTTTTTCAATCTCTTTCTGCTTGCTCCGTTTCCGTTTTGCGAATGCAGGTAATTGTTTAAATTTACGCTCGATTAACAAATCTGATTCAGAAGCTCGCTGGTTTCAACGAACGGCCGGCTTTAAACCAACAGAATTATGAATTACATTGACATTATCCTGCTCATTTTGTTGTTGCTTTCAGCCATCAACGGGTTTACCAAAGGCTTAATTGCCGAAGTGGTTTCTTTGGCAGCGCTTATCCTGGGTATTTGGGGAGCCATCGAGTTCTCGTACGTTACTTCTGAATTTCTGATCGAAAACTTTAACCTCACCACGCGGCACCTGAACATTATTTCGTTTGTGGTCACTTTTGTGGTCATCGTTATCCTGGTTCATATCGTGGGTAATGTGGTGAATAAGATGGCCGAAGCCGTGCTGCTGGGTTTTGTCAACAAACTGGCCGGACTGGTTTTTGGCATCATCAAATCGGCGCTCATCATCAGCGTTTTGCTGGTGGTTTTTGATAAGGTTGACAGCGATGTCGGTATTATTTCGCCCGAGACAAAAGCCAATTCCCGGATGTACGAACCCATTCGTTCGCTGGCGCCATCCATTTTCCCGTTTATTGACGACTGGGAAATCAACCTGGGGGAAAACAACAAGAGAGATTCGCATGTGGTCTAAAATCAGGAATAAATTATTTCGGGCCGAAAAGGAAAAGGCAAGCGAGCCGGTTGTTTGTAAAAACTGCGCCACCGAGTTTGTCGGACATTACTGCCCGCATTGCGGACAATCGGTCAGCGATTACGATCGGCCCTTCAGTTTTCTTTTCTTTAATTTTTTGGGTGATTTTTTTGCTTTCGACGAGCGCTTCTTTAAAACCACCGTCGATTTAATGTTTAAGCCCGGTTTTCTTACCAAAGAGTATTTTGAAGGGAAGCGGATCCGCTATGCCCCTCCGTTCCGGGTTTTCATATTTACCAGTTTTGTTCTTTTCCTGTTGCTGCAGATCTACACCAACCGCGGCTTGCAAAACGTACTTCATTTCGACTTGCACAACCAGGAAACATTTGATACCACCGCAGTGGCGGCCATCGATTCTATGCTGACATTGGAGCTGGGCGAGCAGACGGAAGGAGATTCCACCGGAAGCGTGGATGCTATACTGACCATGGACAGTTTTCGGAAGGGAGATGTGCAAAGCTGGCTGGAAACAGCAGCGGCCCAAAAAGAGAAGGAGCTGAAAGAGGAAACCGACCCCGAAAGACGAAAAGAGATACAGGATATCCTTCGTGTCCTCCGTTCGCCGGAGCAGGTAAATGCACGGATACTGAAATACATGTCGTGGGCATTTTTTCTGCTTTTGCCCATTTTTGCGCTCATTCTGAAACTGTTTTACATCCGGCGCAGGCAAAACTACATCCGGCACCTTATTTTTTCGATACACATTCATTCGTACCTCTTTGTTTTGCTGATAATTATTACGGGTATGTACCTTACCTTGCCCTATAAATTAGGGCTTGTTACGCTTATTTTATTGCTGTCGTTCCCGGTTTATACCATCCTGGCCATGAAAAACTTTTACCGGCAGGGAATTGGGAAGGCAATCGTAAAGTTTCTGGGTATCTCGTTTATTTACAATACTATATTTCTGTCCTTTGTGATTTATGTGATCATCGAAGCACTTCAGGTTTAGGGAAATTTTCAGGTCGCGCGAAAATAATTGCAACCTTTCTGAAACGGCCGTAGTCATACGTTCAGAAAAAACAATTAAAAACAATTATTATGGATTTAGACATTCTGATACCCGCGATTATCTTTTTTGCAGCGTATCACATTATCAAGTTAATTTCTACTCATTTGCTGAAAAGAAAACTGATTAAAGCAGAACAATACGAACGGGTTGGAATTTTAGACGAAGCACAGCCGGTGAATGATGAAGTAAACCGTTATCCTTCGCTTAAATGGGGCCTGGTAGCGCTGATGACCGGAATTGGCTTTATTGTTATCGATTTGCTGAAACTGATTGATAAAGCGATGATCGACGGCCGCAACGCCGTGCTTCCCTTTGGCATCCTCCTGGTGTTTGTTTCACTCGGTTTCCTAATCTACTTCTTTATCGTAAACGGCAAGCGGAAGTAAGTAGTTTTCAGTCTCAGTCTCAGTTTTCAGTTACATCAAAAGTGTAAAACTGGAAACTGAGACTGAACACTTTTTAAGCACAATGCGAAAATGCATAAATGCTTGAATGCGAGAATAAGCTTCAAGCCGCGAGCCATTAGCCGCGAGTTTTCTTTTTTTCGGAACACTGAACACTGATCACTTAATCTCCCGATCAATCCATTCAATCTCCTTCAGTCCCTAAGTCCCTCAGTTCCTCAGTCCATCAATCCTTCCTTCGCTACACAAACCGGTAGTCCTCCACCTGCTGAAATCCCCGCAAAAAATCGTTGGTTTTCATTCGTTTTTTTCCGGCAATCTGTAAATCGGTAATTTGCAGCCAGCCATCGGCACAGGCAACTTTCATAAAGGTTTTTCCGTCGGTATGAATGGTGCCGGGTGTGGTGGCTTTTCCGTCGGCATGCATGGCAAAAAATACCTTGGCAGAAATTTCTTCTCCGCTTGTTTTGTGTTTTAAAACCGTCCAGGCGGCTGGGTAGGGCGATAAACCGCGGATCAGGTTTCTGACCGACTCCACGTCTTTGTCCCAGACAATGCGGCAATCTTCCTTGAAAATTTTCGGCGCGTGTTTTATTTCCTGGTCCGAAAGGGCTTCTTCCTGCGGCACGGCTTTGTAAGTTCCTTCGGCCAGTGCATCCACTGTTTGGGTAACCAGCGTGGCGCCAATTTCCATCAAACTGTCGTGAACAGTGCCCACGGTATCGTTTTCCCAAATATCAATTTCTTTGCTGAAAAGAATTTTCCCGGTATCAATTTCATGATCGAGCAGAAAGGTGGTGACACCGGTTTTTGTTTCGCCGTTGATAAGCGCCCAGTTTAAGGGAGCGGCGCCCCGGTACTGCGGCAACAACGATCCGTGCAGGTTAAAAGTACCCAGTGGCGGCATGGCCCAAACCACTTCGGGCAACATCCGGAAAGCCACTATCACCTGTAAATCGGCTTTCAGGGCCCGCAATTCCTCCTGAAACGCAGGATTCTTCAGCTTCTCGGGTTGTAAAACGGTCAGGTTGTTGTCCACTGCATATTTTTTTACAGCCGATTCTGCCAGCTGTTTTCCCCTTCCTGCCGGGCGGTCGGGTGCGGTAATTACCCCTACAACATTGTACCCGCCTTCCACTAATTTCCGGAGGCTTGCCACCGCAAAATCGGGGGTGCCCATAAATACGATCCGAAGTTCTTTTCCTTGCATCACATGTTTTTTCTTAGGTTGGTATTTCCTTTTTGTGCCTTGGGCCAGTACGGACAATGCCGGCAGCCGTTGGAACAGCAATAACCACGGCGGGTGAGGTATTCTTCGGTCATCACCCGGTAGCTGTTTTCCATATAGTAGTCTTTTCCCTCTTTCAAATCGTCGCTAAAGCTGTCGGGAAAAAGGTCGTCGAAATATCCCATTCAATAAAAATTTGTGCAAAACTAAGGATTATTGTCAGAATGTGTACGTTTAAAGTTATACCGATTCGCAATTGAATTGAGCCTTAAATTCGCTGCGCTCTTAAAGCCTCTTCAATTGTCTATCGGCATTAACCATTGTAATTCCAGAGTTTCGCATAAGGCTCACTCTGAAAAACAATTGGTATTACAGGTTCAGGTAACTGAAAATCCGCTATCAAATCTTTGTTCTTTTTGAATTTCAAATTTCCACATCGGCGGAAACGTTGTTTTTACTTTATTTCTGACTTTCCGCGCCTGCGGAAACCTTCTTTTGTGTCCGGTTCACACTTTCCGCATGTGCGGAAAGTCTGTTTTTGTTCCGGTTTTGACTTTCCGTAAGCCCGGAAGGTTGATTTTTTTCTTTTTGGAGTTTTCCGCAACTGCGGAAAGTCTGTTTTTAAATGGTTTCGGGGTTTCCGCGCTTTCGGAAAAAGCCTGCTCCCGGCTGGTTTGTTTTTTCGGAAAACCCCGACAGGCTGCCCGCGATCGGTTTCTGAGTTTCGGAAGTTCCCGAAAGTCCGAACCGGGAGAAAAACAGCTGAGCGGAAAGCTCCGAAAGCTTCAACTTTGGCCGGGACAGGGTTTCGGACATTCCCGAAAGCTTGTTCCTCAGCGGATTCTGCTTTTCGGAAGGGTCCGGCAGCGAGGTGTTGAAATCCAAAGAGCCATTCTTAATCAATTCCGATAAATCACTACTTTTAATCACTTAAAATTCAGCTAAACGAAAATGAGCATTGAATGCGATTACCTGATGCGGCAGCTGATGCAGCTGTTCGAAGTTATTCATAAAATACTGGGACACCGCGAACGCGGCGAAGACAAACAGGCGGAAGACCAGATCCGCTACTTTTACAATTGCCTGAAAATTGATGCTGATATTCAAAAGATGAGTATCGAAGACTTGCTAGCTTTTCTTCAGAATGAAAAGAAACTAAGCAACGAACACCTCGAACTGTTTGCCTTTGTGCTAAAAGAACAGGGGGAAATGGCCGTGGACGAAAAGGATCGCATCAACTTTTTTCAAAAAGCCTATTTTCTGCTGGATAAGGTAGAGCGCGAAAGCACGGTTTTTTCGATGGACCGGCAGCTAAAACTTGGTGAATTAAAAACTTACCTGAATTAGTTTTTCGAATGCGGGAGCTTTTCTCCGGTGTGTTAACAAAGCGATTGTTGCCTGGATACTTAATTCCTTGCAAATTCGTTTTAAATCCTCTGGCTGGTGGCTTGGTTATGTGGAGCGCAGCGACAATGTCTATTTTTTTGCCACACGCCTTGTGAAAGACAGGGAAACGCTTAACCCCGACTTTGGAAAATGCAGAAAGAAAATTACCCGGACCATTTTAAAGCAACTGAAGGTGATCGATTAAAAGGCTGCCATTTACAGGCTTTTTTTGAACAAGGGGGCCGGCTTAATTGTCTCGTTCAGGTAAGCAACAACTTCAAATGGGTGTGGAAAAGCAGAAGACGATACGATACCTGAAACTTCCGTTTTGTTTCGATCCCGGGAAACTGGAAAAGGACCTGGCGATTGTCAGTAATGCCGCGTGGATTCAGCATTACAACACAAAAGATTATTCCGGCGACTGGAGCGCTATTCCTTTGTATGCCATCAACGGTGACGCTACCAATATTTTTGCAACTTCGTTTGACAGTTCCGGCGTAAAGGAAACGCCTATCCTGAAGGAATGCCTTTATTTTCAGGAAGTGATGCAGACTTTTCAGTTCGAAGTAACGGCGGTGCGCCTGCTGCGACTCGGAGCCGGAGCAGTGATTCAGCCGCATACCGATCACGAACTTGGGTACGAGAATGGTTATTTTCGCTTGCACGTTCCTTTGGTTACCAACCCCGGTGTGAAGTTTTTACTGGATGGGGACCGCCTGCGGATGTTGCCGGGTGAGTGCTGGTATATAAATGCCAATTTTGAACATTCGGTAAGCAATGCAGGAACAAGCGACCGCGTACATCTGGTGATTGACGGAATCCGAAATGAATGGACGGATGAACTGTTTTTTTCGCTGGCTCCCAAAGAAAACTACGAATGCGAATCTCCGGCGGAATCGCCTGAAATGATCCGCCGGATGATGGAAGAACTGCAACACCTTTCCGAACCGGCGGCTGAAGAATTGCTTGCCGGGCTCCGGCAAAAACTGGTCCTACTGGAAGGTAAATAATAGGTCTGTCTTTTGCCGCCTCTGACGGAGGTTTGAAAATAAATTGCTTATTTCAGGAGTTAGAAGAACAGCGGTTGGAAAACCGTCCAACAATAGTTTTATGGGAAGTCATCATCATCACGAGCACAACCATTCAGGCAAAAAATTAAAGGTGGCCTTTTTTTTAAACCTCGGATTTACCGTTTTTGAAATTTTCGGAGGTCTGTATGTGAACAGTGTGGCCATTCTTTCGGATGCCATACACGATTTGGGCGACAGTCTTTCGCTGGGAACGGCCTGGTACCTCGACAAAAAATCGAAAAAAGGAGCGGATAGTAAATTCTCGTTTGGCTATGCGCGTTTCTCGCTGCTGGGGGCGCTTATCAACAGCCTGGTGCTGATTGGCGGTTCGGTATATGTAATTTACGAAGCCGTGGGGCGAATACTGGAGCCGGAGCATTCGGATGCCGGGGGAATGATTGTTTTTGCCGTAATCGGAATTGCGGTAAACGGATATGCCGCCTGGAAAATGAGCGGTGGAAGTTCACTGAACGAAAAAGTGGTGTCGTGGCATTTAATGGAAGATGTGCTGGGTTGGGTCGCCGTACTGATCGTTGCGATAGTACTGCGTTTTAAAGACATTCACTACCTCGACCCGGCGCTTTCGCTGCTGATAACAGCCTATATTTTGTGGGGAGTGATGCGGCGTTTAAAAGAAACGCTCTTTGTTTTTCTCGAAGGTGTGCCGAAAAATATCGATCTGCCTACCATTGAACGGGAACTGATGGCCATCGGGAATGTACAGTCGTTGCATCACACCCGCATCTGGTCGCTCGATGGTGAACACAATGTGTTAACCACGCACTTAAAGCTGGAACAGATTTCATCGTTCAGGCAAATTTTGAAAGTGAAGGAAACGGCGCGGAAAGTTTTGAAAAAGTACCACTTTGCACACTATACCATCGAAACAGAACTGGATGAAGAAAACTGCCCCTTGCTTGAAAATGGAGGAGACAGTAAACAACATTAGAACCGGTTTTAGATTGAAATGATTGAATGGATAGATGAGATTGAGTTAATCAATATCCATCTGTTTTCAATCTGTCATCCATCTTTTTTGGCTTGTCCGGATCAGGGGAAGAGGGCTGTCCCGTTATTTTTTACCCGCAAGTTTGGAATACTTCTTCAAATATGCCTGGTGCATGGCCCATGCCGAGAATTTGTTGATGCTTTTGGCCCCGCCCAGAAATTCGGCTTCGATAAATGCTTTGCAGGCTTTTTCCAGTACTTCGCATACCGCAAATGCTTCGTTCAGATCGCGTCCGGCACAAACGGCGCCGTGGTTGGCCATCAGCGCTGCATTGCGGCCGCGCAGGGCTTTTACGGTATTGCGTACCAGCTTGTTGGTGGAAGACAAAGCATAATCGGCTACACGAACCGACGGGCCAACAATCTGCGCCATGTCGTCAAGCACAGGAGGCACCTCGCGGCGGGCAGCGGCGCAGGTAGAAGCGTTCATTTGGTGGGTGTGAATAATGGCACTGAACTCGGGACGATCCGCATAAATCCCGGAATGCAGCCTGAATTCCGACGAGGGTTTCCCGCAGTTTTTATCGTATTCGTTGGTGCGAATGTTGATCAGTACCATGTCCTCGGGCCGGGTATCTTCGTAATATTTCCCGCTGGGCGTAACCAGCATTTCATCTTTGTTCACCCGTAGGCTGATGTTGCCCCAGGTGCGCGAAACCAGCCCCAGTTCCACCAGTTTCAGCCCGGCTTTTACCAGCGCTTCCCGTTCTGTTTTATAGTTTAGTTCGCTCATTTCTATGGTACTGCTTACAGAGTTGTTTTGAACTCAATTGCTTCAACTTTTAAGTTGAATCGGAGTTCATCTGAAAATGATGTTTATCTTTAGAAAAGGTAAAAGTAAGCATCTGTATTGATTTGTATGAAAGATGAGCGGATTTCTTTCTGAGCCGATATTGAACCGAAGCAAAACAAACCAACTTATGAAACATTCAAAGATATTTTACTTCTCGATCGTGGTGGCGCTGGCAGGTTTTCTGTTTGGATTTGACACCGTTGTTATTTCGGGGGCCGATCAGCAGTTGCAGGATTTCTGGCAAAGCTCCGACTTGTTTCACGGGTTGGTGGTAATGTCAACCGCTTTGTGGGGAACGGTTGTCGGCGCTATTTTCGGATCGATACCTACCAACCGCCTCGGGCGAAAACGCACCCTGATAAGTATTGGTGCCTTGTTTTTTATATCGGCCATTGGGTCTGCTTTGGCTTCCGATCCTTATGTGTTTGCCTGCCTCCGTTTTATTGGCGGCCTTGGAATCGGTATTTCAACCGTGGTAGCGCCTTCGTATGTGTCGGAGATTGCTCCTCCCGCGCAACGCGGAAAACTGGTGGCTTTGTACCAGTTCAATATTGTGTTTGGCATTCTGATGGCCTATGTTTCCAACTACCTGCTGCGCGATTTGGGCGAAAATGCCTGGCGCTGGATGCTGGGAGTGGAAGCCATTCCCGCATTTGTTTATTCGATGCTGGTGTTGAAAGTACCCGAAAGTCCCCGCTGGCTGCTGGAATACCGGAACGACAAACAGAAAGCGATTGAAATTCTCCGGAACATTGCCCCGGATACGGACATTGAAAAAGAACTGGCTGAAATTGAGACCGAAAAATCAACGGAAGTAGCCCGCGAAAATATTTACATGAAGAAGTTCAGAGTGCCGCTGATGCTTGCCTTTTTTATTGCCTTTTTTAACCAGTTGTCGGGCATTAATGCCTTTCTGTATTACGCACCACGTATTTTTGAACTAGCCGGATTGGAAAAATCGGCTTCGTTTTTAAGTTCGATCGGCATTGGTGTAATCAACCTTACTTTCACATTGATCGGCATTTCGATGATCGACAAATACGGACGAAAAACGCTGATGTACATCTGTTCTTTTGGCTATATTGTTTCACTGTCGCTGGTGGCGTTTGCTTTTGCCTTGAAATGGGAAGGAATGCTGGTACCCTTGTTTTTCTTCTTGTTTATTGCGGCTCATGCAGTGGGGCAGGGCGCTGTAATCTGGGTTTTCATTTCCGAAATATTCCCGACAAAACTGAGGGCTGCGGGACAGGCTTTTGGGGCATCGGTTCACTGGGTGTTGGCGGCTGCCATTCCGGCTTTGATCCCGTTTTTGTTTGGACAGATCGGACCGGCTCTGGTTTATGTGTTTTTTGGGTTGATGATGGTGTGGCAGTTGTTTTGGGTGATGTTCAAAATGCCCGAAACAAAAGGGCAAACACTGGAAAACCTGGCGGCAAAACTGTCGAAGTAAGATTTCAATCCAGGAAATCGCCCCAGCGTTTTAGCAAATCTTTGTGGCAACTGGATGCAATGTTCGGATCGTTGATGGCCCGTTTTACTTCCGGATCAAATTCCGATGCATAAATCCAGCGGTAAACCTGTTGGATGGAAACTGAATCTTTTCGCTCAAGCTGCTTCATTTCGGCTCCGGCGCTTACATGCCCTCCTTTCAGCACACGCACATAAACACCCGGGAAACCGGCATCTACAAACTTGCGTACAATGTCTTTGTCGTGAAACCGAAAGTTGAGTTTGAAACAGGGCTGGCGTGGCTGGCTTGCCTGAACGATTACTTCGCCGATACTAAAAACATCCCCGATGTTTACATTTGCTTCCTGAAGTCCTTCCACTGTCAGGTTTTCGCCAAACATGCCCCAAGGCATTTCGAGGTCGGGATAAAGCTTGCTCCAGTACTCATAATGATCGGCAGAATAGAGGTAACAGGCTTTGTCAACTCCTCCGTGGTAGCGGCGGTCGATCACGTGGTCTTGCACCACATCTTCGGCTCCCAGGTAAATGCCTTCCTCCACCGGAAACTTAAAAATACCGGTTGTTACTTCTTTTCCGTTAAATGGAAGCGTGCGGGCTTCGCCAATATTTGTGGAAATAATCTTCATACGTTGATCTTAAATTTGCTAGTCTAAACTGAACACTGATTGCTGAGTCCTTCAACCATAATGCGAAAATGCATTAATGCTTAAATGCGAGAATGAGCTACAAGTTTCAAGCTGCAAGGAATAAGTGATTGATTATTCAATCCTTCAATCTCCCAATCAATCTAATTCAATCCTTCAATCTCTCTGTCCTTCAGTCCTTTCTTTCCTGAAATCTGTGACTGCAAACTGCGACTATCGACTACGCGATGTTCCTTTCCTTTTTGATATTCTCGTAAGCCTGGTTCACTTTCTGGAACTTTTCTTTGGCAGCATTCTGAATCTCTTCGCCCAGCGTACTTACTTTGTCGGGGTGAAATTTCATGGCCATTCTGCGGTAGGCTTTTTTCACTTCCTCGTCGTTGGCCGTTCTTTCAATTTCCAGGATTTTGTAATCCGAATCGGTATTCGGAATAAACATGGCCTGAATCGATTCGTAGTCATTTCGCTGAATGCCCATCAGGTTGCAAATCTGATCAATGAGTTCCGATTCTCCTTTGTCCACTTTTCCATCAGCCTGAGCTATTCCAAAGAGGAAATGCACCAGCTGCAAACGGGCCGAGTAGTTCATATTGGCCTGTATCTGGCGGCATACTTCGTTTACGGGTATCGTTTGCTGCAAAAGGTCGCGCAGCATTCGTATGGCTTCCTGCGCCGAGTCTTCGCCAAAGTTATGCACCAGGAATTTCTTTACATAGTCGAGTTCGGATTTCAATACTTTGCCGTCGGCTTTCATAACGGCCGCCACCAAAACCAGGAGGCTCATTACATAACCGCCGGTGGTGGTGCGGGAAGAGTATCCCGTTGCACCTCTTTTAATGGCTTCCTGTCCGCCGTCGAACATGGAACCCACTACAAACCCGAAAATTGCACCGATTGGTCCTCCAAAGGCCCATCCTAGGCCGCCACCAACCCACTTACCAAATTTTGCCATATTCTTTTAACTGTTTGTCAATTCTAATTATCTGCGGAAGCAACAGCTCCCGGTTGTCGTTTTTAATTTCAATGGTGGCGAGTTTTCTTTTTTCGTTGTCGCTCCATTGTTTTTGCATTCTTTCCACTACCTGTCCGCGTGAAGAACCGTCGCGTGTCATTACTCTTTTTATCCGGTCTTCATCCGGCGCAGTTACCAAAAGGGTGAAGTCCATCATTTTGTAAAAACCGCTTTCGAAAAGAATGGCCGCTTCGTGAATCACGTAGGGAACATCTTGCGAATCGGCCCATTTCATAAACTCTGCACGAACTGCCGGATGCACGAGCGCATTTACTTTTGCCAGCTGAATTTCATCATTAAAGATGAGGCCAGCGAGTTTTTTTCGGTCAACACCGGCATTTGCGGTATAAATGTCGGGACCAAAAAGGTCAATCAGTCCTTTGCGGATTCCCGGATCGGTGTCGATCAGTGTTTTGGCCACCGTGTCGGCTTCAAAAACCGGAACTCCCAGTAGGCTGAAAACCTTGCAAATGGTTGACTTCCCACTTCCTATTCCGCCGGTGATCCCTATCTTTAGTGCCATGCTTTAATTGGTTTCGATGAGGTATTCCACTGCCTCGGGCGAAACACGCACCAGTTGGATGAACGAAGATTTTCGTTCAATTTTTACCGGCAGGTTTTGCGTATTTTTGTCAACGTCGGCATAATCTACCACCGCACTGAAGTCGCTGACAGCCACATCTTCAAATTCACTTAATCCAACCAAACAGGTGACTTTTACTTCCGAGGGGAAGAGTTTTACATTTACACTGTCAGGGCGGTTGCGAATAATAAGCGGCATCTTAAGTTCTTTCTCCGTAAATTTCTCAACCTCTATTTTTAAGTTGACTTTGTCGGGAGAAATCGTTGTGCTTTTGGGTTTCAGAATATCTACATGTTTTTCGACGGCTGCATCCAGTTCCTCAAATTTCTCAAAGCGGGTGCTTAGCTCATTAATGGTGTCGATAACCGACGACGGGCCGGTTATTTTTACTTCTGAAGGAATTACCCTGACCGGATTTTGCAGGTTAAACTGCGGTTTGAATTGTACCTGAACGTTGGCTCTTACCGGGACGGTTTTGGTTTTCAGACTGTCCAGGATAATTTCCAGCGTTTCGGGTTGAATTTCCAGAATCGTAATTTCATTACTCACCTGCGATTTAATGCGACGCATCAGTCCCGACGACGGAATCCGGTAAATACCGTCCTCTGCTTTCATATCTTTGGTAATATTGGTGAGGTTCAGGATGATCGGCGAGAAGGACAAGCTTAACTTGTAGCGAAGCAGGGTAAAACCATGCGCATCAATTTTCAGCTCCAGTTTCGAAGGCGGGTGATTGGCCAGAAACTGCTTGCTGGGCGGATTTACGTATTTTACCGGGTACGAAATGGTGGTTGAATAGTCTTTGCTAAGTGCATTCAGGAACCACAACGAAGTCGAGATGAGAAGGCAAATCAGAAACACCACAACCCGCTTGTCGTTTCTGAGTTTCTCGATCTTGAAAAATTCCGGTAGTTTATTAATGTTTTTCTTCATACAGCAATGAAAACACAAATTTAACCAAATCTGTCAATTAGTGATTTCAAGGCAAAAGTTTATGCTTCAAATTAATACTTATGTGTAATAAATCACACGCTAAACGTAAAGTGTTGTACCTGCTTTTGTGCAGCCGTATTGCTGTTTAGCCGTGTAGCGGTATTGCTGTGGTGCTGTGAAAAAAAGACACAGCACCACAGCAACACGGCCACACGACAACACGTTTTCTTACATTCCCGGAGGAATGCTTGATGCCAGTGGTTCGTAGTTATTGTCGTCAATTACGATACTTTCACCTACCGAAATATCGCGGGCCGAGAAAAGTCCCAGAACGCGTTTGCCGTCGTTCGAAACCAGGTTGCTGGGAACGTTTGCCGGCGGAACACTGAACGGGCTACCCGAAAAAGCCTGGTTGATCAAGGCAAAGTAGAAATCGTAGCTGGCTTTTGAAATCGAAAGCTGTTCAACCCGGATGGTATCTCCCCTGTGAAGAATTTTGTCTTCTTCTTTCTCCTCAAAATCAGTCAGTATCTCAAAATCATAAATGTAATTGCCGTCCACCAGTTCGTCGCTGGCAAAGGACAGGTACTCACTTTCGTACAGCAGTTCGTTGTTGATGTAAATATCCCATTTGTAATAATTCCCTTTTCCGGGCGTTTCCTGCGAGTTGATAAAAACAGCAAGAAATTCATAATCGCCCCTTGCCGAGAGGTTGATGCGTGTTTCATCGAGTGTTTCCACTTCCTGCAGGTATTCGCTGGCGGAAATAACCACTCCCTCTTCCGTAGTAATAGTAAGCTGGTAGGTTCTTCCCGGAACGGCTTCATACGTGGTATTTTCCGGCAGTTTGTAGATTCCGGTGTTTCCCTGTTCTTCCAGTACTACCGTATTGGGAACTGTTTCGTTGTCGGAAATTTCTACCAGTGCGTTGTTGACTGGCGGATTGCTTTCTGCCTGGTTTACACGAAGTGTTTTTTCAATTTTCACAAAAACATTGTCGCTTGATCTTGTATCAAGATAAGCTTCTACGGCCACCAAATCAATGTCTTCATCGTTCAGATTTACTTCAACCACATCTTCGCAACTGGCCAGGATAAAGGCCGTTAGCAGAGATAGAAGTATGGCGCGGTATAAATATGTCTTTTTCATGTGTTAAAATTTTACGTTGTAGGTGATGGATGGAATGGCTGACCCGATGATCGACAAACGAACAAACTGAGTTTGGTTGGGATTGTCTTCGTTGGCTTCGGGCGTAATGGAATAAGCGTTGCGGCGTGCATAAACGTTGTAGATCGAAAAGTTGATCGATTGTTTAAGACGCCGGTGTTCGTTCTTTTTAAAGTCGTAAGTGGCCGATAAGTCGAGCCGGTTGTAATCGGGAAGCCGGTTGCTGTTTCGGGCCGAGTATTCAAATACCTGGTTGCCCTGCACGGTGTATTTGGCCACGGGGTACGAAATGGGCGAACCGGTAGAATAAACAAAGTTGGCGGCCAGGTTCCAGCGTTTGTTCAGCTCGTAGTTGCCCACTACCGAAAGGTCGTGTGTGCGGTCGTAATCCGAAGGGTAGGGGTTTCCGTTGTTGATGCCTTCAATTTTCCGGGTGGTTTTCGACCAGGTGTAACCTACCCAGCCTGTAAGCTGCCCTTTGGCTTTCTTGGCCAGAACTTCCAGCCCTTTTGATTCCCCTGTACCGTGCAGCAACTCGGTTTCTATGTTTTCGTTCAGGAAAAGCTCGGCGCCTTCCTTGTAATCCAGCACGTTCTGCATGTCTTTGTAATATACTTCTACCGACGTTTCCCACATGTTGTTTTTGAAATTGCGGAAATAACCCATCGAAACCTGGTCGACAATCAGCGGTTTTATGTAGGTGCTGCTGGGCAACCAAATGTCGAGCGGCGAGGGCGACTGTGTGTTGGAAATCAGGTGCAGGTTTTGCACCATCCGGTTGTAAGAGGCTTTTACCGAGCTGGCCCTGTCGAGGCTGAACTTCATGCCAACACGGGGCTCCAGGTGAACAAAAGCATCCCCGATTTTATCTCCTTTTCCGTAGTGAATGGTTTCGCGCACTTCTTCTTTGTCGGGCTGGTCGGGATTTTCGTAAATGTTCACCTCGCCTTCTCCTATTTGCTGGAAGTGGCTTAGCCTTAGTCCGTACTGAACTGAAAAACGCTCCGAAAATTGTTGTTCGTTCGACAGGTAAAGAGCATTCTCGTGTGTGTTGTATTCGGTAAGCTCCAGGTCGTTAAACATCGAGTTTTCGCCGTTGGTAAGCACCTGTCCGGGTTTAAAATTGTGAAGGATCGTATTGCCACCAAATTTGAAAGTGTTGCGCGGATTGAAGTAATAGGTGAAATCCAGCTTCAGGTTGTAATCGCGGATTTGCGACGACCAATCGAAATTATCGGCATTATCACCGGGAACACCCAAACTGTATCGGTATTTCGAATAAATGGCCGACACATTCATAAAAAGCTTGTCGCCGTAAATGTGGTTCCAGCGTAGTGTGGCGGTTGTGTTTCCCCATCGCATGTACATCGATTCGCCCAGTTCAAACACATCTTTGCCGTTGTAGGCCGACAGGTAAATGCGGTTTTTATCGTTGACGATGAAGTTCGATTTTCCGTTCAAATCATAAAAATAGAGGGTGTTGTCTTTTAGCTCTTCCAGTCCCATGGCCTTCCCAAGCACATCGTAGTAAGTGCGCCGCCCGGCAATCAGAAAACTCCAGCGGTCTTTAATAATGGGGCCTTCGAGCGTGAGTCTGCTAGAAAGGTTACCGATTCCGCCATCAAGAGCCAGTTGTTTGCTGTTGCCGTCTTTTTGGCGGATGTCGATCACCGAAGAAGCTTTTCCCCCGTATTCAGCCGGGATACCGCTTTTATACACCTGAATGTCTTTGATGGCATTGGAATTAAACACCGAAAAAAATCCGAGCAGGTGAGAAGCATTGTAAACCGGCGCTTCATCAAGGATCATCAGATTCTCGTCGGGGCCGCCACCACGCACATACAACCCCGAACTGGCTTCGCCGCCGCTTTGAATACCGGGCAGCAACTGGATGGTGCGGATCACATCTACTTCGCCCATAAAGGCCGGCAGCTTCTGGATGGTTTTAACGGGCAGGGTAGTCATGCCCATTTCCACGCGCTGCACGTTTGCATCGGCAGCTTCGCCACGAACGATAACTTCCTGTATTTGCTCCGAAAACCCGGAAAGGGAGAAATCGCGGGTAATGCTTTCATTCGCTTCCAGTTTTTGTTCGAGGGGATGATAGCCAATAAACGAAACACGGATCGTGTAGTTTCCTTTCGGAATGGTAAGGGAATAAAATCCGTAGGCATTACTGGCGGTTCCCTGTTTTAGTTCGGGTACATAAAGGGTAGCTCCGATGAGTGCTTCACCGTTGGAGTCATCTTTTAAATAACCGCTTAAGGTAATTTCCTGTGCCTTTGCCAACACGGCACAAAGCAGCATGAGTGTGAGGATCTTTAATTTCAGCATGTGAGTAATTGTTTTCTGTTTTTGTTTTCTATGGACCACGAAGTTATACCAAACAATTAAAACGGCGACGATTATCCGACAAACGGATGATATTTTTCGATAAACACCGCGAATTAATAAACGTAGGGCATATCAATGAACCATGTTTGTTATCTGATCTCGTTTTGAAAGACAGGAAAAATTTTCGAGGGTTGTCAACCAACCATAAAATTTTTACAACAAGAGTTTTTTGTGATTAGGAAAGGACTAACGGGAAGAAAGCAGTAGCCATTTTAGGTGTAAAAAGAGCTCCAGGATTCATTTTATGGATAATTGTTTCTCTGAGATACATCTTGTCCGTAATCAGGAAGTAACCGAAAACAGGCGCACAGCGGTGTTTTTGCGCAACTACCAAGCTATAAACCTATCAGTTTGGTTCAGAGGGTATTGATTGTTAGGTCAAAATCCCTTAACTTAAAGAAACTATTTATACTAACACATAAAATAAACGAATATGAAACACAAAAACACCCGGGGCCTGTTATTGCTGGCCATGATTTTTACATTCTCGTTTGGAGCGTTTGCACAGGACAAACCGAACATCCTTGTTATCATGGTTGATGACGTAGCACCCAATTCATTGAGCTGTTATAGTTTAGGAATACAATATCCAACTCCCGGCATTGACCGTATTGCAAAAGAAGGAGTTCTTTTTACGGACCACTATTCGCAACCCAGTTGTACCGCAGGACGTGCTGCTTTCATAACTGGTCAGAAACCGGTTCGTACAGGGCTAACAACGGTTGGCCAACCGGGAAACCCACTGGGTATTAGTAAGGAAGATCCTACTCTTGCCGAGTTGTTGAAGCCGCTGGGGTATATGACGGCTCAGTATGGAAAAAACCACCTGGGCGACCGAAATGAACATTTACCAACCGTTCATGGTTTCGACGAATTTTTTGGAAACCTCTACCACCTGAATGTTTCGGAAGAAGAAGAACAGGCAGATTACCCCAAGAGCAAAGAATTCTATGAGAAATATGGTCCGCGGGGAATTATTGAGTCGTATGCCACCGATACTTACGATGCAACAGAAGATCCTCGTTTTGGTGTAATCGGAAAACAAAAAGTGACTGATGTTGGCAAACTGACCAGTGAGCGCATGAAAACTTTTGATGAAGAACTGGTGGCCAAAACCGAAGACTTTATGAAACGTGCACACGATGCCGGAAAGCCATTCTTTATCTGGCATGCCACCAGTAGGATGCATGTTTATACTCACCTGAAAGAAGAATCGCGTAACCTGGCAACACCGATCAGTACCGATATGGACTTGTTTGGTTCGGGCCTGATGGAGCACGACGGACATGTTGGTGAAATACTGGATTACCTGGATGAGTTGGGAATTGCCGACAATACGATCGTGATTTACACCACCGATAACGGGCCGGAACAAAGTACTTTCCCGCATGCCGGGGTGACGATGTTTCGTGGCGAAAAAATGACCACTTACGAAGGCGGCGTTCGCGCTCCCTTTATGGTTCGTTGGCCGGATGGAATTCCTGCCGGTTTAATTCGGAACGGTATTTCTGCTCACGAAGACGTGCTCCCAACAATTATGGCAGCCGTGGGTGAGCCCGAAATTAAGGACGAATTAAAAGCCGGAAAAACGATTGGTGATATGACGTACAGGGTTTACATTGATGGTTTTAACAACCTGGACTATTGGCAAGGGAAAACCGATGAGTCGGCACGTAACTACTTCTTTTATTATTACGAATCAGGTTTAACTGCCATGCGTGTCGGTCCCTGGAAAATGCATTTTGCGACCAAGGAACGTTACTTCGATGATATGGAAGTACACACCATGCCGCGCTTATTTAATCTGCGAAAAGATCCGTTTGAGCATTACGACGATGTAACCGGCTTCGATCTGATTATGCATAAATCGTGGGTCTTCCAACCAGCGATTGGAATGTTGAACGAGCATCTGTCGAGCTTTAAGGACTTTCCGCCACGACAGGCTTCTGCTTCACTCGATATCAATAAGGCTATTGATGCTATATTGAAATCTGATACTCGTCAATAGAAAGAAAATACACAGTAGAGGTATCCGAAAACGGGTGCCCTTCTTTTTAGTAATCATACACTATAAATGTCTCATCTTTAAAATGTTAATATGCCGGTTTTTGCAGTAATTATATGTTAAGCAAAATGAATGGCCTTTTTTAACACATTAATCAAATACATAAACTTTAATAAAAATGAAACATTACATCAGAATCTTAAAGAAGAGCTTATTGCTCCTGATCTTCTTACCATTTGTAACATTCGCGCAGGATAAGCCTAATATTTTAATCATTTTCCCTGATGATGTGGGCTGGAGCAATGTAAGCGCTTATGGACACGGCGTAATGGGATACACCACTCCCAACATCGACCGGATTGCCAATGAAGGTATCATGTTTACCGAACATTATGCTCAGCCATCCTGCACAGCGGGTCGTGCTGCGCTGATTACCGGGCAGTATCCAATTCGTAGTGGCATGACCACTGTTGGCAGACCGGGCGCTGAACTTGGTCTCAAAAAGGAGAGTCCTACTCTTGCCGAAGTTCTTAAAGAACAGGGCTATGCAACCGGGCAATTTGGAAAAAATCACCTGGGCGACAGAAACTCGCACCTCCCAACAGTTCACGGATTTGATGAATTCTTTGGTAATCTTTATCACCTGAACACCCAGGAAGAGTACCAGCAAATGGATTATCCGCAAGATCCGGAGTATTTTAAAAAATTCGGAACGCGTGGCGTACTTCATACCTGGGCAACCGACGTGGATGACCCAACGGTTGATCCAAGGTTTGGAAAAGTAGGGAAACAAAAGATTGAAGATACCGGTCAACTCTCGAGAGAAAGAATGGAAACCGTAGATGAAGAATTTATGGAGGCAATGGTGGACTTCATGAAAAGAGCTAAAAATGATGATAAACCTTTTTTCGCCTGGTTTAATCCGAGCAGAATGCACATGTTCACCCACCTGAAACCCGAGCATCGATATCTGGCGTTACCTTACACTACCGAGCACGATTTTTATGGAAGTGGTATGATTGAACACGATATGATGATTGGAGAACTGCTCGACGAGCTGGAGAAAATGGGTGTATTGGAGAATACCATTGTTATTTATTCTACCGATAATGGTCCTGAACACAGTGCCCGTACGCATGGTGGAACTACCCCTTTCAGAGGCGAAAAAATGACGACTTATGAAGGAGGTGTTCGGGTGCCAATGATGGTGATGTGGAAAGATAAAATTAAAGCAGGCCGGACACTTCGGGGCATTCAGGCACATATGGATATTTTTACTACACTGGCCGCAGCAGCCGGAGTACCTGATGTTGTTGAAAAAATGGATAAGGAACGCCATCAGTACATCGACGGTGTAAATAACCTGGATTACTGGCTGGGTAAATCGGATGAAAGCAACAGGAATAATTATATTTATTACCACGAGTCAGATATACGGGCAGTACGCATAAATCAATGGAAAATGCACTTTCAAACCAGTGAAAATTATTATGCACCTTATGTGAAGCAAAAGTTTCCAATCATGTACAACATCCATTTCGATCCATTCGAAAGCTTCGACAACCTTACGGACAGGTCGGACATGTTGCAACGAAAGCAATTTATTAACGAACCGATGCAGGAATTGCTTACTGAACACATTGAATCGCTGGTGGAATATCCACCCGTTCAAAAGGCAGCCAGCTTCGATTTTTCTGAGATAATCAGACAATTAAGTGAAGGAAAACAATAGTGAAAATTTAACGCGCTATTCTTTCCGTTAAAAATAGAGTTGGAAGAGTGGACACGCTTAGCGCATAGCAAAAGATAAAAGGGCATCCAAGACGGATGCCCTCTTGTCTTTTATGAGAATATCCTGTAGGCTTTTTCATTAGCATATGTTAATTAAAAATACAGACTTTTCTACCGGTTTTATTGTGCATTTCTGAACTGATCTTCTTAACTTATACAACATCAATATAAAGATTCATTCAATAACACACTGATTAAATGCATAAACTTTAAAGACAATGAAAAATTACTTTAGATTCTTGAAGAACAGTTTATTGCTCCTGATCTTCTTACCGTTTGTAACCCTTGCTCAGGATAAGAAACCCAATATTCTGATCATCTGGGGCGACGATGTGGGGATGTGGAACCTCAGTGCATACCATCGAGGAATGATGGGTGGCAGCACACCTAACATCGACCGTATTGCCAATGAGGGGATGCTTTTTATGGATCATTATGCGCAACCTTCGTGTACCGCAGGTCGTGCGGCTTTTGTTACCGGGCAATATCCCATTCGTGTTGGATTGGCCACAGTAGGTCTCCCCGGAGCAGAACAAGGCATGAATGAGAAAGACCCTACACTGGCTACTTTACTAAAACCGCTGGGCTATGCCACCGGCCAGTTTGGTAAAAATCACCTGGGCGACCGTGATGAGCATCTGCCTACCAATCATGGTTTCGACGAGTTCTATGGCATACTTTACCACCTTAATGCCGGAGAATATACCGAGCTATACGACTTTCCTAAAGATCCTGCAGTAGCAAAACAGTTTGCGCAACGAGGGGTGATTCATTCGTGGGCGCAGCCAGACGGAACGCAGAAAGTTGAAGACGATGGTCCGTTTGGCAAGGAACGTCAGAAGAACCTGGAATGGGAAATCCTGAAAGAGTCGAAACGATTTATTACCGACGCGGTTAAAGATGATAAACCATTCTTTGTATGGCATAATCTTACGCGCATGCACATGCATACCAATTTGTCAGAAAAGTATAAAGACAAATCGGGCTATGGGATTTATGCCGATGGAGTAATGGAAATGGACGATGTGGTTGGTGAATTGCTTCAGTTACTTGAAGACCTGGGAGTGGATGATAATACCCTGGTGATGTTCTCGACCGATAATGGCGCCTATTCTTATGTTTGGCCCGATGGTGGAAACCAACCCTTTAGAGGCGAAAAAGGAGTTGGTGGATGGGAAGGCGGTTTTAAAGTACCGATGATGGTGAAATGGCCGGGGCATATCCCTGCCGGAACCGTTACCGGCGAATTTATGACCATGGAAGACTGGTTGCCAACGATTATGGCGCAGGTGGGCGAACCCGATCTTAAGGAGAAACTCCTGACAAGTTATACCGCGGGAGATAAAACGTACGAAAAAATTCATTTAGATGGTTACGACCAAACTGACCTTATTACAAATACTGGTCCTTCGAAACGAAAAGAGTTCTTCTATTTTACCGAAACCACCCTGCATGGTGTTCGTTTTGGCGATTGGAAATTTTTATTCAAAAAACAGGACAAGTGGTTTAATGGGGTTCAGCAAGATATGGTTACACCTATTGTTGTTAACCTGAAATTAGACCCTTTTGAGCGTTTTATCGATGCGCGTGGCTATAACGAATGGCTGGAAGACAGAGCATGGACGTATGCCCCCGCCTTTGGCAAAGTGAGTGAGTTTATGCAATCGCTAAAAGAATATCCGCCACGAATGAAAAGTTTGGACTTTAATATTGATGAAGAGCTTAGAAAGTTAACTCCAGAAAGTAATAATTAACCAGTGCTGATTTTTATAAAATCGAGGATAAAGAAGGCATCCGTTTCGGGTGCCCTTTTTTATCATTCTGAGAATATTTCTATTAACGGATTTCTCGGAATTTTTATTTCTATGTTAAACGTACATAAAATTAAAATTATGAAAAGAATATTACCCCTGCTATTCATCTTCTGCTCCTCAGTGTTATTTGCGCAGGAAGAAGAAGGTAGCTCAGCAGCTCAGGCTAACAATCCGTTGGCCAATATGACGGCTTTAAATTTTCACGATTACTATATCCCGAAACTGGCTGATGCTTCGGGTGATGCCTATATGAACACTGCCTGGATACGTTTTGCCAAACCACTGGCAGGCGGGAAACTCCTGTTTCGTTTGTCGGTGCCAATGAGTACTGTAGGCATGCCCAACGGAAGTGGAGCGATAAATTCTGCGAACGGATTAGGCGATATCAATGCTTTTCTTGCCTACAGCTTTGTATCGAACGCCACCACAACGGTTGGAGCGGGGCCATTACTTGCGTTTCCCACTGCATCGGATGATGCCCTGGGGGCAGGAAAGTGGCAGGGGGGAATGGCTTTTGTAGCTTTTGTAGCCAAATCTCCGGTTATTCAGTTTGGCGGTCTGGTAACATGGCAAACTTCATTTGCCGGCGATGAAGACCGCAACAGCACTAACATGGCCGCTGTTCAACCTTTTTATTTTTTCCAACTCGGACAAGGAACCTACCTGCGTGGGGCTCCAATCTGGGCTTTTGATATCGAAAACGAGGCTTTTCATATGCCTATCGCACTTGGTATTGGTAAAGTTGTAAAAGCTGGTAATACGGTTCTTAACCTTTTTATTGAGCCCCAATACTCGATGCTGCATAAAGGAACACAACCGCAGTTTCAGGTGTTGACCGGTATCAATCTACAGTTTGTTGGCCAGTAGAAAAGTGCCCGGTTGAGGAGCAAAAACAATTATATTACTGTATTGCAACCAAACTTTGAATCGGTGTGTAATTGGATCGAATTCGAACGGACATGATTTAGCCCATGATCGGCATGACTACAAACCTACACTAGCGGCATGCCTGGGAAAACAATGTAAAAGAAGATTTGGCAAGGCTATTTTTTGTAGTCCTTGTCATTTTTTTTTGGTAATTCTGCTTACATTTGTTCGGTAGATTACGAACAAGCATGGCGTCGAAAGAAGTAATAACTGATAAGCAGAAGAAGATGGCCCGTTATGCCAAAGCAATGGGGCATCCGGTTCGGATGTACGTGCTCGAATTACTTGCCAGTCAAAGCTGTTGCTACAGCGGCGATCTTACCGAAGAACTGCCGATTGTGAAATCAACGCTTTCCCAACACCTGAAGGAGTTGAAAGATGCCGGGTTGATTCAGGGGGAGATTGAAGCACCCAGGATCAGGTATTGTATCAACAAAGAAAACTGGGCGGAGGCAAAAGCTCTGTTTAAAGAATTCTGGAAGGTCTAAAAATTTTGTGTTGCTTGTTCGGTGTTTTGCGAATGCCGAACAGGTTCCGGGAAATGTATTAGATGGAGGCTGGCGTAAAGTGAAAGATTGAATAACGATTCAAAAAAACAAATCATAAAATTCGGGATGAGTTCCCGCTAAAAACAAATAATTGAACCAAATGAGAACAAAAATCAACCTTGTCTTGCTAAGCCTTTGCGCTGTTTTACTTTTCGGAATGAAGGTTTCGGCACAAACCGATTCAGAACCCAAAGAAGCGCTGGTTAAGGTCTATTACTTTCACGTGAATAAGCGCTGTGCCACCTGCAAAGCAATTGAGTCGGAAGCTCAACAGGATGTGAAGGAGTTATTTGGCTCCAAAGTCAGTTTTGTGTCCTACAATTTGGATCAACCCGATGGTGAAGCCAAGGGAAAAGAACTGGGGATCAACAGCCAGGCGCTTTTGGTGGTAAAAGGAAAGAAAAAGATCAACCTTACCAACGAAGGTTTTTTGTACGCCCGTACGGATCCGGGTAAATTCAAAAAAGTAATTGAAGAGAAGATAAAATCGTTGTTGTAGCATGGAAGGACTTCTGACCGAATTACTCGAAAATAGTTCTTTTCCTGTTGTAACTGCGTTGGTACTGGGATTAATGACAGCCATCAGTCCTTGCCCTTTAGCGACCAATATTACAGCAGTGGGTTTTATTGGTAAAGACATTGAAAACCGAAACCGGGTTTTTTACAACGGCCTGATCTATACCTTGGGTCGAGCGATTGCCTATACCTTGCTGGCGTTTGTTATTTTCCTGGGAGCTGACCAGTTTGAGGTGTCGGGAGTATTTCAACGCTACGGAATGAAGATCATTGGCCCCTTGCTGATTGTTATCGGGCTGTTTATGCTTGGCGTTTTGAAAATCAGTCTTCCGGGAGGAGGAAAAATCGCAGAACGCTTCGAGAAAAAAGGTGTTACGGGGTATTGGGATGTTCTTTTGCTGGGGATGTTGTTTGCCATGGCCTTCTGCCCTTACAGCGGTGTTTTGTACTTCGGAATGTTAATTCCGCTCACCATCAGCAGCGCATCAGGTTTGTACCTTCCCGTTGTTTTTGCTATTGCCACCGGTATTCCGGTCATCTTGTTTGCGTGGCTGATCGCTTATGCCGTGTCGGGGGTAGGAGGTTTGTATCAACGGCTAAAAACCTTCGAATATTGGTTTCGGAAAGTCATCGCAGTTTTATTTATCCTCGTGGGACTGTATTACATCATTACAGTGTTCTTTTAAGCATTCATTGGCTTGAATGTATGTGATTAAATGAGTGGTAATTTTTGACTAAAACCAACATCATGAAACAAAAATCAATAGGCTTTATCGGTGGAGGCCGTATTACGCGAATTTTTTTGCAGGGCCTCAGCAACAAAAACGCATTGTCGGCAAATGTGAAGGTATTTGATCCGAATACCGAAACAGTAAATTCCCTATGCACTGATTTCCCGAAGATAGAAAAAGCAGAAACAGTGGCAGGTGTTGCCGCACAGCAACTGGTATTTATCGCTGTTCATCCCCCGGTGATGATGGAAACTTTGCAGGCGATAAAAGAAACAGTGAACACGACAACGGTTGTGATCTCGCTGGCACCGAAAATTACGCTCGAAAAAATGGCAGCGGTGTTGCCGACTCAAAAACTGGTTCGGATGATACCAAACGCAACTTCTTATATCAACGAAGGATACAACCCTGTAACTTTTGCACCCGGCTATGATCCCGAAGAAAAGAAACAGCTCTTGAAGTTGCTGAAAAAGCTCGGTAAAACCTTCGAGACCGAAGAAGCCAAGCTGGAAAGTTATGCCATCAGCTCAGCCATGTTGCCCACCTATTTCTGGTTCCAGTGGCAGCAAATGGAGGCGATTGCCAGAGAAACCGGTTTATCCGAAGAGGAAGCCAGGAAAGCCGTTTCTGCCAGCTTAAAGAAAGCCTGGAAATTGTATTATCAGTCTGGCTTGCAAGCCGAGGAAGTGATAGATCTGATTCCGGTGAAACCAATCGGAGAGAATGAACCGGAGATCAAAAATATTCTGAATTCAAAACTTCTGGGACTGTTTGAGAAGATTAAGCCCTAAAAGGCACAGTATGTTGTCATTCTGAACGAATCCGTCAATTGACGGAGAAGTGAAAGAATCTTTTTCTGAATAATTTAACTAGGCAATCGTGTTTTTTCAGCATGTAATAAAAATTTATTGACGTATTTATACGTTATTAAATTTTGTGACGTATATTTGCGTCATAGAATTGATAAAGATGGTACAATCAAAAACGGAATTATTTGATAAGGAGCTGGCTGAAAAGGCGATGCTTTTCAAAGCGCTGGCACATCCGGCCCGTTTGCGCATTTTGCAGTTTCTGGCCGAAACCCGGAGTTGCATGACGGGCGATATTTGCGAAGTTCTTCCTTTAAGCCGTACAACGGTGAATCAACATTTGAAGGAGTTGAAGGAACCGGGCTTGATCAAAGGCGAAATTGACGGTGTGAAAACTAATTACTGTTTGAATTCAGAAAAAATAAACAATCTAAAGGACATGCTGGGCGGATTTCTTGCTGAGATCGACTGCTGTTCGGATAACAACTGTTAAAACATTTACAAATGAAGATACTGATTTTATGTACCGGCAACAGTTGCCGCAGCCAAATGGCACATGGATTTATGCAATCGTTCGACAGCAGGCTGGAAGTGGCTTCTGCCGGAACCGAAGCTTCTGGCAAACTCAACCACAAAGCCGTGGAAGTGATGAAGGAGATTGGGATTGATATCAGCGGACACAGTTCCGATTCGGTGGAGATCTACCTCAAGCAGGAGTGGGATTATGTGATTACCGTTTGTGGCGGTGCCAACGAAAGTTGTCCTGCTTTTGTCGGAAACGTAAAACACCGTTTGCACATTGGGTTCGACGATCCGTCGCATGCAGTGGGAACGCCCGAGTTTATTCAAAGCGAGTACTACCGTGTAAGGGATGAGATCAAGGAAGGTTTTTATGCATTTTATCAAAAAGAAATTTTACCTCAATTGTCATGAAAGCAGAAGATGTAAAAAAGATGGTGCAGGAAAAGTACGGGACCATTGCTTCCCAAAATACTATCCTGAATCAATCCGGGTGTTGCGGACCGTCGGCTTGCTGCGGTGAGCTGGAGTTTAGTATGATCGGCGACGAATACACCTCGGTTAAAGGCCATAATCCCGATGCCGATCTGGGCTTAGGTTGCGGACTGCCTACTGAATATGCCGGAATCCACCCCGGAGACTCGGTGCTGGATTTAGGCTCGGGTGCCGGAAACGATTGTTTTGTCGCGCGCAGCATCGTGGGTGAAAGCGGAAAGGTTACCGGGCTCGATTTTACGGAGGAAATGATCAGCAAAGCGCAGGCGAATCTTGCCAAAACAGGCTTTACCAACATGGAATTTGTTCTGGGAGACATTGAAAACATGCCCTTACCCGAGAATGCTTTTGATGTAGTGATCAGCAACTGTGTGCTAAACCTTGTTCCCGATAAACAGCAGGCTTTTTCTGAAATATTCCGGGTGCTGAAACCGGGAGGTCATTTCTGCATTTCGGATGTGGTACTTGCAGGCGATTTGCCGGAAAAGATAAAACAGGAAGCCGAAATGTATGCAGGCTGTGTGGCTGGTGCATCGCAGGAACCCGATTATTTGCAAATCATCCAAAACATTGGCTTTACGGATCTTCAGATTCATAAAAGGAGAGCCATAACAGTGCCGGATGATGTTCTTCAAAAATACCTTTCTGTGGAGGAAGTCGCCGAATTGAAAACAAAGGGAGCAGGTATCTTCAGTTTAACGCTAAGTGCAACAAAACCTTAAGTATGAATCAAGAGAAAAAACGCATTGGTTTTTTTGAAAAATACCTGACTCTGTGGGTAGCTGTGTGTATTGCCGCTGGTATCGGCATTGGTCACTGGGCGGGTGATAGCATGGGGTTTTTAAGCAGCATGGAAGTATTTAAGGTAAATATCCCGGTGGCCGTTTTAATCTGGTTGATGATCTATCCCATGATGTTACAGGTCGATTTCTCGAGTTTGAAGAACATCGGGAAACGCCCGAAAGGATTGATCCTGACGCTGGTGGTGAACTGGCTGATCAAACCTTTTACGATGGCCTTTTTTGCCTGGTTGTTCTTTTCAAAACTTTACGCGGCTTTTATTTCGCCCGAGCAGGCTGGTGAGTACATTGCCGGAGCCATTTTGCTGGGGGCAGCACCCTGTACCGCCATGGTGTTTGTGTGGAGCTACCTCACCGACGGCGACCCAAATTATACGCTGGTGCAGGTTTCGGTGAACGACCTGATCATTTTGGTAGCCTTTATTCCCATTGTTGGGTTGCTGCTGGGGATCACCAATATCACGATTCCTTACGATACGCTGGCCGCCAGTATTGTAGTGTTTGTAGTTATTCCGCTGCTGGCGGGGTTTATTACCCACAAAATGCTGATCCGCAGAAGGGGAGAGGAGTGGTTCAGGGAAGAGTTTCTACCCCGCTTTAAACCGGTTTCAATTGTTGCTTTGTTAAGCACACTGGTGTTGTTGTTTGCCTTTCAGGGGAAGACCATTATCGAAAAACCGCTGATTATTCTGCTGGTGGCTATACCGCTGGTTATTCAAACCTACTTTATCTTTTTTATTACCTGGGTAGGGGGCCGGAAATTAAAACTGCCGCATGCCATTTGTTCGCCGGCAGCGATGATTGGCGCCAGTAACTTTTTTGAATTGGCCGTAGCAGTTGCCATTGCGCTATTTGGCTTGCAATCGCCTGCTGCGATGGTGACCGTTGTAGGTGTGCTGGTAGAAGTGCCGGTAATGCTTTCGCTGGTGAACCTGGCCAACCGCTGGAGGTATTGAAAGAAATTTCAGTGCCATTCAAAACCAAAGAAAGTTGCGTGCGAGCTTTCATAGCGGTTATAGGTTGGAAGTAATGATTGGATGAAAAGCAGATGTTTTCCTGAACTTCGTACGGTTATTTGCGTACATTTAAACTGGTTTTTATAAGTGCTTCAGAGAGATAAAGCATTGGAATTAATATAAAGGAGACTATTGGGTTCACAAATAAAAACTCATCTTCCGAAATTAATTCCGACCTAAAATTTCCACGGATGTCAAACAATTGTATAAATCAGTTTATTGCTTTATCAGGAAAGTATTTCAAAACTTATCTTGGCATAAGTATTTCTGTTTTTTTGTTTATTCTGTTTTTCCAACCTTTTCCTACTGCTAATTTTGAGTTCGATAACAAGCAGTTATACATTGCTGGTTACGGATTAATCGTTTTCATTATTCAGGTAATTGTACAAATTATCTTTCAGACTTATCTCCTTCAGGATAAGACGGACGAGGAATACAATCCGATATGGAATTCGCTTTATTACTTTTTGCTGGTTGCTTTAACCAGTGTTGCTTTTGTCTTTTACCTCAGGTATGTGGGGAACACAAGCATTACGTTTAACCTGGTTTTGCGGGTTGTGGTAATTAGTGTGAGTGTGCCAATTACTTTGCATTTGAAAAATGCTCTCTCGTTTACTACAGAAAAGTACAAAAAGCTACTGGACGAAAACAGGTTGATGCAGGATCAATTAAATCAATTCACAGAACGCAGTCTTAATAAAGTTGTCGAACTGAGTTCTGATAATGAGGGAGACAATCTAATGATTCAGGTATCAGAGATTGTTTTTGTAAAATCGGCGGATAATTATGTGGAAATTGGCTTTAAGGAAGGAGGAGAGGTTCGAAAAAAGATGATCCGAAATACCCTGAAGAATATTGAAAATCAACTAAAGGAATTTAATGTTTTTACGCGCACACACCGCTCTTGCATTGTCAACATACAACACATCGAAAAGTTAAATAAGAATTTTAGTACCTATTGGTTAACGCTTGCCGACACCAAAGAAACCGTTCCTGTTTCGCGCCAATATTTAATGGCAGTAAAGGACTTGTTGTAGGGACAGGGGCGAATGACATTCGTCCGGGAACTCTAACACTTGTCCTCTCAATCCAGATTCTATCCCAAAAAAACTTTCGCCAGTCCCTTTCATTTTATCCCGGTAAAATCCCATCGTAAATTTGGGCTATCTTCTCATTTTCTGAGAGGTACAAAAATAAAATCAAGAAGTAACTTATGAATGGGATTGAGCCAGTTCATTGAAAAAGTGATTGTATGAGAGTATTAATGATATATCCAAAATACCCCGATACTTACTGGAGTTTTAAACATGCGTTAAAATTCATCTCCAAAAAGGCAGCCGTACCTCCGTTGGGACTGATCACTGTTTCGGCGATGTTGCCGGAAAGTTGGCAGAAAAAGCTGGTTGATTTAAATATTGAAGAGCTGAAAGAGGAAGAGCTGGATTGGGCTGATTATGTTTTTTTAAGCAGTATGTATGTTCAGAAAGAATCGGTTGCTGATATTTTGGCTCGTTGCCGGGAACACGCTGTGAAAGTAGTTGCCGGAGGACCTCTGTTTACGCAGGAGTACGACAGTTATCCGCAAATAGACCACTTTATATTGAACGAGGCAGAAATTACGCTGCCTTTGTTTTTATCCGATCTGGCAAACGGGGCTCCTTTAAAAAGAATTTACAGAAGCGATGAATTTGCTGATTTATCTGTGTCTCCAGTACCGGATTATTACCTGCTGAATAGAAAAGCTTATGCTTCCATGAGCCTGCAGGTATCGCGGGGATGCCCGTTTTCATGCGATTTCTGCGAAATAACAACATTGCTCGGGCACAAAGTAAGGATGAAAAGCAAAGAGCAGATCATTGATGAACTGGAAACCTTGTACAATCTGAATTGGAGAGGACTCATATCAGTGGTAGACGATAATTTTATCGGGAATAAGAAAGTGATAAAAGGTGAGCTTCTTCCTTCGATGATTGGGTGGATGAAGCAGCACCGCTATCCGTTTAGCTTTAACGCACAAACATCGATAAACCTGGCCGATGACGACCGGCTGCTCACAATGATGCGGGAAGCAGGATTTACCTCCACTTTTATCGGGATTGAAACACCGGTGGAAGAGTCATTGCAGAGTTGTCATAAAATTCAGAATGAAAACAGGGATTTACTCGAAAATGTAAAACAAATTCAAAAAGCGGGCCTCCAGGTGTCGGGGGGATTTATCGTAGGTTTCGACAGTGATACTCTTACCGTGTTTCAGCGGCAAATCGAGTTTATTCAGAAAAGCGGCATTGTGTCGGCCATGGTCGGGTTGCTCAACGCACCCAAAAATACACGACTGTACAAACAAATGGAAGCAGAGAATCGGTTGACGGTTGATCCAACCGGAAGTAATACTGATTTTACGATGAACTTTGTTCCCAAAATGAATAAGCAGAAACTGCTTGATGGCTACCTGCACATTATTGCCAATATTTATACGGAAAAGCCTTATTATAAGCGCGTCAGGGAACTGTTCCAGAATTACCGGCCGGTAAAAATGGGTAAAAACGGTATTGAATACAACCGGATTAAAGCCTTTGCCAAATCAATTTTTGTGTTGGGACTGGTAAGCGAGGGCAGGCTGGAATACTGGAAGTTTATGGGCTGGACGATACTGAACAAACCCAAACTATTAGCTGAGGCGATCACCTTTTCTGTTTATGGCTATCATTTCCGGACAGTTTACGGACTAAGAAAAGTTAAAGCGGTCAATTGATTTGCGAAGGAAAACTACTGATATATAAAAAAATGAAATAAGTTTTAATAAAATGCGAAACATAAAGTACTCAAGACATAAGCTCAATTTTACGACGGAATTAAGAAATTCGGTCAACGAATATTTTAGCAAAAACAACATTCAACCTTACGGGAACAGGAAAATTTACCTGAAGACTATTTTTATGGCCCTGTTGTACCTGGTGCCTTATATTCTTATGGTTTCGGGGCTTGTAACTTCTGTCATACCTGTTTTGGTGTGTTGGTTTGTTATGGGGGTGGGGATGCCGGGACTGGGAATGGTGACCATGCACGATGCCAATCACGGTTCTTTTTCGAAGCATGAACGGGTAAACCGGTTTTTTGGAAATTCATTGTATTTGCTGGGTGGGTTTCCGCCCAACTGGCGTTACCAGCACAACACGCTTCATCATGGATTTACGAACATTGAAGGGCATGATGAAGATATTGCTCCTCCGGGTATTCTGCGGTTTTCGCCTCACCGCCCTTTAAAAAAGATTCATCGTTACCAGTATATCTATGCCTGGTTTTTTTATAGTTTGATGACGATTTCGTGGATCGTGACCAAAGATTTCAGACGTTTTAAGAAGTACCAAAAAATGGGGGTTAAACTAAGCGGAAAACGAAGGGTTAACCAATTGCTTAGCCATATAATACTATCAAAAATTGTTTATTACTGCGTATTTCTGCTTATTCCACTTTTAACCATCCCGGTTTCGTGGTATTGGATAGTTGCCGGATTTTTGCTGATGCATTTTACCGCAGGTTTGGTATTAAGTACCATCTTTCAAACGGCTCATGTTGTGCCTTCTTCAGAGTATCCAATGCCTGATGAAGATGGGCAGATCGAAAATAACTGGACGATTCATCAATTGCATACAACCTGCGATTTCGCGCCTAAAAGCAGAATCTTTTCCTGGTTTGTTGGAGGACTGAATTTTCAGGTAGAACACCATTTATTCCCGAACGTGAGCCATATACATTATAAAAAGATCTCGGAAATTGTGCAGGCGAAAGCAAAGGAGTTCAATCTTCCCTACCACGTAAACAAGAGCTTTGTCCATGCCGTGTGGCAACATATAAGGATGTTAAAATTACTGGGAAGTAGCAAAAGCACCGTGAACCCGGCTTGCTGACTGAAGCACAGTGCCCTTTAGTTTTGTGAAAGAGTTTTCATTGGGCAGCAAAACGAGATAATATAGGAAAGTTGAAGCTTTATATTAAAAATATGGTTTGTATTCGCTGCCAGGCGGTAGTGAGGGGCGAATTAGAAAAGGTTGGCCTTCGGTATTCGTATGTCAAAATTGGGGAAGCTGAGATTGTCGGAAACGCCCGGCCTGAACAGTTAATTCAATTGGCATTAGCGTTAAAAAAATCAGGGCTTGTTTTAATGGGTGACAGAAAGAGCATTTTGGTGGAGAAAATAAAAGGTGCCATTATTGGCCTGGTTCATTACACGGAGGAACAGATCAAGGTAAATCTTTCCGATTATCTCAGTGAGAAACTGAACTACGATTATACCTATTTATCCAATCTTTTTTCGGAAGTAAATGGCACAAGCATCGAGAAATTTTACCTCACACACAAAATAGAAAGAGCGAAAGAGTTTATTGTTTACGATGAACTAAACCTTACAGAGATTGCATACAAACTTCATTACAGCAGCGTCGCCCATCTGTCGAACCAATTGAGGCAATACACCGGGCTAACGCCATCCCGTTTTAAAAAATTGAGAAACTCGGAACGGGTTACACTGGAAAATGTGTGAGTGGTTGAAATTAAAATGAAGCAGATCTCGATTGTTTTGGTTAACTTAAGTAATAATCAATAAAAAAGGCGAAGGGAGGACATTTGAACAACGAAGAGAAATATTATTTGGAAGATATCTTTTACCGGTTTATCCAACCCTACTTTTCCATTGAGGATTATATTATTTTTTTCGAATGGGACCGTATCTCCAGAAGCTACCGCTATGTGGTAACACCGATAGGGAACAAAAACAAATTCATTAGTTTCTACCTGCGTGAATACGATAATGTTTGTGATTTTAGATTGGTGGTAATATATACCAGTGTTGGTGAATTTAATTTTCACAACACTCAGAAACTGCTTTTTTTGTTGGCTTATGACGATTTGGAGCGTTTTAATGAATTCTACGAGGAACTGATTGACGAGCTAAAAGAGAAGAGCGTTAAAGATTCTCCTTTCGACTTTTTTATTCCTTTTTACATGGTTGAGCGTGAAAAGTAAAAGCATGGGTAAAACCTGTTTATGGCGCTGATCCTAAAGATTCCTGGATCAGTGATACGTCTTGATTCTGCTAATACCGGCTTATTTCTTCATGGCTCTTTTTACATAAAAAATACGGAGAAGAACGATAAATGCTGCCAGCGGTAACAAAATATCGATGTACCGAAACGAATCAAAAGCAAAATAAGCGATAACCCAGAGAAGCACCAACAGACCTGCAATAATGTATAGCGAGTTTTTCATGGTATGGTAATTTTTGAGCAATAATTTAATGCCCGATAACCTTATGAAGATACTTAAATACGGGGTGTAAAGTGTTACACAATTCAAGGCAATAGTTACATCATTCACACATTGCTAGGTAATCGCTCAATTAAAGAAATAAATGACTGATTTTAGCTTGTTCGGAGTGTTGGGGCCGGAAGATTTTGTCAGGGCGCCTTCTAATTCAATAGCATCGAATTTACTTTGTCAGTAAGAGAGTGTTCTTTTGGTAATCAGACAGTATATTCGAAAACAAATGAGGATTAGAGAGGTACAGGCAATAACGGATTTTTGTGTACGGATTCAATTCTTTTTTTTCAATCTCAGCAATTTGCTTAACGGTTAACAGATGAGCTTGCAGGGCATCGTTTAATTCACTTTCCGTAAATTTATTCTTAATGGCAAGAATTTCCTGAACGAAGCCATCTACTTTGAATTCAATGAAATTATAGTCGGGAAAATATTTTAGTGCTACAAATAGAAATCGAAAGACATCGAGTGGCATTTTCTTATCAACCGTATAGCCTTTTTTTAAGCGGTTGCTTATTCTTTTTTCTTCAATACTGATTTCATCGTTTATCCGTAAAAACTCATCGTCAGCAATCTCGAACAACGCTGACAAGCGGTTGATTCTTCGCTTCAGGCTTTGGGGGATACTTTTTTTGTATTTGATTTTGTGGTCCAGAACACTCCATGCATCCTGGATAATGGTTCTGATTTGAAGTTCAAACTGGATATTCGCATAGGGGGCGTATTCGGTTTTTTTTGCGTATTTCCCGTTTAGCTTAAGGTCCAGATGCAAACTTTTATAGCCAAATTTATCATCCGTACTTTCGATCTGAACCGTTTTATCGGTAATGGAAACTTCTTTGAAATACTTGTTTAGTTCTTTTCGGATAATACGCACATCTTTCAGGTACGGACAAACAACGCGTATTCCCACAAAGTCGGATAAAAAATCAATTATCTTGTAATCTCTGCGTGAAGAGGGAATCCCAGGTAAATACTTCCGTTTAAATTTGCTCAGGCATTCTTCGTATTCTTTAATCCTACCCGTAACGTATTCAACGTTTGGGAAGGGGGCAATGAGTTTTGTGAAGGCTGCCAATGCCAAATGGTAAAATTCAAGATTAGAATCATAATCGTTTTTGAATTCATTTATTTTTAAATCGATATGTGACATAAATCGGGGTGACGGGTAAAGCAATATTTCCACGTAAACAGTGGCAAAAAATCTGTCGTCAATTCAATTTCAAACCAACTGAAAAGACGAAAAAATCCCGCATTGAGCGGGATTTGATATCTGTTGTTGTAACGAATTATACTCGTTTAACATTTACGGCGTTTAGCCCTTTTTGTCCCTGTTGCAACTCAAAAGTTACTGTATCGGCTTCTTTTACAAAATCAACCAATCCTGATGAATGGACAAAATACTCTTTTTCTGAATTTGAATCTTTTATAAAACCAAATCCTTTTGCTTCGTTAAAAAACTTTATAGTTCCTTTATTCATGATATTATTTTAAAATATTAATAACGTCTTCTGTTAAATCCTCCGCCACCGCGGTTATCGCGGCCGCGGTCGTTTCTGTCGGGTCTGGGGCGGGCTACATTTACAATAATTGTTTTGCCGTCAAACTCTGTTTCATGCAAAGCCTCGATGGCTTCTTTACCTTCAGCATCCTGCATTTCAACAAAGCCAAATCCACGCGATGCTCCGGTGTACTTGTCCATGATAACGTTTGCAGAACTAACCTCTCCGTATGTTGCAAATAATTCTTTTAAGCTTTCACTTGTTGTGTTATTACTTAAATTCGATACATAAATATTCATTCGTATGTGTTTTAATTATTAAACAGAAACTCCAGTAAGTCGCACCAAATAATCATCCTCGTTTGTGATAATTTTTACCATGCTTGTTTCACCTGTTTCTATTTTAATAGTGAATAAAAATTTTACTCTGCTGGCTCGATCTTTACGGCGTTTAAGCCCCTGTTTCCTTTGGCCAGTTCAAAAGAAACCTTGTTTCCTTCGGTGATATTGGGATAAGCATCAGAAATATGGAAAAAATACTTTTCGGTACTGGCTATGTCTTTAATAAAGCCGTAGCCTTTGTCTCTATTGAAATGCTCAACACGCCCTTTTAACGGCACTTCTTCCTCGTCCTGTTTTTTGGGAGTGGAAATGGCGATTTTATTGGCATCTACTTTCTTTTTATTCGGATCGGGCTGGGTATCCGTGATTACCCCGTTTTCATCCACATAAGCAATCATATCGTCCAGTGAACCACTGCCTCCGTTGGCTTTGCGTTCTTCTTTTCGCTGTTGTTTTTCTTTTCTTTTTCGAGCTCTTTTTTTCTCTAATTCTTTTTTATTAAAAGAAATCGATGATCTACCCATTCATATTTGTTTTAATGTTATTGCTGATTTTATTTCAAGTTTGCAGCTACTTTAGTTGCTATAAATCTTGAATGTTGAATAATGATTAACGAATAATGAATGAAGCTGTGCGTTTCTGCACCGCTGTTTATATTTTTTCAATCGTTAATTGCTATTCATCATTCTTAGTTATTTTCCAATACCTGGTGGTCGATTAGGCCACTACGGTATTCAGTTTCTTTCCCGTCAGTTTTTGGATGTCGCGCACCATCGGGCGTTCGTCCGGCGAACAAAACGACAGGGCAATTCCGCTTTTCCCGGCACGTCCGGTACGGCCAATGCGGTGTACATAGGTTTCGGCCACATCCGGCAGGTCGTAGTTGATCACGGTTTCCAGGTTGGCAATATCAATGCCCCTGGCGGCGATGTCGGTGGCCACAATCACCCTTGTTCTCCTCGACTTGAAATTCTCAAGCGCACGTTGCCGTGCTCCCTGCGATTTATTACCGTGAATGGCTTCGCAACCGATTCCGTTTACATTCAATATGCGGGCAATTTTATCGGCACCTCGCTTGGTACGCGAGAAAACCAGCACCGAGTTATTCTGCTCGTTTCTGAGTATGGAAACAAGGAGTTGGTTCTTTTTCGGTCGCTCCACATAGTACAGGTGTTGCTCGATCATCTCGGCGGTAGAGGCAACCGGGTTTACTTTTACGCGTACCGGGTTGCGCAGTATCGATTTCGAAAGCGTGGCAATAGTCGCCGGCATGGTGGCCGAAAAAAACAGGGTTTGTTTTTGTTGCGGCAGCATGGGTAACAGGCGTTTAATGTCGTGTATAAAACCCATGTCGAGCATGCGGTCGGCTTCGTCGAGTACAAAGTGTTGGATACGGTTAAGCGAAATGTACTTTTGCTGGATGAGGTCGAGCAAACGTCCGGGTGTGGCAATCAGAATATCGACACCTCTTCGCAGCTTATCAACCTGCGGCCCCTGTTTTACGCCGCCAAAAATTACAGCATGGCGCATGTCGGTATATTTTCCGTATTCCCAAAAGCTTTCACCAATTTGTATGGCCAGCTCCCGGGTGGGAGTGAGGATCAATGCTTTTATTTCGCGCTTCCGTCCGTTTTGGAAAGACTCGTTAAGTTGCTGAATAATGGGGATGGCAAAGGCCGCCGTTTTTCCGGTGCCGGTTTGAGCCAAGCCCAGTAGGTCGCTACCACTGAGTGCGGCCGGAATTGCCCTCTCCTGTATGGGAGTGGGAGTTTCGTAGTTCTTGTTGGCCAGAGCTCTTAATATGGGCTCTGAAATATTTAATTCTTTAAATGTCATAATTGAATACGCTGTTTGGATCTACAGCTTTCTTTTAATAATTAATAAGCATATGGGAAAAATGCAGCGATTTCAGGTATTTAATCCGGATGATGATTTCCAAAAATGCATTTGTACAATTCCGCCTGGCAGTATACGGTTTTGTACAAAGGCAATACCTTACTACGTGTTGAACACTGTTGTTCAAACGTTTGCTTTTTGGCGTTTGGCCGGGATCATTTCGGGTGAATGTGTGGACCACATCAGATCAAAGGGCTTGGCGCCCGAGGGTGTTAAAACTGTATAAAAAGATTTTGTCATAGTATATTAAAGTGTGTCACGATGTATTGCGTAGCACACTCGCGACTTGTTAATCTAAACAAGAAAGTTGATTTTGGATGTCGATTGGACGATGAGAAGATTCGCTAACCAGCGGCGAAACAAAGCATTGCTAATGTCGATTCAATAAAAACCTGATTGTCAAGGGAACAAAGGTAGGAATTAATTCCGGATAAAACGGTTATTTACAGATATTGTAGTCTTAATTTCACATTGGGCGGTTTAACGGCCCTTTTTCCTGAAGAATGTGGTTCTGCTTTTTTGGAGGGGATTTTACCCAGTAGCAATTTTTTAACAGAACAGGCTTTCAACGCACCAACGCCCGAAAATTTTTGTACTACAGTTGTACAATGAACGAAATTCCACATATTCGTAAAAAATAACGAGGTATGCTGATTTCATTGTTATTGGTACTGGGAGGATTTGTGGCACTTATTTTTGGTGCCAACTGGCTGGTGGATGGTGCTTCGGCACTGGCTAAAAAATACCGGGTTTCTGACCTGGCAATCGGGTTAACGATTGTGGCTTTCGGAACCTCGGCACCCGAGATGGTGGTCAACCTGGTGGCTTCCACCAAAGGCTTGTCCGATATGGTACTGGGAAATGTGATTGGAAGTAATAACTTCAATTTATTCATCATCCTCGGGATTTCGGGCTTGTTGTACCCGATTACGGTGCAGTCGTCAACGGCCTGGCGCGAAATTCCCCTGTCGATTGTTTTGTTGCTGGTGCTGATCGCCCTTTCCAACAATTTCTTCATGGGTGTACCTGCCTTGTCGCGGATAGACGGGGTGATATTACTGACCTTGTTTTTGGGCTTTCTGTTTTACGTTTTCAAACAAATGAAGGCCGAAGATACGGAAGCATCAAAGCCGGTGGAGCGGCCCTTGTGGAAGATTGCGCTGTTTATAGTTCTCGGACTGGGTGGTCTTGTGGCCGGCGGACAGCTGGTGGTAAACAACGCCGTGAAAATTGCTTCGTTGTTGGGGGTTAGCGAAAAAATTATCGGCTTAACCATTGTGGCTGCCGGAACTTCGCTTCCCGAACTTACCACCTCGATTGTGGCCGCGCTGAAAAGAAACAGTGATATCGCGATCGGAAATGTGATCGGTTCCAATATTTTTAATGTGCTGCTGGTACTGGCAGGCAGCCTTCTGATCAATCCCATACCGTTCAATACTTCGTTTAATACCGATTTGATCATCATGACCTGCGGAACCATTTTCCTTTTTGTGGCCATGCTTACCGGCAAACGAAAGAAACTCGACCGCTGGGAAGCCGCCCTGTTACTGGTCTTTTTTATTGCCTATACGGTTTTTCTGATCAAAAAGGAAATCGGGTAAAACCGGTCTAAAAAACTCCCGAGGAGGAGCCAACGCAGTATGCGTTGGGTTTTCGTAGAACCGAACATCCCTGGATTCCCACAACCCGGAACGGGTTGGATTTTTTGTGTGTTAAACGCTGAAAGGTTGTTTCGATTGCTTTACGCGCTAAGTGGTTTGGAACCGCTTAGCACTTTGTTCAGATCAACACCGGAGGTGTAGCTTGGATGCTTCCAGTTGAAAAATACGGCGTCCTGCGAGGTATTTGGCTGCCCTGTATGCCTGACAGGCATCCTGCATGTTGTTGACCCTCCCTGCTTCATTTTGGGGCCTTCCTGCTAAGCAGGGCCTGAAAAAGGGGCGCAGGATTCAAGAAAATGTGTTGCAGGGCGACAAAAAATCCCGCAGGACGGCCAAAAATCGTACAGGAAGCCGAAAAAATGCCGCAGGATGCTGAAAAATGTTGCAGGGCGGCTCTGAGGATAGCAGGAAGGATTTATCCGCTGCAGCCCACAGGAGATTAAAGCGTTTCTTTTTACTTTTCCGGAAGAACGTGGTTAAGCCGATCCTTTGAAATGTATTGTTAAACAGCTTTCTAAAAACATTTTTCTTGTTATCTTCGGAAAAACGAAAAAACGAAACCGCCCGCTCATGAAACGGCTCCCTCCCGAAAAATCAGAAAAAGTTGGTTTATCCACCCCAATGGGTGTTATAACCCAACCTGATAATAACGATATAACCCGACTGGTTGGGTTCCACGTACGTTACCAACCATATTGAAAAAACAAAATGAAACTATTGGATAAGATTGTATTTGCCGCATTTATAGTGAATCTGATTTTTCTGATTTCAGTATTCCTAATGCCAATTTTTGCATTGTCATTCCCTGAAACTTTTGACAGCATATTTTTCAGTAAGGACAGGACAATCTTTAACCTAATTGTAATGCCTTTAAATCTGATAATTTTATTTTTCTGGGGGTATTGTATATGGTTTTTGTTCAAATATGACAGGTATTCAAAGTCCTTACTGCCCCTTTTCTTTTTCAACGTTTTGTATGCACCCGTTTATTACTACCGAGTAAAAATTAGGAAGAGACCGTTGAGAAATAAAATCAATAAACCTACTGAAGAAATTGCAAGTAAGGGTAAAAGTATAAGCGAGGAGGAATTCATCGACTTGACAAGAAATAACGTGTTCGGAGTGATTGACTTGTGGGCATCAAAAGAAAGCCAATTGGAGTATCAAAGAAACGTTCCAATAGCGCAAGTCTCCAATGAATTATTCTGTCAATGGGAAGATTATTATTTTCCAGCTTCAGATGATTTTAGACAAACATTTAATTCTACTGAATTGAAATTGTTATCGGAATTTGATGAAACTCTAAATGCGATTGCAGATATAACACCTAAAAATCTTCCTTTGATTGATGAATTTATTGAGACGGAGGAATGGAAAACAGTGAATAACAAAGCTATTGAGATAAAAAATAAATTAAATACGGTTGGTAACAAATTGTAATATGGCAGGCGGGTGTCTTAGCGGTCTGACAAGTCAGACCTTGCGCCCACTTTCCTGCGGGTCTGACAGGATTTCTTTTCGAAATCCCGCCCGACCACATACAAGTGACCGTTGTGGCCAAGTTTAAGAAACGAAGTACCTATGAATAAAACGATACGAAATGCAATAATAATTTCAATTACGATACTTGGATTAGTGTTTATTGTGATAGTTAAATTCATTGGACCTTTAATGGCTGATGAAGCAAGACACATTGACGTAACTGACTTGTATGATTACGTTGAAGATGGAGATATTATTTTTCAAACATCAAAATCAAGTCAGAGTAAAGCAATTCAAATTGCTACAAATTCAAAATATAGTCATCTCGGAATTATTTATAAAATTGAAGGAAATTGTTTTGTTTACGAAGCTGTTCAGCCAGTTAAGTTGACATCATTAGAAGAATGGATTGACCGTGGAGAGAAAAGACATTTTGTAATTAAACGACTTAAAAACTCAGATAAAATTCTGACTACTGACATTAAAAATAAAATGAAAACCGAGGGAGAAAAGTATAGTGGAAAGGACTATGATTTATATTTTGAGTGGTCAGATGATAGAATTTACTGTTCTGAATTAGTATGGAAAATATATAAAAATGCAGCAAACATTGAAATCGGGAAACTACAAAGATTAAGCGAGTTTAATTTAACCGACAATACTGTATTACAAAAACTTAAAGAAAGGTATGGGGGAAATATTCCAAAGGATGAAATTGTTATTTCTCCGGCAAGCATGTTTGAAAGCGAAAGGTTGACCACTATTTATGATGAATAAAAACCAGGCCACAACAATAAATATACGTAATGCGGGGCGATGCAGTGAATTTGGACTTTTATGCAATTAATAAACAAAGTAGTGGTTTGATAGTGAAGTGCCTTGAAATCCCGCACTACGCATATTCGTGCCGTTAACGGTTATTTTGAAATAGAGAATTAGATGAATCTACGAATTCAAATATTGTTAATTTTCTGCTTAACATTCTTTACTGTCAGAGGACAGCAAAACATCGAAGAGTGGATTAAATTCAATGACAAAATCTATGATGGAGTTAATGTGATTAAGCTTTACAAAGAGTCGGACAAAAAAAGAATATTAGTTCAGAGTGTTGACTTTAATGAAAAAGGAAAAATTATTAAAGAATCCGTATTCTGCGATTTTCTCTATGACCCATTAAATGAAATTGAGTTAACACAGTACGAATATGATTCTGGTGACACTTTATTAATTAGTCGTAAGATTTTGGACAACCAAGGAGATATAATTAATGGAGAGAATTACTCATACGACTATAATGAAAAAGGACAATTAATTCAAAAAGGTATTACAGATATCACTGATAACGAATTTCAAAAGGAGGTTTATACATTCAATGACAAAGGATTAGTTTCCAATTTTAAAATTGAATTTTACAATCAAACACGTGACACCGTTCTTTTCTATTTCTATAGAAAATATGAATATGACGAATCATCAAATTTAATTAAGGAGTCTTTCGTAAACGATTCTATTATCGAACTCGAAGAAATCTATAATTACGATTCTTTGGGAAACATTACTTCTTTTACTACAAAAGGAATTCATGAATGTGGAGACGATATTGACAAATACAAGATTCAATATAACTCAAAATCAAAGCCCATTTTAGAAGAATACTGGAATGCAAACGGAGAAAATTGGGCTTTCGAGTTTGCCTATGACAACCAAGACAGACTGGATAAAAAAATAAGGAAAACTCGTTATCCAATAAAAAAGGAAAATGAAATTAGTATTCCTCCACCTCCACCTTTTTATACTCAAGAGATGCTTGAGAAAAACTATACAAATGAAATCGAACAATCCTTTTCATATGATATGAATAACAGATTAATAAAAGTTGTAAAAAAATATGTATGGCTTGACGATTTTTCAGAGACTTATCTAATTGAATATGAATAAAAAATTAAAAAACAACCGTTAACACGGTACATATTGCAGGGCGGGGTTCGGTGGTACGCCAACTGCGTCCCGAGACTTCGGGATCGTTTCGCAGTTCCGTGTCCTTCGGACAGGAACGCTCTTCGAAATCCGCCCCGACAACATGTACCAACCGTTATAGCCAATGTTGGAAACAGCCAAACAGACATTTATTTTAAAAATGAGAGCAATGAAATATAAAGCATCACTTGACACTTTAACGAAAGGAATAACTATTGGAGTGTTTGTATTACTAATTGTAATTGGACAAATAAGTGTTAGAGCTTTATTCGCTTCACAAGGAGACACAACTACAATTTTGATTCACTCAGGAATACTATTATTATTTTTTATAATTCTATTGGGCAGTTGGCTTTATGCACCCCGGTTTTACACAATTGCAAATAACATACTGACAATTAACCGACCAATAGGAAAAGTAAAAATAAAACTTGGGGATATTAAGCAAGTTCGATTGCTTGCAGACAATGAAATGAAAGGACTAATCAGGACTTTCGGAGTTGGAGGATTATTTGGGTATTTTGGAAAGTTTCACGCAACTGGTTTTGGAAACATGACTTTTTATGCAACTCAACGAAAAAATAAAATTCTTATAGTGACAAATAATAGCAAAATAATTATTACTCCAGACAATAAGAATATAGTAGATAAATTAAACCTAAAATGACTTAACGAATAAAACACAGGCTATAACAAGGTACATATTGCAGGGCGGGGTTCGGTGGTACGCCAACTGCGTCCCGAGGCTTCGGGATCGTTTCGCCATTGCGTGTCCGCCAGCTGGCGGACATGAACGCTCTCCGAAATCCGCCCGGACAACATGTACTAACCGTTATAGCTTATTTTAAAAAGAACCCAAAAATTAACTAAAATGAAAACTCACTTAATTATTTTTATTCTTGCAATAATAGTTTTAGGATGCAATAAAGATGACTTTACAATTGATGAGAAGGCAAGCGTTGAAGGTTTATCATTGTACTGGGACCATGAAGTATTTGGAGAAGGAGGCAGAAGACTAAGGTTTGAATTTTATGAGAATATGGAATATGAAAACTCATTTGAATTAGTTTTTGATTATAAAATTGACGGAAAGAATATTACTATTTCTCTTATAGACAAGGTAGATAATGGGAAATGCCCAAAATTTCCAACACCCAATGGTATTGATTCATTATGCAGACCTAAAGGAAATTTCTTTATTCCAGACAATAAATTAATTGAAAATGATTATTTAGTAACTCTAAAGACATACGATTTTGAAGTCAAATCGAACTTAACTGTTAATGAAGATAAATTTATTTTAGAAATTCCGACTAATGAGAATTTTTTAAGTTCAATAACTACAGTATATCCCATCCCTGAGAATCTTTTATTCGGAGGTGTAGTTTTTAAAGGGACTGAAAATACCCAACAAGCAGCAGCGTTTTTTGAAGAATTGGAAACTATAGGTTTTGCAGTAACCTCTGTTCCTAATTATCCATACCGACATTTAAGAGTTGGAGACGATGGAAAACCAATAGACGAGCATTGGGAACCTGACAATCATAGTTTAAGCTTATTACGCGAAATGGACGCAGATTTTAAAAAAGCCTTTGATTTAGCCAAAGAATATTTTGATGTTACAAACTTGAATATCTATTTATACAGCAGTAATGGAGATGAGGCAAGACTAAGTAAAACTGACGGGATACGAGTAAAATATGCAGAATAAAAACAAGCTATAACACAGTACCTATTGCAGGGCGGGTTCAGCGGTACGCCAACTGCGTCCCGAGGCTTCGGGATCGTTTCGCAGTTCCGTATCCGCCAGCTGGCGGACAGGAACGCTCTCTCCCGAGTACTCGGGACCCCGACAACATGTACCAACCGCTACGTAATATTGAAAAAAGAAGATTGCAGCATAAATAATTATGACTACTTTTGATACTATCATATGATAGTATCAAGATTTTAAACTATGAACCCACCATACGAAATAACAGGTAAAATTTTAAATTTAATTGCTTCTATTTCAGAAAAAATTGGAGAAGTAAATGCTGCTCATTTATACAAACCTCCTACCGAATTAAGAAAAAGAAATCGGATAAAAACAATTCAGTCTTCATTGGAAATTGAAGGAAATACCTTGACTATTGAGCAAATTACAGACCTTCTTGACAACAAAAGAATTCTTGCTCCGAAAAAAGATATTTTAGAAGTCAAAAATGCAATCAAGGTTTATAATCAACTAAATAAATTCAAAGTATTCGAATTAAAATCGTTGTGTAAAGCACATGAGATTCTAATGAAAGATTTGATTGAAAATCCGGGGAAACTTCGAACCGGTTCAGTAGGAATTGTAAAGGGCAGCGATATCGCCCACATCGCACCACCTGGAGATATGGTTCATTCTTTAATGACTAATTTATTTGAATACCTTAAAAACGACAATGACTTAATTCTTATAAAAAGCTGTGTATTCCATTACGAATTTGAATTTATTCACCCTTTTATAGACGGTAATGGCAGAATGGGAAGACTTTGGCAAACCATGATTTTAAAGGAACACTCCCCTGTTTTTGAATTTCTACCGATTGAAAGTTTAGTGAAATTAAGACAACAAGAATATTACAATGTCCTTGGGAAATCGGACAAACAAGGAGCCTCTACTTCATTTATTGAATTCATGTTGGAAATTATACAAGATTCTTTGGAAGAGTTATTAAAAGTTCAAAATATAAGTTTGACCAACAACGACAGAATTTTGAACTTTAAAGAAATAATTGGCACGAAAGAATTTTCAAGACAAGATTATTTAAGGGCATTTAAAAATATATCTCCTGCAACTGCTAGTAGAGACCTGAAAATTGCTGTTGACGATGGAATTATTGAAAAACAAGGTGACAAAAGAACAACAAAATATAAATACAAATAAAAAACTAAACCTAACACAGTACCTATTGCAGGGCGGGGTTCGGTGGTACGCCAACTGCGTCCCGAGGCTTCGGGATCGCATCGCAGTTCCGTGTCCGCCAACTGGCGGAGGAACGCTCTCCGAAATCCGCAACGACAACTTATAAGTGACGGTTACAGCTAACTTTAAAAACCAAAAATATTGACCTAATCACAAATGGAAGAAGCTAAAAAATTCTATTCTCAAAGAGCCATTACAATTGCTACCTATTTTGGCGGACCGCTTGCAGCAGGTTACCTGGTAAAGAAAAATTTTGAGGTACTAGACCAATCTGACAATGCTCGAAAATCTTTAATAATAGGAATAATATCAAGTGTCTTATTATTTGCCGGAATATTTTCAATTCCCGAGCCAATAATTGACAAAATTCCCCAGCCACTAATTCCTTTAATCTACACTGGAATTATCTATTTAATTGTAGAACGACTTCAGGGCGAAAAATTAAAACAACACAAAGAATCTGGTGGTGAATTTTATTCTGGATGGAATGCTGCAGGTGTTGGAGCTATCGCTATGGTAATTCTTTTTGTAGGTATTGCGGTTGTTGCATTCTTTGCCGGAGACTTATCTAATAAAACTGCTGACTTTGACATTTCAACTTATGATAGAGAAGTTGAAAATTTTGTAGAGAATGAGAATAAGGCAGTTGCTGTTTTCAATGTGATTGAAACAGCGAAACCAGACTATTTAATTAAAGAATTCACAAAAGGAGTAGTACTGTGGAAAGAGAACAAGGAAATAGTTGGGAGATTGAATTCTATAGATAATCTACCCCAGGAACTAATTGAGCAAAATGCAAAGTTGATAAAATATTGCGATCTGAGAATTCAACAAAACGAGATAATTATCAAGGCCATTAGTGAAGATACGGACATATATGTATCAGAAATTGAGAAAATTGGATTAGAAATAAATGAAATATTGAATGAGCTAAAATAAAAGACTAGTTGTAATACAGGTAGTTGTTGTTCTACACAACAATGCTTGAGCACAGTTAAAACACCTTAATAAAACATGAAACTGACAGATAAGATCCATTTATTGCGCATTGATTTCGAGATCAGCTTAAGCCCCGAAAAGAAGATACCCCGCTTTGTAAATGTGGTGTTGATTTTCGGAAATAAAATAACCCTTGTTGATACGGGAGTGAAGGGGAGCGAGAAGGTGATATTCGATTATATAAAAGAGCAAAACCGCGATTTTTCGGAGATCGGTACAATCCTACTGTCTCATGCTCATCCTGACCATATCGGAAGTGCTGCAAAAATCAAAGAGCTGACCGGCTGCAAGGTTTGTTCGCACGAACTGGAACGGGACTGGATCGAAAACATCGATTTACAAAACTCAGAACGTCCGGTTCCCGGGTTTTACCATCTTGTGGATATGCCAGTGAGTGTGGATTGTTTTGTTTCAGACGGTCAGTCAATGGCCGTTGATGAGGCGATAACCATCCGGTTTATTCAATCGCCGGGGCATTCAAAAGGCTCGCTGAACCTGTTTTTTGTGGAGGATAAAATACTTTTCACGGCAGATTCGATACCCTTGAAAAATGACATTCCCAATTACGATAATTATTCTGATCTGATGCGTTCTTTAGCGAAAATTAAACGCAATCCCGAATTTGAAACATTACTTACCTCGTGGACTCCACCGATGTTTGAGCAGGATTCGATTAATAAGGTTCTTCAGGAAGGGGAGGAGTATATGAGGCATATTAATTCGGTGGTAGAAGAATGCTACAAAAGCGATGATGCCGGTACCTTGAACAATTGCAAAAAGGCAGTGGAAAAACTCGGATTGCCTCCTTTTTTAGTCGTGCCGGTGGTAGATAAGGCGTTTAAAAGTCATCTGAATTAAACCACGTAATTAGCTTGTTATGCGACGAGTAATGTTGTAAGCTTATAACCATGAAACAAAAATTACTACTGATTTCTGCTTTTTTACTGATCGTCTGGTGTTCTGCCGGGCAGGTGGCTGACCGGTTGGGTGTGAGCCTGGGAACTTCGTATGCCAGCCAGAAGTGGCAATACCGAAACATTTCGAACGATATGGAGCATGAGTACAAAGTGGGTTTGCAGGCTTTTGTTTTTGCAGAGAAAGATCTGGCCGAAATGATGAGCTTGCTTACGGGGCTGGGCTATATTCAGAAAGGCTTTAAAGATGAGTTCGTATTTACTTTTCCCGATGCCTCGGTGGCAGATGTCAGGAACGACAAAGTGGTTTTGCACAACCTGGCACTTGATCTTGGGGTAAAAATTCGCCCCTTCAGTAGCACGCATTTGCCTTACCTGTTGCTGGGGGGCCGGGCCGACTACCTGCTGTCGTACAAAGATGCTGTAATTGTTGAACCGGAATCAGGGATTAAAATCAACGTCTACGAACCGGCACTGGAAAAGTTTAATAAATTCAATGTGAGTGCGCTGGTGGGGCTGGGGATCGAATTCAATGACTTCCTGTTTTTTGAGCTGGAGTATAATCCCGGTCTTACCCGGAACTTTAAAAGCGAAGGCCTGACTGTACGGGACCAGTGCTGGGGGGCAAAGCTGGGGGTGTATCTGAACCGCTGGGTAGATTGAACCCAAGGGGCTAAAATGGCCGGATCCGTTTTAGTTTGCCCGGACTGTAGTTGTAGTGCTTTTTGAGTTCATCCGTTGTTTTGTTCCACGAACTGTCGCAACGGTTGAATCCGCCGGTAATTATTTTGCATTCAAATGAATCTACTGCCATAAAGATAAGATCGTATAAGTTTTGGTTGGAATCGTTTATTTATTATCTGCCTGTAATTATGTTGTTTTGAATATTTCTGTCAGAAAATATTTGTTTAGATAGTCAAATATAATAAGCCCGGCGGAATAAAAGGGAGTGAACATGGGCAGAAAGCCGGGCAAAAGCGAATAAAAACAGGTGTATTTGTAAAAGTCAATAAATCAATTTTTCTATATTCATACCAAAAGGTCAAGCTTATGTTGTTAAGAGTTAGTTTACTGTGCTTACTGATGGTGGCCATTTTTACCGGGGCAACAAGCCAGTCAAAAACAGATTATACCGTTAAAGTGAATGATCATCTACGTGCCGAACAGATAAAGGAAATGAAATGGGGGATGTTTATTTGCTGGTCGTTCAGTACTTTTTACGGAAGCGAATGGACGCCAACACTCGATAAAGATGCCGGGTATTTTAAAGCCACCGGTTGTGATACCGATCAGTGGTGCAAAACTGCTAAAGATGCCGGTATGGGCTACATCCTTTTTCTGACCAAGCACCACGATGGCTTTTGTTTGTGGGATACAGAAACCACCGATAAAAAGGTAACGAATAGTGAATTGGGTATTGATGTTTTGGCAATGCTTCGGAAATCGTGCGATAAATACGGGATTAAACTGGCGCTGTATTTTTCTGAAGGCGACTGGAACTGGCCGGGAGCTGTGGATGGCAAAGGCTGGCGGTCGGGGAGAAGTATTAATCCCGAAATGAAAAAAGTCCAGTTAGAGGAACTTTGCACAAAATATGGTCCCATCGAGTTCTTCTGGATGGATCATGCTGTTGGCGATGGTGGTTTATCGCACAAGGAAACCGTCGATTTTATTCACCAGTTTCAGCCCAACTGTTTTATCGGATTTAATACCGGAGAAACAGCAGGTCGGTTAAACCTGCGGGAACGTGGACGCCCGGGACCAATCGGCGATAAAAGTACCGTTTGGAATGAAGATCATTTAAAAGACAGTTATGACAATTTTCTGGTTGCTGAATTTACCTATCCGATTCTGCCAAAACATGAAGGCGGTGCCGACTGGTTTTATTCATTGCCCAAACACGATACGCTTTGTCATTCAGCAGAAAAATTGTACAACGATTATGTGGGAGCGGTTAAGTATGGAAATATTTTTTCAATCGATGTGGGGCCTGATTATGCGGGGAGGATTCGGGAGATTGATGTGAAAACACTGAAACAGGTGGGCGAAATGATCCGCACCAATAAATAAACAGGTATGATGATGAAGCATTTTCAGCAAACTGTAACTTTTTTAATTACTGTTACTGTTTTCGGATGCAGCCAGCCAAATCCGCCGGAACCGTATGGCGTTCTTCCTTCACAGGCACAGCTTGCCTGGCACGAAATGGAATATTACAGCCTGGTTTGCTACGGACTGAATACCTACACCGAAGAAGAATGGGCTTATGGCGACGTAGATCCGAAACTGTTCAATCCCGGGGATTTAAATACCGATCAGTGGGCGCAAACTGCCAGCGAAGCCGGAATGAAAGGGATGATCCTGGTGGCCAAGCACCACGACGGGTTTTGCCTGTGGCCGAGCCAATACACGGACTACTCGGTAAAAGCAACGCCGTGGAAAAACGGGCAGGGCGATGTGTTGGGCGACCTGGCACAATCGTGCAAAAAATATGGGTTGAAATTAGGCGTATACCTTTCTCCCTGGGACCGAAATCATGCTGAGTACGGTCGCCCGGAATACGTGGATTACTATTACCGGCAGCTGGAAGAATTACTGACCGGCTACGGCGATATTTTTGAATTTTGGATCGACGGAGCCAACGGAGGAACCGGCTATTACGGCGGTGCCAACGAACGCCGGAACATCGATGCCAAAACCTATTACGGCTACGATTCCATTTTTTCGATTGTGGAGAAATACCAACCCAATGCGGTTATTTTTAGCGATGTAGGACCGGGGACCCGTTGGGTGGGGAATGAAAACGGCGTGGGTGGCGCAACCAACTGGAATACGATAAGTCCCGGAGATAAGTCGCCCGGAACATCGGATAGCGAATATGTAAAAAAGCTTTCAAGCGGAGATGAAGGTGGTGAAAAGTGGATACCGGCCGAAGTGAATACCACGCTGCTGTGGCCCAAAGCCTGGTATTATCATACAGGGCACCCGGTGCGAAGCCTTGCCAACCTGATGGATCTTTATTACACCTCGGTGGGATGCGGCTCGCCCCTGAATCTGGGGCTTGCGATTTCACCGGACGGCTTGATACGCGAAGCCGACCGGAGGGCCTTGCTGAAATTTGGAGAACAGGTAAAACGTGAATTTGAGAACAACCTTCTTTTGGGGGCAAAAGTAACTGCTAACAATGAACGTGGAAGAGCATACAGCGCCGGGCAAGTTGCCGACAACAATTCAGAAACCTATTGGGCAACAGCTGACGGTGTGCAAAAGGCAACCCTGGAAATTGATTTTGGGCAAGAAACCGTTTTCAACCGCCTGATGTTACAGGAATACATTGCCCTTGGACAACGGGTGAGTGAATTTTCGTTTGAGATTGAAAAGAACGGAGAATTTGTTGAGATAGCTAGTGGAACGACTGTTGGCTACAAGCGTCTGCTGCGTTTTGAAGATGTGACGACCCAAAAAGCCAGGCTGACCATGGCAACTAACGCACCTTCTTTAACCTTGTCGAACATGGGGGTGTATCAGGCTCCTGCTTTGGTACCCGATCCGCTTCCTTCCATTGACTTAGAGGGCAAGCTGAGCTTTGCTTTAACCAAAGGAATTTCGGTGTATTATGCACTGGGCGAAAATCCCGGTTCAAGCGAATTCAAAAAATATACAAGTCTTGTTTTTATGCCCGGGGGAGGTAAAGTGCATTGTTTCTCGAAGGATGAGAAGACCGGGTTCTGTACCGATAAAATAGTAGCTGAATTTGGCGTGGCGCGCAACAAATGGAAGATTGTTTCGGTTGACGGGCAAGCAAATGATGCGGGGAAATTCATCATGGATAATGATCCGGAAAGTTTTCTGCTTACCGGTGAGCGGCCGGCAAAACATCCGCACGAGCTCATTATCGACATGGCGGAACTTCGCGGTATAAATGCTTTTTCGTACCTGCCGCGGCAGGATGGAGAAAAGGAGGGGATCATATACGAATATGAGTTTTGGGGAAGCGAGGATGGTTCTGATTGGTTTGAACTTTCCCGGGGAACCTTTAGCAACATTGAAAATAACCCCAATCGCAGAATCGTTCCATTCGGTACACAGGTAAAAGCCCGGTATGTAAAAATGCTTGCCTTGTCGGATGTCAGGGAAAGCGGAAAAGCGTCGTGGGCCGAAGTGGAGGTGTTTGCTGAATAGTAAAATCCGGTTCACTCAATTGCTGTTTATATCGACCTTCAAAATAGTAAGTACACAGATTGGGGTAACCCGGAACGAGGGTTTTTTATGGAATGAAGTATGGACTCAAAAACCGAAAACCTCTATCTTTGAATTTCTGTTTGGTGCTTGGGAATAGCGGCCATTCTGAAAACAGAACAAAAATAAAGTCAGCATGCGATTGAATTTGAATCGACGGATTTGGATGCTAACGGGGCTCTTTCTGCTGATGACAGGAAGTTTGATGGGGCAATCCAACAAGTTTAGAATTATTGAACTGAGAGGTCACAGTGGTTCCCATTTGTATGGCGGGGAAAGTTTGGATGAATTTCTCAAAGATGGCTACTCATCCGGCGAAATTCGTTATGGGTGGCAGTCGGACAGCGAATCGGAATGGTCGGCTAAATATGGCCAGCCGATGTATGGTATCGGGCTTTACAGCGGTAACATCGGTAATGCCGATATTTTTGGAAATCCTAATGCCATATTTGGGTGGATGACTTTTCAAACCAGCAAACCCCATCGGCGTAATGTGTTTGAGATAAGTCCGGCTTTTGGCTTAACCTATAACCTTCAGCCATACAACGAAGCGACAAACCCACTGAACGATGCCATCGGATCGCGTTTTGCCGTCTACTTTAACATGCATGCCGGTTTTTCGTACCAGCTTACCCGCGAGCTTGATTTGATCTATGGAATCGATATCACGCATTTCTCCAACGGAAGGACTTTTGTGCCAAACTGGGGCCTGAATATGTTGGGCTTAAACGTGGGGCTCCGCTACCATTACAACCGCTTACAAAAACAGGTGGATCCGGCTCCGTATCCCAAAACCGTTGTGGAGGCACGCCGAAAACGGATTCCTAAACAGGCCAATGAATTGATTGGTCAGAATAGCGTTTCATTTTATGCCGCCATGGGAACCGTGCAGAATTATGCGGAGGATGGTATTGTTGGTGTGAACCGTTATTTGGCTTATTCCGGTGTATTGGATTATGAATACCGTTATAATACAATGCTTTCCTTTTTAGCCGGATTCGATTTTTTTAGGGATGAGAGTTTGATGCCCAGGTATCCAAAATCCGGGGATCAAAATCTGTTAGGTGTTCATGGCGGTGCAGCCTTTCATTTTTGGAGATTGGCTATTTTGCTGGAAGTTGGAACCTACCTGGGAGACGACAAAGGAAAAGACCCGTTGTTTTTACGGCCTGCATTGCGGTTTGACTGGACAAAACACCTGGATCTGCAACTGGGCTTGAAAACACGTCACGGAACTAGTGCCGACTGGATTGAAACCGGTGTGGTAATAACGCCTTTTAACTGGTAGACGCCAATGGCGAAAATTCCGGGTTACCGGTTGCGAAAGCCATTTGTTAGCTTCTGATGTTTTCCACGCTCATCAATCGGATATGGGCGCCGTACTGCAGGGCATTGAGCGGTACCACGATGTTACTTTTTCTGCCAGTTCCCTTACTTTTTCAGGATATGCGGCAGCAAGGTTGTTGTTTTCTCCCGGGTCTGAAACAATGTTGTACAACTCCGGACGGCTTCCGTCGTAATCGCACAATAGTTTCCAGTCGCCTTCACGAACAGCCAGGTCGGGGAGGCTGTCAAATCCGTAAAACTTCTTTCTGTCGGGCGGGCGGCTGTAAAAAATAGGCATCTGTCGCGAAGCAGCAGATTCTCCCAGCAGGGTTCCCACAAGGTTTTCACCATCGCAAAGCGAATTTTCGGGCTTGCCGGTTCCTGTGAACTCAAGCAGGGACGGGCGAATGTCAATGGCAGAAAAAACAGATTCCTTGTTTCTGGTTCCCTGTATTTTTTCTTCCATAAATCCGGGCCCCCAGGCAATTAACGAAGAGCGGATTCCTCCTTCGTACAAATGTGCTTTGTAGCCTTTCAGATTACCGGCTCTTCCGGCTCCTTTTTCCGGCCCATTGTCCGAACAGAACAAAATCAGGGTATTGTTGCGAAGGTTTTCATTGTTTTGAATGTAGTCGAACAATTTGCCAAACTGCTGGTCCATGGCTTCGAGTACGGCCAGGTACAAGCCTCTTTTTCCGGCTTCTTTTGCCAGCCCGTATTCTTCATAAGGTGGCCAGAAGGGGCTGTGTACATCATCGGGCCAAATATTTACATAAAAAGGTTGCTGTGCTTGTTCGGCCTTACCGATAAATTGAATAGCTGAATCAATAAAGCCGGTTGTAATTTCAGAACGTTGCATCCAGGTAAAAGGCTGTCCCAGTTTTTCCGCTCCTTCCCAAATACGTCCCACTTTCCCGGTTTCATCTTTAGTTAGGGGAAGCAGTTTGGCCCCCATTCCTTCAAAGTTGGTGAGCGACTGGTCGAAACCATAATCGCTAATGGGCGGGGCGTCTGTTACATCGCGTTGTCCACCCATGTGCCATTTCCCAAAATGCCCCGTAGTGTAGCCGGCATCGTGGAGATCTCGTGCCAGCATAGGAGCCGAAGTGCTGAGCCAGTTGGCCATGCCGCGTTCCTTGTTTCGCTGGCTGAATTCGAGGTAAGAGGTAATATTCCAGCGTTGTGGATAGGTTCCGGTTGAAATGGCTACCCGCGACGGAGAACATATCGGGGCATTCACATAAAACTGTTCGAAACAAATACCTTCCGAAGCCAGCTTGTCGATATTGGGTGTTTGGGCGTCGGTATTGCCAAAGCACGAAAGGTCGGACCAGCCCATGTCGTCGATAAATATCAGAATTACATTGGGTTTCTGAGCGGAATTCTTTGGAGAGCATCCAATCGTAAAAAGTAGGGAGCCGACAATAGCCAGGAAAAATATTTTTCTCATTTTTTAGTTGATTTATGGTACTTCAGCGTCTTTGACCCGCGAATATAGCCATTGTAGCCCAAATGCTCAATGAATCCACATCCTATTTTGCCTCGGAAATCATCCGGCTCTTTTGTAAGCAGAGACCTGGCTGATACATTTTACATTGTCTGAGAGAAGATCTTCTATTGCTCCTGCTGGACGGAAATTTTAACAACGGTGCTAGCGCCGAATGTTTTCAACATCCATCAACGGCATATTGTCGATCTCCTGGAGGGCGTTGATCAAGCCTATTTTTGAATATTTTCCCAGGTCGTCGAGTGTAATGCGGCAAACCTTTAGTTTTCCTTCCGAAAGCAGGCGGGCACGTTGAGTACCGGGTAAAAGAGGCGTGTCGGGTGTCCACCATTCGTTGCCGTCAAAAAATACCGGGTTGGCTGTGTAGCTATCGGTAATACAGTTGTTTTTTACAATCAGGATATCGTCGCAATCACCTCTCTGGATAAACAGCTCAGTGAGCTTTTCGCGGTCGGCGTATTTGTAGGCATAATCGATCGTATCGTTTTTTACTACTTGCAGACATTGGATCGTCCTGTATTCATGCGGTAAAAACTCGATCTTTTCAATTTGTTCCGAATATAAAACGCGGCATTTAAACAGGCCGTTTTTACATTCATCGGGTACCTGAATCTGGTCTTTGAGTAAAACAGTATCGGTACAGCCCAGGAAGTTTTTCCTGACCAGGTTAAAGCGGCTTTGGTGGTAGGGGAGGTTATAAAGTTCTCCATTCAGAGACTTAATGGTTTCAATCAATAATTGGGACATACACTTTTTTTAAAAGTTCTTCGTATTCTTTTTCTGCGTCGCTCATAAATGTAATTCCGCCTCCGCTTTTGTACACCAGTTGCCCGTTTTCATTTTCGATGTAGCGGATGAGTACACAACTGTCGAGATTGTGGCCATCGAAATAACCGAAAATACCGGTGTAAAAACCGCGCTGGTAATTTTCAGCTGCCCGGATGATCTCCACGGTTTTCTTTTTAGGCGCTCCCGAAATCGACCCTGCAGGGAGGAGTGTAAAAAGGATATCGCCGATGCTTTGGGCATAATTCACGGGAAGATCGCCGGTAATTTTTGAGCTCACCTGCCACAAATCGCGCTGACTGGTTTTAATGCGGTCGAGGTAACGGAATTTTTCTACCGTCACGTTTTCGGCCACCAGGCTCAGGTCGTTGCGTATCAGGTCTACAATGGTGTTGTGCTCGGCCAGTTCTTTCGAATCTTTCAGTAATTCTTCCTGTGCATCCTCGCAATCGGCATCGATGGTTCCCTTCATCGGGAAAGAAGCGATTTTGCCCTGCCTGATCTGCACAAAGGTTTCGGGCGAAAAGCACACAAACCTATCTTTTAGCAGAAGCTTGTAGCGGGCTGAACTCAGGTGGAAAATTTCTTCGAGCGAAAGGTTGCAGTTGATGGAGGTAGGGCGGGTGTAGTTGAGTAAATAGGTGTCACCGTTGTGAATGTGGTATTGCACCCGGTCAAAGCCTTTTTGGTAATCCTCAAAAGAGACGGGATGTGTTTCCCATTTTTCTATAGTGGAGTCCGGCTTCTTCGGCGTGAAGTTAGCTTTCTGTCCCGCCTGCCAGAGCAGCTGAGAATCGTCACCAGGCGGCAAAATAATGGCTTCCTTTTCTTCAAAGTCGATCAGGAAAACAAAGGCTTCTCCCTTACTTCCCAAAGCATTCATTTGCTGTCCTATTTCCTCCCTGATATCCATCTTGCGGGCGCAAAGATAAAAAAGCTTACGGGATTTTGTATTAGCATAATAATGAACGGGGTGTTGCAGTGATGCCGTGTAGCAGTTTATGTATTTCAGGGATTGTTATTGATTGAAACCACGCAGCACGCAGTTGGCTTCGGAATCCGTCCGTCAAAACGGGATGGATTCCTCGCCATAACGTTCGATAGAAAAGTACTATGCAGCGGACAGTACATGATATGTTTGGGCACGGCACTGCACGTCCGCTGCTGAACAAAAATAAAAACAGAGTCATTGCGATCCGTCAAATGACGGAGAAGCAATCTTTGAAGCTCGCAGTTCATTGCAAATTCCTTCTGCCGATCCTCGCCGATTCTCTGCAATATTGCTATTTTTACAGCAAATTCCCGAAAGGATGGAGATTGCGAATAATTTACTGGAACTAAAAAAAGGATTACCGCCCGGTGTGCAGTTGGTAGCTGTTTCGAAAACCAAGCCCAACGAGGATATTCTGGAGGCTTACCAGGCCGGGCAGCGTGTTTTTGGTGAGAACAAAGTACAGGATTTAGCCCAAAAATACGAGGAGCTGCCCAAAGATATTGAGTGGCATTTTATCGGGCACCCGCAAACGAACAAGGTGAAGTACATGGCTCCTTTTGTGAGTCTGATCCATGGTGTGGATTCGCTGAAGTTACTGAAGACGATCGACAAGGAGGCTGCGAAAAACAAGCGGACCATTCGGTGTCTGCTGCAGTTTCATATTGCTGAAGAGAGCACCAAGTTTGGCCTCTCGGTGGAGGAAGCCGTTGAAATGCTGGATACAGGCGAAGTGCAGAAGCTTCAAAACGTTGAAATTGCCGGAGTAATGGGGATGGCTACCTATACTGATGATGAAAATCAGATCAGAAAAGAGTTTCGTGTGTTGCACAATATTTTTTCTGTTCTGAAAAATAAATATTTTTCGGGAGCCGATTCGTTCCGTGAAATTTCGATGGGCATGTCAGACGATTACCCGCTTGCGATTGAAGAAGGAAGTACAATGATTCGGGTGGGAAGCAAAATTTTTGGAGAAAGGAATTATCAAAATAAAAACTAAATTTCGATACTTTTTCGCCTGGCAAAAAGTTGGGTGTAGGAAATAATCATTTAAACAAAATTCGATGGTAAATCTTGAAACAACATACCTGGGATTGAAATTGAAAAATCCGCTTGTGGCAGCCAGCTCGGGTTTAACGAGTTCAGTAGAAAAAATAAAAGAACTGGCCGAAGCCGGTATTGGCGCTATTGTGCTGAAATCGATTTTCGAGGAGCAGATCAACAACGAAGTAACCAATATGCTGAGCAAAGACCAGCAGAATACTTCGTACCCCGAGGCGGAGGATTACATAAAGAATTACCTGCGTGATAATACGGTTACCAAACACCTGGAGTTGGTGAAGAAAGCCAAAGAAGCAGTGGATGTGCCAATTATTGCAAGCATTAACTGTGTGAGCTCGGCTGAGTGGACCAGTTTTGCCCGGGATTTTGAAGAAGCCGGTGCCGATGCCATCGAACTGAATATTTTTTACCTGCCAACCGATCGCAACGAGAAACCCGGTGTGGTTGAGCAATTGTATCTCGATGTGCTGAAAAAAGTAAAGTCGGAAGTATCCATTCCGGTGTCGGTAAAATTCGGATTGCACCACAGCAACATCATTGGTATGGCCGATAAACTGAAAGCCAACGGCGCTGCGGGTATTGTAATGTTTAACCGTTTTTACGAACCGGATATTAATCTTGAAACACTGGAACTGACGGCTTCTGAAGTTTTTAGTTCTCCGGCAGATATTCGCAGAAGTCTGCGTTGGGTAGGTATTGTTTCATCAGCAGTTAGTAACCTCGATATTGCCGCATCTACGGGTATTCACGATGGCGATGGCGTTCTTAAACAATTGCTGGCCGGTGCCAAAGTTGCCCAGCTTTGTTCATCGCTGTATGTAAACGGGGTGGGTGTTGTTCCGAAAATGCTGGAAGACATGACTGCTTTTATGAAAAAATGGAACTTTAAAACGGTGGACGATTTCAGGGGAAGACTGTCGTACAAGAACATTCCTGATCCGTTGTTGTACGAGCGTTCGCAGTTCATGAAGTATTTTTCCAATAAAAAATAAGAAATTATACAATGACCTTCTTGAAACCGGCTTTCCTCTTCCAATTTGTCATTTTTATGGGGATGGCCGGTTTTGTTTTGGCCCAAAGTGCAGACCCTCCGGTAATTGAGAATCCAAGTACCAACGTAATGTTGTATTGTGCCGAGCCGGTTGCGGTGGCTCCTTTAATCACCATCGAAAACATCCAGGTCAATAAGGAGAGTGATGGGATCAAGATTTCCATCTCAAATTACATTAAAGGAGAAGATTTACTGGAGTTTGATAAAGAGGGATCCTTTAAATATAAATGGGATGTAAACACAGGGTCTCTGGAAATTACCGGGGTGGGAACCGACGAAGCGTATGAAGAGGCCGCAAAAAAAGTTTATTACCGGAATGTATCTTCGAATCCGACCGGAGGAATTCGTTCTTTTTCCATTAGTTTACGCGATGCCGATTACCTGCCTTTTACTGCGGATTCCGGTCACTTTTATCAATATATTCCAAAGTTGGATGTTACCTGGAAACAAGCCCGCGATTTGGCTGCCAATGCCGATTATTATGGATTGAAGGGATATTTGGCCACCATAACATCGAGTGCGGAAAATGATTTTATCTGGACAAAAATTGATGGAGTGGGATGGATTGGCGCTTCCGATGAAGCACAAGAAGGAAAGTGGATGTGGGTAACCGGCCCGGAAGCCGGTACGCATTTCTGGCAGGGAAATTACCCGAATGGTTCTCGCGTAAATAATAGCTTCTCGTATTGGAACAGCGGGGAACCCAATAATGTAAACGGGAGCAATGGAATTGGGGAGGATTATGCACATATTAATGCGAATCCGGGTACGATTCCAAAATCATGGAACGATCTTCCCAATGCAGGAGGCGGTCCAAGTTCACAGTACTACCGGGCGCAAGGATATGTGGTGGAATATGGCGGTATGCCCGGTGAACCGAAATTAAAACTTTCGGCCACCAGTTATGTGGATGTGAAAGACAGCAAAGCGCCTGAACTCGACTACAACCAGATGGATACCTTTTTATGCGGCACACTGACGCAGAAGTTTAAAATTGCGTTTTCCAATGGTCAACCTACCATAACCCTGACGCCGTTGGATTCACGTGTCTCAGTTGTTGATGGGGATACGTATTCTCCCACAATTACCGTCCCCGATTTCGGAACTTATCCTTTTCAACTGGATATGATTGCGCAATCCGGCTGCGAATACATCGATACTATTCATCTGGGGGTGCATAACCAACCGGAAGCAAAATTCGAACTGGATGAGACTACTTGCGAAGGCTACAACCTGCAATTGGAGTTTGAAGGGATAACCAAAAACGAAGCCATTTTTACCTGGTATTACAACGGAGAGGAGTTTGCATCGGAAACTGATCTGATGGAGGTGGAAATTCCGCTCGGTTTTAGTGTGATGGATCGTACGGTTGGCCTGAAAGTAAACGAACAGGGGTGTGTCGATTCATCTGAGAAACCGGTTTCGGTGGTTCCCCGGAATTCAGTATTGGTGGATGATCCGATTGGTTGCTCGCCTCATTCAACCCAGCTGGTTGCTACCGCTGTTGAGTCAGCAACTTCTTATTCCTGGGACTTTGGCGATGGAAACAGCTCTCCGGAACAGAAACCCATTTATTCATTTGTTAATCCATCGGATACCGTTCGCACATTTGATGTGAGTTTAACTGTACTGTCGAACACAGGCTGCCGGAATTTTGAGGTGATGGACGATCTCGTCAGTATATATCCTGTTCCTGTAGCTGCATTCGACCCCGTTCCGGAAGTGGCTGTGATCACTTCGCCGGGAATCAGTTTTTACAATAACAGCCATGCGGCCATTTCGTCTCTCTGGGATTTTGGTGACAACACTTCTGCTTCGCAAGAAGAAAATCCGGTGCACAAATACAATGATATTGGGGATTTCCACGTGCGTTTGGAGGTGACCAACGATTTTGGTTGCAGAGACACCCTGGTACGCATTGTCGGTATTGATTTCGACCGTTTTTTCCCGCCCAATGCTTTTTCTCCCAATGCCGCAACGGAGGAAGACCGTGAGTTCAGGATTTACGGAAAAGGGATAGTTGAAGACGGTTACAAACTGATGATCTATAACCGCTGGGGAGAAACGGTTTTTGAATCCAACAGTTCTTTAGTAGGCTGGGACGGCAAGATGAGTAACGGAAATGATGCGCCGGCGGGTGTTTATACCTGGGTGTTTCAATACATCGATGTTAAATCAAAAAAGCACACACAACAAGGCAATGTAACCTTGTTGTATTAACCTTTTCTTTTCAAAATATTAACATTCCACATTCTCTTCAACATTTTAATTGGCTGCTAATTTTTGTAACTTGTAGACTCCATTTGATGAGTGAAAAAATGAACAAAATGGAGAGGACCAGAAGAGATTTGGCTGACAAAAAGTATCAGGTATTTAAAGGGTATCGGGTGAAGGTTGTGAAAAAAAGTTGGGAGACGGTTGAACAGCAGTTTGTGGTGCCGTGGGAGATGAAACATGAGGAATGGAAGGCAACCACTCATTAAATCATCGGTACCAGCAACTTGTTTTGTATAACTCTTTTTCTTTTAACATTCATAAAAAATGTCAGTGATATTTCGTGAGAACCGTAGCTGTAGTTAGATAATTTCGAAAGCGTGTAGTCAAAGCTATAGCCAAACTGGAATTTCTCGCGGGCAAGTCCTATTAGTGCTATGATGGCATCGGGGCGTTTGTCAAGATTGTTTCTGAACCAGCCGCCAAATACAAATGCTTTTTCAATCATATAAATTCCCAGGTTTAACTGTTTAAAGCTTCCCTGTTGCTGGTAAAGTATGTTGGGCGAAAGCTTGTATTCGCGCGACAAGAGTCCGTGATGGAAATTTTTTGAACGGGCACCTGCGTGTATGGTTATTTTCATAGGTAGTCTGCCTTTCTGATCTCCTTCAATAATCGACTCGTTGGGCTGGTTAAGGTGGTGAACACTTGCTCCCCAGAATACTTCGCGGTATTGTCCCACTGTTCCAAAGGCAAAATCGGGGAATATCTTTCGGTCGTTGGAAACTGTCAAGGGAGCACTACCGGTAATCACTCCGGAGATCTGATCGATGTTGGAGGGGAATACCAGTTGGTTAAGATCGAACTGTTTTACCATGAGGCCTCCCTGTAACCCGAGGGTCATAAACGTCTCTTTTCCCAGTTGAACATGATGAGAATAGGCCACATTGGCTGAAGTTGTGTTTACGATGGCGTTGGGTTCGCGGTCGTAATAGAGTTGAAATCCGATCCCTGATTTCAGGTTTTGGGTTAGGCGGTCATACGAAACAGAATAGTTGCTGAATGCAGAGCCGTTTTGAGGCCACTGATTCCGGTAATTGGCAACAGCACGCGGAAGCTCCGAGGTGCCGGCAAAAGCCGGATTCAAATGAAGCGGATTGGCAAAAAACTGCGAATACCCCGGATCTTGAGCGAAGAGTACAACGGGGAAAAAGAGCACTATATACACGAGTCTACCAAGGTTCATCAGATCCCGGTTAAGTTGTTAGGCCGGCCAAAGTACAAAATCATTTCTACTTTCTTTTAACTGCCCACGGATTAATTCGGGTGTAATCAATTTCAGGAATGGTAACGCGCAGGGCAAGTTCTACACAAAAGCCAATTTCGTCTGAAATTCCCGGAATTCCGGCCCCGGCACTCAAGTCAATCCGGGTATAATCACTGGCATAGCCAACGGTGCCTCCCAGGGTGTGAACGTTGTTGGTAAAATCGCTTTGAAGAAAAGCTCCCAGCGTATGACGGGTGTGTTGGGTAAACACTCTGAACCGGCTCAAAAACAGGTCGGTGTTGTACGACACAATCAGTTCGGGAGTGAGGATAAAAGGTCTGGAGCGGAGCCCGTTTTTAAAACCTCGGTTCTTTTTTGACAGGTAGAGAACAAGGCTGACCGGGTTGTTTTTTGTGTCGAGCGAGTCGGTGGCCATGTCCATTTTCAGGGGAACACTCATGGTCATTCCGCAGGTAAGTGCTTCCGTGTCCCATAAAAAACCAACCCGTGGTTTGACTATCACATAACGCATGAACTCTGGGCCCGGGAGGTTCGATGGTGTTTCGGGATCAATCAACATCCGGTCGAGCGTGTGAACCCACCATTGCTTGGTCGCCATTAAAATATAGCCGCCTGCCGAAAGACGGATGGTGCCGTTTTTTGTTTTTTTCGGAAATCCTGCATAGCTAAAACCGGCTTCGGTGGTACTGATGTTGCGGCTGCCAATCAGTCCCTGCTGGAAATAGAACGCAATTCCGCCTTTCAGTTTGTCGGAATACGTATCGTAAGTGGCGTAAAAAAGATTGAAGGCTATGGAGTCATTCAGCTGGTAAAAGTGGTTGCCGGTTCGCAGGGAAGTGGTGTTGTCAAACCCTGCAAATCCGGGGTTGGCGATTACGGGATTCCAAAGCGGACTTAGCTGGCTTTCGTTTTGCGCATGCGCCAGCAGGTTTGCACAGGCAAACATACACAGAACCCCTATTTTTACCGCAACTTTCAATTATTCACCTCTTTTTAGGAGGACATTCGTAAGATCTCTTCCAGAAAGTACTGTTTGCGTTCGTCAGCCGTTCGTAAGGCTCCCGCAATTTTCAGACGGATCGCCTTGAACTCCTCCTCCGGTGGAAAATGCTCCAGGTTTTCAATGACTGTAAAGGCCTCAAAAGCAACCTCCCAGCTTTCAGAAATTACGAGGTCGGCAAAAACTCCCATATAGCTGCCAAAGTCCAGCCCGTTTTGCCAGCAGGTGGTGATGATCTCTTTTCTTATGTTTTTGTATTTTTCATTCTGAAGAACTTCGATAAAAACCGGAATGGTTTCCTTGTCTTTCACGTTTCCCAGCAACTTCAAAATAGCATCTTTTACTTCTGCTTCCGGAACTGAAAGCAGGATTTCAAAAAGCATCGGAAGATATTCTTTGTTTCCTTTTTCGCGCAGTGATTCTACGGCTGCCAAAACCGTTTCTGCATTGGCCGAAAACAGTTTATCTCTTGTTGCTGTATCTATCTTTTGCTGTTTCATTTGTCTGATTTTCTTCTGTTGAACGGCTGTAAAAATACGTTAATAAATGAGCCAAAACAAAGCTCGTTCTTAAATGTTTCCATTATTCGGTACCTTTGGGCCATTCATGAAAAATATTGAAGAGTTAAAGGAGGCTAATGTTGGCCGGTTAATGCTGAAATACTTTATTCCGGCCTTTGTGGGTGTGTTTGTCAATGCACTGTACAATATTGTTGACCGGATCTTTATTGGGCAGGGAGTTGGGGCAGAGGCACTTTCGGGTGTTTCGGTTATTTTCCCGATTATGCTGGTGATGATGGGATTTGGGATGCTGATCGGGATCGGAACCGGTGTTTATGTTTCCATCAACATGGGGAAAAAACAAATGGACCGCGCCGAGCAGACGCTGGGAACAGGCTTTGTGCTGATGGTAATTGTGTCGCTTTTGATTACAGTAGTAACCTACATTTTTAAAGTTCCCATCTTAAAATCTTTTGGATCGACGGAGGAAACCTTTCAGTATGCCAATGATTACCTGGACATTGTTCTGGCCGGAACTCTTTTTATGATCGTAGGCTTTTCGCTGAATAACGTAATCCGTTCCGAAGGAAATGCCCGGATCGCCATGATTTCGATGTTGTTGAGCTCAGTCACCAACCTGATTCTGGACCCGATTTTTATTTTCTGGCTCGATATGGGAGTAAAAGGAGCTGCTTACGCAACCGTTATTTCCATGTTTGTGTTAATGGCCTGGGTTCTTTTCCATTTCTTGTGGAGTAAGCGGGCAGTTCTTCGCTTAAGATTAAAGAATATAAGGATCGACTGGTACATTTTGCTGGAAATTGTGGCGATTGGGATGGCACCTTTTTCGATGCAAATAAGCAGCAGTTTTGTCCAAGGATTACTCAACAAGCAACTGATCGGCTTTGGAGGTGATTTGGCTGTTGGTGCTATGGGAATCATCAATTCGGTGGTTTCTCTGGTAGTGATGGCCATTGTGGCGCTGAATATGGCTTCGCAGCCCATTATCGGGTTTAGTTACGGAGCCAAATCGGTGGAACGAATCAAACATGCCCTGCGTATTTCGTTGGTGGCAGCTACGCTAATTTCGGTCGGTGCATTTGTGTTTATCGAATTTTTCCCCGGAATTATCATTAAGGTGTTTAACAGCGACAGTCAGCAGCTTTACGAAATCGCGTCGCGGGGACTGCGGATTTTTGTGCTGGCTTTCCCCTTTGTTGGTTTCCAGGTGGTGGCCTCCAACTTTTTTCAGGCGATCGGAAAAGCTGGTTTGTCGATGTTTGCTACGTTGTTCAGACAAGTGATTGCGCTGATTCCTTTGTTGCTTGTTTTACCCGGTATTTTTCAGATTGACGGCATTTGGATGAGCTTCCCGATTTCCGATTTTTTGTCGGCAATAGTGGTTGCTTTTATGTTGACCCGCGAATGGAAACGTTTACCTTTAATTGTTGGTGAAAGTAATGCGAAGTAAAATTATAAAGATAATTGCCCTGCTTAATTGGGTTTTACTGATGGTGTATTTTTATCGAATAACCCCTGAAATACTTACCTATGAATTGATCGGGCAAATTCATTTGCCATTTGGGACACTAATCTCCTGGAGTATGCTTGTGGCTTATGCGTATCTGACCCGCAGCTTTGTGGCAGGAAAACATTCAGGAATTATTTGGCGGACAGCAAAGAAAATACTGAATGTCAATTTTATTCTTGCAATCGCCTGGGGAATCATTTCCTTTTTGCTTTCGGGCAACTGGTCATTTTCCTTTCAAAATGCTCCGCTGAACTTTACTTTCTGGATGGCTATCACCGGCGTAATTCTGATTCTCCCCCTTGTTGTTTTGATTGTGGCGGGAATCTATTCTTTAGTTGGCAGAACCCTACGTCGTTAATTTTTCTTTCAAAGCCTGTCCTGTATATGAATCTTCCATCCCGATCAAATCTTCAGGAAGTCCTTCAAATACGAGTTTTCCTCCTTTGTCACCACCTTCCGGCCCCAGATCGATGATCCAATCAGCGCATTTGATCACTTCCATGTTGTGCTCGATAACAATAATCGAATGTCCGCGAGAGATCAAGGCGTTAAAAGAATCAAGTAGTTTCCGGATGTCGTGGAAGTGCAGACCGGTAGTCGGCTCGTCAAAAACAAAAAGGGTAGGGGCATCTTTCTCGCGCGCCAGGAACGAGGCCAGTTTCACACGTTGGCTTTCTCCCCCGGAAAGAGTACTCGACGACTGCCCGAGTTTTATGTATCCCAATCCAACATCCTGCAAAGGTTGCAGGCGTTTCACAATTTTCTTTTCGGTCGAACTTTTCCCTTTTGCAAATAATTCGATGGCCTGATTAACCGTGAGATTCAGAATGTCGTCGATGTTGTGGTCATGATAACGAACATCCAGAACATCTTCTTTGAAACGTTTTCCGCCACAGCTTTCGCAAACCAGGAAAACATCGGCCAAAAACTGCATTTCCACTTTAATGGTTCCTTCTCCCTGGCACTCATCGCAACGGCCACCATCCACGTTAAACGAGAAATGAGAGGCTTTTAGTCCCTGTATTTTTGCCGCCTGTTGTTCCGAAAATAGTTTTCGGATTTCGTCGTAGGCTTTCAGGTAAGTCACCGGGTTGGAACGCGATGATTTTCCAATCGGGTTTTGATCGATAAATTCAATGGCATCCAGCATTTTGTAGTCGCCCAGAACGGCATCGTGATGGCCGGTTCGTTCGCCGTAGCCACCTAGTATTTTCGTAAGCGCAGGCGTCAGAATTTTGGTGACCAATGACGATTTTCCTGAACCACTAACTCCGGTCACCACCGTCATTGTATTCAGCGGAAACTTTACCCGGATGTTTTTCAGGTTGTTTTCGCGTGCTCCTACCACTTCAATAAAGTTGGTCCACTTGCGCCGGCGCGCAGGAACCGCGATCTTTTCAATGCCGGTCAGGTATTTGGTGGTCAGACTCTCCGGTTTTTTTGCCAGCTCCTCGTGGTTTCCCTGGAAAACCACTTCGCCACCGTGTTGTCCTGCCAGCGGGCCAATATCGATCACTTCATCAGCCGCTCGAATGATCTCTTCGTCGTGTTCCACCACAAAAACGGTATTCCCGATCATTTGCAGGCGCCGCAATACTTTTATCAGTTTTTCAGTGTCCCTGGAATGAAGACCGATGCTGGGTTCATCTAAAATATAAAGTGAGCCCACAAGGCTGCTTCCCAGCGATGTGGCCAGGTTAATACGTTGCGACTCTCCTCCCGAAAGTGTGGAAGATAAACGGTTAAGGGTAAGGTAACCCAGTCCTACATCGCAAAGAAATACAAGCCGGTTGTTAATTTCGATGAGGATTCTTTTGGCAATTTCAACATCGTGTGGAGTTAATTCCAGTTGACGGAAAAATTCCTGCAATTCGGTAACCGGCATCAAGACTAGTTCCTGAAGCGATTTTCCGGCGATTTTTACATAACCGGCTTCGCGTTTTAACCGGCTGCCTTTGCATTCGGGACAAATGGTTTTGCCGCGGTAGCGTGATAGCATTACGCGGTATTGTATTTTGTAGCTGTTTTCCTCAAGAAACTTAAAGAAGGCATTTAATCCCTGGAAATACTGGTTGCCGGTCCATATCAGGAACTTTTGCTCTTCGGTGAGCTCGTAAAAGGGTTTGTGGATCGGGAACCCGAATTTTTCGGCCGAGTAGATCAGTTCATTTTTCCATTCGCTCATTTTTTCGCCTTTCCAGCAGGCAACGGCGTCCTGATAAATGGAAAGCGATTTATTCGGAATAACCAGGTCTTCGTCGATCCCGATTACTTTTCCGTAGCCTTCGCAAGTGGGGCAGGCACCAACCGGGTTGTTAAAGCTGAACATGTGAACGCTTGGTTCCTCGAACTCCATGCCGTCGGCTTCAAAGCGGTTGGAAAATTGTGCACTCTCCACACCGCCGGGCAAAAAGGCTTTTACGGTACATTCGCCACGCCCTTCAAAAAAGGCGGTTTGAACCGAGTCGGCCATCCGGCTTTGGGTATCTTCGTCGCGCTGTACCGACAGACGGTCGATAACCAAGTTGCAGCTTCCTTTGCAGAAATCGTTGTTTTTGGCCAGAATCAGCTCGTCGATCTTTATTATTTCATCGTTGGTCTCCAGGCGCGAAAAACCCTGTTGCATCAAAAGTTCGGCTTCTTCCAGAATGCTTCTTCCGTTTTTGGGAATCAGTGGCGAAGCAATAATGATGCGGGTGCCTTCTTCAAACGAATTGATAAAGTCGACTACATCGGTTACGCTATGCCTGCTTACTATTTGCCCGGAAGCAGGGGAATAGGTTTTTCCGATACGCGCAAACAGAAGTTTCAGGTAGTCGTAAATCTCGGTGGATGTGCCCACTGTGGATCGCGGATTTCTTGTATTTACCTTTTGTTCAATTGCAATGGCCGGCGGAATCCCGTTGATGAAGTCAACTTCGGGTTTGTTGATCCTTCCGAGGAACTGACGCGCATAGGAGGAAAGACTCTCCACATACCGGCGCTGTCCTTCAGCAAAAAGCGTGTCAAAAGCCAGCGACGACTTGCCCGATCCGGATACTCCTGTGACAACAATAAACTTATTCCGGGGAATTTTTAAACTGATGTTCTTTAGGTTGTGGACCCTGGCATTTTGAATTTCTATGTATTTTGAGCTTTTACTATTGGACATAATTTTGATGATAAATGCAATAATCCGTTAAAAAAACTTGTATTTTTCGTTGAAATGTTCCATTTTTGGATCACACAAAATTACAATAATAGTTGTACCACACTTAAAAATTGACGCCTATAGAAAAATTTTACTTTTTGTTTACACTTAAATAGAAGGTAATGCTCAAACTTAACTCACTGAACGACAATGAGCTCGTTCTAAGGTTTGTGGACGGCGATCAAGAATCTCTGGAAACATTAATTTTAAGACATAAGAACAGGGTGTTCTCATATATTCTGTTGATTGTTAAGAATCAGGAACTGGCTGAAGATATTTTTCAGGAAACGTTCATTAAAGTGATACGCTCGCTGAAAAAAGGTAAATACATCGAGAATGGGAAATTTATTTCCTGGGTATTGCGCATCTCGCACAACCTGATCATCGATCATTTCAGAAAAGTAAAGCTAAAGGGAACGGTTTCAAACGACAGTTCGGAAGTGGATATTTTTAACTCCCAAAAATATTCGGAACAGACCATTGAAGACGAAATGGTAAATACCCAAATATTAAGCGAAGTAAAGGATCTGATCCTCGAATTGCCTGAAGACCAGCAGCAAGTGATCTATATGCGTCACTACATGGGGCTGAGTTTTAAGGAGATAGCGGAACAGACAGATGTGAGTATTAATACCGCTTTGGGACGAATGCGCTATGCGCTGATCAATCTTCGGAAACTGATTGACAAGAAGAAATTGTCGTTAACAATGATTTAACTTCCGTTAACACAATAATAACAAACAGGGGGCGTTTTGTAGGTAAATAAAAAATGAAAGTGCCTATGCAAAAGTTCTCTACTTTGATTTATTGTATCAGTCATATTCACAGTAATGTCGATTTTATCGGTAACTCAGAACCTGAGAATGGGGTTGATCTTTTAGAAACTGAAGAAATGGGACCATCAGAAAAGTCCATCCGGAACATTCTGGATTTTGCCCGCTCTTACGATGTTTTAGAAACAGAATCGGCGGGATATGTAGAAATGATCTTAAATTAATAGCAAGGCACCAATCGGTGCCTTTTTTATTTCCTGTTAGTTGCTTCGTTTCCCTGTTTCTAGAATGTTTAATGCCAATTTGAGGCAAAAAAATAGTGTATATTCAGTTAATATGCACTATTTTTTGTTTACGAATTTATGTGTTTATTCTTCCTTTTTAACCGTTAAACGTATGGTAACGTATCCAAGTATTCCGGCAATGGTTGAACCGATGAGGATTCCCATTTTGGCAGAATCGACAAGGATCGGATCGCTGTACGCAAGGCTGTTGATAAACAATGACATGGTAAAACCAAGTCCTCCCAAAAAGGATACACCTGCCAGTTGTTTGAATCCTACATTTTGCGGAAGTTCGGCAATGTTCAATTTTATCGACAGCCAGGAGAAAGTAAAGATTCCGATAAAGTTTCCAACGATCATACTGATGGCAAGGTTGACGGACAAAGCCACGTTCGAGTCGCCCGAGAAGCTGAAAATAACCCCGGCATTTGCCAGTGCAAAAAGAGGCATAATCAGGTACGAAACCCAGCCGTGCAGATGGTGCTCCAGGTTTTGGAGTGGTGACGAAGTGGTTTCGGTCAGCTCCTGCAAGTCATCGATAATATGAAGTTGTTTCTTGCTAAGTACCGCTGTTTCTTCTTTCTCATCACATTCTTCCATAAATGCATCTAGGTGCTCCTTGCTTTTACGATAGAAGGAACGGGTATTGGTTTTCCGTTGCAAAGGAATGGTGAGTGCCATAAGTACACCTGCAATGGTTGCATGGATTCCCGATTTCAGGAACAGCACCCAAACAATCATTCCGGCAATGAAGAAAAGGTATTTGGAATAGTAATTAAATCTCGTCAGAAGTCCGAGGATAAGGATAATACCCAGCCCAACGAAAATGTTGGTCCAAATTAGGTTGGTGCTGTAAAAGAAGGCAATTACCAGAACGGCTCCGAGGTCGTCGATAATGGCAAAAGCCATCAGGAAGACCTTTATTCCCGGCGGTACTCTTTTTCCTAGTAAAGTTAGGATCCCCAAAGAGAAGGCAATGTCGGCAGCCATGGGAATTCCCCAGCCTTCACCTCCTGCATTTCCTTTATTTAAGATGGTGAAAAGCACAGCTGGGATTATCATCCCCCCAACCGCGGCAAATAGCGGAAGCGATGCTTTTTTTATGTGGCTCAGCTCTCCGGTAAGAACTTCGCGCTTAATTTCCAGCCCAATCAGGAAAAAGAAAATAGCCATTAAACCATCGTTGATCCATTTGTAGATGGGTTTTGATAGTTCAAAGCCGGGAAGGCTAAAGGTTATGTACTCTTTCCAAAAACCAAGAAAGTCTTGACTTAATGGACTGTTAGCGAGAACTAAGGCTGCTATTGTGGTTCCAAACAGAATGATGCTGCTGGATGTTTCGAGCTTAATAAATTGATTGATCGGCTCTTTAATAAACTTGATGGATGATTTATTCATATATAGAATTCAGATGTTGAATTGTGTGATAATAACCCTGCTTTTCAAATGTCAAAAATAAAAATTACCGGATAATTATTGTCATGCTGGTAAAAAGATCTTAACTTTGTGATATCAAAATAATATCAAATTACTAAAGTATTAATGTCATGGAAAAGCAATATTCTGGTATGTCGGGTTATCTGGTTCTGTTATTGGAACTGATTATTTTAGTGCTCATCGTTGCAGGATTTCTGATGGAAATGATTATCCCTGCAGTAGCATTAATTCCGATTTTTATTCTTGGGGCGATCGGATTTACGGTGGTAGATCCGAATCAGAGCTGTGTGCTGGTTTTATTTGGCGCTTACAAAGGAACCATTAAAACGAACGGGTTTTACTGGGTTAATCCGTTTTTTGCGAAGAAGAAGATTTCGTTGCGGGCGCGGAATTTTGACAGCGAAACCATTAAGGTGAACGACAAACTGGGGAACCCGATCATGATTGGGTTGGTGCTGGTTTGGAAAGTGGAAGACACCTACAAAGCTGCTTTTGGGGTGGATGAATACGAACATTTTGTGCTGGTACAGAGCGAGGCAGCATTGCGAAAATTGGCCGGACTTTATCCGTACGATAATATTGAGGACGAGACCGCCAAAGTTACCTTGCGCGACGGGACCGAGGAAGTGAACAACGAACTGGAGCGGGAAATTGTAGAAAGGCTCGATATCGCCGGTATTCATGTTATTGAGGCGCGGATAAACCACATTGCCTACGCCCAGGAAATAGCCCAGGCAATGTTAAAGCGCCAGCAGGCAACGGCGATTGTCGCGGCACGTTACAAAATTGTGGAAGGTGCAGTTAGTATGGTTGAAATGGCGCTCGACGAACTTAGCCAAAAGCAAATTGTGGATTTGGATGAAGAGAAAAAAGCAACGATGGTCAGTAATCTGATGGTGGTGCTTTGCGGAGATAAAGATGCCACACCCATCGTAAATACCGGAACGTTATATTAATGTTATGGAGAAAGTTCTTTTTCGGGAAGAACAGAAATTTTCTCAGCGATGGTTGTGGATGCTGATTATACCGGTTACGCTGATAGCAACTCTTCCTTTTATTTATTGCATCTTTTTGCAGGTCGTTGCTGGAAAACATTGCGGGAATCATACCGGAAGTATTTCAGACTTGGTTGTAGTACTTTTGGGGCTTACAATTTTAATGTCAGGCATTATTTGGCTTGTTGCAACAATGAAACTTATTGTCGAGATAAGTGAAGAGTGTATCAGATACCGCTATCCTCCGATTATTAGAAAATGGAAGCTTATCGATAAAAGTGAAATCGAAAGTTTTAAGGTTCGAAAATACAATCCGGTAACAGAATACGGAGGATGGGGGATAAAAGGAAGCCGGCGGAACAGGGCATTGAACGCAACAGGAAACATTGGCTTGCAGCTTTATCTTACCGATGGTCGGAGAATTTTATTTGGAACGCAAAAAAAGCAGGCAATTGAGTCGGCCATAAAGAAGATGATGCAGGCCCAATAAGGGATTATACAGAATAAACGATAAAAATGGAAAAACCACTATTTCTGGAAGAACAACAGGTAAGCCAAAGAAGGATGCTGAAAACCATATTGATTACAACTATGTTCGGAATGGGAATATTGGGCTATTGGTTTATCCGTCTCAACTACAGCAGGAAAAGCGTTACGGGAGAAGTTTTTTCGGATCCGTCTTTTGTGGTAATTGTCTTACTGTTTTTGGCTATTCTGGCAGTAGTTATTGTCATTAATTCGATTGCACGTTTGCGAACTAAAATCGAAAAAGACGGCATATATGTCAGGTATTTCCCCTATAAAAAGAAATGGGAAAAAATTAGTGTGTCCGGTATTCATTCTTACCGTTTAAGAAAGTACAGACCGTACCGCGAATACGGTGGATACGGGATCAAGGATCGCAGGCGAAGTGGAAAGGCATACATTATTTCGGGAAGAACCGGACTTCAGTTACACCTGAAAAATGGAAAAAGGATACTGATAGGCACACAGAAAAAGCAAGCCATTATATACGCGATGGATAAAGTGATGAAAGGGAAAAAAACAGCTTGAAATGTCAAAGAAGAAAACATTTGTGTTACGCATCGGCCCGGATTTGATGGAAGCCGTGGAAAAATGGGCGGCTGATGATTTTCGGAGTATTAACGGACAATTGGAATGGATTGTTTACAATGCATTAAAAGATGCCAAACGCCTAAAAAAGAACAGCGAATAAGTAGAAACAGATGAGTGTAAGAGCGACAGAATAAAGCTTCGCTTTTCGGAAAAGCAGTAAAATAAAGATGCGGTGAATTCTCATTAGTCTTTCGGAGGTTGGGTTGCTGATTTCGCGAGTAATTTCTTTTTAAAAGTGATACTTATATTGAGAAAACAGAAAAATCAAAAATAAACGTCATGAAAAAAGCTTTTAGTTGTCCGAAATGCAGTGGCTGGGATTATGAAGTAGATGAAATTCGCACTACCGGCGCTGGGTTCACCAAGTTTTTCAATATTCAAAACCGCCGTTTTACCGCTGTTTCCTGCAAACGTTGTGGCTATACCGAATTTTACAAAGGCGGTCGTTCGAGTGGTGCCAGCAATGTACTCGATTTTTTGACCAATTAGTTTTATCTGCTTCCGCTTCTGTAAAAATCAGAATGCGAATGATAAAAAAATGGATCCGATCTTATCAAAGAGATCGGATCCATTTTAGCATTTATGAGAGAGCTACAGTTACTTTTTCAAATTTGAAAGTACGGCATTCAGCAGTTTTTGCTCGTGGTCGGCACTGTATTCCCAAAACATAACACCCGCCAGCCCGCGTTTCTTCAGGTAATCAATTTTTAGCGCAATCGACTGTTCGTCTTCGTACGAGATAAAAGTCTTTTCTTCCGCATTCCACAGGTAAGGTGCTTTGGCTGTATCGTCCCAGTAGCGGGTGTAGCCGTTTGCATCTATGTTTTGATAGAAGTTGATATAATCGATTCCCATACCAACGGTTTCCGCCTGGTTAAACAGGATTTTGTCACCATTTGCTTCAACGCCTTTCCAAATACGGCCATAAAAAGGAATGCCCAGGTTGATCTTTTCAACCGGGAACCCTGCTTTTGTGTGCATGTCCACCGCATTAACTACGCTGTTCATGTCCAGCTCCGGTTGAGCCGAAGGATACAGGTTGCTGTGGTGTCCGTTAACGGTATGTAATCCGTTGTAAAAATCGTAGGTCATAATGTTCAGAAAATCGAGGTATTCGCCCAGTTTGCCCAGTTCGGTGTTATCAACATAAGCTTGGTCGGCTCCCGTGGCAATACTAAGCAGGTAATGTTTGCCCTTGCCTTCTTCCACAGCCATTTTATCCAGCTCTTCCCGCACTGCCTTCAGCATTAAGGTGAAGTTGTGAACATCCTCCGGACGGTGGATATTTCCTGCTCCGGTTTGGTTGGGGTATTCCCAGTCGAGGTCGATTCCATCGAGTTGATAGTCCTTTACAAACTTCGCACAACTTTGGGCAAAGCGGGCACGCGATGCTTCGCTTAGTGCCGCATCAGAAAAACCACCCGACCATGACCAGCCACCGATGGAAGCCAAAACTTTCAAGTCAGGATTTTTTGATTTCAGCGAGTTTAGCTTTACAATGTCAGCGGGAGTCAGGTTTTTGCCATCAATTTTTGTGGTGTCAAATATGGCTTCTCCATCGCGAATGTTTCCAAAAGCATAATTGATGTGCGTAATTCCCGATACATCAATGGTCGAGAAATCAAAGTCGCGATAGCCCGCCACATAGGCTACCACCATATAATCTTTCGAAGTGTTGTCTGTCTGGGCTTCCGTTTTGGGTTTTGGCGCCGGGTTGCAGCCTGATAAGATCAGCAAAACGGCAAGGGTTAAAGTAGATAGAAAGGATTGTTTCATGATGTACAGCTTTAATTATTGAGGGTAAAAATATGGCTTTTCCAAATTCAATCTAAAAACTTTTTTAAAAAATTTAAAATCCTTATTGAAATCTCTAAAAAGAAATAAATTATAATGTAATTTCGAATCCTCGTTTTTAGACGAATCAATCAACCGGATGAATTAAAATCTATTACATGCTGAAAGAAAGAAAGAAACAGGTAAAGCCGGCATATTTTTGGGTGCCAACTGCTTATTTTGCGATGGGCCTTCCTTTTATTGCCATTAATCTGGTCTCCGTATTTATGTTCAAGGATCTTGGAATCTCGGATACACAAATTGCATTTTGGACCTCTCTTATTATGATGCCCTGGACACTGAAGTTCTTATGGAGTCCGTTTCTTGAAATGTACCGGACCAAAAAGTTCTTTGTAGTAGTAACGCAATTAACAAGTGGCGTTTTATTCGGAATCGTGGCTTTCTCCTTGTTTTTCGACTACTTTTTTGCGATCAGCATTTCTACCATGGCGGTGATTGCCTTTAGCGGAGCTACCCACGACATTGCCTGCGACGGCGTTTACATGGCCGAGCTCGATAAAGAAACACAGGCGAAATACATAGGAGTGCAAGGTGCTTTTTACAATGTGGCCAAACTGGTAGCCAACGGAGGTTTGGTGGCATTGGCCGGAGCATTGGCCCAGCATTTTGGAGCGATCGAGGGAGCTTCTTTAAGTGTGAACAAGGAAGCTTATTCGTCGGCCTGGATGATTATTTTCGGCGTTATTGCTGCCGTTATGGTTTTGATAGGAATGTATCACATACGGGTTTTGCCTTCCACGCAGGTTCCGTCAACTACCAAAAAAACATCGCGTGAAGTGGGGCGGGAGCTTGTTGCCGTAATTGCCAATTTCTTTACGAAAAAACACATTCTCTACTATATCAGCTTTATTATTCTGTACCGCTTGGGAGAAGGCTTTATCATGAAGATTGCACCTTTGTTTTTAAGGGCCTCAAGAGACGTGGGCGGACTTGGACTGACACTTACCGAGATTGGGACTCTGAATGGTGTTTTTGGCTCTGCTGCCTTTGTTATTGGTTCTTTACTGGCTGGCATTTATGTTTCCCGGTTTGGATTAAAGAGAACTCTTTTTACCCTGTGTTGTGTATTTAACCTTCCTTTTATGGCTTATACATTTCTGGCGGTTACACAGCCCACTAATCTTTATTTAATCGGAAGTTGCATCACCTTGGAATATTTTGGCTATGGATTTGGTTTTGTGGGCTTGATATTGTTTATGATGCAACAAATTGCTCCCGGAAAGCACCAGATGTCGCATTACGCATTTGCTTCCGGAATTATGAATCTGGGAGTAATGCTTCCGGGAATGGCAAGTGGTTATTTTAGTGATTTACTGGGGTACCGTGACTTCTTTATCTATGTGCTGATTGCCACAATCCCGGCATTCCTGATAACTTATTTTATCCCCTTCACGTATGACGATTCAAAAAAGAAACAACATAAAAATCAATGATTATGAGTAAGATTCAAATTCCTTTTGAAGAGCGCCCGCAGGGATGCCCCGATGTAATGTGGCGCTACTCACAAAATCCGGTGATCGGTCGTTACCACATTCCTACTTCGAATAGTATTTTTAACAGTGCTGTGGTACCGTTTGAAGATGGTTTTGCCGGTGTTTTCCGTTGCGACAACAAAGCGGTTCAGATGAATATTTTTGCCGGGTTCAGCAAAGACGGCATCAATTGGGAGATCAATCACGAACCCATTGAAATGATAGCCGGAAATACCGAAATGATTGAATCGGCTTATAAATACGACCCGCGCGTAACCTGGATCGAGGACCGCTACTGGGTTACCTGGTGTAACGGCTACCACGGCCCAACCATCGGGATTGCCTATACTTTCGATTTTAAGACTTTTCATCAGTGCGAAAATGCCTTTCTTCCTTTTAACCGGAACGGAGTGCTTTTCCCTGAAAAGATCAATGGGAAATATGCCATGCTAAGCCGCCCCAGCGACAACGGGCACACGCCGTTTGGAGACATCTGGATCAGTTACAGCCCGGACATGAAATACTGGGGCGAACACCGTTGTGTTATGAAAGTTACTCCTTTTGAACTCAGCGCGTGGCAGTGTACCAAAATCGGAGCCGGTTCGGTGCCGATCAAAACAAAAGATGGCTGGCTGGAATTTTATCACGGCGTAATCAATACCTGTAATGGTTTTCGCTATTCGATGGGTGCTGCTCTGCTCGATTTGGAAGATCCTTCGAAAGTGCTGTACCGCACACAACCGTATTTGCTGGCTCCGGCCGAGTCGTACGAGTTGGCCGGTGATGTGCCGAACGTAGTATTCCCGTGTGCTGCTCTTAGCGACGGAGAAAAAGTAGCTGTTTATTACGGTGCCGCCGACACGGTGGTAGGAATGGCCTTTGGCTACCAACAGGAGATCATCGACTTTATTAAAGCCAATTCAATCTGATTTTAGTGCTTGCGCATCATACAATATTCACCGGTTGATAGTTGTTCAGCCGGTGAATTTTTGTTTCTACAGAATAGAGTGCTTTATCTGAAGTTTGGAGCGTAGCCGCCAGATCGTAGCCGATGGTGCAAAGATCGTGGCTCTCAGCTTCTAACAATTTTCTTTTTCCTGAATTTTGGCCCCCTTTTAACTTTACTTTAAATCGTTTACTTTAAACTTGTTAAGAGGAGCCATCCTGCCAAATTCCCCGTATTTTTGGAGCGCTTTTCGAAAAATCAATTAATACATATTAAAATGAATATTAGCGCATTACAAAAAGAAAGGGCCAAATACCAGCCAAAACTCCCGAAATCGTTAAAAGGAGCTGTTAAAGTGGTGGAAGGTGCAAAAACCGAATCGGTTGCCGATCAGAAGGAGATTGCAGCCTTGTTCCCGAACACCTACGGCATGCCCATCCTTACGTTTGAAGAAGGTGGAAAGGCTGCTGAAAGTGCTCCTGTTAATGTGGGTGTAATTCTTTCGGGTGGTCAGGCTCCGGGCGGACACAATGTGATTTCCGGAATTTTTGACGGCATCAAAAACATTCATCCCGACAGCAAACTTTTTGGATTTTTAGGTGGTCCCGGCGGATTGGTAGATCATAAATATGTTGAGCTGACTGCCGAGATTGTGGATGAATACCGCAACACCGGTGGTTTTGACATCATTGGTTCGGGCCGTACAAAACTGGAAGACGAAGCCCAGTTCGACAAAGGCTTGGAAATTGCCAAAGACCTGAACCTGAATGCGCTGGTTATTATTGGTGGCGACGATTCAAACACCAACGCCTGTGTGTTGGCTGAATACTATGCTAGAATCAATGCTGGTGTGCAGGTAATCGGTTGTCCGAAAACCATCGATGGTGACCTGAAAAACGAAATGATTGAAACTTCGTTTGGTTTCGATACCGCTACAAAAGTTTATTCTGAGCTGATCGGTAACATCCAGCGTGATGCCAATTCTGCTAAAAAATACTGGCACTTTATTAAACTGATGGGGCGTTCAGCTTCGCATATCGGTTTGGAATGTGCGTTAAAAACACAACCCAACATTACGCTTATTTCAGAAGAAATTGCCGATAAAAAACTGACTTTGGGCGAAGTGGTTGATTACATGGCAAAAGTGGTTGCCAAACGTGCCGACAACGGTGATAATTTTGGTGTAGCGCTAATTCCTGAAGGTTTGGTTGAGTTCATTCCTGAAATGAAAGTGCTGATTTCGGAATTGAACGACCTGCTAGCTGAAGGCACTGATTCAGAAAAGGAATTCAAAATGTTGCGTAAAAGCCACCGTAACGAGTGGGTTGCTACGCACCTGACTGAAATTTCTTCGAGCGTATTCCGTTCGTTGCCTGATGGTATTGCTACCCAGTTGACACTTGATCGCGACCCGCACGGAAACGTTCAGGTTTCATTGATTGAAACTGAAAAGTTACTGGGCGAAATGGTTAGCACCCGTTTGGATGAAATGAAAGCAAACGGAGAATACGTTGGTAAATTCGGAACACAATACCACTTCTTCGGTTACGAAGGACGTTGTGCTGCTCCGTCGAATTTCGATGCCGACTACTGCTATTCTTTGGGTTACACAGCTTCTGTTTTGGTGGCTGCCGGAAAAACCGGTTATATGTCATCGGTAAGAAATACGACTGCTCCGGCCGATAAATGGATTGCCGGTGGTGTGCCTGTAACCATGATGATGAACATGGAAAAACGTCACGGTCATATGAAACCGGTGATTCAAAAAGCTTTGGTTGAATTGGAAGGCGCTCCGTTCAAATACTTTGTATCGAAAAGAGGAGAGTGGGCTTACAATACCGACTTTGTTTACCCGGGCCCGATCCAGTATTTTGGACCAACCGAGGTTTGCGACCTTACTACCGAAACGCTGAAATTCGAGCAAAATAAGTAAGACTCAATTAGACTATATAGTATATTATAGCAAGGCCATCCGTCAATTGACGGATGGCCTTTTTTTACCTGCCAAAAATCAACGAGAAAATACAGTTGTATTATTTCGACGAAGCTATCAGAAAAGCAAAAGAGATAATTTAAACCAAATAGAACACCGATAACTCAGATACTACTGTTTTTCGCTGTTTTATTCGTGATTATCTGTCAAAATCAATGCTCCCAGCGTTCCGTTTTCACGTTTTGCTTTCATTGTAAAACTTCTGGCAGGTAACGTATCATTATGAACGCGAAATTCGTTAATATAGCGTAATAAAAATCAGAAAGGTATGAACAGGTTATTTATTGCAGTGATCTTGGTAACAGTAGCAGTTTCCTGCCAGAATTATAAAAAGGATGTATCAAAACTTACCCAGGAAAGAGACAGCATTACGCGGGAGGCCGAGCTAAAGGATTCCGCAGTGACAGGCTATCTCGAAGATTTCAACGAGATAATGGCCACGCTCGATTCCATTAAAACGATGGAAAAGTTGGTGACCGTGAAATCAAGCGGACAACGTGAGATGAGCTACAGCCAGAAACAGGCGATACTGGATGATGTGGCGCTGCTGAATGAGATGTTGCAAAAGAACAAGGAGCAGTTGGCTGCCTTGCAAAAAAAGCTGAACAACGCGAACTACAAAGTTGGAAAGCTGAATTCGACCATTGCCGAGCTTGAACGGCTGGTAAGCAGTTTGCAAAAGCAGGTAGACGAAAAGGATGCAGAAATTGCGCGTTTGAATACCGACGTTCAGAACCTAAGCCGCGACGTGATTCAGCTGAATGAGAAGATTGCGGTGATGGAATCGGAAAGCCAGGAGAAATCGAATACCATTGACAGACAGGTGCATGAGCTCAACAAGGCTTTTTATGTAATTGGCAGCCGCAAGGAACTGGAGGAAAGTGGTGTGGTTGACCGGAGCGGCGGTTTCCTGGGAATTGGCCGTACATCGGTTGTAAAAGAAGATTTCAACAAAGAAGTATTTACCGCGGTTGATATTCGCGACTTTGCCTATATCCCGTTAAATACCAAAAAAGCAGAGGTGATCACGGTTCATCCGGCGGGATCGTTTCATATTTCGGGTGAAAAAACAGCCGACACCTTGTTTGTTGACAACCAGAATATTTTCTGGAACGCTTCGAAGTTTTTGGTGGTAGTAACCAAATAAAACCTACTTTTTTAGTTGATTGAGGAGCCAGACCATGTTGTCGGCCAGGGTGCGAATGGTTTGCATACCTTCGTCATCGTTTAGCACATCTCCCGGATTACGCCCGATGGCAAAGTTCCAGTAACTCGATCCCGGAACGATCATTTGGTTGATCAAGAAAAAGTTGTTGATCGTTTCAAAGGCATGAAGTGCTCCGCCGCGACGGACCGCGATAACACCGGCTCCCACTTTTCTTTTCAGAAGATGGCCACTTGCACGGGTTGCATATCCGGCTACGTCAATCAAAGCTTTAATTTCGGTGGTGACATCGGCAAAATACACCGGCGATCCGATGATGATCCCATCTGCTTCCAGCATTTTCCCGATGCACAAGTTCAGGTGATCGTTTTTGATGTGGCACCGTCCGTCTTGCTCTTCTTTGCATTTGGCACAAGCGGTGCAGCCATGCACAGGTTTGTTCCCCAATTGTACCAAGTCGGTTTGAAAACCTTCCGCTTCAAAAATTTTGAACATCTCATGGATCAAAAGTGCAGTGTTTCCGTTTTTCCGTGGGCTTCCGTTTATGGCTAGTATCTTCATAATTAATGCTAAAATGCTTGAATGCGTTAATGCTTTAATGATTATTTATCTCAATATGTAAGCTAATTGGGCATAAAATAGCTGCAGGCTTTAGCTTATTCAATTTGTGCTGAATCGCGGTTTTTGGTATTCTTTCCGTTTTATTATCTTATTGCAAGTGTATTATTTGCAGTTGTTTTCAGTATTTATGCATTTCAGCATTCACGCATTTCTTCTACTACTGATTAAACACAAATGAAATGATGTTGGCACCCATTTGAAGTGCTTTCTCGCGGAGTTCGGGCGGATCGTTGTGTACGGCTTCGTCTTCCCAGCCATCGCCCAAGTCACATTCGTAGGTATACAAACAAACGAGGCGGTCTTCAATAAAAATTCCAAAGGCCTGCGCAGGTTTCCCATCGTGTTCGTGGATTTTGGGAATTCCGTTGGGAAAATCAAACTTCTGGTGAAAAACCGGATGCGAAGGTGGTAATTCAACCAGCTCTTTTTCAGGGAAAACTTTTTTCATTTCCCTGCGAAAATATTCATCCATCCCGTAATTGTCGTCAGCATATAAAAAGCCGCCGCCTTCGAGGTAGTGGCGCAGGTTTGTGGCATCGCTTTCCGAGAAAATAATATTGCCGTGCCCGGTTAAGCCTACAAACGGGAAATTAAAAATCTCAGGACTGCCCACTTCAATGGTAGATGGTTCAGTTTGAATGTTGGTGTTTATCGTGCGGTTGCAATATTCGATCAGGTTTGGGAGTGCGGTCGGATCAGAATACCAGTCGCCACCTCCGTTGTATTTCAGCAAAGCGATTTTTACACCGCTGTTTTGCGCATTTACAGCCGCTGCCAGAAAAATAATCCAAATTACCAGTTGAAACCGCATGTCTTAAATTTTCCGAAAAATACAACACGAATCTGAAACCCAAAACTATTCCTTCAATTTTTAAAAGATGTGGAGAGGTGTTTCTCGTGCCTCTACCCATCAGTTACAAAGTTCCTGGACGATGAATAAATCGTAGTGTTTTTGGGAATAAGGATAATCCCAGCAACCCATTCGGTGATACAAATTGCCGCCGAAACCTTTCTTGTAAATATGAATTCCGTGCAAAGGATGGCTCTGGTTGATGTTGGGAGCCGAGCCAAACATATCGTACTCGGAACAGCCCCAGTTCTTCGCCATTTTTATGGACTCCCACTGCAGGGCATAGCTGGCCATAATGTTTTGCTTATTGGTGGCTGAAGCTCCGTAAAGATAGGTGCCGCGCTTGTGCGACAGCGCCAAAAACATAGAGGCCATGTATTCTCCTTTCCAGTCGGCCATTAGCATTTTTACCTTCACCCCTTTTTTGTTATTATCCTGTTTTTTAAGGATGCTCAGAAAATACTGTTCGTTTTGCAAAGGCAGGTTGTGCCGAACCGCTGTATCGTAATACAAACGGTACCATTCGCTGATGTGTTCGACGCCGTATTCCTGAATTCTGATGCCCTGGTTCAGCGCCCGTTTTACATTGTAGCGGGTGTTGTAACGCATGTTCGACAAAAGTGTATCTTCCTGCTGGGTGAGATCCAGGAAAAACGTATTCTTGGGGAGAATGTCGCTCGGGCTTTTTTTCAGTCTCCAGTTAATGGTTTTATAATTAACCCTGAACTCCTGAACCTGCTCGTCGGGTGGCCCGGTCCAGTTTCCATGGGCATCAAAATAATCGTCATCGGCCGACCACTGGTTTTGCCAGGCCAGATCGTAGCGGATGAAAATACAGTTGTGCGGAAGGTAAGGCTTGATGGTTTCCGACAGTTGTTCCAGAAAAACACCCTGGTTTTCGAACTCCGGCTCCAACTCCGGACCGTACGGAACATAGGCAAAACAATGAGTGGCATCGATGTATTTGATGAGCACCAAAAGATCATCGCTCTCACTTCCCAGCACATCGCCATGGCTGAAAAGTGTATCCTTTGACACTGAAATTTCAAATCCTTTGGGTTGAAAGCCTTGCTTATCCTTTAATCTTCCCCAGAAAGGTGTTTGAGAGAGAATGTTGCTTGGCTTAATCTCCTCAATATCCTTTTGAACAATCGTACAATCCATCTCCAAAATTTTGGGCAAAGCTATCCAATATAAAGGGGAATAAAAATTTAATTGTCAAAACACCGGGTATTTCAGCTTTGGTTACATACTGCTAACATTGCCCCAAAAGAGGCGGCAGAATTCGGATGGAAAGAGGATTTATGGGGCTATTTTTTCAGGAATTTTGTTAAGGGAGTGATGAATTGATCAAAGCTTTCAATGTGCGGCAGATGACCAATATTCGGAATCTCTACTAATTCAGAGTGGGGGATGGCTGCCTGTGTTTTTTTCCCAAGTTCTTCGTACAATCCCATTTTTTCCCTGACTTCTTCCGAAACCAGTCCTTTTCCCAGTGCCGTCCGGTCGCGGGTTCCGATAATCAGCAGGGTAGGCACCTGTACCTGCGGAAATTCGTACAATACCGGTTGCGTAAAAATCATATCGTAGGTTAGCGCCGCATTCCAGGCAATACGCGGGTAATCCGAATTTAATGTCCATCCGGCCAAAAGGTTTACCCATTCATCGTAATCGGGGCTCCATTTTCCGTCGTAATAACTTGCCAGCTGGTAATCCTTTATTTGCTGATAGCTTTTTTTAAGCTCGTTTTCGTACCACCATTCCACCGGTTTGTAAGGAGCAACCAGTTTCCAGTCTTCCAGCCCGATTGGGTTTTCAAGAACCAGTTTTTCGGTTGTTTCCGGAAACATCAACGCAAAGCGGGTGGCCAGCATTCCGCCCATGGAGTGCCCCAAAACGGCGGTTTTTGTAACCTGAAGATAATACAGCAGCATTTTTGTATTGATTGCCAATTGCTGAAATGTATAATGAAAATGCTCGGGTTTCGACGATTTCCCAAAGCCAACCTGGTCGGGCACAATCACCCTGAAACCTTCTTTTGTCAAAGCTTCGATTGTGGTTTTCCAGTAAGCCCCGTTAAAATTTTTTCCGTGAAGAAGTACGATGTTTTTTCCGTTGTAATTGTCGGGTTTAACATCCATGTAAGCCATTTTCAGGTTTTGCAATTGCACATTTAACCGAAGGTATTCAACCGGATAGGGGTAGTCATAATTTGTCAGCTCCAGATCGAGCCATTTTAGCTGGTTCGATTGTGCGGATGCCGCTGCCTGAACAAAAATAAATAGAATAAAAGCAGTCATCATTCTCGTTGTCTTCATGGTAATTTCTGTTTTAATCTTTCTGAAACGAAATTCTTTCGTTCAATGTTCAGGCTTGCGGCTTTATTCGTTGGCCAGGTTTACGATGTGGCAGGCCACCACGCCGGCGGTTTCGGTACGCAGCCGGGCTTTCCCGAGCGAAATTTCGGTGAAGCCTGCAGCTTTGGCCTGTTCAACTTCTTCGGGGCTGAAATCACCTTCGGGGCCAATCAGTATCAGAACATCTTTTCCCATTGAAACTTGTTTCTGTAAATGTGGTTTTTCTCCGTCGTTACAGTGGGCAATGTATTTTTCTCCCTGAAAATCAGCGCTGACCAAGTCTTCAAAACGGGTGAGTTCGTTGAGCTTCGGAAGGTATGCTTTGACCGATTGCTTCATGGCTGAAACAAGGATCTTTTCCAGCCGTTCGGGTTTGATGATTTTTCGTTCTGAATGCGCCGAAAGCAAGGGAGTAATCGTATCAATGCCTATTTCAGTGCATTTCTCCAGAGACCATTCAAAACGGTCGATGTTTTTGGTTGGGGCAATGGCCAGGTGCAGGCTAAAGTCGCGCTTTTCAAATTCTTTATGGGTTTCCAGAATCGAAAGGCTGCAGCTTTTGGGGTGGGCATCCAGTATTTCAGCCCGGTAAAAACCACCCTTCCCGTCCACAATCTGTATTTGGTCGCCGCTGATTAATCGCAGTACTTTTACCGCATGTTTCGATTCATCGGCATCAAGTGTGACTGTGTTTCCTGTTATTTCCGGGATGTAAAAAAGCTGCATTTTGTTTCGATTTGTGATTTACACAAAAGTAATCAAATCATGCTTATTGCTTACTTTTGCCGGCATTCGAGCTTCAGCCCGCCGGATTTATTTTCCAGTTAACCAAACTTGAATTGTGTAAAAACCTGTGATTGCCAATGTTTGGTGGTTTATTCATTTTCCCTGACCGACTTTTCTTCGAATTTGAAAACCTTGTAAAGGTAAGCAACCGACGGAAGGATAATTATAACACCTACCACGAGTGCGATCAGCAGATACAACTGAACTTTGTAGGGTGCCCCGGCATTTTGCAGGGTGATATCCGGTGCGTCTTTGATGTTTACAATAATTGGAAATTGTATGGCAAACCAACCAATCACGATCATGGTGGTTTGAAAACCCCCGATCAGCCGAAGCATCAACCGGTTCGGGTTGTTCAGGTATTTCCACAAAAAGGGTAGGGCGAGTGTTGCCAGCACAATGGCTGCAATACTTACCGGCGACTGGATAAATTCCATCAGCAAAGGATGGCCTTCGAGTTCGGCGGTGATAAAAACCAAGGCTCCGGTGAGTACCAATCCCAACAGCAGGCGTTTGGTCACTTTGGCAAAATACTGCACGTACTCTTGGTCTTTTATTTCGCTTACGGTAAAAATGCCGGCCAGAAATGCGAACAGCAAAACCAGGAACAAGCCCATGCTCATTGAGAAGAGATTCAACCAGGGGTGAATGTACACCTCGAAAAAGCCTTCGCGGTAATCGACAGTGATTTCGCCCAGAATAATTCCGCCCAGCGTAACACCTAAAAAGAAGGTAGTAACAAGACTGGAATACTGAAAGATGGCTGAATAGATTTTCATCGGGCGCTTCTCATCAATGTCGTAATGCCTGAAGGTAAAAGCCGATCCGCGCATGATGATGCCCAGCAGCACAAGCAAAACCGGAATATGCAAAGCCGTCAGAACCGTGGAGTAAACCGTTGGAAATCCAACAAAAAGGATTACCACCACCAGGATCAGCCACATGTGGTTGGCCTCCCAAACCGGGGCGATCGCTTTGGTGACAATTTTGGCCGCTTTCCCGCGGGTAAATAATTCAAGAATTCCACCTCCAAAATCGGCCCCTCCGAGCAGCACGTACAAAAAGAGGCTGATGACCATTATCAGGAAATTTATTTCAACCATTGGACATGTATTTAGCTTGTAATACTTTGATTTGCCTGCTCAGAAGCCAGATAACCACAAAGCTCAGGATGAGGTAAACCACTGATATGGTGTAAAAAGTATATTGGATTCCCGGCATGGGTGTGAGCGAGTCCTTTGTTTTCATAATGCCGTAAATGATCCAGGGTTGACGGCCCACTTCGGTAACAATCCAGCCGGCTTCTACGGCAATGAAGCCCAGAGGCGTGGCAATAAACAACATTCTCAGCCACCATTTCTTTTCCAGCCAGTGTTTGTATTTGAAGGTAGCGGCCAGGAAAATTGCCGCAATCAGCATTAGAAACATGCCGATGCCCACCATAATCTGAAACGAATAATGCGTGATCGGAATGGGTGGCCATTCATCTTTTGGGAACTGGTCCAAACCTTTTACTTCGGCATTGAAATCGCCATGTGCCAGAAAGCTCAGGAAGCCCGGAAGTTTGATGGCGTATTTTACGGTTTCATTTTCTACATCGGGTATTCCGCCAATAATAAGCGGTGCGCGTTCCTGGGTTTCGAAATGAGACTCAAAAGCAGCCAGCTTGGCGGGTTGCAGTTTGGCCACATTTTTTGCTGCCAGGTCGCCACTTATGGGCTGCAGAATTGCTGCCGCTGAAGCAAAGGTCAATGCAATGGTAATGGCTTTTGCATGAATCTCCAGTTTGTTTTTCAAATAAAGAATGGCATGTACGCCCGCTACGGCAAAGCCTGTGGCCGAGAAGGCAGCAATGGTCATGTGATGCGCCTGCGAGAACCAGGCTTTGTTAAACATTGCTTTTACTGGGTCGATATTATAGGCTTTTCCATCTATCCAATCGAAGCCGGAAGGAGCATTCATCCAGCCATTGGCGGCCACTACAAAAATTCCTGAAAGTACTCCGGCGATTCCTACTATCAGGCCTGTGTAAAGGTGTACCCATTTATTCAGGCGTTTCCATCCGTAAAGGAACAAGCCCAGTGCAATGGCTTCCACAAAAAAGGCGGTTCCTTCCCACGAGAAAGGCATCCCGAAAATGGGGCCGGCGTGCTCCATAAAGCCGGGCCAAAGCATGCCCAGTTCAAACGATAGAACGGTACCCGAAACGGCACCAACGGCAAAGAAAATTGCCACTCCTTTCGACCAGGCCTTGGCCAGATCGAGATAAACCGGGTTATTGGTTCGCAGCCATTTCCATTCGGCCACAAACATAAACCAGGGCATCACCATGCCAATACAGGCAAAAATGATATGAAATCCAAGCGAAACCCCCATTTGCATGCGGGCAGCCATAAATGCATCCATGTTGTAGTATTAATTGTTTGTAACTGTTTTCACATTCATCAACATTTTAAATACGTTTCGGTTTGATGAAACACAAAAAGTTAACATCCTGCAAGGATAAGAGAGGATTCAATATGTTGATAATTGGTGGATTAAGAGGCTTTGGAGAACGGCCGAAAAGAATCATATTTAACGTTGGATGTATTCTGTTAATTTAGTTTAGACTTTGTCGTATTGCCCATTGTTAATGTTCAGCAATCATACATTCCAATGGCATTATTTTAACATCCGCGGAACCAAATGAAACGCCAGCGAACCGGTACGTGCATTTACTTCTTTCCAGTCATCCACTTCGAAATTAATTCCGACGGTGGAGGTGGTAGGCATGTCGCCGTGAAACGATTGCAACAGGTTGGCTACGTAGTAATAAAAACCCGGATTATGCCCGAAAAAGAAAACCGTGTCTGCATTTTCGGGCAATTCCCGGATAAGGTCGACAAACTCACCGGTTGTAAGTCCATCGTAAATATCTTCCACTTCCTGAATTTTATTTTGGCTGAAGCCCAGGTTGTCAGCAAAAATACGCGCGGTTTTAAGCGCTCTTTTGGCCGGGCTCGATATCATCAGGTCGGGTGCAACTTTTCGCTGGTTTAATTCGGAACTCACCAGTGCCGCATCGCTTTTGCCCCGATCCTGAAGGTCGCGGTTGAAATCGTCGTCGTAACCGTACGGTACGGCTTTTCCGTGTCGAACTATCACTACCTGTTTCATTTTGCTATTTTAAGATGGAAGTTTTACGTAAAACTCGGTGGCGCGGTTCGCTTACACTCTTAAAGACTTGTGTAAACATCAATTTCAGCCCCGGCAAGTTCTACTATTTTGGGGACAATTCCGGTAAAATGAGGCGTGTTGTTGTGGAAATCTACGGCTTCCTGGTCTTTCCATTTTTCAATTAAACAATAGATATTGGCGTTTTTAACATCTTTATGCAAGATGTATTCAAGGCATCCGGCTTCCGCTCTCGACGCTTCTCCCAATTCGTTAATCAATTTCAGGAACTCTGTTTCTTTTCCCTGCTTTACCGTAAATTTGGCTACTATTGAAATCATGCTTATTATTTTTGGTTATTTGATTTTGGTTCAAACAAATTTAACTTAATTTATCGCAATAGAAAATACAGAAATGAGGCGCATCGGACTTTTATCAGACACACACGGATTTATCCACGACCGGATTTTTACTTTTTTTGAAAAGGTGGACGAGATTTGGCACGCAGGCGATATTGGCAACATTCAAACTGCCGACCGGCTGGCGGCCTTTAAACCCTTAAAAGCCGTTTACGGCAACATCGATGGACAGGATGTTCGGATTGTTCACCCCATGCATCAGCGCTTTAAGTGCGAACAGGTAGATGTTTGGATGACACACATTGGTGGTTACCCGGGGCGCTACGAACGCTATGTAAAGCCGGATATTTTTACCAACTCACCCGATCTGTTCATCAGCGGGCACTCACACATTCTGAAAGTGATTTACGATCAGAAATATAATTTCTTGCACATAAACCCCGGGGCTGCCGGCTACAAAGGCTTTCACAAAGTGTGCACCGCTGTGCGTTTTACAATTGAAGGGAAGGAAATACGCGACCTGGAAGTTTGGCAAATTCCAAGAGACGAAGTGGCTCCTACTTTTTAAATGAATAAGCTACCCAGTTGTTTTTTTCTTTGAACCCGGCATCTTTCAAGCCCAAACTTTCGGCTTTTGTTTTGATGGCCGGAATATCCTCTTTGTAAAAACCACTCATGATCAGGATTCCGCCGTTGTTCAGAACGTGGTTGTAGGCGGGCAGGTCGTTGAGCAATACATTGCGTTGGATATTGGCAAAAATCACATCGTAAGACTCATCGTTCAGCAGTTTGGCGTCGCCCAGCTTTACAGCGAGGTTTTGGATGTTGTTGAGTTTTGCATTTTCCTGGCTCCCTTCGTACGACCACTTGTCGATGTCGATGGCAGTGATTTTATCCGCACCTTTCATCGAAGCCATAATGCCGAGTATTCCTGTTCCGCAACCCATATCGAGCACCGATTTTCCTGACATATCGTTCTGAAGTATCGACTCCAGCACCAGCGAAGTAGTTTCGTGGTTTCCGGTTCCGAAAGCCATGTTGGGCTCAATCACAATCTCGTATTTCAGCTTTGGGTAATCGGTATGAAAAGGAGCCCTGACCACGCATTCGTTGGCAATTACCAGCGGTTTAAAATAATTTTTCTCCCATTCTTCGTTCCAGTTCTGGTCCTCAATCAGTTCCGATTTTACATCAAAACAAAAGTCTTCGGAGAACTCGTTCAGTACCTCGTTCAATTCTCCTTTGTGGTATTCCGAAGCCGGAATATAAGCGTCGAATCCCATTTCTGAATCCACAAAACTATCAAACCCAATGTCGGCAAGCTGCGCTGTCAACACTTCGCGAAGCCATTCCTGGAAGGGGGTTATTTCGATGCTTACTTTTTTGTAGTCCATGGGAAATTTTTTTTGTGAAGGTATAAAAAAAACAGCCATCCGTGTATCGAATGGCTGCTTCTATTTATCTTTTTCCTTCTAGCTGAAAAATTTGTTGGGGAAGAAATTTACTGCCAAAAAACCAACAATTCCTGTTAGACAGATAATCAGGATATCGGGTAACTGATTGAGTAATTTTTGTTTTCTTTTCCGGATAAGGATAAACTGAACAAAGGCAAGCAGAAGGCTTGCTGCAAAGCAATAATAAGTAGTACTTGGTTGAAAATAAAAGTTGATAAATTCGGAGTTGGGATCGGTCATGCTTAGTTGAACAGGGAATAGAGCAGCGGCTATTTTCCCTTCTTTTCGTTGGCTTTGAACCGGCCAGTTTTCTGAATATTCATCCACCGGATTCAGGTTGCGGTCGAAAATATGCGAGCGGACAAAGCCTTCGCCCAAAACACTGACATTGAAATTCAGCAGATCGCCGTATATGCGTATTTCGTGCTTTTCGGGGTCAATGTTATCCACCGGGAAACGTTCCAGCAGGTAGTCGTACTGTGTTAGCATGTACAGGTGCTTATCTTCCGAAAAAAGGTAGGCATAATAAAGTTTGTCGCTGTTGTCGGTACACTGAACGGTTTTGAACTTCAGTCCTTCGGGTAAATCAACCTGTCGGACAAAAGGTTTTCCTTCCACCATTTTTATATGAAAGAGCTGATTGGCCGAATCGACCACCAGGTAACCTTCGTCGCACGATTTGAGCGTAGTGGGAATGCCGTTGATGGAGGTGGCCGGAAACTGAAAGCCGCGTTTGTACAAAACGGCTGAAAACATGCGGCTTTTCTCTTCGTTAATTTGGTTGGTTTGGGCATTGATAAACTCCATCCGCCAGGTGATGCGGAAAAAATCTTCGGGCATTTCAAGATTTACGCGGCCCGATTGCGACTCAAACAAAGGGAACAGCGAGGGCTGGGGAGCGCGAATGTCTTCCGGTTTTAGTCTGAAAATGGAACGGTACTTACTGATTTGGTGCGGATCCATCTCTTCTCCGTTCAGCGAATCGGGTAAAGTCTGATTCATGAGTAGCTGTCGCGTATACACAAACGGAAGCCGGGCTTCGTACTCTTCGCGTGTGAATGTTTCCCCTTTTGTGTTGGTAAAAACTGTCTCCCCTTCGTTGCGAAGGATCATGAAATCATGGTCGACTGCACTGTACTGGACAAACGGGCTTTTTATGGGCTGGGCAAAGGCTATCCAGTAAAGTTTCGGAAGGGCAATTGCCAACCCGGTAATGGCAATAAGTATTAATATGTATCGGCTAAGTTTTACCATTTTACATTTCTCCTTTTCTAAACCGGTAACCCGAGAACAACAATGAAATACTTAATAAAACAGTAAGAACAGCCAGCGTAATGTTGACCGGCTGGTAGGCTGCGGTGGAACCGTTAATAAAAAACAACGGAATAAATGTGGCAGCCACCAGCAAGTACAGAAAACGGAATTTCCAAACCGGTTCCAGAACGATCAGCGCCACCAGGTAGTAGGTGGAAAAACCCGCCAGAAACCAGGGAATAAGCGAAACCAGTGCCGGAAGAATAATGTTGGAAGGGAAATAAAACGCGGCAATTCCTGAAAAGAGTGTTATTAAAATGAGGTACACCGCCAGCAGGCAACACGAGCCAAAGCCCATCATGCACAGCAGAACTTTGTTTTCGTTAAACGGCAGATGAAAAGTAAGTTTTATGCGTTTGTTCACCGTTTCGGGGAAATACTGGGCTACAGCTACCAGTAAGCCGCCTGCCAGGGGGATAAATTTTAGGGGGCTGAAAAATTTAAGACCTTTAAAAAGAATAAGATTCCAGTAGTTATTGGGCTGGTTAAAGGTGGTGTCGTGTTGCACTTTCAAAAAAAGATAGCCCACTGCCAACATGCCCAACAGAGCATAAAGGATGGTAAACCACCTGATTTTTAGCCACTCTTTGTATATCATTGCTTTCCACATATTCCTAATACTTTCCGGTTAAACCAATAAAGGCATCTTCCAGTCCCATTTCCACCTGTTGAAAGGCACGGTGTTCAATGCCATTTTTCTCCAGAAACTTCTTCACAAACTCTTCCGATTCGTAGGTGTAAATCTCCACCTTGTTGTGTACTTTTTCGACGTTCACCACAAAATCCTCCTTTTTCAGGTCGATGGACGGATCTTCCACTTCGAGGTAAAACTGTTTGAAGGAGCGCATAAAATCGTTTACGTTTTGTTGTGCCAGCACGCAGTTGTAATCCATAATCAGCACATCGTCGATCAGGCGCTCCATGTCCTGGATAATGTGCGAAGTGGTGAAAATGGTTTTCTTTTTGGCTTTGGCATATTCGCGCAGGTAATCGATAAACAGCCGCCGGTAACCCGGATCAAGCCCCATCGAGAAGTCGTCGAGAATCAGCAGATCGGGGTCTTGCGCCAAAATCAGTCCGAGAGCTACCTGTGACCGCTGTCCGCACGACATGGTCGAAATTTTTTGCCGCGAGGTAACTTTTAGTTTCGACATCAACTCCCAGTACGGCTCCGGATTCCATTGCCGGTAAACACGGGCATAGAATTTTTCGATCTGGTGAATGTTCATAAAAGTATATTGAACGTGGCCTTCGATCAGAAAACCAATACGTGCCTTGTTTTGCGGTGTAAGGTGTTGCGTATTCTCGCCATAGATGAGGCACTCGCCGCTGCGGGGCTGTAAAAAACCATTCAAAATATTGATGGTGGTGGTTTTGCCCGCTCCGTTTTTCCCCAGTAGCCCCAGTATGCTTCCGTCTTCTACCCGGAAATTCAGGTTCTCATAAACCATTTTTTTCCCGTAATAGTGGGTGAGATTATTGCATTCTATCGCGTATGAAGTCATGTTTCGTTAAAAGTTGATTCCTACTTGTATGCTTGTACTGTTCTTCTCTGGATCGCCAGTCATTTGCGAGAAGCGTTTTGTATAATCGATACCTGTATAGAGCTGTACTCTGTGTTCGTACATTTTTACTCTTCTTGCCAGCTGTATTTTTCCACCCAGCTCTGTCATTCCTTTGTTCCAAAAATCGAAATCGTGTTGTACCATTGCAGTATGCGTCGTTTCCAGCAAAGCCGGGTCGCTAACCAGGTTCAACCGACTGTTAAATCCTTTTCGGTAGGCTCCGTTGGCTGAAAGAATAATATCGGCCACGTTTGTGCTAATCTCTTTCTCGATGGCCGCATTGATTTTATACTGGTTAAGTTTCTGTTTGTTTTTCTCCGGAACAAAGTAATAAGAGGTTTCCGAGCCTGTGATCATGGCACTGGCTTTCACTCCCCAATTTATGTGATCCCTGTCTTGAAACGTGTACCACGAATAATCAAATCCGAAATTATCTTCCCGGTGCCAGTACAGAACGTATTTGGCAATGGTTTCCCACTGAAATTTTTCCTGCGTGGCTTTGGGTTCCATTACCGGCTCGTGTCCGTAAATGTGTTTATCCGTAAAGTACAATTTGAGTTTATGAATACTTCCGTTAGTGTTGCGCAGGATAAAAGTGGATGCTGCATCGGTTTGGAATTTCTCGAGCAACACCAGTTGAATGGGCGACAGTTTGCCGCGTTTTATGTCGGTTTCTTTTTGAAAGAAAGAGATTTCGGTGAGGTTTGACAAGCGATCTCCTTTCCATCCCAATTGAAGGCCTGCCCCCAAAAGAGTGGATTGGTTGCTTCGGTCGTCCATTTCGGTGGTGGCGGAGTACACACCCATTCCTCTGAAATGAAAGAAATTATAGGTAGAATCGCTGAGCGTTTTCAGTGAAATGTCTTCTTTGGCAGTTTGAAGATGAAGGTTTAAACCCGCCATGAACTTTCCGGGGCTGAAAACGATCCCCGGTTTAAAGTCGAACTCGGTTGCTTTGTTGGTTGGCCTTGGATCTTTTCTGCGGGCTCCAACTCCTGTTTGGTACTTTACATCAAAACCCAGATCGATCAGCGAACTTAACTTTAAGGCACCGCGCACCTGCATGTCAAAAAATTCTTTGCGATAGGTACCTCCGGTTCCATCTCCCAAAGTATAGGGGTTGTCGTCATAAGGATTCAGTACATCTACCCATTTTACTTTTTTCTCTTCCTGGCTGTAATACGAAAACGCCCCGTAAAATTTCCAGTTGTTGAGTTTCTGGTAACCGTAGGTCTGAAATCCATACTGGTTTTGTTTTTCCCCTTCCTGGAAGCGATGATAATCGCCGTTCTCGTGCTGATACAAAAGACGTGCTGTGCCTAAGCGGTGCTGTATGTCGAAAGATTGCAAACCGGCCGCATTGCCCGACTCCGACCAAAGCGTATTCAAAAGCAGTATTTTTTCTGATGACAAAGAATTTCGCAACGAATCCTGCTTCTGTGCCAAAGTCTGAAAACTCATGACCAGAGCCATAAAAAAGAGCGGTATTTTGCGGTGTCCTTTCATTATTGTTGTGCGATCACTCCCGGTGTTGGCACCTGGTTGGTGAGAAAATCGTTGCTTGAGTTGTTGGTATCCTGGTAAACGGTTCGCCCGTTGATCACTTCTTTTACTTTTCGTCTGATAGATACCCCTTCGTATCCACCTCTGGTTTGAATGTAGCCCACATCAATGCTGTTGGGCAATCGTTTGTAAACAGTCTCATTTAATTGCGGGTTTTCAATACCGTCAATGATCCAGCCGTATGGAACCATGAAGCAATTCATTGATCCTCCCGGCTCTGTCATAAAGTTGTCGGGATTTGTAAAAATATTTTCATATTCATCAGAAGGCAGTCTGAACAGAATGCAGATCATTCCCCGTGTATCCATCAGCATGGTGGTGCCTGCCGTGATTCTTTGCATTAGCAGATTGGGGACTGATGGAACATCTGCGTATTTGCCGTTTTCTACATACATTTCCCACGCAGCACCCGAAAGGTCCACCGAGTTTGAGTTTCCGTTTGGATCGTCGCGGTGATTCAGTCCCGATAAAGCAATGATAAAAGACTCTCCGGGCTGAACCGGATGTTCCTGTCCTGATCCGGGAACAATGGGGACAAAACTCCACAGGGGAATACGGGGCATAAGATTGCCGTTTGCATCTACCCAGGGAGTAGGCTCGTACGTTCTGGTATAACGAACAGCCCCGAAACACAAGCCATCAGAGTAGAGCACTTTGTCGCTGTTGTTATAAATTTCAACAAACTTATCGGCGCTGTAAACAGCTCCTTCCGGAGTTCTGCTACCCGATGAATAGAGTTCTTTTATTACAAAGCCTTCTGATTCAATCACGTATTCGGTGTTTATTTTTAACTGAATTCCGTTCTCCATAATCTGTTGCCCGGTGAGGCTCCCGCTGAACAAAAGCATTTTCATACTTGGGTAGCCATCCAGCTCTATTTGGTGTTTTTCCTGGAACGAGATCACCAGATCGTAATTTCCTCCCCTTACATCAAAAACGGCCACTCCACTGGCATTGGTTGTTGCCATAAATTCGCGGCCTGTTTGCGTGTTTCGAACCAATATATCGGTATTGGCAACAGGGCCTCCGCTTTCAACGTTTTCAGGATAAAATACTTTTACCGTAAAACTATAGGTTGTCGGTTCGTCGTACTTTTCACAAGCCACCATCAAGGCAATCAGTAGTATAAATACTATTCTTTTCATTTGTCAGGTTTGTTAAAATTGCATTTGTATATCTGCTCCAAAATAAGGTTCTGCATTTCTTCTAAGGTAAGTGCCTTCCCGTTTATCAAGTTCCCAGGGGCGTATGTTTAGAAAGTTATTGGCAAAAAAGGATAATTTAAGACGTTGTGCAATTTCTTTCGAAATTTTAATGTTAAAAACAAAAAGCGGATCAAGAGTGCGGGCTGCAAACCGGTAACGTTTTTCTTTTTCGATGGCTTGCTGTGCCAGGGTATTCTGAAAGTCCGCAACCAGGTAGGGGTGCTCCACGTCGTCGTAGTTCCGGTAACTTACCGGCAGGTAATAGTAATATTCATCTTCTTGCTCGTTTTGAAACAGGTTGGGCTGTCCGAGGTAGTCGCGAAGATCGCTGAGCGAATATAATTGATAATCATCGTAACGTTTTCTCCAGTCTTTTTCGTACCATATTGCCTGTGTTGTGAGGGTTACCAGCATCCTTATCTCCGGGATGTGGGTGATAATGCTGAGGTTCGAGTTAAGTCGTTCCTGAACAACCCCATAGCCGTACTGGTTGGGGAATTTTACCACAAATGATTCCTGCGTGCTGGTGTTGTTGTTATAAGTGGTGTAACGTTGCTGGCTCCAGTAAGGTACATCCGTTTTGTACGATTCTGTTTGTAACCAGGCGCCGTTCAAAACAAAGGAGGTGTGCAATGCTTCAATCCTGCCAAAATCAATGTTGTACTCAATGCCTTTTTTCCTCCGGCTTTGTGCATTCCGGTAGATACCGTAGCTGTAAAATTTTTCATTCATTTCATAAGGAACTGCTACCGGCGTTTCCGTGTCCGGGGCAGTGTAATAAACTCCTTGGCCTTTTACAAAATAAGGATGAAGTCCCGGTGCAATTTGTTCGTACTGACGATACATTAACAGGAAAAAGTTATGATCCAGGATAAAACCACCTTCCTGCTTTTCATAAAAACCGGTAATTCGTGCTTTTACATTGTTGATCCGGAAGTCGATTCCCGCTTCCAGTTTTTCGCTGGTAGAAGCTTTCAGTTCCGGATTACGCGTGTCTTCCTTCACGTTGGTGGTTGCTACTGCAAGGTCGGGGTAGTAGTTAAAGTTGACGTAGTCGCTGTAATGCTTGTCGGGATATAAATGAAGGAGGGTAGGAGCTTTGGTGGTTTGTCCGTAACCCGCCCTAAGCGTGAGATTTCGGAAGGTGTGCGAACTGTTTCTGTTGAAGAGTGTGTAACTTACATTCAGACGCGGATCAACAGCCAAAGTGCCATTTGTTTTCAGCAAACCTTTGGGCTGAATGTTGTCCATGCGAATACCGGCCATAATGTGAAGAACGGTTTTTCCCAGTTTCAGATCGATTTTATCTTCGGCAAAAATAGAAAGTTGGTGCAACGAGGGGATATCAGTAAAAGGCCGCGGGCGGGTTCCTTCTCCTGCCGGAGGATGCGTGGGGTCAAAAGTTCGTCCTTCCCCGTTGTTGCCGGTGGTTCGCCATTCGGTTCCAAGCAGAACATTGTTGCTTAAACGCCCTGTTTGGTGGTAAAACTTTGCCTTGAGCTTCGAATAAATATCAAACGGACGTCCGTTGTAATTCACTTCCGAGTAATAGGTAGCAGGGCCGTACTCAACCGGAAATTCACCATCGACCAAAGAGGTAACAAAAAAGTTGGCTCCTGTCGAAGTTGTTTCAAGCGTTTTTTCGTAGCCTTCCTGCCAGGTTTTACTTACTCCCAAATCGAATGAAAGACTTTTGAAAAGGCTTTTGTTGACCGACCACAAAGCAGAAATTTTGGAATTCAGGTTTTTGTCTTTTGCAAAATGTTCTTCCCGGGCTTTCATATCCGGGTCCCATTTTTTCCCATCGAGCGAGCTCGTAAAATCCATCTTCCATTCGATGTTCAGAGGTGTGGAATTCCGAAAGAAAGTATTGGAGTACTTGGCCGAAGTGTTGACTCTTTTGAAACGATCGGTTTGGCGGTTCAGGTCTCCGTAAGAATCGGTATAACCGGCATCGATGTTAATAACCCCCTGGTTGCCGGAAAGCAAATAGCCTTTTCCTAGGTAGGCCTGTTTGGTATGCGGGTCGGCTTGCAGCTTAACGCGATAAGGTGAGCCACCCGTTTTTGTTTTTATGTGAACTGCCCCCGAAGTAAGGTTGCCCTGTTCGGCCGACGGGATGCCGACATCTACCGTTATTGATTCGATGTTATCGACGGCTATTTGCCGGAGGTCTATTCCAGTTCCGGCCACCGAAGAGAAACCTCCCTGGATGCTTTGCTGCATATTTCCGTCGTTCGAAAATGGGATGCCGTCAACGACAATGGCTGTTCCGAGCGCACTGTTTATGTCGGTTCCAATTTCACGGATACTTATTCTTGCAGGAGTTTTCAGGTTGGGATTTACAACCAGGTTCCCAGGTATCAGCTGCATTACTTCGTTCAGGCTGGTTGCCTGCACATGGTTAATAGCTTCGCTCCCGATTAAGGATGAAGTGGTTGCTCCGGTGTTGTTTTCGGCGGTTACCACCACTTCTTTTAATCCGAGCGATTGTTGTTTTAAACTGACTTTTAGATCAACGTCGTTTTGAAGCGTCATACTTACGGTGTATTCCTGGTAGCCAATATAAGTTACGGTGAAATTATAGGTGCCAGGCGGAACATTCCGAAGGGTGAATTCGCCGTTTTCGTTGGAAGAAGTTCCAATGCCCAGTTCCGGAAAAGCAATGTTGGCATACATTACCGGATCTCCGGTTTTTGCATCGCTTATTTTCCCGTTAACAGCAATCCTCTCCTGGGCAAAAACATTCCCCAGGTTAAAAAGGCCGAACCAAAAAATAAAAAGTAGTATGAATCGCTTTCCTGACATAGCTGATATGCATAAAGTCTGAGTTTTCCTGATCCTGTACTTAGGTATGCAGAATCAGGAAATATCATTTTTATTTGAAAATGACCTTATTGGAAAAGGCTCTTCCTCCAACAACACAGTGTACAATGTAAATCCCGGGTTGGTAATTACGCGTGTCGAAACGGTAAGTACGGTTGTTCGGTTGGTGTACCGATATCATTTTTCCATTGATGGAATACAGGGTACATCTTTCAATTTCGTCGTTGTCAGCAACCACCTGAACCGAATGTGAACCATAATAAACGTTTAGGCCTTTTCTCAACTGGGTTATGGGAACCGAGGTTTTAATATCAAGACCTTCGATGCTGGTTGAATAAATATCGCCTTTAGCCAGGGCATAAATTTTACCGTTGTACACGCCGCCTATAGTGTAAATGTTTACTCCCGGGGAACAATCAACCCAGTCAGTCATGTTATTGGTGAATCGGGATTTTGTGCTGCTTCCAAGTAACATTACTGAATTATTGTCAAAACGATAAAAATCGTTGCTTCCTATTGTCTCGCCAAATGCGGAAAACGAGGAGCCCCCGTTGGTTGACATAAAACAGCTGTCGCTTGTTGTGATTACGAAGAGCTCGTCTTTATCGGCCCAAACCGAATTAACCGACATGGCATCGTCTTCTCCTTCGTCCAAAATAGGGTAGAGGTTGGTAAAATCAATAATGGAGGTACCTGTTTTTATTTCAGCATTGGTCGACTTTTGCAGGGTTTTGTAACCCCCAATGTACATTGTGTCTCCCTGAACAAGTAAACTATTAATAGAAAGTTTTAAAAAATCGTCACTTACAGGAAACCAGTTTTTTCCGCCATCCATTGTTTTGAATATGCGCCCGTGCTCGGCTCTTTCGGCAATGTAATCATTCCAGTCGCAGTATAGCAGTAGCACATCATCTGAAGTATATTTCAGCATCCCGGTGTTAACTCCACCGCAATTGGTGTGGTTCGGATTCATGCTTATGTCTTCGGGGTTATTTTTACCAATTTTGGAGACGTCGAGAAAGTTCCAGGTTTCCCAGTTGTCTTTGGTGTAAATAATGCCTCCGGACCAATAAATGTCGTCTTTGGTTTTATAATCTACAAACCTGATTTTGTTAAAGCTTGCATAGCCTTTATCGCCTACCATACTTAGTCCGTTAAAATCAATTTTCTCGCAGAAACGATCCATGGCCGGAATATGTGGGATTTCAACCGAATTCCAGTTAACTCCTCCATCGGTTGTTTTCAGAAAGCTTGCTTCGTAGCCAACCACCGTCATTTCATTTTCATTGGCAATATATGCTTTTTGTAAATTTCCGTTTCCGAGTGTTTCTGAAGAGAACGTATAATTCTCGGATAAAAGGTCGTTGATCGCAATCTTGTAGATGGCCGAATTGGCCAGCAAAATCAGTGAATCGCTCATTATTCCGACAATCTCATAAATGGACGTGCTTAGGTTTAGGTTTTTCCATGATTGTCCCGAGTCGGTCGAAACAAAAGAATTGTTGGAGATACCACTAACCACCATCGTCGAGTCATTTACATTGAAGATGTCCTGTCCTCCTTTTATGCCGGGATATTTGGTGAAATGTATACCTCCGTCCGTCGAATAAAAAACGCTATCACGGGATGTAACCAGGTGTATCTCATTTTCACTGACCATTGAGATGTCATTGATAAAGCCTTGTCCATTGTCCGATAACTTATCAAAACATTTAATCACAGTATCTGCATTGGCTGATAATTTGAACAAATGTTTGTTTCCTCCGGCAAACCCGTTATCGCCCCAAAAAGTGATGCACGATGTTACATTGCTTCCCATGTCCCCACTTATGTTGGTCCAGGTAGAGCCTCCGTCTTGGGTTTTGAAAATTCCGTTGTGTATAACTCGGTTGGTATTGGTGTACGAAAACCATCTCACACCGCAAAAAGCAACAGTGTCGTTCACCGTTTCGATGGATTGATAGTCGATGGCATAGCAAAGTGTATCGTTCGGGCTTAGAGCCGGGTTATTGGCCAGTTCAAATACAGGTGCATCCACTACGGCCCAAGTGGTCCCACCATCGCTTGTTTTCATAATAAAGCCATCGGCGTAAACGTCGTGTTTGGCATTGTAAAGCATTTTTGATCGGGCAATTGAATACCCGGTATTTCCTTTTACACTTATGTCAAAAAGATTGAATACGGGCTGAATCAGATTTAGAGTATCCCAGCTTGCTCCACCGTCGGTTGATTTAAAGAAGGCATTGTCGTAACCCGCAATAATGGCGTTATTTCCGTTTATTTCCATCCTTTTCAGGAGGTTTTCGCTAAGCACTGTTTTCTCCCAGTTAAATACCGGGTTTTGCCCCACAGCCAGAAAACTTAGCCCCGCAATAAAAAACAGTAAGGTAAAGATCTTCATAGTTCACATCTATATGGTTGAATACTTATTTTCTTTATTGGTTTGTTTTGACTGTGCAATTTCAATTGAAAAATCAAACTTGGAAAGCACTTTGCCTGTCTGCTTAGAAGAGTAGAAAATGCTTAACGAGTCGCTTAAAAGCGCTTGCTCCACATTCACAATGCCAGTCGTTGTGTATGTATGGGTAATCGCAATAATCTGCTTGACATTATCGTCAGCTTTTGTGTTTACCGCCACCACTCCGTTGTCGTTGTTAATGTTAGGTAAATTCATTCTGACTGATTTATTTATGAGTTTAGTGTTAGCCAAGTTAATTATGTTATGTCGTCATCCCGTTAGCCGAAGGTCAGCATGGCGTTACGAGGTTTCATGCCCTATACATCGCTAGTTTGCTGTTGTTCCTTCTGCCAGCTTGTAGATTTTCATTTTTTTGAGCGCTTCTATGGCTTCTTCCTTGCTAAGGTACAAATCCCCCTCCTTTTCATCCCAGATTTCGCCTTTGCTGATACCCATTTTAGAGCAGCTTTCAAATTCGACCAGGCTAACCGTTTCAAGCGCTTTCATTTTTACAGCATCTTTGCCTATTTGCACCACTTTGGCTTTTACAGGCCTGCCTTTCACCGGATTCTTTTCCTGATCAATCTGTACGACCAGCCCGTAGCAGATGGTTCCTTCTTTTACCCACGCCGGAATGGCGGCTTTTAACTGATTGTTCATTTCCACTTTCTCTTCCTCGTAAGTATAGGAAGCCACTTCCTCTGATCTTTGGGCTGTATTGTTACAGCTTGTAAAGGAAAGGGTTATCGTGAAACATGCAAGTACAATCAGATACTTCATCCTGCCTTATTTATTGAGCAATTCTGTAAATGCTGAGCCGGTCTTTGACCTTTTTAAATTATTGGTTGGGTATAATTCATTCAGCTTTACGCAACTAAATTACAAATTAAGTGATACGAAGCTTCAAAAAAGTGAATTTGAAGGGCAATTTTCGCTTAAATGGACGGGGAATAGTTCTGAGGGAAGCAAAAAAAAAACCACGATTCTGTTGCGTTCAGAACCATGGTTTTTGAAAATATCGTTAAAGAATAAAGAGCTTATTCTTAGAAACCGTTGATGATGCCGATGAAATCTTCGGCTTTTAATGAAGCACCACCGATCAATCCGCCGTCAACATCTTTGTTGGCGAATAATTCATTGGCATTGCTAGGCTTGCAGCTTCCTCCGTATAAAATAGAAGTTCCTTCAGCTACTTCTTCACCAAACTTAGCAGTGATGGCAGCACGGATGTTTGCGTGCATATCCTGAGCCTGGTCTGAGGTAGCAGTTTTTCCTGTTCCGATTGCCCAGATGGGTTCGTAAGCAATGACGATTTTTTTGAAATCTTCAGCAGAAAGCTGGAAAACAGTTTCTTCCAACTGGTTTACAACAAACTCGTTGTGTGTGCCGGCTTCGCGGATATCCAGTGCTTCGCCACAGCAGTAAATCGGAGTTAATCCGTTTGCCAGGGCAAGTGCTACTTTTTTGTTCAGAATTTCGCTGGTTTCAGCATAGTATTCACGACGTTCAGAGTGCCCAAGGATCACGTATTCCGCACCAGTTGATTTAATCATCTCGGCAGAAACTTCTCCGGTGAAAGCACCGCTGGCTTCGGCTGCACAGTTTTGAGCAGCAACGCCGATTCTTGCAGTGTTTACTGTTTCAACTACTTTGGTAATGTGGGTGAAAGGAGTTCCAACCACCACCACTACATCGCTTGCAGCTTCTTTTGCCACAACAGCATCTACTGCTTTTGCCAATTCGATACCTTCCTGCAGAGTTGTGTTGCATTTCCAGTTACCGGCTACTATTTTTTGTCTCATATTCTGGTAATTTATTTAATAGATTAGATGAATCTTAAAACGCACACAAAATTAGCAGCTTAAACGATACTAGCCTGCATCTCAAGATTGTCGCGTTTACAATTAACCATTTATTTACTCATGAATTCCGTGCTAAATGCTTCGGGCGACGGAATATCGTTGGCGTGGTATTTGGCGATTACCGTACCGTTTTTCAGCACCATCAAGCCCGGGTTCGACCGGATGATGGTTTTCAATGTCACTTCATCCACGTTGAAATACTCGTAGGGTGTACCGTATTGGTCGGCAAAATCCATGGCTTCATCGGGCAACGACGAAGTGAGGCAAACAAACGAATAGCCCTGTTCGAGCGCCCAATCTGCCAGGGCATTAATCTGGTCTTGCGAACGGGTGTTCGCTTTACTCAGATCGTAGGCAATGAGCATAAACACATAATTCTCGTCGTAAATAAAAAAGTCGGTAATGTCTTCTCCTTCGGGCGATTCAATCATAAAATTATGAATGGGAGCCTCGTATCCTTTTTGAATCAGGTTCGACACCATATCGTCGTATTCCCAGTTGGCCGTATCCTGCCAGGGGTAATTCTCTTCGGTGAATTCTTTTACTTCGCCTGTTTTTTTATTCTTGTAGTAGAAAATGTTTTCATATTCATCCTGAGGAGCGCCTTCCGGAATGCTCATGGCCTCCGGAATGTGGGTGCCTACTTTGTAAGGCCTGAAATCAATCAGCGGCAAGTGATTGTAAGAATAATAAACCATGCCGAAATACACCACAAAAGTAAGGGAACTCAGTACCAGCGGAGTTTTGGTTTTTACCTGCTCCGAGTACCATTGGCGGTTGAACACCGCGATAATGGCTAGTGCCGAGAATAACAGGTTTTTGTAAAAGGTTTCCCAGTTCGAGATTACAAGTGCATCGCCAAAACAGCCACAGTCGGTAACCGGGTTTTTTACGGCAATCCACAACGTAAGCGGCGTAAAGAAAGCCATAAAAAGCAGGCCCAGCCACGAGAACCACTTCATGCGCCAGTTAAAGAGAAAGGCCACGCCAATGGCAAATTCGGCAAAAGCCAGCAATATTCCGAGCGGGAAAGCTGCCCACACCAGGCTGTCGAGCCCCAGTGCATGAAAATAATCGGTGAATTTATAGGTAGATCCCAACGGATCGATTCCTTTTACAAAACCGGAAAATATAAAAACAAGTCCGAAAAGAATCCGGGCCAGGTGTTTCAGAATTTTTACCATAGTTTTTTAGTCTTCGTTTTCGAATTCAATTTTGATCATCGCAAACACCGCGTAATTGATCATGTCCATGTAGTTGGCGTCAATTCCTTCCGATACAAGGGTTTTTCCCAGGTTGTCCTCGATCTGCTTGGTGCGTTTTATTTTCATGAGGATCAGGTCGGTGTAAGAGCTGATTCGCATGTTTCGCCAGGCCTCGCCGTAATCATGGTTTTTGTCCATCATTAGTTTTTTGGCCTGCTGAAAATGTTTGTCGTAGAGCTCAAGTGTTTGTTCTCCCGGAAGTTCCTCGTCGGAGGGGCCCAGTTCGAGTTGCACCAAACCCATGATGCAGTAATTGATGATACCGATAAATTCAGGTTTAATACCTTCGCCCACTTTTGAAACACCTTTTTCTTCGATGCTTCTAATGCGCTGGGCTTTTATGTAAATTTGGTCGGTCAGGGATTGAGGCCGCAAAATACGCCAGGCAGTACCATAGTCTGTCATTTTCTGGTTAAACAAATTTCGGCATATTTCTATTACCCGATCGTATTGCTGGTTTGTCTTCTCCATGTTCAATTTATTACTGCTTTTCCGGATTTCAATTCAGGGCGGAAAGATAGACCAATTAATCGTTTCCACATTGCTAAATTAAGAGATAAAAGTATGAAAAAATGGCAAATTTGACTTGTTTTATTCTACTTTTGTAGTTAACGGCTTGTTATAAGTCCTTAATGATTTGTTAAACATAAATGGCACTAATGTTATGTTGATTACACAGTCCGCTGGCAAATTTCTTAAACGTAATAGTTCGATTCAGTTGGGAGAAAGTCAGGTTGATCTCTCCATTCCGGTTGTGATGGGAATCGTGAATATCACACCTGATTCGTTTTACGACGGGGGCAAAATGGAAGACGAGACCACCATGCTGAATGCAGTGGAAAATATGATCAGTGAAGGAGTGGGTATTATTGATGTGGGAGCCGTGTCGACCCGCCCCGGGGCCGAAAATGTTTCAACCAAGCTTGAGCTGGGGCGCTTGCTCCCGGCCGTTCAGGCCATTCGGAAGAACTTCCCCGATATTCCGATCTCGATCGATACCTTTCGCTCGTGGGTGGCTGTTCGCGTGGTTGACGAGATAGGGCCGATCATCGTGAATGATATTTCGGGAGGAATGCTCGACTCTAAAATGTTTGAAACAGTGGCACAGCTGCAGGTTCCGTATATTTTGTCGCACATACAGGGAACTCCGAAAGACATGCAGGACAGCCCGGAATATACCGACATTATCAAGGATATTTCGTCCTATTTTGCTGAAAAGTATAAGAAACTTACCAAGTTGGGCGTAAAAGATGTAATTATTGACCCCGGCTTTGGGTTTGGGAAAAACCTGGACCATAATTACGAATTGCTGAACCGGCTCGATGCTTTCAAAGTATTTCAACTGCCGGTAATGGTTGGTTTAAGCCGTAAGTCGATGATTTGGAAGGCGCTGGACATTACACCTGAAGAAGCGTTGAATGGCACCAGCGTAGCTAACACACTGGCTTTGCTGGGAGGTGCCGATATCCTTCGTGTTCACGACGTTAAAGAAGCGGTGGAAGCCGTAAAAATCTTTTGTGAAATTAAAGCATCTATTAAGTGATCTCTGCTTTTATTACCATACGGTTTCTCGATATCCTTGATATAATCCTGGTGGCTATTTTGATTTACCAGTTGTATCGTCTTATAAAAGGAACGGTGGCTTTTAATATTGCTGTCGGACTGTTTTCGCTTTACCTGTTATGGCTGGTGGTAAAGGCACTAAATATGGAATTGCTCGGGTCGATCATGGGGCAGTTCATCGGGGTAGGGGTGCTCGCGCTGATTATTGTATTTCACCCCGAGATCCGGAAATTCCTGGTGCTTATCGGGAGCAGGTACAACCTGAACCGGCTTTTGTCGTTTGACAAACTTTTTGGTGCCGGGAAGGAAAAGGTGATCAATCACCAGCAGATTGCCAGCCTGGTAGATGCCTGTGAGTCGATGTCGAAAACCAAAACCGGCGCCCTGATCATTATTGCCGGAAACTCGGAACTCAACGAGCAGATCAATACGGGAGAGCAGATCAATGCTGCGGTTTCTTCTTCGCTGATTCGTACCCTGTTTTTTAAAAATTCTCCGCTTCACGACGGGGCGATCATCATCAAAGGGAACCAGATTGTGGCCGCCGGGTGTATTCTTCCGCTAACATCTAAATCGCTCGATAAAGCGCTGGGGCTGCGACACCGGGCTGCAGTGGGAATGTCGGAAAACTCCGATGCTTTGTCGATTGTTGTTTCCGAAGAACGTGGTTCCATTTCCGTAGCCGAAAAAGGCGAGATCAAACGCCGTATTTCCAAAGAAGCACTTATTCAAATACTGGAACAAAGATTCCAGGAAGAAGTGCCGGTTTAATGGCCGCACTTGTTCTATGCTGATTTTGTAAAGTCCATCCACCCGCTCATACGTTGACGCTTGTGCTAAAATCAATAATAAAGGATGCCGGCAGGCAAAAGGCATATTACAAACGCAATTTACTTTATGGAACTGCGTAATTTCCTAAAGAAAAGGTGACGATATTTTATCAGATTACGTAGTTTCCTAAAGATATAAGCGCAAATTTTTATCAAACTGCGTAGTTTCCTAAAGATTTGACTGAGATATTTTATGAAACTACGTAGATTCCTAAAGACTTGACTGAGATATTTTATCAAACTACGTAGTTTTCTAAAGATACGACCATGATATTTTATCAAATTACGTAGTTTTCTAAAGAGTAGACAACTTGACGGAGAAGTTCACTGTTGAAGCGAATAAGCCGCTGTCCGGGGCCTGGTTCCGTGGAATGGCAACAGGGATAAGAGGTTTTTAACCTCGTAAAGAACATCCGGCAAATAAAATTCACCGATCCTTCTAACCCTACTTTAGCAACAGGAAACGTGTTTCCGAATTATTAGCGCGTGTCCCTTTAAACCTAAATAATCAATATTCTCAATGGCTACCATCGCGGAGCAAGCGCTAAGCGGTTAAAATCCGCTAAGTGCATTAATGGTTGTGTTGTGCAGAAGTGGTGCGAACTATTTCTCGACTGTTGAATTTTGTAGAGGGAGTTTTAATGTTTCTGAAAATTGAAGAATCCGCTTTTCGGGATCAACGAAAGCCCAAATGTGCGGGATAATTGTTTCCTTCGCATAAATCTTTTGGAACGATGAACAGAATCTGTGATTTATTTGGTATTCAGTATCCCGTAATACAGGGCGGAATGGTTTGGTGTTCGGGCTGGAAACTGGCTTCAGCAGTCAGTAACAGTGGCGGATTGGGATTGCTGGGTGCCGGCTCAATGCATCCGGAAACGCTGGAAGAGCACATTGTGAAAATGAAGCAGGCCACCGACAAACCGTATGGCGTGAATGTTCCGCTGATGTACCCCGAGCAGGAAAAAGTCATGGAGATTATTGCCCGGCACAAGGTTCCGGTGGTGTTTACTTCGGCCGGTAGTCCCAAAAAATGGACAGGCTGGTTAAAGGAGCGGGGTATTAAAGTGGTGCATGTGGTTTCGAGCTCCTATTTTGCGCAGAAATGCGAGGAAGCCGGTGTGGATGCCATTGTTGCCGAAGGGTTTGAAGCCGGGGGACACAACGGACGGGAAGAAACCACCACCTTGTCGTTGATTCCGTCGGTACGGAAAGTGACCGGTTTGCCCCTGATGGCTGCCGGAGGTATTGGCTCGGGCGAAGCCATGCTGGCCACCATGGTGTTGGGGGCCGATGGTGTACAGATAGGATCGGCCTTTGCCGTGGCGGAAGAGTCGTCGGCACATCCCGATTTTAAGAAGCTGGTGATCGCCCTGTCGGAGGGTGGAACAAAGCTCGCACTTAAAAAACTGGCTCCTGTGCGCTTGGTCAAAAACAGCTTTTTTATGCAGGTGGATGAAGCCGAAAAAGCGGGAACATCAACCGACGACTTAAAGGAATTACTGGGGCGCGGACGTGCCAAGAAAGGCATGTTTGAGGGCGATCTGGATGAAGGCGAACTCGAAATAGGGCAGGTGTCGGCACAGTTGACAGAGATACTTCCGGTGCATGTAATCATGGAAAAACTGATCCGTGAATACCGTGCGGCCAAAGAAGCCCTGCAAAACGAAAAGTTTGCCTGGTAGCCGCAGCCTTTAGGGTTTCACTTTGATTTCCACAAACAGCGAATAATAGTAAGGATCAGCATTGGTGGCACTTTCGATGTACAAGCCCGACTCGCGCAGATTTTGCAGAAAATGATCCCATTTTACGGCTGAAGCAAAGGTATCCACGCTGTCGTTCCAAAGGGTGTTGGCATACAGAATTTTGTCGCTGTAATACATCACGATCTTTTTGAAAAGCGTAAGTTCCTTTTGTTTTTCAGCCAGTTGTTCTTTTAAGGACTCGATTCCCGAGAAATACTGGCAGAGCAGGATGGAACCTCCCTTTTTAAGCAACGATGCCGCTTTTTTCAGAACCGCTTTCTGATCTTCCTGGCTGAAATAGAACAGCACATAGTTCATCAGCACAAAATTGTAACGTTTAAGGGTATTCAGTTCAAAAAAGTCGGTGTTGATGATCTCCACGTTTGCGTCGGTTGAGAATTTTTCACGGGTTGCGTGGTAAACTTCCGGGTTGATTTCAACGCCGGTAAGCTGCGAACCGGGAAAGGTTTCGCGAACCAGTTCTACGTAATTGCCATAGCCGCAGCCCAGGTCGAATACCTTGGGGTGTTGCAGGTTTGCCGCAAGTTGGCTGATGTATTTTTGAAACAGGTGGCGGGTAAAATTGTGAAAGGCGCTGCGTCCTGATTCGGTATAATAAGCTTCGTCGAATGGACTGCGGATTTTGTTGCCTGCCTGAAACTTCCAGAGATGAAACAAAGTCTCGCTTAGCCGTATTTCGTAATCCAGTTGATTCGACTGCACCAGCCTTTCCCAGGTTTTGCGGTGTTTTCGGATGTGCTTAAATGGGGTTTCAGGCTGGCGGTATTTTTTTACCAGGTCGCGAATGTGCAGAAAATCATCCACCAGCTGCCGCTCCGCTTCTGATACTTTTGTGCTCGCGGGCTTTTCACTTTTTTTCAGCAAAACAAGGAGCTGATCTTTAGCCAGGCTGCTGTATTCAGCCTTTACTTTCCATTGGCTGTCCTGTTTTTCAACAAGGCCCAGATGGATAAGAAAGCGGGCAAAAGAATGGTTGGTAGATTCATCTTCAGAATTTAAGTCATCCAAAACAGACTGATTTTGAGAAAGCGAAGCCAAACCGATTACGCGTAAATAATTCAGAAAGCGTTCGTAGAAATCGAGTTTGTAAGCCATCTTCCCCGGTTTCAGAAAACGAATGGTTTGAACCAGAAAACGGATGGATGCGGATAACTCAACGGGGGAAGAGGATTCGTTAAAACTCAGGAAGTTTAATTCGTTATTTCGGATCATTTTCAATGAAAGTTAGGGATGTTTTATACTATGTTAGCGAAGCCATTTTTCCAGTCGGGGGAAGGTGGTAGCGCCTGGTTTATTCTCATCATTTTTGCAAAAGCCCATCCAGGTTAAAAGCGGTAGGCCAATGTAGTTTTTGTTTTCAAATTGTTCGATCAGCCAGTCGGCATCGCCTTTGTACCCATCGGGATGAAATACAACCCGGGGAGGTATTTCCAAATGAAGCAGTGCTGCATACGACCAAAGAATGGCTCCCGGTTCGTCGCCTGGTTTGGGCCATTGCTCCGGCATTTCCGAAGTGCCGATCAGGGGGCGTAAATGAGCTTCGGTAACCGCCACATGTCCGGCTTCGTGCAGCAGGTCGCCCGGATATTTCAGCCGGGTTCTGTCGAGAAGTATCCCGCTTTCTTTGGGAAACAGCCCCGGTAGAAAACAATCATCCTTCAAACCGGTTTCCTTTACTTTTATGCCTATTCCATTCAGAAAATCAATGATCCGGCCGAGCATCATTTCATCGTAAGCGGTAGGGGCCGCTTTTGTTTTTGTGTTCATTTTCAAAAGGGTGATAATTTAAAGGAGTATAACAGCCGGTAGCCGGCAAAGTTGAATGGTATAAAAAAGAGCGTCGTTAATAAATGACATTGGTGCAGATTAATTAACAAACGCTGCCGGAATAAAAATATTGACGGACTTTCAGACAACGACGTCCGATTGTCTATACATTTGCGGCTTAATTTTTAGATCTGGTCGTTCATGGCACATTTATTTCAACCCAAATTCTTAAGTGTATTAAAACAGGGATACACCAAACAACAGTTTACCAAAGACCTTTTTGCCGGAATCATCGTAGGTATTGTGGCTTTGCCGCTGGCCATCGCTTTTGCAGTGGCTTCGGGTGTTTCTCCCGAAAAAGGATTGATCACGGCAGTAGTGGCAGGGTTTATCATTTCGGTACTTGGAGGAAGCCGCGTACAGATTGGCGGACCTACCGGTGCTTTTATTGTTATTGTACTCGGAATTCTGCAAACCTACGGTTTTAATGGTTTGCTTATTTCCACCATGATGGCCGGTGTTATCTTGATTTTGTTTGGCCTTCTGAGGCTGGGATCTTTGCTGAAGTTTATCCCGCATCCGTTGATCGTTGGCTTTACCAGTGGTATTGCACTGGTTATTTTCTCAACCCAGATAAAAGATGCGCTGGGCCTAACGATCGAAGAACTTCCATCGGCCTTTATTCCCAAGTGGGGAGCCTATTTTTCGGGGCTGGGAAGTATGAATTACTGGGCGGTTGGTATTACGATTGTTACAATACTGATCACTGTGTTTTTCAAAAAAGTAACCAGCAAAATTCCGGGTTCGTTTGTGGCTATTTTGGTGATAACCGCCCTGGTTCAACTGCTGGATGTGCCGGTAACCACCATTGAAACAGTTTTTGGAGAGATTCCCAATAAAATAGAACTGGCTGTTCCGTCGATAGAATGGAGCGAGTTGGGCGCCTACCTGGCTCCCGCACTTACCATTGCTTTGCTGGGCGGTATCGAGTCGCTGCTATCGGCCGTTGTAGCCGACGGGATGATCGGAGGTAACCACCGTTCCAACACGGAACTGATTGCACAAGGGGTAGCCAATGTGGTAACTCCTTTGTTTGGCGGAATTCCGGCCACCGGAGCCATTGCACGTACGGCCACCAACGTAAAAAACGGAGGGCGTACACCCATCGCCGGATTGATACATGCGATTACTTTATTGCTGATTATGTTGTTTGTCGGGAAGTGGGCAAAGCTGATCCCGATGTCGTGTCTGGCAGGTATTCTGATTGTGGTAGCCTATAACATGAGCGAATGGCGTTCGTTTGTGTCCATTCTGAAAGGATCGGGTTTTGATATCCTGGTGTTGTTGGTTACTTTCTTCCTGACGGTTTTGGTCGATCTTACGTATGCAATTCAGATCGGAGTGGTACTTTCTTCGCTGTTGTTTATGAAACGCATGGCCGACTCGGGTAAAAATGCCACCATGGAAGTGGACAGCGATGTGCTGGAAAACTATGCGTCGTTGCCCGAAGGTGTGGCGATTTACGAAATTAGCGGGCCTTTCTTTTTTGCATCGGCCAAACAATATTGTTCCATTCTGAAATCGATCGGATCGAGATCGCGGGTGCTGATCATCCGTATGCGCCACGTTCCTTTTATCGACGCAACGGGTATTCATAACCTCAAGGCGGTGGTATCGGAACTAAAACACGGGCACACAAGGGTTATCCTTTCGGGTGTTCGTCCCGAGGTGTTAAAAGAGCTGGAAAAACATGAAGTAACCGGATTGCTGGGCGAAGGAATGATTCTTCCGAGTTTTGACCTGGCTATTTCAAAAGCGCGGGAATTGTAGCAGGGTGTCCCGAAAGCAACTTTGGAACACCCTTGTTGGAGTTTCTTTACAAACAGGGAAGCTATAAGTCTTCCCCGTATTGCCAGCCGTCACGAACCGGTTCCTTTATATAATTGTTTAAGGCCTCGTTGTTGGTGACTTTCATATTTTGAGCATCGTATTCAACCCGGGTGTTAAAGCGTTGGGCCAAAACACCTAGTAGTGCCATTTCGGTCAAGTCGGCGGCATAATCAAAATTCGAGCCCGGTAGCGGGCCTTCTCCTGTCAGTGCCCGGAAGAATTCCTGCTGCGGGCCTCCTTCAATCCGGGGAATGCTTGCTTCGGGCATTTCTTTCTCCACCCAGTTGTCCCAATCAGCTTTCGACATCATTAGCTGGGCATTGTTGGGTCGTCCGCCGGTTATAATGTTTTGCTTTTCGCCAACCATAATCATTCCCGATCCGGGTAGTTCCGGAATTTTCCATTCGGGCCGGTTTTCGGGTTTTAACCCCCCTTCGTACCACATTAAGGTAACAGGCGGTTGGTTGCCACGCTCCGCGAATTCAAATTTTATGATCGACTGATCGGGTAAAAATCCTTCGGGAGCACCCGAGTGAAAAAGTGCTTCGGTGGTGTGGGGCATTCCCAGGTTGAGCGACCAGAAAGGTGCGTCGAGCGTATGACAGGCCCAGTCGCCCAGTTCGCCATTCCCGAAATCGTAAAAGCCGCGCCAGGTTTTCGGAGCATAAACACTGTTGTAAGGTCTTTTGGCAGCCGGGCCAAGCCACAAATCCCAATCAAGAGATTCAGGGATAGCCTGTGCCTGTGGCGGATAATTATCAGCTTTGTTAAAATATTTGTCGGGGCCAAATTCAGGGCCGTCAAACCAGGCAATTACTTCTTTTACCTGTCCCAGAACGCCGGCATCCACCCATTCTTTTACGCGTCGGATTCCGTCGGTGGCATGTCCCTGATTCCCCATTTGGGTGATTACGTTGTAATAATGAGCTGCCTTTTTCAAGGTTCTCAGCTGCCACACGTTGTGCGCAAGCGGTTTTTCAACATACACGTGCTTCCCCAGTTGCATGGCCGCTACGGCTGCCGGGAAATGCGTATGGTCGGGTGTGGAGATCATCACCGCATCGATCTCGTTGCTCATTTCATCCAGCATTTTCCGGAAGTCTTTGAACTTACGCGCATTCGGAAAGGTGTTAAAACCTTTTGCTGCTCGCTGGTCATCTACATCGCACATGGCAACCACATTGTGTATGGCTTGCCCGTTTTCATCGAGGCAGGAGCTCCACTGGGCTTCTCCGCGGCCGCCAACGCCTACAATGGCAATGTTTAATTTTTTGGAAGGAGAGCAACTCAGGAGGTGGGGGATGATGGCTGTTCCGGCAACCACAGCAGAAGTCGACCGAATGAAATTTCTTCTTGTAAGTGAATTCATTGTATCAGGTTAAATGGTTTAGAATGCTATCAAATATATTAATTAATATTCAGAATGTGGAAGTTATACAAATGGTTTTAAGGGTTTCAAAGTTCAGTCGTTGGCTGTTTTCTGAAAGGTTCTCAGAGATTAACAGCAAGATACCGTTACTTTATTCAGATTCACCCTGATTCTGAGTGCTCAGGATCGCTTACCCGCAGTTATTATTGTTCCTCCCTTCCAAGGTGATGATTAGATCAGTTGTTAGACACTGAAAGTGTCGGATATCAATAACCCGGTGCAAAGCGCCGGGTAAATAACAAGTCCACTTTTTCGTCCGGCGAAGAAAGTTGTTTTGTAATGGTTCGTGATTCCGGACGAAAAAACATTGACCTGGAATTAAATGCGAGCTATAAAAAGATATGATAAGATTGACTCAATCAGCAACAACCTGTTTTCAATCTTAAATCAATCCCGGAGATTACTGAAAGTAGTCGGAGTATGCTTCGCCTTCGTTGAAATACTGTTTGGGCGACATGCCCGAGAGTTTCTGAAAATCGTTTGTCATGTGCGATTGGTCGTAATAACCGCATTTGAAAGTAAGCTCCGTGAGGTTTTGTTCTTTGTTTTTTGCTTTTTGAGCCAGGGCATTTTGAAAACGGACAATTTTCAAAAATTGTTTGGGCGAAGTTCCGATAGTGTGCGAGAAAGCTCTTTCAAATTGTTTTCGGCTGTAACAGGCTGCCAATGCCAGAAAGTCGATGCTGGCAAGCCCTTTTGATTGGTTGATTTGCTGAACACTTTCTTCTATCCGGTTGAAATAATTGTTGCCCGTGTTCTTTTGCAAAATACGGAGCAAATGGCTTTCTGCAATCGCTATTCTTTCTGCAAACGAAGTGGCTTCGTACAAACGCGATTCCAATTCATCGGTCTCTTCTTTGTATATAAATTTCAACGGAACATTTTGATTGGACAACTCCGAAAGCGGGAGGTCGGTGAACATTGACAGACCGTGTGGATAAAAAAGGATGGAGAAGAGGGAAAGCTTTCCTGTAATCTGAATGTCGTAAAACTCGCTTAACTGACCTGTCAGCAAAGTGTTTTCGCTAAACGACTTGCCCGGGGTTTTTGATACAGGTCTATCGCCCAGGTAAAACGTAAGTTCTAACAGTCCGTGAGGAACGATTCGCTGGGTATGTTCCTGACCGGCAGGAATGCAATTGTCAATGCTCCAGTACTGCTTCACAAACTTTGACAGCCGCGGCGAAGGCTTGGAAATATAGTATTTCATAGGCAGGCTATTCAGGAATACAAATCTAATGTTTTGGAATAGAGATGAAGGTTTTGCAGGTACAAAACCTTCATCTCATTTTTCTGCTATTCGTCTCCGTAAAGTCCAACCTTGTTTCCTTCGCTATCGATAAACAGGGCAAAGTATCCCAGGTTTTCGACCTCAATCTTTGTTTTCGTTCGTACCATTGTTCCGTTGTTCTTTTTAATTCTTTCGATGGTGCCGTCCAGGTCTTTTCCGGTGTTGAAACTTACCAGCGTTCCGTCTTTGCTAGGATTAAAATCAGGAGCTTGCGAAATGGCGCCTTCTCCGTTGGGGAAACAAGCCATTTTTTCGTGGCCGTAATCCGCCACATGAAGCTCGATATTTAGCACCGAACTGTAGAATTTTACTGCTCTTTCGAAATCTGTCGCCGGGATCTCTACCCATGAAATTAACTTTGTCATTGTTTTGCCTTTTTAAAAATTACAACACAAAAGTATCTCCCGTCAATTGCTTAAACTTGGAAAATTGCGACATCCTGCATTCTGAGGTTTTTATTTTTGGGATGGAACCGCATTGAAAAAACAATGACTCTTAAAGATTGAGGGAGAGAAAATGCCGGCAACGGTTTCTTTATAGCCTTTGCGATGTGGATTCAGCGCTTAGCTTTTATCTTCAAGCCTTATTCTCATTAAACACTGTTTGCAATCAAACTGTAGCAAATATTTTCTGTTTTGATCTTCCAGGTAGAGTGGTTCGGGTGGTGTGTTTTGGGCTCCCTGAAATCGTTCGCAATAACCCAATTCATACTTTAAGCAGTAACGCGTTGTCATTAACAGCTGGTTTTCTTTTGCTGAACTTACTTCAAGCGCCTCTTCCTGCTTTTCTACGCCATGTTCCCGGTAAAACTGCGCCGCTTTTTCGTTTGAAATATTCGCAGAAAAATCTACTTCTTTTTGAGGGAAGTCAATCGTTTTTAGTTGTTGATCTGTATCTTTTCTTGCAAACGCTGCAATCCGGGCCGCTTCGTGTTTTTCAAACAGTATCCTTCTGATCTCGTTCAATTCCGACATGCGGAAAAAATAACTCGCTTGGCAGTTGTTCTTCACTTCCGTAATGTTGAACATTGAATTGCCCGACTTGGAAAGCTGAGAAACAAGATTTCTGTCAGCAGATTCAGGGTTTTTGGCCGGTTCGGGTAATTCCGTCATCACGTAATCGGATGACAGATGATCCTCGTCGGAAAGTTCAAAATGCAGCGAGCTATCCTTTTCTGTCACACTAATAGTGGCCGCTACTTTGCGCACCGATTTATCTGCTTCCAGCATTTTAATGAACTCGTGATCATGGTTGCGGTAAAGGTCGACTCCCGGCGAAAGGTTGGAGGTACTGCTTATAAAGACCTTGTTGTCAACTACCTTGTCAACTCTGAATCCAATGAGTTCATTTTTCAGGATAAAACACAATCCATCGCCGTTATTTACGGTTTCAGTCGCTTTCAGAGTTATGTAACCTGAGCCAACTTTTTCAACGGTTCCAATTTTTTTGCCGATTGATTTCGGAGAATAGGTGTTGATCAGTTTTTTTGATCGCCCCTGCAGAAAGTAATGAGTGCTGTGCCGGTTGAAGCTTCTTTCCGGGTCAGGTTCAAAACTGATCTCCGTGTTCCCGGATGATGCTTTAGCATATTCCCGATCGGAGTTCAGAATTTCGTCCAGTTTTCTCCGGTAATAACTTACCACATTTTTGATGTAATTGATGTCTTTCAGCCTTCCCTCAATTTTCAGGCTGCTTATTCCGGCACGAATCAATTCGGATAAATTGCTACTTAGGTTCAGATCTTTCAGCGAAAGCAGATGACTATGGAGGATGATTTTTTTGCCGTTTCCATCCACCAAATTGTAAGGATGCCGGCAGGCCTGGGTACACATTCCCCGGTTGGCACTTCTTCCGGTTGTAACCTCGCTAAAATAGCACTGCCCGCTAAGACTGACGCACAATGCACCGTGAACAAAATATTCCAGCTCGGTACTGGTTGCAGCTCTGATCTTTTGGATTTCCCGAAGCGACAACTCACGCGCCAGCACTATGCGGTCAAAACCAAGCTGGTCGTGAAAGCAGATTCGATCGGTTGTATAATTATTGGTTTGTGTACTGGCGTGAAGCGGAATACGGGGGATGTTCATTTTCAAAATGCCCATATCCTGAATAATAAGTGCATCGGCTCCGGCATTGTAAATCTGGTGAATTAGTTTTTCGGCTTCTTCCAGTTCGTTGTTGTACAAAATGGTATTTAGTGCGACAAAAACTTTCGCCCTGTACTTGTGTGCAAACTGAACCAGCTCCTCAATATCGGCCACTGAATTTGACGCAGCAGCTCTTGCTCCAAAACGGCTGGCCCCGATGTATACCGCATCGGCTCCGTAGTTTATTGCAGCCTTTCCGGATTCAAGGTTTTTGGCAGGAGCTAAAAGTTCTATTTCTGTCATATTTTTCAATGGTAAATATAAATCTACCGGATCATTATTTGCCGATTCACATTCTTTTGGCAAAAGTAAACCAATTTCACCATTTTTCTTTTTTGAAGGAGGGTTTATAACGCGAGTGTTATTTGCAACGAAAGATTCAGATAATAGTAACAGACCTGGTCCGAGAGTGATATTTTTGCTAGTCTGTTGTTTGGTTATTTGAAAGGAAACAGGGAACAGCTATTGCTGCGGCCGTAGTTATTGGCTTTTGCTTTACTGGATGGAAAACAGCTCGTTTTTCTATGTGGTTCTAACAGGATCATTAAAATTGTGGGGTTGTGCAACAGCTATCATTGTTAGGTGCTGGTATTATTTAGTTATTATTTCTCTTAATCTATTTCTTGTGTCTTTATACATGTCTTGTATTTTCAATCCTTTCGTTAATTTCTCCAATTGTCGTCTATTTTTTAAAGTATATATAAGAAATGTTACAATTCCTAAATCAATGTATAAATCCTTTAAATCAAAAACGAACCAAGGTTTAAGGTATATATAGTCAAGTGTCCCATTTTTCCATATTAGATTACCAATCAACGCACAGATTACAGCAGCCATCATAAATACAATTGCTATATCAATCAGTTTTTTATTCGCAGGAATATTATTTCTCAAGAATGAAAAAAACATTGGGATAAATATTCCAATCAATATGTATAATATAACATGGGGAAACAATCCGACGTTTACTCCGAAATTTTTATTTAATAGTGTATTTACCCAACTATGCTTTACATTAAATGTTGGTTTAAATTCAAAAAGTGAAGGAATAATCTCAAAATGTATATCTCCGTATAAATTATGAATCAAAATCTTGATAGCTTGGTCTAGAGTTATTAGCAGGAAAATCCATGTTATAATATCCCGTGTTTTCATCTCAAACTATTCTGTTGATTATCCATTTATGTTTTATTTTTTGGAGGTTCGCTCTTCTTACTCCTAACGGTTGGTGTAAATTTTTGTGGCGGATTTGGAATGCATTTTGTCAGCAAGCAAACATAAAAATTTGGGAAACCCAATTTGCCCCAAACCTTTCAGCGCCATAATGTTTACACGTTGTTAGCGTGTCGTTTTTTATGTTCTTCATTTGTCTAATTTTAAATAACTATTAAAGTGATTTTCTTGACTAATATTTATTCAGATTATCCTTTCCTAGAATAAATAAGTTTTTTCTATTTGATTTTTGAGGTCCAACAAATACAGAGTCAGAGTATATATTCTTATAAATCCACATTCCTGGTTTAATATAATCTCCTATATACTCAGGATACAGATGGTAATTGTAAGCTCCGTCTAGATATACTTTTCCCGATAAGTTGGTAATTTCTAAAACGGTCCATCCTCTATTATTCTTAGCGGAAGTGATATGTCCGTCCAGTTTCATTTGATAAGTTGTTTCTTTTCTTACAATACACTCCTTTTTATTCTTGGGGTATACATATAGTATTCCATAACTAATAAATGCTCCCAAAAATAAGATTGGTATTAATCCATTTGAAATTTTCATATAATTAAAGATTAAACTTATTCAAGAGTACAATCTTTCTAAATTTCTTTGCTTAGTTTACGCATTTAAGAAATCAGTAAATTTCCCTCTTTGGTTACATAATTTTTTAATTTTATTTTAGACAGATATTTATTTTTTGTAAAATCGTACTGTGGTTTCTTCATTAATCCAATAACCTATTTTATATTTTTCATCTTCGATCGGTTCTCCCGTGATATGTACCTCGTCCGATGGAAAATATTTTGAATATCTATCAATTAGTTCGTTTGCTTTATCAATAACATTTGGATCAACTTTTTTTGCCATTTCAAGTTTGTCAACCACCAAACAGAATATCATATCTCTCATGAAATAATTATCCTTGCACGTTTTGCTAAATTCGATATATATTCTGGCAATCATAAAGTATGCTTCACCATAGTTTGGTTTTACATTCAAGGCTTTAAGTGAATAGTCTCTTGCTTGCTCATATTTGCCATTTTGCAAACTTCTCTCAGCTTGAACCAAATATTCTTTCGCATCAGTTGTGTCAGCAACTTGAGCATGATTGGTATTAATTAAAATAAATAGAGACAGTAATGTTAATCTCTTTATATTTTTCATAATTATAATTGAAAATTGAGAGCATTTTAAAATGCTTGCTAACGGCCGGGTATATGGCAAGTAAGGCAATTCGGAGTACAAACCTATCAAGTTTGCACTGAGCCGAAGCTTTTGTTTTGGCACCACTAAAACATTTTTATAGTAGCCGAAGCAAAAGCTTCGGCGGTATTCTATCAAAGAACTGCCGTTCAAAAAATCACTACCTGCCTTATTTGCTATATACATTGTTGTGCGTAGGCTTTTGTTTTCATTTTAGTCATTTTAATGTTCTCAAATAGTCCAATATTTCGTCCGAAGTCTGAATCATTTTGGTTTTTATTTGTTCGGTTAGTTTGTCCAGATTATTAAAATCAGGATTTTCAACCAAGTTCGTTTCAAGAATCGAATATTTGGGCATTTCCATTTTTCCCTTATTCCATTCTGTCTTTTTTAGCAATTCCCAATATTTTTTTTGAATCGGTATCGTATTTCCCAAAAGCCAAATCTCAAATCTCATATCCAAGTGATTTAACACGAGTCCAAATTTTAGCTTTTTACTTTTTAAAAAATCGTTAGAATAATAGAAATATGTAAAGTCCATATATCCATGAAGAATTCCAGCAAAGGAATATTGGTCTGAAAGAGTTTTAATGAATTCCGTTCTTAAATTCATAACTAATTTCACTAACTCATTGTAAGCAATTAAGATGTCTCCTTTTTTCAGTTGGTCTTGATAAATCGAAACATATTTATTCAAATCTTTCATTCTTCCTTTTATTCGGTTTGGTTTTTTAGCTTACGCACAACTAAAATATATATTCCCCTCAAGCTTATCTCTTTGCATAGATTCTAATTTTTTAAGTTCTTAAAATACAGTAAAATATCCATTTACAAACGCTTGCAAACGTTTATTGTCGTTTATAAATGTTTAACAACCGAATAAGCTTTTCGTAGCCCTGTACCTTTGTTTCAGTTCTTTCGTTCAAGGGGCCCGAAGCAGAAAACGGCTCCACTATATTAACAAAAAAATTACACATCATGAATGCATTAAAAAACAGCGTCAGGCTTCTCGGACATCTGGGCGACAACCCGCAGGTAAGAAAGCTCGGCAGTGGGAAAACCGTTGCTAATTTCAGTATAGCAACCAACGAAATTTACCGTGACAGTAACGGCGAAAAGAAGAGTGAAACCACCTGGCACCGGCTGGTAGCTTGGGGCAAACAGGCCGAAATTGCGGAAAAATACCTGAAAAAAGGATCGGAAATATCGATCGAGGGGAAACTGACCAACCGGACGTATGAAGATAAAAAGGGTGAGAAGCAGTACATCACCGAAATTGTAATCAATCAAATGCTGATGCTGGATAAATCCGCCATTTAGACTGGCTTCATTCAGCACCAAAAGAAAAGCAGGGAGCCTACTGCATCCCTGCTTTCAGATTTATCCTCAACTAAACCTGAACAACGTTCTATCTAATCGGTACCTCCCGGTTTATTTCCCTTGATTTGCCCACGAATCTCACCCCCTCGGTTCTGCGAGGTATGAACGTTTACGTATGCTCCATCGGCATAAAAGGCATCAATGAGGTCCATTAAAGTTATCCCCGCCAGGTTGGCATCGGTAATCACTCCCTCGGCAAGTATGCCGCTGGTCATTCCGGGAATTAAAACCGGCGGTGCTGATGACGGGTAAAGCCATACTACAACAGATCCATTTTGTCCCGCAGGAGCTAAATGGATGTGAGACATTAAGACGTTCTCAATGCTGTCGACAATAAGTTTATACGACAATTCTGTTCCTTCTTTATTCAGCTGAAAGATGGCCTGTCCGCTTGCATCGGTCCAAACGGGCGGAACTTCGTTTTCTCCCGAAAGATGAGTCCTGAAATTCAGCACCTTTTTAGCACTCTTAAGTTGAAGCTCGTTTTGCTGATCAGTTGTTAGATCTTCCTTTTCGCAGGATACAATGGCGAAAACGAGAAAGAATAACAAGGTAAATTTGAATGTTTTCATGTTGTTTTATTTTAAAATGGATTATTAAACTCCTACAATATCTTTCTTCAGCGAGTAGGCGATGGCCAAAACATCCTTTTGGGTTTGTTCATCCACCTTGTTTTTCCCCAAGGCTTTCATGATATCGTCTACTACATGCATATATTCTCCCTGGCTGATGTTCATGCCTTTATGCGACGCCAGCATGTCTTTGCCTTTGTATTCCTGCGGTCCTCCACTGCCGGCAGCCAGAAAGTTGATTAAATGTTGCCGTACTTCAGTAAAATGAGCGGGATGCTCTTTAAGTGGAAGAAAACGGGCATTCACGGCCGGGTTGGTCATGTGGTTTTCTACAATGTCGTCGACGAGCGTGGTTATTCCATCTATGCCTCCAAGTCTTTCATACAATGTCTTTGTTTGCGCCTGATCTTCTTTCATTCTTTTTGTTTTTAGTTAGAAATATGTCGGATAATTGCGGAAACCTGAGACAGGATGTCGGATAAGTGTCCACTTTTTCCCATAAAATCGATTCACATTACTTCACAGAACCTTTGACATGCGGCAAGATTTGGTTGATTTTTTGAACAGAAATGTTCTTTGCTTCTATTAAATTTAGTTCATAACACATTTAAATCCAATAGGGTGACAAATAAATACTCGCAGGTGTTTTATTGTTGTAATTACAATTAGTTTGGAAATGCTCAGAAAATGAGAAAAAAGACCGATGGTTCTTGTTTGCATTTTCGGAAGGAGCAGATTTCATTTTCTCTTTTAATAAAAAATATGTTAATGATTGAGAAAAATAGGTCAGTAAAGCATTGAGTCAGTTTATAGTTATTTCAGAGTTGGTATCAGGCAAAAAGTGGTGCTTGTTGCTTCAAAAATGCCGAATAAGAATCGTTTAACACACTTTAAGGATATCTGTGTCTTTTATTCTTGCGATTGGTTGTTAATTGAACTAACTTGTTTATTATTAGGGGTAAAGGAACTTGTTTTTATTCATTGTAAACAAAAGGAGGATAAATTATGGGAAGCGTAAAAGTTGTTCGTTGCAGCGATGCGGGATTTGATTGCAATGCTGTTTTCCGGTCCGAATCAGAAGAAGAATTGATGGCACAGGTGGCGGCTCATGCCAAAGAAGCGCACAACCTGACGGAGATTACTGATGAGGTGGTGCAGAAAGTTAAATCCATAATGAAGGTAGAGGCCTGAATTGGCTTTCGAAATGTTAAGACTGGTGCTGATCAGTCGGAGAGAAGCGTTTTTTATTTTAAAATTATTTTAAAATGATAGCGAGTTTTATTAAACATAAGGTAGATGATTTCGAAGCATGGAAGAAAGTTTATGAAGAGTTTTCGAAGGTGCGAAAAGAAAAGGGGGTTATTGGAGCCAGTGTTTTACAGGAAATCAGTGACCCGGAAACGGTAATTGTTGTTCATGAGTTTGATAGCCTGGATGTGGCAAGTCGTTTTTTTGAATCGGAAGAGCTGAAAAATGCCATGAAAAATGCCGGAGTCCAGGGACAGCCCGAAATTTGGATCGGGAATGTAAAAGAACGTACACCTTTCTGAAAAGGGGGGGATGCAACAAATAAAGGAGCCTGAATTTTCCGGCTCCTTTATTTGTTTGTCCTTTCCTATTGGGATGAGGGCGCGTTTTGACTTTTTTATTTTTGGGGAACAAACTGTTTGAAACTTCCATAGAAATACTCCAGTTGCTCTTTGGTGAGGTTGTGTTCAACACGGGTACAATTTCCTTCCTTGTTGAGAAAAACTTTGATAAGGGATATATCTTTTTGATAGATTGTATATTCCGGTGCATTGGTTCGTGTGCTGGCATTGGAGTATTGCCAGTTAAGATGTTGCTGGGTGTTTCCCATATCACCGGTATAGTTTAGTGTTAATTTGGATTTGTTGGGAGTGGTAAACATGCCCTTGCTTTGGTATTCATAAAGCATCTCTTTTCCTCCGTCAGAAGTGCTTGTTACGCTCGAGGGAGCTCCCAGTCTTTTAAAAATAATCTTTTCATTTTGTCCGACTAGGGCATAATGGATGGCTTCGTTGGCCAATTTACTGGTTGTTGAACAGGCTCCGAGCAGCATGAGCAAGATAAGTAGAGAAACAGGTAATTTTTTCATGATTGAAGATTGTTGATTTTGGGACTTTTACGCAAACCTAAATTGGATGGTTTGTTTTGTAAAGGTAAAAAATCAGCCTTAAAATCATACCGCGCTGGAAAATGAATTTCGGAGAGGATCGAATCGCTAATCCGGTTCAGGGTTTAAGAGTAAATGCTTGTTTGATATAGTTGACAGATTCTCATGTCGTTGAAGAACGGGATCGCTTCCTGTACTAAGTTTGTTGCTGGTTGCTGAAAAGAATACGATTGGCTTTTAACGGGATAATAAATCTTCTCATTTTTCATGATGGAGTAACGGCTATTAACATTCTTTAAATAAATAAAGATGGATTGGTATTTTAATTGATGCATAAATTTAATAACTTGTAAATCATTTGATTAACAATTTAAGGGGAGGATTTACAATGAGTAGGGAAGCTGTATTTAATGAGATCGAACAGATGTTTGGCTTGGTTCCGGCAATGTTTAAAAGCGTACCGGAATCGACCATTGAGTTGGAATGGAATCTGTTCAAAAGTATTCACCTGGCAGAAGGCGCTATTCCGAACAAAGACCGGGAATTAATTGGGGTAGCGATTTCAGCCGCTACCAAGTGTCGCTATTGTGCCTATTTCCATACCGAAATGGCAAAATTGAACGGGGCAACGGAAGAGGAAATTGAGGAAGCTGTGCATTACGCAAAATCGACTGCCGGTTGGAGTGCTTATGTAAACGGGCTTCAATTAAATTTCGATGAGTTCACAAAAGAAGTGGACCAGGCATGCGAACATGTAAGAAGCACGATGGTAAATGCTTGATGAATTTTCAAACTGAGAATTTTCAAAAATCCATCTATTCGCGATTTTCAAGGATGGATGGATTTTTGTTAGGGTAAATATTTCCTCAATAGTGACTTTAGTTCTATGTTAGCCGTAATCGAACGGTACACTTCACACATTTTACAGTCTCTGTTTTTACATTCTTCTCCTTTTTGGGAGGCTACCCAGCAAGGATGACTGGATGAGTAGTAAGCATCACAGTTTTTTCTGGATACCAGCGAACAGTTGGTAATTTTCCAACAGGGAATCAACGCCAGTTTGGCCTTTATTCCTGCAAAATTTAACCCGTTTTCTTCCAGGCATTTTCTTATCCAGATCAACCGTTGGATATCTGAATTTGAGAATAAATGCCGTCTGGATTCTTTTTTATGGGGAATGAGCAGGCCTCTGTCGATATACTGCCGGATAGAATGCTGAGCCGTTTGTGAAAGTTTTGCGGCAATACTCAGCGTATAGAGAGGTTCATTATCGCTGACAATTACTCCTGACATGGCTCAACTTTCATTTGAACTAAAAAAACATTTTTATTGCCTAAACAAGTTAACGAATAAAAACGGATTTGAGATTCGAATCTACGGTGCCATTTATTCCTTTTTCGCGTATTTTGTTTCTAATGTTTTGTTATACAGATAGGTAGATGCGAGTGTTGAACTAATTTAAATTGCTTCTAACTTTAAAAATCTGTATCTTTTAGTACATAAAAGCTGAGTTCTTCAGTAGCTATAAATCCAAATGCATACATCTTCTGTTATCCGGTTAAATTGTGAAAGCCAGGAGTTTATTGTTTCATCTAAATTCAAAATTATGAAAAGCTTAAGTAAGTTATTTCTCTTGGTGTTAGGCATTGGAATTTGTTTTTCATGCTCAGAAATCTCTGATGAGGTTGGCGACAATCAATTAAAGAGTGGTGAATTGGGAGCGAGTAAATCGGATGACTCCAAAATGGTTACTGTCCCTTTCGTGGTGGATTATGTAGGTACCTATTTGTATGGTCCGTTTGGAATACCTACCGACAAATGCAACATTAATGTTTTTGTCGATGGGGTTGGAACGGGTACGCATGTAGGGCAATCGATGGTGCATTTTGATTTTTGCGTAACGCCTTATTTTACACCCGAAGGTCAATTGGATCATGGCGATTATGGGGATGCGTACGCCTACATTGTCGCAGCAAATGGCGATACTCTGTTTGTTACCGTAAGCGGAACTGTATTTCCCGGCAGATTGGAAGACCATCCCGATTATGTGGTTTCGTATTGGAGAGATCCGTTTGAAATTATCGGAGGAACAGGAAGATTTGAAGATGCTTCGGGCGGTGGTATGACCAATGATTACAACAGCAGCGAGGATACAAATTCTCATCACCATTGGGAAGGAACCATTACCATGAAAAAAGGAAAGCGGTAAGGAAATTATTTTCTAATAGGGTTTAACAATCAGTTAAGCCCTTTTTGTTGCGGCTATTTGTTTTAGTGGGAAGAGGGAAGGTTTCGTTGAATTTATAAAGTTTGGTTCGAAAAACTATTTGCGACAATAACCGTATGATAGTTAGTTGCTTGTATCGATTTTATTCAGAAAAAACGGATCAACTCATAATACCTTTGCCATGAAAAATGTAATCATCTTTGATCTGCCCCGCAAATTCAGTTTGTTTTTAATTTTAGCTATTGCCTTCAATTTTGTTCAAAATAATTCTTGTTATGCACAAGAGAATTTAAATGATAAGAATACTCTTCTGACCGGAATATTTAAAGAATTAGTAGAAATTAATACCTCCACTTCAGATGGGAATACAACAATTGCATCGCAGGCAATGGAAAAAACGCTAATTGATGCAGGATTTCCGAAAGAAGATGTGCATGTTTTATCGCTGGAACCAACCAAAGGAAATTTGGTTGCCCGTTACAGAGGTATCGGGAAGAACAGACCTTTATTACTTCTTGCTCATATTGACGTGGTAGATGCTAAAAAGGGAGAATGGTCTGCTGATCCTTTTAAACTGACCGAATCAGACGGATTTTATTATGGAAGAGGAACAGCAGATGATAAAGCAATGGCTGCCATTTTTATCACCAATCTGATTTCTTATTTCCGGGAAGGATATGTACCCGAAAGAGATATTGTTGTTTGTTTAACCTCAGACGAGGAGAATGGTGGTCCTAACGGATTACAGTGGATTTTAAAGGAACATTTTGACTTGCTTGATGCAGGGTTTTGTATCAACGAGGGAGGTTCCGGACAAATTATAAACGGAGAATATAAATTAAACGAAATTCAGGTCGCTGAAAAAATATATCAAAGTTATGATTTGGAAGTAAAGACCAAGGGAGGGCACAGTTCGATGCCGACAAAAAACAATGCCATCTTTGAACTGGCTGAAGCACTTTCGAGATTAGCCAAGTACGAATTTCCGTGTGAACTGAATGAAAGCACCCGTAATTATTTTGAAGTCATGTCGAATATCGAAAAAGGACAGGTTGCAGTTGATATGAAAGCCATTTTGAATTCACCTCCTGATGCGGAAGCAATTTCAAGACTTTCTAAAGTACCATTCTACAATGCTCTGTTACGAACAACTTGTGTTGCTACCCTGATTGAAGGAGGTCATGCCGAGAATGCTTTGCCTCAGACTGCTAAAGCAACGGTTAATTGCCGTATATTACCCGATACTCCAATCGATGACGTGTATAATACAATCAAAAGCGTAGTGGCAAACGAAAGGATTAAAATAACTCCTGTTTGGGATAATATTTCCGGTGAGTCGTCACCGTTATCTTCTGAAATAATGGATAAGGTAACCAACGTTACCAACGATATGTGGCCTGGTGTGGCAGTGATTTCTACCATGTCAACGGGGGCTTCTGATGGATTATTTTTAAGAAATGCAGGAATCCCGACGTATGGCGTCAGTGGAATATTTGAGGATATTAATGAGAACAGAGCACATGGGAAGGACGAGCGAATTGCGATCAACGTCCTTTTTGAGGCACAGGAATTTCTTTACCGGCTGGTGAAAGAACTAAGCTCAGGCAATTGATAAAATGCATACTCTACCAGGCATTCCACATCGAAACGAAATCACCCATGTGTAACTGATTGTTCTTGTTAACATATTTATCTGAAAACCTGCCATCAACAATTAAATCATCATTTACGAATACTTGAACAGGCTCTGCAACAAAAACGGTATGGTCGCCTGTAATAAACTGGTCAGTTACCTTGCATTCAACATTAAGAAAGCATTCTTCAATTAACGGGGCGCTAATTTTACCCGCGTGCAAAGGAGTCAAGCCTGTTTCTTTAAATTTATCTACCTCGTTACTATGGGACGTACCGATTTTCACGATTGCTTCGGTAAGATCAGGGGTCGGAACATTTATCCCGAATTCTTTTGTTTCGTTGATTAATGAGTAACAATATCGATATGCTCTATCGCCTGTTTCTTTCCCTCCGCTGCCGATGGAAGCAATTACCAGAAATGGTTCAAATGATGTAGGATTACACCAGCCCAGAGTAATTATCCCATTAATCGTTTTTTCCTTATTGGTGCTTGTCAACAGCATTATCTGCCCATTACTGAGTAGCCATGCTAATTTTAGCACATTCGGACTGTTAAGATCTAAATTGATTTTGCTCATATCATAATGATTTTGGATTTTTACTGTGATAGGTGTTGAGATTAAAATCAAATGAAAATATGGCAACAAAGAGACCGCCCTTTTGAGACTGCCTCTTTGTTTGAAGAAACAGCATAATAGCACTTAACTAATCACGGCTTTATATCGCTGTTTCCAAATATTCCTTATCTGTATTTATTCATAAGGCCAACTGTCCCATATACCACAATGTCCACCAATATCTGTCCCTTGCAATTCAGTTAGTACATCCCAATATACAACGTTCATAACGGCTCGGGGTGAAAACTTAACAGTCCCATCATTTTTTATCAATACTGTTCCAAAATGCCCCTGACTCAAGCAATGCCCAATTTCATGAACAGCCACTGTTTCAACCTCAATATATCCTTCTGCCAATTGGTTTGGTAATTGCCAATTGTAATTATCACTATAGTAGGTTTCTCTAAAAGCAGCATCTAATAATCCATCACTGTTAATGTCAGTATAACCGTTGTCATCTACAAACACATAAGTTACAGTATAGCCAAGTATACCTGATTCAGGTGCAAAAGGCAAATCACCCCATCCGCACTGATGAATATCTGCAAAAATAAAAGGACTTCCCTGCCAAAATTCTGGTTCAGGAAAACCATTTACATTATAAAAATTTGACCACCAGGAATACGCAAAAACGCCAATATCTTCTCCACCGTCAGGGATTTGAGTTAATCCGAGGTCTGAACAAATAGTAGCATCCCATGTTCCAAAACCTCTTTTTATTGCATCAGTGGTTTCGGAAGCATCTAATCCTCCATTCTGGGGTACAGCATCAAGTTGATCAATGACATAGGTAATTTTCGTAGCTCCATTTCCACTCCATTCTCTTCTTGTATCTCCGGGAACAAAGTGTGCTATTAATTTTTTGTTTCCAACAATCTGAGAATAAATGGTTGCTCCGTTATCGCTACCATTTGCCGTAACTAATTTCTCAATCATCGCAATTCTGTAATTCACACCTTCTGCTTCAAGATTATTATTTATTTGATTAAGAAGAGTTGAAGTAATATCCTCAGGATTTGATGAACTTGCAGATTTCAAGTTTGCAGGAACTTGAATCTCTTGATCTAAGCATGCAGTGCTTCCGATAATCAAAAGCACTAACAAAATAAGTTTTGCTTTCATAACAGTTGATTTTTAGTTTTTGAAATATTTTCTGGAAATCACAGGTTAATTGGGTGTAACAAAAGGAGTATAAAAGTTACAAAAATCGTGTTTGAAATACAAAAAATGATGATATACATATATCAACTAATCAGGTTTTTATGCTGTGTATTTTCCTCATGTTTTTTTGAGAAAAATTTTAGTCTGTAAGGTGGGTGAAAATTAAGATACTCTGGAAAAACGGCAAAAAAAGGAGGCTTTTGCCTCCCTTTTATCTATTCTTTAATTGATCGAATAAAGTTGATACTATTCGGTGATCACAGAAATGACCGGTTTTAGTGAATAGCTACCATTTCCTTTGCTGATCACTGAATTTTCTGCATCAAAGTCCAGTGTCATTTCAAAAGTTTGTTCTTCAGCAATATCAGCATGAATATTGAATTTTAATCCGGATTGTTGTGCAGATGGAGTTTCCAAATCTAACGTATCACCGGCAACAACAATTTGATTGTTTGACCCCAAAATCATTCGCATCTGGTTGATCCTTCCAACGGGGATTTCATCTTCGGTCAGCAATATCGAATTGCCATTCATTAAGGTAAGCAGGTCAATCTGCCCCATAGTATCAAGCGCTAAATCCTGCCATTCACTGATGTCCGAAGTGTCGTTCGAAGCATTTATTTTTAAACCTTGAAGGTCGACTAATACTGCCTCGTAGTCTCCCGGAGCATCTGTTAGTGATACTCTAAGTACACCAGACCCGTTTTCATCGTTACAGCCAATCAAAAGGACTGAAAATGCGAAAAGTGTCAATAAAATCTTTTTCATGTTCGTTTTGTATTTATGTTTTGTGTTGCCGGCAACGATAACAATTGAAGATCTTTTTTGCTAAAGAATACTCTTCATCGCAAGTCTTCTGCCTAATTTGAGCGAATGAGAATAATGGTGTATTATATCTGTTTGCTGGATACAAAAGAAATAGGCAGGGGAGAATTTTACACCCTTCTTTAATCGTTTTGTTGAATGGATAATATGAGAAGGAAATTTGCCGGAGATGCGAAAAAAATGAAGATCATATTCTGCTTCAACGTCTTCATCTTAATGTTGCATCCGTCAAAACAAAAAGGAGCCAGACTTTCATCTAACTCCTTTATTATCAGTGAGCGGGAAACGGGGGTCGAACCCGCGACCCTCAGCTTGGGAAGCTGATGCTCTACCACTGAGCTACTCCCGCATATTTTTAGTTTTGAAACCCCTCAGCTTGGGATCCCGAGCACTCGGGACTACCACTGAGTACTCCTGCTAGTTTATGTTTTTTGCGATCCTCAGCTTGGGAGCCCGAATGCTCCGGACAACCTCTGAGTTTTGTCCATCCGTTGACGGGCACACTCGCTTTTTAAGAACGCCCAAAAATAAATAATAAATGCATTCGATAATCACTTTTGTGCATTAAAATGACCATTTAATTCGTGTAAAAACAGCTTGTCCGTAATCGCCGTATTCGGTGCCTGCGCGGCCAAGGAATAATTGGCCGTTTAGCATCACTTCCCAGTTGTTGCCAATGGAGTAAGTCAGCGAAGGTCCGATATAGGAAGAACCGTCGCAGGGATTGAGCATGGCGGAGATATTGCCCGAGAAAAGAGGCGTAAAAGGGTAGGAGCTTTGTGCAAAAAGGTTGTAGCGTCCAAACGAAAGCATTTTGGCCGACAAGTTGCTGGCAAAGAAACTTCTTCCTCCTGCATCGTGGGTGGTGCCATGGCTGTTGTAAAGGACGGCGGCATGCAGATAGAGGCTGTTGCGGAAGGTATAATCGCCCGAAACGGAGGCTACAAAACTTTCAAAATTTTCAGGATCATCGTTGTTGCGTGGTTTGAACCAGGTGGCTTCGCCACGAAATCCTCCGCCTTTTATATCGCCCGACCAGCCGGCTCCCAGCACATAATCGGGGCCAACCCAGCCTCCCATAATCTGAATGTCGTAGTTAAATTTCGAAAAGCGATACATTCCTGCGATTGCTGTTTCAGCTGAATCTTTACGGCCGATCTTATAAACCAGCTCTGCCGAGGATGTTTCGCTGGTGTAATACTGCATACGGATACCATCGGTTCCGGGGCGCTCCTCGTAATCAAAATCGAAGTAGGAAAAGGTATTGAACACATCGTTAGGATTCCAGACGAGGTTGGTGCCCCAGTTAATTCGCTGACGCCCCAGACGAAACTGGAGCTTCCCATTGGTGTAATCAACCCATGCACGATCGATCATCGAATGCATGAACCATCCGCTTCCCGAGGCTAAAACAGCTCCCATATCCAGTAGCCCGTTATCCGATTCTATCATGCTTTGGTATTCCGGGAAGTCCTTGATCATCTGTCCAAAAAACAGGCGGTTTCGGGCTTCCACAGCAAAGGTTAAGTTTGAACTGGCGTACCACTTAAAATTCAGACGGTTATGGAATTGGTTGAGGAAAAGGTCATCCAGCGACTTTGTTTCTGAAACCGGCATTGGCTCTATCGGCTTGTAATACATACTCAACTCCTTGATGTATCCGTTGAATCCGATGCTGGATTGAGCATTTGAATTCATCACGGGGATTAAAACGAGCGAGAATATGAAAAAAACAATACCTACATGGATGCTGGAAATCAGCAGCCGGAATCCTGATAGAAATTTTTGGATATTATTTTTGCGCCAATATTTATCTTGTTTGTTACTCATTACTAACTACTTTTTACTTACTATCTATTCTATTTCGCCATTCCTCCGGCAAAATCAATCACACACATGGTTTCGTATACAGGGTGAGTGCCACAGGCCACTCCTACCAGTTTAAAAACAGGGTGGAGGAGGGTGGCCCTGTGTCCGCGGTCTTTTACGCCGTCATCGATCAAGAGAAAAATCACAATTTGGCGAGCGCTCGAATTTCCATAGGCAATGTTTTCCCCGATGCGCACCTGCCACCTGCCAAATTTTTCAACCCGTTGCCGCATGTTTGAACCGTCGCTGCCGATATGGCCGGTTTTTCCTGTCTTTTGCTGATCTTTCTGATGTTTCCGTGCAGCTTGCGACAGCTCTTTGCTGGGATACATAATGCCCTGCGGATTTGCTTTTTTAAGCTCCCTCACACATTCGTTCAGCGCTCTGACACCTTCGATCGTTTGAATGGATCGATCTCCCGGGTAATGAAGAATTTTTTTGTCGTAATACCTGGCGAGGGGCTCAATGTACAGTTCGGCATACCGGGCAGGATTAGAGCGGAACAGGTTGACTTCGTATATCACATCCTTCTCCAGAGGAGTCAGGTAATTTGCTTTTTCTGCCGTATTCAGTGCCGAATGCTTTCCATCTTCTGCCGTTGCCAAAAGAGAAATCACCAGCAATAATATGAGTCCCTGAATTTTCTTCATTTTGAAATGTCGCTTATTATTTTCCCATCTTCGACCGTAATTACGCGGCGTGCTTTGTTTACCACGCGTTGGTCGTGTGTCGAAAAAATAAACGTAATTTTTTCTTCTTTATTAAGTTGTTCCATGATATCAAGAAGATTTTCAGTGGAGTGTGAATCCAGGTTGGCAGTTGGTTCATCGGCCAAAACAAATTTGGGTTTCGATGCCAGCGCACGGGCTACCGCTACGCGTTGCTGTTGCCCTCCCGAAAGTTTTGATGGCCGGCGATCCATCATTTCCCCCAATCCTACCGCTTTTAAAAGTTCAGAGGTTCTGGCTTCGCGGTCGGTTTTGTTGGTCCCTTGCAGGTGCATGATAAACTCCACGTTTTCTTTGGCAGTCAGAACCGGAATCAGGTTGTAGGCCTGAAAAACAAAGCCGATGTTTTTCATCCGGAAATCGGTTAGTTTTCGCGCCGAAAGTTCATTGATTTTTACTCCTTCAATTTCAACGCTGCCTTCCGTGGCATCATCCAGCCCGCCGATAATGTTCAGCAAAGTGGTTTTTCCCGATCCCGAAGGACCAACAATGGCGGTGAATTCGCCTTCTTCAAACGAAACATCGATCCCATTTACGGCATGCACCGCTACCGAATCGCTGTTGTAAATCTTGTGCAGGTTTTTTATTTCTATGATTTTCATGATGTATATTTTTGCTACGAGCCATGAGCAGTGAGTCATGAGCTTCTGGTTTACTGATTCATTCCTTCAATCCCTCTCCAAATCAATCCCTAGTCTTATTCTGTTCTCGTCGCTTCCGCCGGGTTGAGTTTCAACGCTTTTCGTGCCGGGTAAATGGCCGAGATCATACCGGTTATAATTACCAGGATGGTTATAATTACCAGCGTATCGGGCTGAAGGGTCGTATATACCTTTGTTGCGTATCCGTATTTCTCCAGCCCTTCTGAAAATGCCGAGACATCTATTGGCCGCGTTTCAAAATACTTGGTAATAAGCGAGCCGATCAGAACTCCGAGTAATCCTCCGGTCAATGTCAGCATCACCGATTCGAGCATAATCATCCCAAAAACTTTTCGTTTGTTCATCCCTACTGCCATCAGCATTCCGATTTCCTTGGTGCGCTCGAGCACAGCCATCAACATGGTGTTGACGATGCCAAAACAGAGCCCCAGCAAGATGATCAGAATAAAAATGTACATGTACTGGTCCATCGATTCGGTAAGGATCGACATTTCGGGGCTGATTTCTTTCCAGGTTTTAACATCGTCGTTTCCGGTTAGTTGCTGCACTTTTGTTTTTACGTCATCCACCGTGTTGGCATCGTCGCAAATCATGGCTATTTCGTGCGCCACGTCGCCCTGCATACCCAACTGCTTTTTCAGGTCGTCGTACAAAACAAAAAGGTTGGTTTCATCAAAACCGGTATTTACGGTCCGGTAAATTCCACTTACGCGGTAGCCTTTCGACGACAGATCGCCGTTCATATCCACCATTTGTACGTTTAGCTTCGAACCGACTTTCAACTTTAGTTTCTTGGCCAGTTTTTCACCAATCAGTACTGGGGGCATCCGACTGGTTTTTTCAAGGTAGGTTCCTTCAACGAGTTTTTGCGAGATGTTGGTGACCTCTTTCTCCATTTCCGGAACAATTCCCAACATTTTCCCTCCGCCGGTTCCGTGTGCCGCCATAATAAACGGCTCGGCAATTAACCGGTAGCTGGCAGCGTCCACTTCATCGAGCTGTTCGATTTTCCGTGTTAATTCACCGGCGTTGTTGATGAATAATCCGGTTTCGTTGTTATCCATGAAATGAGGAGCATGTACCTGCAAGTGTGCCAATTCTGTACGGGTCGCCGATTCAATCCTGGATTCAACCGCGCCCAGCATAAAAGCTGTCGCAAAAACACCGGCGATCAATCCCAGGGCAATGGCAACAATCATAATAATGCTGCGCAGCTTGTTCCTCCATACATTTCTCCAGGCTATTGATAAGATCATAATTCGTAAAATTTGATTGAAGTTAGAAGACCGAAGACGGAAGTATTTTCCGCAACTTGTAATGCCAATTTTTGCTTACTGCTATTTTTATTTCTCATTTTGTTATCTCTTAACTGTGCACTGCGACTGCTCACTGTTAACTGATTTAATTTCGCATGGCTTTGGTAATTTTCAGCCGTTGAATATTGTACATCGGGAAGACGGAAATAAACACACTGAGCAGGAACACCAGTATCATCTGGCTGTAGAAGAGCGAGGCTTTCAGCGAAAAGTAAAGAAAGGGCTCCATTCCGTATTGCTCGTAGGCTTCAGCCATTTTTCCCGACATGGGGATCGGATGAAAGTAGAAGTAGGTGCAAAACAGGTAACTGATGAGTACGCCCACCGAACAGCCGATGAGACCGATGAAGATCGTTTCAAGAAATACAATCGTCGAGAGTTTGCTTTTTTGCATTCCCACGGCATGGACCACTCCAAACTCGCGGGAGCGTTCTTTTACCATCATTAGTACAACGCTGAACATGCCAAATGCAATAACCATGTACAAGATTCCCAGCATGATTTTGCCACTTCCCCGGTCGCTTTCAATAAGCTGCTCCAGGTCGGGTTGCATTTCGGTCCAGGTCATTACACGGTTGCCCGCCAGAAGAAGCTTTGAAATTTCTTTTTTCAGGTGTTTCACCTCGTAATGGTTGTGTGCCATTACCACCAGCGAGGTTGAAAGCCCGTTGGCTGAGTAGAAATCCCGCGCGGCATCAATGTCCAGGTACACCATGCGGTTGTTAAATTCCTGGTTGGGGTGGGAGAGTAGACCTGTAATTAAGAATAACCCGCTGGCGCTTATTCCGTGATAGCCCTGACTGATCATTACCAGTGTATCGCCAACATCCAGGTTCAGGTACCTGGCCAGTCCTTCGCCTAGCAGTGCGCCTTTGTCCCCGGTTTTCAGGAAACTGCCTTTTTTAACTTTCTGCGATATTTTGGTGATCTGGTCTTCTGCTTTGGGCTCAATTCCCATTACCATGGCCGGTTTGCTTTTCAGATGATTGGCTGCCAGTGCAAAAGACTCGATTCGATTCGCCACCAGTGTGACATCGGGAATTTGACTGATCGATTCCTTTAATTCATCACTTGCGGCAAAGCTGTTGTCAAGCGTTCGTTCGTTCCAGAAAGCGGTGTCCTGCACCTGCAGATAACCGGAATAAAATTTGACCGAATTTTCGATCATGCTGTCGTACGAGCCTTCCTGCATCGATCGCATCCACGATGCCAGCAACACGCTAAAAACAATCGAGGATATCGCTATGAACGTTCTCCGTCGGTTGCGCCAGAGGTTGCGCCAGGCCAGTTTGATGTTGGTTCTCATTGTAAGGATTGATTTGTTGAAGGATTGACGGACTGATCAGTTAAAATGTTGACGAACAGATGAGATGAAGGATTGAATGGTTTATTTTGAATAAATTTCATGTTTCTAAAGTTTTGTGTTTTTTCTGGCCGATGCCATTATTTTGAGTATTTCCAGACTTTCCCGATAGAGTTGTTTGGTTTCTTCAGTGTCGCTTAGTTTGGATTCAATTAATAAATCCAACCACATTTCGGTTTCATCTGCTTCTTCTACCACAATACTGAGTTTGCTAAAGAATTCAGCTTTAGATCGAGCGCGGCAGGCAGCCCGGTAATTGGCGTAGACAGAACTTCCGGATCTTAATAATTGATTTTTAATAATGTTGGTTTCCTGTGTATGCGGTAATCCCTGGCAGATCCTGATAAGATCAAGTACAAACTTTTTCAGGCGAGCCTTCATCTCTTCTCTGAATCGGATGTTGTCATTTTCGTGCATTGCTATTTTGTTTTAGAGTTAGCCAATTTTTAAAACTCAATCCTTCTATCCTTCAATCCTTCTGTCCTTCAGTCCCTCCATCCCTATCTAATGCTCTTCATATTCTGCTGCGAGAAAAAGCTTTCTTCGATTTTTACGTTAAAGTCGATTTGATTGAAGATCAGGACTGTTTTGTTGCCTTCTTCATCGGCCGGAATCATTTCCAGCCGGGTCGGCATCACGCGGTCATCCATTTTTTTTATGTCGCTCAGAATTTCGGTGTTAACAAGGTATCCGTCTTCATCGTAAAACTCAGCTTTCAGCCAATGATGCTCTTCTTTGGATATCCACATGATCACTTCCCCCCAAACCACCGCCGCATCGTCGTGGGGGATGAGTTGAATTTTATAGCACAGGTAGTCCTGTATTTTCTCTTCTCCCAGCAGTTCCTGGTCATAATCGTCGGCCATCGAAGATTCCTTTACCAGGTCGTCGTTGGTAAAGTCGGAGCCCATCCACGACTGCATCATCATCGACGGCGGAATTTTGATCATCCGTTCGATGTTGGGCACCCAGTTCCACATTTCGTTGTCGCGTTTCAGAAACACCTGCCCCTTTTCCTTGGCCGGAGCGCTGATGTAGATCAGCGAATAATCGTTTCCGAGGGTCCAGTTCTTCATCGAAACGGTGCGCGACCAGGTGGGCCGTTCAATGATCATCGTTAGCTCTCCGATGCTGGAGGTTCCCCTAAATTTCTCATCGGCCTGCCGTACTATTTCTTCTATGTTGATGGATTGGGCTTTTCCTGGCAGGGCGCCGGCCACTAGCAGAAAGGTGAAAAATACCTTGAATGCCTGTTTTATTGGTAGTTTCATACGATGCATGGTGTGTATTTTAGTTTGTTTTTATGATTTTCAGACAGTTGTCGATAACAGCCTGCTCCATTTTATCGCCCTCGAACATTTCGGGAGCTGCAACCAGGTAAAGAAAGGCGCCCTCAATCATCGCCGATACGGCCATCAGATCCTTTTCGGGTTCTTTGCTGCCGCACGAAACAATAAACTGGTAGAACATTCCCATGATCGGCCCGGCTTTTTCCTTGTAATTTTCAGCAAAAAGCAGCGAAACTTTTGGCTGTAGGAGGAGCGAGAAAAGTAGTTTCCAGTACTGCGTGTTTTCGCGCACCAGCTCAAAATTTCGGCGAATAAAATATTTGAATTCTTCTTCGGTTAAAGCACCGTCGTGATTGATGTCAAGGTTGTCATAGATCTCGTTAAAACCCTGGTCCATGATCTCGTAAAGAATCTGATCTTTGCTTTCAAAATAATTGTAGGTAAGGCCTTTCGAAATTTTGGCTTTGCTGGCGATCTGGCTGATGGAGGTGGCGTGGAACCCGTTTTCTGCAAAGAGTTCCAGCGCCGTATCCATGATCAATTGTTTCTTCTGTTTTCTGATATCGTTAAATTGTTCCGGACTTCGAGGCATCGTTTTATGTTTTTATGAATGAACGGTCGGTCAAAGGTAGGCGCTTCTTTTGAAACATCCAAGAAAATGGATAAGAAAATGACCGGATGGTCAATTAAAAGTGTTTTTCGAACTTTGGACGAATAAGTTTGATGAATGGACAGGCGATTGAAGATTAATTCAAAATAAGCCGACAAAATGACTGGATGCACTAATAGTTGCAAATTGCTTCGGAATTCCTTGCTTACTTTGTCTTCGAATATATGAACGATAACCTGGAACGAGAGTCACATTCCGTTCCTTTTTTTATGCAGCTTTATATGAAGATTTTTGAAGGACATTCTTTCCACATCCCGGTTCTGGGAGTGGGATATTCCATAGACACACCCATTAATGTTGCGCCTTATGGTATTTCGTCGGTCATCTCGCTGGTAGATGATGGACTGATGGAGAAAATGCGGGAATTTTACTGCAAAAAGTTTGATATTCCCTTTAAGGGCATAACTCAAAAGGTGGATGATTTTCGGGCCAAACGTATTACTTCGTACCTGAACATGGTAGAAGAAATTGTGGCGCGAAAGTTCGACGAGTTAAAACATAGTGTAACACATGCTGGCGGAGAGTTTGAAAAGTACCTGGAGTTACTGCCCGATACCTCTTCGCTGAAGAAAAAACTAAACATCGGCGAAAAAGGTAAAAAGGCGGTGGAAGAGTTTTCGAAGTGGGTACACGAGAAATTACCGCTGGGATCTATCGATGTTAACATCATGACAAAGCTTGACCAGGCACACCAGAAGGATGGTGAAGATCTGCCCGCCGAGTACAACGATGCGCACGCAGCCCTACGTGGTTTTGCCAACAGTACGCTGAGCTCGTCGCTGGTGCTTTCTGCCGGAATGAGTCCGCGCTTGTACAGCTACATCGAAAATTTTGAAGATTTCTTTCCCGACAGTGAAGGCCACATCAAAAAGAAAATTGTTCTGAAGGTGAGCGATTTTCGCTCGGCACTGGTGCAGGGAAAAATGCTTGCCGCCAAAGGATTGTGGATTTCTGAATACCGGATTGAATCGGGCGTGAATTGCGGAGGGCATGCGTTCCCAACGCAAGGCGTTTTGCTGGGGCCGATCCTAGAAGAATTCAGGCAAAACCGCGACCAACTGTATACAACCTGTTTGGAAGGCTACAGAGAGGCCTTGCAAAAGAAAGCCTTGCCGCAGCCTGCCGAAACGCCCGAGATTAAAGTTACCGCACAGGGCGGAGTAGGAACCAACGACGAGCACAATTTCCTGCTCGATTATTACAACATGGACAGTGTGGGCTGGGGATCTCCCTTTCTTTTGGTGCCCGAAGCAGTAAGCATCGACACCGAAACAATGGACCTGTTGGCCAAAGGCAGTGAAAAGGAATACTACTTTAGCGGTTTGTCGCCGTTGGGCGTGCCGTTTAACAGCATTAAAGGCGCCTCGATGAGCGTGAGAAGGCTGGCACTTGCTGCCGAAGGAAAAGCCGGTACTCCGTGTACCAAAGGCTTTTTGAAATTCAATACCGAATACACCGAAAAACCCATTTGTACGGCATCGCGCCAGTACCAGACCCAAAAGCTGCAAGAGCTGGAAGAACAGAAGCTAAGCGGCGAAGCATATCAGAAAGCCTACGATAAAATTATTGAGCCCGAGTGTTTGTGCATTGGGCTGGGGGTTTCGGCTTTGCTGTCGAAAGACCTTAAAGTGGCCTCTACCGATAAAGTAACGATTTGCCCGGGACCTAACCTGGCTTATTTCGACAAGGTGGCGACACTAAAGGAGATGGTGGACCATATTTATGGCCGAATAAACCTGCTGAGCAAAATGCCGCGTCCGAACATGTTTATCAAGGAGCTAAGCATGTACCTCGATATTTTTAAGGAGAGAGTGGAAGCCTTTCTTCAGAATACGGAAGATGTGAAGGAGAAGCGGAACCTCGAGAAATTCAGAAAGAACCTGCAGGATGGGATCGCTTACTACCAAAACCTTTTTGGTGAAAAGAAAAGGGAAGTGGTACAGGAGCTGGAACTGCTGTTAAAGAAATACCCGGCGCTGAATGCGGATTTGTAAGTCATAAAAAAGACGATAAGGAAAACGGAATTTACGAAAGTGAGTTCCGTTTTTTTGTGATGGGCGCTTTGTAATTCAGACCTTCAACTTCTGTAATATTTCCTATATTCGAAGAATGGTTGGTTGGGCGGAATTCAAAACCATAAGCCTGCAAACTTCTGCAAAGGTCTAAAGTCTTTATTATGTTGGCTCTTGCAGCGGTTGTATTAAACGCAAAAACACTATGAACAAAAACGTTTTGGGTATCGACATCGGGGGAACAAAAACAGCCCTTGTATATGCCCGGGAAGTACCCGTAGGGATAGAGATCGTGGATAAAACGATGTTTGCCACAAGCGATGTGGAAGCTACGCTCACTAAGCTTTTTGAACATGTGGAGCAAACGATGCAGAAACACGGCTTAACCCGGCAGAATACAAGTGCCATAGGAATCAGCTGCGGAGGGCCTTTGAACAGTGAAAAGGGAGTGATTATGTCGCCACCCAATTTGCCGGGATGGGATAACATTCCGATTGTGCAGAAGATTTTCGAACGTTTCCGAATTCCCTGTGCGCTACAGAACGATGCCAATGCCTGTGCCCTGGCCGAATGGAAATTTGGAGCAGGAAGAGGAACCCGGAACATGGTTTTTCTGACCTTTGGAACCGGTTTGGGGGCAGGTATCATCCTTAACGGACAGTTGTATAGCGGCACCAACGATAACGCCGGAGAAGTAGGCCACATCAGGCTCGCTGATTTTGGTCCCGTGGGATACGGAAAAGCGGGGTCGTTTGAAGGCTTTGCCAGCGGAGGGGGAATTGCCCAGCTGGCAAAAATGGCGCTGATGGAAAAGTACCAGATGGGAGAGACGGTCGACTGGTGTGCACGAGAGAACATTGATGATGTTTCAGCAAAAATGGTGGCTGAAAATGCCCAGGCCGGAGATGCACTGGCACTGGAAATCATCCGGACATCGGCCAGTTACCTGGGGCTGGGTTTATCGGTTTTGATTGACATTCTTAACCCCGAGTGCATTGTGTTGGGAAGCATTTATGCGCGCAACGAAAACCTTTTTTATCCCTGGGTTGAAAAAACACTGGAAAAAGAAGCCCTGAGCGTGGCTCGGCAGGTATGCCGGATCAAACCGGCCGAACTGGGGGAAAGTATTGGCGATTATGCCGCCGTGTCGATCGCTTTTAACTTAATCAACCAAACAGTTTAGAGATGAGAGAAATCATTCAGAGTAGTCTGGGCGAGTCGATGGACAAGCTGCAGCAATTCATGAACAATGCTGCCAACATAGAAGCCATCGAACAAACGGCGCAGGCAATGGCCGGGGCTTTAAAAGCCGGGAAGAAAATAATCAGTTGCGGGAATGGCGGTTCGTTGTGCGACGCAAGCCACTTTGCCGAAGAATTGACCGGAAGGTACCGCACCAACCGGGAGCCCTTGCCGGCAGTCGCGATCAATGATCCGGCTTACATTACCTGTGTGGGAAATGATTTTTCGTTTGAGGAGGTTTTCAGTCGGTATGTGGAGGCATTCGGGCAAAAAGGTGACGTGCTTCTTGCGATTAGTACGAGTGGCAACTCCACCAATGTGGTGAATGCGGCATTGGCGGCAAAAAACAAGGGAATGACGGTAGTGGCGCTCACCGGCGACAGCGATAACCTGCTGCGCAAACATTCTGATAGGGCCATTTGTGCCCCTGTTTCTGCTTTTTCAGACCGGATGCAGGAAATTCACATAAAAGTGATTCATGTGCTGATACAGTTGATTGAAAAACAGCTGTATGGCCTGTGATCTCCAATAACCTAAATATCTGGCTTTGTATGTAAGGTAAGCGGGCGATGAAAAATATCCTTCGCTAAAGCATGTGGGGTAGGCTCCTGGTTTACTTCCCCTTTCGCCAGCGCAACTTGGTTTTTACCATCGGAAAAACGCCTTCGTTGACAAACTTGATGTCTTCGATCGAGTAAAAAGCTTTGGGATTGGTGGCTTTGATAATGTTTTCCACCTTCTTTATTTCAGCGCGTTTGATAATGCTGTGGATGATGCTGACTTTCTCACTTGCTCCCTGCGCATTGTGAAAAGTAACACCGTAACCGGCCGTTTTCAGGTTTTCGATCAGTTTGGTGGCTTCTTTGCGCGTAATGATCTGGATTTTTACGATTCCCACGGCCAGCCTTTCCTCCAGGTTAAGCCCCACGTAATTTCCGGCAGCAAACCCCAGCGCGTAGGCAACATAGCACATCCAGTTGTCGAGGTTCTCAAATATTTTAGAAATGGCAATCAGCCAGATCAGTATCTCGAAAAAACCAAGAATGGGCGCCCAGAATTTATGTCCCTTCGAAACCATCACAATACGAACGGTTCCAATGGTTACGTCCATGATCCGGGAGAAAAAAATCAAGCCCGGGAGAAGTACATAGGTGAAAAGCGAACTATCGTAAAAACTCGTTTCCATAGAGTAAAAATAATAAAACTAATGTCAATCAAAATCAATACAACACGAATTCTTTTGAACAGGTATTTTATCCACAGTAAGCAGATACTGAGACAACTAGTAACTGGCTAACTATCGGGAAATATGTCGCTCAAAAATGTGGGTTATACCGTATTTCTATTTTCCCGGAAACATCAGAATTCCGAAGTAAAATGGAAGCGAATGTTTTTAAACTCGTCCTGTGCCATTTGCAAAATAAAGGACGAATCGGCCATAAATACATCGCGGCCCAGTTTGTCTTTGGCCATTTTCTGGTATTTCCTTTTTTTGAATTCGGTCAGTACTTTTGGGTCGTCGCTTTCAATCCAGCAGGCCTTGTACATCTGCAAGGGTTCAAAACGGCATTTGGCGTTGTATTCGTGCTCCAGCCTGTATTGGATAACTTCAAACTGCAGTTGCCCCACGGTCCCAATTATTTTCCGGCCGTTAAACGTGCTGGTGAAAAGCTGGGCCACCCCTTCGTCCATCAGCTGGTCAACACCTTTTGCCAGCTGTTTCGATTTCATCGGGTCGGCATTTTCCACAAAACGGAACAACTCGGGCGAAAAGCTTGGCAAGCCTTTGAAGTGGATTTCTTCTCCCTCCGTCAGCGTGTCGCCAATAATGAGGTTGCCTGTATCCGGCACCCCGATGATATCACCCGGGAAAGCTTCATCGATGACTTCTTTCTGTGAAGCCATAAAAGCAGTGGGGCTGGAAATACGAAAGGTTTTCCCGAGCCGGATGTTTTTATACACTTTGTTTCGCTCAAAACGCCCGGAGCATATTTTCACAAAGGCAATACGGCTGCGGTGGTTCGGGTCGATGTTGGCGTGTATCTTAAAAACAAAGCCGCTGAAAGCTTCTTCTTTTGGATCGATCACTCTTTCTTTTGTTGTACTTGGCTGCGGAATTGGTGCGATTTGCACAAAACTGTCGAGCAGTTCCTGTACACCAAAGTTGTAAAGGGCACTTCCAAAAAACACGGGGGCAAGGTTACCCGCAAGGTATTCGTCCTGCTCAAATTCAGGATAAATTCCTTCCACCAGTTCCAGTTCTTCCCGCAGAACTTCGGCATCGCTGCCAATGTGATCTTCCAGTCGCGGGTCGGAAAGGTCTTCAAATTTGATGCGTTCCTGAATTTCCTGGATATCGGGGGTGAATAATTTCAGGCTGCGGTTAAAAATATTGTAAACGCCTTTAAAATCGGGGCCGTTGTTGATGGGCCAGCTCAAAGGGCGTACTTTTATTTTGAGTTGGTTTTCCACTTCGTCCATGAGGGTGAAGGGATCTTGTGCCGGGCGGTCCATTTTGTTGACAAAAACAATGACGGGTGTTTTGCGCATCCGGCAAACGTTCATGAGCTTTTCTGTTTGCGGCTCCACACCTTTGGCGGCGTCGATCACAATAATTACACTGTCTACCGCGGTAAGTGTGCGGAAGGTGTCTTCCTGGAAGTCCTGGTGACCGGGCGTATCTAGAATGTTGACTTTGTAGCCACTGTATTCAAACCCCATTACCGAAGTGGCCACCGAAATACCACGCTGGCGTTCGATTTCCATAAAGTCAGAAGTGGCACCTTTTTTAATTTTGTTGTTTTTAACGGCACCGGCCACCCGAATGGCTCCTCCGAATAAAAGCAGCTTTTCGGTAAGCGTAGTTTTACCGGCATCGGGATGACTCACAATTCCAAAGGTACGTCGGCGTTTTATTTCTTCCAGAAATGTCATTATCAGCGTTTTTAAAAATAGGGCGCAAAATTAGTAAAGAAGTTGGAAGTTTTTGTTTTTATATTCAAGGTTTATATGTCAATAGTTCGTTAAGTTTTTATAAATGCTTGACTTTTAGAGTTTTGTGAATTTATTGAATAGTTTGCTAAAACACTTTAAATTAAGGCATTACAAATGACTGACAGTCTGGAATCTAAAAATCTAACGATCTATTGTATGTGAAAGTTAAAGTATTCAGTTTCAGTTAACAGAATTGGATAGGTGCTGGCGCAGTATTCAGTCTCAGTATTCAGTTTGGAGATGAATTGTGATAAAAGGCTTGAAGCTCGTGGCTCGGAGCTCGCAGCATATTCTCGCATTAAAGCATTTACGCATTCAAGCATTGGTTACTGAGACTGCAAACTGAATACTGTGACTGATCACTGATCACTGATCACTGAACACTCAATCCCTCAATCCCTCAGTCCCTACTCCTGTTGCAGCGCTTTTACTTTTGCAACCATCAGCGTGATTCCGATGCCAAAAATGCCAATTACGGCGTAGGAGTAACGTAGTCCAAATGCTTCAGCAATAAAACCGATCAGTGGCGGGCCCATCAAAAAGCCCAGAAAGCTAACGCTTGAAACAGTGGCAAGGGCAATTCCCGGAGGGATTTTTTCATGTTTTCCGGCAGTGCTGTAAACCGTTGGAACAATACTCGAAACACCCAGGCCAACCAGCATAAAAGCAAGGGTGCTGGGAACGAGGTAAGGGAAAATGACAGAGGTAAAAAGCCCGGTGGAGATCATTACCCCGCAAATTTGCATCAGGCGTTTTCTTCCTATTTTCGAAATAAGGTAATCAGCTAAAAACCGTCCGGTAGCCATCATAATCATAAAAGAGGTGTAGCCCAGTATCACCAGTGATTCGGGTGCTTTTACCACATCTTTGAAATATACCCCGCTCCAGTCGAACATAGCGCCTTCGCTGGCCATGCTAAAAAAACCAATGATTCCGAGCTGGAGCAAGACACCGTCGGGTTTCATAAAAAACTTTCGCCGGGGTTCATGTTTTTGGGGATCGGCATCCACCCTTACCAGGTAGGGGTAATTGATGCGGACAATCACCCACACGATAAAAATAATGGTAATGAAGTGCCACACGGGCTGAACTTTCAGGTTGATCATCAGTAAGCCGATCAGTGCTCCGGTAAAGCCAGCAAGACTCCAGCCTCCGTGGAACGACGCCATAATGGGGCGACCGTAGAGACGCTCGGCAGCCACTCCCTGGGTGTTGACCGAAATGTTGCACATGTTTCCAGTAAGTCCAAAGAGAAAAAGAACGACCGCCAGTTGCCAGCCCGCCTGCACCAGCCCAATGCCGGTTAGCGCCAAGGTGTAAAGGGGTAAACCCACTTTTAGGACGTTGTGGCTGCCAAAACGGGTAACCAGTTTTCCGGAGAAAGGCATCATCAGAAACTGCCCGACCGGCAGAGCAAAGAGGATACTGCCGAAAGCTCCGTCGCTTAGGTGAAGGCTTGTTTTGATATCGGGGATACGACTTGCCCACGATGCAAAGGCCAAACCCATACTGAAATAAACCAGTGCAACAGCAAGGCGGGTTCTTCGCTTTCCGGAGGTAACGCCCTCTTCTAGTATGCTTTCGAGTGTGATTCCTGACATTGGTTACTTATCAATTTGCGGACAAAATTAGGAAAAGGCACCAGCACGCGCCTGATTTTGATAAAATTAGCCTTGAATGTTAAGAAATCAGTATCTGCTTGTCTTTTTTTGTTTTGCTGTTTATAGGAATGATTTGACGAATGTTTTTGTACAGGGATTCTTTTCCTCTAATGATTTAGTTTTTGACTGATTGAAGGGCCTTAGAGATGTGTTTCCAGTAAGCTTTGTGAAAGCGGACGCCTTCTTTCCCGATAATCTCGTGGTATGTTTTTGGCTTATCGTCGGGAGCGAATTTCAGAGCGGCCATGTTTTCGTATAAGGATGCAACTTCCGGGTGAAACTGGACGGCAAAAACATTGGGGTAAACGCAGTGGGCGAGGGCTTCCACCACTTTCCCGTCGTGCGAAAGCGCTGTTACTTCCAGGTTTTTTCCAATTTTCTCTGCTGCCTGGTGATGGGCACTCAGAATTTTGGGTGTTCTGTTCTTTTTTACTTTCACCGTTTTTCCAAAGAAGCTATTCCCGGTAAACTGGATCGGGTGCAGGTTAATACCCATCAAAAGGGTATCTTCTACCAGTTCCTGCCAGTAATTGCGGTGCAGGTCTTCGCGATTTGTTTTTACAGTTTGTTCAGCGTTTTCTGCTCCGTAAATTTCCTCCGGAATATCCTGAACGAGTGTACCTCCCGTTGCCACATTCATGGTTTGCATGCCCAGGCAAAAACCGGTGACCAGGTAATCGGGCCTGGAGGCGAGGAAGGGTGTAAACGTTTCATCCTGAAAGCCGCCAAGCAAATGAAACAGAAAGCTGGCTTCGTAAAAGTGCCTTTCCGGATCGGTCACCACCGAGAGCGTATTTTCCTCCCCATAAACGGCTGGCGGAATATCGGGGCCTCCAAAAAAGATAACGCCTGCCGAATTGTCAAAAGCCTTTTTTAATTGCCGGCTAATCTCGTTTTCCTGAAACAGGTTGTTTTCATCTAAATCCCCGGAGATGGCCTGCAGGTGAAACTTATCCAGCTTTTTTTCTTCAATGTATTGCTGCGTTTTAGCAAAATCGTACTTCTGATCTTCAAAATAAACTCCCACGAATTCTACTTTGTCCTGTACCTTGAAAATCTTGTTTTCAGTAAGGTAGCGGATGGTCTGAACCCGGGAAACAGTCGGGTCGCAAAGGAGTACATAGCGTTTGTCAGGATCAAAATTTGTATCAAAAAAATCCTGAGAGTAAGAGCTCAGTACTGTAAATACGAACAGAAGCAGGAAGAGTATTTTTTGCATGTTGAATTGTTTTGAATCCTTTCAAATATACTACAATGCCGCGATTTTAAAGTGTATCTGATTCCTTTAAATAAAACATAATGAATGGTAGGTATGAAGCTAAAACTTGTACATTTGTGAAGTAACCTTAAATAGTAAAGAATGAAATTTAATTTTAAATCGTCTTATGTAGTTATTGCTGTTATTGGTTTGATTGTGATCCTGCTTTTTGGAGGCCGGATGTTTATGATCATTGAGCCTGGTGAACGGGGAGTCATATTCCGTCCTTATACAAGCGGTCTCGATAAAGACAATATTTATACCGAAGGTTTTCATGTAATTGCTCCGTGGAACGACATGAAAGTGTACAACGTACGTGAGCAGCAACGTGAAGAAACCATGGATGTTCTGGACAAAAACGGGCTTTCCATCAATACCGATGTAACGGTTCGTTTTAACCCGCATTATACGAAAATCGGTCATTTGCACGAAAAATTTGGTGTCAATTTCGTGAACGTTCTGGTGATTCCCGAAGTTCGTTCATCGGTTCGGCAGGTAGCAGGTCGTTACACTGCAGAAGAGATTTACTCGACCAAAAGAGCCGAGGTTGAACAGGCCATTATCTCGGAAACCCGTGAAACGCTGGGCGAGAACTTTATTGATATGAAGGCTTTGCTGATCCGTTCGATCAACCTGCCAGCCCAGATTAAGGGAGCTATTGAAGCCAAACTTCAGCAGGAACAGGAGTCGCTGGCGTATGAATACAAATTGACAAAGGAAACAGCAGAAGCAGAACGCCGCCGGATTGAAGCGGAAGGGATTGCGAACTATAACCGGATCATTAACGAGAGTTTGACGGATAAGATTCTGAAACAGCGTGGAATAGAAGCTACGCAGGATTTGGCCGAATCGCCTAACGCGAAGGTAGTGGTGATTGGCAGCGGAAAAGACGGTCTGCCACTGATATTGGGAGGAAATTAATAAAAGATAAAGACAGGCTGATGAAAATCAGCCTTTTTTTGTGGCCAAAGAAAGCAGGCGACTTACCCGAAAGAGAATCGAATTTCAGTAACGATAGCAGCAAAAGATAAAAACGAATTTTATGAAGAAAATCAGAAACCCATGGAAAGACCCGCAAAACGATGGAGTGTACAATTGTTTTGCCTGCTCGCCTTACAACAGTGCCGGATTGCAACTTGAGTTCTGGGAAGACGGCGATGAAATTGTAAGCAAATGGAATCCGGAAAAGGCGTACGAGGGCTGGGTAGGTGTATTACACGGCGGAATCCAGGCCACCCTGCTGGACGAGATCGGTGGTTGGGTAGTTATGTTAAAACTAAAAACTACCGGGGTAACCAGCGACATGTTTGTTCAATACCTGAAGCCTGTAACCATGGGAAACAGCGAGATTACCATTCGCGGGAAGCTTGTGTCGCACGAGGGAAGAACGGCAAAAATCGATGCCTCCCTCCTGAACAAGGCAGGAGAAGAATGTGCAAAAGCTACGCTCTCGTATTTTGTTTTCCCGGAACGTATAGCCAAAGCACGGTACAACTACCCCGGAATTGAGGCATTCCACGAAGAGTTAAATTCCTGATGTCAACACAAGCAGGAAGTTTTCAAAATAAAAAGTATGGTACTAATTTAAGCGTCGTCGTCTTCTTTGTCGTAAGAAGAGTCGTCTAGAGCTTCTTCATCAAATTCATCATAAATAGAGAATTTATGTTTTGAACTTTTTTCCTTGGAACCGGGATGTCTCTTTTGTTTTCGGTCGAATTTGTCAAATTCAGAGAAACTCTTACGGTTATCTTTCTTTTTCATCGCTTTAAAAACCTTAGTCTTATAGAGTTGTACGATGGAGCCGGCAGTATCTTTATTTTCGCATTAATTACCTGTTCGGCTCACTAAATTTGAATCTCTTTTTAAATTTGTATTTTAGAGCAAAATAGGAAAAAAAATAATTCAAAGAAATACCATCATTCGTAAAAATGAATTTCCGGAATAAAACTTATAATCGATTGATAGATAGTGTTTACAGGGGATCGTTGTTGCTGGTTCTTGTGTTTCTGACTGTTAGTTCAGTGCTTGGGCAAAGCACCAAACGCACCGAAAAACTGTTTGAAACCGCGCGAAGCCTGTACTCTTCTGACCAATATTCGAAAGCCATCGACGTTTGCCAGCAGATTCTGGGTATCGACAGTCAAAACGTAAATACGCATCTCTTGCTGTCCGAAATGTACAAGGATATGGATTCGACCCGGCTCGAAATCAGTCATCTTTCGAAGGCCCGGAAAGCGAGTGACAATCCTTTGATCGATTTTCGTCTGGGAGAGGCGTTTTACAAGTTAGGAATGTACTCCGAAGCTTTGAATTTCTACGATCAATACAAGGAAAACAAAAACATTCCGGAGAAACGGCAGTTTTTGCTGGCATGTAAAATAGCCAGTTGCAAATTTGCGATGCAGGCCATTGCCAACCCGGTAGATTTTGAACCCAACCGGTTGGGAGAAGGCGTAAACAGCGAGTTTGACGAATACTGGCCCACGCCCACTTTAGACGGAAAGCACCTGGTATTTACCCGTTTGGTTCGCGATTCAGTAAACCGGCCGCAGGAAGATTTTTTTATGGTTGAGCTGGATTCGCTGAACTGGGAAGCTAAACCAATGAGTGGTGTAAATACCGAAGAAAATGAAGGAGCCCAGACTTTGTCGGCCGATTCGCGCATCATGTTTTTTACAGCTTGTAACCGTCCTGATGGTTTTGGGAGTTGCGATATTTATTTTTCGCGTTTTCTGAACGGAAAATGGACCGAGCCTCGAAACGCAGGCGAGCCGCTAAATACTTCGTCGTGGGAAGCGCAACCTTCGTTTTCGTCGGATAACCACTACCTGTATTTTTCGAGCAATCGTGCAGGTGGAAAGGGGAAAAAGGACATTTGGCGGATCGAGTTCAGAGGATTTGGCGAGGATGGAAATCCCCGGTGGAGCCAAGCACAAAACCTGGCAGAAGTAAACACCAAAGGCGATGAAGTTTCGCCGTTTATTCATGCCAATAATCAGAACTTCTACTTTGCTTCGGATACACACATTGGAATGGGCGGTCTTGATCTTTTCTCTGCTTTTGTAGATGAAACCGGTGCGGTTCACGATGTTAAAAACCTGGGCTACCCGATCAATACCAACAAAGACGATATGGGCTTAACCATCAGTTCGATTGGAGATGTGGCTTATTTTTCGTCGGCGCGAGAGTCTGACCGGGGACTGGATATTTTCTCGTTTAACCTCGACCGTGGGTTGCAACCGCAGGCGGTAACGTATGTAAAAGCTACCATAAGAAATAAGAAGACACAGCAACCGATTGCTGCCAGCATTGAGTTGGTAAATGTTAACTCGAAACAGGATAACAGCCGTATTCAGAAAGCGGATGAAAACGGGGAAGCGATGCTGGCTTTGCCTTTGCGGCGTAACTATGCCTTTAATGTGTCGGAAGACGGTTACCTGTTTTATTCACAGTCGATGCAACTGGCCGAAGTTAACTCGCTTACCGATCCGATCGTTCTGAACATTGACCTGGAACCCATTGAAATTGGTGCGCAGATGGAGTTGTACAATATTTACTTCCAGACCGATTCGTTCCGCATTTTGCCTCAGTCGGAACCAGAGTTGCAAAAACTGGTTACTTTCCTGCAAACAAATCCGAAGCTGAAAGTGGAGATTCAGGGGCATACCGACAGTTCGGGTAATCCGGATAAGAACCTGGAACTATCGAAGTTAAGGGCCAAATCAGTGGTGGATTACCTGGTTGAGAACGAAATTCAGTTGGGTCGTCTGAAATGGGATGGTTACGGTGATACGCGTCCGATTGCTACCAACGACACCGCCGAAGGGAAACGACAAAACAGACGTACAACCATTAAAATCATTGAAAAGTAAGAGGTATGAGTGTTGATTATCGCATCGATCATGATTCCGAAATACCCAAATATAAGCAGGTGGTCGATCTGATCATCTCGGATATAGAGGCAGGAATTTTTAAGAAAGGGCAGCGGGTGCCATCGATTAACGAAACCAGTGAAGAGCTGTTGCTTTCGCGCGACACGGTTGAAAAGGCGTATGTTTCGCTTAAAAAGAAAGGCGTATTGGCATCGGTTCGTGGGAAGGGTTATTATGTAAATCAGGTAAGCGTTCAGAAAAAGCTAAAGGTGGCGCTGATCTTTAATAAGCTGAGTAATTACAAACGTAACATCTATTATTCGTTTGTGGAAACCCTTGGCAGCAAAGCAGGGGTGGACGTGTTTATTTACAATTACAGCATCGAGAAGTTTGAGGAGATCATCAACGATCATCTTACCACGTACGATTATTTTGTGATACTGCCACAGTTTAACGACGAGAATGCCAAAGCTGCGGATGTGATCCGGAGGATACCCAAAAAAAAGGTGTTGCTGATTGACCGTAACCTGGATGGACTGAACGGTTATCCGGTGGTGTACCAGGAATTTGAAAAGGACATTCAGGCTGCCTTGGGAGAGGCGCTTTCGCTTATTCGCAAATACAGCCAGCTTAACCTGGTTTTTCCGCAAAACGAGTTTTACTCGAAAAACATCATTCGTGGATTCCGGGTTTTCTGTCAGGTAAACAAACTGGCATTTTCGGTGATTCATCAGTTTGCCGGGGAAGATGTAAAAAGGGGAGAAGCCTATGTGTTGGTTTCCGACGACGATCTGTACCGCTTTATTAAGATCTGCCGCGAGCGGAAGTGGAAAACCGGCACCGATGTGGGGGTGGTGGCCTACAACGACAACCCGGTAAAAGAGATTCTGGAGGACGGCATTACAACCATCACCACCAACCACGATGAAATTGGGCGCACGGTTGCCCGCATGATTCTGAACAGTGATTTCAGAAGAATAAAAAGCCCGTTCGAATTTATTAAGCGAAATTCATTGTAGAAAAACGAGGTTCAGTATTTTTTGTGAGTTTCGTTAAGGAATCCAGTCAATAATGGGCTGATCGTTGATTTGTGCTTTTTTCCATTCGGTAAATGCGTGGTAATTTCGGATGCCATCTCTGATTACTGCCATGTAAATCTCAATCCCCATTACTTTTTCATCAGCGGGAACCTCGTTTTTGATGGACAAGATGGCTTCTTTGGTTTCGGGTGTCAGCACTTCGTTTATCCGGCGGGCAACTTCTTCCATTCTGCCCGCATAAAACGAACCCTTCAGAATATGAATCATATCGATTTGCCACTCGTCGTTTTTGTCGTCTAAATACCACATGTGCCATTCCAGGCATTTTTCTTCCGTATCCAGTAAATTGGTGTAAGTGATTCGTTTAACCTGCGGGTTGGTTGCCAGTTCTGCTATGGCTTTAAAACTGTCAACGATTGAAAATTGATCGGAATAAACGTGAAAATCAATGTCCCGGTTTTTCATCAGTAATCCTGTAGGAACCGAGCCGATTAAATGGGCCGTAATTCCGTATTTCTGCCAGGTTTCCTGAATCTGAAGTTCATTTATGATTTTATATGCTTGTTTTAAATTCTTCTCCGCAGTTTCTAAATATCCTTTTTCTGTTTTCATCGATGTTGATTTTCAATGGATTTTTTGTGACTTGTGTGATTTGTAGAAAAATGCAATTCGTTTGTGGGTGATTCTTGACTCCTGTTCATTTAATCACGCTCGCATTCGGATTTCCTTTGTTTTTTTGCACAACAAATATATCCCGCTTCGTATCCCGAACCAAGCGAATTGAATTCTATTTAGGTGTTTCTTACCAACAGGTCGGCTACTGCTCAATGTGTTCAGGCTTCGGAAGATTTGGCTTTGGCCCTTTTAGTGTGCTTTAGGTTGTTTGTGTTGTCACAAAATAGCTTTGATATTATCCTGACTTTTAAATGCCGAAATCTACCTGAATTTATGAAGCGATATTTCTTTCAACGGCGCTCCTCCATCAATGAAAAGTCGTCCATTTATGGTTAATGCCAGGGCGATTTTTTGCAAAGCTTGTTCTTCTATTTCGGGATGTCGTCCATCTAAAGCCCCAACTCTTACTGCCACAGCAATGTCAAACGGTTGCTCATTGTTCTTGAATGTAAAATCTTCGATGGCCACTTGCCGGAAGGAAAGACTACCGGTTGCCATTTCGGCCTGTGAACCGGAACTGGCTTGCTGAATCGCTTTGGATGAACGATCAATGGCAAGAATGTGTCCATTTCCAATTCGTTGTGCTATTTCCCGAGCCATGGCGCCCGGACCACAACCAATTTCCAAAACACGAATGCCATTTTTTAAGGGCAACGCCTCAACAATCTGCTCAAGCCTTTGTGAAAGTTTTCGCATGGCTACTTTTTAACGTCGTACCAAAGCTGAACCAATCCTGACGGGTAACCAATGCTTCGCTTGAATACAAGCTGCTGCTCAACGTTGCCCTCTTTAAACAAACGAATCCCGTCGCCGAGTAAGTGCGGAATTACACTTACAATTATCCGGTCAATTAAGCGGGTGTTTAAAAGTTCGTAAACGATTTCGGCACCACCATCACAATAAATATTCTGTCCCTCCTGTTGTTGCAGGGATTTTACCAGCTTAACCACATCGTCAGTATACTCCGCATGTTCTTTCTTCCCCGTCCTGGTTCGGGAAATTACATAGACCTTTTTACCTTTATGTGGAACTCCCTGACCAAACGACAACACTTTATCAAAGGTCTTTCGCCCCCAGATTACCGTGTCAATGCTTTGCAAAAAATCTGCATGGCCGTAGTCTTCATTTGCTGTTTCCACCATTGACAAGAAATCGATGTTGTCATCTTTCTTGGCAATGTAACCATCCAAACTCATGGCAATGTATAAGGCTAATTTTCTTTTCATGACTGAACTGTTTTATACAATTAACTGGTTGTTGTTAATCCCTGTCCACTGAATAGTTCAGCTCTGTTACCCCTGAAGTAAATTGCCGGGTAGTCAACAGGTTTAATTTTATCTTGTCTTTGATGTCTGCAAACAAAGGAATGCCACGTCCAAGAACAATTGGATTTACAAATAGCCAATAGCCATCAATTAAGTTTAGTTGAATAAGTGAATGTGTCGCAGAAGGGCTACCAAAAAGTAAGATCTCGTTACCTGCCTGTTGTTTTATTTCGTTTATCCGGTCTGAAAGGTTTTCGCGAATTATCGTTGTGTTAGCTAAACCGGAATCTTTCATCGTTCTTGATAAAACAACTTTGTGCGTCTTCATGTACCACTTTGAATGTTCAATATCGTGTTTGGTCGCTGTTGGCTTATCTCCTGCGGTAGGCCAGTAATTTTCCATCATCTGGTACGTTACTCGCCCATATAATGCAGTGTCCCCCTCGCTTATCCGCTTGCCGACATAATCAAAAATCTCTTCATCCACTTTAATCCAATCCATTTCTCCGTTCGGTCCTGCCACAAAACCGTCCAGCGATATGTGCATAAATGAAATGATCTTTCGCATGGGTTTCTTTTTTGAATGATCGCTCATAATCAGAAATTTAAGTTTGATTCAAATTTTAATAACCGTTTCTCTCTTGAATAAAACAAGCGTGACAAAACAATGGTTTTGTTGATATCGAATTTGCAATCAATCATTTTATCACGGCTTCAGGTTCTTCTGAATTGATCAGTGGCAATAACTTATCTGTCAGATATTGCGCCCACGAAGCGGAGCAGGTATCATAGCATTCCAGCTTTGGAGTTAGCCCTTTGTGCGTAAATACCAATTGTGTTTGATTTCCTTTTTCTGAAATTTCAAAAATTACTTCTGTGTTTGTCCACTCATTTGGATTTTCAACGAAGCTAAAACTACTGTGAGTCGTGAGCCATACGATTTTTCTGTTGGGAATCACTTCCACCAATTTGTGCTCGGTATAGTGGGCACCCCCGCCTGCAAAAAAACTGAATTTATCATGAAGCTTTTCCGTACCTCCATTTATTTCTTCCGCATGAAATCCGGACCACCAAGCCCGAACGTTGCTAATTGCCTGGAATACTTTTTCCGGGCTTTTGTCTACCAAAAGAGTAAACGTAAAATCTGCTGTTTCCATTTTCTATTGTTTTAGTTGTGAATCATTAACGGTGAAATGTATTGGTGGTAGATTTGCCAAACCAATACATATCACTAAAAACCAGTGGAGTATAACAATATTATCTTAGCTCATCTGAACGATGTCCGGGAGTAGTTATTAGGATGTTGCCTCAATCCATTTATTGACGAGGTTCTTAAGTTCTGCTTCTTTACTTTCAATATCATCCAGGTTTTTAAATGTGGCAACAGCCCGGTCATTTTCCTTCCAGGCAAGAAGCCCGGATAGGTCGTTAATTAGCTTGTTATCGGGCTGAGCCAGTTTTTTAGCTCCCCGGTGAAAAATAACCTGAACTTGTTTGGGAGGTTGAATTCTCATCGTTATCCGGTCTTCATTCTGAAAACTATAATTGGGGCCGTTCCACTTTATATTTTCAGTTAGTTCGCATCCGGCACTTACTATTAAATCCCGCAAACGCTCTATTTCATTTCTCAACGGATGCTTAGTCCCATTAAGAAATTTGGTGACCTCCTCATTTTTCATTTTCACAAGCTTTGTGTATTCTAAGAATTGTTTTCATGGCTCTGTTTTTTCATTTGCTTGTAAATTTTTGAATCCAGGCAGTTCAGCTCTCGCAATAGTTTTTCAAACGGAATAAGAACATGGCCCAGTTGTAATTACACCATCTGTAAAAGTCAGTAAGTTCTCTCCAGTCAAGATGTTTGAGAATGACGGTTGTTATTCCATCTTTTTCCGATAATTCAAAAGAAATTGTTGTTCCTACCCATTCTTTGTCAGACTCAACGCATTCCCAAACAACTTTTTGGTTCTCCTTCAATTCAACAGTTTTCAATTTTGTCAGGTAGCCTTCGTCAAAATCAAATTCATTGATAAAACCAACTTCGGCTTTTACCTTCAATTTCTTTGTCCATACATTTCCCAATCCTTCTTCGGAAGTTAAGGCCTGATATACTGTTGATGCAGGAGCTTTTAGGTAATTGATGTGCTCAATATCTAACATTTGCTTCGGGTATCTTACTTCATCGAGTGCAATCCAATGATGTTTCCTTCGGTATCTACTGCTAAGGAAATAAAACCATGTTCACCAATAGACATTTTGGATTGGTGCACTTGTCCACCACTGGCAACTACACGGCTTTCTTCCACTGCACAGTCTTCGCAACCCAGGTAAACGATTGTACTGTTTCCTCCAGCTTTCATTCCCTCCATTTTAACCAAGGCCCCGGGAACTCCATAGCTTTCCATGTTGCCGGGAAAAACTTTCATTAGTATAGATGGATTTGAGGGGTCAGCCATATCATCGAGTTGAACGCCAAAAACACTTTCGTAAAATTTGGCAGCCCGGTTTATATCTTCCACATAAATTTCGAACCATACTACAGGATTCTGTTTCTTCATTTTTTAAGCTTTTATAAATTTATATTACACAAAGCTCAAAAAACAGAACCAGAAAAATCTTGCCATAGGATAAGTTTTACGTTTCTTTTGAAATTTCCTTTCTGATCCTACTCAACGAAGTGTCGGTAATGCCTAAATAAGTAGCAATGTGTTTTAACGGAACCTGTTTGATTATTTGAGGCTTTTCGCGCAACAGATTCAAATACCGTTCGGTGGCCGTTAAAGTGATCATGCCAATGGAGCGTTGTTTGGAACTCATAAGCTGGCTAGCCATCCAGGCTCGTCCCCATTCTCTGAACCCTTCAATTTTATGAAACAGTTCCTGAAATGTTGGGTATTCAATCTTCCACAAAACGCCATCGCTTAGCGCCTGGATATTTTCCATGGCCGGAATACGCTGAAACAAGGAAGACACATCGATCAAAACATCGCCATCAATGAAGAAATCGGTCGTAATTTCATCGCCACTGTAGTTAAATACAAACGATCGAAACAGTCCTTTTTCCACCAAGTAGTATTCGTTACACCTTTCGCCTGAACGGATGACAACATCGTTTTTTGAAAATTTAACCCTCGCATGAACGGCCTTAATTTCTTCGTACTCCTCTTTTAAAATGGACGGATAGCTGTAGGCTTTTTCGAATAAAGAATTTTTCATTATATGTTCACTGGTTTGGCCAACGGGTAAGGACTGTCTCATTTTCGGGGTTGGTAAATGGATTTTTTGCCGGTGTTTCGATTCGAATTGAGTGTTCCTTTGGTTAGCGGTTTGTTGTTCTATCTCTGTAAAGTATTATATTCTCAGTTTGTGGCAACTTAAATCATGTGAGGCTTTCTTTTGAGAAAGCTCTTAATACTCTTTCAACACTTCGCGGTTAAAGTTTGTTTACAGCAGGCAACGCTGGATTTTTATATTTATTGGAAGCAAGAAGACACGGGTTTACCGTATAACAAATGTCCGGTACATTTTTGTTTGACTGAGATGCTTCTTTTGAGGGACTGATAAATGAAAGCTTTTGCCCTGGAAGCGGTTTTTCCGTTGCTTGTTATGGATTCACACCACCCGGGTTTTCACGCTCTTCCAGGTTGAAATACTGAAAGGCCAGGAAAGTAACCGGGATAACGCTCAAAAGAGTCGTAAGAACCGAGGCAAAACCTGTCCACATCCAATACCAGTCGGGGAAATCGGCGAGATTAACATCGGCCGGAGCGAATATGCCGGTAGAAAAACCCAACAGGATGGTGGGCAGCGACAAAATGGTACCTACAGCGTAAACTATCAGAATGGAAACAATATTCAAGGCCAGTGTATTCCACCATTGCGAGTTTACCAGTCGCCACGATTTTGACACGGCATCGCTGATTCCCTTCTTCTCAAAAATAGCGATAAAGGCAATCAGTGAGAGGGTGTTGGCGATGTAGATACCTGGCAATACGCACATAAAAATACCCAGAATAATGGCTGCTGTGTATAAAAGTCCGGCACCAAGCGCCAGCAAACTGTTGCTAAAAAAACGGGAGCTGATGTCGTGAAGCGTAAAATTGCCTTTCCCCAGTTTTATATAGGCCTCGAGGTAGGAATAATAAGTGCCCACCAGCAGCGAATTAATAAACAGCCCGAACAACATAAAAAGAAAGAGGTTCGAATAAAAGGGGCCGATGTTGGCCATCAGGTTTTCCGGGTCATTGAGGTCGAAACGACTCAATACATTTCGTTGCATGTAAATTTGCGCGACTACATACAGTACCACAAATGGCAAAACATACACCAGCAAAATCCTGGAAATGGGTTTTATTTCCTGTTTTAAAAATTCAAAAGAATCGGTAATAATCGCGCCCAGATCGCGCGTTTTCCTGAATCGGATATCTTTCTGCTCCATAAAAACCGTTGCCCTTATTCAAAGGTCCTCTCTTCAATCTGGTATTTGTTTCGTTCGCTCGAACTTCTGGATACCAGTTCTCCCAGAAATCCTCCCATAAAAAACTGTGCCCCGATAATCATGGAAGTCAGGGCGATGTAAAAATAAGGACTGTCGGTAACCAAATGTCCGGTAATTCCGCGGCTGAGCAAAATAAGTTTTTGTACACCAAGATATCCGGCCGAAAGAAAACCGATGATAAAAATAATGGCTCCGAGTACGCCAAAAAAGTGCATGGGGCGTTTTACAAAGCGCGAGATAAACATCACCGAAAGCAGGTCGAGTGGCCCGCGCACAAAGCGTTCGAGCCCAAATTTGGTAACGCCGTATTTTCGTTCGGCATGAACCACTACTTTTTCCCCGATTTTTTTGTAGCCCGCCCACTTGGCCAGCACTGGAATGTAGCGGTGCATTTCGCCATAAACCTCAATGCTTTTGATAACGTTTTTGCGGTACGCTTTCAGTCCGCAATTCATGTCATGAAGCTTAATGCCGGACATCCGGCGAACGGTCCAGTTATAAAGTTTACTCGGAAGATTTTTGGTGAGGACCGGGTCGTGGCGTTTCTTTTTCCAGCCCGAAACCAAGTCGTAGCCGTCTTTCTGTATCATCCGGTAAAGCTCCGGAATCTCGTCGGGGCTGTCCTGCAGGTCGGCATCCATGGTAATGACCACATCACCCTGAACGGCCTCAAATCCGCAATACAAAGCAGCCGATTTCCCGTAGTTGCGCCTGAATTTAATCCCTTTAATCAGCGGGTTTTCTTGTTGAAGTTTCTGAATCACTTTCCACGAGTCATCACGACTCCCGTCATCGATCATCATAATTTCGTACGAGAACTGGTTCTCGTCCATTACTCGTTTGATCCAGGCCGCTAATTCTGGAAGCGATTCCTCTTCATTAAAAAGAGGCACAACTACGGAAATATCCATTGCTAAAAGTTAATGTTCTTATTCAGGAACCAGGTCCGATGGGTTCTTTTTAGTAAATATTGCTGTGATTAAGCTAATGATCAATCCTACAAAAGCACCTCCCAATATGCCAAAGGCAGCCAGTATGGCCGGTTTCTGGAATTTGGTGGCCATTCCCACTACCATATCCAGTTGCTCTTCGGGTACCTTCCCTTGTTCAATGATTCGCTGTTCGGTAAGGATGCGCAGCTGCTCCTGTAACGAAGGATCAATAACTGCATACAACAAATAGGCATAAATCGACGATAGTACAGAAGCGAAAATCAATGCCAAAACACCCACTCCCAGTGCCTGTCCGTAAGTCATTTCACCACCCAGACTCTTTCTGTAAGCGAGCTGTGCCCAAACTGCACCGCCTAATAAAATAGGCCACGAAACATATTGTGCCCAAGTTTCAAACATTAAACCAGCTACGTAAAGAATAACCGAGATCAGAATCAGGGCAACGCCAATGTAAATACCCGAGGTTAGTGACGATTTCAATAAAGATGCAGGTTTTTGTTCTTCCATGTCTTTTGTTTTTTTGATTAGGTTCAACAAATATAAACGTATTTTTAATGATCGGCTGAATTGGCGGCCTTAATTTTGGGTTTATCGTCAGCTCTCTTCCGCTACATTATGTAATTTGCGGGGCTCACTTTCTTCCGTTTTTTCTTTTCATCTTCTGAAAAAAGATTAGTCTGCCGCGGAATTTTTACTGTTCCAAACATGCTATTACTTCTTTGTTAGCCGAAGGAGAGGAGCTTTTTCAAAAATTTTCCGAGAATAGTAAAAAAAATGCTTGTTTTTAGTGTCAGGTTTTCAGTAGGATAGCAAGAAAGTACAAAACTTGTGGAGGGTGAAAGCTAAATTTTGTTTGGCGGGAAATGAAAATTTTCTACTTTTGCGCCGGGTAAGTCCTGTGCGACCAGCTCCTGCTGAATCCCCCCAGGGTCGGAAGGCAGCAAGGGTAGGCGGTTGAGCGGTGCGACACAGGTCGCTTACCCACTTTTTTCGAAAGAAAAAACGTTCTGAAAAAAAGCTGAAAAAAGAGGAAAAAAAGTTTGGAAGTTCACAAAGAAATACTTTCCTTTGCACCCGCTGATTCAGACAGCAACGTTCTAAAAAAAGACTGACAAAATAATAAGCCGAATTAGCTCAGTTGGCCAGAGCACGTGATTTGTAATCTCGGGGTCCTCAGTTCGAATCTGAGATTCGGCTCTTATTAAAATACTTGGGAAGATACCGAAGCGGTCAAACGGGGCAGACTGTAAATCTGTTGGCTCAGCCTTCGTAGGTTCGAATCCTGCTCTTCCCACCCGTAAGTTAAAGCCGTAATTGACATTCAGTTAGTTACGGTTTTTTTTTGTCTTTTTGCACAACATTTGCACAACACAGAGAAATTCTAACTCGTTTGTTATTCTCGTTTCCGAAGGTAGATAAAAAAATCCTCAGCCGAAAATCCATTGCAGGAACAACTGAGGATTCATTGGTCAATCACACCTGTATTTATTCGTCATAGGGAGTCTCTGTCATTCCTGTTTCTGGTTGCCCTTCCGTCCACTCTAAATGATAGTGGAGTTTAAAGCCATTGGTAGCCTTCAAGGTCACATTAGTTTCATAAACATAGACATCACTTTCATCATTATCATCTTCTTCTTCATCGACAAAATAAAATTTCTCTGGTTCGATCTCTTCCAGCTTAGAGCCATACAGTAATTCGAAGATGAGGTTGTAATCTTTGTCCGAAACGACCTTGTAACGATTCTCTTCAGTTTTTATATCCTTTGCAATTCGATCGATTCGTTCTTGCTCGGTAGGTAACGACCTGAGTTCACCCAATAAGATATTTATCCGATACTCCAGTTTGTTTTCATCTGTTGGGTTTTTCACCATCTTCATGGCTGTCCTAAACTCTTCTTCTCCTTCGCCATGAAAGCCACAGTAAGGGCATCCCCAACGGAGGCTTTTATTCGAGAAGTAAATGTAAAATTTGCAACATCGGGGACAGCTAGCAAGCCACTGATTAACACCGTTTGCATTAGGATGAGGGTTTAATCCGTATTTTTCGAATAGGGATGTAAGTTGAGGAGGATTCTTTAAGGCTTCCTTTTCATTACGTTCAAGCTCTGCAACCAGTTCTGCTTTCATTGAGTTAAACTCTTGTTGCGAGAAAAGACCATCAGTAGCAGCTTCTGTCGGAAATCCAGAGAAAAGCCTCGATTCTTTTATGTATTCTTTCAGGATTGTTTTCGACTGGATACTTATTGGTTCTGAAGACCGTTTAAATTGTGCAATAATATTAAACTCCAAATCTTCGATTTTACTTACTAGCTGAAGATACTCATCTTCTGTTTCGAGATAATAAATTGACTGCACTACTGTATCAACAAAGATATTCAGATTAAAAGTAGTCAGAAGTTGAAACTGGTCAAAATACTCACTGGGATCGCCAAAATCATGGCGAGATGAAAGGTTGAAACCTTCTTTTTGTACTGATGCGTTCATAGCAATAATGTTTTTAATGAATAACTATAAACACCTCGAAAACCTTGGGATGGATGCATTTTATTTTGACGACCGTCCACATACTAAACCACCGTTGTGTTGCCCACTCGGTTGGTGACAGTATTCACTGTTCTCTTGATGTTGGGTTAAAGATAATATTATTTTTGAATGCCTATCGAACCAAGCTGGGATCCTTTGTACTTTATGCAGTTTGGTTATTCGTTGAAACTCGTCTTTATTTATAAAAAGAAATACATTAATGGTATACCTACTAAGTCACCAAGCAGTACTCCCAGTTCAAATTCTTTGAATGGTCTCGTGTTGTAACGGTTAATATTGTTGATCAACACCAAAACGGTGATAATGACGACATAAAGCAGCGTGATACGCAAGTCGAACCATGAGAAGACCCAGATTGACATCAATACCAATGCTACACTTTCTATACCTCCCATGATAATTCCAGTGAAAGTTTTTGGAGGCTCTGGTATTAGTGAATATTCTTTTTTGATGTATTGGATAACAAAAAGCAGCGGACTTGTTATCAGCATTGCAAGAGGATAAGCCAAAACAAAGGCTAAAATAGAAGCAATAATCTTCATGTTTGATGTATTTATTGGTTTTGCCAAATATATTAAATTCAGACTATAGTCCGTAGACTTAGGTGTGTTATTATTGGATTTTTGTGCTGACTAAAGTCAGCGAAATGATAATCAGTACATTTGGTAAGGTTATTCGGGAGTTGAGAGAAGAGAAAAAGCTCTCACAGGAAAAGCTTGCCGAGTTGTGCGATCTTGACAGGACGTATATTTCGCTTCTTGAAAGAGGCCTAAGGCAACCAACAATTACCACCATATTTAAACTTGGAAAGGCACTTGGTATTTCTCCGTCCAAACTGGTCGAGCAAGTAGAGGACAAAGAACAATAATCACTGTCCAATATTCGGTTTAGAATAGAAATACTTATCACTTCCTACTTACTATAAGCCACAGCGAGAAACCCAACATATACGTTATGTTATAAATCAGATTTTAGTTTTTTCTGAAATTCATATGTTGCTAAATAGATGAATATTACTACATTTCGAGAAATCTTGCTGATGTAATGATTCAACCTCGGACTTTTCTCTCAGAAATTAAATTGTGTTATGATCCTTTTACTGGGAATACACTGCTTAAGACAACAGACATTTGTATCCTCGTGAGCAAAAGATCTCTTGCAAATATCAGAAGTCCATTCGACCTGCCCCTTGATAATAAGGGTTTGAATAACAATAAAATACAAAAACGACATATAGTAATATGTAAAGTGCATTGCAACTTATAAATAAGTTAGCGATAAGTTTAAAAATTAACGAATGAGAAGTTTAGTAATCATATTGGGTATTTTAGTATTCGTTGGATGTACAAAAAATGCAAAACGATACCAAACCAAGGTTCTCAATAATTACATTGAAAACGATAAAAAAGAATGGCTTGAAAATAAACTTGATAATAATGTCTTGTATCTATTTTTCCTTTATGGCTTTAACAATGAAATAATTGAAATTGATTATCACAACGTCACACTCAAAGAGACATCAGTTACAACAGATGAATCTTTAGGATTAGCAACAGTCTTGGTTATTAACAAAAACGCAGATACAAATCTTAAAATTAAAGTGTCTAAAGGAACTGAATTGGTGTTTAATCCATTTGAATTTGAGAGCAATAAAATCGGAATATATTTTAACGAAGACACATTGATATGTCAACCATTCAGATATGCACCAACATTTGAATAAAATAAATAAAAACCAATCGCTAACAATTTGTAATATGGCAGGCGGGTGTCTTAGCGGTCTGACAAGTCAGACCTGTCGCCCACTTTCCTGCGGGTCTGACAGGATTTCTCTTCGAAATCCCGCCCGACCACATACAAGTGACCGTTACCAACAAGGCTAAAAAGATAACAGCAAAATTTGAAAAAGAATGAAAAAATGGGATAAAAAGGATGCTATAAATGCAATTCAAAATCTTATCGACCAGATTCCAGATGTTAGAAAATCTGGGAGAAAATCACAAAACCATATGAGGTGGTTAGCAAATGCATTAAGACTGTTAGAAGAAATATTCGGTGCAAACTCAAGATATTATTTAACCTTGGCAAATTTTTCTTGGCAACAAACAGGACAAATGATTTTTCAAAGTTGGGATATTGAAGGTGCAATTGAAGAAAGACATGAAAGTGCATTTAGAGAACAAATGAATCAAGCTTCAGGATTACTATTAGCAGCAAAAGACCATTTAGATAATTCTGAAATATCCGAGGTGTATGAAGGTAAAAACACACCTGATGAGACAAGTGAATTATTTAAAATAATTAATCTAGGGGCTAATAAACTGAGAAAAATAATTAGAGAAATTCCAGAAAAAGAAAAAGATATTCAGGATAAATATGAAGATTTATTAGTTGCGAATGACATTGAATACTCAAGAGAATTTCCTCATATCGAATATTCATCTAAACAATATGTACCTGATTTCAGCTTCCAAAAGATAAACCTAGCAGTTGAGATTAAATTATGCAAAAAAGATGAGAAAGGATTAATTGCACAACTAAATGATGACATACTCGCTTATAAAACAGTATTTAGGAATATCTTATTTATAATTTACGACTTAGGACAGATTAGAGATGAAGATTCTTTTAAATCATCTTTTGAGACAAATCCAGACATCATAATTCAAATAATAAAACATTGAAAGCCCAGTTGGTAACAAATTGTAAATTGCATTGCGGGGTTCGTGTGGTGTCGTTCGCTGGATTCTCGTTTCGCAGTTCCGTGTCCTTCGGACAGGAACGCTCTCCGAAATCCGCAACGACAACTTACAAGTGACCGTTATGCCCAACTTTAAACAACGACACAAATGCAGAAATTCATCTTCTTAGATACAAATAACTGGATTTACCTTTCAAATGGATTCAATATTTATTCAAACAAACATGATGAACTTCATTTAAAAGTATTTGAAACAATTCGAAAAAGAGTGAAAGAGGGAAATCTTGTATTTCTGATAAATGATATTGTTCTTAGCGAATGGGAAAGGAATAAAGAACAGTCAGAGAATCAAATAAAAGAAATTGAGAAAAAATTTAAAGGTCATACTGGAAATCTAAAATCGCTAAATGAATTTATTGGTGGAGAAAAAACGGAAGAGATTGATGCTTTAAAGAAAAGCCTTGAAGAAAAGTATAAAGAAAAAATAGCACGACATAAAAATCATATTAAAAATGTAGAATTCTTCCTGAAAAATGAAACCGTAAAAATTCAGATTTCTGATAAAACAAAAATTGATGCCTCCAATCTAGCATTAGAAAAAAAAGCCCCATTTATAGGAGACAAAAGAAATAGTATGGCTGACGCTTTAATACTTCTTAGTTCAATTGAGTATTTGTATGAAAACCATAAATTCCCAGATTTCTCATTAGGAAACGACGGAAATTATTTCTTCCCTGATTCGTTTTTCGTGTCAAGCAATAGTGGAGATTTTTCCTCTAGTGAGGATAAAGAAAAAATTCATAAAGACCTAGAGCCTTTTCTGAAAAAGACAAATACTAAGTTTTTTTACACACTCGGAAAGTTAATTAATTCATTAGAAGTAGAGTTCTTAACTGAGGAAGAAGAAAATATCATTGAACACGTGGATGATAGAGTGTATTGTGATATTTGTGATTGTGATTACTATCCTTCTGTAAATTTCTCAGACTATTTTGAAGTTTATAATCCGAATAAAAAATTTGTAGACAAGAACCAATATTCTTTTGAGTTCCCAGAAATAGAACACAATCTGATAATTAGTGAAGAAATGGCATCACCTATGTCAAGTATTAGAACGGCAGAATGTGAACACTGTGGAGCTGAGTTTATAGAGTGTCTTTGTGGCGAAATTAATCATATAGAAGATTACAATACAATTATTGAATGTATTGGTGGTTGCGGGACTAAATTTAGAATTAATGCAGATATTGATAGAAAAGGAATGGTTCACAGCATAGAATATGAATTAATTAAGGAATTTAGATGTACTAAATGCGGAGATGAATTTGAAGAGGTTGACGAGAATGGTCTTTGTGAGGAGTGCGCAGAATATGAAAGAATAAGTAACGAAGAATAAAAAGCAGGGCATAACATTTAGTATAAGTAATGGCAGGCAATGTGGCAAATATCAAGGTTTGCATCCCGCTCAAACTACGTAGCGGTTTGACAGGAAACTACCACGCAATCTGCCACTACTCATACAATTTACCGTCAGACTGTCTAAAAACCTTTTTGCATGAGGGTATTATTCGGATAGCTGACTTTGAAAAGAATGAAATATTGAAATCTCAACGGCTTAATTTTACTTTTTAGACAGACTGCCGTTACCTGCAAGTGTAAAAAAACAAAACTGCAATACTAAAACAGGATTAAAAAAATTGAAAAAACAGATAGAAAATATTAGCTCTTTGATTGAAGGTTGGTACAAGAAAAAATTAGTTTTTGCCTACCCACTTCTGCCCTTCGGGACAGTTGGTGAAGCCCTCGCGCATTGCACACATTTGCAAATCGCACTGACTTCCCCACAAACCAAAATTTGCAAAAGAGGGCAATTCTTTCAGAACGCACAATTAATCAAAAAATAACCGATTATAAAATAAAACTATGTGGAGAGATAGCGAAACAAATATAGACTTATTGGATTTTGATTATCTAATAGGAATCACAAAAGACATAATTACAAATGACGAGTTATCTCCTTCGAGTATCGGCGTTTATGGAGATTGGGGCAGTGGTAAGTCAAGTCTAATTGAAATGACTTTAAACGAATTATCACAAGATGTAGATTATTTGTGTTTAAAGTTTAATGGCTGGTTATTTGAAGGATATGAAGATGCAAAGACAGCTTTAATTGGAACAATTTTAGATGAAATAAATCAAAAGAAGAAGCTTTCTGCAAAGGCGAAAGAAGTAATTACAAGACTATATAAAAACATAGACTTTTTTAAATTAGCAAGTAAAGGTGTAAAATATGGTTTGGATTTCTTAATAACAGGAGGAATAGGAACAATAGCAGATATAACATTACAATCTATTGTTGGAAAAGCAAAAGAAAAAGCATCTGAAGTTTCAGAAGAAGACATAAAAGGAGCGTTAGGTGAAGCATTTAGCAGTAGTGAAATTAGAAATAATTTAAAGTCCTTTCAAAATGATTTTGCAGAATTGTTGAATAAAACAAAAATTAAAAGATTAGTTGTATTTATTGATGAATTAGATAGATGTAATCCAGACACTATATTAGAAACACTAGAAGCTATCAGACTATTTCTTTTTGCAGAAGGAACTTCTTTTATCATTGGTGCAGATGAACGTCAAGTAATGTATGCCGTCAGAAAAAAATTCCCTGAAGTTAAAGGCAACAAAATCGATATTGGGAAAGAATACCTAGAAAAAATAATTCAATACCCCGTTAAAATACCACAATTAGGAGTACAAGAAGTTCAATTCTATATTATGTGCTTATTATTGAAATCTGAACTAAAAGAGAATTACGAAAAGGTTTTAGATTTTATTAAAGAAGAAAAGAAAAAAGATTTCTTGAATTTTAGAATGTCATTTAACTTAATTGAAGGAAAATTTCCAGATATTGAGGACAATATAAAGGATGTCATTGCATTATCAAATCAAATATCAGCAGTTCTTTCTAAAGGATTAAATGGTAACCCTAGACATTGTAAACGCTTTTTAAATTCTTTATCAATGCGTATTACAATGGCAAAATTAAAAGGGATTGATTTAGATAAGAAAGTTCTATCAAAATTAATGCTTCTTGAATATTTTAAAGATAATGTTTTCAAAGAACTTGGGGAAATGCAATCTTTAGAAAACGGATTACCTCAAGAAATAAACTTAATAGAAGCAGATGATTGGGATAATGTAAAGAGATTAAAACTATGGCAAGAAGATGATTGGTTTAAAAATTGGATTAAAATAGTGCCCAAACTTAGTAATGTTAATTTACAATCCTATTTCTATTTTACAAGAGAAAGTTTACAACTTAGAAACACATCAGAAAATCAACAGCTAAGCATTGAAGCTGAAAATATATTAAATGGATTATTAGCAGGTAGTGATTCAGCAAGGACAGAAGCTCTAAAAAAGACAAGTTCTATTAGTGATTTTGAAGCTTTACAGATACTAAAAGTGATTATTAACGAAATAGAAACAGCATCAGATATTACACCAGAAATATTTAAATCTTTTATTTCATGGGGCAGTTCCAGAACAGAATTATTTACTGAAACTATAGTCTGCTTAAATGCTATTCCGAGTAATAATATTAGAGCATCATTTGTACCAAGAATAAAACAGTTTGGTAATATAGCAAACAAAAGCAAAGACATAACTGAACTTTTTAGAAAATGGCAAAAGGAAAATCCAAAACTAAATAGTGCAATTATTAATGAACTAAATAACTAATTATGGGAACCTCTACTCGATATACGGGTCCATCAAGAAATCCTTTATTACCTGACGATTTTAATGATTCATCAACCCCAGATAATGAAGCTCCTCAAGAAACAGGAGAAGATAACTCAAATGGACAAGATGATTTAAACAACAATGAAACTGCTAACAACCAGCAAAGCTCAAACAATGTAGATTCAGAATGGACAGCTGCTAAGACAAATATGTCCAAATATGCATCTGGTTCTTCGTCTAATTATAAAAACGCTGTTTCAAGCTATGTTAAAGCATATGGTGGAGCAAGAAATGCTGCAAAATCTGCATCCAGCGGAGTTCGCTCAACAGTTAGTTTTGGACAATTCTTAAATAACACTTCTAGTCAAGGAATTAGAGAAACACTTTCCTCATATAAAATTGATTACGAAGGAAGGTCTGCAAAAGATATTCTTACTGATGTTATTAATAAAATTGCTCCAATACCTATAACAAAAGAGGATTCTGTCGCTCGTAAAGCATTAATAAGGACAATGGAAACCCTTTATGAAAAAATAGAAGATGAAAATAAAGATATTTCCACTTTAGAAAAAATCGACAGCAATCTCTTGAATGAGATGATACCAATACAAATCGAATCATATATCTATGAACGTATTATTAATGATTTAGGAAGTCGTATCGAAGAAAACTCATCTTCTCCTTTTGAAGCTATAAACAAAGAAAAAGAATTGCAAGAATACATCCACTCAAAGGTGGATACAACACTTCAACAGAAAGATTTTACACAAATAATTATAAATGAGAATGCAAGTCGTGATGTAGAGAGTCTATATCAACAATGCTATAAAGTTATGGAGGATATGCTATGAACCATATAGTTTGCAAACTTAATACAGACGATAAATTTTCCATTTCAGAACAGAATATTGAAATTGATTTAACTAATAAAGACTATTATCACTTATCTTTTTTCAACAAAGCTAGAAGGTTATATCAATTCCCAACTTTTTTCAAAAAAGAGGCATTAGACCTTTTCTATATTTCATTAATAGTTTTTTTTGCTGACAGGAAAATTATTAGGAGCAAATCTGCCGATGCTTGGACAAGAGAAATAACATTACATATTCCTGTTTTAGAACTTAATAAATGGCAAGAAAATAAAACTCGTTTAGAAGAAATGGTTTCTTTTCTAAGTGGCGACATTTGGAAATTTGAATTTAGAGAGAGAGAAGAAAATGAAACAGAGATGAAATTTTCAGCAGGTATGGAAAAATCAAAGAAAAATTTCATACCTGATTTCTTTTGTATGCTATCTGGTGGTCTTGATTCATATATTGGTGCAATAGATTTACTACAAGAATCTAAAAATATTGCATTTATAAGTCATTATGGTGGGGGGAAAGGGGTAAAACCTTATCAAGACTTAGTTATTTCAAATTTGATAAAAGAGTATTCTCTTCCCAAAGAGTTATTTTTTACATTCAATGCTGTCCCAATTAAAACTAAAGAGGAAATTGAAAACAAGATATCCCTTGAAGATTCAACCAGAACTCGTTCTCTTATGTTTTTTGCACACGCAATACTCCTTGCATCCGCAACAGACAAACCGATTGATTTATATATTCCTGAAAATGGGTTAATTTCATTAAATATTCCTTTGACAAATACAAGACTTGGTAGTAATAGCACAAGAACAACACACCCCTATTATATGTCAATGTTACAAAATCTTATGAATAATTTAGGAATTGCAGTAACACTCAAAAACCCTTTTCAATTTTTCACAAAAGGCGAGATGATAAAGAATTGTAAAAACCCAAACTTTCTAAAAGGGACTCTTGCCAATACAATGTCTTGTTCTCACCCCGATAATGATTGGAAACTAAGAAAAGAAACGCCCTCCCATTGTGGATATTGTTTGCCTTGCGTTATTCGCAGAGCAGCTATTGAATTTGCCTTTGAAAATGATAATTCGTATTATAGGATACCAAATTTCGACAAAGGAAATCAAGCTCCCAAGGAACTACAATCATATAAAATTGGAATATTGGACTATAAAAACAATATGACTAATGTTTCATTTAAAATCCAAGCTTCAGGTCCAATACAAAATAAATTTAATGAATTTGAAGAACTTTATAAAAGAGGAATGAATGAATTGATGAAATTATTGGATAAGTATAATGGCTAATCATTTATATGATACACACTTTCACTTAGATTTATTTAAATCTACTGATGAAATAATTAATGCAATAGAAAAGAATCAGATTTATACTATTGCAGTTACTAACTTACCGGTACTTTTTAAAAAACTAAATGATACATTGTCAAGTAAATATATCAGACCTGCATTAGGTTTTCATCCTGAATTATTAGCTCAATATAAGCATCATATTCCTCAAATGTGGGATATGCTTAACGAGGCAAGATACATTGGGGAAATTGGGTTGGATTTCAAAATAGGGAAAGAATCAAAGGAACTCCAACTTTCCTTTTTTACAGAATTAATAGAACGTTGTAATGAGCATAATAATAAGATATTAACCATACATTCTCGACAAAGTGCAAACGATGTCGTTTCAATTATTGGCTCATCATTTAGAAATAAAGTAATTCTACATTGGTATTCAGGAAGTATAAAGACATTAAAACAAGCATTGGAAAATGGATATTATTTCTCGATAAATTATTCAATGATAAATTCTGATTCTGGTAAAAGTTTAATTAAACAAATACCTTTAGAAAGGATGCTGCTAGAAACTGATGCCCCATTTATACAATATAACGGGAAGCCATTTACTCCATTAGACATAAAACATATTGTTTATGAACTTTCTAAATTTTTAGAGATTGACTATAATAAAATGGCTTCAATACTTTGGGCTAATTTTAAGGGACTATTAGAGTGAATCACACACAGCCAAGCACATTTGCAATTCGCAGAGCCAATGCTTGACCAAAAAATGCAAAAGAGCTTGTCTGTCTGCTATCGCTTTTTTGCCGCCGCTAAAAACTAATTTTTTCAGGAACAGCAGTGCTTCGATTGAGCGGATTTGTGAATGTAAAAGACCGATAAACAATTGATAATAAATAAACACCAGCAGCTAACATTTTGAAAATTGCATTGCTGGTGCAGTGGTGTGCGTTCCCTCTGCTCCTTTCTTGACCGTCATTTCCGATAGCCTTCATCCATTTCCCCACAACCACGAAAAAATTACAAAGCTGCAAGTTCCCGCGATAATACGGTAAACAACCGCATGAATTTCTGCATAAAATGGCATTTTTAAAGAGTAACCTTTAAAGCTATTCTATGTCGACAGAGCAATTATTCTGGGATTTGGTTAGGGGAGGCAAACCAATTATAAAATCACTCCCGCCAAGTTTCGATGGACAGGGAGCCAAAAGTGGATATCGTTATTACCGATTACAACAAAGCAGTGTTGCGTACCTGTACGAAGTAACCAATACAAACACCCGAGAAAAGCATTACGAAGTTTTCGAAAAGTGGATAAATGGTGACGAAAAACGGGAACTGCTTCCCTTCGAAGAACCAGTGGTAAACGAGATTCTTTCGTCGAACAACAACGCGACAGCAATGCAAATATGGGTTCAGGTAACAAGGGAACGGGGCATCCAGAATATGGAAGATTATAGTTGGTGTAAAAAGTGCTGAAAATGTATGCCAAATAAAAAACTTTTATTTTTTCGTCCTTTCGTAAATTAATGACACCTCCCTTTTTATATTCCGACACCCACCAGAACCTTGTCTCAATTTGTGTTTTTAACAATTTAGAACCAACATATAATCAATGCATTATAGCACGTTCTTTCAAGAAAAATAACATAAAATGATTACGTTTATTGTTATACTAGTGTTATTCAGGCTAATGCAAATTCTGAATTCAAGATCGTAAAGTAGTCGGCGATATCCCATCCCTTTTCTCGCTGTGATTCGGTTGATTTTCTTTCTAGCAAGTCAGATAAGTAGACATTGGGGGCTATCTGTTTGATTTGACTCATTTTCCTTTCCCATTGTTCGTATGGTGTCCCCAGTATTCCATCTGTCCCTGCATCTGGGAATAGTAGTATAAACCTTTCCTTCAATGGAACGAACATTTCTGCTTTTAAGAAACTCAACCCTCCTGTGGCCATCCATAGATAATCAGGGAAAATGATCGACATTATAATAGCAGTCTTCTCCGATTCTACGATCGCTATAGTTTTCTCGGGATACTTTTCAGCCAAATGCAAGCCAAACAGGCATTGATCCGGTTTATTCTTCAGTTTTAATATGCTGTGTACCCAAGTAGGATTAAATTGTCTGTTCCTTTTCCCCGTATCTGGACTATATAACATAACCTTACCTCGTCTAACCCCATGTACCTCATCGATGTAAAAAAACACTGTTGCACCATCCCAGAACCTTGAAGTGCCTACCTGATATTCTTTTAGTGCAAATTCCCCCTTTTCGTTGCCATACTGATTACTAATCCATTCCCTGAAATTGTTTTTCTCTCGGGATTGTATGGATGCTTGAACCATCGATGATGGGACGTAATCGGGAGGAAGTATTTTTTTACTCTTTATTAGAGGAGAGGCGTCTACCTGCCCCAAGTAATTTTGCTCAAGATAAGTAATGCTTTCTGCGATATCCAATCCCTTGAATTTCATTATGAAGTCAATTGTAGAGCCTCCTGATTCACAAGAGAAACACTTAAAGTAGTTCTTCCCGATACCCTCATCAATACTAAAGGCACTGTCAGAATTTCCATGTTCATTATTACCACTGTTACAGAAGGGGCAATGTTGAAGTCTGTTCTTCCTAAAACCGATACCGGTTTCTCGCTCGATAAGTGATCTTATGCTGATTGCTTTCGCTGCTTCTATGCTCATAAAAAATAAAAGTTTTTTAAAACCACTTCATTTTTTACACTTTTAGCACTACCCCCAGTTCCTCCATCCGCCTTTAGGGGGTAGTGCCTTTAATTGTTGTTAGTATGCCAGATTTTTATCTACTTTCGATATGTACACCCTGTAATCGCCACTGTTTATTCTTTGTAAACGGATTCCTTTGCTTTCCAATCTGCTTCTGAATTTTGCCATACTCATGGCTTTATAACCATTTATTTGACAAAATGCGCTATAATCGGGATACAATCTTTTAGCAAACTCGAAGTTTACCGAGTCGGCTTTATAACCATTTTCGTCAAGGAACATTCCGACATTATCGGCTTCCAGTTTATACTTCATCAGTGCTTTTTCTGATTTCTCGCAGTAGGTGAAGTTCTTGTTCTCTAGAAGCCTTTGTAAGCCTTCTAATACCCAATTAAACACACCTGACAGTTCTGTGCTAATTATTTTATTTGCCAGTTCCTTGTCTTGCTCTGACTCAGATATATGCTCTTCAAACGGAATTATCAATAGCCTTCTGAAAAAGCCTTCCGTATGTTCGGTCACTCGGGGCAGTTCATTTACGTTAACGATTATCTTCGGGTATTGGGAAATCTGGAATGGTCTACCGTAAGGGTGTCTTGCCTCCATTGGTTCTCCTGATACCATTTGTTTAAATCTGTCAGGATTCAAGTTACTGGGAACTTCGCTGGAATAATTCAGTAGCTTGTCCGAAAACATCGCTCTTGTATACCCACTGTTGTCGGTCAGGTTGTCAAGAGCATAGTTGGAAACGTTATCTACCCCAAACAGTGCGTTCACAATTTCAAAGAGGACTGACTTCCCATTCGCTCCACTTCCGTAAGGCATTAATGCTTTCTCCAGTTTCAGCGTTGAGCCATTGATGAATGCTGACCCAATAAACTCAGCCACAACATACTGAGAAGCGATATCGGGTAGAACCCTGTTTAAGTACTTCTCAAACTGAGGGCATTTAGCATCTGGGGAGTACTCAAACGGTAATTGGTATGTCAGAAAATCCTCTGCCCGAAATTCTCGAAGTTTTTGAACTTTATCGCCAATTTCAAATGTACCGTTCAACAGATTTATCAAAACACCCTTTTGCTTTCGTATGACGGATTTGAAATAACCAGTGGCACGAAACTGTTTGAAGAAACTGTCGAGATTTTCGTAGTAAGTGGAATCAACATACGACACCCCCATCCTTTGGGCGCACTTTCCTAGAAAAGACATAAAACGTTCGTCTTCCACACGCTCCCAGAACATATTGTTATATGCGTAGATATTGTCTTGAAATGTACATATTCCAAGTTTCAGATGTCCTGCGATACGGATTATTGCTTCTACTACCAAAACGATGTAGTGCTTCTTCATAATCTTACCTTTCTCTCCAATTTCAGCTTCCTTTCGAAAATCGATTGGCTTTACCTCCTGTTGAATTGACTCCAAGGGATCATTCTCTTTTATATGTGTGTTCATAACTTCTTGATTTTTAGGATTAAACTTTAGTGATTCATTCTGAATGTCTGCTACCGTTATTTTTCTTGACGGTGCGACAGGTTTTGTTTCAAAATTTTCTTTCATTGTTAGAAAAATTTAAGGGGTTAATAAATGATGACTTGGTTGGCGAGTCTGATTGATTCAACTCCAACCATCCGTCAATTTCTGATTGCTTAAATACATACTGCCCGTCTTGCTCATGGAAAGGTATCTCACCTTCAGCAACCATCCTAAGGATTTTGCTCGGTGGCAACAGTCGATGTATATATCGAATCAATTCTGACAGGCTGAGAAATTCCGTCGGCAGTGTCTTTGATTCGTCAGGATCCTTAATAATATTGTGATCCTCTTTTAATGTCTTGATCATGAGTCTAATGAGTTGGGGCGTAATACTGCTCCACCCAACAGAATGGACTTGTGTTCCGTCTGGCTTGGTAACAAGACATAGGTCGTAATTGTCAACCGAAGATGTTCGTTTTAGTGTTTTAAAAAAAATCATATTAAAAAAAATTGTTTTCGTCCTTCCCCCGATGCTGCAGACTACGGGTTATTTGACTCCTGCAAAATAGTGGCAAGTGATTACGGTGTGTATTCGGTATTTTCACTTTTTCTACAAATTAAAAATCCGCTAAATAACTAATATTTAGCGGATTGAGCATGTGCGTGCAAACTATTTTTACGGTATTACTTCGGTGGCAATAATAAGTCAAGTTCTTCTGCCCATTTGTCGAACTCCAACTTTCCCCTTAGACCACTACAGTACCTCTTTTCCCATCCCAATGATGCAACAACTTGTCCGTACCATTTTTCCCCCATTTTCGAAGAAAGGGAGTAGATCAAATGTTGCACCTTAATTTTCACCTTTACATTCAGATGGGAAAAATCGGCAGTTTCAATTGCCCGAAAGAAATCTTCATCACTGCAGTCCATGATCTTACCATAATCCCTAGTCTCTTTACTTGAGATTTCGAAAATATTACGCATCAAGTCTGGGGCACATCTGAAGTGTGGTGAATATTCTTCCTCTTTTTTTAGCCGTTTGAGTAATTCTTTCTCGTCCACATTCGCTATTGGATATTGCATGATCACTTCATATGCTTTTCTGTTTATTCTCTGAGCCATGAAATTATAAGCGTAAACGGCAGTCGGTTCATTCTGGACAGCCTTCATTAGCCAGTGTTCCGCATATAAGATTAACTTGAGATCAACGGCATCAATATTGTCAAAAATCTTCTTTGTCTGCGATCTTGAGTGACGAACAGCATCCAACTCCGTTGTCCAATTCAGCATGAAATTGTAAAGTTCCTCAGCAACAGGCTGTGATTCAAAATTATCCACCATAAGGCTCTGAAAAAAATCCCCTTTCATCGTTTCAAAGTAATCTTTAATCTTCATTCCAACTTTTTTCCCTTAAAGATAGTCGGTAATGTAGGTGTTCCATTTCGATGCCAAGGGATTATTCTCCACAAATACCACGTAAATGTCAACAACTCGAGAGAGATATCTGGACGTGCTTGCATGGTGTATGTAACCGAACCCTGATCATTACTATTCCAGTAGCTTAACGAGGTCGCATTTGATTTCCTCATCAATCTCCCTGTATCGGGAAAATGCCTTACTACCTTCCTTGTGTCCTGTAAGCGATCCAACCAGATTGGGGTCTTTCACTTTTTTGTACAGGTTTCCCGCAAAGGTTCTTCGGGCTAGATGCGAACTGGCAACCTCATTCAGCGGTTTTTTCTCCTCCTCTCCAGTGATTGTATTAATCACGGTTACTTTACGAGTTAACCCTGCCAATTCAAAAATGTCCTTGATGGCGTAGTTGTAGTTCTGCTCCGCAATGAAGGGTAGAAGCTTCTGCGAGTAGGTGTCAGCATATCTGGCAAGGATTTCCTTGGCAGTTTCATTGAGTGGGACACGAACTGTAATCGGTCTTCCTTCCTTTGTTTTTCTGGGAATGTATTCGATTGCTCCATTAATCAGGTTATCCTTCGTCAGGTTTACGAGATCACCAACCCTACATCCGATGAGACACTGGAATACGAAAATATCCCTCTGGATAGCCAATCGTTCATTTGAACTGAGATCAAAGTGGAGTAAGTTGTTTCTCTCCGTAATGTTTATATAAATAGGAGAGCCTACTACATCCTCCTTAATTTTGAATCGGGAGAACGGATTGTTGGAGGTAATATCGTTGTCGTTTGCCCACTTGTAGAAAGTACGTATGTATCGGAAGATTTTATTCCGCCTGTTCTGTCCACGCTGTTTTGGTGGACGACTGTCAGGGACAGCCTCAAATATCTGCTTGTGCTTCTTGAAAAGCTTCGGTTCATCGATAAGGTAGGTGTCGAATGCTCGGAGTAAGCTTGCATCCACCTCATCCAACTTTAACTGGAAATTGGGGTTGTCAATCTGGCTAAATAATTCGAAACGCTGCATCATTCGCTTGACAGCCGTGTAGTGCTGTTTTATCCGGTCAGTACTATTCCTTTCGGCTAAGAACTGGTCATAGAGAGAAAAAAATACGCTCTCCGTTTTTACCACACGCTCTGTCTCTGTTCGTTCTGGGTGGAGGATCGTTTGTATCTTGTTGTCAAGCCAGTTCTTTTCTTTTCTGTCTGCCTCGGTTGATTCAATGTAAATTTCGAGGATCAGCTGTCTTCTATTGCCAATGAACTTATTGAATGCATTACGTTTGGTCTTGTCGTAGGCGACTTTGGGATTGATGCCTTCCGATTTTGAGTCCCAAACGTTGGGATCGATAAGTTGTTCACTCGTGTAAAAATACTGTTCATTCCGTCCTGCTGACAGTCTGAACCTCACATTTGCTGATTGCGATTTGGTTTTTGAAACCCGAATAAATGCTTTTACAGTTGCCATAAAAATGGTGATTTCGTCAGGCTTGCACAACATTTGCACAACCAATCTCTGAAAATCCCACAAATAGGGCATCTTAGGTGCATTTCCTTGCACAACATTTGCACAACACGTGTCATTTTCAAGCCAAAACAGTTAATAATTACTCTTTTTCACGAGAGAGAATTATTCTATTTAGTGTTCGTGTAATGTGCAGTTAGACAGGAAGATACCGAAGCGGTCAAACGGGGCAGACTGTAAATCTGTTGGCTCAGCCTTCGTAGGTTCGAATCCTGCTCTTCCCACCCGTAAGTTAAAATCGCGACTGATATTTATCGGTTGCGATTTTTTTTTGCCCATTTATTACCTCGAACTCACGTTCAATTGTAAAACCTGCAGTTTGTCCGTAAAAGCATTGTTGGCAATAAGATTGTCAGCAAATCATTTTACGATATGCATTTGTATTCTATTTTTGCCGCCTCGTAAAATACTTAAGATGACGGATCGATGCGAATGTGCCTGTTTGACACAGGCTCAATATGAAAAAACGGAGTTGATGGGCAAAAATGACAAACGTTATTCTTCCTATATAAGCATTTTACACGAAGAGCTTGTGCCGGCCATGGGCTGTACCGAACCGATTGCCATCGCTTATGCCGCAGCTATGGCACGCAAGGTGCTTGAAAAATTACCCGAACGTGTTTATGTGGAAGCAAGCGATAACATCATCAAAAATGTAAAGAGCGTTGTGGTTCCGAATACCGGCAACCTTAAAGGGATTAAAGCAGCTGCCGTGGCAGGTATTGTTGCAGGTGACGCTGATAAGGTATTGGAAGTTATTTCAGATGTCGACGATGATGCGCGTAAAGCCATAGCAGAATATTTGTCAACCAAAGAGGTAACTGTTGTTGCCTCGAAAAGTGGATTGATTTTCGACCTTATTGTTTCTGTTTTCCATGGTAAAAACTCCGTTTCTGTTCAAATCTCGCATTATCATACAAATATCGTCCGGATCACAAAAGATGAGGAGGTTGTATACCATACCCAGCCTTGTGACGATGTAAGTGCTGAGAACAAGACCGATCGTTCAATAATGAATGTAAAAGATATTCTTGATTTTGCCGCATCTGTAGAGCTATCGGAGGTAGAAGATCTTTTGCAGAGACAAATTGGTTATAACTCGGCAATTGCCGAAAAAGGATTACACGGAAATTGGGGAGCCAATGTAGGGACAGTGTTGTTGCAGGCCTGGGACACCGATGATATAAAGGTAAGAGCAAAAGCGATGGCTGCTGCCGGTTCTGATGCCAGAATGAGTGGTTGCGAACTTCCTGTTGTAATTGTTTCTGGTAGTGGAAACCAGGGACTTGCCGCTTCGGTTCCGGTGATCGAATATGCGAAGGAACTGAAGGTTGATCAGGAAACCTTGTACCGTGCACTAATTGTTTCGAATCTTGTTACCATTCATCAGAAAACAGGCATTGGCCGCCTGTCTGCTTACTGCGGGGCCATTTCGGCGGGTGTTGGCGCCGGTGCCGGAATTGCCTGGTTACATGGTGGAGGTTTTAAAGAAGTGGCACATACCATTGTTAACGCTTTGGCAATTGTGTCGGGAATAGTATGCGATGGAGCCAAACCATCGTGTGCCGGAAAAATTGCCACAGCAGTGGAAGCCGGTATATTAGGCTTTCATATGTATAAAAACGGTCAACAGTTTTACGGAGGTGATGGAATTATCCAGAAAGGTGTTGAAAATACTATTCAAAGTATTGGTCGCCTTGGCCGCATCGGGATGAAAGAAACCGATAAAGAGATCATTCGTATCATGTTGGGAGAATAAAAAACTGCTACGATTATAACCGGGAACTAACCTTGAGTTCAACAGAATTTTACATGAAGCTATTTCCAATTTCGGTTCGATGTTATGCTTTCTAATGAGTCAACAGGTCTGATTCATACGTCAAAAATTTATTCCACATGATTTCTGAATGGTTATTTTATTGTTTCGTCCTGCCCAGTAAATAATCTTGTTCCATTTCACAACTATCCTATGTTTTAGCCGTATACGATGTGCTGAATTACCTTCTGATTCAACGTTTTCTCTGAAATTATCCTTTGTCAAATCTTTAAAATAAATTCATTATGAAAAAGATTGTTTTTGTAGTGTTTATTGCATTGCTGACCATGAGCACAATGGGACAGGATGGTGAGCGGAAAGGCTATCTCGGAATGATGATCGGTCCCTCATTTCCTTATGGAAGCTTTGCTAGTAGCGAACAGTACTCGGATGGTTTTGCTAAAACCGGCGTAAACATTAGCCTCTTGAATTTTGGATACAAGCTTTGGGGGAATGTGGGAATTACCGCAGGATGGTTTGGTATTGCAAATCCGATCGACCAAATGAGTGTCGATGGAATGTGGAGTGCCGGAGCTTTAATGGCTGGCCCGCTCTTTTCGGTTCCGTTAAGCGATAAATTTGATCTGGACTTTAAAGGTATGTTTGGTTTTGTTCTACTAAGAAGAAGTTTTGACTATTCCGAAACAGCAGAAGCTACAGGCTCTGGTTACGAAGTCGGAATAATGCTGCGCTATAATTTTGTTCAAAAATGGTGTTTGATGATGAACCTGGAGACTTTTAACACCCGTTTGGATATTCAGCGAGACGAGGACCCGCGGGTGTCAGTAATTAATTTGTCATTTGGAATTGCATACCGGTTAAAATAAACCGAAAAAACAGGTTCGATTATGCTTTCCCATTAAGCTTTTTCTTTTCCTTTTTGGTCATCTCCAACTCCCGGATTTCCTTGGGATGAACAACGGTGTACTCCTTGTTTATTTCCAGCGAATTGGAATTGGCATTCGATAAATGAAATTTGGGACTTAAAAAAATGTAATCGTTGGAGAATAAACGATTGTAATAAACGGCCACTATTAACCGGTCAGATACTTCATTAAGACTGGAAAACGCATCGCCCGGGTAGATGGTCTGATTAAGTTTTAACGGCTTGTTTTCGCTTGTCGCATTAAAATATGTCGCAAGGGTTCCGTCATCATGGAGCAAGGTAATATAGGAGTATTCTTTCGTTGATCCATCTTCCGGTTCTTCATTTAAGTTCGAAAAAATATCCACCACAACACCTTTTCTGGAGGCACATATCTCTTGCCCCGGAATCGCAAGAAAAGCATAAAAAAATCCATCCTCTCTATTGGGAATTACAGAGAGTACCTTATCGGAGGTATCAACTTTCTGCGGAACCGCTGCTTCTCCTTCGCGAAACGGAAGCAGATAAGGAAAATCGAGGTTTAGATCAACCAGGGGATTCGAAGGATACACTTTAAACTCGAACGGAAACCGGGGGAGATTTCGCTCGTGCGATTGCTCCAAAACGAATAGATCGGTAAAACCGGGAGGAATTTTTTTGATGTAAGGCTGTTCCTCGAAAAAGGAAAGTCTGCTGACTTCCTTGAAACTAATATGAATAAATACAGGATATTCGGCTTCGTTGTATGCACTGAAAAAAGTGCTGTTTCTGGCTTGGTTGTAGGAAAGGCGGATTTGAACTTTTTCCGCCTCAATAAAATTTATTTCGGGCAAATATTGATTTTGTGCATAAGTGTCTATCGAAAAAAGAAGCAAAAGGATCAGTACAAATCTTTGGGCCATTTTTTCTATGAAAAACGTAAATATGCTGTCTTTTATTGCTTTATGATAAATGAAATAATTCCCGTCTGGTTAATCTTTTGGATGAGGCTGTCCAAAAAGGCAAGCTGTTTTAAAAGAAACTTACAATTTATAATCGACTTTCATTTTACCCCTCCAAACCTCTCCGTCAGCTGACGGAAGGCTTAAAGTCCCCTACAGGGGATTTAGGGGTGAAAAACCCTGGTGGTTACTTACAAATTGTAACATCAATCTAACACAAGAGAACTTTTGAGACAGCCCCATCTGTTCTTCTGTAAATATTTTACCTCGACAACAGAGGTCATAATTATAAAGATTCGTTCTCTTTCTCTTTTTTGAGTTCTTCCACAAATGGCATTAAATGATCCACGTGCACATGTTCCATCATTACTATTTTGTACCAGCGGGCATTGTCGTTGTGCTGATCGGGTACAAGCCCGTATTTATGGGCCAGCTCGGGCTTGATGTGTTTCGCACGGATGGTTACGATGTTCGAACTTGGGTGACGATAGAAGTCAATCCCGATTTCTTTCAGCTGTCTGCACAACCAGTTGGTGCGGTAATTAAGAATGTGGATTTTCTCAAACCAGTCGTGCGGTCCATAGGTTTGCAGAATCATCCAAACAGCAATGGCATTGGCGCCCGAGCGGCTTCCGATAAGCGTTGCATCCAGTCCGTGTACGTATTGTGCCTCGTTGGTAAACACATAGTCGATAAGGCCTTTCCCGGCCACAAAAATACCTGTGCCAAACGGCGCCTGTACCATTTTGTGGGCATCGAGTGTTACCGAACTAATGTGCGGGTTTTTAAAGGTCATCCGATCGTTGTCGGTACTGAAGGGATAAACAAAGCCTCCAAAGGCTCCGTCGATATGAATTTTGAAATCAACACCGGCAGCCTCCAGCGTTTCCGAATAGATGGTAACATCGTCAACCGACCCAAACATGGTGGTCATCATGTTAGCTACCACAATAAAATATTTTTTACCACTTAAAATGGCTTTCGAAATGCTTGCTGTTACCTGTTGGCGGGTGATTTCGCGGGTGTCGTCGGTAACCGGAATCTGCACAAGATCCAGGTTCAACAGGTTGGCGGCTTTGTGCATAGAATAGTGCGAATCTTCGGAGCAGAGAATACAAATCTCGTTGTACGAAGCCCCGTGGTTTCTTTTAAATAGGTTCCGGTAGATCCATATGGCCTGAATGTTGGCCTCGGTGCCGCCCGAAGCTACATATCCGTCGTACTGTCCGGCCGGGCACAGTAAAATATCTTCCGCCACAATTCCGATCAGTTCCTTTTCCAGCTTTTGGGTGCCGGCAAAAAAAGGCTCCGATTCACCCATTGTATGGCAACCAATGTGGTTGGGATTGTCTACCATTGTTTTAAGAAAAGGCGCATTGTTCTGAAACGCAGCGTCTCTGTTAAATACGGTTTCGTCGAGGTGGGAGGCCGGAATTCCCAGGATGGTTCGTTCGTGGTAATCGACGTTTTGATTCAGCGCTTCATCCACGCGTTGGTTGATTTCGTTTCGGGTTAGTTTCTTCCAGTATTGCATATAAATTTGTTTTTCAGCATGTAATCCCGACAAATGTACTTTTTGTCGATTTTTGATTCAATGATTTACACCTTAAAAATTGAATAAAATTGCCTTTCTCTTGACATGATCCGAAGAGTTTCACAGGGGCAATGCCTTTTGAATGTTAGTTGGCCACTTCAAAAAGCAATTTTACTTCCGGGTCTAATTCAATGTCGCGGACGTTTCCGCTTACCTGTAAAACTTGTTGGGTGGTTGAGTCTGAAACATCAATCCGGAAAGTAGCAAACCCGCCATTTTCGTAGTATAGTTTTAACTCAAGCGGAAAGCTGAACAAAGCTTGCTTTTGAGTCTGTTTGATGTTTATTTCGATGGTTTTGTCCGATGTTTGTTGCCAGTTCCAGTCAATAAGCGGATGCCCGGCTTGCCGAAGCCATTGGGCAAAAAAGCTTTCGAGATTTTCGCCCGAGGTTTCTTCCATTACTTTTCTGTAATCGGAAGTAAGTGCCGTTTTGTTTTGGTATTCACAGTAGTAGTTTCTTAGTCCGGCAAAAAAAACATCATCGCCCAGTTTGTGGCGCAGCATGTGTAAAAACCAGCTGGCTTTTTGGTACGAGTTGGCATTCAGCAGCTGTATGTATTCGGTAACGGTGGTATCAATGATCGGGGCAGGATGACGGTGAAAATACCCGATTACCCGCGCGCGGTCTTTTTTCAGTCCGTTCCGGAACATTTCTTCTCCGTAAAAGTGCTGGTTGTAAACATGCGTAAGGTAAGTGGCAAAACCTTCGCTAAGCCAAACGTGGTGCCAGTTTTCCTCGGTGGCCGAATTTCCGAACCATTGATGTGCCACCTCGTGTGCAAACAAGTCTTCCTGACTTTTGTCGGAGATGGCGCTGTTTTCGTTGTAAAAAATACAGCCGGCATTTTCCATTCCACCATAACGTGTTTTGGATTGAACATGCGCCAGCTTTTCATACGAATAAGGTCCGATCAATGCAGAAAAGTATTCGAGCGCTTTTGTGCCATAGCGGTAGTTGCGAAAACCCTTTTCCCGGTTTTCCTTAAATACCCAAGAATTAACCGGAATCTGGTTCCAAACGGTATCGTTTCCTACGGCAAAATCGGCGGCGCCAAATACCATTACTTTGGTAGATAAAGGAACTTTTTCTTCCCAGTGCGTAAGTATTTGATGATTGTCCAGTCCTTTCTCTTCAACGAGTTTGCCGCTGGAGACGACTTTGTAATGACCGGGCGCTTTTACAACAAATTCCAGCGTGGCTTTGTCCGAAGGATGGTCAACGACAGGCAGCCAGTAGTGCGCGCGATTGGGCCAGTTATCGCCAAAAAAAGTGCGGTCTCCGTAACGGTTCTGGTCAATAATCAGCCCGTCGGCCGGAACCCCGGAGTATTCGATCGTCAACTCAAGTGTTTCTCCTACATTTATTTCCTTGCCGGAATTGATAAGCAGCTGCTTTTTAGTTTGAATGAACTTCGCTTCTGCAGAATTTGCGAAAACTTTTTCCACTTTCATGCCCTTGCCGGAGGAGGGATCAAAAGCATCCAGATCGAGTTGAATTTCGTTGGTCTTTTTGAGAAAATGGAGGAGGATATTTGTGTTTCCTGCGATCCGGTTGTTGTCGTCGTTGATCGTAATTTCAAAACGATAATGCTGCACGTCAAGGCTTTCAAATCGCTGCTGGTGATTTTGGGCCTTTGCCTGAAAAAGAAAAAAAGCAAAGCAGAGCGAAAACAGGATGGATGAAATGCGCATGTTACCAGACCGTTTTTAAAATTCCACCATCCACTGCAAGACTTACTCCGGTGATGTACGATGCTGCCGGAGAAAGCAGAAAAGCGCCTGCTTTCCCAAATTCTTCAACAGTGCCATATCTTCCGAGCGGAATACTTGCTTCAAACTTTTCTTTCACTTGCTGTGCTGTTGCTCCCGATTTTTCTGAAATATTTTGATCAAGGGCTTTTACCCGGTCGGTATCTATTCGGCCGGGAACCAGGTTGTTTACCCGGATGTTTTCGGCTGCCAACTCATTCGACAGGCTTTTTACAAGACTCGTAACTCCCGAGCGAAAAACATTGGAAAGCAACAGTCCGTTGATGGGCTCTTTCACCGAGAGGGAAGTGATGGTGAGAATGGAACCTCCGCCACTGGTGCGCATGGCTGGAAGTACGCCGCGAATCAGGCGAACGGCACTCATCAGCGTCAGGTTAAACGCAGCTTCCCAGTGCTGGTCGTCAAAGTCGTCGAAATTCCCGGGAGGCGGACCGCCTGCGTTTACCACCAATCCATCGATTTGCTCAAAAGCCAGTGTAACATCGGATATCCAGTTCCGAATTGAATCCGGATCTGCCATATCTGCCACCGAAGCATAAACGTTAGCCCCGGTTTTCGAACGAAGCTTTTCCGCTGCTTTCTCCACATCGGCTTCCGTGCGGCTGGCAATACAAACCGTGGCTCCGTTTCGGGCCAGTTCCTGTGCGATGCCAAATCCAAGCCCTTTGCTCGATGCGGCTACCATAAAGATTTTATCCTGTAATTGTAAATCCATACTTGTTAAGTTTAACGTTCAGCGTTCAATGTTCAAAGTCTGACCTTTCATGAATATGTTTTGTATTCCATCCCATTAAAGCATTTTCGCATTCAAGCATTCATTCAATCCCTCAATCCTTCATTCCTTCATACTTTTCCAAGGCGTACGTTGCAAAAGAGGCCAGCCAGTGTGCCCCGGCATATTCGCCCGAATCCATTTTTTCGTAACTGTAATTAAAATGCGCCACTCCCAGTTCCATCATTTTGGGATTGTTTAATCCGTGTCCCATTTCAAAGAGGCACCAGGCGCGGCTAAAGTTTAAGCCGTCGAGATGTGCGAGTTTACCATCGCTGCGGTCGGTCACTTCCGCAATTTGTATGTATTTCGCCGGATTCCTTTCAAAACCCGGAAGAAACTTCTTCATCCATTTTTCAAATTCCTTTTTGGGCGTTATTTTCTGCATCAATGAGGCTTCCTGCAAACAGGGCGACAGAAAATCAAAACCACCGGGCTCCCATGTCAGCGGGCATTTGCAATCGTTGATGTAATATTCCATGGCTTTCTTTCGAATCTCTTCAGCCAGCTGCGGATGGTATTTTTCTGCCCAATCGTAGGCGAACGACATTCCGAAAGCGATGTTGCTGTGTTCCCCGATTCGGATCGGGTATTTTAGCTTTTCGAGAAACTCAATAAATTTTTCCGAGATCACGGCTACCAGTGGCGATAGGTTTTCCTGCATTTCTTTTGCTTCCGGTGTTTCCCATTCGCGAAGGGCCTCGTCAAGTTTCAGCAGCCAGGCCCAACCGTAAGTGCGCTCGAATGTGGTGTTTTGCCCGTCGTTGAAATATTCAATTTCTTCCAGGATGTTTTCGCGGGTAAGGTTTTTCCGAAGTTTTGCGATGATTTCATTCCGGTGTTCAAAATCAGAAAAGCGGGAGAGGAGAGTAACCAAAGTCCAGTGTCCGTGAACCGACGAGTGCCAGTCGAAACATCCGTAAAAAGCCGGGTGAATTTCGCGTGGTGGCATTAAAAAACTGTCGTCGCCCAACACGCCTCCGGGTTTATTCGGATATTCCTGGTCGATGCATTCGTAAGCGAAATGATACAGGTATTCGGCTTTCTTTTGGTCGAATTCGATAGCGGACTGGGCCATCGCAGCAACTGAAATAAGAAACAGGGTGACACTTGAAATGCAGACTTTCATGGGTATTGTATTTTGTCGATGAAAATAGAACTAATTCATGAAAGCTAAAATCATTTCCTGTATTTGTCGTTCAACGCGCGTTGTTTCTTTTTGACAAAAGAATAAAGGCTTCTTTTTATTCGGAATCATTTCTTAAAGCTTCCTGTCCACATTTCCAATTTTAGAGCTCTTTATTTCTTACGGGTAAAAATGGCCACAATGGCAGAAGTAAACAATCCCATCAGCGGGGCAAACATCGTGCTTTCGACCATATACGACTGCAGGTTAAAGGTAGCTTCTGCCTCTTCGCGGCTCATTTGCCCTTTTTCAACCACAAAGGCGATCATGTTTTCGAAGTAATGTGGCGTGATCACTTCCAGCGTTATGTACTGGGCAACTGGTGTAAGAACGGTGATTCCCAATGTGAGGATAAGGCCGGAAATAAATCCCTGGATCCAGTTCATTTTCCCGCCAAAGTCTTTTTTGCGTTTATCGAGCAAAGCCAGTGCATAAACGGCAATGGCTGCCACTGCAAAGAAATTGGTTACGAGGTAGTGGTATTCGATGTTTTTGTCGTGAAGGCCGGTAATGCGTTCTGCTACCATCCAAAGAAGCATGACCAGGATGAAAATGAAGGCCCACTTAATTTCTATTCCGACTTTTTTCATAAGAATGCATTTTTCAGAATTAAAAGCTTCCTACAAATTACAACAGAATTTTTTAGGGACATCAGTATTTATTCTTTTTGTGTTCTTTCATCACCGCTTTAACCATTTTTCCGAACTCTTTTCCTTTTTGTCGCTTCTCATGAATGGTACTTGAGAAATGTTGCTGCTCGCGTTTTAGTTTCAGATAGTTTTCATAGGTTTCTTCCGAAAGCTCACCGTTCTGAATGGCTGCGAGCACGGCGCATCCTTTTTCTCCGGTGTGCGAGCAGTCGTCGTACCTGCACGAATTCGAGAGTTCAGTTATCTGGTCGTAGGTGAGTTCGATCCCCGAACTTTCGTCGGTCATTCCCAGCTCGCGCATCCCCGGCGTATCGATTACAATACTGCCGTTTTCGAGTACAAACAACTCGCGGTGCGTGGTAGTGTGCCTCCCTTTTTGCGTGCTGGTGCTGATGGCCGAGGTGGTGAGTTTCACTTGGTTGGAAAGATGATTGATAATGGTCGATTTTCCAACGCCCGAAGAACCCACAAAACAATAGGTAACATTGGCTTGCATCGCTTCTTTCAGGGTGTTGTAACCTGTTCGGCTTTCACTGCTGATGGCGATCAGTTTTACATTGGGCAGCCGTTTCCGGGTCATTTCCACTAAAGAATCGATTTCATTTTGAGCGATGAGGTCGATCTTGGTGAGAAGGATCATCGGTTCAATCTTCCCCGAATAGCAAATGGCAAGGTATCTTTCGAGGCGATTGATGTTGAAATCGTGCCCGACCGATTGCACAATAAAAGCTACATCGATGTTACTGGCGATAATCTGTATGTCGGCTTGTTTTCCAACTGCCTGTCGTGAGAGGGAAGAATACCGGGGAAAAACCTCCAGTATAATGGCATTTTGCGCATCCATCGGAGTAATTCTTACCCAGTCGCCAACAGCAGGGAAGTCGGCGCGCGACCGGGCAGAAAAACGGATGTTCCCCGTTATTTCTGCCTGGTAAACGCCTGCTTCGGTTTGTACTATGTATCGTTCTTTGTGTTCGATGATTACCCGTGCCAGCTCCGACGAATCCACTGATCCGATCAATCCGGCCATTTTTTCTGAGAATCCTGGTAATTTCATAGGGCTATTCTCCTATACTTTTTTGAATTTCCATTTTCCTTTTCTGAAAAGATAAAGGGCCAGCAAGGCGAGAAGTGTCTCGGCCACCACAATGGATGTGGCAGCGCCTGCCAGTCCCATTCCAAGTGTAACCGCCAGTACATAGGCGAGGGGAACTTCAAAGAGCCAGAAACAAAAAAAGTTGATCTTCGTTGGGGTGATCGTATCACCGCTTCCGTTAAAGGCCTGCATCAGCACCATGCCCATCGCGTAACAGAGAAATCCAAGACTGATAATGCGCAGCGAAAGAATTCCGTTTTGCATGACGGCACCTTCTTCCACAAAAACGCCTATCCAGAAATCGGGGAAAAATACAAACAAGGCTCCGATTATTCCCATAAAAACCACGTTGGCATAAGCGGCTATCCATACCGATCGTTCGGCACGTTCGGGATGGTTGGCACCCAGATTTTGCCCCACAAGGGTAGCGGCGGCATTGCTCAATCCCCAGGCAAGCAGCAAAGGGAAAATTACGATGCGGATGGCGATGGTATAACCCGCAATGGCATCGGCACCAAATACGGCAATAATGCGCATTAGCAGAATCCAGCTAGAAGTGGCAATCAGGTTTTGCAGAATTCCTCCTCCCGAAATCCGAAGAAGTTTCCACATTACGCTTAACTTAACTTTCACGCTGTCCCAGTACAATTTGATCCGGTATTTTCCGCTCCACAGCAGGTAAAACTGGTAGATTACTGCAATTCCCCGTCCAATGGTGGTGGCAATGGCAGCCCCGGTTACACCCAGCTCGGGGAAGGGGCCATAGCCAAAAATCAATAGCGGGTCGAGTATAATGTTGATGATGTTGGCCAGCCACATAACACGCATGGAAATGGCCGCATCGCCCGAGCTGCGAAAAACGGCATTGATAATAAACAGCAGCATAATGATGAGGTTGCCGCCAAACATGATGGCCGGGTACATGTAGCCCTCGTTGATCACTTCTTCGGTACCGCCCATTAGCCGCAGAAAGTCTTTGGCAAAAATAACTCCCGGAATGGCGATCAATACCGATACGATGGCACCCACCAAAATGGCCTGGAAAGCAACCACTCCCGCCTGTTTTTGTTTCTTCTCCCCAATCCGGCGCGAAACAAGGGCCGTAGTAGCCATGGCCAGTCCACTGCCCACCGCATAAATAATGGTCATAACCGATTCGGTAAGCCCAACGGTGGCCACCGCGTTGGCTCCCAGCCTTGAAACAAAAAAGATGTCGACAATGGCAAAGATCGACTCCATAAACATTTCGAGAACCATGGGCACAGCCAGAATAAAAATAGCTTTGCCCGTACTGGTTTCGGTGAAGTCGCGCTCCGTTCCTGCGATGGCTTCTTTAATATCCTGCCAAAGGGTTTTATAATCAATATCTTTGATCCGACGCAAAGACACAATTGTTGACTTAATTGATAACATGTGAAAAAATAGATGGAATTAAATACTTATAATTTGAATACTCTCTCTCAACCTGCCTAGAACGGCAGGTAGACGGCGGCGATAATGGTTGTAAAAGTATTCATCGAAGTATTTTTTCTATTTGTTCGACAAATATAGGCCGGAAAAATGCAAAATGCAACCCCTGAATGCATTTTGCTTTGAATTAATATTTTAGCATTTCGGCAGCGCATCAAAATGCGCCAGTCCTCCTTCGGATGTTTCCCTGTATTTGCTTTGCAGATCGATGCCGGTGTTGTACATGGTTTCCACCACCTCGTCGAAACTGATGCGGTGACGCCCGTCGGTCAGCAACGAATAATTGTTGTGGGCAACAGCACGCTCGGCAGCAAAGGCATTTCGTTCGATACACGGGATCTGAACCAGTCCGGCAACCGGGTCGCAGGTAAGTCCGAGGTGATGCTCCAGTCCCATTTCGGCCGAATATTCAATCTGGTTGATACTGCCACCCATCATTTGCGTAGCGGCTCCCGAGGCCATAGCACAGGCTGTGCCCACTTCGCCCTGGCAGCCCACTTCGGCACCTGAAATCGATGCATTGGTTTTTACGATGTTCCCGATAAGGCCGGCTGTAGCGAGTGCCCGCAAAATGGTTTTCTTTTCCATTTTGTGCACTTTTCTGAAATACTGAAGTACCGCAGGCAATACACCACAGGCTCCGCAAGTGGGAGCGGCCACAATTTTTCCTCCGGAAGCATTTTCCTCCGAAACCGCCAGCGCAAAAGAAAAAAGCTGCGAACGGCGTTTAAACGGTGTGGCAAAGTTTTGTCCTTTTACATTGAAGGATGCTGCTTTTCTTGGGAGCCGAAGCCCGCCCGGCAAATTTCCGTCGGTGGCCAGACCTCTTTTTATACTGGCCAGCATCACTTCCCAAACTTCATCCAGAAAATCCCAGATATCGCTTCCTTCATACTCCTCCACGTATTCCCAGAATTGCTTTTCATTCCGGTTACACCAGGTCATTATCTCCTGCATGGTGCTGTGCGGATAGATGCTGGTTGTTTCCGATTCGGTAAAATCATCGATCAAGGCACCGCCTCCGACACTGTAACAGGTCCATTCATCCAATACAGCACCTGCTGAATCAAAAGCTGTAAATTTTAGGGCATTTGGATGGCGGGGAAGAAAGGTTTTCGGTTCCCACAAAATCTTTAGCTCCCCCCCGGCAAAGGTTTGCTCGATCACATAATCGGTAAGGTGACCTTTTCCGGTGGCAGCCAGACTGCCGTAAAGTACGGTTTCAAAACGACAGGCTTCCGGGTTCTTTTCCAGGAATTTAACCGCTGCTTTTTTCGGACCCATTGTATGACTACTGGAGGGGCCGTGCCCTATTTTGTATATTTCTTTGATCGATTCCATATTTTTTTCAAAAATCCTGCAAATGAAAATGACTATTTCGAGAAATGCAATGACTTGACTTCAAATTTGTGAATATTTTTTTGACCTTTCCCCTTTTCAGAATGTTGTGTTGTTTTTCTTTTGGTTTGCTGTGGGTGAAAAGTATCTTTTAACCCAAAAGCTGCTGGTAAAGCAGGTAGTTTTCTTCGTCAAAAACACAAAAGATAACTTCGTCTATCTGATTCTTCTCTTTTGCAAAATGCCGAACCGTTTGAATGGCGATTTGTGCCGCTTCTTCTTTGGGGTAGCCATAAACTCCGGTGCTGATGTTGGGAAAGGCAATGCTTTTTACCTGGTGGTTTTCGGCTATTTCAAGACATCTCCGATAGCAGGAAGCCAGTTTCTCCGCCTCGTTGTTCCGTCCGTTGTAATACACCGGGCCAACCGTGTGGATTACAAATTTTGCTGGTAACTTATAGCCCTGAGTTATTTTAGCATAGCCGGTTTCGCAGCCATTCAGTGTGCGGCATTCTTTCAGCAATTCGGGTCCGGCAGCACGGTGGATGGCGCCATCTACTCCGCCGCCACCCAATAAGGTTTGGTTGGCGGCGTTTACAATGGCATCCACTTTTAGCCGGGTGATATCTCCCCGGTACTGGCTTATTCTGGTCATGATTTCAAATTTTCCTCTAAATTACAAAACTGCTTAGAAGCCCAGAAATCGTTTGGTGTTAACATTTGCTATCAAATCAAATTCGTTCCCAAAAGCTTCTTTAAAATCTTCGAAATATTGTTTTAAAGTGGGCCCGAAAAACTGGGTGAGGTAAAAATCGGAACCATACAATATCTTCGATTTTTCGTAATCGCTCAATTTGTCAAAAAAGTTGTTTTTGAATGTTTTCAATTCCTCTTTGATGGAGAAGGAAAGTTTTTGGTCAACAGGAGATTCAATCAGCATTCCTTCCGAAAAACAGGACAGATCGGTGTATGCATTGGGATACGCGGGGTTCTTTATCAAATCAAAGATCGCTTTCGACCAGTTGTCGATAAAACCGGCACGGTAAAGCGCATTCCAAACCTTGGCACGTTCCGAAATGGTCAGATTTTCGCGCAGGTACATGGTGTTTTTCTTCTTTTTATAGGCCGCCAGCACCACGGCTTTGTCTTCGGCTGAAAGCGGCACAATGGCATCTTCAAAAATATCGGCATCCACTTCCCTGAACTTGATAGCGTAATTCACGTATTCCATGATTTGGCCGCTGCCACCAAAGTGTGCAAAGTTGATCTTTAGGTTTGGATATTTCCGAAGCACCATTTCCCACAATTGCGGGTGGTTTAGTTTTTTGGCCCGTTCTTCAATGGCTTCGCCAATGTGGCGGCTAAAGAAACGGTAATCGAAACGCAGCGGTTTGTCAGGTTTTACAATGTTGTTGTTGAGCAGCACGTCGCCTCTAACTTCCAGAATGGTGGAGAAACAGGCAAAACCCGCGTTGGAGTTATGAACGGTAATCGGAATCTGGTGCTGCTGGCAAAGCGCGTAAACGCCTTGCTGTGTGTCGGTCCCCATTAATACCGGATCGGTGGGAGAGAAGCCCGCCGGAGCGTATAGTTTTACCCCGTAAAACAAGGCATCATCAGCCAGAATTTTTTCTTTGAGTTTTTCCACGGTGTTGACCAGTCCCTTGTACTCGCGGCGCGGGTCTACCCCAAAGAAAGGTTTGATCTGTTCGTATTTGGCCGACAGGTATTCCAGATCAGTGATTTGCTGGAGGTAGTTGGCATTGTCAAATATCTCGACTTCCTCGTCAGATTTCACTTTGAATTTTTTATGAAAGGCTTTCACCTGCTTCTGAACTTTGTCAATGGCATCTGCCAGTTCATCGTTGTCGTATTTTCGCCGAACTACCGTTTCTAGAACGGGAAGAACCACGGCGCGCAACAGCCAGAACACACTTTTTATGCGACGGCGGTAACGCTTGTTGTGGTTTTCTTCATCGTCGTTATCATCGGCATAGGTCAGGTCAAACATCAACGGAGTGCTAATGACTTCACCTTGGTAAACAGCTTCCAGTGCCTTGTAAACGTCCTCACTCGATTCCTTCGTAACATCGGCCAGTACGTGGCTGATTTCGTCAATCTTGTATTTGAGCGCGGGGCCCGAAAGTTCACCGTCCACCATATTCTTGATAGAAAGCAGCGATTGAACCACATTGACCAGTTTCCGGATAACCACATCTTTGTTAAAGATATGGCAGTGCACATCGTAATAAGTTGTCATTTTGAATTTGATTTAATGGATTTAACCCATTCAAATTAAGGAAAATGAGAAAGCCAGTCAATAGAATGAATATGAATAAGGGAGATAAGGCTTTGGGCTTGGGTGTGTTTTAGGCTTCCAGAAGTTCCCTGATCCGGTCGGCAACTTTTTTCCCCAGCTGGCGGCTACCTTCATCAGTAAAGTGGACATTGTGAGGCAGTTGTATCTCTTCGAGTCTTGGCACTGCAAACAAATACAGATCGTTTACCGGAATGTCGTTTTTCAACATGATCTTACGCGCCACTTTGTTGTATTTTTCTGACATTCCCGGATCGCGTAAAGGTCCGTCAACTTGATCGGGGTAAGGCGTGGTGGTGGCAAACATCAGTTTTGCTCCGGTGCTTTTCAGAAAATCCACGATTATTTCCAGGTTTTGCTTGTACTGTTTTAAATCGGCCTGCAACGGGTCGTTTGGATCGGTGCTGTTTTTCCCGGTGGAAGCCTCCACGTGTTTCAGGTCGTGAAGCCCGAAATTAAAATGAATAAGATCCCATTTTGTGGTGCCTGTCCAACGCGCCATCTCCTGAACTCCCTTGGTGGTACCCTCGCAGTTTTCGGGTGTATTGTTGTCTTTCATCGGGCGGTGAACCTTGGCAATGTCCAGTAAAAGACTTTGGACATAAGGTGTATAGCCGATCGAAATGGAATCACCGAGCAGAAGGACTTTTTTTAACCCACTGTTCTGAAGACGGATAAGTTCGGGAAGAACTAAAACGGGTGACGCAGCCAGGGTGGTTTTCAGAAAAGTTCGTCTGTTGTTCATTTGAATAGGCTTATGTTGGGATAAATTTCGTACAAAATGGATTAAAAACGAAATTCAATTCATACAAAAACATTCCTGATTCCAGGTATTCACCAACAGAAAGAAATAGATCATTTGTACCCGGCGGAAACAGAAAATCCCGTGCGGAAAGGCATTTAACACGGTACGATCGATTCCGCTGCGGGAAATTGCATTCCGCTCTGGAAAAATGCATTCCGCAGTGGTTTATCGCATTCCGCAGTGGTTTTATCGCTTTCCTCACTGGAAAATCGCATTCCGCTACGGAAAATTGCGATCCGCTATGGTTTATCGTATTTCGCGTTGGTTGGAGCCGGTTCGCCGCCGAATTTTCCATTTTTGGGATGGTATTGAATATCATCCTGACAAAAACATTCTTTCTTTTGCGTTCTTTGGGTTTATACTTGGCGCACTTTGCGTGAAATTTGCATTTTGGGCGCTCCTCCGATTGTGTCTTGAGGAACATTCAGAAAAAAAGGATGCCCGGAAGTTTCTTTTTATGGTTACTTTTGAGAACATTCAAAACTTTTTTTAAATCCTGATCTATGAGAACTCACCTTCTTTTCTTTTGCCTGGTTGTTTTTGTGCTTGTTACTGCCTGTGAAGAACAGGAAGTAAAATGGCCTGAGGCAACGCAAACTTCAAAACCCTGGACCCGCTGGTGGTGGATGGATTGTGCGGTTGACAGCGCCAACATTTCGCGGGAGCTAGCGGAACTGGCCGAAGCCGGGATTGGGGGAGTGGAGATCACTCCGATCTATGGAGTGGAAGGAGAGGATGATCGCGCGATTGAATTTCTTTCGCCTGAATTTACCGATGTTTTGAGTTTTACAATTAAAGAAGCCGGTAGGCTGGGAATGGGAGTGGACCTGCCACCGGGAAGCGGCTGGCGTTGTGGTGGACCGTTTGTACCGGCTGAAAAAGGATTGTGGAATTTGAAGATCGAGGAAAAGAAAAGGGGAAAAGATGCTTCCGCGTATGCGACGAATGCTTTGCAGAATGGCAATAAAGTAAAGAGGCCTGCCCAAGGTGGCGAAGGCCTGGCAATTGATACCTATAACAAGGAAATAACAGAGTGGTATCTCGAAGAATTCTGGAAAAGGCTGAATGTTCCGGAGGGGAAACTGCGTTGCTTTTTTCATGATTCTTTTGAATACACCGGCGATTTTACGCTAAGTTTTGAAGCGGAATTCAAAACGCGGCGGGGCTACGATTTAAACGAGGTATTGCATCTTCTGGCTAACGATAGCATAAACCCTGAATTAACGGCCCGTGTAAAATCGGATTACCGCGAAACGCTGGCCGACCTGGTTTTGGAGTCCTTTATTCAACCAATGACCGAGTGGGCGAATCACCACGGAAGCCTGAACCGCAACCAGGCGCACGGATCGCCCGGCAACCTGCTCGATCTTTACGAAGCGTGTGACATCCCGGAAACCGAGTTTTTCAGGCAATTGGCGGAAGGCGAACCTCGTTTGTTTATCCAGAAATTTGCATCGTCGGCCGCACACGTGAGCGGGAAAAAGCTGGTTTCTTCCGAAAGCTTTACCTGGCTCGACGAGCACTGGAAGGTAACTCCTGCGGAAATGCTCCGCGCTGCCAATCGTTTTTTCCTGGCTGGCATCAACCATATGTTTTTTCACGGAACCTGTTATTCGCCCGAAGATGCCGAATGGCCGGGGTGGTTGTTTTATGCTTCGTCTCAGATTAATAACCGGAACCCGCTGTGGCGCGAAATGCCTGTTTTGTTTCAGTACATTGGCCGGGTACAAAGCATGCTGCAACAGGCAAGCCCCGAAAACAATGTGTTGGTTTACTGGCCTTATTACGATGTGGCTGCCGCCGAAGGGAAATTGTTTAAACACCTCGCCGTTGGTTCGCCCACCGAATGGTTCTACAGCCAGCCCATAGCCGGTCTTTCGAAACGTTTGATGAACGCTGGTTACAGTTTTGATTACATTTCGGATAAACAGATCGGCGCCTGCAAAGCGGAAAACGGATCGGTGCTGACTTCGGGAAATAACAGCTACGAGGCCATTGTAGTTCCTGCAACCAGCTATATTCCGCTGGAAACCATGAAGCAGCTGATTGCTTTGCAGAAAAACGGGACAAAGGTTTATTTTGATGAACGCTTGCCACAGTTGGTGCCGGGTTATGCGAACTGGAAAGAGCGTGAGGCGGAATTGGTTTCGCTGAACAATGAGCTTGACCCCGGTTGGGTAGGAGACGCGCTTCAATTGTTAAATACAGGGAAAGTTGCCGGCGAAAATGACCTGGCCGAAAAAGGTTTCTATTTCCTGAAAATGAAAGACGCGGAGGAGGATGTTTATCTGGTATTCAATTTTCAGAACAAAAGACTGGATGAATGGGTGGAGCTGAATGCTGTGGCAAAAGAATATGTTTTCATGGATCCGATGAGCGGAGGTATTACCAAAGCCAAATCGAAAGGACAGAAACTGCGTTTGCAGCTTGAGCCGGAAGAATCGGTGTTTATTAGGTGTGTAACAAAAAAGGCGGATGTGAAAGCGCATTCTTATTTTAATCCGGACGGGAAAAAGACGGACATTGACGTACGCTGGCATTTGTCGTTTTGGGAAGGAGGCCCCATTTATCCCGGGGATATTGATATTTCGCAATTGCAATCGTGGACCGAGGTGGGAGACCCTGAAACTGCGCGCTTTGCCGGTACCGTACGTTATTCTGCCAATTTTGACTGGGAGGGTGAAAGTACTGCCTGGATTGACCTGGGAAAAGTGTATGATTGTGCCCGTATTTCGGTGAACGATAAAGATTTTGGAACATCTCTGGGGCCGGTTTTTTTGTGGAAAATTGACAACCTGAAACCGGGACCGAACCGAATTGTTGTGGAGGTGAGCAACGTGGCGACCAACCGCATCCGCGACCTTGATCAAAGAGGGGGGAGCTGGAAAAAATTTAAGGACATCAATTTTGTCAATATCGACTATAAGCCTTTTGATGCTTCTGAATGGCCGGTGCAGAAAGCCGGAATACTGGGGCCGGTGGTTATGTATTCAGAATAACAAGCGGGCGTAAAAACAAAACCCGGATATGATCACTTCATACCCGGGTTTTGTTCTTTTCTTGAAAAATGATTACTCACTGGCCGGAGAAAACGGTTTTACTTCTATCACTTTAATCGCGAAAAGAAGTGTCTCGTACGAATCGATTACCGGCGGGCTACCATAGATTCCATAAGCAAGATGAGATGGAATAATAAATTCGGCAATCATATTTTTTTTCATAATTGATAAACCATCGTTAAATCCCTCAATTAAATTCTCTAAAGGATAAACAAATTCCCATGATTGACTGGAATCAAACATGCCTCCTCCGTTTATGTGGTAGCCATTGTAGGCAATGGTAATGGTGTCTCCGGGTGCAATTACCGGTCCTTCGCCTTCTTCTCGAATAACGTAATAAACCCCCAAAGCAGTGGTGTCAACGTCTAAATCGTCATCTATCATAGCTGTGAGCAAGGCTTCGCGTTCGGCTTGTTCGAGGACTTTTGTTCGCGCTTGTTTTTGTTCTTCTTCGGTAGTCTCCAAACACGAGGTAAGAGCGATAGCCGTCAGGGTGATCAGGGAAACGATAATTGTTCTGATTTTCATGGCATTATTTATTTACTATTTTTTTCAGCGGCGAATTTATCCTTTTTATTTTTTATTGGCAACAGCAAAGAATGAATGCGATCAAAGAGTTATTCCGGTTTGTAGAAGAGCGAACTTTAGTAATTGTATTTGGAGTCAGGAATATCTGTTTGGAAAGCTAGTGGAACTGAAGTCTTGTGATGCTGTGTTGTTGTTGGGGGAAACCTTCGATATTCAGTATAAAAACAAAAAATCCCGGCGTCCACTCCGGGATTTAAAACTTTTTGTTGCGTTTTTATACACTTATTAGGGTTTGCGAAGGCAAATATATGTATAAAGTGATTCTGATATTTTTCTGAGCTATTAATTTGAAGGTTTAAAATGCTGATTTTTTCAGGTTATAAATTCTGAGTGAACTCCCTTCAATGTGTGTTTAAAAATCAGACGTGCAACCGCAATGCAAAAGGCACCCCAATTTTCATTGACCAAACTTTTGGTCTTCAGCGCGAAGGATCAACAGCAGTGTTTTTGCTAAAATCAATCGGGCATTTAAAATCCTTATTTGATTCAGTGGCTGTTTAAGAACCAAATTTGAACGGCGTTGTTCCTTTGTTAAACTGAACATTTTTTTCATGAAACATACCAATCAGTTAATACACGAAACATCACCTTACCTGTTGCAACATGCGCATAACCCGGTAAACTGGCAGCCCTGGAGCGAAACGCTGGTAGAAGAAGCAAAAGCCAGCGGCCGGTTAATCCTTGTCAGCATAGGTTATGCAGCTTGTCATTGGTGCCACGTAATGGAACACGAAAGCTTTGAAGACGAGGAAGTGGCGGAAATAATGAACAAGCATTTTGTGTGTATAAAAGTCGACAGGGAAGAAAGGCCCGATGTGGATCATTATTACATGAGCGCCGTTCAGTTGATGGGGATGCAGGGAGGCTGGCCCTTAAACGTAATTGCCTTGCCCGATGGCCGTCCGATATGGGGCGGAACCTATTTCCCTAAAGAAGTGTGGGTGAAAAATGTGCAGGCGGTAGCCGCTTATTACAACGAAAACAAAGAGAAAACACAGGAATACGGTGCGCAATTGGAAGACAGTATTCAACGTTTGTCGCTTTCAGCCGGCATTGAAGACCCAACACCGGTTGACCGACATTTGCTGAAACAGGGAGTGGAAGCCTGGAAATCACGTTTTGACAGGAAAGAAGGCGGCCGTTTGGGAGCGCCCAAATTTCCGATGCCTGTAAATCTAGATTTTCTGATGTACTATGCCTGGGTAAAAAATGACGATGTTACCCGGGAGTTTGTAAAAACTACGCTGGAGAAAATGGCCCGCGGTGGTATTTACGACCAGGTAGGAGGCGGTTTTGCCCGTTACTCGGTGGATGAAAACTGGAAGGTTCCTCATTTTGAGAAAATGTTGTACGACAACGGGCAGTTGCTCAGTACCTATTCCAAGGCTTATCAACTTTATAAAAACGAGGAATTTAAGTGGGTGGTGTATGAAGTGGTTGATTTTCTGGAACGCGAAATGCTGGACGAGTCAGGTGCTTTTTATTCGTCGCTCGATGCTGATAGCGAAGGTGAAGAAGGACGGTTTTATGTCTGGAAAGAAAATGAGCTGAAGACTTTGTTAGGGGATGATTTTCCCTTGTTTGCTGCCTGCTACAATGTGAATTCAAAAGGATACTGGGAGCACGGCAACTACATTTTATTACGAAATAATTCTGATGAGGAGTTTGCCGCGGACAACGGTATGAGCGCTGAACATTTGCAATGCCTGCTGGCAAAATGGAAATATAAGTTGTTAAAAGAGCGTTCGAAGAGAGTGCGGCCCGGGCTGGATGACAAAACACTGACCTCGTGGAATGCACTGGCCATCCAAGGACTGGTGGATGCTTACAATACGTTCCGGGAAGTTCGGTTTTTGGAACTGGCCTTGCAAAATGCGCGCTTTATCCGCGAAAACCAGTTGATGTCTGACGGGAAGCTTTGGCACAGCTGGAAGAAAGGCAAAAGTACAATCGATGGTTTTCTGGAGGATTATTCATTGGTGATCCAGGCTTTTCTGTCACTGTTTGAAACCACCGGAGATGCAAGCTGGGCAGAATCGGCCGACCAAATGATGACTTACGTAAGCAATCATTTCTACGATGAGGAAAGAGGCCTTTTCTATTTCTCAGATAAACAGGCAAACACCAGCATTGCCAATCATTTTCAGAATGAAGACAATGTAATTCCGGCTTCCAATTCGATGATGGCCAATAACCTGCATCGCATGTGTCTTTTGTTTGGGCGGCCTGAATACCAGGAAATGATACCCGGAATGTTGCCATACATTGTTCCGAATTTCACGCGCTACCCAATGGCTTACGCCAACTGGGGAATGCTGATGTTAAAACTTACGGAGCCCTATTTTGAGGTAGCTGTGTGCGGCATTAATTCAAACATTCTTCTGAAGGAAATGAAGAAAGACTATCGCCCGAACGTGTTGTGGGCGCATTGCAATACCGATAGCCAGGTGCCTTTGTTGAAAGACCGCTTTGTGAAGGGCGACGATTTGATATATGTATGCAGGGAAGGGGCTTGCCAGTTGCCGGTTAGAACTTCAGATGAAGCCTTAAAACTTCTCAAAGTATGAAAGAAGTTCGTTTCCTGATTGTTGGGCAGGGCTTGGCCGGGACCATGCTGGCTTTTGAAATGCTCGAACACAACATTCCTTTTCGGATCATAAGTTCGCCCAATAAAAGCAAAACTTCGCTGGTGGCTGCCGGAATGATCAATCCGTTGGTTTTTAAAAGATTGACCAAGAGTTGGATGGCGGATCAGGTGTTGCCAGTTATGCACAAGCGTTACCGGGAGTTGGAGAATCTACTTTCGGCTTCCTTTTTCTTTGAGAAGAAAATACTAAAGCCATTGTCGGAACAGGAAATGCAACTGTGGAAAGAGAAACAGGAAAAGCCTGAATTTTCGTCTTTTATTGAATCCGTTTTGACAAACTCGCCGCTGACTTCTCTGGTCGGTTCGCTGGCGTACGGAATTGTCAAAGGTTCGGGGTATTTAAACCTGGTTGTTTTTCTGCAGTTAGCCGAACAGTATTTTCGAGAAAAAGGTTGGCTGCTGGAGGCCGGTATTCAGTTAAATGAGAACATTCCTGATTTTTTTGAAGTGGAAGATATCAGGGCTGAAAACATCGTGTTTTGCGAAGGTTATCATTTGGCGGAAAACCCCTTGTTTCAGTTGGTGAAAATGAACCCGGCGAAAGGCGAGGTTTTGCAGATTTACGCACCCGATTTGCCGGAAGAGTTTATTCTGAATAAGCGGGTGTTTGTTTTGCCTGTGGGCAACCACCGCTTTAAAGTAGGGTCTACCTACGAATGGGATGATTTGAGTGAAACGCCGACAGAGAAGGGAAAAAACTCGATCACGGAACGACTCGATAATCTGATAAAAACAGACTATACCATTGAAGAACACTGGGCAGGAGTTCGCCCCACTGTAGCGGATCGCCGGCCGGTGCTGGGAGTGCATCCGAAGCACAAAAATGTGTTTGTATTTAATGGACTGGGAACAAAAGGCGTAATGCTGGCGCCCTGGTTGGCCCGGGAAATGGTGAAATATCTGAAGGGTGAAATCCGGAATTTACCACCGGAAGTGGATATTCATCGCTTTGTATAAATAGCGGTGTTTGGGTATTTTCTGAGTTTGTAATTTTCAGAACCGCTGGTTTCACGTATTTTTGTTTCACCTAACTATAACCGTTTTTTATGATCCGTAACTATTTCCTCCCGCTGGTGCTTATTTTCCTGTTGAAGTTTTCGTATGCCCAGGAATCCGAAACAACGAGTTTCCCTGAGATTGGTAGTACGCGAAGTGCCGAACCGTTTTTGTTTTCAACATCCACACTTACCGCCCGCGATGCGCCTTGGGTATTGAGTTACGGCGGCAGTTACGGGAATAATCTGAGCCGCGGCTTTGGATTCAACGGCGTCGATCAGCAACTGGGGGTAAAAGGGTACCTGGGTCGTCGGTTTACCATGCTGACCTACGTTTCGCTCGGAGTGGCAAGTGCCGATAATTCGGTGGTGAGCGCGCAGCGGGCCGAGATTATTCGCGACCTGGTAGGTGGAAAGAAGACGGAGGGACTTCGTTTGGGAATAGGCGGTGGATTGAGCCGCGATTATGGCGGTGTATTTTCAGTTGTGTGCCGCACTACCGGTGCTTTGGAAAGCAGACGTTGGAAACTGGCCGGTAATCTGCTGTTTGAAAAGGCACTTTCAGGAAATCGTGATAAAGTAGATGTGCTGACCAGCCTGGGAGTTCAGTATAAAATTACCGATCATTTTTTTGCCGGCGTTGAGGCCATTGGCGAAGACCTGGAAGGATTGTGGGAGGAGGAGGAAGCAGAGGGCGGTGCCCGAATGATGTTTGGCCCTTCCCTGAACCTGGTCCCGGATCGTTCCCGATTTTCATTTTCGCTGTCGGGCGGGCCTGCAGTTTACCTTACGCGGAGCGTGGTTACCAATCCGGATGCTATCCGGGATCTTCCGGGAGAGAACGGAATGACTGTCAGGGCACGCGTGATCTTTAGCCTTTCGGGCTCCTAAGATTTCAGCAAAAGAAAACCCCGAAAGTAAATACCTCCGGGGCTTATTGATTGATGCTATTTTTATCAATTCATTAGTTTCATTTGAAGGTAGCTGTATTGCAACGCAGCCATTTTAGCACGTTGCTCGTTGGTGGAAGCTCCGGCATGTCCGCCTTCTGTATTTTCGAAGTAATAGACTTTGTAGCCCATTTCACTCATTTTTGCTACCATTTTGCGCGCATGTCCCGGGTGAACCCTGTCGTCGCGGGTTGATGTGTAGAAAAAGACTTCGGGATACTCCATGCCTTCTTTCAGGTTCTGATAAGGAGAATATTTTTTGATGTATTCCCATTCTTCGGGGATGTCCGGGTTTCCATACTCAGCCATCCAGCTGGCACCTGCCAGCAGTTTGTTGTAACGCTTCATATCAAGCAGCGGAACGGCACAAACAACCGCATTGTAAAGATCAGGTCTCTGTGTAAAACCTACGCCTACCAATAATCCACCGTTACTGCCGCCACTGATTCCGAGTTTTTTAGGCGATGTTATTTTACGGGCGATTAAATCTTCGGCTACTGCAAAATAGTCGTTGTAAATACGCTGGCGGTTTTCTTTTAATCCGGCCTGGTGCCATTTAGGGCCAAACTCACCTCCTCCGCGAATGTTGGCCAGTACGAAAACGCCGCCTTTTTCGAGCCACGAAGTTCCGGTAATGGCACTGTAACTCGGAAGTCTTGGAACTTCAAATCCTCCGTAAGCACTGATCAGCGTCGGATTTTTTCCGTTCAGTTTTATGTCTTTGTGGCTTACCACAAAGTAGGGGATCATGGTGCCGTCTTTCGAAGCAACTTCAAATTGCTGTACCTGGTAATCTTCAGTCGCAAACCATGATTTCAGTGCTTTGACTTTTACAAATTGTCCGGTTGCTGCATCTCCTTTGTACAAAGTGGAAGGCATCAGGAAATTCTGGAAATAGAAAAAATAGGTGTCGCTATCTTCGTCGGCCGAACCAAGCGAAATATTGCCCAGTTCCGGTGCGTCGATTTTTTCTTTTTGCCAGGTTCCGTTGTAGGTGTATTTGTAAAGTTCGCTTTTTACGTTGGTAAGCATGTTTACCAGCAGCACGTTTTTGGTAGCGTTTGTTTCGGCAATACTTGAGCGTTCATCGGGGCGAACGATCAACTGGTAGTTGGTGCCTCCTTTTATCAGATCGGCATAAGGGATACTGATCATATCGCCTTGTTTGAACGAGTTGCCGCCAATGTTCCAGTCCGATTTCAGGCTAAGCAAAACCTGCTTGTTGAAAATTCCGCTAAGCTCAATGTCTTCCGGCAATTCTGGTTTTACAAGTTCCCCGTTTTCAATGATGTAATAGCTACCCGTATAAAACGAGGTACGCTGGGTAATAATCTGGTAGGTTTTGTCTTTTGTATGTGTGGTATAGCCCCAAATTCCCATGTCGTCTTCCTTTCCGTCAAAAACAAGTTGGGCATTTTTCAGATCGGTGTCGCGCTGCCAGATTTTCACCTGTTTTGGATAGCCCGATGTGGTTACGCCATCGCCAAAATCAGTCGAAACCATCAGGGCATTTTTGTCGATCCAACTGGCACTTCCTTTTGCTTCGGGAATGTAAAATCCATTTTCGATAAACACTTTGTTAATGGCATCAAATTCACGGATCACCACGGCATCGCCGCCGCCTTTCGACAGGTTTACGAGGAAACGGTCGTAATCGGGGTACAAGCCCGACGCTCCTTTGAATACATATTTCTCGTTGTCCTGTTTAGAGAGCGCATCTACGTCGATCACGGTTTCCCAGTGCGGGTCTCCGCTCAGGTAACTTTGCAAGGCTGTGCGTCTCCAAATTCCCCGCGGGTGTTCTTCATCTTGCCAGAAATTGTACACCAGGTTCCCAATAATTGACGGACTCGCAATTCGGTCGGTGGAGTTGTAAATCTCCAGATCCTTTTCATACATTTCCTCGTAGCCGGGTTGGCTCATAAGTACCTTTAGGGTTTTTTCGTTCCATTCTTCCACCCAGTTCAGCGACTTCTCTGCATCAACGTCTTCCAGCCAGAGATATGGATCATCTTGTGCAAAATTTACCTGCGTCATAATTGCCAGTAAAATAACTAAGAATGTTTGTTTCATACGATTTATTTGTTTGTTTTTCCTGAATATTCAATCATATAATTTTAGTAGTAAATATACTTCTTACGGTTTTTAGTAAGAAAAACTTACTTCCCATTACAATTTCAAACGAAAGATTGTTTGAAATGATGTACAGGCTAAGCAGTTGGGAAATTATATAAAATGGAGATGAAATAGGAATGTTTTTTTTACTTATGTCGCGAAATTCTTACTTTCGCTTTTACATTCAAAAAATGACATGATAACACTGATCTTCTTTTTTGTCGTTTCTATTGTATTTTCGTTTTTATGTAGTGTTTGGGAGGCTGTTTTGTTAAGTGTAACACCTTCGTATGTGAGCAGAATGCAGAGTGAAAGACCCGGAGTTGGAAATTTGCTGGCTCATTTTAAAGACGATATCGATCGGCCGCTTTCGGCCATTTTAACGCTGAACACGATTGCCCATACAGTGGGAGCCATGGGCGTAGGTATTGAGGCCGGTAAAATATTTGGTTCTAACAAACTAGATCTTTATTTTTTTGATGTGACTTTCGAATCGATCATAGCCGGAGCAATGACCCTGGCGATTCTCGTTCTTTCGGAGATCATTCCCAAAACCATTGGCGCCACATACTGGAAAAAACTTACCGGTTTCACTGTTCGTTCGCTGCGTGTGCTGGTTTTTATTCTTGCGCCGTTTATCTGGCTCAGCAACCTTTTAACCCGTTCGCTGAAAAAGAAGGGGACCAAAAGTGTATTTAGCCGGGCCGACGTGGCCGCCATGGCCGATGCCGGGCTAAAAAGTGGTGCCATCGATCAGGAAGAAAAATCAATTATCCTGAACTTGCTGCAACTCGAAAACCTGAAAATAAAGGAGATTATGACGCCCTGGACTGTGGTACTCTTCCTGGATGAAGACCGAAATCTGGGCGATGTTTATATAGAACACAATCCGTTTCAATTTTCGCGCATTCCGGTATTTCACGAAACACCCGACAATATTACGGGGATGGTGTTGAAAGACGTTATTCTTGAAAACCTGGCAGAAGACAAGCACGCCCGAAAGCTGGCTGACATCCGGAGAGACATCCTGTTTGTGCAGGACAGCTGGACGGTGGCACGTTTACTCGATACCCTGATTATGGAACGACAACACCTGGCTATGGTAGCTGATGAGTTTGGAACGCTTGTAGGTCTGGTGACCATGGAGGATGTAATTGAAACGCTTTTCGGACTCGAAATCGTGGACGAGTCGGACAAGGTGGAAGACCTACAGAAACTGGCACGAGCCAAGTGGCTCAAACGGATTAAGCGCGATAAACCTCAAAAATAGACGCCTTAATTTTAGTTGCGTAGATTGTTAACCAGATGTAAAACCCCGATCGGGGAATAAGAATCGTTTTAAATAAGATTGGGAAGACAAACAAAAGAGTTTTACGTTTGTCTATAATTCCGTTATTCAAGAAAATACATTAAAACAGAAAACACATGAAAAAACTACTCACTATTTTATTATTTGTACCCTTTCTGGCATTTGCGCAGGAGAAGAAAGATTCGCTGTGGATCACCAGCGGAAGTACGACTCTGAATTTTTCGCAGGTTTCGCTTACCAACTGGGCAGCAGGGGGAAAGAGCTCTATGTCGGCAATCGGTATGATCAATTACGCAGCCAATTATAAAAAAGACAAGCTTAGCTGGGACAATACATTTGATTTTCGCTATGGATTTTTGAAGGAAAAAGATGTAAAAGTCAGAAAGTCGGATGACATTATCGATGTTAGTTCCAAGTTGGGCATCGAGGCCGATGGGAACTGGTACTATTCGGGTTTGCTGAATTTTAAGTCGCAATTTGCCAAAGGTTACAAATACGATGATAACAACATTCCGGTGGAGGTTATCTCCAAATTTATGGCTCCGGCTTATTTGAAAGCCGGTTTGGGTATGGATTACAAAAACGATCGTCTTTCGGTGTTGCTGGCACCTGTATCGGGTAAATTTACGTTTGTTTTAGATGACTCTCTTTCCGCTCAAGGTGCTTTTGGGGTGGAAGAAAACAAAAATTTTAGAGCTGAATTAGGTGCTACTGCAAAGTTTGAGTACAAGCATGACATCATGAAAAATGTGACGCTGAACACCACGCTCGATTTGTTCTCAAATTACCTGAAAGACCCCAAGAATGTAGATATGGACTGGAAAGTTCAGATAAATATGAAAGTAAACGATTACCTGTCGGCCAACCTGATTACGCACATGATTTATGACAACGACACCAAGATCAAAGATCCGGACACCGGAGTGAGTAGTCCAGGCTTGCAGTTTATGGAGTCGTTTGGAGTTGGATTAACATTTAAATTCTGATAAAAACGAAGGGCCTGATAATTTATCAGGCCCTTTCTATTTTTGCAGTTCTGCAAGTTGCCTCAATTAATTTTTGGGTGAATAGAATGATTGTCCTGTCAGGAGCAGAACATTTTTGTAATGGAATTAAATTTCAAAACAGAAAGTGGTTCCTTTTTCGGGAGAGCTACTGTACCACACCTTTCCTTTCAGATACTTCTCTCCAAACAGTTTCATGCTATAGGTGCCAATACCACGACCCGTTCCTTTGGTGGAATAAAAACGTTTGAATAATTGTGCCTGAACTTCCACGGGAATAAAACTTTTGTTGTGCACACAAAAACAAATTCCATCGTTCTGTTGTAAACAGCTCAGGGTAATACAATCATCCGGGACGTTTACTTCCAGGGCATTTTTGATCATGTTCCCCAGTATCCTTTTCAGTAGAACTTTATCGGTAATTAAAATGTGTTGTTCCGAAGCCGGATCAATCAAGATTGTTTTTCCGCGGTTGGTTTGATGATTGTTGTATAATTTTTTTAGTTCTTGCAATACATCGAGCGTATTCACGGTTACAAGCTGTGGAACAAGATCGCCTTTTTCTGCTGAGCCGATTTCGCGCTGCATCTGAATTTCATCGATCAGGTTATTGGCAGCCCATTGAATGGTGTCTGCAATGTCGCGTATATCTGACGGGTCGTTCAATTCTTTTAAAATGGCTGACAAGCCCGAAATCCCACCAGCACTGTTTAGCAGGTCGTGAATAAAGATCCTTTCCAAAGATTCACGCCGTTTTTCGTTGCTGATATCGGTAATGGAAAAAATGATCAGTTCCTCGCCGTCCAACTGGAAAGGACTGGCAGTTACCCTCAGATCGATCGCTTCGTTTTCGATCGTTAGAATTTTACATTCTTCGGTCGTTTTAATCCCTTTTTTTGAGAAAAGGATGGCATTAAGCGCACCGCAGGAATTACAAAACTCTGATGTTCCGCATCCGTTTGTAGAATGAAAGGCATTTCGGCAGTGAAAAGCATCTCCCGGCTTTTTAAATATAATGTCCTGCGGAAGATTTAGTACATCAATAAAACGTTGGTAGCTGTCGCTGGCATATAAAATTTCGTGTTGGCGGTTCAGGATTAGTACCATTTGTGTGACAGACTCGACAAAATCCATCAGCTGCCTGTTGTTGCTAATTAAACCGGATAAAATATTTGTTCGCTCATTGGGCATATGCTCGTGCGTAAATTGTTTAGATGTGCTGGTTTTTTCAAACATGCAAACGTTCTAAATAGTTAAATGTGCGGGAAGTTAGCACAGAACAACATAAAATCAAAATTGGGGAAATGAGGAATATTAACGAAAAGGAGGTTATGTGTGGTAGCAATAAAAAGAGTTTAGGTTATATCGTTCTGCAATTACGGGCTGCAGGAAAAACCTAAACTCTTATTATTGTTAATAAATTTTGATCAAAAGATTATTTTAGCTGCTCCCTGATCAGTTGTTTATTTGCATCGTCTATCAACAAATTTCGTTTGTTTTTATCGTATTTGGAGAACCCGCGGTCGAACAGCTTATAAGGAATACTTCTTGTTTCAGCACTCTTTTTTGCCGTAATTACCGAGCCTGTAATATCTTCGATGGCTGCCTTAAACAGCGGGTCGTTTACATCTCCAAGCGGGTAGGCGTTAAGCAGGTCGTCGTCCACCAGAATATCGGGAACAAAACCATCTTTGAAATCGGTTTCACCCAAGGCGTTGGCATAACGAAGTATGATGGGCTGCAGTCCCCAGTTCTTTAACACGTCATAGTCTTTATGGCTTTCAGGGGCACTTAAAGTTCTTGATGCCGTATATTTCCCATATGTTGTGTCTCCAACTGTGGTTACTGTCATGTAGGGATCTAAACCTGTTATGGTCAATTCTGAGGCAGAAGCGGTACCATCTCCTGTAAGGATATGAATTTTATCCAGTCCCATTTTTACGTCAACATCTTTGTCAAAATTAACCTGTATTTTATCCAGTTCCTGAGCATTAACGTATTCTTTTTGTCGTTTTGTATTCCATTGAAAGGTTACCAGTTTACTTTCTTGATTTACAATATTCAGAGGAGCTAATGAACTGCAAAGGTGTTGTGCTGCAAAAATAATTCCTCCGGGATTGTAACGAATATCTAAAACCAAATCTGTCACGTTGTTATCAATCATGCTCTGTAAAGCGGTATCGATAGACGAATTATAGTTATCAATGTATTGTGCGTAAAACAGATAGCCAATCTTGTGATTTCCTTCTTCAATAATTGCAGTTTTTAAAACCGGGTTTAATTGTAGCTCAAGCGCTGTCATTTGTGCAGTTGTTCCTGGAGAGATAATATACTTCCCTTGATTATCAATGTTAAGTACTCCCAGTGTAATGTCTAAATCTTCAGCGTACATAAGATCAGTATAGTTTTGGGTAGTTATGCTGGCATTATTCATTTTTAAAATAATGTCTCCTCGTTTTAGGCCTGCATTTGCTGCCGGAGTGTGCGGATATACATATTCAACAACGGCAAAAACACTTACTTTATCTGGAAACAGATAAAAGGCCAGTGACCATCCAAAAGAGGTTTCAATACCTTCAAAGCTATTCAGGAGGCCTTGCAGGTCATCCGTAATAAAAGACCATTTATCTTCTTGGTATAAAAGCTTTTTAAAATACTCTTTTGAGTCGGCCTCATGGCTGTAATTGATGTTGGGCATTTTATCGTACCATAAGTAGTAGTAGTCCATTGCATCGTTAATAAACCTATTCACTTTAAGTGTTTGGTCGGGGATGGATGGCCCGGGCACTTCTTCTTCGCTGCAACTCCAAAAAATCCCAAATGCCAGCATTAAAAGTAAGGGTAGTTTTTTCCAGTTCTTCATAATTGCTTCACTAAGAGTATTCTATTAATTTAAGAAACGTAGCTCGGGTGTTTATATTACGATAAAACCATTGGTTAACGCAAATAGTTCAAGTCTTTATTTGTATGACCATTTACTGCTGACTCCCCGCCTGATTTAGTTCTTTTTTTTCTTCCGGATATTCAATCCTGACATGGTAAATATTCAACAGTTTCTGAAGTAAAACTTCTTTTATGGTTGTAATGTCGCGGAAAGTCAGGTTGGAGTTGTCCAGTTGTTTGTCTTCTATTTTTTGGTCGATCATGCGATCAATCAGTTCTTTTAGATTGGCATGTGTTTTTTCTTTCATGCTTCGCGAGGCGGCTTCAATCCCATCAACCAGCATAACAACAGCCGCTTCTTTTGAGCGGGGGAGAGGCCCCGGGTAGATAAAGTTCTTTTCGTTTACGTTTTCATCCGGATGCTCTTCCTTATGTTTCAGGTAAAAATACTTGGCTTTGGTTGTTCCGTGGTGCGTAGCTATAAATTCAACGATTGGCGCCGGAAGTTTGTGTTTCTGTGCCATTTTAACACCATTCTGAACATGGTCGATAATTACCTCCGCACTTTTCAAATAATCAAGCTGATCGTGGGGGTTCATTCCCATCGCTTGGTTTTCGATAAAATAGGTTGGTTTGGCAATTTTTCCGATGTCGTGATAAAGCGCTCCGGCTCTTACAAGGAAAGGATTCCCGCCTATTTTTAAGATAACTTCTTCGGCCAGGTTGGCAATCTGCATCGAATGCTGGAAAGTTCCTGGGGCTTCTTCAGAAAGTTTGCGCAACAGAGGCTGATTACTGTCAGAAAGCTCAATCAGCGTTACATCCGAAACAAAGCCAAACATTTTCTCGAAGATATAAATCAGGATGTAGACCAGCATAATAAGCACACTGCTGATGGCAAACCACTTGGTAATCGAATAATTAAAGAGTACAAATTCTCCTTCGTGGATAAGATTTAAAGCTGTAAAAACGATGGTGTAAGTGAGAAAAACCCAGAGGGCAGCCAATACCAAATGTACACGGCGGTGCATTTTATTTAAACTGAAAACGGCCACAATACCGGCAGAAACCTGCAGTAGAATAAACTCGTAATTGTTGGGAGCATAAAACCCGATCAGCAAGGTGGAAATTACCAGCGTGAAAATGGCCGTTCGGGAATCGAAGAAGGTTCGCACCACAATCGGCAAAATGGCAAAAGGTACCATGTAAATATGCAGGTTGGGAAACGAATCGATGAAATTGGTAATCAATACCATCGAAGTTATCATAAGCAGCAGGAAAAGCAGTTTATTGAGGTGCTCGATAATATCTCTGCGGTAAATCAAAAGAAAAACAAAAATGAGCGCCAGCAATGAAACCACGAGGAGACTTTTGCCGATGGAAACCATGTAGCGGTTTACATTTTTGCCCCGTTCTTTCTCGTAACTGGCTTTGAGCGATTCCAGAACCTGGTATTTTTCACTGTCCACCACTTCTCCTTGCAGGATAATGCGTTCACCCAGGCGAACCATGCCGCGTGTCAGCGAAATGTTCTGGGTTATTTCATCTATTTCCTTTTGGGTGATTTCTGCATCGTAGCTTAGATTGGAACTTATGTAATGCTCCAGCGGGTGGCTGTTTAACCAATTCGACCGGGAATAGCCTGTTTTCAGCTGATGCTTGAACTGGTTGATGGCGGCATAGGCTGATTTTTCAGAGAAAAGGGAAGCCGTGTCGATTCGCGTAACACTGGTGCCAATTCGTTTTCTGATGGCTGGTTTGCCTTTTATTTCGTTGTACGTATCCAGCGAAAATTGTAGAATGCCGGCATCGTAAATTTTTCGAAGTTCTTCGCACAGCTTGCTGATAATCTGCTTTTGTTGTTGAGTAAGCGAGTCGTTCGATAAACTGAAATCTTCTTTCAGCTTGTTTATGTTGGCGGTGGCAATAGCAGTGTCGCAAACAAAATAGGGAAGTACGTTCTTGAGCTGCTCCTGCTTTTCATCTTCCAGCTCTTTGTCTGTTTTCAGAATAGCAAAATCAAAGGGTGCCACCAGGTTTTCGTGTTTCCACGGAAAGCCTTTTTGGTATTCGTATTTGAACTTGGGTTCACCTGGCAAAATAAAATAGAGAGCCGTTGCGGTGAGCACAAACATTAATACCTGGAGAATGACTTTTGTGTAGTTTTTGAGCCGGTGGTAAAATTTATTCATAATGATGCTTCACGGTAAAAAGTAGTTCAATTTATAATAATTGTTTGTACGGCGTTGTGTCCACCCCAAATTTAGTATGAAAAATGCATGATTTCATCACAGGCAGTGCCCAATTTTTAATAGTTTTGTGCTGAAACTGGCGTGAATCCTTCGCCGTCTAATAGAAAACTGAAATTAAGCAACGCTGATGACCCACGGAATTTCTAATTTAAGCATTATCCCTGTAAGAAGGGAACCTTCAGAAAAGAGTGAAATGGTTACGCAGATCCTCTTTGGCGAACACTTTGAAATGCGGGAGCAGATGGTGGGCTGGACCAGTGTAAAACTGGCTTATGATGGCTACGAAGGATGGGTGGATACCAAAATGATTACACCGATTAACGCCCGCACTCTGAATAAAATAGAGAACAGCGCTTCGGCCATTACTTCCGATATTATTACCATTGTTCCGGTAAACGACGAGCAAAACCTGATGCTGGTGGCCGGAAGTACGCTTCCCGTTTGGCGGCCATATCTGAAACAGTTTTCGGTTACACGTGATACCTACCTGGCTACAGGCGACGTTTTGTACGGAGATATAAAGGACCCGCGCGAAGTGGTGATTCAGCAGTCGCTGAAATATTTCAATGCTCCGTATTTGTGGGGAGGAAGAACACCTTTCGGGGTCGATTGCAGCGGATTAACACAGGTTATCTATAAAATGATCGGTATTCAGTTACCCCGCGATGCAAGTGAACAGGTGAAAATTGGAACGGCCCTGAGCTTTGTGGATGAAGCTGAACCGGGCGATTTGGCTTTCTTTGATGACGAGGAAGGCAACATCGTGCACGTGGGAATTATCTGGAAACGCAATAAAATAATTCATGCTTCGGGGCAGGTTCGTATTGATAATGTCGATCAATTTGGTATCTTCAACATCGATACGAAACGTTACACACACAAAATGCGTGTAATGAAAAAGATCATTAAGCAAAATGGAACGGATTGAATTTTTAATTTACCTGGCGATTTTTGTGGCGGTTGTATTTCTGATTTTAAGGTATTGGAAAACCGGCCGGAAAGATGATTGACTGTAGGTTACCTTCCATTCAAAAATTATACTGAAATGTATTCTTATCCATATCCTCGTGCTGCCTTAACGGTAGATGCCATTGTATTTGTAAAGCAAAACAACAATACCTCGGTGCTTTTGATCGAGCGGGGGAGAGAACCGTTCGCAAACAAGTGGGCTTTGCCAGGTGGTTTTATTGATATGGACGAAACCCTGGAACAAGCCTGCATTCGGGAGCTGGAAGAGGAAACCGGGTTGAAAGTGGAAGCCATGCAGCAATTCCGCACCTACGATGCCATTGATCGTGATCCACGCCATCGCACCATTTCTGTGGTGCATTCGGTTCAGCTCGAAGAAAAAGCACCTGTTGCCGGCAATGACGATGCCAGCCGCGCAGAATGGTTCCCCGTCAACGAACTTCCGACTTTGGCTTTCGACCACGCTCAAATTCTGAATGATTTCTTTTCTGCAAAGTAGCTTTCCCTATTAATGACTATCGATCGAATGCAGCATCAGAAAGGAGTGCATCAGTATTTTATGAATTTCGCTTAAATATTCGTTTACCGCTTTTGTGCTACCCGGCAGCGAAAAAACAAGCGTTTTGTCTTTCACTCCTGCTATCGAGCGGCTCAGTAATGCGCTCGGTTTTTCTGTTCCGTATTTCAGGCGGATCATGTCCATAATGCCCGGAATCTCCAGATCAATAAACGAAGAAATGATTTTGGGAGCGATGTCGCGCGGACCAATTCCTGTACTTCCGGTGGTGTAAATAATGTCGAAGCCTTGTTCAATTGCAGTCTGTAATTCGCTTTCAAGCCAATCGGGTTCATCGGGTATGACCGTTCTGTCGGTTTCACACAAATAGCCTTTGCTGGCCAACCAATCCTTTGTTAATTTTTCGATGAGGGGGCCACTTTTATCCTTGTAAATTCCTTCATAGGCGCGGTCACTGAGGGTAATTACCTTTATGCGGAAGGTTTTGGGAATATAATTCAGCGTTTCATTTTCCTGCAATTTACCGGGTTGGATTACCCTGCAAAAAATACCCTCGGTGGGCATTACACAATTTCCGGTAAGCTGAAAGATTTCGCAATTGGTACCGTGGCATTTTTTGCCTATTTGTGTCACTTCCAAAACAACATCCCCGGACACAAACCGGTCGAATGGCAAGGTTTTATGAACTTCAAAACCAAAGGTGGTAATGTTCTCTGCAAACTCTCCAAATTCAATTTTGCGGCCCAGTTCACTTTCAAAACGTTTAATGCTTTCGGCGGCCAAAAGACTCACTTGCCGGTGCCATCTTCCGGCGTGGGCATCGCCTTCAATTCCTTCAGGTGTTAATACAATCTCTTTCCGGGGCGTTTTAATCGTTCCTTTTTGTTCCGAGATATTCAATGATTTTATGGTGCAAAATTTCTGATCCATTTTGGTTTTTTGTTCAGTAAAACGTTTTTGTTGTAAGATTAGAGGTCCGTTTTTTCTTTTGAGTCGAGTTTTATGTCGCTCAAAATCATTTGCTTGTCAACAGCCTTGCACATGTCGTAAATGGTTAGCAAGGCAACGTTTACGGCAGTTAAAGCTTCCATCTCCACACCGGTTTGCCCGATACAGCGGGTGAGGCTTTTTATTTCAACACCATTTTCGGTAACGTGGGTTTTTACTTCTACTTTGGTGAGTTGAAGCGGGTGGCAAAGCGGAATCAGTCGCGATGTTTCCTTGGCCGCCTGAATGCCGGCTATTTCAGCTATGGTCAGTACATCGCCTTTTTTGATCAGGTTTTCCTGAATGAGTTTTATCGTTTCGGGTTGAAGCCGGATAAAACCCGATGCCTGGGCTGTCCGAACCTGCAATGGTTTGTGCCCGACATCCACCATGTTGGCTTTTCCTTCGTCGTTGATATGTGATAACTGGCTCATATTTTATCCTCCAATATTTGAAAAATCGTGTGTGGTACTGCTCGTCCCTTTTTCGGGTTTAAAATGAACGGCCTTGCTGTAAGCTTCTTGAATTCCGAGCTCGCGGGTGCTGTACCTAAGGTCAGAATGCAGGCAGGGAACAATAAAACCATCTGCCGTAAGCCGCAAGCGGTTGCAGATGTTACAAACTCCGCCTTCGCCGCCATCTACGGCATAAAATTCTCCGGTGCGCAGGTCCATCTGTCGGATAAAACGCAACTTCAGGCTCTTATTTTTGCAAAATTCCCTAACTGCCTGTTCATCCGGTTCATTTTCTCCCGGAATGCGCACAAAGTTTATTTTAACCGGCAAAAGCCCGGCTTCTAAAGCGGCGTCTATTCCTTTCAGAACATCGTCGAGATTTCCCAAACGGGTTATCTTTCTGAATTTTTCCGGGTCTAAGGTGTCTAAACTAATGTTGACGCGCGTTAGTCCGGCTTCCTTTAATTGTTGGGCATATTTGGGAAGAAGAACACCGTTGGTGGTCATCCCTATTTCTTCAATTTCCGGAATCTCTGCCAGCATTTTTATCAGTTCCGGTAAATCCTTGCGAACCAGTGGTTCGCCTCCGGTGAGGCGGATCTTCTTAATTCCAAGTTTTGTCCCAACTTTTACGATGTCGGCTATTTCCCGGAAGCTCAGAATTTCTTCATGCGGTTTCCATGGCACACCTTCGGCGGGCATGCAGTACTCGCATCGAAAGTTACAGCGATCGGTAACCGAGATGCGCAGATAGGTGATATGTCGGTTAAAGCGGTCTAACATAAACAGTTTCGCCTTTATTGATTGTGCTTACTCCCAGAGGTATTTCCATTAAGGCAGTGGCCGAAATCAGCGCATTGATGTGCGCGGAACCGTGAAAAGGTATTTCTTCAATCCGACCTTCGTTGCCAAAAAACACCGGTACAATGGCCAGACGGTCTGCTTTTTTGCGCTGGTAGTCAAAATTCAATGTAGCCATAATCCGGGTGGGAGTGTATTTTGCCCCCATTAGTTGGTAAATGGCCGGTTTGGCAAGCAGTTCGAACTGTACCAGAGATGATACCGGGTTGCCGGAAAGGCCGATAACAAATTTGTTTCCGTTTTGCGAGAAGGTCATCGGGTTGCCGGGTTTAAACCCCGTGCGGTCCCAATATATTTTGAAGCCCTGTTCTTTTAATATTTCCGGAATAAAATCGAAATCGCCCACCGATGCGCCGCCGGTAAATATGAGGATGTCGGAGTTTTCTAAAGCTTCGTTGAACTTTTGCGTCAGCAGGTCATAATCGTCTTTTAACTGAAGATTTTCCACCACTTCCAGGTTCATTTTTCGAAGCTGCGTAATTACCTGGCTCGAATTACTGTTTCTGATTTGGCCGGGTTCTGGCTTTTCGTGCGGTTTCACCAACTCACTGCCGGTGGCAATCACTGTTATTCCAGGGCGCGCCGAAACTTTTATGTTGGCATACCCGGCACCTGCCAAAACAGCCATTTGCGGAACGCTTACAATTGTTCCTTCCTTTATCAGGACGTCTCCCTGGCGGTAGTCTTCTCCGGTGTAACAAATGTTTCGGGCTGTTCGCGGGTTAATGCAGCGCACCGTGTTTTTAGTCACCTCTTCAGAATCCTCCACCTTAAAAACACAATCGCAACCATCCGGAACGGCAGCGCCTGTCATGATCTTTGAGCATTGGTTACGGCCAACCGTTTGTGTCGGCATCATTCCGGCATGGATCACTTCCAATACTTCCATTTCACCGCCAAGGTCTTCAAAATGGCAGGCATAGCCATCCATCGCCGATTTGTGAAAGGGGGGCATGTTCATGTCAGCCCGCACCTCTTCGCGCAGTACCCGGTTGTAAGCATCTTCCAACGCAATTTCTTCGGTTGCGTATACCTCCGGAAGTTGTTTTATCAGCGATAATATATCGTCAAACTTACTCATGTTTTAATCTAAACTGATGGTTTGAAAATTCTATTGTTTTTATGTCAAGGTCAAAATTCTTTCCGGAATTATGAACGTAGACCGGCTTGTAGCCGAGCAAATGCTTTTTTTGAATTTCCCTGTCATTCAAATTGACGAAAAGAAAAAGCCCCGGTTCTACGTATTCATGCAAGCCACCCGATTCGCAAACAATAGCAGAGTTGGGTAAAAATGCCAGAAGCTGTTCCATCGATTCTCCCAACGAAGCCTTTTTTGTCATAACAAAAAGAACACGGTCTGCACCGGCTTGTAGCATCAGGGAGCTGTCTTTTTGAGTAAGCTGTTTTTCTTCCAAAATGATTAAGTTTTCATTTTTGAAAAGAACATTCTTCTCTTCAAAAGCATGAAAATGCGGTGTGATTTTTACTCCGCACACGGGTGTTTTTTGAGAAAGCTGTTTGATAATGCTACAGGCAAGAAAGGTTTTTCCTACGTTACGTCCGTTGCCTGCAATCAGTAACAGGTGTGGTATCGAGATTTTATTATTGACAGAGGAAGTATTCATTCGCTCCTTTTTATCAAAATAAATTAAAAAAGTTGTGGAAAGCAAAGAGTTACACACCAATAGATGTGCGAAAGACTCGTCTCCTTTCCAATTTTTTCCCATAACCCGGGAATGCGGGAGGATGGCCTGTTTCCGGGACATCCCATCGGCCTTTTCGCCCTGACATGGTTTTAGGCGCAAAGGCTCGGAGATTTATGATGTCGCAAATATAATAAAGAATGTAGATAATTAGATATGTTGTTTGTCAGGTTAGCAAATGCTTGTCTTAGAAATTTCCGCGAATGGTTTGTTTGGGAGTCTGATAAAAAAAGAACCACTCCAATGCAAGATCAGAGTGGTTCTTTCAGATGTGTAAAAATTATTACTCTTCCAGCTCTTCGGCAGGAGTTGGTTTAACTTTTTCGGCCATGTAAGCAGCCACTACAACAATGGCTACTACAATAATGGCAACGTAAACTCCCGAAGGAATGGGGGCAGGTTCTCCCTGTGCGTATGAATGTAGCCCTGACAGGTAATAATTCACCCCAAAATAGGTCATCAGAACCGAACTGATCCCCAAAACAGCTGCCGTGCTCATGGCAAAGTTTCCACGCAGCCCCGGAATACGGTGCATGTGTGTGATAAAGGTGTAAACGATTACGGTTACCAGCGCCCAGGTTTCTTTCGGATCCCAACCCCAATAACGGCCCCAGCTTTCGTTGGCCCAAACGCCACCCAAAAATGAACCGATAATGAGCATCAGTGCGCCAATTATAAGCGAAATCTGGATAATGTTGACCAGCTCGCGTATGGTTAGATTGATACGTTGTGCGTTGTTTTTATTTTTGAAAATCATCAGCACCAGGTTCAGAAATCCAAGCAAGGCGCTTATTCCGAGGAAACCATAGCTGGCCGTGATAATTGCCACGTGAATGATCAGCCAATACGATTGCAGAACCGGAACCAGGTTGGTGATCTCGGGACTCATCCAGCTCATACCGGCTACCAGCAGTGTTAAACCCGCCAGAACAGAGGTAAGCGAGAGCGTAATTTCTGAACGCTTTGCAAAAATGAGCCCGCCCAAACAGGTTGCCCAGCTGATAAAGATCATCGACTCGTAGCCGTTACTCCAGGGCGCGTGTTCCGAAATGTACCATCGGATTCCAAGCCCGGTTGTTTCGGCCACAAAAAGAATAAAGATGAAAATGAGAGCCAGGTTTTTGAGCCACCGGAGCTGGATTTTTGGATTAAACAAGGTTACCAGTTGTAAAACCAAAAGGATAAGACCGGTAAACATAAATATCTTGGCCAGTTTTCCGAATATGTTGAGTTGGTTGTAGAGTACCTCCAGTTTTACCTTGGTTGGGGTGGGAGAGATTTTGGCTCCGTAATTTTGTTGGTAGGTTTTCAGGTTGGTAAGCAGTTGATTGGCTGTTGCCCAGTCTTTACTGGCCACTGAAGTAAAATAAGCCTGGATGGTTTGATGCGCAAAAGCAGCATCGTCAGCTTTCATTTCGTGGGTTTCGTTAATGGAAATCCATTTGTGGTTCTCGTCTCCCGGAATCGGGAATACGTTCAGGAACCCGTCGGTAAAAACACGCATCAGAATATTTACGCGCTCGTCAACATTTATCACTTCTTTGTCGAGCTTGTTACGCTGGTTGCTCTTTTTTGCATAGGCTTCCTGCACCATCTTGTTTAACTTGTAACCGCCCATTTCGCGCGGAACCACAATGGAATTAAAGCTGGCATATTTACCCTGCGCACCCAGCATTTTTCTTAGCTCAGGATTGGCAACTTTAATCACCGGAATGTTTTTCCATTTTTCAGGATTTGCCTGCATATCCAGGAAAACCTCGGTGGCCGACAGACCTTCCCAGCTGGTTTCCTTGGCAACTTTTCGTAAAATCTCGGAAGCAATGGTTGAAACGGGTTCCACGCGTCCTTTACGGCTTTGAACCAACAATTCCTCAAAAGCCTTTACATGGTCTTTGTCCATGTCGGTGTAAGCTGCGGTTTGCGAGTGTGCCGGAAATGAAAGTAAGATTCCGGCGGCCAGCATTACCATCAGTTTCTTGCGTTCGGCAGCAAGTTTGGCCGAAGCCTTGAGCAGACGTTTAAAACGGCTGTTTCTGTTGAAAAGGGTTAGTACCATTCCAAGGGCCATGATCAGGTATCCGAAATAAGTGACTGAGGTACCTGCTTTGTCGCTGTTTACCGATAAAATGGTTCCTTTCTCGTCGGTGTCGTACGACGACTGGAAAAAACGGTATCCTTTGTGCTTCAGAATATTGTTCATAAAAATACGGTAGGGCATTTCGTAGCTTCCGTCTTTTAACACCACCTCGCTGGCATACGACGATGGGCTGTTGGAGCCGGGATAGCGTTCGAGCTGAAAATCTTCAAGATAAATAGCGAAGGGGAGTTGAATGATTTTTGCCCCGTAAGAGATGGATACTTCCGTTCCGTTGATGTGGGTGGTATAAAAATCGCCAACGGTTCCGTTTTGACCGTAAACAACCAGTTCTTTGCTTTCGCCTCCCGATGAAAGAATGGTTTTTATGGCATCGGTGGTTGGTGCACCCCGCTGTGCCTGCTGGTATACCAGTTGTGTTTTACCTTTTTGTAGAAACTGTTTTACTGCAAAATTCAGTCCGTTCAGCGTATAAACCTTTTGATTATTTACAGCAACTGCCGAGTCGGCCGGTATAAGTTCCGACTGGCTTTCATTCATTTGCGACGCCTGGATGGTATCGGATGAAGCCAGTACGATGTTTCCATCCACCAGTTTTAGTTGTACGTTCACATCTTTGGCTGTTTCAAAACCAACCGAGATGGGGCCAAAATGCTTTAAATCGCCCTGGCGAAGGTTAAAGTCGGCACGTACCCCGTTGTAAACAGCTATGAGCGATACAATGGGTTCCCCGGTAGGATCAACCACCAGGTTTTCGGCTGCCGAGGGCATAAATACTTCATTTTTTATGTGAATGCTTTGTCCGCCAACCTCGATGTTTGCCGAAAAGGAATTGGCGGTATAGGGTGAGAATTTTACTTCTTTTTCTGTTTCAACTGTTTCGTTGCCATTCTTTGCTTTTATGGTGACAAAATTGGCTTCCGAAACGATAAAATCGGTTGATTCACCTTCCCGAATGTGCATCGATCCTTCGTATCCGTAGTAGCGGGTGATGGCGGCACCAATCAGAATAACGATAAATGAAAGATGAAAAAGTAGCACTGTCCATTTCTTCTTGGTAAATAACTCGTACTTGAAAATACTCCCGATCAGGTTAATGGTAAGTATGATCATGAGTATCTCGAACCACTTGGAATTGTAGATCAATATTTTGGCGGTTATGGTTCCGTAGTCGTTTTCAATAAAGGTGGCATAGCCAATGGCAATGGCAAAAACGACCAGAAGAATTCCGGTAAAAAACATTGAAAAGATAAATGAAAGAAACTTTTTCATGGTAATATGTTGGATTTATTAGATACGCTGAATATAATCAAAAGCATTTTATTCGAACCATTTCATTGTGCGTTTTGGAGGGGAGAGGACACTAAAAAAATTCCTTTGTTCCGGAAAACAAAGGAATTTTCAAGAATAAAGTAAAAACAAACCTTATTTGGTTGTTGGATCGTCGTGAGCGATAGCTTTTGCAAATTCAGCGTAATTCCAAGGTTTTTTAGCGGCCACGTGACCTTCCGGTTTTTCACCAAGGTGACAAGCCTTGCAAGTTGCTTCGTCAGGCTCGATCATTCCTTTGGAAAGAGCCATCTCTTTGTTTTTCATTATGGCAGCCGTTTTATACATGCTACCCGGGCCATGACACGATTCGCAGGAAACGCCTTCTTCCACTTTAATACCGGCCAGTAAACCCTTGTCTACGCTTCCTGCGGTTGAGTGGCATTTCAAGCATTTGGGATCCGTTGCCTCGTCACCTTTCAACGATTTCATGGCATTGGCGTGCGGGCCTGCTTCCCATTTATTGAACTGTTCTCCTTTCTCAGGTTTGTTATGACACATTTTGCACTTTGCCGCGCCAATGTATTTATAACTCTGAGCAAATGATACAGAACTGATAAAAAGGGCCAGTCCCATTAATAACATTAATTTTTTTACCATAACATTACTATTTAAATGATTAATACACTATTTCAAATCACATGCCATCCAAATATATCAATGGCTGTTTTGTGTTATTTATATTCGTTACTAATACAATGCCGAGTGACACGATGAACAAAGTTCTTCCTGCCAAACGTCACCAATATCTACCGGGTGCTCAAACTCCAGCGGGCTAAGCGAGTTTGCATACCTTAAGGTGTCGGCCGTTCCCTGGGCTACAATGTTGTGACACAGGTTACAGTCTTTCGAAATTACCGTCCCCGTTTCGGTGGCGTGACGGTTGTTGTGACACCGGTAACAACCATCCGATTCCATGTGGCCAATGTTGTTGGGATACTCTTTCCAACTGGCTTTCATAAACGGAAATATATTGTTGGCGTATCCGTTCTGAATTTCCAGGATCGCCTGTGCAATTTCTTCTTTTTTCGATTCAGCAATATCCGGATAGCCCGATTCAAACCATTCATTAATCTGTGTTTGTATGGCGAAAAAAGCGCTGTCTTTGGTTGGATAGTCCTGGTACAGGGCTTGCATAGCTGCCATTTTTATTGCCGGAAGTTCCGTCGATATTTTTCCTTCGCCCATCGACTTATCGATGAAATTCTGAGGGGCGTTGTAGTTGTGCGACGGGCGGTTGTGGCAGTCCAGGCAATCCATTGTGCGTGTTTCCAGCGAATCGAGCTGGGCTTCGCTCATGTAATTATCACCGTCGGTATAAATCTTAACTTCCCCCGTTGTTGTATTGGTATATCTTACCCACGGAATGATTTGTCTTTTTTCATCCACCGCTTTGTATTCAATTTTTACATCCGGGCTAATGTGCTGGTGAATTCCTTTTTCAATTCCTGCCGCAGTAGTTCGTGTACTTGTTTTTACCTGAAGGTGGATGATTTGCTCTGTGTTTTCTTCATCGGTAAGAAAAGAGTGTTTCATTCTCAATTTCCGGTCGTAAAACTTGTCGGGCCAGTGGCACTGTTCGCAGGTTTCCTGCGCGGGCCGTAAATTGGCGATTGGCGTAGGAATCGGTTGCGGATATTTCTTGGCCATTACCGAGTAAACCTGGTACAAACCCGAAAGTTTACTTTTCACGTACCAACTGGCGCCCGATCCAACGTGGCATTCAACACAGGCCACTCTTTCGTGCGACGAGCCATGGTAAGTGGTGTATTCGGGCTCCATTACCTGGTGGCAAAGTTTACCACAAAACTCCACCGATTCGGTGTAATGAAAAGCTTCGTAACTTCCTATGGACGATATGATCAGTAAAAACACAGTGCCAACAATAAAAATGATGGACGCATTACGGGTGGCAATGTTGTTGAAATCAATAACGGGCCAGTTGAACTGTTTCCCTTCTTTTTCAGCCTTTCTTGCCTTTTTTTTGTAGATGCGCATCCCGATTGGGATCATGATAAGCCCGGTGATCATAAATCCCGGGAGGACAATGTATATAAACAACCCAATGTAGGAACCTCCGAATCCAAACACGGAGTTCAAAATCATTAAAGAGAGGATGGATGCCAGGTTAAAAACAGCCAGCATTGCTCCTGCGATTGAAATCCAGTTCTTGATGGATGATGGTAATTTCATATGACTAAAATTGTTTGTTTTCAATTGTATCATATGCCCGCCAGTATGAATTCCTTCGGGCCGGGAACTCGCATTTAATCCAAAAAACGGGTTCAATGATTTGAGATGCTCGTTTCATAATTCCTTCGTTTTAATTAGCTTAGCTCTGCAAGTCTTCGACGCAATTTGGCAAAATTCGACTAAACTTTCAATACTCTTTTATAATTTAAAAGATTTCTATATACCAAAAAGTATAGTGAAATTATGTTATCAAATGGTACTTGCGTTGCATCCCTTTTTCTATTGTATTTATTGATCTATTCTTGTTTTTACTTTGTTTAAATTCTCTCTAATATCACATTTTCCAAGTTACGGTTTTTAGTGGAAAAGGAGGGAGTATATGATCAACCCGATTAAAACAACACCGGTAAAAAGCGCAACAAAGCCAAATATCTTAATCCACAGCATCTTTTGTGGCGAAAATTCTTTCTCAACCAGCACATCTTTTAGCTTGCCCGATTTCTCTAATTGTTCGTATTCATGCGGTCTGTCTGCCTTGTATTCTTCAACTGGAACATAGCCGGTAAAGATGACGGTATCCATTGGAAACGACTCGGGACGAAGATGGGTATTAAAGAAATGGATGGTAAAAATGAAGCCAACAGCCAGTAAGGCTTCATCGCTGTGGATGATTTGCGCCACATTAATCAGCCAGCCCGGAAGTATTTTTGTGAAAATTTCGGGGAACCAAAGCATTAGCCCGGTTGAGCCGATCACCATCACTCCCCAGAAAACGGCGAAGTAATCAAACTTTTCCCAGTAAGTCCAGCGCCCGTAATTGGGGCGGGGGCCTACACCGGTAAACCATTTAATGGATGCCCAGAAATCCTTGATATCTTTTCGGTTGAACATGAGTGAGTTGCTGCTGAAAATGAACTTGCTAACTTTGATTCCCTTTTGGAACTTGATTTTGAGCAGCGACACAACATGGAAAACAAAATAGCCGAAAGTAATGATTGCGGCAAAACGGTGGAGTAATCCGGCCACGTGTGCACCGCCAATCAGCCCGGATAAGGATTTGGCCCAGGGCATGTAAGCAAACTTTAGAATCATTCCGGTGAGTGCGAGTAGTATAAAACTACAGATCACAAAAATATGGGTGATGCGGTTCTTTTTTGAAAAGCGCCGGATGTACCACTGTTTGCCCACCGGTTTCGGGTGACTCTCGCGTTTGATAAGAGTTCCGAGCGAGCGTGGCAGCCAAAGCAAAGTATGCAAGCCGAAGAAGGCAAAAACACTCAGCAGCAAGGCAGTCATCGCCCAGAAAGTGTAATAAAGCCACGGAAAATTACTTTTGTCGTAATGAGTGGCATGGGTGAGGTAACCGGTGAACTTCATGTTCGCATCGGTATGGCATTTCTGGCAGGTGGTTACAATGTTTCTCGGATTTATGGTGGATTTCGGATTATCCATCGGGTAAATGTTGTGGGCCCCGTGGCAGTCGGAACACCGCGCTGCCTGCAAGTATCCCAGCTGGTGTACCTTCCCGTGATAGGTTTCCAGATAGGTTTCAGCCAGCTCTTTGTGGCATTGCCCACATTGGTTGGTGATCTCCGACATGAATTTATCCTGGTGCACCTCCGAAATGTGATGTGCAGTATGGCAGGTTTCGCAGGTAGGAAACTTTAATTCACCGGTATTGTTTTGATGGCCGTGTTCGCTGGCAATGTATTCGTCGTAAATTCCTTTGTGACATTTTCCGCAGGTTTTGGCCAGGTTGGCCGGGTTAACCGAAGAGCGTTCATCACTTTCTTTCAACATGAAATGGGTAGTGTGACAATCGGTACAAATGGCAACCGATAAAAGGCCCTTTTCTTCCAGGCTTCGGCCGTGTACGCTTGTGGAATAATCAGCAAAAGCATCTTTCTCTTTCAGGTCTGTGCCGTCCAGCGCTTGCCCGTTGTTTTTATGGCAGTCGCCGCAAAGTTTTGGAACTGCGGAACGGAAAACCGGCGAGGTTTCATCCTCTTTCTTTTTTACCAAATGTGTTCCGTGGCAATCGGTACAATAAGGGGCATTCTCGTGTTTTGAAAAATAAGCCCTGCCGTGGCCGCTTTCAAAATATATTTCTGCTTCCTCGGCGTGGCAATTGGAACAGTCGACCTTGTCGGCGGTTTCGCAGGGGCGCGCCAAAGTTGCTGTAACATCTGAGTGGCATTTCACGCAGGTGATATTGTTGTGGGCCGAAACGGTCAGGTTGTTTACATCCACATGCAATGAAACCTGTTGTCCTTCAACAGTTTTGTGAATATCGGGCTGTTCGTGGCATTTTAAACATGTTCTATCGGAGATGTTTTCGACCAGGTTTTGCATTTCCACTTTGTGAGGTGGGTGGCAATCAGTACAGGCCGGGATAGCACCGGGCTTTTTCTCCCACAATTCGCGGTTAATGATTTTTGTATGTACATCCTCGATCCGTGCGTGGCATTTCATACAAGTGGATGCAATGTTTTTTTGCGAAATACTCGACCGGCTGTTGGTATGCGGAAGAACCAGGTGGTTTCCGTGGCAATCGTTACAGGTGGCAGTTACGATTAATCCGGCGTTGAACAGGCCTCTTCCGTGAATGCCCTGGCTGTAGTTTTCAAGAATGTTGCGTTCTGAGATGTTGTAAGCCCTGGCAACCGGCGCACCTTCGCGGTGGCATTTGCCGCAAAGCACCGGAATGTTCATTTTATAAGTAGGAGACTGAGGATCGGTGGAAGGAATAATCTGGTGGGTACCGTGACACTCCGAGCAGTTGGGAGCATTTTTATCTTTTCGGATGAAAGCCTGCCCGTGTACTCCATCCAGGAAGTTGGTCATGGCATCGTCGTGACACTCGCCGCAGTTAACTGGTTGTAAAGTATCCGGATGTGGAAAATCTTCAACGGCTGCATCGGTGTGGCACGAAACACATTCCAGGTAACTGTGAACCGATTTTTCGAAAATGTTCCCTGGAATGTATCTTGAAATTTGCCTTCCGTTGCGGGTGGTGGTCAGGGACGGGTCGTCGTGACACATGGCACAATCTTCGTTCGACTGTGCAAATGCAAGCGACGTTATAAAGAGCGCCACCAACAGGACTGTTAAGCTTTTTTGCTGTTTCAGAAAACTACCCGGAGTTGCGACTGTGCTTTCAGAAGCCCGTCTCTCCGGCAACCGTAAACCTATACATTCCCTCCGCATGATAATTAGTTTTGGTTTGACCTACGTTTTAGTCTTCAGCGGAAAACAGTATGTATTTCGCTATGTCTTGCTAGTTTCTGTTTCTGAATTGTTTTCGTTATTGATTTCTGACTTTTCCCTTTTTTTCTGATGCCAATTATTTTTTTGTGATATGATGCCAGCCGTTTACAATGCTTCTGAAATTATCAAGCGGCGATTTGCCAATGGAAGCAACATATAAATGAATGATCAAAAAGATGGAAATAAAGAATCCCATGGCTGAGTGTGTAACCGCAGTGATCAATACTCCGCTGATGTCGTAAACCTGGTTAAAAATAAGTTCCGGAAACATGAGACCGATACCCGAAACAATTACCAGCGGCACCGCAAAGTACATGACCATTATGTAAGCATATTTTTGCAGCGGATTAAATTTTCGTTTTTCTGAAAGCGGGTAGGGGGCCTGCATACCGTGAAACATTCCCCATGCATAATAGTATGCCTGTTTCATCGGGCGTTTCAGGAAATTACGGGGTTTAACAATGTAGAATTTTTTGTTGCTGGTTATCAGGTTGCCAAACAGGAAAACCAGGTAGTTGAGTGAAACAATGGCGCCGGCAAAGTTGTGCAGCTTCATATTCAGGCCAAATTCAATCAGCCCTTTTTCAAACCCGGAATTCATGGTTATTCCTGTAACAATCAGTAATATTATTCCCAATGCATTAATGCCGTGCCAGATACGTAACCAAACCGGGTAAAAGTAGATTTTATCTTCAGTTGAATTCATTGCGTTTACTTTTTATAAATGATCCTAAATATGCCGTGGATAATAATGCCTCCGAGTGCGGCAAAAAAGATAAGAAGGCTAATGGTTCTAAGTATTGGTATCTGGTGCGATCCTATTACATAATTTTCGTTGGATAGAACACCAATAATACTACCGTCCTCTGCTCTTTCCTGCAGGTTTTGGTATTTGTAAAGCGAAGCTTTTAATAATGAATTTTCGGAGTGGCATTCGGCACAGCGTCTTACCGCTTCTTCTTTTGCGCGAATATTATGAGAAACCATCAATTCGTCCTCAACGGCTGTGTGGCATTCGATGCAGCGAACATGCTTAAAGTGTAGTTCCTGGTTCGGAAGCCAGCTGTGGACGTCAATAAGGGCAGGATTTTCCTGACCGGAAACCAAGCCGTAACGTCTCATGTCGTTGTGGCACGACAGACACATTTTATTGCTGTAATCAACAATCTCCAGAATACTGTTGCTGTTTCGGGCAGTCGCTGTATAGGTATGCTGGCTGTGGCATTTAGCACAGGTAAAGTTATCTCCGTATGCCTGGTAATGCACACTTTTCTGGAATTCTTCCTGTATTTTGTCAAACTGATAGCTGGCAAAAGATTCGTCACCTCCGTGACAATCCAAACAAGTTGCCAGGGGTTCCAGTTTCAGGTTGGCGTTATGTGGGTAGGTGGTATAATCGTATGAATGACAGTCGGTACAATCGAACTGTTTATGCACTCCTTCTCTTAGCCCTAAAGTATCAATGATATAATAGGGATTCATTAACTTCTTGTCATCGGTTCCCATCAATTCGTTATGAAATGAATAGGTTTGCTGAGAATGACACTTCAAACAATCGTGTTCTTTTGGGGTGTCGTAATACTGCGCCAGTGTTCTCACAGAGGAACTGAGACAGAGAAAAAACAATAAAATTGACAGGGAGACTTTCATGGGTCTGTATATTTTAAATTGTTGTATTTATCTTTTTGTGCAATAGAAAACAGTTCGTTCATTTATTAAAAAATGGTAATACCGTTTTACCCGATATTACCATCTTTATTAACCAATTTCATGGTCAGTACTTTATTAGAACATCCACAAACGAGTGATTGTAAAACCGATTGCAAAACTTTTTCCTTTGATCGGGTTGTGATTGTTCATCATTAGTTCCATCGGTAATATTCCGTCGGCTGTTCCAACAAACATTTGGAAAGCATGGGTAAAGGTAAAGAACTCAACACCTACTGCCAGGCTAGGCTCAGCCCAATGATCCCATGTATACTGTTCTGAAATATCTTTCACTTTCAGCGGGTGATCGTAAGTAACAATCAGTGATCCCTGTGGTGAGAATTTCAAGCGAGCATTGGCGTGTAAACCAATTATATCGTGGTCATTGTCCCAGTCTACAGTGTTATAATGCGTAAAGCTGGCACCTACCTGAAGCGAAAATGCATCGCAAACTTTCCGTCCAACAATCAATTGCGAATAATACGACAAGCGATCATTGAATTCAAAAGATTCAGGCATTGTGGTCACTGCTTTTGATTCGACTTTAAAACCTAAACCATCAAACTGATCAAACGAACGTCCGTCGATACCAATAGCACCGTAAAGGGCTACCGAAACCGGAACGGTACTTCTTTCAGTTTGCTTGAAAATGGTCCATTTGGCATTCAGGTCGGTCATCATTTTCCGTTTAGTGATACCTGCACCAAGCTGGAAATTTTTAACCGGTACATAATTCAATGCTACCCGGATGTTTGACGAACCATAAATACCGAACAAATCGGATGATCCGTTTTCAACTGAACCAAACTTATGCTGGATGACAAATTCCAGGGTCTTTGCATCGGGAATTACGGTGGTTTGTGCATCAATCAGTATCCCGCTTTCAAAAGGGTTGCTGACCGGTGCATCCGGCTCCTTTTCTTCCTGCGCAAAAAGACTGGAAACAGTTAATCCTGAAATAAGGAGAGTCAATATATATTTTTTCATTATATCTCGGATTTGGTTTTTTAATTATCCTGTGCACCCTGCTTGATCCACAGCAATATTTTTGCAGCCTCGGCATCAGAATAGGTTGCTCCATGACTGCCTAGTGGTTTGGTGTAAATCAAGCTCGACTCAGGAGTACTTTCATTAACATACCTTGAACTGTTGAGCGACGAATAGGCATTGTTCGTTGACAGGTCAGGAGTTGTTGCCCCTGTTGAGTGGCAGCGTACGCATTTGGATGTGAAAATCGGAACAATCTCTGTAGCAAAGGAAATTGTTTCCGCATTCGGATCATCCGGGTCAATGACTTCTTCCTGCGGAATGAAATCATAAGCACATCCACCAAAAAATAATGCCAATGCTATGGTTGATATTATAATCTTTAGTGCTCTCATAATAATAAATGTTAGTGAAAAAAAAGACTTCTTCATCAGAAGTCTTTTCTGTTATTCTATTAGTTGAGTGATTCAAGCGTATTTTTCAGAACCGCACGGATGTATTTCGGGTTGTGTACCCCATTACTGCGGTCTTCGAGGATGGTAGCATAGTTCCACATTGCACCACCAACGTTAAGCGGATAAGTACCTGAAACACGGCTTCCAGAGCTGGTGATCGCACCTTCTTCCAGAAGTTTATTATGAAGCTGGGTAAACAATTCTTCGATTTCTGTCTGGAATCCGTTTACATCAAAATTAGTGGCACTGGAGTGACATGCTTTACAGCTTTCCAGAGAAGGATTCCAGGTATGGCCGCCTTCACCATTGTCATAATCACCCATGTGGCACAATATACAAGCTCCGTTGTTACGGTGTGCAGCTGATTTTGTGCCCGGATAAGCCGTTGAACCTTGTGGTTCCCAACATCCGATACCTTCAACCAAAGTACCCTGAGGACCGTGGTGTGGGCCGTAGCGGCTGCTTGTAACTGTTACTGTAGTTTCGCCATTTGAGCCGGGAACCGGGTAAGAGTTTCTTGGCTGGTGGCAATTCACACACAGGGTTGAGTTGTTTTCGTAGTCAATAACTTTTGTAGGATCGGCATAAAGCATCAGGTTAACAGGTTCAACCGTGCGCAAAGCATAATCCTGTCCGTCGGTTTCAAAATCGAAAGAAACGTGGCCTTCATGACACGTTTTACAATTCATCACTGTTGGATGTGCAAAGCCTGCAAAAGTAGTGTCGTTTCCGGTAGTCAGCATTTCAAGAAATCCTTCGTGCGAGTGACATGGCGCACATGAATTGCTTGCACTTCTGGCAGTTGCACCGCCACTTGCGTGAGTTGAAGTAGCATACTGTTCCTTAACAGCAGTCATGTTGGCGGTGGTATGGCACACTAAACAAGTAACATTTCCATCTTGTCCATCTTCACCATTTGTTCCATTGGTTCCGTCGGCTCCTGCAGGTCCCATCGGTCCTTCTTTCGTACAAGAAGTCGCTAAAACTGCGCAACAGAAACCCAAAAAGAATAGTTTTAAAAGTGATTTGTATTTCATAACGTAATAGATTAGGTAATTGAATTTTTATTCTTATCTAATAAGAGGTAAAAGTAATATCCTGCGAATCACGTTTGAAAGTGCCTGGTATGATATAAAAGAACCGCCTAATTGATTATTGACAACGATTGGATTGATATATGTCAATTATCCGTTTTTGCTGATGGCCAACAGCGAATTTTCATTGAGGATCTCAATGGTGTTGCCATCTACGGCTACTAATTTCGAGTCTTTGAACTGGTGTAAAATCCGGACAAAGCTTTCTTTGGTCATATTTGACATCTCTGCCAGTTCTTGTCGCGTTAACGGAGCCTGGAAAACGCTTTCAGCAAAAATCTCGTTTTTCAGGTAAAGCAAGGTATCTGCCACCCGGCCCGGCATGTATTTTTGGGTGTGGTTTACCAGCTTATTAAGCAGGTAATTGTTTTGTTTGGTGTTGTATCGAAGCAGCCCAACCGCAAACGAATTATTCTCCGAAAAAAGGGTGGTGAGCTTTGCCGAATCAATAAGGCAACATCTGACAGGAGTGAGAGCGGTTATGCTAAAGTGTTGTACACTGCCGTTAAACAAACCTCCCCCGGTAATAAAATCTCCTTTTTTGGCAATACGAACGATAACGTTTTTCCCGTTATCGCTTTCCACGTATAATTTTGCAAGGCCTGATCGAACACAAACAACATGGGTCGACGAGGTATTTTGCTTCATAATGGTCTCACCGGTTTTGTAAATTATTTGCTTTTTATCGTCGATCAGAAACTCGATTTCCTGGTTTGTGAGAGGGGAAAATATGTTGAATTTATGTTCAGTGATACACGTTTTACAGCAACCATCTTCCAGCTTGGCACAATCGGTACACGTACTTTCAATAATCTTTGCCATGATAGTATGTTGTAAATAAGGTTTTTAAATTTTCAATAGTTTACTTTCCAGTTAGGTGAAAACTGTAAGTTTTACGACTTTAACATACTAAATTCTGACGGATTATCAAAAATGCTTACAGATTATTTTCGTATTAAACAAATGATCTGAATGAGAATTGAAAAGGTTGAATTACCTGAGATATAGCGTTATATGATATTTGTCATGATACGATGTATGTACCCCGAAAGAAGAAAACATTAGCAGCTTTCTTCTGATCAAAGCAACATAACGAGGGCCGTTTTTCATGAGGGGTATTTCTGAACGACAAATTAAAGCAGAAAACGAGGCAATCGAAGACCGAAAAACATCAGATGATTCTGGTGCCTCGGCCTGTAATAATGTTTTCCGGATTTGTGATCAGGATTTCCTGTACACCTTTCATTTTTGCCCGGAAACTGTTTTCCAGTTTGGGGATCATTCCCGCACTGATGACTCCTTCAGCTTTGTATTCGTTAAACTGTTGAAGATTCAGGTCGTAGATTACACTCGAATCGTCATCCGGATTAAGCAGAACTCCCTTTTTCTCAAAACAGAAGAAAAGATAGACTTTGAAGTAATTAGCCAGCTCTGTAGCCAGTTCTGAGGCAATAGTGTCGGCATTGGTATTCAGCAGTTGTCCTTTGGCGTCATGGGTCAGAGGCGCTACTACGGGCACTACATTCTCATTGATGAGCAGGCGAAGTTCGGATACGTTTACATCGTCCACGTCGCCCACAAAGCCGTAATCGATGTCTTTAACCGGGCGTTTGTGGGCTTTTATGAGGTTGAAATCGGCACCGGTCAGGCCAACTGCATTTATTCCGCGGGCCTGTAATCCTGCCACAATACGCTTGTTTACCAAACCGCCGTAAACCATGGTAACAACCTCCAGCGTTTCGGCATCGGTAATGCGTCGCCCATCCACCATTTGGGTTTCAATCCCCAGCTTTTCGGCAATCACAGTAGCCGTTCTTCCTCCTCCATGAACAAGCAATTTATTTCCCGAAATTCGTTGGAACTGATCGAGCAGCGCATTTAACGATTCGGGTTCTTCTACGACTTTCCCGCCGACTTTTATAATGGTTAACCTATCCATACTTCAATTTACGACTATATTTTCAAAAAATTCTCCAAAATCTTTGCTCCGATGGTCCCGCTTTTTTCGGGGTGGAACTGCGTGGCATAGAAATTATTTTTATGCAGTGCTGCACTAAATGGCTGAATGTAATTGCAGGTGGCAATGGTGTGCTCACTTTTTTCGGCGTAATACGAGTGCACAAAATAAACGTACTCGTTTTCATTTACTCCTGCAAAAAGGTCACTTTTTAGCTGATTAACCGCATTCCAGCCCATGTGTGGCACTTTGGTAATGTATTCTTCGCCAGGTTTTGGAACAAAACGTTTTACTTTTTCTTCAAAAATTCCCAAACAATCGGTATCGTTTTCTTCCGAATGCGAGCACATAAGTTGAAGGCCCAGACATATGCCCAGTACCGGTTGTTTTAACGAAACAATGAGTTCGTCGAGTTTGTGCTCCCGAAGATAAGCCATGGTAGTGCTTGCTTCACCAACTCCGGGAAATATTACTTTGTCTGCCTTTCTAATTTTTTCGGGATCGGCCGTAACTTCAGCACTGACCCCGAGTCGGTTCAATGCATTGTTGACCGATTCTATATTACCGGCATTGTATTTTATAATGACAATGTTCATTTTCAAATGGTTAATTCCAGTTTTCATTCCTGCGTAAGCAGGAATCTTTTCACACCTTTTCGCAGTTTCCTGCCCCTGATTTACTGTTTCAAAAGATAATCGATCACGTCAATCATCTCCCTGAATTCATCCTCTTTATACAGGCGTGTCATGTAGGCTATTTTGCCTGTTTTGTCGATGATTACATTTCGTGTCACACCTGCACCTTTCGCTGCAAAAGTGTAAAAAATTTCACCTCCCGGGTCGAGCGCCAGCGGGTACGTGACTTTCATGTCCTTTTGGAACTTTTTGACCTTGTCGAGCGGTTCGTTCATATCAACGCCAACCAGCACAAAGTCTTGGTTATTCTTGTGTTTTTGCCAGATGTCTTTTTCAATGTGCGGCATTTCCTTGCGGCAAACGCTGCACCAGCTGGCGGTGAACTGAAGCATGATTACTTTGCCTTTTAGCGCGGAAGTTGAGATCTTCTTTCCATCTGTAAGTTCCATGGTTACATCGGGTACTTGTTGACCCAATTTTACGATGTAGCCGTAATCTTCAGGGATTTCCTTGTTGGGTAGTTCAGAAATCTGGGCCGAAGCACAAACTCCCCAAAGGGCCAACATTGCGAAGGTAAGCAGTTTCTTCATGGTGTTCATTTTAATTGAATACGACGGTACGGTTCTTATAAACGAGTATTTTTCGCTGTAAGTGTTTATAAACTGCCTGCGAAAGTACAATTTTTTCCAAATCGCGCCCTTTTCGAACCAGATTTTCAACCGTATCCACATGGCTGCAACGTGTTACGTTTTGCTCGATAATGGGGCCGGCATCCAGTTCCGAGGTCACGTAATGACTGGTAGCACCAATGATTTTTACCCCTCTCTGATGGGCTGCATGGTACGGTTTTGCACCCGCAAAGGCCGGTAAAAATGAATGATGAATATTGATGATCTTGTTGGGGAATTTTTGTACAAAGTCTTCTGAAAGCACCTGCATGTACCGGGCAAGCACAACAAAATCGATTTTGTGTTTCCGCAGTAATTCTATCTCAGCGGCTTCCTGTTCTGCTTTGTTGTCTTTGTTAATGGGGAAGTAGTGAAATGGAATGCCAAAACGTTCGGCCACAGGTTTTAAGGTTTCGTGGTTGCTGATGATCATCGGAATGTCCACATCCCATTCTCCGGCTGTGTAACGTCCCAGGATATCAAACAAACAATGCGGCATTTTTGATACAAAAAGCGCCATTCTGGGCACCGATTTGGAGAAATAAATCCGCCAGTACATTTGCAGGGGAGCGCCAATCAACGTGTCAAAATACTCGCCGATTTTGTCCTGTGGAATCGCAAAGTTCTCCAGTTCCCATTCCACCCGCATGTAAAAGATCTTTTCCTGTCTGTCAACGTGTTGATCAAGGTAGATGATGTTTCCTTTGTTCTGGTTCAAAAATTCGGTGACGGTGGCCAGTATCCCTTGTCTGTCGGGGCAGTGAATCAAAAGTATGGCTGTATTTTTTTTCTCGCGTAACGGTTTTATGGTCTTCATGCTTTACAATTATTCGGGTGAAAATTTTAGTTAAAGTTTTCCTTTGGTTGAAGGTAGTTCAAAGTTAAAAACATCGCGGCGAATGGCCATTTTGATGGCTTTGGCCACTACTTTGAAAATCGCCTCAATCTTGTGATGTTCATTGTCGCCTTCAGCTTTTATATTCAGGTTGCAGGCAGCTGCATCGGAAAACGATTTGAAAAAGTGCATAAACATTTCGGTGGGCATGTCGCCTACTTTTTCGCGTTTAAAATCGGCTTCCCAAATCAACCACGGGCGTCCGCCAAAATCGATAGCGGCCATTGCCAGGCAATCGTCCATTGGCAGGCAGAAGCCATAGCGTTCCATCCCAAGTTTATTGCCGACAGCCTTCTTAAATGCCTCGCCAAGCGCCAGCCCGGTATCTTCGATGGTGTGGTGTTCGTCCACTTCCAGATCGCCCTTAACCTGAATTTTCAGATCAGCGCCCGAGTGACGCCCGATTTGATGCAGCATGTGATCGAAAAAGCCCAAACCGGTTGAAATATCGCAAACACCCGAACCGTCCATGTTTAGCTCCACCAGGATCGCCGTTTCTTTGGTGTTCCGGATAACGGTAGCTGTTCTTTGCGGCGAAGCCACGCAAGCATAAATATCATCCCAGTCGTCAGAAACCAGCGCACAGGTGTCTGCCAATCCTTTGGATTCCAGCTCTTCCGTCAAATCGCCGTTGTTGATAAAAATAGCTTTGGCTCCCAGGTTTTTAGCCAGTTGAACATCGGTTAAACGATCGCCAATAACAAAGCTGTTGGCAAGGTCGTAATCTCCGTTCATGTATTTTGTGAGCATCCCTGTTCCCGGTTTGCGGGTGGGGAGTTTTTCTTCGGGAAAACTTCGATCGATGCAGATGTCGTCGAATGTTACACCTTCGTTTTCAAAGGCTTTTAATATAAAATTCTGAACCGGCCAAAAGGTATCTTCCGGAAAAGAATCAGTCCCCAACCCATCCTGATTGGTGACCATTACCAGTTCGTAATCCAGGTTTTTGCGGATGTTGTACATGTTTCTGAAAACCTTGGGCAGAAACTCCAGTTTTTCAAACGCATCGATTTGTTCGTCTTCGGTTTCAAAATTCAACGTTCCGTCGCGGTCAATGAACAATACTTTCTTCATTTTTACGATATCAGATTTTTTAATGTCTTTCTTAAAATTTTATTCTCTTCTTTCGAGCCAATGGTAATGCGCAGACTGTCGTCGCACAGATATACTTTCGAGCGGTCGCGAACGATAATCCCCTCGTCTACAAGGTACTGATAGATTCCGCGGGCATCGTGCATTTTTACCAGCAAAAAGTTGGCATCAGAAGGAAACACTTTAACAACAAAAGGCAAGGCCTTTAGTTTTTCCGCCATTTTTTCGCGTTCGTCGATCAGCAATTTTACCCACGCTTCCACCTGCTCGTTTTGCTCCAGTAGTTCCAATGCTTTTTGCTGGGTCAGAATGTTCAGGTTGTAGGGATATTTGATTTTGTTTAAAACTGAAACGATCTCCACCGATGCAAAGGCCATTCCCAGCCTGATTCCTGCCATTCCCCAGGCTTTTGAGAAGGTCTGAAGAATTACGAGATTTGGATAGTCGGTCAGTTCGTTTAAAAGTGTTTTTCCCGGCGCAAAATCAATGTAAGCTTCGTCGAGAATAACGAGCCCGTTAAATAATTTTACTACTTTCAGAATACTTTCTTTATTCAAAGAGTTGGCCGTTGGGTTGTTGGGCGAGCACAGAAAAATCAACTTGGTGTTTGAATCGGTGGCAGCCAGAATTGCTTCCGCATCCAGTTCATATTCTGCCGTTAACGAAACCTTTTTGAGTTTTACATCCGAAATTTCTGCGGCCACCTGGTACATGCCGTAAGTTGGGTCGATGGAAACGATGTTATCGACACCGGGCTCACAAAAGGCGCGAATCAGCAAATCAATCGGTTCATCGCTGCCATTTCCCAGGAAGATGTTCGAGGAATCGATGTTTTTCAGCTTCGAAATCTTCTCTTTTACTACACGTTGGAGCGGATCCGGATAGCGATTGTAAGGCTCGTTAAACGGATTTTCGTTGGCATCGAGAAAAACCATCGCTTCGCCGGTGTATTCGTCACGTGCCGAAGAGTAGGGTTTCAGGTTTAAAATATTTTTTCGTAGAAGTTTATTTAGTTCCATGTTATTCTATCTGTTTCAATCTCACATTAATCTGTTTCAATCTTTCTCAATCGTAATGTTACTGCATTTTTGTGGGCTTCCAGTTGTTCCGCTTCAGCCATCAGTTCAATAGCCGGACCGATCTTTTTAAGGCCTTCACGGGTGATTTCCTGAAAGGTAATTTTTTTCAGAAAACTGTCCAGGTTTACCCCGCTGTACGACCGTGCCCAGCCGTTTGTCGGCAGGGTGTGGTTGGTTCCAGAGGCATAATCACCGGCACTTTCCGGAGTTAGTTCACCCAGAAATACAGAGCCTGCATTAACTACCTTTTCAGCCAGTTCCATGTAATTTTTTATGCTGATGATCAGGTGTTCGGGCGCATATTCGTTGATCAGTTCAACCTGCTGATCTGAATCGGAAAGTGCAATAAAAACACTGTTCGACAATGCTTTGGAAGCCAGCACCATTCGTGGCAACACTTTCAACTGACTTTCTATTTCTTCCAGCACCTTTTCAATGGTTTCACGAGAATCGGCCAGCAGTACAACCTGACTGTCGGCACCGTGTTCGGCCTGCGACAAAAGATCAGATGCTACAAATGCCGGATTGGATGTTTGATCGGCAACCACCAAAACCTCTGAAGGACCAGCCGGCATGTCGATTGAAACGTCGTTCATGCTCACCAGTTGTTTGGCAGCCATTACAAACTGATTTCCGGGACCGAATATTTTGTCCATTTTCGGAACAGTTTGCGTTCCGTAAGCCATGGCGCCGATCGCCTGCACACCGCCCAGTTTGTAAATCTGCGTTACACCAGCCACTTTAGCTGCATATAAAATTGCGGGGTGAATTTTTCCTTCTTTGTTGGGAGGCGAACAAAGCACAATCTCTTTACAACCAGCAATCTGTGCCGGAATGGCCAGCATCAGCACGGTGCTGAAAAGCGGAGCGGTTCCGCCGGGAATGTACAAACCCACTTTTTCAATTGCCACTGCTTTTTGCCAGCAGGTTACTCCGGGTGTCGTTTCTACTTTTTTGATCCCGGTTTTTTGTGCAGCGTGAAAGGTTTCAATGTTTTTTGCTGCCAGCTGAATTGCTTCTTTCAGGTCGTTGTTTACCAGCGATTCTGCTTCTTGCATTTCAGCTTTGTCAACAACCATCGATTCAAGTGCAACACCATCAAATTTTTCGGTATAAAAACGGAGCGTTTCATCGCCGTTTTTACGAATTTCATTGAGGATGTTTTGTACTTTTTCATACAACTCAGAAACATCGAATAAAGGGCGTTTCAGTAGTTCGGCCCAGGATTTTTTATCAGGATTCACATATGTTTTCATGCTCTGTTTTTTTTGTTTTTAAACGTATTGCCAGAAGATTTCCCGAAAATAGCAGGATCAATCCTAAAAAGGCGAAGACATCCCAACGATAATCTTCATAAACAGTTGAGATTACGAGGGCTATCGCCGGTGTGACCAGCGTAACATACACTGAACGGTCGGGACCAATCTCTCCCAGTAATTTCAGGTAACTCGAAAAAGCCACGATCGATCCGAAAACGGCAAGATACAACAAGGAAATGGAGTAGGACAGCCGTATGTCGAAAGCGATGGGTTTTCCCAGTATCAGTACAAGCAGGAACATTGAGAGCCCGCCATACAACATTCCGAATGCATTGGCCTGCAGCACCGGTATATTTTTGCGCTGTTTATAAGCCGACAAAATATTGCCAAGCGAAGCCGAGATCAATCCGCCCAGGCAAAGTAAAAACACGATCGCATTTCCGTTACTGAAGTCAAAATTGTTCCATTCATTTCTAAAAAGAAGGGCAGTCCCACCCACTCCCAGAATGGCGGCAAAAATCACATCTTTTTTTACTTTTCCTTTTAAAAGGATTGCATTGAAAAAGATATTGAAGAAAATGATCAGTGAAAAGATCACGGCGACAACACCGCTTGTCAGCATGGTTTCGGCCTGGTAAACAAACCAGTAATTTATTCCGAACAGACTCAGCCCGAGCAACGCCATCAGCAAATGTTCACGTACGCTAAAACGCATTTGCCTCCCGCTGATCAGACAAAAAAGGAAAAGCAGCAGACCGGCCAGTAAAAAGCGGTACGAAACCGATACGAGCGGATCGACAGTTCCCAGCTGGAAAGTGATAGCGAACCAGGTTGATCCCCAAATCAGAGCCGGCAAGGCAAATAATATGTATTGGCGTATTGTCATGTTCAATATGAGTTCAAAGTTTAATGTTTAGAGTTCAAAGTTGGTGACTTCGAGCTTCCGACTTCAAGCTTTTTTAGAAAATCATTTTTTCAATCGGGATAACCAAAATTCCTTCAGCCCCGGCTTTTTTCAGTTTGCCGATAATTTCCCAGAAATCATTTTCCGCAATAACCGAGTGCATCGAACTCCAGCCTTCTTTTGCCAGCGGAACCAGCGTTGGTGCTTTCATTCCTGGTAGTAATTGGATGATTTCGTCTACTTTTTCGTTGGGGATATTCAGCAAAATGTATTTTTTCCCCTGTGCACGTTGTACCGATTCAATTCTGAAAATCAGTTCATCCAGAATTTCTTTTTTCTCTTTACTTAGATTGGGGTTGGCAATCAGCACTGCTTCCGACTTCATCACTACCTCCACTTCTTTCAGTCGGTTGCTGACCAGCGTAGAACCCGAGCTAACGATGTCAAAAATGGCATCGGCAAGCCCAATTCCGGGAGCAATTTCCACTGAGCCGGTAATGACGTGAATATCAGCGTCGATATTGTTTTCGCGTAAGAACTTTTTTAGGATTCCGGGGTAGGAGGTGGCAATTTTTTTGCCGTTAAAGAACTCCAGTCCGGGATAATCGAGCGATTTGGGAATGGCAAGCGACAAGCGGCATTTGCTAAAACCGAGGCGTTTGGCAATAACCACGTTTTCACTTTTTTCGGCCACTTCGTTTTCGCCCACAATCCCAATGTCGGAAACCCCGTCGGCAACGGTTTGCGGAATATCATCGTCGCGGAGATAAAGCGCATCCATCGGAAAGTTTTTGGCTTCCGAAACCAGTGTTCTGCGTCCAACACTTAAACCAATGCCTGCTTCGTTAATCAGGTTCATCGAATCTTCGTTCAGCCTTCCTTTGGTCTGAATGGCAATTTTGATCTTGTTTTCCATCGTTCATTTTTTTGTCATTTCTGCAGCGCTTCTGTTAAACAGACAAGAGAACGAGTTTGATTATTACTTGTTTTCCTTGTGCTGAAATGACCTGTTATACTTTCAAATTTCTTGTTTAAAACAAAAAAAGAGGCTTGCCAACTGGCAAGCCTCTTTTTCCTATTATCGTTATGAACAGACAAAACATTTACAGCCTACCAGTTGGTTGGATACTTCCATGATGGCCGTGATGTCCTAGTCTGAAAATCATTTTAATTAATTTGATGCAATTATAGTTATAATAATCAATACAACAAGACAATTGGATGTTAAATTAAAATTAAAGTAACCTTGTCTCGAATAATTAGTTATTTGTTTGAAAAAATGAAGTCATAATCTCCTGATTCAATGTAAATAAACAACTGATTGCTATCAACTTCCGTTTTTGTTATTCCCTGAACCTGGTTGACAGGCGTATTATTTTGCCAGATAATTGTTCCTCCTTCTGACAGGGTTGCGGTCTGGCTAAGCTTACCCGGCAATACAATGGTGGCGGTGGTATTGGCAGGGATCGATACTTTGTAATGAAAGCTGTTGTCTTTTTTCTCCCAACCTGAAAATACACTGCCACTTACTGTTTCCTGCGAAGCACTCACAAAGTTAAGTCCATCAGGAGAGTAGGGGTGCAGGTGAATGTGCTGGTAACCTCGGGTGGTTTTTCCCTCCACCGGAGACTGAATGCCTGCCAGGTATTTGTAAAAATACTCCACCACCGAACCAAACATTTCATGGTTGTGCGAATTTTTTCCCGACCATTCTTCCAGTAAAGTGGTTGAATTGTTTGCCAGCCAGAATCCATAACTGGGATATGTTTTTTGCGTGGCAACTTGGTAGGCCAGTTCACTGTGTCCTTCGTTTACAAGAATTGGCCAAAGGTATTTGGTTCCCAGAATTCCTGTATTCATGTGGTTTCCGCGTTTCTCCAGATCATCAACCACGGTTTTAACCACATTGTTTCTGTAGCTGTCCGGTACAACGTTGCCTGCCAGCGCCAGCAACTGATAGGTTTGGTAGGTTGAATCAGTTCCGTACAAAAAGGTTTCGGGATTGAAAAACTTATCGTTGAATGCCTGTTTGATCGTATCGCTTAATGCTGCATACCTTTCAGCATCTTCATTTTTCCCCAGAACTTTGGCAATTTCAGCCATTGTTTTTGTATTGAAATAATAATAGAAGGTATTCACCACCGGATGATTGGGGCAGTCACTTTGTCCCGGAGCACACCATTCGCCCAACGAATACCAGTAACTCATAAAGTCGTTGATGATGTACGACTCTTCCGGATTTTGATCGGTTTGCGCCAAAGTTCTCAGGTAATCGGCATATCTTTTCATGGAAGAGTAGTTTTCTTCCAGTATCCGGTTGTCATTGTAATATTGGTTCATCCACCAGGGGATCAAAATATAGGCGCTTCCCCAGGCAACGCCGCCTCCCATGCCGCCAACAAGCACCGGCGATGTGTTGGGAATCCTGCCGTTTTCTTCCTGCGAATCACGCATGTCGGCAATCCATTTGGTGTAAAACGACGCCATCTGAAAATCGTGGATGGATGTTTCAGCAATCACTTGTCCGTCGCCATTGTAGGCGCCTTTTTCGCGGTGCGGGCAATCGGTAGGATAGAAAACCAGGTTTCCTTTTTGCGACCACAAACCTGCTTCGTGGATTTGGTTAAGAAGCGAATCAGAAGAATCAAAAGTACCGTTCAACTCCATGGAAGAGCGAACAACACGTCCGGCTACTTTAATTTCATCCAGTGCTTTTTTATCCGAAGTGGCCACTTCAATGTACCGAAATCCGGAATAAAAAAAGCGGGGCTCGTAAGTTTCCGCCTCCTCACTTTTTAATGTATAATCAGTCCAAACATGCGAATGGTATTTGAATTTATCACTAAACACATCACCATTTTCGAGGTTTTTAGGGAAAAGGTCGTTGTTCAGCGTTTCTGCTCCCCGAATGCGAACCAACTGCCCGGCTTTTCCTTTGACTTCCACTTTCCACCACCCGGCAATATTTTGCCCCAAATCAAAAAGGTAGACACCTTCTGCCGGATTTGTCTGTTTTACTGGTTCGATGGTTTCGGTTACTTTAACCGGAGGGCTTGACTGCGAGACCAGTTTTCCCCCTGGTTGATTGGCCGGCACTGCCTTTTGCCAGTCGTTTGCCTGGAAATTTTTGGTATCCCATCCTGGTATTTCGAGCTGCGCATTGTAGTCTTCGCCACCGTATAGGTTATTAAAGATGATGGGGCCGTTCGCGTATTTCCAGCTTTGGTCAGAAACAATAACATCTTGCGAATCGTCTTCATAAATGATGTGCAACTGGGCAATAAAGCAGGGATTTCCGAGCACGCTTCCTCCGCCTCCCCAGCTATATCGGTCGGCTACTTTTCGCATGTTGTAGGCGCCGTTTGCGAGCATCAGCCCGGCCACATTTATTCCTGAATTCAGGTGGTCTGTGACATCGTAAGTAGAGTATAAAATCCGTTTCCGGTAATCGGTGACGGAAGGATCCAAAACGTGGTCACCTACTTTTTGTCCGTTTAATGTAAACTCATAAAAACCGCAGGCCGTGACAAAAGCGTAAGCGTGTTTGATCTTTTTGCTGATTTCAAAATCTCTTCTGAAAACCGGACTTTGATGAATGATCTCTTCAGAGGTGGTAATCCAGCTGGCTTTCCAGTCTGAAGCATTAAAAAGTGCGGTATGGAAAAAAGCCGGTTTACTCCATATTTCTTCTCCGTTTTTTGTTTGAATGCAAATGCGCCAGTAGTAGTTTTGGTTGCTTTGCAGTGGTTTTCCCTCGTACGTAATGTTGACTGAATTTCCGGATTGTATTTCTCCTGAATCCCATAAATATCCTGTTTCCCGAAGTACTTCTTTTTCGTTTTCCCCAACAATAATACGGTACGAAGCCTGGTAAACGCCTCGTTCTCCTGACTCAATTTTCCAGGAGAAACGCGGATTGGGAGTATCAATACCAAGTGGTTGGCGTTCGTACTCGCAAGTTAAGTCGTTGAGGCTGGTATTTACGGTTGTGCAGGAAACTATCAGCCAAAGGAATAGCAAGGAAAAAGGTTTAAGTCTGAATTGTTTTTGTAGGGTAAGAAGGATGTTCATATTCGTTGTTTTAGGTATAATTTGCTGGTATTTTGTTGCCGGTTTTTCAGCGCTTCAATATAACATAAAATTCTGTAAGCCCCGAACTGGAAAGTATGTGCCTGTACGATCACTTTGACAACTGTGTGCAGGTTATTGGAACATCTGCCGGTATTCCATTCCTGATTTCTGCAACGCAAATATTACGTGGTGCAGAATGTCTTTACGCTTAGAATTGATTTGAATCAATAAAATACTTACTTGTCTTTTATTTCGTATTGCTTTGTCGTAAATTAGATTGTCAAAAAAATTAAAGCGTTATGAATAAAAGAATTAGAAAGAGTTGGATTTTACTGTTGGTAATTTCCTTATGGGGTTTGCAATCGTGCCAGAAAGATGAACTAATTTCATCGGAAGAGGAAGGTTTGCTTGAATTGAAGAGTGCTTCAATGAATACTTTTTACAGCTCAACTGTTCCTGTGGGAAATGGCGTGGTTCGAGCTTTTGTTACTCAGAGTAAAAATGGCAACCCCATAGAGGTGGGCATAAATGTTTCCGCGAAAGCGCTCGAAAAATTGCCTAACGAAATGATGCAATACGTGTTGGAATTGCCCCGAGGTAAGGGGAACAATTTTTATACACATGTTTTGTTTGACTGGAACCCAATGGGACATGAGCCACCGGGTATATACGACTTGCCCCATTTCGATATTCACTTTTACACCATTTCAAACCAGGCTAGAATGGAAATCCCTCCAATGGCTCCTCCGTATTTGGATCCTGCTCCGGATAGTATGTATATTCCACCTTTGCACATGGAACTGGAGGGATTGGTGCCGCAAATGGGAGCACATTGGGTTGATTTGACTTCCCCGGAACTAGGCGGAGCGACCTTTACCCGTACCTTTATTTGGGGCTCTTACCAAAGCGAATTTATTTTTTGGGAACCAATGGTTACCCGGGATTATTTGCTAACCATGCCCGATGAAATCATCCCGATTCCACAACCCGAGGCTTACCAGGAAACTGGTTGGTATGCAACTGATTATAAAATTTCGTATTCGTCGGTTAAAAAGCAATACACTATTTCATTGGTTAACCTGGTGTATCATGAGGCACAATAAATAGAATTATTTCAGCGAGTATTGATTAATTAAGAATTGAAAGGGCTGCGCATTGGGCGCGGCTCTTTTTGTTAGAGATTATTTACATAGAAATGAGCGCTTAAAGGCTGTCTAAAACAGCTTTTATTACAAGGGCATGGTTATGGTAGCTGTCTTTTGCGGCATATACCAGTGTTAAATGACTGTGTTGTAACTCCAGTTTTTTCAGTTCGTGTAAAGTTTGCGGCATTTGTTGAAGTTCGCGGGTGTACAAAAGTTTGAATTCTTCCCACCTGGGGATTTCGTGGTTAAACCACTTTCGTAATTCTACAGAAGGGGCTACTTCTTTCGTCCATAAATCCCATTGAGCATCCTGTTTCTTTATACCTCTGGGCCACAGTCGGTCAACAAAAACGCTGAAAACTTCGTCGGGGCTTTTTTGTTCGTATGCACGTCTTATCGCAATCATTCCGTATTAACATCAGGTTGAAAACATCCGGTGGCGGTTGTATTTTCTAGTTTTAATAACAATCGTAATCTGTTTATTCCGAAATGCCTGCGTTATTTTGTTGAGGATTTGTATAAAATAATGGCGGAAATTTGCCATTTACAGGAAACTTCCGCCATTGAAATATCATTAATCTACTTTTCGCAAGATCATCAAAACTTCTCCTTGTTCGTCAAAGAGCGAAAGTTTCAGTTCCGAGATTTTATAGCTGCGAACCTTGGGAAGTAGCTGGTTGAATTTATCAGGAATGTTCATGTCGGCACACATCATTCGGGTGCCTGCCATAACGCCAAATGTTAGTTTCGTATTGGTCAGTTCCGAAATTCTCCCATGCAGGTTGTTGCAGCCGTCAGTTCCTGCAGCTTCCATCTTTGTGCTGTTAATTTCCAGTCGCGGAAGATCCGTTTCATTATCAAGGTATTGGCCTTCCATCCATTCAGCCACCCATATGTCGTTTAGCAACACTTTTGCTTCGGTACCTTTGGTAAATTCCAATAGCTCGTTTCCTGCTGCATCTTTGAGCACTAGCTTGGTATCGAATACTGTATAATGTGTGGCCTTGTTCAGGGCTTCCATGAAAGCTGTTGCAATGGTCATATCAGGGCACATTTTTCTGGTTTGAGCCAAAGGTCCCATGTTTATTTCGTTGTCGGTAATCTGTTGAAGGGTTCCTGTAAAATTGTTGCATCCGTCTGTTCCGCTGATACGACCTTCAAGCATATCGATATTGAGTTGCGGAATTGTACCGGCGCCACGTATGCGCGGTAATTTTATAATCGACCCGTTTATTTTCAGCGCATCCCAGTTGCCGTTTAAATTCCATCTGGGGTCTTCTTTTTTCTCGATCACTTCTTCCAGTATGTATTTGATTGAAGAAGCGTCGGCCGGTACATTTTTTAGTTTTTCTTCCTTGATCCTAAGTTTGTAGACGTATCCCGGTTCGTACTCAAAGCCTTCAATTTGAGTATAAAAGTTTTGCCATTCGTTTTTGTTAAGTTGTTTCCCTTTTTGCACCTGAAGGCACTTCATTGGCCCTACACCTACGCAATCAACCTCATAACTGTTTACCCAGTAAATAGATCCATTACCGCTCTTAAGGGTACTGCAGGCTGTAAAAAGCAGTATTATCCCAAATGTGATAAGTTGTTTCATGTTTTTAATTTTTAATCTGTTTCTGTTGTCTTATTTCATTGCAATAAATAAAAAAAGCCCGTAAATCATTTGATTTACAGGCTTAAAAATTGTCGGGATGACAAGATTTGAACTTGCGACCCCTCGCCCCCCAGACGAGTGCGCTACCAGGCTGCGCTACATCCCGAAACTTGTGCGTGCAAATGTAATGCTACAATTTATTTTTACAAAGCCTTTTTTCATTTTCCGGGAAAAAAGTTTGAATAGAATTCATTGATCGCATATGTTTAGAATCGATAGATTTTATTGGGTCTGAATTGCTTTGTTTTGTATTTTTGACGACTAAAAAAATAGCACTATGTTTAAACCACTTGATATCAACGAGAATTCAGAAAAGAAGACAAATGAAGCGGGCGATGCCGAACGCGTAAAATGTTTGGTAATCGGTTCCGGACCTGCCGGCTATACGGCAGCTATTTATGCCGCAAGAGCTAATTTATCGCCTGTAATGTACGAAGGACTTCAACCCGGAGGGCAGTTGACCACCACCACCGAAGTTGAAAATTACCCGGGTTATCCGGAAGGAGTAACCGGTCCGGTGATGATGGAAGACCTGAAAAAACAGGCAGAGCGCTTTGGAACAGATGTTCGCTGGGGAATGGCTACCAGTGTCGATTTCTCCGGAGACATTCACAAGGTTTGGATCGACGACTCGAAGTTGATTGAAGCCGAAACGGTTATTATTGCAACCGGTGCAACCGCCAAGTACCTTGGCCTGGAAGATGAGAAGAAATATGCCGGTGGCGGCGTTTCAGCCTGTGCTACCTGCGACGGATTTTTCTACAGGGGTAAAGACGTGGCTGTTGTTGGAGGAGGAGATACCGCGGCTGAAGAAGCCATGTACCTGGCAGGCCTTTGCAACAAGGTTTATATGATTGTTCGCCGCGACGAACTTCGTGCTTCGAAAGTAATGGCCGAGCGCGCCATGAAAACACCGAATATCGAGATCCTTTGGAAACATCAAACCAAAGGCTTGTTTGGCAACGGTGTAGTCGAAGGAGCAACACTGGTAAAAAATCAGGGTGAAACAGACGAAGAGGAAGTAAACATAAAAATCGATGGTTTCTTTTTGGCCATTGGACACAAACCCAATTCGGATATTTTTAAAGAATATCTTGATACCGATGAGGTGGGCTACATTAAAACTGTTCCCGGAACATCGAAAACCAAGGTTCCCGGAGTATTTGCCTGTGGCGATGTGCAGGACCCTGTTTACAGACAGGCAGTTACCGCTGCCGGTTCAGGGTGTATGGCAGCCATTGATGCTGAACGATATTTATCAGAAAAACACGGATAAACTAAAAGAGGCTGTTTATTAAAACAGCCTCTTTTGCTTTGAAATAGTAGCTCCTATTCCTTTTCTTCCTGGGGAAGGGTAAACGATCCCAGGTTGGTTATTTGGTAATCAGAAAAGGTGATCTTCCGGTTCGAATTCTTATCCACTTTTGTAACCGTCATTAAACTGGTGTCTCCGGTGTTTTTGTCGGTCGATTTTGATTCCATTACATAGCCTCCGGACATTAAGCCGTTGGCATACAGGCTGGTTTTGAATAAAGTGCTGAAAAAGTCCTGTGTGCTTACCTTTAATTCATCAGTCAACCATATTTCGGCATCGGTTTCATCATCGTTGTAAACATATTGTTCGCATTTGTAGCCGGCAATGGTTTTGGTTTTGCCTGTTTTTTTGATGTTCGGATTGGCCAGGTAATCCTCTTCCTGTTCTGTGCCTTCCTCGTCTTCCAGGTAAGTTTCCCCAATTGACTCAAAGAAAGAACCGATTCCATACACAATGCCTGATTTTTCCTTACTGTTTAAAACGATCATGGCTCCGTTTTCAGAGTCGATGATAAACAATCCATTGTCGTTTTCGCTCACATCACCCGAAATGGCTTCGTAGGAAATACTTTTGGTCTCCGGATCGAGCATGGTCAGAAATTCGCCGGTACTTGGTTTGTCTTTCGATTTGTCGTAGGTTTCAATGTGCATCTGAATCAGAAAGGGAAACGAATAACTGGTGTTGTACGGAACGGGTGTACCCGATAAACCGGCACCTTTCAGCAGGTTTTGCATAAAAGCTTGCTGCTTCTTTTCTGTAGAAGAGGAGTCCGCGTCGTCCGAACTAATGGATTCTTCTACCTTGTCAAGGCTTTCATCCATTTTCTGATCCACTTTGTCCTCCACTCTTTTTTCGATTTTCTGCTGAGCTTTTTCTTTTAGTCTGTCGAGGAATTTTTGGGCGTGGGCCACTTCGGCCATACCAAATGATAATAGAATAATTAAAACAATGCGTGCAAGTGATTTCATTATGTTTATATTGAAAGATTAATAGACCCAAAAATCGGGATAAATCTAATATCAGTCAATCCCTTCGAAATATATTTATCGATAAATAAGCAAACTTTTTGCTTTCGCATCAAGATACCACAGGATACCCGGAGACCAAAGAAATGCTTATTTTGCAGAAGGATAAATTGAACCTGAATTACAATGAGTAAAAAACATTTTCTGGCCTTTGACCTCGGAGCATCGAGTGGGAGAGCAATATTGGGAACACTGGAGAAAGGAAACCTGGAACTTCAGGAAATTCATCGGTTTAAAAATCAAATGATTCGTATTCATGGCAGCTATTACTGGAATATTTACAGCTTGTTTGATGAATTGAAGACCGGTCTGAAGAAATGCGTCAACGAATACAAAATACAACCCGACTCCATCGGGATCGATACCTGGGGAGTTGATTATTCGCTGGTTTCTGCATCGGGCCAATTGGTCGGTTTGCCTTTTGCCTATCGCGACCACCGTACCGATCGTGCGATGGAAGAGTTTTTCAGGGTATTACCGAAAGAGGAGACTTATTTGTTGTCAGGCATTCAGTTTATGCAGTTTAATACCTTGTTTCAGTTGTTTGCTTCAAACAAGGAAAAGCACTCCAGACTCAACATTGCCAAAAGCCTGCTTTTTACGCCCGATACACTCAACTACCTGTTTACCGGGGTTAAAAAGAATGAATATACCATTGCCAGTACTTCGCAGATGCTGAAGCCCGGAAAAGCGGAGTGGGAGGAAAAGCTGGTTAATGCTAGTGGAATTTCAAAAGACTTATTGGAAACAATTGTTCAGCCGGGCGAAGTGATCGGTACTATTCTGGCAGAAATACAGGAAGACACCGGAAGTGCCGGAATACCATGTATTGCGGTTGCTTCGCACGATACAGCTTCGGCCATTGCTTCGGTGCCTGCTGAAGACGGAAACTGGGCGTACCTGAGTTCAGGAACCTGGTCGCTGCTGGGAATCGAAAGTCCGACTCCGCTGGTATCAGAAGAAACACTTCGGATGAACTTTACCAACGAAGGCGGTGTGGATGGAACAACACGTTTCTTGAAAAATATCATGGGAATGTGGCTAATCCAGGAATGCAAGCGTATTTGGGACGAGGAAAAGGAAATGGACTGGCAGGAGATTGTTGACCTGGCCTGCGAAGCTGAGCATTTTAAGTGCCTGATTAACCCGGATGATCCGGTATTTTTGAACCCGGGAAACATGCCCAAAGCCATTCAGGAGTTTTGTAAAAAAACAGGGCAGGCCGTTCCTCAAACAAAGGGCGAAGTGGCGCGGTGTATTTACGACAGCCTGGTTTTGAAATACAAATATACCATCCACCAGGTGGAATCGGTAACCGGAAAGAAAATCGATAAACTTCATATCATTGGTGGTGGTGCGCGCAACGAAATGTTGAACCAGCTAACCGCCGATGCCACCGGAATACCGGTTTGGGCAGGCCCAACGGAAGCTACAGCCATTGGTAACCTGATGATACAGGCAAAAGCGCTGGGCGAGGTTTCTTCTTTGTCCGAAATCAGAGCGATTGTTAAACGTTCGTTTGAACCACAGGAATATGTACCGGCAGCCAACCTTGACTGGGACGCTGCCTATGAGAAGTTTTTGAAATTAACGTAGTTGTTAAATGTTAACCCCTGAACTTTATAATTCAAAAAAGATTGAAAACGGCTTGATCAAAGATTGATACAGTTTGGGCCAATCCTTTCAGTTGTGTCCCGGAACTTGGTGATTTACTTTAATTGAGGCTGTACAAAACCGAGAAGAAATGCATAATGCTTCCGGCTAGTACAAACAGGTGCCATATTCCGTGACCGTATTTCAGGTTGCGCCATGCGTAGAAAATAACACCTACTGAGTAACACCCGCCGCCTACAAACAGAAATACAATACTTGAAGTGGGAAGGTTTCTGACCATTGGCACTACTGCCATCAAAAACATCCAGCCCATGGCCAGGTAAATGCCAACCATCAGTTTTCTGAAACGGGTAAGGTAAATGGAACGAATGACAACACCAATAATGGCCAGTGCCCAGATAATTCCAAACAAAGTCCAGCCAAGCGCTCCTCGGATGGTGGTCAAAACAAAAGGCGTGTACGTGCCGGCTATCAGTAAAAAAATGGCAGCATGGTCGAAGCGGACAAACAGATTTTTGATGTTTTCTTTTGTAAAACTGTGGTAAAGAGTCGAAGCCAGGTAAAGAAGCACCAAAGTAGAACCAAAAATGCTGAAACTTACCACATGCCAGACAGTCCCTTTAATGGCTGCAAACACCACTAAAAGCACAAGTGCTGCAATGCTCAGCAAAGTTCCTATTCCGTGGGTTATGCTGTTGAAAATTTCTTCTCCCAGTGTCAGAGTTCTGTATCCTTCCTCAGATTTTCTATACTTCGCCATGAATTCTTCTTTTTGATAGAACGAAAAATGATAAACGAATGTATGCAAAAATTACCACCACTGTTCGTTTATAAACCTGATCCAAATAAATATTAAGGCTAATTTGTTATACCTCAATTTTTTTGATGAACTGCTGCGACTACTATTTAGAATGATTTTTTATGTTCGCAAAGGAGTTTTCAGGAAGCGAAAAAGGGGGAGGTGATAAAGCATAAATTGTATCTTTGAAAAAAAATCAAGGCATGGATCTTCCACAGGTAACCAATCAAAATGTAGATGTACTGCTTAGCAGGGCAGAAATAGTACAGCAAACGGCCGAGCAGATTATGAAAGACTTTGGCATGTTTGGCGTGGAGATCACTTTCTCAGGCGACACCGAGCATGCTTACGAAGAACTGCACAATCAACTCATTCATCAAATTGCCACTTTGGTTGAACGGAACTACGATTTACTGCTTTCCGTGCTATACCAGGTCGATATTACTGATCGTGAAATCCAAAAAGCCCAACAGGAACTCCCGCATTATTCCCATCTGGAGATTATCGCTCACCAGGTAATCGTACGCGATTTGAAGAAAGTTTTGCTTCGCCGGTATTTCAAAATGAAAGAAAATGATATTCGATAAATAATTGGGTTGTAATTATATACCATTTTATTCGAATGTTCCCCTTCATTTTTATTTAAATGAACATAAACAATCCTTTTCTCATCTGTGTTATTATGCCTGTTAAAATCAACTAACAGGAAAACTATTCAGTACACCAACGCTTAAAATTTATTGTTAATGCCTAAATGAGAGGCCGCACTATGGTTGTGTCTCTTCAGGGATTTTACACGGTAATTTGTTATGCAAAATGCAGAGTATAAATAATAAATGTTAATCAATTTAATCTGGAAAATTATGAAAAAGAGAATTTTATTTTTTGTGATGGTTTGTTTAGTAAGTTTTGCATCGGTAGCACAGGCACCTCTTGAAAAGGGAGCGATGCAGATTAATACGGGTATTGGTTTGTCGAGTTGGGGATTGCCGGTTTATGGCGGTCTGGAATACGGCATTGGCAACAACATTTCGGTAGGTGGAGAGCTTTCGTACAGAAGCAAGTCGGAATCTTACAGTTCCAGTAAGTGGAAAACCAGCTACACTTCTATTTCTGGTTTGGCAAACTATCATTTCAACGAGGTATTGAACATTCCTTCTCAGTTTGACTTTTATGCCGGTTTATCACTGGGATATTCCATCTTTAATTCGAAATACGATGGCCATGATTTAGGGCACTACAGCGGAAGTGGTTCTTCAGGCCTGTATTTGAATGCCCAGGTAGGTGGCAGGTATTTCTTTTCCGATAAACTGGGGGTAAACCTTGAGTTAGGCGGTGGAAATGTCTTCTCAGGCGGTAAAGTAGGAGTTACTATTCTGTTGTAATCCATTGTCGAAGAGATATAAAAAGAGGCTGTTCGAAATGAACAGCCTCTTTTCTTTTGTATTCGCTTTTTATGCTAATAATTGAATACGTAGCGAATGTTGAGCCCAAATCCCCCGGCATGAAAGTCGGTTTCTTCTACAAGGCTAAGTTCGGGTCTCCAGTCAACACTTAAGGAAATAGGGATGGAATTGAATTTGTATTCCAGACCAATCTCGCCGGCAGCGCCCAACCAAAACGGGTCGTCAAAAACAGCGTAAGGTCCTACACCCATGTACCAGTTAAAAGCTTCGTCAGTGATCGGACGGTAGATAAAGTCCCATATCAAATCCACGCCCAGGCCATCGCCAAAAGAAACGTCAGCATGGATACGGCTGAATTGGCCGGTACTGAAAATTCCGTCGATCGCCACATTCCCTCCGGAAACATCGCCAAAACGAACCCCCAGTTCCTGAGCATTTCCAACAATAACACTCCCTAAAATAATGCTTAATGCAAGTAAAGTCCTTTTGATTGTTTTCTTCATAGCTTAAAAATTTATTGTAATTACTGCAAATTACTTAATTCAGTTTAATCTATTTAACTAAAGTCTTTGAAAAATTTCAATGTTTCAGGTTTATTTAGTTTTGATTAACGCCAAAAACTGTCATTCCGGCCGTGCAACCATTATGCCAGTATTGCTTTTCCCGCCCTTTAGATACTCTGAAAGTGGCTCTTCCGAAATAACCACCTTCATTAGTTTTGAAGAAGCGTGCATCAGGTGTATTCGTCCGTTTACTTTTATTAAAATACCTACGTGCGTCATGTCAAGCCCTTTTACAGAGGTAGTAATGCCAATAATATCTCCGCTTTTCAGCTGGCTTTCCACTTCTTCCACTTTTTCAACCGGGATGTAATACATCGTTCTTTGGCTGATAGCCGCTTCAATGGTTTTCATTTCCTCTACCCACGCGCTATTTTGTTTCAGTTGCTTGTAACTGTCGGGGTGAGAACTCATAAAATCTACCTGAAGTGGGAAGGGAGTGTTACAAACCTGTTTAGATACGTCTTTGATCGCTCCGTTTTGAGCGTTCTCATAAATCCAGTCGCTGAAATAGTGTAAACGTGAAGGGTATTCCGCTATTTTTCCGTGGCGGTATCTTAGTTGTTGCAATTGGTTGGTAAAGTTTTCAAAGGTTGGCTGCCCGTTTTTTATCGTTCGGGCAATGGCAATACAGTTTTCGGCAAAAGTGGTACAATCCAGTTCCCGCAGGTTGATGATCAACTCTTCTTTTTCCGATTCCAAGGTGTGGGCCACATAAGGCGTATTCAGGAACTGCATGCCGGTGGCGACTACCAACTCGGCTGTCGACGCATCTTTTTTTGTTTTGAGAGCCTCAAAAACACTTTCGAGCACTTGCTTGTCCGCTTTTTCATATTTAACCGGGTCTGCTGCTATAAGCTTTCCGCTTAGCAGGCAAAACAGAATGAGAACCAGGGTATTTTGCATCTTTTTAAAATTGTCAGTTGTTATTCGTGCTTTGTATATCCAATGCTAAAAATAACAATTTTGGCTTTTCTTAATGGTTCCAAATACAGGAAGATGTAAAAATCAGACAACAGTGTACTTTCTCAGCGTTCAGCATAAATACATATTACGCACTAAGCGGTTGTGATCGCTAAACGCTTTTTCTGGTATTAATTGTTGACTGTTAAAAGAGCCAACCAGCTTCAAAAGATGTTTTACTTTTTCTGACGGTCTTTCACTCGCATAAACCTGAACAGTTTTAGCACATAGTCGGGCAGCGGGTGATGGCCTCTTTTCCGGAAATCGATGTACCAGCCTATTTTTTTGAGGATAGGAATTTTATGGGTTTCTACAAACTCGATCAAAGTTCCTTCCGGAGCCTGAATGTAGGCAAAGTTACCGGCAGCTTCCCCCATGTCGAACGACTCCATCGCTTTGGCGCTGTCGACGGTAAAAGGATGCCCCAATTGTTTTGCCTTTTCACGGAAGGCATCCATGCCGTTGATGTCGAAACACAGGTGGATAAACCCGGGGTCTCCCCAGATTCTGCCTTCGTAAATGTCACGCGGTTCGTAGTCTTGTGCTTCTACCAGTTCGATAACCGATTGGCCGAAAAACGGACTGAATGCCCCCTGTTTTACATCGGAATGTTTGAGCAGCACACGACGGAATGTTTTATTGCCTCCGGGCAAGCCTTTGAAGTCTTCAAACTGTCCGGTTTTATCGTAAACGATCTGGTCGTAGCTTAATATATCCTGGTAAACGCGCAGGCTTTCCTCCATGTTTTTAACACCGATAATGGCTCCGATTACCCCGCCACTCACTGATTTTTCCTTTTTTCTGAAAACTTCCTTTTTGGTTTTAAACTCCCAGATATTCTGGTAAATGTCTTTCAGAAAGAAATGATCGTTCCCCGAAGGATCTTTGGTGATCGGAGTTAAAATATTGAGTTTTGATGCTTTGAACTTGTCGTATGCCGCCTGAATGTCAGCCGTTTTTATTTTACCGATGTTAATACCCAAATCGCCCAGGTTGACATCGAAAGGGCAGGGGGTGGGTTTTTTCCCGGTGTGCTGCCAGATCTCAAATCCGCCTCCTCCCTGCATGTTCAATGCAAGAACGGCATGTCTTTTCCTGGGTTTGCCATCGGTGTGAGCCAGCATTAACTCTGCAGTTGCTTCTTCTTCAAACATCCTGATGTCCATCGCAAAATGCTTGCGGTACCATTTCCATGCTTCGTGAAAATTTTCAACCCCAACACCTAACTGTTGTATGCCATTAATCTGCTCCTTCATACTCTGACTTCCATTTAAATATCACATCGGTTTTACGCGCGACGCAAGATAGTAATATAATCGCGGCAAAAACCTGCGAATGTAAACCATTATAATTTCCTTGTTACCTACCAGTATCTCTTTCTTTTCCCTTTTTAATCCTTTGCAAATGATTTTTGCACATTGATCAGCGGGCATTCCTCCTGCCTGGTTTTCGTCGAGCTTGCCGTGCGCCTCGCCCGAGCTGTTTACCGCATTTACCGAGATATTGGTACTGATAAATCCCGGGATGATCATTGAAACACGGATGTTGTTCTGTTTATTTTCGGCTAAAAGGCTTTCAAAAAAACCATGCAAGGCCTGTTTGGATGCCGAATACGACGAGCGGTACGGGAATCCAAATTTGCCAACAATGCTTGATGTGGCTGCAATGTGGCCGTCGCCTTTGGCAATCATACCCGGTAAAACCAGTTTGGTAAGGGCGATAGTGCCAAAATAATTTACTTCAAAAATTTTCCGGTCTACCTGCAGCGGTGTTTCGCTCACGAGGGCACGCTGGCTGATTCCTCCAAAATGGTACAAAGCATCGGGGACAAGGCCCTTTGCATTTACTTTTTGGCAGGCAGCTTCAATGGTGGGGATGTTTCCCAAGTCAAAAGAAACCGGATAAGCGGTGCTCCCGTTGCTGTTGCAAAGAGAGGCAACTTCTTCCAACGCGGCTTCGTTTCTGCCCGAAAGAATGAGTGTACATTTTTCTTTTGAAAGTGCCAGTGCAACTTCTTTTCCGATCCCCGAAGTAGCTCCGGTCACCCATATTGTTTTACCTGAAAAATCCATAGTATTTTAGCCGAGGCACGAAGATAACAGTTTATTTACGGGCTTAAAACAATTTTTCCGGAATTAACTTTGAGAAATCAGTATTGTAGGAGCTATTAACAAATTGAGGGTATAGATTCTTTCGCTTCTTCGTCGGCTGACGAATTCGCTCAGAATGACAAAGGGCTAGTTTGAGACAGGCTTCAAGGATAGGTGGTTTGGTGGCTGTGCCGCCAAACCACCTATCCTTGAAGCGGACACCTCCTAAAGCCAGTCATTCCGATTCGTCAATTGACGGATAGGAATCTTTTCATAATTAGTCGAGCAATCGTTTTATGAACTACTTTTTGGGTAAATCCACGTATTAAGATTTTTCAGTGTGCCTGAGCTCTTTGGGTTCCGGAAACAAAAGACTAAATACCACTGCCAACGAAAAGGCGAGCACATAACTTGCCAGTCGTTCTGATATTCCGGTGAGATCAACGAGCCAGGTTTTCCATACCACCGCGGTGATGGTGCCGGTGATGAGGCTGGCAAAAACGCCGGCCCTCGATAATTTTTTCCAGAAAACCAGCAACACAATGGCTGGCCCGAACGATGCCCCGATTCCACTCCAGGCATAAGACACCAGGCCATAAACCGTATCTTCCATGGTTATGGCAAGCAGAAACCCCACCAAGCCAACTCCCAGAGTAAGCAGCTTGTTAAGGTTGAGCATTCTTTTTTCGCTGATTTTCTTTTTGGTAACATGCAGGTAAAAGTCTTCGGTCATCGATGATGAAACCACCATCAACTGCGAGGAGGCAGTCGACATCATGGCCGAAACGGCACCGGATAAGAGAATTCCGGCCAGGATCGGGTTGAGCAAAGTCATCACCATAACAGGCATTATTTTTTCGGCATCGTTGCTTACCGACGCGGCTGCTTCGCCCAGTAAGCCGGCTTGTACCAGTTTGTAGCCAATAATCCCGATCAGAAAAGCACCGATATAGGCCAGCAAAGTCCAGGAAATAGCCAGCCACCGGCTTTGTTGGGTTTCTTTTTGACTGCGCATGGCCATCATTCGGGTGAGGAGTTGCGGTTGTCCGGTATAACCAAAGGCCCAACTCAACCCGTTCAGAATAAGCAAACCTCCGGTCGCCTGTTTAACCGTGTCGGCATTGAGCGGAACGGTGTAACTGGCCTGCGTAATGGCGCTGGCAATGTCGATGTTGTTGGTGGCTGCAATTCCGAGTGCTATAATGGGCAAAACAACACAGGTAATGACCATTAAAATCGCCTGAAAAGCATCGGTAGCCACCACGGTAATAAAACCTCCGAGCATGGTATACAAGGTTACGAGCGATGAGCCGATTACCATGCCCCAGAAAGGATCGATACGAAAGGTGTCGTTAAAGATTTTTCCTGCACCGCTGAATTGTGCCGCTATGTACAAAACAAAAAAGAAGATAATGATCAGCGACGAAAGAACCCCAAAACTGCGCTGTGTGCCTTTGAACTTTGCCGAGAATAAGCCGGGAACGGTTAATGCCCCGGTTTTTTCGGTGAGTTTTTGCAGTGGTTGTGCCAGAAAAGTCCACAAAAACAAAATGCCCGAAACGCAGCCCAAAGCCACCCAAATAGCGGCCATTCCTTCGGAGTAGGCAAGCCCGGTTAGGCCCAGCAGCAACCAGGCTGATTCTCCGGTAGCTCTTTCCGACAGAGCCAGCGAAAAGCCGGAAATCTTCTTTCCGCCTATGACAAAATCGTTGTTGGTTCTAGAACGTCGTGCCGAATAGGCTACAATGGCTATCAGTACAAGCAGGTAGGCCACAAAGACAATAATCATACATTTTCTTTTTGTGCGTGCTTTTAAAGGTAAAAAGAAAATCACTACTGAAAGTGGAATACATTAAAAGTTGGGCTTACTCACCGTAATTTTGTTCCTTAAAACGTCAGCCAGACAAAGCATGGAAGACTGTTGGGTGATTCCGTGTCTGTCAGACAAAACCTGAAAAATGATTTGTCAACTCATGTCTGTCAGCCAAGCCATGAAAAACTGTTCGGTCAACTCATGTCAGCCAGACAAAGCATGAAAAACTGTCCGGACGACCCGTGTCAGCCAGACAAAGCTTGAAAGACTGTTCGGTCATTCCGTGTCTGTCGGACAAAACCTGAAAAAAGTGATTTGTCAGCTCATGTCTGTCAGACAAGCCATGAAAAACTGTTTGGTCAGCGCTCGTCAGCCAGACGATGCATAAAAATCTGTAGAATAAGTTTTGGTAATTACCCGCTTAGTTTCTGATTCAGGTTCTGAAAACCTTCACCCAGAATTTCCTTGGTATCCATGATGGTGATAAAGGCATCGGGATCGATTTTGCTGATGTATTCTTCCAGAATGGCCACTTCGCGACGGCTTACCACGGTGTAAATTATCTCCTTGTCTTCGTCGGTGTACATGCCTTTTCCTTTAAAATAAGTGCCACCACGTTCGAGGTCGTTCAGCAGTTTATCTTTTATAAGTGCATGTTGTTTCGAAATAATAAAAAGCGCCTTGTTGTAGTCGGCTCCTTCCAGTGTAATGTCGATCACTTTCCCGGTTATGAAAATCACTACCCACGAATACAAGGGGATAGCCCAGTCGCCAAAGGCCAGCAAGCCAAATAAAACGATCACCGAGTCGACATAGATCATAAGGCGGCCCAGTTGTAAACGCGTGTATTTGGCAATAATCATGGCAATAATATCCGATCCACCCGAGGTAGCTCTTGATTTAAAAATCAGTCCCAAACCAAATCCGGCCAGCACGCCTCCAAACACACACGACAAAAGCACATCGTTTACCAGCGGTACATCAGCAGCAACCGGACGCATCCAGGTGATCAGGTCGTTAAAGGTGGCGGTTAATATCGAGCCCATAATGGTTTTTACGCCAAAGCGCGGCCCCAGAATTTTTATTCCGGCAATAATCAGTGGGATGTCCAGCAATAAGGCAAACAAACCCACGGGGATACCGTCGGGCCAAAAAGAAAACACGCCCTTGGTGAGGTAGTGAACCACGATGGAAATACCGTAAACACCTCCCGGAACAATTTTATGCGGTGTAATAAAGAATACAAATGAGGAGGCCAGAATGAAAGAACCAATAACAATAAACAAATAGTGTTTGAACCAGAGTTTACTAAAAATCTTGTCTTTTGTCAGGAATGCCATGATCTGAAAATTTTTTGCAAATGACTAAAAAAGCACGGGCATAAACATTGATGATTGTCAGAAATTGTACATAATGTACTCTCTGTGCTTCGAGTACAAAGGAAATGATTTTAACGCTAATCGAGTACGAAACGGTAGGATATTGTTCCCTGCTGGAAAGCGGGTGCGCTTTCGCTTACATTGAAGCGTGCTTTTAGCGCTGCCTGTTTGGCTTCGTTCCAGAATTTCTGGTCCATAATGGTTGTTCCCCGAACACCTGCTTCGGCACTGGTTACTTTCCCGGTTTTGTCTACCGTAACTTTAACCACCACCACTCCGGCATCGTTGCCCGGGTATTGAGGTTTCGGCAAGGAAATGGCCGACCTGCCCGATAAACTGAATGAAATACCAGAGCCCTGGTTGCCGGAGCCGCTGCCACCCTGGCCGTAGTTACCCGCATTGGGATCGCCGGTGGGCACGCCCTGGTTGCCTCCGGGGAAAGTTACTCCCTGGCTTTTTCCGTCACCGCTTCCTGTACCACCGGTCCCGTTGCCGCTTTTGGCAAATGCTCCCTGCGTACGCGAGTTTATTTCGTTTATTTTGCGTTGCTCTTCTTCCAGCCGTTTTCGTTCTGCTTCTTCTTTGGCTTTTCGTTCTGCTTCCGCCTTAGCTTTTGCCTGGGCCTCGGCTTTCGCCTTGGCATCTGCCTCTGCCTTTCTCTTGGCTTCAGCGTCGGCCAATGCTTTTCTTTCGGCTTCTTCAGCCTGTTGTTTGCGGCGTTCTTCGGCTAACTGCTCTTGTCTTTTACGCTCTTCTTCCTTTTTTTTCTTTTCGGCGGCTTCAATTGCCACGGTTTTCTCGTAATCCTGTGTCATGGCCACTTCTTTGGCAGGCTGTGGATTCGACTTTGGAGCAGGCGGTGGAGTAGTGGCCGGCGGAGGCGTTGCCTTTTGTTCTTCGCGTTTGGGCGGAGCAGGCGTAGGAGTCGGTTGTTTCTGCCGTGCCGGAGCCGGTTCACGGTCGCCCAAGCCATTTTCGGAATTACCAAAGTTTACCAGAATACCTTCCTCGCCCGGCAATGGTAGCGGGGTAAAGAATCCAAGGAATATCAATAACATGAGCACAATCACGTGAAATACGATGGTGCCGATGATTCCTTTTTTGCGTTCGCTATAGTATTCTGTTTCCTTCATGTTCCGATGCAATGCCAATATTATTCGGGCGCAGTTGCCAGTATCATTTTATACTTGTTACGGCGGGCAATGTTCATAATTTTTACCACTTCGTTTACCGGCACACTTTGGTCGGCATGAAGTGAAATGAAAATATCGTCGTTGCCTGTGCCAAACTTGTTGCGCAGAAAAGGCTCAATTTCGTTGAATGCTACTCTGTTCAGTTTATTATCGTCGTTGATATAATATTTTATGTCTTTTGTGATCGAAATGGTCGTGATCGGCTTGGCAGATGTTTGATTGCTGCTTTGAGGCAGGAGCAGTTTCAACGCATTGGGCGCAATCAAGGTGGACGTGACCATAAAGAATATCAGCAAAAGAAACACAATGTCGGTCATCGACGACATGCTGAATGCTGCATTTACTTTATTTCGTTTTTTTAATGCCATTGAAATTGAATTATACCGGTTCGTTCAACAGATCCATAAATTCAGAAGTGGTGGCTTCCATTTTGAATACCACTTTCTCTACATTAGAAACCAGAATGTTGTAAGCAAAGTAAGCGATGATGCCCACAATAAGACCGGCAACCGTTGTTACCATGGCCTGGTAAATACCGGTCGACAGCAAAGTAACATCGATGTTGTTTCCGGCATTCGACATGTCGTAAAAGGCCTGGATCATCCCCATAACCGTTCCAAGGAAACCGATCATGGGCGCACCCCCGGCAACCGAAGCAAGTACCGGAAGTCCTTTTTCCAGCTTGGAAATTTCCAGGTTACCAACGTTTTCGATGGCTGCGTTTACATCGGTTAGCGGACGACCGATCCGGCTGATTCCTTTCTCCAGCATGCGCGATGCAGGATTGGCATTGCTGCGGCAAAGCGCAACGGCCGCGTCTATTTTTCCGGTTGAGATATAAACTTTGATCTTATCAAGCAGCCCCGAATCAAATTTCCCGGCTTTTTTGATGGCAAAATAGCGGTCGAAAAAGATATAAACCGCCACCACTGAAAGCGCCAGGATCGGTATCATAATCCAGCCACCTTTCAATGCCAGATCAATAAACTTGGTGGAAATTCCTTCCGGTTCGGTAACAGCAGCTTCCACGCCTTGCGGAAGATCAGTTTGGATCATCAATAGATTCAACATATTTTCTTACTAATGTTTTACAATTCTTATCAATAGAAACGGGGTATAATCTTAATTATTATACCCCGCAAAAGTACGTAATATTTTAAATGCTTTCCGAGTCGCAATTGCTCATAAGAACGGAGTTATGAACAATCGGATTTTAATTCGCTACAATCCGAATTCGATGTAGTAGAAAGCAGCACCTGCCAGGTAGCCTACCAAAGCCAGCCATGATATTTTTTTCAGGTACCAGATAAAGTCGATTTTTTCGAGTCCCATTGCAGCAACACCGGCTGCCGAACCAATGATGAGCATACTGCCCCCGGTTCCGGCGGTGTATGCCAGGAATTCCCAGAATGCACCATCCTGCACAAAGAAAGCGTCGTAACCGCTTACTCCAAGCTCGTGTACCGGGTACATACCCATTGCGCCTGCTACCAAAGGCACGTTGTCAACCACCGAAGAAAGTACCCCGATTGCCAGGTCGATCAGGAAGATATTTCCCAGTTGATCATCCAGGTATTTGGCCAGGATGTTCAGGTGACCTGCCGATTGCAATGCGGCAACGGCTGAAAGTATGCCGAGGAAGAACAGTACGGTTGGAACATCAACACGGCGCAGAATGGCTGTTACTTTTAGTTTGTTCTTAACTTCTTTCGGCTTGTCTTTGTGTTTAATTTCGCTAACCACCCACAAAACTCCCAACGAAAGCAACATGCCCATGTAAGGAGGAAGGTGGGTTACGGTTTTGAAAACCGGAACAAACAGTAAACCTCCAACTCCGAGAATCAGAAACAATATGCCTTCTCCTTTTGAAATATAATTTTCTTCTTCTACTTCAATGGTCGGACGGGTTACATTGCCTTTCATCGTGAACGAAAGAATAGCCAATGGAACCACCATACAAACAAGACTGGGGAGAAATACGCCCATGATGATTTTTGCAGCGGTTATCTGTCCGCCAATCCAAAGCATAATCGTAGTTACATCACCGATGGGCGACCAGGCGCCACCCGCATTGGCGGCAAGTACCACCATACTGGCAAAAAACCAGCGGGTTTGCTTGTCGTCGATCAGCTTGCGCAACAATGCTACCAAAACAATGGTAGTGGTTAAGTTATCCAGCAATGCAGACATGAAGAAAGTCAAAAAGCTGAGGATCCAGAGCAGTTTTACCTTGTTGGTAGTCTTGATCTTATCGGTGATAATCTTAAAACCTTCGTGCTGATCAACCATTTCAACAATGGTCATTGCACCCAATAAGAAGAACAAGATCTCGGATATCTCTCCCAAATGGTGAATGATTTCATAGTCAACAATAAATTCATGAACAGCATGAAGACCATGAACTTCGGGGTTTTCGGCAAGAAATGTACTCCAGGACGGGCTGAACCCGAGGTGAATAATGGATTCGCCACCAAGAATATAAGCCACCCAGCAAAGGGTACCTATGATTAAGGCTGAAGCTGCTTTATCAACCTTTAACGGATGTTCCAGAGCAATTGCCGTATAGCCCAGAACAAAGATCACAACCATTAATACAAACATAGTTTTGATTTTATGAGATTAAGTTTTGTCTTTCTTTTCAAGACCACAAAATTATTTTTTGATATGGATATTTAAAGGAATTTTGTCAGGAATTTATGAACCTTCCAACTAATAATCAGAAATATACTTGTTTCTGGTTCCTTTTAATCACTTTTTGGTTCTGAAAAGACTGGTTACTTTTTTATACAAATCGTTGATGGTGTTGTATTCTTCGGTGAACGAAAGCCCAATTCCCTGGGTATAAGGCGCTGTTTCGTAAAATAAATTATTGTTGGAGCGGCTGTAGGCCTTGAGTTGTATTTTTCCGCTGGGTACCAGTTTTACATTAATTTCAAAGTCGCCCACAACTTGGCTATTGTTGGTGCTGTACTGGTTGGCGTTATTGCCGATGTTCCCGTTTAGCGTAACACGGTCGTTGAATATTTGTGTGCTTAATGCCAGTTCAATCTCGTCATCGCTCACCTGGTTGCCGGGGCGGTAATTAACCCCCACATCCCAGTGCTCGTTGATTTGTGACAGCCAGTTACTGAGCTGATTGGAGAACAATTCGCTGGCGGTAGATCCCAGCATATTGTTGTTTTGGGCTTCGTAGGTTCCCCGCAGGTATTCAGGGGTGAAAAATTTCCCCATAACGATCAGCGAAAGTATTTGTTTGTTTAGCTCTTCTTCGGTGTTGAAAAATTGCTGCAGGTCGTCTTTGGTCCGTTCTTCGGCGTTGGGGAAATTAATTCCGAAGTTAATGGTGGGGTTAGAAAGTTCGTCTTCCAGGTGGATGATGCACTCTACCTGTATTCGCTGGTTTTGTGCTGTGTTTGTGATGTCGCTCATAAACAGGTCGTAGAGCGAAGCTTTCAACTTGTAAATTGCTTTCAGGTCGATGTTGGCATTATACGGGTCGCCCGACCAGGCAATGGAGCCTCCCGGTTCGATGGTGAAACGTTTGTTGATAACATTTTGCAGCGTAAAAAGATAATCTCCGCGGGTGGGCTTGTAATTTCCCGACAGGAAAATGTCTCCGTCCTCGTTCATTTCGAAAACCAAAAGCCCTTCGCCCTGTGCCTTAATAACGTCACCAATTCTTGAGTTGTAAATAAGTTGAACCTTGGCATCTGAAGTTGCTTCCACCGATAAACTCAGGCTCAATTTGCTTTCTTCCTCCGGTTGTTTCTTGTAAAATTCAGACTCTTCAACCTGGTTGGGAATCACAAATTCGATGAAATCATATTTTTCTACTTCGCTCTCACTTTCCATCGATATGTTTACATCGGTGCCGGCCAAGGAAGTCATAGAGCCCGAAAGTCTGACCGTCTTTCCTTTACCGGTAATATCGAGCCGGCCGCGGGCAATGGCCACACCGTAAAATTTCTCATTGTCGCGGGGCCCGGTGTTCAAAGCCCTGATGCGATTGGTGGTGGCATGCAAATCGTAAAGCATGTTCCCGAAATTCTCATGAACAATGGTTCCGAAGAATTTTCCCTGGTTTCTCTGACTGTCGTAGGCGGTTAAGTTATCAAAAAGAATGGTATCGTTGCGGAAATAAACACTGTCGTTAAACGTGTACGGAACCTGGGTGGCAACAATTGTAACACCCGCATTTATCCCCATAAGTGCACCATTTATCAGGATTTTATCTGCCGTACCACCGATGTTTACTTTGCCCGAACCATAACCTTCGAAATTGGAAAAACTTTCGCCCATAAAAGTTTCCAGAACGATCAATGAAACGCTGTCGAAACTGGCATCAAAATTCAGCCCCTGGGTGGCGGGAAGGTAAGTTCCGAAAGCATCAAGCTGAAGTTTTCCCTGCTTCATAACCCTTAGCCTTGAATCTATTTTCGACTGGTTGCTGTTCCACTGACTGATCAGGGAAACGTCGCCCATCAGCTGATCTTTGTAGTAAAAATCGTTGATCGACAGGTCGGAAAGTACCGCAGGTTTATCCAAAATGTTGGCAAAACCAAAGGTTCCGTTGGCTATTCCTCTTATTTTCAGGTCTTTTTTTGTATAAACGTTGAGGTTGGAGAGGTCAATGTTTTTTAAGCGGAGGTTTAGCAAATCGGGATGTCCTTTATGGGAGTGCCCGTCAATGGCAATTTCCTGGTTTCGGTTGTAGATGAGAAAGTCGTTCACCAAAAGAGATGAAGAATCGATCGTAACCGTGTACGGCGAAATATTCCAGATCGTATCAGCGATAAAAATCCTGGACGGCTGGCCTTCCACCACCACATGCAGGTTATCGGTACTATCAGATTTTGAAAAAAGTGTGCGTGTTTTTAGCGTTCCGCTGTAGGTTAGCTCGTCGTAATTGCTCCACGAAATGGTATTGGTCAGTTCATTGTGTGCCAGCTCCGAGTCGATCCTGAAATTATACAGCTGCACCTGGTTGTTCAGGCGGATTTCGCCAAACCTGAACTTGGAAGTGTAAGCCTCGTCGATGGTTTTATTTCCGATAAAAATATCGCGGGCAAGAATTCCCTTGTAGCGAACTCCGGGGATACTTCCTTCCAGGTCAATTTCTTTGTTGTCGGAATCAAATTTTCCGTACAGCAAAAACGGCGTATCCATTTTTAACCCGGGAGCGAAAATATTGGCCAGCGGATTGATGTCTTTTATGTTGATGTTGAAGTCGAAATTATTGGATGTCCCATTTTCCGTCCCGGTCGCTTCATAGGAAGGAATATAGCGCTGGATGGTTTGCTGTACCGCATAAACAATGTTCCTGAAATGGTAGCTTCCACCAATGTCAATGTCCATAAAATCCGACTTAAAGGTCAGAGAGTCGACACCGTCTTTTTTGGCGGTTTTGAGGCTCAGACCGCCCAGGTCGAACGAACCGTTTTTGTTTTTGTAGTACCCTTCGTTTACGTTTATAATTCCCTCCAGATTATCTAAGGTGTTGCCGGTAAAGTTGGCATTCATGTTAAATGAAATCTCGGCATCCGGAAATTTTCGGAAAAGGTTTAAGCCCGCCGGATGCGCTTTGTTTAACTGGAGCGTAAAATCGAATTCCGGCATTTTCGGGTTCAGGTCCACCTGCCCAAGGAACGAAAACTGTAGGTTTGAATCGTTCATCACCAGTAAACCATCAAACATTTTATCTACCAGTATTCCGTCAAATTCAATATCGTTGTAAGGGTAATTATTGATTTCAATGGTTTTTATATCGCCTTTGAAAATACCCGAAGCCGATTCGTCGTATTTGTTGTACTTCCCGTCAACCGAACCGTTGAATGTAAGCTTGCCAAAAGTTTCCTGCCTGAATAACTTCCCCAGCTGAAAATTACTGGTGGCAATGTTTCCGCGGTAGTAAACCGAGCCTTCCTTTTCGGGCGCCACCAGAATATCGGTGGTCAGGGTTCCCACTTTACTTTGCAGAGTCCCAAAAGTTACAAAGTCATCGAGGAAGCCACTGAAGTTCCCTTTGAAGTTTAAAATGCCGGCCTGGTAAAAGCTGCCCGGAAATTGCAAATAAGCAAAATTGGCTGATTTGGGCAGATGTATATTTGATAAATCATTAAAGCTGGTAGACGATTCTTTTACATCGATAAAAAGGTACATGTCGTCGGGGTTGAGCAAATCGTTGATGTAAAAGTCGATGTCTCCCTCTGTGTCTTGTCCCGTGCTAAACCGGATGTTTTTTCCTTTAAGGTCGTTAATGTCGCCAAAAACCTGCCCCGATAAGTTCACTACCTGGTCCATACCTTTTAGTGCTGGAATTATCTGCCCGAGTTCGAGAAAACTTATACTGGATTTCGGAATTTGAAAGTCAACCTGCAAGGGAGTTGCCACCGAATCGATTACCGATGGCAGGTCCAGGATTAAGGATGCACCGGATATTTGAGAGCTCCGGCTTTCGAAATTCCAGTTGGAGAGTTCCAGTTTGTGCGGTGCGAAACTAACACGGGCATTTAGGTTTTTAACCTGGATGTTCTGGTTCGAATTCAGTTGTAGCTGATTTATCTGAAAAGTGGTTAAGCCATCCTTGCTTTTGAAATTCGTCACATCCATGTTCAGGTCATCCACCGCCAAGGTCTTGTTCTTATCAGTAACATTGTCGGCATACTGAACATGAAGCGTATTGAAATGAAAGGTTTTGCACTTGATAAACCAATCACCATGCGTGTTTTTAGTGGAATCGTCAAAGGCATCGAGCAGAAAACTGAAATTGTAAAGGTCAGCAGAATCGCGTGACAGCTTTACCTGGTTGCCTGAAAAACGAAGTTCGTCGATGCTGATAAAATGCTTTCTGAAACGGAGGGTGTCCACCTTTGCTGTGATTTCCTCAGCAAAAAGAAGTGTGTCACTTTTTTGATCTTCAATTAAAATATTTTCCAAATGAATAGAACGAAAAAAGCGAATGTTAACATGTCCCACGCTGATTTTGGCGTTAAGTCGTTCGGATAAAACAGTGGCAATTCGCTGGGTAAGCCGGGTTTGTATCCTGCTGTTTTGTAATGCAAGATATCCGCTTATTGGCAGTGCGAGTAACACTGAAACCACGATGATGAATATTTTCCAGCCTTTTTTAATAATTTTGCAATTTTTAAACGAACATACCCTTTTTCGGACTATAAATTCAATGCGAATTTATTCTTTTATGAACGAATCGTTTTTAATAACGCAAAGATATAAACCGAGGGCGTTTGTTCTTGTTTTATTAGAACGTAAAAACAGAAATTACAGATATTTAAATACTGTGTAAAATATTTGTAAACCGGTAGAAAGTTTAGAAGTTGATACAGGAGTCAGCAAAAAGTACAAGTAACAAATGGAAAATAAAGGAATTACAATATTGGGTATTGAATCTTCGTGCGACGATACCTCGGCTGCAGTTATTCGCGACGGAGTGATTTTATCGAACGTGGTGGCCAGCCAAAAAGTACACGAGGAATATGGGGGAGTGGTGCCAGAACTGGCTTCGCGCGCCCATCAGCAAAATATAATTCCGGTGGTTGAGTTGGCGATCAAACGTGCAGGTATCGACCGGTCTGCGGTTTCTGCGGTTGCTTTTACACGGGGGCCGGGCTTGTTAGGTTCGCTTTTGGTTGGAACTTCGTTTGCCAAAGGTTTTTCGCTTGCAATGAACGTTCCGCTGATTGAGGTAAACCACCTGCAGGGACACGTACTGGCGCTGTTTATCAAAGAAAACGGGGTGGAATTCAATCCTCCCAAATTCCCGTTTTTGTGCTTGCTGGTATCGGGTGGAAATTCACAGATTATACTGGTGCGCGATTACCTTGACATGGAAGTGATCGGGCAAACCATCGACGATGCAGCCGGCGAGGCTTTTGACAAATGTGCCAAAGTTATGGGACTTCCATACCCGGGAGGACCTCATGTTGACAAGCTGGCAAAAGAAGGCAACCCGCTACGTTTCGAGTTTAGCCGCCCGCGAATACCGGGGCTCGATTACAGTTTCAGTGGCCTAAAAACCAATTTCCTGTATTTTCTGCGGGATGAACTGAAAAAGAACGAGCATTTTGTGGAAGAAAACAAGGCCGATTTGTGTGCCTCTCTCCAATACACCATTATTGAAATACTGCTGGCCAAACTAAAAAAGGCAGCCAACGAAACGGGGGTGAGGGAAATAACCGTTGCCGGTGGCGTTTCTGCCAACTCGGGTTTGCGAAATGCCTTGGTTGAAAATGCCAAAAAACACCGGTGGAACCTGATCATTCCAAAGTTTGAATACACCATGGACAACGCTGCGATGATTGCCATAACCGGTTATTACAAGTTTCTGAAACAGGAATTTGTCGGACAGAACACGGTTCCGTTTGCCCGGACTCAGTTGTAAAGGACTGAGGAGTTGAAGGACGGAAGGACTGAGTCAATGCTCTAATACGGAAGTGCTTCAATGCTTAAATCAGCATATAGCTACGAGCTGCAAGCTTTTATCCTGAACTTAACTTTGAACTCTCAACTTTGAACTTTAAACTACTTTTCGCCATGCTATTCAAGACAAAACTGGTACACGGAACGCTGATTAAACGTTACAAACGCTTTCTGGCAGATGTAAGGCTTGATGATGGTTCGGTGGTGACGGCACATTGCACCAATTCCGGAACCATGAAAAGCTGCCTGGAAGAAGGTGCTGAAGTTTATCTTTCGCCGGCAAACGACCCAAAACGCAAGACCCGCTTTACCTGGGAAATGATCAAAATAAACGGGAGTTGGGTAGGGATAAACACATCGAATCCTAACTTGCTGGCCTATGAAGCTATTTCCGCAGGAGAGATTCCGGGGCTGGAAGGATATACAAAAGTTCAGCGGGAAGTAAAGTTTGGCGATTCGCGCTTTGATATTTTTGCAGAGAACGATACCGAAAAATGTTTTGTGGAAGTAAAGAATGTTTCGCTGAAAGAAGGGGAGTACGCTTTGTTTCCGGATGCGGTAACAACCCGCGGACAAAAGCACCTGAAAACATTGATGGAAGTAAAAAAGCAGGGAATGCGGGCAGTAATGCTGTACATTGTTCAGCGCAGCGACGTAAATGTTTTTGCTCCGGCAGCGGACATTGACCCGGATTATGCAGCAGCATTAAAAGAGGCTGTAAACGCTGGAGTGGAAGTAATTCCTATGCAGGCTTGGGTTACACCCGCTGAAATACGGTTGGTTCGGAAACTTCCGTACGAAATATAAAAAAAGGAATCCTGACGGATTCCCTTTCTATTTTTCTTTCTTGTCTTTTGCAATTTCTGTAATTTCTCCCTGGTAGGATATGTGTGCCCTGTCGGTACTGTTTACACTTAGTGTTGCCGAGCCGGAAAATGCAATGGTGAAGGTAAATTGCATAAAATCGCTTTTGTTTTTTACATTGAAATTTACAATCCAGCCTCCTTTTTTCCAATCCTGAATATTGTAGCTGTCAATTTCTCCTTTAAAATCAAGCGGAGAGTTGCTACTTCCATATTCAGCTTTGTAAGCTCTTCCAAAAAATGGCAGATAAGACTCAATTTTGTCGGAAAGTAAATCTACCCGGTAGTCGGTAACCAGTGTTTTGCTCGGACCATTGGATGGCAACATTCTGTCGGCATTAAACCTCCAGGTTTTATCCGAGATCAGTTGTTTAACTTTCTCTTTCTTTTCTGCTTCTATTTTCGCCTTTTTTTCTTTTCGTGTCAACTCCTTCTCCTGGGCCTGCAAGACGAAAGAGGCCCCAAGAATTAAAACAATTAGAATTACGTGTTTCATGATCTTTCTCTTTTTAATTTGTTATTATCGTGTAAGTTAAATAAATGTTTGTTGATAGTTCGCCTCCATAAAACAAATTTGGTACCAAAACCGCTTACATGTTTATTCGTTTAATGTTAAAAAAAGTTATGGCTTTTTCGTTGAATAATAATCATGAAAGTCGAACCAGAATATTAGTTTTGAGCATTATTTTATCAGACAGAAATCACAAATGTTCTTATGCCTGCAATTAGCATTTCATCAGAATTAGCGTTAAAAGTTCCTGGATTGAAACTATCGTGTATTGAATGCGATGTTCGTACAGTGGAGAAAAATGACGAATTGTGGCGCCGGATTGAAGCTAAAATTCTGGATCTTCAATCGCAGCTGAAAATAGAAGACATTAGTCAGATGCCTTCTATTGCATCCTCACGAAAAGCTTACAAAGCATGTGGAAAAGATCCGGCACGTTATCGTTTGTCGGCCGAGGCATTGTTGAGACGGGTGGTAAACCGCGGAGAATTGTACCAGGTAAATAACGTGGTTGATTGCCTGAACCTGGTTTCAATTTCTACCGGGTTCTCGATAGGGGGCTACGATGCTGAGAAGGTTCAGGGAATGATCGTTTTTGGCATTGGAGTCGAAGATGAACCTTACGAGGGAATCGGAAGGGGAGTACTGAACATTGAATACATGCCGGTTTTCAGGGACGACCGGGGTGCTTTCGGTACACCCACCAGCGATTCGGTACGAACAAGTGTTACGGCAGAAACCAAACGCTTTCTGATGATCATTATTGACTATGCAGCCTCGGAGGTGCTTGCCGAAGCTACGGTTTTGGCCCAAAAGTTATTGGAAGAATACGCGGATGCAACTAATTTTGAAATTAAGACGGTTGAGAATTAACAATTAGAATGAGATGAAGAGACTTAGCAAATTTATAATGAAACTGATGGGGTGGAAGGGAGTTTACGAAGGAATTCCTGACGTTCCGAAATGTATAATAATCGGAGTGCCGCACACCAGTGCCTGGGATTTTGTTATTTCGTGGTTGTATTATACTTCCGCCGGAAAAAAGGCAAATGTCCTGGTGAAAAAGGAGTTCTTTTTTTGGCCTTTTGGCTATTTTGTGAAAAAAATGGGAGGACTTCCGATCGACCGTTCCCGCGGAGCCAACGTGATTCGTCAAACCATTCAGCTGATAAACGAACACGATTACGTTCATTTGGCACTAACACCCGAAGGGACAAGGGCTTTTACAAAAAAGTGGAAAGCCGGTTTTCATATAATTGCCCGGGAAACGGGTATTCCGGTTTACCTGGGAAGTTTCGACTGGGGCAGTAAAACCATTTCCACCGGTGAGCGAATGGAGCTTACCGACGATGCCACGGCCGACATCAACCGAATGAAAGATTACTACCGCAAAAAAGGTATCAAAGGAAAATTTCCTGAGAATTTTTGCACCGAGCACCAGTAGACCGGGGCATTACTAGATAGCGGTTAAATCCCTGTAATTTTATTGCAGCTACTTTCGTTTCGATAAATTTTTACTACAGTTTTGAGAACAAAGATAAGAGTACTAAGTATCTAAAATTATTAATTCTTACTACTCTTATCTTGCTACTCAATACTCACACCTCATTGTCTGAATCCTTCTTTTGAATTTCATTCAGCTTTAACCTATGTATTTCCAGACGATTTGGTTTGTCTATCGTTTCGGGAAGGCAATCGGACTGGTTTTCTTCGGTTTAGGCTTTTGAAACATAACCGACTGCTGCTCCTTTGTTTTGGCTTGATCTCCGGCCGCCTGTTGTGTTATTTGCGGACCTCCGGCAGGCTGCGCGAGTTTCATCAGTTCCTGTACTTCTCTATTAATCGGATCCAGTTCAGCCGCTTGTTTCAGAAAGGCTTCAGCCTGTGGCCGGTTATTTTGCGCCAAAACAAATTTTGCCCGCAGTGCAAACAAGTCGGCATCATTATTAATAAAACGCGCCATGTTTATGAAGTTGGCCGCTGTTGCGAGGTCATTTTTTGCCAAAGCAATTCGGCATTTAACTTTCACCACTTCCACGTTGTTCTGGTTGGCTGCCGGTAGTGAGTTGATAATACTTTCAGCCTGTATGTTGTCGCCCGAAAGTTGAAGGCTTTTGGCCTTGTATGCTTTTGCATACAGGTCGTTCGGACTTTCTTTTAACAACTGGTCGTATATGTCAATGGCTTTTTTGTAGTTTTTATAATTGATAAGGATTTCACCCATTTGCAGGTAAGCCTGGTTGTAATCTTTTTTGTGTGCAATGGCTTGTTGAAATGCTTTTAGTGCTTCGTTGGGCTGGTTCAGGTTTTTCAGCGCAAAACCTTTTTGGAAAAGTCCCTCGGGAAAGTCACTCTTTATTTCCGACATTTCGTTTGCCACTATTAAAGCTTCGTTGTATTCTTTTTTTGTATTCAAGGCAGAGGCTTTCAATAAAAGAGCGCCCATTTGCCGGGGATTGTAGGCCAGCGATTGGTCTGCGTAATAAAGCGTAGAATCTAAGTTCCGTTCCATTAAAAATGCACGGGAATACCCTTCCAGAACTTCCTCACTTTCGGGGTACAAGGCTAAAAAATTGCGAAAGTGCTGTTTGGCTTCCGGAAGTCTACGTTTTTTGAGTGCTTCAAACCCTTCGTAATCTTCGTGAGAGACTCTTTTTACTACGGCAGCAATTGGAAAACCTCCTACTTCTTTAGTATAAATAGTTCCTTTGGGAGGCCATAGATTGTTTTGAAGTTGGTAAGCTGAAATGTATGCGCAGTAATATACGGCATAATCCCAATTTCTTTTTGATTTCTCGTAATACCTGGTATACTGTAATTCTGTTTGCTCAGAAAATCCACTAAAATACTCTTTAGCTGCCGGGCTATAATTGGTAGCAATCTTCAGAATTTGTTCTTCTTCTCGATTTGCCAGTACATTTTCAATTAGCCATTCAGAGCCGGCTAGAACTCCATTGCAGGAATAGTCTGTTTCATAATATTTGTAGGCGTTTTTTACGCCTCCTTGTAGTTCATTAAAGTAGACATATTGATAAGGATGATTCTTAACGTTAAAAGTAAAGGGAATCAGGATTGATATGGATATCATGCTAATGATAATTATTCGATAGGTCTTATGTTTTGAGAGATTTATCAGGCCCCAAATGCCATAGGCAGACAAGATGACAATAAATGGATACACAAAAAGAAAATGTCTCCAGCCACCATAGTCACTTTTGGTAAAAATAGAGGTGTAAACGAGAGGAGCAATGCCTGTTATAAAAACAATGAAAAATAAAATATCTATATTTCTTAGCTTTTTAGCAAGTACAATAAAAAATGAAATAACAAATCCGATTATTATAATTACTGGAGTTGTCAATAGCATAAATTTTGGTGTGTAGTACCATGGGATAGAATCTGATCGAATATTTTTTCCATCAAATAACTGTTGTAAATAAACCTGAAGGTCGGAGGATGCCTTAAAAACTTCAAGAGAGTTCTTTATGGGATCTTCAAGTCCAAAAGGCCAGATTAAAATTCCTAAAAAGTAGCCGGCTATAATAAAAACTAAAACTGCGATGCAAAGCCGTAAAAATATTTTAATTGTATGTTTCTTGAATAAATTGCGAAAAGTGTTTTGGTAAAAGTGATTGGCCAGTACAAAAAAACTAACAAATGCGGTTAAAAGAACTCCTCCTGCCAGTCTTAAACTGAACGCAGAAGCAACACCAATTACTATGAGTATTCCATATTTAATGGATATTTTGGGGTATTGCTTATTAAACTGGTTTAAGAAATATATTGTAAAAACAAATGAAAGCGCAAGAGGAATGTCTCGGTGATTATTAAATGAGTGACCGATTATCCGAGGGGAGGCGAGCAAAAGTATAAAGGTCAGGATTCCTAACTTGAAGCCAGCTATGTCAATTGCAATCATGGCGGCGAAGAAAATCACCAACCATCCGGTAATTGCATTCATTTGGTGTCGGAATCTGAACGTATCTTTAATATTCATCCATTTGTCCAGCGTGTAAATAATAACATCAAACGATTGGCTGTTATAGTGCTGAGGATCGATGCCAACCTTTTTAATTGCAGACTTATCTTCACCCTTTGATGCAAAGTAATTATATACCTTCTCTGCCTGAACAATATATTTATGTTCATCCCCTGAAATTGCAGAAGTCCTGCTGGCCCATACCATCACAATTAAAGACGAAATGGCTAAAGCCAGAAATATATTTCTGAGTGCGGTCTCATCCAATCGAATTGTCTTTTTTAGTTTGTCGAAACGTTGCTTTTGCATGGTAATAATTAATTGGGTGTAACGATGGTTTGTTTTTTTTGATTACTCTTTTCAATCGTTTGATCGAGAAGTGCTTTAACTACCGGAGTCGGGCTAACTTCCATGTATATCTGATAAGCAAAAAGTGATTTACTAAGAACGATTAGTAATCTATTAATACCTAATAATGTTTTGCCTATGATATTTAAGCCGAGTGCTTTGGGAAAAGGTGCGGGTATTCCCTGTTGAGTTTTTACTTGATAACCGCATTGCAAAAGTGATCTTCTAAGGGTTTTAAATGTAAACAATCTTTTATGTGTTTTGTCCAGGATTCCTTCCTTTCCGTAGTTAAACTTCCCAAAAAGCAGTTGAAGACGCGTAATAAAAAAAGCAATATTGGGAGTGGTTATAATAATGGTTGGTTTTGATAATAGAAATTGCTCTCTAAGTGTATCCATGAAAAACTCGGGGTTAGAAAGATGTTCAATAATATCGAGCAATAGAACATAATCGAATTGATGTATCTCAAAATCAAAGGTTATGAAATCAAGATCACGTTTATAAAATGAACTATAATTTTCTTTATACTTTAACTCACAACGGTCGATTCCGGTAACAAGGCAGCCTTTTTGTTTTAATTCTTTGGCAATTCTGCCTTGGCCTCCGCCAATATCTAATATCCGTTTATTCGGCTCAATCCGGTCTATTGCTAACGAGTGCGATGAAACATATCCCAATTTAAGAGAGTATTCTTCAGAAGGAGGCTCTAAATCAAATTCCCGTTTATAAAAAATTGAAAGCTTGTGTAATTTACTTGCAATGGTTGTCTTTAATCCTTCAATTCCATATTTGATTCCATTTCTTAAATAAATGTTTTTCCCTGAATAATATGGAATTGCTACTTCTGAAATACTTTTTTGGGCAATTATGTGTTGAATGATAATTTGACTGTCGAATAGATAGCTTCCGTCATTTGTTCTGAAAGGTATTTCTCTTAGGGTATTCACCTTAAATGCTCTATAACCAGAGTGAAAGTCGGTTAGCGTTGTATGAAGTAAATAGTTTTGTATTGAAGTGAACAGTCTGTTCCCAAGTAATTTTAACCAGCTTTTTTTGAGATTCTTAAATGGAGAATTGTGGATAAATCTTGAGCCAATAATCATATGAACATTATCGTCACCAAGAGGCAGTATTAATTTTTCAATAAGCTCGGGATCGAAATCACCACTTCCGTGGAGCAGTACAACGAAGTCAAAATTGTTTTGAATAGCATATTCAAACCCTAATTTAAGATTGTCACCATAGTTTTGTCTTACTGGATTGTGTAAGAAGTTTATGTTTAATGAATATAGCTTATCTATCTTTTTATAAGATTCTAAGTATGCTTCATCGGTCGGAGCGTCATCAATATAAAGAATTTCATAATCGTATTTATTCAGGAATGATTTGGGAATTCTATTAATGATTTCTAATTCATTGTTTGGAGAATATATATATATAAGCAAACGCTGCACGTTTATTTCTTTGCTATCTTTTCTCAAATTATTAACATTAGTTTCCATTCATTAGGTTTTGGTGACTAAAATAATGCTTAAATATAATATTTCAGAGGTTTGGTTAAGAATGCTTTTGAAACTTTTGATAAATACGACGACATCACTTTTTATTAGTCTTTCAATAATAGTATCTTTATATGGCAGAAAAATCAACAACTTTTAAATTTTATAATTATGGCTTTTAGTTTACCAGAACTTCCATATGCAGCGAATGCTTTGGAACCGGTGATTAGTGAGAATACAATCAACTTTCATTACGGGAAACATCATCAGGCGTATGTAACCAATGTAAACAACCTGGTTGCAGGAACCGAATTTGAAAATGCCAGCCTGGAAGAAATTATCCTGAAGGCTGAGGGCGGAATTTTCAACAACGGCGCACAGGTGTGGAATCACACGTTCTATTTCATGCAGTTTAGCCCCGATGGATGTAGGGAGCCAAAGGATGAACTGAAGGCTGCCATCGATGCCAAATTTGGATCGTTTGATGCTTTTAAAGAAGCTTTCTCGAAAGCTGCGGCCACTTTGTTTGGCTCCGGTTGGGCCTGGCTGGTGGTGAACGAGGCAGGAGAACTGGAGATTGTACAAACCAGCAACGCCGGCAACCCTTTGCGCGATGGGAAAAAACCTCTGCTTACCTGCGATGTGTGGGAGCATGCCTATTACCTCGACAAGCAAAACGCCCGTCCGAAATACATTGAAGATTTCTGGAAAATAGTGGACTGGAAAGTGGTTTCCGAAAGATTCGAAAACTAATTATAAAAAAGTAGCGCTATGAGTGAAGAAAAAGTATTGGTAGCTATGAAAGCTGCGGGAAAACCAATGAGTGCAGGCCAGATTGCCGAAGCGGCCGGAATTGACCGGAAAGACGTTGACAAAGCAATGAAAGTACTGAAAGCCGAAGAGAAAATTATTTCTCCGAAGCGTTGTTACTGGGAACCAAAATAGCTTTTACGCAACTCAATACAGGCTGTCTTTTAAGGCAGCCTTTTTTATGAAAGTTTACAGGCTTATTCCCATCTTCTCATCCTTTCCTGCGAGTAACCATCTGCAGACACAATTATTTTTTGGACAATTATTTCTAATGGACGATTGCTGTGCGGCGCACGCCTACCGGCCGGCAGGCACAGAACTTCAAATCCCTGAAATGTGGAGAGATTGCGCCTGTTGCAGTTTCTGATCCATACCGCGGGTTACTCTCACCGCCCGTCAGTTGCCGGACGGATCGTTTACCCACGGTTATTAATGTTTCACCCTTCCAGGGTAAAGAGTAAATTGACACTGAAAGTGTCGAATGTCAACAACCCGGTGCGAAGCGCCGGGTAAAGTAATCGCCACACTTCGTCCGGCGAAGAAAGTTGTTGTATGATGGTGCGTGACCCCGGACGAAAGAAGACAGACCAACTTTAATTAAGCGATAAAAAAGACAGATGTAAAAGGTAGCCTACGAAAGGAAAAACACCCCCGAGGTCCGGTCGTAAGGGGACACCAAGGGTAAAGAAACGGTAATAAACATCTTTTATCTCTGCCGATAGCTCCTCTGGATCATAAGTTTTGCAGCTACCAGCAGCCCTATTTCTTCCGCTTTTTGCGTTTGAACCCGATATAGATAACTATTAGTACAAGCGGAAGTACAATAAACACAATGATATTGAAAAGATTGAGTTCGAGCGGTTCGGGTTTTCCGTACGGAACTCCCGAGGGGGCCTGGCCCACCGACTGAAGGGCAGCCAGCACGAACGCAGCCGGGAAGAAGTATTTGCGCAGCATATCGGTATTCTTTAGATTGTTCTCACTATCAATAAAGCAAACGGATGGTACGCTTTGTTCATTCGGTGGTTTGTTGCAAAACCGGGCTAGCCGGGCGGAAATAAAACATTCATGATTCCAATAGTCAATAACAGAGATGGAAATTCATTTTAGTTGCCGCGTATTTACCCTCTCTCCTGTCTCTCCCTTCCGCGAAGGGAAAGACGATTTGCCTCTGAAAACAACAACACACGTTTACAAAATGAAAGTATTATTTGTTGATGGACAATCGTCCTTCCTTGCTTGAAGGGAAGGATAAGAGGATGGGTATGAAATGTGATCAGATATGGTTTGATTTTTAGTAAGTAAAGTCCTTGTGGACGCAGATTCCTGCCTGTCGCCGGCGGGTATAATCCGTGCCTCCGCCAAAGGCTGAAAGCTGCATTTATCCATCCTTACGGATGGTGCACAGATTGGAAATTGGCGCGAGCGGAAAGTGGGTGCAAGGTCTGACTTGTCAGACCGCTAAAACCCCCGCCTGCCATATTACAATTTGTTAGGCTTAGTATTTTTTATCGTATCCATCTCAATTGTGAAAAGAAAATTGAATCGTTCGTAAATGTCAAATTTGTCTCGCCATAATCCTTGTTCTCAACTCTGTCAACTATGATGGTGTCAACAAATGAGTCCATCTCATTCACGTGTATTTTCATTTTTCCTTTTTTTGCAAAATCAATAATAATCCATCTTAACTCTCCTGTTAAATAGGCGTATGGATGTTCTTGGTCTCGGATTCTAATTAGAGAGTCATTTTCTGTGAATAGAACTTTACTTTCCATTTCTAATTTTGTCCCCAGCGTGTCGGGAATCAAAACAGGTTTGTCTGAGTAACTTTCTAAATAGTCAATTATTTGCCTAAATGTAAAATCATTAGGTTCTCCGTTATCTTCTTTTTTACAATAATTCACTAAATCATCGTAGCCCAAATAATAGTCAATATTCGAGGTCTTGTATATTACAGTTTCTTGATTTTGAAATCCATTCAAAACCACGGTCTTTCTATTGTGTCCGTTACAGGAAACAAGCATCATTAATACTGCTATTATTTGGATGAGTCTTTTCATTAATATTAAGCCTAACGGTGGCGGTATGGTTAGTAAGGGATTGCGGGCTTCTTTCCTGTCAAGATACAGATAATTTTGAAGCGGATTACTGCGCCCCGAAAACCACAGAAACCCTTATTAACTATACCGCGTGTTACCGCCTGGTGTTTATTTTTTCAGTCATTTTATTTTCAATTTGCTACCATTTCTCTTTCTGCCATGCGTTTGGCATTGTAAGCTCTTTGACAAAGCTATGATTTAAGCGTCGGCTCGTGGGGCTTTGGCAATGTGCTTGCAATTTGGGAATGGAATTATTCATCAGTCTTTTGAAATTTTAAAATAAAATTATCATTAACGACAGTAAATAAATCATTGTCGTTAAAACTTCTCTGCCCTGAATAGTCAAAAGGACCTTGAATTATTTCAATAGAAATATTATCAGTATCACCAATATTTCTTACTAGAAAGATTTCGTAGTGCCTTTTTAGTTTTTCTCCCTGAATTACTTCATTAGATGATATGTGAAATGCATTTTCCCAACCTACAACTTTAACTTCGACGTATCTAGGGTATTTCGCTTCATTTGGAATGTATTCAAGGTCATACCCTAAACCGTTTTTGCCATCAGAATTAACGCCTGCCAATTTTGCATATTCTGAAACCCATTTAATGCTTTCTTTATTTTTTATAGAATTCAATAGATGTTTGTAAACTAACCACTCGCCAAGAAACCCTAATTCCTCACTAGGTTGCTTTAACCTTTTTTGTTTTTTGGGATGCGAACTTGTTTGGCTTTTTCCTGATGAACTGCCATTTTCAACTTTTTTAATTTTAATCTTTGAAAGATTTGTTTGAAAAGCTTCATGGTTTTCTAACTGATTAAACAAGTCCCCGATGTCTTCATAAAGGAAATCTGAATCACCTATTTTTATTCTTTTTTTTGCAATTCTTTTTCCTTGTCCTTTGTTATCCTCGTCTGTTTTCGGAATCCAATTTTTTAGATTTTCAACTAGTGTTTGAATTTCATTTTCAAAGTATAACAAACTTTCAAATTCCAAATTTTCGTTTATAAATAAGTTTGCAAGTTCTTTAGGGATATTTAGTTCTTCCGCTTTTGCTTCAAATATATTTTTATTTTTTGAGTATATTTTTTCAAAGTCAAAATTGAAATCCTGTAAAGTATTAACCTTAAATTCTTCTCTTAATTGAATAAGTAAATCTTCTTCAACATTATAATTAATTTGATTTTGAAAATTACCTTTTAAAGAATCGTAATGAAGAAGAGCTTTAAGAAAGTCCTTTTTGTCATTGTCTGAATTTAGAAACTGTGTATATAAAACTTGTTTGAATTCTTTCCGCTTAACTTCTTTTATTCTTTTTAAATCAAGCTCATATATATCGGTAAGCTCAATCGAAGGATAAGCATATTTATTGAAATCAGCTAAAGTTAATTTGGATTTTTTTAATAGTTCTACAATTAGCCTTAATGAACTTTCTTCGTTATATTTTTCATAATTTATAAGTTCAAATGAGGTTGAAATTATATCACTTAAATTTGGGAATAACTTCTTAAGTTCGAATAGTAAAGATTCATCAGTAAAATTTCCCCTATGAATTTTCTTTGTTGGGAAACATTTAAGGAAAGATGTCCAGAACTGAATTTTTGGGTCATTTACAATTCCTAATTTATTTTTAGCAACTACTAGCTTTTCAAGAGTCTCGTCATCCAATTCAGTGCGAATAATATCATCTCTACCAGTAGCAGATTTTGAGAATAATTCTCTTATTTGTTGTCTTTGAGCATCAACATCAATTAAAGCAGAAAAAGCTTCAGCTATGGTAGAACAAAAGTTAACATCTTCTTTTAATTTTTTTTCATCATCAATATAAGTCGGGGTTTTAATGTAAACAGTTTTATTTTTTGAGAGATAGATATATTCATAAAAGGACAAACTAAACTCGGACTTTTCCTTTTCTTTCTCAAGTAAAACACTTAAATCTGTTACAAATTTGAATTTAATATCTTTAATAAGACTTTTTTCTTTACCCGTTGTATCCAAATCTTGCCTAAAAACATAAACATATGGTTTAAATGATTCTATTTCCTGCTCGAATTTAGCGTTTAAAGAGTGAAGTGAGGGAGTGTTTGCTAAGGTAAGTTTTAATCCTTTTAATGGTTTTACACCAAAGATTTTTTCAATTTTTTCTTGACTTCTTCGCCTTTCTATTTCAATTGTAAAAAATTGGTTTATTATACTTTCACCATATCTTTTATTATCTACATAAAAGACGGAGTTATTTTTCTCATAACTAAATTGCCCATGTTTTTTGCAGAACACTTTCCCCTCTAAAATAAAATCTTTGTAATCATTTTCATTTATATCCAAATTCTTTTCTTCATAATTCACAGCCAATTCTCGATATAAAGTTTTGGCTTTTTTGCCTTCTGAATCAATTTCAGGCAGCTTGTTTAATATTGAATAGAGTGTCTTTGTTTCAAAAGATGAAATAGTTTTATTGACTCCAACAATACTTAGTAGGTAATCTATTTTGTCAGGATTGATTTTATTTGATTTTAATATGGCAGCATAATAATCAATATTCGGTTTCTCTATTAAAGGACTAAATTCTCCAGTGATTGTAGCGGAAGTTGTACAAAGAGAAGGTGATTGTTTAACTCCACTTTTTGTATTTAGCCAAGGAACTTTAGAAATTTTCCATTTAAGAAAGCTACGAATTAAATTTCCTTTTATATCTCTATTATACCAATCACTTCCAAAATGAGCTTCAATAAAGCTGCCTTGTGGTTCATAGTCATTTTCTAGTAATTTATATAAGGAATCATCAAAACAAAGCCATGCAATTATAGTTTCTGAATTGTTCTTAGATAGAATTGAATCAATGTCATCAATAGATTGAATTTTTGCACTTCCATATCTATTGCAAGATTTTTTAAACTTTTCAAAGTTGTTAAAATGATAGTCTCCGATTTTGTTTTTATAATCATATTTTTTAAAGGCATATTCTATGAATTCATCAGGTGCATTGGTGAAAATCTTGCGTGGAAGTTCTGCTATGCCAAGCCATTTAAAATAAGCTTTCAAATCATCGCTATTAAAATCATCTAAACCAAATTCTGATGGTCTAGCAAGCAATTTCGATTTGTCATATTTGAAAATCTGGTCAGTAATAGTATTACCATAGTATTTGCCAAAATATAAACTATTAGTATGCCTAATTTTCTTGTTAGCAGAAATCACAGGTATGATAATATCTGACGAGAGAGTAGATTGCTCATTATTCCCCAATTCATTTTTGAATAATTGAAATAAAAAAGTATGTAATTCTATTACATCTTTTTTCTCAATTTTCTCTATTGAATTAAAATGTTTAATAAGTGTTTCAGCAATTTCTATAAAGGAATAATTTTTAATTCCAAATGCATCTAATTTAATAAGAAGTGTCTCAATATTGTCAATATTTAGTTCTATTAATAATGCATTTACGAGGTCTTGATTGAGAAAACTAATGTTTAAAGATTTAGGTAATTTAAATTCGATTTTATTTTGAGGCTGAATAAAAATATTCGAACTCCAACTAATAACATTCATTTCAGAATCTATAAAGAACTCGTCCAATTCCGATAATTCTAGTGTAGTTGAGTTTAATTCATTTTTGTATGGCTCATACTCTAAAAAATAGCAAATAAGTTTAGCTAAAACTGGTATTTCAATTTTAAAGACTCTTTCCGAAATTATAGAAATGAATTTACTTAAAGTATAGTGGAAGAGTGGAAAAGTTTTAAAAAAAGATTTAACAGATTCATCCTCGCAAATCGGCATAAGGTTGGAAACATCGTCGCCTTTAACAATTGAAGCTACAGGTAAATCATAAAAAACTGGATTATCTTCATATGAATTATATATCTCATTTATACTTGGAAAAACATTACTTGCTTTAATTTTTTCAATTAGCAATTCTTTAAAATTAAATTTCTGTAAAACATTATCTACCTTTTCAAAATCAATATTTAGAATTTTTAATGGTAAATAATTCACTTCTCCATCTTTCGATATTTCCAGAGCGGTTTCAATTAACAATTCTGAAAGTTCACCGGTTAAAAATTCATTGTGTCCTTCGGTATCATTAACTAATTGATTTCGGTCTTGGGTAAGTTCAAAAGTTCCATGCAATAGTGCTGGAAATGGAAATCTAACCTCCGTTTTAAAGTAACTAAATAATACATTTTCAGTATCATTTAGTTCATCATTCCAAGCAATCGATAATTCAAAATTTTTCTCTTTGTGTACGCCCTTTCTTCTTTTAACTTTCCAAGTTTTCGTTTCTGTGCTGTCCTGTAGAATATTTATACTTTTTACGGTTACTTCCTTTTTAAATTTATCTGTGTAATTTTTTTTATAGGTAATTTTTCTTTTAGGACTATCAATTTCAATGATTTCGATATGGTTCAAAAATATAAGAGTCTCTTTATTTATAACAGAAAAAATTTGCGATTGAACCTCCTCTATTATGTTTTTCTTTAGCTTTATTGAAATTGTTGTATCAAAATTATTTTCAAAAATATTTTCTCCATTTAACAACTTTGGTACTCGGAGTGTGGCTATTGGGTATTTAACTTTGCTATTTTGTTTTAGAAAAGAGGAAATCTCTGGAGATTTCGTTATTAAATTTTCTAAAAAGGATTTTGCTAATGTTTCAGAAAAAGCCAATTTAGTTTCACCACTACTAATTATCACTTCATCTGCCCAACTAAGTATTGAACGAAATCCCAATCCCTTTTGTCCAATTTTATTTTGCAGCAAAGTTTTAGAACTCAGGTTACTGTATATGATTGAACGAAATCCATCTTCATTGAAAGGTTCTCCGTTGTTCGAAATTGTGAGAAAATTGTCATCAAGTTTAATTAAAACTTTTTTCTCTTTTGCAATTTCAGATGCATCGTCAGCATTTTGAAGCATTTCAAGAAGTTGTCTACCATTATATGCTTCAATGTTTTGTTTCTCAATGTTGTAGTGTTCTAATATGTATGCTGGGGATGAGATATAGTCTTCCCTTCTTTTCTTTAATTCTTTTTCAATGAAAGTATTTAAGTCATTCATTTTATAGTATTAATATCAGTTTAGCAGTTGGGTGCGTCGGCAAAAAAACAGCTCTTTTGCAAACTTTGGTTTTGCGTCGGCTTGTGCGGTTTGCAAATGTGCTGTTTTGTGCGTTGGCTGTTCATTATTTGGTTTATTCTTTTTTTGTCTTTTAGTAGCAAATTGTCTGTTTGTTTTTCTGTCTTTTTACACTTGGCGGTAACGGTTGGTGCATGTTGCGGAGCGGATTTCGGAGAGCGTTCCTGTCCGGTAGGACTGAACTGCGATGCGAGAATCCGCGGATGGCGCACCACCAAACCCCGCTATGCAATATGCACTGTGTTAGCGGCTGGCTTTTATTTCTAATTTATCTTTCATCTCGTCAATTGAGTAATATGGATTTTCGGCAACAAGGTTCATTACTTGTCCAAAATCAGTATTTTTCAATAATTCCATTTGTTCACTAATCATAGTCTGGGTTTCTGCCTGACTTAATTCTTCTCCGAATTTTTCGATAGTCGGTTTGACTTGGTTGGCAGGGATTAAGGCCATCATAAAGTCATAGTAATATTTTATGAGTTCCTTTTTAATTTCTTCAACGTCAGTCAATTGATTAGTTTTTATTTTTCGCTTAATTCTTAGTGCAACTTTATATCCAAGTCTTTTAGAAACCGATTTTAAATAATTCTCTATTTCTGCAATTGTCTCTTGGATATAGGTCTCAGATATTTTTTTATTAAAATCAGTTTGATTGGAAGCATTTAAGAATGGCAAAATTAAATTAGTCTTTATGTAATCAAATCTATTTCCAATTCCGCTTAACTCATAATAAGTAATTGGGTCATATTCTTTTAATAACTCAATTGAACTTTCTAACTCTCTAAAGCATTTGTCATTTAAATTTTTAGAATTTAAAAGAAAATGAGGTATTATTTTTAATGGAATCGGAAAGTCAGATTTGTTTAAATCTGTAATTTTTCTCATCCTACCTAAATAATACCAAACGTCAAGTAGATTTGAGATTACTATATTTAATTTTCTCTCCTTCTCAATATCAACATCTTTTCTTTTCCCTCTAATTGCAATAAAATAAGTTAGAAGAGCTGCGATTAGAGGACTAATATAAGTCCATGTGTTATTTGTTAACTCCATCTGATAATTTCATTTTTTTCAAGCTTGCCGCTAACGGTAAATTGTAAGTTGTCGGTGTGGATTTCGAAGAGCGTTCCTGTCCGATAGGACGGAACTGCGAAACGAGAATCCAGCGTACGACACACCACGAACCCCGCAATGCAATTTGCAAATTGTTAGCTGTGGTTTTTTATAATTCATCTATAATGCGTTTTACACAGTCATCGAGATTTTTGACTATATCTTTTCCTGACAACCTGAGTGTCTTTATTCCAATATTTTTTAGTTCGCTATTAATTTTATCATCTTTATTTTCATTTTTCTTTCCTCTATGAAATTGTGTCGAGTCGCAAAAAATTGCTAATTTTTCCTTTGGGAAATATAAATCGGCCTCAGTTATTAATTCATTTCCGGGTATGAATACTTTACTTTTTATCATTTCGAAAAAGTTGTCGTAAACGTGTCCATTTTTAAAAATTAGAGTTTGAATTATTGGAAACAAATTTTTTTGCGCAAGGGCTTGAATTAGGAATAATTCAATAGGAGAATCACATCCCCAAATTTTCCTAGGTTTAATATCCGTAAAGGGTCTGAAATATCTTTTAATTCTGTATTTATTAAATTTTTCGATTAAATCTTGGGGTATATTTTGTGGTTGAGCCATCGGTATTTCGTTTAAATCTGCGTCAGTCGGTAATAAATACGTTTCTAGCACAAAACCGACGGTGTCTGTGTAGTGTTTAAATTTGGCTCCTGAAAAGAAACTACTATGTGTGTAAAACCCTGTTTCTACAGGTTTGAATGGAGAAAAGTCCGTATAAATGAATTGTCTTTTAGAGATTTCTGCAAGGTCAAATGTTTTTAATAAATCAATTGAGCAATGGTCAACAAGACCTCTTTTTTGTCCTGCAATAAGAGAAATTGAATATGGATAAGCTATTGCGGATTTATCATTTATTTTTTTGAATGTATGAATATTAGCAACGACACTAATTATTTGAAATTTAGTTCCTCGGTTTTGATAATATTCGATTTCCTTGTCTGATGGTTGTTCTTGGAAACCATGTTGTTGAATATTCCTAATTAAATCCATTGTTTTAGGTTTTATTCCAAACAATGTCAATAAGTCATAACTTAAAAATAGTGGTAATGAACTATAATCAAATTCAGTGTCCAACTTCGGGAGTTCTGTATAAAACTCAATATCGAGAAGTTGTTTTGGACGATTTTTTATTAGTTCATTATCAATTAACATGCTTTCTTGTTTTTAAAATCACAGCTAACGGTTGGTACATGTTGTCGGGGCGGATTTCGAAGAGCGTTCCTGTCCGAAGGACACGGAACTGCGAAACGAGAATCCGCAATTGGCGTATCACCGAACCCCGCCCTGCAATATGTACATTGTTATAGCCAGTGTTTTTTGTTTTTTTTATATAAATCCAATTCCAACAATAATAAAAACGTATAAAGCAAAAAAAGCGAAATCCAGAATGTTTGGATATCTATTGTCAAAAATGTCCGTTCCACCGCCTTTAGCTGGAGCGACTAACTCCATATTTGTGAGCTTTATATACGAAAATCTAAATATTTGTTGGATTACTAAAACTACTATCGAATATTTTAAACCGTATGCAATATGTCTTGAGTCATAATACATTTCTTTTACATTCTCAAGATGCTTAAATAGCCAGAAATGGTAAAGTCCAAATAAAATCCAAATCGAGAATACAGTCATATTTCTCAATGATTTATAATTGAATAAATAGTTAAACATCATTGTCCCGAAAATGTATCCAAAAATTAGAAGGTTTGCATACGAAGGAAAGGTGTCTTTTGTAAAAGTCAGATGAATATAAATTGTCAAAACGAGATATAAACCTATTGTAATATAATCCCACAATTGTAATCTTGAAAATTCAAATATTCGTTTCTCCATTTATTATTTAATCAGTTCGTTTTTCGTTTTCAACATTGGCTATAACGTACGTGGAACCCAACTAGTCGGGTTATATCTTTATTGTCAGGTTGGGTTATACGCCCGAATGGGGTGTGGAACCCAACTTTTTTACTAAAGTAGTTCATCCAACGGATTTTTGAAGTTCTTAAAATTATGTTCCGTGACATGTGTGTAACGTTGCGTGGTCTTAACACTTTCGTGGCCTAACCAGGCTTGTATATACCGGATGTCAACTCCTTGTTCCAACTGGTGCGTGGCAAAACTATGGCGCAACATATGCAAGTGCACCCGCCTTTTAATTCCCGACCTGTAGGCAGCCGCTTTTAATAATTTAGATAGACTTTCGACTCCGTACTGGCCTCCCGTTTGCCCTTCAAATAACCAAACTTTTGGTTTGTATTCAGTATAATACTGCCGAAATAATTTCAGGAGTTTGGGCGAAAGCTGAACATAACGGTCTTTTTTCCCCTTGGCACCCTTTACTTTTATCATCATGCGTTTCGAATCAACATCAGCAATTTTCAAATTGATCACTTCGCTTCTCCGCAATCCACACGAGTATATGGCCGAAAGCATGGTTTTGTGTTTCAGATTTGTTGTAACACTCAGAATGTTGCCAACCTCTTCTTTGCTGAGTACATCGGGTAATAGTGTCTCTTTTCTGGGGCGCTCTATTTCGTACACATGTCTTCCTTTTCCCACTACTTTTTCGTAAAAGAACTTAATGGAATTTATCCGTTGGTTTTGCTCGCTCGGGGTGATTTCCCATTTGTTTATAAGTTCCAGCAAATACGTGTTTATTTCTTCAACCGGGAGTTCCTTTAAATTCCTTTCAGTGAAATAATACATAAAGTCTTTGAAATAGGCAGAGTAAGTTTTTATGGTACTCTCGCTGTACCGTTTTTGTTTTAACAGTTCAAGATAGCCTTTGGGCAACTTAGTGCCTGACCGGTATGAATAATCACGGCTAATCTTTTCGCGGGCCACCGGCATTGCCTTGATTTTTAATGCGGAATAATCAATATAAGCCAAATCGCGCAATCCCTCGAAAAAACGGCCCAGATTGAATTGATCTTTGACAATAAACCAGCACGACATTGAGCTACTCCATCTTGCAGGGAACAATTCTTTTAGCCGGTCGTTTATGTCCGAATTGTATTCGAAACGCACAATAACTACTTCCTGTTTCCGGTGTAAACTGTATTCAAGTTTTATTTGCGGGAGCGTATTCAACGGTTATTGGTTTTTAGCATTTTAAAAGTAGTAATCTTATGGTAAAAAAACAATCTGATCTGGTTTATTGAATTGTTTCGTTAAAGGGTACCTCAGAAGTACCCCCACGTACTTCAGAAGCGAATTATATCACCTTTTTACCAAACTAAAGCGGGTCTTGAACGATCGGATTCACCGTTTTACTGAATTAGAGCGTTTCTGAACCGAATCCATTCGCCGTTTAACCGAACTGAATCGCCGTTTAGCTAAACTATTGCAGATCCGAACTGAATTCATTTACCTTTTTAGCGAATGAAAGAGCTTCGTAACTAAATTCATTCAATTAATAGCCGAATTAGTGCAAATTGAAACAAAATTAATCTGCTTTGGTAGTGGGTAACTTTCAAAAAAAAGGAGGCGGTAAATGCTGTAGTTGCCGCCTCTTTTTTCTGAAAGTCGCTGAAAAACCAACAGCAAAAGTGTCTCAAAGTATTTACGCTCACCCTGATTGTGATCCGTCGGTTGACGGACACAATCGTTCCTCTCTATACATAGAGAGGGAATGAGGGAGGGTTAGCTGGAAATTGCCATACTTTCATCTCTGTTGGTGATTCCTAAAAGTCATGATTGTTTTAATCGCAGGATCTTCGAAGTTTTAATTTTCAGCCGGTTCTGATTTTTTAGGTCCGTTTTCGGAGAAACGTTTTTTCAGGTCGTCATAAATCGGTTTGGCTCCCGGAATGTCCATTTTAGCGGCCTGTTTTACCGAGTTGTAATAGCTCAATGCAGCCATATAGCTTTCCGATCCGGCCTCCATGGTAGTGTCGTCGAGGTTGGAGCATAACTGCTGCACCGGCCTGAAAATGCTCATCAGCTGACTCCAGGCATCCATGTCGTCGGTAAATCCTTCCGCGCTCAGATAGGGAGGGACAAACTGCGGATCGCTTTCGCAATATTCCAAACATTTCTGCACAAAGGGTTGTGTTCCGTCGTTCATTTTGGGCAAAGAACGGCGTTCGGCAGGGCTTAGAGCGATCAGGTACGGTTTCAGAACAGTAAGGGCGGTGTTTACTGCGGTTAAAGCTTCGCTAACTACGGTTTCGGGTAGTTTAAAATCAATTTTGTTTTCCATGATGTGTAGTTGAAAAGTTAATAAATAAAGATTTGTTAAGCTAACGAACTACAAATTACATAAAGCAGTTGTAACAGTCAAGTAGTAAGTGTATTGTATAATGTATTATTGAACATGTTTTCAGAATATGTCATCGCTACAGGTGCATCAAGGTTTGTTGGCTGACAATATTATTTTCAATCCTTACCGGTTGCACACCGATTGCAAATCGGCGCGAGCGGCGGGTACAAAACGGATATTCAAAAAGAAATTATTCCATAAAGTGTATTAATGAAATAGTAAGGGCTTGGCAATTTTGTTGTCAAGCCCTTTTATTTCAGTCTCAATATATTAATGTCTTTCGGCAGAGTAATAATAAGAAGGAGGAGATGTAAATTTTTATAGCCCTTGTTTCCTTTGGCTTTTTATAAACATTGAAATTGCTGGCAAAAGGTAGTGGCGTTTTAACCGGATTGGAGTGCTTCCCTCGGGTGATTTTGCTGTCAGTATTTCTTTTGATGAGTCCTTGTGTTGAACCACAACAAGAACAGAACCTAATATTAAGAGCATGGCAATAAGTGTTTTGAGATCGAGGGATTCGTGGAAAACAATTACACCAATCACTACGCCAGTGAGAGGTTCCAACGTTGATAGCAAAGATGCGTTGCCCGGACCGGTTTGTTTGAGTCCGTTAAAAAACAAAACCACGGCTCCGAAGGTTGACCATATGCTGAGATTAAGCATATAGAACAACGCTTTAGGGGTAATTTCAAGGTTGATGTTGTTTGTTGCCATTCCTTGAATGAGGAATAAAAAGCCAGTAATTCCAAATATCCAAAATGATGCAGTAAAAGAATTTAGCTTTTTAAGCTCAGGATGTGCCATACTGGTAATATAGATAGCATACAGTATGCCTGATGCTAGTGCCCAAAGAATACCGGTTGTATTTAGTGGCTCGCGAGTGCCAGTTGCTAAAATTGCAATGCCGCTAAGCGATAATAGTAGTGCCATTAATTTATATACCGTAAAACGTTCTTTGAAAAGGACTGTAGCCAGGATCAGTGTAACAATGGGGTATATAAAATGAAGGGTGCTGGCCAAGCCCGACGAGATGTACTGGTACGACTTAAAGAGTGTGTACGTAGTCATCATAGTTCCGACTATTGCAGCCATTAGTAAATGAATAAATTGTTTTCGGTTGATTCGGAGGCTAATTTTTTTGTATAAACAAAATAAAGCAATTAAGATGAAAGCAAAAATGTAGCGGAACAACAAAAGATTGTTTACGTCAAATCCTTCAGCATATGTTTTTAATGCGAAGAATGGCATCATCCCAAAAAATATAGCCGAGAGCATAATCATTACAGCTCCTCTGGTGGTGGACGAAATCATGGCAGCATACAGTTATTCTTGTTCTTGTAATTTGTTTAATTGTTCAATCTTATAGGTTTGATGCTGAGGCCTGCAAATATCCGCTTTTTTTGCGATAAGCAACACGAAATGAACCTGCTTTTTATTGATTGGTTTTGTTGTTGAAATTCATAAAAAAACCGCTCCATCTGTTGACGGAACGGTTTCGAAATATCGTTAAGAAATACGCTTACTTCTTGTAGATTTTTTTGTATCCGTAGATAGCGCTGTCGCCCAGTTCCTCTTCGATACGAAGCAGCTGGTTGTATTTCGCCATACGGTCGGAACGGCTCAATGAACCGGTTTTGATCTGACCAGAGTTGGTAGCCACGGCAATGTCGGCGATGGTTGAATCTTCTGTTTCGCCCGAGCGGTGCGAAGTAACCGAAGTATAACCGGCGCGGTGTGCCATTTCAATTGCATCCAACGTTTCGGTCAAGGTACCAATCTGGTTTACTTTGATCAGGATGGAGTTGGCAGCATTCAGTTCGATACCTTTTTGCAGGTATTCAACGTTGGTTACGAACAAGTCGTCGCCCACCAGCTGGCATTTGTTGCCAATGGCAGCGTTCAGTTGTACCCATCCGTCCCAGTCGCCTTCGTGGCAACCATCTTCGATCGAGTCGATCGGGAATTTCTCTACCAATTCGGCCAGGAAAGCAACCTGCTCTTCGCGTGAACGTTTGGCACCGCCTGCGCCTTCGAATTTGCTGTAATCGTACACACCGTCAGAATAGAATTCTGAAGCAGCGCAATCGAGCGCGATGGAAACATCGCCACCGTCTTCGGCACGGCCCGGTTTGTAACCTGCCAGTTCAATGGCTTTGATAATGCTGTTCAAAGCATCTTCAGTACCATCCAGTGCCGGAGCAAAACCACCTTCGTCGCCTACAGCAGTAGACAGATTGCGGTCGTGCAATACTTTTTTCAACGAATGGAAAACTTCAGCACCCATGCGCAAACCTTCGCGGAAAGAAGGAGCACCGATCGGACGGATCATGAATTCCTGGAATGCGATAGGAGCGTCGGAGTGCGAACCACCGTTGATGATGTTCATCATCGGAACAGGCAATGTTTTTGCGTTGGCTCCGCCGATGTAACGGTACAGTGGAAGCTCTGAATATTCGGCTGCAGCTTTTGCCACTGCCAAAGAAACCCCCAACATAGCGTTGGCACCCAGGTTCGATTTTGTTTTGGTACCATCCAGTTCGAGCAATTTACGGTCGATGGCAACCTGGTCTGTTGCATCCATACCCACCAGCTCTTTGCAAATAATAGTATTTACATTTTCAACTGCTTTCAATACCCCTTTTCCAAGGTAACGGCCTTTGTCGCCGTCGCGCAATTCGAGCGCTTCGTTTTCACCGGTTGACGCACCTGACGGAACGGCAGCACGACCGAATGCACCACTTTCTAGTAGCACTTCAACTTCTACGGTTGGGTTACCGCGTGAGTCTAAAATTTCTCTTGCTTTTATGTCGCTAATTAACATCTTGAGTAGTTTTTTATTAATTACTGAACTATTCTATTTATTTATAAATTTCAGAAAAGTAAACGCGGCAGCTCCTAAATTGTTTCAGGAATTGAGCGAGATTAATGGAGATTTAACGCTGATTCCGGCCGTCGGTTTATTTTGAACGAAAGGTAGTGTTTTTCGTACAGGTTTGCAATGTTGGCTGTGCCCGCCATTCAATGTGTTAATACTGAGGAAGGAGAGGGGCTGTATTTCTTTTTGGATGAAAAGATTACTCCCCGATTTTCTGATTGTCTTTTAACATGTCGAAAACAAGTCCGGTGGTATCGCCCACAAGTTGCCGGCAAATAAGCTTGTGGTGCTGGCGGTCTTTTACCTGTTGTTCCGAGGCGTGTTTTATCAGCAATTGTTTGCAATTGGAGGTACCATGAATTTCGGTTACCTGTTTGTTTAGTTCGCGCACTTTTTTGTAGCTGTTGAGTTTTGTTTCCATGTCGTTCGGAATTTCATTTCCAAAGGCCAGTCCGAGTACCATAAAGCCCCCTGTTACCGCTCCGCAGGTTTCGCGCAGGCGTCCCATTCCGCCGCCAAACGTGGACGAAATGAGTTTGGCGGTTCGTTCATCCAGGTTAAAAACAGGCGCAAATGCCAATAGAACCGACTGGGAGCAGGCATAACCCTCGTCGAACAATCCAACTGCTTTTTCTACAATTTCCTCTTTCTGTTTATTGATCATTAGTTCAAAAAAAATAAGGCTGCAAAGATGGGAAAACAGATTAAAATAAAAAAGCCCTGCCAGGAAACCTGACAGAGCTTGGTATATATCGAATGGTTTTTTTAGCGAAATTAAGCCTGGCTGATTGCAACAGCAACCGCAACAGAGGCACCCACCATTGGGTTGTTACCCATTCCGATCAATCCCATCATCTCAACGTGAGCCGGAACTGATGAAGAACCAGCAAACTGAGCATCAGAGTGCATACGTCCCCAAATGTAAAATCAGGTCAGTCATACCGTTTCCTGCCGGAAGCCTTACTATTTGGCTTAATCCAAATAGTAAGCACAAAGATCAAGGCTGCTTTTGCTCTTCGCACTTCATCTTTATAAAGCCTAACTTCGATCGGGTGATCTCCTTCCCGAATTCTCGGGAGAGCTTCCCGTTCTCAGTAAGACTTCATTTCGATTCAGCACTTGATCAAAAGAGGCCGGCTGACGAATGAACGTGATTAAAAAGTTGCATGGTTTGTAGCCCGCAAGTCCGCCCTCATAGAAATGTTTCAACTAACCGTATTCGTATTAACGTCACTGGAATTTTTATATGATGCGAAGTTGGTGAGGTATTCTTTCCATTTTCAGCGAAAATAAAAAAGCCCTGCCAGGAAACCTGACAGAGCTTGGTATATATCGAATGGTTTTTTTAGCGAAATTAAGCCTGGCTGATTGCAACAGCAACCGCAACAGAGGCACCCACCATTGGGTTGTTACCCATTCCGATCAATCCCATCATCTCAACGTGAGCCGGAACTGAAGAAGAACCTGCGAACTGAGCATCAGAGTGCATACGACCCATGGTGTCTGTCATACCGTAAGAAGCAGGACCGGCAGCCATGTTGTCGGGGTGCAAAGTACGGCCTGTACCACCACCAGATGCAACCGAGAAGTATTTTTTACCTTGCTCAATGCATTCTTTTTTGTACGTACCTGCAACAGGGTGCTGGAAACGGGTTGGGTTGGTTGAGTTACCGGTAATCGATACATCCACACCTTCGCTGTGAAGAATGGCAACACCTTCGCGTACATCGTTGGCACCGTAGCAGTTTACTTTTGCACGGTCACCAGCAGAATAGGCTTTGCGCTGTACTTCTTTCAATTCGCCTGTAGCAAAATCGAAATCAGTTTGAACGTAGGTAAAACCGTTGATACGGGCAATAATTTTAGCCGCGTCTTTTCCTAAACCGTTCAGGATTACACGCAAAGGCTCTTTGCGAACACGGTTCGCTGATTTTGCAATACCAATGGCACCTTCAGCAGCAGCGAATGACTCGTGTCCTGCCAGGAAAGCGAAACATTTAGTTTCTTCTTTCAAAAGCATGGCAGCCAAATTACCATGGCCTAAACCTACTTTACGGTCATCGGCAACCGATCCCGGAATACAGAACGACTGTAAACCTTCACCTAAAGTAGCGGCAATGTCAGCAGCAGCAGTTTGTCCACGTTTAATGGCAACGGCAGCACCTACAATGTACGACCACATGGCGTTTTCGAATGCAATAGGCTGAATGCCTTTTACAATTTCGTAAACATCCACACCTTTGTCATCACATATTTTTTTGGCCTCTTCGATAGAAGAAATGCCGTTTGCGTTTAAGAATGCATCAATTTGTTTGATTCTTCTGTCGTAACTTTCAAATAATGGCATAATAAATTTCTCCTATTCTTTACGTGGGTCAATAACTTTAACTGCATCGTCGATACGGCCATATTTACCAGAAGCTTTTTGTACTGCTTCGTTGGCGTCCATACCTGTTTTGATCATATCCATCATACGACCAAGGTTTACAAACTCGTAACCGATAATCTCGCTGTCAGCATCCAAACCGATTTTGGTAATGTATCCTTCAGCCATTTCAAGGTAACGGGGACCTTTCGCTGTAGTTCCGTACAAAGTACCGGTTACACCACGAAGACCTTTTCCTAAATCTTCAAGACCGGCGCCAATTGGAAGACCACCTTCAGAGAAAGCACTTTGTGTACGACCGTATACAATTTGTAAGAAAAGCTCGCGCATTGCAGTGTTGATTGCGTCGCAAACAAGGTCAGTATTCAAGGCTTCCAGGATTGTTTTTCCGGGAAGAATTTCAGAAGCCATAGCAGCTGAGTGAGTCATACCGGTACAACCGATTGTTTCAACCAATGCTTCTTCAATAATACCGTCTTTAACATTCAAGGTAAGTTTACATGCACCTTGTTGCGGAGCACACCAACCTACACCGTGGGTTAAACCCGAAATGTCTGAAACTTGTTTGGCTTTTACCCATTTTCCTTCTTCCGGAATTGGAGCCGGGCCATGATTTGCACCTTGTGCAACACAAATCATACCTTCAACTTCGTGTGTAAAACTCATATTAATATTTATTTTCTGGTTTTTTTGCTTGAAACAGATGAAGCCGCGTTTGAAAATAACGATTCTGTCATCTGCCTGAATGCGGCGTGAAAATATAAAATATTAGTCCATTACTGCCTGAAGGATTGCTAATTGAAGTCAGTAAAAACTTTATTAACATTTAGTTAAAATATTGAAATAAAGGATATTAAAGTGTTTTATTTTGAAGGTGTACCTGTAATTCGCTGAACTTCATTGAGCAGACGCTACTTAAGCCAAATTATGATCGGTCTTGTTTTGAATGATTATAAATTCAGTAAAACGATGATGTTGTCATTCGGAATTATTGGATCGAATTATCCCGGAACAAGCTCAAGATTGCGGAGGCAATATTTACTTAATTATGGTGCTGTTTTGTGTTCAGCAAGCGTGTGAACTCTCTTTGGTTCGCAGCGGAGGGTTTCATTTTTTGTAGATAAAATACAGGTAGTAGTGCTTATTTGTATTTTTCCCCTTTTTCGTAGCGGACCACACTCAATTCCTGGAAAGTTACCAGCCCACCACGTTTGCTGGCTTCCATAATTTTGTTCACCTTTTCGGAAAACTGATCGAGCTTCTCAATGTTGTCGATGATTTCAATGATCACCGGCAAATCGTTAGACAAAGCAAAGATTTTCATGGTGTGAATCGAGTGGCTGGCTCCGTACGACATAATGCCTTTGTAAACGGTCGCACCTGCCAAACCCGCATTTCGCGCTTCAAAAACAATTTCCTCGAACAGCACCCTTCCGTTGATTTTGTCGGATTCTCCTACATAGATTTTAAGAATCCCGGTTTTTTCAGAAATATTCATAGTTGTATGATTTAGATGGATGTCTTATCAATTCGGTTTACCGATTTTGTGTAAAACAGGTTTCAGCTTAGACCGAAATTTTGGGATAGAAAACAGGGGAACTTTGTTCTAAAAAATAACTTTTACCAGGATCATTCCGAGATAGACCGCCAACAAGCCAAAAACCAAGCTGCCTCCAACGTTCCAGATAAATTGCCCGTAAACACCGTCTTTCAGCATCATTAAATTGTTATAGGCAAACGACGAGAAGGTGGTAAACCCCCCGCAAATTCCTACTGCCAGAAACATTCTCCATTCGGCACTTAGCAGGTTTCCTTTTTGTGCCAGGGCAAAAACGATCCCGATAATAAAACTGCCGGCGATGTTGGCAATAAAGGTTCCCCAGGGAAAAGTGCTCGATAAACCTTTTTCAACAAACAGCTGAACCAAATAGCGCATTACGCTTCCGATAAATCCTCCGGTTCCGACAATTAAAATGGTTCGCAGCATATTATTAGCTATTTTTGAGCTTTTCAAAAGTAATAAAAATGATGGTACGCATTTTCCTCCTTTCAATATTTGGGTTTTTATTTCTGAATGGGTTGGCCCAAAATAAGTTTTCAAACGCGGTTTCTGAATTATTAAAAAAGCCTGAATACAAGAATGCTTCGGTAGGTATGCAGGTAGTGGAACTGGAATCGCAAAAAGAGATTTTCAACCTGAATGCAAGTCAATTACTGGTTCCCGCCTCTACCATAAAACTCATAACCACCGCTACGGCTCTTGAGCTGCTGGGCGACGATTATCAGTTCAGAACCATTATTGGCTACGAGGGAAACATCAATAAGCAGGGGGAGTTAAAAGGAGACCTGGTACTAAAAGGAGGTGCTGATCCTGCATTGGGATCGGAGTATTTCCAGGATCACTATTTCAGGTTTCTGCAAAGCTGGGTGCAAAAAATATCGGATGCCGGGATTAAGCGTGTAAACGGGAACCTGGTATTGGATGCATCGGTTTACGACTCGGAAAAGGTGCCGGCTACCTGGATATGGGAAGATTTGGGGAATTATTACGGTGCGGGAGCCGATGCATTTACGGTATACGACAATATGTTCCGGATTACCTTCCGCTCGCCCAAAGAAATAGGGGCACCGACACAGGTGATCATGACCCATCCCAAAGTACCCGGGATTGAATTTAGCAACGAGGTTGTTTCGTCGGAAGTAAACCGCGACAATGCCTATGTTTTTGGTAGCCCGCTTGATAAAAACAGGGTGATCAGAGGCAGCATTCCTGCGAACCGGAAAGCTTTTACCATCCGAGCTTCAATGCCCGATCCTTCGGGCGTGCTGGCAAACGATTTGACCTTAGCACTGGCAGAAGCAGGAATATTTATTGAGGGGAAAGTGGAGTTTCGGAAAGCAGACGACAAGCACTTTCAGAAGATTTATATGCAACTGTCACCGAAATTGTCCGACATCGTGGAGGTACTAAACCACGAAAGTGTAAATCTTTTCTCAGAGCATCTTCTGAAGCAGTTGGCGGTTGAAAAGAATGGATTGGGGAACCGGGAGGCCGGGATTGACATTGTAACGGATTTTTGGAAGAAGCAGGGATTGGATACCGAAAGTTTGCTGATGGAAGATGGGAGCGGTTTGTCGCATTTCAATGTGGTATCGCCTCATTTTTTTATTGAATTGCTGACTTTTATGGCAGATAACAAATCGTTCGTGGCTTCTCTTCCATCACCCGGAAACGGCACCATGTATTTGTTTGATAAAAATCTTTTTCCCGATCATTCATTGCAGGCCAAAAGCGGATCGATGACCCGGGTACGTTGCTACTCAGGTTATTTGGTAGCCGATTCCGGGAAAAAGATGGTATTCTCCATCATGTTCAACCATTTTCATGGCTCGCATTTTTCGCTTGTTAAAGAAATCGAAAAATTACTGCTAACCTTAAAGCAGGAAAACTGATAAGATAGGTGCATAAAAAAACAGGAACCCGTTTTGGATTCCTGTTTTTTTTATTTCAGAGATTTTATTTCTTATTCAGAATGAGTTTTCGCACATAGACCTGATTTTCGGCCCTGACACTGACAAGGTACATTCCTGAAACCTGGTCAGACAGGCTAAAGTCGATTTGCTCGCCTGCCAGGTAGGTTTTCTGCAGAATTCGTTTTCCGCCCATGTCGCTTACCATCAGTTCAATGTCGCCGCTTACCGGGGAGTCAAATTCCAGGGTAACCAGTCCTTTCGACGGGTTTGGATACATATTCAGGCTCAGCTCTCCGCTTGGGATATCAATCACACTTACCGGGAAGTCGAGCGCACAAACCACAAAGGTATCGCTTGCCGAAGCCATCGACGGATCGGAGGCAGTGACAACCAGTGTCACACAGCCGGTATCAGCGATGGCAGGCATGGCCACCAGTGTATCGTTGGCAAAACTGATCCAGTCGGGTAGGGCACTGCCGTCTTCCACGGATAGCTCCAGTGAAAGCATATCGTTGTCCGGATCACCAAAGGTTTCTTTCAGCGAAACAGCTAAGGTGCGGTCGGCAATCACGTCGTGGTCGGCTACCGGAGTAAGAACCACCGGAGCCTGGTTGGTATCGTCGATCATCACCACAAAAGTTTGGGAAACAGAGCCACCTTCGCTGTCAGTAACCGTTACGGTAATGGTGTCGCTTCCGCTGGCCAAAGCAGGGATGCCGAGAAGCAGTTCCCCCTCAGAATCGGGAGAAGTGTACATTACACTGATGTTCTCAACTACTGCCGGGTTAACCCCGCTTGCCATTACCGTGATGTCCTGGCCGGCACAATCGGCACCAAAAGAAATCCCCGACAAAGAAACGGTCAACTCGGGAACCTGCCCGGTGGTGTCGATATCCGCAATCGGATCAAGGGTTGGATTAGCATTTTGAGAAGTTACAATCACCGAAAAAGAAACCGTGTCTTTTTGGTTGTTGTACATCACTTCCCAGCTTTCAAGCGTTGTTCCGACCGGGAATAGACCGGCTGCTCCCAGTCCTTCGAGCTGGGTCAGTGTTGCACAGGATGCCGGTGAAAGAACTTCGGGATAGTCAATGTTTGTTTCGCATACGCCTTCACCCAAAGTGATTTCGATATCATCAATTTGATTCTCCAGTGCCGAATGCACATACACCATCGTGTTACAGGTTGATTCGTTTCCTGACTGGTCGGTAACGCTGACGTTTACCGGAATTGTATCGCCAATGTTGGAGCAGTCAAAGGTTGAAGGCGTGATTTCAATCTGAAGATTTTCGTACGAAGATGCATTGTCAGAACTTGATCCGGTAATCATGAAAACGTCTTCATCTGAAAGTGCATACGAATCGGATGACAGCCAAATAGTGATTGGAGTGCATGCTGCCACCGGGGCGATCTCATCTTTTACCAGCACTTTGGCCTCGCAGGAGGCTTCGTTGCCGCCGGCGTCGCTTACGGTAAGTGTAACCGTGTTTTCTCCCAAGTTATCGGATGTTAACATGCTTTGTGAAAGCATCATCGAAACGATTCCGCATTCGTCGATCGATCCGTTGTCAATCATCGATGGATCGATTTCAGCCACACCCTGGGCGTTTAACGAAACTTCAATGTCCTGGCAGATAGCTTCCGGCTTCATGTTATCGTAAACGCTTACGGTTGCGGTACAGGTCGATACGTTTCCGGCAAAGTCTCTTACGCTTAACACCACGTCGTTGGGGCCGATATCGGCACAGTCAAATTTGTTGATGTCGAGTGAGTAGGACGCAATACCGTCGTTATCGGAGGCTTCTTTTCTGACAAAGCCCGGATAGATCCTTGCTTCTCCGTTTACATCGAGTACTATCCCAATGTCCTGACAGGTAACTTCGGGAGGAGTAGCGTCAAGAGTGACGGTAGCCATACAGGTGGAAATATTTCCGCTGATATCCTGTACACTTAATGTAACGGCATTACTTCCTGTATCGGCGATAGTAAAATCGTATTTATCGAGCCACATGGTATCAATGTCGCAATTGTCGTAAGAGCCGCCATCAACTTGACTGGCGGTAAGTGTAGTGGTTCCGCTTTGGCCGAGCGGAATAAGTATGTCTTTACATAGGACAAAGGGTTTTACGGTGTCCAAAACCTCAATAGTTACATCTTGTATGATAAAGTTGCCTGCCTGGTCTTCAAGTTTGTAAGTATTGGTTGTTGTTCCAACCGGGTAATCTGCCATGTCCCCCAAGCCCGAAAGAAGTGTTCTTGTAATCACACAATTGTCAGAATAAAAGATATCTGGTTTATGAACGATAACAAGGGTCAACGTTTGTGTTTGAGCGCTGCAAGTTTGAGTCCCAAATCCTCCCCAATTCGAGTTGCCTATACAAGGTCTGAAAACAATTCCGGTTGAAGCGCCGGAACAACTGCATGTTCCAAAGGCATTAACGTTAAGTTCGATAGCATCTGTTTCATTTGAACAGCCTGTAGAGCAACCCGTATCAACTGTCCATACGTTCCCGTCGATGGCAGTAACAGATAGGTCTGTGCCATTTTTCAATGCCAGTGCGATTTGTTGGACCAAATCAACCTCATCGAGAACCAGAGCTTCAGATGACAATGAACTACTTGCCCGGATTTCTTTAACTTTTCCCGGGATAATCTGGTTTCTGATATTTACCCAGTTATCATATTGCGGAGAACCGGGGCAATAGTTGTTGTTTTGATTAAACGTTTCTGAATAGATTAGCTCTTGTGCTTCTTGCCCTGCAGAAAGTGCAACATTGGCATAACACGTGGAATCAGATGCATAATAAGTCAATAATTCTTCTCCCATGTAAACCGGGACTGTAGTATCGGTAACGGTAACAATTGCCTCGCAAAAGTCAACATTTCCTGCTTCATCACTTACATAAAGTGTTACATCGTTATCGCCCAGTTCTGAACAGGAGAAATCATAGTTGTTAAGCCACATGGTATCGATTCCGATGTTGTCGGATGAACCATTGTCGATTTGTTCAGCAGTTAGAAGTGCTTGACCATTTGGATCAAGACTGATTGTAATATCCTGACAAATTGCATTGGGAGGTGTGCTGTCAACTACTGAAAAGGTTGCACTGGCGCCAATGCCTGCATCAGCCAAAGCGTTGATACTTGTCGATGTTTCTGCGCTAATTCTGATACCTAATGTTCCGATTCCTGTTAAATCGCTGATAGTTACGGTCGGATAAATGGTTGTGCTGTTAGCTACCGTCACCGTTCCGTCAGCAGAACCGGTTTTGTTTAGTGTGATATTTGCAGCTGATAAATTAACAGTAGCCGCACCACTGTATTCAATGTTGTAACTCACCGGACTGCCAGCTGTAAGCAGACTGCTGGGATTACTTACAGTTATTGTCGGAACTACCGTTGATACTGAGATCGCACTTCCATTTTGCATGTCAAAAAATGGATAACCATCATTTATCGTTTGGCTTGCATTATCAATATCCCAAATATCTTCGCTACCGTTGTTGGTTTCAACTTCAAAATCCCAGCCTGCATTTAAGAACGTTGACAGAGTCTTCATCTCAGCGGTTGTTTTGCCTGTGCCGCCTTGACTGCTGCTCTGCCCTGACGTCTCTATATCCCAAAATGAATTAGTAATGGTTCCGCTAAAATAACGCCCTATAAGTCCGCCAATGGAAGAAGAGCCGGAATTTACACTAGCTGTGGAATAGCAATTTTCAACCTCTCCGCCAACAATGTAACCAATTAGTCCTCCGGTGCGTTGAGGGCTACTTACAGAGCCCCTGGCATAACAGTTAACAATGTAGCCGGTGCCACTGTCTCCGTTGTTACTTCCAACCAGGCCTCCTGCGTAGTTGGAACTGGTGACTGAACAAGAGGAATAGCTATTGAAGATATCTCCAAGATTCATGCTTATTAAACCTCCTGCAACATAATCGGCGGCAACTATGTTCCCGGATGCAGAACAGTTTCTTACAGTAGCCTCGTTCCATCCGGCAAGTGCAGCTACATAGAATTCTCCTTCGAAATTTACATTGGTAAGGTGAATGTCTGTTAGGACTGCAGGGTTAAACACGAGTCCAAATAAGGCAATATACCCACTGGTGCTCCTTTTTATAAATAAGTTGTCGATGGTGTGTCCATTGCCATTGTATGTTCCTTTAAATGGATATCCTGAAACACCAATGGGAGAGAAACCGGCCCCGCCATTCCATCCACTAGTTGAGGAAGCATTAATGTCGGCTGTTTGAATAAAGTGGGCACTCCAGTCTGCTGTGGTTTGGCTCAATTCAAGCAAATCGTTTAGTGTCGCTATTTGATAAGGGACTGAAGCTGTTCCGCTACCGCCACTATAGGTGCCGGCAAGTACGTTCCCTGCCAGTGCAAAAAAAATGAAAATTGAAGTAAAAGTTAATTTCATGTAATTTAATTTATATATAATTATTGTTCTTGTTTTCCTATACAACTTCAAGTAATTCCACACTCGGAACCATTTGGGATTATATATTCTTAATGTCTAGTATTTTGATTATGAATGATGTGTGGGTGTTTGTGTCGCCTGGGTATTTTGCTTCCTTGAATATTGAGAGTTCACTTTAAGCATGAAGTTATGTTTATTATAATAGTTTTTATTGTTTAAAAAATATTGTACAATATAAAAATATGAATCATAAAAGACAATAGTGTCTTTTATTTTTTTTGTGTTTTTTGTGGTCAGGGAATGACTCAATAATCTATGTCTGTATTCCGAATTGAGACGGTATTTCTGTTCCGGATTTTGGTAAATATTGGCAGATGGTTAGCTGTTGCATAAAAAAACAGGAACCCGTTTTGGATTCCTGTTTTTTTATTTCAGAGATTTTATTTTTTATTCAGAATGAGTTTCCGCACAAATACCTGATTTTCGGCCCTGACATTGACAAGGTACATTCCTGAAACCTGGTCAGACAGGTTAAAGTCGATTCGCTCGCCTGCCAGGTAGGTTTTCTGCAAAATCCGTTTTCCGCCCATATCGCTAACCATCAGTTCAATGTCACCGCTTACCGGGGAGTCAAATTCCAGGGTAACCAGTCCTTTCGACGGGTTGGGATACATATTCAGGCTCAGCCCGCCGGTTGGGATATCAATCACACTTACCGGGAAGTCGAGCGCACAAACCACAAAGGTATCGCTTGCCGACGCCATCGAAGGATCGGTGGCGGTAACAACCAGTGTCACACAGCCGGTATCAGCAATAGCAGGCATAGCCACCAGTGTATCGTTGGCAAAACTGATCCAATCGGGTAGGGCACTGCCGTCTTCCACGGATAGTTCCAGTGAAAGCATATCGTTGTCCGAATCACCAAAGGTTTCTTTCAACGAAACGCTTAAAGTTCGGTCGGCAATCACATCCTGATCGGCTACCGGAGTAAGAACCACCGGAGCCTGGTTGGTATCGTCGACGGTTACCACAAACGTTCGGGAAACAGAGCCGCCTTCGCTGTCAGTAACCGTTACGGTAATGGTGTCGCTTCCGCTGGCCAAAGCCGGGATGCCGAGAAGCAGTTGCCCGTCAGAATCGGGAGAAGTGTACATTACACTGATGTTTTCAACCACTGCCGGGTTAACGCCACTTGACATTACCGTGATGTCCTGGCCGGCACAATCGGCACCAAAAGAAATCCCCGACAAAGAAACGGTCAACTCCGGAACCTGCCCGGTGGTGTCGATATCTGCAATCGGATCAAGGGTTGGATTGGCATTTTGAGAAGTTACAATCACCGAAAAAGAAACCGTGTCTTTTTGGTTGTTGTACATCACTTCCCAGCTTTCAAGCGTTGTTCCGACCGGGAATAAACCGGCTGCTCCCAATCCTTCGAGTTGGGTCAGTGTTGCGCAGGATGCAGGTGAAAGAACTTCAGGATAGTCAATGCCTGTTTCGCATAGTCCTTCACCCAAAGTAATCTCAATATCATCAATTTGATTCTCCAGTGCCGAATGCACATACACCATCGTGTTACAGGTTGATTCGTTTCCTGCTTCATCGGTAACGCTGACGCTTACCGGAATTGTGTCGCCAATGTTGGAGCAGTCAAAGGTTGAAGGAGTGATTTCAATCTGAAGATTTTCGTACGAAGATGCATTGTCAGAACTTGAACCGGCAATCATGAAAACGTCTTCATCCGAAAGTGCATACGAATCGGACGATAGCCAGATGCTGACCGGTGTGCATGCTGCCACCGGGGCAATCTCATCTTTTACCAGCACTTTGGCCTCGCAGGAGGCTTCGTTGCCGCCGGCATCGCTTACGGTAAGTGTAACTGTGTTTTCTCCCAAATCAGCGGATGTAAACACGCTTTGTGAAAGCATCATCGAAACGATTCCGCATTCGTCAGTCGATCCGTTGTCAATCATCGATGGATCGATTTCTGCCACGCCCTGGGCGTTTAGCGAAATTTCAATGTCCTGGCAGATAGCTTCGGGCGCCATGTTGTCGTAAACGCTTACGGTTGCGGTACAGGTCGACACGTTACCGGCAAAGTCTCTTACGCTTAATACCACGTCGTTGGGGCCGATATCGGCACAGTCAAATTTGTTGATATCCAACGAGTAGGACGCAATGCCGTCGTTATCGGAGGCTTCTTTTCTGACAAAGCCCGGGTAGATTCTTGCTTCTCCGTTTACATCGAGCACAATCCCAATGTCCTGGCAAGTAACTTCAGGCGGGGTCGTGTCTGTGGCGAATCCTTGTATATCAATAATATATGGATCCTCATTCGGGTCATTATTCGGAATTGAGAGAGAGACGTTTTTGGTGCCGAATGTTGTGGGGGCAAACCGAACCGTAAATGTAGTTGAACCGGAAGATGCAATATCTGAAGCTGGCTGTGACTGTATGCTGAATTGAGATACATCGGCTCCGGTGAGACTCAACGGGGTAGAAAGTAATAAGCCGCCTTGCCCACTGTTTCTGATTTCAAATGTTGTATCAATGGTTGCGTTTACCAGGTGGTTCCCAAAGCTAAACGATTCGCCGTTGGCAATGGCCGTAGTTCCCTGGAAGAGATCTATCTCAGGCGCAAGCACTGAGATGGTAATGTCAGCAGTTCCGGTTGCTGCGTATACACTGGCATCGGTAAGAGAAATCGTAAAAGTGCGGTCGTCTATCCCCGATGGAACGGTGTAACGCAAAGCTCTAAGCAACGCCTGTACTCTTTCCCTGGTTGCGTTGGAGCTGAAGAAAAAAAGACTGAGATTTTTCCCATTTTGTCCGTTAAGAATGGCATCAACGAAAGCAATGGCAACCCCGTCAACAAAAATAACTTCAGCACCGGAAATAGCTCCGTCAGCCGTTGTGGACATATTTCCTGATGAAACCCCTGTTGTACCCGAACCTGTGAGCGAGAAGCTGCCGTTGGCAGTCCCTGAATTCTGAACAATGGATAAATTACCTCCCAAAAAGTTGCTATTATCAATATCAGTAACCGTAGCATCTCCTCCAACATCAATATTGCCTGGCGCTCCACCCACCAGTATCTGGGCATTGTCTCCATCAATGTTTGCCAGTACAGGAGCACTGGGCACAACGTTGATGGTAAAGGTGGCGGTCGTATCCTGATCTCCACCGTTGGCAGTTCCGTCGGCGTCGTTAAGTGTCAATGTAAAAATGCGTTCACCAAATCCTGAAGGAGCAGAATAGGTTAATGCCCTTAATAAGATTTGTATGTTTGCACTGGTTGAATTTGCACTGTTAAAGTTAATTTCGAGTGCATTTCCTCCCTGCCCGTCGTTGGTGGCGTGAACCGTTCCAATCGAAGTGCCATTCACTGAAATGGTTTCGCCGGCTGAAATTATTGAATCACCACCCGAAGTGGTAGTTGTACCGTCAAGCCCCCAGTTGGCGATTGTCGATCCGCTACTTTGGGTAATGGTGATGAAACCTCCGTTCATATCGTACGAATCAATATCCGAAACAGTCGCATTATCAAACAAGTCAATATTTTGAGCTTCGATAACCCGGAAGATATCCGAGGATTCTCCGTTTACACTGTCGATTACAGGCGGGTCGTTTACCGGGGTGATATCCACATTTACTGTTCCTAAAACCACATTGGTTCCACCGCCTGTTCCGGTATTACCGTTATCGTTCAGCATAATTGTAAGAACATCAGCTGCTGTTCCACTCACATTCGGATTTCCTTTATAAGTAAGGTTGGTAATTAAATCGATATAATCATTTAATACCGATATGGGGCCTGTTAGTTTTATCGTATCCATAAAATTTCCGACGTACTGGACGATACCGGTAAAGGCAGCAATTGTCAGTGTTCCGTTATCTGCCGAAATGATTAAGGTAAGGTTTGAATTTCCTGCATCCACATCATAGAGGGTTACCGATGATAAATCAATTGAGGTAGTCCGTATATCTTCAATGGCGCTAATACTGGCAGGGAATCCTGTGGCGGTTGGATCATCATTCACTGCTTGGATGTTAACAGTGTGGGTTACCACCAGGGCTGCTGTGCTTCCATCGCCCACCGTAAAACTGATTGTACGATTCGCACCGCTTGCATCAGGTGTATCTGAATTGTTGCCGTATTTTACCGCTCTTAGCGCAGTTTCCCATTCGGTTAAAGTAGCAGTTGCACCTGATGATGTTAACGAAAGGGCGCCGTTGACAGAGTTATAACTGCCCGTAATATTTCCCATTCCGCTTGTATTGGCAAATGAAAGAAAGTCATTTCCATTTTGGAAATTTGCGGAGATAAAAATTAATGCTGACGCGAGCGTCATATTGTCAACATCGGTTACAGTAATGAAACTATCAATTACTACAGCACTGCCTCCTTCTGTAAATGTAGAGATACTGGGTGAAGTTGTTACGACAGGTGCATCATTTACTGCGGTAATATCGATATTAACCGTTCCCAAATCAACGTCAGAGCCTCCACCAAGACCGGTATTTCCACTATCGTTGGCAACCAGCGAAAGGGTAGTGGCATTGTCACCATAATCATTCAGCTCTCCGGTGTATTTTATGTTTGATGCCGTATTCAAATAGGTATCAATGTTGACTGGAGTTCCGGTTAATTCGAGGACTAATGTTCCTGATCCATTCACCGTGACGCCTCCTCCTGAGCTGGCAGTCAGCGTTCCTTTTCCAACGGTTAAAGTCAACATAACCGTACTGTCTCCGGCATCATCCGTGAAGAGCGCCGCAGAAAGATCAACATTGCTTGCAACATCTTCCGTTACCGTAACGTCGGTTGGCAGGCCTGTTATTAACGGATCGGTGTTGTAATCGATCACAATATCCAAACTGTCGAAAGGCACTGTTGATAACGTTTGGTTGGTTTGAGCATACAGCCAGTTACTGAGGTCTTGAAAATTGGCATCATCCACCAATACGTTTCTTTTTGTCGGATCATATTCGGTCCGGTTGGGTGCTGTAGCCGCAAAACCATCAACTACCAGTGCCTGTATGTATATTCCGGAGGGATCCTCAGAAGTTGGAATTGTTCCACCGGATGAAGAAACCACGCCTGTATATAAAACCGAATAAATATCTTCCACTCCGTTCGTAGGATCATTGTCGTTATCCTTGTAGGCATAAAAGGTTTCTCCGTCGGTCGCCAGTGCCAGGTCTCCTGACTCCAATACTATACTTCCTGTCTCAGGAGAACCGTTGCTTCTTGTAATCGTGAAAACATCGGGGCTTGTTTCGGTAACAACCATTACCTGGCCGGCTGGTACAATGGATGCCGGTGAGGTCCAGGACAGTACTGCTTCTCCCGAAGAGAACATCAGGGTATTCTTATCGAACGAATTATCCGTAAAATAGACTTTTGTGTTGGAGGGGATATCTTGCGCTGCCACAAATGAGAAGCCATCCGGATCTACATGGTTTAAACCGGTGATGGCCACCAGGGGATCCGATGCGCTGGTATCGTCGTTTGAAATAGTACCTGTTGCATCGTTGGGAGAGCCTCCGTCGTAACCTGTTCCCGAAGTAATGGTAAGTTGAACAGACTCCTGAATTTCGACATCGGAATCGGGCACCGGAACAACCGCCAAAACAGCAGAAGATGTTCCGTCTGTAATTACGATACTACCTGAAGACGCCGTGAAAGTTGCAGCTCCGTCAACCGTGTAATCTGACGTAAAATTAGCAGTTCCTGCAACGTCAAAATTTATGGTTATGTCTCCTGAAGCGGGCGCAATCATCGTAAAAGTATAGAAAAGTGTATCTCCTGCGTCTTCCACTACATTCGAAGGTGAAACCGCGAGGGTTACAGTAGGATTGGGAGAACCGGTTGTTATGATGATATTGCTGAACGGTACAACTGACAAATCCTGGTTACTTAGTCCATGTAGCCAGTTGCTTACGTTTTGAAAGTTTGCATTGTCGACCGTTATATTTCTTTTGGACGGATCGTACTCTGTTCTGCCTGGAGCAGTTGCTGCAAATCCATCAACAACCAAAGCTCCGGTGTAAACTGATGAAGGGTCTTCTGCTGCCGGTATATTTCCACCGGAAGTGGAAGAATTACCGGTATACAGCACCGAATGAACTTCGGTAACGCCATTTAGAGGGTTGCTGTCGCCATCGGTGTAAGCATAAAAACCTTCTCCAGTAGTGGCAAAAGACATTGTTCCGCTAATGAGCGAAATACTGCCACTGTTGCCACTGTTACTGCTGGTAGTAAAAGTATTTGCCGGATTTTCTTTTACAACAATTACTTCTCCGCGAAGAACGCCACCGGCTGGTGCAGTCCAGCTTAAAACCGCCTCTGTACCGGTAAATGCCAACGTATTTGTGTTGAATGAATTTTCAGTAAAATAAATAAGTGTTCCACCTGAAATATTATCGAGAGCCACGAAGGAAAAGCCTTCCGGATCTTCCTGGTTTGTTCCGGTTATTGCCACCAAAGGAGTAACAGATTGTGTGTCGTCGTTTACAATTGTTCCACTCGCAGATGAAGGACTTCCGGCATCATACCCTGTTCCGGAGGTAAGCGTTAGGACGATAGTTTCGTCTGGCTCCAGACCGGCATCTCCAACCGGTGTTATTGTTATTGATGCAGTATTGGTTCCTGTTGAAATAGTTACGGTTCCGGCAGACGCATTAAAGGATGCAGCCCCGGATTGCGTATAATCGGTGGTTAAGGTGGCGATTCCTCCAACGCTGAAATTTGCAGTAATGTTACTGCTTGCATTCTCACTCAGAGTAAAGGTATAAGTGATTGAACTGCCACTGTTTTCAAGTACGGAAACAGGCGATGCAGAAACAGTCAAAACAGGGTTGGCTCCCGACAAATTAAAGTTTGTGAATGGAACTAATGATAGGTCCTGAGCAATTGCGTAACTCAAATAGTTGTTGGGATTTTCCAAGGCCGTTTGGCTAACCGCATTTCTCTCAGCTACGGGATCAAATTTGTATTCTACTCTTATGGGGCCGGCAAGGTCATTTGCATCATTGGGAAAACCATCCACAACAACAGCATTGGGATAATCACTAACAGGATTCTCGCCAGCAGGAATTGCTCCACCATTTTGGATGGGGGTCTCTCCCGAACCGGTGTACATTACAGAATAGATTTGGGTGATACCATTGGTCGGAATCTCGTCATTGTCTGCATAGGCATATAATCCATCTCCGTTGGAAGTTATATTGAAAGTTTGATCTGGTTCACTTGAGATGATAGCTGTTCCGGTACCACCACTACCGCTAACAGTAAAGGTGTTGGATGAAACTTCTTTTACAAAGACAACATCGCCGGTAGAAAGAGCCGATGTCACTGTAAATACAACAACTGCCTCTCCAGTTAATTGACCATTAAAGGTAAAAGCATTGGCAGCATCACTGTATTCGTTATCCGTAAAGTAAATTACTTCATTTACAGGAATGTTTTCTGTTGCTACGAACGAGAATCCGTCAGGAGTTTCGTGGTTCATACCAATCACAACAACCTTTTGAGCAAAAAGCGATTGTGCTGAAACCATTAGTATTAAAGAAAGAATGAACGTAAATGTTTTCATGCGAAATGTTTTAAGTTATGATGTAGGGATTTTGCCACCCGGAAACAGGGAGGTCTTTAAATTGTTCGTACAGTTTTTCTTCACCATTTAAGGCAAGTGTTTTTATGACTGTACGAGAGTATGGCTGCTCTGTAAAATCGTATTGCTGTACGAAATGTGCAGGCGTCTGAGATTCATGGTATGAATTATAGGTCAATTCTCCCCGGGGGCCTCTGGTTAACAGCCCGGATGAGAAGGCTCCAAGTTCTGGAGGAAGTTTTCCGCTGCTGTCGACTGAATTTAAAACGGTTAAAGCCGCTTCATATCCCAATAGATTGATTAGGTTGGGGGGGCAACTGAATTTCTTTGTGTGGGCATTTTGGAAACTTTGCATTTCCGGTTCGTCCGAATTAAAATTCCAGGTAGAGAAGGAAAGAATCCTTTTTAAGGCATAATCTTTCGAAACTTCATCGCGGAGGTCAATCAATGGAGACCAGATAAAGGGCAGGTCCTTATTTCCCAATTTTTCAGAAAGGACTTTTAACACCTTTTGTCCTTCTTTGTGGGTAAAAAGAGAGTACACAAAATCAGGTTTGTGGTACTGAAGTCCGTCAACTAAATTTTGATAAGATTCTGATTTATAATCGAAGGGAGCCACATAGGGAAAGATGATCGTTCCTCCTTTGGCGGTAAATCCCCGGACGAAGCTTTCCACAAGATGATATCCTCCGTCGTAAAAAGAAGCTGCAACTGCTGCATTTTTACCTATTTCGAGGGCCGCTGTTTCTCCTGCTCTATAGGCTGATTGCCATAGGTTCAAGGAGTGGTGTATGACAAACGGACTAACATGTTCGCGGTTTATGATATTGCCTCCAAAATCAATGTGAATGAGATTCTTTTTATAGGCAGTAAACGCCTCCACAAGTTCCCGGAGGTGGAAGATACCACAAAAGGAGATGGTCAAATCGACATTTTCCTGCAGTATCATTTTCTCTGCCGTTTTTAAAACAGAATCTCCGGTTGCATTTCCAATGCTTTCAATCAATAGTTTGGGAGCTTCAGCATTGTCACCCCGGACAGAAAGTGCCAACCTAAACCCATTGAGAAAATCAAGGGGCAGGGTCGGAAACATGTCCGACCGGGGTAACAGTATGCCTATTTTAATGCTCATCTGAAACTTAGTTTCTTGAAGGAAAAATTCCTACCAAAGCAATAGAGGTGTAAATTCCTACAAATGGATTCCGAATGTTGAATGGTTGGCTACCTCCAGCACTCAAATTGCTCACTCCTGCCAGGTTGGCGCCTGAAGTTGGGTCTTCTGCATATGCACCGGCGTGAGCGGCAAGGTAGCCGGTAGGGCTGGAGGCTTCACCTGATCCGGTATTTACAATAACCGAAGAGTTATGGTTGTGCGACGGCATATTCAAGGTTGTAAGCGTCACTTGCTCTACTCCGGATTTTTGTCCCCAGTTAACTGTACTTAATCCGGGACCGTGGCCGGGATGTACAATGGTTCTTCCCCGTAAATCAGGCAAGGCAAAAGTATTTCGTCCATCGCCTCCGAAGGTTGTCCCCAGTAAAGAGAACAAAGCGGTGTACGATGCAATCGGTAATAATTGTCCATCACAAAATGCCCAGCCACGTGGTGCAAAATTGAATCCAAAAGCTTGAATCTGACCAATAAATGGTTCCATAATTAAAAAGATTTAATGGTGAATATTAATTGTATTAGACAAACAGGTAAGGATTAAGCCAGCCTGAATGAATGTTTTCTTCATTATGATTGTTTACGAAAGTGTTTTTCGTTTCGATTTTGTCGAGTACAAAGTTCTCGGGTAGTGAGAAGATTCCTTGCGATGTCCTGCATAAATAAGCCGGGCCTTCAATCATCCCGGTTTGGGTATCCATTTTTAATTGACCGACCGGAGAATCAATGGCGAAATCACCGGAAGTGATATTTTTGCTTTTGTTGTTTTGGATTCTCTCTGCAATCAGTCCTGTTTGATAGCCCAATAAACTAAACTGATCGGGATCAACACCGTATTTATCGATGTAAGCGGATACAAAACGTAGGTTTTCCTTATTATCCAGGTTTTTAACCCACGAACTCAGGTGATAAACGTTATTGAGTGCATTTCCCGCATGGAGCAACTCTTTTTCTTCGGTAACAAACGAAGTGGTCATTACCGGGATTGATATTTTTTTGCGGGAATAAGCCTGCAGGAAAGTATTGGCTTCCTCTCCGTTCATAAGGAGAAATAAACCTTCCACTTCCTTTTCCTTCAGTTGCTTTATTGTGTGGTCGTAGAATTGCTTTTTATCCTGTTTATTGATAAAAACATTTGTAATCGTTCCGCCTGACTCTTTAACGGCGTGTTGGAATGCGTATATGGCGTCATAACCACTGTCGTACAAACCGGAAACCAGAGCCAGCTTCTTTCCAAAATTCTCCACCATAAATTTACCGGCAAGGGCCGAGTTGCGACAAAGATCCAATGTGTTAAAAACCAGGTATGGATTGTGTATCATTTCGTCGTTAGGGAAGTTTTCGCCTGCGTTGGCAATGATGGTTGGTATTTTGGCAGGAGAGGTAATTTCACTGATGCTTTGGGCCACTTCCGTATTCAAAAGCCCTACAATTAAGTCAACCTGGTTTTCATTTACTAACTTCTGGGCTTTCCTTGTTGCCTGGGAAGGGTAGCCAAATTTTACCGACTCTATGATCAGCTCAATTCGGCAACTTTCAGCAGAAACACTACTCAATGCCAGGTTTATACCGTTCATAAACGATTCGGGATATTCAGCATGTTTCAACGAAGTGGGTAATAGAATTCCAGCTTTGTAAGAATTCGTTTTTGTATTTGATGCTTTTACTGAAAAAGGAACACTTGTAGCAGCTGTACCCAGAGCCAGGCCGGCATATTTTAGAAAATTTCTTCTACTATTCATGAAGATTTGTGGTATTGAAAATTTAAAATCCATACAATTTAAGACAATAATATCTTAAATGAAAGCCTATGCATATATTGTTTAATCGATAATCTTTATGTGTTTTTAGGAAAAAAGAGTAGTGTTGTTAAAATAGACCTTGTTTCCATCAAATTCTCAGGACGTTTTAATGACATCGGATGTAGGCATTCAGAATCTATTTTTCAATGACCTTTGCGGATTTTTGTATAAATAATTTTGATTTTAGTAAAGTTTGTTGATTTAAAAGTTTTGATTTTCAGTCATTTGTTGCTTGATTGTTATTTAGAATCAATATGAGTGTTGACTGGTGTATGATATTGTCGTAAATTGCATCAACTGTTAAATCACTTGAATTCATTTTAAGAATTCATTTTAGTACAGAAGATAGACGCCAAAGCCCTTTTATCATTAGAATTTTACACGTAACCCTTGTGGGATACATAGTATTAGTGTGTTTCGGTTTTACAATTTACAAACCCTAACGTGTATAAATAATGATATACGAAACCTTGCAAATTCTAAAAGAACAGCTTGAAAAATATTTTGATGAAGTAGGCCTAAACGTATCGCTTATTCTGGATAATGTTGCCTTGTGGGAATCGGGTTCCAAAGATGCCGACAAACTGGATGGAAAAGTGATTCTGACTTTGCTAAACATAGAAGAAGAGGTGACGATGAAGAACGTGACGGCCACTCGCGTTGTGAACAATAAAACGGAATACAGAAACCCTCCGGTTAATCTGAACATCTACCTCTTGGTAAGTGCCAATTGTAACTCGTATGATTACTCATTGCGCAGTGTTTCCCGGACGCTTGAATTTTTTCAGGGGAAACGGATCTTTACTTCATCCAATACCATTTACAACCGGGCAAATGTCTCTTTTGATGTGTTGGATTATTTCAAATTCATTGTTGATCTGTACACCCCTGGATTTGAAGTGGTCAATCATATTTGGGGAACACTTGGAGGCCGGCAGTTACCGTCGGTTCTGTACAAAATCCAGATTTTGCAGATTGACCGGGAGAAAAAACTATCAACCGGAGAAGTGATCACACACATTGGTGGAACCCTCGAAAATCTACAATAAAATGACATTCTCAATAAAATATAAACCGCTTTTTGAAGTGAGAATTCTTCACCAGTATTTCCTGAATAAAGGAGCCAGTGACTTTTTCTCGATGAGCGAAGCGGATAAAGAAAAACAACTTGCCGGCTACAAAGTCTCAAAATTCTTTTTGGTCGTTCCTACAGCAAAAAGCCGCAACTTACTGGCCGGTCAGCATTTGGTTTTCTCGTTGACGAATACCGGCTTCATGATTTGGGTACAGGTAAGCGATGGCAATGATGTCGTTCCACTGATTTCGTTGGACGATGCATTGGAGCTTACCTTTTTGTTGCAACCATTAAATCACACATTCATTAACTATACCAATCTCATGTTTTCGAGCGCCGGCAAGTTGTTTTTCTTTAGCAATACAAAGCTGGATTCAGAACCTGTTTCTTTTCCTCTTATTCCACTACTGGATGATCATCTGGTAGTGTCAGAAAATTTTGTTCTTACTACCGACGGACAGAAAGATATTCAGTCGGAACTCACTCCGAGTGAACTGAAAAAGAATCTTTTCGGACTCATAAAAATACGAATGAAAGCGGATGTGGCTCCATTAAACGTCACTGTAGGTCCGAACGAAATCAAGACCTCTGTTCCCGTATTTGAAATTCTTTTCGAAAACCGGAAAACAGTATGGCGCTACATTTTTGAAACAGATCAGCAGGTAAAAAACAAAGACGATGTAAAAAAAGAAAACGGCAGTGCAAGACAGTTGATAACCAAAGATTTTCAGCCGTTGACGGAAAAAGGTTTTGTATCCATCGAACTGGACGGGGACGAACTTCCAAACCCTAATGCACAGTTGGTAAAGCCCAATTCCATCGACAACAAGATATACTCAGAAATATATATGTAACAATCAAAATTAAACAGTTATGGCAACAACGTACAAAACACCCGGCGTTTATGTGGAAGAGATATCCATATTCCCGCCATCGGTCGCTCAGGTAGAGACCGCAATCCCCGCCTTTATCGGCTACACCCAATCGGCTGTAATTGATGGCGTTGACTTTCATGCCGAAAGTATTCTCAAACCCATAAAAATTGGCTCGTTAAAAGAATACGAGTTCTTTTTTGGAGGTGCTCCCGATCCGACAACCATTAACATTGAGTTGAAAACTGATAACTCGGTGAAGTCGGTGGTTGTAAACGGTGATTTCCTTTTATACGATTCACTGCGTATGTTTTTTGCCAACGGCGGTGGCGATTGTTTTATCGTTTCGGTAGGAAGTTACGCTTCCGATCCGTTTGCCCCGGCAAACATTTCAAATACAAAAACGGCGCTGTTAAACGGACTGGCGACACTCGAAAAAGAAGACCTTCCGACACTGCTGGTGATTCCGGAAACCGTTCATCTTTCGGAGGCCGGTGCCGGTGAAGTACATGCTGCCATGTTGATGCAGTGTAATAAATTACAGGATCGTTTCTCTGTTATGGATATTGTAAACGGTGACAAGGAAGCGACTCCAACCGCTGACCCGGTGTTGAAATTCAGGAACAATGTGGGGATGAATTACCTGAAATACGGTGCAGCCTACTATCCCTGGATCAAGACTACCCTGCCCTTTAAAATTGATTACGATGCAATTGTTAACGGAACCTATAAAAAGGGAGCTGACAATAATTTCCCTGTAAAAACAGTCTTTAATAGCGGTTTGGTTGGTATAATTGATCAGTTGGATACAGATATTGCAGCAAAAGCCGCTGCCACCGCATTAACGGCAATAACTAGTCGTCCGCAACTGGTAGCACAGGCCGGAGTAATTTATGCGCGGTTTAAGGCATTTCACGACTTAACGTTTACAGATAACGATACCAATGATCCAAAATCGGCCGCCAGTCAGCATGCGAAGGCGATCGACACAGATACTCCTTTTCAGAAGTTGGTAAAACTTTTCTACGAATATGTTTATTTCAGCGATGCTGATAACGGAAGTTCACCCGCTGGAACATGGGACGATCCAATTCTGACCCTGGCAGACTTCGGTACTGACTTTCCAGCGTATATTTTCCCTGTTCCGGCTAATGACGCCAATGATATTTATACCGCAACAAGTACAGCATTAAATGCAGCGCCTTATTTCATTGCGGTATACGACAAGCTGAATGCTCTGATCAACAGTTTCTACGCAGAACTGACCGCCACACGGAAGTTCCGCACAGAAACCCTGCAGCAGATTGATCCGGTTTACTCGGGCATTATATCAGCGATTCAGCAAAAAGGTGTGGTTTTGCCACCAAGTGGAGCAGTTGTTGGAATTTATGCGGCTGTTGACGAAAACCGCGGAGTATGGAAAGCTCCGGCCAATGTCAGCATTTCGGCAGTAAAAGGTCCCGCTGTGAATATTACTTCAGAAGAGCAGGAAAGTTTAAATATTGATACGGAGGCAGGTAAATCGGTAAATGCCATTCGCGCATTTACCGGAAAAGGAACTTTGATTTGGGGAGCACGCACACTTGCCGGAAACGACAACGAATGGCGTTACATCTCCGTTCGCCGGTTTTTTAACATGGTGGAAGAATCGGTTAAAAAAGCCACCGGTGTTTTTGTGTTTGAACCCAACGACGCCAATACCTGGGTAAAGGTAAAGGCGATGATCGATAATTTCCTGAACAAACAGTGGAAGGCTGGTGCACTCGCAGGACCAACACCTGATAAAGCATATTTCGTAAAAGTTGGTTTGGGTGAAACCATGACGGCTCAGGACATTCTGGACGGTTACATGATCGTTGAAATTGGAATGGCTGCCGTTAGACCGGCAGAATTCATCGTTTTGAAATTCTCTCACAAAATGCAGGAAGCTTAATAATCGAATAATCTTTAAATGTTATAGTTATGGCAACATCATATCCAATTCCAAAGTTTCATTTTAAAGTTAGCTTTGGTGATACAGAATTTAATTGCACAGAGGTTTCCGGCCTCGATTTCGAAGCCGAGGTGATCGAATACCGTTCGGGCGCCGATGCTGAATACCACAAAACCAAACAGCCCGGTCTTTCAAAATACAGCAACATTACTTTAAAGCGGGGCACTTTTGTGGATAAAGGGCGCGAGTTCTACGAGAAGTGGATCAAAACCGTCTATTTCCAGGAAAAGGGCGAGCAGTTCAGGGGAGATCTGGTGATCAGCCTTTTGAACGAAAGCCACGAGCCTGTAGTAAGTTGGAAAGCGATCAACGCCTACATCACAAAAATTCAATCCACCGACTTAAAAGCAGATGGAAACGAAATTGCGATTGAAACAGCAGAGTTTGTGCATGAAAAACTGACCATGATCGAATGACAGGCTATTATCCACCCATAGGATTTCATTTCAGCGTTGAGTTTCCGGAGATTTCTTCCAATGGCAAAGATCAGCAGTTTCAGTCGGTTACCGGCTTGTCGGTTGATATTGATACGGAAGAAGTTGCGGAGGGCGGCGAAAACCGGTTTAAACACAAAATCCCGGTTCGTACCAAATATCCAAACCTGGTATTAAAGCGAGGTTTGCTGGTCGATTCGGAAGTGATAAAGTGGTGCCGCGACGCTGTGGAGAACTTTCAGTTTAAACCCACCGGGATCATTGTAAAACTGTTAAACGAGAAACACGAACCACTGGTTAGCTGGAGTATCGTTCATGCGTATCCCGTGAAATGGAGTCTTGTTGATCTGAATGCCGAAGAAAGCAAACTGGCAATTGAAACGCTGGAATTAACCTACAACTACTTTAAAGTGATTTAATCATGCCGATCGAGATAAAAGAACTACACATTCGAATCAATGTGTCGAACGATGCCGGCCAACCTGCAACTTCCGCAGCGCCTGTCCATTCAAAAGAGGAAATTATTGAAGCCTGTGTGGAACAGATAATGGAAATTCTGGATAGAAAGGAGGAGCGGTAAGATGTCAGGAGAACTGGTAAAACTTCAGATAAAAGCATACAGCGATGAGCAGTTTAATAACGAGGTAGCCAATGGCGAATTTCGTACCCTGTTGAATCCTGAGAAGTACGTCTTCAAATATAAGGTGGAACAGAACAGTCAGCAGGCCTCAGGGACGAGTTCGTCGGCGCCGCGTTATAACCGCACACCGCCCGAAGACCTGGATCTGGAGTTTATTTTTGATCGAACAGGTGTTCTTTTAAACTACGGGGATCCATCCACTGCTTCCGACGATCATTTATCGGTTGACGAGGGAGTGGGGATTGCCGACGATGTGGATCAGTTCAAACGAGTGGTTTTCGACTACAATGGCGACGAACACCGTCCGAACTACCTGATCATCACTTGGGGGGCACTTTTGTTTAAAGGTGTGCTCACCGAAATGGACATCACTTTTAAGTTGTTTAAATCCGACGGAACGCCGCTGCGTGCCACAGCCACAGCCAAGTTCAAAGGTTTTATCGAGGACAATCTCAGGGTGGCTCTGGAGAACAATAATTCTCCCGACTTAACTCACGTGAGAGTTGTAACGGAAGGTGATACACTGCCCTTGATGACATTCCGGATTTACGGTGATTCAAAATATTACCTGGAGGTGGCAAAAGTGAACAAGATCACCAATTTCAGAAAACTGAAAGTTGGTCAGCAAATTTTCTTTCCACCCATAGAAAAAGTATCGTAATATGCCCGAACAAAGAGTCATACCAACACAACGGTCTGCCGACCTGGTTACCTGGAAAGTACTGATTGAAGGCGAGGAATTGTCTTCAACCTACCAGGTACTGAGCATTGCCGTTGAAAAGGAGATCAACCGGATTCCGTGGGCAAAGATTGTTTTGCTGGACGGCGACCCGTCGGCTCAGGATTTTGCTTTAAGCAATGAATCATTCTTTGTTCCGGGGAAGGAGATCGAAATAAAAGTTGGTTATCATTCCGATGAGGAAACCGTTTTTAAGGGCATGGTTATTCGTCATAATTTATCGATCCGATCCGACAAGGCACAACTGGTGATCGAGTGCAGGGATAAAGCGGTGAAAATGACGATCGGCCGAAAAAGCAAATATTTCTACGAAAGTAAAGACAGCGATATTCTGGAAGAAATCATTAGTGCCCATAATCTGGAAACGGATGTGGAAGCAACGTCGGTAGATTATCCTGAAATGGTGCAATACCGTGTCAGTGACTGGGATTTTATGATCGCACGCGCGCAGGCCAACAGCAAGGTTTGTGTTGTGGACGATGGAAAGGTCTCGGTGGTGACACCTGATTACAGTCAAGAAGAAAAACTAACGCTGGTTTACGGTGCTACCATCCTTCATTTTGACGCGGAAATTGATGCCCGGAACCAGTTTGGAAACATTACCTCCTTTGGTTGGGACGTGGCAAATCAGGATGTTTGGGAGCGGGAAGCAGCAGCATTGAATGTTCCTTTGAACGGTAATATTTCGGCGGATGAACTGGCTTCAGTGATCGATCTGGAGAAACTGGAGTTAAAAGATGGCAGCGGGCTTAGCGATGCCGGGTTACAGGCCTGGGCTGATGCCCGGAACCTCTTTAACCAGCTTTCAAAATGCCGGGGAACCGTCCGTTTTCAGGGAGTTGCTGATGTGAAACCGAATACAACCATTGCTCTGGCCGGAGTTGGCGATCGCTTTAACGGGAAAACCTATGTGTCAGCTGTTCGCCATCACATGACGGAAGGAAACTGGACTGTTGATGCTCAGTTTGGCATCGATTCAAAATGGTTTACCGATAAATCGGATATCAACGAGCTTCCGGCGTCGGGCTTGCTCGGAGCTGTGCACGGACTACACATCGGAAAAGTAACACAGTTACAGGACGATCCGGAAGGAGAGTACCGGGTGTTGGTGCGGATGCCGCTGATCAATAACGACGAACAAGGCGTCTGGGCTCGGGTGGCAACACTTGATGCCGGTAATAACCGCGGCTCGTTTTTCCGGCCAGAAATTGACGATGAGGTAATCATCGGCTTTCTGAATGGAAGTCCGAACGACCCTGTAATTCTTGGGATGCTAAACAGCAGTGCCAATCCTGCTCCGCTGGAGCCGGAAGATGCCAACAACGAAAAAGGCTTTGTGACACGCAGTGAAATCCGCTTCATTTTTAACGACGACGATGTGAGTGTGACCATGGAAACACCCAACGGTAATAAAATGGTGATCAGCGATGCGGATGGCGGAATAAAACTGGAGGATGAAAACGGCAACCTGATCCAGATGGATGCGAACGGAATTAAGATCGAAAGTGCGAAGGATTTGAATTGTAAATCTTCAGCAAATACGGTAATTGAAAGCGATGTAAATCTCGAACTATCGGCGGGTGCACAATTTAAAGCCGAAGGTGGAGCGGGCAGCAGCCTGGAATCATCGGCTATTACAGAGATAAAAGGATCAATGGTGAAAATTAACTGATATGCCACCAGCAGCAAGAATAACCGATATGCATGTTTGCCCGATGGTGACCGGAACCGTTCCGCATGTGGGAGGGCCGATACTTCCCCCGGGATGCGCAACAGTGCTGATTGGCGGACAGCCGGCCGCGCGGGTAGGAGACATGGCAACTTGCACCGGGCCACCTGATACTATAGCTATGGGATCAGGAACTGTAATGATCGGCGGAATGCCCGCAGCAAGATTGGGAGATTCAACAGCACATGGTGGAACAATTGTAAGCGGATTTGGAGCCGTAATGATTGGAGGATAAAAATGGAAAAACAACACTCATTTTTAGGGACAGGATGGAGCTTTCCGCCTGAATTTCAAAAAGAAAACAAAGTAGTGAAAATGCTTCAGGACGAGGAAGACATCAACAGCAGTCTGCACATTTTGTTGACGACCCGTTTGGGCGAACGTATAATGGTGCCTGATTACGGTTGTAACCTCGATGAGTTGCTGTTTAAACCATTGAACCTGACGGTGAAAACCTACGTGATCGACTTGATAAAACGGGCTATTCTTTACCACGAACCACGAATTGATGTCAACAAGATTGCGATTGATCCGGTGAATGAATTGGAAGGCCAACTGCTGATCAACATCGATTACACGATCCGAACGACTAATTCAAGAAGAAATATGGTTTTCCCGTTTTACAAAACCGAGGGTACCGAACTATAAAAACACACTAAATGGCAGGTTGCGGAAAAGACATATTATTAACGCGTGAAGGAACGGAGCAAACACAACGTTTCAGCGAGACGCTTGATCCTTCTTGGGTTAAACTCAATAATTTTGGTTTAAGCGAATGGATGAAGTTTGCCTGGAACTTTGCAGCTCATCTTCAGTATTACGGGGTGGACGACGACGAAGTGCCTTCCGGAAACTGGCAGGATTTCTTTTTCTCGAAAGAGGAATTGGAAGCTTTCCTGGCAAAAGTGAAAGAAGGGCAGGAAATTACACCTCACCTGGCTTTGTTTGTAACCTTTGTAAAGCTGCTGGAGGTTACACAAAAGCATTTTAACAGCCTTACGCAAAGTCACCTCGATTTTTATTTCAACCGGGTATTGAAAATTGAAAAGCAGGCCGCTGTGGGTGATCAGGTTCATATTCTTTTTGAACTGGCAAAAAATGCCGTGGACGAAAAGATTGCAGCAAAAACACAACTGGATGCAGGAAAAGATGCAGCCGGAAAGAAACTGATCTATCAAACAAAAGGAGAGCTGATTGCAAATCAAACCGTTGTGGCACAGCTGAAAAGTGTTTACAACGATCATGATTTCAGTAAAATAAAGGCGGCGGAAGTGGCCAATTCCTTTGACGGATTGGGTGAAGATTTTCCGAATAAAGAAATAAAATGGTGGCCTTTTGGGTATTTCGAACCTGCTCCAAAAGATGGTGATCCCGATTTGCGTGAATATCCCGAATTGGTCGATGCAAAAGTTGGTTTTGCTGTTTCGGGCGAAATACTCGAATTGCAGGAAGGCGAACGCGATGTTTTGATACAATTGAAGTTCGACAGCAACCTCTCCGGAAGTATTTCCCGCGATGATCTGGAAGCCAACCTCGAGGTGTTTTGTACCGGAGAAAAAGGTTGGATCGGACCTTTGGAAATCCTGGCACAGTCAGGAGGAGAGGACGAAGATCCGGTATCATTTAGTTCAGGTGTAAAAAGCGGCGACCTGAAAACACTGAATATTTTGTTTCGGGTTCCGAAAGAGGAAAAAGCGGTGGTGAAATACGATGCAAAAGTACATGCAGAGCATTTCAATGCCAGCTTTCCGGTTTGCCGGGTACTGTTCAAAACCGCTGATCCGGATGCGCACAAGCTCTATCGTGAGCTAATTAGCAAAGAACTGATTTCGGCAAGTGTCAGCGTTTATGTGAAGGGTATCGAAAGCCTTTCCTTGTCGAACGATTTTGGAGACATTAATGCCGCCAAGCCTTTTTATCCTTTCACAACTCAACCTGTCAAAAAATCAAAGTTTAACATCAACTATCCCGAACTATTCAAAAAGAAATGGGGAGATCTTCATGTAAAAATTGACTGGAAAAACACACCGGATACTTTTAAAGAATGGTATGCTGCCTATCGGAAGAGTTTCAAATTTCAGATGACCTCGCTCGATTATAGCAATCAGATTTTTAGCAAAGCTTACATCGATTCACTGACAGCTTCTCCACCTGCCGGAATAGGTAAGGTAGTCGGAATGGCTAAGTTCAATTTTAGCAACCTGATCATTTCGTCTGACGTAGATTTTACGGCTGCAGTTGAGATTTTTCAGAACGAAGACTGGGAATTTGTAGCCAATAAAAAGGAAATCCCCCTGTTTGATACAAAAGAAGATGACGGAGCCTTTTCGATGAATTTTGATGTTTCCAACCCAGAATCAGATGATGATAATACCGGACCCATCCGCTTGTCATTGATTCAGCCTTTCCTTCACGATATGTTCCCGCGACTGTATGCAGTGGCGATGAGTAGTGAAGATAAAAATATACTGATTCCGAATGAACCTTACACACCCTTTGTTGAAAAAATAACACTCGATTATACCGCAAAAGCTGAACTGAAACCCAGTGGAGAAAGCTACGATATCGAGGACTTTGAATTGTTTCACGAACATCCGTTTGGGCAGGCAAAAGAATCGATTACCGGCAAGTTATCCAATAAAATAGTGGCAAAACAGGAAGCCACCAAATTGCGGGCGGTTCCGAATTATTGCAAAGGCGGTGAATTGTACATCGGCCTTGAAAATGCGCAAAAACAGCAGATCGTTTCGTTGCTGATTCAGGTTTTGGAGGGAAGTGAAAATCCGGAGGCAGAATCTTTTGTTGGCAAGCAAAAAGTGGAATGGTGGATGTTGTGTAACAACGACTGGAAACAGTTGGATACGACTGCGATTATAGTCAACGAAACGGATAATTTGCTGAAATCGGGGATTTTGAAATTCACGGTTCCCAAAGAGGCGACCAATGACAATACCTTGCTTCCGGCAGGCTACATGTGGCTGAAGGCCCGGATTCATAAAAAATACAATGCGGTTTCGAAAGCCATCGGAATTCATGCGCAGGCCGTGGTTGCTGAGTTTTCCGATAATGGAAACGATCTTTCGCACCTGAAAAACGGTTTGCCGGGAGATACCATTTCGAAAATGATTTTCAGAATTCCGAAGGTAAAAAGCTTATCGCAGCCTTACAGTTCGTTTGGAGGTACACCCGAAGAAAGCGATGCCGATTACTACCGTCGTGTCAGCGAACGATTGCGACATAAAAACAGGGCCATTTCATTGTGGGATTACGAACACCTGGTGCTTCAGAATTTTCCCGAAATTCATAAAGTAAAATGCCTGAATCACACCTGTTCCAAGATTGTAAACATGCAGCGAAAAACACGTTACCTGGCACCTGGAAGTGTTGTCGTTGTTGTTGTTCCGGATATAGTCAATAAGAATGTGTTTGACATTTATCAGCCGCGGGTGAGTAAAGCCACCTTGAATAAAATTGAAAACTACCTTAAAAAACTCAACTCTCCTTTGATAAATACGGTGGTTATTAATCCCGAATACGAGGAAGTAAAAGTGGTGCTAAAGGTTCAGTTTAATACCGGTTTTGATAATGTCTATTACAAAAAAATACTGAAAGAGGATTTAACCAAACTGTTGTCGCCGTGGGCGTTTGATACCACCGCCGAAATTCGTTTTGGTTTGTCGCTGCACAAAAGCGTGGTGATCAATTATGTCGAGAAACTGCCTTATGTGGATTTTGTAAGCGATGTAAAACTCTTTCAGAAAATCGCCGGAGCGGAAGAAGAAGTAAAAGTAGCCGTTCCGTCAAGCCCCGAAACCATATTGGTGTCCTCAAAAGCACATGTTGTGGATGACCTGATAAACGACTGTTCCAAAAAAGAAATTGAACCAGCAGAAAAATGTCAGAGCTAACAAAACATATTACCATACCCAAAGACGTGGCATCGCACGATGATCAGGATTATGCATTCCTGCGACAGAAAGGACAGGAATACATCGAACAGCTTTCCGGAAAAGTATGGACGGATTACAACGAACACGATCCGGGCATCAGCATCATGGAGGTGCTGTGTTATGCGATAACTGATCTTGGTGCGCGCATCAGTATGCCGCTCGAGAACATTCTTACTCCTCCGGCAGGAAGCGGGTTTATTAGTGATCAATTTTTTAAAGCCACTCAGATACTGCCGTCGAAACCTGTAACGGAAGCCGACTATCGCAAGCTTTTTATCGACATTGAAGGCGTTAAGAATTGTTGGCTGAAGAAATACGAGAAAACAGTTTATGTGGATTGTAAACATGATCTGCTCTCGTATGATCCGGATGATTTTTCGGGGCTTGAAAAACACAACAAAAATGAATTTATCCTGAATGGATTGTACCGGGTTATTGTGGATTTTGACGAGCAGTTTTTGAGTGAGTTTGAAGATGAAGACGCGAAAAAGGAGGAAATCAAAAAGCAGATCATCGACACATACCATAAAAACCGCAATTTGTGCGAGGACCTGGTGGAAGTGGAAGAGGTAACAACCTTTCCGGTGCAGGTTTGTGCCAGCATTGAAGTGGAAGCGGATGTGGATGAGGAAAGAGTACATGCGCAGATTTTACGTGCCATCGATAAGTATTTGTCGCCCGATATCTGGTTTTATTCCCTGCAGCAAATGTTTGACAGGGGATATACCTCGGATCAGATTTTTGCCGGCCCGGTTCTGGAAAATGGTTTTATCGATTCGCAGGAACTGGAAAAGGCCCGGCTGAGAAAAGAAGTCCGACTTTCGGATTTGATGCAGCTGGTGATGAACATCGAGGGCGTGAAACTGATCAAAGACATGTCGGTCAACGATTGCGCAAATCCTGCAAGCGACAAAGACGTATGGCTGGTTTGCGTTCCGGACGATAAAAAGCCAGTTCGTTGTCATCTCAGTGCTTTTTCTTATTACAAAGGCGTTCTTCCGGTCAACATAAATAAGAAGGCGGTTAATGCCTATCTCGCAACGTTTGAGGAAGAGGAAAAAGCTTTGCAGGAGGAGGCCAAAATCGGAAAAGAGATTCTTGTACCTGAAGGAGAGTACCTGCAAACCGGGGAGACAACTACCATTCAGAATGATTTTCCTGAAACCTACGGAATTGGGCCGGTTGGTTTGCCCAAACGTTCCACTGTTGCCCGAAAGGCACAAGCCAAACAACTGAAAGCTTATTTGTTGTTTTTTGACCAGGTTTTTGCCAGCTATTTTGCTCACCTGGGTAAGGTGAAAGATTTGCTGTCGGTAAACAATGAACTTTCAAAAACCTACTTCACACAGGCCGTTAGCGACATAAAAAACTTCCATGAAATCGTTCAGGATTATCCCCTGGAGGATGACGATTTGCTGACAGAACAATTGTTGGCTGACCTGGACGATAATATTGCGCGAAAGAACCGCTTACTCGATCACCTGCTGGCCCGTTTTGCCGAGCGATTCAGTGAATATGCTTTTCTGATGAAAACTTTGTATGGAAAATTTGCCGATCAGTCGATTGTGGATACCAAGCAACTTTTCCTGTCAGAATACGGCGAAATCACGGATGCTGACAACAACATCGAAAACAAGGGAATCAGTAACTGGCGCGGAAGTGCTTTTAACTATTTTGAACAGGCGAACGAGGATCTTTGGGATACCGAAAATGTGGCCGGAGTTCAAAAACGAATTGCCCGTTTGTGTGGAATGAAAGATTACAGCCGCCGCAATCTCTCTGAATCGTTTGTTGAAGTGTACGATTTGATCGATTCCGAGGGAGAAAAAGTATATCGATGGCGGATCAAAGATACAACCGGAACCCCGGCTTTGTCGGCTACGGTCAACTACAAATCGCCCCGGTATGCAGAAGACGAGATGTATTTCTCGATTCTGAAAGTGATCGAAACTTCACCTGAAACCATCCAAGAAGCTTTTCGGAATGAAATCGGTGATGAGTACGAGGTAGGGAATTTTGAAATACAAAAAGCAGAAAGCGGAATGTATTCGTTTGACGTGATCAACACCGAGGCCGATCCCAGCAGCGTGGACCGGATTATCGCCCGTCAGTTTTTGTATTATGAAACACAGGAGGAACTGAAAGATGCCATTATCAGCCTGATCGACTTCCTGAGAAACGATTTCACGGATGAAGGGATGTATATCGTTGAGCACATTCTTTTGCGTCCGGATGTCACCGCGGAAGAAGGATTAGCAGACGAATTTATGCCGGTTTGCACCGACAACTGTGAGAATTGCGAACCCATCGATCCGTATTCGTACCGGGTAACCGTTGTGTTGCCGGGCTGGACGTACCGTTTCAGTAACATGGATTTCCGGAATTTTATGGAAGAGCTTATCCGCCGCGAACTTCCGGCACATATTCTTGCCCGGATTTGCTGGATTGGCGACCGCAAAGGCAGCGTTGAAGATGAGAAGAATGACATGCTTCATTTCGAGAAAGATTACAAAGCCTTTTTGCTGGCCAAAACAAACATCGGGCAGGCACAGGACAAAACAGCATTGAAGAATTTGATAAAGTCAATCACCGAATTAAACACCATTTATCCATCTGGCAGGTTAATCGATTGCGACGATGAGGAAGATTCACTGCAAGGCCGGATCATATTGGGGAGAACAAACATTGGAAACCTTTAATTACAGAAGCAATGACACCGAAACTAACAGAAATTACTACCAAGTACCATACATTTGTCGAAAACCAGGTACTCACGGATGTACAACTAAACGAATTTATCGAATATTTCGATGATCAGGACCGGCTGACCCGGGCATTTTTGATCGGTGTAGGCACCGTTTGTGGTTTTGAGGTTTCCCGATCGGGCGCCAACATTGTGTTGACACAGGGCGTTGGAATTACCACCGATGGCGATTTACTGCAACTGAAAGAGGAGGGAGTCTCGCCTAAAAAACTGGTAAAGAATTCAGTTACCTATTCCCATTATAAAAAGTTTGACGATAACGAGGCTGCTTATGCGCCTTTCCGAAAACTTGTGGGTAGCGAAGAACTTACCACTACTGTGATGGATCTTTATGAGATTCTACCCACAGCGGTTGAAAATTCTTCGCCTTTGAGTGAACTGCCCAACCTGAATGAAATGGCGGTTTTGCTTTACCTTGAATCATACGCTGACGACGGCGACTTATGTACTGCCATTGATTGCGACAACCAGGGAATTGCACAGATCAATCGCCTACGGGTGTTACTGGTTTCCAAAGCCGATGCAGAATACATCGCTGCCAACGATTCTATCTTTTCAGCGCACAATAAAATCGATCAGTATTTTGATCTTCCTTCAGTGGCGGTGCGACGTGTTGTACTGAACCAGATCAATACTTCAAAATACGAAGAACTGAAACGCGCTTATCATACGGCCATCAACAGCGACGATTTGCTGAAAAACCTAAGTAATGGTATCAGTTTAATCGTGAAGAATTTTGGCGGACTTTTGCAGCTCGGAATCAGCCCGGCTACACTCAATTCAACCTTAAACAGTTTGAAGGCACAGTTTACATTCGCGGCTTACAAAACGCCTTTCGATATTCAGTATCGCTACGATTATTTAAAAGACCTGGTGGATACGTACGATGAAATCAGGCAGGAATTACTGAGCCTGAAAGAAATTTGTTCGCCCGATGTGAATGCTTTTCCGAAACATTTGTTGCTGGGATTGCTTTCGGAAATAAACACTGTTCCCAAACACCTGCGTCACGGCTTTTACCGCTCGCCGGCTTTAAGCAGTTGCGATAAATTGGAAAAAGTAAAGTCGCTGGTGCTTCGTTTGTTGGAGCAGATCAAGAACTACGGAATAAAGGTCGGTGCAATAAAAATAACGCCTTCGAATAAATTACCGGAATTGGGCAAACGCAGTATTCCGTTTTATTACAACGTAGGTACGGCTTTTCTGAAAAACTGGGATTTTTCCAAAACGAAAATATTCCGGGAGAAATTTAACCTGAGTTATCGCACGGAGAACCTTTCTACTGCACCACAAATTCAAAACCCACTCGCTTTTAATACTGATTCTTCTGATTTTCTCAGAATTGAAGGGCACCAGGGCAAAGATTACCGCGATGTGCTGGAAGAGTTGGACGACCTGAAAAAAGAATACGGACTTTCGTTCGACGTAAAGGCACTTTCAGTAAATATCAATACCGAAACGCTCGATATCGACGATTATGAATGCGAGTTCGAGGACCTGAAAGTGATGTTAAAAGCCTGGACCTCGGAACAGGATTGTATTTTGGCGCAGGTATCCAGTTTCTTTTCGGGCTTTAGCACCCGGGTTCCGGGAGCCAACATAAAAGAGGCGGAACTCGATCTCAAATCAAATCTGAAAGTCGCCTCCATTTCTACCAACTACCGAAGCGTTGATTACAATACAACTTTTCTGAAAGAGGCTACGGTGAGCAAAACAAAACTGCTCTATCAGGCAGTTGCTGGAAGTTCTGTGATTTCGGATAACATGAGCAGTGTGGAAGATACCCTGGGGGTTGAACTAAAAGCGGCCATCGACGAAAACAAAGGTGGTTCGGCTAACGATATTATTGCCAGTGCACGAACAAAGCTTCAGGAGAAAATAAATACCGAAGAGTGGAATGCCGTGCCCGATATTAAAGATTTTGTAGCCAACAAATCGGTAGAGTTGATGGCGCATACCTACATCATCACACAACGGATGCCGCTCGCGGTTCATTTGGTCGACACGGTTAAGGTGCGCGATTACAAACTTTCGCTTACACAGTTATGCGCGCTGGTTCAGAAATTAAAAGCCGGGTACCAGTCCACTTCTTTGTCGGTGGGGTTACGTGCTTTTATTGGCTTGTTGATTAACCAGCTTTCTACGGTTTGCTGTTCTGGCAAAAAAATGGAAGTCCTTTTGGATGAGATCAATAACCGGAAGGAACAGATCTTACTTCGGCTGCAGCTTTCAAAATTTATTGAGCAGCATCCGGGACTGGAACACAAAGCGGGTGTGGAACCCGGCGGCACCTTTGTTTTGGTGTATAAAAATGCGGAAGTAAGCACTGATACCGGTTCTGTAATCGATCGTGTTTCTGATGCAAACATTTTTTCAAAAGTGGATCTTTCTGCTTCAAAATCCTTACTCTCCAATCAGTTAATGAATGCTGAGAAGTTGACTTTTGCCGAGAGATCGACGGTGCTGAAAAGTGCAACGGAAATATTGAATTACGAAAGCTACATCAACAGGATAAAAGACATTCAATCATTAAATCGTTTGATTGCGCCTTCATCGGTTCCTGACAACACGGTGGTTGCAGACTTTGCATTGCCTTACATGTGTTGCTCCGATTGTGCTCCGGTGAATTTCATCATTGCCAAACAACCGGCAACACTTCGCTTGGAGCGGGATAAATATTGCCTGTTGACCGATACGGAGCCGATTTTGTACGAAGTCAGCCCGGCAGATGGTGTAGTGGCGCCCAATCCGGCAGTGGATGGAGTGAGCGTTGAAAACGGCAAAATTGTGATCCTTGCTGATGCATTCCCGGCAACACAAATAGGTGTTCCCATTAAATTTACGGTGGATAACCAGGTAACCGATGCTGTTCTAACAGTTTATGCCGGAATAAAGGCCGATTTTTCGGTGCCACAGGAACCCACCAACCAGGCAACCCACCGTTTTGTGGTAACAGGTGAGAACCTTGAAGGTGCATCTTATTTGTGGGAATTTGGAGACGGAGCTACCTCCAGCGAAGCAACACCTTCGCATACCTACAAATTGCCGGTAAACGAAGAAAACAAAGTGACCGTTAGCCTGACTGTTACGGCTTCAAACGGAATTTGCAAATATACGGTTGAACACGATATCGCCTTTGTAGAAATTAAGCCGGCCGTTCAGTTGGATGCTACCGAGTATTGTGCCAACGATAAAAACGAATACGCATTTGCGGTAAGTCCCGAAAATGCCCAGGTTGTAATTTCCGGGCCGGGTGTGATCCCAAATAATGCGGGAGGATTTAGTTTTATCCCGGCTGCCGCTACCGTTGGAACCTTTGGGTTCCTGGTAAACGGCGAAGACGCTGGTTTTAATGTTACATTATTCGCCCCTCCTGTGGCCGGTATTTCTCCGAAACAGGTCGGCAATCAGTTGATTATTTCGAATACTTCGAAGAACGCGAACAAGTTCGATTGGTCGATCAATGGTACGCCACAGAGCACCACGAATCTTAATCCGATTGTGATCAATCTTACGCCAAACAGTCCGACTGAATGGCGAATAGCACAGGTAGCTGCGGGAGCAGCAGTTTGCCCGGTGAGCCGGACTTCTGTTGGAATAACCACCAAATATGTGGAGGAACCGCCGGTAAGCAACTGTGTGGATGAAGCAAAAACAGCGATTCTCAGGGACTTGAAAATTCTGTTAGCGACCAAGCCTGACGAAGCCGGAGTGATTGGAAACATTCTCGTTCAAACACAAAGTATTTATGGTGGTACAAGTGGTTTCAACAAAGGGGTAATCGACCGGATCGATGAGTTCCTGAGCGGAAAAGCCAACAGCGAGGTTCAGGTTATGTTTGAAAAACTTTGGTTTGAAACATTCAACATGATCATTAAAACGAGCACGCAGCCCGAAATTCAGAAACTACTGATGATCTTGTTCGAACTTCAGATCCGGCTGTTCTACAATGTAATGGGTTGTCAGAGCAACGAAACGCTCAAAGCGTTTGGTGATATTCTGAACGACTTGCTCAACCAGCTAGTACAGTACTTTGAAGAACTGAAGGAACGTAAGATTTCATTCAGTGAAGCAATGAAAGCTTTTATAAAAAACTATGCAGAAAAAGTCGCCGACCGGCTTTTCCTGGCCGAGCAGACAAAATTTATAGTTGATAATGTATTAATCTGATTTGGCAACATTTGGCAACCATATTATAAACAGGGTTTTGGTGGATGTAAATCTTCGGAACGAAGAGACAGCCCACCAGATCAAAGATAACATCAGTGGGTTCTTGCAAAACGAGGTATTTCCTGAGTTGGAAAGTCTGTTGGATGAATTGAATGCAGGAAATCAGATCGTTCGATACAAGCAACTTGTTTTTGACCTGAAAATCGAAAATTGGGAGCAGCGTCATCAGGTAAAAAAAGAGCTGGTGCAGAACCTTCGGCAAAATATTGTCGAGTCGTTGGGTGTAAAGGTCCCTGCAAACGGGGAACGGTGGCGACTGGATGGAACCGGAAAAATTGCGAGCACCGGTTTGCAGGGTGAATTTGTAAGTCCTGAACAGAAAAATCGCAAAACGCTTTTGTTTTTTCTGGAGCATGGCTACTTGCCCTGGTACGGGAAACGAACGAATTTGGAGGAGCTGGTGGAGGAAAAGACATGGGAGAAACTGGTAAGTGACAATTCTTTTTCTGTTCAGCTGATTTCACTTTTTGCAAATAAAGAGAGTGCATTAAAACGCTTTGTTTTTCAGTTTTCTCACTCGCAGATTCTCTCTTTTATAGATGCCGCTAATCCTGTTTTTACTGATCGCTCCGGGTTTGAGAAGTTTCTGCAAACACTTTCAGCAACAACTCAAAAATTACTCATCGAGTATTTACTATGGGTTTCTGTGTCCTCCGGAAAAGAAATTTTCGGAAGTAGATTTTTGCAGCTGTTGCGTACTTTTTTGAAAGAGGGAATAATTTCTGTTTCAGAAAATTCAGACGATATAAATACTGAAATTCATAAAAAAATCGGGAAATACTTGAAGGACAATGTTGTTCGTCGGCATTTTCAAATTGGGGAGGAAGAACTTAAGGAAACTGTGATGTTTGAAGGGCATCACCCGGTCGAACACACAAAAAGGGGGTCTACTAAAAGCAAGGGGTCAATCGTTGAAAATGACCCAACCGTTATTTCAAAAGGATCAGTACATACTGAAAACGAAAAGGAACCGCTGTTTTTCGAAAATGACGCTGGTGAAATCACCGTTCGAAATGCAGGCCAGGTTCTTTTTCATCCTTTTTTGCTTTACTTTTTTGAACACTTCGATTGGCTGGACAAGGAAAGCAAAATCAAACAAGAATACCGGATGCTGGCTTTGCAGGCGGTACATTTTTGTGCCACCGGTGCAGAAACTTTTTGGGAGGAAGAGATGATACTGGAGAAGTTTCTTTGCGGAATTCCACTGGGAACACCCGTTCCCGCTTATAGTTTGCTAACGCCGGAAATAAAAAACGAAGCCAATGAAATGTTGCAACAGCTTGTGGACAACTGGAAAGCACTAAAAAATACTTCGGTGGAAGGAATGCGCGAGATGTTTTTCCAGCGGGATGGAAAACTGGTTCGGACGAATCAGCATTTCAAGCTGATTGTGGAACGCAAAGCACAGGATATTTTGCTGGACAAACTGCCGTGGGGCGTGTCCATCGTAAAATTACCGTGGAGAGAGCAATTGTTATTTGTTGAGTGGTAAGCTATGAGAAGAGGAAACAGAATTTACAGATCGAATTACAGTGGCCGAAGAAATCATTCTCCGCTGTTTTCACAATCCGGGGAGTCATCTTTTTTTCCGGCACAGGCCAAACTTACGGTAGGCCAGCCAGGAGATCGTTTTGAACAGGAAGCGGATCGTGCGGCAGATGCGGTCGTTAATCAAAATGTACCGGATAGCTCGTTAAACGGATTGGATAGCAATGGATTCAGGAATACCGGAGAAAGTATTTCAGAAGGAATAACACCGCTTGTTCAGCAGGAAATGGAAGACGTTGGCATTGCACAACGCCAGCCAAAGGAAGAAGAGGAGGAAATCGCACAACCAAAACTGCAGGAAGAGGAGGAACCGGTTCAGGCGCAGGCAGAAGAAGAGGAGGAACCGGTTCAGGCCAAAGAGGAAGGCGAAGAATTGCAGATGCAAGAGGAAGAGGAGGCGATACAAGGTCAGGCTGAGGAAGAAGAGGAGGAGTTGCAAATGCAGCCGGAGGAAGAGGAAGAAGAAATAATGCCAAAAGCAGAGGGCAGTGCTCAACTTGCATCAAGTGTGGAAAGCACTTTGGCTTCAAGTCCGGGAAGCGGATCAAAAATGGACAACAACATTCGCTCTGAAATGGAAAGCGGCTTCGGAGCCGATTTTAGCCAGGTTCGGATTCACACGGGGCACGATGCCGTAAACATGAACCGCCAAATGGGAGCACAGGCTTTTGCACATGGCAACGATATTTATTTCAACGAAGGAAAATACGATCCAAACTCGGAAAAAGGTAAACACCTGCTGGCACACGAACTTACGCATACCATTCAGCAAAAAGGATTTGTTAAGGCCAATGTGCAAACTACGATGGACGATAACCGGGACCTTGTTGCGGATCGGTTTAGTGGTAATTTGCGGTTGGAAGCCTGTTTGGATGGAGAACGAACGCTTGGCTATGGAAGTACAGGTAAGCCTGTTTCATTGATACAACAGGCTTTGGTGGATGCCGGATTCCCTTTGCCGGTGTATGGCGTTGACGGGATCTTTAAAAATGAAACCAAAGCTGCAGTGGAAAGCTTTCAGCGTTCGTCATCTTTGCCTGTAACAGGAATAATCGATGCCCGGACTATGGCCTCGTTTGACGGATTATTTTCGTGGGGAGCGCCAACTTTGCCCACCGGAACTCCGGCCACAGAAGCTCCTTCCATCACTTCTTCAACGATCAGCATCGCACCCGACGGAACAGCCGATGAACGTACCTTGGTGGGAGTGGGGGAATTTGTTCGCTTTACCGGAAATACGGAAGGCACCTGGACTGTCACCGGAGGAAGGATTATCGGATTAAATACGGGACAGAACATGGTGTGGGAAGCTCCGCCTGTTCCGATGGTCAGCATCATTACACTTACCAATCAGGCAGGTTCAGCGTCTATGATCATGTCAACCAAAGCACCCGACTCAATTACCTTAGAACGGTCGGCAATTCTACCCATACCTGTCGGAACGCTTGGCGCAGCAATGGAAGCTGCTATTACCGTTCATCCCTTGAACGTAAACTTTGGCCGTACGCAGTGGTTCGAGGAGCCCGGTCCGGCAACAAGTGTAAGTGGCTATTTTAACCAGTTTTCAGCGGCAGATCTTCACCACGACCCAAACCCGGATTATTTACCATTTGACGACATGAATACCGGGCTAACCGATGAGGCGGCCTGGAGGGGCGGGAATCCACCGTTCAGCAGAGGTTATCACGAGTGGGTGATCCCAAACAAATACAAGATTGACGGAGAATCGGATGCCCAGGGAAGGGTATTTACCAATGTTACACAGTCGTTCTTCGTAACCCCGGGAGGCAGTTTTATGGTGGCCAAAGCGGGAGCATTTATTTTTAGGACGCTGAACAACTTTACGATATAAACGGCAAATTTTGAATTGATAAAAGGAACCAATGATTTATGTACGAATCAAAATCGGCACAAAAAAGTAGTACTCACTCTTCCGCTGCAAACCGGAACGAGCCTTTTATTCAGCCAAGTTTAAAGGTTGGACAACCGGGAGACAAGTACGAAGTGGAAGCTGATCAGATGGCCGATCAGATTGTACAGCAAGGCAGGGCACAAAACACTTCTCAGGACACTTTTTTTTCTGCCTCCGAAAGTGTAAATGCCAAGTCGCTGAATTCCTCCGGGGGATTTTTTGGTGCGGGAACAAGCGCTGAAAGATCGGAAGAAGAAGAGGTGCAAATGAAAGCGGAAGACAGGCAAAACGATTTGCTGGTTCAGAACTCGGTTGACAACAATTTTGTTTCATCCATTCCCGCTTTACAGGCCAACTCAATCGGTTCGGCTGAAGAAGAACAAGTAAAAGAACCGGAAGAGGAAGATGTGCTTCAAACTGAATCAGTGGTTCAAAAAAGTACCGATATTCCTGAAGAAGAACCAGAGCTGCAAACTAGGTCGGATTCTCCCAACGACGCAAGTTCCGTGGAATCATCTCTTGATGCCTCAAAGGGCGGCGGAAGTCCGATGAGCGGCGATACAAAAAGTGAGATGGAATCGGGTTTCGGGGCGGATTTTGGCAATGTGAGGATTCACACCGGAAGCGATGCGGTGCAAATGAGTGAAAACCTCAATGCACAAGCTTTTACACACGGCAACGACATTTACTTCAACGAAGGAAACTATAACCCGGGAACCGAATTGGGAAAACATCTGCTGGCGCACGAGCTGACGCACACGGTTCAGCAAGGAGCTTCTGTTCAACGCCAAATGATTCAGAAGCAGGAAAACGATACAACAGCTGAAAACCCGGAAGATATACTAAAGAAATTTTACCTCCCGGCAGTAAAAGCCCGGCATTTATCGCTCTATCAAACCTGGGCATCGCAGGGAAAATTGAAGCGTTTTCAGGGCTACAGCCGGGGAAGACCAAATCAAATCAGCGTCTGGAAAAATCATTTCTGGGATAAGATGCAAAACACGGAGAGACTCGGACTTCATGAAGAGTTTTCCGGTGTTAAAAAGATAAAAACTCCGGGAGATAAAGAAATACGGGGACGGCGGGCGACTTTGCTAAAGAAGCTCACCATCGCCAACTGGGACAAACGCGGCCGGGTGCTTAAAGATACATTGGAAGTTGACCACATTGTTGAACTTCAAACCGGAGGCTGGCCTAATTCAACCACGCCCAATGAAATTGAAAACATGGAGCTGCTCGATAAAAGCTCCAATGCTGCTGCGGGGGCAAAAACCAAGTCGAACATTGTGGCTATTGTCCGAAATTATCTGGAAGCTTCCGGTGAATCGAATACTCAATCCGATGCGGAAACCTACATGGCGGCCAACACCATTAATTTTGAACAGGTGGAGCTTGGGCAAGGTGATTTTGCCGGACAAGGAGGAGAGAGCCAGTATTGGACCCGGGAAGAAATTGAGCAGGGCTTGCATTTGAACGATTTGGAGGATTTGGGAAATATCGGCGAACCGGGATCGCCTAATGAATTTGCCTTGATGACTCCCGACAACGGCTACTTGATGGAATTATTTCCGCACGAAGAAAACAGTTTATCGATTCAGTTAGGACCCGATAATGCCAAAAGCAAAGCGGTGGCCGGTATGAAAATCTCAAACATTTCACTCAATTCCGGTTATGATGCAATTGCCGCTGATCTGCCCATGGGGCAAATTACCGCAAATTGGGATCTTCCATCTGATTTTAATGCCCCGGAAGGACCTTTTACTATTTCTGTAAAAAAATCGACTAGCCAGTATGCCGGGAAAGTCGGCGATGTACCATCAATGGGGATGGATTTTGAATACCTGAGTCCCATCGAGCTATCCGGCGAATTTGGAATTAACGAGGATGGTTTTTTTGCTGAAGGAAGACTGACACCTTCTATTGAATTTTTACGAGGAGCCGAATTGGTGGTTGGAGTGCGGGGAACAGAGGCCTATTTTGCAGCCGAGTATTCTCCTTCCGATCTGAATATTCCGGTTCCGGGATTAAGCATTGATAGTTCCAGTTTGTCGGTTGGTTACAGTACCGTTGACGGATTTGGAGTAGATGGAAGTATTGAATTTCAGATGGACCCGATCGGAAGCGGTGCCATTGAAGCTGGTTTTAACCAGGAGAATGGCTTGAGACTGCGAGGCGATATTACTTTCGACGAACGACTTTTTGGTCGGAGTGAGGCCAGTGCCAGAATGGCTTATGAAAATGGTTTGTGGAGTATTGGCGGTACCTTGACGATTCCCCGAAACAAAGTGCCGGGAGTAAAAACAGCCACTATAAGCGTTGATTTCTCGGAAGAATCGGGGCTATCTGCCACCGGTGATGCCGAACTCGATATTCCTGGAATTGAACAGGGAACCTTGTCGATCAACTATGGTGATGAAGGCTTTTCGATTTCCGGCGATTTTAACCTGAGTTCTGAAATCCCAGGTATACAGGGCGGGACAGTGTCTGCTCGCGTGGGCAAGCAGGAAGGAGCAGAAGGTTATGATATTATGATTTCCGGAACAGCACAACCTGATATTCCCGGAATTGATTCAACGCTGACCGTTAGTTACGAGAATGGCGCACTAACCATTGAAGGACAGGCAGCCTACGAACGTGGAATGCTCAGCGGAAATATACGGGTGGGAGCTACCAACCGGACCATTGGTGAAGACGGTCAGCCAACCGGAGAGCCGGATGATACCATGCGGGTTTACGGTGGCGGCGATCTCACGCTGCAACTTACGCCATGGCTGGAAGCAACTGCCGGTGTTCAGTTTTTGCCCAACGGCGAGATGGAAGTAACCGGCCGAATTGGTTTGCCCAGTGCGGTGGATGTTTTTGACCGGCGCGAATTCCGCAGAAGCCTGTTTACAGTGCCAACGGTTGAGATTCCGATTTTTGCCATTCCACTCGGACCTCGTAGTATTGGTTTGGTAGCACAAATAAGTGGCGGACTCGATTTCTCCGCTGGTTTTGGTCCGGGGCAGTTGCGCGAAGTGTATGCCGAGGTTACCTACAATCCGGACCGGGAAGATGAAACAGAAATTCATGGTCACGGCGAGTTTGCCATTCCTGCGGATGCCGGACTTACACTTCGTGGCGATCTTGGACTGGGAGTTAGCATTGCCATCGCCAGTTTGTCGGGTGGCATCGAACTGGCCGGAACACTTGGTCTGGAAGGCGAAGCATCGGCCATGGTTGATTTATCGTGGAGTCCGCAAACAGGAGTGGTACTCGATGCGGAAGGACGAATCACGGTAAATCCAAAGTTTGTGTTCGACGTCAATGCCTTTGCCCGCGCCAGCCTTGGGATTGGCTGGTTCTCTATTTCCGAAACCTGGCGATACAACCTTGCCTCGTTTAGCTGGGGACCCGATATTCAGTTTGGACTGGTGTTCCCGGTTCATTACCAGGAAGATCAGCCTTTTGATATTTCATTCGACGATATTGAAGTGATCTATCCCGACCTGGATGTGATTGACATGGCGAAAGGACTGGCGCGCGACGTAAAAGATGATATGTTTGATTAATGATTTAGATATGGACAAACTAATTGAATTAAATAACCAGGGAGTTTCACACTTTCTAAACCAGCGGTTTAAAGAAGCGGAAGATTCATATAACAAAGTGCTGGAAATAGATGAACACAATGCCACAGCATTGAATAACCTGGGATTGTTGTATCACCAGCAAAAACAATACAAGGATGCCGAAAAAAGTTTTGAAGAGGCGATTGAGGCAAATCCCAGATCTTCCTATTTTCTCAATCTTGCCAATGTGCAGGTATTTTTGAAGAAATGGGCGGTGGCTGAAAAAAATTATATAAAAGCCTGCGAGCTGGATGCCAAAAACGTGAAAGCCAAAATTAGTATGGCCCGTTTTTATGAAGCGCAACGATTGTTTTCGAAAGCTGCTGATGTTTGGTTCAGCCTGATCATGCAAACCAACGAAACCCAATACAAGATAAACCTGGCCGGAAACAAAATGGCAATGGGGCAGTTTGAGGAAGCATTGGGCATTCTTTCAAATTTAACAGACCAGAAAGAAGCTGCCACGGTTTATCATCAGATCGGGATTTGCGAATTGAACCTGAAGAATTACGGCCTGGCGCTGCTGGCTTTTCGCAACAGCCTTGGGCTCTCTCCTGATAATCTGGCTACGCGTCATTACCTGGCGATAACCATGCTGGCGGCCGGAGAGCATGAAAAGGCTTTGGAAGAATTCGACTTTCTTCTGAAAATGAACCCCGAAAGTATAAAGTTTCGTTTGGACAAGGCTTCGGTGTTGTTGTCGCTTCAGCAAACCGGAGAAGCTAAGGAATTGATCGATGAGGTTTTACAACGGGATCCCGGGAATAATAAGGCGGCCAAATATCTTACTTTGATAAAGGGTGAGGAAAAATAGAGTATGCATGTATCGGCAACAAATAAAATGGAGAGTATTTATCAGCAAGTGTTTGCTTTTGTCCGGCTGGGAATTCAGCACCGGCTAAACCAGGATTTCAAAAAAGATGCTAATTCAAGTTCTGTAATCCCGGATTTTTCGTATGCTACGGATACAACTTTAGGGAAGTTCATCGCTGAAAATAAGTTAAGCAGCGAAGAAATTTTTTGTCTGTGTATGGCGCTCATGCCACACTTATCGCCCGGATTTATTTCGGGAGTAGTAGGGGCATATCTTCCCAACGGTGGCGAGTTTCCGGAGTTTGGCGGAGTAAAAGGTAAAAATCACCGGGGAATCATTCCAACCGGTGAAACGGTTCTATACCTGCTGGCCGGAAAAGACCTGGCAAAAAGAGCCGCAATGATCCGGATGTTTGAAGAGGATCACCTGTTTGCGCGGAAGAATGTACTTTTCCTGGATCAGGTTCCGATGGGAGAACCCAAAATGAGCGGTCGCCTGATTATGGATGACGAGTATGTAGATCTTTTTATTGCCGGTAAAATCTCGAAACCAAAGCTGAGCAGCGATTTTCCGGCACAGTTGATTACTACTGATTTGGAATGGAAGGACTTGGTTTTGCATGAAAAAACAATTGAGGATATTCGGGAGATTGAAACCTGGCTAAAATTCAATGCCAGGTTGATGCAAGACTGGAAACTTCACGGAAAGGTAAAGCCCGGATACCGGGTTTTGTTTCACGGGCCACCAGGAACCGGAAAAACAATGACAGCTTGCCTGCTCGGAAAATACACGGGTCGGGATGTTTTCAGGATAGACTTGTCAATGGTGGTGTCGAAGTACATTGGTGAAACCGAAAAGAATCTTTCGAAGTTGTTTGACAAGGCAGCCAACAAAGACTGGATTCTGTTTTTTGATGAGGCCGATTCGATTTTCGGGAAACGCACTAACGTTAGGGATGCGCACGACAAATATGCGAACCAGGAGGTTTCTTATTTGCTTCAGCGAATCGAATCGCACGAGGGGCTGGTTATTTTGGCTACCAACATGAAAGCCAATATTGACCCGTCGTTTACCCGCCGTTTTAATACGTTTGTGGAATTCGATAATCCCGGAGTCGAAGAGCGTCGCCGCTTATGGGAAAACTATCTGCCGGATTCAAAAAAGCTTGAAAAAGAAATTCAGGTAAAAGAACTGGCGCGTTTGTACGAATTATCGGGCGCCAATATCGTTAATGTTATTCAGTATGCCGGGCTGCAAACCCTGCGAAAAGACAACCGGCAACTTCAACTGGAGGATCTTCTGAAAGGGGTAGAGAAAGAGTATCTGAAAGAAGGAAAAATGCTCAGAAAGAACTGAGGTTTCCATTTTTATTCTTGCTTTCAATGTATCTTTTGGTCATTTGTTGAAATAAACATAAAGAAGTATTTTAGCCAACTACGACCAATTAAATACTCAAAAATGAAGATCCTGATTTCAGCATTTGTTTTAATTCTTTTGTTTCCAGTCTGGGGCATAGCACAAGCTGAAGCCAATTATGACGAAAGTAAAGTTCCTGCGTTTAAGTTGCCCGATCCTTTGGTAACTTTTAACGGGAAAAAAATCAAAAATGTAAAACAATGGGAAAAGAAGCGACGACCCGAGTTGCTCCACTTTTTTACCGAAAATTTTTACGGTGAAGTTCCCGGTGAGCTGAAAATCGATGATGTTCATTTGATTGAAGAGAGTGAAAGCGCATTGAATGGAAAAGCACACCGCAAACAGGTGGTTCTGTCCTTTAAAAAGGACAATCATACGCTCGATTGCACGATGCTCATTTATTTGCCCAGAAATGTGGAAAAAGCCCCGGTGTTTTTAGCGTACGACTTTCTTGGAAATCATACCATCACCAAAGATCCGGAGATTGTTATTTCGGAAGCCTGGGTGGCCGATAAACCTTCGCTGGGAATCATCAACAATCAGTTGACGGAGCAATCGAGGGGAGTACGTTGCGACCGTTGGCCGGTCGAGAAAATCGTGGAAGCCGGTTACGGGCTTGCCGTGATTTATTATGGTGAAGTGGATCCCGATAAAAACGATATGACCGATGGTATTCACCCGTTCTTTTATGTCGACGATCAGGAACAGCCTGCCAATAACGAATGGGGGGCAATTGCTGCCTGGTCGTGGGGACTGGGAAGAGCCCTGGATTATTTGGAAACGGATGCAGACGTGGATGCTTCGAAAGTGATTGTGTTTGGGCATTCGCGTTTGGGAAAAACGGCTTTATGGGCGGGAGCTACCGACCAGCGTTTTGCCGCTGTTATTTCCAATAACTCGGGTTGCGGGGGAGCAGCTCTTTCCAAGCGTCGGTTTGGAGAAACCATTGCGCGTATTAACCGCAGTTTCCCGCACTGGTTTTGCAACAACTTCAAGAATTATAGCAACAACGAACAAACTTTGCCGGTAGACCAGCACGAGTTGATCGCCTTGATCGCTCCCCGTCCGGTGTATGTGGCCAGTGCCGAAGAAGACCGCTGGGCCGATCCGAAGGGCGAATTTCTTTCTGCGCTCTATGCCACACCCGTGTTTGAATTGTACGGGAAAAAAGGAATTTCGCAGCAGGAAATGCCGCCGGTAAACCAGCCGCTTTTAAATACTGTCTCCTATCATATCCGAACCGGAGAGCACAATGTAAAGGACTACGACTGGGAGCAGTACATTCGCTGGGCCGACATGTTTGTAAAATAATACAGAGAATAACTTAACACCTACCTATTATGAGAGCACCTTTTTCCCTTTTGTTAATAACCGTTTTGTTTACGGCATGTAATCTTTCAAAAAAATCGGAACCTAAAGATCCAACCGTTCACCTTTTTAACGGGAACGATCTTTCGGGATGGCACGCCGATGTTCCGGCTGCCGATCAAAATCCGGATACTGTGAAATCCTTTATTGTTCGGGATTCGTTGTTAGTGAGCATGGGCGATCCGCGCGGGCATTTGATCACCGATTCAGTTTACAGTAATTACCGTTTGGACGTGGAATATCGTTTTGCCGGAACGCCTGGAAACTGTGGCGTTTTGGTGCATGCATCAACACCGCGGGCACTGTACCAGATGTTTCCGAAATCGCTGGAAGTGCAAATGCAGGATGGTCAGGCGGGCGATTTTTGGTGCATTGTAGAAGATGTTACCGTCCCCGACATGATTGAACGACGCGGCCTTGAAGAAAGCTGGGGAATAACCGAAGGTAAAAAACGGCGGATTTTAAATCTTACCGACGGTTCTGAGAATCCGGTAGGGGAATGGAACCACATGGTAATTGAATGCGTGGCAGATACCAGCAAAGTTTGGGTGAACAACGACCTGGTTAATTACGGTTACAACTGTACCGCACAAAAAGGACAAATCGCGGTTCAGGCGGAAGGATCGGAAGTGGAATTCCGGAAAATAGATTTAAAACCGATTGAGAAAACCACCCCTATACAACTATAGATTTTTGATTTTGATTTGTTTTGAAATACTTGCCAATCGTCCTTCCTTGCTCGCAGGGAAGGAAATGAGGATGGGGATGAATGTATTACCGGAACGGATTTGACTTTTATAAAAAAAGGGAGCCATGAGCTCCCTTTTGTATGTTGTTGTTTTGATTGATTACATATCAACTTCCACTTTGGCAATTTTACCGGTGCGGTATTCGCCTGCCAACAATTTCTTTCTGGTTTCTTTAAAAGCTGCCAGTGTCAATTCAACATCTTCCAGCGTATGCATGGCTGTTGGAATTAAACGCAGCAAGATCTCGCCTTTAGGAATTACCGGGTAAACCACAATTGAGCAGAAGATTCCGTAATTCTCACGCAGGTCGTAGATCATTTGAGTAGCTTCTTCCTCGCCACCTTTCATATAAACCGGGGTAACCTGGGTATTTGTTTTGCCCAAATCGAAACCGGCTTCTTTTAACCCGTTTTGCAGTGCGTTTACAACTGTCCACAGTTTTTCGCGCAACTCAGGCATCGTACGGATCATATCCAAACGTTTCAGCGCACCCATTGTCATAGCCATTGGCAACGACTTGGCAAAAGTTTGCGAGCGCATGTTGTAACGTAAAATGTAGCAAATGTCGGTTTCGCAGGCAATAAAGCCACCAATACCGGCCATAGCTTTGGCAAAGGTTCCGAAATATAGGTCGATGCCATCCTGTACTCCAAAATGTTCGCCCGAACCGGCACCTGTCGGTCCCATTGTTCCAAAACCGTGTGCGTCGTCAACAAACAAACGGAAATCGAACTCTTTTTTCAGGGCTACAATTTCGTCGAGTTTACCAACCTGTCCGGTCATCCCAAACACACCTTCGGTAATAACCAGGATACCGCCGCCTGATTCTGCCGCCCGTTTAGTGGCAAAGGTCAGCATTTTACGCAGCTTCTCCATGTTGTTGTGCTGGTAAACAAAGCTTTTTCCGCCTTTTGCTTTGTGCAGAAAAACACCATCCATAATACAGGCATGTGACTCCGAATCGTAAACGATCACGTCTTTTCGGCTGGCAAGGACATCAATGGCAGAAACCATTCCCTGGTAACCGTAGTTCAAAAGGAAGGCATCCGGCTTGCCCACAAATGCGGCCAATTCACGTTCCAACTGCTCGTGTTTTACGGTTTGCCCCGACATCATTCGAGCTCCCATCGGGTACGCCATCCCATATTGGGCAGCAGCTTCGGCATCCGCTTTTCTTACTTCAGGGTGGTTCGCCAGTCCCAGGTAGTTGTTCAAACTCCAGGTTAAAACTTCTTTTCCCCGGAAGTTCATTCTGGCTGCAATTTCACCTTCCAGCTTTGGGAAAGCAAAATAACCGTGAATTTGGTCCATCCACTTACCAATGTCACCTTTATTGTTTCTGAATTTTGCGAAAATATCCATGATAATTCGTTATTAAAAGTTCGATTACAAGGGTGCAAATGTAAACTTTTTTAAAATCTCAGCAAATGTGTTAAATAATTCTAAGCGCTTAGCTTCCACATTCAATACAATGTTAAATTAGCGCAAACTAAATACGAAGCTAAACTTCTATTGTGTTAAAAATGAACTGGGTAGATGTGAGCTTCAATTAGTTACAAACAATGAAATTTTGATATTCTTTTAGTTCCAGTTAATTAAAAAAAGTATATTTTTGCGCCATGTTTATGAAAATGAGATTTTTGTGGGTATCATTGGTATTGGCAACCCTGTTGCTGACATCTTGCGGAGATTACAACAAGATTGTAAAAAGTACCGATTACGAATTTAAATATAAGAAGGCCGTTGAGTATTACGATGATGGTGAGTATGTAAGGGCCGGAACGCTTTTCAGGGAGTTGGTAAATATTTACCGCGGAACAAGCCGTGCGGATAAAATTTACTATTATTATGCCAAGTGTATGATTGGGCAAAAAGATTACCTGATGGCGGGGCATTATTTTAAATCGTTGGTAAAAGAGTTTCCGATGAGTGAATACTCCGAGGAATCTCAGTTTATGATCGGTTACTGTTCGTACCTGATGTCGCCAAAGGCACGCCTCGACCAGCAGGTTACACTTGAGGCCATTGATGCCTTGCAACTGTACATTAACCTGTATCCATACAGCGACCGGGTGGCAGAGGCAAACCGTTTAATTGACGAACTGACCGAGAAGCTGACCTACAAGTCGTTTTTAAATGCTAAATTGTACTACGATTTTGAAATTTACAAAGCCGCGGTTGTAGCGCTTAACAACAGTCTGGAAAAATTTCCTGACAGCAAGTACCGCGAAGAATTAAAATACATGCTTTTAAAATCGAAGTATTTACTGGCTTACAAAAGTGTGGTCGATAAACAGGAGGAACGTTATTCCAACGCATTGGATGAGTACTTCTCTTTTATCGACGAGTATCCGGAAAGTAAATACCGAAAAGAAGTAGATAAATTCTACGAAAAAGCATCTGAAGTGTTAAATTATAAAGAACAAGAAACTAATATCAATTAGAAAATGGATTACAAAAAAACAAAAGCTGCACCGTCGACTATTTCGCGTGACCTTGACGTTTTGACACAGGAAACAGGTAACATTTACGAAACAGTGATGGTATTGGCTAAAAGAGCAAACCAGATTTCTTCGGAATTAAAAGAGGAGTTGAACCAAAAACTTCAGGAGTTTGCTTCTTACACTGATAATCTGGAAGAGATTTTTGAAAACCGTGAGCAGATTGAAATTTCGAAGTTCTACGAGCGTTTGCCAAAACCAACATTGATCGCTTTCGAAGAACTGAAAAACAGTGAAATCTACCATCGCAACCCTGCAAGGGAGAACAAACAGAGAATTTAATTTCACGCCCTTATGCGGCTGAAAGGCAAAAATATTATACTTGGAATTACGGGAAGTATTGCAGCTTACAAGGCAGCAATACTTCTTCGGCTTTTAATAAAGGAAGGAGCCGAGGTTCAGGTCGTGATTACTCCGGCCGGGAAAGAGTTTATTACACCGGTTACTTTGTCTGCATTGTCGAACAAACCGGTGGTGAGCGAATTCTTTGGTGCCAACGATGGTTCGTGGAACAGCCACGTGGATCTTGGTCTGTGGGCCGATCTGATGCTGGTGGCACCGGCAACCGCTTCAACCTTGGGGAAAATGGCCCACGGAATTGCTGACAACATGCTGGTAACCACTTACCTGTCGGCCAAGTGCCCGGTGTTTATTGCTCCGGCGATGGACCTCGATATGTTTGCCCATCCTTCTACGCAACGCAATCTTTCCATTCTGAAAGAATACGGGAACAGCATTGTTGAACCTGCTTCCGGAGAGTTGGCCAGTGGCCTGGAAGGAAAAGGCAGAATGGAAGAACCCGGAAAGATTCTGGAGCTGGTAGTGGAACACTTTTCAGCAAAAAAAAAACTTCTGAATCATAGGTTCCTGGTAACTGCCGGGCCTACTTTCGAGAAAATTGATCCCGTTCGCTTTATTGGAAATTACTCGTCAGGTAAAATGGGGTATGCCATTGCCGAAGAACTGGCTGATCAGGGGGCTGAAGTAACACTCGTGTCCGGACCTGTATCTGTTTGCACTGCCAACAACCGTATAAACGTGGTAAAAGTGGAGTCGGCACAGGAAATGTACGAGCAGTGTGTATCCCGGTTTGCGGCTTGCGATGGCGCTGTGATGTGTGCTGCCGTGGCTGATTTTACGCCGGTGGATAAAGCAGCACAGAAAACAAAAAGAGGGAAGGAAAACTGGTCCATCGAATTGGAACCGACAAAAGACATCGCTGCCGAACTCGGGAAACTCAAAAAAGACAACCAGCTTTTGGTGGGCTTTGCGCTCGAGACTAATAACGAGCTGGAAAATGCACAGAAAAAACTGGCTAAAAAGAACCTTGATTTTATTGTGCTGAACTCTCTGAATGATTCGGGTGCTGGTTTTGGAGTGGACACCAACAAAATTACCTTGGTGGACAAGGACAATAAACCGGAGGTTTTTGAGTTAAAGTCTAAGAAAGAAGTTGCCCGCGATATTGTTAACAAAATTATTGAATTGAAAGCTTGATAACATGATCAGAAAAATTGCAAGTACCTTATTGATTACAGCTTTTGTGGTGTTTACTGCCTTTGCGCAGGAACTGCGTTGTAATGTTACGGTTTCTGCTCGTGGAATTCAGGGGGCCAACCAAAACCTTTTCCGGACCATGCAATCAGATATTTACGATTTTATGAACAACCGTAAATGGACGGAGCATGTGTATGGTTACGACGAAAAAATCCGCTGTAACCTACTTATTCAACTCGATGAGCAGGTTTCTGCTGACGAGTTTAAAGGCTCTATTATTGTTCAGCTAACACGTCCGGTATTCAATTCGAGCTACACTTCCACTGTTTTGAATATCAAAGACAACGATTTTCATTGTAATTATGTGGAGTTTCAGCCGCTTGAATTTAATGAAACATCGAATCGTGACAACCTGACCAACATTTTGGCGTATTACGCATACATTATTCTGGGGTTTGATTATGATACGTTTTCCGCGGAAGGTGGAACAGAATTTTTTCAGAAAGCCCAGTCGATTGTCAACAACTCGCAAAATGCGCGTGAACGAGGCTGGAAATCCTTTGAAAGTGAGCGCAACCGCTATTGGTTAACCGAGAATATTTTAAATAAATCTTATTCTTCGTTCCGTAGTTGCATGTACAGTTATCACCGCGATGGACTGGATATCATGTCGGACAGGGTGGAAGAGGGACGTGCCAACATTGCCAATTCCTTGCGCGATATTCAGAAAGTGTTTCGCCGTCGCCCGTCTACTTACATTCTTCAGATATTTTTTGACGCCAAAGCCGATGAACTGGTGAATGTCTTTTCCAAGTCGTTTCCCGACGAACGTAGTCGCGTGTTGGCTATCCTAAACGAAGTGGATCCATCAAACGGCAGCAAGTACGAAAAGATCAAAGAAAGCGAAGATCTTTGATTTTGCTGAAGTACCCTTTAAATCTTTACGTTTGTAATTCTTTTTTGAAATAACTGAAAAGAAAAAGTCAGTTGTCCGATTTTTGGTATTTTTATTCCGAAATACGATTTGAACATGCTTGCCAGGTTATACATATCCAATTATGCTTTGATACAGGAATTACAGGTTGATTTTAGTAAAAACCTGAATACTGTTACCGGGGAGACCGGTGCAGGTAAATCCATTATTTTGGGCGCACTTGGATTGATCATTGGCAATCGGGCCGATTTATCGGTGTTAAAGGAAAAGGAAGAAAAGTGCGTGGTGGAAGGCCAATTTGAGGTAAAGAACTACCAACTGAAGGCATTTTTTGAAGAGAATGACCTGGATTACGACGATCTCACTATTCTGAGAAGAGAAATAACACCCGCCGGAAAGTCGAGAGCTTTTATAAACGATACCCCGGTAAACCTGAAAACACTACGTGATCTTGGGTTGAAGCTAATTGATATTCATTCACAGCATCAAAACCTGGAATTGGGGAACCAGAAATTTCAACTCGATTTGGTGGATGCAGTGGCAGGAGCCGGCGAAGCACTCGAGGCTTACAAAAAGCAGTTTCGTTTGTACCGGAAAACAGCCAAAGAATTGGCAGCGTTGAAAGAGCAGGCTGAAAAAGAACAGGCTGACCTGGATTATTACCAGTTTCAGTTTAGCCAGCTGGAAGAAGCAGCACTGAAAGAGAACGAACAGGAAGAGCTGGAAGAAGAACTGGAGCGTTTAACACATGCTGAAGAGATAAAAACAGGTTTTACAACGGTTGTTCAGCTTTTGGACGATGAACGTTTTTCGGTGATTCAGCATGTAAAGGACGGCAGAAAAGCACTGGAGAAGATAAGGAATTACATGGCGGAAGCGGCTGGTTTGGAAACCCGCCTGGAGAGTGCCATGCTGGAACTGCGCGATATCGCTGACGAAGCAGATACTTTGGCGGAGAAAATTGAACATGATCCGGCACGGATTCAGGAAGTAAACGATCGGCTAAACCTGATATACAGTTTGCTGCAAAAACACAATACCGATAATGTGGCTGCCCTGATTGAGCTGCGGAACGAACTGGATCAGAAGATCAGCAAAGTAACGGGGTACGACGACGAAATAAAGGAGAAAGAAAAAGAATTGGCGGGTCAAAGCAAAATCCTGGAAGAAAAGGCTGTTGCGCTTAGTTCCATTCGTAAAAAGGCATTTCCGAAGATTGAAAAATCGGTGGTGGAGGATTTGCAGCAACTGGGAATGAGCAAAATACGTTTTGTCGTGGAACACAGCCTGATGTACGATTTTGGTTCAGAAGGAAAAGACGAAGTTGCTTTTCTGTTTAGTGCCAATGCCGACTCGGCGCCCGATGAGATATCCCGCATCGCATCCGGAGGTGAAATGTCGCGGCTTATGCTGGCCATTAAAAACCTGTTGCGTAGTTCCAAAGCATTGCCAACCATTATTTTTGATGAGATTGATTCCGGGATTTCCGGGGAAGTGGCTATGAAAATGGGAACCATTATCAAATCCTTCTCTTCAACAACACAGATTATTAATATTACACATCTCCCGCAAATTGCGGCGCGTGGCGATGCCCATTTCAGGGTTTATAAACTCGAAGAAAATGACCGGACGATCACGTCAATCAAACAACTTACCGAAAACGAACGTATAGAAGAACTGGCAAAAATGGTAGGTGGCGATAAACTCACCGATACAACCATTAGTGCAGCTCGCGAACTTTTAGCAAATTAATTATGGCAGAAATAGGAAAAATAAATACGCTTGGCATTGTTCGCGAAACAGCCAACGGAGTATATCTTGACGGTGGCGATCATGGTGAAATTTTGATGCCCCAAAAGTTTGTAACACCCGAAATGAAGGCGGCTGAAGAGGCCGAAGTTTTTGTTTACACCGACTCGGAAGACCGTTTGGTGGCAACCACCGAAAAGCCGCTTGCCAAGGTGGGTGACTTTGCATGTCTGGAAGTAAAAGAGGTAACCCAGGTGGGAGCTTTTCTTGATTGGGGGCTTCCCAAAGACCTGCTGGTACCTTATCGCGAACAAAGAGAAAGAATGGAGGTGGGGAAAAGTTACTGGGTGTATATATTTCTCGATCTGCTTTCCAACCGGGTAGCGGCAACTACTAAATTCCAGAAGTACCTCGATAATACGCCTCCCGATTACAAACCCGGGCAGGAAGTGGACCTGATTGTTTTTGATGAAACAGAACTGGGGTATAAAGCCATTGTAAATCGCGAACACTCCGGAATGTTGTACAAAAACCAAATATTCCGTGAGCTGAAGATTGGCGATAAAACCAGAGGTTTCATTACCAAGGTAAGAAAAGATGAAAAGATCGATCTAATTCTGGACAAACCCGGGTATGCCAAAGTAGATCCTGTTTCGGATAAAATTTTAAAGGAACTGAAAAATAACCGGGGGTTCCTGGCGGTGTCCGATAAGTCGTCGCCCGATATGATTCAGGCTTTGTTCGGAATCAGCAAGAAAACGTTTAAACAGGCTATTGGCGGACTGTATAAAAAGCGGCTTATTTCTTTTGAATCCGACGGAATTCGTTTGCTGGAAGACGAATAACGGCCGTGCTGGTTATTGTTGTTCAACAAGCTGCATTTGTTTGTCCAATATTTTGAAGTCCAGTTTCCGCGCTGCTAAAATATTCAGGTAGCTTTTGCAGTTGTAGGCATGCATTTCGTCCTTTTCCTTGAAAACGTGATACGACTGAACCACCCAATCAATGGCTGCTTCAATATCGTTTTGCATTTCGCAAACCAGCCCCATGTTGAACATGCACTTGGCGGCAATGCGCTTATTGGGATTGCTGATGTTCTTTTTCCAGTGTTTGGCAGCTTCCAGCCACTGGCCATCTTTTATAAGCTCGTTGGTCTGTTTCAGGTCTACGTGACCCGATTTATAGTACATCCGCTGGACTTCCATCCAATGCGGGATCAGCATGTGCGCGAATTCAGTACCGGAAATATCAGCCGAATTCAACACCGCATCTCTGCGTGGCGGAACAACGTTTAATGCGTTTTGAAGAAAGATACATTCTCCTTCCCATGTAATAGGATTCTTATGTAAATATTGGTAGTGGAAAAGGTTTTTATTCAGATCATATATACTCCAAAGTGCATTTACTTCTGCCAGCTCAGTGACTTTGTAATAGCCTTCCACGAAGAATTCGTTGGTGTCAATTTCATTGCGGGTAAAAAAATGATCCAAGGACAAAAAGAAATCGGCTCCGGTTAAGTCAGCAATTTCTTTGAGTTTATCCGATGTATAAAGCCCGAATTCGGTATCAAGTATCTTTTCCGAAGTTTTGTTTTTGGTTGCGGTGGGATACATTTTAAAGTACTGCGAAAGCACGTAGGAATTAACGATCCCCACATACGAATCGTAGTCAGAAGTATCTATTTCTGAGACATGTGAGAATGAAAGCGTATCTTTTACGCTGGTTGCTGAATAGTCGGCAGCCCGGAGTTCTATTATTGTATCCAAAAAATCCTGATTACTAAGTTCTGACAGAAAATACTCGTAATAGATTCTGGAGGCAACACTGTCGAGGTTGGTGGTGTCGCTCATTGCCTTTCCAAGAACATTATAGTTAATAAGTTCCGGGTTAAAGGCAATATTCGTATTATTATAACGTACGGCCAGCTTGCGGTATTCGCTTGGAAGAATGATCTCCGACGGTTGAATGATCTCAATTTTCACCAAACTTACATTGTAAAAAGTGGTGCATCCCTCGAGAAGTGCAGTTACAAACAGGCTTAGCATCAGAATCAGAGGGGAGCGGCTCATTGTTATTGGTTTAGTAGGGTAATGTCCTTCATTCGTTTTCGGAGCGCATTCTGGTAATGCATGATTCGTTTGATATCCTCCTTGCTGCGGTATTTTGTGGCAAGTTGCATGGCTGTCGAGAGCCATTTGTAGGCCGTATCAAGGTCATCTTTCATTTCATAAGCCAAAGCCATGTTGTACCGTGCCTGAATTGCGATCTTACCGTTATCATCTCCCACATAGCGTTTCCAAAGCAAAATAGCATTATCCCATTCCCCTTTTTGAAGAAAGGTTTCGGCAGAAGCAAAGTCGGGGAGAGGCGGCACAGAATACATGCGGTTTACATTTTGCCACGAGGCAAAAAATCGTTTGGCATAGTTTTCCCCTGCCATTTGAGAGGCAATTTTTAAAGCCGTTATTCGTGGTGGGAGCAGTGTTTTGCGCTGGTAATTTCCCTGGTCGTCGTACCCATTCCAGAAAATGGTATCGATCATGGTTTTGCGGTCGATTATTTTTTCTTCCACGGGATTGTATACAGCCCACACAGCCGCGGTTATTACTTCGTTCGATTTGGTGGGCATATCGGCAGTTGACGAATACTCGTTGTAAAAACAGGAATACGTTTCCAGCGAAATCAGCAGATCACTTTGTGTCTTTTCGGTGATGTTCCGGATCAGATTAAAATCAAGCGCAGGAAGTTTATTTCCCCTGTGCGTTTTGAAAAGCTCTGGGAAAATATGAATGGTTTCAAAAGTTTGATGGCTTTTGAGGTTCCCAGCCAGCTCCTGCATGGTCAGGTTAACCAGCACCGAATCGAGGTTGGCCGGATCATCTTTTGCCTTTTTGAGCCTGTAATCGTCTTTGTAAAAGTGAAGGAGGGTGTCGTTGGTGTACTTGAAGTTCCGGTAAACAATGGCTGCGTTCTTGGTCTCGGAAGGCACAGCAATTTTGCCGGGTTGATATACCTCGATCTGGTATTCTTTGTAGACGGTGCACGAACTGAACAGTGCCAGTAAGACCGCCAGTGTTAGGATGCGGTTCATTATTTTAGTTTTTCAAGTTCCTGTCTTCGCAGTTTCAGACGCTCCAGGTAGTCGTAAGTCGTTTGTCTGAACATGATGTTGTACGACTCCAGCCCCCATTTTATCGCCTCGTCAACATTCCCCTGAAGTTCGTACCCAACTGCCAGGTTAAAGGCAGCTTTACTTTTGGTTGTCTTTGAATTGCTTTCTGCCGCAACTTTCTCCCACAGCTCCATGGCAGAGGCCCAGTCGTTGTCGTTCACCAGGTTTTCGGCTTGTGTCATTCGGTCGTCTTTATCACTTAGGATAAGCCGCTGCTCGCGGTTCCATACCGTGCTTATTTTTTCCGAGAAATCAAGGGCAAGGGCAATTCCAGCCTCCGAAAGTCCCTGTTTTACCGTTGTGAAATGAGAAAATAATTCGCGGGCTGATCCGGCTCCGTCTTCCCAGTAAATAGTATCCCGCATAAACTCGCGCATGATCACCTTTTCCTCTAGCGGGTCATAAATCCGGAAAAGCGCTTCGTAAACAACCGCCATTTGCGCTCTTGCAATTTCGTAAAAAGCATCGTCCGCAGGGTTGTAATAACTTTCTCTCTGGTATTTGGTAACCACGCGGGTCTGAAACATATCAACCGACAAAACAGCATCGGTTTGAAAGGTTTCACAGAGGTCTTTTACCTCGTTCCACTGCATGGTTTCGCTTAAAAACGAATTTTCTTTGTGATCAATAAAACGGTTTTCAGGAATTACATAGTCGTATCTACCCGATTCAAACAGCAATTTGCCCAGCGCCTGCAGCATGGTGTCGGCCGATTGCAGGTCGTGAATAACGGTATCTACATCAAAAGCTTTTTTGAAAAATATATTCTGAAGTGTATCCGACGGAGTGTCGGTATACGAGTCGTCAACGGTTCGGTTTACCAACACCAGGCTTTGTATCCTTTCGGGGAGTTCCTGCTTGGCTTTGCGAGGTATCTCAATGGTAATGTACTTCGACGAAGAACAAGATACAGCCATTAAAAGGATCAGCGGCAAAAACCATATAAATTTTCTGAAGTTGGTATTCATACAGCGCGTTTCAGTTACACCCCAATTTAATAAATTCCCCAGTATTTTCTCAAAAACCATTCCACACTCACCAGCAGCAACAAAACAAAAAACAGCCATTTAAGGTTGAGCAATTCATTCACCATTTCCTGGTAATAATTTACTGCCTTGGGCTTGTTCCCGGTTTTGAGTTCTTCAATCAGCTGATTGGCATTGGCTGGCAGGTAAAACTTGCCGCCACTAAGCGAAGCCAGCTGATAAAGTGTTTGGTGATCGGCTCTGGTAACCACATTCTCCAGGTTCACCGGAACAACCGTGAAACTTCCTGTTTCGGTGTATTCTTCGGAACCTATATTTACCTTCGCCTCGAATGTGTAATCCCCCAGCGGCAGGTGTCCTGCGTTCAAATAATAATCTTCTCCCTGAACGTCAAACGTAAAGTTAAAATCTTCGTCGTTCGAGTTTTTGAGTGCAATGTTCACCTCGCCTGTTGTAATCCTTTCAAAGGCATCGTTGTACACTTCTGCATTCAGGATAACATCGTCGGTTTCTGAATAAACAGGGGTAAACTCAACAATAAAATTATCTTCGTTTTCGCGCAAGGCAAGGTATTGAATTAGCTGGTTGATAAGCTCGTTAAAGCGGTCGTGGCTCTGGTGCTGGTAATAGTCGAAAAGACGCCACCGCCAAATTCCTTCACCCAAAATAAAACCGATTTTACGGCCGTTCTTTTTTCCAGTGGCCAGCAGCGGTTTCCCGGTTTCAATGTTTTTTAGTTTTTGATACAGCAGAGGAGTAAAATCAGCATCTAGTTCATAGTCGGCAAAAGCGACATTTAGCGGAGGAAATTTTGGCAGGGCCTCCACAAAATCTTCTGATAAGCGGAAAGTCGCATAAACCGGGTTGATTACAGGTTGGGCTTCTTCTCCCGAACCTGCGAGCGGCGTTATTTGGACACCCTGGCCGAAAGTGTTTAGCTGTGGCAGAAAAGTTTCGCTGCCCGCAATAAAAAGAACCGGCAGTCTTCCGGTTTGGGCTTTTTCGATCACCTGCGCCATCGATTTTCCCGAAGTTGGCAGCTGGTTCAGAATAATCAGGTTATAATCGTTCAGGTTGGCCGGATAGGGCTCTTCGGTAAATATGCTTACATCGTATGTTTTTTGATCTTCCAGCGTGTTTTTAATGGCTCCGATATCGGGATGCGAACCATCGGAAAGAATCAATATTTTTTGTTTGTTTTCCAGCACATTGATCACAAAACCGGACGTGTTGTTTTTGGTGTTTCGTTCATTTTCAACGGTTTCAATGCGGGCCGTGTAATGTTGCAGGCCTGTTTTGTCGGCATCCAGAATAAATTCGCGGCTTACAAAATAATTGTCGTTGGGCGGCGTGATCATGATACTTTGAAGTTCTTCACCACCTTTTACTATTGATAGTTTCAGCGCTTTGCCTTTTAACTTTGAAAAGTGTACATCCACCTCTACCGGGAATTTATTTCCGGAAAAGGCGGTACGGTTGACACGGATGTTTTGGATTCTTGAATCTGCCACAATGGTCGTATCTCCAAATCCGACGGTATAAGCCGGAAAGTTAATGTCGCTGAGTTGATTTACCGGGTTTCTTCCCTGGTTGTAAATCCCATCTCCCACCAGAATCAGCGCTCCAATGTTTTGGTTGAAATGATTGTTGCTGACCTTTGTCAACACATCACTGTAATCCGATCGTTTGCCTGTAAATGAAAGCTCGTCACCAACACTGGTCTCTTCCCCGAAATAGTAATTCACAACTTCAAAATCGGCACCCAGTTCTTTATTTAGTTCTTTTTTTAGCTCTCTTAACTGTGTGGCAAGTGCTGTGGAATCGGGTCCGGATATCATCGAAGAAGAATTATCCCAGGCAGCGATGATCAGCGGGTTTTGTGTGATTTTTTTCAGGTTGCGCCAAAAGGGCGATAAAAGCAATACGGCAATCAGAAAAAACGAAACAAAACGAAGTGCTGTTAATATTCTGACCTGCGTTTTGCTGAGTTCGCTGTTTGCCTTGTTTCTGAAATACAGTAAAATTACAATACCCAGCGCTGCCATCACAACTGCGAGCAAGAGGATAAACCAATATTTTGTTCCGAATGAGATCAAATTGAATGAATTTTGAAAGTCGTAAATATACGTAACTCCTTTTTTAAAATAAGGATTTATGAGTATTATTACATAGTAAATAAAGGTTGCGGTGAACCTGAACGGAGCATTGGAATAAGAGGTAGATTAACGGTATTTAGAGGGGAGAAGTGGAGAAACGAAAGGAGTTCAGAACTGCTGCCTGAAAAAGAGCGGATTCCATTTTCGAAACGGAATTGTGTTGTCGGAATGTATTGTTGAACTAAACCAAAAATATTGACCAAACTATATTCTTATGAAAAATACGATATTGCTTCTTTGGGTTTTGGCGCTGACTGCCTGTGGTCCGAAATTCAATCCCGAAATTACGGTTGACGATCTGAAAGAGAATATTTATTACCTGGCTTCCGATTCGTTGCAGGGGCGAAAATCAGGTGAGCCGGGCGGCTTTCTGGCTGCTGAATACATCCGTCAGAAGTTTGAAACTGCCGGTTTGCAATTGTTGTACGACAACGGTTTTCAGCCGTTTAGTCTGGTTGCTGACGCTGAGTTGGGAGATGGAAATTCGCTTACAGTGGGCAATACATCATTCGAAGCTAAAACCGATTTTTTACCCTACGCTTTTTCAGCCAATTCCACGGTTGAAGCAATGCTTGTTTTTGCAGGTTATGGAATGGAAGTTGACCGCGATTCGTTGAAATGGAACGATTTTCTTGGGGTGGATGTCGCCGGAAAATGGATGTTGGTACTTCAAGGCGATCCCGATTTGGAGAATCCCAACAGCCCTTATCTCGAATTCTCAACCGAGCGTGCCAAAGCGCTCACCGCTTCCGATAAAACTGCCGCGGGAATTATTTTGGTGGCCGGTCCGGATTTTAATGAGAAGGACGAACTTTCTTCGCTCTTTTTTGATAAGAACAGTAGCCGCTTTGATATGCCCGTTCTGCAGGTTACGCGCAAAGTAGCCAATGAGATGCTTGCCGGAACCGGTGAAACCATTGAATCACTCGAAAATAGGATGAAGGAAGAACACCGTGGATTTAACCTGGAAGTTACGACTTCGGTTAAAGCAACGGTAAATGTTCAGCTAAAAGAGAAGGAAACCCGAAATGTGGTGGCCATGTTACCTGGTTGGGATGAGACCTTGAAAGACGAGGTCGTGGTGATCGGGGCGCATTACGATCATTTGGGAATGGGCGGTCCCGGCTCGGGTTCACGCGCCGTGGATACGATAGCCGTTCATAACGGGGCCGATGACAATGCATCGGGTGTAGCGGCGGTCATTCAGCTTGCCGAGAAAATGGCCGCTGAAAAAGCAAATAAACGAAGCTTGATTTTTGTTGTTTTTGGGGCCGAAGAAATGGGGCTGGTAGGCTCCAAAGCGTTTGTAAACGACCCTCCGGTTGCCAGCGAAAAGATGGTGGCCATGTTTAATTTTGACATGGTGGGCCGTTTGGATACAACAACGAATGCACTTAGTGTCAGCGGAACAAAAACATCGGTAGAAACCGAGGAAATACTAAATGACCTGAATCCGGGTTTTGAACTGGCTTTCTCGAGTGAAGGAATCGGTCCATCGGACCACGCTTCGTTTTATTTGCAGAACATTCCGGTGTTTTTCTTTTCCACCGGGGCACATCCGGATTATCATACCCCGAAAGATGATGCAGAACTGATCAACTACGAAGGCGAGAAAAAGGTGCTTGACTATGCGGCAGCGGTGATCGAAGATGTGACCAATCGCGACCGGAAACTAACCTTTCAGGAAGCGGGCAGCAAGTTTCAGCGGAGCAGGGGAGGACGTTTCAAAGTTACATTCGGAATTATGCCGGATTATGCCGGGCTCGAAAAACGCGGAATGCGTATTGATGCTGTTACAAAAGGAAAACCGGCGGACAAGGCTGGCATGCAGCGGGGCGATATTATTACCGCAATCGAAGGCAAAAAAGTAAGCAATATTTACGATTATATGAGCCGCCTGCAAACGCTCGAAGCCGGAGAAAGAATTTCAGTTGATATCATTCGCGACAATAAAGAGACGGTACTTATCGTTCAATTGTAGCAAGCGTAATAGTTTTTTTATAACCAGGGATGCCGTTTTCAAATGGAGTACATCCCTGTTTTTTTATATCCATCCCCGAAGTTTGTAATACGACAGCGCAAACATTTCGCGTGCAACCAGGATCTCGTATTTCAGGTGGTTCCACAGCTGGTACCGCATGTTGATGTTTTGCCCCACATCGGGCACTAAGATTTTGTTTCCCCCCAGCTCGTCGTCTTTGAACGAGAAATCGGCCTCGGCAGCATTTTCAAAAGCCGGCAAAGCATTTACCTTTTCAAAACCCACTTTCCGAAAACTAAGAACCGCTCTTCGCATGTGTTCCGGTGAAGTTACGAGGAGTACCGGAGTTTTGTAAGCGATTAAACCTGCACAATTCATAGCCTGCGAGCGAGTGTTGGTGCCTTCGGCTTCAAAAAGAATTTGTTCTGCAGGAACATTTCTTACTTCCAGTTCTGCTTTCATTTTTTGCGGAGTGCTCAAATTGTCGTCCAATTCACCGGGCATTGCAATGATAACCTTGGCATCCGGAAAACTTTTGGCTGCATGGGCGGTGTACCAACTACGCATCAGGTTCGACTGGCTGGGCATGCCGCCACCGCCGAGAAGCACTATGTACTGCGGTTTTTGCTGTAATTCCGATTTACTGGTTCCGAGCCAGTGATAAGCCCAAAATGGCGCAGAAGTGAGCGCGGTAAGCACACAAAGCAGGAAAAATATGCCAGCGAACATCAGGATCGTTCGCAGGAGTCTTAAAAAAAAGATACTTTTGACTTTGGTTTTCATCATAACCATCGAAATTGAGAAGTAAAATTACATTAAAATTAAATACGCTGACTTTTGAATACAACAGTTAAAAACGAGCTGATAGAACTTTTTGAGCATCAGTTCAGTGAGAAAGTTGAACGATTTGAGATGTTGCCGCAATCCGGTTCTTACCGCGAATATGCACGAATGGGAAATGCAACCCGGACAGTGATTGGGGCTTTCAATAACGACGTGAAAGAGAACACGGCTTTTCTTTCGTTCTCCAATCATCTGTACAACAAAGGGATAAAAGTTCCGAAGGTTTATGCCGTAAGTTCTGATTTAAAGAAATACCTGGTGCAGGACCTGGGAGATACAACTCTTTTTGGCTACCTCACTGAAGTCAGGGAAAAAGAAGGTTTCTCTGAAAACATCATCAGCCAGTATAAAAAAGTGCTGAGCGCTTTGCCAAAGATTCAGATCATTGCCGGTAAAGACATCGATTATTCGGTTTGCTATCCGCGTGAAGCTTTCGACAAGCAATCGATGATGTGGGACCTGAATTATTTTAAGTACTATTTTCTGAAACTGGCCAAAATTTCGTTTGACGAACAAGCTCTGGAAGATGATTTTCAGCAGTTTAGTAACTATTTGTTGAGTGCCAGTTCCAAATACTTCCTGTACCGCGATTTTCAGTCGCGCAATGTGATGTTGAAAGACGACGACGTTTATTTTATCGATTACCAGGGCGGACGTTTGGGTGCTTTGCAATACGACTTGGCATCGCTTCTTTACGATGGAAAGGCGGACATTCCGGAAAGCGTCAGGCAGCAGCTGTTCAATTTTTACATCAGCGAGCTTAAAAAATACATGAAAGTGGACGAGGAGCGATTCACCGCCTACTTCAAAGGTTTTGTCCTGATTCGCATTATGCAAGCCATGGGAGCTTACGGTTTCCGGGGCTTTTACGAGAAAAAGGAACATTTCCTGAAAAGCATTCCATTTGCGCTGAAAAACCTGGAGTTGTTGTTGAAAGACCTGAAACTTCCGTTAGAATTGCCCGAGTTGGTGAATGTTTTGAAACAACTGAGCAAGTCCGAAGTATTGAAAGAGATCGGTCAGTCGAAGTCTGATCTGACGATCCGGATTACAAGTTTCTCTTATAAAAAAGGTATTCCGGAGGATCCTTCAGGGAACGGTGGTGGGTATGTTTTCGACTGCCGGGCCATTCACAACCCAGGAAGATACGAGGAATACAAAAAGCTGAGCGGAAAAGATGTGGCGGTTCAGGAGTTTCTGGAACAAAAGTCAGAAATGGGACTTTTCCTGGAATCAGCTAAAAACCTGGTGGAACAGTCGGTGAAGGTGTACCTGGAGCGGGGTTTTACTGATTTGTCGGTAAGCTTTGGATGCACGGGCGGGCAACACCGGTCGGTTTATTCGGCGGATAAACTGGCAGAGTTTCTTCAGAACAATTATCCGGTGAATGTTGTTGTAGTTCACCGTGAAAGGGATAATTGGCGATGAGCAAGAAAGCATGTAAAAAGAAAGATTTTGAAGATAAAAGCGACCCGCATTATGAGTGTAAAAAATGCGGGGCCAAAGTAAAAAAGGAAGACAAGGTTTGTAAGCCCAAAAAGATTTCCTGATGCCTATTCTTCACTATTGGGGATCAGGTAAGTGGCAAAAATCAAAAATGTAGCAGTTTTGCATTTCATAACTTGGTTATTAAAAGCCGAGTTTTTATTTTCGCAGCAAATTTCAAAAATTTAAAAATCATCCATGGGAAGAGCATTTGAATACCGCAGGGCAGCGAAAGAAAAACGCTGGGATAAGATGTCGAGGGTTTTTCCGAAACTTTCGAAAAAAATCACAATTGCAGCCAAAGAAGGGGGACCTGACCCGGATATGAACCCGGCCTTGCGAACAGCCATTTTAAATGCGAAGCACGAGAATATGCCGAAAGCCAACATCGATTCGGCGATTAAACGTGCCTCAGGCAAAGATGCTGCTGATTACATTGAGGTGAGCTACGAAGGAAAAGGCCCGCACGGAGTGCTGGTGTTTGTGGAATGTGCCACCGATAATACAACCCGTACGGTTGCCAACGTAAAAAGCTATTTTAATAAATCAGGTGGAGGCCAGGTGCCCAACGGTTCGCTGGAATTTATGTTTTCGCGTAAAGCCGTTTTCGAATTCGACCTGCCCGAAGGAATGGAGCTGGAAGAAATGGAACTGGAACTGATTGACGCTGGTTTGGACGAAATCGAAGAAAACGAAGGCAAATATTATGCATCGGGCGATTATACCAGTTTTGGCGATTTGGCTTCGGCTTTTGAGCGGCTTAACATCGAGCCCACTAAAGCGGAACTGAGACGTATTCCAACCACACCGGTTGAATTTACCGAAGAGCAACTCGAAGAAATTGAAAAAATGCTGGATAAACTGGAAGAGGACGACGATGTTCAGGCAGTTTATACCAACATTGCCTAATCAGGTTTTTACAATAATTGAAAAGAACGTATTCGCATGAGCGGGTATGTTCTTTTTTTTGAAAGCCTTTTACCATCGGTATTTCTGAGTTAACCCCGAAAAATGCTTCACTTATCTAATAAATGGCAGCACAGTTTTTCTTTTATCCTATATTCGGGAAAAACTTAACTTATGCTACCTGTCCGTAATTACATCCGACATTTTGCCGAAATATGGGAGAACAGTCCCAGTGATTTTCCCGCCTTTTCAAAAGAGTATTCAACCCAGGAAAAACGGAGCCGGGAAGCGAATTACGAGCTCTTCCAGGAGAAGATAAAATCACTACAAAAACCAAAGGAAATAAAGGCGATAAAAAGTGATCCGGGTGCTTCTTTCTTTCCCATGTTCAAAGCCTTTCTGGAAACGGTTTTTGATTTCGAGAAAGATCACCTGAAAGTGATTTTGTCCGAGGAATTCAAAAATGTTTCAAAAGACTTTTTTTACAAAGCCCGCGAGTTTGGGCCGGAGTTGAAGCCAAGCGATATTTACCAGGGAATGCGCAATGTGTGGATCATGAACGGAGTACAACTGATGATGAAACTGCCGGTAAAGATCACCCCGTCGGTGTTTGCCTATTCGATGATCTATCCGTACAGCGATAACCTGTTGGATGATCCGGCCATTACCGATCGCGAAAAAGAAGAATTTTCAGAGCGTTTTAACCGTCGTTTGCACGGAGAGGATGTTCAGCCTATTTCTTTTACCGAAAGCCAGTTGTTCAGGCTTGTGGAGATGTTTGAGTCTGAATTTCCGCGTACTGATTTTCCGCTGGTTTACGAAAGTTTGTATGCCATTCAGCAAGGACAAACCAACAGCTTAAAGATGTGTGCTGAAAGTGGGTTGTCGGATAAGCAGATTCTGGAAATTTGTTTTGAAAAAGGCGGCGCTTCGGTTTTAGCCGACGGTTATTTGGTGGCCGGCCGGCTTACTCCAGAGCAGGAACAAGCCTTGTTTGGCTATGGTGTTTACCTGCAGTTGCTCGACGATATTCAGGATGTAAAAGAAGATGCGCAGGCATCTACCAAAACGATTTTTTCCTGTCTTCCCGAAAATGATTTGGGAACTTTTGTAAACAAAACCGTTCACTTTGGCCGAACTGCGATGGCGGAAATGAAATGCTTCCAGGAAATTGAGAACGATGATTTTATTGACCTGATGAATCACAGCATCGAAACCATGATCATTGAATCAGCTGGCTTGAACAACGGCTCGTTTTCCCCGGAATACCTGAATGAACTGGAGCGTTATTCTCCCCTGCATTTTGGGTTTGTTCGTGAAAAAAGGGCACAGTCCAAATCGCAACGCTTCGCCCTGTTTCAAAAATATTTTGATTCGGCCAAACCTGCCGCAGTTTAGTGCCTGATGCTTCAATCTCTCTACTTTATCAGTTTTTCGATATAAGGTTCCAGCTTTTCTGGTTGGGTAATGGGAGCAAAGCGTTTGACAGGTTTCCCGTGTTTGTCGATTAGAAACTTGGTAAAATTCCATTTTATTTTACTGCCGAACAAACCGCTTAATTGTTTTCTGAGGTATTTAAAAATAGGGTGGGCATGTTCTCCGTTTACGTCAACTTTCGAGAACATCGGAAAGGAAACACCATAGTTAACCAGACAAGCTTCTGATATTGACTTTTCATCACCCGGTTCCTGGTTCCCAAACTGGTTGCAGGGAAAACCGAGAATCACCAGTCCGGCATCCCTGTATTTGCGGTACAAATCTTCCAAGCCGGCGTATTGCGGAGTAAAGCCACACTTGCTGGCGGTATTGACTACTAAAATGATTTTCCCTTTAAAATCTTCCATCGAAACTTCTTTGCCCTGTATACTTTTAGCGGTAAATTGATAAAAGTTGTTTTCCATTGTTGAACAGTTTTGTGTTTTTCCAGATTATATCACACACGATACAAGTATAGCGGTTTTATTTTATGTCGTGTACGATACAACCCGGTATTGACTCATCTTGATGGATAATTGATCGTTAAAAATATTCCGGATACCGAATGCAAATTCAAAATTGTTCGTATTTTTGCGAACAACGAACAGAAGAAGATTATGGAAGTAAAAATCATGTCGGACGATCAACAGAAACTGGCACGTTATGCCAAAGCGTTGGGACATCCGGTGCGTGTGTATGTTATGCAGTTGCTGGGGCAGCAGTCGTGTTGCTACAGTGGCGATTTGAGCGAAGAGTTGCCCATTGCCAAATCAACCCTTTCGCAACATCTGAAAGAATTAAAAGATGCTGGGTTGATCCAAGGCGAGATTGAAGCTCCCCGGATAAAATACTGTGTAAACAAAGAGAATTGGAGCGAAGCACAGGAATTATTCAAAACATTCTTTAAAATCTGAATCTTCAAAAAAATTTAGATGGATTGTTCGTGTTTCTACGAATTACGATTAAAAATTAACAATACAAATGACGATGGAAATAAAAGTATTAGGTACCGGTTGTCCCAAATGTAAAAAGCTCGAACAGCTTACCCGCGAAGCGGTTTCGGAATTGGGAATTGAAGCTACCATTGAAAAAGTGGAAGACATTTACAAAATTATGCAGTTTGGGGTAATGCGCACTCCGGGGCTGGTGGTGAACGGAAAAGTGGTGATGTCGGGAAGACTGCCGAAAACAAGCGAAATAAAAGAGCTGCTGGAGAATGCGTGATCGTTTAAAAATACTGCTCCGGCCGTTGATTCTTTTGCTTGTATGGCTGTTGGTTTACAACAACCTGCATGAAATGGCCGACCTGATTGTGTACCGCCTGATTGGATTGAAAGAAGGGACACATCTGGCCGAATCTATATGGTTTTTCATTTTTGAAGTTCCCAAGGTGTTGCTACTTCTGGTTTTAATTGTGTTTTTGGTAGGTGTGATCCGAAGCTGGTTTTCGCCCGAGAAAACACGGAAAGCACTCGAAGGAAAATCACTGTTTGCCGGGAATGTAATGGCATCGGGGCTGGGGATTCTGACCCCGTTTTGCTCGTGTTCTGCCATTCCCCTGTTTTTGGGATTTGTGGAAGCCGGTATTCCGATCGGTGTCACCTTTTCGTTTTTAATAGCGGCGCCTCTGATCAACGAAGTGGCACTTATACTTTTGGCAGGCTTATTTGGCTGGAAAGTGGCTGTGATTTATGTGGTTACCGGCCTGGTAATTGCCACCATCTCGGGCTTTTTGATTGAAAAGTTAAAGCTGCGGAAATACGTGGCCGACTGGGTGTTCCAAGTAAAAGCCAACCAGGCTTCCGTAGAAGAAGAGAAACTGACTTTGGCTGACCGGATTCAGACCGGTTTTGACACTGTAAAGGAAATTGTCGGAAAGATCTGGATTTATGTTTTGATAGGAATCGCAGTGGGGGCAGGCGCTCATGGTTATGTTCCGGAAGATTACCTGGCCAGGATTATGGGAGATGGAAGCTGGTATGCGGTTCCGCTGGCGATTTTAATGGGTATTCCGCTTTATTCCAACGCGGCCGGAATTATCCCCATTGTGGCGGTTTTAATGGAAAAGGGAGTAACCTTGGGAACAGCATTGGCGTTTATGATGTCAGTAATCGGCTTGTCTCTTCCTGAAATAATTATCCTGAAAAAGGTGCTGAAATGGCAGTTTATTGTCATTTTTGTTTCGATTGTAGCCACGGGAATTACGATCGTAGGATTTTTATTTAATTTCTTACAGCTGTAAAATGATTAAAAAGCACGGTTTTCTTGTTATTCTGATTCTGTTGGTAGGAGCTATGCTCATCCTGCTGTTCAACAGGGATAAGTTGTATGACTATATTTCGGGGCAGATGCAACAGCAGAACTCGGAGCAGGAAAACTTTGTGGCTAAACAGTTTGTGCTATCCAATTACAACTACGCTGAAAACGGGAAGGATTTTGAGTTCACGCTGCTTCAGTTTAAATCATCGGGATGTGCGATTTGTAAACAGATGGAGTCCGTTTTGGAAGAAATCAGAAACTGGAGCGGGGCAAAAGTGAATGTTCAGCTTATTCAGATCATGAATCCCGACAGTCAGGAAATGATGAAATATTTTGGAGTCTCTGCGGTTCCGATGCACATTTTACTCAATAAAAACGGGGAAGAATTTTCGCGCAGTTATGGCTTTATTTCTGCCGATGACCTGAAATCCCGTTTTCATGAAAATAAAGGGAGCAATAAGAACTGACGGCGAAGCTTAGTGCGCTTTGACCATTCAAATGAGTTCATTCGTGAAGTGTTCCGGAGAACGGTTTTGATCCAAGAACGCATGCGAATGAACTCATTTTTATCTGATTAATTGTCAAAAACAAATTTTAACCCGAACGAGAACATCGAGGCACTAAACTTCGAATTCCGGTCGTATTTGTTGTATTTCAGATCGACACTTTTCAGCCCGAATTTGTAAATGTGCTTGCTGGTAAACACATCGGTATAGGAAACTCCAATTCCAAAATTGTTGGCGTGGAATTTCGACAAGTCGTAATCCGAAGTGTAATACTTTTGGGTTGACAAATGCTGGTTGTACGGTGTAAAATAATCGGCTGCGGTTTGATCGTAGTATCGGTACGATGGATAGATCGTGAATTTATCCGTAATCTTCACCGGTATTTCGATACTTGCTGTGTTGGAACTGATTCCCCAGTCGTCGAAATAATAACGGTAGTAGGTTCTGAGCGTTATCCGCTCGTTTACGAAGTAGTTGAGTCTACCGCCCAGCGCGGTTTTAAAACGCGAATTGGGCAAGCGTTCAATGGCTTCAGCCAGGTGAAAATTTTCGGCAAAGGCGTCTTCCACGTCGCTGAAATAAATGCGGTGGAAGGGTGTTGAAAGCAAACCGTCCTGGAGAATAAAATCAGCCGACAAATAGACATTCATCCGGGACGATAGGATTTGCGAAAATCCAAATCCCGCTGAGTAGGAGTTCCTGCCTTTGCTGCTTATCTCAGTAAATTGCGGCTGGTAATTTCCCTGTATCTGAATTCCCTGTATCAACTGGTTGCCGGGAGTGCCACCAATCATGGAAGGCCGTAATTCAACCGGATAGATCAGGCTCCAGGTATCGATGTAAACATTTCCGTGAAGCGAGAATTCGGTGTTCTTTTCGTTGAACAGCCAGGTATAGGAGCCGCCTCCACCCACCGAAGTATAGTCAAATTCGGCAGAAAACGAGAGGTCAGCCGACCAAACACGGTTCCGGTCGTCGGAACTGTGGCTGTATCCAACAATGCCGTTGATCCATACATCGCTTCTGGAAGCACCGCTGCTTGCCACAAAAGGATCGGCCGGTTTTTTCCCGTCAAACGGATCGATGTTGCTGGACGAGGCCGACGAGTAAGCCGAAATATTTGCCTGTATTGTAAGTACATCGTCGTCGTTCAGCGGAACACTTACCAGGATGGTGGGAGAGAGGTCCTGCAGGTCTTCAGTTCCTTTTCCACCCGTAACCGCTGCATTTTCTCCACTCTGGTCGTAATAGTTCATCAGGAATTCCACTTCGGCACTTTCGAGTACCCGTTTTTTATACGACCCGTTGTTGTCAGTTTCTGATTGTGCCAGTAAAGCACCCGATAAAAGAATTAAAAATAAGCTTAGTACTACTTTCATGCTTCCGGAATTTAGTTGCAGCCACATCCTCCGCCGGTTTTGCCTCCGTTGGCTCCTGATGCCGCTTCGCGGTACGATTGAAAACTGTTTTGAAATTTATCGATCGAACGCTGGCTCAATGCCATGTCCGGATCGTTGATGTTCACCTTTTCATACTCTTTTAGCACGGTACACGAACTAAAAAGCAGAAGGCCTGCAACCATCCATACCAAGAGTTTTTTTCTCATTCTGTTTCAATTTTTATATTTTCTGATTGATGAATCTTTCCCTGATCATCTACTATAATGCATTCGATATGCGGAAGTTGGTTGATGCGGTCGATCCCTGCGTCAATTCCCAAGACAAAAACAGAAGTGGCCAGCGCATCGGCCAGTTCGGCTTTTGGCGCAAAAACAGTGGCGCTGATGATACCGGTGGCGGGGTAGCCGGTTCTGGGATCAATGATGTGTGCATACCTTTTCCCGTTGAAATTCACATATTTTTCGTAGTCGCCCGATGTTACCACTGCTCCGTGTTCGATGGGAAGCAATGCAAAGGCTTTGTTTTTATTCATTGGGTTGGTAATGGCCACCATCCAGTCTTTTCCGTTGGGTTGTTTTCCCCAGGTGTTCATGTCGCCCGAAGCATTGATGATTCCTGCTACGACCCCTTTACTGATCAGCAATTCTTTGGCTTTGTCGGCAGCATAACCTTTGCCGATGGCACCAAAACCTATTTTCATGCCTTCCTTTTTCAGAAAAACAGTTGAACTGGCTTCATCCAGAACAATGTTCTGGTAACCGACTTTTTCCACCGATGCTTTGATCGTTTCTTCCGATGGCATTTCTTTCATGCTACCGTCAAATTTCCAGATTCGGTCCATGGAGGCATAAGTGATGTCAAACGCTCCGTCGGTTAATTTTGATATACTGATGGCTCTCTGTATCAGTTTAAAAAGCTCGGGCGAAACCTTTACCGGGTTTTTACCGGCTGCGGCATTTACGGCTGATGTTTCGGAGTTCGGATCCCACGATGAGATTAATTTTTCAATACGCGTAATCTCATTCACCGCTACATCTATAAACTGGGTGGCTTCGGTTTCGCTGTTGGCTACTACCGTTATTTCAAAACGGCTGCCCATTAATTTGAGCGTACGTTTATACGGTTGATTGGCCAGCGAAAAGCCGGTCAGAAAAATCAATAATATGGGCAGTGGAACGCGCATCATTTTTTGCTGATGGATTCCAAATGCTCGAGGTATTCCCCGGGCGAAAGTTTTTTGTATCCCGTTTCCCCGAGTACCTTACCGTTTTTATCCAGCATGGCCACAAAAGGGAAAAATCCTTTGGGATTGTACTTTTCAGCCAGATGCTTGTTGAAGGTGATCTGCTCACTGTCGGGCTGGTTTTGTTTTTTTCGCGGGAAATCGGCCTTGTAAACCACCCAGTGATCGGCTGCATAAAGTTTAAACTCATCCGAGTTCCAGATTTCCTTTTCCAGTTTCATACAGGGGGCACACCAGTCGGATCCCTGAAAAATGAGCAGAATGTTTTTGTTCTCGGCAGCCGCTTTTGCCTTGATCTTGTCAAAGTCGCTTGTTTTTTCCTGTGCTGAAAGTGTGAGGGTAAAAAGTACGAATAGAAAAGCAATCAAAACTTCGTTTTTTTTGAAATGCATTGTCAGTTGTATTAAGTGAATGATTTTTTACGAAATTTTGTTCATATAAACCCCGTTCGGAAAGAATTGTTTTTTCAAATATTGATTTTAACGTTTCTTAGTGTTATACCAACCTTAGCTTTGCAAGAACTTATTATTTCACGCAGATTACGCAGATTACAGCAAATCAAAAGAGTAACGAGCCACAGGCTCAATCTAATTACTAACTGGTATCAGATGAACATTCCGGGTTTTACCCATTTCCCGGGTTTCGATTTTCATTCTTATTGTAAAGAACAAATCCCAGGGCTTCCGCTTTTACTTGATCTTCTTCGGCTATGCTAATAATTATCAGGCGTCCGGTGGGACAAGTACATGCCTCGCAAAAAGGCCCTTCGGAATAGATTAAGGAAGAAATCCTGAAAACAGAAATACTGTTGTCTTCGAGGTATTTTTGCACGGCATAGCGGTAGTCATTGTTGCCAGAGCGATAATCGTCCCATGCGTTCATACATCCGGTCTCCACAATCGCGAGTTCAATTCTGTCTTTGTCGTCGCGGCAACCAGCAAAAACAACGAATAATACAAAAATCAAAAAGTGGATCTTTTTCATGGTGGTTATTTATCCAAAGATTAAAAGCAGCGGCAAAGGGTTGCGTGAAAGATTTTATTTTGAAGGACTATTTTCTCCGCTAGTAAAAAAACGCGTGGTAGGATAGGCGAAATGAATATCTTTTTCGCTGCCAAAAGCTGTTAAAATACGTTGCCAGATCTGATTTTCAGAGCCCCTTCGTGTGCGCGGATGACAGAGATAACGAATGGTGAGGCGTACGCCAAATTCTTTTACCGAGGTGTAAACGATCGGGGTGAGGTGCTTGTAGTAGATCATGTAATTTTTGCTGGCTTCCAGTATCTCTTTTTTTGCCTTTTCAGGAATACCTTCTTCCAGTTCGTTAATGATTTCTTCCAGTATTGTTTTGGCCTTTTCCCAATTGCTTTCGAAGGTGATGTTTACTTTTATTTCGTTCCATATGTATTCAAAACCGGCGCTGTAATTGGCCTGTGGCTCCAGAAAAACCTTTCCGTTGGGAATATGGACAATACGCCCGGTACTTTGGTCGGCTTCCACCCAGTTTCCAATTTCCAGAATGGTGAACTGGAACAAACGGATGTCGATAACATCGCCTACGTTGTCGGCAATCTGAACCCGGTCGCCCACTCCAAATGGCTTTCTGAAAATGATAAAAAGCCACCCGGCCAGGTTGGTTAGCGGATCTTTCAGGGCAATGGCAATACCTGCGGTAAAAAGTCCCAGGAAAGTTCCGAATTCCTCAAAGGCTTTGATCCATACGGCCGCAATCATTAACAAGCCGATAAAGGGCAAAGTCATCGAGAGCGATCTTTTCCACTGGTAGCGTACTTTTACATCTTCGGTGCGGCGCCAAACCAGTTTTAAGATCAGCAGGCGAAGCGCCGAAAGAAAAATAATGATCAGTACAGAAACCACTACTTTGCTAAATGTCTCTGTGTTTAATCCTATGTGGTGTGTGATAAATTCGTTGAATTGATTCATAATAACCATGGCAGTACAGTCGGTTTAAAATACAAAAAACTGTTTGAAATTTTAGCTTATTCTATGGCTTTCTGGTTTTTGGAATGTACGAATAATACGGTTCCCAATTCGTCGTATCCCTTGAACAGCTCTTCTTTACCGTGTTTTACCAGTTCTTCCCGGAGACCGATGAGTGTAAGTCCTGCTTTTTGCGAATGTTCCGCAATAATCGTTTTGGCCGAAACCCCGGCGGGTTGCAATATCACTCTTACGTTTTTCTCGTTAATGGGCAGTCGTCCAAGGATTATCAGGTTCTTGAGTTCTGTTTTGGTGCTGTCCAGTTCATTCTCTTTGCAAAGGGCGAAGATCTTGATTTCCGTTCTTTTCAAATCAGGGTGCCCCAGAATAATAAAGCTCAACAGGATCATCAGGTTGGAGTTTTCGGTATCAAGCGAGTTGATCCAAATGTGAATACCATTTCGCATGTTCATGGGCTTCTCGGAGCAGGCCAGGATACAGATATCAAACCTGCCACTGTTTACCAGTGCAAAGTTCTCCACCACTTTTTTCAGGTTGTCGGGCTGTTCCTTGTCGTATTCAAAAATGATCATGTTGTTTTCCATCCCTGCAACACCTGGTATCTGAATCGCCTGCGAAATTGCGGAGGTGTATGACGGAGAAATGATGGTATCGACATAAACAAAGTTGTCCACTTCATTAATGGCCTCCAGTATGTCAGACAACTTTTTCTCTGCCAGTTTAACCGTATTTTTTGAGTAATAATCTTCGATCAGGTGCAGGTAAGTTCCAAAACCATATTTGTAGGAAATCCAGTTTAGCAGCTGAAAAGCTTTGTTTTTATGAATGGGTTTGCTCGATATACAGATCGCACTCGGGCGCCATTCCTGTTGCGAAACTTTTGCCCGTCTTTTCTGCAACATGATTTGGATATCGCGGTTCAGCTGAAAAATGGCATTGGCGAAAATGGATGCAAAGCCTTTCCTGTTTTTATGGTAATGGTTGATGTACAGGTAAATCAATGTCATAACGACAATCGCCAGGAAAGCATATGCGGTACTTATTTTGAACATTACCCAACCCGAGACAAGGAAGCCCACCAGCGAAATGTACCAGCGCGATTTAAAAGTAGGTCGGTAGGATGGTGACGATCCAAAATGGTTCAGAAAGGATATTAAACAGAGCGATCCGTAAGTGACCATAAAAAACATAGAGATGATGGATGCTACCGCGTTTACGTTGCCAAGCGCCACAAATACAAAGGCAATAACCGAAGTTACCAGTGAGGCGTTTTGGGGTTCATTGTCTTTGGGATTTCCCCTCGAAAGCCACAGGTTTATTTTTTTTGACGGGAAAGCTTTGTCTAAAGCCAGTGCCTGCAAGGTACGGGGTGCAACCATAAACGACCCCAGAGCCGAAGAGAAAGTGGATGCTGCCAGCCCTAAGGGAATCACTACTGCTCCCGCAATGGCAATGTCTCCCATAACCAGTTGCTTGTTCAGCAGGTCTTCAACCGAAGCCGAAGCTGCCAGCTTGAAAATCACAAAAAAGTAAATGATCATTCCTGAAAAAGTTGCCAAAATGGTGCCGAGAGGAATCGATTTTGATGGCTTTTTGAGATCGCCCGAAAGTCCCACTCCGGCGGTCATACCAGTAAAGGCCGGGAATATAATGGCAAACACCAGGAAAAAGCTTTCAGAGTTGCGAAATTTACTGTCGGCCAGTGAATAGTTGGCATTGGCAGCGTGGCTGGTGTCGCCGAGGAAAAACATGATCAGTGAAATAAATAATATAGCCACCACAAAATAGAGTGCTTTTACTCCCAGGTTGGCACCTTTTTTTACGATCATAACGGCCAGTCCCAGCATTACAGGCAAACTGATTACCTGACGAGGCAGGATTAGATCAAACTTGCTGGCGAGGAAGTTAAAGAAGAACTCAAACGATTCGGTAAAGGCAATGGTATAAAATGCCACACTGATTGCTTGCGAGAAGAACAGTGCGATGCCAATGGTGGCACCGATATTTAAGCCAAACGACCGCGAAATAATAAAATATTCGCCGCCACCTTCCACGCGCTTGTTAGTGGCAATTTCAGAAATGGCCAAAGCTGTTGGAATGGTTACCAAATGCCCCAAAAGTATGATCAGTACAACTCCCCAAAAACCAAGTGTTCCGACTGCAAATCCGAAACGCAGGAAAAGTATTGCTCCGAGTATGGTAGAAATGGCCGTGAAAAATACCGGAGCCGTGCCAAATTGTTTTGTCTGATTTATCATAAAAGAATCAATCTTGTAATACTATAAGACAGATCGAAGATAAAATGTTTTATGTTATTCTGTCAATTGTTCTGATCAATATTCCGCAACAACAGCCAGGCCTTTTTCCACCAGATCGTCGTTTAAGCTTACCAAACTGTCAGCTAAACGAATTACCCCGATGTAACGCCCAAACTTACCCACATCCTTGTTGGTTTCCACAATCACTTCGTACTTGTTTTCCTCCATGCGTTTAAGTACGTATTCCTTTGCTTCCATCCCACTTTTGTATTCTTCGCTGTCTTTCTTTACGTTGTATGTTTCAGGGGTATTAATTCCGCGAAGCCGGATGCGTTGAAGCGTTGTTATTTTAAATCCAAGATCGATCACCAGGTCCAGTGTATCTCCATCCACAACGCGGTCAACTTTTGCTCGATAAGTGTACATGGTAATGTTTTTTGTATGATTTGTTTTTAGCACATAATTTAAATCAAGATAAGGAATGTAGCGGTAAATAGTAAATTTCCGTTCATATATATTTTTCTTCGGAGGAGCTCAGAAGGCATTCTTGCAGTGTTCCATCTTTCTGATTTTGTAGGAGCGTGGCGAAGAAATTTCCGATTGTCTTTATCTCTTTTATTGATGTACAACTTATCTTTTGCTAACTTACGGCAAATCAAACTGAACGATCTGTTATGCCTAAACTTGCTGAACCGGCTAAAAAGAAATCATCGATACTTGCACTGGTAGTTGCTCCGCTAATCAGTTTATCTATTATCCTGTTTGCTGATCTGGATCCCGGAAATCCACAGGTTACTTATTGTTTTGCGATTGCCCTGTTGATGGCTGCGTGGTGGATCACGGAAGCTATTCCGCTGGCAGTAACGGCTTTGTTGCCGGTGGCTTTGTTTCCGCTTTTCGGAGTAGTGGATGGCAAAACGGTTTCGGCCATGTATTTTAATCACCTGATCTTTCTTTTTATCGGTGGTTTTTTGGTGGCGTTTGCGATGGAACGCTGGAATTTACACCGGCGTATTGCACTGAAAATTCTGATCCTTTTCGGAATCAGCCCCGGCCGGATTTTGCTGGGTTTTATGCTTGCCACTTCCTTTTTGTCGATGTGGATGTCGAACACCGCTACTGCCATGATGATGGTCCCGATTGCTTTGTCAATAATTATGAAACTGGAAGAAAGTCTGGGTAAAAAGAAGATGGGAAAATATGCGATTGGTTTGCTGCTAGGTATTGCTTATTCATCTTCCATAGGCGGAATTTCTACGCTGGTGGGTACGCCGCCAAATCCATTGCTCGTTAGTGTGGTGGACATCATGTTTCCTGAGATGCCTGAAATATCGTTTGCCGACTGGCTTATTTTTGCATTTCCGGTTACGGTCCTGATTTTTATTATCGCCTGGTTGCTGCTTTATTTTATGTACAAGCCCAAAAAGAGCTGGGAGAAGCTGCAAATTGATGATTTTAAAAAAGAATACAAGGCTTTGGGCAAAATGAAGCCCGAAGAACGCATTGTATTGGCGCTTTTTTCAATACTGGCATTTTTGTGGATCTTCCGAAGCGGGTTTAGTATTCAGTCGTTTGTTATTCCCGGCTGGTCGCAATTGTTCGAAACCCCTTCCTATATCAACGACGGAACAGTGGCTATTTTCATCTCCTCCATACTTTTTATGATTCCTTCAGCGTCTCAAAAAGGAGAGCGGATCATGGACTGGGAAACTACCCGGAAGATGCCCTGGGGAATTATTCTTTTGTTTGGAGGTGGATTTGCACTCGCCGAAGGATTTGTAGAATCGGGTTTATCGGTTTGGTTTGGGCAGCAAATGGCTGGTTTAGCCGATGTTCAGCCCATTGTCATTACCTTTGTTGATGTTGCACTGATGTCGTTCCTAACCGAGCTAACCTCGAATGTGGCCAGCACCGAAATGATTTTACCGATTCTGGCAGGCCTGGCAACTACCATAAAAATAAATCCGCTGTTGTTGATGATTCCTGCCACATTAGCAGCTTCTCTTGCGTTTATGCTTCCGGTAGCCACGCCTCCCAATGCTATCATTTTCGGAACCAAACGAATCAAGGTAAAAGACATGGTTCGTACCGGGTTTCTGCTAAATCTTGCCGGGATAATTATTGCCACACTTATTATGTATTTCTGGGGTACAGTGGTTTTTGACATCGATGTTTCTGTCTTTCCTGATTGGGCTGCCGCTGCAATCAAATAGAGGGTGTATAAAAGTCATAAATTTTTTCATTGATTAAAACAATCTTTGGAAAAAATTTAATAAGTTTGACATATATTCTGTATAATATCTATAATTTATTATTGTAATGAGTACAAATCGTAGAACGTTTCTGAAGCACATTGGTATGGGAGCCGGTGTTGCTGCAACCACTCCTTTGTTGAGTTCGTGCAACACAACATCGGATGAAGAAAAGGTAAAATTCATCCGCGAATCGGCGGAGCGTGTTCCGGCCATGAATTTCAATATGTGTGGTTATGCTGCACCAAAACTCGACAAAGTGCGGGTTGGTTTTGTTGGAATTGGCGACCGCGGCTCGGGTGCTGTAAAAAGAATGACTTACATTGATGGCGTTGAAATTGTGGCCTTGTGCGATGTAAGACAATCGGCCGTTGACGGAGCGCAAAAAATACTTGCCGAAGCCGGTTTGCCAAAAGCCAAAGAATATGTTGGCAGCGAAACTGAATTTAAAAAGCTGGCAGCAGATGGAATCTGCGATTTGATTTATACCGCTACTCCCTGGGAATGGCACGTGCCGGTAGGAATTGCTGCTATGGAAGGTGGCGCGCACGCTGCGCTGGAAGTATCGGCTGCTAAAACCATGGACGAGTGCTGGCAGATGGTCGAAACGTCGGAACGTACTAAAAAACACTGTGTTATTCTCGAGAACTGTTGCTACGATTTTTTTGAACTGCTTACTTTGAACATGGTTCGCCAGGGTGTTTTTGGTGACCTGATTCATGGCGAAGGTGCCTATATTCATGATTTGGATTACTGGCATTTCAACAAACCGAAGGACGAACAAATGTCGGACGGTGCTTATTACAAGATGTGGCGTTTGCGCGAGAACACCCACCAGGCCAATGTTTATCCAACTCACGGACTTGGTCCGATTTGCCAGGCAATGAATATCAACCGTGGCGATAAAATGGATTACCTGACAGCCATGATCTCAAACGATTTTACACTGAAAAACAGAATAGAAGAAAAGGCGAAGGAAGATCCGTTCTTTGAACAGTTTGTTGGGTTGGAAATGCGTGGAAACATGGACATGCAAATGATCCGCACCAACAAGGGAAGAACCATTCTTATTCAGCACGATATTTCATCACCCCGTCCGTATTCAAGAATACATATGTTAAGTGGTACCAAGTGCTTTGCCCAGAAATGGCCTTTGGAACATATCGCTTTTGGTCACAGCGTGGCTGACGAGGCCAAGAGAAAAGAGCTGGAAGAAAAATATACTCCGGAAATTGTTCGCAGGGTAGGCGAAATGGCCAAACAAGTAGGCGGACACGGAGGTATGGACTTTATCATGGACTGGCGTTTGATCGATTGCCTGCGCAACGGGCTTCCGGTTGATATGGATGTTTACGATGCTGCAGCCTGGAGTAGTATTTGGCCTCTAAGTGAATGGTCGATCGCCAATGGCTCAAAGCCAATTGAAATTCCTGACTTCACACGTGGAGCATGGAAAACGAACAAACCGGTTGAACCTGATTTCTCAGCCGGCGGAGGAAACACTAAAGTACGCAATCTTGTAGATGCCAACGCTGAAGGACAGCTAAGCGTTTAGTAGTATAATTTTCATAGAATTAATGGAAGCCGTTTCCTTTTGGGAACGGCTTTTTTATGCTACTATTTCAGGTTTACATTGAAAAGCTTGCGGTTTCCGGCTAATTCGCCCAGTGAGGCCGGGCCGTTTATACAGCCACCCTCGCAACACATAACTTCAATAAAATTGGCAGGTGCTTTTCCTTTAGCATAGGCTTTCAGCATTCCCAACGCTTTTTTATCGATGCCGTTTATGGCCAGTTCGTCAATTTTTATGTCGGGGCGTTCGGCTTTCACTGCGGCAGCCACTCCTCCTGACAAGGCAAAGCCACGGTCCAGTGTTTTGGCGTTATTGCGTTTTTCATTGTCAGCCAAATTGCCAAGGTCGATATCCAGTGCCACGATCATGGCATTCAGCTCTTCAAACGATAATACCAGGTCTACTTTGTCGTTTTTGCGGGCTTCTTTTCGTTTGCCAATACACGGGCCGATAAAAACGGTCTTGGTTCCCGGATATTCTTTTCTGGCAATATCTGCGGCATACATCATGGGCGACGGAGTGTCAGACACAAAGGGGCGAAGACCGGGAACATGCTTGTCTACAGCTTCGACGTAACTGGGGCAACAACTGGTGGTCATAAAAGGCTGTCCATGTTCAATGCGCTCGGCAAACTCGGCCGATTCATGAATTACAGTTTGACGGGCACCATCGGCCACTTCCACCACTTCGTTAAAACCGATTTCTTTGAGCAGGCTTTCAATCTGCCCGGTGGTAAGGTCGAACTGTCCGTGTATGGCCGGTGCAAACAAAGCAGTGAGGTGTTCTTCGTTGCGGATGGCCATCATCACATCAATGATCTGGCTGACTTCGAAAATACTGCCAAACGGACAAGCTACGAGGCATTTCCCGCAATAGATACACTTGTCATCGTCGATGCGCTCCACGCCGTATTCGTCTTTCGAAATAGCACCAACCGGACATGCCGCTTCACATGGAATAGGCACGTGAATAATGGCGTGGTACTGGCACTGTTTCATACAAATGCCACAATTGATACAGCTGGTGGGATCGATTTTTGCCTGGCCGTTTTGCATGCTTACTGCGCCTTTCGGGCAATTCATGATACAAGGGCGTGCCACGCAGCCACGGCACAAATTACTTACTACGTACTGCGCTTTCACACAACTGGTGCAGGCTTCGTCAACTACGGTAAGTATTTCGTTTTTTAACGAAGGGCGTTCTTTGGCCTGCTTGGCATAATAACGAAGCGGCGTAAGTTCGTCTTGCTCTTCATCGACTGTAAATCCCAGCAGGGGAAACATTTTGTATTTGATCACTGCTCTTTCCTTGTGGATACAACAGCGATGCTGCGCAGGCTTTCTCTTGGGTGCCATTTTTATCGGAATCCGATCGATCTCGTCTTCCAGCCGGCCATCGGCAAAAAGTTGTACAATCTGTCGTAGAAGTTCACGGCGGATGATGTGTGTGTTGCTTGTATAGCCCATTTCCCTGCTTTGATGTTTTTGATGGCGCAAAAGTAGTATTTTTTAAACGTCCATCATTCGATTCTTTAATTTGCCGATACTAGTTAAGACTGGGTTAACGAAATTGTATTTTAAGTTCACTTAAATGAATAATGTCCTGATTTAATACTTAATAGCCCTTTTTTCTGTCCGTTAAAAATGTTGCACCAAAGCTGATCTCCACCATGAAAAGTAGGTGGATTCCAGTTCTTTTTGACTGGGAAAAGGATAGAACAAGAAGCTCTTGCTGTCGCCGATAAAAAAGCCGTCTTCAATGGTGCGGTAGGGCAGTTCGCTTTGTCGTACCCGAAGCACGGTTTTGGTGAGTCGTTCCGATGTTTCATTCAACTTTATCAGGCACTCGCGCAGGTGAGCCGGATTTCGGTACGGCAGGTTGTTAAGTGGCAGGGTAGGGTCGTTCGCCAATTGGTTGAGCTGCAACTCTACAAAAAACAGTTTGGGCACCGAAACCGGTGTTGAACCGTTGGTGAGGTGCTGAATAAATTCGGCAGGATTGAGTTTACTGGCTACCATGGTAGAAAACGGATTGTATTGCTGGTACAAATGAATATCCTTTGTGGTTTTGGCTACATATTCGGCGGCGTGTATTTCCAGTACTTTACCATCGTCGGTGGCCAGGTAGAGATTCTTTAAGGCATCAAGCGGAATGGATTCAAACACCCTGTAGATGGATAAATAAACCGATCTTTTGGGTTCTCCGTTTTCATAGGGTACGAGCTTTTCTTCTACATAATCCAGCGGCAATTCAACTTTCGAAGGATCGATTTCAAAGTATACCGACTGCGAACGCAGGTTTTTCCTGGTACCTACAGCCAGGTAGTTTCCAAATTCAAACGGCCTAAGGTGCGATGCGATCAGCGATTCGGGAGTAGCAACCAGGTAATAATGATTTTCCATGGCTATGAATTTTAGTTAGTTGATACTTCGTTTATCTGCAACTCTCAAAATAGAAGTGCAATGCACCCGGGTTTACGAAAATGTGGGCGGTGAGGTTAGAAAAAGGGTGGGAGAGTTTTCATGATAGTTCATTGTTTGAGGATCTGGAAGTAGGTAAAGAAAAAGCCACCTCTCTCAATTGAGAAGTGGCTTTTATATTTTTTGAAATACTTTGCTGAATTAGCTTCCGAAATCGTCGAACAATACGTTCTCGTCCGGAACACCCAGGTTGTAAAGCATTTTTTGTACGGCATCGTTCATCATTGGCGGGCCACACATGTAGAAATCGATTTCTTCGGGCTCTTCGTGCTGGCTCAGGTAGTTGTCGTGAATTACCTGGTGCACAAAACCAGTTTTGTAACTAACGCCCAATTCATCGGCAGCAGGGTCTGGTTTGTCGAGAGCCAGGTGGAACTCAAAATTCGGGAAGTTCTTTTCTATAGCTCTGAACTGGTCGTAATAGAAAACTTCTTTCCACGAACGTGCTCCGTACCAGAAAGTAACTTTCTTTTTGGCTTCTTTAACCGTATGGAACAGGTGGAACAAATGCGAACGCATCGGGGCCATACCGGCACCACCGCCCACAAACATCATTTCGCTGTCGTTGTCTTTCAGGAAGAATTCTCCGTAAGGACCCGATATGGTTACTTTATCACCCGGTTTCAGGTTAAAGATATACGATGAACAAATACCCGGATTTACCTTTTTAAAGCCGTTGCTGGCGCGATCCCACGGTGGGGTTGCAATACGTATGTTCAGCATTACAATGTTTCCTTCGGCTGGGTGGTTGGCCATTGAATAAGCACGGAAGGTTGGTTCCGGGTTTTTCATTACCAAATCAAACATGCCGAATTTTTCCCACTCTTCGCGGTATTCTTCCTCAATGTCCATATCCTTGAAGTTGACATCCACTTTGGGAACATCAATCTGGATATATCCTCCTGATTTAAAGTCGAGTATTTCGCCTTCCGGAAGTTTCACCACAAATTCTTTGATGAAGGTTGCCACGTTGTGGTTCGAAACCACGGTACATTCCCATTTTTTCACGCCCATCACTTCGTGAGGCACTTCAATGGCCATGTCTTCCTTCACTTTTACCTGGCAAGCCAAACGCCAGTTTTCATTTTGTTCTTTGCGGGTGAAGAAGCCGGTTTCGGTAGGAAGGATAGACCCGCCTCCCGATTCTACCTGGCAACGGCACATACCGCAGGTACCACCGCCACCACAAGCTGATGGCAGAAGAATTTTATTGTTTCCCAACGTAGTAAGAAGGGTGTTTCCCGGTTCGGTTTCCAAAACTACGTCTCCTTCGTTGATGTTTACCTTAACAGATCCCGACGGAGTAAGTTTTTTCTTGACATAAAGCAAGATGGCCACCAAAAGAATAATAACGCTCAGGAAAACCACTACACTGGCAAGAACTACAGTTGTTGTCGATAGTATTATCATTGTCCGTTTGTTTATTCAATTTTACAATTTAATACCCATGAATCCCATGAATGCCATCCCCATTAAGCCTGTAACAATGAAGGTGATACCCAGCCCACGCAAGGGAGCCGGTACATTGGAATATTCAATTTTTTCACGGATAGCGGCAACGCCAACAATAGCCAGGAACCAGCCTACACCCGAACCTAAACCATAAACCGACGCTTCGCCAATGTTTACAAAGGCTTTTTGCTGCATAAATAGCGAACCTCCCAAAATTGCACAGTTAACAGCAATAAGAGGAAGGAAAATTCCCAGCTGGGTGTAAAGAACGGGAGCGAATTTCTCCACTACCATTTCCACCAACTGTACCATTGATGCAATGATGGCAATAAACATGATAAAAGACAAGAAGCTTAAATCCACGTCAGCCAGCGAAGGGCTGAGCCACGTAAGTGCTCCTTCTTTTAATACGTAGTTTTCGAGCAGGTAGTCAACCGGAACGGTAATACCCAACACAAAAATTACTGCTATTCCCAATCCGGCAGCCGTACTCACTTTTTTCGAAACTGCAAGGTATGAACACATGCCCAGGAAGTAGGCAAATACCATGTTTTCGATGAAAATCGACTTAACAAATAAATTTATTAGATTTTCCATGATAATCTGATTTCTATGGGTTAGTTTTCAATTAGTTTACGATTACGGCTACGTTGTACCCATATAATAATTCCAACAGTGATCAGTGCCATCGGAGGCAGGATCATCATACCGTTGTTCGCATAGAAACCACCGTTTGTAATGTACCAGCTGTCAGGAATAACCTGGAAGCCGAATACCGAACCGGAGCCAAGCAGCTCGCGGAAGAAACCAACAATGATTAATATTACTGCATAACCGGCACCGTTTCCGATACCATCAAGGAATGATTGCCACGGGCGGTTACCCAGGGCAAAAGCTTCGAGCCGTCCCATGATGATACAGTTGGTAATAATCAAACCAACAAATACCGATAATTGCTTGCTTACGTCGTAAACATAGGCTTTTAGAATCTGGTCAACCAGAATTACCAATGAAGCGATAACCACCAGCTGAACAATAATACGAATCCGGTTAGGGATGGTATTTCTCAACAACGAAATAATAACGTTTGCAAAAGCTAAAACGATGGTAACCGAGATCGACATTACCACGGCAGGTTTTAGCTGGGCTGTTACCGCCAGTGCCGAGCAGATTCCCAATACCTGCACGGTAATCGGGTTGCTGCTATTCAGCGGATCGGATAACAGTTTTAAATTTTTCTTTGAAAATAATGGTTCGCTCATGGCTTAAGATTTTTTCTTTTTTAAGAATTCTTCATATCTGGCAAAGTCGTCGAGAAGCATTTGCTCAAGCCCTTTACTGGTGATGGTACCTCCTGAGATGCCATCTACTTTGTGGTCGGCTGGTGCGTCCTGTCCAACTTTTGCTACGATAATGGAAACCAGTTGACCTTTGTTGTCAAAAAGTTTCTTACCAATAAATTGTTTCTCGAATACCGGGGTGGAAATTTCAGCACCCAATCCGGGGGTTTCCCCCTGGTGGTCGAAGTTGGCACCGTAAATGGTGTTCATGTCTTCGTCTAAGGCTACAAAGCCCCAGATAGGTCCCCAAAGACCTGTTCCGCGAAGCGGAAGCACATATTTGACGCCTTGTTCTGTTTGACATTCAAAAACCGGCAAATGCATTTCTTCAACAGGTTTTGCGTACTCCCTTTTCAGGTCGGTGTTAAACGCATCGCCTTCTACTTTTTCGCCGTTTACATTTACTACGTATTCGTTTACTATTTTTTCAGCATAGATCTTTTCTGCATCAGCAGGAGTACTGGCAATGTTTACCGATGCCAGGATACTTTGCTTTTTCTCCACCTCAATGTTCCGTACCTGTTGGGGCTTAAGCGCCATGGCAACGGAAGCCAGAATCGCTGCAACCAGGACTACCATGATTGCGGCGTATAAAACTGTATATGTATTACCGTTTCTGTTCATGATCTTTAATTTTTAAGCAGTTCTTCCACTAACGGTTGCACGTTTCAGTCTTTTCTTAATGTGGCCCTGAACAACATAATGGTCGATCAGCGGTGCAAAGGTGTTCATCAACAGAATGGCAAGCATCATTCCCTCCGGATAGGCGGGGTTGACAACGCGAATCAATACTGCCAGAATACCGATAAGGAAACCATAAATCCACTTTCCGCTTACGGTTTGCGAACCTGAAACAGGATCGGTGGCCATAAAAATGGCGCCAAACATAAACCCACCTAAAATAAGGTGATGCCAGAAAGGAATTGCAAAGAATACCTGGTTGGCTTCAGAAAGGGAAGCGCTACCGGCAAAAGCATTCAGGATAAGTCCCATAACTGCACCACCGGCAATGGTTGAAAGCATGATCCTCCAACTTCCGATTCCGGTAACGATTAGAAGGACTGCACCGATTAAAATAGCCAGTGTTGAAGTTTCTCCAATCGATCCGGGGACCAGTCCGAAGAAAGCATCGGAAGCAGTGTAGGAAATAACTCCGGAAGCTGCATCGCCTAGCGGAGTGGCACAGGTGATGGCATCAGTTGCCTGACTGCCGGCTACCCATACTTTAATTCCCGACATTTGTGCCGGGTAGGCAAAGAATAAAAAGGCACGGGCTACAAGAGCCGGGTTCCAGATGTTCATTCCGGTTCCACCAAATACCTCTTTACCGATGACCACTGCAAAGGCTGTTGCCACGGCAATCATCCAAAGCGGTGTTTCAACAGGCATTACCAGCGGAATAAGCATCCCCGAAACCAGGAATCCTTCCTGTATCTCGTGGCCGCGAATTTGCGCAAACACAAACTCGATACCCAAACCAACGCCGTACGAAACGATGATGATCGGAAGTACTTTCAGCAAGCCGAAAAGGAAAATTTCAAAAAAACCGGTTGAAGCAAGTTCACCGATTGCTTTGAAGTGTTGGTACCCGGTATTGTACATCCCCATAAGGATGGCCGGCACCAGTGCCAACACTACCATTCCCATGGTACGCTTCAGATCGATGTAATCGTGAATGTGCGTTCCCGATTTGGAAGTGTTCTTTTGAACAAAGAACAGTGTGAAGAAACCATCGTGTACGGAATGAAGCCAGTGGTACTTGGCGCCTTTCTGCACATAAGGTTTCGTATTCTCAAAAATGTTTTTTATAAAATTCATTTCATTTTATTGTTTACATTCCATTGTATTCGATAAAACTTGCCCGCTTATTCGTCATTTCAGAATAACAGAAAACAGGTTTGCTTCATCTTTTAAGGTTGAATTGATTACGTGTAAAAATTAACCAAGTTCTTTAATCATAACGTTAATCCCATCGCGGAGAATCTTTTGCACTTCAACTTTTGAAGTACATGCATATTCACAAAGAGCCAGGTCTTCTTCTATTACTTCGTAAATACCGAGTTGCTCCATTTTATCGATATCGTTTACCAGGATCGCTTTCAACAAGTGAACCGGCAGAATGTCGATCGGAACCAGTTTTTCGTACTGACCTGACATAACAAATGCACGCTCGCCGCCGTGTAGATTGGCGTTAAGTGTGTATTCTTTTTTCGGGAACAGTTTGCCTAAGAATGCTTTGGATGCACTGAACTTATCAAAACCAGGCGAAGCCCAGCCCATAAATTCGTATTCATCACCTTCCGGAATCACAGTTATCTGCGAGTCGTAGAAGCCAAAGTATTGCTGAGGACCTACTTTTTTACCGGTAAGCACGTTTCCGCTGATAATACGCAGATGGTAATTAGCTTCCACCAGTCTTTCCTGTACAAGCGAAGCTACCGGGGCACCTACTACCGTTTGGTAATATTTAGGCGCTGACACTTCGGAGCCTGTTAACGCTACAATTCTGCTGAAATCCACATTTCCGGTCTCAAAAAGACGGCCGATCAGCAGAACGTCCTGTACGGTTAATGTCCACACCACTTCGCCTTTGTTAAGCGGCTGGGTATTGGCAATTTGTACTCCAACGTTTCCGGCAGGGTGCGGCCCTTCGAATGTGTTGATCTCTACATTTTTAACACCGGTAAATGCGGAGTTCGCATTTACTCCCAGGTAAACTTTTCCCTCGGTAAGTTTTGCAAGGGCATTTACTCCGGTCTGAAACGTCTCAAGCTGTCCTGCAATTACAAAATTGTAATCGGGTGCCAGTGGCGCCGTGTCGAATGTTGAAATGTAAATCGATAATGGTTTTTGATCGGGAGATGCAATCACTCCGTACGGCCGTTTTTTAATAAATGGCCACAAACCACTTTTCAGAATCTGCTCTTTAACCTCTTCTCCGGATAAAGTATTCGGATCTGCTTTTTTAAACGAAGCGGAACCTGCATCTTTATCGGTCTCAATTACTACTTCCAAAATTTTACGACGCTCACCACGGTTGATTGAAACCACTTTACCGCCAACAGGGGCCGTAAAGACAATTTCAGGGTGGTATTTATCGTAAAAAAGCGCATCGCCTGCCTTTACAATGGCTTCGGCTTTAACACTGAGTTTTGGAGTAAGTCCGGGAAAATCGGTTGGTTTCAGAGCGACTGTTGCCGGGACCGGCAATTTTTCGAGTACCTTTTCAGCACTGCCTTTTAGCTTAATGTTCAGCCCTTTTTTTAACCTAATCACTTCTGACATATTGATTTAAGACTAAGAATTATTTCAGGTTGGCAAAAGTAATAATTAATTGCTGTTAGACAATGCGAAATAGTAAAGAGTTATTATCAAAGTATATGAATATATTAATAAGTTAAATGAATTTGAGAACTTTCAAATAATCAGTGCATTTAGTTCTTTTCAAACAGGGGAAAAGGCTTCAGATTAAATTAACATTTTTGAGCTTATTGTATTTTGGAATATATTTTGACAGACTTACCGCTTTCAATTGAAATTCATAAATTTGATATTTGCAGAAAATAAATGAAACCGGAACGAATTTTTATTTTGTAAGCGATGGCATGCAACAGTTTAAACTTTAGTTCGTTTGACTTTTTATGTAGTTTTCTGCCCGGTTTTATTTCTCCGATATTTGGAGAGGCATATTATAAAATACAACTGAAAATGAGAAAATTCCTGACTCTGATAATGGGGTGTTTGGCCCAGTTCACTTTTGTGAATGCTCAAACCAACGATTTCTATTACGAAACAGCTGTTTACAAGGAAGAAATAAAGTCGGCCAAAATGTTTCGGGAGGGTTTTGTTTTGTCGAATCCGGTTTTGGGATTGAACGAAGACCAGCGGCTGGTAATGAAATTTGACGATCTTGTGGCAGATGTAAAAGACTATTATTATACCATCATCCATTGCGATGCCGACTGGAAAGAGAGTTTTATTCCGCAGCCCGATTACCTCGAAGGTTTCCCGGAAAACCCGGTGGATGATTATGCAAAGTCGTTTAATACCACTTTCGACTATATCAATTATCAGATCGTACTGCCCAACGATCACGTACAATTCAAGGTTTCAGGAAATTATGTGCTGGTGGTATTTGAAGATAACGACAAAGAGAAAGTTGTACTGACGCAAAGATTTTACATCTATGAAGATGTGGTAAATATTGCAGGTACTGTCAGGCGGGCAACTACCGATGCTTTTAAAGGCGAAAGCCAGGAGATAGATTTTACGATTAACCATCCCAACTTGGCGATTTTGAATCCGCAGGAAGAGGTGAAAGTGGTGATCATGCAAAACGACCGCTGGGATAATGCCATAAAAAACCTGAAGCCACTTTATATCCGCGACGGGCAATTGGTGTATGACTATAACCGCGAGAATGTTTTCAAAGCAGGCAACGAATTCCGGTATTTCGATATTCGCTCTAACCGCCTGAACGGTGAGAATGTGTTTTCCACCGATTTCTTCCGCCCTTATTATCACAAAACACTCAAAACAGATGAAATCAGGGCCAATAAGAAGTTTTTCCCTTACAAGGAAATGAACGGGAAGTATTCCATCGAAAGTCAGGATCAGGAAGTACGGGATTATGATACCGAATGTGATTATGTGTTTGTTCATTTTAGTTTGCCCATGGAATCGCCGCTGGTAGGAGGAACTGTTAATGTATTTGGTGCACTTACCCAATGGAACGCCAATAAAGGCAACGAGATGACCTACAATTTCGACAACAGCACCTATGAATTAACACTCCTGTTAAAACAAGGCTACTATAATTTTATGTATGTGTATGTGCCGCAAGGGGCGCGGGTAGCCGATCATACCAATATCGAAGGTAGTTTTTGGGAAACCGAGAATGATTACCAGATTTTTGTGTATTACCGCGATTTGGCCGGGCGTTACGACCGACTGGTGGGCTATCGACAGTTAAATTCGGTGGTAAATAGGTTTTAGGCAGGTGCTCTATCTAAGTGGCCGGGCGTTGTCATGTCAAAAGCAACGTTGCCTATATTTCTCATCTGAAAATACCTGCGATTTTTGCTTTGTTGGTGAAGGGAATGAAAGAGGCTAAGTGCTGAAAGGAAGAGAATCAACTTACGATCTTCATATAACCCTGCCCGTCGCTGAATGGAATTGAGAACCAAAACTGGCTTCCCTGTTCCAGGGTGGAATCAAATTCAAGCTCGCCTCCCAAAAGTGCCACGTAATGCTGGGCAATCGGCAGGCCGATTCCAGAGCCTGAGGTAGTTTGGTTGATGGAATTGGGGATCCGGTAAAAACGACTGAAGATGTTTTCGGACTCTTCTTTCGGGATACCAATGCCGGTATCAGCCACCACAAATTTTATGTATTCGTTCCTGATCATTTCGTAACCAATGGTTACGGTTCCTTTGGTGGTATATTTTACGGCATTGTCGAGCAGGATCATCAACGCTTCTTTTAATAGCTGGTTGTCGGTGCTAAAGCCAAACTCGGGGTTGTGCACATCCAGGTTCATGCGAATGCGAACATCTTTTGAATCGGGGATGTGTGGTGCGTATTGGTTGTAAATGTCGCGTAGCAGCCCGTTAATTCTGCAAAATGAATGCTTCACCTCAATCGCTTCCGTTTCAATTTTGGAGAGGTGAATGGTGTTGTCGATCATGTTCAGCAACTGTTTCCCGTTTTCGGTGATGGCGTCGGTCAGCTCCAATCGGTCGGACTGTTCCATTTCGGCGTCCGACAACATCCGGGTAAAGTTGGTGATGATGTTCATCGGTGTCCTGATCTCGTGCGATAAATTGGCCAGGAAAGCCGATTTTAAACGGTCCGATTCCTCGGCGCGTTTCAATGCCTTTTCAAGTTTGAATTCAGCGGTTTTTCGTTTAGTAATATCCCGGGCGACCGAAATAACCGAATGCGCATTCAGCTTGGCCAGTCGCATTTCAAACAAAAAAGTTCCGTTGGGTGTATTCAGCGAATATTCGATGCTCTCGATTGAGTTGGACCGGATACAATTCTGGATACAGGCATATATTTTATTGGCCAGGTTCTCGGGAAAACCGGTATTGAATATCGAACTTCCGATAATGTTGGCATCTTCCACTTTAAACAGGTCGCTTTCCTTGATTACAAAGTCTTCGTAAACGCCGTCCTTGTCAATAACAAAGAAAATGTCGGGGATGGCTTCCAGCAGCACTTTGTAGCGTCGTTTGTTGGCTTCCAGTTCTGCCATTTTCTTTTTTACCTTGGTAATGTCTTCAAAGATCAGGTAGTAAAGATTGTAGCTTGGATTAATAACGTGGATTTTAAACCATTTGTCGATGTGCGGCGCCTGTATCTCCGAAATTCCCTTCCGGCTGAAAAGCACCGTTTTGTTTACGTCCAGTTTTCCTTTAAAGATAAGGTTGAAAACATAATGTGCATCCTGTCCCTGAACTTCGTGCAGGTTAAGTTTGAAAGCCGCTTCAAAGGCATTGTTTACTTTGTCGATCGCCAACCGTACCACATTTCCGCCTTCGTCGCGCTCGGCACTAATGCGTGAGATCAGGAAGGGAGAATTTTGAATAACCCTGTTTAAGCTTACGGTCTGTCGCTGGAGTGCGTCTTTTAAACGGTCAATAGCGTGATTAAAGTGCCGCCTTAAATAAAAGGTCGACAGGAAAAACGCAAGAAAAACAAAAAACGGATTGGTAACAATGGGATCAAAATAACTGAACGAATCCAGTAAATGATCGGCTATGAATAATTGAAATCCAATGGTTGCTATGGACAATAAAAAGTAAAGAAGAATTTTACCGTCGTTGTTGGAAAAGAAATAAAGAAAAACGAGCCCTGCGATCAGCCACCAGGTTGAAAAATGAATGGTTTCAACCGGGGGGAGATGGGCGCTGAATTCAGAGATATAATAACCGTATATAAATACCGGCGTAAGAAAGACGATGTTGATGGCGCAGTTATTTTTACCATTCAGAACACACACGACCGATAAAACAGATGCTGCCAGCAAAAGAAAATCGCAGATCAGGCATAAAGTTGCATTCGGAACAAAAAGATGACTTATCAAAATAGCAAGCATGATACTGCCGATTGAACTCCATATCATCAGCAGATGAAAAAGCTGCTTTTGTTTAGCCTCAGGGAGCGCAGCCCAAAACCTATCACTCAATATTTTAGATAATCTTTTTAACAATAAGGTAAAGGTATTAAAAATGTGTCAAATCACATTCAGAAGATTTTATTTCGCTAATATATAATTTCCATTGGTGAAAATAATGGATTTGGGAACTTCTGTTTAAAGTTGGTTTAATCTGCCTAATTGGTGTTTAGGTAACACTGTAAAATTGTGATAAAAGTCACTAAAGTATTTTACCGGGCTGGGAACGAAAGTTTTATGTGGAATGGAATTGGTTGAGGATTGGCTATTCCGGGTAGTTTTTGGCAAGCCCTGATATTTGTTATGATTTGAGCGGGCTCTATTTTATAGTTTTGTAGCAAACGAAGGAATTTTGTAACAAAATAATAGAATTATGCCAAAAGGAATTTTTAATGTACCGGTTGCCAAAAACGAGCCGGTTTTGAGTTATGCTCCCGGATCGCCGGAGCGAAAAGAGTTGCAGGCAAAATTAGCCGAATTGCGTGCACAGGAAATTGATCAACCAATGATCATCGGAGGAAAGGAAGTTTATACCGATCGTAAGGTTCGGATGTGTCCTCCGCACGATATTAAGCACACGCTGGGGTATTTTAACCAGGGAGATGCTTCGCATGTGGAGATGGCGATTGATGCGGCTTTGGTTGCACGTGAGAAATGGGTGAACATGTCGTGGCAACACCGTGCCTCTATTTTTCTGAAAGCAGCCGATCTTCTTGCCGGCCCTTACCGTGCAAAAATCAATGCTGCCACTATGCTGGGGCAATCAAAAAATGCTTTTCAGGCAGAGATTGACGCCGCTTGTGAATTGGCCGATTTCTTCCGCTTTGGGGTACAGGTAATGACTGATATCTACAAAATTCAGCCGGAATCAGCCAAGGGAATGTGGAACTACAACGAATTCCGTCCGCTGGAAGGATTTGTATACGCTTTAACTCCTTTCAATTTTACGTCGATTGCCGGTAACCTTCCGGCGGCACCTGCATTAATGGGGAATGTGGTTGTTTGGAAAGCTTCGAAAACGGCGGTATATTCTGCCGGGGTAATCATGGAGATTTTCCAGGAAGCCGGTTTGCCGGATGGTGTTATCAACCTGGTTTTTGCTTCAGGTCCTGCTGTGGCAGATATCGTTCTTACGCATCCTGATTTTGCCGGAATTCATTTTACCGGTTCAACGGGAGTTTTCCAAAGCATTTGGAAAAAGATTGGTGAGAACATTTATAAATACAAAACTTATCCCAGAATTGTAGGGGAAACCGGTGGAAAAGATTTCATTTTTGCTGACAACACCGTCAACAAACGGGCACTTGCCATCGCCATGTTGCGGGGTGCTTTCGAGTACCAGGGGCAAAAATGTTCTGCTGCTTCGCGTGTTTATGTTCCTGAAAGTATCTGGCCCGAAGTAAAAGAGATTTTTGGCGCCGAGCTGGCCACTGTAAAAATGGGACCGCCGGAAGATTTTACCAACTTTGTTAACGCGGTAATCGATGAAGATTCGTTTGACAAACTGAAAAGTTTTATCGACGGTGCCCGTGAAGACAAAGATGCGGAAGTGATTTTCGGTGGAAATTGCGACAAATCTGTAGGTTATTTTATCGAGCCAACAGTAATCCTTGCCAAGAAGCCGGATTATATTACCATGCAGGAAGAGTTGTTCGGACCAGTGCTGACCGTTTACGTTTATGACGACGAAAAACTGGATGAAACACTGGACATTCTGGACAAAACATCGATTTATGCGTTGACAGGTGCCGTAATGTCGCAAGACCGTTACAACATCGAGAAGATTACCAAACGCCTGGAAAATGCTGCCGGTAACTTCTATATCAACGACAAGCCAACGGGAGCCGTGGTTGGACAACAGCCATTTGGCGGAGCACGTGGGTCGGGTACCGACGATAAAGCCGGTTCGATCTTTAACCTCCTTCGCTGGACCTCTATCCGTACCATCAAGGAAACCTTTGTTCCACCGGTAGAATATACCTATCCGAATTTTCAACCGGATAACGAATAAAACATACCAACTTTAAGTTGTTCATAAAGAGGAATCGAATTATTCGCTTCCTCTTTTTTTTGAGCCAAACGATCCTTATTTTTGTGCATCAATCTGTTATAAATGATCAGGGAACTGTTACAGTCGGGGGCTTCTAAAATTTTGGGCAATAAGTATTTAATTGCTTCGGTTGTCTTTTTGGTATGGATTCTTTTCTTCGACGAAAACAGTATCACGCGTCATTTAAAAGACCGGCGGCAGCTGAGCGAACTGGTTCAGCAAAAAGAGTATTACGAAGAGCGGATTGCTGCCGATAAACGAAAATACGAGGAACTTCACAAAGGAAAAGCTGAACTGGAAAAATTTGCCAGGGAGCAGTATTACATGTCCAAACCCGACGAAGACGTTTTCATAATTGTGGAAGAATAGAACATTTTTGGGGCCTGCCTGTTTCTACTCAGTAAGAATAATCAACTATTTGATGCATAGTAATATTTTCTTATATTGCTGTTAAATGGCTAGTAATCTCGACATATTCAAAATTAAAACGAACAACGTTGCACCACAAAAAGGGCGTATTCTGATTGCTGAACCTTTTTTGTCGGGCAACTATTTTAACCGCTCGGTGGTATTGCTGGTAACGTACAGCGAAAAAGGGGCGGTGGGTTTTATTTTGAATAAAATGGTCGAGTTCCCGATCAACGAAGCGTTTCCCGATTTCCCCGATTTTGATACCCAGGTGTATCTAGGCGGGCCGGTGGCTACCGATTCCATTTATTTTATTCACAAGCTGGGCGACCGCATACCGGGAAGTATCCATGTGATGGGTAACCTGTACTGGGGCGGAGACTTTGAAGTGATAAAACGGGAGATACGGCTGGGAACGATTGATTCTTCCGAGATACGTTTCTTCCTGGGCTATTCGGGTTGGGATGCCGGTCAGCTGGAAGAAGAACTGAAAGATGATTCGTGGCTGGTTACCGATGTAGATCAGGAGTCGGTAATGGGAGAGATGGATCCCAATTCCTGGTTTCGCTTTGTTAAAAGGGCGGGAGCCCGCTATTCTGTCTGGAAGAACTTTCCGGAAAATCCTTCGATGAATTAATTTCTAAGATCACTTTCTATTTGATCAAATAAAAAAGCCGATCCCGGTAAAGGAACGGCTTTGTATGTCGATGTATAAAAATGTTCTGACAGATTTTGTAAAATCCTGAATTCAGCTTAAATCGATTCGGTTATTACAACTTTCGACAGGATTTCGGAATACGGCAGCAACAGGAATTTTTTTCCGTTGAAGTCGATTTCGGTACCTGCATACCTTTTGTAAAGAACCTCGTCCCCAGGTGCTATCTCTGCATTTTCGATGTTACTGATTGCGACAACCTTCGCAACTTCCTGTTTTTCTTTGGCAGAGTCGGGAATAATAATCCCGGAAGCGGTTGTTTGCTCTGATTTGTCTTCAGTGAGTTCCAACAACACATTTTGGTTAATGGGCTGTAATTCTTTCATTTTACACGTGATTTTTAAAATTATATCGTTTTAATTATTCGCCAAAAGCAATTTATCTATGTTTTGTGCAAACATCTTCTTTGTGTCTTCTTTGGTGCGTGCAATACCCGAAGTCATGGTTGGTTTGCCGCTCATCGGGATGTAAAGAAAGGCCGGAATTCCTTTCACGCCAAAAACAGCAGCCAATTCGCGTTCTACTTGTGTATCAATCTTGTAAATGTGAACTTTCCCGTTGTAATCTTTGGCAATTTCTTCCAGAATGGGGGCAGCTGTGCGGCACGGGCCACACCAGTCGGCATAAAAATCGATAAGCGCCGGTTTGTCACCCTTGTATTTCCATTCCTGCGGCGATGCTTCATAGTCCCATACTTTTTCCAGGAACATGGCTTTCGTAAGCTTTACACTGCCTCCCTCTTCTGCGGCTGCACTAACAGCTGGCTTTTCACTGTCGTTTTTGTTTTCCGATTTTGCCTGACAATTGCTAAATCCAAACAGGATTCCACCGGCAATAACAATGCTTAAAAATGTTTTTTTCATCTTATTTATATTTAATTTATTTCTAATAAACTGTTAATCGTTGCTTTGTCAAATCCTACCACCATCCGGCCGTTTATTTCAGTTTGCGGCACTCCTTGCTGGCCGCTTTTTTTCATCATTTCGGCAGCCGCTTTTTGATCGGCAGCCACGTTTATTTCGCGGTAAGCAATGCCGTGTTCCTGAAAATGCCGTTTCACCGCCGTGCACCAACTGCAAGTGGGAGTGGTGTAAACGATTACGTTTTTATGCGCTCTCGAAGTTACATTTTCTTTTGAAACCGCGCCTGCCTGCACTACCAGGTTTTTATACTGTTCCGGATTTTGACAACCCTTGACAATGTTTTTCAGTTTCCCTTTTTCGAAACATAAAAGAGAAGGAACACCTGTTACTCCGTATTCCCGGTGAATGTCGCGAACGTGGTTTACATCAGCCAAACAAAGAACTTTTTTCATGGGCTCAGAGGCGAGCATGCTGTAATTTTTAGAAGCACAATCACTTTGTTCAGAGCCTTTTTTAAATAACAAAAGCCACACACTTTCGTTCTTTGCCAGTTCATTTTTTAACGATTGAAAAGAGTCAATTTCTTTCATTTGACAAATATATGTAAATATTTAGATGTATACATAACAAACGTTGTGCCATAGTTTGAGCAGCGCTTTTACCTTCCAAAATGATAAATAAGCAGATTTTTTTTTTCTGCTCACGCAACCTTTTGGTCAGAAATTAAATCTTGGTGATGAGAATTAAAATTAAACAGTGATGAAAAAAGTAGTATTTGGGTTATTGATCGCGATGAGCTTTACGCTCGTATCGTGTCTCGATGATGATGACGGATATTCATTGGGGAATTATTGGATAGGTTTTGGGATTTTACAGGAGGAAGATGGGACTTCCGTTTTTGCCATGGATGATGACACTAAACTGAAACCCATTGGTTGGGATCATCATTCGGGATGGAATGATGATTTTACACCGGGGTCGCGGGTTTGGATCAACTATACCGTACTGGGGGATGATAAAGACGAAAACGGAAAGATCACAACTTATTTTGTGAGGGTGAACGAAGTACGCAAGATTTTGAAAAAAGGAATCTTGGATCTGACTCCTGAAAATGCCGATAGTATTGGAAACGATCCGATTATTGTGCAGGATGTTTGGATGACAGACAGTTTGTTGAATTTCCAGTTAAAATACTGGGGATACCACAAAGTTCATTTCCTGAACCTTGTTAGCAACCCTGACAATACGTCTTCGGAAGAAGGAACAGTGAAACTAGAATTGCGTCATAATGCCAACGGCGACGCAGAGTCTTACCCGTATTCGGCATTCGTGTCGTTTAGTTTGAACCAATTGCGTGTGGAAGGAATGGATTCCATTAAAGTGGAGGTTACAACCACTGACTATGAAGATGTAGACCACACTTACAAAAAGGTGTTCAACTATTCTGATCTCGAGTTGCCATAGCCATAAACAATTAAACATTCGATTAGAATTAGGGAAGAGGTATCGTGAGGTACCTCTTTTTTTGTTGATAATGATGGTAGTAATCATTGTTAAGCTGCCTGTATTTTATTTAATTTGAAACTTCATTTCGAAATAAATATGATGAGAACTATCGCAACAATTTTTATGCTGACGGTACTTTTGTACAGTTGCCAGCAAAAACAACAGGTAAAGGAAACAACAAAAAACTACGTTCCTGAAACCCCTGTCCTTGAGTCCGACAAAATGACACCGGAAGTACTGTGGTCGTTTGGCCGGCTGGGTGGCGCACAGGTTTCACCCGATGGGAAAACAGTGCTTTACACGGTTACTTATTACAACATTGAAGAGAACAAGTCCTACCGGGATGTCTACACTGTTCCGGTGTCGGGTGGTGAAGCAACGAACATCACCAACTCGGTAGGGAACGAATCGAACGCTGTTTGGCGGCCCGACGGGAAGAAGATCGGATATTTATCGGGTGCTTCGGGCAGTGTGCAAATGTGGGAAATGAACCCCGACGGAAGCAGCGCCAAACAGATCTCGGATATTGAAGGCGGAATTTTCGGATTTCAGTATTCGCCCGACCAGGCAAAAATTTACTACCTGAAGAGCGTAAAGCTTGATCCGAGCGTTCAGGATCTTTTTCCTGACCTGCCAAAAGCCAATGCACGAATTGAAAACGATATTATGTACCGTCACTGGGATACCTGGCACGATTATACCTATCAGCACATTTTTGTGGCCGACTATTCAGGAAAGATCCGCGAAGGAAAAGACATTATGGAAGGCGAGCGTTTTGATGCACCAATGAAGCCTTTTGGCGGCACCGAACAAGTGGTTTGGAGTACCGACAGTAAGACCATTGCATACACCTGTAAGAAGAAGGTGGGGAAAGAATACGCGCTTTCAACCAACTCTGATATTTATTTGTACAACATCGAAACCGGGAAAACCATCAATTTCACTTCAGGAATGATGGGGTACGATCAGAACCCGGTGTTTTCGCCCGATGGCAAATACATGGCCTGGGAAAGCATGGAGCGCGACGGTTACGAGGCCGACAAAGTGCGGCTGTTTGTTGCCGATCTTGAAACAGGCGAGAAAAAAGACTATTCCGAACATTTTGATCAGAATGCAGCCGGCCTGAATTGGAGTGCCGACAGCAAATCCATTTATTTTATCAGCGATATTCATGCTACCGAAGAAATTCACCGGCTCGATTTGGCGGATGGTTCCATTGCACGCTTGACAAATGGCGTGCACGATTACCACAGCGCAACGCCGGTAGGAGATAAACTTTTGGCTGAAAAGGTTTCGATGTCGCAACCGGCAGAACTTTATTTGGTTGACCCGGTAACCGGCAAAGATGAAGCTTTGACAACCGTAAATAAAGGTATCCTGGATCAGCTGACCATGGGAAAAGTAGAAAAGCGTTGGATGGAAACCACCGACGGAAAACAAATGGCTGTTTGGGTGATTTACCCACCACATTTCGACCCTGCAAAAAAATACCCGACTTTGCTGTACAACCAAGGCGGTCCGCAGGGAACCGTAAGCCAGTTTTGGTCGTACCGCTGGAATTTCCAGATGATGGCGGCCAACGATTACATTATTGTAGCGCCCAACCGCAGAGGATTACCCGGTTTTGGTCAGGAATGGAACGAGCAGATCTCAAAAGATTATGGTGGCCAGAATATTGAAGACTTGCTAACGGCCATCGATGTAATGGCCAAAGAACCTTATGTGGATGAAACACATCTGGGTGCGGTAGGTGCCAGCTATGGCGGTTTCTCGGTGATGTATCTGGCCGGTCATCACGAAGGGCGTTTCAAAGCCTTTATTGCGCACGACGGTATTTTTAACTTCGAGCACATGTACACCTCGACCGAAGAAATGTGGTTTGTAAACTGGGATTACGGCGGCGCTTACTGGGATAAAACCAATGCTGCCGCACAGCGTTCTTACTCCTTTTCGCCTCACAAATATGTTCAGAATTGGGATACTCCGATTCTGATCGTACAGGGCGAAAAAGATTACCGTGTTCCGGCAGAGCAGGGAATGGCGGCATTTAATGCGGCAGTATTGCACGGTGTGCCTGCACAAATGCTGTATTTGCCCGAAGAAAACCACTGGGTACTGCAACCGCAAAACGGAATTTTGTGGCAGCGCGTTTTCTTTAACTGGCTGGACAAGTATTTGAAATAAACGATTTCAAAGTATAAAAAGAATCGTCATCTGTAAGAGGGTGGCGATTTTTTTATTGGTACACCTTCACCCAATCAACGATCATGCTCACCGGCAGGTCTTCGGGGGTGATTTCGCCCACCCAGGAACCGCCAAGCTGCTGGTCGATCAGGATGTAAAAGGGCTGATCGTAGGGCCACTGTGTGGAATCAACATCCGCAACCCGCGGATAGGTAAAGGTATTTTCCCCGTTCAATAAAAACTCGAGTCTGTCGGGATACCATGCCAGCCCGAACACGTTAAAAGCAGCCGTATCGATTTCGGCGGTGCCACCATGCGGCGGATTGTCTTTCTGTCCAAGTTCGAGTGTGTAATACGAATGCGTGGTCTGGTATATTTTGGTTTCGTAATTCAGGTGTTCCATTATGTCGATCTCTCCGTTTCGCGGATAATTACCGTATTTCTTTTGTTCCGCCAGCATCCACATGGCAGGCCACGCGCCACGTGCATTTTCAAGCCGCGCACATATTTCAATTTTCCCGTACTGAAAAGCAAATTTCCCCTTGGTATAGATCCCTCCGGTTAAATAAGGGCGCGAATCGCTGATGGTGTCCGTATTCTGAATACCATTCAAATAAATGCACCCGTTTTTGAAAGAATAGCAAGCCGGATCATCCGACATGTGTTTTCCCCAGTCGGCATTGTTGGGAGGTATTTTTGTCCACTTCTGGGTATCTAGTTCTGTGGTGTTAAAGTCATCTTTCCAAACCAGCTCCCATTCTTTCTCGCTGCGGTTGGCATTCTGTATAAAAATGTACCGGTTTTCGACTGTATACGGTTTTTGCTGATTACAGGAAGTGAAGAGGAGTAAGAACAGGATAACAGGAAATAATTTCATTTTGACTCTGGTTTTAGTAACAATTGCATTGAAGAAGCAGCCGTTGCCTCGCCTTTTTTCTGAATCAGATCGCGGGGTGTATCGTCGCCTACTTCATAGGTGAAAGCCTCGGCATGAAAGGCATGAAAAATTGATTCAGAAGAGCTGATGTGAAGAGCATCCTTTTCGTTGGGCTTGACGTTAGGTATGTAGCCAGGTATCTGTTCAGCAGTGGCCGCTATTATTTTCGGAACCAATCCGGGCATGTTGCCGTTCAGCTTGGGGAAAATGGTATAGTAAATATCCTCAATGGTGGAGTGAAAATCGATGGACAAATAGAATTTACCTCCCTTAATGACTTTGTCCTGCATAAACCGGCGGATAAGCTGGGTTTCCGGCTGCCGGAAAGCTTCCCAGTCGCGGTTCAGGTCTATGCCACCGGCATTGTGCCGCCAGTGCCCGAGGTCCACCCCGTCGGGGTTTACGCACGGAACGACATAGGTCAGGTATTCGTTTCGGAAGCTTTGGGTGAGTGAATCGGAAGCACACAGACGCTCCACAAAGGCTTTCATGGCCAGCCAGCCGGTAACTTCCGGTGGGTGCTGTCTCGACAGGATCATCACCATTTTCTTGCTTTCCGGGTTGCCAATTTGCAAGAGGCTGATGGATTTCCCGTTCCGGCTTTTGCCTATTTCCTGTTGTGTTACAAACGAAAATGTGTCCAGTTGCGCTTCCCAGCGGTCGATGTCTTTCGAAACAATCAGCTCCTGGGCGGCAATCCAGGTGGTATCGGGGCTTACCGAAACATCAAACTCACAAAACGTAGGTGCAAGCTTTCGGGAAATCGAAATCGAGTCAAGACGATAGCTGGCCGAATCAATTTTTGCCCAGGTTTTTCGGTCGCGGCTCAGTTTGGGATAGTAACGATGACTGCCCCCTTCGTTGTAAGTAATTTTTACACGGATGTTTCTTGGGGTGTCGCTCCAAACCTTAAATGCATACCACGGGCTGGCGTTAACCGGCGTATTTTCGGGCGTGATCAATACCGTTACATGGTCTTCACCGGTCATGGCAATGCCATTCAAACGGGCGCCGTCAAATTCATTTGAAAAGTGCAGCCCTTTCCCAATGTGATATGTTTTCTTCCATTGATATTGAATTGGGCGGGTTTCGGTATTTACCCGCTGAATAGGTTCCTGGCCTTTCCATTGTTTATCTCCACACGACCAGAAAATGGCCCAAAGAAAAATGAAATAATACCATCGTTTCACCATACCAATCAGAATAATGATTTTAATGACTAAACATAAAAAAGTAAAGGATTGTTGTTTCGTTTACTTCATTAGCAGGCTTAGATTATTCAGCTCTTTTGGTAGCTGTATCATAATTTTGGTTAAAGCTAAGCATTTTCATTCAAAACTTTAATTTTGCAACACAATCAATTAAATGAAAAAATGCAAAAAATACACGTTGGTTTTATAGGGGCAGGAGGCATTGCGCAGGCACATGTTTATGCGATCGAGGCTTTAAAATTTTATTACAATGAGATTCCCGAGATTATTCTGGAATCGGTATCTTCGGCAAGGCCCGAAAGCAGGGAGCGGTTTGCGCAAAAGTATGGTTTTCGTGAGGCGCAAAGTCCGGAAGCTTTTTTTGCCAACCCAAAACTCAATGCCGTATTTATTCTGGGGCCCAATAAAGTCCATTTCGAGCATTTTGAAAAAGCATTGAAAATGCCGGGTATCCAATATATTTATCTTGAAAAACCGGTGTGTTCGTCGTTGGAAGAGGAGCAAAAAATGAAGGAATTACTGGCAGATGCCGGTTCGTCAGTGAAGATCCAGGTGGGATTTCAATATTTGCAAACTTCGGCGGTGCGTGAAGGCTTGAACTTCTGGAAATCGGGAGTACTGGGCAAACCCATTCATTTTGATTTGAAATATTACCACGGCGATTACCTGCACGAGGAATACCGCAAAAAAAGGGTAACGCGCCTTACTCCGGCACCCGATGGCGGTGCAATGGCCGATCTGGGCTCTCACGGAATCAGCCTGTTAATGGCTTTTATGGGAGAAGAGATTCAGATTGCCAGTGCTTTGCAGGCGGGCGATTTTGAAGGCGTTCCTGCCGGTTCCGACCTGTTTAGTTCGCTGTCGTTGTTCGAACCGCAAACCGGCGCGGTTGGCAACATGTCGGCAAGCCGCATCAGTTCTGGCTCCGGCGATTTGGTACACCTCGAAATTTATGCTGAAAAAGGTGCTTTTCGCTATTCTTCTCAACACTCCGAATATTACGAATATTACCTCGAAGGCTCCAATCAGTGGGTAAAACAGATCGTGGGCAGCCATTACAAACCGATCACCAGCTTCCCGTCGGGGCACGTGCCTCCGGGATGGTTGCGTTCGTTGGTGCATGCGCACTACCTGTTTTTCTCGGGTGATGATGCTGCCGCCAATATTGCCGATTTGCGCCACGGACTGGCGGTGCAACGCATTGTGCGGGAGACTGCCGATCATTTGACCACTTTCAGAAAGAAATTCAAAAATGAACAAGCGTAAAAGCGGAATATTGCTGCACATTACTTCCCTGCCGGGGAAGGAGGGGATTGGAACGCTGGGAGCGGAAGCTGTTAAGTTTGTCGATTTTCTGAAAGAAACAGGGCAAAAAATCTGGCAGATACTTCCGCTGGGGCCTGTGGGATATAGAAATTCGCCCTACCAGTGTTACTCCGCTTTTGCGGGTAATCCGCTGTTGATCGATCTGAAAGTATTAAGCGAAGAAGGTTTAATTCCGAATGAAGACCTGGCCGCAGTTCCGCGGTTTCCGGCAAAAGAAGTGAATTTTGATAAAGTGGAACGCTGGAAAATGCCTTTGCTTCGCAACGCTTTTCAGGTATTCCGGGATCGAAATTTTGATCGGTACCGCGATGAATACGGACGTTTTCTGGACGAACACAACTGGTGGCTGGGTGATTATGCTTTGTTTATGGCTGCCAAACAGCATTTCAACAACGACGACTGGCACCTTTTGCCACGTGCCATTAAGTTCAGGGAAGAAGCCGGGTTGAATGCTTTGAAACAGGAGCTGGCCGAAGAAATTGAATTCCGGAAGTTTTTGCAGTTTGTGTTTTTCAGGCAGTGGCACGGTTTGAAAGCTTATGCCAACGAAAACGGTGTGGAAATTCTGGGCGATGTGCCTTTGTATGTTTCGGGCGATAGTGCGGATGTGTGGGCGAACACCGATATTTTTGTGCTCGACGAAAACTTGCAACCGACAGAAGTGGGTGGTGTTCCGCCCGATTATTTTTCGGAAACCGGACAGTTGTGGGGAAACCCTGTTTTTGACTGGGAGCGCCTGCAAAAGCGCGGTTACGACTGGTGGGCCGCGCGGCTGCACTTTAACCTGCGGATGTTTAACCTGGTACGGATCGATCATTTTCGCGGACTGGAGTCTTTCTGGTCGGTGCCGGCCGGCGAACAAACAGCCATCAACGGCGAGTGGATTCCGGCGCATGGCCACAACCTGCTGAGTTTGATCAAAAGTCATTTGGGAAAACTGCTGTTTATTGCCGAAGATCTGGGGATCATCACTCCCGAGGTGGACAAACTGCGCGAAGACTTTGGATTGCCTGGAATGAAAGTGTTGCAATTTGCTTTTACTACCGATGCTGAAAACAAGGACCTGCCGCATAACTACGGGAAGAATTTTGTAGTGTACACCGGCACGCACGACAACAATACGACACTTGGCTGGCTAAATGCACTCGAAGGCGAGGAGAAGCGTTGCGTGAAGCAATACCTGAAAGGCGAAGGCAAGGAAGCTTTGGCGGAGTTGCTGGAAATGGCGCTGGCTTCGGTGGCACGAACTGCCGTGGTTCCCATGCAGGATGTGCTGGAACTGGGTGAAGAAGCCCGGATGAATACGCCCGGAATACCCAGCGGAAACTGGGCCTGGCGGTTTCGCTGGAGCGATTTAAAAACCCATCAGAAAGGATTGCTGAAATCGTTAACCGGGAAATATAATAGGTAAAGCTCAAAAGGTTACCTAAACCGTTTTTTGCTTTGCGAAAGCAGGGGATGGGCTTGCTCCCCAAGGTAATTGCTTTCTTACCCAAGAGGATCATAGATTTTACCAAAAGGATTGTTTCGCTACCCAAGGTAATCTCTATCATCCTGGAGGTAATGGTTCCGATACCACGGTAACCATAGCTTTTACCTAAAGGATTGCTTTGATCCTTAAGGTAATCTCTATAATCCCGGAGGTAATCAGGCTGATTACCTGGGTAAAAACTCCTGTTCCCAAGAGGATTTCTATGTTGCCCGAGGTTTGAAAAGCGCTGAAAGTGGCTGTTGGTACGGGATGCGGTAGTTACTCGGATTTCCATACTGGTTTTCCGATACCGGAGGTATCACATGTTTATAGCTTGGACAGAAATGCGTTTGTGCGACTCCGGCCGGAGTCGTATTCGCGATTCATCATTTTTGCTATCAACATTTGAATCCTCCGGATTCTGTTTATTGCCAACGGCTCGCAGCTCACGGCTCATAGCTTATTTTAGCATTTTCGCGAGGGTGTTGATTTTCGAATGATGATTAACGATTGTTGATTGCAGAATTTTCAATCCTCAATGTTCAAAAACTCGCGGCTCTTAGCTCACAGCTCATAGCTTATTCTAGTATTTAAGCATTTATGCATTTCCGCATTGTGACTGATGGACTGAATTTTCAATGATCAATTTTCAATGATCAATATTCAATATTCAATTGCCAATGACTCGCAGCTCGTGGCTAGTGGCTTGCAGCTTCTTGCTCATTTCTGATTTATTTGTAAAGACAGGAGATAACTTACGGGCTGAAGGTCCCTGTTTATCGGGCAAAACAAGTATATTTAGCGAAAACTAAATCAATTAAAACCATTATGAACGAACAGATTCGCGAAATTGCATTACGGCTAAGTGGCTTGCGCGAGGTGCTGGATATCCCGGTGGAGGAAATGGCTGTAACCTGCCAGGTTTCGGTAGAGGATTATCTGGGGTACGAAAGCGGGAAAACCGATATTCCGATTGGCGTGCTGCAAAACGTGTCGAAAAAATACCAGGTGGGTTTAACAACTTTGTTGTTTGGCGACGAGCCCAACATGAAATCATATTTTCTTACCAGGGCGGGGCAGGGACCTGCCATCGAACGCTCGAAAGCTTATAAATACCAGGCACTTGCTGCGGGGTTTGTGGGGCGAAAAGCCGATCCTTTTATTGTAACCGTGGAGCCGGAAGAGGAAAAACCGGTGCATTTAAACAGCCACAACGGGCAGGAATTTAACCTGGTGCTGGAAGGACGAATGCTCCTGACGGTTGGCGGGCATGAACTGGTGCTGAACGAAGGCGACAGTTTGTATTTTGATGCCACGCTTCCGCATGGAATGAAGGCGCTCGATGGAAAAACAGTGCGGTTTCTCGCAGCTATTTTTTAAAAACAGAAAGGCATGATTGAGAAATATTTAAAACAGACGACCTTTACTGATTTCGAAGATTTTAAGGCCAACTATGAACTGATTGTCCCCGAAGATTTCAATTTCGCTTACGACGTGGTGGACGAATGGGCGGCACAGGACCCGCACCGAAGAGCTTTGCTGTGGACCAACGACCAGGGAGCATGCCGCAGTTTTACCTTTGGCGAGCTAAAGGAAATAACCGACCGTACGGCGGGGTATTTTGCGTCGCTCGGAATAGGAAAGGGCGATATGGTGATGGCGATTTTAAAACGCCGGGTGGAGTTTTGGTTTACCATTATCGCACTGCACAAGATCGGGGCGGTAATTATTCCTGCAACCCACCTGCTGACCCAAAAGGACATCGTTTACCGTGCCAATGCGGCAACGATTAAAGCCATTGTTTGCGATGGCGACGAGCTGATCATCGGTCATGTAAATGCTGCCATGCCGCAGTCTCCTTCGGTGGAGCACCTGATTTCGATTGGCCCGCTTGTTCCCGAAGGCTGGGAAGATTTTCAGCAGGGAATTGAACAAGCCAAGCCTTTTGAACGTCCGGCGGAACCAACTAAAAACAGTGATCCGATTATTGTGAGTTTTACTTCGGGAACCACCGGCGATCCGAAAATGGTGGTGCTCGATAGTGTGTATCCGCTGGGGCACATTGTTACGGCAAAATACTGGCAGAACCTGCACCCAAACAGTTTGCACCTGACGATTGCCGATACCGGCTGGCTAAAGGCGGTTTGGGGAAAACTCTATGGACAGTGGCTGGTGGGAGCGAGCGTGTTTGTGTACGATCATGAAAAATTTACGCCATCGGCCATTCTGGAAGTGCTTTCGAAGCACCGGGTAACTTCGTTGTGTGCACCACCGACTATTTTTCGCTTTCTGATCCGTGAAGACATGAGTCGGTACGATCTGTCGGCGCTCGAATGGTGCACGATTGCAGGAGAGGCGCTGAACCCGGAAGTTTACAACCGGTTTTACCAGTTAACCGGCATTAAACTGCGTGAAGGTTACGGGCAAAGCGAAACCACGCTTTCGGTGTTTACCTCGCCCTGGGTGGAACCCAAACCCGGTTCGATGGGCCTTCCCAGTCCTCATTACGAGATGGAACTGCTTACTTCTGACGGACGTCCGGCAGAAGCCGGTGAACAGGGACAGATCGTGATCCGCTACGATAAAAGTTATCCGACGGGGCTGTTTAAGGGATATTACCGGAACCAGCAACTGACCGACGAAGCCATGTCGGAAGGGATTTATTACACCGGCGATCTGGCGTGGAAAGATGAGGATGGCTATTTCTGGTTTGTGGGCCGCGCCGACGATGTGATCAAAAGTTCGGGTTACCGCATCGGCCCGTTCGAGGTGGAAAGTGCCTTGATGACGCACCCGGCAGTGGTGGAATGTGCGATTACCGGTGTTCCGGATGAAATTCGCGGACAGGTGGTAAAAGCTACTGTTGTTTTGGCGAAGGAATACAAAGAGCAGGCCGGAGAAGGTCTGGCGCAAGAACTACAGGACCATGTAAAACAGGTAACGGCACCGTATAAATACCCACGGGTAATTGAATTTGTAGAGGAGTTGCCTAAAACGATCAGTGGCAAAATCCGCCGCGTGGAAATCCGTGCCCGCGATCGCCGATAAATGATTTCCCGGAATTCAACAGAAATGAAAACATTATTAGTTTCTGAGTTTAACGCTGCTTCGGGAGATTTAGAATGTTTTGCGAGTATTTTGTCGTTGATTTTTGAGAAACTTTCATAAAAAACTGCCACAAATACATTTGAACACTGAAAATGCGGATTTCGATTTTATTCGCTGTATTTAGCCGCGGAAATCGGTTATGCGCGTTTTCAGCGTTCTGTTTACTCAGCAGCAAAGCATCACTGCTTCCATAAATTTTTTGGGTTGTTCGGCATGAAGCCAGTGGCCCGCTCCGGGAATGTCCACGATTTTGGCTTCGGGGTAAATTTCTTTGATCAGGGCTTCGTCCTCGGGCAAAATGTACCGCGACAACATACCACGGATAAAAATAACCGGGTAGGCCGTAATCGGGGTGCGGTCGTCAAGCCAGCTTAGATTAACCCCGCTGACGATTTCATCCAGATGATCGTACAATACTTCCACGTTTACCCGCCACTGATATTGTTTGGTGGCTTTGTTTTTCTCCACATTTTTCAGCAAAAACTGCCGGATGCGTGCATCGTCCAGTTTCTCGGCTAAAAAATCATCCACATCGGTTCTGGATTTAACCTGCGAGAAATCGATTTCCTGCATGGCCAGCAGAATATTCCGGTGCAGGTAGAACTGGCTGTCTTCTTTCAGCAAGAGGTAATCTTTGGGAGCAATGTCGGCAATCACCAGCTTTTCGACGCGCTCGGGATAGTCGGCCGCAAACCACATGGCTGTTTTTCCGCCCATGCTGTGCCCGAGCAATGTTGCCTTTTCGATGTTGTGCAGGTCAAAAAACTCCAGCAGGTCGGCGCGCATGTCGTTGTAAGTATGCGAAGCGGCAAAGGGAGAGCGCCCGTGGTTTCGCTGATCGAGCATGTAAACCGTGTGCTTTTCGGCCAGGCGTTTTCCAATGTTCATCCAGTTGTCCGACGATCCGTATAATCCGTGGACCACCACTAACGGCGATCCGCTTCCATCTTTTCTGTAAAACAATTCCATAAAATAGTTTTTAGCTGTGAGCCACGAGCCGCGAGTATCCAGCATCAAATATCGAGTATCGAATATCCAGTATCTCTACTTTAGACAATCGAGGTATTTCTGAATGGTGGTTTCGAGTCCCAGGTACAGTGCATCAGCGATCAGGGCGTGTCCGATCGAAACTTCCTTCAGGTTAGGTACTTTGTGGTACATAAACTGCAGGTTTTCGAGGCTGAGGTCGTGCCCGGCATTTACGTCGATCCCCAGGTTTTCGGCTACCTTGGCTGCCCGCACAAACGGCTCAATTGCCTGGTTTTTGTCGATCGGGTAGAGTGTGGCATACGGTTCGGTATACAGCTCAATGCGGTCGGTACGGATTTCAGCGGCACCTTCCACGGCTTTTTCATCGGGATCAACAAAAATGGATGTTCTGATTCCGTGCGACTGAAGACGCGCGATCACTTCCTTTAAAAAGCCCATGTGTTTCCAGGTGTCCCATCCGTGGTCGCTGGTCAGCTGGTCGTTCGAATCGGGAACCAGCGTTACCTGGTCGGCCTGAACTTCGATCACCATTTTCAAAAAATCTTCACTGGGGTAGCCTTCAATGTTAAATTCGGTTGTAATCAAGGGTTTAATCTCGTAAACATCCTTGCGGGTAATGTGTCGTTCATCCGGTCTTGGGTGAATGGTAATTCCTTGTGCCCCAAATTGCTGGCAGCGGATGGCTGCATCTTTTACACTTGGCATACTGCCGCCACGTGAGTTTCTCAGTGTGGCAATTTTATTTATATTTACACTTAGTCTGGTCATTCCTTAAAATTTTTGGAACGCAAGTTACAATTTTCGGGTATAACCAGTAACGATAAACCGTAAAGTTTTGTTGGCAGATCGACTCATATCAGATGCAATTATTCCGATGCGCAGCAGCGATTCCGGGAAAAAAGCCTTGAATTACATGGATGTAAACCGTGTGTCGCATATTCCGGTTGTGGACGAATCGAAGTACCTGGGCCTGGTTTCGGATAAGCTGATCTACGACCTGAACCTGATGGACGAACCGATTAGCCGGGAACTGGACAAACTGAACACAACGCATGCTCACGTCGATCAACACATTTTTGAGCTGGCGGTGCTGATGTACAAACTCAAAATCAGTGTTTTGCCGGTACTGGATAAAGACCATTATTACATGGGTTCCATAACACTGTATGACCTGGCCCGGAGATTTGCCAGTTTGTTTTCGCTGCAGGAGATGGGGGGCGTACTGGTACTCGAGATGAATGTAAATGATTATTCGGTGGCACAAATCACCCAGATCATCGAAAGCAACGATGTGAAAATTCTCAGTTTCTTTGTGGACCGCAAACCCGGAACCAACATGCTCGATGTGATTATTAAACTAAATACAGAAGAACTTTCGGCGGTGGTACAGGCGCTGATGCGTTACGATTATAATGTTAAGGCCACTTACCAGGACCGTTCGATGTTGAACGATTTGTACAAGGATCGTTACGACCAGTTCATGAAATTTATGAATATTTAAAGCAACTTTTAGATGAAGGTAGCGGTTTTTGGAACCCATGTTTCGGAACATTTTACACCCGTTTTACAGGAGTTTTTTGGTTTTCTGAAAGCACACAAAATACAGGTGCAGTTGTACAAACCCTTTTACGATCACCTGATAAAGGAGATAAACACAGATGTTTATTATTCCTCTTTCTTTCATTCGCATGCTGACTTTGACAGCGGAAATGCATTTATTTTTAGTGTGGGAGGCGATGGTACCTTTCTTCAGTCGGTGCTGCATATACGCAACTTCAAGGTGCCGGTTATTGGAGTAAACGCCGGGCGGCTTGGGTTTCTGGCCGATATTTCAGAAGAACATATGCGGGATGCGCTGATTCATATCTTTAATCACAACTATAAAGTGGTGGAACGTTCGATGCTCGAAATTGAGTTTTCGGACCGCGAAAACCTGGATTTTAATTATGCGCTGAACGAAACTACGGTGTTAAAGACTGATAACTCGTCGATGTTAAACGTGATGGCTTTTATTGACGGGGAGTTTCTGAATAACTACTGGGCCGACGGTTTGATTGTAGCTACCCCAACCGGGTCGACGGCTTATTCGCTGAGTGTTGGAGGCCCTATTTTAACACCCGATTCCGAAAACTTTATAATCACCCCGCTGGCGCCGCATAACCTCACCATCCGGCCCATTGTGGTGCCCGACAATTGCGAAATTGTACTTAAAGTGGAAGGCCGCGGCTCCAATTACCTTATTTCGCTTGATTCGCGTTCGGAGGCAGTCGAGTTTTCGACCCTTATCAAAATACGCAAGGCATCCTTCAAATTAAAAACCCTGCAGCTTCCTGAGCAGCCCTTTTTCAGCACCTTACGGAATAAGCTGATGTGGGGCGTTGACCGCCGAAATTGAAATTCATCCAATGCTTAACAATTTTTAATCTTTGTTTGTGTTTTATAAGAGCGACAGGTTATGTTATTTTTAGAATTATATTACTTTTGTAGCTTTTGAAAAACGAAGGAAAGATCGATTTTTTCGATTAAAAATGTTGAAATTCAGTTGTTTATGAAAGCTGCTGGCCGGGAGTAAAAAGTTGTAATTTAACCCCGTTTTTTGATCCTAACGAATCTGAAACAAAGCCAAACCTTTCTTAAAACAATTCGGCAACAAGGATAAAAATAACATGCCTGAAATCAGAGTTAAAAAAACGAAATGGAATGCCAATATGAAAAGACTAGCATTGGTGTTTGCAATTGTTTTGATGACGGTATCAGGACATGCACAAAGAACAGCCGACATCGGGATTTGGGGCGGAACGTCAACCGTTTGGGGCGACATGGATAACAACGCCGCATTTGAAACATTCAACCCTACTTTCGGGGCTTATTTCAGGTATAATTTTAATGCGCGGGTGGCTTTAAGAGCCATGTTCCTGACCGGAAGCATGTCGCGCGAAGGCACAGTGGAGGAAGCACCCTGGGGATTTGACAAAAGCGCCCAGGACCTGACATTGCAGGCCGAAATTAATTACCTGAAGTACATTCTGGGGAAGAAGAAACTCCGCTTTAGTCCTTATGTTACGATAGGCGTTGGGGTATCGTATTTTTCCTACACATTTCGTCCCGAGGACGTTTTTGTGTTTAATCCCGATCATCCCGAGATTGAGATTGACGGTAACGGAAATTTTGTGGCCCGCGGCGAAGAGTCGGAAGTGGTGCCCACCATTCCGTTTGGTATTGGTTTTAAATACACCATTGGCGAACGTTTGGGATTGGGAGTTGAATACCAGATGCGGAAATACATGAGCGACCGACTGGACGACCTGGATGATCCGCTGGCATATAAAATCGGAACAGAGGAGGTTTCTTATAACCAGAACAGTCATAACAACGACTGGGTAGGTTATTTGGGCGTTCACCTTACTTATAAGATATACATTGGCAAGAAAGCTTGCCCGGCCTACGAAAGCAAACAATAAGAATGGAATCGTTCAGAAATAAGATAGATATCAACAACATACCACAGCACGTTGCGATCATTATGGATGGGAATGGCAGATGGGCGGAACGGCATGGCAAGGCTCGTATGACAGGGCATGAGCATGGCGTGGAAGCTGTTCGTGCGGTTGTGGAAGGAGCCGGGGAAATAGGGGTGAAGCATCTTACGCTTTATGCCTTTTCTACCGAAAACTGGAACCGGCCCAAAGCCGAGGTTGATGCCTTGATGGGCTTGTTGGTACATGCCATTGAGATGGAAACCGATTCCCTGATGAAAAACAACGTACGTTTGGATACCATCGGCAATATTGAAGCCATGCCCGATCCGGTACGTAAACAACTGGAACAGTGTATCCTCCGGCTGAGCAAAAATACCGGGCTGAACCTGATTCTAGCCCTGAGTTACAGCGGACAGTGGGATATTCTGAATTCCGTTACAAAAATTGCAAAAGACGTTGCTGAACATAAACTGAAACCAGAAGAGATAAATAATAAACTGTTCAGAAGTTATTTGTCCACATCCGGCGTGCCGGATCCGGAATTGCTCATCAGAACCAGTGGTGAGTACCGGATCAGTAATTTTTTACTGTGGCAGATTGCTTATTCTGAATTGTATTTTACTTCAAAGTTATGGCCTGATTTCAGGAAAAATGACCTTTTTGAAGCGATCGTAGATTACCAGAACAGAGAGAGAAGATTTGGAAAAACAAGTGAACAGTTAATGAGCTAATTTTATGATTAAACTACAAAAGTCGATAATAGGGCTTTTATTCCTATTTGTAACTTTTTTACCGCATGCAAAGGCGCAGGAAGCCGATAGTACCAACTTTTCGGTTTATTATTCCAGTGCCAGGAAGTACACGATTGCAGACATTCAGGTCTCCGGGATTCGTTACCTGGATAAAACCGTGTTGATTCAGTTATCCGGGCTTACCGTGGGCGATTATGTCGAGGTGCCGGGAGATAAAATTACCGAAGCAATCAAAAAATTATGGCAACAGGGTTTGTTTTCGGATGTGAAAATAACCGCCACTAAAATTGTAGAAGGCGACATTTGGCTCGATATCTATTTACAGGAGAGGCCCCGTCTGTCGGATGTAAATTTCTACGGCGTTTCCAAATCAGAAAAAGATGACATTACCGAAAAGGTTCTTTTGTTGCGCGGAAGCCAGATTACCGACCACCAGGTAAACAGTGCACAACGTACTATAAAAGGAATATTTACCGGAAAAGGCTTCCTTAATACCGATGTAAACATTGTTCAGCGCGATGATAGCACACAGAACAACAGCGTTATCCTCGATATTTATGTGGACAAAAAGGAAAAGGTAAAAGTTAACAACATCGAAATTGAAGGAAACGAAGCCTTGTCGGACAATACTTTGGAAAAGGCGATGAAGAAAACCAATGAGAAGTCGTTGCGTAATTTCTTCAAAACCAAAAAATACCTCGAAGAAGAGTACGAAAAGGACAAGGTAAACATGGTTGACAAATACAACGAAAAAGGCTACCGCGATGCGGTGGTGACCAACGACTCTGTTTACCAGGTACAAGTGGGGAAAAAGAACAAAACCCGTGTCAATATCGACATGACGGTGGAAGAAGGAAACAAGTATTACTTTGGCGACATAAAATGGGTGGGTAACACGGTTTACCCGTCCGATTACCTGGGCTTGCGTTTGGGGATCAAAAAAGGAGACGTATTCAACCAGAAGATTCTGGATAAACGCTTGTTTGACAACGACGAAGGTTTGAACAACCTGTACCTCGACCAGGGATACCTGTTTTTTAACCTGGAACCGGTAGAGGTGAATGTTAACCAGGATACCATCGACTACGAGATGCGTATTATGGAAGGCAAGCAGGCTACCATCAACGAAGTACGCATTGTGGGGAATACCAAAACACACGAACACGTGGCCCGAAGAGAAGTTCGTACTTACCCGGGCGACCTTTTCAGCAAAACATTGTTGATGCGTTCGTATCGTGAATTGGCGCAGCTGGGGCACTTCGATCCCGAAGCGATTAACCCCGATGTGCAACCTCACCCCGAAGACGGAACGGTTGACATTGAATACCAGCTGCAGGAAAAAGCCAACGACCAGATCGAGCTTTCAGGTGGTTGGGGAGCCGGTATGTTTGTTGGATCGGTAGGTCTGAAGTTTGCCAACTTTTCGGTGCGTAACATCTTTAATAAGGAAGCCTGGCGTCCGCTCCCGACCGGTGACGGACAAACACTTAGTTTGCGTTATCAAACCAGTGGTAAATACTACCGCACGATAAGTTTATCGTTTATTGAGCCCTGGCTGGGTGGTAAAAAACCCAACTCTCTGTCACTTTCGCTTTCGCATTCAAGAATCAACTACAGCGCCAATAAATATTACCAGTCGTACAATCCCTACGGTTATGGCGGCTACGGTGGTTACGGTGGCTATGGCGGTTATAGTGGCTATGGTGGCTACAACCCTTACGGCTATGGTTACGGAAGTTATTATCCCAGCTATAATTACAATTACGGATCGGAAAGCGACAACGCCGATGACGCCCAGATTTGGGAAACAACAGCGCTGGCGCTGGGATACGGTTACCGTTTGTCGTGGCCCGATGACTACTTTACTGTCTACCACGAAGCTTCGCTCGAACACTATAACTTGAGAAACATGGGAAGTTATTTCGCGTTCCTGGCCGATGATAACGGACAGGTAAACGGAACGTTTAACAACCTGGGTTTTAAAACCGTTTTTGGACGTAGCTCGATCGATAATCCTTTGTATTCGCGCGGTGGTTCAAACATTTCGTTAACCCTGAAAATGACTCCTCCGTACTCGTGGTTTACCAATAAGAATTACTCGGACGAGAACCTGTCGAACAAAGAACGTTACAAATGGATCGAATACCACAAGTGGTTGTTGAAAGGACAGATATACAACCCGCTGACAAAAAATACCAACCTGGTACTGCGTACAGCCTTTGAAATGGGCTTCCTCGGATATTTTGATAAAGGAAGACAATCGCCGTTTGAAGGATTTATCGTGGGTGGTTCGGGTATGTCGGGCTATAACATGTACGGAACCGACTATGTGGCTTTAAGAGGTTACAAAGATTACAGCTTAAGTCCTTCCAGCGGATCGAAAATGTACTCGAAATTTACCATGGAACTTCGTTACCCGATTACCCTGAAACCGAGTGCAACGATTTACGCACTGGCCTTTATTGAAGGAGGTAACACCAGTATGTCGTTCCAGAATTATTCGCCGTTCAATTTGCATCGCTCCGCAGGGGTGGGAGTGCGTATTTTCCTCCCGATGTTTGGTTTGATGGGGATCGACTGGGGATACGGATTTGACGATATACCGGGCTATTCAGACGCTGCAGGTAGCCAGTTCCACTTTGTTATCGGACAGCAGTTCTAGAAAAACGTTTTACGATTTGGCATAAAATATGATAGGTCGACACCAGAATAATTTAAATTGATTTACCATGAAGAAATTAATTTTGACAACAGCCATACTTATTTCGTTCGTGTTTGCATCGCAGGCACAGAAATATGGTTTCATCGATTCAGAATACATAATGGAGAACATTCCTGCCTACACAGCTGCCCAGGAACAGTTAAATCAGCTGTCGTCGCAATACCAGAAAGAACTGGAAGCGATGCATGCCGAAGTTGAGCAGATGTACCAGGATTTTCAGGCCGAAAGTGTGTTGCTTTCAGAAGATATGAAACGGAAACGCGAAGACGTGATCATCTCGAAAGAAAAGGATTACAAACAATTGCAGCGGAAGTATTTTGGCCCCAGCGGCGATTTGTTCAGCAAACGCCAGGGACTGGTAAAACCGATTCAGGATGATATTTTTAATGCCGTTCAGGAGATCGCTACCGAGGGCAGTTATGCCGTTATCTTCGACAAAGCCGGAGGCACTACTTTGTTCTTCACCAATCCGAGGTACGATCTAAGTGATCAGGTTTTACAAAAACTCGGATATAAGTAAAATAAAATTATATTTGCAAGCAAAAATTTAGACCACGCTAATTATGAAAGATTTAATGAAATTACTCGCAGTGCTCCTGTTTACGGTAACCGCTGCTACTGCTGCTAATGCACAGACTTTGAAGTTCGGACACATTGACCTGCAGGGACTGATACAAGTAATGCCCGAGAGAACGGCTGCTGAAGAAGAATTCAATAAATTCCAGGCCGAATTGGAAGAGATTTTGGGAGATATGCAGAATCAGTTGCAAACCAAATATGCTGAATTTGAACAACTGGGTGCCGATGCTTCTGAAATTAAAAAGAACGCAAAAGTGGCCGAGGTTCAGGATATCCAACAACGTATTCAGAATTACCAGGTAACTGCGCAGCAGCAACTTCAACAAAAACAAGGCGAACTGTTACAGCCGGTTTTTGACAAAGCTGAAAAAGCCATCGAAGAAGTGGCCAAAGAAAAAGGTTTGATCTATGTATTTGACGCAGGTGTGGCCAACCGTACCATTCTGTACAAATCAAATCAAAGCCTGGACCTGCTTCCGTTAGTAAAAGCAAAATTGGGAATTCAGTAAGAAATTTTCTTTAAGATATAAAAGCCATCCGTCAGCCGACGGGTGGCTTTTTTTATGACCAATATCCTCAAAGGTTCGAAAAGCCTTATCGTTCTCGAACCCCTGTTTGCCGAGAGACATGTGTACCAGATTCAGTTTTTGCCGTTGCCATGTTATTATAATCCAATGATTGGCCGTGGAACGATTGCATCTGTGGTAATTCTGCCTTTGCGAGCGCCTGTTTTTGCGGCGCATGGTTATGATAGCTTTTTTATCGGAGCTTGTGCTTGTGCCTTGCTTCATGGTGCGTCTGCATACCCCGGGATGCTCGCTCCGTCCGTCGGTTGACGGATCGGCCTGATTCCCCGGGGCTATTACGCTATCGCCCCTTCAGGGCTTTTCCCTACGCTGAAAGTGTCGGAGCTTAACAGCCCGGTACGAAGTGTCGGGTTAGAAGCGATGAATGCCTCCTCGTCCGGCGAAGAAAGTTGTTGGGTGATGTTTCGCGGTTCCGGACGAAATTTTGCTAGGACAGCCTTTGGTGAATTCCCACGAGGTGAGAAATCCGCCGGACATGCCTTGGTAGTTCTCCTTGTCTGAAATTGGGTACAATCAGCAAAATCTTTTTATACCCTGCAAACAAGGATGAGAAATTATTTTTATTTTTAATCCGGTACTCAACAGATTATCAACCAATACCCAATGCATGAAAACAATACTAGGCAAAGTGCAAAGCTCTCAACAGCGAGATAGACATTTCAAAAGCGAAAGAAATGAATACAGTACACATACATTAGCGCCTATTTTGAACGCCCAATTGATAATAGTTGAATGTTATGGAACAAAGCATTGATAATCTTTTAAAAGGGTATGAAAATTCGGATAGTTCTCTAAAACTTAGAATTCTTTACGACAATGGAATTGCGTTGTCGAAAGAGGAAGCTTTAAAGGAACTGATGCGTTCGGCGGTTGTTAAAAGGTTAACCGGCGATATTATTGAAAAACCATTGTTTTATGTTTGGCGAATAGTTGCTTTAAGCGAAATCCCTTATTCCATTCATTTAGAGTATACGCAAAATTTAATCGAAAGAATTTACAGGAAGTTGGCAACACCTTACGGGTTTTCTTTAAGCGGAAATGAGAAAATGTTTTTGCCTTGTTACAATGCAATGCTTGTGTCTGCCTTGTCGCGCTTAGGCAGGTGTAATGATGCGGAAGTTCAGAAAGCGGTGGATTGGATTATGACTTATCAGCCCATGGAGAGAGGATTGGAAGTGATAGCTCCAAAACTGGAATTTAAAAAATATGGCGGCTGCTTCAAAAATACACCGTGTTATATTGGGTTGGCAAAATCGGCTATGGCGCTGCTTGAGTATCGAAAGGCTTGTAAGACCAATGAACCGGACGATAAAATCAAAATGGGCATAGACTACCTTTTGAAGCATCAGTTGTTTAAGCGTTTAAAAACCGGAGAACCCATAACCAAACGGATTCTGGATATTTCATTTCCCGAATCCTATCATCTGAATATTGTTGAATTGGTGAGAATAATGAAAGAAGCAGATTGTACCGACAAAGAACAAACAAATGAAGCCGTTTCGTATTTATTAAGCCAACGCCGGAAAGATTCAAAGTGGAAAATAAATTACAGGTATAAAGCGGATGGTTACATTGTTTTTGACCAGGGCTCAAAATCTGGCGACTGGGTTTCGTACATTATCCAGAATTCAATAGAAAAACGGGTTTAAAGAAGACATAAAAAATAACCGTATGAAACGAATGATGACCACCATTGGATTAATTGTATTCGCAGCAGTTTATCTGAAAGCACAAAGCCTCGAATTAGGCGTAAAAACAGGTGTAGGCGTGGCCAACACCCACATTACCTCGCTTCCTGAAAGTGTAAAGCAATCGGATGTTTTTTCACCGGTGCTGTCGTACAGTGTAAACGGAAGCCTTTGTTTCCAAAGCAAAGGATGGTTCGGAATTACCGCCGAACCCGGGATCATACAGAAAGGCTGGCTGATGAACAAAGGGGAGGAGCTTGAAAACAAAATACGCTTACACTACCTTCAACTACCTGTTTTGGCCGACTTCCATGCTACTGACAAATGGTTTTTTTCCATCGGCCCCGAGCTGAATTACCTGGTAAAGGCAGCGAATAAATCGGAGTACGGAACGGAAGACATTACCGACTTAAGCCGGAAATTGGAACTGGCGGGGGCGATCGGGTGTGCCTATAAATTGGGTAGCAAGCTCGAGGTTGGCCTGCGTTACAGCCACGGACTGACGCAAACGTCTGACAAAGTGTTTTGGGCCGGCGAGACACAGGGCGACAGTCAACGAGAAATGAAGGATTACAACCAATACCTTCAAATGTACCTGAAAGTGAATCTGAAAAGGCTGCGGTGAGCCAAAGCTGGCCGAAAAGTTTAGATTTGTATATCTTAAGCGGACGACGGAAGATACGTCGGCCCGTTTCAGCAAAAAGCGTAAGAAGAAAACTTGTAAACAGAAATGCTGTCCATACAATATAAAGAAGCCCTGTTTTTTGCCCGCAACTACAATGTGCCGGTGTATTCTATTTTATTGGTTGAAGATGTTGGGCAATTCTCGATCAATTTTGTAAACTACAAAATAGAGCCGAATACTGTATTGTTTCTTTCTCCGTATCAGAACTTAAAATGGTTGGAGAACTGGTCCGCAAAAATCAAGCTGCTGCAGTTTCACGGAGATTTTTATTGCATTGAATACCACAAAAAAGAAGTGGCCTGCAACGGATTGTTATTCAATAATATTTACCTGGAGCCTTTTATTGCGCTTGATGAAAGCCGATTTCAGGAAGTAAGGCTGTTGATGGAAAAAATGGAAAAGGAGACCACCACCAACAAACGCTTTACTGATTCTGTTTTGAAATCGTACCTGCAACTTATTTTAGCCATTTGCAGTAACGAAAAAATTGATGAGCACGACAATGCACTTGCAAAAGCGCCTTTTGAAAGTAATATCCTCCTGTTTCAGGAGGTTTTGGAGATCCATTTTCGGAACGAACGGAGTCCTTCATTTTATGCGGATCAATTAAGCATGTCATCTTCTTCTTTTACCAAAAAAATAAAATCCCAGTTTGGAAAAACACCCACCCAACTTATCCAGGAGCGCGTAATATTGGAAGCCAAGAAGTTACTGCACTTAACCCATAAAAGTGTGAAAGAGGTCGCTTTGGAATTGTATTTTGAAGATGAATTTTATTTTAGCCGGTATTTTAAAAACAAAGTTGGGCTGGCTCCCACGCATTTCCGTGAAAAAGTTGGAATCTCAATTGTGGCAAAATAATCCATTAATCATCCGGCTTTATCCATTCTTTCGGTTGGTGCCTGTTCATAGTTTTGCGCTTAAAATATTTTACTATGAATAATTTACTTGACTTCCTGGCAAGCCGGCAACCCAGCTTTATTCACCTGGTTCGGATCGCCATTTTTATTGTGATGGCCTGGATTGGTGGGCTAAAAGCGTTTCAGTATGAAGCGGATGGAATTGTGCCCTTTGTCGCCAACAGTCCTTTAATGAGTTTCTTTTATAAGAATTCAGGGAAAACAGTGATTAACCAGGACGGAGAGTCGGTGGCAGCGTACCGGCTACACCGGAATCCTGAAGGTAAAATGGTTGCCAAAAATATTGAATGGCATAAATCAAATGGAACATACATTTTCTCGTATGGATTGGGGACCGTCATTGTAATCATTGGCACCTTAACTCTGTTAGGTATTTGGCTCCCAAAAATTGGACTAGTGGGAGGATTGTTGACTTTTGGAATGTCTTTGGTCACCTTGTCCTTTCTTATCAGTACGCCGGAAGTATATGTGCCAAACCTGGGGGGCGATATGCCAACGCCTCATTATGGCTTTCCTTTTCTGTCAGGAGCGGGGAGACTGGTTTTAAAAGATGTAATTATGTTGGCCGCCGGCCTGATCGTCGCTTCGGATTGCGCCCAAAGGATAAAAGCTTTGGGTAAAAACGGAGTGCTCTGATAGCACGAAGCCCTCGGATGCGTGTTCGCTAAACGGTCGGGTATCAATCTTGGAAGTTGATCCTGTTACAGTATCGGGTGTAAAATAACCGCCCAAAACTACCGGTAAAAGGGCCACTTGTTGTACAACAGGTGGCTTTTTTTCATTCAGCAAGTGCTTGCGGGCATCTATCTGTTTGATATTCCACAACATCGCAGCAGTGGGGCTTTCAGCAAAGTTTTTCGGTATTTCGTGTTGTTCGGATAGAGGATATCAATTATATTTAATGGCAGTAATAATGCATTTTGCAAGGCCTTTTCAATCATGTCTAAAACTTTACGAAATGGAAGATAACGCAGCTCTGAATAATACGAAGCTATTTGAGATAGCCTGGGAGGTTTGTAACCAGGTGGGAGGAATTTATACCGTAATACGTTCCAAAGTCCCGTCGGTAATCAAAAAATGGGGGGTTGACAATTATTTTTTGGTCGGCCCTTATTTTGAAGAGCAGGCAGCTGCCCATTTCGATCCGGCAACCGACTATTCAACGCCGATCGGGAAAGCCGTATTGGAGATGCAGTCGAGAGGCTTTGATGTACATTACGGGAATTGGATTGTTTCGGGGCGCCCGAATGTGGTGTTGTTTAATCCGTATTCGGTGTATGACAAATTGGGCGAGATCAAGCACTACCTGTTTCAGGACTATCATATTTCGATTCCGGACGGGGATGAGCTGCTGGATAAAGTGGCGGCTTTTGGTTTCCAGGTGAAAGAATTCTTTCATTATTTGTGCAACAATGGTTTCTGCGGTACCAATACCATTGCTCATTTTCACGAGTGGATGGCCGGGATTCCGATTCCGGGAATAAGAAAGTCGAACCTGAATATTAAAGTGGTTTTCACTACGCATGCCACTTTGCTGGGCCGTTACCTGGCCATGAACGACCATGAGTTTTACGACCATCTTCCGTTTTACAACTGGGAGCAGGAAGCCAATAAATTCAATGTGCGCCCTATTGCCGAAATCGAACGGGCTTCGGCACATGGTGCCCATGTTTTTACTACAGTGAGTGAAGTCACGGCCCGCGAATGTGTATACTTACTCGGACGCACGCCCGACAAAATATTGCCCAACGGACTGAACATCCAGCGTTTTGAGGTTTTGCATGAGATGCAGAACCAGCATGTGCAGATAAAAGACCGGATTCACGAATTTGTAATGGGGCATTTTTTCCAGAGCTATTCGTTCGACCTCGATAAAACCCTGTACTTTTTTACTTCGGGGCGTTACGAATACCAGAACAAGGGCTACGACCTGACACTGGAAGCGCTGGCGCGTCTTAACTGGAAAATGCAACAGGCGGGGTCGGACATGACCGTGGTTTCGTTCTTTATCACCAAGCGGCCGTTCTATTCTTTCAATCCCGAGGTGTTGCAGTCGAGGGCACAGATCGAAGACGTGCACCGTGTAGCCGAAGAGATAAAAGAGCAGGTAGGGAAGCGTTTGTACAATAAAGTTACCACCGCCAGTGGTTCGTATGCGTTTCCTGATTTAAGTGAACTGGTGGATGATTACCTGCGGTTAAAACTACGCCGTAACGTGCAAAGCTGGAAAACCAACAGTTTGCCCAAAGTGGTAACACATAGCCTGGTGGATGACGCAAAGGATGAAATCCTGAATTTCCTGCGTACTTCCAACCTGGTGAACCATCGTCACGACAAGGTGAAAATTGTATACCACCCTGATTTTATCGCGACTACCAATCCGCTGTTCCGAATGGATTATACACAGTTTGTAAGAGGTTGTCACCTGGGGATTTTCCCGAGTATGTACGAGCCTTGGGGCTATACGCCGCTGGAATGTCTTGCCAGTGGGGTGCCATCGGTAACCAGTAACCTGGCCGGGTTTGGTGATTATGTTGTAAATAACCTGCCTCAGCATGATGAGCAGGGAATGTACATTATTGACCGGACCGACGGAAACTTCCACCGTACAGCCGAGGAATTGGCCAACATGCTTTTTGATTTTGTAAATATGACAAGGCGCGAAAGAATTGCCCTTCGTTACCGGTGCGAGGAAGCTTCGATGCACTTCGACTGGTCAAATCTGGGGAAATATTACGACGACGCTTATAAACTTGCCCTACAGCGCTAACAGAATAAAATATGAAGTACGCCCCGATTGGTGTTTTTGATTCAGGATACGGCGGCCTGACAGTTTTGAAAGAACTGGTGGATACGCTGCCTGAGTATGATTTTTTGTACCTGGGAGACAATGCCCGTACGCCCTATGGTACCCGTTCGTTTGATGTGGTTTACAAATACACGTTGCAATGTGTGAAATACCTGTTTTCGCAAGGGTGTCCGCTAATTATAATTGCCTGTAACACCGCTTCGGCCAAAGCACTTCGCAACATTCAAATGCTTGATTTACCCACGCTGGCACCCGACAACCGGGTACTGGGAGTAATACGCCCCAGTGTGGAAAAAGTGGCGGAGATTACACAAAACGGACATGTTGGCGTGCTCGGAACAGTGGGAACAGTAAGTTCTGAATCGTATCCCATTGAACTGGAAAAGTGGTCGGGTGGGAGAGTGAAGTCAACCGTGCAGGAAGCCTGCCCCATGTGGGTGCCTATTGTGGAGAACAACGAGATTGAAACCGAAGGGGCAGAGTTTTTTGTGAAAAAGAACATCCTGAATATTCTTCAGAAAGATAAAACGATTGACACACTGATTTTGGGGTGTACACACTATCCTTTGCTTGAAAATCTGATTCGAAAATATGTTCCGGAACAAATCGAAATATTGAAGCAGGGACACATTGTGGCAGAAAAGCTGACCGATTATCTGGAGCGGCATCCCGAAATGGAAGTACGCTTGTCGAAAGGAGGAAGTATTGACTACCGAACCACCGAATCGACCGGAACTTTTGAAAGCAAAGCCTCCCTTTTTATGGGACAGGATGTAAAAGCTTCCACCATCGTTTTGCCCTAAGAAAAAAGCCATCCGAAAATCGAATGGCTTTGTATCTTTTAAACCGCAAATTCTGTAATTGCCTGTTGCATTTGCCCGTACTGTTCTTCCATGCTTTGCAGAAGTTTGTACTGGGCGCGTGTCCGGATCAGGTTATGCTCGGGCGATTTGGTTTTGTAGTAGTTGTCGCCGTCAATATAATCCATCAGGAAACGAAGCACCTGTTCGTACGTGATATACTTGGCCGAAAAAGCCAGGTATTCCAGTTCTTTTTCAGTTAAGAAAGAGCCGGCTTCTTCGAGGTAGCCTTTGGCAAAAGCCTTGTAGATTTCAAGGTCCATCGAAACATTGTCGAGGTTCTCGTCATCTTCCAAACCTGTGTTGGTGTAGAAACGCATGGCATCGCCAAAATCATTCAAAACGGTACTGCTCAGAACGGTGTCGAGGTCGATCACACAAAGAACATCTCCGTTTTTATCAAAAAGAATGTTGTTGATTTTGGTGTCGTTGTGGCTGATACGAGTCGGAATGGTTCCTTCTTCCACCATCTTCCAGAAATTCAGCATTTCTTCTTTCCGATCCTCAATCCACGCAATTTCTTCCGCAACCTGTGCTTTTCTTCCCACCGGATCTTTGCTCAACACCGCATCCCACTGTTTAAAGCGGTAACGAATGTCGTGAAACCCTGGCAGTATGTTTACCAAAGGTTCATTCAGGTCGGCAACCAGCGACTGGAATTTACCAATTCCTTTTCCACCGGCGTAAGCCAGTTCCGGAGTTTCGGCAGCATCGTAAGCAATTGTATCATTAATAAACAAGCAAACCGCCCAGTATTCATCTTCTTCGTCCAGGAAATAAAGCTTCCCGTCGGTGGCAGGAATGATGGTCATAGCTTCCCGTAAGGGATCTCCGCCAGCCTGCTCCACTTTTTTCTTGATGTGTAAACAAACTTTTTGGATATTATCCATCATCGCCGGAATAGGCGAGAAGATGTTTTTATTCTTCCGTTGAAGAATGTAATTGGGTGAATCGCCAACGGTTTTGATTATGAAAGTATCGTTGATAAAGCCTTCGCCAAGTGGCTTCACTTCTTCAACCTGTCCTTCCAGTTTGAAATTCCGTGCGATTGCGGTTAATTCAATACTCATTAATGATTTCTTTTATTGATTTGTACTATAGTCAGTCAATTACCAGAGCTTTTCAGGATATTCTCCGGCATCGATCAGGTTTCTTATTTTGTTAACAACCAATGGCTTGTCTTCCTTGTAAGTAACGCCAAACCAGGGCGAATCAGCTTCCAGTACTTTTATGCTGGCTTCACCATCGCTAATCAGGTCGAACACCACCGAAGGGATAAACATTTCCGACTTTGGTTTTGAAATTTCTGTTTTGAGGAAATCCACAAACCGTTTTTCGAGTGTTTCGAAAACAGTGGGTTTGAAGCCCCATATATTCATCGAGGCACTTTCGTTGCCAGTGAGTGGTTTTTCCGAACCATCTTCTTCTACCGAGTAGGCTGCATCTTCTTTTTTGAAGATTTTAGTGGTTTCTACAATTTTAACGAGGTTGCTATTTTTATCTACTTCACATAGACCACGCGAAACCGACCCGTGGTCAGAAAGGGTGTTTCTAAGCTGGTAACCAACCATTGAATATTCCGAATCTTCAGTTGAAGAAGTCAGGAAATCAGCCATTACTTTGTAGGCATTCTTTCCATAGAAGTCATCAGCATTCAGAGCGCAAAAAGGTTCCTTAACAGCGTCTTTTGCTACGAGGATAGCATGGGCAGTTCCCCAGGGTTTTTCGCGGCCTTCGGGCAATGTATAGCCTTCCGGAAGCATGTCTAACTCTTGGTACACATAGTCAACCTCGATTTTGCCTTCCAGTTTTTTATCAAATTTTTCTTTGAATGCCTCGGCAAAGCTTTCCCTGATAATAAAAACGACTTTGCCAAAACCGGCGCGAATAGCATCGTAAATAGTATAATCAATAATAGCCTCGCCGTTTGGTCCAACTGGCTCAACTTGTTTAAGACCTCCGAAACGGCTGCCCATTCCGGCAGCAAGAATTAATAATGTTGGTTTCATTTTAGTTTGTTATAAGTGATTCATAATCGTAATCCTCATTGGGTGTCAACTTCTTTTCAAAGTTTAACACGAAAGGGATGCATCGGATAAGAATAACACAACTACGAAAGAATAAAAAGTTATCGAAAGTAAAAAATATTTTCGGTAGAGATTTTAAAAATATTAAAAAGATTTATTCTCGTTGTGTTATTATTTTTAAATGTAGGTGTATTTAAATGTACTTTCACCTATTAAATTAGGTACAGTTATTCTTTGTACCAACTGGCATACATACTGTAGGCATTGGCAATTCTGTTTACTTCTCCGTGTAATAGCTCGGGGCTGATGTCTTTTACCTTTTTTGCAGGAATTCCGGCATAAACAGTGCCCGATTCAACAATCGTTCCCTTGGTTACAACCGAACCGGCAGCAACAATCGAGTTGCTTTCAATTACGGCATTGTCAAGAATGACGGCATTCATTCCGATCATTACATTATCATGCAATGTACATCCGTGTATTATTGCTCCGTGCGCAATGGTCACATTGTTGCCAATATTGGTGGGTGACTTCTGGTAAGTGGCATGGATGGTTGCATTATCCTGAATATTGGTGTTGTTGCCAATTTTTATATAATGAACATCTCCGCGCAAAACGGCATTGTACCAAATACTGCAATTGTCACCTATTTCAACATCGCCAATTATGGCCGCTGTTTCTGCTAAAAAACAGTCTTTGCCAAATTTGGGATTCTTTCCTTTTAGTTCTTTAATAAAAGCCATTATCTGTATTGAATTTAAATAGAATACAAAAATACGAAAACCCTAAAACTATCGCATATGTCATCATTCACTTGTTAAATAATGATTACATTTGTTTGTCATTTGATTGATCAACCATCAGCAAAATCGGTTCTGAAATTATGATTTATTAGTTTTAGAGTCGTTTTTTTTATGGAATAAACGAAAGATGGTTTTTTTAGTGTGTGATTGAAATAATCCTTTTTTCTGATGTGTCATTTTAAAAGTAATGTTTGATAAAAGGAGTTTGAAAACAAATACAAGAAGTAATTTTAATCATATGACAAATTGGTAAATCGAACTGGATAAAGAACAAAAATTAATGAAATATGTATTGGCTGGCTAAAATACCTGGTATTTTTGTAAAGTCGGACAACATTCCTACACCTTTAATCAAAAGCAATTTTATTAACAATGAAAGAGACCAAAGTAATTGAGCTGGAAGAAGTTGCGATACGGTTTTCTGGAGATTCCGGAGACGGAATGCAGCTTACCGGAACCTTGTTTTCAGATGCTACAGCGCTTCTTGGAAATGATATTTCAACATTCCCCGACTATCCGTCGGAAATTCGTGCACCCCAAGGTACTGTAGGTGGTGTTTCCGGATTCCAGGTACAGTTTGGGCACAAACAGATAAATACTCCGGGAGATTATGCGCATGTGCTGGTTGCCATGAACCCGGCAGCTGTAAAGGCAAATGCCCGTTTTATGATGCGGGGAGGAACTATTATTTATGACTCTGACGCCTTTAACGAGAAGAACTTGGCAAAGGCCAATTTCAAAACCGATGATCCTTTTGGGGAACTGGGACTGGAAGATTATCCCAAAATTGCGGTCCCAATTACTTCATTGACTCAGGAAGGGCTAAAGGAATTCGGCTTGGATAATAAGAGTATTCTTCGAAGTAAAAATATGTTTGCACTGGGCTTGGTTTGCTGGATGTTTAACCGCCCGCTGGAATTTGTGGATGAATTTATCCGCTCTAAATTCAAGAAAAAACCGGTGGTTGTAGAATCCAATATCAAGGTATTGCACGACGGTTACAACTACGGAATGAATATGCAGCATATGACACCTACTTATCTGGTGCATCCTGCAGAAATCGAAAACGGTACTTACCGTAACGTGAACGGAAACCAGGCAACTGCCTGGGGGCTTTTGGCTGCAGCCGAACGTGCGGGGCTGGAACTGTTTCTTGGTTCTTATCCTATTACACCGGCAACTGATATTCTTTCTGCTTTGTCGGAAAGAAAAGATTTAGGCGTTAAAACCTTTCAGGCAGAAGACGAAATTGCAGGAATTGCTTCGGCAATTGGCGCTGCATTTGCCGGCGATTTGGCCGTTACAACCACATCTGGGCCAGGTTTGGCTTTGAAATCGGAAGCGATTGGCCTGGCTGTTATGGCAGAACTTCCGCTGGTGATTGTAAATGTTCAGCGCGGTGGCCCGTCAACCGGACTTCCGACAAAAACGGAACAGTCGGATCTTTTGCAGGCGCTTTACGGACGTAATGGCGAAAGCCCCGTTGTAGTATTGGCTGCAAGTACGCCTTCCGATTGTTTTTATTATGCCTACATGGCCTCTAAAATAGCTTTGGAACGTATGGTTCCGGTCATCCTTCTCACCGACGGATTTTTAGGGAACGGAAGCGAACCCTGGAAAATTCCGAGTGTAGCTGAATTGCCATCCATCACACCTCGTTTGGCTAAAGATGCAGAAGTATTTCAGCCATACAAAAGAGACGAAAAGACACTGGCGCGCGAGTGGGCTTTCCCGGGTATGAAAGGATTTGAACATCGCATTGGCGGATTGGAAAAGAACGTTACAGGTACGGTTAGTCATGATCCTGAAAACCACCAGGTGAACACCGAGATCCGCGAAGAAAAAGTTCAGCGCGTAGTTGAGCTGGTTCCTGATCTGGAAGTTTGTGGTGATGAAGAAGGCGAAGTATTGGTAGTGGGCTGGGGTGGTACCTATGGTCACCTGATCAGTACCGTTCGCCAGCTACGTCTGGAAGGAAAAGATGTAAGTATGGCGCATTTCAACTATATCAAACCACTGCCAAAGAATACAAAGGAAGTTTTCAGCCGTTTCAAAAAGATTATCGTTTGCGAGCTTAACATGGGACAGTTTGCCGGTTATTTGCGCGATAAAATGCCTGGTTTTAATTACTATCAGGCAAACAAGGTGAAGGGCTTGCCATTTACGGTAAGTGAACTGAAAGAAAGTGTCAACAAATTGCTGGAGGATTAATCATGACTGATCTGAAATACACGATAAAAGATTTTAAAAGCGAAAATGAAATCCGGTGGTGTGCCGGATGTGGTGACTTTGCCATTATAAATGCTGTACAACGCGCAATGGCCGGTTTAGGCATTCCGCGCGAAAAGTTTGCAGTTATTTCGGGTATCGGTTGTTCTTCCCGTTTTCCGTATTATATGAGTACCTATGGTTTTCATACAATTCATGGACGTGCAACAGCTGTTGCTTCGGGGGTAAAAGCTGCCAATCCCGAACTGAGTGTTTGGGTAATGACCGGCGACGGAGACTCGATGGCCATTGGTGGAAACCACTTTATTCACCTGATCCGTCGTAATTTCGATCTGAATGTGGTGGTTTTTAACAACCGCATTTATGGTTTAACAAAGGGGCAGTATTCGCCTACTTCGGAGCGTGGTTTTGTAAGTAAAACTTCGCCATTCGGAACAGTGGAAGACCCATTTGTTCCAGGACAGCTGGTGATCGGTGCGCGCGGAACATTCTTTGGCCGCTCTATCGACGGAAATCTGAAATTAAGCCAGTCGGTTTTAGAAGGAGCTGCTGCTCACAAAGGAACCTCGGTTGTGGAAGTACTGCAAAACTGTGTGATCTTTAATAACGGTATCCATGCAGCCATTACCGATCCGAATCACCGTGCCGACCGTCAGTTGATTCTGGAACATGGCAAGCCAATGCTTTTTGGTGAAGAAAACGACAAAGGGCTGATTTTTGACAAAGGCAAGTTGAAAGTGGTGAAGATTGGCGAAAATGGCGTGAAGGAATCGGATATCCTCGTTCACGACGCCTGTGAAGAAGATCCTACCTTGCATCTGGCATTGATCAACATGAAGTTACCCGATTTTCCGGTGGCTTTTGGTGTGATCAGAAGTGTTTCTGCGCCTGTTTACGATGTGGAGATGGAAGCTCAGATCGAGCAGGTTCAGCAAACCTGTAAAATCAAGAGCGTAGATCAATTGCTACGTTCAGGAAATACTTGGGAAGTAACCGGTAATGAAAACGGTAAAGGCTCAGGTCCCAAATGTCAGTAAGAAAGTTTTAAGATAATAATAGAAGGCTCTGTCGTTTGGCAGGGCCTTTTTTTCGGGGCATACACTCCAATACTAAAAAAGGGCTTACGTAAACGTAAACCCTTTTTCTATTCTGGTAATGTTTGCTTATTCAGCCACAACTTCAAATTCGATCTCAATTTTCACTTCTTTGTGCAATTTGATAACCGCTTTGTGGGTACCCACTTCTTTGATGCTGTCTTCAGGAATAGAGATCTGTTTGCGGTCGATCTCAAATCCTTTTTTGCTAAGCGCTTCCGCCAGCTGGATGGTGTTAACCGAACCAAAGATTTTTCCAGAGGTACTTGTTTTGGCACCGATGGTGATCTTTTTGGCAACAATCTGCTCAGCCAACTTGGTAGCTTCTTCTTTCAGTTTTGCTTCTTTGTGCGCACGTTGTCTGATGTTTTCAGCCAGAATTTTCTTTGCTGATTCAGTGGCAACAATTGCTTTTTTCTGAGGAATCAGAAAGTTACGACCGTAACCGTCTTTCACGCTTACAACGTCGTCTTTGCTTCCTAAACGTTCCACATCTTGTAACAAAATAATTTCCATTTCAAGTCCTCCTTTTTTATTTCAACATGTCGGTTACAAACGGCAGCAATGCAATCTGACGGGCACGTTTAACAGCCTGTCCAACTTTGCGCTGGTATTTCAATGAAGTTCCGGTGATACGACGTGGTAAAATTTTACCTTGTTCGTTCAGGAATTTTTTCAGGAATTCCGGGTCTTTGTAATCAACATATTTGATTCCGTTTTTCTTGAAACGGCAATATTTTTTCTTTTTGATTTCTACTGACGGGGGAGTCAGGTATCTGATTTCACTTTGTGCCATGGTTTAATCCTCCTTTTTTTCTGTTTTTTCTTTCTGAAGTTTTCTTCTCTTCTCGCTGTATGCTACTGCATATTTGTCGAGTCTAACGGTCATGAAACGAATAACGCGCTCATCACGACGGAAATCAGTTTCTAACTTCGTAATAAATACAGGATCGGCTTTAAACTCAAACATGTGATAAAAGCCAGTAGATTTCTTTTGGATTGGGTAAGCCAGTTTTTTCATTCCCCAATCTTCTTCGTGAAGCATCTCACCTCCGTGTTCAGTGATGATGTCCCTGAATTTTTTTACCGCTTCCTTTACCTGTGGCTCAGATAAAACGGGAGTACAAATGAAAACGGTTTCATACTGATTCAACATAATCATCTAATTTTTAAATGTTTAAAAATATTTATCCAATTTTTTGGACGTGCAAAAGTAGAAATAAATTGTTATTTATCAAACACTTTGAGGTTTTTTCGTCGGATAATTACAAACCAACCAACACGTTGCATTTCTCCCTGCCTTTTACCACACATTGTAATATTAAGAAAATGTACCTCTGAATTGACTGTGTGTCTCTGAACTTTTCAATTTAATGGCTGTTTGGTAGAGCGACAAACGTCAGCAAAATCAGAAATACATTGTGGAATGAGACAATTAAGAAAGACCCTTTTGAGTGGCTTCCTGGCTATAATTTCGTTCGTAACTTTTGCCCAAAACAGCAGTTTTGTAGGTGTGGTGAGCGACGAGACCAATAATCAACCACTTGAATATGCCAATGTGGTGGTATATTCTTCGGCCGATTCGTCCATGGTTTCGGGGGGCGTAACCAACAGCACCGGAAATTTCAACATCGGAAAACTAAAGCCGGGGCGCTATTTCCTGCGGGCCCAATTTCTGGGGTATGAAATGAAGGAAACCACGACTTTTGAGTTGAATGATCACCTAAAGATAAATGTGGGAACCATTGTTTTAAATCCAGCAGGTCGCCTGGTAGAAGAAGTGAATGTAACCGGTGCCCGCATCAATACCATCAGTAAAATAGACAAGCAAACATTTAGCGCCGAACAGTTTGAGTCGGCGCGAGGCGGAAATGCCGTGGACGTACTGAAAAATATGCCTTCGGTGGCAGTAAATGCCGGAGGTGACATTACCGTCAGAGGCTCGGGTGGTTTTTTGCTTTTGCTAAACGGAAAGCCCGTTTTAAGCGATGCCCAGTCGGTATTGAGCCAGATCCCAGCCAATGCGATCAAAAACATTGAGCTGATTACTTCTCCATCGGCCAAATACGACCCCGACGGGAAAGTCGGAATTATCAACATCAGTACAAAAAATGCCCGGAACAGCGGATCGGGTGTGATTGTGAACGCCAAATACGGTTTGCCGGGCACCACTGATTTTGGAAACCAGCGCGAAGCCAAACGTTTTGGGGGCGATATAACTTACAGCTATCAAAAAGGGAAGTGGGATATTACCCTGGGCGGAAACTACAACCGGAACGACCTCCAAGGCTACCGTGTTGGGGATATGTGGATTAAGAATCCTGAAAACAATACGATCAATTACATGCCGTCGGAAGGGGAGAGAAGTTTTAATCGTTACGATTATGCGGCCCGGGCATCCGTTCGGTTTCAATTGAATGAATCCAATGTTTTGTCGGCTGGCATTTACACCGGAAAACGTTACCAGGAGCGCGATGCCGATATTTTCTATTCAAACTCGCAATGGACACTGGATACCAACGAAAAGATCTACGATGCACCTTATTACAATGCCAATAAGCAGATCAAACAGGGAACATTTACCCTAGGGAACATTGATTTTACTCACACTTTTGAAGACGAATCGTCGGTAACAGCCTCGGTGCTTTATGAATACGACGACCTGTATGGAAATACACATAACCGCAACCTTACTGCGCCCGGAGGCACCATGCAGCAGTACGTGCAGAATCCGTATAAAAAGCCGATTGAAGGATACCGCCTGAAATTGGATTACGCCAGGAAGATAGGCGAAGGAAAACTGGAGGCTGGTTATCAGTTCCGAAACGATACTCAGGATGGCGTTTTTGATTACAGCATTACGCCGGATGATCCGACTGCTTCTGATGATATGTTTAGCGGAACTGCCTATTCTGAAAATACGATCAACTCGGTGTACAGCCAGTATTCGGCGGGCACTGAAAAGCTGGAGTACATTGTGGGCTTGCGTTACGAATATTCGCGGCGTTCGGTAAAACTATCGTTCGACAACGATCCGCATGTGCTGAAACTTTCCAATTTCTTTCCAACGCTAAATGTTTTGTACCATATTTCGCCCGACTTGAAACTGAAATCGGGAGTTAGCCGGAGAATTCAGCGTTCCACGAATAACCAGTTGAACCCGATTCCGGAGCGCGAACATTCTGAAACGCTCGAAATAGGTGATCCGGATTTAAAACCAGAATTTATAACCCTGGGCGAAGTGGGGCTGGTGAAATCATTTGAGGGCGGAAGTTCTGCTTTTATTACTGTCTACATTCAGTCGAGCAAAGACCCTGTACAGCGCGTAAACAGCGTTTTTAACGATTCAATTCTGAACCGGGTGTATACCAATGTGGAGCGGGGGAGAGCTTTTGGTTTTGAACTGGGGGCCGACCTGCATCCGACACAATGGTGGTCGCTGTTTGTTGGGGGAAACCTTTTCAAACAAACGTACAGAGGCGATCTGAAAATATTGGGAGAACCTGCGATCGACGTAAATAATTCGAAGTGGGTGTATTCGTTCAATGTGAACACAACGTTCGATCTTGGCACTAACACAAGTTTAAATGCCAACGTAAATTACCTCTCGAAACGGCCAACGCCGCAAGGAGAAGATTCGCGCTACCTGATTCCTAATTTATCGTTGAAAAGAACCTTTTTCGACAAACGGCTAACGGCTACGGTTCAGTGGCAAAACATCGATTTGGGAATGAATGAGTCGCACCGTCAGCGCATTTCAACCTGGGGCGAGAATTTCTATACCACCACCAACTATATTTACGAAACCGATTTTGTGGTGCTGAACCTGAGCTACAATCTCAACTGGAAAAACGGAAAGGCAAAACTTCCATCCAGCGAGTTTGGGGATAAGGAGTTTTAGGAGTTAGAAGATAGTAGTCTGAAGTTCGAAGAAATTAAAAGGATCCAATCTATTTAACAAGATTGGATCCTTTTTTTACAAAGTGCGAATTTCAACGAAAAATATCTTCAGACTTCAGACTTCCTGCTTTCAACTTACTCATTGTACCAGTTAATCTTCCGGGTGAAGAACATGGTGAGTGCCAGCACGACAAACAGACCGATGCTTCCGACCAAAAGCGCATAAGTTTCAAGCTGCATCAAAACAAAGATAAAACCGAACGAAAAAGTCAGGATCAGGGTTTGCACAATTGCATTGCCCCAGCTTTTCAGGAATGTGCGGGAGTAGAAAAGCACGAGGGTAATAACAGCAACCGCTGAAATAAGGTAAGCCAGGTTAAACCCGAGTTGTTCGGATATGGAAAGCAGCAGCAAGTAAAAAATCAGCACGGCAAATCCCACTAAAATGTATTGAAAAGGATGTACTTTTTGTTTGGTGATGATCTCGTTTAAAAAGAAGGACAGAAACACAAACAAAATGACCATGATGCCGTATTTGGCCGAGCGCGAACTTTTCTGGTAATGGTCGGCAACGGTAACCAGTTTTACCCCAAAATCAGCATCGGTAACCCGGTATTCGTCGTTTTTCCATAGTTGAGGGAAATTCCGGTTAAAGTTCAGGATTTTCCATTCAGCGGTAAAACCATCCTTGTTGATGTTGTGGTCGGCCGGCAAAAAACTGCCCGTAAATCCCGGATCGTTCCATTGCGATAGCATATTCACCTCGGTGGTCTCTCCCAGTGGCGCAAAATTCAGCGATTCTGAACCTTTTAAATGAAGGGTGAATTGAAAGTTGGCGGGGAAACTTTCTTCGGACAGGGAAGTGAGTGGGAGTGATATTCCGTTATTTCCAATCAGTCGGTTTTCCATCCCGGGAAGAAAGGAAAAAACAGAGTCGTTCCAGCTCAGCTCCACTTTGTCGTTTATTCCGCGCAGGTCGCTGATCGAAACTAGGATTTTAGCCTTCTCCCACAGTACATCGTTTAGCGGAATTTTAAGTGTATTGAAATCGGGTAGTTCAAAGTTACCTCCCACTTTAATGCCCGACTCGTAAACCACTGCTTCGTAAATACTTATTTTTCGTTTTTCAGGGGTGACCTCACTGCCAATTTTGAGCGTTTTGGGCAAAACGTAAGTCTGCCTGACTGTTTCACTGATCTCCTTTCCATCTACATCAAAACTGCGTTCGATGTAAGGAATCATCAAAACCGGTCCACGAACGGTTTGTGCCAGCGACCATTTTTGCATAACGTCCTGTTTGGTAATTTCTGCCGTACCTTGCCGCTCACCGATCAGTCCCAGGATCATAAATTTAGGAATGAGCAAGGCAATTGTGATGGCGCCGATAATAAACACTTTCAAAGTGATCTGCCAATTAACCGATTTTTGTTTTTCCTGTAAGAATTCTTTTGCTTCCATGTTGTTTGTATTTTATGAGTTATTCAAAGAACTTTGAAATTCAAAGTATATAGGTAAAAAAATTATAGTTGTTTCAATATTTCTTCCAATGCCTGCAAATGACTCTCAAATGCAGCTGCCCCCGAAGGAGTAATTTCATAATTGGTGTTGGGTTTTCGGTTTATAAAGCTTTTGTTTACGGCGATGTAGCCAGCACTTTCCAGCGCTTTCAGGTGGCTTGCCAGGTTGCCATCAGTCACTTCCAGTACCTCTTTTAGCTGGTTAAAAGAAGCCCGTGAATTGACCGACAGTACCGACATAATTCCCAGCCGGATCTTGTTGTCAAAAGCTTTGTTTAAATTTTGAAAACTGGTTTTCACGGCTTAGTTTTTTGATGGGTGTTCGTACCTGAAATACATCAGCGTTCCGTAAATTATGTGCATCAATCCAAATCCAAGTGCCCAGAAAAGCAAGCCCCAGGCGGGGACCAAAGCTGCCAGTATCCCGAGCGATACCTGGAAAATGCCAAGGTAAAAAATCTCCTGGCGGGTGAATTTGGCCGCATTTACAAGTGCCAGTCCGTAGAAAATCAAACAGCCGGGAGCAACAATTTCAGAAACGCCCTTGAATATGAATATCAGTATCAGCAAACCACCACTTACCAGCGGAATGGCGAGGTTGAGCAGCATTAACCGCGATCCCGGGTTCCATATTTTTTTACCTGTTTTACTGGCTCTTTTGTAGGTGAGTAATACAACGGTAATAAGTGAAACCACCAGCACCGTTACGGCAATAAAAAGCATTAACGAAATAATTTCTGTTGAACCGCTATATTCCATTGTTTGCGGAGTGGTTATTTTCAGGTAGAAAATGATGGCTCCCGCTAATGCATAAATTCCTATCAATATGCCGGATAAACCGCTGAGTGATAAAAAACGGCTCGAATCTTCCATCATTTTGCGGATTTCCTTAATCTCCGCAAGGTAATTTTCTGTGGTTTTCATATTCTTGAAAGTACTTTGAATTTCAAAGTAAGTGAATTGGAATCGAATTTCAAAGCAGATCAACGGAAATTTTCAATGAAATGGAAAAGCCTAGATCAAAAACTGAAACAAATCCGGGTTGTCATTCAGGTATTCGTATACAAAACCGTTTTCTTCCATGCGCTGGATAAGGCCGTTCAGGTCTTCTTTTTTCTGTAGTTCAATCCCGATCATGGCCGGGCCTTTTTCTCGGTTGGTTTTCTTCGAATATTCAAAATGGGTAATATCGTCGTTGGGGCCGAGCACCACGTCCACAAAGGTTTTTAAGGCTCCGGCACGTTGCGGGAAGCGTACGATAAAATAATGTTTCAGGCCTTCGTACAAGAGCGAGCGCTCCTTGATTTCCTCGGTGCGGGTGATGTCGTTGTTACTGCCGCTTACGATGCAAACCACGTTTTTGCCTTTTATCTCATCCCTGAAATAGTCGAGCGCAGCAATGGAAAGTGCACCGGCAGGCTCAATCACAATGGCATCGCGGTTGTACAGCTCCAGTATTTTGGTACAGATTTTCCCTTCAGGAACCGACTGAACTTTATCAAGCACTTCTTTGCAGATTTCAAATGTTAGGTTGCCCACACGCTGTACTGCCGCACCATCCACAAACTTGTCTATTTTTTCGAGTGTTACCACCTGTCCTGCATCGAGCGATTTTTGCATCGAAGGTGCCCCGGCAGGCTCCACTCCGATGATTTTCGTGTTCGGACTTATTTGTTTGAAATAAGCGCCAACACCGGCTGCCAGTCCGCCGCCACCAATGGGTATAAAAACAAAGTCGATGTCTTCTTTTGTATCCTGAAGAATCTCAAGCGCAACCGTACCCTGGCCTTCAATAATCTCGCGATCATCAAACGGGTGGATAAAAGCCATTCCTGTTTTCTGGCAGTCGGCCAGTGCGAGGTTGTGTGCGTCGTCGTAAGTGTCACCAATCAGGATCACTTCCACATTTTCTTTTCCAAACATTTGTACTTGTCGTACCTTTTGTTTGGGAGTAGTGGTTGGCATGTAAATTTTTCCTTTAATGCCCAATTTACTGCACGAATAGGCCACACCCTGCGCATGATTTCCTGCGCTCGCACATACCACGCCTTTCTTACGCTCATCAGCCGACAGCTTGGCAATTTTGTTGTAAGCACCCCTGATTTTGTAGGAACGCACCTGCTGCAAGTCTTCGCGTTTCAGGTAAATGGTTGCCTGAAACTCTTCCGAAAGATTTAAATTAAGCTGAAGAGGCGTTTGAAGGATGATATCGCTGATACGGCGTTTGGCGCGGGTTATACTTTGTATCTGCGGAAAATATTTATCGGATGCCATTTTATCTTTTTTGCAAAGATAACCATCAATTGTTAATGGTTGGTTCAACTGGCCCCGATGAATGATAATTTGATAAACTACGTTATGGGAGGCTATCAGTAATTTAACCGGATTCTTCGTGAATATTTAAGGAGGAGTTTTTTACGGGGTAATCGTATTCTATCTTCTAGCTTTTTCAAGTTGTTGCCGCCCCAAAACAGTCGTTACAGAAACAAAAATGATCCATACAGAAATACCGTCGATAAAAAAGATTTCGGCAATACCGTTTAACCCGTTGCTTAATAACAAATAAGCCATTATCAGAATTACCAGCCCCAGGATGCAAATACCTGTTATGCCGATAAGAGGCAATCTTTTTAAAATGGCTACCTGAAATGTCATTATCAGTGTTGGGACCGACAGAAAAACAACCACCGCGAGTACGTTGTGTAAAAACCGCTGTAACGAAGGGGCTAAATTATGCCAACTGTATGGTTGAATGTTATGTGGAACAAAGGCAAGAAGTGCGAGGGAAGCAAAAGTATAAGTAATGATGCGCATTAAGCGCGCGTGTTTGCCAAGGTTGTAATATTTTGTAAGTAGCCAGAAAAATGCATAAAGAAGGATTGCCATGGTAAAAAGCAACAGAGTGTACCCCCTTTCAAATTCTTTCCCGTATAAACTTTTGTTGCTTAAAAAACTGAGTGTTTGTTCGCTAATGTTGATGTCTACATGTTGTAACGATTTTTTTACCGCATCGGGCAAAAGACCAACGGTAATATAACCAATCAACAGTATTCCGAATTTTATCCAGTTCATGCTAAATCCGATTTTCCATCCAGTTTTATTCTAACAAATTAATTATTCCGAAATTCTTAAACTTTGTTATGACGTAAAACAACTCAAACAACCTGTAGTGCAACCATAAAATTATAAGTATTGATCAGACTTAAAAGAAAAATTCCGGGATTTTTTAGCCTCAGTACGATTTCTGTGGCCAAAAAGTCCCGGAATAATCTCTATTCTGGCTTATTGCTAATAAACAACCGATTCGGGGCGGTCTTCCGCTTTGCTGCCAAAATCTTTGTTCGGTGTATTACCCATGGTAAAAACCAGTTCGCCACCAGCTTGCAGTTGCTTGTGGGTAACGTATGTTTTTGTGTACGGCTCTCCGTTCAGGGTAACCGATTGAATGTACAGGTTTTCCTTGCTGTTGTTTTTGGTTGAAAGGGTGAAGGTTTTTCCTTCAGGGAAAGAAAGTTCCACGGTGTCGAACAGCGGACTGCCAAAAACATAAGCTCCGTTGGCCGGGTTAACCGGGTAGAAACCAATCGATGAAAGCACATACCAGGCCGACATCTGGCCACAGTCTTCGTTTCCGCACAAGCCGTCAGGTTGGTCGGTGTACATAGTGGTGCAGATTTCGCGTACTTTCTCGGCGGTTTTCCATTGTGCGCCGGCGTAAGTGTACAGGTAAGTGGTGTGGTGACTGGGTTCGTTGCCATGGGCATACTGGCCAATCAACCCCGAAATATCGTTGGAAGCACCTTCAACCTGTTCCGAAGAAATGCTGAATAAGCTATCGAGTTTGGCGAGAAAGGCTTCTTCACCACCTTGCAGTTGAATCAGTCCTTCCGGGTTTTGCGGCACCAACCAGGTATATTGCCAGCTGTTGCCTTCGCAGAAATCGTCGCTGCGGTGCTGCGAAGAAATAGGATCGAATGGTGTACGCCAGTTTCCGTCGGATAATTTTCCGCGCATAAATTTACTGGCCGGGTCGAAATAATTCCGGTAATATTCAGCACGTTTCGAGAACAGTTCGTAATCTTCTGTTTTGCCCATAGCTTTGGCCATGGCAGCAATGCACCAGTCGTCGATGGCGTATTCCAGTCCCATGGCAACCGATTCAACCATTTTATCAGCCGGAATATAACCCAGTTCTTTTACATAATCCAAACCGCGTTCATCCAGAAGCGCCGAAGTTTTCATGGCATGAAAAGCTTTTTCGGCATCAAATCCGCGGAATCCTTTCAGGTAAGCATCTGCAATCACCGGAACCGAATGGTAACCTACCATGGTGTTCGTTTCATTTCCCCACAGGTGCCACACCGGAAGCTTGCCTTGTTGCTCGAAAGCCGCAAGCAGCGAATTCACAAAGTCATCCACCCGTTCGGGTTGAAAAATAGTGAAAAGCGGGTGAGCCGCACGGTAGGTATCCCATAGCGAGAATATGGTATAGTTTTTAAATCCGGGGTTGGTATAAACTTCTTTGTCGGTGCCCCTGTAATCACCGTTCGTATCGTCGAAAAGAGAAGGGGCGATCATGGTGTGGTAAAGCGACGTGTAAAAAGTTTTTTTATCAGCGATACTTGCTGTTTCAATTTTGATTTTGCCCAATTCCGCGTTCCATTTTTCGGTAGCAGCTTTTTGCGTACTTTCAAAATTCCAGTCGTTGAGTTCGGCTACGAGGTTGCCTTTGGCATTTTCAGTACTTACTGGCGAAATAGCTGTTTTCACCATTAGTACGCCATTGCCTTCAAACTCAACAAGAGCCGTTATCTGGCCTTTTTCTGAATCAGACCTTACTACTTCAAAGTTTACAATGGGTTTTGAGAATTCAGTATGAAAAAACACGCGCTGATCAGCAGCCCAGCCTTTTGAAAATCTCAGCCCGGCAATGCTCTGGTCGCCTGTTTGCGTTAGTTCTCCTTTTTGAATGGCATCCCATCCTGTTCCGTATTTCAGGTCGATCAGCACTTTTGAATTGCCTTCTCCTTTGAAATCGTATTTATGGAAACCAACGCGCTCTGTAGCTGTTAATTCTGCTTTTACCTTGTAGCGGTCGATGTCGATAGAATAATAACCCGGTTGAACGCTTTCGTTGGCGTGTGTATATTTTGCCTGCCATTCGTACTGGTTTTCACCATCAAAATTGGGCGTGTAATCACCCGAAAGCGGCATGAAAAGTACGTCGCCCAGATCGCCGATACCGGTTCCGCTCAGCTGAGTGTGGGCAAAGCCAATGAGCAGCGAGTCGGAATAGTGGTAACCCGAACACCAGTCCCAGCCCTGTGTGGGGTTATTGGGGCCCAGTTGCACCGCACCAAACGGAACGCTGGCTCCTACAAACACGTGGCCGTGGTAATCACTTCCGATCATCGGATCTACAAAAGTTGTGAAATCGGTTGGCTCTTCCTGCTGCACTGTTTTTTCGCTGTTACACGCGCCTAAAAACAAAAGGGCGAGAGCAATTGCTAAATTGAAAAATAGTCTCATAATATGTAATTATTAAGTTATTGTTGGTTGCTTTAATGTATAACCTCCAGAATGCCGCCTTTCACAAGGTCGGCGTGGTTTAAAAAGAACGATTTTTGTGACTTTTCGTTCCATTTTATGCTTTTTATTTTTGATTCCGGATTTCCGCTTTGGCGAATAATAATTTCCTTGCCCGGATAGAAGTTTTGATCCAGTTTTATTTTTACCTCTTCAAAAACGGGGGAGGAAACAGCATAATTCATATCGCCAGGAATAACCGGGTAAATTCCCAACATGGCATATACCACCCAGGCCGACATGGTTCCGGTGTCGTCGTTTCCGGGAAGCCCGCCGGGAGTGTTTTTGAAATAGGTGGCGATCAAGCGGCGAACTTCTTTTTGCGTGCGCCATTCTTCGCCTTTCACATAGTTAAAAAGCCAGGGATAATGAATATCCGGTTCGTTGGTCATATCAAAATTTCCTTCGTCGAAGGTGGCTTGCAATTTCTTTACAAAGTTTTTCTTTCCGCCGTTGAGTTCGATCATTCCTTTTACATCGTGCTGGGCGCAAAAGTTGTATTGATAGGCATTTCCTTCGTGAAAACCCGGGCTGGGTTCGAAATTCTCGCCCTGTTTTGGGTCGAAATCAGGCAGGAAATCACCGTTCTCCAGCTTGGGTCGTACAATCCCAAATTCAGGGTCGTAATAATTTTTCCAGCTTTTCGATTGATTCAGGAAACGTTCGTAATCGGCTGTCTTTCCCAAGTCTTTTGCGAGCTGTGCCAGGTTCCAGTCGGCGATGTAATATTCGAGTGCATGCGAAACCGAGTTGTCGTATTGTGCTTTTATTGGCACATAGCCCAGCGAAATGTAGTCGTCAATGTCGGGCCGTATTTTATTGTCTTTGCCGGGAGTGGTGGCCGATTTATGCATTCCTTCGTAGGCTTTCTCCACATCAAAATTCCGGATGCCGCGGAACCAGGTATCCACAATCACCGGAATCACCGGATCGCCTTCCATTACGTGGGTTTCGGTGCTGTTTAGTTCCCAGCGGGGTAGCCAGCCACTTTCGTCGTACATCTCGATCAGCGAATTGACCATGTTCAGTTGTTGCTCCGGAAAAGCAAGGCTAAAAAACGGGTGCAGGTTACGGTAGGTATCCCACAACGAAAACACCGTGTAGCGTTCGCCGTTTTCACGTTGTTTTATTTCGAACGATTCCATGGCCGGATACTGGCCGTTTACATCGCTCAGAATATTCGGATGAATTTGCATGTGGTACAGTGCGGTATAGAAAACAGTTTTCTGATCGTCCGTTCCACCTTTTACCGTAATGGTTGAAAGCGCTTTGTTCCATCTCTCCTCTGCTTGTTTCCGGGTGGTTTCAAAATCGAACCGATTGGATTCCGCATTTAGGTTCTGCCGGGCATTATCGATGCTGACATACGAAACGCCAACTTCTACCAAAATCTGTTCGTTTTCTTTTGTATTGAACGAAAACCAGGCACCAATGCTGTCGCCGGTCATTTCTGCCCGGTAGTTTTTGTAGTATTTAAATTTGTTGCTTGTGGCTGACCACGAAGCTTCTGCGCCCATTTTTGGCATTTTTTTCCAGGCGCCCAACTCTTCAGCAGCCTTGCTGAAACGCGCCACAAAATAAACCGGACGTTCGGTACCGTCGTTGTAGCAGAAAGTACCCGTCATGCGCGAACCCTCCACTTCCCGATCGTTCACAATCCGTAACGAAGCGCCGCTTTCGTTGGTGAGCCCGTTTCCGAGGTCGATCAAAATGTTGGATTGCCCGGCCGGAAAGGTAAAACGACTGATCCCGCTTCGCTCGGTGGCAGATACTTCTGTTAAAATATCATACTTGTTCAGAAAAGTAGAATAGTAGCCGGGATGTGCGATCTGTTCACTCATTTCGGATCCATATTCACGGAAATCGGCATTTAGTTTTCCGGTAGTTGGCATAAGCAAAATTACGCCCAGTTCGGGACAGCCCACGCCGCTCAGGTTTACATGCGAGTACCCGGTAAAATACTTGTTGTCCCAGGAATAAGGCGTCGACCACCAACCAGTGTCTTTATCGCGTTTGTTCAGTTCCGAATCTCCGGCAACGTTAAAAGGGACCACCGAAACCATTCCGCGGGGAACAATTGCTCCCGGATTGGTGGTACCGTAGTTGGTACTGCCGATAAAGGGATTTACCCAATCAACCGGTTCTTGAGCCATACAAATTGAGGCTGAAAAAACGGTCAATAGCAGGTATAGGAACTTAATTCTTAGTTGATGCGGCATTTTTTATATTGTTAAAAGTTTTTAAAAAAATTTACAAAGGGTAAATATATATCATTAATTTTAGGTCACTCAATATGAACTTAAACTTTTTACTATGATCCGTTATTTTTTCCCTTTTCTGATTTTTGGGATTTTGTTCGGATGTGGTTCCGGAAAACAGGTTTCCAATACTCCCGAAAGCCCAAAGTTACATATCATGGCTTATTACTTTCCGCGTGAAGAATTTGATGTAAATCAACTGCAACTGGAGAAATTGACTCATTTGATTTTTAGTTTCAGCTATGTTATCAATGGCGAAATGGCGTTTAAGAACGAATTGTCGGATATGCGCCTGAAACAACTGGTGGCCGAGAAAGAAAAATATCCGAATCTGAAAGTGATGGTTGCCTGCGGAGGCTGGGGGGCCGATGGTTTCTCGGATGCTGCTTTTACCGACGAAAGCCGTGCTAAATTTATCCAAAGCACGGTTGATTTTGTGGAGAAATACCACTTGGATGGAATTGATATCGACTGGGAATACCCGACAATACCAGCGGAAGGAACCAAAGCACGCCCGGAAGACAAACAGAATTTCACGAAGTTAATTCGGGGGCTCAGGGAAGCACTCGATAAAATAGATCGTCCTCAAATACTGACTTTTGCAGCTGCAGGTTGGAAGAATTATTTTGACTACATCGAGTTGAACGAGGTAATGAAACACGTTGACCACATTAACCTGATGACGTATGATCAGGCAGGTGGTGGAAATAAATTTACGCAACATCATACAGCATTGGGGCGTGTTGCGTTAGATGACTTGACCGGGACACCGTTGGGTGAGGAAATGAAAAACCGCACTCTGGAAGAAGGGGAGGAGCCTACTTTGTGGGAGCCTCAATCGGCAGAGGGGGTTGTCGATTTTTGCCTGGAACGGGGAGTGGATCCAAAGAAAATAGTGATTGGTGCGGCTTTCTATGGTAAGGGATGGAAAGGTGTTTCTCAGCAGAATAACGGCTTGTACCAGTCGAACAAAGGCCCGGCGCGTGGAGGAAACTACCGGCGGCTTCAGGAAGAGTTTATCGATCAGAACGGATTTGAAAGACATTGGGATTCGCTCGCAAAGGCTCCGTTTCTTTATAACCCAACCGACAGTATTTTTATCACCTACGACGATCCTGAGTCGGTAGCACTTAAAACGCAGTTTGCTTTGGATAAAAAGCTAGGAGGTATTATGTTCTGGGAGTTGGGCGGAGATACGTATCAGCCCGGTGGTTTGCTGGATGCCATTTTTGAGGCGGCGGTTTCGGAATGATTTGGAGTAGATGACTGAAATGTCTTTTGAAATACCTTGTGTCTCTTCTATTTTAAGCGTCAAATAACATTTACCTTCTCCGGTGACGAGAAATTGTTATTTTTACACATGAAGGAGATTGATAGATGGCAGATTATTCAATACTATATTCCTATTTCGAACACATCAACCGAAAACCTCTGATGGACGAGGAACGGGAGGAGATCACCCGCTTTTTCAAAAAAAGTACTTTTCGAAAAAAAACGATGATCATGAAGGCAGGGGAGGCTAATACTCTGCATTACTACATAGAAAAGGGGCTGCTGCGAATGTACATTATTGATCAGAGCGGGAAGGAATTCAACATCCTTTTTGCCCGCGAACGTCAGTGGATTGGAGACCTGGGAACGCCTGCCGAAACGCCTTATTTTATTGAAACGGTGGAAAATAGCAAGGTTTATTCCATTTCTGAAGAGAACTTCCATATTTTGTACAAAAGGTATATCAGCCTTGCCAATTATATCCGGAAATCCTATGTTTTTCTGCAAAAGCGATTTGTTTCCATTTTATCGAAGACGGCAGAGGAGAATTACGAAGAGCTGGTGAACGAACATCCCGATTTGATTCAGCGTCTTCCGCAATACCAAATTTCATCTTACCTGGGAGTAACACCTGTTTTTTTGAGTAAAATACTCGCGAAACGATCAAAAAAAGACTAAAAAGTATTTTTCTTAAACTAGTTTATTTTTTTGCACAACCATCGGTAGTATGTTTGCAGTGAAATTAAGATTAGAAACTAAAATTTAAGAAAAATGAAAAAAATTAGTGGACTTTTAGGAATAGCATTATTAATTGCTCTAGTAGCGGTAACAGGACAGAAAGCTGTTGCGCAGTCAGCATTAAAAGTTGATACCAAAACCAGTAAGGTTTACTGGAATGCCAAAAAGGTGACAGGTGAGCATTCAGGGCTTCTTTCGGTTGCTGACGGAACTGTTTACGTGCAGGATGAGAAAATTACAGGAGCATCCATTAACCTGGATATGAACACGATTGACTGTACTGATTTGGAAGGTGAATGGAAAGACAAACTGATCGGCCACCTGAAATCAGATGACTTCTTTTCGGTAGAGAAACATCCGAAAGCAACCTTTGCGATTAAATCGGTAACGAAGGACGGAGCTCAGCACAAAGTGGTGGGAGACTTGACAATCAAAGGTATCAAACACGAAATTTCGTTCCCGGCTGAAGTAAAAGTGGAAGGAGATAAACTTACTGCCAACGGAACAGCTACCGTTGATCGTACCAAATACGACATTCGTTATGGTTCAGGTAAATTTTTCGAAGGTTTGGGCGATAAAATGATCTACGATACTTTCGACATCCGTTTCGAACTGGTAGCTTCTTCTTCAGCAGAAGTTTCCAAACCTTAATTCCGCCGAAACTACGTTCTGAATGGGTGACAGAGTTGTTTCCCGGGAATGTAGATTAGAAAATGGTTCCTTACCGGTAAGTGGTGATCGCAAATGCAGCGATCGCCGAAACCGGCCGAGGAAAAGCAAAAGGGAACGACTTTTATTTCGGAGAAGGATTGTTACAGAAAAGCCATAAAAATACAGATCATGAAAACAATGTTGCACAAGGCAGAAACAAGGGGAAGCGCCAATCATGGTTGGTTGGATACGCACCATACGTTTAGTTTTGCCAATTATTACGATCCGGAACGTGTTCACTTTGGCGCATTGAGAGTTTTAAACGATGATTCGATAGCTGGTGGTGGTGGTTTTGGCATGCACCCGCATGATAACATGGAAATTATAACTATTCCGCTCGAAGGCGATTTGCGCCATCGTGACAATATGGGAAACGAAGAGGTAATTCGAGAAGGCGATGTTCAGGTAATGAGTGCCGGAACAGGTGTTTTTCACAGCGAATTCAACCACAGCCAGGAAAAAAAAGTAGAACTCCTGCAAATCTGGGTTTTTCCCAACAAGAAAAACGTTCAGCCGCGATACGATCAGATTTCGGTTCGAGACATATTTAAAAGCAACGAATTTTACCAGGTTCTTTCTCCCGATTCTGAAGACCCGGGAGTTTGGATACACCAGGATGCCTGGTTTAGCCTTGGTTCGTTCGACAAAGGGAAAACCGGTTCTTATCATTTGAAGAAAGACGGAAACGGAGTTTATGCTTTTGTTATTGAAGGAGATGTTACCATTAACGGGCAGGCTCTTAATCGGAGAGACGGACTTGGAATGTGGGAGGTAAGCGAACTTGAATTAATGGCTGACACCGATGCTCGGGTTTTGTTAATGGAGGTACCCATGTTTAATTAGAGATACTTTGGGCAAAACCGAAGTATTCAGACAAGCATAAGAAATAGAATTTCAATGAAGATACAATGAAGTTGTATCCAAAAAGAAAGCCGGCTTAAACCGGCTTTCTTTTTTATGTTGCGATGTCTTTTAACAATCACTTCCTTTTCCTTCAGCTTGCTGTTTGAACCAGCTTAGTGGGTGAGAAGTCGGACGCTCGATCGGCATACCGTAAATGCGGTCGTTAACCAACGAAGCCAAAACTCCGAGTGCACGTGATACACCAAACATTACCGTATAGAATGTATATTCCTTAATGCCATAATGATACAATAATGAACCACTGTAAGCATCTACATTGGGCCATGGATTTTTGATTTTTCCAACAGAACCCAAAATTGGTGGAACCACACGGTACAACTGGTTGACCAGGTTTACCAACGGATCGTTTTTGATGTATTTGTTGGCAAATTCTTCCTGAGCGGTAAAACGCGGGTCTGTTTTACGCAATACAGCGTGTCCGTATCCCGGAATTACACGGCCTTCTTCCAGCGTTCTTTTGCAATAATCAGAAACCTGCTCATCGGTTGGAGCATCGGTCCCCAAAGCTTCGATCATTTCAAAAATCCAGAAAATCACGTCCTGGTTGGCAAAACCATGCAAGGGGCCGGCCAATCCGGTCATCGCAGCTGCATAGGCATAATACGGGTTGCTTAGTGCAGAACCTACCAAGTGTGCGGTATGTGCTGATACGTTTCCTCCTTCGTGATCGGCATGGATGATCATATAGAGACGGAACAATCTGCGGATATCTTCCGAGTTAAATCCCATCATATGCGCCAGGTTACCTGCCCAGTCGAGACGTGGGTTAGGTTCAATGTGATCGCTGTTATGGAACTGGCGGCGGTAAATGTAGGCTGCAATGCGCGGAAGACGTGCAATCAGGTTCATAACGTCTTCGTAAGTAGCATCCCAGTAAAATTTCTTGTTTACACCGGCCCTGTATGCTTTCTGGAAAATAGATTCCGTAGCCATCGATAAAATAGCCGCACTAAACTGGGTCATCGGTTTCGATGTTTTAGGCAGTGCATCAATCACGTCGAAAACGTGTTGTGGCACGTGTGCCCGGGTTGCCCAGTCAATCGAAAGGTTGAGGGCATCTTCCTGCGACGGAATTTCGCCAATCAACATCAGGTAAAACAAACCTTCGGGTAGTGGTTCACCTTCGGGATTCATTTTGGGCAGTTTCTGCTGTAATTCAGGAATGGAGTATCCTTTGAAACGGATGCCTTCTTCCGGGTCGAGTTTCGATGTATCGGTTACCAACAGAGGTATTCCTTTCATCCCTGTCAATACCTGGCCAAGCGTAACCTGACCGAGCACCACATCGGCATGTTCTTTTTTCAAGCGTTGGAACTCGGCTGAGCACTTACTTGCTTTCTGGTAAAATCTGTACTTAATGTATTCCATCTGTTTATTGTATTTGTTTGATTATTATTGATCAATGCATATTTTTAATGATTTCATCCGCAAACTCGGAGGTAGTTAGCAGCGTAGCACCTTCCATCTGAGAATGCAGGTCGGATGTTACCTTTCGTTTGGCAAACACGTGCTCCATGGCATCGTAAACATGTTCTGCAGCTTCGTCCCAGCCAAGGTATTCCAACATCATCACTCCCGAAAGGATCAACGAACCGGGGTTGGCTTTTCCTGTACCTGCGATATTCGGTGCGGTTCCGTGAGTGGCTTCAAAAATGGCATAACCACTGTGGTAGTTGATGTTTGCACCGGGAGAAATTCCGATACCACCAACCATTGCGGCCAATTGGTCGGAAATGTAGTCTCCGTTCAGGTTCATAGTGGCAATTACCGAGTGGTCCCAAGGGTGCAGCAACGATTCCTGCAAAAAGGCGTCGGTGATGCAATCTTTTACGATCACTTTTCCGTCTTTTTTGGCTTCATCCAGCGCCTTGTCGGCATCCAGCTGACCTTTTTCTTCCCTGATCTTTTCGTACTGACGCCAGGTAAAAGTCTGCAATTTGAATTCCGTTTCCGCCAAGTCGTAACTCCAGTTCTTGAAGGCTCCTTCCGTAAACTTCATGATGTTTCCTTTGTGAACGATCGTCACCGAAGGTAGTTTTCGCAGAATGGCGTATTCAATGGCTGCTTTGGTTAAACGCACTGAACCGTCTTTCGAAATAGGTTTTACCCCAAAAGAAGAACTCTCGGGAAAGCGGATTTTGTCCACACCCATTTCGTTGATCAGGAAATCACGAAATTTTTTGCTCTTTTCGTTTCCCGCCATATATTCGATGCCGGCATAAATATCCTCGGTGTTTTCGCGGAAAATATGCATGTCAACCATCGAAGGATAACGAATGGGAGAGGGCACGCCTTTGAACCAACGCACGGGGCGCAGACAAACATACAAATCCAGTGTTTGGCGGAGGGCAACGTTCAGCGAACGAATTCCTTCTCCAACCGGTGTTTGAAGCGGACCTTTAATCCCAACCAAATGTTCCTTAAAAGCATCCAGTGTTTCCTGCGGAAGATAATTTCCGGTTTCCTTGTAGGCTTTTTCGCCGGCCAGCACCTCTTTCCAGATCAGTCGTTTTTCGTCGCCATAGGCTTTGGCAACCGCTGCATCCAGTACCCTTTGCGAGGGGCCTGTAATGTCTTTGCCAATACCGTCTCCTTCAATAAACGGAATCACCGGCTGGTCAGGCACAAAAAGCTTCCCGTTGATTATTTTGGTTTTATTTGTCATCAATTACAATTCGTTAATTTAGTTTATTTTGGAGATTTTCATCCAGCGCTTCCAGGAATTGTTCGGTAGTCAGGTAGTGTTCCGACTTTAAATCGGCGCCGTGAACAATCAACGCCAGGTCCTTGGTCATTTTTCCTGATTCCACGGTTTCAATGCAAACTTCTTCCAGTGCATTGGCAAAATCAATCAACGGTTGGTTGTCATCCAGTTTGCCACGGAAGGCCAGTCCACGTGTCCAGGCAAAAATCGATGCGATCGGGTTGGTCGAAGTCGGTTTCCCCTGCTGGTGCTGACGGTAGTGGCGTGTAACCGTTCCGTGAGCGGCTTCGGCTTCCATGGTTTTTCCATCCGGAGTAATCAATACGGATGTCATCAGTCCAAGTGAGCCAAATCCCTGTGCAACGGTGTCGCTTTGTACGTCGCCGTCGTAGTTTTTACAGGCCCAAACAAAGCCGCCGTCCCATTTCAACGCAGCTGCTACCATGTCGTCGATCAAACGATGTTCGTAAGTAATTCCGGCCGCAGCAAATTTGTCTTTGAATTCCTCTTCGTAGATTTTCTGGAAAATATCTTTAAAACGACCATCGTATTTTTTCAGGATGGTATTTTTGGTTGACATATATAAAGGCCAGCCTTTATCCAGTGCCTGGTTCATACACGAACGGGCAAATCCGGTAATCGAATCATCAGTATTGTACATGGCCATTGCCACTCCGTCGCCTTCAAAATCGTATACTTCGTGTGAAACGGTTTCACCACCGTCTTCCGGTGTAAAAGTGATGGTCAGCTTGCCTCTTCCTTTTGTTACGAAATCAGTTGCTTTGTACTGATCGCCAAAAGCGTGACGTCCGATGCAAATGGGCTGTTTCCATCCCGGAACCAGGCGCGGAATATTCGAGATCATAATCGGTTCACGAAACACGGTTCCTCCCAAAATGTTACGAATGGTGCCATTGGGCGATTTCCACATGTGTTTTAACCCAAACTCTTCCACACGGGCTTCGTCGGGTGTAATAGTGGCACATTTTACGCCTACTCCGTATTTTCTGATGGCATTGGCAGCATCCACTGTAATTTGGTCGTCGGTAGCGTCGCGACTTTCAACTCCCAGATCGTAATACTTTAAGTCGATGTCGAGATAGGGAAGAATTAGTTTTTGTTTGATGAAATCCCAAATAACCCTGGTCATTTCATCTCCGTCGAGCTCTACTACCGGGTTGAGAACCTTGATCTTTTGCATGTTTCTTTTGAATTTACTGGTTATTTAATTTTTGATTGTGTTTCAATCAACTTTTTCTATGCGGTGCAGGTTCAGCTTACTTTTCATAAAGCGGGCGTGGCTGCACCTTTCGTTTCTTAAATGTTATGTTCCCGGGCCGAAGCCCGGGGAAATTTATGTTTAATCCTTTCAGGATTGTTTGCTGCTTATTAAGCGTTTTGTTGTTTGATCAGGTTAAGCGCTGATCCTGCCTTGAACCATTCAATCTGTTGCTGATTGTAGGTGTGATTTAACTGGATGGTGTCTTTTGATCCATCGGCATGAACCACTTCAAGTGTGAGCTGCTTACCGGGTGCGAAATCAACCAGGTCAACAAAGTTGAAGGTATCGTCTTCCTGAATCAGGTCGTAATCGTTCTCATTGGCGAAGGTCAATCCGAGCATTCCCTGCTTTTTCAGGTTGGTTTCGTGAATACGCGCGAAAGACTTTACAATTACCGCACGAACACCCAGGTGGCGCGGTTCCATTGCTGCGTGTTCGCGCGAAGAGCCTTCTCCGTAATTCTGGTCGCCAATCACTACGGTTGGTATACCCGCAGCTTTGTACTGACGCTGAACTTTTGGAACTTCTTCGTACGCACCGGTCAGTTGGTTTCTTACCTTGTTGGTTTCGTCGTTGAATGCATTGACGGCACCAATCAGCATGTTATTCGAAATATTATCGAGGTGACCGCGGTAGCGCAACCAAGGCCCTGCCATCGAAATATGGTCGGTGGTACATTTCCCGAATGCTTTTACCAGCAATTTGGCGCCTGTAATGTTTTTGCCGTCCCATGCTTCGAAAGGCGACAGCAACTGCAGACGATTTGAATCAGGTGCTACATTTACCACTACGTGTGAACCATCTTCTGCCGGAGCCTGAAATCCCGCGTCTTCCACATCAAAACCCTGGGGTGGAAGTTCAAAGCCTGTTGGTTCATCCAGTTTTACTTCTTCTCCGTTTTTGTTGGTCAATGTATCGGTTTGCGGATTAAAGTCGAGTCGGCCGGCAATAGCCAACGCCGTTACCATCTCGGGTGAGGTAACAAACGCATGCGTATTGGGATTGCCGTCGGCACGTTTCGAGAAGTTTCGGTTAAAGGAGTGAACGATGGTGTTCTTTTCCTGCTTATCGGCCCCTTCGCGCGCCCACTGTCCGATACACGGGCCACAGGCGTTGGCAAATACTTTCCCGCCAATTTTTTCAAACGTATCGATAAATCCGTCGCGTTCGATGGTAAAACGAACCTGCTCCGAACCCGGAGTGATCGTAAATTCGGCTTTGGTGATCAAACCTTTTTCTTCGGCCTGTTTGGCAATCGATGCTGCTCTTGAAATATCTTCGTACGACGAGTTGGTACAACTTCCGATCAAACCAACCGAAACTTCAACGGGCCAGCCGTTTTCTTCGGCCACCTTTTTCATTTCCGAAACTGGTGTGGCACGGTCGGGCGTAAATGGCCCGTTCAAATGCGGAGCCAGTTCCGAAAGGTTGATCTCGATCAGCTGGTCGTAATATTTCTCAGGATTTGCATACACTTCCGGGTCAGCATCCAGCACGTCTTTCATCTGGTTGGCGATGGCTGCCACTTCCGATCTTCCGGTAGCGTTCAGGTAGCGCTCCATGCTTTCGTCGTAAGCAAAAATACTGGTGGTGGCGCCCACTTCGGCACCCATGTTGCAAATGGTCCCTTTTCCGGTTGCTGAAAGCGATTGGGCGCCTTCTCCGAAATATTCGATAATGGCTCCGGTTCCACCTTTTACGGTAAGAATTCCGGCAACCTTTAATATAATGTCTTTAGGTGAAGTCCAACCGCTCAGTTTGCCGGTAAGCTTTACTCCAATCATTTTAGGCATTTTCAGTTCCCAGGCCATTCCGGCCATTACATCCACCGCGTCGGCACCGCCAACGCCAATGGCCACCATTCCAAGTCCGCCCGCATTAACGGTGTGTGAGTCGGTTCCGATCATCATCCCCCCGGGGAAAGCGTAATTTTCCAAAACTACCTGGTGAATGATCCCGGCACCCGGTTTCCAGAAACCGATTCCGTATTTGTTCGAAACTGATTCCAGAAAGTCAAAAACCTCTTTGTTGGCATCTTTGGCTACCGAAAGGTCGGTTTTTCCTTCCACCTGCGCCTGAATAAGGTGGTCGCAGTGAACCGTAGAAGGAACCGCGGTTCTTTTCTTTCCTGAATTTATAAATTGAAGCAGCGCCATTTGTGCAGTTGCATCCTGCATGGCCACTCTGTCGGGTGCAAAATCTACGTAATCTGTACCTCTTTCAAAAGCTGCCAGTTCCTGGGTTTCAAAAAGATGCGCATATAAAATCTTTTCGGCATAGGTCATGGGCCGGTTTAATAATTCTTTCGCTTTCTGAACTCTCTCCGGTAGCTTTGAATAAACTTTTTTGATAAGGTCTGAATCAAACATAAGATATTTAGTTTTTTTGAATGTTTCCTTGAATTATTCTGTCGCAATTTCTTAACAACAATACGCTTTAAATGTTGATGAAAATCCGATAGAATTTTACTATAATATTTTAGTTAAATCGATTGACTGGCCGTTTAAATTAAGTTGTTTTGTAAACAAAGGTTTGTAATGTTGGTCACAGTTCTTTTCGGCTTTTTATTTAAGCTGTCTTTTCAGCTTTAAAGGGTTTTAATATACTAATTTCTTCCCTTTTTGCGAAGTCAATCCATAACTAAATTTTGAAGGGTTATGTCGTCTTAAGCGAGAGGTTGATATTGAGTGGAAAGTTTTAGCGCAAAGAGGTTTGGCATAAAAAAGGCTGCCGATTCTAGTGGCAGCCTTTGGTGAATAATTCTGGTTTTTCAAAATCGGGGTTTTGAAACAGATAATGTTATCTGGAGCGTATTTCCCGACGCATAAATAACATATAAGCCAGCCCGAAGAAAACCAGCGTTCCTGCAAATAAGGCGGTTATCTGTGGCCACACCAGCATCATACTTTGCCCCAATGGCAGCGGACTGGGAATGGCACCGCTCATTTGTTCCATGGTAAGCGGACCAAGGCTACGCACGCCCGGAACCAATAGGGTAGTGGTGGCATCGTCAAACAACTGTCCCGGGTTGAGGCGCATAATGTTTTGAATCAGTTTTTGCAACGAAACCAGCTGGTATTCGCTTATCATTTGCCGGGGCGAAATTCCTTTGGCGATTACGTTGACGATCATATTATAGAATATGCTGAAGAATAACCAAATGGAAATGCCCGCCAACGCCGAGGTTGTTGCCTGCCGGAACCCGACGGAAAACAAGATGGACAGGTTCAGCCAGAAAGCAACATAAACAATGCTGACAATCGAGAACATGAGTATTCTGAAAACTTCTTCCGCGGTGGGAGGAATACCGATAATGACCAGTCCAAATCCCAAAACCAGCAGGTTGAGTGAGAAAAACAGGATGCTCAGCACGATAAGAGATGCCAGGAATTTGGCGTTCAATACATAATCGCGGTAAATAGGCTGCGACAGAACCCGGCTGAGCGTTCCCTTGTTTTGTTCTGAGTTAATGGCGTCAAACCCCATACTGATTCCGAGCAGAGGTCCCAGAAAGCTGATGAAAACGATAAATGACGGAAGCGTTCCGTCTGAAATCGTAAACAGTTTCAGGAAGAAAAAGGATTCTTCAGGATCGTTGGTTGGTTTGGCCGTAGCAAAACCTGTAAAAGCAGTGTAAAGCGAGCCGGTACAGGTAAGCAGCACAATGGCCAGCATAATAATGAACCGCCAGCTTTTAATGATGTCAGAAATCTCTTTGTTTACGATCACCCAAAACGGACGAACGATTGAATGGTTAGTTTGCATAAGCCGTTCCTCCTTCCATTAAATGATTATAAATGGCTTCAATGCCAAATTCCTTTTTATTCAGAAAATTCAGGTTGTAGCCTTCTTCCATGATCTTTTTTGAAAGCACGAGCGAAATATCTTGTGACGATAGAACTTTAAACAATCCATTTTCTTCGCTTACCGAATCAATTTCGTTCATGTTGCTGGCCAGGTTTTGAAACCAGCCGAGCGTTAGTTTTTTACCCGCTTCGCGCGAATTGTCGGCTCCCAGTTCGATCAGGTATCTTCCGCCTGTCAGAAGTTTGGCCGATAGTGAACGAATGTCCCCAACAGCCATTAGCCTTCCTTCCAAAAAAATGCCGATACGGTCGCAAACCTGCTGCACATGCTGCAGGTCGTGTGAAGAGAAGAGAATGCTGATCCCGTGTTCGTCACGAAGTTCAATGATCAGGTTTAAAAAGTCCTGCACTCCCTTTGGGTCGATGCCGGAAGTAGGTTCATCCAGAATAATCACTTCGGGATCTTTGATCAGCACATCGGCGAGTCCCAGTCGTTGCCGCATTCCTTTCGAGAATTTCCCGGTCTTTTTGTTTTTAACTCCGGTTAATCCCACACGCTCGATCAGCTCTTCTGCTTTTTTGATGGCCTCTTTTTTGGGAATACCATTTAACATGGCTGAATAAACGAGGTTTTCAAGTGGCGTTTGATCATCGTAAAAACCAACATCTTCGGCCAGATAACCCACTTTTCTTTTTACTTCGATGGGGTGACTGGTTGAGTCGATCCCGCACACTTTCACTTCGCCGGCGCTTGGTTCGGTCAATCCCAGCATCATCAAAATGGTGGTTGATTTTCCCGAACCGTTGGGTCCGAGCAATCCAAATATTTCACCTTTTTCGATGGTCAGACAGAGATCGTCAACTGCGGTAAAGTCGCCGTATTTCTTGCTAATGTTTTGTAATTGGATAATTGGTTCGGCCACGGCTTACCTCCTTCCGTATTTTTTGAACAGAAAAACAATACCCAGCAGTACCAGCACCACAATTACAATTCCGACCAAACCTACGGTTATGGGAGTTCTGACCGAAAGCCGGAATGAAGCGGATGAATTTACTTCGGGTGTTTTGGCGTCCATTTGAACCACATAATCGCCCGGAATGGCTTTTTTCGCAGCTGTGATGGTCGCATAAACCGTTTCGGTTTGTCCTGGGGCGATTTTGCTGATTTTGGCTGGCTCAAAAGTAACACTCCAGTCTTTGGGTTTCGATGCTTTCAATTCCACATTTTCCAGATCAGTTGTGCCACTGTTTTTTACCGTCAGTTCTATTTTCTTTTCCGAGCCTGCAGTAATGTGCGCACTTAACAGACCCGATGGCGTGCTCAGATTCATTTCGTAGGTACCAGTGATCACGACTTCAAATTCCAGGTCGGCAGAGGTGGAACCCGAAACCGCTTTTACCGGAATTTTATAGGTGCCGGCTTTTACCGAGGGCGACGGTTTTACTTCGTAGCTGATACTTTTGGTCCCGTTGGCTTCTACCTCGGTTGAGGTTGCCTGCTTGTAATTGGGTTTTATAACTACACTCCAGCCACGCGGTGCATCTGCCATTAAAGCATATTGCTGGTTAGTGGCGGTTTTGTTTTTGAGCGTGGTGTTAAATGTAAAGGACGAGCTCGAAGTTCCTTCCATGTTTTTTTGGTCGCAGGTAAATTCTGTTACGCTCGAACCCGCCGATGAAACATTGATGGTTAAGGGCAAAGAAACACTGCCTGCTTTCGCATAAAAAGTGTAATTGCCTTTCTTTACCTGGTAAGGAACGTCCACTTTCAACGTGAGTGTTTTCTTTTCGCCCGGCAAAGTAGCCAGTTTGTCGATGTTGTAACCTCCGGCGGTGATGCTGTGATCCCAGGAACGGGGAATGTTACTCGCCGAGATGTCTTCGTTCCGGATCTTTGATCCCTTGTTGATCACATCAATCGAGTAGCTAACCGAATTTCCCGGAGAGACTGAAACTTTTGTGTAAGGCGTATAAAGAACCAGACTGTCGGTTTGTGCCTTACTTTGATTAAACGAAAACAACACCAGAAATGTGGTAACAATAAAAGATTTGATAAGTAGTAATTTGTTCATGTCACTGATTTTTAGTTTTACATATTTATTGATTCAATAATAGTTTTCCGATGGCCGATAATTGCTTACAAGCAACCTGTATTACTGCGTTAATAAATTGCAATTCGTTTTTAGAATTTTTGGGTGAAGGGAGGTAATCGAAAATGTTTAACAGTGACTGTTTGGAGGCGGAAGATCGTAAATATACAGATGGTACATTGTCCTTGTTTTGTCAACAGGGCCAGTATCTTTTAATTCATTTTTTGTGGTTTCGGTGTATCTTTTTACCGGACTTTCGGTAAGTGCGATATCCGGATGATCGTAATCATCGCTTCGAAAAGTAGGAGTATCAATGTTGTCGGAGAAAATATGGCCCGTGTAGATGCCTACATAAACTGCTGATCTGTTATCCCTGAGTATTGTGCCGGTGTTTGTCTCCGGCCTTAGCAGAAAGCCTAAAGCAAGAAATATTAAAACCAGTTTTTCCATTCAAAATCTCTTTATTAAATCCACGATTGAACGTAATAATTAACTTTTTGAGGTGGTACAAATTTATTTACATTTTATGCTGAAAAGTGTAAAACAAAGTTAACGCGCGTTAAAAAATCTGGAATATGTTTAATAGAAACAAGCATCTCAAAACTACAGTGACAATGGTTTATAGGTATTTTGGGTAATACTAAATCGTCACAATGCACGAATCGGGTAACCAGCCTTTGTTTCCGTCGGCCAGCCTGATTTCTCTCCAGCTGTCGAGGCGGTCGGTTATATCCACTTTTACGCCTTCGTAGATCAAAAATAAATCGGTTCCCGTTTCTGCGGGCGAACTCTTCACGGTTACCCTCGGGCAAAATACAATGGCCTGGTCATGTTTGTTGATCACCGCCTTCTGATGGGCTGCCCACGAAAACGTGAAGCCTGAAAATACAACCGCCAGGATCCCAAACCAGAATGCAAAACGTTTGGCTGTTGAGCTCTTGCTAAATAAAAACAAGCCCAGCAGCAGCAGGAAAAGAATAAAAGCGCCTACACTTATGGCTGCCCAGGTATCGGTTGGGTATTTATTGATAACCGATGTTTTCCAGCGCAGAAAGAAAGGCTTAGGCAATTCTTCGATTTTGGTGACCACAAACTGGTTGGCAATTTGCAGGTTAAAAGCGATGTCTTCATCCTGCGGAGCCAGCTTTTGCGCCCGCTCGTAATTCAGAATGGCATTGTTAACATCACCGGCTTTGTAATACGCATTTCCCAAATTAAAATACAGTTTAGCCGATTCCTGCCCATTGGTCAGTATCTGTTCGTAAGCTGAAATGGCCTGTTGGTATTCTTCGGCCGTATAGTGGTTGTTGGCCTGCTCCCACAAAGCGGTATTGTTTTCCTGGGCATTCAGGAAAAAGGGGAGGGCAAATAATATGATAGCAAATAACTTCTTCATTTCTTCTGTTGTAAACGGTGAATGAACACTATTTCTTAATCTGTTTCTCGAACCGGCTCATGGTTGCTTCAGCCTTTTTATAGAGCTCATGACGTGCTTCAGAGCCTCCGGCGGGCGCATAGCGGGCAAATTCACACTGACCGATAACATCTTCGAAGTCGGTGATCACCTGCTGGTCTACATTTTTGCTGTGCAGTCCGGCCACTGCACTTTCCCGGTTCAGATCGGCCACCGGAATTCCCAGCTTATCGCTCAGGTATCCCCAGAAAGCTTTCAGAATAGCATCGTGGAAAGCTTCGTTGTTGTTCTGCTTCATAAAGCCCGCAGCTGCTTTCAGACGTTTTGTGGCAACTCGGTTGGCCTTTTTGTTACGCATCAGCGCAATGTTGGCATTTTCGCGTGCTTTCTTCCGGTAAACGATGTATAAGATCACGAACAGCAAAGCACTTCCTGCATACAAGAGGTAAAACAATACACTTCCGTAGAAGGTATCACCCTTGGCACGCAGCGATGGATTTCCCTGTTGAATGTAACGGATGTCTTTTCCGATCAGCTGCAGGTCTTCTTTTCTCAGCGAGCTCACCACGGTGGCAGATTGCTCTTCGGTTCCTTTTGTTACATGCAGGGTGTACTCGGGCGTGGCAGCCGATTCGTACCTTCCCGACGCCGGGTTGAACCACGAGAATTTGATCGAAGGAATGGTATAATCACCTTCGAAACGCGGCTGGAACAAGTACTCGATGGTTTTGGTACCCGAAACGCCGTTATCGCTTGCTTTTACGTTGTCGGTAGCACGCGGGTCGTAAACTTCAAAATCACTGGGCAACTGAAGTTCCGGTGTGCGCACCAGGCGAATGTTCCCGTTGCCGTTTATTTTTAACGTAAGCGTTACCGCATCGTTGGTGGTTACATTCTCGCTGCTGATTTGTGAACTGACGCTGAAATTCCCCACACCGCCCATAAAATCCTTGGGTGCAGCGGGCAGGTCTTTTACATTTACCGAAACCTGGTCGCTGGTAACGTGCGCCTTCACATTGCGGTAGCTGTCAAAAAAGTCGTCGAAGAAACTACGCGGCTTTACGCGTTGCCTGACTACCAGCGACAAGCTAAACGGTTTTATTTGTATGCTCCCGTTTTGCTGCGGGAACAGGATCGTTTTCTTTAGGATGCCGACCTGGTATATTTTGTCGTTGTATACTTCGCGGGTGAAATTGATCTGCTGCGGAATCTCCATATCCTGGGTGTAGAATCCCTCATAAGTAGGGAGGTTTACTTCGTCAAAGCCGTAGATCGGGATGTTCGGATCCACATACAGTTTTACGGTGGAGATGATCTGTTCTCCGCGGAACACGTTTCTTTTGCTTAAATCAACGCGAACAAAAAGGTTGTCTTTGCTGAGGTTCAGCGTTTCTGTGGTACCCTGTTGTGTCTGTCCGCCTCCGCTTGGCTGTTGCTGCTGCTGAGAAGGCTGCGACTGCGATTTTACCACCTGGATCGTTAGTGAATTGGATTCAATTACTTTGCCATCCACTTCGATCGAGGCCGGTCTTATTTCAAAAGTACCTTCCTTTTTAGAGCGCAAAATGTAGGTGTACGAATAAGTGGTTTCGGAGGTGGTGCGCCCGTTAATGCTTTGTATACTGGTCGACTGGCCAGTGCTGGGTCCCATCAGAATCTGAAAGTTGTCGCTTAATCCCGGAGGAAGCTGGAGTTTGTTGCCCCGGTCGTTGAGTGTAAAACTTAATCTGAATTGCTGTCCGTTTTCCACGGCATTCGGAGCCGACATCGTAAATCGGGTGTCCTGCGCATGGGCAATTCCAAGTATGCTTACCAGAAAAATGTATGTTATCAGTGTCCTCATTGTCTTGTAAAGCCTACAAAATTATTATTTTTTAGCTACGAGCTTCAAGCTATGAGCTACGAGCTTTTTTATTTAATACAGCCGCAATTTTCATTACGTTCCTAACTTAGCCTCAGCCTTCGCCTTTCTCTTCTACCACTCTTTCTCGGTCTGCATCCGCTTGGCTTTGGCGGCCTTTTCTTTCTTTACCTTGTCCTGAATCTTACGTTCGTCGTTTTGCAAAGCCTGCAGCAGCTGTTCAGCATCCTGTTTCGAGATCTTGTTTTGCTGCGGTTGTTGCTGCTGTTGCTGATCTTTGTTTTGCTGATCCTGATTCTGCTTGTTTTGATCCTGGTTTTTATTCTGATCCTGCTGATCTTTGTTTTGGTCCTTGTTCTGATCTTTATTTTGCTGATCCTTGTTCTGGTCCTGCTGGTCTTTGTTTTGATCTTTATTCTGATCCTGGTTTTGCTGATTTTGTTGTTGCTGCTGCTCCTGTTGTTTTTTCAGCATTTGTGCATAGGCCAGGTTGTACTTTGTTTCCAGGTCAGAAGGATTTTCGCGCAGGGCTTTTTTGTACGATTCAATGCTTTCGTCCAGTTTGTTTTGCATCAGCTGGGTATTTCCCAAGTTGTGGTTGGCAAAAGCACGTTCCACCGGCTCTTCCATTTTTTCGGCCAGTTCGCTGAATTTCCCTTCGGCATCCTCAAAACGCTGTTGTTTGTACATGGCATCTGCCAGGTTGTAGTTCCACTTCAGGTCGTTGGGGCGTTTGTTCAGTGCTTTGCGGTATTCGGTTTCTGCATTGCTGAATTTTACCGAATCTATTTGGGTGGTATCCCGCACAGCTTCCATAAACAGCTTGTTGCCGTTGCGGACAAATTTGCGTTCGTTTTGCGCAAAAACATTCCCGGCAATCAATACAAGCAAAACTATGTAATAAATTCTCTTCATCTTTTTCTCTTCTAACTTTCAACTTCAGTTTTCCAACTAACTCTTAAACAAATGAATGTTCTTCAGATACTTGTTTTTTCTTTCCAGAATAACAAATTCGAGTAACAGGAGGAAAAGTCCTATCGCAAAAAAGAACTGGAACTGGTCGTCGTATTCCGAGTAGGTACGCGATTCCATTTCCTGTTTTTCCATTTTATTGATCTCGTCAAAAAGCGTATTCAAACCTACCTGGGCATTGTTGGCGCGGATGTAAATTCCACTGCCGGCTGCCGATATCTGCTCCAGCATCTGTTCGTTCAACTTGGTGATCACCACATTTCCGTCGCGGTCTTTCATGTAGTCGGTTTGTCCGTTTCTCAAAACCGGGATAGGAGAGCCAGATGGCAGCCCCATTCCGATGGTGTGGACAATGATGCCGTCTTCGAGTGCTGCTTTGGCAGAAGCAATCGCGTCGTCTTCGTGGTTTTCGCCATCGGTTATCACGATGATCGCCTTGTTGGCTTTTTCGCCCGGAGTAAACGAACGGTGTGCCAGGTCGATGGCAGCGCCAATGGCGGTTCCCTGTTTCGGAACGATCTGCGTATTTACCGAGTTCAAAAACAATTTGGCTGAATTGTAATCCGCCGTAATCGGCAGTTGGGTATAAGCATCGCCGGCAAACACGATCAACCCGATTTTATCGTCTTCCAAACGGTCGATCAGGCGCGAGATGGCGCGCTTGGCCCGTTCCAGTCGGTTGGGCTGAATGTCCTCGGCCATCATGCTGTTTGATACATCGAGGGCGATGATCAGCTCCACGCCTTCACGCTTTACGGTTTTCAGTTTCGAACCAAACTGCGGGCGGGCAAGTCCGGTAATGATAAAAGCCAGCGCCAGCATCAGCACAATAAACTTAACTACCGGGCGCGTACGCGAACTGAAAGGCATCAGCTGTTCGAGCATTTCCCTTCTTCCGAACTTTTTCAATGCCCGGCGGCGTGCAATACGCGACCATGCAAAAAACAGGGTCAGTAACGGAATGAGTAACAGCCCCCATAAATATTCGCTATTTCCAAATCTAAACATTTCCATACTCAAACATTATTTATGGGATGGTTCTGAATATCGTTATCCTTAAAAATAAACTCAGGATCAAAAACAAGGCTCCCAGCAGCGCGAAGGGCATGAATTCTTCCGATTTGCGGCTGAATTCGCGTACTTCGATCTTGGATTTTTCCAGTGCATCGATCTCCTTGTAGATCTCTTCCAATTTGGTGTTGCCGGTGGCCCTGAAATACTTTCCATCAGTCAGCGACGAAATTTTTTGCAGGGTTTCCTCGTCGATTTTTACTTCCATATCGCGTAGTTGCACCTGTTCGCCAAAGGGTGTTTGCACCCGGAAAGGGTAGGGCGCTGTTCCGATCGATCCCACACCAACGGTATAAACGCGTATCCCAAAGGTTTTGGCAATTTCGGCAGCCGTAACCGGCGCTACTTCTCCGCGGTTGTTTTCACCGTCGGTCAGCAGGATCACCACGCGGCTCACGGCTTCGCTGTCTTTCAAACGGGCTACGGCGGTGGCCAGTCCGTTTCCGATGGCCGTACCGTCTTCGATCATGTCGCTGTGAATATCCTTAAAAAGGTTCAGCAACACGGCACGGTCGGTGGTGAGCGGACATTGCGTAAACGCCTCGCCGGCAAAAACTACCAGACCCATGCGGTCGTATTCACGGCCTGCAATAAATTCCATGGCCACATTTTTGGCTGCTTCCAAACGGTTGGGCTGAAAATCCTGCGCCAACATACTGCTCGAAATATCGAGTGCCACCACAATGTCGATTCCTTCTGTTTCACTTGTCTCCCAGTTTTTCGACGATTGTGGGCGGGCCAGTACCACCACAAAAAAGGCCAGTGCAATTACAAAGCAAACATACACCAGGTGACGCAGGTAATGACGGATCGTCAGCGGCGCCTTAAACACCGGTGCTGTAGTTGAAACCTGGATGCTTGCTGTATTTTTTTTCTGCCGGAAAATATACCAGGCCGTCATGGGTATCAGTACCCATAAAATATGGAATAGTTCCGGGTTCTTAAATGTCAATCCTTCCAACATCCTTCTCTATTTTATTTCAACTTCTTCCACGTTATCATCTTCTTCGCCTTTGGCTTTCTCCTCCGGCTTTTTGGCCACTTCTTTCTTGGTATCGTTTACAAAGAAGTAGGCATTTACCAGTGCCATGTTGTCGTCGTCAGGCAGCGGCTGGTACTTGGCAAATTTCACGAGGTCGGCCAGTTGCAGTATCTGCCCCAGGTTACCCAGCGATTTGTCGTTTAACAAGCCTTTCTGCAGCCGGAAACTTTCCAGAATTTCATCGGTCACCTGTTCCATGGCGCGGATTTCAAAGCGATCCTCGATGTACATCCGGAGGGCATCGGTCAGCTCGCTGTAATACTGCTTGGTTTTGCCCTGCTGCCATACTTTTTCCGATTTGATGCGGTCGAGCTCGCGAAGAGCTACCACATGCGGCGGTTCCTTCGGCTTTTGCGGCCGGGCAAAAATCGGCTGGTTTTTCTTCTTCCGTTTGATCGAATACAGCAGGAAGAAAATAATGGCACCGATCAGGATGACACCCAGAATATAAGGCGTTACCTCTTTCAGCGTCAGCGGAGCATCGTAAGGCATTTTAATATCGGTCGGCCCCTTGGTGGTGTCGATCTCCATGGTAAACACATTCAGCGTAACCCCGTTGCTGGGTACCGAATCGTTGAGGCCCTCGGTGGCAATTTTAAACCAGTAGGGCGGAATGCGGTAGCTTCCACTGTCGAAACATGTAATGGTGTACGCCTGTATCTGTTTGATGTAATCCTCTTTGTCGGCTTCAAAAGTGTCGATGGCCGAACGGTCGAGTACTTCAATCAACCCGGCAATGGTATCCGGCACCTGCGGAAACTGAACATCCACATCTTTCGGATGATCGATCTGCAGGAATAGTTTTACCTGGTCTCCCAGCAGGATATTGGTTGAATCGAGGCTGGCAGTGGCTTTTATCCGCTGCGCACTCACCTGACCATTTGCCAGAAAGAAAAGTAAAAGAACAAGCAAACCCGCCCATGAAATCAGCCTTCGACTCCGCTCAGGCTGACGGTCACAGTGAGCGTAGTCGAACTGTGGATTGCTTTTCAGTATTGTTTTACGTATAGCGTTCATTTCTTCTATTTTAATGCCCGTTTCCGAAACAGGGTCATTAACGATTTCACATAATCTTCGTTGGTGTCGATGGCCACATAATCCACGCCGCATTTTTTGAACATCACATCCAGGCGCGCTGTGTGCTTTCTCCACCAGTCGGAATACATATTTCGGGTTCTGCGCGAACTGCTGTCCACCCACACATAATGGCCGGTTTCTGCATCTTTTAACTTGATCATCCCGATTGAAGGCAGCTCGGTTTCCCGTTCGTCGAAAATTTTCAGTGCCACCACATCGTGTTTGTTGTTGGCGATCGACAGTGCCATTTCCAGCTCGGTGTTTTCGTCCATAAAGTCGGAAATCACAAAGGCGGTGCAACGCTTTTTGATGGCGTTGGTGAGGTAACGAATGGCTTCGGTAATGTCGGTGCCGCGGTCTTCGGGCTGAAAATCGATCAACTCGCGAATGATGCGCAGAATATGGCTTTTCCCTTTTTTCGGCGGAATAAACTTCTCGATTTTGTCCGAGAAAAAGATCACCCCGATTTTATCGTTGTTTTGAATCGCTGAAAACGAAAGCACGGCCGACAATTCGGTGATCACATTCTTTTTGAGTTTTTCAAAAGTACCAAACTCGCGCGACCCGCTTACGTCGATCAGCAGCATCACGGTGAGTTCGCGTTCTTCTTCAAAAACCTTTACGTAGGGGTGGTTGTACCGGGCGGTCACATTCCAGTCGATGTTCCGGATGTCGTCGCCAAACTGGTATTCCCGCACTTCCGAGAAAGCCATGCCCCGTCCTTTAAAGGCGCTGTGGTATTCTCCCGCAAAAATATTCCGCGAAAGCCCCCGCGTCTTGATCTCAATCTTCCGTACCTTTTTTAATAAATCTGTTGTTTCCATACCAGAGTTCAAAGTTTAAAGCCCGCCTGAACGATTCAGTCGGGCAGGTTCAGTGTTCAAAGTAGTGTTTGAACAACTGTTAACTGCGACTGTCAACTGCGACTCGTTAAGGAACTTCAACCGTATTCAAAATGTCGGTAATAATTTCTTCCGAAGTAATGTTGTTGGCTTCGGCTTCGTAGCTCAACCCAATACGGTGACGCAACACATCGGGACAAACCGCGCGCACATCTTCCGGGATCACATAACCACGGCGTTTGATAAACGCATAGGCTTTGGAGGCCTGTGCCAGGCTGATTCCCGCCCTTGGCGAAGCGCCGTACGAAATCATGCTCGCATATTTCTCCAATTTGTACTCCCTTGGTTCGCGGGTGGCAAACACAATGTCAACAATGTATTTCTGGATTTTTTCGTCCATGTACACGTCTTTCACCACATCGCGGGCTTTGATAATATCTTCGGGTTTCAGAATGGTGCTGGTTTCGGGGAACTGACGCAGCAGGTTCTGGTTGATGATCTGGCGTTCTTCTTCCTTTTTCGGGTAGTTGATCACCACCTTCAGCATAAAACGGTCCACCTGTGCTTCGGGCAGCGGGTAAGTACCTTCCTGCTCGATCGGGTTTTGCGTGGCCATTACCAGGAAAGGCTCATCCAGCTTAAACGTGTTGTCGCTGATGGTTACCTGGCGTTCCTGCATGGCTTCGAGCAATGCCGACTGCACTTTGGCGGGCGCACGGTTGATCTCATCGGCCAAAATAAAGTTGGCAAAGATCGGCCCTTTTTTGATCGAAAACTCTTCTCTTTTCTGACTGTAGATCATGGTTCCCAGCAAGTCGGCAGGCAACAGGTCGGGCGTAAACTGGATACGCGCAAACTTTGCGCTGATGGTTTGTGCCAGCGATTTAATAGCCAGCGTTTTTGCCAGTCCCGGAACCCCTTCGAGCAAAATGTGCCCGTTGGAAAGTAAGCCGATCAACAGGCTTTCCACCAAATGTTTCTGACCCACAATTACTTTGTTCATCTCCATTGAAACCATATCAACGAACGAACTTTCTCGTTGAATCCTTTCGTTCAATTCCTTAATGTCAACAGCTTGATTCATATGCGTGTAATTCTTTATATTTTTTACTTTCCGTATAAACTCGATTTTGTTTTTTGGAGAGACGAACGACCGGTGCCGGAAGAAGTTTTTCTGTCCGAACGGGTATGTTTCCTGTTGTTTTGAATTTCGGAACGAAAATCTCAGTACTCATATCTCAAAATCTATTCGTCTCTTTTTACGAAGGCACGAATTTAAGTCATTATGACATTTATTCCCCTATTCTTTTGTTAAAAAAATTTAAGTAAAGGCGAATCAAAAACTCGTGTTAACAAAGAATAACATGTCATTAGGAAAGCGTTAAGAGTTCAGGGACGGAAGGACGGAGGAATTGATGGATGGACGGACAGAATGGCGGAGTTCGTGTGAGAATGCTTGAATATTATGCAATGGCTTGTGGCTCTGTGTTGCTGCGTTGCCGTGTTGCTGTTTTGTACTCGAAGCGTGTAGTTCAGAGTTTAGAGTTCAAAGTTCAGAGTTGCGCTCCATGCTCCATGCTCCGTGCAATTTATCAATTTAACAGTTTTACAATCTAGCCCAGCTCACAGCACTTCCCATTTGTCCCCATTTTAGGGGGACGAGGAATTTCGGAGGCTTCGACGACGGAATGACGGAGGGGGTCCTGCAGTAGCAGAGTCAGAGTTCAGAGTTGTGCTCTATGCACTACGCTCCATGCTCTTTGAAAGAGTTGGCTTCGCTCGCTCGTCGTAACACCAAAGAGGGGGCGTTCCGGCAGCGGACAGCTGCTGACAATTTCCAGTTACGACACCCTGTGTCCGCTGCCACATGAAAATAGAAAGGAACGTCATTGCGATTCGTCCGTCAGCCGACGGACGGAGAAGCAATCTGAAGGGGATGTGTTGCTGTATTGCATTCGCTGCGTGAAATTTGTTGCGCGGGATTTCGTAACTTGTATATCCATCCAAAATCGTTCGACCATGAAACGCATTGTTGTTTTCCTGTTACTGCTCAGCTTTGTTCCCGGTGTATGGGGCCAGGACCGCTACGACAAACAAACCATGTACGATTACTTTCAGCAGCAGCAACACCGGCGCAACAAAACCGGGTGGCTTTTGCTGGGCTGCGGAACTGGTGCAATGGTGGTAGGTTTTATCGGTTTTGCCGCTTCGTGGGAAAGCAGTTCGTATGCCACCACCGATGCCTTTGGCTACCTGTTTAGTGCGGGCTTTGTGGCCAGTATTGTCAGCATTCCGTTTTTTATTGGTGCACACACCAGCAAAAAGAAAGCGGCGTCGCTGGTTTTTGAAATGCAAAACCCCGCGCCTCCTGACATTAGGGGCTATGCTTTTCATCCCGAACCCATCCCCGCAGTAAAGCTGACTATCAGGTTTTAGTGGCTGTGGTGCTGTTAGTTTAGAGTTTAGAGTTCAGAGTTCAGTGTTTTGCACGTCGCTCGAAGTTCCATGTCCCTTGCAATTTATCCATTTCTCAATTTGACAATAGTTTGTGTTGCAGTGTTGCTGTTCTGCTGTATTGTACTCGCGGCTCACGGCTCACAGCTCGAAGCTTAAAGTTCAGAGTTGCGCTCCATGCTCCGTGCAATTTAACCGTTTTACAATTTGACAATTTAGCCCAGCTCACAGCGCTTCCCATTTGTCCCCATTTAGGGGGACGAGGAATTCCGGAGGCTCAGCCACCGGAATGACGGAGGGGGTGTTGCTGTAGCAGAGTTCAGTGTTCAGAGTTCAGAGTTTTGCTCTTTGCACTCCGCTCCATGCTCTTTGAAAGAGTTGGCTTCGCTCGCTCGCCATGACGCCGGGGTGGGGCGTTCCGGCAGCGGACAGCAGCTGACAATTTCCTGTCACGACACCCTGTGTCCGCTGCCACATGAAAATAAAAACGAACGTCATTGCGATCCCGGGTACCCGGGAGAAGCAATCTGAAGGAGCGGTGTTGCTGTGCAGCCGTGGTGCCGTGATGCCGTTTTGTGCTCTCCTCAACCTTCTCCTCAGCCTTCTCCTCAGCCTCAGCCTTCGCCTTCTTCTCCTCCCTGCTCAATAACACTTTTCGGCTATTGTTTGGTTAATAAACCTTTATTACTTTTAGAATCACTCATTTAGAGTCATAACCCGGGCCGCACAACTGTCGGATTTTTTAGGAGAAGGAGCCCCATTGGAAACAGCTACTATGCTTTTATGGATGAGTATTTAGAATTGTTACCGAATTAATAAAAACACATTATGGAAATTCAAGCTAAACTGAAAGTCTTGTCCGAGAAAATCGACACGATGAAAAATCAAATCCAGACAGAAGAAGCAACTAAAACAGCTTTTACCTTGCCTTTTATCAATTTGTTGGGCTACGATATTTTCAACCCGATGGAAGTGGTGCCCGAGTTTACAGCCGATATAGGACTGAAAAAAGGTGAAAAAGTGGATTACGCTATATTTCAGAACGGAGCCCCGATTTTAATCATTGAATGTAAACACTGGCAGGAAGATTTGAATGTGCACAATTCGCAGCTGTTTCGGTATTTTCATGTCACAAAGGCAAGATTTGCCTTGCTGACCAACGGCATTGAATACCGCTTTTATACCGACCTGGAAGAGGCCAATAAAATGGATGAAAAACCATTCCTGGAGTTTAACATCACGCAGCTGAAAGATTCGGTGGTGAGCGAGATTGTAAAGTTTCATAAGTCTAATTTCGATGAAGAAAAGATATTCTCCAACGCCAGTTCACTGAAATATACCAAAGAGATCCGAAAGGTTTTTAACCAGGAATTGGCCGAACCCAGCGATGAATTTGTTCGGTTCTTTGCGTCGAAAGTGTACAACGGGAGACTCACCGAAAAAGTAATGGTACAATTTAAGGAACTGGTGCAAAAAGCCACCAATCAGCAAATAAGCGAGCGGGTGAACGATCGTTTGCAGAGTGCTTTGAACAAGGAAGAGGAAAAGCAGTCGGAACAAGTGGTACCGGTGGAGGAAGAAGAAAGCAAAGTGATTACCACCGAAGAGGAAATGGAGGCTTTCAGGATCGTGGTGGCTATTTTAAGAAGAAAGATTGGCAAGGAACGAATTTCGGCACGCGATACCCAGTCGTATTTCGGGGTGCTTTTGGACGATAACAACCGCAAGCCCATCTGTCGTCTGCACTTTAACAGCAGCAACAATTACATCGGTTTATTCGATGCCAACAAAAAGGAAACCCGGCATCCGCTCGGGAGCCTCGACGATATCTACGATTTCGAAAAACAGTTGTTGGAAACGGTTGGGTATTATGAGTAGAGATAATGCGTAATAGAGCTATGCAAACTAGTTGAAACCTTTTAAAATATGAATTATGGCAACATTTAAAGAATTGGGAGATAAGTATGAGCCTTTATTAGAATCTTTTTCAAATTTTAAGATTGGAAAAACGGGGCAAACAATTGAAGAAAGATACGAGGAAGAATATTCTGATTTCTACGATAATTATGAAATTGTTGGAAGTTCAACTGATGAAACTACAATTGATGAGTTTGAGATTTATATGATAAAAAGATTTGGAGACCTTCCAAATTGTGATAATGAGCAAGTTGGTGGGGGAGCGATGATAAAATCGAATGAATATATAGTTTACTTAATGTACAATAAATAGAGACCATGGGAATTTATAGAGATACTTATAAATATTGGTTTAAAGTTGGCAACTTAAAAGTTCACTGTGGAATTACTGATAATCTTCTTAGAAGAGAAAGTGAACATAAAAACTCTGGACGATATACCACATATAATGGGCTTAGGTATTATTGGCAGAATGGGCATATTGTTCAAGTAGGAAATATTACAACAAAAGAGGCTGCGATGGAATGGGAACGTCAGAATGGTTGTAATAAAAACTGGGGATAGATGGAGGGGTATTGTCCTGTGGACTTTCAGTTTAATGAACATTTCTGAACATTGCTTTTCGAGCGAGATCTAGGAACAACTGTGAAAAATCCATAATCATCCCAAAACAACCGCCCAACAAGCGGTAGGAGTGCATGGGAGGCGGAAGGAAGAGATGGTAGGCTGGTAGGAACCGACGGTAGGCGAGAAGGGATGCACGGGAGCGCGAAGGAGCCGATGGGAGAACGGAAGGAACGCATGGTAAGTGAGTAGGAACGCACGGGAGGCACGAAGCCGTGCCCCGGAATACTGAAAAGAAGCCGCTTTGCCGCATACGACAGGCGGTGCCAGATAAACACTCAAATTAAAACGATTTACTATGGTAGCCAACACAAAAACATCGGAAGTGTCGAGCCTCGAACAATGGAGGGTGGCGCTTGAAAATGCAACGCAACAGCCCCAGATCGCTACGCTGATCGGGGAAATGGGGTACGACTCCACCGTTATTGAGCAGGGAAAGAACCTGCTGACTGAAACCCGCACCTTGTACGATGCGAACAAAACCGAAGACGACGAAACCACCGAAGCTTCGGAAGCCTTTAAAAACGCACGTACCGAACTATCAAAAATTTATACCCGGCACCGGAAAAGAGCCCGGGTGGTTTTCCTTGACGAAGTGGTGCTTCTTCGCCGCCTGGCGCTCGATACAGAGGTGCCGCGGCCCTATGTAAAATGGCTGGAAGCGGTAAAGAAATTTTACGCCGAAGCGGCCGATAGCGAAATTCAAACGCGGCTGGCCCTGCTGAAAATAACGCCCGAAGAAATTACGGCAGCTACCGACCTGATTGCCGTGGTGGAAGCCGCCCGCGCCAATTACCTGCGCGAAGTGGGCGAGTCGCAGGACGCCACTAAAATAAAAGACGAAGCTATGAACCGGATGGCCACCTGGATGAGCCGGTTTTATTCCGTGGCACGCATCGCACTCGAAGACAACCCGCAGTTGCTCGAAGTGCTCGGGAAACCGGTAAAGAGTTAATGTTTTATTGGGGTTATTAACGGCAGGATTTCGGTTTTCTGTCGTGTGTATTGGTAAAAAGCTGTCCTGCTGTAGAGGACGGCTTTTTTTGTGTTGCTGTGTTCGAAGCTCGTAGCTCGAAGATTGTAGTTCAGAGTTTAGTGTTCAAAGTTCAGAGTTGCGCCCCATGCCCCATGCAATTTATCAATTTCGCAATTTGACAATAGCTTGTGTAGCCGTGTTGTCGTGATGCTGTTTTGTACTCGTGGCTCGTGGCTCGCGGCTCGAAGCTCACAGCGTGTAGTTCAGAGTTTAGTGTTCAGAGTTCAGAGTTGCGCTCCATGCTCTTCGCCCCATGCCCTATGCAATTTATCAATTTAACAGTTTTACAATTTGGCAATTTAACCCAGCTCACAGCATTTCCCATTTGTCCCCATCTAGGGGGACGAGGAATTCCGGAGGCTGAGCCACCGGAATAACGGAGGGGGTGTTGCAGTAGCAGAGTTCAGAGTTCAAAGTTCAAAGTTCAGAGTTGGGCTCTATGCTTCCTGAAAGAGTTGGCTTCGCAAGCTCGCCATGACGCCAAGGGAGAGGTTTTCCGGCAGCGGACAACTGCTGACAATTTCCAGTTATGACACTCTATGTCCGCTGCCAAACGAAAACAAAAACGAGTGTCATTGCGATTCGTCCGTTAGCCGACGGACGGAGAAGCAATCTGACAGAGCTGTGTTGCAGTGCAGCCGTGATGCTGTTTTATAAAAAGCTCGCAGCTAGCAGCTCATAGCTCGCAGCTTTTCTTATTAAACCAAAAAAACTACCGAAGCAAGCCCCGGTAGTTTATGTTTTATCTGTAATTATCGATTATTGCCGTGAATGCAAAGCGATGCGGTTGCCTTCCGAATCGATGAGCAAAGCCATAAAACCGTATTCGTCCGAAATCTTTGTTTTGGGCTGGATCACTTTTCCGCCGGCGGCTTCCACGCGCGCGAGTTCATTGGCCAGGTCGCCCGAATGAGCGGTGAGGTAGATCAAAACCCCGTCGGTGGAGGGCCTGTAATATTCGGCATGACAAACCAGCGAACCGGGTGCTCCCTGGCCGTCTTCTTTCCACGGAAACCACGCCATGTCGAGCGGCCCCATCTGGTAACGTTCCATTTTCAGGTCCAACATTTGCTCGTAAAAAGCCTGGGCTCGTTCCATGTTGCTTACCGGAATCTCGAACCAACCTACTGCATTGTTTTTCATTGTTTTATTTTTTGAGTTAGTAAAAACAATAACGCGATGCGTACTCAACAGGTTTTTGTGTTTTTATTCTTTTAACAGTTCTTTTACCGCCGCTTCAATCTGCTGGTCGCGGCCTTTGGCCATTTCTCCCGGCTCGTTCATTACGCGGATGTCGGGCTCCAGCTGGTTGTTTTCGAGGAAGGGGCCATCCAAAGGTTTCCAGCCGCCCATCGGAATTCCAAACACCAGCGAGGGATCGATCTGCATTTCCCACCAAACAAAGGTTCCGGTACCGGGAACCGGCATTCCGAGGTTTTTCCCAACGCCTTTTATTTTGTAGGCCACCGGGAAAAGGTGTGCATCGGAATAGTTGCTTTCGCCCATTACCACAATCGATGGTTTGATCCATTTATTGCGGGGCTGCGAACCAATGTACTGGCCGTGCGGAATAACGTCCATGTATTTTTTGCCGTTCAGGAAATCGGAAAGCACATCGTGAAGGTTTCCGCCGCCGTTAAACCGGGTGTCCACCACCAGCGCATCGGCCGAAACAAAGCGCCCGAGCGCTTCTTCGTACACCACGCGCATGCTGGCATCGTTCATTCCGCGTACATGTACATAGCCCAGTTTGCCGTCCGAGAGTTTTACCACCTCGTCGCGGCGGGTTTTCACCCAGCGTTGGTAAAGCAGTTCATATTCTTCGGCCTGCGAAATGGGTTTGACCACTTCCTGCCAGCGTTCGCCCGATTCAGGATTGTACAGATCGAGCAGTACGTTGTCGCCCTTTTTCCGGTTCAGGAACTGGTAAAAATCAACGGCAGCGGTGAGTTCGTTTCCGTCGATCTTTTCGAGAATGTTGCCGGCCTTGATTTTTAGGGATGCCTTATCGGCAGGACCTTCTTGCAGCACTTCGGCAATTTTCAGCCCGTTGCCTGTGTAGTCGTAATCATAAAGCAAACCCAGCGAGCTGGTTTCATCGGCCTGCTTGTCGTCGTGGCGGTAGCGGCCCCCCGTATGCGAAGCGTTCAGCTCGCCCAGCATTTCGCTCAGCAGCTCAGCAAAGTCGTAATTGTTGTTGATATCGGGGAGGAATTTCCGGTACACCTCATAGTAGTAAGGCCAGTCTACCCCCTGCATATCCTGTACATAGAATTTCTCGCGCACCTGGCGCCAGCAGTGGTCGAAAATGTATGCCCGCTCGCGGTCGGTTTGCAGCAGCATTTCACCCGATGTTTTGATCGGCTTGCTTTTTCCGTCGCTTACGGTCACGGTCATGGGTTTTCCATCGGCGAGGATAAACAGGAATTTACCATCGTCGGAGAGTTCCATCGAAGCCCTGTTGGCGTCTATTTTAGAGAAAAGCTTGGTTTCCTTGGTACGCAGATCCATCGAGTACAGATCGCATTTTTCGTCGTAACGGGTCAGGAAAAAAAGCTTGTCTCCTTTTTCCGACAATACCCAGTCCGAAAGAGAAGAAGGCCGTTGTGTCAGCCGCACTTTCCGGTCGGTGAGGTTTTCCCAGTCGAATTTCAGGTCTTCCACTTTCTCCTTTTTCTCTTTCTCTTCGTCTTCCGTTTTGGCTTTTTTCTTGTCTTTATCTTTGCCGTCGTCTTTGTCCTTGTCCTTTTTCTCTTTTAACTCTTTCACCAGCTCGGCTTCTTCTTTCGATAGTTTGAAATCGTCAAAGGCAGCCTGGGTGAAGAACATGGCATATACATCGCCGCTGCTGAACCTGCCTTGCTCCGAACGATTGGCTTCACGGGTCGAGACATAGATCATCATTTTTCCGTCGGTCGACCATTTGCCTCCGAAATCATCGTAACCGTTTTTGGTAAGGTTTCTTACCGTGCCGTCACCCGATGCACTGACCAGTCCTACTTCGTCCTGAAAAATATTTTCCTTGGGACCGAACCTTACCAGCAACCATTTGCTGTCGGGTGCCCAGGCAAAATACTGGTCTCCGTCGGCGTACGAATAGTTGTTCTCCGGTGCCAAAACCATTCTCGACTTTTTGCTTTCGAGGTTGATCACTTTCAGCGTCGTACGGTTTTCGAGGTAGGCCACTTCTTTTCCGTCGGGCGAATATTCGGGTTGAAATTCTTCCGCTTTGGTGGCAACTACCACATCATCCTTCAAAAGGGTCGACATGTAGAAATAGGGCTCTTCGTCGCGTACCAGCGATTGGGTGTAGATGTTCCAGCTGCTGTCGGTTTCGGCGGCATACACCAGCGATTTTCCGTCGGGACTGAAACTTACGCTTCGTTCCTGGCGCGCAGTGTTGGTAATGCGTTTGGTGGTGCCGTGCTCAATGCTGCTCACATAAATTTCGCCCCTAAAAACATAGGCGAATTCTTTTCCGTTTGGCGACAGGCGTGCTTCCGTGAAGTTGCTCACCGGGATTGGCCGGGCCAGGTTGTCTCTTCCATCGTAAGCAATCTGAATGTTTATTTTTTGAGGTTGTCCGCCTTCTTTCAGGGTGTAAATAGCTCCGTCGTATCCAAAACAGAGGGTATTGTCGCCGGATTTGGTCAGAAAGCGAACCGGATTTTTTTCAAAGTGGGTGATCGCCGTTTTCTGTGCAGGATTGCTTACCGAGCTTTTGTATACGTTGTACGATCCGCTTTCTTCGGTGAGGTAGTAAAATGCATCGTTGTCGATAAATACCGGGTTGCGGTCTTCTCCGGCAAAGTCAGAAAGTTGCTTGTATTCTTTTGAATTCAGGTTGTACACCCAAATGTCGCGGGTAACGGCTGATGTGTGGTGTTTTCTCCATTCATCTTCATAGCCTTTCCGGTCGTGAAAAATAAGCTGGCTGCCATCGGGACTGTAAACGGCGTCGTAGGCTGGAGAGGTGAGGATCTGGTTCACCCGTCCGCCTTTTACCGGAACGCTGTACAACTCGGGCATCACGCGGTTGGGGAACTGTACGTTGGTGTGCCTGTCCTGGCGAATGGAAGTAAAAACCACTTCCGAATCGTCGGGTGTGAAGGTGCTGGGAACTTCTCCGTTGGAATGGTAGGTCAAACGTTGGGCTTCACCGCCTTCGGCCGGCATCACAAACACATCGAAATAGCCAAAGCGGTCCGATGCAAAAGCAATTTGTTGGCCGTCGTGGCTCCATACTGCGGAAAACTCGTAACCATCGCTCAGGGTTAGCGGAACGGCGGTTCCTCCCGAAGCAGGCACTTTGTAAATGTCGCCTTTGTAGTTAAACAGAATGGTACTTCCGTCGGGCGAAATGGCCGGATAACGCAGCCAGGAGGGATGATCCTGTGCCATGGAGTTCAGTACGAAAAAAACAGTGCAAAGGAGGAGGAGGGAGATCTTTTTTTCCATAAGTCTAATTTTATGTTAGCAGAAAATCACATTAATAACATTTTTAATAAGAGGAGGTTGAATAAAATGAATTACATTTTTTTTGTATTTATCTCTTAAAGTTACCGATCATTTCTTTAAAAAACAGCTGTGCAGGTATTTTTTTCCGGTGGCTGTTCCGATGGAAGTTGGATAACAGGTTGCTGTTGCAGGCCCGATTTATGGCAAAGTATGTAACGGATGAAAAGATTGAGCGTCATAAGGAAGTAAAACATTGTAAAACAGAAACTAACTTAAATCAATCGGTCATGCTGAAAAATTTACTGAAGCACAGTTTGCGTGCCCTTAAAAAGCAAAAGGGATACGTGGCGATTAATATATTCGGGCTGTCGGTAGGAATTGCCTGTAGTTTGCTCATTACACTTTTTATCCTTCATCAGTTAAGTTACGACCAGTACAACCTGAACAAAGACCGCATTTTCCGAATGACGCTGGATGGGAAAATAGGGGAGCAGGTGGTTAATGCAGCTTATACTGCCTCGGTGATCGGGCCAACCATGGTGGCCGATTTTCCGGAGGTGGACAAGTTTTGCCGCCTGAATAGTTTTGGTGAAACGATTGTAAAAGACGGCGACCGGGTTTTTACGGTGAATGATTTTGTGGAGGTCGATTCCACTTTTTTTCAGCTTTTTTCGATTCCGCTGCTAAAGGGGAGCATCCATACCGTGCTGGCCGAGCCCAACACAATGGTTGTGTCCGAGTCCACGGCCCGGATTATCTTCGGGAACCAGGACCCGATCGATAAAATGGTACGCGTGAACACCCGCGAAGAACCCTACAAGATCACTGGGGTTATGGCCGATTTTCCCGAAGAGACTCATTTCGATGCCGATATTCTGACGTCCTTTTCAAGCAACCAACGATCACGCGACCCCGAGTGGATGAACAATAGCTTTTCGACTTACCTTTTGTTAAAGCCCCATACTTTGGCGGGTACGGTGGAAGCAAAGTTCCCGGGCATGGTGGAGAAATATGTGGGGCCGCGGGTACAAGAGCTGTTTGGTATTTCCATTTCCGATTTTCTGACGCAGGGAAACCGCTATAGTTTTCATTTGCAACCGCTCACCCGAATTCATCTCGACCCATCGGTGGAACACGAAGTAAAACCGGCGATCGATCCCAAATACCTGATCATATTCGGGAGCATTGCGATTCTGATCATCGTAATTGCCTCGATCAATTTTATGAATCTTTCAACAGCGCAGGCTACCAAAAGAGCAAAAGAGATCGGCATCAAAAAAGTGAGTGGTTCATCGAAAGGCATGCTCATTGCGCAGTTTCTTGCCGATTCGATGCTGATTTCATTCATAGCACTGGTGGTAGCCATCATCCTTATTTATATCGCGCTGCCGTATTTTAACAACCTGCTCAATGCCAAAGTCAGTTTCCCGCTTTTTAGTAATTTTTACACCTTGCCACTGCTCATTTTGTTTGCTGCGGTGGTGGGAATCCTGGCAGGTATTTACCCGGCTTTCTACCTTTCGTCGTTTAACCCGGGCACGGTACTAAAAGGAAAAATACGCGATGGAGTAAAAAACGGAAAACTACGGAGTGGCTTGGTAGCCGTTCAGTTTTTGATTTCCATTGTGCTGATTATCGGTACCATCATCATGTATCAGCAGTTAAATTTCATGCTGAACAAAGACCTTGGGTTTACAAAAGACCGCTTACTGGTGATTGAACGTGCGGGGGCGATAGGCAACCAGGTGAATACTTTTAAGGAAGAACTGCTGAAGTTTCCGGAGATCGCCAGTGTTTCGGCCTCTACCGCGGTGCCCGGACACAACAATAACAACAACGGTTACATGCTCGAAGGGCGCGATGGCGAAACATTTCTTTTGCAGACCAACTGGGTGGATTATGATTTTCTGGAGACTTACAGTATTGAACTGGCAGACGGCCGTTTTTTTGACCGTTCGCACGGCTCCGACGAGCAGGCTTGTTTTGTGAACCGGAAAACCATTGAGGAGTTTGGGATTGCCGATTTTACGCAAACCCGTTTTATTACGATGGATAGCGAGGAAGACAGAGCGCACATGCCGATTATTGGGGTGTGTAACGATTTTCATTTCCGGTCGCTTCACAACCGCATTAATCCCTACATGATCCGCTTTAAAAACGACGGAAGATTTTTCGGCTATGTTACGGTTAAATTCCGTTCGAATGCTTCGGCACAACTGGTCAAACAGATCGAGGATGTTTGGAAACGCTTTGCTTCCAACAACCCGATGCAGTATTTTTTTATGAGCGACGACTTTGCACACATGTACAGGATCGAACGGCAAAATGCGCGGTTGTCGGTGGTGTTTGCCATCCTCGGGATCTTTATCGCAGCATTGGGGCTTTTCGGTTTAACTTCGTTTACCATCGAGCAGCGAACCAAGGAAGTGGGCGTTCGAAAGGCTTTGGGTGCCTCGGGAACCAGCATTTTTTACCTGATTTCGAAAGAGATCGTTTTACTGGTTTGTATTGCCACGCTGGTTGCCTGGCCACTTATTTATTTTATTGCGAAAAACTGGTTGCAGAATTATTACTACCGGATTCACCTGGAATGGTTTGAATTCCTGGCGGGCTTTGTGGTGGCCTTGGTAATGGCTTTGGGCACCATCAGTTACAAAACCATGAAATCGGTAAAAGTCAATCCGGCAGATACCTTGCGGTACGAATAAGTGTCTTTCGGCTGTGTTTGGAGGGAGGCGAAGTAAGTAGCCTTGTTACTTGATGATCCGGAGAAAAGACAGAAAGCAGGTTGTCAAACTTTTACGTCCTTCGAATTGTTCAGCTTTGTAGAACGGGACAGGGCATGGATATGGTTTTATAGCTATTGAAAATCGTATGCAAGTCGGATGTCAATACTTGGATGGAGAAAACAGGTTTATGGAATACGAATTAATCAACAATGAAGAGGATCGCCGGTACGAGTTTCAAATCGATGATGTAATCGCAAAGATCGAATACATCCGCTCGGGCGAAAAAATCTATCTGACACATACCGAAGTGCCCATTGAACTGGAAGGGAAGGGGATTGCGTCGTCGCTGGCGAAAAAGGCGCTGGCCGATATCCAGGAAAAAGGTTTAAAGCTGGTGCCCTTGTGTCCGTTTGTAAATGCGTACATCAGGCGGCACACCGAATGGGAGGTGTTGGTACTGAAAGATTAAAAAGGGAAAGTTATGGAAAAAGAAATCGTGAAACATTATTCGAACGGTGAACTTACCGTGGTTTGGAAACCCGCTTTGTGTATTCACTCGGGCGTTTGTGTGCGCACACTTCCGAAAGTGTACAATACCGGGGAACGTCCCTGGATAAAACCGGAAAATGCCACCACCGAAGAGCTAAAGGCGCAGATCGGTCGTTGTCCGTCGGGGGCGTTGAGTTACTTCATCAACCCAAAGGAATAACCGATCCCGAATGCCGGGAAGTTTGTTGACTCCTGGGGAAATCGATCACTGGACTCAGCGATGACGTAGTGATGCTTGGTGCTGGCTCTTCAAACTGTTTGCTTTGTGCGTGTGAGGCTGATTTTTAACGTTCTTTTAACTTCCGGGCACCTCCCTCTCAAGTCCCTTTTATACGCAAGACTCTGGCCTTTTCAATAAAATTTATGCCGTTGATTTTTGGATGATGGAAAGGAATATTCTGATTTTTAGAATATCGGTCCCACTTTCGTTGATGATTTTTTATGATAATCGTTATTTTCGGCGCATCAAAAAAACACTGCATGAATTATTCTTTAATCGATTTCCTAACCTTAATCGGTGCGCTTGGGCTTTTTCTTTACGGGATGAAGCTGATGAGCGAGGCCCTGCAAAAAGTGGCCGGAAGCAAGCTGCGAAATTTTCTGGCAGCCATGACTTCCAACCGGTTCATGGGCGTAGTAACAGGCCTTTCCATAACGGCTATCATTCAGTCGTCGAGTGCCACCACGGTAATGATCGTGAGTTTTGTAAATGCCGGGCTGCTCACTCTTACCGAATCGGCCGGGGTGATAATGGGGGCCAACATAGGTACTACCGTCACTGCCTGGATCATTTCCATTCTGGGTTTCAAAGTGAAAATGAGTGTGCTGGCTTTCCCGATAATTGGTATCGGCTTTCCTTTAATTTTCTCCAAAAAAACACGCAATCAGTCGTGGGGAGAGGTGTTGGTTGGTTTTGCCCTGCTTTTTATCGGCCTTGAAAGTCTGAAAACCAGTGTTCCCAATATTGGTGAGAACCCGGAGATACTGGAATTTCTGAAGAACTTTACCGGAATGGGCATTGGCTCGAGTTTGATCTTCCTGATTATCGGAACCATCCTAACCGTGGTTATTCAGTCGTCGAGCGCCACCATGGCTTTAACCCTGGTAATGTGTAACAATGGCTGGATCAATTTCGACAGCGCCGCTGCCATGGTACTGGGCGAGAACATTGGTACTACCATAACCGCCAACATTGCGGCTGTAGTGGCCAATTCATCGGCAAAAAGAGCGGCCCGGATCCATTTCATGTTCAACGTTGTAGGTGTTATCTGGGTACTTTCCATCTTCCCGTACTTCCTGAGAGGGGTTGACAACATTACACAGTATATCACCGGAAGCTCCGCATTTACGAATCCTGGAGCTGTTCCGATCGCTTTGTCATTTTTCCATACTGCCTTTAATATTCTGAATGTATTAATACAGATCTGGTTTATAAAATACCTGGTGAACCTTGTGCAGCGCATTGTCCCTGAAAAGGAAGATGAACAGGAATTCAAGCTGAAATACATCAAATTTGGAATGCTAAGCACGCGGGAACTTTCATTACTTCAGGCTAAAAAGGAGATTGTGGTATATGCCCAGCAAACCAAAAAATTGCTAGGCCGGCTTAACACCATGATGAACGAAGAGAATGAGCGCAAGGTTTTAAAGCAATTTGGAAAGATTGAAATGGGCGAAGATAAAAGCGACCAGATGGAAGTATCGATCGCAAAATATCTTACCAAGGTGGCCGAGGGTGAGTTGAGCAAACAGTCGTCGAGAAACATCAGTTCCATGTTGCGAATTGTGGACGAAATTGAGAGCATTGGCGATTCGTGCCTGAGTATTGCACGTACCTTGTTGCGCATCAGCGATAAAAAGGAAAAGCTAACACCCGAAATGAAAAAGAAACTCTCGGAATTGTATGTGTTGGTTGAGAAGGCCATGGATATTATGATCGAGAACCTGAATAAAAACAATTACGAGGTGGATAGAACTGCCAGCGAGGCGATCGAGAAACAAATCAACCGCTTGCGTGACAAGCTCCGGAAAGAGCATGTGATAAGCATCGAGAGTGAAGAATATTCTTACCAGATCGGAACCTTGTACAAGGACATTTTCTCTGGCCTGGAAAGAATGGGCGACCATATTTACGATGTAACCACATCGATTGTGGATTACTCCGAATCGTAGTCGGCCATCGTTTCAATAAAAGGAAGAACCCGGATTTTTGTGAAAAGAATCCGGGTTTTTTTATGCTGAATGGTGCTGTTTCAAAAGCAGATGTATTTGAAATGATTCTTTCAGCTTGTAAGTAATACCAATTGTTTTTCAGAGTGAGCCTTATGCGAAACTCTGGAATTACAATGGTTAATGCCGATAGACAATTGAAGAGGCTTTAAGAACGCAGCGAATTTAAGGCTCAATTCAATTGCTAATCGGTATAATAGCCGGAATCAAATCAGACTGTCATGACTCGTCCTAAAAAAAGTTTACAGGTTATAACTCCAAATTTATTTGTTTTCTGTAATAGTTCTTCCATCTTTTTTTGATGGTTATTCCTTTGATGAGATGTACTTGAGTTGGAGTAAGC
>NZ_JADWYJ010000001.1 GCF_021354595.1 Maribellus sp. CM-23 | reverse complement strand
CTTCTTTGCTTATTTGCCCGGTTAAAACTTCAGCAACTACCCGTCGCTTGAAGCTTTCATCATAAACTATAAATCCTGACATAAATTTACTTTTTGTGTAAACCTATTTTAGGACAAGACATTTTGACCCCCTTAATCCCCCAAAGGGGGACTTTGTTGCTACAAATAGTTAATAGTCTGGCTCCTCCCCGTTGGGGAGGTTGGGAGGGATCATTAACTTTAATATCTTCCTATTTTAAAGTACCTCATTCTCCGTTCTGTCGATAATCTCCTGTTGCAAATCGGCGTTCATATCGTTAAAATAGTCGCTGTAACCCGCCATTCGCACGAGTAAGTCTTTGTAATCTTCGGGGCAAGCCTGTGCCGCATACAAAGTAGCCGTATCAACGATATTAAACTGAATGTGATGACCACCCAGCGAGAAATAACTGCGAATCAGGTGTCCCAGTTTTTCCATGTCTTTTTCGCGTTTAAGCAAGCTCGGAACAAAACGCAGGTTGAGCAAAGTTCCTCCCGATTTTGTCTGATCGAGTTTACCCAGCGAACGAATTACATTGGTTGGCCCGTGCGTATCGCATCCGTGCGACGGCGAAGTTCCGTCGGAAATTGATTTACCTGAAAAACGCCCGTTAGCTGACGCTCCCAGCACTAAACCAAAATAAACATGGCAGGTGGTTGAAAGCATATTCAAATGAAAAACTTCTCCTTTTGTGTTGGGTTTTCCTTCGATAGCATTCAGCAAATCGTTGTAAACGCACAATGCAATTGAATCGGCATATTCATCGTCGTTCCCAAAAAACGGTGTCCGGTTCAGAATTCTTTGACGCAAGGCTTCTTCGCCTTCATAGTTCTTTGCCATGGCTTTCAGCAAAGTATACATGGTGAAGGTTTTTTCTTCAAACACGTGCTTTTTTAATACTGAAAGACTGTCTGTAACAGTGCCCAAACCGGTACATTGAATGTAGTTGGTGTTGTATCGTGGTCCGCCGTTGTAATAGTCTTTTCCCTTCGAAATACAGTCTTCAATCACCACCGAAAGGAAAGGTGCGGGAGCATATTTGGCAAACATCTGGTCGATGTAGTTGCTTACACGAACTTTTTGATCGACGACAAAATTCAGCTGTTTCAGAAATGCTTCGTACAGTTCTTCATAGCTTTTAAAACTCAAGGGATCGCCGGTTTCTATACCGGCAACTTTACCGGTTAGCGGATCAATTCCGTTATTCAGCGTTATCTCCAGAACTTTCGGAACATTCAGATAACCGGTAAGCAGATAAGCTTCTTTACCAAAAGCACCCACTTCAATACAACCGCTGCAGCCACCCTCACGTGCATCCTGCAGGCTTTTTCCCTGGTTCACCAGTTCCTGAATGTAGGTATCAGGATTGAAGACCGAAGGATAACCGTGACCCTGGCGAATCAGATGCACTGCTGCCTTCAAAAATTTATCGGGCGTTACTTTGCTGATATGAACCGAGTTTCCGGGCTGAAGAATGTGCAGCTCTTCGGTCACTTCCAGCATCATGTACGAAACCTCGCTGACGGCGTCGGTACCGTCGGGTTTAAGACCTCCGATGTTGATGTTGGTAAAGTCGTTGAAAGTTCCGCTTTCACGGGCGGTGATTCCTACTTTTGGCGGTGCCGGATGGTTGTTCACCTTTATCCAGAAACAGGAGATCAGTTCTTTTGCCTGGTCTCGGGTGAGCGTACCTTCTGCAAGCTCTTTTTCATAAAACGGTTGCAAATGCTGATCAAAATGCCCCGGATTCATGGCATCCCATCCATTTAGTTCGGTAACCGTTCCGAGATGCACAAACCAATACATCTGAATGGCTTCCCAAACATTTCGGGGTGCATGAGCCGGCACCCAACGGCACACTTCAGCAATGCGTTTCAGCTCTTTAATTCGCTGCGGAACTTTCTCCGTTTTAACCAAAGCTTCCGCCAACTCAGCATGACGTTCAGCAAAAACAATAACTGCGTCGCACGAAATATCCATCGCCTTTAATTCTTCCAGTTTGCTGGTTGCTTCCGGATCATTCAGAAAATCGAGACTATCGATGTGTGCCTTAATTTCCTTTTTATAGTCGAGCATTCCTTTTCGGTAAATCGTCCCGTCGAGCGCGGTGTGACCAGGAGCACGCTGCTCCATAAACTCGGTAAATACACCGGCTTCGTAGGCCCTTTTCCATTCATTCGGAACATGATTGAAAATGCGTTCCCGCATAGTGCGGCCTTGCCAATACGGAATAACCTCGCGTTCATAGGTGTCAATATCTTCCTGCGAGATGGTATAACGTTGCTGGTCGCGCGTGTTCAAAACATGAAAATCTTCGACACTGTGACAAGTTAACTCCGGAAAAGTGGGAACCGATTTTGGTTTTGGTCCGCGTTCTCCCACAATGAGTTCGTCATCACCTATATAAATCGTCTTTTGTTTGCAAATCTCCAGGAAATTCAGGGCGCGCATTACCGCTTCTGAATATTTTCCGTAATTCTCGCGATAGAAAGCAGTTGTAATTAATGCCCGCTCAATTGTCAATGATTCCTGGGTTTCAACGCTTAGTTTACGCAAGCGCTGAATACGTTCATTCATTCCGGGGCCTATTTTTTGGGTTTTGATTGGTTGATAGAAATTACCTTCCGCTCCGGCGGGGCGTTCAGGTGCTTTTTTGGTTTTTATTTCAGCAAATGACATGATACCACTTGATTAAATTCAACAATAATAAAATGATTAGGAAAAAGAGGGGGAAGTAAAAAACTAGGCATAGAACATGCGGCATTCGAACAGACATTGGTACGAATCGTGCAAATGTGATATGTGTTGCTGTACTGCCACCGAATTTGCTTTTGCGACAGTAAAATTAGAGAATTATTTGGGAGATTTCAATATACTGAGAATAAATAAACACCATCCAATCAGCATACTATCATCGAACGAACAAAGCAAGACAAAACACTACTGCGTATCTTTTACACAACGAAACCCAGTATGACTCATACCAGTGTTAACTTCTCCGTGCATGCGGGCTGCCACTCTGTAACTCGAACAATAGCTGTCGTTGCAAAGAAAAGAACCACCGCGCATTGTTTTTTGAAGTTCAGTACCCGTGGACTTTGCAGGTCCGGTTGGATTAAGGGTTTCCTTATCTGTTGACAGAGTTTTGTAATACCCCGGATCGTACCAATCGGCTGTCCACTCCCAGGTATTGCCCGCCATATCGTATAAACCATAAGCATTGGGAGCATACGATTTAACAGGTGCGGTAGTAAAGAAGCCATCCATCATTGAATTTTGGTTGGGAAAATGTCCGTTCCAGGAATTGGCTTTTGGGATACCAGCTTCAATGTGTTCATTACCCCACGGATAAATGTTGTTTTCCAAGCCACCTCGCGCCGCAAATTCCCATTCCGCTTCGGAGGGAAGTCTTTTCCCGGCCCATTTGCAATAGGCAAGCGCATCGTAGTAACACACGTGCACCACCGGATGATTTTCTAGTCCTTTTATACTGCTTCCGGGGCCTTTGGGATGTTTCCAGCTGGCACCGATAGTCCAGGACCACCATTGCGAATAATCATTTAACGGCACTGCCTGTCCGGGAGGACTAAATACCATTGAACCGGCCTTTGCCACGCTGTCTCTGGCGTAACTGGTGTTCAGATTTCCCGGAAGCAGATTCTCCAAAACCACCTCTTTTTCTGCAACAGTCACATAACCGGTAGCCTTCACAAATTCGCTGAATTGAGCATTGGTAACCTCGTGCTCATCCATCCAGAAACTGTTCACCCTTACCGGATGCTTCGGATATTCATCAGGGCGTGCCTGCTCATTATCCGCACCCATTTCAAAAACTCCGCCTTCAATGAAAACCATTCCGTCAAAACCTCCTGCACCCGGTGCAATTTCCGGTGTGCCGGAGTCAACTCCCTTACTACGAGGAAGATCTTCAACTTCGCAACAAGATTCGATTTTGTCGGCTACAATAAGCGTATCCTGAATATTCTTTTTTTCCGCGGCAAGCTTTTGTTTGGGTTTCGTTGAACATCCTGCAAAAAGCAGGAAAATAATAATGACCACTGAATATCTTCCCTTCATTTCTGTTTGATCCTCCTCTAAATTAATGGATGTTCTGCTTGCTAACTCACGTCACAACATAAGATAACCATGGTTGGAAAAAAAAGTTTAGGTGGTCAAACAGAAGGCCGATCCTCCTGACCGGCCCTATGAATGTGTTACCTTAATGCATATTTGTCTATATACAGCGCATTAAGTAATACTTATACAAGTTAAGAATTTAGAAAAGTCAAGTCAATGCATTCGACCTTTTTTTGAAAACACGCCAAAAACTAAAACACTAATTCTGTATTTTAAAAATGGAATATATTGGGACTGAGTAACATAAAAGAAGAAAGGGCAGTTCAACAACTGCCCTTTTACTAATGTTAACCCCCAAACACACATCGTGCTGAACGCACGATGATACAAATGAACAAAAAAGTTCCCAGTTATCAAAACAATCGGGAATTTTTTTTAACAACTTCTGTGTGATTTTTAATTGCTTAAGAAAGCTAAATTGACCATAGTTCAAAAAAAGAAGGCCATCGGGTTGTTTATTATACCGATAGCCTCTCATTGGTAGTCCCGACGGGAATCGAACCCATATCTACAGTTTAGGAAACTGCTATTCTATCCGTTGAACTACGGGACCAAATTTCCGGCGCAAAAATATACAAAAACCTATTCTCCCACAAATCGTTCTTGAATATTCTGCTTAATCCGCATCCACTTCCATGGAATTCTTTGAATTGAATGATTATCTTTGCGGATCAATAAAATAGCGGATAATGTTAGACAAAATCAAAGCATTACAGGAGGAGATCGATAAAATTGTCGCTTCAAGTAAGGAAGAAGTTGAAGAATTACGTATAAAATACATCAGCAAAAAAGGCCATATCAGCCAATTATTCAACGACTTTAAAACGGTTCCACCGGAACAGAAAAAGGAAGTTGGACAAGCAATCAACGTACTTAAGCAATTTGCGCTTGATAAAATCAACGGCCTCAAAGAAGGGTTTGAAAACAACGGCAGCGAATTATCGGGCGTTGATTTAACAATGCCGGGTGAACCGATGAAACTAGGTACCCGTCACCCGCTTTCGCTGGTAAAAAACGAAATACTGGGTATTTTTTCACGGCTTGGCTTTACGGTTGCTGAAGGTCCCGAAATAGAAGACGACTGGCATGTATTCTCTGCGCTGAACTTTGCTCCTGAGCACCCAGCGCGCGATATGCAGGATACTTTCTTTATCGAAAAAGATCCGGATGTGCTGTTGCGTACACACACCTCAAGTGTGCAGATACGTGTGATGGAACACACCCAACCTCCCATCCGTATGGTTTTCCCGGGACGTGTATTCCGAAACGAAGCGATTTCAGCCCGTTCGCACTGTATTTTTCATCAGATAGAAGGTCTGTATGTGGATGAGAACGTTTCGTTTGCCGACCTTAAACAAACACTGCTTCAGTTTGCAAAAGAGTTGTTTGGCGAAAATACCAAAATTCGTCTTCGCCCGTCGTACTTTCCGTTTACCGAGCCAAGTGCCGAAATGGATGTAAGTTGTTCGATTTGTGGTGGCGAAGGCTGTAATGTTTGCAAATATACCGGCTGGTTGGAAATTTTAGGCTGTGGAATGGTAGATCCGAATGTACTGGAACTTTGCAACATCGACAGCCGCAAATACACCGGTTTTGCCTTTGGAATGGGAATTGAACGAATTACGATGCTGCGTTACGGCATAAAAGACATTCGTCATTTCTTTGAAAACGATGTTCGCTTTTTAAAGCAATTTGAATCCGCTACATAGAAATAAATCACTAAAATATAGCATGAAAAAGGAGTCCGCAACAGGCTCCTTTTTTTGTATTTTAACTCGAGATATTTCTTCCCCGATAAACAACATTTCATCTAATTATTACGTTTGTTTCATCTAACTATCACGTTAACACGAATTTAACAAAAACTGATTTTAACACATGTTATATAGCATGTTATAAATGAATGTTCTAACTTTGCTGAATACTTTTTAGTCTTTTATTGACTTTGGAGTTTGATTTTAACCATCCGGGATTGGATTACAGAGAGAAAACATTCAAGAAGCATTTACCTTTTAAAATCCTGGATATCAAATAGAAAACAGATGAAAACTCAAACAGATCAGAATCAGATCGTCATTAAAACCGACACTGAAAATGAGAAGAAAATGTTGCCCATGAACATGCTGTTCACTTTGGCAGCTGGAGCAATTGCCGGAGTGGCAGTTATCTTCGGCCTCTTTTGGGCCGTAGAAAAATTACTCGGAATGTAATTTCTGTACAATACACAACTGAAAAGCTTGCCACTTGGCAAGCTTTTCTTGTTTTATAAAGTTTTCAGTTTCTTCCGGTTTCGTTTATCCTTTCAAAATACGTTCAATTTCGGCCAGTTCCTCGTCGAAAAACGAAAGCTTTTTAAGCGTTTCTACGTTGTTTTCGATCTGCTGAACCGAACTAGCTCCAACCAATACAGAAGTGATACGTTTGTCTCTTAAAACCCATGCCAAGGACATTTGTGCCAACGACTGACCCCGTTCCAACGCCATTTGATTCAACTTTACAATTTTTTCGTAGGCGGAATCAACATGCTCTTTCTTTAAAAACACCTCACGGGTAGCTCTCGAACCTTCCGGTATTCCGTTTAAATACTTATCGGTTAAAAGTCCCTGTGCCAACGGCGAAAATGGAATACAACCAATGCCCTCGTGTTCCAGTACATCCAGCAACTCGTCTTCCACCCACCGTTCAAACATCGAATATTTGGGTTGATGAATTAAGCATGGTGTCCCCAACTCCTTTAAAATGCGGGCAGCTTCACGTGCCATTTCTGCCGGGTAATTCGAAATGCCAACGTAAAGAGCCTTCCCCGATCTGACCGCCTGATCGAGTGCCATCATCGTTTCTTCCAGCGGCGTATCCGGATCGGGACGGTGCGAATAAAAAATATCGACATACTCCAGCCCCATTCGCTTCAAACTCTGGTCAAGGCTCGACAATACATACTTGCGACTTCCCCACTCTCCATACGGTCCCGGCCACATTAAGTAACCAGCTTTGGTGGAAATGATCAGTTCATCACGGTAAGCGCTGAAATCCTGTTTCAGAATCTTTCCAAAATTTTCTTCTGCCGATCCCGGTGGCGGACCGTAATTATTGGCCAGATCAAAGTGTGTAATACCCAGGTCGAATGCCCGGTGCAGAGTGGCCCGTCCGTTTTCAAAAACATCGATTCCACCGAAGTTGTGCCATAAACCGAGGGAAACAGCAGGTAGTTTTAGCCCCCATTTGCCACATCGGTTGTATTTCATGGTATCGTAACGACTTTCTTTCGCGATATATGTCATAATAAAAGATTTAATTCGTATTAAAATTAACCATTTTATCGGGGGTTCGTTCAAATGATCGGATGTTCTTTGAATAGTCGTGCAGAAAGAAGTCCGGTATTCATTCATTTTCATTAATTTTGAACCCAATAACAGATTATCATGGAACAATTCAGCACTCGTCAAAATAAAATTTCAAAACTCGTCCATCGCGAAATGGCCGACATTTTATTAAAAGTCAACAAAACACAATTTGTAGGAAAATTAATTAGCGTTACCGTTGTAAGGGTTACCAAAGACCTGGGTATTGCACGTGTTTATCTGAGTATTTTCCCTTCAGAATTTGCCAAAGAAATACTGAAAGAAATACAGTTAATCAGTAAACAATTAAGGGGAGAACTTGGAAGAAAGGTTGGAAAAAGCCTGCGCGTAATTCCTGATCTTGAGTTTTATATCGACGACAGTCTGGACTACATTGAGAACATCGACAACCTGTTAAAACCGTAAATTCTTCGAATAGTAACCAACAGATACTACTTTGAACTTACCATTTTTCATTGCCAAGAGATACCTGGTTTCCAAGAAGAAACAAAATATTATAAACATAATATCAGGGATTTCAATGGCGGGAATTATTGTGGGAGCCATGGCGATAATTATTATCGTTTCGGTGATGAATGGTTTCACACAACTGATCGGCGTTTTTTACAGCGATTTCGACCCGGATCTTAAAATCACTCCGGCGGAAGGAAAAATGTTTGATCCGGCTGAAATTGACGTTCAGAAAATAAAGGAAGTAGCCGGGGTTGTTTCGTATGCAGAAGTAGTTGAAGAAGTGGTCATGCTGAAGTATGGAAAACAGCAATATCCGGCTACGGTAAAAGGTGTTCCTGCCAATTATAATCAATACACCAATATAGAAAAGCTCTTGACTGAAGGCTCGTATTATTTTGAAAAACAAGGCATTGATTATGCCATCGTTGGACAAGGTGTTGCCAACTACCTTAGCGCAGGAGTTTCGTTTCTTGATCCCATTGATATTTATGTTCCCAAAAAAGGCCGGCAATTTTCGTTAAATCCCTCCCGGTCCATAAATCATGGATACTTGTATCCTGCAGGCATTTTTTCGGTTTTGGAAGAAATTGATGCGCAATATATTCTGGTTTCAGATACGTATGCAAAAGAGCTTTTTGAAAGCGGAAATAACGTATCCTCGATTGAATTGGATGTGGATGATTCGGCTCCTGTCAATGAAATTCAGAAAAAGATACAGGCAATTGTAGGTGAAAAGTTTCACGTGAAAAACAAGGAAGAGCAGCACGATCTGGTATTTAAAACCATGAAATCAGAAAAATGGGCCGTTTACTTTATCCTTATTTTCATTTTACTTCTTGCCTCCGGAAATATGATCGGCAACTTAGCCATGCTTTATATCGATAAGAAGGAAGACATTACGATATTAAAAAGCATGGGATTAACCACTCAAAGCATAAACCGGATTTTTTTATACGAAGGTTGGATCATATCTTTTGTGGGAGGTATTATCGGAACGCTGCTTGGCATCTTTGTTTGCTGGCTTCAAATTGAATTAGAACTGATAAAACTTCCTGGCGCAAACGGTTCTTTTGTAATTTCTGCCTACCCGGTTAGCATTATGCTTAGTGACGTTATCCTGGCCTTTCTGGCTGTTCTTTCAATAGGTTTTTTGGCATCCTGGTACCCGGTAAAATTCATGTCGCAAAAACATCTTGCCGAAACAAATATCAATTAGGTGAATTTAATCAGAGTATTTACTCTCTATTTATTCTAACTTTCGGTCAGAAATTAAATTTATACTACTCACTTTTTAAAAATTTAACAAAGTTTTATTCTTTTGCAGAAAGAAAAGTAACATCATCAATTTAATATGATTATGAAGGCAATTGTTAAAAGTAAACCGGAAAGAGGTTTGTGGATGGAAGAGGTACCAATTCCAAAACCTGGCCCCAACGATATATTGTTAAAAGTGAAAAAAGCGGCCGTTTGCGGTACCGATTTGCATATTTACAAATGGGATGAATGGGCGCAGCAAACCATTAAAACACCTGTCATTATTGGTCACGAATACATGGGAACCGTTGTGGAAGTTGGCTCGGAGGTTGACCGTGTAAAAGTTGGAGAACGCGTAACCGTTGAAGGCCATATTTCATGTGGATTCTGTCGTAACTGCCGGCGTGGTCGTCAGCACATTTGTGACAATACGATTGGAATTGGAGTACAACGCGATGGTGGTTTTGCTGAGTACATTGCAGTGCCGGCTAAAAACGTGCTCCACATCGACGATCGTATTTCAGACGAAATGATGGCCATTATGGACCCGTTGGGGAACGCAACGCACACAGCCTTGTCTTTCCCTCTTTTGGGTGAAGACGTGTTGATTACCGGTATTGGAGGCCCGATTGGAGCCATGGCTGTTGCGATCTGTAAATTTGCAGGTGCTCGTAATGTTATCGGAACCGACTTAAGCAAATACCGCCGTGAATTGGCTCGTAAAATGGGCGCCACACGCGTGATCGATCCAACCAAAGAAAGCATAAAAGAAGCGATGGCTGCTCACAATATGGTAAGTGGCTTTGACATTGGTCTGGAATGTTCGGGATCTCCCATCGCCTTTAACGACATGGTTAATCACATGTACAACGGTGGTAAAATCAGTCTTTTAGGTTTGCTTCCTCAAAGTACCCAAATCAACTGGAGCCGGTTGATTTTTAAAGGATTAACACTGAAGGGCATTTACGGCCGTGAAATGTACGAAACCTGGTACCACATGGAAATGATGCTTACTTCGGGATTAGACATTTCGCCCATTATTACACACCGTTTTAAGGCCGAAGATTTTCAGCAGGCTTTTGACATCATGGAAAGCGGCGAATGCGGTAAGATTATCCTTGATTGGGAATAATACTGTTTCACGTGAAAAATACAGTAAAGGGGAGTCGTATTTGATTCCCCTTTTTATTTGAGTTTCGGTGAATTGGTATTTCAACTACCTTTGCAGCAAAAGAAATATTTTGAAACAAGGACTGGTCATAAAATCTACGGGAAGCTGGTACACAGTTGAGGACGAACAGGGAAATACTTTTGAATGCAAGATCAAAGGTAGCTTTCGTATAAAAGGCATTAAAAACACAAATCCTGTCGCTGTAGGCGACCGGGTGAGTTTCTCACTGCAATCGGTATCCGCCGACGAGAAAGAGGCAAAAATAGGCCTTATAAGCGCCATTTCGGAGCGAAAAAACTACATTATCCGGCGCTCGATAAATCTTTCGAAACAAGCGCACATTATTGCGGCCAATATCGACCAGGCTGTTCTTATTGCTACAATCGACTATCCCGTTACCACAACTACTTTTATCGACCGTTATTTGGCCTCTGCCGAAGCCTACCGTATTCCGGTCATGTTGGTTTTTAACAAAACCGACAGATACAACTCCGCGCAACACGAAAAGATGCAAGAATTGATTTCGATTTATGAAAGTATTGGATACAGCTGCCTGGCAACATCGGCAGATAACGGAACAGGCGTGGGAGAATTAAAAAATGCCCTTAAAAACAAAACAAATGTAGTAAACGGACACAGTGGAGTAGGAAAGTCAACCTTGATCAATTTAATTCAGCCTGGGTTGAATCTTAAAACGATGGAGATTTCGGACCTACACAAAACAGGTAAACATACCACTACCTATTCGCAATTGTTTAAGCTTGATTTTGGCGGCTATATCATTGATACTCCCGGTATAAAAGCCTTTGGTATGCTGGAGATGGAACCGTGGGAAATTTCGCACTATTTTGTTGAAATATTCAAGATCTCTGAAAATTGTCAATACAACAATTGTTCGCATACACACGAACCGGGTTGTGCTGTAAAAGCGGCCGTTGATAATGGAGAAATTGCTCCGTCGAGATTTATCAGTTATTTGGGTCTTTTGGAAGGAGACGAAAAATACCGACCTGCTTTTTAAAATCAATAAATAAAATCTATTCCGATGATTCTATAAAGCCTCCTCCCACTAATCTGTCGCCATCATAAAAAACAGCCGTTTGTCCGGGCGAAATCATCGCCTCAGGTTTTAATAATTCGACCTCTACCCTAGCCTCGTCTAAAATACGCAATCTACAAGGCGTTTCCTGAAGCCTGTATCTTACCTTTACCGTAAGTTCAACGCCGTCGATAACAACCTCGTTATCAATAAAATAATAGTCTCTCAAATAGATCTTATTCCGGTATAAATCCTCGTATTTTGCCAACACAATTTCGTTACTATCTAGGCGAATTTCGGACACAAAAAGTGGGAAATTGAGATTTAAGCCCAAGCCACGGCGTTGCCCAATCGTATAATTGGTTATTCCTTGATGCTGCCCCAAAATATCACCATTATGATAAATAAAGTTTCCGGGACAAGATTGAATTCCGTTTTTTTCGAGAAATTTTCTATAGTTATTCCCTTCAATAAAACAGATTCCCAAACTATCCTTTTTCTCAGACAAACGAACAAAGCCTTTTTCGAACGCCTGCTTTCTTACCTTACTTTTCTGACACTCGCCAAGTGGAAAAAATAAACGGTCAACTATTTCTCTTTTTAATCCCCAAAGAAAAAATGTTTGATCCTTATCTGGATCATCTCCTTCAAACAAGAACTTTTTATTATTATAAAAACCGGTTTTTACATAATGACCGGTTGAAATATAATAGCAGTTATTATCGTTTGCATACTTTTCCAGGTAATGAAATTTCAATTTTGGATTACAGTAAGCACACGGAAAAGGAGTTCTTCCCTGAAGGTATTCGTTGATAAAATAATGTGTGATTGTACTCTTAAACTCTTCCCGGAGATCTACAATAATATGAGGAATATCGAGTTTTCGGGCTAACTCTTTTGCATCACTAAAATTACGCTCACATTCTTCATCGGAACCACTAAACTGAAAACTTATACCGGTAACTTTATAACCATTTTCTTTTAGAATTACGGCAGCCATAGAGCTGTCAATACCACCGCTCATTCCAAGTAAAACCCGTTTATTTACTTCCATTTTCAGTATTAAAGTAGGTAAAAATGACTTTTGCCTTTGCCTTTCCAATAACCTTAGCAATCGAATCCTCCGATTGTAGCCTAATATTTTTTACAGATTTAAACTCCTTCAAAAGCCTTTCAGTCGTCTTTTCCCCTACCCCTTCTATCGTATTTAGTTCGGATCCAATAAAACTTTTTGAGCGTTTATTGCGGTGAAAAGTAATTCCGAAACGGTGAGCTTCATCTCGTAATTGCTGAATAATTTTTAATGTTTCGGAGTTCTTATTGATATACACAGGAACAGAATCTCCTGGAAAATAAATTTCTTCCAGTCGTTTTGCGATACCAATAATGGTAATTTTTCCCCGCAAATTAAGCTGATCAAGTGCACTTACAGCCGAAGATAACTGCCCCTTCCCTCCATCAATTACGATGAGCTGAGGCAAAGGCTTCTCTTCGTCCAATAGCCGCTTATAACGACGAAAAACCACCTCTTCCATCGAGGCAAAATCATTTGGGCCTTCAACCGTTTTTATATTAAAATGCCGGTATTCGCGCTTCAGCGGTTTAGCATTTTTAAATACAACACAAGCAGCTACAGGATGTGTTCCCTGCAAATTACTATTGTCAAAACACTCGATTAACTCGGGCAGTTGTTGCAACTGAAGGTCCTTTTTAATGGTATTTAAAATTCTATCGGTACGAATTTGCGGGTTCTTTAATACTGTTTGCTTCTCTTTTTCAAGCCTGAAATACTTGGCATTTCTTGCCGATAAATCTAATAACTGCTTTTTATCACCTCTTTGCGGGACTTTAAATTCAACGTTTTCGAGTATTTGATCAAGCTTAAAAGGCACTAAAATTTCGCGTGCATTGCTAAATATCTTTTGCCGAATATCAATGATACCGGCTATTAAAAGCTCCTTTTTGGTTTCTTCAAGCCCTTTCTTTATCTCGAGCGTGAAAGTCTGAATAATGGCACCTTTTATAATTTTCAGGTAATTAATAAATGCATGCGTTTCGTTTTCATCAATAGAAAACACATCAACATCGGTAATAACAGGTGAAACAACCGTAGAACGGCTTTGATACCTCTTTAATGAATCGTATTTCTCTTTGATTTTAACAGCCTCCTCAAACTTAAGTTGAGAAGACATATCGGCCATTAAAAGCTCCAAGTGTTTGATTACTCCTGAAACATTTCCCTTCAAAATATCAGCAATATCCCCTATTCCTTCATTGTATTTTTCTTCAGAAATATAACCTTCGCATGGCCCCAAACAGTTACCAATATGATATTCCAGGCAAACTTTAAACTTGCCCGACTCAATATTCTCCTTACTCAAATTATAATTACAGGTTCGTAATTTATACTCTGATTTAAAAAGATCAAGTAGCGTTTGAACAGTATATATGGAAGTATATGGACCAAAATACCGCGATCCGTCACGAATTAAATTGCGTGTTTTAAAAACCCTTGGGAAAGGCTCGTTTTTAATACAAATCCACGGATAGCTTTTATCATCTTTTAAGCGAATATTATACCTGGGTTGATACTTCTTAATCAGATTATTCTCCAACAACAGCGCATCCTGCTCGCTTTCTACCACCATATGCTTAATATCCATAATATTTCTGACCAACAAAGCAGTTTTACGATGCTCATGTTGCTTCGAAAAATAAGAGGATACGCGCTTTTTAAGATCTTTCGCTTTCCCAATATAAATGATGGTTCCGAAAGAATCAAAAAATTGATAAATACCTGGCTGATGCGGCAGAACTGCAAGCAATTCTTTTAGACGATCAATGTTACTATTTGAAGTTTTGTATTTCAACAACTAATTATACTTTACCAAAACCTGTGTTTCATAATCCCGGAGCAGCTGTTTATTTGGAGTATCAATAAACTCAAGATCGCATATAAAGCTGAAATAAATTTGCTTTACCCCGCATTTTTGTGCCAACTTTAGAGCAGCCACAGCCGTTCCTCCTGTTGCCAACAAATCATCGTGAATCAAAACAACATCCTCTTCAGACAAGGCGTCAGCATGCATCTCCACAACATCACTCCCATATTCCAACTCATATGTCTCCTGCAAAATTTCAGACGGCAATTTACCCCGCTTGCGTATGGGAACAAAACCTGCATTTAACTGGTTCGCCACTGCTCCGCCAAAAACAAATCCTCGCGCTTCAAGACCAACCACCTTCGTAATTCCCTTGTCTTTAAAACCATGATAAATACTTTCGGTTACATACCTAACTGCATCCCTATTTTTAAAAAGGGTTGTAATATCCTTGAAACTTATCCCCTCTTTAGGATAATCAGCAATCTCTCTTATTTCCTTTTTTAAGTCCATTTCAAACACTTTGTTCCACGTGAAACGCTAGCGACCCAACATAACTAAAAGTACGTTTATATCAGCAGGAGACACTCCTGAGATCCTTTTAGCCTGTCCGATCGTCTTTGGTTTTATTTTATCTAATTTTAATCGAGCTTCAGTTGAAAGAGATTTCAATTCGAGATAATTAAATTTATCTTCAATTACTATGTTGTCCAATTTGACGAATTTCTCTGCCAGTTGTTTCTCTCTATTAATATATCCTTCGTATTTAATCGCGATCTCAGCTCCTTCAATAATTTCATTTTTTCTGTCTTCAGGCAAATCTCTGAGAAACGCTTTAAAGGGAGTAATCACGTCCACCAAATGAAATATCGAAATCTGAGGCCTTAATATAATTTCATACAATTTTACCCCCTGCTTGAGTTCCGAAGTACCTTTCTCTACCATTAAGTCGTTAACAAACCTTGGTTTAACAGAAAAGTCTTTTGTAAAACTTATAATACGGTTTATCCAGTCATATTTTTCCTCCAACAACCTAACACGTTCATTACTCGCTAAACCCAACTCATTTGAACGTCGCGTCAAACGAATATCTGCATTATCCTGTCTTAACAAAATACGATACTCGGCCCTACTGGTAAACATTCGATAAGGCTCATCTACACCCTTTGTAACAAGATCATCTATCAAAACGCCTATATAGGCTTCATCCCTACCTAAAATGAACTCATTTTTAAGGTTTTGTGCCTTTAAATGAGCATTAATTCCCGATATAATACCTTGAGCACCAGCCTCTTCGTATCCTGTAGTTCCATTAATCTGACCAGCAAAATACAGATTGCTAACCAACTTTGTTTCAAGAGTATGCATAAGCTGAGTAGGATCAAAATAGTCGTACTCGATAGCATAACCAGGTCGGAAAATTTTAGCATTTTCAAGTCCTGGTACTTTATTCAAAGCATTTAATTGCACATCCCAGGGAAGTGACGATGAAAAACCATTTAAATAAAACTCGATGGTATTTTCCCCTTCCGGTTCCAGAAACAACTGATGCTGTTGCTTCTCTGCAAAGGTCACAAGTTTTGACTCGATACTGGGGCAATACCTGGGACCAGCACCCTGGATGGTTCCATCGAACATCGGAGACAAATCGAACCCTTTCTCAAGTTCGTCGTGCACATCAGGACTTGTATAAGTGATCCAGCAAGACCGTTGCTTTAACGAAGACTTAGCTTCCGGCAAATAGGAAAATTTAAAATATCCTTCATCACCCTTTTGCTCTGTTAGCTTACTAAAATCGATAGTTCTTCCATCAATCCGAACAGGAGTCCCTGTTTTTAAACGTCCGGTTTTAAAACCGTGTTCAAACAGCTGTTCAGTGATGTTGTATGACGCGGACTCTCCAATCCTGCCACCTTGCATTTTTGAAGCACCAATGTGCATTAGGCCATTAAGAAAGGTTCCGTTGGTAAGTATTACGGTTTCTGATTGAAACTCAATACCAATCTTTGTCCGAACACCGGTAACCTTCTTATTATCAATTAGTAAACCTATAACAGCATCCTGCCAGAGATCCAGATTATCAATGCTTTCCAATACATTTCGCCACTCTTCCACGAAGCGAAAACGATCATTTTGGGCACGTGGACTCCACATTGCTGGCCCCTTTGACCGATTCAGCATTCTGAACTGAATGGTTGTCTTGTCGGCAATAATACCAGAATAACCGCCTAAAGCGTCGATCTCGCGCACTATTTGCCCTTTGGCAATACCTCCCATGGCAGGATTACAGGACATTTGACCATACTTGGTCATATCCATGGTAATCAGCAAGGTTTTAGAACCTAAATTTGCAGCAGCAGCGGCGGCTTCGCAACCAGCGTGGCCCCCTCCTACTACAATAACATCGTATTTTGGTATCATTTTTCCAACCCCTTAAAATCAACTTCACTCAAATAAAAATCTTCTTTGCTTCGCATTAAGACCTTTTCTTCCTCTGTTTTATCCTTGTATCCAACTAAATGCAGGGTTCCGTGAAAAACGACCCTGTAAAGCTCTTTTAAGAGCGTTGAATCGAATTGAACGGCATTATCCTTCACCCGGTCTACACTGATAAAAAGATCGCCGGAAATAACGTTTCCTTCCACATAATCGAAGGTTATTATATCCGTATAATAATCGTGATTCAGATACTCTTTGTTCATTTTCAGCAGATACTCATCCGAACAAAAAATAACTGAAATATCACCTATTTCCCTTAACTCTTTTTCAATCAAAGAATTAAGCTGCAAATTTAAAATATTTTCGTGAATTGAAATTGGATCAATGTCTTCGAAGTAAAATTCGACTGAATTCATTAACATAGAATTTTAAATTGGAGGCTGTTTCCTCTCTTATTGAACTCAACGGAATTGGATAAAGTTTTTATAATATGAATACCTCTCCCTGATTCCTTTTTTATATTTTCTTTTGATGTTGGGTCAGGAACTCCTTCAAAATCAAAACCTTCGCCTTCATCGGTTACACTAATAACCAAACTGTGTGTTAAACAATCAACCTTCACTTTTATTTCCTTGTGCTGTACGTTCTTATTTCCATGTACAATTGAATTGACAATGGCTTCCGACAAACACAATAAACTTTTGTTAAAACAACTTTCTGGCAACATATGAACGGTAAAAATTTCCCTTAAGAAGATTTCTACTCTTTTAAGCTCGGTTTGCGAAGATTTAATCACCAATATGTAGCGAGGTGGTTCTATCACTGGTTGCTCTTAATATTATTCAAATACTGCTTGTATTTACTGTTATAAAAGTTGTTCAATTTATGAGAATTCTTGTTTAAATATTCTATCGAGTAATTTTCTTTTTCTTTATACTCAAAAAATTTAACGGGGTTACTATAAAATTCATCGGCGCTTTCTGATTCACGTTTTTCTTCAAACTCTCGCTCCATCTCGGCTTTTTCAGCTTCAAGTAAACGAGTGGTTATTAAATTTTGTCTTTTAATCGTTTGCGCATTTATCGATTTATTCATCAACTCCTTTCGGTTCTCTTCCAACATTTTATCGATTTGCTGCAATGCGTTTCGTGCTCCGCTCCCAACACTTCCGTTATTCATCATTTCGCGGATCATTTGCTGCATCATTTCGTGCTGCATTAAACTTTCGCCCAACTGTTGATTCATGCCCTGGCTACCACCTTCTTTCATTTGCTGAATCATATTTTCCAGCTGTTTCTTTAGACTTTCAGAAGACTGTTTTAAATCCTGCATTCCACTACCCATTCCTCCGGGATTTTCACATTGCTGATCGCCGGGTTGTGCATTGGCCTGCTGTTTTTCCATTTGCTCCAATACTTCGTTGAGCAATAAAGCCAGGTTATTGGCAGCAGTTATGACAAACTGCTGACTTCCCCTTGCCTGTGGAAACAATGCTTCTTCCATCTCCGAAGATGCCTTGTTCAAATTGATCTCCAGCGAAACAAGCTCATTATTAATAGTACTGGTAATCTGCGGAGTACGCATCGCCAGTGCATAAAGTGAATCTTTCACAATGTTGCTCTGATCCTTGATCCTTTTTTGATGGAGGTTGAGTTGAACCAACTGCGGATCTTTGGCATCAACACCCGAAAGTCCGTTTAAAATATCTTCCTGGTTGAAACTAATATAAATCAAGTTGCTAAGAATCTGTCGCAGGTTCTGCATATTTTCCATGTTTTGCTCCTGACTGTTCATATCCAGCATTTGCTGCATTCCGAAGGCCATATTTTTCATCTTTTCAGATGTCTCCTTCATACTCGAACCCGACTTCTTTCTATTCTTTTGATCCAGATTTTCCTTGCTTTTTTCGATGCTTTCATCCACGTTTTTAAAATCTTCCTCAAACTCGTCGAACATCATCGGCTTTTCGAGTTCCTCGTTCATGTTTAAAGCATCTTTAATCTGGTTATGAAGGTCTTCCAGTTCTTTACCGTGTTTATCAACCGCCTCTTTGGCTTGTTCAAAATTTTTCTCTTCCAGTATTTCTTCTGCCATCTTTTCTTCTTCACCGGCCATCTCTTCAATCTTGTCGATTACATCCTGTAATTTTTGCTCAATTTTCATCTTTTTGAGCATTTCCAGGTTCCGGTCCAATTGTTTTTGAAGATCATCAAACGACATGTCCATATTCTTACTCAGCTGATTTAACTTTTTGCTGTCGAACTCTTCAGCCAACTTGTTAAATTCTTCCATCAGCTTTTTCAACTCATCAGTAAAAACTTCATCCAGCAACTCTTCAATCTGCTTTTGCTTTTCAAGAATATCAGTATTGGGTTTATCAAATGAATTGAGGTAATTATTCAGATTCTCGTTGCTTTGTTTTACCTGATCATACAGCTTTTCCAGCTGATTTTGTTTTTGAACAATGTCGTTGACCATCTGCGATTTCTCCCAGTCAGAAACAGAAGTATCCATGTTTTTAAACTGCAAATTCTTAAGATCCTGCTGAATTTCATTGGCCAACTTCTGACTCTTATTCAGCATATTTTCAAGCGTTTCAAACTGCTCCTTGTCAAAAGCCTGTAATTCCTGCTGATTTGGAAAATGAAAGGTAAAACTTTTAGAGGCAGTTGTTTTATAACGATTTATAGCATCGTTATCGCTAACCGAAAAATAATAGGAAATAATGCCTTCTTTATCCGGAAGGTCAGCAAAATCGTAACTGAAGTAAAAATCCTGATCTGTTAAATTCCTGACAACCGGTAGTACAATACTTGAATCGGTGTTATCAACATTGTAATGAAAACGAAGAGAAGAAAACCCGTAGTCGTCGCCAATAAGTCCTTTGTAAAAAAAGCGTGTGATATGCGTTGAATCCTGCATTTGAATCACATCTATTTCAGGATACAAATCGGGTATCACTTCTACTGAATACGAAAGAGCCAACTCAGGTTCCGTTACTTTATTCTGTATAAACACATTATAAGCCGCCGACTTGTAAAAGTTTCTTTCAACCACAAATCCTTCGTCATCCTTTTTAGCATTAATCCGAAGCGAATCGTCTAAAATAATGTACAACGAATCCACGTCCATTCCACTAAAAAGCCATTTTAACCGCGTTCCGTTTGGTACCTGCAAATCACCGATATTGTAAAAAACCTGGCTTTTCAACGATGTATAAACAGGCGGCGTTACCTCGGTTTTAAACCCATTAATACCAGGTTTCGGAAGTAACTGTAGTTGATAAGTATCCGATTTATACTTCAAATCAGTAAAATAAAAACGAACCGGGTTGATCACCGAAGCCATTTCAAATTCATACTCCCCTTCTGCTCCCGTTTTCATTAAATAGTTGTTTCCTTCTATATTAATGTATGCGATCTGTGGAATTTCATTTCCTTCGGCCGTTACCCTGACAGTAAAAGCATCTCCCTTTTTTGCCTTCAACTCTTTATTCTGCAAATGAAAGGTAAAGGGAGCCGGTTTTACAAACGTCTCGTTGTAATGGATGATCCTGTGTGTCGATTCAGTAAAAATATTCTTGTTAATAACCAACAAACCTAAAGTAACAACAGCACTAATGAACAGATATACAGCGACTAATCGTATATTTTTAAAACTAACCGCTTCGTTAAAATCAAAAACCTTTAGTTCATTGATCTTTTGATCGATACTCGCCAATAAAATATCATTTGAAACATCTTCACTTTTATATTCTGATAACTCAATAATATTCAACAACTTATCCTGAATACCCGAGAAATGATTCTGAATTAACTGAGAAGTAGATTTTAAATTCAGCGGCTTTAAAACGTGCGCCAGACGTAACAACGGAATCCCAACAAAACTAACAAGTAGTAAAACCGAAAAAACGATAAACCCGTAAAACACTATCTTTCTGGCTTCTGAAGAAAGGTAACCAACATATTCGATCAGCGAAAAGGCTGTGAATAACACAATCAAAACCGCTGCGCTTACTACTAAACCCTTAATTAACTGGTACGAATAGTACTTAAGTTGAAAGGTATTTAGTTTATGAACAAGTATGTCGAAACTTTTCGTCATTTAATTATTTTTCAGGCCCTTGCAAAATAGCTCAATTGTTAACAAAGTGTGTGTTTTTTGCTCACAAAACAAAAATAATCTTTTCATTTAATATTTGGTTTATCCGCAAATTTCTACATATAACAACGAGGACAAAAAAGAATTGTTAGAAGCGTGAAAATTTAAGGTGAATATTTCAACACTATTTACACTGGTTGATATCCTTCTTTTCTTTCTACACCGCGCTATTAACAATTGTTTATAACAACAGAAACAGGATTAAATTATAGCGTCTTACTATTGCTTACACCTGTTTAAAACCCCTTAAAAATTCCGTTAACAGTGTCTTCATAAAAACTGGGAAATACTAATTAACACTTACCAACAGGTTATAATAAACACCATTAGTTTTTTATATTTGTTTTCAATATTAATATTAATACGGAAAGCTTGGACATTCTATTAGTTGAAGACAATGTACTGAACCAGAAAATCGTTTCTTTTAACCTGAAGAAATACAATTTCACGGTTACTGCTGTAACAAACGGACAGGATGCCATAGAGGCGGTGAAGAGTAATAGTTACCGGCTTATTTTAATGGATCTGATGTTACCGGGCATGAACGGCTACGAAATAACCGGTGAAATTAGAAAATACGAAACAGAAAAAGGCGTTGAAAATCAGGTTCCTATAATTGCTATTACCGCTAATACACTGGATAACGACCGGGAAAAATGTTTTGAAGCCGGTATGAATGAATACCTTTCGAAACCTTTTACTGCGGAGCAACTATTGGAGAAAGTGATGCACTTTTTAGCTTAATTGTTAATAAATGGAAGAAGATAATCTGGACATACGGGGAGGCTCATACACGGAGACGGAAAGAGAGCTGGATAAAAAACTAAGGCCACTTCAGTTCAGTGATTTCAAAGGGCAGAAACAAATTGTTGAAAACCTTGAAATATTTGTAAAAGCGGCTAAAATGAGGGGGGAAGCCCTGGACCATGTTTTATTGCACGGTCCTCCGGGATTGGGAAAAACCACCTTATCAAATATTATTGCCAACGAACTGGGCGTAGGTTTTAAAATTACTTCGGGACCGGTGCTGGATAAACCTGGCGATTTGGCGGGTTTATTGACAAACCTGGAAGAAAGCGATGTATTGTTTATCGACGAGATTCATCGTTTGTCGCCCATTGTGGAAGAATACCTGTATTCGGCCATGGAAGACTTTCGGATTGATATAATGATCGACAAGGGACCCAGTGCAAGATCGGTACAGCTCGAATTAAGCCCTTTTACGCTGATTGGAGCCACAACCCGCTCCGGACTGTTAACTTCTCCCTTGCGGGCGCGTTTTGGCATTAAATCGCACCTGGAGTACTACGACGCGGATGTATTGACTCTAATTGTTAAACGCTCGGCCGGTATTTTAAATGTGGCGATCACCGAAGATGCTGCGCGCGAAATTGCATTGCGAAGTCGTGGAACACCGCGTATCGTCAATTCATTGCTCCGGAGAGTGCGTGATTTTGCGCAGGTAAAAGGCGATGGAAACATTGAAATAGAAATTACGCGTCATGCACTGGCAGCTATGAACATCGATAAATATGGTTTGGATGAAATGGATAACCGTATTTTGTCTTCCATCATCGACAAATTCAAAGGCGGACCTGTTGGAATAACCACCATTGCTACCGCAGTTGGTGAAGATGCAGGTACGATAGAAGAAGTCTACGAACCCTTTTTAATCAAAGAAGGATTTATTAAACGAACTCCCCGCGGAAGAGAAGTTACCGAATTGGCCTACAAACATTTGGGTAAAATAAAATACGGCGACTCCCCTACTCTATTTTGAAATAAATTTTACTTCAAACAAACGGGAATACAGTTTACCGGTTACAAACATGCGGTCGTTTTCGGCATCGTAAGCAATACCGTTCAGGTAGTCGATGCGTTCGCCTTGTTTGTGATAAAGGTTGATGATTCCGGCCATGTTGATCTCTTCCACTATTTTTCCGGTTGCAGCATCAATTTTTACGATGTAATCAGAGGTGTAAACGTTGGCATAAATAAAACCGTTCACATATTCCAGCTCGTTCAAATTGGCCATTAATGTTCGGTCGTTACCAACCTGTAGTTTTTTTACCACCGAAAAATCATCCGGACTAATCCAGGTAAGAACATGTGTACCGTCACTCATAATAAGGTTTTTACCATCGTTGGCAAGTCCCCATCCTTCGGGTGAAGCGTAAGTAAAACTATCGATAACTGCCAGTGTTTCCAAATCGTAGACAAAGCCTTTTTGAGCACGGTAAGTAAGTTGGTAGATCTTGTTGTTTAATATGGTAATTCCTTCGCCAAAATATTTGTCATCCATTTCAAATACCTGCAGCGGCTTGCCTGTTGAAACATCGATTTTCATCAGTCTTGAATGACCTTTTTCCCCGGTTCCTTCGTAAAGAAAACCATTGTGGTATTCCAGCCCCTGCGTATACGAAGTGGTTAAGTGCGGGTAATTATTCAGCACCTGATAAGAAAACTGAGCAGGTTTAACATCCGACAAAACCGTGATGGGCTTTGAACGTGTATTTTTCAAACCATCTGTTTTTTCGGCATGAACATTTAAATTTATATTTCCAACTTCCTTTAATTCAATATCTTTCTCAGTAAAATCAAGTTCGTTACTTTCTTTTATCAATTTATTTTGAAGGTATAGATTGACCGATTTTAATTCCCCATCTCGAAGTTTGGTTTTTACATTTACCGAAACTTTTTCGCCGCAAATGTATTGCGGTTTTTCGGGTTGAAGTGTGATGGTGCTAACCGGTTTTCGTGCTCGTTTTTCCGATTTACTTGAACACGAAAAGGTGGTTACAAACAAGGCAATGATCAGGAATATGGGAAAAAGCTTTTGTTTCATCTGCTTTTGAATAATTAAAAGTTCAAAGATAAAACTATTAAATGTTTGCTGTTAAATGTATTTTATCTTTGCTCAAAAATAATACTCGATTGAATCCTTTCAAAAAATTAGCCGGCGATACAGCTATTTATGGCGTTAGCAGCATAGTAGGGCGTTTCCTGAACTGGTGGCTTGTCCCCTACTACTCTTTTATGTTTTTGCCCGAACAATACGGGGTGGTTACCAACATGTATGCCTACGTGGCTTTTTTCCTGGTATTGCTCACGTACGGGATGGAAACTTCGTATTTCAGGTATGCATCGCGAAGCGACAAGCCCGAAGAAGTTTATTCCACATCGTTGATTTCGTTGCTGTTTACCACGCTTTCTTTTGTGCTGCTGGCCTCGGCTTTCCGGCACGAAATTGCTGCCTGGATTCGCTATCCCGATCATCCGGAATACATACTTTGGTTTGCCATCATCCTGGGAATAGACGCATTTACTGCCATTCCTTTTGCACGGCTAAGGCTGAACAACCGGCCGATAAAATTCGCGATGTTGAAGTTTATTTTCATCGGTTTTAACATCGGTTTTAACCTGTTCTTTATTTCGCTTTGCCCGAAGCTGGTGGAAAACAACCCCGACTCCATTGTTAACCTGGTGTATTCCAAAGAAATTGGCGTTGGCTATGTTTTTATTTCCAACCTGCTGGCTTCAGTAATAGTATTGGTTTTACTGCTTCCCGAGATTTTCCGTATCTCTTTTCGTTTTGATAAAAAGCTGCTGAAACAAATGCTGAATTACGGCTTTCCGATTCTGATCGTGGGATTAACCGGGATGATCAATCAAAACATAGATAAAGTACTGTTGCCCTTTTTATTGCCGCAGAACCAGGATCCGATGTTTCAGCTGGGAATTTACGGAGCCAACTACAAACTGGCCGTACTGATGAATATGTTCATTCAGGCATTTCGCTATGCGTTTGAACCTTTCTTTTTTGCACGTGGCGGCTCAAAAGACGATCCCCGGATATATGCCGTGGTAATGAAGTATTTCGTGATTTTCGGGCTGATCATTTTCCTCGGAATGATGCTTTACCTCGACATTGTAAAGCTAATCATCGATCCTAAATACCACGAAGGATTGAAAGTGGTTCCGCTGGTTTTGCTGGCCAACCTCTTTTTTGGCATTTATTTTACGCTTTCGCTGTGGTACAAACTTACCGACAAAACCCGTTACGGCGCTTATATGGCTCTCGTTGGATCGTCTATTACCCTGATTTTAAATTTTTTATTGATACCGGTTATGGGTTATATGGGCTCGGCTATCGCTGTTTTTGTCTGTTTTCTGGCCATGATGATTATATCGTTTGTGTTGGGGCAAAAACATTACCCGGTTCCTTATGATTTAAAGCGGATTGGAACTTATGCTATTTTCGCCGCGGTATTTTTTGCCGCTTCCTATTTTACTGAAAGTTTACCTTCACTACTGAAATACGGTGTGAATACCGTTTTCATGCTTCTTTTTCTGGGAACTGTTTTTAAACACGAAAAAAATGACCTGCTAAAATTGTTTAAAGCAGGAAATAAAAAGTAAATACAGTATTTAAGTTTCTATATATCAATTACTAATAGTTGTAATAAAGCTTATTTTATCTCGTTTCATAAATATAAGGAATGAATGAGATAAATATGAAAAAGTATTAATTTTGTGGGATTATGAATATTGAAGGTAAAATTATTGCTTTGGCCAGCGATCACGCAGGCTTTCTGAAAAAACAGGTGATCATAAAATTCCTGCAGGAGAACAACATTCCGTTTAAAGATTTTGGGTCTTACTCAGAAGAAAGTGTGGACTATCCGGTTTACGCGCATTTAATCGGTGAAGCCATTGAAAAAGGAGAGTACGAAACGGGTATTACTTTTTGCGGAACAGGGCAGGGAATCAGTATTGCAGCTAACAAGCACCAGGGCGTTCGTTCGGCTATTTGCTGGAATCCGGAAATCGCTGTATTAGCGCGTCAGCACAACAATGCAAACATTTGTGCCATTCCGGGCCGCTTTGTTGGCGACGAAGAAGCAATTGCCATTGTAAAAGCCTTTTTAAGTACTGATTTCGAAGGAGGAAGACACGCCCGCAGGGTAGACCAGATTCCTATTTGTTAGTGAATGACGGAACTGAAAAACATATTTCTTCAGGATTCTAAAATAGCTTTTAACAAACAGCATCGACGAACCTTAAATTTCAACATTTCGAAGTATGATGAAGCAGTGGCCAAAGGCAAGCTTCGTTATACCAACCTTGAATTGGCGAAACAACGTGCTTCTTATTTCAAAGAAAAAGTAGTTTCAAATCTTGCTGCACATCTCACGGAGTTTGAAAAGAATGCCCAAAAAAACGGGATTGAAGTGGTTTGGGCACGCGATGGAAAAGAAGCAGTGGAGGAGATTAAGAAAGTTCTGGAGGCCGTAAATGCAAAAGTTCTGGTGAAAAGTAAGTCGATGATCTCGGAAGAGATTGAACTGAATGAACACCTGGAACAGGCAGGTTACGAGCCGGTTGAAACCGATTTAGGGGAATTTATTGTGCAGGTAGCCGGCGAGAAGCCTTACCATATTTTAACGCCTGCCATGCACAAATCGAAAGAAGATGTGGCGACGCTTTTCAATCAAAAATTTGATACACCCGAAAATTCGACACCTGAAGAACTCACCAAATTTGTTCGCGGGGTTTTGCGTAAAAAATTTACCAGTGCCGAAGTCGGAGTGACCGGATCCAATTTTTTAGTAGCCGATATCGGGGGAGTGGCTCTGACCGAAAACGAGGGGAACGGAATGATGTCGGTTTCCTTTCCAAAGGTGCACATTGTCATCACCGGCATCGAAAAAATAATTCCTTCGGTTAACGATCTGGCTTTGTTTTTCCCACTGTTGGCAACCCTTGGAACAGGGCAGCAGTTAACGGTATACAATTCGTTGTTTACCGGGCCCAGAAGAGTCAACGAAGCCAACGGACCGGAAAAAATGGTAGTAGTGTTGCTCGATAACAACCGAAGCAAAATAGCGGAAGAAAAAGAGCGCTACAAAGCCTTGAAATGCCTGCGCTGCGGAGCTTGTTTAAATGCCTGTCCGATCTACAAAAATGTAGGTGGTTATACGTACAATACTACTTACAGCGGACCAATTGGCTCGGTGATTACACCGGTTATGAAGGGTTTTAAGTTTGATCACCTGAGTTTTGCCTGCACCATTTGCGGGGCTTGTACACAGGTGTGCCCGGTTAAAATTCCTTTACACGATTTGCTTTTGCTCAACCGCAAAACAAGTGTTGAAACAAAGCACACTTCTTTGGGCTGGAATATGGGAATGAAAGCCTACGAATGGGCCTTTAAAAAGAGAAAAAACCTGGATATGGTCAACGGCTCGGTAAAAAACGGCCTGTTGAAAATGCAACCTACGATATTGGGCGACCGAAAACAGTTTCCACCGGTAGCCAAAACTTCGTTTAGTAAACAATGGAAATCACATAAAACGTCTTAATTATGTTATCGAATACGTGTAAATATGCTCTTAGAGCCCTCATTTATCTGGGAAAATTTTCTACCGAAGACAAACGAATCGGTATCAAGAAAATTTCGGAAGATCTTGAATTGTCATCACCCTTTTTGGGGAAAATTCTTCAAAACCTGGTAAAGCAAAAACTGCTGGTTTCCACCAAAGGACCCAATGGCGGATTTTCGCTGGCCAGAAATGCTTCTGAAATTTCGTTGTGGGAAATTGTAACCAAGGTTGATGGCGAAGAGTTTTTCACCAACTGCCTGATCAGGCTGGAACCGTGTAAAACACACGATCCGTCAAAACCGCTGTGTCCGGTACACGCCCAGTATGAAGTTCTCAGAAATCAAATCCGTGGATTTTACACCGAAACAACGCTTGAGAAGATTGGCGAGGACATCGATAAATACGAAGACCTGGTAAAACTTTAGAGATATTTTTCCAGTTTTTTACCTGAAGCAAACAGGCGAAAAAGAATGGTAGCACTTAGTAATCCGGCTACATTGGCCCAAAGGTCAAGTACATCGGATTGTCGGGTAACGGATATTTTATGTTGAACCGATTCCAGCATTACAGCCAAACATATGGCTACCAGTGGTGCCCAGAAATAGTAGTTGGGCGTAAGTTTTTTTACCGGTCTGAAAAGCAGCAGGCACAGGATAAAAAACAGAAAAAAATGGACGATTTTATCCAAATGAGGAATCCTTAAAAAGGGTTCTGCGGGCAGTTGGCTCGCCGGAATAAAAAGTAAAAAACACGTAAGTAATAACCAAATCGTAAGTCTCCAGTAATCGTTAAATTTCAACATGGCGGGAATTTATATTCATATTCCTTTTTGCAGGCAGAAGTGCTATTATTGCGATTTTTACAAAACCGTTAATACCACCTTAAAACCTAAGTTTTTACAAAGCCTGAAAGCGGAGGCAAAGGTACGTAAAAACTACCTTGGAAACGAGGCGGTCGAAACCATTTATTTTGGAGGAGGAACCCCGTCGGTGCTTGAAGCCGGCGAGTTGGCGGATATACTGGAGCATTTAAATGAGCTATTTGAAGTAAAGGAAAATACAGAAATCACCTTCGAGGCTAACCCCGATGATTTAACTCCTGCATATCTGAAAGCAATAAAACAGGGAGGAGTTAACCGACTGAGCGTGGGGATTCAGGCATTGCAAAACCAGCATCTTCAAAAAATGAACCGCCGGCACGATGCCAGCCAAGCCATCGAAGCCATTCATAATGCTGCAAAAATTGGTTTTAACAATATCAGTGTCGATCTTATTTACGGGCTACCCGGTTTAACCGAAAGCGAGTGGAAAGACAGTCTAAGCCAGGTTTTTGAATTGCCCGTACAGCATCTTTCAGCGTATCATTTAACCTATCACGAAGGCACAGCGTTTTACACCTGGTTAAAAAAGGGCACACTCCGGGAATTAAGCGAAACCGAAAGTGTAAAGCAGTTTGAAATTTTGATAGACAAAGCAGCTTCGGCGGGTTTTGAGCAGTACGAAATCTCAAATTTTGCGCGTAACGAATTGTATTCTCAGCACAATACTTCGTACTGGCAAGGGAAAAAATACCTGGGTTTAGGGCCTTCAGCACATTCTTTTGACCAGCAATCGCGCCGGTGGAACACTTCACATGTCGAATCGTATATCAAGGCCATCGACAACGGATTAGCCTTTTCCGAGGAAGAAATACTAAGTGAAAATGACCGCTACAACGAATACATTTTGACCCGCATCCGAACCAAATGGGGAGTTTCGTTAACGGCTATTAATGAGCTTTTTGGAGAAGAAATGAAAAGCTATTTTCTAACGCAGTTAAAAAAATATGTTGACGCCGGGTTGGTAAACCTGGAAAACGACCGGGTCACTTTACCCCGGAAAGGTCTGTTTGTTTCGGACGAGATAATGACCGACCTGATGATTATTTGATTGTCAACCAATAAGTTGAATTCGCATTCTGTCTGAAAAATATTGATAAAAGCAAAGGTGGGTGGCATTATTTATCTATCTTTGCGGTTCTTTGAAAATCAGATTGCATGCAAGTAAAAATTGTCAATAAATCGAGGAATGAGCTGCCGGCTTACAGTACAAAACTTTCTGCCGGAATGGATTTACGCGCGAATCTCGATCAGCCGGTAACTTTAAAACCCTTACAAAGAGCTTTGGTTCCAACGGGCCTGTTTATCGAACTACCCGAAGGTTACGAAGCACAGGTACGTCCCCGAAGCGGACTGGCCCTTAAAAAGGGAATAACGGTTTTGAATACGCCCGGAACAATCGATGCGGATTACCGGGGTGAAATAGGCGTCATTTTGATCAACTTGTCGCAGGAAGATTTTGTTATAGAGAACGGTGAACGAATCTGTCAGATGGTAATTTCGAGCCACGAAACTGTGGAATGGGATTTGGTAGAAGTGCTGGAGGAAACAGAAAGAGGAGCGGGTGGCTTTGGTCACACCGGGAAAAATTAACATGAAGAAAAGAATAGTACAAGGATTAGGAGCTGCATTTTTGTTGGCGTCATTTATTTCCTGTTCAGGACCTAAAAAAGTCACCGAACAGGAAGTCGTCAAAGCTGCTGTAGATAAACCCGTTGATGAGCTGGCCGAAGAACAGCAAAAACAATTTGAATACCTTTTTGTAGAAGCCTTAAAACAGAAGATGTTTGGCAATCCGCAAAAGGCCATTCAGTTGCTGTCAAGCTGTTTGGAGATTGATCCAAACTCGTCGGCAGCCATGTTCGAGCTGGCAAACATCCACGCGGTAAACAACGATTTTACCAGTGCTTCTTTGTTGCTGGAGAAAGCCATTTCGCTGAATCCTGACAATAAATGGTACAAAGTATTGCTGGCTCAAATTTACCAGCAAACCCGCAAGTTTTCAGAAGCGGCCGATTTGTATGCAGAACTGATAAAAAAAGAACCGGAAAATCTGGAATACATTTACATGAATGCAGCGTTGCTCGCCAGTGCAGAGCGCTACGACGAGGCTATTGCTGCCTACAACAAAATGGAAAAGGAAACCGGGATAAACGAACAGATTTCGGTAGCCAAACAGCAGGTGTATGTTTCGCAGGGAAAAATAGATAAAGCTTTTGAAGAGATTCAGAAACTGATTGACAATAACCCTGGAGAAGCCAAGTATTACGGTTTACTGGCCGATTTATACCACAGTCAGGGCGACGATGAAAATGCCTTGAAATACTACCAGAAAATTCAGGAACTGGATCCCGAAAATGGTTTTGTGCATTTTTCCCTGGCCAATTATTACCTCGAAAACGGAGATACGGAAAAATCGTTTGAAGAAACCAAAAAGGGCTTTGAAAGCGGATCGGTGGAAGTTCAGACCAAGCTTCAACTGTACATGATGCTGACCAATAACAATACGCAGCCAAAACTTACGGAGGAGCAGGAAAACGAACTGATCGCTATTTTGCTGGAAAAACACCCGGACGATGCGCTGGTTCATACAATTTATGCCGAAAGCCTGCTAAAAAAACAAAAGCTGGCAGAAGCAAGAACCGAATTGCTGAAATCGCTGGAGATCGAGAAAAACGATTACATGATTTGGGAACGGGTGATGCTGATCGACAACGATCTGCAGGACTGGAATAGCTTGTATACACACACAAAGGAAATTATGGAGTTGTTTCCCAACCAGCCACAAGGCTACTTTTTCCATGCCATTGCCTGTGTTCAGCTCGAAAAGTTTGAAGAAACAGTTACAGTTGCCGACGAAGGGATGGATTTTGTAATTCAGAACCCGCAACTGAAATCCAACTTCCTGATGCTAAAAGGAGAAGCCATTTACAAGCAAAACAAAAAAGAGGAAGCTTATAAATTGTTTGACAAGGCATTGGAACAGGATCCTGAAAATTACCTGATTTTGAACAACTATGCTTACTACCTGTCGGTTGAAGGGAAAGAGCTGGATAAAGCCGAACGGATGAGTGGAAAAGTAGTGGAACGCTTCCCCGATAATTCAACTTACCTGGATACACATGCCTGGGTTTTGTTCAAAAAAGGAGAATATACGCTGGCTAAGTTTTACATGGAGTCGGCCCTGAAAAACGGGGGAGAGGATAACCCAACCCTGCTCGAACATTACGGCGACATTCTGTTTATGCTTAAAAAGCTGGATGAAGCCAAAGCCTATTGGGAAAAAGCAAAGAATTTCGGAGGAGATTCGGAGGTTCTGCTGCGTAAAATAAAGGAACAAAAATATATTGAAGAATAGAAAATGGGAAAACGTTCCTTGTTTAAATTTCCACTTATTGTTTTTTTTCTGTTTTTGATTGGAGCAAGTGCCTGTAAGGCCCCGCGTGAAGTGGTTAGAACGGCCATTAAACCAATGGGCACCAATCGTTTGTTGAAAAACATTGAAGAGAATGCGTTTGATTACGAGTACCTGACGATTAAACGAATCAGCTGCCAGTTTTCCAGTTCCGAGAATAAATCATCGTTTCGAATTAACCTGAGGTCGAAGAAAGATGAGCAGATTCTGGTAGCGATCAGTAAGCTCAATATTCCGGTGGGTAGGGTGCTGCTTACTCCCGACAGCGTTAAATATGTGAATTACATCGATCACAATTATTTTGTGGACGATTATTCATTTATCAGCGATTTTTTGAATATGGACATCAACTTTGCCACCATTCAAAACATCATTTTCAACAATGTTTTTTCCTATCGCGACGACCCGCGTGACGATTACAAAACCTTTGATTCCTTTATTGAATCAGGGATGTATGTTCTTCAGTCGGAGAAAAACAGGAAGATCTTTAAGATGGAAAACAAAAGGCCGCAGAAGATCGACCGCCGCCTGAAACGCCTTGATGTGGAAGCGCTTATCCTGCAACGGATGTTTTTTGATCCGGTGCATTATTCCCTCAAAAAACTCGAAATATTTGACAAAACCAACAATCGTAACGTGTTTATGACGTTTGATGAATTTACGGAGGTAAATGGGAAAGAGTATCCGGGAGCTATCGATATGAGTTTTCAATCGGAAGTGGATAAAGTTTCGGTGTCGCTGAAAATGAGCGGTTTTTCAACCGAAGAAATCACTTCGTTTAGCATCAAAATACCGGAAAAATACGAGGAAATCCGTGTAAATTAAGCTTGTTTCATTTACATTCGTGAAAACGATTTTGGGATGAAGTATTTCGTATTCACATGGATTGTTTTTCTGATTCCTCTGGTAGGTTTCACACAATCGATTTCCGAACTGCAAAAGCAAAAAGAAGATGCAGCCAGGGAGATTGAATACACTTCCCGTTTGCTTCAGGAAGCCCAAAAAAACGAAAAATCATCGCTTACCAAACTAAACCTGCTAAACAGTAAAATACGCCAGCGAAACTCTCTTATTGACGCTATTAACGGCGAAATACGCTTGTACGACGAGTTTATTTCGAACAACGTTTTGGCAGTGGATATGCTGGAGGACGATCTCAAAAATTTAAAGGAAGAATATGCGGAAATGATCCGGCTGGCTTACAAAAACCGACACAGCGGAGATGTTCTTTTGTTTATGTTGTCGGCCGAAAACTTTAACCAGGCCTACCGCCGGCTTTTGTACACGCGCCGGTATTCTGATTACCGGAAAAACCAGGTTGAAATGATCGGGTCGGTTCAGGAAGTATTGAACGGAAGCATTAAAAAGCTGGAAGAACAAAAGGCAGTAAAACAACAGCTGGTGGGGCAAACCAGGGAGGAAAGGCAGCAACTTTCAAAAGAACAGGGCCAGCAAAACCAGGAACTAAAGGAGTTGAAAGACCAGAAAAGAAACCTCGAAAAACGGCTTCAGCAACAGCGAAAAATAGAACAGCAACTCGAACGCGAAATTCAGCGGATTATTGAAGAAGAAGCCCGCAAAAGCAAAGAAAGCGGAGGCTCGGGTTTTGCACTTACTCCCGAACAAAAGCTGATCGGCAGCAATTTCGAACAAAACAAGAAGCGCCTGCCCTGGCCGGTGGAACGGGGAATCATTGTGGAGCATTTTGGGGTTCACCAGCACCCGGTACTTACCAACGTGCAGGTGCGAAACAACGGGGTGAATATTGCTACCGAAGCGGGTTCAAAAGTACGTGCCATATTCAGTGGCGAAGTAACCCGTGTTTTTGGCATTTCGGGCGGAAATACGGCCGTTATTATCCGGCATGGGAGTTATCTTTCGGTTTACTCCAACCTGCGCGAGGTAGTGGTTAAAAAAGGCGATAAAGTGAGCACCAAGCAAGTGATTGGAACGGTTTTCACCGATTTTGACGATGACAACAAAACCATCCTTAAATTTCAGATTTGGCACGAAAGCCAGAAAATGGACCCCGAAGACTGGATTGTCCGGTAGTTATTTCTTTTCGTTCAGTTTTGCATTGATCTCCCTCAGATTTTCCAGCATTTCCATGGTTACCGGGTTTTCAACTGCGGCATTGCGCATTTCTTCTTTTCGCAAACCCAGCTTGGTGTCAAAGCGGCCGAGTATTAAAGAGAAAACCACAAATCCCACCATCATTACCGGGTAAGTGACCCATTTGTTTTCATCCAGAAAGTTTCGAATGGTTTCGTCTTTTAAATCATTTAAAAACATAAATACGATCATTATAAAGCTGGTGTAATTGATATACATCCGCGCACGATCGATATAGATTTTCCACCGGATGAAGGTGCGTTTGTCCATTTTTATTCCAAAGAATTTCATAGCTGTTGCGCGTTTAATTGCAGTTCCATTTTGTATTGAGAAAGAAAGTGTTGCAGGCCGGTTTTTTCCAGGAAAAGCTGAGTTTCCCCACTCGGATCGTTCACATTGTTCGTGTTGATCTCACTTCCGGCTTTCTCATAAAAAGAACGAAACAAAGTGCTTCCTATTTTCTGACGCCTTAATTTTGGTGCCACAGCAAATTGCAATATCCGGGCCCGCTGAAGGTCTCCGGCCAGGTAAGCCGTCAACTCATTGTTCAGGTAAGCGCCGTAAACGGTAACATTATCAAGTTTGCGAATGGTTTCCGAAGTATTTTGCCAGGTAGGTTCCCAACTTCTGAAAGTATCCAGGATGCTAAAATCGGGAGCAGGCATTTCATGAATCTCCACCGCATTGTTTATCTCCACTGCATCTGGTTTTCCTTTAAAACATTCGAGTTTTGTTACCTTTTTAAAACCGGCCGAAGTGTACGATTTGATGGCAGGAGTGTTTTCACTGATCACCTCCAGTTCTATTTTGGTAACCTTCTTTTTGCGGAGTAGGGGAATCAGCTGTTCGTACATTTTAGGAGTGGCTTTTTGCCCTCTGTAGTCCTTTAAAACACCTGTGGCTGCGTTGTAGGCAATGGTTTCGTTATTCACTTGCCGGATGGCATGCAGCATAAAACCAACGGGTTTACCTTCTTCAAAAATTCCCATCGAATGATCGGGCAGAATATCTTCCGACATGATTTTCCCGGCGAGTATTTCGGGGGTGAGATTTACCTTTACAAAATACTCTTCGAAAGCGCGGTTGAAGAGGTCGGTCAGTTCATGAATACCAAGGTTTTCAAGTGTGCGGAATTCCATTATTGATTGGTTTGAAGTTGATTTTTGGGTAATAAAAAACCGGCTTGTGGCCGGTTTCTGTTTATGCTGATTTTATAAATTAGCCACTCTTGTAAGCGACGGGATGTCGAGAAATTTGATCTTTCGTCCCTGTAACTCGATGAGTTTGTCGTTTTTGAATTCAGATAGCAGCCTGATAACCGATTCAGTGGCCGTACCAACCATGTTGGCCAGTTCTTCGCGGGTGAGCGAAATCTGAAGCGTATTGTGATGATCGAGGTCAAAATTCTCTTTCAGCAACAACAAGACTTCTGCCAGGCGTTCGCGAACTGTCTTTTGAGCAATGTCGGTAATGTAATCGTTGGCTTCGCGTAATTCGCGGCAAACAATCTGCAGCATGTGGTGCGAAAACTGCCAGTTGCTTTGGATCAGGTACAACAGTGTTTGATACGGAATGTGGCAAAGCGCCGCTTCATCAATCACTTTGGCGGTTGTACAGGCCAGTTCCTGGCTCAGTAACGAACGGTAAGCAATGATCTCGCCTTTTTTGGCAAAGCGAATGATCTGTTCCTTGCCATCAATACCTGTTTTGTACACTTTGATGATGCCGCGCGTAACACAGAAAAACCCTGTTAATCTGCTTCCTTCGCGGTAAATGATGGTTCCTTTTTTGTAGAGCGAACAAGTTTTTTCAAAGTTCAAACGGTTGAACTCATCCTCAGTCAGTTTTTTAAATAACTGAAATCCACTCAAATCCGATTCAGCATCCGATGGCCTTTTAACTGCACTTCTCATTTTAGGTTTTTAGAATAAAATTAAATTCAGCTCTCTCTTAATGACGATAAAAATACAATTATCTGCTTTATTCGAAAAACTATTTATATAGATAGTTGTATGTTGTATATTTGTTGCAAAGTAAAATAAAAGTATTTTAAAATTAGGATGTTATGAAGCATGTTGTCGATATGGCGTGGACTGATAAACTCGCTTTCGAAGGTGATATGGATGGACACAAAGTGATTGTAGATGCTACGGAAGAAGCGGGAGGCAGCGATCTGGGACCACGTCCCAAGAAGTTAATGCTCACGGCTTTGGCTGGTTGTACCGGGGTGGATGTAATTATGATTCTGAAAAAAATGAAAGTGGAGGTGGAAGCTTTCAATGTAATTGTGGAAGCTGATGTTACCGAAGAGCACCCCAAACGTTATTACAAAATGAAGGTGATCTACCAGTTTAAAGGAAAAAATTTACCCTTGGAAAAACTGGAAAAAGCAGTGAAATTATCCGAAGAAAAGTATTGCGGAGTAACTGCTGCCTACCAAAAAGCCATGGATGTGGAAAGTGAGATCAGAATTGTGGAATAAGAACAGTGCTTGATCAAAATAAACAGAAAGCAATCTTCAGTGAAGGTTGCTTTTTTGTTGCCCGGCACTTGTCAACTTTTTTTTGCAGGTTCCCAAAAAAAGCAATAAAACCTTCGTTTAAAATGCTTTTTTAATCCCTTGCGGGAAATACAGTGCAGGAGCGCTTTTACTCAAAATGACTTCCGGGAAACTGCTGTGTAATTTGATAAAATTTGTCTCAACAATATGATAAACAGACTAATTGGATGTTTTTCGGTTATGATTTTACTCCCAAAACCCCTAACTTGTAGGTACCATTAAATTTTTCAAAATCATTTAAACACATGGTTTTGAAAGTATTTGTTTAACCCAAAAATTGAATATCATGAGTACATTGTTAAGTACATGGGTTGATATGCCCATTAATTTGGATGATTCCATTAACAGTTCCTTGTGGACTGATGCGGGAGTAATGGATACGCCAAAAGGAAAGGTATTGGTAAAAAACAATGCCGAGTTTTTGTACGTTGCGCTTGACCTGACAGCCGATCAGGGAAATGATGCGGGTACCGGGGATTACTTTTGGTTTACCTTCGACCGTAACCGGAACGCAGCCATTACCCCGAATTACGATGTAAACTACGGTTTGTATCCGGGGAACCCCAATAAAATGGGACGTCAGTATTATCTCGGTGCCGGGCGCTGGACCGGTTTGGTAAATGAAACAAGCCCTTCGATGTGCAGGGTCGAATTCGGGCCGTCTCCTAACTCAGATACGCCGCACCGAATCTGGAAAATGCAGTTTCTTTTATCCGATCTGGATGTTTCGCTTGGCAGTTGGTTTCCGTATACGCGCTTTGGTTTTCGCGTGGCTTCCACCACACCGGGTTTTACCCACAACGAACCTGCTAATTTTTACACCGCTTTTACCAACCTTCATTATTTATTTCTCTCGAAAAAAAGAATGTTCCCGGGCGGCTCGATGGGAACTGTTTTTGGCGGGGTAGGTTTAATTCCTTACGACAAGATCGTTTCGGGCCGGGCGACCACAGCCTCCGGTTATCATCCGTATGTTGAAAATGCAGCCTTTGGTGGAACACTGAATATAATTGGCAATCGCACCACGCTGGCGGGGCTGTCGGGGCGTAAGTACAAAGTTCTGCACCGCGAAGGGACTTCGGGTACTTTTACGCCTTTATTGAGCTCTTGGAAGAATTACCAGTGGGACAATGCGACCAGTCAGTATGTGTTGCGGCATTTCGGGCCGGATACCGACGACAAGTACACCATTCCGAATACCAGCGTGGATTATTCCATCGATGATTTGCTGATTCAGTTCAATACGGTGGGGATGAATGCCGGGATCCATCAATTTCGTATCGATGTGGATTCTTATTCGGGAGATACCGAATTGCTGACTTTGTACATCGACAATAATTTGCCGGAGCTGAATATCAACAGTATTACCCACAACGGAGTACAAAAATCGGCTTGTTCCATCGTAAAACTAACCAGCGATACCGATGGGCTAAAATTCAATATTACGGCAAACGATGTTGAAGGGAACCTGCGCTTGTTCAGCTTGTCGGCGCACTACGGGAGCAATCAAAGTACGGTTATTCACTCGCAAAGTTACCCTGGTTCAGGAAATTGGACAGGTGTTGTTAACCTTCCGGTTCCCGGAAGCGGGGAGTGGGTGCCGCCTGTTACCTGCGCCTATCAGTTTCGTTTAAAAGGGTGGGCCCGAACCACCAATGGCTATGGTTATATTGGCAGTGCGGAACATTCGGAACACCTCACGGTTTTAAAACCAGGCTACGAAAATGTGGTGCTAAAAGCCACTTTGAGCAACTTTGTTTTAGGAATGGATGGAGGTAAAATAAACTGATACAATGAGTTGCAAGGAGTGTTAGTGAAAGCTCTGTTTTTTTAGGGATTCATTTTCTTCTTGCTAAACCTGAAAACAAAAAATACCGGTGAACGCAAACGGGCTGCACACCGGTTATTTTTTGTAATTTAGTTTTTTGATTAACAAACATTCACTATGCTACAATCGGTCAATCCAACCACTGGCGAAGTGGTAAAATCGTATGAAGCTCATACCAGCGAGGGGACAGAAAAAATAATCAATGCCGTAGATAAAACCTGGCACCATTGGAGAAGTACTTCGTTTATGTTTCGAAGCCAGCTGATGCAAAATTTATCGAGTCTGTTGAAATCGAAAAGAGAAGAACTGGCATTTCTGATGGCGCTTGAAATGGGCAAGGTGAAACAGGAAGGAATGGCCGAGATTGACAAGTGTGCCTGGGCTTGTGATTATTATGCAGCAAATGCCGAAAGTTTTCTGGAGAATGAACCGATTCCCACAGAAGCATCCAAATCATATGTTTCGTATCAGCCCATCGGAACTGTTTTGGGAATTATGCCCTGGAACTTTCCGTTTTGGCAGGTATTTCGCTTTGCTGCGCCAACACTGATGGCTGGGAACACAGCAGTACTGAAACACGCCAGCAACGTGCCGGGGTGTGCCATTGCCATCGAAGAATTGTTTCGTGAAGCCGGTTTCCCTGAGAACGTTTTTCGTACACTGTTGATCGGTAGCAAGCAGGTTGAAAAGGTAATTCGTCATAAAGCCATAAAGGCGGTTAGCTTAACCGGAAGTACGCCTGCCGGTAAAAGTGTGGCTGCCATCGCCGGATCGGAACTTAAAAAATGTCTGCTCGAACTGGGAGGCAGCGATCCGTACATTATTCTGGAAGATGCCGACATGGAGTATGCGGCGCAAAAATGCGCCAAAGGAAGGCTGTTAAATGCCGGGCAAAGCTGTATTGGCGCCAAACGCTTTATCGTGGAAGAAAAGGTTTATGCCCATTTCCTGGAGTTGTTTACGCACGAAATGAGTGAGGCCGTATTTGGTGATCCCTTTGATGAAGACACAACGATGGGTCCCATGGCCCGGTTCGATTTGCGCGACGAATTGCATCAGCAGGTAGTGGCCTCGGTTGAAAAAGGTGCTGAAGTGATCATCGGAGGCGAGATTCCCCGCATAAAAGGCGCTTTTTACCCACCCACTATTCTGGAGAATTTAAAACCCGGAATGCCGGCATATGACGAGGAGCTTTTTGGGCCGGTGGCTTCGGTGATAAAAGTAAAAGACCTTCAGGAAGCCGTTAAAGTGGCCAATGACACCGAATTTGGCTTAGGGGCGGCTATCTTCACCGCCAACACATCAAAGGGCGAAAATATCGCAGAAATGCGCCTTGAAGCGGGTGCCTGTTTTGTGAACGATTTTGTGAAGTCTGATCCACGGCTACCTTTCGGTGGCATAAAAACCAGCGGTTTTGGACGGGAGTTATCGGTACATGGCATTAAAGAATTCACCAACATAAAAACAGTGGTGGTAAGGTAGTTCTTTGGCAAGTAGGTTAAGCTGATGTTTTGGTGTCTTTCCAGGGCCATTTGGAATAGATTTTTCGCCCGACAAATTGCCCAAGAAAAAAACTTCCGATCAGAAAGGGGGCCAGTTCCCAGGTCAGCGACAGACCAAAAAATTTCCGGATAAGTATAATCAGCGGAACCGGCAAATGAATAAAGAAAAACCACCAGAAAGAGAGTTTCCTGAACTTTCCTCGCATATATCCAAAAGGCAGGTTAACCGCAAAAGTAGCAAGACAGGTTAATAAAACACGGATCCAAAGCTCTTCGGGATATAGTTGAAACAGAAGAATGTTCAGGAAACCGGTCATCTGCTAATCAAGTTTTGCTTCAATCAGTTCGCACAGTGTATCCACCCAGCGGTCATGTGTATTTAAACTTTCCACCAGCTGCACTTTTTCTCCACCTTTTTGTTTGAATTCACGGTTGTAATCGTGTTCAATCTCAACAATGGTTTCCAGGCAGTCGGTTACAAAAGCCGGCGCAAGCACCAGTATTCTCTTTTTTCCTTCCTGAAGTTTTCGGTCGAGTACTTCATCCGAAAATGGAGTGAGCCAGTTTTTGGAAAGCCGCGATTGAAATCCAATGGTATATTCATCGTCTTTCAGACCCATTTCGTTGGCAATCAGTTGGGTTGTTTCGCAACAGGCCCGGCTGTAAGCATAGGTTTCACCGGCAGGTTGTTCATCGGGTTGACTCTTTTCATCCTGACGGTTGGGCAGACCATGGTAGGAGAAAAGTACAAAATCGAAACTCTTCGGATCGTATTTCTGCGCCTGTTCAGCAAAAGCTTTTATAAAGCCCGGATTCCGGAAGAATTGTCCGATCCGGACCACCTCGATATTTATTTTCTTTTTCTGAATGTAGTCTTCAACAGCCACAAAAGCCGTTTCAGTGGTCGAAAGCGCATGTTGCGGGAAAAGCGGCAAAACGATCAACTTTTTATATCCTTCTTTCTGAATTTGAAGAAGCGCCTGCTTATACCCCGGGTTTCCGTATCGCATGCCTAAAAAAACATCGGCTTTTTCACCCAATTTATCCTGCAACTTTTCCTGCAATTCTTTGGACAGGTAAATAAGTGGCGAACCTTTTTTGGTCCAAAGCCGCAGGTACAATTGTGTCGATTTTTTAACTCTGAAAGGAATGATGATCAGGTTTACGAGTATTTTCCTCGTTAGCCACGGAATGTCTATCACCCGTTTATCGTTCAGAAATTGAGTGAGGTAACGACGTACTGCCGGTTTGGTAGGTGCATCTGGGCTACCTACATTTACCAGCAAAACAGCTGTGTTCGACTTGTTCATATCAGTTGGTTGAAAATTGATCAGCAATGATGCGGCCTTGTTTGATGCGGTCGGCCATTCCGATTCCGTCGCGAATGTTTCCGGCCAGTATTACACCCGGGAATTCCTTTTCGAGCGCAGAAATGGCTGCCAGTTTTTGTTCGCTTTCAAAACTGTATTGCGGAATGGCATGTTGGTAACGGAAAATACGGCATACATCGGGATTGAATGTCTTGAGTCCCATCATTTCGGTAACTTCCTGCTCAGCAACTTTTAACAGTTCTTCGTCGCTCAGGTCAAACAATTCGGGTTTGCGAATACCGCCCATAAATACCGACAACATGGCGCCGCCTTCGGGGGCACGGTTTTTCAAAAACGAAGAAAGGAATAAGATTCCCAATACCTGTCGTTTTTCAGCGGAAGGCACCAGTCCACCGAACGATCTGATCGGAAGACCCTCCCATTTTTTAAATCCCAGCGAAACCTGCGTTACTTTCGCATATTTCATCTGGTTGATTTCGTTGACTTTTTCGGCCGGAAGGAAAGGGAACAAATTCTGCAGCCCATACGCTCCAACCGTAGAAATTACGTGGGTAAATGTTTCTTCACCGAGCTGATAGGAATTTTCACCTTCCTGTTTTTTTACTTCCAGGTTTTTACAATTCAGGCTGATGTTTTCTTCGCCAATATTTTTTACAAGCGCTTTTACCAGGTTTTCCAAACCACCTTCAGCCGAAAAAACAACCTTGGTAGCTTTCTTTTCGCGTTCTGTTTTGGGCTCCTTGGCTTTTTTGATGCTTCCGCCAATAAAACTGCCATAGTTTTGTTCGAGGTTGTAAAGTTTGGGCAGTGCAAAACGGGTGATCAGTTTTTCCGGATCGCCGGCATAAACCCCCGATAAAAAGGGATCGACTGCATTTCTGAGAAAGCTTTTTCCCATGCGTCGGCGCACCATTTCAGCGATGGTTTCATCGGGATTGGTGCCCGGTTTTCGGAAAGGCTCGCCCAAAATACGAAGTTTGTCACCAAAGGTAAAGAGGGGAGTGGTTATACCGCCGATCAAACCCGAAGGAATAACGCGCCATTTCCCGTTTAGCCAGATCCAGCGGGCCTTGGCCGATTCGTTGGCTACTTCCAGCGTGCAGTCGTCTTTCAGGTCTTCAAAAAGCTCGGCAGCTTCGGGTTGGCCCAAAGCACCGGTATTCGGTCCCGATTCAAATACAAAACCATCCTGCTGATTGGTTCGGATAACTCCTCCCGGACGATCGTCTTTTTCAAAAACATGAAAGTTAACACCGTTCTTTTTGAGGTAGAAAGCGGTGGTTAACCCGGTTAACCCGGCGCCGATAATGGCTATTTTAACATTTTCTTTGTTCACCTTACAGGGCTCTTGAGAATTTCTGTGTTGCATTTTTTAAGTTCGGATCGAGGTTGGCGGCAATGTTTCTCACAAAAAACTTTCCGCGATCGGGTACCGTAATTTCGTCGTTGTTAAAAATCAGCAATCCTTCTTCTGCAAATGCCCCCAGTGATTCTTCTTCGTAACTGATTGCCTTTTTGATTTCATCGACGGTAACGCCAAAAACCTGTTCCGTTTCTTTCCATGAAATATAGTAATTACACATTACTTCGTTGATCACATGGCGGATTATTTTCTCACGTTGAGTGAGTTCATAGCCTTTTTCAACCGTGAATTTTCCTTTGTTGATCTGATCAACGTATGTATTGGTGTCTTTTATGTTCTGAGCATAAGCACTTTCTAGCTGGCTGATGCCGGTAGCTCCAAAAGCATACACCTGGCCGGTAGTTTCGCGGGTACAGTAGCCCTGGAAATTACGGTGAAGTTTTTTGCTGTTAAAAGCGATGGCCAACTCGTCGTCGGGTTTGGCATAATGGTCCAGACCAATGGCTTCGTAGCCGTTTTGGGTAAGCAGCTGATAGCCTTTTTCAAACATATCAAGCTTTTTGCTGGCTGACGGAAGCCCTTTGGCTTCGAGTATTTTCTGTGCTTTGCGTACCCACGGAACATGCGCGTAGGAGAAAGTTACCAAACGGTCGGGCGATATTTCGATGGCCCGTTCAATGGTTTTGGCAAACGAATCCACATCCTGGAAAGGAAGTCCGTAAATAAAGTCGAGGTTAATGCCCGTATTGGGGTGTTTCCGGATCATGGCCACCAGTTCTTCCACCGGAATGATGGACCCGTCGCGGTTGACGTTGTCCAGCACTTTCTGATCAAAATCCTGAATACCTAGGCTGAAACGGTTGAATTTCATGGCCACCAGCCTTTCAATAAACTCTTCATCGAGCATGGCCGGGTGGCACTCCATGGCAATTTCGGCTTTGTCTATAAAAATAAAATTGTCGTGAATTACCTGCATGATCTCGTCGATCATTCCCACCGGTAATGAATTGGGTGTTCCGCCACCCCAGTGAACCTGCGATACTTTTCTGTTAGGATCGAGGTAGCTTTTTACCATCAGGATCTCTTTTTTCACCGCATCTACATACCGCCGCATTTTATCCTGATCTTTTGTTAAATGGGTGTTACAGCCACAGTAATAACAAATTTTCGGGCAAAACGGAATGTGAATATAAATCGAGATGTTCTGCGGATTTTCATCGTTTGAACGCTCCAGAATCCGGATGTAATCATCTGCGGTAAAATCAGGAGTAAAAAAATTGGCAGGAGGATAACTCGTGTACCTCGGTACCGGAGTATTGTATTTCTGAATAAGTTTTTGATCGATCTGCATAATCTGAAATTTTAAAGTAAAATCGTTTACAGCGTTATTCTTCTTCCCGCTCGTAAAACGATACATTGAATATAAACGGTAAAAGCAGTAAAAGGATCACGCTCAGGGCAATCTCGATACCAAATAATCCACGGTAACCGATTGCATCAGCGATTTTTCCACTCATTATTGCAATTACCAAACTGCTAAGATGGGTGATAACGATCTGGATCGTGAAGTCGGTTCCTTCGCGGCCCTTTCGTACCACCTGCATACTCATGGTATACACAAATACCGATGCCATTGCATAGGCTCCCCAAAGCAATGCGACGCCGATATAAATCAATATCAGTTGATGGTTCGTAAATGTTAATCCAAAGAAATAGACCGCCACCAGCAGGTTCAGCACCGGAAAATACCAGACTGATCGTACAATTCCTCTGCGGCGGAGAAACATTCCGGCGGGGATGGTCATGGCCACACCGCAGGCAGTTCCGAAGATTCCCGAGATGACGCCGATTTTCTTTACATCGTAACCCAGGTCCACAAAGTAGGGTTTCACCATGGTCAGTATTCCGATGATTCCCGAGTAAAAGAGAAACAGCAGCAATACGTGCCCGCCAATTTTCTTTTGTTTGAAGAAATAGGCAAAGTCAAGCGGCGAAACCTTTTTGCCGGTGCTTCTTGTTTCCTTGTCTTTTCGCACTTTGTACAGGGTTACCGGAATGAGTGCCAGTAACACAAAGGCGCCAAGCGAGTGCAAAAGCATTTGCCAACCCCAGTAGTGGTAGATGATCAGCAGCACGCCGCTTCCCAACATGGTTCCGATAAAACTGCCGGCCGATTGCATACTGTTTCCCAGGCTGCGTTCTTCTTTTTTCAGAACGAGAATGGCAAATGCATCGGTGGCAATGTCCTGCGTGGCTGATGCCGTAAAGGCAATCACCATCAGCACTATAATAGTAATAAAATCGGTGGCCAGGTTCAGCGATCCAATGCTTACGATCACCATTGCATAAAATACCTCGGAAGCCAGGATCCAACGCCGGTACTGGGCTTTGGTTTTGCTGGTGAAATCAACCAGAGGTGCCCAAAGCAGTTTTAAAATCCATGGAAGCTTGATCAACTGGATGTAACCGATCGACTCCAGTGAGTAGTTTTCCATGCGCATGATCACAGGGATCACCGTCGAGAAAAAACTCATCGGGATCGACTGTGCCAGGTAGAGGCTCAGCAGGGTGCCGTATTTGTTCAGTTCATTTTTCTTCATCTGCCTGCTAGAATACAACTTTCAGGTTCAGTCCCATGGTTGCCGGTTTCCCGATTTGCGCATACGAATGTCCCAGTGCCTGAAAATAGAAAGAATTGTAATGACTATCTAAAATATTTTTACCCCAGAATGACAGTGTTACATTCTTTTTTTCGAAACTGATGCGGTGGTTCAGTAAGCCGTAGTACGACTGGTAAGCTTCGTTGGTTTCTTTCCAGTAATGCTTGCCAAAACCGTTGTAGGTAAGGTGAAAACGCACCCGGTCGAGCCATGTTTTATTGAGTTCGAGCGAGTAGTTACCCCCTACGTTAAAAGAGAACCGGGGAACATAGGGAATGTAATTTCCACTGTAATCCTCGTCTTCATCTTTTACATAGTCGATGAATTTGGCGTGGTTATATCCAAAATTAAACCAGGTTTCGAGGTGCTTGGCCGGCAACGCTTTTATTTCAAATTCAACGCCTTTGCTTTCTGATTTACCTGCGTTTGTCAACATCGAACCGGTTCCGCTCGGTACGGTCTGATAAATTTGCTGGTTGGTCCAGTCAATGTAAAAGAAAGCCAGGTTGGCATATACTCTCTGTTGCAACCATTTTGCTTTGATCCCCGCTTCGTAGTTCCACGAATGTTCGGGTTCGAACGAGCGATCTTCGTCACGCTCAAAGGTAGAATTAAAGCCTCCTGAGTTATACCCTTTTGCAACGGTTGCATACGGAACAAAGTATTCGGATATGCTGTACTTAAGCGCAAATCGCGGAAGAATTTCAAAGAAATCCATTGAGCTGTTAAACGTTTCGACCGGTTTAAGTACACCGTTTGGGAATTTGTCGTAAACATAATCCAACGTGGCTTTTTCAAAATCGGCGCGCAATCCTATCGTAAACGAGAGCCCTCCGTAATCAAATGTTGATTGATGAAAAAAAGCAACGCCTGAATTGATATTGTCATAGCTCTTGGTGTAATAATATTCCGAATACGGGAGTCGGTAGGCTGCTATGCCATCTTGTCCATATTCTACCGTAACCGACTTATCTTGTACCTGTTTGAACGAGAATATGCCAAACAACCAGTTGTACAATTTGTCTCCATTCGAGCGCAGGTTGTATTCCTGAGAAAACATGTGTTGTTTTTGATCCTGCGTAACAAAAAAGAGCGATTGCGGAGTAAAGTCCTGGTCAATATCCTGAAAGTCGTCCACCGATTGATAACTTGTGGTAGCTGTAAACAGGTATTGTTCACTGGCATAACTTAAGTTGACACCTGTCGACAACATTTTTCGGTTGTACACGCTTTCGTGGTCATAATTAACATTTCCGGCCTGGTTGGTTGAATCATTAAACACAGCGTAAGGATAGCCGATTTGTTTACTGTCTTCATACTGAATATTACCGCTAACCTGGAAATTTTTTAGCGGATTATAGGCAAGTTTTAACCGGCCGGAATAACTCTCAAGAGCATCCACTTTTGTGTTGTTAAAATGGTTGGTAAAAAAGCCTTCGTTGTCACGGATACTTAAGTTACCCAACACAGCCAGGCTTTTGCTGATCGGCTGGTTGTGCGAAACCTGCGCATTGATCTGGTTAAAATTTCCGTAATCGGCAGCAACACTGGTGCGTCGTTTATTGCCGGGTTGGTTGGTGATAACGTTGATCAAACCTCCCATGGCGTTTCTTCCGTACAGTGTTCCCTGTGGGCCACGCAATACTTCGATACGCTCCACATCAAAGAAATCAAAATTGAAAGCTGATTTCTCAAAATAGGGAATGCCGTCAACATAAAGGCCTACCGACGGTGTGTTGATCCGGTTACCAACTCCCCGGATGTAAACCGGTGAAGTAAGTTTGGAGCCATAATCGGGCATAAAAAAGTTGGGAACCACTGCCGAAATATCGGTCAGGTTCTGAATTTTGTTATTCTCAATCAAGCGTTCGGGCACCATTGTGGCAGCAGCCGGAATCTCAAATACATTGCGGTTGTATTTAGGCGATTTTATTTCAATGTCCTCTAACTGGTAGTGTTTGATGGAGTCTTGAATAGCTTTTTTTTGTGCTTTTGCAGCAGTAATACTGATCAGTACTGCCGCCAAAAGCATTGCGGTTTTCTTCATGTGGTTTCAAAATTGTTGATGCAAATTCTTCCCCCGAAATAGGGAAACAGATAACTTTCAGGTATTGGCTAGGCCGCTACCGGAGGGGGACGACAGAAGAAATGCCCCTGACCGGGGTCTTGTTGGTACAAGGTATGTTTGAACCAGCTCTTCCAGTGGAATTTTTGAAATAGTTGCGGAAGCTCGGTTTCTTCTGTTTTTTCGTATTGAGTGTCGAAGTGATAAACCAGGTCTGAAAGGTAAACCGTGTGCTGTGTATTCAGATTAAATTCAACCTCTTGTGAGTTTTCGCTTACACGGATGTTGCCGTTGCTGGCCTCGTTCACACCAAAAAGAAGAAAATAGGCATAGAAAAGCAGGAAAGCCAGGTAGGGGATATGGGTTGTAAATATTCCGACTGTAAACATTTTCCTTTGTCTTTTCTATCAGTGGGTAAAGTTATAAATAATATTCAGCTGAACAGTAACTTGTGTATGTTTTAGAATAGCTCTTTAATCCATACATTTGCTGAAACTCAACACCTAGGTAATGAAAAGATTAGTTCCGATTTTAGTAATACTGTTTTTTATGATCAGCTGTACCACCAAAGAAAAAGTAGACCTGGTTTTAACCAATGCTACGGTTTATTCCATCAATGAAGATTTTACCACTGCAGAAGCCATGGCGGTGGACCAGGGAAAAGTAGTGGCAGTTGGGACTTCAGAGGAAATACGTTCGAAATACGAAGGCCAAACCACCCTTGATCTGAAAGGAAAGTTTGTGTATCCCGGTTTCAACGATGCGCATTGCCATTTTAACGGCTATGGAAGTAACCTGACACAATATGCCGATTTACGCGGCACCCAAAGCCCGGAAGAAATTTACGAACGCTTAAAAACCCATTACGAAAAGTTTGGAGGGGAATGGATTTTAGGCCGGAGCTGGGATCAGAACGACTGGGAAGAAAAGCAATTTCCGGACAAAACAAAGCTGGATGAGCTGTTTCCCAACACGCCGGTTTACCTGGTTCGCGTTGACGGACATGCCGGATGGTGCAACTCAAAAGCACTTGAAATGGCCGGAGTAACTGCTTCTTCGAAAGTAATGGGGGGAGAAGTTCTGTTGAAAAACGGAGAACCCAGCGGGATTTTAATCGACAATGCCATGGGATTGGTATTTCGTCTTGTTCCTGATATAACTCCTGAACAGCAGGAGAAAGGCTTGCTGGCCGCCCAAAAGAATTGTTTTGAAGCGGGACTTACTTCGGTTACCGATTGCGGCCTGGGGAAAAATACCATTTTGCTGATGGATGAAATGCAAAAAGCAGGTGTTTTGAAAATGCGAATCAATGCAATGCTGGACCCAACACAGGAAAACTTCGAATATTTTGTAAAAAAAGGAGCTTACAAAACCGACCGCTTGTTGGTAAACACGATTAAAATTTATGCGGATGGCGCACTTGGATCGCGGGGTGCCTTACTTTTAGCTGATTATTCGGATGATCCCGGGAACAGCGGACTTCAGATAGAGCCGCAGGAATTTTACGACAGCATATGCCGGTTGGCTTACGATAACAACTACATGGTTGCCACCCATGCCATTGGCGATGGCGGAAACCGCCTGGTGCTGGATACCTATGCAAAGTATTTAAAAGGAAAAAATGACCGTCGCTGGCGCATTGAGCACTCACAGATTGTAAACCCGGATGATTTTGAAAAATTCGGGCAGTATTCCATCGTTCCTTCCATTCAGGCAACGCATTGTACTTCCGATATGCCATGGGCGGAAGATCGACTGGGCCCGGAACGGATCAAAGGTGCTTATGCGTACCAGACATTGCTTCAGCAAAACGGCTGGCTGCCCAATGGAACCGATTTCCCGGTGGAGAACATTGAGCCGCTGTTTACCTTCTATTCCTCGGTTTTTCGTACCGATCACGAAGGTTCGCCCGAAGGCGGCTGGCACATCGCCGAAGGCTTGACACGCGAACAAACGCTGCGCTCTATGAGCATCTGGGCCGCAAAAGCATCGTTTGAAGAAAATGAAAAAGGAAGCCTCGAACCCGGTAAATATGCCGATTTTGTGGTACTCGATACCGACTTAATGACGGCATCGCCCAAACAAGTGCTGAATGCAAAAGTGGAAAGTACCTGGATTGGAGGGGAAAAGGTGTTTTGATGAACCCATTCATTGATATTGAGATCGGTCAAGTTATTGGCTGATTTGCGCTTTGTTTCAAGACAAGGCACGATTCTTATTACCAGGTTTAGTTTGTAAAAGATAGCTGGTGATAAAAAACTCTATTTTCAATTATTGTTCTTGTTTTATCAATCAACGCAACCATCGGCTTGTATTTATCATCTGCTAATAAATCAATAACCTGAATTATGAAATTTCCCAAAATTGTCTCCTGTAAATCTCCAACGCTGTTTTTTAAGCTGTTTGCGTTGTGTTGGTTGTTCTTTGTTTTTGTGTTGAAAACCGAGGCACAAATTGCAGTAATCGGGGGTGTTAATTTTAGCAATGTACGAAGCGATGTTTCGTTGGAGAGCAAGAATGGTCTTACTGCTTATCATTTTGGGGTAAGTGTTCAGTATTATCCGATAAAAAGCCTCGAAAAATTGTCCCTTACAAACGAAGTGATTTTCTCGCAAAAAGGTTATCTGCAAAGCTTTGCCGAAGATTACACTTTTCGTTTTAATTACCTGACATTACCGGTTTTAGTAAATTATACGCCACATTCGTTTTTTTCGGTTCAGGGCGGGATTGAACTAAGCCAATTGATGTCAACGAGTATCAAGCAGGGAATGAAAACATACAGGCATTTCGATACGGGATTGGTATTGGGAATAAGTGTTTTCGATAACTCAAGAGTTAGTTTTTACACGAGGGCTACTTATGGGTTGAGGTATATGCTGGATTATGTGTTAATCGATGAAATGGGAGATTTTGAAGAGGATATAAACGACATCTACAACGTTTGCTTTTCGGCAGGCATTAAAATCAAATTGAGGAATGAAAAAATTGCGTTTGGTAAATAAGCTATGGCTGGCAGGTCTGGCAATTGGGCTGTTCGCCTGCAACGGTATATTTGTTCCTGATCCAATCGACCCACGGCTTCCGAAATACACCGAAAGCGGTAACAATGTTGCGGGTGCCTTTGTCGGCAACAAAGTATGGGAATCACAGTTAACGTGGAGTTTGTATGGGTATTCATACCCTCCTTTGATGAATGTATGGCCTGAAAAAGATAGTATTGTTCTACGCTTTCCCGGAAGTGCAGAAAACAAGCATGCAAGTATTGAATTTTCTCTTCATGAATCGGGAGTGGATGGATTTGAGGATATAAGCCATTTGGAAGGACAAAAAATTGTACTTGATGGAGTAACAAATAAGGCATTTTTCATCCGTGAATCAAAATATCAGGAAGCATATAAAAATAGGGGAGTTGGCCAACTCTATATCCGGAAGGTTGAACTGAACGCCCCATTGAGTAGCGCCATTTTTTCCGGTACTTTTGGGTTTTCAGTAACAGATTCAATCGGTAATACCACTAAAATATCGTATGGACGTTTTGATTACCGGCTGGGAAAAGAGAGCAATTTTTTTATTTCTACGGAGCAATAGCCAAGCACAAGAATTTCAAAAATACCTTCCCGTTTTTTGCTGATAGTTTTGGTATTCTTCCCCATAGTTTTGAAGGAGAAAACGCTCTTCTTTCAAAATCGAAAAATGAATACCGACAAGGGCTGCTAATGTGAAAGCAATCATAAAAACATTGGGAAAAACCAGTGCAACTCCAAAAAAGTAAAGATCGAGGGAAAGAAAAAAGGGGTTGCGCGAAACGGAGAATATACCAGTGGTGATGAGTTTTCCGCGGTTCGTGACATCAAGGCCCAAGCGTAGCGATGTTTTAAAATGAACAAGCGTTAGCACCCATAAAACCAATGCAAGAGTGATCAACATTGCACCGGCTGTTTTTAGAACGGCACCGCTGATAAGAATTCGTGTAAGCAATTCCGGAAGAATGGAAAACGAAAAAACAGGCTGGCACAGTTCGAGGAACCAAAGCAAAAATAAGAAAGTAAAAATGAGATAACGTAAGATTTGCAAAGGCTTTTTGGGATTGGCTGCAGCCATCACCCGGATTTGTTTTTGTGTGAGGATGTATACCCTTGCTGCCACAAAAGCCATCATCAGCAGAAATCCTATCAGCGGGAAATAATTTAAAAACTCCATCCTGTTTATTTGAAAATAAAAGTAGTTGAATCGGAGGTTTTTACAACAAAAAATCCCCGGCAAAACTACCGGGGATCTATATCTTTCATGGCTTGAGTTCTCTTCTAGATATTGGGGAACGAGATGCCGATCATCATTGGGTTAAGTTCGGGCCCTTTGCCGTCTTTAAACAGCGGCGTTAATCCGTAATTTACAAACACGCAGAAATCGCCAAACCCGATTCTTCCGGTGAGGTCTACCTTGAATTGCGAAAGGTTAAAGTTGCCTCTTGATTTTTCTTTGTTGCCGTCGTATTTGTACTTAGTGTGCGAGCCGATATGCAGGCCGCCAATTACACCCCCGGCCAGGTAAAGGTGAGAACCTCCCATCCGAAGCGGCGTTTTCCCCTCCAAAATGATCGGCGCGGTTAAATACGTCATCGTTAGTTTCGATTTGTCGAATTTGTCGAGATCTTCCAGCGATACCGGGATGATCATTCCGTTGTTTGGGTCTTTTTCGATGGTGATTTGGCGGTCGAAGCGGTAATCCGAAAAGCTGAATCCCAGACCTGTAACCAGAGCAAAGTTATTGCGTTGGTTTCTGAAAGCCCACTCTGCAAAGTTGATGTTCCAGGTGAGTGATTTTCCGGGAATAAGATCAAAAAACTCGTCTCCGTTGTACATGGAATAATCGGTGCTGCTAAACAGGTTCATTCCTACTTCAATGCCGGCCCAATGCGGGTTAAAATGACCGTTCCAGTTTTTGCTCCGGGGCTCCTTGCTAACATTTACGTAGGTTCTGTGCCCGTTTTCCACAACATCGAAAGTACGCCGTCCGATTCTGATACGCGTGGTATCGCCCCAGTCGTCAGTAATTACTTCAACGCCTTTGTTTTCTCCTACTTTCACTTTGGTTCCATTGCCGTCTTCAACAACGGTCACCACATTTTTTTTCAAAACTTTTACCTGGGTGGTATCTTCTTGTGCAAAAAGGTTGCTTACTAAAACACTGCACAGGAGTAAGGTCATAAACGATTTCATCTGTTTCTATTTTTTGTTTCTGATGCTGTGACGGACTGCTGTTTTAAAAAGTTACAGGCGATTGTAAAATCGATGAAAAAAAAGAGCGGATTTATTGACCGTCGGCTTTTTCGCGGGTATTGGTAGGAATGGTAAAAGCCAGTAAACGAGAGTCGTAGTTGATCTCGGTTATTTCACCTTCAGCATCGGTTTTGTAGGTAAGATTTTCTTTGGTGAAGCCCGAAACCAGTTTTAATCCGGCTTTTTTGATCTTACTCATGGAAAGATCGTTGAGCCCGGTTTTTTCGAGCACGACTTCTGCCAACAGCTTTTCTTCGATGTTGGAATGCGAAGTTTCCGGAACGGTAATGTACATGGTGCCTAAAGATTCGTTCGGATGCGGAACATCGAGCGATGCCGTGAGTGTTTTTATTTCCTGCGGCATTTCTATGCGGGCCCTTACAATTACTGGTTCTGGCTGGGCATTTTTTTGAATAATTTTCGGAGTGTTGACACTCTTCTTTGGTATAGCTTTTTTCTGAACAGGTTTTTCCGGCACATCTGCAAGGTTTTGTTTTTCAGCCACATGTTCTTGTATAAAAACAACTTCGGGTTGAGCAGAAGGCTGCGGTTCTTTGCTTTCTTCTACTTGGGCAAGCTGATTGGTAGGAACGTTTGTTTTCCGGTTTCTTGTTACCAGGCTAAAAACTACCAGGCCCACTATTAAAATAGCTGCCACACGGGTGCTCCAAAGCAAAAGGGTTTTTCCGGCGGCTCGTTTGTAAAGCTTGTTTTTCTTTTCGAACCGGATGCTTTCGTCGGCTTTGAGTCGGGTCTTATCAAACTGGTCAATGTCTTCTTGTTTTTCCGGATGCGACAAAATATAAGCTTCAAAATCGTGCATTTCCTGCGCAGAAAGATCGCCTTCGAGCCTGGCAACTGCTGCCTGATTGAACGCGCTTTCGAGATCGTATTTTTCGTGGTAAAGCGTTTTCTTTTTATTGAAAGTAAGCGATTCGGGCACAGCTGTTACGGCACTGAAAAGTTCGAGTTCCTCTTTCAGATCGGGATTCTGTTGCAGAAAGTCGATAAAGACATCCACCAGCTGTTCATCCAGGTTACCTTCCAGGTAATCGATGAAATATGCTTCGTAATTTTGCCTTGTGATCTTCATGTTCAACTTCTTTTCCTTTTCTTTATCAGGCAACCGCCTCAATACTTCCGATGTATTTTTTTAAAAATACCCTGGCGCGGTAAATATACACTTTTACCTGTGCTTCGCTTAAGTGGGTAAGTTCGCCAATTTCCTTGTAGTTGTATCCTTCATAATCGCGAAGCAACACAACCATTCGCTGTACTTCAGGCAGTTTGTCCACAGCTTCGCGTAAAACTTCTGCCAGGTCGGTGTAATTGTTTTCCTGCCCTTGTTCGGGCATCGTAATATCGTCGGCATACACCGAATGTTTCTCTTTTCGTATCCGGTCGATCATGGTATGGTAAGCCGTGGTAAATAAATAAGCCTTTACTTTCGCGGCATTAACATTTTCCACGTTTTTCCACAGCTTTTCATAGCTGTCCTGCACAATGTCCTCTGCCTTGTGCGTGTCCCTAATGCTTTTAAGGACGAACCGGTACAAACGGTCCGAATATTCATCAACAGCCAGGTTATATTCGTTTACGGTCATTCGTTTTTAAACACTGTTCACTGGATATGACGGACGAGTGAACAGGAAGTTACAGGGGAAAATACTTTTGTTTCTATTTAACGCGTCTAACTTAGTGTTTATCCCTGGAAAATAAGGTAATAAGGTTTTGGTTTTTGTATAATTTAATTGTCTACTAAGCTTGGTAAGCAAAGAATAAGGTTTATTTCTGCTCCATTTTGAATGTGTTTTTAAATGAAGGTATTTCTGCAAGCTTGATTAGAATGTGTAAAAACCTTATTTTTAAGATATAGAGCTTAGTAGCTAAGAAGATCAAAATGAAATAAACCTTATTAACCTTATCAGACATGAAGATCGAATATAATAACCTTTACACTCATTTTGTCCTTACTACTTATCAGCGAATGCCTGTTATCAGGGAAGAAATCCGGGAAAGAATTGAAAAATACATAACGGGTATTGTTTCTAACAATTCATCAAAATTATATGCGATCTATGCAAATCCAGAGCATGTTCATATGCTTGTTTCCCGCTCTCCTTCCATTTCTGAATTGGAATTGGTTTTGGTAGTTGCCAATAGTTCTGAGCGATTTATTAATTCAAACCAATTGATAAAAGGAAAATTTGCATGGCAGCAATCAGCTTCAGCTTTTTCGGTTTCTAAATCAGATGTAGACAGGGTTTGCAGATATATTTTGAATCAACCGGAACATCACCGGCGAACTACTTTTGAGGAAGAATACCAGGAGTTCATAAAACATTATCAAACAGGAATGAAACGCTAGTACCTGTTTTGAAAAAGTGAGATATTGCGGGCTCAATGATCAGGTAATCAGCACTAACTTCATGAAAATAAAAGAGCCATTCCTAAAAAAGAAATGGCTCTAAATATCTGATAGTTTGATTCTTTCTCTCGCCACCTGAATGAGGAGAAGTATCTTTATTAGTCAATAACAGTCACCCAGCCGTGGTTATCCGGCTCATCGCCGTACTGAATAGCACGTAACTTATTGTACAGTTTTTCGCTGATCGGGCCTGGTTTTCCGTCTTTCGAGAAAACGTACGATTCTTTTGTATCGTAGTCGTCAATCCGCTGGATTGGGCTGATAACAGCTGCGGTCCCGCAGGCACCGGCTTCTTCAAACGTAGCAAGCTCTTCCACCGGAACGTGGCGGCATTCTACTTTCATTCCCATTTCTTCAGCCAAAACCATCAAACTCTTGTTGGTGATGGATGGTAAAATAGATTCCGACTTGGGTGTAATGTAGGTGTTGTTTTTTACCCCAAAGAAGTTGGCTGCACCACATTCATCGATGTATTTTTTCTCTTTTGCATCGAGATAGAAAATATTGGAATAGCCCAACTCGTGTGCTTTTTGTCCGGCAATAAGACTGGCTGCATAGTTTCCGCCCACTTTAAATTTTCCCATTCCAAGCGGGGCAGAACGGTCAAATTCGCGCATAATTACAAACGGCGTGGTTTGGAAACCGCCTTTAAAATACGGACCAACCGGAGTTACAAACAGGATGAACATGTACTCGCGTGCCGGTTTTACACCAATTTCGGCGCCTGTGCCAAACAGCACCGGGCGAATGTACAACGAAGCTCCCGACTCGTAAGGAGGAACAAACCTTTCATTAAGTTTTACCGCTTTGGTTACGGCTTCCATAAATTTTTTCTGCGGAAAGCGGGCCATCATCGTCCCGTTGGCCGAATCCTGCATACGTTTGGCATTTTCATCCATTCTGAAAACACGGATTTTGCCGTCTTTTCCCCTGAATGCTTTCAGGCCTTCAAAGGCTTCCTGCCCGTAATGAATGGCAGAGGCAGCCATGTGCATTGTAAAATATTCACTGTCGCTAACTTCCAGATCACCCCAGGCGCCATCTTTGTAGGTGCATCTTATGTTGTAATCTGTTTTTCGGTAGCCGAAACCAAGATTATTCCAATCGATATTTTCCATTTTATTATTTTAAGTCTTGTTAATTCGGAATGAATGCAACTTTTGTTGCATAGCCAAAGTAAGGAAATTTTCCGGGATTAAAACACGATAATAGTCACCGAAGTCTACTCACAGCAAATGTTTTAAAGCTGCTTAATATTGGCGGTTTTTTAGAGATTGGAACCAGGTAGTTTCCGGAACTTGCAAATTCATTTCATTGGATGGAATAAAGTTCTGAACTGATCAAAATCCCAGATTTTCGCGTTTATTTCAGTTTTTCATTGTTTTGATGACGGTCTTTGTCCCTTGTTGTTTTTTTCCCGATATTTTTGATAAATGCCTCACTTAAGTCAACACCGGTTTGATTGGCTAGACAGATCAACACCCACAGAACATCCGCCATTTCGTCGGCCAGGTTGTATGCTTCATCCGACTTTTTAAACGACTGATCGCCATATTTTCGGGCCATAATGCGCGCCAGTTCGCCCACTTCTTCGGTAAGGATGGCCATGTTGGTCAGCTCGCTAAAATAGCGTACTCCAATGGTTTTGATCCATTCATCTACTTGTTGCTGGGCTTCGTTTAGGGTGAGTGTTTGCTTATTCATGCCTTAAAAATTGATAGAAATTATTGGGATGAACTACTTCAGAATTTGAAACAGTGTAAGTATCCAGAAATAACTTTGGAATTTTGAAAGTGCTGTTCACTTTCCATTTAAATTCAAAAGCCTCCAATTTACCTTGTGCTTCTTCAATATAGTCGATTTCTTGTTTTTGATGCGTTCTCCAAAAATAGGAATTTACCCTTTTCAAGGCGTAATGATTGGATTTGATGCGTTCGGAGATGATGAAGTTTTCCCAAAGAGCTCCTTTGTCTCCACGCATTTCCAATGGTTTGAAATCATTTATCAAAGCGTTCCGAATACCATTGTCGTAGAAATATATTTTGATTTTTGAGCTTAGTTCGTTTCGCAAATTACGACTAAACGATGGGAGCCGGAAAATGACATAAGCTTTTTCAAGAATGTCAATATAATGAATGATTGTTTTTCGATCGATCTGCAAAAGGCTTGAAATTTCGTTATAGGAAACCTCACTTCCAACCTGAAACGCTAAAGCCTGAAGTAATTTTTGTACAAATTCTGGTTTTCTAATTTCCTGAAAAGCAATTATATCCTTGTAAAGGTAGCTTTCTGTAAGGTTAAACAGGATCTCGGTTTCAGCACCTGGATGGTTGATTACGTCGGGATACATTCCAAAAACCAATCGTTGATTGAATTGTGAGAGTGCCTCAATATAATTTGTATGTTCACTCAATTCAATCCACGAAACAGGATAAAGGTAATACTCAAACTTACGGCCGGTGAGTGGTTCATTAATATTGTTAGCTAATTCGAAGGCAGAGGAGCCTGTAACGATCAACTGAACTTCAGGGATTTCGTCAACGATTATTTTGAGAGTGATACCCACATCGGGTATTCGTTGAGCCTCATCGATAAAAATCAGTTTAGCATTACCAAATAATTGCTTTAGCCCGCTGACCGTGACATCTTGAAGTTGCTGCCGGACAATTGCAATATCGGCATTCAGATACAAAGAGTTCTGTGACTGGCTCTCCATAATCTTTTTGATTAAGGTTGTTTTACCAGTCTGCCGGGCTCCTTTTACGATGATCGCTTTTCCCTTACCAACCTTATCAATGATGATATGTTCGAGTGACCTTAAAATCATTTTTATAAAAATTGGGATTATATTCCCAAAAATACACATAAAAATTGGGATTATGATCCCGAAATTCTATATAAAAGTTGGGATTAGCAATTTTCTTTTTTAAAAATCCTTTTGTTTTGAATCGATGATAATGGTTACCGGACCGTCATTCACCAGGGCTACCTCCATCATGGCGCCAAACTTACCGGTGCCAACTTTTTTACCCAATGCTTCTTCCATCGAAGCCACAAATTTCTCGTACATCGGGATGGAAAACTCGGGCCGCGCCGCACGAATGTACGAGGGGCGGTTTCCTTTTTTGGTGCTGGCCTGAAGCGTAAACTGGCTGACAACAATCACATCGCCCCCCACATCCTGTACCGATAAATTCATCACCCCGTTTTCATCATCAAAAACGCGAAGTTGTGCTATCTTTTTTACCAGGTACGATATATCTTCCTCTGTATCTTCGCTTTCGATACCCACCAGGACCAGCAGTCCTGTCTCTATTGCCGAAATCTTTTCTCCTTCAACAGTAACGGAGGCTTCTTTTACTTTCTGAATAACTACACGCATAAATTTTTGATTTTGCTTTGCTAAGGTATAAAAAGGGAAGTAACTCTCAACTTTTGAGATTTGGCATTGTTTAGTATTTTGCAATAAAAATTGAACAGAACAAATGAGAATCATTCAAGTTTTTATGTACCTGCTTATTTTTCCTGTATGTTCCTGGGCACAAAAAGCAAGCTTAAGTGGTAAAGTGGTAGATGCCACTAGTAACGAACCGCTTCCGTTTGTAAATGTGGTGGTGGCCGGAACGGGTATTGGGACGGTTACCGATACCGAAGGTCATTTTGTTTTGAAAGGTCTTGAGTCCGGATTTATTCGGGTAGAGGCGTCGTTTGTGGGATACCGGAAAGTGATTTCATCTGAAACGGAAGTTCGGCAGGCCGGTAATGCTTACATCGAAATTAAGATGGAAAAAAGCCGAGAGAACATTGATGAGGTGACAATAAAAGCTTCCCCTTTTCGGGTGACGATGGAAAGCCCCTTGTCGATGCGGACGATCGGGGTGGGAGAGATAGAGAAAAGCCCGGGCGCCAACCGCGATGTTTCACGTATTATTCAATCGTTTCCCGGAGTTCAGTCCACGCCGGCATACCGCAACGATGTGATCATCCGGGGTGGCGGGCCTTCAGAAAGCCGCTTTTTCCTCGATGATGTGGAAATTCCCAACATCAACCATTTCTCCACACAAGGAGCTTCGGGAGGCCCGGTGGGCATTCTGAATGCCGATTTTATACGGGAAGTGAATTATTACTCAGGCGCTTTCCCTGCCAATCGTGGGAATGCTTTAAGCGGAGTGCTGGAGTTCAGGCAAATTGATGGCAACGAAGAGAAGATGCAGTTTCACGGAACGCTGGGGGCTTCGGAAGTGGCTGCTACCCTTGACGGGCCGCTGGGCGAGAAAACCAACTATGTTTTTTCGGTGCGCCGTTCGTATCTGCAATTGTTGTTCAGCGCTTTGGAACTGCCGTTTCTGCCCAATTTCACGGATATGCAGTTCAAGGTGCGTACCCGTTTCGATCAAAAAAATGAACTTACATTGATCGGGCTGGGGGCCTACGATGTGAATAAGCTGAATCTGGATATCGAAGACCCGGATGAGGAACAACAATACATTTTGAGTCAGCTACCCGAGAACCGTCAATGGAGCTACACTGTGGGAGCTGTTTACAAGCATTACCGCGACAATAGCTATCAGACTTTTGTGGTAAGCCGCAGTCAGTTGAAAAACCTGTCGGATAAATACCTGGATAATGATAAAAGCACCGTGGATAACCGGATTTTGGATTATGAATCGCAGGAAGTCGAGAATAAGATCAGGCTTGAGAATACTTCCCGTATTAACGGGTTTAAGCTGAACTTCGGTGCAGGGCTTGACGTGGTAAATTACCTGAATAACACTGTTTCAGGGCGTTTTTACGAAGAAGAATTGCAACAGGTAAATTACGACACCGATCTTTCGTTGCTAAAATATTCGCTCTTTTTTCAGCTTAGTAAAAATGTTTTTGACGAACGGTTGGCGCTCTCGCTGGGTGTTCGCACTGACGCCAACAATTACTCGGCCAGCATGAACAACCTGCTGGAGCAGATTTCACCAAGGTTTTCGGCTTCGTACAAACTGAGTCCGCAATGGAGTCTTAATTTTAACACGGGGCGTTATTACCAGTTGCCGTCGTACACTTCGCTGGGTTTCAAACAGGACGATGTGCTGGTGAACAAGCAAAACAAGCTGAAATATATTTCAGTGGATCATTTGATTGGAGGTCTTGAATTTCGGCCTAAATCAACGGTTCAGCTTTCGGCAGAGGCATTTTGGAAGAACTACTCCGACTATCCGTTTTCGGTGAAAGACCAGATCAGCCTGGCGAATAAGGGAGCCGATTATGGTGTGATTGGTGATGAGGAAGTGGTTTCAAGCTCTGAAGGAAGAGCTTACGGGGCGGAATTTCAGGCACGCATTAATTCGAGTGAGGGCTTTAATTTCAACCTTTCTTACACGCTGGTGCGCAGCGAGTTTAAAAACGGCAGCCAAAAATATATTCCTTCGAGCTGGGACAGCCAGCATTTGCTCGTTTTGACCACTACCAAAGACCTGAAAAAAGGCTGGAGCGTTGGAGCCCGCTGGCGGTATGTGGGAGCTTTGCCTTACACGCCGTGGGATTTGGACAAGTCGTCGCTGGTGGAAGCCTGGAACCTGAGTGGCGGCCCTTACTACGATTTTTCGCGTCTTAACAGCGAGCGTCAGCCTGCTTTTCATCAGCTGGATGTACGGGTAGATAAGGCTATTTACGGAGAAAAGATCACGACCAAGTTTTACATCGACATTCAGAATCTGTATAATTTTCAGGCCAAAACCAACGATATTGTGGTGCGGGCAACCGATGCCAGCGGTAATTTTCTGCTGACCGACAACGGTACCCGCTATCAGCTAAATGTGATTGAAAACAAATCAGGAACGGTGCTTCCCACCATCGGTGTTATTGTTTCGTTTTAACGAAGTTTGTTCAAAAAGCAGCCAGTTCAGCGATCCATCGCTCTTTTTCATGTTCGCTGAGGAAGCTGGCTTTAAAGCTGTTTTTAGCCAGTTTTAGTATTTCTTCTTTTGATAGCTTCAGTGCTTCAGCCGTTTCCCGGAAATTCTGGTTCAGATAGCCACCAAAATAAGCCGGATCATCAGAATTTACAGTAGCAATAATACCCGCATCGAGCAATTTTTTTAGCGGATGATCCTTCAAATGGTCCACCACTTTTAGTTTTAAATTGGAAAGCGGACAAACCGTTAACGGAGTCTGACGTTTGGCGAGTTCCTTCAGCAACTCCGGATCGTCGATGGAACGCACACCGTGATCGATGCGTTCGGCGTGGAGTAAATTCAAACTGTCCCAAATATTTTGCGCCGGGCCTTCTTCGCCGGCATGCACTACTACCCGAAATCCTTCTTCGCGTACCATCCGAAAAACGCGTTCGAATTTAGTGGGCGGGTGACCCAGTTCGGAAGAATCGAGGCCAAACCCCACAAAATAGTCGCGGAAGGGCAAACACTCTTTAAAAGTGGAAATGGCGTCTTCTTCACTCAAATGTCGCAGGAAATTGGGGATCAGAAAACTGGTGATTCCCCATTGTTCCCGGGCGTCATCGAGTGCCTTTTGAAGACCGTTTACCACGGTTTCCAAAGCAACTCCCCGGTGTGTGTGGGTTTGCGGATCGAAAAATAGTTCGGTATGTACAATGTTTTCCTCCCGGCAACGACTCAGGTAAGCCATGGCCAGGTCGTAAAAATCCTGTTCATGCAGCAACACATCGGCTCCCTGGTAATAAATGTCGAGAAACTCTTGCAGGTTTTTAAACTCGTAAGCTTTACGAAGCGCTTCAACGCCTGCGTATTTTAAGGGAATGTTGTTTCGTTCTGCCAAAGCAAAGATCAACTCCGGTTCAAAGGTTCCTTCAATGTGTAAATGTAATTCGGCTTTAGGAATGGCCTGGATGAGGGCTGTTAAATTTTCTGTCTGCATTGCTCTTTCTTTTGATAAAGATAGAAAACACCCGGATAATACCAATTGTTTTTGGATGTCCGCCTTCTGAAAAACAATGTAGTTATCCGGAAATAAAGGGGTTAATGTTGAATTTCGCGGCCATACTTTCCGGCCACCACGCCGATGTAAAACAACTGAAAAGCATGGTAAATCATCACCGGAACCAGGAAAAGACTACCCAAAGTACTTCCGGCAAAAAGAACGCCCACCATCACCGAGCCGTGAACCAGCGATTTTTTGGAACCGCAAAACAAAACGGTGATCCGGTCTTCGCGGTTTAGGTGCAAGCGGCGGGTAAGGTATTTGGTGGCTTCAAAAACCACAAAGAAAAGGGCGATAACACCGGCCGACAATAGTAAGAGCGAATGCACGGGAATGCTGGTAAAAATGCCGTTGGTGAACGAGTCGCCAAAACTGCGGTACACAATGGCAAGAATCACCGATTTGTCGAACCAGCTGATGCGTTTCCGGTTGCGCATGGCCCAGTTTCCCCAGTAACGATGCAGGATCAGCCCAACAATAACCGGAACCAGCACTTGCAAAGTAAGGTCGCGAATTACCGGCCCAAATGAAAAAGAGCCGGCTTGCTGATCCAGAAAAAGCCCCATCCACGCAGGCGTAAGAATGATGCCGATCACTCCCGAAATGCTGGCGTTAAAAATGGCTGCCGGAATATTTCCCCCTGCAATCGAAACCATCACCACCGACGAGGAAACGGTGCTGGGCAAGGCAGCCAGAAAGAAAACGGAAAGCCACAGAATTTCCTGATCGCTTCCCCTGAAAAGAGGGTAAAACAATAGCAGTAAAAGCGGGAAAAGCAGGAAAGTAATGCCTTGTATAACAACGTGAAGCCGCCAATTTCCGAGGTCGTGTTTTAAACGTGCCGGATCGAGTTTTAGCCCGTAGAAAAAGAAAAGCAACGTAATGCCGTATTTGATAAGCTGACGAAGTTCGATAACACTTCCTTCTGCACCGATTCCCGGGAAAATGCGGGCCAGCAAAATCATCAAAAGGATTCCGGCAATAAACGGATCGGGAATGACCGTGCTGATAATGCGCCTGATTTTACCTGACATGTTTACTTTTACTTTCCGGCAAAGATGCAGATTTTCCCGAAGATCCAACTTTTATCACCTGTTAAATGGACTGAAACGACGGTAGCTTAAAAAATCTTTTTGAATACCGGAAGTTGTTTGACCAGCCAGGCGGTAAGAAAAGTGAGCAGCAAAGCCAAAGGTGCCAGAACCAGAAATTTGAGGTGCGGTGGAATGGAAAGAGGCAAAAAAACAGCACTTAAAGCTACAATCAGGGGGGCGTGAAAAACAAATACCCCGTAAGCACTTTCAGATAAATGCCGGGCGAATTTTGGCTGAGCATTCAGCCGGTCTTTAAAAATCCCGAGTAAACCCATGATCAGGGAAAAACCCACCAATTGTTCCCACAAGGCATACGAAAAGGATTGATAGGTAAGGCCACCCATAAAAGGATCAAGTCCGGAGCTTATGGCTTTGCCGCCTATAAATACTAACGGAAAGCCAATAAAAATAAGGGCTTGTGCAAAAAGGAACCACTGCTTTCCCATTTTCCGGTTAAAATGTTCCAGCCAGTTGTTTTGCCATGCGATGGTTCCAAAAGCAAACAGAACTATGTACTGCACAAAAAACGGAAACTGGAAATTGGTAAAACTCCAGCTCCAGCCAACGGGCAGCCAAATACGGATGATAAACTGTGCGATTCCGATTAAAAGAGCTGCGACGAGGATTTTTTTTGTTCCGGGAAAAGGAATACGGATTTTTAGGGGAGTCATTCTGATTAAAAGATAAACGGCCGTGAAAATCAACAAAGCTTCCACAAACCACATGGGGCCGAAGCCAAAGGTGCGTCCCGAGAAAATATGTTCCAGCAACCCGGGTTCCTGCTTACGGATATAGTGGTTGGCAATAAAGTTAGTCAGCGGATTCAGAATAAAAAAGAAAAGCACGGTTGGAATTCCCAGGCGGATCAGCCTGTCGGAAATAAAACGCTTGCTGCCTTTGCGTTGGAGCGACGGAACCAGGAAAAATGCAGAGATAAAAAAGAACATTCCCATAAAAAAGGCTTGGTTCGAAGCCACAAACATCGACAGGGGAATAATCTCCGGAAGTCCGGCTTCTGCTTCGTTGTAATACCACCCGCCGGGGGCTCCGTAGGTAATGGCAAAATGATGAAGAACCACCAGGCTGATCAGGAAAATGCGGAGGTTATCGATGTAATAAAGGCGCTTACCGGTCATTTACGGTTATGATTTTAAGTGGTTTAAAGGTATAAAAAAGTGGATACCTTTTGCAGGAACCCAGGCAGTAGGTTTGGGTTCGTTGGTTGGGAGTTTCTGCCTGTTACTTTTTTAGTGCATGAATATTGGCACTTACCGGAGTGGCTGCCACAATGGTTTGCAACACCACGCAATAGCGTTCGGTGAGTTTCAGCAATGTTTGTTTGGTTTCTTCACCGGCATCGCAATCAAGTTCAAAATACAAACGAATGTTTTGAAAACCTACCGGAACTTCTTTCGAAACACCCAGTGTTCCTTTAAAATCAAGGTCTCCTTCTGCACGCACTTTTCCTTCTTTGATGGTGATTCCGATGGAAGTGGCCACTGCATTAAGCGTAACTCCGGCACAGGCTACCAGTGCTTCGAGTAGCAGATCGCCCGAACAAAGCATGGTTCCGTCGCCACCGGTTGCCGGATGCAGACCCGCCTGGGTGAGCGCCCGCCCGGTATCTACTTTGCACGAAATGCCTTCGCCCAGTTTTCCGGAGGCATGCAAGGTGATCACGGCTGATTGCGGATCGTTGCTGTACTTTTTCTTGAGTGGTGCCTGCAGGGCTTTTAGGTCTTCTGTCTTCATAGTAAGATGTTATAAAAGAGGTTGTATCAAGAATGAGTCGTATAAATTGAACGTAGAACAGAACGCAGATGACACTGAATTTAACAGATAATCACGTACAAAACAGCGAAAATCAGTTGAATCTGAGTTATCAGTGTTCTATTTCAAATTGTAATCCTTCTTACTATTGATACAGCCTCTTTCTCATACGCAATTTATTATTTCTGGTTTTCCGGTGGACAAACTGTCATTTCAGGTACTACGTCCCAAGTGGTCCAGTCAACATAGCCGGAACCGATGTAGTGACTGCCGTTCTCTCCCATAATATTCCAACGAATCGTATAGGTAGGATCCATTCCTTCTTCAAACAACATTTTGTCTGTTTCGCGAATGGTCAGTACTTCTCCGTTGCTACTGGTTAAGGTTCCGCTAAAATTGATGATGATCCACTGACGAACACCGTTTTTATAGTGTACACGCCAATGCGAACTGATGTTTCCGCTTACATAATCTACCATTTCACCGTCGCAAAACAGGGGTGTCAGATATCCGTCTTCGGTGAATTTTGCCTGGTAAGTTTTGGTTTCAGCCGATTTTAAAACAACATCAACTTCGTTTTCATACATGTCTTCTTTGGTACATCCCATCATTAGAAAGGATAACCCCAATACAAAAAACGCAATTTTTTTCATGATTCATTTTTTAGAGTTAGAAGAACAAGTTAGGAAGACCGCGTACACGGGACTTAGCAGTTTTGATGCATTGTTTTACAATTTTGCAGCATGGATAGAAGCGCCAATAAACTTTCATTGTTTATCGCCGGGGAGTAAAAACGAACTGGATGAATGAGAGATTTGTTGTGCGATTGTGAACACTTGTATAACCAAATCCCGGGCATTCACGTACACTCCAAATCTTGTGCTCCAGGCCGGGCAAAAGAACTTAACACATGTATATGAAGCTCTTAATAACACTCAATTCATTTTCCGGAAGCCTGTTTAGCTGTGTCTGTCACCAGGATAGTTCTATTTTGGTGGATATTCAGGGGAAGACGCTGATGTTGTGTCCCCGTTGTTCGGGGCTGCAGGCCGGATTTTTTGTAAGCGTGCTGATTCTATTTCTGATTTCGGAACGGAAAAGCCTGAAAACCGGGCGTGCTTTTAAATGGTTGGTGGTTGTGGCTTTGACGTTTTTATTTTCTGAATGGATGCTGGCGCAACTGGGTATTATTCATTCGGGTACAGCCAGCCGGTTTTTGAGCGGACTGGCGGGGGGTGTGGCATTTTCGTTACTGGCATTTGCTTACCGGAATCAGTTTGTTGGTCGTGGCAGCCAGTCACTATCCCGATTTTATCAATTATTCGCAATGATAATCATAACCCTGTTACTTGGGTTGCTCTTGTTTCAATCCGACCTCTGGATTGTTGTAACACTCTTTTTGGCAGTGGCGGTTGTAACCAATGTGTTGTTTGTGCTGCAAACCGCCATTCTTCGTGTTTATTTTCTGTTGGTCAAACCAAAAAACAAGACTTTATGAAAAATTTTTATCGTTTAACCCGAATGGATGTGGCCTTTATCGTGGGAGCCGGCCTGTTCTTTTTTAGTTGTATTGCAACCACCCTGCAAACAGCGCGAACCAAGGCGCCCGGACAGGTGGAATTGAGCGCGGGGTATTTACAGTCGCGCGGAACGGATGATACCGAGGAGGATGTTCCCATTCAGCTGATTGGTATGAATGCCCGGGTGGGAGTATGGGAAAACCTGGACGTTGGCCTGGAACATACCCTGGATGTTACGAAAAGCAATGATGCTTATTTCAATACCATTTGGGGAGATGTAAAATACCAGATCTCGAACCACAGTAACCAGGACAAAAAACTTACTTTTTCTTCGGGGCTGCTCAAGGGGTACGTGTACAACGGAGATGTGTCGGTGCACATAACCACGCTGCCTTTGTATTTTAGCTATCCTGTCGACAACCGGGCCACGCCAACGTTTATGTATCGCTACGGATTGATCAGCGATGGATTCTTTCCCAATTCTGACAGTTTTGATGAGCCGCGCCATACCTTTATGCTGGGAATTGAATATGCCCTGAAAGATCCGGATGCTGCCAAATGGATACCCAAATTTGCCGCATCGATCGGAACCATGCAATCGTTTCGGGATGACGACTCGGGTGCCTTCCTCTTTAATTTTGGCTTTAAAGTGGATTCCCCTTTTGGGCAGCGGCAAAAGTAGACGCAGCTGGGTTGCCGGGTTGCCGAATTGTTTTTTATTTCAGTCAGAAACATTGCTTTTCTGTCTGGGAAAGGACTCTGTTTTACATAAATGATTTGGCACCGTTCTTGTTCCAAACGGTCGCTTAGAAACCAGAATCTAAACAAATGACAACCGTAAAACAAATCTTTGCCGTTCTGCTGCTCGCTGCGCTAACGGCATGCTCGGGTGTCCCGATCAGCATTAAAAGTCCCGAAAACAATTCAACGTATAGTGTAGAGTATCTTTTTGAACACGACGGTTGCAAAGTGTATCGTTTTTACGACCGTGGCGAGTATGTGTATTTTACCAACTGCCTGGGCGATGTAACCAGTTTCTCCAACGATACCACGCAAACGCGTATCGAGAATCACATACGTATCAATACGCAGGATATTCAGCCAGCCGAAACGCCGGCAATGAAAGATGAACCCGTTTCAGAAAAGTAAAGCACATCGGGGAAATAACGTTCGGGGGTTAGGGCCGGTTTTTAGGCCGGCTGAATGTTGCCGGCATTCCATCCCCGGGTACCTTTTATCAGTTCGAAAGTAACCATGGCTCCCTCGCGGATTTCAGGATAGGCTTCCGAAATATGAAAGAAATATTTTTCGGTACTCGCGGTGTCTTTGATAAAACCGTAGCCTTTGTCGGCTTTGAAATGCTCCACACGACCGGTCAGCGGAACATCTTCCACCTCTTCTTTTTTAGGTGTCGACACTGCAATGTCTTCTACTTTGATTTCTGCCTTTTTCTCGTCGGTTGGCATTTCAGTCGTAATCACGCCGTTTTCATCTACATACGCGATCATATCGTCCAGGGAACTACCACCGGCATTGGCTTTGCGCTCTTCTTTACGTTTCAGCTTTTCTTTTCTTTTTTGCTCTCTTTTTTTTTCTAATTCTCTTTTGTTATACGAAATTGATCTAGCCATTCACTTGTATTTTATGTATTTTTTTCTCTCTGTCAAGGTATTTTGCTGTTGGTGCACGACACGTATTTCACGGTATGCTTTTTTTGAAGCCGGTCAGGCAGATGCACTCTTGTGGTGCAGGTTGACCGGTGTACTGCTATCTGGGATACTCCCGGGTTTCAGGCGCTTTGTCTAAACAAGAAAAAGATTTTTGAAGACAATTTTAGCGTTCAGAACATCCGCAAACAAAAGGCGGACAAAACACTACGGAGTATCACTCAACAAAATACCAGGTTGCCAGGCTTTCAAAGGTAATAAATTATTCCGACGATTGCCATAATACGGCAACAAGGCAGTGCTTCCCGAAACATAACCAAATGACTTCTAATTACGTAGTCCATTGTGTTTCACTATGATTATTACTATTGAATGAATAGTAACATGGAATTCATAAGCAATAGCGGTAATTATCCGCCGCTTGACGGACCATTAAAAACAAAAATTTTAATCTCATGAAAAAGTTTACTTTGTTGATTGCCGTATGCCTGATTGTGGCATCGCTGTGTGTGACCCCAAGCTATGCGCAGGAATCGGAAGATCCCGGCCTCGTACTGGTAATGGAAGAGTTTGTGGCTCCTTCCGATATGCCGGAGTTCTGGAAAGTACAGTCGGAAGCCATCAAACTGTTCGACGAACTTGATTTCGACATGAAGTTCTGGACCTACCGCACCGATCAGAACTCGTTCTACTGGGCCGTACCACTTCGGAATTTTGGATCGATCGATGAATTTTACGCCCAACACATGAAATTCACGGAACAATTAAAAGAGAAAGGCTATGATCCGGCTGCCAAGTTTCGCGACCTGTCCAACATCAGCCAGTTTGTGGTGCGCTGGAACAAAGATTTGTCGTTTCGCAAAACCGAAAGGGTGGAAGGTGCCGAGCCCGACAAGTTTTATGAATGGATGTTTATCTACCTGAAATCAGGGCATGAAAAAGAAGCCGTTGAAGCTTGCCAGAAATACATTGATTTCTACAAAGGCATTGATGAAGATTACCCGTGGGACATGTACGAAGTGGTGCTGGGAGAGCACACTCCCTGCTGGATTATGGAAGTATCGTCTGATAGCGAAGCCGCATTGCGTACCTTGGAAGGCGAGCTGCAAAAGAAATACAACGAGGATTTTATGAAGCTGTGGCAAAACATGATTCCGCACGTTCGCGACATAAAAACCCAAAAAGGCTGGTTCCTTCCCGGCTGGTCCCGGTTTAGTGAAAACTAAGTAAAAGTGGTGCAGTGTTGCTGTTATGCCGTATTATCGTGATGTTGGTTGGCTGTTTCAGTATTTAGGGATTGAAGGATTGATGAGATTGAAGGATTGAAATATCCAATCGTCCATTGCATTGCTTGCACCTTGTAACTTGAGGCTTGCAGCTATGATGCCCAAAATTGCAGGCGGCAAAGAACCAAAATGCCGGCCATTGAGTATCTTTGAGCAAAGCACAACCAACAACATCAGCGCCAATGGAAGCGGATAACGGGAACAAAAGCGAAAAGAAGAAAGAAGATCCTTCACCGAAAAATGAATCGTGGATGGATAAAGCGGAAGCCTTCATCGACGAGGCGGCGGATAAAATACACAAAAGCGATACCTACCGCAAAGCCGACGAAACGGTGGAAGAAGCCACCAAAAAGCTTTTCCGGAAAGCCGGACGCTGGTGGGGAAAACTCTGACCACGCCGTCCCCGAGGACTCGGAGCCACCCCTCCTGCCAGGAGGGGAAAGTCGGAGAGTTATATTCCACGACCCCCTTTGTCGACCACGCTAAAGCCTTACGCTGACATTTCCCCCATTTGGGGGAAAGAATAGGCAGATTGGATCTTTAGGAGGGGAAATTAGTGTTTCGAATAAATCCTGCAAACCCCAAAATGATGGGTATAAAAACAGGGAAAGAATGCCGATATTCTCTCCCTGCTTCCAGGTCAGTGTTATAGTCCCTGTTCAGGACGACCCGTATATTAATAGGCTTTTGGCTTGTACTTTTCGCTGCCGGTATTCCAGAGCGCAAAACTCAGGATGTCGGCAAGCTCTTCGAAATTCCTGCTTTTGGTATTGTCGAGGCCATGCCCGGCTTCGTAGTCCACCCGGAAGATCACCGGGTTGTTGTCCTGGTTGATGGCCTGCAAACGGGCAGCAAATTTCCCCGGGTTCCAAACCGCTACACGCGGGTCGTTCATTCCGGCAGTGATCAGGGCAGGCGGGTATTTCACGCCCTCTTTCAGGTGGTGGTAGGCATCCATTTCAAGCAAGGCCAGAAACTCCACCGAGTCTTTCACCGTGCCAAATTCCGGGATATTGGCGGGGCCCCCGGGTTCGAGTTCGGTGCGAACCGCGTTCATAACACCCACCGACGGAATGGCCGCCGCAAACAGGTCGGGGCGTTCGGTCATCGCCCGTCCGATGAGGATACCGCCGGCACTTCCCCCGTAAATGGCAATTTTTTCGGGGGTGGTGTATTGCTGGTCCACCATGTATTCGGCGCAGGCAATAAAATCTTTCCAGGTATTGGGTTTGGTGGTTTTAAACCCGGCTTTGTGCCATTGTTCGCCCAGTTCGCCCCCTCCGCGTACGTGGGCAATGGCAAAAATGCCGTCTTCGAGGCACCACAGCAAGGTATTGGGACCAAACCCCGGATCCATCGAAATACCGTACGAACCATAGCCAAAGAGCAGCAGACGTTGGCTGCCGTCCTTTTTTAATCCGTTTTTGTAGATGATCGACAAGGGCACTTCCACCCCGTCGTGCGATTTTACCATCACTTCTTCCACCACCAGGTCTTTGTACTCGGGATATTCGGGAATAACCGACAGGTTCTCCAGTACAAACGCATCGTCCGCCAAATCGTATCTGAAACGCTGGCTGTTGCTGGTCCAACCCGCCAGGGTCACCCACACTTCGCTAAACTCAACTCCTTTGCTGCGGACCATAACGGTTCCGGCAACAAAGGGAAGCGTCAGTTCGCGGCTTTCCCCGTCGTAGGGTTTGAAATACAGTTTTTCCTGCACCCCGTTTAGCTTCATGGTGTAATAAACCCCGTCTTTGGTGAGGGTAAATCCCGACAGCTTTTGTCCCGGGTCTTCCGGAATAAAGGTTTCGGCTTCACTGATCTCAGGCTGATCGAGCGATACCCTTAGCAGTTTGAAGTTGGGTGCATCTTTGGGCGAATACAAAAAGAGGTCTTTCTGATTGGTGGCCCAGTTGTAAATCTCGTCTTCGCGGCCAAACAGCAGTTTCCAATCGATCTGATCGTTGTCCAGCTGATCACCCGGAGCAAAAAACACCTGTGCCCGGTTGTCGACATTGGCTGCCAGAGCATACACCTTGTCGCAATCCCGGTCGTAGGCTGCCACCGGAATATCCATCTGTCCAAGACCCAGCGCGGGATATTGCTCTTTGGAGAAGAAATCGGTGTCGGTGGAAGCATCGGTGTTGATGCGGTGTAAACAGGTTTTGGCCTCTGTGTAAAAGCTAAAATCGCTGACATTGTCGGAGCCCGTGCGAATGTACAGGAAGCTATTTTTTCCGGGCAGCCACGAGGTAATCCCCAGCACCTGCTCAACACGGTCGGGAAGTAGTTCGCGGTCGTCCACTTTCATCACCATCAGCGTAGCCAGTTCCTTTCCGTTGGGTGTTACGCCAAAGGCCAGGTATTCGCCGTCGTAGGTCGGAAGAATGTTGTTGATCACATACTTTACGGTGGAGTCGTTGCCAAAGGTTTCAGGGTCGAAAAGCAGTGTTTCCGAACCGCCCAGTCCTTCACGGAAGAAGAGTTTGCCCGTATCGTCGTCGGGGGTGGTTTTCAGGTAGAAATAGCGGTCGTTGTCGGTGATGCTCAGGTTGGTGACCCGCACCGTACGGCGGCTGTCGAAATCGTACATTTTATCCAGCAGCTCCTGCCGGGCATCGATGCTTCCGAGCACGGTTTTGGCATAGTCGCCTTGTGCTTTTAGCCACGCCAGCACGGTGGTATCTTCCGTGTTTTCGAGGTACTGGTAGTCGTCGGTAAGCGAGGTTCCGAAATAGGTATCCGTCACCGGTTTTTCAGGCGCCAGCGGTGGTTTTTCCACGGTCTGGTGTTGGGTGCATTGCATAAAAAAAGCGGAGATCGCTGTCAAAAGTAGAATTCGAGTTTTCATCTGTTTGTTTTTAGTTCTTTTTAGTGCGGATATTCAATTTACGCAAATCGCAGGTAAAAGACAAGTGAGTGCTTTGATCAGTGTATTGGAAACCAGTGTGTTTGGGATTGGGGTGAAAAAGGAGAGGAGGCGGGAGGGTGACCACCCTGTAACGGTCCCGTAGAATTCGCTTTTAAAAAGAGTGCGGCATGTCAATGTGCAGGGGAGAGGCATCCTTTATCTTCTGTTCATCATGAAAGTCGTTAAAACCGTCTTTGTTTGCAAACCAGTTCAGCACTTCGTTGCGTTTCAATTTTGTTTTTAAAGGAGAAGAGACCGTTAGGAATGAACTCCAGGGATAATCAAACATACTTTCGCAAAAACCGTGGTGTACCCGGTCAAATAAGATTTGAACTTTCATTATTCCACCTTTTCAATCTATTTTTTAAAAACATTCTACCATAATAAGTTTTGAGATATTTTTCGCGATGAGTTGCATCCTGCTGATTTAAACAAGCCTCAAAATAGATTAAAACCAATGGGCGCCTGTTTTTGGTCGAATCTACTTCTCCATTGCAGTGTTGTTCAAATCTTAATTTTAAATTTTTTGTATAACCCGTATAGTTATTTCCATCTTTCAGACTTCGAAGTACATATGTATAATAAAATTGTTTCATGAGAAAAATTTTAAATTATTTGACAGGGTGAACGGGATTGTGGTGAATGTAATAAACCAGGTATTTCAGGTGGTTGATATTTGCAACCCGTATTCGTTTGAACGGATGCTCAAACAGACTTCCTGTGCGAAGATACTTCTTGTTGATGGCTTTGGTGTAGGCGTTAAAAAGATGGGAGAACTGATTGGCAGGTTTATACCTCTTGGAAACGCTTTCGGGTCTGGCAGACACCGAAAGGTTTTTCTCCAACCCCGAAGTGTCTGGAAGACCTTCGGGTTTTTTATGATCCATAAAAGGAATTTCGGCCTCCGGTTTTATCCTGACCAAAAAATGAAAATGATTTTTCATCAGCACCCACGCGTAAGTATCTGCCACCGGCGAGATGTACTTATCAAATAAGTTTAGAAAATGCACATAATTCTCATTGTCTTGAAACAGGTTGCATCGGTTGATCCCCCGGTTGTAGATGTGGTAATATTTTCCGTATTCAAGAGGTGAGGTGTTCATGCACTCAATTTACAAACTTTTTGTAAGGCCCGAAAGGTCTTGTTTCATCTATGGTATCAGCGCCGAAACCTTTGGGCCTGTTCTTTTTAAAACCGGATCTTTACTGATAGGCCCGGCTGGTACGAGCGGCTGATTAAATTGTACTGCGCACAAGGTTTTAGGTCCAGTTCCAGCCTGTTAAAGCTGGTTGCCTGGAGGGCATTGATTCGGTTCACGCGGTTTTTCCCGGTCAGGTTCATCGGAATCCCGACAGCCAGTGTTCCAAACCCTGCCAGTCCGCCAAAGAAAGCAATCACCACCGCTCCCAAAGCCCAGTCGTCGGTGGCGGTGAGGGCCACCCCGGCAATGGTCAGAACGGTGCCTCCCAGTATGGAAGCCCCTACAATGTTGAGTGTTCTTCCCGATTTCTGAAGCTGTACCGCTCTGTCGAGGTACACATTCAGGTCTTCCTGCGAGAGGGTTTCCAGATGCTCCTGTGTATAGATCAGTTGTGCCTGGGTTGCGAATACGGCTAACAAAAGAATAAGGCCCGCAACGATCTTTTTCATGACAGTTAATTTTGGTTCTATAAATAAGTTAAGGATTTATCGCCGAAACGGCAATACAGGGGCGATGGAGGAATTCCTTGCCCCACTCTTTTTGTCGGCCACGCTCTGGAACGATCCCGTAGAATTCGCTTTTAAAAAGAGTGCGGCATGTCAATGTGCAGGGGAGAGGCATCCTTTATCTTCTGTTCATCATGAAAGTCGTTAAACCCGTCTTTGTTTGCAAACCATTTCAGCACTTCGTCGCGTTTCAATTTTGTTTTTAAAGGAGAAGAGACCGTTAGGAATGAACTCCAGGGGTAATCAAACATACTTTCGCAAAAACCATGGTGGACAGGGTTATGGTGTATGTAATAAACCAGGTATTTCAGGTGGTTGATATTTGCAACCCGTATTCGTTTGAACGGATGCTCAAACAGACTTCCTGTGCGAAGATACTTCTTGTTGATGGCTTTGGTGTAGGCGTTAAAAAGATGGGAGAACTGATTGGCAGGCTTATACCTTTTGGAAACGCTTTCGGGTCTGCCAGACACCGAAAGGTTTTTCTCCAACCCCGAAGTGTCTGGCAGACCTTCGGGTGTTTTATGATCCATAAAAGGAATTTCGGCCTCCGGTTTTATCCTGACCAAAAAATGAAAATGATTTTTCATCAGCACCCACGCGTAAGTATCTGCCACCGGCGAGATATACTTATCAAATAAGTTTAGAAAATGCACATAATTCTCATTGTCTTGAAACAGGTTGCATCGGTTGATTCCCCGGTTGTAGATGTGGTAATATTTTCCGTATTCAAGAGGTGAGGTGTTCATGCAATCAATTTACAAACTTTTTGTAAGGCCCGAAAGGTCTTGTTTCATCTATCCCAAACGGGGAAAGAAACGGGCAGATTGGATTTTTAGAAAAGGAAAATAGGAGTACTCCTCCCCCTTCTTCTGCTCCACAACATCTTGACTGCCAGTTGTGTTTTTTATAATTTGCAATAACTAAAAAGCCAAAAACACAGATATAACCGACAAACAACGTTTATTCTGTAAGATTTTTGCAAAGTACCATTGAGCACACATGTATCACCAGTACATGTACACGCCTTCTGAAACCGTTGGCGTGCATACAAAAAAGGCCACCTGCCGCCCTGAGAAGCTTGCAAGTGGCCGGTCAATAATCTTAAATTATTAACTTTTTAAATGTAACAAAAATGGCAAACATTGATGATTACAATGATCTTTTAGCCGACATTCAGGCAATTCCCGACGAGGAAACAACAGAACCCACGCTTCCGGTGGATGTCGCTTTGCAGGAAGCCGAAAACCTTCATCACTGGAGTTTAGACGAAGCGTGGAGGTTCTCCCCAGACTTTCTCCCACAGCCACGCATATTTCGACGCTGCGATCTGCATCAGAACGTCCTCTTTCGATGGTGCATTCTGTTCCACCGGATTAAGAAAGGGACCAAGCGCCTGTTCGGCCGACGGCAAACCCATTCCTGCCAGCATTCCTGCGTCGGGATTGAGCAGGAAATGTTCGCCTGTGGCGCGACCGTCCCAGAAATTGCCACCTTCGAAAATACCTTCCTCGTCGATGTGCAACACCGGACTGAAGGCAGCATAGGCAGCGCTCGGTGGTTTGCGGTCACCAAAGCGGTGTGGCACCGCTCCCCGGTAAACCGAGCCTTTTAAATTGATCCCGGGATTGGGGCCTGTAAAACCTAGCCCCGGATCGTGACAGCCGGCACAAGCCATGTTGTCGGGGGAAGAGATCTTGTCGAAATAGATGTTTTTACCCAGTAACTGCAGATCAGTCAGGCCATCGGTTTGGGCCATCTTGAGTTCCGGAACTCCCATTTCGTCGTTCAACATTTCCTTTTGACAGGAAATGATCAGTGTCGTCAGCAGGACGACAACTCCCATTTGAAGTAAGCTTTTTGATCTTTGCATAACGCTAAAATTTAGGTGTAAGCTGATTTTGTTACAACCTAAAAGGGTGTGTGTATTTATTAAGGTACTTAAAAATCAGGAGTTTCCATTGAAATATTAGACCTTTTTTATTCGAACACTACAGGAAGAATCCATCCCAGAATCGGGCAGGGATAAAAAGGGTCTTTATAAAGAAACGAAGTAATCTGCCGGATTCTTCATTTAATGATGAAGGGGTTTATTCTAATCCTTCGTCTATCAGCTGACGGAGAAGCCATCTATCTCAGCGCACCTTGTTGGTATAGAAAGTGGACTGCCTTTGTCCTTCCCGGGCAAAGGGGAATAAAAGTGGGATTTCGTTGCCCCTTTCAGGGCAGCCAGTCGACACCGGGTGGGCGGTATCTTCCGGTTTTTTTAGCCGCTTCGTCGATGTCTTCGGGGAGCATCAGCGGGATGCAGGTAACGCTTACCAGCCCGCTGGCCGATGCCTGTAACGAAAATGCCGCCATGCTGCTGTTGTCGGGCATATCGAATATGCCGTAAATATCGTATTCGCCAAAGGCGTAATACACACTTTCCACGCTTCCTCCCAGCGAGCCCGCCAGTTCATGAATCACCGAACGCCTGCCCGAACCTCCTTCGCTGAGCAAGCCCTGTACTCCTTCGCCTATGTATTTTCCGCAAACCAGGTACTTTGCCATTGTATTTCGATTTAAGACACTAGAGTCTGTTATGTAAATACAGCCTACGTCGTGGGGTAGAAATGGTTGCTAAAAAATTGATCACACTAAGCAGAAAAGGGGATTATAATTTTTACCAAAGGTTTTATTCCTATACTTTAGTGAATATCTAATATTCCCTTGATAATAATCCTTCTACGCTAAAGGGGAAAGTCTCTATCCTAAGCTGAAAAGCGATGAAATTCCTTATTTTACTGATGGTTTAGAAATATAACTCCTCTGCTGGCCACGAAGCCCCGCAATACTCGCACGCGCTTGGTTCGGCAATAGCATGCCCACAAAAGGGGCAAATGCCCTCGTTTACATCACAGTTCACGCAAATCTCTTCATCGGTGGCTACCGAGTTACGGTAAACGGTGTTCATTTTTTCGCCACAGGTTAAGCAGTTCATAGGCTGGGTTTTAATTTATGTATAAGTTAATTTACGTAAATATTGTCCTTGTGATTAATCAACTACTTCAAATCCGATTGACTCCAAATAATTATAAGTGTCATTATAAAACTCAGGAAGCCGAGTGTGATCTTCTTTATCGCCTTCTGGTACAACAATCACCATTCCTTGACGAGCTCTGGTTAATAGCACCCGATAGGCGTTTTTTAAATACAGCCTCCGATCAGCTTTATTAATATTTTGCCATTTACTGCCTTTGAAAGATTTATAATCCCATCCTTCTTCTGAAAATCTGAAATCTCCGTCCCAAGCCACGCAAGCCCAATCTAGTTCCAAGCCTTGAACATGAAATTCGGTGGCCACATCTTCTAAATAGTAAGAAGACCGAATGTCATCCTTGTTATTTAAAAACCAATTCACCGGATCGATTGGGGATTTCACGTCAATTGCATAAGGTTTTAAACGTTGTGCTTGAGAAGAAACCACAATGCCATATCTTTCGGTTCCTCGCGCTTTTTGTTTCAACCATTGTTTGGCTTTTTTAAAATCGCGTGTTAAAACAATGGGATATTTTGCTTGGAGCTCAGACAACGTTTCTTGTGCTTCTTCTCTATTCAAATCCAAAATTTGCTTTACAAGCAACGAGACATTTTCTGCTCGAAACGAACGCATGGAAACCGACAAGTGCAGCGAATCAGAGTGAATAACATTGGTTCGGTGATTAATTTGCTGAAGTATTTGCTCTGCATTGTATTCACTATCTGTTAATCGGGTTGACATGTAAATTTTCCAATCAGGAAAGGACCGTCCAAGAGCTTCGATCCATTCAGAAATACCTGCTTCGCCTGTATTTATTTCCTGACCTCCTCCAACTAAGCAAACTACAACCGCCCAGTCAGGGTGACGGTCGAGACAAGAAATAAGGAATTCCGGTTCGGACATGTGAAAATCGGGAACACCTTTCTTTTGTTTCATGAAATTCGAAGTTTGCTCCAGCGTCCAGGCACGTTGTGCTTCGTCGAAAAGCGTAACATGTTCAATAGGGGCTGAATCATCTCTTAGCCCTTCATCTCTGAAATGATGTACATTCTGAATAAATGCTTGAACTTCACTTTTAGCAACCTTTTTAGTTAGTTTTTCACTTTTTGCTTTGGCTCGCTTCACTTTATCACGCGCCAAAGCTTCTTGGAGAATTTTCACTAATGGTCCATTTCCCGAAAGGAAAACACTATACAATTCGCTGTCTTTATCGAAATGAGTTGTTGCAACATTTAGTCCCACCAAAGTCTTCCCTGCGCCGGGGACTCCGGTTACGAAACAAATTGCTTTTTCCGAGTTATCTCTTGCCTTTTTTATGATGGCCGAAATCTCATCTGAAGTCTGGCTTAAATTGATGGCACTTGCATCGCTCCTCGAAATATCGGCAACCGAATGATTAGCGTAAAGTGAAGTGGCCGCTTCAATTATTGTTGGCGTTGGTTGATAACGTCCTTTTTCCCAATCTTCAATATTTATGCGTTCTTGCCCATCAAGAAACCGAATTGAGTCAGTAATGATAGCTTGAAACCTTTCCGAATTAGATTTAATTGGGTTAAAAAGTCCATCACCATGCTTCGATGTAGTCAGAACCAAATCGGCATTTCTGGCTTTAGTGGCTAATAAAACAGGTATTATAATTTTATCGTGACTCGTTTCGTGAAAGTTCTTTAAATCCAACGCATAATCCCACACTTGGTCGACCGCATGAGAAGGATATTCTTTTTCTCCAACTTTAAATTCAACAACGAAGATGAGGGATTCTATTAGCAAAAGAACGTCAATGCGCTTACCCATTCGGGGTATGGCATATTCGAAATAGATTGATCCAGAATAGCCATTTAGGATATCCTTCAAATATTGTATCTGAAACTTCCATGCATCTTTCTGGGTTTGCTCTGTTGCAAACTCGTTATTATCAGCCAGTATTCCTAGAATCTCTGTCAGGGGAGTTATCAAAAAGTTTTGGATTGAGTCGGAATAATATGCTCGGTTCATTAGTTTATGTTGAAAAGTCAACCATAAATCTAATAGAAAATGAACATAAAGTGATTGTTCTACCTAATTTTCTTCGCGCAATGGAATTAATTCACACCAGTCGTGATCTAACTCGGGGTTATAAGTTGGGAATTGGGGTTTTACTAATCCGAAATCGTGTGGAACAAAATACAATCCATCGATTAACAGGCTTTTAAACCATCTTTGAAATTCATGAAATGTTAGATTCTTGGGATTGGCGATTTCAGCTTCTTCAAACAGTTTATAATTGCCTGCATCTCGGTACAAATATTCAATGATGATTTTATGTTTCTTCATTCAGCAAATGAAGAGAATATGTTTGCTCGTGTCAACGGACTATGAGTAACATCCCTGATGCCAGCGGCATCGAATGTCTATAGAATATTCGTTGAGAAAGAAGATATTCGACTCCGGCCGGAGTCGTACCTTTCCTCTCAGGGCTTATTTCTATAAGCATTCCAATCCACCGGATTTGATTTTTGTTCCGCATTGTGACAGGCACCAGCTTTGGGTTTTGTGCTTTGCCCTTCATGCGGCCCATATTGTACGAGCGGATATGTTGATCGTGCACATCCATCGTTTCCAAAATTACAATTAAAAGCCATTGCTACCAGACGGATGCCGGCGGCATCAAATGTCTATAGAATATTCGTTGAGGAATGAGATATTCGACTCCGGCCGGAGTCGTATTTCCTCCACACATTGTATTTTCTATAGACATGCAAATCCTCCGGATTTGATTTTTGTTCTGCATTGTGACAGGCACCAGCTTTGGGTTTTGTGCTTTGCCCTTCATGCGGTTCCTATTGTACGAGCGGGTATGTTGATCGTGCACATCCATCCCAAAGCATTAATGCAAGCTAAAAATAAAAAATGAAACACGCATCCCTGATGCCAGCGGCATCAAATGTCTATAGAATGTTCGTTGTGAAAGAAGATATTCGACTCCGGCCGGAGTCGTATTGCTTCCACCGATGTGTTTTCTATACACATGCAAATCCTCCGGATTTGTGGTATGGTGGCCCATTATGCTTTCTATCCACATTCAAATCCACCGGATTTGTGATGAGGTGGCCGATCTTGTTTGCTATAGACGCGTTAATCCTTCGAATTGGAAATCGAATTGCTTATCTTGTAATCAACAACTAAAACATACATTATGGCCGATACATTCTCACAAATTTATATACAGGTGGTCTTTGCCGTACAAAACCGAAAAGCGCTCATTCAGTCCGAATGGGAAGAGGAATTAAACAAATACATAACCGGAATTGTACAGAACAAAGGACAAAAAATGTTAACGATTAACGGCACCGCCAACCACATTCATTTTCTGATTGGCATGAAACCTACTTGTTGCCTTTCTGATTTGGTCAGAGAAATAAAAAAATCATCCGTCGCATTTATCAAAGAAAAGCAATTCTCGAAATTTCAGTTTCGATGGCAGGAAGGATTCGGGGCATTTTCTTACGGACAATCCCAATTGTCGGATGTAATTCGATACATCGAAGGTCAAAAAGAACATCATAAAAGAAAAACCTTTCAGGACGAATATGTAGCTTTTCTCAGCGCTTTTGAAATTGAGTTTAAAGATGAATATTTATTTGAATGGCTGGATGATTGATGCCCGCGGCATCAAATGTCTATAGAACATTCGTTGAGGAATGAGATATTCGACTCCGGCCGGAGTCGTACCTTTCCTCTCAGGGCTTATTTCTATAAGCATTCAAATCCTCCGGATTTGTGGTGTGGCGGCCGATTGTGTTTTCCATACACATTCAAATCCGCCGGATTTGATTTTTGTTCTGCATTGCAACAGGCACCAGCTTCGGGCTTGGTATTTTTGCCCTTCATTCGGCTCCTATTAAAGGAGCGCGTTGCTTTGTTGTGTACGTCGGCCACGGTAGTTCAGCGTTTAATGTTAGGAAGAAAGTTGGAAGCGGAAGATACAGTCGCAGTTTGCAGCACTTATATCTCGTGTCTCGCAGCTTATGATTCACTACTTGCGGCTAGTAGCTTGATCCTTGATTCCGGATACTAGATGCTCGTAACTCGCAGCTCGTGTCTCGCTACTGGTAACCCGCAGCAATCAATCGATCGTAATCTCATCAATTTTACCTGCAATCTCAACAGCTGCATTTCGTCCGGTATCATTAAAAGCGATTTTGCCGTTTTGTTTATCGGTAAGTTTTACATCAAGCGTTGAGGTCATGCTTTCACTAATACGCCCATCCATAAAACCTGAAACAGGTGATGCCAGTTCCGTGGCTTTGTTTCGGTGAACCACTATTTCCAGCAGGTAATTCTTATTTTCCATTACCACCTCTGCCACATCAACACCCGCCACGGAGCGTACTAACCGGGAACCATTATAGGTGGTAAACTGAATGATTTCTTGGTTATAATAAAGCCCTGCAATAAACCCGACAAAAGAACTGCCTAGCCATGGAATTTTAGCAACCGAAGCCTTAAGCGAAACTCCCTGCTGCGAGAAATGGTTGGTTTGCATCCAGATGTACGCCGAAGGGAAAGAGTGTCCCCAATCTTTTTCGGTATATCCTCTCCCACCGTTGAAATTGATATCCCTGCCATCGATGTTAAGGCTGCCCCGAATTTCATGATTCATACTTAAAACCCCGTGATAACATTCCATAAACGGCACAAAGGCATACGGTCCCATTATTCCCGGCGAATACCAATGATTAGGCCATGGAACCGGATTCGCAAAGTAAAGTTCACCCCTGACGTTTTCAAGATCAAGCAACATCTTATCCAAAGCGAATGAATTGTTCCCGATTGTTGTGGTAAAATAATTTGCACCGGAATTAAAATCTTCCACCGGAAACCGAATATAATCTGATGTTTGTTTTATTCCGTCGAGCACCTGAATAAAAGCCTGCTTACTACCCTGTGCATCCATGGCAATTCCGGGGATAAATGCAAAGGCAGATTTTTCGTCGGCAGTTATAACTTTATAATACCAGCCTTCAAAATATTTCCGATTTTTCCCCCATCCATGATATCGTTCGGGATGAAAAAGTGCTTTCATCTTTTTATGCCACATACTGCCGTTCTTTATCGTGTAAAATACAAAGAATATAGTTAAGGCTCCATCTTGAATGAATGAAGGATGTGCTGATGGAGTGATTGGGTGAATGCAGGAAGACTAAGCCCTCTGTCGTCCTCCTTCTTTTGCAAGGCGACAAATTCAATACAGGATAAGAAAAGTGATCAGTGTTCAGTGTTTAAAGTTAGCAAGGAAGTCTTTTTGTTTTCTCCCTTTCTTTCAAGCCAAATACCCCGCTACGGGGCTAGTTTCTAGTGAATTGCTATTGTGCGCCGGTTTTCGTAAATTATTGTTACCAAAAATCAGGCGCAATGAAAAACCGGTTTTCCTTTCAACTGAGCGGATCCAGGCATAAGCAGCCGCCAAAACTCCGGAAATGGTCACCCGGGTATCGGCTTATTTCCTGGCTGCTGATCGTGTGTTTGCTCAACCTGTCGGGCTGTATGAACTATTTTAAAGTGCGTGGCCCCAGCGCACCCTTGGCCGAAGAAATGGAGAATTTAAGCGCTCAGCACAAGCGAATGATTCTTCATTTTGGGGAAGAGGCCTGGGTGGTTACAACGCCCAAGGTAACGGCCGATTCCTTAACACTGAATACCTGGGAAAAGTACGAGCTGGTGCTCAGCAAACCGGTAGTACCCGATAAAGCAAACCGCTACCGGACAAAAAATCCCTACCGCGAAAATGCCGTACTAAACGAAGTACACATTTATGCTTCGAGCCTGAACCGTTACCCGGGTACGCTAAAGGTGGGTATTCCGGTAAGCGATATCCAAAAAATTGAAATCTATGAAAAAGACAAAGGCGCTACCACCGCATCGTGGGCACTGGGCATCCTGGGAGGCACTGCCGGCGCGTTGGCTGTGCTCACCCTTTTGGTATTGCTGTTAAAATCGTCGTGCCCCTTTATTTATACCTGGGACGGTGAGCAGTATGCGCTGACCGGAGAAATTTACAGCGGAAGCATTCAGCCGCAACTCGAACGACACGACTTTCTGAAACTTCCCGTTTACGCCCCGGAAAACATCAACTACAAGCTAAAAATAGCCAACGAAGTAAAAGAGATCCAGCATACCAACCTGATGGAGATGTGGGTGTTTGACCACGCTTCCGACCTGAACATCTGGGTGGATAAATACGGGAAGTATCATACTGCCGGGCAGCTTTTGTCGCCCGTGTCGGCCACCGCTTTCGACGGTTCCGATCTTTCGGCTTTGATTGCCCAAAAAGACAGTTTGTTTTTTACCGGCCGCATCAGCGATCAGGAACTGCCGCTCACCGACGGAATGATCCTGGAATTTCAAAAACCGGAGAAGGCCGTTGCTGCAAAAGTGATGATCCGGGCCAGGAACTCCTTTGTGCTCGATTATATGATCAGCCAGTTTCACGATCAGTTTGGCGACCGCTACAAACGGTGGAACAAAAAGCAGCAAAGGGTTCCCGAGGCGCAGCTGCGGCAATGGTCGGCCGACCAGAACATCCCGCTGACTTTGTCGGTGGAACGAAACGGCGAATGGGAGGCGGTGGATTATTACAATGTTATCGGCCCGATGGCGTTTAAGGAAGACATCCTTTCGTTCGGGTTAAACGGAACGGAAAGCAACCCGGTAAAAATTAAACTCGAAGCGGGTAACTTTTTCTGGGACATCGATTATGTGGGGATCGATTATTCTGCCGACCTCGAGCTCGACTATACGGTGGTTTCGGCAACATCAGCCCTTGATCAGTCGGGGAAAGACATTACAAAGAAAATACTGGCCGACGATCACCACTATTACGATCAGCCCGAAGTGGGAGACTATGCGGAGCTAAGTTTTGATCTTCCGCCGAACCGGGAGGAAGCGCGTTCGGTTTTCCTGCACAGCAAAGGCTGGTACCACATCCTGCGCGATCCCAAGGGGACTCCTGATATCGAGTACCTGAAAACGTTCCGGGAGCCCGGGCGTTTTAACCGCTTTGTGAATGAATACATGCAGCAAATGGTCGAGTATCAGAACAAAGACCAATTCCCGAACCCATAAAACCGGCGTAGTGAAAGAAAAACAAGAAAGAATACCCGAACTGATCAATGGCCGGAAGGTATGGTTCCTGGTGAGACGGCTGCGTGCCTTTATTTTCTGGCAGATTCTGAAAGTGAACCGCAATCCGCTGACAGCGGTGAGGGAAGTAAAGCGGCTGAAAAAACTCAGAAGTTCGGTGCACGGAAACCAGCGGATCACCAAGCTGGTAAAATCGGGCAGCCTCTACTACTGGGTGACCGATTTTCCCGGGTTTCCGTCGGCCAATCTGAAGAAAGTGATGCAGCAGGAGTTTTTCCGGAATAATAGAGGGAACGGAAGCGCGAACCGGGCAATGATTCCGCAGCAGACCATTATCTGGGGGATTACCAATCGCTGTCAGCTGCAGTGTTCGCATTGCTACGACTGGGACAACATCGACAGCCGAGACCATCTCTCGCTCGATCAGCTAAAAGAGATTCTGCAAAAGATCGAAGAGCAGGGCATCCGCCATGTGCAGCTGAGTGGCGGCGAGCCGCTGACCCGCTTCGACGATATGATCTCGATCCTGAAAGAAGCCTCCACGCGCATTGATTTCTGGTTGCTCACATCCGGTTTTGGCTTGACAGAAGAAAAAGCCCGGGCGCTTAAAAAAGCGGGTCTGGTAGGGGCAAACATCAGCCTCGATCACTGGGATGAAGACAAGCACAACCGGTTTCGGAACCATCCGCGTAGTTTTGAGTGGGTGTTAAAAGCCGTGGAAAACTGCCGGAAAGCGGGAATACTGGTAAGTCTTTCGCTGTGTGCCACCCGCGAATTCACCACCGAAGAAAACCTGGATAAATACATTCAGCTGGCTAAAAACATCGGTGCGCATTTTATCCGCATCCTTGAGGCCCGGCAGGTGGGGCGGTTTTCAGACAAGCCCGTTCGCCTGGGAAAGGACCAAATTGAGTTGATCAGTGATTTTGTGATCCGGATGAACAACGATCCGCAATTCAGCGATTACCCCATCGTCGTGTTCTATGGCTATCACCAGCGAAAACTCGGGTGCATGGGTGCCGGCAACCGCTACCTCTACATCGATGCCAACGGCGATTTTCATGCCTGTCCGTTTTGCCGCGGGCGAAGGGGAAACGCACTCACCGGTTCGTTTAACAACTCGATTGAAAAATTAAGATCGGAAGGCTGCCAGGCCTTTAAGACCGTTTCGGTTGGTGAGGAGTTTGAGGGGATTTAGCTGCAGTTTGCAGTCACAGTGTTCAGTCATTGGTCACTAGTCATTGGTCAATGGGAGTGGTATAGAAGAGATTGCTTAGGTCTCCGTCAACTGACGGATCCCTCGCAATGACAATCATCTGTTAACAGAAAGCAGCGGACAAGTGACGTATTCATTCAGGCATGATTTACTATTGTCCGCTGCTTTTGCCCCCACATAGCGTGTGCGTCTTTGCGATCCGACGGAGGAAGTGAAGCAATCCAAAACAGATGGTAATAAGTAATGAGTTTGAAGAAGATTGCTTCGGTCGTAAACTCCCTCGCAAAGACCAAGATTTTATAGAAGTCTGGTAGCGGACCGTGCAGTTTTCTGCCGGGAATAAGATTTTTGTGGTCCGCTGCCTCTGGTTTCCGTTCAACGTGCGTCATTGCGATCCCGAGGTATCGGGAGAAGCAATCTTAATTCCGGGATACCTAATGCTGAGGGATTGAAGGACAGAAGGATTGAGTGAAGGCATAATACCCGATGATGGTAGTCTCGGTTTGCAGAGGCGCTGAAATCTGCAATCGACATTGAATGCTTGGTTGACTTGCAGCTCGCGGCTAATGGCTAATCGTTCACAGCTCTCCCCCCATTGAAACCCTGGCCGACGCAAGGCAGTAAAAACATATGAAAACGATCAACCGGTTTTAAAAAATAGCAGCCATGGAACAATTCAAGAACAACGTCAAAAAACGGATTGACTACCTGGGTATGGAAATTGCCTGGATGCTTCGGGAGCATCCCAACACAGTGGTGGGAGAAGTAAGCGTAAAGCAACTGCTGGGGGGCATGCGCGGACTTACCGCCCTGGTGTGCAATACCTCGTATGTTGACCCGTACCGCGGTTTGTTTATCAGCGATTATGCGATTCCCGAGTTTGAAGACAAACTGCCCGAAGAGATCTTTTACCTGCTTTGCACGGGTAAGTTCCCCAGCGAAACCGAACTGGCCGAACTGCGTGAAGAACTCGGCTTCCGGGCCGAACTTCCGGACTACCTGTGGACCTTTATCCGGCAGCTTCCGCCCCACCTGCACCCCATGACCATGTTTAGCCTGTGTGTCCTGGCGCTCGAAGGAGAGTCGGTGTTTAAACAGAAGTACGAAGCGGGCGAACTGGCCAAGTCGGAGTACTGGGAATACATGCTGGAAGATGCCGTGAACCTGCTGGCAAAACTGCCCGCCATTGCTGCGGCGATCTACCGCATCCACTTGTTGCGGGAAGAGCCGATTGATTACCGCCCGTCGCTCGACTGGGGAAGCAACCTGGCGCATATGCTGGGGGTGAATCCCGAGCTTTCGTTTGCCGAACTGGTACGGCTGTACATGGTGCTGCACTGCGACCACGAAGGTGGCAATGTGAGCGCGTTTACTTCGAGGGTGGTGAACTCGGCACTATCGAACCTTTACTATGCCACATCAGCAGGGTTAAACGGCTTGGCGGGGCCGCTTCACGGACTGGCCAACCAGGTGTGCCTGCGCTTTATCCGTGGTATTCACGAGCGTTTTGGCGAATCACCAAGCACCGATCAGCTCGACGCTTTTGTGAGGGAAGAGCTCGATGCCGGGCGGGTAATTCCTGGCTACGGGCATGCGGTGCTTCGGGTCACCGATCCGCGGTTTACGGCGTTTATGGAGTTTGGCAACCGCCATTGTCCGAATTCGCCCTACCTGCAAACCGTTAAGAAGCTGTACTACGTGGTGCCCAACATCCTGAAAACCTACAAGGGAGGAAAGGTGGCGAACCCTTACCCCAATGTGGATGCGATTTCTGGAACGCTGCTGTACCAGTACGGGATCAGTCATTTTGATTTCTACACCGTGATGTTTGGGATTTCGCGCACCTTTGGTTTCTGTGCGCAAAGCATTATGGCACTGGGGCTGAACCAACCGATTATCCGGCCCAAAAGCGTTACCAACAAGTGGTTGATGGATGCGCTGGAGCGGGCGGAGTAGAAAACCCAACGGGTTTTCATCGGAATAGCCCCGGGTTTTAACCCGGGGTAATGAGCGCAGCGAATAAGCGGCGCAGTTAAACCATTCGGTAGAGATTGCCGCTTGTATGCGCCGCAATGATTTGTCGTTGTTTTATAGCCAATCCCCGAATTAAGCAGTTTTTCAGCTGGCCCTTCATTGGACGGAGAACTTGGGTCTCAACCCTGTTCCTGGTTGTTGATTGTTGGGGGTTGCTGCCAGCTCTTAACCCCCTTTGTCACCCTCGCTAAAGCCTTACGCTGACATTTCCCCCAAATGGGGGAAAGAATTCGGAAGGTTGGTTTTTGGGAGGGGAAACTATCATCCTTAATATTAGAGTTTATATAGGAATATTTAGGAGTACTCAGTCGTAGCTTGCGGAGACTGGGGGAGGAGGTGGTTAACTGATTTACATTGGAGGAAAGAAGGTAGTACCACCCTGTCAGCGAATTGGAGTTTGTTATGTATGGCAGGTTTCGAGTCGCTGCCACCCCTCCTGGGAGGAGGGGAAATCGTGCTTTTTAAGAGTTACAAATCGATATAAAAAAACAGCCACCTGTATCGACTTTGGGTTTTATTCCTTTTGTAAGACAAGTGGCTGCTTTTGGGAATGGATTCCCTTATGATGCTGGCTGTTTAATCATCGTCGTGGCCGTTGCCATGGTGATCGTCGTCGTAGCCATCGTGGTCATCATCGTCTCCGTGGTGTTTGTGTTTGTAGCGGGTGCGGCAGTCGTGCGCCAGGTTGCTGACAACTATCTGGTAAATGTCCTGGTTGCTGTTGGCCGAGATAACAATCACTCCATCGGTCTGGTCAGCATTGTCGAGGTCAGCCGGGTCCACACGGGCCATCAGCTGGTCGAGGTACATCTGTATCACCGAAGTAACATCGATGCCTTCGTCGGTCACTTCCACGTCTTCCTTTTCGGTTTTGAAATAGACGTCTTGCGTTACGCGCACTTCTATGGGCCAGCTACCTGCATCGTTTTTGTAGGTTCCGCCAAGGAAAAACACAGGTTCGCCGCCCGCATCTTCTTTCTTCCCTTCAATTTTGAGTTCAATCTCGTCGTAAGTGCCGGGCGAAAGCACAAAATTACCAAGGGTAAGTTCGTTGTTCAGCAGGTCGACCCACTCCGAGCCGTGCCATTTGTATTCGATTTCAATCGAGTCTTCGTTGGTGAGCTGGCTTTTTAATTCAGCTTCAAACTTAATGGTGGATACCAGCAAATGAGCCGTATCCCAGACAATGGAATCGGTTTCTACCGTGGCCGATTTAAGCGTTCCCTGAACAGGGAGTGCAAAGCGTGGATTCAATGCTTCAAACTGAACACCAAATTCAGAAGTTCCGTCGTTTTTACTGTCGTCTTTCTGGCAGGCGGTAAACACCATTGCAAGGGCCAAAAAAACAAGCACTACATTTTTCATTCTTCTCATACTTCTCTTTTTAATCAAATAATTTCTCGTGGCTTGCCACGGGTTTTCCTTGTATTCTCCCCTGAATTTCAGGGGAGATGTCATCCGTCAACTGACGGATGGCAGAGGGGTGCAATAAAGAAAATTCTGTTTTTCAGTTTGTTGATGAAACAACGTTGGAGTAATATTCTCTGGCTCTGCCACAGGGATTGTCAACGTCAAGAATTTTCTTTATTGGTTGTGTATAGGCAAACGCAAAAGCGCGTTCAATATTTTAATACCAAAAGGTTTCTTTCTTCCCGGTTCACAATTTATCGCCGGAAGCGTTGCCAAAACTGTGCTTTTTCTGTTTCCTTTCAGGAAAAATAAAATCGTATTGCACAGCTCTCTGTCGAGTTTCCCGTCCTTCCCGTTTTGGTGTATTTCCGGAATGTCCTTTCATTTTAAACTTATTCGCGGGGATTATGTTGAATGGCTTAGTACCGTTTGCTTTCTGCGTGTAACGTGCAAATAAGCCTGTTGAAGAATGTACTTAAGGACATTGATTTACAGTAATAGATGCGGTGTTTTTCAAAAAAATACTAATTTTCAGCTCTATTAAAAGATAGAAGCACACGGGGAAATTCAAAAAGATACGGTTAATGAAAAGAATTGCGTGGCAGTACTGTTTCCTGGTACTTTTTTGTATGCAGGCCTTTTCTTTGTACGCCAATGAGCAGGCCCGGTATGAGTCGAGGATAGACAGCCTGCGGAAAGAAATTGAATCAAAATCGGGGGAGCATGCGGTGGCAGCCCAACTGGAACTGGCCTTGCTAAAAGTGGGGACCGACAAAGCGGAGGCTCAGCAGCTGGCAGATACTGCGCTGCTGGCAGCCAAAGAATCGGGAAAGAAAACGCTGTTGATGAAGGCCTTTTATGCACAGGGCAGGGTACTTCTTGAAAAAGAGCGCTACGAAGCGTCGCAGGCTTTTCTGGATAGCGCTTTGGTACTGGGTACAGAACTGAACGACAACTGGTACAAAGGGGAAATTCTGTACCGGATGGGAACCAACTATCATTTTTTGAGTGATGAAATTGGCGCGTTGAAATCGTTTAACGACGCGGTTCAGGCATGTCGCTTATCCGATAATTACAAAACACTGGGCTCGGCTTACTCCATGATGGGAACCATCTTCCGGATGAACGGTTTGTACGACCGCGCCATCGAATACATTATTAAGTCGGAGTTGAACTACGAAAAAGCCGGGTTTACCGAAGGAAGTGCGTGGGCCGATTACCTATTGGGCCGTACCTATGCCGACCTGGGACTGCAGAAAGAAGCGCTGGAGTACTTTGAGAAGTCGCTGGAATTGTACAAAAAGCTGTCAAAAATCGACGGAGATGAGGGCGGATTGGCGATTTGCTATGCCCAGATTGCCTTGCTTAACATCGCTTCGGAAGAGTACGACGAGGCACGTAACAACATCGAGAATACCCGGAAGATCTATTCGGAAAAAGGATCGAAGTTTGGCATGTCGAACGTATACAAAGACCTGGGAATACTCGAATATTCACTCGGAAATTACCAGCTGGCAGAAAGCAATTTAAGAACCGCGGTGGAGATGAAAGAAGGGCTGAACGAAGTGCTGAGTTCTTCGGTTATTTTTGAATACCTGGGTTTGAGCATGATCGGGCAGGGACAGTTGACAGAAGGGATTGAAATCATAAAAAAAGGATTGGAGCTTGCCATTACCAACGATCAGAAAAAAATTCAGCTTGATATTTACGGAAAGTTGACCCAGGCCTACTTGGATATGGGCGATCTTAAAAGTGCCATTGATTGTCAAAACAAGCAAATCCGGATCCAGGACCTGATTCTGGCAGGAGGCGGAAACATCAAAGCCAGCCAGTTGTCGGCCATGTATGAGATCGACCAGAAAAACAACCAGATCGCCGAACTGGAAAAGCAAAACAAAATCAACGAATTAAGTATCCGGGAACAACGGATCATCCGAAACTTTATGATTAGCGCGGTTGTACTGGCCTTGCTGATTGCCGGAGTAATCCTTTGGTTTTACCGGAAACTGAAATACACCAACCGAGAGTTGTTTGAAGCCAATGCTGCCAAAGACCGGTTCTTCGCCATTATTTCGCACGACCTGCGCGGGCCTACCGGGTCGCTGACTTCCTTTTTGCTACACCTGAACGCCAATTTTGATCAATTTAGCAAGGAAGAACTAAGAGACATGGTGGCCATCCTGTGCCAATCTTCTGAAAATGTAAGCCAGTTACTGGAGAACCTGCTGATATGGGCGCAATCGCAGTCCGAAAAAATTGAATACCGCCCGGAAAGGTTGAGCCTGACCGATTGTATCGACAGTGTGGTGAAAGGGCTGTCGCAAATGGCCGAACACAAAGAAATTGATATCCGTTTTGAGCGGGAACAGGACCTGGTGGTTTTTGCCGATCGCAATATGCTGCAGACCATTCTGCGCAACGTACTTAGCAACGCGATCAAATTTACGCGCAGAGGAGGGCATGTAATTATTCATCCGGAAATGAGCCGGAACAACACCGTTCTCGTTCGTATTTCGGATACCGGCGTGGGTATTGAAAAGTCGAAACTCGCCAGTATTTTTGATATCAGCAATTCGTACCACACCCACGGTACCGAAAATGAAATGAGTACCGGCCTAGGTTTGATCCTGGTAAAAGATTTTATCGAGAAAAACCGGGGAAGTATCTCGATTGAAAGCGAGCAGGAGAAAGGTACCACCGTTTCGTTTACACTTCCGGCAACAGCTTCCGGAGCCCGAATGTAATTTGCTTTCCAAAAGGGCAGACAGCCGGCGTTTCTAAAAGCTTTATCGGGTGCGACAACAGTTCCGCTCGCCAGCCAATAAGTATTAACATAAAAAATTGGGTGTCAGTGTACCTGATGCGGGGTGTTTTTTATAACATTGTAAACGGTTTCCGTTAAACGCTTGGAAGCCACCTTGTATATGAAAGAAGAACAACTCACCATCGACCGGATTGAAGTATACCAGTCGCCGATCAAACTAAAAGAACCCTTTGTTATTTCGCTGGGGCCCTTGGCGTATGCCCAAAACCTCATGGTTGTGATCCGCGCCCGTGAAGGGATTGCCGGCTTTGGTGAGTGCAGTCCGTTTATGACCATCAACGGCGAAAGCATGGAAACGGCTTTTGTGGTTTCGAAATACCTGGCACAGATGCTGCTGGGGCAGAATCCGCTGGACATTGCGGCCTGTTCGGCTGCCATGGACCGTGTTATTTTTGGAAATTCGAGTGTAAAAAGTGCCTTTGATATAGCACTGTACGATATCGCCGCCCAGCAGGCAGGCGTTCCCCTGTATCAATACCTGGGGGGCGACAATACCCGGCAACTGGTAACCGATTACACGGTAAGTCTGGGCAACCGGGAGAAAATGGTCAATGATGCGTTAAAGATCAAAGCTGCCGGATACCAGGTGATCAAAGTAAAACTGGGCGAGAACGGCGAACGTGATATTGAACGGATTCGTGCCATACGGGAAGCCATCGGAAATGAGATTCCGCTGCGTTTGGATGCCAACCAGGGCTGGGGAACCGACGAGGCCATCCGTGTTTTGCAGGCACTTGAACCGCACAACATCCAGTTTTGCGAAGAGCCCATTCCGCGTTGGGATTTTATGGACCTGAAAAAGGTCAGGCAGCAGTCGGGGATACCGGTGATGGGCGACGAATCGTGTTGCGACCACAACGATGCAAGGCGCCTGATTGACCTGGAAGCTTGCGACATGTTTAACATCAAACTGGGAAAATCGGCGGGCATTTTCAAGGCCTTAAAAATCAAAGAACTTGCTGAAGAGGCAAACATGCCTTTGCAGGTCGGCGGTTTTCTGGAATCGCGGCTGGGTTTCACCGCATCGGCACATTTTGCGCTGGCCGGGAAAACCATTGTTTTCAATGATTTTGATACGCCGCTGATGCTGGAAGAGGACCCGGTGATCGGGGGGATCTCGTACGGCGAAAATGGCAAGGTTACAGTGCCGGAAGCTCCGGGACTGGGATTAAGCGTGGATCCCGGATTCCTGAAAAAGCAGGTTTCGGCGGTGTTTTCATAAGTGGATTAGAAATGCCGCTTTTCAAAAAGTCGGAACCAACGGTTTTGTTTTTCATATCAACAGGCATTGTAAATAAACAGATATTCAGTTGGTTGGTTTTATCGGTTTCAGTCATAAGGCATTATTCTGGGATTTTTTCTAACTTGTATAAGACAGTGTAGGAAATAAGTTTTAAAAATACCGAAAGATGAACCGTGTAGAGATTACCGGAATCTCCTCCAAGCTTCGTAATTTGATTTATGAGCATTCGGCGGAAGCGGATATTCCTGCCGGAACTGAAGTAATGTATGAAGGACAGTACATTAAATCCATACCTATTTTAACAAAAGGGTTGATCAAAGTTTTTTCCCGTTACGAAGACAAGGAACTATTGCTGTACTACATCAAACCCTTCGAAAGTTGCATCATGACCTTTGATGCCAGTTTAAATCAATCTCCCAGTCGGGTTTATGCCTCAACAGAAGAGGATTCAAGTGTGCTGCTTATGCCTGTCGAAAAAGTGTTCAAATGGATGAAAGAGTATCCTGAAATGAATCAGCTTTTTTTTCGCCAATACAATGTTCGTTATACCGAATTGATCGAGATGATCAACCAGATTCTGTTTGATAAAATGGACAAACGTCTTTATGAATACCTAAAATCAAAGGCAGAACTTAAAAATCAAAATCCCATAAAAATTTCTCACCGGGAGATTGCCAACGATTTGGGTACTGCGCGTGAAGTTGTAACCCGTGTCCTGAAAAAACTGGAAATGGAGCAACTGGTTAGCCAGGAGGCAGGCGCAATAAAAGTAATGTAGTGGTGACTGTGGTCACCGGTTGCCCATGCTTTTTTGTTGTAACTTGAATAGAAACTATTTTAATCTGTAGTGTATGAAAAGAAATATGGGTAGCATCGATCGTGGCTTACGCGTACTGATAGCAGCGCTTTTGGTTGTACTTTATCTCACAGGAAAGATCGGTGGAACGCTGGGCGTGGTGCTTTTACTACTTGCTGTTGTCTTTTTGCTGACGAGTCTTTTGGGAATCTGTCCATTGTATTATCCACTTGGCTTGAAAACAAACAAAAAGGCTAAATAAGGGAAAGCCGGTTATTCCGGCCTTTTTTATCATCTGTAATAAGATAAAAAAGTCTGTAACTATTTTAAATCTATTGAAAAGAAGCCGATGAAAACAATTTTTACCAGAAAGCAATTTATTGGTGGCGGGCTTTTATTGACCAGTCTTCTGTTTGTCTTGCTTGTTCAGGCACAAACAAAATACGTGGTAGAAGCTTCCAACACAGTGTTTACTCCCGATGAACTGAGTATTCAGGTTGGAGATACGGTGGAATGGCGCAATGTGGAGGGGTGGCACAATGTAAATGGTCAACAAACTACCTTCCCCGAAAATCCTGAATCTTTTGGGAACCAGGAGGGGAACGGATGGGTTTATTCCCATGTATTTACTACGGTTGGAAGCTACAACTATCGATGTGATCCACATGCATCGCTTGGGATGACAGGAAAAATCGAAGTTCGGGCAGCAACCGATGATGGAAAATATACTTTAACGCTGAATCTTAGCAACATGAATCCACATGTCGGTCAGACACTGTACCTGTCGGTGGTGGATAAAAGCTCAGGAAAAGAGGTGGAGCGCAAAATGACTACTGTTAGCGTCGCATTCTCCCTGCAGGTTTCAGGTATTGAAAAAGATCATTCTTATTTTGTGAATTTCTTTGCCGATCACAATGCTAACGGGATGTACGATGCTCCTCCTGTTGATCACTCCTGGCAATTAGAGGCAAACAATGTTTCGGGAAATATTACTTTGGATTTTACTCATAACACTAACTTCATCGATATCAACTGGCAAAACAAACTGACGGTAAATTTTGCCGGAATGAATCCGCATGTGGGGCAAACACTTCGTCTTTGGGTGATTGATAAGAGCTCGGGAGCAGAGATCTCTTATTCCGGAGTGATGGCAACTGCCGAATTCTCCGTTGAAGTTTTCGGGATAGAAAACGGGAAGTCGTATAATATTGATTTTTATGCTGATCACAACAACAACGGAACATACGATGAACCTCCCGTTGATCATGCATGGCGACTGGAGTTGAATAATGTTGCGGGAGATGCGGTACAGAATTTTACTCACAATACCAATTTTACTAATATTTTGCCGGTTACGGCTGTGAGCGACCTTGTAAAACGAATGTTTGCCATGTATCCCAACCCGGCAACTGGCCTTGTACGGCTAGAGCTGACAAGTTCTTTGAGCAAGCCCCTTGTAAATATATTCGACATTTCCGGAAAAATGCAGTTGGTGCAGCAATCGTGGAAAGGAGCCACGCTTGATCTGGATGTTTCTAACCTGGCTGAGGGAATGTATTTTGTGACAGTCAGTACGCGTGAAGCACGCGAAACGCTGAAACTGATTAAACAATAGTGAGAACAATACGGTATGAGGGACAAGATTAATTTGATAATTTTTGGGTTGTTAGTGGTCCTTGCACCAACAGGGGTTTGGGCGCAGGAGGAGGAAGATAAAGTAAACAATGTCTTTCAGGGAACAAGGGTGGTAAACGGGCAGTCGGCAAACCTGGCCGATGATGGTGTTTTAATGCTGATGATCCAGCATCGTTTTGGAGACATAAGTGGGGGATTTTATGATTTGTTCGGATTGGATGTGGCCTCAATGAGATTGGGTTTTGAGTATGGTTTAGGAAAGAACCTTAACCTTGGAGTGGGGCGGAGTACCTGGTTGAAGACTTTTGATGCTTTTGCCAAGTGGCGTCTGGTTCAGCAAAAAAACGATTTCCCGTTTACGGCCGTTGTATCTGCCGGAGCTTCCCTTCCAACAATGCGTGATCACTTTCCGGCAGCTTACGATCAGTTTTCGGATAAGGTCTCATGGAATTTTCAGGTGCTGCTGGCTAAGAACGTGGATAATTTCGGGATCCATCTCTCGCCGGGTTTTCTTCAAACCGGGTATATGCCTGAATTGAACAAAGAGTTGTCGGTTTTCACGCTTGGAACAGCTGCTGCGTTGCGTATTTCAAAAAAAGTTTCGGTCAACCTGGAGTATTTGGTTCCTTTTAGTTCTGATATTCAGGGAGATAATGCGCTGTCAATGGGAGTGGATATTGATACAGGAGGTCATCTCTTTCAGCTGGTTTTATCGAATAATCAGCGTATGTTTCACCAGGCGGTTTACACCAATACCACAGGAAGTTTATCGGGTAGTCACTTGTTTTTAGGATTTAACCTTATTCGGGAATTTAAGCTAAAATACAAGGATATGTGGACTGATTAATTTCGTTTGTTAGCCTTCCTGAATTGAAAAATAAAACCTTTAGCCTATATTGTTGTTCCCTTTAGGTAGCAGACAAAAAGGAAGCATTTTGATGCGAAGTTTTTATTAAAGCAGAACAACCATGCAGGAATTTACGAAGACGGACAAAATGGTGCACCTGGTGCAAAACAATCACAGTTTATTGCCGGTGATTCACCGCTTTGGTATCAGGTTGGGTTTTGGTAATAAAACCGTTGAAGAACTTTGCTCGGTTTACGGGGTCAACACCGATTTCTTTTTGGCCATCGTGAATACTTTTCACAACAAAAACTATTTTCCAAAGGCACAATTGCTTTCCTTTTCGCCCTTGCTGATCGTTGACTATCTCAAAAAAACACATGCCTATTATGTGGGCTTTTCGTTGCCACAGATCGAAGAACTGATTCACCAGCTTTTGTTGAGTACCCCGCAGCAAAACAGTGAAATGAAAATGATCGAAACGTTTTACCTGGCTTACAAGCGAAAGCTACTCGAACATCTGAAAGAGGAAGAGGAAACGATTTTTCCGTACGTGGAAATGCTGGTTTTAAAACCGCAAGAGGTAGAGCACCGGAATTTTGATTTCAATTTTGAAAAGGAACACGAGCACGTGGATTTCGAGTTGAACGACTTGAAAAAACTGATCCTGAAATACCTGGTTCCGGAATACGACGAGTGGGTGTGTAACAAACTGATGGAGGAAATATACCGGTTTGAAAAGGACATGCACGATCATTCGCGAATGGAAGATGCCATTCTGATTCCACACGTTTTGCATCTTATGAAAACCGCGGAATAATGGGACAGACTGTGATCATTATTTACCCGGCAGAGCTGGTTCGCCGCGGACTGGTTTCGGCACTTGAAGATCTTCAGGGGGCGCGGATCGTTAGTGTGGCAACTTTTACAGAAGTGCGTTTGCAGGATTATGCGGCGGTAGCAAAGCTTTTGCTGATTGTTCCGGCCAGCTGTGAGTGTACCGGCGATTTGCTGGAGTTACGAACCCGTATTGGCGAGCACCTGCTGATCGGGATTGTTTCAAACGAAAATGAAAAATACAACCAGGATACGTTTGACAAAGTGCTGCCGCTGGATACACCCGCCCGGCAACTGCGCAAAGCAGCCGAAGGTTTTTTTGAACAGGAGGACGCGGCGCTAAACGACGAACTTACCGCCCGCGAAAAAGAAGTGCTGCGTTTGATCGCCCTTGGAAACACCAACAAAGCCATTGCCGAGAGCCTTTTTATCAGTACGCACACGGTTATCTCGCACCGGAAAAACATTACCGAAAAACTGGGAATCAAGTCCATACCGGGGCTTACCGTTTATGCCATTATCCAGAAAATAGTGGCTCCCACCGATATCTCGGCCGACCATCTGTCGTAAAAACTTTCATTAACGCCCTCCAAAAAATCCCTACATGTTGGGATATTATTTTGAATGGTTCAAAATAATTTTGCCCCCGAATAAATCACTCTATTGTTATGAAAAGAAATACAAAGACTATTTTAATGGCAGCACTGTTGTTTTTTAGTGTTGCTGCTATGGCCCAAAACACCGATAATAACTCCGAATTTAATGCTGCCGAATCCCTGTTGAATTCAGGATCGAACCTGTCGATTGGGGGGTATGCACAAATCGATTACAACCAGCCGTTTGTGGACGGAGAGCGGCGCAATTCCACACTGGATATTCATCGTTTGGTACTGCTTTTTGGTTATCGTTTTAATGAAAAAACCAGTTTCGTGAGTGAGATTGAGCTCGAGCATGTGCAGGAAGTGTATGTGGAGCAGGCATTTATGAATCACGAATTTTTGCCCTGGCTGAACCTGCGCGGCGGTTTGATGCTGGTGCCGATGGGAATTCAGAACGAGTACCACGAACCTCCCACATACAACGGGGTGGAGCGTACCAACCTCGACAGCAAGATTGTGCCAACTACCTGGCGTGAAATCGGATTGGGATTTGCCGGCCGTTTTGACCAGGCTTCGCTGAAATACCAGCTGTATGTGATGAACGGTTTTAACGGCTACGACGGAGCAGGTAAGTTCCGTGGTTCTGACGGCTTCCGGAAAGGAAGGCAAAAAGGAGCCGAATCGTTTATGAGTTCGCCAACAGTGGCTGCCCGTGTTGATTATTACGGCATTCGTGGTCTGAAACTGGGAGCCAGCACCTACCTGGGGAAATCGCAGTCGAGCCTGTACGACGGACTGGACAAAGACGATGATATGGCACTTGCACAGGCTGATTCTTCAGCAATTAGTATTGCCATGCTTGGTTTGGATGCCCGTTACCGGAACGGTGGTTTCGAGGCACGTGGTCAGTTTAATGTGGCAAATGTTTCCAATACGGCAGAGTACAACGATTTTACCGGTGCTGATCTGGGAAGCCAAATGCTGGGCTGGTACCTCGAAGCCGGTTACGATGTTTTACACGGTGTGCAGAACGGACAACGACTGGTTCCGTTTGTTCGTTATGAGCGTTACAACACACATGCGAAAACAGCCGGAAGTCTGGCTGAAAATAAGTCTTTCGACCGTACCGATGTTACCATTGGCGCGGGTTGGTGGCTGGCTACCGGAGCCGTGCTGAAAGCCGATTATCAGTTTTTTGATACGGCAGCCGGAAGCGCGGGAGGCCAGTTTAATATGGGAATCGGAATCTGGTTCTAAACGATTGAAACATGTTACGTATCTTAATTTTTGTATGCTTTATATCTGTTGCCGGTGTCAATGACCCGGCAGCAGACTTTTACCCGGAAGAGAAAGCCGTCGGGCAACTTGAGAAGAGCCTGAAGACCAAGGATGTGGAGGTTTTGGAGCGGTTTGATTTAACGGCACAGGTTAAAAACGAGCGCAGAACCGTGGCTTATCAGTTCAAATACGATCATAAACCGGCCACCTTTTTTGCAGTTTTTACCGAATCGAAGGGACGTTACGATCTGTTTGATTACCTGATCATCACAGATAAGGAAGGGACAATACAGTCGGTGAGTTTGCTGAGGTACCGGTCGGAGCACGGCGGTGAAATAGCCTCGCGCAAATGGCTTTCGCAATTTGAAGCTTACTCGGGTGGCCGCCTGATCTACGGAGAAGATATTTCCGCGATTTCGGGTGCAACACGTTCGGCCATGTCCATAACCCGCGATATTCCCGAGGTTATTCAGTTGCTTCAAACGTCCCTGGTGAAGAAGTAGAACGGGCATTTGGGCTATTTTCTGTCAAAACCGGCCGAAAGATGCCAAATCTTTGTGGGAAGATTGATGGCTTTGTAATCTTCTGAAAGATAGTTTTTTAAACGGAAGAGTGCATTGCTGGGCCCAAGTTGTTTGACTTCTTGCATAGAGATGTTATGTGAAATCTCATAATTTCTGTTAATTTCAACGCCCTTTAACAGTCATTTTATGAGTACATTGCTCCGTATTGGAACCATTGTGGTGCTTTTCGCTTTTGTCGCCTATTCTTTAGGTATTTACCGGGAACATCGCAAACGACTTCTCACAAAATCCATCTTGTTTTTTATCACTCTTGGTGTCGTTCTCGACATTACCGCAACCGTTTATATGATCATTGGATCATCAGAAGGGGCCTTTACCCTTCACGGAATTCTGGGGTACCTGGCTTTGGCGGGTATGTTTACCGATGCGGTTTTACTGTGGCGGATATGCCTGAAAGAAGGCCTGTACAACCGCATTCCAAAGAAGATTCATCTTTATTCGCGTTATGCTTATTTGTGGTGGGTAATTGCCTTTATTACCGGTGGTTTGTTGGTGGTGCTAGGATAATGCACCATTTTTACTCTTGATCGAATCAAGAGTAAAAGTCAACACAAAACATCTAGTAAGCTACTGTAAATCTTAGACTTCATCTATCGCTGATGAGGATGTTGCCGGTTTTTATTATCGTTTGCCCAGCAATTGGTCTACCGAAATCTTTCCTGGTCCTGAGAACAAAAGCACCACGTAACTAAGCAGGTACAGCAAAGCCATTTCCTTGCGCGCAAAAGGATCAGCACCATGTGCAATAAATGCTGCCACCGACATAGTAACAATCAGGGGAATGGTAGCCAGTCGCGTTCCTAGTCCTAAAATCAGTAAGATGGAACAGAAAAATTCAGCAAAAACTGCCAGCCCCAACGAAATTCCGGGGCCAAGACCGAACGGATCCGCAAACTGAAATTCTCCGGACAGCAAACGCTGAAGTTTCGGATAGCCGTGGGTGAGCATAAAAGCTCCTGTTCCCACGCGAAGGATCAGTAACGAAAAGTGGAGGCCAGATGGGTGTAATCGGGTTGAAAAAATCTTCTTCATGGCTTGTAATTATGAATTTCACTTAATCCACTAAACAACCACACAAACGATTTGTTGGTAGGCTCGGGTTATTATTTGCCGGATATTTCTTGTGTTGTCGTACTCCTCCTTTAAAATCAGAGTGTTTCGTCGGGCCACGGCACAGGCTGGTTGCTTGCTTTAAAAAGTGGTCGTTGTGCGTCCACACTTCTGAGGTACTCACCCAATTTCACAGCCAGTTCCTTTACTTTTTCGGTTTCCTGTTCCGCCAAGTTATTTAGCTCGCCAATGTCTTCGCGAATGTTGAATAACTCAAAACGCTGGTCGGCATAGTAATAAATAAGCTTCCAGTCGCCGCTTCGGATGGTACAGGTGGCTCCGATACCCGGTCCGCTTGGGCCCCAGTTGTTGGGAAAATTCCAGAAAAGATCGCGGTTTTCGTTTTTGGGTGCGTCGTTTTTCAGCACCGGCACAAAGCTCATCCCATCTACCGTTTGTACGGTTTGATAGTTGCTAACTCCTGCCATTTCGAGAATGGTTGGGAAGAAATCCTCGATAATGACCATCTTTTCTGTTTTGGTTTTTGGCTGAACCACTCCCGGCCATTTTACAATCATCGGTTCGCGGATTCCACCTTCGTAAGCCGAGCCTTTTCCACTGTTAAGTGGTTTGTTGCTGGCATGCACGGCTTCCCTTGGTTTAAGGCTGAATCCTCCGTTGTCGGACATAAAAAGGATGATGGTATTCTCTGTCAAGCCATTTTCATCGAGGTAGTTCATCAGGTCTCCGAGGCTTTTGTCCATGCCTTCCACCATCGAAGCATAGCGCGCTTCTGCATCGGTTAGACCTGCATCAAGGTATTTTTGGTAAAACCGCTTATCGGCATACAAAGGAACGTGCACGGCGTAGTGCGACATGTATAAGTAAAAAGGTTGATTCGAGTCGCGCGCAGAATCCAACGCATGGATGGCTTCCAGTGTCAGTGCCTCGGTCAGAAAAATGCTGTCGCCGTGGTATTTTTCCAGTCCCGGAATCCCCCATGGTTCGGAGTGGCCTCCTTTTTCCTTGTTGCCAAAGTTTTCGGTACCGTAATAACTTCCGGGGCCGCCCGCTGCATGCCCGGCAATGTTTACATCAAACCCGCAATTCAACGGATCGGCTGCAGGTGTGGTCATGGCGCCAAAATGGGCTTTCCCGCAATGGATGGTAAAATAACCGTTGTCGTGTAATATCTGTGGCAGTAATGTCGCGTAAGTGGCATTTTCGATGGAATCTACCGGTTGAATACCGTTTACACTCCACTGGGGATAGCTAAGCACCGGGTGTTGGGAATCTACCGACTGGTTTCTTCTGAGTGTCCAGTTGGTAACGCGGTGCCGGGCGGCATTCATCCCACTCATCAGGCTCACACGCGTAGGCGAGCATACTGAACTGGCATAGGCCTGGGTAAACATCATCCCTCCATTGGCGAGCTTTTGCATCGCCGGAGTATAGTAGCGCCGGTTAAATTCGGTCTCTTCGGTCCAGAAAGGAACAGAGGTATCCTGCCAGCCCATATCGTCTACCATAAACATAATGATATTGGGCTTGCTTTGAGCCTCGTTTTGTTGGTCGGTATTTGCACATCCACTTACCAAAACAAGCGAAAGCAGCATCATAAATAATCTAATTGTCCTCTGGGCCGAAGAAAGAATCGTCATAGTAAAGTTTTTTTGAGTCCTTTAGCCGCAAAGAAAGTGAATTGTGGTCTAATAAATGGATTCTTTTTAGCTTTTATGACTCAGGTTTTGGTTGGAGCGGGTGGCTGTCCAGGTTCCGCCGCCGCTGGTTTGGTCGTCGTAGCCCCAGGTTCCGGAAAAAGAAGAATCTTCGGCTTTTAGAATGCCTCTGCCGCCGGTTTTTCCCCAGGTCCAGTTGTAGTGCAGTGCATCGTTTTCTAGTAGCCCCTGAAGTTCAGCTACTCCCACGCCAAAACTAAAACGGCCGTTCACCCGGTTTCCTTTCCGGTAAAATACGGCGGTGGAGGCAAGCGCTTCTTTTTCACCGTTTTTTAGCTGACGTTCGTGTTCCCCCTTGTACAAACCAGAAAAGGGTACATCAGAAAATACTGCATCAGAATATTCTGATTCGGTAATTGCATTTTCACCCGGGCGACGCGGGTAAAGTGAAGAAAGATCAATGGCGAGGGCATGCCCGGTAAGAAAGGTCTGCATCTCGGGATCTTCGATAATTTCGGCTATTTTTTTGGCTTCCAAACCTATTCCCTTTGTTAGTTTTGCCGATTTGTAAAAGTCGGGTTCAGCTCCCACAAACGACTCCGAATCCATTATCAGTTCGTTGGCAATCACTTTTAAGCGGTCGGACGAAACCGGATGCGTGGAGGTTCGCATGTAGTTTTCCCAATCAGCCTGGTTTGTAAAATCGCCCCGGTGACCAAAGAAATTGGTAAAAAGGGTGAAAAGCAAAATCATCCCTCCTGGCATGGTTCCAATTCTCCGGAACATATCGGTTGCGAAACCATCGGCCTGCTGCTCGCATTTTTGCGAAGTTTCAAACGAAACACTTTGGTACGAAGGGTGTTGGAAAACGATGTGTCCCAACTCGTGTCCAAGTATCCACACAATAATGGATTTGAGCAGTTTCTGCGAAACATCGTCCACCCACTGGTCGCTTTCCCAGGCCTTTTCAGGAACATGAAGCGCTTTGATCGGATCGGGAATCTGCCCGGCAGGAAAGCGGTTGAAACCGTATTTCAGCACGGAAAGATAATCTACCAGTGTTTCCTGGCTATATCCGTTTCGTTCAAGCCAAGCCGAAGCTACCGAGAGATCGTCGATAAATTTAACCGACGAAATGGGAGCATAAATCACCTTGTTCTGAACATCGGCATAAAATGAAAACGGAGAGTCAGAAAATTGCGGATGTGGCTTGAGTGGAATCTCCAGTCGCACGCCAAACGCATTGAAGCGTTCCGGCGCATAAAGTTTTGCCAGCATCAGGTTATTGAAGTTCCACCGGATATTATCGGGGTAACGGGTGGTGTAATATTGCAATACATGATCGGGGTAAATGTCGGAGTAATTGTTTTTCATGGCTGAGTGATTTTATTTTCCCTGAAAGAATTTGGCTGCCTCCAGAATTTTGTCGGGAACCGGCTCGGGGCAGCCTCGCTTGAGCCAGTTGTCAAAATCGGGGTATTCGCCCCACTGTTCGTCCCAGACGGAAGCCATCAGCGATTGCCGGGTGTTGTTTAAGGCGGTTTCAAATTCGAGCCTGAGATTGTTCGGAACCGGTTCGCCGGAATTCAGCTTATCCAAAATGTGTGAATACGTACGAAAGTCTTTTTGATAGTTTGCCCGTACATTGATCGAAGCCTCTGACTGTTTTTCTGTTTTCTGAAGAAACTGAAAAGTGGTCGTAGTCTCCGTTTGCTGACCATTATTATTGGTGACGGTTTTCTGTGTTTTGGCCTGCGTAACGATCGAGTAAACCGTTATGACCGCACCAAAAAGTGCAAAGAAAACACCCGGCCCCACGTTGGCCATCATAAATTTTTTGTTGGCCCACTCCAAATTCGCTGTTCCTTCGGCCGGTGCATCGGGGGCAAAAAGAAACAGTAGAAATCCGAGGATGATGCAAATACCTGCAATGCCTAAGGCCAACAGACGTTCGTGCGCACGTTTCCGAATAAGTAGTTCATTGGTATCCATAACTTTGATTTAATGGGTTCTGGGGCAATTAATTGACCCGCTTCCAACAAGTTACGAATTATTGAATCTGAAAACAATACAAGCTGCCGAACCTGCTGTGAGCAGAACGTTATTGAACCGGAGGTGTAAAGGATGTAGAGGCTTTTCTGTTTAAGATAAGCGCGAGTTGATGAATTTTAGCTGTTGTTCCAGCATGGCTACTTTTTTCATTTTGTACCCGGCTTTTTGGGCAGCTTTTACCGGAGCAGAATAAATGGCTTCCACTTCCAGTGCGCGTTTGTTATCGAAATCCAGTTTCATGCTGGGTGCATAAGGCTCCATTTTCATGGTCATGTTGATCATTTTATGGGGCAGATCGTTGTCGAGGTTGTACCCGCATTTTTGGGCGGCTTCCACCACTTCTTGCATCATATCGTGCGACAGTTCACGAATGGATTCATCTTCCATCAGGTGATCGGTGTTGGAATTCAGAACAACGCACATCCCGTTAAAAGGAACATTCCAAACCAGTTTGTGCCACCGGGCATATTCCAGACTTTCGGCAATATGGGCGTCAACCCCGGCTTTGCAAAAATCAGTGCAAACCTGCTCCAGTTGTTCCTTGTTTCCACGGTACAGGCCCAGGTTGATCCGGCCTAAATCCAAATGAGAAATTACTCCCGGACTATTTTTCTGGGAACAGATAAAAGCAAGCCCGCCGGCAATGTTGGTGTGAGGCAGTTCTTCCGCCAGCTTTTCTTCAACACCCAGTCCGTTCTGAATCAGCACCACCAGGCTGTTTTCGTGTAAAATGGGTTTTAAAAGCGATGCCAGCTGATGGTTGGCCGTTGTCTTCAATCCTACCAGAATAACATCGCAAACTGGCATATCATCGGTTGAATGGTAGGCAAGAACAGGGTTTAGCAGGAAATCTCCGTCAACAGAATGGATTTGCAGTCCGTTTTTCTTAACCTGTTCAAAATCGCTTCTGAACAGGAAATGAACCTCGTTCCCGGCTTTGGCCAGCTTTCCTCCGTAGAATCCGCCAATGGCCCCGGTTCCAATAACTGCATATTTTAATCTCATACACCTTTTCTAAAAAATCGATTTCAAAAATAGCCGGAAAGCAATCGTTTGGGTGAAACAGGGAATAGCAGGAAAGAAGAGTTAACGAAAAGATTTGATAAAAAGCCGACTCAAACGAGAAGCGGCTTCTTTGAAGTTATTCGTTTGAGAAATATGATAGAAATATCGAATATGGCTGATGCACTTACTCTTAATGTAGAATAGTTGGTAGCTTTTCCCGGAGCTGTTTAAAAGGGGGCGTTCTGCTTAAAACATGTTGTTTAACACATTTTAGTTATTCAAAATATAATATCTTTATGCAATCGATTGCAGCAATCGATTGCATTTGTCTGTCTTGATTGAAATTTGTTCAGCACGTTATGCTGGTTGATAAGTGATTGACTTTGTACAAATTGAGTTTTCGATACCTGAGATTTAACGGTTGTAAGATGAAACAGATGTGATAAACTAACTAAACTTTAAACTAAACCTGTTGAGTTATGAGAATGAAATTTAGCTTGCTCGCCTTTATTCTGTCTCTATTTTCTTGCGAGCATCCAAAGACTTCTGATTTAGATTTAGTTAACCGTTTATCGGAACAGTTAAAGTATGCAGTAAGGCTTTCGGAGCCTTTACGTGACAGTATTTTGACATCTCCCCGCACAGTTGAAAATGGTAAGTTAAAGCTGGTTGCCAGTCGTGATTGGACGAGTGGCTTCTTCCCCGGAAATTTGTGGATGATAGAGGAATTGACAGGAGATACGACATGGCGGAGTATCGCCACCGAATTTACTCTTCCTTTAGAAAAAGAACAGTGGAATGCAGGCACCCACGATATGGGGTTTAAAATGTTCTGCAGCTTTGGTAAGGCATATTCAATAACCGGTAACCCGGGATACAAAAAGGTGCTGATACAGTCGGCTTATACATTGGCAACACGTTTTAATGCCAATGTTGGTTGTCTCCGCTCGTGGGACCATAATGCAGACAAATGGGACTTTCCGGTTATCATTGATAATATGATGAATCTGGAGTTGTTAATGTGGGCTTCAAAAGAGACCGGAGATGGGCACCTTAAAGATATAGCGGTATCACATGCCCGTACAACAATGAAAAATCATTTTAGGGCAGATAATTCATCTTATCATGTGATCGATTATAATCCAGAAACTGGAGAAATAGAACATAGACAAACCCACCAAGGATATTCTGATGAAAGCTCGTGGGCTCGTGGACAGGCTTGGGGATTATATGGATATACCATGATGTACCGAGAAACGGGATTAAGCGAATTCTTGGAGCAGGCTGAAAAGATAGCCGCCTTTATCTTAAGCCAACCAGGATTGGAAGAAGGGGCGATTCCGGTTTGGGATTTTAATGCACCCAACATTCCTAATGAACCCTATGATGCTTCAGCCGGTGCTATTATTACATCAGCACTTTACGAATTAAGTCAATATTCAACACACAAAGAACATTACATACGGGTGGCCGAGAGTATGCTTTCCAGGTTGTCCTCTCCCGAATTTTTAGCGCCGGTTGGTGAGAACATGGGATTCTTATTGAAACATTCAACTGGTCATCTTCCGCACAATTCAGAGATTGATGTGCCGATTGTTTACGCAGATTATTATTTCCTGGAAGCAATTATAAGAAAGCAGCATATTGAAAATATTTGACCAATAAATAATTAGCAATTAAACTAAACCCAGTTCTTATGAAAATTAACAATGAAAATAGAAAGGCGATCAGCCTTTTTATACTATGTTTTTATCGATGTAAGCCATATTAAATCTGAAGTAACCTATAACATTACAATTATCGGTTTATACGTGATTCTTGTCATTAACGAATCAGTATTCTTCTTATAAATAAGGACTGGGGATACTGTAATTTGTTGTCAGTTAGGAGTTTTAACTAAACTAAATAAAACTGAATATTAACCTAAAATAAATCTTCATGAAAGACAAAAACGGAATTAAAAAAGCAGTTAGCTTTTTGATGTTGTGTTTCCTCTTCGTTACTGTTTGTCTGAGTGCTTCCGCACAGAAAACGGTTAACGGAAGAGTGATCGATGAGGGGGGACTGCCTTTGCCAGGAGTATCTGTTATGATAAAGGGTACCACGCAGGGGACAGTGACCGATGTGGATGGAAATTTTTCGATTCCAAATGTTAACCAGGAGTCTACGCTGGTTTTTTCCTTTGTTGGGTTAAAAACTCAAGAGATTCTGGTAGGCAATAAGACTGCTTTTGAGGTAGTGATGGAAGAGCAGAGTATTGGCCTCGAAGAAGTAGTAGCTGTGGGCTATGGTGTTCAAAAAAAGGAGAGTGTTGTTGGCTCCATTGCTCAGGCATCGGAAGAAGAGCTAAAACGAACGGGTAATGTAACCGATCTTCGCCAGGCTTTATCTGGAAACTTACCAGGTATTGTTTCACTTACTTCATCCGGTGAGCCGGGTGGTATATTAACGGGTGAAAGTGCAACCAACATTTACATTCGTGGGCAGAACACCTGGAATGGTGGCCAACCATTGATTCTGGTTGATGGTGTTGAGAGAGACATGAACAACATCGATGTTAATGAGGTCGAAAGCATTTCAGTATTAAAAGATGCTTCTGCAACAGCTGTCTTTGGAGTGAAAGGAGCAAATGGTGTGATTCTGATCACGACAAAGCGAGGTAAAGAAGGTAAGACAAAACTGAATTTTAATTACGTCGCTACCGGTATAATGTTATCCAGACAGCCTGAAAAGCTGGATTCATATGATGCAATGATGGCGAAGAATGAGATCATTGAACGTGAAGGTGTTATGAATGAGCCATCATGGAATGCGTATGTGCCATATGAAATTGTACAACGTTACCGTAAACCTCAATCGGCTGAGTATGCAGTAATCTATCCCAATGTGGATTGGGAGGAAGAAATGTTCAAAGACGTAGGTTTCTCGCACAAGGCGACACTTAGTGCCAGAGGGGGAAGTAATTCAGTAAAATATTACGGACTGTTAGGATATACGCACGAAGGTGACATGTTCAAAGACTTTGATAACCAGAAAGGATATGATCCGAACTATAACTTCAACAGGTTTAATTTTCGGAGTAACATTGATTTTCAGTTAAGTAAAACAACAAAACTTGCGGTTAATCTTTCCGGGTATTATAGCCAAAAGAACACGAACTGGAATAACGAAGGGAGTACGAGCCGGGCAGATTGGTGGATGTGGGCAGCAACTTATTATATTGCTCCCAACCTTATGATTCCAATGCACGAGGACGGTAGATGGGGAGCTTACCAGGAGGGGGGTAACAACACCCTAAACCCCATTGCAGTAGTGTACAATATTGGTATTCGGGAAACAAGAACAACTCAACTCAATTCAGATTTCTCGCTTACTCAAAATCTCGATTTTATAACCAAAGGATTAAAGTTTAAAGCCAGTTTGTTTTATGATAATAGCATTCGCTCTGAGGGGGGAATCTGGGATCAGCAAAACAGCATAAGACCGAACGAGGCGCGTACAAATGTGCCTTACAAACAAATCTATCCAATGCTTTATGAAGGACCCGATCAGGATCCAAGTGAATATACCGTGTTGCTTCCTGTAAGTGACGAAGAATATGATTGGGTACTGAGCCCTTGGGGTATTAGACAGGAAGATATAAAAGAAGCAAACTGGTCCAACGGGATTCCCGTATCCAGGAGATTATCTTATGAAGCACAATTAAACTGGGCAAGAAAATTTGACGCGCACAATGTGAGTGCAATGGGTGTGTTTAAACGAGAAGAATTTGCCTATGGAAGTATGTTTAAAAAGTATCGGGAAGACTGGGTTTTTCGTGCCACTTATGATTATAACTCACGATATCTTTTAGAAGTAAACGGTGCTTACAATGGTTCAGAACAGTTTGGACCGGGCTACCGTTTCGATTTTTTCCCGTCTCTGGCTTTAGGATGGTATGTTTCCAACGAAAAATTTTTCGAGGTTGACTGGATTGACAGGCTGAAACTCAGATACAGCATTGGTAAGGTGGGAGATGACAAGGTGAGTGCAATTCCATGGCTTTATGCCTCACAGCTTGCATACGGCGGATACGCCAGGTTAAGTGAAAGAAGTAACGGGCGAAGCCCTTATACTTTCTACCGGGAAAAATCTGTTGGGAATCCTGATATCCAGTGGGAAACAGCAGTGAAAACAAATATTGGTTTGGAACTGGGTTTAATGAAAAATATGTTGTCCTTAACTGTTGATTATTTCACCGAAGACAGGACAGATATTTTGATGTCAGGAGGGAGTAGAACTGTTCCTTCATTTTTTGGGGTAACTCCTCCCAGTGCCAACCTTGGACGTGTAAAGGCCAAAGGGTTTGAAGTGGAGCTAGGATTTAATAAAAAGTTTGGACGTTTTGATGTCTGGTCTAACCTGGCTATTACTCACAACGAAAACGAGGTAATCTTTCGCGATGATCCCCCATTGCAGTTAGATTATCTAATGGCAAAAGGATATCCAATTGGCCAACAGAAAAGGCTGATTTCAACCGGATTTTACAACAACTGGGATGAAGTATTTGCCAGCGTTCCTACTGAAACCAATGATCTTCAAAAACTTCCGGGCTATTATAATTTACTTGATTTTAATGCGGATGGAGTAATTAAAAGTACTGAAGATAGTGCTCCAATTGGATATTCGAATATTCCGCAGAATACCGCTAACCTTTCTTTGGGGCTTAACTACGGGGGCTGGAGTTTTATGGTTCAGTTCTATGGTGTTAACAACGCCAACAGGTATATTCCTTTTAACAATTTCAACAATGATATTGATGTTGTTTTTGGCCATGTTAAAGACTATTGGTCAAAGGATAATCCAAACGCTTCATCTTTCCTGCCACGGTGGAAAACACCGGCAGAGAATGTAGGTGATTATTACTTGTATGATGCTTCTTTTTTAAGATTGAGAACGGCGGAGGTTGCCTATTCCTTTAATAACCTGGCATGGGTAAAGCAGGCTGGATTTGATAATTTAAGGATATTCCTTAACGGTAATAACTTGTTCTTTTGGTCAGATTTACCTGACGACCGCGAAAGCTCATATAGTGGAGGTAGTGACACGCAAGGAGCCTACCCAACTACTAAGAGGATTAACTTAGGAATTGATTTAACCTTTTAAAAAGCTAGAACATGAAACGTATAAAATATAATATAAGCTTTTATGTGATTTTCATACTATTGATTTCAATATCAACATCATGTGAAGATTATCTGGACAAAGCACCTGAAGCAGATATTAGTGAAAAGGATGCTTTCGGAAACTTTTTTAGTTTTCAGGGATCAATTGAAGAACTGTACAACTGTGTGATGGATCCCGATAAGGGGGGAGCCTGGAACAACTATTCGTTTGCTGACGAAAACCTGAACAATAAGATATACAACTTTGATATCGGAAACTACTGGTCTAATGAAGGTTATTTTTCAGGTAAGAGTGTAAATACTACTTCCAATGAAGGAAGAGATAGAAGAGTATATGAGTATGCCTGGTACGCCATTCGAAAAGCCAACCTGGCACTTGCCAAACTCGAAGAAGAAGGTTTGTTTGAAGGAACGCAGGAAGAGAAAGACTTGTTAAAAGGGCAAGCCCTGTTTTTTAGGGCATGGTTCCATTTTGAGCTTGGAAGATATTGGGGTGGATTACCCTATATAACAAGAGTATTGGAGCCAACTGAAAGTCTTATTACAGAAGAGTTTAATCGGCTCACATTTCAGGAGATGGCTGTAGAGATGGCCAAGGACTTTCGTGCGGCTGCCGATCTTTTGCCCAATCATTGGGATGAAACAGAAGCCGGGCAGGCAACTTTAGGTCATAATATGGATCGCGTTAATAAGTTCTTTGCACTTGGTTATCTTGGAAAAGCTTTATTATATGGAGCCAGTCCCATGATGAATGAAGAAGCAACAGGAAGTGCTTCGTACAATGCTGAGTTGTGCCAGCAAGCAGCAAGCGCTTTTGGTGAATTGTTAAAGTTGGCTGATGAAACCGGAATATATGGATTGCAGCCTTGGAGTAGTTATACGGACATTTTTTACCGGTTTAACCATGCGAAAACGGGCGGTATTGAAACGATAATGAACCCCACGATATACAACCGTGGACGTATACGTTGGTCAACCGTCGGGGCTACTGTTCCATCGTCGTTCGGGTTAAATAGTGGATCAAGTGCAGATGTACCTACCCACAATATTGTGAAAAACTTTGCGATGGCCAACGGACTACCAATCGACGATCCCGAGTCTGGCTATGATTCCAATGATCCATGGTCAAACCTTGAACCCCGTTTTGCTAAATTTATAGTAAAAGACGGTGATAATTTCTCCAATATTCGGAGTGCTGATAAATACGCAGAATTATACACCGGAGGTCGCCATCGCTCGCAAATAAACCCGCCGAGTGTTACCGGATATTATTCAAGGAAATTTAATGGGATGGATAAGGCTTTTACTGTGTCCAAAGCCGGAAACCTGGCTGCTTACGTACCCTACTTACGTATGGCTGATGTATATCTTATGTATGCCGAGGCGGTTCTGTTTAGTGGTAACGGAGGACCTAATGCAAGTTCAGCTAATTATACAATGACTGCTGTTGAAGCAGTAAATGCTGTAAGAAACAGGGCTCAATTACCTGACCTAACTGCTAAATATACAGCAAATAAAGACGTATTTTTTGAAGAAATCGTCCGTGAGAGGGCTGTGGAATTGTTCATGGAAGGCGCCCGTTTTTGTGACCTGCGTCGCTGGAACCGTAACGGAGATCCTCGTTATCTTGAAAAAACCGCTATCGATTTTGATCGTGACCCCGATGGAAAGCCGATCAACATAAGCGAAAGAGTTGTGATAAAAAGAGTAGCAGAAAAGAAACACAACTGGCTTCCTTTGCCGGTGTCTGATACCAAGATATTTGAAGGATTCCCTCAGAACCCGGGATGGTAGGCTAAGTCTTAAATTAAAAATCATTAACAAATGAAAAAGAAGAATACAATAATATTAGCTTTTCTGTGTGTATTAGTATTATTCATTTCCAATAATATATTTGCTCAGTCAGAGAAGTTAGTAACCATCGAGTCGGTTGTGGCCGATGAGAATGGGAATCCTGTGGAAAATGCACAGGTGTTCTGTGATAAAGCTTATACCAAAACAGACCCTAATGGGAAGTTTAGTTTTGTTGTTGAATCCGGTTCTAAAGTTGTGATTGAAGCAGAGGGATTTGAGAAAGTTATTCTTACCCAAATTGAAATACAAAGTATGTCCGGCGTCGAGTTAAAAAAGACACCTTTTATGTATGGAGAAAACAACAAAGTTGACGTTGCTTTTGGAAGAGTATTTCAGGGAGATGTTGTTGGTGCGGTCAGTTCTTTAGATGTATCAGAAATTAATGCAATAGATAATACTATTTGGGCAGGCGATGTGCTAACAGGTCGTACCCTAGGCCTACTAGGAAGCAACAGTATACGGGGGATCGGTATAAATATTAACGTTGCATCATTAACAGGAAGTGGTCTTGAATCGGGAAATGCTCTGTTTATTGTTGATGGATTACCTCGTGATATTGAATCTCTCAGGTTATCGGAAATCGAAAAGATATCAGTACTCAAAGATGTAAATGCCGCAATTTTATACGGAACAGCAGCAGTTAATGGCGTTGTTTTGATCACTACAAAAAGGGGAGAACCTTTTAAAAAGAAAATGGATTTTTCATTTAACTATGGACTTTCCACTCCCCGTGAGTTGCCTGAATATTTAGGCTCGGCCGAATACATGACTTACTTTAATAAGGCCAGAGAGAGTGACGGACTTGCACCTTTATACAGTGATGAAACAATCGATAATTACAGAAATGGCAACATGTATCGCTATCCGGATGTAGATTATTACTCGGATGAGTATTTAAAAGACTTCAAAACATATTTCGATTTGAATGGTGAATTTTCCGGAGGAAATGAAAATGCAAGTTATTATACCAACGTGGGCTGGTATTCATCAGGAGGAATTTTAGACTTTGGAGAAGGAGCTAATGCCAGAAACAATATATTCAATGTTAGGGGGAATGTTGATCTTAAGATTAATGACTGGATTAAAACATCAGTAGATGGTTCATCTCTTTTTGGCAATAACAAAGGACAACGGGGAAGTTTCTGGGGCAATGCCAGTTCAATAAGACCATTTGAGTTTACCCCGCTTATTCCTTTTGACCTGATCGATCCTGAGAATTCGCTGTTGAAAGGACGGAAAAACGATGTGGACGGAAAATACCTCCTGGGAGGTAACTCCAACTACCTTACAAATTCGATTGCTGATAGTTATGCCGCTGGAGTTGTGGAGGCCATCTATCGAAAATTTTCATTTAACAACCGAATTGATTTTGACCTGAATAAAGTGACCCAGGGCTTATCGTTCCATACAAATATCAGTTTTGATTACTTTACTAGCTATCTCCAAACGATCGCCAACGAGTATTCAGTTTACGAACCTGTATGGGCCGAGGATGAAGATTTGGTCGTAGACCTAATCCAGCATGGAAATGATACACGGCCAGGCACGCAGGTAGTTGGCGGGACATACTTTAAAAGACGTTTTGGCTTTTACGGGCAGTTGAGCTACGACCGAATGTTTAATGATGTACACCATATTACCGGGTCGCTTCTTGGCTATGGAAATAATTATAAGGAAGAAGGAGATTTTCAGGGAGTAAAAAGTGCACATTTGGGCTTGCAGTTAACCTACGCTTTTGACAGAAAGTATTTAGTTGATTTTAGTAGTGCTTATGTAAACTCCGTAAAACTTCCGGATGGAAACAGGGGAGGCTTCTCTCCTTCTTTGGGGCTTGCATGGGTTTTAAGCAACGAAGACTTTTTAGCTTCAGCTAATAACGTGGATTATTTAAAGCTACGTCTTTCCGGAGGGATCCTAAAATCAGACATACCAATCGGAGGTTTCTTTTATTACGACAACAGATATGGCGGTTCCGGCAGCTATAACTGGTACGAAGGTACACGTAGTCGCTCCGGAATTGCTTCAAGTTGGAGTAGCAATCCTAATTTAGGATATGCAAAACGGAATGAAATTAACCTGGGTATTGAAGGGATGTTTTTCGACAAAGTATTGGGAGCAGAAGTAAATCTATTTTATGATGTATATAACGACCTGGTAACAAGGCCAAGTACAGCCTATCCAAGTTTTTATTCGAACTTTATTCCTTACGAGAACTTTAATGCCAACCAATACAAGGGAATTGAATTTGGGCTTACTTTCAACAAGTCTGTTGGTGACTGGGACTTTTACCTGGCAGCAAATGCACTTTATGTAACTTCTGAGCAAACAAAAGTGGATGAAGTTTATGATAATGACTACCAATACAGAAAAGGTAATCCGGTGGATGCAACTTTTGGTTTAGAGGCGATCGGATTTTTTGAAGACCAGCAGGATATCGATGATAGCCCGTACCAAACATTTGGAACGGTAAAACCAGGCGATTTAAAATACAAAGATCAAAATGGTGACAATATCATTGATGGAAATGACGAAGTTTACTTGCGTCGCTGGCAGGCTCCTTTCTCCGGCGGATTGCAAATGAAAGTTTCGTATAAAGCCTTTACCCTTTATGTTCTAGGAGAAGGACGTTCGGGATCAGAGACCTTCAAGGAAGGTAGTTATTATTGGATTGACGCAAACGATAAGTATTCTGAAGTTGTCAGGGATGCCTGGACTCCGGAAACAAAAAATACGGCGAAATATCCGAGAATAAGTTCTCAGTCCAATAGCAATAACCTGCGCAGATCCAGCTTCTGGTTGTATAATAATGATTATTTCGAGATCCGAAAAGTTCAACTCAATTACACTTTTCCGGAGGCTGTTACAAAATCTTTGCTGATGAAAGATTTGAATGTTTTTGTCAATACATCAAACGTTTTCCAATTTGCCAAGAATAAAGAAATTAGAGAACGTCGTATTGGTGGAGAACCATACTACCGAACTTTCTCGATAGGTGTAAAAGCTAACTTTTAATTCACTTTAAGATTAATATTATGAGACGATATAAGATATTTTTATTCTCGCTGGTAGCTCCGGTAGTACTCTTTTCGTGCGACCTGTTGGAGCCTGCTGATGATAATCATAGTACCATTGAAAGAGTTTATGAAGATCCTACATTTGGCGAAGGATTGCTCATAAAAGCCTATACCTATATCCCAACAAACGATTACAGATACGATGAAGTAGCGACAGATGATGCTGTTTCCAACGACAGACAAAACTCTTATATGAGAATTGCGACCGGAGAATGGTCGGCACTGTATAATCCGCAAAGTCTTTGGGACAACTGTAACCAGGGAATTCTATATGCAAATAAATTTCTGGATGTTGTAGATTCTATTCCGTGGAAATGGACCGATGATGATCTGAATGCCTTGTATGTAAGGCGTCTAACCGGAGAGTCTTATGCTTTGAGAGGGTTGTTTAAGTATTTTCTTTTGCGCAACCATGGTGGTTATGGATCTGATGGTGAACTATTGGGAACACCCATCTACGACAAATTTTTGGAAACAAAAGAAGAGTTTTCTACACCACGGGCAGGTTTTTCCGATTTTGTAGGCAGTGCAAAATCCGATTTAGACAAGGCCCTCACATATCTTCCGTTGGATTATGGTAATTTGGGAAGTGTAGATGAGCTCCCTGCCGGTTTTTCAGAAGTAAGTGATATTTCATTGTACAATACTGTTTTTGGAGATGTGACTCAACAACGGATGAGCGGAAGACACGTAGAAGCAATGAAAGCCAGACTGGCGCTTCTTGCTGCCAGTCCTGCATTCAACGCCAGTGACAATACTTCGTTGTGGGAGGAAGCTGCTGATTTGAATGCCGATTTACTGGACGATATTGGTGGGCCTGCAGGACTGGATCCTAAAGGGCATATTTTCTTCCTGAAAGATCAAGTGAATGATGCAGATATCACAACAGGTAATAAACAGGATATTGCTGAAATTCTCTGGAGAAGACCAATTTATTCAAACAGGACAAGAGAAGCAAATAACTTCCCGCCATCTCTTTATGGAGATGGAGACATCAATCCCACTCAGAATTTGGTTGATGCTTTCCCGATGGCAAATGGATACCCTATTACAGATGAGAATTCCGGTTACGATCCGGCGAATCCATATGCAGGAAGGGATCCTCGTTTGAGTTTGTACATTGTTTATGATGGAAGTAAGTTGAAAAACACCACGATTAATACGGGAGTAGGAGCTGGCGACGATGGTTTAGATGCCCTGCAGAATTCAACACGTACAGGTTATTATTTGCGAAAGCTGTTAAGGGACGATGTCAACCTGAATCCTTCATCCACCAGCGATCAAAAACATTTCAACACACACATACGGTACACCGAATTGTTTTTGAATTATGCAGAAGCTGCCAATGAGGCATGGGGACCCGATGGCATGGGAGGTAACGGATATTCAGCCAAAGATATTATTGGGGCAATACGTCAGCGGGCAGGAATTGCTCAACCAGACAGTTATTTGGCATCTATCTCAAGTAAGGATGAAATGCGTACGCTTATTCGTAACGAAAGAAGACTGGAACTCTGTTTTGAAAGTTTCCGTTTCTGGGACTTACGCAGGTGGAAAGAAGATCTGACGGAGCCGGCAAAAGGTGTTCGTATCGAAAATGGTACCTATAGTTATTTTACGGTTGAAGGGCGAGCTTATGATAACTCGTATATGCATTACGGACCTATTCCTGATAAGGAAATAGTTAAATTTAATCTGATCCAAAATGATGGATGGAATTAGTACTTTTAAAAAGAAAAATACAGAAATATGAAAAGGATATTATTAATACTTACAATATTATCAGGGTTAACAGCATGTAATAACTTTGATATTGAACATCCTGATTTTGAATATACCTCTGGTTATTTTCCTTATCAGTTTCCGGTGAGGACACTCGTTCTGGGCGATTATATTTATGATAATTCGAATGATAATGCCCACAAATTTATCATTTCGGTGGCGATGGGCGGAGTGTATGAAAACACTATGAACAGAGAGTTTGATATTGAAGTAGATGAAAGCTTATGCAATGACATATTGTTTGGTGCCAACGGAGATACCATACATATGATGCCAAGCAACTACTTTACATTAAGCTCTAACAGCAAAATTGTTATTCCTGCAGGAAAAATGAATGGGGGAATAGAAGTACAGTTAACTGATGCTTTTTTTAACGACCCGCTGGCAATAAAACTAGGGTATGTTGTTCCAATAAGGTTAAAAGGATCAGCTGATGTTGATACCATTCTGTCCGGAAGTTCTACTAATCCGAATGCAGATATTCGTATCGCTTCTCAGTGGGCTGTTGCTCCCAAGAACTTTACCATGTTTGCCGTAAAATATATCAATGAATACCACGGTACTTATTTCCATTACGGGGCAAGTAAAGTGAAAGACAATGGCGGTAACGAACTTGAAAGTAAAACCTACAGTGAAAAGTACGTTGAAAATAACCCAACAGCCAAGTTGGTAACTACCGGAAGAAACCAGGTTTCATTAACAACGAGCTTGAACTCTGATGTAATGACCGGCGAAATCACAATGTTGTTAAATTTCTCAGGAGATAAATGTACGATCACCGGCGCAGAGGGTGCTGCTTATACCGTAAGCGGTATTGGAGAGTTTAAATCAAAAGCATACTCATGGGGCAATAAAGAGCGCGATGGTATTGTTTTGGATTTCACTGTATCCATTGATGATCAGACCTATGAAGCAAGTGATGTGTTTGTAATCAGGGACAGAGGTGTGGTTATGGAGATTTATAGCCCGGAAGCTTTTTAATCAGTAAATTCTGCAATAATAATTCAAACCGTCATCCGTCAATTGACGGATGACGGTTTTGTTTTCATACGAGTAATCTTCAATTATATTGGGTATGATTCCTGAAGTGGCATTCTTTAATGTATTGTTTACCAGAAAAGTAAGAATTCTGATAACATCTGTTTTGTTCTGCATTTCTACGTATGCGTATACTAATACTCCATCCCAGGAGAGAAAGGAATACGGCAACTTAGAAAAAGAAACAATGTTGCTTTTATCCCGGATTGAGCCCGGAGTAGCAGGAATGGGAAAAGTTTTTCAGAACAAGAATTACCCGGAAAAAGCTGCGGAAGAATTACTCATTTATTTTAGAGAAAGAAAAACTGTCAGGCATTTGGTTGAACGGTTCTCTGCAGAAGATTCAACCAGAAATTATGCTACGAAGAATGATTTCAGCATAGCCAATAACGCCCTGAAGCATATTTTTGCCAGTCAATCTGCTTACCCGCCTTCTTTTTGTGGCGATGATATTGACTGGGATTCACGTCCTGTTCCGGATAACGAGTGGATATGGCAATTGCATCGCATGTATTTCTGGAATTCAATGGCACGTGTTTACCGACAGACCCGCGATGAAAAATATGCCAGAGAGTGGGGGATTCAGTTGCTGGATTGGATAAAAAAGAACCCCAATGACGAATCACACAAATATGCGTGGCGGTCCATTGAGGCAGGAATACGTGGTTATAGCTGGACTATTCTTTTTCAACACTTTTTAGATTCGCCTTCGTTCACTCCTGAAATACTTGTCGCTTTTTTGAACAGCTTTTATGATCATGCTGAGTACTTGATGACGGTTTACCGAAGCAAAAGCAACTGGGGATTGATGGAAGCTGAAGGAATGGCTTTTATCGCAATTACCTTTCCCGAATTTAAAGATGCCGTGAAATGGCGTACCGAGGCTTTCCGGCGCCTGAACAATGAAATTAACCTGCAGGTTTATCCCGACGGGCACCAGCGCGAACTGGCCATTGGCTATCATATTGGCTGCATAAACTGGTTTTTGCGTACCCTTGAACTGGCAAAAATGAACCAGCTTGAAAACATGTTTCCTCCATCGTACCTTAAAACGATTGAGCTTATGTGTGAGGTTCCGATGAAACTTGGTTTGCCCGATGGTACAAATGCGCAATTCGGAGATGCATGGGCCGGAAGACCAGGACAACATAACAACAGGTATTTGGAGTGGGCAAAAATGTTCTCCCGCAACGACTTTTTGTATATAGCTACCGAAGGGAAGCAAGGAAGTAAGCCCGATTCTACTGCATTTGCTTTGCCACAAAGCGGATTGTATTCTATGCGCAGTGGTTGGGATAAAAATGCCACCTGTTTGGTTTTGAAATGTGGTCCCAATGGCGGAGGACATTGTCAGCCCGATAACGGAACATTTACCCTGCATGCGGGTGGCCGAACCTTAACGCCCGATGCCGGATCATACATTTATAGTGGAGATGCTGAAAACCGTGCTTGGTTTAGGCAAACCAAAGTACATCAAACGTTAACGTTGAACGGAGAAAACAGCCAGTACGCTCCGAAACTTCTGCTATGGAAGCCCGAAGAGAAACTCGATGTTCTAGTGGTTGAAAATCAGAGTTATGAGAATTTGGCGCATCGGCGCTCGGTGTTCTTTATTGATAAAAAGTACTTTGTGATTGTTGACCAGGCTTTCGGTGATGCCGCCGGTGATGTGAATATCCATTTTCAACTGGCACCGGGAAAAGAAGAGGCAATCTATGATCATGTTAATAATTCTGTCCACTCAAATTTTAGCGAAGGTTGGAATGTGTGGGTTGAATCAATGCCTCAGCCGGGGATGGAGTTAAAAGAAGAATTGGGACAAGTTTCTTTTGAGTATACCAAGAAAGAGCCCAGGCCGGCTTTTAGCTATGGTATTAAAAAGAAACAAGAGGATGCTGAAGCAAGATTTGTAACGGTAGTTGCGCCTTACCTGGGGAAAGCTCCCCGGGTTCAGGTTAAAGTGATTAATGGAAATTTATTGAATAGAAACGAATTATACCTGGAAATAATTGAAAATGGAGAGACAAAGAAAATAGGTTACAACCTGTAAAAAAGTTATCAGCAGGCAACCTTTAACTTAAATAAAACCAACTAAAATGAAAGCAAAATTAATCTCATCTATCCAACTTTTGTGTGTGATTTTGATGGTTGTTTTATCTGTACCGGCTTGGGCTGGTAATTCTGAGAAAGAACCAGAGAACGAGGAAGTACAAAAGCTCCAGAATCCAATCACGGTTGAGTACCTGAAAAAAAATCTTCGGAAGTCGCAACCACGTTTGGTTTTAAATTCCCAAATAAGAAGCAAGCTTAAAACAAAACTGAACACCGATGAGGCAGTGCAAAATATGTACAAAGCCATCAAACTAAATGCAGAGAGCATTTACACCAAGCCTTTACTCGAAAGAGTGGTTGTTGGTCGCCGGTTGTTGTCAACTTCTCGCGAAATATTGTGGCGTGTAAACATGTTGGGGATGGTATACCAGGTGGAAAGAGATAAAAAAGCACTGGCCCGTTTAAATGAAGAAGTTGTAGCTGTTTGTAACTTTTCGGATTGGAATCCCTCACATTTTCTCGACGTGGCTGAAATGTCGATGGCAGTTGCCTTTGCGCTCGACTGGACAGAGGGGAAACTACCCAGATCTACCGTTGAACTCGCCAAAACCGCTTTGATTAAAAAAGGAATAGAGCCCAGCTGGCCCGAAAGCGGGAAAAATCCCGGATGGGCATACGGGCATAACAACTGGAACCAGGTATGCAACGGTGGAATGATAGCAGCTTCCATTGTGATCGCTGAAAAAGACCCGGAACTTGCTGCCAAAACAATAAGCAGGGCATTGGATGGCATCGTTCAGGCCTTAAAACAATATGCTCCCGACGGAGTATATCCTGAAGGTTCAACTTACTGGGGCTACGGGACCAGTTTTTCAGTGGTTACATCTGCTATTTTGGAGAGCTCATTCGGAACCGACTTTGGAATCGCTGATTACCCTGCCTTTAAAGAGAGTGCGGTATTCAGGTACTTAATGAATGCTCCATCGGGTTGGTATTACAATTTTGCCGATTGTGGGGATAAGCGAAGTGCGTCGGGAGACGTTATTCTAGCGTGGTTTGCAACGAAAACCGGTAATGCTGAATTTTTTGAGAAGGAAAGATTCTTAATGCCTGCCGAAGAAATGGGTAAATTATCGAGACTTGGCGGTGCAGCCTTGGTTTGGTTATCGCAATACAAAGAAAGCGAGGATGTAAAAATGCCCAATGCCTGGAAAGGCGACGGGTCAAATCCGATTGTTGTTTTCAAAGGAGATGCAGGTGATGAGCATAATTATTACTTCGGAGGAAAGGGAGGCCGGGCAACAACCAGCCACGGAAACATGGATGCCGGATCCTTTATTTTTGAGTTAAACGGCGTGCGCTGGGTGATCGATCCGGGTAATCAGAGTTACCATGAATTGGAAAAGACCGGATTTGATTTGTGGGGAAGTTGCCAGGATTGCGAACGCTGGACTTTACTGACAAAAAATAATTTTGGACACAGTACGATCTCGGTTAACGACCAACTATTTATCAATAATGGTCAGGCTACTCTGATTGATTTTAGCGAAGGCGAAAATCCAAAAGCCTCATTTGACTTAACGGCGGTTTACGGAGAAAACCTGAAAAAAGCGGTACGCACCTTTGAGAAAGACAGCCCCGTTTCATTGGTCATTGAGGATAAGATCCAAATCTCAGAGTCATCGAAATTAATTACCTGGCAGTTACTTACAACGGCCGATGTTGAAATCACACCAAGCGGCGCATTGTTAAAACAAGACGGAAAAGAGCTTAAGGTTGAGAATCAGACCCATCCGGAGCTGACTTTTTCGGTCGTTTCTCTCGATCCTGCACCGATGGAACTCGATCGTCAGATAAAAGGATTAAAGCGAATAGAGCTCCGTATTCCTGCCTGGACCTGCAAAAACGGGAAAGACCAGATTCGAATCAGACTGTCTGAAAATTAAGTTCAAAACAGGTCTCGGAACCTGAACATTGGAAAAAGCGGAACTATCAGAATAGATATGGATTCCTGTTATTCCGGACTATCGGGTTAAAGAAATAAAAAGACTGGCTTATGAAATATTTATTGCAAACACTGATCCTGGTTCTTTTTCAAGTTGCCTTTATCCAAAGCAATGCGACTACCTCAGACATTGATGTTGTAAAAAAGCGTGTGTTGAAACAGGCGATGCAACCGGTGGCGGATAATAATGTAATTGAGAAACTGCTTATATCTATCCGGGAGGATGGTACTTGGCCGGGAATTAATTATGCCGATGTTTCGCGAGAGGGATTTCAGCATGCAAGGCATTCGTCCAACATGGTTATCCTGGCAAGGGCATATAAAAGTAAAGAGTCAAAATATTACAACAAAAAGGACGTAAAGGCGGTAATTGAAAAATCCCTGAGAAACTGGGTTGATCACGATTATTTCTGCGATAACTGGTGGCATAATCAGATTGGAACACCCAACAGTTTGGTAACATTAATGCTACTGGTTGGCGACGAGCTTCCCAAAGATTTGGTAGCTAAGGCGCAACCTATCATTGGGCGTGCACACCTGACGGCTTCCGGAGCACGCCCCAGCGGCGACCGGATAAAAATTGCGGGCATTCTTGCTAAAAATCTGCTTTTTCTAGGCGATAAAGAGCAATTCGACGAGGTGATCAAAGTAATTGAAAATGAAATAAAATTCAATACCGGGCAGCGTGGAATGCAACACGATTTCAGTTTCCATCACCGGCAGGACAGGGTAAACAACACCTTGTCGTACGGGCTTGGTTATGCCGATGCTTTTGCCGAGTGGGCTGCCTATGTGGCAAGTACCGAATATGCTTTTTCAGAAGAAAAAATTGATCAGCTGGTGGATTATTTTCTGGATGGAATCTGCAAACAGATGGTTTATGGGCGGTCTGATGACCCCGGAACAAAAAACCGCGATGTTTCCCGGCCAGAAAGTGGCAGACCCGCAGGAACGGCTACTCCCGAAAGATTGTTGAACTCGACGGATTACCGAAAAGCCGAACTGGATGAAATAATTAGAATCAGGAGAGGAGAAGCTGCTCCAACCTTATCATTTGATAAATTCTTCTGGCAAACCGAACATTATTCCCATCAGCGGCCCGAATATTTTACCTCTGTCCGGATGTTTTCTACCCGTAACCGAAATATGGAAGAACCTTACAACAGCGAAGGACTTAAAAACCATCATAAAGCAGACGGAGCCAACTACATTTCAGTTACCGGCGAAGAATATACCAATATTGCACCCGTGTTCGATTGGCAAAAAATACCGGGGACTACTGTGCTGCAAAAACCGGAATTACCAGCGCCACGCGAAATACAAAAAGATGGCCTTACGGATTTTGTGGGCGCGGTAACAGATGGAATTTATGGTGCTGTCGGCTTCGATTTTAAAAGCCCACACGATCCGCTTTCCGCAAAAAAAGCCTGGTTTTTTTTCGATAAGGAATATGTTTGTTTGGGGGCCGCAATAAAATCACAAAGCAACCTTCCGGTAGCTACCGCGCTTAACCAGTGTCCGTTGAAGGGAGATGTGACAGTGGGATCAAGCAGTCAAAAATCAATCCTTGAAAAAGGAGATCATCAGTTGGAAAGAGCAGATTGGATTCTTCATGATGGCATTGGCTACCTGTTCCCGAAATCGGCAAAAGTTAACGTGTCGAACCAGGCACAAACCGGTAGCTGGTATTCCATTAATAAACAGGTTAACTCCCCCAAAGAGGAGATAAGCCTGGATGTGTTTAAACTTTGGCTGGATCACGGTAGCCGGTCAGAGAATGAAAGTTACGAATACATTATTGTACCAGCGGTTACTGAAGAACAACTGGAGAATTCGCCTGACCGGGGAATCTCAGTTTTGTCTAATACGGCTAAAATTCAGGCAGTAAAACATTCGGGCTTGCAATTGTGCCAGGCTGTGTTTTACAAAGCTGGGGAACTTCAGGTTTCTGAGAAAGTGAAAATTATATCCGATCATCCCGGAATTGTAATGATTAAAATGGAGCAGGATAAAGTGATCAGTTTATCGGTGGTCGATCCTGCACGAAATTTAGGGAAATACCATCTTGCCATTTCAGGAAAAACAGCTAATCAGGGCGATAACTTTATCGCTTCATGGGATGAAAAAAGCGGGCTAACCCGTATTTCAGTTGACTTACCACAAGGAGTTTACTGTGGGAAAAGTGTAACCATTAATTTATAGAAACGGAGAAATGAAGAAATGTTATTTGATAGTGGGATTCTTGTTTTTTATGTTGTTTTCATCTTTTGGGTGTGTTAAGGACGACGCAGAAAATAATCAGGGTGAAGCTAAGAGTATTAATCATCCCCGTATTTTGCTCTTAAAGGGAGAGGAACAGCAAATTAAAGATTTGATTGCATCTGATCCTACCTGGGCAAAAATGCACCAGGCCATCCTGACTGAGTGTAGCAAAATTCTGGCAAAATCGCCGGTAGAAAGAGTTTTAATCGGCCGCCGGTTGCTCGATAAATCGAGGGAATGTCTTCGAAGGGTATTTTACCTCTCTTACGCCTACCGGATGACAGGTAAAGAGGTTTACTTTATCCGTGCAGAATCGGAGTTACTGGCCGTGGCAGAATTTAGTGATTGGAATCCCTCGCATTTTCTCGATGTGGCCGAAATGACCATGGGAATGGCCATCGGTTACGACTGGCTTTACGATAAACTGCCGGAAGATTCACGTGAAAAAATCAGTGAAGCGATTGTTTCAAAAGGTTTGTATCCTTCCTTCGACAGTAAATACAATTGGTTTTTAACTTCCTCGAACAACTGGAACCAGGTGTGTAATGCCGGCATGACTTACGGAGCACTTGCCGTACAGGAAGATTATCCGGATCTGGCTCAACAGATCATCGATCGTGCTTTTGAAACCATTAAATTATCAATGGGAGAGTACCAGCCCGATGGTGTTTACCCTGAAGGATACAGTTATTGGGGATATGGAAGTTCTTTCAACGTAATGTTTTTAAGTGCGGTGGAAAAAGTCCTGGGATCCGATGAAGGATTAAATGCTACAAGGGGTTTTCTAGAGACGGCCCGATATCTTGAGCATGTGTTGGCACCTTCGGGAAAATGTTTTAACTACAGCGACTGTGGTCTCGGGGGAAACCTGAGTCCTGCTATGTTTTGGTTTGCGGAAAAATCAGATAATCCTTCTCTGTTGTGGTCGGAAAACAAATTCCTTCAGAACAGTGATTTCTCCAAATTTACCGGCGATCGTCTTCTGCCTGCAATTATGATCTGGGGGAAAAATATCCCGCTGGATCAAATTTCCGAACCATCAGAAAAAAGCTGGATGGGGCAGGGGGCGAATCCCGTTGCTATGATGCGTACATCATGGACGGATGAAAATGCTGTTTTTCTTGGGTTTAAAGCCGGTTCCCCGTCTGTAAACCATGGACACATGGATGTAGGCTCTTTTGTAATGGAGGCCGAAGGTGTGCGTTGGGCTTCAGATCCAGGAATGCAAAGTTACGAATCGCTGGAGTCAAAAGGGATGTCGATTTTTGGACGAAGCCAGGATGCGCAACGTTGGACCATTTACCGGATGAACAATCATTCGCACAACGTTTTAACAGTAAACAATGAGTTGCAGAAAGTATCGGGCTATGCAAAAATTGATAAGTTCTCGGATGCTGAAGATTTCAGGTTTGCTGTGTCCGATATCTCGTCGGTTTATAAGGATCTGTTGAAAAAAGCAGTTCGCGGTGTCGCTATCAAAGACGAAAAATACGTGGTGGTTCGCGATGAGATTGAGACGCCCGGTAATGCAGTTAAAGTAAAGTGGGCAATCTTCACTTCTGCCAGTGTTGAATTGAGTGAACAGTCGGCCACTCTCTCGATTGGTGATAAAAAATTGTATCTGAAAGTGGAAGGGCTGGAAAACCTGACCATGAAAACATGGAGCACCGCTCCGACCAATGACTACGATGCCCAAAATCCGGGAACGGTTATGGTGGGCTTTGAATGTGAAATTCCTGCAAACACTTCCAAGAGTTTTGAAGTATTGCTGGTTCCTGAGAAATATGCCAACGTGGCTTTGCCTTTAGACAAGACATTAAGTAACTGGTGATTTTTTTAAGATGAAAAGGAATAAAATTGGTCTGCTTATTTTCCTGTTGTTTTCGCTTCTTCAGCTTAGGGCACAACAAAGTAATCCACATATTTTGGTTAAACCCGAAGATAAACAAGCGGTGTTAGACAAAATCGACAAGCAACTGTGGGCAAAAACCATTTTCGACAACATGCGAAAAAATGTGGAGTCCTATGCTGATCGTCATCAAACCGATAAAGAATGGATTTTGAGCCGTTACCTGATGAACCGTGTTCCCGGCAAACGATACACAACGGTTTATTCCGACAATTCGGGAAAAAAGCTAATAAAGTGGGAGGGAGATGCTCCGGTTCCTACAGTAAGGGTGAATACTTATTTGCGCACACCTATAACGGAAAAAGGCAGCTCGTATCGAAAACCTACCATCGAGGAGCTTGTACCCAACGATACCTGTAGGTTGATGTTCCTGTTTAATCCCGAGACGGGGGAAAAGGAGTGGGTCGATCCGCAGGCTTATATTACCTCGATCAACAGTGATATTAACAAACTGGCACAGGATGCTGCTATTCTGTACTGGCTCACCGGCGAAGAAAAGTTTGCCACTTTTGCTGCCGATATTATTGATCAATGGGCAAAAGGTGCCTATTACCAGGAACCTATTGTTGGACCGTGCCGCACCGGCTTTCTCGACATGCAGACCCTTGGTGATGCAGCTTCCCGTTCGCTGATTGTTGCTTACGATTTTATCAAGCCATTTATGAGGCAGAAAAATTATGACCTCAGTTATTATGATACGGTGTTTGAGAAGATTGCATCAACTTTGGCTTTTCGTGGTTACTGGAATAACAACTGGTACGCTGCCGAAAGCTCAACCATGGTTTTTGCGGCACTGAGCCTTGAAAATCCGCAAAAAAGGGATTATTATCTTCAGTTTTTTCTTGAAAAAGATACCATCAACGGTAGTTGCGGGCAACTGGCGTTACCGTCTACGGTAGAAAAATGGCTCACTCACGACGGGCATTGGAAAGAACCGGGAGGTTATCACAATTATCCGGTGGGCAATCTTTTGGTTGCAGCGCTCGCCCTCGAAAATAATGGTTTTGATGTTTTTCTTCAGTTTCCTGCCCTCTTTAGGGCTTCTTATGCCATGTTAAAGTATTCGTTTCCAAATCTTACGGTTTCTGCTTTTGGAGATACCGGAAGGTCTTCGCAAAGCGCAGAATCGCTGGAAATAGGATTGATAGGAGCGGTAAAGTATAAACAGCCCGAATTGCCAGAGATGCTGGCATCAATGAAAAAACTGATGGATGGCGGTAAATACCGGCGCGATGATTCAGGATTCGTAGGCTTGCTTTGTTATCTACCCGAAATACCGGAGGCAACATCATCTTTTGAATGGCCCAGAACCGGAACACTCGATTTTGCACGGTATTATCTGCAACGTAACGGTACCGATCCAAAAACCGGATTGATGGTGGGCGTTCAGGGAGCTACCTACAACCACAACCATTGCAACGGAATGGCCATGGAATTGTACGGTCTGGGTGAAGTAATGGGAATTGATGCGGGCACGGGACCCAATTACGAACATCCGATGCACCGCAATTACTACAGCCAGTGGGCTGCACATAACACTGTGGTGGCTGCCGGTGCTTCCAGTTCTGTTCCTTTCAGCGGTTCGGCCGGCACAAAACAAATCGGGGAGATCGAATTGGCCGCTATGGAACCCATGCCCGACAAAGAAGCAGTGTCGCCCGATTATTCGTTTACCGATACCCGGTATTTCGATAAATCCACGAACACGAACCAGTTAAGAACCCTGGCCGTTGTGCGCACTTCGCCTTCGTCGGGATATTATGTCGATATTTTCCGCTCCGACAATGAAGTGAGCAACGATTATGTGTACCACAACATGGGGGAAGGGCTCGTGTTAACCGACAAAAAGAGCGATGTTTTGAAAACGGTTTCAACAAATTATCCGTTGACTGGAAAAGACTATCCGGGATTCCGCTTTTTTACGGATGTTCAAAAGCTGGAAAATTATTCGGGGAATATTACAGCATTGTTTACGATCAAAGAAAATGAACTTCCGGATAAATATATGCAGGTACTTGTTCCGGGGGCAAAGGACCGTACCTACTTCACCGCATTGTCGCCAAAGGTGAAAACGTCAGGGCATCAATATAAAAATCTTCCGCAACCTGTTTTTACTGTTCGTGCGCAGGGAGAAGCCTGGGCTGAGCCTTTTATTGCCGTTTTCGAACCTTTTGAGGGGACAGGAAACCAATCGATCAAGGCGGTAGAAAAAATAGAGGAACTAAGCAGTTCCCAAAACACAGTGTTGAAAGTTTATAACAGGAATAACACGGAGCAGATTGTTTTGCAGGGAAACGATTGTGAGGCGAGAATCGATGGAAAAGATATCCGGTTTCAGGGTTATTTCGGAATCGTTTCGTTAAAAAACAACCAGCCGGAACACCTCTACCTGGGCAAAGGAAAGGAAATCGGATACGGTCCGGTGTCGCTGAAAGCCGAAAAGGAGCATGTCTCTGCTGAGATTCGAAAAATTGATAAGAACTCCTATTGGGTGAATTGTACCCATCCCATGAAACTTATTCTGGAGAATTCAACGATAAAAGAAGTCATTTTGGATATAAACGGTTTATCGCAGAAAATAACAACAGAACCTGCCGGAAAGGGAATGTCGGTTTCAATCCCTTCGGTTATGGGTGCAGTGGTGAAATGGTAAGAGAAACAAATTATTGAAAGAATATCAACAACGTTAAATTTATGGAGATGAAAAAAACATTCATTTTAATTGCGATCATCGCAGCAGGCATTTTTTCTCAGTCGTGTCAGAATAAGTCTGGCGAGGCTGCAACCGATTTTATCGGTGAGAATGTAAAATTTGCCGCCGAACAATACGGTTTGCAAATAGCTGAAATTGAAAAATCTGACAAAGTGCTTAATCCCAAAAGTATTATCAACGGAAAAATGAAATACATTCCGCCGCAGGAATGGACCTCCGGTTTTTTCCCGGGTAGTTTGTGGTATATTTATGAGCTTTCATCCGACGAAAAATGGAAGCCGCTTGCCACAAAATATACTGAAGCACTCGATACAATTCAATACTTTACAGGCAACCACGATGTTGGGTTTATGATTTATTGCAGCTATGGGAATGCACTTCGGCTTACCGGAAACGAAGCATATAAAAATGTAATTGTAAACGCAGCCAAATCGCTTTCAACCCGTTTCAGGCCGGGCGCCGGAATTATCCAGTCGTGGAATGCCAACAAAAAGAAAGACTGGACTTGCCCCGTTATCATCGACAATATGATGAACCTGGAACTAATGTTTGAAGCGACCAAGTTTTCAGGAGACTCCTCGTTTTATAAAATTGCTGTAACCCATGCCGACAACACGATAAAAAATCATTATCGGCCCGACTACAGTACCTGGCATGTTGTGGATTACGATCCTGAAACCGGAGACATCCGCCACAAGAATACGCATCAGGGATTTTCGGATGAAAGTGCATGGGCACGTGGCCAGGCGTGGGGAATTTACGGTTTTACCCTTTGTTACCGCGAAACCGGCGACCGCAAATACCTTGAGCAGGCTGAAAAAGCTTTTGAGTTTCTGGCCAACCATCCCAACATGCCTGCTGACGGCGTTCCTTATTGGGATTTCAATGCTCCCAACATTCCGAATGAAAATCGTGATGCTTCCACGGCAGCCATTTTGGCCTCTGCCCTGTACGAAATGTCAACCTACGATAAGAGTGAGTATTACAAAGGTTGGGCAGACAAAATCGTTCAGAGCCTGTCAAGTGCCGAATACCGTGCTAACTTAGGTGAAAACGGCCATTTTATTCTGAAACACTCAGTCGGAAGTTTGCCGCACAATTCGGAAGTGGATGTACCACTCAACTATGCCGATTACTATTTCCTGGAAGCACTGAAGAGAAAACGCGATCTGGAGAGAAAGTAACAGAAGCGTCGCGGAGAAACGATAGTATAAAGGTTGTATGAGAAGAGAAGGCGGTAAATTGGTTCCAATTGCCGGATTCTCTTCTCTCTCTGCCTCTAAAAAATAAATCTGTCGGGTGCGAGACCTGACAAAACATTTAGCTTGCTCTAAAGGCCAGCCTGATAACTTAAACCAAATTACCATGACCCATAAGTTCTTCATTTTTTGTCTGTTCTGTCTTCTGTCTTCAGGAGTTTCCTTCTCTCAGGATTGGCAGCAAATTTGCTCAGCAGAAGAGGTGTGTTCTGCTTTCCCTGAGAAAATGGAGTACATTTTTGAGAACCTGGATCTCAGTTATCCCGGGCTGGAGAAAGTAAAAGAAGCTTTTGATAAAAATGAGTTGTCTAAGGCCTGTTCCTTGTTGCTGGCGTATTATGAAAAAAGTGATAATGCCCGGCGACTAAAAAAGCAGCAACCCAATGTATCGTCGCAAAACACATCATTGGGCGATTCCATTTTGCAGGATATTTATGTATTTCAATTGGTAGGGGCAAAGGTTCCCCGGGTGGATGATGGTCACCTTAAGTGGGACTACACAGGTCCTGAGGATGATATTGAATGGGCATGGATGCTCAACCGTCATCATCCGGTGAGTTTTATTTTTTCGGAATATTTCAAAACCGGTAATCCACAGTACACAAAATACATCGACTCGTTTATTAAGGACTGGATCATCGAAAGCTGGCCCTATCCGGCAAAGAAAAGCAGTACCGCTATGTGGCGGGGTCTCGAAGTGAGTTTCAGGGTGAAAATGTGGTCGCAGGTGTTTTACGGACTGATGAGTACCGATTATATCTCGCCGGCAACACGACTGCTGATTTTGAGCAGTTTGCCTGATCATGCCGACTATGCGCGTAATTTTCATGCACAAGGTAACTGGCTGACCATGGAAATGTCGGGCTTGGCTACCTTAGCGACCGCGTGGCCCGAGTTCAAAAGGTCTCCTGAATGGCTTGAATACACCATCCACACTATGGCCGAAAGTATGAAGGAGCAGGTTTATCCTGATGGTGTACAGACTGAACTTACTTCGCATTACCACAGCGTGGCACTGAGTAATTTTTACCTGTTTTACGAGATTTGTAAGCAGGCTGGGAAAACCTTGCCGGAATATTTTACCAGCCAAATTGAAAAGATGTGGGACTACACCGCCTGCACCATGCGCCCCAATGGAACGGGCTTGTTAAACAACGACTCCGATCTGGATTTTAACCGGGATCGTGTGCTCAAAGTTGCCCCTTCCTACGGCCGGAACGACTGGGAGTTTATTGCCTCCAACGGGCAAAGTGGTACCGTACCAAAGAAAGGGCCTTCGTTTGTTTATCCATGGGCTGGTCAGTTGATTTCACGAAGCGGATACGATACCGGTGCACAGTGGTCTTTTTTCGATTTTGGTCCGTGGGGAAGCGGGCACCAGCACAACGATAAATTACATATTTCGGTTTCAGCTTACGGCCGTGATCTGCTGGTCGATGCCGGGCGTTTTGCCTATCGCGGCGAAGTGGCCGAGAAGTTTAGAGGATATGCATGCGGAAGCCAGGGGCACAATGTGTTGCTTATCGACGGCAAAGGGCAGGCACCAGGTCCGAAAGTTGCTGAAGAACCGGTTTCGCCAACTGATTACAAGATTTCAAAAGACAACGATTTTGCCAGGGGATCATTTGAAGATTTTAAAGGATTGGAAGGCAAGAATAGACACACCCGCGCACTCTTTTATTCCCGTGGAAATTTCTGGGTAGTGGTTGATCAGGTTTCTACCGACCAGCCCCGGAAAATTGAGGCGCTCTGGCACTGGCATCCTGATTGCAAAGTTCAGATCCGGGAGCAAAAGGTCTTATCTGTCAATGACCATGGTAATTTACAGATTATACCTGCAGGTGATACAAAATGGTCGGTTCAGAAGATTGAAGGTCAGGAGAAACCGGAAATTCAGGGGTGGTACAGCAGAGAATACAACACTTACAAACCCAACGCGGCAATCGTTTATTCTACACATATTGAGGGAGATTCCACATTTGTTTGGGTGCTTTTTCCTTCAGAAAAGTCGGAATCCGGAGTTCAGGCTCAAATTGTTTCAAAATCAGCGAAAGAGATAAAAGTAAAGATCACAAATCAGGACAACAAGGAATGGGAAGTTGCTGTCCCTCTGAAATAAACAACTATAATCGAATGAAAATTTTAAATGTGTTTTTCGCCATCCTCTTTTTTATAACCCCTTGTTTGGTGGCAGCTCAATCGTCGTCTTCGCTGAATAATACCAAAATCGACGGATATCGAGCCATTTGGTTCGAACTTAACCAGAAATACGAATACGGAGATAAATATTCGGGTGCTTTGGGAACATACACTGCCAAGCATACGCCACTCGCCATTTATTCAAAAAAGGCCGATAAAACCTTTTTCGTTTATGGCGGAACAACTAACAAAGATGAGCGCCATTTGCTTTGCATGATCGGCGAATTCAACCATAAAACCGGAACGATTTCCAAACCAACCGTGGTTTACGATAAACAGGAAGTGAACGATCCACATGATAATCCTTCGCTGTTGATAGATGATGCAGGTTATGTCTGGGTATTTGTAAGTGGAAGAGGCCGGTCCCGGATGGGGTTTAAGTTTAAAAGTAAAAAGCCATTCAATATCGATGCTTTTGAACAAATTACCGAAGAAGAAATGACTTATCCTCAACCGTGGTACACCAACTTTGGATACTTCCATTTCTTTACCAAGTATTCGGGAGTGCGGCAGTTGTATTACGAAACCAGCACAGATGGGAGCCACTGGACCGACGACAAATTACTGGCTGCCATCCCGGTTAAGGAAGGCGAAAAATCGGGCCACTACCAAACCAGTGCCGTTTTTCAAAATCAAAAACTGGGTACTTTTTTCAACCGGCACCCACAGGGGAATGTGGACAAACGAACCGATTTGTACTACGTTCAAACCGAAGACTTTGGGAAAACCTGGGCAAATGTCAACGGGGAAACACTGGAATTACCCTTGTTGAAAATCGAAAATCCAGCACGGGTTATCGACTATGCCTCGCAAGAGAAAAATGTGTACATGAAAGATATGGGATTTGATAAAAGCGGAAATCCTGTTTGCCTGTACATTCGCAGCAATGGCCACGAACCCGGCCCGGTAAGTGCGCCTTACGAATGGTGTATCACGCGATGGGACGGTATAGAATGGCAGACTTCAGTGGTTACTGAATCGGATCACAACTACGATATGGGCAGTTTGTACATCGAGAAAAAGGAATGGAAAATTGTCGGTCCGACAGAACCCGGTCCGCAGAAATGGGGGGTAGGCGGCGAACTGGCTGTTTGGAGCTCAACCGACAAGGGAGCCACCTGGCAGAAAGAGAAAACCTTAACGCACGATAGTCCTTTAAGCCATTCTTATTTAAGACGGCCTGTGGATTTTAAAGCGCCGTTCTGTTTTTTCTGGGCCGACGGAGATTCGCATGAATTCAGTAAGTCGGAACTATACTTTGGCGATTTTGACGGGAATATCTGGAAACTCCCTTACGAAATGAAGGACGATTTTGTTAAACCAACTAAAATTAATTAATCATGAGAAACCTCGTAGTATTTATCGTACTCATCAGCTTTTCGCTGCATGGTTTTGCTGAAGAAAAGCGCGATTTACTTCAAAAAGAAGCGACTAAGATTGATCTGGCAGCTTCGCTGGTGAAAAACTTTTCGGAGTTAAATTTTCCAACGTATGAAAACCGCAGTTTTTGGAACAATCTTCCGGCAGAAATTCGGAATGAATATATAGCAGATGCCGAGGAAGCGCTGGATTACAACTGGCCGGTGGTAAAGGCCACCGATTACCTGGAAATCATTCGCTCGGGCGACCGCCGTCAGGGGGCATATTCGGCGCCGCAAAGGGTACTGCTTGCACTGGTAATGGGAGAACTGGCTGAAGGGGAAGGTCGTTTTACCGACCAGATTGTGAACGGCGTTTGGTACTACAGCGAGCAAACCTGGTGGGGCTGGTCGGCGCACTTAACAGCTCAAAAGGCACCGCATGGTTTGCCTGATGCCGACGAACCGGTCATTGACCTCGGCGTTGGCGAAATTACCAACATCCTTTCGTGGACATGGCTCTTGTTCAAAGACGAGTTCAACAAAATTCACCCGCTGATTGCCAAAAGGTTGAAAAATGAGATTATGAAAAAAGCGGTGATCCCCTACTACGAACGCAATGATTTCTGGTGGCAGGGCTTGGATGGAAGCAGATCGGTAAATAACTGGAATCCATGGACCAATCATAACATGCTCACCGCCATTTTAATTCTGGAAGACGATCAGGAGAAGAAAATTGCAGGAGTTGAAAAGGTAGTGCGTTCGCTGGATGCTTTTACAAACGATTATCCGGCAGATGGAGGTTGCGATGAAGGTCCTTCTTATTGGGGAAGGGCAGGGGCTTCTTTGTATCAATGCCTCGATTTGTTGAAAAGAGCTACAAGTGGAAAATTTGACGTATACGATAACTCCCTGATTCAAAACATGGGAAGCTATGTTTACAAAGCATACATCAGCTATCCTTATTTTACCAATTTCGCTGATGCCGACGCCACAACCGGTGGCCGTCCGCAAATCATTTACAGCTATGGAAAAGACATCGGCGATCCCATAATGCAGGGTTTTGGTGCATTTTTGGCGAAGAAGCAGGATTGGGGAACCAAAGCTCCGGGCGGTAAAGTTGACGAGCAGATAATGCAGCTGATGTTTTTAAAGGAGATTGCCGATGCAAAAGCAGAGGAACCACTGATAAGCGATTTTTGGTTGCCTGATTTACAGGTTGCCGGTGGGCGTGATCAGCAAGGATCTTCCAACGGTTTCTTCTTTGCTGCCAAAGGCGGGCATAATGCCGAAAGTCACAACCACAACGATTTGGGAACATGTGTCTTGTATTACAACGGCAAACCTTGTCTGGTGGATATCGGCCGTGAAACCTACACTGCAAAAACCTTCAGCCGCCGCCGTTACGAAATCTGGACCATGCAGTCGCAGTATCACAACCTACCCAAAATCAATGGCGTTGACCAAAAAGAAGGTCGCAATTTTGTCGCAACCAACTCAACTTTCAAAGCCGACACAAAAAAAGCAGTATTCTCAACAGATATTTCAAAAGCTTATCCAGAGAATGCACAGGTGGAAAAATGGATTCGCTCTTACGCATTGGAGCGCGGAAAGCGCTTCTTGATCAACGATACTTATGAATTAAAAAGTGTGGAGGAGCCTTCTACCCTGAACTTTGTAACCTGTTGTAAAGTTACTGAAGCCGGCCCCGGTAAGTTAAAACTGGAGGGCGATGGTTTTGTTATGAACATGGCTTACAACCCGAAAGTGCTTACTCCAAAAATCGAATTCAACGAAATAACCGACAGCGGATTGAAAAGATACTGGAGCAGCATCACTCGAATCGTTTTCACCGTTAACAATCAAAAAGCCACAGGCAAAAACGAAATTGTGGTGACAGCAGCAAAATAGGCATCACTGATTTCTGATTGAGAGACTGCCGGGTCTTTCCTATAAATTGAATAACATGGTTAAAAAGAACTATCTCATCCGGATTTTTATTGCAGCGGCATTCTTTCTTGCGATAGTTGCCTGCCAAAAAGAAAAAGAGGTCCCGCTGATTTCCGAAGAGGAACAGCAATACATTGTTGAAAAGGCCACATCTTTTCTCGACAATTTGCCGGTTACGGTAACTGCTGCGGTTTGCGAGCGTAGTGCTGGTGGAGCACACGATTTTTATTCGGAAGGAGATTACTGGTGGCCTGATCCTGAAAATCCCGAAGGACCTTACATTCGGCGCGACGGTGAGTCCAATCCCGGAAATTTCACTGCGCACCGGGAGGCGATGATCCGTTTCAGTCAAATAGCCGGAATGGAAACTTCTGCCTACCTATTGACGGGTGATAAGAAATTCGCCACGGCTGTTGGCAAACATTTGGAAGCGTGGTTTGTAAGCCCGGAAACGCGGATGAATCCCAGTTTGCTTTATGTTCAGGCCATAAAAGGAAGAGTTACCGGACGAGGTATTGGAATTATCGACGCCATTCATTTGGTTGAAGTAGCGCATTCTGTTGAAATTTTAGAGAAAAACAGTGCTTTGCCTGAAGCACTCATCGCAGGAGTAAAAAGCTGGTTTGGGGAACTGGTGACCTGGCTTACGACACATCAGTACGGCATGGATGAAATGAACGCGAAAAACAACCACGGTACCTGCTGGGTAATGCAGGTGGGTGCTTTTGCCCGGTTGACAGGCAATACGGAGGTACTGGAATTGTGTCGTAACCGGTTTAAAGATGTGTTGCTGCCCGGTCAAATGGCTGCCAACGGTTCGTTTCCGCAGGAAATTGCCCGAACAAAACCTTACGGCTATTCCATTTTTAACCTTGATGTTTTTATGACAACCGCCGAAATTCTATCCACTGATACTGAGAATCTTTTCACGTTTACAACACCGGAAGGACTGAGTTTGGAAAAGGCGGCTGATTTTTTGTTTCCTTTCATAAAGGATAAATCCAGGTGGCCTTATCCTCCCGATGTGATGTATTGGGATGAATGGCCTGTGCGGCAGCCTTTTTTGCTGTTTGCCGGAAGGGCGTACAACAAACCGGAGTACCTTGAGCTTTGGAAAACGCTGGAAGGCTACCCGACAAACGGAGAGGTTTTGCGCAATTTACCGATTCGGAATCCATTGATTTGGCTGATGGACAAACCGGTAAAATAAAGGGTAATAAAACCGGCTGTTTAAATCCCCTTTATTTATTAGGAAGGAGTTTAAACGGCCGGTTCTTACTCAAAAGTTGGGAGAGAATATACGTTTCAGTTACATTACAATCGTCATGATCGAGCGAGGCAAACTCTGAAGTTTTGTTGCTTTTTCTCCAATCATCAACAGGTAGTGGTATTCTTTTTCTGAAAGATTGAGCACGACCACTGCCACCGAACCATCAGGATTTTTAAAAGCTGTTGTTTGCAGATCGTCACGGCTTGATGAGGCTGCAATTCTTTTGGCACCTTCCCGGATAAATTTCGAGAAATGACCGATATAATAGTAGCTGTTCGTAAAAATCAACTCGCCGGTTTGTGTGTTAGCATGAACAGGAGCGAAGCAAAAGTTTCCAACATGATTTGGCCCTCCGGTTTCATCCAGAATAATATTCCAGTCGGTCCAGGCAACGGTTCCGCAGTTAAAATCATTCAGCATTGAGTAGCCATAGCGTTCACCCAACGTCCAGTCGCCAACCCTGTTCAGGTCGAATTTCTCCACACATCCTTCTGTAAAAACCAGCTTTGTTTCCGGGTAGGCATCGTTTACCAGTTTTACGTTTTTAAACTGCATATCGCCGCCAGTCCACGGTTCGTACCAGTGAAACCCGATTCCCCAAACGTATTTGGCGGCATCAGGATCGTTTAAAATAGTGGAAGCCCGCTGGAAGATCTGGTCGCGGTTGTGGTCCCAGGCAATGAGTTTTTTATCGCTCATGCCGCTGTTGTGCAGCGTTGGTCCCAGGTATTTTTTAATAAAATCGCGTTCTTCATCGGCTGTGTAAACACACGATTCCCACCTCTGAATTGCCATTGGCTCGTTTTGCACGGAAAGCCCCCACACGGGAATTCCACGTGCTTCGTATTCCTGGATAAACTTTACGTAGTAATTGGCCCACGGTTGTTTGTATTGTTCCAACAGCTTCCCGCCGCGCAGTACGTTGTTGTTGTCTTTCATCCAGGCAGGAGGACTCCAGGGACTAACAAACAATTTCAGTTTTCCTCCGGCAGCTCCGATTGCTTCTTTTATAAAGGGAATACGAAACTTCTCATCATGCTTTACATTGAAAGTACTTAGCAACGAATCATTTTCTTCCACGTAATTATACGAAGCGCTCGAAAAGTCGCAACTGGCAATGTTGGTACGCGCAAAGTCATACCCAATACCATCTTTCGGATCGAAAAATGAAGTTAAAATTTGCTGCCGGGTTGCTTCGGGCATTTTGTAAAAGGTTTCAGCCGAAGCGTCAGACAAAGCTGCACCTATTCCCTCCATCGATTGAAAGGTTTTTGAAGGATCGATAAACACAAAGGGTTGTATTTCCAGCGGTTGATCTACCGACTGAAAAGCAAATTCACCCACGTCGCTCATCCGAAGGCTGGTGTCTTTCGCAGTTACAAATACCCTCGCCTTTTGCGGGTTAAACGATTGGAGAGCTTGTTTCTCGTTGCCGGTATTTTCTTGTTGGCTGCATCCGGCCAAAAGCAAAAAGGATGCGAGCAAGAGGTTGGCCAGCTTTTTCGAATGATTTCTCATGACAATAATTTTTAAACTATTTTTTTTGACGTTTTAAATGTTCAATGTTGTCCGCAATCGGTGGTTCGAAAGCTTTTCTGTAAAAAAAGGCCGTGCACCATTCTCTCTGACGGCGCACGACCTTTTCATCTCTGCATATATCTCTTTTATTGTTTCGTAACCGTCAGTACGGCTTGCTGTATGCCTGCCGACACATCGATGGTGAACACGTAGGTAGCATCTTCTTCGAGTGTTACTCCAGAAACAAGGCCAAGGTTACCGTTATCGCGGCCATTGGTACCATCACCAATGAATACAATTTCACTGCTTGTTGAAATAGCGGCGCTTCCAAATTCTCCACCCCAGCCTTTCTGGTGGAAAAACTTGAAGTTGATACCATCAAGGCTGATGTTTTTACCGCCGACTAAAGTCAATTGGTATTTTTTTGCACCAATCGGCGCCATACACAAGGCTTTGTCGGTGTTCCAACCCAGGTAATTATCTGTTAACGATGGTTTGCCAACATTGTCGCCAATCACCCAGATTGCTCCGGTGCCGTCGGCATTTAACGAAGCAACCGAATTTCCGCTAAGTACTTCCACTCTGAAATAATTGAGTTTCAGGTTGGCCGAAATGCGATATTTGCCGGTGATCGGAACAAAAGTATACAGCCCGTTTTCCTTTTTGGTGAGATAATCGGCATCAATCCACCAGTCGGCAATGTTTTCCAATCCTTCAATGGTGATATCCTGACCCTGTGTGAGCTCCACGTCCAACTGGTAATTTTCCTTGTCAACCATGTGCATTTTTTCTCCGTTTAAAAGGATTTCGAAGAAAGGAGCAGCTGTGTAGGTAAGGGTATTGAAGGTAACCGCGAAAGTTCCGGCCACCGGACTTACAAAAGGAATATTTGTAGCGGTGCCTTCGGTTACTGCTCCGGCATCCCATCCGAATACGATTTCGCTTCCTTTTTCGTCGAGAGCCGGAGTTTTAATGTATGCCGGAAGATCGGTTGACGGGAAGGCTTCAGTAGCAGCATACTCGTGGGCCTGCCCGGTTGGGAGCATGGGGTACGAAGCATCTTCGGTTACCAAAATCAAATAAGGATATTGTGCGCGGGTAATCGGCACATCAAAGGTTTTTGTGATTCGCTTGAGCGTCGTATTCACTAAAATAAATTCGAGCGTGGCCGTTCCGTCAGGTATATCTTTGTGAAACGGTATTTCAATCACTCCTGAATATTCGCCGTTTTCCTTGGTGCGGATGGTGGTCCGTTCTACTTCTTCATCGCCAAAATACAGGATGGCAGTGAGCGTAGAGAGAGGAATTTCGTCGCTTACGGTAGCCGAAAAAGGCAGCATGTCGCCAAAATGTACATTCGAAAACTGGTTCTCCATTTCCAGGACGGGATTTCCCGCCTGTTGGATTTCGTTTACCTCGTCAGTACACGAAATGAAAGCCGTAAAGCCCACCAGTATAAGTATCAAGTATTTTAAGTTCTTCATTGTGTTAGTTTTTATTTTTTCCATCGATATGAAATCACAGATTTAGCAGGCACTTCGTAGCTGAAGTGGTGCGCGCCGTCGTCGAGCGTAATCAGTTTGGAAGCGGTATTACTGTTGAGTAGAACCACTGCGTAGGTACCATCGGTATTTTCAAAGGCCGACATGTAAAATCCGCCGTCGGCAAAGCCCGAAGTTCCGATGCGCACGGCACCCGGTTTAACCACTGAGGATAAGTGCCCGATGATGTAGTAATGCGAGTTGCGCGTGATGGTCGAATAGTTGGAACGGTCGATGTCAACTGCGCCGTAACAGGTTTGGCAGCCGCCTTCGCGGTTGGGCCCGCGCTCGCTGTCGAGCATCAGGTTCCACACGATAACGCCCTTGCACCAGTTGTTTACGGTACCCAGCGCCACTTCCCGCATGTCGTCGATCAAACGCACTTCCAGATTGCGGCCATCGTTCCAGGTACCAATGGATGTTTCGGTAAAAATCAACTCCTTCTCGGGATATTTTCCGTGTATATCCAGCAGTTCCGATTTGTCTCCGCCATAGTTGTGATAGGCCGCTCCGGCAACAAGCTCATCGTCGATTCCGGCATCGTAAATTTTTACCGGGTAATCGTTCTGATCCGCCATATTATCGTAGTTGTAATTGTGGTCGAACAGATAGATTTTTGTGTTTAACGAAGCTGCTTTTAATGCCGGAACCAGGTTGTTTTTTACAAACTCGAGTTGTTCTTCCCAGCCCATAAAAAGGGATGCTGAATTTCCGCGGTTCAAGGGCTCGTTTTGCGGCGTTACAGAATAAATATTTATTCCTTGCGCGTTAAAAGCCTGAATCCATTTTACAAAGTAGGTGGCATAGTCTGCATAATGAGCCGGGTTTAGCTGCCCGCTGGTCCATGAGTTGAAGGGCTGCAAATCAGTAAGATTATTCACTTTCATCCAACGTGGAGAGGTCCAGGGCGATCCCAGGATTTTTATGTCCGGATTAATGGACAGAATCTCCTTTATAATTGGGATAACGTAGTCATTTTCTTCGGATGTGAGTCCGAAATTCTCAATGCCCGGATTATCGCAGCAGGTATATTCGCTTAGCGAGAAATCGGAACAACCAATGGAAATGCGGATGTAACTTTGTCCCATTCCTTCAGTCGGCGAAAACGTTTCCTTCAGAAATTTAGTCCGGTTCTCGGCCGTCATCTGCATCAGGTTGTAACAGGTAGAGCCCGTTACCGCTGCTCCAAAACCATCCATAGTCTGGTACCTTGTGTTGGGTTCCAGCTTGATGGTGGTTGGCGACATATTGCTTTTTTCACTGAAATCAACAGCGTGCTTTTTGAAATCCTGTGTCCGGTTGTTGGTTGTAACATAAATCGTTACATCGCCGGTTTCGGTATCCGGAATTTCATCCACGCCGCCGTTGTCTTTGTTTTTGTCGCTGCAGGCAACAAATCCGCAAAGCACCGCCGCCAGTAAAATCAGTTTTAAATCGAATTGTATCTTCATCTTATCAGAGCGTTACTTTTTCAATGTGTACTGTGTTATCGTTCAGATTAATTGTAAAACGATAATTGGCTGACTCAATCACCGGGTCGTTTTCACCGTTAGGAATGTCCCAGTTGTTATCGCCTGAAATAATCTGTTCGCCGGTAAATGTAAACTGACCTGCTTTTTTCTCATTTGCCCAACCTGTGTTCTCAAAGGGTTTAAACCCGGCATAATGATCCTGGTCGCCCGGAGTATAAAAAGTTCCCTGGTAAACACCATCGTTTATCTGACGCAGCAGGACATAATTCATCACGTGGCCAAAACCCCAGTCGGTATGTACCCTTTTGTGCCCCGGGTATACGGCATTTATTTCGTCGGAAGTTACATTTGTAGGGTATCCCAGTCCCCAACCGCAAGCCAGCAGGTATTCAGGATAGGCCGGATTATCGACTCCCACAAAAATGTTTTTGCGAACCGGGTTGTAATAGAGAGTGTATTCGCCTGTTGCTCCGAGGAATTTCACCTGTGAATCAGAGATTCGCTCAAAGAAATCAGGATTGTAGATGTTGCTTGCATCTCCCAGTTTGCCAAAAACCTGGTACGTTTTACCGTTTTCGAGGGTGCGTTTCAGGGTGCGGAACGATTCACCATAAATATCCTGGTTGCCAAAAGCTGACAAGGCCAGGTCGTCGGCTCCCAGGTTACTTCCTGTAGTGGCTACACCAAAGGCGTAATTGTCGTAAACAAAAGCTTTGGTATAATCGGCATTGGGCGTATAAGCAAAAGCCGACTCGCCTGCTTCGCTGATCATGGCCATTTGGCCATTCACATTGCCAAAAACCGCTCCGCTGTAATCGATGGTTTTATCGGCATTCAGCTTTTCAGCCACTTTAAAACGGAACGATGTCTCAAAAGTAAGTTCAGTTGCTTCAAACTTGTTTTTGTCGGAAGACCGGGGTGAAAGCATCGCAACAGTTCCATCGTCGGTAACCAGGTAAAGTTGGTTGTATACCGGGCGTTTTCCTGTCAGGCCTGTAACCTGATAGGAGTCCTTTCCTTTCAGAACATTTGCAGCTACGAGGTTTACCACCACATCCGAATTATCGGCCTGGTTGTTCAGCAAGGGAATAAAAATGGACTGATTTACCAGGAATGTATCTCCTGCCATTGGAATTACTCCTGAAGCCACCACTCTTCCTTCTGATACCACTTCGTATTTTAAGGTAGCAAGTATTGTGGCCGGATCACTCATCCGGGCGTTTAACGTAATGGAATCGCCAAAGGTAAAGCTTGCCGGGGTAACGGTTACGGCTTCAAAAACCGGAATTGATTCTTTGCGGGGGCCGTATTCATCGTCGCACGAAGCGAAGAACAAGCCAAGCACCCCGATCAGCATGAATATTTTATATATCGAGTTCATAATTATCTCTTTAAAAGTTTACTGTTCATAGTTTAATAACCAGGATTTTGAACCAGGTTGGGGTTCTGGTCGATTACGTCCTGTGGAATAGGCAGAATGTAGGATAAGCTGTTGAAGGGGTAAACCTGCGCGGGGCGTCCTTCATCCTTGTCGTAAACGGCATTCATTACTTCTTCCACTTTATCGAGGCGAACAAGATCGAACCAGCGCTGGCCTTCGAAAGCCAGCTCAAGCCGGCGTTCTTTCAGATAGGCTTGCATAATTTGCTCGTGTCCGGCAGTTGCCGACGACGGAAGATTGCTTAGCCCTGCCCGGCGGCGGGTTTGGTTAATAATGGCAGCAGCCCCGTTGTAGTCGCCTTTGCTGATCAATGCTTCCGCCTTGAGGAGCAGAATATCAGCATAACGCAATTTAATAATGCTGTTGTAGGCGCTGCGGCATTTGTACATAAATGGATAATTGTCGGCCGGGTAATACACGTTCCAGTCGCATTGATAAAACACAACCGATTCCTCGTAACGTTTATCGCCTACTTCGCTGTTAAATGTTTTTATCAGGTCGCGCGACGGTGTGATCCATTTTAGCCAGGTGAAATAAAATGTCCAGTCATTCAGCGGACGACCATACATCCAGGTTACCCAGTTCGTGTTGCCGGGGAAAAATTGAGCTTCGTAGATAGTTTCCTTTGTATTCCGGGCTTTTGCATCAATGGCTTTGTTTTGCTGCGATGCCGGAGAATTGGGATCCGTTAAAGTAACGCCAAACAGATCGCCAAAGTTTTCCACTAATTCAAAGCCATCGCCGGCTAACTCATCGGCATATTTAATCACCTTGTCGTAATCGCGCAAAGGTTTTTCTGCATAGACCTTAGCGAGCAGAGCACGGGCAACTGATTTCGACAGCTGTGTTTTATCGGCAGCGCTGTTGTCGGGTGCGTATTGCAGTCCTTCCAGAAGGTCTTCTTCAATCTGCTGGTAGATGGTCAAAGCGTCCGTTTGCGGCGGGAAATAAGCCGGGTAAACATCCTTAATGGTTTCGGAAGTAATGTCGCCGGCTACGGTGGTTACCAGCGGTACATTTCCCCAAATCCGTACCATGTCGAAATAGATCATGGCCCGGAGGATTTTGGCTTCGGCCTTGTATTGCTGCCTTTCCGCCTGGGTTAAGGATGCGTCATTTACATCGACGATGAAATTGATCAGCTTATTGGTTTGGCCTACATTGGCCATGTGCCCGTTCCAGTCGCGTCTCAGGTTAATGTTTGAACCTTCGATGGAGTTAACCTCAAAGGGAGTGGTTTCTGCATTGGGCGCACCTGCATAGGCATTGTCGGAATGCGATTCGGCAAGCAGCAACATATCAAGGTACCAGTGTTCCTGGCCGTTTTTAAAACGCTCAAGCAAGAATTGCCGATGTGATAAAACAGCTGCTTTGTCTCTAAATACTACGGGTACACTGTCCTGGTTAAACCCTTCGGTTACATCCGAATAGGTGTCGATCGGATCGTAATCAAGCGAACAGGCTGCAAACAGGAAGACTGATAGGATAAATAAAATATATTTTGACTTCATTTTGTGCAGTTTTAAAATTCAACATTTAGTCCAAAAACAAAGGTTTTACTATGCGGATAGGTTCCCCAGTCAATGCCTTGTACGGCACCGCTGTTACCCCACTGGTTTACTTCGGGGTCCATTCCGCTGTACTTTGTTATTGTTAGCAAATTGCTGGCAGTAACATACGGTTGCAGGCGCGAAACACCCAATTTGTTTAAAATACCCCCATTGAAATTGTAGGAGAAAGTAACATCTTTAACCCGGAGGTAAGTGCCGTCTTCAACAAAATAACTTGAAGGCTGCAAGTTGAATCCTGCTTTGGGAACATCTGTAATTTGTCCCGGGGTACGCCAGCGTTCCAATACTTTGGTCGATTGATTTTTTAAGTCGTGCATGCCCTCCGTGTCTCCTTTCGAAGCATTGAAAATATCGTTCCCTACAGAGCCCTGCATGAAAACACTTAAATTGAATCCTTTGTATGAGAAGGTATTGGTAAGCCCGAATGTAAATGTCGGGTTGGGATCGCCAATGTAGGTTTTATCCGAAGCAGTGATCTTTCCGTCTTCGTTGATATCGCGGTACATTAATTCGCCGGTTTCCGGATCAACACCGTCGCTGATGTAACCGTAGAATCCGCCGAGGGCACGTCCCGGCTCATTTCGTACTACACGTGTTTTATGGAAAGCATCTGTTGTTTCTGCATCGTAGTAGATTTTCTGTAACTCAAGACTTTGCAGTTCGTTTTTGTTGAAGGAAATGTTAAAATCGGTATTCCAGCTAAAAGCTCCGGTAAGATTGCGTGAGCTTGCTGAGAATTCAAAACCCCGGTTCATCATCTCTCCTTCATTTCGTGTAATAATAGCTGCTCCTGAAGGTCCTGCCGGCACTCCAACATACATTAGCATATCGGTTGTATGTTTTCTATAATAATCCATTACTAGGGTTAACCTGTTTTCAAACAGAGTAGCATCCAGGCCGATGTTCACTTGTGAAGTAGCTTCCCAGGTAAGGTCAGCAGTGCGAAGGTTTGCCTGGGGAATGGAAGGAACAGCGTCTTCTTTTCCGGTTTCGAACCATGGCTGACGGGTAATGTTGTACCGTTGCAGGTAGGAGTAATCACCCACTCCCGACTGGTTACCTGTTTGTCCCCAGCCTCCGCGGATTTTTAAATCGCTGATCCAGTCGATGTCACGCATGAATTCTTCGGAAGACAGACGCCATGCTCCTGAAAACGAAGGGAAGGTTCCCCAGCGGAGATCGGGGTGCAGCTTGGAAGATCCGTCCTGGCGAATGTTGAATGTAAAAAGGTACTTGCTTTCAAAGTTGTACGACAGACGTCCGAAAGCAGACATAATACCCCATGCAGATGCCGAAGAACCGGTATTGTCCCAGGCAATTTTGTTGGCTGCATTCAGTGTCTGGATATATCCGTCTTTAAAATGAGTTCCGTTAATGTAGCTTTGCGACCATTGCGAATCCGTCCACGAGGTACCGGCCATTGCTTCGAAATTGTGTTTTTCGGCAAATGTTTTCTTGTAAGTCAATACATTGTCGAATACCAGAAGCGTGTTCATGCTTCGTGTGTCCCAGGCACTTCCCCAGTCATCTCTGTCTAAACCATGAACCGGAGGGGTGAATCCTGTTATTTTCCCGTTTCTGCGGTCAACAGTAAGCGATGATCTCAGGTTCAGTTCCGGCAGGAAAGTAATGGTTGCACTACCTGAAGCAATCAGGCGGTTTTCGTTGTTTTTATTGTTTTTGCCGTTTTCGAGCGATTCAACCGGATTGGTAATGTTTTGCCCGAAAAACAGACGGTTGTACAAGCCAGTTTCCGGATCGATAACACTGGCCGCCGTGGGTAGGTTAACCACCGAAAGCACCACGCCTCCACGGTTGGAGCCGGCCCCGGTAGTTACGCTGTTACTTGTATTGTCAGAATACGACAGGTTCAACCCAATATTCAGCCATTTACGTACCTGGCTGTCAACATTACTGCGCAGGTTATAACGACGGAAAAATGCAGAACTGAGTACTCCTTTTTCGTTCAAATAACCGCCGGAAACAAAATAGCGGGTCTTTTCGTTGCCATCCGATATCTGCAACTGGTAATTTTGGGTAATACCGGTTCCATACACTTCGTCAAACCAATCGGTTTGATCGGTGGTACCTTCGGGGATGGTTCCCGGGCGGATTTCGTCGATCAGCTCCTTGTACTGGGCGGCATTCAGCGATTCAATCTGGTTGGCCACACGGCTCACACCCATTTGAACATTGGCCGCAATTTTGGCACCTCCGCCCGCTTGTTTGGTGGTGATAAGAACAACGCCGTTTGCAGCCCGCGAACCATAAATAGCTGCAGAAGAAGCATCTTTCAGGATTTGCATGCTGGCAATATCCTGCGGAGAAAGGAAGTTGAGGTTATCAACCGGAACGCCGTCTACCACGTACAAAGGCTCGTTGCTTCCGTTAAAGGAGGTGGTACCGCGCACTCTTACAACCATTTCGCCACCGGGAGCTCCATTGGGCTGGTAAACATTAACACCGGCCGCCTTTCCCTGGATAGCCTGCGCTGCCGAGACAATCGGGCGTTCGTCAATGTCTTTGGTTGAAACTGTAGAGACAGCGGTGGTTACGTCTTTTTTGGCAACAGTGCCATAGCCAATTACCACCACTTCGTCAATTTGCTGCAGGTCTTCCTTCAATGAAATATTGATCTCATCTTGATTGCCTACTGCTACTTCCTGTGCAAGGTAGCCGATGTATGAAAACACCAAAACGGCATCATTACCGGGCACGCTGATCTGGTACTGGCCGTCAAGGTCAGTTATCACACCCTGCAAGGTTCCCTTTACCACGATGTTTACACCGGGCAATGGTATTCCGGCAACATCTTTTACAACTCCTGTTATGTTTTTGGGATTTTGTGCCTGAGCCGAAAAGCCAAAGCATAGAATCAAAAGCAAATAAACAAGAGGAATTTTTACTTTAAAGAAATTAGTTCCCATAGATAAGTTATTTAATTAGTATCAGTTTTCATCAGGAAATAAGCGCATGGCCCTTTTGGGAAAAACGCAACGCTTACCTCTTATTCAAACTCTGGTAAATAAATTCCGAACGGTATTATAAATTGTTAAATAAGTCTGTCCTGTTTTGTCTTTTACAAAGGTATCTAATGATGAGGCTGCTTTGGGAGAGGCGAAAATTAAAGTGGATGCTTGTACCTGTTTGAACGGCTTAGTTTGCTTATTTTGTGTCTGTTAACATAGTGTGGTGGAGGTGAAAAAGTGGAACAGAAGTGGATTGTTACCCTGCAAATATTTGTTTTACCGGAGCTTTGAAGATGCTTTGATCACAAAATGGTTGATGGCTAGTTGGGGCGTTAAGCGATGCTCTTGCCGATGTGGATTTTCGAAAATCAGAAAAGTTATGTTAAAACAAAATTCTGAAATTTCAGGGCTTGCTTTCATCGGATAAGAACCAGTAAATCTTCGAATTCGTCGCGTGATACGGCCCGGCTTTTGGCTTTGGCCCGGTAATTATAAATGGTGTTGACCGAGTACCTTAGAAAATCAGCAATTTGCGAGCTGTTACTTATGCCCAGTCGGATTAGGGCGAGTATTCTTAGCTCGGCATTCAACAGTTCGTCTTTTTTCAATACAATTTTCTCTTCGTCAACCAACAGCATGTTTACTTTCTCTACAAAATGAGGAAAAATGCGTAAAAATGCTTTGTCGAAATTTCGGTACAGTTCTTCAATCTCGTTTTCCATCATCGTCTGCGACCGGGTGGCTACCAGCAACTCAGAAACCTGCCCCGCCGTGAGCTTTTTATTGACCATGCGGCGGAACCCATCCATTTTATCGATGTAAGTAGAACAGAGTTTGATAAAATGCCCGATGTATACTTCCTTTATTTGGTTGGATTCCGATAGGTCTATGTTAACAACTTGCAGTTGCTGATTTACCTGTTTTAATTCATTGTTCAGGCTTTGCAAATTTGTATTGGCTTCCTGCAGGTATTTTCGGGTTACGGATAAACGCCTCATTTGGCTGTAGATGTAGAAAAAGGCAATGGTGAGCAGAACTCCCAAAATACTCGAAAGCAGTAAGTAATTTTTTAGCTGCCTGTTTTTCTTTTCAATGGTTGCCTGGTAGGTTAAATCAATGAGCGACAGGATGCCGGCGCTTTGCAGGCTTCGGAGGCGCGCGTTGTAAAACACCGTTTCGCTCCACGAAAAACGAATGTAATTATAGGCACGTTCCATATCGTTTTCCTTGTACAGAATTTCGGCCAACATCCACAGCGATGCGTGGTCTTTTGTTGCCGAAAGTATATCCGACAGGGCGGATAGTGCGAGGTAGTATTTCTCCTTTTCCGTGTCTTTGAGTTTTCGGTAGGTTAAGGAGCGATTGTAACTTGTTATGGCAAATTCGCGGGTCCCCAGGGTGCATTTTGCCAGTATGGTATCGTTCACTTTCAATGACTCTTCCAATCTTCCCGAATTTCTCAGGTCGTCTTCTTTTCCCACATAATACAGTTCGTCGGCAGGTGTAAGAACCGTTTTTAGCGAATCGCCGTACCGGGATGATATTTGCCAGTATTTTTCGGCTCCCTGCTTGTTTTGCGTATAAAAGGCAAGTTCAGAATAAATGTGCTTATAGGTGCTGTAGTATTCCACCAGCAACCTGGCTGGTACTTTCTGCCGGTCAATTGAAATGATCAAATCAACCGCTTCCAGGTACATTCCGGTAGAACCCATCAGGAAAGCCAGCTGAAGCTCACTTTCGTACTGAAGTTCGGTGTTGTTGAGGTGTTTCGCAATTTCAATATTCCTGTTTTTGTAATAGATGGCAGAGTCGCAAATGTAAGGACGGTATTCGTTGTAAAGCTCTGTGTTTATGGTGTATTCTTGAAGGGAATTTTTGGGTGTATGTTGTAATTGCGCTTTAAGTCTCTGCAAGCGTTCTTCCTTCTGTTGTGAATAGTTTGCATGATTTTCGATGGCTATATCAAGCCGGGTCATCAGCGAGTCCAACGAATATTGCCCCAAAACAACACCCGGAGCAAAAAATACAAAACAAAACAATATTCTAATTGAATACATAACTTTAGACTTACCCTTCACCAGAGTAGCACAAAATAAGCATTTTTTATTGTCTCTTCAATGTGGAAAATCATTTTCCAATGCCTGTTGTGATGATGATAGTAGGGTGCAAAATATTGGAGTGTTCTTGTAACTTATGTCAAAAGTTCATTTATAAAGTGGTTTGATGTGTTAGCTATCATTTTCTGTCTGGTGTAGTTTGGCCAAGTACTCTTTGGGCGTTTGGTTGTAGTGCTTCCTGAAACTTCTGGTAAAATAAGAGTGAGTAGTGAACCCAACTATATGAGCTGCTTCATCAATATTGTATTGATTTGTTTTAAGCAAATTAATGGCTTTTTCCAGCCGATAGATACGAATGTATTCTGAAGTTGAATAGCCGGTCAGATTTTTAAGCTTACGATGCAGTTGGGAGCGGCTAATCCCAATCAGACTCGTGAGTAGCTCAATATCGAATTCTTCGTCATTTAAGTGTTTTTCAATGATATTGTTTAACTTTTTAAGGAAGTAATTATCTAGCCCATTCATTTCGGATGATTCAGTAGCCGGTATTTTGGGGCCAAAATATTTGCGAAGCTTAGCACGCTGTTCCAGTAGATTGTCTATTTGAGTTAGTAACAGCTCGTCGTCAAATGGTTTTGATAGATAGGAATCAGCACCCAATTGCATTCCTGTAATCTGATTCTCTTTTGATGAAAGGGCGGTTAAGAGAATGACCGGTATATGAGAGGTGGCCATGTCGCTTTTTATTTTAGCGCAAAGTTCGAAGCCATCCATTTCAGGCATCATAACATCCGAAACAATTATATCCACTGCTGTTGATTGAAGGGTATCCAGTGCAATTATCCCGTTTTCCGCTGTTTTTGTCTGGTAGTGTGGCTTTAATACCGAGCTTATGTAAGTCCTTAGGTCCGGATTGTCTTCCACAATCAGAACCATCGCATTTGATTTTTGACTTTTTTCTTTAGCCCCGTGAATTGCTAAATCCTGGGAAACAGTTGTGCTATAGGATTCAAAATATATGTTTTCACCCTCTTGCTTTAGCGGTAGCTGAACGACAAAACAGCTGCCCTTACCCGGTGTGCTGTATGCATGCAGGCAGCCTTTGTGCATAAGCGTAAAGTCGCGACACAATGAAAGGCCAATGCCCGAACTGTTTTTGCGTAACTCTTTGCCTTGCTCAAAGCGGTCGAATACTTTTCTGAGGTCTTGCGCTTCTATTCCCGGCCCCTCATCTTCTATTAAAATAGATACCGTTTCGTCGGTGTGGAGTTCGCCAAAACTGATGTGGTTTTGATACTCATCTTTTGGAGGTTGGTGTTTGCCTTTCTTTAATGAAAGACTAATCTTCTTGTTGTTGGTTGTGTACTTAAAGGAGTTCGAAAGCAAATTAAAAATAATGTAATCCAGTTTTTCAGGATCAAACTCCATTTTAATGTGTTTATCCGGGTAGCTTTCCGTAAAAGAAATGGACTTCGATTGGATGTCAAAAGAAAAATGCAAGCTTCGCTCTTTAAGAAAACCAATGACATCATCAGTCGAAAGGTTTAATTTCTCTTTTCCTTCTTCCAATTTACGGAAGTCGATGATTTGATTGATCAGTATAAGTAAACGCTTTGAGTTGCGCTGAATAATATCTACCATCTCTCTCTGAGAATCTGTTAAGTTATCAGCTTCGATTAATGATTTGGTAGGCCCTGAAATAAGTGATAGAGGGGTCTTGAATTCATGCGATACGTTGGTAAAGAAGCTTAATTTCAGTTCATTGATTTCCTCTTCCTGTTGGTGTTGTATTTTCTGTATTAATATGTCATTTCTCAGTTTTGTCCGTGCCTTTAATATTCTTATTAAGAAAAACAGGATGGAGCCAATCAGTAGTAAATAAGTAATATAGGCCGTGTTTGTTGCATAAAGCGGCTTGGTTATGGTTATGTGTATGCGTGCAGGCTCTAAGCACCATATGCCGTCATTGTTACAGCTTTTTACTTCAAATATGTATGAGCCCCATTTCAGGTTGGTGAACATGGCTGAAGCCTCCTGCCCTGCTTCAATCCACTCGTCATAGAAATTGACCAGCCGGTACTGGAAGCGGTTTTTTTCGGGTAACAAGTAGTTGTCCGAAGTAAACATAAAGCGGAGGGTGGTTTCATTTGGTTTAAGACGCAGTTGATGGGTAACGGAGTCCATGTTGGTATAGAAAAGATTGTAGTGCTTTTCATTGTTAATGATGGCATCGCTTATAATGACTTTTGGTGGTCGGGTATTAATTTTTATGTTATCGGGATTTACAGTAGTGAAGCCATTGGTGCCGCCAAAGTACAATAAGTTATCCTGGTCTTTGAATACCGATTGCGGATTGAACCAAAGGCCCTGTATTCCGTCAGAGGTCTTAAAATGCCTTGCGGTTTGGTGTTCCGGTTTATACAATACCAGGCCATTATTGGTTGTAATCCAGATGTGTTGATTGAAGTCTTCTAAAACACCATAAACGGCATTGTCTTTTAACAGATTGTTGGCGTTGAAACTGGTAAACTTGTCATCTTTTGGATTATAAATAATGAGATCCGTTTTAGTTCCTATCCAGATTGTACCGTTCTTAAGTTCTGTAATGGAGTAGATTAATCTGTTTAATCCGGCTCGTGCATTTTTTTTAATGGATGTGTTGGGCTTAAGCGGAATGCACCTGATATCGCTCACGGTGCCTATCCAGATATTGGAGTTGGAATCAACAATGATGGATTTAATGAACGGCGAGTTGTTGGGTATTTCGTTGGGGAATATTGACGATTGAAAAGAAATTTTCTTGGTTTCGTGATGGTAGAAGTTGAGTCCTCCCCCGTGTGTGCCTATCCATACCCCTGAATCAACCGGGAAAAGCGAATAAACTTCATTGAAAGAAATATGCTTCCCGTCTTCAGGACCGGCATCAAAATGCGTGTAAGAGCTGAGCCCCGCTGGTTTATACCAAAGTCCGTTTGCTTTTGTTGCCACCCAATGCCCGCCAAAGCTATCAAAGCACTGGTATTTAATATTGTAGGTGTTTTGGTCGTGGGAGAGTGGTACCGTTGTAAAGATGCCTCGTTGCTTATCAAAGCTGTTGAGTCCTCCCCTTTCGGTTCCAACAAATATTTTTCCATTGCTATCCTGGGCAAAACAGCTGACCATATTATTACTGATAGATAATGGATCTTTGGAATGTGAATAGTTGATAAACTGATTATTGGCATAGTGATAATAACTAATGCCACCGGCCCATGTCCCGATCCAGATTCCATTTTGTTTGTCTTCAAACAGTTCAAAAATAGAGGAGTTGGGTAAGCCTTGATTTTTGTCACTGTCAATCCATAATAGCTGCTGTCCGGGTTGCTGGATAAACAGGCCATAGTAGGTTGCTATCCAGAATGTACCACTTCGATCCTTGATGACTTTACGAATATCCCAGCTATCATAATCGACCCCCATCGCTTTATTAAAATCAAACTGCTTTGTTTGGGTACCATCCATTGAATACAAGATGAGACCACTTTTTATATAGCCTATCCAAATGTGGTGATTGTCTCTGTATATGGAAGTTACCTTATTTCCCTGGGCAGGGATAAACAACTCTGGCTTTAGGTCAGTGAGTTTTGCTTTATAAACACTGCCTTCCTGAGTGCCAATCCATACATTATTATTTACATCAAAATAGAAGTATACAGGTTTTTCATTGTTAACAAAGGCCAGGCGTTCAAGATAGCCGTTGTCAGCATTAAGCCGGCCCATACCAGCCTGATCTGCTATCCATATGTTTCCTTCATTATCACTCGCTATATGATGTATATATTTGTTTTTAACGATGCCATCTTTATCATTGTAATGAAATTGACTAAAAAGCTGAGTAGCTTTGTCCATTACGCATATTTTATCACTGATTGCTACCCATATGCGTCCGTCACGGTCAATGGCTAAGGAGTTAATCGCGCCATTTTTAAGGCAGTCACTTTTCCTTTCTTCGTTGCTGAACTTGTTTTCGTCCCGCATACTGTATTTGAGTAGTCCATGATTGGTTCCTACCCAAATAAAATCATTTTGATCTTGAATAATTGCATTAACCGATTCGGATGAAAATCCACCAAGTGGTGATATGCGACGAAATATAAAATCAGTATTACTGCCATTCATTTCGTGCCCAAAAAAACAAAGCAAAAATATTATGAGTACGATTTTCATATGCAAATGTTTGTTGCAAAAATAGCTGAATTAAACTACAAGAACTAGTATATATGTTGCAAGGCAACTGCATTTATCCCATTAGTGAACAATGCTTGAAAGAATATGCAATATGTGTGGCAGAGTTGGCTTGATGGTGTATTTATATTTGAAAGGAAGAACGTTGGAAGAGGGTTCTGATATGAATAATAGCTGAGATAAATAGGAGTATTCTTCGAATGATGCAAGTCAGTTTGAATTTGATTGCGTAGAAGTCAGAGACCTGGATCCGCGATTATCGCGTAGCTGGTCAGATGGTTTTATGGTAATCTTTTTAAAGATGAAAGAAGGGCAAAATAAAAAAGTTACAGAGATGACAATTAAGTGTAAGCAAGGAATCCTTGTCTTTGTTTAGGAACCTGTAAGAGAAAAATAAACACAACAAGATATGAAGAAATCTTTTTTAGTACTGTTGTTAATTGTTGGTTTTATAACAATAGCATCAGGACAACGAGAGCAGATGGTGATCAATGACAAGTGGCGTTTCACCTATGGATATGAAGTGCAAAAAAATGTATTTACAGAAATAAATCTGCCTCACACGTGGAATACCAAAGATGCATTGGGAGGCAATGTTGATTATTATCGGGGACTAGGTAATTACGAGCGGACACTTAAAGTGGAAGAAAGCTGGAAAGGAAAGCGATTGTTTGTTCGTTTTCTCGGGGTCAATACGGTGGCCAATGTGTTTATCAACGGTAAACATGTGGGCGAGCACCGTGGTGGTTACACGGCTTTTGCATTTGAAATAACTGATTTTGTCAATTATGGTGAAGATAATACGCTTTGGATTCGGGTCAATAATGCGCCGCAACTGGATATCATGCCTTTGGTGGGCGATTTTAATATGTACGGCGGCATATACCGCGATGTAGAACTGTATATAACCGATACCGATCTTATATCGTTGCTGGACTATGGCTCTAAAGGAGTTTATCTTCATCAGCAGGAAGTGTCATCAAGCAAAGCCCAGGTAAATGCAGTCGTTAAAACATTGGGGCATTCAGAGTCTGTTGTGCGTTTAATGGTTGAAGATCACAGCGGTAAAATCATACTCAATAAGTCTGTTTCCGTGTCTCCGGGTAAGAACCAAACTGGTGAGGTAGCTATTCCTTTCGAGATGCAGGAACCGCGCTTATGGAATGGGCGTAAAGATCCCTATTTGTACACCGTGCGAACGCAGTTGATTAAGCAGGGAAATGTTGTGGATGAGGTTGTTCAACCATTGGGTTTGCGCTTTTTCCATGTTGATCCTGATAAAGGCTTCTTTTTGAATGGTGAGCATTTACAGCTAAAAGGTGTGTGTCGGCATCAGGACAGACCAGAGCTGGGGAATGCCGTATCGTACCTGCACCATGCCGAAGACATCGCCATAATGGAAGAGATCGGGGCCAATGCAGTGCGCTTGTCTCATTATCCGCAAGATCCGCAAGTGTACCGCTTGTTAGACGAGAAAGGTTTTATCGTTTGGAGTGAAATTCCTTTTGTAGGTCCAGGTGGGTATCGCGATAAAGGATTTGTAAATCAGGCTTCTTTTAAAGAAAATGGTAAGCAGCAACTGCTGGAAATGATACGTCAGCAAATCAACCATCCTTCGATTGTTATGTGGGGTTTGTTTAATGAGCTGAAGGAACAAGGAGATAATCCTGTTGAGTATATTAAGGAGCTGCATGCGCTCTCTCATTCCGAGGATCCGTCGCGAATAACTGTGGCTGCAAGTAACCAGGGAGGTGCTTTAAATACAATTACAGACATTATTGCCTGGAACAAGTATTATGGCTGGTACGGCGGAAACCCCTCTTCTATTGGAACCTGGGCCGATAATCAACACAAACAAATGCCTTCAACTCCTATTGGGGTAAGTGAATACGGTGCCGGAGCAAGCTTGTATCACCAGCAGGAAGAACTAATTCAGCCTGCTCCCAATAGTTTCTGGCACCCGGAAAACTGGCAAACGCATTTTCACGAAGGCCATTGGGTAGCTATCGATCAACGCCCTTTCCTATGGGGAACATTTATTTGGAATCTGTTTGATTTTGGAGGAGCGCACCGCACCGAAGGGGAAGTGCCGGGGAAGAATGACAAAGGCTTGGTGACTTTTGACCGGAAAGATAGAAAAGACGCTTTCTACTTTTATAAGGCTAACTGGAACCAGACCGAACCAATGGTTTATGTGGCGGAGCGACGCATCGTGAATCGGACAAAAGCAGCACAAACCATTAAAGTGTATTCCAATCAAAAGCGAGTGGAGCTGTGGGTAAATGGAACGAAAGCAGGTACAGCCACCGGTGATTATGCACGCTTCTATTTCGATGTGACCTTAAAGCCTGGCATGAATGAAATAATCGCCAAAGCGGGAAAAGAATTAATAGATACGGTTTACATTAATTTACAGGTTAATAATTAAATAGATGAAGAGGAGAGTATTGCTGTTTGCCTTGGGTGTATTGGTATTAGTGGCTTGTGAGCAACCACAGGATTTTACTGAAAAGCTTTGGTACAAGCAGCCGGCAAAAGAGTGGTTTGAGGCCTTGCCAATAGGTAATGGGCGCATAGGTGCTATGGTGCATGGGGGTATAAATCGCGAGCATTTGCAGCTCAATGAGGAAAGTTTGTGGGCCGGATGCCCGGAACAGCCCTATCCGGAGGATGTCCAGAAACACTATAAGCACTTTCAGAAACTAAACCTTGAGGGGAAGTTTGAACAAGCGTATGAATATGCGGGTAAGTATTTGGTTACCAGTCCAACCGGCATTAGATCATACGAACCATTTGGTGACCTGTATATCGGCTTTGACCACTCTGACGGGCAGAATTATCGCCGGGAAATTGACTTGAGCACAGGCGTTGCTACCGTAGAATATGAAGTAGAGGGAAAACGCTTCCATAGGGAAACCTTTGTATCCATGGAGCACGATGTGTTGGTTTATCATTTTAAAAGTTTGGACGGAGAGAAAGTGAATGCCGAAGTGGCGTTTAACCGTAAAAAAGATGTGCTAACAAAGGCTGTAGCGGACGGTATTGTTATTCAAGGGCAGATTTTTGATGATCCTGACGGTTATGATGATAATGTTGGAGGATCCGGAAAAGGTGGTTACCACATGAAATTTGCAGGCCGTGCCAAAATAATTGCCGATGGTGCTGAAATTGTGCGAAACGATGAGGCCTGTCAGATAAAGGAGGCTTCCTCATTTACCGTTCTGTTTGGTGCCGCCACTAATTACAATTTGGCCGGGCTTAATTTTGACGAATCCATTGATGCCTCTGAAAAAGTTGCAGAGGACATTGAAAAGGCTGAGGCATTCACGTATGCCGAATTGAAAGAAGCCCATGTGAAAGTTCATTCCGAATTATATAAGCGCGTGAATCTGGATCTGGCTAAAATGGTAACAGACACCATTCCTACAGACAAGCGTCTGGATGCTCTAAAAGCTGGCGACGACGATGTGTATTTGCAGCAATTATTATTTCAATACGGGCGATACATGTTAATAACCAGTTCGGCAGGCAAAGCCAACTTGCCGGCTAACCTTCAGGGGATTTGGAACAAGGATATGTGGGCGGCCTGGGAGTCGGATTACCATATGAATATTAATTTACAAATGAATTACTGGCCGGCTGATGTTTGCAATCTCCCTGAAACTGTCAGGCCGTTATCTGAATACTTAACACGACTGGCGGTTAATGGGAAAGAAACAGCCCGCGAATTCATTGGTTCTGAAGGATGGATGTTTCATGCAAGCAGTAATGTGTTTGGGCGGACTACACCTTCTGCTTCAAATGCTTTTTATCAGATAAGTGTCGGTTATAGCTTCCCTTTGGCAGGAGCCTGGATGACACAGACATTGTGGAGGCATTATCAGTTTACCCGTGACGAGCAGTATTTACGCGAAACCGTTTATCCAATGTTAAATGGGTCAGCCCGTTTTATCATGGATTTTCTTCAGGAGGACGAAAACGGGGTGTTGGTAACAGCTCCATCTTATTCGCCTGAGAACGAATATATAGATCCCGAGACTGGGAAGGTATTGTCTAACACAGTGGCTTCTTCTGTAGATATTCAGATCATTCGTGATGTACTAAACAGTTGTTTGGAAGCAGAGCAGTTGCTTGGACAATCAAATCTCACGGCAGAGATAAAGTCAGTACTGCTTAAGCTGCCTGAGATTAACATCGGTGCCAATGGTACCATCATGGAATGGATTCAGGATTACGAAGAGGCTCAGCCTGGGCATAGACATATCTCACACCTCTATGGCTTGTATCCATCTACTCAAATAAATCCTTCGAAGCCGGAATTATTTGCAGCTGCGCGTAAAACGATAGAGAGGCGGCTGTCATTTGGTGGTGGACAAACAGGCTGGAGCCGTGCCTGGATGGTTAATTTTTATGCGCGCCTGTTGGATGGCGATGAATCGTATAAACACATCAATGCGCTGCTAAAAGAGCAAATGACCAATAATCTGTTTGATTTGCATCCGCCACGTATTTTTCAGATAGATGGCAATCTGGGCGTTACGGCCGGAATGGCTGAAATGTTGCTGCAGTCGCATGAGCCAGGTATCATTCGCTTGTTGCCCGCATTGCCTCAACAATGGCAAGAGGGTACAGTTAGTGGACTCAGGGCAAGGGGAAACTATGAATTAGGCATGACCTGGTCGGAAGGTAAACTCACAAAAGTGCAGGTAAAGGCTTTCAGGGATGGACAGGTTTCTTTGGTGTATCAATCAAAAGAGATGCCGGTTGATATGAAATCTGGCGAAACAAAAGAAGTGGTGTTTTTATAGTTGAAGCATTGAATAAGCGCTTGCTTTTAAGAAGATAACGACAAAAAACATGGAATTACTTCCAATCCTCACGATCATTGATCGTGGGGATTTTTCATTTTCATTACCAGTGTTTTTCTTGTAGGTATATTGTCTGGTCTTTTGGCTTTCTGACACGAGGTACCTAGTGAGACTGCTTGCAGCAAGCTGGCAAGGTATCCCATTGGATAATCATTGTTTTATTCGCACCAAGGTAAGGGGCATGTAACCCATGAGACCCTGATCCGTCAGTCTCACCGATTTAATAACCCAAAACAGCCCGCTGTTCTTTCATTATTTATGCCTGTGCCAATGTGTTCTCCAGGGGCGTTTCCAAAGTTGGTAATAGGCTCCGTTTTTTCGGTGAGCACCGAAAGCGCTGAACAGCCATAAGAAGAATCTTTTTAAAACTTAGAAATTCTAAAAAAAGTTAAATGCTGCTGTCGAGGATGTTGCAGTTGCGAAACAATAGTGAAAACATGCAGCATGTGTCTCAGAACTAAACACAAAAGTGCAAAAATCTTGGAAGTGCTTCATGTATGTTTGGATTTATAAGAATGGAAACATAGGAAGGCACAGTGGTGCTTGGTTTCCTTTTTTATAAAAGTGTAATTCTAATCAACCATTTATGAAGAAAAAAAACAAAGTTGTTTATTGGACTCAGCTAAAAAAGTTTGTTTCCAGTAAATTGAAGTTTAGCTTACTGTTTCTGGGATGGAGTTTGTTCCATACATCAGCAATAGCTAATTATTCTAGCGGTGATGGTTTCAGGGAGTCAGGAAGTCAGACTGATAGAACAGTTTTTCAAGAGCCTAGCCGGGTAATGACAGGTGTAGTTAAAGATGGGCAAGGGCTAACACTGCCAGGTGTAACTGTGTTTTTAAAGGGCACAACTACCGGTACGGTAACTCAACCAGACGGTAGCTATCAGCTTAAAGTTCCGGAGAACGGCGGTGTTTTAGTATTCTCATTTATCGGAATGGAAACGAAGGAGGTTGTAATTGGTAATCAAACGGTTGTCAATTGTGTCCTGGTTAGTTCAGTAACAGCGCTTGAGGAAGTAGCTGTTATCGCGTATGGCACTCAAAAGAAAGTGACTATCACGGGAGCTATCTCATCCATGGATACTGAAGAGCTGGGAAGAATGCCTGTTGCTTCGGTTAGCAATATGCTGGCCGGTAACATGACGGGTGTGTCAGCAGTTCAGTATTCGGGCCAGCCAGGTTCTGATGATGCACAAATTTACATTCGTGGAGAAGCAAACCCCTTAGTATTAGTGGATGGGGTTGAGAGAGCATTCTCTCAAATTGATCCGAACGAAATTGCCAATGTAACTGTATTGAAAGATGCCTCTTCAACAGCTGTGTTTGGAGTGCGGGGAGCCAACGGGGTGATTTTAATAACCACCCGCCGAGGACAGGAAGGATCTGCTCAAATTCATGTAAACTCGTCAATTGGGGCACAGGTACCAACGAGCTTAGGTAAATATGTGAATGCCAAAGACTTTATGACTTATGTGAATGAAGCCAACTCAAATGATGGTCAGTCACCTACCTATTCTGAGGAAACATTGGCTCAATATGATGATCCTAACAGAAATACATTGTTGTATCCCGATACCGATTGGCAGGAGATGTTTTTTGATGATTATGCAATTCAGCATCAGCACAATATGAATGTAAGCGGAGGTTCAAAAAGAGTTAAATACTTTACCTCTATGGGAATGCTTAGTCAGAACGGTATTTTTAACGGGAATGATGAGCTTGAATCTAACGGGAACTTTACCTACCGACGTTACAATTTGAGAAGCAACCTTGATTTTGAGATTACATCGAGTACGACCATGTCGGTAAATATTGGTGCTCGTCTTGAAAATCGCAACGAACCCAATGCCTATAAAGATGGTGAGTTTTTCCGCTCGTTTAAAGAAGCGAATCCACTTGGTGGTGCCGGAATCGTGGATGGTAAAGTTATTTTGGGGAACACAGAAGTGTATGTCCCACTTGCCAGCAGCGCCATGGATTTTACGGGGCGGGGAACCACGTCCAAATCTAAAAATGCCTTAAACCTGGACTTTAATCTGAAGCAGAAGCTTGACTTCATTACTAAGGGTTTGGAGTTGAGTGTGAAAGGTTCTTACAATAGTGAGTATGAGCAATGGAAGACCTTTAAGACGCAACGCCCCAGGTACACACCTTGGTTGCGAAAAGATATTCCATGGCTGCAGGATGTACCCTATACGGAAGAGGAAGGCGAACAAGTTATTCTGATCAAAGACGGCGATGATGGCCAAACAGAGTTCGACACAGGTGTTGGAAAAGGTCGTGATTTTTATACCGAAGCAGCTTTAAACTTTAAGCGAAGCTTTGGCGGGCACAATGTATCGGCCTTAGCTATGTATAATGCCAGGCGCATTTATTATCCTGCAAATGCTGTTAATCAGGATTTGCCGGCTGGTTATGTGGGGTTGGTTGGACGTATTACCTATGACTATGACACCCGTTACCTGGTCGATTTAAGTGTGGGGTATAACGGTTCGGAGAACTTTCACCGCGATCGCCGTTATGGAACGTTCCCATCTGTTTCTGTTGGTTGGATTGCAACCGAAGAAGACTTTCTGAAGGATAATAATATCATCGATTATCTGAAGTTGCGTGCTTCATATGGTATTGTTGGTAAAGACCGACGCTACAATGATTACAGGTATCGGTTTGGATACGTTCCCAATTCATGGACTTCATCAGGTGGCTATCGATTTGGCGATGTATCAGGGGGAACGTGGTATGGCGGTTACAACGAAGGTAAAATTCATGACGAGTTTACTACCTGGGAAACGGCTCACAAGCAGAACTACGGTGTGGATATGCGATTCTTAGACAGTAAATTATCTATTTACTTAGATTACTTTAATGAAAAACGCGATGATATCTTAATTGCCCGTCAGACTTACCCAACTTTTGTTGCCTTTACTCCACCTGAGGTCAACATGGGGTCACGGGAGATCACCGGATGGGAATTTAATATCGGTTGGAAATCGCGTGTGAATGAGGTTTCTTACAATGTGTCTTTTAATGGTTCGTATGCTAAACGCATTGTTACCTTTATGGACGAAGTACCCAACCCGGAAAACCCCTGGACCTTGCGCACAGGATATGAGGAAGGTCAACCATTCGGGTATAAATTTATTGGATTCTACCAGGATGGAATGCTTAATAACAACGGTGTGGACGCGAAAGAGGTGCAGCCCTCTATAGCAGAAGGAGACTGCGTGTATGCTGATGTTAACGGCGATGGAGCTATCGATAGCAATGATATGGTTGCCATTGGTAACACAAACAACCCACGCTTTACAGCAGGTTTAAATATGGGCTTTGAGTGGAAGAACTTATCCTTTTCCATGCAATGGAATGGTGCTACCGGAGTTTCACGTGTGTTGGCAGGTGCCTACCGCGAGCCGTTAGGACCAACAGGTAACCGCTCATTAATGCAAGAGCAGTTTGATAACCGATGGACACCGGAAACAGCAGAGACAGCTACGTTGCCACGTGCTTCAATGAGTTCACTGCCAAATAATAGCATGGTCTCTGATCTTTGGATTAGAGATGCCAGCTATATCCGATTGAAGAACTTCCGTATCGGTTATGATATTCAGTCTCAGTTTATAAAGGGTCTGGGGATTAGTAAGTTTAACGTTTTCGTTGCCGGACAAAATGTGTTGACATTTGATAAGCTGAAAGTACTGGATCCGGAATCTCGCACAACAGCACTCAATCCTGCTTATCCGGTAATGGCTGTATACAACCTTGGGGTTAACCTTAGTTTCTAAGCAGAACTTAATCAATAAAAAAAGTTTGTACAATGAGAACGATAATATATAAATTACTGTTTGTTGGTGCCATTGTTGCCGGTTTGTTTGCAACATCGTGCGTTGATGAATTTGAAGTGGGAGATGACTTTCTGGTTAAAAAGCCCAGCGGAGATATTTCGATTGATACCGTATTTAATGATGCGGTGAGCGCTAAAGGTGTGCTATGGAATGCATATGCTACACTGTATTATGGCTTAACCGATAGGACTACCTATTTTCATAACCTCGAAGGATTAAACTCTTTAGGAGATGATTACGAGAGTTTTTTGAATCAGGCGCGTGGAACATCGGTTTATTATTCCGGCCAGATGAATCCGTCAAAGGAATACAATGATTCAAAAGGATATTATACAAAACCCGAGAGATGGAAAGGAATACGTTACGCTTATACTTTTATTGAAAACGTAGATAAAGTACCAAATTTCGAGCAAGGAGAAAAAGAACGGTTAGTTGGAGAGGCCAAGATGATCATCGCAAGCCATTATGCGAACATGTTTCGCCATTTTGGTGGATTACCATTGTTAAAAAAGGCATATCAGCCTGCTGATGATACGAATGTTGAGCGTGCTACTGTAGAAGAAACGGTAAAGTTTATCACCAATTTGTGTGATGAAGCAGCAAGTGCTCTTCCCTGGCAGTTGAGTAATGATGAGATTGGTGCATGGGCGGGCAGATTTTCGGCTGCCGGCGCAAAAGGATTAAAAGTCAGAGTGTTGCTGTTTGCTGCGAGTCCGTTGTTTAATTCTTCAAATACCTGGAGTGGATCCGGAAACGAGTCGGTTAGCAATTTGCAAACAACCTATGGTAGTTACGATGCCAGCCGCTGGCAAGATGTGGTGAAGGCTTGCGAAGATTTCTTTACACTTAATGGAGGTATTGCGCCCAATACAGGAACATACTACCTGAATCAGCCTACAGGTACTGATCTGCAATCATATCGTGAAGGCTACCGCGAAGGCTATTACAACAGAAGTAACCCCGGAATGCTTATATCAGTGCGAAGAGCTGATAAATCACCTTCTAAATGGGATTATTATTATTTCCCAACCATATGGGTACGTTGGAATGGTATGTTACCGACATTAACCGGTTTGAATGCCTATCCAAAAGCAGATGGAACACCTTTCCTGGAAGCAGACATGCCATGGAAAAAGAGCAACGCGGAACAGCAAACGGCTCTGAATAATGGAACATATGTTGATCCTTTCGCTGATCGCGACCCTCGCCTCTATGAAGTAAGTAACATAACCGGTAAGACCTACCATAACGGAAGATTGTTTGAAGGGTATATGGGCGGCTCTCACCGTGGCGATAAAGAAGATGGATCGCAGGTTAAGACCGACAAAGGGCTGGCTGCGTCAGGCTTTACAAATTATAAGTTCACGCTTGATTTTGCGGGAGAATACGACGGTCGCACAATCCATTGGCCTGAATTACGTATAGCAGAGATTTACCTGAGTTATGCTGAGGCACTGACAATGGTTGGCCGTTCAAGCGACGCCTATAAGTGGGTGGACGCGGTACGTGAACGTGTCGGACTTAAAGGTTTGTTAGAAGCCAATCCAACCCGCAGTGCTATTGATGTAACACATCCCGATTTCAGTGAGGCGGCACCAGCTGATGAGTTTTTATTAAAAGAAATCCTGAGAGAAAGAAAATGCGAATTGGCGCTTGAAGATGTACGTTTCTACGACCTCATCCGCTGGCGTTGTGCAGAGGATTTCAAAAAGCGTTTGTCCGGCTTATTAATATGGAGATACAAAAAAGATGATGGTACAATCGTGGATGATGATGCCTCATTTGTATTTAATGAATTCCAGATAAGAAAGCGCTTTATTCAGGATGGCGAGTCGGGTAAAGAACAAATTATTCGGATTTACCCTGGCGATAAAGAAACTGCGATCAATAAAGATGCGCACGGATCAATGTGGGAGCCTAAATGGTATTTGTCAGCTTTCCCAACAACTGAATTAAATAAGAGCTATGGTTTAACACAAAACCCAGGCTGGTAAGCAGTAAAAAGTTGAATTTATGAAGACAAGATATTTAAAATTTATTATTGGGCTTTTCCTTGTATTTGCAGTTCAAAAGTATGCCAATGCAGACGAACTGACCGGCCGTGTGTTGGATGCAAAAGGAAAACCAGTTTCAGGAGCATTGATTTATTTGGTGCAGTATCCTGATGTTAAAGCGACTACTGACAGGAATGGCGAGTATACTATTACTGCCACAGAAAATTCTGAAGCAGTTATTAATTCAGCTGATATTTTTTCCAAGTCAGTAATATTATCGGATAGCCTTGTGGTTGTTATGGGCCTGGAAACGAGCCCGGTGAACCGTGGTTATGATTTAATTAACGCAACAAAAAACACGGCAGCATCTGCTCGTACTGTGTTTGCAGAAGACCTGGAGAAAAACGACTCAAAAGTGAACGCTTCCAATGCATTGTTTGGCGAGTTGTTGGGGCTTAGTGTGTTACAGGAAAGTGGAACAGTTGCCGAAAACCAGGCTAGGTTGAATTATCGTGGCTTAGGACGTCCGTTGGTCTTAGTGGATGGTTTCGAACGTGATCTTGATGGACTGACTGTGGAGGAAATTGAGTCAGTGACCTTGTTAAAAGATGCAGCATCGCAGGCTATTTATGGCATGCGTGGAGCAAATGGTGTTTTGTTGGTAAATACCAAAAAAGGTAAATACAATACCATGGAGATTGATCTTAAATACGACCATGGGGTTAAGTTTGCCAAATCAACTATTCCAATGGTTGATGCTTTCACCTATGCGAGTGCGATGAACGAAGCATTAGCCAATGATGGGTTAGCTCCTGAGTTCAACCAGTATCAGCTTAATGCCTACCGAGACGGAGGTCAGCCCGGAATTTATAGCAATGTAAACTGGGCCAATGAGATATTTAAGGATGTAGCTCACTCTAACTCCTACAATGTACAAGTTAGAGGCGGTAATGGCATTACTCGTTTTTATGGGGCGGTGGCCTATGATACTGATGAAAGTTTTATTAAGCTCAACGCGCCCGATCCTTCAATCCCGAACCAGTTCAAATATTCAAACCTGAATGTGCGTACCAATGTAGATGTCAACATATCAAAAAATACACTGCTGACAATTAATATGCTGGGGAAACTACAGGAGAACAGCCGGGGAATGCTAAGTGAATCGGACCTGATGAAAAGTATTTATAATACATCTGCCGGAGCATTTCCAATAAAAACCGAAAATGGTAACTGGGGAGCCAGCACAACGTGGAAAACCAATCCGGTAGCTGAATTGTCAACAGCTGGTTTTACAAGGTTTCATACGCGTACCCTTTACGCCAATATAAACATTAAGCAAAACCTTGATGCGATTACCAAAGGTCTGAATGCAAGTGCCAGGTTTGGTATGGACTCTTATTCGGTAATTAGAGAGAAAAAGTACAGAACTTACCAAACAGAGACCATTACACCTGTATTTGATAATGATGGTAACCCAACTGATCTTGAATATAACCTGATTGGAGAACGCATGACCAACTTTCAGGAGTGGAATGCAGGCACCATCGATCAGTGGAGAAAACTTACCGGACAGGGACAACTCGATTACAAACGCACTTTTAACAAGTCAACCGTAGGTGGTGGATATATATTTGAGATATCTAGCTATTCCGGTTACGGGCAGCACAAAATGTTTAACCGCGTAAATAATGTCATGTATGCTTCGTATGGCTATGATCATAAATATTTGCTGGATGCTACATTTTCAGTTGGTTCTTCTAACGTGTTGAACCCCCGTAGAAAGTGGGGTTATTTTCCTGCCATTTCGGCCGGATGGGTTGTTTCGCAAGAAGACTTTGCTAAAAACAGCGAGGCCATTGATTACCTGAAAGTGAATGCATCATGGGGTATTACCGGAAGTGATAATATGGATTTTGACCTGTACAAAGTGTACTATCAAACAGGTAAAAGCTATTTATTCGGGAACTTCCAGGGAGTGGGTACTATTGAGCCCGGTAGCTTACCAGTGGTTAATCTTACTTATCCTAAAACCCGAAGTGTGAATGTTGGTGCTGAAGGTACATTCTTCGGTGGTATGAATGTGAGTGTTGATGTGTTTGATATTAAAGAGTACGACCAATTGATTGAAAGCAAAAATATTGTTTCATCAGTCATTGGTATTGACCCGGGCATGACCAACAGTGCAGAATATGCTTACAAAGGCGTTGAGTTAGGATTAGGATATACAGGCGCAAAAGGTGACCTTAAGTATTCGGCGATGGGACATTTCACTTTTACAAGAAGTGAAATAATTAATAACAACGAGCAAGTATGGAAGAATGACTTTAACAGGGCTACCGGACATCCGGTTGGTCAAATCTTTGGTTACGAATCGATAGGTTTCTTCAAAGATCAGGCTGATATTGATAATAGTCCTGTTCAAACTTTCTCAGAAGTGCAGCCCGGAGATATCAAATACAAGGATCAGGATGATAATGGCATTATCGACCAATACGATAGAATTGCTATTGGCAATAATTCAATTGTACCCGAAATGTATTTTTCATTGGATTTGAATGTTGAGTATCGTAAGCTAGGTATCAATCTTCTGTTCCAGGGAACTGCTAACCACAGTGCCATCATGAAGGCAGATGGTATTTACCGTCCATTAGTCGATAATAATAATATATCACAACATTATTACGATAATCGCTGGACTGAGACAAATCAGGATGCATTGTACCCACGTTTAACAAACGCGCTAAATGAAAACAATAATGTGGCCTCAACTATTTGGTTGCAAGATTTATCCTATCTGAAACTTAGAACAGCTGAAATTTACTATACCCTGCCAAAACAATGGGTTGAACGTGTAAAGCTGGGCAATGCCACAATCTTTGCCAGGGGCTATAACCTGTTTTCGATCGATAAAATGAGAGTTGGCGATGCTGAGGCCTTTGGTCTCAATTTCCCAATGTATAGTTCTGTTAATCTTGGAGTGAAGATCAATTTCTAATAGACTGAAGTATGAAAAATAAATATAAACACAAAATAGTATTACTGCTTAGTGCAGTGATGTTGACGTTTACTGCCTGCAACGACTTCCTGGAGTATAGCGAAACAGATACTCTCAATGAAGAGTTGGCATTTAGTAATCTGCAGCGAGCCACCTCCGCGGGTTTAAACTGTTATACTTATTTACAGGATAATTTTGGATCGGCTATGCGTTCCTCTGGTTGCGACGAATCGCAGTATGCCTGGCCTGCAAGTTATATTCATAAATACTATAATGGCAGCTGGTCGTCCTTTAATACGGTAGATGATCAATGGGGACATTTTTACCAGGGCATCTTTGTGTGTAACAACTTTCTTGAAAAAGCGGCAGATAAAGAGTTTGAAGAGTATCTGTACAACGAGGATTATGAAAGATTGTACACCAACTTTAAAAATCTGAAATGGGAAGTAAGAGCCCTGCGTGCTTATTTTTACTTCGAATTGGTTAAACGCTATGGCAATGTGCCTTTGGTTACTGATGTGCTTAACAAGGAGGAAGTTAATCGTGTATCGCAAACTGATGCCAAAAAAGTGCTGGAATGGATTGCCAGCGAGAGTCATACTTGTTCTGATTATCTGCCCGATACCTATGACGTTAATGAATATAGCAAACAAACCGGTCGTGTTACAAAGTTGTTTGCAAAGGCTCTGGAAGCACGGGTACTGTTATATGCTGCCAGCCCCTTACACAACAATGGCACTTACGACCTGAATTTGCTACGCTCGTCTGGTCTGGCTTCGCTATCCATTATTAATGCAATGGAAGCCAACGGTGTTAGCTTGTCTTCTATCGAGTACTCCGATTTGTGGAACTCAGAAGGCGATAAACATGCAAAATGCCCGGAAGTTATAGCGAATATCATGAAAGGTGCAACCAACTCGTTTGAAAAAGAAAACTTTCCAATTTCAGTAGAGGGAGGAAAAACGGGTAACTGTCCGACTCAGAACCTGGTTGATGCCTACGACATGCAATCTGGCTTTACTTACGATCCGGCCAATCCATATGCAAATCGCGATCAGCGTCTGCAACAAACCGTGGTGGTCAATCAGTCGGAATGGGCCTATAACGAAACCATGGATATTTTCTTTGGCGGAAAAGATGGCTTGCCAAACAAAGGTGCTACTCCAACCGGCTATTACCTGAAAAAATATGCGATGAAAAACACCAACCTTAATCCGGTTGGTACCACGCAGCATAAAATGGTTTGGATCCTGTTTCGTCTAGGGGAAGTGTATTTGAATTATGCAGAAGCTGCCAGCCAAATCAATGGTGTGTCAGGTACTGATGCTGACTTGCCGCTTTCAGCTGTTGATGCGATCAATAAGGTGCGCACACGCAAAGGCTTAACCATCGATGCTATTTCAGATGCTTTATCACTGGAAGATTTTACCACTCAGTATCGTAAAGAGCGCATGGTAGAGCTGGCTTTTGAAGATCACCGTTTCTGGGATGTTCGACGCTGGATGATTGGAGATGCTACCGTTGCGATAAAAACAATGAAGATTGAGAAAGCGGCTGATGGTTCATTTATCTACACAAAAGAGGTAGATAATAGCACTCGTCTTTGGGAGGATAAATACTACTTCTATCCGATCAATCAAAGTGAGCTGAATATTAATCCAAATTTGAAACCAGGTAAAAATTGGTAAAAATTACTGGTGCAGAGCTATCTCTGTATCTGTATTACAAAATTTTAAAAAGTTTAATTATGAAGAAAAAATTAAGCTATATATGGATATTAACCATTGCTGCAGTGGCTTTTATCTACGGATGTAACAAAGAAGACCTATTGCATAATAGTCAGGAAAAGGAAAATGTTGCCTTAAAAATGACAGTAAAAAATGATGTACTGGTTTCGGGTGACAGCCTAAGTATTGTTTTCGATGTTGAGGGAGACGCTGTTGCCGGTAAAGACATTGAAATTACTCTGTCGGTAAGCAACGCAAACGGAGAAGATGCTTCTCAACACTTTCTGGGGTTTATTGAAACGGTTGTTTTTCCAAGAGGTGAGAAATCGCTTACTAAAAACTATTCAGTCAGTAAGCTTAAAATGGCTAAAATTAATGTGGAGCTGAGTGCCAGTTGTGAAACGAACACTATTACTGGCGAAAAGATTCCTTTAACGATTACCAACAATCCATCGTGTAACCTGAACTCTTTTCTGCTTGATGGGAGAGAGGGCGAGATTAACCAGGAAGACCGCACTGTTTTGGTATACATGGTATACGGTGCTGATCTGACAGCTTTGGAGCCAGTGTTGGAAGTATCGCTCGATGCAAGCTATTCACCGGAAGGTAAGCAGGATTTTTCATCTCCGGTTGAGTATACCATTACTGCGCAGGATGGTGAAACTAAAAAGGTATACACCGTTTCTGTTAAGTATGCTAAAAATGATAAAGCTGTTGTCGAATCATTCATACTTGGTAATTACCCTGCTGTTATCGATCAGGCTAACCGGGTGATCAATGTAAATGTGCCAACAGGAACCAATGCTGCTGAGTTGACCGCTTCACTCACACTTGCCTATGGAGCCACCTATGAAAAAGCGGGTGACACTTATACGGTAACCGCTGAAGATGGGGTGACGACGCAGGAATACAGCGTAAGCATTGTTGAAAAAGCAGTTGCGCCTCTCATGGTATTTGTTGAAGGAGGCACCTTTACGATGGGAGCCGGAGGAGCGTCTATGTTTGAAGCGACTATTTCTAAAGATTTATTTGTAAGTACTTTAGAGATCATGTGGGGAGAGTATGGTGATTTATTAGGTGAAGACAGAGCCAGTGTTCAAGGCTGGAGATGGAAGCCTGCCGGACCAACTATTCCTATGACTTGCTTGTCATGGTTTGATGCTTGTGACTTTAGTAATAAGCTGAGTATTGAGCATGGCTTAGAACCGTATTATACAATATCAGATGTAGTGAGTGAAGCAACTGGCCGTATTTCTTCAGCAACTGTAACCATCAATGATCCTAACGGTAAAGGATACCGTTTGCCAACTGAGGCAGAATGGGAATTCATTGCACGTGGAGGCAAGTACTCTCAAGGATACATTTACCCCGGCGGCGATGTAGCAACAGAGTTGGGATGGGTACAAGCCAATGCCACAAATGTTTATAACAACTGGGGAGAACCGCATCCTGGTGCAAATTTTAAAGCCAACGAACTAGGTATTTTCGATATGGTGGGTAATGTGAGAGAATGGTGCTGGGATTGGGCTGGCGGAGAACATCCGGCAATTCCAACAACTGATCCTATGGGACCTGAATCGGGCACAAATAAAGTGACTCGCGGAGGATGCTATTGGACACGTCCTACGGATAATGAAATGGAAATGTGGGAACGTGGTAAAGAGTTTGGTGTAAACCCAAACCATGCCTCCATCGGATTTAGAATTGTTCGTAATAAATAAGAAGTGGATACATAAGAGTTGGTATTCTGAGGGATACCAACTCTTATTACTTTAAAATTCGATTTATTCGTTAGCCAGTTAATATTGTTTATAAAAATAACTGCTGTAGTTGTTTTTTTTAGTGGAGAAATTATGAAGTATCTTGTATGGGTAGTAGTTGTCGCAGCTTGCTTTATCGCAGCATGTGGTCAGGATGAGATGTTGGAAAAGGACAAGCCGGTTGCTGCGATTCCTTTAAAAATGGCGCTGGAAGAAAAGAGTCTTGTTTCCGGAGATAGTCTCGAAGTAGTGTTTAGCTCGGTGTATGGTACACCCGCAAAATTGGATATCCCAATTTCTATTGCCATTAGCGATGGTGATGGTGTAGATATTTCGAATTATTTCAATGATTTTGAAAAGACGATAACCTTTCAGAAAGGGCAAACTGTTCTGGCAAAAAAATTTCAGCTGGGTGATGCGCAGATGACCAAAGGAGAGGTCCAGCTGATCGCTGGTTCAGAGATAACATCAATTGCCAATAGTTCAGTGAGTTTTACTATCTCAAACAGCGAGTTGTGCAACCTGGTATCTTTTCAGCTTAGCGAGGCTGTTGAAATTGTAAAAGATGGAAGTACGATATATGTAACAATGCCTGCCGGTGCTGATTTAACCAGTTTGACGCCTGAATTGGAGGTATCTCCCAAGGCTACCTATTCACCGCAAGGTCCACAGGATTTTTCATCTCCTGTTGAATTTACCGTTACCGCGCAGGATGGTGTGACAAATAATAAGTATACCATCATTGTCAATGCTGTAATGCCTTACTTGTCAAACTTAGTGGCTGATTTGGAGATGTACAATGCCGCTGTGAAAGAGCTGGAAGAATCGGGTGCAGCGAGGAGCGCGTTTAACAAATGGATTACAGAAGTGGCCAATGCCGCCATGACAAGTGAACCATACGCCGTACAACAATTAACCCAGGAAAACCAGGCAACTGCAAAGGAAAATGCCCAAAATATTTACACCATTGCAGTTGATTGGATGTTCATGGATAAAAAAAGTGAACAAGCCGGTTTATACCTTCAAAAAGCAACCGCTTTAATAAAAGCATGGGCAAGTATTAATGAGCCCACCGATCATACTCCGCGCGAATCGTTAATAACTCCTTTGTATGAAGCTTACTCGGTAATAAGACAACACATTGGTGAGCAGGATCGTGTCGCGATTGATGGCTGGATACGTAAGCGGGCTGACTATTATAAGCAATTGAACTTTACCGGCAACCTGCTCGAAAACAACTGGAATACGATACGAATCAATTTCCTGTTTTATTTTTCACAGATATTAGACGATGAGGCACTCTATAATACCTCTGTGGATAATTTGAAAAGTCACATTGAACTCAACATTCTGGAAAATGGTGTTTCTCATGACTTTGTTAACCGCGATGCGTTTGCTTACCATTCATACAACCTGCTTTTTTATGCGCGTATATTAAAGGCAGCTGGCATGTACAAAGATAAAGCAGCAGCCACAGCGCTTTATCAGTTGCAGAACAAAAAAGGAAGTTCCATCGAAAGCTGTGTGAAGTTTTGGGAACCATATATGATGGATACCGAAAACTATGTTCACCTGGAGTTTGTGAATACCGAGTGGGCTCCGGATAAGGATCGCAGCGATTATAACAAGCCTTATAACCCAATGGGAACAGTATACGTTTTGGATGAGCTCCGGTATATTGACACTAAATGTGCCGAATATGTGCTGAAGATAACATCGATGAATAAATACGGGCGAACTTTTAATTATTGGATGAATAGTCTTCAGCCTGCAAACTAGCTGTGCTGTGGCGATTATGGTAGGTGGGTAAACCAATGTCGCTATGTTTCCTGTATAAATATTTAAATGATTAAAAGAATGAAGAAGCGTATTTTGCTGGTGGTTTCGCTTATTTTTTGGGCAGTATTAATTGGTTTTGCGCAAGAGAATAGCACAATAATAGTTCCTTATCCTAATCATTATGAGGCTAAAAAGGGGTATTTCGATTTCTCCAATCGGCTAACTGTGTCAACAGATGCAGATGAGTTCAATGATATAGTCAAGGTATTTACGACACAGGCCAAGAGCTATGCCAATATCAATGTGCGTCAGAAGAAACAAAATGCCCGGGTTAAACTGTTCAAATCAAGCGAAGTGACAGCCAAAGAGGCTTATCGTTTGGTAATTGAACCGGACGAAATTGTTATTGAAGCAAACGCTTCGGAAGGGACGTTTTACGGGTTGCAGTCACTCCTTCAGTTGCTTATTAATGCGCAGCAAAAGGGTAATACATCCATTCCCTGTGGTGTGGTCGATGATAGTCCACGTTATGAGTGGCGCGGTTTTATGCTCGATGAGTCTCGTCATTTCTTTGGCATGGAAGAAGTGAAAAAGATACTGGACATGATGGCTCTGCAAAAACTAAACAAGTTTCACTGGCACCTGACAGATGAGCCCGCATGGCGTATTGAAATAAAACAATATCCTTTGTTAACCGAAGTGGGTGGTGCCGGAACCAAATGGGATAAGAATGCACCCGTCAGGTTTTATACCCAAAAGGAGATAACAGAAATAATTGAGTATGCAGCCGAACGTTTTATCGAAATTATCCCTGAAATAGATATGCCCGGTCATGCAACGGCTGCTGTTAGAGCATATCCCGAATTTGGTGGAGGAGGTTCAGAAAGAAACCCTGATTTCACTTTTCACCCGGGCAAAGAAGGAACATACCAGTTTTTGACCAATATCCTTAAGGAAGTGGCTGCTTTGTTCCCTTCTGAATTTATCCACATCGGAGGTGATGAAGTACACTATGGTAATCACCAGTGGTCAGGTTTTCCCGAAGTACAGGAGTTGATGAAAAAAGAGGGATTGAAAGACCTCGTTGATGTAGAACATTACTTTTTAAACCGGATGGCCGATTCGGTTAAATGCATTGGGAAAACAGTAATGGGATGGGACGAAGTGACCAACGCGGGTTTAAGAAACGAAGATACCTGGGTAATGTGGTGGCGACACGATAAGCCACAAATGTTACAGACGGCGGTTGATAAGAAGTACGCAACAATTATGTGTCCTCGCAGGCCGCTTTATTTTGATTTTGTGCAGAATGATTCGCACAAAGACGGAAGACGATGGGGCGGATTTTGTCCTATTGAAGACGTATATGCTTTCCCCAACGGGGAAATGACAGGTGGGCAGTTTTATAAAAGCGACTTTGTTAAAGGAATTCAGGCCAATGTGTGGACGGAAACCATGCATACTGTCGAACGACTTGAGTTCATGGTATTCCCACGTTTGTCGGCACTGGCTGAAGCAGCCTGGACCAAGGAACTAAACAAGGATTATGAGAGCTTTAGTAGTCGCCTTAGTTGGTTAATTCCATTTTTCGAGCGGGAGAATATTAGCCTGTTTGATCCGCTTCGTCCGGAGCGCATCTCAGAAATCAATGGGGTGAGTGAAGAAAAACACTAATTTGATTTTAGTAAGTCTGATGGCTAGGTGGTTTGGCGAGTGTACCTGACTGCTTTTAATACTGTAACAATGAAAATAGAGAAAATCACAACTATTGGTATTGTCGTTATTAGCGCGATGATTTTGTTTTCGGGATGTTCAGGAACGAAAACCAATGAAGAAACCACATAGACGATTTGCTCAGTTTAAAGTCGTGAAAAGTGCGAAAAATAGAAATTGATAATTATAGATAGTGTTATGAGATTTTTTGGACAGCTTTTTTTTGTTTTGATTTCCATAGGAGTGTTTTTCGGATGTAAGAAGGAAAATGCAAATCAAACTTTTATAGATGAGAACATAGAATTTGCATCTGCTCAAATCGGATTGCAATTGGATGCAATTCGTAAAACGAATAAGGTGTTGAATCCAAGAACAATGAATGAGGATGGGACTACCCGCTATGTGAATCCGCAATGTTGGACAAGTGGCTTTTTTCCTGGTACGATGTGGTATATGTATGAACTAACAGGCGAGCAGAAATGGATCGATTACGGGACTGAATTAACTGAATCGTTGGAGAGTGTGCAATACCTGAAGTGGCATCACGATGTGGGTTTCATGATCGGATGTAGTTATGGCAATGCATACCGTTTAAACAAAAATGAGAAGTATACCAACGTAATTGTCCAGGCAGCTAAGTCGTTATCAACCCGATTCAGACCCGGAGCAGGCGTTATACAATCGTGGAATACCACAAACGGATGGATGTCGCAACGCGGGTGGGAATGTCCGGTTATTATAGACAACATGATGAACCTCGAACTGCTGTTTAATGCTACGCGCCTGAGTGGTGATTCCACTTTTTATGACATTGCAGTGCAGCATGCTAACACTACTTTGAAAAACCAGTTCAGAGAAGATTTTAGTTCGTGGCATGTTGTTGACTATGACACTATTACCGGGGATGTGCGTCAGAAAAATACCGCGCAGGGGTATTCCGATGATTCAGCTTGGGCCAGAGGACAAGCCTGGGGTTTGTACGGCTACACAGTGTGTTATCGCGAAACAAAGGATCTCAGGTATCTGGAGGTGGCCGAAGAAATAGCTAATTTCATTTTTGGCTCACCCAATTTACCACAAGATCTGGTGCCGTTTTGGGATTACAACGCACCGAATATCCCTAACGAGTTGCGCGATGCTTCGGCTGCTGCCATAACGGCGTCTGCCTTGTGCGAGCTTAGCGGTTTCTCTGAAAACAAGGAGCTTTATCTTGTAAAAGCGAAAGAGATAATGAAGTCATTGGCCTCGCCGGTCTACAGAGCAAAGTTAGGAGAAAACAATTTCTTTGTGTTAAAACATTCTGTAGGAAGCATTCCTCATGGAGCCGAAATTGATGTACCTCTCAATTATGCTGATTACTATTTCCTTGAAGCACTCAAACGGTTTAGGGATTTAGAACAATAATTAATCTGTTTCACTCCCATCTGCCAAGATTTCTTGTCGAAATAATAATTAGCGAACCATGTGTATGAAAAAAATTAGTGAGAATAAACTGATGATGCCCCTTCGAAACCTGGCGGCTCTATTGGTAGTGCTTTGTTTTTCGATGGGCCAAACCGAAGCGCAACAGCACGACTGGGAAAACCCTGCGGTGATCGGAATCAATAAGGAACAACCGCACGCCACGCTCTATCCTTTTAATACGTGGGAACAGGCTCTGAGTGGGCAAGCAGAAAATTCACAATGGATACAGCTGTTGAATGGAAACTGGAAATTCAACTGGGTTAAGCATCCGGACGAACGACCTGTTGACTTTTATCAGACCGGTTTTGATGATTCTGAATGGAACACTATTCCGGTACCGTCTAACTGGCAGTTGCACGGGTATGGAAAGCCGATTTATACCAATGTAGCTTATCCGTTTAAAAACAATCCGCCCTACGTTATGTCGGAGCCGGATAGCGCCTACACTTCATTCGAAATGCGCAATCCGGTTGGCTCTTACAGACACCAGTTTATGGTTGATGAAAGTTGGAATGGGCGCGAGCTGTTCATTCACTTTAATGGTGTGAAAAGTGCATTCTATTTATGGATTAATGGTAAGAAAGTAGGGTATAGTCAGGGAAGTATGACCTCGGCAGAGTTCAATGTGACCGACTATGTGAAGCCGGGAAAAAACCTTTTGGCAGCGGAAGTATACCGCTGGAGTGATGGTTCTTATTTGGAGGATCAGGATTTCTTCAGGTTCAGTGGAATTTTTAGGGACGTTTACCTGATGGCTGCGCCCAAATTGCATATCCGTGACTTTTTTGCCCGAAGCACTTTCGACGCAGATTATAAAAATGCAGAGTTGAATGTTACGGCTTACATCCACAATTACGACGAGAAAGCTCGGTACCGCACGCATCTGCAGCTTGACCTGGTGGATGCCAATGGCAATTACTACAAACAGTCGCCTTTGACAGAACACCTGACGGTGATGATTTTTCCCGGTAACGAAAGTGTTGTTCATTTAAAACAAAAGGTTTTGAACCCGCGTCAGTGGAGTGCCGAAGATCCATATTTGTACAAAGCTATCCTGACGCTAAAAGATGATCAGGGCAATGTGCTTGAACGGGTATCCACTGATTTTGGTTTCCGCGATGTAAAGGTGGAAGAGGGTGAATTGCTGGTTAATGGGCAGCCTGTCTATATTAAAGGAGTGAACCGCCATGAGCACGACCCTGTTACGGGACGTAATGTATCCAAAGAGCGTATGTTACAGGATGTGCTGATCATGAAGCAAAATAACATCAACACAGTGCGGATGGCACACTATCCCAATGATCCCTATTTTTATGAGTTGTGTAATAAGTACGGCTTGTATGTTATCGATGAGGCCAATGTGGAATCGCACGGAGTGGGTTATGAACCAGCTAAAACACTGGCCAACAAACTGGAGTGGCGCGAGGCTCATGTTGATCGGATTCGTCGGATGGTAGAACGCGATAAAAACCATCCTTCCATCATCATCTGGTCATTAGGAAATGAAGCGGGAGATGGTACCAGCTTTGAAGTGGCGCGCGATTACATCCGTCAGCGTGATCCGGAGCGTCTTGTGCAATACGAACGCGCCGGCACACGCAGTTATACCGATATTATCTGTCCGCAATATTCGCATCCGTGGGAGTTGGTTGATTATGCCACAGGTAAGAGCGGTTCTGTGTACCCAGGCTCTTGGAGATGGGGTACCTTTGATTATGCGGCGTCGCAAACACGCACACAGCCCTGGATTTTCTCTGAATATGCACATGTTATGGGCAACAGTTTAGGTAACTTCCAGGATTACTGGGATGTAATTGAAGAGTATAAATACCTGCAGGGTGGTTGTATCTGGGATTTTGTGGATCAGGGTCTTCAGGCAACAGATGATAACGGAAACGTGTATTTCAAATACGGTGGTGATTACAAAGATTATCCGAACGATGGTAATTTCTGCTGTAATGGAATTGTTCGACCGGACCGAACACCAAACCCTGCTTTATATGAGGTGAAAAAGGTTTACCAATATCAAAAGGTTGAACCGGTGAACCTGTTGATCGGGGAAGTGGATTTGTTTAATAAGCACTTCTTTATAGGAACAGAACATTTGGTATTTAGCTGGGAACTTACCGAGAATGGAAAATTGCTGCAACAAGGACAATTGCCTCATTACAACGTGGCGCCTCGTCAAAAAATGCGTATCCGCATCCCGTTTGAAAGGCCGCAATTGAAACCGGGTGCCGAGTATTTCCTGAAAGTAACAGCTGCTTTGCGTGAAGATGGTTTATGGGCAAAGAAAGGGCATGTAACAGCCTGGGACCAGTACACTATCCCTTATGAAGTACCGGCCATGGAAGAACAAGACCTTGCGGAATTACCTGCTGTTCAGGTCTCGCAAAGCGAAGAGGCAATTCGTGTGTTTAACAAGGAATTCTCGGTTGAAGTAGACCCTAAGAGTGGCCAGGTGGTGTCGTACAAGCAGAAAAAGACAGAGCTGCTTACCGCGCCTATGAAAGTGAATTTCTGGCGTGTGCCAACCGACAACGATCGAGGCAATAAAATGCCTAAGCGACTGGGAGTGTGGAAACAGCCACAAATGGAAGTTCAAACAGTAGATGTGAAGCAGGTAAGCAGCACACAAGTTATTGTGGAGGTTAAAAGCAAGCTGGACATTGGAAAGAATAGCCAGGTAGTGAATAAGTACACCATCACTGGAGATGGCGCATTGGGAGTGCATACATCGGTAAGTTTAGAAGGTGAAGAAATCCCTGAAATGCCTCGATTTGGAGTTCAACTAGCCATTGATGAGAAATACAATAATGTTAGTTTCTTTGGCCGCGGCCCATGGGAAACCTATTGGGACCGCAAAACATGCGGGGAAGTGGCTATCCATTCTGGAAAAGTAGATGAATTTATTCACGATTATGTTCGCCCTCAGGAAAATGGTAACCACGCCGATGTGCGTTGGGTAATGCTGACCGATTCAGGGAAGAACGGATTGAAGGTGGTTGCCAAAGAATTAATTCATTTTTCGGCATGGCCTTATAGTATGGAAACACTGGAGGCAGCCACACACCCTGTTTATTTGAAACGAGATGGCAACATTACTTTGAATATTGATTATAAGCAGATGGGAGTTGGTGGTGACGACAGTTGGGGATCTAAAACCCATGAAAAGTATTGGCTGAAAGCAAATAACTATGCGTTTGAGTTTGTTCTTCAATGGGAGCAGCATTAATATAGCGGCAGTGGATAAAAATGACCCTGTAGCAGGGAGTTTTTCAGCCCAATGGAGTATTGGTTGAAGCATCGTGACGATGTATGGTTCCAACAAGTTTTAACAGGTTAATTAGTTGGAAACATTAGTTCTACTTTAACACATTTGAAAAACCTACCTATTTTTACCCTTATATCCCTAAAGGGAACAGGCAGGTTTTTCTGTTTGCCCCCTTTAGGGCGGGGTAGAAACAAACAGAAAAATCATATTCTAGACTTAATCTGTTAAAGTAGAATTAGTCAGAATAGCTATTTAAAGGATTATGAAAGAGAAAAAAAATCTGCGGATATTATTGATTGTGATATGTGCCTGTGTTTTTTGGGTGGGGTATCAATTATTGAAGGGTAATGGTACTGAAACAGATATTGAGCAGGGCGTTAAGCATCCTAACGTTGTCATTATATATGCCGATGACTTAGGGTATGGTGACATAAGTGCTTATGGAGTAGGAAAACTTAATACACCCAATATCGATCGGATAGCTACCGAGGGTATTCGGTTCGAAAATGGATATGCCACTTCTGCAACCTGTACTCCAAGCCGTTATTCATTGCTCACCGGGCAATACCCATGGCGTAATTCCAGAGCTCAGGTGCTTTCTGGAGACGCACCTTTTTTGATAGATCCTGAGCAGCCAACGTTGCCAAAAATATTGAAGAATGCTGGCTACGAAACAGCCGTAGTAGGTAAATGGCATTTAGGAATGGGCGACGGCTATGTGGATTGGAATGAGACAATAAAATTAAATCCCAATGTCATTGGTTTTGATTATTCATACGTGATGGCTGCTACCAACGACCGTGTGCCCAATGTGTATGTTGAGAATGGAGATGTGGTTGGATTAGATAAAGCCGATTCATTAAAGGTTAGTTACAAGAAAAACTTTGAAGGTGAACCAACCGGAAAAGCCAATCCTGAACTTTTAAAAGTAATGTATAGCCACGGACACGACATGAGCATCAATAATGGTATTTCCAGAATTGGCTATCAGAAAGGTGGAAAGTCTGCGCAATGGATAGATGAAAATATGGCAGATACATTTCTTGTAAGAGCGCAGCAATTTGTAAAACAAAGAAGTGACAATCCCTTCTTCCTGTTTTATGCCCTGCATCAGCCGCATGTGCCGAGGGTGCCCCATCCCCGATTTGCGGGCACAACAGGAATGGGACCGCGTGGTGATGTTATTGCAGAAGCAGATTGGTGCGTTGGTGAATTTCTGAAAACGCTGGAGCAGGAAGGGCTAATGGAAAACACCCTTATTGTATTCTCGAGTGACAATGGGCCGGTGCTCGATGATGGTTATTTGGACGAATCGGCAGAGAAAGTAGGTAACCATACACCCGCCGGTCCTCTCAGGGGAGGTAAATATAGTTTATATGATGCCGGAACAAGGGTTCCTTTTATGGTGATGTGGAAAGACAAAATTAAACCGGGAGTTTCCAATGCAATTATTTCTCAGGTTGATCTGGTGGCATCCTTAAGCAAATTAACAGGGCAAAGCATCCCACAAACCGATAGCGAAGATATGCTGGATGTGCTGCTTGGCCGCTCGCAAAAAGGAAGAGAAAGTGTTGTTATCGAGGGACTCTATCATCGAACGGCATTCAGGAAAGGCGACTGGATACTGATACCTGCGTACGAAGGCGCCAAAAAAGTGAGTTGGGGGGTCGATAACGAAACTGGTTTTGGATATGATACACAGCTGTATAACATTACAGACGATATTGCGCAGCAGAATGATTTGGCAAAACAGATGCCTGAAAAGGTAAATGAGCTGATGGAAGAATATAGAAGAATTTTGGATGACAAGTGATTCATACTCCCTGAAATTAGTCAGGGAGTGCAACTTTCTTTCATTCAAATTTAATATTGTTAGACAGCGTTTATTTTACAGTTTCTTGTTCAATTCAGGCCAATAGTTTTTGCATCAGAAAAAACCAGTGCAAAAATAATTTCATGTTCGATTTTGTGAAGCAAGCTTTTTAAAATTGAAAGCTGTAGCCGCGATTAATACCGATAAACACTTAAAATTACCCAATAAAAACAGCCAATAGCTTATTGACACTTAAATGACTATCGGCGTATTGCCGTGGGTGAATTAGTCGGTTGTTTATTGAAAGATGCCACTTATATATAGTAAAAAGGAAGAGCTTGATTTTTATCAGGCTCTTCTTGGTTAGTACCCTTAACTTTTCTTTTTCCGAACCATCTCGTACTGATTTGTAGTTGATAGGGAAGATATTTAAAACCATTAACGGAAACTCATTACGGAAAGATGGACAATTAACTTATTTTCCAAGCTTTAGAATTCTTATCGGCGTCTGGCAACAATTAAAAAATTGATTGAGTTGATAGTTAGGTCGGTATGTTTTGATGAGGAGAACAATGCCAAACCAATATTCCGGCAAAATACCACCTCCGTTTGTTCCACCTCGTTTGACGTAAATATCATACGCCTGCATACTTGTTTTGTGGTATTTCGATTTTGCTTCTCATTTTGCTGACGGGTAAAATGGGGCATCTGCCCTATTTTTTAAGGTACCTCTTATGGCTAAAATTGCATAACATTAAAAAGTAAGAAAGTTATGAGAACAAGATTTATCATTGCAATTACCTTATTATTCGGTTTATCAACTGCTGTTAAAGCTCAAACTTTAGGAGATTTTATACCTAAAGAAGACAGAGGCGCATACGGGCCCAGAGAATTTCCTTCGAAAGATGTGTACATTGCCAGTTTTGCAGTCAATTTTCAGCTGTATAACCTTCGTTCTACTTCAACCAAAGGTGGCTTTGCAAACAAAATGCTGTCGGGCGATACGAAAGCCTCATTGGCTGTTGGCCTCGATATTCCAGCCTTAACATTGCAACAAATTACCGATGAAGCTTACAAAGGGTTTGTGGCCGAACTGGAAGCCAACGGATTTAATGTGCTGAATCCCGATGCCGCGGCAAATGCTCCCTATTACGAAAATTACGAACGGATAGATAATATGGAAATGAGCCTGTCGGAAGCTCCGGGAGTGATTACGGTGTACCCATCGAACACCACATTTTTTGTGAAAGGTTTTAACAACTCGGGTAAAATTAAACGTGCAGGTATGTTTAGTGTTATTGGGCTGGCCGACCGGCTTGATGAAGTAGGAAGCTACCCGAAACTTTCGCGCGATCTGAACGATGCGACCATTGTAAATGCCGACATGTACGTGTTGTTTTTGGATGTTAAGAAACCCTACCAGGGCAACGGGGCAAAACTTACGGCCAATACCAATCTGCGCCTGAGTGCTTATGATGCTTTAACCAGCAGAATGGCAAGTGGAAAAAATAGTTTCACCGACAAACTTGGTATCACTGCATCGGAGAAAAAAGAAGTAACGACAACTGCTCGGACTGCCATCGATTTTGTTGCCGGAAGAAACAAGATCGGAGGTTCACCGCTCGGAACTTATACCGGTGTACTTAAAAAAGATTTGGCAATTACCGGAGTAGTGGCCCAGGAGAAAGTTGAATCTTATGCCAAAACCAAAAACGACTATATCGGCACGGAAACTGCATTCGGAAAAATGTACCGAACTGAAGATATTTCGGTAGAAAACACCGCCTTAATCAAAGCCGATGCCGGTAAATATGAAAAAGGCGTGGAGCAAGCACTTCATGCATTTCTGAAACACCACGTTGGTGAGTTCAAAGACAAGTTTTTTAAATAGTAAACAACACCCTAAAACATTACAATGAAATGAAATGGATGGCGGCACTTTTGGGGATGTTTTTTTTGATGAGTTCATGCAGCGATGACGAATTGAACCCGGCGGAAAAAGCTTTACAGACAAAAACCATTGAATGGGAAGTTTTTCACGAGTTTGAACCCGGAGAGACGGTTGTTCAGTTTGAAATATCAGACGATGCACAATGGCTTTTCTACTACACACAAATGGCAGAAGCGTATCGGGTAAACATGAAAACAGGTACACGGGAAAGGATGACAGCACGTCCTTTGGAATTAAAAAACAATAAATTATATACTTATGCTCTAAAGGATTACAAGAGCTACTTTGGTGTGTCAACTGATTTTGGCGCAAGCATCACCGAATATTATGTGGGCGCCTACACCAATGTAGCTGCCGGATGGTACGAAGGAGCCTTTATTGCTCCGATGATTAACCGAATGTTTGTAATGCCCAACGGAAATCTGATTATACCGCACATTATGCGTACAGCAAACAACTCCGCTTTTCTGGCCGACAATAAATTAATTGTGGTTTCTGAAGATGGAGGAGCAACATGGGAAAGAAAGGAAACCGAGTATTCTTTCATTTCGGCACAACAGGGCGACATGCTCTATGCCATTAGCGAAGGCTGGACCGGAGTAAAATCCTCCGAAATTTTGTATTCCGATAATAGCGGCTTGAGCTGGCAACCTTCCGACCTGATTTATCGTCCGCAAGCCCTCGACCGGGAAAACTGTCTTATCGCGGGCTCGGGAAATGAAATTCAGAAATTTAAAAATGGGGCCTGGACGACCTATACCTGGGAGGCGAACTCCGACCCCCTGGTAAACGTCATTGGTCTGAAGTATGAAGGCGTGCGTGGAGATGACCCCAACGGCCGAAGAATAGATGATTTTGAGTTTGACTCGGCTAACAACCTCTACATGATTGGCAAAAACGGGAACACCCTTTGCCGCACAAAGTTAAACTGAAGGCGAGCCTGATGCTGCTAAAAGCACATTCGCATTAAGCATTCTCTTTTGTGGTAAGCCAGCAATGGTGGCAATCATTGGTCAGCATGCAGAGCTACACAAAACAAGACGAATGTTCATCCTCAAAACCAGTACAGCCCAAGTGTGCAGCAACCATTGCTGTGCATTTGCGGCTGTTTTTTAGCGACGCCATTCAGAAAAATAAGATTGTTGCATTTATAACGCTATTGCCGGGAGTGCCCACATCAGGCAGAACTTTACCGGGGAATTTTATCCATGACGAACTTGAATAAAACAAACGGCTTTTTTCACCATGCTTTGGTCCACTACCGAAAATGGGATTTTCTCAGTTTTACGCTACTGACGATACTATCTCTTTTAAATGGCCAGACCACGGTGTTTTACCTGATTTATTTTTTCTGGTGGAATGAACTCCTGCGTATCATTTTAGATAAAATATGTTTCAGCCGTAATCCCAATGCAATTCTTGTAAGTGATAAAAAGGCCAGGGCTTTTGAATCAGTTATACAAATGGGGATCTATTTTATCTTCATCGTTGTTTTGTTTGGTTTTTTAGCCAACTGGAAAAACACAGTACTTATAATGATAAATATGGACATCCTGTTTTTTCAGAATGCATTTTTCAACATCAATCTGATTTTAGTAGCAGTAGAGCGTATTTATCTGCACAAAGCCAAACAACCGTTAAAGGTAAACTTCGGTAGTTTTACTCCCAATATGATTGTGTTACACATTTCCATCATTTTGGGGGCGGTGCTTATGTTTTTTGTGGTTCGAAATTTCCCCGATTTTTTTACGCCCACCAATCTTTGGGGCTCGGTGATCATTATCCTCCCTTTTCTGCTTTTAAAACTTACAATTTCCTATTTCGATTAATGGAACAAAAAAAGTTGGTATGACTGCTTTAGCTTTATTGTTTGCCCTAGTTTTCGGTTTGCTTTGCCTGCTGGTATGGCAGGTGCAGAAGTATTTTAACTTGCAACGCAATCTGAAAACATTTGGGGAAGATTTGCAAACTAAGGTAAGTAAACTTGCTGACAACGAGGAAAATGTAAAAGAGAATCTTGAAGCAGAAAAACAACTCCATGCCATAATCAATAAACGCTTGCTAGAGCTTGAACAGCAATTCCCCGACTCTGCAACCGGGCATGATTTAGCCGGCCTGAAAACAGAGATGTTCACGAAAGACTTTAAAAAGATGTTTCATTCTACATTAAACTTGCTAAAAGTTGAACATAGTTATTATACTAATCGTTAATTAAGCCGATAAGAAAGTAACACAATTTTACTTTTACAACCTCAACATCTGGACAACCAGGGGATAACCGTGAACAAAATGAATTTTAGAAAAAGGCTGTTGGCTATTTTCTTCGTCCTATTTGCATTTAATTCATTCTCGCAAACAGATCTTTCTGCTGATAGTATAATACAGTATGTACAAAAGCAGGATAACTATAATTTAAAGGTCGAAGTGCTTCAGAAAAATATAAAGGAAATTTATATGACTCAATTCGATGAAGCGCTTCAACTGGCTCGTTTGGGCTACAACTTAGCCGATCAGCAGAACGACAGGGTAAACAAAGGCGACTTTTTGCGAACCATTGGAGGTGCTTATGGCAAAAAGGGAAATATAGACAGTGCTTCGGTCTATTATTTTAAGGCATTAGAAGAGCTTGAGCCTACCCAAAACAGCGAAAAATTGGGCTTGCTTTATGACGATATGGCAAGGTTATACCGCAAACTGGCGCAACCCCAAAGAGCCCTGGAGTATTATGACAAAGCATTAAAACTTTATGACGCAGAGAACAACCTCGAGGGGATAGCGCGCATTAATAACGAAAGTGGTGTGGTTTTTCGCGATGCGGGAGATTACAAAACCGCCAACGAACGCTTCGAGAAATCCTTGCACATCCAGCAAGCGCGGAAGGATTCTGTCGGTATCGGTTACGCCCTGGAGTTTCTGGGCTACAATCAGTTTCTTATTCATGATTATAAAAAAGCAGAGGACTATTTGACACAGGCACTGAAAATCCGTGAGCAGGTTGGCGAAAAATTTGCAATAATGCTGAATTATACTGCGTTGGGTGAGCTTTACAAGCAAGTCAATCAGCCTCAGAAATCCATTGAATATTATGAACAAAGCAATGCTTTAGCAAAAGAAATAGATTTCCTCGACATTCAAACCTACAACTACCAGCAAATAATGAAGAATTATGAGATGCTGGGAAATTTTAAAAGAGCGTATCAAAATCTGAAGGCATTTAATGTGTTGAACGACAGTTTGTACAACGCGCAAAAGCTGAAAGATGTTGAAGAAATTACGGCCAGGTACGAAACTGCTGAAAAAGAAAAACAGATACTTGTACAGCGGACAAAAATTGCGGAACACGAGCTGAGTTTGAAAAGCAGGAATCTTTGGATTTTTGGTCTTTCATCCTTGGTAATAATTATTGGCCTGATAGGTTTTCTTTTGTATAAACAACAAATGCTGAAAAACATTCGACAACAAAAGGACAGTGAACTTAGACTGGCGCTGGAAAAAATTGATAGTCAAAATAGGTTGCAAGAACAAAGGCTGGCTATATCGCGCGACTTGCACGACAATATCGGGGCGCAACTGTCATTTATTGTTTCCGCCATCGATACCATCAAGTATTTCATGTTGGATAAAAACGACCTATTGACAAGTCGGTTGGATAATATCGGAACCTTTGCCAACGAAACCATTCAGGAGTTGCGTGATACCATTTGGGCGATGAATAAACCGGGTGTTAGCATTAACGACCTGCAATCCAAGATTGCCAACTTTATTGGAAAAGCCAAACAGTCCTACCATGATATTGAAATCTCGGTTGTTACTGACGAAGAGATTTCAGCAGAGGTGCAATTCACTTCCTTGCAGGGGTTAAACATCTTCCGGATCATCCAGGAGGCTACCAACAATGCATTAAAATATGCCGATGCCAGCCATATACTCATCCAAATCAGCAAACAAAAAAGCACCATTCATTTTTTAATAAAAGACGATGGAAAAGGCTTTGTTGAAAATGAAGTAGAACCCGGCAACGGACTTTTGAATATGCGTAAACGGGCCCTGGAATTAGGGCGTGAACTAACATTAATTTCTGACCTCGGAAATAATACAATTGTCTCATTCAATGTCAATTTAAAAAAGTAACTCTTGAACACGCGAATAGCTATTATTGACGACAATAACTTCTTGATAAAGAGTGTAAAAGAAAAACTTTCGTTTTTTAATGACATTTCGATTGCGTTTACAGCCAATGATGGGGTTCAGTGCATGGATAAACTGGAAGTTGATGCGCGGGTAAAACTTATTCTTATGGATATTGAAATGCCCCAAATAAATGGCATTGAGGCCACGGCCCTGATCAAACAAAAATACCCGCAGATCAAGATTATTATGCTAACGGTTTTCGACGATGATGAAAATATATTTAAAGCGATCCAGTCAGGTGCGGATGGTTATCTGTTGAAGGAGACTTCATCCTCCGAACTTTATAATGCGATTCTACAAACGCTGGAAGGTGGTGCTGCCATGACCCCTTCGATTGCACTTAAAACCCTGAATCTGTTGCGCAGACCCTTATCCTTGAAAACAAATGACACCGAAGAAAATGTGAAACTTACCGGTCGGGAGGTGGAGGTATTGGAACAATTGGCTGTCGGGCTCCCCTATACTTCAATCGCCGATAATCTGTTTATATCGCCATCTACAGTGCGCCGGCACATCGAAAACATTTACAAAAAATTACAGGTTCACTCTAAGGTAGAGGCAATAGAATTAGCGAAAAGGAAAAGGATTATTTAAGATACCAGCCTGATATATGATAAAAAAAGAGCCTGATAAAAATCAAGCTCTTCTTTGTTTGTACCCGAGGCGGGAATCGAACCCGCACTCCGTTGCCAGAACTGGATTTTGAATCCAGCGCGTCTACCTATTCCGCCACCCGGGCTTTTCCTTTAACGGAAATTGGTGCGCAAAACTAACTATTTCGTTCGAATTACCAAAATATTAATGCGCAATTTGTTTTGCCTGGTCAATTCTTTTTACCACTTGCCCGTAAACAATCAGTGCAACAGCCGAAATCATGGCAATACCTACAAAGTAATACCAGATGTAATGGGCATTTTGGGCAGCTACAGCCCATTCTTCGTGCGAACCAAACAGTCGCGGATCGGGACAATACCGGTCGAGCAGTACCCCCGACATTAAAAAGCCTAAAATGGAAGAGAGAAATGAATGCAGGTGACTAAATCCGAGGTAAAGTCCTTCCTCTCCTTTGGGAGCCTGTAATGAAAAGTATTCAAGAAAGCGCGGAGAAATAAAGGTCTCGGCAAACCCTTGAAAAGCGATCCCAATAACCATCATAAATGCTACCGGATGCATTCCCATAATTTCGTTCGGGAACAGGTTTCCGGATGCCATAAAGAGCGCTGATACAGGCATGATGAACATACCCACTGTCATGCTGAATAAGGCTGATCGCTTGCGCATAAAGTGGGTAATCAGTCCAACCGTGGTAAATACAACCAGCGGGTTAATGTTGGCATACCATTCCGGGGACGCGCCTTCTCCGGCAAGTCGAAGAACGTATTTGGGCATCGTCGCATACATCTGATGTTGTACCATCCAGAAGCCGGTGATGATCAGGATGAGGAAAATTAATCTCGCATTTGTGAGAACGCGTAAGAAGCCCTTCCAAAGTTCAGCGATTGATTTTCCTTCTCCCTCATGCTTTTTACTGGTAAAGAGGAAGAAAACGACCAGGAGTCCGATCAAAGTCATGGCGGCCGAGAAGTAACCAATCCAAATTAATCCTTCATTACCCCAGGCTTCGCGCAAGGGTTTAACTATGGTTTTTCCGGAGAAGGCTCCAATATTGACCATTGCATAGAATATACTGTATCCTCTGGCGCGGTTTTCTTTCGTGGTTTCTTTGGCAACTGTTCCGGTAATTACCGACTTAATAAAAGATCCTCCCAGAATAATAAGTACCATGGCCGGTACTACTGCATAGCGGTAGGACGATGTTTCCAATCCTTTAAAAACGGTGGTGTCGCCATATTCTGCCAGGCCGGCTGATTCAAACAAGCTGGGAAGGGCACCCATTCCGGCATATCCGAGTGTAAGCAGCCCAAAAGCCAACATCAACGACTTGCGGAATCCTATTTTATCGGCATAAGCGCCTGCAAAAGTCGGCAGAAAATACAATAATGCAGAGAAGGTACCTGCAATTGCTCCGGCTTCAATGTCGTTAAAGCCGATGATACGTGATAAATATAAAGTGATAGCTATGAACAAGCCATAGTAGGCAGCCCGTTCAAATAATTCGACAGTGTTGGCTACCCAAAATGCCCGTGGAAACTTCCAGGTTTCTTTTTTTTCCATATTATTTTGCTGAGTTTGACCGGCAAAAATAACAGCTTATTCCGGTTCTCAAAATCAGGCATTTTAACATAAGCTAAATTCTTTTGCAGGGAAATTCTTTTTTCTAACTTAGCTTCAAGTGATTGAACCGTAGCAAATGAACCTGAACGAAGAGAAAAAACTAGTGGATGAAATCAGGCGGGGAAACGAGGCCGCTTTTGAAAAGATATTCCGTCGATACTACCGGCCTTTGTGCCTTTTTGCCACCAAAATACTGGGAGACGATGAAACGGCTGAAGAAGTTGTTCAGGATTTCTTCGTGAAGCTGTGGGAGCGAAGGGAAGGATTTATAGTTGAAACTTCGGTCAAAAACTACCTGTTCCGGTCGGTAAAGAATCTTTCCATCAATGTAATCAAGCACGAGCAGATTAAGCTGAAACATGCCCAGCAGGTGATGGCAGATGCTGAAGCGAACGATTTTAAGGATCATTTTACGGAAGTGGATCTGGAGCGTGCGATTGAAAAAAGCATTGAAGAATTGCCTGAAAAACGCCGCGAGATATTTCGGCTTAGCCGCGAAGAAGGATTAAAATACCGCGAAATAGCCGAACGAATGAATATTTCCATTAAAACGGTGGAAGTTCAAATGGGTTTGGCAATCAGGACATTACGAGATAAACTGAAAAAATACAGCACCTTTCTTTTCTTTTTTGTGCCTTTTTATCAAAAATAGCTTAGGGGTAAAATTAGTGTGTATTGTCATTTAAATGTAATGAGTAAAATGGAGAACATCGAGAATCAGTCCCGTGAGCTGTTAACCAAACAGCTGGTTGGAGAAGCAAGCGACCGGGAAAAAGTGGAGTTGGAGGCCTGGCTGGAACAATCGGAAGAAAACCGGGCAGAGTGGGAGCAGAGTAAGAAGATGCTCTCGAAAATCGACTCATTCTACCAGGAAAAGCGTTTTGATACAGACGCTGCCTGGAAAAACGTTCATGCACAATTTGTCCCAACGAAAGGCACAGTGGTATCGTTTCAGAAAAAAAGAAAGGAGGGTATTGCAACATTTTACAAGTATGCTGCGATACTGGTGGTGGCACTTTTACTGGGGACTGTTGGATATTACATTGGTTTCAGAAACCAGGTTCCGGCTGTTTACAGCGAGGTAATCTCGGGAGAAAACCAGGTTTTACAACAGTATGTTTTACCCGATGGCTCGGTGGTTGCCCTGAACAGCCATTCGAAACTTACGTTTCCGAAGAAATTCAGGGACAATGTACGCGAAGTTAGCATCGAGGGCGAAGCATTTTTTGACGTAAAACCCAATCCCGATATGCCTTTTGTGATCAATGCCGGCGAAACTCAGGTAAAAGTTTTAGGTACCTCTTTTAGCGTGAGTGCGTATCCGGGAGATGAGACCGTGGAAGTAATTGTTGAAACCGGCAAAGTGCAGGTGATCAGCAAATACACTGAAAAACAGACCGTAGCGACAGAGGTGTTTTTGATTCCGGGAGAGAAAGGAACCTTTTTCACCCAAAACAAAATCCTGGAGAAATCGGTAAACGCCGATCCCAACTTCCTGTCGTGGAAGACTCACGACCTCATTTTTAACAAGGTTCCATTAAGCGAAGTGATCCGTTGTTTGGAAAAAACTTACCACATCAGGATCGATCTGGCAGAACCCGGGTTAAATGATTTGATGTACGAAGGTCATTTTGACCAGAAACCCGCTGATTTTGTATTGGATGTTATACGGCTCACATTCAATCTCGAACTCACCGGCGAAAACGAACATTACACGCTTGCGGGCCGTAAAAACGACCAGTAAAACGAATGAGCAATGAAAACAATTTTGAATAAAATACGAATTTTCATCCTTTTAATTGGAGTGGCATGGGTGATGATGCCCGATCGGCTAAGCGCACAGGAAGAAAAAAGCCAGGCGCTCGACCAGAACATTACCATTTTTGCCGAGGATGAACCGCTTTCGAGCGTAATAGAAAAGATATGCAAGTACCTGAACGTCGATTATTCCTATAACTCGAACCTGGTAGCGGATAAAAAAATCAGCCTGAATATTTCAAATAAACCCATTAAATATGTACTGGATAAGTTGATGAACGACTTTTACCTTTTGTTTGAAATTGAAGGCAACCTACTGGTAGTGCGTGATTATGTTCCGCTGGATAAGAGCATTGATTACGAGAACAATTCGCAGCAGTTTTTTTCCAGCAACCGCGGTTTTTTATTTGACGATCCGCACGACAAACGCATTACCATTAAGTTTAAGTCGGCCAGTAACCTGATCATTATTCCGGTGAACATCAACGATTCCGACACGCTGAATTTTATTCTCGACACCGGGGTTCGTTACCCGATTATCACTGAGCTTCCGTTTGTAAACAAGCTGAACCTGAATTACATGATGCCGGTGAAGATAAAAGGGTTGGATGAAGGCGAAGGTTTGACCGCTTACCGTTCGGGAGGAAATACGATGCACATCGACGGGCTCACTGCCCGGAACCAGGAAGTGCAGATGGTCATCGACGAAGATTTCCAGATTTCGCATATGTTGGGAATCCCGGTTCATGGATTGATTGGCTTTAATCTTTTCAAGGATTATGTGGTGGAAATCGATTATGCCGATGAAAGGCTGGTACTTTATAAACCGGAGTATTACAAATACCGCGACCGGAACAAAGACATTATCATGCCTTTGCACTTTGATGGGAACAAACCGTATGTGCGTACCACCATTGTTACCGACGAGATGAAGGATGTGCCGGTAAAACTGTTGGTAGATACGGGAGCAAGCGATGCTTTGTGGCTTTCCGAAAAATCGGACGAGCGCATTAAATTGCCGCAGAACCACATCGAAACTTTTTTAGGAAGAGGCCTGAGCGGCGATTTGTACGGAACCAAAGGAAGGATAGATGCCATTTGGGTAGGCCCGCTTTTGATGTCGCACCCGATCGTTGCTTTCCCCGATTCGGAGCTGATGGAGCAACTGATCTCGGCAAACGACCGTAACGGAACCATTGGGGCCGAAATTTTGCGAAGGTTTTATGTGATTGTGGATTACCGGAACAGCCGGCTGACGCTGCGTCCAACTTCGCGGATAAAAGAAGATTTCAATTATAACATGAGTGGAATGGAAGTTATCAATCCGATGCCCGGATTGCCCGTATTCACCATCGCGGATATTACCAAAGATTCGCCTGCCTTTAACGCTGGTCTGCAAAAAGACGATCAGATTTTATCGATCAACAGTAGCAGCCACCGGTCGATGGAACTGAATGATATTAACTTACTGCTTCAAAGCAAAGAAAACAGGAAAATACGCATAAAAGTACTGCGTAATGGTGAAGAGGTTAAAACTTCGTTCGAGCTGAAAAGAATGTTTTAATGCATGCACCCACATAGAAAAATAGTCATATTAATTGCCATCCTGTTGCTCGCCTTTCTTTCGAAGGGCCAGCAGCAGGATGGTTCTGTATTGGAACGCCGGGTGACGCTTCGTATCCAGGACCAGGCGCTTGAATACATTCTGGCCCAGATAAGTTGGCAGGCCGGTGTCTATTTTTCGTACGATGCTTCTATTGTGAACTCTGAAAAAAAATGCTCGGTGGAAGCTGAGAACAAGTCGCTTTTTACTGTGCTGAATCAGCTGTTTGATCCCGCTAAATACAGCCTGATTGAGCGCGAAAACCAGGTAATTGTTTCACTAAAACCCGACGAACCCGAAACGAATGTAGCCATAACCGACAGTATTCCGTTGAAGTACTTCTTCCTAAGTGGGAAGCTGGTGGAAGACCGCAAAGGAAAACCGGTTCCCTACGCGTCGGTATCTGTTTTTAATCAACCCATCGGTACAATTTCCAACTCAGACGGTGAGTTTTTGCTGAAACTTCATCCCGATCATATCAACGATACCGTGGTGATCTCGAGTATGGGCTATGCACAAATTCTGCTTCCGGCCTATAAACTGCTCGATGAGGATCTTTTTATTCTCAAACCCATTTCCATCCGTATCAAAGAAGTAACGGTTACGGCCATTTCGGCTCAGAAATTACTGGAGAATATTCGCAATAACCTGGAACGGAATTACACCGCTCATCCGCGGTTGATGACTGCTTTTTACCGCGAAACTGTAAAACAGGATGGCGCTTATATCAATGTTTCAGAAGCCGTGCTTGAAATCCTGAAATCGCCGTATGTAAATACTTTCAGAAGCGATTTGGTGCGACTGATAAAAGGGCGTAAAAGTCCCGATGTTCAGCCTTTTCGCTGGTTGAACTTTAAGCTGCAGGGAGGGCCGTTTACCATTGTTCAACTGGATGTGGTAAAAACCATGGAGAGCTTTATCAGCAAAGCCTTTGAAAGCAGTTACAAATACGAAGTTTCAAGGGTAATTCTTTACCACGAGGAGCCGGTTTATGTTTTGACCTTTACGCCGGCTTCTGCCGATGTTTTTCCGGGTTACATTGGGGAAATGTATGTTCACCGCGAAAGTTTTGCGATTGTGCATGCCAGTTTCCGGTTTAATAAAGGTAGCCTGAACGAGGCCGTTTCGTTTATGATTCGCAAAAAGCCTCCCAAAGTAAAGGCACGCCCTACTTATGTGCAATACAGCGTAAATTACCAGCAATACCAAGGGAAATGGCATTTGTCAAGCGCGCAGGCTTCGGTAAAATTTAAGATAAGAAGCAAACGCGATCGGCTAAACAGCGAATTTCACAGTGTATCGGATTTACTGATCACCAATATTCAACCCACAGATTTAAAGCGTTTTTCGGGCGACGAGCGTTTTTCCCGCGACGATGTTTTTGTGGAAAAACTCGGGCAGTTTGACGAAAAATACTGGGAAAATTACAACATCATTAAGCCCGACGAAGACCTTCGCAACGCATTCAAGGAAAAGTAGGCGTTTTCTGAGCTTGGGTTGTGGTTGGAAATTTAGTATCCGGCCGGAGTAAACTGCCCCCAATCAAAATTGCTTCCATAAAAAAGAGTTGTTACATTTAACAACTGATTTCTGAATCAACTAAAACTAATAGCACATGAATAGAAAACTTCGTATGGGAATGGTCGGTGGAGGAACCGACGCATTTATTGGTGCAGTTCATCGTTTGGCTGCTTTTATGGACAATCAAATTGAATTGGTTTGCGGCTGTTTCAGTATAAATCCGGAGGTTTCAAAATCTTCAGGAAAACTCTATTTCTTGCCGGAAGAACGCATTTACACGACTTACCAGGAAATGTTTGAAAAGGAGTCGAAGCTGCCCGAAGGTGAAAGAATGGATTTTGTTACGATTGTAACCCCGAACTTTGTACACTTCGACCCTGCGGTAATGGCGCTGGATCATGGATTTCACGTGGTTCTTGATAAACCCATGACTTTCACGCTTGAAGAAGCCTATAAACTCAAAGAGAAACTGGATGAAACGGGTTTGACTTTTGCGTTAACGCATACCTACTCGGGTTACCCGGCGGTTAAACATGCCCGGAAAATGATTGCTGACGGTCAGCTCGGAAAAATCAGAAAAATTTTTGTTGAATACCCGCAAGGTTGGCTTTCGTCAAAACTTGAAGATACCGGCAATGCGCAGGCATCGTGGCGAACCGACCCGAAACGCTCGGGAAAAGCAGGATGCATGGGTGATATCGGAACACATGTTCATCATTTGGCAGAGTATATGACCGGTTTGAAAGTGACCGAATTGTGTGCCGAGCTGAATGTTTTTGTTCCCAATCGTTTACTGGATGATGACGGTGCAGCTTTTCTGCGTTTCGACAACGGAGCAAAAGGCGTGCTGATGGCCACTCAAATTGCGGCAGGCGAGGAAAATGCGATCCGTATCCGGGTTTATGGAGACAAAGGCGGCATTGACTGGGAGCAAATGGAACCCAATACTTTACGCGTTAAATGGCTCGGGCAACCCATGCAGGTTTTGCGTGTGGGAACAAGCCTCGACAGTGCGGTTGCGGCTCATAACACCCGCGTTCCGGGAGGACACCCCGAAGGCTACCTGGAAGCTTTTGCCAATATCTACCGGAATTTTGCCTTAACGGTTCGGGCAAAGGCAAATGGCGAAGAACCTACACCTGAAATGCTCGATTTCCCGGGCGTGGATGATGGTATTCGTGGCATGCAGTTTATCGAGACTGTGGTAAGCGCAGGCTACAACGATGAAGTGAAGTGGGTAAAGTTCGGCGAGACAATTTAAATACCAACCTGATAAACAAGATATCATGTCGAGACCTGTAACAATATTTACCGGACAGTGGGCCGATTTGCCTGTTGAAACCATGTGCCAAAAGGCAAAGCAGTTTGGCTACGACGGACTTGAGTTGTGCACTTGGGGAGATCATATGGAGATCCCAAAAGCTGATCAGGCGTATTGCGATCAACGACTTGAGCTACTGGCAAAGTACGACCTGAAATTGTTCGCTATTTCCTGTCACCTGGATGGCCAGTGTGTGTGCGATCCCATTGATCAGCGGCATAAAAGCATTGCCAGCGCTCATGTTTGGGGCGATGGCGATCCGGAAGGCGTTCGACAACGTGCAGCCGAAGAAATGGTAAAAACAGCCGAAGTAGCAAAAAGATTGGGAGTTGACAGAGTGGTTGGGTTTACCGGAAGTCCGATATGGCACCTGCTGTATTCGTTTCCTCCGGTTCCGCCCGAAATGATTGAAGAAGGTTATGCTGATTTTGCCCGTCGGTGGAAACCGATTCTGGATGAATACCAAAGCCTGGGAGTGAAATTTTGTCTCGAAGCACATCCCACTGAGATTGCTTTTGATATTCAGACGGCGCATCTGGCACTAAAAGCACTGAATCATCATCCTGCTTTTGGTTTTAACTTCGATCCAAGTCATTTCGGCTACCAGCATGTGGATTATGTACGGTTTATTTATGAATTTGCCGATCGTATTTTTCATGTGCACATGAAAGACGCTTACTGGAGTGATACGCCAATGAGTGTGGGCGTTTTTGGCGGGCACATGGAATTTGGTGATAACCGGCGGTACTGGAATTTCCGCAGTTTGGGAAGAGGAAAAGTTAATTTTGAAAACATTATAAGGGCGCTGAACGACATTGGATACAACGGGCCGCTTTCCGTTGAATGGGAAGACAGTGGAATGAACCGCGAACATGGTGCAACAGAAGCCTGTGCTTTTGTGAAAAAGGTTGATTTTGCTCCTTCGGATGTAGCTTTTGACGATGCGATGCAGAAGTAAGATTTTTATAACCTGATACGGTCCGGAAAGGATCGCCAACTGAATTTAATTGTATGATGACAGATCGAAGAGCGTTTATCAAAACTACAACGATGGCAACCGCTGGTGTAACGATGGCAGCGGGTATGCCGCTGGCTATGAATTCGTGTGCGGGAGCCAATGATAAAATCGTGTGTGGCGCCATTGGCGTCAATTCCATGGGTTTTGCTGATCTAAAGGCATTCCTGGAGAAGAAAAACACGGAGTGTGCAGCCTTGTGCGATGTGGACGAGCATGTGCTCAACAAACGAATCGACGAGGTTGAGAAGATCCAGGGAAAGCGTCCGAAGGGATTCAAGGATTTCAGGAAATTGCTGGAGGAACCCGGAATTGACGTGATCATTATCGGTACGCCCGATCACTGGCACTGCCTGCCTTTTGTGTATGCGGCGCAGCTTGGGAAACACATTTATTGCGAAAAGCCCCTGGCCAACTACATCGAGGAAATCAATGTGATGGAACGTGCGCAAAAGCGTTATGGTAACATTGTTCAGGTAGGGCAGTGGCAGCGGAGTGACAAGCACTGGCTGGATGCCGTTGATTTTGTGCATTCCGGGAAGCTGGGACAAATACGCGCCGTTAGAACCTGGTCGTACCAGGGTTGGATGAAATCGATACCCGTTAAACCGGACGGGCTGGTTCCTCAGGGTGTTGATTTCGATATGTGGCTGGGGCCCGCTAAAGCCAGGCCTTTTAATCAGAACCGCTTTCATTTTAATTTTCGCTGGTTTTGGGATTATGCCGGAGGTTTGATGACCGACTGGGGCGTGCACATTATCGACTACGGACTGTTTGGAATGAAAGCTAAGGCTCCCAAATCGGTTATGGCAATGGGCGGCAAATACGGTTACCCGGATGACGCTGCTGAAACGCCCGACACCATGCAGGCTTTGTATGAATTTGATGGCTATACCATGTTGTGGGATCATGCCACCGGAATCGATGGCGGATACTACGGAAGAAGCCACGGTGTTGGTTTTGTTGGAAACAATGCAACACTGGTGGTGGATCGCTCCGGATGGGAAGTAATTCCGGAGGGTGGAAAGAATCCAAAAATGGAGCCGGTTGAATTGATTAAAGGCGATGGCCAGGGTTTGAGTAACCACATGCAAAACTTTGTAGATTGCATTCGTAGTAACGATCCGGATACGCATTGTAACATCGATATTGCAGCCAATACTGCCAGGGTTGCGCACTTGGGGAACATGGCGCTTAAAATAGGGCAACGTCTTTATTGGGATGCCGAGAACAGCCGTTTTATTGATAACGATGCGGCCAACGAATTGTTGGTTCCGCAGTACCGGGCACCCTGGGAACTTCCAAAGGTTTAAAAAATACAAGCATATTTGAAAAGGCAGGCTATTGGGGCTTGCCTTTTTTTATCTATATGTATAATGTATTTGGTATTGAGGCAAGTAAGATTACTATGAAAATAGTATTTGTGGATTTTTGAGACGTTCTTGTTAGCGGTCTGGAGATGATCAAAAAAAGTGAAAGAAAACGGAGAGAAAAGCGCATGAATAAGCACGATGTACATTCTGCGTGTTTTTTAATTAATATTAGTGTATAGTCAGTAAAATAAGATGTTTTGAGTTACTATTAACATAGTATTGTTGTGTGGATCCATAGATTATAGGAATCAAAAAGTCCTTTACGCCACTACATAAAGTGGTAATTGAAATTCAAAGCGGGTTCCCTGGTTAATTTTGCTGTAAACCTGGATAGACGACTTATGCAAATCAAGGATTTTTTTAACGATTGCCAATCCCAGTCCGGTGCTGTTTGCCCCCTTTGTTTTGCTGCCTTTATAGTAGCGGGTGAAAATGTAGGGCAGCTCATCTTCCGCGATACCTTTTCCGGTATCGGCAATTTTTACCAGCACTGAATCTTTTTGTAATTCCAGCTCAATGGTAACCACGTCTCCCGGGTTGCAATACTTGATGGCATTGTCGAGAATGTTCTGAAAAACCCGGTCGGTCATCTGAATGTCGGCATACACCAAAGGCAGGCTTTTGGAATAGATGGTATTGATGCTGATATTTTTCTCACGGGCAATAATCTGAAATTTGTCGGCCACATCCTGCACCAGTTCTGCCACCTGTATCGGTTCGGGTTGAATCATTTGCGGATTCGATTCCAGTTTTGACAATTCAAACAGATCGTTGACCAGTTTGCTCAGGTTTTCCGAATTCTGGAGAATGATTTCGAGGTATTTCTTTCGTTCATTTTCGGTAAGCCTGTCTTCTTTCAGTAAAATGGTTTCGGTAAAACCCTGTATTGAGGCAATGGGGCTTCGAAGATCGTGCGAAATATTGGCAATCAGTTCTTTCCGGAGTTCTTCCACGCTTTTCAACTGAATAATATTTTGTTGAATGGTTTCGGCCATGCTGTTAAAAGTATGCGCAACATTGCCCAATTCACCACCTGTTTTCAGGTTAATACGGACAGAGTGATTTCCTTCCTTAAAACTTCGGAAGGCCGAAATGATTTTGTTGAGATTGCGGGTAATGATCCAAATCGCCAGTAATCCCAGAATAGACGTTAGAAACACCGATATTAAAATGCTTCGGGCACCGACTTTTAGGATAAAACTGTTTTCGAGGGCCGCCATGGTTGAAGTGTATTGATTGCTGGCCAAAATAATGTACATGTAGCCTTTTAGCTGGCCGTCTTCGATGATCTCAGCTGCCGAGAATATTTTGGGTGAACCCGGGTTTCGCGGGTCGTCGCCTTTTATGATACGGTCGTCACTGCGGCTCAGAAACTTCTTAACCGGTTCCAGCGAAACATATTCGGTTTTAACATCCTGGCCGGGGACAACAAAGGTTAGTATTCTGCCGCCCGGATCGAGCAAATACACTTCTATGCTTGGATGAACCGCCATCATGGAATGCATTAGCACCTTAATGGCTTCTTCCTTTACTTGTCCATCCACAAAAATCGGGGAAACTTCCTTGATAGCCCCCGCTGCAATTTCTCCGTTGATTTTTTGTTGCGCTTCCTGGTTGTATTCCGAAGAGAATATCACAGAAATGTAGATGAAAATGATGGTCAGCAAAATGGTGAAAACCAAAAATATACCGGATATTTTCCAGTACAGGCTGTTGAATATTTTACTTTTTGTGCTCATGATCTTTTATAATTCGTCGTTGAATTTATAACCCACTCCCCAACTGGTTAGTATGTATTTTGGATGGTTGATGTCGGGCTCAATTTTCGACCGCAGGCGGTTGATGTGAGAGTTTACGGTATGTTCGTAGCCGTTGAAGTTATATCCCCAGACAGTGTTTAACAGATCGGTTCGGCTGTATACTCTACCTGGTTTTTGTGCCAGAAGCACCAGCAAATCAAACTCTTTGGGCGTGAGTTCGAGCCGGTCGCCCTTTAGCAGTACTTTTCGTTTGATCAGGTCAATATTCAGTTCATCAATGCTTATCCTTTCTGACTGATTTTTTTCTTCGTCGTTACTGAGAGCGTTCAGTCTGCGGAGTATTGCTTTCACGCGGGCAATAAACTCGCGCACGCTAAAGGGTTTTGTCAGGTAGTCGTCGGCACCGGTTTCCAGTCCCAATACTTTGTCAATTTCCTCTGATTTGGCGGTAAGCATCAGAATGTGCGTACGAATTTTGTCGGCCCTGAGCTGACGGCAAACTTCCAATCCGTCCATTCCGGGAAGCATCAAATCCAGTATAATCAGGCTGTAGTTGCCGGTACTGGCTTTTTCGTAGCCTTCGCGCCCGTCGGTTGAAATGTCCACTTCGCAATTCAAATCCTTTAAATGAATGCTGACCAGTTCGCCGATGTGCGGATCGTCTTCAATTAACAAAACCTTGTCCATGATACTTTTCGTTTGTTGCTACAACAGTAACAACAAAGTATCACAAAAAGGTCACGAAGCCATTGATTTTGTGTAAAATGCATATTTTTGAGTACAGTTCAGGAGATTTGGTGGTGACCGGAAATCATGCTTTTTTCAGGTTATTGCGGAAGGTGCCCGGAGTTACCCCTTTGCAATCTTTAAACGCCCGGGTAAATGAATTGGTTGATCCGAAGCCCGATTTTTCAGCAATGTAATCGAGCGTGTAAAAAGCGTGCTCTTTGCTGCGGAGCAAAGCCTCGGCCTCTTCTACCCGGTACTTATTTACAAACTCGTTGAAATTAACCCCAAATTCTTCGTTTATCAGCCGCGAAATATAAGTACGGTTGGTTTGCAGCGTTTCTGAAATAGTGGTGATGCGAAGGTCTGAAAGGCGGTAAATCTTCTCGCTTTCAAACAACGTAAGCAACTTGCCCTTGAGTAGCTCCTGGTGCGAATCTCCCAATGCCTCGTGCTCGTTGGTAGTATGATTCACTACTTCAGCTAGCTCGTCTGAGATAAGTATTTGCTGGTTTGCGTAAAATCCGATGAGAAAATAAACAGTACTGAAAACGAGTGAAGGGAACAGCAGAGAAATTTCGTTTTTGGCAAAATAACTGCGTCCTACAACGGCAAAGAAAATTCCAAGGGTCGCAACGATGAGCATAACAATGCTAATGTGACGGAGCCATTGCACGCTTCTTCCTTCGGTGTTCGAGTAAAATTCGGTTAAGCGCTTGTTGTGTTTGTTGGTAACCCGAATCCCGACGAGAAGATAGATCATTACCTGTCCGATGAAAATGATTCTTACAATCAAAAGAATAAGGCCTTTAAATCCGGGGAGTGTAGCCAGGTTCAAGTCTTTAAGGTTTCTTTCTATCAGTACATCTTTTACGTAGTCAACTCGCTGATCTGGGCTGAGATAGAAAGTGAATAGCAGCGATGCCAGGCTAAAAAGTATGGCCGGTATAAAATGGATGAAGTAATGTGCACATTTTATTTTGTTGGCAGTAAGTAGCAGAATATAAGCAAAGAAAAGAGGACAGATGGATAGAAGTGCCAGGAGATAAACGCTTTCTAAAAAGGAATAAATATGGTACGACTGAAAGAAGAAAAAGGTATGTGTAACGTATAAAACGGAAGCCGCCAGCATAAACAAGCCCAGCGATTTATTGGCCATGATCCGCGGTTTTTTCTGGAATAAAAATACCAGTGCCCACATTAAGGTTACATACATGGGGAGAAGTAGAAACGCCGACTTGATCATAATAAATATTATTGCTCTGCAAATTTATACTTTATCCAACGTGGCTCTTGTTCAAGTTACTATATTTAGTAGAATGTTACAGCATTTTGTTACTTGTTATCCGGGATCTAAAGTGTAGATATGTCCTGTCCTGCCTTGTCTGCCGCTTTTTTGAACTGAGTGGCTGTGATTGCCCGCACAGAAACACCAATGGACGCATTTTTTTGGTGGGCTCCAAACTTTGTTACTACAACAAAGGTGTTATTCTCATCTTTTTCTTCGCTGAACGAAGCGTGAAAATTCTCGCTTTTTACCTTGGAGAGATCCGAAAAACGAACGGCAAAGTATCCCTCTTCTCCCTGGTAGTAGTAGGTTTTCTTACGGGGGTTGTAAGCGGCCTTTGTCTGTGTGCGGCTTTTGGGTTTGTCTTTTAAAAATTTCCCGTCCTGTTTCGGAAAGGTAAGCGACATCCGGTAGCTGCCGGCATCCAGGTGATGAAAAACAACTTTCCCGTTTTCTCCCGCAGATTGATAGGCGATAAGTTCAGAGCCTTTTTCAAGATAAACTCCGGCTTTGGGAGCCGGTTTTCCCGGGATCAGAAAGTTGAATAGAACTAAAAGAATGGCTAAAATTTTCATGGCTGTTTTTGTATGTAAAGATCTCCTTTATTACGGACGATCGGGTAATTGTTTTAAAATGCGTCGTCTAAAGTTCGTACGGTGAATACTTCGTTTAATTTTTCTTCTGAAATACCGGTTTTCAGGTTCACGCTGATTTTTTCGTTAGGTAGCAGGTCAAAATAGTTATTGGAGAAGAACCCTTCTTCATCGCCGATTTGCAGGTACACGTTTTTAGCCAGCTTATCGGTTGTCAATGTAATATCAAATCCGTTTTCCGATTTCTGAATGGTGTACTCAACCGTTGGTTTTTTGATTTTCAGATTTTTAAAAGGTTCAAAATAGTACTTGTTGTGCGAAAGAACTTTTCCGTCTTCAAGAACTTCGGCTACAAAAACCATTTCATCTAACATTTTGCGGTATTTGAAACGAAATTCGTTTCGGTTCACATCAAAATAATCGTCGCTCGAATTGGCCGGGAGGTCAAGAAGTGAAGCTTCTTCCCAGATCACTTTGCCGTTAAAATCGACCAGGCGCATGCGAAGCTCTGCTCTAACAGGCTCCAGGCGGTCGTTGACAATACCCACTTTGAACTTGATATCTTCTTCGTACGGGCTAACCAATACCTGGCTAAATCCCTTTTTTACTGAATATTGAAGTGCTTTCCATTTTTGGTAATAGTCGGTAGAACTCCACGACGCAACCGGCCAGCAGTCGTTAATTTGCCAGTACAAACTTCCCATGCAATAAGGCATGGCACGGCGGTGGCCTTCCAGTCCGAATTTGATTCCATCGGCCTGCAACACATGGTTTACGTACAGGAACGACTCAAAATCCTTTGGGTGTTTGTATTCTTTCAGCATGTAATATTCAATGGTTCCGTTGCCGATGGACGAGCGCTGGTGCGATTTCATCACTTCGGAATAAATGTCGTAATCTTCCGGCACGGCATATTTTCGTACGGTGGACATTTCAGGAAAGCTTTGGAAGCCGTATTCACTCATAAAACGGGCCAGGTGCGTGGCGTAGGTGCTAAAAGGTTCTTTTCCCCACCAAACGCCCCAGAAATGTTCGTCGCCGTTCACCAGGTCGGCTTGTACTCCCAGACCCGACGACGGGCTGGAACCCCAGTAGCTTCTTTGCGGATCGAGTTCTGTCACCACATCCGGCAAGGTTTTGTGGAAAATATCGACATAAGCCTGCCATGCTTTCTCCGGTACATCGGCGCCTTGTTTTTCGGCTTGTGCTTTCCAGCCCCAGGTGTTCCAGGCAGTCAGAATTTCGTTGTTTCCGCACCACAAGGCAATTGACGGGTGATTGCGCAGTCGTTTCACGTTGTCGATGGCTTCGTGTTTTATGTTTTCAAGAAAATCGGCATCGTTCGGAAACATGGCGCAGGCAAACATAAAATCCTGCCACACAAGGATTCCGTTTTCATCGCACAGATCGTAAAAAATATCTTCTTCGTAGATACCGCCTCCCCAAACGCGTAACATGTTGTTGTTTGAGTTTTTGGCGGTTTCAACCACGGTTTTGTAGTTTTCGTTGCTTACACGCGGCAGAAAAACGTCGTTTGGAATGTAGTTGGCGCCTTTCATAAACACCGGATGCCCGTTCAGCTTAAAGTAAAACGAAGTGCCTTCCTCGTCTTTTTCGCGAACCAGTTCGAGGGTGCGGATGCCAATGCGCGTGTTTTTATTTTCTTTTCTTCCGCCAACCTCCAGGTTTCCGGAGAGATTGTATAAATGCGCTTCTCCCAAACCGTTGGTCCACCACAATTGCGGGTTGGCAATTTCGAAATCGAGCTGGTATTTCGCTTTGCCTTCATTAAGGGTGACTGTTTGTGTGGCCAGCGTAGTTCCTTCGTTGGCAATGGCCAGTGTTGCTTTTCTTTTTTTATTAGAGGAGATTTCAAAAACAGCGGTGAAAGTTGCCTTCTCTTCGGAAATTTCATTCTGAACTATTCGCAAATCTTCGATAATTGCATTGTCCCAGGCTTTAAGATAAACCGGCCGCCAAATGCCGCTTGTAACCAGGCGTGGACCCCAGTCCCATCCAAAATGATAGCCTGCTTTTCGGGTGTAAATGCTTACTTTTTTCCCGTCTTCAACCTGTCCGCGTTCTGCCTGGTCGTTTTCAGCCCCGGGATACACAAAACCGTTGGCGTCGTATTTCTTGAGCCCTTCGGTAATGGGCGAGCGAAACAAAATACGAAGTTCATTTTCGCCTTCTGTAAGTTGTTCTTTAACATTTACCTGCCATTCGCGAAACATGTTGTTGGCCGAAAGCACTTTCTCCCCGTTCAGAAAAACATCGGCATAAGTATCAAGGCCTTTAAAATCGAGGGCAATATTGTCGCGGTCGAGGTAATTGTCATCAATGGTAAAAGTTGTTTTGTACTCCCAGTCAACTTTATCGATCCATTGCTGATCCAGTTCGTTGAGGCGGTAAAAAGGATCTTCAATTTTCCCGGCAGCCATCAGGTCGGTATGTACCGTTCCGGGCACTTTGGCGGGCATCCATTCGTTTTTATCGGCTTGTTTAAATGTCCAGTCGGTATTTATTTCTTTGATAACCATAAGGTTCGAATCTTTTGGGACTTGTTTGCAGCTATTTGCCAGTAGCAAGACAATGGCAGCCAATACAGTTACTTTTAACGTGGAACGCATGGATAATTTTAGTTTTAAGCGTGGTTAAAGTTGATAATTTCGCCTCGAATTACCTAAAGTTCTGTTTAAAAAGGGGGCAAATAAAAATGCCATCAGACAAAGGGTTGATGGCATTTTTATTTGTTGTACAAAGCGTTAACTGTCTTTTTCTGTGGTCGATATTTTAAACGGCAGGTAAAGCGGACAAAATTTGAAAAGCCCGGTTGCCAGCGGAATAATTCCGATTAAGCCCCACCAGCTGTCAAAAATTACACCTGCAATAGCTACGATCAATCCGGCGATTATCCTGATCAGTCGATCCGTTGTGCCAACATTACTCTTCATATCTTCTTTGTTTTAGTTATATGTTTTGAAACAATCGATAAATCAATGGGTTTAAACGAATTAAAAATGTTCGTCCAGGATGTTGCAGGCGGCTTTTACAAAGAGCGGGCATTTTTTCTGAAACACACCTTCGGCGCTTGCTGCTGCGTTTCCTTCGGGAGTAGAAATATCGTAACCCGTTAATTCTTTGCAAATCAAACTCCCGTAGGCAGCTTTGAAGCGCTGGTTAAACTCCAGGATCTTCTGTTTGGTTGCAGCTTTTGCCTCGGGCTCTGAAACTGCATTTCCGTGTTGCATGCCAATTACCATGTACGCTCCGGTAACGGCACCACAGGTTTCGGCGCAATTCATTCCGCCGCCAAATCCGCTCGAAATTTTCAGGGCTGTTTCTTCAGGAAGTCCCAGGTCTGCGGCATACAGGCTAAATACTGTTTGGGCACAGTTAAAAACGGGGAAGCGCTCGTCGACAAGGTTTGATTTGTTTGCCATTTTTTAGTTAAAGTTAGGAAGTTTTTTCTAACTCCGACGAGGGATGAAAAGCCTGAAAATAAAAAACCCGGTCTGTACGTCAGCTGACGGACAAACCGGGTTTTATTATATTTTTTTGGTTGATTGCTTATTCGCCGCGAACAGCTGCTACACCCGGAAGAACTTTTCCTTCGAGGTATTCAAGCAGTGCACCACCGGCAGTTGAGATGTACGAAACTCCCGGAGCAATGCCAAACTGGTTAGCCGCAGCAACCGAGTCGCCACCACCTACCAGCGAGAAAGCACCTTTTTTGGTGGCTTCCACAATGGCTGCACCTACCTTTTTTGTTCCGGCAGCAAAGGTTTCCATTTCAAAAACTCCCACAGGACCGTTCCATAGAATGGTTCCCGAGTTTTCGATTACTTCCTTCATTTTGGCAACGCTTTCAGGACCTGCATCCAAACCTTGCCATCCTTCCGGAATAGCGTTGGCTGCAACTACCTGGGTATTGGCGTCGTTGCTGAATGCGTCAGCTGCCACAACATCGGTAGCAATTACCAGGTTAACCCCTTTTTCTTTGGCCAGTTTCTCAATGTTTTTGGCAGTTTCAAGGAAATCAGTTTCGCAAATGGAGTCACCTACCTCGCCACCGTTGGCTTTTACAAAAGTGTAAGTCATACCACCACCCAAAATCAGGTTGTCAACTTTACTCAACAGGTTTTCGATGATAGTAATTTTCGATGAAACTTTTGCACCACCCATGATCGCAGTTAACGGGCGTTGTGGGTTTTTTACCACTTTGTCGAGGCTTTCAACTTCACTTTCGATCAGGTAACCAAACATTTTGTCGTTCGGGAAAAATTGGGCTATAACAGCTGTTGATGCGTGTGCGCGGTGAGCTGTTCCAAACGCATCGTTGATCCAGCAGTCGCCGTTGTCAGCCAGCTGTTTTGCAAACTCTACATCACCTTTTTCTTCTCCTTTATGGAAGCGAAGGTTTTCCAGAAGCAACACTTCTCCGGGCTGAAGCGCATCAGCAATCGCTTTTACTTCTGCACCTACACAGTCGGGAGCGAGTTTAACTTCAACACCCAGTAATTCACTTAAGTGACCAACCAAGTGACGCATTGAAAATTTATCTTCCGGACCGTTTTTCGGACGGCCAAAGTGCGACATAATCACCGGAGAACCACCGCTTTCCATTACTTTTTTAATGGTTGGAAGCGCTGCTTTGATTCGGGTGTCATCGGTAATGACAAAATTTTCGTTCAAAGGAACGTTGAAGTCAACACGGATAAGTGCTTTTTTGCCCTTAAAGTCGTAGCTGTTAATTGTTTGCATCGTATTTTATTTTAATAATTTCTTGAAAATCATTCAAAGATAAGAATTAATGCAACGCCATAACAGTGCTGATTTCAAGGCCAAATGAATTTAATGTTTGGGTAAAGTAGATTAGGGAGGGTTGGAGGATTAGAATATTGGAAGGTTCGAATTTGACGATAAATGGAGGAAACTGTTAGACTGATAAATTGTAAAATTGTTAAACTGTTTACTGTGACTGACCACTAAATCTTTCTGTCCTTCGATCCATCAGTCCTTCAGCTTCAAGACACAAGTCGCAGTGTTCAGGGAAGAAAGGACTGGATTTCAAATAATCAATAACAAACAATGAATATCTAGTGACCAACTACTCGTGGTTCGTGGCAGATGGCTCGCTGCTCATTCTCTCATTAAAGCATTCATGCATTTTCGCATTTTCATTGAATGCCCAATGACTGCCAATACTTGCCGTTCTCTGATCTTTCTCTGTGTAACACTGCGGTAGAATTTTTTAAAATCGTTCGTGCATAAATTTCCAATATTCAACGCTCAATGTTCAATCCAACCGACATAAAGTGCTATTTTTGGCTCTATGTTTTTTAAAGACGTTGTAGGACAAAGCAAAATCAAAAAGCGGCTGATCCGCTCGGTAAAGGAGCAGCGAATCAGCCATGCACAGTTGTTTGCCGGGCAGTCGGGAACAGGAAAGCTGGCCATGGCGCTGGCGTATGCCCAGTATATATCGTGCCGGAACCGCACCGATGGGGACTCGTGTGGAGTTTGCCCGTCGTGCCACAAGTACCAAAAACTGGCGCATCCCGACCTGCATTTTGTATTTCCGATTTTCAATGCAAAAAACCTGAACAAGCCGGTGAGCGACGATTTCCTGCCGCAATGGCGCGGGAAAGTCCTGCAGTCGCCCTATTTTACCCTGGGCGATTGGTTGCACCACATTGATGCCGGCAATGCACAGGGCGAGATTTACGAACGCGAAAGTGAGTCGATCCTTCGCAAACTGAACCTAAAGTCGTTTGAGTCGGAATTTAAGGTGATGATTATCTGGCTGGCCGACAAAATGAATGTGGCCTGTTCCAACAAGCTGCTGAAAATGATCGAGGAGCCGCCCAGCAAAACACTTTTTTTGCTGATCACTGAAAACGAAGAAGACCTGATCGGAACGATCCGTTCTCGTTCCCAGTTGGTAAAGTTTCCGTTTATTGAAGCCGAGGCCATTGAAGAGGCCTTGTTAAAAATAGAAGGGATCGACCCGGAGATTGTTCCCGATGCGGTGCACCTGGCTTCGGGGAGTTACATCCGGGCACTTAGCTACCTCAATCCGGGCGAAGATGAGCGCTTCTACCTGCTGAAATTTCAGGAGATGATGCGTTTTGCCTATGCCCGAAAAGTGAGTGAACTGATCACTTGGGCCGACGAGATGGCCGGCATCGGGCGTGATAAGCAAAAGGCGTTTTTTGCCGCTTCACTGCGTTTGGTGCGCGAATATTTTATTTCGAACCTGAAGTGCAGAGAACTCTCTTACATGAACCGCGAAGAAATGGAATGGGGGAAAAAGTTTGCTCCGTTTATCAACGAAAGAAACATTGTGCCCTTCGCCAAAGAGTTTGAACTGGGCATTCAGCACATCGGGATGAACGGCAATCCGCGCATCGTATTTCTGGATACTGCCTTGAGGATGGTGCGCTTGATAAAGCGCTAATTCGGCATAGATTCGTTCAAAATAGTTGGCATTTCCGGTTCAAATGGTATTAATCGTTATTTTTGTGTATGTATGCCAAGCCTAAAGGAAGAAACTAAACATAGAAAGTTACTATGCCGGAAGTGAATACCATAGAACGAGGAGTCTGCAAATCGGATAACGTATGTTGTGCTAAATTGCATGTTACAGACTGGCTCGCCGATATTAAATCGGTGGTTCAGGGTGACGAAATTGTGGAAGTCCGGTTTAAAAATACCCGCAAAGATTACTACCGGAATGTCAATAACCTGAAAATAAAGGTAGGGGATCTGGTGGCAGTTGAAGGAAGCCCGGGACACGATATCGGTGTGGTTTCTTTAAAAGGCGAGCTGGTGTACGACCAGATGAAGCGTCACCGGGTTACGCTGAACAACGGCGAACTCCGGAAGATTTACCGGATTGCCAAGCAGGTAGATATTGAAAAATGGAAAGAAGCCATTGCGCAGGAACACCAAACCATGATCCGGTCGAGACAACTGGTACAAGACCTGAACCTGGACATGAAGATCGGGGATGTGGAATACCAGGGCGACAAAACCAAAGCTATTTTTTATTACATCGCCGACGGACGTGTCGATTTCAGGCAGCTTATTAAAGTTTTGGCCGACACGTTTCGCATCCGCATCGAAATGAAGCAGATTGGTGCGCGGCAGGAAGCCGGCCGTATTGGTGGAATCGGGCCTTGTGGACGCGAACTTTGCTGCTCTACCTGGATGGCTAATTTTATTTCGGTAACCACCAATGCGGCGCGCTACCAGGAAATTTCACTGAACCCGCAAAAGCTGGCCGGGCAATGTGGCAAACTCAAGTGCTGCCTGAATTTTGAGGTGGATGCCTACATCGATGCACAGAAAGACTTTCCGCCGACCAATGTGCCGCTTGAAACCGAAAAGGCATCCTACTATTACCTGAAAGCCGATATTTTCACGGGTATTTACTGGTATTCTCCAAGGGGAGATGGTCCGGCAAGCCTGGTGGCAGTCCCGGTTGAACGTGTGAAGGAAGTGATTCGGATGAACCGGAAGGGACGGAAACCGGAAAAACTGGTAACGGAGCGTTACGAGAATAATACAAAGCAGGAAGATACGTTTCATAATGTGGTGGGGCAGGAAGATTTGAATCGTTTTGATAAACCGCAGAGCAGAAAGAAAAGCCGGAATAAACGTTCCCATCGAAGAGAAGGCGGGCCGACGAGCGATTCAGGAGAAAGAAATAGAAAAGGGAGGAATCCAAACCGAAATAACGGGAGATAGATGAAGAAGATTTTTCAGTGGGCGCTGGCTGCTTTTTGTTTGTGTTGGCTAGCTGCCTGTCAGCCAAAAATTATTTACGAAACATACAAGGAAATCGATCAGCGCAGCTGGAACAAAGACTCTCTGGCGGTGTTTGAAATACCGGTGACCGACACCACACATAATTTTGATCTTTACATCAACGTCAGAAACGACGTAAACTACAACTACAGCAATTTGTGGCTGTTTGTAACGATCGAAGAACCGGACGGAAAATCAGTAGAAGATAAGTTTGAAATTACGCTGGCCGAGCCTTCCGGAAAATGGATGGGAGAAGGAATGGGCGGATTAAAAACGCGCGAGGTTTTGTACCGGCGTAACATTTTTTTCCCTTCTTCGGGAAATTATACGATCACGCTTCAGCAGGGAATGCGGGAAAATGTGTTGAAAGGGATCAGCGATGTGGGTGTCCGTATCGAAAGGGTTAAAAATTAGCCGTCAAAATTGAATCAACCAAGAAATAGCAGTAACGATAAATAAAAGTGGGAAAAGGAAAACTTTTAAAGTTTAACGAGTTGTTGAGCTTCGAACATGTGGTTCAGGCTCCGTTTAACGTGGTAGAACACAACGATTTTCAGCTGAAAGGAAAGTGGGGGAAGGAATTTTTTAAGAATGACAACCCGCTGATCCTGGAATTGGGTTGTGGCAAAGGAGAATACACCGTGGCCCTGGCTGCAAAAAATCCGGACGTGAACTACATGGGCGTCGATATAAAAGGCGCCCGGCTTTGGAGAGGGGCCAAACTGGCTAAGGAGCAGGGTTTAACCAATGTTGGCTTTTTGCGTGCCAATATCGAGCAGATCACACAGTTTTATGGTGCGAGTGAAGTGGCGGAAATCTGGCTTACTTTTCCTGATCCGCAAATGGAAAAGACACGTAAACGTCTTACCTCAACTACCTTTCTGAATAAATACCGGGAGTTTCTGAAGCCCGGCGGAATCGTTCATCTGAAAACCGACAGTAACTTTCAGTACAATTATACCCGCGAGCTGGTAAAGCTGAATAGGTTTGAGATTTTGGCAGAGACCGACGATGTTTATGAGTGGGAACATTTGGACGACACACTGCGAATCCGGACTTTCTATGAAAAACAGTGGCTCGATCGTGGAATTAAAATCAAGTATATCGCTTTCAGGCTTGACACCGGCGAATTTCTGGAGCCGGATGTTGAAATTGAAAAAGACGAGTACCGCAGTTTTGGCCGCTCAGCAAGAGAGTAAAATCTAAAAGGGATGAGTGATTTTTTCCAACAGGTTTTCGAAGTGGTAAAGCAAATACCTCCGGGTAGGGTAACCTCCTATGGAGCAATTGCCCGTTACCTGGGAACCGGCGGGTCAGCGCGTATGGTAGGCTGGGCCATGAACGCCAGTCATACATCGCCTGATTATGTTCCCGCGCACCGCGTGGTGAACAGAAACGGATTACTTACCGGAAAACATCATTTCGACAGCCCCAATGCCATGCAGGAATTACTCGAAGCCGAAGGGTTCAAAATTGAAGACGACCAGATTCTGAATTTTCAGGAACGATTCTGGGATCCGGCAAAGGAACTTGATTTGTGAAGCCCTTAAAAGGACAATGACTTTGTTAATTTTCTACCTTTGAGGGCAAATCAGCAAGATGCCAAAAATCCTTTCCATTGAAGATTTACTCCCGTTAACTGATTCGATTCCTTTGATTGATGTCAGGTCGCCGGCCGAATACGAACTGGCGCATGTTCCCGGCGCATTTAACATTCCTATTTTTGACAACGAAGAACGTCGTCAGGTCGGAATCAAGTACAAAATTGGCGGAAAAGAAAGTGCGGTACTGCTGGGGCTCGATTTCGTGGGCCCCAAAATGTCAACTTTTGTGCGGGAGGCAAAAAAGCGTGCCCGAAATAAGAAAATTCTGGTTCATTGCTGGCGCGGCGGAATGCGTTCTGCGAGCATGGCCTGGCTTTTTGAAACTGCCGGACTTGAGGTATATATCCTCAAAGGCGGCTACAAAGCTTATCGGAAATACATTCGTGAACAGTTTTCGCGTCCGGTGAAGATGGTTGTGTTGGGAGGCTATACCGGCAGTGGAAAAACCGAAATACTTCAGACTCTGAAAAATCAGGGAGAACAGTTTCTCGATATTGAAGCCGTAGCTCATCACCGGGGGTCAGCTTTTGGTTCGCTGGGGCAGAAAGAACAGCCAAGCAACGAACAATTCGAAAACAGCCTCGCAGATGTTTGGCAAAAATTCGATTTCAATCAAACTGTTTGGGTGGAAGACGAAAGCCGTCAGCTGGGGCAGATTGGCATTCCGGATCCTTTGTATCAGCAGATTTGTAAAGCACCGCTCATAAAAATTTACATTCCGAAGCCTTTCAGAGAGGAAAGACTGGTGAAGGAGTACGGATTGTTTGAGAAACCCCTGCTAAAGGAAATGATTGAAAAGATCCGGAAAAGGCTGGGAGGGGCGGTAACTGCTGAAGCATTGAAGGCATTGGAAACCGGCGACCTTGAAAAAGTAGCTTCGCTGACATTGCTTTATTACGATAAAAGCTACGATTACGGCTCTTTGAAGCGTGATCCGGAGAAGATTCTGGGGGTGGAGCTGGAAAAGGATGATCCGGCCGAAAATGCTGAAATAATTAAAGGATTGTTGAATAAAATATAGTCTGTTTTGGAACCTATTTATCTTGATTACAACGCCACCACCCCCATTGCCAAAGAGGTGGCAGATGCCATGCGGCCTTATCTCGAACATTTTTTTGGAAATCCTTCGAGTGTACACTCGTATGGGGTTAAGACAAAACTGGCGGTAGAAAAGGCACGCGCTCAACTGGCTGATTTGATTGGCTGTTCGGCGGCAGAGATTGTTTTTACAAGCGGCGGAACCGAGTCCAATAATTACGCAATCAAGGGTGTGGCGATGGCGAACAAACATCGCGGCAATCATATTATAACGTCAGCGGTGGAGCATCCCGCGGTTTTTGAAGTTTGCCGCTACCTCGAAAAAAACGGCTTTGAAATTACCACGGTTCCGGTGGATGAAGACGGAGTGATTGTGCTCGAAGAACTAAAAGCCGCCATTCGCCCTGAAACCATTCTGATTAGTGTGATGCACGCCAACAACGAAGTGGGGACGATTCAGCCCATCCGAGAAATTTCTGAAATTGCCCGCAGGCACAGTATCATTTTTCATACTGATGCGGCACAGTCGCTGGGGAAAATTCCGGTAAATGTGAATGAGCTAGGTGTTGATTTGCTGAGTATTGCCGGGCACAAACTGTATGCTCCCAAAGGAATCGGGGCTTTGTATATTCGTAGCGGCGTTGAGTTGGAGAAGTTGATTCACGGCGCTGATCATGAGCAAAACTTGCGGGCGGGTACCGAAAATGTATTGGAAATTGTTGGGTTAGGGGCGGCAGCACAGTTAGCTGCGGAAAACCTAAACGAAAATATCGATCACTACAAGAGCACTCGTGATTACCTCGAAAAACTGCTAAAAGATGCCATCCCATCGCTAAAAATAAACGGACATTACGATTTACGCCTACCCAACACGTTGAGTGTTTCTTTTCCAAAAGTGGAAGCCAACACCCTGATCGATCGTTTGGAGGGAGTGGCTGCATCAGCAGGAGCCGCTTGCCATGCCGAAAGTGTGGATGTTTCAGCGGTACTTGAGGCCATGCATATTCCGATTGAATTTGCAATGGGAACGATTCGTCTGTCAACAGGAAGAGGAACTACCATGCAGGAAATAAAACAGGCAGCAGATGAAATCATTGAAACGGTGAAACAGTTGCTTCCAAAAGAGGAGGGCCAGCATTTAGCAGGGAAATCTTTTCAGAAAGAAATTAAACTGACGCATTATACGCATGGATTGGGCTGCGCCTGTAAAATTCGTCCGCAAAACCTCGAAAAAGTGTTGAAAAACCTGGCGCCGGTAATCGACAAAAATGTGCTGGTCGGAACCGAAACTTCCGACGATGCAGCTGTTTACCGGATCAGCGATGAGCTTGCGGTGGTTCAAACGCTCGACTTTTTCACACCTGTTGTAGACGATCCGTATGATTTTGGGGCGATTGCCGCTGCCAACGCTTTAAGCGATATTTATGCCATGGGGGCCAAACCGGTTTTTGCGCTGAATATAGTCGGCTTTCCCGAAGATACGCTTCCGATGGAAACGCTGGAGCAAATTCTGAAAGGTGCGCAGGACAAAGCCGCTGAAGCCGGAATTCCGGTTTTGGGCGGACACACAGTCGAAGATCCGGAGCCTAAATTCGGGATGGTGGTGACGGGGACAATTCACCCGGCCGAGATTTTGAAAAATACCGGTGCGCAACCTGGCGATAAACTTGTGCTGACCAAACCGCTGGGAACCGGCATCCTGTCAACAGGAATAAAGCGCGGAATGGTGGAAGATCAGCTACGGGAAATGGTAAGCCGGCAAATGATGAGCTTAAACAAAACCGCTGCCGATGTGATGAAGAAATATTCGGTTCATGCTTGTACTGATGTTACCGGTTTTGGTTTGATGGGGCATTTGAAGGAAATGACAAGCGGATCGTTGTGTGATGCAACGGTGTGGTACGACAAAGTGCCTTTTTTGCCCGAAGTGAAAAATCTGGCAGTGGCGGGAGTCATTCCCGGAGGATCGCACAATAACCTCAGTTTTGTGTCTGAATATGTTGATTTTGGAAACCTTTCGCGAACTGACCGGCTTTTGCTGTGCGATGCGCAAACTTCGGGTGGTTTACTGATCGCACTGCCTGCGGCTGAGGCCGAAAGACTGGTAATTGATCTGAAGGAGAGCGGCGTGTCTGATGCTTGTATAATTGGTGAATTTTTGGCGAAAGGGAAAGGGATTGTTACTGTTCAGTAAGATCTTTATATGTTTTAGTATTGAACAAATGGTTAGAATATTCTTGCTGAAAACAATTCACCCATCCAGGTGTTTTTATAAGGCAATTGTTACTTTTGCATGGTTTTACGATTACATAAGAACATAAGAATCATTTAAAAATGGCTGAAATACCAAGAAAGTTAATTGTCCCGAAGAATGTTACCGATGCTTTGCGCACGGTAAAATACCCGGGAAGTAATGAAGACATTGTTGCGCTTGAAATGCCACAGGAAATTCGGATTGCCGGACAACGCGTAAGTTTTTCCCTGGTTTTTCAGAAAAGCGATGATCCAAATATCGAAGCGCTGATCCTCGAATGTGAGAAAGCGATCAAAACCTATGTGGGAGAGGAAGTGGAGATTGAAGACAATATCGCGGTGAAGTATATCCACGATATGGAGCGCCCGGTTCTTCCAAACGTAAAAAATATCATCGCCATCGCCTCCGGGAAAGGTGGTGTTGGTAAATCAACGGTTTCGGTAAACCTGGCAGTTGCGTTGGCAAACTCAGGAGCTAAAGTTGGTTTATTGGATGCCGATATTTTTGGACCTTCAATACCGAAAATGTTTGGTGCTGAGGGTGACCGCCCGGCAGGAATCAAAATTGACGGTCGCGAGATGATCAATCCGCTGGAAAAATACGGCGTTAAATTTCTCTCGGTTGGTTTTTTTGTGGATACTGAAAGTGCCATTATCTGGCGCGGGCCCATGGCTTCAAATGCTCTGAAGCAGTTGATCTCAGAAGGAAACTGGGGCGATCTCGACTATTTGCTGATCGACCTTCCTCCCGGAACCAGTGACATTCATCTTACCCTGGTACAATCAGTGCCGGTTACAGGAGCGGTGATTGTTACCACTCCGCAGGATGTTGCGCTGGCCGATGTGGTGCGCGGTGCCAGCATGTTCAAAAGTAAATCGATTGATGTTCCGGTGCTGGGGCTGGTTGAAAACATGGCTTGGTTCACGCCCGAAGAATTGCCGGAGAATAAATACTACATTTTTGGTAAAGACGGCGGTAAAAAACTGGCCGACAAACTGGGGCTGTCGTTTTTAGGACAGATTCCGATTGTGCAAAGTATTCGCGAGGGAGGCGATTCCGGCAACCCGGTTGCTTCAGCCTCCGAAACAATTACCGGAAAGGCTTTTGCTGAAATTGCAGCAACCGTAAAACACCGGATACACCTGCGAAACCTGCAAATGGCCCCTACCAAAAAAGTGAAAATTTCAAGGAAATAGTTCTCCTGATAAGGAGGCCTTTCAAACGGAAGAGATTTGTTTATTTAGAGCAGATCTCTTCTGTATTTTTAACCGAATTGTATTGGGGGTTTTTAGGCAATCAAATTTTCTTATTTTTGCAGCACCCGTCATGAGAATAAATAATGGTAATCAACAATAATCTGATGTTTCGGGAGTTTATTCTTAGAGCAAATAAAATACCTGTTTGAAGAGACTTTTTTTACATACCATAGTTTTTCTTTTATTGGTTGCGGTTTTTGCAGGGTGTTCCACCGAAAAGAATACCCGGGCATCGCGTGCTTACCATAATGTTACCTCGAAGTACAACATTTACTTTAATGCCAACGAGAGTGTAAAAGCGGGGCTCGAAACCATCGATTCGCGCATTGAGGATGACTACACGCACGTGCTTCCGATTTTTAAGGAAAATGATCCGGCAGCAGCTAAAATGGTAAAATCCGATATGGATTATGCCGTTATTAAATGCTCGAAGCTGGTTGAAATTCATTCTTTGACCAAAAAACCTAAACGGAAAAGAGGGGGTGGTTCTCGCAAGTACCAGGAGTTTGCCAGCCAGGAAGAATTCAACAAATGGGTTGACGAAAGCTATTTGCTGATGGGTAGAGCATACTTCTATCAACAAAATTATTTTGCAGCCATCGATAATTTCTCGTACGTAGTTCGTAAATATCCCAAGGAAGAGACTGCCAGCATGGCGCAAGTCTATCTGATCAGGGCTTATACACAACTTGAAAGATACATTGAGGCCAACGAAGTTATTCAGGCCATTCAGGGCTACGACGATTTTCCACGGAAATACGAACGCGAACTGGCACTTGCCACCGCCGATTATTATAAAAAACAGGGCACTTACAGCGAAGCGATCCGAATGCTGGACATTGCCGTAAACAAAACGTTCTGGAGAAAAGAAAGGGCGCGTTTGCTCTACATTGTGGCGCAGTTGTACCAGGAAATGGGGCAAAACGATAAAGCATCGGAAACATTCAGCCAGGTGGCGCGCATCAGTCCCGATTACACGATGGCATTTAATGCGCGGATCAATTCTGCAGGAATATTTTCAGGTGAAGGCGACATCACTCAACTTAAAAAGGAGTTGAACAAGATGCTGCGTGATAAGAAGAACATCGATTTTCGCGACCAGATCTACTATGCATTGGGTAACCTGTTGATGAGGGAAGGTAACCGCGATGACGGAAAGGACAATTACCGTCTTTCGGTGGCCGCGAGTTACAAAAACCAGTACCAGCGTGCTTTGTCAGCGATCACACTGGCAAATCTTTATTTTGAAGACCAGAATTACCGCGGGGCCCAGTCTTATTACGACAGTGCCATGATCATCATAGATGAAAATTATCCGGATTACAAAAACGTTGAATTAAGATACAAAAGTCTCACCAGCCTGGTGGATAACCTGTTGATGGTGGAGCGTCAGGATAGTTTGCAGAAAGTTGCTCAAATGCCGGAAAATGAGCGCGAGGCTTTGATTGCCCGTTTGATGCAGGAAGAGCAGGAGCGCCAGCGTAACATGGAAAACCTGGCGATGCAAGGCTCTCGTGATCAGGGCTATTACCGATCTAACCGCTACCGGATGGGAATGGGAGGTGCGGGTGGAACCGGATGGTATTTCTACAATCCGCAAACGATTTCTTACGGAAGGGTAACTTTCCAGCAACAGTGGGGCCGAAGACCATTGGAAGACGATTGGCGGCGTGCCAACAAGAACACGGTTTCGATGGGCGAAGAAGACGAAGTGGCAGAAGAGGCCCGGCAGGAAGAACAACGGGAGCAAGACCCGCTGAAGAAAGAATTTTATACGCAGGATCTTCCGTTGAACGATTCGCTGATGCAGGTTTCGCATAACCGGATCCGGGATGCGCTTTACAACGCCGGAAAAATATTTAAGGCCGAGTTTGAAGATTATCCACGTTCGGCAGAATCGTTTGAAGACCTGAACAAACGCTACCCTGCCAATATTTACCTGCTTTCAGCTTACTTTGATTTGTACGACTTGTACGAGCTGATGGGCGATAAAGCCAAATCCGATTATTACCGCAACCTGATTATTTCGCAGTACCCGGAAAGCAAATACGCGCAATTCCTGCTCAATCCGAATTTCTTTGTGGAAATGGAGGCCCGTCTCGACAGCCTCAACAAGCTGTATCAGGAGACATTCAGAAATTACAAGGCAGGGCGGTACCGGAATGTTTTAACGCTGGCCTCGGAGATGAAACAGATGAAGCCCGACACGGTGATCATTCCAAAAATTGATTTTATGGAAGCGATTGCGAAGGGGACCCAGTCGGATATGAGTCAGTTTGAATTGCTGATGAAAGGTTATCTTGAAAAATACCCGGCAAAAGAACCGTCGCCGCTGGCAAAGGAAATTCTGACATTGATCCAGGACAGTACGTTGGCCGATTACCAGAAACTGGTGGACATGGGGTATATCAACGAAGAAATTCAGAACGAAGAATTGCTAGCCAACGGAGATGTTGACGATGAGTTTGGAGGCAAGTTCTCGTACGACGAAGATCTGTTGCATTATTTTGTGATTGCTTATCCGAGAAAGGACGAGAAAAAGATCGATCTGAACCGTTTGAAATTTGACATTGCCAACTACAACATCGACCATTATACGAAGGTTGATTATGATATTGAAACCGAAAACCTGAACGAGAACACGGCATTTGTATTGGTACGTGCCATGCAAAACAAAGAGAATGCGTTGATCTACCACGGATCGATCATTCGCAGGGCGCCGGTGTTTAAATCGCTTCAGGACATCGATTACGTGAACTTTGTGATTTCTTCCACCAACTACCGACAGGTGATGTCGGAGAAATCCATTGCCGATTACCTGAAATTCTTTGTGAAAAATTACAGCCGCTTTATTCGTTCGAACTTTACCGACGATGGCCTGGATATTTCTCCGGAAGAATTGATGGCGCGTGCCGAAGCCGAATCAAATGCGCTGAAGGAAAAAGGACGTTTTGTGAGTGTAAGTACCGCTTTGCCCGGAACGTTCAATACACAGGTAGATACAACGCAGAACTTTGTACTGGCAGTAAAAGACAAGGGCGTTTCAATGCGCCAGGTTCTAAAAGAATTTTCTGATTTCAACCGTGTGGAGTTTAGGCCCTGGAACTTGGGGACGCAAATAAAACAGATAGATGAGTACCAATTGCTGGTGGTAAATGGCATTCCGGCTCTGAATCAGTCGTTGTCGTATTTCCGGAAAGTATTGACCACCCGGAGCCTGTATGGTTCGCTCACAGGTGTTTCTTACCGTGCATTCCTAATAACAGATGAAAACCTGCAGGCTTTGATGGATAAGAACAAAGTGGATGAATACATGACCTTCTTCCGGGCGCATTATACACAACGGAGTTCAGAACAAAGCAGCAGTAGTTCGCAGTCGAATACGCAAAGTACCGGGGCAGTGACTCAGCCAACAACCGGAGCAGTACAAGAGGCTGCAAAAGTTACGGATGTGGAAGGCCCGTATAATCCGGCAGTGGAGGGAGCACACAGAGTTGTGTTTGTGATTCCGGCAGAAGGAATTGACAAGGCTGCTTTTATCCAGGGAATTGAGCGTTACAACAGCGATAACTTTGCAGGTTCAAACTTTGTTGTTTCCGAGCAAGCGCTCGATGCATACCGTGTACTTGTTATTATTTCAGGAATGAAAGACAAGGAAACAGGACGTTTGTATTTCAGTAACCTGGTTCGCACCCGTAGTTTGTTTGACGCGCTGGGCAATGCCGAGTACCGGAACTTTCTTATTTCCGACGAAAACTTTGGGATTTTCCTCAACGAAAAGAACATCACCCAGTACATGGATTTCTACAAAAAGGTGTACCTCGGCAATTAGCCGCAAGTTTCAGACGGATACATTTCAGCAGCTATCGGCTCACAGCTGGTGGCTCGAAGCTATTCACCCATTAAGTGGTTAAACTTTGTTAATGCCATACTTCAGCGGCACTTTTTTTGTTTCTATCTTTACATGAATAATAATAAAACAATGAGTATGAATAAACCACGTATACTTTGGACCGACGACGAAATTGACCTGCTACGCCCCCATATTCTGTTTCTGACAGAGAAGGGGTACGAAGTGGAGACAGCTACAAATGGACTTGACGCGGTTGAGAAAGTAGGTGGTAGTTATTTCGATATCATTTTTCTGGACGAGAACATGCCGGGTTTGACCGGGCTGGAAACGCTGACCCGCATCAAGGCAATTTCGCCCAATGTTCCGGTGGTAATGATCACCAAAAGTGAAGAAGAAAACATTATGGATGAGGCAGTGGGGGCCAAAATTGCCGACTACCTTATTAAACCCGTAAATCCCAAGCAGATTTTATTAACGCTGAAAAAGAACATCGATCAGAAACGTTTGGTAACCCAGCAAACCACGTCGAAATACCAGATGCAGTTTGCTCAGATCGGAATGGAGATAAGCGACCGGCTTAGTTTTGATGAGTGGAAGGAGATCTACAAAAAGCTGGTTTACTGGGAGCTGGAGTTAAGTGAGTCGGAAGATTCGACCATGGACCAGATTCTGGCGATGCAAAAGGAAGATGCCAATAAAGCCTTCTTTCGTTACATAAAAGACAATTATGCCGATTGGTTTAACAGGGAATTGGGCGACCGGCCGATGTTGTCGACCGATATTTTCAGGCACGTTGTTTTTCCGCAACTCGATCAAAAGAAAAAAACACTGGTTTTGGTGATCGATAACCTGCGTTACGACCAGTGGCGCATCTTTAGCCCGGTTGTGAATGAGTATTTCCGTACGCAAACCGAAGACCTGTATTGCAGTATTTTACCCACCGCAACTATGTATGCCCGAAATTCGATGTTTGCTGGCCTGATGCCTTCGGAAATTGAGAAAGTATATCCGCAGTTATGGGAGGACGATGACAACGAAGGCCATAAAAACCGAAACGAGGATGTTTTACTGCAAAAGCAAATGGCCCGTTTCGGGCGGAAGGAGAGTTTGTATTTTGAAAAAGCTTCGGGTGTTCGCAAAGAACGTTGGGTAACCGATAACCTGAAGAATATTCTGGAGAATGATCTTTCGGTAATGGTGGTCAATTTTGTGGACATGATTTCGCATGCACGTACCGAAATGGACATGATCCGTGAGCTGGCCAACAACGAAAAGGCCTATCGTTCGCTGGCACTTAGCTGGTTCAGGAATTCTTCCATTCTGGAACTTTTAAAAGAATTGGCAGACAACGATATCCGGCTGGTTATCACTACCGACCATGGAGCCATTCGGGTGGATAATGCGGTGAAAGTGATTGGTGACAGGGAAACAAATACCAACCTTCGTTACAAGCTGGGGAAGAACCTTAATTTTAAGTCGAAGAACGTATTTGAAATTCGCGATCCGCGAAAGATCTACCTGCCGTCAAGAAACGTAAGTACCAGCTACATTTTTGCGCAGGGAACCGATTTTTTTGCCTATCCGAATAACTATAATTACTACGCCAATTATTACAAGGATACCTTTCAGCACGGGGGCATTTCAATGGAAGAAATGATCATTCCGGTGGTGACCCTGGTTCCTAAAAAATAGGCTTTTGCGGGTTTAACTCTTAGCAGGAAGTACTACGTTTAATCACAAAGTCGCCTTTTTGTGCGCCGATCTTTTTGCCGATAACCGGGCATTTGATCATCAGCAGGAAAAACAAGCGGGGATCGTTCTGGTCCATCAGTCCTTCGTAGTTTCCCATTCCTTTTGAAATGATCAGGTCGGCGGAATCATACATTGCTTTAAACTCCGGGCTAACCCTGTGAAGCAAGGTGGAGGGAGCGTGGTCGCCGTTCGATACCAGTTTTGCTACCTGGGGAATACCTACTTCTTTGGCTTCCTTTAAGGTTACATCGTTTAGAATGGCCCGCTCGCGAACGGAAAACACGACATTCGGATGCTGGATGGTTTCCAGGAAAAGTTTGTCGAGCACCACTTCGCCGCAATTGTCTCCCAGGTAAAGAACGGACTTTGCCTTTGCAATTTCTTTCCGCAGCTGATCCGAATCGTCGATGGCAAAATCGCTGGTCATTACGCGGTCGATGGTTCCCCAAACATCAAATTGGTGTGTGGGGCCAAAATCAATGATGTTGCCGGCAATGGCCAGTCGTAGTGCTGTATCAAACGGATCGGGAGCCTGGCTGACCATTTCTTTGAAGCCATCGTAGCGGGCCAGCATTTCCTGGTTGCTTTCTTCTTTCTCGGTTTTGTACGGATCGGAAATCGGGGAGTGTTTCTCCAGTTCGTCAATAATGTTGCGCGAAATGTCGGGAGAATAACTGATGTCTAGATCAATCCCGGCAATGGATTGGATCAGCTCACTTACCAGTGTGTTTCGCTTCTCCTCTGCGATTTCGTATTTGTCCATTCGTTTTTCCAGGGCTTTTACCTGGCAAATCAGGCATTCGTAGTTCATGGAGTAAAGATAGGCAGAAGAACGCAGTTCAAATTCTTATTCCTGCTTTTTGTAGAAGCCTCAATATGTTTAAAAAAAATGCAGCGTGAAATTGATTAGAGGGAAACATCATTTGGAGAGCATTTTCTGTTGAACAAAATTTTATTTACTGTATCTTCACTAAAAACCTAAAATATGAAAATAGCTCTCATAGCATTCTTTGCTCTCCTTGTTTTGGTATCATGCAGAAAAACAGAGATATCTGATGAAACCCAGAAAACAATTGTCACCGGAGAGATCGTCGGCTTTAATAACTTACCTGACTATAATTCACTAGAAATACTTGTTCCTCAGTTTCCGGGAAAAGCATTAAAATTAAATCCTACTATTGATAATTTTGGAAAATTCTGGTTCAGATTGGATTTGGAAGACGCAACCAATATTTTGATTCGTTACGAAGCTAGGTTTCCGGTATTTATTGCTCCCGGAGATTCCGTTCACATTATTATTGATAACGACTTTATTTCTAACATAAGTGAAACTTACCGCGATTTATATGATCATTTGAAAGTAAGAGGAACCTCCGAAAGGATGAATAAGGATATCTCAGGATTTCTTGCTTATTGCGAAGATTCAGTTTTTCATCACTTGGCATTGAATGATTCTCTTAAAAAGTATACGGGAATAGAAGCGAGGCAGTTCCTTGATCGCGAACTTGGAAGGTATGGCGAAGCATTGACGGATTTCAATGCAATGAATAATACTTCAGAACATTTTAAACGCTGGGCACAAAATCATTTAAAATACAGGATATGGTCAATCTTGTTTCAGTATCCGGCATTTCATGCTTATCTAAATAAGATGGAAATGCCAAAGGATGGGTATAACAGCCTAGTTCCACCGGAGTATTTTGATTTTCTTGATTCGATGAAGAACTTTAGAGAAGACGAACTTTTTGAAACCAGCAGTTACATCAACTTCTTGGAAGGTTATTACTTATATGAGCGAAAAAAAATACCGGTCGATACGTTTCAGTTTTATAACCGGCTTTTGGATACTGATTTTGAGAAAGGATACAAATATTTTGTTAATTACTACCAGACAGCTACAACGGGATTTGCGAAAGATGTTGTATTGTCAAGTTTTCTGTATTATATGTTGGAAGATGGAAAGTACAATGATCTAAAGTATCTGATTGATTTTTCGCTGATTGAAGATGATAAGTTCAGGGCAAAAGTGGTGGGTAAATTCAACCACGAACAGAAGCTGGTTGAAAATCCGGAATTGCATCCCGATTTCAATATTGATGCAAAAGTGCGTGAAAATGATTTTTTACAGAATTTGGTTACGAAGTATAAAAACAATGTGATTTATATTGATTTTTGGGGACCATGGTGCAAGCCTTGTATGGCAGAGATGCCATATGCAAAACAACTAAAAGAAAAGTTCAAAGGCAAAGACGTGGTTTTTGTGTATTTGGGAGTACAAAGCAGCGAAGCCAGCTGGCGGTATACAATTAAAGAAGAAGGTATTGACGGAGAGCATTTTTTATTGACCAATGAAGAACAGAAACAATTGAAGGATATCTTCGGATTTGAGGGTGTGCCACACTATGTTTTATTGGATAAGCAAGGAAAGGTGGCTATGAAATTCGCGCCCCGGCCCAGTAGCGAGGAAATTTTGGAAAAAGAAGTTGAAAAACTGCTGAGATAATATTAATCATCAGGTAAGTTCTACTTCCCCTTCTTCATTTGCGCATACAGCTTGTTGGCAAAAATAAAGTCATCGAGTTTTTGATTGCCCGAATCCAGGATTTCGCGGTTGGTGCCCACCCATTCTTTTTCGCCTTTGCTGATAAACAAAACCGATTCACCGATTTCGATTACTGAGTTCATATCGTGGGTGTTGATGATGGTGGTCATCTGAAATTCCTTCGTAAGAGCCTGGATCAGTTGGTCGATCACTGTAGATGTTTCCGGATCGAGGCCCGAGTTGGGTTCGTCGCAAAACAGGTACTTCGGGTTGAGGGCGATCGCACGCGCAATGGCCACACGTTTCTGCATCCCTCCGCTTATTTCGCTGGGATAAAGTTTGTAAGCCTGCCGGTCGATGTTCACGTGGTCGAGGCAAAACTGAACACGCTTTATTTTCTCGGGGCCGCTCATATTGGTAAACATATCGAGCGGAAAGCGGACATTGCCTTCCACGCTTACACTGTCGAAAAGCGCGCCTCCCTGGAAAACCATTCCAATTTCGCTTCGGAGCAGTTTTCGCTCTTTGTTGCTCATTTGCACCAGGTTGCGGTCGTTGTACCAGATCTCACCTTGATCGATATCAAACAAACCAAGAATCGACTTCAGCAATACGGTTTTTCCCGAACCGCTTCGCCCGATGATCAGGTTGGTTTTTCCGGGCTCAAAGGTGATGGATATATCTTTTAAGACCTGGTTGCCATCAAACGCTTTTGATATATTTTTTACTTCGATCATGTAAGGAGTAAACGTGTTAGAAGAAGGTCAAAAAACAGGATCAGAATGTTGGTATTAACAACGGCCTTGGTACTGGCTTTTCCCACTTCGAGCGCACCTCCCTGCACATAATACCCAAAATAGGCAGGTACCGACGAAACGAGAAACCCAAAAACCAGGCACTTGATAATGGAGAAAGTAACGTAATACGGGTAGAATAGCCATTGAATACCGTCGATGTATTCCGGAATGGTAACTACTCCCACCAGCGGACCTGTCAGCATTCCTCCCAGCAGACCAAAGAAAACACTCATGATGTAGAGGAAAGGAAAGATGAAGACCACCGCCACGATCTTGGGAAATATCAGGTAGCTGGCCGAGTTCACGCCCATAATCTCCAGCGAGTCGATTTGCTCGGTAACGCGCATGGTACCGATTTCGGAGGTGATGTTAGAGCCGATCTTCCCTGCCATGATCAGTGCGAGCATGGTTGACGAGAACTCCAGCAACAAGGTGTCGCGGGTGCCAAGTCCTACCAGTTCGTTCGGGTAGAGCGGATTGGCTAGTGCATGTGCAAACTGGATGGTCATAATACCTCCAATGAAAATGGAAATAATGATAACGATCCATACCGAGTTTACTCCGAGGTTGTCAATCTCAAGAAACAATTGACGCACATACATTTTGGCTTTTTCGGGACGGGTAAACACTTTCGATAACATCGAAAAGTAGCGGCCTATGTGAAAAAAAAATCCCATTCGCATTCGATTCCTGCTTTTCTGTCCGGATAAAATTACAACTTATATGATGGATACAAAACTTTTGATGTGCCGATTGAGCACAATAGAAATAAAATTCCTCCGTACTTATTTCGATATGATTTTTAAATTGGTACTTTTATAGGAAACAGAGGATATAAAAAGGAAGCAAAAGGCAAGCATTTTAAATCCCGCAAGCGGGGTGTTTGCACTGATTCCCGAAGAAACAGACTTAGTATGAATAATACGTATTGCGTTATCATGGCAGGTGGTTTGGGCAGCCGTTTCTGGCCACTCAGCCGCACCGCCAAACCCAAACAGTTCATGGATATTTTAGGAACCGGCCGCACATTTATGCAGCAAACCTACGAACGTTTTTCAAGGTTGATACCCAAAGAAAACTTCTTGGTTGTGACCAATGTTCGGTACAAAGACCTGGTGTTGGAGCAGATACCCGAATTAGGTGAAGAGCAGGTTTTGCTTGAGCCGCTAAGACGCAACACGGCGCCCTGTTTGGCTTATGCACTTCATAAAATACGGCTGAAAAATCCGGAAGCAAAGATCATCGTAACTCCTTCCGATCATTTAATTCTGAAAGAAGAAGAATTTGTGAGCCAGTTGAAAAACGGGCTGGCTTTCCTCGATGTGAAGGAAAGGTTGCTAACACTGGGGATAAAACCCAGTCGTCCGGAAACCCGCTACGGTTACATCCAGGTAAAAAAGAAAAAAGAATTTAACGATCTGGACAATCTCTACAAGGTGAAAACCTTTACGGAGAAGCCCGACGTGGAAATGGCAAAAATATTTATCGAAACCGGTGAGTTTTACTGGAACTCCGGGATATTTATTTCCTCGGTTGACTGTTTTATGAAAGCTTTTGACGAACACCTTCCAGAAATATCGCAAACTTTCCTGAAAGGTGAGCATTTGCTGGATACGCCCAACGAAGAGGCTTTTATTAAAAAGGCTTATTCCGAATGCCAGGCGATTTCGATCGACTATGGGATTATGGAAAAAGCCACCAATGTGTACGTGCTGACTGCCGATTTTGGGTGGAGCGACCTGGGAACCTGGGGCTCGTTGTATGAAAACAAGGCAAAAGACGAGTCCGGAAATTTAATTGAAGGCGACAATATTCTTACCTACGATGTGCGAAACTGCATTGTGAATATTTCGGGTGAAAAAGCAGCCGTTATCCAGGGACTGGATGGTTACATTGTGGCCGAGTCGAACGAAACACTGATGATCTGTCGTTTGGAAGACGAAGACCAGATCAAGAAATTTGTAACCGATGTGCGGATCAAAAAAGGTGATTCGCTGGTTTAGCCTGACTTAACTTTTTATCAAATAAAAACCGCCTTCCCTGTACGAGAAGGCGGTTTTCTTATGTTGTGATGATCGTATCTGCTTAGATTACATCAATTGCATTCAGGTCTTCAAAAGCAACCTGCAAACGAGCGATCATTGCTTCTTCAGCTTTTCTTACCCAAACACGTGGATCGTAGAATTTTTTGTTGGGTTTGTCGTCACCTTCCGGGTTACCGATTTGTCCCTGCAGGTAATCGTGGCTGGCAGCTTCGAAAGCACGAACGCCATCCCAGTATGCCCACTGAGTGTCAGTATCGATGTTCATTTTAACTACACCGTAAGAAAGTGCTTCGCGAATTTCTTCGTGTGAAGAACCTGATCCTCCGTGGAATACAAAATCTACTGGTTTTTCAGCAGTGTTGTGTTTTTCCTGGATGTATTTCTGTGAGTTATCAAGAATTTTCGGAGTAAGTTTTACGTTACCAGGTTTGTAAACACCATGTACGTTACCAAAAGAAGCCGCAACAGTGAAGTTCGGAGAAACTTTGCTCAGTTCTTCGTACGCATAGCAAACTTCTTCTGGCTGGGTGTAAAGTTTTGAAGAGTCAACATCAGAGTTGTCAACACCGTCTTCTTCACCACCGGTAATACCCAACTCAATTTCAAGGGTCATACCCATTTTGCTCATTCTTTCGAGGTATTTTTTGCTGATCTCGATGTTTTCTTCCAGCGGCTCTTCGCTCAGGTCAAGCATGTGCGAGCTGAACAACGGTTTTCCGGTTTCAGCAAAATGTTTTTCGCTGGCATCCAGTAACCCGTCAATCCAGGGTAACAGTTTTTTGGCAGCGTGGTCGGTGTGCAGAATTACATGAACACCATAAGCTTCAGCCAAAGTGTGGATGTGTTTTGCACCGGCAACAGCGCCTAAAATAGCAGCTTGTTGTCCTTCCAATTTCAATCCTTTACCGGCATTGAATACAGCACCACCATTTGAAAACTGGATGATAACAGGAGCATTGGCTTTTTTAGCTGCTTCCATAACTGCGTTTACTGATGATGAACTTACTACGTTCACTGCCGGAAGTGCAAATTGATTTTCTTTTGCTACTTTGAAAATGAATTGTACGTCAGAACCGGTTACTACACCTGGTTTTACGTTTTCGGCTATTTTACCCATTTTGTATTTGTTTATTTGATTTTAGAATTTGTCTGCTGTCTAAATAAAGTGTAACAAAATTAGAATTTCCCCATTTGTTCAGCAAAATTGCCCTGTTAATGATGATTAAATTCTTCATTATTTAATATTTAGCTGTATTCGGATACCGGGATCCGGTGGCTGATATTCGGACATTTCAACCGCTGTAAACATTTTAGTGTCTGACGGATAATGGCATACAAAAGGCAGGATTCAGCTTCGGTAACCGTAATTCTGTTGCTGAATCCTGCCCGCTTGTGCCCGGCTGTTTGTTTGAAAAATACGCTTGTTAAGTACTTTTTAATTCACCGGAATTATTTTATGTTCTCCAGCTTTTGCTGAGCTTTTGTGATTTCTTGCTCTTTATTTTCGATATCCTTTAAGAGTAGCTTTTGTTTGCTGGTGTTTTTATCAATTTTCTTATCGTATTTATCGACCGACTTCCTGGCCTTTTTTATCTCATTGGAGGTTTTCTTGATATCATCGTTCAGGGTTTTATTTGCTTCACCCGATAGAGGACTGGGGTTGTCGCCATCCGACAGCATGTTGGATTTTAATATGCTTTTGGATCCCTTCAGGTCATGGTTCAGGTCGTCGATATCAGATTGTTTTCCGGCCGATTTCCGGTCCATCTTTTTATTGTCTCTGTCGAAACCCGAATAGTCACTTTTCATTTTCCTGAGTTCTTTCTCCAGTTCACCTACTTCGTTTCTTACTCCCTGCCGGTAAAGCTCTGCAGCATATTTATGGACGTATTCCTGTGCTTTCTCGGTGCCGGAACCCGATTGGGCGCCAATAAAACTTCCGTTGTTGTCGAACAGGGTAGCAAAAGTGATTCTGTCCTTTGTAGACGTGATGCGTGTGTAAATATCAAGTGTATCGGGGCTGATTTCAGCCACTACTACCCGGCGGATCACCCACTTCTCTTTGTCTTCCTTTTCCATTTTCGGGAGTTTTTTAAAGGTGTCGAAAAAGTTCTTCGGAACCAGGGTCTCTTCCCAAAGGGCAATGGCATCTTTACTTGTAGTCTGCGGTACATCCACCACAAATGCTGGCTGCATTGCGTTGTTCAGGGCCCATTCTTTTTGCTGAACACGGATTTCTTCTTGCGCCATTGCGCTGAATGAGGCCAGTATTAATCCAAGGGAAAGTAATTTTTTCATAGCGTTAAAATTTTAAGTTTTTAAAGGAATCCGGGGCGTTCCATTTGTTTGTTAACTGATGGATATGCACTTCAATTAGCATCAATTTCGTTGAACACATTTTCTATTAAAATGGCTTCGTGCAATTGGATGGATTCTTTTGTTACTTGGTTGCCGGATAATTATTTAAGGTTAATGATCAAATGTAAATCTGTTAAATTATCGTTGGTTTTTTAAGAAATGGCTTTCTGTATCGCCTTTCTCGTCGCTCTATAACATGCATTAAATAACAAACACATCTGACAGAAGTTCATATTTGGAAGTCTTGTGGAGCACGTTGAATCGTATAATTAGAACGTCTTTTGTACTTTGAGTTGGTAAGATTATAACGTAGGTCAATCAGTAGGGGTGAAAGACGGAATTGGATATAGATGAAATTCAGTAGTCTATGTGCATTATGACTATAAAAATAGTTAAAATGTCAAAGAACGGCGTTGTGACTAAAAATATAGTCATATATTTGTTTTGAAGGATTGACAAATTAAAAAGATACTGATATGCAACTGACAAAAGCAGAAGAGCAGATTATGCAGCATTTATGGGAAATGGGCGAAGGAATTGTTCGCGATATCCGCGATCGCTTTAACGAGCCAAAGCCAGCCCGAAATACTGTTTCAACCGTGTTGCGGGTTTTGGAGAAGAAAGAATTTGTGGCGCATAAAAGCTACGGAAACCTTCATGTTTACTATCCTGTAATTACAAAGGAAGAGTATTCGAAGTCACAGCTTTTTGGGCTTATGAAAGATTACTTTAACAATTCGTTTCCGGCGCTTGCTACTTTTTTTGCTAAAGAAAAGGATTTGAATATCCAGGATCTGGAAAAGTTGATGGAAGAAACCAAGCAACAATTATCAAAAGATAAATAAGCTCCCACCTATGGAAACATTCGCCTTTTATTTACTAAAGTCAGCGCTTTGGTTAGCAGGTTTTACTCTGGTTTATCTATTGTTCTTGCAAAATGAGCGATATTTTGTCCTCAATCGGATTTTTCTGGTTGGCGGAATACTGGCAGCTGGCTTTTTACCATTTTTTACCTGGTATTATACAGTCGAACTTAATACTGGGTCAATCGAGTCGATTGCCGGAATACCGCAACAAGGGGCAGATGAGGTCGTTGTTACAACAAATTTGTTTTCAGTACAAAAGGCTGTGCTGTTTCTGTATTTGACGGGAGTTTTATTTATGGTCTTCCGGATGTTAAAGTCCACTATCCCGGTTCTTCGAGTCATTTTCAAGGCAAAAGTATGTCGGTACAGAAATGCAAAGCTGATCCGTAATGTCGAATTTCCCGCATCGTTTTCACTGATTTCGTTTGTATTTGTCCATCCTTCAATTGACGAACCTGAACTAGGCGAAGTCGTGAAACACGAGCAGGAACACATCCGGCAAAAACACTGGATCGATTTATTGATTTTTGAGGTCCTGCGCACCGTTCAGTGGTTTAACCCGATTGTCTGGTTTTATGGCCGACTGATCAGGCAGAATCACGAATACCTGGCAGATAAACATGCGCTGCAGAGCAGTTTGAATCCGGGTGTTTACCGTGCGGCTCTACTCAACCAAACATTTGGTGGGTCAATCATTCCGTTGACCAGTTCTTTTAACTTTTCATTCAATAAAAAACGATTTAACATGATGAATCCAATAATTCAATCACCATTAAGAAAACTGAAGTTATTATTGATAATACCGGTTTCTGCAGGCATTTTGTATGCTTTTGCAATGCCCGAATATCGGAATAACACAGAGACTGAAGCACTAAATGAGAATTCACAGGAAACAAAAGTAGTAATCGGGAATATTACCTGGGAGGGTAATTCGGTTTATACTGCTGATGAGTTGAATAAGGCTTTAGATATTAAAAAAGGAGATACCTATTCGCAGAAACAGATTGATCAACAGCTTTACCATGGTCCCGTTTCTGATCTTTATCTTAACAATGGATATCTATTTTTTAATGTAGAACCTGTTCCAACTAAGAAATCGGACGGTAGAACTGATTTTACCTTTAAGATTTTTGAAGGAGGACTTTATCAGTTTCGCAAAATTGAGTTAAGAGGTAACAAAAATGTTCCAGATGATATTCTCCGTGTCGTTTCTATAAGATCCGGAGAGTTGTTTAGCAAAGAAAAATTAATAGAGTCAACCAAATCTTTGGTAAAGACCGGAAATTTTGTTGCCGAGGAAGTTTCTCCCGATGTAAAACCTGATTTAAGCACCCAGGGCTATACCGTTGGAATGGTAGATATTGTATTTAATGTTGTTGAGAAATAAAGAAAAAAGGGCATCCTCATCTCAGGAGATGTCCTTTTATAATCAGCGCGTTTGCTTCATCTGAAATGCTTTTTCCTTACATTTGTTTAGCAATTATTTAGGTCATGAATATTCAAGCAAAAAAACTGGAGTTGGTTGATTTAATTTTGAAGACAGATAAACCTGCACTTCTTGAATTGGTTAGCCATATTTTGAAACAGGAAAAGGATGATGACTGGTGGGATGAATTACCGCTTTCCGTTAAAGAGTCAATTGATCTTGCCCTGGAACAGGTTGAAAAAGGGGAGGAGCTCTCACATGATGTTGTCTTGCAGGAAATTAGGGCCAAATATGGTTTGAGATGAAAGTTTTCTGGTCTCCTAAAGCAAAAAGCGATTTTGAGAACATTCTTGATTATCTGTTAAAAGAGTGGGGAATTAAAGAGGTTGAATCACTGATCAAAAAAACGGACCGGGTTCTCAATGCGATTGCGCAAAATCCTAAAATGTTTATTGAATCCTCCAAAAGAAAAAATGTTAGAAAGGGATTTATAACCAAGCACAACAGTGTGTTTTATTTGGTGAAATCGGGGAACAAGGAAGTGGTTTTATTAACGTTTTGGGATAATCGACAAAATCCTGAGAAGTTAATCTATTGAATGATCAAGTAAATTTTGGTAATCAGTTGTTGCAAGGAGTTCGCAGCGTAAGCAATAAAAAAGGCACCCACCTTTCAGTGGATGCCCGTAAAAATCAGTCTCCTTTTTGTCCCTAATGCTATGTTATTTGTCTGTTTCGCTTAATTCGAGGAACATTTCCAAATCCTGGTCAACACTGGTAATTCCGCCAATTCCAAAGTTTTCTACCAATACATTGGCTACGTTGGGCGAAAGGAAGGCCGGCAATGTTGGTCCGAGGTGAATGTTTTTCACGCCCAGGTAAAGAAGTGCGAGTAATACGATTACCGCTTTTTGTTCGTACCACGCAATGTTGTAGGCAATCGGCAATTCGTTGATATCGTTTAGCTCGAAAACTTCTTTCAGCTTGAGCGCAATCACTGCCAGTGAGTAAGAATCGTTACACTGTCCGGCGTCGATTACGCGTGGGATTCCGCCAATGTCGCCCAACGGAAGTTTGTTGTAGCGGTATTTGGCACAACCGGCGGTCAGGATGACCGTATCCTGTGGCAATTGTTCTGCAAACTGCGTGTAGTAATCGCGACTCTTCATGCGTCCGTCGCAACCTGCCATTACAAAGAATTTCTTGATGGCACCGGTTTTTACGGCATCCACAATCTTATCAGCGAGTGCAAAAACCTGTGCGTGTGCAAATCCACCAATGATTTCGCCGCTTTCAATTTCCTGCGGTGCTGCGCATTTTTTGGCATGTTCAATAATGGCACTAAAGTCTTTCATCTCGCCGTCCTTACGATCCGGAATATGAATCGCTCCTTCCAAACCGGATGCTCCTGTGGTGTAAATACGGTCTTTGTACGTTGCTGATTCTTTTGGCGGAACAATACAGTTGGTGGTGAACAGGATCGGGCCGTTAAAGCTTTCGAACTCGGTGTTTTGTTTCCACCAGGCATTTCCGTAGTTCCCAGCCAGGTGTTTGTATTTTTTGAACGCCGGGTAGTAGTGCGCCGGCAGCATTTCGCTGTGAGTGTACACATCCACGCCGGTTCCTTCGGTTTGTTTCAGCAGTTCTTCCATGTCTTTCAGGTCGTGCCCCGAGATCAGGATAGCCGGATTGTTTCGAACGCCAATGTTTACTTTGGTCATTTCCGGGTTTCCGTATGCTGAAGTGTTGGCGGCATCAAGCAATGCCATCACATCCACACCGTATTTTCCGGTTTCCAGCGTAAGTGCTACCAGTTCATCCACCGACAGGTCTTCGGTTGTAGCCACCAGTGCACGTTGCATAAAAGCAAAAATCTCATCTTTTTTGTTACCCAGGTTCCAGGCGTGTTCCGCATAAGCCGCCAAGCCTTTCACACCGTAGATAATAAGTTCGCGCAACGAACGGATGTCTTCGTTTTCAGTGCTCAAAATCCCAACTTCTTCAGCTTTCTTTTCGAAGGCTTCTGTGCTTGATGCCGTCCATTTAGCACAATCCGGAAGGTTGTCGGGCAGGATAACGCCTGTACTTTTGCAAAGAATATAAAGTTCGTTTCTAACCTGAAGGGCTTTGATGATTCTTCTTTCAAATGCCTTTTTGTCGAAATTGGCGTTGGTAATAGTGGCGAACAGTCCGTCGAAAACAAACTTGTCAACCTTCGATGGGTTGGCATCAATTGCACGTAGTTTTTCGTTGTACCAACTAATCCCTTTCAAAACAAAAAGCAAAGTGTCCTGCAGGTTCGCTACATCACTGGTTTTTCCACAAACTCCTGCAATGGTACAGCCGGTTCCTTTGGCGGCTTCCTGACACTGAAAACAAAACATACTCATATCTGTACAATATTTAAATTGATTAATAATTTTTTTGATTTTGGTGTTGGGAGCGGATGTTGTCAGGTCCCGGACCGGGCTCTGGTGTTGTTTATTATCCGGTATTCCTGACAATCCCGATCAAACAATTAAATCCATTCTTCGGAAAGAACTTCTCCCCGAATGCTTATCACAACTTCTTTTACGGGTACCTTCCGCGAGGCCATTTGGGTAGCCATTTCCACCATTTGCGACAAGCCGCCGCAACACGGTACTTCCATGATCACCACTGTAATGGTATTGACCCTTGCATCGTCGATGAGGCGGGTCAGTTTTTGAACATAAATATCTTTTCCCTGGTCGAGTTTCGGACAGGCGATCACCATTTTCCGGCCCTTTATAAAATCTGCGTGGAAATTGCCATAGGCAAAGCCGGCACAATCGGCAGCCACCAGCAGGTCGGCACCATGAAAGTACGAAGCTGCGGGGTTGATCAGGTGCATTTGCACCGGCCATTGGGTAAGAGCCGATGGAACGTCGCCGGCAGGAGCTGCCATTTTCAGGCTTCCGGCATCAAAAGCCATGGGAGCCGATCCCGGGCAACCACCTGTTGCACAACCTCCGGACGATGCACTTTCCTTTTTGTCGCCGTGCAGCAGTTCGTGCACTTCGCTGATTTCAAAGGGCATTGCCTCGCGGTTGGCGCGGATAAAACTTAAAGCTTCGTTCAGGTAACCGGTTTCGTTGTGGTCCTGTAAATGTTTCAGGTGGGCAAAAACGGTTGCCTTTCCGGCTTTTATCATTTGCGAAATAGTCGCTACCTCGTCGTAGGCATCGGCTTCGCGTTTTTCGATGGTGATGGCGCCTTCCGGGCAATGACCGATACAGGCCCCCAGACCGTCGCACATCAGTTCGCTTACCAAACGGGCTTTGCCGTCAATGATCTGTAAGGCACCCTCGTGACAGTTCGGAACACAAACTCCGCAACCGTTGCACAAATCCTCGTCTATTTTTACAATTTCCCGTATCATATCGTTTCTTATTTGTTTTCTTATTTTTGGATCACGCAACAAAAGTAGAGGTGCGGCGTTTCGTAAAATGTATCAATTGTTACAAATCTGAAAGATTCCGATAATCTCCTTATTTTCTGATTTCTTGTTATATTTAACAAAAAATATTAGTAGACTATGCTGGATGCTTTCAATCACATTCTAAAATTCTTTTTAGGAAAGGATTACCCGGTAGGTTCTAAATTTCTGATGTTTGCCTTAATTATTCTCGTCCTTTTGCTTCTTAATAATTTATTTGGTTTTACTTTTTATTACGAGTCAAATCAAAAAATTTCTCTAATCAGAAATATTGAGGAATTGAAAAGAACAAATCCTGATAATACTGAACTAGAGGAATTCCTCAAAAAGCATGAAAATGAAGTTATAGAAAGGAAGAACTTGTTAGATGAATTTCTCAGCTTGTTTTCCAGAGAAGATTTTAAGCCTAATGCAGAGTCTGATAATTTAAATGTAAAAGTGATAAGAGATACAGTTTATATTTATCAAATTCCTAAAATATACAGAGACTCTTCGAGTTATAAATCTATTCCTATCTCGTCGTCCGATTCTTTTAATAGTTCAGAATTCTCTTATAGTCACGGTTTTAAGTTTGGGATTGACTGGGGGTCTTTTATGAAAGGAGATTCTGTTTCTGAGATAGAAAGAATTGTATCTGAGCAAGAAAGAAATACAGAGAAACGATATCGTTCTAAATTATGGCACACAGTAACCTCAAGTATTTTATTTATTATTTTGGCACTTTTAGTTTTTGTTTTGCTATTAGTTTTTCCATTTGTTACAGAAAAGAAAGATAGATTTAATACTGTTGTAGGGATTTTGGCATTTCTACCATTTTTAGCTTTTTGGATATGGTTATTTCAATGGCTATTGGGACTTATTCCTGTAATTAATAATTCTCCTTGGATAAATTATTTAATTAATATCTTAATAAATGCTTTAATCGTATTAGGGGTATCTTTATATTTTGGATTAAAAGAAGAAAAGAAAACAAAAAAGGGGGTGTAGGGAACATAGAGATTTTTAGGTAACAAAATTTGTATGCCTGTTTTCTGAAAACTTATCAATTGTTACAAAATGATCGATTATTCGCTTTTAAGTCACTGCCCCGTTTTTAGCGGGATTCCGGAGCATGAAACCAAACAGCTTCTGGCAGAAATTCATTTTCAGGTTAAAAATTATGAGAAAGACGAGATTGTGGCGCTTGCCGGAGAGGAGGTAAAAGACCTGTTGGTGGTGCTTACCGGAACGGTGCGCGGTGAAATGATCGACTACTCGGGAAAAACCGTAAAGATCGAAGATATTGAAGCGCCCAAACCGCTGGCGGCAGCTTTTTTATTTGGAAAGGAAAACCGTTTCCCGGTTACTGTTTCAGCCAATGTACCTGCTAAGATACTGGCGATACCGGTTCCCGAATTCCTGAAGATTTTGCAGTTAAATACGCGGGTGCTTCGTAACTACCTCAACAGTATTTCTTCGCGGGCCCAGTTTCTTTCGCAAAAACTGAACTTTTTGAGTTTTAAAACGATTCGCGAAAAAGTGGCACATTTTCTTTTGCAGCGGGCCGGCGACCGTTTTCATTCGTTCGAGCTAAATAGTACCCAGCAGCAACTGGCCGATTTGTTTGGTGTTACCCGCCCTTCGCTGGCGCGTGTTTTGGGTGAAATGCAGGCCGAAGGATTGATCACTATCGAGAAAAAAACGGTAACCCTACTGGACAAAAATGCACTAAATCAATTGCTAAAAAATGGATGATTTAATTCGCTACCCGGTATTTCAATCCTGCAAAAACTTGCTGGCATTTACCACCACCAAAAAAAGTGTGAATAGTGTGGCTGCGCGTTTTACGGGCGACGAGGAATCTGTTTTTATGGGAAGCAGAAAAGAGCTGGCGCATTTACTGGGGATAAAAACTGAACAACTGGTTTTCCCGCGGCAAACACATACTTCAACGGTTTGTACAGTGGAGGAAATTCCGGAACAGGAAATTACCGAAACCGATGCGCTGGTCACCAACCAGGCGGGAATTTGTATTTGTGTGCAGACTGCCGACTGTGTCCCGATTCTTCTTTTTGACCCGGTAGAAAAAGTGGCAGCGGCTGTTCATGCAGGCTGGCGCGGAACAGTTCAGAAAATTGTGGTGGAAACCGTTCGGAAAATGCAAAAGGAATACAACAGCGATCCGGTCAATATTATCGCCGCCATCGGTCCGTCAATTGGTCCGGGAGTTTACGAAGTCGGTTCGGAAGTGGAGCAGGCGGCGCGACGTTCAATTCCCGGAGCAGAGGAAACACTTTGTTTAAATGGTTCGGGAAAATATCACTTTAACCTGTGGGAAGCCAACCGGAACCTGTTGTTGAGTTGTGGTCTTGTGGCTCAGCATATTGAGGTGTTGAAAGAGTGTTCTTTTCAGAAAGGCGAGAAATATTACTCGGCGCGCCGCGAAGGTGTGGAAACCGGGCGCATGGTATCCGGAATTATGATATATTAGCAAGAAAATACCCATTAATTTTCACCCTTAAAAATCACTCAAAATGAAAGCAAAAAACCGCAAATGCATGTTTCAGCAAATGTTTGTTGCTGTAGCATTGTTGTGCTTGTTCACCGGTACTAAAGTAAGTGCACAGGAAGGCGCGTACTGGATGGGCTTGTCGTCAAAAAATCCGGCCGCCATTGCCACCCCATCGGATTGGGCTTATGGAAGTTTCTCGCATGTAGCATTAGATCTGGGAGATTATGGTAAAGAGTCCTATAATTTGGTGACAGGTTCGTTCGACTACCGAATTTCACCAAAAGCCGGAACCGTGGGACTCGATTTTTATCATACAAAAATGGAACTGGAGACCGCCAGCCTGGTAAAAGTAAACTACGCTTTTGATTTCAAGGTTTTTAATTCGGCCATTTTAAGCTTTGGTATTTCAGGAGGGACCACTTTTTATAAAAATGAGCTTTCTTCTTATCATCTTTATCCTGATGATCAATATGATCCTTTATATGAGCCGGCTGAAGATCAACATTTCAAAACGTTTAATGGAAACATCGGCATGTTTTTTCATTCAACAAAGTTAAGTGCCGGATTAAGTGTAACTCTCCAGGAGCAAATTGCCGGAGAGGATAATTTGGCGATTGATATTCCTGCAGTTTTCACAGGTGTTCTGTCATTTAAATTGTTTGATGCAGAAAGTTTTACGCTCACTCCAAATGTTATGGTCGATTATTCCGACAAAGATTATACGATCATTCCGGGAGTTTATGCAGAATACAAGAATACAATCTGGGCAGGGTATCAGAACGGTGATTTTGAGGATTTTCATTCGGTGATGTTTGGTGTAGATATCAAACAAAAATTCCGGATTGGCTACAGCTACGCGTTTAATGATTTCTTGAAAACCGAAACGGTGAATATTCATGAATTTGTTCTGGGCTACCGGCTCAATTAAGTTACAGATAGTAAGTAAACAGGCCTGAAATTCCAAAAAAGTCTTAAAAAGCAGGGGGCTGGTAATAGTTTATTTCAAAAGCTTTATCTTCGCAACTGTTTATAATTTTTCACATATTTCAGTATTCTGAAAACATTTCAACGAATGAAACAATACAAATTGTACAACGACATTGGCGGCTGGGTAAGTTTTTTGGTAGCTGCCGTTGTTTATCTGATGACGATCGAACCGACCGTTAGCTTTTGGGACTGCGGCGAGTTTATTACAACTGCCTTTAAATTTGAAGTGGGGCACCCACCCGGAGCTCCTATTTTTATGATCGTTGGCAGAATGTTTACCTTGTTTGGAGGCCCCGAAAATGCCGCGAAACTGGTGAATATAATGTCGGCATTGGCCAGTGCTTTTACCATTATGTTCCTGTTTTGGACCATTACACACCTGGCGCGTAAAATAGCGGTAAAAGAAAGTGAAGCTACTTTCGGACAAACGCTTGCCATTGTGGCCAGCGGATTAGTTGGAGCGCTTGCTTACACGTTTTCAGATACTTTTTGGTTTTCGGCAGTGGAAGGCGAAGTTTATGCGAGTTCGTCGCTGTTAACCGCCATTGTTTTCTGGGCCATTCTGAAATGGGAAGATGCGGCCGATCAGCCACATGCCAACCGCTGGCTGGTGCTTATTTCCTATATCATCGGCTTGTCAATTGGTGTCCACCTGTTGAACCTGTTGGCAATTCCGGCCATTGTTTTTGTTTATTATTTCAAAAAATACGAAGTCACTAAAAAAGGAATTTTCTGGGCGCTGGCGATTTCAGTTGGCTTGCTCGGACTGATCATGTACGGAATTATTCCGGGGGTTGTAAACGTGGGCTCGTGGTTCGAGTTGCTGTTTGTGAATTCCTTTGGCTTGCCTTACCACTCAGGCGTACTTTTCTATGCCGTGCTTCTGGTGGCTGCTTTTGCCTACGGAATTTATTACACGCACAAAAAGGTGAAGCCGGTTTTGAACACTGTGTTGCTTTCGGTAGCCGTGATCCTGATTGGTTATTCGTCGTTTGCGATCATTATTATTCGCTCTTCGGCCGAACCGCCAATGGACCAAAACAGTCCGAACGATACTTTCTCGTTGCTGGGTTACCTGAACCGCGAACAATACGGCGAGCGTCCTTTGTTTAGCGGGCAGTTTTATAACTCGCCGCTGAAAAGTGGCGACCGCTTTTCTGAAGGTCGTCCGATTTACTCTCAGATCGATGGCAAATATGTGGTGACACATCACCGCTACAGTGCCAATTACGACGAGCGTTTTACTTCTTTCTTCCCGCGAATGTGGAGCTCCAACGATCCGTCGCACGAGCAGGATTACATTCGCTGGGGGCGTGTGAAAGGCAACCGTATCACTTACAAAAATGAGCGCGGAGAAAACGAAACCATCGTAAAGCCGACTTTTGCTGAAAACCTCCGTTTCTTCTTTTCGTACCAGGTTAACTTCATGTACTGGCGCTATTTTATGTGGAATTTTGTGGGCCGTCAGAACGATATTCAGGGGCATGGTGAAATTCTGTACGGGAATTGGTTAAGCGGTATCAAATTTTTGGATGAAATGAGGCTGGGCGACCAGGATAACCTGCCAGCTCGTTTTGCCAATAACAAAGCCCGGAATACTTATTTCTTCCTTCCGCTGCTGCTCGGAATTCTCGGAATTTTATACCAGTACAACAAAGGGAAAGAAGGGAAAAAAGGCCTGTGGGTAGTGTTCCTGTTATTTGTGATGACCGGCCTGGCCATTGTGGTTTACCTGAACCAATACCCGCACCAGCCGCGCGAACGCGATTATGCTTATGCGGGGTCGTTCTATGCTTTTGCCATTTGGATCGGATTGGGTGTTTTATCGCTCACCGATGCTTTAAAAAGATTTTTGCCAGAGACAGTGAGCGCCGGGATTGCCGGGTTGGCAGCACTCGTTCTGGTACCCGGAATTATGGGCGCACAAAACTGGGACGATCACGATCGTTCGGATCGTTACACGGCCCGCGATTTTGGTTCTAATTACCTGAACACTTGCGAGAAAGACGGTATTATTTTCACCAACGGCGATAACGATACATTCCCTCTCTGGTACAACCAGGAGGTGGAAGGCGTGCGTACCGATGTTCGGGTTTGTAACTTGAGTTACCTGCAAACCGACTGGTACATCAACCAAATGAAACACAAAGCCTATGATTCGGAACCTTTACCGTTCTCGATGACTGAAGACCAGTACCGCCTCGGAACCCGCGACATGGTTTACGTATTCGATAACCCGCGCATAAAACGCGATTACATTGGCTTGAAGGAAGCGATTGACTGGATTGCAGATGATAATCCGGGCACAAAATTGCAACAGATGGGCAATGCCGCTTACATTCCTAAACAAGAGATCCGCTTTAAAGTGGACAAAGAAGCGGTTCTGCGCAACAAGGTGGTGGCACTTGAAGATTCGGCCAAAATTGTGGATGAGATCGTGATTGACCTCTCCAACAAAAATGTGTTGTCAAAAGATGAAATGATGATCCTTGACCTGATTGCCAACAATAGCTGGGAACGACCTATTTATTGGGCAATTACGGTTGGAAGAGATAAATACCTCAATTTGAACGATTACTTCCAGACCGAAGGTTTTGCTTATCGCCTGGTGCCGATCAAAACACCGAGCTCGCCACAACAGTTGCAGTTCGGCAGGGTAGAAACCACGCGTATGTACAACAACCTGATGAACAATTTCAAATGGGGAAATATGAATGATCCGGAGGTTTACATCGACGAGAACAATGCGCGTATGATGACCAACATCCGAAACAGTTTCAACCGCCTGGCGGGAGCATTGATTGCCGAAAACAAGAATGATTCAGCCATTGCAGTGATCGACCGCTGCGTGGAACTGATCCCCAACGAGGTGATTCCTTTTGAATATTTTGCCCTCGAATTGGCCGAGAACTATGCCAAAGCAGGAGCTGCCGACAAGGGAATTGCCATGATTGAAACAGCGTATGCAAATGCCGAAGACGAACTGAATTACTACTTTTCGCTGGCACCGCAACATTTCATGACAGATGGGGTAAACGAAGAAATACAACGTAACCTGTTCTATATTCAGAAAATGGAGCGTGCGGCCAGAACCGCTGGTAACACGGAACTTTCGGACAAAATAAGGGCAAGTTTTGAAGCTTATTTCAAAAAGTACAGCAACGGTTAGAACGAACAGATAAAACACTTTTTTAATGAAGATATTGATTATTGGCTCCGGTGGCAGGGAACACGCTTTGGGGTGGAAAATAAAACAAAGCGACAAGGTGGAACAATTGTTTTTTGCACCCGGAAATGCAGGGACAAAAGAATTGGGAACCAACCTGGCCGTGAGTGTTAGCGATTTTGAAAAGATAAAGGCGGCGGTTTTGGAAAACCACATCGACCTGATGTTGGTGGGGCCGGAAGTGCCGTTGGTAGAAGGATTGCACGACTTTTTTGCAGCCGACGAAGCATTGAAAGATGTTAAAGTAGTTGGCCCAAAAAAATTAGGTGCCGAGCTTGAAGGCAGTAAGGATTTTGCCAAAGCCTTTATGGCCCGTCATGGCATTCCAACCGCGCAATATGCGACGGTTACCGCAGCGAACCTGGACGAAGGGCTTGCTTTTCTGAAAAAGATGCAGGCGCCCTATGTTTTAAAAGCCGATGGTTTGGCGGCCGGAAAAGGTGTTTTGATCATCGACTCACTGGAAGAAGCCGAAGCATCTTTGAAAGAAATGCTTGATGGCCAGTTTGGAAAAGCGAGTAGTAAAGTGGTGATCGAAGAATTTTTGAGCGGAGTGGAAGTTTCGGTGTTTGCCATCACCGATGGAAAGGATTATAAAATTCTTCCTGAAGCCAAAGACTACAAACGTATTGGAGAAGGAGACACAGGCCTGAATACAGGCGGCATGGGTGCTATCACGCCGGTTCCCTTTGTCGATGAGGTGTTCATGAAAAAAGTGGAAGAACGTATTATTCAGCCTACTGTTTCAGGACTTCAGAAAGACAACATCGAATACAATGGTTTTATCTTTTTCGGATTGATTAACGTAAAAGGCGAACCTTTTGTGATTGAATACAACGTTCGCATGGGCGACCCGGAAACGGAAGCCGTTATGTTGCGCGTAAAATCGGATTTTGTTGACTTGCTCGAAGGCGCCGCTACCGGAACTCTTTCAGAAAAGAAGATAGAAATTGACGAACGCACCGCCGTTACCGTAATGTTGGTTTCGGGCGGATACCCGGGAAGTTACGAAAACGGAAAAGTGATTACGGGTGAAGAAAAGGTGGAGAACAGCATCGTATTTCATGCGGGTACCAAAAACGACGGCGACAAGGTTGTGACTGCCGGAGGGCGCGTTATTTCAGTAAGTTCGTACGGGGCTAATATGAAAGATGCGCTGGCTACTTCGTACAGAAACGCCGAAAAGATTGAATTCGAAGGTAAATACTACCGGAAGGATTTGGGCTTCGACCTGTAATACCATTTGATAAAGTTTGGCTGTGTTCAATTTTCTGACCAATGCCGTTAGACTGGAGAAGGAGACATTTGAAAGCGTTGAAAATTCGTCAATTTTGAGCTAACCGGTATAAGGCATGCTTTTAAAAACATTAAAATCGAATAATTTAAGAAACCTGATTTTTATCCCGCTTGCCGTAATGGCATTCTGGTTCGAAAAATTTCTGGCTCCTTACAATTATGGTTTTATGCCCGGCGAAGCTGAAAATGTGTTGTTTGCGCCCATTTTTCGTTTAACTGCCGAAAACCCATTGCTTAATGTGATCCTTTCTGCGGTTTTGACGATCATCCTTGCGTTGATGGTGGAAATGATCATTGCCCGGTACCAGTTTATCCGAATACGAACCCGGCTCCCCGCCATTTTGTTTGTCATCATCATCGGTGGCTTTACGGGCTTGCATACCTTGCAGCCGGTATATTTTGCAGCCATTTTTCTTTTGCTGGCCATTTATCGCCTGTTCGGGATCTTTGAGCAACAAAAAGCTTATACCACGGTTTTTGACGTCGGGTTTTTGCTGGGCGTGGGCTCCTTGTTTTACGTTAGCCTGATTGTATTTCTTCCGGCTTTTATTGCCGGTTTGCTGGTGTTGAACCGGGATACCCGCTGGCGCGAATTCATATTGATAGTGATTGGCTTTGCGTTACCGCTGGTTTTTGCCGTAAGCTATTTCTTTTACACCGACCGTTTGTATCCGTTATTAACGGTGTTTGAACAAAGCATAACCGAACCGGTAAGTCATTTCCGCAGCAATGTTCCGCTTCAGATTTACCTGGGGGTGCTGATGGTGTTTACCGCCATGGGAAGCATTGTAATGGCTCAGCAATACGATACGAAAAAAGTAAGTTCGCGGAAATATTTCACTGTGTTCTTCTTCGTTTTTCTTTTTTCGCTGGGTGGTTTTGTTTTTATCCCGGCGGCATCGCACGAAATGCTTATCCTTACAGCCATTCCGGTAACATATTTGATCTCCAATCTGTTGGTTTTTATGAAAAGCCGTTTCTGGAGTGAGTTCTTTTTTCTACTCCTGCTAGGGATCGTAATTGCACTTCAATTTGTTGGGTAATGGAAAAAAGCAGGCCCACATTGGCCATATACGGGATACAGGATCGCTTTGATTACGAGCATCCTTTTTATGTGCACGATCACAATCTGGCGCTGATGCAAAACGGTAAAGTGATCCGTTTTCTGCAACAGGAACGCATTTCGAGACGAAAGCGCGACAACACGCTTCACCTTCATTTAAAAGATATTCTGAAACAGCAAAAGCTGCTCGGAACAGACTACGATCTGGTTTTTGTTGACAATGTGGTTGGACGTACTTTTCTTACCTCGTCGGGCGAAGTTCGCTTTGAAGCCCCGCTGAATGAGTACCTTTCAACCGGGTTGGAAAAAGGGAAATGCTGGTGGTTTGGAGAGGAAAAAGAAGCCTGGTTGCTTAACCACGAGCTGGCACATATTTTTTCATGCTTGCCCTTTTTCGGAAATTTCAGGGAGAACAGTTTGCTGGTGCATTTTGATGGTGGTGCCAGTTTGAGCAATTTCTCCGCGGCGGTTTTCAGAAATGGCAAAATCGAATGGGTGGAGTACCACTGGGATTTAAAACTGTATTCAACACTTTACAATGCCAATGCACTGGTGTTTGCAATCATCGGAGCAAAGCTGGCCGAGCAAAATTCAGTTCCCGGGAAATTTATGGGCTTTGCCGGCTGGGGAAATTATCGGCCAGAGTTGGAAGAATGGCTACGCCAACATAATTTCTTTGAAAATATTTGGGGAAAAACGTCGCTTTTCTTTCGGCAGACAAAACAGGATTGGGGCGTTGAGCTCAAATCGTTTAACCAGAACGATCCGTTTATCCGCGATGTGGCGGCTACGTTGCAGCAGGTTTTTATCAAGGCCATCCTCCAAAAGCTAACATCACTAAAAGAACAAACGGGAGCTGAATATTTGTACTACACCGGTGGATCCGCGTTAAACATTGTCGCCAACACGCAACTGGTAAAAAGCGGCTTGTTTAAAAAAGTCTTTATTCCGCCGTGTACCGAAGATTCCGGGCTGGCTTTGGGGGCAGCTGCCTTTGCTGAGTGGCAAAAACATGGCAAGGTTGAGCAACATTCAGCTTATTTGAACAACTGGGGAATTGAAAAATATGCCGCGGATTATGATTCAGGAACAATCGCAGAAGTGGCAGAATTACTAACCCGGAAAAAACTGGTGGGGATTTGCAATGGCATGGGTGAAGCCGGACCACGGGCTTTGGGAAACCGGAGCATTCTCGCGACAGCCGATTCAAAAGAATTATCAAAAAAACTCAGCATCGAAAAGAAAGGCCGGGAATGGTACCGACCGCTGGCACCCATTGCGCTCGAAAAAAGTACCCGTTATTTCACCGGGCTATCCGAAATCGATGCTTTGTCGAGGTACATGTTGCTCGATTTTGAAGTGTTGCCCGAACGGCTGGAGGAAATAGCAGGGGCGGTTCATGCGGATGGTACGGCGCGTTTTCAAAGCATTTTTGAACGGGCTGACAATCCGTTTCTTTTTGATCTGCTGACTGAAATCGATGAAAAATACCATGTTAAGGCATTGATAAATACTTCGTTTAATACTGGGGGAGAGCCGATTGTGCATACCGAAGAAGATGCTTTGCTTTCGGCCCGGAAGATGAAACTGGATGCTGTGGTTCTAAACGGAAAGATTGTAATGCTTTAACTATTTTTGCAGAACTTTGTTTATTGATCATCTTATGGCAACAATATTAAATATAGAAACATCTACCGAAGTGTGTTCGGTATCGCTGGCAAAAGACGGTGAAACGCTCTTTCTAAAAGAAAGTACGGAAGGACTGAATCATTCGCAATTACTGACGGTGTTTATCGAAGAGCTGTTTGTGTCGGCTGATTTTGACAAAAAAGAGTTGGATGCAGTGGCGGTTAGTAAAGGTCCGGGATCTTACACCGGGCTTCGCATTGGTGTATCGGTGGCCAAAGGTTTGTGCTATGGCTTGAACATTCCACTAATTGGTGTGGGCTCCATTGATGCGATGGGGCATTATGCCGCAGAAAATGTTGCCGACTTTTATACGGGAAGTAATGAGAATCTGCTCTTTTGTCCGATGATTGACGCCCGCAGAATGGAGGTTTACACCGCCATTTTTGACAAAAAAGGAGAAGTGACTCAGCCGGTGTCGGCAGAAATTATTGATGAAAGCTCGTTCGGCAGCTTGCTGGAAGAAAATAAGATCCTGTTTTTTGGTAATGGGGCAGAGAAATGCAAAGCGGCGTTAACCCATCCCAATGCTGTATTTGAAGGGCCGGCGAAAACATCGGCACGGTTTATGCAAAAACTCTCGGAAAATAAGTTTAACCAGCGGGAGTTTGAAAATGTTGCCTACTTCGAACCTTTTTATTTAAAGGACTTTGTGGCAACGATCCCCAAGAACAAAGTATTAAAATGAAACAAAGTATTCTGATAATTTTCCTGTTAGTTTTTGGCTTCTCAAAGCTGGAGGCCAAAGAGGAGCATCTCAGTTTTAACCTGAAATTTGGTTTTCTGAAAGGTGGAGAAGCTGAAATGATCATCCGCGATACGGTTTATAACGGTAAGCCCGCCAAACATTACCACGTAATGGGGCAAACCACCGGGTTGGCCGAAAAGCTGTACGGTGTTTATGATATCTATGAAACAACAGTTGATGCTGAAACTTATCTTCCGTTAAAAACCATTCGGAATGTTAAGGAAGGTAGCTACAGACGCTACAATGAAACCTTCTTTTTTCACGAGAACGACTCGATTTTTAGCCAGCGAAGCGGTGGCCGAAAAGTCCCTGAAAACCTGGTGGATATTATCTCGGTGCTATTCTATTTTATGCACAACCAGCCATTCGAGAACCTGGCGCCTGGCGATGGAGTTACTTATCCAACGATTAATGCGGATAAGATTTCGGATATAAACGTAAAATTCCTGCGCGAAGAAGTAGTGGAAACCGACATTGGCAAAATGAATAGCTATGTTTTGAGTCCCACTGTTGAAAAAGGGAAGGTGTTAAAAAAGGCCGACGGCGTTCGTTTTTACATCTCGAAAGAAAAAAAAGTACCTGTTTTCATCACTTTTGAAATGCGCGTAGGCGCACTAAAAGCAGTATTAAAAAGCTATAAAATTGACGGAGTGGAGCAAACGACCCGTTAGTTTTTTTTATAAAAATACAGGCAAAAATTACAGAAGGGGTTGATTTTTAATTGATTTGATTATTTTTGCAGCACTTTAAAAAACAAGATAAATTTTGAATATGGCTTCTACAGCAGATTTTAGAAACGGATTGTGTATCAAATTCAAAGATGATATTTATACGATTGTATCATTCTTGCACGTAAAACCCGGCAAAGGGCCGGCTTTTGTTCGCACCAAGCTTAGAAACGTTAAATCCGGAAGGGTAATTGAAAATACCTTTAACTCGGGGGTGAAGGTAGAAGAAGTTCGTGTGGAACGTCGTCAGTACCAGTTTCTGTATCGCGACGATATGGGATTGAACGTGATGAACAATGAAACTTTTGAGCAAATCTCTATCCCGGAGGCGATGATTGATAACAACGACCTGATGAAGGAAGGACAGATGATTGAAATTCAGTTTCATGCCGATGAGGAAGTTCCGTTAACTGCAGAAATGCCTGAAAAAGTGGAGCTTACCATTGTTAGCACCATTGAAGGTGAAAAAGGTAACACGGCCAGTTCAACAGCGTTGAAACCTGCCACTGTTGAAACAGGAGCCGAAGTAATGGTTCCGATGTTTATTAACGAAGGTGATGTAATCCGTGTGAGCACCTCCGACCGTTCATACAGCGAACGTGTAAAACAGTAGTACGCCGTTTATAACGATATATTTTAAACCGGTTTTGGGATTCCAGAACCGGTTTTTTGTTGGCCGAAAACTTCTTAGTGCTTACTTTCATCCAGCAAATAAAGGTATTCTTTGAGTCCGGAGGTGAAAGCCCAGGAATTTTGTGCGTAATTGTGGCCTGTTGTTACGATTACAAGCTCCAGTTCAGGAACTACATAGATAAACTGGCTTCCCCAGCCGTTTCCCCAAATACACGGGTATGATTTGTGTTTCGACTCTATTAGAATATTCCACCATAAATAGCTGTATTGATCTTTCTCAATACCGGTTTCAACATAAGCGGTTGTAGATTCTTCGATCCATTTTTCACTCAGGATTCGCCGGCCGTTGAATTGACCTTTTTGCAATATCAGTTCTCCTATTTTCAGCATATCGCGGGGACGTAAACACAAAGCGCCCGACATGAGTGGATAACCGTTTTGTTGGTAGTCCGACCACTTAACCGATTGAATATTCAAAGGCTCAAAAAGGTATTTCATTGCAAACTTGTCGGCAAACATGCCAGTTTTTCGATGAATCACAGCTCCCAGTATTTCGGTATTTCCTCCGTCGTATTGGAAGACTTCCCCGGGTGTACGAATGATTTTCCGGTTCAAGCAGAAGTTCAACCGGTCTTCGCTTTTTGTCAGTTGGTCGTCTTTACTTTCGCAACCCGATGTCATGCTTAGTAAATGTTCGAGAGTGATTTGATTAAATAATTCGGGTTGATTGTGCCGGATTTCAGGAAAGATATCCGCGATTTTTTCGTCTGTTCCACTTATCTTTCCCTGATCGATGGCTATGCCTGTTAGCAGAGAAGTTACACTTTTGGTAACCGATTCAACAGGATGAAGATCTTTGGCTTGATAGCCCCAAAAGTATTCTTCGCAAAAAAGCTGGTGATCTTTTGAGACCAGTATTGAATTAATTCTGCCGAATTTGCTTTCCGCTATTTTGGGAATGATCGAGTCCAGAAAAGCTTTCTCTCCTGGTGAAAGGGCATTTGCGACTTTCAACCCATCTTTATTTTCAGGAGGTGTTTTCCATGAGTAGGTAAAGCCCGTTTCTTGTGAACCGGGAAGTGCATCGATCAGGAAAGAATGAATGTTGTCGTTTTTTATCAGCGACACTGAATCAAAGGGCTCCCCCGGGCAGCTAAAACCTCCTGAAACGATTGAGTTGCCGATGAGTTTACCCAGATAGGTGCACTCCCACATCGGCACAAAAAAGCGGATTTCTGCTTTCTTGAAATAAACAGAGTCAATCTCAAACTCCGAGTCGTAAAAACCATTGTGCGTCCAGAATCCGTGGGCGGTAAGGGTATGATTGTTTTCATAGAATCTCACATAAAACTTTCGGTTCTTGTTTTCGGGGTGAGGGCCTTCCCAAAAACCGTAAATAGCTGTGGTATCCTGATGGCAGGAGTTGGCAAGCAACAGGGTGACAATGATAAAAGAGAGAATTTTCACCGTTTCTGATTTTTATTGAAAAGTTACAAAATCTGCGTTAAGTCAGGCCCTTTTTTCGATCAGTAGCTGGAATGCGGTGATGAACAACAGATTTTGGTTTTAGTGAGCAAAGTAGTTTGTAAGTTGCAAATGAAATTATAAATTCAAAACCATAATTTTACCAGTAATAGATACCAACGAGCCTGAATTTTGAGAATCTTTTGGATCATATTGTTTTTTATACTTCCGCTGGCCGGCTTAACGCAGGTTAAAAACACGGGTATTCCTAAAATCCGAAGCTTTCCCAAATCGGAGTACCTGGCCGGAACACAAAACTGGGGAATTGCACAAGATCCTGATGGGTTTATGTATTTCGCGAACAACGACGGGTTGCTTCGCTTTGATGGGCTGAAGTGGGACCTTTTTAATGTCCCGGGAACTTCTCCGGTTCGCTCGGTTTGCGTGGATAAAAAAGGGACTATCTACATTGGATTGGACGACGATTTTGGCATGTACGAAACCAATAGCGAGGAGGGCCCTTTTTTTAGGAGTCTAAAAGAGAAGCTGGATGCGGACATTGCAGAAACAGATGTGATCTGGAAAATATATGAGACCCAGTTCGGAATCGTTTTCCAATCGTACCAATACATTTTTATTTACCGCGACGATGAGATTTGGACAATCAGGCCTCACAAAGCATTTGATTATTCATTTTATGTGAACAACCGCTTGTTTTTTCATGAGTCGGGCGTTGGCTTGTTTGAATTGATCAACGGCTTTGTAAACAAAGTGCCGTGGGCCGATGAGCTTATAAATTCAGAGATACTTTCCATTGTTAGTTTTCACGACAATCATCTCCTTATTGGAACAGCGCAGGATGGCTGGTTTTATTATTCAAACGGGAAGCTGGAGAAGTGGGATGTTCCGGTTAACGACCTTGTTGAGAAGTACAAGCTTTTTTGTGCCGTTAAAACCGATGAGGACCATTTGGCAATTGGTACGATTCTGAATGGTGTGCTGATTGTTACTTCGGATGGGAAAGTAGTTCAGCACATTAACCGTGAAAAAGGGCTTCAGAATAACACTGTTTTAAGTCAGTTTCGGGATAACTCGGGAAATCTGTGGTTGGGGCTTGACAACGGGATCGATTACATTGAATTGAATTCTCCTTTAAGTTTTATAACAAGTTACGATGGAATCAGCACCGGCTATTGCTGTCTTGTTTATAAAGACAACCTGTATCTGGGTACCAACCAGGGGCTTTTTGTCAAGCCCTTCAATGCAATTGGTAACAATACCCGGGAAAAATTTGAATTGATAGAAAATACCGAAGGACAGGTTTGGTGCCTTGAGGTGATCAACAATCAGCTGCTTTGCGGGCACCATTTAGGAACTTTTATAATTGATGGAGCCAAGGCCCAAAAAATAAGTGAAGAGGCTGGAGGCTGGAAATATTTGCGGCTATCCGAAGATTCAACCTTGATGGTGGGAGGCCACTACAATGGACTTGTTTTATTTCAGGATTTGGGCGATGGCTGGAAGTTTAAAGCGAAAATAGCGAATTTCTCGGAGTCAAGCCGGTTCCTGACACAAGACCAGGATGGCAATTTATGGATGAGCCATGGCAGTAAGGGCGTTTTCCGGGTTGGCTTAAGTTCTGACAAAGACTCAGTAAATACTGCGGTGTTGTATGATTCGGGGAGTGGCTTGCCGAGTGATGACCAAAACCTGTTGCTGGCAATCAATAGTAACTGGTACATCTCAACCTTCGATGGTTTGTATCAATACAATAAGGTGAATGACCGGTTTGAAAAGAATGAGGAATTAAATACGCTTTTCGATGTTCGTGATCAGCTAAAGTACGTGACCGTGGATGATCAGGAAAATATCTGGTACATAGCCGGAGAAGACGCCGGATTGTTGCACAAGAACGATGATTTCAGTTACAGTAAGATAACGGCTCCGTTTTCGCAGCTCAGCGGCACGTTTGTCGGTGGCTTCGAATTTTTGTATGTACTTGGTAACGATAACGTGTTTTTTGGAATTGAAGACGGCTTTGCGCATTATTCATCGCGTATTGTGGCGTCTTACAATGTGCCTTTTAAGTGTTTTATTACCGAAGTAGAGGTGCCTTTTCTTGATTCTGTGATCTATCCAAAAGATCGAAGTCTGACTTACGAATTTCCATTCAACAGAAATGCGTTTCGTTTTTATTTTGCCGCTCCTTTTTTTCAGAACTCCGCGCAATTGCAATTCAGTTATTTTATCGATGATTATTCGGATAGCTGGTCGCCGTGGTCGCCTGATAATTACCGGGATATTACCAATTTGTCGGAGAATGAATACGTATTTAGGGTGAAAGCCCGAAATGCCTACGGAGCCGAAAGTGAAGAAGCCCGGTTTTCCTTTGTTATTGCTCCTCCGTGGTACCGCTCGCTGCTGGCGCGTTATCTCTATCTGCTATTGTTTATTGTCACGGTTTTTGGTATTACCTGGATTGTGCGGCGAAGATTTGAACGGTCAAAAGAAAGGGAGTGGAAGAAACACCAAAAAGAGCTGAAAAAGACAGAAAAGGAATTCCAGCAACAGGCTCTGCTGGCTGACAAGGAGATAATCAGGCTCAGAAATGAAAAGCTGGAAGCTGAAAAGATCTACCTGGATAAAGAATTGGCAAATCAAACCCTGAGTCTTGTTCAAAAAAACAAGTTCCTGTTAAAGATCAACCAGGAATTAAAACAGATTGCGGAACATACCGACGATAGTTCTGTGAAAACAAAAATGGCTGTGCTTAAAAAGCGTATCGATCGTGAAATAGACGGGCAGCAGCAAAAGAAAATATTTGAAAGCTATTTCGAAGAAGTGCATGCCGATTTTTTTGATCGCTTAAAAGAACAGTTTCCACAGCTTTCTCCCAAAGATTTGCGTCTTTGTGCCTACATCCGAATGAATATTTCAACCAAGGAGATCTCAACTTTAATGAATATTTCTGACCGCGGGGTTGAAATCAGCCGCTATCGCCTGCGAAAAAAGATGGAGCTTGCACGCGATGTGAATCTCTCTACTTTCCTATTGAATATTTGATGTTATGAGCTTTGTGTTGTATAACACATGATGTCTTGTCGTATTAAATACTACAAGTTTCGCTTAGTTAATGTGCTCGATATTAGCTGTTAGTGATTTTTGTGATGTGTTTTTGATGTAATGAAAAAACACAAATGAAGTATTTATGAGATAGGTAATTTTTTGCGCGTACGGAAAGCAAACTTCAAATTTGGCAGTAACGAACGAATCAGGGGATTCAGTATCAAGGCGAAACAAGCAAGTGATATTCCCCCGGGTGTATTGTCTAATTGAACAAAACTAAGTAATCTATGAATGTAGTAAACTATTCAATTAAAAACTCCAGGCATGATTTTACAATTTGATCAGACTATGGGAGAGTTTTGTCCTCGGCAAGGCTTATAATTTTAGCGTACATCATTTTACAAATTAACATCAAACTTTTATCTATGAAAGGAAAACAAATGATGAGAAAAATTCTCATGTTGCTTTTGGGGGCTGTTATTTCTGTGGGTCTGTTTGCCCAGGAAGTTGCACTCAAAGGTGTGGTTACTTCGGCTGGCGATAACGAGCCTTTACCCGGAGTTACGGTTGTTGTAAAAGGTACCACAAACGGTACTGTTACTAATATCGACGGGATTTATCAACTATCGGTCTCGGCCGATGCTATCCTTCAGTTTTCGTTTGTAGGAATGAAAACACAGGAAGTAGCTGTAAGCGGAAGAACAGAAATCAATGTTCAGTTGGAAAGTGCTGCTTTCGATGTGGACGAAGTGGTAGTGGTTGGTTACGGTGTTCAGAAAAAAAGCCTGGTAACCGGTGCGATTGCGAAAGTAGATGGCGATGAGCTGAAAAAATCATCAGATATGAGGCTAACGCAAGCCTTGCAAGGAAAAACCGCCGGCGTTGTTATCGCTGGTAATTCGGGGCAGCCTGGCGATCAGGTTTCAGTGCGTATCAGGGGGATTGGTACCAATGGCGATGCCGAACCCTTGTATATTATTGATGGTTTGCCCATGAGTAGTGCCGGAACAGATTTTCTGTCTTCGGGCGATATCGAATCCATTGAAATTCTGAAAGATGCAGCTTCCAGTGCAATTTACGGTGCACGCGGTGCAAACGGTGTTATCTTAATTACCACCAAGAAAGGAAATGCCAACGAAAAATTCACGGTGTCGTACGATGGTTATTACGGTGTTCAGAATCCATGGAAAAAGCTGAATCTGTTAAATGCGCGTGAATACACTATGCTTACCAACGAAGCTTCTTTGAATGGTAACGGAACTTTGTATTTTACCAACGAAGAGCTGGCCGGGTTTACGGCAGATACCGATTGGCAAGATGAAATGTTTAACTACGATGCTCCCAAGCAGAATCACTCATTTTCATTTACCGGAGGTACCCAAAAAACAACTTATTCATCGTCGTTTAATTATTTTAACCAGGAAGGTATTGTTGCCAAAGGAAAATCAAAATACGAGCGGTTTAGTATTCGCCTGAATACCAATTCTCAGTTTGGTTTCTTTAACCTGGGAACAAATGTCAATCTTGTTCGGGTAAACAGCAAGGGTATTGATACCAATGATCATTTTGGAAATGGTTTGGCACAGGCTATCAACATGCCCCCGATTGTTCCGGTAACCAACAGCGATGGTTCATGGTCAACGCCCGAGCAGTTCGGCATTGGATTGCAAGAGATCACAAACCCCATTGCCTTGCTGGATCAGCTCAACCACGAAACAAAAACAAGCAAGTTTATCGGCGGCCTTACCGGTACTGTCGATTTTGGAAAACTGGTGGAGGCATTGAATGGTTTGACTTTCAAATCGTCCTACAGCGGCGAATTGGCATTGGTTGACGGAAGAGGGTACCGGCCTTATTATTACCTGGATGCACTTCATTTTACGATTACGGATGAGGCAAGCCGGCATATGGAACTTTATACCCGTTGGAACTTTGAAAATGTATTGACTTACGATAAAACTATTCAGGATCATCATTTTACTTTGATGGCCGGTACTACAGGTTTTAAGAATCAGTATGATAATGTGGGTGGAAGTAAGAAGGATGTAATTTTTGATGACTTGGGACATTCATACATTGATAATGCAACCGATCCGGAAAGTATGAACGTTTACGGTGGATTCTCGGAGCATACCGTTGCTTCTGTTTTCGGTCGTTTAAATTACGACTATAAAGACCGTTACATGTTCGCAGCTACGCTCAGACGCGATGGTTCTTCCCGTTTTGGATCGGAAAACAAGTACGGTTATTTCCCGTCAGTCTCGATGGGCTGGGTGCTTTCCCGCGAAGAATTTATGGCAGGCTTGGCTGACAAACTGGATCTGTTAAAAATTCGTGCCAGTTGGGGGCAAAACGGAAGCGAAAACATCGGAGACTTTGGCTATACTTCCATTATTGGCAACCAAAACATCTACTATTTTGGCGACAGTAAAACCCAGTACAACGGAACGCAACCCACCCGAATTGCTAACCCATCGTTGAAATGGGAAACTTCAGAACAAACCAACGTTGGTATCGACATGGCAACGCTGGAAAACAGTTTACGCGTATCTCTTGATTACTACGTAAAAACTACAAAGGACTGGTTGGTAACAGCTCCTGTTCCGATGTTGGTGGGTAACTCGGCTCCAACCATCAACGGCGGAAAAGTTCGTAACTCAGGTTTCGAAGCAGAAGTAAGCTACCGGAAAGAACTAGGGAAATTGTATGTAAGTGCGTCTATCAATGGTGCTTATAATAAAAACGAAGTACTCGATATCCAGAATGCAGAGAAACGCCTGCAGGGAGGTGACGGTGGTTTTGGTCAGTCGGGAGTATTGTATGCAGCTGTTGGGACCCCAATGGGAATTTTCTGGGGTGCTAAAACCGATGGTATTTTCCAGACCGTAGAAGAAGTCAATGCATACACCAATGATGAAGGCGGACTGATTCAGCCAAATGCCAAGCCGGGAGACATTCGTTTTGTGGATGCAAACGGTGACGGACAGATTTCGGAAGACGACTACATGGAGTTGGGATCTCCTTATCCTGATTTTACAGGAGGTTTGAACCTGACACTTGAATACGGAGGCTTCGATTTTACGGCTTTTCTGTATGCAGCTCTTGGACAGGAAGTATACGATGCAACCCGTCGTTACGACATGAACGGAACCAACTACCGCTCAGATTGGCTGAATCGCTGGACAGGTCCCGGAACATCCAATGAATATCCGCGCGTAACTTTTGTGGATGATAATCAAAACATGAAAACCGTGAGCGATTTCTTTGTTCACGACGGAAGTTTTGTAAGGCTTCGGAACGTTACCCTGGGGTATACCTTACCCAAAACTGTGACCAGCTACCTGAAAATAGACCGCGTCCGTTTTTATGTGTCCGCAGAAAACCTGCTCACATTTACCAAGTACGATGGCTACGATCCTGAGATTGGTGGAGGTGTATTTAGCAACGGTATCGATCATGGTATTTATCCGCAGGCACGCACCGTGCTCGGAGGTGTTAACATTACTTTCTAAGCGTGTTCTGAATGATCAACTATTTAAAATTAAAACAGATGAAAAACAAAACAATATATATTCTGAGTCTCGTTGCTTTGGTTTTCCTGCAAGTATCTTGTTCAAAAGATTTTCTTGAACTGGAACCGAAAACCGGGCAGGTAGAAGCCAATTACTACCAGAACGAAGAACAGGCCCTGCTGGCTGTGGCTGCCGTGTACGATGCTTATTCAGTACAAAACTGGCAGTTTGTTCCTACGATGTCTGATATTTTCTCTGACGATGCTTTTTGCGGTGGTTCAAACATCAGCGACATGAGTCAATGGCAAGACATGGAGATGTTCAAAATGGAACCTGAAAACAATTCTGCTTCTGACCTGTGGAACCGGTGTTATTCGGGAATTTACCGGGCCAATCTTTACCTGCAAAAACAGGAAAATGTAACCTGGGAAACGGAAGGCATGAAAGAAAGACTCGAAGCAGAAGCCTTGTTTCTGAGAGCCTATTTTTACTGGGACCTTGTTCGCCATTATGGCTATACTCCAATCATCACCGAGGTGTTGCCTTCGGTAGAAGATTACAAAAATCTTCCGCAAAATACTCCGGAAGAGTTGTTCACGCAAATTGCCGACGATCTCTTGAAAGCTGTGGCAGTTTTGCCGGTTACGGTTTCTTCTGAAGAAACAGGTCGTATTACAAAAGGCGCTGTTCAGGCATTAATTGCACGAATTTACCTGTATCACGAAGGTTTTGCAAAACCGGTGCTGGGCGTTGGTAACTGGTCGAATGGAACCACCACTATTGATAAAACGTACGCACAAAATGCGCTGGAAGCAGTAATTACCAGTAAAGCATATTCTTTGGTGTCTGATTATGCCGAATTGTGGAGCTGGGACAACCAGAACAACCAGGAGTCGATACTGGAAATTCAGTATTCAGAGAAAGCAAAATCAGGCGACTGGGGAGGTTGGAACATTAACGGTAACTTCTCAAGTGTTTGGGTGGGGCCTCGTAATCCGGATGGCGACAATGGAAGAGTGTTCCCCGGATGGTCGTTCTCGGTTCCTTCCTGGAGCTTACAGAATGAGTTTGAAAGCGGCGACCCTCGAAAAGATGTAACGCTGTACAACGCTGAAACCAAATTGACGGAGTATACCCGGGCCTTTATGAATACGGGATATTTCAACAATAAATACATGGCATTGAATGCTTACATCGGCTCGGGGGGGGACAATAGTCACAATTTCCCACGCAACTTCATGGATATCCGCTATGCCGATGTTCTGCTGATGGCAGCTGAGCTCTACCTGACCGACAACCCTTCAAAATCGCTGGAGTATTTCAACGAAGTTCGCACCCGCGCAATGGGAGCCGAAGCTGCTAAGTCGGCAATTACTCTCGACGATATTTATCATGAACGTCGCGTTGAATTCGGTTTGGAAGGACTGCGCAAATGGGACCTGCTGAGAAGAGGAAACGACTACGCAGCACAAAAAATCAATGCCAGCTTTAATGTGCCGGGCGACGTTCCAAATCCTTCTCATTTCACACCGCGTACGTTCAAAGCCGATACCTGGGGAATGTTCCCGATACCGGCCAGTGAAATTCGCAATACCAACCAGGGAGTATTACAGCAAATGGTTCCTGCTTACAAGTAGGCCGCATGGTTTAATCTTTTAAAAGGACAAAAATGAAGAATAAAAAATATTTCAATTTAATGTGGCTTTTCGCGCTGATTGTAATGTTTGGCTGCGAACCCTACATGGAAGATGGTCCACAATCGAGTACCAATCTTCCACCCGATCCTTCAACAATGGACTTCTCGATTACCCCGGGTGCCGATGCTTTCCATTTTAAAATCGATCTGGTTAGCCCGCAAGTTATTGGAATCAGTGCTGTAAGTTTTAATCTGGGAAACGGATCAACGGTCAAGTCATCTTCGGCAACTGCCTACTATCCGCTTCCGGGCGATTATACCATTACCATGACCATTCTGACCAATGGAGGTAGCAGTTCAATTACAAAAACACATACCACCACCGAAACTGATTACGCAATCTTTACGGATGATAAGTATGTTTTTCTGACTGGAGGTGCCGACAACGCAGAAGGTAAATCGTGGGTGTTGGATGCTGAAATTCAGGGGCACTTGGGTGTAGGCCCTGCAGGAGGGAACCCGTTGGAGTGGTGGTCGGCTCAACCTTTTGTTAAATCAGGCACTGGCGCTTATGATGATGAGCTGATCTTTAATCTGAATGGATTTAAAGTAACCTACGACAACCATGGTGTCAGTTATGTAAAAAGTTATATGAAAGACGATCCGAATCTCGCATCGTTGTACAAAAATCCGCGGCTGAATAAGGATGACTGGGACGTAGATTATGTTACGCCGGTAGAAGGGACCTGGTCGATTAACGAAAAATCGGATGGTTTTTATCTGCAGTTTTCATCGGATAAAAGAATTTTCCCGGGATTGGACGTGGGAGCGGCCAACAATGAATATAAGATTCTGAATATCACTGAAAATTCACTGGAGTTGATATGCGCAAGTGCTTATGAAGATTGGACCAGCTGGCACTTCTTATTGAAACCGAAGAATTACGAGCGTCCAAAGATCGAGTATACAATTGATGTGCAGGCTGCAAGTGGAATCAATGCTTACGAAGTTCATTTTACAGTGAATAACATTCCTTCAGGGCAAAGCATCGACAATATTTCAGTTGATTTTGGAAACGGAACCGTGCAGGAATCAACGGATGTTAACGAAGTGTTCACCAATACCTATATGCGTAAGGGGACCTATACCATCACGGTTACTACAACTACTTCGCTGGGAGTTGAAACAAAAACACAGACCCTTGAAATAACCGAAAACCATCCGGACTACGAAGAATTCCTGTTGGATGAAATGGTGATGTACAATGATTTCAGTGAGGTGATTATGGCAGCGGTACAAGGTCAGGACTGCGCTGTTGAAGCAGTTGACAATCCAATGCGCCTGTACCCGAACAAGAGTTCAAAAGTCGCTTTCTATTCTAAAACAGATAATCCGTGGGCCAATGCATTTATGCAACTACCGTCGGGCTATCGCTTCGACTTGCGTCAGTTGAGCACCTTTAAAATGCAAGTTTATGGTAAAGCGGGCGATGTTGTTTTATTGAAGCTAGAGAATACCGATTGGGGGGGAGACGCCTGGATGTCGGGTGTTGAACTGACTTATGCTATTCAACAGGATAATACGTGGGAAGTAGTGGAATACAACTTCAAAGGAATCGCAAACAATGGCTCTGCTGGTGGTTTCTTTACAAACGACGTAACAAATCCCGATGCCGCGGTAAGCCACGATTTTTACAACGTAATTCGCATTATGCTCAATCCCGGAAACGGAACAGGAACACATGAATTTTATTTTGATGAGTTGGCAGGCCCGCATGTTGAGGGTATCAAATCTGCTAAGGTAAGATAGTGCTTGGGTAGATAGAAGAGGGGAGATCTTCTCTCCTCTTCTTCATCTTTAAGATTACTTCAGTTAAAAAGGAAAAAGTCGTGATTCATTTTCCTGCGGGAAAATGAGGAGAGTTAGTTGGAACGAAATTGAGTCTGAGTGGCCAATGCAGATACTGCTGATATGGGCTTAAAATCAAATAAAATAAGGGAGAGAATAGAGGTGCAAAAATCAATGGGACTTTGGAATTTCAGGAATATGTTATTACTGCTGTTTAGTGTAATCGCCCTTGGCAGTTGCGGAGGCGACGAGGCTGGTGATGTGTTTACTCCCGGTTTTAAATACGATTTTATAGATGAAAATCACTTGCGTTTTACAAACCAGTCAGAAGGTGAGTATCACTTGTTAAACTGGAACTTTGGGAATGGCCGTACCGAAGTAAGCACTACAAAATCGCAAACCTTTGAAGTTTATTATCCCGAAGCAGGCAATTACGTGGTTTCGCTGGAGTTGATCGGATTGGAAGGCGAGCGAAAATCGACGTCTCAAACCGTGACGATCACGAAGAATGATTTGATGGTTTCTTTCAACGCAACCGTGGATGGGGCCCGTCCCAACTACGTAATCCTTGCTAACACTTCTGTCGGCACTTTCGATTCTTTTAGATGGATTTACCGAAACAAAGTAATAGAGAATAAAGGCAATGCAGAGGCGTATTTTCCTTATTCGGGAAGTTATGAAATTGAATTGCAGCTTGTCAAAAACGGAGTTACGTACTCTTCCAAACAAACGGTTTCCATTGCCTCCAACGATCCGGATTATTATTCAAAATTCTCCTTGGTCTGGTCGGATGAGTTTGACGGGAATGCAGTTAATACCAATAACTGGACTTTTGAAACAGGTTCGGGTGGCTGGGGAAACAACGAACTTCAGAATTACACAGCCGGTGACAACGCCGAAGTAAAAGATGGAATATTAACGATCACGGCCAGGAAAGTAAATGATAACAAGGTGGCTGGTTCTTACACATCAACGCGAATGATCTCCGGCGGCAAAAAAGAATTTACCTACGGACGAATGGAGATCCGGGCCAAGCTGCCGTCGGGAACAGGAATCTGGCCGGCTATCTGGATGTTGGGTGGCAATATCGGAAGCGTGGGCTGGCCTGCCTGTGGCGAAATTGACATCATGGAATACGTGGGCTACCAACCCAATACCATCCACGCCACTGTGCACACATCGGCAGGCTTTGGTGGAAACGGCAGTGGCAGCAGCAAAACACTCGAAACCGCGGAGGAAGAGTTCCATATTTATGGTCTGATCTGGACCGAAAAAGAAATGATCTTTTATACCGATACCCCTGAAAATGTGACACACCGATATGCTCCCTCCAACAAAACTGCCGAGAACTGGCCCTTTGACAAACCACAGTTTTTTATTCTGAATGTGGCTGTTGGAGGTAATTGGGGAGGTGCGCAGGGAGTGGACAACGCCATTTTCCCGCAAAGCATGGAGGTGGATTATGTGAAGGTATTTCAGGAGGAATAGGGAATAATAAAATTGCAGGTATGAAATTTAATGGTTGGATATTTATTGTGTTCATGCTTTTGGGCACAGCTTGTACCACTGTTCAGAACAAAGACAAAGGGACAGAAGAGGAAAAGATTCAGGAGCTGATCGGTCAAATGACATTGGATGAAAAAATCGGGCAGATGCAGCAGGTGTCTGACGGATTTTATCCCACCGAAGAAGCGCTAGAACAAGCGATTCGCGAGGGAAAGGTGGGCTCGGTGCTAAACGTGGTGGGTCCAGAAAGAGTAGGGGAATTGCAGCGTATAGCCTTGCAGGAAAGCAAACACGGAATTCCGCTACTGTTTGGTCGCGATGTAATTCACGGTTATCGCACCATCTTCCCGATTCCGCTCGGAATGGCTTCTTCCTGGGAGCCGGGGGCAGCAGAAAAATCGATGCGAATTGCCGCGGTGGAAGCGTCGTCGATGGGAATTAACTGGACTTTTGCTCCAATGATGGACATTACCTGGGATCCGCGCTGGGGGCGTATTGCCGAAAGCTGTGGCGAAGATCCGTATCTGACTTCGCTGTTTGCCGCAGCCATGGTCAAAGGTTTTCAGGGCAATATGGACGACCCAACGGCAATAGCAGCCTGTGCCAAGCATTACGTAGGTTATGGAATGAGCGAAGCCGGTCGCGATTACAACACCACCTATATTCCCGAGCCGCTCTTGCGCAATGTGCATTTGCGTCCTTTTAAAGCTGCCCAGGATGCCGGAGTGCTTACGTTTATGTCAGCGTTTAATGACTTAAACGGAGTGCCCACGTCGGGGAACGAATTTACGCTGAAACAAATTTTGCGTGATGAATGGAGATACGACGGAATGGTGGTCAGTGACTGGGGGTCGATAGAAGAAATGATCAATCACGGTTTTGCAGCCGATAAACGACAGGCCGCCGAAATTGCGGTAAAAGCCGGTGTTGATATGGAGATGGCGACCACCTGCTATGTCGAAAACCTAAAATCTCTGATTGAACAAGGAGTTGTTTCAGAGCAACTGATTGACGAATGTGTAGGCAATATTCTCCGGGCGAAAATGAAACTGGGGCTGTTTACAAAACCTTACGACCAAATGGTATCAAGCGATACGATTCTTGCGGCATCACATTTAGCTGAAGCCCGCGAAATGGCGCGAAAAAGCATGGTGTTGTTAAAAAACAAAAACAATACGTTGCCCATTTCAAAATCCATTCAACGCTTGGCGGTTATCGGGCCCTTGGCCGACGCTCCGCGCGATCAGCTGGGAACCTGGGTTTTTGACGGGAATGAAGATGATTCTACAACCCCGCGGGCAGCAATCGGCCAAATGTTGGGGAATCGCATGAACTATTCTGCGGGACTGGAGTACAGCCGCGACAAATCGACCAAAGGATTTGCGGATGCTTTAGCCGCTGCGAAGACTTCCGATGCTATCCTGTTTTTTGCCGGGGAAGAAGCGATCCTTTCTGGCGAAGCCAATGCGCGCGGGATCATTAACCTGCCGGGTATTCAAACTGAGTTGATCACTGAGTTGAAAAAGACCGGAAAACCGCTTGTTTTGGTTGTCATGGCAGGAAGACCGCTGGCCATTGGCGCCGAAATGGAAATGGCCGATGCTGTTTTGTATGCCTGGCATCCGGGAACCATGGCGGGGCCGGCAATCACTGATCTTTTGTTTGGCGACTTTTCGCCATCGGGCAAGCTGCCGGTGACTTTTGTAAAGGGAGCGGGGCAGATTCCGTTCTATTATTACCGGAAAAACACGGGACGTCCGGCAACGGAAGATGATTTTATTTACATCGATGATATTCCGCGCAACTCGAAACAGCTGTCACTTGGTTTTAAATCGATGCATCTCGATTACGGTATTTCACCGCTGCTGCCTTTTGGATACGGATTGACGTACACCGAATTCCAGTACAGCAACCTGGTGCTTTCTTCCGGAGAAATGACAAAAGACGGTTCCATTTCGGTTTCGGCCGAAGTGAAAAACGTGGGGAATTTTGAGGCAGAAGAGATCGTTCAGCTGTATGTGCACGATAAGGTGGGAACGCTGACTCGACCGATCAAAGAATTAAAGGGTTTTGATAAAATCAACCTAAAACCCGGCGATGTGCGCAAGGTGTCGTTTCAGCTTAAGCCGGAAGACTTGCAGTTTTTTAACGGGAAAGCTTATGTAATTGAACCCGGTGATTTTGAGGTGTGGATCGGGCCAAATTCAGCGGAAGGTTTGCACGGTGCATTTGTACTGAAGTAATTGGGGAGCAAGACCTTTCATCAATTTTGATAGGCATATAAATGATATGGGGCAGTAATAGCTGCAAGTTAGTGGAGGGAGAAGGTCGTCGGCAGACGGCCTTTTTTGTTGAACGCCGGGCAACTTAATGGAAAATAAAAAGCCGGTTAACAACCGGCTAGCAGGTAGAAGGATAGATTATTTTCAATCCAAACGGACATATTTTTCAATACTGAAATTTTCTGCAAGATTCCAGTTCTCATCAACCGGCCATCTGATGGTTAAGGTGTCATTTTGGACATCCAGCAACAATTTTATTTTCTCGCCCTGGTCTGTACCGCCATATCGGTATATAATTGTTTCTTCAAATTGATTTCCATTTAGTGCGTAGGACCCACATCCATGATTATCCATGATTGAGTCGGCTTTGAATTGCCCTACATGACTGAAATAATGCTTCGTGTACATTTTTATTTGTCCTCCGTCAAGGTCGGCAGGAAATGTTTTGTCGAATGAATTCCAACTACCGTAAATCATATTCCATGTTCCTTCAACGGGTGATTTTTTCTCGGGGGAGCAAGAACCCATGATTAATGCCACCATTAGGCTTAAAAAAATAATTCTCTTCATTGTGCAATGTTTTAGTTAGCGACTGTTTTATATTAAAGTTACACCTAAAAGAGTAGAAAGTCAAGTTGTTGAATATTAGGTAGTAGTGGGAATGTAGCATTGTTTGGGAGAAAGTCTTCCGCGAATCTTCTTCTTAAAAAGATTAAAGCTTTCAGAAATCAACTCAGGGGAGTTATTGCAAGAAATGGAATAAAGTTGGGATTTGGGAAATAAAAAAGCCGGTTAAAAACCGGCTTCTGAGTAGCGGGGACCGGACTTGAACCGATGACCTTCGGGTTATGAGCCCGACGAGCTGCCAACTGCTCCACCCCGCAATGTATCTTTATTTCTGTTGAAATGTCTTCTTGAACGCGGGTGCAAATATAACAGCTTTTTTATAATCTGCAAAAAAGTTTGCAATTCCTTTTCGATTAAAATCAATTTATGTAAAAACTAAGCTTTTCCCCCGACCGTTTTAATTAAGCATGAAAGATCAAAAGTGGTGTGTTACTGTGAAATACCATCTCACGGGCGATGCTCGGGTTAAAAAGCCGCGAGATCATATTTCTTTTGTGCGATGTCAGTGACAAAAGATCTACCTCCGAATTTTTGATGTATTCTTCGATCGAATTCAGCACATCGTTGCCCTCAAGCAGCTGACAATTGAAGTTTCGCTTCTCGTATTTTTTCTGAAGTACCTCGCGCATTCCTTCCAAACGGGCCAGATCCCAGCCGTTTTGACGGGGTTGCCCCACGTGCACACAAGTCAGTTGCATTTCGAAAGGCTGAAGCAGATCGAGCAGTTTGTCGATGGCTACAAAGTCTTTTTCATCGAAATTGGTCGCATACAGAACATTGTTAAACGCTGTAACTTTCTTTTCCGGCGCATTTTTCGGGATCACCAAAACCGGTACATTGGCGTTGTACATAATGTCGGCGGTTACGCTGCCCACAATGCCGTGCGGGTAATTGTCGCCACCGCTTCCGACTACGATCAGCAACGGACGGTTTTTACGGGCATAAGCCAGAATGTCTTCTTCAGGGTAGCCCGATTTAATGATGTAGTAGGTTTCCACCGATTTCCATACTTCGTCGCCCACTTCCGTCGACAGTTCCTGAATAAAGGTTTGAAAATCTTCGTTGGCGGTTTTCTCGGCGTGTTCGATCTTAAACAGCGTACTGGAATCGAAAGCATAAATATCGCTGTAGGGCACCGAATGAATAATCGGATTGATAAAGCTGTGCATAAAAACCAGGTCTGCTTTCAGGTGAGTGGCAATGTCGACCGCCAAACGGGCGGCTTTTTTTGAAGCTTCCGAGAAATCAACCGGAACAAGGATCTGCTTTAAACTGCTGCTTTCTTCCTGTGTCGCAATGGAAACTTTTGCTCCGAGAAATTCTTCGAGCTCATGCACCGCTCTTGGAATATCTTTTTCAAGGATCTTAATCCTGACAGTAGCAGATGTTTCACCCTGAATCAGGTAGATATCTTCGAGTTCACAATTAACGCCCTTTTCTTCGAGCATCATCTTGAATATATGTGCTTTTGAATAGGGCAATACAACCAGAGTAACCAGTTTTTCTTCCATGACTTTTAGTTTTTGTTGTTGTTATTTCCCGCTCTTGTATTCGAGATAAATACATATTATGTTTCAAAAAACGGCAACAAAAGAATCATGATTCGAGGGAGTTACCAGCAGAGATAAAAGATGATTAGGCTTCAGAAGAAACGACGAACAAAAATACTTGATTTCAATTTGCTTCAACCCACTTACCAATCGTCCCTGCCTACTGCAGGCAGGCTTCCTTACACGTAGAGAAGGATGAGAGGATGGGTATAAGTGGATGTACGGTTAGACTTTCAGAAAAAAGGGCGGTCCGAATAACGAACCGCCCCGTGTGCGTATTACTAACACTTCCCTCGGAATCAGATTCCGAAAGCTTCTTTGATCGGATTTACAAAATCAAGTTTTTCCCAGGTAAACAATTCCACTTGCTTTTCTACTTTTCCGAAGTACGGAGATTCAAAGGTTTTGGTAACGGTCGACGGGATACGTCCCATGTGTCCGTAAGCGGCTGTTTCCAGGTAAATTGGGTTGCGCAGTGCCAGTCTTTTTTCGATGGCCGATGGGCGCAGGTCGAAAATGGCTTTTACTTTTTCTGCAATCTCGGCATCGCTAATGTTTACGTTCGAGCGGCCGTAGGTATTTACAAAAACACCCACCGGCTGGGCAACACCAATGGCATAAGCCAGCTGCACCAGTACTTCGTTAGCAACACCCGCGGCTACAAGGTTTTTGGCAATGTGGCGTGATGCATAAGCTGCCGAACGGTCTACTTTCGACGGGTCTTTGCCCGAGAAAGCACCACCGCCGTGAGCTCCGCGGCCTCCGTAAGTATCCACAATAATTTTACGACCGGTAAGTCCGGTATCTCCGTGTGGGCCACCAATCACAAATTTACCCGTTGGGTTTACGTGGTAAATAATATCGTTTCCAAACAGTTTTTGAACACGTTCCGGAAGTTTGGCTACTACACGTGGGATCAAAATGTTGATTACGTCTTCTTTAATTTTAGCGAGCATGGGCTCGTCGGCGTCAAACTCGTCGTGTTGGGTTGAAACCACAATGGTGTGGATTTTCACCGGCTCGTTTGCTTCGTTGTATTCAACCGTTACCTGCGATTTGGCATCGGGACGAAGATAAGTCATCGTTTTTTCTTCGCGGCGAATGTCGGCCAACTCCAGCAAAATCAGATGCGACAATTCCAGCGTCAACGGCATGTAGTTGTCGGTGTCTTTGCAGGCGTAACCAAACATCATTCCCTGGTCGCCGGCGCCCTGGTCGTCTTTGTCTTCCTTGTCAACACCGCGGTTGATGTCGGCACTTTGTTCGTGAATGGCGGTAAGCACACCGCACGAATCACCGTCGAAACGGTAAGCAGCCTTGGTGTAACCAATGTCGTTGATCACCTTGCGCGCCACTTCCTGTACGTCAACATACGTTTTTGATTTTACCTCGCCGGCAACAACTACCTGCCCGGTGGTAACCAGTGTTTCGATAGCCACTTTCGAATCTGCGTCGAATGCCAGAAACTGGTCAAGCAATGCGTCTGAAATCTGATCGGAAACCTTGTCTGGATGACCTTCGGAAACCGATTCGCTTGTAAATAAATAATGCATAAAATCCCTTTTTTAAGCTGAAACGTTCAGCATGTTAAACATTAAATGAAACTGCGGGATGTTCGATTGATAGTGAAAAATGCGATTGTTTTAGCGTTTTTTTCATGTGGTTGCAATCAATCTCAAATCTTTCCACGTAGCGGGCACAAATGTAAGGTGTTTATTTTGAATAAAAAAAGACTTATTTGAATTTATTATAACGGAAGGCTTTTCTCTTTTTTCAATCTTTATCATACACAATAATCCTGAGTGCACGAGAAATTTCCTTCACACGAAACCTCTGAGGTACTCTGTGCTGTTTTCTCTGTGACACTCTGTGGTTTCTCTTTTTAACCACAGAGAACGCGGAGTTTTTCACAGAGGTATCCGGAGTTTTTTTGTATTTCCTTTATTCTGAAGCAAAATGGAAACTTGTTGTGCACCCCCAAATTCAATATCTGCTTCAAACATTCGTAGTATGTATATTTGCAATGCTAAGTAAAATTTACATAAATAGCCGAAGGTATTACAACTCAAACATCGCTTTTATTTCATTATAGTAGCTTCTGCCGCTGGTTATCTTACTCTGGCTGTAGTCGTCGAGTATCAGGACAAAACGATTGTTGAAATGCTTCCGGATCTCTTTTAGCAGATTTTTATTGATGAGGTAGGATTTGTGTACCCGGATGAAATAGCCGGGAAGCTTTTCTTCCAGCCTTTTTAAACTCGAATCCAGTACGTGCGATTTGGCGTGTTTGGTAACAACGGTAACATATTTCTCATCGGCCTGGATGTAGGAAACTTCGTCGAGCCGGACAAAAATCACGCGGTCGCCTACTTTCACTGGAATCGACGTCGCTTCATTTTTTCGCTGTTCCTGGTTAAATTGTTCGATCAGTCTGTTCAGATCAATTCTCTGACTGTTTTCGTTCATCTGATCCAGTTTGGTAATGGTTTTGGCAAACCGTTCTTTGGTCAGTGGTTTTACCAGGTAGTCGATACAGTTCGTATCGAAAGCCTGCAAGGCAAATTCGTCGTAGGCCGTGCAAAAAATAACTTTTGGCAGGTAGTCCAGTTTTTTGAGTACATCAAATCCGCTGATTTCGGGCATCTGAATGTCCAGAAAAATATACTCCGGGCGCAGCCGGTTAATTTTTTCAATCGCTTCTTCACCGTTTTCGGCTTCGGCAATAATTTCAAATCTATCCGGATATTCCCCGGCCAATGTCTTCAAACGCAAACGCGCCAGGGGTTCATCATCAACAATTATCGTTTTCCAGGGTTGGTTGAGTTTCATGCGTTAAACTGATTTTTCAGGATGATCCGAATGTGTTTGTTTTCTCCGTTTTCCCAGTTAATACGGGCGTCGTTTCCATAAATAATGTCGAGTTTGTCGTGCAGGTTTTGCAGCCCGTAACCGCTTACCGGTTCCACAGGGAAATCGGGGCCATTGTCAGCTATGGTGATGATCAGGTCCATTTCTGTTTGATTCACAGCTACAGAAACAATTCCGGTTCCTTTTATTTTTGAAAGCCCGTGTTTGATGGCGTTTTCTACTAACGGCTGGATCAGGAATTTTGGGATTTGTTTTTCACGTGTACTTTCATCTGCATCGATCTCGTAAACGAGTTTATCTCCAAAACGGTTTTTCTCAATTTCGAGGTATTTTTTAACCATTTCGAGCTCTTCGGCCACTGTTACAAAGGTTTTATTTTCCTTGTTGATCGAGTACCGGAAAAGTTCGGAAAGCCCGGTGGCCATGTTTTCGGTTTTATCGGCATCGATGTGCGCCAGGCTAGCAATGGAATTCAAGGAGTTGTACAAGAAGTGTGGGTTGATACGTGAGTGCAGCGCATTTAACTCGGCCTGGTTTTTTAGCTCTTTCATCTTCGCAATTTCCACATCTTTTTGGTTCACCATGCTTTGTATGCGGTAGTTTATAAAGTTATAAAGCACCCTCAAAATAGCTATAATTGAAATATCTAGAAGTTTGGTAAGAGCTAAGTGGTCTATCAGGCTAAAGGATTGGCCACTGGCTTTTGAGTTTAAATAAGCGAATGGAACTGAGATTAGCCAATAACTTAGAACGATAAATAAAAATGTTGATATGAATACAAAAATTTGCTGATGATAGAAATTATTTATTCTGTTTAACAACAATTGGTCGGTATAATAAATAAGCACTAAAACAGGAATCCCATAAATGATTACTTCAACGAAGTTGGCGAAAAAGTGATAATACCCATTTGCAAATTGAAAAAACGGAATAGAATAGGGCAGGGTATAAAACCAATAGGTTATTGAAATCCCTATTATAAGGATTAGTTTGCGTTTTAAATAATTCCAGAGACCATTTTTTGTTGTAGAACTAGATGAATAAGACAGAAGAAAAAGAAGTAAGATAATGATTAAGACAATTGTAATTACTATAGAAAATTTTTTAATCCATCCTTCAAATCTCAGGTTTAAATAATACAGAAAGCCATATCTTTTGACGGTGTTTCGTTTTAGTTCTCTATAAAAATCTTTAGAATAAAGTTTTTGTAGGAGGTTTCTGTCTATTTCTGTGAAGCGTTTAACCTCTTCAAAGGAAGAAGTGTCAAAGAATCCAAAAATTTTTGTTGAGCCAAACTTGGGAGTGAATGTTTTTGTGAGTTTGGTAATTATACTGTATTGAAACAATTTCTGTTTTTCTTTCAGGTAAAATAGATCTTCTGTATTAATGGTTGTTTCAATATGTGTTATTTCGTTTTTGGGAGAGAAACTCATTTGTGTGAAAATGCCATTTTTTGAGTCATTTATGTTGATGACGAAGTTAGCATCAGACTGAACGAGCTTTACTTCAATGGTCTCTATAATCTTATTTAATTCTTCAACAATACCTTTTACAATTGATGAGTCTTCTGGAGTCACGTTCCCATCCAGTTTGATTCGAATATCTTCATAAAAACGAAATGCCCGTGAATTCGTTCCATCAAATAGTCTTTCCCGTATTGTATTCCAGGTGGTTTCGTCATAATTATAACTGGCTTGTACCTTCAATAGGAATGATGTAGAGAAGAATAGGATCAGAAAAAATAACAACTGTTTCATAGTGGGCGGATTTTAGTTTTGGGTCAAATAAACAGTGTTATCATTTGGTATTTTAGCTTTTTCCGATGAAGTGCTGAATTTAGGGAATATTCAGCTTTTTCCCTTATCGTGATTCGTTTTTATCGTTGTCTTATAAATATGCAATTTTGCATTTCATATTTAGAGGAACTCTCCCTAATGAGGCTGTCTAAATAGTTAAGAAAACAAATTTTCCACTTTTTTGTAAGTTGCTGGCCCCTCCTAACCTCCCCAAAAGGGAGGAATCTTCCCCCTTCGGGGGACCGAGGGGGTCAATTGGAGTATTTGTCCTACTCCTGCCTCAACTCTGGTTCTGTGTCAACTGATGAAAAACGTTCTCCAGGTTTTTCTGTTTTTCGTGAAGAGTGAGAAGTGTAAGTTGGTTTTGTACGGCAAATTCAAATACTGCCGCGCGGATATCTTCTCCGGATGCAGCTTCCAGCTCCCAGCCCTTTCCGTTTGGAAGCGCATTTTGTACTCCGGGAATCTGCCATAATTTTTCCTGCTTAACAGTGGTCGAGAACTCCGCCAGCACTACCTGGTTTTGCTGTAGGCTTCCCGATTTTACTTCTGCAATGCCGCCGTCGGCAACAATTTTTCCGCGGTTGATGATGATCACCCGGTTACAGACAGCCTCCACTTCCTGCATAATGTGCGACGAAAGGATCACCGTTTTTTCGCGGCTGATGGTGCGAATCAGGTGGCGGATTTCTTCCAGCTGGTTGGGGTCAAGTCCAGTGGTTGGTTCATCCAGAATCAGAATCGACGGATCGTGGATCAGGGCCTGTGCCAGCCCTACACGCTGGCGGTATCCTTTCGAAAGAGCGCGGATCTTTTTATGCTGTTCCAATCCCAGCCCGGTAAGTTCCACCATTTCACCCACCCGCTTCTTTACGTTCTTTAAGCCGTAAAAACCTGCCGTAATTTCGAGGTATTCCTTGATGTACAGGTCGGGGTAGAGCGGGTTGTGTTCAGGCAGGTAGCCAATGTCTTTTTTGTAAGACAGGTCGCCGGGCAAAACCTTTTCTCCATGGATTAGTATCTCTCCCGAATCGGCAGGCAGGTAGCCGGTAATGATTTTCATCATAGTTGATTTGCCTGCTCCGTTAGGTCCCAGAAAACCAACTAATTCACCTTTTCTTACCGATAAGCTTACCGTATCCAATGCACGTTGCTTTCCGTATAATTTGCTGATATTTCGGGTTTCGATGCTCATTCGCTTATTTGGAATGAACAAAAATAGCGGAATGTTTTTATTTTAGAAGCATTCACTTAAATTTGCAGTTCAGCTTAACAGATTTAATTAAATGAAGGACCGTCATTTCAACTACATTCAAGACCTTACTAAATATCAGCGGCAGGATACTACCGAAGTGAATATTGGAGGTGTTGCCGTGGGAGGAAGTAATCCGATTCGTATTCAGACCATGACCGATACTGATACGAGTGACACGGATGCAACAGTGGAGCAGATTATTCGGGTAGTAAAGGCGGGAGCCGATTATGTAAGGGTTACCGTAAAAAGCATGCAGGACGCCGAAAGCCTGCAGATTATTAAAAAGGAATTGGTTGGCAGAGGATACAATACACCGCTGGTGGCCGATATTCATTTTAATCCGCGTTTGGCAGAAGTGGCTGCCCAATATGTTTCCAAGGTGCGTATCAACCCCGGGAATTTTTACGACAAGAGAGCGCAGTTCAAGAATAAAATATACACCGACGAAGAGTACAAAAACGAACTCGAAATCATCGAGAAGCAGTTTGTTCCTTTTCTTGAAGTGCTGAGAAAAACCAATACCTGTCTTCGGATCGGGGCCAATCATGGTTCGTTGTCCGACAGGGTGATGAGCCGTTTTGGCGACACGCCGGCAGGTATTGCGGAATCGGTGCTGGAATTTCTACGCATTTGTAAGAAAGTGAATTTCAACAATGTGGTGGTTTCCATTAAATCGAGCAATACCCGTGTGATGGTTTATACGGCGCGTTTGCTTAATTTCAAAATGCGCCTGGAAGATATGCAGTTCCCGTTCCACCTTGGGGTAACCGAGGCAGGTGAAGGAGAAGACGGCCGCCTGAAATCAGCGGTTGGAATTGGCGCTCTTTTGGCTGATGGAATTGGTGATACCGTAAGAATTTCGCTGACCGAAAAACCGATCAACGAGATTCCGGTGGCCATGAAACTGGTCAATCATTTCAGAACTTACCAGAACCATGCACCCATTACGGCTCCGATGATCGGGCAAACGAACCCGTTTGAATACGAACGTCGCGATACGCGTCCGGTGCTGAACATGGGAGGAAAGCAACTTCCGCTGGTAGTGGCCGATTTGGGCGACCACAGTTTGCGTGAAATGATCCCGATTCGTGGGAAACTGATTCCCGAGTATTTCTTGTCAGGCAACCGTGTGTTGGATATCGAAGGCGAAGAATACCCGGTGATAACGCTGGAGGAATATTTGTTTGAAAGCACGCGTTGGGGAAGGATGAAATTTATCCGTACCAACAAAGCCGAGTTCGACAAGTTTATGGACCTTCACCCTGAGATCATTATGAAACTCAAACAGACACGTAAAACCGTGCTGATACTGGAGAGTTTCAATGCCAACCCGATGGCGGAACTCCGTGCCTTCTTTATGGCGCTGGAAACACACATCTGGAAGGTGCCGGTAATTTTGTACCGTCGCTACAACGAAAGTCGCCTCGAAGACCTGCAGATCAAGTCTTCTGCCGATTTGGGCGGTTTGCTGATCGATGGTTACGGAGATGGTATCTGTATTTCGAATGACCACGAAAATATCACGTTCACCGAGCTGAAAGACCTGAGTTTTGGCATTTTGCAGGCCAGTCGCATGCGGGTGTCAAAAACCGAATTTATTTCGTGCCCGGGTTGCGGACGAACACTGTTTAACCTGCACGAAACAACCAAACAGATCAAGGAACATTTCAAACACCTCGATCACTTGAAGATCGGGATTATGGGTTGCGTGGTAAACGGACCCGGCGAAATGGGCGATGTGGATTATGGTTTTGTGGGCGCCGGAAATAACAAAGTTAACCTGTACAAAGGTTTGAAGCCGATCAAACGGCACATTCCGTACGAAGATGCTGTGGAAGAACTGGAGCAACTGATCCGCGAAAACGGCGACTGGAAAGATCCGGTGGATTAGTGTCGTATCAATAATCCTCGTGTTTTTTGCAGAATATTGTCAGCCAGTTTTAGTTTGAAATGTCTGAGTGGAAGGATTGGATTGACTCAATCTACCTCAATCTGTTTTCAATCTACTTCAATCCTTTATTTCTCGTGTGTTGCATAAAGGGTGCAGAATAAGTTTTTTACCTTTACGCGATAAACCATTAATTTTTTTCGATGGCACGAACCTACTGGAAACCCGGTACGATCATTTACCCGCTTCCGGCCGTAATGGTGAGCTGTGGCGAAACACCCGAGGAGTACAACATCATAACGATTGCCTGGACAGGTACGATCAACAGTGATCCCCCGATGTGCTACATATCGGTGAGGCCCGGGCGGCATTCCTACGAAATTATCAAGCGAACCGGCGAGTTTGTGATCAACCTGACCACCGAGAAACTGGCGAAAGCCACCGACTGGTGTGGTTGCCGGTCGGGCCGGAAATTCAACAAATGGAAGGAAATGAACCTGACTCCCGGTGAAGCGAAGTATGTAAAGGCTCCTATTATCGAAGAATCGCCGGTAAACATCGAGTGCCGGGTAAAGGAGATCGTGGAACTGGGCTCGCACCACATGTTTATTTCCGAAGTTCTGGGCGTTTCGATCGACGATACTTACATCAACGAAAAAGACGCGTTCAGTTTTTCGAAGGCCAACCCGCTTGTGTACAGTCACGGCCATTATTTCGGAATGGGAAAGAAGATCGGAAAGTTTGGATGGAGTGTTGAGAAAAAGAGGAAACGAAAAAAATAGACTTCATTTGAACAAAGCAAACCCGGCTTTGTCTTTTAGGAAATCAAATAATCAGTGTAGAACTTAATCTTTAAGCATGAAGAGAATTTACTTGTTATCAATTGTTTTTTTAATGAATATTGGAATGATCAACGCACAGAATAACCCATTGCTGGGCACGTTTAACACGCCGCATGAAACGGCCCCTTTTAACGAAATCAAAAACGAACATTTTTTACCGGCTTTCAAAGCTTCCATCGAAGCGGGAGAGAAAGAGCTGGAAGCCATCAAAAACAACCCGGAAGCTCCGACTTTCGAAAATACGATTGTTGCACTTGACCATGTGGGACGCCTGCTGGGCCGCACTTCGGGTGTGTTTTTTAACCTGCTGGGGGCTGAAACTAACGATGAGCTGCAGCGCATTGCGCAGGAAGTTTCGCCTTTGCTGACCAAGTTTCAGAACGATGTTTCGCTGGACCCGGTATTGTTTGAAAAGGTGAAAAAAGTGTACCAGCAAAAAGACCAGTTAAGCCTGGATGCTGAACAGAAAACCTTGTTGGAAAATACCTACGAAGGATTTGTTCGGAAAGGAGCCAATCTTTCGGAAGAGGATAAGGCGAAATTCCGGGCCATCAGTACCGAATTGTCAAAACTCAGCCTGACTTTTGATGAGAATGTGCTGAAAGAAACCAATGCCTACGAGCTTGTTATTACGAATAAAGAAGAGTTGTCGGGTTTGCCCGAAGGCGAACTGGAAGCAGCTGCAGGCCGTGCCAAAGCAAAAGGCAAAGAAGGCTGGCTGTTTGATATTACACAGCCCAGTTTTGGCCCGTTTATGAAATATGCCGATAACCGCGATTTGCGCAAAACACTTTACATGGCGTATAGCTCGAAGTCATTCAAAGGTGATGAACTGGATAACCAGGAGAACGTAAAACGCATCGCTGAGCTTCGTTTGGAATTGGCGCAATTGCTGGGATATAAAAATTATGCCGATTATGTACTCGAACGCCGCATGGCCATTAATCCGGCCGGTGTGTATGGCTTGCTCAACGATTTGTACGAAGCATCGTATAAAGTGGCGCTTAGGGAGAAACAGGAAATTCAGGAGTTTGCAGCAACTGAAGGTTTTGAAGGCGAGCTGATGCCGTGGGACTGGAGCTATTACAGCGAAAAACTGAAAGTAAAAAAGTTCGATCTCAACGATGAGATGCTAAAACCATATTTCGAGTTAAGCCGGGTAACAGAAGGAGTACTGGGGCTTGCCACCGATTTGTATGGAATAACTTTCAGGGAAAACAAAGACATTCCTGTTTACAATCCGGAAGTAACAGCCTACGAAGTATTTGACGCCGATGGTACCTTCCTTTCGGTATTTTATACTGATTTTCATCCGCGTCCGGGAAAACAGGGCGGTGCCTGGATGAACGATTTCAAAGGCCAGTGGAAAGACAATGGAGTTGACTCGCGGCCGCATGTTACGATTGTGATGAACTTTACCCGCCCCACCGAAACCAAACCGGCTTTGCTCACTTTTTATGAGGTGGAAACGCTGATGCACGAATTTGGTCATGCGCTGCACGGAATGCTAGCCAATTCTACGTATGGAAGCCTTTCAGGAACCAGTGTTTACCGCGACTTTGTGGAGCTGCCTTCACAAATCATGGAAAACTGGGCCACACAAAAAGAATTCCTGGACCGCTTTGCGAAACATTACCAAACCGGCGAAACCATTCCGGCCGAACTGGTGCAGAAAATTGTGGACTCGCAAAATTACCTGGCAGGGTATCTTTCCATTCGCCAGCTAAGTTTTGGCTACCTCGACATGGCGTGGCATACGCTCGAAAAGCCTTATACAGGCAGTGTGAAAGACTTTGAAGAGCAGGCCTGGAAAAAGACACAGATCTTTCCTGCAGTCGACGGAGTTTGTATGAGTACACAGTTCGGGCACTTGTTTGCAGGTGGTTATGCCGCCGGCTATTACGGCTACAAATGGGCCGAGGTGCTGGATGCCGACGCCTTTAGCGTTTTCAAGGAAAAAGGACTGTTTAACAAGGAAGTGGCAGCGTCGTTCCGTAAAAACATTTTGGAAAAAGGCGGCACCGAACATCCGATGGAATTGTACAAACGTTTCCGCGGGCACGAACCAACGGTTGACGCACTGCTCGAACGCAGCGGTTTACAATAAACTAAAAGTTACACAATATTGAAAATGGCATCCCGGTTTAGGGGTGCCATTTTTTTGTTGATTGAGTATCGCGCAACAAGTGGGAGGGGTGCTCAACAGCAGATCGCTTATTGGGATAATACAGAATTCGATTTATATCTTTATCGGTAAAGATTGCTTACAATAAAACAATGAGAACCAATAAATATCAAATGTGGCGGGGCCTTTCAAAAACCGATAGAAAAGTGTTGAGAAATCAATATATAAACGTATTAGGCTTGTGTGTATTAGTCTTTGTTCTTGCTACAGTTATTGGAGTTACTATTTACGAGTTATTTTTCGATTTGAATCCTGATGCCCTCCATACTAAAATGATGATTTATATTTCAGTAGGAACATTGATCTTGTCAATAATGCTATATTTTCTAATAAGCCATAAGTATTACCGCGACTTGCAATTCAACGAAAAAATCCAGCTAACAAAAACTTTGATGGGCAAATATAAAACAGCTGATTACGCTGCTCCTGTACGTGGTAATAGTATGTCGAAGACTTATACTGTAAGATTTGAGTTCCTTGTGGATGATATAAAGTTCAATGTAGATAAAGAATTATTTGAACGTTGCACTGAGGGTGATAAGCTGATTTTTAATTATGCTCTTAAAAGCCACTATTTATTGAGTATTGAGAAAGCAGATTAAAGTGCCGTTTGCTCTTATTCGAAGCGAGGAAATGGCTTTGCGTAGTTTAAAAGCTTTGATACCAGACTTTGGCATTTTCCGAATATATTTTGTCTACCACCTCCTTCGGAAGTTTCAGTCCCTTAAATTCTCCGTCAATAAGACCGCTTTTCATGGTATTGTCGGTGATGAGGTATTCCCAATCGTGCAACCAGGTTTCATGTATTCTTTTTTGGAACAACTCAGCATCTCCTCCGCGGTCGATGATATCGGTTCCGTAAAGCAGGCGGTTCTGGTATTTAATAAAGAAATCGCGCACTTTATCGTGGTTGTCGCGGGTTTGGTAAAAGAGCTGTCCCATTCGTGCGGCCATGTCAACAGCGGCATTCGGATATTTATCGAGCCACTCGGATAGCGTATCGACATTCCACTCGAGGCTCGCCAGGTGACAGCCAATAAAAATGAGGTCAGGATTCTTGTCCAGCATCCTGTCGCGGGCAGCCATCTGTTCTTCATAGCTCGGAAACTCAGGGTGCTTGTACATGTGGTACTGCGGATTTCGCGAAAAATAACCACTGTCGTTTTTGGTGGTCATTTCCTCCAATGGCAACCAGCAGTTTTTCGGTTCTCCCAAATGCCCGACAAGGGGGATCTTGTTCTCGGCAAGATATTGAAAGACAGGATCGAACTGCGGATCGTCAATCATCACCAAAACACTGTCGGAGTTTCGGTATTCCATCCCAATGTTTTTCCACACTTTCACTGCAATGGCTCCGTCGGCAAGGCATTGTTTTAGCCACAACAGGGTATTGCCGGACCAGGCTGGGTTGTCCCAGTCGTCCATGCAAAACGTTGTTGTATATTCTATTTCCTGTTGAAGTTCCTGCTTAAGTTTATCCAGTTCCTGTTGTGTGTCAATCACCCTTTCGCAAGTGCCTGAATGAGTGTTGATGGAAAGAAGCCTGAAGTTGTCTTTTCTGGCCTGGTCGATCGAAACATTCTGGCTCGAATAAATGTGATAGTGAGCATCGATTTTCGGGACAGATGAAAAATCATCCATCGAATAATAATTGTCACACGAATAAATGAATGGTGTCAACATGCTAAGCAAAGTAATCCGGAATTTCATACGATCAGGTTTATTTGGTTTTAGTGGTCTTTCAATCTATCGGTGGAACTCGCACGTTTTTCAATTAGCCTAATGGAAATAGTTGTTTTACATGCTCGTTTCATAATGATACAGATTGAGTTGAGCAGATGAAGGTAAGAAAATTTTACTTCTTGTAGCTGAGCAGGATTTATCTTAAAACGATGATCTTCTTTTTTATGTAGTGTGCCGAATTACAATTTTTTGTTTAGGCGACTGACAACAGGTTGCTATTGGCCCGGAGAATGAATTGGCAAATTGCCATCCTCGTTTCAGTCTGGGTATATACAAAAGTTTGTCTAACTTTGCGGGCCTTAATAACAACAGAATAGAGAAAAACCATGTCAGACGAAATGAAACAATGTCCGCAATGTGATTGCCCGTACGGATATTTTGTGAGAGAAGATGCGTATGCCTGCCCCGAGTGCAACCATGAATGGAACCCGGCGGAAGTGGCCGACGAGGATACACTGGTGGTAAAAGACGCCAATGGAAACATATTGCAGGATGGCGACTCGGTGATCGTAATAAAAGACCTGCCTGTAAAAGGAGCTTCGGGACCGATAAAAGCGGGTACCAAGGTAAAACGGATTCGTTTGGTTGAAGGTGACCACAACATCGATTGTAAAATTGACGGATTTGGCGCCATGGCCTTAAAATCGGAGTTTGTCAGAAAAGGTTAGCCTTGGCTGGCCTGGCAAATAAACAGCTTCAATAACCCCCGGACATTAACCTGCCTGTTTGCGTGTATTTTGTTTAGAATGAAGAAATAACGGATTTTTTCTGTTAATTTTCCCTTCATGAAAATTTCCTTTTTAATAGGAGTGTTTTGGTGGCTGCCGTTTTTGGTGGCAGGGCAACTTTTGCCCGGCTTTCAGAAATCTGCCTCGTTTAACGAACAGCAGATGGTGCTGGAGGGTGCTCCGCCCAATACCCGTATTCTGATCAATGCGCCGCTTGATGGGTTAGGAAAACGGGACCAGGTACTGTTGATTTTTTATGCCCTCCCGAACGGAAACACCATTGAACAGACTTTCGGAAAAACAATAAAAGAAGGTGACGACTGGCATTTTAACATTCAGCATATCGGGGCTCAAACCCGTTTCTTAAGAGGTGTTGTTGCTCAAAAGACGATTGTGGTGGCATGCCTCGAAACTACCTGTAAAAGCTGGCCTTTGTGGAAGAAAAACAACCCGGATTATTTAAATGATACTAAAAACATAGTAGAGAGAATAACTGCTATGTTTTCGGCATGGAACCCGCAGTTAGTTTTGAATGGACACAGTGGTGGCGGACGCTTTATTTTTAGTTACCTGGAAGCGGTTAAGGTAATTCCTGACAATGTAAAACGCATCGCTTTTCTCGATAGTGATTATGGTTACGAAGATTCGATTCACGGTCCGCAGCTAACCAATTGGTTAAAGGCGGGGAAGGACCGTTTTTTAACGGTACTGGCCTATAACGACAGTGTGGTTGTGTATAACGGAAAACAGCTGGTTTCGCCAACTGGCGGCACCTGGTACCGAAGCCGAATGATGAAGAAGTATTTAGCCCGGTCTTTTCAATTCAGCGAAGAAGGGAACGATTCGCTTTTGTGGTCCCGATCACCCGGAAATAAAATAGAGTTTATTCTCAAGACCAATCCGGAAGGAAAGATCTTTCATACGGTTCAGGTAGAGCGAAATGGTTTTATTCACAGCATTTTGAGCGGAACAAAACAAGAGCAGAAAGGATATATTTATTTTGGTGAAAGAGCCTACGAAAATTATATTTCAGATTCGATCACTCTCCCCATTCGGCAACTGAATATCCCGCCGCGTAAAACAGATGCCGAACCCGGCTCCGTTTTTATGAAACGCATCGAAAACTTACCTCTCGAAGAGCGGGAAGAAGAAATCTGCAAGGCATTGGCCGATGGTAATGTGCCCGTGTTTTTGCGGAGAACGATTTCTTTAAAAGCTGCTTTTGCCGATGCCGAAGGTGTTGTTCATAAAGTTGAGTACCAGATTATGCCTGATTACCTGGCGGTTGGAAGCGACGACGATTACTGCCGGATTCCGATGAATCCACGCACTGCACAGCGGCTGGCTACTTTGTTTGGGGCCTCGCTTATCACTTCCAAAATCAGCGATGGTATTTATGAAAAGGCGGAGCTTAAGTTGGAGCCCTTTCCGTATAAACCGGTAGGCAATGCCAACGAAACCGTTCAGAAATTTGTTGACCATAATTCGCAGATAGAGCGGCAAATGAGCGAAGCCGGAGGAACTCGCTGGCAGCTTGTTGCCGGAATAAAGAAGGATGTGATACTTTCAGAACGGATCGCACAACAGCCCGATAAAGTAGTGATTTATGGCTGGCACAAGTCCGACGGTAAACCCATCCAGCCGGTTTACAGCGGGCATGTTTACTGGTATGTGGATTACAGTCACGGAATAAGATTGATGAATAACCAGGTACTGCTTGATGGAAAGCCTGCATTATTGTCCGATATTTTAAAAGATCCGGTGCTTTTCAAAGTCTTTAGCAACGAAGATGCACCCATGAGCCAAACCGTTTATTTAAGTCAGTAAAGAACAAATACGAATATGCAACCAAAGGAAGTAATATTAAAATGGGTAGTGGCATTTAACAAAGGAGATGCAGCCGGCATGGCTGAATTTTATCACGAAGATGCAATAAACCACCAGGTGGCAAACGAGCCTGTGTTGGGGAAAAATGCCATTCACAAAATGTTTCAAGAAGAATTCGCAGCAGCCGAAATGACTTGTATTATCGAGAATGTTTTTGAAGACAACGATTGGGCCATCCTCGAATGGGCAGATCCGCTCGGATTACGGGGATGTGGCTTTTTTCAGATCGTGGATGGGAAAATCAAGTTTCAAAGAGGCTACTGGGATAAGCTTTCTTTTTTGAGGCAGCATAATTTGCCAATTCCTTCCGAATAGCCATTTTTGTGCGAAAAATACATCATGATCGAACTATTACGTCAACGCCGGAGTATCCGGAAATATACCGCACAAGCCATTGAGCCCGAAAAACTGGAAATCCTTCAAGAGGCCGTTTTGCGTTCGCCATCCTCTAAAAACATCAATCCCTGGGAGTTTATTTTTGTTGATGAACCGGCTTTGATTGCAGAGATGAAGAATTGCAAACCGCATGGTGTTGCGCCGTTTACAAGTGCTCCGCTGGCAGTTGTTGTTTGCGGCAACGAGAACCTAAACGACGTGTGGGTGGAAGACTGCTCCATTGCATCGATTCTGTTGCAATTAACGGCACAATCGCTCGGTTTGGGCAGTTGCTGGATTCAGGTTCGCGAACGGATGCATTCCGAAACGGTTTCTTCGGAAAAATTCATTCAGGATTTATTAAACATTCCTGAAAATTTCAGGGTGTTAAGCATTGTTACCATTGGTTATCCGGAGAAAGGAAGAGAAGGTAAATCCTTCGAAGATTTGCAGTTTGAGAAGATCAGGCTGAACCGGTTTTAACAAACCATTCACCTGTTTTCGCTATAAAAACAAAGGAACCGTTTTCTTTTAAAGAGCGGTTCCTTTGTTTTATTTTGTTTCCGACTGAATGCTAGAAGAATTCATCAAACGAGTCGGAATTGTTTTTTTTCCTGGTTACCTCGTCGCAATCGAGGTTGATGTTAAAATGGGCAGGCTTTTTAAACTGCATGTCTTCTTCGCGTATTCCCAGCGAAGGATCGGCCAGCACTTTTTTATAGAAATATCCCCAAACAGGCAGAGCCATGTTGGCTCCCTGTCCCGAAGAAATGGTTTTAAAGTGAATACTCCGAAGGTCGGCACCGGTCCAAACTCCGGCAGTTAGTTTCGGAGTAATTCCGATAAACCATCCGTCAGAGTGGTTCTGTGTCGTTCCTGTTTTTCCGGCAATGGGCATTTTGAATTCTCCATATTCCTGAGTCACCCTTTCGCGCCACAGATTTGACCCGCGCAAACGAATACCGGTTCCTTCATCAATCACTCCTTGCAACAGGTTCAGCATCAGGTAGGCGGTTTCTGCATCAATGGCCTCGTGGCGGTCGGGCTGAAACCGTGCGATCACGTTGCCGTGGCGATCTTCAATACGTGATACAAAATAGGGTTTTGTATATACGCCCAGGTTGGCATAGGTATTAAAAGCACCCACCATTTCGTATAAGGTAACGTCGGAAACCCCCAGAAACATCGAGTTTACGGGGTCGATCGGACTAACAATCCCCAGGCGTTTCATTACCTCCACCACTGCCTGTGGATTGTACTGCTTCATTACCCAGGCTGATATGCGGTTTTTTGAATTGGCAAGTCCCCATTTCAGCGTAACCATTTTTCCGTCCATTTCTTCGTCAACACCAGCATCCTTGGGTTCATAAATTGATCCGTCGGGTTGTATAAACTGCTGGCTTACATACGGGACTTTGGTGCACGGAGTCAGCCCGTTTTGCATGGCCAGCGTGTAAACAAAGGGTTTTACCGTGGAGCCAATCTGGCGTTTGCCGTCTTTTACCATATCGTACATAAAATACTGGTAATTGGGGCCGCCCACATAGGCTCTTACTTTGCCGCTTTCGGTATCAACCGCCATAAACGACGAGCGGAAAAAGCGAAGGTAATACTTGATGGAATCCATCGGAGTCATGGTGGTGTCCACCTCTCCTTCCCATGTAAACACGGTCATTTCAGTGGGTTCGTTGAAGGTTTTCTTCACCTGTTCGAAGTCGTTCCCGGCTTTGCGCATAAGGCGGTAGCGTTCGCTTTTGCGTATTTCGCGGTTCAGCAAATCGTCTACATCCTGCGAACTCATGTTGTTGGCAAACGGCGGATTTCTCAAGTCTTTCATGCTCCCGTCGAAAAGAGGCTGGAGGTCGTTGCTAAGATGTTGTTCCACTGCTTCGTTGGCATAGCGTTGCATACGCGAGTCGAGTGTGGTGTAGATTTTTAATCCGTCGGTATAAATGTCGTAGTTTTCGCCGTTGGGCTTTTTGTTTTTGTTACACCAGCCAAACAAGGGGTTGTTTTCCCATTCGGCCAGGTCTTCGATGAATTTTTGTCCCTGCCACGACGGATAGTTTTCGCGTTCCGGTTTTTTGGAGGTCAAGGCCAGTCGGAGGTATTCGCGCACATAAGGCGCAGGTCCCTGTTTGTAATCCACTTTGCTGTATTCAAGATCGAGCGGAAGTTGTTTGGCTGAATCGCACACTGCTTCCGAAATGTATCCGTATTTCTCCATTTGGTTCAGTACGGTGTTCCGGCGTTGAAGTACCAGCTCGGGCCGACGTACCGGGTTGTAGAGCGAAGAGTTTTTGGCCATTCCCACCAGCATGGCAGCCTGGTGCAGCTGCAACGAATCGGGCTGAATACTAAAATATACGTTGGCCGCCGACTTGATTCCCACGGCATTGTTCAGGTAGTCGTATTTGTTCAGGTACATTAAAATGATCTCTTCCTTGGTATAGCTTCGTTCAAGTTTAACGGCAATAATCCATTCCTTGAATTTTCGTAAAACAAGATCCATTTTGCCGTCGACACCGGTACGCGGGAACAACATTTTGGCCAGCTGCTGACTGATGGTACTACCACCTCCCGAACTGGAATCTCCGGTCATAATACCTTTTACAACGCGGAACAAGCCACGAAGGTCAACTCCTGAATGGTTGTAAAAACGAACATCTTCCGTGGCGATCAATGCATCAATCAAATGCGGGGGAAGACTTTCGTACCCGACATAGGTCCGGTTTTCGCTCACAAAGTATTTGTCGAGTATTTTCCCGTCTTCAAAATAAATCTCGGTGGCCAGAATGTTTTTTGGATTCTCAAGCTCTTCGAAACTAGGCATAAACCCCATCTTCCCGTTGGCCATCATCGAGAAAAAAAGGAAAACACCACCTATTGCAAGCAGTACGATCGCCCAAAAAGCGATGATATAACCGGTGAACTTTTTTAATTTTTCCCCCATCTATTTTGCTCATTTAAAGTTGGCAACAAATATATATGATAATACCTAGGCGGCAATTGATTTAACGCCCCGGGAAGTGATTATATTTTGGTTTTTTAAAAATAAATTGATCATTTTCAAATAAATAGAAAAACAAAAAATAGAAAGATAAATTTTGAACTTAGCATTGGTTTTGCTTTAATTTGCAGAAATTTTGTGAAAGGATTAGAAAGCATATGCATAATAACCTCGTAATTGTTGAGTCTCCGGCAAAAGCAAAAACTATTGAAAAATTCCTTGGGGAGGGGTATACCGTTACCTCCAGCATGGGGCATGTCAGAGACCTGGAAAAGAAGGACTTTGGGATTGATATCGAGAAAAACTATTTGCCAAAATACGTAGTTACACCCGATAAGAAAAAGATAGTTTCGGAACTGAAAAAAATGGCCAAAGATGCACAGGTTGTGTGGCTCGCATCCGATGAGGACCGTGAAGGAGAAGCCATTGCCTGGCACTTGATGGAAGTGTTAAAACTGAAACCGGAGCATACGAAACGTATCGTTTTTCACGAAATCACAAAAGATGCCATTACCAATGCCATTCAAAATCCGCGAAGCATCGACCAGCATTTGGTAAATGCCCAGCAGGCACGCCGGGTGCTCGACCGTATCGTAGGCTTTGAAGTGTCGCCGGTATTGTGGAAAAAAGTAAAACCATCGTTGTCGGCAGGCAGGGTTCAGTCGGTGGCAGTACGCCTGATTGTGGAGCGTGAACGCGAAATTCGTGATTTCACAAGTGAATCTGCATTTCGGGTGATTGCAACATTCCTAGTTCCGGATGATAAGGGAAATGTGACGGAGCTAAAAGCCGAGCTTTCAAAGCGTTTTGAGACCCGTGATGAGGCAGCTGCTTTTCTCGAAAAATGTAAAACTGCCGAATTCAGTGTAAGCGATGTGGCCAAGAAGCCCGGTAAACGCAGTCCGGCACAGCCTTTTACAACTTCTACACTGCAACAGGAAGCCAGCCGCAAGCTTGGTTTTTCGGTTTCGCAAACCATGTCGGTGGCACAGCGCCTGTACGAAAGTGGAAAGATCACCTACATGCGTACCGACTCGGTAAATCTTTCGAGCCTGGCCATCAATACTTCCAAAAAGAAAATTGAAGAGCTGCACGGCGAGAACTACGTGAAGATTCGCAAGTTCAAGACAAAATCAAAAGGGGCTCAGGAAGCGCACGAAGCGATCCGGCCTACTTATATGGATCAGGAAACGGTGGATGGCACAAGCCAAGAACAGCGTTTGTACGAGTTGATCTGGAAAAGAACCATCGCTTCGCAAATGGCGGATGCCATTATGGAGCGCACTACGGTAACCATTGATGTTTCCACCGCTTCGGAGAAATTTATTGCCAGTGGCGAAGTGATCGTTTTTGATGGCTTCCTGCGGGTTTACATTGAATCAACCGACGACGAAGGTCAGAGCAACGGAAACGGACAAAGCATTATTCCTCCTTTGCATGCAAAAGATGTTCTCAGTATGGAGAAAACCATCGCTACCGAGCGTTTTTCGCAGCGTCCGGCACGCTATACTGAAGCCTCGCTTGTAAAACGTCTGGAAGAGCTGGGAATCGGAAGACCGTCGACTTATGCGCCAACCATTACCACAGTTCAGAACCGTAACTATGTGGTGAAAGAAGACCGTCCGGGTGTGGAGCGCGAATACCAGGTACTGGAACTGAAAGGTGGCAAAATAAAAGAACAAACCAAGACGGAAATAACGGGGGCTGAAAAAAGTAAGCTGTTCCCGACCGACATAGGCATGGTAGTAACAGATTTTCTGGTGGATAATTTCAGCGAAATCATGGACTACAACTTTACCGCCGATGTAGAGAAGGAGTTTGACGACATTGCTGACGGAAAGCTGGTTTGGAACGAGATGATCGATAAGTTCTACAAGCCGTTTCATGAAAAAGTGGATGATGCCCTTGAGAATGCAGAGCGTTCAAAAGGAGAACGGGTGCTGGGTGTTGATCCCAAAACCGGCAAGCAGGTATCCGTAAAAATAGGGCGTTTTGGTCCCTTGGCTCAACTGGGAGAAGCTTCTGAAGAAGGAGGCGAGAAACCGCAGTTTTCCAGTCTTCGCAGTGGTCAGCACATCGAAACAATTACGCTGGAGGAAGCGTTGGAGCTGTTTAAGTTGCCGCGCGAATTGGGTGATTTTGAAGGGAAGAAAGTAAGCGTTTCTATTGGCCGCTTTGGTCCGTATGTGCGCCACGACAATAAATTTGTTTCACTCGGGAAGGAAGACGATCCTTATTCTGTTGGCTTGGAAAGAGCTGTGGAACTTATTGAAATCAAACGCGAGAAGGACAAGAATGCGGTGGTGAAAGTATTTTCGGAAGATGCTGAGCTGCAGATCCTCAACGGGAGATGGGGGCCATATATTAAATACAAGAAGAAGAATTTTAAAATTCCGAAATCAACGAAAGCAGAAGAACTTTCCTTCGAAGACTGCATGAAGATAGTAAGTGCAGCTCCGGCAACAAAAAGTACGCGAAGCAGAAAAAAATAACGGAAGAGGGCAGGTGATTTGGTCATTTGCCCTTATTTTTAGCCAAAAAACATGGACCTGAAACCTTATTTCGATGCTGTTGATTTTTCCGCTTATCCTGAAAAATCGCGTCTGAACTGGAAACAGACACTGGGAGCTGTTATCGAAAAAAATACGCAGGCGTTGAATGAATCAACCCTGACGAAGGTGGAAGTGGCTCTGATTGGCCTCCCGTTTGAAACGAATGAAAACAGTTGTGTTCATAACTCGGTTGCGGATTCTATCCGGGCAGAGTTGTATCAACTGGCAGTTCCCGGTAAATTGAATATCATCGATTTGGGAAACCTGAAAGAAGCGCAGAGTCATAAAGGAAACTACCTGGCTTTACGCGACATTATTGATTATCTTACGGAAATTAACATAAGCTGTTTGCTGTTGGGCGGCAGTCAGGATTTTTCTTACGGCGTTTGCCAGGCATTCAGAAACAATAAAATGTTTTCCTTTAGTGTGGTAGACGCCTTTCTAGATGTAAAGAAGGGTGTTGAAAGTTTTCAGTCCGACAATTATTTATCACGCATTTTTAGCAAACAGCCCGGTATTTTTGGCTTTAACCTGTTGGGGTATCAGCGTCATTACGTTCCCGATCAGCTTTTTAGTAAAACAAAGGGAGTGGGGAACCACATCGGATTGGGGCAACTACACGGCAATCCTTTGCTGGCAGAACCTGTTTTCAGGAACAGTGATTTTGTGTCCTTTGATTTTGGGACCTTGAAATTTTCGGAAACCTATGGTAAGCAAAAGCTTCCAAACGGTTTATACAGCGAAGACATTTGCCAGCTGGCAAGGTATGCCGGCCTGAGTACACGGTTGAAGGTATTGGGGATCTTTGAGGTTCAGGAAGATGCCGGATTAACAGGAATTAATATTCAGCTTGCAGCTCAGGCAGCCTGGTATTTTCTGGAAGGAATGATTCAGCAAAGCCGAATGAAACCGGAAGATCAGGAAGGCTTTATTATACATAAAGTAGAGGTGTGGCAGGTAGAAACACCGCTGGTATTTTACGAGAACAAGGAAAACGGTCAGTGGTGGATGCAATTGCAGTCGTTCGATAATTCGTTTCTGTATTTTGCCTGTTCAGAACAGGATTTTATTGATGCCAGCCTCAATGAAATCCCGGAGATGTGGTTGAAATATGTTCAAAAAATCGACGAAATATTAAAATAATACACTTTTCAGAACGTTCTTTGCATACCTTGTTAACAGAAGATTGTTACAAACAACAATAATTTTGTTTCTTTGGCGGGGCAATAAATGGCTAAATTGCCAAATGAAAGAAGAGTATGAAGAAAACTGTTTCTTTTCTATATTTGCTGCTATTGGTTCAGTTTGTGGTTTTTGGTCAACAGGACCCTCAATTTACAAACCACATGTATTACAAATTGGGGGCTAATCCGGGTTATGCCGGAGCAGAGGACGCCATTAGCGGGCTGATATTGAATCGTTACCAATGGGTTGGATACGGGGGAGGAGAACCAAAGACCATGGTTTTTAGTGTGGACGCACCAATTAAGGCGTTTGGCGCTCCCGGAGGACTTGGGTTAAATATTGTGAGAGACCAGTTGGGTTATTATAACAACTTGTGGATCAACTTGAATTACGCATACAAAGTTACAACTGGTTTGGGAACTTTGGGGATTGGAGTTTCCCCCGGGTTCTATAATTTTAATATCTCTCCTGAAGAGTGGGTCACTCCTGATGATATATCGGGAAATGGCGGAGGAGGTGGTGGAACAGATACCGGAGATGGTTCGATACCGAGTGAAGAGGCCAGTCAGCTGGCATTTGATATAGGTTTAGGTGCTTATTTGTATTCCAGGGATTATTACCTGGGAGTTTCAGTAAGTCACATAAACGAAGGAGCTGTGAAGTACGATGATGTGGCAAGCGATTATCTGGCAAGGCACTATTATGCCATGGGTGGATACAATATTAAGCTGTCTGATCCGTTATTTCAGTTGCGGCCGTCGTTCTTGTTTAAATCAGACCTTGCCAGTTGGCAGTTGGATTTAAACGCAAATGTTGTTTATGATGATAAGTTCTGGGGCGGATTGTCTTACAGAGTGCAGGATGCGGTAGCATTGCTGATGGGACTGGAGTTGTTTAACGGACTGAGAATTGGCTATTCTTTTGACCTGGCTACTTCGGCGGTGAGAAGAAATTCTTTGGGATCTCACGAGTTTTTTGTAAGTTATTCGATCAATGTGGAAAGAAGCCGCAACCAGAAATACAAGAGTATTAGATTTTTGTAAATATTGATTAACACCTCAGGTGTTAGGATAAGACGTATATATTTTTTTATTTTTATTGTTGTTAACTTTTGCAGAAAAAGGTGCTTAGCTAAGAAAAGATACAAACTATGAGAAAACCACTATTAATTGCAGTAGTATTCATATTGGCGTTAAGTTTATCGGGCTGTTTGGGCGGTGGTTCAGGTGGCAACGGTGAATTGGTCGGAGTACAAAAGAGGCAACGGTTTAAAGAAACGCAACCTTACGGAATGGTATACATCCGCAGAGGAAGTTTCAATATCGGACCCAGCGACCAGGATGCGAGCAGCGCCGGAGTACCTACCAAAACAGTTTCTCAGGAACCATTTTGGATGGACGATACTGAAATTACAAATAACGAATACCGCCAGTTTGTTGGTTGGGTAAAGGAGAAAATGGCGCGCGAGATGTTGGCCGACCAATATCCTGAATTCATGATTACCGAAGACAGGCAGGGAAATCCGATCGATCCGCCGCAAATTAACTGGGACGAAAAAATCGACTGGGAAGATCCGGACATGCAGATGGCCATGGAAGATCTTTACATTCCTGAAAACGAACGTTTCTTCGGGAAAAAGGAAGTGGATGCCCGTAAGTTGGTTTATGAATATTGGTGGGTTGACTTAAACCAGGCAGCCAAACGCAGCAACAGCTATAATTTCGAAACGCAACGTTACGAAGGTAATGTATACAATACTGAGGGAGACCTGGTTCCGATTGAGAACCGTTCTTCTTTCATGATGCGCGACCAGGTGCATGTTTATCCCGATACCTTATGCTGGATCAGGGATTTCACTTATTCTTACAACGAGCCGCTTGCTACCCGTTATTTCTGGCATCCCGGTTTTGATGAATATCCGGTAGTAGGTGTTACCTGGAAACAGGTGAACGCTTTTTGTAACTGGCGTACTAAAATTCAGTCAGATTATCTGGATGAAAGAGGTGAGCCTACTTTGATGGAATACCGTTTACCCACCGAGGTTGAATGGGAATACGCAGCCCGTGGCGGGAAAGATTTCTCTATGTATCCATGGGGAGGTTACTATACTCGCGACGACAAGGGAGTTTTCCTGGCCAACTTTAAACCTTTAAGAGGTAATTATGTGGAAGACGGCGGAATTGCCTCGATGAAAGTGGGGAGCTATGATCCGAATGAATACGGCTTGTACGATATGTCAGGTAACGTGGCAGAATGGACAAGTACTGCATACGACGAAGCAGGTTACAACTATTTCAGCGACCTTAACCCTACCTTTACTTACAACGCGCGGAAAGATGATCCGCCGGTAATGAAACGTAAGGTAATCAGAGGGGGATCCTGGAAAGACATTTCGCAATTTGTACAGGTATCGACCCGGAGCTTTGAATACCAGGACACTACTAAATCGTATGTTGGGTTCAGGTGTGTACGTTCAACCTTTGGTGAAGAATTTTAGACTTGTTTGAATAAATTTAACTTTATACCATTCCATTATGAACCTCGGAGAACTTTTTAAAACAAAACGCTGGAAGACTTTCATGGGCTATGTATACGGCTGGGGTGCAGCAGTTGTGCTGATTGGCGCACTTTTCAAACTGGAGCACTGGCAGTATTCGGGGCTTTTGCTGACCATTGGACTTTCCACGGAAGCATTGATCTTTTTCCTTTCAGCTTTTGAACCATCAACGGAACAACCCGACTGGGGAAAAGTGTATCCTGAGTTACGGGAAGACTATGAACTGGCTGAACTTGAGGAGCTAAAGCCGCGGAAAAACGGTCTGGAGCAATTGCTAAACGGCTCGCAACTAACACCTGATTTGTTAGACCGGGTTGGTAAAGGTTTAAATGAATTGAGCAACACCGCACGCGGTATCAGTGATATCTCGTCGGCCACGCTGGCAACTGATATGTATGTTAAAAATCTGGGGTCGGCTTCTGAGTCGATGAATACCTTTGCTGAGATCAACAACAGGGCGAACGATTCCATCAATCGTTCAGTAACAACCCTGCTGGATTCTTATACGTCGGCAGCCACTCAGCTATCGGCAACCGGGACCAGCCTTTCCAATACGTATAACAAATCAGCGGAAGCTATTTCGCAAGGTTTGCAAAACATCGGCAGCAGTTCAAAAGAATATGCTACTAACCTGGATAAGTTGAACAAAAATCTGAACTCGCTAAATACCAATTTCGAGTCGCAGTTGCAGGATACAAAAGAACAGTTTAAGGCCAGTCAGCAATTCAGCAAAGATCTTTCAGAGATGAACTCCATCCTGACTTCTTCGGTGGACGAGCTGAAAAAATACAAGGAAAATGCCGAACAACTCAACAAAAACCTCGAAGCGTTGAATACGATCTACGGGAATATGTTGGGGGCAATGAGCTATAAAAAATAACATTCTGAAAGAATAGCATATGGGAGCAAAAAATTGCCCGGAAACACCGAGGCAAAAAATGATAAACATGATGTACATCGTGCTCACCGCAATGTTGGCATTAAACGTTGCGGCAGAGGTGCTGGAGGCTTTCAGAGTGGTGGACTCAAGCCTGTTGCAAACTCTGGAGGCGGTTGACATCCAGAATGCTCAGTTATACGCATCATTTGATCAGGCCTATGCCGAAAACCCAACCAAAGTTGCAGAATGGAAGGATAAAGCCGACGAGGTGAAAGCAAAGTCCAAAGAGATGATAACCTTTGTTTGGCAACTGAAGGACGATATTGTTAAGTACTCGGGAAGTAAGCCAGTAAACGAAGATAATGTCCTTACCGAAGAAGATTATTTTCATATTACGGTAGCCGGGGATACGGTTGAACTTGGTAAAGTGGACGACCTGAACGGCCCGTCGGAATACATGATCACCCAAAAACATGCTACCGAATTGAGGGAGAAAATTGGAGAATACAAGGCTTTCCTTGTTGGTATAGTGGGAGAAGATAACGAGGAATTGAAAAAAACAGTTCTGAGTGAGTTGAAAACCGATGACCCGAAAGGGAATATTAAAAGTGGAACAGAAAAGAAATCATGGGAGTCGGAGCATTTCGAGAATAAACCTTTGATTGCCGTGCTTACACTGCTTTCAAAAATCCAGATCGACGTTAAAAACTCGGAAGCAAACATGGTAAAATACCTGTATTCGGAGATTGATGCAGGCTCTTTCAAGTTTAACCGCTTGGGAGCGATGGTTTTGCCTAATTCAAATGTTGTGCTGATGGGTGACGAATACAAGGCCGATGTTATTTTAGCTGCAGAAGATACTACTCAACAACCCGAGATCATTATCAACGGGCGTGCTTTTCCTGTAAAAGATGGGAAAGCCACTTATGTTGGAAATACCGACAAACCGGGTGTGTTTAAATGGAGTGGATTGATCAAATATAAAACTCCGGGTGGAATTATAAAAAGCTATCCGTTTGAGCAGGAATACCAGGTAACCCAGCCGTCGGTAACTATGTCGGCCACTAAAATGAATGTTTTCTACAAAGGATTGGATAACCCCTTCGAGGTGAGTGGTGGTTCTATTCCAAGTGAAAACCTGGAGGTGACAATGACAAACGGTAAGATTGTTAGAAACGGGAACCTTTTTACAATCAAGCCTGATGATTTGGATGCGAACGGTAGAAAAACAAAGGTTAGTGTTTATGCAAACATCAACGGTGACCGTAGATTGATCGGTACTTCTGACTGGCGTGTAAAAGAAGTCCCTGACCCTGTTGCTCAAGTGGCTGGTATTTCAGGAGGCAATATTAAAAAGGAAGTTTTAGTCATTCAGGATGGGGTGTTGGCTGTATTGGAAGATTTTGATTTTGAATTCAAATACACTGTGACTCAATTTACGCTTGAAACAACAGGAAGTGATGGTTATTCCAATCCATATCCTGTTAAAGGAAACCGTTTCTCAGCACAGCAAAAAGAGGCTCTTAAAAGAGTTAATATAAATACTTGGGTAAATATTACTGATATTAAAGCGGTTGGTGACGATGGCTCCACTAGGGATCTTGATCCAATCTCGTTAAAAATAAAATAATGATTATGAAGAAGTTAGCAATTTATTTAGGCATGCTTGTTTTTGTATTGAGCCTGGCTTACAAAAGCTCGAACGCCCAAATTGTCAACGGCGCCTATAAGCAAAACGACATTTATGAGAAGAAGCCAATGCCATTGGTTTCAGTAAGGGAAGCTGATGTTTTTTGGTCAAAGAAAATATGGCGTGTGATCGACTTACGTGAGAAAGCAAACATATCATTATATTATCCAACAAAGGAAATTGCGGGCCGTGTAAATTTGATTAGTTTACTTTTAACAGGAATTGAGAATAGTCAATTGACGCCATACGATGCGAGATCAGACGATGATTTCAAAGTGCCGATGACTTATACGCAGGTGAAAGAACTTTTTGGAGCCAAAGCAACTACGCAGGAGAAAATCAATTTTGATACAGGTGAAAAAGAGAATGTGGTTGTTCAGGGGGATATTCGTAGAGAAGAAATAAAACAGTATATGTTGAAGGAAGAGTGGTATTTTGACAAACAGACTTCAACCTTGAATGTCCGTATACTGGGTATTTGTCCGATTCGCGAATATGTAAGTGAAGGAGATGCCTCGGGACAAATACGTCGTCAGAAGGTATTTTGGATCTATTTCCCGGAAGCGCGTCCATTGCTGGCCACCAACCTGGCTTTGAATCCGGTAAACGATGCACGCCAGCAATCGTTCGACGATTTGTTCATCAAACGAATGTTTACCAGTTACATCATAAAAGAGTCGAACATGTATAACGACCGCGATATCAGTTCGTACTTAAGCGGTATTGATGCGATGTTGGAATCGAAACGTATTGAAAACGATATTTTCAATTACGAACAAGATCTTTGGGAATATTAATACTGAGAAAAACATATGCAGCCTTATGGAAACATAAGGCTTTTTTTTGAAACAATAGATATTACAAGCGTACGTTTTAATTAAACTTTCATTCCTCTGGGGAAATTGCATGAAGAGAACATTCACATATTTGTTTCTGTTGGCAGTGCTTCTGTCGTCGTGCAAGAATGAGCAAAACAAATACCTCTTGCTCGGGAAAAAGAGCGGTCGGCAATGGTTTGAGCCAACACCGTTCGGAATGGCTTATATTAAAAGAGGCGCTTATAACATCGGGGCCAACGACGATCAGTTAAATGGCGTTACGCCCAATAAAATGGTATCCACCGAAGCTTTTTGGATTGATGATACCGAAATTACGAATAACGAGTATCGGCAGTTTGTTTACTGGGTGCGCGATAAACGGGCACGCGAGTTGCTGGGGCAAACATACTCTGATTTCCTTATCACCGAAGACAAGTACGGAAACCCGCTGGACGAACCCGAAATTAACTGGGATGAACGCATTGAGTGGGACGACATTGATTACCAAAATGCTATGGACGAGCTTTATCTTCCGGAGCAGGACCGGTTTCATTTCAAAAAGGAAATTGATACGCGCCAATTGGTCTACGAACATTACTGGATCGATTTCAAACAGGCGGCGAAACGCAGCAATAGTTACAATTTTGAAACCCAACGTTACGAAGGAAATGTGGTGAATGAAAAGGGAGAAGTGGTTCCGATTCAAAACCGGACTTCTTTTTTGATGCGTGAATCGGTTCCGGTTTACCCCGATACCTTGTGCTGGATTCGGGATTTCGCTTATACATACAACGAGCCTTTTACGATCAAGTATTTTTCGCATCCCGGATTTGATGATTACCCGGTTGTGGGCGTAACCTGGAAACAAGCCAACGCATTTTGTAGCTGGCGGTCGGGTCTGAAAGCTTTTACTCCTAAAAATGAAGAAGAGGCGCCGCCACACGATTTCCGCTTACCAACCGAAACCGAATGGGAAATTGCAGCCCGTGGCGGAATGATGAACAATAAATACCCGTGGGGAAGTTATTATTCGCGCAATGTGAACGGTTGTTTTGTGGCGAATTTTAAGCCGCAACGGGGAAATTATGTTGCCGACAGTGAAACAACCACTACCGCGATGAAAGTAGGGCAGTACGATCCCAATCCCTTTGGGGTTTACGATATGGCCGGAAACGTGGCAGAATGGACTTCTACAGCATTCTTCGAAGCCGGTTATGAAATGATGAATGACTACAACCCGGAAATTGAATACGATGCCAAACCCGATGATCCACCTGTTATGAAAAGAAAGGTGATTCGCGGTGGTTCCTGGAAAGACATCGCGTATTTTATTCAAACATCAACGCGCAGTTTTGAATACCAGGACACAGCCAAATCATATGTTGGTTTCCGTTGTGTACGTACTTCTTTCAAAGACGAATTCGCACGCAATTAGTCTCCTAAAACTTAAGGTTTAAACCCGCAAATACTGTTGCTTTTGGCATGGTGTAATACCTGTTTACCTCATAACTTGTTCCCAGCAGATTCTCTCCGCTAACAAACAGATGAAGGTTTTTACTATGCCTGTACTTGGCTTTGGCATTTACAAGCGTATAACTTTCCTCATTTACACCCACTGGCGAAGGATTGTTATCCAGGTTTGAGATTTGTTGAATACTCGCAGATAAACGGAGTTTACTGATCTGATAACTGGCATTCAGGAAGAAATGATGCTCCGGTGTTGCGTAAACCGGTTGATCCATATTTATGTAGCTGTAGGTAGCCTGGATCCCAAGGTTCTTTAACGGTTCTGCATTTACAGCCAGTTCCATGCCTTTGTTGGATATTTTACCTGTGTTCAGATAGCCATTCGGAGGTCCGACATTTACGATCATATTATCGCCTTCAACCACAAAGAAGGTGAGTTCTGCCTGCACTTTTTTTCCAAGCTTGGTCAGAAGGCCGGTTTCGTAATTCCAAATGGTTTCCGGATTCAGGTTCGGATTTGGTCCCCACATAAATAATTCGCGCATGGTAGGACTACGGTAGCCTTTCGAAGCGGTTCCTTTCCAGGTTGTGTTCGAATTGAAATGATAGGCAAATCCTGCAGAAGGAATCCAAATATCTCCATATTGGCTGTGGTGTTGAAACCGTATCCCGGCATTGATGGTTAGTTTCTTCCACAGTTTTTGCTGGGTGAAAGCGTATGCGCCAATTTCAGACAAGGTAGTATCGGCGAAAACGATTCCTTTGCCGTTCATGGCTTTCTCGTTCTCTGCAAGTCCTCCGTAATTCATAAAATCAAAACCGGTTGTTAGCGTGTTTCCGTCAAACAGGTGGAAAGATTCATACAAATTCACACCATAATTGTGATCTTTGGAATGAAAACCGTCGGTTATATCGTGTTCTCCAAAATTGTAAAACACTTTTATTGCCCCCGATGCTTTTTCAAACTCGTTGAGCAGGGTAAAGGCCCAGTAACCGCGCAAAATATCGATGCTTTCGCCTGCACTGGCATTCAGGGTATCTGGTCCGGGGTCGGACGCTTTAAAGGCTGCGATGCTTACATCAGTAGAGGCGGAAAAATGAGTATTCAAATCATAGCCCAGTTTCACGTAACCATTCGTGATTTTAAAGTCAGAATGATCGCGGTGACCGTCAGTCTGATCGTGATTAAGCGAGGCAAAAACACTGAATTTATCCTTTTTGTATCCCATCGATCCCATGTATTTCTGGGTATTGTGTGATCCGTAAGATAGACGAGCGTTGCCGTGTGTGCCATCGGCCGTTTGCTTACGTGTAATGATGTTGATAACGCCTCCCATTGCATTCGAACCATATAAAATCGACGCCGGGCCGCGGATAACTTCAACACGCTCCACATCAGATGCCACGTACGAGTCGGGGAGCGGATGACCCATAATTCCCATAAATTGCGGGTGCCCGTCGATAAGCATTAAAACGCCGGTAGTTGGATTTCCTCCGATACCCCGAATGCTGATCTGCCCGGCAGAGCCGGCGGCTACGCCAAAACCGGTGATGCCCCGCTCCGTAACAAAAAGTCCGGGGACCCTGCCGTTTAATACCGGAAGTAAGGCCGATTCATTAGATTCTTCTATTTGGTTGCGGTCAACTACCGAAACAGCCATTGGCACATTGTTGCGCGTCACTTTTACGGGTGTCCCGGTTACCACCACTTCATCAATTCTGACCGTATCCTCGGTGATTGAAAAGCTTTGGGCATTTACCCATCCAATGCAGGTAATTAGTGTGAAAACTGTCAGCAATAATTTTAGGTTTATCTGAATCATCGTGTTACGTTTGTTTTGAGTCGTGTTACTATTTGGCCAAAAAAAATTATCCGGCTTTGCTCATTACCAGTTTCCCGTGTTGCATGCCTTTCAGGCTAATAAGCTTATCCGAAATTTCGGTTAATATCCTTGATGGCCCTTTCACGGCCGTTATTTCCATGTAATTTTCATCGTTCAGGTAAAATCCCTGCGACGACAGGACATACTCTTTATAAGCAAAGCGGATTTCAGAAGATTTTTTGAGGATGTCGGCTTTTTCATGGTTAAAAACCAAAACAACGGCGCCCGCCACAATATTGTCGCATTTCCATTTTTCCTCCACCATATTTTTTTCAATGAGGTGACGGATGGCCTGGGAGCGATTGGCAAAGCCATTGTCGCTCACATAATTGTCGAGCGCTTTTAACAGGTCTTCATCCAACGAAACTCCAAAACGGGAAACCGACATGGTGTTACTTTTTTAGTTTATCGTGGCACGAATATAAATAAAATTGTGTTAGCAAGTGATATGCCGGATTTATTTTGTTAACCAAAATACGTTTCGGCTGAAAGGATTCAAGCTTATTGAAGCAGCAAATAATTGTATCTTTAAGCATAAGTAAAAACGTTAAGATTTATTATATGACAACGATTAAGACCATTTATTTGGGTGAATTGCGTACTGAAAATGAACATCTGCAGTCGGGGAATAAGGTCATTTCCGATGCTCCGACGGATAATCGCGGAAAGGGCGAGTTCTTTTCACCTACTGATCTTCTGGCGACGGCACTCGGGAGTTGTATCATGACCATCATGGGAATCAAGGCGCGCGACAACGGTATTGACATTGAAGGAACGCAGGTGGATGTTACCAAAATCATGGCTTCCGATCCGCGACGGGTAGCCGAAGTGATTGTTGAATTCACCTTTCCAAAGAAGAATTACACCGAAGAAGAAAAGCAACTGGTTGAAAGTGTGGCAGGAATCAGCCCGGTGCCGCTGAGTTTGCACCCCGACCTGGTTCAAACCATCCGTTTCAACTGGTAATTACTGTTTGATAAATTTGGTTTTGATTTCGCTGTTTTGTGTGGACACCACCAGTACGTAGGTCGCACTTGTTAAGTCCGAAACATCCAGCACTTTTTGAGCGCTGTTAAACGATTTTACCAAAGTCCCGTTCATCGAAAATATACGGATAGACAAACGCTGAACATTCGGACTCATTTGAAGCGTTAACTGCTCCCGCACAGGATTGGGTAAAATTTGGATACCGGTATCCGAAATGGTCGGAACATTCACAACAAAAGCTGTTTTTGAGACCAGCCAGTAATCGGGATCAATTTTGAGCTCGGAAACCGGAAAGCCGGGATGAACAACAAAGGTTTGATCGTTTATTACCTGGTTGAGCCTAAAATCGGCCGAATCAGAATGATCGGCATTGTAAACGCGAATTGGTATCGGCATTTCAAACAGGTCAACCGAAGAATGAGTGGTTGTTTGTGACAATGTGATGGAAAGATCGTTGTTTGCTTCCTGCGAGTAATGGATGCTGTAAATAGGATAACCTTCTCCGTAAAACCAGTCTTGCAGGAATTCAGTGAAACTGGTATCTGCAGCGTTTTCCATGTGCCGGATAAATTGCCCGGTGTTTGCAAAGCCATTAGCTACTTCCGGATCCTGAAAATAGTTGCGCAGTGCAGAGAAAAATGCATCGTCGCCAACGATCCAGCGCAGCATGTGTAACAGATAGGCGCCTTTTCTGTAACTAAGTCTACCGCTGAATATCCGGCTTACATTGGTTGTGTCGTCTACAAACACCGATCCTTCGGGCTGGCCGGTGATGTTGTCGACTTGCAGTTTTTTCCAAACACGCCAATATCCGGGTAGGAGGTTTTCGTAGGAGAGCCCTGTTAAGTAGGTGGCAAATCCCTCGTTGAGCCAGATGTCCTGCCAGCTTCCGAGGGTAATGTAATTGCCAAACCACTGGTGAGCCAGCTCGTGTGCAATTAATTCATAACTAAATCCTCCCATAAAACTCATGGTTTGGTGTTCCATTCCACCTCCCCATCCGAATTGCGCGTGCCCGTATTTTTCATCCGCAAAAGGATATTCTCCAACCAACTGGTTGTAAAATGCCATCACCTTTGCCGTTACAGGTGTTTGTAACCGGGCGGTATTCTGGTTCTCGGGGTAAACGTAGTTGAGAATATCGATGGTGCGTCCGTCTTCCAGTTGCAGGGTATCTGAATACGAGGCGTAGTTGGTAACAGCAATTGCCACCAGGTAAGTGGCAATCGGGTGGCGGTGTTTCCAGTGCGTAATGCATTTATTATTGCTGATTTTTTCCGAAACCAGGATTCCGTTGCTGGCCGTCCGGTAGGCTTCAGGCGATGTTACGATGATGTCGATCGAGTCAATTTTGTCGGCCAGCGATTGTTTACAAGGCCACCATTCCATGGCTCCGTAAGGCTCCGAAAGAGTCCACAAAACCGGAGTTTGTAGGTTGCCATGAACATTCACTTCAAAAGAGCGAAAGCCGCTGCTCGGTGGAATTCCCCGGTAGTAAACCGAAAAAGAATCGACCTGTTCAAAATGTACAGGCTTGTTGAAACGGATCGTTATTTTGTTTGCTGAATGGGAAAAGGTGAGTCGTTCTTTTCCACTGGTGACTGAATCAAGCTGTAGATCAGAATGCAAATCGATCCGGATGGAATCGAGCGAAGGAACCTTGCTTTTGAAATAACTGGTAATTTTTCCGGAGATGTAGCGCACGGCCGGATCAACCTGCCACTCCATCCGTTGATAAATGAAATCGGTGGAAGAATAGTCTTGACTTTCCGTAAAAGCCAGTTTCTGAGCATGGCTTTTTTGTTCCAGACGCGCGATTTTATCAACAAGAAACGGGTCGTTTTGGCCACAGACAAGTCTGGCAATTGCGAAGAGACTGAGGAGAATTAATAGCCGTTTCATATGCTAAAGATACAAAACAGAACAAGGTGCAGGTAAAAATAAAAAAGGCGAATTCCCGAAAGAATCCGCCTTTTGAGTGGTTAGCTCTACTTTTTGTCAAGAATTAATTTTCTGACGATCCGCTTTTTATTGATGTGCATGACAACCAAATAGGTTCCGCTTGCCTGATCAGAAATGTCGAAAATCATTTGTTCGCCGTTCTGATAGGTTTTACGAATTAATTCGCTGCCGGCCAAGTTTAAAACAAGAAGTTCAACCTGTTCTTGCAAAGGATTTCTGAACTCAATTGTTACCTGTCCCCGGGTTGGGTTAGGATATAAACTGACACCCAAACGATCGTTGTCGATTTCACTGATGCCAACCAGCACAGATACGCAAAGTTCGAAGGTATCGGTAATGCTGGCACCGGCACGATCGCTTCCATGTACAACAATGTTCACACAACCCGTGTCTGCTGATGCCGGGGTGAAGGTGATTGTATAGGTATCCAGGTCTTCCTCTGTTTGGATCCAATCCGGCAAAATACCCTTGTCGGTGCGTACTTCAAATACCAGCGTGCTGTCATCGATGTCGCCAAACAGTTCTTTTTTGTTCAGAACCAATCCAAGTGTGTCGTTGGCTATCATTGTTTCGTCATTCAGCCAACTTAGCAGGTAAGGAGGATCGTTTTCAGGGATAACCGTCAGCAGAAATTTACGCATAGTGATTTCGCCGGAAGCATCTTCCACCGAAACCCGGATGGTATCTGTTCCCGATTGATCCGGATTCAGAGAAATGCTTAGTTCTGCTGTTGAATCGAGCGGCTGGTGATCGACCTCAAGCTCTGCGATTAACCCGGTATTGGAGTAACTGGCATCAACAGTTACCGGCCCCGGTTCACAAACGGTTCCTCCTGATATCCCGTTGATCGTTATTTTCACAGATTCATCTTCAAAAATGCTTACCGCCGGAATCTCGTCAATGGAAGGCTGAATTCCTGCTGCCAATACTGTGAGGGTGGTTTGGCAACTGGCAATGTTCCCGGCCTGGTCTTTTACACTTAGTGTTACGGTATTTTCACCCAGATTCTCACAAGTAAAGAACGAAGGCGAAACCTGGATGTCAAGGTTAGTATACGACGTGATATTGTCGGTTGTTCCGTTGGAAATCAGGTCCCCGTCAGCTTCTGTTAATGAATAATTTCCATCTGCTGAAAGTGTTAGCTCCATTGGGTTACAGACAACCTCAGGCGGAATATCGTCTTTTACTTTTAGGTTGAGAACGATAACGCTGTCGCAGCCGTTTACCGTTTGCAGGTTACGCGTATAAATTCCTGGTTGCCGTATTTGCTGTGTTCCAAACAGGTATGGTAACTGACTAATGCCCACCGTAACGTTTATAGTGGCACGGTAAGCCGGATGTACCGTAAGAGAAAGAGTAACTACGCTGTCGCAACCATTTATGGCCGGGAAGGTTTCGGTATACGTTCCGGATATGGTGAGCGACTGACCTCCAAACCGGTAGGGTAAGTCGTTTTCGCAAATGGTATCGGAATAGGCCAAAGCAAATGTGTCGCTTACCGAGAATACCAGTGTTACGGTGCTGTCGCATCCCGCCGAAGAGGTGAACAGTTCGGTATAGATTCCGTCGACTGAAAGCTCTTGCGAACCAAACGGATAGGGCAAATTGTTTTCGCATACGCTGACTGTGTCTGCCACATCAAAGGTATCGTTCACTGTTAGTGAAAGAACCACGGTGCTGTCGCATCCGCTTGTTGCGGAGAAAACCTCGGTATAAACCCCCGCATCAGTAAGTGATTGTGCCCCCAGAGTAAGTGGTAACTCACTGGCACAAACAGTCATTTGCTGCCTGACAAGAAAGGTGTCGTTTGCTGTAAAAGCAAGGCTAACCGTACTGTCGCATCCGTTTGCTGAAGCAAAAACTTCGGTGTAATTCCCGGAGGAGAGCAGCAACTGAGTTCCAAACTGATACGGGAGGTCGTTTTCGCAAAGCACCAGTGTGTCGGTTACCACAAAAGTATCTGAAACGGTGAGTGTCAGCATTACCGTGCTGTCGCAGCCATTGTCACGGGTGAATACTTCCAGGTAATTTCCACCTGCAAGCAGCGATTGTGTTCCGATTGTATACGGCAGTTCACTTTCGCAAATGGTAACTTCTTTCGAAACCAGCGAAGTATCGAGGACATTGAGTGTTAATACCACTGTACTGTCGCAACCATTGCTTCCTGTAAAAATTTCAGTAAAGGTTCCGCTTGAAGTTAGTGTTTGTGCTCCGAATGCAATAGGCAGATCGTTTTCGCAAAGGGCCAATTCCTGTTCTACCAGGAAAGTATCTGTTACGTTCAGGGTAAAACGAAAGATACTGTCGCAGCCATTTACTGTAGTATAAACCCGGGAGTAAGTGCCCGCTGAAATGAGTGTCGAATCCTCCCACTGATAGGGCAACGCATCCTCACAAATGGTAAGGGTGTCTTTCCAGGAGTAAGATGGATGTACTGTGAGGTTCAAGGTTACGGTACTGTCGCAGCCAAATTCGCTTTGGAAGGTTTCGGTGTAGGTTCCGCTTTCGGATAATTGTTGATTTCCAAAAATATAAGGTGTTTCGGATGAGCAAAGTACTATTTCGGTACTCCCGCTTTCATACAATCTTATGTTATCGAAATAAACCATGCTATTGCCATACAGCTCAACAGAAGTTGGCGTAACTCCATTTAATATAGGAAACTCGCTAACCACCTCGCTTCCCGAAGTGCCAGTAGCCTGTGTTCCGTTTACAAACACTTTGTATTTGCCTGTCGAAAAATCAAATTCCATTCGAAGATGGTACCAGGTATTGGATGTAGCTGGTTGCAACACATACTGCGTTCCGTAACCTCCGGAACTTCCTGAGTAATTAAAGGTAATCAGGTTGCCGTTATAAGATTCTACTCTGCCCAGAAATGCCCCCCAACTTCCAATTGATGGATTTCCCAATCCCATTCCGCACCTACCTCCGCTAGCTACATTTGTTGCATACATCCAGCCTTCCAGTGTCGATTTTTCGTAGACTGTCGAAACCGGCTTCGATAGATTTGCAGCCCAACTTGAACCGGAAACCTGAAAAGATTGCGCTCCATACTTTACCGGAGTGTTAACTATTTTTTGGTCAGCATTTCCAGTCCCGTTGTAACGAATCACCCAACCGGCAGGAAGTGTCCCAAGGGCACCACTTTCAAAATCATCCATAACCAATGAATTTGATGGATCTCCAATTGTGTCGTTGTATATGGGGTGCACGGTTAAATTCAGTTGAATAACACTGTCACATCCATCAACTGTCGGGTAAGTTTCGTAGTAGGTTCCGCTTGCGCTGAGTTGTTGTGAACCAAAAGTGTACGGTGCTTCACTTGCGCAAATCTCGGCTTCGATTGGTGGAAGAGTGGAGCCTTCAGTTCCTTGGTATAACTGGAATATTTCTGCTGGCGACAAGACTTTATTGTACATTCTCAAGTCATCGATTGCCCCTTTAAAATATTCTGCTCCCCGGCTTGCGTATCCAATTGTCAGTGGATTGGTAATGCTTCCGAATGGACCGGAAGAAGAAGTTGTTTCGGCAACTAACTGGCCGTTTACATAAATTTGTCTGTGTTCTCCCGGATTATTTGCAGTAACAACAATGTAGTACCATTTATCCGCTTCAAGTGGCTTTGTTGTAGTGTTCAGGTAGCCATTGTATTCCCATTGAAGGTTGCCGTCTGACTGTATCCGCAGCAAATAGTTGGTTGCCGTTGTATAGTTCGACTTTCCAAAGATCATAGCGTTCTGGAGCACGGTAGGTTTTATCCAGCAAGAGAAACTCAGTGCTTCTGACATGTTTAACGCATCGGAGTGCTGAATCAGAATACCATCGTTACCATCAAACAAATAGGCGCTGTTTGGCGCTCCGTTTCGATCTTCGGTAGGCGTTGCACCGTTAACTGCTCCGTCGTGTCCATTTCCACTGGCATCTGTGGCATCACCATCCAAAGGATAATAGGCTACCAGGTCCTCAGGAGCAACTACAGAAACGCCATAGTTTTGGTGAACTGTTATGGTGGTTGTGGCTGTATTTGTGTAGGCGCTGTCGAGATTGAGAAATGTAGCCGTAACAGTAAAATCACCGGCATTTTTGTAGGCGTGATAAGCATCTTCACTTGCGGCTCTTCCCACAATTGCTGTAGTGTCGCCAAAATCCCAGAAAATACTGTCCACATCCGTAGTTTCTGCCGTAAATGTAACCACACTGTTACTACATGCCGGATCTGTTTGGGCTGTTATGGTGCCCCGTGGGTTATAATCCTGGGTATAGGATTTTGTGAGCGCACTACTCCAGTTTCCGACGGAATCTCTAAACTGGAAACTGATGTCGTTGGTTCCGCCCGGAAGCGATGAAACATCCACCAGCTCATCAAGTGCCAGGGTTACCACAGGAGTTGGTAAATCAACCTCGATGGCTGATCCAATGCCTGTATTGGGCCAGTAACGGTAAGCAACTATTTTGTTGCCTGTGGTTATTGGTTCGTCTTCATATTTGGCAAACAGGTGTGTTATCCCCGGGCTCCAGGTCCCGGCTTCATCCTGAAAGCGCCAGGTGAAAGAGTGCAATCCGTCGCTCAGCGCTGAAACATCGAGCTGCGTGTCGAGTAAATATTCCGAACCAGTTGGAATTGCACTTTTTACTGCCGAAGAAAGGTTCCCGTTGAACCAGTATTCCACCGCAACCAGATTGTGCATTGCAGGAGCCGGTTCGGCTGTGAATTTTGCAAACAAGCGGCTAAAGGCAGGACTCCAGTTTCCGGCTTCATCCTGATACCGGTAACTCACCATATGTAAGCCGTCGTTTAAGGCAGAAACGTCTAAATCAGTGTCGATATTTAGCAAGGGCGTTGCCGGAACCGGATCGTTTTGAACGGTAGAGTAATCGCCGTTGAACCAGTACTCAAGAGCAGTAAGTTGGTGAAGTTCCGGTAAGTCTTCCTGATTTTCCTTTGTAAAGTACCACGAGGCTACCGGGCCCCATTTACCCTGCTCGTCCTGTAACCTGAAACTCACAAAATGAAACCCAATGTTAAGGGAAGACACATCGAGCATTTTATGGAGGTTGAGCAATGACGTTGCTGTAAATACCGTGTCTTGTTTATTGTTGAAATCATTGTTAAACCAGTATTCGAGTGCTACAAGCTGCTGAAGGCCGGTGTTTTTGTCTTTCTTGAAAAAACGGATCAGTGGTGAACTCCAAATCCCGCGGTCGTCTTTAAAGCGGCAGCTTACTGTGTGTAGACCATTTATCAGCGAACCTACATCAAGCAGCGAATTTAAATCAACACTTGCTCCGGGCGAAAGTGGTACAACCACTGAGGTAGAATAACTGCCATCGTACCAGTATTCGACATCGGTAACCTGGCGAATTCCAGGGCTTGAGCCCGGGTAATAGGTAAAGAACTTTGTGAGTACGGAGCCCCAAATTCCTCTGTCGTCCTGAAAACGGACAGAAAAGGTGTGCAGGCCCGGCTCAAGGGTGCTTACATCGAGCAAATCGGTATAGTTCACTATCGGAGCTGATACCGTTTGCCGGCTGGCTGTAGTGTAGTCGCCATCGTACCAATATTCCACGGCAGAGATATTGGTTTGCGCCGATAACCAGGCGGGAAGCAACAGCCATATGAGTAAATAGATGAATCGTCTCATGTTCATTTTCTTTTCAATTAAACCGGAACGATTAACGGCTTTGCGCCTCTGCATTGATGTTTACTCCCAATTGATTGTTTACAGCCTCGGTGGCAATGTTGGCTGAGTTGATGTGCGGGTAGTACGGGATGGTTTTGTAGGGAGTTGCTGTCCCGTAAACTCCGGCATTGGTGCCGTCGCTGGCTGTACCGATAATACTCACTGTTGAACCATCCAATTCGGCAGTCCCGGTGGCTGACACGTTTAGGTGATAATCGTTTTCGTATGAAAAAATATAAACATTCGCACTGTGCGATATGTCTGTGTAAATATTTTCCAGACCAACATTGTAGATGTTGTTATTGCCACCATTGCCATTTCCATCAGTAGGGGTATATGGCAGTCCACTTCGGAAGATATTATTATTAAAGGTATTACTGGCCGAGTTATATAATCCCCATTCATAACCAAAAACATTATCGTTAAAAAGGCTATTTGAACATCCGTATATTATTCTGTTCGAATTGCTTGCATTTATTGTGTTGTGCGAAAACAAGGATTGAACAAAATAATGAACAGGTCCGAAAATGAGTGATTTTTCGATTAAACAATTTGAGCCATTGTTAGCATAAAGAAAACCTGTCACACATTCGCTGATGTGAAAATTAAGATCAGGGTTTCCGACGTTACTTACTCGCATGTTAAGAGTGTTTAAAATTCTGCAACGCTTAATTTCAATGTTGGTCGCTTCATCATCAGCACTTCCAAACGTGAGAGTTGATGTAAAATAAATTCCTTCAAAAGTGCTGTTATCGCAGTTCCCCGTAAAGTTCAATGCTGTTGTAATTCGGGTTTGCATGGTAGCTCCGGTTTCAGAAGGATAATGGCCGTGCCCTACCCAGTGCAGGGTTTTGTCAATAGTGGCGTTTGTAATGGTAAAGCCACCGCCGGGTAAATACAGAGTATCACCTGCCACTGCATTGGTAATGGCGGTGTTAATATTGTTGTAAACCTCGGTTTTTGAACCGTTTTGCACTACAAACTGCGCTTGTCCCCAGCTAAGCAGGCCAAGGAATAAGAAGGGAAGTATGATTGTTTTTTTCATGATTGTTGATTTTTGATGTTCAATACGTGATACTTGATTCGCGATTTTTGATTCTCGCAGTGTTTTAACGTTCCTGTGCGGCAACACTTATCTTTACTCCCAGGTTTCCTGAAACCGCTTCGTTATCGATGGTTGCTGTGCGGATGTGCGGAGCATATGGGACTGCTCCGTCTTTGTAAGGCAGTGTGGTTCCGTAGATCCCGGCATCAAAACCGTCAGTGGCAGTGCCAATAATACTCACCCCGGTTGTCCCGTCTTCTGCGGTGCCGGTGCTGGCCGGATTCAGGTGGTAGTCGTTTTCATACGAAAATTGGTAAACGTAGCCGGTAATGGCAACATATGTATTCGGGACCCCTACACTGTACAAATTGCCCGACCCCGTATGAGAAGAAGTTGTTGGATTGTATGGCAGGGCTGCCTGAAAAATATTGTTTGTAAAGTTGCAGTTGCTGCAATTTCCATCCATGCCGTGATGGTACGAAAAAACATTGTTGGTAAACAGGCAGAAATCACAATCACGGAATATTGAACTACTGTTATTGACGTTGAATGAGTTGTTGATAAACAGGCATTGGAAGAAGTTGAATGCGATACCGAAAATCAGGTTTTGTTCCATTCTGACGTTGGTACCAAGGTAGGCATTGATGTTGGTAATTATGGACTCAGATATTTTAAAATTCAAATCGGGATTTCCTCCGCTTATGTCTGCATTGTACCGCATGTTAAGGGTACCATCCAGCCTGCAATATTTAATTCGTATGCCGGTAGCTTCGTTTCCTGCCGAACCAAAATTAGCACCGTATTGGAAGAAGATTCCTTCAAAAGTACTGTTGTCGCAGTTTCCGGTGAAGGTAACAGTATTGGTAATTTGGGTATGTCCGGTTGCGATTGTTGAGTCGGGGTAATGGCCAACGCCCCGCCAGTGCAGGATTTTATCAACTGGAGCAGAAACGGAGAATCCGCCGCCGGGGATGTAAAGGGTGTCTCCGGCAGATGCAGCAGCAATGGCTGCATTAAGGTCATTAAAAGTTTGTGCGGTGCTGTTTTGCACAACAATTTGTTTTTGGGCAAAGCCTGTGAATGCCAAAAACAAGAGCGGTAAAAAGTAAAGCTTCTTCATTTTGATTTTGTTTTTATTTTGCTGTTTGGTTTATCATATTTCTGCCGGTAAATTAGGAGTGTATGATTTTGCACTTTTGTTTTAATTGATTCCGGATAATCCTCCTTAGTTGATTGTTTGCGAGGCGCTTGTTAAGTTCATTTTACTTTTTGCGGGTTTTGCAGCAAAGTTATGCTTAGGATAAAAACATTAATACCTATATTGTAAAACCATTACTCACAACGTACAATTGAGCCGGATCAGATATTTATTTTGAATAACAATACAGGAACAAATGCTTCGAGATTTGGTAGTTTACACACCCATGTATGTTACTTTTTTCTGGTGTATTGTATTGCTTATTCCGAACAGAAAAAACAACCGGGCCAGGCATTTTCTTGGCTTCTTTATGCTGGCGGCTTTTTTGCTGTATTTATGTCATGCCGTTTTTTTTAAAGCGTCACCTGGCCGCTATTTATGGTTCGACCCTGTATACACCTTTGTTTCTTTGTCGGTCTATCCGCTTTATTATTGGTACATTAAACTCCTTTCAATAGAAACAGATTATAAATGGTATAATCTGCGCATGCTTCTTCCAGCTAGCATTTTATTTTGTTGTTCTGTTGGCACTTATCTGATTATGACACCTGCAGAACGAGATTATTACCTAACTTCTTTTCTATTAAAAAGAGAAGGCTTTCTATCGGCCTCTTCCGGGGTATTGCTTCAGGAGATTTTTTACATTACCGGACGAATCGTTTTCACTATCCAGGTTGTTTTCTTTCTTGTTCATGGAAGAAATCTTATAATGCGGTACAATTCAAAAATCGCAAACTTTTATTCCAACCTTAACAACAAAACCATTCTTTGGGTGAAAACGCTGTTGTATTCATTGGTATTAACTTCGATAATGAGTATCATTTTTATGATTATTGGAAGAACACAGTTTATGGATTCGACTGTCTTGCTGCTTATTCCTTCCAGTGTTTTCAGTATTTTATTATTTTTTATCGGCTTGCAGGGCTATATGCAAAATCATACGGTTGTTGATTTGGTTGTGGAAGAAAATATGGATGCAGAAAAAAACAACCATAAAATCTATAACCAGGATATGTTAAAGAGAAAGTTGCTGAAACTTTTTTCTGAAAAAAAGCCCTATCGGAATCCAGAACTTAAAATCACACAGATATCCGAAGAATTATTGACGAACCGTACTTATGTCTCCAATCTCATCAACAGTGAATTTTTATGCTCTTTTAGCGATTTCGTAAATAATTACCGTGTTGCGGAAGCGAAAGAACTGCTTGCTGACTCCAGCTACAATAACCATTCTCTCGAATCTATTTCCGAGGCAGTTGGTTTTGGGTCGTTAAATACTTTTATCCGGGTATTTAAGCAGGATGAAGGCGTAACTCCCGGTCGTTACCGAAGCCGAATAATGCAGGAAAAATAGCTCTGTGATTTTCTTTTATCGTTGCAATGCTGGCGAAAAACTCCGTTTGAATTTCTGAATAATTCGTATGTGGGGGAAAAGTAATGTATTATCCGAATAGGCTTGGTATGATTGAATAAAAGTTAGCGAGCGATTTATTGAATAAAAAAAACAGGAACCGTTTGGCTCCTGTTTTTATATTGCGTAGGTCTTATTTTTCCAGTTCTTTCCAAACCAGTGCGCTTGCTCCAACAATGGCCGCATCGCCAGGCTTCAGTTTAGATGGAAGAATTTTAATTTTGTTCTTGAAGATCGGGAGCAAATGTCTTTCCATGCTCTCTTTGGTTGGTTTGAAAATGTATTCGCCGGCAGCAGTAGGTCCGCCAAAAAGGAATACGGCTTCAGGACTCAGGTGGTGAACGGTATCAGCCAAGCCTTGGCCCAACCATGCACCGGTTTTTTCGAATACTTCCAGTGCAATTTTATCGCCTTTTTCTGCTGCGTCGAAGATCATTTTTGAACTCAGTTCCTTGAATGATTTGTCGGCCAGTAAACTGTCGTTGGCGTTGTAGTGTGCCATCAGTTCAAAGGCAGTACGTTTCATTCCGGGAGCTGAACAGTAAGCTTCCAGGTGTCCCAAAGCAGAACATCCGCAAAGTCTTCCGTTCGGAATCAGTGTGGTGTGTCCGCATTCTCCGGCAAAACCATCGTGTCCGTAAACCAGGTCGCCGTTCACAACAATACCGCTGCCAACGCCTGTTCCCAGGGTAAACATTACAAAGTTTTTCATGCCTTTGGCACCACCGTAAATCATCTCTCCCAAAGCGGCTGCATTGGCATCGTTGGTAAGAGCTACGGCGTTCATATCCGGAAAATGTTTTGTCAGCAATTCAACAAACGGAACCATTCCACGGAACGAAAGGTTGGGTGCATATTCAATGGTTCCACTGTAGTAGTTACCATTGGGAGCGCCGATACCAATCCCCAGGAATTCAATATCTTCGTTTAATAGTTTTACTGATTTAATCAATTCTTTAATGGCTGCTGACAGGTCGGCTATATAACGGTCGATATCCCCGTGCGAAGGGGTCGAAATATTGTCTTTAACCATTACATTTCCCTCTGCATCAACAACTCCGATAGCGGTGTTCGTCCCACCTATATCCACACCGATTGCAACTTTCTTCATTATAAATATGTTTTAAATTTTTTGGCTTTTTCTGTAGCTCAGCAAATTTAAAAATAATATGCAATTCTCCCTGTCCCAGAAGGCTTATTCGGAAAATATTCTTGAAAATCCGGAAAGAGAATGGTTTTTTTCTGTCTGTGAACGGAATTTTCGTCCGTTTCGCTGAAGTTCGGTAAATTTGCAGCAAAAGAGAAGGAGAATTTTATGCACAAACTGAAAAAAAAATTACTTCAGGCACTCGGATGGGTGTTGCTGGTGCCGGTTTATATTTATAAATACGGCATTTCTCCTTATACTCCGGCATCGTGCAGGCATGTTCCCACTTGTTCTGAATACGCTGTTCAGGCCATCAAAATCCATGGCCCTTTCCGGGGATTTGTGCTCACTGCCAAAAGAATTTCCAGGTGTCATCCGTGGGGAACGCACGGTTACGATCCTGTTCCGCCAAAAAAGGAAAAGAAGAAGGCGAGTTAGTTCGATTATCAGAATGTAATCAAAAACATAAAACTAAATTTGTAGGACGTTGTTCTATTGGGAGCATTAAAATTATTACGAAAAAATGAAGAGATTTTTATTTATACTGGCCCTTGCTTTTATAGCAGCATCTTGTGGTTCGGGAAAGCAGGAAGAAGCAAAAGTGATTACCGTGAGTATTTTGCCGCAAAAGACGTTTGTCCAGAAAATTGTGGGCGACGACTTTAGTGTAAATGTTTTGATTCCACCGGGAGGAAGCCCGGCCACTTACACGCTTTTGCCTTCGCAGTTGAAAGACATTGCTAAATCGGCGGTTTGGTTCCGGATTGGATACATTGCCTTTGAACATTCGTGGAAAGATAAAATTGGCCAGGCCAACACAAAAATGAAAGTGGTTAACATGGCGGAAGGACTGGACCTGATTGCCGACCAGATGGAACAGCACGGCGATCATGTTCATATCGACGGGGTTGATCCGCATGTGTGGTTATCGCCGGTAATGGTGAAGCAAATGGGAAAAGTGATATTGGATGAAGTTTCGAAACTTAATCCGGAGAAAGCCGACGAGTACAAGGCCAATTACGAGAAATTTGCCAACGAATGCGATGAGCTGGATGCGGAGCTTCGGAGCAAACTGGAGCCCTACAAAGGCCGGAAATTTATTGTTTTTCACCCCAGCCTTTCTTACTATTCCCGCGAGTTTGGCCTCGAGCAGTATTCGCTCGAAACCGGGGGAAAAGAGCCAACTCCGCAACACATGAAAGAGGTGGTTGATTTGGCCAACGAGGACAACATCCGGGTTATTTATATCCAAAGCGAATTTGATAAGGACCATGCGCGGGTTTTTGCCGAAGAGATCAATGGCAAAGTGTTACAGGTTTGGCCGCTGAGTCCTGACTGGGCAGAGAATTTAAGGTCGATGACTGATTTACTTATTGAGAATTTTTAATGAAACCACTGGTTAAAATAGAAAATCTTACGTGCGCTTACGACAAAATTCCGGTGCTGGAGAATGTCAACCTGGAAGTGAATGAGCGTGATTTCCTTGGGGTTATCGGACCCAATGGCGGAGGCAAAACAACTTTGCTGAAAGCCATTCTGGGACTGCTTAAGCCTGTGAAAGGGAAAATAGCTTTTGGACACGATTTGCAGGGACGTAAGAAGCCCATCGGGTACCTGCCACAGGTAAGGCACATCGATAAAAAGTTTCCGATCACGGTTTTTGACGTGGTGCTTTCCGGGTCGATAATGAACGGGATCTACCGGCCTTCGGCAGAAGAGCGGCAGAAAGCAGAGCAACTTCTCGTTGAAATGGGAATTCTGGACATTCGGCACAAAGCCATCGGTGAGCTTTCGGGTGGACAGATGCAACGTGTTTTTCTGTGCCGGGCATTGCTGAGCGATCCAAAACTTCTGATTCTGGATGAACCGGATACCTTTGTGGATAACCGTTTTGAAGGTGAGTTGTATGAGAAACTCCGGGCGCTGAACAAAGAGATTGCCATCATCCTGGTTTCGCACGACGTGGGCACCATTTCAACCTATGTAAAAACCATTGCCTGTGTGAATAAATCGCTTCATTACCATCCGAGCAATATTATTACCCAGGAACAGCTGGAAGGATACAATTGTCCGATCCAGGTTATAACACACGGAGAGGTTCCACACACTGTTTTACCGTATCATCATCATTGATTATGAACGCCATACTTGAACTTTTTAATTACGATTTTTTTCAGAAAGCTTTTCTCGCCACCGTTTTTGCCAGTATTTCCTGCGGAATTATTGGTAGTTATATCGTTGCGCGAAGAATTGTATTTATCAGCGGAGGGATCACCCATGCCTCGTTTGGAGGTATCGGACTGGCTTTCCTGTTGGGGTTTAACCCCTTACTGGGAGCCGTGTTGTTTGCTGTAATGTCGGCCATGGGAATTCAGTTTTTTACCAAAGTAGCCGAAATCCGGGAAGACTCTTCCATTGCCATTTGGTGGTCGCTTGGAATGGCGCTGGGGATCATTTTTGTATTCCTGACACCGGGTTACACACCTAACCTGATGAGCTACCTTTTTGGAAACATCCTCACGGTAACGAGCTCCGAACTTTGGTGGATGTTTATGCTCAACTTGGTGATCGTGCTCTTCTTCACGCTTTTTTTGCGTCAAATACTGTACATCGCATTCGACGAAGAATATGCCCGCACGGCGGGTTTGCCGGTCGATTTGTACAACTATCTCATCATGACACTGATTGCACTTACCGTGGTGCTGAATATTCGCGTGGTGGGGATTATCCTGATCTTATCGTTGCTGACGATCCCGCAGGCTTCGGCGAATCTTTTTACCAAAGACTTTAAGAAACTGATCGTTCTGTCTTCGATGTTTGCATTTATTGGGACGATGATCGGACTGTTCATTTCCTATTTTCTGGACATACCTTCGGGGGCTGCGATTATTTTTACCCTGGTGCTTATGTTTGGTTTGCTTCGGGTGGTTAAGATATTTGTGTAATGTTCACCCAAAAAAAGGAGAAATTCTATCGCTGTAAAACCTGTGGTTTTGAGTTTTCGAACCTCGATGTTGAACGTGTTTGCAGCAATTGTTTCGCCTGTACCGGATGCGAAGTTTACACTTGCCCGTCGTGTGCTTCGGAGGTGGTGGTTAAGCCCATGAAAAAGATGCAACCGTAGTTCACTCTGAGCTTGAAATCAACACACAAAAAACTTTCTATTTAGCGTGATTTAATAGGATAAAACGCGAAAAACGTATTGTATCAAATAAAAGAATAATGTATTTTCGGCTTGTGTTTATACACAATCAATTCGGGATTGCCTAAAACAAAAACTGCCCGTGCTGTAACAGCCGGGCAGTTTCGTTTTTTAACAGTTATAGTGCTTAATAAGCTTCTTTGAAGTATTTAACCGTACCCACTTTTAACTCCATAGTGGCTTCTTCGTCGCAAACAATAATTCCGTTCGGATGAGCCTGTAAAGCTGAAAGTGTCCACATGTGGTTAATTCCGTTTTCAACTACGTTTTGCAGGGCGCGTGCTTTCTTGTATCCGTTTACAATGATAAGTACCTCTTTGGCATCCAAAACCGTTTGTACGCCAACCGTAAGCGATTGTTTGGGAACAAGGGTAAGATCGTTGTTAAAGAAACGCGAGTTGGCAACAATGGTGTCGTAGTTCAGGTTAACCAGACGGGTGCGCGATTGCAGCGATGAACCGGGAACGTTAAAGGCCAGGTGACCGTCGGCCCCCATTCCTCCCATGAAAAGCTCGATTCCACCGTAATTCTGGATCTTCTCTTCGTATTCAGCACATTCCTTATCCAGATCGCTTGCGTTGCCATTCAAGATGTGAATGTTCTCTTTTTTAATGTCGATATGGTTAAAGAAATTGTTGAACATGAAGCTGTGGTAGCTTTCCGGATGATCTTCGGCAATGCCTACGTATTCATCCATATTAAAAGTAACCACATTCTCGAAAGACACTCTTCCTGATTTGTTTAAATCGATCAGTGCTTTGTAAGTTCCAAGTGGCGATGAACCTGTGGGCAATCCCAGTACAAAAGGCTTCTCCGGAGTTGGTTGAAATTCGTTGATCCGGGTCGCAATATGGTTGGCTGTCCACTGGCTGATCTCGTCGTAATTGTTATGAATGATAAGTTTCATCTTATATATGATTTTTGGTTATTTTGACACTCTCCCGTTTATACGGGAAAAGTGCCAAAAGTAATCAATTTAATGTTATCCAAGGTTTTCCATTGCCTTGCCCAGCTTTGCTGATTCGGCAAGGAACTGCTCTACAGTCAATTCGCGGTGGTAAATCATTCCGTGCGTTGCTCTCAGCAGTGGCGATTCATTCTGGTAGAAGAAGTTTTTGCCCAGTAACAACTCAATTTGTTTGTGTTGTTCGAACCATACCCTGCGGGTTACATCACTGAATTTTCCATCAAGTTGGTAACTTGGGAACGATGCGTTTACCTGTGTAATATAGCATTCGGTAAACGACTGGTCGAGCGTTGCCAGCGAATTAAGCGAAACCGGAACGATCACTTCCACATCCCACGGATTGTACCTGAACCACACATTCCGGTAACCTACAATGCGCAAGTTGCTAAGGTCTTCTTCTTTGTCCCATTCTTCAACGGCTTTGCTTACTGCCTGTAGTACTTTGTAGTGAGTGTCCGGTCCGCTTCCCTGCGGGTCCATTGCCAAACTGATAACTGTTGGCTTATATTTTCTGAAATCATTCAGAATAGGCAGCACGTCGTTTTCGAAATTAGATTCTCCTGAATAAAATCCAAGATGAAGGTGGTGTACATTTTTCACCATTGTTCCGTAGTGCGCCCAAACCAGTTCTTCTTCGAACTCACGGATCATTCCTTTCAGTTTCTGTATTTTTGGGGGATTTATACCACCGTCGTAGCTGTTTTTCAGAACTGTAAGAATTTCATCGATGGTTTCACGCAGCTGTTCTTCGCTGTTGAGGTCCCAGATAGAAACCAGCGCTCTTACGGTCCGGTGGCAAACACCGCGGCGTTTTTCTTCTGCATCCTGTGCTGCAATGTTATCGAGGTAATGGTAAAGATCTTTGTCCCACTTGTATTTGTATCCATCCTGGAAAAAATCGGGGAAGTTGATCATCTCAATTTTGCTGTGGTTCAGCAGATCTAATGTGTCAAGTAAAAGATCGCGCAGGAATGTATTGGTGACTGCATTATAGCCGGAAGTCATTACTGAAAAATGTAATTCATTGCTGGCTTCGCGTGACTGCCTGTTAGTTGCCGGCATAATTCCGAGCATGATGTCGTCGTGGTGAGGGCCAGTATGGTAATAAGTCTGGTTTTTCTCCCGCTCCATTCCTTTTTGAAGCTTTGCCGTAATGGAGTCAATCACCGACTGAACTGTATTCTCACTCAGATCGGGGATCATGCTGCAATATTTGTCTGCTTTCAGATCGGCCAGTTCGAGTTTTGATCCGAACTTGTTGATTTTTTTACATAAATCAATTACAGCACGTTCTGTTTTCTGGTGATTCCACGGCGAGCATTTATAGTAGCAATCAATGGCATCATCCAATTTTACGGCAGCTCCTTCAGTCAGGTAAAAACGGGCATTTTCAAGTCCCTGTAGTGAAGTAGCGGGGTAGCAAATGCTGGCTTCGCATTCAATTGAGTTTTTGATCACATCGGCAATCGCTTCGCCTGCTGCATAAATAATCGCCTTGTTTTTTGGGTTGAATTTCAGGGTTCCCAAACCAATAGTAATTACGAGGCGGTTTCTCGAAACTTCGATTCCGCCTAAGTCGGCCGCTGTTATTGCCTGTGTTTCGAAATTGGTTTCGGTAAGGCGGGTACCTGAGAAATGATCGGTGCCGCGGGTGTTAAAGGCAATGTGACCATCAGGCCCGATTCCGCTCATAAAGAATCCGATTCCGCCTTTTTCCCTTATTTTGGTTTCGTAAGCCCTGCACCAGTTGTCGATTTTGAAAATGGAACGTTGTTGCAGTTGCTCCTGGTGTGTTTTTGCTTCGCGGTAACGCAGCGAAAGGTCAATTTTGTAATCCGGGAATACTTCGCTGTAGTGTTTTCCGTCGGCCAGTTCAATTTCTTCTGAATTGATCAGCAATGCTTTTTCAGCATCAAAGCCAAAACCTTTTATGTAGTGCTCAACAGCGTAATTGTACAAGCTGTTGTGTTGTTTTGGATCGATGGGGAAGAACTCGCCCATTTGCACAAACGTCAAGCCGCTCAAATCTGGTTTGGCAACATCTGCCAGTCCGTATTTTGCACGAATGTCAATGCCTTTCTGGTTGTCCCAGTTATCCAACAGGAAATGCGTGTAATTCTGAAAATACTGAGCCGTTTTTGCACTCGGAAGACTGATGACACCTTGCGGGTTTTTACTTACCCATTCAAGGAAACTCAAAGCCGATAATAATCCGAGTTTTGGAAAACTATCAGACGCAATGTAAGGAACACGAGTTGTAATCTCTTGTAGTTGGGTTTCTTTTAGAAACGCTTCTTCAACTTTTGAAAAATTGTGATTCATCGTATGTATTTGTTTCTGCTACTATTTATTCATAGACAGTTGCCTAAATTTTTTGTTCTGTCTATTTCGAAATTTGTTCCAGGGCATAAGCCGCTGCGCCCATTGTTCCGGCTTTTGGCCCCAGTTCTGAAAACACTACCTGGGAGTCGTTACTGATGTCGCGGTTGCTGTAAGTGTTAATGGCCTGTTGAATGGGAGCCTGAATAAAACGGCTGGCTACAGCTACCTGTCCGCTTAAAATAATCAGCTCGGGGTTAAATACCTGAATAAGCAATGCAATGCCGTGTCCAAGCCATTTTCCTGCTTCCGAGAAGAGCGAAATGGCAAACTGGTCGCCGGAATCGGCAGCTTGTATAACCGTTGAAATATCTATTTTTTCTAAATCGTTGTCAACCAATTTGTTTATAAGAGACGACTTGCCGTTTTTAATGGCTTCCCGTGCCTGCCGGGCAATGGCTTTTGCCGAAACCACTGTTTCAAGACATCCCTGTTTCCCGCAAACGCAAAGCGGTCCGTCGGTAACAATCGGAACATGCCCGAATTCGCCGGAAAAACCTGATTTCCCGGTGTATAATTTTCCGTTTACAATTATGCCCAGTCCCATTCCCCAATCAACTTGAAGCATCAGTACGTTTTTCTTGTTACGTGCCAGACCAAAATGTTGTTCCGCAAAAGTGCGCAGTTTGGTATCGTGGTTGAAAAATACGGGTACTCCAAATATCTTTTTTAACTCGGCAAACAAGTTTTTCACTTCGGGGAAGTAGGTAAGGTTGGTTCCTTCGTGAAGATTAATCAGCCCCGGAAGCTCAATTCCTGCCACCAGGATCTTGTCGCGCGAGATATTGTTTTCGTTGAAAACTTCCTCCAGTTTTTCATTTACCTGATGGAATATTTCAATGTCCGACTGCATGCTAATGGGAAAAAAGTGCGGTCCGCTAATTTCCTCGTTGTTGCTGTTGAAAATTGAAATAATGGTGCGGGTAACATTAATGGTAATACCAACTACATAAAATCCGTCTTTCACCAGGCCGTAAATATTCGGCCGGCGGCCACCGCTGGAATCACCGCGGCCAAGTTCTTCCACCAAACCTTCATCAATCAGCTCCAGGAGCAAACTGTTAATTTTGGGGGTACTTAACTTAATTTGTTTTGCTAACTCTGAATTCGACAAGGGGCCGTTAAAATAAATAGCACGAAGGATGTGCTTTTTATGTCCACTTTTTTTGACTTCAACGGCCTGGCTATGGTTTACAGGATGTTTAAATAGTCTTTCCATGATAGTTCTACAAAAATCTAAATTAAATAAGTTCCAAACAAGCGCCTTTTTAATAATTTTAAAAAGGAAGTGGTATTTTCGCTAAATTTAACCATTGCTTTACAATTCATAAAAAAATAATGCCAAAATATTTTGATCTTGTTTATTTTAGAAGAACTTTAGGCTGGCAAGTCTTAAACCGATTAAACAGAAAGTACAATGTGTAGTAAGAAATTTTGGATACTGCTTTTGCTTGTAATTGGTATTGGCCTGGCTCACGGTCAATCGCGCAGAATTATCAACATTCCTGATATCAGTGGGTACAAAACGCTCAAATGTGATTTTCATATTCATACCGTATTTTCGGATGGTACCGTTTGGCCAACCGTGCGGATAAATGAGGCCTGGGAAGAGGGGTTGGATGCGATTTCCATCACGGATCACATTGAGTACAGGCCGCATTCAACCGATGTTGTGGCAGATCATAACCGTTCGTATGAAATTGCGGTACCACTGGCCAAACAAAAGAATATTTTGCTGATCAAAGGGGCCGAGATTACCCGAAGTATGCCTCCCGGACATTTAAATGCCTTGTTTATTAAGAATGCCAACCTGCTGGATCGCGATGATGTGCTGGATGCCATAAAGGAAGCACGCGATCAGGGGGCTTTTCTGATCTGGAACCACCCGGGCTGGAAAGCGCAGCAACCCGATTCAACCTTGTGGTGGCCCGAACATTCCAACCTTTTGGCAAATGGCTTGCTTCACGGAATTGAGGTGTACAACAGCGACGAATATTACCCGGAAGCGCTGGAATGGGCCAGCGAGAAAAAGCTGGCTATGTTTGCCAATACCGATGTACACGGCCCCATGAATGTAGGAGAAGGGCAGCACCGCCCCATGACATTGGTTTTTGCCAAAAGCCGCACCGAAGGCGGAATCAAGGAAGCGCTTTTTAACAGGCGCACATTGGCTTATTTCGACAATACCCTGGTAGGGCAATCGGCTTTGCTGGAACCTGTGTTTTTTGGTTCGCTCGAATACGACAAGGCACCTTTACGAATCGCCAACGGAATCAATAAAGTAGTGTACCTGCGAAATAATTCGGATCTTGATTACGAACTGGAACTGGTACAACCGGGTGTCGGATTCGATGCACCGGAGCGTTTAACACTGAAAGCGCATCATGTTACGCCTTTGAGTTTAAGCGGTAACTCCAACGAAATCGGAGGTACCCACGAAATCAACCTTTACTACACGGTAAAGAACATGTTTACGGGCCCTGTAGATAACCTGATCGTTACATTTACCTTTAAAAATCTTCCCTAAAAAATACCGCCTGCTGAACAATTTGGCCGCGGGGAAGTTTTTGCGATTACATATTCAGTAAAAAATGGCTGTTAGCAAGAAAAAAGAACCGCAACTTTTCCCGCAAATCATTACCGACAACCAGGAGATTTCTCCCGGCGTTCACCTGATTGCCTTTAAACGGAGCACAGCATTTAGTCCCGGGCAGGTCGTGAAGATCGGAATCGACTCTGAGCATCCGCCCCGCATATACAGTATTTGCAGTGGCAACCAGGAAGAGGAGGTCTGCATTCTTTTCAATATAAAAGAAGATGGATTTCTAACCCCGAAACTTTCGGCCGTTATTCCGGGCGATACGATTTGGGTTTCGGAGCCCTACGGAAGTTTTTTGGGGAATAAAGAACCGGCCTGGTGGATCGCCACTGGTACGGGTATTGCTCCATTTTACAGCATGTTTCGTTCGGGCATTGATGCCAATAAAAAATTGATACATGGAGTGGCGCACCTGAACCAGTTTTATTTCGAAGATGAACTGGAATGGGCCATGGGTGAAAACTATGTGCGATGTTGTTCGCGCGAGTCGTCGTGTAATGTTTTCCCCGGACGCGTGACTGATTACCTGGCAAATTTGGAAAGCTTCCCCGATGTGAAATTTTATCTCTGCGGAAAAGCGCTGATGGTGGTGGAAGTACGTGATCTGCTGATTGAAAAGGGAGTCCCGTACGAAAACATCCTGGCCGAGATATATTTTTAAGCAAAGGGTTGGCCGAAAAACCAATATTTGTAAATTAGTCGATTAATATCCATTCAATTTAAACTAAAAAAAATGAAACGGACCTTTATTTTAACCGCCCTGATGCTGTTTGCATTCATTGGCTCCCACGCACAATCGCTCGACGATGTATTGAAAAAACACTATGCTGCCACCGGGCAGGAGAAACTTGCTGCTGTAAAAACATTTTATGTAAAAGCAAAAATAAGCGTGATGGGGATGGACATGCCCATGACGATTCAAATGAAAAAGCCCGACAAATTCCGGATTGAAATGGAAGCCATGGGACAGAAAATCATTCAGGCATATGACGGTGAAAGCGGCTGGATGCAGAACCCAATGGCCGGAGCCGGAACTACGGACCTGAAAGGACCTGAGCTGAAACAAGCCATGAGCCAGGCCGACCTGGAAGGTGAACTTTACAACTACGAGAAAAAAGGCCACTCGGCCGAATTGCTTGGTAAAGTGAATGCCGACGGTAAAGAAGCTTACAAAATTAAACTGACCAACGCCGATGGAACCGTAAAAGATTATTTTATTGATGCCGACACGTACCTGATCAATAAAATAAAGGTAACGATCGAATCGATGGGGCAAACCGTAGATGTGGAAACCAAAGTAAGCGAATACAAAGACGTTAATGGTATTAAAATGGGGAGCAAGATGGAAATCAGCACCCCAATGGGCAACCAGTCGATGGTTATGGAAGAAATCAAACTCGACGAGAGTATGGATGATTCTATTTTTGCCCGTCCAGGCGAATAACGGAAGATTTACCAGATAGAAAAGGGGCGGAATTTCTGCCCCTTTTTTTTTGTGTACTTGCAAAAGCAGTAGTAAATACCAAAGGAAGGGAAAAATTACTGGGGGAATCAGGACTCTTACCCTTGGGATTTTAAAGATTTCCTTTGGTAGCTAAACGATTACCTGGGTAAAATAGATGATTACCCCGGTAAACAAAATAATTACCTTGAGGATGATAGAGATTCTCTTTGGTAGAAGAATAATCCTTTCGGTAAAATCTATATTACCAAAGGGAAAGAACAAAATTACCTTGGGGAAATGCTCAATTACCGCAGTAAGTAAAACCTGCTGATTTGGTTTTTCACAATTACAATGCTGTGTAATCCCTTATTTTCGGATTATTAACTTCTTTACGGCCTATTTTTAACGTCTTTTAAAAAGGAGCCTGACATATTTATCGGAAATTCGGGGAAAACATAAATCAAACAATATGAAGATCCGATTTTTACTTGTATTTCCCATTATTTTATTGACAGTCAGTATGCTTCAGGCGCAGACTACTTTGAAGGTTGCTCATGTAAACGTACAGGAATTGGTACAAACGCACCCGCTGTTAGACAGCATTCAGGGAGTGCTTGACCAGGAGGCCAAAGACATGGAGCAGATTTACGCCGATATGCTGGAAGAGCAGCAAACCAAAATGGACGTTTTTGAAAAGGAAAGCGCCGGCTATTCCGAGTTGATGAAAAAGACCAAACAGGAAGAACTGCTGGCCCTGGCACAGAAAATTCAGAATTACAACCAAACTGCCCAGCAAACACTCCGACAGCGAAACATGGAACTGATACAGCCGGTTTATCAGAATGTAAGCGCGGCGATTAACGAAGTTGGCAAAGCAAACAAAATTACCTATGTGCTGGATGTGAGTACCGGTGCTGTTGCCTACATGGCACCCGACGCCCAGGATATTACCGAACTGGTGAGGCAGAAATTTCAGAAATAGCCTGCCACTTTCCGAACCCGTAACTCAAATTTTGCCGGAAAATAAGTAAACCCTGCCGTTGAATAAACCGGGCTTTTAATTATCAATAATTCCTGCAAAATTTGGGTAAATCCAAATACAACGGTTATGAAAGCAACTTTTCTGTTTCTGTTAGCGTTACTCCCTTTTTTCGGCTTCGCCCAAAACGACACCCTTTTACTTTTGCCCCAATTAGGAAAGGAATATATTTACGAATACACCGAGTCGGAATATACGTTAAACGAAGATAATACGAAGTTTGATCCGCGTGAGTTGAGGGAAACGCTGAGATTACAATATGATGAATTTGAGCCGGGAAAAGAACCTTATTTGGCGGTAACAGTTGATAAAAGTATTTCTGTAAAACCCGGTGCAGTACCGCTACAGATAACCGATTATAAGTTTCCTGCCTTTGTTGATGGAATACCCGTGAGTCCTTCGGTAGCTGTTCGTGATCTTTTGTTTGCCATGGAACTCCAATTCAGTATTGATCCTGTTTCAAACCAACTCAGCTTATTAAACCGAACGGATTTATTGTTAAAGGCTCGGGAAGTACTAAGGAGTAAGGGCATTGATGAAGACGATATTAGAAGGAATACTGAATTTTTCAACGAGAACTTGATTCCTTCTTTTACCAATAAAATACAGTCGTTTTTTAAGGTTCCTGTTCTTTCGTTAGAAGGAAAGGATGTGGTGGAAGATTATAAAACCAATGAGAGGGTTGTCCAAAACGTAAAAACAATTGAACAGAAAAAATCTTCATTATCGCCGGGCTTGCTTTCACAACGAATTGTTGTTGACGAACAATCGGAGCAGTTATTGAACTTTGACAGAATTGTATTAGATACGGTCAATCGTAAAAACAGACTGTATTATCGTTTATACGATTTGGGGAATCACAAACTATATCAAGAAACGAATATTCAATTGATGCGTGTGACCGATCTCAATAACAGGAAAGTCAGGATTTCGGGCAAGCTTGAGAAACTATTGTCGAAAAAAGTGACTCTATCGAAGTTGCAAAAGTCGTTTGGAACGGAATTGCAACAGCAGGTTTTTTATTGCGATGCCGATAATTCTTTTGAAATAGAAATCGAGTTGGAACATCCCCAACTGATTTTCCTGCAATTTGGGTTCAATTCCAACCAAGGTTTACCAACTCTTCTCCTATACGTTGAACCCGGTTCTGAAATTCATTTTGAAGCTACCGGGAATACATTTCCATGGAATATTACTTTTTCGGGAGAGCTGAGTAAGGTGGAAGAAATGATTTATGAATACCGAACAAGCTATCCAGTATTCAATGAGCGGGTATTTATTAATTTTACTTTGTGGTTAAACCTTACAACGAATAATTCCATGTTCGAAGAGGCTGTTAAAGGCGTAGATGATTTTTGTGAAAAATATAAAAATAAGATTCCTGGCAGCGCATTCCAATTTGTAAAAACAGAGCTAAAAAATCAGCTTAGTATTGGTGCTTATGATTTTCTGATCCGGACAAGATTATCAGAACAGAGTTGGGGGTTTATATCGGAATCGGAAATAAATCCTGATTTTCTGAAAGCATATGTCGATTCGTATAATATTAACCTGAACTATAATTCTTACGGTATTTTCTCGCGGCAGGCAGCGATCAGTTATTGTAATTATAGTTTTGAAACGGATCGAAATGTTATGGGCGTAAGTTATTACTCACTCCCATTTTCAGCGGCCAGTGCCCCTGTTTATATTTACGATTTGCCCATAGAGATCGAATCTGCAAAAATGATTTTGGCGGGCGCTTCGTTGTACAATGTGTTGGCAGATAAACTTGTTAATAAGTCAAGAAGGTTGGTTTCGGTTGAGTCAAAAAGAGATGAGCACGAGCAACGAAAAGTCAATGAGTACTTTGATTTAATGTTACGGCTTTGTAACGATAAAACGTTCGGCGATGAAATCTCGGCTTTTGTTTCCGCCCAATCGAAATGGAGCCGTGACGATTATGTTCCGGATACAAAGTTTTTAAATCCGGACGGAAAAAAAGCTTTGATGAAAGACTTCCTTGGTAAAAAGCCAACCATATTTTATGTTAGCCTGGATTGGGCGGTAAGTCGTTACAGCCTGGATAAAGCTTCCGTCAAAAATCCGGATATTAACTATGTAATGGTGGTGGAAGGCAGCAATTTCAAAGAGTGGACCGATTATCTGAAAGCAGCCGAACCAAAGGCAAATCAGTTGTTACTGATGAATGCTGACGCCAACCTTACTGATATTTTTAAAATGCAGGGGAGGACATTTCTTTTGTACAATAAGGATGGCAAGAGGCTTGGAGATGCAAATAACCCGTCGGAAGCCACCAACTTGATCCGGAAAGATATGGAGCAACCCAAAGAAAAAACAATCAATAAGTCGGCACTGATAACCGTGATCATTGTTTTGGTTGCATTGCTGGTGTTGGTCGTTTCGGTTTTGTTGGTTTGGAAATGGCGCGTTCAGCAGCAGTTTCGAAAGGAGCAACGCGAACGGCGCTTGCGCGAGCTGGAGCTAACGGCCATCCGGTCGCAAATGAACCCGCACTTTTTGTTTAACAGTTTAAATTCGGTACAAAACCTCGTTCAGAAAAATATGGGCCGCGAGGCCCATTTGTATTTATCCGATTTTGCCGGGTTGATCCGAAAGGTGCTGAATAACTCTGAAAAGGAAGAAGTGTCGCTGGGCGAAGAGTTGGAAATGACCGAGCAATACCTGAGGCTTGAACAACTGCGCTTCGACTTTGACTATGCGATGGAAATAGCTTCGGAAATAGATGTGCACAACACGCTGGTGCCCTCCATGTTGTTACAGCCTTTTGTGGAAAATGCTATTGTTCATGGCTTGCAAAACAAAACGTCGGGCCGTAAACTGAAAATAACAATGAAACGCCGGGATTCAGAAATCAAAATTGAAATAGAGGACAACGGTGTTGGCCGGGAAGCTGCCAAAGAATTGTCGAAAACCAAAAACGGGAAAGGATCGAAACTGATTAGCGAGCGTTTGCAGCTTCTGAAAGAAAAACAAGGTGAAAAATATTCGCTCGAAACCATCGATTTGCAGGAAGGAACGCGTGTTGAGATTATCATCCCGGAAGAAAATTAGATCTTCCATGCAAAGAAAAGAAGAAGCGCAAAGTCCGCAAAAATCTTTTGCGCGCTTTGCGTGAACTAAAAGAGAATAAAATGAAAATCAAATCCATCATAGTTGACGACGAGAAACACGGGCGGGAAAACCTCGCCGGATTGCTGCGGGAATATTGTCCCGAAGTACGGGTGCTCGGAGAAGCAAATTCGGTGGCCGCTGCTGTTTTGTTGATTGAAAAGTACGATCCTGATTTGGTTTTTCTGGATATTGAAATGCCCAAGGAAAATGGCTTCCGGCTTTTGGAAACGCTGGGCCATGCCCGCTTCGAAGTGATTTTTGTAACCGCTTTTGATAATTATGCCATCAAAGCAATTCGTTTTTCGGCTGCCGATTATATTCTTAAACCCATTAATTACAACGATCTGAAGGAAGCTGTTAACAGGGTTTCTCAACGGGTTCTGCAGAAACAGGAAAATCAACGCGTCAACGAATTGGCGCGCAACATTCAGCAGCCCGAGAATCCGCGGATAGGTTTACCTACAGGCGACCGGATTGAGTTTATCGAAGTGCGGAAGATCATTCATTGCAAAGGCGAAGGAAATTACACGCACATTTACCTTCAGGACAAGAGACGTTTGCTGGTGGCAAAAACGCTGGTGGATTTTGAGGAGCTTTTAAACGATTATGCGTTTATCAGAACACACAAATCGCATTTGGTGAACCTGCATCATGTTGCGGCCTATTTAAAAACAGATGGTGGAACACTGGAACTTTCCAATGGCGACCGGGTAAATATTTCAAGGCGCCGAAAAGACGCGGTTCAGGAAGTGTTAAAAACGTGGATTCATTAGTTCGTTTGTATCTCATTCTTTATTTTTAACTGGAAACAATCTGAAAATCATGAAAGTATTAACCCTTCTTATTCTCCTAGGTCTGTCGTTGGCGGGAGTTGGTCAAAATGCAAACACATTAAAACCACTTCCAAAACTGGGATGGAATGGATTGGGGCTAAGCTCCGAGTCAGGTTCGTTAGTGCCGGCGCAAAGCCTGAAGTTGGACTCTTTGACACTTGATGAGTGGAAAGATCCTTACATGTTGAGGTACGGAAAAAAGAAAGATCAGCAGGAACAAGCGATGATTCAGCCCAATTCATCGCCGGCACAGGAAAATATTAATGACCCATGGAACATGCCGGTTGCCAAACCCGGTGCAGGCAACTGGAATATGCCCGTTGCGGTTCCTGATTCCACGGTGGATTACTTTCTGAAAATGAAAAAAATAGGGCAGGGTAATGATTTGCGGAAATAACTTTCTCCCATAAAAAAAGGCGTACCAACCATGATACGCCTCTGAAAATGTGTAGTAAGTTATTACTTGTTGAAGGGTACAATCAAATAGGTGTAGATAATGCAACCTACGCAAATGGTGAGCGCAAACTCAAGCGCGGCAAAGAATACATAAATTCCTGCGACCAATAGGGCAGCAGAATGCAATCCGCAGACAGAAAGAACTGTAATGGATAGCATCAGCAAAAAAGCCAGGCGCGCGGCAAATATTTTAGGAGCTTTGTCGATGGCTTTTTCTCCTAAGTTAAGAGTATTGGTCAGCCAGTGGCTGAGGTAGCTGATGGGGCTGAATTTCGCTTTGGTAAACGCACGTACAAAATAGTCGGCCACCAAAAAAAAGAGAATAACCGGTAGTTGAAATGCGAAGGCTGCTACAATCAGCAGAATTCCAATAATTGCATTCAGGCGGGTTATCTGTTCATTGATCTTTTCATTGGAGATGGGGCAAATAATCTGTTTCATAGTACTTTAGTTAACGCGCTTCAATATAAGGACTAAAAAGTGTTTTATTAACTTATGTGACTTAAGTCACCCAGATTCATTACAAAAACTTAACAATAAAGGGAGAATGTCATTTCATGCTACCGATGTGTAATTATCTTTAACGTTTCCGGTCAAATCGGTTATTACGGCAATTTCATGATAGAAAAGGTCGCTGTTTTCTAAAACAAATAAACATTCAATACAGATTCAAATGAACGTTCGATTTTTGGGTACAACATTTTTAGGCATCTCAGCTGCATTGGTATTGCAAGGTGCTGCTATTGCAGGGGTACAGGCCCAGGAGAAACAAGAAGCTAAGCCGTGGTTTAAAGACGGGGAAGCGCAAATTGTTAAAGCTTTTGAAGATCCGGACCGCTGGATCAGGGAAGATTTGTGGGTGGAAACCGAATTCGACAGCGATGGCGACGGACGCCCTGACCGGATGCACGTTGACGTAACCCGCCCGGCCGAAACAGAAACCGAGGGTTTGAAACTGCCTGTTATTTATAATACCAGTCCATACTTTGCCGGAACTGCCGGAAACGATCCTTCCTATTTTTGGGATGTGAGGCAGGAGCTGGGTGAAGAGCCCAAACCACACGCACACCCGACGGAAATTAAACAAAGAGGGGTGCGTCCGATCATTTCGAAAGGGCATGTTAGTACCTGGTTGCCGCGTGGCTACATTGTGGTGCATTCTTCGTCTCCCGGAACAGGTTTGTCGGACGGTGTGCCTACCGTTGGCGGCGAGAATGAATCGCTGGCACCAAAGGCGGTGATCGATTGGCTTTGTGGTAGGGCAAAAGGTTACACAAGCCGCACCGGAAGCAAAGAGGTAAAAGCTTTCTGGTCGACCGGGAAAGTGGGAATGACCGGCACGTCGTACAACGGAACGCTGCCCCTGGCCGCTGCAACAACCGGCGTGGAAGGCTTGGAAGCCATTATTCCGGTGGCGCCCAATACTTCTTATTACCACTATTACCGCTCCAACGGGCTGGTTCGCTCGCCCGGCGGGTACCTGGGAGAAGATGTGGATGTTTTGTTCGACTTTATTCACAGCGGCGATGAGTCGAAACGTGAATATGCCCGAAAGACTGTGCGCGACACGGAGATGAAAAACGGGCAAGACCGTGTTACCGGCGATTACAACGATTTTTGGGCAGGACGCGACTATCTGAATAAGATGGATAAAATGAAAGCCGCCTTGCTGATGTCGCACGGTTTTAACGATTGGAATGTGGTGCCCGAACACAGCCTGCGAATCTACGAAGCCGCGAGGTCCAAAGGACTGCCGGCTCAGATATATTACCACCAGAACGGGCACGGCGGACCGCCACCCGTATCGATGATGAACCGCTGGTTTACCCGTTATTTGTTTGGTGTTGAAAACGGGGTGGAGAACGATCCCAAAGCGTGGATTGTACGTGAAAACGACGAGCAGGGAAACCCGACGTCGTATGCCGATTACCCCAATCCCGATGCTTCGCCGGTCATCCTTCATCTCACAAAAGGAGCGCCTGAAAAAGGAAGCCTGACTGTGGAAAAACCAACATCGCAGGGAAGAGAGACCTTGGTTGATAATTATTCTTTTTCAGCCGAGGCACTCGCAAAAGCAGAAAATACGGATCACCGATTGATTTACGTAACACCCGTTCTGAAAGAGGATGTACATCTTTCGGGGAAGACGGTTTTCACCATCAGGGCCGCCAGCAGCAAGCCCGCAGTAAACCTTTCGGTTTACCTGGTATCCTTACCCTGGACCGATCATCGAGGTGCCAAAATTACCGATAACCTGATCACGCGTGGCTGGGCCGACCTGCAGAACTACAAATCGTTGTGGGATAGCGAGCCACTCAAACCTGGTAGATTTTATGAAATGTCGTTTGAATTGCAGCCCGATGACCAAGTGATACCGGCAGGTCAGCAGATTGGGTTGATGATTTTTTCGAGTGACCGCGACTTTACTTTGCAGCCCGAACCCGGAACCGAGTTGAGGGTTGACCTGGATGGAACTTCCGTTTCATTGCCTGTTGTTGGCGGCGCACAGGCGTGGATGAAGGCTACAGGTGAACTTTAAAAAACGAAAAAGATGTTTGGCAAATCAACGTACACAGAGCGCAGAAGAACGCTTAAAGAGAAAGTTGGTAAAGGTTTGATTCTTTTGCTGGGGAACGACGAGTCGGCCATGAATTATGCCGATAACACCTACCATTTCCGACAAGACAGCACTTTCCTCTATTATTTTGGAATCAATCATCCGGGGCTGGCAGCGCTGATCGATATTGACAGCGATACAGAAACAATTTTCGGAGACGATTATACCATCGACGACATTGTTTGGATGGGGCCGCAACCTACGATTGCTGAGCGGGCAGAGGAATGCGGAGTAAGCCGTGTTAAGCCGGTGGCTCATTTGCAGGAAGCCGTGAACAAGGCTAAAACCACCGGGCAAGTGTTGCGTTTTTTGCCGCTGTACCGGCCTGGAAACAAGATCAAACTTCTGGAACTGGCAGGTGTGTATCCCAAAGAAATTGCAAGCAGGTACTCGCTCGAACTGGTAAAAGCGGTGGTGAGTCAGCGCGAAATAAAAACAGCCGAAGAACTTGTGCAAATTAACCAGGCAGTGGATGTCTCGGTGGATATGCACATGGCAGCCATGAAATTTGCCCAACCCGGGATGAGGGAAGCTGAAGTTGCCGCCGAAATTCACAAAGTAGCACTTGCTGCCGGTGGAAACATCTCTTTCCCCATCATTGCCACCATTAATGGGCAAACATTGCACAATCATTACTACGGGAATACCATCAAAGAGGGCGATCTGTTTTTAGTGGATGCCGGTTACGAGAATGAAATGTGTTATGCGGGAGACCTGTCGAGCACTTTTCCGGTGAGTAAAAAGTTTACTTCAGAGCAACAGGAGATTTATGGCATTACACTGGCGGCTCATCAGGCGGCAGTCGATGCGCTGGGGTTCCAAAAACCTTTTCGGGAGGCACACCTGGCAGCCTGTTCAACGATTTTTGATGGAATGAAAAGCATGGGCTTTACCAAAGGAAATACCGCCGATGCAGTGGAGGCAGGCGCTCATGCCTTGTTCTTCCCCTGCGGAACCGGACATATGATGGGCCTCGATGTGCACGATATGGAAGACCTTGGCGAGGTTTGGGTGGGCTACGACGGTCAGCCTAAAAGTACACAGTTTGGGTTAAAATCGTTGCGACTGGCAAAACCGCTGCAGGCCGGGCATGTATTTACCATTGAGCCGGGGATTTACTTTATTCCGGAGTTGATTGATCTTTGGAGCGGGCAGGGTAAATTCAACGACTTTATTAATTGGGACAAGGTGAAAAGTTATCGTAATTTTGGTGGTATACGCAACGAAGAAGACTTTGTAATGACCGAGAACGGAGCCAGATTACTTGGAAAACCAAAACCCAAGACAATTGTCGAAGTAGAAGCTTTGCGCGGATAGATGACTGCGTAAAGCACAGAAGGTTTTTGCAGAGTGCCGGTTGGTTTAACATTCGTGATTATGATCAGAATATTTAAAAACCGAAGAAGCAGCAGGCCAGTTTGGCAGATCACACTGGCAGTTCTTATGATTTTGATGAGCATCTATTTCATCAAAAACGAGCATCTTGAGATTGCACAAATACGATCGACGCTGCAAAACGCCAACACGTTTTACATTTTTCTGGGGCTGATCGTTACGGTACTGTATGTTTTGCTCCAGGCATTTATGTATGTTTTTAGTTTCAGGGCAGCGGGTGTGAAAACGAGTTTAAGCGACACCTTGCCTCTGTTTCTGAAGCGAAACCTGATCAGTATTTTCCTGCCGGCGGGTGGAGTTTCGTCGCTGGTATTTTTTACCAGGCCGCTGTCTGCCAGGGGGATCAGTAATTCCGATATTCATTATGGCTCTTACATTTACGGGCTGTGCGGATTTCTTTCAGTGGTTGTGGTTGCCTTTCCTCTGCTGATTATACTGCTATTACGCAACAAACTTACTTCAGTAGAACTGATTCCTTTCATCGTGTTAATTGTGTTGATTGCCCTGATTTTATTGATTGTCTGGTCGTTTGTGAAACGCGGTTTTGTTTACAGGCAGGTGCAGCGGTTCAATCCGCAGGCGCTGTTAACACTTGAGAATGTTTTTTCAACGAACCTTCACAATCGGGCGTTTATTTTTGCATTGCTGATTTCCGTGTTCATTGAGTTGGTTGGGGTAAGTCATGTTTATATTTCCATGCTGGCGCTGGGTTTTCAGCCTACTTTGTTTACTGCTTTCATGGCCTACATCGTGATGGTGATGTTGCTGATTGTTTCGCCTTTTTTACGCGGTATCGGGGCCATCGAAGTTTCCATGACCTATGTTTTTATCCAAAGCGGAATAGCTGCACCGCAGGCTGCCGCCATAACCCTGGTGTTCCGTTTCTTTGAATTTTGGCTGCCTTTGATCGCCGGTGTGGGCAGTTTTCTGTTTTCAAGAAAAAACATCCTGTTACGTGTTATTCCGGTGTTTATCATCTTTGTTGCGGGCCTGATAAACATTGTTTCTGCCATTTCGCCCACCTTGCCCGAGCGGATTGTGATCCTCGAAAAACTGCTTCCCCGGCTGGCGCTTACGATTTCAAACTTCGCCGTATTTTTTATTGGTTTGCTGTTAATCGCTCTTTCGGTTTACCTTTTGAAAGGAGTGAAGCGCGCCTGGAGAATCTCACTTTTGCTATTAACCCTTTCCGCGATTGGCCACCTTACCAAGGGAATCGATTACGAAGAAGCCCTGGTTTCTCTGTTTGCGATTGCCAGTTTGTTGTATACTTACCGCCTGTACAATGTGCGTTCCTTGCCTTTTTACCTGCAAAACTGGTGGAAAATATGGCTGGCTGCTTTTGTGGCACTGATGGTAAGTGCGGTGGGTGGAACTTATTTTTTGGAAAAAGTACACATGGGGGTGGATTACAGTTTTATCCATTCGTTAAAAGCTTCGTTTCGTTTGGTTTTCCTGTTCGACAACTCTGAGTATTTGCCACAGTCAAGCTTTGGGCAGCATTTTGTTTTACTGGCTCATCTTTTTAGCGGCGGGTTGTTGATTTCTGCTATTGTGCTTTCACTCCGCCCTATTTTTGTTACCGACCACACGGATCTGGAAAATGAGAGGAACCACGCACGTTTGCTGGTGCAGGATTACGGTAAGTCGGCACTCGATTATTTCAAATACTACCCCGATAAGCTTTTCTTTTTTAATGAAAATGGTTTTCTGGCCTATAAAATCCAGGGGAGTTATGCTGTTGTTTTGGAGTTACCGGTTTGCGCCGATGAGGAAACGACGCTGCCCTTGCTTCAGGAATTTGAGCGCTATTGTTACGGGAACGGCTTGAAAACCTTTTATTACCGGGTTCCGGAATCTTCCGTCGGTGTTTTTCGGCAGCTAAAAAAGAACGTATTGTATATCGGGCAGGAAGCCATTCTGAACCTGGAAACTTTTTCGTTAAGCGGCTCAAAAATGCACCCGCTGCGAAATGCCATCAATAAAGCTAAAAGTGCAGGATTTACGTTTCATGTGTACGAACCTGAAATAAAGGACGGGGTGATCCAGAAGCTTCAGCAGGTGTCGGATGACTGGCTGAACAAGCCCGGAAAGAGCGAAATGGTTTTTTCGCAAGGAATGTTTCTTCCCGAGTTGGTGAAGAAGACAACTGTGATGACGATTGAGAATCCGGAAGAAAAAGTGGTTGCCTTTCTGAACCTGGTGCCCGATTTTGTAAAAGAAGAAGGAACCTATGATTTGATTCGGATTACGGACGATGCTCCCACCGGGATCATTTATTTTCTGTTAACTGAAATGTTTGCGTGGTTCAAAAGCAAAGGGATTACGCATGTCAATCTTGGTTTAGTAGCTTTTGCGGGGATAGAGGATCCCAAAACGATGGCTGAACGATCGATGAAAATAGCCCTGGAAAGATTAAAGCCACTTCAGCATTTTAAGGGACAATTTCAGTTTAAAGACAAGTTCAATCCCGACTGGGAGAAGAAGTACCTGGTATACAGCAACGACTACGATCTTGTGCAGTTTCCGGTGATTCTAAAGGGAGTTTCAAAACCATAACCGGTTAATAATTAACGTTCAATTTGCATTCAGAACCATCGTGCCGTCAATTCGGCCTGCGCACTTGGAGAAGGGCTAAATTCTTGTATTTTTACGCGAAATTTGGCAGGTGAAAAAACTTCTTTCCATACTTTTTTTTAGCAGTTTTTCATTGAGGCTTTTCGCGCAAAACGAGATAGGTCCTGATGGAGACAAGCTTGTGTATATTTTTTTGGTGCTGGCTGCGTTGATAGCCGGTTTTATTTTAACCGGAAGATCGTCGCGCAAAACAAAGGATGGCGGAGGTAAATCGCTGTTTGGTAATGGCAGAGTAAGTATTGAACTCGAGAAAAGCGCTCTTTATTACCCGGATCGGCTAAAGCTTACGGTCAAAAATACCGGGAAAACAGATATCGATCTTGCCCGGCCTTTGCTGGTGTTCGATAATTTCTGGATAAAACGAAAATTCAGGCTCAAGGGAAGCAATAATTACGTGTTTTATCCGCTTTACCTGGAAAAAGGGAAAACGCACACACTTGAAATCGATTTGCTGCGTTTTTACGGGCACGACGATCGCCTGAAAAAGTTTCCAAAAGCAAAGGTCTACCTGGAGGATGTAAGAGGGAAGAAGCTGGGAAGCCGGGCAGTTTTTTTGCGGAAAACGGCGTTTAAATTTTAAATGAGAAACTGGAAATTCAATCATATAGATTTTTCAACTTATCCGGGTTATGAAGGAAATGACCTGGGAGTTTTTTGGTCGCCTGAAAAAACGGTGATCAAAATATGGGCGCCTACTGCCCAGGTGGTTGAGTTACGTTTTTACAAGGACGGACTGACCGGAGAAGCCTTTCATAAAACCAATTTGCAGAAATCGGGCAACGGAACCTGGTCGACAGTTCTAAACGGCGATTACGAAGGCAAATACTACACTTTCAAAGTTAACGACGGCGAGTGGCTCAACGAGGTGCCGGGAATGTATGCCCGTTGTGTGGGGGCCAATGGCCTGCGCGGGCAAATTTATAACCCGAATTCCACCAATCCCGAAGGATGGGCGGTGGATCGCGGACCACGTTACCATAGTTTCACCGAAGCGGTTATTTACGAACTTCATGTACGCGATTTTTCCATTTCCGAAAATTCGGGCATTGAAAGCAAGGGGAAGTTTCTGGGGTTTACCGAAGAGGGAACAAAATCTCCGCAGGGACAGAAAACCGGTGTTGACCACTTGCAGGAACTGGGTATTACGCATGTTCACCTGCTTCCGGTAAACGATTTTGCAACGGTTGACGAAGAAAAGCCGCTTGAGAAATACAACTGGGGCTACGATCCGCTGCATTTTTGTGCACTGGAAGGTTCGTATGCTACCGATCCGTACGACGGAACCAAGCGAATCAGGGAGTTTAAGAAATTGATAAAAACACTGCACGACAAGGGAATTGGCGTTATTCTGGATGTGGTGTTTAACCATACTTTCTATGCCAAAGAGTCGGTGTTTAACCAAATGGTGCCCGGCTATTTTTACCGACAAAAACCCGATGGAACGTTTGCCAATGCAACGGGATGCGGGAACGAAATTGCCTCGGAGCGTTTCATGGCCAGGAAATACATCGTTGATGCGCTGAAGTTTTGGGCGGAAGAATACCACATCGACGGTTTTCGTTTCGACCTGATGGGCGTTTTGGACCTGGAGACGATGAAAACGATTCGGGAGGAAATGTCGAAGCTGGATCGTGGTTTGCTTCTTTACGGCGAAGGCTGGACTGCCGACCAAAGCCCGATGCCCGAGGAGCAGCGTGCTGTTAAGCAAAACACGCATAAACTGCCCGGAATCGCCAGTTTCAATGACGATTTCAGAGATGGGTTAAAAGGAAATCACGGCGACAAAAAATCAAAAGGATTTGTAAGTGGTCTTAACCTGCGGGAAGAAACCATTAAGTTTGGAATTGCCGCTGCTGTTGATCATCCGCAGATCAATTTTGGCTACATCGAATCCATCAAAAGTGCCTGGGCAGCAGAACCTGATCAATGTATCAACTATGTTTCGTGTCACGATAATTACACGCTTTGGGATAAACTGAAACAAAGTCTGCCCAAAGCCCCGGATGAAGAATTGCGGAAACGGGTAAAGCTGGCCGGTGCGTTGGTGCTTACTTCGCAGGGAGTTCCTTTTTTGCATGCCGGTGTTGAGTTTTGCCGCAGCAAAAACGGAAACGGAAATTCCTATAAATCACCTGATGCTATCAATCAATTGGACTGGGCGCGAAAGAACGATTACTTCGAAGTATTCAACTATTTCAGGCAACTGATTCAACTACGAAAAAATCATCCGGGCTTGCGGATTGCCAATGCTGAAGGCATCCGAAGCCACCTGAATTTTTGCACCCAGTACAAAATAGGGGTTGTGGCTTATTGTATCGAAGGGCAGCAGGTTGGCGATAGTTGGGAGCGGATCATGCTGTTTTTTAACGGTAATGCCGAGCCGGTTGAAATGCCATTGCCGGAAGGCAATTTCAGGATGGTGGCCAATGATGCTGAGATCAACGAAGCAGGAATTGGTGAGCTGGTTTCTGATACGGTTACGATTCAGCCTGTTTCCATGCTTATTCTTACTTTGGTAAAATAAAAATCCCATTCACCACGAAAGTGAACGGGATCTTGCTCTTATCTTAAAAATATGTCAAAGGTTTACTTATTCCAGGGCCAGGGTTTTATTTTGGTCCGTACGGCTTCTTTCTCCCATAATTCAGCCAGTTCCTTTACTTTTTCCGGATACTTTTCAGCTAGATCTACCGTTTCCGAACGGTCGTTTTCCATGTCGTAAAGTTCCCAGGCATTTTCATCTTCGGGAGTAAATTTTTTGAGTTTCCTGACCTTTGAAACCAGTTTCCAGTTACCGGCTCTTATGGCACGGTTTCCTTCGTGTTCCCAAATGATATAATCGCGTTCAACAGGTTTATTCTCAAAGGCCGGAGCCAGGCTTTTGCCTTCGTATGGCTGTATTTCGTGGCCGTTGTATTGTTTTGGATAATCGAGATTGGCCACATCAATACAGGTTGCCATAATATCAATCAGGTGCGAGGGCTGGTTTCGAAGTTCGTTGGCGGCTTTAATTCCGCCGGGCCAGTGTACGATCATAGGTGTTGAAATACCCCCTTCGTGCACCCAGTGTTTGTACATACGGAAAGGTGTGTTACTCACATTTGCCCATTCCTCGCCGTAAGCGACCCAGGTGTCGGCCGGGCCGGGCATTACACCGCGTCCTCTGCGCACAAATCGTCCGTCGCGGGCATATTGGGGTTTTCTGCCGTAAAGAATGGAATCTTCGGCGTACGGGCGCAGTATTTTTTGTTCTTCGGTAAGGGGAACAGCGGATTTGTTTTCACCTTGTGCTTCGGCGCATCCACCATTGTCATGCATGTAGAAAATAATGGTATTTTCCAGCATTCCCCGGTTTTCCAGCGCAGTAATAATTTTACCTATTCCCTGGTCCATAACATCGACCATGGCGGCATAAACTTCCATTCTGCGGGCCTGCCATTCTTTCATCTCCTCATCTTTCCACTCCGGAATATCAACGCCTCTTTCTGTTAATACACATCTGTCGTCGATAATTCCGAGTTTCTTTAGTTTGGCAAAGCGCTCTTTGCGGGTTTCGTCCCAGCCTTTGTCGTATGTTCCCTTGTATTTGGCAATTTCTTCTTCAGGAGCGTGTAACGGCCAGTGTGCGGCAGTGTACGCAACGTAACAAAAAAACGGTTGGTTGCCGGGGTGTTGATTGATGTATTTAACCGTTGTGTCGCTAATGGCTTCGGTGTAGTAAAAATCATTTCCGGGCGATATGTAGTTGTTGCCGCTAACCAGCCCGCTGGGATTGTAAAAACTACCCGACCCCGTAATGGTTCCGAAGTGTCTATCGAATCCTCGTTGGAGCGGCCAGTTGCTTTTATCACCGTCAGGTTCTACATCGTAGCAAACATGCCATTTCCCGGTCATGAAGGTAGAGTATCCGTTTGCTTTAAAAAGCTCAGCGAGGGTAAGCGCATTTTTGCTTAGGTCGTCGCGGTAACCTTCTTCTTCGTATTGGTTAAATGCAAGCTGCCCCATTTCTGCCTGATGAGGATACAATCCGGTTAACAAAGACGCGCGTGTTGGACTGCAACGTGCAGTGTTGTAAAACTGGGTAAAACGCAATCCGGTGGCTGCCAAGTGGTCGATGTTGGGTGTATTTATCTCCGAGCCAAAACATCCGATATCGGAATATCCCATGTCATCGGTCAGGATAACGATTACGTTGGGTTTTTGAGTTGGGGCTTCCTTTTGGGTACAACTGGTTGTGCCCAAGAATATTGTTCCCAGGAGTAGTGCGGTTAACCAATGCTTTTTTAACAGGTAATTTCTTTTCACAAATGTTTTTGTTAAAACGATACTTATTTATGCTGTTTTACTTTGCCTTATTTTTTGATCGCTTTTGCAAGGCGGTAAAGATTTCAGGCCCTGTTTCGATGACTAAGTACCTGGCTTCAGAAATAATCTTCAGGACTTCTTCTACTATGGGGATCTTTTCCAAATAAAAATGTGCTGTTTGTAAAATGTGCCCTATCCGTCAAGACGTTGTTTCCGCGAATCATTCTTTTGAAGTTTGCTTTCAGAAGAATAAAAATAGAAGCGGAACCAAGGAAGAATAATAGAGAGGCCGCCCTAAAAATATCGGGCAGCCTTTCTATTTATTCAGCAATTTATCAATTAGCCTTTATGAGTTTAATATTATCAAGGAACCAGCGGTTGGCTGTAGACACCTGCCATTGAGTCGCATGGATCGTAATCTTGGTGTCGTTGTTGATCGTAACACCAGTGAGCTCTATTTCGGCTCTGACCCATTCAAGTACATGACCCGTCTCGAAACCCGATTCGGGCACATCAAATGTTACTTCCTCGCTTCCATTCGTAACGATGACGATCAGGTTGACGGGATCAATTTTGCCTGATCCCTGGCGCATCGGACACCAGTCGAACGACAGCGCGGTTGTTACTCCAGCAGGAATGTCTTCAATTTTTGGAAGAACGATACCAGCCTGATAGCCCGTTTTACCGAACTTGAGGTAATTGTTCTGAAGATAGATACACTCGCCCGCTTCCGTACTCGTGGGTGTAACACGCAGGAATTGATAACCTTCCTGGAGAAGAGCATCATTGGCTGTAATGCCATCAACAACCGTAGCCGAAGACGATATCTGAGGGGCGGTTGAGCCGAGGTTGTCCGTTTCAACTGTCCGGCCGGCTGCGCTTGCTTCAGCCCAAGGGTTCAACCACTCAAAATCCTCCGCAAAATAGATGATTTCCACCACTCCGAGGTCTTCAATGGCAGTAGCGTTTAGCTTGATAACAGGAGCGGCTACGCCTGCAAAATAACCAGTAGCTTTTACTTTATGGCCATTTAACGGAGCAAGGTCAAAATTTTCCGGAGCATCTGTTATTGCAACAGAATAATTAGCGCCTTCCACTGTTACGTTATTGCCATTCAATATGCCATTGACCGTAATAAAAGTTCTCGAAGTGGAAGTGTAGGTATCCACCTCATCAGTAATATCTGTCGCGGCAGGATAGGTTACCGTACTACCCGCAGAGTTAACGTTCGCTTCGTCGCATTCTACGTATGGAAGCGAATGAGTATCGTAGAGCTTTGTCCCTTTTACCGAAACGTTGTCGCCAACGCTTACAGCAGAAGAGCTTTGCATAAAGATATTTACAGTCCCGTCGCTAACAATGAATCCTTTTGTTGTGACTGCTGTTACGATAACCTGCGGCACAATAACAACCGTTTCGTTTTCCAAGTCGGCCAATTCTGCCAGTGTATATTCCTCACAGTCGCGATATTTGTCTCCATCCTGAGAAATTATCACTTCGGCCCGGCTTGCCAGTGTGCCGCCCTTGAATACAAGCGCAGCCTTGCGGGGATTGTCAACAGCGCCACCGCGGATATTTTCCGTTACAGTAATTGTAACATCCATTGTTCCGGTGCCGGAAACGGGCGTGACTGTTACCCATTCGGGAACTTCCGTAACCCAGTCGGCATCAGCATAAACGGTGATGATCTTTTCCGATGTTCCGGTCGCTTCAAAATTCAGCGTACCGGCGCTCGCCAAAACTGCCTTCGACAGTCCGCTCTCTTCATCGTTGCAGCCCTGTAAGAGGCTGGCAAACACCAGAAGGATAGAGAAGATGATATAATTTGTACGTTTCATGATTTTGCAATTTTTTATCAATTACCATTTTTCAGTTAAAAAGAGAGTCCGTCATTCCAACCCGGGTTCTGCGTAAGATTGTGGTTGAGCGAACGCTCGTTGATTGGAATCGGGTAGAGATAATCGCGCCCCTCGTCAAAAGAAGTGCGTTCGATATTTTTATGATAGTAAATGTAACCTTTACTACCTCCTGAAAGGATGATTTCGTTTCCTATCTCATATGCGATTCCGGAAGTTACGTCAGGTTTGGGTGTTCCATTGGCATAAAGCGTAACATCTGCCTGTCCATCACCACTCAGGTCGTATGCTCCGGGACCGGGGAAATACATTCCGTAAGTAGACTGGTCGATGCAATAACCGGCTTTCCAGCGTACCAGATCGTCGAAGCGGAATCCTTCCTGATTCAGTTCAATACCCCTTTCACGGCGGATTTCAAGGATGATGCCTTTGTTTGCGTCTGTAACATTTGGGTAGCCTGTTTCTGCGTCAGAAAGGTATCTGTCGGGATTGGCGTTGGCAGCGTTCATGTCAAGGTTTGGCATTCCTGCACGCTGACGGATCAGATTGACTGATTCGTCAAGGTCGGCCTGTATCAAGGTGCCAAGTTCTGCCTTTGCTTCGGCATAATTGAGGAGCACTTCGGCATAGCGGTAAACCGGCAAGTCGCAAGTAGAACGGTCGTTACGATCTACGTTGCCACCCGATGCTTTAGGATCCTGTACAAACTTAATGGGCTGATAGCCGGTAACGCTTATTGAAAGGTCGGGCGCCAGCACTGTTGTTTGCCCGATGCGGGTATAGCCCGGCGTACGGATGCTTTGGGTCAGACGGGGATCGCGGTCTGTCATTTCGTCGATGAACGACATCTCCTGCCAGCCCGACTGATTGGTAAATGCCGTACCGTCTTTTTTCAGGTAAGTATTCACCATCTTGCGGGTCAGTCCCGGCCGTCCCTGTGTTGGTACCAGCGTATGCGCTGTAGCATTGTGGTAGATGTTAAGTCCGTAGTCGAATTTGATAGCGAGAATATACTCGTTCGGATCAGCATTTTCTTGTGCAAAAAGCGTCAGATAGTCGCTTTCCGGATGATTGGTGCTGTACAGACTGTATACGCCATCATTCATTAAGTTCTTCGCCGCTGTTGCCGCTTGTTCCAGATAATATTTGTAGTCGTGTCCGTCCAGATTGATAGAGTGATATTTCCGGTAAGTACCTTCGTACAGGCAAAACTGAGCTTTCAAGGCCATGGCTGCATATTTGTTGACACGATAAGGACTGCTTGTTTCCTTTGCCTTGTCGGGAAGATTGGCAATGGCGTAATCAATGTCCTCAATCATTTTGGTCATCACAAATTCGCGCGAATCGCGGGCATTGTAGAGCTCTTCATCTGCCGAACCCAATTCAGCTTCGTACCACGGCACATCGCCGAAGCGTTTTATCTTCTCGAAATAGAAGAAAGCGCGGAAGAAGCGGGTTAGTGCCGTATATTTAATAACAGCATCCTCGTCCTTGCATTGATCGGCATAGGCAATCAATGTGTTCATTCTGCGTAGGTCTGTCCACGACCATCCTCCACCCGAAGCGGGAACGGTACGCTTGGTGCCTCCCAACATTATGTCCGACAGGTTTTGGCAAACATAAAGGTCGCTCTGCAAATCGTAGGGCGATTTGTCCAGCAGGTTATTGTAGAAAGGGTTGCTGAAGAGCTGAAGATCTGTTTCCGTCTGGAAATAATCCGCCTGAGAAATCTGGCTCAATGGCTTCAGGTCAAGAAGATCATTACAAGCCGAAAGCCCCATAAGCAATGTCATGGCTACTATAGTAAAACGTTTTATCTTAATCATAGCTTAATCGTGTTAAAAAGTAATATCTACACCAAACATAATGGTCTTTTGCCAGGGATAGAAGGCGTTGTTGGAAGCGCCGCTTCTGTCGATGGCTCCTTCGGGATCAAGGTATTTCGTACGTTTCTTAAGGGGCGACCAATAGCAAAGGTTTTCACCCGAAAAATAGAAACGAAGCGCATCAATGCCTACTTTATTCGTCAAAACAGACGGAATAGTGTAACCGATGGTTAGATTTTTTAAACGCAGATAGCGTAGGTTCTGGAGATAACGGTCGTTGACCTTGCTCAAAGGACCAGAGGTGGCTGAATAGGCCATCGGTCGCGTAAAGTATGCATCCCGGTTATCTTCTGCCCATACATCTTTCAGAAAATCTTTCTGCAAATAAGTGAGATAAGGATACGAATAAGGTCCCCAGAATGGCATTGACTGTCCGGTAGGATACCAGTAATGATTTCCGGTGCCCTGGAAGAATACGGATGCATCGAAACCATACCAGCGAATACTTGTATTAATGCCGTAAGAAAAACTAGGAAGCGAGTTGCCCAAAATCTTACGGTCGCCCGGATCGTTAACACTATTGCTGCCGATTCCCAGTTTTTTATCCCCGTCAAGATCTAAAAACTTAAGGTCGCCCGCCTGCCAACCGCCGGTGATTCGGTTGTTGATATAACTTAAATCAACCTCTTCGGCATATGCCTGCGCTTCTTCGGTGCTCTGATACAGTCCGTCGGTAACAAAACCCCAGATTTCTCCAAGGCGCATACCTTCGTAGTAGCTCTTGGCAAAAGTTTTGTCGGCATTATCATATTTCGTGATGGTACTCATGTAGTTGCTGACATTAACCCCAATGCTGTACTCCAGGGGTTTGTTTACCAGAGTCAGCTGGTCCCTCCACGAGGCAGACAACTCGTAACCTTTTGTGCGCAAGTCGGCCGTATTCATTTTCGGAACGGAAGCTCCGTACACTGCCGGCAGTTCAATGCCGTCGGTCAACATGTTTTTGGTATCGCGAATATAGACGTCGGCCGTAAAGTTCAGTCGGTTATTGGCCATAGTGAGGTCGAACCCAAGGTCCCATTGCGCTGCTGTTTCCCAGGTCAGGTCGGAAGCCACAGGGGAACCCAGCGACGAATACTTACCCATAGTGCTGCCTTCGTTGAATGAATATCCTGCGAAGTCATTGATGGAAACCAGGCGCAAATAGGCATAATAGGAAGAAACATTCTGATTACCCAGGCTTCCGAAAGAGGCTCTTAGCTTCAGGTTGTCGATGGTGCCTTTGGCCGATTCGAAGAAAGACTCTTCCGAAATGCGCCAGCCTGCCGATGCCGAAGGGAACCATCCCCAGCGACTGTCAGCTTCAAAACGCGATGTTCCGTCGTAGCGACCGCTGACCTCAAGAAGATAACGGCCCTTGTAATCGTAGTTAACACGAGCGAAAACGCCGGCCAAAGCGTATTCATTCTGCCCGCCACCTACACCAGTGATGGTTTGACCCTCCGAATTTTGACCCACGAGGTCTAAGTCATCCAGCGTTGAAGAAGAAAGATATTCACCGTATGCGGAAAGATTTTTCAGTTTCAGGGTTTCGTAGTTGAATCCAACAACACCCGACAGATTATGCTCGCCAAAGGTTTGGGTATAATTGGCAAATACGTTCGTCGAGTAGTAATTGCGCGTATTAACCGATTCGTCGAGCCGGTTGGCACCGGCGCCGGTTGCATACGAGCCAAGTGGCGCATCCGGATATTCCCGGTAAAAAATGTTGTTGGAACGGCTTGTGTTACGTGTCTGATACTGGCGGTAAGTAAAGTCGGCCGTAATTTTCAATGGTTTTATCGGATTGAGGACAAGACGGGTCGTGTTAGATAAATCAGATGCCCTGTTTACGTTCCGGTGCGACCCTTCGCCAAGGATAATGTGGCGGCCGTTACCTACTTTATAGTTCAGATACGGGGTGCTGTAAAGCCATGACCCGTCAGGGTTTTGCATCGGAAAATTTGCAAGTGCATGCCTTGCGCCGTAAGCAAGCGTATTCTCTACGCTGCCATCTCCCTGAAAAGTATATTGCGAAGCGTAGAACGAGGTGTTATTTGTCATCGTCGCCCACTTGTTGATCCGGAAGTCGATCTTTGAACGCAAATTGTATTTATTAAAAATATCAGGATGAACTTTCAGGATACCCTCCTGACGATCATACGCACCCGATACAAGATACTTGATGTCCTTCGTTCCGCCATTGATGGATATATTGTGTTGTTGCACCGGGCGGCTATCCCGGTATTGCATGTGCCACCAGTCGTAGTTGCCGTAATAAACCCACTGATTCCGTCCGTTTCTTACTTCTTCTACTACCCAAGGACGATCGGGGTTCTCTGTCTTGTCATTTACACGGGCTAATAGCTGCTGCATATCGCGGTCGGTATAGTTGACGTAGAGCGTTCCCGAGTCGGCCTTCCAAAACTTGTTGATGGTATAAACCGACCAATATCCGGTAGTTTCATAATCAGTGGAAGTTGTCGGGCTTTCCCAACCATAGCGGCCGCTGTAGCGGACAGTCGCTTTATTGTCTTGCGCCGATCCCGATTTTGTTGTAACCAGGATAACCCCAAAAGCCGCACGCGCACCGTAAACGGCAGCAGCCGAAGCATCTTTGATAACCGAAATTGATTCAACGTCGTTTGGGTTAACGCGGTTCAGGTCGCCCACTGCACCGTCGATCAGTACCAGGGGCGAAGCGCCGTTAATGGAAGTTACACCACGGATATTGATGTTGGGCGAACTGCCGGGTACGCCCGAAGAAGTAGTGATGTTAAGTCCCGAGACAGAGCCTTGCAGCATATTCGTCAGCGAATGGGATACACGGTTTTCAAGCCCTTTGCTTTCTACCGTTGACACGGCGCCGGTCAGGTTAACCTTTTTCTGTGTTCCATAACCGATAACCACCGTTTCATTCATTAAAATGACGTCTTCCTGCATGTAAACGTTGATGTCTTTTTGATCCGGGGCAACATTGACTTTTTGAGTCAGGTAGCCCACATAAGAGATATTTAAAACGACAGCCTCTGATGGAACCAGAAGACTGAAAGATCCATCTGCAGCAGTAACCGTACCTTGAGTGGTGCCACTGAGTTGAATGGTTACTCCTACAAGAGCTTCTTGCTGGGTATCAAAAACTTTTCCCGATACCGTTCTATTCTGGGCGGAAAGAACCGAAAAGCCCTCCACCACAAATAGTATTAGCAACAAAATAAGAGATTTGAACGCTTTCATTGATTCATAGGTATTTAAATTAGAATAATTTTTATTTCGTCTTATAAGCATCCGTAGAGAAGACTTTGGGGCGTTGCATATTTTCTGTCCAGATGTGCCCAAATTCATCTTTGACGGTAATGGTCAGGTCCGTGTCTGCATTATCGGCTTTCACCTTGAAGAAGTGGGTGAATTTATCGGTAATAAAACTGGGAGTAGACGTAAGACTAGCCGAATTGAAGCGCTTCACGGAAAGGGCGGCAATATGCAGCGGGTCGTATGCCCAGACTTTTTCATGAGTCAGACTCTTTCCTGATTCGTCAGTTACGGTCAGCGTCCAGCGCGGATTCCAGTTCCAGATGTTTATCAGCACCTCGTTATTGTTGTTTGCCGGGTAGGCATCAACATACTGCATATACTTATTCTTAACCGAAGTAGGAACCGAGGATGGCATCAGCGGAACATCTGCCAGCGAAAAGTTTACATTGTTCAGGTCGTAACTCCGGAATTGGTAATCCTCCGGCCATCCGGTGGCCTTGTAAACATATTGCAAATCTTTCCCCGAAACATCCCAAATCGAATACCCGCCCGGTGTACCGTCAGGACTGATGTGAACACCCGGCGTTAAGTTACCCGACCACCACCAGGAGGCGCAAACCGCTCCGGCGTTATGTTCATAGAAATCATTTCCGCCTGTAATGGCATCCTGGGGCGTAACATTGAAAGTCTTGTGTGTATGCCCCGTCACAAAATGCACTTTATAGCCATCCAGAATGTTGAATAGTTGTTCGGTGCTGGTTATGTCGTGGTCTATCTTAAATTCGGCAGTTTCCGAAGGTAAATATACTTGTGCGTGCATCACAACAACCAAAGGCGTTGACTTGTCGATGTAAGAGAGGTCTTTTTCAAGCCAGCTCAACTGTTCAGCAGAAGTCAGTTTTTTGTAATTGCGGGAAGTTGTTCCGTCATACTCACTGCAATCGATGTCGTCCATGACAACATAATGGACCTCACCTATATTAAACGAGTAATAGGTAGGGGCAATGTTGTTCATGTATTTGAGTTCCGCGGTAAAATCGGAAGTCGCCTGATAATCGTAGTCGTGGTTGCCGATGGTATGGAATATCTGCAAATTTTTAACCTGACTGTTTATGGTGTTCAGGTATTCGGGTAAGCCAAAGTTGTTTGAATACCAGTACAAATCCCAGGTCATGTCCCCCAGGGCAATTGCATACATTTTTTTAGAAGCGTGGGCGTTCATGTAAGTGTTCAGGTCGGTGGTAAAAGCCGAAAACTGGCTAAGGTCGTTTGTTCGGGCGGCAAGGTGCATGTCGCCCAGCATGAATACTTTGTAGGCATCCTGGCCGGTAACCTTCTGAAGCGTAAAGTCTACCCGTTCTACGGTGTTGGCACTGGCTTTTAATTTTTGAAAGAACTGAGGAAGCACTCCCGAAGAAGGCGCCTCGTAATTGCTCGGAACAGAAATAAAGACATAGTTTCTTTTCTTTGCGGACTTGAGTTGATAGATGCCTTGTTCATCTGTGGTGGTTACTTCCACACCATCTGAAACCACGACGCCTTTCAAGCCGCCCTCTGCCGATTTAACGATGCCATATACCGTAGTGCCTTCGTCCGGCGTAAACAAAAAATCAACAATATTGATGTATATCTTCCCAACAGGCTTCTTTCGTGCATCCCGTTTAACGGAAACATTGTAAGTGCCGGTTTTACATTCATTGGAAATCTGCACTGTGAAGCCTGTAGACGAAACAGCGGTGACAGGACAAACGTAAGATATGCCACCCGACTCCAGGATGAATGAATCGGACGTTTTTAGTCCGCCTCCGTCTTGCGCTGTAAAAACATATTCACCGCCCTTGGTCACATCAATTGTTGACGGGAGGGTAATCTGTATATTAAAATCATCTATCGGTTCTTCGTTCTCGTCCCCGCTCTCGCAACTATACAGCGATGAAATTACAGCCAAAACTAAATACAATAAAATTTTACTGTATTCCAGGTTACTTTTTATTTTTCTCATTCGTTTAAAATGTATCTATTCTTATTTGGTAAGTAATTTCTCTAAATGTTCCGGATAATTCCTTGTAAAATAATCCACTCTCATTTCGATGAAATACTTCATGTCCTCTTTTTCTCCACCGTTATTTGTCATCAAGGAGACCCATAACGTACTTCGTGATTTAGTGGCACAAAAGGCGCCACTTGTTGTTATTTATCTTAACTGTTCGCGCAACCATCCCGGGCGGTTGGTTGTAATGGCGCTTACTCCCAGGTCGGCAACTCGTTTGGCGTCTTCTGGTTTGTCAACTGTCCAGCACCAAACATCCAGTCCAAGTTTTTTGGCTTTGTCCATTGTTTCCGGAGTAACCAGTTTTGCATTTACATCTATTCCTTCAAGGCCCAGTGCAGCACATTCCCCGATTTTGTTATCCAAATCTTTGGCCGATGAGGTGAGCCAGTAGCAGTCGTTTTCAGGATACAGTTTTTTGGCCATGAGAATCGTTTCCCAGTTAAAGGCGATAAATTTTACTTGTTTTGCCTTGCCCGATTTTTTGATCGCTTTTTGTAAAGCCGTAAAAATTTCAGGACCGGTTTTGATTTCGATAACTAAGTATCTGTCTTCAGGAATAATCTTCAGTACTTCTTCCACAAAGGGGATCTTTTCTCCGGCAAATTTTTCATCTTTCCAGGTACCGGCATCCAGCTTTCTAAGTTTTTTTGATTTTGTTTCCGAAACTACCAGGTCGACTCCGGTTGTTCTTTTGGTGGTTTTGTCGTGGATCGCCACCACCCGTTGATCGGGCGTAAGGTAGATATCAATTTCAACTCCGTCGGCTCCAAGTTCCCATCCGAGTTTAGCTGCTGCAACTGTATTCTCAGGAGCCAGGTAAGAAGCTCCTCTGTGTCCTACAAACTCTACCTGTGCAAACAAAGGAAAGCTTGCCGTAATCATGAAAAATAAAAGAAATGTTGTTTTCATCTGTATGTAATTGTTTGTTTTATCAGTTTGTCGCTATATAATATCGTTCGTTTTTGTCTTTTGATGAGAAGTGGTTTTATTACTTCGGATTGGGGCGGTTTTGCCTGATCTTCCATTCTGTAGTGGAAAATTTCACCGAAGGGTCAGCCACATCGTTGCATTTTACGATCAAAGCACCTTCTTTCTCCCAGTACGATTTAACGGTATAGCCGTTCATTGGGCCATCTTCTTCTCCCCGCACCGTTTTGTCGTCGGGGTTTACAATAATTTTCAGACCGGCCGATTCGTTCAACATATCCATGTCGCCTCGGCTGTTGCCGCCTACGATCAGCGGTCTGGTTTTAATGTAGGTTTCAATAGTATGCGCTTTTCCATCGTCCTGCGGAATCGGAAGAATGATTTCGTTCGTGGTTTTGCCCTCTTTTACCACACATTTGGCACCCAAAATATTTATTTCAGGAATACCCAATTGTTCCGACACGAATTTCTGGTAAAGAATTTCGGGAGATGCGGTAAGCACCCAAACTTCAAACCCGTATTCCTTCAGGTTGGCAATTAATTCCTTCATTTCGGGGTAAAATTTCCCTTCATAGGCTTCGCGGAAGCAATTGTAGCCAATCATTTCTATCTCTGATGGAGAGAGGCCGGCCAGAAAATGAATGCGGTCTTCTACGTATATTTTCCCCACGTTGTCCCCGTTTTTCACCATGCGGTTTAGTACCTCTAGCTTTTCTTTTGCGTCTTTGTCGTTTCTGTTTTTCAGAACCTGGTCGGCATAGCGGTAAAGCGCTTCGTCAGCTAAATAATGAGGTACCTGCCCGAAAGTTGTTCCGTCGCAATCGAAAACAGATACTTTTCGCTCGGTCATGGTAAGTGTTGAGTTCAAAAAGCTTTCAAGCTTCTCATTCACTTCTTTCGACCATCCTTTGATCGGACGAAAGGTTTGAGCCTGTATTCCCTGTATGAACAGGAGAAATGTGAGTGATAATATAAATAGGATCTTTCTCATTTTTCAATTGATTTGAATGAAACGCAACTGCGTTCTTTTGTTGTTTATTGATTTAGATTAAGCAATTAATCGTTGCTTCTCTGTTTTCCAGGTAAAAGCGGTGAAAATGATGGAAATCACACAGGCTGCGAGCATAAGGATAAACGCCGCATCCCAGCCCCAGTGGTCCACAATAAATCCGATGGCAATATTGGCCAGCAATGCTCCGCCGAGGTACCCGAACAGTCCGGTAAGGCCTGCAGCAGTTCCGGCTGCCTTTTTGGGAACAAGATCAAGCGCCTGAACTCCGATTAGCATAACCGGTCCGTATATGAGGAATCCGATGGCAATCAGGGCGATGTTGTCGATCATGATATGGCCGGCAGGATTTTGCCAGTACATATAAATGGCCACCATCACCAGTAGCATGTAAATAATAATTGCGGGGGCTCGTCTTCCCCTGAATACTTTGTCCGAAATCCAGCCACACAACAGAGTTCCAGGGATGCCTGCATATTCATAAGCAAAATAGGCCCACCCCGATTCGGAAATCGAGAAGCCTTTTACTTCGTCGAGGTACGTTGGGGCCCAGTCGAGCACTCCGTACCGAACCAGGTAAATCATGGCGTTGGCAAAAGCAATGAGCCACAAAAATTTGTTTCTAAATACATAGGTGAAGAAAATTTCCCTTGCTGAAAATTCCTTTTCATAGCTTTGGTTATAATCTTTCGGATAATCTTTTTTGTAGGCTTCAATATTTGGCAGACCACAGGATTGCGGAGTATCCCGAATCAGAATATAGGCCAGGAACGCAATACCCATGGCAATTAATGCCGGAAAGTATAGCTTACTGTGCCAGTTCCCGAAAATGGCAACTCCTACCACTGCCAGTGGGCCAATCAGGCCGCCGCCGATGTTGTGGGCCACGTTCCAGATCGACATCATGGTGCCGCGTTCTTTTGTCGAAAACCAGTGTACCATTGTACGTCCGCAGGGAGGCCAGCCCATTCCCTGAAACCAACCGTTGATAAAGATTACAATGAACATGATGGTTACTGATGAGGTCAGCAACGGGATTGTCCCCAGGCTAAAGATGGTCACAGCCGAGAGTAATAATCCAAGGCTAAGAAATACCCTTGCATTGCTTCGGTCGGAAACTCCTCCCATCAGGAATTTGCTTAGTCCGTAGGCAATGGAGACAGCTGAAGCAACTATCCCCAATTGACTTTTGGTGTAACCTTGCTCAATCAGGTCGGGCATAACAAGCGAAAAGTTCTTTCTAACCAGGTAATAGCCAGCATAACCAATAAAAATGCCCAGAAAAACCTGCCAGCGTAATTTTTTATACGTAGGATCAATTTTCTCTTCAGGCAATAGTTCTTTGTGTGGAGGGGGAGAAAGTATATTTCTAAAATTAAGCATTTAGTTAATTTGTTAAAGTTCGCAAAAGTAGGTTTCTATTATTTACGTTTTATTGCTAATCATTTACACTTTTATTAAACAAGCTTATGCCAGGTAGCATTGGGCTATGTCGGTATAAGTTTTGACTTGTTCTTTTTCCCAGCTTTCATCTTTCCGGAGTTCCTGTGCCATAATTTTGGCTACTTTGGGTGCAATTTCAATAGACGCTTTGGCGTCGAGGTAGAGTACTCTCACTCTGCGCGCCAATACATCGTCAACGGTGCGTGCCATTTCGTTTCTAATTGCCCAAACTACTTCCCCAACCGTAAAATCGTAGTCGTCGATTAACTTATGGGCATAGTCCGGATTCTCCTTCTGAAGACGGAGTATCTCGTCTTGGTCGCTACCATAAACATAGAGCCAATGATTGTAATCCGGATTTTCGCGGTAGCCATGTATTTTAAGGTTTTTGGTTTTACAGGGCTTCAGAGGAAGACTCTTTCTTTTTATTGCGAGGTCAATCGTTTCTTCCGCCATAATTCGGTAGGTAGTCCATTTTCCTCCGGTGATGGTAATCAGGTCTGAATCGGAGGCGATTAGTTTATGACTACGCGAAATTTCTTTTGTTTTGGTTTCGTCCGCATGTTTTTGTGGGGCGGCCAGTGGTCTAAGTCCTGCAAAAACGCAAAGCACGTCCTTTCGCTGGGGCTTCCGGGTAAGGTAACGACCTGCTGTTTCCAGAATGAAATCAACTTCTTCCTGCAAGGCTTTGGGTTCCAAAACAAAGTCTTTTACCGGGGTGTCTGTTGTGCCCAGAATTACCCGGTTGTGCCACGGTACTCCGAACATTACGCGGCCATCGCTGGTCTTGGGGACCATAATGGCATCGTCGCCGCCCAAAAACGACTTGTCAACAACCAAATGCACTCCCTGACTGGGTCTGACCAATGGCTTTTCTTCGGGCGCATCCATTTTAATAATATCATCCACAAAAATGCCGGTGGCGTTAATAATGCATTTCCCTTTTAGTTTGAATGTGCCACCGTTTAGTTCATCTTGGGCCACCACACCTGAAACTTTTCCGTTAGCGTCTTTCAGCAGTTCGGTAACTTTTACATAGTTTACCACATTTGCACCATGCTCTGTAGCAGTTTGCACAAGGTTAACAGCCAGGCGTGCGTCGTCGAACTGGCCGTCTTTGTATGCTACTCCTCCTTTAAGATTCTTTTGCTCTATTTCGGGAACATGTTTTATTACTTCTTTTTTGCTCATTGGGATCGAGTGTCCCAATCCCATTTTTCCTGCGAGTAAATCGTACACTGTAAGCCCAATCGTGTAGAATGGTTTTTCCCACCATAGATAATTTCCAATTATAAATCGTTGGTTTTTAACCAGGTGTGGGGCATTTTTTCGCAGGTATCCTCTTTCACGCAAGGCTTCTCTCACCAAAGCAACATCTCCTTTTTGCAGGTAGCGAACTCCACCGTGCACCAATTTTGTGCTTCGGCTCGATGTTGCTTTTGCAAAGTCTGATTGTTCCAGTAAAACAGTTTTGTATCCGCGGGTGGCTGCATCTACTGCAATACCCAGGCCCGTGGCTCCTCCTCCCACAACAATGAAATCCCATTCTTCTTTTGATGACTTCAATTGTGCGATGTAGCTCTCTCGGTTCATTTTATGTGGTATTTTAAATATTAAAGGTTTTTAATTGTTTGTGTTAAAAACATGAAGTAAAAATAAATTTCTGTTTCGATAAAAACAAAATAAAATGAAACTAAATGAAACTAAATGAAATTTATTCGGTTTTGAAAAGGGCTATGAGCTGAACATGGATGACATTATTATGTTGACCTTAATGCCAAGGATAGGGAATTGAATATGTTTTGTAAGGGATTGATTTATTTGTAGTTGTGTGATATTTTTTGAAATCGTTTAGGAGAAGTTATTATACTCAAAAAAGTTGTTTCGCGTTAACTTAACACATGTTTCGCTTTTTGGTAAAGTGAATGTGATGTTCCCAGTAATCGAAATTAAGTAAATTCAGGACGAGATAAGAGTATGTGATTTATTGATCTTGTAATCATGTAGTTGTGGGCTATGTGGTCGGAGTGAGTAAATTACCTTAATAGTGTTGTATTCATTTCATTTTCTTACTTTTGCTTGAAAACAAACTAAAATTATGAGAAATATCGCGCAAAGGCACAAAATTATTTTGAACGAATTGGAGAAAAAGGGATTTGTTCGTGTGCAGGATCTGAGTAAAAAGCTAAGCGTTTCGGAAGTTACGATCCGGAAGGATCTAAAGGAGCTCGAAGAAAGAAGGTTGCTGTACCGGAATCATGGCAGTGCAAGCCAGCTGAGTTCATTGATTAACGACCGGCACATTGATGAAAAGGCTAAAGTTCAGGTAGAAGAAAAAGCGCGTATAGCCGATGCGGCCAATCTGTTGCTGGAGAAAAATGACAGGATCATTATTGCCTCCGGAACAACTCTTTTGCGTTTTGCGCAGCAAATGACATTTGCCGAGCCGTTAACAGTAATTACTTCTTCGGTTAAAGTTTCGCTAACGCTTAGTTATAAGCCCAATATCGAAATAATTCAGCTGGGTGGAATTATGAGGAAAAGTTCTGCTTCGGTTATCGGCCCTCACGCAGAGTATTTCTTAAAAGATCTGACCTGTAACAAGCTTTTTATTAGTGTGGATGGTATTGACCTGGATTTTGGACTTACCACCAGTAACCTGGACGAAGCATACCTCAATAAATTTATGATAAAGGCTGCGCAGGAAGTAATTGTTCTGGCTGATTCTTCAAAGTTCGGGAAACGTGGCTTTGGTAAGATCTGCGACATGCACCAGATTCATCGGATTATTACCGATAAAAATGCTTCTCCCAATGCCATTGCCATAATGAGGGAAAAGGGGATTGAAGTGGATTTGGTTTAACCTTTTGCTTTCTGATGCTTAGTCAAGTACGATTTGGAGTCGCTTTCTGAGGCTTCCGGAAAAATCGAACAAAGAATACTCCGAGTTTCCGATGTTTGGTTTCTTTTTGATTCCGGCATCCAAAAAATCGTGGAGAAAACTATTGTCAAAGAGGTTGTCAACGATCTCGGTGAAGCTGGATAGGGAATTATTTTCGGTACTCCAGAGTGGTGATTCATCCAATTCTCCCTGTACGATTATTCTTTTTTGAAATGCATCGCATCTTTTGGCCACCAAACCGGCTGATTGAGTTTGGTTGTGCTGTGTTTTTATTATGATGAGGTCGGCCCAAAGGATGTCTTTGTCGCGAAGTTTTTCCACGCTCAAATCAATCAGTTTCTTCTCCCAGGTAATTGGAAGTTCGATGGAGATCTCGAGTAGCTCCAGCGGTGTTGCGTGTATTTTTTTTGTATTCAAGCCAAGCTTGTTCAGCCAGCTTTTAGTGGTGTTATCTTTCTCCGGATATATTAATAATGTTTTCATGTGGTGTTATATTTAAGTGTTCCTGTAGTACAAAGAAAATGTGCGGACAGAAGTATAAAAAGAATAAGGGGTTGGTGTCAAGAAAATGTGATTAAATGCCCGGAAATGGTTGGAATACCGCTTATTTGGGATTAATGGCAACTATCCCAACTCGAGAAGGTGCGAGTAAGAGATGATTGTTACTTGAATTTGTGGCGGTTTTGAAGAGTTAATGGTGGCGAAGAGCTTCTTTTACCTTTAGTGCATATTGACGCGAAACATGAATAGGTTGGGGGAAATTAAACAGCGAAAGTTCGAGTCCGTAGTTTCCGCGCGTCAGTTTCTGAACATGCTTTCGATTTACAATGTAGGAGCGATGGCAACGGATCATATCCTGGTAGCGCGCTAATTGCTCCTCGGTATTTTTTAGTGTATTCCGGATGAGTTTCTTGTTTGTTCTGCCGCCTTCTTCTTTGTACAGCACCTCAATGTAATTGTTGGCTGATTTAATCAGCAAAACCTGCTCCGATGGAATCTGGAAAAACTCTGTTTTGTTCTCCGATTCAAAATCAATCATTTCATCTCTGGTCGATTCTTTTTCCTGCTTTTGGTCGGAAGGAACAAACTGGCTGAGTTCTTCGATCTGTTTTTTTAGCATGTAAATCCGGTTGATGGTCACCATAACAGCCGCCGCTGAAATCGAGAGGATCACAATGTTGATCACGATGGGGAAATTAATGCGTACACCTCCCACATAACGGGCAAAAAACGAAAAGGCTACCGAGTTAAAGATCACAAACAGCAGGTCGATGATGATCTCTTTCTTGATGTTCCAACGTTCTTCGGAAAAGGCTTTGATGAAGATAGACGGAATAACCAGCCGAAAAATGCTTAGTAAAACCAGCGTAATAGCGCCAAAGGTGGCCAAAATAATAAGCCGGTTGTCGAAATCCGGATTCTGAATTTCGAAGGGTTGAAAAAAAAGCAGAAATAAGAAAATACCCAGACTTACCGAAGTAATGGTTCGCACATTGATCTTTAAGTTATCATTGAATGGGTATTTTTTGTTGAGTGAACTAAGCATGCCCTGGTAATATTAATGGTTAAAAAACCGCGAGCAGCAGGTTGATGTCTTTCGATGGAATGTTGAACAGGCGGCCAATGTCGTGGTTGGTAAGAATTCCCTGGTAGATATAAACGCCTTTTCTAAATCCTTTCGAAACTTTTATGTAGTTGTCAACACCTCCGTTATCGCCAATGGCCAGCAAAATCGGAATGAGAATATTGCTCATCGATATGGAAGCAGTTCGGGCCACCATGGCCGGAGAGTTAGGCACGCAATAATGTACTACGCCGTGCTTCACAAAAGTAGGATGGTTGAAATCGGTACATTCCGAAGTTTCGAAACAGCCTCCCTGGTTCATGTTGAGGTCGATAATCACAGAACCTTCCTTCATCTGCTTGATCAGCTCTTCGGAAACTTTGAATTTCGGAGGCGTATTAAACGATGCGGCACCAATCACTGCGTCGGCCGAAACCAGCGCTTTTCTCAATACCTTCGGATAAAATACCGATGTAAAAATCCGGCGCCCCAGTTTTTCTTCCAGTTTGCTCAGTTCGTAAACCGAGGTGTCAAAAACTTTTACGAAAATTCCGAGTCCAAGAGCGGCGCGGGCAGCGTATTCGGCTGCGGTGCTTGTTCCGATAATGACGAGTTCGGCAGGAGTAACCCCGGTAACTTCGCCAAACAAAACGCCTTTCCCATTCCTCGATTTGCTCAGGTATTCACTGGCAATAGTAATGGAAGTCACCCCTGCAATCTGGCTCATTTGGTGGACAAAAGGCAGAAAGCCATCTTCGTTTTCCAAGTATTCGAAAGCAATGGTGGTAACTTTCTTTTGCATCAGTTTCTGGATCGATTCCATGCTGTATGCCTGGATTTGCATGCTTGAAATAATCACCTGGTTTCCACGCAGGGAGTCAATTTCTTCGTTGCTGAATGTGGCCAGGCGCAGAATAATGTCGCATTGAAATGTTTCCTCTTTGGTTTCGACAATGATAGCACCCGCTTTCTGGAAATCTTCGTTGGTGTAGCTGACCGATTTCCCGGTGTCTTTTTCAATGTATATTTCGTGACCGTAGGAAACCAGCAGGTCTACTGCCTGCGGAGTTAAAGGCACGCGGTACTCGACTTTGGAAAAATCGGAAGGAATCCCAATTTTTAATTTCTGCCCTTTCTTGCGAACCTCCAACATTTCCTCCTTGGGCAGTAACATCGATTTGGGTATTGAAACCTTTTCCTTTGCTTTTTCCATTGCTGAAACGTAAGAATATTAAGTGCTGATTTTGACAAGAGCAATTTACAAGCAAAAGGGGAGTTTTCAAAATGAAGATTTGAAATTGTAGATTACCTTTCAGAAGAAGACCTTGGGGGTAAGTGAGGTTTGTTATTTTATTGGTAATCAGATTATTTGTGCACTTATTTGCCGGGTGCCATCTTCCGAAACTTCAATTTTAACTTCCACCATTTTCTCCGGAAGTAGTGGTTCAATCATTTCGGGCCATTCAATTAAACAATAACTGCCGCTGTAAATGTAGTCTTCATAGCCCAGGTCAAATGCTTCTTCAATGTCTTTGATGCGGTAAAAATCGAAATGGAAGATCGATTCCATCTTTGCGGTGTTGTATTCGTTGATCAGGGCGAAAGTGGGGCTGGTGATATTGTCCCGGCTTCCCAATTCCCGGCAAATAGACTGGATGAAAGTAGTTTTGCCGGCGCCCATTTTTCCGTAAAATGCAAACACCCGTTCGTCGGGAAAAATGCTGATCAGTTCTTTGGCGGCCTCTGACAGTGCAGACAGCGATTCGACTTTTCTTGAAAACATATTACTTGTACAAATTTTTGCAATAATACAAAAAGACTCAAAACTATCTTGTATCCATGTCAAAATTGGGTAAAAATCAGGGAAATGGTTGTTTTTTGTGTCTTCTTATTTCAGTAAAATGTTTTAATTTTGACGAGAATCTTTGAAATCATTTCGTTTGTGAAACGAGCCGGAAGGATTCTTGCTGAACCGGAAGATCTTTACTGGCGAGTTCCATGTTGTACCATAAAATCATTTAAAACGTAATAATATGAATATTCCTGCTGATTTGAAATACACGCAAGACCACGAATGGGTGCGCATTGAAGGTGATGTTGTTGTGGTTGGTGTTACCGATTTCGCTCAAGGTGAATTGGGTGATGTTGTTTTTGTTGAAATTGAAACAGAAGGCGAAGAGCTTGGAAAAGGCGAAACTTTTGGTACGGTAGAAGCCGTTAAAACAGTTTCGGATTTATTTATGCCTGTTGGAGGCGAAGTGTTGGAGGTTAACGAAGCTCTGGCTGACGATCCTGAACTGGTAAACAAAGATCCTTACGGTGACGGCTGGATGATTAAAGTTAAAGTAGCAGATGCAGCTGAATTGAATGAGTTGCTGGATGCTGATGCTTACAAAGCAATGATTGAAGCTTAGAAAGAACAAATCGAAGATAAAGGAAGGCGTAACTTTTAGTTGCGCCTTTTTTGTTGGAGCGGGTGATTTCGTGTAGCAAAAGTTACAATGAAAAGATTAAGTTGATTATTGACTTTTAAACGAGAGGATTGAGCTTTTATACAGAAAATGCCCGGCCAAAATAGCCGGGCATTTTTTTAGAACTTTATAATTGTCAATCAAATTATCCGATTACAAAGTCTGAGTATGTTGAATTGATTGATTTATCCGCATTTAGACGAGCCACAAGAAATACAGGTAAGACAGCCTTCCTGGTAGATTACTTCTTCCGATCCGCATTCGCCGCATTTGGCACCGTCAGCCAATGTTCCGTCTGGTATGTACTTTTTAAGCGCACGGGCTACACCGGCTTTCCACGAGTTAATGGTTTCGTTGTCAAGCTGCAGGCTGGTTACCAGTTCCACTACTTTGTGGATGGGCATGCCGTGACGCAGCGTTCCCGAAATCAGTTTCGCATAGTTCCAGTAAACCGGGTTAAACTTGTGTGACAGCCCTTCGATGGTGGTTTTATAGCCACGTTTGTTAACGTATTGGAAATCGTAGCGCGAGTTTTCTTCGTCGATCCAGCTTTTGAAAATGTATCCTTTTCCCACAGAGCGTGGCAGTAAGATTCCGTCTTCATCGTCGTGCAAACCAGTGAAAATCTCGTAAGGTTTGCCATCCGCCAATCCGATAAAGGCAATCCACTTTTCTTTGTTGTTTTGGAAGCGAACCACATCGGCTTCCAGTTTTTCCGGGCGGTGAGTTGGGAAACTGCCGTCTTTTTTCTCCGGCTTGTCGTTCGAGATAAGTACGCCTGAACGAGATCCGTCGCGGTAAACAGTAACGCCTTTACATCCGCTTTTCCATGCTTCGAAATACAGGTCTCCCACCAACTCTTCTTTAACATCGTTCGGAAGGTTGATAGTTACTGAAATCGAGTGGTCAACCCATTTTTGGATACGGCCCTGCATTCGCACTTTGTTCAGCCAGTCAACATCGTTGGAAGTGGCTTTGTAGTAGGGCGATTTCTCTACCAGTACATCCAGTTCTTCCTGGCTGTATTCGCGGCTGGTGTCGTAACCGTTGGTTTTCATCCATGTTTTGAAATGGTGATGGAATACGGTGTATTCTTCCCAGTGGTCGCCTACTTCGTCAACAAAATCAACACGAACATCTTTGTCGTTCGGGTTTACTTTCCGGCGGCGTTTGTAAACCGGCAGGAACACCGGCTCAATCCCCGACGTGGTTTGTGTCATCAAACTGGTTGTCCCGGTTGGAGCAATGGTCAGCAACGCAATATTACGGCGACCGTACTTGGTCATTTTTTCATACAAAGCAGCGTCTTCTTCTTTGATCCGGTTGATAAGCGGATTGTTCTTTTCGCGTTCTGCGTCGTAAATCGTAAACGGGCCGCGTTCTTTTGCCAAGTGAACAGAAGAGCGGTATGCCTCCACTGCGATGGTTTTGTGAATTTCAACCGAGAAATCGGTGGCATTTTCGCTTCCGTAGCGCAAACCAAGAGCTGCCAGCATATCGCCTTCAGCAGTGATCCCAATACCGGTTCTGCGCCCTTCTTTGGCTTTGCGTTGGATATTTTCCCACAGTTTTCTTTCGGTGTATTTAATTTCTTCTGCTTCCGGGTCGGCATCTACTTTCCCGATAATAGCATCGATTTTTTCCAACTCCAGGTCGATAATGTCGTCCATAATGCGCTGTGCATAGTGAACGTGTTCTTTGAACAATTCGAAGTTGAATTTTGCCTGTGGAGTAAATGGGTTCTCAACATAGGAATAGAGGTTGATGGCCAGCAAACGACAGCTGTCGTACGGGCACAACGGAATTTCTCCGCAAGGGTTGGTGGATACGGTGCGGTAACCAAGATCGGCATAACAATCCGGCACCGACTCTCTTATAATAGTATCCCAGAACAAAATGCCAGGCTCGGCAGACTGCCAGGCATTCTTGACAATCTTTTGCCAAACACGTGTAGCATCTGTTTCTTTGCTGTATATGGCTTTCCCGGTAACAGGGTACTGTTGTGTGTACGGTGTTCCGGCTTCAACAGCCTGCATAAAATCATCCTGAATTTTTACGGAAACGTTGGCTCCGGTTACTTTGCCCTGCTCCATTTTGGCGTCGATAAAGCTTTCCGAATCGGGATGTTTGATTGAAACCGACAGCATAAGTGCACCCCGGCGTCCATCCTGGGCTACTTCGCGCGTCGAGTTCGAATAACGTTCCATAAAAGGTACAATGCCGGTAGAAGTAAGCGCCGAATTCTTTACCGGTGAACCTTTGGGACGGATGTGCGAAAGGTCGTGACCAACACCGCCACGGCGTTTCATGAGTTGCACCTGCTCCTGATCAATTTTCATGATTCCGCCATACGAGTCAGAGTTGCCGTCGTTTCCAACAACAAAGCAGTTCGACAGCGATGCAATTTGGTAATCGTTTCCGATTCCTGTCATTGGTCCGCCTTGCGGAACAATGTACCTGAAGTCTTTTAATACGCTGTAAATTTCGTCTTCAGTCAGGGGGTTTGGATAGCGTTCTTCGATCCTGGCGATCTCTTTGGCCAACCTTCTGTGCATGTCGTCGGGTGTCAGTTCGAAAATATTCCCGAAAGAATCTTTCAAGGCATACTTGTTTACCCATACTCTTGCTGCCAAATCATCTCCTTTGAAGTACTCTAGCGAGGCCTTTACCGCTTCGTCCTGAGCGTAAATTTTCTTGCCCGCCGGGGCTTTTACAGATACTTCGTTTAATGCCATTTTTATTCCTATATGTGAGTTAAATAATAATAAGATTTATTCCTTGATTGCTCCAGTTTTCCGGCTTGTAGAATGTGTAATGCAAGATAGAAATGAAAACAGGATTTTGGAATTTTTTCATGAACAAATTCATCAAAAGTTATCAACTTTCAAAAGTTATTATTTTGAAAGTCAGTGATATATATGTTTGATATATGAAAAAAGTTTACCGAAATTGTAATTTTAACATACAAGAAAGGAGTATTTTTTTATAGAATCTTTGGGGAAATAATTCAATTTTTTGATGAATTTTTTTCTAACAAAAAGTATGCTAAATAAAGTTACGTGTTAAAAACTTTTTTTATGATAACTTTTGTCGATCCCACGTTTTTTTCTACATAATTCTGGCAGATACCGGAGGCTTTTTTTAGCTCATTTTTGTCTTCGAGCAGCCCGCTCAGTGCTTTGTTGAGTGAGTTTGAATCTTCAATGGGAAAAGCACCTTTTTCTTCCACCAAATCCACCGCCTCTTTAAACTTGAGGTAATTGGGGCCGAAAATAATGGGTAGTTTAAAAGTGGCAGCTTCCAGTATGTTGTGAATGCCTACGCCAAAGCCGCCGCCTATGTATGCTATGTTTCCGTACTGGTAGAGCGACGAAAGAATGCCGATCGAATCAATTATCAACACATCAAATTCTTCGATAGCGGTATTTTGGACTTTGCTGAATGAAATCGCCTTCTTTTTCAACAATTGGTGAATTCTGTTAATATTGGCGGGTGCTACCTCGTGTGGAGCCAGGATGAATTTTACGCCCCGGCTGTTGTTGATAAACGCTGCAAGCAGCTCTTCATCGGGCTTCCAGGTGCTTCCGGCAATTATTAGCGGAGAATCGCCTTTGAACTTTTCAACATTTTCGAACTTTTTTGCACTCTTGGCAATGGCAGCTACCCTGTCGAAACGGGTATCGCCGGCAATGGTGTAATTGGCAATGCCTATTTTCTCCAGCAGTTCTGCCGACTTTTCATTCTGAATAAATATGTGTTCAAAACTGAACAGCATTTTTCGGTACCATTTTCCCCACAAACTGTTCTTGAAAAAAGATTGGTTTTCGCGGAAGATGGCCGACACAATGTAGAGCGGGATGTTTCTTTGTTTTAGCTGATGAATGTAGTTGTACCAGTATTCGTATTTTACAAAGAAAGCTTTCCGGGGTTGAAGCACATCCAGGAAATACCTGACGTTGCTCTTTGTATCGAGTGGAAGGTAAGCCACCAGGTCGGCGCCATCGTAGTTTTTGCGGATCTCGTAACCCGACGGGGAAAAGAACGTGAGCGCAATTTTGTACTGGGGAAACTCTTTTTTCACTTCCTCTATAACCGGTCTGCCTTGTTCGAATTCACCCAGCGAAGCACAATGAAACCAGAGATAGTCCGCCTGGCTGTCGACGCCGGATTTTAATTGCTGTTTCCAGTTTTTTCTTCCCGAAACAAACAGTTTGGCTTTGGGATTGAACAGAGCCGCCACGCACGTGGCAAGGGCATAAAAATATATACCAAGATTATAGAGGAATGTCATAGCTTGAAGTCTAAGAAATACCGACGCTCACTTAAGTATTCGTATATCGTAATGTTGATTAAAAGCAGTAAAAACAGGTAGGCAAATTTTTCGACCGGGAAATCTGCCAGGTTGATGTTCATGGTGTGTTGTGGATTGTAATTCACGATTTCTAAACGGCTGGCTATCCCCGAAAGAATGGTAAATGGGAGGAGCGAGACAAAATAAGCCAGGTAGAATTTGGTCAGGTTTTTCCTGAAACGGTTTCTGAATACGGTGTATCCCAAATAAATGGCCGAGAGAAAAAAGGTGAAGAAACTAAACATGTTTTGGCGAAAGGTATAGGCAAGAAAGGCCAGTGCCGCAAAACCAATCAAACTGATAATTACAAAAAGACGGGGTTTCTCGAAGTTTTCAAAACGGATTTTCAGCCATTCATAAATATACACCGCCGACCAGGGAATGACAATGAACGAAAGCCATTCTTCCACCGGAACTTTCAGCCATTGGATGCCGCTTGTGTAGACCGGGTTGAAACTCCAGATGTCCATTTCGATAAAGCGGCGATCCCACATTACAAAAATGGCTCCGGCGAAAATGGTAGCCGGAATGAGGTAGCGCAAACGAAAAGCAAAGCGCACTTTATGCCGGTAGCCCAGGATTGCCGGGATGACCAGGTAGCTCAGAAGGAGCAGTAAGTAGCTAAAATTTTTGAATTCCATTTGTCTGAATTTGGGCCAAAGTTATTTAAAAATACGAAGGTATGGTAACAAAAAAAGTCATACTCTCACGCAAGATGAAAGTATGACTTTTTGTGTGGTTGAAGCAGTTTAGAACTTCATTCTGGCAGCTTTTAGCGGATCGTCTCCTTTTGAAAGCGGAGTCATCCGGAAAGAGTAGCTGTATTCTTTTGCGGTGAGGCGGTACTGGTCATGTGTCCATGCTCCCCAGCTGTCGTCGCCGCCAACGCCCATTTGTTGATAATCAATGTTCACCGAAGTCAGGTCGCGGGGTTGAACGTCGGTGGTGTGGCGGTTCTCCACGGTAATGCCTTCCACCTGGCGTCCGTCGGTACGCTCCATCGATTCAAAATCTTCCAGAATGTTGTGGTGAGCACTTACTTCCAGCAGAGGCATTCCGGTAAACAGCAAGCCGTTTCCTTCGTTGTCGGTAATGGTCATCCAGCGAACATCGGTTTTGTTGCCGTTTTCCTGCGGACGGAGATAAGCCCAGTACTGATCGGCCACACTTCCGTTGTACAAGCCAACAAAGGCGCCTGATTTCCGGTCGCAATATGATTCCTGCGGTCCGCGGCCCAGCCAGCTCATTTGGTCGAACTTGCGTGGCATTACCAGGTTCATTCCCATTTTTACGATTTCAGGAAGATCTTTGCCGGTCATTTTAAAATGATTGTTTACAACTACATCTCCCGTTCCGTAAACGGTGTAAGTTGAATTGTAGGAAGCAATTTTGGCTCCTTCATCATTTACGAGATCGAATACGAATTCTACCTGAACTTCTGAGCTGCCGTTCTTTTTTACATTGGTCTTTACCACTTTGCGGTTTTCGCCTGCTTTTCTCCACACCCGCGAGCGTTTGTGCAGGTTGTTGCCAAAGTCGTTATCAATCGGTGCTCTCCAGAAATTGGGAACAGGCCCGCTTGTCAGTAATTCGGTTTCGCCTTTTTTGTAGCTGGAAACGATTCCGGCTTTCTTATTGAATGCAATGCTAAAGCCTTCGCCTGAAACAGTTGTATTGTCATCACCGTCGGTTAACTCCAATGCAGGAATATCTTTCACATTCACTTTTGCAACCGGTTCGAAAACGGGTAATTCAAATTGTTCGGCCGCCAGTTCGGTACCAGCTTCTACCAGGCTCCAGTCTTTTTTTAGTTTGGCTTTCAGGGTAAGGAAGTATTCAACTCCTGGTTCCGGAGTAAGGCTGTAATCGATGGTAGATGTCTGCGATGCGCCCGGTTCGAGGTCGATTTCGCCCAAACTGCCGTTGTCCAGCATCTTGCCATCGCCGGTAACTTCCCATACAAAGTCAAATGCTGATAAGTTCAGGAAAGCATATTTGTTTTGAATGGAAATTTTCCCGGAGGTCAGATCTTCTGCTTTAAAGGCTATGTGCTGATATACTTTCTTTACTTCCAGCAGATGTGGTTTTACAGTGCGGTCTGGATTTACGAGCCCGTTGTTGCAGAAGTTGCCGTCGGAAGGAACGTTTTCGGGGCCAAAATCGCCACCGTAAGCCCAGTATTCTTCGCCTTTTTCGTTGGTGGTTAACAAGCCCTGATCAACCCAGTCCCAAATAAATCCTCCCTGGAGAGCCGGATATTTTTCAATCACATCCCAGTAATCCTGAAGGTTGCCGACACTGTTGCCCATGGCATGTGCGTATTCGCATTGGATCAACGGTCTTTTCGGATTGCTTTCGGCATATTTGATCATACCATCGATTCGCATGTACATCGGGCAAACAATATCGGTATTTCTTTCCAGTTCTGCCCGTTCGTACTGAACTGTTCGTGTGCTGTCAACCGATTTCAGGTAATCGTAAGTAGTTTCGAAATTAATTCCGTTACCTGCTTCGTTCCCGAGCGACCAGGTTACAATGCAGGGCTGGTTTTTGTCGCGTTCGAACATGTTTTTTGTGCGGAACATGTGCGCTGCTTTCCAAACAGTGTCTTTCGCCAGCGATTCAGGTCCGTAGCCCATTCCGTGCGATTCGATGTTGGCTTCGTCGATGATGTACAAACCGAATTTGTTGCACAGGTCGTACCACAGTTCCGGTTGCGGGTAGTGTGAAGTGCGAACCGCATTGATGTTGTTTTCTTTCATGGTTTTAATATCCAGCAACATCGTGGCTTTGTCCTGAACGTGGCCTGTTTTGTCGTTGTGTTCGTGCAGATTGACGCCTTTCATATACACATACTGGCCGTTAACCAGCAGGTGTCCGTCTTTTATTTCCACCCTTCTGAAACCCACTTCCTGGCGAATAAGCTCCACAATTCCTTTTTTATTTCGCAAGGTGATCATCAATTCATAAAGATTGGGTATTTCTGCCGACCATTGTTTTACGTTCTCAATTTCGGCTTCAAATGCAACATTGGTTTCGCTTGTCGTCTCTGTGAATTCCCTGATAAGCGTTCCATTGTCCGAAAGTGCAGCTTCTACGGTCAGTTCAGCATCGTTTTGCAGCTCGATGTTCAGGCTGAATAAGCCGTTTTTAAAAGAGTCGTCGAGGTTGGAGCCAACGCTGAAATCCTTCAGTGCCTGATTGCCCCGGGCCACCAGGTACACGTCGCGCGTAATACCGCTTAAACGCCAGAAATCCTGGTCTTCGAGGTAGGAGCCGTCGCACCAGCGAAATACTTCAACGGCCATGGTGTTTTTCCCCGATTTCAGGAAGGGAGTAATATCGAATTCCATGGGCGTTTTGCTGTCTTCGCTGTAGCCAACGTATTGTTCGTTCACCCAAAGACTGAGGCTGGCACCGGCAGCGCCAAAATGCGCGATCACCTGTTTGTTTTTCCAGTTGGCCGGAATTTCAAAGGTCCGTTTGTACGAGCCCACCGGGTTATAGTCGTCGGTAATAAGCGGCGGGGTTGTATTGTGCGGATATTTTACGTTGGTATAAATCGGATAGTCGTAACCCTTCATCTGCCAGTTCGATGGTACTTCAATTTGGTCCCAGGAACGGGTGTCGAAATCGTTTTTGAAAAACCAGAAAGGACGTTCCGCGGGGTTATTTGCCAGGTGAAACTGCCACATCCCGTTCAGCGACTGTATCAGCGGCGATTGCCACTTGTCTTCCGTGCGTGCCTGTTCGGTTGCAGTAAACGGTATAAACGAAGCTCGTGGCTCCAGTCTGTTGACGTCGTTGATGGTCGGGTCTTCCCACGGTTTGGGCGATGGTTCCTCAAAAGGAACGTTGGAATAATCGGTATACTGGTTACAGGAGGCCATAATAAGCAATGCCAGCACCAGCATGAAAGCAGGTAAGTGTTTCATGGTAACTGAGTTTAGATAAGTAATACAGTAGGTCAAAGTCAATATGTAGAGTGGGTCTTTACCCTTTCTCGTCTATGCCTGCTGAACGGGTTGAAATAGCTTTGATACTTTCTCCTTCACTTCTTCCTCACTTGGATGGATATCAAAAACAATCTCGGGTTTCAGGTAAAACAACTCGTTCTCTTTTTTGAATTTTTCTTCGCCCCCGCCGGTAATGTTGAGCATGATCAGATCATCTGGCTTAACCGTTCCGTTTTTAGCTGCCGCGATTAAAGTCGCTGTGGCTACTGCCGATGCCGGGTGAATATCGTTGCCCTCTGTTTCGAGGAAAAGCTTTCCGGCTTCGGCGGCTTCCTGGTTGGTGGCCAGCAGGACATCGCCGCCTGCATCTTTCATTGCATCATACAGTCCGCCGATAATCGGGTAGGGAGGTTTGCGGTTCGAAAGCACTTTTGCAACAATTTCTTCTACCTGTGTCCGTGCCTCGTGGTCATCAAAAGGAAGCATCGCCCTTGAATCGGCTTTCCAGGCATCGTGGATCGGCTTGAACGGAAGGTTTTGCGAAACCATCAGTTTCATTTTGTGCGAACCAAAACGTCCGTCTTCGATCAGCCTGAGATTGGCTTCCCAGGCAGCAATCGCACCTGTTCCGCTGCCAATAGCCTGGAAATAGTAATCCGGAATGCGGCCGATGGTAGTGGTTGCCGAAAGCATGGTGGTTGCCATACCATCGCGGCGGGCAACGTTTTTGGCACCGCCCTCGGCAACAAAGCCGGGAGTAGCTGCCACAATATTCGACAAATGAATAGCATCGAAATAATCGCTTCCCGATCGGCTGCAAATCAGTTTAACACAGTCGTTTATCGGCTTGTCGAACCACAATGCGCTGATGTTGTCTTCGGGAACACTTATTAAAAGTGGAATATGATTGTCAGAACAAACTTTTGCAAAAGCTCGGGATGTGTTTCCGGCCGAGGCTACCACAAGAACCTTGTTCATGTCGTTGTTCATCCGCCCGCACACTGAGTAAGCTTCTGTTTCTTTGAAAGAGCAGGTTTGCATGTTGACTCCTTTCTCGGGCCAGTATCCGCTAAAAGTGATCCAAAGGTTTTTAAGGCCCAGTTCTTTGGCCAGACCCTCGCTTTTGTAGGTCACCGGTGCCGAAGATCCTGCCAGTGTTTTACTGACGGGAAGCCAGTCGGCAAATTTATACAGTCCCCAAGAGTCGTCCTTTACTTCAATCTGTTTCTTTTCGTACATGGCCCTGATCAGTGTTGGTTCCACTTCTCCGGGAGCATCCAGTAACCAGCCGGTGTCATTAAAAATTTTACCTGTTTTAATGGATTTTAGCTGATACCTGGTTTTTTCAAAAGTTTTACTCATTATTTCAATCATTGAACAGAAGCACAAAAATAGTATTTTGAGTGGGCTTTAAAATAACCTTTTGTGATTTTAGTGTGTTGCCCGGGTAAGAGCATTAACATAGTGGGTTTTAGCGTTTTTAATTTTCCGTTGTCTGTAGGAAGCTGTTTCTCAGAATAAAGTGCCGTTCACATGAGGCCCTCTCACATTCAGGCCAAGTTTTTCGTTCAGTTTTTGTATGAAATGGGCAGCCAGTTGCGGCGATTCTTCTTCTGTATTTTGATGAACAAAGAAATAAAGATTCTCCAGTCCGTTTTCAACCCAGTTCTCAATGCGGTCAATCCAGTCTTCAAGCCGCGTATAGTCTGTAGGATGGTTGGCACCCACATAGCGGACAAAAGCGGTTGGCGAAGTTAGCCGCATGTGGAGCAAATCGCGGCGGCCCGCTGTGTCCACAATTATATTTGCAACTTTGCGCTCTTCCAAAAGTGCATAAAGTTCGGCGGCTACGGCCTCATCGTCGAACCAGGCTGGGTGCCTCAGTTCCACTGCCAGTGGGATTCCTGTCGGAAACATATGGATGAAATCCTTTAAGCGATTGAAGTCCTTGTGGGCAAAATTATCGTTTAGCTGCAAAAATACCATGCCTAGTTTTGATTCGAAATGGCTGATGTTCAGGCAAAACTCGTCAAGCAGGTAGTGTACATCTTTGAGCCTTTTAAAGTGGCTGATGATGCGGGTTATTTTTGGGAAAAATTTAAAATCATCGGGTGTTTTGTCACGCCAGGCTGTTACCTGCGGAATAGATGGGGTGCCATAAAATGAAGCATTCAGCTCGATGCTGTTAAATTGCGACGAATAATAAAGCAATTCATCTTTGGTTCCCCGGGGGTAAAATCCTTTTAATTCGGTTCTGTTCCATTTGGCACAACCCACATAAACTTCCGGTTGCTTCTTTTGCTCTGCATGCGTTAAAACTCTAGCCGTGTCGCTATGGTCGGGAGGCAGCTCAAAATTAATTACTGACGGGTTATCTACATGGCCGAAGATCATGTGAGTTAATTTAAATTCTGTACTTAAAACAAAATTCGGGTTTATTTAACTCAATGACAAATTTCAGCCGCTGTTGTTGTTAACACAGCGGCTGAGTGAGCGAATATCAATAGTTAATTCTACTAATGTCTTCTACCTTTTTGAGGCACTTTATTAAACCTCCGGTTCATTTTGTGTTCGCCGTCTACGTATATCTCCATCACATAACGTCCGTCTTCCAAATGTCGCAGATCGAGTCCGGTTTGCGCGTCTTTGATGTTGGTGAACTCATGTGTTTCCACATATTCACCGTCTTTTGTGATCCGGATTTTTAAGGTGGATGGCTTATTGGTGGTGGTGTAAACGGTGGCGTAATCACGTACCATGCGCGGATAAATGTTTACGGAAAGATGTGGCACGCTTGGATCAACTTTGGTTTCGTTGTCGGCCCTGAAGCCATAAAACTGGCCGTTTCCGCAATCACTTTCAAACAAATGAACGAGGTTGCCTTCGGTGTCCTTCAAGCGGAGGCGTCCGTAACCGGCTTCAGCTAAAAACCAGAATTCCAGTCCTTCCCCGGCCGTGTCAACCAACTGCATGTAGTAGTTTCCTTCTGCTAATTCGAGCGTGTCAAGATAAGTCGTTGCAGTGTCCATCATTTCGGGTGTCTTGACATAAACCGTATCGTACGAACTGTTTACGATGTACAGCCAGTTGTCCTTTGGGCGGTTATTGGTCATAAAATCCACCACAATTTTTGAAGGGATATTCGGAATGTCTTCGAAACTTGCTTCGAGGCTGTTATCGCCATCCCACTCATCTGCAACTCCGTTCGGATCGTTCAGGGTCACCACAAAAGTGTTGGTGCCGGGGTGGGCATCAATTTCGCCGGGCAGCGTAATAAGGGCGCCTTCGTAAAAGCCCAGATTTCCTTCCCATTTGAATGTCTTTTCCGCAAAACCAACTGTTTTGTAAACAATGTCAAGGCTGGTGAGATCCTGGCTTCCCAGGTTTCTGATCTTGATGATGGGGCTGAATCCCCGCGGATTGAAGCGGTTGTAGTTGTCTTTGCTGTTCGGTGCTATGATTTCCTCAATAATCACATCGTTGGCGCGGTTCGGCGCTCCGTACTGAAAAAAGTACGAGGTGATCTGTTCTTTTGGCTGGTCGATATTGTTGGCCGTAAAAGGCTCCATGTTCAGGTCGAGCGTATGTTTCGATTTTTCCAGCGGAATATCGACCAAGTCAGGCACCTGCAAATCTCCGGGACACCAGTAACCGCGGTCAAAAATCCAGGTTCCACCCTGCGGGTAAAGCGGGTTGTTGCCGCAATCTTTCCACATATCACGGTGGTCAACCACCTGCCCGTCAAAAAGCAATTCGCGCCAGCGGCTGCAAAACTCGCTACATCCGTTTGGCTGGTCCATTCCGTGTCCGGTGTGTTGAATGCGAAAGCGGCCGAAAGCTGCATTTTTCGCGGTTTTTACTTTTATGGGGGCCAGCTGTTTTTCGATGTCGTTGGCCGGGTTTCCGTATTGGTAGTTGCCATCCCATGTTTTCTGAACGGTGATGAAATCAGCCACTTGCGGGCCGTACGTGATGTCGAAATCAATACTCAGGTCCCAGCCCAGATCGGGTGATTCGTATCCCGAGTGAATGTATTCCAGTTCCACGCTGTCGCGCAGAAAGGCCTGAAAATCGGTTACGTCGATGCTCCAGGTAAAGCTCCATCCTTCTTTGAAATTACTTCCGTAAGGAGTAAGCATACGGCCGATTTCAAAATTTACTGCTTTGCCGTTTTTCCCGCCCTGACGCAGAATTTTTACGCGGTCCATGTAGTCCCAATGCGCAATGGCCCGGTCTTCGGGATAAGCCAGGGTAAGGTTCATCACCACGCGGCGGATTTCTTTGCTGGCGGGAGGAAATTCACCCCATTGAACAAAGCTTTTCACTCCCTGCGAGGGATCGGTTACAATGGTTTCTTTGTCGAATACTTTAACGTTGGAAGTTTGAGAAAAAGCCAGCTGTCCACTTAGCAGGACAATGACCAGTAAAATAAGTTTCTTATTCATCGGGCTTCAATATTTTCAATAGTTTTTATTTCGATAGAATGAGTTGAATGTCTTGCTGTGCGTCGTTTCCGGTGGTTACAGCAAACGTTTCTTCAATCGCCTGCTCGGGATTGCTTACCACGAACTGATAGCTTGTATTTTTTTTGAGTTTAAACTGAAGAAAGTGGTTCAGATCGTCCGTCTTGCGGGGCGAATAGCCAAAATTCACCTTCTCGTCGTCTTTCTGCACATCCACTCTGCAACTTAAGCGCGATTCGCTGGAGCTGGTGTTTTCGTCGGCAAAAACCACCACATTGGCCAGTAGTTCATCTTCGGCGAGTGCGCTGTTTTGCACGGATTTTTCGTACAAATCAATGTAACGTTGTGTAACGTTGTGTCCCCAGATGTAGGGCTTCAGTCCAGTGGCCCTTTCTTTCATGCGTTCGTAACGCGCGCGCACATCTTCGGGCAGGTTGCTGAGGTTGACCACATTGGCCACATACGGAGCGTCAACGGCTGCATAGTAAGGCAGGCCGGTAGGTTTATACGAAGCGGCATAAATCCAGTGCAACATATTGTCGGGATCGGCTTTCCCTGCATCGGCAACAAACCACGACTGATCGAGTGTGTCCACATAGTATTCAATAAACTTCCATTCGCCGTCCACCCAAACTTCACTCCAGGTGTGGTTTCCTTTGTAGTTGGTCCACATGGCAGTTCCGGCCAGGCGCGATGGAATTCCCACCGAACGGTAGGCGTCGGTCAGTAAAATGGAAAGCCCGCTGCAGGTAGCCATGTGTTCTTTCATGGCCTGCAAAGGACTGATGTCGACCCGCGAACGTTTGGTGTTGTACTCCACATCCACTTCGGTCGGAATGTTGTGAGCAATGTTCATCAGGGCATCCACCATGTTGTCTTTGTCTTTTACATATTTTGAAAAGCGTTCGTAAAAATCGGGTCTCCAGCGGTCGCGGTTTTCCGAAATGTTGGCGTAAGGCAGTACTTCATTCAAAAAAATGGAATCGGGCAGTGCAGCGCACCAGGGGAATTCCCGGCGGGCTTTGTAGGCATACTGGTTGTTTTCGAGCAGAAAATCAGCCGTTAAAGTCGTAAGGTCGCGTTCGGGCATGTAGCTGATCAGAAAGGCCATTCCTTCCTTTTCGTCTGCCGGTGCTTCGGCAAGTGCCTTTTGTAATTCCGCAGCATTTTCACCGGCTTTCACCAAAGCCGAGTCGAGCAGGGTGTGGTATTCTTCTGAAACTCCGGGGTATTTCGACTGGCAGGCAACCGCCAGAATCAAAATGGTAACGTACAATAGCAGCTTATTCATTTTCTTGAGTTATTAAAATATTTTAATAATAAACAAAACTAACACAAAAAAATGAACAATAAACTTGTGGAGGGAAAAAATCCCTGAAAAAATGAAGGGAGTGAATGAATGAAGCCGGCTGATAATTAAATGATTAATCGGCCGGCTTATTACGTATTAATGAGATAAATGTCGGTGTCCGTTTCTTAAATCAAACCGTTGTCGATGAGTTGCTGAAACATCTCGTTGAGCGATTCGTCTACAGAGCGGTAATTCATTTTCAGTTCGTTGATGCTTTTTGAATTATCCGCTACAAAAGGGAGCCCCATGTTGCGTGAAATGTATTTTCGTGTCACGGCTTTGTTGATCATTGGTCCCATCAACCAGATTAGCCATTTGGGCATTTCCTTTTTCGGGATGGGGTATTTGTCGCCGTATTTGGGTTGAAGGGCTTTGGCCATGTCGATAAACCAGGTATTATGGCCTGAAATGATGTAACGGCCATTTGCGTCGGGTTTAAATCCGGCCAAAAAATGTGCCTCGGCTACATCGCGTACATCCACCAAACCCATGCCCAGTTTGGGTGCGCCCATTTTGAGTTTGCCATCGCCAAAGGGCTGGATGATCCGGAAACTTTCGGAAGTAACCTGCGTAGGGTTGATTGCCGGGCCAATCACCAGGCTGGGATTTATCACCACCAATTCCCACTGCAGCTGTTCTTCGCAAATTTTCCAGGCTTCTTTTTCGGCCAGTGTTTTGGAATACGAGTAAGGTTGATGTTCGAGTGAAGAGCTGGTGTTCCAGATTTCTTCTGTAAAAACCTTGCCGGGAGCGTGGTTCAGGTCGGCATTGTCGCCATAAATGGCAGCCACACTGCTGGTAAGAACCACCCGCTTCACCGATTCCGTTTGGTTGGCTTGTTCCAGTACATTGCGGGTTCCCAGTTTGGCGGGGTTGATGAGGTCTTTCTGCGGATCTTTTACATCGGTAACAAAGGGCGATGCCGTGTGGAAAACCAGCTCACAACCGGCCATGGCTTCGGCATACGATCCTTCTTCAAGTAAATCGGCCTTGAAATAACGGATCTCACCCGGTGTGTTTTGGGCAATCCCGTCGAGGTATTTTAGTTTTTCCTTATCGTCTGGATTCCGAACTGCTGCATGCACCGTTAATCCTTCTTCAAGAAGTTTTTTTACCAGCCAGCCTGCCACATAACCGGTGGCACCGGTAACCAGTACGGGTTTTGATTTATCGATCGTCTTCATAATCTATTGGTTCATAAAGTTAGTTTTCTCTGCCGTAACGGGGCTTGTCCGGAAAAATCGTTGCCCCTAAGAATTTTGTTTGCAAGTATAGTTTTACTTGATCTAATAATCCCTGATTCATCATTAATAAAATGTAAAATCAACCTTTCTTTTGGCATTAAAGATGCTTAAGAGGATAAAATTCGATAGCCTTGCGACACCTATAATATTTACCAACTAAAAAACCGAAATATGGCCATTAACCGACGGAGATTTCTCTTGAACGGGGCATTGGGTCTTGGTGGACTCATTGTTGCTGAGAGAACTTACGATTTTTTTTCAGAGAGTAAAGCAAAGGCGAAGATACTGATTGTGGGGGGAGGTGCTGCCGGAATAACCATGGCTGCCTACCTTACCGATAAGTTGCGAACGCCTGATATTACCATTGTTGAGCCCAACGAAACACATTTCTACCAGCCGGGCTATACCTTGATTGCATCGGGAACTTTTTCTCCCGAGCAGGTCACAAGATCTACCGAAAAGCTGATTCCCAGAGGCGTGAAGTGGGTAAAAGATTCGGTGGCCGAACTGGTGCCGGATGCCAACTATGTAAGCACAAAGAAGAGCGGGAAGATTGATTATGACTTTTTGGTACTGACACCGGGTTGTCAGATGAACTTCGATTTGATTGAAGGAATTTCGCGTGAAACGCTGGGCGAAGGAAATGCTCACTGCATCTACGATTATCAGGGAGCCATAAAATACCACCGGGCCATGGAGAAACTTACCTCCGGCCGCAAAGATTCCCGCCTGGTGTTTACCGACACCTACACAAAACTGAAATGCGGCGGCGCGCCTAAAAAGATCTGTTTGATTACCGAAGATTTTCTGCGTGACAAAGAGATCCGGGACGGGTTTGATATTCAGTATTTCGGGAATTCGACCAACCTGATGACGCCCGTGGTTTTTGGAGACCGCCTTCAGCAAATTTATGACGAACGGAACATCGGAATATCTTACAAACACCGCCTGGTATCGGTGGATACTTCAGCAAAAAAGGCTGTTTTTCAGCAGATAGAGGAAGCGACCCTGGCACCTTTGCCGGTGGACGATACAAAATTGATCACGGTGGATTATGATTTGCTTCATTTTATCCCGCCGATGAGTGCGCCCGATTTTGTGAGAAATTCTCCGCTGGCCATAACGACAGGCGATTTGCGTCACGGTGGCTGGGCCGATGTAGACAATGCCACACTGGTTCATACGCATTATAAAAACATTATGGTGGTTGGCGATGCGGGTGGACTGCGTACCAGCAAAACAGGGGCGGCCATTCGCATGCAGGCTCCGGTGGCTGCTGCCAACCTGGTTTCGATTATGGAAGGCAACGAGCCCGAAGAAACGTACAACGGTTACTCTGCGTGTCCGATCGTAACGGAGTACGGAAAGGTGCTGATGTGCGAATTTGGCTACGACAAAGAGTTGATGCCAACCATTCCGTGGCTGGACCCTGCGGTAGAGCGCGGAATGTGGTGGATGTTGAAAGTGCACGGGCTGGAGCCAATGTACTACCATGGCATGTTAAAAGGCCTGATGTAACCGATGTCGCAATCTGCTTGGCGGATTTTACTTTGCCAGAATAATGATGTCTTTGGGGGCTAATACGTTTTTGGAATAGCCCTTCAATGCTGAATTTATCATGGCTTTGCCCACCTGTGTGGTATCTACCACCGAGTTGGGCGAAAGAAACTTTACCAGGTTGACCAGCCACATAAAATAATCGTACAAAAACTGGTAAAGTTTTGTTCTCGACTTGATTCCTCTTTTGGGGATGATCATTCCCGGGCGGAACATGTAGGCTTGCTTAAAACCAAGACTGATCAGATCGTTTTCGGTTTTGCCTTTTACGCGGGCCCACATGCTTCTCCCTTTTTCGGTTGAGTCGGTGCCAACCCCCGAAACATAGTTGAAGGTCATGTCCGGATTCAAGGTGCGAAGTACCCGGGCCAGCGCCAGGGCGAAATCGTAAGTTACCCGCCGGTAATCGGCTTCATTCATGCCCACAGAGCTCACTCCCATGCAAAAGAAGCAGGCATCGTAGCCTTCGAGTTGGGATTGTATAGCTGTGAAATCGGCAAAATCACGGTGAATCACTTCCTTTAATTTCGGATGCTGAATTCCGAGCGGGTTTCGGTTGATGACCAAAACCTCCGTAACGGCTTCATGGTCGAGGCATTCCAGAAGAACACCCTTTCCTACCATGCCGCTTGCTCCGGTTATTATTGCTTTCATCTGTTTATAACTGTTTTGCTTTATCTAACTTATCAATCAGCTCTTTTGTTTCTTCCCTTATTAAAAAACGATCTATTCAAAATCCTCATATAAAAGATATTTTTTGCGCATTCGCTTGTATTCCGAAAGTTCTTCCTTCCAACTGTCGCGGATCTGTTCTTCTGTCCATCCCGCCAAAATTTGTTCGCGGAGTTTATCTGTACCGGCCAACTTATCGAAGAAGTCGGGACGTGCAAAGAATTTATCGGGCATTTTATGGTAGAAATCAAGAATATATTTGAGCGTAAACCGAATGCTGTCAGCTTTTAATCCGCGCAAGTCTATGCCATAGCATAGATTCCCCTGTTGCTCTACATGTGCTGACATGCCCACGCGGGTTCCCGGCGTAAACGTGAAATCGCCAAACTGAGTGTCGGGATAGCCGATTACCTGAAATGGAAAATCTGTTCCACGGCCTATGCTGAAATCGGTCGCTTCAAATAAACACAGCAGTGGAAACAAACGAACCGATTGATAGTTGGGTAAGCTGGGAGACGGAATAACAGGCAACTCATATTTTGATTTGTGCGTGTAGTTTTCCAGCGGAATAACAGTAAGGTCGCACTTTTTCTCCCCATTATCGAGCCAGCCTTCGCCGTTTATCATTTGCGCTAACTCGCCAATCGTAAGTCCGTGTATCATCGCAACTTTATGAAAACTGATATCCGATTTAAATTTATCGTCTTTCCGAACAGGGCCGTCAACCTGCTCTCCGTTAGGATTAGGACGGTCGAGAACTAGAAGCGGACGGTTATTGTTGGCGCACAATTGCATTACATTGTGCATTCCTACAACAAAGGTGTAAAAACGAGCGCCCACATCCTGTATATCGAATATCATTACATCCACCGAACGAACCAACGAATCGGCCTGGTGGTTTTCTCCATACAGCGAATACAGTGGCAAGCCTGTTTTGGTATCCACATCGTTGTGTACATCCTCTCCGCGCTCGATGGTTCCACGAAAGCCGTGTTCGGGAATGAACGCAAATTGTAGGTCAACACCTTTTTCCAACAGCACGTCAACCAAGTGTTTGCCGCCAACAATCGCTGTCTGGTTCACCATTACACCTACTTTTTTGCCTTCCAGCAAAGGTAGATAGACATTTAAGCGTTCGGCACCTGTTGTAATTTTCTGTTGAGCGAACGTAGTCAACGAAATGCTCATGATGATCGCTAAAATCAGATTTACCCGTTTCATTATTTTTTTTATCAATTTTATTATTAACTCAAATAATAGTTTTAATGGTATTCTTACAGCTAATACTCCAAGGAATCCTGCAATAAAAATGATAACACTTTTTGGAAAATTAGATTTACCATACTGTGCCCAGAAATACAAAATAACAATTACTCCAACAATACTTAAAAGTATGATTGTAAGCTTAATTTCTTTTTTATCAAGTTTAGTTCTCATTACAGTTTGTCGGTTACTGATTGCTTTTTTAGTAAATCGTACCTAGCAATCGTTGTATAAGACCGGTTTTGTTTAAGACCCAAACAATCTGATAATAACCTGCGCCATCACTATTGTCTTGATAAACAAAAAAAGTGTCTTCTTTTTTATATACTTTAAACTCATTGTCACATTCAAACAAATTCGAATAAAAAGCCTTATTGATATTTATTTCTTCACCGTCAATTTTTATAGAGATTTTCTCAATTTCAGTTTTTGGCAATTCTCCATCTGTTCCCCAAACAGATTGACCATCAATAGAACTTACAGAACGATTATTTATCCAATCTATAATTCGATTGTCTGGATTGAAATCTTTAAGAGTGTAAGAGAATTTGAAATCTGATTTTTTGTATTCTTCCATTTTGTCAAGAGGGGCAAGTCTTGATTTATGAATAAATCCAACTAAAAATTTAAAGTCAGTGCAACCTAATGATAAATCGTTTTTGGGAATATATACTATAGCCCAATCAGATGTATCGTTTTTCTCACTATAGTCATACCAAAATACTTTATTGTTATTTAGTTTATAAATCACTTTTGAATCAATGCTAGGTTTTTCTCTAACATTTGTAAATCCATCCTTGTCATTAATAGTAGCGACTTGTGCAATGGAGTTAATTGTCAAAAAGACTAGTATAATTGTCAGTAGCTTTTTCATCGTTTAAATTTAAGCATAACGGTCACTCGCAAGTTGTCGTTGCGTCTCGATTACTCGGGACACAGTTGGCGTACCACCAAACCCCGCCCTGCAATATGTACGGTGTCAGCGGCTGCTTTTTTGCTTTATTTTTGTTTGATATTCATTGATTTAGATTCCTCGGGGAAATGATTTTACTTCAATTATTTTTCTCAATGGTCATTGCATAGTTGTGGCTTTTGTCAATTGTTATCCATTTGATTGTGTATCCTTTATAAATAAATTCCTTTTCTGGAAGAGTGATGCTTCGTGCAGGTTTTTCTTCTGCGTATCGTACCATCATAGGAATTTCGCTGAAAGGACAATTAGGTGGTGTATCTGGTGCTTTATTTAAACTTGCTGTATATCTTTTCCCATTTACGATATATTGAAACTCATAGGTTTTACTTGACATTCTACCCGCAGAATAGACAAAAAAAGCAATGGTCTCTTTTCCATTTTCTTTTAAATATTCATTCCATTTTTTAGCCTGTCTGTCACCAATTATGAAAAAAGGAGAAATTACCGAAATAATAATCACCATTGCCAGTGCAAAGTGTTTGAATTTCGGTTTAACCTCCTCTTGCTTATATTTCGATTTTCTTTTCATTATTATTGCGTATGAAACTCCCTTTCAATGTTGCCGTTGCAGATTTCGAAAAGAAATCGTGTCAGACCCGCAGGAAAGTGGGCGCAAGGTCTGACTTGTCAGACCGCTCTTACCCCCGCCTGCCATATTACAATTTGTTAGCGGTAGTTTTTTAATATATATCTTCTGGGTCATCTATCTGTTTATAATACTTTCGTTTATCAATCAAAATACATTTTACAGAAGTTGAATCACCTTCGCATTTTTCTAATAACAATATCGCAGGCTCAGCTTTTATATTTAATTCTTTTGTTTCAAAGTCAATGACCTGCCAAGAATCTGACTTAGTGGTATACTTGCTCCTTACTAATTTCCCACCGACCTTTTCATGAGTTGATTTGACTGTTAGTATCAATTGGTTGTCTTTAACTTCATATTGACCATTTATTCCAATAATTCTTTGCAAGCCATCAAACTGTGATGGTAAGAAACCAAAAGTTCCATCTTTAAAAAATGCATACGAGTCATTCCAGAAACGGTCAACGTTTTTAGAATCAGCTTGCCAAATACCTATTAAGTCTTTTGACGTAAGCGTACTTTCTTGAGAGAATAACTGAAAAGTATTTAATGCAAATATTAAAATCAATAAATATGTTTTCATCTTTTTAAAAATTACCGTTAACGTTGAGTGTATGATTTTGTAAGGGGTTGCGGGCTTCAAACCTATCAAGTTACCACCCCAATTGGATGCGGATGATACTGCTCGAAAACCGCTGAAACCCTTATGAATTATACACATTGTTGTGCTTTCGTGCTTTATTTAATTTTGTCAATATTCTTATCCTTAAGTTTCTGTCCAAGTCCAATTAATCTGTTGTGATGATTTTCGCAAATTAACCAATCCAAATTTTTGTCAATCACATAATATTCAAATCCGAAACACTCACCGATAATCTGTCCTATGATTGAAGGTTCACAGTCGTAAATAGGATAATATTCTTCTTCATCGTCTTCCACCATTAACCAGACCCTTTCATTCAAATCAGGGATAATCTCAGTCAGTTTTTCAAGTGGTCTTTCATATGTATGAAAATCAAATGAGGTTTGTTTAAAATCCTCCCACCACCAACGTCTGTCTCCAGATTTTACAAACCAATCAAGAAGTTCATAGTACAATTCTTTACCAGAATCAAAATCTAAAAGCTTTATTTGACTTTCAGAATACTTTAAAGTCTTTATAGCTGTTGATATTTCTTGGATTACATCGCCCATATGATATTATTATTCAGAGATTCTGAAAGGATTCCATTTTGAACCAACTTTCTCTCTTTCAGCGCCAAATCCTTCAGGCATTTCAAACAGGTCATTTATAGTGAAGTCCAAATCTGTAGCTTGTTCCATGCTTATAATCTTAATGTTGGATTCGCTGTGGTCGTCTTGTCCACAAAGGAATTGCCAGCTAGAGCCATCTTTGTCGTGAGTTACAAATAGGATATCTCTTTCTTTATTGAGGACATGGTCACAAACAAAACAAGCAGTGTTTTTAGCTTCTTTGAATCTATATTCAGATTTACTCTTTTTTCCGAAAAGTTTTTTAATCATTTTATATCAATGTTTCAATTAGCAATGTGGACTCTTGGCATGAAGCACAACTACCGTATAACATCACTAGTCATGTTATTTTCATTATCTCATTTTTTTCGGTGGTTTTGCCTGGTCCGTGCCCCGGTAACGCCTGCATATATCGTAAGTCGCTTCCCCGTTCCGAAAAGCGGGGGACATAATTATACAGGAGCAAGTGATTGCACGGCTGGCGGTGTTGTTCCTGCGTGGGCTTTATTTGCAGGCGTGTAGTCAAAAGGTTTTGGTTTTTAGCTCAGTAAATATAAACATAATACGGATACGTGGTCCTCTTTAGTGCTGTTTTTTAGCCGGCTGTTATGCGGTTGTAACTTGCTCTGTGGGTGTTCTTTCCATTGAGTGTGGAGTTGTTTTCACTACCTTGTTTTATGGTTTCACTAAGCCTGTTGTTCATTTCGCTGTTTGCAAAGTTGTTTTCGCAATTTCCCTTGATAAATTCACCGTTTTGGGTGACGATTTCACTGCATACGATGATGTTTTCGCTAACTGTGTTGATGTTTTCGCGACTTGCATGCTTGTATTCACGGTACTTTTTTATGTTTTCGTCGCCCTCCACCATGTTTTCGCCAATGCCTTTTATTTATTCAGCAATTGGCGCTAAAAAATCCCTCTTCAGCAAGTTGCTTGCTGAAGAGGGATGTATAAAATCACAACTTTAATCCACAATTGTTCGGCCCGTTCGTATTCGCTGTAAAATTCGGTGTTGCCGAGTTGTAGTGTAGCTGTGATGCAGTAAAGCTCGCAGCTCGTAACGCTTCCCGTTTGTCCCCATTCAGGGGGACGAGGAATTCAGGCGGCTTCGACGCCGGAATGACGGAGGGGGTGTTGCAGTCGCAGTGTTTAGAGTTCAGAGTTCGGGGTTCAGAGTGCCCGTGTTGCCGTGTTGCTGTATTTTGCTCGTAACTCATTCTACAATTTAACAATTGCTTACAATTCGGGTGTTGCTGTATTTTGCTCGCAGCTCAGAGCTCGACGCTTATTGCCTTCTTCTTATTCCGGTTTCAAAGTAAGCAAAGGCATTTCGCTGATGGTTCCTACGCGCATGGGCGGGCCAAAGGCTCCGGCGCCCTGCGACACATAAATGTGGGTTCCTTTGTAGTTGAATAAGCCCTTGTTGTATTTGTAAAACAAAGGAATAAGCAGGTTTACGGGAAATAGCTGTCCGTTGTGGGTGTGTCCGGCCAGGTACAGATCTACCCCGTGCCGGTTGGCGTATTCCACCCCGTCGGGACTGTGGTGAAGCAGCACCGTAGGCGGCCCGTCAAAAATATTCAGCTGGCTGAGGGTGGATTGTATGGTCGGCCTTTCGGGGTTTCCCCCGTTTGGGTGGTCGGCGCGCATGTGGTTGAGCCCGATAATTTGCAGCTCGCCAAAATGCGTCACTTCGTTTTCAAGTACGTTTACGCCAATTTCCCTCAGTTTTGCTTTTACCTCTTTGGCGCCCGAGTATCCGTCGTGGTTGCCTTCCACAAAATAAACCGGGGCCGAAAGCTTTTTCAGGGGTTCAATGCTGGCTTTGTTCAGCCGTATTTTGCCGTCAAACAAATCGCCGGTGATAAACACCACATCCGGGTTCTCCTGGTTGGTTTTATCCACGATCTTTTGCAGGGTTTTGGGTCCCCAGAAATGCCCGATGTGAATGTCGGACAAGTGCATGATCTTTACTTCTTTCTTTAGTCCTTTAACCGGAATATCAACACGGGTAACCCGTTTGTACATCGCGTTCCAGATACCCAGTGTGGTAACAAGTACGGCCAGCGCCAGCGAGGCGGTTCCCAGTATTTTGGGCTGGAGTTGTACAAAAACACTCAGCAGGTGAACCGCCAGAACCGCCAGTAAAAGGTAGAGCATAAAGCCCATAAAGATCGACGCCGCACTGTAAGCCAGGTTGGCAAATCCCGATGCTGCATTGGAAAAGACCATGATTCCGGCAATCATAAAAACAGTGACCGATGCAAAAGTCAGGTAGAGATAGCGGGAACTTTTCAGATCGAAATAAAAGGTGAACCGCCGGGTGAGATAGATATTGGCACTTATCAGTATTCCCAGAAAAATGACCAGGAACAGGATGGGAAAGAATTGTTTCATCGTTGTATGGCTTTCAAAAGCTTTGTTGCTAATGCCTGCAATTTAATAAAATAATTCCTCGTGGTTGGCCACGGGGTTTCCTGTTAAGAAGATATGGCCCCCCGTTTCGGCTGCACTCCGCTCAGCGGAGCTGTCGGACTCAACTGGAGGTTGTCCAAAAAGTCAAATTATTTTAAAAGAAACTTACAATCTATAATCGGCTTTTATTTTACCCCTCCAAACCTCTCCGTCAGCTGACGGGAGGCTTAAAGTCCCCTATAGGGGATTTAGGGGTGAAAACTCTAGTGCTTACTTACGAAATAATAAGTTCAATCTAATTCAAAAGAACTTTGGGGACAGTAACCTTCTTTTTCTGTCATTGCGATCCGTCAACAGACGGAGAAGCATTCTTTAAGATGAACGGGACACGATGATCCTAAATGTAAAACGTGAAAACAGAACGCTGATGATATGGATGTTGCCCGGTTTACTACTTGCTGATTGTGCGCTGTAAAAGCCATTGCGATAGGATTTTGGTGAACAAAAACGGCTTAATTTCCTTATCTTGTTCGTATAATCTAAATCAGCAACAATGAAATTTTTCCGACTTTTTGTTCTAGCTTCTTTTTATTTGTTCTTCTCCTGTAATGCGGGCGCGCAGGACGGGCAGGCGCTTTATCAGCAGCATTGTGCCCAGTGCCACGGCGCCGATCTGAACGGCGGAAACGCTACCAGTCTGGTAGATGGTATCTGGCAGTTTGGAGCCGAAGATGGTTACATCTACCGAAACATCAAATTTGGGATTTCGCATTTGGGCATGCCGTCGTACGAGAAGACTTTGAGCGACACCGAAATTGGTGCGATTCTGAAGTACATCCGTGGCTCCGAGAAAAATGCCGGGGCAGAGCGTCCATCCATTGTAAAAGAGTTGGAAACAATGGATTATTTTATGAACGTGGAGGTTTTTGCCGATAAACTGGAGATTCCGTGGGCCATTGATTTTATCGATGCCAGCACTGCACTGATCACCGAGCGGCCCGGTCGCCTGCGGGTAGTGAAAAACGGCGCTTTGCAAAAAGAGGCCGTGCGGAATACGCCTGAAGTTTTGCACGAAGGCCAGGGAGGCTTGCTGGATGTGGCAGTGGATCCGGATTATAGTCAGAACGGATGGATTTACCTGGCGCACAGTCATGCCTTAAGCAATGTGGTGGGGGCCGAACGCCCGCCGGCCATGACGCGTATTGTTCGCGGAAAGATCAGGGACAACGCCTGGGTGGATCAGCAGGTGCTGTTTGAGGCGCCGCACGAAACCTACCGGACCACCCGTCATCACTACGGTTGCCGGATTGTTTTCGATCCGTGGGGCTATCTGTATTTTGCCATTGGCGAACGCGGAACCGATATTCATGCGCAGGACCTGGCGCGGCCCAACGGGAAAGTTCACCGGATCTATAAAGATGGCACTGTTCCGGCGGATAACCCGTGGTTTGATGCCGAGAATTCTATGCCGTCGCTTTATTCGCTTGGAAACCGGAATATCCAGGGAATGGCGATTCATCCCGAAACGGGGCAGCTCTGGGCAACCGAGCACGGCCCGATGGGAGGCGACGAACTGAACCTGATTGAAGCGGGGAAAAATTACGGCTGGCCGGTAATTACCTATGGATTGAATTACAACGGAAGCATTGTTTCGGAATACACGCGCAAGCCGGGCTACGAGCAGCCGGTTTATTACTGGAAACCTTCCAACGCGGTTTGTGGCCTCGATTTTTACCGCGGCGATTTGTTTAAAAAGTGGAAAAACAAATTGCTGGTGGGGGCTTTGAAATACGAGGAGGTAAGCTTGCTCGACATTGAGGGCGACCGCGTAATGCACGAAGAAGTGATTGTGAAAGGGCAGGGGCGTGTTCGGGATGTTTCTACCGGCCCCGATGGAGCTATTTATGTGGTGTTGAACAAACCCGATGCTGTGATTCGTTTAACGCCCAAACTGGATTGATCGACTGGAGGAAAAGATAAAGCACAAAAAAATCCGTCTTTGGAAAATATCTTTGCTGCACCGGCAGCTCAAAGAATTCCAAAGACGGATTTTGTTTTTTATACGGGTCTGCCTCTATTTGAATGCTTTCCCGAGGCGGTTCAAAGCTTCTTCCAACGTGCTTCTCGGGCAGCCGATGTTGATACGCAGCCAGCCTTCGCCACCTGTTCCAAACCTGCCGCCGTCGTTTAGTGCCAGCTGCGCCTGTTCGATGGTGAATTTCATTAACTCCTCGTTTTTCATCTTGTAATCGGTGAAATCGAGCCATACCAGGTAGGTCCCGTCGGGTTTCATCACTTTCACGCGTGGAAGGTGCTTTTCAACAAAACTTTCGAGTAATAAATAATTGTCCCAAAGGTAGCTTAGCAGTTGATCGAGCCAGTTGTCGCCGTGGGTGTAGGCAGCTTCGAGCGCAATCGATCCAAATATGTTGCCCATTCCAAGGTGTCCCACTCCAAGGTGTCTTTCGTAGCGCGCAAACTTATTTTTGTTCGGAATGATAACAAGCGAAGATGAAAGCCCTGCAACATTGAATGTTTTGCTGGGCGCCATCGTAATCATGCAATTCTCTTTAACTTCTTCCGAAAGAGTGGCGATCGGGATGTGCTTGTGGCCTTTGTAAACCAGGTCGGAGTGAATTTCATCTGAAATAATCATGATGTTATTTTCCATACAAACCCTGGTCAGTCCTTCCAGTTCTTCGCGTGTCCACACCATGCCTCCCGGGTTTTGTGGATTGCAAAGCAACAGTAGCTTGGTGTTGGAGTCGATCTTGGTTTTTAAATCATCCAGATCAAAAGTATAACGTCCGTTCACGAGCTTTAACGGGTTTTCGATGAGTTGGCGTTTCGTGCCTTTTACACAGTCGAAAAACGGGAAATACACCGGCGGTTGAACCACCACTCCGTCGCCGGGTTTGGAGAAAGTCTCGATACCCATTGTCAGGCCGGCCACCACACCCGGGCTAAACGAGATCCATTCCTTTTGAATGTCCCAGTCGTGTCTGCGTTTCATCCATCCGATGATCGCGTTAAAATAAGAGTCGGGTTTAAACGTGTAGCCCAGTATCTCGTGCTGTGCTCTTTCTCGGATGGCTTCCATTATAAAATCGGGTGTGCGAAAATCCATGTCGGCCACCCAAAGCGGAAGCAGGCCGGGCGATTTGAAATAAGTTTCCAGTGCATCGTATTTCAAGCAATTGGTTTCTTTGCGCTGAATAATTTCATCAAAATTGTACGTCATCATTTTATCCTTTCTTCTGATCGAATTGTATTCCTTTTTTGAAATTTGGAGGAAGCTTTTATCGTAAAATGCTTGTGTCGCTTGGACATTTTTTATACCGATTAGCAATTGAGTTGAGCCTTAAATTCGCTGCGCTCTTAAAGCCTTTTCAATTGTCTATCGGCATTAACCATTGTAATTTCAGAGTTTCGCATAAGGCTCACTCTGAAAAACAATTGGTATTATACCTCAATGGGGCGAAGATAAACTAATTCACCCTCCTTTTCAACTTTCAGTACAAAATTGAAACGGTTGAGTTGGGTGCAAAGACGGAAGTCATTTTCGGGCGACCAGCTTTGTTTGTCGGGGTCAAAAAAACGCGCGCCGTCTCCGGCTTTGATGGTCGCAATCATTCCTGCGAAATCGTTGTTTTTGCCTTCCAGTTCATTTTTGATGAATTCGGCGCAAAGCGTGTCTTCGTCGGTGGGGTATTCGCAGGCATAGCCCATGCACACAAGCGAAACAGTCGCGGGGTTTTTGGCCCGGATGTAGCGGACAATGGCACCGGCATTCACAAAACTTCCGGTAAGAATCTCCTCAGCATTGGTGGCGTTAACAATTCCCTGCGTGCCGGAGCTGGTCGTGTGAATCATCGTGCAGGCCGGGAAAGGTGTGTTTATCAGTTGATCGGGTGAATTTCCAAAGTCGAACCCTTCCGGTTTTTGTTCGTTCCGTTCTCCCACCAGCAGGTAGTCCGGGTGTTCTTCTTTTAGTTGGTATGCCTGCCTGATGTCGCCCATCGGGTAGATTTTCTTGATGCCTTTGTCTACAGCGTAGCAGGCAGTGGAGAACGCACGAAACACGTCAATGATGACTGTAATTCCACTGGCAACCTTCGCCCCTTCAATGAGTTGTAAAATTTGTATGTTCATTTTGTTATTTGTATTTGATCTTGGTAAAAATCATTTAACAATAGATTATTTGAATTGGCATGATATTTGATTATCTGGTGCTGTCTTATTCACAAAAAGCCTTCTGCTACTGGTTTTCAGAGTTTCTGTAAAAATCTTCTTCAAAAATCACTGTTAAGTTTACGTTTAATTCCCGGGTTTTAAAACATGTTATACAGCATTTATGTTGAAAAACATATATTTTTGTCCTGTCATTCATGTTAAACTTAAAATTGAATGGTTATGAAAACAATTAAATTTTTATCTACAGTAATGGCAGTAGCAATTGTAGCAGTTGCTACTGCAGTTGAAAAGCCAAAAATGAACGTTGTCCCTCTGACTCCCGACAGGGCAGTTGTTTCTATCGTGAACAACAAAGAGGCGATGTTTGAGTTGAGTATTGTTGCAGAAAATGGTGATTTGGTATATTATAAACAATCAGCAAAGCCGCTAAACACCTATCAGAAAGTATTTGACTTCTCTCAGCTGGCTAGTGGCGGATATACCATGAATCTGAAAGTGGACGACACTCGTTTGTCCAAAGAATTTGAAGTGGCGGCCAACGGAATTTTTGTTGGAGAATCAAAAATGCGTTTTGATCCTTACTTCGCTTATGCGAACGATGTTTTGAAACTTTCGTACCTTAATTTTGACGGCGAGTTCATGACCCTGAACATCTACGATGACAACGGGTTGATCTACCAGTCAAAATTGGGAAAAGAATTCAACATGATAAATGGCTATGATCTTTCGGCCCTTGCAGGTGGAAACTACCAGGTTGTGTTGAGTTCATTGAACAACGAGTACACATATAGTTTAGTAAAATAGGTTAGAAAATGTTATTGGTTTAAGAAGGCCGGGAATCATTGGGTTTCCGGCCTTTTTTTGCCTGTTGAGTATTTAGTTTGAAAAGCGTAAAAAGAAAAGGCTGTCCTACTGACAGCCTTTTTAACCTAAACCAACTAAACCTAATAAACCACGGATTTACCAGAATAGTAAACCCGGATTGTCTTTAATATTTTCTTGTTTTGTCTACTTTCCTGATGCAAAGATAGGATTTTTTTTTGCAGATGATTCCCTGTTGCTTTATCAGATGTCAATTTTAAATGGTTGGATTCATTACATTTGCTGAAAATATACTATACACACACTATGAACAGGTATCTTCTTGCATGCATTTTTATTTTTTCAACAGTACTGATTTCTTTCGCCCAACCCAAGTATGAGTTCAGGGCTGTGTGGGTGGCTACGGTTGCCAATATTGACTGGCCGTCGAAACCCGGTCTGGATACAGAAACCCAAAAGGCCGAAGCCATTCGCATTCTGGATATGCACAAGGACCTGGGAGTGAATGCGATTATTTTGCAGATACGGCCTGCGGCTGACGCACTTTATTATTCCGAACTTGAACCCTGGTCGCGCTACCTCCAGGGGAAGCAGGGGCAGGCTCCCGATCCGTATTACGATCCGTTGGAATTCTGGATCAAAGAATGCCATGCGCGGGGTATGGAATTGCACGCCTGGTTAAATCCTTACCGGATTGCACAAAATACAAAAGAAGAACTCTCGGCCAACCACGTCGTTTTTAAGCATCCTGAATGGGTGCTGGAGTATGGCAAGAAATTGTATTTCGACCCGGGGATTCCTGCTGTTCGCGAGTTTATTACCGGTGTAGTGAAAGATATCGTGACGCGGTACGATCTGGATGCCATACACATGGATGACTATTTTTATCCGTATCCCACCAAAGAGGCATTTCCCGATACTACATCTTTCGGGTTGTACAACAGAGGTTTTTTTGCCGATAATATAGCCGATTGGCGTAGGGAGAACGTGGACATCACCATTAAAATGCTGAATGAGGGAATCAAGTCAGTAAAGCCTTGGGTAAAGTTTGGGATCAGTCCGTTTGGCGTTTGGCGAAATATTGCCGACGATCCGCGTGGCTCACAAACAACGGCCGGTACCAGTAATTACGATGGCTTGTATGCCAACATTCTGAAATGGCAGGAAGAAGGCTGGATTGACTACTGTTTGCCGCAACTTTACTGGCATATTGGAATGGCTGCTGCCGATTTTGAGGTTCTTGCCCACTGGTGGAAAAATCACACCTATGGAAGGGCTTTGTACATTGGGCAGGCTCCTTACCGGATCGATGCTGAGTCGAAAACACCGGAATGGAGAGAGCCTGATCAGTTGCCAAAGCAATTGCGCCTGATTCATTCCATTCCCGAAATAAAAGGTTCGGCTTATTTTAGTTCCAAAAGCTTTAACAAAGATTTACTGGGTTTTCAGGATAGCCTGAAACTGGATTTTTACAAGCAGCCAGCAATTGTGCCGCCAATGCCCTGGTTGGATGCAACGCCTCCGCTGGCGGTGACAAAATTGAAACGCTCGGGACGAAAATTACAATGGAAGGTAGCTGATGCTTCGGGAGAGATGGATAAGCCCTGGCAGTTTGTGGTATATGTAAATGAACTCGGGAAGAGCTTTGATAAAGAAAATAGCAGTCATATGTTTACAATAATAAAGGGGCGGGAAATTAAATTCGACCGGATGAACCGAAAGAAGAAGAAGTACGAAGTCCGTATTTCAGTGCTCGACCGCATGAATAACGAGAGTAATGTCTCGCTTCCGGTAACCGTAAAAATGTAATTTTTGTTTTTGTAAAACGTATATTTCAAACTACCTTTATTGCTCTGCGGCCTGTAGCTCAGTTGGCAGAGCAGCTGACTCTTAATCAGCGGGTCCAGGGTTCGAATCCCTGCAGGCCGACAAGATATTCAGGGAGTTACCATACAACAATTTGGTAACTCTTTTTTATTTCCCTGTCTATTGGTTCGTTTTTTAATTCTTCTGTAAACCATCATGAAAACCAATTTTTATTATGCCGCTTTGGTTTTGTGAGCGGGTAGTTGGATCGCAGGGAAAGCAGAGTTGCTTTTCTATCCTTTTCCATGAGATTGAATTGTCCCCAAAGAAATTGAAATGACGGCTCTGATAACACAGGAGGCGGGTGTAATTGCATGGGAGTCAGGGCCAGTTTCTTCATTTTTATAGCAAAAGGTATTTTAAGAAAAAAAGAAAGGTCTTAACTTTAAGTGAGTAAGTGCAGGTTATCAGCCCAAAAGAATTCGTTTTGGCGGGCAAATGATACCTGAATAAATAAAAAAATTAATGATATGAAAAAGCGATTTTCCTCTTTAACAGTACTTGTGATCTCGGCCCTTATTTTAGCGGCGTGCAGCTCTGTTGTTTATACAGGAATATGGAAGGATAATGAAAAATTGGATGCAAACTCCTATTCAAGCATTTTTGTTTCGGTGATTACCAGCGATATCGGTGCGAGGCAGATAGTTGAAACGGACCTGGCAAATGCGCTTCAGTCAAAAGGATTTAAGGTGGTAAAAAGCAGTGATTACTTTAACCCAAAGTCTGGTTCGATGGACGAAGCTACCGCGCTGGCCAAAATTAAATCGCTGGGTTGTGATGGTATTCTAACGTCGGCACTGGTCGATGAAAAATCGGAAGATCGTTATGTAGACGGCAGCGTAACCTACGGATCGTATCCGGTGATTCGCCGCTACGGAAGATATTGGTCCTACCACGAGTTCAGGTATCCGGTTTATGAGCCGGGTTACTACACCAACGACAAAACCTATTTCATGGAAGATAATTTCTATGATGTTGAGAGCGGAAGCATTGTATTTTCGATGCAGAGCAAAGCTGTCAACCCAAGCGATCTGAAGTCGTTTAGTGAAAAGTACTCCCTGGCTTTTATCAAAGAACTCGAGAAGAGCGGACTTCTTAAAGCTCAGTAAGCGTTGTATTTCGGAATTTGAGTTGAAGTTTTAAAATGATCTTTGAAGGGCATTACACGAAAAGTGTGAGCATGGGAGAAATATATTTGGTGCTATGAAAAAACATTCAATTTTAATCCTGTTTTTTCTAATTGCTAGTTTGTTAATCCAGGACATAAAAGCCCAGGAACAGACAAAGTCCAGTGTTTCAGGTAGGTCGCCGTACGAGCTGATTTCGAGTTATTACGAAACACAGTTTAATCCGTTCCGGAAATCAAATGTTTACCTCGGACTGGCTTTCTCGGTTCAGAACAGCAAGCTCGAGAATACGGACTATTTGATCAAACAAGTGCTGGAGGGCAGCAGAGATAAGTTTAGCGTTCTGCTTAAAGGCGGTTATTATCTGGGGGATTATATTATGGTCGGCCTAAATCTCAGTTATTCGGAGAATGAGTTTCGCGGGGTTACTTTCCAAAGTCCCGACACGATTCATTCAAATTCTATTTCCAGGGGTTTTATGATTACTCCCAATATCCGGCCTTCGTTTCCGCTGACCCCAAACGAGCGATTGAGTTTTTTTACTGAAATCGGCTTAACATACGGCAGAAGCCATACGCTCAAACGAGACATTACCCGGTTAGATGAGGTTGACAAGTCGTATGAAACCGTAAATACATTTCGGGTTGGCATTAGTCCGGGAGTCACTTTTTTTGCGATGGAAAACTTTGCTTTTGAGGTTCGCTTCGACGTGTTAGGGTATTCGATGACGGTGGCAGACAAAAGTGTTAACGATGGGCCAAAGTCGCATGAAGTTCGGCACAATGTTGATTTCGAGATCAATCTGTTGACGCTGGATTTGGGGCTGGCCTATTATTTTGGAGCAGGTAAAAAACGATAAGTGTATGAAAATGGAAAAAGGGTTGAAATTGAAATTATTGCTCATTGGCCTGTTTGCACTTTTGCTTTCCTGTGTTGATGAAGGCTTTTTTGGATACTCGCCTTATGGAAACATTAAATCAATCGTAGTCAGCAATCAGGCGAGTAATGCGATAATCGATAAAAGTACGTTTTCAGTATCGGTTGAAATTCCGGGAGGCGTTGACCTAAGCAAAATCAGCATACAGGAACTCACGCTTTCATCGTTTGCCTCAGCTGATAAAAAGGTGGGTGACCTGCTTGATTTGACTACGCCTCAAATAATTACCGTTACAGCAGAAGACGGGAGTAAACACAACTGGACTATTCATTCGTTTGTGGCATCGTTGACACCGCAACTTAAAAACGGAGATTTTTCAGCGTGGTACAAAGCGGCTTCTGATTATTACGAACCTGGAGAAAGCGCGGCCACAACAATATGGGGGACCGGAAACCAGGGGACACAGGTTTTGGGAAAACTGGCAACCATCCCCACCGATTTGGGTAATGGCAACCTGGCGGCGCGAATGGAAACGCTTGACAACGGAAAGCTTGCAGCGACTTTTGGAGCACCCATTTCAGCCGGCTCAATATTTACCGGCTTTTTTAACTCCGATAAAATCGATCCGGGCAATCCGGAAGCTGCCATCGAATTTGGAACACCTTTTATCGGACGTCCCGGGAAAATGCGCTTTAAATATTCCTACACACCCGGCTCTGAGAATAAGGATAAGCAGGGGAATGTACTTGCTTATCCCGATGCCTGCGATATTTATGCCTTGCTTGAAATCAGGCAGGGAACAGTTGTTCATCGGCTCGGAACTGCTTGGTTCAGAAGTGATAACTTACAGGAATACCTGGCAAGCATTGAAATTCCTTTTGTGTACGGAGAACCGGAAGGCACTTATCCCGACTATTTAAAACCCAACGGTCATGCGTTTGTAAGTGCAGATTCCGCTTCATTTGTATTACCCACGCACATCACTTTTGTGGCGTCATCCAGTTTCGACGGAGCCCGGTTTGCCGGCGCTGTTGGAAGTAAACTGGTAATTGACGATGTAGAGATGGTGTACGACGAATAGGCCAGGGTAAAAGTCTCTAGCGCAAACAAGTGTTCAGCCTTTGCAGAAGAATGATTATCTGCCGATCATGTTTTCCTCCTTCAAATCTTTCAGAATGAGTTTGGAGTAGGCTTTAAACCAGCTTTTCATGTCTTTTGGATCAAATGCTTCGGATTGAATAGACCAAAGTAGTTTATGTGAATCAAGGTCGTAAAAATTAGTTTCAAAGAAATAGGTGGTTTCGCGGGTAACATACCCGGGGTCATTCACCTGGTTGTAGCGGTAGTTGACATATTCGCTATAATTGGAATAATAATTAAACCGGTACGGAGGCAATTGGGCATTATTTGTTCCGGGGTGGTATTGTTCTTCTGTTTTGGTATTCAGCAGCGAAAAAGTAAGTGCTCCCTGGCAACCTGCTTCTTTCATCAGTTGCACCATTTTTTCAAGTGGTATTTTTTCTCCTTTAGTGAATTCTGAAGGGAATATTTCGGTGCTTTTTACGGCCTTGATCCCTTTTTTGCTCAGCAATTCTACCATCATGTTCTCAACGTTGAGCTTTCTGCTTTCTTCACGTACCAGCGGGATAATGCAAATACTTTTGTAAGGGGCCTCGGGGATGACCTCGCGGTCTATCCAGTTGCTGGTAATTTGTTGGGAAGGGGTGCACGCAAATAAAACGGAAAGCATGCTCAGGGCGATAATTAGGTTTCTTTTCATTTTTAGTTTATTTATTCATCGTTTATTTTCTGGTCAAAAGATAATCAGTGATTCTGCACTTTTGCAAAAATGCATGAGAGCAGAGCCTTTAAAATACAACTTTTTTGGATGTTTTTATATTTGTTTTCAACCGGTTTCTGATTTCTCCTGCTTGTACGGAATGAATATTTTCAGGAACTTTAGAACTCATCTGTAATTAGACACCAGTGAAAATAAGTCGAGCAATTCGGAAAGTGGTTTTTTCTCTTATGCTCTTTTTGGGCGCCACCATGGTTGGCTCCGGTCAGGTGGGCATACTTCTTTTAATATTCGGCGACAAGGCTTCAACCGAAGAACTGCACTTTAGCATCGACGGTGCGTTTAATTTTTCCAGTGCGTCGCATCTTCCGCAGGGGCAAACCATTCTTGGAGCTAATTTCGGATTGGGGCTGCATGTGAAGCTGAATGATCGTTGGGAGTTCAATCCTCAGCTGAGGCCTTTGTCGCAGAAAGGAGCCTGGAAAACACCGGCAATCGTTGATATTCCTTCCGAGATCTTGGAGCCCGTGAATTCGTGGAAACTAAATTACATTGAATTTCCGGTGATGATGCGTTACCGGATAATCCCGGATTTATCCGTTGCTGCGGGCTTGCAAATGAGTCTTCTTACCAGTGCCAGGCAATTTAGCAAAGGCAACTACACCAATGGGGTAAATGCCGAAATCAGGGTAAATGTTGAGTCGTATTTTAGAAAGCTGAATTTTAGCCTGCCTCTTGAAACGGCCTATCGTTTAAAGTTGTCGCGTGCAAAGTCGGCATCACCCATCAGTTTGGATGTTTTTGCGCGGTATTGTCCCGACTTTTATCCGCTGTTTCGCGATGAACAGGAATTTGATCATTCAAAATTATCGACCTGGCAGTTTGGGGTAAGTTTTCCGTTTATTTTTAATTGAATGTTTTTCAGCTTATTCAGGTGCCAGCACCGAGAAAGGGAACCACGGAAGATTGCGCAAAATCCAGAATAAGATCACAATAATCAGAATAATCCAGGGCGTTTGTTTCTTGTAAAGCAGGTTGGGTAATTTCCAGGCAAAAATCCGGTTTAATACCGGATGAATGTAATGGTAAAGGAGTAAAAGTGCGGCGGGTAAAAACAAAAAATTATAGCTAACCACCCCCGCTATGTTTAAATGAAGTAGGTTATGCAAAGCTCGCTGCGAACCACATCCCGGGCAATAGCCACCCGTAACGGCATGAAACGGGCACTGCGGAAAAAGCTGGGTTTTGGACGGGTCGAGTACAAAAAAGACCACAGCCACCCCCAGTCCCAAAAGCAGCAAAACAAAAGGTAGAATTTTCTTCATGTACTAGAAATCCATCCCTCCGAGCGAAATCCCTGCCAGTACTCCAAAAATTGACAAAAGAACGGCGATCATTGCAATAGCCAATCCGCTGGCCAATCCGATCCATGCCCACATTTTAGCATTCTTACTGGCAATTCGCGCACCTTCCAGGTCGCCTGCATTCCACTTCGAATTAACCTGGGCCGCAAAAACGATGGACACAATGCCCAGAATCTGGCAGCAAAAAATAGTTACCAAGATGGCAAACACTAAATAATTCGGAGGAGGAGGACCCGGATGAGAAACTTGTTCGTTCATATTATTATGGTTCATTTATCTTTTCGAAGGAAGTGTTTCAAAATTAAGTTAAGCAATGATAATATAAAATAGATTACCGGTTTTAATTTCTTTGGAATATTTCAAATTCGCGTTTTTTACCCGGAAGTTCACCTCAAATGCCTGCCATTCCTGTTCTGTAGCTATGAGAGAGATTGCCATTTATCGTTGGGCTGCTATGTTGATACGTAATTTATCGTGTTGGCAATGTGGATGATCGTGGGTATGCAGAGCCATTTTAAAAGCACATTCCGAAAGGGTGTCAAAAACAGTGCGTTTGTTCTTGCAGAAAGTCTTTAACACTTCATTAACAAACCACGTTTTAAACCTACATCAGACAAAGTTGTCTTATTTGTAGTTCAATTAATTAAACAATCAGAAAACAGAATTCAGAAATGAAAAGACTGCTAGGAATTTTTTTGTTGTTCTCCATCTGTATTTTTTATTCCAATGCGTATTCTAATACGCTCACAAATGTGGATGACGACAAGTCGGGAAGGATTAAAGGGATTATTGTGGAAAAGAACTCGGGTCAGCCGATGGAATTTGCCAATGTGGCGGTTTACAATGCCTCCAGTTCGTCGCTGGTATCGGGTGGAATTACCGATGGCAAGGGCGAATTTGAAATATCCGGCCTGCACATGGGGGAATATTACCTGGAAGCCAATTTTATCGGTTTTGAAAAATCGGTGATCGAAGATATTGTTATAAACCGCGATAACCCAACTTTTAACTCCGGAAAAATCAGACTAAGTAATTCTTCCGTGGAACTGGAAGGAGTGAATGTAGTGGCCGACAAGGCTCAGGTTGAGTTCAAGCTCGATAAAAAGGTTGTGAATGTAAGCCAGGTGATGAGTGCAATTGGAGGAACAGCCGTGGAGGTACTCGAAAACACACCCTCGGTTCAGGTTGATCTCGAAGGAAATGTCTCCCTGCGCGGGTCTTCCAACTTTACCGTATTGATTGACGGGCGCCCCAGTGTTTTAAGCGGGAGCGATGCCTTGCGCCAGATTCCTGCGTCAGCCATCGAGAACATTGAAATCATTACCAATCCTTCGGCCAAATACGAGCCCGACGGAACAACGGGGATCATTAACCTGGTGATGAAAAAGAACTCGCTAAACGGATTAAGCGGGATTGTAAACGCAACCATTGGTTCGAACGACAAATACCGGGGAGATGTAACGCTGAACTACCGTACCGAAAAATTCAACTTTTTTGGTGGTGTCGACTGGCGCGATGATACCTTCAAAGGAGGGGCGCATTCGCTTAGTGAAACATATTCAGGCGATACCACTTCGTACATAAAAATTGACGGCGACCGGAACTTTAACCGACAGGGGAAGAACCTAAAATCGGGGATCGACTGGTTTGTAACCGATAAATCAACCTTGTCGCTTTCCGGAGAGTTGGGCCGTTCTGATAACAAAAGTACGGGTGGCGGAAGAACCCATGAATATTCAGTTCCGGCAAGCGATGAGCTGTTCTCCATCAGCGAGGAAGAATCCAAACGCGATAACAAATTTTACAGCGGAACGCTTAGCTTTCAGCACAAGTTTAACAACGAAGGGCATCAGCTGGATGCAATGGCCTTTTACTCGCGCGAGAAAGGTTCTGACAACGAGATAGAAGGAGAGCTGCTGGCCGACGAAAATTTTAACCGAACGCCGGATTATATCGAACGAATTTCGACCCTTGAGAACGAAAAGGAACGCGAATTTCGCTTTAAGCTCGATTATGCGTATCCCTTCAGCAAGGATGGAAAGCTGGAAGCGGGATTGCTGAGCCGCCTGGAAAGTGATGTGGAAGACCTGGCTTTTCGCGATTACGATCAGAGTACCGACAGCTGGATCATCAACGAAGATTTCTCCAGTGAAACTGATTTTACACGCAACATTCATGCGGTGTATACAACATTCAGTAACAAACTGGCCGATTTTCAGTACATGGCCGGACTGAGGGGAGAACTGACCCACCGCGAAACAAAAAATACAAATGCCGAAGCGCCGTCGCAGTTAAACCGTTTCGACTTGTTTCCAACGGTGCATTTTTCTTACCAGTTGGAAGATAATATTGAGTTGATGTCGAGCTACAGCAGGCGGATCAACCGGCCACGTGGGCGCGACCTCGACCCCACTCCGAATTATTACAACCGTTATACGATTAGGTTTGGGAACCCCGATCTGAAGCCGGAATACACCAATTCTTACGAATTGGGAGCCATATACCGCTTCAGCAGGTCGTATGTTTCGCTGGATGCTTTTCACCGCATTACCAACAACAAAATCGACCGCGTTGAAACCCTGGGTGAAGACGGGATCTACTACCTGAACACCGACAACTTTGATAAAGACTATTCAACCGGTGCCGAGCTCTCCGGAAACATCAATTTCACCAAATGGTTGATGGTAAATGCGAGCGTTTCGCTTTATCACTACCGGATCACGGGCGACCTGAACGGCGAGTCGATCGACCGAAGCAGCAACAACCTGAGCAGCCGGATGAATACCACCTTCAAGATCAGCGACAATTCGAGGTTGCAGTTGCAGGGCTTTTTTAACGGGAAAACGGTTTCGGCGCAGGGAGAACGAAAAGCAATGGTGTTTACCAATATTTCGTACCGCCAGGATTTCTGGGATAAAAAGCTGACAGCCACGTTGAATGTCCGTGATATTTTTGGTACCGGTAAATTTGAGAACGAATCATACGGCGCCGATTTTAAACGCTGGAGCCAATGGAAACACGAGCCAAGAACGTTTATGCTTACACTCAGTTACAAGTTGAATAATTTTAAAGAAGATCGAAACAGCCGGGGAGAAGGAGGTATGGATATGGACGGCGGAGAGTTTTGATACCTGCTTAAAAAATAATACGTCATGACTTTATGGAATGCTGCTCACCGGGCAGCATTCTTTTTATAGCGCGGTGGCCTGTGCTTTTGCTCACTTGCCGACCAGCCATTTTTGTGTGAAGTGGATTTCATTCATGGCATTGGTTATCAGGCTTTTTTAGCCCACTGAATAAACATTTCCAAAACAATAACTGAAAATTCAGTTTAAAAACTGAAAAAATAGTTGCGAAACTGAAAAATCAGTTATATGTTTGTTCGGAATTAGAAATTTACTATTGAGCACAAAGTATTGAGAAGATCGTACCAGTGCTCATTGCATAAATCTTAAAGTCTGAACAATGAAACGACTCACCCGAAAAGAAGAAGAGGTAATGAAAATCCTCTGGCAGCTAAAAAAAGCGTTTGTTAAAGACATTATTGAAGAATACGACGATCCGAAACCGCATTACAACACCATTTCGTCGTTGGTGCGCCTGTTGCAGGAAAAAGGAGTTATCGGCTACAAGCAGTATGGCAATACCTATCAGTATTTTCCTCTGCTGTCGAAGGAAGAGTACCGCCACTCGTTTATGAAACAGGTGGTAAGCGACTATTTCGATAATTCCTACAAAAGTGCGGTGGCGTTTTTTGTGAAAGAAAAAGGATTGTCGGAGCAGGAGATTGATGAGCTCATTAAACTGATTAAAGAGGGAAAATAATGGAAAACTTTCTGCTCTACATCGGAAAATCGGGCTTGGCAGCCGGGGCTTTTTACCTCTTGTTTCTGGCGCTTTTCCAAAACAAAAAACAGTTTTTGTTTAACCGGATTTATCTGCCGGTTTCGCTGGCCATCAGCTTTCTGATTCCGCTGATTACCTTTACTTCGGTTCGGTACATCGAAACCCAAACAGTGAACTATGCCAAGAGTTTCGCCTATTTGCCCGAAGCAAGTGTTCCGGCGGTGGCAGCACCGGAAATGGAGTGGACAAGCGTACTGTTCCTGATTTACCTGGCCGGAACGATGCTCTTTCTGGGCCATCTGTTGCTGGGGCACTACAAGGCTTTTCGCATTGTTCGCACCAGCAAACTCAGGAAATTTTACGGAACCATCGTGAATGTGACTTCGAAAGACGTACACCCGTTTTCGTTCTTCAACAAAATTGTTCTTTCCGAAAGAACCACCCGGAATCCCAACCTGGAAATGATCGTTCAGCACGAGTGGATTCATGTAAAAGAACGGCACACGCTCGACATACTGGCGGGCGAAATCCTTTTCCTGTTCCAGTGGTTCAACCCTTTTGCGTGGCTGATTAAAGATGCCATGAAAAACAACCTCGAATACCTTACCGACCACCAGGTTGCCCAAAGCCATAACCCGGAGGCCTACCAGCTGACAATGGTTGGACTGGCCGACAAAAAGGGGGTAGCCCCTTTTCTAACTGCATTAAACGGATCACAACTTAAAAACCGAATTATTATGATGAAACAAAAATCAGAAAACAAGTACTCGCTGCTCAAACAGCTGGTTGTTCTGCCTTTACTGGCCATTCTTATCATGGGGCTTTCAAACAAGGAAGTTAAGACAGAGTTTATCGAAAGTAGCACTGCTGAAGTTGTTGCAACACCGGCAAAAACAATCACCGGAAAAATTACCGACGAAGCCGGAAAGGCATTGCCGGGAACGGCCGTTTTTGTAAAAGGAACCACCATTGGTACCGTTACTGACATGGAAGGTAATTACCAACTGAAACTCGAAGACGATGCCGCAACGCTTGTTTTTATGATGGTAGGCTTTGATCAGAAAGAGGTAGAAATCAACAAGCAATCTACGATCGATGTAAAACTTTCGGCCTCAAAAGCGGCACAGGAAGTATTTCAGGTAAAAGGCAAAATTACCGATGAAGCCGGAAAGGCTTTGCCCGGGACTGCTGTTTTTGTAAAAGGAGCCACGGTTGGTACCGTTACTGACATGGAAGGTAATTACGAACTGAAACTCGAAGACGATGCCGCAACGCTTGTTTTTATGATGGTTGGCTTTGATCAGAAAGAGGTGAAGGTAAACAAGCAGTCAACGATTGATGTAAAACTTTCGGCCTCAAAAGAAAACGAGGATAGTAAAGTAAAAGGAACGGGGAAGTCTGAACAAGTAAAGCCCAATTCCGGTGATGCGACTCAAACATCAGGCATGAAAATTTACGGCGATTTCAATGGAACCCTTTCAAAAGATGGTTCGGTTACTTTAAAGCCAAGCTCTGCTGAAGACTTAAAAATAACGGCTACGGGTAAGAATGCGCCACTGTTTATCGTGGATGGCAAAGAATACAAAGATATTAACGCCTTAAATGCCAGTGATATTGAAAGTATTTCAGTGTTAAAGGATGCAACAACAAAGGCAATTTATGGCGAAAAAGCCAAAAACGGGGTGGTTCTTATTTCTACCAAGTCGGCTTTGGCATTAAAGAAATCGCTTGTATATGTTGACGATAAAAAATTTGAAGGTGACTTATCGGAGATTGATAGCGAGAAAGTTGAATCGGTGGAGGTGTTGAAAGGAGAAGCTGCCACCAATTTGTTTGGCGAAAAAGGGAAAGACGGGGCCATTTTGATAACGACCAAAGAGAATTTGAAAACTGGTAATCCTTTGTATATTATAGATGGCAAGCTGACACAGGATGTCAAATCAATCGATGAAAATAATATTGAAAGAATAGATATTTTGAAAGGGGCATCAGCTACAGCTCTTTATGGACCGGAAGGAGGAAAGAACGGGCTGATAATTATTACCACCAAGTCGGCGGCGAAAAGCGCCGCTAAGCAGAATGCCAAAGACAGTGAACCGGCAGTATCCATTGTACCGGTAAAAGCACAGGAATCTTTTAATGGAAAGTCTCCCCTCATAATTCTTGACGGGAAAGAATACAAAGGAGAAATGAATGATATTTCGCCCGGCGATATTTTTGCCATTTCTGTCCTGAAAGATGAGTCAGCAACAGAGCTTTATGGCGACGCAGCGAAAGATGGCGTAATAATTATTCAGACAAAGTCGTATAAAATCAAATCGATGTTGGAAATGCGGAGATTTATTGCCCAAAAAATCAAATATCCGGCTGCTCCCCGGGAGTGCAATCATACCGGAGATGTGAATGTATTTGTTCATGTGGATGCAAAGGGGAGTATTGCATTTCTGGATGAAAAGCCCGAGGATGCTGTTATGCTCGACGAGGTGGTTGTTACGGGCTATGGACCCCAATCGCCAAAAGAGGGGGAATCCGATGTCTTAAACAAAGCCCTGAAAAAGGAAGCAAAGCGGGTGGTTTCGTTAATGCCTGCGATTGATATTCCGGAATTGATTGGGAGAAATGTAATAATGAATGTAAAATTTAGGTTACAGTAATACGACGAGATCTTAGTAATCTCCGGTTGTATGGATTTCACCGGGTGGCTGCAGGCTTGAAAATGCAGCTACCCGGTGATTTGTTTGAAATGCCTAAGGTGTTGATACATAGTGTTCGCCGCAGTTGAGAGTAGTCAAATCCGGCGGCCCGGAAAACGTCTCGCAGTTTGGAGAAGTAATATCCGGCGGCCCGGAAATCATTTTTCTGTAGTGAAACGTATTGTCCGGCGGCTCTGAAATGATGCCGCAGCTGAGAGAAATGAAATCCGGCAGCTCTGAAAATGTGTCGCAGTTTGGAGAAGTAATATCCGGCGGCCCGGAAATCATTTTTCTATGGTGAAACATATTATCCGGCGACTCTGAAATGATGTCGCAGTTGAGAGAAATGAAATCCGGCGGCTCTGAAAACGTCTCGCAGTTGGGAGAAGTAATATCCGGCGGCTCTGAAATCGTTTTTCTGTAGTGAAACGTATTATCCGGCGGCTCAGCAGCTATGTCGCAGCTGAGAAACTCTTGGTCAGAGCGCTCTGAAAATATGCCGCAGAAAGGAGGTGAGGGCTTAGGGAATAATATTCAATGTAGAATTCCCGGTTTTCAATTTTCTGCATTTTGTTGAATATTTTACATTCAAAGTTGAGAATAGGATATTTTTTAAAACTTACTTTCACCGAAAAAAGACACCCCTACTACAGAGTGCTGTTCTGTTTTTTTGATGAATTATGTTTCGGTGCGCTGCACCTTCATTTGCCACAATAATTTCGATCTATACATATTGCGCAGCGCTGCTGCTAAAGAAATCTCATTCATTGAAAGGTGCGCTACTCCTAAAAATATTTGTAGTCTGAATAGCCCATCACAAGAAGTGGTGCAGCGCACCGGGAATATTTGTAGTTAAACAGGAAAACACAAACCAAGGTGCAGCGCACCGCTGGCATTGTCGTTTATAAGAAGTGCCGGCGCTCTTCCTGGCTACAAACGAGGGGGATTATTCTTGTTGAGTTTGCCTTCAAAATATTTGGACATAAAAAGATGGCATCCGTATCTGAGTTGTCGCTCACGGATGCCATCTTCCTTGCTCTTAGCTCCTTGCTCTTCGCTTTTCGCTATTTCTTTTCAATGATAGCTACCCAGCCTCCACCGGGAGCCATATTTACTTTTACTGCTGAACCGGAAGTTACTTCCACGGTTTCCTGTGCGAAATCGGCCGCATGTTTGGTAGCGTTTACGCCGTCTTTCCAAACTTTCATGGTGTAAGTGCCTTCACCCAGGAAATCGAGTTTCAGCTCCAGCGTGCGCGGATCCCAGTCGGTCATGGCGCCAACGTACCAGCTATCGCCCGAACGGCGGGCAACGGCAATGTAATCGCTTACTTTGGCCTCCAGAACTTTGGTATCGTCCCACACCGACGGAACGACCGAAAGAAATTCCATGCATCCGGGCTCGCGGTAGTAGTTCGATGGGTTGTCGGCCAGCATCTGCAGCGGACTTTCATACACTACGTACATGCCCAGCTGGTGGCAACGGGTGCCCTGGCTCATGGGTTCGGTAAAAACAAAGTGGAAGTTTTGCTTTGTTTTGTTGATCATCGCACCCGGCGTGTAATCCATAGGGCCTGCTACCATGCGGATAAAGGGCAGCGTAACATCGTGTTCCGGATCGGGAAGGTTCGACCACTTGGCGTTTTCAAGCCCTTTTACGCCTTCGTAAGAAACAACGTTCGGGTAAGCGCGGTCGAGGCCGCTGGGTTTGTAAGCCCCGTGGTAGTCGACCAGCAGCTGCCGTTTGGCGCATTCCATGGCAATTTTCTCGTAGAAATTAACCATCCACTGGTCGTCGCGCTGCATAAAATCTATTTTGATTCCTTTTACACCCCATTTCTGAAACTGATCGAGGGCTTCAACAAGTTTTTCATCCAGTGTTTTCCATACCACCCACAGGATTATCTCCACATTTTTTGCCTTGCCGTAATCCACTAGTTCCTGAATGTCGATCTCATCTACGACATCCAGCACGTCACCTAAATGATACCATCCTTCATCCAGAATAATGTATTCGAGGCCGTTTGCCGAGGCAAAGTCGATGAAATACTTGTAGGTTTCGTTGTTTACTCCCGATTCAAAATCGACACCGTAAATGTTGTTGGCGTTCCACCAGTCCCAGGCTACTTTCCCGGGTTTGATCCAGTCGGTGTTTTCAATTTTCTGCTCCGGGGCCAGTTGGTAAATAAGGGGCGATTCCACCAGCGCGGCATCGTTTTCGGTAATCAGCATCACGCGCCACGGAAAAACACGCGGGCCGCTGCATTGGGCAATGTAGTCGGCATATTTCACCGGGCGTACATCGCGGTCGTTTTCCTTTTTCTCTTCCAGCACCACACCGGCAAATTTGCCTTTCAGTGCATTTTTATTCTCGTCGCAACCGCGCAGCCACATGCCCGGGTAATCCATCAGTCCCGATTCCGAAATATAGGTTTTAACACCGTTGCCGCAATCTACCAGCATCCCGGTAGAGCCAAAACGTTCGCTTCCGATATTCGAAAGTTTTTCTTTCAGGTATGCGCGTTCCTGGTGCGACATCAGGCTTTCTTCTTCCGGAAACCAGATGTTGTGGTCGGCCGGGAAAGCAAAGGTTACCTGCTCCGACATTACCTGGTAGTCGCCCTTTGTGGCCGAAACCCAACGGTAAGCCGCGCCTTCGTCGTAAGCCCTGAATTCGAGCGAATAACCACTAAAAGTAAGCGTCAGCAGGTTGTATTCATCTTTAATAACGGTGCGTTTAACTTTTACCGCAGGCCTCAACTCCTGCGAAACAGAGGTGGTTTTTGCCTTTTTTACTTTTGCTTGGGCGCCCCAAACAGTTCCGTCCGAAATTTCCATCGATATGGGCGAGGGAGCAACAATTTCCTTTCCGTTTAAAAGAACAGTGTATGAAACCTGTTCATTTACGGTCACTTTTACGGCCAGTTTCCCCGACGGCGAAGAAACCGCATAATCTTTGGCTGAAACTCCTGACACGATAAGCATCAGAAGTAGAATCATGGTTAGTTTATGCATATTACAGGATTTTGATTGTAAGCTGGTGCAAGCCCTTAATGACCCCATTAAAGCCGCTTGCCAACATTGAATATTAGATATTTTGTTAAAAGTTAAAGAGTAGGCAAGGTAGCCAAATTATAGCTAAATTAGTAGGTACTAAAGCTTAGGGTTATGAAAAAAATAATATTGATTATGACAATTATTGCTTCGGCAAGCATACCGTTAAAAGCCGCCGAATTTGAGAAGGACGTTTTTAAAACATCAGAAGGAGAGCTGGCCATTACCTTTATCGGACACGGTACGTTAATGCTGGAGTTTAACGGGAAAGTGATTCATGTGGATCCGGTGTCGCAATATGCAGATTATGAATCGATGCCCAAAGCCGACCTTGTACTTATTACGCACGAGCATGGCGATCATCTTGATCCGAAAGCAATTGATGCTGTTAAAAAGGAGTCAACCCGTATTGTGCTGACCGAAAGTTGCTCGCCGAAGTATACTGGTACCGATGTCATGAAAAACGGCGACACCAAAGTATTTGGAACGATTACCGTAGAAGCTGTGCCGGCGTACAACATCCGGAATACGAGGGCGGATGGTACACCGTTTCATCCCAAAGGACGGGGAAACGGTTATGTGATCCGTTTTGCCGATAAGAAAGTGTACATAGCCGGAGATACCGAAAATATTCCTGAGATGGCTGAGCTGGTCGATATCGACGTAGCCTTTCTACCCGTGAACCTTCCTTATACAATGACCCCGGAAATGTGCACAAATGCGGCGCGTTTGTTTCATCCCAAAGTGTTGTATCCCTATCATTTCGGCGAAACCGACACCGGCGAACTTGTTAAGTTGCTGGAAAACGACAAGGACATAGAGGTAAGGCTAAGAAAGCTGAATTGATGTTTTGCTGTACCGGGAGTTAGGTGTTTGTGAGGCTTGGTTCGTTTGTAAAGACACAATTTTCCCGCTGTACGAATGAAAGCGTATGCTCACGCTGGCGCTTCGTACCGTGTTAACCAATTGCCGCAGAGTTCGTATACTCTTGTTTTGGCGGGAACTATCTGGTTGTTTTCTTGCACCCTCTCGAAACGCAGAAAATGGTTGTAGCAAGGCCGCTTAGCGCAAAAACGATCAAAAAACTGTAAAATAATTTTTCGGATAAATTGGTGCAACATGCCAAGAAGCCTAACAGTAGAGTGGCAAAGAAACCCAGGATTCCCCAAAGGCCCAGGTTGTAGCAAATTAATACAAGAACTTTTTTCATGACTCTCTTATTTTAATGTTCGTTTGTACAACAAAGAAAAACACTATAGATAACATATGTTCGTAAATAAATATGATATATTTGTTTTATGCCCGTGATATTGAGGCGTACAATTTGTGATGGATTGCACAAAAAGATGTGATGTTGATAACATTTTACTGAGAAAACAGGATGACGATAAAAACAGATGCTTGCCTGAATTGCCAGATTAAATCGAATGTTGTTTCGATTTTAAACGATGAAGAACTTTGCGAATTGGGGAAGGGCTGTTTGCAAACCGAATTCAGAAAAGGCGAATTGATTTTTAAGGAGGGGACGCCTGCCCATCATGTGGTATACATACGCGAGGGTTTTGTTAAACTCAGCAAAAAGGGGATCGGTGAAAAGGATTACATTTTGAGTATTCATAAAAAGGGAGCTTACCTGGCCCTGAACAACCTGAATACACGAAGCCGCCAAAATAGCGTTTCTGCCACTGCGGTAACACCGGTAAAGGTCTGTTTTATTGATACCGAAGTATTTGGTTTGTTGCTGAAGAAAAACGGGCAGTTTGCTTCCGAAGTAATCCAGTACATGGTAAGCGACGAAATGAATTACTTCGATCGGCTGGTAAATAACGTGCAGCAACAGGTTCCCGGACGGCTGGCCAACTCGTTGTTTTATTTCCGGGACCAGGTGTACAACGAGAATCCCTTCAAGCTGGATATTACCAAACAGGAACTGGCCGCATTGATCGGTACTTCGCGGGAAAGTGTGGCGCGTTTGCTAAAAGAATTCCAGGAAGCCGGAATCATCCGCGTTCAGAAAAATACATTTACCATTGTTGAAGAGAAGAAACTGGAAGAAATCCAGCGAAAAGGATAGCATCGCTTGTTGCTCCCGGTAAGGTTGGAGCAAAAAAAAAGCCATCCGGAATTTCCGAATGGCCTTTATTATCGAGTAGAATGCTTATTTCAGTATTTTGTTGTTGAGATCCAGTGCTCCAAGGTCTTTCATTTGAATGTTGGAAGCATTGATCACTGAATTAATGTCACTGATATCGACGCTTTTCTGCGAAGCGAATAACGCCGGGATAATAGCTACTTTGAAAACTTGGTTGTCTGTTTCAGCCGGGCGCAACTCATTCTCAGGAATGGTAAATTCGAGGAACACCCGTACATTTTCCAGGGTATAGTCGAAATTATACTGGATTTCGCCTTTTAAATTTTCGTCATCAATAAATACAGTTTGAGGCATCAGGCGCCATACGTCCAGTCCATTGTCCTGTTCCCACAGAATGTAAACCAGTACCACGTCGTCTTCGTAGATCTCTACATTGCTGGGAAAGTTTTTGATTACACTGTACCCGTTTGATGAGGTAAAATTGATGTTTTCCATTTCAAAAACAGTTCCCAAAAAAGAATCACCGTCTTCCCCGGGAATTCCGGGAGGGCCAATCGGTCCTACGGGGCCTTCGCATGCTGCGATTAACAAGGCTGCTGCGAGTAAGAAAATGTTTGCTAGCTTTTTCATGTCTTTATGATTTTCTGATGAATAATTTGTTTTCAGGATCGTCCTAAACAAGGATGGTGCCAAAAAAAACCTCCGGAGTTGATCCGAAGGTTTTATATGTTTTTGTAAAATGAAAACTAGTCGGCAGATCCGGGGACCGGAACGCTGGCATTTTTAATGAAACCGATATCGCCCATGATGTAGGTGTCAGGTCCCAGTTTCATATCCGAGTTCATCATTTCGTCCCAGGTAACCTGTTTTCCGGTGTAAGCAGAAACACGGCCCATAATGGCTGTCATTACAGAGTTTGCTGTTTCTTCTGCTTCGTTAAACGGAGTGTTTTGACGGATACAGGTGATCAGGTTTTTGTGCTCCTGAACGTATGGACTGGTGTCGTGATCTTCAAACGCAAACAGTTCGTTGCCCTGCAGGTCGGTAATTTTTGCCGTACCACCTTGTGATGTGAACGAATGCCCTTTTGTTCCGTGGAAAAGCTCATTTACCGCATTGGAACAACCGTTGATCTGGCGACAGGTACTTAAAACGTGTCTGTCGTCGTCAAAAATGAAATCAACGGCAAAGTTATCGTACTGGTCTCCGGTGGGGCGACGTTGGCGCGAACCAAAACCGAGCGCTTTTACCGGGTGTTTGCCAAAGAACCAGTTGGCAACATCGATGTTGTGAACGTGTTGTTCCACAATGTGGTCGCCTGATAACCAGCACCAGTTAACCCAGTCGCGGATCATCCATTCCATTTCGCTCCAGTTCGGATTGTTATCGCGGTACCACAACTGGCCACCGTTCCAGGAAACCTCTCCCGAAACAAGTCTTCCGATAGAGTTATTAGCTAGTTCTTTGTAAATGCTTTGGTATTTGTGCTGGTGGCGGCGTTGTGTTCCGGTAACCACTTTCAGCCCCATGTTGTCGGCCATTTTGGCGGCTGCCAATACCTGGCGAACACCGGCTGTGTCAACAGCAATGGGTTTTTCCATGAACACATGCTTGCGTGCTTTTACAGCGGCTGCAAAATGCTCCGGACGGAATTTCGGAGGAGTAGCCAGAATTACAATGTCTACACCCGAGTCAATTACTTTTTCGAAAGCATCGAAGCCAACAAAACAGTTTTCTGCGGGAACTTCCAGGCCTTTTTCATTCTTGATTTTATCGCGGCAGCTGTCCAGTCTGTCTTTGAGAACATCTCCAAGAGCAGTGACGGTTACCGTAGATCCACCGGCTTCGAGGAAATTAATAGCGGCTCCGGTTCCCCGGCCACCACAACCAATAATACCGGCTTTAAGTTCTGTTCCTGCCGGAACTTCGTCCAGCATAGGCGGGAAATTATATTCCCTTGGTTCCCAGTCGTAAGACACACCGGCTGCCGAAGTATCTCCACCTCCTGAAGCACAGGATGAAAAAGTTCCTACTCCCATGGCACCTGCTGCTCCAACCACGGCTGCACCGGTCAAAAACCTTCTTCTTGAAAAATTATTGTCACTCATGATGTTAAAATTTTAGTTGTAATTTAGGAATATAGTATGTTTAATTCTTGCCTGTTTTGTCGTCGAATTCACACACCACTCTAAAGCTGATGTAATTACAGTCAGAAAGCCACCAGATACTCTTTGGAATCTGTGGGTCGGTTTTTAACCAGGCCTCGCTTTGTGTATGGTCGCGGGCAGCACTGCGCACTTCGCCAACCGGGCTTTTGAACGTTCCGCCCCTAATTACCCGCTCCTTGCCGCTAGCAGGGCCTTTCGGGTCGGTGGCTCCGTCCTGAAGTTTGGCATAACTGTCTTCAGCATACCAGTCGAGGCAATATTCAGCCGCATTTCCCAACATATTCTTTAGCCCAAACGGGTTGGCTTCCACCTGGTCGGGTTTGCCGGTTTTTAGCCCGCTGTTGTCTTCGTAAATCACGTATTCGTTGATGGTTTCACTGCTTTTCCCAAACAGTTTTCCGATAAATCCTTTGTCGCCAAAGTCTTTTGGGTTTCCTTCGAAGAAATAAGGAGTTTCTGTTCCTCCACGGGCTGCGTATTCCCATTCTGCTTCGGTGGGCAGGCGATAGGTTTTACCGGTTACCTGCGACAGCCATCGGCAATAGGTTTCAGCCGAATGATAACTCATGGTAATCGCTGGCCGGTCTCCCAGCCCCCAGTTTTGGTCGGGTTGCCCGTAAGGCGGTGTTGGTCCCGAAATCGCATCCACATCGGCGTTGGCACGTGTACCTTCTGTATCCGAAGTTCTTCCTTCGGTTGCCGTAGCGGTGTAGAAAGCGAGGTATTCGCTCCAGGTAACCTCCACTTCGGCCATAAAGAACGGGCTTACTTTTACCGTTTTCTGCGGACCTTCATCGGCTTTCCGAAGTTGTTCGTCTTCGGGGCTTCCTATTTTGAAGCTTCCTCCCGGAATAGCTTTCATATTAAATGAAATGGTAGTTCCCGGAATCGTTTCTGTATAATTTTCCAAAGCGGTAACCTGTGCCGGTTCGGTAAACTTCTCCAGGTTTTCGGCACCGGTGCTTCCAAATTCCACGTTTTTGGCGTGCAAAGCTTTCGGGTCGTAATGCCCTACGTTGAGGTGACAGTTGATACACCTCAGCTGTTCTTCGTTTTGAGAATAATACAAATGCGCATCCTGTCCCTTTTGCGAAAGTGTAAGCGGGAAAAGATTGGAATGGCATTTCACACAGGAAGCTTTGAAAACATGATGTTGTGCCTGCTCCAGGCTTGATTTTGCTTCCCAGTTAAAATCGGCAGAGTCTTTAAATACATAACCGTAAAGATCGCGTGCCGAAGCTTTTATTTTTTCTTTCAGATAGCCTTCTCCTTTAGGGGGTAAATGACAGTCGACACAACCAATTTGTATTCCTACGCGGGTGTCGTAATGTACCGAGAGTTTCCACGATTCAGTAACATGCGGATGGACGTGACACATTTCGCACGACTCGTTTGTTGAAGTGACTTCGATAGCTTTGTTTGCATAGACTGTGATCAAAATTCCGACCACAAAACCAAGGAAAAGAACCAGCAAAAGTTTCTTTCTGAGATAATTGCCAAATTTTCTGAACATCTGGTAATAGTTTATCAGGTAATATGTTTGATTTAAGTGGGCCTAATTTAAGGATTTTATCTTATGCAACTGTACTGGTTTCAATTATTTATAACACACCAGTTGGATTTGTTCGGCTGGTATTTAAAGAGGAAGCGGAAAAAAGAAAAGGTTGCCGGAGAGCGACAACCCGTGGATAATTCTTGATAGGAATACAAGAGAGATAAAGGGAAATAATTGTACCTGCAAGGTAGGGAATATGTTTTGGTCTGTCTGTATCAGAGTGATTACAAAAGCATTAAATGTTGATTAAGGTCTGGTAAACAACTGCCGGGAAGCTATAAAAAGGCGTAAGAATATTTCGTAACTTATGGCTATGAACAGGCTCAAACATGGCATTTCTGATCTGGTTGAATTGTTTTTTCCCTCACTGTGCGTTACCTGCGGGGAAAGACTTATTTCGCAGGAAAGGTTCCTTTGTTTAAAATGCTGGTACGATTTACCGGTAACCAATTTCCATTTGCAACCCGAAAATAAGGTAGAACAGCTTTTCTGGGGAAGGGTGAGGATTGAAAATGCCACTGCTTTTTACTCGTACCGAAAAGGGAGCAACTACCAGCAGTTGATTCACTATATTAAATACAAAGGAATGAAAGAGCTGGGCGTTGAAACCGGACGCAAGTTTGGCTACAGGTTGGCGGAATCCGAAGCATTTTTGGCAATCGATGTGTTGATTCCGGTTCCGCTGCATCCGAAAAAAGAGAAAAAACGGGGCTACAATCAGTGCCTCTACATTGCCAGAGGAATGGCTGAGGCTTTGGGAAAGCCAGTGGTGTCAGATAATCTTTACCGAAAAGTATTTACTGCAACGCAAACGCGCAAAAACCGCTTTGAACGCTGGCAAAACGTGGAAGGCATCTTTGATATTTACCGGGCCGAAGAGTTGAAAGGGAAGCACATTTTATTGGTGGACGATGTGGTAACCACCGGTTCCACACTTGAAGCCTGTGCATTTCAACTGCTGAAAATTGACGGAGTGAAAGTAAGCATTGCCACGCTGGCTTTTGCCGATTTCTGAGGTGGTAGTTCTTTACATTTTCAGACCTTAAAAAGATCGCTCAAAGATTCAAACCACAAAAAAGATAAAATGTACTTTGTTGGTAATATGTTAAACCATAAATTAGCACCAAAAACCGGAAAACAAGTTACTCGCAATGCCGGCATGGGCAGTTCGTTTCTTTTCAGTGTAAAGGATGAAGGTGTGCAGGCCGCGAAATGTAGTTAACAACAAACATTTAAACAGATGAAAACACTATTGACAGGGATCTTCCTAATCGTATTGTTTGCCGCATCGGCACAAGACAAAATCATTAAGAAAAACAGCGAAGTTATTAATTGTAAGGTAACCGAAGTAGGTACCGACGAGGTAAAGTACTATTACCAGGAGAGCCCCAAGCTAGTGTTTGGAATCGATAAGGCGCTGGTTGACCGGATCGAATTTGGAACCGGCGAAGTGATTACCATTGAAAGTAATTCCTTTAATGATCCGGAATATTACGCGAACCAGGGAAAACAGGCGCTGAAAATTAATTTCCTTTCGCCACTGTTTGGTACCACTGAATTGGTTTATGAGAAGAGTGTAAAACCCGGTAAATCGTGGGAGGTAGCTTTGGGTATTGTTGGACTTGGAAACGACATTCAGGAGATTGATCCGGCGGGGGTGTATGGTAAGTTTGCCTGGAAATTTATGCGGAACCCCGATTACTATCAATACCGCATGCATTATTCACACATTCTGAAAGGCGCCTATTTTGCTCCCGAAATTGCTTTGCGATACATGAAATACGATGAAGAGCATTACGATTACTATTACGATGGGGAAGGTAATTATCACTCCAATCATATTGACAAGAGAGAACAGAAAACCACGGTGGCACTTATGTTGAAGTTTGGAAAACAATGGGTTTTCGATAATTCATTTCTTGTAGATACTTATGTGGGTGTCGGTTATGGTTTTGGTGCCGATGATTACAGTGGATTGCCTTATGGCTTTATCGTGGCTCCCGACGAATTTCCCATTGCGTTGACTTCCGGAATCAGGATTGGATGGGTTTTTGGAAAATAAGGCCGTCGGTTCAACATCTTTAGCAAATTTTTGTTTTCAGAACAAAGAATAGAGATGGAATTCATAATCAGCAAATATTTCCCGGGCGTACGGCCCAATGTTCCCATGCCCATGCACGATATGTTTACCCTGTTGCAGGAAGAGGGGATGCGGAAAATGGTGAGCGATCACTACGATTTAGTGGTGCAAAGCCCGATCAAACATTTGTTTCCCAAAAATCCGATTGCCCTGGAAAAAGCCAAGGAGCATTCGGCCGATTTTTTTATCCAGATTTGCGGAGGCCCTGATTATTTCAATCAACACCGCGGAATGCCGCAGATGAACCGACGCCATCGTCCGTTTCAGATCACGGCCGAAGCCCGCATCGAATGGTTGAATTGTTACCGCGAAGTATTGAAAAAACTGGATTTGCCGGAGAATGTGCTGATGTCGTTCTGGAACTACCTCGATGTATTTTCGAAGTGGATGGTCAACAGCTGATTTCCCGTTTTTTCAATTAAAGCTTGTAGTACAGCGCCAGTGAAATGACGTTGTTGAACTGGTTGTTGAGCCAGTACGAAGTGGTTCCCTCGGGTTTGTTGCGCGTAGGCACCACCGATAAGGCAAAGCGCAGATCGACAGCAGCTCGTTCCAGGAAATCGAACTGAAAGCCAACAAAAGGTTGCAGGTCAAAGGTATTGAAAGGGTGTTGGTCTTCTTTGGGGAACTCGCCGTACGAGCCTATTTCTTTTGAATGGATCAGAACTCCCGGCGATATCCCGCCGACAATCACGCTTCGGTCGTTGGTGCGAAAAGACAGGAACAGCGGGATATCGATGTAGCCAAGCCGCATGATGTATTTTTCCACTTCCGGTTTTTTGGGATCGTATCTTTTGCGCGATCCTTTTTGCGAGTATTTAATTTCCATCCCGGCGGAAATGGCTGGTGCTATGTCGGTTTGTACAAAAATGCCCGCCAGCACGCCCATTTTGTTGTAGCCTTTAAACGCGTCGCCTTCCACCTGGGTGCCGTTGAACCCGACGATGAGGCCTGCATCAAAACGCTGCGCAAAAGCAATGTTGGCAAACAGCAGAAAGAATAGGATGAGTAACGTTCTGTTCATTAGTGCCAATTTACATTAATTTTTTGAGTTCTTCCAGTAGCAGCTCCACTCCCTTGCCCGCTTTTTCCTGAATGTAAAAAACATTGGGTTGGTGAACGGCTGGTTTTCCCGGGTCGACCACAAAAATGGGGGTGCCTTTTTGCACATAATTCACCAGTCCTGCCGCCGGGTAAACCGCCAGCGAGGTGCCAATAACCACCAGGATATCTGCTTGCTCAACAATGCGGACGGCCTTGGGTATTTCAGTCACCGCTTCGCCAAACCACACAATGTGCGGGCGGAGCTGACTGCCTTTTTCACACAAGTCGCCCAAATCGAGGGCCCAGTGGTCGAGCTCATAAACCAGGAAGGGATCGACGGTGCTTCGGGCTTTGATCAGTTCGCCGTGTAAATGTAAAACGTGGGAACTTCCGGCGCGTTCATGCAGGTTGTCCACATTCTGGGTTACCACGTCCACGTCAAACCGCTGTTCTAGTTCGGCAATTCCGAGGTGGCCGGCGTTGGGCTCCACTTCAAAAAGTTGCTTCCGGCGCTGGTTGTAAAAACGAAGTACAAGCGAGGGGTCGCGTTCCCAGGCTTCGGGCGAGGCCACTTCGGTAACATCGTATTGTTCCCACAATCCACCCATGTCGCGAAAGGTTTTTAACCCGCTCTCCTGGCTCATGCCCGCCCCTGAAAGTACTGTCAGTTTCTTTTTCATTTAGAGGATCGTCTTTTTCTTTTATTCAAAAATACAATTTCGCTGAAGAAAAAAATCGTGAATCATCGGTTTACTCCTGGCAAATATGTTTTTATGCCGTCGGCGATGGTTGTCCCGTGTTTTTTTGCTTTGCACTCCAGGGGGATTGAAAAATACGAAAACAGGGACATTTTTAGTCCAATGGGGTACTTCGGAAGTGGGGAGGGGTACTTCCGAAGTACCCCTCCCCACTTCAAAACATACTCGTCGGGCTTCAGAGGGTACTGTAGTCGGCAAAAAGGCGACTCGTGTTGCTTCAGAGGCGACTGCAGTCGGCTTTTTACTGACCGGAGTCGCTTCGGAGGTGACTGCAGTCGGCAAATTACCGACTCGTGTCGCCTTTTTACCCCGCGCAGTAGGTTCGGAGGCGACTCGGGCAGGCTCTGAAGTGGTAAGGGCAGATTTTTGCTTCCCGTCCTTCCCTGTGTTCATAAAATTAACCGGAATCTTAATTTGAAATCTCTACATTTGCATTCGTGATCGATCATGCTACCATAGAACGAATACTGGATGCAGCCGAGATTTCGGATGTGGTATCCGAGTTTGTAACACTTCGGAAACGGGGTGTTAACATGCTGGGATTGTGTCCGTTTCATAACGAAAAAACACCTTCGTTTACGGTTTCTCCGGCCAAGGGCATTTTTAAGTGTTTTGGCTGCGGAAAGGGCGGTAACTCCGTGAACTTCATCATGGAACACGAGAGTCTGAGTTACCCGGAAGCACTCAAATGGCTGGCCAAAAAGTACAGCATTGAGGTTGCAGAGGAGGAGGAAACCGAAGAGCAAAAACAGTTAAAAGACGAACGTGAAAGTTTGATGATCGTCTCGGGTTTTGCACAGAAGTTTTTTAGCCGTTTTTTGTGGGAAGAAAACGAAGGACGTACCATTGGGTTGAGTTATTTCAGGGAGCGCAGTTTTCGCGACGAAACAATGAAAAAGTTTGAGGTGGGTTATGCTCCCGACGGGAAGACACCGTTTACCGATGCGGCACTCAAACAAGGGTACAAGATCGATTTCCTGGAGAAGACAGGACTTACCATCAAACGCGAAGACTGGTTGCGCGACCGTTTTGCGGGAAGGGTGATCTTTCCGATTCACAACCTCGCAGGCCGGGTAATTGCTTTTGGAGGCCGTATTCTGAAAGATGATAAGAAAACGGCCAAGTACCTCAATTCGCCCGAGTCGGAAATCTACCACAAAAGCAAGGTGGTGTACGGCATTTATCAGGCGAAGCGTGAAATGACACGAACCGACAAAGCTTACCTGGTAGAAGGATACACCGATGTTTTGTCGATGCACCAGGCGGGTATTGAAAACGTGGTGGCTTCCTCTGGTACCGCACTTACTGCCGAACAAATCCGGCTCGTAAGGAGGTTTACGCCCAACATCACCATTATTTATGATGGCGATGCAGCCGGTATCAAAGCTTCGCTGCGTGGGATCGACCTGGTGCTGGAGGAGGGGATGAACGTAAAAGTGTTGCTTTTGCCCGATGGAGAAGATCCCGATTCGTTTGCCAAGAAAATGGGAGCCAGTGCTTTTCTGGAGTACATCAAGGAGCACGAAACCGATTTCATCCGCTTCAAAACGCAGCTTTTGATGAAGGACACCGAAAATGACCCGATCGCTCGTGCAAGGCTGATCAGCGATGTGATCCGTTCGGTGGCTGTTATTCCCGATTCCATTACGCGGTCGGTGTACATCAAGGATTGCAGCAACCTGCTGGGAGTGGACGAGGAGGTGTTGTACAACGAGGTACGCAAACAGAAGCAGAAGCAAAACGACGATTTTCAAAAACGGGAGACAAGGGAGCAACAGTCGCGTCCGGCTCCCAAGGTTGCCATTACGGCGACACCGGTACCTTCCGGTTTTGAAACGGAGGAACTGGAATTTTTGCGCTTTCTGTTAAAACACGCCAATGCCCTCATTTATTTCAAGGAAAAAGACAGCGACGAAAAAGTAGCGGTTTCCGTGAAAGATTTTATGGTGGCTGAAATCGAAGAAGATGAACTGGTTTCAGAAAACCCTTTGTTTCAGAAGATCTTTTACGAAATGGCCGACAATATTGAAAATGAAGCCTTCGATTCGTGGAAATACTTTATTTATCACCCCAACGGGGAGGTAAGCAAGCTGGCCACCGATTTGCTTTCAGACAAATACATTGAAAGTAAGCGCTGGACAAAGGCTGGTGCTTTCACCGAAAAAGAGGAGGATATTCTGGATTTGCTGATTCCGCGCATTGTAAATGAATACAAACTGAGCAAGGTAAAAGCCATGTTGTCGGGAATTGAAAAGGCAATTGATGAGGCAAACGCCGCCGGGGATTTTGAACGGGTAATTGAAGAGCAATCCTTGTATATGAACCTGAAGCGGGTTGAAAAGTCTCTCTCGAGCCAGTTGGGAAACCGAATAATAAACTGACCGGATAATGCGAACATATAATATTGAGAAAAAAGACGAGATTGAAGAGGTGATTCGTGCCTGCAAGACCTGCTACCTGGCCACGTCGGTGGACGATAAGCCGTATGTGTTACCCATGAATTTTGCCTTGGACGGGGAGGTGGTCATTTTGCATTCGGCGCAGGAAGGCCGCATGTGGGAAAGCATTCAGAAAAATCCGAACGTTTGCATTAATTGGACGCTGGGAGAAGAGCTGGCGTGGCAGGATGTTCAGGTGGGGTGTAGTTACCGGGTGAAATCGAAATCGGTGGTACTGGAAGGAACGGTGGAGTTTATTGACGATTTTGACGAGAAGTACCGGTGCCTCGAACTGCTGATGAAGCAATACAGCGACCGCGAATTTAAATTTGGAACACCGGCTGTAAAAAACGTTGGGATTTTCAAGGTGCACATCAGTGCTCTCGGAGCAAAGGAATTTGGAGCAAAAGCCATTACTCCGTGGAATAGCTAAAGTATTTTTCTATGATATTTGTAACAGGAGGAACCGGACTGGTAGGAGCACACCTGCTTTTGGAGCTTACCAGGCAGGGGAAAAAGGTGCGCGCACTAAAGAGGGAAACAAGCAACCTGCAACAGGTAATAAAAACATTCTCCTGTTATGTTGAAAATCCACAGCAGTTGTTTGACCGGATTGAATGGGTAAACGCGGATATTCTGGATTATTATTCGCTGGAGCCGCTTCTGGCAGGTGTTACTGAGGTTTACCATTGTGCTGCCATCGTTTCCTTTCGGAAAAAGGAGCGGCAGGAAATGATCCACTCCAATGTGGAAGGAACCGCCAATTTGGTAAATGCAGCTTTGGCAAACGGTGTAAAAAAGATTTGCCATGTGAGTTCGATTGCGGCTCTCGGAAAGGCGGAAAACGGTGAGCCGGTTACCGAGGAGACCAATTGGGTCCCTTCGAAGAAAATGTCGGCTTACTCGGATAGTAAATTTCATTCTGAAACCGAAATCTGGCGCGGAATAGAAGAAGGTATGGATGCGGTGATCGTTAACCCGTCGATTATTTTTGGCCCCGGAAACTGGGAAAGTGGCAGTGCAAAGTTTTTTAAAACCATTTGGGACGGAATGAAATTCTATACGAAAGGCACTACCGGTTTTGTGGATGTAAGAGACGTGGTGCGGGCAATGGTTTCATCGATGGCTCCCGAAAATTTTGAGAAATGTAAAAACCAGCGTTATTTGTTAAATGCAGAGAATCTGAGTTACCAAAACGTCTTTTTCCAGATTGCGGATGCACTCGATAAACCAAGGCCTTCGGTTTTTGCATCCGATTTTATGACCGGCATTGCCTGGCGTGCTGCTACCGTTGGGAGTCTTTTTACAGGAAAACCGGCTGCCATTACACGCGAAGTGGCTACCGGAAGAAACGAGCTTCATAACTACGACGGATCAAAAATAACCCGGACCTTGGATTTTGATTATACGCCGCTTTCCGACACGATCCGGTTTACTGCTTCCTGTCTTTTAAACGACTATAAATAAAAAGAGCAGGATAAACCTGCTCTTCATACATTCATTAATTTTTTATTTTCCCGATAAAAAATGCCCTCTCAGGCGGCTGAATCAGTGTTTATGCAACGCTGCTCAGATCTTTATGGTTCTCTCAATAAGTAGTCGCTTTGTAATTTCTTTTATGCAAACTCTTTCGCATATATACAAAAAGGGGGCAACTCTTGTCCAAAAAGCTGCCCATAATAAAAAACAAAAAGATAAAAAATAAGGGTTTGTGCTGGTAAAATAAAGACTCTGCGGCGAGATTTCCAAATTTTTAATCAGGGAAATTATGTAAATGAGTTGATTTTAACTTATTTATAAGCAGACTGGAAAAAGAAACGGGTGTTTTTCTGAGCGAAAATTGTTTAAAAGTCTGAGAGTATTGTTAAAAAATACCTTTGTATGCCTATCTTCGTTTGTCTATAAATTTGACAAAAAATGAAGACAGACCTCTCGAATATCCAAAACATAATCTTTGACTTGGGAAAAGTATTGCTGAACCTTGATTTTGATGCTTCGATCCGGGCATTCCACGAACTGGGTTTAAGCCGGAATGTGCTTAACCGGCAGCAGGCTTATGCCGATCCGGCGTTTTATCAATTGGAAACAGGGGAGATATCTCCCGCGGGATTTAGGGAAAAGGTCCGGGAGATTCTGAACACCCCGGATGCATCGGATCAGCAGATTGACATGGCCTGGTGTGCCATGATTGGCGATGTTCCCCGGAAGCGAGTTGAGGCGCTAAAGGAACTTCGGAAGAAATACAGGGTTTTTCTTTTCAGTAACACCAATGCCATTCATATTTCGCATATGCATGCCGATTTCGAAAAGAAATTCGGATTTGCGTTTCCCTCGTTGTTTGAAAAGGATTTTTACTCGCACGAGATTGGAAAGCGTAAGCCGGATCCGGCTTCTTTTGGAAAAGTGATAGAGTTGGCGCAAGTCAATCCGGCAGAGACATTGTTTGTTGATGACCTGGAAAAGAACATAGCTGCTGCAAAAGAGACCGGGTTAAAAGTCCTCTGGCTGGAAGACGGGATGGAAATGGCCGATTTATTTTAGTATTCGTACCTGTTTGATCCGGATGTCTTTTACCGGTCGCCAGCGCTGATCGGTCTCCACTTTGGCAATCTTGTCCACTACATCCATTCCGGAGGTGACTTTCCCGAAAACGGTGTACGAACCGTCGAGATGCGGTGCGCCTCCCACGGTTTTATACACCTGGCGCTGCTCTGCCGAGAATTGGTAATTGTTTTGCTTTTCGAGCTCGTCCAATTCATTGTCGAAATATTTTCTTCCGGAAACGATGTAAAACTGCGATCCGTCGGAACGGCGGCGTTGGTTTTGTGTATCCGGCTTTCGCGGTGACCCGATCATGCCCCGTTTGTGGTACAATCCGGGAACGATGTGCGCCGGAATCGTATAGCCCGGGCCTTTCCAGCCCACACTTTCGCCGGGTTGAGCATAGCGTGTGTCAGCGGCGCCACTTTGTATCCCGAAGTTGGAAATGACCCGGTGAATGAGTAAACTGTCGAAATAGTGTTCTTTGGCAAGACGGATAAAATTGTCGCGGTATTCAGGTGTTTCGTTAAACAGTTGAATGGTAATGTTCCCGGCATCGGTTTCAAGCACAAGCCCCTTTATTTTGGCATTTTCTGCGGCTGTTTCGGCATTGGTACTTACGCTTAGTGCCGCCAGCGACTCGGGTTGTGTTTTTTGCTTTTTCAGCATGTCGGAAATAAACATGGCAGGAATGGCGAAGCTCTGCTGTTCAAAATCAACCGTTGCAGAATAGGCCACACCAATGGCTTTTTTGCTTTCGATAAAAATAGGGGTGCCAAACTGTGATTTTCGGATCACATTGGAGAGGCGGTAAAGTTTGCTTCCTTTTACGTTGGCCAGATTCAGCACTTTTCCGGAGAAAAGCTGAATGGTTTTGCCCGTTTTGGGTGCCACATACATCGATTTTGTAAAGTTGGGAAGGCTTCCTTCAAAAAGCTGGACCGGAGTGCGTTTGATGCCTTCCACCTGCAGGATGATCAGATCATTGATGCGGTCGAAAGCCACAAATTTATCTGCCGTGTATGTTTTGTCTTCGTCGAAAGGTTTCACTTTTACGTTGCTTGCCTGGCTTACCAGCGAATACTTGGTTGCCAGCAGATTTTCGCCCACAAAAAAGCCCTGCCCGGTTTCCAGTATCCGTGTTCCGTCAAACGATTCAATGGAGGCTATCGAAGCGTGGATTGTCTCCCATTCACTGTTATCCTGCTGAGCTTCCGTTTGCGGGGTTGCTTTCTCTTGTTCAACTTCCTGCGTTTTCTTTTCTTTTCCCCCGCAGGCAGCCAGGAAAATGGCTAACACAAATATGGCAACTGTTCTATTCATCCAGAATATTTACTTTAATAACAACATCGGTGTACGGCCGGTTATTGCTGTCAGTTTTCAATGCGGCAATCTTATCGATCACATCAAATCCTGCGATGCACTCACCAAAAATCGTGTATTTCCCATCCAGTTCGGGGTAGCCGCCAACGGTAGTGTAAGCCTTACGTTGAGCATCTGAAAAAGTCAAAACATCCGGGTCGAGGGCATATTCCGTTTCAATCTGGGCCTTAAGCTGATCGGCCAGTGCCCGAAACTCGCTTACTTTCTTTTCCTCTTTTAGCTGTTTGAGTTCTTCCCGCACCTCGGGTGTCATGTATTTTTGGATGATTTTGTTTCGGATGGGACGGTTTACAGCCAGTTCCATGGTGTCGAGTGCTCCTTCGGTGATCACACTTCCTTTTACAATAAAAAATTGAGAGATGTCGGATTGTTTAAAGGGGTTTACTTCGTCGGGTTGGCGCGGGGCACAAAGCGACCCTTTTTTGTGAAAGTATTTTGACAGAATTTCGTCGTCGACAGTTTTGTCGGGATCACCGTATCCGATTCTTTTCCCGGGAGGAGCATTTCTCGAGCTTTTGGAACCTCCCTGGATCAGAAAATTCTGGATAACGCGGTAAAAGAGAGTTCCGTCGTAATAACCTTCTTGGGCCAACTCAATAAAAGCATTCTTGTGTTTGGGCGTGTCGTCGTACAACCTGAATTTCATGGAACCCACATTGGTGGAAATCTCCACTACGGTTGACTGCGCCTGCGAAAACGAACTTAAAAGACAAACGAATAAAAGAATTAAACTAAATCTGATCATACCTTATTTTACTACCTCTACCTCCATTTTTATATCTGATTTGGGCCGGTTATTCGGGTCGGTTTCTACAGCGGCAATTTTATCCAGCACGTCCAGCCCTTCCACAACTTCGCCAAATACCGTGTATTCCGCGTCGAGCGAAGGATAGCCGCCAATGGTGGTATAGGCTTCGCGTTGCTCGGGTGTAAACGATTGCTTATTGTGGGTAGTCCATAAACTATCGGCCTTTGCGCGAATTTCGGCAACACAGACATTAAAACCTGCCTGGTCGTTGTTTTTCCGGAATTCATCAAGCTGTTCGCTGGATGCCTTGAACTGGTCCTGGAAAAATTGGTTTTTAGTCCGGCTGTTCATCATCATTTCCATTGTGTCCAGTTTTCCGGGAGTAAAAACCTCTCCCTGAACAATGTAAAACTGCGATCCGCTGGAGCGTTTCTCCGGGTTGGAAGGACCTCCGGTACGGGCTGCAGCCAAAGCACCTTTTTTGTGAAAGTATGTGGGTACAAATTCGGCCGGAATGGTATAACCCGGGTTGCCGGCACCAAGACGGGCACCCGGAGCAGCATTTTTCGAATCCGGGTCACCGCCCTGGATCATAAAGTTTTGCATTACCCGGTGAAAGAGAAGGCCATTGTAATATCCCTCTTCGGCTAGTTTCAAAAAGTTTTTTTTGTGTTCCGGCGTTTCGTCGAAAAGCTTAACCGTGATATTGCCAAAATCAGTTTTAATCAATACACGCGTTTCTTTCGATGCCTTATTGGCATGGCTGCACGAGATGCCCAGACCGGCAAGCAAAATGAACACTAAAACGGCAAACTTCTTCATCTGAATGATAATTTGTTTAACTTGACCCACTTCTTAAAATTCCTGTAAAGATATAAAGATGACCAGAATACTCTTGCATTTGTCGATCTTGTTCCTGTTTTTTTCCGATAGGGGGTTTGCGCAGGGAAACGAGGGGACGAAGGCTGACGTTTCGTTTGTTACGGCTATTGCAAAGGTTCAGCCGTTTATTCCTGAACTGCCCGAGTCCCTTATGGAAATGTCCGGGTTGTTGGTGTACCGCGACCTGTTTTGGGGATTTAACGACAGTGGCGGCAAAAACGTTTTGTACGCCTGTGATAAAGGCGGCGGTCTGGTAATGGAAGTTGAAATAGAAAATTCCGGAAACGAAGACTGGGAATCGATTACGCAGGATGAAGAACACATTTATATCGGAGATTTTGGAAACAACCGGGGCGACAGGCAAAACCTGCGTGTTTATAAAATCAGAAAAGAAGACATTCACAACGAAAGACATCAGAAAGTTAAAGCAGAGCAAATTGCCTTTGAATACGAAAGCCAGCAATCGTTTGCTTCGCCGGTAAACGGAACCCCTTTTGATTGCGAAGCCATGGCTTTTTACGACGGAAAGTTGCAGCTTTTCAGTAAAAACTGGAAAGACCGTATTACGGAACATTACCAGCTGCCGGTTAAGAGTGGGAAATACAAACTGCAGTCCGATGAGTCGTTTAATACGCGTGGCCTGGTAACGGGTGCCGATTTTAGCCCCGACGGAAAAACACTGGCGTTGTTGCAGTACGAGAACTGGAAAACTTATTTGTGGCTGTTTACTGATTTTGAAGGCACCGCTTTTCTACAGGGAAACAGCCAATGCATTTACCTGGAGAACCTCGACAGAGCCCAGGCCGAAGGAGTTAGCTTTTTGAACAAGGATACGGTGCTGATTTCCTGCGAGGAAACAAAGTCGTTCAAACAGCAGATTTTTTTACTTGATTTACGCGAATTAGCCCATGGAACACATTCGAATTAACGACAAAATCAGGCTTGAAAAGGTAAAAACGTCCATGGCTCCGGTTATTTTTCAAACCATCGAGCGCGACCGTGAATACCTGAAAGAATGGCTGCCTTTTGTGAATTTCACAAAAAAGGTGAGGGACACTGAGTTATTTATCGAAAGTATCAGTTCGCCGGAAAATGTGAAGGACGAGATTTTTAGTATCTGGTACAACGAGGCGTTTGCCGGTCTGGTGGGTTTTAAAGATACCGATTGGATTAACAAAAAAACTGAAATCGGTTACTGGTTGGCGCAGCCCATGCAAGGGAAGGGAATTATTGGGGCCTGTGTGCAAAAACTGCTCTCGTATGCATTTCAGAAACTAAAACTAAACAGGGTCCAAATTAAGGTGGCAGAGGGCAACCTGAAAAGCGAGGCCATTCCACGCAAACTCAACTTTACATTGGAGGGGACCGAGCGTGCCGGGGAACTGCATGGTAAGAGTTATTTGAACTTGAAGATATACAGTCGTTTGGCTTCTGATCCCTTGTGATGGAGAAAATTTTTCCTCGTGTGTTTCTCGTTCCGAAGTAAAAATGAATTTATTTCGTAAAAAGTATAGAGAACTGATGGATTATTTATAATTTTGACCCGAAAATTCATTTGTTCGAATTTTAAAAAAGCAATATGAAGACAGATGTTCCGGCAGAGAAATCGATAAGAAGAAACCTCTACAGGGTTTTGCGGAAAACAGGTGTTACAAAAGAAAACATCTGCCTGACCGCTACATTTATCGACGATCTGAAGTTTGACAAAGTTGACTGGACCATTTTTACTTATTATCTGGAACGTGTATTTAATATCTCGGTGAAGGATGAGGAAATAAGCAAATTTGGAAGCGTAAACGACACTCTCCATTATTTACGGGGAGAGTTAATTTATCTGAGTAACTAGTTTAAATTTATGTGAATAGAAGGGATCTCAAGAAATTGGATCCCTTTTTTTATGAACTTTCTCTAAAAGAATTTGTAGTTTGAGTTAGTAAAAAACAGTAAAATACATTTTATGGAAAATATGGAGAACCTGGAAAACATTTCGAAACAGATTTATGATCTGATAGTGGTGTACGGCCCGAAATTGATTGGTGCCATCATAACCCTGATTGTGGGTATGTGGGTGATCTCGATCATTCGCAGTGCTTTGAGAAAGCGGTTTGAAAAAAGAAACGTCGATCCGTCGTTGCGCGGATTCCTCAACAGCATGATCGGAATTGGTTTAAAGATTATGTTGTGGGTAAGCGTAATTGGAATGATGGGAGTGCAGATGACTTCTTTTATAGCCATTTTAGGTGCAGCCGGTTTGGCGGTTGGCATGGCGCTTTCGGGCACGCTGCAAAACTTCGCCGGTGGTGTGATGATTCTGGCTTTTAAACCATTTAAAGTGGGCGACTACATTGATGCGCAGGGACATGCAGGAAGTGTGAGCGAGATTCAGATCTTCAACACCATTCTTAAAACACCGGATAATAAGACGATCATTATACCAAATGGCGGTCTTTCAACCGGATCAATGGTCAACTATTCGGCCGAAGCGAAAAGACGTGTTGATTTTGTTTTTGGGATAGCCTATGGCGACAATGTTGATAAAGCCAAAGAAGTATTGCTGAAATTGATAAAAGACGACAGCCGTATTATCAATGATCCGGCGGAGCCGTTTATTGCCGTAAGCGAATTGGCTGACAGTTCGGTAAACCTGGTGGTGCGTGTTTGGGCCGACGCTGCTAATTACTGGGGAATTTTCTTTGACATTAACGAAAAAGTTTACAAAGCCTTTGCTGAAGAAGGAATCAACATTCCTTTCCCGCAAATGGATGTACATATTCAGAAATAATCTTTATCCAGGTTAGGAGTGAAAGGCTGTCGGTTAGTATCCGGCGGCCTTTTTCTTTTGCCGCTTGAGGCCGAATGACTTAGCGCTTGTAAATAAAACAAGAACATTATCAGGGAAATAACTTTTCGCAGTAGTTGTCGGTGAAAAATCGATTACATTTGTGGGCTCAAAAATCAAAGACTTTAATCAAATCTGTTTTTGAATTGTTGTTCAAGTACAAAATTTGAAGGATTGTCATGAAAATTATACTCGGAATTCTACTGGCACTGGGGGTTTTGGTTGCCCTTGTTACCTGGCTCAGCAATAAGTTTTCAGGAAAAAACAAAGAAGAGGCTCCGGAGGAAGAAAGCGTAAACATCCCGACCGATTGTTGCGGGGCCCACGAGGTTTGCGAAGTGGAAGAGATGCTGCAAAATCCGGAAAAGATTGTGTATTTCGAAGATGAGGAGCTGGACCGTTTTCAGGGCATTGCCGCCAATGCATACAACGATGCACAGATCGATGAATTCCGCGATGTTTTGTATACCCTTAAAAACGATGAAATTAAAATGTGGCTGATAAGCATCGAACGCCGCCAGTTGGAGTTGCCCGGCATTTTACGCCAGGAAGCCCTGATGCTGGTTGCCGAGGCTTCCTGAAAAGAGTTCAGGTCACTTTAATAGTTTCTCCTGCCACCTCAATAATATCTCCTTTTACCAGTTTCGCGCGTTTCCGGTATTCGGGTTCTCCGTTACGGATTACCTCGCCTTCTTCAACGATTATTTTGGCGTGGCCACCGGTTTGAGCAATCCTGAGCAACTTCAATAGCTTCACCAGCTCAATGTAGTCTTCTGTGAGTTTAAATTCACGCATAATCAGAGTCCTAGTTTGTTTTTGATAGTCGCCGGAATGGCATCTTTGTGAAGCAGAATGGCAACGGTTTTTAAACGTACGTAATCTTCTGTCATGTGTAAATATCCGCCGTATTCATTGCTGTCGGGGCCCCACGAGTTTTTGGTGTAATAACATTTTCTGTTGTTGGAGTCTTTTGAAATACCCACCAGGTGCATTAAATGATCATCGGTGGTTGAGCGGTCGTAAAAGGTTTCCTGGCGAAGTTGCTGGTCCACTTTTCCGATTTGTTTTTCCGGAAGATCGGCTTTTCCCTTTTTGTGCTGAAAGTTTTTTTCACTGGTATCGCCGTCCCAGCAGACGCTGTAACCGTTGTTCAGGGCATGATCCATCACTTCCATCAGTTCGTCGATGGGTAAATTGTAGTACAGGTCGTGCGACCAGTTGTCGGGCACTTCCAGGGCAAACGACTGGTAAAACGGGTGATGGGTGTACGATGTCAGTTCAACGTAATCTTCCGGATTCAGTTTAAAATGATCACGTAGATCCGCTGCTGTGAGTTTTCCATCATCGGTTTTAATTTTCTCCGGCAGTTTTCCCAGTCCTTTTTTGAGAATGGGCTCCAGTGTTTTTAGGTTCGAAGCGTCAAACTCGTCGCTTTTCTTTTTGTTGAGTGCCTTTACTTCCGATTCGAGCTGAGCTGCCAGGTCGCGGTGTTTGTAGCGGCCATCCTGCATTTCGCCGGGGAAAGCATCAAATGTTAACATGCCGTATTCCCGCAGTACATTCATCACGTCGTGTGCTTGTCCGCCCTGGCTGAAATTGTTATTTCCGTGAAAAAACAGGTAATTTTTTGCTTTGTTTTCGTAGGTGTGGTACACAAAAAACATCTCCGAAAGATCGGTTTCGGGGAATCCTTTCCGCATAATTTCCGACTCCAGCAAGCTGGTGGTGGCAAAACTCCAGCATGTTCCGGTACTGCCCTGGTTTATTACGGGGGTGTGTTTTATTTCTTTTACAATCGTGAAACTTTCTTGCTCGTCCTGGGCTTTTAAAACGACGGGACTGATGAATAATAATGCAATAAGAAGGGATAGTATTTTCGACATGCTTATGAGTTTTTATATTCTTCCTGTAATTTTTTGGGTAAGCTCTTTAGTATGATTTCGTAGGATTCATCGATCAGTTCGCACAATAATTTTGTTGGTACGGTTCCGTTCAGTTCGATGGTGTTCCAAAGTTGTTTGTTTAGATGATAGCCCGGAATGATGGCCGGATAATGTGCGCGGAGTTCGATGTTTTTTTCGGCATCGTTCCGAAGACTGATCCGAATGTCGTCAAGGCTGAGCAGGCAAAAGATTTTGTTCATGACTTTGAAAACCAGCGTGGTTTCGTTGAACGGAAAACTTTCGGTTACCGCCTTTTTGGCAATGCAATATTCCCTGACTTCTTCGATGTTCATACCAAATATTTTGAAAGCCTAAATTTAGCAGAATAAGTATAACTTAAAAATGATGGAAGAAGGGCGAAGCGGCAGATTGTTAATTTGTTTACATGGTAGGATAAAAAGCATCTTTGAAATGTTCCAGCTCAAATTTTTGGTCAACAAAAATTACGGTGATAACATCAAAACGGGTATCCAACTCAATGTCATTTTGAATGATGTAGGCATCAGCGGCTTCAACAATCCGTTTTATTTTCGTATTTGTAACGGCTTCCGAAGGGTGTTCGTAGCGCAAGCCCGAGCGGGCTTTTACTTCCACAATTACGAGCTCATCGGCATCGCGGGCAATAATGTCGAGTTCGAGGTGCCCGTGGTACCAGTTGCGATCCAGTACTTGACAGCCCAGTTTTTCGAGGTGCTGTACTGCCAGGCCTTCAGCAATTTCTCCTAATTCGCGGGTGCTAACCATGTGTTGATTTTAGAGTTTAAAGTTCAGTGTTCAAAGTTGTAAAAAGGGATATGCGATTTGTAATCGCATTATATTTAATGATTTAGTGTTGTAGTTTCATGTCCTACATTCAGCTCCCATTCTTTCCCAAACATCAGTGCCAGGTTGCGTTTGTCGTGACCTGCCGGAAATCCAAAGCAAACAGGATAGGAAAAATCTTCCACCGCCTCGCAGATAATTTCCTGTACTGTTTTTCCAAAAGGCGATTCATTGTCTTTCATGTCGGTAAAATCGCCCAAAATAAGTCCGGCCAGTTTATCCAGTTTTCCGCTTAATTTTAACTGGTGAATCATCCGGTCGGTATGGTACAGAAATTCATCAATGTCTTCCAGAAAAAGTATTTTACCGTCGGTGTCCAGATCGTAACTGGTTCCCTGCAAGCTGCTGATGATCGACAGGTTGCCACCCACCAATTCGGCTTTTATTTTGCCTTTCCGGTTGGCTTCCGGTGACGGGATCGAATAGTGAGCGCCGTTTCCGGTGATCAGCTGCATCAGGCTTTGCAGGTTTTCGCCGGGCTGCCCCGATTCATCCATAAAATACCGCGGCATTACCCCGTGAATGGTGGGAACTCCGTAATTGTTAAGGCAGGAGTGAAGAATCGTAATATCACTAAAGCCAACCAGCCATTTAGGCGATTCCAGAAAACCGGTAAAATCAAGTCTATCAATAATTCGAACCGTTCCGTAACCTCCGCGCGAGCAAAGAATCACATCGCAATCAGGGGCGTTCAGGGCTTCCTGTAAGTCGTGGTAGCGCTGTGCGTCGGTACCGGCAAACTGATAGTAGCTGGAAAAAACATGCCGGCCCAGTTCCACCCGGTAGCCCTGGTCCTGCAACCATTCTGCCGCCGGCAAAACATACTGGTCACTGATCTTTCCGGCAGGAGAAACAATGCGGATCTTTGATCCCGGTTGGATGGGTGATGGCTGAATCATAGAAAGAAGTTTACTTCAAATGTACCTCAATTTGTGCAGAAAATACCTGTTCCGGATCGTTCCTTTCGGAGAGCGATTTCCAGATGGTTGCCACATTGCGGACAGGAACTGCGTCATACAAAAGCTGGCCGTTATAAAACACCTTTACTTTTTGATCGAGGTTTATCTTCGTGTCGTTTAAACGGATCAATAAAGTGTCCACCAATTCTGCTTTTTCAATGGTAATGGTTTGGTCGTTTACTGTTGTTATTACTTCGGCATCTTTTTGCGCACTTCCGGCCGGAACGGCCAGCCAGTAAAAACGATCGTGCGTTACACTGCTTTGTCTCCAGACCACTTTTTGCGGGAACGGATTGCGGGTAAACTGTGCCATCCAGTTGATGGCAACCGTATCTTTTCGATCCATCCAGTGGCCTTTACCTTCGTGAATCTGCACATCGTGAATATAGCCTTCCGGATCCTGTTTCTGCAGAGAGTCGAGTTTGATCTTCCAATCTGCGGCGATCTTGTTCCGGTTGTAGGCACCGTCTTCAGCTCCCATGTGAAGGGCAAAAGGAAGATTGCGCAGGCCAAGCGGTGAAGCATCGTTTGGATGTCCGGCCATCATGGCGGCAGCCGCCAGCTGATCGGCCATTCGGGGCGCCAGTTGGTAAGTTCCGTCTCCTCCGGCAGAATATCCGGTCAGGTAAACCCGGTTGGTATTGATGTCTTCAAAAGCATCGGCCAATTCGATGAGCTGCGAAAAAAGTACGTCGATGTGAGACTCGTGCCAAAGGTTCCAGGTGTTGGTGGGCGCCCGTGGTGCCAAATAAATTCCTTCTTTTGGGCGATACAGGTTGATCTGGTTTTCCCATTGCTGGTCGTTCATTTCAGGAGCGGTATTTCCCCCGCCATGCATCGAAATATACAAACTCCAGCCCTGTGGCGGTTTTTCACCAAACTTCCGGTATTTAAATCGTAGTTCTTTGTCGTTGTAAACCAGTTTCATGCTGTCCCATTCGGCCCGGTAAACTGTTTTTAGCTTGTTCTCAATAAACGAGTGAATTTCCTGTTCTGCTTGTTTGGCAGCTTGCGCAGAAATTTCGCTTTGCAGTTCCAAAATCTTATCCGGAGAAGCATGAAGGTATTCATTCAATGTTTTCAGGGTGTGGTCGTCTTTCTTTGCCTGATTCTCACACGAGGAAAAAAAGGCAATAATCAGTGAGAAAAGAATCAGTTTTTTCAACATTTCAAATGCTTTTTAGGATTGTTGAATCGTATTCGATACAGTTTTTATTAACGAATCAGTAAGTCATAAAGTTCTTCCACATCTTCGGCATAAAAATCGGGTTGTGCCGCTTTTAGCTCGTGCTCTTTGCCAAAACCGTAGGCAACTGCAATGGTTGACAAACCGTTTTGTTTTCCGCCTTCAATATCGAACAAAGTGTCACCCACCATAACAATCTCTTCAGACGGAGCCAGTTGCTGCATCTGTAAAAGATCTGTAATAATCTGTGTCTTGCTGGCTTTCTCTCCCTTGTAGTCGGCACCTTTTACCTGAAGTATGTATTTATCCATTTCAAAATGCTCCATAATCCGAACCGCGTATTTTTCGAATTTTGAAGTGGCAATGTACATGCGTTTTCCCTGGTTGTCGAGTTCGGCCATCATTTCCTGTATCCCGTTGTAAGGCATGTTCTGGTGCCAGCCATTTTCGCTGTAATATTCCCTGAAATATTCCACGGCCAGCCGGGTATTGCGTTCGTTTAGCCCAAACAGCTGACTGAAACCCCATTGCAGGGGTGGCCCTATAAAATCATTCAGTCTGTCTTCCGGGTAATCGTCGATTTGCAAGCGATTGAAGGCATATTTCAACGAATTAATAATCCCCTGGGTATTGTCGGTTAGGGTACCGTCGAGATCGAAAATGATGTGAGTGAATTGTATCATTGTTAAAAAAACGCGAAGGTAAGCGATCGCTGAAGAAATACCAATTGCGGAACAGTTTTTGAATTTATGTTAAGACCGTTTGACAAAAAAACGACTAGCCATGAAAAACAATTACTTACGCATTGCAGGGTTGTTGATGCTGTTGGCATTGATAGCAACTGAACGGTCAGAAGCCGGAATATTTGCAAAAAAGATCGATTCCATTCAAATTATTTTTGATAAAAATCAACTGGTACTTCCCGGAGAAACGTTTTCGGTTGGAGTGGTTGCCTATGGAAAAAAAGGCGATAAAATAAAAGCCTGGGATAGCGGCGGAGGTTTGCTTTTTGGCTGGAAATACGAAGTGGAAGTAGTAGGGGGCGAGAGCCGTTCGTTTGGAAAAGTTAAAGTGAATGCTGAGCTGGCTCCTTCCAAAGGTAAATACGTTCGATTAAAAGTATGGCCGCATAAAAAACCTCAACTGGCAAAAGAGCTCTTGGTGCCCTTGAATTATGAGGTAGCGGTTGATTTCTCACCGGTATCAGCGTTTGATAGGGCGCCCGGATGTTCTTTTTCAGGCGAAATAATCTCAACTTACAATAACGGAGTCGTTAGGAAAACAAAGGTTACGCGTTCTAATTTTGAGCGTTTCTCGTCGTACCTGGATTTCGATGGAATCTCCTTTTCTAGAGGGAAATTTAAAATTGAACCGGATTTTGAAAAGGTGATTGATCACCGGGTAGGCTTACTGGTTTGGGCAGAACAAAACCCCGAATTATACCAGGAATTTTCACTGGCATTGGATTACCGGCACGCGTATCGTCTTGGTCTCCGTGGCATGTCAGGATCAAGCGGTTTTAGTGGTTTTAGCGGAACCAGCGGAAGCTCGGGATACAACGGAGAACACGGCGGGCACGGACAGGATGGTGAACCCGGTCAGGATGGGCCGGACATTGGAGTTTGGACGGATATGTATTTTGATTCCACTTTGTTGTGCAATATGTTGTATGTATATGCGCAGAATTTTAACAGCGGAGAAGAGTACAAATACTTAATCAACCCCGATGGAGGAAGCTTTTATGTTGAATCGGCGGGCGGTAACGGCGGTGGCGGAGGAAATGGCGGTAACGGCGGCAGCGGAGGAAATGGAGCCGATGGCCGTGTGTGGTATGAAACAGTAACGAAGAAAAGAATGGTTCGTAAGCCGTTTAAGGAAACCGTGGCAAAAACCGTGGAGAAAAAGATTATCAACAGCGAAGGAAAAGAGGAAACGGTAAGAGAACAGGTTTCAGAGGAAGTAACGGTTTACCGCGATGTGGAAGAAGAATACCAGGTGCAGGAACGGCGTCAGGGGCCCGGAGAGGACGGCGGTGACGGTGGTTTCGGAGGAAGCGGCGGCTTTGGGGCGCCGGGAGGTTTTGGCGGAAATATTCACCTCTATTTTACCGATGACGCTCGTATTTACCGCGATCATATTAAAGCGGAAACAGTCGGTGGTTACGGAGGATCGGGAGGTTTAGCGGGTTCCGGAGGGCAGGGAGGCCGCGGTGGTAACGGTAATCCCAACGGATTTTCCGGAAGAAGGGGACTCGACGGTGCGCGGGGCTACAACGGACCGGACGGAGACAGTGGCTATATTTTTGAGGAAGCAACCGAAGAATTTTTCTTTTACGGGGATGAATTAACCCGGCAAAGTGAAACAAATCTGCACGATCGATTCTGAAAAAATGTCTTTGTTGACGTTCTGAAAAACAACTATCTTTGCCCCCCTGAAAAAGAAATCAAAGAATCTTCAAAATAATTCAGAATGAGTAAGTTCAAACGTACGCTGATAACCACTGCGCTACCTTATGCCAATGGCCCGATTCACATCGGTCACCTGGCCGGAGTTTATGTTCCGGCTGATATTTATGCCCGTTACCTTCGCCTAAAAAAGGAAGACGTGATTATGATTGGCGGTTCCGACGAACACGGAGTGCCGATTACGATCAAGGCTAAAAATGAAGGTGTTACGCCGCAGGATATTGTAGATAGGTACCACGAAATTATCAAGGAATCTTTTCAGAAACTGGGTATTTCGTTTGATGTGTATTCGCGTACGAGTTCGGAGATTCATCACGAAACGGCTTCTGAATTTTTCAGAAAGCTTTACGAAACGGGTAAGTTAATTGAAAAAACATCGGAACAATATTTCGACGAGGAGAACAAACAGTTTTTGGCTGACCGCTACATTATTGGCACCTGTCCGAAATGTGGTTTTGAAAAAGCTTATGGCGACCAGTGCGAAAGCTGCGGAACATCGCTTAGCCCGACTGAATTGATCAATCCAACATCGACCCTTAGCGGAAACCAGCCGGTTTTAAAGGAAACCAAACACTGGTATTTGCCGCTCGACCAATACGAGCCGTGGTTGCGCGAGTGGATACTGGAAGGCCACAAAGAGTGGAAACCGAATGTTTATGGCCAGGTGAAATCGTGGATTGACGGAGGTTTGCAGCCGCGTGCGGTTACCCGCGACCTCGAATGGGGTGTGCCGGTGCCGGTGGAAGGTATCGAAGGCAAAGTGTTGTACGTATGGTTTGATGCACCGATCGGTTATATTTCTGCTACTAAAGAACTGACACCCGAGTGGGAAACTTACTGGAAGGACCCGGAAACACGGATGTTGCATTTTATCGGGAAAGACAACATTGTTTTTCACTGTATCATTTTCCCGGCTATGCTGAAAGCAGAAGGAACCTACAACTTGCCTGAAAATGTGCCGGCGAATGAATTCCTGAACCTGGAGAACGATAAAATCTCCACTTCACGAAACTGGGCAGTTTGGTTGCATGAATACCTGGAAGAATTCCCGGGAAAAGAAGATGTGCTGAAATATGTGTTGACAGCCAATGCGCCGGAAACCAAAGACAACGATTTTACCTGGAAAGATTTTCAGGCACGTAACAATAACGAACTCGTAGCGGTGCTGGGTAACTTTGTAAACCGCGCACTGGTGCTTACGCAAAAATATTACGAGGGTGTAATTCCGGCAGCCGGGGAACTTTCGGATTTTGACAAAGAAACACTGGCTTCCATCTCCACCATAAAAGCCGATGTGGAGAAGAGCCTGGATAATTTCCGGATTCGCGAAGCGCTGAAAAATGCCATGGACCTGGCGCGTTTGGGCAATAAATACCTGGCCGACGAGGAACCTTGGAAGGTGATTAAAACTGATCCTGAGCGGGTAAAAACCATCCTGAATGTTTGTTTGCAGGTTACTGCCAATTTGACGATTTGCCTGGAGCCTTTCCTTCCGTTTAGCATGGATAAACTGCGCGGCTTCCTGAACCTGGAGAAAATGGATTGGGAAAAACTGGGCGATACCGCCTTGTTGCCGGTTGGTCATAAGGTGAACAAACCCGAGCTTCTTTTTGAAAAAATTGAAGACAGTGTGATCGAAACCCAGCTTCAGAAACTGGAAGATACCAAGAAAGCCAACGAAATGGCAACGGCTAAAGCTGCTCCGGCCAAAGAAAACATCGAGTTTGATGATTTTGCCAAAATGGATGTTCGCGCTGGAACCGTTATCGAGTGCGAAAAGGTGGCCAAAACGAAGAAGCTGCTGAAACTTACAATCGATACAGGTATTGACAAACGTACAGTGGTTTCCGGCATTGCGGAATATTACCAGCCCGAAGAACTGATTGGCAAACAGGTTTCTATTTTGGTGAACCTGGCGCCTAAAAGCCTGAAAGGAATTGAATCACAGGGAATGATTCTTTGTGCGGAGAATGCTGACGGGACTCTGTCGATTGTTTCGCCTGATAAAAAGGTGAAAAACGGCTCTGAGATTCGCTAAAAATACAAGTGCCAACTCTTGTTGGTGCTTTTCCGTAAGGGTTCTTGCCGAGTTAAATCGGGTAGGAAACTTACACTATTATATTAAACCGTTTCTGTACGCAGAGACGGTTTTTGCTTAAACGATTATCACAACTACGATCAGCAGAATCAGCAACATAAAGAGGATAAACTGGTTGCGCACAAACAGCCCCAGCAGAATGAGGATTTCCACCTCGTCGTTAATGGGGGTGGCTAGTTCGATGGTGCCTTTGTCTTTGGTAACAAATTCGTGAGAAGTGTAACTGATAATGTCGTTGCCGTTAAATTTCCACGACCACCGCGATTGCCAGAAGTTTTTTATTTCCAGTTCAAAACGTTTCCCGTTGATCAGCACATCGCTGCGGGTATTAAAGAAGTTGATCATGATGGTTCCGAGCAGCGACTGGCTGTTGGAGTCGTAAATCTCAAGTTTCGAGAGAAAAAATTCGCGGTTAAGCGTAAAAAGTTTGCCGTTAATCATGGCCTGTGCCTGCGAACTGAGCATGTTGTCCCAGTTAATGCTTCCGATTTTACTCGCCCCCTGCCTGATTTCAAGCTTCGACCCAAAAATATCCTTTGTCCAACTTAGCTTTTCCATCTTTTCGTTTCAGTTACAGGGATGCAATTTATGAAAAATAGGATGAAATTTTAGGGTAAAAAAACCGCATTATGTCCTTTTTACATTAATTAACAAAAGGGATGATATCGGAATGCTTGCTTTCCGGTGCGACACAATTCTGCACGGTCAGCCCAGGTATTTTTTGAATTCGTGGTGGTCTTTTACCGTTTTGAAGTTACGTGGCAGCGCCGGGTTGTTTTGCCGAACCTGGTGCCCGGTAATAAATACTTTTTGTTTCGGAAAACACTCTCTGAGTCGGACCAGGTAATCTTCCAGTTCATCTGGAGGAATGGAGTTGACAAAAGCAGTAAAAACGTAATCAACTTCTTTGGCGGTACTTATTTTTTCAAGGTCTTCAAACGGAACCGACTGACCCAAATAGAAAACGTTGTAGCCACTTTTTCGTGCCAGGTATGAGTAGAAAAGCAAACTCATTTCGTGTAACTCGTTTTCGGGCAGGTAAAACAAAATGGTTCGCTTTCCGGCTTCCGAACTACCAAGTTTGTCAATTTCAGCAATTAACTTTTGGCGAAACAGATGGGTGACGTAGTGCTCCTGGGCCGGAAAAATAGAACCAACCTGCCAGTAAGTTCCAACACGCTCAAACAGCTTAAAAAGAATATTGAAATGTGCATCTTCAAACGAGAATTCCGAAAGTACTTCATTTAACAGTTTCTCGAAGCCGACCGTGTCTAATTCTACCATCAGAAACATAAACCGGTCGATGTAGTCGGAGTAAGAAGTTTTTGAGGATGCCAGCTTAATAACAGTGTCTTTTATTTCGTTGTCATTCCATTGGGAGACTTTCGAAATTTTGTAGCCGTTTTTTGTCAGGAGCGAAATATTCAGCAGTCGCTTCAGATCTTCATCGTCGTAAAGGCGAATGTTGGTATCTGTGCGGTTCGGGCTTAAAAGCTCATACCTTTTCTCCCAGATCCGAATGGTGTGCATCTTAATTCCGGAGAGCACTTCGAGGTCTTTTATGGAATAACCCGCTGTTTTCATTTTTCCTGATCTTCTGATATTTTGTAAAGGTAATTGTTGCACTTTGTTTAATCAAGTTGAATTAAGATTAAACGAAAATGAGCTTGTCATAATAAGGAAGTTTCTCCTGTTTTGTTCAGTGAAAGGTGAAAAATAAAAGGATTCCGGGTGGAATCCTTTTGCAAATGTCATGGCTGTCATAATTTACTCTGGAATCAGCACTTTGTCGATCACATGTATCACCCCGTTTTTCCCTGAAATATCAGGGGTAACAACTTTACTGTCGTTGATCATTACTCCGTTCGTCAGATCGATCTTAATTTTCTTTCCGTTCAAAGTAGCAACAGAAGTATTGGAAAGATCGCCCGACATTACTTTCCCTGCTACAACATGGTAAGTAAGAATAGGTGTGAGCTGCTCAGCTGTTAAATCTTTAATTCCGTCGACGCCCAATTGCTTAAACAAGGTGGTAAAAGCTTCGTTGGTTGGAGCAAAAACGGTAAATGGTCCTTCGGCGCTAAGTGCACCTGCAAGATCTGCTTTTTTTACTGCATCCACCAAAATGGAGAAATCAGGATTTCCGGCAGCTATTTCAACGACGGTTGAGGAAGATGCTTCGCCGTCGGTTTTAGCTTTAGCACTCAGGCTAAGGGAAACAGTTAATACTGTGACCAATACAATTGATAGAAGTTGTTTTGTTGTTTTCATCGTGTTAATTTTTAATATGATTTATAAATAGCTTTTTTCTGACATTCTGTTTTTTACTCGGGGATCAATACTTTATCGATTACATGAACCACTCCGTTGCTTGCCTGTATGTCGGCGGCAATTACATTCGAATCGTTAATTTTAACTCCAGCAGTGAGATCAATAGTAAGATTGTTCTCTGTATTGAGCGTCGTTACTGTGCCATTGCTCAGGTCGGTTGAAAGTACATTGCCCGAAACAACGTGGTAGGTTAAGATTGGTGTAAGCTGTTCTGCTGTTAAATCATCTATACCAGATATTCCAAGTGTGTTGAACAGTTCAGCAAATGCATCATTGGTTGGAGCAAACACAGTAAATGGTCCTGTCCCGCTAAGAGCGTCCACTAATCCTGCCTTAACAACTGCATCAACCAGTGTGCTGAAATTGCTGTTGTCGATCGCGATGTTTACAACCGAAGGCGGAAGTATTACCTTGTTAACTACGTGAATAACCCCATTGTCTGCTTCAATATCAGGGGTGGTAACCATCGTATTTTTGTTGATGTAAACACCGTCGTCAACCTTGATGTACATCGAAATATTGTTTCCGCTATAAGTTGAAAGTGTGGGGTAATAGCCACTACTTAAATCTGTTGACATGGCTTTACTGCCAATGACATGGTACAGTAAAATGTTGGTCAGTGTTTCTACAGGAACATCATCCAATGAACTGGCTCCCAAGTCTGAAAGAAGCGCCACAAAGGCATCGTTGGTTGGAGCAAAAACGGTCAAATCTGCCCCCTTATCCGACACCGCTCCTACCAGGTCAGCTTTCATGAGCGCCTCAACCAGAATTGAAAACTCCGAATTGGCCACGGCTATATCAGCTATGGTATTCGACTTTTGAGTTGGAGGAACCAAAACAGCGTCAATAACGTGAATTACGCCATTTGTCCCCTGAATATCTGTTGCTGTAACTTTAATGTTTCCATTTAGGATAACACCGCCGTCAGTGGTTACGTCGAATGATTCACCGGACAATGCTTCAACCATTCCTGCTGATAGTTCTGTTGACAATACATTATCTCCAACAACATGGTAGGTTAAAATTGAGGTAAGATCGTTCATTGCTACTTCATCAAGACCGGTAATTCCCAAGACAGCAAAAAGCTCGGCGAAAGCATCGTTGGTGGGTGCGAAAACAGTGAACGGTCCGTCTCCGCTCAAAGCTTCAACTAAATCGGCTTTCACAACAGCACTTACCAATGATGAAAAATTACCGGAGTACGTGGCAAGGTCGACAACCGAAGGAGGAAGTAAAACCTTGTCGATTACATGAATGATTCCGTTTGATGCCATTACATCGGCAGCTGCAACTTTTGCGTTGTTAATCATCACATCGTTTCCAATGTTAACCATTAACGAGAGTGGCTTTTGATCGGGAGAATTGTTGTTTAAGCTTGGCAGAACGCCCGTTGAGAGCGTGTTGGCATAAGCCATGCCGCTGACAACATGGTAAGTTAAAATAGAAGCAAGGGTTGCATTGTCGATATCGTCAAGGCTACTTAAGCCCAGATCTCCGAGCAAAGTCGAAAAAGCAGCATCGGTTGGCGCAAAAACGGTAAGGTTTTTCTCCGTACTTAGGAAGTTGGCCAAACCTGCTTTTTGGGCAGCTTGTAACAATATTTGGAATGACCCAGCTTCTGCTGCAACATCCACAATCGTTTTTTCCATTTCGGCTTCTGGCATTGGTTCGTCATCGTCTTCGCAAGATGTTAGTGATACCACTCCAATAGCGAAGAAGAGCATCAGTAGCAAGTTGAAACCTGCTTTTGCATTCTTAAATAGATTTTTTGTTTTCATGATTCTGATTTAAAGTGATTAAAAAGTTTTCTGCTCTGCTCGTTTAAATTGTTTTGTTTAGCATTAGCTAATACAACTTTAAACAAAAAATGTTTAATTTAATTCTTAAATAAATAAACAAAAAATACTTAATGTGTATGAAAGTGTAATTTTTAAAGGGCTTACATCAAAAAGTTAATAAAAGTTAAAAATTAATATATTGTAATTTTGCTTTTAGTATTTCTTCTTGTGAAGCTCTTTCTCGCTTACTGAATTAAATCTTCTTTGGCGTTGATATTTGTCAAGTGGAGCATGTTAGTCTGAGGTAATAAAATGCTTACATTTAGATAGATACATCTTTTTAGGTGTTGAAGGTGTGCCAACATGAGTAAAATCCGGTTCTTCGGAACATGTTGGTATTACCGAAAACGAAATGGTCGTAAAACAAACCCAAAAAAGTTTTGAGTTTGTTGTTTTTGACGTTCTGGGATGTTGCGCTTATGAACGGCGCTTTTATCGGGTAAAGCTTTCTGGCGAAATTCCAAAGGAAAGAAATCAATCACAGACCAGTGGTCATGCAGGGAGAAACATCAAATTCCCCCGGATTTGAAGGTCTCAAGAAAGAACTGGATGCTTTAAACGAGCGTTTGACCAACATTGAGCGATCGCTCGAAAAGGCCGGTGTTCGGGAGTTTATCACCAGAAAAAAGGAACATCCTCCGCAAGACGATGGGATAGACATCAAGCTGCCATTTGAGAACAAAGGCTCCATTGAATTTCGTGTTGGCGAATACGGGATGGCCTGGTTGGGAAATATCGTCCTGTTTCTGGGATTAATATTTCTCGTCAATTATTTACAGAATTCGGGAAACCGGGTTGTTTCCATGTTGGTGGGTTTTGCCGCAGTAGCTTCGATTTATATTTGCGCCTATTACATCCGGGAATCGCTTTCGGTAATCTCGAAGTTACTGGTGTATAACGGGCATTTTCTGTTGTACTTTTTTACGCTTCGGCTATATTTCTTCCAGGAAAATCCGTTGGTACAAAATAAAATCCCCGCTTTTGTATTGTTGATTTTAGTGTCGTTGGTGTTTCTGTACATTGCTTTTCGTAAAAAGTCGCAGATTACGGCAGGCTTGTCTTTGATTATGCTGATGGGGGCCGGAGTGTTTTTCGATTCAGCAGCGGTAATCGCAATATTGGCAACAATTGTTGCTGTTCTTACGCTGGAACTGTATCGCCGTTTTGCCTGGTTAAAACTTACTTTGTTCTTCATTTTTCTTGTTTACCTGCTTCATTTGGTGTGGTTGCTCAATAATCCTTTTATGGGAAATAATCCGGAGTTTGTTGCTTCGGTAAGCGGCTTGTATATTTTCCCGATACTCACGGGAATTGTCTTTTCAATCGTTGCCATCCTTCCGCGAAAAGAAACGATCTCCAGCGAATTGGTCATTGTTACCATCATTTGGAACGGGCTGGGTTTTACCGTCATTCTTGCAACCATTCTTCTTACCTATTTCGAGAACAATTATGTGCCGATATCCGCGATCGTAACGGTGTTGTGTATTTTGTATGCAGCATTGCTCCGTTTAAAATCCGACATCCGGTTAATCGCTTCCATCTATGTTCTTTACGGATTTTTGACCTTAAGTGTGGTCATTTACGGAATCTTCGGATTGCCCGATTCTTACGGTCTTTTTGCACTTCAAAGTTTGTTGGTGGTGTCGTTTGCCTTGTGGTTCAGGTCGCGGTTTATGATTGTTATGAATACCATTTTATTTATGGTTTTTCTGGTATTTGCAGTGCAATCGCATGAAAATAACCACTTAACGAATTTCTCGTTCATGCTGGTTGCCTTCGTTTCTGCCCGAATCATAAACTGGCAAAAAGAACGACTGAATATTAAAACCGAACTGGTTCGAAACCTCTACTTGCTGCTGGGATTTGTAATGACACTGGTTGCTTTTTACCATGTTTCTCCTCCTTCCTACATCACTGCAACCTGGATATTCGCAGGCTTGCTTTTCTTTTTAGTCGGTTATCTATTAAAAAATATCAAATACCGTTGGCTGGCTATTTCAGCCGTGGTTGTATCTGCAGTACGCCTGATTTTTGTCGATATGTCGAGTGTAAATATTGAGTATCGGATTCTGGCTTTTCTGGGACTGGCAATTATTTCGATCACCGTTTCGATCTGGTATACAAAATACCAGGTCAGGAAAAAGGAGTAAAATTAACATGAAATTTAAGTCTATACGAATGAGGCAATTAAAAAGAAACAGGCACTTCGGCCGGTGGATTCCGGCGCTGTTTATGTTGGTCGTTTTGGGAGCTTGTTCAGCTTCCGGTTCACAGGCGGAGCAGGAAGAAGCTGATTCCAATTTGAAAGCGGGAAACGTCGTGCAATATACCAACGAGTCAACTGAGATCGCGGTAGAGCCGCCTCCGCTTACCGACGGAATTTTTCCGTGCAACGATTGTCATTCCGATATTGTCCCCAATCCGCAGCGAAGAGAGTTGGTTGATTTTCACGATGACATCAGCGCTATTTTTAATCACGACAGCGAAAACCGGTGGTGCCTCGACTGCCACGACATGAATAACCGGGATTCACTGAGACTGGCCAGCGGCAAATTGCTTTCGTTTGAAGAATCATATAAACTCTGCGGACAATGTCACGGAGAGAAACTTCGAGACTGGAAAGTGGGCGTTCATGGAAAACGAATCGGGGAGTGGAATGGCAAAAAAGAGTATTTGCTTTGCGTTCATTGCCACAATCCTCATTCCCCGAAGTTTGAATCGATGACGCCTGAGCCCCCTCCTGTAAGGCAAGAGGACATAAAAATTTACGAACCGAAAAACCAGGAGAACGATGAAGAAAAGTAATTCAAGGAGGTCCTTCCTCAAAAATATTTCACTGGCTTCAGCTTCTGCCCTTGCACTTTCGGGGTGTTCGTTAAAGGAGTTGGAGAAGTTTTTTCAAAAGAATTTCAGGACCTTGTCTGAAAAGGAGAAAAAACAGCTTATTGAAGAGTTGGAGGCCGAATACAAGGAAAAGTATCACAAGGAGTTTCATTTGTCGGATAAGCCGGCCATGGACGGAACTTTGTTTGGGTATGCCCTCGATATTTCAAGATGCATTGGTTGCAGAAAGTGTGTTTATGCCTGTGTGGAGGAAAACAACCAGTCGCGTGAGCCACAGATTCACTGGATTCAGGTGCTGCAAATGGAAAAGGAAAAAGGTATTGACTTTGTGCATTCCGATGTTCATTACAATCCGGAAACCGTTCCCGAAGAAGGGCATTTTTATTTGCCGGTTCAGTGTCAGCAATGCCGAACGCCGCAGTGCACAACGGTTTGTCCGGTAAAAGCAACCTGGCAGGAACCTGATGGAATTGTGGTGGTAGATTACAACTGGTGCATTGGCTGTCGGTATTGTATGGCTGCCTGTCCTTACGGGGCGCGGCATTTCAACTGGGGGAAACCCGAAATTCCGGAAGAGGAAATAAACACCGAAATGCATTACCTCGGAAACCGGCCAAGAATGAAAGGCGTGGTGGAGAAATGTACTTTTTGTATTCAGCGGGTGAGAGAGGGAAGGTATCCTGCCTGTGTGGAAATTTGCCCGGTGGGCGCCCGGAAATTTGGCAACCTGCTCGATCCCAATAGCGAAATCAGGTACATCCTGGAGAACAAAAGAGTTCTCGTATTAAAAGAGGAATTAAACACGCAGCCCAAGTTCTATTACTTTTTTGGTGTGTGATTTATTCAGTGGAAGCTTTAAAAATAAAATGCGTTAGATATGAATTTCATCCGTTTTGTAAAAGGTAGTGTGCAGCTGTTTTTCCGGGGAACAAAAACCTATTATGCATGGTTGCTGTTTCTTTTTGTGTTGATCGTGTGGGGAGCCGGCGGATACGCAGGGCAGCTTCGCGACGGTCTGATAACCACCAATATGCGAGATTCGGTATCGTGGGCATTTTACATCGGTAATTTTACGTTTTTGGTGGGAGTTGCCGCGGCTGCTGTGATGCTGGTAATTCCGGCTTACATTTACAACTGGAAACCCATAAAGGAGATCACAATTTTTGGCGAGTTGCTGGCCGTTTGTGCGGTAATCATGAGCATCGCATTTATTGTGGTCGACATTGGAAATCCCATGCGGTTCTGGCACATGCTGCCTATTTTGGGGACCATGAATTTCCCGTATTCCATGCTTTCGTGGGACTTCTTCTTTTTGCTGGCTTACCTGATTATCAACTTCGTGGTGGTGTCGCATCTGTTGTATTCCATCTTCTATCAAAAGGAGTATCGTAAAAAGATGGTGCTTACCATCGTTTTTCTCAGTATCCCGATGGCAGTGGGAATTCATACCGTAACAGCCTTTTTGTACAACGCACTGCCTGCCCGTCCGTTTTGGAACAGCGCTTTGCTGGCGCCACGCTTTCTTGCATCGGCCTTTTGTTCGGGACCAGCTATTTTGCTGATTCTTTTTCAGATACTCCGGAAAGTTACCAGTTTCGAAATTAAAGACGAAGCCATTTGGAGAATTGCCGAATTAATGGTTTACGCCATGTTTATCTACCTGTTTTTTACGATCGCCGAACTTTTCAAGGAGTTTTATTCCGGAACGCAGCACCTGTTGTACTGGAAATATTTGCTCTTTGGAATTGGAGACAACAAGGAACTTGTGCCGTACAGTTGGTTGTCGATCGGGATGGGTTTTGCCGCTTTTATCCTCTTCCTTATTCCCAAAACACGAAAAAACTTTGTGACATTGAACATTGGAACAGTGCTGATTTATTCCAGCGTTTACGTTGAGAAAGGTATTGCGCTGATCATCCCGGGTTTCACTCCCGACGTTTTGGGGCAAATTTATGTGTACACACCTTCGATGACCGAGATCAGAACTGCCGTTATGATCTTTTCGCTGGGATCTTTGCTTTTTACTTTTTTGGTGAAGGTGGCCATAGCGATTATTTTCGAGAATTATAACATTGGTTCTATTCGCCGCGAAGAAGAAAGTGTGAGAATTCAAGCGTAAGTCAATTTTAGTTGGCATATTAATGTTTTTTGAAGGCGTTTGTTGACAGATAGTTTATTTAGAATAGTTCTTATTAATGTGTTGATATGTAGTTTTTTGTAGTTGACTTTTATGCTTGTTTTCTTTTGGGAGGAACAAAAATTGAGGGTAAAAAATTTTCATTTTTAATTTAACCTTAAGTTTAAGTCATCGGAAATATGATTTTTGTTAACATTCCTCAAAAACAAAGTGCTTTGATTCTCTCAATCAGCTAAAACACTTAAGTTTGCCGGACGATTTTCAAAAACAACTTTCAACATGGCAGAAAAAGATAAAAAGCTTTTCACTGAATTCAATTCTGTTACCACAGAAGAGTGGGAAGCCAAAATTATTGCCGATTTAAAAGGCAAAGACTACGATCGTGCGTTGGTCTGGAAGACTTTCGAGGGCTTCAACGTTCGTCCGTATTACCGTCAGGAAAACCTTGCAGGAAAGGATTACCTGGAGTCACTTCCCGGTGAATTTCCATTTGTGCGGGGAAACAATAAAACCAATAACACCTGGTTTATCCGTCAAAACATTTTTGTAACTGATTTCGAAGAAGCCAATGCTAAAGCACTTCGGGTTTTAGGTAAAGGAGTTACTTCCTTAGGCTTTCTGTTCAGCGACTGCTGTTCGGTAACCAAAGAAAACCTGGCAATTTTGCTGAAAGACATTTGTCTGGAAGCGGCCGAGGTAAACATGGTTTGCCCCAGCGACGATTGCAACCTGGCTGAACTTTTTGTAGACTACGTTTCGGCCGGAAAATGGAACAGGGAAAATGTTGTGGCTTCAACTGCTACCGACCCAATCGGAACCTTTGTATTAAAAGGAGTTCTGGAAGAAGGAGCTGTGGCTAAGCTGAAACCGGCGATCGAAAAAGCCAAAGCGTTGCCAAAATTCAGAATGGTGGCCGTTCATGGTAAATTCTTCGCCAACAGCGGCTCATCCATTGTTCAGGAACTGGCGTTTTCATTGGCACAGGGAGCTGAGTATTTAACTCAACTTACCGAAGCCGGCGTTTCAATCGACGATGCTGCAAAAGCCATCAAATTCAATTTTGGTATCGGCAACAACTATTTCATGGAAATTGCAAAGTTGCGTGCCGGACGTCTTTTGTGGGCCAAAATTGTGGAAGCTTACGCACCTGAGTGCAAGTGTTCGGCAAAAATGATCGTTCACAGCGAAACCAACCGTTACAACAAAACGATTTACGATCCGTATGTAAACATGCTTCGTACACAAACCGAAGCCATGTCGGCTATTTTGGGTGGTGCACATTCGGTAACCGTACTTCCGTTTAACGCTATTTACGAAGATCCGACCGAATTCTCGGAAAGAATTGCCCGTAACCAGCAGATCCTGTTGCAGGAAGAATCGCATTTGAGTAAGATTGCTGACCCGTCGGCAGGTTCTTACTACATCGAAAGCCTTACCGAATCAATCGCTGATCAGGCATGGAACCTGTTCCTGACTATTCAGGAAAAAGGCGGATTCATTGCTGCTTTTAAAGAAGGATTTGTCCAGGCTGAAATTAAAAAGATGGCAGCCGAGCGCGACAAACGTTTTGCTCAACGTCGCGAAAACCTGTTGGGAACCAACCAATTCCCGAACTTCAACGAAAAACTGAAACCCGGTTTTGACGGTTCAGTATTCGAACCGGTTGATCTGACCGTTGAAGGCGCTGAAGTAGAGACGTTGAAACCATACCGCGGGGCACAGGCTTTTGAAGCATTGCGTTACTCTACCGACATGTACTCGCAGGATAATAAACGTCCGCTGGCATTTATGTTGACCATTGGTAACCTGACATTCCGTAAGGCACGTGCACAGTTTAGCTGTAACTTCTTTGCTGTAGCTGGTTTCGATGTACAGGACAATAACGGATTTGCAACCGTTGAAGAAGGTGTTGCCGCCGCCAAAGCTGCGGGTGCCGAGATTGTTGTGGTTTGTAGTTCTGATGAGGAATATGCTGAAATTGCACCAAAAGTAGCTGAATTGTTGGAGGAGGAAATTTTGGTAGTTGCAGGAGCTCCGGCTTGTATGGCTGAACTTCAGGAAAAAGGAATTACCAATTTCATCCACGTGAAAAGCAACATTCTGGAGGATCTGAAAGCGTATCAAACAAAATTGGGAATCTAAAAAGCGGAAACAATGAAACCGAATTTCAAAGACATAAACATAAAAGCAGCCGCTGCTCAAAAAGATGTGGGCGACTGGACTGCAAAAAACAATATCAAAAAAGACTGGATCACTCCTGAGCAGATTCCGGTAAAACCGGTTTATACGAAGGAAGACCTGGAAGGCATGGAACATCTGAACTATGCTGCCGGTGTTGCTCCGTATCTGCGCGGGCCTTATTCAACCATGTACGTTATGCGTCCGTGGACGATCCGCCAGTATGCAGGTTTCTCGACTGCTGAAGAATCCAATGCATTTTATCGTCGTAACCTGGCAGCCGGACAAAAAGGTTTGTCGGTTGCATTCGACTTGGCTACTCACCGTGGATACGACTCTGACCACCCGCGTGTAATTGGCGACGTTGGTAAAGCCGGTGTGGCCATCGACTCGATTCTGGATATGAAAATCCTGTTCGATCAGATTCCGCTCGATAAAATGTCAGTTTCCATGACCATGAACGGTGCCGTACTTCCGATTATGGCATTCTACATTGTAACCGGTCTGGAGCAAGGAGCGACGCTTGAGCAACTATCCGGAACCATTCAGAACGATATTCTGAAAGAATTCATGGTGCGTAACACTTACATTTACCCGCCGGAATTCTCAATGAAAATTATTGCTGATATTTTCGAGTTTACTTCGCAACACATGCCGAAGTTCAACTCTATTTCCATCTCGGGTTACCACATGCAGGAAGCTGGTGCAACTGCCGATATTGAAATGGCTTATACACTGGCCGACGGTTTGGATTACCTCCGCACGGGTGTTAAAGCCGGTTTGGATATCGATGCTTTCGCTCCGCGTTTGTCGTTCTTCTGGGCCATTGGTATGAACCACTTTATGGAGATCGCAAAAATGCGTGCGGCTCGTATGATCTGGGCAAAACTGGTAAGCCAGTTCAACCCGAAAAACCCAAAATCGATGGCTTTGCGTACACACTCGCAAACATCGGGATGGTCGCTTACTGAGCAGGATCCGTTTAACAACGTGGGTCGTACGGCTATTGAAGCGATGGCAGCAGCACTGGGTCACACCCAGAGTTTGCACACCAACGCGCTGGATGAAGCGATCGCATTGCCAACCGATTTCTCGGCTCGTATTGCACGTAACACCCAGTTGTATATTCAGCAGGAGACCGAAGTTTGTCGTTCGCTTGATCCATGGGCAGGTTCTTACTATGTTGAAAGCCTGACGCACGAACTGGCTCAGAAAGCTTGGGCGCTGATCGAAGAAGTGGAAAAACTGGGGGGTATGGCAAAAGCCATCGAAACCGGTGTTCCGAAAATGAGAATCGAAGAAGCAGCTGCACGCGCACAGGGTAAGATCGACAGCGGTACACAAACCATTGTTGGTTTGAACAAATACCGTCTTGAAAAAGAAGATCCGATCGATATTCTGGAAGTGGACAATACGGCTGTTCGTTTGTCACAGATCGAGCGTTTGAATAAGCTGCGTGCCGAGCGTAACGAAGCTGAAGTTCAGGAAGCGTTGGCAGCCATTACCAAAGCGGTGGAAACCGGAAAAGGTAACTTGCTGGCACTTTCGATTGAAGCAGCGAAAAAACGCGCATCTTTGGGTGAAATTTCAGACGCCTGCGAAAAAATTGCAGGTCGTTATAAAGCAGTAATCAGAACGATTGAAGGCGTGTACAAAGCAGAAGCAAAAGATAAGTCAGAATTCCAGGAAGCACAGGAACTGGCTAAGAAGTTCGCAGAAATGGAAGGACGTCAGCCAAGGATTATGATTGCCAAAATGGGGCAGGACGGACACGACCGCGGTGCAAAAGTAGTAGCGACCGGTTATGCCGATATCGGTTTCGACGTGGATATGGGACCGTTGTTTCAGACTCCGGAAGAAGCTGCCAAGCAAGCCGTTGAAAACGACGTGCACGTGGTAGGTGTTTCTTCACTGGCTGCAGGACACAAAACGTTGGTTCCGGCCATTATCGAGGAGCTGAAAAAACTGGGTCGCGACGACATCATGGTGATTTGTGGTGGTGTTATTCCTGCTCAGGATTACCAATACCTGTACGATGCAGGTGCAGTGGCTATTTTTGGTCCGGGTAGCAGCGTTGCAGCTGCCGGTAAAAAGATCCTTGAGATTTTGATCGAAGCTTTCAAAGAAAACTAAGCTAAATACAAGACTCAATATTTGAAGTCGCTATATACCGAAAGCCGGTTCCTAAAGGGATCGGCTTTTATTTTTTTAAATGACAATGAACAGATTATAGCAATGAATTTTTTCGATAAAAGCGTTTGTTTATAAGTTCCCCAAAGCCTCCACAACCTCTTCTACATCGGCCCTTCCTCCATGACTTGAGCTCACTTTGGCAAAAACCACTTTGCCATTTTTATCGATTACAAACGTAGAAGGGTAAGCAGTTTCTTTTGGAGCATCCCATCGAAGACCGTATTGGTTTACCATTTCGTAATCAGGGTCGATTGCAAAATAGAATCCCTCAGGAAAAGTAAAGTCGCTGGTAAATTCTTTCGCTTTTTCCTGCAATACTTCCGACGGTCCGGGATAGATCATCAAAACCTTGGCCCCGTATTTTTTTAGTTGATCTGCTTCGGCAACAAATTCGCCTACCTGGCGGGTACAGACCGGGCACTGGTACTCGGGCCAGCCCCGGAGGACAATCAATACAAGCGGCGATTGATCGTATAGTTGGTTTAGCGGTAGTTCTGTCCCATCAATTAAATGAGCTTTAAAATCGATGATTTTGTCACCGGTTTTAACTTTTGAATGAGGTTGCGAAAATGCTGTAACTGAAAAAAATGCCAGCACCAGGAGTATAATCGTTTTCATGTTAAAGTGTTTTTTATAAGAGAAGAACAGAGTGCTCATGGAAATGTTCTTGATGATCAGCTGTTTGGTATGCAGTAGAATAGCGCTCCATAAAGTAGGGCTGTTGAAATAGAGGGATAAAAAATTTCAAAAATATTTATTGGCTGTGTAACGAATCGTCTAAATTGAGGTATTGTTATTAGTTGCTTGAAATTTCAGGCATTTTCGATTGAAAATTAATGATAGAAACACTGAACGATGAAAGGTTGATGGAGCAGCTTGCCAGCGGGAAAAAGATGGCTGCCGGCATACTGTACGACAGAAACTACAAAAAAGTGTTTGGGTATTTTGTGCGGATGACAAAAGATTCGGATGTAAGCCGCGACCTCACCCAAAATGTTTTTTTGAAGATTTTGAAATACAGTCACAGCTGGAAGCCGGACAAAGTATTTGCTTACTGGCTGTTCCGGATTGCCCGAAACGAACTGGTGGACTATTACCGCGGCTCTAAAAAGTTCTTTGCAGTGGAAGAAGACCGCGAGTTGGTAATTAAAGATAGTAACGATTCGGGGAAGGAAATGGAAATCAAAGAATCGTACGATATTTTGATTGAAGCGATGGGGCAGTTGCAGCCCGGCGATCGCGAACTGATCGAATTAAACCGTTTCCAGGGATTCTCCTACAAAGAAATTGCGGGCACCATTTCATCCAACGAAAATGCCGTGAAGGTGAAAACTTTCAGGGCAATACAAAAATTGAAAGAGATTTATTCAAAAATTTTAATTGAGTAATCATGAAGTGCGAAGAAGTAAAATTAAATATTCCGGAGTTGATCGATGGAAAACTGGATGCAGTTACCGTTGCAAAGATGGAACTGCACCTGAAAAGTTGTGCCTCCTGCAGGGAAGTATTCAATGATCTGAATTCGTTCCTGAAATTCACCGACTCTTTGCCGGAGATTGAACCGCCGTCAGGAATGAAGGAAGAATTTATGATGATGTTCAATGAGCAGACTTCTTCTCAAAAAGGGAGAATGATCATCCTTCCATCATGGATAAAAGTGGCTGCTGTTGTGGTACTTGCATTGGGAACATTTGCTGCGGGTTATTTTTCAGGTTCGGGAAACGGGCAGAACGTACAGCTGGCAGCCGAAGTTCAGAGCCTCAAACAGCAGGTGGTGCTGGCCGGGTTGAAAGATTATTCGGGGCCGCAAAAAATTGAGGCAGTATATTCGGCTGCCGAGTACAGCAACAAAAACGCTGATTTGGTCGATGCCCTGATGTACACGCTTAACAGCGATAAAAATATAAATGTACGACTGGCGGCTTTGAACGTTTTGTCGGGAATGGTCAGCGACAATCAAGAGGTAAAATCGGGGCTTGTACAATCCTTGCTGGTTCAGGATAATCCACTTGTTCAGATTTCTCTGATCCAGGTGTTGACAGAATCGGGGGTAAACGAAGCCAAAGACAATATTGAGTTCATAAAGAATCAGGCAGGTACTGATCCGAACGTAAAAGATTTTGCACAGGATATGATGAAAACAATCATATAAGGAAGCAGTGTGTAATGCCGGCTCACGCGGTTTCCTTCATAAAAAGTAAAGAACATTAAATTTCAACAAAATGAAACGATTCACAATTTTATTGACCGTACTTGCATTTCCTCTCGCACTATTGAGCCAGGAAAGCAAATACGAATACACGCCCAAGGTTAAAAGCCGGATTCTGATTGCCGACTTGTTGGGAGAGATCAACGTAAAGAATAATACCGGAAATGCGATCGTGATAACTTCAGACATCGCTTTTGAAAAACCGGAAAGAGCCGAAGGGCTGCAACTGCTCGGAGCCATGGAGGACAATACTGGCTTGGGATTGAATGTTAGCGAAGCAGATGGTGTGGTAAAGATTGTCGGTACCACTAAAAAGGTGAAAGAATACGCTTATACCATTTCTGTTCCGCAGGGAATTAAACTGAGCATCGATTATCACAGTCCGTTTGCCAAAAATAACCTGAAAGTGGATTCTTATAGCGGAAGCCTGGAGATAAAAACATTGTCGTCGAACGTAACGCTAACTAATTGCACCGGTCCACTTACGGTAAGCTCAGTAAGCGGAAGCATTGAAGCTGAGTTTAATGGTCTGAACCAGGAGCAACCAACTTCTCTGGCTACCGTCAGTGGTTTGGTGGATATAACTTTGCCCGCAGCTACCAAGGCAAATATCCAGGTTTCAAATATTACCGGAGATGTGTACAACAATCTTGACCTGGTGAATGCATCTGAAAACGAAAAAGACAATCGTTCGGTAGGATTGGATGAAATCAAACACAGGAACAATACCGAGTACACCCTGAATGGCGGCGGCCAGAAGTTATTACTCAAATCAATTTCCGGAAATATTTACCTGAGGAAAAAGTAGGAGAGCCATGAAAACACTTATTCTATCAGCGTTATTTATTCTGAGTTCCGTATCGGGTGTTCTTGCGCAGAAAGTGATCAATGAGAAGATCGAAGTGGACAACAAAGAGACTTTTATGGAATTCAGTTTTGCCCGGGACATTGTTCTTGAGGCATGGGACAAGGACTATATTGAGCTTCATGTGGAGGTTAATATCGATGATAATCAGTACAACGATTTTTACAATCTTGATATTGAAAAAGGTGGTCAGAAGTTGAAACTAAAGGAGAACATTGATTTTGAGGGGATCAAGAAAGAAAGAGGAGAACGCAAGCTGAACAATTTTAATTCAGATGTGCATTATTCCCTCAAGGTGCCGGAGCAATTAAAATTTAGCCTGAAAACGATTTCGGGCGAAGTGGAACTGATTGGTTGCAAAGGAGCGATGAAAGTTCATTCCATCTCCGGGTTTATCGACTATACAATTCCGGAAACGCACCGGATGAAAATCGATTTGTCAACGGTAACCGGTGAAGTGTATTCCAATGTAGAGTTCGATGGAAAAACTCCGGAGCGAACACAGTGGGTTGGAACAAAACACCAGCTTTCATTAAATGGAGGATCAACAGAAGTCGATCTCGAGACCGTAAGCGGAGATATCTTTCTTCGAAAAAGGTAAGAGATACCTGGGTAAAATTCATACAGCCGTTTCATAAGTGGAACGGCTTTTTTATTGGCTAAACTTAGGTAAGGGACAGCGTGAAATTGTTCACTTTTTTGAATGACAGTTTTAACCGTTTATTCACTGAAAGGCTACGTTTATCAGGCGTTTCATACCGTTGATTCATATGTGCCCGGTTTTCTGTGATTAATTCTATATTTGTTGGGAAATGACATCATACAACGCCATAATAATCGACGACGAAATTAATGTTCAGCAAGCTCTTCAACTACTGGTTGGACGTTATTGCCCTGAAATTACTATTTGCGGAGCCGCAGGATCGGGGTCTGTCGGTCGCGAATTACTGAAGAAACATGATGTTCACCTGATTTTTCTGGATATCTCGATGCCCGGAGAAAATGGCTTTGAGTTTCTTTCAACCATCCCGAAAGAGAATTATGCCATCATTTTCACCACTGCCTATGAGGAATATGCCTTGCGGGCGATCAAGGCAAACGCCATCGATTACTTGCTAAAGCCCATCGATCCGATGGAGCTAAAAGAGGCCGTGGCAAAAGCTACTTCGCATCTTGATTTGCGCCGCCAGAATATGCAGGTGCAGCAAACCTATGGAGAGTCGCTCGAAAATCTGGCAGAACAAACCAGCGGAGGAGTGGAGTTTCCGAAGAAAATTACAGTGGTAGAAAAATTTGGTTTTCAGATTATTGAAGCCGAAAAAATAAAATACCTCGAAGCAGACGCCAATTATTGTATTATTCATATTTCCGGGTTGGAGAAAATCGTTTCAAGCAAGTCGTTGGGTGAGTTTGAGAAGATACTGGATCCCGATGTTTTTTTCCGGATCCACAAATCCACGATCATCAACATGAATTACCTGAAGGGATTTTCAAGTTACCAGGGGGCTTATGCCATTTTGGATGATAATACAAAGCTGGCCATATCGAGGAGAAGAGCCATTGAGTTCAAAGAAGCGGTTGGTCATTTCTCAAAATCAGTTGATTAGTGCGGAGCTACCTGGTCATACTACTTCTTTTCTTCCTCCAAATCAACGAATCCTTTTGCGAAAATCCTTTTGTAACCAACTACTCGGTAACCGACGGACTTCCTACCAGTAAGGTTTACTGTGTGGAAAAGGACAGCCGCGGATTTATGTGGTTTGGTACCGACAAGGGAGTTATTCGTTACGACGGGCATAATTTTTTGGTATTTACCGAAGATGACGGCCTAAGTTACAACATGGTGATCCGCATCAAGGAAGACATCGAAGGGCGCTTGTGGTTTCTGAACCTTGACGGCTCAGTCAATTTTTATGACCAAAATAAGATTCACAACGGAGAAACCGACCCTTTTTTGAAAGATGTCCGAACCAATTTTATGTACCATGATTTTCTTCAGACCGCCGATTCAACCCTCTATTTTTACAATGTAAATCTGGAGGTAAGTGTTGTTAAGGATCTGAAATACATTGACTTTTTTGATTTAAGCCGGATGGAAAATAGTCCGGTTAACAATCTGTACATGAATGAAACTTCTGACGGACACTTTTACATCTGGTCGTCTTCCGGTAATTACGAAATGGAAAATCTCAACGAGGTTTCAGAGTATATTGAACTGCCCATGTCGCAGGCTCGGGCATTCTCAAAAAATGATCACGAGGTTTTGTCGGTTGATCAGGGGGGTAACATTAGCTTGTTCCGAAATAATAAATTGGTCGAAAGAAGTTTTCTGAATGTTGAGAGCAGGATTGTGAATGATATTCTGGTGGACAATGAGGGCCTGATCTGGGTTTCGGTATTTGACAAAGGCGTATACTGTTACCGGGGAAAAGAGCAGGTATTGTATCTTAACATTGAGACACCACAGAATCTTGTGCTGGACAACGAAAACAACATCTGGACCGGTTCGAACAAAGGGTTGTACAAAATCAACCGGGATATTGTAAGGTATTCGTTTTTAGGGACTGCAAGTTTTGATGGTGAGGGGATCACGGCTTTCTCCAGTTCTACTCCCGAAGGGGTTTGGGCAACCAACGGAGAGAGGATCTTTTTTTTGAAAGGGAGCGATATATACAAAAGCGACAAATTGTTTCCTGATTTAAACCTGAACAAGTTACATCATCTGTCTAACGACGTACTGTTGGCACATGGACGAATGACCCATTTGTATACGCTGAAGGAGCCGACTTTTAATGAACAGGAGAAGAAAATTTATTTTAAAGATGTTCTAACGTCCAATTTTTTGGCGAGGAATTCGGTTGTCGATAAAAATAAACATGTCATCTACTCTTTTGATAATGATTATGTTATTGCCTTGGATATTGACAATGATTCGTCGGCACACTGGAGCTTAAAAGAAGGAAGGATCAGCAATGTGTTGGTAAACAACAACCAACAGCTGGTAGTTAGTGCGGCATCTAATTTTCTAATCGACGAAAACGGTTTTATCCATAAACAAAATATATACAACCGCTTTGATGGCAGGTTTATCGCAGCGCACTTAATTCTTGATCCGGAGAATGAAATCTTCAACCTGATTGGGAATGATATGTACCTGCAACACGGAAAGGAATTCTACAATGTATTAGCTGATTTGCAAGACCAGGTTGACTTCAGGATTCGGGACATGGCTTATTACGACAGTACCTTGTTCTTCTTCACCGAAAAAACCATTTATTTCATCAATAACCCGCTTAAAGTGATTGATGGGGAGAAAGTGGAGCTAAACCGTTTGGGAAACGAATTTCACAACATCAACGATATATTTTGTAAAGACGACAAATTGTTTGTGGGCTCGGACGACGGAATGACCGTTATTCCGGTAAAAGAGTGTGTAAACACAAGATACCAGCCTACCAAACCTTATTTTGTGCGGGTTTTACTCGATGATAAAGAAATTGATATCACCCGGGGAGTTGTATCCTACAAAAATAAGAATCGGCTGAATATCGAGTTTTCAAGCCTTAATTTTTCGTCGATACCTTCCAACTTTGCCTACATGCTGGAAGGGGTAAACGACGATTGGATTACAGGCACCGAGACACAGGTGGTGTACCTAAACCTGGACCCCGGAAATTATACTTTCAAGCTCAGGTCGAGGAAAAACATGGAAGACTACAGCGAGGCAATTGAGCTTCCGATAAAAGTGGTACCAACGCTGTGGCAGAGGTCAATTACAAAGATTATTGTATTCCTGTTTTTATTTCTTCTGGGATTTTTGGTAGTGCGCAGGTATTATCTGCAACAGATCAAGGCCCGCGAAAAAGATTACCAGTTGGCTACCATTGAGCACCGGGCGCTTCAGTCGATGATGAACCCGCATTTTATTTTCAACTCGCTGGGATCAATCCAGAAATTCCTTTTGGAGAATAAACCGGAGGAGGCGGGAAGTTATCTTTCTCAGTTTGCAAGACTAATCAGGCAAACCATGAATTCAATTAAATCGAATTCGGTTTTGCTGGATGATGAGGTGGAAAGGCTGCGAAACTATATTGAATTGGAGCAGTTCAGAATGGATCACAGGTTCGGGTATTCCATCGAAATAGATGAAAAACTTGAGAGTGACGATTACAACATTCCCTCCATGATTGTACAGCCGTTTGTGGAAAATGCCATATGGCACGGAATTTCCACCCTGCCGACGAAGGGTTTTATAAAGGTCGTTTTTGAGTACCTGAGTGAAAAAAGCATCCGGATACTGGTGGAAGACAACGGCATCGGCTTTGCCAAATCAAGGGCTTATTCGCAGTCGAAAAACAGTTTAAACATCTCATCGTCTTTAACTCAGAAAAGGGTGAAGCTCCTGGGGGATAAATACAAAGTTCAGGCGGGAATACAATCTGAGGAACTGTATCCCGGGGAAGAAAACCCGGGAGCACGTATTACGTTGATACTCCCAATCATTGAATAAGGGGAGACCGGGAAATACCATTTAAAAATTGGAGTCTACCGCTTATCCATTAAATCCTACCGGATATTCATCAGCGAAAAAACTAAAAATCCTTTTTTCTAATATTGTTTCGTTTTTAATAGAGTTCTTTATTTTCTGACAGATTAATAACAAAGATATTACCCTCCCACATTATTTAGCCTTGTTCGGAAGCTTTAGGATCGTCTGTCTGATCCCAATCAACTATTTGAATACACTTTAGAAACTGTCCTTCACTGTCCCTTAAAACATCGAGAATAGTTAAACAAAAAATAAAGCAGAACAAGGTGCTGAGATTAGCCGATCCGACGGGATCGGCTTTTTTTGTTTATACCCCTGCTATTTAGCTTGTCCGGTTTTGTCGTTGCTGTATTTCCCGAAAAGTCTGCTTTATTATGCGCTGACCTCCATTGGATACTTTGGAGTGGTGCCCTGAGTGGATCTTATTTTCTTTCGAAATAAGCTTTTATTGGGGGGTAAGTGTTTTTTTCCTAGAATTGAGTATTTTAGCCAAACTCAAAAAGGGAAATTTTAAGGGCATTATTTTAATATACTTACTTTATTCCCGGTTAATTGTGGATAAAAATGAAAAATCAGAACCTGGCACAGCTTTATAATGAAGCTTTTTCAAAAAACTGGGACAGCCCGGTTTTTTCTGACTACGACGGAGCAACCTATACGTTTAAACAAGTTGGTACTACTATTAAATCGTTGCATTTGTTTTACCAACTGGCCGGATTGCAGCCCGGAGATAAAATCGCGCTGTTGGGGCGAAATTCATCCAATTGGGGAGCTGTTTTTCTTTCCGCTTTATCTTCGGGGCTGGTTATTGTTCCGATACTCCCCGATTTTAACGAGAACGATACCAATCACATCATAAATCACTCGGAGTCGAAACTGGTTTTTAGCTCACGCTTGCAACTGGACAAGATCGATCTGGCGTATTCTGCTCATTTAAAAGGAGTGGTGGTGTTGGACGATTTCAGCCTGCATGTTGGCAGGGACGAGAACCTGGCCTATAAACTGGCCGATGGTTTTCAGTATTACAAGGAGAATACTGTCAGCAAATCGTCTTTTCATTTTTCTGACTGGAAAGGCGAGGACTTGTGTATGATTTCCTATACCTCGGGTACTTCAGGGTTTACGAAAGGTGTAATGATTCCTGCACGGAGTTTACATTCAAATCTGATTTATGCGCGTGAAAACATGCCGCTTCAGCCGGGAGACCGGATTGTATCATTTTTACCGATGGCGCATGTGTACGGTTTGTTGTTTGAATTTCTTTTCCCGGTAACACTGGGCTGCCATATCTCATTTTTAAGTAAGATGCCTACCCCGGCGGTTATTACAAAGGCTTTTGGCGACGTTCAGCCACACCTGATCCTTTCGGTTCCGCTGATTATTGAGAAAATATACAAGAAGAAAATTCAGCCGGCACTGGATAAACCGGTCATGAAGATTCTTTTAAATATTCCGGGCATCTCAGCGCTGATTTTGAAAAAGATCCGGAAAAAAATGCTTGAGACATTCGGAGGACGATTTTTTGAGATCGTTATTGGCGGAGCACCTTTGAATGCCGAAGTGGAGAAATTCTTCAAACGAATAAAATTTCCGTTTACGGTTGGTTACGGTATGACCGAGTGCGGACCGCTAATCAGTTATGCTGCCTGGAATAAAACGAAATCGGGATCTGCCGGAGCACTGGTAGATCGCATGGAGGTGAGAATCGATTCGGAAGACCCTTACAACGTAGTGGGAGAGATCCAGGTGAAAGGCGAGAACGTAATGCTGGGCTATTTTAAAAACGAAGAAGAAACAAAGGCTTCTTTTACTGATGATGGCTGGCTGAGAACGGGAGATTTGGGGATCATCGACCAGAACAATTTTATTTTTATTCGGGGGCGCTCGAAAAACATGATTTTGGGAGCTTCGGGGCAGAATATTTACCCGGAAGAAATTGAAGCAAAACTTGGGAATCAGAGTTATGTTGCCGAGTGCGTGGTGGTTGACAGAAAAGGAAAACTGGTGGCACTGGTTTACCCCGATTTTGAAACCATGCAGGCCGACCAGGTAAACAAGGAAGCGTTACCCGAAATTATGGAAGGGAACCGTAAAAGAACCAATGCCGAATTGCCCCGTTATGAGCAAATAAGTGCGATTGAACTGGTGGACGTAGAGTTTGAGAAGACTCCCAAAAAGAATATAAAACGCTACAAATATGTATAAGTAAGGAGAGAGTTTTTCTCTCCTTTTTTATTGCAGGGTGTTCCGCATCCTGAAAAACAGGCTTTTCAGATGTGTTTGAACGAAAATTCTGAAAGCTTGCAGTCCTGTGTTTTTGTTGCTTCTTATTTACTATTTTTACTTCCTTACCAACGAAAACCTGAAAATGGGAACTAAGACCGTTTCATCTTTCCAGACCGAACGTTTATTGTCGCTTGATTTATTTCGCGGATTGACAATGTTTCTGCTGGTTGCCGAAGGTACTGGCTTGTGGTCGGTACTGGTACGCGAACCTGTGGCCGGTACATTTTTAGAGCCGTTCTTCCGGCAGTTTCATCACCATTCGTGGAACGGCTTGCATTTCTGGGATTTGGTCCAGCCGTTTTTCATGTTTATTGTAGGAGTGGCCATGCCTTTTTCGTATGAAAAGCGATTGAAACACGGCGCTTCAAAAAGTCAAATAACCAAACACATCGTACAGCGGTCGGTAATTTTACTGGCTTTGGGAGTTGGCTTGCATTGTGTTTACAGCCGCAAACTGGTTTGGGAGTTGTGGAATGTACTTTCACAGTTGTCGGTTACTATTTTGATCGCTTATTTTTTGATGCGTTATAAATGGACCACTCAAGTGGCGGTTTCAATTGCTTTGTTGCTGCTAACCGAACTTCTGTACCGCACTTTTCCGCTTGAAGGATACAATCAGCCCTTTGTCAAGGATCATAATTTTGGAAGCTGGATGGACATGGTTTTGATGGGAAAGATCAACAACGGAGGCGGCTGGGTGACAATCAACTGTATTCCTACAGCGGCGCATACCATCTGGGGAGTGGTGGCCGGGCAAATGTTGCGATCGGATAGAACAAGTAAGGCAAAACTGAAACTACTTACTTTGATGGGAGGAGTCTTTTTGTTATCCGGATATTTGCTCGATTGGACAGCGATAACACCCATTATCAAACGCATCAGTACCTCGTCGTTTGTGTTGGCTTCGGGCGGATGGGCCTTATTGTTCCTTGCCTTTAGTTACTGGCTGGTGGATATCCGAAAACACAATGGCTGGATATTCCCGTTTGTAGTTGTAGGGATGAATCCAATCTTTATCTACATGTTTTTTAATACGGTTGGTCACCAGTGGTTTAACGGATTTGTGGCCATTTTCACACAGGGTGTTTTGAACTGGTTTAGCACACCCGAATTTGTTGTAAACTTGCTTACTTCCTTGTCAATTCTTACATTGGAGTGGGGCTTGTGCTATTATTTGTATAAAAAGAAAATCTTTTTCAGAATATAAAAGATTTCCATTTTCGGATATCTTCGTAAAACATGAATTATTAATTTAATCAAAGAGTTATGCATATTAATCGTAGAAATTTTATTCGCACCTCTGCTGCTTTTGTAGGTGCTACAGTACTTGCTACTCCTGCTATGGCAAGTGTGCTGGGGGCAAAATCACGTTACCGGATATCTTTGGCTGAGTGGTCATTTCACAAGGCTATTTTTGCCGGCGAAATGAGTAATCTTGACTTCCCAAGGGTAACCCGGGAGTTAGGAATGGAAGGCGTAGAGTATGTCAATCAGTTTTTCAAAGACAAAGCAAAAGACGAGAAATACCTGGCAGAGTTAAAGAAGATCACTAAAAATGAAGGTGTAAGCAATGTGCTTATCATGTGTGATGGTGAAGGAATGGTTGGCCATCCGGAGAAAAGCGAGCGGGAGAAAACCGTTGAGAACCACAAGAAATGGATCGATGCCGCAGCGTTTTTAGGATGCCATGCCATACGGGTGAATGCCGGTAGCCGGGGAACATTCGAAGAACAGCAAAAACTGGCTGCTGACGGGTTGCACATGCTTTGCGAGTACGGCGATACGAAAAAAATAAATGTGATTGTTGAAAACCACGGCGGATTATCCAGTAACGGAGACTGGTTGTCGGGTGTAATGAAAATGGTGGATCACAAAAGGGTAGGGACCTTACCCGATTTTGGGAATTTTACCCTCGATTGGAACACCGGCGAAAGCTACGACCGTTACAAGGGAATGGAGCAGTTGATGCCGTATGCCAAAGGTGTGAGTGCCAAGTCGAATGTGTTTAATGCCGAAGGAGACGAGGCCAACATGGATTACTACCGCCTGATGAAAATAGTTGATGATGCAGGTTACAAAGGTTTTGTAGGCGTTGAGTTCGAAGGTTCTGAACTTTCGGAAAGAGACGGTGTAATTGCTACTAAAAAACTGCTGGAAAAAGTTTTTGCAACACTTTAATCCAATAATTTGACGGGGCTTTTTATCTATACTTTTTTAAAATTCAGGGGAGATGTCATCTGCCAACTGACGGATGATTAGGAGGGGAGATAAATCTTCTCGCCGCCCGGGTGAGGAAAGAGCGCTTAAAATGTGTTAAAATAGAATCAGCCCGTAACAAACAATCAGCTTTGTTCGTAAGCCCAACTACAACTTTGCAGTAGGAATACGAACTTAAGTGGTTGATTGAAAACATTTAAGACAAAGTTTGAGAGGTCATTAGTTGTTTGTCTTTCAGGGAGAAGCGGTGAGAGCATCACCGCTTCTTTATTGTGTACTATTTGTTAAGCATCTTGCCAACTTCCAAAAGTATTTTTACCGACTCTTCAGGAACATTTCCATTTCCATCGGGGCCAATATTCAGCAAAAGGTTGCCTCCTTTTGAGTTGATATCTTTTAGCTTGTTGTAAACCGTTTCGGCATCTTTCCAGTCGGTGTCACTGGCTTTGTAACCCCACGAGTGGTTCATGGTATAGCAGGCTTCCCATTCGTGTCCGAGTGCCTGTCCGGGATGTTCCTGTTCCGGTGTTCCAAAATCTTTTTTGAAGAGGCTGCGTTTAGCCACGCGGTTGTTGATCAGGATCTCCGGTTTTAATTCACGGATATACTGGTACAGGTCTTCTCCGGATGTCATGTCCCACCAGTAAACCCAGTCGCCGTCAAACCAAAGCATGTCGGTGTCGTAATTTTCAATGAGCTCTTTCACCTGGTTTTTCATGTAGGCGATGTATTCCGGCTTTTTCCCCGACTTCATCCGAATGTTCCCCCAGCGCGAACCATCCTTGCCGTCAATGTTTCGTTCCTGCGAAGTATGATGCCAGTCGATAATGCTGTAATAGGTCCCGAATTTCAGCCCGTATTTTTTACAGGCTGCACTTAATTCAGCCAAAATATCACGCCCTGCAAAAGGAGTGCTGGCCACATCGAAGTTGGTATACTGGCTGTCCCACAGGCAAAATCCTTCGTGGTGCTTTGTCGTGATCACAATGTATTTCATCCCCGCTTTTTGGGCGGTTTCAGCAATAAAATCGGCATTGAAATCTTTTGGGTTGAAGGTGGAGATCAGTACTGCGTATTCCTGCGCAGGAATGTCGGCCTTCGACTGGATCCATTCGGCGTAACCGTCCACCTCTTTTCCATCCCAAACACCACCTAACTGGCTGTACAGCCCAAAGTGGATAAACATGCCGTATTTGGCATCCGTAAACCACTTCATTCTAGCCTGGTAGTCTGCGGTGGATTCATTTAAATAGTCGGTTTGTGCCACCAAAGTCAGCTGACTGATAAACACACACACGATGAATGAGAAAAAACTTTTTTTGATCATTTGTTTTTGTTTATTGGTTCAAGTTATATTTCCGTTCACAAGCTACAAAAATTGAATTATTTTCCCCAATTCTTATTGGGGTGTGGTCCCATTTCCAGTTCAAGTTTTCCGCCCTTTAACAATTCGCTGGCCGGAAACTTAAAATCGTTCAATTCCTTACCGTTCAACTTAGCCGATTGGACATATCTATTCCGGCGGGAAGCATTCTTGGCTTCAATCGTAAATTTCTCCCCACGTCCAAAGCGTTCTCCCAAATCAATTTCTACTTTTTCAAACAAGGGGCTTCCAATTTCATAAACCGGATCAACCCGGCAACCACCATCCATTTGGAACAGACCAATGGATACCATGATAAACCATGCACTCATTTGCCCTTGATCCTCATCACCCAAATACGCATTGGAAATGCCATAACCATAGTAGCGGTCCAAAATGGAGCGGCTCCACTTTTGGGTTAACCAAGGCTGCTGCACCCAGTTAAAAAGAAAGGCAAAGTGCATCGACTGCTGATTTCCCTGCATAACCGGGTAGTTCCAGTATTGGTCGTTTAAGCCATTGAAACGTGTTTTATAGCTTTCAGTAAATCCCCAATCCAGCCGTTCTATAAAACGGTCTTTCCCAATGGCTTCTGTTAATGCCGGCACATCCTGCGGTACGAAATAGGTTAACTGCCAGGCATTTCCTTCCACATAGTGGTGATTCGCCCCAGACTTGTACGGATCAAAATCGGGAAACCACTCCCCTTTAGCATCTTTCATCCGGGCAAAGCCGGTTTCTGTATCGATCACATTTTGCCAGTAAGCTCCGCGTTTTGAGAATGTTTGATAATCGTCTTGCTTGCCTAAAGCTTTTGCAAACTGCCCAACTGTCCAATCGTCAAAAGCATACTCCAGCGAATTGGAAAAACGCCCTTGGTCATAGGGTACATAACCATGCTCCAAATAAGTAACCAAGTCGCGATTACCTGCAAAACCTCCTCCGACTTCCTGCGCAGGGGTTGTTTGCATCTTTTTCACGGCCTCGAAAGCCTTTTCCACATCGTAATCGCGAATCCCCATTTGGTAAGCACCAACAATCAGCGGAATCTCATGCTCGGCCACCATCACCGGAATATATTCCATTCCGGCCGGTCCCTTGGCCAGCCAACCGTTGGCATCATACATGGCCAACTGCGATTTTACCCAGCGGTTGCTCCATTCCGGCGTTACCAGATTCCAAAACTGATTCAGGTTCCAGAAGGTATTCCAAAAAGCATCGCAGCCCAAAGCCGGAGACGACGGATCTTCCATTTTTCGGATTTCTTCCCCGGCATCCCGCCACTCGCCATTCACATCGCTAAAAGTATTGCGGCTGCACAAAGCACGATACATGTTGGTGTAAAAACGTGTTTTTTCATGCTTGTCGTTGCTGCCCACTTTCACACGACTAAAAAGGTCATTCCAGGTATCAACATTATTTTTTCGAACCGCCTCAAAGTCCCAGCCGAAAGGATCAATGACTTCAGTTTGAAGATTCTCTCTTGCATTTTCAAGGCTCACATAAGAAATTCCTGTACGAAGCTGAATTACATTCCTTTTTTGAGTATCGAAATCAACAATAACTCCGGCATCTTTTGCTACCTGAACATTTAAGCTTGCAGCTCCTTCTTCCACGCCATTTTCGGTCCAGGTGCTAAATCCGGCTATCGGCTGGTCAAACTCCACAACAAAGTAAATGGTGTACTCCTGCGAGATTCCACCACTCCAGGTATTTGGCGAAAGCTGATGACTAAAGCCTTCAATTGTATTCTCGCCAGTTTGTTTTACCGAAGCTTCAAGCAGGTCATACCGGTATTCCGAAGGAATCACCAAATCCATCAAAACGCGCGATCCATCGCGACCTTTCGGAAAAGTATAGCGCTGAAAACCACAACGGGTAGTTGCAGTCAATTCTGCTTGAATGTCATAATCGGTTAAATGCACTTTGTAGTAGCCCAAAGGTGCCTGTTCTGTTGATTTATCGATTCGCGAACGGTAACCACCATCCACATCTTTTTCATCGCCAACTTCTGTTTGAAGTGCGCCATTGGTGGGCATGGTTCCCAATCCGGCCATGGTCCACTCGTGAATGTGCGAGAAGCAAGCCACCGACTCAAAGGTTGGTTCATAACCAGACTGCCAACCATCGTTCTGGTTGTCGGGGCTTAATTTCACCATGCTGAATGGCATCCAGGGGCCCGGAGCAATCATCCACCGAGAATGGCCAGTGCCAATTTTGGTATCCACATAGCCTGCTGGTGAAGTTAACTCCTGCGGCTGCCTTATTACTTTCCCCGCCTGAAGCTTTTCACCATCAAGCCAAATTTCGTAGCTGCTCTTTTGCGCTTGCTGAACCGCCGGCATTGGCACTTCAAATACATACCGTCCTTCTTCCAAAGTTGATGCAAAAACTTCTTCGTTATCCAGAATCACGGTCATATCCGGTGTTCCGGACAGATGCTCAACATCAATCAATAGTGGTTGCATCTTGTTCCCGTAATGCTCTATTTCATAATCGGCAGGTTCCACTTTTCGCAAAAAGGCCTGCTTGTTTTGTGTCAGTTCCACTCCCTTAGGTCCTTCAAGTTTGATTTGATCAAAACGAAGCCAGGATCCTTCAAGGACAGTTAGAGCAATTTCATTTCCCCCGCTTGCAATTAAGCCTTTGAGAAGGGGAATTTCGATCAGATATTCCAAAGACTTGTCTGGGGCGCTTTCGATTGAACTCGCCGGGTTGATTGCCGGAATTCGGTACTTCCATGATTTTCCGTTAACCGTCACTTTGAACAGTGGCAAATCATCCGGATTGCAATCCAAAAGATCAACCACCAATTTCCAATCATTGGAGCGAGGCAATTGATCCAGCCCAAACAGAATGGTCAGGGTACTTGAGCGCCACCCGGATGTTCCCCAGGTTCCTCCCCAGGTATCACTTGTTCCGGGAATGATGTATGGCCAGTCTTTTTGATCGTTTGATGTCCCGATCAGGAAATATTTGTCTTCCCAGCCAAAGTCATTCGCAATGTAATCAGGATAGCCCTTGGGGGCCAATGCAAATTTCGCACAACTATTGTTGTTTTCACCGATTTGCCAAATCACGTTTTGATCTTTGGCATAAGCTTTCGTTCCTGCCAAACAGCACAGTAAAAGCAGGTAGTTTAAGCTTTGTTTTATTTGTTTTCTTTTGCCCATTGGTTAAATAGTTCAATTGATTTTCCAAGTACTCCGGCAGATCCTTTGAAATCGCCAGAACCTGCCGGAGTTCCATCGATTTTATACCACTCGTAAAACCCTTTGTTTTTAATGACACGGTTCATCATGGGTTGTACCAATTGGTACGCTTCGTCGACCATGTCATTCACAATAAGCTGTTGGATCATTCGTCCGCCAAACCAAGTCCAATCACCACCATTCTGATATTCATAGGGAGCAGATACATTCTTGCCCAAAACATCGCTTGGATAAGTCGGGTAAAGCGTTAAGCCGATCGACGGAGCCCCTGATTGCTCTACATTTTTCTCCATATGCTTAAGGACTGCAGCAATTTCATCTTTGGTTAAAACGCCTGCTTCAATGGCAACTGCTGTTCCCCCATGATAATGAATTTCATTTTCGTTGAAGTCGTTCGGGAAAGGAGAACCATCCAGGTAAATATGTGGAATGAATTTGCTGTTTTCAGTATCCCACAAGTACTTGCGAATATTCACCAGCAAATCTTCCTGCATCGTTTTCCAGCGCTGTTTGTCCGAGTTATCATCCGTTAATTCAGCCAGATTACCCAAAGCAATGGACAACATCGCATTATCGTACACATCAATGCTCCAATGAGTCAGGCTATCCACGTCCACCACAGCACCTCCCTCAACCTGCACATCTCCCCAATCAAAGGTTGTAGCACCGGTAATCAGGCCATATTTTGCAGCGTACCTCTCATTCAACAAGTAATTGATCGACCATTTCAACCGCTCGTAAACAGGCCTACCGGCCACTTCTTCAGCAAGGATCGACTTGTCGCCCGTCTTCGCCACATATTTATAAATAGCCTGAATCAGCGAAGTTTCCTGATCCGTTTCTACCGTATTCTTAAAACCGATGTGCCCGGGAGCTGTTTCCGATTCGTAAGTATTTGGATCTCCCCAGGTAAAAGCTTCGCGGGGAACATAACCATCCAGCAATTCCCCGTTTGCCTGCTGAAAATGAAAAAACATCAGCAGGTTTTCACGAATGACTTCTTGATCGTATTCCTCGCAGGATAGTTCAATGAAGGTGTTTAAGTCGCGCGACCAGACCATTTGGTAGCCCGATCCGGCATAAAACCCATTCTTCATCAGCTGGCGAGCCATGCTGTCTACTTCCTGCATTGTTTGATCAGCAAGTATTTGATCAGCAAGTTCTTTACGCTTCGAACTACAGGAGCTCAATAACAGCCCTGCGAGTAAAAGAATTATTGAAATCTTGTAAAGTCTCATATGTTTAGAATTATATCCAGACAAAAGAATCAAGACACAAGATTTTAGATTTTCGGATACGCAGATTTTCAGACCGGTGTCCGGCCTCCGTTTTCCTTCCTTCTTTATTGTGTCAAGAAACCTTTGTCTTGGATGTTTCACATTAATTGGGTTAGGTATTCTTTCCTGGAGATTACTTCACAAATGCCTTTACGACCAAGGCTTCGCCTTCTCCCTCGTTAGTTATTTTATAGGATCGTGCAGCAGCAGGAATCACAAATGTTTCGGCATAGTTAAAGCGCTTTTTCAGGCCATTCTCCGTCTCTACCAAAATGCTGCTTCCTTCAACTAAACTCAGCACATGACAACGGTTTTCGGTTTTCACCTCAACTTCTCCGGTCAAATGGAAGCGATGCACATCATACAAATGCTTTTCATGGGTTGGTAAATGATACAACTTCCATCCGGCACCTTCCTCCAACAAGGTCGGTTTTGCCACCAATTTCTCGGTCACATAATCGCCTTTTCGGTCGAAACAAACATTTTCCATTCCCCGCTCAATATTGATCGGACGCGGTTTTCCATCCATATCCAAACGCAGCCAGTCATACATTTTGAAGGTAAAAATGTAGGGGGTTGAGCTAATTTCCAGCACCAGGTTATTAATTCCTGAACCATGAATAGTACCCGGAGGAATCAAAAATAAATCGTGTTTGTGCGAGTCCAACACTTGTACGTGGTGGGTAATATCAATGGGTTTATTGTTCTCAAAACTGTACTTCAAATCAGCTTCAAAGGCCTTGGGATCAATATCCTCCTGAAAACCAAGATAACATTTCGCATCGGGTGCTGCATCCAGGATGTAGTAGGTTTCCTCCTGGGTCATGTTTTCACCAAAATGTTCTTTAATGTAGTCTAAATGAGGGTGACATTGAATGGACAAATTTCCTCCGTCGAAGGTATCCAAAAAGTCGAAACGAATGGGGAATTCGGCCCCAAACTGAGAATGTGCTTGCCCCAAGACATTCTCACCCTCCTGAAACATAACCGTATCGAACGACACTTCTGTAACATGACCTGAGCTTTCGAAAACCAAGCCATTTTCAGGAACAATCAACTCAAACGACCAGGCATAATTTGGCACATCTTTGTTCAAGCCTTTCACCTTTTCGCCAAGCCATTGTCCGCCCCACGCACCAGGCTCAAACCATGGGCGCACCCGGAATACATTCTGACTAATCTCTTTTAAGCCACGTCGTAAATCAGCTCCTTTCAACCAGGTAATCTCATCCAAACGCTGTTCGTCAACAAGCAAGTCAATCTTCGAAAGTAATTCCTGCTTGCGCTTGTTCAGCACCACCCAATCTACAAAGTAGAAGCGCTTGTACATGGGCTTAATCTCGTCCGGCTTCGATGCGCCGATATTGGTAATGGCCTTTGCGCGAGCCCGGAATTGCAATTCGTTTTTAGGCAGATCAACGTAAACCAACAAACCCTCGACTCCAAAAAGACTGGCTCCTACGCCATAAATTATATTCTTTCCTAAAGCAATTTTACCTTGAATTTCGCTCCATCGTGTTGTGTCAAAAAGATCAATCAGTTCAATGGTTGCCCGCTTTCCAAAAATCGGATCGTCGCCACCAAGAAATGGTTTTATTAGTGCATTGATTTCGGCCTCTGGCTTTAAGTATTCAGCAACATCAATCCAGTTTACATTAATCCCTTTTTGCTTGAACAGCGCATCCAGTTTTTCTTTCAGTTTTCCGAAAAACACGCCTTGGTAACCATCAATTATAATCGTTTCATGCTTTTCAAGCTCTTCAACCAAGCTCTCTACACCCAGATGTATTTTTCCTTCGCCCAACGAATGGGCCGGGTACAAGCCATAATCGCCTGCACTTTCCTCTTCCTTTTGAGCCGGCATCAAATACTGGCTCGTCTTTCTCCAATTCTGTGTACTCATATTTTGTTTTTATCTTTTCAATTTAGATTCAAGAAACAAGAACCTAGACACAAGACTAAATCTCACGATCTAACTTGTTCCCGTTTCCATTTTCCTCTTGGCTCTTTGCCCCATGCCCTTTGCCTATTATTTCTCTTTGGCGTATTCCTCAAACATTTGAATGGCTTTGTACAATACACCGGCTGAACCGCGGAAAGTTCCTGAACCTTCAGGTTGATTATCGACTGTGTACCATTCAAAGAAGCCATCGTTATCCTTTACCCTTTTAACCATGGGCTGCATTTGCTCATACGCTTCTTCTACAAAACCATAGTTTATCAATTGCTGAATCATACGACCACCAAACCAGGTCCAGTCTCCGCCATTTTGGTAACCATACGGATACATGCCTTTATTTTCAAAAGAACCTTCCGGATACGGAGGATACATGGTTAAGCCAATTGAACCAGCTCCGGATGCTTTGACGTTTTCAATCATTTTATTGAGCGAAACCTTAATTTGCTCTTTCGACAGCAGTCCGGCTTCAATAGCGGTAGCGGTACCTCCGTGGTAGTAGATTTGGTTTTCATCGAAGTCGGCAGGGAAAGGAGAACCATCCAAATACACGTGCGGAATGAACTTTTGATTCTGTTCGTCCCACAAGTATTTCATCGTATTCTTTGCAATTCCATCGCAAATGGGTTCCCACTTCGCCTTCGTTTCAGGAACAAGCTCCATTAGGTTGTTCAACGCAATCACCAACATCGCATTGTCATAAATGTCAAGACAAAATTTCGTGTCATCTGTAATATAAACACCCCAAGGATGGCTGTGCTGCACATCTCCCCAATCGGCAGTAGTCGCTCCGTAGATCAGGCCATACTGATCACTCCAGCGTTCATTCAACAGAAAATCCATCGACCACTCCAGACGTTGGGCTACCGTTTTATCGCCAATTTTCTCCTCCAGGAACGCGGTGTCTCCGGTTTTCTTCACATACTTGTAAACGGCTTGTACCAATGAAGTTTCATGATCGGTTTCAACCGTATTTTTATGCCCGGCATAGCTCGGCTCCAGGTCGGTAAAAATATAGTCGTAACCACCTTCCGATGCCTGTGCTTTCTCTTTCGGAATAAACCCGTCAATAATGTTTCCATCATCTCCCTGCAAACGGAAAAAAACACGCAGGTTTTCTTTCAAGGTTTCCTGAGGATAAACTTCCGCAGAAAGCTCAATAAAGGTGTTGTAATCGCGAATCCACACTTCGCCATAGCCATCGCCGGCATTAAAACCCGTTTTGACAATGTCGAGTGCTTTTGCTTTTGTAAAGGCAAAATATTCATTGTTTCGAATCTGATCTTTGAGATCCGGCTGAGTTGATTTCGACGTACAACACGTTATTCCTAGTACTAAGAAAATAGCAATAATTGCTTTCATATCTATTAAAGTTGTTGATTAATAAAGTTTTGTTTGCCACACAAGATAACGCCCAACGGGGCCGTTGCGATTATTCATTAAAAGTTTTGATGATCTGTTTTCCATTCCACGGAGCCAATTCCAGCTGAAGTTTATTGAGATCGATCTCTTTAGGCAGGTGCGATAAATCAATCGCAATTTGCTTTTGCTCACCGGGGAAAAGCGTCAGGTAGTTATCTTCAAAAAAAGCAGGCAGCATCAATTCGCCAGACTCCTTATCCGTAATTTTCAATCGAATAAAAAAGGCAGGTGACTGATCCTTATTGGAAATATCAGCCAGGTAATGCTTTCCTTCCGTTCTTTTCAAATTCACCTGAGGATTTACTGGAGCAAGATTATCAAGTTGTTGCCAATCGGAAGGTTCGCTCACCAACCAATAAAGATTTTCACCAATTAGTTCATCCTGCTTGTTTTTCAGGCTTAAACGAGCAAAATAAAATCCCTCCGGCTTTTCACGATCAAACAACCGTCCGGCATTTTTATAGGCGTTGGCTTCAACATCAAGCTTGAAGGTTCGTTCATGCAAAAGCTTTCCGTCCAGCCCGATCAACTGCACATCAACGGTAAGATCGGTCACGTCTGAAAGCGTCTGATTCATCACACAAATGGTCGAATCATTCAAATTGAGTTGAGCATGAATGGGACTTGCGCCATGTTGATAACCGTAGAAACCACCTGTCTGATCCAGGCACACATCGTAAAACTGTCCGCGCAAAGCAGTCCACGGATTTTGGTTTTTCCACACCAGCATCCCGGTATATTGATTCCACATGCCAGCATTAAAGCCTTCCTGCAACGCCCGGTATTGCTCGTAATTGACCAGTTGAGCCTTTTTACAGAAATCCTCAATTCCCTTGATTTCGCCCATTTGCTCAATGGTATTTCCGTAGCCGATGTATTTATGGTAGCGCCACACCTCGTTCGGCCGGTCATTGCGCGGAGGAACCAAATCCTTTGCATCCATCATCTTGCGCATGGCCTCAACATTAGGAACGCCCACCGAACCCAACTCCGGATTAAAGGGATACGACTCCACCACAAAAAAGCGAAGTGGATCCTGTATGCCGTAAGGGCCGTCGCCGTTTCCGCCAATCGTATTTCGAAGAATACTGTCTGAGGTTGACTCATTCACGTTGTAACGGGTACCATCAAATTCCGGGAAAATCCGTTCTTCCAATTGCTTGTTAATATCGGGTGGAGGTGGAAATTCATTGCCTCCGCACCACAGGTACAAACTCGGATGATTCCGAAGCATCTTAATCTGATCGATAGCCGAAGTCAGAAACAACGAATGATCATCAGGATACGCCTGTCTTCTGGCTTGCGACTCTTTTTTCTTTGGATCGGGCCAGCGCCCATTACAGTCGCCCGACACCCACAAATCCTGCCATACCAGGAGTCCATATTTATCGCAGGCCTCATAAAATTCAGGCCGTTCGGGCATCGCGCCTCCCCAAACCCGGATCATGTTCATGTTCATCTCCGCATGCATCCGAACCTCGGCTTCATACCTTTCAGGCGAAAGTCGCAACAGTGCATCCGAAGCGATCCAGTTTCCACCTTTTATAAATACTTTTTGACCATTCACCAGAAACACACGTCCTCCGACTTCCTGATCAAAATAAGTTCCGGTTTCGCGTATCCCAAAGCCGACTGCTTCTTTATCCGATTGCGTATTATTCTGCTGAAAGCTCAATTCCAATTGATACAAGTTTGCTTCACCCCATCCATTCGGCCACCACAGTTTCGGATTCTCCATCTTAATCTCAGGAAAGCTTAGCGTAACCGTTTCCCGAGCCTTAAGCGTAGCAGGCAAAGTCCACTTCTGATCACCTATTTTGGCAACTAAAACCCCTTTCTGATCTTCTGCTGTTGCATTAACCAATTCTGCAGAAATAGTTAAAAAGGCCGGTTGTTGCGTCTTCCCTGGAGTTCGCTTTCCGGGCACTCTTGAACGAACAAATGGATTTTGAATATCCACAGGTCCGGTAATTTCAATGGCAACCTGATCCCAAATTCCGGTATTTCGGTCGCGAATCGGGCAAATCCAGTCCCAGCCAGCGGTAAATTGCTGCGTAACCGACCGGGCAATTGTTCCATCACCTCCTTGTCCGCCATTGGCATGCCCAACCGGATTGGGCGGATGTACAATTACTGCCAGATTATTGGCAGCACCATCCTCTTGACTTAAAAAGGGAGTGATCAAGTACTTTTCCCGCAGAAACATACCATGATGAGTATCGGTATTCACACGCTGTCCGTTCAGAAAGACGTTAGCCGAATAATTAATTCCACGGAATTTCAGCCAAGCCTGCTGTCCCTCCTGCAATTCCATGTTCTGCAAACGCTTGTGAAACCAAAACGTATAGTAATCTGCTCCTGTATCGTAAATATCAGGAATCAGCTCGTTGTTCAAGCCATAAAAAGGATCTGGCACTTTGTTATTTTTCAGCATGGTGGTCAACACCGTTCCCGGCACCTGAGCATCCATCCAGTCATAAAATTCAAAGTCAGCCGAAGAAATAACAGTTCCATCCACCGGAAGCTCACTCGCCCGTTTCGCTTTCCATCCTGTGTTCAACAAAATTTCCTCTCCCTGGGCAAGCCCCACAAACACAAATGCGAACAAAAAGAACACCGTTAAAACAGAATTTTTACTCATCACTTTTGGTTTTAGCTTGACTGATTCTACAATTTTTCCATAGACGGAGGAGGCATTCCTACTCCCCAGTTTTTATTGGGGCTGCTACCCATTTCAAAAAGCAGGGTTCCCCCTTTCATCAGTTCATTTCGCGAGATCCAGCAATTTTCTACAGGCTGGCCATTCCACGTAACCGACTGTACGTATTTGTTTTCTTTGGAGTTGTTGCGGGTTTCGAGTACCAAAGTCTTTCCTTCATAATAGTTCTCATCCAGCTGAATCGTCACTTTGTCAAACAGCGGACTTCCGAACTGAAATGATGGGTTCATTGCCGCATGTCCCTGAACATCGAATAGCCCAAGTGCACCCATCACGTACCAGGCACCAAGCTGTCCCTGGTCTTCATCTTGCCCAAAACCATAGCCATGCAGTGGTTCTGTTCCATAAAATTCATCGCAAATGGTTCGTGTCCAATGCTGGGTTTGCCAAGGTTTACCCGAGTAATTGAACAACCAGGCTTGGTGCAGGCAAGGCTGATTTCCCTGATTGTACAGCTTCTCTACGCCTGAAAAACTGTGCACCTCGCGACCTCCTCCAAACAATGATTTTTGACTTTCAGCAAATGTTTTTTCCAAGCGCACGTTGAACGTATCAATTCCAATTTTCTCGATGAGGCCAGCCGGATCATGCGGTACATACCAGGTATATTGATAGGCATTCCCTTCCTGAAAACCACGCCATCCTTCCAACGGATTGAAGTTTTCAATAAAGCGGCCATCCTCGTAGCGAGGCCGGATAAAACGGGTTTCCGGGTCTAAAATATTTGCCCAGTTTCCGGCCTGAGTCATCAGTTTTTGGTAATCTGTTTCATGTCCCAATGCTTTGGCAAATTGCCCTACAGCATACGAACTAAAAGCATACTCGAGCGTATGAGACGCACCAAAGTTGAACACCCAACCATTGGCAATCACCGTATCTTTTGATGGGACATACCCATTGTTTACGAAATAATGTAAATCATATTTCCCATTTCCCAGGTCTCGACCGTGGTATTCAAGCTCATTTCTCAAGGCTGCCTCATAGCCTGTTTCTACTTCAAAATCGCGAATACCTGCATTGTAAGCCGAGGCCATTAACAAGCCCTGAAAGTTGGTTTGTACTCCGTTTGTGTAGGTTCCGGCAGCCATGCCATCGTGTAGCCATCCACTTACTTTCGAGAAGTCGATATTGGACTGGACATATTCGCTCAGATAGCGGGGATAAGCCAGCGCCCAAAGCTGCCCAAGATTCCAGAAACCGCCCCAAATACCGTCTGTGTTATACTGATGATAACGAGGTGTTCCGGATTCATCCAACGGAATCTGCCCAATTGTTTTATCGTACTGAATGTATTGGCCATTCACATCGCTCGCTATTCCGCGTCCCAAGAGGGCATGGTACAAGCCTGTATAAAATTTGATACGGTCAGCCTCAGTAGCCCCTTCCACCTGGAAACGGGAAAGTTTTTCATTCCATTTCAATGCAGCGGTTTCTTTTACCGAGTCAAACGTCTGTCCCTCAGCCTCCACATTCAAGTTATTGCGAGCATTGGCGATGCTTGTATAAGACAAGCCGACCTGCATTTCAACCAATTCATTTTCATCGGTTTGAAATGTAAGATAAAAACCATTGCCAACTCCCTTGCTTTCTGTTGCTCCGGCTTCCTGTTGCTCATTGACAAACGAGCCAAAAGCTTCCGGTTCTTTGTCCAACTGAATAACAAAGTACATTTTCACCCGGTTATCCGGATCACAAAAAGTAAGGTACACCGGATACGTTTCGATATAACCTTCAAGCTGCTTTTTCCCGTTCATTCGGATAAAAGCATCGGTTACCGTGCTACTTTCACCTTGTTTATGCCCAATGTCAATAATCAGGTTCGACTGCTCCGACTTTGGAAATGTATAACGATGAAAACCTACGCGCTCTGTCGCTGTTAGCTCAGCCCGAACGTCGTAATCCTTCAATAACACCGAATAATAACCAGGCGTTGACTCTTCGCTAGCCTTGTCGAACCGCGAGCGATAGCCCGCATCCGGATCTTCCAAGGTTCCGGGAACCGTTTTCAATGCTCCCGTTGTTGGCATGACAACCAGCCCGCCAATCTGAAATTCATGAAAATGCCCAAATCCTTCGATGGAGCGATGTCGGTCGTCATATCCTTGCGGAGACCAACTTCCTTCGCCCTCGTAAGCATTGGTGTGCGGAGCCAACTTGGCCATCCCAAAAGGCAAGGCTGCCGGCGTGTAAAAAAACCACCGTCCGTGCACCGAACCAATTTGTGGATCGACATACTGCAAGGCATCATAAGCTGTTGGATTGCTTTTGGGACTGCATGCCATTAGCAGGGCAAATACGCCTGCTGCCAACCAATGCAAGCCTTTCATTTTATTTTTTCTGGAAGCCATAAATTGATACGATTAAGATGAAAACAATTGCTGCGAGTAAGACCACAAAACTTGCGGTAATATTAAAGGCATCGGCCACCCATCCCATTACAGGAGGAAGAATAGCCCCTCCAACAATGGCCATAATCATTAAGCCTGAAATTTCATTGGCACGGGTAGGATAACGCTCTACTGTAAGTGAAAAAATGAGTGGGAAGATATTCGCAATTCCTAAGCCTACGATGAAAATAACAACCAAAGCCAGTGTCTCGGTAGGTGCAAAAATTAAAGCCAGCAGAGAAAGAACGCCGGCTATAGATGAACCGACAAAGAACTTTCGTGACGACCATTTTGCCAGCAAAATAGCTCCTCCCAAGGTACCAAGTAGTTTTCCAAAGAAATAGAAACTGCGGCCTGACTCAGCCAGGGTTTGTGCCGACGAAAATTTGTGCAATAAAAACTGTCCGGAAACCGCATTCACACCAACATCAATCCCCACAACCAAGAAAATACAGAGCACCATCAGGGCAATAAATCCATTTCCCAACAACTTAAAAGAAGAAGCAAAGGTTGCCCGGTTTTCCGTATTTCGGCTTTCCTCAACGGGTGTTAGTCCTAACCACAAAATAGCCAAAATGGAAACCACGCCGAATACCGCAAATAAAAGCTTCCAATCGCCGTACACCAGCGCCAGCCATCCAGCTAACGGAGCGGCCAACATGGATCCAATGGACTTTACAAATTGAGAGAAACTCAAGAAACTGGAGCGTTTTTGATCGGGCACCACATCTACCAGCAATGGGTTAGCTGAAACCTGCACAATGGTGTTTCCAATCCCCAGCAGGGCAAAGCCAAACAAAACCATTCCGAAGGAATAAAAGAAGAAAGGGACCAGCAGCCCTATGGCAGTCACTGCCATTCCCAGGTTTAGCACATTTCGTTTTCCAATCCGATCCTGCAAAATTCCAACGGGAACAGACAGGACGAAAAACCAGAAGAAAACGGCTAACGGAATTAATTGAGCCATGGTGTTGGACAAGCCAAACTCCAGTTTTACACGGTCAACACCGATCCCAACAAGATCGCAAAAGCTCATGACGAAAAAGCTCATCAGGACAGGGGCAACCAGTTTTAAGGAAATTTTTGATTTTGTCATATTTAGTTGGTTTAGATTCGTATTACATTTCAGCCAATAAAGGTTCTACTCTCTGAAAAAAAGAATGGTCAGCCAAAACAGCGCTACCGATAATGGCGGCCGTTTCCTTCAGGCTTGATATCTCGACACGCACGTTACTGTTCTTATCTTTTAAGGCTGCTGTTAAGGCTGGCTGAAACCAATCATAAGCATTGGCTATATTTCCTCCAATAACCAAAATTTCCACCTGAAAACGCTCCAACCAGGGCTGCAACAAATTCACCAGTTGTGATCCAAAATCATTAAAAAGCTCACGGGCGACTTCTTCAGTTGGTGCGCTCATGGCAATCTCTTTAACTCCCTTGACCGACTTCCCTGTTTTTTGCTGATAGCGGTCCACCAATCCCCGGGTTGAGAAGTAATCATCGGCTATTCCTTCTTTAAAAGGAAGGTGCCAAGTACAGCCTTGCTCGGGAACATCATCGCCCGAAGTAACCGGAAGATTGTCTTTCAGAAAAGCTGAGCCAAAGCCGGTTCCAAGTGTAATCGACAACGACCGCTTGCTGCCTTGAGCTTTCCCTGCCCAATCTTCGCCAATGGCAAATGCTGTTGCATCGTTGATGAAGCGGATTGGGAAGTCGGCCGGAAGATTCAGCGACTTTCGCAGTGCCGCCGGAACATCAATCCCGTAAATGTTTTCGTACTTATTATTTTCTCCGGTAAATAGCGGAATTCCTTTTTCATAATTGAAAGGGCCAGGCATGGCAAATCCAATTCCGGACAGATTTTCCAAACCAACTGCTTCGATGGAACAAGCAATCGTTTTGCTCCACACAGCAATAATCTCATCCGCCGGACCATGATTATCCAGGTCACTTTCTGCAAAGGTTTCCGGCAGGTATTTCTTTTCATCCAAATTGAAGGCAGCACAGCTAACGTGGCTTCCTCCTACGTCAATTCCGATAGCTAAATTCTTTTTACTCATGTTGTTATTGGTTTTATATTATTTTCAGAAAGAGTGGTTGATTTACCGTTCTCGTTTTATGTTGATGGAGTAGGTAAATTTCTCGGCGATGTAAAAACCGATGTTGTATTCCACCGGCCGGTCTCCCGGGTCGCTCACAAAGCGCTCGCGGATCAGTACGGGTTCGCCTTGTTTAATCCGAAGGCGGTCGGCAGTTATTTTGGAGGCAATCCGCGCTTTGATTTTTTCCTGTGAATTACTTACGGGAGTTTTGTACTTGGTTTCCAGCAATTCGTACAAGGGTTGAGTGAAATCTTCGGTTTCTGAAACACCAATGCGAGGATGGAGGTAACTTTCGAAATACACAAAAGGGGCTGCTTCATCGCCACGTAAACGGGTGACCAATAGTACCTTCGATTTGGGTGGGATGTTGAAAAAGGTAGCAATCTTCTCGTTGATTTCCACAAATTGGGCTTTTACGAGGTAGTTTTTAAACGAGATGCCTTTTTCGGTCATTTCCTGGGTAAACGAGTGCCAGCTGTCAAGCTGTGTTGTTACTGATTTACCAGTAACCTTTGTCCCGAACCCTTTTTTTCTGACGATCAATCCTTCGTATTCCAGTTTATTGGTGGCTTGACGGATAGTGTTTCGGCTGACGCCCAGCTGGTTGGCCAGCTCTACTTCCGGGGGGAGGAATTTTCCGTTTTGGTAGTCGGGCTGCTCAATCAATTGTCTTAACAGTTCCTCTACCTGATAATGCAGAGGCAATTTAGCTGAATGGTCTATCTTAAAATTCATTTGTTCAAATGTTCATACATTTGCAAATGTAGGCAAATTAATGAAATGACCATGGGAAAATTTTGGCGGAAGTGAATACGCTTACTGGTTAGTTTTGAGTAGGGAGTGCATGTGATTACCAATAACCGGATCACTGCAGTGTGAGGTAAATTAGAAGGGAAGACAGGTGAGTATGGAGTAAGGGGAATTGGAAGATCAATAAAATTCCCGGAGGAAAAGATTATTATCCGATCATTCTCTGATTAAACCTTATGCGAAATATTAGAACCGATTGATTCCCGCGAGGTTTAAGGAGTTTAGTATTTGCTGAATAAATGTTTGAGTTATTAGTCAAAGGAGCTTTGTGCTCCTTTGACTAATTAGTACTTCAGAACTAAATCTCTTAACAGAACATTTTGCTGAATAGCGGATGGCTCTTTTGTTTCAAGATTCAGTTTTTATGATTCAACCACTATTTTATATTGGTTTGGTAAGCTACTGCTGATCAAAACGTATGTTGTGCTCCCAACCTACTACCACGCCTTCGTCGGCAGTTCCGTCGTGACCGTTACCTGTTATGTCCACAAATGAGTTTCCGTCTCCTTCGTCCATGGGCCAGTAACCCAGCAAATCAGCATTGTTCGGATTTACAGAGAAGAACATGTTGTTCTCAATTTGCGACTGAGAGATCGCTGTTTTCCATAAACGCACCTGGCTCATCGCACACTGATCGACAAAATACGATCCGCTGGAGATCATTTTCATGTAATCAAAACGAACAGCGCCTCCTTTAGGAGCGGGTGGATTAAATTTAATGTCCTGCTGTCCATCTCTGTAGATGGTAAGACTTGTTCCGTCGTACACAAAAGTCCAGTGGTACCATTGATTTGCCTTGAGATCCGAATCTGTTTGAACCTGGCCTCCCAGCGTTTTAATCTGTAAATAATTATAAGGTCTGTTGGCATCGCCAAAGCGAATATAAATCTCATGATCTTTACTTCCGGTGCTAAAGACTGCCTGGTTATTTCTGTTGTAACCTGACATACGTGCCCAAAACTCAAGCGACCATTCTTTCGTAGTGATTCCCCAATCGGTTTCCGGTGCCATCGTAATCTTTCCACTCCTTCCGTTAAGAACAGGAACCGAAACTTTCAGGGGTTTAGACAACAGATAAATAAACCTGGATTGCGATACTGATTTAGTTACACCTCCGGCCAGTACATCCCCCAGTTCAACTCCCAGGGCATATTGCTTTCCTCCGGTATTGAAGTCTTTAACGCTAAAAGAATAAACAGAGCTTATTTCTCCTGCCGGGATAATCACTTTTGCGTTTTCAGGCAGCTGAAAATCAGGTACAGGATAATATTCCGTAGCATTCTCTTCGTTATAAGAATCGATTAATTCGGGGATTAATTTGATGGTAACCTCCACGTCGTTGGTCACTTGCTTGGCAAGGCGCACATTAACATTAATGACCACTTCTTCTTCCATGGTCAAGGTGGCAGATTTGGAAGTAACTGCATCACCTAAATAAATGCTGTTGTCGATAACTCCATATTCGGCATCGTCGCAGCCTGAGAAAAGAATGCCCAGGCATGTGATGATAAAACTTAATGCATATATCTTTTTCATTCCTTTGAATTTTTAATTTTTAGCGATCCGTCAACCGACGGATGAAACCTGCATGCCGGTCAACTGAGGGATAATTATGTTCCTGGTTGAAATATTGACATGCTTGTTTCATTTCTTTTGTTCGTGTTACAAATCAATGCTATTTCGCTGCTTCAGAACTTTGTTCCGCAACATTTTGTCTTTCGTTGAATATCCTGAATATGTTGGTAATCCCCTTGCGCAGGAAGTAGTATTCAGGCGATCCATTGTAGTCACCTTTTCCTTTTGGTGCGTAGTCAAAACCAGACCGGTACAGTCCGCATCCGCCAATTTGCTGATTTAGCTCTTCAGGCTTAAAAATAAACTCTGACATTCCAAGAAATCCGCCTCCTGAATTGGCATACGACTCAAAGTTCTCCGTAAGGATCGTTCTGCGTACCACTTCTTTTTCGGTAATTGCTCCGGACTCAATGTGTTTGGCCATATCCCTTAAAACACCACTAACGCGGTAAGTACGGTTGGCATCAGAAGTTGAACCGTAAGCCTGTAAAACAAAGTAGTCGATATATTGCGATTCCCAGTCTAGGCCCATCCCTTTTCCTACACCAACTTCTCCGTCAACAAGGAACAGCAAGCCGGGAATGGCTGGTTTTCGTCCATCACGCTCTGTTCGTTGAGAGCCCGGACCAAACCAATAGCCGAGTTCTTCGATAAAGATCCGGCTTTGTACATCGTTCAACCAAAGGTAGGCATCAAACATACCACCGTAATAGGGCTCATAGTCCCAGTCAAAACCGTCGTAACCTGCTGCAACAACTGCATCGTAAATTGCCTCGGCGTATTTACGGATCGCCGGTCTCACAACCGCTTCGTCTGAACTGTTCCCAATATTATAGATTTCATCTTCGGGCATATCGTCTCCTACCTTTGCCGAGAAAAGTGTAACAACCACCTTAGTACCCTTTACTTGCTGCACGTATTCCATGTCAGCTTTACGCTCGGGGCTAAGATCGAATTTGGGGTGTCCTCCCCAGTTGGAAGCAATGGTTACAGAGTCGGGTAATCCCCTCAGGCTGTTTTCTCCTGTGGGAGAAATGCCATTCCAGTTGTCGAACCATACAAATACCTGCGGAAGCCCCGGTGTGCTCTTCCATTCACGAAGGGCCGCATAGTATTCTTGGCTTTTAATTGTGGTATTTAAATCCGTATCATTTACAGATTCTGTTTCCAGCCAATCGTTGCATCCTGTAAACAGGGCAGCCATGAAGAAGGCCAGTAATGATATTTTTATATTTCTTGTTTTCATTTCGTATTTACTTTTTTTAGATATGAAATTCATACAGGTAAAGTTTTTTGTTTTGTAAACGTCTCACCTTGTAATTCATCGCCTTAGGGTTTTTGAGCCCACCAAATATCTGTGTTGGCAACATCATCGCCTCCCAGCATTTGCACTGCCTCCTGTACATTCGTATTATTTCCCTGGTACTGCGATTGTGGAAACGGTAAGCGTCTTACCATACGAGATGAACTGTTTGTGACATCGCCGATAAAACCACTTGAGCTAAGATTATCCTGTGCCGGGAAAAACTGGGGAAATCCGGTTCTCCGGTGATCACACCACGACTCGAAACCAAGCGGGTAATTCGCCAGCCACTTTTGAGTGATAATCTTTTCCAGTTTGGTATTTTCACTTGCCCCGGCATCATCCCATGATACGGTAACCGGAGTATTGACTGAAATCGAAATGTTGGTTGCAATGTCTTTATAAACTTCCGGAGGTGTTGTTGACTGAATGAAATCCCCGGCAGTAACACCGTGTTGCTCCATCGACAAAGTGATGCCTTCCTCGTAAAACGACCGAGCTTGTTCGTCGCCTCCGGGTATCCATCCTCTCAGCGCCGCTTCGGCTTTTAGAAAAGCAGTTTCGGCTGCACAATAAACCAGCAACGGAGAATCAGAAGCAAACGCAGGTTTTGAAAAGTATGCTGTGGCAGAATACCACGGTTTGTATATGTTTTCAATTCCCATGCGAACACCCCGGTACTTTTCACCGTAAGTGGCCAAAGTCATGTAAACCTCTCTGCGGGGATCTTCGAAACCGTTCATGTAGGCAGATAACACAGCGCTAACGGCCAGGTCGCCCCACGAATGCGAAGATTTGTAATAGGGATTATCCTGGGTTGGGATAAAAGCGTTGTCTGTGTTCACTTCAATGGGGCCGGCATCGATGGCTTGCTGCATAACGGTTTTGGCATATTCAGTGTCAACCTGGGCAATGCGAACCGCCATGCGCAGCTTTAACGAATTGGCAAACCTGATCCATTTTCCAAAATCGCCATTAAATACTACGTCGTATTCAGCCAAAGGACTTTGGGTTGGTTTTTCAGCCAAATAACTGGTTAATGAAGTGATGCTGTTGTCCAGGTCAGCAATCAAATTGTGGTATACGTCCTGAACATTGTCGTACCCGGTTGTCAAACCGCCTTCGCTTATTTTTGAATAAGGAATTGGTCCGTACATGTCGGTTACGCGGAGCATGGTTGCCACCCGAAGAATATTAGCCCAGGCATAGATGTACCCGGTGCTTTGGGTTACTTCTTTTACAAACAGGTAATTCGAGTTAAAATCCACCATGATCGTGTTAAACGGATAGTCAACCCAGTCTTTTGCAGGGTTAAAAGTGCCGAAATTGGTTCCCTGCCAGCTATTGGTAGTTACCATGTAGCCTCCGTACTGGTTTCCAACCATTTGTTCAACCATCTGGTTTCGGTTTTCCTGGGCGTAATGCATGGTCGAAATCAGCGTTGGGAACAAGGAGCCTATCCTTTCCGAATTTGTCAGGTCATTTTCTGACGGGTTGGATGGATGAAGATTCAAATCCTCAAAATTGTCGGTACAGGAAGTGATAAGCAATGCTGTAAAAAACAGCATAATTGCCTTACGTATTGTTCTTTGATTATATAGTTTCATGATTTCGTTCTTTTAGAATTGTAACTTAATGCTAAAACCAATGTTCCTCAGGCTTGGCTGCATAAAATAGTCGACTCCTGTATAGAAAGTACTTGATGCAGAAGGTACCAGTTCCGGATCGAAAGGTGCTTTGCAGTAAAGCATGGCCAGGTTGCTGCCAACCAGGGCAAGGGTAACATCTGCCACATTGTTTAGTTTCTTTTTGGGTATCATGTATTCGAGGCTAACTTCCTGTAAACGAATGTTGGTAGCATCGTACACATAGTAGTCTGCCTTACCTGTTCCTTCACCTACAATATTTAGGAAGTCTTGAGCTGATATCTCGTTTCCGTTAATGGTAACGCCACCTGCCTCGCGCAAACGGGCACTATGTTCGGAAACACCGTAGCGGTCGAGTATGGCTTGTGTGTTCGAAACTGCCAAACCACCAAAGCGTCCGCTAAGCAAAACGTTTAACCGAAGTCCTTTGTACGAGAAAGAATTTCGCCATCCCATATTGTATTTGGGAAGCAGCGAACCTAATTTTTTGTAGTCATCAGGATTCAGGCTAACCATCGACGGAAGCAGTGTAGAATGATCAAGATAGATGTAGCCATTGTTGTCGCGTTTGAAATCGGAAGTCATGTAAATGTCTCCCATGGTACCTCCTTCGGTAAGTTTTAACTGGGGAGAACCCGAACTACCTAAGGTGGCTTTGTTGATTTCAGATATTTCAATTTCCTGTCCGTCAATCTGGAAATTACTAACCAGTCGTTCAACCTTGTTTTTATTGTAGGTAAAAGTCCAGTTCGACGCCCAGCTGAAGTCTCCCCATTGCTGATCATAGCCTAAAGCCAGCTCTATACCCGAGTTTAATACATTTCCGGCCTGGATGTAAACATTGTCGTTTCTTCCGTCGGCCAATTTTGCCAGGTGGGTCTGATTACGCGTATTTGAATAGTAATACGTGGCATCCAGCGAAAGGCTGGCATCAAAGAACTTCATATTTAGCCCGGCCTCAAATGAGTTGGTAATCTCAGGTTTGAGGTTGTAGTTTGGTTTGGTACGCGACAGTTGGTACGAGTCAGTCTGGTCATCGTAAATATAAAACCTCCGTGTCAGGTAAGGATCATACGAGTTTCCTACCGATGTGAAAGCAACACGTCCTTTCAGGTAGTTGAACCAATCAGGCAGTTGGATCACTTCGCTTGCAAGGCTCGATAAACCTACCGACGGATAGAAGAATGAACGCTCTTTGGATTCGGACCAGGCCAGTGCTGAATCCCAGTCGTTACGGCCGGTAAGTGTCAGGAACAGGAAGTTGTTATAGCCAAATTCCGCGTTGGCAAATACCGATTGGGTCTGACGTTTAAGCCCGTCATCATCAAGTTTAAAAATACCCACCGATCGTCCCATGTTTTCAATGGTAAACCAGTTGGTTATTTTCTCCAGATCGCCCTCAATGGTCCGGCTGCTAACCCGGCGGTCTTTAATGGATGCACCCAGGTTTACGTTGACTGAAAAAGAGCCAACCTTTTTATTTAAACTAGCTATCACATCGGCATATGTTTGTCTTTCATCGCGGTCTTCTACCCGGAAGCGACCTTTTGCTCCAGCAAAAACTGCCAGGGTTCCGGCGTAGCGGCTATCTGTATTTTCAAGATTGGAGTTGTCAACATTTACGCGGCCGGCTACATTAAGCCAGTCTGTAATATTGTATTTCAGGCTTGTCGAAAATATATACCTTCTCCGGTTCACTTCCCGGTTCATCCGGTTCATAATCCAGTAAGGGTTTTGTAGCGATAGACCCTGGTCTCCGTACGGCCAAAACTGGACATTTACTTCCCGGGCAACATCATAACGTTCAAATAATTGTACTTCGCGAAAATCTTCACCTCTTGGGAAAAGATAAAGTGCCGGAAGCGGGTTGAAATACTGACCCTGAGAAACCATGTTCTTACTTTCCTGTACAATGTAGTTGATGCTCGCATCCATCAGAAACTTGTCGTTTAAGAAGGAACTGGTATTCCGGTAAGTGAAGTTGTAACGGTCGTACTCGTTGTTGGGAAGAATACCGTTGGCATTGTTGGCCGAAAACGAAAGGTAGCTCTGGCTCTTGTCATTCCCGGTTGAAATAGAAGCCGAATTTACCAGGTTCACCCCGGTGTTAAAAAAGTTGGCCGGATCGTACCTGTATTCGGTAGGAGCACCCCAACTAGAGGCTAAGCCATTGGTATTTCCATATTTGTTTTGGAATTCCGGCATCATCAGAGGAGATGAAAATGTAGTGCTGTTGCTGTAAGAAACAGTCGTTTTTCCAGCCCGTCCTTTTTTTGTGGTTATCAAAATTACACCGTTTGAACCTTCGTATCCGTAAAGGGCCGCTGCCGAAGGACCTGTTAACACAGACATGCTTTCAATGTCGTCGGGGTTGATGTCAGCAGCGCTTTCAGTGCCGGGTTGTGAAGAATATGCTCCTACATCGGTTTTTCCATACATGTAGTTGTTCATCGGTACACCGTCAATAACATACAAGGCATTGTTGCTAAGCGTAATCGATTTAGTTCCCCGCATTACTACTTTTACTGCAGAACCTGGGCCAGCGGCGCTGGAGTTGATTTGCACACCTGCCACTTTACCTGCAAGCGAATTCATGAAGTTGGCATTTTTTACGGTTGTCAATTCTCCACTACCCACTTTCTGCACATTATAGCTTAGCGCTTTTTCTTCGCGTTTAATACCTAGTGCAGTCACAACCACATCATCCAATCCAATTGATTCGGTAACCAGAGTAATGTCTACATGTGTCTTGTCTCCAACAACAAATTCCTGTGTTTTGTAGCCGATAAATGAAACAACGATTGTATGTGAAGGCTCAACCGTTAACTCAAAGAGCCCGTCAATGTTTGTTGTTATTCCATTGGTGGTACCTTTAACAACAATTGTAGCCCCTGCAACAGGTTCATTCGCTTCATCTGCAACTTTACCTGTTAGCTTAACTTTCTGTGTTTGATTTACGGGCTTGTCTTGTTTTTCTTCTTTTTTTACTACAGAGATAATGTTGTCTTTTACATAGATAGAACACCCCTGTCCCTCGAAAATTTGATTCAAAACCTCTGTTAATTCAACATTATCCGCCTGGAAACTGACGCGTTTATCCATTTCTATATCTTTGGTATTTATAGAAAATGAATATTGGTGTTTGGATTGTAACTCCTTGATGGCTTGCTTAATGGTAACGTTCTTGAAGTTAACGGATATAGATTGGGAGTATATAGGAGTAATACCTCCGAGTAATATAATTGCAAAGACAATTATTAATTTCCTCAGTCTGCTTCGACACAGATTGAGATTGTTTGATTTTAAATACATATATTGTTAATGTTTTTTGGTTTAATACGAGTAAACTAAAATTCTCTTAAGGGCGGGGAATGTAAGAGCCTCTCCGCCTTTTGTTTATTAACTTGAATTCATTGGCAAGGCATTGTTTTGGTTAAACTTTGTTTTGTATTTTTTATGTTTAGTATATATAAATGGAGTTTGCATTGGTGCGGATTTTCATTTTCCCGCTGGCATTCAGGGCAGATAGTATGTCATCTAAACTTTCATTGTTCACAAATACAGAATAATAGTGCTCCTTTTTTAACGACTCATTTTCGATGTTTATCCTTACGTTGAAATAGCGTTCAAGAGAAAGTGCAATTTCGTCAAGGGGTTCGTTGATAAAGAAAAAGCCATTGCCGCTGTGCCAGAGACTTTCTTCGCTCACTAAAAACTCACTTAAGGCCAGTTTACCAGTATTTTTTGAGAATTTAACGCTCTCTCCGGGCTTTAGTACCGTTGCTTCGGTTTCATTGTTGAAAGTGGTATTCATTCTAACCGCTCCTTCCAGCAACGACACGGCAATGTACGAGTCTTCGCTGTACGATTTAAGGTTGAACCGGGTCCCTAAAACTTCGACTGATACTTCGCCGGCCGACATTACAAATGGCCGGCTTTTATCTTTGGTGATCTCGGCATATGCTTCGCCGTCAACATATACCTGGCGATAGGAATTATTGAATTCTTTGGGATATATCAGTTTGGTGCCGGCATTGAGCCATATTTTTGAGCTATCCGGCAACGAAACCATTTTGCTTTGCCCATACGGAACGTATGCTTCGACCCATTCTGTTGGCTGATTTTTCTGCAGGTAGAAGAAGATGGCTGCCGTTAATATCGGTATAAAGAGCACGGCCGCCGCTGCACGATACAACCAACCCATTTTGCGAACAAAAGACCTGCTCTGAGACTTTTGTTTCTCAGTAGGTTGAACTTTGCTCAAAAACTTGTCAAAAGCCTGATTCACCAGGTGGTCGTTCTTTTCTACCTTGATCCCGGCCAATAACTCACGAAGTAACACGTCATTGGAATCGCCATCTTCGATGCTGGCCAGCCATTGTTCCACTTCTTTTGCTTGCTGCGGTGAGCAACGGTTGTAAAAATAATCTTGTAACTGCGTTTTTGTCATAACGTTCTAACTGCGTACTCTGAATAGCGAGTACACTAATAGAACGAATCAGAAAGGATGACTACGCAACCTAAAATTCACTTTTTTTAAGATTTCAAAAGAATTAAGAGCAACAGCAAATTATAACTGGCAGGTAAGCGGCGCTTTATTTCTTTCATTGCCAGAAAAATATGGCGTTCAACAGTTCGCACCGACAGGTTTAATTTATGGGCAATTTCCTTGTTCGACAGCATTTCTTTCCGGCTTAAAACAAATACTTTTTGACGCTGCTCCGGCATTTGCAATACTATTTTATCAATTTGATCACTTATTGTTTGCGCATCCATTTGCCCGGCAAAATCTTCCGAATAAACCTGGTGATTTTCCTGCACTGATTGGTGCGACATATTTGATTTAAGCCTGAAATGATCCCGAACCTCGTTTCTTGCGAGTACATACAGATAACTGTGTATTGATTGTTCTGGGTTTAGCTTTGCCCGGTTCACCCAAACCTTTAAAAAAATATTCTGCGTAATGTCTTCTGCCCACACCGAATCTTTTACCAACCCCTCTATGAAAACATAAAACAGAGAATACTTTTCATCAAAAAGTTTCCGAAATGAATCGATGTCACCTTTTCTTATTCCCTGGATTAAATTTCGGTCTGAAGAATTAGTCATTTACTGTCAGGTTTATCTGTAGTCGAATTACATGAGTCTTAAATAAAGACAATTAGGCACTGAATTCAATGTTTTTTTCAATTATAAAAATATGAGTTGACTTTGAAGGCAAATCTAACACTCTTTGCTCAGATAACTCAATTGCCACGCAGGAACTCTTTGGAAACACGGTGCAAAAATACAATACTTGTAATAACCGGAAAAAGATTGACTGCACTGCATTTGGAAAATGATGTGGTATTACCTGCCTTAAATTTTATTCAGCATAGGCAAACCGGGGTAAAAGATTGACCAGCCGTTTTAAACAGGTATAAGAAAAGAGTTTTGCTTAGTGTTTTTTCCGGTAGAAGGGGAAGTTGGGATCTATCCGGCCACCTGGGCCTTTTCCTCCAGTATTTACTTCGAATGTATAGGCGATTCCCGCGCTCACCTGGGCCGTTAGCGAAATGTGGCGGTTGTAACGCAGAATGTCTTCACCTTTTTCGCGGACATAAGTAAAGTTGGGAACCCCGTTTATAATTCCGGAATTCAGGGCCGTTACTGTTCCGTCGATTTGAAAAGCCAGGCGATCGGAGAGGTCGTAGCTAAAGCCGATTCCGCCACCAAAATGAAAAGTGGGCCACTTTTTTAAATTGCTGTTGGAAGTACCACGGGCATATAAAATATCTGATTCCAGGTTGGCCTCAGGTAACTCTTTGTAAGAAAAATCGGTTCCAACCAAGGCGACAACTCCTGTGAGTTTAACAAAAGGATGAAATACCTTTTCCCTGAAAAAGAAGTATTTATAATTCACCGCCAGGTTCAATAAAGTAGTATTGTACTTTATGGGGGCATGCACGTAGTCTACCGACTGGTATTCCTTAAAATACGAAGTGAGGTAGTAATTATACCAGGGAGGATTGTCGTTGTAACCTTTTAAGTGTGTGTAATCCAGTTCAATCCCAAAAAAAGTGCTTTCCGATATCTGAAACAAAATTTCGACTTCGGCACCCATCGCAGGCTGAGGTGTAAATGTTTCTTTGGCAGTGGCCGGTGTAAGAGCAATTGCATTTGGGTGCGGAACATCTGATTTACCAAACTCGGAGACCAAAAGCCCCGAGTTAAGTGCAAACCTGAAACCCATTAACTGGGCCGATGCATTTCCTCCGGCAAGTAACGAGAGTAAGAGAACAATAATGATTTGGATTCGGGCCATAATGCGCATAATAACAACCGTTAAATTAAGTTGTTTTTATTAAAAAGAAAAGAATAGGAGCGAATTACTACCGGCGTTCTCTTACTTCTTTAGCATCAACCACTTTAAAGAGTTTATCCGCCCTTCTCAGAATGGTATCCACCGGAACGGAGATACGCTGTCCTTTTAGGCCTTCCTGAACCGATTCCAGCTCGAAGCGTATTTCGCTGATCTCGCCCTGGTAAACTCCCGTAGTTGGCCCTGTAACAATTATTTCTTCGCCCACTTTCAGGCTGTTGGTTTCGAGTTTAAACTCGGCCACGCCAATTTTTTTGAAATAGTTGGTTACTTTCCCAATGTAAAGCTTTCGTTTGGTGGCTCGCGACCCGTAGTTGTGGCTCCATTCGCCCAAACGTTGTCCGAGGTAATAGCCATCCCAAAAACCGCGGTTAAAGACAGAAGCCAGGCGTTCGTTCCAGTTCTCTACTTTCTCGTCGGTAAACGATTCATCGAAATAGGCATCCACAGCTTCGCGGTAGCATTGCACCACCGTTTTTACATATTCGGCAGAACGGGCCCGGCCTTCAATTTTCAGTACCGAAACACCCGCATCAAGTATTTTATTCAGAAAATGGATGGTTTTCAGGTCTTTGGGCGACATGATGTACTCGTTGTCGATCTCCAGTTCAGCGCCGGTTTCCTTGTCGGTAACCGTGTAGGCACGCCGGCAGGTTTGCAGGCAGGCACCGCGGTTGGCCGAGGAGTTCATTTCGTGCAAACTCAGGTAGCACTTGCCGCTGGTAGCCATGCACAGTGCACCGTGCACAAACATTTCAATTTTTACGAGCTCGCCGTTGGGCCCTTTTATCTCTTGCTCTTTAATCTGGTTGCTTATTTCCCAAACCCGGCCCAGGTTCATTTCGCGCGCCAGTACCATCACATCGGCAAAATTGGAGTAGAATTTCACTGCCTCAACGTTGGTGATGTTTACCTGTGTGGAAACATGTACTTCAAGGTTGATAGAACGTGCATATTGAATAACGGAAATATCGGCAGCGATAACCGCCGAAACACCGGCTTCTTTGGCTGCATCCAGCACTCCGTGCATTTGTTGCATTTCGCCGTCAAAGATTTCCACATTTAATGTGAGGTAAGTTTTCACCTTGTAAACGGAGGCAATCTCCACGATTTTCCGCAGATCGTCGAGCGTAAAATTATTGGCCGACCGCGAGCGCATATTCAGGTGTTCCACTCCAAAATACACCGATCCGGCACCACCCTGTATGGCGGCCATCAGCGATTCGTACGAACCCACCGGCGCCATTATTTCCACATCTCTTCTTTCCATCGTATTCAATTTTGCGGTGCAAAGGTAAGATAATTTATTGGTGACGATGTTTGTTGTTAAGCGATCGAATTTACTGACAATTAAAATTGACTATTTTTACGTATTCAAATGAAACCTGCTTCTTAGAACTGGGGCTCTTTTCTTTAACCTAAATCTGTTTGTAAAGTCAAATTATCAAAATCATTGTAATGAATTCTACATTCAAATTAAACCTGCTGGCAATTGTTATTGCCTTTTTTACTGTCGGCTTTATCCCACAAAAAGGATATAGCAAAGAGGATAAAAAACCGGTTGACCATGTAAATCCCTACATGGGAAATATTAGTCATTTGCTGGTTCCTACCTTTCCGACCATTCATTTACCCAACAGTTTGCTGCGGGTGTACCCCGAGCGCGGCGATTATACCGGTGTTGAAATACACGCATTGCCGCTGGTGGTTACCAGTCACCGTGGGAGTTCAGCCTTTCGTTTAAGTCCGTTTCAGGGAGAAGAAAGTGATTTAAGGCCGGTAATCAATTTTCGCTACGACCAGGAGAGATTAACTCCCTATTCCTATTCTGTTTACCTGGATGAGCAGCAAATTCAGGTTGATTTTGGCCTGTCGCATCAGTCGGCTGCTTACGATATTGAGTTTGAGAACAATGCTCCGGCATACCTGGTACTGAGTTCGGGCAATGGAAGTTTAAGCTGGGATGGCAAGGCTTTAAGCGGTTATCAGACAATCGGGAGCAACACCAAAGTGTATGTTTATCTGGTTCCGGATGCAGCTCCGCAAAAGGTTTCAAAATTATTTGATCGTAAACTGGAGGAAAGCACCAGGGCCGAAGGCCGGAATGCCTGTTTGGTGCTGAATTATCCGGCGGGGACAAAAAAACTGGGAGTAAGGTACGGTATTTCATTTATTGACGAGGCACAGGCAAAAGCCAACCTGGAGCGCGAGGTGAATGGGAAATCAGTTGCAGAACTTCAGGAAATTGGCCGGGAGATATGGAACCGGGAATTGGGGAAAATTAAAATAGAAGGCGGAACCGATGACGAGAAAGCCGTGTTTTACACTTCGTTGTATCGCTGTTTCGAGCGTCCGGTTTGTATTTCGGAAGGAGACCGCTATTACAGTGCTTTTGATGGGAAAGTACACGATGATAATGGACGTCCGTTTTATACCGACGACTGGATTTGGGATTCTTATCGCGCCCATCATCCACTTCGGATTTTGATTGATCCCGCGAAGGAAGAAGACATTCTGAACTCATTTGTATTGATGTCGGAACAGATGGAACATTTCTGGTGGCCTACTTTCCCTGAGATTACGGGCGACAGCCGGCGTATGAATTCCAATCACGGAGTGGCGTCGGTAATAGACGCTCACCGAAAAGGCTTGAAAAACTTCGACCTTGAAAAAGCTTATCTGGCTTGTAAAGGTGCGATTACAGAAAAAACACTGGCACCCTGGTCGGGAAAACCCGCCGGAGAACTGGATCAGTTTTACAAGGACCACGGTTATATTCCGGCTTTGTACGATGGCGAGAAAGAAACGATACCCGAAGTGCATTCTTTTGAAAGCCGTCAGCCGGTGGCCGTAACACTTGGTACATCGTACGACGAGTGGTGCTTGTCGCAAATAGCAGAAGAGCTGGGACAAAAAGAGGATGCTGCTTATTTTAAGAAAGCTTCTTACAACTACCGGAACCTGTTCAACGAGAAAACAAAATTCTTTCACCCAAAAGACAAGGAAGGGAAATTTATCGAACCCTTCGATTATAAGTTCTCGGGTGGAATGGGAGCCCGTAATTACTACGGAGAGAACAATGCATGGATTTACCGCTGGGATGTTCAGCACAATATTCCTGACCTGATTAGTTTAATGGGAGGTAACGATGCATTTGTGAAAGACCTTGACGGCATGTTCCTGGAATCGCTGGGCAGAAGCAAGTACGCATTTTATGCGCAGTTGCCCGACCATACCGGAAACGTGGGGCAGTTTTCGATGGCCAACGAGCCTTCGTTGCATATTCCTTATTTGTATAACTATGCCGGACAGCCCTGGCGAACTCAAAAAGTAATCAGAAAGCTGCTGAAAGAATGGTTTAGAAACGATTTGATGGGTGTGCCGGGTGATGAAGACGGTGGAGGTATGTCGTCGTTTGTGGTATTTTCTGCCATGGGTTTTTATCCGGTTACCCCGGGAATGCCGGAGTACAGTATTGGAAGCCCCATGTTTACCAATGTTTCGCTTGATTTAGGCAACGGAAAAACTTTTACGATAGAGGCCCACCATGCGTCGGATGAGAACAAATACATTCAGTCGGCTACTTTGAATGGAGAAACACTGGATGCTCCGTGGATTTCGCATGAGGCCATTGAAAAAGGTGGTAAGCTGGTGTTTGAAATGGGGCCAAAAGCCAACCGTAACTGGGGGATAAAATAATTCTGAAAGAGAAATAACTGACGTTTTACTATTCGCTGGAAAATAATAGCAAGAGGGCAGACTCCGGTTGTGGGAGTCTGCCCTCTTGTTTATTGAATGGAAAAGTGTAAAAGTATGGGTTCCAAACTATACAAACCTCTCCCTCTTTTGCAGATTAAACAACCCGTAAAGGATAAATACCAGCATTCCGATCCCTAAGAAGATGCGGTTTTTGCGGATAATACCTTCCCAGATCACTTCGTTTCTGTTATTCGGAATTTCAAAAGGATTCAGAAACGGGTTCCATTGCGTGTTTTGGATGGTGTCCTGCAATATAAGTAAGGCCACACCGATAAGAACCATGGTGACAGCTGTACCGTTTCCGTTTTTGATCAGTGTGGAAAACATAAAAGCCATGGAACCCAGGAATACAATGGGATACATGAGCTGGTACGACATTTCCAGGATATTGACTTGGTACAGCAGAATCGAAGCGATTTCCGAGAACAAAACAATAATGATAAACACCAGTACATAGATCATAACCAGCCGGACCAGCCAAACTTTGTACCGGTAGTTGGGTATTCCAAACAGTATTTCGAGCATGCGTGAGTCGTCGTCGTTTTGGATGCCAAAAACCGATGGATAGAAGATCAGCAATATTCCAGGAAAGATGAGCAATTCGTAAACCGTTCCGTCGGTAATGGTATTGTTGTTGAGCACAACCTGTACCGCCACAAAAAGGAAAAAGGCCAGTGCTGCCACCAGAAACCAGATAAAACGATTGGCAAAAATGATCTTCAGGTTGTAGCGGATCATTTTGATCAGGATAAAAAGCCTGTTTTTTATGTCGAGTTTTGCAGCCATTTTAAACAAAATCTTTAAGTAAGCACAAATAAGCATCTTCGAGGTGGGGCAGAACATTTACGGCATCGGGTGTTGGTTTTTCCTTGGCCAAACAGCGGACTTTGATGTTCTCACCGTCACGCATGTGGTGCACAATGAGTTGTTTGTTGGCCATGTTGTCGAATTCCTTCGCCGGAATCGAGAACTGCCACACAAAGTTGTTCCCCATGTTTACCATGTCGGTAGGTGTCCCAAAATATTTGAGGTTACCGCGGTTAATAACGGCTACCTGGTTACACGAGCTCGAAATGTCTTCGATAATGTGGGTGGAAAAAATCACGATCCGTTCGCGGCTGAGTTCCACCAGCAGGTTTCGGAAACGGATGCGTTCGCGCGGGTCGAGACCGGCAGTAGGTTCATCCACAACCAGTATCCGCGGTAGGTTCAGTAATATTTGGGCAATCCCGATTCGTTGTTTCATACCCCCCGAGAAAGATCCGATCTTATCGTTTCGGCGTTCGTACATATGCACGTTTTTCAGTACGTATTCTAAGCGCTCGTTTCGCGTTTTGGTATCTTTAATGCCTTTCAGAATCGCCTGGTAATCGAGGAATTCCCAGGCCGACATGTTTTCGTACGTTCCGAAAGCCTGTGGCAGATAACCGATCAGGCCCTGCAGTTCTTCGCGGTATTTTTGTGTGTCGAGCCCGTTGATCCAGATCTTCCCGTAACTCTGTTCCAGAATACCGGTGATAATCCGCATCATGGTGGATTTACCGGCGCCGTTGGGCCCCAGCAAACCAAACATACCGGTTTTTATTTCAAGAGAAACTCCGTTCAATGCCCGGAAAGGCTTCTTGCGTTTACCAACAACCGGTATTTGACGAATCAAGGTGAAATAACCACGGCGCAGAACACTTAAACGGCCTTCGATACGGGCAATGTTCAGGTTCTTTTTTTGAATGTACTCGGCCGAACTGTAAATGATCAGCAGGATGTACCAAATGATGGCTACGAAAATCACCATGCCGAGGTTGTCCCAGTTCCGGTAAAAGATAAACAGGAAAACAGCCGGAACAGCCCAGTAGATCAGGTTGTAGATCCATTTATTTAATTTCAGGTAGAAGTTTTTCCCCGTTGCTTCGTGTCTGTTTATGAGTACCTGTTGAACCGGTATTCGCAGCGACAACAGGAAGAAAAATACGGCGTGGGAAAGGATCCACATCCAAAGATTACTTGCGAGGTAAAAGAACGTGAAATAGACGAGGAACCCGAACAGCGGTAACTGCCAAACCATGTCGTAGAAATCGCGCAACCTTTTGTAGTCGCGTGTTAATCCGGCACGTTCCCTGATTTTGATGCCCGATTTCCATTCGCGCACAAAACGTGAATCGCGGTCGTAGATTTTTACCAGCTTTTGGACTTTGATGCGGATTGGTTCGTTTTCGTCGATCACTTTTTCGTTGGCCTGGCGGAGGCTGGTCATTACAAAAGCAACGATGCCGGGTACCAGAATGATAAGCAACATAAAATCGAGCAACTGCCAGATAAAGCTGTCTACCTTCAGGTAGATCAATACCGAGCCAATTATGAAAATCGTGAGCATTCCGGCTTTAAGGCCCCAGTGCAGCGACTTTATCCAGTTCAGCGAGTTCTCCAGCCCGGCATAAAGCGTTGGGATGAAAACAAGCGTAAGCAATGTGCTAAGCGATAAGCCGCCGATTACGGTAATGGCAAACGGAGCGCCGATGGCACCTACGTATTCCGCCTGGCCCATTGCCAGCGGGAACAAAGCTACAATGGTAGTAATGGCAGTGATCAGGATCGGGCGAACGCGCGAAAGCCCGGCGGCCATTAACGCGCGCGACTTCCGGAAGCCCCGTTTTCGAAGAATATTGGTGTAATCGATGAGGATAATACCGTTGTTGACCACCACCCCAATCAGGATAATAAATCCCATTAAAGTATTTGCGTTAAACAAACTATTCCCGGTAAAAATCAGTGCCAGGAAGGAGCCGATTGCTGCCAGCGGAATCGAAAACATCAGCACAAACGGTGTGGAAAGCGATTCGAAAACCGAGGCCAGAATCATCAGGATCAATATAAATGCCGCCGCAATCAGGAATTTGAACTCGGCATACTGGTCTTCTTCGTGAATTACCTGTACCGCAACGCCCGAGGGCAATTTGTAGGAACTGATGATATCGTCAACCTCCAAACGGTAAGCTTCCAGCAGGTCTTTTGAATCTTCTGCCTCGTTGATAAAGCGGTAATTCAGTTCAATTTGTTTTTCCTGGTTAACACGCGTTATCCGTGCCATCCCTTGGGCGTACACCAAGTCGGCCAAATCCTGCAATTCGTAGGTTGCTCCTTGGTTATTACTGATGGAAAGACGACGCAGATCTTCCATGCCTTTTTCGGAGTTATCTTCTTCCTCTCCCTCCGGGAGTTTTTCCTTTATCACAATTTCGTATTCCTCGGTGCCTTGTTTGAAATTCACGCCCGACGTAAATTCGCGGGTAAATGTGCGCAAGTCAGAGGCAATGTTGTTCAAAGTAACACCGTACTCGGTGAGCAAAAGCTGGTTGAAATAAAGGTGTACCTCCGGCCGGTTACGCGATACACTGATACTGGCCCTGCGGATCGATTCGAGGTCTTCGATGTAATACAGCAGGTCTTCGGCCACGCCTTTCATTACCTCGAAGTTTTCACCTTTAATAACGATGCGTTCCTGGTTGCTGCCGATCCCCATAAACTGGGCAAACCCCTGCGAACCTGAACGTCCGCCGCCACCTCCGCCACCGCGGAAACTGGAGCTGGAAGCAGGTGCTTCGAGGCTGATTTCTGCCTGCGAAATATTTTTTACACGGTCTTCCACATCTTTCTTGATCTCGGCAATGGTCCGGTCGTCAATGTCTTTATAGTCGTCTGTCAAAATAAAAGTCAGAATGGCTTCCTCTTCTTCAATTTTGGAAATCAGGTCTTTCTTTTCCTTGATGTCGGTCAGACGGCTTTCCACTTCGGCCACCACTTTGTCGGTAGCTTCCAGTGTCGACCCGGTTGGCATGGTGACATACACCGAGAACTGGGTTTCTTCCACTTCACTCAGGTTGTTTACACTTATGGCCAACACAATAAACACGGTTAGGAAGAACAGAACGATCGCACCGATAATGGTTCTTGCCGGAACACGCATACTCGCTTTCAGCAGTAAAATATAGATCTGAATGATGCGGTTGTTAGTGGTTACTTTTTCGTAAAAGATGTTGTGTTTTTTCTTCCCTTTCAACAGTAAATGAGCGCCCATCGGGATGAGCAGCAAGGCGACAAACAACGAAACAATCAAGGTGGAAATAATGGAAACGCCCACGTGATTTCCGAGTAGTTTCACCATGTAGTCAGTTGAGAATACAAAGGGTAGGAACACGGTAATGGTGGTAAGCGTGGCCGCGAGAATGGAGCGCCATACTTCCTTTGTTCCCTGTGTAACCGATTGTTCGGGGCTCATTTTATTCCCCGATAAGCGGTAAATATTCTCCAGTACCACAATGCTGTTGTCGAGAAGCATCCCAATGGCCAGTACCAAACCCACCAGTGTTAAACTGTTCAGCGAAATATTAAAGGCATAGAACAGGTTGAAGGCGGTGAACACCGAAATGGGCATTGCCAGGGCGATAAACGAAACAATGCGCATGTTTTTCAGGAACATCCAGAGCACAAAAATAGCCAGCAACCCACCCACCAGCGCCAGGTTTATGATCTGGTCGATGTTGTTTTCCATGGTTTCGGCCAGGTTGGTCTGTACCACTATTTCCACATCTTTTGATGCCAGCTTCTGATTCAAAGCGGCAATTTGATCCTGCACCTTGTGCGATAAATCGATGAGGTTGGCCTGCGAATCGCTGACAAGCAGCATCGAAACAGCATCGAGCCCGTTAATGCGGCTGATGGACGTTTCCTCTTTTACGCCAAAGAACACATCGGCCACGTCCTTCAAAAAGATAGGTCCGTCGGCCACCACAATGTTCTCGATGTCCGTAACATTGTCGTATTCAGCGGTAACATGTACAAAGTATTTTTTGTCCGATTCGTGCAGATAGCCGGCAAATGTGCGGTTTTGCGAATTCCCCGAAATGGCACTGCTGATTTGCGCCGGTGTAATTCCGTAGGCTTCGCAGGCAGCGGCATCGTAGGTTACCTCAATCGAGCGTTCTTTACCACCGTAAACCGTAACCGAAGCAACGCCGTCCACGTTTTCCATTTCTGCGGTTACTTCCTGGTCAACTATGTTGCGCACCCGGTCAACGCCGCCACTTCCTCTCACTTGCAGTTCCATAAACTGGTTGGTGAGCTGTTCAATGTCGACCTTGTTCACCACCACCACAAAGTTGTCGTCGAGGCTGGCGCTTACCAGGTCAATCTTTTCCTGTAGTTTCAGGAAGGTGTATTTAAAGTTGACGTTCTGCTTAAAGTTAACCTGAATGGAAGCCGACTGGTTGTTGATGTACGACTCCATGCTTTCAATGCCTTCCATGGTACCAATGGCACCTTCGATCGGGATCACAGCCTGGTTCTCCATGTATTTGGGATCTACCTGCGTGCGCGACTGGATCTGCACAAAAAGCATGGGCAGCTCGGCATTGGGCATTAATTCCACCGGCAGCCTTTTGTAGGAGATGTACCCAAGCATGGTCAGCCCCAAAAAAAGCATGCTGATGAATATTTTTCTATGTATGATGAATTTCATTTTTCTTCTTTTTGCGGAAGTTTTTATGGAAAGACATTTTTGACGTTCCTTTCTTCCATTCATCTACCTATTCAGCAATTTCAGCTGCTGGTGTATCTTCCGATTTTACAAACAATCCCCGCACCCTGTCCAGCACATCGTAAACACAGGGGATCACCACCAGCGTGAGCAAGGTAGATGTTACCAAGCCTCCCACAACTGCCAGGGCCATCGGAGAGCGCAGCGAAGCACTTTCGCCAAAGCCTACCGTAAGCGGAAGCAAGGCCAGGATAGTGGTCAAACTGGTCATGATGATCGGGCGGATACGTTGCTGCCCCGCCTGAAGGATCGCCTGTGTGCGGTCCAGTCCGTCTTTTCGCAGCTGGTTGATCCGGTCCACCAGAATAATGGAGTCATTCACCGCAATACCCACCAGCATGATCACCCCGATAATGGCCATGATGTTGATGGTTTTTCCGAGTATGAAAAAGATGAGGATCGTTCCTACAACAGCCAGTGGTATGGTGAGCAGGATGGTAAACGGATGGATCAGCGATTCGAACTGGGAAGCCAGAACCATGTATACCAAGACGATGGAAAGCAGCAGCGCAAAGGCCAGGTTGTCGAGCGATTCCTGTCTTTTTTCCTCTTCGCCGGTTACCAGAATGCGGTAGTCGGGCTGAAGATCGATACCGGCAGTGGCTTCGCGAATTTCTTTGGAAACATGGTCGAGCGCCATGCCTTTGTCCATTTGTGCAGTTACTTTTCCAAGCCGGTTCTGGTTTCTGCGGATGATTTCTTTGGGCGAAACACCGTAAGAAATATCGGCGATTTCATTCAATCGGAATACCTGGTCGCCCGAAGTAATCAGGAAGGAACTTATTTCGTCGATGCCTTTTTCGGGCACTTTGATGGTAATGTCCTGCATTTCGCCGTTTCGTTCCAGCTCGCCCGCTTCTTTTCCTTCCAGCTGTTCCTGTATCTGGCTGATAACGGTAGCGATGTTGATGCCGTACATTCCGGCGCGCATCCTGTCAACTTTGATTTCCACTTCGGGGGCACCGTCTTCAATCGAAGTTTTGATGTTGAACAAACCGTTGATCCCCAACATTTTTTCTTTTACCTGGTTAACAACGTTCTCGATTTCATCCATTTCTGTCCCCCGAACTTCCACTACTACCGGAGCATCTTCGGTTCCCAGGATGGATTGCAGCGCGCTTTCTTCCTGCGTAAAACTAAGTTCGAGTCCTTCGATGTTGGCAGTGAGTTTATCCAGTGTTTTTACAATGCTTTCGGTGTTGATCGTAGCATCTTCTTTCAGAATGATCTTCATTTCTGCCGTGTTTTCTCCCTGGAAAACAGCGTTGGCATCGCCGGTCATTCCGCTTGACGGGCCGGCCTGCGAATAAATGGTTGCCAGGTTATCACCCAGGTAATCCATCAAAATGCTTTCGATGCTTTTTACAGTGGCTTCGGTACGTTCCAGTTTGGTGCCTTCCTGTAACTTCAGTTCAACCGTTAGTTCCCGGGTTTCGGTTTTGGGCATAAACTCTGTTCCGATAAAAGGAATCAGCAGGGCAGAGGCAGCGATCGAAACCGTTGTGAAGATGATTACCAGCCATTTGGCTTTCAGTATTTTTTGAAGAAAGCGGCCGTAGCCTCCCACTTTAATGGATTTCGCTTTTAACGGTGCTTTTTTGTTCCGGTAAAAACGATGGTACATCATCGGGATCAGGAAAATGGCCACCACCAGCGACGAAAGCAAAGAGAAAGCCACGGTCCATGCCTGGTCTTTGAACAACTCTCCGGAAGCTCCGTGCAGGTATACGATCGGCAGGAAAACAATGATGGTGGTTAGCGTTGATGCGGTAATCGCACCACCCACCTGTGCAGTTCCCAAAATGGCGGCTTCGCGCACACTCATCCCGTTTTCATGGTTTCGGAATATGTTCTCCATTACCACAATGGCATTGTCAACAAGCATACCTGCCCCCAGGGCAAGCCCTCCCAAAGTCATGATATTGATGGTGAGGTGGTTGAAGTACATCAGGTTGAAGGTGGCGATGATCGAAATGGGGATGGCCACACTCACAATCACAGTAGTTCCGATTCTTCTAAGGAAAAGGAACAGAATGAATACAGCCAGCAGAATACCGATAAGGGCTGTTTCCTGCACCTCGCCAATGGCGCTGCTGATAAAGCGGCCCTGGTTGGATACAACGGTAAGTTTGTAGCCGGGCAGCGCTTTTTCGATGGAAACCAGCGCTTCGTTGATCTGTTCCACCGATTTTACGGTATTGTATTTTGTTTCCTTGTAGATCGATAATCCAACACAACGTTCGCCGTTGATGTGCACAATGTTGGTGGGTTTTTTATTGCCGATGTGAATACTTGCCACGTCTTTCAGATAGATCGGCGCCATTTCGTTGCTGGAGCGTGTTTGCCCGGCAGTTTGGCTGTGCACGGTTTTGTAGCCTACAATCAGGTTCTGGAAATCTTCGATCGATTGCAGCATGGAAACACCTTTAACAATGTACTGTGTTCCCATGTCGGTAATGCGGCCACCCGATACGTTTCGGTTGAAATTTTGGATGCGGTTGGCTACTTCATCCATCGACAGGTTTTGTGCTTCGAGCCGGTAAACATCGGTTTCGATAATCACTTCGCTTTCTTCCTGCCCGGAAAGTTCAACTTCGGCCACACCTTCGAGACGTACCAGTTCGTTGCGGATGTAATTCTCCGCTACTTTCCGGATCTCGTTCATGTCGGTGATTTCGTTGTGTGTCAGCCCGATGGTCATAACCGGGGTGGTATTGGGATCGTGCTGAGTAATTTTCAGCTCGTCAATTTCCGAATTCTGGGTGAGTGTATTCAGTGCTTTTTGCAGGTCGAGGAAAGCCTCGTCCATGTCTTTGTTCCAGGCATATTCCACGGTAATCTGGGCCGATCCAACGCGAGAAACGGAAGTTACCTGAATAACATCGGACTGGCGGATGGCCAGCGCTTCGATGTTTTCCACAAACTGTTTCTCCATTTCTTCGGGTGGTCTTTCTCCCGAAGTCACTTCCACAAAAATGCGGGGAGAATTCAGGTCGGGAAAAAGGTCAACGCCCAGCTTGTCGTACGAAATGTAGCCCAGGAGAATTACCCCCAGCACTACCATCAGCACGGTAACCGGATAGTTGACAGAAAATTGCGTTAATTTCTTCATAATATAAAGTTAGAAGTTGGAAGCATGAAGTTGGAAGTGCTGCTGCCTCCTGTTCCCGGCTTCCGGCTTTATTATAAAATCACCTTTACTTTTGAATTGTCGCGAAGCGTTTCAAATCCTTTGATGATCAAACGATCGTTGGGTGCAAGGCCTTCCACAATCTCAATTTCATCCTGGTTCGAGATGCCGGTGGTAATGCGTCGGTCGTCGGCCGAGCTGTTACGCCCCACAACAAACACGTATTTTCCACGCGACCCCGACAGGATAATATCTTTTGGAATAACGACCACGCTGTCTTTTTGGGCGGTAATGATGTTGGCTTTGATAAACATTCCCGGGCGAAGTTTCAGCTCTGGGTTGTCGATCTGAAGTTTTCCTGCAAAAGTGCGGGTTTCGTCGCTGATCACCGGCGACAGTTCGGTCACGCGGCCCGGCAAAGTGTCCTGGGTAAGCGTGTAATTGGTAATCAGCACATTTTGCCCTACCTGTATTTCCGAAATGTTTTTTTCCGGAAGATTTATCTCCACATACATCTGGTCGTAGCTCATCAGTTTAACCATGGTTTGACCCGATGAAACACGCACTCCTTCGGTGTAGTACGGAAGCTCCACAACTACACCTGCAAAGGGTGCCACCACCTGCATTTTTGCCAGCTGAATCTGGGCCCGTTCGAATTCGTACTGGGCATTGATCGATGAAACTTCCGAATTTCTTAGTTCACGCAGGGTAACACCGCCTTTTTCGTACAGCGATTTTTGCTTTTCGTATTCCTGCTGCGAAATCTCAAGGTTCAGTTTTTTGGAGTCGATGGTCAGTCCGTTCAGGTATTCTTCGTTTTCGAATTTGATGATGGCCTGGCCTTTTTCAACACGGTCGCCCAATTTAAACTTACGGCCTGTTTTCGGGTTTACCTGAAGCTGATAATCGCCTTCAATTTCCGAGGTGAGTTCGGTCTCCGACTTTGCTTTCGCTGTTCCAGTGGTGGTTATAAATTGCTGAATGCTTTTTAACTTGACGGTTTCAACCGAAACGGGTACGGCCAGATCGCTGCTTTCTGACGACGGCTGGTTGTTACACGAAATAGCGCTTGCAACAATAATAGCTAGGTAAAGGAATTTTATATTCTTCATTTTTCTAAGTTTTTCAGTGGTTATTTTTTGTCTTGTGTAAGGTAAAGTTCATTGGGAAGGATTTTTTCTCCTCTTTCAAAATCAAACAGGGATTGAATTTTGAGGTTGAGTAATTCAATCTTGTAATTGATAAGCGCCTGGCTGTAAGAGATCTTTTTTTCCGAGAGCTGTGTCTGGTACAAGTTCAGATCCATACCGGTAAGGTCGCCGTTCTCGTAACGTTCGAGGTTAATTTCGTAGGTAAGCTGTGCATTGCGCTCGTTCTGTTTGGCAATGTCGATCTGCGTCAGTTGGTTTTGCAGGTTCCGGTACACCTGGCGAATATCCACGATGATCTGTTTTTTCTCTTCCGACAGGTTTAATTCCTGCGAGCGGATGGATGCTTCGGCGGCGGCAATCCGTGCTTTCTTTTCGCCCCAGTCGAAGATCGGGATGTTAAAGCTCACGCCTACCGACGGGCTTTTGGTCGGGTTTTCGTAAATGTTTCCAAAATCCTTGTTGTCGCCGGTAATCCCAAAACGCAGGTTCATTTCACCTTTAAATTCATTTAAGGCTTTGGTTTCAATCAGATTAAACTGGCTGTTTTCCACGTCAATTTCACGCTGGCGAAGCTCCATTCTAGAATCGAGTCCGTTTTGAATAGCGAGATCAAGGTCCACTTTCACCGGGTTGGCGCTGATGTCGGCCAGGATCATAATGTCCTGGTACAAATCCATTCCGAGGTAAAGTTTGAGCTGATCTTTGGTATTCTCGAAATTTACTTCATTGTTCTGAACTGTTGATTTGGCCGTGGAAAGGTTCAGTTCAGCCTGGTATTGTTCTTCCTTGGCGGCTAAACCTGCAGTTACCTTATTAACAATAATGTCGTAGCTTTTCTGGGTGTTGGCCAGCTCTTCCTTGGCAATACTCAGGTTCATCTGGGCCATGTAAACATTGTAGAAATACTGGGTCACATTTTTTTCCAGGTTGAGGCGCTGAATGGCATAGCTGATGTTGGCATTTTCCAGGTTCAGTTCCAGCTGCTTCAGTTCCAGTTTCAAGCGGTTGTAAGTGAAAAGTGGCTGATTTAAATTCAGGTATAAGTTGTTAAAGAAGACCTCGCTTGTGTTTTCGTCGGTTGAGAGGGTTGATTTACTGCTCGACCACCCGAATTCGTTGGTAAGAGAGATGGTTCCGTCGGTGGGTAGAATGGGTTGCGAAATGGTGAATAAAGTATTTGATTCAAAATTCTCGTTGGTATACCATTCTGAAAAACGGTTGTCGAAACGGCGTTGTTTGCTGTAATTTGCCGGGTTCACTTCCAGCGAAAACCTTGATTTCAGAGCAGCGCGCTGTGCTTCCAGGCTCTTTTGATAACGCTCCAGGTTTAGCAGTGATTGTTGCAGATCGGGGCTGCCGGTTTCGGCAATACTCAAGGCTTTTGCCAGTGTAAGTGCTTCCTGAGCCTGAGCCGTAAAAATGCCCGTTGTCAGGAAGGCTACCAGAAGAATGGTTTTCTGAAATTGTTTGAACTTGCTCTTCTTCATCTTATTAAGTTTGTTTTGTTTTCTATCTTTTAAACTGCCGCATTTTAGCGAAAGCGCCGGTAATTTTATGATCGTCAACCGGCTGATCGTCAACCGGCGGGTGTCATGGTCGCCTGATTTACAACTCAACTATTTTAACCGCATCAGCAAACACCATTCTGAGTTGCGTTTTGTTGCTTAGTTCTATTTTCGCTGTGTCGGGCGAAAAGTAGAACGATCCCAGGTGGTTCCACCCCGTTTCAGCATTTGGAATATCAAGGGCTACTTCTTCGGGGCCATCGTCTCCGTGAATGATAAAATTGTAGTTTCCTTTGTCTTCTCCACGGTCGCGGCCACGCTGGCGCATTTTATACAGGTGAAAATAAACGTCGTAGTAGCCGGCTTTTTGCACCGGAACATTCCACGTAGCTACCTGGTCGCCTTCGCCGCCTTTGATGTAATAGCCCGAACGAACGTATTCGCCGTAAAACTCATCGTTGGTAGTGGCGGTCCAGCTGGTTGGCGGCCTCCACCAGTTCACTCCCTGGTAACGGCGGGTTTGTTCTTTTTCTTTGACAATCATTTTTTCCAGTAAACTCACGTGGTGATTGCTGGTGATTTTGAATTCAGGATCTTCGTTGTCCACCACCGTTTCGTTGGGTTGTTTTAGCTGAACAGGAACATCGGTAACGATTTCTTTTTCCTCGGGTTTTCCTTTGGGATCTTCTTCAATTTCGCGGAAGCCCTCCATCATGGTTTGCGGAACGTTTTTCGAAGTCATGGTATTCAGAATAACCATTCTTGGTTCGCCATCAAAAAGATAACTTAGTTCTTTTGTCTGGTGTGCCTCCAGGAATACGAGTTTGTTGATGACATCGTCGTTTCCACCGCCGCCGCGCGGACCAAAGCCTCCTCTGCCGCCACCGCCGCCCATGCGGAACGACAGTTTTACCAGGCCTTCAACATCCGAGAAGTTGGTTATTTTGGTACTGATCATTGTTTGCATGGCATCGCCGCTTTTTACTTTCACGGCTTTTACCGGCGCAATTAGGTACCCCGGAAGTGCCCGTGCCTTGAACCAGTCGTCCATGATCGGCACCAGCTGAATGCCAAAGGCTTCATTGATCCGGCGGTCAAAGTCTTCAAAACTGATGTTTTTGAATTTATTCTCAGCAAGTACTTTACGCAGGAAATCCTCGAATTCCTGTTGTCCGGCTTTCCACTGAATCATCGAGAAGAGCACGTCGCCTTTTAGTTTGATCACATTGTCAACAATGTCTTTCTGATCGGGATCGGCCAGGATTTGCTCAAATGTTTCGTCCTGAAGTGCAATGTTGGCGAGTACGTCTTCGCTTTCGCCGTTCATGTTACTCATAAAAATCGAGCGCATGTCCAGGGTCTGGTTTTTCAGGTAAGCTTCAAATACCCGGTTGGTAATCGGCCATCTGTCAGACTGAATGTTGTTTTGGAAATTGTACAGCATCGGGAAAATAAAATACGGATTTCCAAACTGATTCATGGTCATTTGCCCGCGTCTGAAATTGCGGTTTTCTTCCGTTTCGGTAGTGAATTTCCGGAGGAATCCTTGTAGCACCCGTATTTCTTTGTCCTGGTCGGTCATGTCGCCATCACGGCCTCCCCAGCGCCCCATGTATTCTTTTTGCTTCTTAAAATCGGCTTCGCGTATCATAAAACCCTTTTCGGGTAGGAAAACCTGCCCCGGTTGAACCGCCTCCTGGATGGAGGTCCACATGCGTTCGTAGGTTTTAAACTGCGCGGGAACTTCTACAATCGACAAGCTTTTGGCGCCGAACTCCAGGTTGTAAGTGCGGATAAAATCTTCAAAACGTTCATTGATAATGGCCGGAATGGTATCTTTTGATTCGGGGAATGCCTGCGAGAAATAATCGTGCCCGTCGAAATACCAGATGCCAAATTCCACGTCTTTCCCTTCTATCTTTTTTTGCTTGTAATTTCCGATGGTGAGCGATACCTGTGTTAAAGGATTTTCGTTTTCGAAACGGAACTCTCCGGCCGATATTTCCTGGATGGTTCCCTGCGAAATAGCCTGCAAGCCGGGGATTGTTTTTACTCGCAGATCAAAGTTGGTAAACTGCGGTTGGTGCCAGCTAACGTCCTTTGAACTATAGGTAACACCGGCTTTGGGATACCAGTTGGCCTCTTTGGTGAGTAACACAAAATTGGGATCGATAAAAGCATAGCGTTTGTCGACGTTCAATACAAATTTGCCGTATTTTTCCAGCCTGGTTTCTTCGTCAATGTCAAGGTAGCAGTATGTTTCGTCAATCGATCCTGAGTAGGAAAAGCTAATGTTGGCGGTGTCTCCGGCCTGCAGGTTCACCCTGTCTGAAACGATCACGAGTTGTTTGTCGCGTAAAAAAGGTGTGGATGTTCCGTTTATTTTCAGGTCATTTATTTTCAACCCGCCGTTGAGGCTGAAAATCAGTTTCTCCATGGGTTTCCGGGTGTCGTTGGCAACCACCAGCTCAGAAGAAACATCAATCGTTTTTCCCTGGTGGGTTACATTCAGGGTGTTGGCCACAATCGAAACCATGGGTTCACTCACGTACTTATCGTTGAGCTCTACTATCTCGGCCCGTATTTTTTCGGCATTTTTGAAGTAGTTGATATGATTAAATGCCAGGTAGCCGGCTCCGCCAATAAAGACTATGCTGAAGATCAGCGAGAACCAGGTCATTCCTTCAGACTGTGGCAATCGTTTCAGTAAGAATATGGTCAGAAAAATAAACCCGGCTCCCAGTCCGAAGTAGATTCCGCGGTGTGCGAGAATTACGGGCAGGTTGCCAAAGCCCACCACATCGGAACTTAGCATCGGAATGTTGAAGGCCATGTAGTCGAATATGTAGTAAAATTTGGCCTGGATCAGGAACAGGGTTATCCCGATGTAACCGAGCACCAGAACAAAAGTGATGGCCTGGTTACGGATAACGCTCATCAGCAGGAACGAAAGACCCATAATAAAAACCAGGGTGGGGATACTGATCAGCAGCAGGTAGATCCCGTAAGAGGCCCAGTTCACAACGGTTCCTTCGCTTAGCATGTTGAAAATAAGTGCCATGATCACCACCGCAATATTGAGGGTCAGGAAAACCTGCATATTGCCCAGCGTTTTTCCGATCACGTACTCGCCGTTGGTCATCGAACGCATGTAGATAACCTCGGTGGTATCGAGTTTTTTATCGCGTTTTAGGAAATCGGAGGCCAGGAAAACCGCAATAATGGCTTGTGCCACGTTCAGGATCAACAGGTTAAAATAGGGGATCGCGCTTGGAATGGCGCGGATGGCCCAGCCATCGCTTCCGCCGCCCTCTATCACCATTCCGAAATTCATTCCAAATAAAACCAGCAAGGACAAAACGCTGAATATGCGGAAAAACCAGCTGCGGAACAGTGTTTTTCGTTCGTACTTGGCAATGGAAAATATGTTGTGTAATGAAATCATTGTTGCAGTTTTAGGCGTTTGACCATTGATCTAGTTTGTTTTCCATAAAATGAACGTAAGCGTGTTCGAGGTTGGGCGCGATTTGTTTTCCCTGGTAGCCGTTTATGTCGTTGGCCACCACCTGCACTTCCCATCCTCCGTCGATGGGGATGGTGGAAATGACCGGGTATTTTTCGTTGATCTCAAGGTACTCATGTTCGGTGGCTTCAATTTGCCAAACATTGCCTTCGGCTTGTTTGATCAGCTGCTCGGGCGAACCGGTAAAGGCCAGTTTCCCTTTGTTCAGCAGGGCCATGTTGTCGCAGGTGCTCGAAATATCGCCCACAATGTGGGTGGAAAGGATGATGATCACATCGCGCGTACTGATGGTCGAAAGCAGGTTCCGGAAACGGATGCGCTCTTCGGGGTCGAGCCCGGTGGTGGGCTCATCCACAATAATCACCTTTGGGTCGTTGATCAGAGCCTGCGCAATTCCCAGGCGTCGTTTCATACCTCCCGAAAGTTTGTTGGCATTCCGGTCGCGCGCTTCAAAAAGCCCAACTTCTTCGAGCATCTGGTCTACCGCAGCGCGGCGAACTGCCCCGTTTTTCATTCCTGAAAGCCGGGCTGTATAGTCGAGGAATTCGTAGGTTTTTAATTTTGAAAAGAAACTGAAATCCTGCGGGAGGTACCCCAGCATCGAACGTATTTGTCTTCTGTTTTTCGACAGTTCAAAATCGTTAAAATAGACTTTACCACTGGTTGGTTTCATAAGGGTAACCAGTATTCGCATAAGGGTGGATTTTCCGGCTCCGTTGGGGCCCAGTAAGCCAAACATTCCGTTGGGGATCTCCAGGTTCAGATTTTTAACCGCGTAGCTGCCTCCCTTGTAGACCTTGTTCAGATTTTCGATTCGTATATGCACAGCACAATCATATGGTTAGTGAAACAATAACTTGGACTTTGACTGTTGTCGCCCACAATCGTTTAATCTTGTTAGTCAGGAAAGCAGTCTATAATTACAATCCTGTTGCTTTTGTTTCCCATTGATATGCAGGTTTTCATTTTTATCCATAAAAAAAGGGGAGCACCCCGACAATTTGGTCCATCCCCTGTTTCCTGTAACAAAAGCTATTATAGTTTTGCGATAAACGTATGTTCTTTGTGTTTTTCACTTAAAACGATCATGTATTCTCCTTTTTTCAGGTTGCTCATATCAAGGCGTTTCTGAATGGCCAGATCACGCCCGAGCTTGACACCTTCGACAAATTTGCCGTTGCGGTATATATTCAGGTATACTTGTTTCATTCCGGAGTTCAAAAAGGAAATATCCAGTGTTTTGTCTTCGAGATGAAAGCGTGGGACATAGCAATTTTGCGACGGACCAACGGTAATGTCTTCACCGTTGATATGAATGCTACGAGTTACGCTTTGGTTCCCAAAATTTACGCTCAGGCAAAAATCTCCGTCTCCTATGCCCGACAGGTCAAATACCTTTTTGTATTCGCTGAGCTTCTCGTCGGTGCGGTTACTATACAGGATGTCGCCGTTGTGATTGGTCAGCGTAATTTCGAGTGAAGAGGCTTTTGGAGCACTATAGGCCAGCAAGGCTTTATCGGCTTCCACCTGAACAACATTCATTTTGGGTAATTCGGCAGCACTTCCTATTGCTACAATAAAAAGTGCCAGGATAGCAAGTATCCCGCTTCTTGTTTTCATGACTTGTTTTCTTTAATTGTTTATAATATGGCTAACCAAATGTATTGTATAATGTGTTGTGACACAATTATATTCGACGTACGGCACCAGAACGGCGTTGAATGGCAACCATCAGGCAGTAAACGTTATTGATCGTATTTTTTTGAAGGGATGTTTGATTTTGGGAAGTTCTTGGGGTAGATTCAGATTAGTGGCGGGTGGATTTTAAGATTGTTTTGAATAGATCTCATTGTAATTGCTTGTTCCAGGACAGAGTAACTATAGATCGCAACATATACTTTTTCAAAGTAACGATACTAAAAATGTTTTCGACAGATGTGTTGGATATGGTTGTTTTTGAGATTTGTTTCTCCTGCCGGAGGCCTTCATCTTTGTCATGAAACAAAGACGAAGCAACCCCGAGCACTCGGGGCTAGGCTGATTTTTATTTTCACCCATCATCTTCACCCCGGCTAAGTTCGGACGGGTGATCTCCTCGATTCCTCGGAGCTTCCCGCTCTCACTAACCCGGAGTTTCGATTCCGGGATCGATAAAAATAGGCCATTCCGTTTTGTGGCTGTGATCGTGTACAGTAGCCTCGGGCGGTGAGCCGAAAAACAAGTGAAGACGGCGTTAAAAGAGTCCGGCTGTTTGACCCCGAGTACTCGGGGGAGTTCCGAACTCTTAGCCGGCAGCACGTAGCTTTTTCGTGCGAAGCGGACGCAGCCTAGACTTTTGTGTTTACTATTTGTGTCATGACAAATAGTAAAATCCGGCTGATAAGCCAATGAATAATAGAGGCAGGAAATCCTAGCTGTTTGAATATTTTCTATGCCTGAGCTATTTGAATCGATGTATCTGGGGAAATACAACAAACCGGTTCCAATTTCCTTCTCGACTAAGCTATTTTAGAGGGTGAAACACTATTCACCAGGCTTAAAAATAAGTCCGGTTTAGCGCTGAAAAATAAAGAGGAATCAACAGTTTTGTGAGACGATCGGTACTACCTTTTCATAATTCCGTAGCAGATGATCTTTAGGATAATGTCAACACTTCTTTCCAGGTTCACATCACCGTAATAGCCTGCAGTTAGCGGCATCTCCAATCCTTTTATGGCGGTTGTGATACCGATGGCTGCCAGGTTAAAATCGTAAATCTCAAACTCGTTTTTACGAACGCCTTCGATCAGAATTCGTTTGATCATCCGGATTTCATCCTGCTCGTACTTTACCTTCACATCGTCAATAAAACCCACCGCGGTGATGTCGTTTTCGATGGCGTGATAAAAATTAGCCAGGTTTCGGAACGTGGCTAGTTTCGTGAGGATATAATCCCGCAATTTGTCCACCGGGTCGGTGTTGCGGTTGATAACGATTTCAAGCTCATGTGCCAGAATCTCCACTTCCTTCATGATCACTGCCTGGAATAGATCTTCCTTACTGTTGAAATAGTAGTACAGCGAACTCTTGCCTTTTCGTACGGCATTTGCAATGTCGTCGAGGGTAGTTTTTTTAAAGCCGTATTTACTGAAGATTTCGCGAGCAATTTTCAGGATGTTTTCGCGGTTTGCATCCCTTTTGTTCCCGTTTTTACCAAGATCGTGCATTGCCTGTTATTTAACGAAAAATATCAGCAAATATAGTTATTTATTTTGCCGGAGAAACTTTTTAGAATTTTAAAATCGAAAAGACGATTACCAAAGAAAACTTTCCAATGCCCTTATTTCCTTCATTTTTATGGTGTTGGTATTTCGAAAGTTTCGGGTTTTTCGGTCCGCGCTAAACGGAAATCGAGTTGTTTCCGCTCCAGGTTGGTCCGCCACACTTTAACATTAATCGACTCTCCCAGCTGGTACGTTTTGCGCGAATGCCGCCCAACAAGCATGTAATTCCGCTCGTCAAAAATATAGAAGTCATCGTCGAGTTCCGAGATTGGAATCATGCCTTCAATTTTGTTTTCCAGTTCCACATAAATTCCCCAGTCGGTAACTCCTGAAATTACGCCTGCATATACTTTTCCCAGGTGATCCTGCATAAATTCCACCTGCTTGTATTTAATGGATGAACGTTCGGCATTGGCTGCCCGCGCTTCCATATCGGATGAATGTTTGCAGAGGTCTTCGTATTTCTGTTCGTTGGCCGAACGTCCGCCAGCCAGGTATTTTTCCAGCAAGCGGTGAACCATCATATCCGGGTAACGGCGGATTGGTGACGTGAAATGGGTATAATATTCAAAAGAAAGCCCGTAGTGACCAATGTTCCGGGTTGAATAGGCCGCTTTTGCCATGGAGCGGATGGCAAGCGTTTCCACAACGTTTTGCTCGTTTTTCCCTTTTACGGTGTTCAGTAAATTATTGAGCGAAGTAGCAATGGCTTTTGGCGTTGTCAACTGGATGCCATAGCCAAATCGTTTTATAAAAGTGTTGAAGGAAACCAGTTTGTCGGGGTCGGGTTTATCGTGGATACGATACACAAAGGTTTTGGCTTTGTTTTTATCCGAAACATCCCCGATAAATTCAGCCACCCTTTTGTTGGCGAGCAGCATAAACTCCTCGATCAGTTTGTTGGCTTCTTTGGCTTCTTTAAAGTAAACCGACTGCGGTTTCCCTTTTTCATCGATGTTGAATTTGATTTCAACACGGTCGAATGCAATCGATCCGGAGTTAAAACGGTTGTCCCGAAGTTTGACTGCCAGTTCGTTTAGTTTGAGCAGTTCTTCCGAGAAATCTCCTGTTCCGGTTTCAATCACTTCCTGTGCTTCTTCGTAGGCAAAACGCCGGTCGGAGTGGATCACCGTTTTTCCGAACCATTCTTTTTTTATCTCCGCATTTTCGTTGAGTTCAAAAACGGCCGAGAAGCAAAGTTTGTCTTCATTGGGGCGAAGTGAACAAACGCCGTTCGAAAGCCTTTCGGGGAGCATGGGGACCACTCGGTCGACCAGGTACACCGAAGTGGCGCGGTTCCGGGCTTCGTCTTCAATAATGGTATTGGGGCGTACGTAGTGCGTTACATCGGCAATGTGAACACCCACTTCCCAGTTGCCGTTGCTTAATTTCTTTAACGAAAGCGCATCGTCAAAATCTTTGGCATCAAGCGGGTCGATGGTAAAAGTGGTGGTTTTGCGGAAATCGCGCCGGTTTTTGATGTCTTCTTCCGGGATTTCCAGCGAAATTTTTTCGGCTGCTCTGTCAACATTTTCCGGGAATCTGTGCGGAAGTTCAAATTCCGCGAGTATGGCGTGCATTTCAGCATCGTTGTCGCCGGTGTCGCCCAAAACTTCTTTTATTTCGCCAAAAGGATTCCGGGCATTTGCCGGCCAGTCGTTGATCTCAGCAATGGCTTTTTGTCCGTCTTTAGCGCCGTTGAGTTTTTCTTTCGGAATAAAAATGTCAAAACCCACTTTCCCTGCCGGAGTAAGGAATGCATAGTTTTTTGACACCTGGATTGTTCCGACAAATACCGATTTGGCGCGTTCCAGTATTTCTTTTACCTCGCCTTCGTAATCGTGCTTTTTACGGCGGGCAAACACATGCACCTGCACTTTATCGCCCTCCATGGCGTGGTTCAGGTTGCGGGAAGTAACAACTACGGGGCGGTCCAGTTCTTCGCTAACAACATACGCAAAACCCTGGGGTTGCATCTCCACAATTCCGCAAACTGTTCCGGTGCGGGCTTTCAGTTTGTACTTACCACGTGCCACCAGGTCGAGGTAGCCGTCGTCGGCCAGTTCCTGCAAAACAACATCAACCAGTTTGCGTGTTTCCGGGTCTTTGATTCCCAATGAGCCCGAAACCTGTCTGTAATTTACTGTTTTTCCGGGGTCTTCGTACAATCCGGAGAGAATAACACTTTTGAGTTTTTTCTTATTGAAGGTTCCTGTTTTCCGCGGTTTGGAACGTAGTTTCTTTTTTTTCTTAGCCATTGTTTTGTACAAATTTCACCAATCCAAGGTAATATAATTCTTAGATAAGCGCTATTTTCCCCCGCTTAAGTTGCCAAAAAGTTTTCACCCGTTCGGAGGGTGGTTTTTCACCTGTTGGCAGGGACATTTTGTTAAAATACTCAGGTTTAAATTAATAAAGCTTAACACGAAGAGTGAGCAGGAATTTGTATGTTTGTAGCCAATTTCAACGCATGAAGCTGAAGGGGAAAATACCACTGATTATGATAGCCGGCCTTGCATGGGTCGTAATTATTTCGTCGTGTGCCAACATCGGGATGCCGGAAGGTGGCCCCAGGGATACCATTCCCCCGGTATTGCTGGAGACCAATCCCGGATTTAAGGCGCTGGACTACAAGGGAAAGGATGTGAGGTTCACTTTTAATGAATACATCATGCCTGACCAGATTTCGGAATCGCTTGTAATTTCTCCTCCGCTGAAAAAGCGGCCGATTATCCGTACCAAATCCAAAACGCTGATCGTTCAGTTTAACGAAGCCCTGAAAGACAGTGCAACGTATTCGCTCGATTTTAAAGACGCGATTGTGGATAACAACGAGAAGAATCCGATGGAAAACCTGCGTTTTTCTTTTAGTACGGGGCCGGTATACGATTCTTTGCGCGTTGCGGGACGAGTGGTGAACGCGTTTAACATGGAACCCATTGAAAAAGGGCTGGTATTGTTGCAGAGCAACCTACATGATTCGGCGGTTTTTAAAGTGATCCCCGACTACATTGCCAAAACGGATGAGGACGGGCTGTTTATGATCGACAACATTGCACCGGGCTCTTACCATCTTTTTTCCATTAATGATCAGAACAACAACATGTTGTATGACGAAGGGGGCGAGGAAATTGCCTTTCACAGCGAAGTGGTGGTTCCGCGGGCTGAGTTTCATGAGAGTAAAGACACCGTTGCGGATGCCATTGATTCCCTGTTGATTCTTGGTCATACGCATTTTTACCCCGATCCCATCTATCTGAATTATTTTATTGAAGACATATTTGAGCAGTACATCGATAAGTCGGAGAGAAGCAGTGAATACAAGTGCTCTTTTCTTTTTAATGAATCGGTGGAAGACACTTTTAATGTGCGCTTGCTGGATCACGATGTGAGCAACTGGTACCAGATGGAATACAACCAGGATATGGATTCCATTGTGCTGTGGATAACCGATACAACGTTGGCAAAGAAAGATTCTCTTTATATGGAGCTTTCTTATTTTATGCTCGATTCCATGGCTCAGCCCTATGTTTTTCATGATACGCTTCTGATGCACTACTCGAAGCCGGTGGTTGAGTCCAAAAAGAAAAAGAAAAAGGGGGATGAAGTAGATGAACCAGTGCTGATTCCGCAGTTTAGCTGGTCTGCCAACGTTAGCTCCACTATGGAGCTTAACGGGCAAATAAGGATTGAAGCACCCGCCCCGGTTGCATCGTTCGACAGTACCAAAGTGGTGTTGTACCTGAGCGAGGATACGCTTAAAACTCCGTTGAAAATTCAATTCAGGAAAGATCCAAAGGCCTGGAGAACTTACAATATTTTATACGATTGGGAGCCTGAGACAAAATATACTCTGAGTATCGACTCGGCCGCCTGCTGGGACGTGTACGGCATTTCGAGCATGAAGCTGTCAAAAAGCTTTGAGACAAGGGAAGAGGATTATTACGGTTCCTTCATCTTTGATTTCAGCAATGTTCCGGGCCCCATGATCGTACAGCTTTTGAAAAACAACAAGGAAGAAAGCGTATTGCGACAGGCATTTTTTGACAAGGACGGCGAAGTGACTTTTGACTTGTTGCCTCCCGAGAAGTACAAGGTCAAAATTATATACGACTCCAACGGAAACGGCAAGTGGGACGGCGGAAGCTACCAGGATAAAATTCAGCCCGAGCTGGTCTCTTATTTGAACGAACTCATTAAATTGCGTTCGAACTGGAGTGAAAAACGGATTTGGGATCTTACGCCGGATCCGGAATATGTGAAGAAAATTATTGATCAGGAAGCTGAAGAGCAAAAGCGAAAAGCCGAAGAAGAAAAGGCCCGGAAAGAGCAGGAGAAAGACCGGAACAATAGTAACTTCCGTCCGGGTAATACCGGAGGAGTGGGTGGCGGAAGAAATCCGATCCGGGGCGCAGGTTTTTAAGTCGAAATGTTCGGCAGTCTCTTATAAATTAGTATGTTTAATCAACTTTATTAACGAAGTATCATGGCAAGTGTTAGAAATCTGAAGAAAGACATCGATTTAATTATGTCGCTGGCATTGAGTGATTGTTTTTACGTGTTGGAATACAACAGTAAAATAGACGAGGAAGAAGTATATAAAATTGCCGGAGAGATTGTTCAAAAGCACCGTGAGTTAAGGCTTAGAGCCGTACACCCGGATGGAAAGGACAATGGAAAGTTGGTAAAAGAACATTACAAAAAACTGGTTCAGGATATGCTTCAGGCGGCAGACGTTGCCTTGGAGAAATTATCAAAAGAGGTCAAAAAAGTTTCGAAGTAGGCGTTGCCTACTTCAGGTTAAAAATTTTGTTGGCCACAATTTTTCCCTGGTACCAGGTGGTTAATTCCCATTTACCCTTTTTATCTTCCAGCGGTTCCCATATGCAATCGCCCAGGTAAAATTCAAAATCATTGGTACGAACAAATTGTTCGCCGGTAAACGGGGGAGTCACCTGTTCTTTTTCATCCAAAAAAGGAGGGTGGTCTATCCGGAACTGAACACTTTCCCCCTTTCCGTTTTTTATGTGCAACACATAACCAAACTCGGTGCCTATCGATGCTTCAATTTCGGTAGTAAAATCAAGAACTTTTGGAATCTCCCGGCTCTCGCGGTCCCACTTCGAGTACTCTCCGTAGCTGTATATTTTAAAGGTTGGTCTTCGTTTTGCCATTGTTAATTTTATACGAAAGTAATGAATCTTGCTAATTTAGATTAAATTAAAATTCTAATTTTACTGGCTCTATCATTCGCATTTGTGGAGTTTATAAGAAAACATAATAAGTTGTGGTTTGCGCTGATGTTGCCGGTATACCTGTATATCGTCAACAGCTCGATACAAAACAAGCATACCCACTTTTATGCCAACGGAATGGTGGTGACCCACTCGCACCCGCTACATGCAGAGAAGGGCGAAACGGCAAATCACCACGGGCACTCCAAAACTGAAATCTGCTTTTTTAGTACCCTTCATTTTGATGTTGCCGAAGTTCCGCTGTTTGAAAGCTCCAACACAAACCTCCCTGCAATTCATTTTGAATATTTTGTTGAGAATGAGCTTTTACGGACTTCGGAGGAAGAACTGAAATCAAATCCGCGTGCACCCCCGATCGGATAATGTCCATTTCATAACTTTTTTACGACATTATTTTATTAACCTGATCATTATTATCATGAAACGAGCATGAAACGGGATTTTTGTTGATGAACAAATCCTGTGTGTCGTGTGAGTTGTATGCAATAGTGAATCTACGATTCTAATGGTAAAAGACGAGCATGAAAATGAGGATTTCTGCACGGAAGCACGATTATTCGTCAGCTGACGGACATGCGAGTTCCCTGTCTGACCGCTTGCCGGGCAGGCATCCGTTAGAGAAAACAAATTAAACAGATGAAATATATATGGGCACTTTGTGTGCTTTTGTTCAGCTTTCAGGGGGTGAAAGCTGTGTCAGAAAATGACGACGATAAAAAGACAAAAACCGATGCCATGTTGTTTGGCGATGTAAAATCGGGCGAAGACCACATTCCTTTTGCTTCGGTAAGCATAAAAGGAACAACGCTGGGTACTGCGGCCGATGCCACCGGGCATTTTAAAATGACGAATATACCGGTAGGAAAGCAAACCATTCTGGTTTCGGCCATGGGGTATAAACCTTTTGAAAAAGAACTGGTTTTTGAGTCGAAAAAAAGCAACACGCTTTTTGTGCAACTCGAAACCGATAACATTGGGCTGGAGCAAGTGGTGGTTTCGGCCGACCGAAATGCGAAAAGCAGGAAGGAAACAGCTACGATCGTTAGCAGTATCAATCCGAAATTATTTGAACGCGTTCAGAGTGTGACACTGAGTGAGGGGCTTAACTTTTCGCCCGGGCTCAGGATGGAAAACAACTGCCAGAACTGTGGCTTTACGCAAGTGCGGATGAACGGACTGGAAGGGCCTTATTCGCAGATCCTGATCAACTCGAGACCGGTGTTTAGCGGTTTGGCGGGCGTTTACGGGCTGGAGCTAATCCCGGCCAACATGATTGAACGGGTGGAAGTGATTCGCGGAGGCGGTTCTTCGATGTACGGAAGTAATGCCATTGCAGGAACGATTAACCTGATTACAAAAGACCCGGTGGCCAACAATTTTGAAGGTGCTTTCTCGAACAGCGCCATCGGAATTGGGTTGGACGGGGAAGCGGCCAACGATTACAATGTGAACCTGAACGGCTCCTATGTGACCGACGATTACCGGACCGGAATGAGCATTTTCGGTTTTCACCGCAAACGAGACGGATTTGACGCCAATGGCGACGGATTTACCGAGCTCGCAAAAATTAAGAACCTTACCGTGGGCGGGCGGCTGTATCAGCGCATCGCCGATCGCGCAAAACTTACGGTTGATTACTTTAATATTTACGAATTTCGCAGAGGTGGAAACCGGTTTGATTTACCTATGCACGAGGCTGATGTTACCGAAAGTGTTACGCACCGGATTAATTCGGGGGCGTTGAATTTTGACCAGCTGTTGCGTGAAAGCGATAAGTTTTCTGCCTTCCTTTCGCTGCAAGGGGTAAACCGCGATTCGTATTACGGTGCCAACCAGGATTTGTCGGCTTACGGTGAAACAAGCGATTTAACTTATTCTGCGGGTGTTCAGTACATTCGTCAGCTGGCTTACCTGTTGTTGGCCCCGGCTACCTTAACTGCCGGGCTTGAGTCGACCGGTAGTGCCATGAAAGATGAGAAACTGGGGTACTACGATCCGGAAAAGGACAAGCACTTTGATAATACGCTGGTTGCAGATCAAAAGATAAGTACCAACGCCGGGTTTGTGCAGGCAGAGTGGAAAACGAAAAAGGTGGTGTTTAGCACCGGATTGAGGTACGATCATTATCAGATAAGCGAGAAAACGGGTGAAGGTGATGAAATTTCGGGCAATGTATTTAGTCCCCGGGTGAGCTTGTTGTATAACCTTTCGCATCATTTGCAGTTCCGTACCGGATTTGCACGGGGATTCCGTGCCCCGCAGATCTTCGACGAAGATTTACACATCGAGACCTCCGGCTCCCGAAAAGTTATTCATAAAAATGCACCCGGTCTGAAACAGGAGTCCTCTAACAGTATCACAGCCTCGCTTGATTTTAGCAGGGAAATCAGCAAATGGCAGTTCCAGTTGCTGGCAGAAGGTTTTTATACGCACCTGGATAATCCCTTTGCCAATGAGTACGGCGTACCCGATGAAGAGGGTACCGTCATATACACCCGGGTAAATGCTGAAGACGGAGCTACCGTGAAAGGTGTAAATATTGAATTGAATGCATCACCGTCCGGGAAATTCCAGTTTCAATCAGGGTTTACCTTTCAGAAAAGTGAGTTTGAAACGCCGCAGGAATTTAATGAAAAGCGTTTTTTACGCACGCCCGATTCCTATGGCTATCTGAGTATGAATTACAGCCCGGTTCCGGTATTTAATATTGCCGCAACCGGAAACTTCTCGGGGCCCATGCTGGTACCTTATTTTGGGCCTGCCATTGAGAATCCCGATGACGGTGAGTTGCGCAAAAGCAAATCCTTTTTCGACGCAGGAATCAAGTTTAGTTACGATATAAAAGTGGCGGATAATGCGCGGGTGCAGTTAAATGCCGGGGTGAAAAATATTTTCAACAGTTATCAAAAAGACTTTGATTCGGGAATGGATCGCGATCCGGGTTATATGTACGGCCCACTTACGCCACGGAGCATTTATTTTGGGGTAAAAATTGGAAATCTGTATTAGGTATTTCTTTTATCTGAACATTGAATATAGAAGGGACCAGTTGTTTGATCAACTGGTCCCTTCATTTTTAGTTAAATAACTTAATTCCGAAGTAAAAAGTACGTGGTTTCGACGGGCCGTAAACAAATCCGCTGTCCCGGTTTTTGCCGCTGTCAAAATCATCCTGGTAGTTGTCAAAAAGATTGCTGAATCCGCTAAACAACTGAATGGATGAATCGATGCGCTTGAGCTCGAAGGTGTAACCCACTTTCAGGTTTGTTTCCAGGAACGAATCCGACTTAAACAGTACGTCCTCTTCGGGCGTGCCGGCATCTCCAGCCAGTCCGTAGTGAGGAACCAGCATGCTTCCGGTGTAAACACCCGACAAGGAAGCGCTGAATCTTTGGCCGGGAGTCCAGCTGAGGGTGTAGTAGCCATAGCTTTCCGGTGTGCGCAGGTAATCTTTTATTCCGGGCAGTTCTTCCGACCAGGCAACCGGCTCATCGTAAGTGCTTTTTTGCAGAGTTAACCCGGCTTCCATTTGCAGTTTACGGTCGAAGTTGGCGCGGGCCTCAAGCGTTGCTCCATAAACCTGGCTGTTACCGCCGTTTCTTTTTTCGAGGATCGAGTTTCCTTCTTCATCACTGCCGGTTTCTTCCAAAACAAAGGCATTTTTTAGTTGTGTATAAAATCCTTCCAAGGTAAATCCAATGATGTGTTTTTGAGTAGGGCGATCCCAGTTAAGTGAGGCGCTCCAGCTTTGCGATGTCTCTTCTTTTAGTTCATCGCCCAATTCTACTTTCTGAATTCCTCCGCCTGCAAAGGCAATGTGCATATCGGCGTCAAATGCCTGTGGTGCCCTGAATCCGGTGGACCACGACAAACGCAACTGAGTGTTCAGGTCGGGTTTCACCAGCAAGGATACACGTGGATTGACAATTAGCTTGTCCACAAAATTGTGCTTGTCGGCTCTTACTCCGGCAAGCAGTGTGGTTTTGCGGGTCAGCGACCAGTCGCTTTGTACAAATGCCCCAAAATTACGGGTGTTCTGATCAATGAGATAATTGTAGGCCTCAATCTGGTCGTAAACATCGTCGACAACATATTCGGCTCCGAAGGTAAAAATATTGGTTCCTGTATTCAGAAAGTCATTTACGGCATGGTTTAACTGTGAACCAAACTGAAAGGTGTGGTTCTTTGAATGTCCGTAAGGTGGATTGTTGTTATAATCGCTTAATGCCTGTTCGTCGTCGGGAGCTATTCCTGTAAAATGCTTTCGTTTGGTGTACTGACCGGCGGTGTACAACACAAAGTTGGTTCGCATGCTCAGGTTGTTCTCGTAATCAAGGCCACCCATAATAATATCGTGGGTGCGCTCTTCCGATTGCCGGGCTTTAAATGCGGGGCCGTCAATCATTTCACCTCCGTAACGGTATTCGTGGGTGCTTGAAAAATTGGCCTCCAGTTTTTCGTCTTCGTTTATTTTGAAGAAGGAATTAATGCCAAAGGAGTTGTTGCTGATTTCCGGCAATTCAGAAAAATTATCGTTGTTGTGGTCGTAGGCATCCCTGTTTCGGTGAAAAGCATACATGGCCATCCCGGCGTTTCTTTTTTGCGAGAGGGCAGTAAGCGTAGCATTTACGTTGTAATCCAAGGCATCGCCCGAAATAATCTGATTGTTCGAAGTTACTTCGTAAGAGTTTCGCTGCGGGAGTTTGGTAATGATGTTAACCGTTCCGCCAATTGCACTGGAACCATACAGCGCTGAAGCGCCGCCTCGTACTACTTCAATACGTTCCACCAGCGCGGTGGGAAGTTGTTCCAGCCCGTAAAGTCCGGTAAGAGGGCTAAAAACTGCCCGGCTGTTGATCAGTATCTGGCTGTAAGCACCGCCCAGTCCGTTCATTCGCAACTGGGTGTAGTTACAGGTTTGGCAGTCGGTTTCCATGCGTAAGCCGGGTTGAAAACTCAATGATTCAGAAATGGTTTGCGCCGCCACTTTATCAATGGTTTTTCCATCCAGCACATTCACAATTACCGCACTTTCGGTTTGGCGTTTGAATGTTTTGGTGCCGGTAATCACCACCTCGTCCATGTGGATAACATCTTCTTCCAGGTCGAATTTTACTTCCAGCGTTTCACCTGCTTTTAAGCTTACTTTTTCCCTTTTTTCTTTGTAGCCTACCATTTTGGCCACCAGAGTGTATTCTCCGGTTGGCAGGTCAACCATCATATAATGCCCGGTAACATCGGTAGTAGTTCCGTAACGGGTACCTTCGAGGTAAATGTTTACAAACGGAATATGTTCGCCTTTTGAGACGACGTGTCCGGTGATTACCACATCTTTATGGTCTTGTGCTATAGCTGTAATGACAGATAGCAATAGTATGATGAATGCAAAGACTAATTTGTTCATAATATGATTTATTTGAAAAAGGCAAATGTACGGTCTGGACGCAATATTGCAAATTATTTAGAATAGTTCTAAATAAATTAATAATTTCTTCATAATTTAATTGCATTCTGATCGTTTTTGTTTTGTTTGCCTTAGCTTAAAAGATTACTAAATTTGCCTCTCAATTTATACTTCGAAATATGAGTAATGAAATGAATACCGGTCAGCAAAAGAAAAACCTAAGAAATAATATCATCGTTATTGCGCTTGCTGTGGTTTTGGTGATAGTGATTGGCTTGTTTTTTATGCAACGGCGCGAACACAGTGCTGTTGTAACAGAGATAAAAGCCGAAAAAGATTCCATTCAGTTTGAGTTAACACAGATCGCGGCCAGCTACGATTCGATGAGAACGGAGAACGACACACTGAATGAACAGCTTTTTGTGGCGCAGGCCAAGGTGAAGGATCTGCTGATTGAAGTGGAACAAACCAAAAAAGTGAGCTATTCAAAAATTGCCGATTACCAAAAACAGGTGACCACGCTGCGGGGCATCATGCGAAATTTTGTGGTGCAGATTGATTCGCTGAACAGAAGAAACGAACAATTGATGGCGGAAAACCTGGAAGTAAAACAACAATACATACAGGTGGAGCAAAAAAATCAGCAGCTAAACCAGGAAAAGCAGCGTCTTCAACAAGACCTGAAAATAGCGGCAAAACTGGAAGCCAGAGATCTGGTGGCTGAACCGTTGAACTCGAGAAGCAAGGTGACAAAATTTACCAACCGTGCCGAAAAAATACGGATCTATTTTGTGCTGGGGCAAAACCAGGCCACGCCACGAGGCGCCAAAAATGTATATGCACGTATTATGCGCCCCGATCAGTTGTTGATGACCAAGTCGGAAAAAGACCTGTTTCAGTTTGAAGACCTGAAAATTCAGTATTCGGCCATGCGTGAAGTGGTGTACGAAGGTAAAGATTTACCCGTAGCCATTTTTTGGGACAACACCAGCGAGCCTGAATTGATGAAAGGTACCTACACTGTCAACCTGTTTGCCGACGGAAACGAAATTGGCGCAACAACTTTTACTCTTCAATAAATCCACTTTCCGGCATAGAAAACCGGTGATCGTTTATGGCAACTTTTTTATTTGATAAAATAATATTCGGCCCTGTGAAAAGCCGCCGGTTGGGGGTTTCTTTGGGTATAAATCTTCTGCCTACGCAGGCAAAGGTTTGTTCGTTCGACTGTATTTACTGTGAGTGTGGTTTTACGCCCAAAGAATACGAAGAGAAAGTATCGCTTCCTGCGCGGGAGGAGGTAAAAACCCGGTTGGAAACAAAGCTTAAGGAAATGGGTGCCGAAGGACAGTTGCCCGATGTAATTACTTTTGCCGGTAACGGGGAGCCAACGCTTCATCCCGAATTTGCCGGGATAATCGACGATACCATTGAGCTGCGTAATTCGCTGGCGCCCGAAGCCCGGATCGCGGTGCTTTCGAATGCTACCATGATCCACCGGAAACCGGTTTTTGATGCCTTGCTGAAAATCAAAGACAACATCCAAAAGCTGGACTCGGCGTTTGAAGAAACCGTAAAAATCATCGATTGCCCCAAAGGTTCTTTCAATTTTCAGCAAACCATTGAGCAGTTGGTTGCTTTCAACGGGAAAGTGATCATCCAAACCATGTTTATCCGAGGAAGCTTTAAAGGACAGGCTTTGGACAACACCACCGAAGCGGAGATTTCGGCATGGCTTGAATTACTCAAAAAAATCAAACCACGCCAGGTAATGATCTACACCATTGCCCGCGACACTCCGGTTGACACGCTTCAGAAAGTTTCGTTAAAAGAACTGAATGCCATTGCAGAACGTGTCCGGAATGCCGGATTCGATGTGCAGGTATCAGGGTAGGTGAGTTTAGAGTTTAAAGTTCAGAGTTCAAAGAATTTCGGAACAACTCTGAACACTGAACTCAAAACTTTAAACTAAAGCGTAGTCCGATACCATTCCGAGCTTTTGCCCATCCAGCGAATGCCGGCGACAAAGCCTTTTAGTTTGAGCAGGTTGTCGTTTTCAAACCAGGCATAGCAATCATAGGTTTTTCCTGACTTCGGATCGTAAATGCGTCCTTCTTTCCACTCTTTGTTATCGGAACTGTACACGAAGCCATCCAGGATCTGAACTCCAACAAGCGGGCGCTCGCGAAGGCTTTCTTCCGGGTTTTTATCGTCTTTGGGTGCTTCTCCGTTTTTGTATTTCTCGGGAATCATGTACACGATGGTGCCAATAAACTTACCGTCTTTCTTTTCGATCTGAATTTTCGAAGTTTTTTCTTCGTTCCACCAGATCCCGAGGATCTTGTCGGCTTCCTGTGCATAGCCTGCAAGGGCGTAAGTTGCCAGGAAAAAAAGGATAATTAATTTCTTCATTCGTTTTGATCTAATTTTAAGGTTGAACGAACTTAGGATTTTTTCATTAGAAATCTGAATTGTCAAATGAAAAAAATGGGTGAGCAAGTGAGTCAAAGGGCGAACGGCTCCCGATGCAAAACTGATTTTTGTAGGTTTTTATTCAAAAATTAGTTTCCTTACAGTGGAAATATAAAAATTATTCAGGATTCACTTATCGGTCAATAAACTAACTCACTGTTTATGGAAAACATTAAGCGTGTTTTGCTCTCTCTGCTTATTCTGATTGTACTTGCACTTATCGCAGGTGTTTTTTTTGTTCAATACCTAAAAAAGGCAGCTGTTCCCGACTACAACAAAAGTTTTGTTTTGTATGGTTTGCAGTCGGAAGTTGAAATATTGCGCGACACACACGGGATCCCTCATATTTATGCGAAATCAGATTCTGATTTGTACCGTGCCATTGGGTTTGCCATGGCGCAGGACCGCCTGTGGCAAATGGACTTGTTGCGGCGGGTAACACAAGGGCGTTTGTCCGAAATACTGGGGAAAGACCAGGCAGAAACCGATTTGTTGATGCGTGCCTTGCGGATTCAGGAAAAGTCGCAGAAAATTCTGAAACATTCCGATCCCGAAATTGTATCGGCACTTCAATCTTTTGCTGACGGGGTGAACCAGTACATGGCTCAGTTTCCGCTTCCGCCCGAGTTCAAGGTGCTGGGCTACCAGCCCGAGTGGTGGGAGCCGGTGCATTCCATCAACCTGATCGGTTACATGTCGTGGGACCTGTCGATGGGATGGGGCACTGAATATTTTTTGCACCAGCTCCGGGCCGAGGTGCCTGATTCGATGATCGCAACGATGATCCCCGATCTGGCTGAACATAAAACAAGTGTTTTTGAGGCATTCGGAAACAACCGGATTGACGCAGGCTCCACTTTGCTTTCGGCCACTCAAAAGTTAAAAGATTTGGGCATTGAAATTTTTAACGGCAGCAACAATTGGGCGGTGGCCGGTAAAAAAAGTAAAACCGGAATGCCTTTGCTGGCCAACGATATGCACCTTGGGCTGTTTGCTCCGGGAATTTGGTATCAAATGCACCAGGTGGTTGACGGGAAGCTGGATGTAACCGGGGTGGTAGTTCCGGGGCAGCCCTTTGTAATTGCGGGGCACAACGACCGGATTGCCTGGGGAATGACCAATGTAATGCTCGATGATCTTGATTTTTACCGGGAGAAATTGAACGAAGACTCCACAAAATACTGGTTCGATGGCGCCTGGAAAGACCTGATGATTCAGCCCGAAACCATAAAAACCAAAGAAGGTGATTCCATTCAGACAGAACTGAAGTTTACACATCGGGGCCCGATTGTGAACCGCATTAAAAAGGAAAAAGAAATGCCCTTGTCGGTTCGTTGGCTGGGTAACGAAATGAGTAACGAGATCCGAACGGTGTACCTAGTGAACAGGGCAAAGAACTGGGATGATTTTCGTGATGCAATGAGCACTTTTATTTCGGTTAGCCAGAATGTGGTGTATGCCGATGTGGATGGAAACATTGGCTTGCAGTGTACCGCCGGAATCCCCGTTCGTGAAGGTTCGGGTATCGAGATTTATCCGGGTGACAGCAGCAAATACGACTGGAAAGGGCTGGTTCCTTTTGACGAACTGCCTTACGAATACAACCCGGAAAGAGGCTATGTTTCTTCGGCCAACAACAAAACGGTACCCGAAGGATTTCCGCATTACATCAGTCACTGGTTTGCCACGCCAAGCCGCATCGATCGTATTCGCGAGATGCTGGAAGAAAAGGAGAAACTGGGTGTGGAAGACTTCAAAGCTATGCAGGCCGATGTAAAATCGAAAACGGCGGAGCGTATGACCCCGGTTTTTCTGACATCCTTGCAAAAGGAAACGGCCTGGCCGGCTACCGAAAAAGCGGCCTTGGATAAATTGCTTTCGTGGAATTTTGAGTTAACACGCGAAAGTCAGGCCACTTCGGTGTTTGAAGTGCTGTACCGGAAAGTGATGGAGAACCTGGTAAAAGATGAGCTTTCTCCGGAGTTATTTGAAAAGATAAAAGGCGAGCGAATGCTGCTGGAAAACCTGTTGATGAATGTGCTTGCTGACGGGAATTCTGAGTGGATCGATAATAAAAATACTGCAGAGAAAGAAACCCTGGATGACTGTATACAACAGTCGTTTGTTGAAACAGTGCAGGAGCTTTCGGCGGAGTTGGGAACCGATGTGGATGAATGGCAGTGGGGAAAACTGCACACTTTCACGATGAGCCATCCGCTGGGAGTGGTAAATGCATTGAACAAGGTGTTGAAACTCAACCGTGGGCCTTTCCCTGTTCCGGGAAGTTTTCACACGGTTTGTCCGTATACCTATTCGTACCAAAACCTGTACAAAGCAAATAACGGAGCTTCGGAGCGCCATATTTTTGACGCCGGCAACTGGGACCGTTCTGAAACCATCATCCCAACCGGTACCAGTGGAATTCCGGCGAGCGGCTTTTACCTCGATCAAACGGAGATGTATTTGCAGAATCAGTATCATGCCGATCCTTTCAGCAAAGCAGAAGTAGAAAAAGCAACAAAATTTAAAATGACGCTCAATCCTGATTAATCTCTTAGAAAAAGTTGGCAAAGAGAGTCATATTTGTAGAACACTGCATTGATTTGCGTGTTTTTAAGAAACAATAGTAAAGCCATGCAACGTGCTTGAGGATGGAATGAGTCATGCTGAATTTCGTTTCACATCAACCAAAACGAATGAAAGCATGTACGGAAATGCTCCGATAAATGAAGAGGAGCTAATTCCAGACGAAGCCGTTGAAATAAAACAATTATAACCGATGAGAAAGAAAAAGAATGCCCCTATTTATGTAGTTTCCGGTGGTCGCGGGATTGCCGGAAATAATCTGCTCCAATCAATTCTGATACAGTATCCTGATAATAAAATCCCGGTTGAGATTATTGGCGGAGTTAACACCGAAGACATGGTCTTTGACGTTGTAATGCGCGCCAAAAGCGAAGGCGGGCTTATTACACACACCATGGTAAATCCTTTTCTCCGGAAGAGGATCAACGAACTGGCCAACGAATTTAATGTGGAAGTGATTGATCTGATGGGCGATTTGGCCCGCTATCTTGACCGGACCCTGAATGTGGAACCTTTGCAGCATCCGGGATTGTACCGCGAATTAAACCAGCAATATTTTGACCGGATTGAATCTATTGAATATACTTTGTCGCACGACGATGGCATGAGCCCCCAAAGACTTCAACAGGCCGAAATTGTGCTGACCGGTGTTTCCCGGGCCGGAAAAACACCCTTGAGCGTTTACCTGGCCATGTATGGCTGGAAAGTAGCCAATGTACCCCTGGTTCCCGGTGTTCAGCCGCCTGATGAGCTGTTTGAAATCGATCCGAACCGGGTTTTTGGATTACACATTGGAGCCGGGCAGCTGATTGCCCACCGCATGAAAAGAATACAGGGCTGGAACAACCACCGCAGTGATTCGTACGTCGATCAAAACGCCGTGCGCGAGGAAATACGGAATGCCATGTTTGTGTTCGACAAGGGCGGCTTTACCGTCATCAACGTTTCCAACAAGCCCATTGAAAGTACGGCCAACGAAATTTTGAAACTCATGTCGGAGCGTTTTATATTCCAGGGAAGAAAGCTCGAATCGCCTTACCACGATCAAAAATCAGATCCTTCGAAATAAGAGCGCAAGTTTTTTGAAGAGTCGGTGTCTTACGGTTGATATGAACTTAATTTCAATTGTAAGATGAAAAAATTTAGCTGGCGTGCGTTTATAAGTTTTGGGCTTAGTTACGCAATGATTGTACTCCTTGTTTCGGGAATCATTTTGTATGTTTCGCCTCCGGGCCGGTATGCGCATTGGGTAAACTGGGCTTTGTGGGGATTTACAAAAGAAGAATGGCAAGCCATTCATACCGTTTTCTCGTTAGGGTTTATCGTCTTGTCTGTTTTTCATCTTTTCTCGGCCAATTGGAAAGTATTTCTATCGTATTTCCGGTCGAAGTCAACAGGTACTTTTCGCCGAAAACGCGAGTTGTTGCTATCCTCCGCTTTTATGCTTGTGTTCTTTTTCGGAACAGTGTTTTCGCTGCCTCCGTTTCAGAATGTGATGGCACTGGGCGAAGATCTTACCAACTCGTGGGAGAAAACTGAAGAACGTGCGCCGGTGGCACATGCCGAGTTGCTTACCCTGGCTGAACTGTCGGAGCAACTAAAACTGGATTCGGTGGAAGTGATCACCCAAAAACTGAACAACCACAAAATCAGCTTTGAAAATGTTCATTCGCAATCGTTGCAGGAAATAGCCAATGCCAACAATACCACTCCAATGGATATTTACGGAGTGATTTCGAAACCGGCAGGCAACGCCATGCAGGGAAGCGGAGTGGGCCGCAAAACACTGGAAGAATTTGCTTCGGAACTGGGGAAAAGCACCGATGAAATTCTGGCAGTCCTGAAGGAAAACAACATTGAAGCCGAAAAAGGACAAACGCTTCGGACGATTGGAGAAAACAATAATATTCCTCCGCGCGATGTGTATAATTTGATTTCAAAATAACTCCAAGCAACGTTCATTTGTTGTAATTTTCACGTCTTAATGTCGGATCAGGAAATCATAGAACAACTAAAGCAGGGCAGCGAAACAGCTTTCCGGAAACTGGTTGAGAGCCATCAGCGCTTGGTGGTGAACACCTGCTTCGGGCTGGTTCACAATCGCGAAGATGCCGAAGACATTGCACAGGATGTTTTTATTGAAGTGTACCGTTCCATTCAGCAATTCAGGGCCGACTCCAAACTTTCTACCTGGTTGTACCGGATTGCCGTTAACCGTTCGCTGAATCACATCCGCGACAACAAAAAACACAAATGGTTCCAGTCGTTTGAGAAAGATGTGGAAGCCAGAAACCGGCAGATCCTTCAGGTTGAATCTTCTCCGGCAGATCATCCCGGCTATGAGATGGAGAACAAACAACGTGCAGTAATATTGCAGGAGGCCATCAACAGTTTGCCCGAAAACCAGAAGGTAGCCTTTACGTTGAACAAGTACGAAGAGCTTTCTTACCAGGAAATTTCAGAAGTGATGGAGATGTCGGTATCATCGGTAGAGTCGCTTTTGTTTCGGGCAAAGAAGAACCTTCAGAAAAAATTATACAAATGCTACAAAAAGAAGTGTATGTAGCGCAAGTTTTTGGTAATGAATGTGTCATATAAACAAATACTGATAAAATGAAGTGTAAGGCAGTACATAGCAAACTAATTTTCTTTCTCGAAAGAGAGCTTCCGGAACCGGAGATGAAAGCGGTTCGGGAACACCTGGCTGCTTGTCCGGAGTGTGCTCTTTTTGCGGAAGAAATGAGAAAGACGCTCAGTATTTTGGAAACAGAAAAAGTTTCGGAAGTCAATCCTTATTTCTATACACGCGTAAAAGCAAAACTCGACCGCCAATCAGAAATTCAGCCAAGCGGAATCCGCAGCTTGGTATTGGTTCGGGTGCTTCAGCCCGTGGCTTTTTCCATTATTTTGATTTTGGGAGTTTACGGAGGAGTAAAAATGGGAGCTACCGGAGCAAAAACAGGGTCGGCGTTTACTGCTGAGCAGGAAATGGTGCCTTATCTGAATGAAATGGATGTGGAACCTTTGGAAACCTTTTTAATGGAATAGCTATGAGAACCAGGAATACATACCGCATTCTTATCTGGATCATCGTGATTCTGGTGGCAACGAATCTTTCCATGGGCATTTCGTTCTGGTATCACCGGCATCAGGAAACAAAGGCTGCTGAAGAAGTAAGCATACAGCAGGAGGAAATTCCGTCGGAACAGCGAACACGTTTTTTCAGGGAGCAGCTGAACCTGAGCCCGGACCAGTTGGATGTTTTTCGGGAACTGAACCGTGAATTTAACCGGAGTGCACGCCGGGAGTCGGACGAACTGGAGGAGTTGCGCGTTCAAATGGTAGAGGAGATGGGGAAAGACTCGCCTTCTCAGGAACGGCTCGACTCCATTGCTCAGGAAGTTGGAGGGCATCATTCAGAGCTGAAAGAGATTACAATGAACTATTATCTGCGAATGAAAGCCGTGTGCGACAGTGCTCAGCAGGAGAAGCTGAAAGAGATTTTTATGACGGTTTCCAAGTCGAAAGAGGAAATTGCATTGCCGCAGCGCGGACATAGACATCGGGGAGGAAAAGGTCAATAAAATAATTCATATAAAGTATCAATAGCCGTTTCGAAACGACGTAACGGAATCAACAAAAATCATAATTTTTTAAATCGTAAAACAATGAAAACGAGCAACTTTAAAAAGATTGCCTGGGTGTTCTTTGCCCTGGCGCTAAGTGCCTCAACTGCATTCGCTCAAGGAGGTAGACAAGGAAACAGGAATGTAAACCAGCAAAAAGGAACCTGTTTGAATTACATTTCGGATTTAACCGAAGATCAACAGTCCCAAATCAACGCTTTGAATGAGAAGCACATGGGAACAATGGATGAGTTGCGGACCAAACGCCGTTCCACTGCCAATGCTGTTGAGAAAAGCGAGATCAGAACCGAGATGCTTAAAACCGTGGAAGCACATCGCAACGCAGTAAGAGGGCTTCTTACCGAAGATCAGCAAAAAAGATATGATCAGTTGCAGGCGAATGCCGGAACGGGAAGAAACCAAAATGTTGGCCGGAGAAACGGCAATGGAGGCAAACGCGGCCGCGGACAGGGAAACGCCTGCGTTAATGCGCAGTCGAACCGGGGCTGGAACCAGGCCGGGCGCGGAACATGCCGCTTCAATAACTAAAAACTTACTACCGGATTGATAAATAAATCATTAATCATTTAAAACGAATTTATTATGAAAGCAAAAAATGCATTTCTGATGGTGGCAGGTTTGGCTTTGATTGCCGGTGCCTGTTCCAAGTCGGATGATCCGGTTGAAGAGTTATTGACGCTGGAAAACGAGGTGAAAAGTACGGAAATGGCAGAAGTACTTGGCGACAGCTGTGTATTCACTGCTGATCTGAGGGCAGAAGAAGAAGCCGGCTTACTTTTAATGCGTGAAGAAGAAAAGCTGGCGCACGATGTGTATGTGACTTTCTACGGTAAGTTTGGACACATCGTCTTTAAAAACATCTCCAATAGTGAAAGCGCCCACGCAAATGCTGTTGCCTATTTGTTGGATGGGTTTAATGTGGAGGATCCGGCGCTTGACGGCGTAGGAGAGTTTACAAATGAAGCATTTCAGACCATGTTCTCCGATCTGGTAGAGAAGGGAAGTGTAAGTCTGACAGAAGCGTTGAAGGCAGGTGCTTTGATCGAAGAAACAGATATTGCTGATTTGCAGAAACTGATTGAGGCGACAGACAACGAGACGATTAAAAGAGTGTATGGGAATCTTTTGAGGGGATCAACTTTCCATCTCAAAGCTTTTACCGGAATTCTCAGTCGTTACGGAGTAAGCGATGTTCCAACAGTGCTTAGCCAGGAAGATTTTGATGCGATTTTGGCTGGTAGTTCAACGGATGATGAGGAAGATCCGGATACTTCAACCGGAACATTCACGCCCGGAACCGGTGTTTGCGACGGAACCGGTCCCAATGCAGGATAAAGCAAGTAGAATTTCATAAGATTAACAGTTAGTTGTAAAAGCTTCGGGTGGAAATCCGGAGCTTTTTTTTTGCACAAGTTTTTCAGAATAAGAGTGTCTAACTCAAAACAAAACATCCAAAATATGAAGACAACAATATTCACTTTGGCAAACCTGCTCTTCCTCGCATTGCAGTTAAGCGGGTATTCGCAAAATGTGTCTTTACCGGCTTCTGAGAAAGAAGGGATTTTGCTGATGCGGGAAGAAGAAAAACTGGCACACGATGTTTATACTTTTTTGTACGAGAAATGGCAATTACAACCATTCAGCAATATCTCTGGCAGCGAAAGCAGGCACTTTGAAGCAATGGGCTATTTACTGGAAACTTTTGAGTTGAACGATCCGGCATATCCAGAAGCCGGGAAGTTCAAAAGCCGGGAGTTGGCTGCGCTTTATGACTCGCTTGTGAGCCGGGGAAGTGAATCCTTACTGGCAGCACTTGAAGTGGGAGCGTATATTGAAGAGGTTGATATTCTCGATCTGAAAGAACTACTCGCAATAAGTTCAAACGATGCCATTTCTTCCGTTTATTCCAATTTGCTGCGCGGATCTGAAAATCACCTGCGTGCCTTTACCCGGCAATTGTCGTGGAGAGATTTGGAATATGTTCCAAAGGTGCTCGATCAGGAAACGTATTCGGCTATTGTGGGTGCTGTCAATCAAAGCGGGAATCACGGTAATTGTATAAACGCTGCGCCCAATTCAAATAATTGCAAGCAGCAGGGCGGAAGACAATTCCGGAATCGTGGAAATCAAAGCGGATGTCGGAACAATTGATCCTCCAAAAATGAAAAGATTACGCATACCTGATTTGCTGAAAGGCCTGGCCATATTATTTATGATTCAGGTGCACATTATGGAGCTTTTTATCGATTATGCAGGCCGGGCATCCATCGTTGGGAAGGTTTCGCTTTTTCTTGGCGGCCCCTTCACTGCCATGGTTTTTATGATCGTAATGGGATACTTTGTGGCAAAAAGCCAAAAGACCATCGCGCAGACTTTATTAAGAGGCGTAAAGATCTTTCTTCTCGGATTTTTCCTGAATATCGGACTGAATTTTCATTTGCTGCTGAAGATCAAATATGCCGGCTGGCCTTACAATCCGTTGGAATACATTTTTGGAGTGGATATACTTTACCTCGCCGGATTGAGTATAGTTTTTCTTTCTGTGTTAAAGCGCATCCGAAAAAATCAAGCGATTATTTCTTTGCTGTTGTTGTTGAGTGTTTTGCTATTGAGCGGCCCGGTAAATGAAATGCTGACTTTTCCGGAACGAAATTATATTACGCCTTTTATCGGCGGAAATTATTCCTGGTCTTATTTTCCCCTGTTTCCTTGGCTGGCTTATCCATTGGCAGGCTACTTCTTCTTTTTCGCAGAGGACAGTATCAAGCAATTCATAAGCAGAAAAAAAGAATGGGCCGTTTCCATCTTTGTGCTTTTGGTGGCAGCGGTGATCTATTTTAGCAAAATGGGCTTTACTACTTCTGTCAACTTACCGGCTTACTATCACCACAGTTTTAAATATGGATGGTGGGCACTGGGATTACTAATCATCTGGACCGCCATTTTTTACCTGCTCGTGAAGAAATTTCGGCTAAGTTGGATTGAACAATTTCTGGCCTGGATGGGCAAAAACATCACCCTCATTTATGTGGTGCAGTGGCTGATCATCGGGAATATAGCAACCGCCATTTACCAAACACAGCAGCTTGGTAGATTTCCACTCTGGTTTAGTGGAATTTTATCTGTTTCGCTGATGTTGAGCTGGTTGCTGGCAAAAATAAAAATAAAACTGGCCTGATTTCTATTGAACTACCAGTTTTTGAGCCGAAGACTTTTGTCCTTCCGATTCAATAAAATACATGTAAACTCCGCTCGTCAGGGTGGAGACGTTTAAATCCAGGTGATCGGAATAACGATCAACAGTAAATTGATGGATCGGTCGCCCTGAATGATCAACCAGGTGCAAAGTGGCCGAGAATACATTGGTCGGGAGAGAATAAGCAACTTTTACGGTTTCACTCCCCGGATTTGGATAAGCATTCAGCGACCAGTCTTCGGCTGATTTCAAAACCGACGCATTGAGAACCGGAGCTCCGGGTAAAGAATAAATGTTGGTCCAGATCACTTCAGGGGAAGTGGAGAAATTGTAACAATACGAAAAGAGTTTGTACTCGTCTTCGCCCGTTTTGTTGATGTAGTTGTACAGTGCCCCGTCGATAAACACAATCTGGCTGCCGTCTTCGTTGATGATCTTCGTGTCGTAATCGTAGTAATCCGATCCTGAATAATATTTGTAATACGAGTAAAGAAGCTCAATTTCGGCATCGTTGTCAAAGGTTTTTTCAGAAAGAAATTTAATGTCGAACAGATAGCAGCCCGATGGAACAGCACATGCAATCGTTTTGTACAACGAATGATCCATGTTGTAAATGCGGCATTCCGCGCGCGGAACATCCATCAGGAAGTATTTGTAGCCGAGGGTTTCGAATTTCACAACGGTTGCCGAGTAGTTGTACGTGTGATCCAGAGTCACCTGTGCCTGGCTGCAAAAGTAAGCCAATGCAAAAACGAAAGCGAAGATTGATTCCTTCATTGGTTGATATTTTTATTGGATGAGTTTCAGCCCTTCCTCCGCCGACGCATCTCCCGGATTGTAAAGTTTCACCTTGTTGAACAACACCTTCGCCTGGTTGTAATTTCCAAGGAAGTACGAAGTCCAGCCCAACATCAGAAGACCGTCGTAGCCAAACGGATACAGATCGACTACCTTTTTAAAGAGCGGATAAGCTTTGTTGTAATCTTTCCGGCCGTAATAAACCAAACCCAGCCGGTACATGGCAACAGTATTGTTTGGGTGGATCTCCAGAATTTTATCGTAAATGCCAATCACTTCGTCCCAACGGCCCAGCGCAGCCAATGGTAAAATCAGTCCAAAGCGCGCTTCTTCGGCGTAAGGTTTTAGCTTTTGTGCGTTCGAATAAAAAATGATGGATTCATCGAAAAGTCCTGCATTGTAATTCAGCCACCCCAATCTCAGATTGATTTCGTACGAAGATTCATCGTAAACCTGTTTTAACGGATCCATCGAGGCGGAGAAATCGCCTGTTTTTTCCAGTGTGTAGCTTTTGTCGAACGCAGCTTCAAGAGCTTGCTGGTTGGTTTGAGCAAATATTTGAAGAGCGGCTGTTGAAAGAATCAGCAACGCGAGTAATTTTCTTCCTAAAAGTTCCATGATATTCCTGCTGTAATGGTTTGTTTGATATAACTGTATTCAATAAAATTATCGGGGATGGCGTTGCGGTACACCTGGTATTTCTCTGTCACATCCTGGTTGAGGTAGCGCACCACAAACTGGTATCTTTTGGCAAAAGGGAAATAAACACTGCCCATAAATTTACGTGTGGATTGTCCGGGGAAATTGGCGATTACATAACCGCCTGATTCCACAAAGTTTTCCATTTCTCCATCCAGGTAATTGCCGTAAAAATGAAACTGCCCCAGCTGAAATCCGCCCGATAAACCAAAGGTGTTGTAGCTGAAACTGTTTTCCGAATTGCCTTTAAAGTATACCCGCGGAGTGAAGTACAAACGAGTATTTGATAGCGGGTAAAACGTCAGCCATGCCGAAGCCTGGGTAAAACTTCTGTCGTTGATGTTGGCGAGGTTTATTTCGGCTCCGGGCGACAAGTTTCCCCAGTGTGTCCACGTGGAAGTGGAGAAAATGAAATCAGAATACTTTCTTCTTGCCGTGTAAAATGTGCCGGGATCGTAGTTTCCCAGCACCAGATCGTAGTTTCCCCATACGAAATTTAAGGATGGCGAAAAATACCATTTCCCAAGGGCAAAATGCGGGCTCAGAAAATACTGGTATTGCTGAATGTCCATCGGAAAGTTGTATTCCGATCCCCAAAAGAGCTGTTCCTCGCGGTTTACGCCAATGTAGGTGAAATTGTGGTTCAGGTTCAGGCCCGGAGCAAGGCGGTGACTATAATCCACCGAACCAAAATGATAGTTTTTCAGAAAAAATGCCTCGCCGTAATCGCTGCCTACTAGGGCGTCATTAAGCAACTGACTTGTTTTAAGCTGATCGAAATCGGCATTAAAACTGAAGCCTGCTTCCAATGCCATTCGCAGGGGCTGCATTTTCTGGTAGTTGATTTTTTCCTGAAGTGCAACCGTAAAATCGTTGGCAACTCTTCCGGCTTCGGTCGGTCTTCCCGCATAAACCAAACTGTAATACAGGTATTCCTGCAGCCACTCCATTTGCTGATCGGTTTCCCAGCTTTTCAAAAACCATTTGCTTGATTTCCGGTATTTCCCCAGGTTGTACCAGGCAATCCCGGTTCGGGCCTGCAGGTTGAAATAGTCGATTCCGTTTTGACGTGCCGAGTCGTTAAAGGCGACCAACTGTTTCCAGTCTTTTTGCAGAAACAGTTCGTACGATTTCTTGTCCACCTCGGGATAATTCCATTTTTGCTGCGCATTCAGCACATACATAACAGAAAGAAATATCAGAGTGATTCCAATTCGTTTTGACATATTAGTTTGATCTTGGCTTCGTTAAAAATTACATTTATTTCTATCTGGCTTTCTGTGTTTATCCGTACGCCGATTTCGTACGAACGCACCGATTTTCCCAGAATATTTTTACTGATACTTGCTCCCATTTCCAGGTCGCCAGATGAAAGGATATCTCCGGCATCTTTCATCGTTAATTGATAATCGGTATTCAGGAATAAATAAACAGGAGCAACAAAATCCTGCAGAAATTGTAAAGGACCTGAAAACATCAGATTTACCGGGATAGTATCCTGTATTTTACTGTTAGGAAGAAATCCGGTAGGAACTTTAAACAGCGCGATAAAAAACCAGTACAGCGGAGAGTACCTTGTTCCTGTAAAGTTGGTGAAATAGTGGAGCTCGTCGTTATTGTAGAGGTAGGCAATCCCGTCATCCTTTTCACATTGAAGGAAGGTGTTGTTGTACACATCGGTTTGAACCATCCACGAATATTCTCCGGTCATGTTTTCCCATTTGCTTTTTGCTGAATCCACTTCAACATTCACTTTTATCCGCTGCCCCGGAATAAAATGCAGGGCTTTGGCAAGCGTTTCATTTTTGATGGGATTCACCACGACGACGTCCTTTTCAGGGAAGTCAAAACTTTTGAGCGTAAAACCGTTCTTTTGTTTCAGAAGGTAATTGCCAAACGGATAGTCGAGTGTGAGTGAGCCAATGTAGGGCGTTGCCTGAAACTGGAAGTGCAGGTGTGGATAGGGCGAACGACCTGAATTTCCGCACCTTCCGAGGATCTGGCCCTTTTTCACCTGGTCGCCCACCTTTACCTCCAGTGAGTGATATTTTAAGTGACTTAATTTGGCATACAGTATATCGTTGTGCTGGATGATGACGGTATTACCCCAATTCTCGCGTGTATTCACGTCACCGATTGTGTTGTCCTCCACATGATTCACTGCTTCAACAACGGTTCCGTCAAACGGGGCAACAACTGCTTTCCCAAAACAGAAATAATCTTCATGATAATCGCCTGAACCTTTAAATTGTTGTCCGTTTCGGTCGGTGATCACAAAATCCCAGGCATGTTTCCATTGTCCTTTGTGGGTGTATTCTCCGCTGTGCCCCTGGCTTACGGTCCATTCGCCAAAAAACGGAAGACTGGCAGAAACAGGGAAAGCCGCCGGAAAACGTTTCAGGTTACCCGAATACAGGTAGAGGTTTTTCTCCGGATTTCCGAGTTGAACCGGCGTTTCCATTAGCTTGCGTGGCCGTTTTTCGCGCAGTTTTAACGCATACAGAAACATCAGTACCACAATGTTGAAAGGAAGCGAATAAGCGGAAATTCTAAGCAATAAAAAGATCTGCTGTGTGCTGGTGGTAACCAGTACCACTGCGGGAAGCATCAAAATTATCCAGGCATAACTTACTCGTCCGGGTATCAGGTAATAACCTCCCAAAGCAATGGCGGTCAGGATGTAGTTGAATCCGATAAATGTGTAGCCCAGTGAGTTGAATTCGATGCCCACAATGTGATAGAACAGGTAGGCAACGGTGAAGCCGAGCAACGATAACACAAAAGTAATTCGCGAGTAAATCAGCAATCCAATTGAAATGATAATTCCGGCTAATAAATGGCTTTGAAAAAAGATGGCGCCCAGTGAATGGAAGTAAATCCGAATGAAGGAACTTCGGATGTTATTCTCAAGAAAATCGTAGAAATTGACAAAACTTTGTCCGCCAATAGAGTACAGTTCATTGTAAGTGTAAATGCCTCGTTCGCTGATGTTCAGTGCCGACAAGTCGCTCCCGGATAAGGCCACGATCCAGATTCCAAACAAAAACGGGATACTCAAAAACGGCAGACCGTATTTGTACAACACTCCCTGGAAAACGATGGTGATGAAAAAAGTAACTACTGCCGCAATTCCGATCAGTAAAAACACTTCGGGAGAAGGCTGGTAGAACAGGCCAACTCCCAGCCCTACAAGCAAGGCATTGTAGCCGTACAAACCCGTGCTGATGAAGTAGCGGTTGTACCCAAGTCCCCACGCCAGTGTATTGGCCACCAGCACCGCCAGCAGTCCGCCGATGCCGGCACCGTAATCAAAGAAACTGATAATGATGAGTAGCACAGCCAGAAGTTTTGAGCCCGAGAAAAACACCTGCGAGTAGCTGTTCAATACCGAGTTCAGCATTTCTTTTCTGTTGATGGCTGGTAGCGGCATGCTTTTTATCTTTTAGGATTTTGTTCGAAATTTTGCAACGAGGCCAGTTCTTCTTTTTTGCGGATGATGTGAGGCTGGCCATCAAGATCGATCAATACCACATTCGGGCGGAAGGTGATAAACTGCATCCACTGCGTCATGTTGTAAGCACCCACCCGTTCAATCACCAGTTTTTCTCCGGTTTTTACCTGCGGGAAATTAATGGCATCGCGAATTACATCGATGTTCATACACAGCGGTCCGTATATCGTACTTTCTTCCACATGCGACGACAAGTCCCTTGTAGGATAAATTCCCAGGTTGTACCAGAAGGAGGTAAACAGCAGGTTTACCCCGGCATCAATAACCATGGTACGGCGGCCGTGTGTGGAGCGTTTGTTAGCCAGTACTGTGGTGAGCAGGTAGCCCGCGTCGTCGATCAGGGCGCGGCCGGTTTCAAGGAACAACACCGGTAGATTCTCATGTGGAATTTCGGATGAAATTAAAGCGTTCGAAATGGCTTCTGCATATTCATCAAACGACGGACAGGTTTCGGTTCCCGGCATGTAGGCGCCTTTTAGCGTGTTCTTTGAGGCGAAACCTCCACCCAGGTCAATGTATTTCAACCAGTGATCGAATTTGCGATGAGTCGCCATATATAAGTTAGCCAGTTTGGAAGCTGCAATGGCATACGCATTTGCCGACATAATGTAGGTGCCAATGTGTGTGTGCAGCCCGATCAGATCAAGGTTCTCTGCCAGCATGATCCGGTTGATGGCATTCCACGCTTCGCCATTTTCGTAGTTAAAGCCGAAACGGTCCCAGATCGGATAAATTCCGGCATCTAGATTTATTCGAATGGCCACCCGTGCTTTCTTGTTCAGTTCACGTGTCACTTTTATCAGCAAATACAGCTCGTCGAAATGATCGATGTGAATACAGGCGTTGTTGTTGATGGCTAGTTTCAAATCATCGGCTGATTTTTCGGGACCGTTAAAAATGATGTTTGATCCGTTAACCCCAAGCGAAAGCGCCTTTTCAAACTCAAAAGCTGAAACCACTTCGGCCCACGAACCTTCGTCGTGGAAAATGCTGCAAACGGCATCGAGGTAATTGGTTTTGTACGACCAGGCAAACTGTACCTTTGGGTAGCGTGTTTCAAAAGCCTGTTTGGCATCGGCATATGTTTCACGAATGGTTTTTTCGGAAATGACAAACACCGGAGAACCGTATTCTTGCATGAGTTTTTCAACTGCGATGCCATCAATGGCTGAAATGGTTTTAAGTTTGGTCGGCAATCCGAATTTGTTGGGGACTCCGGCAGTTATTTTGCTGATAACGGGTTTTTCGTATGCTAATTTTTCCATGTTCTTTTCTGTTTTAAATTTCTTTATTCATTGAAATGGCGGCAAACTTTTCGAGGTCCACAATGGCATCGTAGGAATAACGCACAAACATTTTTCCGATTTTGTATTCAGTCATTGGCTCTACTTTTTGGCCAAGTGCCAGTTTTACCAGCGCTTCCGGTATGTTTTGTCCGGCGCCCACGGCGAGGTAAACCCAGGCCGGAATCCGCGGATTTATTTCAATGAGGTAATATTCGCTTTTGTTGGTTTTGATGAGTTCGAGTTCCATGCCGCCCCTCCATTTGGTTTTTTGGATGAGGTTGCGGGTGAGTTCCATCATTTTATCGTCGGCCAGGGTAATGCCGCCCCAGGCTTTTCCTTTGTCGGTGATGTATTGTTTGCGCATCGGAACGGCAGCAACGGTGTTTCCTTTTCCATCGCCCAGCGCGATCACGTTTACTTCGGTTCCGTTTACAAATTCCTGAGCGATGACTGGAAAGCCCCATTTGGCCGATATTTTATGAAAGGCTTGTTTTACCTGTTCTTGGTTTTGCGCTACATACGCATCGTAAAACTGACCTTTGATCATTACCGGGTAGTCGAATTTGTCCTCCAAATCAGAAATTTGCGAAAGACTTCCCATATTTAGGCTTCCCGGGACTTTCACCCCGTATTTTTTGCCGAATTCCTCGAGTTTGTCCTTTTCGCGCTCCTGGAATTGTTTCAGCCCCGGCAGAAAAGTGTGGATACCTTGTTTTGCCAGTCGCTCTTCATTTTTCATAAAAGAAAAGAGCTCGGCATCGAAATTCGGAATCAGCACATCAATCTTTTCCGAACGGTGAATGGCTTCAATCCGCTCAATCAGTTCGTCGGAACCTGACGACGGATAGGGAATCTGGAAAATGCGGTCGCACAATCCTTCCATATAAATACCGGGTTCCAGGTTCTCGTACACCAGCCCGATAATGCGGGTATCAAATACAGTCGATTCCTTGATCCCGCGAATTACAGGAACTCCCGGTCCTGGGTTATCCGTGTTGTTCAGACCCGTTACCGCTATCGTGATTTTTTGTTTGTCCATGGCGTTTATTTGAAATCGAGCGGATCGTCCTGCGAGATAATCTGATGGTGTTTCAGGAGGGCACAGAATTCGTAAAAATCTTTTTCGAAAGTCAGGTCGTCAATGTCGAATCGGTCGAGCACTTCATTTTTTATCTGGTCGAAGTCTTTTCCTGTTTCAATATTCTTCAGCAATTCAAGCCCAAACGGATTGAGATTGAACGAATCTCCGGTCCGTGAATTGAAAACAAAACCATTGTCGCTGATTTTTATTTCTCCCGTAATTTTCATCGCTTTTCGTCTGTTTTATTATGTAATGCTTTGCGTTAATCCCATTTTTGGAACCTACTTTATTTTAAACATGCGTTTGACACATTCGCAGGAAAAAACTTGTGGAGGTCAGTTGTTTTTTACTCAAAAAAGAGGTAATAGGTTCCAGTTTAAACAGGACAAATGTTTAAAAACAGTATGCTGAAAGTTAGGAGAGTTATGCAGTCATATTTAGTCATTATTAAAAGATGCCTGAAAATTTCGTGTGTACTCTGATTATTTCCAATAAAAATTAAATTTGTAGGCTCAAATTTTAACAGGCAGGTACAGTCTGAATTCTTTGAAAAAGAAGAAGAAGGATAACAACAGGAAAGACTGCATCCCTGCTTTTTGAATGTAAAAAGAAACATCATGGCACGTTTGAAAATTAAAGACATTTTAAAAAGTGGAAAAGCAGGCGACGAAGTGGTTGCCAAAGGTTGGGTAAGAACAAAGCGGGGAAGCAAAAATGTAAATTTCATCGCTTTAAATGACGGTTCCACAATCAATAATCTTCAAATTGTGGTGGATGTTGAAAGTTTCGACGAAGCATTGTTGCGCGACATTAACACCGGCGCTTCGCTGGCAGTTACCGGAACTTTGGTTGAATCGGCCGGAAGTGGACAGAACATCGAACTGAATGCCCGGGAAATAGAGGTGCTGGGAAAAGCAGATCCGGAGAAATTTCCGATTCAGTCGAAAAAACACTCACTGGAGTTTTTGCGTGAAAATGCGCACCTGCGTTTCCGTACCAACACTTTTGGCGCGGTTTTCCGTATTCGTCATGCCATGGCATTTGCTATTCATAAGTATTTCAACGAAAAAGGATTTAACTACCTGCACACCCCGATTATTACCGCGAGTGATGCCGAAGGTGCAGGACAAATGTTCCGGGTTTCAACACTCGATGCCAAAAATCCTCCGTTAACAGAAGAAGGAGCCATCGATTATTCTCAGGACTTTTTTGGCCGCGCCACCAACCTTACGGTTTCCGGGCAGCTGGAAGGAGAATTGGGAGCATTGGCACTGGGTGAAATTTATACGTTCGGACCAACTTTCCGTGCCGAGAATTCAAATACAACCCGCCACCTGGCTGAGTTCTGGATGATTGAGCCTGAAATGGCTTTTTACGATCTGAAAGACAACATGGATCTGGCGGAGGAATTCCTGAAATCGTGTATCAAATATGCGTTGGATAACTGCATGGACGATCTGAAGTTTCTGGCACAGCGTCTGGAGCAGGAAGAAAAGAACAAACCGCAGGATCAGCGCTCGATGCCGCTGATCGAAAAACTGCAGTTTGTACTCGACAACGACTTTATCCGCCTCACGTATACCGAGGCCATTGATATTCTGAGAAATTCAAAACCGTTTAAAAAGAACCAGTTCCAGTTCCCGGTTGAATGGGGAATTGACCTGCAAAGCGAACACGAACGTTACCTGGTGGAGAAACATTTCAAATGCCCGGTTATTTTGACGGATTACCCGAAAGACATCAAGGCTTTCTACATGAAACAGAACGACGACAACAAAACCGTTCGGGCTATGGACGTGCTGTTCCCGCAAATTGGCGAGATCATCGGTGGTTCGCAGCGTGAAGAAGACCTGACAAAACTGGAAAACCGCATGAAAGAGATGGATATTCCGGTAGACGAAATGTGGTGGTACCTTGATACCCGCCGTTTTGGTTCGGTTGTTCACAGTGGTTTCGGGCTGGGATTTGAACGTTTCATATTGTTTGTCACGGGAATGGGGAACATTCGCGACGTGATCGCTTTCCCGAGGACGCCAAAAAATGCTGAGTTCTGATACTTGTAGAGGCGCTGCTCCAAAAAAAGTATTAAATTTATCGCACTAATTTTTGGGATATGGAGCAAAGACTTACACTACAGCAAAAGCTTCTCCAAAAGCTATCGCCTCAGCAAATACAGGTGATCAAGCTTTTGGAAATCCCTACTATGCAGCTCGAACAGCGCATCAAAAAAGAGTTGGAGGAAAACCCCGTTTTAGAGCTTGAGTCTGACAACCAGTCGGTTGATGAAGGGCCGGACTTGCAGGATCAGGACGATAACCGGGATGTGGACAACGAGGAATTCACGATCGATGATTATTACGAGGACGATGAGATTCCGACCTACAAGCTGAATACCAACAATTATTCGAAAGACGATAAGTACATTGATGTGCCGTTTTCGGTCGGAACGTCGTTTCACGAATCGCTGACGGAACAGTTGACTCTTTCGGATCTTTCGGAACGGCAGCAACAGCTGGCCGAGTACATCATCGGAAACATTGACGACGATGGTTACCTGCGCCGCGACCTGATGTCGATCAGCGATGACCTGGCTTTCAATATGAACCTGGATGTTCCGGAAGAAGAACTGGAGGAAATTCTGACCGTGATTCACGATTTTGACCCGCCCGGAGTGGGAGCGCGTGATTTGCGTGAGTGCCTGCTGTTGCAGCTCGACCGGAAGGAAGACGGAGATTATGACCTGGCGAAAACCATTGTCAGGGATTTCTTTACCGAATTCACCAAAAAGCATTACGACAAAATAAAAGCCCGTTTGGAGCTGAGCGATGATGAATTAAAGTTTGGCATCGACCATGTTTTAAAGTTGAATCCGAAACCGGGGAGTTCTTACAGCAACCCGTTAAATAAGGCGAACCAGCACATTGTTCCGGATTTTATTCTCGACAATGTGGACGGTGAACTCAGTTTGTCGCTGAATCAGCGAAATGTTCCGGAGCTGACCATCAACGAAACCTACCAAGAGATGCTCAAAACCATGAGCGAAAGCCAGAAGGCAAAGAAAAACGACAAAGAGGCCTTGCTGTTTGTGAAACAAAAGATCGATTCGGCCAAATGGTTTATCGATGCCATTCAACAACGGCAAACAACCTTGCTGCTTACCATGTCGGAAATCATCAGTTTTCAGCGCGAGTTTTTCCATGATGGCGACGAAACGAAGCTCAAACCCATGATTCTGAAAGACATTGCAGAGCGGACAAATCTTGATATTTCAACCATTTCAAGGGTTTCAAACAGCAAGTACATTCAAACGCATTTTGGTATTTATCCGCTGAAATATTTCTTTTCCGAAGGGATGCAGAAAGACGACGGGGAAGAAGTTTCGACCCGTGAAATCAAGAAAATACTGCAAGAGTGTATTGAGAACGAAGACAAGCGCAGGCCTTTGACCGACGAAAAGCTGGCAGCCATCCTGAAGGAAAAATCATACAACATTGCGCGCAGAACAGTAGCAAAATACCGCGAACAGCTGGATATTCCGGTGGCTCGTTTGCGAAAAGAACTCTGATATGCATCCAAAATTAGCCAAAGTAGTTTCCATCCTGTTTCACCCCGTTCTTATTCCTACGCTCGGAATTCTATTGTTGCTGAATTCGAGTTTTTACTTTTCCATGTTGTCGTGGGAAGCCAAACGTTTTATTCTTTTGGTGGTGTTTTTTACCAGTTGCATTTTACCTATGCTTATGGTGTCGCTGCTGGCGTTAAATACAAAATTCGACATCAACATGCCCAAAAGTACCGACCGTGTGCTGCCGCTTTTGGCTGCTGCGGTGTTTTATTACCTGGGCTTTGTTTTGCTGGGGAGAATATCGGTGTTCCCGGTACTGAAAATGTACATGTTGGCCAGTGTACTGGTGATTGTGGCGCTGCTCATCATTTCGCTGAAATGGAAGATAAGCAACCACATGGCGGCTTTGGGCGGGCTTGCCGGAACTTTCTTTGCCTTGTCGTTCCGTTACGGTTTGAACCCGGTTCATTCGCTGCTACTGATTATCCTGGTATCGGGCATTGTGGGAACAGCCCGGCTGGCACTGGAGCGGCACAACATCTGGCAGATTATTGCCGGTTATTCCCTTGGATTCTGCGTACTTTACCTCGTGGTTTATTTTGTTTGATAAGTTTGAAATGCATTGCTTTTAGCCTTTCGTTTTAAGCATCACACATCTCTTTCAAAAAAGCACAGCATCTTTTTAGAAAAAAGAAGCGTCCTTTTTTAAAAAAGACGTTAGGTTTTTGGAAAAATGTAGTGTGTTTTTTGGGTATGGTTGAAAGGCTCCGTTTTCAATACTTTCAGAAGTCGTGTTTTTCAAACGTATTAGCTGTTAAAATCAGGTTCCTGCAAAGAGATGAAAGAAACTCAAAGTCCGTAGATTATTCATTTCGCGTTCTCTTAAAAATTCTTAGTGTGCTTTGCGTGAAAATAAATAAGGCACGACAGTCGACGAGGTATCGATTACCGATCATAAAAAACCCCGTCCGCACAGGACAGGGTATTTATCATTATAAGGTTGAATTTCTTATTCTAAGAGAGGCTCAGTCTACAAACTTATAGCCAATTCCTTTCAGGGTTTTGATGTGGCTGTTACCAATTTTTTCCCTCAGTTTGCGAATGTGGACATCGATGGTACGGTCGCCCACCACAACGTTTTCGCCCCAAACCGAGGAATAGATTTCTTCGCGGGTAAACACTTTCCCGGGTTTTGAAACCAGCAGCGAAAGCAACTCGAATTCTTTTCTTGGCAGGATCATTTCGTTGTCGCCAATGCGAATCAGGTAACGTTCTTTGTCAATCAGTAAGTTCCCAATGGTAATGGTATTCGAATCTACCACTTCAACAGGCGCCTGCGTGGCTTCGCCGGTTCTTTTTAATAGGGCTTTTACGCGGCTCACCAGTACTTTCGGGCGAACAGGTTTGGTAATGTAATCGTCGGCACCGGCTTCAAAACCTGCAATCTGCGAGTAATCTTCACCACGGGCCGTCAGAAAGGCAATAATGGTACTGCTAAGCGCCGGTATTTTACGCAGTTCTTCGCAGGCTGCAATTCCGTCCATCTCGGGCATCATCACGTCCAGAATAATCAGGTTAGGAATTTCTTTTTCAGCTATTTCCAGTGCTTCTACACCGTTTTTAGCGGTATACACAATGTAACCTTCTTTCTCGAGGTTGTAGCTCAGAAATTCAAGGATATCGAGTTCGTCATCGACCAACAGAACTTTAAACTGATTTTCGCTCATAACAAGTAAAATTTGAATTGTAAAGGTAAGCACCCACTGTTAATAAACGATTAACGTTTGTTTACACTATCAATAAGCACAAAGTTAGGTTATTATTTGGCTTTTTCAAGTGTAAAGTTGAAGGTGGTGCCTTTGTCGAGCACGCTTCTTACATTGATCGACTGGTTGTGCGCTTCAATAATGTGTTTAACGATGGAAAGCCCCAGCCCGGTTCCGCCCTGCTCGCGCGAGCGCGATTTGTCGACCCGGTAAAAACGCTCAAAAATACGCGGCAGGTCTTTTTTCTCTATCCCGATGCCATCGTCGGCCACTTCCACAATTATGTTGTCTTCCAGGTCGTAAAACGAAATGTTCACGTTGCCTTTCTTTTTGCCGTATTTTATGCCGTTAACAATCAGGTTGGTAACCACTTCGAGTATTCGCTTTTTATCGGCTTTTACATAAATGGGGCGGTCGGGTTTGTTGACGATTTGTACCGAAATTTTGCTCTCCGTAGCCTGCCAGTGTTCCATTTCAAGCACTTCCTCCACGGTTTTAACAATGTCGAAACGGGTAATATTCAGCTTTAATTCTCCCGATTCGAGCTTGGTGATCGACTCCAGGTCTTCCACAATCGAAACCATGCGGTCGATACTTTTTTCGGTACGTTTCAGGTAAAGCTTGTTGATTTTCGGGTCATCCAGCCCGCCTTCGAGCAGTGTAAGTACATAGCCCTGAATATTGAAAATCGGTGTTTTCAGTTCGTGCGAAACATTGCCCACAAAATCTTTCCGGTATTTTTCGAGTTCTTTCAAACGTTCAATCTCCTTCATCTGTGTTTTGGCCCATTCTTCCACTTCAAACTTTACATTTAGCAAAAGGCTGTTGGGGTCTAGCATTTTTTCGTCCATCTTTTTGCCACTTAGCGGAAGGTCGCGAATGGTATTGTAAATGGGTTTTATACGGTCGGTCACGTATTTCCGAATGATAAACAGGATGGAATAATAGGTAGCCACAAAAAACAGGATCACCGGTATAATAACAACCAGGAGGTGCTTCCCGTAATGGTATACTAACAAGGCAATTGCCAGCGCCAGAACCGTAAGTACCGACGAAACAATGGCCGAAAGGAATTTTGATGAATAGGTCTTCATATGCAGTGTAAAACTATGATTATCGAAATTTGCGCGCTAAGCTATTATTAAAATCAGGATCATAAAGGTAAAAAAAACGCGCTACCAATTGATTAACAGTAATTTTAAGCTTAGTTAATGTTTTATTAATGTAAAGCATTGGTTCGCTTCGTAATAGCCTTTTTATATTTGCCGGCCATTGGTACAGCCGGAAATGCGATTTCTCCGTCACGTTTGGGAAGTTTGAACTTCTTTTCGATCTCTCGGGGCTTCCGGTTTTTTTAGGAAATTGAATAAAAGGAATTTTTTTCCTGGATGACAGGAATAATTCGCTTGGAAATTTTGTATCCGGGTGGAAGTCATTAAATTTAAAACATCGTTATTGCTACACAAAAAATGATATGGCAGTAGAGGACCGATATCAAAACCCCGGCTTGATGTTTAATAACGGCTCGTTCTGTTTTTATGGCGCAGTTGTTTTTGGTGATCTTCAGAGAATTGAAGGGAGGAAAGGCGAAGTTGTTTGTCATCCGGGACCCACTTGCTTTTGGACGGAATGAAGAGAGAATAAGTTTGGGAAGCAGAAACAGATAAAACAGATAGTTAAAAGAAGCCGTGATTAAATAGATTGTAATGGAAAATTTTTACTTAGTACTGGTAGTAGTATTATTTGCTTTGGCAATTTCAGACTTGATTGTCGGGGTGAGTAACGATGCTGTTAACTTCCTGAATTCCGCCATTGGCTCAAAGGCGGCGCCCAAGTGGGTGATTTTTCTAATGGCCAGTTTGGGAGTGCTGGTGGGGGCAACTTTCTCCAACGGAATGATGGAAGTGGCCCGAAAAGGGATCTTTCATCCCGAAATGTTTATGTTCTCCGAGATCATGATCATTTTCCTGGCAGTGATGATTACAGATGTTATCCTGCTTGATTTGTTCAACACCTTTGGAATGCCGACTTCCACCACCGTATCCATCGTTTTTGAATTGCTGGGCTCGGCCGTGGCGGTTTCAGCCGTCAAAATAAAAATGGCCGGAGGCTCCATTGTAATGGAGTTGTCGCAGTATATTAATTCGAGTAAGGCATTGGCCATTATTTCGGGAATACTGGTTTCGGTCTTTATTGCATTTACGGTGGGAGCCATTGTGCAATACGTTTCGCGCCTGGTGTTCTCGTTCAAATACCGGCCTGTGATGAAATACATGGGAGCCATTTTCGGAGGTATGGCCATTACTGCCATCACTTATTTTATGCTGATCAAAGGAATGAAGGGGTCTTCGTTTGCCGATATTCAGCTTGATTCGGGTGTTACCCTTCAGGAGTGGCTGAATAGTAACACGATCCGGATAATGATCTATGGATTCTTTTGCTGGGCTTTGTTGTTGCAGTTACTGCGTTGGATTTTCAAGGTTAAAATACTAAAGCTGGTGGTGCTGGTCGGAACCTTTGCCTTGGCCATGGCGTTTGCCGGAAACGATTTGGTGAATTTTATTGGGGTTCCCCTGGCCGGTTATAATTCCTTTAAAGCCTGGGTAGCGGCGGGGGCTATTTCGCCCGACAGTTTTGGCATGGGTATGCTGGCCGGAAAAGTAGGAACACCCACTTACATGCTGGTTATTGCGGGTTTGGTGATGATCCTTACCTTAATCCTTTCCAAAAAAGCACGTTCGGTGGTAGCAACAACGGTTGATTTGTCGCGGCAAAGCGAAGGCGAATCCGAACGTTTTGACTCTTCCATGGCGGCACGTTTCCTGGTTCGTTCATCTACGCGTTTTAATAAGAATTTGCTTCGGGTTATGCCTGCCGGGCTTACAAATGCTGTTCGTTCAAGGTTTGAACCGCATTCCTATTATAGCACCGAAGACCCTGATGCCCCGGCTTTTGATAAACTACGGGCCGCTGTAAACCTGGTGGTTGCCAGTATTCTGATTGCGATCGGAACTTCGCTAAAGCTCCCGCTTTCTACCACCTATGTTACTTTTATGGTGGCAATGGGTACCTCGCTGGCCGACCGGGCCTGGGACCGCGAAACGGCTGTTTACCGCGTTTCCGGTGTGTTTTCGGTAATCGGAGGCTGGTTTCTTACCGCAATAATCGCTTTTACCATATCGTGCTTTATTGCCTTTTTGATTTCGGTTAGCGGGACCTTTATGATTTTTGTGTTTATCGCAGTAGCTATTTTTATAGTGATACGTACCCAGCTGTTTTTTAGCAAACGTGCCCAAAAACTGGCTGCCGAGGAAGACGAAGACATTGTAGATGAAGATGCAAAAGAGCAGATTATTGAAAAAAGCTCGAAACAGGTGGTGAAAACGATTGTGTCCAGCAACCAGGTGCTCACCATGGGAATTGAAGGCTTTTTACACGAAGATCTTCAGGCGCTAAAAAAGGCCCAGGAAGCTTGCGAGGAATTTTCGAAAAAGGCAAAACGCAACAAAGACAAAGTTTATACAACCATTAATAAAATTGCAGGAGACACGCTCGAAACGGGGCATTTCTATGTGCAAATGGTCGAGCATCAGCGCGAAATGGCTCACGCCGTTCATTTTATGCTGGAGCCCATGGTGAAACATGTTCAAAACAACCACAAACCATTTGTTGCCGATCAGGTTAGTCAGCTCGCCGGTCTGTCGGGGCGGGTGGATACATTCTTTAATTATGTGTTGCATGTGGTGAAAGAAGAAAACTTTGATGACCTGGATAACCTGATCAAAGAACGTGACGCCATTCTGGATGCATTGGGGAAAATTGAGAAATCGCAGATCAAGCGAATCAAGAATAAGATGGTGAATACACGTAACTCCCAGTTATTCTTTAAAATCATCACCGAAACGGAACATTTGTTATTGCATTCCGTGAACCTGGTAAAAGCTCAGCGCGACTTTATTAAATTCACACGACAAACAAAATAAACCATACCCTTATTTTTTGGGATAAAGCCGGATGTTAAATTCCGGCTTTTTTTGTTACATTTAGTTAAGATTCTTTGAAGTATTTATTGTTCTTGATTTCAGTGGGTTAAGTGTTGGTGTGCATGATAAAGTAATATAAATGTAATAAAAGTGTAATCGTTTTGTAATACCAATCCTTCAATTTTGTTTCGTGAAAAAATCATTGACATCAACTAGTTAGTAGGTTGTTTTACAGTGAATTAAATACGTCATTAAATACTGAATAATGGAAAACTTTTACCTGGTTCTGGTAGTCATTTTGTTTGCACTTGCCATTTCCGACCTGATCGTAGGCGTTAGTAACGATGCCGTAAACTTTCTGAATTCTGCCGTGGGCTCCAAAGCGGCTCCCAAATGGGTCATTTTCTTAATGGCCAGCCTGGGAGTGTTGATCGGCGCCGCATTCTCCAACGGAATGATGGAAGTGGCCAGAAAGGGAATCTTTCACCCCGATCAGTTTTATTTTTCTGAGATCATGGTGATCTTTCTTGCGGTAATGATTACCGACGTCATCCTGCTGGATATGTTCAATACCTTCGGGATGCCGACTTCCACTACTGTTTCCATCGTTTTTGAGTTACTGGGGGCGGCTGTTGCCACTGCCATCGTAAAAATCAAAATGACTGGTGGAACCGTTTTACTCGAACTTTCGAACTACATTAACTCGGGGCAGGCACTCGGAATTATATCCGGAATTTTGCTCTCCGTGTTTGTGGCCTTCACGGTGGGGGCCATCGTTATGTATTTCGCCCGTATGTTGTTTTCGTTTGAATACGGAAAATCCATAAAATATTTTGGTTCTGCTTTTGGCGGTCTGGCCATTACAGCCATTACTTATTTTATGCTGATCAAAGGGATCAAAGGTTCGGCTTTTGCCGATATCCCACTGCCATCAGGCGAAAGCCTTAGCAACTGGATCAAGCACCATACTTTTACGGTGTTGCTGCTTAGTTTTGCCGGTTGGACCGTGTTGATTCAACTGTTAAGCTGGATCTTCAAAATTGATATTCTGAAAGTAGTGGTGCTGGCCGGAACTTTTGCCCTGGCAATGGCTTTTGCCGGTAACGACCTTGTTAACTTTATCGGGGTGCCGATTGCGGGTTTTAAATCGTTTGAAGCCTGGCGTGCTGCTGGTGGAATTGCCCCGGATGCCTTCTCGATGGAGATACTGAAAGAGAAGAGTGCCACGCCAATTTATATGTTGCTGATCTCGGGCCTGGTAATGGTGGCTACACTGATTTTGTCGAAAAAGGCACAGGCAGTTACCGAAACAGAGGTAAACCTGGGACGCCAGACAGAAGGAATGGAACGTTTTGGTTCTTCGCTTGTGGCCCGTTTAATGGTGCGTCACTCTATTCGGTTTAACAAATCAATAGGCAGGGTGATCCCGTCAACAGTTACCAGCCAGATTCAGAAGCGGTTTGTCCCGGTTTCACTGGGGCCGGCTGACGATCCGCGAACCCCGGCTTTCGACAAGGTGCGTGCCTCGGTGAACCTGGTAGTAGCCAGTATTCTTATTGCGCTTGCCACTTCCATGAAACTGCCTCTTTCTACTACCTATGTAACGTTTATGGTAGCCATGGGAACTTCGCTTTCCGATAGGGCATGGGATCGCGAAAGTGCCGTTTACAGGGTGTCGGGAGTGTTTGCCGTCATTGGTGGTTGGTTTCTAACCGCACTGATTGCCTTTACTGTTTCGGCCCTTATTGCCACCATTATCTCGGTGGGTGGTAAATTCATGATATTTGTATTCATCGCCATTGCTATTTTTATGGTGGTTCGCACACAGCTTCTTTTCAAAAAACGCAGTGCTAAAAAACTGGCTGAAGAGGTAGAAGCTTTTGAAGAAAAAGACGGTGTGGAAAAAGTAGTTCAGAAATGCCGCAAGCATTGTGTAAATGCGATTGAAACCAGTAATAAGATATTCTCGGTGGGTGTGGGTGGCTTTTTGGCCGAAGACCGTGCCCAGTTGCGGGAAGCTCTTCAGTTGAAAAACGAGTTAAACGTCAAATCGAAAAAAGTAAAGGCAAAGATTTTCTCCACCTTGTCGAAGATCGAAGACCAAGCGGATTACGGACATCATTATGTGCAGGTGGTCGATTACCAGCGCGAAATTGCGAATTCCCTGAATTTCCTGATTCAGCCGCTTTTTGAACACATGGAGAATCAACACAAGCCGTTTACCGACGAACAGGCCGGTGAATTGCGAAAATTGATGACCAACATTGATAAGTACCTGGATCTGGCGCTTCTGGTGGTTACGAAGAATAAGTTTGACGAGATTGATAATCTGACTTCGATGCGTGACCGGATTATCGAACAGCTTCAGAAAACGGAAAAGGCGCAGATCAAACGTATCAAAACCAAGGAAGTGAATACGCGTAATTCGGTATTGTACTTCAACGTGAACAGCGAAACTAAAAATGTGTTGCTGCGAACCATTAGCATGGTAAAAGCATACCGCGATTTTGTCCAGGTCACTCAACCTAAAAAATAAAGTTTCCGTGCAATAACTTTTAAAAAGCCATCCGTCAGCTGACGGATGGCTTTTTTGATGCCGCTTGTGCGGTCTAAGTCTTCTTCTCCAAATACTTTTTATTCCAACTTTAATAATTGTGTAACCGCCTGTTAATAAGAGCTTCGTTTATTTGTAAGATATATTCGGAGTTGTATGAATAAAAGACAGATCGAGATTTCAGTAATATCTGACTTACATCTGGCGACCCACGCTTGCAAACCCAAACAAATCCTGGCTTATCTGAAATCGATCCAACCTGATACGCTTGTTCTGAACGGTGACATCATCGATTCGTGGCGTTTTTCTCGGAATTATTTCCCGTCGAGCCATCTGAAGATCATCCGCCAGTTGATCAAAATGATGGAGAAAGGAACCTTGATTTATTATGTAACAGGGAATCACGATGAGTTTTTGCGCAAATTCAGCGGAACAAAAATCGGAAGGCTTGAGATTGTCAACCAGTTTATTTTTACCCGCAACGGGGTGAAAACGTGGATTTTTCACGGCGATATTTTTGACCACATCATTCATAGCTCAAAAGGACTTGCCAAATTGGGTGCTGCGCTTTACGGGCTTCTTACTTTGGTGAATAAAGCATTGAATTTCTTGTTGCAGAAAATAGGAAAGCAGGAAATGATCATTTACAAGAGCTTAAAAAAGAACCTGATAAGAAAGAAAAAAGCTCCGTCGAAGTTTGAAAACGAACTGGGACAGTCGGCCGCAGCACAAGGGTACGATGTGGTTATTTGCGGCCATACACACAGCCCGAAGGACAAAATGTTGCAGGTGGGGGAGAAACAGGTTCGCTACATCAATTGTGGCGACTGGGTAGAGCATTTCACGGCTGCCGAGTATTACAACAACGCTTGGCAACTTTATACGCAACACGAAACCGTAATGGAGACAGCCGCCGAGGAACCGGAAATTCCGGCCGGACAGCTGTATCAAACCTTGGTGCGAGAGTTGACATTTACAAATTTATCCCTTCAGTAATGAAAGTTCTGTACGCCATTCAAGGAACCGGAAACGGGCACCTGGCCCGCGCCATGGAAGTAGTGCCACAACTGCAAAAGATGGTGGAAACCGATGTGATGATCAGCGGAATACAGGGAGACATCGAATTGCCATTTCCGGTGAAATACAGGTTTTACGGTATCAGCTTTATTTTTGGAACCCGTGGTGGTGTCGATTTGTGGAAAACGTTCACTCGTCTCAGGCCATTTCGGTTTATCCGGGATATAGTCCGTTTACCCGTAAAAGAGTACGACCTGGTTTTATGTGATTTCGAGCCGGTGTCGGCGTGGGCATGTAAACTGAAAGGGAAGAAATGCATTGGGATCAGTCATCAGAATGCGGTGTTACACCCCGATGCACCAAAGCCGGAAAAGGAAGACTGGCTGGGAAAACAGATTCTGAAACATTATGCGCCGGCCAGCGAAAAATATGGTTTTCATTTCAGTGCCATCGGTCGCTCGGTGTTTACTCCGGTTATTCGCCCTGCTATCCGGGAAGCCGCTCCGGAAAACAAAGGGCACTATACAGTGTATTTGCCAGCCTACAGCAACGGCGAAATCGAAAAGGTGCTTCACCGTTTTCCGCAGGTACAGTGGCAAGTGTTCTCCAAGCACAATCAAACGTCCTATCAGTCCGGAAATATATTGTTTCAACCGGTTTCCCTCAACAGCTTTTCTGCGTCGTTTATAAGTTGCAAAGGCATATTGTGCAATGCCGGTTTTGAAACTCCGGCCGAAGCCATTTACATGGGCAAGAAGTTGTGTGTGATCCCGATGAAAGGGCAGTACGAGCAGGCCTGCAATGCTGCATTTTTGGAAAGCATGGGGATTCTCGCGTTGTCGTCGCTGGATGGCAATCGGTTGACACAATGGCTGGAAGAAAAGAATCGTTTGCAGATCCGCTATCCGCACCACATCCACGAAATTTTAAGCATGATCACTCTCCGGCACATTTATGAGAATATGTCAAAGGTTTCCTCCGGCAAAAGGAAAAATATCGCTGAAAAGCGCAAGGCTTTTTTTACGGTTCCCGGCATGGGATGAGGGGACCAGAGGCTTCTTTTTCTAAGTTTCCCGAGGTTTCTGTTTAACCATTTATTAACGGGCATTTAATCATTACACAACCTGCTGTAAGCTCTTTTGGGCTAACTTGCCTGAAGTTAACTGAGAGGATTATGAAAGACAAAGCACGACTGATTTACAAAACAAGCAATACCTGTTTCCCCGAATACCTTCCGGTGTATTTTTATGGGCTGCCCAATCAGAAAATGTTGGTGCTTTTTACCCGTGAGCGGCAAAACGATTTTGTTCGCAAATCGTTGGAATGGGTGGTGGCTGCTCATCTCGAATTTCGCTACGATTACCAATCGAACGTTATACTCGACCACGAGAATCAGTCGTACGACTTCGAGGAATTTAAAGAGTACATCGATCAGATGCAGCAACGAATAAAACCGTTGCAAACTTATGGTACCTTTCATAATTGGGCGGAAGCTGAGCAGTTTTACAACAGCAATGCTTCCCAAATGCTGTACAATCCTGAATTTACGGCAAGAGTGGTCAGCCACTCTTAGTTAGTGTCTGCAAGAAAACTCCGTTAACTGAATTACGCTCTTTCTGAAAACTGTCATTTGCGAAAGTAAACTCCTTGATTTTCAGAAGTTGCAAGCCTTGCTCCCGAAGTTTTCTTACAAAGACTAGCCGGCGTTTAGATAATACCCAACACAGTTTGGAAAGTCCGATTCAAAAAAAATATTCCGAAAACAAAGGGAAGTGAGCCCGTTCTCTGCTATTGCTGAGACAGCAGTGTCCATCCCTCGATCCAGTTGTCTTCGCCAAAAGCACCTTTGAAATCAACCACCTGAAACCAGGGTAGAGGATACTCCAGCAGATCGCCCTTTATTTTTTCTTCCGGAACAAAATCTCCTGAAGCGCTATTGATTTTAGGATCGCCAATCTCGTTTTTGGATGTGTTGAAAGCGGCTGCCCATTCATTGGCCATTTCCGGGGAATAGAGACCCGATAATTTGAAAATACTTTCCGGAGTGGAAGAGGCTACATCGTAAAACAGGTTGGTTTTGATCGACAGTTTGCCGTTTTTCCACTGGTTGTAGCTATCGTGTTGCTGGTCGGTTACCTCAATCGAAATGCCTTTGTCTTTGTTCACAAAAACTGAATTGGCAATGGTTCCGCCCGCATTCTTCTCAAAACTAACGCAGGTGCCGGTACTCGATTTTCCACTTCCGACCAGGGTGAGGTTAAAGAGGTTGGGTAGCGAATTTGGGATTCCGTAAATAGGATCCACGCCGCCGCCGGCCTCAATGAGGTTGTCGCCCGGAAGATCTTCCTGTACTCCCAGCCAAAATTGTCCGTTGCCCGACCAGCCCAGGTCGTAGTCAAACAAATCGTCGCCACAACCCGAAACCACCATGTGTTTCAGGCTAACCGTACCACCAAAAATCTCCACACCGTCGTCTTCGTTCGAAATAACTTCCACGTAATCGATTTGGGTTTGATTGCCCACACCGCCCAGTGTCAGGCCGTTGATTTCGTTTCCGTCACCAATGTTGGTGCCTCCGTGACGGATTGAAACGTATTTCAGAATACCTGAATTGTCGTTCTCGTCGATTCCGCCGTAAAGTCCGCGTGGTTCTGCCAGCGGAATTCCTTCGATGGAAGCTTCGCCGCCGCTTAAGTTAATGGGGGCGTTGCCCAAAATGATCAGCCCGCCCCACTGGCCCCGGATATCACGGGATACGGAGCCTTTCAGATCGTCGTTTTCCGAAGTTAAAATAATGGGTTCGGCTTCCGTTCCTTCGGCAATGATTTTGCCGCCACGGGCCACAATCAATGCGCTAGCATTTTCGGCCTGCCCGCTTTTAAAACGAATGACGGTTCCCTCTTGGATGGTCAGCACCTGTCCGTCGTTTACAAAAATAAAGCCTTCCAGTACGTATTCTTTGTCTTTTGTCCAGGTAACGGTGCCGGTGCCAAGGCCATTGTCGGTGATGGTTTCGCTGTTTCCTTCCAGTATGTAGTCGCTTTTACGGCACGCAATAACTGTTACCGCTACAAGCAGAAATATGATTATCCGGTTTTGCATGGTTTCAGATTTTACAGTTTAACTTCCAGATCGAGAAAAATAAAGGCCTTGGTTTTTCCATTCGCTGCCGAAGGTACCCAGTCGTGGTAGTTGAGCGCCATTTTTATTTTTTTTATGGGCTCGTACTGAATACCGGCTACCAGGGCCGTTCCGTCGTTGGCAAGGTTCCACGGGTTTTCTTCCCCGCTGAGCTTGTTGGAAGCCATTTGGTCGAACCGGGCGAATAACTGGTATTTCCCGGTGATGTTGTACTTGGCAAAAATCGAGTAACCATAACGGTCGCGCCCGTCTTTCCATTTTTCGTTGGTGCGGTAAAGCGCTTCCCCGGCTATGTTTGCTTTTTTCTTAAAATTGTAAGAAAGGAAAATGTGGTAAGTGGATTGCAGAAGATCGTTGTTGGTAAAATCGTAGTACAAACGGGTGGTAAAGTTTTTCACGGGCACAATAGTGGTGGCCAGCGAATACTTAAAAATACCGTCGGTTTGTACGTTGTTGTACCCTTCGCCGTTCATTACGGTAAAGTCTATTTCCCAGGCATCAGAGAAAGTATAATTAATGTTCATCCCAAGGTCGGCTGAAGGGCCTATGGAATATTCATCAGCGAGTGTTTTCATCAGGTAGCGGCGCTCCCAAACATCCTCCATCAGTTTGTATTGCCGTAAGCTGATCAAACCGAACTCCACTTCCAGCTTGTTTTCAGTATAGCGCAAAAAGGCATTTTTGAAGTAGGCATAACGGCGGGCTTTGGCATATTCCGAAAGGTCTTCGGGACTTCCGATATCGAGGTTGACTTTTGCATAAAATTCGGGGCTGAACTGATATTGGTACCCAATGTACCCACGTACCAGTTCAAAAGCTGACTCGTCGGCGGCGCTGCTTGTCAGTCCCTGATGGTAATTGGCAAAAATGGTGGCAAAGGCAGTGCCTGAGGGACTAAAGGTACTCTCCTGAGAAAAAACGGGTAGTACCCCAAAAAGCATAAGTAGCTGTAGCAGTGTCTTCTTCATTTCAATCGTTTGTTTAGCAATTCGCGGCAAAAATAGAAGTTAATCGTTTTGTAATGAATCCTTAACCGGAATGAAATTACTTTTCTCTATAAATGTAATGGATTTGTAACAGAAATGTAATAGAACTGTAACGGATAGATAACCTTTTGCTAACATACGAAATACAATGGCTGACTGCAAGTTGAATCTGATGAATCGTTCTGGCGTAATCTGACTTATTTTAATTAATTTCGTCGTTGTAAATCAAAGTGCTGATTACTTCTTTGATTGATCAGGGAAATATCGAAGCCGAAAATTGCATCTATGGAAGAAGAATACAAGATACTCATTGTTGATGATGAGAAAGACCTGTGTGAAATCTTGCAGTTTAACCTCGAAAGCGAAGGTTTTGTAATCGAGATTGCCCACTCGGGCGAAGAAGCCTTAAAAAAGAATATCCAGGATTTTGATCTTCTCTTGCTGGATGTAATGATGGAAGGCGTTTCGGGCTATAAAGTGGCCAATGTTATCCGGAAAGAGATGCAGTTGTCTGTCCCCATTATTTTCCTGACGGCAAAAGTAGAAGAAAACGATGTGCTGACCGGCTTTAACGTTGGGGGCGATGATTATATCTCAAAACCTTTTTCGATTAAAGAAGTGGTGGCGCGTATCAAGGCCATTCTGAAAAGAGGAAGCCGCGTGGGAAATGATTCCAATGTGATTAGCTTCAAAGAGCTGAAGATCGATTTGAGAAAGAAGATCACCACCATTGAAGGAGAGCCCGTTAATCTGACCCGAAAAGAATACGAAATTCTTTCGCTGCTGGCTAAAAACATGGGACAATACATTAGCCGCGACGAGATTTTAAAACGTATCTGGCAGGACGATGTAATTGTTACCGAGCGAAATGTGGATGTTAACATTGCGCGCTTGCGTAAAAAGATTGGCGAATACGGCGCTTACATAAAAGGCAAATCGGGTTACGGATACTGTTTTCAATAGCTAATTTTCTGAACAGTGAAAAGATCATTCAGGGGCGAAATATTTTTCTACTACATCCTGGTATTTGTCCTGTTCACCATTACGGTTTTGGCATTCCAGTACCAGCGCGAAAAAAGCTACAAGCGGGCGCGGCTCGAAAATACACTGGACAACATTACCGAAATCACCGATAAATTTATTCGGGGAAACCATTTACTAGAAGATAATCATGTCAACGATCTGGCTGATCTGATCAGTATTCTTCCCGAAACCAATCCACGTATTACGGTTATCAGCAAAGAAGGGAAGGTGCTGTACGATAGTTTTGTGAAAGACTATTCGTCGATGGAGAACCACTACAACCGCCCCGAAGTGATGAGGGCGCGTGCCAACGGGAGTGGTGCCAACATTCGTACCTCGGCTACCACCAGCCAGGAGTTCTACTATTATGCACGGCTTTTCCCGCATTATTACATTCGTGCCGCCCTTGTTTTCGATGTTACCGTAAAAGATTTTCTGAAAACCAGTACACAGTTCATCACTTTTATGGTGGTTCTTTTCCTGGTTATCGGATTGATCCTGGTACTTGTAACCATTAAGCTTTCGTATACCATTACCAAACTGAAGGATTTTGCGGTGCGAGCAGGAAGCAACGAACTGGTGGCTTTCGATACAAAATTTCCGGCCAACGAACTGGGCATTATCAGCGGGCAGATCATCCAGATTTACAACAACCTGAAAAAGACAAAAGATGACCTTTCCACGGAAAAGGAAAAGCTTTTTAATCACCTCGATGCGCTGGATGAAGGAATTGCCTTTTTCTCGCCGCAAAAGGTGATGACGCTGTCGAACGGTAAGTTTATTGAAATGGTGAACCTGCTTTCGAAAAAGGAAGTGGTTTCGGCTACCGAAATGCTGGAGAGTTCGTCGTTTAAAAAACTGCATTCATTTTTGTCTGCTTATTTGGAAACCGGTGCAGTTGATCTGGAAAATAAAGTTCCCAAGCTCGATTATACCGTTTCGAAGGAAGAGAAGTATTTCAGGATCTATTCCATCATTTTTGCCGACCGCAGTTTTGAGGTGGTTGTTACCGATGTTACCCGGCTGGAAAAGAGACGCTTGATGAAGCAGCAGCTTACCTCGAACATTGCCCACGAGTTAAAAACACCGCTTTCGTCCATCCGGGGCTACCTGGAAACGATTCTTGAAAACTGGCCCATCCCGGAAGAAAAGCAAAAGTATTTCCTGGAAAAGGCATTTTTTCAATCCGAACGGCTAACGGTACTGATCAACGATATTTCGCTGATCAACAATATTGAAGACGCGGGCGAGCTGTTCGAAATGAAACAGGTGGATATTAAGAAGATCACCAACGATGTTTACGAGTATTTTTCGAGCAAGATCGAGCACAATAAAATTGAGTTCATCGACGAGGTGAAGCTGAATACTGTGATAAGCGGAAACGAATCGTTGCTGTTTTCCGTGTTTCAGAACCTGGTGGAGAATTCGATAAATTATGGCGGGCAGGGAATCCGCATTCATATTAAATGCTATCACCGCGACGAACGGTATTATTATTTTTCTTATTCGGATACGGGCGGCGGGATTCCGAAAGAACATCTGCCACGTATTTTTGAGCGTTTTTACCGGGTAGACAAAGGGCGCTCGCGTGTCACTGGTGGAACCGGCCTGGGACTGGCGATCGTTAAAAATGCCATTCATCTTCACAACGGCCGGGTGTCGGTAAAAAATCGTCCTAAAGGCGGGGTGGAATTCCTTTTTTCGCTTTCCATTAAATAAGTGCAGTTTTAGTTTCCCCTTTCTGTTAATAAATAATTGATTTATCAGCGGGCCAAAGTACAACCTGAAAAAGCTGGTTTTCGTTGGTCTTGTTTGTGTATGTTGCATGTTATCAGTGCTTTGTGAGGGGTGGTGGAGATGTTGCAATTCTGTTAAGCAAATGTAATAATAGTTTAAAGGGGTATTAATCGCCTTGTAATATTATTGGTCTTGCTTTGCTCCCGGAATTAATAATAGACATTAACACTGCACATTTTTAGAGTATGAACAGAATTGTTATTAGCATCTTACTGCTAATTCAAGCGATTTCAGCTATGGCACAAACCGGTTCGGTAAAAGGAACGGTGATCGATGCAAAAACCAAAGAGACATTAATAGGAACTACGGTAATGTTAAAAGAGACCTCGCAGGGTACCATTACCGATTTCGACGGGAATTTTCTGGTTCAGAAAGTTCAAGCCGGAAAATATACCTTACTGATTTCTTTTATCTCGTACGATTCACAAGAATTGAACATTGAGGTAAAACCGAATGAAGAATTAACATTAAATGTAGCGCTTTCGCCGGCCACTCTCGAGTTGGAAGGCGTTCAGGTAGTGGCCAAGGCCAACCGCGAATCGGAAAGTATGTTGCTGGCAGAGCAGAAAAATGCCGTTGTTGCAACACAGGCCATTGGTGCCCAGGAAATATCCCGGAAGGGAGCCAGCGATGCAGAGGCCGCCGTAACCAAAGTTTCGGGTATTGCCAAGCAGGAAGGCGTAAAGAACGTTTTCGTTCGTGGCTTGGGCGACCGCTTTAACGCTACCACTTTAAACGGATTTCCGGTTCCGTCGGAAGATCCTGAGTACAAAAACATTTCACTTGATTTCTTTTCGTCCGACATGATTAAGGCTGTCGGCGTAAACAAAGTATTTAGTGCCCAAATGACAGGTGATGTAGCTGGTGCCGAGATAAACATCAGTTCGAAGGAGCTGCTGGGAGATTCGGAGTTTGGGATTGATCTTTCGGCGGGCGTCAATACACAGACTCTTGGGAAAGAGTTTATGCTTAGCGATGGCGTGAACGCCTTGGGTTTTGCGCAAAACAAAACGGCTCCTTCCAACGAAGCTGTTTACAGTTTTGGCAATTCACTAAATCCCACAAGCCAGAATCTTCAGCTAAACAGGGCGCTTAGTTTTGCAGGTGGAAAACGTTACAAAACAGGCGCAGGCAAAGATATGCTGAGCTTTTATGTGATTGGCAGTTATGACGCAGACTACAGCTATGTGAACGGAATTGTGCGCAACACCACAACTTCGGGTACTGTTTTTCGTGATCAAATGTCGGATGAGTTTGAGCTAAAAACTACCCATTTGTTAATGGGAAATCTGGAATATGGTTTTAAAGACTACGACCTGAGTTACAACGCGATGGTGATACATTCGAACACCCGTTCGATGCTGGATTATAACGGAATGCATTCGAATTTCGAAGATGTGGATGATTACAAAGGATTAATCCGTCGTCAGCAAATTAATGACAATACTCTGATTGTAAATCAGCTGCGTTTGAACCGTCAGTTTAACAGCCGGTTGAGCGCCAACACCGGAGCATCATTTAACTACACGATGGGAAGTGAACCCGACCGTCGTATTAATTATCTCTCCGATCTGGGGAATGGAAAATACCATTTACTCAAGGGAACCGGGCGTCAGCAACGTTTCTTCTCCGATCTAAACGTCGCAGATATCAACGTTCAATTTGAAATAAGTTATAAACTCACCGACGATGAAGAGAATGTATCGCTTGTAAAAGCAGGGTACAAAGGACGTTTTGCTGTGGATGATTTTCAGGGTATTGAGTGGGACAACCAGCGTGTTACCCAACCTGAGATCGACCAAAACAACATCGATCTCGATGGGCTGTTTAATCAGTCCGCACTTGATAACAGAGACTTTATCAACTCTGAATTTGAGAGCTCGTACAGTGTAGATAAATACATCAACTCAGGATATGCCGAACTGATGTATCAACTGAATCCGTCATTGATCCTGAATGCCGGACTGCGTGCCGATCTGGTTTACCTGGATGTTGCCTACGACGTAAACCGGGGATCGAGCGTTGGTAATACTACCAAAGACTATTTCTACCTGTTGCCAAGTCTTAACCTGAAATACAGTCTTAACAAAGATAATGTGGTACGCCTGGGAGCCAGCCGCACTTACACTTTGCCTCAATCGAAAGAAATTTCACCCTACCGCTATGTGGGGCGAAACTGGAGCTCGCAAGGTAATCCCGACCTTATTCCATCCACTAACTACAACCTGGATCTGAAGTGGGATTATTTTTTAAGTCGTGACGAGCTGTTTTCTGTGGCCGTATTTGGAAAATACATTCAGGACCCGATTTCAAGAATAGAAAAAGCCAGTGCCGGCGGTTTTCTTACTTATGAAAACATTGCCGACAACGCCATCATAGGCGGGGTAGAAGTGGAAGCACGCAAGAATTTGTTCTCCACCCAGAAAGACAATAACGATACCTATAGTAAACTGAGTGTGGGGGTGAATGCTTCTTACCTGAAAACGGATGTGGAGGTGAAAGGAGGACTGAATTTCACAAACAAGAAAACCGAACTGGAAGGTGCCGCACCCTTTCTTGTGAATGCAGATCTAAGCTACCAGTTTCATAAAACCGATCTTGATTTTACTGCATCGCTGGTGGAGAACTATTTCAGTGAGCGTATTTATACTGTTGGTGCGGGTGGCTATCAGGACATTGTGGAAAATGGCGTTCCTACACTCGATTTTGTGTCTTCATTAAAGTATAAGAAGCATTGGGGACTGAGCCTCAAGGCTCGCAACCTGCTCGATCCTTCGTTCAGACTTACCCGCAAACCAAACGCCGCCGGAGCCGATCCGATTGTGCTGAGCGATTACAAAAAAGGCATGAGTTTTAATCTTGGAGTATCCTATAATTTCTAGACAGGAAGTAAAGAAAATAACGAAAAATAATCACAACTCTTTAAAAATCTTAAAAATGAAAAAAGTATTATTTGCACTTACAGTTGTAGCAATGTTGTTCTCAGCATGCTCTAGTGACGAGGAGGATGTAAACTTCTTCGATGGAAACGAACTGAAAGGTGATATTGTTGAAGAGGTATCGCTTAGTGCCTCAATTGAGTACAAACTGACCGGAACCCTGAGTATCAAGGATGGTGGAATCCTTCGTATTCCTGCCGGAACGGTGATAAAGGCCAACAAAGGTTTTGCCAACTATGTAATCGTAGAGCAAGGCGGTCAGATATTCGCTGAAGGAACTTCCGGCAAACCGGTAAAATTCACTTCCGGAGCAAGTTCACCTGCCGCTGCTGACTGGGGCGGCCTGATCATTAATGGTTATGCTCCTATCTCAGGTGCCACTTCAGGTACTGAAGGACAGACAGAAGTGAACGAAGACCTGCCTTACGGAGGAAACGTAATTGCTGATAATTCCGGAGTTTTGACTTATGTGATTCTGGAATATACAGGCGCCCGCTCAAACGAAGATGTTGAGCATAATGGACTTACCCTGAATGGCGTAGGTAACGGAACCCGAATTGAAAATATTTACATTCCCAATGGAGCGGACGATGGTGTTGAGTTTTTCGGCGGATCGGTTAACGTGAAAAATCTATTGGTTGTAAATCCGGATGATGACATGTTTGATGTTACGCAGGGCTGGACCGGTACCTTAGACAACTGTTACGGAGTTTGGGAATCGGGTTACACTTCTACCGAATCAGACCCGCGTGGAGTAGAGGCTGATGGTAACCTCGACGGAAAAGGCGAGGACCACGTTGATCAGTCAAACTTCAAGATCAAGAACATGACCATTGTTAACGAGTCAGCTTACGAAATGAATGACGTGATCAAAATTCGTCGTGGAGCTACAGCTACCATTACCAATGCATTGGCCATTGGTGGAACTACCGGAGATATTGTTGACCTGACCGATAGCAGGGGTGGTGCGAATGCTGCTACTTCTATCAGTTTAACTGTTCAGGATGTAACCGGAAATCAGTTGAAAGAAGACGGAAACGGAGATAATGTTTCATTTGCTACAGGTAATACCGGAGCAACAACTTCAGTATTCGACTGGACAAGTTACGGTTTCTAGAAAAGGAGCACGCGAAGACGCATTAGTGAAAAAAACATAAAGCCTACGCAGTGTTTAATGGCAGGAAGGTTGTAGAACCTTCCTTGGAGCCCCGGGTTTGCCCGGGGCTCTTTTTTTTGAGCAAAGTGCCTGTTTCATATGTGTTGCAAAAATGTTACAGAAGTATTAAGCCGTGTATCTTTTTTGTTAACTTTGCGTTAACTAGAATGACGTTAACACAATTATCAAAAAAGGAGGCTATCATGAAAAAGCTAGCATTTTTTGTTGGAATTTTGTTGATAGCGTTTTCAGTAAATGCTCAGAATCTGACTGAAATAGATGGTATTTATTACCAGGATTCTGAACTTTACACCGGTAAGTACACCACTTACTTCGACAACGGCCAGGTGAAAATGGAAACCAATTTCATCAAAGGCATGAAAGACGGCGAATGTAAGTTGTATTTTGACGATGGTCAGGTTAACGAAGTTCGTTCTTACAGGAAAAATGAGATGCATGGAATTTGGTTGACTTTCAACCTGAAAGGTACCAAAGTAGCACAGGCATCTTACAAAGACGGTAAGAAAGACGGAAACTGGTACGTTTGGGATGAAGACGGCCATTTGAAGTATGAACTTTGTTACAAAGACGGTGAAAAAACCGGGACATGGAAAAGCTACAACGAAATGGGTGTGGTAATCAACGAAAGAGACTACACCGGGATTTAAAACTTGATGTCATTAAAACACTGCATAGAACGTCTGCCTTTTAAAGGCAGACGTTTTTTTTGTGCCGGCTTCAAAAACAGATCAGTTTATCATTAGGTTGAAGTCAACGAAAATTGCCAATAACTATTTTACTTATTCTTTCTGTTGCGAGCTTTCATCTTTTACTTAAAAAAACGAGGCAATCCCGATCAGGAACTGTAACGACTCGCATACTATGGCCTCGTCCGGTGAGCCGAAAAACAAGTGAAGACGGCGTTAAAAGAGTTCGGTTGTTTGACCCCGAGCATTCGGGGGAGTTTCGAACTCTTAGCCGGCAACATGTAGTTTTTCGTGTGAAGCGGGCGCAGCCTTGACTTTTGTGTTTACTATTTGTGTTATGACAAATAGTAAAATCCGGCTGATAAGCCAAAAATCAGCAATAACAGAAATACCTTACTTGTTTAAATAGTCTGTCTCTTCAAGCCTTTAGGGTTCTTTTTGTCTAGATAACTTTTGACTCAGTTCCAAAAACAACTGGAGTATATCTTTTTCAAACAGGAGTCGGATCAATTAATATTATTGAGGGATTATTGATGAGATTTAACAGTCACTATTTTTGTTCCTTGTCTTTCCAGACGGGAAATACTTTTTCTCCCGAGCATTCGGGACTGAAAAAGTATTCAAAAAAGCCGCCGCTGACAGGAAAATTGCTAAAGTCAAAATCATTCCGCTAAAAGAAAAGAAACTCATCCCGATTTTAAGATCGGGATTCAAACAGCTTCTCTTTTTTAACGCTGCATGACTTTTCTTTTTTAACGCATTTTCCTGTAGGCGGAGCCTGAAGGAACGTCTGTGCAGTAGCGTTGCCTATTGGTCGACCCATCAACCAGTTTGAAACCCAGTTTGGTGTATCGATCTTGCCGATAAAGATTAAGGTTTATGACATAAGACAGCACTTGGAGTGGCTCCAGCTAAAATTCCATATGAACCAAATTTATGTTTGAAAATTTAAGGGGCCCGAATATTGAACCGATCCCCTAAAATCTTTAATTGTTTTGTAATAAAATCGCAATTCGGATGTAATGAATGAGCTATACTTTTGCTTGAGTTATCGAATCGCATTTCAATGAAAACTCTTTTAAGTATTATTCTGGTTTTTACCTTTTTTCTGGCGGTTTCAGCCGACGAGAAAGAACATAAAGTACTCAACGCCGAAGTTGCCAGCGTTTCCATTTCCGGTACCGTAACCGACGATAAAACCGGGGAAACACTGGTGGGAGTGGAAGTAAAACTGGAGGGGACCGATAAAAAATGTTACACCGGTTTCGACGGGGAATTCTCCTTCGAGGATGTAAAGCCCGGGAATTACGACATTACGGCCAGTTATATTTCGTACGAAAAGTGCGAACTCCAAAAGCAAAATATCGATATTTTCTCAACCCAGTTGGAAGTTAAGCTGAAGCCTGTTCTTTAAAGTTGGCAGGTTTATAATATTCGTATGGGACCGTCTGCCTGCTGGCAGACGGTCCTGTTTATTTCGTGAAAGATGGAATGTCCAAAATTTCTTTTCTCGATTTGATACTGAGTTTAGAGAAGATGCTGTTAATATGCGATTTTACAGTACTTAAACTGATATTCAGTTCTTCCGAAATTTCTTTGTTTGATTTTCCTTTTTGAAGTAGTGCAAAAATATTTCTCTCTTGTATCGTAAGCTCTTGAAGAATATTTTTTGATGGTAGTTTTGCTCTTTTTGATATAAAGACCATCAACAAAATACCAAGAAGGAGTCCCATAACTCCAAATATCACTGCATAATAATTTTGGCTTTTCTTTACGGAAACCTTCTTCCTGAATTCGTTGAAATAAGGCGATCGTTCTTTTTTCCATTTCCTCAGAAAGCGAATATAGTAACCTGGATTGGTTTCAATATGAGATTCAAAATTGCTTTTGTAAAGGGCATAAAGTGCTACCAAAGGGTAAGAACAGGTATCGGCGAATTGTCGAAGCTTCTCATCCATTGCATTTTGAAGTAATTCCCGTTTTAGAGAGCTGCCGTATAAATTTACAGTGTCCTGGTAGGCCAGCATACTGTTGATTTCATTCAAAAGGCGACTCTGAGGTGAATTTTCTATGTTCACATTTCCAAACAGGGTTTCTGAATGCCTGCAGTTAAAGTAAATATCAGACTCACTGTTGGCGATGAAGAAAATGTGATTTTCATCTTTTCCTCCAATAATTAAGGAAGCCGGAGGATCTCCTTTTTTGGAAAGATGCAGTCGGTATAAATGATTTTCCTTGGGGAGATAGTCGGTAGAAAAAGAAAACTGATCTTTGTTAATGTCAGATATATCAATGATCATCTGTTTTGACATCGAATTCATTTGATCCAAATTCCCAATTAGTGAAATATACATGACTGAGTTCCACGTTGTGTCTGCCTGAATACTTCCCCCAATACGATGCGTTGCATTTGAATGGAGAAATAGTAGCAAGTTTGCCAGTAATAACAATGAACTCCCTTTTACGAAGCTTTTGTAATTCATTGAATAATCATTTTTCAGATAGTACTTGTCTGCTGGCGACAACAATGTAACCACTAGCATTCGTTGGGGAAAACTTTACAATCCAATCGCCCAGCATTGGATTTTTGATCGATTTCGATGTTCTTCCTGAGACAAATTCACTTAGCTCATTTTTTTTGTTCGGTGTAACACTGGCTTCTTCGTTGTTGGCTTGTGAATTTTTAGATGTTGTTTTTCCATTAAAAAAATCGTCGATCTTAGTTTTGTCTGTATTCTTCGGTTGTGTATTTATTTGACAACCAACCGAGAAACTTCCTTGTTTCTTTCCTGCAGGATCATAAATCTCAACTTCGAGTTCTCCATTATTTACTGAACTTTTTATCTCGAGATCAAGCATACAATTCTGCATATTCACCTTTATTGTCAGTTCCTGTTTTTCTGAAGTATTGGAAAACTCAATTTTTCGATTTATAAGAAATTGGGTTTTTTCCTTAATCGCAGAATCTGGTAAAGTTTGCGCTTTTGAATGAAAGAAAAAGAGCATGGTGATTACAAGGAATGTTGAGGCTAGAATTAACTTTTTCATGATTATATTTTTTATGATTTGACTGAACAAATCTATTTCAAATAGAAAATTTATGTAAATAAACCGGGTTTGAAATAAGAACGAAGAAAGTTGGGAAAAGTGATGAGGAACCAAGGTATTTTGATTTTATGCGAATATTATGGGGCATTTCCGATCATTCATTTACAAATTGTAAATTAGCAGCATGATCTGCATTCATTTAAAAAACACCAATTCCTTTTATTGCCTGGCGGCTGAAGAGTACCTGTTAAAGAATTTCGACGATGATATTTTTATGCTTTGGCAAAGCAAAGACACTGTAGTGTTGGGGAAACACCAGAACGCAATGGCAGAGATCAATTATCCGTTTGTGCGCGCGAACAATGTCACGGTTGCGCGGCGGATTTCCGGCGGAGGTACCGTTTTTCACGATGCCGGCAACGTAAATTTTGCCTTTATCAAAAATGTGAAAAGCCCGGCCGAAATCAGTTTCAAGCAATTTACGCAACCGGTGGTGGAAGCTTTGGCTTTGCTGGGCATTGAAGCCACTTCATCGGGGCGAAACGATTTGCTGATTGAAGGTCTGAAAATTTCGGGCAATGCAGAGCATGTTTTTAAAAACCGTGTGTTGCACCACGGAACGCTGCTTTTTAATTCCGATCTGGAGAGCCTGGGGCAGTCGATAAAAGTGGTTGCCGGGAAATACGAAAGCAAAGCCGTTCAGTCGAACCGAAGCAAAGTGGCCAACATTTCTTCTTTTTTGAAGGAGACAATGTCCATTCAGGAGTTTATCGGTTTTCTGCTGGATGTTCAGCTTAAAAAAGAAGGGAATACTTTTTATGAAATAACTAGTGGAGATGAGACTGTCGTTCAGGAACTGGCCGATCAGAAATTTGTGACCTGGGACTGGCGCTATGGTTATTCGCCGCGGTATGTTTTTAACAACAAAGTAGAAATCGACGGCAAAGAAGTTGTGATTCGCCTGGAGGTAAAAAAGGGAATCATTGACAGCGCAGAGTTAGGTGGTACTTTTTTCCCGGCGGAGGAAGCAGCTCGTCTTTCCGAAAAGCTGGTAGGTGTTCGTCATTTCTATGAAGACATTGAATCGGCTCTTTCAACACAGAATGAGCAATTGATTTACGCCTTTTTTTGATACAGGCATAAAAGAAAAGCGTGCTGCAAATACAGCACGCCCTTCTGATATTTGAGATTCCAATATTCGAATCTTCCTATTTCGGTAGCGGGTAACCTTCCAGTTTTTTCAGGTTTTCCGCGATTTCCGATTCCGGGTATTCATAATCGTTCAGGGCGCCGGCCATGTATTTGTTGTAACCAACAAGGTCCATCAAACCGTGTCCGCTGAAATTGAACAGAATCACTTTCTCTTTCCCTTCTTCTTTGGCTTTTTTAGCCTCGCGGATGGTGGCTGCAATGGCATGTGTAGTTTCGGGTGCCGGAATAATACCTTCGGTTTTGGAAAACAACAAACCAGCTTCGAAACATTCGCTTTGGTGAATGGCAACCGCGTCCATTAAACCATCGCGCAGGGCAGCACTTACCAGCGGTGCCATACCGTGGTAACGCAAACCACCGGCGTGAATAGGAGCGGGAACAAAATTGTGTCCGAGGCTGTGCATTGCCAACAGCGGAGTCATTTGAGCCACGTCGCCGTTGTCGTAAATAAACGGTGCTTTTGTCAACGTCGGGCAGCTGAATGGTTCAGCTCCAATCACCTGAATATCTGCTCCATTGATTTTGTCGTACATAAACGGGAACGAAATTCCGGCGAAGTTACTTCCTCCACCGCAGCATCCGATTACGATATCGGGTTTGTCGATGCCCACTTTTGCCAGCTGTTTTTTGGCTTCCAATCCAATAACCGTTTGGTGCAGCATTACGTGGTTGAGCACCGAGCCCAGCGAATAACGGGTTTCGCCCTTCGGGTCGCTTACGGCAGCTTCTACTGCTTCCGAAATGGCAATCCCCAAACTTCCGGGAGTATCCGGGAACTGGGCCAGAATATCGCGGCCGGCCTTTGTTTCGGTACTCGGACTGGCAACACAGTTTCCGCCCCAGGTTTCCATCATCATTTTACGAAATGGTTTCTGGTCGAAACTTACACGCACCATAAAAACTTTACACTCGATGCCACCAATCTGGGCACAAGCGTACGACAGGGCAGAGCCCCATTGCCCGGCACCGGTTTCGGTAGTCAGTTTCTTGATCCCGAATTGTTTGTTGTACCAGGCTTGCGCCACGGCTGTATTGGGCTTGTGACTTCCGGCGGGCGAAACACCTTCGTTTTTATAGTAAATCTTGGCAGGAGTTCCCAAAGCAGCTTCCAGTTCGTAGGCCCGGATCAGCGGGCTTGGGCGCCACTGCATCAATATTTGGCGGATTTCTTCCGGAATGTCAATCCAGCGTTGCTGGCTCACTTCCTGCTCTATCAGGTTCATCGGGAAAACGGGAGCCAGCATCTCCGGCGTCAGTGGTTTTCCGTCCGGTCCGAGCGGCGGATTTAACGGTGTTGGCAGATCGGGTGCCAGGTTATACCATTGTTTGGGAAATTCCGATTCATCAAGATAGATCTTCTTTTGTCTGGTCATGATTGTTTATTTTTTTGTTGTTAATTTTTGTATTGACTCTATTCAATTTCCAATAAAAAAAGGGATCTGTTGATAGCACAACAAATCCCTTTTCCCGGTTTTCACCGCAAATTCATATCGTTATCTCGCGCTTCCATTTTAACGTTGCGCCAGCTCCATTCTTTTCCGTATAAAGGCTGTTTGTACATTCTGTCTTTTTGAATGAAGCGTAAAGCTAATTATTATTTTTTTCTGAGAAAATATTTCAGTTTTTAAAATGACGTTCTCTTTTCATGATGCTTTGTTTAAGCAGCACTCAGATGTCCGGAAAAATCGATTAGCAACATTTGTTTGGAATGATTTGCATGGATTGTACCGGATAATTTTCAATTTTACAGCAAAATAAATTCAGCATGAAGAAAACAAACGCCGCGCGTATGCTCGATAGCCACAAGGTGAGCTACAATATGGTGGAATACAAAGTGGATGAAGCCGATTTAAGCGCGGTGCATGTGGCTGCTTCGCTGGGGCAAAACGTTGAACAGGTTTTTAAAACACTGGTGTTGAGAGGAAATGCAAGCGGTGTGTTTGTGTGCATTGTTCCCGGAGATGCCGAGGTGAATTTGAAAAAGGCAGCAAAAGTTTCGGGAAATAAAAATGCTGAAATGGTGCCAATGAAAGAGCTGCTGGGTTTGACCGGGTATATTCGCGGAGCCTGTTCTCCGTTTGGTATGAAAAAAGTGTACCCGATGTATATTCACGAAACGTGTCAGAATTTCGATTTTATTTTTGTGAGTGCCGGGAAAAGGGGAATGCAACTGCAGGTTCATCCCAAGGATATAGTTTCGATTGCAGGGGCCGTTGTATGCGATTTAATTGATCTCTGATTTTTAGGGAGGTTGTTTTTGGTACCCATGGTTATTCCGGTATTAAATTTCGCGAACCCCATTCGTTTTTAGCTTTTTACTTTCGGGCTGAATGCCTATTTTTGCAGCTACTTTTAATCAGAAATTTGGAATGGAGAAACCGACAGTTGTAAGCGGGATAAGACCCACGGGCTATTTACACCTCGGAAATTATTTTGGGGCTGTACAAAATTTTATCAGAATGCAGGATGATTTCAACTGCTATTTTTTTATTGCTGATATTCACTCGTTAACCACGCACCCAACGCCTGAGAATTTGCAGTCGGGTGTGCGCCAGGTTTTGGCAGAATACCTTGCCTGTGGAATCGACCCGGAGAAAGCAACCATTTTTATTCAGAGCGATGTACCCGAAGTTTCGGAATTGTACACGCTGTTGAACATGAATGCTTATTTGGGCGAACTGGAACGTACAACGTCGTTTAAAGATAAAGCACGTCAGAACCCCGACAACGTAAACGCCGGTTTGCTTACTTACCCGGTTTTGATGGCGGCTGACATTATCATTCACAAAGCTCATTTTGTGCCGGTTGGAAAAGACCAGGAACAAAACCTGGAGATGGGGCGGAAATTTGCCAAGCGTTTCAACCGCATGTACAAAGCTGATATTTTCCCGATCCCGCGTCCGTTTACTTTCGACGGGAAAGACATGATCAAAGTGCCGGGGCTTGATGGAAGCGGTAAAATGGGAAAATCGGAAGGCAATGCGATTAACCTTTACGAAGATCCGAAATCGATTCGGAAAAAAGTAATGCGTGCGGTTACCGACACGGGCCCAACAGAAATGAACCAGGAAAAACCTGAGGTTATTCAAAACCTGTTTACGCTGCTTGATATTGTTTCAACACCTGATACAGTGGCTCATTTCGACGAACTGTACAACAAATGCGAGATTCGCTACGGCGATCTGAAAAAACAGTTGGCAGAAGACATTATTAAATACACGGCTCCGATTCGCGAACGGATCATCGACATTCTGGAAGATGATGCTTACCTGGCCAAAGTCGCTAAAATGGGAGCGGAGAAGGCACGTGAGTCGGCTCAGAAAACACTACATGAAGTAAAAAGTGTGATTGGCTTTAAAAAGCTGTTTTAAATCCACGATTTTCAAAAAGATACGAGCCGGGCTGTAAAGTCCGGCTTTTTTATGATCGTACTAGTTGATTTTTCGGATGGAGTCCCTCAGTTTCATGCTTGGTTTGAGTAGTACCTGGCTAGTGTTAATGTCCTTGTTTTGAATTTTTGAAAGCAGAAACTTAACGGCAATTTTGCTGATGTCGCTAACCGGCTGCGCAATGCAGGAGAGTGTCGTGGACAAATAATCGAGGTAAGGATGATCGTCAAAAGTTATCAGAGAAATGTCGTTTGGCACATGAATGTTCTCTTCTTTTAACGCTTTCATACAACCCATCGCAATGGTGTTGCTAAGTGTAAATATGGCAGTTGGTCGTTGTTTTTGCTGAAGCAACAACTTGGTTTCCAGGTAGCCGTTTTGAAAGGTAAAATCGTCGCCAACAATGTTAATGTCTTCGTGTCCTGCCTCTTTCATGGCATCAGTAAATCCCTTTACCCGCAGGCGGTTGGGCGTGGAAGTTTGTACTCCCTGAATACATGTGATCCTGGAGTGCCCGTTTCCGATGAGGTATTGCGTGGCTTTGTAGGCTCCTTCGTAGTTATCGGTAGAAATGTAAGGTATGTCCAGGTCTTCAAAATAGCGGTCGATGCAAACAACCGGAATTCCCTGGTCCTGGATTTCCTTTATGTGTTCCCATTGGTCGCCGCACGGAACAATGATCAGGCCCTCGATGTTGCGGGCCGTCATTTGCAGAAGTTCCATTTTCTCAATTTCAACATTTTCGTCGCTGTCGCTGATGATGGTGATGTAATTAAATTTCCGGAGTTCTGTATTTATCTCGCTGGCAATTCCGGCAAAGAAAGGGTTGTTCAGCGATGGGATTATCAAGGCTAAAGTACTACTTTTTCCGGTTCTCAGGTTGGCTGCAAAATGATTGGGAACATAGTGCAATTTCTTGGCTGCTTCTCTTACTTTTTCCTGCGATTGTTTTCCAATCCGGTATTGTTTAGCCTTTCCGCTTAAAACCCTTGATACGGTGGTAATGGAAAGTCCGGTCATTTCGGCGATATCGGTGATACTTGCTTTCTGCATGAATTTACCTCGATGTACAAACGTTTGTCTTATCTAAAATATTTGATGCAAAGGTAGTAAAATCGAAAGAGTGAAGAAAGTTATATCGTGTGATGATTCTTTATTATACATTATTTGGGAATGCATACTCTGTTTAATAGTCATTTACAGCTGTGTGGAAATTTCATCGATGATCATAATAAAATTTGCACAAACGTTTGTACAAGATTGTTTTTGTTTATATGTTTGTGTGCGTTCGCCAACGTTTCTTGAGGTGCTAAACAAATAATTATGAATAATAAAATCGTTGTGGTCGGCAGTTCTAATACCGACATGGTAGTGAAAACCAGTAATTTCCCCTTGCCTGGGGAGACAATTATCGGAGGAGAGTTTTTGATGAATCCCGGAGGAAAGGGAGCCAACCAGGCGGTTGCTGCCCGGCGTTTGGGAGGAGAGGTTGTATTTGTCGGGAAAACCGGTAACGATATTTTTGGCAAGCAGGCTGTAAAACTTTTGACTGCAGAAGGAATAAATACTGACAAAATGCTGGTGGATGATAAAAGTCCGAGTGGTGTGGCATTGATTACCGTTGATAGCAAAGGTGAAAATTCCATCGTTGTGGCACCCGGTGCGAATAGCACTTTGGTCCCCGAGGATCTTGAAGGTATCGACACAATATTGAAAGAGTCAGCTGCGGTTATTTTGCAGCTGGAAATTCCGTTGGAAACCGTTGCTTATGTGGCCGGCTTAGCAATTGACTTGCATAAAAACGTGATCCTCAATCCAGCGCCCGCACAGGCATTGCCCGATTCCTTGTTGAAAGGGCTTTACCTGATCACTCCTAACGAGACCGAGGCTGGACAGCTGTCCGGAATTGAGGTGAAGGACATTGAGTCGGCTCAGAAGGCGGCAGAATTGCTGGTTGAAAAAGGGGTGCAGAATGTTATTGTTACAATGGGATCGGCTGGTGCTTATGTTTTTAGTCCTGAATATACAGGATTAGTGGAAGCGCCCAAAGTAAAGGCGGTTGATACCACTGCAGCAGGAGATACTTTCAATGGAGCCTTGGCTGTTTTTCTTTCAGAAGGAAAGAGAATGGAAGAAGCTGCGCGTTTGGCTTGCATTGCTGCATCAGTATCGGTTACCCGAAACGGTGCTCAGGCCTCTGTGCCTTTCCGAAGTGAAATAGAAGGATAAAATGCGTAATCAACTAAACCAATTAAAAACAATCCATAAAACTTACAACCATGTATATAGTAACAAGTTATCCGTTTGCGATATTTCTTTGTTTTATCACGATGCTTTGCTGGGGGTCGTGGGGGAATACCCAAAAACTGGCCGGGAAGACCTGGCGTTACGAGCTTTTCTACTGGGACTATGTTCTCGGAGTACTTCTGCTGTCGCTGATTTTTGCATTTACCCTTGGTAGTTCGGGAGACGCCGGTCGCGGTTTCCTGGAAGATCTGAAACAGGCCGATTTGGGTAATATTGGTAGTGCGTTTTTAGGTGGAATTATTTTTAATGCTGCCAACATTCTACTTTCTACCGCTATTGCCATTGCCGGAATGTCGGTGGCTTTCCCGGTTGGAATTGGCCTTGCGCTTGTTTTGGGTGTGATCATCAATTACATGGGCTCACAAAAGGGCGATCCGGTTTTTCTTTTTCTGGGTGTTGGGCTTATCACCATCGCTATTTTATTGAATGCGGTGGCCTTTAAGCGGGCATCTTCCGGAAATCAAAAGGTGACTACAAAGGGAATTCTTGTTTCAATTCTTGCCGGTGTGCTGATGTCTTTCTTTTATCGCTTTGTCGCAGCATCAATGGACCTGGATAATTTTGTTAATCCGGCGCAGGGAATGATGACGCCTTATACGGCGGTAGTTGTATTCTCGCTGGGAGTTTTCTTAAGCAATTTCCTGTTCAATACTATTCTGATGAAGAAACCTTTAAGTGGCGAACCAACCAATTACAAGGCCTATTTTAAAGGCAAACTGCCGATTCATTTGGTGGGAGTATTGGGCGGAATTATCTGGGGTATTGGAAACTCATTAAACCTGATTGCTGCGGGTAAAGCCGGTGCCGCTATTTCTTACGGACTAGGGCAGGGTGCCACTTTAGTAGCTGCACTTTGGGGTGTTTTTATCTGGCGCGAGTTTAAAAATTCACCCAAGGGAACAAACCCCATGTTAACGCTTATGTTTATCTTATTTGCAGCTGGTATTGTTTCCATCATTTATGCCGGAGCATAAAAGCAAAGCCGCATAGAAATTAATTCTGAAATTTATTTCATAACGATAGGGAATGGGTTTAAGCAATGATGCTTAAATCTGTTCCCATCCTTTTCTGTAAGTATGCCTGATCCATTCTTCGGCAGTTGCTTTTGCCGGAAGTTTCATATATTCTTTGCTGAAACGGGGATCGCCATTCACTACTTCAAAATCGTTTTTCGATAAAATACGCAGGTTGTCACTGTCCGAAATATTTTTGAAACGCATATTCGGGCCATCCCACTGTAGTTTTCGTTCCAGGCTTTGAAGTCGCACTGCCAGAACTCCCATCACCACCATTTCGTTTAGCGGGCCGGCATAAGCAAAGTTTGAAGAAGCTTCTACGCGCGTTTCTTTATTCTCTTTACATGCCCGTATCCAGTCTTGTTCGTGACCACCTTCCATGGCATTTGAAATTCTGCGGATCGACATTACGGGTGGTTCAAAATGAGCCATTTCAGATGTGGGTAACAGTGTTGGATTGGCTCCATAGGTTCCGCACATTATTTTGCCACGCGTACCATAAAAGATACAACCGCCACCGTCGTCGCCCATTTTTTCTCCGTCTTTTAATTCATCGGGGCGGGGAGGCATAAATCCGCCGTCGTACCAGCTAACCGTAACTTCGGGCATAGCTACTTTGGGTAAGTTGTCTCTTCGCGGAAACTCATAGCGAATTACCTCGGCATTGGGAGCTGAGTCGTTGTTAAAAGGCGTGGAGCTTGCTTCCACTGAATTCGGGTATTGCAGGTTCAGTGCTTTGAACACGGGGTCGATAATGTGGCACCCCATATCGCCTAAAGCGCCGGTTCCAAAATCCCACCAGCCGCGCCAGTTCCAGGGATGATAAACCGGATTGTATTCACGAAACTGTGCCGGGCCGATGAACAGATCCCAGTCCAGTTCTTTGGGAACGCGCTTGCCTTTTTCAGGCCGGGTAAGTCCCTGCGGCCAGATTGGGCGGTTGGTCCAGGTATCAACATGGGTGACTTCGCCAATGGTTCCGGCCCATATCCATTCGCAAATCTGCCGGATTCCGTCGGCCGAATTTCCCTGGTTGCCCATTTGAGTGGCAACACCGTACCGTTGGGCAGTTTCGGTCATGATCCGCGATTCGTATACCGAATGTGTCAGCGGTTTTTGCAAATACACATGAATTCCCTGGCGCATGGCTATCAGTGCCGGAAGCGCGTGCGAATGATCGGGCGTGGCAATCATAACAGCATCAATGTCTTTCTGTTCTTCCAGCATTACGCGGTAGTCCTTGTATTGTCGGGCGCGGTACCAGCGTCGGAACGAGTTCCTGCCGGCATATTCCGAGTCCACATCGCATAGTGCCACAATGTTTTCGGTTTCCATGTGCAATAGGTTGGTGTAACCCATTCCGCCCACACCGATTCCCGCAATGTTTAGTTTGTCGCTGGGGGCTTTGTGTCCAAGCCCGGCGATAACGTTTGAAGGTACGAGGGTTACCCCTGCAAATCCGGCAGCTGCCGTTCCGATAAATTTTCTGCGTGATACTGTTCCCATGTTTTGCCGTTCAAAAGTGCCGGAAAAATAGGAAAAATATAAGCATCAGCCTATTATTTTATTTTTTTGAAAGGCTTTTAACAAAATTTAGGTTTGAGATGGTATGGGTACGTTTTCCGGCGGAATGTTGGTCATAAAAGAAAAAAGGGCGACCTGCAAAAGATCGCCCCTGTTTTCTGGCTATGTTGTTAAATTGTTTTACAACGAAATGGGCAGAATCACACTGTCAATTACGTGAATAATGCCATTGGAAGCTGATATATTTGCGGTTACGATGGTCGCCTGGTTACCCACTGCCCAAATCATGCCTTCGGAGTCAACCATGAAAGTGGCGCCTTCAAGCAATGTTTCAATGGTTCGCGGGCTGTTCTTCGGAACCACACTGTTGGCCGCACGGCGACCTTCGGTAACGTGGTAGAGCAAAACGTTCAACACCGTTTGCGGATCTACTTCGGTGATGCCTCCAACACCAAGTACATCGTACAGGGCTTCAAATGCTGCATCGGTTGGCGCAAATACTGTGTATTGGTCTGTTCCGTTCAAAAACATATCAACCAGACCGGTCCCCAGTTCGGTGTCGACAAAAACCAGTGCTGAAACGAGTTCGTCAAATTCTCCGTCATCTGCCAAGGCAATTTCGGCAATGCTTAACTCGGCTTTTTTAACTGCTTTTCCTGCTTTCAAGTCGCCTTCTTCATACGAAGCCGGGGCAAGGTCGTCCGTTTCTTTTTCACAACTGATGGTAAAAAATGCCATGGCCAGTATGCCGGCAAATGCTAAAATTCTCAGGTTTAATTTCTTTTTCAGACTAAGTGTTTTCATGTTCTAATTGTTTTAATGATTTAACTTCAGCATTAATAACTTCATTTAAATAAAAATTGTTTAAATACTGGATTAAAAAAATAAACAAATAATGATTATTTCACTTGTTTTACTAGGTTATATTGGGGTTGTAAAAGTATGTTAAAATAAGTTAAACTGTATGTGTAAGTAAAAAATTTCAGAGGGTTTTGGATGGTTGAATCCGTTTTATCTCTGGTTTGTCATGCTTTTTATGCAATTTTCGGATGCAGACCCGAGGTTCAGCCTGAACAGGTTCTTGGGAAAACATTTTACTATTAACAACTTGGTTGAAGATTTTAAGGACAGAATACAAGGCTTAATTATAGCTTCTTCTTTTTGCCACAGAGTTTTGATGTGGTGATGCAAAATCGCTCAAAAACGGGATGTTACGCCTGGAGATTGAATTGGTGCGTTATGCGTGGAAGAATATTGAAACAATGGTAGCGGGCATAAAAAAAGCTCCGAATTTCTTCGAAGCTTTTTGGGTGGAAGATCCCGAGCACTCGGGACGACCTTTGGAATAGAATACAAAATATTTTGATTGTAGCCATTACTGGCGTCATTGTCATGTGAGTTTCATTTTTTACGGAATGAATTTGATTTTAGTCATTTTTCTGTCAGCGGCGGCTTTTTTGTACCCTTTTTCAATCCCGGGTAGTCGGGAGAAAAAGTATTTCCGCCAGGAAAGATTTGAATCAGTTGAATTCAGGAATAAGAATCTTCAATATTATCAATTGATTCCTAATGTTTAGAAATAGAGAAAATTGCGGTTGGGATCTGTAGAAATAAAAAAAGCTCCGAATTTCTTCGAAGCTTTTTGGGGTGGAAGACCGGACTTGAACCGGCGACCTTCGGAACCACAATCCGACGTTCTAACCAACTGAACTACATCCACCATTTTGATTGCGGGTGCAAATATAAATATTTTATTGTTTCTGCAACTGAATTTGAATAAAAATCGAAGTGATTTCTGAAGGAACAGTAATATCCTGAAAAAATAGATACAAATTACTTGTAGTTTCTTGCAACCCCTCCCAAATTATTTTGTCATTAAAAACGGAAAGAAAAGCAATTGGTACCAAAACAGCACATACACAAAAACATAATCGAGGCGTGTAAAGAAGGGAAAGAGAGTGCCCGTTATGAATTGTATCAATTGTATGCAAGAGCAATGTTCAACGTTAGTTACCGGATGATGAACAACCGTGAAGAGGCGGAGGATATGTTGCAGGAATCGTTTACTTTGGCATTTATGAAGATCGATTCGTACCGGTTCGAGTCGAGTTTTGGAGCCTGGCTGAAACGCATCGTAATAAACACCTGCATCAATACCATCAACAAGCGGAAAGTTGAGCTGAGCTATTGCGAAGAGATTTACGAGCATGATCGTGCTGAGGAAAACGAGGAGGCAGAGCCGGAATATACCGTGGAAAACATTACCCGCGCTATGGAACAGCTCCCCGAAGGAGGCCGGATGATTTTTTCGCTGTACCTGCTGGAAGGATACGATCATGTTGAAATTGCGCAAATACTGGGGATTAACGAATCTACATCGAAAAGCCAGTACATGAGGGCTCGGAAAAGGATAGCCGAGGTATTAAGAAGTCAGAAAATGAGTGGATTTTAAAATGAAAAAAATGAAGAGGGATAGTTTAGAGGATTTTGTAAAAGCCAATCGTGAGGACTTTGATTTCAGAGAGCCGTCGCCGGAGGTTTGGAACAGGATTGCCCAAAGCAGCAAGCCTCAAAAAGTGATATTCCTTCGTACGTATTTATTAAGAGTGGCTGCGGTGCTTGCCATCGCCATTGTGAGCTCGGTTTTAGTGTTGAAAACCGAAGTGCTGGTGCCAAACAGGCTGGTGAAAAATGCCGATCCTGAGTTGTTGGAACTAATGGAAACCGAAGCTTTTTACTCGCACCAGGTAGATAAAAAGATGAAAGAAATTCAAAAGTGTTATTTTACCAACCCGGAAGTAAAGGATGATATTGAATCGGATTTAAACGAACTGGAAGGCATGTACAAAGTGCTGAAAAGCGAACTGGACGAAAACATCTCGAATAAAAGTGTGATTGAAGCGATGATCGAAAACAACCGCTTTCGCCTGAAGCTTTGCGACGATGTGCTGGCGCAAATAAAGTGTTAACCGGAGAACAATGAGAATGATGAGATTAGTTGGATATATAATGGTGATCGCTTGCCTGTTGCCTTTTTGGGGACACGCGCAGTATTCTGAAACAAAGGAAATCAGGAGAGCTTTTTCGGTGTTGCCCGCTACGCAGGTGGAGATTGCAAACAAATACGGGAAGATCGACATTAAAACCTGGCAAAAAGATTCAGTGGTTTTTGAGATAAAGATCCGTGTTGAAGAGAAAAAGCAATCGAAACTGGACGAACTATTGCGCGACATCGATTTCGATTTCACCGCAAGCGACCATTACCTGATCGTTTCCACCAAGGTTCAGCAGAATAAAAGTGCGCTTGGAAAGGAAATACTAAAGTTTAAGGAGACCCTGCTGAATTCGGACGGAAATATCCAGATCGATTACACGGTTTGGATGCCCAACACCAACCGGCTGAAAGTGGAGAACAAATTTGGTGATGTTTTTATTGGCGATTACAAAGGAGATGTGTGGCTGAACGTATCGAACGGCAACCTGAAAGCCTATGACTTTTTCGGCGATCTTGACCTGACCCTCAATTTTGCCGATGCCACTATCAATTCCATCCAAAAGGGGCGGCTCGACTGTAATTTTAGTAAGCTGTATTTAAAGAAGGCCGAGTCGGTGCGAATTCAGAGTAAGTCAACCGAATTCGAGCTGGAAGAAGTGAAAGACATCAATGCCCAGTCGAGAAGGGATAAATTCAGGATACAGCTGGCCGACCTGATCGATGCACAGGGAAGTTTCTCGACGTTTCGAGTGCGCGAGCTTTCCGACCGGATCAACATTCGGGCCGATTACGGGGGCGTGGAAGTGGAGAAAATTGCTCCCGATTTTGGCAACATTATTATCCAGTCGAAATCAACCGATATCGACTTGTATTTTGAACGCGAAACAAGTTTCAACTTCGAAATTAGTCACACAAAATCTACCTTGAATCTCAGTTCGGAAATGCAGGTAGACGATGAGAAATGGAGCGACGATGGCAAGACTTCGCAGGTTGTCGGGCACAATGGAGAGAAAACAAAAGGTGCTGCAAAGCTGAGTATTACAGCCGATTCGGGCGAGATTAATATTCGTACCCAATAATTTTTTTGATTTTTTTGTCGGAGTTTGCAACCCTTCCAAAATTACGCTGTCATTAAGAATACAGAAACAGAAAACATACAGGATTAATCTCCGGATTAACAAACAGAAAGCAAACAATTTTTCCATTAACAGAAAGCAAAAAGTCATGAAAACAATTACTTTTTTTACCCTTGGTGTGGTATTTTTACTGGTAAGCGCCGTGAGCTGCATCAACGATTTAGACATAAGCGGGAACGGCATTCAGGCAAGTGAATCCCGCACAGTGTCTGCCTTCTCGAAGGTTAATTCGTACGGATCGTTCTTGGTTCATATTTCCAGCGGGGAAGAATACAGCGTGGTGGTTAGTGCCGATGCAAACCTGTTGCAGCACATCGATACCTGGGTTTCGGACGGAAAACTAAACATTGAAATGGACAAGGTGCACACTGTTCGTACCATTGTTCCCATGGAAGTTTTTATTACCATGCCGCGCCTGAACGGGATATGCCAGGGTGGCTCCGGCCTTATTGAGTTCGATCATTTTCAGGATGATTACGTGGAAATGATTTTATCGGGATCGGGGAGGATCGAAGGCTCTTTTGCTACCCAGAAAGCCAAAATTCTTCTTTCAGGTTCAGGACGGATCGATCTTGCAGGTTTTGCCAATGAGGCGGATATTATCATCAGTGGCTCGGGAAGGATCAGCGGCTCAGACTTTGAAATTACCGAGTGTACCACTCTAACCAGCGGTTCGGGCGATATGTGGCTTACCGTCGGCGAGGATCTCGATAGCCGGATTTCGGGAAGTGGCAATGTTTTTTACTACGGAAATCCTTCGATCCGAACCCATATTTCAGGATCAGGCAATGTTTATCATCAAAACTAAGGTTATGAAGAAAGGACTACTACTATTACTGGCTTTGTTTCCCCTGTTTGCTTTTGCGCAAACTTTTAACCAGGCGGTGGGTATCAGAGCCGGGTTAACATCGGGGTTTGAGTACCGCGTTTATGCCAACGATGCCAATTCGTACAAGTTTTTGTTGGGAACCCGCGACGAAGGAGTTCAGTTGCATGCCATGAAAGAGTTTCACCAGTTCGACTTGTTCCGCCAAACCGATCAGCTGATTTTCTTTTACGGCGCCGGTTTTCATGTGGGGTACGAACAGTGGCAAAAACGTTACACCGGCTACAATGCCGAATGGTACAAGACCCGCACTGCCTTTTTGGCCGGGCTCGACGGCTTGGTGGGACTGGAGTACATTTTTTACGAAGTTCCCATTTCGATGGGGCTCGAAGCAAAGCCTTATTTCGACTTATTCGGTAGCCAGATGTTCAATATTGAATTGTTCGACATTGGCTTTACAGTGAAATATCATTTTTAAACAATTAAACATATTCAGAAAGTAGACGAGTCCGATGCCGGCATTTGAATGCAAGCCGGTTCTATCTGACTCTTTTAAACTCATTCAATTTTAATACCATGAAACAATTAAGCATTATTTTAGTATTGGTGCTTGGGGCGATCTATGCCAAAGCACAGGAAGAATACCGGGACGACCAGGTTCAGACACTTTTCTCCAAACAGCCAAACAATGGCTGGTACGGAGCTTTTTCGATGGGATATTCAGAAATCGACGGGCGTGATGCCCTGATTACGGGAGCACGCGGAATGTTTGTTTTCGACCAGACGCTGGCCATTGGGCTGGGAGGCTACGGTTTTGTGAATAACCTCGATTATCATAACAACATTTACGATAGCCCCGACCGCCGTTTTATGCTGGCAGGTGGCTACGGAGGTTTGATTGTAGAGCCCATCTTGGGTGGACGCAAAGCCGTTCATCTTTCGTTTCCGCTTTTGATTGGGATGGGAGGTGTTGCCTTACTTGAAAACGATCGCTGGGGATGGGATTGGGACATGGATCGCTACCACCCGGGACACGAAGTGGACAACGATGTGTTTTTTGTGCTGGAGCCTTCGGTAGAGTTGGAGTTTAACCTTACCCGCTGGTTCAGGGCGGCGGCCTACGCCAGCTACCGATTTACGTCGGATATAGAGATTTATCAAACAGAAGCAGATGTGCTGGATGGTTTCAATTTTGGGATGACCTTTAAATTCGGTAAGCTGAATTAAAGGGGTAAAAAAAGCCGGAATGAATGGTTCCGGCTTTTCTTTTTTTATTCGTATAAATCGATGTAATCCTGGGCTTTCAGGTATTCGATACTTTTTTTGCAGCTTTCAAGTGGCTCGAAATCGTAGCGTTCCACTTCCACCACTCCGTATTGGCAACCTGCTTTTTCGCGCTGTGCAAAAACAGAGGCGAAATCCATTTTGCCGCTGGCTCCTAATTCTTTTTCATCTTTTATGTGCCACAGTTCAAAACGGCCTGGGTATTTGTCGAAATAATCCAATGCGTTTTTACCTCCTTCAACAATCCAGTACAAATCGAGTTGGAACATTACTTTTGCGGGATCGGTAAGCTCCAGCATCCAGTCGTAAACCGGTTTGCCTTCCAGTTCGGTGCTAAATTCCTTGTCGTGGTTGTGGTAGCCAAAACGAATGCCGGCAGCATTGCATTTTTCACCTACCGCGTTAAAGTACTCGCAGTATTTTTTTAGTCCTTCCAGGCTTTCGTAGCCGGTAGATCCCATCCAGGGCTGAACGATCCATTTTACGCCGGCGGCTTTGTGCGCTGCAATGCAGGTATCCCACCAGGCCATGGTTTCGGCCCATTTTTCTTCAGTCGGAACATCTTGTCCGGTGTGTGCTCCCAGGTATTTCAAACCGTTGCTTTCACACAGGTTTTTGAATGCTTCGGGTTCCATGCCGTACATTTTTCCGTCGCCGTAACCGGCACTTTCCACAAACTTGTAGCCCATTTCGCCAACGGCCTTGAGCGTTGCCGTAGCATCTTTGCCCATGTCGTCGCGAACCGACCACAACTGAAGTCCTATGAACTTTTCAGCTTTGGCTGATTTTTGCTCTTCGGTAGATTTTTTGCCGGTCGATTGACAGGCTGAAAAAGTTAAGGACATTCCTGCCAATACAATCAGCAGCATGTAAAATTTAAAAGTGATTCTTTTCGAATGCATAATTAATTGGTATTAGGTAATCTTACAAGATTTTACTTGTGTATCACAAAGATGTGGCTTTTATTTAAATTGAAAACCATGTTCACAGTTTAATCACTAATTTCGACGCTTCAAATTCAAGGAATGAAGAACAAGGATTTTCTGGCATATGCCTCGGCCTTGGGAGCTGCTTTTTTCTGGAGTTTCTCATTTATCTGGTTCAAAATTGCTTACCAGGGATACGGCCCCATTACTGTGGTTATTTTCAGGTTGGCCATCTCGGCTGTGTTGATTACAGCCATTGCGCTTTTTATGAAACGCCTGCAAAAGCCCGAAAAAAAGGATATCTGGCTGTTTATTTTGATGGCTTTTTTTGAGCCCTTCCTGTATTTTATCGGCGAAAGCTATGGGCTTATTTATATTTCTTCCACTGTGGCGGCGGTAATTGTGGCCACCATCCCGCTGTTTTCACCTGTGGCAGCCTGGTTCTTTTTTCGTGAGAAAATCAGGTGGATGAATGCCCTAGGTTTGCTCTTTTCGTTTTTGGGTGTAGGACTGGTGGTGTTAAACGGTGCTTTTCAGTTCGATGCATCGCCCTTGGGTGTAGGTTTGGAATTTATGGCGGTTTTTGCGGCTATTTCTTATTCCATTGTGCTGCGTAAACTGGTGGGCAAGTACAACACTTTAACCATTTTGGCCTACCAGAATGTGATTGGAGTGGTGTTTTTTCTGCCCGTTTGGCTTTCGCTCGAAGTAAAGGATTTTATGCATCAGCCATTTCACGAAGAGGCATTTCGCGCCATCATCTTTTTAGCGGTTTTTGCATCTACCCTGGCCTTTGTTTTCTTTACGCAAAGCATCCGGCATTTGGGCGTGAACCGTTCCAATACCTTTATCAACCTTATCCCGGTGTTTGTGGCCATCCTTTCGTTTTTTATTCTGAAAGACAGTTTGGGCGTGCAGCAGGTGATCGGAATTGTGATTGTGGTGAGCGGTCTTTTCCTGGCTCAAATTAAAAGAAAGCGAAAACGAAGCACCGAATTGGAACCGATTGAAATTACCACGCAGCGAAAAGGATAGACAGTGGCCGGTTTTCAGTCGCAGTAATCAGAAAACAGATGAAAAGAATAGCGTATAAAACGCCGGAAGAACTAAAGCTCCTCACCGACAAAACGCGGGGAGAAACGGCGGCATTTCTGAAAAAGCTCAAAAAGAAAAAGCCCAAAGACCTGGATGATTTTGTACAGGGGCTGCACATCGATGCTTTTGCACAGTTTAGTTGCCTCGATTGTGCCAACTGCTGCAAAACCATTGGGCCGCGGCTGATCGACAAGGATGTGGAACGTCTGGCAAAGCACCTGAAAATGAAAGCTTCGGATTTTATGGAGCAGTACATCCGGGTGGACGAAGATGGCGACATGGTGTTTCGCGACCACCCCTGCCCGTTTCTTATGCCCGACAATTACTGCATGGTGTACGAGAGCCGTCCGCGTGCCTGCCGCGAATACCCGCACACCGACCGGAAGCGGTTTTACCAGATTCTGCAACTGTCGCACCTGAACTGCGAAACATGCCCGGTGGTGTACGAAATCATAGAGGAGTTAAAGCTGGAACAGCGCTAGATTGTTTTGATCTGTGTGCCTGCTTTCACGTTTTCAATAAGCTCGTTTGCCCGGGAAAATTATTTTCAATCAAACGAATGCGGGATGTGGAATTAAATATTATTTTAAACCCTGTATTAAAGAATAAATCTTGTTTCTCTTCCGTTTGCCAACTCGAACGAATAACCATCAAAATAGATAATCACAAACCGATGAAATTAAATGTCCGAATTTTGACTCTTTTTTTGCTGATGTTTTTTATCGCAGAGTCATGCTCTAAATCAGAAAATGAAGAAGCAGTTCCGAACTATGTTGGAACCTGGGAAAGAACCTGGCATGACGAGGAACTGGATGCCAATTTGAAGCAGGTTCTGATCCTTGAAGCGCTGGCATTCAATTCGGAAATTTCGGTACAGTCGGGCGATGCCTATGTTTTGAGCAAGAAATTCAGCGGAACGCTAGCCGTTGTCGACAACACCCTGGAAGCCCAAATAAAAAAGCTGGCCGTATTTAGTGAGAATGAAATAGTGCTGAACATCCGCGAGAGCGACAGTAGCTTTGGAGCGGATGTTTTCGCCCATTTATCAATTCATCCCGTTTTTGTCGGAGTCTGGTTTTTTGTGCCGGGCGAGTTAACCTTGCGGCTTGATATGGATGGCGATGGTTCAGTACGCGGCGATGAGGGATTGTTTGTTTTTCAGAAATAACAAACCCTTTTTCACCTTAAACTGAAAGCGGGAAACAAGCCTGAAAACCTGCTTTACAGTATATTCAGATGCCGGAGGAGGTAACGAAAAATAGCTAACTTTAAGCATCTTTCAAATACTGCGAATAATGGGATACCACGGAATGGGCATGCAACGTTGGATTACCACAATGAAGCCCAAGAAGTTTTTAGGGAAAAAGAGCAAAACCGACGGCGGTGGTGGTGGAAATATTAATGACCGAAGCGCCACCGAATATTATCACCTCGAAAACCGAAAGCTCGACAACCTTCAGAAAAAGAAATACCCCCGGGAATACAAGGCAAAGCTTCGTTTACAACTCATCAGGGAAAACAGGGGGCGTTACATCATGCTTGTAGTAAGTTTAGTTGTTGCGGTGCTTGCTCTGTGGCTTTTTGTCAATTACCTCAATTATAAATTGCACTGGTTTTAAGTGAATGAGATGATGATTTTGGGAGCAAAATCATTTAGTTAAAGTCCTGCCGGTAAAGTCCGGTGGGAATCCGAACATAAAAGCGGGCCTTTGGGAGCGATTTCCCCATTTTGATGAGGTCAAATAATATCAGATATTTCATTGTGATACCTCGCTGGCTTGCTGTCATTAGATTTATTGGAATTGTACGTAAAAAACCATACATATTTCTCAACTAACTCAACCCGTTAATGAAATGAAAAACAAACTGGTATTTTTTGTGGCAATACTTTTAAGTATTCCGGGCACCTTGTTTGCCCAGTTGAACAACGAGATTCCAATCACGCAAATAGTCCCGTACGATTCGGAGCTTTACGGAGAGAGCAGAAAACTGTACATAAGCCTGCCGATGGACTATCAGGATACAAAAAAGGACTATCCCGTTCTGTATGTATTGTTTCCGGAGTCGAATTATTTTCGGGCAAAGTCAGCCGCCTGGCATGTGGAAGGCAGCAATGGAATTCCCGAGTTTATCGTTGTTGGAATCAGCAACAAAGACAGTTGGAACGAAGTTTTCCCGTTTAAACTTGCCCGAAGATCCACTTCGGGGGAAGCCGACAAGTTTTTGGAATCGATTGGTACGGAAGTGATTCCTTTTATTGAGTCGAATTACAGGGCCGATTCGCTTCGTATCCTCGCCGGTTTTTCCAATAGCGCCATGTTTGCATGCCATGTCCTGGTGAAAAAGCCGGAGTTGTTTAAATCCTACATATTAAGCAGTCCGATGCTCGCTTATGGGGATGGTTATGTGCTGAAAGAAACAGTTGATTTCTTCAACAATACCCAAAGCCTTGATAAAACCTTGTATGTGATATACGGAGGGAATGATTATCAAAATGTATTGAAGGCCATGCCTCATTTTGAGACTTTGTTGAAAGAAAAGTCTCCCGAGAATTTAAAATGGAAGGTTGATCGGTTGGAAAATGAACATCACGTGCCCTATGTGGATGTTTACAACGGTTTGGTCTTTACATTTGAAAAGCTGAATGAAGAAAAGACGGCTTCTGCTGAGGAGCAATAAATGGGTAATTAGAGGATACTCTTATAAAATGAGCCATAAGTGTGAAGGATATCTCCTGACTGAGTCTGTCGATCCTGCACTTGTGGCTCATGATAAATAGCTAAAAGCCCGGAAATACAGCTTCCGGGAAACCTGTTTATTTCCCCATCATCGGAAACAGACGTCTGATTTCATCGTCCGACGGGTGACGTCCGAATTCGCAAATTTCAAACGATTCAGCAATCTTTACCTGTGCTCCTTTTTCCGCGCCGTACCATTTCACCAACGACTGGCGCAGCTCGTCGCCAATGGGGGAGATCCGAAAGCCTGCCAGCCATTTAACGCGTTGTTCATCGGTGGCCGGAACCTGATCCAAGGTACCGTTAAGCCACGGAAGCCACTCAAAAAACTGGGATTCGTGGGCTGCCATGCCGTAAATTTTTTGCTCAACAACATCGGTAATGTCCACTGCTATGTCAGGTTTAAAAGGAGAAGGCTTTTGGAAGCTATCGTGCGAGTACAGGAAAACCGGGTTTTTCTTCAAAGCCGGCACATCAGAAACAACGTTGGGTACCACCACCAAAAAGGCAGCGTCCTGAACCAGAAGTGCGGCATTGCGGTGATCGGGATGGTAGTCGTAGGGGCGGTGGCTGATCACGACATCCGCTTTCCATTCGCGAATGATACGAATAATTTGGTGGCGGTTTTCCAGGGTGGGCATCAGCTCCGCATCGTGGTTGTCGAGAACGGTATAGCTAACTCCCAGGCGTTTACCGGCTTCCTGTGCTTCAGCGCGCCGGATCCGGGCCAGTGCGCCGCCGCCTTTTTCGTGGTGCCCGGCATCGCCGTTGGTCAGGGAAACAAACAGTACCCGGTGTCCCATTTGCGCATACTTCAGCGCCGTTCCTCCTGCGTCGATGTCGCAATCGTCGGGATGAGCACCAATAACAACTACATTAATTTTTTCTTGTGAATAGGCTGCCAGTACAAAGGTGAAAATACTGAGGGAAAGGATAATAATTTTTTTCATAGGGTCTAATTGGGATTGGTTTATTGCCCGGATAAAGCTACTGATCTTTTCCCGGATATCGAATCCAATTTTTTGAATTTTGATTCAGGAGAAAAAAGGATAGCCGGGCTCTCTTTCGGGTAAGCAGAGGTTCTTGTGGCAAGCTGAGAGGTAGAAGCGGCAGGGGAAAGCAATAAGTTGCTGCCAGCTAAAACATTGACCTGAACAGGCATAAATGTCGAATTTGTATTCGGTTTAAGAAGTAATTCAGCGATTTGAAAGTTTCAAATTATACTAATTAATTACCTTTGGCGTTTTACTGAAAATTAAAATCGCGGATGAAGCGAAAAGTTTACCTCATTTTATTCCTCGGATTTTTGGTGTTAACCGGTCGTGCACAGATCGGGGGAGAAAATACGTACCAGTTTCTGGAGCTTACCAACTCGGCACGTATCGCTGCCTTGGGCGGCACCCAGATTGCGGTTCCCGATTCGGGCGACCTGAATCTTCCGTATCACAACCCTTCGCAGTTAACGCCCGACATGAGCAACAAGCTGCTGGTGAACTATGTAAATTACCTGGCCGATGTAAATTACGGTTACGCATCTTTTGCAAAGTCGTACGAAGGCATAGGGAATTTTGCGGTGGGGGTTCATTACATCAACTACGGAAAGTTTGACGAGGCAACCGAAGGGGGCGAACTGACCGGTGCCACCTTTAACGCGGCAGAGTATGCACTGAACCTGATCTATTCGAATCAATACAAGCGGCTGAAATACGGAGTGATTGTGAAACCCATTCTTTCGTCGTTCGAAACTTACCAGTCGCTGGGGATCGCTGCCGATGTGGGGCTTAATTTTACCAGCAAATCGGGTTATACCACTTTTGCGCTGGTGGCGCGGAACATGGGAACCCAGCTTACCACCTATTACGAAAACGGAAAACGGGAAAGCATCCCTTTTAACCTGCAGGCGGGTATCAGTCAGAAGTTGCAGCATGCCCCGGTGGTGCTGATGGCAACGCTTCAGAATTTAAACCACTGGAAACTTTATACGCCCGAAGAAGATCCCGATTTTACCACTGAAAATATTTACGAGCGCGACGAGAGTTTCACCAAGCAGTTTATGCGGCACCTGGTGCTGGGAGTGGAACTTATGCCATCGCCCAATTTTACCCTGAGGGCCGGTTACAATTACCAGCGGAGGCAGGAACTTAAGTTCGACGACAAAGCTTCAACGGTAGGGTTTTCGGCAGGTTTTGGGCTGAAGATTAAACGTTTCAGACTCGACTACGGCATCTCGCGTTTTCACCTGGCAGGCTCCTCCAATCTGTTCTCGGTGGCCATCAATCTGAACGACAATTTCTAAGAAAAGGACAAGAATATCTTAAATAATTCCCATCTTTGCTGATGCGAAATCGTTATGAGTACTAAAAAAATTATCATTGCCGTCGACGGACATTCTTCCTGCGGGAAGAGTACCATGGCAAAGGCCCTGGCAAAAGAGCTGGGCTATGTTTACATCGATTCCGGAGCCATGTATCGCGTGGTAACTTTGGTTGCACTTCGAAACGGCTGGATTGAAAACAAGGTTCCCAATAAGGAGAAAATCATGGAGGGCTTGAAAGACATTCGCATTACGTTTAAGTGGGACGAGGAAAAGGGGATGAACACCACTTTTCTGAACGGAGAGAATGTGGAGGACGAGATTCGCCAGTTGGAAGTGTCGGAAAATGTAAGCCCGATCAGTACCATTGCCGAGGTGCGCGAAGAAATGGTACATCAGCAACGCGAAAACGGCCGGAACAAAGGCATTGTAATGGATGGCCGCGATATTGGAACGGTGGTTTTTCCGGATGCGGAGCTGAAAATTTTTATGACAGCTTCTCCCGAGATCAGGGCACAACGCCGCTACCTCGAGTTAACAGAAAAAGGACAGGAGGTAAATTTTGAGGAGATTCTGGCGAACGTGGAAGGAAGGGATAAAATCGATTCAACGCGCGCAGTAAGTCCGTTAAAAAAGGCCGATGATGCGGTAGTACTCGACAACAGCCATTTGAGCCGCAAGGAGCAGCTGGAGTGGACGATAAACAAAGTAAAGGAGATTATTGAAGCATGATTGTTGAGATTGACAGAGGTTCGGGATTTTGTTTTGGGGTAATTAATGCCATCAAGGCGGCAGAAAAAGAATTACAACACGAAGACAAACTTTATTGTCTGGGCGATATTGTGCACAACGGAAAGGAAGTGGAGCGGCTGGAAAACATGGGGCTGAAATCCATTACCAAAGATGAATATTTTACACTGAGCAACTGCAAGGTGCTGATCCGTGCACACGGCGAACCTCCGGAAACTTACGAATATGCTGAGAAAAATAACATCGAACTGATCGATGCCACTTGTCCTGTGGTGCTGACACTGCAGGAAAAAGTAAAAGGGTCGTACCTGCAAAACAAATTGCAGGAAGGCCAGCTGGTGATTTACGGGAAAAAAGGCCATGCCGAAATTATTGGCCTCGACGGGCAAACCGATAACAACGCCATTGTGGTAGAAAGTGTGGCCGACGTGGACAAGATCGATATGAGCCGCCCGGTTTCGTTGTATTCTCAAACCACCAAGCGCATCGAGGATTTCCACGAGATTGCCGATGCCGTTAAATCAAAAGTGCAGCCCGGAGTTCCGCTTCAGATCAAGGATACGATTTGCCGGCAGGTATCAAACCGGGTTCCCAACCTAAAGAAATTTGCCATTAAATACGACCTGGTTCTTTTTATTGCCGGCGTAAAAAGCTCAAACGGGAAATATCTTTTTACCATTTGCGAGGAAGTTAACCCGAATTCAAAAAAAATTACGGGCATCGAAGAGATCGATCGCGAGTGGTTTCAAGGTGTTAACTCAGTGGGCATTTGTGGTGCAACTTCCACTCCCAACTGGCTGATGGAAGACGTTGCCGGCTGGGTACGCGAGAATTTCGCGTAGTCCTTGGCTTTCCCCCTGAAAACTTTTTTGCGTACTTTTAGGCAAGGTAAATTCTATACATGCCACAGCTTTTTGCTCAAGTTATATTGCCTCTTTCTTTGCACGATGCCTACACGTATCGCATTCCTCCGTCGATGGAGCGGGATGTGGCGCCGGGCAAGCGAGTGATCGTACAATTCGGACAACGGAAATTTTATGCCGCTTTGGTTAGTTCGGTTTCTACTGAAAAACCGGAGGACATTGAGGTCAAGGAAATCCAGCAGGTACTCGACGAGCATCCGGTGGTGTTGCCAAAGAACTTTGAAATGTGGCACTGGATCGCCAAATACTATTGCTGTACTTTGGGCGATGTATTTCGCGCAGCGCTGCCCACGGGGCTGAAGCTGGAAAGCAAATCCAAAATATTTCTTACCGGATCGGAAGAAGAATTTCTGTTGACAGATGTTGAGCAAAGTCTGATGCTGGAAATTGAGAAAGGCACCAATGTACTGGCAGAACTGGAGCGCAAATTAAAGGACCGGTTTTCTTACCCGGCGCTAAAGGCCCTGATGCAGAAAGATCTCGTTTATGTAGAGGAAAAGGTGCACGAAAAGTACCGGCCCAAAACAGAGGCTTTTGTAAAACTGCACCCCGATGTTACCTCGGAAGAGGTGCTGAATAAAAAGGCCGGAGAAATAAAACGCGCCAAAAAACAGGAGGCTTTGTTGTGGCATTTTTGTTCAGCCATCAATGCTTTTGAGAAGGGCGGACTTTCTGAAATTGCGAGAAAAGACCTGTTTGAAGGGACAAATTTCACCACGTCAATTTTAAAAGGCTTGGTCGACAAAGAGGTACTGATTCAGTATCAGAAACAGGTTTCCCGTATTGAAGAGGAAAAGACCGAGCAGGTGAGTCTGAACCTGCTGAACAAGTACCAGGCAAAAGCGCTGGAAGAGATCCGGGAATCGTACGAGTCGAAGCAGGTAACGCTTATTCATGGAATTACTGCCAGCGGAAAAACCGAGATCTACATTCACCTGATTGATGAAGCGATAAAAACCGGAAAGCAAGCTTTGTATTTGGTCCCCGAAATTGCGCTGACCACTCAAATCGTTCAGCGTTTAAAGAATGTTTTTGGTCACAAAGTGGGGATTTACCATTCGCGGCTGAATAGTTCGGAGCGGGTGGAGATATGGGAAAAGACACTTCTGTTTCAGGAAAAACCAGGCGAGGGCTACCAGGTGATACTGGGCGCGCGCTCAGCTGTTTTCCTGCCGTTTTCTGATTTGGGATTGATCGTGGTGGACGAAGAGCACGAGAACTCCTTCAAACAATTTGATCCGGCACCGCGCTACAATGCACGCGACATGGCCGTCGTTCTTGGCTTCCAGCACCACGCAAAGGTGTTACTCGGGTCAGCAACGCCATCTTACGAATCGTATCACAATGCGTTAACCGGAAAATACGGCCTGGTGAATCTTACGCGGCGCCATTCCGAGATGGAGCTCCCGGAGATTTTGGTGGCCGATGTTAAACGAGCCTACAAGCGGAAGGAGATGCATTCGATTCTTTCCCCGCAGCTTTACAATCTGGTTGAAGATGCGCTGGAAAAAAAAGAGCAGGTCATTCTTTTTCAAAACCGGCGGGGTTATTCGCCTTTTGTGGAATGTTTCACCTGCGGGCACATTCCGAAGTGTACCCGGTGCGATGTAAGTCTCACCTATCATAAATACAAAAAACGGCTTAGCTGCCATTATTGCGGCTATTCGTATCTGTTGCCCGACCGTTGCGACGAGTGTGGTTCACCCGAGCTCAAAACGCGTGGTTTCGGAACCGAGAAAATTGAAGACGAAATCAAGCAGTTGTTTCGTAATGCGCGAATCGACCGGATGGACCTGGATTCAACGAAAACAAAAAATGCCTTTGAGAAAATTGTGCGAAACCTGGAGGACGGGAAAACCGATATTTTGATTGGCACCCAAATGGTAACCAAAGGTCTTGATTTTGAACATGTGAGCGTAGTTGGCATCCTGAATGCGGATAACCTGATCAACTTTCCCGATTTCAGGGCACACGAACGGGCGTACCAGCTTATTTCGCAGGTCGCCGGGCGGGCCGGTCGGAAACACCGCCGCGGAACCGTGGTGATCCAGACTTCGCAACCCGATCATCCGCTCATTCAACTCATTCAGGAGCAGGATTACCAAAAAATGCTGAAACAGCAGTTCGAAGAGCGGCAGCTCTTTAAGTATCCGCCGTTTTTCAGGCTGGTAAAAATTGTGGTGAAGCACAAAAACATCGATACGGTGGATAGAGCCGCACAGGAACTTGCCAACGGTCTTCGAAAAAACAAGGAGCTGGTGATTCTTGGGCCCGAGTTTCCGTTGATCAGCCGAATTCAATTGTGGCACCACAAAGAAATATGGATCAAAATTGATCGGAGGCTTCACCTGGACCAGGTAAAGGAGGGAATTATGGCGGCCGTAAAAAAGGTGAGATCAATGCCTTCGCTCAGCAATTGTATTTTTAATATCGATGCCGACCCGATGTAAAACCAGATTGTTGATTCGCGGTTGACTTTTTATGGTACAGGACATTTTTCCTGCTTCGTTTTTTTTATAGATTTGTAGCGCTTAAGACCTTTTTGTGAATAGTAAAGAAGTAAATCAAATCTTTGAGCAGTTTTCCCAAATGCGAGTAATCGTAATTGGGGATGCTATGCTTGATACGTATCTCTGGGGAAAAGTAGAGCGTTTGTCACCGGAAGCACCGGTGCCGATTGTGTCGGTTACCAAGCGTGAGAACCGTTTGGGCGGGGCTGCCAACGTATCGCGAAACCTGCAGGCTTTGGGAGCTACCCCGGTTTTGTTCTCGGTGGTTGGAGAAGACGATAATGGGAAGGAATTCTTAAGCCTGCTGGAAAAACGGGAGCTTGCCCGAAACGGAATCTTTGTTGATCCCAGCCGGAATACAACAGTTAAAAACCGAATCATTAGTGGAGGAAAGCAGATTGTTCGGGTAGATGAAGAATCTACCAGTATTATTTCTGTCGAGATGGAGAAAATTCTGGTAAATGCAATCTTGAAGGAGCTGGATGAAAATCCGGTGGATGTGATTGTTTTTGTGGACTACGACAAGGGAGTTGTAACACCGTCGTTGTTCAATGCAATTAACAAGGTGGCTCTTGAGCGAAAAATTCCGACGGCTGTTGATCCTAAGAAACGAAATTTCAGGAATTACCGGGATGTGACTCTTTTTAAACCCAACTTTAAAGAGTTTGTGGAAGGCACGGGTTTGCAAATTGCCAAAGATGATCTGGAAGCACTGAAAGCTTGCGCCGACAAATTCAAAAAAGAGCAAAACCTAAAGCTGATTTTTATTACACTTTCCGAATTGGGTGTTTTTATCAGCAACGGGGTAAAAGAACAATATTATCCGGTGGTAATTCGCGACATTGCTGATGTTTCAGGAGCCGGAGATACCGTTATAAGTGTAGCGAGCCTGGCCATGGCAGCAGGTCTGCCCCCAAAAATGATGGCGCTGATGTCGAACCTGGCAGGCGGCCTCGTTTGCGAAAAGCTGGGCGTTGTGCCGGTGGATGCAGAGCAGTTGCGAAAAGAAATGAAATCCAAGAAATTTTAATCCACGATTTTAGTCCCCAATCGTTAATAGCCTAGTGATAACACGTTGATAAAAAATGTGAGCAGGTTAGGGGTAAATTGTTACCTTTGAAATCACTCTAAAAAAAGAAAAAGACGCGTAAATGGGAAAAATAATTTCATTGGCAAACCAAAAAGGAGGGGTAGGAAAAACTACCACAACGATCAATCTGGCGGCTAGTTTGGCAGTGTTGGAGCAGAAGGTTTTGGTGATTGATGCCGACCCGCAGGCGAATGCAACCTCGGGTTTGGGTTTGGATGTGAACAATGTGCAATCGAGCATTTACGAATGTATCGTAGATGAAATTGAAGCTTCCAAAGTAGTTTTGAAAACTCAGATTGAAAACCTGGATATTATTCCTTCGCACATTGATTTGGTAGGAGCTGAAATTGAAATGTTGAATTTGCCCAACCGGGAGAAGGTGTTGAAAAATGCCATTGAACAGTTAAAAGAGGTCTATGATTTTATTTTTATCGACTGTTCTCCGTCTTTGGGATTGATTACCGTAAACGCACTTACGGCGTCCGATTCTGTCATTATTCCGGTTCAGTGTGAGTATTTCGCATTGGAAGGTTTGGGAAAACTGCTGAATACCATTAAAATTATTCAGAGCCGTTTAAATCCTGAATTGTCGATTGAAGGCTTTTTGCTGACCATGTACGACGGGCGTCTGAATCTTTCGAACCAGGTGTACGAAGAAGTGAAGCATCACTTCCAGGAAATGGTATTTGAAACCGTTATTCAGCGAAATGTGAAGCTGAGTGAAGCGCCGAGTTACGGAAAACCGGTAGTTTTGTACGATGCCAGTTCGCGCGGAGCAATCAACCATATGAACCTGGCCCGTGAAATACTTCAGAGAAACGAGATGACCCAAATGTCGAAAGAAAAGAATGTAGTTATAAATTAGAATATTGTTATGATGGTTAAAAGGAACGCACTGGGAAGAGGGCTTGGAGCACTGATCGACGACGCTGAAAAAATTCAGAAAGGTGCCGGTATCAGTGAAATTGAATTAAGTAAAATTGAAGCAAATCCTTTTCAGCCGCGTACCAAATTCGATGAGGATGCACTTCAGGAACTGGCTACTTCCATCAAGGAAATTGGCTTGGTGCAGCCGATCACTTTACGGAAAATTGCAGAAGACAAATACCAGATCATTGCCGGAGAGCGCCGTTTCAGGGCCTCGCAACTGGCAGGTATGACTAGTATCCCGGCTTACGTTCGAAAAGCCAAAGACGACGGCATGCTCGAAATGGCCCTGGTTGAAAACATCCAGCGCGAAGACCTGGATGCGATCGAAATCGGTCTTAGCTACCAGCGTTTGATGGAAGAACTGGGATATACGCAGGAAGAGCTTAGCTCGAGAGTGGGTAAAAAACGTTCGACGATTGCCAATTACATGCGTTTGCTGAAACTTCCGGCCATCATTCAAAAAGGACTGATCGACAAGGAAATATCGATGGGACACGCCCGCGCGATTATCAACATTGAAGATGCCGATACACAGATCATGATTTTTGAACAGATCGTGAAGCATGGTTTTTCGGTGCGCAAAGTTGAAGAAATTGTTCGCGACCTGAACAATGGCGGAGAAAAAGACGCGGCGAAAGTGGTAAAAGAGAAGTTTCCCAAAGCGTTCGAATCGGTTAAACATCAGCTTACAAGTATTTTCAATTCCCGTGTCAGTTTTTCGATGGATGAGAAGGGAAAAGGGAAAATTACGATTCCTTTTAAATCGGAAAAAGACCTGGAGAGAATTGTTAAAATAATTGAAAATCAAAAATAAAGCGAAACGAGTCTTCCATAACCTGTCGTATTTTCTATTTTTGCGCAAAATTAATCGAGTGAACGCAGGTAGTCTGATTTCAAAAATAGTAGTTGTTGTAACCCTGGTTTTCCTTAGTTTAGGGGCTGCTGCTCAAAAGCTTGAGGTCGACTCTACCCGTGTTATGCACATCGATGAAGAGAAAACCGAGGTAAAGCACTCGCCAACCAAAGCAACGATTTACTCTGCCATACTTCCAGGTCTGGGGCAGGCTTACAATAAAAAATACTGGAAAGTTCCGCTTGTATATGCGGGCTTGGGTACGATCGGTTATTTTGTTCACTGGAATAACGACAACTACAAGGTAATGAAACTGGCTTACCGCGACTTTACCGACACCGATCCGAATACAAATTCGTACCTCGATTTGAACGGTGCCCAGTATTACGACCTGGAAAACAGTGAAACCGACCGGGCCAACTTTAAAACCAACCTAACGCGGCAGCAGGATTATTACCGGCGAAACCGCGACCTCCTTATCATTAGTTTTGTTGGTTTTTATGGACTGAATATTATTGATGCCAGCGTGGATGCTCACTTTTTTGATTTCGACATAAGTGAAGATCTGACCATAAACTGGCAACCTACCATGAGTTCTTTTAACAATGTGCCTCTCTACGGCGTAAACCTATCATTTACATTCTAGCATGTTCCGATACATTATTACCAGCGCAATCATTATCCTGTATTTTTCTGTTAGTGCATTCGCGCAGGAACCCGACTCGCTGATCGTTGATTTTGACCTGGCGGCTGATACAACGCTGGTTGATTCGATGGCTTCCGACTCGATGCTAAAGGAGGAGATGAAGCTGGAGGACGATTTAAATGAGATTTTCTCCGAGCGTATGGACAGCCTGTTAAATTCGGCTGAGTTCAGAATGCGTTTTCATTTTGATAGTACGGAGGTACACTTTACGGATCAGTTTCCGACCAATATTCCCGATTCAGTATACATTCGCCGCCTGCAGGATGTGGAAATGGCCATTGATCTTTCCTATAACGATGTGGTGAAAAAGTACATCCAGATGTACACGGAACGCAAGCGGGGACTGGTGGAAGTCATGTTGGGCCTTTCTGCCTATTATTTTCCGATGTTTGAAGAGACGCTCGATAAATACGATATGCCGCTGGAGCTAAAATACCTGGCTATTATTGAGTCGGCGCTGAATCCAACTGCGCGGTCGCGTGCAGGCGCTGTTGGTTTGTGGCAGTTTATGTACGGAACCGCCAAAAGTATGAAACTGGAGGTTACGTCGTTTGTGGACGAGCGAAGCGACCCGGTTAAAGCAACAGATGCAGCTGCACGTTACCTGAAACGCCTGTACGACATTTATGGCGACTGGTACCTGGCCATTGCAGCATACAATTGTGGCCCCGGAAATGTGAACAAGGCAATTCGCCGCTCGGGCGGTAAAACAGATTACTGGGAGATTTATTACCGGCTTCCGCGCGAAACGCGTGGTTATGTGCCGGCTTTTATCGCGGCCACTTATTCGTTTGAATATTACAAAGAACATAACCTGATTCCGCAATACCCCAACTTTTCGCTTTCGGTTGATACCGTAATGGTAAATGATTATCTCCATTTTGACCAGGTAGTGGCTTCGCTTGAAATGGATAAAGAAGAGCTGGCGGCTTTGAACCCGATGTACCGCCGCAATGTAATCCCGGCCAAAGAGGATAAACCGTACCCGCTTATTCTCCCCAATAATAAACTGATGACGTTTATCGATAAAGACACAGCCGTTTTTTCGTACAATCGTGAAAAGTATTTTCCGAACAACACCCTGGTAAATCCTACCACCAGCAGTGGTAGTTATTTCACTCCGGTTGATATCAAAGGAAAAGACAAAGTGGTTTATACTGTTAAGTCGGGAGACAACGTGGGCTATATTTCATCGTGGTTTAAGGTGCGATCGTCCGACCTGCGGTATTGGAACAACATTCACCGCGATATGATTCGTGTGGGGCAAAAACTGGCCATTTATGTTCCGCAGGGACAAAAGGCAAATTACGACAAAATAAATATGATGTCGTTTGCCGAAAAACAGCAGTCAGTAGGGAAAAAGGTGCAGGTAGCCGAGAAAAAAACGGAGAGTCCACTTGATCCTGCTTATGTTTACCATACGGTAAGAAACGGGGATACGCTTTGGGAGATTGCCCAGAAATATGCCGGGATCAGTGCCGACGACATCATGCGGTTAAACAAGCTTTCCAACGATCGTGGTTTGTATGTTGGCCAAAAACTGAAGATTAAACTGAAGAGCTGATCTTGTGTCAGGTTTGCTTCGGGGATTATTAATATGTACAATAAACAATTTGGGACGATAGTCTTTTGTCCTTTTCCCATTTTAGATTTGGTTTGACATCAACCCGCTTTTTGTGGTGTCTATTTCAAGCATAATTTCCTTTCGTTAAAATTATTTTCCGGGAAAGAGCTTTCTCTGTCACCTGTTTTCCTCCCGGAAAAGATGACTTCCGGTAAACCTTAGTTTTTTAGGTATGATCTTTTATCTGTATTGAAAATCAGTTGATTGTACTTATGGTTAAATTGTTAGAATTGATGTGATTCTCAATGTCGATAGCTCCTATCTATAAATATCCTCTATTCCGAATAGAAATTATCTCTTTGATTGGTACCAAACGGCTTCCTATGTTTGTGCCCGAATTAAAGAAAAAACAAATAACACTAAAAAGAATAATTATGTCACAGATTGGAAAACAAGTAGTAGATTTTAAAGTGCAGGCTTTCGAAAACGGAAACTTCAAAGAAGTAAAAAAAGAGGATGTTTTGGGTAAATGGTCCGTTTTCTTCTTTTATCCGGCCGACTTTACTTTTGTTTGCCCTACTGAATTGGAAGACCTGGCTAATTTGTACGGAGAATTCAAAGCAAGAAATTGCGAAATCTATTCGGTTTCAACCGATACACACTTTGTTCACAAAGCATGGCACGATACTTCCAACACCATCAAAAAGATCAAATACCCGATGTTGGCCGACCCAACAGGTGTTCTGTCAAGAGGTTTTGATGTGATGATCGAAGAAGCCGGTTTGGCAGAACGCGGAACATTCATCGTAAATCCTGAGGGAGAAATTGCAGCTTACGAAGTAGTAGCCGGAAACATTGGCCGTAATGCAGACGAATTGCTGCGCCGCCTGAAAGCACTGCAGTTTGTTGCCGAAAATCCGTCGGAAGTTTGTCCTGCAAAATGGAACGAAGGAAGCGAAACTCTGAAACCAAGCATCGACCTGGTAGGAGTGATTTAATGACAAGATTTTAATTTATCATAGGGGAGGGCAGCTCAATGTGTTCCTCCCCTTTTTTTAAAACGCCATGTTAGAACAAGCCTTAAAAGACCAGGTAAAAGGGATTTTTTCCGGTCTGAAAAACAATTATACTTTTAATATTGAAGCAGCTCCCGCTCATCCGGCCCGTACCGAAATGGTGGAACTTTTAACGGACGTTGCTTCCTGTTCAGAAAAACTCAATGTTCAGATTTCAGAAAGCGAAGGACTCTCATTTTCCATCCTGCAGAACGGCGAGAAGGTAAATTCGATTGTATTTCGGGCAGTGCCGAACGGACACGAGTTTACAACTTTGCTGCTGGCTGTTTTAAACATGGATGGCATTGGAAAGAACCTTCCGGATGCGATGATGATCAACCGCATTAAAGCCTTGAAAAATCCGGTGACGGTAAAAAGTTACATTTCGCTTACCTGCACCAATTGTCCCGAAGTAGTGCAGGCGCTTAATATTGTTTCGATTTTTAATCCGATCATTTCGCACGAGATCATCGATGGCGGAATCAACAAAGAGGAAGTCGAAAAGCTAGGTATCCAGGCGGTACCAACAGTTATGTCCGAAGGCAAAGCGTTGCACGTAGGTCGTTCGTCGTTGGGAGAACTGCTGGGGAAAATAGAAGCACTGAGCGGAACAGAGCCGTTGGTAGAATCGATTGTTGAAAAAAGCTACGATGTAATTGTGGCGGGTGGTGGTCCTGCCGGTGTTTCGGCCGCTATTTATTCGGCCCGAAAAGGTTTTTCGGTAGCCATTGTGGCGGAAAAAGTAGGAGGACAGGTTACCGAAACGGTTGCCATCGAAAACATGATTTCGGTACCCAAAACAACGGGTGCCCAGTTAACAGCTAACCTGAAACAACATTTGGGAGATTATCCGATTGATGTTTTGGAAAACCGTTTGATCAAAGAAACAAAGGTGGTTGACGGGATAAAAGTGGTGAAAACCTCGTTGGGAGAAACGCTGAGTGCGCCTGCATTGATCATTGCCACAGGGGCTAGCTGGAGGAAACTGAATGTGCCCGGCGAAAGTCAGTACATTGGCTCGGGGGTGGCTTTCTGTACGCATTGTGATGGCCCGTTTTATAAGGGTAAAAAAGTGGCCGTTATCGGCGGTGGTAATTCCGGTCTGGAGGCCGCCATTGACCTTGCTGCGATCGCTACAGAAGTGACAGTTCTTGAGTTTATGAATGAACTGAAGGGCGACAAAGTGCTTCAAGATAAACTGGCCGAACTACCAAATGTGAAAGTGATTACTTCGGCACAGACCACCGAAGTAATTGGTGACGGGACAAAGGTAACGGGGCTTGATTTCAAAAACAGAAAAACAAAAGAAACAGAAACATTAACGGTTGACGGCGTTTTCGTTCAGATCGGATTGATAGCCAACAGCGCTGTTTTTGCCGATGTGGCAGACCGGAACAGGGCAGGTGAAATCGTAATCGATGCACATTGCCGCACTACACAGCCCGGAGTTTACGCTGCGGGTGATGTAACCGAAGTGCCGTTTAAACAGATTATAATTGCGATGGGTGAAGGCTCGAAAGCCGCACTCTCAGCTTTTGAAGACAAAATAAAAGGACAACTTCTTGGAGTGGTCCTCGAGGAGGCAGAGTTGAGTTCCTGATTCTCTCTGCAGAGAGCGAAGGGTGAAGGTGTTTTGCGTACAGCAAGCACCTTTTTTTGTGTTGTGCTGCCCGTTCTTTATCTGTTCCGTTTTGCCCGGAAATGAATGTTGGGTTGAAAATTACTGGATATTCAGCTTTTTATGCAAAGCCGAAACTTCTGCTTCGAGCCGGGTACGTGCTTTGATGGCTTTTGAAAGGGCAAGTGCATCGCGAACAGCCTCTTTGTCGTATTTCTCCAGGATAATGTAGTAGTATTCGTTCCCCAGGAAAACGGCTTTCAGGTTGCGGTCAACATGTTGTGCGATAAATTCAATCACACCGTTGTCCTTCCCGTTGCGGTAAGAAACTTTTTCCCACTTGGCTTCCATAAAATCGCTGCGGTGGTTGTCAGGGCTACCCATCGGGATGGTATCTGTTTTGGCGTCTTCTCCACTGTCGTAAACCCTGATTCCGGTATGGTCGAGCCAGTTTTCGCCATGGTAGTTGCTGCTCAGGTATAAATCGCCCCGTTCGTCGAGGTGAACTTGTATGTATGAACGATCCCAGGCACGCTGGAAAGTCTGGCGTTTGTGAATGTATTGTGTGTAACGGTCAAACTCCGTTTTCTCTTTTACAAAATTCTTTTCCAGTTCGGTAATACGCACTTTAATGGTATCCAGTTCCGACTCTTTTCTTTGCAGCACTTCAAAGCGAACTTCGTTTGCCAGGTTTTTGGCGGCATTGACCGAATACATAGCCTTGGGATACAAACCCGGGATGCTATCCATGGTTAGCAAAGCCTTTGCAGTATCCTGCTGAACCAGCAGATTTTTTACCTGCTCCATTTTTACACGGGCAAGATCTTCCTCAGACGGGCCACATGCCGAAACAAAAAACAAGAGTGCAACGATGATGTATTGAAATGCTTGTCTCATACTTACCTTTTTGGCAAATGTAGTATTTTAGCCGCAGTTCGACGAATGATAAAACATTTTTAACCATCCTTGAAGATGAATACCAATGCAGTAGATTTTTTCAAAAATAACCCGGTTGACAACGAACATTCCGATACCAAACTGATCATTGCTGCGTGGCAGTTAAAAAATCCGGATAACATGGGGAAAATAATCCGGCTGGCGCACAATGTGGGGGCTGAGCAGGTACTGTTTATTCAGGGGAACGAGCAGCAGCGTGAATCAAAAATACGCAGGACAGCCGGTTTTTCATACGACCAAATGCCTTGGCAGGTTATTTCCGAAGAAGAATTTACGACAGAATACCTGGAGAATTATTCGCTGACCGTTTTGGAAACCTGTGACGGGGCTTCCAATGTTTTTACACAAACAATTCCGGGAAAAACCATTTTACTGGGTGGAAGCGAGTCGCACGGGCTTCCGGAGCACATCATCAAAAAAAGCGAATGCAAAGTATTTATCCCCATGCACGGCGGCTGTAAATCGATGAATATTTCCAATGCACTGTCGGTAGCGGCCTTTGAATGGCTTCGGCAACAGTACTATAAATAAGCGGATTTAGCATTTACTTTACAATATCCATTTTGGGGCGATGTATTCCCTGATTTTATAGATTTTTTCTAATTTTAGCAAAAATCAACGCGCCATGATCACTTTAACTCAGTTGGAATATGTAGTTGCGGTGGATACCTACCGGCATTTTGGCAAAGCAGCCGAAGCCTGTTTTATTACGCAGCCAACCCTTTCCATGCAAATTAAAAAGCTCGAAGAAGATATGGAGATCATTATCTTCGACCGAAGTAAACAACCGCTGATACCAACCGATATCGGTGTGCGGATCATCGAGCAGGCAAGGGTAGTATTAAAGCAGGCCGACGAAATCAACAACATTGTAAAAGACCATAAAAACCAGGTTTCCGGAATGTTGCGGATTGGTATTATTCCCACACTGGCACCTTATCTTTTGCCTATTTTTATCGGAGCTTACAAAAAGAAGTACCCGAATATTTTCATCAAGGTAGTAGAGGCAACCACCGAAAATATCGTACAGCTCATCAACAAAGATTTAATTGATGTAGGTATTTTGGTTACTCCTTTAAAAGAAGAGAAGATCATTGAAAAACCGGTTTTCTACGAAGAAATGCTGATTTATGCGAATGCCAACCATAAGTTGCATACGCAAAAAGAGATAACCGTGAAGGATATTGCTACTCCCGAGATTTGGCTGCTGAGCGACGGACACTGTTTCCGCGACCAAGTGGTAAATCTTTGCTCGTACCTAGGGACAACCGACAGCCAACTGCCGTTCCATTTCGAAGCAGGATCGCTCGAAACGCTGATGAACATTGTTGACAGAGAAGGAGGCCTTACCTTGATTCCTGAACTGGCGAAAGCAACCATGTCGCAAAAACGGGCTTACAATGTAATGAGCTTTACTAACATGAAGCCGTTGCGGGAAGTTAGCCTTGTGTATTCGCGGCATTTTGCCAAACACAAGTTGATCAATCTGTTGTTAAACGAAATGCGGGAAGTAGTGCCTAAAGAGTTGCAAGACCCGTCGCGCGGAACGATTGTGGAATGGAAGTAAACAGCTTTTGAGTAGACACCGTTGAAAAACAAATGCGGGAGCCTATCTAAAAGCAGCGAAATAAGATTTTTATTAAAAAGCGCAAAAGGTATTGGAAAATAAAATTTTTGTTTACCTTTGCGCCGCTAAATGCGGATGTGGCGGAATTGGTAGACGCGCTAGACTTAGGATCTAGTACCTACGGTGTGGGGGTTCGAGTCCCTTCATCCGCACAAAAATACCGCCGACCTTCCTGTTTAGGTAAGAGTTGGCGGTTTTAGTTTATAGGAAAGCAATAAATTTAAGTAAGAACAAATGAATATTACCAGGGAAAACATCGACAATGTAAATGCAGTGATCAACATTGCCATTGAAAAAGCCGATTACGAAAAACAAGTGGCGGATGTTTTGAAAGACTATCGTCAAAAAGCTTCCATCCCGGGATTCAGACCAGGAAAAGCACCTAAAGGGCTTATCCAGAAAAGATTCGGAACTGCTGTTTTGGTAGAAGAAGTAAACAAATTGCTTTCTCAGAATTTGTCGAAATTCCTGGTGGATGAAAAACTTCCAATTCTGGGAGAACCGCTTCCGAACGAAGAAAAACAGGCTCCGATCAATTGGGAAACGGATGAGAATTTCACGTTTACTTTCGACGTTGCTTTGGCTCCCGAAGTAAATGTTTCGTTGGACAAAGACAACAAACTGAAGTATTATAAAATTGCTGTTTCGGATGAAATGATTCAGCAACAGGAAGAAATGGCTGCCAATCAGTTGGGTGAAAACGTTCCGGCAGAAGAAGCAAACGAAACCAGTTCTGTTCGCGGAAACTTTGTGCAGGTTGATGCTGAAGGAAACGACGTGGAAGGTGGCATTGCTCCGGAAGGCGTGATCCTGGCAGTTGACCGAATCAAAGACGAAGAGATCAAAAAATCGTTTGTTGGTTGCAAGAAAGAAGACATCATTATTTTCGATCCGGTAAAAGCTTTCGACAATCGTCACGAAGTAGGTCACATGCTTAACATCAAGCATGAAGAGGCTGACGAGCTGAACAGCGAATTCAAATTCACGGTAACCGAAGTACTTCAGTTCCAGAAAGCTGAACTGAACGAAGAGCTTTTCAAAAAGCTTTACGGTGAAGAGACCGAAGTAAAAACGATCGAAGATTTCAGAGCAAGAATCAAAGAAGAGATTGCCAGAAGTTTGGTAAGTTCGTCAGAATATAAATTTGCAATGGATACCCGCGACAGTTTGGTAGAACAGGCTAACCTTGAGTTGCCTGAAGCTTTCCTGAAACGTTGGTTGAAAGAAGTAAACAAAGAACTGACAGAAGAGCAGATCGACCAGGATTTCGACGGTTTTATGAAAGACCTGCAATGGCAGCTGATCAAAGATTCGATTGCCAAAGAAGGTGAAGTGAAAATAACACCTGAAGAAGCCGAAGATTTTGCCAAAAATATCGCATTGGCGCAATACCAGCAATACGGTATCTACGATGTTCCGGAAGAACAACTGGAGTCGTTCGCCAAAATGATGCTTGAAAAACCGGAAGAGAACGAGCGTATTTACAAAAAACTTCACGAAGACAAAGTAATCGCGATCGTAAAAGAAAAGGTTACTGTTGAAGAGGAAGAAATCTCACAGGAAGAGTTTACAAAAATGATGCAATAGGCGAATTCAGCCTGTTTCACATCGAGGAAATATAGCTCCTGCGAAAAGGTAAGAGCAAAGAACTTTTTTATAACTTTGTGAATCGTTTAAAATAACTGATTTGCAAAGTTTTTTTATTAAGTGAATTATACAATGGAAAACCACAACGAATTTAAAAAATATGCAACCGGTCATGCAGGAATCAGCAGCATGACTTTGCACCGGTATACTTCGATGTACGGAGCCTATATCTCTCCAACCATTATTGAAGAACGTCAGTTGAACGTAGCTTCGATGGATGTGTTCTCGCGTTTGATGATGGATCGTATTATCTTTTTGGGTGTTCCGATCGACGACACAGTGGCCAACATTATCCAGGCTCAGCTGCTGTTCCTCGAATCAACCGACCCCAGCAAGGATATTCAGATCTACTTTAATTCGCCCGGAGGTTCGGTATATGCCGGTTTGGGTATTTACGATACCATGCAATACATTACAGCCGATGTGGCCACCATTTGTACCGGTATGGCAGCGTCGATGGCCGCGGTGTTGATGACCGCCGGAGCCAAAGGAAAACGTTCGGCGCTGAAGCATTCGCGGATCATGATCCACCAGCCGATGGGAGGTGCCCAGGGACAGGCTTCAGATATTGAGATTACTGCACGCGAAATCAAAAAGATCAAGAATGAACTGTACTCCATTATTGCAGAACATTCGGGACAAACTTTTGAGCAGATTGAAAAAGATTCAGACCGTGATTACTGGATGACTGCCGAAGAGGCCGTTGAATACGGTATGATCGACGAAATTTTGGTACGTAACAGGAAATAATGTCAAATAGTAAAAATATGGACAAGTGCTCGTTTTGCGGACGGGAGAAGAATGAGGTGAATTTACTCATTGCTGGGATCGACGGGCATATTTGTGACCGGTGTGCTGATCAGGCGCACTCTATTATTCTGGAAGAACTCAAAAGCAACGACAGCTTTGACCTGGACGGGATTCAGTTGATGAAGCCAAAGGAAATCAAGGAATTTCTGGATCAGTATGTGATTGGACAGGACCGCGCCAAGAAAATTCTTTCGGTTTCGGTGTACAACCACTACAAACGATTGACACAGCACGTTAGCGACGACGATACAGAGATTGAGAAATCCAACATCATTCTGGTAGGTGAAACCGGTACGGGAAAAACCCTGCTGGCGCGAACCATTGCCCGGATGTTGCATGTTCCGTTCACCATTGTGGATGCCACGGTATTAACCGAAGCAGGTTATGTGGGTGAAGACATCGAAAGTTTGCTGACCCGTTTGTTGCAGGCCTCGGATTATAACGTGGAAGCGGCTGAGCGCGGAATCGTATTTGTGGATGAGATCGACAAGATCGCCCGCAAATCGGATAATCCTTCGATCACGCGCGATGTGTCAGGCGAAGGTGTTCAGCAAGGTCTGCTGAAGCTGTTGGAAGGATCGATCGTAAACGTTCCGCCACAGGGAGGGAGGAAACATCCGGAGCAGAAACTGATTCCGGTAGACACCAAGAATATCCTCTTTATTTGCGGTGGCGCTTTCGACGGGATTGAGCGCAAAATCGCCAATCGTTTAAATACAAAAGTGATTGGATATAGCGCCGCCAAGGAGACCGACCGTATCGAACGGGAAAACCTGTTGCAGTATGTTTCGCCACAGGACCTGAAATCGTTTGGTATGATTCCGGAGATCATTGGCCGTTTGCCCGTGTTGGCTTACCTCGATCCGCTGGATAAAGACACGCTGCGGAACATTCTTACCGAGCCCAAAAACTCGATCATTAAGCAGTACAAAAAGTTGTTTGAGATCGACGGTATTAAAATCGAATTTGAGCCGGATGCCCTGGACTACATTGTAGAAAAGGCCATCGAGTTTAAACTGGGGGCCCGCGGACTTCGTTCCATTTGCGAGAACATCATGAACGATGCGATGTTTGACATGCCTTCGGAAGAAGTGGAACATTTCGTGATCACAAAAGAGTATGCCGCAGATAAGCTGGATAAGTCGAGTTTACAGCGATTAAGAGCTAGTTAATATACACAGCCCTGGCAGTTTTGTCAGGGCTTTTTGTTTTAAAAGGATGCAAATCACAGCCATCATTCTTACCGGGGGAAAAAGCAGCCGCATGGGAACCGACAAAGCACTGCTTGAGTTAGACGGCAAAACACTTTTGTCGCGTGCTGTTGACTTGTGCTCGAAGGTTTGTGATGAAATCCTGATTAGTTCTGATGCTGAAGAACACCGGGTTGGTTCACATCGCCTCGTCGCTGACGAGGTAAAAGATTGTGGCCCCATGGGAGGCATTTATTCCTGCCTGAATGAATCTTCTAACCAGTGGAACTTTGTGTTAAGTGTGGATTCTCCTTTTGTTACTGCTGATTTTATTGAATTTCTAAAAAGCGAAATCAGTGATTTTGATGCCGTTGTCCCTCTCCACGACGGGAAGAAGGAGCCTCTGATCGCCTTTTACCGCAAGAGTATTCTTCCGCAAATCGAAGCCAAAATCGGAGAGGGTAATTACAAATTGCATTTTCTGCTACAGGAAATCAACACCCATTTTGTTGAATCGGACGCATGGGTAAAAAAATATACTGAGTTGTTCCGAAACCTGAACTATCCGGAAGATATAAGTAACACTATGTTATAAAACCAGTGATTTCAGGAAAATAAAAACTACTTTCAAACCATCCAAATAAACAATCTAATTCAATAAATTTATGAAACTCAAATCACTCATTTTATTCGCTGTAATTTTTACGCTTTTCAGCTTTAAAAGCGATAAAACAAAACTGAATGGAACATGGAAACTTATCAGCATGGAATTAGTTCGAAACGGGCAAAGTCGAATCGCCATTCAGGATCAAGCCAATGGAGGACAACTCAAAACCTGGTCGGATAAGTATTTTATGTTTGTTGGCAAAAGCACGAATGGTCCGCAAACTATAAATAATTATGGAGGAGGGACTTACGATTTGTCTGGACATGTTTATACAGAAGAAGTCCTCTATCACAATGTCCCTAACTTTCTGGGTAGAAAAGTGCAACAGTATCTTGAAATTAAGGGAGACACGCTTTACCAGGTTTACCTGTTTTCTCCACTTGATAAAGATGGTAATTATGATAAAAATAACTGCAACATCGAAAAATACGTTCGAGTTGATTAAAGGGACGTTTCTTGTTTTTGCCTGAAACACCTTGTCCATTATAAACTGATCGACCTTGGAGAATCAAAAATCTTCAAGGTTTTTTATGGAATACGTTGAATGTAAAACTCACTTCAATTGATATTATTTCCATTCAGGAAGGATGCACTGCTGACTCCGGGTTTTGAGAAGTTCATCAAAATGATTCAGGCTTCGTTGCATTACTGCTGAGTTTTCGTCGTGGCAGGTAAGGCAGGCTCCCACCGTAAGAATGCGCTGCTGTTGTTGCTCGTCGAAGGGGAAAAGATCGGAGCGGGTGGCCACCTTTTCTGTGCGGGTTTTCAGGAAGTCTATCCAGGCATCGGCCGGTAGTCCGTCGTGCAGATCGGCTGCATATTGTGAGCTGAATTCCCAGGTTCCTTTTCCGTTTTTAACGACATAGTTAAGCTCGCCTTCTCCGTAACCCAGTGCCACCGGGTTGTTGTGGCAACTTACACAATTCCTTCCCTTGGCGGAGGTGGTGTGCGGCGAAGTGGGGGCATACAATCGATGAAAAATCTCGGGATCGTTTTCGTTGCCCGTGTACGATTTCATGTCAATGGTCATAATCATTCCCGGAATAACCGGAACGACTTCTGTTTTATCTTTTGATTTCCGAATTCCCAGTGTTGGCAGTTTAGCCTCGTACTGCCCGATGTATTCCACCCACGTACCTTTCTGCTCGCGGTTTTCAATCATGTTGTATCCGCGCTCATTGGTTTCATAGGCATTGTGGCAGCCGATACAGGTTGGCGCCCACGAGGTGTGGCAGCTGGAGCAGGTGAGGCTGGAATGTGCCTCGTTTCGGGAGCAAACAGCTGCCGGTGCCCGCATGGTCATTTTGTTGCCACTGTTTTTGGTAATGAAATACACCGAGTCGTTTTCGACATACGTATTAATCAAAGCCCGCTTGTGTTTTTCGGTCAGCAGTAATTTTTTGCCTGCAATATTGCCAAAACGAAGCGCCGCAATAATGGCCGATTCATTGTCAAGGTCTTCCGCTGCAATGGTTCGGGGTTCGCCGTCGATGTGGCAATCCGAGCACTGAACATCCTGCTGGTTTTCCTGGTGCGCGTAATGATTCCCATCGCCCATCAGCTCGTACGAATGATGGCAGTCGATGCATTCCAGTCCGAGTTTGTGGTGCACATCTTCCTGCTTTTTCACAAACACCCGTTCACCTTCAATAAGCCGGTAATGGGCCGAGTCGGGCATTTCTTTTTTGGTAAGTGTTGTTTCGTGCCAGCCTTCGTAGTTGGTGGAAATACGGCCCGAACGGCTGTGGCAGCCAAAGCAGTGGTTGTTTGTAACTTTCAGGCTTACTTCGGGATGTGCCCGCATGATTTCTCCCTTGTTTTCTGCCAGTTCTTTTTCTGCCTCCGGACTGTAATTTAAATGACAGGCCAGGCATCCTCCTCCGCGGCTGAACTCGTTTACAGGGCCCGGTTCGGTTTTCGGGTTTCCCAGGTGGCAGCGTACGCACAGATTCCGAAGATGCTCGTCGGCAGCTGAATTCCCCAACTGGCTGACATGTGCGGGTTCATCAGGAGTATCCTGTTCATTAAAAACAAAACGGTTTACACTGATCATCCCGCTTAAAGTAGCCATTAGTCCGGTAGGAACCCGCTCCGTGATTTGCGGATGACACTGCGTGGTGCCACACGATTGTTGGGCGGTTGCCAGGTTCCCCGGAATAAGGATCATGTTTCGGTGCGACTGTTCTTTTCCGGTGGCAAAAGGATTTCCCGCATGACAGGAAATACAGCCGATTGCTTCGGCCCGGTGTGAATCTGTAAAACCGTGTGTCCCGGTGTGGCAGGCCAGGCAGCTTTCTTTTCTTCCCTGAATAATCGGAGATGCAAGCGCTTCATTCAGTTCAAATTCGGGCGAAAAATTAACGGCGGGTGTCCGGAAGTTATGAAGTACTTCAAATTTGTATTCCTGGCTCCACGGGGTAGTCCATTTCCAGTTTTGCCCCCTGAAAAACAGCCCGACAATAGTGAGCGCAGAATACAAACCCACAAAAATGAGCAGCGAGCGTTTGCTGAGGAACATGGTTTTGCCTTTTGCGGAATTGGCCAGGTAAACCAGTATAAGAACTGCCAAAAACATAAACAGCGACCACTCAGGATGCTTGAGCCAATGCAGTATTTCCTGGAATCCGACAAAATACCACGGTCCTTTTACCGCAGGATTCAGGTTGTCGTGCAGGGGGGCACTCAGAAAGTAGCTGAAAATAAGAAGCCCTGCTGAAGAGGCCACAAAATCGAGCACCGGGGGCCAGAATTTCCGGCCGTGTTCTACCATCGCAATGGCAATGAAAACTGTGAAGGTGGCGATGTGGTGCACATAAATCAGCTGGTAGCTTTCGGGGGCACCTAAAAGTGAAAACGCCAGCGATTGCCCGATCAGGGGAAGACGTTCGGTGAGCGTTTGCAATATTTGCCGGGCCTGCTGGCTGTCGGCATCGCCTTTCAGAAGAAATCCGGTGATCATGGCCAGAAAAATGATCAGGACTGCAAGGCTCAAACGAAAGGAGAGTCCTTTTTTAAGTCCGATCTTTTCCTTGTAGTGATAGTGTTCGTAAAGGTGTATAAAACTGAAAATAAGGAAAAACTGGGAGCTCCAGTAATGGTAGTTCCGGATAAACGAAGCCCACGGGTTTACCACCATCATATTGCTGATGCTCAGGTACGGATCTTTTACGTCAAAAGGAATGGCCAAAGCAACACCCGAAAGAACCACCAGCCAAAACATGGCCAGCGACAAAGTGCCAAAAGTTGTTTTATTTTTCTTTTTGCTCATTTCAGGCTCCGATTATTATGTTTTGCCCGTCTTCGGATAGCTGCGAAGGAAGCACTTCCAGATTTTTGTAGGCGGGCCCCTTTAGCACTTTCCCTTGCAGGTCGTATTCCGAACCGTGACAGGGACACACCAAACGGTCGCCTTCGGTTTTGTCGATCTTGCATCCGAGGTGGGTGCAATGAGCCGAAAAAACAGTGGTGGCATTGTTTTTCGTAACAATAATGTACTGGTCGGCAAAAAAGACTTCCTTGTTTTTCGTAAACGGAACCGTGCTTTTTTGTTGTTTGATGGTTTTCAGATGGTAGAGGGTTAGCTTGTTCCAGATGAACACAAAAAAAGCAACAATTCCGGCCAATGCGATTTTCAAGAATGTTCTCCTGTCGTTCATCTCTTACGATTTTTTTGTCGGTTATTTCCTGCTTTTCTTTCAGGTGGATTATGCCATCGGTTTGGCAAATATGAGATAATTTGGAATAATTTGAAACCGACATTTCTTTTTTATGTTATCTAATATTCTTTCCGGAAGGCTACTGTCTCTTTGCTGTTGGGTGTTTGAATGCATTTTCCAATGAACTTATGTCGGTTGCAGTTTTTATTTAGACTCTGTATTCAATGTATCATTTGTTCTTAATTAATACTAAAAAGTATTTTATTGAAATAAGTCAGAGTTATTTGATGATTCTTTTATTGATTTGCTAATCAGTTTATTGTCATTTATGTTGGTGATCATATGTGTTTAATAGCATTCTTTCTTGTAGCTGTTCTAATTTGCTTATTTTTAATGTTTTCAAATTGACAATTGACAGCTTTCTAATACAAAAACCTTTTTATATTTGCCATCATATCTAAAAATACAACTATTTAGATATGGATATTAACTAATTGATGAAATAGATGAACGGCAAGCATGTTTGCCTTCTTACCATAAAAATATTTCACGCATGAAGACAAGACGGGATTTTCTCAAAATTTCAGCAGTTGGAACCGGAGCTGCGGCTCTCAGCATAAAGGCTTTTGGTTCGAACGGATTTGGTCTGTTCAAATCAGAAACCGAAGGGCCGGTGAGCGACGAAGATCTGACACCGTATCCGACCTACTGCGAAGTGTGTTTCTGGAAATGTGCAGCCTGGGCATATGTTGACAAAAGTGGCCGTATCCGGAAAGTGATCGGGAACAAAAATGATCCGCACTGCAACGGTCGTTTGTGTCCGCGTGGTACCGGCGGGGTTGGAATGGTTTACGATGAAGACCGTTTGAAGACGCCGCTGATCCGGGAAACAAAAAAAGACGGCAGTCAGTATTTCCGGGAAGCAAGCTGGGAAGAAGCGCTGGATTTGGTAGCCGTGAAAATGAAGGAAGTTAAGGAAAAGTACGGACCGGAAGCGTTTGGCTTGTTTAACCACGGAACTCCGGGGGGACATTTTCACCATCTTCTGCGTGCCTATGGTTCTGAAACCAATGCAGAGCCGGCTTTTGCCAATTGCCGCGGACCGCGTTCATCAGCTTATTTTTCCACTTTCGGCGCCTACATTGGTTCGCCTGAATCGACCGATATTCGCGATACACGCTGCCTGGTGTTGATCGGGTCGCACCTGGGTGAGAACATGCATAACTCGCAGGTGCAGGAGATGTCGGATGCGATTGATAACGGTGCGGCTATCATTACAGTCGATCCCCGCTTTTCAACCGCTGCAGCTCATTCCAGTTACTGGCTTCCGATTAAGCCGGCTACGGATATTGCCCTGCTGATGGCATGGATTCATGTGTTGATTTATGAAGGACTTTACAACAAGGAATTTGTTGAGAAATATACGTTTGGCTTTGAATACCTGAAAGAGCATGTTAAAAACATGACTCCCGAATGGGCTTACGGAATTACCACCATTGAGCCGGAGCAAATTCGCAAAACGGCCCGTGAAATGGCGGGTGCAGCACCGGCGGTCGTGATCCATCCCGGAAGACATGTGGTTTGGTACGGCGACGATACTCAACGCGAAAGAGCGATGGCCATACTTACTGCATTGTTGGGAGCATGGGGGAAACGCGGTGGTTTGTATTTGCCGGAGGGGATTTCGGTTCCGCATTTTCCGCAGCCAAAATACCCGGAGCCGGAATGGACCTGGAAAGATCTGAACTACGGGAAGTATCCTCTGGCAACCATGGGGATTACCACCGAATTACTGAAAGCATCGATTCCGCGATACAACTACGAACACCAGGTAAAAGCCTGGCTGGTGGCCGGAACAAACCTGCCGCTATCGATGCCGGATAAGCCCTTGTTTAAAGAAGCAGCCGCTTCGGTGGAATTTATCGCGGTAATGGACACCATGCCAATGGACATCACGGGTTATGCCGATGTGGTGCTTCCGGAAGCTACTTACCTGGAGCGTTACGATGTTATTCGTTCGGCGCCCAACAGGGAACCCAACATTGCGTTGCGTATGCCGGCCATTGAGCCAAAATACGATACCAAACCGGGATGGTGGATTGCCAAACATATCGGTGAACGCCTCGGTTTGCACGATTACTTTAACTACGATGATTATGCAGAAGTGATCGACTGGCAGCTGAAAAAGCTGGGAACATCGCTCGAAGAGATGAAAAAAGTCGGTCTGAAGAAATTCCCGAGAAAGAGCGGTCCGTTATACTTGGGCGACGGAGAGGACTTCACTTTCAATACAAATACAGGAAAAGTGGAATTGTACTCTACCGATTTTGCCGACCATGGGTTCGACGCGCTTCCAAAATATACGAAACATCCGGAGCCACCACAGAATTTCTATCGACTGATTTACGGCCGTGCGCCGATGCACACCTTTAGCCGTACGTCGAATAACCCGAACCTCTCGGATTTAATGAGTGAAAACAGTGTTTGGGTTAATCCAAAAGTGGCTGATTTGTGGGGACTGAAAAAGGACCAGGAGGTTTGGTTGAAGAACCAGGACGGACACATTACCTCGTTCCCTGTTAAAGTGCGCGTCACCGAACGAATTCGCTGGGATTCGGTTTACATGGTCCACGGTTTTGGGCACAAAAACAAAAAACTGTCACGTGCATTCGGGCGTGGAGCAAGCGATACCGAAATGATTACCAACGTGGCCGTTGACCCGGTAATGGGCGGAACCGGAATGAGAGGAAACTTTATAACATTTTTAACAGAAGATCCTGCACTGGAAGGAAAGGAGGTTAAAGCATGAGATATGCAATGGCAATTGACACAAAAAAATGTGTCGGGTGTGGCGACTGTGTAGTGGCCTGTCAAACAGAAAATAATGTGCCTCACGGCTACTGTCGCGACTGGATTGTTGAAAGCGTTGACGGAACTTATCCGAGCCTTAGCCTGGAATTCCGTTCCGAGCGGTGTAACCATTGCGATAATGCTCCCTGTGTGCGTTGTTGTCCAACGGGGGCGAGCCACATTGAGGAAGGTGGAATTGTAGCGGTAACGCACCATAAATGTATTGGTTGCGGAGCCTGTATTCAATCGTGCCCGTACGATGCACGTTATTCGCACCCGGATGGATATGTGGATAAGTGTACCTTCTGTCTGCACCGTGTTCAGAAGGGGCAGAGCCCTGCCTGTGTGGATGTATGTCCTACCAGGTGTCTGCACTTTGGTGACCTGGATGATCCAAACAGCGGTGTTTCACTGGCTATCAAAGACCGCAAATGGAAAGTGCTGGCGCCCGAGGCCGGTACAAAACCTCAATTGTATTTTCTTACCTAACCGATAAAATTGACAAAACATGAAGGAAGAATTATTTGTAAGTGGACGTAATATTCCGAATATTGATCCATACCTCAATATCTGGCATTGGCAAATTCCTCTTTATTTGTTTTTAGGAGGTTTGGCAGCCGGTATTCTTTTCTTTGCCGGATTTTATGTGGTTCGCGGAAAAGAAAAACAGATGCAGGCAACCGTAAAATGGGCGCCCATTATTGCACCCATCGCACTGGTGCTGGGATTATTTGCCTTGTTTCTCGACTTAAAACACAAACTGTTTTTCTGGCAGTTGTATACAACCGTAAGGCTGGAATCTCCGATGAGCTGGGGAGCCTGGACCCTCATGATTATTTCACCTCTTTCTTTTATCTGGGTGGCCAGTTACATGAAAGAATTGGTTCCCGGTTGGAACTGGAAGTTCAATTTTCTGGAACAGTTTGAAGCCTGGGTGATCAAAAACCGGGAGTATTTTGCCTGGGCAATGATGATCTACGCCATTATTCTTGGGGTGTATACCGGTATTTTGTTGTCGGCCTTTAACGCCCGCCCGCTCTGGAATACTTCTATTTTGGGACCTTTGTTCCTGGTGTCCGGATTTTCAACGGGTTTGGCAACCATCATCTGGATAAGCAAAGACGAAAAAGAACGCAAGAAACTGAGCCGTATCGATTTGATCCTTATTGTGATCGAGCTTTTTTTGATCGTCCATCTTTTTATGGGCTTTAAAGCCGGCTCGCAAACTGCCATCGAAGCGGCCAACCTGTTTTTGGGCGGACCATTTACCGTAAGTTTCTGGGTGTTTGTGGTGATCCTGGGTTTAATTTTCCCTGCCGTTTTGGAAGTGCTTGAACTCCGCGGATTTCATGTGCCCAAATGGTTGCCACCGGTAATGATCCTGGTGGGCGGATTGATGTTCCGTTTTATCATGGTGGAAGCCGGTCAGATCACTCGTTATTTGTACTAAATCAAAAAATATCATAGGCATGAACGTAAATAATACCATCGATAATCAACCCAAATACATCAATCCATACCTGGGTGGTGTTTTGCTGGGCTTGTTGATTCTTTTAACGGTTTACATAACAGGCCGAGGGCTCGGAGCCAGCGGCGCGGTAAAGAGTGCAGTAGTAACTACCTCAAACACGATTGCACCATCGGCCACAAAAGCCAATAATTACATGAGCCAGTTTGTGAGCGACGACCGTTCTCCGATGTACACCTGGCTGGTGTTTGAAACGCTTGGAGTGTTGGTGGGCGGATTGCTGTCGGGGCTGCTTTTCGGACGTGTTAAAAAGTTCAGAACGGATCACGGGCCGAACATTACCAGCAGAAAACGTTTGATATGGGCCGTAATTGGCGGTGCCTTGTTTGGGCTGGGCAGCCAGTTTGGAAGAGGATGTACCAGCGGGGCAGCTTTAAGCGGAACAGCAACTTTTGCCCTGGGAGGGGTGATTGTGATGTTCTCGATTTTTGGAACCGGGTACATCATCGCTTACTTCTTTAGAAAATTGTGGATTTAGAAAGTGGACAGTTTGTAGTCGCAGTTGACAGGATGTAGTTCACAATAAGAATTTACTGGAAACTGAGACTGAGAACTGAGACTGAATTAATAACAGAATATTCAAAAAATTAAAATATGGGACCATTAATTCCTAACGGTATAATAGGCGGAGGCTGGGATTTCGTAATCGCTCTTTTGATCGGGATCGCTTTCGGGTTCATTCTTGAAGCGTCAGGGTTTTCGTCGTCACGAAACCTCGCCGGTGTGTTTTATGGCTATAACTTCTTAGTGTTGCGCGTATTTTTTACGGCACTGATTGTTGCCATGGTTGGCATTATGTATTTCGATTACCTCGGATGGCTCGACCTGTCCAAAATATTTATACTTCCCACCTACCTGGGCCCCATGATTGTTGGGGGAGTTATCATGGGTTTTGGCTTTATCCTGGGCGGCTATTGTCCCGGAACCAGCTTTACCGGTTTGGCAATCGGCAAACTCGATGCCTTGTTTTTTACCATTGGCCTGTACCTTGGCATTCTGGTTTTCTCGCTGGCTTTCCCGCTTTTTGAGGACTTTTACAGCAGCGGCTCGCTCGGAAACATCACGCTTACCGAGTTGACCGGAATTCCGGCATCGTACTTTGCCCTGGCATTTACGGTGGTGGCACTGGCCGCTTTCTGGGGAACCATGTTGATTGAAAAACGTGTTCGTAAGAATATGAAACAATATAAATTCTAGGAAAATGAACAGAAATTATATTTTTCTTACCCTGCTGATGCTTGTACTTGCTGTCGGAACTGTGTTTCTGACAATGGACGACGAGCCCAACCAGGTTGATCCCGAAATCCTGTTACAGGAAATTATTCAGCCAACCCGGTATGTTAGCACCGACCAGGTGGCAAAAATGATCATCCAGGGAGACCCTTCCCTGATGCTGATCGATGTACGGAGCGAAGATGATTTTCAGGGTTATTCCTTGCCGCACTCCATTAATATCCCGTTGGATAGCTTGCTGACAGCCGACAATCTTTCGTATTTCGGAATTCCGGGAACCAAAGTGGTGTTTGTTTCCGACGACGATATCAGGGCCGACCAAATGTGGGTACTAACCAAACGGCTGGGCTACAAGGGAACCTACGTTATGCGCGGCGGGCTGAACTGCTGGATGCAGACCATTATTGAGCCGAAGCAGCCTTCTGACGATGCATCGTATGCCGACATGGAAACCTACTCGTTCAGAAAAGGAGCCCAGATCTACTTTACAGGTGCCGAAGAAGAAACTTCGGACGACTCGAAAGTGGAAGTACAGGTGCAAAAAAGAGAGAAGACCAATGTAGCCTTAGGGGGTTGTTAATTAAAACCGTAAAAAACTATTACCATGCATATACATGAATTAAATCCGTGGAGAACGCTTATCGCTCTTTCTGCTTTTGTGGTTCTTCTGATCATTGGTTTCCTAACCATGCAGAAGCCCTTAATGGCTTACCAGTTAACGATGGACGAAAGCATCAGGGAACTCACCGAGTCTGAGCTGTATTTCTATCCCTGGGACCTGGAGGCTGTGATCGCCAAGGAAGCCGATACGATCATTCTTTTTGATATTCGCGACCGGTTTGTTTTTGGACAGGGACATATTCCGGGAGCCGAAAACCTGTCGGCCAACGATCTGACCAAAGAGGAAAACATAGAGCGTTTGGAAGAGCTGAAGGAAAAGGGTTTTACGGTGGTGCTGTACGGCCAGGATGAACTGCAGGGCAACGGCCCGCTCATGCTGTTCCGCCAGGTAGGATTCAGCAACGTTAAGTTACTGCTGGGTGGATACAATTATTACTTTCAGCACAAAGATGATCTGTATTCTACGGTTGATGACGATGGGTATTTGAAAGGATTTGCACGTTTTGATTATGCTGAAATGGCTGCCCCTAAAGAAGGCGCTCTTAACAGTGGTGCAGAAAAGAAAGAAGTTCAGGTGCAGCGCCGCGAAAAAACAAACGTGGCTGCCGGAGGTTGCTAAAAAACCATACAAGTATATATTTTCGGAAAGTCCCGGTGAGTTTTTTACCGGGATTTTTTTGATTAAGCTGAAAAGAAATTGCGCGCTGATTACGCAGATTAGCGCTGAATGATTCCAAATTTTAAACTTTGGAAAAGATGAAACTCATCAGTGAGTGGAGTTTGCTACTTCTTTATCAGACCTTTAAGGTTTTCGAAACCTTGAAGGTCTTGTAACAATTAACACTGAAACCACTGTCTTAACTTTTTTCAGCCTTGCCGGTTGAGGCACAATTTACAAAATCGCGCCAGCGGTGAGGTGAACTTTATAAATACATGTCTGCATCAGACGAACAGTGCCCGGGTTATTCTATGAGACAATATTTCAGAAAATTATCGGCTATACTCCTATGTTCCTTTTCTTCTTCTTCAAGGAAATTAACCGCCTTACTGAATAACCCGCTACATCCTGCATTCCTGAAAATCAATTGCAGTTCCTCGTTTTCTTCCATATCGGTTTTTTGAAACGTGCTTAGCCGGTCGATATTCCAGTATTTCATATCTATTTTCGATAGTCCGGTTAAATCTTTTAGTTTTTCACCCTCGGGAGTTGCCTGATTGGTAAGAAGCAAGAATGTTTTTATCAACAAAACATTGTCTGCTATTTCGACCAATAAATAGCCCAATTTGGTTTGGGCATATACATAATCAACAAGTATTTTTCCCCGAAAGAATGTAATAACCGGGTTTTGAAAAGAAAGATATACATACAGCTCCACACAATCGCGACTGAGTGTATCTATCCGTTCTCTTAGCCTGTTTATGGCGTGCGTTTGAATGTAAACAGGAATATCGATATTATTAAATGCCGTTGGCTTTTCGAACAATGAACGCTTAACAGACACCCATTCAGGATGAATCATGTAATAAGCATAAGAACCAACCCGGAATGCAGGCCGGGTATGTCCATCAATCCGAAATTTCTTTTGCTCACAGGGATATGCGTTAAGTTCAAACTCCAGTCCTTTTATACGTCCCGAGTTGTCGCTGATAATTTGCGGTTTTACATGTGACTGAAACTTATTCAGCTCCGATGCCATCATCGAAAAAGTACTGCAAAAAGCAAATAAGTGCGATCTGAAATCAGTTTCTGCCTGTACAATATCCAACCGCTCTTTCATAAGGGTATAAGCCTCCTGCATTTCCGGTTCTTCCTGCTCGGCAAGCCAAGTCTGCAAAACATGCAAACTCAGTCCGTAAGTATAAAACTCTTTTATCGACATAGTATAGTCGCCCTTTTTTATGGTTACTTTGGTTTGTTGCGCTTCCTTATCAATCGTCTGTTTTAGTAGTTTTATGTCGCTGTTGCTTAAACACGAGCAATTACCCTGGCGTATTTTTAACGAGCTGTCTTTAATAGAATATAATGCTTGCATAACCGTTGGTGTGAGCACGCGGTAAACCTGCCCGCAACCACTTTCAATAAAAATATGTTGTATATGCCTGAGAAAATGATTTCGTTTTTCAGCCTCCAGTTGTTTCCTGTTGCAGTTTGTTTTTTTCTTTTTTCGTATTCGGCTCATGGGTTCGGGTTTGAGTTTTATTACTATTTGGGTGACTCGGGAGTTGTGCGATATTTTAATTATGAACGGAACGCGATACAATCGTGCACCAGCGAGCGTTGTAAAGAAGTTGCCCGCTGATTAGGCTGATTAATGCAGAACGATTTTCGGGTTCAGCGCTTGGTCACCATTCCAATAATCCCGGAGGGATTGTATGTTTATAGCACCCGGGTCCCATCAGTAACGGTGCGACTCCCGTCGGAGTCGAATTGCCCTTTGAACATGTTTGCTGCTATAAACATTCGAATCCGCTGGATTCCGGGCACCAGGCTTTTCCAAAGTTTTAAACTTTGCGAAAGATGATAGATGCCCCTTCCCGTGCAATTTTATCGCGTGTTTTTTTATGAACGGAACGCAATGAAATCGCGCACCAGCGAGGTTAGCTGTAGGCTTAATTTATCCAAGGTTTATAGTTACTCTATTGTAGGGAATACCATTTTGTTTAATTTCCACATCAAATTTGATGTTGTCCCACCCTTTACCCGTATCTGTTGTGAAACTGATACTTGAAGCTTCAACTGCAATAGGGTTCTGTTTTATTCTGTAATTACAGTTACTTAACTTTATCCAATCACATTTAACGGCAGTTCCATTTTCATTCACTATCGAAACAGTGACAGCCCAATTTGAATATTTGATTGCTCCTCTTAAGTCTCTAGTCTCTCGCCACTTTCTATGATTCCCTGTTGTTTTTATAGTTAAACTCTGCAGTTTAATTGCTTCTGGTTTGAATATTTCAAACTCCATCTCTTCGGGAGCGAATTGATTTTCATCTAATAATTGCTCTAATTTTTCAATTCTTAATTCTAAATCTTGAAGTTGTTTTTCCATTGTTTTTGATTTTACGTTTTTAAGCTTATCGCTAATTAATTTGTATATAAAGAAAGACCTTCTTATAAATACCATATTGAGATGTACTGAAAGGTCTTACCTCTTTTATTATTCTTATTAATTTCCTCAAGAAAAGGCCCGGAAAACCGGGCCCATTCATTTATTAACCTTTAAAACTATCGGGAATTATCGGTCCACGATAACCCGCGCAGCGAGATACCCGTTGTAAAACCCCGGGTCGCGCCGTTTAAAAATGCTCATTACTTTGTCGAGTTGGTTGTTCAATATTTGGTCGGCCTCTTCAAAAAGTAATTCCAGGCCTTTGGTAGCTTCTACCGACGCCACCTGGTAGGCCCGTGGCTGGCCGTTAATTGCCAGAAATTCATCTAAATCGGTTTTTAAACTTTCCACTTGTTCGGCAGTAACACCGTATTCGGCCGTTAAAACTTCCATGTTTTCTTCGGCGGCCGCTATTATGGCTTGCACTGCCGGACCAAAGTCAGCGTTGCGCATCTTGTACAAATCAGAGTAGGTGGCGCTCATTTTAACCCTGAGTTTTTCGTCGCCGGTAACCAGTGCAAAGGCTTCAAGGCTATCGTTCAGGATATCGGCTTTTTGTGCCACCACACTTTTAATTTGTGTTTTGCTTTTACCCAAAAATACCTGTGCCTGCTGTTGGGCATACTGCACCGTTTCGATTTGGGCAATTACTGCCGAAAACTGATTTTTAAACTCGCCAACTTTTGGGATGGATGCCCAAAGAGCCGACTTACTGTCGAGGCACGACGATACTGTATCGTACATCTCTTTTTTGTTAATTTGGATTTTGTTCATGGTTTGAGAATTTTGGAATGATACTACTAGTTAGCACTTTATGAGATAAAAAGCAAATTTGTGCCAAAAATAATTTCTTGATCTCAGGCACCTGTTTCTTAACTCAAGGCGGTTATTTCCGAACCAAAAGCAGTCATTTCCTGAGTTGCAGTGGTCATTTCCCGAGGTAGATAGGTTATTTCTCGACATGAAGTGCTTATTTCCTGACCTGCAGGAGGTATTTCTCAAGTCAGAGCGCTTATTTCCCGACTCGCAGCAGGTATTTCTCGAGTTAGAGCGGTTATTTCTCAAGTTGAAATGGTCATTTCCTGAGTTGAGGTGGTTCTTTCTCAGGTTGAAGCGATTAGGTTTGAGGGTAATGGAGAGTGTTCAACAAGCAGTGTCAATTGTATTTTGCCCGAAGCTTGTAGTTCAGAGTTTAGTGTTCAGAGTTGCGCTCTTTGCCCTTTGCTCCATGCTCTTCGCTCCAAGCTTCCTGAAAGAGTTGGCTTCGCAGGCTCGCCATGACGTCAACGAGGGGGTGTTCCGGCAGCGGACAGCAGCTGACAATTTCCAGTCACGACACAAGATGTCCGCTGCCAAACGAAAAACAAAAACGGACGTCATTGCGATTCGTCCGTCAGCCGACGGACGGAGAAGCAATCTGAAGGGGATTTGTTGCCGTATTGCCGTGTTTTGCTCGCGGCCCTTGGCTCTCCACCCCGCGCTTTTATAAACGAAACACGATGCACCGGCCAAGGGGAAAGAGCATAAAAAAAGCGCCAGGTCTCACCTGGCGCCACTAAGACATGTGAAAGGCTATTCTACCGTATTGGATGCGGTAGCCTGCCACTCTAAATACGCTCCGTCGTAAACTTTTACTTTTGGGTATTCCAGTGTTTTTAGGGCCGTGTAAAGCACACAGGCGCGTACACTGGTTTCGCAGTAAACGATGGCTGTTTTGTCGCTAGTAATACCTTTGGCTTTGAAAATTGATTGTAATTCTTCTTTTGATTTGAGCATTCCCTTGCTGTCGAGAAGCGTTTCGTAATTGATGTTCGATGCTCCCGGGATGTGCCCTTTGCGAAGCTCGGTTTCAGCCGTGCCGGCAAATTCTTCTGCGGTGCGGGCGTCGATCACAGCATAAGCCGGGTTGCCGATTGCCTTTTTCACTTCATCCATATTGGACAGCAGGGCCGCGTTGGGTTTGGCATTAAACGTAGTGGCCGTAACTTTCGACGGTGAACCGGTAACCGGTTTTCTTCCGGCTTTCCAGGCTTTAAAGTTACCGTCGAGTACTTTTACGTTGGGTGCTCCCAGGTATTTGAGCATCCAGTACATCCGGTTGGCGTATTTGCCCGAGCCTTCGTCGTAAACCACGATGGTTTTATCGGTGGAAACACCTTTTTCTCCCAGTATTTTGGCCATTTCAGCTGTAGGTTTGATCAGGTTACGGACCGGGTCGTTGTTGCAAAGCGAGGTGTGCGGAATGCTAACAGCACCTGTGATGTGTACTTTGTAGCCATCTTCATCACCTGCCCACACTACCACCACATCGGTGTTTTTAGAGATTTTGGCCAGTTCGTTCACCGAAATAAGGTCCTGTGCCTGTGCCGAAATCAATGATGTCAGGAAAAACGCTATTCCCAACAGAAGGTATCTACTTTGTTTCATTCGTTTAAAATTTTGTAATTATTCGTATTTCATCTGTTTCGTAATGTTCATACCAATGGATGGTACACCCGTTGGCTAATTTTACACATTAAAATTTAAGCCTCTGCTTTTTTGCCGGCAGTAGCACTAAAATTTAACCTGAAGTTGAACCATTATGCGGTCGTTCTTAATTTCTTTGGCCTGTTCAGCAGCGTATTCATAGTTAACCTGTAAACGGGTCCAGTCGTTGAAGAAATAATTAACACCCACCGTTGTTACCTGCTCAAGGTTGTGTGTGGCGTCTAGGTCGTCGTTGTAATTTTCGTATTTAATTACCGGTTGCAAATTCCAGGGAGTATTGTAAAGAGCCATGATAAACATACCCGAACGTTTCACATCTCCCTGTACAATTGCAGGTTCGCCGCCACAACCGCCACCAACAGTGTACGAGCCTTTGTCTTTCCCGTAAATGTATTCTCCCTGAACCAGGAAATTGGCAACGTTTACTTCAAACTCGGCACCCAGTCTTAGGCGGGTATCGTCTCCGAGTGTCGGGTCTTCGTTTTTCGATTTTCCTGTTTTAAAGCTACCGCCAACGTGCATCCACTTTGCAGGCTGAACAATAACGCGGCCCACAAGGTCCTTGTAATTATCCTGATCGGCTACCAGCAGCCCGGGACCGTTTGTCAGCGCTATGGCATACTTAATCAGCGTAGTGTCCGAACCGCCCAGTAACATAATTCCCATATCGCGGTCGGGAGCCGTTAGTTCGTTCACCACTTTCGAGCGGTTGATGGTATGTAAGCCGCTGCACGGGGTGCTCAGTTCGAGCCCGAAAGGCGACTTGAACGAACCCATGCTCAGTTTTGCATACGAAAACCGGTTGTAAGTAATAAATGCATCCAGCAAATAGGCTTTGGGGCCGTCTTTTTTGAACGGACTGGTTTCCAGCAACACGTAGTAACTGAAATCGTAGGGAATGTTTCCCATCACGCCAATCCTGGCACGGTTAAAGCCAAAGGTAGATTCAGCTTCATCGTAAAGGAAGTAGTCGTATTGGGTTTGCAGGTATCCAAATACATTTACTCCGTCAGCAGATTTTGGCTCGGCACAGCCCTGCGCAAAAGCGTTGATCTGGAGAAACAACGCAATGGCAAGCATGAAAAATATTTTGTTTTGCATAGTCGAATATTTATTAGATGATTTTGACACCGGAAGTACATTCTGTTTGTACATATCGCTGGTTTAGTTGGAAACTGTTGGTAGGTCTTTTGATTTTGAATCGTGGCCCCAGTGGTTGGAAACGTTGCCTGATGTCCAGAACGGGTTGGAGGTAGTGACTCCGTTTAAGCCAAAGGTCATGCTGTAGGCCTCGAACCCAAGTACATTCAGGTAAGCCGTAACAACTGCCGACGTTTGCCCGGTGTAGCAGTAAGTAACCACTTTTGCATTTGGGTCAAGTTTGGCGCATTCGTCGATGCTCAGCGGGTTTACCCTGACGGCATTTTTCACATGTCCGAAACCGGTGTAGTGGGCTTCCGAAAGAAAATTATTGACGTAATAGCTGTCAGGACTTGCCAACACATCGGCTCCCGCAGCCGTTTTGAAACCAGCTGCTACAGCCGCTTCCACTCTTTCTTTTAAAAGTGAGGCGCCGTCAATCGTTGGGCTGGTCCACGAGGGCATATCAAATGAGCCTGCTTCGGTAGCAGTACTTGTCCAGTTGCTTTCGGTTGTAAGGTCTTTGCAGTTCGCCGTCCATTTGTCAAACTGGCTGTTCCATCCGCTCATTCCCCATTTCAATGCCTGGGCATCCGAGAAACCGTACAGGCGCAAGAGCGATGTGGCATAACATGCGGTTTGTCCGGTATAGCAAACTACCAGGATAGGTTTATCGGCGGTTGCTGCTGTGGTAAGAATATCGGCAAAAGGCACATTGTGGGCTCCTGCGATGTGTGCTGTTGCGAAATCGGCAGCACTGCGGATATCCATGATCCACTTGGCACTTAAATTACCGTCAGCAGGGGCAGGCATTACAAAGCCACTGGTAACTGTGCTGATATCAAGGTTGTTGGATTTTAGATAGGTGGTCAAAACTTCATAGTTTCCCAATTCCGAATCTGTTATGTCCTCTTTACAGCCGGTAAAGGTTAGTGTTGCAAACAAGGCAACGAGTAGTGTAAGAAATAGGTCTTTTTTCATTTGTACATAGTTTTAGATTATATAATGTGTAGTGCTGTCACTGTACTTGCTTGTTGATTTTTTGGGATGTGTTTGAATGAACAGGAGTTGGACTTCCTGGTCAGAAGCCAGGAAATAGGGGAGATATACCTCCATATAAAAAGTAGTGCATTCGCTGCCTTTCCCATGTCTTTTAGAATTTTGATATTGAATAAATTCAACTTGTCAAAGCTAAATCTCGGTTTGTTCAAAAAAGAAAAAGGTCGGTAGAAGCTGCTCAAAAGGAGATTTTGAGTTGCTCAGAAAATATTTTGATTAAAATCAAATATATGATTGATCTAAGAAGAAAAAGAAAATGAAATTCTTATATTCACGCAGGTAGTTATATAAATATGTTAAAAGGTAAAATTTTAAAGAAGTGTGTTGATTGTGAATGTAAATCATTGCCGTTTAAAGAATTATCGGTAGATGAGCTTATTCAGATCAACAAGAACAGAGTAGAGCTGACGTTTAAAAAAGGGGAAACCATCATTAAACAGGGAGCCCTGGCGGCGCATATCGTTTATATCAAGTCGGGGCTGGTAAAGGTGTACCGGGAGCACGGTACAGAAGAACTGGTTTTATCGCTCGAAAGCAAAGGGAAAATGATCGGGTTGCAGGCGCTTTTCTCACAAGGGATTTATCCCTACTCAGTAACTGCCTACGACGATGTAAGCGTTTGTTTGCTCGATCTGAATGCTGTTAAATCGTTGCTGTCGGAGAACGCCATGTTTGCCTCCCAACTTTTAAACCTGCTGAACGAAGAAACACTTTTCTCCTATAACCGGATGGCGTGTTTAACCTTGAAACAGCTACACGGAAGGTTTGCCGATTTATTGTTGTGCCTGAGCCTGAGAATATACAAACGAAAGGAATTCAGTGTTCCGCTGTCGAAAAAAGACATGGCCGCGATTATGAATATGTCGCAGGAAAGTTTATCGCGCGTGATCAAGGATTTTACGGTCGAAAAGATTGTGGACTTAAAGGGGAACCGGATTTCAATTTTGAATTTTGAAAAAATCAGGCATTTAAGTTTGGTCGGTTAAAACCAATAAAAATGCTGCCCGTGAAGAGATCGGTTGTGAATACTTTAAAAGCATTTGCGGGCAGTGTATCCCAATTTAATTCAGTAATTTTCGGGACCTGGTATTGTTTGGAATCATTTTTGATTACGGGCAACTAGAATTATTTTTACATTCTCAAAAAATTAAAGCGAAATGTCAAAGATCCTCGTAATTGATGATGAAAGAAGCATCCGGAACACCCTGAAAGATATCCTGGAATATGAAAAGTATGAAGTTGATCTGGCGGAAGATGGAAACAAGGGCCTGGAAATGATTCGTGCTGCGGAATACGATATTGTTTTGTGTGACATTAAAATGCCCGGACTCGACGGAATAGAAGTTCTGGAACGTATGGTAGTGCTGGCTCCCGATACACCCGTGGTGATGATCTCGGGTCATGGTAACATTGATACAGCTGTTGATTCAATAAAAAAGGGAGCTTACGATTACATCGAAAAACCACTTGACCTGAACCGTCTGCTGATTACCATCCGCAATGCGATGGATAAATCGACGCTGGTAACAGAAACGAAAATTCTAAAAAAGAAGGTCAGTAAAAAATACGAGATTGTTGGCGAATCAAAAGCCATTGCCGATATTCTGGATATGGCCGACAGGGTAGCGCCTACCGATGCCCGTGTGTTGATTACCGGGGCAAATGGTTCGGGGAAAGAGCTGGTGGCTCGTCGTATTCACGAGCAGAGCAACCGCGCTTCCGGCCCGTTTGTGGAAGTGAATTGTGCTGCGATTCCTTCTGAGTTGATCGAGAGCGAATTGTTTGGCCACGAGAAAGGCGCTTTTACATCGGCGGTAAAACAACGTAAAGGAAAATTTGAGCAAGCCCACGGCGGTACTTTGTTCCTGGATGAAATTGGAGATATGAGTCTTTCGGCACAGGCAAAAGTTTTGCGTGCCCTGCAGGAAAACGAGATCAGCAGGGTAGGAGGTGATAAGGCAATTAAAGTAGATGTGCGTGTTGTGGCGGCTACCAACAAAAACCTTTCAGCTGAAATCGACAACAACCATTTTCGCGAAGACCTTTATCATCGCCTAAGTGTAATTCTGATCAAGGTCCCGACGCTGAACGAACGACTGGAAGATATCCCGCTGCTGGCGAACCATTTTATTCAGCAAATTTGCAGCGAGTACGGAATGCCTGAAAAGTTAATCAGTGAAAATGCAATTGCGGAGTTGCAAAGAATTAACTGGACCGGTAATATCCGCGAGTTCAGGAATGTGATTGAGCGACTGATCATTCTTTGCAACAATGAAATTACGGAAGCGGATGTATTAAAATTTGCCGCTCCATTGAAATAGAAAAATTCAATTTATTTTCTGATTTAAAAACAACTTTCCCCCTTTGTTGTTAACTATGTTACAAGTGTAAAAAATGACACTTGCTAAAGCGTGTTATATAAGATATTAGCCTCTGGTTTCGGAAGTCAATTTGTCATGGCGTATTATTAATCTTTCCCTCGGGAAAATATTTCTTCCGTTTTCAGAGGCTTTTCTTTTCTTAAAATCAGCCAATTATACCGATTAGCAATTGAATTGAGCCTTAAATTCGCTGCGCTCTTAAAGCCTCTTCAATTGTCTATCGGCATTAACCATTGTAATTCCAGAGTTTCGCATAAGGCTCACTCTGAAAAACAATTGGTATTATATACGAAGCTGAAATCTGCCCGAAAAATCAGACGGGAAAAAAATCAGCAAAACAGTCTCCTGTGGACAAGTATTTTACCCACGCAAAACAGGATTGATAAGTAAGAAAGATTAGAGCTTAACTTTTGCCAGGTAAAAAATCACATTAAGTATAATGTAAAGCAGAATGGTTAAGGCCAGTCCGTAAACATTTAACGTGGCAAGCAGAACGACGGCCAGTAAAACAAAAACATAGCGGTACCAGTTATCGCTCCATTTCAGGTTTTTCATTTTGAGTGAAAACATGGGCAGGTTGATCACCATCATTCCGGCCATAAACACGCCGAGAATCACCAGGTTTTTGGTGGAATAAATCATTTCGAAGTAATCGTGGTATTTGGGGAACTCCAGCATCAGCGCCAGAGAAGCCCAGAAAATTCCGTTGGAGGGAATGGGCAGGCCGCGGAAGAAAGGTTCGTCGCCAGCGAGTACGTTAAAGCGGGCCAAACGAATGGCACCAAAAATAGGTAGCAGCAGTGCCGAAAAAAGAATTATCCACTGGTACCAGTTGGCACTTATTTCGTAAATGGGTTGGTTTTTCCCGAAAAGTGAGAATTCAAGCAAGGTGAACAAAATAGCTCCGGGCGCCACACCAAAGGAAACGACATCGGATAACGAATCGAGTTCTTTTCCTGTTTCGGAATAAGCCTTTAAAAGGCGAGCCGCGAAACCATCCATAAAATCGAAAACCGATGCCAGGCAGATAAAAATTCCGGCCCAGATCAGGTGTCCGTCGATGGCAAAAATGGTGGCAAGTACTCCCGACGAAAGGTTCATCAGGGTGATGAAATTGGGTATTTGACGAATAATTGATCGCATGTCTTAAAATTTTCCTGAAAGCATTAACCAGATAAATACGACGGGAATGGCAAACAGCAGACTGTCGAGACGGTCGAGAAAACCGCCGTGTCCCGGCAGGATATTTCCCGAATCTTTGGTGCCAATCTCCCGCTTTATTTTGGATTCAAAAAGATCGCCCAGCGTACCGAAACCAACGGTCAAAACTGCAATAACGATCCAGCTAAGCATATCCACTGCCTGGAAAAGAACCGCATTCACGATTCCCATGACAATGGCAAACACAGCACCTCCGATCAATCCTTCCCACGATTTAGCCGGCGAAATGCGCGTACACATTTTGTGTTTTCCAAAACGGGTTCCGATCAGGTAGGCAAACGAATCGTTTGTCCACAAGATGAGGAAAACGCCGGCCATGATCCAGGGATAGTAAACATTGGTTTGCCCGTTTAGCGAACTGTTCACAATAAAATTCATCAGTGCAAACGGGATGGCGATGTAAATAAAGCCAAGTACGGTGAGTCCGCTTCTTTCCAGCGTATTATGGTTTCTGCGAAATAATTCGATGATAAACATTAAAAGAATAATGGGGATACAAATGAGTAGCAGGGATTTGGGAAGTAAGCTATTGGCAATACCGGCGCAGATCAGAAAATAGAATACGCCCATTAAAGTGCCGGGCAGGCGGGAAATTTTGTGTCCCGCGGCTTCAACCAGCGCATAAAATTCGTATTGGGTAAAAAATAAAAGTGTTCCGAATACCACGGCAAACGCGATAGGGTGAAACAAAAGGCCGCCCATCATCACAACTACATAGATCAGGCCCCAGATCGATCGTTTTGTTAAGTTACTCACCTTCCTTTAGATTTTTGAGTAACACAACAGCTTTTTGATAATCGGCTTCCGACACATATAAAATGAATTCCCCGAAGGACTGGTAAGCTGTATCGTGTTGGTTTAAAATAACTGATTTAATGCCGGCATTTGCCAGAATGTCTTTCGCCATTTCAGCTTCGTATTCAATCGCCGTCATATAAACTTCAGTCCATCCTTTTTCCATGGCGTAAAGTTAAGAAAATATGGCTATGCTGGATAATTGTATCAATTAAACGATAAATACATGTATTGCACGCGGCCCGTGCGCTCCCATTACCAGTGTTTTTTCGATATCGGCAGTCCGGCTAGGCCCGGTAATCAACGCAATGTGGGAGGGAAGAATGTCCTTATATTTGTTTTGAATGGCAGTGTAAGCCTCGTCAAGGTATGCAACCAGCTGATCTTTTCGGGCAATCACAATATGAACCGGAGGATAAACAAACATCCGGCGACCGCCTTCAATGGCAGAACTAACCATCACTGACCCGGTGTGTGCGATCAGAAATTCGCAACTGGTAATACCCGCTTCCAGATCTGAAGGAAGTTCAGAACCGCTGGAAAAGCCGATCCCGTTTTCTTTTAATCCTTGCTGAAGTAGGGTTTCGTTGCAGTAAATCTTTTCCGGAGAAAATGCTTCAAGAAACTTTTTGAGGCGCTTGTACAAATCGGTTTCAGACTCACATAAAACAACATTCCCGCTTATTTTCTCCAGGTTCTCTTTGAAAGCCAGTTCCAAAGGCTGATCGATGGGAAAATAAACGGGAGTGTTAAAATCGGGTATTTCGTCCGGCTCCGGATGAGTGGCTTGCTGAAGCCTGTTTAATATTTCCTCCCGGGCCGAAGTCATCTTTATTCAGGTAAAACTTCTGTTTCAGTGTCTTGAACGTCCTTTGGTTCGTCAGTGGAAATTTTAGGCGTTTTGCTATCGCCGTTGCCATTTTCACCAATCAGGTGCTTTTTCTCCCACGGACGTTTTCCAAAAATCTCTTCCAGATCTTCGCTAAAGATCACCTCACGCTCGAGCAATAAATTGGCCAGTTTACTGTGTCCTTCCGCATTGTCGCGCAAAACTTGTTTGGCTCTTTCGTACTGTGCGTCTATCAGTATTTTTACTTCTTCGTCGATCAGTTCAGCGGTTTTTTCACTGTAAGGTTTTGTAAACGAGTAATCTGATTGCCCGGTAGAATCATAATAGCTTACATTTCCTACCTTTTCGCTCATCCCAAAAATACTTACCATGGCATAGGCTTGTTTGGTAATTTTCTCAAGGTCGTTTTGTGCGCCCGACGAAATTTTTCCGAAAACAATTTCTTCTGCCGCACGTCCACCCAGTGCAGAGGCCATCTCATCCAAAAGTTGTTCCTTGGTGGTGATGGATCTTTCTTCCGGCAGGTACCAGGCAGCACCGAGCGCTTTCCCGCGGGGAACAATGGTAACTTTTACCAGCGGGTGGGCATATTCGAGCAGCCAGCTGATGGTGGCGTGCCCTGCTTCGTGGTATGCAATGGTCTTTTTCTCTTCCTGCGAAATAATTTTATTCTTTTTCTCCAGTCCGCCAATGATCCGGTCAACGGCATCCAGGAAATCCTGTTTGGTTACCGAGTCCTTGTTTTTACGGGCGGCAATCAAGGCTGCTTCGTTACAAACATTGGCAATATCGGCACCCGAGAAACCGGGCGTTTGTTTCGACAGAAAATCAACTTTTACGTCTTCACTCAGTTTCAGCGGACGCAAGTGAACCCTGAATATCTCGGTACGCTCGTTCAAATCGGGAAGCTCCACGTGAATCTGACGGTCGAAACGTCCGGCACGCATCAACGCGCGGTCTAGAATATCGGCACGGTTCGTAGCTGCCAAGATAATTACCCCGCTGTTGGTGTCAAAACCATCCATTTCGGTCAGCAACTGGTTCAGTGTGTTTTCGCGCTCGTCGTTCGATCCCATGTTGGGGTTCCGTCCACGGGCACGCCCGATGGCATCAATCTCATCAATAAAAACAATACAAGGTGCTTTTTCCTTGGCTTGTTTAAACAGGTCGCGCACACGCGATGCTCCAACACCTACGAACATTTCAACAAAGTCGGAACCCGACATCGAGAAGAAAGGTACGTTGGCCTCACCTGCCACTGCTTTTGCGAGCAGGGTTTTTCCTGTTCCGGGAGGGCCTACCAGCAAAGCTCCTTTTGGAATTTTACCTCCCAGTTTGGTGTACTTTGCGGGATTTTTCAAAAACTCCACAATTTCTTCCACTTCCTGCTTGGCTTCTGCCAACCCGGCCACATCTTTAAATGTGGTGGAAACACGTTGGTCTTTGTCAAATATCTTTGCCTGCGATTTTCCTACGTTGAAAATACCACCGGCACCACCACCGGCACCACCGCGGCTCATCCGGCGGAAGATCCACCACCAGAGTAAAATGATGATGATAAAGGGCCCAAACGAAAGAAGAATATCACGGAGCCAGTTATTTTCGTCTTTGTACGAAGGGAGAATTTCGTCCGGTTTTCCTTCCTGTGCTTTGGCTAAATCGGTGGCGAATTTCTCAATCGGACCTGTTTTAAAGGTGAAATGAGGACCCACTTCGGCAGGCTTTGAGAAATTCCCCTGGAATCTATCTTCGTAGTTTTTTAAGTGGTCTTTTTTGATGTAGACATTGGCTTCTTTTTCGTTGATCACCTCCAGGCGCTCAACGTCGCCGTTTTCAATCATCTGTTTTACTTCGCCCCAGTTGGTGTCAATGGGACCATGACTGTAACTGATGTAGTACTGAACCACCAGAAATACGATGGCAATAATACCGTAGATCCAGTAAGCATTGAATTTCGGCGGTTTTCCATCGCCTTTTTTATTGGGAGAAAAACGTCCGAAAGGATTGTCTTTCCCATTTTGTTGTTTTTGATTGTTATTCTGATTGTTTTCTGCCATGATACGTATTAATCTTCTTCTATTGTTCTTGATTTTGCATCGGCCCAAAGGCCTTCGAGATTGTAAAACTGACGGGGTTCTTCCTGGAAAACATGTACCATAACATCGCCGTAATCCAACAAAATCCACATAGCGTTCCGGTATCCGTCTCTGTGCCAAACATCTTCTCCGAGCATTTCCTTAACGGTTGCTTCCACCGAATGTGCAATGGAATCAACATGTGTAGAGGATGTTCCGTGACAAATTATGAAAGAACTGCATTCGGTATGCTTGATGCTCTCTAAATCAATAATTGTGATTTTTTTTCCTTTTAAACGTTGTATCCCTTCGAGGATTGCTTCTGTTAGTTTATCTGTTTCTGCTTTTTTTTGCTTCATAAATTAATCTTGAACCTTACAAAGATAATCTTTTTGTCCATTAACCATTTTTTGTCAGAATGGTTTACTTTTGATCCTCAAATGTTTTTAATGGGCCGAAATATCATCTTTTTAGACGAGGTCGACAGTACCAACAACTATGCCAAGCAACTTGTTTCGGACGGGGTCGCAAATGGCACTGTCGTTTTGGCACATTTCCAGACCCGGGGGAAGGGACAGCCGGGTAATTTCTGGGAAAGTGAGGAAGGAAAGAACCTGTTAACCAGTGTTATTCTGCATCCTGATTTCCTGGAGGCAGGCAAGCAGTTTCTGATATCAAAAATTGTCAGCCTTTCTTTAGTAGATTTGTTAATGCCGGAAGTAAATGATGTTTCAATTAAGTGGCCCAACGACATGTACATCGGAAATCGTAAAGTGGCCGGAATTCTGATCGAGAATTCGATTAAAGGCTCGACGCTCGATTCTTCGATTATCGGAATCGGACTTAACCTGAACCAGTTGGTGTTTCATTCCAAGGCACCCAATCCTGTTTCTCTGCAGCAGCTGAACGGAAAAATTTACGATACGAAGGAAGTGTTAAAAGGGTTCTTTCAGCATTTTGAAAAGTGGTACGCGCTTCTGGAAGCAGGACAGTTTCAGCAAATTGACGAAGCATATCGAAGCAAACTTTTTGGCTTTAACCAATGGAGAAACTTCCGGAAAAACAAGCAGCTATTCGAGGCCAGGATTTCCGGAATCGGTGAATTCGGGCAACTTCAGCTGGAAGACCGTTCCGGGAAAACCACGGAATATATGTTTAAGGAAGTGGAGTATATTTTTTAGTAAGATGCTTCTCTTTTAATCTGGCAGATGTTGAAGCTTCAATGTTGATGAATTGCTAAATTGTAAAACTGCCAAACTGCGACTGGCAACTGCGACTGTAAACTTATTCAAGCATTACAGCATTTTCGCATTCAAGCATTTCTCATATAATTCAATCCCTCAGTCCTTCAGTCCTTATAGTTTGCTCTATTGATACGGAAGCTTAGTCAATGTATCGGCCAGATTATTAAGGCCTTCTTCCAGTTTGTTGCCCACCATCATTTTAATCATCATACTCATTTCGGCATGAAGTGTCAGGCGCATTTTGGTGTTGTATTCATCCACCGGAAGCAGTTGGATCCAGAACGTAAAACTTAGCGGAAGTCCACCGGAACTTTCAATTTTGATGGATTTAAACGGTTCGCGGTCGATGATTTTGATCTCGGCAACACCCAGCCCGGTAATGTTGAATTTGCAGGAATCGCGGTCCGACTGAAATTCGGTGATTTTTATCTGCGGCACTTTTTCGGTGATACGCTCAATCAATCCTGAATTCATGTAGCCTGCCAGGTTCTCGAAATTCGACAAATAATTAAATACAACTTGCTGGTTGTGTCCGATTGTTTTTACGTCGCTTACGTATTTGTTAACTCCCATCTGTCTGCTTTTGAAAAAAAATCCCGTCCCGGTTGTTACCGGGAGCGGGATCTATCTGTTTTTGATAAAGTTCTAAAATTATTTTCCCCAGTTGGCCGGGTCTTCGCGCCATCCCATCAACGATTCAACCTGATCTTGGGTGATTTCTCCCTTTTCAAGAGCCAGGTCAATCAGGATTTGGTAGCGGCTTAACGAAGTAAGTTCGATGCCGGCTTTCTTAAAGTTTTCTTTGGCATGCGGGAAGTTGTAGGTGAAAATGGAAACCATTCCCACAACATCGCCACCAAAATTGTTGACTGCTTCGGCAGCTTTCAGGCTGCTGATCCCGGTTGATACCAGGTCTTCGATCACCACCACTTTTTGAAACGGTTTCAGGTCGCCTTCGATCAGGTTTTCCAAGCCGTGTCCTTTTGGCGACGAGCGAACATAAATAAAGGGCAAGCCCATTTGTTCGGCCACCAATACTCCCATGGCAATGGCGCCGGTTGCCACTCCGGCAATCACTTCGGCGTCCGGGTATTTTTCACGGATTACTTCCACAAACTTGTCGCGGATGAAAGTGCGCGTTTCCGGGTAAGACAAAATCTTACGGTTATCGCAATAAATCGGCGATTTCCAGCCGGAAGCCCATGTAAAAGGATTGTTGGGTTGTATCTTTATGGTGTTGATTTCTAACAGTCGGTTGGTAACTTCGATTTGAGTTGACTTCATGATAAATGCTATTTTGTTCGATGCAAAAGTATAAAGTTTTTTTGAATGAAAAGAGGATTGTGTTTTCCTCGCCTGCGATGATAACATTTGCGAAAACAAGCTCTGTTTCACCCGCTTTTACTGATGGTTCGGAGGTGTTAACATACCTGGAAAGCCTGCTTAAGACAGAATGCCGGGAGGCTGTTATAGAACATGAACATCCGGAGAAAGCCTTTCAGTTCTTTCAATCGGCCTTGCTGAATGTGGAGGCAGCAGGTGGAGTGGTGAAACGAAAGGACAGGATTCTTTTTATTTTCAGAAACGGAAAATGGGACTTGCCAAAAGGGAAGATTGATAAAGGAGAATCCGCATCGCAGGCTGCGTTGCGCGAAGTGGAAGAAGAATGCGGAATCAGCGGACATGCGATTGTGAAAACTTTGCCTTCGACTTTTCATATTTACCAATCGCCTTACCCGGATACAAAAGGAAAATGGGTTTTTAAACCGACGCATTGGTTTGAAATGGAATACGACGGAGCAAGCGAGGGGCTGCCGGAAACAGACGAAGGAATCACCGAAGTACGCTGGTTTCATCGCTCTGAGTTGGATGAAGTGCTGGCGAATACCTATGAAAATTTAAAAGACCTGATTCGGATTTATGCGTGATGCTCGATTTTCGATTCTGGATTCTTGATATACTTTATTTTGATTGATTGCGCTGGCGCATAAAAAGTTCGTTGCGGAGCCATTCTCCAAATTGTTGTTCAAATCCGTCAAGCGGCGTTTTTACATGTTCAAAAACCACTTCGTGTTTTTCATTCAGCAAAAAACACTGCGGAAACGAACGTATTTTGTAAAGGTCGATAAATTCGTTGTCGGTATCCACTAGCTTTTCCGCAGGTACTTTCTGTTCATTAAAAAAGTGGTGGATGCTTTCTTGCCCGGTGTTTCGGAGTATCACATAAATTTCCAGGTGCTTGTTAAACAGTTCGTCGATGCGGCTCAGGTATTTTAGTTGCTCCTGGCAAACGCGTGTTTCAACATCCGCAAAAACGATGTATTTGAATTTACTCTGGCCTTTGTTAGTGCATTTTTTTTGCCCGTCCAAATCGTTCAGGCAAACAACAGGCGCCTTGCTTCCTGTTGCCATAAAACCAAATTTGTCAAGGATATTTTTAGTGGCAGTTTTTATGATCGAATTACTGTTCTGGACAAAAAGAGGGTTCCTTACCAGTTCTTTAATGGCCGCTTTACTAAACTCATCCGAATAATAAGCATCGTGAAGCAGTTTTAGCAAGACCAATTCTGCCATTTTTCCGCTTACCTTGTATTTGTTTTCCACGAAGCTTTTTACGGCTGGAAGGTTTCTGGTTTCCACGGCCTTTTTTACCTCGCTGCCGCGAATGGCCTGTGCAGAAAAACTCAGTTGCCGGTCGAAGGTTTTATTAAACAACTCCATAAAGGCGGGATGTAGCCAGTATTCACTGGTTACTGCATTTAGTTCAGAAGAATAGGCTTCGGGCCGCATCCTGAAAATATCGGCCTCAATCAATTTTAGCTTTAGATTTTTGTACCAAATCAACGTTTTTGCAGCAGTGTCGGGTACTTTTTTGTCGAGTTCGGTTTTTATCGAATCAAACGCTGCTTTAGACTGGCGTATGTATAACTGGTTAAAATATTTGTCGGTGAGGTAATTAAAGAACTGGTCGAATTCAGAAACTTTGTCCGTTAAGACATTTTTGTTTTCGGTGATAAACCAAAAAGGTACGGGTGAGAAGTACGGATTTTTCTCGTCGGCAAACGACTTTTCTTTAAAGGGTGGAAGTTTTAGCTCGATGTTTTTACCCGCCTCCAGAAAAAGCATTCCTCTGAATACTCCAAAATCAGAAAACACATATTTTGTTTCCTTTACATCGGTGTTGGCAACCGCCTTGCCGGAAGCATCGAACTGAAGCGTAAATGCTGTCTCTGTTTTCCCCGAAACAGGGTCGCTGTAAGTAAAAAACTCGATTGTTTTTTTTGCGTATTCTGCATTCTGACAACGGATTTCAACAGACTGCGCCTGCCCGGCTGCCAGCAGAAATAAAACGACAAGAAGAAATGAAAATTTGTTTAAAGCCACTTTTACTAACCGTTAATTTTGAACTCGTTTTTGTCAAGTCCCTCGGGTAGAAACATACTGGCGTCGCCGCCGTGCGAGATAATATCGCGAATGATGGTGGCGTTTACCGGCGTGTGTTCGGGTAGTGTGAGCAGGAAAACGGATTCAATATCGGGATGCATTTTTTTGTTCATTTGCGCAATGGCCCGTTCGTATTCAAAATCGGAAGACGTACGAATTCCGCGCAGAATGTATTGGGCATTCACCGTTTTACAGAAATCCACCGTTAGCCCCTCGTGTAGCCTGACTTCTACCTTTGGTTCGTTGGCAAATACCTGGTTGATCCATTTCATGCGTTTTTCCACGGGAAAGAACGATTTCTTGTTGGCGTTGTAACCGATCATGATGTACAACTTGTCAAACATCGGCAAGGCACGCCTGACAACTGATTCGTGTCCGATGGTAAAGGGATCGAACGAACCCGGAAATATGGCAATTCTTTCCATTTTTTCTGTTTAAGATCAATCAAAGGTAAATAAATCTGCCAAGTGTGAAAACGTAGCGCTTTTTTAGTTTATTGTTTTGGCCTTGTTGGAACTCACAAAAAGGATATTTCCCAAATCGTTGTAGCCTTCGCTGAATTCGTCCATATTCTTTAATGCCTCGCTCGTAAATCCGATAATGGTGAGGTCGGCATCGGCCGAATAATTGGAGATCACATTTTTACGGTTACCCGAGTCAAAAGGCACCATCGAAATGTTGGCCGGGCTTATAGGAAGACGTCCGGTTTTGATCAGGTCCATCAATTGTTGCCGCTTGTCTTCGATGCCTTCTTCAGGATACAGCGCAAAAATCTTGATCTTTCCTTTTTTCCAGTCGGGGTGGCCCAGAATGATGTACCCCAGCAAAATCATCAGGTTGGCATTTTGGTAATCTTCGGGACTGATCCAGATATGAATTTCGTTTTTATACCCAAAGCTTTTGTAGGAAGTATTCAGGATACAGATGTCGAAACCTGCCGATTCAACAATCTGGTAATTCCCGGTTATCTCTTTCAGGTTGCCGGGATCGGTGCGCGAAAATTCAAACAAAATGAGGTTGTTCCCTTTTCCTGAAATTCCCGAAAGCTGCACCACCTGAGCAATAGCCGATGTGTACGATGGAGAAATGATGGTGTCGAGGTAAACCCGGTTTTTGCTTCCGGCGGAAAGTTGAATCAGCCGGTCCAGTATTTTCTTCGATTCTTCGGTGGTTTTTTCATTCAGCAAGCCTTTTATAAAATGAATGTAAGTGCCAAAACCGTATTTGTACGAAATCCAGCGCATAATGTCGAAGGCCGAGCGGCGCTTAAAAGTATCGTGCGAAATGCAAACGCCAAACGGACGCCAGCTGGTGTCTTTTTCGCTGTCGGCGCGCTGCAGGATTATCTGTAGCTGACGGCTTAACTGGAAAATAACCCCCTTGAAAAGTTTATTGAGTCCCTGGTTATCATCGTTGTTCAGCATAATTACATAGTAGATCATTGCCATGATAACGACCGACAGCGCTGCATAAGTGGCGTTCATTTTAAACATCAGCCAGAAGGAAAACAGTGCCCCAATCAGCGAAATTTGCCACCGCGAGCGAAAGGTGGGGCGGTAGGCGGGATCGGCAGCAAAGTGCTCAAGAAAAGAAATCAAACAAATGGCACCGTAGGTCACCATGAAAAACATGGAGATAATTTGCGCCACAAAATTCACATCGCCGATCAGTACAAACACAAAGGCAATTAAAATAGTTACCAGTGACCCGTTGATGGGCTCATTGTCTTTTTTGCGACCTTTGGCAAACCAACGGTTCACATGGTTTTGCGGGAAAATATCGTCGAAGCCAATGGCCTGCAAAGTACGGGGCGCCACCATGATCGACCCCAGCGCCGAACTCAGCGAAGCAGCTGCCAGCCCGATCGGGATGATGGGACCCCAAATCGCTATTTCCTGCATAATCAATTGGTCGCTTACCAGTTTTTCGGGGGTGGCGGAAATGGCAAATTTATAGGCTACTGCAACATATATTACCATTCCAACAACAGTCGCCCAAAGTGTTCCGCGCGGAATTGATTTTTGAGGGTCTTTCAGGTCGCCTGAAAGTCCAAGGCCCGCAGCAAGTCCGGTAAAAGCCGGAAATACGATGGTGAATACGTAAAAGAAATCGAGGTTGTCTGCTACCGTGAGGTGGAAATTTACTTCTGCAGGTTTAATGGGCGAGTCTCCCATAAAAAACATGACAATGGAAGTAAGCAGAACGGCTACAACAACATACAAGGCTTTCATGCCCACATTGGCTCCCTTGGTAAGAATGAGCAACGAAAGCAAAGCCATTGTGGGGACGGAGATAAAACGACGGTCGGGAATGTAAAAGTCGTAGGTTTGCGCGATCCAGCTGATAAGCGGCTCGAAAGCTTCGCCAAAAGCAATCACGTAAAATGCGACACTGATGGCCTGCGAAAGATAAAGCGTAAGACCAATGGCGCCACCAATGTTCAGCCCAAACGAACGGCTGATAATGTAATAAGCACCGCCGCCCTGAACGCGCTGGTTGGTAGCAATTTCGGCTACGGCAAAAGCAGTGGGGATAGTTACCACGTGCCCGAGAATGATGATTCCGATTACGCCGATAAAACCAACCTGGCCGACAGCCCAGCCAAAACGAAGGAAAAGAATAGCACCTAAAATGGTGGATAAAGCTGTTAAAAATACTGGCAGTGTGCCAAATTTTGCATTTGTGTTTACCAGTGATTTAGCCATAAGCAAAGCGTTTGTGCGCTCTAAAAATGAAAACTAATTATGAGAAATCAAATGGTTTTAATGAGAAATAGAACCGTACTCCGATAAAAATTATGTACTGTAAAGTTCAAATTTGAGTTAATCGTGCATTCTCAAATCAGTTTCTGCGATGATATAGTTGGGGCGTTTTTTATTCTCGATAAATAATTTTCCCAGGTACTCACCAATAATACCCAGCATTAAGAGGTTTAGTCCACCTATAAAAAGAACACTCATTAAAATCGAAGTCCAACCCGGAAGGGCATTGTTTGTAAACAGGAATACAGCCAGTGCGTAAACTCCGTAGAGAAATGACAATGCAGCGAACAAAAGCCCCAGATAAATAGAGAATCTTAAGGGCTTGATACTAAAAGCCGTGATTCCTGACAAGGCAAAAGACAACATTTTCTTTAGTGTGTATTTTGAGTCTCCGGCCACTCTTTCTCCTGCTTTGTAGGAAATAACACACTGTTTAAAGCCCAGCCATTGAATGACGGCCCTCAGAAATATCTGGTTTTCTGAGAAACTTTTTAAAGCGTCCAGAACTTTTCTGTCCAGTAAACGGAAATCAGCAACTCCATTCTCCAATTTTACATCCGATAACCGATTGGTAAGTTGGTAAAACATCCTGGAAGTTAATTTCTTGAATCCGGAAATGGAATCATGGTCAATCCGTTTGGTAACAACAGATTCAAACCCTTCTTCCCATTTTTCCATAAGTTGAGGGATTAGTTTTGGAGGATGCTGAAGGTCTGCATCAAGGCAAATAGCACAATTGCCGGAAGCCATATCAAACCCCGCTTTTAAAGCATTCTGATGTCCAAAGTTTCGGGAAAAGGAGATAAAATGAACCGACGAATCATTTTGCCGAAGCTCTTTGATTACTTCCAAGGTATTATCTGCACTTCCGTCATTTACAAAAATTACTTCGTAATGGTACTTTTCAGGGAGATGACTTTTGAGATCTTTGTAAAAAAGCAGAAGACCTTCTGATTCGTTAAAGCATGGAATAATTACCGAAACTTTTTGGGTTATATTCATCGACGCATGTTTTATGTTGTCAAATATACTTTAATTTGTAAAACTTAATAAACCACTGTTTGAATAATGAGCTCTAGAATCAGGGGATATGTATTGACTGTTTTGTTGGCTATTGCGGTTGTTTTTTTATTTTTTGGCAAAATTATTTCCAATCCCAATAACTATTATTATTCAGCTGACGGAGACGGTTTTAAGGCGTATTATGGAGCTATTTATCATATTGAATATGACTCCTCTGCAATGCGTATGGACGGCATGAATTATCCATATGGCGAGATGGTATTTTTTACCGGAAGCCAGCCGATGGTGGTCAACACGGTGAAGTTCATCAGCAACCATTTTTTTGACATCAGCGGGAACATTGTTGGGATAATGAATCTTCTTATGATTTTTTCGATTGTTTTGGCGGCAGGTTTTTTGTTTCTGATATTTTATGAGTTAAATATTAACTGGCTGTATGCTTCGGTGGTTTCGGTGGGTATTTGCTTGCTGTCGCCGCAAATTGCCCGATTTGGCGGACATTTCTCTCTGTCCTGGATATTCTGGATACCATTCATGCTTTTCCTGGTTCTTCGTTTTCATAAAAGGCAAAATTGCCTAAATACCAGTTTAATAGCACTTGCTACTTTTTTTTCAGGGGCTATGCACATGTATTTCTATGGGTTTAACGGTTTTATCATCGGACTTTATCTGCTGGCACAGGTTGTAAATAAAGAGCGGAGTTTTGGCTTAATAAAGGGATTGTTATTTTTCTTTATGCAACTGATTTTACCCTTTTTACTTTTCCAATGGTTAATTGGCAGTTACGACTCTGTTGTTGATAGAACAGCATATCCTTATGGATTTTTTGCCTACCGCGGACACCCGGCGGGTGTTTGGCTCCCCAGCGGAAAACCTTATGGTTTTGTGCCCGAAGTAATAACCGTGTTTAAACATGTTCCCTGGGAAAGTCTGTCTTTTATCGGAGTGTCGGCTCTTGTGGGATTTCTGGTTGGAATAGTTGTTTTTGTGAGGAAGATTGTCGTTCGCAAAAATGCATTTAAGATCACTGATAATTTTGTTCTGAATACATTTTTCTGGACTTCATTTATTGCTTTACTTTTTTCATTTGGAATCCCTTTTATATTTGGGTTGGAATGGATGGTTGATTATGTGGGCCCTTTTCGTCAGCTAAGAGCGTTGGCCAGGTTCTCGTGGTTATTTTATTATGTGCTGAATATCGTTGTTTTCTATGCCCTGTACAGAAAACTTGTTGAAAACAACAAAAGTAACTTGTGGAAAGTTCTGACGGTTTTAGCCGTCGGATTTCTGCTGTTCGATGGATATTGGAATATATACATGAACAGCCGTTTTATTCAGAATCGAAATGCGGACATGGAGGACGTTTCAAACTCCTTGCCTCAAAATGAGTGGGTGAGTAAAATTAATCCGGCAGATTATCAGGCGATTCTTCCCATTCCCTATTTTCATGTTGGTTCAGAAAATATTTGGATCGAAAGCAAAAACAATATGCAGGAGATGACGATGATTGCTTCGCTGAAAACTGGTCTGCCAACAACCGCTGTTCAGCTTAGCCGAACATCCATCTCTCAAACGTACAAAAATTACACGCTGGTAACTGAGCCATTTGAGTCCTACGCCCTTTTGACCGATCTACCCGCGAGTAAGCCTTTTTTACTGCTTATTAATGGAGATTATTCTCCCAATGAAGATGAACAGCGTTTGATCCGTTTTTCTGATCCTGTTTTTAAAAACGATAAAGTTGAGGTGAAAAGTTTGTCGATAGAAGCTTTGCAGGAAATGAGAGGATATTATTTAAGTGAAATTCGGCAAAAAATAAGTGAAAAAATATGGAAAGAAGTGCAGAGCGTTGAGGTGAGTGATTCTTCGTCTGCTTTTATTATCCGGAATTTTGATGACCAGAAATCGGATATTACCTACAGTGGAGATGGTGCTTTGCACTATTCTGCCAGGCACTGGAAAAACATTTTGAATGATACGCTGAAAGCTGATGCAGGTAAAAAGTTTAAGCTCTGTTTCTGGATGTATGATTATCAAAAAGACGGATATTTGCGAACTGCCATTGAACTGGTGCAGCGAAACCCCGAAACACAGGAAGTAACTAATTATTTTTATTCGGATGCGCACCGACACATTAAAGGTTTTGACGGGAAATGGGCATTGATTGAGATTGCCATAGAAACAAAGAATGCAAACGAGTGTATTTCAATTGCCTTGCGCAACAGTGTGTTGCGAAATAAAGAGTTGATTGTGGATGAGTTGCTCGTTAAAGAAGCCGGTGTTGATATTTTTGAACAGAAAAACGGCAGTCTCTTGCTGAACGGTAGGAGGATTGATAACACATTAAAGCGGAATTAAAATGAATAAATCCATCTGGCAAAAACTAGATCGTTATAATTTGTATGCGTACCTGTTTTTTGTATTTCTGATTGTTTGGGCTTTAGTAACAAAAGAAGAAAGAATACTTATTTCAGATCCCGCCTATTATTTTTTTCACATTGTCAACAAAGCCGATTTCTTTTATCCGGGCGTTCGTTATACTGCCATAATTAATCAGTTCCCTCTTGTGCTTGCCACACGTATGCAGCTCCCGCTCGATACGCTTCTGAGTGTGTATTCTGTTTCGTTCGTATTGGTGCGCTTATTCTACTTTTTTCTGGCAAACAATGTATTTAAAAATAAGGCAGCTGGCTATGCGGTTATCGCCATTTCATTTGTAGGAGTTGCTGAAAGTTACTTTCGGCCTACATCCGAAAGTACCATTGCTTTGCTAAACAGTATCGCTTTGTATGCCTGGTTGACTTTTGCCGATACTAAAATAAAACAGGGAAAATGGAAACAGTCGTTAATCGTATTTGTAAATGTTTTGTTTATTGTGTTTGGTTATGTTTCGCACCCTATTGCATTGTTTTCCCTGTTTTTTGTGATTGCCTATCATAGCCTGGAGCGCAACAAGTTTAAATCCATGTATCCTTATCTGTCGTTTGTAATTTTGTTTGCAGTATTTACTTTCAAAGTGTTTCTGAGCAAAAGCGGGTATCAGCATAATTCTGTTTACGGAAATCTACTAGAGTCGCCACTCTCCATTTTAACGGAATTGAAAACCTATTACCCTTATAAGTTCTTTATTCTTCATTTTAAGTGGATTTATTATCCGTATGCAGTATTGTTGGTTGCCGCAATTGCAATTTCAATTAAAAAAACAAGGTGGTATGTTCCTGTATTTTTGGTGCTATACTCCTTTGTTTATTTTGTTGTTGCCTGTGCCTCTTTTAAAGAAGGAGACGCCAATATGCAAATGGAAAAGATTTTCCTTCCGAACGCGATGTTTGCTGCACTGGTATTTGCATCCGTTGTTACAAAATATTCGCACAAATACCGTTTTGTTCTGAGTTTGATTGGAGTTATTGTTTTGGGAATGAGTATGAACATTAATATTCGGAATTACAAGCCCAAATATACGCAGCGGATTAATGATCTGCACATGGTTGCAGAGGAAGCAAACAAACTTGAAGCCCGGAAATTAGTTATAACGCCCAAACAGGTAGAGCGCTTGCCACTGGCATATTGCTGGGCATACGGGATTGAGACGTTGATTATCAGTACTATTGATTCCAACATGGACCCATTAACCGTTTTTATTGCACGAAATCCCGAAGAAATTAAGAAAAAAATGGATGATCCCGGGAATTTTATGCCTGCCGCTTTTGATACTTCATCGGGGCAGAAATATTTCAACAAAAATTACTTTAATTTGCCGGAACAGTCCTATGTTATCTGGGATAAGGTTTTTGGCGAATAAATTATTCGTTTATAAGATACTTTACGCTGTAAAAGGCTTCGTTCGAGGCTTCGTTGTAAAAGGTTTGTTCCAATTCGAACTCTTTTGAGATGTGTTTCTCAAGAACCTCTTTTATTGTGTCGAGATGTTTTATGTGCTCTAAATAAATATGAATCGGTTTTTCTGTTGTCAGTTTAAAATCATCTATCCAGGAATTGAATGTGCCGTCCCAGAAATAATAAATAACTGTATTAGGAAATAATTTGCCCAGATAAGGTTTGTAGATTTCTTTTTGTTTGCCGGCCCAGCCATAGCTAAAACGGAGGGCATACGCCGGAGAGGGACAGTTGTAGTACCCGGGCACCAAAACTTTTATGGCATCTTTTTCGAAAGATTGAAAATGATAATAGGCAGGCATTTTTTTCACTTTCTCGTTGTCGAGGTGTTTCGAAAGCGATCGTATGATCGGAACTTGTGTGGATGTGTAAAAAAACAGAAAAAGAAGAATGACAAGGGGATATGAATTTATGCCTTTTAGCCTGAGCTGCCAGGCTTGGGTTAACTTCAGGGACAGAAGAACAATAAGCGGAATTAGGAGTGGGGCAATAAAGTAACGCTGCTCATAGTTCTTGCTCATCATCAGAAACTGTGCGAAAATGGCAGCAATTATTGCGATAGCAATTCGTTGCGGAATGGATGAATCTTCTTTCTTCTTCAGAAAAGTATATAACACCAGCGTAATCAGCATTCCACCCGAGAGAATAACAAAAAGCTGGTTGTTTTCCCATACTTTTTGCAGATTGGGCAGCATTTTTTGAAAATCGAGAATACCTTCTTCCCCGGAACCATATTGCCCGCTGTGAAAAAACAATGTTTTGGTCCAGTTCCAGAAACGTTTTATCTGAAGTGTTGCGGGCAATGCGAAGGCAAAAAACAGACCGAGAGTTGAAAAACTAAATGCTATTTTCTTTTTCCAACTTCTGATAATTATAAAAGGAATTAAAGCTAAAGGAAGAAAAGTTAGTTTAATCGATAAGCCCAATGCAGTTATTGCCGCGTATTGAAATGTTTCTTGCCAGGAGCTTTGACCCGATTCTTTTTTTGTTTCGGACAGCAGACGCAGGGTCAGTAAGATTATAGGAATTGGGATAAAATTTTCGGGCGTAATTCTTCCTAGATTTCCGTAGAACGTAATGGTGTAAAAAGGGATGGTTTGAACAAGGATACTTGTAGTTACACTTTTCGTTTTCTTGTAGGCTTTAGTTCCTGCGAAATAGATAAATCCTCCCATCAACGCAACAAAAAACAAATGGGCAACATTTAAATAAAAGTCAGGATGTGCCAATGCATCTTCGATAAAAGGAACTTCGTGACTGCGGAAAAGGTAAATTGCTCTGAACGCAAGCGCTAGAAAATACTGAAGCGGTGTTCCCGGGTTATCAATATGGCCCAGTTGCAGGTGGCCATTGGCAACGCTCAATCCGCTTATGTAGTAAATGTATTCCGGATCAATTGAACGCAACGAATATAAGCCGGTAAGTTGTTGAATATAAATTCCTAAACAAGCATAGAGAAGAGGGACAATAAAAATTAACGATCTTTTTGCATCCATTTTATCGATAAATTTTTAATAGCATTCTAACGTAAAAGAAAAGCAAGCGGCTTTTATATTCTAACAAAGCTAACTCTTTACTTTTTGATATTATCTGTTAATTTTCGTGCCAAATAGTAATACTTAAGTCGTCAAAATAAATCGGGTCTTCATTTGCATTCCACAAATAGATAAAGAATTCATTATTATCCTTTTTTCGTGGCAACCAGCAGGTTAACTCAAGTTGTTTCCATCCTGTATCATCCTGTTCTGTCACCGTATTACTATGGTAGTTGAAAATATGGTTGTATTTGGCGACAATAAAAGCTTTCTCTTCGTTTCCTTTTACCCAAACATTAACCTTTATATATTTTTGTCCTGCCTCTGCATTAAAACTTATAGCTTTTCCAAAAGGATTTTGTCTACTTAACACAAGGCTGTTTTGCTTGCTTTTGAAGACATTTGTGCTTTGATTGTTTTTTAAATCGACGGTCAGGTCAGTATTGTTAAACAGAATTAGATTTGTAGTTGTATCCACGTTCTCAAAATCACAAAACAATGTTTTTGTTTGATAGTTGTCAAAGACGGAATGGTTATCCGAGGAGTCCAGGTTAGTAGTCCGTTTCAATAGAAATACCGGGAAAGCTTCATTAATCACTTTCCATTCGGGAGAATTGAAGTATTTGTTTCTTCGCGTTTCATTTTCCATGTGCGACATCAGAAAATAGTTGTCGAAAACTGAGAAAACAATGTATTCTGCATCATTCACCTCTGGAAACAAATAGATGTATTGACGTTGTGCAAGATGAGCCAATAGGTGGTCGGAAGCACTTACTTTTGCTTCAAGAGGTATTTCATTTATAAGTTTGTGCGTTGTTAATAATTGATAAGGAGAGTGATAAAAACTTTTCCCATAAAATTTCTCCTTAGCCGGAATAAACGCATCAGGAACTTTCACATTAGAACGATCCATTTTGTGAATGGTCATAGATAAAGCCGCAATACATGTAATAAGTGTAAGGTAATTCTGTACTTTTTTATTTCTTATATCGGATATTGTTAACATAACCGATAGGGGCAATAGAGTAATTATCTCAGTTGAGTAGTAAGTCGCAATACCCCATCGTAAAGGAGCATCGTTTAGAACTTTTTGAGCCACAATAGGAATAAGCCAAATAAAATATTTAGGTCGCCATAAAAGCAATATTCCTCCTGAAATTAGATAGACCAGATAGAACTCTACTTTTATCCCATTATTGGCAGGATTTTCTGTGTGGTTGATAAAAAATAATTTGAGGGTTTCAATCGGGTGTTTAAAAACGAACAATAATGCTGTTCCCGGGTTCTCGCCTAAGGCTGAATAATTAAATAAAGTAAATTGTTTCTCTTCGTTCTCTATTGATGGAATTATAACTTTGAAAAGAAGGATAAAGTATAGTAAGGAGATCAATATCCCTCCTATACATAATAAGGCTACTTTCTTTTCTTTTTTGTGCTCAAGCATCAACACTACGAATATGAAGATAAACCAGATTGGAATATTTTCTCTGGACAATAGTGCTAAAATGAAGACGATAAAGGCAATAAGATATTTTCGTATCTGAAAATAATATAGAAAAATAGGAATAAATGCCGAAGACATTACTGCAAGATTTACATCGCAAGATAACATTGTAAAGCGGCCCAATAGCAAGTAATAGTATGCAATCAGTGCTATTCCAATCCATAGGTTGCCTGTTTTTAGTCTTACCAGTTTATAACTATACCAGGCAGCTACGGCCATTAGAACATGTTGAATAATGATTAATGTATATGTTCCTGTTAACCAGTTGAGTAGCCAATAAACAGGTGTGAAATAAAATAAGGTAAACGAAAAATGATCTTGTAGGAAATTTCCCGGATAAGTTGGAATAGAGCTTATCCGAAAATGAGAGTAGTCCCAAAATGCAAAGTTATAGTTGCCGTAATCAAAAGTAAATGACCTGAAACAAAAATGATTTGCCAACCCTGCTGACAAAAAGATGACTGCAAACAAAATTAATAAAGTGAATGGCAGTCTTTCTTTTGTGATTATTTGCTTCAATTTATTCATAGAGGGCTATTTTAATATCTATAAAAGTTGAAATATCTTATTTTTCAATAACCCCCACTTCTGCAATCTAAACTGAACCGAAGTTCTCAAAACCCCCAGTGCATATACCGTGCTGTTTTTCAGGTTGATGCTCGATGCATCGTCAAAATACTTGGTGGGGCAGGTAATCTCAGCAATTTCGTACCCGGCGTACCAGATTTGTGCCAGCATTTGGTTATCAAACACAAAATTATCGGAATTGGCATTATAATTAACCTTTTCCAAAACTTCTCGCGTAAAAGCCCGGTAGCCTGTATGGTATTCTGACAGCTTGGCATTCATTAAAATGTTCTGGATAAGGGTTAGTCCGCGGTTTGAGATATATTTAATCATTGGCATTCCACCTTTTAAGGCTCCTTTTCCCAGGATTCTGGAACCCAAAACTACGTGGTAAAGTCCGCTACCTAGTAGGCTCGACATGGCTGGTATCAGCTTTGGTGTGTATTGATAATCAGGATGCAACATAATCACAATATCGGCCCCAAGTTCGAGGGCTTTGTTGTAACACGATTTCTGGTTACCTCCGTACCCTTTGTTTTGTTCGTGAATTACAATGTGTTTTATTCCCAGTTTTTTCCCCACTTCAACCGTGTCGTCTTTGCTAAGGTCGTCCACCAATATTACATCGTCAACAATAGCGAAATCAATTTCTTGGTAAGTAATTTCAAGTGTTTTTGAGGCGTTGTAGGCTGGAAGTACAACTACAACTTTTTTCCCGTTAATCATTATTATTTGGTTTTGACCGCTAAAAATAGAAAGAATTAAAGAACTAATAAATAATAAGTGACGAATTAAAAAAATAAAAACAACCAACTAGCGTGCAAATATCGGGTCTGATTTAGCCGCTTTTGGGTTTCTATCAACTTTTAATTTTCTATTGCCTGAAGTATTTAGAATACAGTAATTTATTCCTTAACTGTTTTTTTATTGAGTAATCCATTGCCTGTTTGCTAGCAGAATCTAGTGGCTTATTTTAGCCTCATTTGTCCGGCCAGCCGGGTAACAAAAGTGGCAAAGGCCACCACCGAAACCGAACTGATGGGCATTAAAATGGCGGCTACCACCGGCGAAAGATTTCCGCTGATGGCAAATGAAATTCCTACGATGTTGTAACAAAAGGAAATAATGAAGGCCATTTTTACAATGCGGAGCGATGTGTGCGTAAAGCGGATAAAAGCGGCAAGGCGGTGAAATTGGCCGGCTTCAAGCACAGCATCGCTGGCAGGCGAAAAGTGATAGGCTTTATCGGCAATGGTAAGAGCTACATCGCTTTGCATAAGTGCTCCGGCATCGTTTAGCCCGTCGCCTGTCATTAAAACCGTGTTGCCTTTGCTTTGCAGGTTTTTAATGAATTCGGCTTTGTCTCCCGGCTTTTGGTTGAAAAGCAGGTGCTGGCTGTTGAAATAAGTGGAGAGATTGCCAGCCTCGGCGTCGTTGTCGCCCGACACCAGGTAAAGGCCAAACTGGTTTTTCAAGGTCTTTAAAACTTCACTCAATCCATTTCGGTACTGATTGCTGATGGTATAATGCCCTTTCATCTGTCCGTTGATGGAAACATAAACCGTAGAAGATTTTTTGGCGGAAGCCTTTGTTGCCCCAGTAACGTATTCTTCCGAACCTATTTGAACTTCCATGTTGTTCACCTTCCCAAAGATTCCGCGCCCGGCTACTTCCACAAAATGTTCGGGAGTGCGGTAGGTCAGGTTGTTAAAGAACTGGTTTAAGGCTTCACTCAGAGGATGGGTCGACTGTTTGGTCAACGAGAAAACAGCTTCCGATTCTGAGTCTGAAAGTGTTTCTCCCGAATATCCGACCACATTCTGATTGGGTTGTGTGAGGGTGCCGGTTTTATCGAAAACAATGGTGTTGATGTGGGAAAGCTTTTCAATTACGTCGGTATTTTTAATGTAAAGCCCCTTGCGGCCGAAAATTCGCATGGTATTTCCGAAGGTAAACGGGATGGAAAGCGCAAGCGCACAGGGACAAGCCACAATCAGAACCGCCGTGAAAACAAAAACGGCCGTATGAGTTTCCCCTTTTAACATCCAAAAGGTAAACCCTGTAATGCCAATGGCAATCACAATCAGCGTAAAATATTTGCTGATGCGGTCGGAGAGGGTCTTTAGCGTGTCGCTGGGTTTGTGGTAAGTGGCATCCTGGTTCCAGAGTTTGGTGAGGTGACTCTGGTTGACCTCTTTTTTAACTTTTATGCGGATAATCCCACCCATTTGTCGTCCGCCGGCGTAAATAAAATCACCCGCTTTTTTTGTCACCGGAGTAGATTCGCCCGTAACAAAGCTGTAGTCGATGCGTGCATCTCCTTCCAGAAGTTCGCAGTCGGCGGGTATCAGCTCCTTGTTGCGAATGAGCAACACATCGTCAACGTCGATTCTTTCGAGCAGAATACTTTCTTCTACCTGTTTATTGATTTTCGTAACAGCGATGGGGAAATACGATTTGTAATTTCGTTCGAACGAAAGCGCTTCGTAGGTTTTGCTCTGGAACCATTTTCCTACCAGCAGGAAGAAAATCAGTCCAGAAAGGCTATCGCTGTATCCTGGGCCCAATCCCGACATTACTTCGTAGGTGGTGACCCCAAACAGTACGATAATACCCAAGGCAATGGGAAGATCGATGCTGATGTTTTTCTTTACCAGGTTTTTGAAGGCAGAAATGTAATAATCGCTGCCACTGTAGAAGGTGACCGGAATTACGAGTATGTAGCTGAGGATATTAAACAGCGTCTGCAATTTGTCGCTCAGTGGCTCGCCGTTAAAGTAGGCCGGGAGGCTGTATGTCATTACATTCACAAAAACAAAACCTGCCAGCCCGATTTTATACAACAGTTTTTTGTATGATTTATCGTCTTTTTTATCGGATAAACTTTGCGACAAATCCGGGATGTAATGAATGGAAGAAAGCAGTTCGACCAATTGCCGCAAGGTGATCCGGCTTTCATCGAAAGTAATGTCGACTTCCTTTTTGGTGAAATTCACAAACGAGTGCTTTACTCCCGAATGTAGCTTTTGCAGATGTTCGAGGAGCCAAATGCACGAAGCGCAGTGAATTACCGGAATAAAAAACCTCACTTTTGAAATGCTGCCTTCGGTAAATGAAATGAGTTTCTGTTTTACTTCTTCGTTGTCGAGAAAAGCATATTTGTTTCCAAACTCAGTGGTTTCAACTTTTATCCCGGGTGTTTCTTCCAGTTTGTAATAGTTGTACAGCTTGTTTTCATTCAGAAGCTGATACACGGTAAGACAGCCGTTACAGCAAAAGTGCAGGTCGTTCCACATTACAGGCTCTTTGCCGCAATCGGCTCCGCAATGCACACACGCATTATTATTTTCCTTGTTCTTCATAAATTTCCTGTGCGAAAATAATCATTTCCGGGAACTGCTTTCAGGTTAAGACACAAGGCCAAATTCAACTGGGCGGTTCTTAAACAAGCATTTTCCCGGAAGACAATTCCATTCAATTTAAAAACCGAGGATTAACTTGGAATGCATCGATTTTACACCATAATCGCGGATTTGAGTGTTAAACGTTTTCTTCATTCCAATATCCAGTTTTACCTTTTTATATTTTGCCTGTAGCCCGGTTCCTATCTCTGTTTGTTCAAATATTGGACTCCAAAGCATGAGCGGATCTATAAATTTATTATCGACCGTTAACGATGGCGTAACATACTGGCCGTGAAAATAGGCACTTACCCAATCTGTCAGTTCATATTCTAAATAAGCCTGAAAATTTAGCTGGTAGTTGGGTGTATGGGCATTTAGAACGGAGTTCTGGTGTACAAGCCCAATTCCGGCAGAGGCAACAAGTTTGTTTCCGTCTCTGTAGGTAAGTGTGTTGTTGAACTGGTGGGAGAATCCGATTGATGGGATTTCAGACTCAATCTTTGCCTGGCTGAACGAAAAAGTATTAAACTGTTTCGATTGGGGTTTGAACTGATAAACCGTTGGGGAGTTATCCGGTAATAACTGCATTTTGTTCAGCGTTAGAGATAAGAGCGTTGAAAGGGGAAAGGCTTCGGGAGGCAGGGTATTCGGAAACAGATTGTTTTTTATCCTGATCGTATCCTTCCATTCAATTTCAGATTGAGCGGTAGAGTTAAAATGAAAGACGAACAAAACACAAATAAACAAAACAATGCGTGGGAAGAATTTCTGTTTCATTTACAATAATTTGTCTGTTTAATTATTAGCCGGCATTTAAGTATCTGAGTGAAGACAAGGAATTGGACAAAAGTGGTTTCATCCCATTTCTGTTCGCTTTCCAATTTGGTATCAAGGTAAAATTATGAAAGCCAGCGTGATTTACATGATAGCTTAACTTTCTTTATACCTTTTTAAGTTTCCATAATTTTAGAGATGGAAACCAGAGCCAATGTACGAGCTCTTTTTCTTCCAGATAATTTATTCGATGTTTCCCTTACAACAATCTCCTTTCGACTCTTGGTGCAGCTCCTCGGCTTCAGACTGAAGGCTTTTTTCAAATTTTTGTTCAATCTTCTGTTTGGGCGGACTCAGGTAAGGTATTCCCAAACTCAGGCCCCGGAGAATAAACAATAGGCCCACAATTACCACAAGAACGGGAATCAGTTTGTTGATTCGTTTACGAACGGCAATGCTCATTATGTTTCCGGCCAGCGAGATGGCCAGCAACATCGGTATAGTACCCAGTCCGAACAGGATCATGTACAAAGAGCCTTCTGCCACGCCTCCGGTGCCGATAGCTCCGGCAATGGCCATGTAAACCAGTCCGCAGGGGAGTAGCCCGTTGAGCATTCCGATAAAAAACAGGCTTTGAAACGAACGGATGGCAAACATTTTTCCGATGGTTTTTTTGAGCTTTCCAACAAAGGAAAACCAGCTTTTATCGAGGCTGTACTGGTTTCTGAAAAGTGCCGGAAAAAGTACAGAGATGATCATTAAGGCGCCCATCAGCACTGAAACTTTTTGCTGAAAACCGATTAAATGCAGACCTTGTCCGAGCAAGCCAAAAACGGCGCCCATTATTCCGTAGGTGATGGTACGGCCGATATTGTAAAGCGTGCCTCCAAATATTTTTTGCGAAACGGTGTTCCCGTGCAGGGGCAGTGCAACGGCAATGGGGCCGCACATACCCGCGCAGTGAAAGCTACCCATTAATCCGAGTACAAGTGCTGATAAAAGAATTGTCATGGCAATTATATTGTACTAAAGTTAGTAATGAAGTGTCAGTCCAGGTTATTGTACGTTTACCGGCCGTTGTATCTGGTATTTTACGCCTTTGGTGTACCAGGAGAACTTGAGGATGTACCTCCCGTTTTTTAGTTCCGATTTCAGAAAAGAAACCTGGCTGGTGGGCGCTTCCAGGGAAAGAGTAATGTCACTCTTACTGTCGGAAGGACGGTACAAATACATGCTTCCGGAATCGATTTTGGCCGCAACTTCCGGAGCGATGTTTACCAGAAGACTTTCGTTGGTGGTCTGAATATCCAAAGCATCCAAAAATTCTTTCGACCGCTCTTTTACCCTGATTTCTTCGGAATAATCCACGCCTTTCTCGTAATAATCCTTGTGAACAAGGTTAACCGTTTGCCGCGATGCAAAAATGATAAAGACGGCTGATCCTGCTAAAAACAGTACCAGAAAAAGAAAAATTCCTGTCCCCCACGTAAATTTCTTCATATCAACTGATTCTAATTTTCTCTAAACTAATAACTGCGACTGTCAACTATGGTCAACTGCGACTGCAAACTTATTCCTACGGCCCAACAAAACTGGTCGTATATTTTTCCAATAGCTTATCGTTGCTGAAAATTCCAAATTCGATCTCGGTTTTATCGCTCGTAATTTCCGGTTTCTGAATATACACTAAAAATGTGGATTCGAATTTGTCCTGGTCCTTAATCACCATTGAGTTCCCTGCCATCTGAATTTTCCCTTTGTGCGAGAGAAGTCTAAGTTCCAGAGGCATTTCCTCGTGGGTTTTGTTTACGATTTTGATGTTGTACACATTGGAATAAGTGGAATCCTGTTCCTGGTAAATCAGTCCCGGAGTGCGCAAAATGGTTGTTTCAATTTCGGGACGGGAAACCAGCGTGAAAACAAAAAATGCAAAAATGATAAAAAGTACCACTGTGTAAGCCCGGTTTCTGGCGTTCCACACCGAAGAGTGGCCGCCTTTAATAGCCGCCTCGGAGGTATAACGAATCAATCCCTGCGGCTTACCGATCACTTTCATGATTTTGTTGCACTGGTCGATACAGGCAGTGCAATTGATACATTCGAGCTGCGTTCCGTTCCGAATGTCGATACCGGTGGGGCACACCGAAATACATTGCTTGCAATCGGTACAATCGCCGCTTCCCCTGCCGCCGCGCGGTTCGCCACGCACATAATCGTAGGCAACCATGATCGATTTTGAATCGAGCAAAACCCCCTGCATTCTTCCGTAAGGGCAAACCATTGTGCAAATCTGCTCGCGAAAAAACGAGTAGATCCAGTAAAACACTGCCGAAATGAGCAACATGATGGCGAAGCCTCCGAAATGCTGCGATATGGGTTCGGTGATCAACTGCAACCAGCGTTCGCTGCCAATAAACCACATCAGGAAAACATTGGTCATGGCCACCGAAATCAGTATAAATATGCCGTGTTTAAGTGTCTTTTTGAAGATCTTCTTGGTTGTCCACGGACTGTTGTCCAGTTGGTGGCGCTCGCGGTAGTCGCCTTCAATCAGGTATTCGATGCGCCGGAAAACCATTTCCAGGAAGATGGTTTGCGGGCAGGTCCAGCCGCACCACAAACGTCCGTAGGTTACGGTAAACAATACGACAAACAGTACAAACGACAGCATCAGCAAGGCCAGGATAAAGGTATCCTGTGCCCAGAAGATAGCGCCAAAAATGATAAATTTCCGGTTGGCGATATCAAGTAAAATAAGCGGGTTCCCGTTGATTCGGATAAAAGGCACCGCTACCCAAAATGCCAGCAGCAGCCAGGCAACAATGGTCCGGCGCTTCCACCACTTTCCGGAAGGTTTTTTTGCGTACACCCATTTTCTTCCGCCCCGTTCGTTCAGGTTAATGGGTTTGTCCCTGAAAGTTAATTCCTGAGTTGGCATATGTTCAAAATAAAACTAAAAAAGGGGGAAGCAACTTCCCCTCTCTTCTTTGTATCTGTAAATTAGTTGTTACACTCAACACCCTGCGGATCTTTGGCATTTGCCGGATTCGAGTCTTTCATGCTAAGGATGTAACTGGCTACTTTCTGAATTTTCTCGTCACTGATCTGGCCTTTAAAAGCGGTCATCCCTTTGGCCGGAACCCCGTTTTTAATCACGTTAAACACGCTCTGTATATCGCATCCGTGAATCCAGAATTTATCCGTCAGGTTCGGGCCAATCGCATTGCCTTCGCCGTTTAGTCCGTGGCAGGCCATGCAAGCCATTTCTGTATAAATTTGTTTGCCTTCGGCCAGCGAAACTTCATCGGTAAACGCTACCAAATCGTCAGCCGATAAGGATGCAATCTGGTATTTCTGATCGTGTTTTTCCGATTTACGGGCGTATTCCGCATCCTGGTGGTCGCCTTCTTTCAGCCAAAAATAATAGGCACCGTAAATAATAGCCCAGCCAATGGTGATGTAGAAAAGCAGCATGATCCAGCGCGGCGGCGGATTGTCCAGCTCTTTTATTCCATCGTAGTCGTGATCCGTAATGTGATCATCCTGTTCGGTATGCTTTATTTTTTCTTCTGACATAGCTTTACGGTTTAATTTGAAGTGGTTATTTCTTCGGATTCGCCATCCGCCAGTATTGAGTTTTTTATGTTCTCCATTTCTTTGTCAGGCATTCGCATGGTACGAATGGTGATAACAATAAACAGCACCACAAAAATGAGCAATCCGATAATGTAAAAGATCTGGATTCCTTCAATACTTGTTAATAGGTCACTAACAATTTTCATTCGCTTTTATTTTTCCTGGTTCTGTTCATGAAGTGTAATCAGCACATAACTTGCCAGTTGTGTGATTTGTTTTTCCGACAACATGTTTTTGTACGGAATCATTCCCTTGGCAACGTTTCCTTCAGCAATGGAATGGTACACATCGGCAGGTTTGTTGCCTTTGATCCACTCGTCGTCTACGAGGCTGGGGAAGGCCGGTGGAATTCCTTTTCCTTCAGGACCATGGCAAACCACACAGTTGGCCTGGTAAAGTTTTTTGCCAGCTTCCAGGTCTTCCGGAGTGTTGAGCAAGGTTATTTCATGGGTCGGTTGTTCGGCTGTTTCACCATGCTCTTCGGTCACCGCGGCATTTTCACTCATGATATCACGTCCCAATTTGTGGAGGTAAGCAATCAATGCAATCATTTGTTTCTCGGGTGCCAGCTCAATTCCCGAAGCCTTCAGATCGTCGGAAATTGTTTGTGCCTGTGCCATCAGATCAGCCACTGCTTTTTGGTCGTAACCTTCTTCGTAAGGAACACCCAGTGTTTGCATGGCCCTGATTTTCTTCGGTGTCATAGTAACATCCACGTTTTTAACCGCCAGCCACGCATAATTAGGCATAATCGACTCTTCGTTCATTTTCTGCGGATCCATGAAGTGGTTGTAATGCCATGCTGCGTTTTTATACATAGGACCACCGATTACACCGGCGCGGGCCAAATCAGGTCCGGTTCGGCGCGAACCCCATTGGAACGGATAGTCGTAAACAAACTCCCCGATTTTGGAATATTCTCCGTAGCGGTCGGTTTCCCAGCGGAAGGGGCGCACCATTTGCGAGTGACACACATAACATCCTTCGGCAACGTAAATGTCACGTCCTTCCAGCTCAAGCGGCGTATAAGGTGTCACTGACTCCAGTGTCGGAACATTTGACTTGATAAAGATCATCGGGATAATTTCCACTGCACCTCCAATCGACAAGGCAACAAAAGTCCAGATCGAAAATCTTACTGCCCTGCGCTCCATCCAACGGTGGAAAGTTTCTTTTACCGCGTTGCGTTTCCCGGCCAATACAAGTGCAGGTGCTTCCGAAGCTTCGTTGTTGATAAAACTACCGGCTTTCATTGTTTTGGCCAGGTTGAATACCATGATCAGGAAGCCACCGAGGAACAACAGTCCGGCTACTACACGTACCATGTACATAGGTACAATTTGGGTGAGTGTCTCGAGGAAGTTCGGATATGCCAAAAATCCTTCGGGAGTATATTCCTGCCACATCAGCCATTGGGTAACAGCCGCCCAGTACAACGGAATTGCATACAGCAGGATGGCCAGCGTTGACATCCAGAAATGGATGTTGGCCAGTTTTTCTGAAAATAATTTTGATTTGAATAATTTGGGAACCAGCCAGTACAGCATCCCAAACACAAGGCCGCCGTTCCAGCCCATTCCGGCAATGTGAACGTGGGCGATGGTCCAGTCGGTAAAGTGAGTGATTTGGTTCACGGTTTTCAGCGACATCATCGGTCCTTCGAAGGTCGACATACCGTAAGCAGTTACGCCTACTACCAGGAATTTCAGTGCCGCACTGTCGCGAACTTTGTCCCAGGCACCTCTCAGCGTTAGTAGTCCGTTGATCATACCTCCCCAGCTTGGAGCAATCAACATGATCGAGAAGGTTACTCCCAGCGCCTGCGCCCATTCAGGTAATGCCTGGTATAGCAGGTGGTGAGGGCCGGCCCACATGTACAGGAAAATGAGCGACCAGAAGTGGATGATGGATAATTTATAGGAATAGATTGGCCGGTTGGCTGCTTTGGGCAGGTAGTAATACATTAGCCCCAGGAATGGCGTGGTAAGGAAGAAAGCCACGGCGTTGTGACCGTACCACCATTGCACTACAGCATCCTGTGCCCCGGCGTAAATCGAATAACTTTTGAACAAGGAGATAGGCAACTCAAAAGAGTTTACCACGTGCAAAATGGCTACTCCCAGAAAAGTAGCCAGGTACCACCAAATGGCCGCGTAAATGTGCTGAACACGACGCACAATCAGTGTTCCGATCATGTTCCAGCCAAATATTACCCAGATAATGGTGATCATAATGTCGATCGGCCATTCCAGTTCGGCATATTCTTTACTGGTTGTGATTCCGGCGAGCAGGGTTACTGCCGCCAGCACAATAATGGTTTGCCAGCCCCAAAAATGGATTTTACTCAAAGTATCGCTGAACATGCGCGTTTTGAGCAGCTTTTGCATGGAGTAGTAAACACCCGCAAAAATGGCATTTCCTACAAATGCAAAAATGATTGCATTGGTGTGCAGGGGCCGTACCCGCCCAAAAGTGGTGTATTCCAATCCGAAGTTGAAGACCGGGAACGCCAGTTGGGCCGCTGCCAGAATTCCAACAAGGATACCGACAACTCCCCAAACCAATGTGGCAAGGATAAACAGCTTAACGATTTTGTTGTCGTAGTAGAATTTTTGATTTTCCATAATCTGGATTTATGTCGTTTGTTTTTTTTCTTCGTTTATTTCCGTCTCCGGTTCATCGTCGTCGAATAATACCCTGATTGAAGGTGTTTCGTTGTCATCGAACTGGCCATTGCGCACCGCCCAAATAAAGGCTCCCAGAAAAATCAGGGCCGCCAGCAAACTCACTCCTATCAGCAGGTAAAATATATTCATAACGATCTTATTCTTTTCCGAGGCGCCAGATCTTAAAAATCTGGAATACTACGTATGCGATGGCCGCCCAGGCAGCGCCAACTGCACCCAGGTAGGATAACAATAACCAGGTTTGGATGTTTTCGTTGGTCGACCACAAAATTTCTTTTTTGATCAGCTTGGGTTGTGGCTTGAGTTGCCCTACTTTTGCGGCGTCCAGCACAACATTGTCGGTAACATAAGCTTCATCCAGCTGAACCACAATGTTTACCATCCCGTTTTCGTCACCGATCAGTGTTTCCGGAATTTTGTATTCGGCACGGCCGTCGGCATTGGTAAGCACTTCCCCGATTGGCAGGTTGCCAAAAGCTTTTTTAGCTGAAATTTTTACCGTAGCATCGGTTAAGGTTACAAACGATCCGTTGGCGCTTTCCACTTCGGCAAAAATCTCGACTTTCTTTTCTACTTCGTTGACCGAAGCCAGTAGTTTGGCTTTTTTAGGCGGAGCATCTACCAAAAGTTGTTCGCGCGAAGGATCAAAATTCCGGATGAAGTTGATCAGCCTCCAGCGGTCGTCATCCGAAATGGTGCCTTCGAACTGAGGCATTCCACCCCGTCCTTTGGTGATTTTGAAGTGCAGTTCCCCATCGGTGTTGTTCTGCATTTTTTCGGACACCACATCCGGTGGTGCAGGTACCAGCGGTAAGCCGTTGTGTTTCCCGGGATCGCCGTGGCACGACTTACAGTTTTTTATGTACAGGTCTTTCCCTTTTTTTACGTTGGAAAGATTGTATTCCGAAGGATTGGTTAAGGTTTTCTGATCATCCGGAACCAACCATTCCTGTGCGAATCCCTGAGAAACAGACATCAGGGCAATTACCAGTGTAAGTATGATTTGCTTCTTCATCTTTCCTTATTTTTTGGGTTCCGAAATAATTTCTCTTGAAATGCCCTTTTCTTCGGCGTATTCCCAGATCGTAATTACCGGGAACATTTTGGCCAGTACCGTAATGATCAGCAAGGCCGCCATAAACGAAAAGATCGTAATCATGAGCTCGATGCTGGTGGGCGCGTAATGCTGAAAATTTTCAGGTACATTCTGAACCGGCAGAAATGGATGCTCCAGGGTGGGGATTACAATAATGTAACGCTTGAACCACGAAGCGATCAGCACAAACACCGAAATGATTGTGATAGGCACCGGTCTTCTGAAATATTTGTTCACCATCAGTGTAATGGGAAGCAGCAATCCGAAAAATTGCGTGGCCCAAAACATGGTGGAATATTTTCCGGTAAACAGGTTGGAAAGGTGAATACTTTCAGCCGTTTTCATTTTATAACCCGGAACCAGGAATTCGTTGATGTTGAAATAGAGATAAACGAGGCAAACCAACACAAACAGTTTTCCCATCATATTGAAGTGGTAATCTTCAAAATAATCTTTTAGTCCGTAGCGCGTGCGGTACAGGAACATGACAATAATAACCGCGGCTACACCGGCCACAAAGGCACCGGCCACGAAATAGGGACCAAAAATAGTGGTGTCCCAGCCCGAGCGTAAAGTGGCCGCAAACAGCCACGAAGTAACGGTATGGATTGAAAGCCCCACGGGAATGATTAAAATCATCAGGATACGCATGGCATGCGCAACTATTTTGTACTGTTCGGCATGGCCTTTCCAGCCCAAGGCAAGGATGCGGTATATATTTCTTTTCCATTGTGGAATGTCGTCAGTGCCTTTGTCGCGCAACAAGGCCAAATCCGGAATCAATGGTAAATAATACAGCAGTACCGAGATGGTCAGGTAAGTGGTCACCACGGTAACGTCCCAGATAATGGGCGAAGCAAAACGCCCGTGCAGGAATACATTGAGAAAGCGGTCGGGGCGCCCCATGTCGGTAACAATGATGATACCGGCCAGCGCAACGGCAGCAATCGCCACTTGTTCGGCAACACGCGAGATCACTTTCGACCATTTTATTTTCAAAAGGTGCAAAGCCGAACTGATCAGGAAGCCGATCAAACTAACGGCCACAAAAAATACAAAGTTGGCAATGTACATTCCCCACGACACATAATCGCGCATTCCGGTAACGCCAAGTCCGTCGCGTATCTGAATACCCCAGCCCCACAATCCGACGAGGGCAAAGATGATCAGTAAAAAGTACCAAAAGTTGGTGAACTCGTCGCGTTTTACAATGGAACGCGTGAGGTCGAATGTAATTTTATCTAGCAGCTTCCGGGATTCTTCCGGTGATTTGACTTTATCCATGTTGCTGATATTAGTTGATTATGAATGGTGTTGATCAATTTCTCCCTGGAATGGAAATGCCCTGTCTTTTGGAGGAAGATAGTAAACCCTTGGTTTGGTTCCGAGTTCTTCCATTAAAGTGTACGCTGCATTGTCTTTAATTAACTTGCTAAAGCTGGTTGTTTCGTGTGTCGTTCCGTTGGTAACGGCATCTTCGTTCTGGTCGCCAAACCAGTAAACGCCGTTCGGGCAGGCTGATACGCACGAGGGAAGTTTGCCGTCGCGCAAACGGTCGGCACTAAACAAACATTTCGAAATGGTTCCTTTTTTCTGCGGAACATTGGCTTCGATGTTATAGGTTACGCCTTCGTACTTTTCGGCGTCGCGTGGTTCAAACCAGTTGAAAACCCTTGCTGAATAAGGGCAGGCAGCAATACAGAAACGACATCCGATGCAACGCTCGTTGTCGATCAGCACAATCCCGTCTTCGCGTTTAAAAGTGGCATTTACCGGGCAAACCTTGGTACAGGGCGGGTTGTCGCAATGCTGGCAGGGCTTGGGCATGTAGTACGGTGCAGTGTTCTCTGCATCCTGCATCTGCAATACGTTTATGTGATGCTGTTCAGGCCGGAGCTGGTGGTGGTTCTGGCAGGCTTTCATACACTGGCGTGCATTCCGGCATTTCGAAAGGTCAATTACCATTACAAATTTTCTTCCGGGTAATCCTTCGCGGCCACGCTTTTGATTTTCCGACAAACTTGGCAGATCTGCAGGTTTTAACTGCGATTTATCCACTTTCACCAACTCGCCGCTTGAAGTTAACAAGGTGATTGTGTCGCTGTTGGTGGAGGCTACCTGGGTACAGGAGTTCAAAATTGACGATCCACCGACTACTCCTGCTGCTCCGATAGATACTCCAAGAGCTTTCACAAAGCTTCTGCGCGATTTCTTTTCCATAAAACTGACAATTTATATCAACTAATTCAGAAGAACTAACATTCCTTCTGTAGCGAAATTATAAAATATGGGGATCGTTCCAAATAACAATTTTACGTTAAGAATAAAAGACAAAAATGTCTCAGATAGCTAAACGAGAGTTAGTTACAGCGAAAAGTGATAAAAAAATCAACTTTTATTTTTGAATAAACAATTGAGTAGAACGGCAATAGCAGTCATTAGTAAATTTTCGTGAAATTTTGTGTGAACAAACTAAATCCGGGGATTGTTCCATTGGGTTTTTTGCTTGAAGGGGCAGTTCAACATAAAGTCGATTCTGGGGGTGAATTTATATGTTGTAAAACATGTTTTAAATAAGCTTTTCAGCTTTTGACTTTGTGAAAATAATCATTTTTCTTGAATTTTTCTCCCTTTTTCATCGGATGTTTCCTGCGTTTTTGGGTGTTTGTGTTCTGAACAAATGATTTTTTGGTGGATAGGCTGACTCAGGCAAATTCGAAAAACATTAAGAAACAGCGGTTTTGCATAAACATTCAGAAGCTTTTGTGGTTTTATTAACGAACAATTTGAGTCGATTGTCTTTTTTGCTTGGATGACTTTTGTCTGAAACCAATGGCAGATAAGCAAATCAGGATAAAGGATAAAAGACAGAGCCTGCTAAAACTGGATTAAAAAAATGAGAAATCAGCTTATCATAAAATTCCTGATTATCACTGTGCTTCTTTTTGGGGGTGGTAAAGCCATCCTGGCGCAGGAGGTTATTAATCCTTCCGCCAATGCCGATGATGTGGAAATCGGGGTAGTTGAACATCTCGATGATTTTCTTCCTGATAGCATTTCGCTTATAAACGAAGCAGGGGAGCAGGTTTGGCTGGCCGATCTTATTGATAAACCAACCATCATTAACTTTGTATATTACCGTTGCCCGGGAATTTGCAGCCCGCTGATGGAAGCGGTGGCAGGTGTGATGGACAAGTCGGAATTAATACCGGGAAAAGATTACCAGGTGCTGACCATTAGTTTTGATCCCACCGAAACCATCGACCTTGGGATTCGCAAAAAAAACAATTATCTGAAGCTGATGAACAACGCCGACAAAGTGGAAGCCGCAAAAACCGGGTGGAAATATTTTGTTTCGGACACGGCCAGTATTTTAAGGGCTACCTCGGCAACAGGTTTCAAATACAAAAAAACAGGCAACGATTATTTACATGCCGCATCGCTGACGGTTGTCAGCCCCGATGGAAAAATAACCCGCTATCTGAACGGTTTATACTTTCTGCCTTTTGAATGGAAAATGGCGATTGTGGAAGCCTCCAAAGGACAGTCGGGACCTACCCTCAACAAGGTTTTACGGTTTTGTTATTCATACGACCCGCAAGGTCAAACATATGTACTAAATGTCACAAAAATTGGCGGAACACTGATCATGTTTTTTGCTGTGGTGTTGCTGCTTGTTTTGGTAATAAAACCAAAACGTAAGAAGTCAATTTAAATAAAACTTTATGCAAACAACTGCTGTTAACGGAGCAAATTATTTAACCTATCAGGGAAAGTACAAAGGTTTGCTCGGATGGATTTTATCAACAGATCACAAAAGAATCGGACTGTTGTATCTGTATTCAATAGCTACCATGTTTACAACAGGTGTATTACTGGGGCTGGCCATGAAATTCGAATTGCTGGCTCCCGGAAAAACCATCATGGAAGCCCAAACTTACAATTCGGTTTTTACCGTTCATGGCGTGATCATGATATTTATGGTGGTGGTTCCCGGACTACCGGCAGTTTTTGGTAACCTGATGTTGCCGATTATGATCGGTGCGCGCGATGTGGCTTTCCCAAAACTGAACCTGCTGTCGTGGTGGTTGTATGTGGCCGGAGTTTTCCTGGTACTGGCAGCTTTGCTTTTTGGCAAAGGTTCGCCCGATACAGGCTGGACTTTTTACGCGCCTTACAGTTTTAAAACAGGAACAAACATGTTACCAGCCATTTTTGGGGCTTTTGTGTTAGGGTTTTCATCCATTCTTACCGGGCTGAACTTTTTGGTAACCATTCACCGCTTACGGTGTAAAGGAATGAAGTGGATGAAACTGCCGCTTTTTGTTTGGACACTTTACGGAACTGCCTGGATTCAGCTTTTGGCAACGCCGGTGGTAGGCATCACCCTCGTATTGGTGGCGCTGGAGCGCGTGTTTGGTGTCGGTATTTTTGACCCGGCACTGGGTGGCGATCCCATCCTTTACCAGCATTTATTCTGGATTTATTCGCACCCGGCTGTTTACATCATGATACTTCCGGCCATGGGCGCGATTTCAGAAATTATACCGACTTTTTCACAAAAACATATTTTTGGGTACAAAGCACTTATCGCTTCAACAATGGCCATTGCATTTGTGGGCTACCTTGTTTGGGGACACCACATGTTCACGGCCGGGATGAGCGGAACAGCCCAGTATTATTTTTCGCTGTTAACGTTTATTGTGGCGATTCCGAGTGCCATTAAGGTGTTCAACTGGATTTCGACCCTGTACAAAGGATCGATCAATGTTCAAACGCCTTTTTACTGGGCGGTGTCGTTTATTTTTGTTTTTATGATCGGTGGTTTAAGCGGCCTTGTTTTGGGAGCTCTGGCAACCGATGTTCATGTACACGACACGGCTTTTGTGGTAGCGCATTTCCACTACATCGTATTTGGCGGAACAGGTTTTGCCTTTTTTGCCGCCATTCATTACTGGTTCCCCAAAATTTTTGGGCGAATGTATGATAAAGCCTGGGCCAACACGGGCTGGCTGGTTTTCTTCGTTGGTTTCCTGGCACTTTATACACCCATGTTTTACCTGGGAATGATGGGGATGCCCCGCCGTTATTACGACTATCTGGAAGAATTTCATGGCGGTAATATCCTGAGTACATTTGGTTCCTGGGTATTGGCAACCGGTTTCATCATCATTGTGGTTAACCTGGTGCGTTCGGCCCGAAAAGGAGCCCCCGCCGAAGCCAATCCTTGGCATGGTAAAACCCTCGAGTGGACCGTTCCATCGCCTCCTCCGGTGTTGAACTTTGACGAAGAACCGGTACTCGGAGAAAAAGACGGACCTTACAATTACGAATAAAACTTAACTAAACGGATATGGAACATGCACATCATGTAGAACATCCCGATATGTACGATGCCGAGTCGTCGAAAGTCGGCATGTGGTTGTTTATTTTTACTGAATTACTGCTTTTTGGAGCGCTGTTCGTTATTTACGCGGTTTACCGCTATATGAACCCCGATGCATTTCACCTGGCAGGCGAGGAGTTGAACCGGGTCATCGGGACAGTCAATACCGTTATCCTGCTGATAAGTAGTATGACCATTGCCATGGCTACCACTGCTTTGCAGAAAGGACAGCGAAATGTGGCCATCGGCCTGGTAAGTATCACTTTTGTGATCGGGCTCGTTTTTTTGGTCAACAAGTACTTCGAGTGGGGAGTGAAATTTTCGCACGGAATCTGGCCGGGATCGGAACATATGATGAACGAAATGAGCCACGGTGAGATTTTGTTTTTTGGTTTGTACTTCGTAATGACGGGCTTGCATGCCCTGCACATCATCATCGGGATGGCGATCATGGTTTTTGCCGTACGTGGCCTTGTAAGAGGGAAAGTGCATGCCGACCGGCCTTCGCTGCTCGATAACTGCGGATTGTACTGGCACCTGGTCGATCTGATCTGGATTTTCCTGTTCCCGTTATTTTATTTAATACACTAAAACTAAATCAATATGTCCGGAGAAAAGCATCACATAGTTCCCTATCGGCTGTATTTTGTTGTGTTGATTGCCTTGCTGGCTCTCACTTTTGCGTCGGTATGGATCACCAGCATCGAACTGCGGGACTATACGGTGGCAGCTGCCTTATTGTTTGCAATAGTTAAATCATATCTGGTTTTGAACTATTTCATGCACCTGAAATACGATAAACCTTATATCAAGATTATGGTCGGCTTTGTGTTCGCCATCTTTTTGGTGATGATAGTGATAACCTTTTTAGATTACCTTTATAGATAGCTATGAACTCAGAAGTGACTCAAGCCTCAAATTTTGTACAAGGTGTTGACACGGCCTTTATTATAATCCTGGCAATATGTTTCATATTCCTGATTGGTTTAACGGCCGTTATGTTGTATTTCATTTACAAGTACAATAAAAAGAAAAATCCGAAACCAACTCAGATCGAGGGAAGTACAAAACTGGAGATCATCTGGACGATCATTCCGTTTTTGCTAACCATGCTGATGTTTTATTATGGCTGGGCAGGCTGGAAACCCATGCACAAGCCGCCGAAAGATGCCATGGAAGTAACGGTTTACGGCCGGATGTGGAATTTCAGTTTTGAATACGATAACGGGAGAAGGTCGGATACCTTGTTTCTTCCGAAAGACAAACCGGTGAAACTGAACCTGGTGGCGATGGATGTACTGCACAGTTTGTACATTCCGGCTTTTAGGGTAAAACAGGATATGGTGCCGGGAAAGAAAGACAATTTTATGTGGTTTGAACCGCAGAAAGAAGGAACCTACGAATTGTTTTGTGCCGAGTACTGCGGTTTGCAGCACTCCTACATGTATACCTATGTGGAGGTAATGAAAGATTCGGCTTTTCAGGCCTGGATTGCCGATACTACGAGTGTGGCTGCTTCGGTGGCAGCGGTTGAATCGCCGGCAGCTACCGGAAAACGGATTATGCAGAACATTGGCTGTTTTGCCTGCCATACCATCGACGGAACCCGCCTTGTTGGACCAAGTTTTAAAGGAATATGGGGCGAAACGCAAACGGTTGCAACCGGGCGCGACAAACGCGAGGTTACCGTGGACGAAGAATACATCAAACGCTCGATATTTGATCCGAATGCCGATATTGCTGACGGCTATCAGAAAGGGCTGATGCTGACGTATGAAGGGCAACTTTCAGACGACGATGTAAACAATATTATTGAGTACCTGAAAACATTGAAATAAGAAAAGCTGGCAGAATGGAAGGGTCGTTGAGTATGCTGGAAACAAATAAAGCGCTTGATTTTAAGCAGCAGCTGAAAGTGATTTACGAATTAGGAAAAGTTCGTATATCGCTGCCTATTGCCCTTTCTGCCATTACCGGTTATGTTTTGTTTGGGCATGTAATGGATGCACAGGGCTGGTTGCTGGCCCTGGGGGTTTTCCTGATGTCGTGCAGTTCGAGTGTGATCAACCACTGGCAGGAGCGGCACCTCGATGCACAAATGCCCCGCACCAAAGACCGCCCGATCCCTTCGGGAAGAATCAGCGCCAATGGAGCCTTTATACTGGCCGTTGCTTTTGCGCTAACTGGCTCGGTTATTTTGCTGGTTTCAAGCCCGGTGATGGCCCTGGTTTTAAGTTGGGTGACATTGTTTTTTTACAACGGTGTTTATACGCCCATGAAGAAATTCTCAGCTTTTGCGGTTATACCCGGCTCCATGGTGGGGGCTTTGCCTCCAATGATCGGATGGGCCGCTGCCGGCGGAAGCCTCACTTCCGAAGTAATACTGATTGTGGCCGCTTTCTTTTTTATCGGGCAAATTCCGCATTTCTGGCTGTTGCTGCTCATGTTTGGCGAGCAATACCAAAAAGCCAGCATGCCCAGTTTAAATCAGCTTTTCAGCAGCGACCAGATCAAGCGCGTAACCTATGCCTGGGTCTTAACCACCATCGCCTCGGCATTGCTGGTGCTCTTTTTTGTGGTACAGAACCGCATTGTCATGTTTTTTCTGATTTTTTATATTTTTTACCTGCTTTTCTCCCTCACCCTGGCGGTTTTTATGCAAAAGGAATTCAAGGTTAGGCCCGCATTTTACAAGCTAAACTTTCTTTATTTGTTTATGATGATCTTTCTGATTGTCGACAGTTTGGTAAAGACTTGATTCACGGATAAGTTTGGTGGCTTTAATTTCGTTAACTTTGCAGCATCGAAATTTATTTTTTACATGAAATTTTCAGAACTCGGAATACACGATGACCTCTTGGATGCCATCGAATACATGGGATTTAAAGAAGCTACTCCTATACAGGAACAAGCGATCCCCATTATTTTGGATGGTCACGACATGATCGCCTGTGCACAGACAGGAACCGGCAAAACAGCCGCATTCTTGCTCCCCGTGCTCGACTTGATCGCTGATTTACCCGGAGGTGAAACATCCACACTTATCATAGTTCCTACACGCGAACTGGCCATGCAGATTGATCAGCAGGTTCAGGGAATCGGTTACACGATGGGCATCCATTCCATTGCGCTTTACGGAGGTGGTGACGGCGATGAATGGGGACAACAAAAAACGGCGCTTACAAAAGGAGCAGATATCATAGTTGCAACTCCCGGAAAACTGATTTCGCATCTGAACCTAGGATATGTGAAGTTTGATACCATCGAATTCCTGATTCTGGATGAGGCCGACCGTATGCTTGATATTGGTTTTTACGACGACATTGTGAAGATCATTTCCTATCTGCCCAAAAACCGGCAAACACTTATGTTTAGTGCTACCATGGCACCAAAGATCAGGAAACTTGCTTCCCAGATTTTGCACGAGCCGAAGGAAATAAACATTGCTATATCCAAACCGGCTGAAGGAGTCTTGCAAGCTGCCTACCTGATTTACGATAAACAAAAAAATGATCTGGTAGCTCATCTTATTAATGAGAATCCGGAGTATGACAGCATACTTATCTTTTGCTCAACCAAACGTGCCACCACAGAACTGGCCCGCGTTCTGAAACGAAGGAAGTTTGAAGCTGAAGCCATTTCTTCTGATTTGGAACAATCGGAACGGGAAGGTGTGTTAAATGGGTTTCGTTCCAAGCGAATCCGGATTTTGGTAGCCACCGATGTAATGAGCCGCGGAATCGACATTAAAGACATTAACCTGGTAATTAACTACGATGTGCCGAGTGATGCCGAAGACTATGTGCACCGTGTTGGGCGTACTGCCCGTGCTGATTCAACCGGAGTGGCTCTGACCCTGGTGAACGAAGACGATATGTACAAATTTCACCAGATTGAAACCTTGATTGAGCGGGAAGTTTTCAAAATACCGATGCCCGAACATCTTGGTTCCGGACCGGAATGGAAAGTGCCTGCCAAAGGAAGGAAAAAGGGGAAAGGTAGTTTTCATAAGTACAAAAAGCAGGGCGGAGGAGGTCAGCCCCAACACCGGAAGAATTACCAGAGCAAGAAGAAAAAATAGACCGCACTTTTTTACGAAGCTAAAACCACTTGTGAAATGTTATCAAAAGCTTTTATTGCAATTGCAGCACTGATATTCAGTGTTTCCTTACAGGCACAGAATCCGCTTGAAAAGCTGGAATCCCTGATTGGTAAATGGGAAGGGACAGGTGAGGGATTTGGAAACTCAAAATCAAACATCTCTGCTGAATACAACTGGCTGATGGATGGCAAATTTATTGAAGTGAAGCATCATTCAGCGTTTGCCCCAACAGCCCAAAATTCCAAAGGCGAGATTCACGACGATTGGGGGATGATCAGTTTCAATAAAGAACGTAGTGTGATCGTTTTCAGGCAATACCACAGCGAAGGTTTTTTTAATGAATACATTTTGAATAAAGCTGAATCGAATGATTCGACACTGGTTTTCGAAACCGAACGGATCGAGAATTTTGTTCCGGGAGGCAGAGCCCGTTTTACCATTAGGCTGAAAGCGGAGAGTGAAATTGAAACGGTTTTCGACGTAGGTTTTCCGGGAAAAGAACTGGCTTGTTTCGGTACCAACCGGATGACAAAAAAATAAAATCCACCGGCTTCCACCGGCGGATTCTTTCTCAAAGTCTTTTCCTCAAGCATCTGACTACTTTTGGTTTTTGTGGATGGTAACTTTTATGATCTTGTCAACTGCTGGGTAAGTAAAACCGTCATCAAGCAAACGTACCAAACCTCCTTCATCTTCATCCATTGATTTTGTCCCGGGGTATTCATTTACCTCCGTTCCTGCATCCCACAGCATTACTTCGTGTGTAATATCCTGAACGTCGTTTCCAAAGCTCAGCTTAATACCACTATCGCCAAAGGCAAAGAAAATGTCGTTGGAATTTCCGAGCATGCTTGCAATACTTAGATACTGATTTGGTTTTGCATCAATAGAGAAAGTGTATTTATCACCGGGGAACAGCGGACCTGCTTCATTCGATCCATCAGGAATCGCATAGGCACCTGCGTTGTAATCCATGGAGATCAGGCTAGCTGCAAGGTCTCCTGGATTTCCGGTCTCTGCCAGCAATTCCAGTCCTTCTCCGCGATCGGGAGTATTGGCCGTAAAAATCGGCATTTCACCTTTTTCATGAACCGCCCAAAGTACTGGAGCAACCGGCGATACATAACCACTGTTCCAAGTCAGGTAATGCGAAAGCGGACCCGGATTCCCGGTTTCTGCCAGTTCTTCCAGGCCTTTGTCCCAATCGGTCATGCCGGCTTCAAAAATTGGATTTTCCATGCTGTGTACCACCCAGGCTACCGGTGAAACGGCAGTAGTCGCTCCGGCAAGCACCTCAACGGTTACGGTGAACATGTGGCCGCCGTTGTAGTCGAGCATTACTTTCAGGTTGGTAGCTACCGTACCGTAGTCGTAGCCATCGCCAACTTCCGACATAAGTTGAACCGGATCATCGGTATCAGCGCCGTTGTGCGGATTTCCGGGGCCAGGCATCTGGTTCATCTGGGTTCCGGCATCCCACAGCATAATTTGCGAGGTTATATCGCCGGTAATCGGAGTGCCGTTGTCGTAAAGCGCTATTCCCTGTCCGGAAGGCGCATAAAAACCATCGTTCGAGAGACCGTACATGGTGGCAAACGATAGTTTGTGAGCAGGTCCGGCGTGGAATGAGAAAGTAAACGAATGCCCCGGGAAAGCAGGTCCGGCTTCGCTTTCTCCGTCCGGCACGGCAACTGCCCCAGCTACAAAAAACTTGTAGTTTGTCGAGACATTTTCAACCGTTACGGTATACATTTTCGAGGGGACAACATCCGGTAAGCTTCCTTTTTTAAGTACAGGTTCTTCCATTTCGTCTTGCATACACTGGGTAAACAAAACAGCAACAATTGCTAAACTCAATAATAAACGAAGTGATTTCATAACGATATAATTTATGGTGAATAATCTGAACCAAAGGTCCGGGTAAAGTATCACGGAAGTGTCACAAAGAATTCAACTTTTGGTAAAACTTTGAGATTGAACGGGATAAAACTGCTTAACAAATCCTCATTTTTCAGAAGCTGTTTGCAGAATTGGATTTTATCTTTCTACTTTTGCGCCATGAAAAGAGTGGTTGTAGGATTATCGGGCGGAGTTGATTCGAGCGTAGCCGCGTATTTGCTGAAAAAGCAGGGCTATGATGTGATCGCACTGTTTATGATCAATTATCATGAACGCGAAGGTGTGCTTACCAGCTCGTGTACCTGGGAAGAAGATTCGCTGATTGCCAAAATGGTGGCCAGGAAACTGGATATTCCGTTTCATATTGTTGATTTAAGCAAGGACTACAAAAAGCGGGTGGTGGATTATATGTTTGCCGAATACCAGGCAGGCCGCACACCCAATCCTGATGTGCTGTGCAACCGGGAAATCAAGTTTGATACCTTCCTGGAAGAGGCCATGAAATTTGATGCCGATTATGTAGCTACCGGGCATTATTGCCGGAAAAGCGAAGTAGAGGTGAACGGCGAAACCATTCATCAGTTGCTGGCGGGGAAGGATCCGAATAAAGATCAGAGTTATTTTTTGTGCCAATTGAGCCAGGAGCAGCTGTCGAAAGCGATGTTTCCGATCGGGGAGCTGTTGAAACCCGAGGTTCGCGAAATTGCCCGCGAGCAAAATCTACCCACTGCCGAACGTAAGGATTCGCAGGGAATCTGTTTTGTTGGGAAAGTGGATCTTCCTACTTTTCTTCAGCAACAGCTCGAACCCAAAACCGGTAACGTGATTGAAATTCCGGCGGCTTTCATGGAAAAGAAAAAGCAGTTGGAAATAACAGAAGAAAATTACCGGAAGTTGTGTCTTCCGTTTCCGTATAAACCCTGGAACGGAGAAGTGATTGGGGAGCATGAAGGCGCTCATTTTTATACCATCGGGCAACGAAAAGGCCTGAACATTGGCGGACACAAAGAACCGCTGTTTGTAATTGGTACCGACGTAAAACGCAATATTGTGTATGTGGGCGAAGGCCAGGATCATCCCGGGTTACACCGGAAAGGATTGTTTATTGCCAACGAAGACATGCACTGGATCAGAACCGATTTGAAAATGAAGGTGGGCGAGAAGCGCAATTATGATATTCGCATTCGTTACCGTCAACCCCTGGAAAAAGGGAGCATTCATTTGCGCGAAGACGGCGCCTGGTTTTTATTCGAAAACGAGCAACGCGGTATTACTTCGGGGCAGTTTGCAGCATGGTACGACGGAGATGAACTGATTGGTTCCGGGGTTATTACATGAGGTAGAAAGATTGAAGGACTGATGGATTGAGTTAATTCATGAATGGAATAATGCTTAAATGCAGCATCCAATATCGGGAATCTAGCTTCGGGCATCCTGTATTCCGCTCAATATTACAGACTTTATACTAAATTTGAACAAAAATTTTATATATGATAAAATCGATGACCGGCTTTGGGAAGGCTGAATTGGAGGTAAACAACAAGAAAATAACCATCGAGATAAAGTCGCTGAACAGCAAACAAATCGATATCAATACCCGGACTCCCGTTCTTTACCGCGAAAAAGACATAGAAATTCGTAAAATAATTTCGGACAAACTGGTTCGCGGAAAAGTGGATTTCAACATTTATGTGGAAAACCTGGGAGACGAAAGTAATTCGAAGATCAACGAGCAAATTCTGAAAGGCTATTTTCTTCAACTCAAGGACATTGGCGCCGAATTAGGCGTTGCCACCGATCATCGAACCCTGCATGCAGCCATGCGTTTGCCCGACGTGGTAAAAACCGAATACGAGTCGCTTGACGAGGAGGAATGGGAAATCATCGAAGCAAATATTAGAAAAGCGCTGGATGATATCGATTCTTTCCGTAACAAGGAAGGATTGGCGCTGGAAGCCGATATTCTCGGAAATGTAAAAAGCATTCACCAGTTGCTGAAGGATATTGAGCCTTTTGAAAAACAGCGGATCGAAGCCGTGAAAACAAGGCTAATGGATAACCTGGAAAGCTTGAAAATGAATGGGAATGTGGATCAGAACCGTTTTGAGCAGGAGCTAATTTTTTACCTGGAGAAACTGGATATCAACGAAGAGAAGGTGCGCTTGAACAACCACTGTAATTATTTTTACGAAACTGCCGGACTGAAAGAGTCCTCGGGGAAAAAGCTGGGCTTTATTTCACAGGAAATTGGTCGTGAGATCAACACCATCGGGTCAAAAGCCAACGACAGCAACATTCAACGCATTGTGGTTCACATGAAAGATCACCTGGAAAGAGTGAAGGAACAGTTGCTGAATGTTCTTTAGTTTAGTGTTCAGAGTTCAAGGTTCAGTGAATTTCAAGATAGGAAACAGCTCGCAGCTCAATGCTTGTGGCTCATAGCTCAAATAAATGAAAGGAAAGCTTATTATATTTTCTGCTCCGTCGGGAGCCGGTAAAACCACCATTGTACGTCATTTGCTCGGGAAGGGATTTAATCTCGAGTTTTCGGTTTCGGCCACTTCGCGTGCGCCGCGCACTACCGAGACCCATGGCAAGGATTATTACTTTCTTGCTGAACCTGAGTTCAAGGAAAGAATTGAGAAAAACGATTTTCTGGAGTGGGAAGAAGTGTATGCCGGTATTTTTTACGGAACACTCAAAAGCGAAGTGGAACGCATTCGCGAAGAAGGAAAAAATGTGATTTTTGATGTGGACGTAGTGGGCGGATTAAACATCAAGAAATACTACGGAGATGAGGCGCTGGCGGTGTTTGTGCAGCCTCCGTCGGTGGAGGAATTGCGCAATCGTTTAACCGCGCGTTCAACCGAAACCGAAGAGAAGATTGCCATGCGAATTGCAAAAGCAGAGCATGAACTAAGTTTTGCTCCCCAGTTTGATGTGGTGATCGTAAACGACCAACTAGAGAAAGCCTGTGTGGAGGTGGAAAAACTTATAGCCAAATTTATAGAAGGCTAAGCTCATTCTATTATTTTCTTTCTGGGGACGGATCGACACCAATTCTAAAATAAAATGAAAAGAACAGAAAGGATATTATATTATTTAATTGTTGCCGCTGTACTCTTGGTAGCTATCTCTCTTTTATTTTTCATATCGTTTTTTGGTGGCCAAAAGTTCTCTGAAGATATTTCAGATTGGGCATATTTTGGAAATTACGTAGGAGGTGTGGTTGGCACAATTACTGCAATCTTTAGCTTTATTGTTTTAGCCATAATAACAATTTGGGTGAGCAAGCAAGGTAATGAGGAAAGTAAGAATCTATTTTTGACAAAAAAGAAAATGGATGCTTATGAAGAGCTAACCTCGAAGATTCACTTGTTTGTAAAAGGGAATGATATGACAGAGTTGATTCGAGCATTAAATAGTTTTAATGAAGCTCCTTTTATTAAAATTGATGCTCAAGGGAATATGGAACTCGATCGCACTTCAGAGTTGGCAAAAGAGTCCAAACGAGTTTTTTTTAATGCAAACGAGTTTTATCTTTTTATTTTCCATTTTAGGTTAAGGTTTAGTCATGTGTTTAGTTATGATTTCGATTCTAATGAGCATAGATCACTTATTGCCTTTGTTCAAGCTTATAGAGATAAGTTGAAACTAATATATGAAAGGTATAACTATAATGAGCATTTTGGGGATTCGAAAAAATATAACTTTATCGAAGAATTTAATTCGCTTTCAGATTCTTTGTCTCAGTTTTCTACGAAACTTCGTACAGAGTTGATGTAAATGTTGTTTCTGCAATGATTAATTAAGTAAGATGAGCAATGCGGTTATTGACATACTTGCACCAAAAACCAATCTCCGCTTAAAAGTAGGATTGTATTTTGGCTCCTATAATCCGATTCACATCGGGCATCTGGCCATTGCGAATTACATGGTTGAGTTTACCGGAATCGATCAGTTATGGTTTGTGGTTTCGCCACAAAGTCCGCACAAAAAGAAGAACAACCTGCTGGACGATTACCAGCGCCTCGAAATGGTGCACCGCGCCGTGGAAGGCGACGACCGTTTGCGGGCTTCCAGCATCGAGTTTAACTTGCCCAAACCCAGCTACACGGTCGATACCCTGGCTTATTTAAAAGATCAGCACCCTAATTACGACTTTGTGATTTTGATGGGATCCGACAACCTGGAGAACTTTCATAAATGGAAAAACTTTGAGAGCATTGTAGAAAACTACGGCATCATTGTTTATCCGCGCCCCGGGTTTGATGCGTCAAAAGTGCAGGATCACAAAAACATTGTGGTAGCCGGCGAAGCCCCGCTGATGGAAATCTCTTCTTCTTTTATCCGTCGCGCTATTCGTGACGGGAAAGATGTGCGGCATTTCCTGCCCCCAAAAACATGGGAGTATCTGGAGGAGATGAATTTTTACAAATAGAAGTTATTCAACGCTCAATGCCTGGAGCGGGAAGAGCAAAACAATTATCCGATTCAATGGATTTAGCTTTCAGCTTTGATTGTTAGATGATCCCATCCCTTACGCAACGTGCAATCAGTTCGGTGGTGGTTTTGCAATCGGTTTTACGTAGAATGTTTTTTTTGTGGGTATTGATGGTATGCGGAGAGAGATTCAGGATCGTTGCTATTTCACCAAACGTTTTACCGTTGGCGACACTCTTTAGAATTTCTTTTTCCCGCTCCGTGAAAAGATTTTCATAGTCGTATTGCTTTGGGGTAAAATCAGGTTCAGTGGATAAGGCATAATAGGAAGGACGACCATCTCCGATAAATGATATTTTGTGATCAATCGGCATATCCAGGTAACTGACATCGGTGTGAATTCCCAGTACATGCTGCGCTTTTTTATCTTCAGATAAAGTTAGGGTTTTCGACTGGTGAAGGATGGTTTTGTAACGGCCGTTGGCATGCCTCATTCGAAGTACATAGACTACTTTGTAATGCAGGATATCCTCGGGAGGGATTCGGTTCAGAAGAAAATCGACAGCAGCGGCTTCCTTTCGGTGCATTTGATTTAAATCTTCGGGATGTATCGATTCAAAAGCTTTATCGAGGCTCCAGTCACTTGGATTATAGCCCAGCACCGACTGAACTCTTTTGTCGACATACTCCATTTGGAGGGTTTCAAAATTTAAAATATAGTAGTAGAAACTTCCTGCCGAGAACAAATTGGCTACTTGTTCGATAACATTCAGGTACAATTCGGTTTTAACCGGCTTCTCAATTTTGTTGGGTTTCCACGCCTCCTTTATTTTTACTACACTCTCCTTATCCATTTCCCGGTTGCCTAAGTTTTTATGTTAATAAGGCTTTGCTAAAATACCTAAAATTAGGTATTTAAAAATAGAAAATCCACGAGTATATTGCAATGCGAAAAAGGACAATATCCCTCCCTTTAAAATATTCTCCATTCGCACTTAAAAGAAAGGCAGCATCTGTATGCAGCCTTTTTTTTTAAGGACTTTGAGCCACTATGGTTCAGTCTTTGCCTTACCTCGTCCGCGTCATATCCTCATCTACACAGATCGTAAAATCGGCTTTCCCTGTGTTTTCTTCGCTGAGTTCCGAAATATCTTTTTGCGTAGCGCTGTGGATCGTAACAATTTTCAACTCTGGTTGGTAATGTTTCAGGTACCAGTAAATGCTTTCGTAGTTTTGCGAGTGGTACGCACCGTGGTAATGCAACAGCATTTTACCCGGCTCACGGTTTTTGAGTATGAAATGCGACATGGTTGCGTCTTTTATAGCCTGTGCTTTCGGAAAATTAGATGACACATGACTGCCCATACCTTCCATAGTCATCATACTGGCATAACAATTCAGCGTTGAATCGTAAGGAGGAGGAAGGGGTGGCAAAAAGGTTTTTGCCTCGTCCGATAATTCTTTAAGTCCCTCGAAACCTTTCTTATTAACAAGAGCTGCATACCTGCGCGGAACATTGGTGGCTACAAAATAAAGACCGCTGTCTTTGGCAAACTCGACCAGGGGTTTATAATCGGTTTTATAGTTGGGCCACAGTTTCATTTCGTCCTCAAAATTTCGTTGCGAGATCTTTCCCGAAAGGTATTCGTCCAGGATGACCTGGTTATCGCTTTCAAACATTTCTGCACCCAATACGAGGTTCTTCCCCTTTAGTTTGTACAGTTCTTTGGTTAGTTCCAGCTGTAGCCAGTGCGAAATCGGGTTGTCGTGCAATTCACCAAAAAGAACCACATCGGCTTCCTGAATTTGTTTGAGCATTTTTTCGTACTTAACCGTTTTTCCGTCTTTGTCAAAAAGCAGGTAAGCAGGCTTGTCCGTTTTAAATGCGGTGAAAACCAAAAAAATAACCGGAAGGAGGTAATTGTATTTATGCATATTATTTTTGTTTGTGTTAATAACAAAAAAACGCGGATCGAGTTTGTTTAAGAAAGGATATATCATGAAGACACTTTTCCTCTTAGTCTGGATTTCGATGGTTCCCATGGTCTGTTTGGCGCAGGCCGGAACAGAAAAAGTTTACCTTGAAGTGGATGGATTGATACGCTTTTACCAGGTTTATCTGCCAAAGACTTACGATGTGGGGAAAAGCTATCCGGTGGTTTTTGTTTTGCACGGAGGTGGTGGAAAAGCAAAGGGCATGCTGAATTTTACGGGGCGCAGATTCAACGAACTGGCCGACCGCGATGGTTTTATTGCCGTTTATCCCAATGGTTACCGAAAGGGCTGGAACGACGGCGAACGGGATACCTTGTCGGTAGCACGTCGGTTGAAGATCGACGACGTTGGTTTCTTTGATGCAATGATCGACGATATGGATGAGAAACTGGCCATTGACCGTAAAAATATCTTTGCCTGTGGCATTTCGAACGGAGGGTTTATGGTGCAGCGCCTGGCCATTGAGCGTTCGCAGGTTTTTAAGGCCATCGGTGTGGTGGCGGCCACCATGAGCGAAGACCAGCAAAAAAAGGATCCCGAAAATCCGGTCCCGGTTATTTTTATTGGCGGAGATGCCGATCCTTTGGTTCCCTATAACGGTGGGCCCGTAGTTGTTCTAAAGCAAAAACGGGGCGAAGTGCTCAGCAATGGGGAAGCGGTTAAATACTGGAAGGCGGTGAACGGGTGTTCGAAAAAGTCAGACCTTTATGTTTTTCCTGATATCAATACAGAGGACGATTGTACTGCTGTGAAAACGGTTTGGGAAAATCCAGCTGATGATCGGCTAAAAGTGGTCGATATTAAGGTTGTAAACGGCGGGCATACCTGGCCGGGTATGCGTCAGTACCTGCCCCGAAGTATGGTGGGCAATACCAACCGCGATTTTAATGGCTGCGATGAAATCTGGTCGTTTTTCAAGTCAACAATAACACAATAAATGGTAGAATCCGGTATTTTTTACAGCACCCTGCTCGATCCTCTCTTACGGCCGTTGCGGAAAAGGATGGTAGAGCATATTAACAAGGGAGACCGTGTAATTGACATTGCCTGTGGAACGGGAGCGCAACTTTTTGAACTGACAGATTGGGCAGGTTCGCTTACGGGGGTGGATTTAAGCGATTCGATGATTCGTTATGCAAGCAAGAGAGCTCAAAGACTAAACGTGCCGAATGCCGGTTTTTACGTGGGAGATGCAACGGATCTTTCGGGGTTTTACGGGCAAAAATTTGATGTCGCCATTCTTTCGTTGGCTTTGCACCAGTTCGATCCTGGTTTGCGCGGGCCTGTTTTAAGCGAAATCCAAAAGGTGGTGGATAAAATTGTTGTGTTGGATTATGCCGTTCCGTTGCCGCGGAATTATGCGGGAGTCGCAAGCAGAGTGGCAGAGTTTCTGGCCGGAAGAAGCCATAACCGCAATTTTAAAAGTTATACGCAGGCCGGTGGTTTAATGTCTATTCTTCCGGAGAATGGGTTTTCAATTCAAAACATACAGACCGTTGGAAAAGGAGCATTTCAACTGGTAGTAGCCCAAAGATCAGCTGATAATTAACGTTCCTTTACTGATTTTTGCAGTTGGCTACACTATTTAACAAAGCTATATTTAGTTTAACAATAACCAGACGTTCATTAAAATTCATTAACATAGTTATTTTGTAGTTTTGATCAGTGATTAAAAACTTGGTTATTTACGATTTAGCACTGTTCAAAAAACGTCAGAAAGAAGGGAATCATGTTGGTTCCCTTTTTTATTGTTGAACGTTTCTCAAAGATCAAAGCTGAATACGGTTATACTCTAACTCTCGCTGATCTGCCAGCCGTCGGACAATCATTTTGTTCAACACTAGGCCATCCTTTAGACATAAATATTCTTTGGGTAATTATTTCTAATGGGCGATTGCGGTGCGGCGCAAAGAACTTTATGTCTCTGAAGTGCCGGGAGATTGCGCCTTTTGTTCGTCCTTATCAATACCCCGGGTTGCACTTTCCGTCCGTCAACTGCTGGACGAATCGTTTACCCGCGGTTATTATTGTTTCACCCTTGCAGGGTGTTGACTAAATTGACACTGAAAGTGTCGAACATCAATAACCCGGTGCAAAGCGCCGGGTAAGCACTCGCCCAACTTTCGTCCGGCGAAGAAAGTTGTTTTGTAACGGTTCGTGATCCCGGACGAAATAATATGGTACTACATTGAATGGGACCTTAAAAAGATATTTAGAAAGGGAGCTGAGATTAGGTGGAAAAAAGGAGAGTTGAAGACTAAATATCACTCTTCTTTCTTTGACTTGATTCAAGATTGGTTTATTTCTTCTTCAGATAGTAATAACTTTTCTTTTCAGCCTTAACATCAAAGGTATAGATCTCCGCATTTTTGTGCCGGTAAAAAACAGAGAGCAGGCCTATGTCGCCGGCGCAGAAAAGGCTGTGAACGGCCATGGTCAGAAGAAAAAAATAGAGCCAGGGTGTGTGCCAGAAAAAAAGTGATAAAACCAGCGTCATCAGCTTTACAACCAGCAGGGGAGTCAAGGCAATCCAGGCAAATTGTGTTCGGTTGATCACGTGGCGGTCGGCTTCGGCATAAAAGATAAATTTCCGGAGGTAGGCACCGTAATGCACCGTGGGCGCACCGCTTAGTTTTATGGCCAAGCCGTGTAAAAGCTCGTGAATAGGTATTAGTGCAGTAAAACAAAACAGCAATGCAGCGATGGTGAAGTAAAGATTCTCCGGCGCATCGTGTAAGGCCTGGATGATGGCTCTTGTCACTAAGAACATCCCCAGAATAATCATGAGCGACTGGTAAATCATAAATGCGATGCTTATCCGGCCTCCTTGCCCCAGCTGATCGAGCACAAACGATTTTATGTTTTCGTGACTCAGCTCGGCAATCAATTCAAAACGATCCGGATCCTGCAATTCCTGAATGGTTGGATTGGCCATGTTTATTTGTATCTGATAATTTCATAAAGGTTTTTCAGATTAAAAAGTTTAAGCGCCACGGCAGAAATTACCGATGCTGCCACCAGGAAAGCGTAGCCCAGCAGCCAGTTGTCGATTTCCTTTGAAAGAGTGCCCAGCACCACCACGAGGCCGGTAAAAAGAAGCAGCTGAAAAATGTATTTAATCCCCGGGTTTAGGCGAAATATGATTAGTGCCAGCACCAGTTGTGTTCCGCCGGTAAAAAGCTGTGTTGCCAGGCTGGCCCATGCCGAGCCGTGTGCCTGGTATTTGGGAATCAGTATAATATTCAGTGTAATATTTAATATCATTCCTGTAAAGGCCATGGTGTTGAGCTGTTTCATGCTGCCGTTGGCGGTAAGCAGCGTGCCGAAAATATAGGTCATTGCAATGCCAATAAAACCGGTCATTAGAATGCCCAGCAGGTCTGCCGAATTTTCGGTGTTGGCATGGTACAACAGGTTCATGATTTCGCTGTTGTAATAGATGCTGGAAACTGCAATGATTATGGCCGGAACGATCAGCAGTGTAAACGACAGCTTCACCATTTGTCCCACGTGTTCTTTTTGCTTCAGCATTTTGGCGAAAATGGGAAGCAGCAGTCCGGCAAACAAAACCCCAAACATCGAAACGGCGTCCAGCAGGCGGAAAGCCTGTGCATAAATTCCCGCCTGTTCTTTCCCGATGGGGTGTGGCAGCAGGCGTTCGAGCATCACCGAATCGATGCGGTTGTAAAACGACATCAGCAAAATCAGGAGCGCGTACGGATACGATTTCTTCAAAAACACCCTGAAAAAAGCCGGGTCAAACTGGATTTTTATTCGCCCCGATTTCTTCAGAACAATCAATAAGGTAATCAGCGAAGTGAGGCCGTAAGCCATGGTTTGGGCGTATACAAACCAGTTGATGGTAAATTCGATCCGAAAAACATTGGTAAACAGCAAAAGGCTGCAGATAATGATCATCAGGCTGCGGTCGAGCACCGAGATCAGGCTGTCGGTGCGAAACAGCTGAAGTGCGCTGATGTTGGACCGGAGGTACAGCGTGAAGGAAATCAAAAACTGGTTCAAAATAAGAAAAGCGAGCAAATGAAACTGCAAGTTGTTATACCCGATTATGGCGGCTACCCCCAGTGTAAACAGCGCATACACAACGGCGAGCATAAATTTCAGCCCGATAATGTGCGAAAGATGCTTGGGGAGCAAAAAGCTGTAACGCGAAATATTGCGGTTGTTGTAGTTGGTGATCCCCACATCGAGCAAAATATTCAGCAGCATCGAAAAGTTGAAAAGCGCAAAATACAAACCGTAGTTTTCGTCGCCCACCGAGTTCTGAACCGTGCGGTCGATGCCAAATATCCAAAATGGCTTGATCAGCAGATTCAGGAAAAGGAGCAGGAGCAGGTTTGTTACAAATTTTCGTTTCAAACTACCGGTATTAGGTGGATATCTCGCTTGTTTTTTGAACGCTTAAAAGTAAGAAATATTGAATATACGCAAGCGGGAATAATCACCACAATCTTTGTACATTTACGAAAATTAGAAACCGACAGCATGATTATTGCCGTAAACACGCGTTTACTGATCAAAGGAAAACTGGAAGGAATCGGGTGGTTCACGTATGAAACCCTGAAGCGGATGACGCTGAATCATCCCGAACACGAATTCATTTTTCTTTTTGACCGGCCGTACAGCCCCGATTATGTTTTTTCAGAGAATGTTAAACCCGTGGTGGTTGGACCTCCCACACGGCACCCGGTGTTGTGGTATTTGTGGTTTGAATACCAGATTCCGCGCATCCTGAAAAAATACAAAGCCAACCTGTTCTTGTCGCCCGACGGGTACCTTTCGTTGCGGACAAAAGTGCCGCAGCTGGGCGTGATCCACGATATAAATTTTGTGCACCGCCCCGACGATCTTCCGTGGTTAAAGGCGAAATACTACAACCACTTTTTCCCGAAGTTTGCGCGCATTGCCCGGCGCATTGCCACGGTTTCCTTTTATTCGAAAGAAGATATTACGCGTTCGTACAAGGTTGATTACGATAAAATTGATGTGGTGTACGACGGTATCAACCAGATTTTCGAACCCATCTCGGAAAAAGAGAAAGTGGAGGTGAAAAAGCGTTACACCGGGGGTGCTGATTACTTTTTGTTTGTTGGCGCGCTGCATCCGCGGAAGAACGTGAGCGGGCTGTTAAAGGCTTTTGATGCGTTTAAAAGCGTGAAAGGCGATGCCACCAAAATGGTGGTGGTGGGAGGCGAAATGCACAAAACCGGCGATATCCACGAGACCTACGAAAACATGCGCTACCGGAACGATGTGATTTTTACCGGGCGGGTGTCGAGCAAAGAGCTGCACGATATTTTTGGAGGCGCGCTGGCCCTGACTTTTGTGCCTTTTTTCGAAGGCTTCGGAATCCCGATAGTGGAGGCAATGAGCGCCGGCATACCTGTGATTTGTTCCAACACCACGTCTATTCCGGAAGTGGGCGGGGGTGCTGTGATGTACGCCGATCCGTTAAAGATCGATCAGATCGCCGATGCCATGTTGCGGATTCACGAGGATTGCGATCTTCGGAAAACCTTGGTTGAAAAGGGATTTATTCAGAAAAATAAATTTAGCTGGGACGAAACCGCACGCCTGCTTTGGATGAGCGTGGAGAAAGCGCTGCAGTGAGGGGAGTTCGGAGTTCAAAGTTTAGAGTTCAAAGTTCAGAGAGTCGCAGTCTCAGTATTCAGTCTTAGCTTACAGAATGTCATCCTGAGCGGAGTCGAAGGATGGAGGAATTGATTTAGGAATGATGATTAACGATTTGTGATTGAAGAAGGATTGAGTGATAAGTCGCAGTCTCAGTATTCAGTCTCAGTATTCAGTCACAGTTTATCAGTTTAGCGATTTTACAGTTTGGCAATTCCGTGAGAAAGCCCTGAAAGGGCGTGGCTTGTCAGCCCGGGGCAATGCCCTGGGGATATTGACGCAAACAAGCCCGCGCTCCACGCTCTGCCCTTCGGCAATGTGTAAAGGTTCTTTGGAGCAAGACCGGGCATAAGTGGTTAAATGTTGGAAATAAAACCACATTTTTACAATTTCGCAGTATGGCAAGAGGAATTGATTGGAGAATGATGATTAACGATTTGTGATTGAAGAAGGATTGAGTGATAAGTCGCAGTCTCAGTATTCAGTCACAGTTTATCAGTTTAGCGATTTTACAGTTTGGCAATTCCGTGAGAAAGCCCTGAAAGGGCGTGGCTTGTCAGCCCGGGGCAATGCCCTGGGGATATTGACGCAAACAAGCCCGCGCTCCACGCTCTGCCCTTCGGCAATGTGTAAAGGTTCTTTGGAGCAAGACCGGGCATAAGTGGTTAAATGTTGGAAATAAAACCACATTTTTACAATTTCGCAGTATGGCAAGAGGAATTGATTGGAGAATGATGATTAACGATTTGTGATTGAAGAAGGATTGAGTAATCAGTCTCAGTTTCGCAATTATATCAGTAAGCTCAATTTAGCATGAAGAAACAAAAGCTACTATCATATTTTAAAGAGGGGCAAGTGGAGGCCGGTTGCGACGAAGCCGGGCGCGGATGTCTGGCGGGGCCGGTATTTGCCGCGGCGGTAATTTTGCCCGCTGTTTTTGAAAACCAATTGCTAAACGATTCGAAACAGCTTACCGAAAAACAACGCTACCAGCTTCGCCCGGTAATCGAAGAACAGGCGCTGGCATGGGCCGTTGTTGCGGTGGACAATCATGAAATTGATGAGGTTAATATCCTGAATGCCTCGTTTCTTGCCATGAACAGGGCAGTGGCGCAACTCAAAATAAAACCGGAGCATTTGCTGATCGACGGAAACCGTTTTCGCACGCAGGGCGACATTTCGTACACCTGCATGGTAAAGGGCGACGGGCGCTTTTATTCCATTGCGGCAGCCTCGGTGCTGGCCAAAACCTACCGCGACGATTTCATGCTGAACATTCACAGGGAGTTCCCGCACTACGACTGGGACAAAAACAAAGGTTACCCCACTAAAAAACACCGTGCTGCCATCCGGGAACACGGGCCCACCAAATACCACCGCATGTCGTTCCGCCTGCTCGATGAGCAGCTGGTGTTGGATCTTTAATGATTCCCGGTAGTGTCTGGTTCGCATCCTACGGGAGAACGAAATCCTGCAAAGCCGACATAATCAACCAGCCAGTTCCCGCTTTTTTTGCAACAAATTGAGTCGCAATCTTGGTAAAGAATGGTGTAATAGTTCGTCACCAGAATACAGCCAAATCCCCGTGTCTGACACGATCGTATTACAACTTTTCCGTTTCGCTCATCCATTCCTAAAATAAGGGTAGTGGTGTCAATATTGCTTCTGTCGGGGAGGTAGTTTAAACTATCTGCAATCTGGTATTCCCGTTTAATATCATCCAGTCCCAACAACTTCAGATTATTCGGATTTTCAATTTCATGATCGCATGAAATCATCAGTAACACCGGAAACAATACGTAAAGGAGCTTATACATGTTTTTTTAATTTCAGATGATAATTTCCAGGAAATGGTTGCGTCCAAAGTGCTTTATTTTGAAATAAATAGCTAGTTTCGGGTAGCCCCCGGCCTTAGAACCAATTTCAGAAGAAGATACCATTTCTGTCTGCCCTGTGCCAGCTTAAAGAACCGTTCTTTATGCGTTGATTAAAATAAAGAACGGTTCTCTTTTCCTGCTTTGTGGTAACAGCCTCTGGATTGAAGCAGCGTCAAGTGGTTATTGAAGTGAACCTTTCATTCATTACACTGAACTTATGAAACGCTGAAGCAAGCAACCGGAGCCAACGTTACCGTAACGTTCCATCCCCGGGCGAAAAAGGAAGCACCGTACTCAATACGTTTGTTCCCCGAAGGAAAAGTGAAGGAATGTACTCAGTACGTTTGTTGCTCGGATGAAAAGTGAAACGATGTACTCAGTACGTTTGCTGTCCAGAAGAAAAGGGAGGGAACGTAGTCAGTACGTTTGTTGTTCAGCAGAAAAAAGGAGGCATTAATAGCCCTGATTCGTTGAATACCCACTTTATATAATAACCAACGCAACCAAACGACCTGTAGAATCATCTTACCCCAAAATTGTCATGAAAGGAAAACTTCTTTGGATGGGTTTGTTGATGATGGTACTTATGGCCTGCGAAAAATCGGACGACGATGTGAAAACCGGCCCGATTGTTAATACCGAATGGAAACTGGAACAGATAATTGACGAATCAGGCATCGCATCCAATTTTCCTTCCACTATCAATGATTTTGAAATTTCCTTTAAAGAAAACGGCAACATTGATTTGGTCAACTTGTGTAATTACACTTTCGGAAGTTACTCCTTAAGCGGCGGCAATTCAATCAAAATATACAATGTTGGGCAGGGAACGGAGAAGTATTGCGAGCCACTCCTGCGTATGCAATGGGAAACGCTTTTTGTAAACAGTTTTATTACGGCCAAAACTTACTCAATCGACAAGAAGAGACTCAGCATCAGTTGCGAGGATTGTAAACTGGTTTTTGCTGTTGTTGAACCTTCGGAATAAGGCCTTGACATGCGCCGCTATTGGTTGCCCAAAGCAATGTTTTCGCCCATGCGTATGGTGGTTTCCAGTCCGTTTTGTGTATGCTGAACCAGGTCGGCATCAAAGCTAATTTTTCCCGCTTCAAAAAGCAGCACCAGTGTTGATCCGCCAAAGGCAAAATAGCCTTTCTCGCTGCCTTTTTCTACCCGCCCGGGCGAGTAAGTCTGAATGATGCTTCCCACCATGGTAGCGCCCACATCCATGATCAGAATATCGCCGTACTCGGCTGTTTGCAAGGTAGCGTATTCGCGTTTGTTCTGGCAAAAAATCTCGAGACTGCCGCGCAAAGCCAGTGGTGAAACCGAGTAGTAATGTCCTTTGATTTTTACGGATTCGGAAGCGGTGCCCGAGGCCGGAAAATGGTAGCGGTGATAGTCGGGCGGTGCCAGCCGTACAATGGCCATGGAACCGTTGGCATATTTCTTTGTGAGTTCGTCGTTACACAGAAAGCTCTGCAATGAAAATTCCGATCCCTTTACAAAAAACAAGTCCACATCACTGAGGGTAGGAAAAACCAGGATCTTTCCGTCGGCAGGAGAAACTACGTGTTCGCCAATGGGCCGCGCACCAGCTTTTAGCTTGCGGTAGAAAAAGTCATTGAAGGTTTTGTAGTCATCAACATTCGAAACGGCGTATTCGTTCATGTCGATGCGATGTTCCTTGACAAAATCAGCGGTTCGCCTGGCCGACCAGCGGGTGTTCATGTACCAGCCACCCAGGGCCGAAACAAGCTTCCGTTTAAACAACAGATTGAGCGTAAGTTTGCCGGTAGCTGAAGCGTACAGCCAGTGCAACATTCCTTCGCTGGGAACATTTTCGGTTTTCAGTTCCCCGCTTGCTCTTTCTATGTATTTTATGGTTTCCATTTTTTTATCTGCTTCCTCTTTCTGGCTGCACGCAACAAAAGCCAGAAGAAGAAGTGCCCAACTCAAATTTCTCATCTATTCCGGTTTATACCCCACATCCTCCAACAGATCTGCTTTAAATGAAGCCTCCACCGCCAACTGGTCGCAGCGTTCGTTGAGCGGGTTGTTGGCATGCCCTTTCACCCAAACAAATTTAACCAGGTGATTTTTGTAAATCTCCAGAAAACGCATCCAAAGATCGGGATTTTTTTTCCCTTTAAACCGGTTTTTCACCCAGTTGAACACCCATCCTTTTTCAACGGCGTCGGACACATACCTCGAATCGGTGTAAATGGTGACTTCGCTTCCGGGAATTTTGAGCGTTTCGAGGGCAACAATCACGGCGAGCAATTCCATCCGGTTGTTGGTGGTCAGTTTGTATCCTTCCGAGAGTTCTTTGCGGAATTCCCCCGACAATAAAACAATGCCGTAACCACCCGGTCCGGGGTTTCCGCGCGCTGCGCCATCAGTGTATATCGTTATTTTCGGTCGGGCCATTTATAAATTTTGAGTACAGAGTAGTGAGAAAATAGTACTGAGTGCAAAATAGGGAGTATTATTCGTAATAAACAAATAAGTGGGGATTGCAGTGTAGGCGTTGACGTTTGGTTTCTGTAATTTTTATTCTCAGTACTTTGGGGATACATTAATCTTTTGGAACGGTGCGTAAATAATATGTCCTGAAAGGACTAAACTTGAATAACCGCCGGTATAACCGGTGGTGGCTGAATGCCTGTCTCCTCAACCCTGAAGGGGGGAACGACGTTTGGTCTTTATCTCGCCATCGGTTGGTTATGGCGATAAAATTTTTATCTGAATTTATTCAATCCTTTTCAGGGCTGAAATCTACTGACCGTCCTTCACCGTGCGTTTCACTCACGGATATTCATATTTAGTCCCTTTCAGGACTCCATGCTCATTCCTTTAAATCTTATAAAAAGAAAACCCCGCCAAAACTGACGAGGTTTTACTTCTCATATATCTTCTGAAATATTATCGGATAATTTCCATTTCCTCGATGAGGTGATCGGCACCGGCATACACATCGATTACCCACAAAACAAAGCGGATATCGACATTGATACAGCGTTGCAGGTTGTCCTCAAAGGCAAGGTCGCCGCTCATGGCTTCCCAGTTACCGTCGAAAGCAATACCGATCAGTTCACCTTTGCCGTTGATAACCGGGCTTCCCGAGTTTCCTCCGGTGATGTCGTTGTTGGTGATAAAACAAGCGTGGAGTGTTCCGTCAGCATCGGCATACTGGCCGTAATCTTTTGCGAGCAACAACTCTTTCATGCGGGCCGGTACGTTGAATTCGTAATCGCCCGGGATTTCTTTCTCCAGGTAACCGTCGGTAGTGGTGTAGTACTTGTAGGTTACACCGTCGCGCGGATCGTAATCCAACACTTTACCGTAAGTAAGACGCATGGTTGAGTTGGCATCGGGGTAGAATTTCTTGTCGGGCTGCATTTCCATCAAACCGGCCACAAACAATCTTTGTCCCTTTTTCAGGATGTCGCTGCGGGTATCAATGGCTTCCCTGATCTGGTTGTATTTGTCAAAAATTTCAACCGCTGTTTGAAAGGCCATGTCCTTTTCCAGTACTTTCAGACTTGGGTTGTCCAAAAATGCGAGGTATTCTTCCTGGTTGTCAAAAATGGTTTTTTTGAACAGCTGCTCTGCGAATTTATCGTAATCGCCTTTGTATTTTTTCTGAATAACCTGGTAGCAAGCCGGCTGGAAGATTGCCTTGTTTTCCTGTGCATACACTTCCATCAAGGCAGCAGTCAGTTTCTGGTCGGTAGCGGCATCATAATCTTTGAAATAGCTTTCCGTCATTGCTTTCAGGAAATCGGAGTAACGTTCGATCCGGTCTTTGTTGCCAACCGGGTCTTTTAACATTTCCATCAGTGGTTTTACACGGTTGGCAAAAGTGAAGATCTCCGGGCCTCTCAGCAAGGCTTCGGTCATGAATTCACGGGCTTTGTCGTTTTCAACATCCGAGTAATAATCTTTTATCAGGTCAAGTGCTTCGCTGTATTTGGCTTTTCTTGCCGGGTCGGCATTCAGCCAGGTTGTGAACTGGTTTTCCAGCGCTTTTTTCTGGTCGATAACCTTTAGCTTGGTCAAAGCCTGGTTCATCCCAATGGAGTTCTTGTAATAGTTAGCGCTGCTGGCATGTTTCGATGCATACTGGATTTTTGCTTTTTGGCTCGATGCCATGTAATCGGCAATAATCTCCAGTTTTTTCTCACGAACCACAATACGCGCAGTGTTGGTCACCTTCATGGTGTAGTCGATGCCGTAAGAAGTTTTGTAACGGCTGGTTCTTCCCGGGTAGCCAAAAACCATGGCAAAGTCGCCTTCCTGAACACCTTTCAGCGAAATCGGTAAAAAGTGTTTAGGCTGATAAGGAACATTGTCTTCTGAATAGTCGGCAGGTTTCCCATCAGGTCCGCAATAGATACGGAACATCGAAAAATCGTTGGTATGACGGGGCCACATCCAGTTGTCGGTGTCGCCGCCAAATTTACCCAGTGCCTGCGGAGGAGCTCCTACCAAACGCACATCTCTGAACGTTTCGGTCACAAAAAGAAAGAACTGGTTTGAATTGAAAAAGTCGCGGGCATAAACTTCGTAATGCGTATCGGCTTTGGCTTCTTTTACCAGTTTATCGAGTGCTGCGTTAACCGCTTTGTCTCTTGCTTCTTCGGTCATGTCGTCGTTAACATTCTCCAGAACTTTCGCTGTTACATCTTCTACTCTAACCAGGAAAGTAACTGTTTTACCCGGGTTCGGAAGCTCTTCTTCGCGGCTCATGGCCCAGAAACCATCTTCCAGGTAATCGTGCTCAACACTCGAATGCTGTTGAATTTCGCCAAAACCACAGTGGTGGTTGGTTAACAACAGACCGTCTTTTGAAACCACTTCTGCCGTACACGATCCGCGGTCGAGCGCTACAATGGCGTCTTTCAGGCTCGAGTGGTTAATACTATAGATGTCGTCGGCACTTAACTCGCATCCCATTTGCTGCATCGTATTAATATTCAACTTGTGAATAAGCGATGGCAGCCACATCCCTTCATCAGCTACTACAGTACCGATAGTAAACACGGTAAGTAACAGCAGGAGCTTAATCTTTCTAATCATTATTTTTCGTTTCAATTTTGATAAAAGTTGCAAATATAATTTTTCCCTACACTTTCAATAGTGACATTTATCTATTAAATTGATCTGCATAACCAATTTAACACATACATCGGTTGGTATTCAAAAGAAATCAGGTCTTGTCCCGGTCAGGTTTCACCATAGGTATCACACAAAGTGCAAATGTTACACCTGGGGGGAAATTATTTTCAGGCAATACCATTTTTCGATTCCGGGATCGATAAAAATAGGACAGTCCGCTTTGTGTTGCCTATTTCCAATGGTAGTTCAGTAAGAAATTTTATTGTGCATTTTGCACGAACCGCTGCTGTTTTTCAATCGTCAATCTACAATCGTTAATCGAAATTCATCATTCATTGCTGCTTTCCAACCATCGAATTTTATTCAAGACTTATGTCTGGCTATTTCAATGTATCGTGGTTTAGCACTTTGATGGAAGCTCGCTTTATTCGTAAAGGTCGTGAATGTCGCAAAGCGCCAGTTCTGTAAAATAGGAGGCAATGGTATTGCTTACATCTTCCACAAACATTTTTCCTTTTTCGGCAGTGGCTTTTTTCGGATTTCCGATTCCGGTGTCGTCCGAAATTTTGTCCCATTGACGCGGGGCCCAGGCTGTTTTTTCGCGAATGCCTTTTAGTTTATGGGTTTTTGAACTGCCATCACCGGCTTCTTCCAGCGGCAAAACCAGTTCAGGAAAGTAATGCAGGATAATGCTCGTCTCCATTTCGTTGGCATGGTCGCCGTCTTCTTCAAAATAGTTTTCACGGATAGGAACACTGAACCATTCCACCAGTGAAAGAAACATTTCGGGGAATTGCGGTTGAAGTTCCCGGATCAGAGATTTGAAAGTGTTGCCTCCGTGGCCGTTCATGATCACCAGCTTTTTTATTCCCTGGCGGTTGAGTGACGTAACAATGTCTTTTAAAATTAAAAGCTGTGTTGACGGAGGGGTGTGCAGACAGAAAGGCATATCTACCTGCCCTGTATTCTGACTTCCGAGCGGAATTACCGGCAATACCATCACTTTGGTGCCTGCTTCCCATGCTTTGGCTGCTGCGTCTTCCGTTATTTTTGCCGTTTCCAGCGAGTCGGTTCCATAGGGCAGGTGGTAGTTGTGGGGTTCGGTGGCTCCCCACGGAAGTACCGCTACATCGTATTTTGTGTGTTTTATCTGTTTCCAGTTGGTTTGCTCCAGAATGTATGGTTTCATGCGAATGTATATTTATTAATAAGTGATATCAGAACCTGATGAGCGTAATGCCTACAGTAAAGGGTGTGAGTTCGGGGCCTCTTTCGTCGCGGAACAACGGAACCAGGTCGTAGGTGGCAAAAAAGTTAACGCTCCGGTAGCCGGTTCGTACCATCAGTCCGTAGCGAAAGTCGCGCAGCGAAAAATGATCCACTACTTTCAGCTTTTCCTTTTGGTCGATTTTGTATTTTACCTTGGTGTGGCTGTTTAGCTTTACTTCTCCGTAAGCTCCAGCCGAGAAATAGATTCGGTTGTCGTAATGGTTTACCGGTACTTGAAATTCCAGAAGCACCGGTACCATGAACGAAATCAGGGCCAGCTTTGATTTCTGGTTGTCGTAAGCCACCAGTGTTTCAGGTTGGATAACACTGTTCTCATCACGTACTATGGTTGTATTGTCATTTAGCCGATAGCTTTGAAGATGAAGCCCGAGCCCGGTAACCAGCCCGATTTTGTTTCGGTTCCGTTGAAGCCCAATGCTCTGTTGCAGCACATTGAAATAAGCAGAATTGGAGCGAAGTTCGTCGATCTCCATAAATTGGCTTGCATACCCGGTATAGTCGGGATTGAGAAGCATGTTCAACCCAAAATCAACACCCGCCCAATGTCCTGAGAAATCGTCCTGCCAGAAGTTAAAACCGTTTTTGGTGATCTGGCGTATGTGGATTCGTTTTAAGGCTTTGTCGGGGTTTACTGCCGATTCGGGTATTGAATCCCGGTTTTGGGCGAAAACACCCGTGCCTGAAACCATAAACAGAAAAAAGACGGCAAGAATCCGGGGGATGTTTAAGCTTGTTTTCGAAGGCATGTTCCTATTCATACACGTATTTTTTGAATGAAATCGGTTAAGCAAATTTAATGGAATCGATGCAATAAGCAGACGGAATAAAGCGTAATTTTGAAAATGAAGGGGCCTGGTGACGCAACTAATTCATATTTAACGTCATGCTGAAAGTTAAATTTACGGTATAGAACGTCATAAATGACTGAAATACAAATAAAAGAAATACCTTTGCGCCCACTTTTTTAATAATTAGAAGATGAGTTTATTTGAATCAATGGGTTTACGGTCTGAAATTCTGAGCGCTATTCAGGATTTGGGATTTATAGAGCCCACGCCGATACAGGAAAAAGCAGTTCCGTTTTTACTGGAAAGCGACCAAGACATGGTGGCATTGGCACAAACAGGAACCGGGAAAACTGCTGCTTTTGGCTTGCCCATTATTCAGCAAATAGACACGAACATAAAGGCGCCGCAGGCGTTGATATTGAGTCCGACGCGCGAGTTGGCGATGCAGATTGCCAACGATCTGAGCAACTTTTCAAAGAATCTGGGAAAAATCAACATCGCCGTTTTGTACGGAGGGGCTGACATTAGAAAACAAATTACCGCATTGGAAAAAGGTGCGCAGGTAGTTGTTGGCACGCCGGGGAGAACACTCGATTTGATCAAACGTGGTAAACTGCGTGTGAACGAAATTCAGTGGTTGGTATTAGACGAGGCCGACGAAATGCTTTCGATGGGCTTTAAAGACGACCTGGATGGAATTCTGAAAGATACTCCGGCTGAAAAACAAACACTTTTGTTTTCGGCTACTATGCCATCAGAGATTGTATCGATTGCCAACACCTATATGTCCGATCCGTACGAAATTTCGGTAGGAAAGAAAAACACAGGTTCTGAAAACGTTGAGCACCATTATTACCTGGTTCACGCCAAAGACCGTTATCTTGCGTTGAAGCGGGTGGCTGACATCAATCCGAATATTTACAGCATTATTTTCTGTCGTACGCGTATGGAAACCAAAGAGGTGGCCGATAAGCTGATGCAGGACGGATACAATGCCGATGCGCTTCACGGTGATCTTTCGCAGGCGCAACGCGACCATGTAATGGCCCGTTTCCGCGGAAAACATTTACAGATGCTGGTAGCCACCGACGTTGCTGCCCGTGGTTTGGATGTAAACGATCTGACCCATGTAATTAACTACAATCTTCCCGACGACCCCGAGGTGTACATTCACCGAAGCGGGAGAACCGGAAGGGCCGGTAAAAAAGGTATCTCGATTACCCTGATTCACTTGCGTGAAAAGGGAAAACTGAGAGACGTGGAGCGCAAAATAGGGAAGAAGTTTGTAAAAGTGGATGTTCCGCAGGGTAAAGAAATTTGCGAGAAGCAACTCTTTAACCTGATCGACAAGGTAGAAAAGGTGGAAGTAAACGACGAACAAATAGCGCCTTTTATGCCGGTTATCTACAAAAAACTTTCCTGGCTCGACCGTGAAGACCTGATCAAACATTTTGTTTCGGTAGAGTTCAACCGTTTTCTTACGTATTACGAAGGTGCCCAAGACATCAACGTAGATGAGAACGGGTACGATGATCGGAGAGATAGGCGGAACGATCGGAAAGACCGGAAAGATCGTCAAAATAGCACCCGCCCCGAGAGAGGTGGAAAGGGCCGCCGCGGCGACTATCAGTACTCGCGGTTCTTCTTTAGTTTGGGTAAGAAAAATGGAATCAGCAAGCGTTCGATCATTGATATGATCAACCAGCAAATGCCCGGCAAAAGCGTGGAAATTGGCAGTATTGAGGTTTTGAAAGGATTTTCATTTTTTGAGGTAGACAACCGTTTTGAGAAAGACGCAATAAAAGCATTTAAGAATGCACGTTTTAGAGGTCAGAAAGTGAATATCGAAATCGCGAATCACAAGAAATAGAATATAACAAGCGAAATATAAAGGCTGTCGGATTCCGGCAGCCTTTTTCGTTTTACTTTTTCGAGATTATTTATGGCCTGATCCTGTTTTCGGTCCAATCAAATCACCAATCAATGCTTTTTTTGGGCCAATAAAAAAGGAGCCTTTTGAAGCTCCCGTTTTGTTGTGTTTTTCAGTGTGAAAATTCACTTTTTCTATACCAGTTTGGCATCCAGCTCAATGGTGGCTGTACCTCCGGCATAAAGTCTTGAGATCGGGCATTTGGCTTTGGCCGCCGCCGCCAGCTCTTCGAATTTGTCCTGAGCCAGGCCTTCGCATTTCACTGTGCAATCCAGTTTAATGTTGGTGATTGCGGGACCACCATCCAATTCACCCAGAGTTACCGAAGCTTCCGTTTCAATGCTTTCCGGAGTCAGGCCTTCTCCACTGATCAATGCCGAAAGAAACATCGAGTAACAGCCTGAGTGTGCTGCTCCCACCAGTTCTTCCGGATTAGTGCCTTTGCCGTTTTCAAAACGGGAAGCGAACGTGAAAGGACCGCTGTAACCGGTTATATCCATTTTACCTGCACCTTGTTTCAGGGTGCCATTCCATACTGATTTTACTTTTCTTACTGTCATGACTTGTTATTTTTATTTTGGTTTTTGACGTGTATGCCGTGCTTTTTGGCAACAAACAAATTTAGTCTTTCAAATAGCGCAAGTCAAATCGATTTTTTTTAACCAGAATAGAGTTCAGCTATCTTGTGCAGGGTAAGTATTTGACAACTAGATTTGTTTTGACGAATGCCGCCTGATCTAAGCTTTCCCGCTTAAGAAATTTTAAGATTCGGTTTAACTATTTAATGGCTTCCGGCATTGTGTGTCCTGTGAATATCGCTATATTTAACAGTTTTTTTAACAGTTTTAGTATTTAAAACCTATCCGATTAAAACTACATTTATCATGAAAGAGAAAGAAAACAGTGGAATGGTTTCGAGAAGAGCCTTCCTTGGTACTACAGCGGTGGCTGCCGCCGGATTTACTATTGTTCCGCGTCACGCTGTGGCCGGATTGGGGCATAAAGCTCCCAGCGACAAACTTAATATTGTCGGAGTTGGTGTCGGCGGTATGGGCTTCGCTAACTTAAAAAATCTTAAGTCAGAGAACATCATTGGGCTTTGTGATGTGGACTGGAAATACACTGCCGGAAATGGCGTGTTTGATGCTTTCCCAAAAGCCAAAAAGTACAAAGACTGGCGTGTAATGTACGACGAGTTAGGTAAAGATATCGACGGTGTAATGGTCGCTACTGCTGACCATACGCATGCTATCATTGCTGCTCATGCCATTACAATGGGTAAACACGTATACGTTCAGAAACCTTTGACTCACACCGTTTACGAATCGCGTTTGTTGACCAAATTAGCGGATAAGTACAACGTAGCTACTTCAATGGGTAACCAGGGATCTTCAGGCGAAGGCGTAAACGTTACCTGCGAGTGGTTGGCAAATGGTGAAATTGGTGACGTTACAAAAGTAGAAGCGTTTACCGACCGCCCGATTTGGCCGCAAGGTTTGAACACTCCGGAAAGAGGAGACTGGGTGCCGGATACACTTGACTGGGACTTGTTTACAGGACCCGCCAAAATGAGGCCTTACAACCAGGTTTACCATCCTTGGAACTGGCGTGGCTGGTGGGATTACGGTACAGGTGCACTGGGTGACATGGCTTGCCATATTCTGCACCCTGTGTTTGTTGGTCTGAATTTGGGTTATCCAATTCACGCACAAGGTAACTCAAGTTTGTTACTGAACGACTGCGCACCTGTTTCTCAATCGGTGAAACTTACTTTCCCTGAAAGAAAAACAGCGAAAAAAGCGAAGATGAAACTTCCGCAAGTAGATGTTTACTGGTACGACGGTGGTATTAAACCGATGTTGCCGGAAGCATGGCCAGATGGAAAAAATCCGAATAACTCGGGTGGTGGTGTATTGTTCCACGGAACAAAAGATACACTGGTATGCGGATGTTACGGTAAAGACCCATGGTTGCTTTCAGGTCGTACACCAGACGCTCCGAAATTCCGTCGCCGTGTAGAAACCAGCCACGAAATGGATTGGGTACGCGCTTGTAAAGAAAGCCCTGAAAACCGCGTGAAAACCGCTTCTGATTTCAGCGAAGCAGGTCCGTTCAACGAAATGGTTGTGATGGGTGTTCTAGCAGTTCGTCTGCAGTCGTTAAACAAAGTGTTGGATTGGGATGGTGAGAAAATGGAATTCACCAACCTGACTGATGACGAAAAAATTAAGACTGTAGTAAAAGACGGATTTAAGATTCACGATGGTCACCCAACTTTTGATAAGTCGTGGACTGATCCGATTCCTGCAAAAGAATTTGCTGCCGAACTTATTAAGCACACATATCGTAAGCCTTGGAGCTTGCCTGATATGCCAGCATAATAAAAGTAATATCGATAGAAAAGGGTGTCAGAAAAAGGCGCCCTTTTCTTGTTTTAAAAAGATAAAAATTACTTGCGTAATTTCGGGTAAAGTTGTAAACTTGCACTCCGAAAATCATTCGTAAGAAAAGATTTTCATTCAGGGCCTATAGCTCAGTTGGTTAGAGCACCTGACTCATAATCAGGGGGTCGCAGGATCATGCCCTGCTGGGCCCACAAAATATAAAGCAGTTACAGAAATGTGGCTGCTTTTTGTTTTTTCATAACTTTGAGAAAAACAAACTTAACCCTATGCCAGCCTCGTGTTACATTCTTTTCAGTAAAAGGTTAAATAGCTTTTATATTGGTGTAACGCACGAATCTATTGAGCAAAGGATTGAAAAGCACAACAATCACGTTTATGGAAAACACCGATATACCGCAATAACAGATGATTGGAGTATTTATTTAATCCTTGAAGCTTCTGATTATTCCCATGCAGTAAGAATAGAACGCAAGATTAAATCAATGAAAAGTAAAGTTTTCATTCAGAATTTAAAGAAATACCCTGAGTTGAGGCAAAAATAGTGAACCAAACAAGCACCTGACTCTTCCGATAGCTATCGGAACAGGGGGTCGCAGGATCATGCCCTGCTGGGCCCACGAAATAAGATGGATTTTGCTGGAAAAAGCGAAATCCCTTTTTTATGCATATTAAAATATCCCTTTTCGGGAATGGTTTCTCCGACCAGCCTTAGTTTGCCGGGAATTATGCAATTATTTTTCAAAAGAGCTGAGAAATGATTTAATCTTTCTGTTGGATACTTTTCCTGGTTGATTTCTGTAATATCAATGAAACTTTCACGGACCGCTTATTTAAGGTAGTTAACTCATGATCTGAAACCTCCGTTTCTATCTTTTGCTGGGATGAGTCAGAAAGGTATGAAATTAATATCCCCGGGGAATAGGCACGTAGCATATCTCCCGGGGATATAAAACCATTCAATACAAATGGCTGTCTCCTAAAATAATCGGTGTTTACAAAACCAATTCCCAGCCTGCGCGGGGTTTTACGTTTATAAGGCTTTTGGCATAATCGTAGGCGTTAATAATTTCGTATTCCGATTGGTATTTTGGGATGCCTGTACTCAGGTCCATTTTTACAATCTTCGGCAGCCTGATTTTGTCTTCCTGCGTTATGTTGGTGAATTCCATTTTTTCACCGTCCCATTCCAGAATGCGTTCCAAACCTGCCAACCGGGGAGCAACGGTACCCATGACCACCACCTCGTTAAACGGGCCGGCATATCCGAAATGCGATTTGGGTTGTACACGCTCTTCCGGTTTTTCCCTGCATGCTCTCAGCCAGTCTTTTTCATGTCCGTCAATTCCTCCGGGAACCAAACGCTCATTTATTTGCGGAGCATAACCTTCAAAATCTTTAGACGGTAGACGTTTGGCATTTTTACCGTAGCAGCCGCACACAATCTTCCCTTTGGTTCCGATAAACAAAACACCTCCATCGGTGTCGCCCATCATCTCGCCATCTTCCATTTCAAGAGGACGGTCAGGTTTTAAGCCTCCGTCGTACCAGGTAACACTTACTGCGGGCATTTCCGCATTTCTGAATTTTTCTCTTTCCGGGAAGTAGTAAGTAACTTTTTCTGATTCGGCAGGAGATTCAACCGTCCATTTGGAAGAGCTTGCCTGAATGCCAGTCGGATATTTCAGACACAAGCTACGCATTACAACATCCAGAATATGGCAGGCCATATCTCCAAGGGCACCCGTTCCGAAGTCGTACCAGCCACGCCAGTTCCAGGGGTGGTATTGAGGTGAGTAAGGGCGAACAGCAGCCGGTCCGAGCCATAAATCCCAATCCAACTCTATCGGAAGGGCAGGGGTGTCTTCGGGCCTGTTTAAACATTGTGGCCAAATCGGGCGGTTGGTCCAGGCATGTACTTCCTTAACTTCGCCAATGTCGCCACTCCAGATGGCTTCACAAACCCAGGCAGTATCGTCACCCGAAGCTCCCTGGTTACCCATTTGTGTAACAACATTTTTATATTTTTCAGCCGCCTGCGTTAGTATTCTTGATTCATAAACGTTATGCGTTAAAGGCTTTTGGCAATAAACATGTTTGCCCAGCTTCATGGCATCCAGCGTGATTTTGGCATGCGTATGGTCGGGAGTGGCAATAATTACCGCGTCAATCTGGTCACCAATTTCCTCAAACATTTTGATGTGACTCTGGTATTGGTACGGAACCGTTTTCCCGGGGTACTTCTCCTTGAAGCTTTCAATTCTTCCGGCCAGACGCCGGGTGTCGACATCGCACAGGGCTACAATGTTTTCATCCGAACATCGCTGCATGTTTCCCCATCCCATGCCTACGCCAACAACGGCAATGTTTAACTTATCTTTGTCCCATACTTTCTTTTCTTCGGGAGCTGCGCTTTTTTCCTCGTTCGCACAACCGGCAACCAGCGCGCCGGATATTGCTGTAGCCGTAGCAACAATCGCAGTCGATTTGATAAAGTCGCGTCTGGGTACTTGAACTTCTTTACTCATTCTTATAGTATTTAATTGATTTAGGTAATGCTGTATTTTGAAATACAAATAACTTAAAAAGAATAACTCTGTTTCTGAAAGTTTATTGAGCCATTAAAACACAAAACGAGGTAAGACATTCTTGTCGTTTGTATACGTCGTAAAAGACTCAATAAAATACTGGCAGATAATACGTTTGTATTCTTTCCGTTAAAGTTGTCGATTATATTTTACAGTAACAGTGTTTCTCTCTTTCTGATACCTTCTTTTTTTACAAAAACTTTAACTTGCTCTTGTCAGAAGGCCATTGGTGCAACTACTTGTCTGTATTTCATAAGCAAACAGGCTCCGGCAGCTGTAATGAAAAGTGCACTGAACCTGTTTGTCTAAACATTTCTGCTAACTGCGAGCGATAGGCTTACAGTTCTCTTATTTTAATATTTCGGAACCAAACCGTATAACCATGGTCCTGAAGACCGATGTAGCCTTCTTTGGAGATTCCTTCAGTAAAACCTTTAAAGTTTTTGAATTTGCTGTTTTGTACCAGCTCGTCCCATTCTTTTGTCCACAAGGTGTACGACAGTACCTCTTTTCCGTTCATGTAATGTGTTACTTTTCCGTTGAGTGCTTTCACCACAAAAGTGTTCCACTGGCCGGCAGGGTTTACGGTGGCCGGATCAGCCGCAATCATGTCGTACAACGAGCCTGCGAGGTGGCTATCGACTTTGTTGTCGGTGGCATTTTCGTTATCAAGTACCTGTGCTTCGGGTGCAGCATAATAAATGGCTTCTCCGGGAGTTTCCCGCACGTAGTAAAAGATGCCGGAGTTGGCTTTTTCTCCTGCTTTCCAGTCGATTGACAATTCGAAATTTTTGAATTTTTTGCCGCTGAAAAGAATATCGCCACCTGCTCCCTGCCCCGGTTTTTTCCCTTCGCCGGTAAATACTTTCATGGCTCCGTCTTCAATCTCCCAGTTGGCTGGCATGGCGGTTCCGTTGCATTGTCTCCATCCGTCAAAATTCTTCCCGTTAAAAAGTAAAACCCAGTTGTCCTTTTTTTCTTGTTTGCTTAATTTATTAACCTTTTGTGCAAATGCCGAGACGGTAAAAAATAGCGTTACAACTGTCGTTAAATAAAGAATCTTTTTCATACGATTAAAATTTTTGTTTTGAAAGCATTGCATCGAATTCACAGGTCTTTCGGCTAACGGATAAATATCCTAACTGAAATGAATTCCATACGCATGCTCATTTCATGTTTATAATTGTTGGTTTAAGTGTGGAATGGCCCATATTCCAGCTGCTTGTATTGTCCGTTATTCCGGTTTTCTACAAGCTTGCGGATTTTTTTTTCGCCTGGTACATGTTCCATTCTCATGCTTGTATTGTTCTAACTAATTCGTTTTTTAGGAAACGATTTTTTCTACACGGCTAATATAAAGCATTTATTTGTGAAGGTCGTTCTTCGTTCCCCCAATTGTAATTGGGACGATCTCCCATTTACAGTACTAACTTGGCTCCGGTAGCAATGTCGTCGCAACTGATCCGGCATTGGTTGAATTTCCGGCCGTTTAGGGGAGCCGGTTGGATACAGGTATTCTTTCCGAATTATTACGGACAAGAATAGTAAGAGATTTTCCTTTTGAAATCAGGGCTTTAATAGAATGGGATTGTGCTAAAAGGGGCTGGTTTTTTAAATAAAGCTTTTTGATGCCGGAACGAATCACCAATCGAGTAATCGTTTTTCCCCTTTCAATGATTGGATATCGGATATTTCCTGCGAAACTTCAATCACGCCTTTGTATTGACCAGCCTGATCTCTCACGGCGAAATAGCGGATAAGAATAAACTCGCCTTTCATTTTTATCCAGAAAGAAGCCTGGTCTTTTTCGCCGGAGCGGAATGAATCAACAATTCTCTCTACCACATGAACGCTTTCAGGCGGATGGCAGTTCTTTACCTCGCGCCCGATAATGGCAGTAGTCCGCGGAAAAATTCGTTTGGGGGGAGTCGAAAAATACTGCACTTTATTGTTTTCGTCCACATAGGTAATGTCAACCGGCAGGTGGTTAAAAATCAAACTGATTTGTTCGATACTTAAAGCACCGGTTCCCAGATTGATAAAACCATTGCCTATGCTTACTTCTTCTTTCCCGGCTGTTGTCTGAGATGGTTGAATGTAGGGGTAACCCATTTTAAAGCCCAGGTGATTCATCGACTGCAGTTCTTTTTCGCTGATCGTAGAGAGAATAGCCGGAAACAGTATGTGTTCTTCCCTAAACTTGATGGCCAGCATGTTGAAGAAGATATCCCCCATACAACGGTTAAACTGCCGGGCTTCCACCGGTCCGCTTTCCAGTTGTTGTATTACTGTTTTCAGGTTTTTGCGGATGTCGTCGTGGATCGACCACATAATTTGCAGACAGCGGTAATCGGGCCACGTCTTTTCAATTACCGGAAACAAAACATTTTCCTTGATGGTATAGTGCTTTACAAATACTTCGAGCTTCCGGAAGTGCTGGAGTAATTCTGCGCGCAAAGTCTTGTCCCGAATATCTTTGGCAAAGGCTTTAAAAACAGGCCGTATTTGATCCAAAAACTGCACCATCTGGCTGTTGTTTTGTTCCAGAACATCCAAAAAAGAACCCACAGGTGGCTCTATTCGCAGATAATTTTCAATCGGGATGTGAAAAATATTCAAAACCTTGTTGGCAAGCATTTTTAGCTTGTCAACCGGGATTTCTTCCTGAACAAGCACGTCGAACAGCGCTATAAAATCAGTGGGAATAACGGTCGGAATAAAACTTTTGTTGGCCATCACAAAAGAATGTGCACTTCCTGTTTCAAGGATCAATTTTGAAACTTCCCGTAGTTTGGCCAGCCTTTTTTCGTTGGTTTTTGTGAATTCTGACATAGCCGGCTAATCGTTAATAAAAAATACCCAATATTCCTCTCCAGCTTGTTTGTCGAGCCAGTGCCGGTAACTCATGCTAAGCGATTTGTCGATCAGCGGGGCCGGAATAAATGGCGCGATGACCTTTAGGATTTCGTTGTTTTTTAACCTCTTAATGGCTGACAATACTTCGTGTACAGGTTGTTCGCCGGCATTTAGCATTTCACGGATGTCAATGGTTTCCACAATCTTGTTTTCGTCAAACCACGCCGGTTTTTCTGTGGTGTAATTTCCGCCTTCCACTTCCATTGTGTCGGTGGTGGTTTGTCCAATTTCAGTGCGCAGCCTGTTCACCAGTTCTTCTACTTTTAATCCGCCAATAGTGGCCGCCTGGCTCAAACTGGTAATTTTTGTGATGGTTTTTCGCAACACCGGGTTCTTTAATTTTTTAAAGGGGGGAGCCGCGCTAATTAAAACGTCTTCCAGTTGCGGGTAGGCTTCCAGCAGGTCAAATATTTTTGTTTTTGGAGTGATGATCAGTTTTTCCATCGCTTATGGTTTTTCATCGGTGTAAGATAAAATCCGTCGTTCGCCTTCGAGGCTGCGGTTGTCGGTCAGGTCTTGCGAAACCTCCAGCGTACCAAGGTATTCGTTGTTGTCGCCGCGTAAAGCAAAATACTCAATTTTGATGAATTTACCTTTCTTTTGAATCCAGAAGGGGGCGTGAGAGGCCTTGCCCGATTTAAAGTCTTCGAGAATTTTTTCTACAATGTGTGCGCTTCCGGGAGGGTGGCACAAGCGAACATCGCGGTTTATGATCGACCGGCTGCGGGCGAAGATGCGTTCCTTTCCCTGTGTAAAATATTTTACCTTGTCGTTTTTGTCCACAAAAGTCATATCAAAAGGAACGGAGTTTAAAATGGCCATGATCTCTTTTGCCGAAAAGCTCCCGGATGGTAACTGAATGCTGCCATCGGACGAAATGGTCGTGTCGTCACTTTCTTCCGAAAAACCTTCGGGTTTCCATTCAACCTCGGGATCGTACAGGGTAAAGCCAAATTCGAGGGTTTGCCGGTGTATGTTCCACCATTCGTCGGTGGTAAGAATATCCATGCACATCGGGAACAGGATCTCTTCTTCTTTTTGGGTCATATCGACCAGCGCCTGTAGGGTTGGAAGAAAGAGCAGTTCAAGAGAATCGTTCAGGTCATGGATGGTGAGGTCTGGAGTTTTCAGAATCTCGATACATCCTTTTAGTTGCTCCCTTATTTCATCGTGTTTTCCCCACATTACTTTGGGTGGCCCGGTAATTTCATTTTTCTCCAGGTAAGGGAAAACAAGGTACTCCTTTCGCTGATAATGTTTGTCGACATCCATAAGCTGGTGGAAAAGGCTAAGTAAGGCCAGTTTTATTTCCGGGAATTCGTTCTCATCAACTTGCTGCAATGTTGAAAGCAGGTTGCGGGCTTTTGCTGCCACGGCCTTCAGCTCGGCATTTTCGTTGATAAAAACATCTACCGGATGGCCCTCCGGAATCGCCTTGGCCGCACTCAGATCAACATTCCCTTCTAGCACGGATCCATGGATGTCACATAATTTCAGCACTTCGGTCTCGGGCAAGCCTTCGGAAATCAGCTCCTGTTCAACTTCCACAACCTCGCCGTACGGAATGCTCTTTAGCGATTCAATGAGTTGTTTTCTGACACTTTCAGCCGATTCTCCTTCGTGTAATTTCAGGATCAGCTGTTTCAGTTGTTCTTTTCTGAATTTCGAATTGTTTATTAGCTCACTCATGGGTCCGTTCCTCAAATTTTATGATTTGTACCGGGCAGTTTTCTGCCGCTTCTCTGATTTCCTGTTCGTATAAATCGTAGTCGGGCCAGGGCACTACAATCATTTTATCAAACACCTTGAAAACCCGCGGTGCATATGCCTGGCAAATTTTGCAGGCTATGCACTGGTTCACCCTATCGTCTCTCCAAACTCGTTTAATTCCCACAGCTATTCATCGTAACCAGCCTGGCACGACAGGCAGGCGTTTGCACAAGCATCGTATTCATCGTAGGCAGGGCCGGGTTTCCCATTAATGGTAATAATCCGGTCCAGCCTTGGGTGATCAGCGTTTTCAATTTCCAGAAACTCTCCTCTGCTGTTCGTTACAATCCCTTTCAGGCTTCCTGCTGATTCTTCCAATGCATTGTCAACCCCAAAATAGATAACTCTTACCTTTTTTTGCAGGAATACTTCTGCAACATCAAAAAAATCGGGTGTAACTGGTAAATATTTCTCCAATGTTTTCATCTCGCCAAATCTATTCGTTTTCAAAGATGTAATCAGGAACTTTCAGTATCGTCGTCCTGTATTTCAGAGCGGCTTTTTATAGGTCTCGCTTCACAACTTCTGGTTTCAGGCATTCTTTTAAAATAGCCTCCACATGAATTTTTGTGGTATTCAGAAACGGCATTCCCAAATACGCTTCTTCCCTGAACATGAGCGGAAACTCGGTGCAACCCAGGATAACTGCTTCAATGCCGTGCTGCTTTTGCATGTCGCCAACAATTTCGAGAAACTCGTTTTTGGTTTCTTCTTTAAAAATTCCCAGTTCAATTTCGTTGAATACTTTCTGATTGATGTACTCGATTTGTTCCGGGCCGGGCACCACTATATCCATCTGGTACTGAAGAAACACTTTGCGGTAGAAATCGTTTTGCATGGTGAATTTGGTGCCGATCAGTCCGCATTTTTTTACCGACAGTGATTGAGCTTCCCGGGCACAGGCCTCTACAATGCTGATGAGCGGAATGTCCACTTTCGACTGGATTTCGTTGAACAGCAAATGCGGTGTGTTGGCACTTAAAACGGCAAAATCAACCCCGGATTTTCCAAGACTGTTAACGCGGCGAACCAGGTAGTCAACGGCCTCTTCGTATTTCTTCTGTCCCAAAAGCCCCACAAATTTCCACATGTCCACACTGTAAATCACAATTTCAGGATAAACAGCATTTCCCGTCTGATTCTTCAGATTGAAATGGTGGATGATTTCCTTGTAGTAATCGATGGTTGCTTCGGGTCCCAGACCCCCGATTATTCCAATTGTTTTCAAAACAGTTATTTTTTGGGTTTAAGTAATCGAACGTTTTAACACGGCTTCGCCTTTTTTGATTTTTTCCGAGAGAGATTGAATCGATTCCTTCCGGACAATGTCGTAGAAGCTGTCGCGAACCACTTTGTACTGCTCGTGCAGTGGGCATGGATTTTCGTTGTTGCACGATTTCAGTCCAAATCCGCAGCGGTGGAAACAGCCGTCGCCTTCCATTACATGAATGATCTTGTATAGCGAAAGCTGGGTTTGTTCGTCGTTAAAAAAGAAGCCTCCACCGCGTCCTTTTGCCGAGTCGAGCAACTGATGCCGGGTAAGGGTTTGCAGAATTTTGGCCGAAAATGCCTCGGGCGCTTCAATCTCGCGTGCAATTTCAACTACTCCGGGTCGCTTTCCTTCCCAGTTTTTAAGCTGAACATAAACCAGTGCCCGTATGGCATATTCGGTACTTTTTGCTAACATGTCTTTAGTTTTTGGAAATAATTTCTTTTTCCAAAGCTAATGCTTTCAAAAATAAAATGTTGTTTTCCAAATGAATATGTCGGTGCAGATCCTGCTCGAAGTCGCTTAGCGTCTGATAAGTAATGCGATAGGTGTTGCATCCGTCGGGCGGGCAGGTATAGCCAGAAGTTAGGTCTGCTATTTCAAAAAAACGCTCGCCTTCGGCCTGGTGTTCCTGCAACATTACTTCTATCGGGCCGTTAACGCCTCCAAACTCGTTCGCAATGCTGGTGTCGCCGTTTTTGTATTGAACCATTTTCCGGATGTACGGGAAAAGTACCAGCTCCTCTTTTTGCATGTGCATGGTCAGGTTGCCGGCCGCAGTGCTAAACAAGTCTTTTACTTTGAAAAGCTCCGGGTGGTTTTCGCCGTGTACATCGCAAAGTTTTTGAAGCTTTTGCTGAAGAAAGGGAATATTCTGGCTTACATACGAATGATGACGTGCCACAATATAATCACTTAGCTGATCGAGACCTAAACTGTCGATGTATTTTGAATCGGGATCATCCGTAAGAAAAACCGTTTCCAGCTCTTCCAGTAAAACTTCCTGCGAAACATTTGCCTTTGCACACGCCTCTTTAACACTGATGGCTCCGCCACAACAAAAATCAATTTTGTGCTGATCAAAAATCCGGGCTGTTTTGTAGTTACCTTTTACAATTTCGCCAACTGAAGTATTCAAATTAATTTCCATAATTCTGTTTTTTGACAAAGATATAATTTTTCATAAAAGGATAGCAGGGTCCTTTTATTATTTTATTTTATATTTGCTCCCACAAACAATAAAAATCAATCTTATGAATTCAAAGAAACTTTGGATCGGTTTTATCCTGGTTATGGTTATTTCGTTTGGAATACTTGGATATTATGGCCGGGAAATTTATCGCGAAGCGCCTCCCATTCCTGAAAAAGTGGTCACCGAAGATGGCACGGTGGTATTTACCGCGGCAGATATCAAGGATGGCCAGAATGTTTGGCAATCGATGGGAGGGCAGGAAGTCGGAACTGTTTGGGGGCACGGCGCCTACAAAGCTCCCGACTGGACCGCCGACTGGCTGCACCGCGAGGCTGTTTTTATTCTGAATAAGTGGTCGTTGGATGATTTTTCAAAAAGATACGACGACCTGCCGGATGAAAACCAGGCCCAGTTGCAGAAGCGTTTACAAAACGAATTGCGAAAGAATACTTACGACACGCAGTCTAAGAACACAACAATTTCAGCCGTGCGGGCAGAAGCTATCCAAAGCAACAGTGCGCATTATGGCGGTTTGTTTATGAACGATCCGGAGCTTGCACATTTACGTGAAGCTTACAGCATTCCGGCCAATACAATAAAAGACCCGGAAAGAATGCGGAAAATGAACGCCTTTTTCTTTTGGGCTTCGTGGGCAACAGTAACCGAGCGGCCCGGCATGGAAATCACCTTTACCAATAACTGGCCACCCGAAAAACTGGTGGGCAACGAACCAACGGGGGCGTTGCTTCTGTGGACCGGCTTTAGTGTGATTATTTTGCTGTTTGGTATTGGCCTGCTTGGCTGGTATTACGCCACCAACCGCGAAGAGGAAGAGGACCATGTTGTACCCAAGGTGAATCCTTTATCGGGGACCCAACTCACCCCTTCAATGAAAGCGACCTTAAAATATTTCTGGGTAGTAACTGCCCTCATTTTGGTGCAGATATTAATGGGTGTTATTACGGCGCACTACGGAGTGGAAGGGCTCGGTTTTTACGGGCTGCCACTGGCGGATGTATTACCGTACTCCATTTCCCGCACCTGGCACATTCAGTTAGCCATTTTCTGGATCGCCACGTCGTGGCTGGCTACCGGCTTGTTTATTGCTCCCGCAATCTCGGGGAAAGAACCAAAATTTCAACGTTTCGGAGTTAACTTCTTGTTTATTGCATTGCTGATTATTGTTGTGGGCTCGCTGGCCGGACAATGGATGGGCGTAATGCAGAAACTGGGCCTGGTAGAAAACTTCTGGTTCGGACATCAGGGATACGAGTATGTTGACCTCGGACGGTTCTGGCAGATATTTTTGTTTATTGGCTTGGTTTTGTGGTTGTTGTTAATGGGAAGAGCGATTTGGCCGGCTATAAAGGCAAAAAACGAGAACCGTCATTTGCTGACGATGTTCCTGATTGCTTCGGTGGCCATTGCAGCTTTTTATGCCGCCGGCTTAATGTGGGGTCGGCAAACGCACCTGGCCATTGCTGAGTACTGGCGCTGGTGGGTGGTGCACCTTTGGGTGGAAGGCTTCTTCGAGGTGTTTGCTACCGTGGCCATTGCTTTCCTGTTTGTTCGGATGCAGTTGATTCAGGCAAAAATAGCCACTTCCAGTGTGTTGTTCTCGACCATTATTTTCCTTTCCGGAGGAATTTTAGGGACTTTTCATCACTTGTATTTTACAGGAACTCCAACCGCGGTGCTCGCTCTTGGGGCAACGTTTAGTGCGCTCGAAGTAGTGCCGCTGGTACTAATGGGTTTTGAGGCCTACCATAACATACGAATGAGTAGGGCGAAGGAATGGGTTTCAGCCTACAAATGGCCGATTTACTTTTTTGTTTCGGTGGCTTTCTGGAACTTTCTGGGCGCCGGTATCTTTGGTTTCCTGATCAATCCGCCCATTGCACTTTACTACATGCAGGGGTTGAATACAACACCGGTTCACGGACATACTGCCTTGTTTGGGGTCTACGGAATGCTGGGGATCGGGCTTATGCTCTTTGTTTTGCGTGATATGGATTTGAATGTAACGTGGAAAGAAAAAAATATACGCCTTTCATTTTGGATGCTGAATATCGGACTGCTGTTAATGGTTGTTTTAAGCGTGCTTCCGGTTGGCCTGGCTCAAACTGTTGCCAGTGTGAAACACGGATTGTGGTACGCCCGTTCGGCCGAATTTCTGGAAACGCCAACGCTGGAAACAGTTCGTTGGTTACGGGTAATCGGTGATACAATATTTGCGGTGGGCGCATTGTATCTTGGCTGGTTTGTTTTTGGGCTGAAAACAGGATGGTCTGTTAAAAAATAGCAGCCTGCCTATGAAGTTGGAAACTCAACACGGGTTTCCGGCTTCATTTGGTAACAGAAAGCATCAGAACAAATTTTTACGCTTTCGCTTTCTTTTGAAAATTGATCAGGACGATTCCTGTAAGAATTACGGTTCCGGCAAAACCAAAGGCAACAGAGGGGCCCCAACCCCACAGTTTTCCGGTAACTGCGGCGCCCAAAAACGATCCAAAGTATTGTAAGCTTACCATCACCCCGTTGCCTTTCCCACGCTGGCGGTTGTCAATTTCGCGGTTGATCAGCATCGGAACAATGGACGAGATGGAGAACACGCCCATCATCAGCAAGATGGTGCCGATAACGATTGAAACAACGGTTCGGAAATAGATGATGAGAAAACCGGCAGCAATCAGTAAAAACAGAATGGTTAACACTGTTCTGGGATTTCGCTGCGAGGCCCGTTTTGAAAAGTAAGGCAAAACCGCGATGGCAATCAAAATAGCAGGACTAAGAACAATCCACATTTGGTTAGTGGCAAGATGTCCTTCGAGTAAAAGCGGAAGCATAAAAAAGAAAGCCATCATTAACAGGTTGTTGAAGGTAAGAAGCAGGCTTTTTCGAAGGTGGGCCGGGTTAAAAACCGATTTCACCTTGTATTTTTGAGCCTGTTCTTTTCGCAAAACAGGGTTTACCTGCCGGGTGCTTGTAAGGACCCAAATAAAACAACCCACAATAAGAAAGGCAGAGAACACAAACATTTGGCTAACATTCAGCACAATGTGAACAAGTGGACCGAGCACATAGGACAACATGGTGAAAGTGGCCAGCAGGGCTCCGAGCCGGGTGAGTATTCGGTCGCGATCGGCATCGCCCGCAACCGAAGACAGCCACGAATAGCCAACGGTAACAATGGCACCGCTTCCCTGCAGGGCACGGGCAAAAATAAGCCAGCCAACCGACGTGGCATATGCAGCAGTGAGCAATCCGGCTATCAGCATTACAAGTCCGGCCAGCATCACTTTTTTATAACCGATGCGGTCGCTTAACGCGCCAAACGGAATCTGAAGGACAGCTTGTGTGAGTCCGAAAATTCCGAGTGCATAGCCGGTTAGTGCCGGGCTTCCGCCTTTAAGGTTCATGGCGTAAGCTGACAGAAATGGAATGATGATCGACATGGAAAACAAACGTAATCCAAGAGTTATGGAAATAACGGTGGTTAAATATCGGATGTTTTTGCTCATGCTTCTTCCTTTCGTTTTTGGGCAGGATGGAGTAGTTACAGGCAGAGCGGCAAAATTAAGCACAAAAAGATGAATTTGTCAGCAGAACGGGAAAACAAATTTTCTCATGGGAAGAAAGCCTGAAGAAGCCTGAAAACATTTCCCCCGGGGGATGGTTATAATGAACAACTGCCGTTTTTGTGAAAGTTTCAGTTTACAAACGAGGTAAATACTGCCAAACTGTAAGTTCCATGGGGTAGTTTATTTAACTTTGTGGCTGCGGATAGAAAAAGCGAATATAAAATACACTGGGGAGATCAGCCCCCAATCAAATACTTTGAATGAACAGACGGAAAGACATCAGGACAGAACTTAAAACACGCGTTCTTGTTATGGACGGCGCCATGGGTTCTTTGATTCAGGAATACAGGTTAACAGAGGAAGATTACCGCGGAGAGCGCTTAAAGGATTTTCCCAACGATCAGAAGGGAAATAACGACATGCTCTCAATTACAAAGCCTGAGATCATAAAAGAGATCCATACCCGTTACCTGGAGGCAGGAGCCGATATCCTGGAAACTAATACTTTTAATGCCACCAGTATTTCACAGGCCGATTATGGTGCAGAGGCGCTTGTTTATGAAATGAACAAAGCTTCGGCGGAACTGGCGGTGGCGCTTGCCAATGAGTTTACCGAAAAAACACCGGAGAAACCACGTTTTGTAGCAGGTTCCATCGGGCCTACCAACAAAACTTTATCGCTTTCGCCCGATGTGAACGACCCCGGCTACCGGGCTGTTTCGTTTGATACGGTAAAAAAGTCTTACCGCGAGCAGGTAGAAGGTTTGCTGGACGGAGGTGTTGATCTGTTGCTGATCGAAACCATTTTTGATACGCTGAATGCCAAAGCCGCCATTTTTGCGGTAGAAGAGGCATTGGAAGCCCGCGGAATCGAACTTCCGCTGATGGTTTCCGGAACAATTACCGATGCCAGCGGACGAACACTTTCGGGACAAACCCTGGAAGCTTTTCTGAATTCAGTATCGCATGTCGATTTGCTGAGTATCGGCTTGAACTGTTCGTTGGGTACCAGCGATCTCCGCCCTTATGTAAAAGAGCTTTCGAAAAAGGCGCCTTTCCACATCAGTGCGCATCCCAATGCGGGTCTGCCCAACCAGTTTGGAGGTTACGATGAGTCGCCGGAGATCATGGCCGGTTACATCAAAGATTATCTTGATAACAACTTTGTAAACATCATTGGCGGATGTTGCGGAACCACTCCGGAACATATCCATGCTTTTGCCGACCTGGCTGCCAAAGCCCGGCCTCACCATTTGGTCGATCCGGGAACTAACATGAAACTGAGCGGTTTGGAGCCCGTGACGATTACCGAAAATACCAATTTCATGAACATTGGTGAGCGTTGTAACGTGGCCGGTTCACGAAAATTTGCCCGCCTGATTAGCGAAGGGAAATACGAACAAGCCCTGACCATTGCCCGGCAGCAGGTAGAGAACGGCGCGCAGGTGATCGATGTAAACATGGACGACGCGATGTTGGATGCCGAAAAGGAAATGACCACTTTCCTGAACCTGATTATGGCAGAGCCGGATATTGCCAAACTGCCGATCATGATCGACTCGTCGAAATGGAACGTGATTGAAGCCGGGTTAAAGTGTTTGCAGGGGAAAGCGATCGTAAACTCGATCAGTTTGAAAGAAGGCGAGGAAGCTTTTATTCAGCAGGCAAAAACGGTAAAAAGATACGGTGCGGCGGTTATTGTAATGGCTTTTGATGAAAAAGGGCAGGCAGATAACACCGAACGTCGCAAGGAAATTTGTACGCGTGCCTACAAAATTCTTACTGAAAAAGTACATTTCCCACCACAGGATATCATCTTCGACCCCAATGTTTTGACCATCGGGACAGGGATTGAAGAGCACAATAATTACGCGGTTTCTTTTATTGAATCGGTAAAATGGATCAAGGAAAACCTGCCTTTGGCGAAAGTAAGCGCCGGTGTCAGCAACGTCTCCTTTTCGTTCCGCGGAAACGACGTGGTGCGCGAAGCGATGCACTCGGTTTTCCTGTTTTATGCCATCAGGGCTGGTCTCGACATGGGAATCGTCAACCCCGGAATGTTGCAGATCTACGATGAGATTCCGAAAGATTTCCTCGAAAGGATTGAAGATATTGTTCTGAACCGCCGTCCGGATGCAACGGAGCGCCTGCTTGAATTTGCTGAAAACCTGAAGGTAAGCGGTAAAAAAGAGGAGAAAAAAGACGAATGGCGTGAACTTCCGCTGGAAGAACGCATCAGTCATGCGTTGGTAAAAGGATTGCCCGAGCATGTGGACGAAGACATGGCGGAAGCACTCACCAAATATTCGCCGGCGCTGAATATTATCGAAGGCCCGCTAATGGCCGGGATGAACATCGTGGGTGAACTTTTTGGTGCCGGAAAAATGTTTCTTCCGCAGGTAATTAAATCGGCACGGGTAATGAAAAAGGCGGTGGCGTATTTGCTGCCTTACATAGAAGCCGACAAGGAGAAATTCAAAAATTCAACTTCTCAGAAAAAAGTGCTGATGGCTACTGTTAAAGGCGATGTGCACGACATTGGGAAGAACATTGTAGGTGTGGTGCTTGGTTGTAACAACTACGAAATCATCGACCTGGGAGTAATGGTGCCCACCGAAAAAATTCTGGATGAAGCCGTGAAAAACAAGGTGGATGTGATCGGGCTAAGTGGTCTGATTACGCCATCGCTGGAAATTATGGTGGACGTTGCCAAGGAAATGGAACGCCGCAAAATGGACATTCCGGTAATGATTGGCGGGGCTACTACATCCAAAATCCATACGGCGGTGAAAATTGAGCCGGAATATTCGAACCCGGTGATTCATGTAAAAGATGCTTCGCTGGCGGTAAATGTGGTGTCGAACCTGATTGCGAAAAACGAAAATTACCTGAAATCGGTCCGCGATGATTATGAAAACATCCGGCAGTTTCAGGGGCAGCGAAAAACCAAAGAATACCTGACACTGAGTGAAGCCCGTGGCAATAAATTCAGTATCGACTGGAACAACACCCCGATTTACAAACCGAATTTCACCGGGGTGAAGCATTTGATTGACTTCCCGCTGGAGGAACTGAGAAATTACATCGACTGGACGTTCTTCTTTATTACCTGGGGATTGAAAGGACATTACCCGGATATTTTCAAGGACGAAAAACAAGGAGAAGAAGCTCAGAAGCTTTATCAGGAAGCCAATGAAATGCTGGACGAGATAATCGAAAAGAAAATGTTGCAGGCAAATGCTGCTTTCGGAATTTGGCCGGCCAATGCCGATGGTGACGATGTGGTGTTGTTTGAAGACGAAACTCGCTCGAAAGAAATCGGCCGTTTTTATCACATCCGGCAACAGGAAAAGAAAAAAACGGGGGTGCCGAATTTCTGTCTCGCCGATTTTGTGGCACCGCTTGAGTCGGGAAAAATCGATTATTGCGGAGGTTTTGCCACCACCGCCGGAATTGGTATCGAGAAATGGAAAGATCAGTACCGTGCCGAGCACAACGATTACAAAGCGATTATGCTGGAAGCGCTGGCCGACCGGCTGAGTGAGGCTTTTGCGGAATTACTGCACCTGGAAGTCCGCAAAAATTACTGGGGCTACGTACCCGATGAGAACCTTTCGCTGGATGACATCCTGAAAGTAAAATACCAGGGAATTCGCCCGGCACTGGGCTATCCTGCATGTCCGGAACATTCGGAAAAAGAAAGTCTTTTCGAGCTGATTAAGGCCGAAGAAGTGGGCATTTCGCTGACCGAACATTTTGCGATGTATCCCAATGCTTCGGTATCCGGAGAGTTCTTTGTACATCCCGAGTCGCGGTATTTTAGTCTGGAGAAAATCGGGATCGACCAGGTGGCTGATTACGCCAAACGAAAAGGCAAACCCATCGACTTTGTTGAGAAATTCCTGCCGACCAATTTGAATTATAAATAATTCAAACGGGAACAGAAAGAAACCTGCTGTCGTATAAATGCTGACGGATGAAAATCTTCGGTTAAATTAACGCGCAATTTTCCGTGAAAGAGAGGGGATTTCATACCAAAGGGTACGATTTTATTACATTTGCAATTCAAAAGACAAACCGACAATGAAGGTCATAGACACCATAAAAGCAGCAAAAAGTACCGTGTTTTCATTCGAACTTTTGCCGCCCCTGAAAGGGAACGATGCTTCGAAACTGTATCAGACCATTGAGAGTCTGACAGAGTTCGATCCAAAGTACATCAACATTACGACCCACCGCGATGAGGTGGAATTCAAGGAAATGAAAGACGGTTCGATTGTGAAACGTACGGTTCGCAAACGCCCGGGAACAGTGGCAATAGCTGCTACCATTCAGCACAAATACCACATTCCGGTGGTACCGCATATTTTATGTGGCGGCTTTACCAAAAGTGAAACGGAACACGTGCTGATCGATCTTAATTTTCTCGGAATTAACAATGTGCTGGCTTTACGTGGTGACGGAATAAAAGGGCAAAGTGTGTTTCACCCGACTGAAAACGGACATGCGAATGCCAACGAGTTGGTGGAGCAGATCAAAGACCTGGGAAAAGGAAAATACCTGGATGGTGACCTGAGAAACAACATGCCGCTGGATTTTTGTATCGGAGTGGCCGGTTATCCGGAAAAGCACTTTGAAGCGCCAAACATGGATTCTGACATGGCCTACCTGAAACAAAAAGTAGATGCCGGTGCCGATTACATTGTAACGCAGATGTTTTTCGACAACCAAGTTTACTACGATTTTGTGGACCGCTGCCGCGCCATGGGAATTACGGTGCCGATTATTCCTGGAATTAAACCAATCAACCTGGTGAACCAGCTGACGGTTCTTCCGAAGATATTCAACATCGACCTGCCGATGGAGTTGTCGAAAGAACTGGCCAAGTGTAAAACCAACGACCAGGCACAAAAGGTTGGAACCGAGTGGGCTATTTACCAGTCAAAAGACCTGGTAGCGCATAAAGCACCTTCGCTTCATATTTATACTTACGGCATTTCGGATAACGTAAAAGAAATTGTAAAAGCAGCTTTTTAAACGGGCTATAACGCGATTGCACTATATTATAAAAGTAAGGCCAGAGAACTTGTTTCCCCGGCCTTCTTATTTATAAGCGTAGTTTCTTAACCTTCAATGTTGACTTCAAAATCCGACTGCTTGTTAAGCGTATCGTTTTCTTTTTGGTTATTCAGTTTGAGTGAATAGATCATTGCTTCCACCTGGCGTAGCAGGTTGCGCTTGTCTTTACTGGGTGCATAAACAAAGCCAAAAGCGTTAATAACCCTTTGGTTTTCCATGTCCAGTTCTGACAATGCGATGTAAGGACCACCCATAAAATCGTTGGCAACCCGCCACAATCCGCGCATTTCAGCCGCGTAGTTTCCATTGTGTTTTGTTACATTGAAAATCTGATCGACCCTTGTTTCCGTTGACAAATAACTGCCGTCAGACGGGCCCGGAACATTGGCCTTTAGTAAACTGTCGCGAATGGGAAGTTGGTAACTAACCGTAAATGCACTGTCGGAAACAAAAGGATAGGTGTAAATAACGATGCCCTGGAAGATCTCAGGCGAATCGTACTGTACCCACAGGAAATCCTTTTTTTGCTCCATTACTCTGAAACCCGGAGGAACATGCATGGTAACACCAAAATCCTTGTTCAAAATATTGAACACCGATTTTTCGTAGGTTTTCTTGTAATTCATCGTAACTCTTTCGCGCTCGGCAGCCAGAAAATACGACAGTATTTTGCCTTTGTTTTCGTTGAAGAGCTCCACGAAACGGTCGGGTGTTTTTGCTTTGATCTGCACGGTAGCCTGCGGATAAGCCCAAACATCATCGGTAAACGTTACGCCTTCCGTTTCAACATTCTGCGAAATATTTGTTTGAACGATGTTGCGGGTAGACCTGAAAATATCTTTGAATGCTTCGTGTGGTACGTCAATCACATCAAAAAGCGGCTCTTCCTGCGGAAGGGCGATCTGCGGTTGCGACAAGGTTGCACGAATAGCCTCTCCTGGACTTCCTTCCCAGGCGCTTTTCGAAATGACAACCACCATTTCACCCGCTTTACCGGTGATCTTTTTTCGCATGTTGGTTGAGTCGTTATTACACGAGAACAGAAATACTGCCAATATAATAATTGGAGCAAAGATGTTAATTTTGAGTTTCATAGCATTCAGATTTTTTGGTTCCGAACCTTACTAACAAAAATCTTACCATTCTGATGGTTAAGATGGCTTGTGTTAACGGGCAGACCGGAACAAGAAGAAACAAAAAAATCCCGCTCTGTTTGAACGGGATTCCATTATTTGATGGGATATGGATTACTTTTCAATTTTACCTGGTTCCGAAACATCATCCTCATTGTCTTCATCCTTGGTGGCTTTTTTGAATTCCTTCATTCCTTTCCCAAGACCTTTCATTAACTCCGGAATTTTGCGTCCACCAAACAGGAGCAATACAATAATCAGGATGATAATAATTTCCTGTGGCCCAATAAATCCTGCTAATACAAATAGATTCATGATACTTTGTTAATTGGTTCGTGACAAAAATAGAAATATTTTGCTAAAATGTTCCGTTAATCATCTTAATTATATCGTTGGCATTTGCATAAAGTACCAATGCCAGCAATAATATCATCCCGGTAATCTGGGCATACTCCAAAAACTTCTCGCCCGGTTTTCTTCCGGTAATGATTTCTCCGAACAGGAACATTACGTGGCCACCGTCGAGTGCCGGTATCGGCAGCAGGTTCATAATGGCCAGAATGATCGAGATAAATGCCGTCATATCCCAGAAGTGTGCCCAGTTCCAGGTGGGAGCGAAAATATTACCGATGGTGGCAAATCCTCCGAGCGACTCATATCCCTTTGTTTCTTTGTTGAAGATCAGTTTGAACTGTTTCAGATAATTGATGGTCGTTTGAACACCACGGTCTATTCCTGCCGGGATGGATTCAAGAAAACCGTATTTCAGTGTTTTCCACTCAAATATGTCGGGGTTGTTAAATGTAGGGTTAAAGCCCAGTTTTCCTTCTTCGTTAACCTTCACCGTTTTGGTTATTTTCTGGCCGTCGCGGGTGATTTCCAAAGATATTTCCGAGTTCTTTTTAGACGCCAGGTAATTGCTGAACTGATCGTAAAACTCAAACGAGTTTCCATCAACAGCGCCCAAAACATCGTTCTCCTGAAGACCTGCCTCTGCTGCCGGATAACCTTTGGCCAACTTTCCGATTTTGATGTCGTAGGGATCGCGTATGGTCCAGATTCCTTTGCTTTTTAACATCAGGGCCATGTCTTCGCCCGAAATTTCAACGTCTATCTTTTGCCCGTCGCGTTCAACCTGTACGGTTTTGGCTTCATCCAGAACAATGGTGGGGACGATTTTGTGAAACTCCTCGATGTAGTGATTGTCGACAGTAAGAATTTTATCGCCGGTTTTGAAACCTATTTTTTCACCGGTTTCGTTCACCACAATTCCGTACTTCACATTTTCGGTAGGCAGGTATTCTTCGCCCCAAATGTAGAGCACGCCAATGTAGATGACAAAAGCAAAAATAAAGTTCATTAAAACACCTCCCAGCATAATCAACAATCGTTGCCAGGCAGGTTTTGATCTGAATTCCCAGGGCTGCGGCGGTTGTTGCATCGCTTCCTTGTCCATCGATTCGTCAATCATTCCGGAGATTTTAACATAGCCGCCTAAAGGCAACCAGCCAATTCCGTATTCGGTTTCGCCTTTTTTTACTTTGAAAAGTGAAAACCAGGGATCAAAAAACAAGTAAAATTTTTCGACGCGTGTTTTGAATAACCGCGCAAACATAAAGTGCCCTGCCTCGTGCAGAACCACTAAAATAGAAAGGCTTAAAAGAAGCTGTGTAGTTTTAATTAATATCGATTCCATTCCAGTTTTTTAATTTCAGTTTCCAGTTAACAACTCTGTTACTGTTCTTGTTTCGTTGTCGGTTTCAATTAAGTCTTCCAATCCGGGTTTTTCAATAAAAGCCACTTGGTTCATGGCTGCTTCAATGATCTCCGGAATTTGCAGAAACCTGATTTTTTTATTTAGAAACGCCTGCACAACTACTTCGTTGGCTGCGTTTAAAATACAGGGCATATTTCCCCCTTTATCCAAGGCTTCGAATGCGAGTGCAAGGTTACGAAAAATTTTTGTATTAGGCTGTTCAAAGTTAAGACTTGGGTAATCAAGGAAGTTGAAGCGCGGGAATTTGTTTTTTATCCGCTTGGGAAATCCCATGGCATACTGGATCGGGAGTTTCATGTCCGGCACTCCCATTTGGGCTTTCATCGACCCGTCTTCGAACTGCACAACGGAGTGAATGATGGATTGGGGATGAACGATCACATCAATTTTGGAGGCCGGAAGCCCAAACAACCAACGGGCCTCAATTACTTCAAAGCCTTTGTTCATCAGGGTGGCCGAGTCGATGGTGATTTTGGCGCCCATGTCCCAGTTGGGGTGTGCCAGCGCATCGTCTACAGTCACGTGTTCAAGTTCCTGCAATGTTTTCCCGCGGAAAGGGCCTCCCGAACAGGTGAGGTAAATTTTCTCCACCGGGTTCATAAATTCGCCTACCAGGCACTGAAAGATGGCGGAATGTTCCGAATCTACCGGCAGCAGGTCAACGTTCTTTTCGAGGGCTGCTTTGGTGATAATTTCACCGGCCACCACCAGCGTTTCTTTGTTCGCCAGCGCAATGTGTTTTCCGGCTTTTACGGCATTGTATGTGGGCAGCAGGCCTGAATAACCGACCATGGCGGTCAACACCAGGTCGATGGTGTCCATTTCAACCACCTGCGCCAGTGCTTCGTTGCCGGCATACACTTTTATGTCTTCCGATTTTAGTGCCTCCGAAACCAGTTGGTATTTCTCTTTGTTGGCAATTACCACCACATTGGGTTGGAATGCTTTGGCTTGCTGAATTAGCAGGTCAACATTGTTGTTGGCCGTTAGCACCTCCACTTCAAAGAGCTCGGGGTTTTGAGCAATTACTTCGAGAGATTGCGTTCCTATGGAGCCGGTTGATCCTAAAATAGCGACTCGTTTCTTCATCTGTAAATATTTCTAATTTTCACTGTTAATCCGTCGTTGGACGAATTGTTTGCATGGCATATCGGTCCTTGCAGGAGATCCGCGAAGCGGCAGACAAGTAATTGTTCCATGCTTTTTCTTTCTAAAAATCAATGTAATGTTCGGGATTCAGGGCTTTGCCGTCGTGCCATAGTTCAAAATGAAGATGCGGCCCGGTTGAAAGCTCTCCCGTATTTCCAATAATGGCAATGGCTTCGCCTGCACTCACCTGGTCGCCTTCGTTCTTAAGCAATTCCGAATTGTGTTTGTACACCGAAACCAGGTTTCCTTCGTGCTGAACATAAATCGAATATCCGGTTTTCAATGTCCAGCCCGAAAAAATAACGGTTCCGTTCAGTACCGACGAGATTCGGGCATTGGCTTCGCTAACCAGATCGATCCCAAAATGATCGGACGACGAATTGAAATGCTCGGTAACCACTCCTTTAACCGGAACAAAAAAGTGCATGCGGCTTATGTCTGTTTTGTCATCATTTTCTGGCTGCAACGACAGGCTTAGTTGTTCAGCCAGTAGTTCATCCTGAAAAATTGAATCGTGGTTGTATTGCTGAAACTCTACTTCTGACGAGCGTGATTCGGCTTCCATAATATGATCGTCTTCCGGAACTTCGCCCGACATAATGGTTTGTATTCCTTTAAAAAAGCGGTCGCGTTTGGCCAGTTCGGTTTCCAGCGAATCTACTTTCAGTGCACTTCTGATCAGCATCTGGCGGTATTCGGCCTTGGGGTAGCCCGGAATGTATTCGCGCAGCCCGGTAGTTGCAATCAGCAAAATCACCAAAACAACAATAATTGCCGACATTAAGCTGGTGGCAGTAAAAACTTTCAGCCGCGAAAGTTTCATGCTCCATACCGATTGAAATGTGGTATCGTTGTAGATGATTAAACGGTACTGGTTCTTTAGTTTCGAATAAAATTTCTTTTTTTCTTCCACCCTGATTTATTTAAGCTTACAAATTTAGCAAGAAATAAGAAATAGCCCCCGCCGTTTATGTTTTTTAAGATTTAAAACAATTGGCGCTTTGGTGAGTGGTGTTGACGAAACCAAACAATTATCATTGCATGAATCCGGGTTTTTTCGCTACTTGCATTTCAATAGAGAAGACGAGTCAGTGACTTTGATTGACGGTCAGTGAGATACTGTATTTTCTTCTTTTTATGTCGAATCACACAATTTGGAGAATAGAAAACGATGAAACTATTATTGATTAGTAATTCAACAATGCCGGGTGAAGCATACCTGGATTATCCCAAAAATGAAATAAAGAAGTTTTTAGGAGAAAAGCCTGTTACGGCGGTGTTTATTCCTTATGCAGCGGTTACTTTTTCTTTTGATGAATATTGTGAAAAAGTAGAGTCTCGATTTGCCGAAATCGGTCACCATGTGGTGGGGATTCATACTTTCGCCGATCCGGTAAAAGCAATCCAGCAAGCCGAAGCCATTGTTGTTGGGGGAGGAAATACCTGGCAGCTGGTGCGGATGTTACGCGAAAATAAATTGCTGAATCCCATCCGTGAAAAGGCTTTTAACGATACTCCTTACATTGGTTGGAGTGCGGGCTCGAACGTGGCCTGCCCGACGCTAAGAACCACGAATGATATGCCGATTGTTGACCCGCTGGGATTTGAGTGCGCTGGTTTAATTCCTTTCCAGATCAATCCTCATTATTTGGATGCCAACCCTGAAGGACATGGAGGTGAAACGCGCGAGCAGCGCATCCAGGAATTTATTGAAGTAAATCCGAGATGTTATGTCGCCGGCTTGCGCGAAGGAACGATGTTTAAGCTCGAAAATGATCAACTGGAGCTGATCGGCGAAAGACCGTGTCGTATTTTCAAAAAAGGGCAGGAGCCTGTTGAATTGAAAGCAGGCGATGATTTTGGTTTCTTAATGAAGTAAATTACGTTTAGAATAATGAAAAGCTCCGGCTAGTTTATCTAACCGGAGCTTTTTTGTGCAATATTGTCTGTATTTTCTATTGGTAGTTTGCCGGATCAAGCGCTGCGGGCGACCAGTTTTTAAAGAAACGCAGTACCTTGTCGCGGTCGTAATCTTTGTCTTTTTCAAGGAAAGCTGAATTTTGGGTGTGAATCCGGTTTCCTTTGCCATCTAAAACAACAAACACCGGAAATCCGAAACGCTGTGGGTATCCTAGCCCGGCAAGCACTTCTTCATTCTTATTTTTTGGGTCGTAGTTCACTTTTGCCACCACAAAATTTCTCTGAATAAAATCGTTTATCTCTGCGTCGGCTTCTGTAAAACGATGAAATTTAATACACCACGGGCACCAGTTCCCTCCAATCTGCAGGAAAACGTGCTTGCCCGATTCAGCCGCAGCTTTTACTGCCGCTTTAATGTCTTCTTTTGCATTTGCTTCAGGGTTGTAGATTTTTTCCTGTGCTTGCGTGCCGCTTAGGCTCATCAGGAAAATGGCAATGAAAAGAATATTTTTCATGATAAATTGAATAACGGTTTTTCTATGCTGAAAGCCAGTTCCAATGCGGAACACAGCTTGTGTTATTTCTTGTCTTTATTGTCCCAAACAGACTTAATCTCGTAAATATCCAGTTTGTCGATGCCCAGTTCGCCGCCATTGGTAAACAGAACGAGTCCGTTTGATTTCAGATCGGGGGTGAAACAATTGGATACCACTGTTTGCCCGTCGTTTGCAAATACTTCTATGGATGCGCGATCGAGCAGGATGTCGAGTTGGATTTTGTTGTCGACCGGAGGTAGTGGAATGGTAATGCCCATTACCGAAAGCGTTCCGCGTTTTACATTGTAAAGAATTTCGGTGCCGGGTTTTTTCGCACTGTTCCTTACCATGAATCCAAAGTTGTCGGATGTTTTCAGGTCGAACTCACCCACAATTCGCAGACAGTCGCCAGATGCTTTTTTTACCTTGTTGTCGTTTATGCCGGGAATAACATTCTTGTCCTCTATTTCCAGTATTTTTTTCTGGATGGTTTCAATTTCGCGGATGGGCTTGCGGATAAGCTTATAGCCGGAAGGGAAATGACGAACGCTCAGTTCGCTTGGGAAAGTCATTTGTCCGTTAAAAGGCATATCGGGGTATTCGCCACCTCTCATCCAGGCAATCTGAATGGTTCTTCCGTCTGAAGCCGGAATGTTGCTCCAGGTTTGCGTGGCATAGTAGTTTTTTCCCCAATCACTTTTCATTTTTCCCGAAATAGGGGTGAATGCTTCTCCGTCAAAATTTCCCAAAAGGTAGGATCCGTCTCCGTCAAAAAGTGCCCACACTGTTTCGTTGGGGCGGTTTTCTACTTTGAATTTAACCAGGTCGGGGCATTCATAAAAACCATGAATGTGGCTCTTCCATTCCCAGTCAACCAGGTTGTCGGAGCTGTAAAATGAAACTCCTTTTGAATTGTCGTTCTCCGTAGATTTCCGGTAAAGTGCCATCACCCATTTTTGGCTTGGCTCGTGCCAGATTACCTTGGGATCGCGTGCATCGTCTTTTGCATCCACGGCAATAATGGGGTTGTTTTCGTATTTCTCCCAGTTGCGGCCCTTGTCGGTACTGTAAGCAATGCGTTGCCCGCAGTGCTGGCTGGTATAAAATGCAATTAGCGTTTTGGTGTCGCCCTGTTGTTTGCCCAACAGGTTTTTTTCATCCACAATGGCCGAACCGGAATAGGCCGTGCATTCTACTTTGTCCTCCGAGTTGTTGTCGGGATACAAGGCGATCGGGTGATTTTGCCAGTGAACGAGGTCTGTACTGATGGCATGCCCCCAGTGCATGTATCCCCATTCGTTTCCTTTGGGGTTGTGCTGGTAAAAAAGATGGTATTCGCCATCGTAATACACCAGTCCGTTCGGATCGTTCATCCAGTTCTTTTCCGGCGTAAAATGGTATTGCGGGCGGTAGTCTTCTTTATAGATTTCTTTGTCGTTTTTGTCTTTCGGAAGGCTAAGGAGCACAGTAATAGAAAGTAAGGCTGTTGATAAAAAGTTCATAAAATTTTCAATTGCTGTTTTCTTTGTTTCGCTAAACTTATGAAAAAAAATTTGCATTCATCAAAATAATTCCTACATTTACCTCCACAAACCCATAAATGTAAAACCGTTCTTTGGCTGACGCTTTTGATTTTCAGACAATCATCAAATTAAAATCAAGAGCTTTTATTTTCGCTTTCAAGAGTTATGTGGCATGTTTTGACGTGCAACTGTTTTACAAACCCACCGGTTCATTTTTTTAATCTTTGCGCTTAAACCGGGTAAGCAGTTTCATGGTTCGGAGTGTGTTTTTATGACTCGGCAAGAATTAACGTTTCAACCGAAGACGTTTGAAATTTGTGAGTGCGATACAGATCCTGATTAAGTCGAGATGAAGCTTAACTGTTAAATCCAGGTTGATCCACTCAGAAAAGTTTCGACGTTTGAAACTTTTTGTTCCTTGCTTTAGTTGGAAGTAGAATTGTGCAAGAGGCAGATTCGAGTTCACAAACCCACTGAATTACAATACAAACCCGGTAATTCAGGACGATTCGTATATGGTCTTTATTGTGCAGTTTGAGGGCTAACTGTAAGCTAGCTTTATCAAAACTTGATTAGGCTTGAAGTACAAACCTAATTTAAGTAGTAATGAGACGCTTTTTAATCACCGTCCTGGCAATTGCTGGCGCTTGCAATGTCTGGGCACAGAAGCAGAAACCGGAAAGAATTACCACGGTAAACGCACCGGTAAACATCGCTTCAGAAGAAATTAGAAAATCATTTACACCTCCCGCTGAGTTAAACCTCAAATCGGGATCAGTGTCTAAATCCGATTTTCAGGTAGAGTTCGTGAACTTCCCGGAAAATGCAAAACCTGCATTTTTATACGTGCTTTCCATTTACGAAAACCTGATATCTTCCGACATTCCGGTGAAGGTGCGGGCTGAATGGTCATCAATGGGCACTAACGTGCTGGCACAAAGTTCTCCGTCGTCGTTTTACAAAAACTTCACGGGAGCCCGTTTGTCAGATGTTTATTATCCGGTTGCTTTGGCTGAAAAACTTTCAGGTTCGGAACTGAATGGCTCTGAACCGGATATCGTGTGTACATTCAACAATAAAATCGACTGGTATTTCGGAACAGATGGTGATGGTCCGGGGGCACAGTACGATTTTGTAACTGTTGCATTGCATGAGATTGTTCACGGCCTGGGCTTTGCTGGCTTTTTCGATGTGAGCAATGGCATTGGAACGCTGGATAATAACGGTCATCTTCCCAGTATTTACGACCTGTACATCTACAACAACGGGTTGTCGCTGTGCGATCATTCTCATTTCGATATTCCTTCGACCCAGTTGAAAAATGCATTGCTTTCGGGCCAGTTGAAAATAAAAGGAAACGATGGTGCGGATCGCGAAAACGTTTATGCTCCAAGCAGCTGGAACAACGGAACCAGTATTTATCATTACAACGAAAGCGGTTTTAGTAAAGGCGATGCAAATGCATTGATGAGTCCTTATATTTTTAAAGGGGAGGCAATTCATTACCCCGGAGACAAAACACTGAGTATTTTGGCTGAGTTTGGATGGAAATCGGCCACGGTCGATGGTTTGGTCATTAAAGACTTTGAAGAAGTTTGTGAAACGCTTCCGGTTTCGGTAGAGGTAAGCAGTGAATTAAAGATTGATAGCTCCTCTGTTAAGTTTTTCTATTCAAGCGATAATTTTGTCACATCAAGTTTTCTTTTGCTGAAGTATAACAAGTCAACAAAGAAATTTGAAGGAGAAGTTCAGTTAGATAACAGAAAAGGAAAAATATATTATTACTATTCAGCAGCTACAACGGGGCAGATGGTTTTTACCTGTCCGGACAGAGCTCCTGAAAGAAAATATAAATTCACCATCGGTGATGATTATTATCCGCCCACGTTGAAACACAATCCTTCCAAAATGGTGTCAAATGCCAATCCTGTTCTGGGGTTGAGTGCGACTGCCACCGACAATGTAGGAATTAAATCTGTTCAGGTTGAGTACAAAATAAACGGTGCAGCCCAGGAACCATTTACATTGGCATTGGAAGGCCAGGATACCTACAATGGTGAACTAGTTTTGCCCAACGGTTTAACGGAGAACGACGACATTGAGTACCGTGTTTTAGCGCTTGATGCCACTGCCCGCGGTAACAAGAAATATCTGCCAGCTACGGGTTATTACTCGGTTGGTGTTTCCGAGGCACAGAAACCGGTACGCGGTTATGTTACCAATTTTGATAATGTTACCGACGATTTTAAATTCTCTGATTTTGAAGTAAATCGTCCTACTGGTTTCTCTTCAGGAAACTTACATACGATAAATCCTTACCCTGAGTCGAGCCTGGAAAATCAAAAATACAACCTGATTGCCCAGTTAAAATACCCGATTATTATTGAACAAGACGGTGAAATGAGTTTTGACGAGGTAGTACTGGTTGAGCCCGGTGAAGCCGGAACCATTTATACGGAAGACAAGTTTTGGGATTATGTGATTATTGAAGGCAGCAAAAACAACGGCAAAAGTTGGTTGCCACTTATCGATGGTTACGATTCAGGTGCTGATGAACTTTGGGCGTCGCATTTTACCAATGCGCTAAAGAGTACGGTTTCGGAAGCCAGCGGTGCCGAAAACATGTTCTTGCGCCAGCGTATAAACCTGACCGATAACACGCCGTTTGAAGCAGGAGATACTGTCGTATTTCGTTTCCGGTTGGCATCTGATGTTGCTGTAACTGGTTGGGGTTGGGCAATCGACAACCTTGCGATACAAAGCATAACAACCGATGTCGAAGACATTTTGGCGGAAGAAGACGTGAATATTTATCCGAACCCTTTTCAAAACAGCATTTATATCGACGGTCTTGAAACGGAAGGAGCTGATCTGGATGTAATAGTAAGGGATCTGAGTGGCAAAACCGTTTACCGCGAAACACGCTTGTCTAATTACAACCAACGCATAAAAATAGACCTGCCCAATGTTGCTCCGGGTGTTTACCTGGCAAGCATTACGGATAATCAAACACTAACAGTCAATCAAAAAATCATTAAAAATTAATATCATGAAAAGTTTACTATTAATTGCATTTGTTGCAGCAGTGATTGGTTTTATAACCTCAACGGTAGTTTTACTTCGATTAGTATCAAAGAAAAAAGCGCAAAGGTTAGAATATTAGATGATTGGTATTACGACCTTAAATTAGGAGATGCCGGAATGTTCATTCCGGCATTTTTTGTCGTGGATTTCTGATAGAAAAAGTTTGTTTTTTCTACCAATTTTCGAACTTTTGTGCGCACAAAAAGTTATGTAACAAATACTTTGAGATGATGATAAGACTTGCTCTCTTTCTGGGATTATTGATGGGGATGATATCGGTGGTTTCGGGCCAGTTGAGGAGTATTCCCAAGGGAGTTAATATTCCGTGTCCGGTGTGCAAAGCCTCGGGTAAAGCTGAAAAATCTTTCGTGCCTCCGCCTGTCGAATTCTTATTAAAATCATCTGAGCCAAAATGTGATATTATTGTTACCTACGATGGCTTTCCTGACTCGGTAAAGGTTGCTTTTGAGCATGCTGTCGGTATTTGGGAAAGCATCATTGAATCGGAAGTGCCGATCAGGCTATTTGTCGAGTGGGCAAGTCTCGACCCAAATGTTTTAGCAAGTTGCGGACCTGAAACTTACTATGCTGGTTTCGAAAATGCGCCCTTCCCGGATTATTATTACCCGGTGGCAATTGCCGAAAAACTGGCAAAAAAAGAGCTAAACGGAACTGGCAGGTTTGAGATCAAAGCTCAGTTTAGCAGTGAAATAGACTGGTATTACGGAATTGATGGGGATACGCCAATAGATGCCTACGATTTTGTTACTGTAGTCCTCCATGAAATTGGGCATGGCCTCGGGTTTACAGGCTTTTTCTTTGTAGATGGGAGTCTTGGGGGATACGGCTACGATGAAATGGGAGATTATACCTCTTTTGATGCATTGGTGGAGGAGGTTTCGGGGAAGCAGTTGGTGGATACAGACTTTTTCGACAATGCCTCGGTTGGTCTAAAAAATGCACTTGTTTCAGGAACACTGTATTCCAATAGTCCGGTAGCCAGAAGTTCCGGAACCGGTGTCCGCCCAAGGTTGTATGCTCCTGATGATTTTGATGGTGGATCAAGTGTGTATCACCTGAATGATAATACTTACAGAACGGGAACCGCCAATGCTTTAATGACACACGCGATTGCGCCGGGTGAGGCGAATCACGATCCGGGACCACTGGCCCGTGGCATTATGGAAGACATTGGTTGGACCAACCTGATCTTGCACCACCGACCGGTAAAAGATAAGGAGCAGGTAGCTCCACTTGATTTTTTGATAACAATAGATAGTTATTACAATGTGCCGGAAGATGCATCCTTTGTGGTATATTCTACCGATGGCTTTTCCAGTCATCAGGATACCCTTCCACTAACATCAACGGGCAATGCCAATGAATTTAGAGCCAGTCTTGCGATAGATCAGGGTACCGAAAGCCTTCAGTACTACGTTGTCACATCTGATGAAAAAGGCAGGGTAAGGACTTCGCCCTGGAATGCGCCAAAGTCGGTTCATAATGTGGCTTTTGGTCCGGATACGGAAGCTCCGGTAATCACTCATGCTCCGATAGAATATTTTCTGAACATAGGGGAACCGCTGGCAATTCAGGCCAATGTGGATGACAACCTGGGGCTTGATACCGTTTTTGTCAATTACTCAGTCAACGGAGTGCCGCAGACTTCGTTTGGGTTGACGCTTGGCGAAGGTACTACTTATGCCGGCGTTTTTGGTGTCAACCCGGAGACATTGAGTGATGGAGATGTAATTGCTTATGAGATTGTGGCAAGAGATGCTTCAGTTGCGAAAAATGAAACGGTTTACCCGCCGGAAGGACGACTGGAATTTAAGGTGGAACAGGTTTTTGCCCCGGTAGCGTATTATGAAAACGACTTCAGTACGAAAAATGCAGACTTTTTGCTAACCGACTTTGATATTTATACCGCCTTAAATTTTTCAAACGGAGCTTTACATAGTCCGCATCCATATCCCAGTCCCAATGAGGATAACGAAGAGTACAACTTCACTACCTTGTTAAAACATCCCATCATTTTAAAAGAGGATGGAGCGATGTGGTTTGATGAAGTGGTGCTGGTGGAGCCCGGTACAGGTAGTTACGGCGGCGATTCTTTCTGGGATTATGTAATTGTGGAAGGTAGCAAAGATTTTGGGAAAACCTGGGTTGAGTTGGCTGATGGTTACGACGCAAGCGCTAATGCTACTTGGTTAGCCGAGTATGGTGAAAGCATTATTAATCAGGTGTCGCAGGCGGTAGGAACTAAGGAGTGGTTTGTAAATCATGAGATTTCGTTGCTGGAAAATGGGAGCTTTCAGGCAGGAGATACGATTCTCGTTCGATTCAGGCTGTATTCCGATCCGTATGCCAACGGATGGGGGTGGGTAATTGATAATCTGCGAATTCAACAGCCGGTTTCTGCACCCGTAACCGCATTGTCGCCTGGTCAAGTAAATGTGTACCCCAATCCTTTTTCAGGTGAATTTAAAATTGAAATTTATCCCGATCAATCACTGAAAAGTGTGCAGGTTGATGTGTTCGATTTGTTCGGACGAAATGTTTATTCCGGTGTTGCTGAAAACGTTTGGGGACAGTACACCCGGTCTGTGGATTTAAGTGATCAGGCGAGTGGAATGTTCCTGTTGAGAGTGAGTGAAAACGGAAAACCGGTGCTTTCCAGAAAGTTAATTAAAAACTAACTTTTCGGTATTGTTCTTATTATTTTTAAGCAAAATGGAAGCGGGGATTTCATTTTAAAAATATATGCCTATATTTGTTGACACAAAATTTAGATGATGCAGACAAATTTTAACAATAGCTTTTATTACTTCTATTTTTATTTTGGTTCTAAAATCGGGATCAGGAAGTAGTGTATTGTTAAAAATGAAGATATGTTACAAAAAGGTCTCGAAGAAATTCGGGGCCTTTTTTTTATAAAAAAATTTCGAAAATGAGAATAACAATTGTTGGACTGGGATTAATAGGAGGCTCGATGGCAAAAGACCTTCGAAAATCAGGTTTTGCCACAGAACTGATCGGTGTGGATACCAACGAGGCGCATGCAGCCAAGGCGCTTGAACTTGGCCTGGTGGACAGGGTAAGCACACTGGAAGACAGTGTGAGTAAAACGGACCTGGTGTTGATCGCCATTCCGGTGGATAAAACGCTGGCTGTTTTGCCTGGAATCCTTGACCGGATTGAAAGTGGTACCACTGTTGCGGACATGGGGTCAACCAAGAAAGCACTGGTTGATTCGGTAGCCAGTCATAAACGCCGGAAAAACTATGTGGCCGCGCACCCGATGTCGGGTACCGAAAATTCCGGGCCCGCAGCAGCTCTCCAAGATTTATTTCGCGGAAAGATCGCCATTGTTTGCGACCAGGAAAACTCGGGGCCGCAACACATCGCGCTGATTGAAAAAATGTTTCAGAACCTGGGAATGGACATCGCCTATATGACTTCTGATGAACAGGACCACAGCACGGCTTTTGTGTCGCACCTGCCGCACGCTGCCGCCTTTGCCCTGGCCAATGCTGTGCAGGCCAAAGAAGACAGGAGCATCATTTTTGATCTGGCCAGCGGGGGATTTCGTTCAACTGTGCGACTTGCCAAAAGCGCCGGATCCATGTGGCATCCTATTTTTCAACAAAACCGCCGTTACGTTGTTGAAGCCCTGAATGTTTACATTAAGCATTTGAAAGAGTTCAGGGATTGCATGAAGGAGGAAGACGACGAAAGAATGTGGGAGTTGATTGAAAATGCCAACCGAATCAGAAATATTCTGGCCGGTGAAACTCCTCATCTCGTAAAAAATGAAGAAACAATAACAAAACTTTATACAAGATAATCATGACACTGAAATTAGACATTAATCCGATCAAAGCATGGTTGCCACACATCGACAACCCATTGCTTATTGCGGGGCCATGTAGCCTCGAATCGGAAAAACAAGCCCTCGATACCGCCCGCCTTCTGGCTAAAGATAAAAGAGTATTTGTATACCGCGGTGGTGTTTGGAAACCCCGTACCCGGCCCGGTTCGTTTGAAGGAGTTGGCTCGGTTGGCTTGAGCTGGCTGCAGAAAGTAAAGGAAGAAACCGGTTTGCCGGTGGGAACCGAAGTGGCGAATGCACAGCATACCGAAGAAGCGCTCAAGGCCGGATTAGATGTAATCTGGATTGGAGCGCGTTCAACTGCCAGCCCGTTTGTGGTGCAGGAGATTGCCGACGTATTGAAAGGCAGCAGTGCGGTTGTAATGATCAAAAACCCGGTAAACCCGGATGTGCAGCTGTGGATGGGCGCGATTGAACGTGTTCACCAGGCCGGTATTCGTAACATTGTGGCCATTCATCGTGGTTTTACACCCTTCAGAGAGACTAAGTACCGCAATTACCCGAACTGGAAAACCGTGATCGAGTTGCGTCGTACGATGCCGAACCTGCCTATTATTTGCGATCCGAGCCATATTGCCGGAAAGCGCGAATACCTGTTCGAAATTTCACAAAAGGCGTTTGATATGGGCATGGAGGGTTTGATGCTGGAGTCACACATTGATCCTTCGTGTGCTATGAGCGATGCGGCACAGCAGGTTACTCCCGCTGATTTGGGTAAGATCCTGGATAAACTGGTGATCCGTTACGAGAGTGCTGACAATCCAGATTTTGAGAACCGCCTGGATATGCTTCGTAACCGCATTGATGCCATCGATTCGGAGTTGCTTGAAATGTTATCGTCGAGGGTGGAAATCGTAAAAGAAATTGGTGCCTATAAGCGAGATAATAACGTTACGGCACTGCAGATCAACCGATGGACACAGTTGATGGAGAACCGTGTTAATCTGGGAAAGAAGTTGGATTTGGATGAAACTTTTGTGAAGATTCTCTTCCAGTTGATTCACGAAGATTCGGTGCGGATGCAAACCGAAATTATGGATGAAGAGAAATAGCTTTTGCTTACCATTGCGTCAAAATGATAAAAGAAAAACGGGAACCAATTGGTTCCCGTTTTTCTTTGTGGTTGACAAAGAATATGCTTAGTAGATCTTTCCAACCGGGTATCTTTTCCATGTTTTTTCAAGCCATTTAGAGTTATTGTAAATAAAAGCCATTTGTGCCCGGTGGTCTTTGGCAAACGCAGGGTCTGCTGCTCTTTTTTCTTCCAGTTTCTTTTTGAAATCAGGATGCTCTTTCAGGTATTTTAAGGCATTTTCTTCAAAACCGTACGAAGAAAAATACTCCCGCTGGTCCAGGATATTGTCAAAGAAATTCCAGCGGAAAAACGAATCTTCAGCTTTGGGCTCAAACATCTCCAACAGGTAGCGGATCCTTTCCTGCCGCACCGGAATTACCAAATCACCTTTGTAGTACCGGATCTGTTGTATTTCCGAATGTGTGGTAACCTTGTTGTGGTAATAATGCCCGTTGGCGGGGCGGGGCGAACTAGAATAGTCGTCAATGTAGTCAACCGAAACACTCATAACTGAGTCTGTTCTCAGTACCGAATAATTCACCCCGAGTAAATCGAGCTTTTGAATAATTTCAGAGTAGCCTTGTGGTAAAATATAATACTCTGGAACTTTTACCTTTTCAGAAGGAATCCAGTATTCGTAATATTTTATAGAGTCGGTGTAAGGTTTTGATGTATCGTAGCCAAAACGCTCAACGCCGGTTACAGGGCTGATTTGTTTGTCCACCGCTTCAAAGCCCTTGAATTCAATGGTGGTATAGCGGGTGGTATCCAATTGATAGCTGACCGGAAATTCATCCATTGTCATCGATTCCTGAATGCCCGCTGCTCTTTTCTGCCTGATTTCTTCACTGTTTCGGGAAGTATATTCCGCCAGCACCCGGATAAACTGGTAACAGGATTTTACGCGGTCGGGATAACCTTTGTAAATCTGATTCTCGGTCACCATGCCAAGGCTGTGAAACATTGTTGCAAATTCACTCGAATAACGCGGGCTGCCCTGGAACAATGCCATTCCCTGCCGGGGATCGTGGTAAATATAATTCACATACGGAATGAGTTCGTAGGTTCCTTTTTTCATGTCCTCAAAAAGCGCCGGGACAAAATCATCCTCAATAAAATCCTGCATTATTTTCGGGAATCTGGCGGGCGACGGTGGAATCAGGGTGATGGAATACTGGTGATCTGAGCCATTGGTAGTATGCGTGTCAAGAAAAACATCCGGATTCCACTCGTTAAAAATTTCATAAAAACTCAACGCATTTTGCGAGTCGCTTTTGGCAAAATCACGGTTCAGATCCAGGTTTCTGGCATTTCCTCGGAAGCCTGTTTCGTAAGGTGTTGTTTGCCCTGACCGGTTATAGGCACTGCGGTTTAAATGGCCGCCGATGTTGTACACTGGAATTATTATGATCACTGTGTTTTTAAGGATTTCAGACAAGTCGTCTTGCTTGCAAAGCAGGTTGTCGGCAAACCAAAGGCTGGCATCGATCCCTTCCGGTTCTCCCGGGTGAATTCCATTGTTGATCAGTAGAAGGGTCTTGCCCTGCTCGCGTATCGTTGCGGCATCAAAAACCGGTTCGTTGTTGATGACAAAAAGATGCAGGGGTTTTCCAATGTCGGTTTTTCCTTTTTCCAGCAGAACAGCATTTTCATAAACACTGTCAAGGAGCTGGAACATTTCTATCGTCTCGTTGTAAGTGGGGGTGTAGTTTTCTACAAAACGAAGGTTCAAAAGAGGTTGCTGGGCAATTGTTGTCAAACAGAAACAAAGCAGGCCCAGAATAAACATGGTTTTCTTCTCCATAAGTCAGGTCAGTTAGAATGAGTTCTGTTGAAACAATTGGCCGGGATTGTCCGTTCGGCGTCTATTTTCGTTCCAGATCGATGTACGAATAGTCAAAGCCGTTGGCTTCGTCAAAAAAATCTTCCCGCTTGTTTTCCTGCCATTCCGAAAAATCAATCTCCGGAAAATATACATCGGCCTCAAAAGGTTTATGAACCAGTGTGAGGTAGAGTTTTCCAGCCTGCGGGTAAAACTGGCGGTATACCATTCCTCCTCCAATCACAAAAGCTTCTTGTTCGCCCTGTACTTTCTGAATGGCTTCTTCGATGGAAAAAACCACTTCGCACCCCGGGAAAACATCGTCTGTTTTATCGGTGATAACAATGTGGCGGCGGTTTGGCAGTGGCCACTTGGGCAACGAAAGCAAGGTATTGCGTCCCATGATCAGGCTGTGACCGGAAGTTATTGCCTTGAAACGTTTCAGATCGTTGGGCAAATGAAAAAGCAGGTCGTTGTTTTTACCAATGGCAAAGTTCTCGGCAATAGCAACGATAATGGAAATGTTTTTATGGATCATTTTGAAATAATTAAACGGCCACAACTCCTTTAATAAGTGGGTGCGACTGGTAATTTGTCAGTTCGAAATCTTCGTATTTGAAATCGAAAATGCTTTTCACGTCGGGATTGATTTTCATGGTTGGCAGGGGATATGGCTCGCGTGTTAACTGCAGCTTTACCTGTTCGATGTGGTTGGAATAAATATGTACGTCGCCAAAAGTATGCACAAAATCTCCGGGCTGTAACCCGGTTACCTGTGCCACCATCATTGTCAGCAGTGCATACGACGCAATGTTGAACGGAACGCCCAGGAAAACATCGGCACTGCGCTGGTAAAGCTGGCATGATAGTTTCCCGTCAGCCACATAAAACTGGAAAAGAATGTGGCACGGAGGCAGGTTCATTTTGTCGAGTTCCCCCACGTTCCAGGCGCTTACAAGGTGCCTGCGCGAATCGGGATTATTTTTGATCGAGTCGATTAGCTGGCTGATCTGATCGATGTGTTTCCCGTCGGGTGTTGGCCAGCTGCGCCACTGGTAGCCGTAAATATGCCCGAGGTTGCCGTCGTCGTCGGCCCATTCGTTCCAGATTCTCACTCCGTTGTCCTGCAGGTACTTTACATTGGTGTCGCCCGCAAGAAACCACAGCAACTCATAAACAATCGACTTTAAGTGCAGCTTTTTGGTGGTTACCATCGGAAATCCTTCGCTCAGATCAAAACGCATTTGATGTCCAAACCGGCTGATTGTGCCGGTACCCGTGCGGTCTTCTTTTTTCGTCCCCTTTTCCAGAATAGTTTCCAATAAATCCAGATACTGCTTCATAATTCCTCCATTTTCTACAAAAATAGTTTTTTGATCAGAGTAGGCTCAGAAAGGGGACATTTAAATATCCACAAATGTTTGGTCCCTGTTAATTGAGTGCTTTATGTTTTATGCCGGCGGATTGATCTTTGCGCCGCATTTCTTGCAATAAACAGCGTCGTCGTCGTGGTGGTGCCACAGGCATTGCGGACAAACCTGGGTGTTGTCACGCCGCGATGGATTGATGATTTCGGCCGTAACAATACCCGTTGGAACCGCAATGATCGCATAACCCATGATCATAACTATGCTGGCCATGAACTGCCCCAACGAAGTTTGCGGGCTAATGTCGCCGTACCCGACGGTGGTTAGCGTAACAATGGCCCAGTAGATTCCGCGCGGAATGCTGGTAAAACCGTTGGCCTCGCCTTCAATCAGGTACATAACCGTCCCGATCACAATCACCAGTACGATCACAAAGAAAATAAATACGCTGATTTTTTCGCGGCTGGCCCAAAGGGCGCGTACCAGCGATCTGCCGGCCTGTGTGTAGCGGCTTAATTTCAGGATTCGGAAAATCCGGAGCATTCGCAAGATCCGAATTACAACCAGGCTGTGCGAACCAACCAGGAACAAGCCGATGTAGGTTGGAATGACCGACAAAAAATCGATAATGCCGTAAAAACTGAAAATGTACTGGAACGGCTTTCGTACGATAAGAATCCGAAGAAAGTATTCAACAGTAAAAATGCCTGTAATGATCCATTCCAGAATGTGCAAATGTGTCCGGTAGTCCTGACGGATAAACGGGACACTTTCGAGCATAACCAGCGCTACGCTAAGCAGAATGACAAACAGCAATATGACGTCGAAAAGTTTCCCTGTCGGCGTATCTGCTTCAAAAATAATTTCGTAGAGTTTTTGTCTGGTTTTACTCATTGCCGGTGCTTTGAGGCCTAAATATACAATATTTGCGGGAAGTGTGAGGCGGTCAAAAAAAAGCCTCCCCGAAAAACCGGAGAGGCTTGAAAATTATGTCGATTGGTTTTTTATAGTACCGATTCTACATTGTGGAGCGGAAGATTGAAAGCTTCAGCCACTCCTTCGTAAACAACTTTGCCATCCACAACATTGAGCCCTTTGCGTAAAGGTTCGCTGTCGATACAAGCCTGTTTCCATCCTTTTTGTGCAATCTGGATGGCGTAGGGCAGAGTTGCATTGGTTAAGGCGATGGTTGAAGTCCGCGGAACCGCACCCGGCATGTTGGCCACACAGTAGTGAAGAACGTGGTCGACTACAAAAGTCGGTTCGGCATGCGTGGTAGCTTTGGTGGTTTCAAAACATCCTCCCTGGTCAACGGCTACGTCAACCAATACGGTTCCCGGTTTCATGGTCGACAGCATGTCGCGTGTTACCAAATGGGGAGCTTTGGCGCCGGGAATAAGAACTGCTCCAATAATAAGATCGTTTTGTTTTACTGCTTCGCGAATGTTGTATTCGTTGCTCATCATCGTTTTCACATTCGGTGGCATAATGTCGTCAAGGTAACGCAAGCGGGGCAACGAAACGTCCATGATGGTAACATCGGCACCCAGTCCGGCAGCCATTTTGGCGGCTTCGGTTCCTACAATACCACCACCAATAATCAATACATTGGCCGGAGGAACACCGGGAACACCGCCCAGCAGTACACCGTATCCGCCAAATGTTTTTTCAAGGTATTTGGCACCTTCCTGTACCGACATACGGCCGGCAACTTCACTCATTGGTATCAGCAACGGAAGCGAACGGTTGGCCATTTCAACGGTTTCGTATGCCAAACAGACGGAGCCGTTTTCGATCATTGCATTGGTCAGTTCCTCGCTCGAAGCAAAATGGAAGTAAGTGTACAGGATCTGGCCTTTTTTGATCAGCTTGTATTCCGGCTCAATCGGCTCTTTTACTTTAATGATCATTTCAGCAATTCCATACACATCTTCAATGGTAGGAAGAATCTTGGCACCTGCATTTATGTAGTCTTCGTCAGGAAAGCCACTGCCGGCACCGCCGCCTGCCTGAATATACACTTCATGGCCGCGTTTACTTAGTTCGGCCGCTCCCGCAGGCGTGAGAGCAATACGATTTTCATTATTTTTGATTTCCTTAGGTACTCCGATAATCATATCTTAAAGATTTAGTAGTTATAATTCGAGCTCAAAAGTAAAAATAGAGAGTTTACGAAAACATGATAAAACTTAATTATTTAACGCTTTGTTAACGAATGAACTCTCAGTGGCTCAATGTGATGTTAATTTAGAAGTTAAATTTCCAACAATATTCCAAAATGAAACTTTTCAATCGTCGTTATTTTTAGATTGATAGGCTTATATTTGCTCACTTGTAATTTATTAAAACATGCCGACAGTATCAGACAGGGGAAGGATAATGCCTGATTCACCCATCAGGAAATTGGCTCCGTTGGCTCAACGAGCTAAGGAGAGGGGGATAAAAGTGTTTCATTTGAATATCGGTCAGCCCGATTTACCAACTCCCAAAGAAGCACTGGCGGCGATTCAGAACATCGATCGTACAATATTAGAGTACACTCCCAGTGAGGGAATTTTTTCGTTTCGGCAAAAACTGGCGAAATATTACCACAAGTTTGACATTGATGTGCAGGCCGAAGATATCATCATTACTTCGGGAGGAAGCGAAGCGGTTACTTTTGCGTTTATGAGCTGCCTCGATCCGGGAGATGAGATCATTGTCCCGGAACCGGCGTATGCCAATTACGAAGCTTTTGCGATTGTGGCGGGGGCTAAGATTCGCTCGATTGCAGCCAATATCGAAGAAGGTTTTTCTTTGCCGCCCGTGGAAGAATTCGAGAAGCTGATCACTCCCAAAACAAAAGGGATTATGATCTGTAATCCGAACAACCCAACGGGGTATCTTTATACGCAACAGGAAATGAATGAAATTCGCGACCTGGTGAAAAAGTACGATCTGTATCTTTTTTCCGACGAGGTTTACCGCGAGTTTTGTTACACCGGGGCTCCTTACATTTCGGCTTTTCACCTGGAAGGTATTGAGCAGAACGTGGTGTTGATCGATTCTGTTTCAAAACGATACAGTGAGTGTGGATTGAGGATTGGTGCCTTGATCACTAAAAATGCAGCGGTTAAAAAGAACGTAATGAAGTTCTGTCAGGCGCGTTTAAGTCCACCATTGATCGGGCAAATTGCTGCCGAGGCTTCGTTGGATGCCGACCCGGAATACATGCTCAATAACTACAACGAATACGTGAACCGCCGAAAGTTTCTGATTGACGGCTTAAACCGGATCGACGGAGTTTATTCTCCGATCCCGATGGGCGCATTTTATACGGTGGCCCGTTTGCCCGTTGATAATTCGGATCGCTTTTGTGAATGGTTGCTGTCTGACTTTGATTACGAAGGGCAAACGATTTTTCTGGCTCCCGCATCGGGCTTCTATACCGTACCCGACAGAGGGCAGGATGAAGTGAGGATTGCCTACGTTCTGAAAAAAGAAGACCTGGCAAAGGCGCTCAAAATTCTGGAGGAAGCCCTGAAAGTTTACCCGGGAAGCAAAGTGCGGCGGGTTGAAATAGGACAGGAAAGTACAAAGTAGTGATACAAGATATTGGAAAATCCGGGAGCTGTGCTTACCGGATTTTTATTTTTGTGACTGCTTGTTTAATTGCTCCTGGTCTCATCGTCCCAAAGAGGATGGAAGGTTTTGGTAAAACCTTAAAATCTCAGATGAAGATTATTCGGAGTTTTTAGCATTACTTGATAACTTAAAAACAAGCCACTTTAGTTACATGAAAAAAATTATTCTTCTTTTTCTGATTCTGGCCGGAATACAGGTTCTTGCACACGACAAAGATTCAACCTGGTTCCGAAATAATTACACCAAGCAGGAAGTTTACATTCCCATGCGCGACGGTGTAAAGCTGTTCACTTCGGTTTATATGCCCAAAAATTCGGACGAAAAACACCCGATTCTGATAACCAGAACGCCTTACTCGTGCAAGCCTTACGGTGCGGATAAATATGCCCGCATCTGGAAAAGCTATCAAAGGGAGTATCTGAAAGAAGGATACATCATCGTAACGCAGGATGTTCGTGGGCGGTGGATGAGCGAAGGTGAGTTTGTGGATGTTCGTCCCTTTAATTCCAACAAAAGAGGAAAAGAGATTGACGAAGCCAGTGATGCTTATGACACGGTGGATTGGTTGGTGAAGAATCTGCCCGATAACAACGGGAAGGTGGGCGTTTTGGGTATTTCCTATCCGGGATTTTACTCGATTATGGCGGCAGCAAGTAATCACCCGGCGATAAAGGCCGTAAGTCCGCAAGCGCCCGCTACCAACTGGTTTATTGGTGACGATTTTCATCATAATGGGGCATTTCTGCCGATGGACGCCTTTTCGTTTTTTTCGGGAGTGGGCTGGGGATTTGGCGCTCCACGACCCGAACCAACAACACAAGGTCCGGTTTCAGCAGGATTTCCTGTAGAAGATAACTACAAGTTTTATTTGGCGCAGGGCACTTTGAAGAACCTGACAAAATTAACCGGCGACACCATTGCGTTCTGGAGCGAGATGATGGAACACCCCATTTACGATGAATGGTGGCAGGCCCGCGATGCCAGAAATGCAACGTTTGATCTGAAACCTGCCCTGTTGTGGGTGGGTGGTTTGTTTGACGCCGAAGATTGCTGGGGAGCATGGAACGCTTACAAAGCTGCCGAGAAAAATAATCCGGGAAAAGTATTTAACCGGATTGTGGAAGGTCCCTGGTATCACGGGCAATGGGCACGCGGCGATGGTGCAAGTCATGGAAATATTCAGTTTGGGGCGAAAACCAGCGAGTATTACCAGGAAAATTTCGAAGTGCCGTTTTTCAATTATTTTCTGAAAGGCAAAGGAGATGTTTCTCAGATTGCAGAAGCAAACGTATTTATAACCGGGGCCAACAAATGGACGAAATTCGACCAATGGCCTCCTGTTCAAAAAGCAGACAAAGCCATCTATTTGCAGGCTGGTGGCAAATTGTCGTTTGAGGTGCCAACCTCTGGTGAAGATTTTACTGCATATATCAGCGATCCTGCCAAGCCGGTTCCTTACGAGGAACATGTTCATTTGGGCCGTACCCGCGAGTACATGTCTAACAACCAGCAGTTTGCAGCCCGTCGTCCCGATGTTTTGGTTTTTCAGACTGATGTTTTGTCGGAAGATGTAACAGTTGCCGGAAGCGTGCTTGCAGATATCATGACCAGCATTTCAACAAGCGATGCTGATTTTGTGGTAAAAATCATCGATGTTTTTCCGGATGATTTTGCGTATCCCGAAAACGTTGAAAAAGATTACCCGATGGGTGGATATCAAATGCTGGTGCGTGGCGAGGTTTTCAGGGGCCGGTTCAGAAAAAGTTTTGAAAAACCCGAAGCTTTTACGCCGGGGCTGGTGGAGCAAGTGAAGTTTGAATTGCCCGATATCGCACACTGTTTTCAAAAAGGGCATCGCATAATGGTGCAAATTCAGAGTAGTTGGTTTCCGTTGGTGGATCGCAATCCGCAGCAGTTTGTGGACATTTATAATTGCGATGAATCGGACTTTGTAAAATGCGAGATTAAAGTTTATCACGATACACAACATGCATCAAAAATAATTTTGCCGATTTTGAATTGATGTTTTGTTAGATATAGATTGAAGGGGCCGTTCCAAAAGTTCTTTTGTGTTAGATTGATGTTACAATTTGTAAGTAATCACTTGGGTTTTCACCCCTAAATCCCCTGGAGGGGATTTTAAGCCTCCCACTTTAGGGGAGGTTTGGAGGGGTAAATGAAAGCCGATTATAAGTTGTAAGTTTCTTTTAAAACAACTTGACTTTTGGGATAGCCTTTTTCTTTGTTCAATAAATTGGGTAATAATAGTTCTGATTCGGCGTTTGTAAAGAACTAAATCAAACAAAATGAACACACCGATCTCTCTTTCTTCGCGATTCAATTTTACTGATAAAAGGTATATGGCCAGCCGTGTTGCATGTATTGCATTTATGATTGTATTTGGGCTTTATCTTTGGGGTGGTCGTTCGTTGGCGGCAAGTGCAATTTCTGTTACGGCGATTCTTCTGTTCGTCCTTCAATTTGTCCTTCAGTTTAATGCAGTAAACGGAGTTTTAGGCGGCCTGATGGTGCTTGTTGGTCTCTATTTTTCAATGGCCGTTTGGTCGGAGTTTAGTGAGTTTGAAGTGGTGAACAAAGAGGCGCTAACGCTTCTGTTTGTTGGATGGGGGCTTTGTTTGTCAGTGATTGTTTTGGCAATTTTTATGGTTGTCAGCTTTATCCGTGATTTTACTGTCTAGGAAAGTGTTACAGCTACGAACGAATACAAAAACAAAAGCCGGCTAAATAACCGGCTTCTGAGTATTGTATTGCTGAATTTCTTAATTCATGTTTTTGATTCTGTCCATCGCTTCCAGCACATTTTCGCGGTCGGCAAAAGCAGAAAAACGGAAGTAGCCTTCACCCGAAGGACCAAAGCCTGAACCCGGAGTTCCAACCACGTTGGCTTCCGTTAAAACCTTGTCGAAGAATTCCCACGATTTCATGCCGTTTTTGGTTCTTACCCAAATGTAAGGAGCGTTTTCGCCACCAAACACTTCATAACCCGCATTGGCGAGGCTCTCTTTCATAATGCGTGCATTCTCCATGTAGTAAGCAATCACTTCGCTTACTTCTTTCTTGCCTTCTTCGGTATAAATAGCGGCAGCAGCTTTTTGTACCGGGTACGAAACGCCGTTGAATTTGGTCGAATGACGACGGTTCCACAATGGTTTTACCGGGTGAGCCTTTCCGGCTTTGTCGTAAGCTACCAGGTCGTCCGGAACTACAGCGAACGCACAACGTGTTCCAGTGAATCCGGCTGTTTTCGAGAAACTGCGGAATTCGATGGCCACTTTTTTGGCACCTTCAATTTCGTAGATCGAACGCGGAATGCTGTCATCCTGAATAAAGGCTTCGTAAGCTGCATCGTAAAGAATAATTGCATTCTTTTCAATGGCATAATCCACCCACTTTTTCAGTTCTTCTTTCGATGCCACCGTTCCGGTTGGGTTATTCGGATAGCAAAGGAAGATCAGGTCCGGAGTTTCGGTAGGAAGTTCCGGAATAAAGCCATTTTCTTTGTTACAAGGCATGTAAACAATGCCTTCGTAGTAGCCGTTTGCCTGGCAAGTGCCTGTTTTTCCTGACATTACCGTAGTGTCGGCATATACCGGGTAAACCGGGTCGCAAATGGCAATTTTATTATCGTTCCCAAAAATTTCCTGGATGTTGCCGGTATCACATTTCGAGCCGTCTGAAATGAAAATCTCACCTGCCGAAATATCAACACCTTTGTCCTGGTATGAATGTTTTGCAATGGCTTCGCGCAAAAAAGCATAGCCCTGTTCCGGGCCGTAACCTTTAAATGTTTCGCCTTTGGCCATTTCATCCACTCCTTCGTGGAAAGCCTTTACAACACTCGGCACCAGTGGCTGGGTAACGTCGCCGATACCCATTTTGATCACTTTTTTATCCGGGTTGGCTGCAATAAAATCATTCACACGCCGCCCGATTTCGGGGAAGAGATAACCCGCCTGAAGCTTCAGGTAATTTTCGTTAATTAATGCCATATCTATCTGTTTTTATTGAATTTCAATTGAAGCTGCTAAGATAAGAAATATAAGTGGCGACACCTTTCTTGGTGAACCGGGCTAATTCTTATTTAGATTTTTTTAATGAAGTTTGTCGGTTTTTGTTTAGACCAGAGTGTTACTTTTGTAGGAAACTCATCATTATGCAAAATTTCTATATCAAATCACACGGATTAGGTAACGACTACATAGTACTTGACCAGGATACGATCACTTTTGAATTGACTAAAAAAGCCATTGTTCGCATCTGCGATGTGCATTTTGGAATTGGCTCCGACGGAATTTTGTTGAAAGTGCCGTCAGAAGTGGCGGATTTTGGCTTGCGCATTTTAAATCCTGACGGATCGGAAGCGGAAAAAAGTGGGAACGGCCTGCGGATTTTTTCGAAGTTTTTGTATGATCACGGACACACCACTGAAAAAGTGTTTACCATTGAAACACCCGGCGGATTGGTTACTGCCGAGATTGTGGCAGAACGCAACGGCAAAGCTCACACGATTAAGGTGGATATGGGCAAAGCCATTTTTGAGGCAGTAAAAGTTCCGGTGAACATCGAGGCTGCTGAATGCATCGACAAACCTTTGCATTTGCACGACCAGTCGTTTAAAATAAACTGTGTTTCGGTGGGCAACCCGCATTGTGTAATATTGGTTGATGAGTTGGATGAAGCAGAAGTAAAAAGTTATGGCTCTGACATTGAGAATCATCCGATGTTTCCGAATCGTATCAATGTGCAGTTTGCAAAGGTAATTTCGCCGACCGAAGTGGAAGCCATGATTTGGGAACGGGGCGCCGGCTGGACACTGGCTTCCGGAAGTTCGTCGTGTGCGGTGGCAGCAACGGTTATCAAACGCGGACTGACCGAAAGAAACCTGACCATAAAAATGCCGGGCGGAAATCTTCGCATTGAAATTGATGAGGATTGGGAAATTCGCATGACCGGCGAAGTGCGTGAGATTGCCTCAGGCACACTCAGTGCAGAGTTAATGGAAGATTTTGACGCCAACTAGATCATATTTCCAGGCTTGTAAATTCTTTGGTGACTTCATATTCATATTCGGGATATTCGTACATGGGCATCCGTGCTTCGGTTTGCCCAATCGAATAACCGTAAATCCGCCGGTAATCGTCGCGGTCTTCTCCCATTTCTTCCAGCTGGTTGAGGTATTCGGCAATCGATTTCGATTCGATAACGATTACTTTACCCATGGTGTCGATTATCGGGCTGTGGTTTCGGGTGCGATCGTGATCAAACTCCAGGATTCGTCTTCCGTAGCGGGTAATGCCAATCGTTCTGAACGTTAGGCTTTTCCCTACTCCGGGGAGATTGAGGATGTTTCTGTCGGTAGCTAAAAACGGGAGATCATGCTCTTCTCTTAACCGGGTTATTTTGCTTTTGATCGTTTTTGAATCGAGCATCAGCGATTGTGTAAAATCCATTTCATCCTCCGGTATTTTCCCTATTATCTTCTCTTCCATAGCTTCCTGTACCGATCGCGAATTGGGTGCAAAACTGGCCGTGTTTTCCTTGAATCCTTTCACCGTGAAGGTGTAATAGGTCAAAACGCCTATGTCGTTCAGCACTTTCCTGAGTTTGGCTGTGTGTCCGCGACGCGACGCAGCAGTGGTGAAAACAAGCTGGTTGGTAACTGCCCATCCGGCATTTAAAAATACCTGGACAGCTCTTCGGGCCTCGGGAGTTATTTCCATCGGCGACTCGAAGTGGGTTTGAATGATAAATTGCTTAATCCCTATTTGAGAAGCTTTGATTCTGAACTTTTCCAAAATGTGTCCCAGCTCGGGTGTCATTCGTTGCGGCAGATAAACCGGCAGCCGCGTGCCAATTCTGATCCGTATGATTTCTGCATACTTCTCGTGTTCCGGGCGTCCCTTGTTTTCTTTTTTCTTTTTTGACGCCATTTGGTAAATTTCATCCAACATTTGGCGAAGGCTGTTGTCGTGGCTCATAAGGGCATCGCCGCCGGTAAGCAGAATGTCGCGCAACTGGGAGTCGTCCTTGAAATAGTCCAGTAATTTGGGTAGTCGTTCACTCCAGCTTTCGTCCGGTTTAAGTTTGTCCAGGTTAAAATTCAGACGTCCCCGCTGAAAGTCGAACATGCGTTGACAACTGGCGCATAATCCCCCACAAGCACGGCCGACCGTGTCGGGGATAAAAATGGCCACTTCGGGGTATCTTCGGTGAATGTTGTGTGAAGGAAGAATCCAGCCTGCTGCATTGGGTTTCCCGGGCTCCGTTTTGTCTTCCTTTTCCCAGGCCACAATTTCGCCAAATTCTTCTACCAGCTGCTGGCTGTAAACTACGTAACAACGAATGGCGAGATCACCACCAACCGCAAATTCAGGTGTCTGAACATTAAGCAGCGACAGGTAATAGGGATTCACAAAAAACGGAATTCCTTTTTCGCGCGCTTCGTATAAAATTTTCATGGTATCCGGGTCAAGCGAATAATCAAGCATCTCGTTTAGCAGGTCGGGCGAGCGTACAGCAAATTTGAGATGGAAACGGCTTTCATTCCACCATTCTTCCATCTTTTCCCGTTTTTGTTTGATCGTCATTCCTGTTCCAAAATTATAGCTTGGACTTGCGATCTCTCCGGCGTCAATTTTTTTCAGCAGAATGTTGACGATCCGTTCTTTGTTCTTTTTTCGCAACTCAATTATATTGCTATCAATTCCTGAGGGATATTTTTTCATCCACTCTGCTACCTCTTTCTTTTTTGGGAGGTCACGCGGTAAGGCCCCATTTAGTTGGCGGAACAGTTGAAGCATATCCATAAAGAAACCGGGTTTGGCACCTCCAATTCCAAAGTTGGTCGCCATCCACAACATTTTGATCGGGTTGCTTACCGCCATTTCTCCGTGAATATTCTGGTCGGCGTATTGTTCGCCTGCATGGTCCAGGTAATCGAGGATGCGGATGGCTGCAAAATCTTCCCAATTCAGCAAGTCATACAATTCAGGATTGGTTTTCTGGCTATAGTAGAAGCGCTCGGCCGCGCTGTTTCTTTTTAGTTTAGGCAAAATCCAGTTGCGAACCGCAGTTAGCGCCTCTTCGCGTGTGGCGGCAGTTAGCAGAATTTTTTCCAATACAGGATTTTCGTTTAGCAGTGTTCGAAGCAGGCGATGGGCGTGAACGGTGATGGCGATATTATCCAGATTTGCTGAAGTTGTCATGGCTTTGATTTTTTTAAATGGAAACCCTTATTCTTTAATATAAGAAAAACAGGGCACTTTTCCTAGGTTTTAACTTGCTTAAAGCGAGGAGTATTACCGGATTTTTAATAAAAAAGTGAAAGTAAAATTCAGTATTCGTATTATTCACCAAAACAATTATCTTTGCGCTGATTTTTAGTAATTTATTTAGAATTCCTGAAAAGGAAGGATCACCTAAAATTGAAATAATGACACATAAAGCAGGCTTTGTGAACATTGTTGGAAATCCCAACGTAGGGAAATCCACGATCATGAACGCACTCGTTGGAGAAAAACTCTCCATTATCACCCAAAAAATGCAAACCACCCGCCACCGCATCAAAGGCATTGTTAGTGGCGATGAATTCCAGATCGTTTACTCGGATACACCCGGTATTCTGAAACCCAGTTACAAACTGCAGGAATCGATGATGAAATTTGTTGATTCGGCGCTGATCGACGCGGATGTGATTTTGTTTGTAACCGATGTAAAGGAAAAGAGTGACAAAAATCCGGAGTACATTGAAAAGGTACGTAAGTCGAATATGCCGGTGATTGTATTGATCAACAAGATCGATTTGTCGAACCAGGAAGAAGTGCTAAAACTTTACGATTACTGGAGAGATGTTTTTCCGGGCGCGGATGTTTTTCCGATTTCGGCGCTCGAAAAATTTAACATTGCACCGATCTTCGACCGCATCCTGGAGTTGTTGCCCGAAAGTCCGCCATTCTTCCCAAAAGATGAACTGACCGACCGGAACGAACGCTTTTTTGTACAGGAAATTATCCGCGAAAAGATTTTGTTGAACTACCAAAAGGAAATTCCTTATTCGGTGGAAGTGGAAGTGGAAGAGTTCAAGGAAACGGACAAACTGATCAATATAAGAGCCGTGATTTATGTTTCGCGCGATAGCCAGAAAGGAATCATTATCGGGCACCAGGGGAAAATGATTAAAAGAGTGGGCTCTGAAGCGCGCGCAGATGCAGAAGAGTTTTTCGATAAAAAAATATTCCTCGAATTGTATGTGAAAGTGGCCAGGGACTGGCGGGAAACAGACCGTCAGCTGAAGAAATTTGGTTACGACGCGTATTAATTCCAGCAGAGAGTATTTAGTAGTGAGTAATGAGAATTTCTTGTTAGGCAATAACAGGAAACACCGGACTTTGGTCCTTAAACAAAGAAGAAAGAAATGAGCAGCAAAATAGTAGCAATTGTAGGAAGACCCAACGTTGGAAAATCCACGCTTTTTAACCGTTTGATTGAACAGCGAAAAGCCATCGTGGATGAAACGGCCGGTGTAACCCGCGACCGCAATTACGGGAAAAGCCAGTGGAACGGCGTGGAATTTTCGGTGATCGATACCGGAGGCTACGTGGTAAATTCGGATGATGTATTTGAAGCGGAGATCAACAAGCAGGTGCACCTGGCAATCGATGAGGCGGATGTGATAATGTTTGTAGTTGATGTTGAATCCGGGATAACCGATCTTGATGATGCCGTCGCAAACATCCTTCGCAGAAGTAAAAAAGAAGTGGTGCTGGTAGTTAACAAAGTGGATAACAATCAGCGTATCATGGATGCACAGGAATTCTACGGCCTGGGCTTGGGAGAGATTTTCTGCATTTCTTCAATGACAGGTAGCGGTACCGGCGATATGCTTGATGTACTGGTGGATAAACTTCCCAAAACATCGGATGTGGAAGAGGAGCACGAATTGCCTCACTTGTCGGTAGTGGGAAGGCCGAATGTAGGTAAATCGTCATTTATCAATGCATTGATCGGGGAAAACCGCAACATTGTAACTGATGTAGCAGGTACCACCCGTGATTCCATTCATACGCGCTACAACAAATTCGGACACGATTTTATGATTGTGGACACCGCCGGTTTGCGGAAGAAGGGAAAAGTGAACGAAGATCTTGAGTTTTACTCGGTGTTGCGCTCGGTTCGTACCATCGAAAGCTCGGATGTGTGTTTACTGATTCTTGATGCCACCCGTGGAGTGGAGGCGCAGGATGTGAATATTTTCAACCTGATCGTTCGCAATAAAAAAGGAGTTGTGGTGCTGGTAAACAAGTGGGATTTGATTGAAAAGGATACGCATTCTACCAAGAAATTTGCCGAACAAATTCAGGAACGTTTTGCACCGTTTACCGATGTGCCAATCATTTTCATTTCGGCACTTACCAAACAACGTGTGCACAAAGCGCTCGAAACAGCCATGGAAGTGCACGAAAACCGCAAGCAGCGTATTAAAACTTCGGAATTGAACGAAGTGTTGCTCGAAGCCATTGAGAACTACGGGCCACCCGCAGTAAAAGGCAAGTTTGTCAAAATTAAATACTGTACGCAGTTGCCATCGCCAACACCAACGTTTGCCTTGTTTGCCAACCTGCCGCAATACATTCGCGAACCGTACAAACGTTATATCGAAAACCAGTTGCGCGATAACTTTAATTTTACCGGCGTGCCGATTCAGATCTTTTTCCGCCAGAAATAGGAATAGAATCTTCAAAAAAAGATACAATGCTCCATTTGAACAATGCGTTTCGGATGGAGTTTTTTGTTAATAGGTATTAACAGTCAATTTGGACTAACTTGTTTAAATAGTATCTTTAAGAAAACATTCTTGCAATGGCCCGATTTTTAAAAGACCGCTCAAAGGCAAAAGGACTGGTACCGGGATCGCTGGTGCTGATCGGAAAACAAAAGATGGAAAAAACCATCATTCAGTACATGCAGATTGATACTGAAACCCTGGTGGAAGAAGAAGTGAGCAGCACCCGCGAAGCTTTGGACAAAATAAATCCGGAAGCTGTTAACTGGATCAATATATACGGGATACACGACCTGGATATGATTCAAACCCTGGGTTCTGAGTTTGAACTCCCGGCGCTTTTGCTCGAAGATATTCTGAACACCGACCAGCAGCCCAAATACGATAACGGAGAGACCTACGATGCTTTTATCATGAAAATGATGCACCAGGTTGAGAATTCGAACAGGATTCATGCAGAGCAAATCACCATTATCCTTCGGAAAGACTGTATTATTACCTTGCAGGAGCGGAGGGGAGATGTGTTTACCCCCGTGCGCGAACGGATTCGTAAAAACAAAGGCCGGATTCGTAGTCACGGGAATGATTACCTCGCATATGCTCTGATGGATACAATCGTTGATAATTATACCATCTTGATTGAAAACATCGGAACAAAGGTGGAAGACCTTGAAGACCGGTTGTTTAGGCAAATGGATACAAAAATAGTGGAAGAGATCTATCAGTTTAAAACGGAGTTGAACTATCTGCGTAAGTCAATCCGGCCGGTCCGCGATTTTTTGGTTCTACTTAATCGTACCGAAGATTCCTATATTCAGGAGAAGAATCAGAAATTTCTGGCCGACTTGTACGAACTGGCAGTGCAATGTACCGATGCCATCGAGCTTTACAACAGCCTGGTTTCGGATCAGCTCAATATCTACAACTCCAACATGAGCAACAAGATGAACGAAGTGATGAAAACACTTACCATTTTTGCATCCATTTTCATTCCCCTGACTTTTGTTGCCGGCATTTACGGGATGAATTTCAGGTACATGCCCGAGCTCGATTACAAGTATTCTTACCCCATTCTTTGGGTGATCATTTTATTGCTGGCAGGTGGTTTGCTCTATTATTTCAAGCGAAAAAAGTGGCTGTAGCCGGTTGTTTTGAGAGTGTATTTTTCCTATCAAATTATGTTTGAAAAGGTTGGAGTGTTTCAGGAAATATTTTCCAATTTTGTAGAGCCCGATGATTGTGCGTTGGGTGTTCAAGTGTCTGAAAATAAAAAAGCAAAGTTATGTACATCGTTCATGTTTTTGTTCATGTAAAAAAAGATTATGTAGAGGATTTTATGGAGGCTACTATCGAGAATGCAAAGAACAGTCTTTTGGAGCCGGGGGTTGCGCGCTTCGATATTGTGCAACAACAAGACGACCCGACCCGCTTTGTTCTCGTGGAAGTTTACCGGCACTACGAAGATCCGGCACGGCATAAAATGACGGAACATTATCAGCGATGGCGCGAAACCGTTTCAGACATGATGGCCGAACCACGCACATCCTCTGTATTTTATAATGTTTTTCCGGAAGACGAAAGCTGGGAGTAATTTTCAATAGTTGGAACAGCTGGATCTCCGGGAGTAAATTTCTTTGTATGTCATTTAGTTTTTCATTTGCAACGGCATCGCAGATTTTATTTGGCAACGATGCCGTAAACAAGGTTCCGGGCTTGATTTCGGGATATGGAAGAAAAGTGTTGATTGTTACGGGAAAGAACCCGGAACGGGCGGTTGCTTTGTCCGAAAAGCTTGTGCCCGGCACAGAGGTTTTTTTCTTTTCCGTTGAATCGGAACCCACTACTCATCTGATTAGTAAAGGTACCGAACTGGCTCGCAGTACAAAGTGTGGGGTGGTGCTTGCTTTGGGTGGAGGAAGTGTGATGGATGCCGGAAAAGCCATTGCGGCCATGGCAACAAATCCGGGAGATTTGCTTGATTACCTGGAGGTGATCGGGCATGGAAAAGCCTTGACCCAGAAATCATTGCCATGTATTGCGATTCCGACCACATCAGGAACCGGTGCCGAAGTCACTAAAAATTCGGTGATCAAATCTCCTGAAAACAATGTGAAGGTGAGTCTTCGAAGCAATTTTATGTATCCTGATGTAGCGGTGGTCGATCCAACACTGACTTACTCTATGTCGCCGGCTCTGACCGCGAGCACCGGGCTCGATGCCTTTACGCACCTGATGGAAACTTTTGTTTCGAACCAGGCCAATCCGTTTAATGATATGATCTGCCGGGAAGGCTTGCAACGCATTGCCAGGTCGTTGGCAAAAGCGTGTCAAAAAGGAGACGATGAGGCTGCCAGAACTGATATGTCGATGGCAAGTTTGCTGGGCGGAATGGCATTGGCCAATGTAAAACTGGGAGCAGTTCATGGTTTTGCCGGGCCGATGGGCGGTTTATATCCGATTCCGCACGGAACGGTTTGTGCCAGCCTGATGGCAGCGGTAATGGAAACCAACATTGAGGCCTTGAAAGAAAAAGGTTGCAGTGTTGCAAAATACGACGAGCTGGCCCGGATTCTTACCGGGAGTGAACTGGCAAAAGCAGAAGATGCTGTAGTTTGGGCCGAAAATCTGATTTCAGAATTAAATGTCCCGTCACTGGCGGCATTTGGCCTAACTCCGGATGATTTTCCGGTACTGGTGCAAAAAGCAAAGGCTGCCAGCAGCATGAAAGGAAACCCGCTTGAGTTAAACGACGAACAGTTAACCTGGATACTTGAGAAGTCGCTTTGATGCATTTTATCCGGTTTTCTTTCAGGATCAGGTGGGGCCAATGGAATAATTTTTGCGGATAAAGGTTATCTTTGTACATAAATTCTAAGACAATGATTGGCAGATTTTTTCATACACCCGGAGCGAAGAAGTTCGGTATTACTCCCCGTTTTTGGGATCCTGACAAGGAAGCAAGGGATGAACGCGAACGCAGGATAAAGGAGGAAATGGGAATTGTGGATGAAAAAGTAGATGACGGAAGACCTTATCGTCCAAACGTTAAAGGGCAGTTCCGTTCGCAGGGAGGACTTTCGCGCACTTCGGAAGATGCGCGCAGGTCGCAAAGCCGCCGCTTGATCTGGATCATCCTGATCCTTGCATTGGTTCTTTACCTGTTTTTTTATTCTGACTTTTTAGGCTAATCAAACTGTTCTACTACTCATTTTTAATCGAATAAAAATCTTACTTTGAGCGATATCATCCAGTTATTACCCGATGCAGTTGCCAACCAGATAGCTGCGGGCGAGGTCATTCAACGCCCGGCATCAGTGGTGAAAGAATTGGTAGAAAATGCACTCGATGCCGGGGCCACGGAAATAACCATCAACATAAAAGATGCAGGAAAAACGCTGATTCAGATCAGTGATAACGGTTGTGGTATGTCGCCCACCGATGCACGAATGGCTTTTGAGCGGCATGCTACCTCGAAAATAAAAAATGCCAACGATCTTTTTTGCATTCGCACCATGGGTTTCAGGGGCGAAGCGCTGGCTTCGATTGCGGCCATTGCCGATGTGGAGCTGCGTACCAAAAAAGTGGAAGATGAACTGGGAACGTTTATCCATATTATTGGTTCCGAAGTAAAAACCCAGGAACCGGCCGGTGTAAACAACGGGACAAATTTTCTGATCAAAAACCTGTTTTTCAATGTGCCAGCCCGCCGGAAATTTCTGAAAGCCAATTCAACCGAGTTAAAACATATTATTTGGGAAGTTCAACGGGTGGCGCTGCCCAATCCCGAAATCCGCTTTTCGCTCATCCACAACGGAACACCGGTTTACGAACTTCCGGCAGCCAATTACCGCAAGCGGATTGTGGATGTATTTGGGAAAAGCCTGGCGCAAAGCCTGGTGAATGTCGACGAAGATACTAGCATTGTAAAGATCTTTGGGTTTATTGGGCAGCCAAAATTTGCCCGGAAAACAATGGGAGAGCAGTTCTTTTTTGTCAACGGCAGGTTTATGCGCCATCCTTATTTTCACAAGGCAATAATGCAAGCCTACGAGCAACTGTTGCCGCCCGATTCGTACCCTTCGTATTTTTTGTTTCTGGAACTGGATCCGGGAAGCATCGATATCAACGTACATCCGACAAAAACCGAAATTAAGTTTGAAAACGAACGGGATATCTGGCCGATTATTCATGCGGCCATACGTGAATCACTTGGAAAACACAATGTGGTTCCGTCCATCGATTTTGACCAAAGTGGAAGCATCGATATTCCGGTGCCTAAGCGCAGCGCGGAAGGAATTCGCTTCCCCGATATCAAGATCAATCCCGATTACAATCCGTTTGATACCGACAAACAGCATTCGGGAGGAAGTTATACGCCCTCTTCAACCAGCACTTTTCGCGAGAAGAAGAACCTGGATAACTGGGAAGATTTGTACGAAGGAGTTCAACTAAAAATAAAGACAGAGAACGAACCGATTGCTGTAAAACAGTCGGTTGATTTTTCGGAGGCACGGGCCGAGCATTTTACCGGCAAAAAAGTGCTTCAACTTAAACAGCGTTATATTCTTACCCCGGTGAAATCGGGATTGATGGTGATAGACCAGCGGCGTGCTCACGAACGTATTTTGTTCGAGCAGTTTTTGGAAGTGCTGAAATCGGATTCGGTGGCCAGCCAGCAACAGCTTTTCCCGCAAACCATCGAGCTGAACCCGGCCGATGCAGCGGTGTTGAGATCGATTCTTGAAGATTTGCTGTCGCTGGGATTTGATATCCGTGAATTTGGAAAGGACACCTTTGTTATAAACGGAACTCCCGGGGTTTTGGATGTTACCTCTCCGGAATTGATCGTTGAAAAATTACTGGAAGAATATAAAAATTCGCCGGTGGATGCACGCACCAAGGCAAAAGAACAGATTGCACTTTCGCTGGCAAAAGCTTCGGCGCTGAATTACGGCATTGACCTGAAGCAGGAGGAAGTGGATCATTTGATCGATAATCTTTTTGCCTGCTCCACGCCAAATTTTACCCCCGACGGGAAGAAAGTGCTGAACATCATTCCTCTTGAAGACATTGAAAAAGGTTTTTTAAGATGACAGATTGTCGCTATTTTCAGCGAATGATAAAATGGAACGGCTATTGTAAACTTCCAGCCTGAAATGAATGTTTAGTTTTTATAATAAAAAATCGGTAGTTTTTGAGACGGTTTTGTTCCGACTTCTAACTTCCGACTTCTAACTTTTGGAATATGAATTACAGACCTGTACTCAATATGCCTCCGGTGGTAAAAAACCTGATCCTGGTAAACGCATTGTTTTTTCTTATGACGGTGGTGCTCGAGCAAGCCGGCATTGATTTGTACAAATACCTGGGTTTGTATTTTCCCGCATCCGATCATTTCAGGCTGCACCAGTTGTTTACGCACATGTTTATGCACGGAAGCATCGGGCATATTTTCTTCAATATGTTTGCCTTGTATATGTTTGGCCGTGTGTTGGAAAGTGTTTGGGGACCCAAACGGTTTCTTACCTTTTACCTGGTAACAGGCCTGGGTGCGGCAGCTTTGCATACTTTTGTAAATTATCTTGAGTACCAATCGGTGGTTTCAAAAATTGCTCCCGAACAGCTTGATTATTTTAAAGACCTGGCAATGCAGGGCAAGTACATTCCGAATAGCCTTTCTGAAAAGCTGACAATGATTTTGAATACGCCAACTGTGGGTGCGTCGGGAGCTGTGTTTGGGATTTTGCTGGGCTTTGGGATGCTGTTCCCCAATACCGAGTTGATGCTGCTTTTTCCGCCCATCCCAATCAAAGCAAAGTATTTTGTGATTGGTTACGGAGTACTTGAGTTGATTCTGGGGATTTCACAGCCCGGAAGTAATGTGGCTCACTTTGCGCACCTGGGAGGTATGTTGTTCGGGTATTTTATGATTCGGCACTGGAACAAGAATTCGAGGCATTTTTATTAAAAGCGAAAATACGAAGTGGACATTTGGGGCGACATAAAACGAACGTTTAAAGAAGGATCGGTATTAACCCGGCTGATCTACATCAATATCGGGGTTTTCCTGGTGTTAAAAATTATCGGGGTTGTGTTTTACCTCGCCGGACAACCTTTTTCACTTGTTGACTGGCTGGCGGTTCCTTCCGTAACCAGTGAGTTGCTGCACCGGCCCTGGACCCCGTTAACTTATATGTTTTTGCACGTGGGTTTTCTTCATCTGATATTTAACATACTTGGATTGTACTGGTTTGGGCAGTTGTTTCTTTATCATTTTGAAGGAAGCAAATTACTGAGTGTGTATTTGCTGGGAGGACTTATGGGGGCTGCTTTTTATATTGTGGCCTACAATATGTTTCCTGTATTCGACTCTGTTTACGGACTGTTGCTGGGGGCTTCGGCATCCATTATGGCAGTTTTGGTAGCCGTTTCTTTTTACGATCCGAACCGGGAAATTTACTTGTTTTTTATTGGTAAGTTTCCCTTAAAATATGTGGCTGCATTTTATGTATTGCTTTCTGTTATTGGGATTTCAACTTCCAATCCCGGGGGAAACATTGCTCATTTGGGTGGTGCTCTCTGGGGCTGGTTTTACATTTCCCAGTTGCGCCGCGGAAAAGACTGGGGCGCTGGTCTGGTTGATTTGATTGATCGATTGGCTGAGTCTCTAAAAGGTTCTTTCAAACCCAGAAGCCGGATGAAAGTAACGTACAAACAGCCTCCCCGCAACGACCATGATTACGCACACCAACAACATCTGAAGCAGGAAGAAATCAACCGTATTCTGGATAAAATCGGTAAATCGGGTTACGAAAATCTGACCAAAGAAGAAAAGGAACTGCTGTTTAAGCAGGGGAAAAAGTAGTTCAGAGTTTAGTGTTCAGAGTTCAACGTTTTGGAGAAGTGATAAAATAATTTTATTCTTCTAATGCAGAACGTGCCTGGTAAATACTGGCATTCAGCTCGAACCCGATCAGCAAAATAAGCGACATCATGTACATCAGTAATAGAATGATCAGCAGTGTGCCAATTGATCCGTACAGTGCGTTGTACTGACTGAAATTGTTGATGTAATAAGTAAAACCAATCAGTCCCAATATGCTTAAAACGGTTGTTAATGTACCTCCGGCAGAGATAAACCTCCATTTGGTTTTTTTGGCAGGTGCCATGTAGTATAAAAACGAGTAAGCAAAAAAGAACAACGAAACCGTAATAATCCATTTACTGATGGTTAGTAACACCACCAAAAAGTCGTCGCGGATAATGTTTATACGGTCGAGGTATTTAATGAATTCCTGCCCGCCGGTTAACAAGGCAATCGCAACGGTTAGTAATACTGATAAAATAATTAACATGTAAATGGCGGTAATCCGCTGGCTCCACCACGATCGTCGCTGGATGCTGTGAATGGTGGCATCAAAAGCGCTCATCATCGCTGCGAGCCCGTTGGTCGCGAAAAACAAGGCTGCTAAAAAGTTTAGCCAAAGTCTATCGTTCCTTGGAATGGTGATTATCTCAATTAAAGTTTTTTCTATTGTAGTGAAGGTACTCGAAGGAACAATCTGCTTTATAAAAAGAAATAGTTCGTCCTGGAAATTAGGTATTTTTATATAAGGGATAAGTGTAAATAAGAAGATTATAAAAGGGAAGAGGGCAACAAAGAAAGAAAATGCGATTGCTGATGCACGGGTTGTTATTGAGCCGTCAACAATGCTTCTCCAGAAAAACAGTGCTACATCGTACAAGGGAACATCGTCAAACAAAGGAAGTGAGATCTTCTTTGCGCGTTCAACAATGTTCTCTCCTAACTTTTTTACCCGTTCAAAAGTTTGGTTTGTTCCCATACAACGGTGGGATTATTGTTTTTCAATTCGTAACTGGTGAATGTATTCTTTTGCATCTGTTTTCTTCAAAAGAAAATAAACCCTGAAGTTTCCCTTTGTGGTTTGCAATTTCCCGATAACGGATTTGGCTCCTTCCTTTCCACTGTTGTGGATTACCGTAAACGCATTTTTATCGACCGGCGGAAAGCTGTTAAAAAAACTGGCAACGATCTGTTCAGCCTGCGATTTGCTGTAAACATTGTCGTTGTCCAAAACAACCAGCTCAACATTCGGGTTAAAAAAGCCGGAAAGGAGTTTTGAATCGCCGGTATCAAAACTTTTTATGATATCGTTGGGAACCTGGGCTGTCGAATTTAGCGTCAGTAATGAAAGAAAAAGAATGATTACCAGTGATATTTTTTTTATTAACTGCATCTCGTTCTAATTTTTATATTGCATTCGCGTTGCAATCTTACAAAAACTATGCAAAAACAGGATTATACCCTTATTTTTACTGTAAATTTATAAAATTATATGTCAAGTGGGAGTTTCCAGAGCTTAGTTATTGTATAAGATTTGCGCAATCGGATGCAACGATTGAAGCTTGATCCCGGCAAATGTATTGGAACAATGAAGATTACCCTGTTGGTTATTGGTAAAACGGATGCAGCATATTTACGCGAAGGAATTGATATTTATCTGAAGCGGCTAAAACATTATATTCCTTTTGAAATAGAGGTAATCCCGGATATTAAAAAAGCCAAAAACCTGACGGCAGACCTTCAGAAACAAAAAGAAGGCGAGCTTATTTTGTCCAGACTGGGGGCGGGCAAGGAGTTACATTTGTTTGATGAAGGAGGAAAATCCTATTCGTCCAGAAACTTTGCCCAACTGCTGGAACAGAAAATGTTAAGCAGTGTAAAAGAGCTTATTTTGGTAATCGGAGGACCTTACGGATTTTCGGATGAAGTGTATGAAAAGGCAAGCTCAAAAATTTCTTTGTCGAAGCTCACATTTTCGCATCAAATGGTGCGACTTTTGTGTGTGGAGCAAATTTACAGGGCATTTACCATTTTAAAGGGCGAACCATACCATCACGATTAAAATGTGGAAACTAAATAAATACACCTACCTTTTTGTCGCAATCTTCATCCTGATTACTGCTGCGGTGCTTGAAAACGGTTTGTTGAAACGACATCCCGAAACGGCTCTTATCCAGGAATTTCAGGATAAACTTATTGAAAATGAAAAGGAGTTGAAAGACCGGGTGCATGGTTTGGGTGAAAGGCTTGCTACCCAGGATTTTGAAGAAGTGGTAGATGAGTTTTTTCAGCAAAAGGAAACCAATATCCGCGAAACGGGTTTTGGCTTTTTGGTGTATCAGAATTCAAACCTGGTTTTTTGGTCCGACCGTTCGATTGCCTTTTACGACAAACCAGACTCGCTGATCAATAAAAAGGCCGGTTTTGCAGAGTTACCCAACGGTTATTACCTGCTCGATACAATGATCGTAAACGACTACCGAATTTATGGCTTGCAGCTGATCAAGAACAACTATACTTTCGAGAACAAGTACCTGCAAAACAGTTTTTACAGCAGTTATAAAATTCCGAGCGACTATATCATTGACGAGCGAAGAAACGACGATGCCTATGTGTTGTTCGATTGCGAAGGTAATTTCCTGTTTTCGCTGTGGCCTTACGGAAAATACCTTTGTACCACCAACCAGTTGTACGCACCCGGATTTATTTATTTACTGGGCTTGATCGTTTTGCTTATTTATTTCAGGCGGGAGTTTATTGCCACAAAAGCCCCGATTGTATTGAAACTTTGTGCCCTGGCAGGCGCCCTCTTTATTGTATATTGGATACATCTTTTGTTCCGGGTTCCCAAGGTGTTTTATCACCTGAAATTTTTTGGGCCCGATTTTTTTGCCATCAATTACTGGTTGCCGTCGCTGGGCGATTATTTTTTACTGGCGGTATTTTTTCTTTTCTGGATCTACAATTTTGCCCTCGACCTCAGGCTAAGGGAATTAAAAGAGAGTTCTGCGCTTTCGGAAAAAGGAATAGTCAGTTTGTTGCTGTTGTTTGCAGGATCGCTTTACCTGATGGTTCACTACCTGATTGGCGAGTTGATCAATAACTCCACCATTTCATTTGCGTTGAATAAAATTACCGGAATTTCGTTTCAGAGTGTTCTGGGAATCTTCTCCGTGGGCTTGCTGCTGCTGGGGATCACCTTTTTTATCATACGCATTGTGGACGAAGCCAGAACCAAGATGCCACTAAAGCAGTTGTTTCTTTTTTCGCTGATCATTGCCTTGTTTCTTGCCGGAGTGCAGTGGCTGGCAGTCGGCCAGGTTTATTACTATGTGTTGATTCTTTTCGTAGCCAGTACCATGCTTGCCAGCTTATTAAGTGCAAGGTACCTGGAAACGTTTACGCTAAGTTACCTGATTGTATTTGTATCACTGGTTTCGGTGTATTCGTTGATGGTGATCAATCAAACGATCAGCAACAAGGAAAAGGGACAACAGAAATGGCTGGCAGTAAAGCTGGTAACTGAACGCGATCCTGCCGCCGAGGTCTTTTTAGCTGAAATTCAGTCGCGGATAAAAGAAGACCGGGCCATACAAAGTCTTTTACTGCAAGGAGAGGATGTTGCTGAATACATCGAAAAGTCGTATTTCAACACGTATTTCAGAAAGTATCTTCTTAATATTTATGTGTGTAACGATACCACCCAGTTAGTGACGCAGCCCGATGATGCTCTGGTAAAGTGTACCAGTTTTATGGATGAGCTGATTGAAAATCAGGGCGTTGAAATTCCGGGTACGGATTTCTATTTTATGGACAACATGAACGGGCGGGTATCTTATACCGGGCGTTTCAGGTACAATTTGGGCAAAGGCGTTGGGGTGGAAATATTCATTGACCTCGATTCGGATATTTTGTTTGAGGGCATTGGTTTTCCCGAGTTGCTGATCAATAAATCGATGGTGCTGTCGAATGTTTACAGGAAATTCTCGTACGCAAAATATTACGGAGGCGAACTGACGGATAAGTCGGGGGAATACAATTACAACTATTACGGGCATGTTTACCTGAATTCTGAAGACGAGTTTTCGTTTATCAGGCAGGATAAGTACGAACACCTTGTGTTTCATACCCAGGAAAACAATTACGTGGTGGTTACCCGCGAACTACTGACTTTTATCGATTACCTGATTGCTTTCCCGTATTTGTTTGTGTTTTATTTCCTTTTGTTGCTGTTTATCCTGGTGGTTGGCAACAACACACTTCGCGAGCGCCGTTTTAGTTTTAACCTGAAGTTTAAAATACAGGCGGCGATCATTTCCATCGTATTTGTTTCGTTGCTGGTGGTTGCTCTGGTAACCATCTTTTACAATGTAAAGCAGTTCAAAACAAAACACAGCGACGATCTTAACGAGAAAATGAAATCGATCGCCGAAGAGATTGACATGCGCCTGACCAATCAACGCGCCATTACACCTGAACTGACATTGATGTTGCAAAGCGAGTTGATCAAATTATCCAATATTTTCCGGACCGATATTAATATTTATGGAACAAACGGGAGACTGGTAGCCTCGTCGCGCGCCGAGATTTTTGAACGGGGTTTGGTATCTCCGCGAATAAATTCGCGGGCGTATTACGAAGTGTTTTACAATTTCAAGATCAGCTATTTCCAGCCCGAAACCATCGGGTCACTGTCGTATTTGTCAGCCTATCGTCCGTTGTTAAACGACTGGAACGATTACCTTGGTTTTATAAACCTGCCTTATTTTATCAAGCAGGATTCGTACAGCCAGGAGATTTCCACTTACATTGTGGCTTTTATCAATTTGTATGTGCTGTTGTTTTTGGCAAGTATTATTGCAGCCGTATTTATTGCGAATCAGATTACCCGGCCTTTGGTTCTGATCCAGGAGAACCTGCAGAAAATGCAGTTGGGGAAACGAAACGAACCAATATCGTACAGCCGTCAGGATGAAATTGGCAGCCTGGTGCGAGAATACAACAAAAAGGTGGAAGACCTGGCCATCAGTGCCGAGTTGCTTGCCCGTTCAGAACGTGAGTCGGCATGGCGCGAAATGGCCAAGCAAATTGCGCACGAGATTAAGAACCCACTTACCCCGATGAAACTGAACATCCAGTATTTGCAACGGGCGAAAGGGAAGGACGAAGATTATAACAAACACCTCGACCGTGTAACCAGTATATTGATCGAGCAAATTGATAACCTCTCGAATATTGCTACCGAGTTCTCCAATTTTGCGAAGATTCCGACGGCAAGCAACCAGGTATTCAAACTGGCCGAACAGTTGCAGAAAATGATTGACCTGTATGAAACCTACAACCAGGCAGAAATTGTTTTCCACACCAACGGATACGACTATATTGAAGTGAATGCCGATAAAGAACAGTTGTCGCGCGCCATTATTAACCTGATTCGAAATGCAATACAATCCATTCCCGATAACCGGAAAGGAAAAATAAGCATGGAGCTTACCCGGAGGGAAGATATGGCTGTGATAGCTATCACGGATAACGGTGCCGGTATTCCGGTCGAGCTCCGGCACAAGCTTTTTACCCCGAGTTTTACCACTAAAACAAGTGGAATGGGGCTGGGGCTGGCCATTGTAAAGAACATTGTAGAAAATTTCTCAGGGAAAATATGGTTTGAAACAGAAATCGGAAAAGGAACCACCTTTTACATCGAGATTCCGATCAGTCAAAAAAGCTCAGACCATCGCCTGAAAAGAACAAAACGGGTTTAATTAGAAGAGATTAGAATATGGTGCCACTTTCATTTAAAGAGATCACAAAACGTTTGAAGACCATCGATTTTCCTCCGGTAGATATTGTTATCGGGATCGGAACCGGGGGAGTTCCGGCTGCTACCATGGTGGCTTATCATTTAGATGCCGAGTTGCAGGTGCTCACAATGAACTACCGCGACGAACAGAACAATCCGAGGTACGAAGTTCCCGTAGTGCTGGATCAACCCAACTGGCAGCTGGAAGGGAAGCGTATTCTTTTGGTGGATGATGTGTCGGTAAGCGGAAAAACGATGAATGCCGCCCTGGAATTGCTAAAAGACTTTGATGTAAAAACCTGTGCCATGAAAGGGAAAGCTGATTTTGTATTATTTCCTGAGGTGAAAGATTGTGTTAAGTGGCCCTGGAAACCCTAACCAATCCCTTTTTCGGTTTCTGAGACTCTGCTTATTTTTCAATTAATTGTAAATGGGAATGTAAAAAGACTGAGTTGGTAGCTCACGCTGTTCTGTTTTTATTGTGAACATATAATTGATTTAACTTAGCTGCTTCTAGAGACAGATGTTTGTCTGAAATCTTCAGTGTAGGGATAAAATGTCCTTATTTTACTATAATTTAGTTGTGCAAAATCTGCAAACAGTAATTATCCGGCTGGCTGCTGGTAACCCTTGCACTGCCGGAAAACGTCAATTCTTTTTAGCTATGAAAATGAAATTCGATTACTTTCTTAAAATAGTGGGGGTGGTAATGTTGGTACTGCTTGCTTGTTGGGGCTATTCTCAGCCAGTGCAGGAAGATGCAACGAAGAAGCCAAAGATTGGGTTGGTATTAAGCGGTGGCGGAGCCAAAGGATTGGCGCATATTGGAGTAATCAAAGTGCTGGAAGAAGCAGGTATCAGACCCGATATTATTACGGGAACCAGCATGGGCAGCATAATTGGGGCGTTGTATGCATCGGGCTATACCGTGGAGGAACTTTCAGAGATCAACAAAAATGCCGATTGGGACAACCTGCTTACCGACAAGGAGATTCTTCAGAAGGTGAGTATGGAAGAAAAGAAAGAGACACAGAAATACATCTTTATGATTCCAATCAGCGATAACAAGATACGCTTGCCTGCCGGGATGATTGAAGGGCAGCATCTGGAAGCCTATTTCTCGGAACTGCTTTGGCCTCTCACGTCGGAAGAGAATTTTGATGAGCTTCCGATTCCGTTTCACTGCATGTCGGTAGACATAATATCCGGGAAAGTTGTTGAACACCGCTCGGGGAACCTGGTAGAGGCTATTCGTGCCAGTATGTCCATTCCCACGGTGTTTACGCCTGTTGATATGGACTCGATGCTGTTGGTGGATGGAGGCGTTGCACGTAACTTTCCGGTTCAGGAGGCCATCGACATGGGGGCAGATATCATCATTGGGGTATATGTTGGTTTCCCCGAGGGAGTGACCAAGGCCGAACTCTGTACTATGCCCGAAATCCTCTCCCGTTCCATTGCCTTGTCGGGGATTGTAGATGCTCGCCAACAAAACGAGAAAGTGGATATTTTGATTGTTCCCGAATTATACAATTATGGCTCGGAAGATTTTACCAATGGCCCGGTAATTCAGCAATTGGGTGAAATAACAGCGCTTGAAAAACTGGAAGAACTAAAAGCACTGGCCGATAGCCTGGACCTCCAGCTTACACCTGTGAAAAAGATCAGGCAGCCACGTAGAATAAAAGTGGCGGGAATTGAAGTGGAAGGCCTCGAGTTTGTCGGGAAGGATTACATCGAATCCAAATCAGGAATTGAACCCGGTGATTCGGTTTCGTACAACGATGTTCGCGAGGCGATCGAATACATGCACGGATCTCCGTATTTTGATAAAATTACTTTTTCGCTCAAAAAGGGTGTGGGTAACGACGACTATATCCTTGTTTTTCATGTGAAAGAGAATCCGCGGTTTATGTTCAAGTTTACACCGAATTACGACAACGATATGGGAGTAGGGCTGGTCACCAACTTTACCCTCCTGAATGTGGTAATGCCTTCGTCGCGCTTGCTGTTTACAGCGCATATTTCGGAAAATCCGGCGCTCCGCATCGAAATGAACAAGCTCTTGGGGCGGCAGCAAAAGTTCTCCAACCATTACTTTTTCAATTTAAGCGACTACAAACACCCCATGTTTATTGGTGGAAATGAGTTGGGGAATTACAAGTATTTTTCGCTCGAAGGTGGGTATGGAATTCATTATTCGCCGGGCTTGAATCACATTCTTGGTTTAAATGGGATATTCCGGTACAGCCGGATCTCCCCAATGGAGGATTTGAAGAGTATTTACGATGAGGCAGGCTTTGTCCGGCACGCTACCAAAGAGTGGGGGTATAAATTCTTTTACCGTTTGAATACAACAGATGACCTGTATTTTCCAAGCAAAGGAGTAAGGATGAACCTTTCTTTATCGCATGTTTTGAGTGCAAAAGTTAAGCGGACCGGAGAACTGCATGGCGAGGGGGTTGATTATGTGTTATCGGAGCATGATGGATTGTATGCTTCGGTATTGGCCGATTACGATTGGTACAAAACAACGGCTGACTTTTTAACGTTCAGGTTTGGGCTGAATGCCGGGTTTAATACAGACAATCCCGGTGTGGGAGGTATGTTTTTGCTGGGAGGAGAACGATTTAATACCCGGGATATTTACCGGAATATAGCCGGCTTTAGTACGGCCGAATTATTTACTTATAACCTTGCTTTTGCCAAGGCCGAGTTAAATGCCCGCATTGTTAAAGGGCTTTATTTGTCGGCAACCGTTAATGCCGGTAATATCAACGACAGCTTCGGGGATTTGGTCACTGACTTTACCGACAAATCTGTGGCTGATTATATCTGGGGGTATAACTTCGGGTTAAAGTACAATTCGCTTATTGGTCCGATGCAGTTTTTGGTTGGAGATAACAACCTAGATTCAAAAACACGTTTTTTCCTGAGTGTGGGCTTTCCGTTTTAGCGCTTCTTTATGTTCAGGAAGTATTCGAAAGACATATGGTTAAAATTTAGGTGACTATTTTCGTTTAATGACGGGAATCTATTATTTTTAGTGCGCTTACACAAAAATCACTGGTAAACGAAAATCCATTAAAATTATATGAAATGAAAAATAGAAGAGACTTCCTTAAAATTTCTGCTGCCGGGGCGGTTGGTGCAATGGTGCTGGGCCCAGTTGCCTGTACTTCGGCTGTTACACCCGATAGAAAAAGCTTTGGAGTGGGCTTGCAGTTATACACCATTCGCGATGCAATGGCGGCTGATGTGGTAGGTTCGCTGCAAAAAGTATCTGATATGGGGTATAAAAACCTGGAATTGGCTGGTTATTCAAATGGCAAATTCTACGGATACGAACCTGCAGAGTTTAAGAAAATTGTGGAAGACAAAGGCATGCAGATCATCAGCAGCCACACCCAGGTAGAAGCAGCGGGTATTACCATGGAAAATGCCCGTAAAATGGCTGACGACCATGCAGCGCTGGGCGTAAAATATTGCGTGCAGCCCTGGATTAACGACGAAGATCGCAACATCGAAACTTACAAGCGAATGATTGCCGATTGGAACCAGGTGGCGTCTGTTATGAAAGAAGTGGGGATTCAGTTTGGATACCACAACCATAATTTTGAATTTGCGAACCTGGATGGAGTGGTTCCTTACTACGATATTTTTATGCCCGAAATGGACAAGAATTTGATCACCATGGAACTCGACTTGTATTGGGCTACCAAGGCTGGTCAGGATCCGGTGGAAATGTTCGACAAATATCCGGGCCGCTTCCAGCTGCTGCACTTCAAAGATATGGCCAAGCAAACCGATCCTTATTTTGAGGTGGTAAAAGACGACATTACTTCTGTGGGTGCCGGTTTGATCGATTTCAACCGGATTTATGCTGCACGCGAAAAGGCTGGAATGAAGTACCTTTTTGTTGAAGACGACAACCAGGGCAACGGTTTACCTTTTGAAGGAATTGAAACAAGCATCACTAATCTTACTACCAAAATTTTGGTGTAAAGTAGATTTTGAAAAATAAAGGGGAACCGGTTTCATTTTTGAAACCGGTTTTTTTGTGTCTTGTTTCATCATTTTAAAGTCGCCATTTCTTTTAAAGTTTGTCCGGGATTTCTATCTTAGTGTGAAATTTACAATAACATCATTTCTGAATATAAATACTTGCTACTAAATAGGGTGTTTATTGGCCGTCCAGAAGGTGAATCGTGACCGTAATCATTCTAAGATAAGCGACTAATTAAGGGCATTCCTGAAACAACGAACTAAAGAAGCGACGATATGAAATTTGGTTTTTTTGATGACAAAAGGAAGGAGTATGTGATCACCGATCCGGCAACTCCCTGGCCCTGGATCAATTACCTGGGCAACACCGACTTTTTTTCATTGATATCCAATACCGCTGGAGGATATTGCTTCTATAAAGATGCAAAGTTCAGAAGAATAACACGTTATCGCTACAACAATGTGCCGATGGATGCAGGTGGTCGGTACTTTTACATCAAAGACGAAGATACGGTTTGGTCACCCGGCTGGAAGCCGTGTAAAACTCGTCTCGACAGTTACGAGTGCCGCCACGGGATGAACTATACAATTATCAGAGGAGCTAAAGAGGGCATTTTTGCCGAAGTTTTGTTTTTTGTTCCCTTGAATACGCATGCGGAAGTCCAGAAACTAACCCTGACAAACACCTCGGGAACGACCAGGAAGATTCAACTCTTTTCGTTTATTGAGTGGGCCCTGTGGAATGCGGCCACCGATATGGAAAACTTTCAGCGAAATTTCTCGACCGGAGAAGTGGAAATTGAGAATTCCGTGGTTTATCACAAGACAGAATACAAAGAGCGCCGCGATCATTATGCTTATTACTCGGTGAATACTCCGATTAATGGTTTCGATACCGATCGCGAATCATTTATGGGGCTTTACAATGGTTTTGACGAGCCACAGGTAGTGCTCGAAGGTCAGGCCAGAAACAGCCTGGCACATGGTTGGTCGCCCATTGCTTCGCATTACATCGAGGTTGAGTTAAAAGCGGGAGAATCAAAAGCGTTTGTATTTGTATTGGGCTATGTTGAGAATTTACCCGGAGAAAAGTGGGAATCGAAAGGTGTTATCAATAAAACCCGGGCACAGGAAACGATTGCCCGTTTCGATACCGCAGAGAAGGTTGATGCAGCCCTTGATGAATTAAAAACCTACTGGAATGACCTGTTGAGTATTTTTTCGCTTGAATCGGGTGATGAAAAGCTGGACCGGATGGTGAATATCTGGAACCAGTACCAGTGTATGATCACCTTTAATTTCTCACGATCGGCTTCGTTTTTCGAAAGTGGAATAGGGCGGGGAATGGGGTTTCGGGATTCGAACCAGGATTTGATCGGTTTTGTACATCAGGTACCGGAGCGTGCCCGCGAACGTATCATCGACATCGCTTCAACGCAATTTCCCGACGGAGGCTGTTATCACCAGTACCAACCGCTGACCAAGCGCGGAAATAACGATATAGGCGGCGGCTTTAATGACGATCCTATGTGGCTGATATTGGGAGCAGTAAACTATCTGAAGGAAACGGGCGATTTCAGTATTTTGGATGAAAAGGTCCCGTTTGATAACGACTGGAACCTGGCAAAAACCTTGTTCGATCACCTTACTGTTTCGTTTGATCATGTGGGAAACAACCTGGGACCGCATGGTCTGCCGCTGATCGGTCGTGCGGATTGGAACGACTGCCTGAACCTAAACTGCTTTTCAAACGATCCCAACGAATCATTTCAGACAACTGAAAACAAAACTGAAGGCTCCAAAGCGGAGTCGCTGATGATTGCCGGTTTGTTTGTGGTTTATGGCCGCGACTATGTGGAACTTTGCCTGCATCTGGGAAAAAGGGACGAGGCAAACAGAGCCCAAAGGCATGTGGATGACATGATTGAAGCGGTGAAAAAACATGGCTGGGATGGTGAATGGTTCCTGAGAGCCTACGATTACTTCGGTAGCAAAATTGGCAGCCATGAAAATGAAGAAGGAAAAATTTTTATTGAATCGAATGGCTGGTGTACCATGGCGGGTATTGGCCTGGAAGAAGGGATGGTGGAAAAAGCACTCGATTCGGTAAGCGAGAAACTGGATTGTGAATACGGAATTGTGCTGAATAATCCGGCTTTCACAAAGTATTACATCGAATATGGCGAGATTTCAAGTTACCCGGCCGGATACAAGGAAAACGCGGGTATTTTTTGCCACAACAATCCTTGGATCATGATCGGCGAAACCGTTCTGGGTCGGGGCGATCGTGCCTGGGAATACTTCAAAAAGATTTGCCCTGCCTACCTGGAAGACATCAGTGAACTTCACAAAACGGAGCCGTATGTATATGCGCAAATGATTGCCGGGAAAGACGCTTTTAAACCCGGCGAAGCAAAAAATTCGTGGTTGACCGGTACTGCCGCGTGGAATTTCTACACCATCAGCCAGTACATTCTGGGAATACAACCTCATTACGAGGGGCTGATCATCAATCCGTGTATCCCGCGCGATTGGAAATCGTACAAAGTAACCCGGAAGTTCCGGGGAGCGATTTACGAAATTGAAGTGCTCAATCCGTTGGGAGTTTCAAAAGGTGTAAATAGGATTGTGGTGGATGGAGAAGTTTTACAAAATGGAAACCGGGTGCCTGTTTTACCGCGTGGAGTTCATAAAGTTGTAGTGGAACTTGGTAGTTGACTTAAAATAAACTAAGTTCAAACAAGTTTCCGATGTCGGAACTTTTCATAAAAACCAAAATTCATACAAAAGAATCATATGAAGGTACAAGCGCCTATAAAAGTGTTTCTTGCAGCTTGCGTGCTTTTGCTGGCCGGCTGTGGTGGTAAAAAAGAAGTTCCAACTCCTTCCGGTAATATTCTGATTAACCAGGTGGGTTACATAACTACGTCTGCCAAATTAGCCTTGCTGCGCACTGGTTCCGATAATTTTCAGGTTAAAACAAAGGAAGGAAAAGTAGTTTTTGAAGGCGAAACCGGTCCCCTGGAATATTGGGAATTGTCAGGAGATACTGTTCAAGTAGCAGATTTTTCAAATTTGACCACTCCCGGAGAATACATTTTATGTGCCGGAGAGGAAGTTTCCTATCCATTTAAAATTGCCGATCGCTTGTACGGCGAGCTGGCTGATGCCGCGCTCAAGTCCTATTATTTCGCTCGTTGTGGTGTTGATTTGGACAAAGCCTATGCGGGTAAATGGCACCGCAAAGCTGGGCATCCGGATACTACCGTATTGGTGCATGTTTCGGCAGTTGACGGTTACCGGCCCAAAGGAACCGTGATTTCGTCGGCAGGTGGCTGGTACGATGCTGGCGACTTTGGAAAGTACATTGTGAACAGCGGAATAAGCACGTATACATTGTTGCTGAGCAGCGAACTGAACAAAGCATACCATCAGTCACAAAACCTGAATATCCCCAAATCTGCAAATGAATTACCCGATATTGTTGACGAAACCCTGGTGAACCTGAAATGGATGCTAACCATGCAAGATCCCAACGACGGGGGAGTTTACCACAAGCTGACAACTAAGAATTTTGTGGGATTTGTAATGCCTTCCGAAACAAACGATCAGAGGTACGTTGTTCATAAAACTACTGCTGCAGCCCTCGACTATGCAGCAACTTTGGCTTTTGCTTCGCGCATTCTTCCTGAATACAATTTGACTGAATTGGCCACTGAAATGGCCGCAAGTGCGCAGAACGCCTGGCAGTGGGCGTTCCGGCATCCTGACGAGTTTTACGAACAACCGGAAGATATCAAAACCGGGGCTTACGGAGATACTAACTTAAACGACGAGTGGTTCTGGGCGGCGGCTGAAATGTATCTTTTGACGAAAGATGGACAATACCTGGAGAAGATGAAGGAAAGCTATCAGCAGCCGGGTACACCAACCTGGAGACAGGTAAATACGCTGGGAGTGATCTCGTTGCTAACCTCCGAAAGGCGGGCTGAGTTCTCCGATATGGAACAGGATTTTCTTTCGTATGCAGATCTTTTGCTGAGCAAGGAAGAAGAGTCGCCGTATGTTGTCAGCATTGATCGCTTTGCCTGGGGAAGTAACTCCGACGTTGCCAATGATGGCCTGGTGAAGTTGATTGCCTTCCGTTTAACGGGAGATGAAAAGTATGTTGCATCTGCCAGAAATGACCTGGATTACATCCTCGGCCGAAACGCAACGGGGTATTCGTTTGTTACCGGCTTTGGTTCCAAATCGCCAATGCATCCGCATCAGCGAATTTCCTCAGCTGACGGGGTGGAAGATCCCATGCCGGGTTACCTGGTGGGTGGCCCGAATACAAATGTGTTTACCGACTGCGCCCAGGATAAAGTGCAGCGAAGTCAGTTCCCGGCCCGTTCGTATGTGGACGAGGAGTGCAGCTATTCTACCAACGAAACAGCCATTAACTGGAATGCGCCGCTGGTATTTCTGGTTTCATCATTGGATGCGATGGATCGGTAATTTTTGTGTTTGTTCAATAGTTTTTACCGAAAGATTGGGTGGGACTTTTGGGCAGTTTAGTTTAGTCCGTGCCGTTACCATTATTTCCTTCCACCTGTTTTAAACCCAGTACAAGCCAATTTAAACGAATTATTAATTCAGCTTAAGATTTTACCGACTGTAAAAGATTGTTTTTATTTTTGCATTCAAAATGAATGAACGTTCATTTATTAATTAGTGAAAAATGGCCAGAATAACCGATCAGAAAAAAGTGCAGCGTTTGAAGCAATCGACCATGGAGTTGGTTGTGGAGAAAGGATTTGGAGGAGCTTCGGTAGCTTTGATCAGCAAAGATGCCCAGGTTGCTTCAGGATACTTTTATATGCATTATGCAGGTAAGTACGAGATGGTAAATGCCATTTTGCACGAGGTTTACCAAGAGGTTCTGGTTAAGTTTGATGACCTGGTAAATCACGGGTATTCTTTCTGGGAAACGGTGGAGAAGATTGTATTGCATTTTATCGAGATTGCCAATACCGAGCCTGTTAAAATCAAATTCTTGTACGTTCTGACCAACGATTACAGTTTTGTGCTCGATAACCAAATTCGGGAAAATACGTATCGCATCATTAAACGACTCTTGGACATTGGCCTGAAATCAGAAAGTATCGATAAAAACATCTCTGAAGATGATTTGTACCTGATTATGATGTCTACCATTTTCCAGTACATTAACCTGCATTTCAAACGAAACAAAACAAATATTCAGGATAAAGAGACCAAACATTTATTGTATTTGATTCATAAGCTATTAAAGTGAGAGCCATGAGAAGGAATAATATTGCATTTTTTGTATGGATGGTTGTTGCATTGCTTGCTGCGAATGTTACCGCGCAAACAAGGCCTCCCCGTTTGATGAGTTTTGAGGAAGCTTATCAGATGATGGAGCAAAACAATCCGGGGTTACTGCGGATGAAAGAGCAGGTAAAGCAAAAGGAATTTGAGCAAAAGGCAAAGCGTGGCCTGCATTTACCAACCGTTTCGCTGAATGCACAGGCGGTTACCATGTCCGACCCGCTTCACCTGGACCTGACACCGGTACGCGATGCCATTGTCCCCTTGTACAATACCTTGGGTACTTACGGTGTTTTTTCGGGCGTACCGAATCCCAACACCAACCAGGTTTTGCCTGTTTTGCCCGACGATATAAGCACGCAGGCTGTGCGGGAAAAATTGCTGGAAGCTGGTCAGGAAGTGCAGAACGGAGACTGGGACCAGATGATTCAGGAGAAAAGTTTTGCTACGGTTTCCGCCGGTTTTGTATGGCCTATTTATGCAGGAAGTAAAATTCAGGGAGCCAACGAGGCTGCCGACGTAAACGTGGGAATCAGTAAAGAAGAAGTTCGGGTGGAACAAGGGGCACTGCTTGCAGAGCTGGTTCAGCGCTACTACGGACTGGAGCTGGGCCTGCAGGTGGTGAAAGTTCGGGAGCAGATGCTGAAAAGTATGGACAACCATTACCAGGATGCAAAGAAAATGTTTGACAACGGCATCATTGCCAAGGTAGAGCTTTTGCATGCCGAAGTTGCCCGGAACGAAGCCGAACGCGAATACAAACAGGCGGTGCGAAACCTGGATATTATCCGTTCGGGTTTGACGGCAACGCTGGCCAACGATTCACTGGAAGCTTTGACTCCCACCAGCCACTTATTCATTAACAAAGAACTGAGTGCGCTGGGAGAGTGGATTGCAAAAGCCAAACAGGAAAACCCGCTGCTAAAACAAATTCAGGGCAAAAAGGAATTGGTGAACATTCAGCACAAAGTGGAGAAACGCGACTACTTGCCGTCGGTGGCTGCAATGGGGAACTATAACCTGGTGGATAAAAATCTTTCGCCTTACATGCCCGACTGGCTAGTAGGTGTTGGAATGAAATGGACCCTTTTTGACGGGATGGCCCGAAACAATAAAGTACATGCCAGCAAAACACTGCATAACCAGGTTGAATTTGCCGAGCAAAAAGCACACAGCGACCTCGAAGCCTATTTAACAAAGTTGTACCAGGAGCTTCACATGCAAATGGAACAGAAAACAGAACTGGAAACCACGCTGGAATTGGCAAGCGAGTATGCCGCCAGCACCGAAAAAGCCTTTAATGAAGGCTTTGCCACCTCTACTTCGGTGGTGGACGCGCATACAAAAGTGGCGCAGGTAAAAGCCTTTCGTTTAAAAGTGCTTTACGACTACGATGTGGCGCTGGCCCGCTTTCTTCAGGCTGCCGGAACCCCTGAAGAGTTTACGTCGTATTGCCGTGGAGAGAACACCGTTTTGGAATCATTATAGAAAATAGAAAAAATAAAAGCGATGAGTAAAAAAGCACTAGCCTCCCTGTTTGTATTGGTCGCAATTGTAGCATTTATTGTTTACACATTGATTGTGGTACTAAAACCCGAGCCGGTAATTTTACAGGGAGAAATTGAAGCCAAAGAATACAATGTGGCATCAAAAGTCCCCGGGCGAATTCAGGAGATTGCAGTAAAAAAAGGACAGAAAGTGGAAAAGGGCGACTTTGTCTTTTCCATCAACAGCCCTGAAATTGATGCAAAACTGGCCGAAGCCAATGCCGCCCGCATGGCTGCCGATGCCCAAAGCCGAAAGGCTAAAAACGGCGCTCAGAAAGAAGACATCGAAGCGGCCTACAGTACCTACATTAAAGCCGAAGCGGCCGCACAGTTTGGTGAAAAGACTTTTCAGCGTATTCTGAATTTGTACAACGACGGAGTTGTGCCGGAACAACAACGCGACGAGGCTGAAACAAAAATGAAAGCAGCGCGCGAAACGGCCAATGCTGCCAAAGCCATCTGGCAAAAAGCCGAAAAAGGTGCCCGCGAAGAGGACAAGGCCGCTGCCGATGCCCTTGTAAAACGTGCAGATGCTGCCATTGAGCAGGTACAATCTTATCTTGATGAAACCACGATTCACTCCATCGCCAAAGGCGAAATTTCAGGCGTAAATGTGGAAGAAGGCGAATTGGTTTCCACCGGATTTCCGGTAGTGAACGTAATTGATATCGACGATATCTGGGCTACCTTGTACATTCGTGAAGATTACCTGAGCCACTTTAAAATGGGCGAAACGTTTACCGCGATGATTCCGGGACTGGAAAACCGCGAGTATACTTTTAAAGTAACTTATATAAGCCCCACGGCAGATTTTGCACGTTACAATGCCACGAAAACTTCGGGCGAATTCGACCTGAAATCATTTGAGATTGAAGCTCGTCCGGTAACTAAAATTGAGGGACTGCGTCCGGGAATGACAGCGGTGGTTCGTTTGTAAAAACAGATGGAGATGAGCATCCCGAAAAGACATCCGATATTTATGGTGATGGGGCGCGAGGCCGAAAGGATCAAGCACAATCCAGCTTACCGTTTCCTTTTGTTCCTGGGGCCTCTGATCGGTATCTTTCTGCTGTATTTTATTTTCAGGCAGGGAGTAACACGCGATTTGCCCATTGCGGTTGTCGACCACGATAATTCCAGTCTTTCCATTAAATTGAGAAATGCACTGGAGGCTTCGCCTGATCTGGCTGTGGTGGCATCGCCGGCCGATATTTTTCAGGCACGCGAAATGCTGGAAAGCGCTCAGGTGGATGCCATTGTGTTGCTGCCATCCGGTTTGGAGAATAAGGTTTACCGGGAAGAGGAAGCGGTTGTTCCTGCCTACATTAACGGCACCAACGTGCTGACGGGCGGAATTATCCAACGCGCAGTACTGAAAACGGTGGGCACGATCTCAGCCGGCATTCAGCTAAAAAAACAACTGCTGGACGAAAAGAACGAAGCACAGGCCATGGCACGGGTAATGCCGGTTGAATTGCGGCAACACATACTGTTCAACCCATACGGAAACTACAACTACTTTTTGAATTCGGCGATGATGAACATTATGTTGTACCTGTTTGCTTTTCTGGCGTCGATTTATACGTTTGGAAATGAGTTGAAACGAGGTACCGGCCGTGAATTGCTGGAAGCCAGTAATTCGAGCGTGAGGCTGGCCATTGCCGGGAAAATGTTTCCGTATACCGTGATTTTTACCGGATTTGCCATGCTGATAAATGTACTGTTGTACGAATTTGGAGGTATGCCGATGAACGGCAGTTTTTTCCTGATCCTGTTCGGGCAATTGATTACCATGCTTACCTACCAGTTGCTGGGGGTTTGGCTGGTAGCGCTCACTTACAACCTGCGTCTGTCGTTGTCGATTGCCAGCGCCTATTCAATGATGGCCGTAACATTCTCGGGGCTTACCTTTCCTTTTGAAGGAATGCCTTTGGTTGCGCGCATTTTTGCCGCACTTTTTCCGTTTACCTGTTGGGAAAAACTGTTTATATCGCAATCGCTGTACGGAGGACCCAAGAGCGACGCACTGATCTACATTTGTTACATTCTGATTTTTCAATTACTGGCCTTTACCGGCTTTAAGTTGTACAAACGTCGCCTGGGCGATGAAAAATATTGGGGAAAAGCATAAGAAAAATGATGACCGAAAAAGAACATAATCCGGGAAGTCTGGAGCTGATTGCCATTCATTTTAAGCAGGAATTAAAGGAAGTTCTTGCTGATAAGGGGGCGATGCTTATTTTGATTGGCGCGATGATTATTTACCCGCTGGTATACTCGATCGGCTATTCTGGCGAGGTTCTTACCGAATTGCCGGTTGGCGTGGTCGATCTTGATCAAAGCTCTTTTAGCCGGCAGTATTCCCGAATGCTCGACGCTACAAACGAACTGGACGTAAGCTGCAATCCTTCGAGCCTTGATGAGGCCGAGAATTTATTCATGAAAGATGAAATAAAGGGTGTGCTGCTGATCCCTAAAGGTTTTGGAAAAGACATTTTGGACGGGAAACAGGCGCATGTTTCTGTTTATGCCGATGGAAGTTATTTTCTGAAGTATAAAACGGAGATTCTGGCTTCGAACATGGTTAACTCGTATTTTAACGCCGGTGTGGCTGTTCAGCGCTACATGATTGAGGGCAAGTCGTTTGACCAGGCAGTGGTGGCCAGCAGCCCGATCAGCCCACATACGCATATTTTGTACAACCCAAGCGCGTCGTACGGGAGTTTTGTTATGCCGGGTTTAATCCTGATTATCATTCAGCAAACCTTGCTGATTGGAATCGGGATTTTGGGAGGTTCTTTCTCTGCATCAAAGAAAACCCCATTTTTGCTTCCGGAGTACAAGCGAAGAAGGGAAGTTCTTCCTTATTTGCTGGGGAAAACCGGGGCCTATCTGCTGGTTTCGTTATTCAATGTGGCACTGGCTGTAATTTTGGTACACCACTGGTTCAATTATCCCGATAAAGGAAGCATCCTGCATATGATGATGCTGTTGTTCCCTTTCTTACTGGCGGTCATTTTTCTCGGGATAGCGCTTTCGACGTTGTTCAAACACCGCGAATCAGCGATTGTTTTTATGGTGTTCCTGTCGCCCATCGCTTTGTTTTTAAGTGGCATTTCGTGGCCGGTTTCGGCCATGCCCGAATGGCTGGTGGTGTTGTCCAAAATATTTCCCGGAACTACCGCTATTCCTGCCTACCTGCGTCTGCGAACCATGGGGGTGGGTATGTCTGATATCCGGTACGACATGATTGCTTTGTACATACAGGCCGCGGTTTATGCCGTATTCACACTGGTGTATTTTTACCTGCATGTTTACGCCGATAATTCAAAACTAAAAGAAAAAAGCCATACGTGAGCTAGGTGCTAGAAGACGACATAAAAGAGAGAGGCTGCCGAAATACAATCGAACAGCCTCTTCTTCTTTGATCTATTAATTGCAGCAACGAAAACTGAAGTTTTATTTTAGTATGACTCCCCATTCAGTTACGTAGAAGTCATTTCGTTCCAATGGATTTATTTCCGGCTCTTTTAAAACTTTAGCCTTGTTGGCACCGGTTATCAGGTAAAACAGGCGGCCTATATTATCCGGCTGGGTTGAAAAATTAAGCTGAATGGCTTTATCGATGATTTCATTGGTTTGCGGATAGATCAGATAAAAGCTGTTGGTATTGAGTCGCGGAACCCAGTAATCGGTAAAATCAGTGATTTCCTGTGGCGAGAAATTGTACTGTTGCAGGTTGTTTTCGAAGAAAGATTTTAGCTCGCTGCGGGGAATGCACCACCCTTCCTTGTCTTGAAAAATGTCGGGTTGCGAGCTTTCGTAAAACAAAAATGTGTATTGATTGTCAATCAGTCCATTGGGAAGAACATTGACGCACCATTCGCCGCCATATTCCGGAATCGATTCAATAACTTCTCCTCCCAGCGGAAATTCGATTTTCACACAAAGATCGGTTTGCTCGGTTGGGTAAATATAGATGTTGGGTTTGAAAACTGTAATATTTCCAATTGACGCAGTGTAAGTATCCTTCAAGCGTCCCTTTTGGGCGGTTAAACTCACAAAATAAGGAGGTGAAGAGGAAAATGTGTGAACCGGGTTTTTCTCGGTCGAAGTTTCACCATCGCCGAACTCCCACAAGTAGCTGCTAGCATTTTCTGAACAGTTGGTAAAATGAATTTGGCCTTCGGTTGTGTCGCTGAACTGATAGGTAAAACAGGCCTCCAAAAAGTCCGAATCATCATCGTCGCAACTCCAAATGAGGGCAAAAAGGAAAAACAGCGCCAGGTACTTTTTCATTATCAGCAAGTTTGGATTTCTATTTAGATGGAAGTGCGAATGAATTGGTTGCGTTGGTTTTTAAAATTGTTGGGGAAATATTGCGTATTGGCCGGTTTTCCCAAGAATAAAGGAGCTACCATTTATGTAACTCCTTTTGATGATGTTGTCGAAATTCAGCTTAATTGTTGCAAGTCCTCCATTAAGTTTACTGGCTATGTAATCCTTCTCCCTAATTGTTTTTGTTTCACTGTTTTGTTAAGCAGTTTTAAGCGCTTCGGCTACTGAGGCTGAAATAGGAGTGGTTGCTCTGTCAATTAAGGCTGAAAGCTGTTTCCCGTTGTCGTATAAATCTCCTTTTGATGCACTAACATCCCAACTGGCAAGTCCGTCGGCCAAGCCTTCCGGTAGCCCAAAACTTTTCAAAATGGCAGCATATTCAGCTTCCGGCAGGTTTTTATAGGCGATGTCTTTCCCGGTTTGCTTCGAAATTTCAGTAGCCAGGTCGGTCAAAGTGTAAGCTTCATCCCCGGCAAGTTCGTAAACTTTGCCTTTGTGATTTTCGCTGGTTAGCACAACTGCTGCAGCTTCTGCAAAATCGGCGCGCGCTGCTGAGGCTATTTTCGCATTGGCGGCACTACCCAGAAATGCTCCACCAGCCAGTGCTCCCGGAACCGAAGCAGTATAGTTTTCTGAATACCATCCGTTACGCAAAACCGTGTAATCAATTCCCGATTCTTTCAACATTTTTTCGGTTGCCAGGTGTTCGCCAGCAAGGTTTAATGTTGAGGTGTCGGCATGTAAAAGACTTGTATAAACAATCCATTTTACGCCTGCCTTTTTGGCTGCTTCAATTACATTTTTATGCTGTGGTGCACGTTGCCCGATTTCATTGCTTGAAATGAGCAACAAATTGTCAACCCCAGCTAGTGCGTCTTCCAACTGTTCCGGTTTTGAATAGTTGAATGCCACTGTTGCTACTCCCAAATCACTTGCTTTTTCAGGGGTACGTACCAATGCTACAATGTTGTCTGACGATGTTCTTTTTTGTAGTTCACTAACTACGAGACGGCCCAATTGACCGGTTGCTCCTGTAACTCCAATTTTCATCTTATTAATATTGTTTGTTTTCAAAGGTATAAGATGGAACTCGCATGATTTTAATTATCTGCCTGTGTGTGGATACTTTCTCATGCTCGTTTCATTTCTTTATTCCTTTCAATTTATTTAATAATTATTGCTATCAAAAAGTACTTTAATAACTTTTGGTTAGTCAAAGTTAAAATAAGGCTTTTATAAAACCAAGAACGTACGCTACTGTTTGTTACTTACCCTGAAGTTAGTAATGCTGATATTCAGTAGATATCAATTATTTAAAAATAAAATACTTAATATTTAATTAATAACCAAAGTAAACTTGCTCACTTAAATTATAGTAATTACTTTTGGTAATTGAAGATTGTGAGTAAATCATTCGGTTCGAAAGCAGTATTAATTTCAGGCAAATGGAAGTAAATATTTGGGAAAAGTACGGAGATCCCGAGCATTGCCCGGTTCGGAATGTAGTGGATCGTTTTGGTGATAAATGGTCGGTATTGGTGCTGTTAGTACTGGAAGACGGACAGGTGTTAAGGTTTAACGAAATTTATACCTGTATAAAAACCATTTCACAGAAAATGCTTTCGGTAACTCTGAAAACGCTGGAAGCGGATGGATTGGTGAAGCGTACCGTTTATCCGCAGATTCCGCCGAAAGTTGAGTACGAACTCACACCAAGAGGGAAGTCTCTGCTTCCACACATACACGGTCTTGTTGGTTGGGCGGTCGAAAATATGGATGGAATTCAGGAGACAAGAGCGTCGTATGCTAATTCATTGAGAGAGAGTTAATTTGTTTGATTTTCAGATTATTCGTTCAGAGGTTAGAGGGCTTTTCTTATTGAACAAGTCCTTTTTGCTTCAGATTTTTAAGGTAGACTTTTAGTTGTTTGTCGTTTTTTACCAGTTCCTTAATGTTTTCCGACTGTATTTTATTCAGCATCACTTGCTTTGTCAGTAGTTGCTGAAGAAAGGTTTGATACAATTCAGGATCAAGTTGACTCTTGTTGTCGCAAAAGATTTCGATGATCAATTCGTTGTGCAAAGAGCCCCGTGGCTCAATACTTTCTGCCAAAACTTTTCCCAGTTTATCTGAAGTCAGTGTGCCGTCTAAACGTTGCAATAAGCTTTTTTGTGCATAATAATCAAGGTTCGGCATAATTGAGACCATCGAATTCTGGAAACTCTCCGAGCTAATCACTTTTTGAGGGAGCTGATCAAGTATGTGTTGAGCCAGGAATCCTCCGCTTTCGCTCAAAAGCTTTTGTATTTCGGGAAGAAATGTGAAGCATTGATCTTCGTTTAGTCGGCTAGTTAAGTAATAGGCTACTTCTATTTCACCCGAATCAAACAACTTTTTCAGTAGCTCCTGATTAAAGTGCTTTTGCGTATGATTTTTGATGCTGTCGGCTACAATACCATGTGCAATGTGCCATAGGGTGTAACAACTGTACACCGCTCCTGCGATGACTTCATTTTTAATGGCGGCAATGGTGGCTCCGGTGTATCCGTCAACTGTATCTTTTTTTACTTTCACAACCAAATCCTCGCGTTTCATTTCCAAAAACGCGGGTTCATTGTTTAGTAGAAGTTTTGAAAGAGTTTTATAGTCGGCATCGGTAAACGGCTTGTGATCGAGTTTTGTCAACTCCCTGCCCGGAAATATCTCATACCTCTGAAATCTGCCCAGCACATCCCAATAAAACTCAAGTTCTACCGGGTAACAGGTAGTGTCTTCACAAACCGGAGAAAACACATAAGCTTTGTAGCCGCTTAATACAGAATCCTGCTCGAATAGGGCAATTACTTCAATGTTGATGGAATCTTCGGTTAAAAAGTGAAAAGCAGGTTCCGATTTATTTATGAAACGAATATCAAAAGAAGAAGACAGTAGTATGATAACTGCAATCAATGTAATTATCATACTACTGGTAAGCTTATTTTTATTCATTCAACTTTTGTGTGTGAATTTTTATTTCTTTAACGTTCCTCCCAGGTTATATGTTTGTTTGTTTGGAAGACTGGTATCTCCAACGCCTTTGTCCATGAGTTTCTCCATTTGGGCAAAATAATTATTGTAAATACCTCTTGGCGTTGTGTTTTCCTTCTTGCATACTGATGCAGCCATTCCTATCACTTCTCCCATCATCCCAATTGTTCGCATCAGACGTGTTGTCCCTAAAGCTACGTGTGAAACGCTTATGTGGCGTCCGGCCATCAGCAGATTGTCAACATTTTTAGAGTATAGGCAGCGAAAGGGGATGGGGTAGGGATAGATTTCAATGTGTTTTGCAATGGAACGAAAAGGTGCATCAGGAAACAATTCTGCATTTTCAGGATGGGGATAATGCAGGTCCATTGTCCAGGTGGTTGGTGCAGTGCCATCGGGATAAACGGTATGGTTTCGCAAATCGTTTTCATTCAAAACATAGTCTCCTACCAGGCGGCGTGTTTCGCGCTTTCCGGCAATAAAGGCCACCCATTGCAGTTGTTCGTTGGCAAATTTGTCTTTTACCGATGAGTGATTTTTGATATACGACCAATTCGAAAAGACAACCAGCATTCCATAGTCGCGAACACGTTCGAAATCTTTTGTCTGATCTACGCCCATTCCGGTTTCCCAATCCCAGTCCCCCCGGGTAAGTGCATGCGATTTTTCCTCGTTCATTTCAATCCCCCATTTAATATCAGGGAAAGGAGCCGGTTTTTCCTTTTTATTTGAAAACCATTGAACCGAGGCTCCCATGGTAAGATTGTCGGAAACTTCAGGGGCGGTAGGCTCTCCAAAAACATCGCGGCTTTCGCGGCCTTGCATAAAGTCGGCTCCTGCCAAAACACCAATGGTTCCGTCTCCGGTGCAATCAGCAAAAAGTGGAGCTTTAAAAATAAAGCGTTCACCGGTAATAATACTTTGAGCAGTAACTGCAGCAATCTTATTTCCTTCCATCTCCACTCCGTCGGCATTACAATTCAGGAACAATGTGATGTTTTTTTCTGCCAGAACAGCTTTTAGTTTTTTGTCGTCTTCGTAATAGTCTTTTGGTTGTGCGTTTCCTCCGCGTTCCGGTCCTATTTCATTTACCAGGTTTCCAAGGTTGGGCCAGGGATCCTGTTTAATTCTTGCTCCTAAATGAACGCGTACCTCCGAACTGTTGTTTCCTCCGAGTACCGGTCGGTTTTGAATGAGTGCCACTTTTACGCCAAGCCGTGCAGCTGAGATAGCGGCACACACGCCTCCCATTCCTCCTCCGACAACAACAAAATCGTATGTCCCTGCATTTTTGGGTTTATCGGGGATCCCCAGCATTTTGTGGCGATACGCTGTTAAGGCATTTAATTCGTTAACCGGGTTGAATTCAGGGTCGGCAGAAAAAATGAGTGCATCACAGCGCCCGTTAAAACCGCTTAGGTCGTGAAGTGCAATACTTGTTTCTTTTTGAGTTATTTCTACTTCTCCGCCTTTGATCCAGTCCCAGTCATTTTTTTCGGTACCAAATGTTTTGTTTACAGGTTTTCCGTTTATCAAAACCTGGAATCGTCCGGGAGCTTCAGCATCAGACCACTGAGCAGCCCAGTCTTTTGTGCGAACAAACAGGTAATATTTTCCTGTTTTGGGGAATTTAACGATGGTTTCGGCATCTTTTACCGGGATGCCCATGCCGTGTGCCATCAGGTAAGGCGAGCCCATCTCATTTATAAATTGCTGGTCGATTACCCAACCTCCCGTGTTTGAAAAGCTTTCCGCTTCTACGAAAATTGTTTCTTTCGACTTTGCCCAAAGCGTTTGTGATAGTATCAGGGTGATGATTAGTGTGGTTAAAGTTTTCATATGATAATTGCTATGCGTTATTATTTATATTCCAGCCAGGTAGTTGCATTACAGTTTTTATCCGCGACAAATCGTATCCAGCGCGACTGAAAATCTGCCGGAAAATCATAGCTGAAAGTTTCGCCCGGCTGAACGCTTACTTCTTTGTAAAGCATCCACGGACCATGTCCGATCGGTTCCACTTCTATTTTGAAAGTGACTGCTTCTTTTTTGTCGTGCGAAATTTCCAGGCTACGGTTGTCATAAAAGCCAATCAAATACGGATCTGATGGCTCATTGGCCTTTACTGCCGCATCTTTCCATGGTCCTCCATGTCCAACGGGTTTGCCCATTTCCCACAGATCATCGATAGTTCCAACCCAAAGAGCGGCATTGCCGTCGTCGGAACGAACGATGTGTTCTCCTGCCTGCACATTGCTTTCAAGGCCGGTTAAAACCAACATCCCTCGGTACGATGCATAATCGTGAATTCTGAAATTATGCGAAGAAACCGGTCGGATTTTTGCAAAACCATCGGCATTTTCGGCCGGCAATTCATAAAAAGTACCGGCGCAATTAAATAAGTCTCGTTCGGTGGCAACTTCCCTGCAAATACGCAGTTGTGCCACGTTTGTCAGCGACTCGTATTCACTGCTCCCCAATGGCAATCTCCAGCGACGTCCCTGATCGTCAACTACCAAAACAGAAGAATTATCGAATTGAACAACATTTTCAGGAATAGCAAACTTTTCTTTGATAAAACTGTTGGTTTCTGCATCGTCTTTGGCAATCAGGTTCAGATTTTCATCCAATTCGTAGTACCCGGTTTCAGTGGCAGTTCCATCTTCAAATTTCATCGCCGAGATTCCCAATGCACGACGGTTATTTCCCAGTCCGTACAAAAGTCCTCCCAATGCCTGGTTTTGATCAGCTGTGGCCAGTCCCCCGAAAATTTCAGCCAGAGAAGTAGCCCTTTCATCTACATCGGTGTAGTTGAAGCTTACGGTCGCATTTGTGGCATTATCGGCAACAACCCGCACCCATTCTCCTGTTTCGTTTGCTCCAAATTCTATAAACTTTGAGCTTTTGGGAGCAACTTCAATTCTCTTCAAAACACTGTAAATGTCGTCTCCATTTTTATCCACTTCAAACGTAAAGTCAACCTTTTGTCCGGAATCGTTGTGAATCCATGCACAACGTTTAGCCCACCCTGAAAAGAGGAACGGTTCTGAGAATTCACCGGCTTTCACATCGTCGTTCAGCCAAACAGATCCCGATGCAGTGTTCGGTCCAAGTTGGTCTGGTTTTTCGATGGAAGTAAACCATAGATTTGAATTGGATTGTCCCGGACCTTCAATATTCCCTTTTTGTTTTCTTTTATTGAGGAATTCCTTTTGAGCTGAATCGTCGCAACCAAAAACCAATTGGTTGTTCCAGCGGGTAAAATCGCCGATCACTTTCAAATAGGCAGATCGCGGACGAATACCTGCGGAACTCTTGGCAGTGAATCCTTCCGGAAAGTGCCAAAACATTCCGTGCATGGTCATCAGGTAGTCCGGATTTTCATCGGTACCAATATCACGGATTCGGGGCCATTCGGTATTCCATCCATGTGCACCATCGTAACTGTGACTTGCCTTGGGTAAACGATAGAAATCCCAACCTGTTTCCGGATTTCTTACACCCAAAAGAAGTGATCGGTGATCCCAGCCGGTTGCCCAAATCGGATCTGTTTCCGGATTTGAATTTCCATAAATTCCACCCGGGCCGGTTATCTCAACAAACTGATTTCTGCGAATAGATTTCCAGTTTTTTCCATCCCATTCTGATAAAGATCCGGCTTTGACGTCGAATTTGTGCTGAGCTTCCTGTGTTGCTTCTCCATTATTGGAATATACCATCACTCCCTGACCCGAGTACAAACCTTTCCCGTGAGCTCCCGGCAGTGTAGCATTTTCGGGATTTACTCCGGTGTCGTTGTGTTCAACTTTTCTTCCTTCCGAATTATTTCCGTCTTTGTATAATTCATGTACTTTAAGTGTATTCACATCTACTTCGTAAAAACCTTCTTCCATGGTTCCATAGTAGAACATCTCAGCCGGTTTAAATAAATGACGAGCATTCCCGGTATGACGTCCCTGCATTACGGAATAAGGAATTGTGCGTACATTCCTTTTAGCATCAATAGCGTAAGGGCCAATAAAAAGCTGATTGCTTTCTTTATGAATCATGCGGTTGGCCGGAGTTCCTCCAATGCTTTCAGGACGAACAATTTGTGCCAAATCCGGAGTTATTTCATATAATTTATCGGAAGAGCCCAGTGGAAGGTGTGGCCCGTAAGTGATTACCCACAAACGATCGGCCCAGGGAACAACGGCTCCTGTTCCACATTCTCCTTCGTTGTTGTAGTAGGCCAGCGAAGGATAAATTCCACTTACCTGAACAGGTTTGTCTTTTACTTCAATTTTTGGTTGGCAAGACATCAGCAGCGCGCAGGCTGCAATTAATGAAAGTCGTTTTATCATTTTTAAGTTTATTCGTTTAGATTGTCGCTTATAAAATATAAATTCTCTGGTTTTGTACTATCTGATTTCTTTAACTTTCGTTAAAAAGAGAAATATTGAAGGTTATCTTTTCTGTTTAATACATGTAAGTTGATTTTTAGTTAGAAGGGACTCCCTTTTCAAGGGTTTTCAATAGTTCATTTAAATGATTGAGATAGAGCTCTCGCGGTGAACAATCCTCTTTAATGCAAATCCTTGCCGCTCTGCCAATTACTTCTCCCATCATTCCAGTGGTACGCATAACCCTTACTGTTCCCAATGCAACGTGTGTCACACTAATGTTTCTACCTGCCATAAACAGGTTGCTTACATTGCGCGAATATAAAGTTCTATATGGAACAGAATAAGGTTCAATTTCTTTGATGTCGGCACGCGAACGGTAGGGTTCTATATTGAGACTTCCGGTTTCAATAGGATAATGAAGATCTATTCCCCATGTTGTGGTGAAACAAGCGTCGGGGAAAGCTGTTTGATTCAAAATGTCCTGTTCTTTCAGAATAACATCTCCAAGCAGGCGTCTTGTTTCCCTTTTTCCTCCTATGTACGCAACCCATGACAACCTGCGGTTGGCAAACTTTTCTTTATTGTTTCCCTTATTTTTTATGTAATCCCAGTTGCCATAAACGACCCGTAGTGCATGGTCTCTGATCATCTCCATTTCATTGATTTGGTCGCGGTATGCACCGGTTTCCCAGTCCCAGTCTCCTTTGGTCAGGTAATGACAGGTGCTTTCGTCGAACTGAACGGCCCATGGGCAAGATGGGAATGCTGCCGGGGCGTCTTCCTCCACACTATTCCATTGTACGGATGTGCCCATCAGCAAATTATCTGCTTTTTCAGGAGCACGGATTTCGCCGGTTTCCTTCTTACTTTCTCTTCCCATCCGAAAATCGGCTCCGGCAAGGTATCCGAGGTTTCCGTCGCCGGTGCAATCAGCGAACAGTTTTCCCCTGAAAAGGGTCTTCTGGCCGGTTCTGATATTTTTAGCTATTACCGCGACAATTTTTCCCTTTTTCTTTTCAACTTCATAAACATGGGTATCCAGAAACAGGCTGATGTTTTCCTCGTTTTCTACGATCTGTCGTTTTTTATCATCATTGTAATTGGTGGATGGACCGGCGTTGTGCTCCTTCTTTTCAGGGTTGCGTGAAATCTCTTCAAGTATTTTTTTACTTCTTTCTGAGTCGGGGTTACGCTGGGCTTCCCACAAGTTCCAATGTCCGACAGGACCTATTTCATCAACTAAATCTCCAAGAACAGGATAAGGTTCTTGATGTATCAGTCCTGATAATCCGACACGAACCTCCGAGCTGTTGTTTCCGCCCAGCACCGGGCGGTTTTGAATAAGTGCAACCTTGCACCCGAGCCGGGCTGCAGTTACAGCAGCACAGCACCCGGCCATACCTCCGCCAACCACAACAAAGTCAAATTCACCGGCATCGGCAATATCGTTACTGCTTTCCATGTATTCGTCCCTAAAGTCGGCCAGTGCTTTCCCATTTTGTGGAGGTTCAAAACCCGGGTCGGTTGATAAAAAGATTGCATCACAACGACCGTCGAACCCCGTTAAATCGTGCAGGCTAATCTCATTTGCACCCTTGCTACAACTTACTTCACCGCCATATTGCCAACTCCATTCTGCGCCATTGGTGCCGAATACCGTTTCCAAAGTTCGACCGTTTACCGAAAGTTGAAATTTCCCGGGAGCACCTCCTGCATTCCATGGTGCCACCCAATCGCGGGTGCGTACCCAAACCTTGTAGTTACCGCTATTTGGGGCATGAAAGGTTGTGACTGCGTCGTCTACCGGTCTTCCAAGTCCATGTGCCAGAAGATAGGATGATCCTATTTGGTCGATCGACTGCTGGTCGACCACCCAGCCTCCAGTGTTACTAAAACTCTCAGCTTCCAACAAAATGATTTTATCCTTTGTTTTTGCGGCAATTACAAAATGGAGAAGCATAAAAAGCAAAAAAAATACAGAAGTTTGCATGACTGTTTTTTGTTTAATAAGAAATGTATGAAAAGGTAAATTGTACTATTGATAGAGATAGAATTGGTCGCGATTGTGCTGTTTTGACGATTTGGGTCATCTTTTGTGCCTCCGCTGTATCCAAGATGATATATCTGGAACTCTTACAAGTGAGTTTGTATGGAAAATCTGATTTTCAGCCGGGTATTCGTGGAAACAAAAGGTCGTCAGTAATGACGACCTCTCTGATAAGAACTAACAAAACTAAACTCGGATTAACCTGTTTTTTGCTTCAGGTTATCGTTGATCAATATTTTTTAGTTGGTATAGGTCTCAAATCTTACTTGAGTAATATCAAGATCATGTAACTCTTTATACAAACTGTCAGTGTAAATCGGTTTCAGGCATGGAATTATATCCTGGTCATCTTGGACCCATTGGTAACATCCAACACCCGAATTAAACACTTTTACTGGAAAGCACTTTGGCTGATCATAGCATAAATGTCAATTTTCAGAATTTACTATTCAAATGATAAGAGGCTGGCTAAGAGTTAGGGAATGTGATACTAGGTCAGCCTCTTATCTTGGTTATACAGTTACCATTTGGGATTCTGATCGAGATTCTCATTAATAAGACGGTCAGCATCAGGTACTGGCCACAGGTAGTCTCTTCCTGCATCAAACTTTCGTTCACTTGCCACAACGATATAACCTGCGGTAACCATGTTGCTGAGATCAGCGATGCCGTTTTCATCAATTGTCGGAATACCGCCAAGGGGGTAGTTTCCGTCTTTCCAGTTCTGGATCAACTGACGGTATTCTGCAGATACAGAGGCCTCGTCTCCATTCCACGAAGTAGAGCCGGACCATGCACGGCGCAGGAAGTAACTCGGCCGATTGTAAACCTTTTCAGCCAGCTTCCAGCGAATTAAATCGGCATAACGATGCCCTTCCCATGCAAGCTCGATAAAACGTTCAGTGCGAACGATCGTACGCAAAGCGCTTTGCGATCCGGTTGTAACCTCAGGGTAAGTAAGCCCTGTGCCGGCATACGCTCTTTCTCGCAGTTTGTTGATTGTCGCATCTAAGACGTCCTGATCACATCTGTCCAGTTCAATCATGGCTTCTGCATACATTAGCAGTACATCTCCATATCGTAATATTGGGTATGTGGTTGGCGCCCCGGTTCGTCCGTTTTCCAGAAATGTGTTGTCGATATACTTTTTAAACAGGAAACCGTCGTATGAAGCATGCTCTGCACGGGCTTTCGAATCGGAATTGCTCACATAAGCACCGTCAGAAGCACGGTAAACAGTAGTGCGATTCGGAGCAGGGCAATATTCATACCCGAGCCAGACGTAATCCTGGGGATCATATGTTCCATTGAGAACACTCTTGTTAAAAGCTGTTGCAAATGGTACGATTGTCATAGCCATACGCGGATCACGGTTTTCGAAAAAATCCTTTGGATTGTATAGTGGCGACTCGTCAATCGCTTTACCATCAGTACAGGGATAGGCACAAATTAATTCATACGAAGGTGCCTTCTGTCCACCCCAACCTCCTGCAAGGCGTGAAATACTATTGGCTACGTCACCGGCAGCCCAGTAATACTTTTTAAGTGTTACATCGCCGCGAAAGAAGAAAATCCATTCGTCGGACCAGGAAGCGGTAAATAGATCCCTGTAATTACTATGGAGTTTATATACATCCAGATCCATGCAGTCTTTTGCTGCTTTTGCTGCTGTTTCGTAATCTCCGTTCCAAAGGGCAATACGCGCTTTGAATGCCAGGGCAGCTCCTTTTGTAGCGCGTTGTACGCCTGAATAGCTGGTTGGCAGACGTTTCGCAGCTTCATCGAGACATTGGTAGCTATATGCCAACACATCGGCCTTGGGTGAACGTGATGTTGAGTAAGCCTCGTCAAGTGTCATTCCTACTTTATCAAGTATGACATCGCCCCAGTGGAATGCCAGCATACCATAAGCATAACCGATATAAAAGTAGGCTTCGCCCTCGTATTGTGTGATATTTGCATCGGGTACTCCCAGTGATCGGGCATTCTCCATATTGCTTAGCAGGCGCAATGCACGTGCGATACCTTTGTAGTAATTTTGCCAGCGAGTGGCAACTGTGCCGTTTTCAGCGGTCATTGTTCCATTTTGCACGACCGAGGTTGTATTACGAGCCGTTACATCGTCCCCCCAGGTCATGTCGTCGATGGGGAAAAAGTCAGTGCGGTAGAAATCATTTACCGACATTTCGATCTCTTGTTGCGAAGAATACCAGGTTTCGCTGGACCCTTCAGATAAAGGGTTAAGATCGAGATCAACGCAGGCCGAAAAAGTAAGCGTTGAAAATAGGACGATTATAAATAATATCTTTTTCATGCGATTGAATTTTTAGAATTTAACATTAACACCAAGGGTGAAAGAGGTAGATATAAAATCTGAAGAAGTTCCCACTTCGGGATCCCATCCCTTTGGATAGTTACTGATGGCCGGCAGATCATTCACACTGAGATAGCAGCGCAAGTCTTTTATTCTTGCATTACTTATTAAATTCTTTGGTAATGAATAGCCGAGTGTGATATTTTTCACACGGAAATAGCCACCATTAAACAGCCAGTAATCCGAACCGGAGTAGGTATTGGTAGTATTGGTGTATGTCAAACGCGGATATTTGGCTTTGAGATTTTCTTGTTCTGAATTGTGCTGGCTCCAGTAGTTGTCGAGTACAAGTTCAGGAACTGCGCCCCATTGTTCTTTCAGCGGCTGAATCCATGCAGAATTGAACAATACTCGTTGGTGACCAATCCCCTGAAATGAAAGACTAAAGTCGAATCCTTTCCAACCCATTGCAATATTACCTCCATAAAGGTATTCAGGCAGTGAATTCCCCAGGCGTACCTTGTCGTCTGAATTGATAGTTTTACTGTCGTCAGTATCAACATACTTAATGTTTCCGGCTTTATCGTTTGCAGTAAGCGTTGGATATTTGTTGCCTTCTGCATCGTAAAGGTCGTCATCGGTCTGGAACAGGCCATCTGTTTTATACATATACCACTCGTTGTAGTATGAGCCTTCTTCGTAAATATAGTTTCCGTTAATGGTGCGTTTGTCACCCAGGTAGCCCATCTTTGAACGATAGTCAGACACGTTTGCCGAGATGCTGTACCAAAAATCACCAATATTATCAGACCAACCTACTTCCAGATCCCATCCTTTGGTGTGCATATCGCCTGCATTTTGTTGCGGCGCCGAATATCCGGCATATGAAGGAAAACCAAGGGTTAACAACATATCACTGGTCTTTTTGTAATAGTAATCACCTGTAAAACGAAAACGGTTGTCAAGGAGATTAATGTCAAGACCTCCCCCGTACGTAGTAGTTGTTTCCCATGTAATATTTTCGAATGCATAATAAACTTGTCCTGCATTCTGTACGGCTGTCACGGAACTGCTTGCTTTGTCGTACATGTAACTATTGCCGAAGTTCATAGCTGCTTGGTACGGGAATTCCGAACCGATACGTTCGTTCCCAAGCTGGCCTATAGAGCCGCGTATCTTCAGGTAGTCCACCACATCGTTTTTGAACCATGCTTCTTCCGACATTACCCAGCCTGCAGACATGGAGTAGAATGTTCCCCAACGGTAATCTTTTGAAAAACGCGATGAACCGTCGCTACGAACGTTTCCCTGAAGCATATATTTGTTTTTATAAGAATACATCAAACGCCCGAACACCGATTGGTAGGCATTATGCCCTGCTTTGCCCGAATTATACTGATAGTCTTCAGGGCCGATGTTAAGGTAAGGATAGGTGTCGAGCAAATAGTTGGTACGCGAAGCACCCAAGTCTTCCCATTTGTAGGAATAACCCTCGTAACCGGTCATGACGCTGAATGAGTGGTCGCCCCATTTCTTTTGATAATTACCATAAAACTGGTAGGTCAGGCTGTTATTGTCGTTACGCGATTCTTCCAGACCGGTGATCTTGTGTGCCTGCATAAAGGTGGTAGAACCGTTTTCATAGTAAACAGGAACGGCACGTGAGAATTTTTTCCCCTTTGTGAATGCGTATCGTGGTGCAAAAATGGCTGTTAGCGTAAGACCTTCCAAAGGAGTTACATCGAATTGCGCCTTACCTCCAAACTTGTAATAATCGATGTCGTTTGTGCCACCCTGGTCAAGGCCTGCAAGAGGATTGGCTCCATCTTTCACATCGGCATAACGACCGTCCTCCCATTTTGGAGTATAATAAGGAGATACAAGATATGCCCAGTAAATAGCATTGATCTGAGAGGGAGAAACCGAAGTTGATTTTGAAAAGTCGAGGTCGAAATTCGCACTTATCCAATCGTTAATTTTGTAGTCGTTGTTGATACGCCCAGCAAAACGTTCATAAGATTTATTCTCGTAATAGCCGTTGCCTTTCTGATAATTAAACGTAGATTTTGTGCGCAGTTTTTCTGTACCTCCTGTAACACTCAGCGTATGTTGCTCGTGTGAAGTAGATTTCTTAAGCAATAAATCAACCCAGTCGGTATTGGGATAGTGGTACGGATCCGTAGCATTGTTACTGAGCCATGAATTAATGGTTTCCTGCGAATATTGCGAATACGGGTCTGATGCTCCATCATTCCATTTTACTTCGTTTTGCACATTCATCCAGTCAATAACGTCACCATTCTTAGGTTGTGTTGTAGGCTTATCAATGGCGTATTCGTAGTTGTAATCGAATGAGAACTGGTTCTGTTTAGCGCGTTTGGTTGTGATCAAAATAACACCTGCGGCCGCACGTGAACCGTAAATGGCTGCTGAAGCTGCATCTTTTAGTACAGTCATGGTTTCCACATCGGCTGTTACTACATCGTTAAGCGATGAAGGGACGCCATCAACAATTACTAAAGGATCGTTATTCGAAAGTGTCGTGATACCACGTACGCGTACTGTGGCTGAAGCACCCGGAGCACCCGATGAACGGGTTACCTGAACGCCAGCCATTTGGCCCTGCATGGCAGTAGACAGCTGCTGTGTTGAACGTTTAACCAGGTTGTCGCCTTGAACGCTTGCTACTGCGCCGGTAAGGTCACTCTTTTTGATTGTTCCATAACCAATGGCAACCACTTCGTCAATACCAATGGCTTCCGATTTCATTACGATCGAGAACGTAGTTTGGTCACCGATTTCAACTTCCTGACTCGCCATGCCAACGAATGAAAATATCAGCGATTTTGCGCTGGCATCCACACTTAGAGAGAATCTGCCGTCAGCGTCTGTGATAGCACCTGTATTCGTTCCTGCCACAACAACCGTTACTCCTGGAAGAGGTTCTCCTTCTTCGGAAATAACACTTCCTGTAATCACCTTTTGCTGAAAGGCATTGGCCGGATTACTTAATGACATTTCTTCCGGACTTAAAATAATTTGCCGATCGCTTACAGCATATGTCACACCTTCTCCTTTAAACAGTTCGTTCAGAATATCTTCGATTCTTCTGTTATTCATTTGAATATCAACCTTACGGTCGACATCAATTAACTTATTGCTGTACAGGAAATAAAACTCACTATTCGATTCGATGTCCAGCAAGACTTCCTTTACGGGAGCATCTTTGAAATCAAGTGATAGTCGGGTTGTCTGGGAATAGGACTCAAGGGCGAGAACATTAGTAATTGTTAGGATAGTTAGAAGTAAGGATAGTTTCATAATTCTAAACAATTTTGTCAACACCTGACTTCTACAGTCTGTGTTGACTAATTTTCCATTTTTTTCCATAATTTCGTAATGGTTTGATTTTGACAAATTTTTTGAAGCATTTTGTTAGACAAATCAGAAATGGAGAGTGTTGGCTCACTTTCCATTTCCAATTTTAATTCGTTAGGTGTTGTTCATTGGCGTTTTAGTTTTAAGTTAGTATTGTTAGTTTTAGTTCTTTCGAGCCGAAATTGTATACTTTGTTTTTTCCACTCCTTTTTCACCATCTACATAAATATATTCGGTTGAATACGTTAAAGGAGCGGCCTTGCATAGATATTCCAGTACGAGTGGTAGTGGTTCGTTTGCAATTGTAAATGTGAAGGGATGATCAGCAAGCTGCGGAGAATTCTTGTCAAGTATGATCTCCGCGTTAAAATGTCTTGAAAGATCCTTACAAACGTCTGCTAAAGGGGTGTTTCTAAAGATTACTTTACCGTCTTTCCATGCTACATCAGCATCTATATCTTGCCGAGAAAAGACAACCTTATTGGTTGTAAAATCAAAGATTGTTTTTTCGCCAGGCTCCATTTCAATGGAACCACTTTTGGGAGAGTCCTCGCGGCATAATTGCACTTTCCCCTCAAGCAAAACCGTTTCAATATTTTGGTCTCCCTCGTATGATTTTACATTGAATTTTGTGCCAAGAACCTTTATTTTGGCTCCATTGACGAAAACTTCAAAAGGAAGTTTTGAGTTGTGGGCAACATCAAAAAAGGCTTCTCCCGACATATAGAGCTTTCTTTCGTTGGAGTTAAAACGATTCGAGTATTTGATTTTACTATCAGCATTTATCCAAACCTTTGTCCCATCGGGTAAGGTGAGCTGGCTCTGTTTTGCCATAGGAACATAGAGCTCAAAATATTCTGAGGATTTATTGTTGAGAATAAAATTATCGATGAGCGAGTACGAAGTTATCGCAAATACAATAATGGCGGCAACAGCCACAATTTGTCTGACGATTTTTGAAACTTTTAGAAAAGTGGTTTTTGATTTTGTGTCTCTATATTTTGTCCAGGTTTCTTCAAATTGATTGTTTAATCGGTAGTCGCTTATTTCCTTTTCTGAAGTGTGGTCGTTCATCGACGCTAATCCGGCAATTATTTTTCTTGCTTTTTCAGCATCTTCAATAGTCTTCGGATTTTTTTCAAAATATTCCTTCCACTTTTTTGAGCTTTTGACTGAACCCCGAATTATCGATTCGTTATAATCTTCATCGAACAGAAAGTCTTCAATATTTTGCGGTTTGTTTTTCATCTTAATTAGAATTCAACTAGAAAATGCAATGGTTGATTGATTGTACTATTCTATTTTCGCTTTTCTTTTCTGTGACTGTAAAAAAAGGATGACCATTCGTCCACGTGGAAGTTCATTTTCGAAGTCAGTCCTTATTTTGCTAAGTGCATTGCACAGGGTGTTTCTTACGGTCTGGTAAGAAATGCCAAGCATGTCGGCAATTTCCTTGTTATTTAGTCCTAGATAGTATTTTAGATAGATAATTTCTTTTTGACGATCGGCCAACTTATTGACTGATGTCATCAGCATTTTAAAGAACCTGTTTTCTTCTTCATTATCTCCATAGTGGGGTTCTACTCCTTCATTAAAATGAAAGGTGGGGTTATTAATGTCGAATAGGTCGGTTACTTTGTGCTGCTTGGTATTTAGGGCTTTAAATAATCTTCGGCGGATGGAGCTAAACAGGTAAAAACGAATGTTGTCTGTTTCACTTAGTCTGTCTCTATGTGCTAATAATGTCACAAAAAGATCCTGGATAATATCTTCAACTAAAGGACCGTCATTGGTATATTTTCGGCAATAGTTGTATAAAAAACGATAATGGTCAAAGTAGATTTTCTGAAATGCACTTTTATTCCCTTTAAGGAAACTTCGCCATATCGTCCGATCATTTTCCTTTTTTATCGGTTCCATAAGTTAGTTTTGTAAATATAGAATACAGAAAGACTCTTTTTGTACTATATAAAAATGAAAAAAAATAAGAAATAGTTATTTGTATCCAGTTAAAATAAAAGACGGCATAACAATACATTTTGAGGAATTGTTACTGCGATGCTACTATTGAGGTCATATAGAATATGCACTGTGATTAATTCCCTGGAAATCTTAAAACAAAAAAAGGAACTCATTTCTGAATTCCTTCTCGTTGGTTGACCTGCCAGGGCTCGAACCTGGACTCTTCTGATCCAGAGTCAGACGTGTTGCCAGTTACACCACAGGTCAATGTGGCTGCAAAAATAAGAAAACTCTGAAAAATAAAATGTTCTTTTCTAAAAATATTCAGTGGAAATGCTTCCTGTATCCGGTATTTTTAGTTCGAATAGGAAAGGTTATTTCAGTGTTGGGAATGAATTTTAACATAACTTGTACGCCAAATTAAATACCGAATCGTAAAAATGAGTTTAGCCAATTGAATGTGTATCTGGCTGACTTGTCAAAAGAACCCAGGTTATGATGAGAAAAATACTACTCTGGCTTGTGCTGGCCGTTGTTTCCGGAACTGTTTTTTCACAGGAACTTCAACCCGGATTAAGTGAGAAATCTTTTTCGCGGCATGATTGGGCGAAGGAAAAAATAGCGAAACAAATTACGTGGTATCAGCTAAAAAGCGGAGAAATGTTTGGTGAGCCGCAAAGCATCAATGTTATTAAGGTTGATTTAAGAAAGCACAGGTACGACGTATCGGTGGTTTATTCTGATTCTGCACGTATTCTATTGAGCGAAATGACCGAACAGCAGAATGCATTGGCCGCCATAAACGGAACATTCTTCGATATGAAAAAAGGAGGGTCAGTTGTGTTTCTAAAAGCCGGCAACGAAGTAGTAACTCCGCCCAATCCGGAAGCGACAGCACTTATTCGGGAGGCAGCTTTTGCTGTGGGCGATTCTGTCATGGTTGTTGAGTTTCCAAAAGAGGAATGGACACACTGGCATACAAATTTCGAAGACATCATGGTGTCGGGCCCCATGCTCGTAAAAAACGGGAAACGGGTTGAAGCTGATTCTGTTGCCTTTAATACCACGAAGCATCCGCGTTCTGCCATTGGTATTACCTATGATTATGAATTATTACTGGTAACTGCCGACGGGAGGCATAGAAACAAAGCCAATGGACTTTCGATGAACGAACTGGGGGTGTTAATGAAAGTGCTGAACTGTAAAAATGCCATGAACCTGGATGGTGGCGGCTCGACTACGCTTTGGCTAAAAAACGAGGGAGTAGTTAATTACCCTTCTGACAATAAAGCTTTCGACCATGAAGGTGCCCGGAAAGTGGCTAATGGCATTGCAATTCTGCGAAATAAGTGATGATTTCCGGGGTTGCGAGTTTTACCAAAAGAAAAAGGAACTCATTGCTGAATTCCTTTTCTTTGGTTGACCTGCCAGGGCTCGAACCTGGACTCTTCTGAACCAAAATCAGACGTGTTGCCAATTACACCACAGGTCAGTCCTTTTGTGCCCTTTTGTTAAGGACGGTGCAAAAGTATAAAAAAAAATCATTCTGCAAGGATTGCTCTGTTATTTTTTGATTTTTCCTTCTTTCTATGCTGGATACGTGTTAGTTATGTGTTGCAAAAAGGTTCAGAAATGGCAAAAAGGAAGCAATTTGCCCGTGGACTCATTACAATCTCGCCAAATATTCACTCCAAAAGCGATTTAACGGTGTTAATTGGTTTAAAACTTTATCTTTGCCAGTAATCAAAAATGCCGATTATGCAGCACACCAGACTTATCAATAACATTCTTGGTTGGATTGTATTTGTAATTGCCGCCATCACCTATTTGGTAACCATGGAACCTACCGTAAGCTGGTGGGACTGTGGCGAGTTTATTACCAGTGCATTCAAGCTCGAAGTAGGACATCCTCCGGGTGCTCCGACATTTATGATTTTAGGACGCATATTTACCCTGTTAGCACCCGACCCTACCAAAGCTGCCGTTATGGTGAATTCCCTGTCGGCCCTGGCAAGTGCGGGCACCATTATGATTCTTTACTGGACCATCGTGCATCTGGCGCGTAAGCTGTTTGCGGCAGAGCAGTTGTCGGCAGGCGAACAAGTGGCTGTGTGGGGCAGTGGTTTGGTAGGTGCGCTGGCATTTACTTTTACCGATTCATTCTGGTTCTCAGCCGTTGAAGGCGAGGTGTATGCGTTGTCGTCATTTTTTACCGCCGTGGTTTTCTGGGCCATTCTGAAATGGGAAACAGTGGCCGACGAAAAACATTCGAACCGCTGGCTGATTCTGATCGCCTACCTGGTGGGCTTGTCAATCGGGGTTCACCTGCTCAACCTGTTGGCTATTCCGGCAATTGGGCTGGTATATTATTTTAAGAAATACGAATTCTCATGGAAAGGAGTAATCTCCGCCTTAATTGTATCCATGGGTATTCTTCTCGGAATTCAGTATGGAATCATTCCCGGACTTCCACATATTGCTTTTACGATCGACCGGATTTTTGTGAATGGCTTTGGATTGCCTTTTAATTCGGGCATCATATTTATGTTTGTGTTGATGGCAGCAGCTGCGGTATGGGGACTTCGCTACACCCGAAACCGGAAAATGGTGATTTGGAACACGGCCATCACCATGGTAATGGTCATCATTATCGGGTATTCGTCGTTTGGGTTAATTGTAATCCGCGCGTCGGCCAACCCACCGATGAACCAAAACGCGCCCGACAATGCTTTTTCGCTGGTACGTTATTTAAACCGCGAACAATATGGCGACCGTCCTTTGTTTTACGGTCCTTATTACAATGCTCCGAGAATTGCCAATGGCGAACCAAAAGATCAATACAATAAAGTTGACGGAAAATACAAAATGACGGGCTCGATGCCCGGTTCACTGGTTTACGACAAAAAGATGGAAACCATTTTTCCGAGAATGTATAGCAGCTCCGACAATCACGTGCGGGCATATAAAGACTGGGCCAGGGTAAAAGGAACTCCGGTCAGGGTTCGGGAGCGGGGCGAAGTAAAAACGCTGATGAAACCCACTTTTGCTGAAAACCTGCGGTTCTTTTTTTCTTACCAGCTGGGACACATGTACATGCGTTATTTTATGTGGAACTTTGTGGGAAGGCAGAACGATGTGCAGGGACACGGCGAATTTTCGAATGGGAACTGGGTAAGCGGTATTGAGGCTTTTGATAAAGTGAAAGTAGGGCCGCGTGCAGAAATGCCCGATTTCATGAAAAACGACGCCAGCCGAAATGTATATTATTTTCTTCCGCTTCTTTTTGGATTGATAGGTTTGTTCTACCAATACAATCGGGGCAAAAAAGGGAAGGAAACATTTGCCGTTACCATGATGCTTTTTGTGCTTACCGGTATCGCCATTGTGGTTTACCTGAACCAGAACCCTTACCAACCCCGCGAACGCGACTATGCGTATGCCGGATCGTTTTATGCCTTTGCCATTTGGATAGGTCTGGCGGTGCCCGCGCTCTACAGCGTTGTGAGTAAAGTGCTGAAAGGAACCCCAGGAGCAGTATTGGTTACGGCGTTGTCGTTGGTTTTGGTACCCGGAATACTGGCTTCGCAGAACTGGGATGATCACGACCGTTCGGGCAAATACATGACCCGCGATTATGCCAAAAACTATCTTGAATCGTGTGCGCCCAATGCCATTTTATTTACCTATGGCGATAACGATACTTTCCCGCTTTGGTATGTTCAGGAAGTGGAAGGTGTCCGTCCCGATATCAAAATCATCAACATCAGTTACCTGGGGATGGATTGGTATATTTACCAACAGCAGTTCACGACCAACGATTCTCCGCCTGTTCCGTTCACGTTCACCCGCGATAAATATTACATGGGGCGAATGGATGCCATATTGTTTCAGGAACGATTTAAAGAATCGATAGAACTAAGCGACGCCATGGAGTTCCTGGGAAGCGATGATGTTCGTACGAAAGTGAAAGTTACTTCCGGAGATATGATCGACTACCTGCCGTCTAAAGATTTTCACATTACGGTTGACAAACAAAAGGCGCTGGAGTCAGGAACTGTTAAGCCTGAAAATGCAGATTTGATTGCCGACCGTGTTGAGTTTTCTATCAATAAAAGCATGATCGGGAAAAATGAAATGGCCGTGCTGAATATGATTGCTGCCAACAACTGGGAGCGGCCGATTTACATTGACCACAGCTTGTTGTATACCGGCAATGTTCATTTCCTCGACTGGCTGCAGTTTGAAGGGTTGGCCTATCGTTTTGTGCCAATCAAAACGCAACGTCAGGGAATAATGAGCGGCCGTATTGATACCGATATTCTTTACGACAATGTAATGAACAAGTTTGTATGGGGAAATGTGAACGATCCGAATATTCATATGGACGAATACAACCGGAAGCAGATCAATATTATGCAAACCCGTTATATGTTTGCGCGCCTGGCAGAGGCTTTGATTCAGAAAGGAGAAAAGGAAAAGGCTGTTGAAGTGATCGACCGGTTGTTTGAACTTTTCCCGAACGAGGCTATTCCTTATACCTACGATTCGTTCCCGGCTATAGAACAGTATTACCGGGCAGGTGCAGCGGATAAAGCCAATGAGGTGGTTCGTGTAATGGCCCAAAACAGCCTGGGGATTTTAAATTATTATGCTTCGTTACCTGAAAGACTGGCCGCAGCAATAGAGTCGGATCAAAACAGGGAGATGACCAACTTGAGAAACCTGGTGGTGATTACCCGGAATTACAAACAGGAAGAACTGAACAAGGAGATTGACGATCAGTTACAGGCGTTGATTGTGAAGCTTTCGAGCTAGAGAGGTTATCGCGTCCGAATTTGTTTTTGAAGTTTCTGTACCAGCTTTTTCCCTCGGCTTACAATTCCCGGAGTTGGATGAAATTCCATTTCCTGCAAAATAATTTCGAGCAGCTCGGGCTTTAACTCCGGTTCGGTTTCGGAGACATTGTAAAGAATTTGCATGGCATGAACCCGGTTGGCTACGGGCTCTTTTTCCGAAGTGAAGGTATTCAGACAATAATCCATCAAAAAACCAGAAGTGTTGGAAAGAACCTGGTTCTGGCTGATTAGTTTGAGTAAATGCCGTTTCTTCCCGTGGTGCTTTTCTATTTTTAGTTGCTCGATCATGTCGGGCAGATAAGGCGCAATTTCTTCCGGCTGAATGTCGTGCAGCTTGTCGGCAAGGTACAAAGCCCTCCAGCTGTTGGGATTGTTGCTATGGATAGCGACTTTCATCAAAACAGGAATGTATTCCGGGTTTTGTTCGATTTGCTGAAGTGCAAATTGAAAATTCTGCCAGCTTTCTATTACGGTCAGGATGTCGTTTTCTGTCATGCCCCACGGTTTTGAACAAAGATAGACAGAAAGACCGATTGCCGGTAAACTTTCCTATTTTTAGAAGATGATTCAGGTAACATGTGCAATTATTGTTCAGGGTGGAGAAATCCTGCTGGCGCAAAACAGGGCCGATGCTGATCACGCTTTTCAATGGGAATTTCCGGGAGGCAAAATACACGGGAATGAAAACGAAGAAACTTGTATTATCAGGGAAATAAGAGAAGAACTGGAAATAGAAGTTGCGATTATTCAGAGATTGGCTTCCGTGGAATATGATTATGGACACAAACAAATTTGCCTCATTCCTTTTTTATGCGCCATGGAGAGTGAAACGCTTGTTTTGAATGATCATTTAAGTAGTAAGTGGTGCGAGCCAGAAGAGCTGCTGCAAATGGATCTTTCAGGTGCCGACAGGGCATTGCTCGAAGATAAAAGTAATTGGAAACTATTGGAAGAATATGCGCGGAAACAGAAGAATTATTCCTGAATAAACCATCCCCCAGCTAACAATCGAGAGGATCATATAAAACACAATGTTTTTACGGCGTGAATAATATTTATTCGCCAGAAAAGCACCCACCGGGATGGTCAGGAACAAGGGAGTTGCAATAATAATTCCCCACAGACCATAGGTGGTTTTTACTTTCACTAAAAATCTCTTTCGACGGGTAAAACGCTTGCGCGGCTTTTTGTTTTTACTGCTGCAAAAAAGCTGAACCCGTTGTTTGATGCTCACCGGAACCCGTTGGCAAATTTGCGGAAGCAACGCGCGCCAGCCTTTCAAAACCGGCTTGCTGAGGTAGTAAAAGAAAAGAAAGCCGCCGATACCGCCACCCAGTAGCGCAAGGATTGCATACTTGTACTCCATCCCGATGATCATTGCATAAGGCAAGGTCAACATGTATTTTACTGAAGCAAGTATTACTATATGAAGGACTTTCAACGCCATAGATCTCTCTTCCCAAACTCTTGCTAAAACGTTTAGTGATCTCAATTTGTTTCACAACAATTGAACTCAATTAGCCATTATTAACTATTTTTAGCAAAAAGCTGCTGCAAGTTAATTTCTGTCCTTCAGTCTGCATAAGTATTATGATTAGCAGCGAGTTGCAATTGATGTTTTCTTAATTTACAACATTGGTTGGGCTGCCTTTGATAAATGCTTTCAAATTATTGGCTGCGATTTCCATCAAGCGCTCACGGGCTTCGAAAGTAGCCCAGGCAATGTGTGGAGTAATGTAACAGTTCCTGGCTTTTGGTAGCGGATTGTCTTTGGTGGCAGGTTCCACTGACAAAACATCCAGGCCGGCACCGGCAATGGTACCATTGTTCAAAGCATCGGCCAGATCCTGCTCGTTAATAAGCGGGCCTCTTCCGGTGTTGACCAGAAAAGCCGTTCTTTTCATCTTTTGAAGCGACTCCCTGTTAATAAATCCTTTGTTGGCATCGGTTAACGGACAGTTAATGCTGATGAAATCGCTGTTCTCCAACAAGATGTCCATGTCCACCTGCCGGGCTTCCAATCCGGTTTCTTTTTTACTCCGGTTGTTGAAAAGAACTTTCATGCCAAAGGCCAGACCGATACGTGCCACCCCCTGCCCGATCTGTCCAAACCCGATTATCCCTAGGGTTTTTCCGGCCAGTTCAATCTGCGGTCTGATCCAGTAACTAAAGTCGATACTATCGGCCCATTTTCCGTTCGAAACGGTCTCGGCATGTTCGGCAACGCTTTGTGTAAAATGAAGAATGTGCGCAAATACCATTTGGGCGACCGACTCGGTGCTGTAGGCAGGTATGTTTGAAACGACAATTCCGGCATCACGGGCTGCATCAACGTCAACAACATTGTAGCCGGTAGCCAATACTCCAATAAACTTTAAGTCGGGTAACTGGCTGATAATCCCGGCATCGATAATCACCTTGTTCGTGAAAATTGCAGTGGCCTTTTGGGCTCTTTCCACAACCTGTTCCCGGGGGGTGCGGTCATAAATTTCACACTCGCCCGATTCTTTTATGGCATCCCAGCTAAGATCTCCCGGATTTAAGGTATATCCGTCCAATACAACAATTTTCATTTCCCGGTTTTTAGTTTGTGTTTTCCGAAATTCTGCTCAAAAGTAAATAAAACAAGTCATTTGCGACCTTTTGATGGTTTATTCTATTAAAAGTTTATCTTTATGTTTTCTTTCCGGAATCGGAAAATCTAGGGACGTTTTTGCAAATAATTAAGTTTTAAAGTATTCGTAAGGGAGATGGAAGAACCCATAAAGGAGAAGGCCATTGGGAATAGACGTATTCTGGTGGCTGAGGACGATAAAATCAATCAACGCTTATTCTTCTACTTGCTAAAAGATGTAGCTGATGAGCTAATTTTTGCCGACGATGGTGCGGAAGCAATAAAAAGGTATACCGAAGACGGCAATTTTGGGTTGGTGCTGATGGATATAAAAATGCCGGTAATGGATGGTTACGAAGCCACCCGTAAGATTCTGGGGCATGATCCGGCAGCAAAGGTAGTCGCATTGTCAGCTTATGCATTTGAACATGAGAAGAATAAAGCGCTCGACGAAGGGTTTGTGGACTACATCACAAAACCTGTTCAACGCGAAAAGCTTTTGGAAACGGTAGAGAAGTATTTTGAGGAATCACAGCCCTGAGGTTTTTGGGGCTTAAATTTTTTAATTTCTGTCATTTGGTTATTGATCCCCAAATCTTTTGATTCCCGAATGCTGTGATGGAGTACTTGAAGGTATATGTCTGAACAAAAGGCGAATGGAAAAGATGCTGGATATCTTTACTTTTTACGTTATTCTGTCTGATTCCTTTTTTTTTATTTAAGTTCGATAGATTATTATGGTTAAACAGACTCTACAGGATGCACAATTCAACCCATTCTTTTAAGTTTGATGAAATCAGTCAAAAAGAATCTGTATCCTAAATAAATGAACATAAAATGAGTGCTTTAACAAGTTTTATTCTTCAGCGGTGGGGTGTTTTAATACTGCTGTCTCTATTTGCTGCGTCAACAATATCGTGTGATTCTCCTAAACCTGCCGAGCCCGTACTAATCAGGAAAGCGCTTCCCGTTTGGGCGAAAGGCCGTGAAACCGAAAAGAACCTGAACCTTGGCTTTCACGGTGTTTTTCAGGCAAAGGAAGATCAGGATATAAAACTAAGAATAACGGGCTCTACCATTTACCGTGTTTTTCTGAATGGTGAATTTCTGAGCTACGGTCCGGCGCGTACAGCGCAAGGTTTTTTTCGTGTGGATGAATACGAACTGAAAGACCGCCTGAAGTCGGGGGTGAACGTTCTGGCAGTTGAGGTGGCCGGATACAATGTGAATTCCTACTATACCATGGATCAGCCCTCGTTTTTACAGGCTGAAGTGGTAGCCGGTGACGATGTTTTGTTAGCAACCGGAGAAGAAAATGGCTTCAGTGCTTTCGTGTTAAAAGAGCGTCTGCAAAAAGCAGAACGTTATAGTTTTCAGCGGCCGTTTACCGAATATTACCGTTTAGCAGATAATTCACGTGCGTGGAGAAGTGCGGAAGCAAAACCTGTCGAAACTCTGGAGTTGGCGGTACAAGCGGGAGGAGAACTGCTTCCCCGAAATTTATTGTTGCCCGATTTTGACGTAGTTCGCCCACAGACGATTTATTCAAAGGGAACATTGTCAAAACAAGTTCCGGAAGGCTATCAAAAAGACCGGTCGCTTACCAACATCAGTGATATTTTAAAAGGTTTTCCAGAAGACAAACTGGAAACAATTCCTTCACTTTGGTTGCAGGAAATTGTAACTGCTTCCCAGGAAATAGTCAGTGAACCGTATAGTGGAGCCTCTTTTTCGGTAAATGAAAACTCGTTTGTGACCTGCGATTTTGGAACCAATCTTTCCGGTTTTATCGGAGGAAAAGTGAGCTGTTCAGAATCGTCAAAACTGGTATTCTTTTTCGACGAAATATTGACCGATGGTGATGTACAACCCAAAAAACGGTCAGGGAGTGTAAATAATTACGTGGGATACGAACTGGAGCCGGGGACTTATAACCTTGAGTCATTCGAGAGTTATACGTTTAAATTCCTGAAAATAATGGTGCTGGAAGGAGCATGTAAATTCGACGATGTTCATTTGCGCGAATATGCTTATCCCGAACATTCACTGGCCAGCTTTGATAGCGACAATGCCAAGCTGAACGCCATATACAAGGCAGCCGAACAAACATTTCGTCAAAATTCGGTGGATATTTTTATGGACTGCCCATCGCGCGAAAGAGCGGGCTGGCTTTGCGACAGCTATTTTATGGCCATTATGGAAAAGGGCTTCACCGGAAAATCGGCCATTGCCTATAATTATTACGAAAACTTTGCCCTGCCCGACAGTTTTGCTTTTTTGCCCGACGGGATGCTCCCAATGTGTTTCCCGGCCGACCATAACGACGGAGTCTTTATTCCCAACTGGGCAATGTGGTTTATTGTGCAGGTGGAAGATTATGCCAGCCGTGGCGGCGATCCGGAGCTGATTGCAAAACTGGAACCGCGGGTGGCGAAGCTGCTCGATTATTTTGTTCAGTTTGAAAACGAAGACGGGCTGCTCGAAAAACTTCAAAGCTGGATTTTCGTGGAATGGTCGAAAGCCAACGATTTTGTGCAGGATGTAAATTACCCCACCAACATGCTTTACAGTGCTGCTCTGGAAAAGGCCGGCAAACTGTATCAAAATACAACGTGGACGGAAAAAGCGGAGAAGGTAAAACAGACCATTTTGAAGCAGTCGTTTAACGGAAGTTTCTTTGTGGACAATGCCGTTCGGGAAGTCGGTGGAAAGCTTCAGGTGACCAATAATACAACGGAAGCATGCCAGTATTATGCTTTCTTTTTCAATATTGCCACACCGGAAACACACCCGGAACTGTGGAAGAAACTGACCTCCGATTTCGGCCCCAAGCGTGACGATAAAGTTACTTACCCCGATGTTTTCCGGGCCAATGCTTTTATCGGCAACTACCTCCGGATGGACATTCTTTCGCGTTATGGCCTGCAGAAACAGATGTTGGGCGAAATACAGGATTATTTCTATTACATGGCCGAACAAACGGGAACGCTGTGGGAGAATGTGGGGTCATACGCGAGCTGTAATCACGGATTTGCTTCGTATCTCGGGCATGTTTTGTACCGCGATGTGTTGGGAATCAGTTCGGTGGATTACCTCAAAAAAGAAGTGACCATTCGCTTTGCTGATCTCGATCTGAACAAGTGCAGCGGAGTAATGCCGGTGGAAGATGAGGCGATTGAATTGAAGTGGGAGCGTTCCGGTAACCAGTTAAGTTATTCGTTGAAAGTACCTGTGAATTTTACGGTTAATATTGAGAATCAGAGTTCTTTGGAGTTGACTAGGGCAGATTAGTCCCTTATGAATTGATAATCAATCTCATTTCTTGACAATATTAAACTTCGACTATGCTCAGTCTAACTGTCACCCTGAGCGTAGTCGAAGGGTGCATAATCGCAGGATTCTCATAAATCCTGTCTTAACTAAACAACACTGAATTTGAATAATACCGGAAATAATAGCACTTTTATGTGACATTGATTTTCGAATAAACAACCTAAGTCCAATGAAAACCATTTTACCCGTTTTAATGGCTGTATTGCTGCTTTCATGCAGCCGGCAGTCTGTTGAGTTTGCACCTGAGAATCTGAAAAGTGAGTACCTCGTAAACCCGATCGGGATCGACACCAAAAATCCACGATTTACCTGGCAGCTGCTTTCAGATGAACCCGGAATTCAGCAAAAGGCTTACCAGCTAATTGTCGGAACCGATTCTTCGAATGTTGTAGCAGGTAACGGAGATGCCTGGAATTCGGGCAGCATTCAGGCTGAAGCTATTCCTGTAAAATACGAGGGTGCCGGGTTGCAGCCTTTTACCAAGTATTTCTGGCAAGTTAAAGTTCAGCTTCAGAACGGGAGTTGGACCGCCTATTCAAAAGTGGCGGATTTTGAAACCGGAATGATGGATCCGAGCAACTGGAAAGGCGACTGGGTTTCAGATTCGTACGACTTCAACATAAAACCGGCTCCGTATTTTCGAAAAGGATTTACGGTTGGAAAAAAGATCAAATCGGCGCGGGCTTACATTGCAGCCGCCGGATTGTACGAGTTGTATTTAAACGGCGAAAAGGTAGGGAATCATCGCCTCGACCCGACGTACACCCGTTTCGACCGCCGTGTCCTTTACGTAACGTATGATGTAACCCAAAATCTTTCGGAAGGAGAAAATGCTGTGGGCGTTATTCTCGGAAATGGCTGGTACAATCATCAGTCAAAGGCGGTTTGGTATTTCGACAAAGCACCGTGGCGGGCACGTCCTAAATTTTGTATGGACTTAAAGATTCAGTATGAAGACGGAACGGAAGAAACCCTTTCAACCAACAATGAATGGAAAACTTCGCTGTCTCCCGTTGTCTTCAACAGTATTTATACGGCAGAACACTACGATGCACGTTTGGAGCAGGAAGGCTGGAACAAGGCAGGTTTTGACGATTCGAAATGGAGAGGTTCGATGAAAACCAATGCTCCTTCGAATAACATTACAGCGCAGGTTTTACATCCGATCAGGAACGTTACTGAAATTCAGGCAAAGACTGTTACAAAATTCAGCGACCGTAATTATGTGGTTGATTTTGGGCGTAACATGGCCGGTGTTACAAAACTGGAAATAAAAGGTGCGGAGGGCACAACGGTTCGATTGAAACACGGAGAACGCTTGTATGAAGATGGACATGTTGATATGTCGAATATTGATGTGCACTACCGCCCAACCGATGATTCCGATCCGTTTCAAACCGATATTGTGATCCTGAGTGGAAACGACGATGTGTTTATGCCGAAATTCAATTACAAAGGGTTTCAGTTTGTGGAAGTGACTTCTGACAAGCCTATTGAACTGACAGAAAAGAGCCTGACGGCTTATTTTATGCACAGCGATATTCCTGCGGTGGGAACCATTCATTCCTCCAACGAAACGCTGAACAAAACCTGGAAGGCGGCGAACGCATCTTACCTTTCCAACTTGTTTGGTTACCCGACTGACTGTCCGCAACGCGAGAAAAACGGCTGGACCGGTGACGCACAGATCAATATTGAAACCGGTCTGTATAACTACGATGCCATCACCATTTACGAAAAATGGATGGCCGACCATCGAGATGAACAACAGCCAAACGGCGTACTTCCGGCAATTATTCCTACCGATGGTTGGGGGTACACCTGGGCAAACGGCCCCGACTGGACCAGCACGATTGCGATTATTCCGTGGAATATTTACCTGTTTTACGGCGATACAAAAATTTTGGAAGACTGTTACGAAAACATCAAACGTTATGTCGATCACATTAGCGAGTTGTATCCTTCCGGAATTACTGATTGGGGGCTGGGCGATTGGGTTCCCGTAAAATCGAAAGCGCCCAAAGAATTTACCTCTACTGCTTATTATTTTGTGGATGCCACTATTCTGGCTAAAACAGCTGAAATTTTAGGCAAAAAGGCCGATGCAGAAAAGTATTTCGCCTTGGCTGAGAAAATAAAAACAGCGCTGAACAATAAATACCTCGACCGCGAAACCGGCATTTACGGAAGCGGGCTTCAAACCGAGTTGAGTTTTCCGCTGCAATGGGATTTTGTTCCGGAAGATATGCGTGAAAAGGTAGCCGCCAATCTGGCCAAGAGAGTGGAAGCAGATAATAAACACATTGATGTGGGGCTGCTGGGAACAAAAGCCATTTTAAACGCATTGAGTGAAAACGGTTATCCCGATCTGGCATACGAAGTGGCCGCGCAGGAGACTTTCCCGTCGTGGGGATGGTGGATCGTAAACGGAGCCACCACGTTTTTCGAGAACTGGCCGCTGGATGCCCAAAGCGATATTTCGATGAACCACATCATGTTTGGAGAAATCGATGCCTGGTACTACAAAGCTTTGGGTGGAATTTTTCCCGACGAAGAAAAGCCCGGTTTTAAAAACGTGATCCTGAAACCCAATTTTGTAGCGGGGCTTGATCATTTTGAAGCCAAACACGAAAGTCCGTACGGTGAAATTGTTTCGGCCTGGAAAAAAGCGGGAGAGGAAGTGGAATACAACGTGCAAATTCCGGCAAACAGCACGGCAACACTTATCCTGAGCACTTCGGGAGTAACAGAAAGCGGAAAAGATCTTTCTGAAAACGAAAACATTGTGGTTGTGCAAAAGGATGACAAGCAGGTTAAACTTCAACTTGTCTCGGGGATTTATTCGTTCAGAATAAAACAGTAAAAGACCGGAACCGTCTGGGACAAAGAACAACAGAATACCGATACAAACTTAAAAGATGAATGAGGCAGAGATCTTTATTGGATCACTAACGAATAGCGTATTGGTGCCCCGGTAAAAAGAGTTGCTTCAAACAATGGGTTCTGGCAATCTTCAGAACGTTAACGTCATCAATGTTTATTGACAGGTCAATCGTAACAAAGACTTTATAAAAAGAATCAACCGGAAGAATTAATCCTCCGGTTGACTTTTTTGCTCCGGAATTTCAATGCCCGGAAATTTCAAAATGCTTATTTCTTTACTAATTTGTTTTCTTCTCCAAACTGATCGTCATATTAAACGCATCGATCGTAAGGATGCATTCGCCAGCCTGCTCTTCTGTAATCAACCATTTTAAATCGGGGTTGTATCCCGAAGGAGTTGCCTGTAACTTATCATCTTCCCAGATATTAGCATTGGCATTTACTGGCCTTAAAAAAGGACAACTCCAACCGCTACTTTGGTCGTTGTAGGGCAATTTGAAGTCCTGATTAGCCTGTGTTGTGCATTCCAGTGTAAAGATGCCGGGATTGTTAGGATCCCAGTTAAATTCTGTCGAAGATGGCATAGACCAGGCAATACCAATTCCCAGACCTACGCCCCATACGTGACTGAATCCCTTGTATCCATGAATGATCTCCGTTTTCTTTTTATCAAGAATAATGGAGTATAAACCGGCTTTTGTAACTGTAAATTCAAGATCAGAAGTCCCGATGGTTTCTTGCTTCACCAAACTTGTTTCATTGTCACCTTTACTCCAAGAGCCTTTGTCTTCGGTTATCGAGTTCACAAATTTAAATGTACCTTCTTGTAAAGTTCCAACCCATTCGTAATTGTTTCCAATATTGCGACCTTCAATAATCTCGGTAAGTTTAATTCCATCAGAAATCTCTGGTCCTTTAGGATTGGCAGAGCCGACGAGATAAAGATTGACTGGTGCAATCTCGAATGTGGTTACTATAACCTTGGTCTTCGATATTTCTGGTTTTACAAAATAATCTCCTTCTGACCAAGCTATTACTTCTGCCTCTATTTGAGTGGTGCTACCCAGATTCACGCCCAAACCATACAGCATCGAATTTAAATCGAAATGATTGATGCTGTATTCTGAAACACCTTCTTCTATTTCAATCTTGTCGATGGCGGTGGTTAGTCCCGGTAGGCCCAGTTTGAAATAATAAGTAATACTTCCATTGTTGTTACGCTCCTGGGCCGGGTTCCAATGGAAAGTAAGGGCCGTTTCGTCCATTAAGTCTTGTGACAGAATGATTTCTTCAACATTGGCAGTAATTAACATGCCGTCGTCAACAGTGTCCAAAATAATCTTGACATCGTCTTCATCACCACAACTGCCCATAACAAGCAAACTCATGGCAAACAGTATTGTTCTTATATTTATTCTTTTCATTTATTTTCAGCTTAATGATTTGATAAGTTGCCTTTACTCTGATTCAGTCCAATAAGGAGATTGTACCAGGTTTGGATTTTTATCAATCTCGGTTTGGTAGATGGGGAACCAGTAGTACTTTTTGTGATACACCCTTTTCTGGTATTGAGTGCGTACATAGAATGCATTCGGATTGGTCGGGTCATCTGATTTTTCTGTACCGGAGAAATTCATACCGTAAAAATCGTCGTCCAATGTTTCTTCTGCTTCTTTCCAACGTCTCAAATCGTCGTACCGAATGCCTTCGCCACATAGTTCCACCCTACGTTCGCGACGGATTATCTCGCGCATTTCATCCTGATCTCCCAGGTTCACTTTTATATATCCGTCCATTTGTGAGGTTGCATATTGCGGAACACCTGCTCGTTCCCGAATCATATTCAGGTAGGTCAGAATCTCTGAGTTTCCAGGACTAACTTCATTCAGAATTTCACAATATCCCAGGTAAGCTTCTGCCAAGCGGTATACGATTCCCGGACGATACTGATAAGCGCCGTTTTTTGAATCGGAATTGGGATGCTTTCTTTTTAGACCCAGATAACCGTTTTGGGGCGCATCGTGCGTGTAATTGTTGTCTTTCCCATATTTGTAGAAATCTACATTTCGGTTGTCCCATATGTAGTAACGTTCATTCCATAGGATTGCATTGTAAAAGCGGGGCTCTCTGTTTACATACATATTAAAGGTTCCTGCTTTGGCTGCAACACCTTCTTTGCCGTCGTACCAATTCCAGTTGTCAGTGTTCCTTGTATCGTCGGAGGCCGAAAAACCAGTTTCGGAGTATCCAGATTCGGGATTAATAATCGGTTTCGTTTTATCTCCGTTTTCATAGCCAAGAATGGCAGGAAGACCGTTTTCCATAAAGAAAGCATCTACCAATGATTGTGTCATTCCCAAGCCACCGTTCCCTTTTGCTCCATAAGGAGACATGTGTTTATCTTGGTCTGTTTGGTTCTGCGGCCTTGCAAATAGAATTTCTTTATTGCCATCAGCAAATGTACGGGCATGCACCCAAGCCGTAGACGCAAATGCATCGATGCTTCCATCGTCATTAAGCATTGTATAAAGCTGATGGCCTGCTTCCTCTGCTTTTTCAATTAGTAATTTGTGAGCATCCAGGGCTCTTGTCCATTTGGTGGCGTCGTAAGTGCTGTTAAATAGATGTACTCCCTGGGTATCTGTGAAATCGGCATAATCTGCATTTCCGTTAACCAAAGGAGAAGCCGCGAACAGCAACATGCGGGCACGCGCAGCGAGGCACATGATTGATGTAACACGTCCGTATTTTATGGCCTGAGAGTAAGTTGCCGGCAAAATTTTTGAAGCTTCCAGCATTTCTGTATCGCACCATTCGATAATCTCATCATAAGGTACGGGACCAGTAAGCAACTCTTCAGTTGAACCGTCGGTTGGGGCAATATAATCGGGCTGAAACGGGCAAACACCATAGCAGTTCAGAAATAGACTGTAATAGTAGGCCTGCAAAAAGCGACATTCGGCTTTGATGTACTTGACCTCTTGTTCATCAATTGTAGTTCCATCGATTGGAACAACATTTTTTCTCAGAATATTGGCGGTTCTGATACATTTGGGCAATCCTCCCCAGTAATTTCCATCCCAGCCGGTAGCCGTGTTCCAGTTTCCGGTAATTTTAGGAACAGCATCCCAACCCCATTGTTGCCAGCGTTCGGAAGGGGTCCAATCGTCCCCCAAAACACTCCATCCGGTTGTTCTTAAATAACCCCAACTGGGATCAGGAATGCCCGAATAAGCGTAAGCCAGCATTCCTTCCATTCTATCTTTGTCGATAAAAACCATGTTCATGGTCAGTTCCGTATCTGCTTCTTTGTCCAGGTAATCGGAACAAGAGAGTAATGTGCCTAGAAGAACCAGGAATATATATTTAATCTGTAATTTCATTTTCAAATCGTTTTGTTATAGTTTTCAATATCAAAATATTAGATCAACACCCAACATTACTGACTTGATGGGCGGATATTTACAGCCATTGGAAGTTGAAAGCTCAGGATCCCATAATTTGAATTTGGAGAAAGTCATCAGGTTATTTGCATTGATGTATATGCGACAGGCTTTAATTCTGTCTTTCTTAACCGATGCCGGAATATTGTACCCAATTTCAATCTGTTTTAAACGTAGAAAGCTCATATCCTTTTTCCACCAAGTTGAGTTTGCATTGTTGTTGTAACTGGTTGCGTACGACAAGCGAGGCCAAAAAACATCCTGAGATGGATTCTCCTCCGTCCATCTGTCAGTATAATTGGAAAATATATTCCCCTGAATTCCCTGTCCTGATCCTGGAATAAAATATTCACTTTCATCTCCAATAAAACGGTAGGTGTCTCCCACGCCCTGGAAGAATATGCTAAAATCGAAGCCGTGGAATGAAACATTGCCGCCAAATCCGTAAACCAGACGCGGATCGTTTGTTCCTCCTATAAATCCTTTGTCTTTCGAATTGATTACGCCGTCTTCGTTCCAGTCCAGTATTCTGATGTCACCGGGACGAACATCAGCGAGTTCGTTTTGAGGTAATTCAGCTAACAAATTGCCATCAACATCAAAATCTTCTGCTGTGTACAAGCCAATTGCTTTGTAGCCGTATAGTTCGTTAATCGAATGGCCGGTTATATCCTGGTGGGTTCCCTGCTGTCCGATGGGTACGTCGTATTCCAGGATTTCATTCTTGGCATAACTTACATTGGCAAAGAGTGATACGTCGGTTTTGTTTAGCTTTTTGTTATATGTAATGGCAATTTCACCTCCACGGTTTTTTACTTTTCCAAAGTTGGCATACGGAGTACTCAACAATCCTGCTTGTGTTGGAATAGTACGTCGTTGCATAAAAATGTTGTTCCTGTATTCGTGAAATACATCCAATTGAACCCTTAATGAGTTCAATAGGCCTAGTTCTAATCCCAGGTTTTTTTTGGTAACCGTTTCCCAGGTTAAGTTACTTACACCAATTTCTCCTTCTGTAACACCGTCTTTGTGATAATTAGCTGTGGTTCCCCAATAATATCCGGTTGCTGATGAATTCATTGTAGTTAGGTAGGCAAAACGCCTGCTTGACCCAATCTGATCGTTTCCGGCTTGTCCCCATGATGCCCGAACTTTGAAAAAATCAACTGTTTCTTTCATGCCTGCCCAGAAATTTTCTTCAGATACCAACCAGCCCAGTGCAAATGAAGGGAAGAATCCATAACGTTGTCCTTTGGCAAAGTTTTCAGATCCGTTGTAGCCGAAATTGAATTCTCCTACATATTTGTTTTTGTAAGAATAAGTGGTGCGTCCTGCAATCCCCTGGTTGCGGTAGGGCTGAATACCTCCATCGTCATAACTTCGCTGATTGTAGAGTAATAATCCGGTAACGTTGTGGTCCTGGTTGAATGTATGGTCGTAGTTTATAACCCACTCGAGATAAGTCTGGTTATTCCCATAATCGCTTCCTTTGGAATAGCTTAAAAATTCTGAACCCGAGCTAATAAGTGTCAACTCCAGCTCTCCTTCGTCGTCGCGGCTAGTTGCCGGAGAATAATAAGTGGGGTTTTTACTTCTGGTCAATGAGCTGTAGCTGTAGTTATCAAATGAGAATGATAGTTTTGAGCTAAGTCCCTTGGTTATAAAATCAAGTTTCTGTTCAATTGCAAACAACGATTCAATTTTACTGCTCGTGTATATGCCATATCCGTATTGTGTTAAATATGCCCAAGGGTTTACACGTTCACTCCGGACCGGAATTTTTCCGTCAGCGTAGATGGCAGGATGCACCATCGGCGGAGTTTGGAAAGCATAATCCCATGTTGTTGAAGTTGAATTGGCTTGTTTATGCAGTTTTTGCAGGTACCCGCCAACACTGAAGCGAATGGAGGTTGTTTTGGTAAGGTTCAGGTCAACATTTGAGCGAAGGTTGTAACGGGTCAATCCGGTACTGGTATCGTATGTTAGTGATTTATCACGTTTCATAATACCATCTTCATAGTAAACTGAGCCAGTGAGGTTATACCGCAGCATGGCCGATCCTCCGTTTACGTTCAGATTGGCGCGTGTATTGTAAGCGCTTTCTTTCGAAATGGCCTTTACCCAGTCTACGTTGGGATACAACTCCGGGTCAAAGCCACTTCGGGTGCGGTCGATCGCTTCTTGTTCGTAATAAGGAACTTTAGATTCTTCAGAAGCCAGATCGTTTAACAATTGCATGTGGTCGGCAGCATTAATAAAAGAGGGCATTTGAGTAGGAGCTGTAACTGAATGTTCTACTCTTACATTCACAACCGGTTTCTGTATTTTACCTCGTTTGGTATTAACCAGGATAACTCCGTTTGCCCCGCGAACACCGTACATCGCACTGGCAGCAGCATCTTTTAATATTGAGAATGATTCTATTTCGGATATGTCCAGGTCGTCGAGTGTGCGCTGAACTCCGTCAACCAAAACCAGTGGGTTGGTACTTCCTGAAAACGAGGAAATTCCGCGAATCCAGAAATTGGATTGGTTATAACCGGGTTCTCCAGAGCGGGTTACTGCAATTATCCCGGCTAGTTTGCCTGCCAGTGTATTGGAAATATTTTTGGAAGAACTAATTTGTAATTCTCCTGGGTTGATGTTTTGAATGGCTCCGACAACCGATGCTTTTTTCTGTGTACCGAAACCAACTACCATCACTTCTTCCAAATCGGTTGTTGCTTCTTCCAGTACAATATCGCGCGGAAGCTTGTTCACAGGTATTTCTTGAGTTTTCATCCCGATAAAGGAGAAAATCAGGACTGCGTCTTCAGGAGCATTAAGACTGTAAACTCCATCAGCACTGGTGATGGTTCCGTTAGCGGTTCCTTTTACAACCACCGATACGCCTGGTAACGGTAACCCTTTACTGTCGATGATCCGCCCACTGATTGCCTTGTCTTTTTGTTGGACATGCTTCTCTGCAACTGTTTCTTTTGCAGGAAGAAGAACAATTTGTCGATCAAAAATTTTATACGATAAACCTGTGTTCGTTAAAACTTGTTCCAGAATTTCGTTTACCGAAGAGTTCTCGGCAATCACCTCAACTGTTCTGGCAAGGTTTACCTGGCTGTCTTTGTAAAAGATGTTGAATTCACTCTGTTTTTGAATCTCGTCAAATACCTGTTTTACAGTTACATTTTTTAAATGAAATGAAAACCTGGTGCTTTGCGAATAAGATGTGTTGGCAAAAACACTACTTATTCCAATTAGCATAAAAAAAATTGTTATCCTCATTACCCGAAGAAATTGGGTCCCCATTTTCCAGCTAAAGCAAAAGGGACACCTCGTTTTAGTTTTTTTCATAAATTTGTTTGATTTATAAAGTTTAAGATACATTCGCGTAGCAGCGATGTTGATTAATTCTACAGCCTGCAGATGCTGGAACATCTGCAGGCTTTCCCATTTTTATTAAAGACAAAATGAGTGGTTCTACATAGGCTTAACTAGTTTAGATTTATGATTAGTTTATTCTTTTCTTTATGAATGGTGAAGGAAGTGGTTTCGGCTATAATGCTTAACACTTCTTCTGGAGTGTTCCTTAGATTCAGATTCCCTGAGAATGTTTCTTTACCAATGTCGGTATTTTGTAATTCAATTTCAGCATTGTAATACCGGGCGATCTTTTTCAGAATATTTTCAAGCGGTTCTTTTTCCATAATTAGATATCCGTCACGCCACGAGAGATAGTTCGTCGTATTAACTATGCTTTCCTTAAATAGTTGGTTTTTCGTATCAAAAACTGCACGCGTTCCTGGGAAAATTGTCCGCTTTTCTTTTTGGAACAGATTTTTACTGTTTGGGCTAAGTTCTATCTTGCCTTCTGCCAAAACGGTGCTCGGGTTTTCTTCGTCGCTGTATGAGCATACATTAAAAATGGTCCCCAGTACTTTTATCTCGAAATCTTTCGTCTTGACGTAGAAGGGCCTCCCCTCTATGTGGGTGACATCAAAAATGGCTTCCCCATCGATATAAACCTCCCTCTTATCTCCTGTATTGGCTGCCGGATACAGTAGTTTTGATCCGGAATTTAGCCATACTTTTGACCCATCAGCAAGTGTTATTTGCGTTCGTTTTCCGTAAGGGACAACCAAGGTGTTAAAAACAGGTTTTTTGCTCTCTACGGTTTGAGTGATTGTTTGTTCGGAGTCGATTACAATGTTTTCCCCCTTTTGATCATATACGATTTTCGATTCTTCCTCGGAAATTAAAACCTGACGTCCGTCATTTAGAATGAGTTGTGTTGCGCTGTCCGGTTTTGATATGGACAAGGTCTCAACCAATCCAACGAAGTCGGTTTGTTCTGTATTATTTCGAACTTGCCAAACTGAAAAGATGACAACCAGCAAAGAAGCTGCTACTGTCCATCGTGAAATCATTTTTCTTTTGTTGGCCCGCTGAATTGAAATCTTTAGTTGCCGGCGAACTTCATCTTTTTCTCTTATCCTAGGCGTTTTTCTGGAGGTGTTAAGAAAAGAAAAAATGATACGGGCTATGTATAATTCACTTTCGTCTGAGTCGTTTTTAACTTCTGATTCACAAAGTAGTGAGTCTGAACGAAATCTTTCGTCAGACAGTATATCGCACGCTTTTTTCTCTTCCTCTCTATGCATTATTATTCAATCTTCATTTGTATAAAGAGAGAGAACTTAAAAACATAGACAAAAAAAAGTAGAAAAAAGTAGAACGTTAGATTTTGTGGGTGTGAATCAGGTTTTTGAATACGAAAAATAACAGCAACGAATTAAAAGTTTGGTTCTTTTTAAGGGCCTTGCGGAGGTCTTTTAATGCGCGGTATATAATTGTTCGGGCCGATTCTACCGAAATGTCTAAAGTGGTCGCAATTTCTGTATAGCTCAAATTGTGTTCAAACTTAAGCGAAAGTCCCTCTTGCTGTCTTTTTGACAAGCTTTTCATGACATCAGTAAGGGCTTTAAAATGTTCTTTCTGAATCTCATCAGCAATAATCACATCTTCTATTGCCATTACTGGTGTGTCATTCTGGAACATAAGCTGTTCGTCGGTCAGCAGCATATTTCGTTTTGTCAATTCTTTATGTATTAGTCTTCGTAATGATCTTAATAAATAATACAAAATGTTATCAGTTTTGGAAAGTCGTTTGCGGTATTTATAAAGATCAAGAAAAAGATCGTGGATGCAGTCTTTGATCAGATTTTCATCGGGCGTAAAGTGTAATCCGTAGTTGTATAATGAATCAAAATACTGATCGTAAATAGAGTAGAACGCGTCATTGTCGCCATTTTTGAAACGTTCCCAAAGAAAATATGCAGAATTTGTTTGTCCTGGCATTTGTTTCTTTTAGTGACTTTATCGGTTATGATGAATGATGGCAAAAATAACGAAAATGAATTACTTCAGGAGAATCTTCCGGGGATCTTTAATATCGCAAAAACCACCAAATAAAAAGGGGAAAACTTTCGTCTTCCCCTTTCTTCGGTGGTGCCACTCGCACCCCTTTTATTTGATTCATATTTTTTCAATTTTCCATGTTCGCTAGTTGTAATGCCTATTATAAGAGGGTTATAGATGGTGTTAGATAAACTGAAATTAAGTTAAATTAAAAATAAGTGTCCCCTGTAGTGTCCCCTAGAATGTAAAATTTATATCTTTAGACAAAAGTCAAGCACATGGCAAATGTCAATTTCTTTCTTAAAGAACCGAACTCGGATGAAGAAACATTAATCTATTTGTACTTCAGTTACAATCGTAGGCGGCTGAAATACTCAACTGGTGAAAAGATATTGGTCAAGTTTTGGAACACGGAAAATAAACGGGCAAAACAAACAAAGAAATTCCCCGAGTATCCAGAGTTTAATTCGAGATTGGATAACATCGAAAAGGAAGTAAAAAATGCCTATCGAAAAATCCTGAATGATGGAGAAGAACCAACGAATAATAAAATTCGGGATGAGTTAGATAAGGCTTTGCGCTTTAGTGATACGAAAGAGATTAAAGATCTATTCTCCTTTATCGAAAACTATATAAAAGAAAATGAATCAGTAAAAAGTGTAGCCACTATTAAAACATATAAGGCTCTCCTGCGAAATTTGAAAACTTATGCAAGTGAGAAAAACAGAAGAATCGACTTTGAAGATATTGACTTGAATTTCTATGATTCGTTTCTAAGTTTTTTAATTGGTAAGGGATATTCTCAAAATACAATTGGTAAGAATATTCAGATTTTAAAAACGCTGTTAAATGCTGCGACTGATAGAGGGATAAATAAATATTTTGGTTTTAAGCATAGTAAATTCAAGAGGCTTTCCGAGGAATCGGATAGTATTTATCTTACCCTTGCGGAATTGGATAGCATTTATAAACTGAATTTGTCAAATGATAAGTCTTTGGAGAAAGTAAGAGATTTATTTATTATAGCCTGTTTCACCGGTCTTCGATTTTCTGATTTTACAAAGTTGAAAAAGGAGAATTTTAATGATGGTAAAATAAGAATAAGAACAGAAAAAACGGATGAAACAGTAATTATACCACAGCATAAATATGTTAGAGAGATTTTGAAGAAATACAAAAATGAAATTCCTGAGCCGCTGAGTAATCCAAAGATGAATTTATTGATTAAACACATTGGTCTAGTTGCTAAAATTAAGACCAAAATAGAAGTATCTATTACAAAAGGCGGAAAAGTAGTAAAAGAGATAAAACAGAAACATGAGTTAATTACTACACATACAGCTCGGAGAAGTTTTGCAACAAATTTATATTTACAAGAAATTCCGACAATTACTATAATGAAGATCACAGGTCACAAAACAGAGAGAAGTTTTTTGAAATACATAAAAATTAGTCAGGAAGAGAACGCTAATAAGTTAATGAACCATCCATTTTTTAAATAATGAATATAAAAATCGAGCATGGATTCCTGTATGTATCAGATGAAGACAGGGAAACCTTAAAACAGGAATTTGATAAACTGCTAACCATTGACGCGCAATATGGTTTTTGGCAAGAAAAATTTGGATTGAACTATTCTTTAAATTATAAGAGTAATATTCAAGAAAATACATTCGGCGAGTTTTTAATTAAGCCTCAAAGTAAAGATGGAATTGAGGAGTTAAATCGAAGAGTTTACAATGATTGGTTGGAGCAGGTTCCATACTTTAATGAAAAATCTGAAATCACAAAATTGCTGGAAGAATTCGAACTTGATATTAAGAGGGCGCCAAACAAAGAACACTATATTGATTATGTTATCGGCAAGATTGATAACTATGTTCTAGATCAAGGAAAGAGTAAGGAAGTAGGAGGATTCTTTAAAAGTGGTAAAATTAGATTACCCGGGAATAAGACCTTTACGGATAGTTATGAGGGATATTTAAAGTTTAAAATAGATTTCGATTGGGGGGAATCCGTCTATTCTGCTTATGAAATTAAAGATAAGCTAGAGGGTGTTGAGTGTGCAAAGTATAGGATATATGTTTCGGAGTATTTGAAAAGAAAAACAACAAAAAAAGGAGTTGAAATTGAATTGACAGATGCTCAAAAAGTTTTGTTGTTGCATCATTTGGGATTTTGTTCTGATCTCGATGATACATTGAAGTCAAAAATATATCACCAATTTATACCTGAACTTACTTCCGACTCAATACGGACTAGATTTTCAAGAATAAGTGAGCATTATAATAAAAAGAGTAAAGACGCATTAATAGAGTTTTATCAATCGATAAATTACAATGAAAAGGCATATGAGTTAATGCCTCAAATAATTAAAAAGAATAAGGGTAAGTAAAATAATCCTGCACACACTTTTGCACGCTTTCTTACACACCAAGTTTTCCTAAAGAATTTTGTGGCATAACATTTAAAACAAAATTTATGTCACAAATTATTTTACAAGGCATTAGCCTAGATGAGTTTAAGGAACTTCTCGCTGAAACCGTTGAAAGTAGGTTCAAAGTCCAAGAAGTTCATAGTAAAGTTCAAAGTAATCAGAATTACCTTAGTCGTTTGGAGGTTGCTAAACTTCTGAAAATTTCACTTCCAACACTTAATGAGTGGACTAAAATCGGTCACTTACAATCCTATCGAATTGGAAACAGAGTTTTGTATAAAGCTGAGGAGGTTGACAAATCTCTTAGCAAAGTTATGAACCTAAAACACAGGAGGGCATAATCATGGGTAAGCATAAAAATGATTACTCGGTGGTTGCCTTTCTGTCAACAGGAGAGGTTAAAAAGTGGTCCTATGTTGGTAAGTTGGATGGCTTTGCAAAATTCTTGGATGAAAAGCATTCTGATTGGATGTATATAAATGTTTACAATAGAAGAACACGAGAGTATTTGAAACGCTTCTATAACGGGAACAAAGTTCCTGCCTACCTGTAACCCTTTATTTTGGAACCTTTAATATTCACCTTTAATAACCTTTATTGGATTTATTTAATACCGAATATTTCAAACTTTTTTGAGATGACAATAAGTATAAGCTATAGATCAAAAGTTGAGCACAATAACACAATTGCATCAAAATTTAGTGGTTCTTCAAGATATAGGTTGGAGGAGGGCGAATTAATTGAAAAGATAGTGAAAAAGGATAATGAGCCTAATCCGTTTGAAAGCCAATTCGAGAAGGATAATCTCTCTCTGGATGATGTAATTATTGATGAAGAATGTAAAAAGACCTATCGACTTAATAAGGCCAAAGTAAAAAGAAAATGTCATGCATTTGGACGACTTGAAAAGAGCAAGAAATTTTTAGCATTTTATTCAATTTCTTTCCCTCAGGGATTATCGGATGAAACTTCTTATAAGGTTTTTAATACATGGCTTACACGTTGTAGGAGTAGAGCAAATTTAAACTCGTACTTGTGGGTTGCCGAGAGGCAAGATAATGGAACAATTCACTTCCATTTATTAACTAATGACTTTATGGATATTAGAGTAGTAAACGGTTTCATGGCTTCGGCTCTTAAGACTGAAAAGAAAAAGGGAAATGAAGCATTAAAAGATGTTGATGTGGGAGTATATAACGGTGTTGATGTTCAACGTGTAGGTAAGAAGAGAAACAAGCTGATAAGCTATTTGGCAAAGTATGTTTCTAAGAATGATGTTGAATTTTATCGTTTGCCCTGGCATAGCTCAAGAGATGTTTCGAGGTTGTTTACTTCAATCAACCTGGATGAATCGGATAAAGAAAAAATACTAAGTCTTTTACCAACTGATGAAAGTAAATATACTGAACCGTATGAAAAGGATTTTATCAAAGTAACAGGATTTAGATTTACTCCTGACGATAAGGTATTTGAGGACTTGGATTTGATTAATGAAATTATTTACAACAATTAAAAAAAAACAAAAATGTATATATCAGAAAAAGACAAAAATGAAATCTTAGCCTTTTTGATGGCAACAAATAACAATTGTAAAAACTGCGGTTTTGAGAGAATCGAAGTAGATGAAAAGGATCTTCCACTAAATATAAAACAACAGTTTAGCGATTTAGGGTTAAAAGGGAGGTATTTGTACTGTCACAGATGTAAAGAGTATTCGATATTTAGCAGTTTTGAATATGAATAGCATTCAGTCGAACTGTAAATGAAAACCTGACATATGTTTGATGGGATTTCTAATTACGGATTTTATGGCTTGGCGATGGACAGTATGTCCCATTTTAAGAGAGTGTTCAATTGTGGTATTTGGTAAAAACGCCATATTGACATAATTCTGAGGAATGTTAAAATGTGGTATGTTGTTTGTGGTTTGTATTACAGTTCATTGAAAATATTGCTGGATTCGACTTTAGGTTCACTCATAAACCTATCGTCAGGATTGCCCAAGAACATCTTATGGCAATAATTGTCCGAACGACTTTGGTCATTGGACTGTGTTTGTCCTTCAGTTGTTCTGTGCTGTTCTCGTTTGATGCCACTGTGTATGACAGTTCATTACCTACGGAAACATTGGTACCAAGTTCTTTTAAGAGCAGAGAGAGCAGGCAATCAGTCTCGATTTTGATGCAGATTGCAAAAAATCAAAAAAGTTTGCAAAAGTCACAAAAAACACTAAATTTGTTTACAATGAGTAAATTATGTAAATTGAGGTTTGGCATTGAGAGACAATCCAAAAAATTGCAGTCTTGAACGCCGTTGAGGATTCGGTCGAATTTCGATTCGGCTTTGCGTTCGACTTTAGGTTCACTCATAAACCTATCGTCAGGATTGCCCAAGAACATCTTATGGCAATAATTGTCCGAACGACTTTGGTCATTGGACTGTGTTTGTCCTTCAGTTGTTCTGTGTCTATATTGTAAGGGCTGTCATACGACTTGTTTGTCTTCCAATAGGTCTTTGCAACACAAGCGCAGTTTATATGGAAAATACCCTTTTATACAAAATTTCATCTGAGGCTAATCTACTCAATGCATGGGGTAAGCTGAACAAAATGAATAGGCTATCTCATGGAATGGATAAAGTATCTATTGAAGAATTCGCCGCAAATATTGACGATAAAATAAACTCAATCTCGCGACGGTTAAGAGAAGGTAAATACAAATTTACCCAAAGTAGAGCGGTCCTCATACCAAAGTCAAATGGGAAATTTAGACCACTTCAAGTTCCCATTGTTGCTGATAGATTAGTTTTGAAATCGATAGCTATTGAGCTTGAGGAACAGTTTAAAGAGATAATAGCCAAAAGTGAAGGACTAAGTTTTGCATATCAAAAGAAACTTGGCATCAAAGATGCAGTGGAAAAGATAGTAGAGCACTACACGAATGGATATGATGTTGTGCTTGAAGCTGATTTGGTGAATTTCTTTGGAGAAGTAGATAAAGAACGAGTTTTAAAGGAACAGGTCTTTCCTGCTTTGCCAGATACGAGTTTAAATGAACTAATAACTTTAGCCTTAAATCAGAAGATTGGAGGTCTCGAATCGATTCCCAAAGATCGCAGACATTATTTTGATGGATTAAATAAAGGGATTCCTCAAGGAAATCCATTGTCACCTTTATTGTCAAATTTATATCTCTCCCCATTCGACATGTTCTTAAAGGATAAGGGGCATAAATTAGTTAGGTATGCTGATGACTTTGTAGTCCTATGTAAAAGCACAGAAGAAGCTATGCGAGCATACAAGGATAGTGTATCTGTTTGTCATGACTTAGGACTCAGGATTCATTCTATGGAGGAAAAGGAGAAGACAAAGATAGTAGAGGCTAAGAATACAACATATGATTTTTTGTCAATAACATTTGACGGGATTAGATACTATCCGTCAAGAGAAAATGTTGATAGATTTAAAAGTAAAATCCGAGATGTGTGTAATGGTAGAATCGAATATAATGTATTAACATTATTAAAAAAGGTACATAATGTATTTGATGGATGGGTATCTGCTTTTTACTATACACAAGTTGATAAGTATGCTGAAGAATTAGATTATTTTATTAATCGGCAATTGTATCTAAGTTTAAGGAGATTCGATTGGAAACTTACAGCTTCTTCAAGAGCTAAGTTGCCGAAAAAATACAGATTGGAGGAGGGAAGTCACGATTGTTTATCTTCTATTCAAAGAGAATCCTCAGGAATACCGATGTGTATAGAAATGTTGACGCAAAAAAGAAATATTGACATCCAAAATAGTGAGTCGTAGTGTTGATTACTAATCTCAAAAAATCAGAAGAGAGTAATAAAACCTGTAATTTGAATTTCAGTTAGATGTCGAATTTAATTATGACAAGCAATATTCAAACAAAAAAACTTCTCAAATCTGAGGCTTTTGGAATTCAAGGGTTTTTAAGGGCTGGATATGATGATTATATGTCTGCTCGTATATTGATTAATCATGATCTCTTGTTGCAAGGTGCTATTATGGCAAATACCGCTGTAGAAAAGTATTTCAAAGCGATACTACTGTTTGCGCAGGATAAATCAAAATATACACATAAGACTACAGAGTTACTTAAGCGGATTAGTATAGTTGATGCGGGTTTGTATACCCAAATTGATAAATCATTTATCGCTGATCTGGAAAAATCATATATGTTGAGATATATAGATTCAGCTCCAGCAGGTTTTAGGATTTGTTTAATCAAAAGAAAATTGTTGGCTGAACTTGATTCTACGGTGTCATTGCTTATCGATAGGATTAAATTTAGAGATAGTAGCGGAAAAGGGTATCAGGAAGATAAATATCACATTGATTTTAAAGAAAGGAACGTCGCATTGTATGAGAATAATTATTTGCTCAATAAAATACCAAAAGAGAATTTTTTAATCGGGATTGATGATGTATATGAGTTTTTTGTTGACAAAGACTTAGGTTTTTTGGAGGTGTTTTATAAAACTAATGTTTCTGGGGTAAGTGATAAATGAATTCGAATTGTCCTCTCAATTGTCCCCTGATAAAATCAAAAGCTCCATAAATCATTGATTTACAGAGCTTTATTTTGTTCTTTAAGTGGTGCCACTCGGGATCGAACCAAGGACACACGGATTTTCAGTCCGTTGCTCTACCTACTGAGCTATGGCACCCCTTTATTTTGGTGTTGCAAAAGTAGACATTTTTTTGAAACTCCAAAGAAAAAATGTAGAATTTGAAAAAAAATCCTTCTTTGTTTCTCTTGCCCTGCGCCGGATGTGATCATTTTAGGGATTCCCCGGAATCCTGACTTTGCAATTGAATACTTTTCTTACTTTTGCAGGCTGATTATAATACATAATGGTAGAGACTGATTTTCTGACACATACATTGGGGAATGGGATTCGCATTATCCACCAGTTTACCGATTCGCCGGTGGGCCACCTGGGAGTGCTGATCAATGCGGGCTCGCGTGATGAATTGGAAGAAGAACATGGCCTGGCTCATTTTATCGAGCACTCGGTTTTTAAGGGAACGCAAAAACGGAAGGCTTTTCATATTCTGAGCCGGATTGAAGGAGTGGGGGGAGAGCTGAATGCATACACTACCAAAGAAGAAACCGTGCTCTACGCTACTTTCTTGACCGAATATTATGAGCGCTCAGCCGAGTTGCTGGCGGATATTCTTTTTAACAGTGTTTATCCCGAGAAGGAGCTGAAGCGCGAAAAAGAAGTAGTGGTGGAGGAAATCAATTCGTACAAGGATTCGCCTTCTGAATTGATTTTTGATGAGTTTGAAGAGCTGGTTTTTGACGGCCATCCCATTGCACGCAATATTCTGGGGACAAAAAAGAACCTTCGGTCTTTTACCCGCGACTCCATTTTTCGTTTTATCGAAAACAATTACCACACCGACCAGATGGTGATCAGCTCGGTGGGGAACGTGGATTTTGGTGTGCTGGTAAAAATGCTGGAGAAATATTTTGGTGCGGTACCGGCCAAACTCCGGAGCAACTCCCGCATAAAATTTGAAAACTACAAGCCGCAGCAGCAAATTATTCAGAAAGATACTTTTCAGTCGCACTGTATTATCGGAAACATTGCTTTCGATGCTTGTCATCCGCAGCGTACCGTAATGGTTTTGCTGAACAATATTCTGGGTGGTCAGGCCATGAATTCACGTCTGAACCTGGCATTGCGCGAGCGCCGTGGAATGGCTTACAACGTAGAGTCGGGTTATACGGCTTATTCTGATACGGGGCTTTTTAACGTCTATTTCGGAACGGATAAGGAAAACCTTGATAAGGCACTTGCTCTGGTTCTGAAAGAGTTTGACCTGCTGCGTGATAAAAAGTTGGGCGCACTGCAACTCAGCAGGGCTAAAAAACAACTGATCGGTCAGATTGCGGTGGCGACAGAAAGTCGTGACGATATGATGCTCTCGATCGGGAAAAGTTACCTCTTGTACGACAAGGTAGACCCATTGCGGGTGGTTTTTAAAACCATTGAAGAGATTACCGCTGAGCAATTACTGGAAGCTGCGAACATTGTTTTGGATAAAGACCAGATGAGTACGCTGATTTATAAGTAATCTGAAAACTTTCGAAAATGAACCGGCAAAAGGACATTGATCAGTACATTCTGAGCCATATTGATGAGGAAGATGATATTCTGAAGGAACTTGATCGTGAAACGCACTTGAAAGTGCTGGGAGCCCGTATGTTGTCGGGGCATCTGCAGGGGCAGGTGCTGGCAATGATCTCCCGGATGATCCGACCCAAGTACGTTCTGGAGCTGGGAACCTTCACCGGTTATTCGGCCATTTGCTTGTCAAAAGGATTGCAGGCTGATGGAAAAATTGTAACCATCGAAATTGACGACGAGTTGGAATCGCTGGCAGCAAAATATTTCAAAAAAGCCGGAATTCAGGATCAGGTGGAACAACGCATCGGTTCGGCGCTCGAAATTATCCCGACTTTAAACGAAAAATTCGACCTGGTTTTTATTGATGCCGATAAACGCGAATACGTGGAGTATTACAATCTGCTGATCGTTCGTTTGGGAAGCGGCGCTTTTATCATTGCAGATAACACACTCTGGAGTGGAAAGGTGTTGGATGAGCCCCGGGCAGATGATTTTCAAACCCAGGGAATACTGGCGTTCAATGCGCTCATTAAAAACGACAATCGCGTAGAGAAGGTGTTACTTCCGCTACGCGATGGTATGACGTTGATCCGAAAAAAATAGATTTATTCGGCTTTCTTATTTGCTTTAAACTTTGGTTTCCGGTTTCTATTGCGTTGGTTCCTGTTGTTCGATGCGCCTTTTTCCTGCTGATTTTGCATTTCCTGCGGGTTATTTCTCTTTTCCTGTTGAGGGTTTCTTTTTTCTTGCTGGTTGTTTCTCGGGCCCCTGTTGCTGCCGCGGCGTTCCTTGCTTTTGTTTCGCGCTTTTTTCTTGTCGAAACGGTCGAGTTCGCCATCCAGCGTTACTTCCATCTGGCTCGATTCTTTTACTTTCTTCCCAAGCAGGTCAACTTCAGGTTGTATTCCCCGTTTGTTTTGCTGAATAATGTCTTTTACCTGTTTCAGAGAAAGGTTGAAAGTGGTTCCCATACTTCCTGCAAGTGCATACCAGATTTCTTTTTTCAGGTAATCGGTTTTGAATGGTTTGGCGATTCCTTTGGCCAGTTCCAGGTCGAGCAGTTCTCTTGGGAATTCATTGCCGGCTTCCACGTATGCATCGAGTTCGTACAGCAAACAGCATTTTAGTTTTCCACAGGCACCGGCCATTTTCTGTGCCGATGGTGACAAGCCTTGACGCAAGGCTGCTTCCGACGAGATGCTGGAAAAATCGGTACGCCAGCTTGAACAGCAAAGCTCGCGGCCACACGATCCGATTCCGCCTACCAGCCCGGCTTCCTGTCGGGCACCAATCTGCTTCATCTCAATTTTGATGCGAAAATCACGCGCAAAAATTTTGATCAGCTCGCGAAAATCAACACGTCCTTCGGCGATGTAATAAAAAATGGCTTTTTTGTTGTCGCCCCTATATTCAACGTCTCCGATTTTCATATCAAGCCCCAATTCTGCTGCAGCCTGACGTGCTTTTATCATGGTTTCCTTTTCGCGTCCGCGGGCTTCCTTCAATTTCTCGATATCCGATTCGGTGGCCTTCCTGTAAACAGGATTCAGCGTGTAGCGCGACGGGTTTTTTATGCGAAGTTTAAATTGCTTCTCCGCGAGATAACCGGTTAGGGTCACTTCGCCCACATCATGACCGGGTGATGTGGCAACTACTATTTTGTCGCCTCTTTTTACCGGCAGTCGGTCTATATTTTTAAAATACTCTTTCCGAGTAGTTTTGAATTTGACTTCAACAATATCTGATTTATCTGAGGTGTCCGGCAGATCGCTCAGCCAGTCATATCCTTTTACTGTATTGGTCGAATCGTTGTTAAATGAACATCCGTTACAACTCATATATCCTCTCCACGTTTTAATCTCAACATGTTACATGCTTTGTTGCACGACACGTTTCCTGAAAATATTTGGGTACAAAGATTGGAAAAAGAATTGAATATCGTAATTTAATTAGCGTCTAATTTAATACCTATAAGTATGAATATGTCTGAAATTCTTTCTTCAATCAATGTTTGGGCGGTATTGGTGGCTGCTCTAAGTGCATTTGTCGTGGGCTGGCTGTGGTACGGACCTTTGTTTGGAAAACAGTGGATGAAGCTAAATGGTTTCACCGAAGAAATGTTGCGAGAAGGTGGCGGAATGTCCATGCCTTTGATCATGATTATCAACTACATTGCCACTGCTTTGGCCGCTTTTGCCATTGCCATGTTTATCGGAAGCGAAGCCGACATGCACTTTGGTATTTTTGCCGGTTTTATGATTGCCTTGTTTTGGATTGGCACCAGCCGCTTGAACGATGTGTTGTACGAGCGAAAGCCATTCAAATTGTACCTGATTAATGTGGGGTATTACCTGGTTATCTACATCATAATGGGAGCCGTGCTTGGTGCATGGCACTGATTGGTTGGTACGAGTTTAGAGGGCAGGATACAAAAGTGTTCTGCTTTTTTTGTCTCTTTGGGTTGTTGTATTGTTGAAAAAAATCTTTGAACAATCAGGCCGCAGATTTCCTTTCCGTAGCTAAACTTTTATCTTTGTTTCGTTCAAAAAACAGATTGATTTGACAGGATCGAAAAAATATGTGGAAACACCTTTGATGAAGCAATATTACGACATCAAGGACAAGCATCCGGAAGCTATTTTGTTGTTTCGTGTGGGTGATTTCTACGAGACATTTGGTGAAGACGCCATTAAAGCTGCCGAGATTTTAGGTATAACACTTACACGCCGGGCAAACGGAGCAGCCAGTTATGTGGAACTGGCCGGATTTCCGCACCATGCGCTTGATACGTATTTGCCCAAACTGGTGCGTGCCGGGCAGCGGGTGGCCATTTGTGAGCAGCTCGAAGACCCGAAACTCACCAAGAAAATTGTAAAAAGGGGAATTACGGAGTTGGTTACTCCGGGAGTTTCCATCAACGATAATATTCTCGAAAACCGGGAAAATAACTTTCTGGCATCGGTTCATTTTGATAAAAAACGCGCCGGTGTGGCATTTCTTGATATTTCGACCGGGGAATTTCTGGCAGCGGAAGGTACCCACGAGTACGTTGATAAACTGTTGTCCTCGTTTCAACCCAAAGAAGTGCTTTATCAGCGGGGAAGAGGAAATGATTTTCAGGCCCTGTTCGGATCAAAATACTACACCTTTAACCTCGAAGACTGGGTTTATACCAGCGATGCGGCCAGCGATCGTCTGACCCGGCATTTTGAAACCAGCTCGCTAAAAGGTTTTGGTGTGCAATCCTTGCAAATGGCGGTGATTGCTGCCGGAGCAGTGTTGCATTACCTTGATATCACCCAGCATCAGCATTTGAGCCATATTTCGGGATTGAGCCGGATTGAAGAGGAACACTATGTTTGGATGGACCGGTTTACTATTCGGAACCTGGAACTTTTTGCGCCCATTCACGACGGTGGCAGGTCGCTGATTGAGGTGATCGATAAAACCATTTCGCCGATGGGCTCCCGCTTGTTGAAACGCTGGATGGCGCTGCCTTTAAAGGAGGTCGGTCCGATAAACGAGCGTTTGGAAGTGGTTGAGATGTTGCTGAAAAGGCCAGATGTAAAAGAAAACCTGGAAGAACATTTGCGGCAGATTGGCGATCTGGAACGGCTTATTTCAAAAGTGGCCGTGGGAAGAATTAACCCGCGCGAAGTGGTACAGGTGATGAATGCGCTGAATGCCATTGGCCCGATAAAAGAAGCCTGTGCCGCCGTTGAAAATCCGGCGTTGAACCGTTTTGCTGAACAACTGAATACATGTACTTTGATCCGCGACCGGATTCATAAAGAAATTACAGCCGATCCGCCAACCGCAGTACAGAAAGGAAAAGTGATTGCTGAAGGTGTTTCGGCAGAATTGGATGACCTACGCTCGCTGGCCTATTCGGGGAAAGATTATCTGTTGAAAATACAACAACGCGAAAGCGAGAAACACGGAATTTCTTCATTGAAAGTGGGGTTCAACAATGTTTTCGGTTATTACATCGAGGTTCGGAATACACATAAAGACAAGGTTCCCGAGGAGTGGATTCGCAAGCAAACACTGGTAAATGCCGAGCGCTACATTACCGAAGAGCTAAAAGAATACGAATCAAAAATTCTGGGGGCCGAAGAGAAGATACAGGTATTGGAGAGCAGGTTGTTTAGCGATTTGGTAATGGCTTTGTCGGAATACATTTCCGCTATTCAGTTAAATTCAAATATTTTGGCGCGGATCGATTGTTTGTTGTCGTATGCGTCGTGTGCGGTTCAATATAAATATTTTAGGCCCGAGGTAAACGAAACCGCCCAGATTGACATCAAAAACGGCCGACATCCGGTAATTGAACACCAGTTGCCGATTGGGGAGTCGTACATCTCTAACGATGTTAAACTGGATCAGGATGATCAGCAGATCATCATCATTACGGGGCCCAACATGGCCGGTAAATCGGCTTTGCTACGGCAAACGGCTTTGATTGTTTTGCTGGCGCAGATGGGAAGTTTTGTGCCGGCAGAGGTTGCCAAAATAGGTTTTGTTGACAAGATATTTACGCGTGTAGGCGCCTCCGATAATATTTCGCTGGGCGAATCTACCTTTATGGTGGAGATGAATGAAGCAGCCAGCATCTTGAACAACGTTTCGAACCGCAGCCTGATTCTGTTTGATGAACTGGGGCGCGGAACTTCGACTTACGATGGTATTTCCATTGCCTGGTCGATTGTGGAGCATCTGCATGAACATTCGTATGCAAAAGCCAAAACGCTTTTTGCCACGCATTACCACGAATTGAATGAAATGGAAGGAGCTTTTCCACGGGTGAAAAACTACAATGTGTCAATCAAGGAAGTGGCGAATAAGGTGATTTTCCTTCGGAAACTGGTGCGTGGAGGCAGTAACCACAGCTTTGGTATCCATGTGGCAGCGATGGCCGGGATGCCAAGGTCGGTGATAAAACGGGCCGAACAGATATTAAAAAAGCTGGAAGGCGGAAAAGAAAAGGAAAGTCTGGCAAAACCTTTGGAAGAGATCGGGGAGAACAGGGAAGGAATGCAGTTGAGCTTTTTTCAGCTCGATGATCCTGTTTTGAAGCAGGTTAGAGATGAGATCGCAGGTTTGGATGTAAACAATCTGACCCCGCTGGAGGCCTTGAATAAGCTGAATGAAATAAAGAAATTAACCGGAATCAAATAAAGCTGTGCATTTATATTTTGCGAGATTAAAAAATAGCAATATATTTGCAACGCTTTTGAAAAACGTTCTTAAAGATATGCGAGAATAGCTCAGTTGGTAGAGCACGACCTTGCCAAGGTCGGGGTCGCGGGTTCGAGTCCCGTTTCTCGCTCATATAAAGAAGGGAAGGAAATGTCTATCCCTAATCCGGGAGAAGGATTGGGACGTCACCTACCCGTCGTTCAAAAACATAAGGATGCCCGGGTGGTGGAATGGTAGACACGTTGGACTTAAAATCCAATGAACATTATGTTCGTGGGGGTTCAAGTCCCCCTCCGGGTACCAAATGCGAGAATAGCTCAGTTGGTAGAGCACGACCTTGCCAAGGTCGGGGTCGCGGGTTCGAGTCCCGTTTCTCGCTCCAGTAAAAGGCTGCACAAAAATGTGTAGCCTTTTTATTTTTCGCTCAGTTGGTTGAGCGCGATCCGTCAGCCGACAGATCGGGGGCGTTCCGGTGTTCGGGAGTTTGCGCTCGAAAAGAAAGCTTCACATTTTGTGAGGCTTTTTTTATTGCCCTTTCTCCGGCAAGCAAAGCGTTTGAATGTTGGTTCTCCTGAATAGTTTGATTGTGTATACAATATTTGTTTATGATGATCTTTTTTTGTGCATGCTTTGGATTTTATCGGATCTCCGGTAATTTTAAGTTGACCGTGGATGGTGTATATGTGTGGGTTTTAATTTATTTTGCGCTTTGGTTTAATATTATCGCTTCAAATCATGAAGAAATCAAAAGTCACAATCAAGGAAATTGCAGAGAAGTTGAATGTTTCACCATCTACAATTTCCAGGGCTTTGCAAAATCATCCGAGCATCGGGAAGAAGACTACCTCGGAAGTGCAGAAACTGGCTAAAAAAATGGGGTATTACCCCAACTCGCTTGCTGCAAATCTCCGGAGGAATAAAACCAACCTGATTGGCGTAATTATTCCCCGTATTGACAGGCATTTTCAGTCGCTGGCAATCAGCGGAATTGAGGAGGTTGCCAGTAAGGCCGGGTATTATGTGGTTATTTTTCAGTCGAACAACTCCTACGAAAGAGAGAAAGAAAACGCGCGCATGTTAATGGCCAGTCAGGCCGATGGAGTGATTGCTTGTTTGGCCATGGAAACAAATAATTATGATCATTTAAACGCCTTTAAAAACAACAATGTGCCGCTGGTTTTTTTTGACAGGGTGTGCTACGAACTTGAAACACACAAGGTGGTCATCGATGATTTTGGGGCAGCGGTGAAAGCAACCGAGCATCTGATCTCCATCGGTTGCAAGCGAATTGCACATGTTGCCGGTAATCAACACATGGCAATTTTCAGGGACCGCTTGCGGGGCTACCAGGAAGCTTTGCGCAAGAACGGTATCTTGCCGGAAGATGAACTGATTTCCTACACCGAAGATCTTAGCAGGGAAGAGGGAATCTTGGCGGCCCGTAAGTTTTTGGAAATGCAAGCTCGTCCGGATGGAATATTTTGCTCCAATGATACCAGTGCGATAAGTGTTATTCAGGAAGTTAAAAGATTTGGACTGAAAGTCCCGGGTGATGTGGCTGTAATTGGTTTCAGCAATACGCCTTCGTCATTGATTGTGGAACCGGCCCTGACTACAATCGACGACCATGCTTTTGAAATGGGGCAGGCAGCAGCACGCATGGTTATCCGCCAAATTGAAGACCCTCAGCAGGATATTGCGTCAGAAACCATTGTTGTCCGAAATGATTTGGTTGTAAGGGATTCTACGCTTAGTGGGGAGCGCAACGTTAATTAGGGCATTGATTTTAATCATTTTTTTTTGCTTGGCAAGACAAACGATTGTTTTTAAATAGTTACATGCAGTTCTATTCGTGAAAATATTTCTCACAAAATATGTGTTTTTATTTACACAAACGATTGCGTAATGTTTTTTGTTTTTTATTTTTGTTGATCATTACGGGGATGTCAAAGCATAGAAAAATTTCCATACTATGAGAAAACGAATGATAGTTGTGCTTTTTCTGGTGGGTGTAGCGCTTGCTTCCCTTTTGTTTTGGGGCTTAGGTTCTGATGCAAAAACAGGAGGATCACTGGCGGATATATTCTGTAATGCAGAAGATAGTGGTCTTGTCGGACAGGATTCGGCAGGTCAGCTACCTGATTCAATTTTTACACCTCCAGATAGATTTGCAGAAGAGTACGGTGAATTTCGTTCTCCGTTGAATTTCTATGATGGTACACCGGTAGAAACAGCAGGGCAATGGAGTAAACGCAGAAACGAAATACTCGATCGCTGGCACGAAATGATGGGTGAATGGCCGGCTATTATTAACGATCAGGAGTTGGAATACCTGGAAACAACCCGTTGGGAAAATATTACGCAACATCATGTTCGGTTTTATTGGACTCCCAACGAAACAACCGACGGATATCTGCTGGTACCCGATGGTGAAGGACCGAAACCGGCAGTGATTACGGTTTTTTATGAACCCGAGACTTCCATTGGAGGGGGGACGAAGCCATACCGCGATTTTGCCTGGCAGCTGAGTCAACGAGGCTTTATTACTTTGTCTATCGGAACACGGGAAGCTTCAAAGGCCAATAACTTCTCGTTGTATTATCCTTCAATTGACAACGCGCAGGTTCAGCCGTTGTCGATGCTGGCCTACGCTGCGGCCAATGCCTGGAACGTTCTGGCTAAGGTTGACGGTGTTGATTCTACCCGGATTGGCATTGCAGGGCATTCATTTGGCGGAAAATGGGCCATGTTTGCATCGTGTTTGTACGAGAAGTTTGCATGTGCCGTTTGGTCCGATCCCGGAATTGTTTTCGAAGAATCACGTCCGTCAGTAAACTACTGGGAACCATGGTATTTGGGTTATCATCCCAAACCCTGGCGGCAGCGGGGATTAATTACGGAAGACAACCCGGCAAAGGGGCTTTACCTGAAACTAAGAGAAGAAGGATACAATCTGACTGAACTTCATGCCCTGATGGCTCCCCGTCCCTTCCTGGTGTCGGGAGGTTCGGAAGATCCTCCGGAGCGTTGGGTGCCCTTAAATCATACCATAAAAGTGAATGCGTTGCTCGGATATGAAAAGCGGGTGGCAATGACTAATCGGCCCGAGCATTCTCCAAATAAAGAATCGAATGACCAGATTTACCAGTTTTTTAGCTATTTTTTGAAACCGTAATAGCAGACCTGAATCAATAAAATGATAAACCAAAAAAAGATATTATGACTAAAAGATGGATTTCTATTAAAGCAGGAGTATTGCTGACAGTAATGGCTCTTTTGAGTGGCTTTGGCATAGCGCAAAATGTAACAAAAGGGAAAAGGGTAGGCATTATTGGTCTGGATACTTCGCACAGTATTGCATTTACAAAAGCAATGAATAGCCCTACTGCCGGGGATAGTTTTCTGGGATATAAAGTAGTGGCTGCTTATCCGCAGGGAAGTTTGGATATTCAGTCTTCTGTGGAGAGGATTGAAGGTTATACCAAGGAAATACAAAATTACGATGTGGAAATTGTTGCTTCTATCGAAGAGTTGCTGACCAAGGTAGATGTTGTGTTGCTGGAAACAAACGATGGACGCCGTCACCTTGAGCAGGCTTTGCCGGTGCTGAAAGCCGGAAAACGATTGTTTATTGACAAACCGATGGCAGCATCGTTAAGCGATGCCATGGCAATCTTTGATGCAGCCGAACATTATAATGTGCCGGTTTTCTCGGCTTCTTCGCTGCGTTACATTGTTAAAATGGATGAAGTTACCAGTGGAAAAGCGGGAAAAGTATTAGGGGCTGAAACGTTTAGTCCCTGTAAGTTGGAACCGACGCATCCTGACTTCTTTTGGTACGGAATTCATGGAGTTGAACCTTTGTTTACCGCCATGGGAACCGGTTGTAAAACCGTAGTGCGTGTAACTACCGCCGATACCGACATGGCCATTGGTACATGGGCAGACGGAAGAATCGGTTCATTCCGCGGATTGCGTGGAGGAAAAGCCGGTTATGGAGGAATTGTGTTTGGAGAGAAAGACATCATCACCTTGGGATCTTACAACGGTTACAATCCTTTGCTCGAGGAAATTGTCCGTTTCTTTGAGTCGGGCGTTTTGCCTTTCCCAAAAGAAGAAACACTTGAAATACTTGCCTTTATGGAGGCTGCCGATTGGAGCAAGAAAAAAGGCGGCATCCCTGTTTCGATGGAAGACGTGATGAAAAAGGCTGAAAAAGAAAGTAAGAAGAAAATCAAATTATAACAATCAAACGATAAATCATGGAAAAAGATAGAAGAACCTTTATAAAAACGACAGTGTTGGGAACCGCCGCTTTATCACTGGGTGGAGTATTGCCGGGATTCGCAGCCAAAAACTACCGCAATGTGGTGGGTGCTAACGAGCGAATTAATGTTGGTGCCATGGGGGTTAACTCCAGAGGATTGGCTTTGGCGAAAAACTTTGCGATGCAGAAAAATTGCAACCTGATGTCGGTTAGCGATGTGGATAGCAGGGCTGCGGAGAAATGTGTGAGCAGCATTAACGAGATTACCGGCAGTCGTCCGAAGTCTTTTGGTGATTTCAGAAAGGCACTGGAAGATAAAGACATGGATGCGATAATTATCGCAACACCCGACCACTGGCACGCTCCGGCTGCTTTGCTGGCCCTGAAAGCCGGGAAGCACGTTTACCTTGAAAAACCATGTAGTCACAGTCCTGCCGAGGGCGAGATACTGGTAGAAGCTGCCAGTCGTTACAACCGTATTTTGCAAATGGGAAACCAGCGTCGCTCATGGCCCAATGTGATCAAGGCAATAGAAGAAATTAAATCAGGCGCCATTGGTAAACCGTATTTTGGCAAAAGCTGGTATACAAATAAACGGCCATCCATCGGTGTTGGAAAATTGTCAGCCGTTCCGGAATGGTTAGACTGGGAATTGTGGCAGGGCCCAGCTCCGCGTATGCAGTTCAAAGACAATTATGTACATTATAACTGGCACTGGTTCTGGCAGTGGGGAACAGGCGAAGCCCTGAACAACGGAACGCATATGGTTGACTTGTTACGCTGGGGTATGGATGTTAATTACCCGATACGTGTTAGCTCAAATGGCGGAAGGTTCCACTTTCAGGATGATTGGGAAACACCGGATACACAGGTGATCAGCATGGATTTCGAAGAAGGCTTCACAATGACCTGGGAAGGCCGCAGCTGTAATGCCCGCAGCATTGAAGGATCGTCAGTAGGAGCCATGTTCTACGGTGACAAAGGTTCGTTGCTGATTACCGGCGGTAATGGTTATACGGTTTATGACCTGGCCGGGAAAGAGATCAGTAAAGTAGAGGACAAGGAAAAAATTGATCCGCGTAATGCAGCCAGTCCTGCTCAGCAGTTGGATGCCTTGCATATTCAGAACTTTTTTGGCGGCATAACCAAAGGAGAAGCGCTTAGCTCCGATATCGACTCCGGTCACAAAAGTACTTTGCTGGTGCAATTAGGAAACATCGCACAACGCGTAGGCCGGTCATTGGATATTGACCCAACAAACGGTCACATCATCAAAGACAAGGAAGCTAATAAATTGTGGGCGCGCGACTATCAAAAAGGCTGGGAAATGAAGCTGTAGTTTTGGCGATTTATTTTTAGTTAAATGAGTAAAATGAAGAACAACTATACCCGTTGGCAGCTAACGTTTCTGGTGGCTTTGCGCTTTCTGATCGGATGGCATTTGCTGTACGAGGGGGTGGCAAAACTGCTAAACCCCCAATGGTCGTCCGTTGGCTTTTTAAAAGAGTCGCAATGGATACTTTCCGGGTTTGCTGATTGGGTTGTTACTAATCCAAACATCCTGAGTACGGTTGATTTTCTCAATACCTGGGGGCTGATTGCCATTGGCCTGGGACTTATCCTGGGGATGTTTTTCCGAGTTGCTGCCGTGTCTGGATTTGTGCTGCTGGTAGTTTATTACCTGAATTGTCCTCCGTTGGTGGGTATCGAGTATTCACTGCCAGCTGATGGAAACAATCTGATTGTCAATAAAACGCTGATCGAGGCTTTTGCACTGGCTGTGCTTGCCTTGTTTCCAACCGGCAGTATCCTTGGTTTGGATGCGCTGCTTGGTCGGTTCACAATAAAGAAGGAGGAGAAATAATATGAGTGATAAAAAAACGGATCAGGGAGCTTTGCAGCAGGAAAATACCGGTTTAAACCGGGATATGAAACGAAGAACTGTTTTGAAAGCAATGGCCGGACTGCCTGTTTTGGGTTTGTTTGGAGTCGGCTTACTCAATAAACGCGATTACGATCTTTCGAAGAAAAGTTCAATCATAAAAGATTTGGGCCTGGATTCTCTGGAGCTTCCTAAATCTGATTACGGACAAAAAAAATCACAGGGAGAATTGATCCGTGTTGGGTTTATTGGTTTTGGTACCCGTGGCAGACAGTTGTCGAATGCGTTGGGATTTATGCATCCGGATGATGTGAAAACACGTCAGCAAAAAAATACTCTCAACAGTTGGCTGGAACAGGAGTACCTGGATGTGGCCATAACGGGTATTTGCGATGTTTTTGACAACCATGCTGAAAACGGACTGGCCACTGCCGGAAACTATACACGTCCGGGAGGGGAGACAGCACCGAAGTTACCGGTTAAACGCTATCGGACCTATCAGGAGATGCTGGCCGACAAAGAAATCGATGCGGTAATTATTGCCACTCCCGATCATCATCATGCACGTATTGCAACCGATGCCGCAAAAGCGGGTAAGCATATCTATTGTGAGAAAAGCGCGGCACTGCACGAAGCGGAACTCAACGAGTTGTACGAAACGGTAAAAAACAGTCCGGTTGTCTTTCAGCTGGGGCATCAGATTCCGCAAAGTGTGGTTTTTCAACAAGCCAAAGAAATTGTCAAAAAGAATATTCTTGGGAAAATTACCTTGATTGAAACCACCTCCAACCGGAATTCTGCCAACGGTGCCTGGGTCAGGCATCTCGACGCAAAGGGAAACCTCAAGCCCGGTGATGAAACAGTAATCGACTGGAAGCAGTGGCTTGGAGCAGCGCCTGAGGTTCCGTTCAGTGTCGAAAGGTTTTATAACTGGACCAAATGGTTCGACTATGATTCCGGAATGATCGGTCAGTTATTCACGCATGAATTTGATGCGGTAAATCAGCTGCTGCGAGTAGGAATTCCTAAATCGGTGGTTTCTTCGGGCGGCGTGTATTACTGGAAAGACGGGCGGGAAATGCCTGATTCGCTTCATTGTGTTTTTGAGTACCCTGAAAAGGAATTAACGCTGATGTACAGCGGTAACCTTGCGTCAAGTCGCAGCAGGGGAAGGGTTTTTATGGGGCACGATGCCTCGATGGAGCTTGGAAACAATGTGATTATCCATGCCGATTCGGGCTCAACCCGTTACCGGGAGCAGATTAAATCGGGAGCCATTGACACCGGTTCGCCTTTGTTGACCTACAATCCGGCTTCGCAGCAGATTGATGCGGTGAGTTCGGCTTCCGAGAAATACTATGCTTCCCGCGGACTTACCACCACTACGCTTAACGGGCGGGCGGTGGATGTTACGCACCTGCACCTGCGCGAATGGCTGAACTGCATCCGAAACGGAGGGACCACCAGTGCCAACATCGATATGGCTTTTGAAGAAGGTATAACCTGTATTATGGCTCATCGGTCCTACGTCGAGAAACGAAGAATGGAGTGGGACGAGGTGAACAGGAGAATTGTATAAAACTAAACAGAAACGAATCATAAATGGGAGTATTCCCGCACTCCTGGGAAACCATTCAAAACAAACAATTTTAAACTGATGAAGAACAAAACATCCTTTATATCTATCGCCATACTTGGCTTAATGTTTTTTATTTTTGGCTTTGTCTCCTGGGTCAATGCCATTCTGATACCGTATTTTAAAATAGCCTGTGAACTCACGCATTTTCAGTCCTATTTGGTGGCTTTTGCCTTTTATGTGGCCTACTTTTTTATGTCGGTACCTTCTTCCTTTTTGCTGGAAAAGGTGGGATTTAAAAAAGGGATGATGATGGGCTTTTTTGCCATGGCTTTCGGGGCATTCCTGTTTGTGCCGGCAGCTCTTAGCCGCGCCTATCCTGTATTTCTGACAGGTTTATTTCTGATTGGAACCGGACTGGCTTTGTTGCAAACGGCGGCTAATCCGTATATTACCATTGTGGGGCCGATTGAAAGGGCCGCACAGCGCATCAGCATCATGGGAATCTGTAACAAAGTGGCCGGTATTTTGGCGCCGCTTATTTTTGCGGCCGTTGTGTTGAAAGTAACCGACAGCGAATTGTTCCGTACGCTCGAAAGCGGTACGCTTTCAGTTGCCGAGAAAAACCATTTGCTGGATGAGCTTATCCGACGGGTGATTCTTCCGTATTCGGTGCTGGGAGCAATGTTGATCGCGGTGGGACTGCTGGTCCGTTTTTCGCCGCTGCCCGAGTTAAATACTGAGCAATCAAACAAGGAAGAACTGGCAGAAGGTGAACACAGTAAAACCAGCATCTTTCAGTTTCCATACCTGATTCTGGGGGCGCTGGCCATTTTCTTTCACGTTGGGTCTCAGATTATTGCCATTGATACCATTATTGGTTATGCGCAAACGATGGGGCTCGATTTGCTGGAAGCCAAAGTATTTCCATCGTACGTGCTGGGAGCTACCATGTGCGGTTATTTTATTGGGGTGATCACAATTCCCCGCTATATCAATCAGCGCAATGCTTTGCTGGTTTGTACCATCATGGGGCTGGTTCTTTCGGGAGGAGTGCTTGTGTTTAGCGGGCAAGTAAATGTGTTCGGGCACCAGACCGATGTTTCCATCTGGCTTTTGGCAGCGTTGGGATTACCCAATTCACTGATATTTGCCAACATTTGGCCGCTGGCCATCAAAGGACTCGGACGTTTCACCAAACTGGGTTCTTCCATTATGATCATGGGCTTGTGTGGTAACGCGCTTACACCGGTTTTGTACGGAATAATGGCCGATCATTTTAGTGTGCGTTCGGCATACATGATCCTGATTCCGTGTTATATATACCTGGTTTTCTTTGCGGCTTACGGTTATCGCGTAAAGCGTTGGAAACCGGCAGTAAAAGCGCTGGCTTAATTTTTCTGAAAAATAAAAGAAAGGAATACAATGAAGCGGATAAAAATTACAAACGGAAAACTGATTACTCCTTTTCGAATAGTTGAAAACGGAACTTTGCTGATTGAAAACGGAAAGATCGTGGGGACGGGAGAAGGTGAAATGAGTTTTCCGGGTGCGGAAGAAATAGATGCTGCCGGAAATTACGTTTCGCCGGGATTTATCGATATGCACACGCACGGCGGTGGCGGCTACGATTTTATGGATGGTACGCCCGAAGCTTTTCGGGAAGCAGCACGAACGCATGTTCGGTTCGGGACAACGGCGCTGGTGCCAACCACGCTTACCGCCGAAAAAGAAGACCTGTTGGAGCTTCTGGAGTCGTACAAGCAGGTGAAAAATGAAAATTTCGGGGGCGCTCAGTTTCTGGGGCTTCACCTCGAAGGACCGTATTTTGCCATGAGCCAGAAAGGAGCACAGGATCCGCGTTACATCCGCAATCCGCAACGTGATGAGTACGAAGCTTTGCTCAATCAGTCGTCGGATATTATTCGTTGGAGTGCAGCGCCCGAGCTGGAGGGCGCGATGGAGTTTGGCCGCAAACTAAGCGCAAAAGGTATTTTGGCTGCTATCGCTCACTCCGATGCGACTTCTGAAGTAGTGGCGGAAGCCCTGGAAAATGGCTACACTCATCTGACCCATTTTTATTCGGCGATGTCGGGTGTGACCCGTCGCAATGCTTTCCGTTATGCCGGAATTATTGAAAGTGGCTATTTGTACGATCAGTTAACTGTAGAGATCATTGCCGACGGCGTACATCTTCCGCCCAGTTTGTTGCAACTTATATATAAACAGATGGGACCCGCGCGGATTGCGCTGATAACGGATTCGATGCGGGCTGCCGGGCAGGAAGTTGACGAGAGCATACTGGGAAGTAAAAAGGACGGCCTGCCGGTACTGGTAGAAGACGGAGTTGCCAAGCTTCCCGATCGTACCGCTTTTGCCGGTAGTGTAGCCACAGCCGATCGCCTGGTGCGAAACATGATTCAGCTGGCGGGCGTGCCTTTGTTGCATGCCATACAGATGATAAGTTCCACACCTGCACGAATTTGCGGAGTAGAAAAGCAAAAAGGAAGTCTGACCATCGGAAAAGATGCTGATGTGGTCATTTTCGATCCGGATATTCAGGTGTTGGCAACCCTTGTAAAAGGAGATGTTATGCATAGCAAACTATAATAAATCGGTCAATAATAGAGCCGTTGCATTTTCGGGGGTGAAGTGCAGAATAGCGGCAGTTTTTACTGGAATGAAAGTTTCCGGATGGATAAACCCTTGTCAATTATGTTGTTGTTGAAAATTTAAAACCAATGATACAAGAAACTGAATTTAAGAAAGATACTCTTTCTGTGAAGGTATTTTCTTCCCGTAAAGAAATGGGAGAAGATGCTGCCTTACAGGTAGCTCAAGCAATGCGTTCTTTGCTGGCAGAACGCGAAAACATCCGAATGATTTTTGCCGCTGCGCCTTCTCAAAACGAATTTCTGGAGGCATTGATTGCCCAACCCGGTATCGACTGGCAACGGGTGATCGCCTTTCACATGGACGAGTATATTGGCTTGTCTGCCGATGCCCCGCAGGGTTTTGGCAATTTTTTAAAAGAACGGATTTTTTCCAAAGTGCCGTTTCTTGAAGTACATTACCTGAATGGCCAGGCGGCCGACCCGCAACAGGAATGCATCCGGTATGCCGAACTGTTGAATCGTTTTCAGCCCGAAATTGTTTGCATGGGAATCGGCGAAAATACACACATTGCTTTCAACGATCCGCACGTGGCGCGTTTCGACGATCCTCAGGCCGTTAAAGTAGTTGATCTGGACTTACAATGCCGCCAGCAACAGGTAAACGACGGATGTTTTACCGCGATTGAAGAAGTGCCTACTCACGCACTTACGCTTACCGTTCCAACACTGATGAAACCCGGCTTTGTATTTTGCATGGTACCCGGTACCAACAAAGCACAGGCAGTTCAGAGTACGTTAGCGCAAACGGTTGATCAGCATTATCCGTCAACAGTCTTGCGTCGTCACCCGAATGCTGTTTTATTTCTTGATGCTGCCAGTGCCTCGCTGCTTGAGTAAGAGCTGAAATAAAACAAAATCCAAAACACCGCTAATTCGTGATTGAAAAAGAGGAGTAAAGAATTTCTGACTTTGTGAGATCCTGTTCAGGTCAGGATTCTTTACTTCTGATACTTTTTGCTAAATTCACCCTGAGTATTTTTACTTAAACCAACCGATTTCTCCCGATAAAAAATGAGCATCATTTGTTTCCGGTTGAATTGTGTAACCTGTAAAATCATGAATAAAACAAAAGTATCTCTCTTGGTCGTTTTGCTTCTCTTTTTTATTTCACTTTCCGGAATTGCACAAGAGCTGCACATTACCCACGGGCCATACATTCAGGCGCTGGGCGAGAATGAAGTGACCGTTGTTTGGACAACCGACAGCAACGCGGTGTCGTGGGTAGAAGTTGCCCCGGCAGGCGATAACAGTTTTTATGCCAGCGAACGTCCGAAGTATTACGAAACTTCCAACGGAAACAAGATCGTAGGAAAGCTGCACAAAATAAAGATTCCGGGCCTGGAAAAAGGCACCGAATACCGTTACCGTATTTTTTCGCAGGCCGTGTTAAGTTACGAAGGGCACCGAGTTTTGTACGGAAACATTGCCTCTTCCAATGTATATTCGAAAAAGCCCTTGAGGTTTTGTACACTGGATCAGGACAAAAAATCGATTTCTTTTCTTATGCTGAACGATATTCACAGCAGGGTGGACGATCTAAAAAATCTTTCGCAAAAAGTAAAGTACGGAACTACCGATCTGGTGTTTTTTAACGGCGACATGGTTTCTTCCATGAATGATGAAACCCAGTTTTTCAGCGGTTTTATGGATGAATCGGTAAACATGTTTGCCGGAGAAGTGCCTGTTTATTTTTGCCGGGGAAATCATGAAACACGGGGAAAGTTCAGCGTGGCTTTTCCTGAATATTACCCCACCAATACCGGGAAACTGTATTATTCATTCCGGCAGGGGCCTGTGTTTTTTATTGTGCTCGACGGAGGAGAGGATAAACCGGATTCAGACATTGAATATTCGGGGCTGGCACAATTTGATGCGTATCGCACGGAACAGCAAAAGTGGCTGGAAGAAGTTGTGCAGACCGAAGCGTTTAAAACCGCCCGTCACAAGGTGGTGCTGATACACATTCCTCCGGTGGGCTCGAGCTGGCACGGGCCGGCAGATATCCGGAATAAATTTTTGCCGGTGTTGAACGGACAGGGAATAACAGCGATGTTGTGCGGACATTTACACCGGTACGAATATCTGAAACCGGAACCGGAAGTGCACGACTTCCCAATCATTATTAATGCACACAATACTTCGCTGGAAGTAGAGGCCGACCTGGATAATTTTACCGTTATTCAAAAAACTACGGGTGGAGAAGCCTTGCAAAAACTGACTTTCTGAGCGGGAGTCTGGCTTTTAGGGAAATGAATTGCATCGCTTATTTTTGAAAGTGGAATCGTTCTGTTTTTGAAACATTTCAATACAACCGTCATGAAAAAACGACTAAGCCTGCTTATACTGGCGGCATTCTTTGGCGCTTTTTATGCATGTCAAACTGCTGTTGAACCCAAGCCGGAACCTCAGTTTATTACCATTAGCGGCCCCGATCTGGTGGCTCCCGACGGAAGCAAATTTTTTATCCAGGGAACCAACTTGGGGAACTGGCTGAATCCGGAAGGATACATGTTCCGTTTTCAAAAAGCAAGTTCGGCAAGACTGATCGATCAGGCATTTCGTGAAATGGTGGGGCCTGATTTTGTGGATGAGTTCTGGCAAAAATTCAAAGACAATTATGTTACCCGTGAGGATATTCAACACATTAAAAGTACCGGAGCCAATACCATTCGCATCCCTTTTCATTACAAACTTTTTACCCACGAAGATTACATGGGGCTAAGCCATGATCAAGATGGTTTTCAGCGTTTGGACAGCCTGGTGGAGTGGTGCCGTGCCTCCGAAATTTACCTGATACTGGACATGCACGATGCTCCCGGCGGACAAACCGGCGACAACATCGATGACAGTTACGGTTATCCGTGGCTGATGGTAAGCGAACGCAGTCAGAAGCTGTTTGTGGACATTTGGAAACGAATTGCGGAGCATTACAAAGACGAGCCGGTTATCCTCGCCTACGATTTATTGAACGAGCCCATTGCCACGTATTTTAAAGACGAGGAGGCCATGCTGAATGCACAGCTGGAACCTTTGTACCGAAAAGCCGTGGCAGCCGTCCGCGAGGTGGATCCCAACCATATTATCATGTTGGGCGGTGCACAGTGGAACAGCAATTTCAGGGTTTTTACCGATTCGAAACTGGATGATAAAATGATGTACACCTGTCATCGTTACTGGTGCGACACCTTGCAGGCCAACATACAGGATTTTGTCGATTTCAGAGATTCCGTAAACCTGCCCATGTTTATGGGGGAAACGGGCGAAAATACCAACGAATGGATTTCGGCCTGGACCCGGCTGATGATCCGTAACAACATTGGATACACCTACTGGCCTTACAAAAAGATGGGAAGCGAAAGGGGAATGGTAACTGTTCCAACTCCTGAAAACTGGGATCAGATCGTAGCTTTTACAGAAAGTGCGCGGGGTAATTTTACTGAAATTCGTGCGGCCCGTCCCGATCAGGAACTGGTGAAGAAAGCCCTGCTTGAATTCATCGAAAACTGCCAATTCAGAAATTGTACAGTTAACGATGAATACATTAAGGCGATGGGGCTAAACCCCTGATTCGTTTATTGGGAAATTACTTTAATCAGTTTGCCTCTTGTTAGTTGCTGGTTCAGCTCCATGTTGTTCAGAAGCGCCAGTTCCTTGTATTGTTCTTTCGGAACTTTGAAATAAGCAAAGGCGTCGGCCAGTGTACTTGTTTTTTGTACTGTTTTTATGCGGATTCTGTCGGGTTTAACATTCAGCTTCGATGCTTCAGTTAAGCTTGCAAAACCTTTCATGGTCGATTGGAAAGAAGGCAGGAACTGGTTGAAGTCGGCATCGCTGGCAATTCCATGGAAGGTGTAAACTTTGCCATCTTTTTGAATAAAATACGAGCATAGCTTAATAACCTGTTGCTGTCCCGACTGGCTTTGCGAAGCCTGCTGCGAGATAACGGCCACGGCGTTGTTCCCGTTTACTTTTACATCCTTGCTTTCGATGATCGAAAGTTTCAGGTCGCTGATGGCTTTTTGCGAAGCCGCAGCAGGGGTGGTTTCGTCCGAAAGCATGAAAATAATACCTGCTTTCTGATCGGGGGCAGCCATCTGTACCTGGGTAGGAGCATTCACCAGCTTCCATCCCGAAGGAAAGGCAAATTTAAATTTCAGTTCAGGATGATAAAATGTATTGTTTTCCACAAACCCCTGGCGTGGATCTTCTCCGTAAACAATCCCGTCAATCATGCTGAGGTAATCGTTGGTGTCAACAATAAAGTTTTTTCCCGGGTATTTGGCTTGCCATTCGTCGCTGATGCGGTGAACTGAATTAAAACGGTCTTCGGGATTGGGGTGAGTTGAAAAGAAAGTCGGCACTCCTGCCTGCTCGCTGCCCATGCTCATTTTCTCCAGCACCTGGAAAAAGTCGGCCATTTTATGAGCATCGTATCCAATTTTAGTGGCGTACTCCACTCCCAGCCGATCGGATTCGCGTTCGTTTTCCCGGCTAAAACTCATAAACAGCAATTGCATGCCGGCCATGGCTTCGTCGGCCAGCTTGTAAATTTCTTTGGAGGCGAGCATTCCGCCGAGCAATACTGCCTGCCCAATTGTTTGGTTGGTTTGCTGCTGAGCAGAGTGGCGCGCGGTTACGTGGCCCATTTCGTGCCCCAGAACACCGATCAGCTCCGCCTCGCTGTTGAACTGTGCCAAAATACCCCGGGTAACATACAAGTAACCTCCGGGCACTGCAAAGGCGTTTACCACCGGCGAATCAAGAATGGTAAAGTGATATTTTAAATTCGGGCGATGCGAGATCTTGCCCATTTCCGTTCCTTTTTCTTCAATAAATTTCTGAATGGCGGGGTTATCATAAATACCAAAAGTGGAAACCACCGAAGGGTGATACTGGGCTCCCATGGCAATCTCCTGTTCTTCCGAAACAAACATGATTTGCTTTTTCCCGGTAACCGGGTTTATCGCGCACGAGGGAACCAAAAAAATAAGCGATGCAATTATTAAAATAGAAAAGATCGATTTTGTTGTTTTCATATTCTGAATGTTAGTTGCAGTTTCTTTGTTATACGACAACACTTACAATATTAAAAGGTTTTAATGTAAACGTAGTGTTTATTGTTACTTTATAAACCAATGTGTAAATTTCTTCAAAATTTCAGATAATACCTATGTTATTACAAAAAACTGCATTTACGGGTTTATTTTGGATACTGTTTTTTTTCAACGTTTTTGCACAGAACTCAGCGGTTGACAAGATTGACAAAGACGGTTTGCATGAACATTTAAGCTACCTGGCATCTGACGAACTTCAGGGGCGTTGTTTGGGAACACAGGCCAACGGATTGGAAATGGCAGCCAATTATATTGCTGAGCAGGCTGAGAAAATAGGATTAAAACCCGGATTTCCGGCGTACAGCCAAAAGGTACCCCTGGTTTCCTCACGTCCCGATCCGGAAAGTTTTGTGGAAGTAAGCAAAGAAAATGGAAAGCCTGTTTTTCGGACCTCTGATTTTATTCGCCTGGACGGCCGTATGGAGGAAGAAGTGCTGAGCGATGCAGCCATTGTAATGGTAGGTTTTGGTGACATAGATGATGAAACAGACGTAAGTGGGAACGTTGTGCTGGTTGCTCAGGGCAAGGCCAAAGGTTTTCCGGAGTCTGCAAAGTTCTCGTGGCATAACCGCGAAGAGCGACGTAAAATTCGTTCGCTTGGGGAAAAGAATCCGGCAGCCATTGTATTGGTTACTTGTCCGCGCGATCGTCACAATCATGCCTTCAATGAACTAAAAGCCTGGAACAACCGCGAAAGTTACAGCCTGGCCAACACTCAGACAAACAACGGAATTCCGGTGTTGGTAGCACTGCCCCGGTTGGCTGATAAAATTCTGGGAGGAAAAGGACAGTTTGAAAAATACCTTGTTAGTGTAGCTGCCACCGGTGAAAAGCAGGCGATGGTGGTGGATGACAGGTATATTTCGATGGAATCAAAAGTGATAAAGAATGAAATAAATGCCCGCAACATTGTTGGCTATGTGGAAGGATCTGACCCGGTTTTGAAAAACGAATGTGTGGTGTTTATGGCACATTACGATCATGTGGGAGTGGATCAGAGCGGCGATGTGTACAACGGAGCCGATGATAACGGATCGGGAACCGTGGCCATTATGGAAGTGGCAGAAGCTTTTGCCAGCCTCGATCCAAAACCCAAGCGGAGCATCGTTTTTTTATGGGTTACCAGTGAAGAGTTGGGAATGTTTGGATCGAACTACTATTCACAGCATCCGCTGTTTCCGCTCGATAAAACGGTTACCTGTTTTAACCTCGATATGGTAGGGCGTGTGTTCGAACCCCACGATACAATCTGGAACAAATCGCCCAAGAAAGTAAAGGATTTCGACGGCCTGTATACCTTGTCAAACAATGCATGGCCCGAACTGGCGGAGATCAACCGGCAAAAATGCGAGGAAATGGGGCTGGTGCCCGATACCGCTTTGCCTGATTATTTTCTTAGGGTCAGTGATCATTACAACTTCCACAAAAACGGGGTGCCGGTGTTAAATTACGCCACCGGTTACCACGCTGATTATCATCAGGTGGGCGACGACGTGGACAAGATCAATTTCGACAAGCTGAAACGGGTGGCAGAGCTTTGCTTTTGGATGGGGCTCGATATTGCGAACCGACAGGAAATTCACAGAAAAATCAAGGAAGAGTAATTTTATCAATTGAATGTTTACTCATCAAGCATAAATCCGAATATAAATGAAGAATAAATTATTACTGACTGTTCTTTGCTTCTCCGTTTCAAGCCTTCTTTGGGCGCAAAAAAAAGAGATGGAAACCATCACCGAAAGCGACCTTAAGGCACACCTGGAATTTATTGCCAGCGATTACATGCAGGGACGCGATTTTTCAACGGCCGTTCCGGGGGTGGATTTAGCTGCCGATTATTTGAAAGCTCAGTGTAAACTGATGGGGCTGAAACCGGGAGCCGAAGATTTTTTTCAGTACGTAGAAATGGAAATGACCAAGCCCGATCTCGCGAATACGTTTTTAGAGATTCGGGACAATAATGGGGATGTTCTGGAAAGCTTTCACGACAACTTTTTTTCTTTGCTGGGGCCTCCCGACGGAGATACCATTGTCAGCGAGGTGGTTTTTGCCGGGTACGGCTGGTACAATGATAAGACAAAATACAACGACACCGAAGGAATAGATGTAAAAGGAAAGATTGTTTTGGCCATGAGCCGGAGTGTGGAACTTTGCACTGACTCGGTAGCCAAAAGCATGGATTTTGGTACCGAAATGCGCAAAATGAGTAAGATGCTGATGGGGGGAGCAAAAGCTTTGATTCTCGTTCCCGATCCCATGAATCCGGACTCAACCGCGTTTGATGAGGTAAAGCAATACATAAACGGTGGCAGCATGGCGATAAAAGGAACGTCGGTAAGAAGGCAGGTTTTACCCATAAACATGATTTTGGGAACCAAAGAACTGGCCGATCAGCTACTAAAATCTTCGGGAAAAACACTGGCACAACTGCAAAACGAGATCAATGAAAGCGGTTCGCCAAAGTCGTTTGAACTGGAAGGTATCAAGGCGAAAATTCAGCTCCCCAAAACCAGATCGGAAATACTGGGTAAAAACGTAATTGCAGTGGTAGAAGGCAGCGATCCGGTTTTGAAAAATGAATGTGTGGTACTTACAGCTCATTACGATCATATTGGAGTAGATGCCAACGGGGAGGTGTTTAACGGTGCCGATGATAACGGTACTGGCACCGTAGCTTTGCTTGAGATTGCGCAGGCTTTTCAAAGTATGAAAAAGAAACCCAAACGAAGCATTGTTTTTGCATGGGTAACGGCCGAAGAAAAAGGATTGTTCGGATCGGATTATTACACGCAACATCCGGTGTTTTCGCTGGAAAAAACTCTGATAGACATAAACCTCGATATGGTGGGACGCTCGGCTGAAGAAGAGCCTTTGCCCGATGCAGCTACCGAAAAACAACTGGCCGGCCCCAATGGTTTGTATGTGGTAACCGGGAAACAAAGCACGGAGTTTTGGAACCTGAGCCAGGAGATCAGTAAAGAGCAAAACCTTGTGTTGAATGATAAACTGTCAAAAGAATTTCTGAACAGAAGCGATTATTTTCATTTCTATAAAAACAACATTCCGGTACTGGGACTTTCAACCGGGGTACACGACGATTACCATAAAGTAAGTGACGAGATTGATAAAATTGACTATACAAAAATGAAGCGAATTACTCGTTATGCATTTTTGGTAGCCGACAGGGTGGCCAATCAAAAGACCCGCATTGTAGTGGATAACCCGGTGAATAAGAACTGATTTTTGAATATCGGTTAACGAATGTTAATGGCAGATATACTATCCGTACATTCTTTTCCTTCGTAGATCTTCAATCGTTTATCAGCAATCGTCATTCTGGAGATAGCTTCCAATGGCGAGCTTGTTTGTCATTCAGTTTATAATTACTGAGTTGCCATAAAACAATTCACCGGGTGACTGTTTGATTCATATCAAAGTCACCCGGTGAATAATGGTAATAATCCCTGCCCGTCCGTTCAGGCGGGGTTAACGATCACTCTTCTATTCCAGCGCTTTCTTCAAGCCTTCAGTAGTGGTGTAGTATTTTACAATCATGTTCGGAACTTCCCATTCAGGTAGTTTGCCGTCCACCAGGTATTGCAGGTATTTTTCGGTTACCTGTCCGAAATGTGCTTCGTGCCCAACTTTGTAATTATCAGGAATATTCAGTTTCCATTTCGAATCGCTCACTTTTTCGAGCGTAATACCGGGGAATTTTTCAGCCAGTCCTTCCACTGCATTGTACAGGAAGCCGGCAAAAGCTTTCAGGTCTTCTTCGCTTGTTTCAATGTACAACTGCGGTTTGTAACCTTCCTCTTCTCCCTGTTGGATGATGAGGTCGCATTTAGTTCCGCGCATGATTGAATAATGCGTATCACCAGTACCTTCCGGAGCCTGGAAATTCCAGATAACCGAAACTTTTGCATGAATACCTTTTAATGTATAGTTGATTTCGCCGTTGCTGTAAACCTTCAGCACATCGTTGTCAACGTCTTTTTGCAGATAGTCGGGGTAAGTGCCCAGCCCGGTAACTTTTTCAAACATTTCAGGAGAGAGGTCTGTAGTCCAGCGTTTGGCCGATAAAACCTGTACGTCCGATTTGTTTAGTGTCACTTCGGGGAAAGCTTCCCACTGGATCATGTCAACAAGGTGAGTGGTAACATCCACGATTCCTTCGCCTTGTTGCTGAGTGTCAAAAAACCAGGCCGGACGAACAAGCGGATTTCCTGAGACATATTTAAAGAAGTGGTGCACACTTTCTTTGGTTATGGCCGGATTTTCTTCTGAGCCGGCTTGCAGTTCGCCAAAAACTTCGGGAAGCAACGACAACTCGCGCTGCAGCATGGTAGTGATTTCGTAACGCTCCGTCATAATATCATAAAGCAAAACGCCTTTTTCTTCGGCCAGCTTAAATGCTTCCTCCAATTTAGGGAATTCTTCGGGCGAGATTACCATGGGTTTGTCGGCCAGTACATTAATTCCTGCTTCTATCGATTTTAGGATGTACTCGGTTTTCTTGGCATTATTTCCTGCTGTAACCATTACATTTCCCGGTTTTTCATTTAACATTTTCTCCAGGAAATCAGGACCGGTATATACTTTTTCCAACCAGGTAGTCGGGTTTTCGCTACGGGTGTTGTAACGTTCAATCAACGCCAGATGCCCTTGCACATCACGGCCTTCCGGGGCATAAACATACACTGTGGGGTCTACCTGGTCATACATATTTTTTTGTACCAGGGCAGCATGAAAGTGTCCCGGGTCTAGGGTCATGATTCTGACCTCTCCTTTGGCTCCTGTAAACATAGGTTGTGAATCTTTTTGGGTATCTGTCTTTTCGCGATTCCCCCCGGCACAGGCCGCAAGAAAAAAGCTGATCATGGCAACGCCAATAGCTTGAAGCTTCATAGTGATTTTCTTTATGGTGAATTTAGTTTCTCAAAAATATAATTTTATTTGGATTGCCCGGGTAATCAGGCCTTCAGGAATGAGCCTGTGAGCAGAAAATTAAGGATAAATACGGGGTGGACAAATTAAAATTTTTAAAAAGGTTTTTGGTTGTTTTGGAAATCATTATTTTGTCGGCTACAACCGAAAGCTAATTTTTGCCATCTTTTATGAAAGGAGCATATAAATTATTCACCTCCGAAAGAATAATTGTCCATCAGTTGACGGATATGCGAGTTCCATCCGTCGGTTGCGAACCTTTGAAAAAAACAATTTTAATCGTATGAGGAAAGTTGCTGTACTATTGCTGAATGTTTTGGTATTTCTTTTAGCCGCGTGTCAATCAACCGTTTTTGAGATTTATGTTTCGCCCGGCGGGGATGACTCCGCAAATGGAAGTAAGACGACACCGGTCGCAACGCTCGGCCAAGCCGCTGAATTGGCACGCGCCGTGGCTGGTCAAAAAGCGGTTCATGTATGGGTGGAAGACGGAATTTACTATTTGCCGCAAACCCTGAAACTGGATGCCGGTATTTCAGGAACCGCTGAGAACCCGGTCATTTTCAGAACCATCAATTCGCCCGGAGGAGTGGTAATCAGTGGCGGTCAGAAACTTGAGCTGGATTGGGAGCCTTACCGGGAAGGTATTTTTTGTGCGAAAATATCAGAAAATGTAGATATCGATCAACTTTATATCAACGGGCAACGGCAACGCATGGCCCGCTTTCCGAATGCGGTACCCGGGAAAAATGTGTTCGACGCCTGGGAACTGAAACATACACGTGAGCCGGAGCCCGAAACCGACCCGCTTACACCCGAAAGGATTGCTTCGTGGGAGAATCCGGCGGGAGCTTTTATTCATGCCATGCACATGGCTTTGTGGGGCGACATGCACTGGCTGGTTAAAGGGAAAAATACTGACGGAACACTTGATACCGAGGGAGGATGGCAAAACAACCGGCCTTCGCAGATGCACCCGCGTTACCGCATGGTGGAAAATGTGTTTGAAGAACTGGATGCGCCCGGAGAATGGTACTTCAATAAAACGGAAAGCATGTTGTACTATTTTCCGTTGAACGACAAAGACATTTCTAAAGCCTTGGTGGAAATTGTTCGGCTGAAACACCTGCTTGAACTGAACGGAACAAAAGAAGAGCCGGTAAAACACGTGCAATTCGACGGCTTTATATTTCGCCATGCCGCCCGCAGTTTTATGGAAAACAAGGAGCCGCTGCTCCGAAGCGATTGGACAACCTACCGCGGCGGGGCCGTTTTTATCAACGGTGCAGAAGATTGTTTGCTTCAGAACTGCGAATTCGATCAGGTGGGTGGCAACAGCATTTTTGTAAATAACTACAACCGCAGGATTACCATAAAAAGTTGTTACATACATCATTCGGGAGCCAATGGGGTTGCTTTTGTCGGCGATCCCGGGGCTGTACGCAGCCCGCTGTTTCGTTACGGGAAACAGGATTTTGAAGCCATTGACCGTACTCCCGGGCCAAAGTCTGACAATTACCCGTCGGACTGTTTGGTGGAAGACTGCCTGATTACCATGACCGGGCGCGATGAAAAACAAACCTCACCCGTGCAGATCTCCATGTCACACGAAATCAGGGTGAATCATTGTTCTATTTACGATGTTCCGCGTGCCGGAATTAACATCAGCGAAGGTACTTTTGGCGGGCACATCATCGAGAATTGCGATGTGTTTAACACGGTACTTGAAACCAGCGACCACGGAAGTTTCAACTCGTGGGGCCGCGACCGTTTCTGGACACCCGATACCCGCGAGACCGATGTGGAAGTGAAGAAAGATCGCAACTTTCCGAAAAACGATATGCTGGATAAAAACATCATTCGGAATTCGCGCTGGCGCTGCGACCATGGCTGGGATATCGATCTCGACGACGGATCGACCTGGTACGAGATTTACAACAATGTGTTGTTAGCCGGAGGTTTGAAAATGCGGGAAGGATATTATCGTACCGCCACCAACAACATCATCATCAATAACAGCCTGCACCCGCATGTCTGGTACCCCGAAAGCGGCGATGTGTTTAAGCACAACATTGTATTTGGTGCTTACCGTCCGGCAGTGATGAATTATACGCTTGGTCCGGATGACAAATGGGGACAGGAACTCGATTCCAATCTTTTTGCAACCGGTGAAGCGGATCGTCTTAAATTTGCTCAAAACGATTGCGATGCCCACTCTGTATCCGGGGCTCCTCTTTTTGCGGAAGCAACACATGGCGACTACACCGTGAGCGAACAATCGCCTGCGTTGAAGATCGGCTTCCGGAATTTTCCAATGGACCAGTTTGGAGTGAAATCGGAACGTTTGAAAAAGCTGGCTAAAACTCCTGATATTCCCCTGTTAATCACCGAACGCTCTAACGAAAGCGGAAAGGTATTTATCTGGAAGGAAGGGAAAGTGAAAAACATTGAAACTATGGGCGAGCAGTCGGCAGCTGGGTTGCCCGCTATGGCCGGGGTAGCTGTTCTTGAGGTTCCCGAAAATACCGCCATTTATTCGATGAATTTAAGGACGGGCGACGTAATCCTGAAATGCAACGGACAGGATGTGGCAAACTTCGATGAATTTGTAAAGATCTTTGAAAAAGCAAACCAGAAGGGAGAGGTGGTGATCACCATATTCCGAAACCAAAAAGCGGAAGAGATCAGATTTTCACCGGCCAATCCTTCAGAAAAGTAATAAGAAGAATACGGTAATTGTTCGGTAAGCAATGGTAAATTTGAAGGATATTCATTTTCCTGTTTTTCTTGAAAGAACAAAAGTCAATAACAACACAACAACAATAGAAATGACAAAACTTCGCAGCCTGATTTTATTTTTTGCGGTAGCCTTATTTGCCGCCTGTAATGTGCAGCCCGAAAAAACATCTGATCTTAAATTATGGTACAACGAACCCGCCGATGCCAGTGTTAAGGATGACCCCAATGGCTGGCGCGACGATCGCGAGTGGCTAAAAGCCTTACCGCTGGGAAATGGTTCAATGGGCGTGATGGTGTTTGGCGACGTAAACCAGGAACGCATCCAGCTGAACGAAGAGAGTATGTGGTCGGGAAGTGTGAACGACAACGACAACCCCGAAGCACGCGAAGCACAACAGGAAATAAGAAGGTTGTTGTTTGAAGGGAAATATAAAGAAGCAACCGCGCTTACCAATAAAACACAAATATGCAAAGGTGCCGGTAGCGGACATGGAAACGGTGCAGAAGTGCCGTTCGGATGTTTTCAAACGCTGGGCGATTTGCGCATCGATTTTGGCAAAACTTCGGAGTTTGAAAACTATTACCGCGAGCTCGATTTAAACGATGCCGTGGTTCGCGTAAAATATACCCGGGATGAGGTGAATTTTCAGCGCGAAATTTTTACCAGCTACCCTGACCAGGTGATGGTGGCCCGCTTAACGGCCGATAGACCGGGGCAGCTCTCTTTTAGCTGTACCATGGACCGTCCCGAGCATTTTAAAACCTATGCTGAAGGCGGTCAGTTAATCATGACAGATGCTTTGCCCGACGGAAAAGGAGGCGAGAATCTTCACTACATGGCCCGTTTAAAGGCTATTGCGAAGAATGGTAAGATCGCTTACAAAGATTCTCAACTAGTGGTAAAAGATGCCGACGAAGTGATTCTTTTGCTGGCAGCGTCAACTGATTATGTGCTGAATTACCCCGAATACAAAGGCCGCGATTATGCTGAGGTGACAGCCAAAAGTATTGAAAACGCATCCAAAAAATCATACAAGGAATTATTGAAAGCACATCTTTCTGAATATCAAAACTATTTTGCGCGGGTAGATCTTGATCTTACTCCGGCAGAGATTGAGCCCGTTCCTACCGACAAGCGGATTGAGTTATTCCGCGAAAGCAATTCAGATCCGCACCTAGTTGAGTTGATGTTTCAATACGGACGCTATTTGTTGATTTCCTCTTCCCGCCCCGGATGTTTGCCGGCCAACTTGCAGGGCTTGTGGGCCAATAAAATTCAAACACCCTGGAACGGTGATTACCATACCGATGTGAATGTTCAAATGAATTACTGGCCTGCTGAGGTGACCAACTTGTCTGAAATGCATTTGCCGTTGTTTGATCTTTTGGAGTCGTTGGTAAAACCCGGCACCAAAACGGCCGATGTTCAATATGGAAACAGGGGTTGGGTGATTCACCCTATTACCAACGTTTGGGGCTACACGGCCCCGGGCGAAGCAGCCAGTTGGGGAATGCACACCGGCGGTAGTGCCTGGATCAGTACGCACATTGCCGAACACTACCGCTTTACGGGCGATAAGGAGTTTCTGAAACGGATGTACCCCGTTTTGAAAGGTGCTTCCGAGTTTTATGTCGACTGGCTGGTAAGCGATCCCGAAACAGGGAAGCTGGTTTCCGGTCCTGCCGTTTCGCCCGAAAATACCTTTATTGCTCCCGATGGAAGCCGTAGCCAGATAAGCATGGGACCGGCACACGACCAACAGGTGATTTGGCAGCTTTTTACCGATTTTATTTATGCTTCCGAAGAGCTCGGGATGGAAAATGATTTTGTACGCGAAGTAAAGGAAGTCAGGCAGGAATTAGCAGGTCCTAAAATAGGATCGGACGGCCGTTTAATGGAATGGGCCCACGAATTTCCGGAAGTAGAGCCCGGACACCGGCATATTTCGCATTTGTTTGCCGTGCATCCGGGCGAGCAAATCAATACCTGGGATACTCCAGAATTAGTGAATGCTGCAAAAAAATCGCTGGATTACCGCATTGCCAACGGTGGCGGACACACCGGTTGGAGCGCTGCCTGGCTGATCAGTCAGTATGCGCGTGTTTTTGAGGGAGACAACGCAAAGAACAGCCTCAATACCGTGCTTCGCAAAAGTACTTCGCCCAACCTGTTTGGACAACATCCGCCGTTTCAGATGGATGCCAACTTTGGAACTACGGCCGGGATAGCCGAAATGCTGTTGCAAAGTCATGCCGGAGTGTTGCACTTGCTGCCTGCTTTACCTGAAGAATGGCCTGAAGGAAGTGTGAAGGGATTAAAGGGCCGCGGTGGTTTTGTGGTGGATATGAATTGGAAAAACAGCCGCCTGGTGAGTGCAAAAATTTACTCGGAAAAAGGAGGCAAAATCCGCTTGCTGTACAATTCTGATTATACCGAATTATCGCTGGAACCTGATGAGACCAACGAATACAAGGTGGAACTTGACAGTGGGAAGTAAACGATTCCGGAGAGAATGATAGAATTGAATATTTAGACGGAGGACTTATGGATTCTGAGAGGGGTGAAGGGAACTGAATGATTACCCTTTAGATATTTGTTTTACATTTGTTTTCTAACGATACCAGCTTTGAGCGATAAACTTATATGGGAAAATATAGCCAGGGGTGATAAAAATGCCTTGAAGCAACTTCATGAGAAGTATTTTTATCAGATGGGACTTTATGCTCATAAAGTGCTGCAGGATGATCAATTGGCGGAAGAACTGGTATCGGACTGTTTTATCAAGATATGGGAGAACCGAAAAAAACTTGAGATTCAGTCTTCTGTCAAGCATTATCTTTTTCTGATGTTACGAAACGGTATTGTCGATCATTTTCGGAAAAGGCGTATAATAAATACCGAGCCCATTGAGGATATAAAGGAACCGGCTAGCGAAGAGTATTTTGATGAACAAAAACAATATGCAAAACTGTACCAGTTCTTGCAGAAACTACCGGAGCAACGTAGGAAAATCCTTGAGATGGCTGTTTTTGATTCGCTTACTTATGCTGAAATAGCACAAAAGCTGCACATCACTAAAAATACAGTGAAAACACAAATGGGGCGGGCCTATCGTTTTCTGAAAGAGAATCTCGACCCCACTGATTTTTATCTTTTCTGTCTTTTACATCCTTCAGATAACGAGTCCCTTAAGAAAGGAATTTAAATTTTTTTCAAAAAAGTTGCTTTTGCTGTCGCCCTCTTTCTTCCTTATTTCCGTCTTTTAAATAGATCAGGGATTTTAATAGTCTGGTTTTAGTTATGGGATGGTAGAAAAGGGCCATCCCATTCATTCAACAGTTTAAAAGATACAATGGAAACGCGGGATAAATTTTGGGAACTATCAACAGGGAAAATCTTTCATGAACTAAGCCCTGACGAAGAACAGGAGTTGATGCGGCTCCTTGAGGAAGGAGAGAACGGGGAGGTTTTTGAAAGCGTTGAACAAATACATGAGAAATTAAAGAAAAGTCACCCTTTGCAGAATCTTTCCCTGCCACTTTCATGGAAAAGAATTTCAACCAGTATGAAGGTTCGGAGAGTGCAATTATACCGGTCGGTGATGAAGTATGCTGCTATTCTGCTTGTGGCATTTCTTGCTGGTATATTGGTGAAATCGCAATTTCCCTCAACCGGGATATCGGGGTATACCGAGTTAAAGGTCCCGCTGGGGCAAATGTCGGAAGTGACCCTTTCTGACGGTACACACATCTGGTTAAACTCGGGAACCACACTAAAATATCCCAACTCTTTTGGTGATGACAGCCGCGACATATCGCTGGATGGAGAAGCTTTTTTCAAAGTTGAGCACAGCAAGGTTCCTTTTGTGGTAAAACTGAAAAAAAGCGAAGTTGAAGTTTTGGGAACTTCGTTCAACGTGGTTTCGTACGCTGAAGAAAATTCGAGCCAGGTAACACTTGTTGAAGGTTCGGTGCAAATAAATACGTTGGAAGGGAAGGCGATTACCCGCATTAAACCTTCGGAGCAGATAAACATCCCGGATAACCTGGAAGGGATCAGTATAAGAACGGTTAATACGGATTTCTACAGCAGCTGGATTGACGGGAAGATTGAGTTCGATGAGGAGCGATTGGCCGATATTGCGTTTCGACTGGAGCGCTGGTACAATGTTAAAATTAGCTTTACCAGCAAAGATGCCGAAAACTTGAGGTTTTCCGGAACCATCCTGAAAAACAAACCTTTTGATCAGATTATTAAGGCGATCAGTTTGCTCCTTCCTGTTGAAATAAAGTATAAAAATAACTTGGGAATAAAAGACGAAGTAATCATATCAAAAATTGAAAAGCCTATGTAACTATTTCAAAATGCTAAAAAGCTAAAAACGGCGGAGATGCGCCACATATCCACCGTTTAATGCTTAAAACAAATTGTCGTAATTATTTTAAACATTCAAATTTATGAAAAAACGATCAAACCGGGTCGGTTTAAACCGGCCATTGAAAAAACTTTTACTAAAAATGAAATTGACTTTTGCGATATTTCTTTTTGGCCTCGTAAGCGTTAGCGCTTCTACCTATTCGCAGGTAACCAGGTTAAATATTTCTTTAAGCGGTAACAACATTGTAGACGTGTTTAAAGAAATTGAAGAACAGAGCGATTTTTATTTCTTCTATCAGCGTGAAGACCTGAAAGATCTAAACAATATTTCCGTAAATGTACAGGATGCTACCATTACCCAAATTCTTGATGAGGTGCTAAGCGGAACAAAACTAAGCTATAAAATTGTTGACCGTTATATCATTGTAAAGCAAGAAGGGAGCGATTTTGGTGAAACTCTTCTGCAGCCCGACCAACAAAAAGGAGTCCGCGGAACGGTCACCGATAATAAGGGGGAATTTCTTCCCGGAGTAACAGTGCTGGTAAAAGGCACTTCTCAGGGAACCGTAACCGATATGGATGGCAAATTCTCCCTTTCGGATATTCCGGAAGGTGCTGTTTTGCAGTTTTCTTTTATTGGAATGAAGACCCAGGAAATTGCCGTCGGAAGTAATCCTGTACTTAACGTATCGATGCAGGAAGATGCCATTGGCCTGGAAGAAGTGGTGGCTGTAGGATACGGCACACAGAAAAAGGTTAACCTGACCGGGGCTGTTTCTGCCGTAAAAATGGAAGAAGTATTGGGCGACCGGCCGGTTACCAGCCTGGGGGCTATATTGCAAGGCTCCATCCCGGGATTTACTGCTTCTTCGTCAGCTGTTCCCGGAGGCGGAAATAATTTTAATATCAGGGGTTTGGAGTCCATTAACGGCGGAGCACCGCTTGTATTGGTTGACAACGTTGTTTTCAATGACCTGTACCTGATTAACCCGGAAGACATTGAAAGTGTTTCGGTGCTGAAAGACGCTTCTTCGGCGGCAATTTACGGAGCCCGTGCATCGTTTGGGGTTATTCTGATTACTACCAAGAAAGGGAAGCGGAATGAGAAACTAACCATCAATTACAACAACAATTTTGCCTTTTCCAAAGTAGACAACCTCCCGGAGCTGGCTTCTCCCTCGGATATGATCAAAACCCTGCAGGATGGTGGTTATTCATCCATCTGGTCGGGGCAGAATATTGAGACGTATGTTGGCTTGCTACAGGATTATATCAGTAACCCGCAAAATTATCCGCTGGGCTGGACAGAAGTAAACGGAACAAAATATTTCCTGAAACAAACCGATGTTATGGGAGACATGTTTGAAACCTCGTGGAAACAAAACCACAATATTTCGGTACAGGGAGGAAGTGAAAAGATCAATTATCGTATTTCGGTTGGCTATACCGATGAAGATGGTATTCTGGTTAGCGGAAAAGATGCATTTACCCGGACCAACGTTTCGTCCTATGTAAGTGGCGATATCACACCCTGGCTGAGCACTTCAATGGATATGAAGTACAATAGCGGAGATAAGCGCTATCCTTTCCTGGACGGAAGCAGCGAGCTGGGAATCTGGAAAACCAACCTTCCGTCGTACCATCCGGATGGAATGCTGCCATACGGAACCGACGGCGAAGAGTATTTGGTTATGACCCCGGCCAATGTTATTAGCATGGCCAAGGCGTCAAAAAGTGTAAGCGACGATAGCCGTATATTTTCACGTACAGAACTCAAACCGCTTAAAGGTCTGAGTGCCATTCTGGAATATTCATTTCAGTTAAGTATGAATGATTATGAGGCTTATGCCAATTACTTTCAGGTACATCAGGGACTGGCGGAAAGTATAAAGCCTTCCACATCTACTGATCCGTTTACAACCACAAGGTCGTCAACACGGTACACCACCATCAATGCTTACGCCAATTACTCCAATACTTTTAACAAACTACACAATGTTACGCTTGTGGCGGGTTACAACCAGGAGTACAACGATTACCGGTACATTTATTCTCAGGCGTATAACATGATCAGCAATGATTTACCCTCGTTGAGCGGAACAAATGGAGCAACTCCTTCGCAAACGAGCGATGCCTACAGTCAGTATGCACTTCGCGGAAGTTTCTTCCGGGCAAATTATAACTACGCACAGAAATATTTTATTGAATTTAACGGACGTTACGATCTTTCATCAAAATTCCCGAAAGATTACCGTTCCGGATTTTTCCCCTCGGTGTCGGCAGCCTGGAACATGGCCAATGAGCCTTTTATGAAAGGGGCCGAAAAAGTTATTTCGCAACTGAAACTAAGAGGTTCGTACGGAACGCTCGGAAACCAGGATATTGGCAATTACGGCTATTTGCCAACACTGCCGGTTGTTGACGGGCAATGGATTTACAACGGTGTTGAGCCTCAGACAATCGGGAATATGCGTATGGTTCGGGCCAACTACACCTGGGAACAGGTAAATACTATCAACGGAGGTATCGATTTTGGTTTCCTGAACCAGAAACTCACCGGAACCTTTGATATTTACCAACGCAACACCATCGGGATGTTAGGACCGGGCGAGGAGCTCCCGGCTGTTGCAGGAGCCACTGCTGCCGACCAGAACGCTGCCGATATGGAAACAAACGGCTGGGAATTCTCCATAAACTGGAAAGGAAATGCCGGGGAAGTAAAGTATGGTCTTGGTTTCAATATCTACGATTCCCGCTCAAAAATTACCAAGTATAAAAATGAAACGAAATTGCTTTCGGCCCCTTATTATATAGGCCAGGAGATTGGCGAAATCTGGGGGTATGTTGCCGATGGTTTCTATACCGAAAGTGATTTTGACGAAACCGGTGCCTTACGCAGCGATGTGGTGAGCATTAAAGGTGTAACCTCTCATGTGGGAGACATCAAGTATAAAAACCTGATGGATAACGAAACCAGCGTCAACATTATCGATCAGGGCGATAATACTGTTAGTGACCCGGGCGACCGCACCATAATCGGAAACAGCCGCCCGCGATTCCAATACGGCTTCAACGGAAATGCCGAATGGAATGGCTTAGGACTTTCGTTTATACTTCAGGGTGTTGGGAAACGCGACGCGTGGATCGGAGGTAATATCAAGTTCCCCATGTCCGATCAATATGGAACTGTTTATAAAGACCAGGTGGGAAAAATCTGGACTCCGGAGAATAGCACCAATGCTTTCTATGGCCGGATTTATGAAAACGCCGGTAGTTCGCAGGGCGCCAACCAGAGAGTATCTGATAAATTCTTGAGTAACGCGGCTTACCTGCGGGTGAAGAACATTACGCTTAGCTATAATTTGCCTGCAAGCATTTTGCAACGGATACATCTGAAAAATGTAAAAGTCTTCTTTAGCGGAGAAAATCTGTTCACTTTTGATCATCTGCCTTCGGGTATTGATCCCGAAAACCTCGGATGGACTTATCCGCATTACAGAACACTCTCATTTGGGATAAACTTAAACTTATAACAGCTATGAAATTCACAAAATATATACTCTACATACTGATAGCGACCCTATTAAGTTGTAATAATGATTTTTTGGAGTATGCTCCCAAAACCTCGCTTACCGAGAAAACGGCCTTTGTTACCTACGATAATTTTAAAACCTACTCATGGGGATTGTATAATATCTTCTCTGATCCGTTAATGAGACAGTACATTGGCACAGGGGCTCAGGTTTACACGCACGCTTTGGGCGATGTGTATGCCAACTATTTATACAGCAGTAGCGGTACAAATGTGCAAAACAACAACTGGCAATGGAACAACATTAGTTCTACCACCAATACCGACGACTCCTGGGATTTCAGTTATATCCGGAAAGTAAATATTATGCTTCGTAATATTGAAAATTCGGAAATGACCGATAAGGAAAAGGCGCACTGGCGGTCGGTGGGTTTGTTCTTCCGCTCGTATCGCTATTACGATTTACTGGCCCGTTACGGCGATGTACCATGGCTGGAAGACGTTGTTGAAGACGATGACCTGGAGGTTCTGTACGGAGAAAGAACTCCGCGTGAAACGGTGGCTGAAAACATCTTGCGGGATCTTAAGTATGCCGAAGAAAATATCAATATAAATGGTGAAGGAGCAAATACCAATACCATTAACCGGGATTGTGTAAGGGCAGTTATGTCACGGTTTTGCCTGTTCGAGGGCACGTGGCGGAAGTATCATTCCCTGTCTGACGCTGCGACTTTTCTGAACGAGTGCGAAAGGGTTTCAAAACTTCTTTTGGAAACGTATCCCACTATTGCAACAAATTTTGTTGATCTCTGGACCTCTGATGATTTGGCAAATGTACCCGGTATTATTCTTTATAAACAGCTGGAGCCTGATTTGGAAATGTCGACACTACCTCGCATGGAAAGAGGTGGTTCTCACAAAATTGGACTGCATGCGCGTACTGTTGGCCGCTACTTGTGTCAGGACGGAAAGCCGATTGCTACCAGTCCGCTTTATGAAGGTGCCGGTCCGGCCGCGTCGGTTAACGACGAGTTCAAAAACAGGGATCACAGGCTCTACTGGCGTTGTGTTCCGCCTTACAAAACCAACAAAGGGAATGGTGTAGCAGTGACGGACGCCAATAGAGATTCGTGGTGGACCGAAGGAATGGACCCTAAAGACCGGTACTATATCGATTACATGAACAGCATCAACGATGCCAACCACCAGTTTCCGTTACACACCTGGCAGCCGCAGTTCCTGTCGAGAGTGCCGATGATCCAAACTTCACCCTACTCATGGGGGCCAATGCGAAATTATGGTGGTTACTATCTCTACATGTACTTTAATACCTACAACGAGGCTGCGATTCAGGCCGGAGGAAGGTTTGCCGTAACCGATTGTCCTGTCTTTCATATAGAAGAAATTATGCTGAATTATGCCGAGGTAGAATTTGAATTGGGGAAATTTGACCAAAACGTGGCCGACTTAACCATCAACAGACTACGTGCACGGGCCAATGTGGCGGCAATGACGGTATCCGATATTTCGGAGTCGTTTGATCCCGACCGAGATGCAACAGTAGATCCCGTGGTCTGGGAAATTCGCAGGGAGCGTATGGTTGAATTATTGGGTGAAGGATTCGGTTTTTATGATATCAGGAGATGGAACCGTGCTGATTATTTTATGAATCAAAGGCCTCTTGGAGTGCGGGTTGCTGCTGATGAAAAGAGTCAATACTTTGGCGGAGCTTCCAGATTTATTACCGCCGGTGATGTCAACCCCGATGCTTCTGTTACCGCCGATGACATTGACAGGGTTGTTTGCGTTGATGATTTTGTAAAACAGGGAAAAGGATGGAAAAACCATTACTATCTTAATCCGATACCAAAAACTCAGTTGATACTGAACGACAAACTGGTTCAGAATCCTGACTGGGAGTAGGCGTATTTTCTAAGGAATAAAAGGAATTGACAAAAATAAAGGGGAGGTTGATACTTCCCCTTTTAACTAGTTGAAAATCCATACTGAAAAATGTATCACCGCCGGAATAAGTTTTATAGAGTGAATTTGCTTTTCGAATAAGAGGTGAGCATTTGTTATTTTCGTATAATACTCTTTACCGCCGGATGTTTATCGCGGTGTAGTATCTTTCAGAATAGAAGACAAAAATGAATACGATAGAAATGAGAAAAACTAAACTTTGTATAGTTCTGACCCTCTTTTTCGTGCTGTTCTTACACGCGCAACAGGGAAGATCGGAAACAGAAAATGGACCTTATGATCTGACTTTTAAACAAATGCCAACCACCTGGGACGAAGGCATTCCGCTCGGAAACGGTATGATCGGTGAATTGGTCTGGCAAAAAGACGGCAAGCTCCGCTTTTCTCTCGATCGTGCCGATTTGTGGGATTTGCGGCCGATGGAAAACTTAAGCAAGCCCGAGTTTAGTTTTAAGTGGGTACAACAACAGGTAGAAGATAATAATTACAAGGCGGTACAGCAGATGTTTGATGTGCCTTACGACCGGGCTCCGGCTCCTTCGAAGATTCCGGGAGCAGCCCTCGAATTCGATCCGGTTGCTTTGGGCGAACTTCAGGAAATTACACTTTCCTTACAGAGTGCGATTTGCAATGCGACCTGGAAAAACGGGGCGAAATTGGAAAGCTTTGTACATGCTACTCAGCCGGTAGGTTGGTTTAGGTTCACAAATGTTCCCGCTTCTTTTAGTCCTGAGCTTGTTGTGCCTCCCTACAGGAAAGACAGTACTGCCGGTGCCGACAGTCCTGTAACCGGGCAGGATTTGCAGCGGTTGGGCTACGAACAAGGCAAAGTAAGCAAAGAAGAAAACCGTATTGTTTACCGCCAGAAAGGGTGGGGCGGTTTTGAGTACGAAGTTGCTGTGGCCTGGAAACAATCTGGCAAAACAGTGACCGGAGTATGGTCAGTTAGTTCTACATTTTCAGAAGAAAAAGACGGCAAAAAAGCCAGCGGATTGGTGAGTGAGTGCATAAAGTATGAAACTTTTGATAAGGCATTCAAGGTGCATTCCGATTGGTGGAGAACATTCCACAGTAAATCATCTATTAGTATTCCCGACCCGGTTTTGGAGAAACAATGGTATCTCGAACAATACAAATTTGGTTCGGTAGCCCGTGCCGATGTACCACCCATCTCGCTGCAGGCGGTTTGGACAGCCGACAACGGCAAACTACCTCCGTGGAAAGGCGATTTTCACCACGACCTTAATACGCAATTAAGCTATTGGCCGGCGTATTCGGCTAACCACCTCGACCTGGAGGAAGGTTTCCTCAATTGGCTTTGGGACAATCGCGAAACATTCAAGAAATACACCCGCGATTACTTTGGAACAGACGGAATGAACGTTCCTGGAGTAACCACTTTGACCGGTGAACCAATGGGGGGCTGGATTCAATATTCGCTGGGGCCAACGGTGGGCTGTTGGTTGGGGCAACATTTTTACCTGCACTGGAAATATTCAGGCGATGAGCAGTTTCTGCGCGAAAAAGCTTATCCCTGGATTAAGGATGCAGCCGTTTATCTCGAACAGCTCTCGGTGAAAAATGCTGCAGGGAAAAGGCAACTACCACTGAGTTCCAGTCCTGAAATGTTTGATAACTCGATAAAAGCCTGGTTTAAACAAACCAGTAACTTTGATCTGGCACTTGTTCGGTGGACGTTTGAAAAAGCTTCGGAATTAGCCGGGCTGCTAAATTTGAATGAGGAGGCTGCTAAATGGAAAGCCATTCTTGCCGAGTGGCCGGATTTTGCTCTTGACGACTCTGGTGCCCTCGAAATTGCCCCGGGAGTGGCATACACGAATTCGCACCGTCATTTTTCGCATCTTGTTGGCTGGCATCCTCTCGGAGTCATCGACTGGTCGAATGGCGGGAAAGAACAGGAGATAATCAGAAAAACATTGAAAACACTGGAAAATGGCAGTCCCGACTATTGGGTTGGCTATTCGTACAGCTGGCTGGGAAATCTTTATGCGAGAGCTTTCATGGGTGACGAAGCGGCCCGAACGCTGCGGATTTTTGCCGAACATTTTTGTTTGCCAAACAGTTTTCATGCCAATGGCGACCAAACAAAGCAGGGATTTTCGAAATTTACATACCGCCCATTTACCCTGGAAGGAAACTTTGCTTTTGCCGCAGGTATTCAGGAAATGCTGCTACAGAGCCACACCGGGATAATCGTTCTGTTTCCCGCTATTCCTAATGATTGGCAGAATGCCTCGTTCAACACACTAAGAGCCCAGGGTGGTTTTCTGGTAACAGCTCAGAAAGCAAACGGCAAAATAGCCAAAGTGAGTATTGCTTCTGAAAAAGGAGGAGTTTGCAAAATAAGCAATCCTTTTCCGGGGAAGACATGCCGCGTAAAATACAGTTGGAAAGAAAGTGGTAGTTTAACCGGAGATACCTTGTCAATAGAAGTTCCTGCCGGGGAAACGATTGAATTGATGGAGTAACAACAGGAACTAAGATTCCCACTCCCGAAGATTGGCTGTGTAAGCCAGAGTAACTTTAGAAAATGATTAATTAAAAGAAAATCCGATGTTAAAAAAAATAGTTCTGTTCTCAGCTGTTATCGCGTTGTTTCATTTTGGAAATAGCGCAAAGGCCGGTGAACGGAAGCAAAAGCCCAACGTAATTTTTATCTATGCCGACGATCTGGGGCGTGGTATGTTATCGTTCGAGGGGCAGGAAATAGTAAAGACACCCAATATTGATAAGCTGGCAGACCGGGGACTGCGTTTTAACCAGGTTCGCGGCTGCATGTTTTGTGCTCCTGCACGTGCCAGTTTGCTAACCGGTTACCACGATTGCCGCACCGACAAATGGAAAATAACCAGTGGCGGAGCTTATAAAAAAGTCTTTGCGGGTAAGGTTACTGCCGACGAAGTTTCGCAGGCATTGGATAAACAGGTGGGGCGTTCAGGCGATTCTATTGTTACCATGGCCGAAGTGTTTAAAAAGGCAGGCTATGTTACCGGGCAGGTAGGGAAACTGGAGTGGGGCTTTTCGGTTTCTTTTGAGGAAATGAAACGTCATGGCTGGGATTATTATTACGGCTATCTCGACCATGTGATGGCGCACGGTTTTTACCCGGCTTATATGTTCGAAAACGGCAAAAAAGTGGATGTTCCCGGAAATACCCGGGAGGACTGTGGAAAAACCATCGAACGGGAAACACCGGAGGCTTTTAAAGAGCGGTGGAACATGGAAGGACGTGCGGTGTATTCGCAGAACTTGTTTCTGGATAAAATACTTGGCTTTATCCGGGAAAACAAAGACCACCCTTTCTTTTTGTATCACCCCACCCAATTGCCTCATGGCCCGGTAGCTGTACCTGCGGTTCATCCCGATTTCGTAAACGATGACCGCCTGACGCAGATTGAAAAAGAATACGCATCGATGGTAAAAATGCTGGATGAGCATGTGGGGGTGATTGTACAGGAGCTGAAAAAGCTAAAGCTCGATAAAAACACCATCATTGTTTTTAGCTCGGATAACGGCCACGAAATTTATTATGCCCAGGAGGGCCGAATTCTGAAACCGGTGCGCAACATGGAAACGGGCGAGCGTTTCGACAATATCACCACAAAATTTTATTCCGAAATCGGAGGCGATGTATTTAACGGAAACGATGGAATGGCCGGTCTGAAATACGATAACTGGGAAGGCGGGCTTCGCGTGCCGCTGATTATTAAGTGGCCCGGAGTAACACCCAAAGGCAAAGCGGTGAATAACCTGGTGGCCAATTACGACCTGTTGCCCACTTTTGCCGATTTACTGGGTGTTGAGTTGCACGAACAAAAAGACGGCATTTCGCTTTTGCCCGTATTAACCGGGAAAGGTGCGGAAACAGAACACAATTACACCGTGAATGCTTCGATGTATGGTGGCACAATTGTAACTAAAGAGGGGTGGAAGCTGCGGCATTACTACCCAAAAGATATCTTCCAATTGTATTACCTGCCCGACGACTATAAAGAAGAAAACGACCTGGCTGCAAAATACCCCGATAAAGTAGACGAGCTAAAGCAACTCCTGTTAAAAGAGTGCAACGGCGATTTAAGCCGTGGCTACTTTACCTATCAAAAATTTGTGCTTCCGATGGTTCAAATGGAGCCTTGATATCTCATAAAGTGGGTTAGCCAGCGGAAGTAAAGAATTGTGTGTTGTTTCATTTTGGTGCTTTGTTCGAAGTGCCATTCATAAGTTGATTTGTTTACCATTTTCCGGAGCTAATTTGATATTGCAAAAGAGGCCATTGGGGTTAGTTCCAATGGCCTCTTGGCGTTTATTTTAATTTTTTATTCGCTTAGAGATCATCTTCTGGGCTTATAACATCAAGTGTAGGGACATTATTTTCATACCCATCGTATCCGTAATTCTGATTTATTTGTCCTTGAGTATTGGAACTTATTGCAGCCTGTGGAACTGGCCATAAAACGTGATATGGACTCATTGTGTATTCCTGACCATTATTTGCTCTTACCCCTTTGTTATAGAAATCAGTGTATTCCATGACCCTGTCGTAATAGAAATTGTTTTCACCAAAATCTTGTATTGAGTAAGTTTTTCCCCGGTAAGCTTTGCCTTCTTGTGCAAATAAGAAGGCGATACGGTTGAGCTCTGTTTTTCTTGGTTCCTCCCAAAAGAGCTCTCTCGCACGTTCATCAAGTATCGTTCCGATATCAAAAGTTGAAGCATCAGTATAAGGAGCAGCTCCGGCCCTGGTACGTACTTCATTTACATCTGCCATCGCGTTGGGGATATCTCCCTTCCACCAGTATGCTTCTGCTCTTAGTAAATAGGTTTCAGCGAGGCGGAAAACATACCAGTCATAAGAACCTCCCTGGGGTTGAGTTCTGCGTGGATCAGGGTTGTATATTTTATAATGTGGCCATCCAAACCAGTTTCGGATGGTATCAGTGGTTGCTACCTGCCCATTCTCTCTGTATAATTCAAGCGGTTTTCCATAGTACTCCGATTTGCCTTTAAGATTCGGATGATTATAAACCAGGTCTTCCATATCCATCCAGTTTCCTTTCTTATGCCGAAGGTCATTGGGATCATCCCAAATCTTTTTTGTATGGTACGAAGTTCCACGGGCCCGGCCAATACCCCTGCCAAATGTTTCTACAAGTCTTATCTCCCGGTTAGCCAGATCGGAGGTTCCGGGAGCAAACCCGTCTGGGGTATAAAGCATATTTGAGTTGGAGACCCCCCAAAATGGCACAGCCTGTCTCATAACTTGCAGGTCCAGTCGTGAGTCAACAAAGTCTTCTTTAGAAAGTACCATAAATAAAACTTCCTTGTTAGCTCCAAGCGCTTTATTCTGCCACCAATGCAAACGAGCAATAACATCATCACGAATAATACCTTGTGATGTGAGGAAGTCGCCATCTTCTTTTGGAACTTGGCCAAATGGATCCCGCATTAAACTATAAGTACCTCCGTTAATGACTGCTGTGGCAGATGCAATGGCCTTGTCAAAGTCGCCCAATGCTAAATTTATTTTAGTCAGCAAATGTCCGGCAGCTCCTTTGGTAACTCGTCCACGGTCAACATTGTCCGAACAATGTTGTGCAGCAAACTCCATGTCTTTCTGTATTTTCCTGAGAATAACTTCTCGTTTGGTGGAGTAGAAATCAAGCTTCGGTTCTTTTATTTCGCGTCCGATGAAAGGAATGTCTCCAAATTGCTGAGTGAGTCGATAATAACGATATGCTCTGTGGAAATAAGCAGATCCGAGCACGGCATTTCGCTCTGCCTCATCTTTATAGGTTGCATCATCGATACGTTCAATGACTACGTTGGCATATTTGATTCCTTTAAAACCTTCGTACCAAAACCATCCAATTCTATTGTAATTAGTATTATTTAATTGTGAGGTAGGAGTGATCTGAATGTTCATATTCTGAGCAGGACCTGGTTTGTCAGTTGTTCCCTCAACACAAACTTCCGAGAAAAGTAGCTCAGTAATGATAGGCGATCCATCACCATACCATTCGTAACGCATGTTGCGTTCGCAAGCAGTTAGTGCAGCGTACATCCCTTTTGCGTCAATAAGTGCATTTTCCGGTGCAAAGAATGAGAGCGGTTTTGGTTCCAACCATTCGTCACTACATCCCGTTGTCCATAAAATCATAGGAATAAAAAGCAACAGGAACATTCTTGATTTATATTTTATTATTTTCATAATGTTCTTCATTTATACGATTTACTTACAGCGTTAAATTAACTCCAAGAGTGAAATATCGTGGATTTGGACCACTGTTTTCCGGATCCCAGAACTCCCATTTTGGGGCCCACCAACCAACATTACGTATTGTTGCAAATATTTTTAGATTGCTTATTTGCGCTCTGTCCAGCAACGAGTTCGGAACGTTGTACGATAAGGAAATATTATCAAGGCGAATAAACGAACGATCTCTCCAAACATCGAAAACAGCTCCACCTTCAGCAGAATAAATGCGGGCATAGTCGTTGTGTGGTGTTTCCGGTGTCCAGAAAGGTATTTTATAAGAATTCACCCTTTCCGGAAAGCTATCACGGTTTTTGGCTGAGTTCATTTTACCTTTGTGCCCCCAGTAGGAATAAAGCATAAAAGAAAGATCGAAATTTTTATAAAAATTAAATTCGTGTCTCATATTCCAACGAAAACGTGGAGTCTGATAACCCAAATATTGATTGTCCAGATCATTGATTTTATCGTCTTCATTCACATCCTCTAATTTGAAATCGCCTGGGAATTGTCCATATTTTTTAGCCTCTTCTTCTTCGCCAACCTGCCATACTCCCAGGATCTTTGGCTGCCAGATAACATCAATTGGCTTGCCAATAAACCAGTTGTTTGTATAGTCATCTCCTTCTTTCTGCCCAATTACATTACCATCCTTATCTAAAACATCGACCATGTCTCCATAGAGATGGACAACCTCATTTCGGTTAAGTGCAAAGTTTGCATTGATATTCCACTGGAAATTTTCTCGTTTTATAACACGTGAGTTTACCACGAATTCAATACCGTAGTTTTTAACTTCGCCTAAGTTCGATGCTACTGAGTTAAATCCCAGTATGTCAGGTAGCTTTCGGTCAACTAGTACATCTTTTGTTCGGGCAGTATAGTAGTCTATCGAGCCATCGAACAAACCATCCAAAATTGAATAATCAAGTCCAAAATTCAGGGATTGGGTTTGCTCCCATTTTAAATCCGAATTCGCCATCCGGTTTACGTATAGCTGGGTTCCTTCATATATGGTCCCTGACAGGGTTTGATAAGGATATTTACCAGTGGTCATGTCAGACAGACCTTCGTAGCGACCAATTGCGCGGTTGCCGTTTGAACCCCACGAAACGCGTAATTTACCATATGATAAAATATTGTTTTGGGCAAAAGGTTCATCCGTAAAAACCCATCCTAAGGCAGTCGAGGGGAAATATCCGTAGGGATTATTTTCTCCAAAGGCAGAATAACCGTCCCGTCTCATCGTTAAGGTGAGCATGTAACGGTTTTTTAGGGAGTAGAATATTCTTCCCATTAATGCATTGGCTGTTTCATACTCATCGTTGCTTGTTATTTGGAACGTTGAACCAGTTCCGGCCTGCATTCGGTGAAAACTTAACGCATCCGTTGGTTCGAATCCCTGTGCTGACATATAATTTTCCCAACTTTGGTATTTTTCAGCATTGACAAGAAGGGTAACATCAAAAGTATGAATGTCCTTAAATGTTTGGTTCCATTTAATTAAATTGTCAAGCTGCCAGCTATAGGATTTCTGTTGCAAGCGTTTTGACTGTCCGCCAAAAAGTACCCATTCTTCGTGTGCGGTCGATTGGTGGTTCATAAATTCATACCACTGATATCTTGGCGAGAAGTTTAACTGGTATGAAATATTGAAGGGTAATTTTATGTTTGTATACAACGTTGTATTTAATGTATTATAAAACCTTCTTCGTTCCTGAAATGTCATATCATATAAAGGGTGTTTGGCTCCACGACCAAGGTCGTCGACAGGACTGATTCTCCATGTTTGCCCGTCATCATTATAGATGGAACCCCAAGGCGAGTTATTTATAATCTTGCCCCAATCTGCCTGTATTGTAGGGTCAGGATTGTCAGGCCGGTTTCTTTTGCTTTCATCTCTGTCCGAAAATTGAGTATTAATTCCAACCGACAGCCAGTCGGTCACTTTTGCATCAAGGTTTATTCTAGCTCTGATAGTAGAAAAAGCATCACCCACAACTATTCCTTCGTTGTTATTATAGCCTAGAGACATATAATAAGTTACTCTGTCGCTTTTTCCTGATAGAGAAATGTTATAATCCTGACGAAGGCCATTCTGAAAAACCATGTCAGTCCAATCAACCGATTTGCCTTCTTTGTAGTTTGCAATTTCAATCGGTAGAAGTCCTATTCTGGCCAGCCAGATATCGGTTACATCACCCGAACTTCCATTCAGCCACATTTCCTGGGTTACACCATCAGGCAAGTTATTAGGGTTTTCAAAGATGTATAGTTTCGAATTTGTATCCTCGTTGTAATAGTTCAGCGATTGCATTACTTTTGTTCTCCACGAAAGGAAATCATAAGGGCTGTAAACGTCCTGCATGGTTGCCATTGTGGCTAACCCAACACTCGAATTAATATTGATAACGGGTTTCCCCAATGTTCCTTTCTTGGTTGTTACCAGGATAACCCCATTGGCCGATCGAGCTCCGTAAACTGCGGCAGATGACGCGTCTTTTAAAACATCGATGGACTCAATATCGTTAGGATTGATATCTTCCAGCCCTCCCTGGTAGATTACCCCGTCCAATACAACTAATGGGTTGGAAGATGCTTTTAGGGTATTGTCTCCCCTGATTTCAAGACTTCCACCACCTTTGGCATCCGTAGAGAAGCCTACCTGAAGTCCCACAATATTACCTCTCAACATATCTTGTAAGGCCTGTGGTTTTTCATTTTCAACCTGAGTTGATTTTATTGATGACACAGAACCTGTGAGGTCGCTTTTTTTCATGGTTCCATAACCAATAGCAACCACTTCTTCCAAGCCAATTACATCCGAAACCAGTGTGACCTTGATATTGGTCTGATTTCCTGTTTGTATTTCCTGCGTTTTCATTCCGATAAATGAAAACACCAGGACACTGTTCTCTTGTGGAACTTCCAGACTGTAAGTTCCGTCAATTCCGGTAACGGTCCCATTTGTAGTTCCTTTTACAATTACTGTTACACCTGGTAGTGGGATCCCATCTTCGCCGGTCACTATTCCTGTAACCGTTTTTTGTGCCATTGCGCTACTTATAGTCGCAGCCAGCACAATAAAAATCAACAAAATCTTTTGCATAAGCTCAAGTTTTAGGTTATGTTATTGATTAATTTAGTGTCAGGACGTAATAATCAGGGGATTATCTATGTATTAAGAAAATGTCAATACATTCTTTTTCAGAACATAATTTTGGTAGGAAAAATGAAAACTTCATAGTTTTGAATAGTTTAGTTAAAGTCGTTTTGATTAAGCTATTTGCTAAGAGAAATGTTGCCGCATTTCTCTTTTCTATTTTATTCTCTCATCATTTTAATGTTAGGTCCTTTTCAAAGTTAAGACAGCATTTCTTTTTCTGCCTGTATTCTATTTGCAATATTTGATACTATTTTTGCAAGTATTGATGTTTTTGAACATCGTTTAATGATTCCTAAAAACCATCAGTGGTGAAATAGAAAGTAAATCTATTTCGCCACTGACTACATTTTTAAACTTTCGTTTATTTCCCGGCATTGAATGCTGCTACCGGATTGTGGGATAGTAAGTTAATTTTTCTTTAGCGCTGAATTTAGCGGCGAATCATCGCATTTAAAATCGCCAATGGCATATTGAGCGCCGTCTAAATAGAATTTTAGCAAACGGGCGTCTTCAAAGCTTTGGGCATTGTGCGATGGCGAAACATAAAATACCCGTCCTTTGCCGTGTTTCTTTATCCACGACACATAGCGGATATTATCGTCGATGGGCTTTGTTTTACCTGTAAGTTTATCGGTGTCCATTTGCAGCAATGGTCTGAAATTCTTTTTCTCATAAGCTTTGTTGAACAGGTAAGGTTCGTCAACATGCGTGAACGCTTGTCCGTTAAAGGCCTTTGTCAAAGGATGGCTAGGCTCTGCCAGTTCAAGGGTAACAGACTGCTGCCGGGGATGGTAGTCAAAGCTTCCTCCCACCATCTCGCTAAATGGCATTGAGTTGTTTTGCATGACAATCGCACCGTGAACGACCATTAGTCCGCCACCTTTTTCCACGTAGCTTATCAGGTTGGCTTCCAGTTCGGCAGCTTTCTTTTTTACCTGTTCTTCATCCATGCTGGTATCTTCTTCCAGGGCGTCCATAATCAGGTCACGACGCGGGCCTTTTGAGCAGGTGCTATTTAGAACAACCATGTCGTAATTCTTCAGGTTGCTTGCTTCAAAGCAAAATACATCTTTTGTTATCCGGGTTTCATAGGCTCCGGTTTTTTGCCCCAGCATTTTAATAACCTGGCTGGTATGAGGAATTACCCAGTGGTTAAATCCGGTAAAGCGATCAAAAATCAAAACTTTTCTGGTTTTTGCCGGCTGAACCTCGGCTTTTGCAGGGGCAAGTTTTTCTATTTTTTGTAACCACTCCGGAGTAAAATCAAAGGCTTCCTCCTGAGCACTGGCAGTCATCATGGCTGCCACAAGAAATAATAATAGTATGGCTTTTCGCATTTGTGTATTTATTAAAACCAAACACTGATAATACTGATTTTTGTCGTATTTACTGATCTTCCGTGCAAATATCTTTAATTCGTATCATCAGTGTTCAATTCATATTAGCGTTTAATATAATCAGTTCCGTATGGGTAACGTTGCGGGCGGCTCAGCATGGAGTTGGCCAGGTCGTTGTTTTTGAAACGTTCTGTAGCTGGGTCCCACTCCAGTACTCCCGGAATTTGCATGGCAATATCGCTTATTAAACAAACGGAACATGCACGGTGTCCGGTTTCCGCAGTACATATAGGCTGTTTGCGTGTTTTTATCGCATTTAACCAGTCGCCATGTTGTTCTTCACTCACATACAACTTAATCTCGTTGTCGCCGATTTTTTCTTCCAGAATTTTCGGATCACTGGCATTCAGTGCTTTCGAACTTTTTTCTTTCGAAACAGGATCGCTGGCCGAAGCGGTGTAACTGCCGCGCGATACAAAGATCCATCCGTTCTCTCCAATGTATTGAATGCCATTGGTATATCCGCCGCTGGTATAAACTGTAATGCCATTCGCGTACTCATGTTTTACCATAAAATCGCCGTGTACATTCCAGTCGCCCGATTTGGGGAATTCAGCAACCGCTTCAATCGAGATTGGTCCGGTATGTTCGGTGTCCATTCCCCATGCAGCGCTGTCGTAATGATGTTGTCCCCAGCCGGTGATCATTCCTGCACCGTAATTTCTGTGGCGTAACCAACCCGGACGGCTGTAATCGTGTTGCGGGTGTACCAGCTTTTCTTTGTACTCTACTTCGGGTGTTGAGCCCAGCCACATATCAAAATTCAGGTTGGAAGGAATTGGACCGGCTTCAAAAACAGGACCGCCGGGATCGCCGGGAAGGCCAATTTTTACCGTATGTATTTTACCGATTCTTCCGTTGCGAACCAATTCGGCAGCAATGCGGAACTGCGGCATGGAGCGTTGTTGTGTTCCCATTTGCAGGATAACACCGGTGCGGTTTACAATGTCGCTAAGCAGTCGTCCTTCTTCAACAGTAAGCGAAGTTGGCTTTTGCAGGTAAATATCTTTTCCGGCCAAAGCTGCTTCAACTGCCGGTTGTGTATGCCAGTGGTCGGGTGTGCTGATAACCACTGCATCAATGTTAGGGTCTAAAAGCAGTTCGCGGTAATCGCCGTACATTTTTACACCAACGGCATTGTTGCTGCCCGATTGTTTATTGTAGTAATCTTCGATACGTTTTTTCGAATCTCCCATACGTTTGCTGTCCACATCACAAACAGCCACAAAACGCGCCTGGTCGTATTTCAATGTTTCAGCGGTATCGTGGTCGCGCGCAATCCGGCCACATCCGATCTGGGCCACATGGATTTTATTACTGGGTGCGCTGGCACCAAAAACGGAAGAGGGCACGATGGTGGGAATTACCAGAGCTCCGGCAGTTGTAGCTGCGGCGTTTTTCAGGAATATTCTTCTTCTCATCTGTTATAAATTTTGGTTTGACTTTTCCTTTTAAACTTTTAATTCACGATAGCTTTAGTTAGCGGCAAGAGGAATGAATGCTTTATTCTTCGATGCTCAAATTTATCATTGTCTCTACTCACTATTCTTTGCTGTATTTTTCAAATTCTTCGGCAATTCCGGCTTCCTTTTCATCGCCACTGTGTACGATTACCCGGTAACGAAGTTTGATCTGATCGCCTTTTTTCAATTCTGTTGTTTGATCGTTTTCGGGCCAGTACATGGGTGTTGGAGAGAAAAAACCATAGTCTCGGGTAAACCAGGGCGACGGATACCAATCGTTCGACGGGTGTTGCAAAATGGCCATTCCTTCGCGTTTTCCCATTCTTTCGCCGTTGCAGTCCATCCAGGCCGAACGTTTCCCAAATGTCCCGTTGTCGCCTTTTTCGCCCGAATCGCCTTCGGCATTTACCATCTTTCCCCCGCCAGTAACAGCCAGGTCGGGATCCATTCTTCCGCTAAAAAACGAATGATTGGTTTTTTGAATGGTAACATCCATCAACATTTCCATGCTTACTTCAAAGTCGAGGAAAAATTTGTCGGGTGATGGCTGGCTTACGGAAATTCTCCTTCTATCGATAATAGGGGCATCGGCACCGGGGCGCCGCCAGATACATTCGTTTTCAACCACGGCTTTTTCTCCACCCGATTGAACAATGTCGGCACGCAGCGAAATTATTTGACCGCGTTCCAGTCCTTCCTGCCAGTAATTGCCGCCGTTCACACGGTCGCAGCCAAAAAACAGGGAGCTGTGGTGCGGGTAATTGGCGTTTCGCATAGAAGTAACACTGGCGTTTGATGGCCCGTTTACCGGGAAAAAGAACGGATATTTCTCGTATTCCGAAAGAATGTAGTTGGTGAAAAGATTTCCGTTGACTCTGAATTCAATTTTATCGCCAACCTTTTCGGCGGTAATTTTCTGTTGTGCCTTTGCGCTGCCAATCGCAAAGCAAAATGCCAGTATCAAAATTAATTTTGCGTTCATTCGTTTCATTTCTTTGTTTCTTTTTTTGACAACTTCAGTTCACAGTCGCTTTACTCATTTCGATGGTGGGGTTACCGGCAAAACTATTCCAGAACTTTTCTGCGGTTTCCACATCCATTTTTCCGTCAAATACAATCATACGGTATTTAAGCGTATAGTCTTGTTTGGAGTCCAGTTTCCAGTCGTTGTGGCGAATGGGCACAAATTCGAAATACATGTCACCCCGTCCACCGTTGGCATCGAGCGGCCATACGCGCATGGGTTCAGGGTGCATGCGGTTCGAAGGATGGCTCAGAAAAAGAATCCCTGAACGGCCTTCTTCAGTGTCCGATTCTCCTTCAACCATGCACCAGCGGGCGTTTGATCCATCTGCGTCCAGTCTTGTTTTTCCTTCTGAAGTAAGTACCGTGCAATTGTCTTTGTTCCATTTTTCAGTGGCTCTCCAGCCTATTCCTCCGCCATAACGGTAGGCATCGAGCATAATTCCATTTTCTAAAGGGCTGTTCAGACTGGTGGTATAATCGATCATCCAGATATCGTCGCCGGTATTCCATGCCCGCACATCCAGAATTTCGTTCATGGCCACCTCGTCTTCACCTGCAGTGCCAAAATCGATGTGTTGTTGCAATGCTTTAAACCCGCTAAAAACTTCTCCTTCAGCTTCCGACAGAAAACCGGCAAACTTCACGGTTCCCTGGCCTTTTAGCAGGTTCCAGAAATCCACTTCGCGTCCGTCGATGTGAGTTTTGGTCCAGGGCCCCCAAATACCGTAGTGATGGTAATGGTCGGGTGCCTGAATGCGGGTCAGTTCCTGGCCTTCGGGCGACCACAAAGGATGAATATATCCTGATCGTTTAAAGAGCGGGCTGGCTTCTTTGGGCGGAAGGGTAACAGCATACCTGTATTTAAGAATGGGTTTGTCGTTCATTGTCAGCCTTAAATCCTCGTCGTCTTTTGCAACGATTACTTTTTCTGACGCTTTTATCTCCTGTTCTTCCCGTTTGAGAATAAACTCGCGTGTTGTGCCTTTTTTTAGTTCCCCCTTTACCAGGAACCATAAACGGGCCGAATGTGCGCTTTCAATCTGAGACGGGATAGCGATTTCACCTTGCCTGTTTTTCTCGTACAAAACAAGCTTGCCTTGATCGGTATTGTAGTTTATTCCGTCCAACGAAACAGATACCGGAGCATCCATCCGGTCTTCTTCTGATAGCACTTTAAATCTGGCCAGTTCCTGTGCCCGTAAAGACTGTGTAAAAAGAACGATCGTAATGATTAGTATGGTTTTCATAGTGGTTCAGATTATTGATTTTTCTTCGATAGCATCTGTGGTACAAACTTGTCGATTGTTTCCTTAAAGGCACGAATGTTTTCAGTCGTTACGTCCTGTGGCATTCCACCACCACACGACCAGATCACTCTTTGAGCGTCGCCAAAATCTTCCACCATTTTCCTTGTTTCCGTTCTTACCTGCTCCGGTGTTCCGGCAGCCAGTACATCGCGTGGTGGCAGGTTTCCGATCAGTGTTACTTCGGGGCCGGCCAGCTCGCGAATTTCGTTCATGCTGTGCTCGAAGCTAAAGTTATAAAAATTAACCCCCATTTCGCGTAAAAAAGGAGTAGACACCAGACCCTGCGCATCGTTGTGGAAGAAATTGATCTCGGAATCAAATGCCTGGTAAATTCTTTTGATATAGGGAATCGCAAATGTTTTGCACTCTTCTTCTCCTATAAAACCAACAATATCGTCGAGCAGCAAAATTCCTTCAATGGAGGGGAACATTTCTTTTTGGTACTGAACCCAGTCGATGGTAAAACGTGTGATGGTTTCCAGCAGCTTGTGGCTGTTTTCCGGATCCATCATAAAAGCCATCATTAGCTCGGTGGTACCCATAAGAAAAGAGGCAATGTTCAGCGGGCCACGCGCAATAGCAAATTTTATTTCGTGCCCCATGTGCCGGATGGGAGTGTGGTAGTTTAACAAGCGCTGGATAACAAACGGTAGCAATCCGTCCGTTTTGGGATGGGGAACTTTAAGCTTTGCTGCCTGCGATATGTCGCTTAGCACCCGGTTGGCATGGGGCAGGCTGTATGCATTCCACACTGTTTTGGCTCCAAAAGCAGAAGGCTCGGTACACATTCCAAACTCCGACCAGAAACCGGGAAGAAAGAGGATGTCGGGAAATGTTTCGATCGCCTTTTTATTGGTGTCAAACCAGGTTTGTTCCGAAGAATAATACTGCAAGGTAGATACTCCTGCCCAGCCGGGTAGCCACGGACTGTCAATAATAAATCCGGTCACAGGTTTTTGCGGCGTTTCACCTCGTACTATTTGGGTAAGAAGCTGCCATTGTTCGTTCGTCATTATTATTGCTTTAGTTACCTCACAAATTTAAATCGGATTAAAAGAATCTGACAGTATAAACTTTGCGAGGCTTTGTACTTTTTTGACATTTTCTTATTTTGGTAGACGAAATACCGAAGGGTTACGAAATGAATGTACCCGGATAAAACTTTGTAGTTATGAAGATAATGCACGAACAGGTTGATTTGCCCGGAAGATCGAAAATACGAATAAAACTGCAGGAGAAGCCTCACTTTACTTATCCCTGGCATTTTCATTCGGCTTACGAGTTGTTGTATGTTTTGGATGGCAGTGGAACCAGTTTCGTTGCCGATCATATCGAAGAGTTTCAGTCGGACGACCTGGTTTTGCTAGGGACCAATCTGCCTCATTTCTGGAAAAGCGACGAATCGTATTACGATCCTGACAATCAAAAGAAGATCACGTACGTGGTTATCCAGTTCTCCAACGATTTTTTTAAGGAAGCGATTTCTGAATATCCCGAGTTTTTCAGGATAAAAGAATTATTGGAACGTTCGGGAAGAGGAGTGCGGTTTTCGAAGGGTTTTGCAGAGAAAGCCCGGCGAAAAATCTTTAAGGTGGTTAAGTCCAGTGGATTCGAGAGAATGCTGCGTGCCTTGGAATTACTAAATTATCTGGCAAAAACAGAAGAGTACAAGTTACTGGCCGGCGAACTTTACCGGGTCGAGAACCACGATTTTACGAGCGACAGGCTGGCCAAAGTAATGAATTACTTAAACAGCAATTACCTGGATAAAATTGAATTGGGAAAGGTGGCGGCGGTGGCCAATTTAAACCCTTCTGCATTTTGTCGTTTTTTTAAGGAGAAATCGGGGAAATCGCTGGTGGAATTTATTAACGACATGCGTATTAACTATGCCTGCATGTTAATGATTGAAGGAAAAATGACAGTAACGCAGGTTTGCTACGAAAGCGGGTTCAACAACCAGTCGAATTTTAACCGGATTTTTAAAAAGTATACAGGATTTACACCTACCTTGTACTCTCAAAAGTTTCATAAAAACAGTGACTTAAAGCCCAAGGAAGAGGTGCCGGAAGCATAGACGACAGTCGGCTTTCCGGTCAGAACGCTAATAAATTTTGGGCTTGAAATGAAAAGTTGGGTTGTTGTTCCGAATTGAATAAAAGGATTTTAAAACGCTGATGAAAGAAGTGCTAAATTTATCAGATGCTCACTATAACAGTTAAACCAGCCAATCGAATGAATCGTATTGCATTGCTTTTACTCATACTTGTGCCTGCCGGATTGTTGGCGCAGCAAGTGGAATTTTTGCCTGACGACTGGCAGAATCCCGCTGTATTTGAAAAGGGACAAAATCTTCCGCATGCTTTTCATATTCCTTACAGTTCGCGCGAACGGGCCATTCAGGATTTACCCCGAAAATGTGAGAATTATCAACTGCTCAACGGAACGTGGAAATTTCTTTGGGTGGAAACGCCTGATCAGGTACCGGCAGATTTTTGGGAGCCCGATTTCGAGGTTAACGGGTGGAACGAGATTACGGTTCCGTCGAATTGGCAAATGGAAGGGGTCGGGCATCCGAAATTTCGAAATGTTGCTTTGTCTTTTGAAAGCGACCCTCCGAAAATCCCGGAATATTACAATCCGGTAAGTTGCTACAAGCGAAAGTTTGAGTTACCCGAAAGCTGGAGGGAGAAGGAAGTGATGCTTCGTTTTGAAGGCGTGAAATCGGCTTCCTATGTTTGGGTGAACGGAGAAAAGGTGGGCTATAATCAGGGCGGTTTTGAGCCGGCCGAATACAACATTACCCGGTTTTTGAAGAAGGGGGAGAATGATCTTTCGGTGGAAGTGCTTCGTTTTAGCGATGGTTCTTACCTCGAAAACCAGGATATGTGGCGCTTGTCGGGAATTTTCCGGGATGTGAAATTGTATGCACAGCCAAAGACCTACATTCACGATTATTACATTACCACCGATCTTGATGAAGAATACAAAGATGCTACTTTGAAAGTGGAAGTTGATCTGACAAACAAACTGCCGGAAAAAAGAGAAGTGTGCTTGGAAATGAATGTGTTGGACGATGAAGGAAGATCGATTCTTGCGGAAGGCATTCAAAAAACAACACTGGCAGTTGATTCTGCTTCCACAAAAAAAGTAATGCTCTCAACCTTGGTGGTCGATCCGCCCAAGTGGTCGGCTGAGTTTCCCCATCTTTTTCAGTTACTCGTTATTCTGAAAGACAAAGACGGAAATACCTTGGAAGCGCTTTCGCAAAAAATCGGTTTTCGCGAAGTAGAATACAAGGATCACATTTTGACGGTTAACGGGGCTCCTGTAAAACTGAACGGTGTGAACAGCCACATGCACGATCCAAAATACGGGCAGGCCGTTCCGCTGGAAACATTGAGAGCTGACCTGATTTTAATGAAGCAGCACAACATCAATAGTGTGCGAACCTGCCATTATCCGCCAACCCCGGAATACCTTGCGATGGCCGACGAACTGGGAATGTACATTTTTGATGAAGTGGGCGACGAGGCGCACAACAATATTCATTTGTCTGAAAATCCGGCATGGACCGAAATGTACCGCGACCGTTCGCGCAAGCTGGTGTACCGCGACCGCAATCATCCGTCGGTGATTGTCTGGAGTGCCGGAAATGAGTCGGGTAAAGGAGAAAACATTCATGAAGTGATTAAAACGGGCAAAGCGATCGATCCGAGCCGGCCGGCGTGGATGTACGGCGGAAATTGGTTTTACATTCCTTTTGAGGACATTGTCGGGCCGCGTTACTGGAGCCCCATCGATTATAAAAACCTGGCGGAAGGGAAAGTACTACCCGAGAATGATCAGCGGGCTTCGTTTATGGATGAATACCTGGCAGCCACTGGGAATGGTTTGGGCGGTATGGATGAATACTGGGAATACATCTGGAAATATCCACGACTGATAGGCGGTGCCATTTGGGACTGGATCAGCCCGGGAATTGAAACACCGCGCCGGATTCTGAGCGATCTTTCAGATGCTAAAAATGACGGGCAAATTATGGGGCGGCCTGTGTTTGCCGAGGGGAAAAATGGCTGGGGACTCGAATTCTCGGGGCACGACGACTGGGTGGAGTTTTACCGCGATCCAAGCCTCAATATCACCGGAAACCAACTTTCCATTTCTTTTTGGGTGAAACCTTTCGAAATACCACAGCCCAATACGTTTATTGCAAAAGGCGAGCATGGATACGGAATCAGAATGGAAGATCCGCGAACGCTGGAGTTTTACCTGCAAAGTGGCAAACGAGTTTCTGCTAAAGCAAAAGTGAACAGTGATTTTTACGGAAACTGGCACCACATTGCGGGTATTTACGACGGACGGAGCCTGCAACTCTATATTGATAAAAAACAGGTGACATCCAGTTCCTTTAGCGGAAATATAAGTTCAACCCCTTTCCCGCTTTGTATTGGCCGTGAAGCCGAAACGCAGGATCAGGGCGAATATTCAGGACGTCTTTCAAAAATGGTGATCGACGATGTAAAAATATTTCCGCAGGCTGTCCGGGTTGGAAATATTGAGCAACAAACCGATGGCGCTGTGTTGCATCTCGATTTCGAAAAGGACACCACGGCGGGTTGGTTTTATGCCGTTGGTTTGGGAGGCAGAACCTATGGAATTGTTTGGCCCGACCGGACTCCGCAGCCCGAGATCAATCAGATAAAAAAAGCGGGTCAACCGGTGAAGATTGAAGCTGTTGATATTGAGACCGGAAGAATTCAGGTGATCAACCGTCATCAGTTTAAGAACCTGAAAGATCTGGAAGGCAGATGGGAACTAAGAGTGGATGGAAAACCTTCACAACGCGGAATTTTTGAATGTGAAGCTGCTCCCGGAGATACCGCTGAAGTTACGATTGATTATCGTCGTCCACGCATTGATTCGCGTGAAGAGTGCTTGATGCTTGTTTCGTTTGTGTTGAAGGAAGATCAAAGCTGGGCTACGAAAGGGCACGAAATCGGCTGGGAGCAATTCAAGGTGCCGACCGATTTGTTTTTTGTGGAAGTAAAACCCAACGATCGGAAAGTTTCCTTTTCAGAGGATAAAGACAAGGTTGTGATTTCGGGAACTGATTTCAGTTATGTGATAAATAAAAGCACCGCAGAACTTTCTTCACTGCAATTTAAGGGAACGGAATACCTTGAAGGCGGGCCGGTGTTTAATGTTTGGCGAGCGCCCACTGCCAACGATATGGATCCGTGGGGAAGTTACATGTTTAGCAGCGATAACCGCACGCCGGGTTATGGAAGGAGCATTGACAACCAATTGCGGACACTGGGCATGCGCGATCTGGTGACGCAGGTGGATGAAGTGAAAGTGATTCAGTTGAATGAGAAGGAAGTAAAGGTGAAACTGAAGGTGTTTTCGAACTCTTCGCTTCCGGCCAATCGCCGATTAAACCGGGGTGGCTTTTTCTCTGCTTTTGAACGAAACGAAACCTGGACTTTCTCTGCCAGCGGGAAAATTGATCTGGATCAGGAAATCATTCCGCACGGGCCAATGCCGGATATACTGCCCAAAATCGGTTTGCAATTCGAACTACCAAAAGCATTTAGTACGGTTGAATATTATGGCCGCGGGCCTTTTGAGAATTACCCCGACCGCAAAACCGGGGCAAAGGTGAGCTGGTATCATTCTACTGCTGATTCGATGTACGTGCCTTATATTATTCCGCAGGAATACGGCAACCGAAGCGATGTTCGCTGGCTAAAAGTAGAAAACGCGGACGGTAAAGGTTTGCTGATCAAAGGCGGTGATTGGCTAAATTTCAGCCTGCACAAGTACTCCACCGATAACCTTTCGCGGGCCATGTACACTTATCAATTGAAAGAGACGCCCAATACTATTCTGAATGTGGATTTTGAAGTGTCAGGTGTGGGCGGAACAGCCATTCGTCAATTGCAAAAGTACCGGCTGATGCCGGGCGTCCGGAATTACAAGCTTTCGATCACTCCGTTTTAGCGATGCTTTTTCTTCGCAAAAAGGGGCTTTTTTATTTTGACTTTTATAAGCCGGGTTATACCTTTCTTTCGGTATCTCTTTGGAATATCTTCGTTTTTAAATGCCTGGACACTTTTAATCCATTGAGGATCGATGTTGTCAAGTTTTACCTTCTTTTTACCATTTACGAGGATCAAGGTGTCGTCGGTTAGGAAATTAACTGGCGTGTCATTAATTCGAATGACTTTTCGGGATTTGTTTTTCCCGATTGTTGCATTCATTTTAACCGAGGCGTCTTTCGAATCCAGTGTTCGCATCTCCGTTTTTGACGGTGGCTTGTCTGTCTTTTGAGCGCTGGCAGTCAGCACCGAACCGGAAAAGACCAATGTCAGAATAAGGAAGCAAATTGTCTTTGAGGTGGGCATGGTGAACTTTTTTGTTGTTGAATTTCAGTGTTTTATAATTGGCGAAATGTTGTATAAATTATTCTGTTAGTGATTGATGTAGATTGAAAATAGATTGATATCGGATTGAGCCAATTTCATCATGATTTAGGCCTGGAACGAGCTGATGTTATTCTGTCTCCCAATGCACCAAAAAATAGATCCGCACTTAAGATTTTCCGATTTCGCGTGTACCGCTTCCTTTTTCCAGGCCAACGTTCAGGTCTCCCAATTCGGCACGGGCAGCTTCAACAATTTCCATCAATTCGGCCACTTTTTCGGGGTGCGATTCAATTACATTGTACTGTTCCCCGGGGTCGCGCATCATGTTGTAAAGCTCGGGTTGTTCCACCGTCATTTTTATACGTGCTCCACTGTGCCCGTCTTGTCCGGGTGTGGTATGGTACGATCGCCAGGTGTGTGGCAAAACCAGCTTCCAGTTGCCTTTTCGTACGGCATTCAGGTTGTTGGTATCGTAGTAAAAAAGGATGGTTTCGCGCGGTTCGGCTTCTGTATTCCCTTTCCATAGCTCAACAACGCTGGTTCCGTCAATTTTTTGTTCAGGTAAACCGGCGCCGGCAATTTCTGCAAAACTGGGAAGAAGGTCAATGGCACAGGTGAGTTTGTTGCAAATGGTTCCTGCCGGTGTTTTTCCGGGCCACTTGATAATAAAGGGAACACGTTGCCCGCCTTCCCAGCTGGTGGTTTTGCCTTCGCGCAAACCGCCTGCCGATCCGGCATGATTTCCGTAGTTCAGCCACGGGCCATTGTCGGCGGTAAAAATGAAAACCGTATTATCGTCAATTCCGTTGTTCTGCAGCGCTTTTTCTATTTCGCCCACACTCCAGTCAATTTCCATCATTACATCGCCGTATTTGCCCTGCTCACTTTTTCCTCTGAATTTCTCGGAAACACCTAGCGGAACGTGTCCCATTGAGTGCGGGAGGTACAGGAAAAACGGTTCGTCGGCGTGGCGGTTGATAAAATCCACTGCTTTTTCAGTATAAAGTGTAGTCAGTTTGTCCTGATCCTGAAGGCTTGTTATCCGCTCGCTGACTTCGTTGCCTGTTATAACAGGAAGTTCGGGGAATGTTCTTTTGCGGTGACCTTCGGGCAGCGGATTGCCAAGGCCATCCAATGGCCACATATCGTTCGAGTAAGGAAGACCTACAAATTCATCAAAACCATGTTGCAGGGGAAGAAATTTGGGAAGGTCGCCAAGGTGCCACTTGCCAAAAATGCCGGTTGCATATCCTTTGGTTTTTAGCAGTTCGGCTATCGTTGTTTCGTCAGGATTAATGCCAATTTCGCTGTTGGGGCGCAATGCTCCCGAAAAACCGATCCGGTTGGGGTAACAGCCGGTTAGTATGCCGGCACGCGAGGCGCTGCATACCGGTTGGGCGGCGTAAAAATTGGTAAAACGCATACCGCCGGCAGCCATTTTATCCAGATTAGGCGTTGTATAACCCGTGGCGCCATAACATCCCACATCACCGTATCCCATGTCGTCGATAAATACCACCACGAAATTGGGCAATTTTTTATTCTCTTTTTTTGAAGATTGGATTGAACAAGCTGTAAAAAGGAGGGACAAAAGGGCAATCAGACTGATGATTTTCATATGGATCGGATTTAGTTGATAAGCGAAAGTAGTGAATTATTCAATGAAAATTAAAGCTTGCCGGCATAATGCTGGTGAAGAAATTCAAAAAAGCGGTTGATGCGTTCCACTTTCGTGTCTTCGTTTTTGGTGTCTTCTATGTGGGCTATCCAGAATTTTTTAGCCGAAATTGTTAGCTTTTCGAAGTAGCTGGCCATTTGCGGATCGTTATCGAGCAACCACTGCAAATACTCCGGTACGGCAACTGTACGCGGTTTTGTGTTTTGTTCCAGTTCAATGTGAACCGTATCTCCCTCCTGTTTACTGATTACGTCGCGGATGTCTTTTTTGAAATGAAGCCAATGTCCGTTTTTTCCATTGGGAAGCAGGTTCATCTCATAGGTTTTACCTTCTACGGTAACCTTGCTCCATATGTGTTTGCTGGTGCCGAATTCCTGGCGGCTGTCAAAAGGGAATTCGGCATAAACGCCGTTCATCGGGCCTTTTATCAGGATGGCTTTGTAGCTGAACTTTTTAGGCATTTCCAAGGAATTTCAGGTTGCGTTTCAGTCCGTTAAAACCGGCTCTTTTTACTGCGGAGTTCTTAAACAATTCATTGAAAAGCGGTCGCTCCATATTTGCCCAATCTTCTTTATTTAGCTGAAGTAATTTGGGATGAGGAGCAAAAGAAGCCTCGTTGTGTGGTTCCGATTTCAGGTTCCAGGGACAAACATCCTGGCAAATGTCGCAGCCAAAAACACGGTTGTCAAATTGGCCTTTCAGCGATTCGTCCAGTTCGCCTTTTACTTCAATGGTTTGGTACGAAATGCAACGGCGGGCATCCACCACCCGGTTGGCTACAATAGCTTTGGTGGGGCAGGCGTCAACACATTTGGTGCAACGTCCGCAATGGTCGCTTACCGGTTTGGGGTTGTCGTACGGAAGTTCAATATCCACGATCAGTTCCCCGATAAAAAAGAAGCTTCCGTGATGCACCGAAATCAGGTTGCTGTTTTTGCCGATCCAACCCAAGCCGGCTTTCCGGGCCCAGGCGCGTTCCAACACCGGCGCCGAATCCACAAAAGGACGACCTGTACAGGAAGTAATTTCAGTATGAATGAATTCCAATAGCTGACGAAGTTTGTCTTTCAGCACAAAATGATAGTCGGTACCGTACGCATATTTCGAAAGTACCGGAGCTTCCTTATCGGCTTGTGTTTCTTCGGGAAAGTAATTCTGGAGGACAACGATGATGCTTTTGGCGTTCTCTACCAAGAGTTTCGGATTGAGCCGCTTCTCCGTATTTCGCGCCATGTATCCCATCTCTCCGTGCATTTGGTTGGAAAGCCAGGATTCAAAGTGTGTCTTTTCTTCCGCGAGAAAAGAGGCCGGAACAATGGCGCAATCAGAAAGTCCGAGCGATTTTGCTTTTTCTTTTATTAAATCAGATATTTGTGTGGATTTCATCGTTCTCTATCCCTAAGGGTTACGAAGTTCCCTTAGGGGTTTAAAGTATATGTTTTCGTTGCCCAAATCTAAACTACTTTTTCTATAATGTCAACAACTCGTACACCATTTGAATCAGAATGCTTTTATCATGTGTACAACCATGCCCGGGGAAGAGATAATTTATTTTCTACAGACTGGGACTACAAAACTTTTTTGGAACTTGTGCGAAAGTTTATTACTCCGGTAGCGACAATTTATGCCTACTGCTTAATGCCCAATCATTTTCATTTTTTAGTAAGAAACAGAGAGATTCAGATCCCATCTGATTTTAAGCATAAAGATGAGAACAGCTATTTTTCGCACCAATGGGGAAGCGTTCAGAATACTTTTTCTAAAAAGAAAAATTACAGAAGTGGAAAAAGAGGAGGACTTTTTTGTCAGTCCATTAACAGAGCGTTGATTGACTCGGAGCAATACCTGCAAATGTGTATGGTATATATTCACAACAATCCGGTGAAACACGGTTTCTCAAGTTCTCCAGGAGAATGGAAATATTCTTCCTACAAAGCAATAATCTCACTTGAGAAAACAGATATAGCACGAGAAAGTGTTTTAAGGTGGTTTGAATCGAAACAAAATTTTAAAGCTTATCATGAATCTAATGCAGATGAGCTATTTGCTGAGAAATATAAACTTCGTTAATTTGTTCTGTCAAATAATCAAAACCCTAAGGGAACTTTGTAACCCTTAGGGTGATAAATTAGTTTTATGCGCGTTGCTGTTGTTGACTTGGGAACCAATACCTGCAATTTACTTGTGGCGGAGATCCGGAAGGGGAGTTTCAGGATTTTGCACCAAAGCAAACAACTGGTTAAACTGGGCGACGATAAAATTAGCGACAATGAAATCAGTCCGGCAGCAACGGAGAGAACGATTGACTCGTTTCGGAAACACAAGACGATTATACAGGAACTGGGAGGCGTTGATTACGTTTATGCGATCGCTACGTCGGCTGTGCGCACTGCCGCCAACAAAGCTGAATTTTTGGAGGAGCTGGGAGAGGAGAGTGGCTGGCTGGTGAAAATTGTTAGCGGGAAAAAAGAGGCGGAGTTGATTTTTAAGGGCGTTTTGCTGGCTTTTGAAAACCTTGACAATCCGTCGGTGATTCTGGACATAGGTGGAGGAAGCAACGAACTTATTCTGGCGCTCGATACCGATATTATCTGGAAAGAAAGCCAGCCAACCGGAATGGCACGGATCATCAACCGTTTCGATCTTTCCGACCCGATACAGGAGCAGGAAATCAAATTGCTTCAGGAGTATTTTGCAGCGCAGCATGTGCTGGCGATTCAAAATTGTTGCGAGCATTCTGTAAAAATGCTGGTAGGTTGCTCGGGGGCTTTTGATACAGTGGTTGATATGATTGACGAGGTAGCCCCGGGAAGCAAACAACGTATAAAACAGGAAATAACGCTGGAGGATTTTTACGCTGTCTATCACCAACTGATTGCTTCAACCCGTGCCGAACGCCTGCAATTAAAAGGAATGGATTATGTGCGGGTAGACCTGATCGTTCCGGCTGTGATCCTGATCGAAACCCTTGTTCGTGAAATCGGCATTCAGGAAATTGTCCAAACCGATTTTGCCCTGCGCGAAGGTGTGGTGTTTGAGTTGATGGAGAAAAACCACAATTAATAAAACTCTCAATCTATTGCTTTCTCCATATAGAGTATACCATTTTCAATTTTTCTTTCAAGCCATCCGTTCTTAAGGTAGAATGAATAGGCCCGAAGATTTTTATCTGGGTCGGTAATTAGCCATAATCTTTTATGACCTTCAGAAATTAGCCAGTTTTCAGCGATATTTAAAAGCTGTGATCCTATTTTTTTATTGATGTATTGTGGCAAAACTGCTAAAAGCCAAATTTCTCCGCTCGATTTGTCAGCAATTATAAAGCCGACTTCCATATTATTTGTTTCGCATAACCAGCCTTTACATGTGGTTAGCAGTTTATTTCTCACTGATTCATGGGAAATACCATGTTGTACTAATTCTTCATAGGTGAATTTGTTTTCATCGGTAGCCAAACGAATGCTGAAAATGGCAGATATGTCGATTAAGCCTATCTCGCGAAATTTCATCTAATTCTTCAGTTTTGAAGCCAGTTTACGGATGTCGTTTTGCATTTGTTCTATCTGTTTCATCGTTTTATGCAAGTCTGGCTCCGGTTCCGGAATCTCTGTATTGAGGTAGCAAACGAACTTCCATATTTCTTTTACTTCGGTTACCGGTAATTCGTACGGTTCAAATTGCGTATTCAGCGAAATCATTTCGAATGATCTTTTTTCGGTAATCTCATTTTCAACCATTTTAAAAACAATTCCTTCGTCGCGGGTAACAACAATACAGGCTTGTCCCGATCGAACATCCATAAAATCCTGGACAAATTCACCAATCACTACCGATCCGCTGGGAATGGGCAACATGGAATCGCCGGTAATGGTAAACGCCCGGTACTTTTTCTCTTTCGACAAAAACGGCAGCTGAAAAACAGGCAGTTTTCCAATGTATTCAGGGTCGGCAAAACTGGTTACATAACCGGCCTGTGCCTTTTCGTTTACAAACTCGATGTTGTCGTTGTTCGACGAATCAACTGTGGTGGCGATGACGCGGAGGTTGGTGCCGCGGATAAATACATCAAACCCATTTTGAAGATCGGTGAACTGCAATTCTGAAAGCCGGTTCAGATCAATGTTGATCAGTGTGTCGATGGCAATGCCATAGTATTTCGAAAAAGCCTGTAGCTGCGGAACCGTTGGCTGGCTGATGGAATTCTCAAGTGCATTAATGGTGGTGCGTTTTAAATTAAGCGCTAAAGCCACATCATTTTGCGTGCGATTTTTCCGGTTTCGTAAAAGCTTGATATTGTTGCTGAAGTGGTTCATCCGACAAATTTTTTTCTTCAAAAGTAAAAAATATTCTTGTGGATATAAAGTAAATGATTAATTTATTATCGCCTCATTTGATAATAATATTATCAGAGCTATGAAAACAATTTCCATTATTTCCAGTGGGGTTAAACCCGATAATTAGGTTCCAAATCCCCGGTGTTGACCGGGGATTTTTGCCTTTAGTTAATGGAGTTTGGGCACCTGCGATTTGTGTATTATGATTTAAAGGAAGAAACAATGGACGAGAAAATTCAGAAGAAACTGGCCATATTATCCGATGCTGCCAAATACGATGTTTCGTGTGCATCGAGCGGAAGCACACGGAAAAATACGGGCAACGGGATCGGGAATGGTGTTGCCGCCGGTATTTGCCACAGTTTTACGGATGACGGGCGCTGTATCAGCTTATTTAAAATTCTGATGACCAACCATTGTATGTACGATTGTGCCTATTGCGTTAATCGCCGCACCAACGACCGTCCACGGGCCACTTTGTCGCCGCAGGAGATTGTCGATCTGACCATTGGGTTTTACCGCCGTAATTATATCGAAGGCTTGTTTCTGAGTTCGGGTGTGATAAAAAATCCGGATTTTACGATGGAGCGAATGGTGTTGACGGCCAAAAAACTGCGTACTGAAGAAAATTTCTACGGGTACATTCACCTGAAAGCCATTCCGGGCGCTAGTTCTGAGCTGATAGAGGAAGCAGGTATTTGGGCTGATCGGCTGAGTGTAAACATGGAAATTCCCACAGAACCCAACCTGAAAAAGCTGGCACCCGAAAAAAATTACCCGGATATTATTTCGCCAATGACACAGATCCGGGATTCGATCCTGATCAGCAAAGAAGAACGAAGAAAGTACCGAAGTGCCAAGCTGTTTGCACCGGCGGGGCAGAGCACACAGCTGATAGTGGGGGCGACTCCCGAAACCGACCGGGAAATTATCCTGCTTTCGTCGGGCTTGTATAAAAACCAGAACCTGAAGCGGGTGTACTTTTCGGGTTATCTGCCGGTGAATGACTACGACAAACGGCTTCCGGCAATTAGCCGACCTCCCCTGGTGCGCGAAAACCGCCTGTATCAAAGCGATTGGCTGATGCGCTTTTATCATTTTAAAGCCGAAGAGATTTTAACGGAAGATCATCCTTTTCTGGATTTGGATGTGGATCCGAAACTGGGATATGCTTTGCGAAACATGCACCTGTTCCCGGTGGATATCAACAAAGCCGATTACGAAATGATTTTGCGGGTGCCCGGAATTGGAGTGCTCTCGGCTCAAAAGATCATCATGGCACGTCGTCATCGCCGGCTTACCACTTTGACGCTGAAAGAGCTGGGGGTAGTGCTGAAGCGGGCCAGGTATTTTATTACCTGCAACGAGTTAGCCGCGAAGTTTTCTGATTGGGACCCGGTTCGTTTGAAACGACAACTGGTGATCAACTCTCATTCAAAATACAAAAAATCGCTGGACTCACAGTTGAAGTTGTTTGCCGATTTCAAACCTGTGTTGCCAACGTTGCATTAGTTCAGAGTTTAGAGTTCAGGGTTCAAAGCTCAGGGAGGATCGAGTATCAGTTATCAAGTATTGAGTATCCAATTATGAAAATTTACACTTACGATAATAGTTTTGAGGGATTGCTGACAGCTGTATTCGAGTGTTATAGCCGGAAGGATTTTCCGGTTGATATTTGCGCGCGAAATACCCAATCCCGTTATCTCTTTTTGGAGAATGTAGATATTCATACAGACCCGCAAAAAGCGGAACGAGTTTGGAAGGGAGTGCAGGCGAAGATGTCGGGCGCCAACAAGCAGCTTTTGTTTTATGCTTTTTTGTCGGAAGAGCAGGGAATTGAAATGAAGATCTACCGTTTTCTAAGACGCCTTTTTAGCGGATACATGAACCTTGAGACCGATTACGGCGATTCGGATGTGATGTCGCTTACCCAATCGTCACAAAAGGTAAAGAAGGAAGCCATGCGAATCATGCAGTTTGTGCGCTTTCAGCGAACAAAGGATGGAATGTTTTTTTGTGGCATTGAACCAAAATTTGATGTACTTCCGTTGGTTGTTACGCATTACCAGAAGCGCTTTGCCGATCAACGCTGGCTGATTTACGATCTGCAACGAAACTACGGTGTTTATTACGATAAAAACGAAGTGAAAGAAGTGGAGATATCGAAGAAACAGTTTAATGCTTTTAATGGTCAGGTAAAACAGGCGCTGCTGGATGAGGGAGAAGATTTCTACCAGAAATTGTGGCGTTCGTATTTTAAGCACATTAACATTGAAGAACGAAAAAATCTTCGCTTGCAGTTACAACACATGCCTCGAAGGTTTTGGAAGTACCTGCCGGAAAAACAGGCAGGTGCTTGATTTTTTATATTTGAGGAAGCGCTTTGTTAAGCTTATTTCTTCTTGAGAAGATTTTTCAGGTCTTTCAGGCTTTTTATCTCCGGTTCCTGTTCGCCAGAAGAAGCATCATCTTCTGTTTGTGCTCCTCTTTGCATCAGATCCATGGGGTTGTTGCTGTCGAATTTCTGAAATTCAACATCGCCAGGTACGTCAAATTTTACGGAGGGAATAGGAACATCGAACTGAATGCTTGTGGCAGTCCAAACTGTTTTTTGTCCCAAAACTTTTACTTCTGTTTTAACTGCTATGTCTTTCCAAATCCAAATGGTACTTCCCATTCCTTTCCATACTTCACAGTCTTTGCCGTCTAGAGCTTCGTTTCCTTTTTTCTCGAAACCTAGCTGTGTCATCAGCTGTTTGGAAAAATCCTTGATGTCAAAACCCGGATCTTTCATTAGTTCTTCCAGCATCGAATTATGCATTTGTGTTCCGGTGTTTTGTCCGGGTGTCCATTGGTAGATCTCAAGTCCCAGGGTCAGTTTTACCTCGTTGGTCACGTTTTTCTGACCAAAACTTTTCATTACCGTGTTGGTAACTTCGCACTGGTTCCATCCGTGCTCATCCATGTACAACGTTTGTGTACCGGTTGTGTTGCCGCTGTATGTATATTCAACAATGGCCGTTTTAAACTTGTAAGGTTTTATGGCTTGCTGAGCATTGACATATACGCAGGCAATAATTGCCAACAGGCCGAGAATTATTTTTTTCATCGGTTTTACTATTGATTGTTGATGTCTTTGTATTTCTCTTCCAGTTGCTCCATTCGTTGTTTGAAAGCTTCCATCACCGTGGCGAGTGCGGCTGCCTGTTCTTCGTTTAGCCCTTCTTCCAGCACTTTGGTTTGATCTTCCATTTTGCTGTATTTACTTGCAAATTGTGCAAAGTTGGAGGTGAACTTTCCAAGCGCTGCAACCATTTTAACTTTGTCGAGCATGTTGAGGTCTTCCTCTTTTTTTCCGGCAAAGTCTTTACAATCTTCTGCCAGTTCTTCAGCTGTGTCGCTGAACAAATTGATGGCTTCTTCCGATGCTTTTATAAATTTTTCAATGTCGTCGTTTCCCTTTAGTTCAGCAGGGATGTCGATCTCAAGAGGGGGGAGCGTATTGGAAGACGGGGAGTTGGCGCACGACGATATCAGAAAAATAACAGTTATGCTGATAACTGCAAATCGATAATTCTTCATAGCTAATTGGCAATAAAATGAAGTTTACAAAGAGGAAGGGGTGGTGCCCTTCCTCTTTGTTTTTATAAGCTAAACATTAGTTTTACACCAGCCCGCAGGTAGCCTCCACTGCTGATGGTATAGCAGAGTTCAGGGGCAAGTGTCATTTTTTCTGATAAGCCGATGTTAAGGCCTGCTCCAAGGTTTACACCAACATCGGATGATGATGCTGAACCACCGCCCAGCCATTCGTTCAATTGCGGAATATCAATTTTTACCATGGTAATATTAAGTCCGCCGATGCCGTACAATGCGCCAACATTTTCAATTTGGGTAATGCTGTAGTTGGCATTAAAGTCGAGTGCCGACCATTTTACGTAGTCTTTCTCCAGAAAATAGGTAAACGCTCCTGTGGCCGCCCACTTTTCATTGATCTGATAACCAGCATTGGCGCTAATGCCCAACGAGCTGATGTCGGTAGCAAAACCCAGACCTGCACCCAGGCTGATTTGTGCCTTTGCCTGATTGGCGGTTAAGAAAAGAACGAAAGCAAAAAGTAGTGTGATTAAATTTTTCATAATTGTAATTTTAAAGTTTATAATTTGGAAGTGACTGAATTTATGATTCTAACAGATTTCGTAATATGCCTGCATCACCTTCTTTGTTACGGTTTGAACTTCCGGGGGAGACCTGGTCGATGAGTTTGTTGATGGGCATGGATTGCAGCCATACTGTGCCGGTGCCGCTTAATGTTGCCAGGAATAAGCCTTCGCCACCAAAAACCATTGATTTAAGGTTTCCGGCCTGTGTTATACTGAAGTCAATTCCTTCCTGGAAGCCGACTACACAGCCTGTATCAACGCGGATGGTTTCGTTGTTAAGCTCGTGCCGGATAAGGGTGCCACCTGCATGGATGAATGCGCGTCCGTCGCCCTGAAGCTTTTGAAGAATAAAACCTTCGCCACCAAAGAATCCGGCCCCCAGTTTCCGGTTAAAATGCATGCTTATTTTGGTTCCGAGTGCAGCGCATAAGAAAGCGTCGCGCTGAACGATAACTGAGCCGCCCAACTTCTGTAATTCGAGCGGAACAATAGTTCCCGGGTAAGGAGCAGCAAATGCCACATGACTTTTCCCTGCACCACGGTGTGTAAAATGCGTAATAAAGATGGATTCGCCCGCTATTTTTCGCGATGCTGCCGAAAGAAGTTTGCCGAACAAGCCTTTATCCGGTTCCGATCCATCGCCCATCTTGGTTTGAAAATCGATGCCTTCTTTCATGTATAGCATGGCTCCGGCTTCGGCTATTACTGTTTCGTTCGGATCTAATTCAATTTCTACATACTGGATATCGTGGCCACCGATTTTGTAATCTACTTCGTGTGATTTCATCTGATTTAATTTGTTCGTTTTCAAAAGTGTTTTTAGCTGGTAGGCTGATTTCATTCCTGTTTTTATTGCTTACTCTCTGACCTTATTTTCAGTGTGTGTTGACAAACGGGAGAGGTTTAATCTATCTGCCAAACAAGAGTCGTTTTATTTGCCCCAGAAACCTGAGTACCATCAGAATCGAAACGGCACAAAACAAGAAGGGGAGCCTTAATAATAGTCCGAGCCAGAAACCTGCGCCGGGTTCGAGCACTGTGCTTTCCGGGAATTCGGGGTCGTAATACACTGTTACGCTTGTTCCTTCGGCATATTTTTTAAGTTTGTTTACTTCGCTGCTTTTCATACTGCTTGAGCCATCGGCCATAGTAATGCCCGAACTGCTGTATTGGCGATCATTTACGGTATAGTCGTAATATACATTGGCCGAATACATGTTGGTGCCTTCACTGTTGGTGCTTTTTCCTAACTCCGAAGCAGTAATTACTCCCTCTACCGTTGGCCATTTCTCCGTAGCCCTGGCTTCTTCTAGCATGGGCTTGGTAAAGTATTGCCAGCCCATAAAACCGCTGGCAAAAAATACCGTGGCAAAGACTAGTGTCCCAATGGGTGATTGTTTTCTTCGCATCCCTGAGGATTATTGATTTTTGGGATTAGGTCCGTATGGGTTACTTCCCGATGTACTTTCGGTAGCAAGCAAAACCAAAAGCCAGATAAGGCCTATTGCGGGAATAAAGGCAATTAACAACATCCAGCCGCTTTTGCCAATGTCGTGTAAACGCCTGACACCAACCGCCAATCCCGGAATAAACATGGCCAAACCATAGAGCCCGCCGATAGCACCCCATGTTCCGAGGGCCGCGTCCAGTGCTCCTGCAGCTATTGAAAAAATGATGTTGAAAAGAACAAACATCCAATACTCTTGTCTTCTGGCTCGACCATTAAAGTCGGCATACTGTTTTAATACTTTTAAATACCAATTCATGATTTTAGTTTTATTGAAATTTTCAGATTGATTTTCCTGACTCTTTGCCTAGAACTTTACAAACTCAACCCTGCGGTTATTGGCTTTTCCTTCCGGGGTGTCGTTGCCTCCTATAGGTTTACTTTCGCCCCAGCCTTTGCAGCTGAGCCTGTCGGCAGCGACTCCCATGGTAACAAGCTGTTCCATCACTGTATTTGCCCGGGCTTCAGAGAGGGTTTGATTTTGGCCATCATCGCCATCGCTGTCGGTGTGCCCTTCCACACTGAATTTCAGGTCGGGCTGTTTCTGCATCAATTCAAAAATATTATTGATCGGTCCTATGCTTTCAGGTTTCAATGTGGCTTTGTTTACGTCGAATTTTATCCCGTTACAAACGATTTTTCCGTCCTGCATTACCCGGTCATAGTATTTTACGCCGCCTTTGGCTATGCGCACATTTTTAATGTATTGTAACTCTTCGGGAGTATCGCCGGAATAGCCGTCGCACTGGATGCTTATTCCCGAAGGATTGGCTTCGTAGCGGGGAATGTTTATTAGGCGGGTATCATCCATGTAAATCTTTAGTTTACCTTGGGTAAAGGCAACCGACATATGTCTCCATCCTCCATTTTGGGACCAGTTAGTCCGTTCTGCATTCGGATAAGTTCCTTCGCTGTTGCCAAAGGCTATGGCATTTACATAGATGGTCGCATACTCATTGTCGTTGCTCTTTTGATTTTTGCGGTCATAAAAATATACCCAAAACCGGTGGGCATATTCCGGTGCGAAAAAGGCATCAAACTCAAGGGTAAAAACATCGGGCAGGTAATCGCGTGCTGAATTTTTAAGGTAGGGGACGATTTCACCTCCCTGAGGAAAACAAATTACATTTTCTCCATTCGCCTGCATTATCTCAGCATTTCCTTCTACCAGATCCCAACGGCTGGGGAATTCGCCATTTTCTTCATCGATTAAGAGGGCGTCTTCAAAAATTATTTCATCGCCCGGCACAAAATCGAACCGGCTCCACTGTATATTCATCTTAGGGGCTGGTTGTCCGTTGGCAGCAGTGCCGGGAAGCTGCTGTTGTTCTTCCTGTGTCTGTTGCTGGTTATCTCCTGCTTCGTTGGGGGTATCTTGTTCTTTTTTCTTTTTTTTCCCGAAAAGGCTGCCAATTCCTTCTTCCAGTTTATCGAATCCTTTGTCGATAACTTTGTCGGTGTTCGAGTTGGCCCGCTGGTTTGTTTCCCTGTTTACTTTCTTTTTTACATCTACTTTCACCTGCGCCGAGGTAATCATCCCGAAAAGAAGTGAAACTGAAATAAGGAGGAGAATTTTGGTTTTCATTGTTTTTGATTTTGTGGTGAAGGTAGAAGGGTTTTGGAGCAGTGTCAGGGTTTAACTTGAAAGTGTTCCGCTTCACTTTGAATTTGTAATTGTCTGTTCAGAATTTGTATCAATTCCTTTTTCTTTCGCATGGAAGTGGGAATAAGTGTATTGTCCTTCATTACGAGGGAAAAACCGTGCGTTTTGTCGATTTTTACCAGGTGTTCGAGGTTTACCAGAAACGATTGATGAGGTCTGAAAAAATTGAAATGCAGAAGTTGTTGCTCGTATTCTTTAATATTCCTGGAAACAACTACCGGTGGACGGTTTATAAAAAAGAAAGTAGTGTAACTGTTATTGCTTTTGCAGTAAAGTATATCAGAATTGGGGATGAGGTGAATAGAATCGGCAGTGTGTAGCACAATACGTTGCATCGGACCTTTTCCTGTAAAGCTAAAAGGTGTTTGCGATTGGTCTCAGCTGCGTTTTGAATTCGGGTGTCAGTACTTTGAAAGCGTTCGGGTTTTTAAGGTTTTCTAATTTTTAGAGATTCTCGAGCATCTGAATCAATCTTTTTTTCTGGCGGAAAGAAACGGGAATTTCTTTTTTGTTTTTCATGATAATAAAACCGCCGTCCGATTTGTCAATCTTTTTTACATGGTTCAGATTAACCAGAAAAGACTGATGAGGACGGAAAAAACCATGTCCCGAAAGCAGCTCTTCGTATTCGCGGATGCTTCTCGATACCATTATCTTTTCGTTGTCGGCAAGATGGAAAGTAGTGTAGCTGTTGTCACTGCGGCAAAACAATATGTCGTCGGCATCAACAATATGCAGAGAATTCATTGTCTTTAGCACCAGTTTTTTCCCCTGGTTTTCGTTTTGCAGGCTTTCGAACAGAATACCGGTTTGAAGCTGCTGTTTTTCACTCTCGTTAATTTCGTCGATGGCATGTTGTATTGCCTGCTGAAATTCTATTTCGTTTACCGGTTTAAGGATGTAGTCGAGCGCACTGAATTTAATGGCTTTAAGTGCATAAGTGTCGTAGCCCGTAATAAATACTACTTTAAATGAATAGGGTTTTACTTGCTGAAGAATCTGAAAGCCGGTACCTTCGTTCAACTCCACATCGAGCAAAACAAGGTGTGGCTTCTCTTTTTTTATAAGTTCAATGCCACTTCCGACTGAATTGCCAATTCCGGCCAGTTTAATTTCAGGAAAATATTCGTTTAGTAAGCGGCAATTAACTTCCTGCATGGCCGGCTCGTCGTCTACCACAACTGCTTTAATCATATATCTAAAACCGGAATATTTATAATAATTTTCACACCCGATACAGGGGAATTTAGATCTCGTAGGTTTATCAGTTCAAATGTAAACTCTTTTTTATGTTTTTGCTGAATTAACTTTCTTCGTTCTTCAAAAATCTGCATTGCCATCGACCTGTGACCTGTTGCAGGGTTTGCAGTAATTCCTTTTCCGTTGTCTTCAATAATAAATTCAATCCATTGGTTTTTGCCCATAATTCTAATCGTTAGATGTCCCGGATAATCGATGTTGTTAAATCCGTGTTTTATGGCGTTCTCAATGAAAGGCTGAATAACCATGGGCGGAATTTGAATAAAATCTACCTCCAGTTCGTCGTCGGTAATTATTTCGAAATCGAACTTTTCAGGTTTTCGCATCTTTTCGAGTTCCATGTAGTTGCTCAGCATTCTTATTTCATCGCTCAGCGCAATGGATTCGCTGGCTGAATATTCGAGTGTTGAACGGGTTAGCGAAGCAAAGCGGGAAAGGTAATTTGCTGCATTTTTTATGTCGTTTCCCATTATGTAATTCTGAATAGAGCCGAGTACATTGAAAATAAAATGCGGATTCATTTGTGATCGAAGTACTTTTTGTTGCAGGTCGTTTTGTATCAGCAAGGCTTGTTTCCTGCGAATTTGCAGGATGTATAAAATCATAACAATAATAAGCAGTAAAACAGCCAGTAAAACAATTCCTGCACGGAGCCGCTGGTTTTTTAGTTCATTTTCGGTGGTGAGCAGCTCAATGTGTTGTTCTTTTTTTTGGGTTTCGAAACGAATTTCAAGTGCTTGGATTGTCTTGTTATTGGCCTCATTAATAATGCTGTCTTTATATATGTGACTCTTGTGCATGGCTGCATATGCTTCTTCCCAACGATTTTGTTTTTTATGGATTTCGGCATAATTGGAATAAGCAATCATCAGGTTTTTTAAAGAACTGACTTTTTGAGCTTGGGATATAGCTAAATCGAGGTGGTGCAACGCGGTTGGGTAATCTTTTTGGGCAATGGCAATCTCACCTAGGTAGCAATTGCAGTAGCTTTGGTAACGTAGGTCATCGCTTTTCTGATGGAAAATTAATGCTTGTTCGAATCTTACTTTGGCTTTGTCGTATTCTCCGTTTGCCAAATAAGCTCTGCCAATCAGGTGTTCGGCAACCCCCATTCCTTCATCAGAGCCCGTTTCCGCAAGTAGATCACGCGATGCGTGGAAATAGTGCATCGCCGAATCGTTTTGTTCTTTTATGAGAAATATCTCGCCAATTGATCCGTAGTTATAGGCCAGGGTGCGCATGTCGTTTCGTTGCCTGGCTATATCAGATGATTGTTGAAAGTAGCTTATGGCCCGTTCATAGTCTTTTTGAAGAATAAGCGTAGTTCCCAGTGCATTCATGGAGTACGATGAAGACTTTAAATTCCCGATAGCATCGGAAATCGCCAATGCTTTGTGGAAATAATCAATTGCCAGGTCCGTAACGTCCTGTTTTCGGAAAACCTGCCCCAGGTTATTGTAATTGTAAAACATTTGAGTGCTGTCTCTTTCCCGGATGGCAAGTGCCAGTGATTTATTATGATATTCGTATGCCTCTTTGTAGTTTTCGTTGTAACGGTACTGAAGACCAATAAAATCGTAGGCTTTCATTTCTCCTTTTGCATAACCTGTACTTTGGGCCCTTTCGGCATACTGTTTTAAAAGCAGAATATAATCTTCTCCCAGTTTTTTTCTTTGTTTTCTGATTCGTTCGAAAGTTGACTCTAAGCTGTCGGGTATTGTTTGCGTATTAACAATTGCACGCAGGCTGTCTGCCAATCGTTTCTCTGAAAGATTATCGGCTTTGGTTTCTAACGCAAAAAGTAGAAACAGGAAAAGTGCATATTTTATGAGGTGTAATTTATGTTTCATTCAGCTAACGGGAATTAGAGGTTTGTATTGATAGAGCCGATTGTTTGTAATGTGTTGGTTTTTATGGTTTTCGGTATAGGCGAGCCAGCTTGGATCGCTTTGTCGTAATTGCGGTAAAGTAATTTCTGGTAGCGAGGTTCATACCTTTCTTTGCAATTTCACCTGGATTCCCGTTCTTTTCTGCACTTGTCAGTGTCAGGGTGTTGGTTTCATTTGAACTTTTGAAACTGCCTGTTACTGCAAACATATTGGCCAGATAGTTGGCCGTTTTGGTAATCATCTGGTCGTTGTACAAATCCTGGGTAATTCTAAGAGTATTCTTAAACTGAATAATTGCTTGCGGATAGTTTTCCGTTTTATCACTATGTTTGCCGTATTCATAGTGTATTTTTAATTTTGAGTGGTCATCTGCCCCCGTTTTTCCTAACCTTTCTTCAAAGTAAAGTGCTGGTGTGTCTTGTCCGGAAACAATATCATAGGGGAAGAAAAAAGGAAATAAACTTATGTTTATTATAAAGCGTACAGGGATTCTGTTCATTATGGTTTATGTTATTAGTAGACAGATTGGTTAATATGAATTCAAAAATAGGATATTTATCGACAAGCCGTAAAAGTAGTCATTGAAAAACAGTGTATTTGCTATTTTTTTGTTAAATGAAGAAGTTGGTAAATAAAAAACCGCTCCTTTTTTTGAGAAGCGGTTTCATCAGAATTATGATAATAAACTAAAAGATTATTTGTCTTCAGTTTGAGTTTTGGGCAATAGCAGGTTCAGAATAATTCCTACAGTGGCAGCCAAACCGATTCCGGCCAGCGAGAAGTGACCATAGGAAATAATGGCACCACCGATTCCGACAGTAAGAACTACCGATACAATTACCTGGTTGCGGGTTTCACCCATGTTGGTTTTTGAATCAACCAGTGTTTTGATCCCGATGGAAGCGATCATTCCGAATAAAAGCAACATGATTCCGCCGAGGATGGCTTGCGGAATGGTTTCAAGAAAACCACTCACTTTACCTACCAACGAAAAAACGATGGCGGTAATGGCTGCAATTCTCAAAATAAACGGATTGGTAACTTTGGTAAGTGTAATGGCTCCGGTTACTTCCGAATAGGTAGTGTTAGGAACACCGCCAAAACAGCCTGCAATACCGGTAGCAATACCATCGCCCAGCAAAGTGCGGTGCAAACCTGGTTTTTCAATGAAATTCTTGTCGCAAACACCACCAATGGCGTACATATCACCCACGTGTTCGATAATAGGAGCAATGGCAACCGGAATCATATAAAGAATAGCGTGCCAGCTAAGTTTTGGTGCGGTAAATTCGGGCAACGAAAACCAGGCTGCATCTGCAATGGCCGAGTAATCAACCTTTCCCCATATCATGGCTACGATGTATCCCACTGTGATTCCGATGAAGATAGGAATCAACTTGATCATTTTTTTTCCAAAAATTACCACCGTAATAGCGGTTGCCAAAGAAATGATGGCCAAAGCCCAGTCGGTTTTTGCCATATCAACAGCTGCTGATGCCAGCGACAACCCGATGATCATAATTACCGGACCCACTACAACTGCGGGAAACAGACGCTCTACAAATTGGAGTCCGCGCAGTTTCACCAAGCTGGATACAATGGCATAAACAATCCCAACAGCAATGATGCCGGATAATGTTCCGGGCCAGCCGTACAGTTTGGTAGCTTCGATAATGGGGGCAATAAAGGCAAAGCTACTTCCTAAAAATACAGGAACCTGGCCTTTGGTAATAAAATGAAAAATCATGGTACCAATGCCGGCGGTAAAGAGGGCTACAGCCGGGTCGATACCTACCAGGAGAGGTACCAAAACAGTGGCGCCAAAGGCTACAAACAGGAACTGAACTCCCAGTATCGTGTTCTTTGGGGTCAGTTGCTCGCGAAAGGTTTTTTGACTCATACTTCTTCTTTTTTTGCGTGGTTTTTTTATAAAAAAGACCCGCTTCCAATAGAAACGAGTCTTTGCCTATTAATTAATTTAAAATTTCTGCCGGGATCTCCTTTATGGGCTTTATTCGTACCGATTTAATAAACAGGTCGCCGCCTTCAGATTGCAGCTGAATTTTACCCGATGACAAAGGTTTTATTTTACCGTCTTCGTAAACACCGGTGTTGGTATTTACCATTACTGTTTTTCCGTTAACAACGTGTACGCAGGTTCTGCCTACTGTATAAAGTTCAACTGTATTCCATTCTCCCAGCGGGTTTTCTGCGTCAAGAGCTTTTTTAATGCCAGGCCCTTCAAAATCTTTTCCAAATTGTGTGGATTTGCCACCTTTGCTATAAACAAACGCATCGTCCGATTTTGCCACTTCTGTTTCGCAAACGGTATTGTTCATCAGGTAAGTGTCGCCTAGTTTTTCATGCATTAACTGGCACTCAATGTTGGTCATCCAGGTGCCCAGAGCCTCGCCAAACTCACCAAAGCTATGGTAAAGCAAGCCGCTGTTGCGCTTTGTGTAAACCTGTTCGCCCCATTTAAAAACCAGCTCCAAATGATAGTTGGCAAAAGTGTCAACAGTGGCCAGTGAGCCATTTACTTCTCCCGAGATGTGGATCAGTTTTTCGCCGTTTTCTTCCACTACTTTAAACACTTTGTCAGTTGTTGCCTGGGCATGAAGTTGCTCGAAACTGTCCAATGCGGTTCCGATGTAGGTATCCCATCCTTCCAGATTTTCGCCGTTGTAGAGAGGTTGCCACGGTTTTTCGCAACTTGTGAGCAGAACAATAAAACTACCAAGTAGAAACAGACGAGAAAAAAGACTCATGATTTTTCGGTTTAGATTAAAAATTTTGCAAAAAAAAAACTGCCCATAAATATAGGACAGTTTCTTAAATATTGTATTCTTTTTTTGTTAAACCGCTTCTGCAGCAATTAATTCTTTTGCCCTGTCGAGCATTGATGTGTCATCCAACAATACGATCCCACCGTTTGGTCCCGGTTCCATATGGATTCCTACTGCTTTTCCGTTTGTGTAGTTGGCTCCTCCGAAATAATTCCTGACGGTTTCTTCACTCACGTTGAACTCTTTTGCCATCTGCCTGATTGCACCGTCAGGTAGGCTGTCTTTGACTTTTCGCAGTTCGTTAAATGTTATTTTCTTTTCCATATCGTTGAGATATTATTGATTAATTATTGTGATTATTTAAAAGAACGTTTCACTTACCCGTAAAATTAAAATTAATAATTTAATAATAAAAGATTAAAGCCACAGCTGAGGGGAAACGACTCTTAAAGTATTGAAATTATGTGAAGAATAAAGTCGTCGGTAAAATGTAACTGGCAGATAATTAGAAGGGTGTGTTTTTGGTCGTATGTTGTAAAGCAGGGTTTCTTAACAGTGTTCTTAACAATTTTTAAGTTTCCGGGCTTAAGGCAGGATGCTGTTGTAGATTGCCTGGTGCATTTCTGTTCGGATATTGAGTTGATAGAGCCGGTTGTTTTCGCGGCTTGGATGAACCCGGTTCGACATAAATACAAACAAGACCCCGGTTTGAGGATCGGCCCATGCAAAGGTGCCTGTAAATCCTCCGTGACCAAAACTGCTTTTGCCGGCCGAAACTGCCGGGTAGGCATCCAACAAGTCTTTTTTATGATTGTCGATTAAGGGTTTATCAAACCCCAACCCTCTTCTGTTTCTGTTTTCGGGAAACTGTATGCGGGTAAAATCATTAACTGTTTCTTCCGAAATGTAACGCCGGCCGCCAAAATAACCTTTCTGAAGATACATCTGGAAAAGTTTAGCCAGGTCGTTTGTGGTGCCAAACAGTCCTGCATTCCCCGAAATACCGTTCATCATGGCCGCTCCTTCGTCGTGTACAAAACCACAAACCATTTCTTTCCGGAAAAGATCGTCGTTTTCGGTCGGGACGATCTGCCGCATGGGAAAATGCTGGTAAGCGTTGTAGGTAATCGTGTAGGCCCCGAGTGGTTTGTAGAAGGTGTCTTTTGTATATGTTTCGTAGGGCTGCCCGGTAAGGTGCTCAATAATGGAAGGAAACAGAAAAAAGCTAAGCCCGGAATAGGTGTAACGTTTTCTCGGAAGCAATTTGGAATTCCGGATGGTGTCCATCATTTCGGTCAGGTAGTTCGGGTTCATATATAGTTTTTCGGATACCCGAACGCTGAAATCGTCGGAAGGCTCGTGGCGAAATACATGGGTATCCAGGTTGCCTTCTTTGTCAACGGTGTTCATCCAATACGAAATGTAGGGCCGTAATTGCGCCTGATGCGCCAAAACATCCCTGATTACCAGGTTTTCTTTGTTGGAGCCAATAAAATCAGGCCAGTATTTGCTCAGTTTATCGTCTACATTGAATTTTTTTTCGTCCACCAGTTTCATTAGGGCAGGAAGCGGCCCGGTAACTTTGGTGAGCGACGCCCAGTCGTAAACACTGTTTTTTTCAACCGGCTGCACCTCGTTGTAGGTAAAGTAGCCAAAGCACTTGTGGTAGACAACATTTCCGTCTTTTGCCACGAGTACCTGACATCCCGGGTAAGCTTTCTCATCGATCCCCATTTGGGCAATGGTATCGATCAAGGCCAGTTTTTCCGAGCTCATTCCCGCTTCTTCCGGAATGGTGTAGGAGAAAGTTCTGTTGCCTTTTACGGTCATTCCGTCATTAACCCGAAAACGCGAGTCTACAGTTACCGGCAGTTTTCCGTTGGCATCAAAAGCGCCAAAAACAAGCTGCGCTGCCAGTTCGCGGGTCAGGTCAGTTCCCTGGTAAGCAAGTATCAATCCTTTTGCATGCTGAATATTGGAGAAATGCTTGAGTGCATAGGCGTTTCCAAAAAACACAAATACCGATCTTTTCTCAGCGGTTAAGTCTTCCACTGCCTTTTGCTGAATGCTGCTCACACCGTAATTTCCTGCCGGATAGCGATGGATTCCTTCAATGGCTGCTATTACTAGGCTGTAGTTGGAGAGCTTGCTTCGAAGTTGTGCCCATTCTTTTTCCGTAGCATTTTTCGAAAGCACAAAATGATCGATTTGCGTATAATTGTCGAGCATTGTCTGAAAGGTCGTTTTGGAACTGCTTCCCAGGCTCACTGAGGCAATTTTTTCTTTTTCCAGGTTTTGAACGGGTAGCAGGCGTTGGTTTGCCAAAACTGTCAGCGAGGCTTTGATAAGTTTTCTTTGGGTTACTTCAAAAAAAGGAGAATTTAGCTTTTGTGTGAGATCTTTAAGCTCGGCTGCCTGGTATTCCTGTAATCCGGTCCATCTTTTTAGCGCCAGTATTTTTCGGCATTTTTCTTCGATCGCTGCTTCGGTTATTTCTCCTTTTGCAATGGCATCCTTAACCGCTGAGATTGCGTTTTCAATGTCGGGAACAAATTCCACCATGTCATTTCCGGCGATCAACGCTTCCACTTCTGCCCGGCCGGGTTCCGACCGAACCCCTTTCATCCCGATGGCGTCGGTAACAATAAAACCGCGGTAGCCAATTTCTTCTTTCAGATAGCGGGTGACTATTTTTTTTGAAAGCGAGGATGTTTTTCCGGATGAATCAAGAGCTGGGACTGCCAAGTGGGCTGTCATAATTCCGCTGATTCCTTTTTCAGACAAATATCGGAAGGGATAAGACTCGATTGAATCCAGTCTTCCCTTTGAATGAGGGACAAGCGGAAGTGTAACATGCGAATCGGTTTTTGTATCGCCGTGTCCGGGAAAATGTTTGGCTACCGGAATTACCCCGGCATCCTGCATTCCTTTGGAAACCATCCAGGTTTTTTCCGCCACATTTTGTTTGTCTTCGCCAAACGAGCGGAAATTAATAACCGGGTTGGAAGGAGTGGTGTTAATGTCGGCAACGGGTGCAAAGTTCATCTGGATGCCCAGCAATTTGAGTTGTTCTCCAAACTCAAGACCCATTTGATAGATGAGCGCGGTATCCTGAATGGCACCAAGGCTTTGTGCATACGGATATTGAATGGTACTGTCGGTTCGCATGGCCGGTCCCCACTCGCCGTCAATGGCAATTAAGAGGGGCGTTTCGGAAATGGCCTGAAATTGGTTGATCCACGAGGCGGTTTTTACAGGTGTTCCCTGCATTACCAGCACTCCGCCGGGCTTGAATCTTCGAATTTTGTCCAACACCGCAGCCTTGCTTGCTTCGTTTTGTTTGGGATACGCAGTAATCATCATCAGCTGGGCAATCTTTTCATCGATGGAGAGTTGGCTCATTTGTTCGTTCACCCAGGGATCATTCTTGAAAACGGCAAACGGCGGATCGGCAGCTTTTGCTCCAGAGGTGAGCAATATGCACAATAGTAGCAGCAGAAAATATTTCTTAGGCGTTGGTTTCATTTCTAAAAATTTTCTTTCAAGCTCATTCCATGAAACCCACCCGAACACTTATTGTTTAAAAAATTTAGTATTCATGGCCGTTTCAATTTCCGGAAGAATAAGCGCTCCGAAAATATTATAAATCTATCTTCGCAGCAACAAATGTAAAATATTAATACCGATGTTCAGAATAAATGTAGCCCTGATTTGTTTATTGGTGTTTGTACACTTTCTGGCAGTGGGAGCCTCCGAAATTAAAGTGGGTGCCGATCAGCCGGAACTTTATTTGCCCATTATGGAAGGGAAAAAGGTAGGTCTGGTAGTGAATCATACGTCGCAGGCAGAAGGTGTGCACCTGGTTGATTTCCTGCGTGACAGGAAAGTGGATGTGGCAAAAATATTTGCTCCGGAACATGGTTTTCGTGGCGATGTATCGGCCGGAGGCAAAGTGGATGACGGAGTGGATCCAAAGACCGGGATCCCGGTTTTGTCGTTGTACGGCGAAAACAAAAAGCCAACTACAGCGCATATGAACGGATTGGATTTGATGGTGTTTGATATTCAGGATGTGGGGTGCCGGTTTTATACCTACATTTCTACTTTGCATTTGGTGATGGAAGCTTGTGCCGAGCATCGTGTTCAGCTTGTAGTTTTGGATCGTCCAAATCCGAACGGAGATTATGTGGCAGGCCCGATTCTGAAAGAAGGGTTTGAGTCTTTTGTGGGAATGGATCCGATACCATTGGTACATGGATGTACCGTGGGGGAGCTGGCGCAAATGATCAACGGAGAAGGTTGGCTGGAGAACGGCGTTGAATGTGAGTTGACGGTGATTCCGGTGAAAAATTATGACCACACCATGTCTTATTCCTTGCCGATTGCACCGTCGCCCAATTTACCCAACGATCTTTCAGTACGCTTGTATCCGTCCTTGTGTTTTTTTGAAGCCACCAGCGTTAGTGTGGGGCGCGGTACCGATTTCCCGTTTCAGGTTCTGGGCGGATTAAAACCGCAACTGGGTGATTTTGAATTCACTCCCCGAAGTCTTCCGGGAGTAGCCGTAAGCCCGCTAAACAAGGATAAGAAATGTTACGGTGTTGATTTGCGACCAAGCAAAGATGTTCCCGAGTTTACGTTGAGGTATTTTCTTGATTTCTACAACAAATACGAAAACAAAGGCGAATTTCTTACCAGCGAACGGTGGTTGAATCTTTTAGCCGGAACTGACTCGCTGATTATACAGATACGGAACGGTGTGACGGAAGAAGAGATCATCAAGAGCTGGCAGCCTGGACTGGAGACCTATAAAATAGTGAGGGAAAAGTACCTGTTGTATCCCGATTTTGAGTAAAAAAATCGGTTTTCCTTCTTCAAAATAAAGGAGGGAAAACTGATTTTCATGGAGAGCGGGTTAAATAGCTCAATATTAAATCGTAATAAATGATGAAATAATGCTTACAGATTGTCAATAAGTGTTAAAATTTGTAAATTGATTTTTTATATTTGCATACTATATAGTAGCATTAAGCCGTTATAAGACTAAAGAAAACTAAGTTGGCCAAGTATCTATTCTACATAATTGTGGTGGGAACACTATTATTCTCCTTGTTTTCGTGTGAAGATGAGGGATATATGTCGTCGCCAGATGCGCAGCTTCAGTTTTCTAAGGATACCATTGCTTTCGATACCATTTTTACCACCATCGGTTCTACCACCCAACGTTTTACTGTTCGGAATCCATACAACGAGCCGGTGCTGATCTCCAGTATCCGTTTGGCGGGGGGCTCTATGTCAAATTTCAGGTTGAATATAAACGGTGAGTTAGAGGACGAAGTCTACGATGTGGAAGTGCCCGGGCGTGACAGTATCTTCATATTTGTAGAGGTGACAATAGATCCCAACGGGCAAAATCTGCCGATGGTTGTTCAGGATTCGATACTGTTTTCAACCAATATGAATTTGCAGGATGTGAAGCTGATCGCTTACGGACAGGATTTTGTATTGGTAAAAGCTGAGAACATTGAAACGTCGACTACGTGGACAGCCGATAAACCTTATTTAGTGTACGATTACGTCCATGTTGACAGTTTGTCGACACTTACAATACAACCAGGCGCCCGGATTCATTTTCATAAAGGGGCCGGCCTGTATGTCCGAGGGACGGTTATCGCAGACGGCACTTTTGAGCAGCCAATCCAGTTTTTATCCGACCGGCTGGAAGATTCTTACAAAAACGTACCAGACCAGTGGAACGGTGTTTTGTTGTACTCCGGCAGTCATGACAATGTTTTCAATTTTTCTACCATTAAAAATGCGAACATTGGCTTGCAGGTGGGTACCATTGAGCATGATGGATATGCAGCGGTACGGCTTACCAACTCAAGGATCGAGAATATGGCTTACGCTGGCTTGTTTGCCATGAAGTCAAAAATTTATGCCTACAACGATGTAATTACCAATTGTGGTTTTTACGCAGCTGCTTTGTTGGTTGGGGGAGAATACGAATTCTATCACACTACCATTGCTAATTATTGGGGGAATTTGGGCAACAAAGTACGCACAACGCCGTCGCTTGTTATGTCGAATGTGCTGATTGTGGAAGGTGCTGATGGCAGCTCAATTTCTTATAATGGGGATCTTTCGAAGGCAACTTTCGGAAACAGTATTATTTACGGGAACATCAACAAAGAAGTGGAGTTGGGAGACAACGGTGAAAATGCCTTTGAGTATTATTTTGATCATTGTATTATGCAGGTGCCTGATACCTTAAATACAACCAATAAAGATCATTACAATTCTGTGTGGAAGGGTAGTAATTACGATCCGTTGTTTGTGGATCCATACGGCGGTTTGAATTACCAGCTCGACACATTATCTGCAGCAATCGATGTTGGCAGTTCAGAATATTCCAAGCTGTTCCCCTTAGATCTTTTAAATAAAAGCCGAACAGCGGATGGAGGACCCGACCTGGGAGCTTACGAGCGCTATGCCAAGTCGGATGAAGACTAGTCTTTTTTGCATATTTCTTTTATTTCTTATTTCCAGAACCTCAGCTCAGGATTCGAAGCAGTTTGCTGTTGTTTTTTACAATGCTGAGAATTTGTTTGATTGGAAAAATGATTCGCTCACAAACGACGACGAGTTCACACCCGCCGGCGAACGGCACTGGACTTACAAGCGTTTTCAAAAGAAAATCCAAAACACATCGAAAGCTTTGCTGGCAGCAGGAGAATGGAATACCCCTTCTGTTATTGGTTTGTGTGAAGTTGAAAATCGTTTTGTGTTGGAGCAGCTGTTGGAAAATACGGCTTTACAATCAATCGGTTATCGTATTATTCACAAAGAATCGCCGGATGCGCGAGGAATTGATGTAGCACTTCTTTATAATCCGAATGATTTTTACCCGGTAGAGTACAATTATTTCCCATTAATAGATAGAGATGGGAGTGCGCGAAGCACACGCGAAATATTGCATGTTGCCGGAATTCTGGGAGGTACAGATACGGTTCATTTTTTTATGAATCATTGGCCTTCGCGGTACGGTGGTTTGATGGAAACAAAGGAAAGCAGAAAGTCGGCAGCTGAGTTATTGCGAGAGAAAGCAAATCAAATTTTGGAGCAAAATCAGCAGGCAAAAATGGTAATCATGGGTGATTTTAACGATCAGCCAAATGATGAGAGTTTGGTCTCTCTCGGAGCTCAGACTTTGTTAGACGAAGTGGTAAATGACCGTTTGTATAACTTGTCAGCTGAATGGATGAATAGAAATACCGGGACGCTGAAGTTTCAGTCCCAATGGTTTGTATTTGATCAGATCATCGTCTCTGGCACTTTATTGAACTCCCAAAAAGGAATAAGTACGATCCCCGAAAATGCAACAATCGTAGCGCTCCCTTTTCTATTGGAAACAGACGAACGGTACGGAGGACAAAAAACATTTCGCACCTACAATGGTTTTCAATACAACGGAGGTTTTGGGGATCACTTGCCCATTCGTTTACTCTTGGAGTTGAACTAATTTGCCTTTTTTAGCCCCAATTCTTCCGCCTTTTTTAACATGAAGGCATAAGCTTCTTCAAAGTCGTTGTGAATGTCTCCGTCCAAAATGGCATCTTTTATGGCATCTTTTATCAAACCCACTTCCCGGCAGGGAGTCAGGTTATAGGTTTTCATGATAAGGTCGCCATCCACGGGAGGCTGAAAATTCCGGACAGCGTCTTTTTCTTCAATCTCCTTTAGTTTCTCGCGCACCAACCGGAAGTTCTTCATGTAACGCTTTACCTTATCTGCGTTTTTCGAAGTAATATCGGCTTCGCAAAGGGTCATTAAATCATCAATGTCATCACCCGCTTCAAAAAGCAAGCGCCTTACCGCAGAATCGGTTACAATCTCTTCCGAAAGCACAATTGGACGCATATGAAGTTGTACCATTTTCTGTACGTATTTCATCTTTTCGTTCAAGGGGAGTTTCATCCGCCGAAAGATTTTGGGAATCATTTTTACCCCGATGAAATTATGTGCATAAAATGTCCAGCCCTGGCCTTCCACAAACTTTTTGGTAGCTGGTTTGGCAATGTCGTGCAGCAGGGCAGACCAGCGTAACCAGAGATTATCCGTGTTTGGGACGATGCGGTCCAATACTTCCAGGGTATGGTAAAAGTTGTCTTTGTGCCCAATGCCGTTAACTACATCAACTCCTTTCATGGCTTGTAGTTCTGGGAAGATAATGCGCAACAGCCCGGTTTCTTCCAGTAGTTTGAATCCTTTGGAAGGTTTGTTGGCCATCATTATTTTATTCAGCTCATCAATAATCCGTTCTCCGGAAACGATTTTGATTCGTTCCTTATTTCGGGCAATTGCCTTATATGTCTGGTTTTCTATCTCAAAATTAAGCTGGGTAGCAAAGCGAATCGCCCGCATAATACGAAGCGGATCATCCGAAAAGGTGATGTCCGGATCGAGCGGAGTTTTGATGATCTTGTTTTGCAAATCTTTCAGGCCATTGAACGGATCCAGCAATTCCCCAAAATTGTGTTGGTTCAGGCTAAGTGCCAATGCATTTATGGTAAAGTCGCGCCGGTTTTGGTCGTCTTCCAGCGTCCCGTCTTCCACGATTGGCTTTCGCGAATTTCGTTGATAAGACTCTTTTCGGGCACCGACAAATTCAATCTCCATGTCTTTAAACTTGAGCATCGCAGTGCCAAAGTTTTTAAATACATTGACTTTGGGAGTGGGTTTCAGTTGTTTGGAAACCTGTGTGGCCAGCTCAATACCGCTTCCGATGGTTACGATATCTATGTCTTTGGATGGGCGCTCTAAATAGATGTCGCGTACAAATCCCCCGATAACATAGGTTTCAGCCTGCATTTGGTCGGCAACTTCCGATATCGTTTGAAATATTTTGTGTTTCAATTCCTTCATTAATATCAATTTTCAAAGAAGCATGTTTATCAAACATAGTTCTTAATGGGTGTCGGCGCATCGGCGCCTGAATAATTCGGCTTAATCAACTGCCAAAAAGGATGAAATGTTCAGCAATCCTGCCATTTCTGAAAAAATCGTGACAAAATTACAAGAAAATAGTTGAAATTAAACGGTATATTGTGATTTGAGATGGTGGTATTATATTTGCATGGAAACATATAGATATCTAGATTAATAAATTTTAAAAACAATTATATCATGTTGGAACATTTAACAAAAGAAACTTTCAAAGAAAAAGTCTTTAATTTCGAAGCAAATAAAGAGTGGAAATACGAGGGGTCAAAGCCTTGTTTGATTGATTTTTATGCCGATTGGTGTGGCCCATGCAAGATGGTTGCCCCGGTGTTGGAAGAATTGCAAAGCGAGTATGGCGACAGCATTGTTATTTACAAGGTAAATACCGAAGAGCAGCAGGAACTGGCCGGAATGTTTGGAATTCAAAGTATCCCGTCGTTGTTGTTTGTGCCTCAGGATGGCCAACCACAAATGGCAATGGGAGCTTTACCAAAACAGACTTTCGAAAGGGCGATTGCCGATGTGCTGAAAGTGGAAAAACCACTTGCTAATTAAGATATTCAAGCACTTTCTCAAGCTTAATACCGCGGGAACCTTTTATTAAAACGTTCCCGTTTTTTATGGGCTCTTTTTCCAAAAGCAGGCAAAGATCTTCTACTTTTTCGAAACACCGGAAATCAAAATTTTCGTTGGCCCTTGTAAATTCTTTCCCAACCAAAAATACATTCTGAAAAGCTTTCTCACGGATGGTTTTTAAAATGGAAAGGTGTTCTTCGAAGGAGTATTCGCCTAATTCAAGCATATCTCCCAAAATGAGATAGGCTGAATCGGGGGTATTGGCGGCAAAGCTGTCGAGCGATGCCTTCATACTCGTTGGGTTGGCATTGTAGGCATCCATAATTATACGCAGGTCATTCTTTACAATCAGTTGCGAACGGTTGTTGCGTGGCTCGTAGTTTTTTATGGCGCTTTGTATTTTGAGCGGATCCACTTCAAAATAGTTCCCGATGCATGCAGCTGCCAGCACATTTTCAAAATTGAAATTACCGATCAGTTTGGTGTTGAGGTACAAAACTCCTTTGGCGAAGTTTACTTTCAAATGTACAAAGGGGGGCGAATCCAGTAATTCGCCTTTAAACCCGGCATCAGTAGTTCCGTACGAAACTCTGTTTGGAATGTTTTTTCCGAGTTCTTCGAGGTAGTTGTTGTTGCGGTTGTAAAAAATAACGCCGCTTTTTTTCGCCATGTAATCGTACAGTTCGCCTTTTGTTTTGATTACCCCTTCAAACGAGCCAAATCCTTCCAAATGGGCTTTCCCCACGTTGGTGATGATCCCAAAATCGGGATCGGCAATTTGACACAACTCCGCAATTTCGCCGGGGTGGTTAGCGCCCATTTCCACAACGCCAAATTCGGTGTTGTTGTCCATTTTTAATAAGGTAAGCGGAACGCCGATGTGGTTGTTGAGGTTGCCCTGGGTAAAGGAAACCTTGTATTTTTCGGCAAGTACGGCAGCAATCAGCTCTTTGGTGGTTGTTTTGCCATTGGTGCCGGTAATGCCAAGGATCGGAATTCCCAATTTTTTTCGGTGAAACAAGGCCAATTGCTGGAGCGTAGTGAGAACATCATTTACCAGGATTGTTCGTTCAGTGGAAGCAAATTCTTCCTCGTCAATAACTGCATAAGCAGCGCCGCTTTTTATAGCATCACTGGCGTAACGGTTTCCGTTAAAGTTCTCTCCCTTGAGGGCAAAGAAAATGCATCCTTGTTCGATTTTGCGGCTGTCAGTTGAAACGGTTTGACGCGCTGCCAGAAAATGCTGGTATATTTTTTCTAGTGTGGTCATGCTCAAAAATACATAAAGCGACATAAAAAAAGCTCCACATTACATGAAGCTTTTCTCTTTATCTAATAAATTTCTTTTTCTATTAGAATCCTTCCGGACTTCCAACCCTTGTCATTGCACAGCGGAATCCGAGGTCATTCTTTGCGTGTTTCTGATCCAGGTAACGACGTGTTCCTGGCACCAGCCAGTAAGGACGGTCTCTCCAGGATCCACCTTTGTAAACCCGAACCTCGTCGGTAATAAGTGACGTAAAATAGCCCGGACGATTATCCTGAATATACATTCCTTCGCTTCCTTTTTTCTCCGCTGCATTCCAGTTGTCACCTTCAACTACCTGCGAATTTAAATCGCCGTCGTTAAAGTTTCTGTAATCCATGCCCGGAATGGTGTCTTTAATTAACTCCCCGTATTGATTGCGCATCAATTGACCGCTGGCATCTCTTCTGTATTCAGTGATTACGTTTCCGCGGAAAGGATTGAATTCTTCCACATCTTCCATCGACTGAGAACGATATACATCGGCTACCCACTCGTTTACGTTACCTGACATACAGTACAAGCCATAATCATTCGGTTCGTAAGAGAAAACAGGAGACGAAATATCTGCATTATCGTTCAAGGCACCTGCCATACCCATCATGTCGCCTCGTCCGCGAACAAAGTTGGCACGCATCCTCCCTTTGTCTTTTTTGTGATCGTCGCGCAGATAAGCTCCGTTCCAGGGATACAATTTCCGGTCGGTAAGCAATTCCCCGTCGGTGTTGCCAATCAAACCATAGGCAGCATATTCCCATTCTGCTTCGGTGGGCAGTCTGTAATTTGGAAGCACAATACCGTCTTCCCATTTTACCCGACGTGCTGTTCCGTCACCATTTTCAACCGGTTTTTTACCTGCGGTTCCGTCATAAAGCCCCGAAAGGTAGGTTTTAGTCGTATAAGTGTTTTGTCCGCTTTGGGCAGCATCGTGTGTTAAAATACCTTTTTCTACCAGAATTTGCTCATTCACCCTGTCGGTACGCCACTCGCAATAAGCTTCAGCCTGTTCCCAGGTAACTCCAACAACCGGATATTCGCTGTAGGCGGGGTGCCGGTAGTAGTTATTTACATAGGGTTCGTTATAGGCCAATTCGCTTCTCCAAACGGTAGAGTCAGGAGTAATTGACTTTAATCTTTGAGTATCTCCCGGATACACTCTCGAAGTCCAGTGGGTAAATTCACGGTATGATTGATTGGAAACTTCCGTTTCATCCATGTAAAACGATGCAACCGTAACCCTTCTCGGGAAGTTGTCATTCCGGTACATTACATCTTGTTCAACACGTCCCATGGAGAAAGTTCCGCCTTGTACAAAAACAAGGCCAGGGCCTGCATCCTGTTCGTATCCAGATACATTGGGGATGTTGCCAGTTTCAGGATCATTGTATTTCCAGCCGGTAGTACGTGACGATTCACCGCCTCCTTTCCCGAACAAACCACAGCCCGAAACAAGTGCGGCAAACATCAAAATGAATAATGGTTTCAGTTTCATTAAACGCATTTTTGTACTTAAAAAATTCAACTTGACAACAAATATAACTGATTTATTCAATTCTTATTGTCCAGCCATTTTAATATTTTCAGGAACTTTTCAAGGATGTTGATATCTTTGCTGACCTTGCGTGGCGGTTATTTGTTCTTACTACAGAGCAAAATAACTGCAATATTTAACGACGGTTATCGTTTGAGATTTATAATTGAATCGTATTTATGAAAAAATATTTACTCCTGTTATGCATCGTTTGGCTCGGTTTCTCTATCGACGATACGCAGAATGAACAAATAACCCTGGACTGGAGCAATCCGTTTGGCATTCTCAATAGTGGCGCAGGATTCACCGAAATTTTCGAGAACACGACATTCCCGGAGACGACCAGCGAGCTACCTGTTTACACCCGGATTTATGACCTTCCGGAAACCAATACTTCCTATAAAATAGTTTTGGATAATCCGGTGTACGAAGCGATGGATTGGGAGCTTTCAGAACAGGCACTGGAGACAATTCCCGGTGACATTCAAATTAACAGCCAACTGTTGAAATCGGGCAGTTCCGTTAAAAACGAGGTTCAGATTGTTCCCTTAAAAAAGGAGAGTGGGAAAATATGGCGTTTAAAGTCGTTTGAATTAAAACGTTTTGCAGTGCCAGCACTTAAAAGCACTGTTCAGGAATATGAATGGAGTTCCAGTTCTGTTCTTGGTTCGGGGAAATGGTTAAAAATAGCCACAACGGTGAAGGGAATCTACAGAATACCCTATTCAAAACTTAAATCGTGGGGCTTTGAGCAGCCTGAGGCTGTGGAAGTATTTGGAAGCGGAGCTTTGCCGCTTTCGGAAGACCCGGGACAAATAGAGTACGATGATTTGGAGCAATGTGCAGTGTGGCGCGGTGCAAACGGTGGCGAAGACTGTCTCTTTTTTTATGCACCGGGTCTAACCCAATGGACCCTGAACAGCGAGGGGTATTTTACGCATTACACCAATGACTACTCGCGGAAAGGTTATTTCTTTCTGACAGATAATGCGCCGGAGCAAAAGCAGGTAGAAGTTCTTCCCGAAGAGGAAGAGCCAGTTACCCACACAACTACTGCGTTTAGTGCTTATGGTTTACAGGAAAGTGACACGTACAATCTATTGCCACGGGGGTCGGGTAAACGGTGGTTCGGACAAAAATTTGGCTCCGGAAATACCCGGAATTTTACGTTCAACGTTTCGGATGTGGATGAAAACGCAGAGGCAAGTTTGTTGGTGACCGCTGCCGCCAGAAGTTACCGTACTTCGTCTATGATAACCTCGGTTAACAGCACGGATCTGGGAGCTGTAGGCTTTAGTTTGGTTAACACCGATGATGACAATGGTTTGTATGCCGATCTTCGAGATCGTCGGTTTCCGTTTTCGCCAGCAGGAAATGAATGGATAGTATCTTTAAATTATAGCGCCTCCAACGTAAGTGCTTCCGCCTGGATTGATCACCTGGAACTAAACTACCGACAAAAGCTAAAAGCAGGCGCAAGTCCGTTGTTTTTCAGAGATGCCTTGTCGGTTGGCTTGGGAAACATTGTTCAGTTTACCATTGAAGGAGCCGGGGCTTCCACCCGTTTGCTGGATGTTACCGATATTAATAATGTAAAAGAAGTGCCGGCCGAATTAAGCGGCAGTACTTTAACGGCCAAACGTCCGGCCGACGAATTGCGTGAGTACGTGGTGTTTAATACAAACGGTACTTTTAATGAACCGGAGTTGGTGGGGGAAGTTGAAAATCAAAATCTGCATGCGCTGAGTACCCCGGAATACGTGATTATTACACATCCGGCATTTAAAGACGCAGCCAACGAACTAGCCAATTTCCATCGCGCCTACAGTGGAATGAGCGTGGAGGTAGTGGAGGCTGATAAAATATACAACGAGTTTAGCTCCGGAAGTAAGGATGCCACCGGAATACGGAACTTTATTAAAATGATGTATGACCGGGGAAATACTTTAAAATATGTATTGCTAGTAGGTGATGGCAGCTACGATAACAAAGGCATCCATTCAGAAAGCAATAACTTCATCCCTACTTTTCAATCGGTTAATTCGTTGTTGCCGACTGCCTCGTTTGTTACCGATGATTATTTTGTTTTGCTCGATGCCGGCGAAACGGTTTTCAAAGGCGCTATCGATCTGGGAATAGGCCGGCTGCCTGTTGCCACAGCTTACGAGGCACAGTCGGTGGTGGATAAGATCAAACGTTACCACGAACCTGAAGCATTGGGAAGCTGGCGAAGTGTGATCACATTTATAGGCGATGATGAAGATTCAGGGCTCCACATGCGGCAGTCGGAGGAACTGGCTGATTCGGTAAATAAAAACAACAAAGCGCTTCTCAGCGACAAAGTATACCTGGATGCGTATGTTCAGCAGGTAACACCGGCCGGAGAAAGCTATCCCGAAGTAAATGCAGCGATTGGCGAACGGGTAAAGGATGGTGTGCTGATCTTGAACTACATTGGACATGCCAGTGAACGTTACCTGGCGAAAGAACGTGTTTTGGACATCAGTGAAATCAACGCATGGTCGAATACAGCGCGTATGCCGATTTTTGTGACGGCAACCTGCGAATTCAGCCGCTTTGACGGAGATGAAACATCGGCCGGAGAATACATTTTGCTGAATCCAAACGGCGGAGGAATCGGACTTTTCTCTACAACCCGCGTAGTTTTTGCCAATGCCAACTTTAAGCTTAGCAAAAGTTTCTACAGTTACATTTTTAAAAACGATGCAAATGGCGAACACTACCGCATGGGGGATGTGATGCGTTTGGCAAAAACAAACATCGGAGATTCAACTAACAAACGAAACTTTTCCTTGCTGGCCGACCCGGCGCTGAGGCTTTCGTTTCCAAAATACAGGATTGTTACCAGTAAAATAAACCAGCAGGATGCCAATGGCGAAAAAGAAACGATAGGTGCCCTGCAAAAGGTGACCATAGAAGGTTATGTAGCCGATGCTTTCGGAAATAAGTTGGATGACTTCAACGGTAATATGATCCCAACGGTTTTCGACAAGCAAGTGGTAATGGAAACACTTGGCAACGGCGGGGAAACTCCGATGAAATTTAAAGTGCGTGAGAACATTATTTACAAAGGTGAGTCGAGTGTGAAAAACGGGGCATTCACGTTTAGTTTTGTGGTTCCCAAAGATATTTCATACAGTTTGGGAGAAGGAAAAATAATGTACTATGCCGATAATGGCTTGGAAGATGCGCACGGAGCTTTTGATAATTTTAATATTGGCGGCGCAGGCTCTGATATCACTGACAACCAGGGACCGGAAATCGATCTGTTCCTGGATTCTCCCGATTTTGAGTCGGGCGATAAAACCAGTAAAAACCCAACCCTGATGGCGAATTTGTCAGATGATAACGGTATTAACACGGTGGGAACCGGTATCGGACATGATATTACTGCAGTGATTGACGGAGATTACTCCAAAGTATATGTATTGAATGCCTATTACAAGGCCAACACCGACGATCACACCAGCGGAACCTTAGCTTTTCCCCTGTCGGGTTTGTCGGTAGGAAAGCACACGCTGCGTTTAAAAGTGTGGGATGTGGCCAATAATTCTTCCGAAAAGGAAATAGAGTTTGAAGTTACCAACGAACTGGAGATCACTGAAATCACTAATTATCCGAATCCGCTTTCGGATTATACCTATTTTGTGCTGAAGCACAACCAGCCCGGTGCCACTTTGGATGTTATTTTTGATGTGTACGATAAAAACGGGCGATCGGTAGATCGTTTTCAAACCACTGTGGGATCAAACGGTAACACTACCAACCCTGTTCGCTGGGACATTGCCGAGTCGCGGATTGCGGCAACACCGGGTGTTTATGTGTACCGTGCCATCGTGCAAAACGCTGATGGAATAATTTCTTCAAAATCAGGTAAAATGATTATTGCTCAATAATTTTTTCAGGCAGGTAAAATTTTTGGGGAAATGTTCCGTTCACTTATGTATGAAATATGGTTGCAAAGACAAATGTTTTATCTTTGCACGCTCAATTTTAGATAGATTATGATTAAATTTTTCCGTCTTTTTGTTGTGTTGGCGCTGGTTTTCATCACGGTTGAAAACGTAAAAGCGCAGGGTACCTTATCGGGTGCGAATACCATTACTACCGGTGTTCCTTTTTTAGGAATTACTCCTGATTCGAGAGCAGGTGGTATGGGTGATGTGGGGGTTGGTACTTCTGCCGATGTGACATCACAGCACTGGAACCCCGCAAAATATGTATTTATGGAAAGCGAAATGGGTGTGGGGCTTTCGTATTCACCCTGGCTTCGCAACCTGGTTGACGACATAAATCTGGCTTATTTGTCGGGTTATAAAAAATTGGATGATATTCAGGCGGTAAGTGCATCGTTGCGTTACTTTGCTTTGGGTGACATCACTTTCACCAGCGAGCAGGCAGAGATTATTAGTCAGCAAAGCCCGAATGAATTTGCCATTGACCTGGCTTATTCGCGAAAACTTTCGGATGTTTTCTCCGGATCGGTTGCTGTTCGCTACATTCGCTCCGACCTCACTGCCGGACAGGATGTAAACGGCGTACCTACCTATCCCGGTAGTTCTTATGCTGCCGACGTTGCTTTTTATTATTACAACGAGTTCAGAAGAAGCCGGAAGAATAATTCTTTCTCGGCTGGTGTCAATATCCAGAATATCGGTTCCAAAATTTCCTATACCGATGGTGAAATAAAAGACTTTATACCAACCACTTTGAAGTTGGGAGCTTCTTACACCATGGAGCTGGATAATTACAACTCATTCTCTTTTTCGGTGGAAGCCAATAAATTACTGGTTCCGACACCTCCGGTCGATTCTACTGCTTACGGCGAAGATGATGTGATCTGGGCCGGTGGTATTAATTCGGATATTGGGGTGATTGAAGGGATTTTCAAATCCTTTGGCGATGCACCCGGGGGTATGAAAGAAGAGTTTCAGGAAATTGCCTGGTCGGTAGGTGTTGAATACTGGTACAACAAACAGTTTGCGCTTCGTGCCGGTTATTTCTACGAAAACGAATTTAAAGGAAACCGTAAATACCTGACTGCCGGTGCGGGTTTGAAAATGAACGTTTTTGCGCTCGATTTTTCTTACCTTCTGCCTACGCAGCGAAACCATCCACTTGAAAATACACTGCGGTTCTCGTTGTCGTTCGACATCGACGCATTTAGCAATCAGCGATAATGAATTTCCGTATTGGAGTAGGATATGATGTACACCGTCTGGCCGAGGGGGAAAGCCTCTGGTTGGGCGGTATTTTAATTCCGCATCACAAAGGAACGGTAGCCCATTCCGATGGCGATGTGGTGATACATGCCATTTGCGATGCCATGCTGGGGGCCTTAAAACTGCGCGATATCGGTACCAATTTCCCGGATACCGCAGCCGAGTATAAAGACATTGACAGTAAGATTCTGCTGGCCCGCTCTTATGACTTGGTAAAAGAGAAAGGCTATTCGATCGTTAACATCGATGCGTCCATCAGTGCACAACAACCCAAATTAAAGCCCTACATTCCGCAAATGGAACAAACCATGGCCGATGTGCTGGGAATTGATGTGGATTGTTTGTCGGTAAAAGCGACCACTACCGAAACGCTCGGGTTCGAAGGCCGCGAAGAGGGCATTTCAGTAACCGCAGTAGTTTTATTGCAAAAGGCATGAGCAATTCCAAAAAGACCTTGATAATTGGTGCGAGCGAAAACCCGGAGCGTTATTCGAACCGGGCGATTCGTAGTTTGCGCAGCCACAACCACGAGGTGCTGGCGCTGGCCAAACGCGAAGGAAGGGTGGAGGATGTAAAGATCGCCACCGCCTTTCCGGAAGACAAAGTGCATACCGTTTCCATGTATGTGGGGCCGCAAAGACAGCCGGAATATTATTCACAAATTCTGGAGATGAAGCCACAACGGGTGATCTTTAACCCCGGAACCGAGAACGAAACCTTTAGCGCCCTGCTGGAGGAAAACGATATTGAGGCTGTGGAAGCCTGTACGCTGGTAATGTTAAGCATCGGAAATTACTGATCATGTTTACCGAAGTAAAATCGCTTGAAGAATTCAATCAACTAAAGGAAGAAGCGGCCCTGCTCGCTTATTTTTCTACCGAAGCATGCAGTGTTTGCAAAGTGCTCAAACCAAAGGTGGAGGCTATGGTAAGTGCCGAATTTCCTCAAATTAAACTGGCGTACATAAAATCAGAAGTATTGCCCGAAGTGGCGGCCCAAAACCAGGTGTTTACGGCACCCACTATTCTGGTGTTTTTTGACGGCCGCGAATACATTCGCAAAAGCCGCAATGTGGGGGTGGGGGAATTACAGGAAGCCATTGCCCGGCCTTACGAGCTGATGTTTGAGTAAAACTCCGTTTTCTTTTTCTACTTCAAAGTTTTTAGCAGCCCAAAACACAGCTCATCAATCCTTTGCCTTTTGGGGTGAAAAGCCGATACATTGGACAGAATAACAACCGCCGTTTTGTTTTCGATGTCAACGGCCATGGACGAAGTGTAGCCAAGCGTTCCGCCGTTGTGCCAGTGCCAGGTCCTTCCGTCTTCGGATTTCAGGATATGCCACCCCAGCCCAATGTTCATTCGCGCGTTTACCTCAAAGGTCGTTTGCCGGGCTAAAGCCAGCTCTGTATTGGCCGGATCGAACTGGGCCTGCGCAAATTTTGAGAGGTCACTCACGTTCGAGAGTATGCCGCCCGCACCTGCCAGAATGTTGAAATCCCAGTTGGGCGTTACTTGCCCCCCGGCATCAAGGCCCGGTACCAGATCTGCTGTAAGTTCCTCCCGGATGGTGGTGGAATAATTCATCACATACTTTTTAAAAATGTAGTTGCGTAGCATTGTTTCGTAATCCGACCCTTCTTTTTGTGCCAGCAGATAGGCCAGCAATCCTGTTCCGAGGTTGGAGTATTCATACTTTTTTCCCGGCCATTCGCGGGAAGTAGTGTCGTGGGTGAGGTAGTAAAGCAGGTCGTCTTCCGAATAATTTCGGTACGGATTCCGGAAATCAACAGCTCCCAGATTCAGATTCACCGGCAGTCGGGGCAGCCCCGAAGTATGATTGGCGAGTTGTTGCAAGGTGAAAGTGTCGCGGGGATGGAGCGGAATATCGATACAGCAGTTTATACGGTCGTCTAATCCAAGCGTTTCGTTGATCACCAGGTTGGCCAGCAGGGTAGCTGTAAACACTTTGCTGATGGAACCGATCTCAAAAATACTTAGCGAATTATCAGTTGGGTGCAAGGTGTCATTCAGCTGTTCGATACCGGTGAAAAGAACGCTGTCGCTCTGAATCAACGCGATGGCCAGCTGTGTTTTATCAGGAAAGGGAAGCATATTGTCGACAATCAGTTGACTTTGTTCGGGAGTGGCAGACTCCAATGCACCCGAAAATCCCTTTACAGGTTTGGAGGTCTGGCTAAAAACGCCAAGGGTGAATAGAATGCCCAATAGAGACAATAACGATCTTTTCATAAGTTTAAAAGTATGTATTCATAGGTTCGTCAACCGATGGATTTTACTCGCATGTCCGCCAGCTGACGATAAACATTTCCTTTTGTGAATTTGACAAGTTGAAATTCATGCTCGTTTCATTCTGCCTTTGTGTATTTGAAATAGAACAGGTTATCCATCATTTGAATGCCGGCGGGTAGGCTATTAATTTTTGTGTCTGTTACATCAATTAGTTTAAGTTTTGAGGTGCTGTTTATAGCCGAAATATTGGAAAGCTCTTTGTTCCCGCTAAGGTACAGTTGTTCCAGATTTTCGCAGTTATTGATTTCAAAATCCAGTTGTTTGAAATGGTTGTTTCTTAACGAAAGGATTTTCAACTTTTTCAGTTGTCCAATCCACGAGGGCAGTTTTGTCAACTTATTATTGTCTAATATTAAAGTCTCAATTTCCGGGTTTAATGCGCTTGCCGGAATTTCCGTTAAGTTTTGATGGCTCAAGTCCAGTATTTTTTGCGAATGATTGAGTTCACCCCGGCCATTAAAGATTTCTACCGAATTTGTGTTTTGTCCAAACGAAAGAAAACCGATCAGCAGAAATCCAACTGTAATAAAATGTAATTTTCTCATAGGATATTTTGCTTGTTACAACGTTTACTTGTTACAATTGCTATTCCAAACTCAGCATTTGGTATAATAGTTCAATAATTCGGAGTACGGATCTCCTTCGAGTCCGAGCATCCGGGCAAAAGCCGGTTCTGTTTTGTATCCCTGTTGTTTTAGCTCGACAATCTTTTGCCGGAAGCTTTCACCCCGCTCACAAAGCAGCCGGTGTTCAATCAGCATGTGTTGGTAGGCATTCTGCTCACGTGTGGGGATTTGCTGCCCAAAAATCTCGATCTCAAAATCATCGATCCGGAAATTGGCCACCACTGCTTGTTCCTGCTGGTGAATGGCTTCTTTTAGCTGAAAATGCTGCGCATCCGAAAACGCATCCTTGATCAGTTTGATAAACTCATTTTTGTTTTGATAACAACAGATAATGTCAAGGTCGCTGTCCTCAATGTCGATACAAATGGGGATGGTTCCCACGAGCAGGGGATCAAAGGACGAAAGAATGTCCATGACCCTGTTTTTTGTGAGCACCTCGTAAGCCCTTTTTTGTTTCGGATGGCCATTTTGGAGGTAATCCAGGTTATCGAAATTGGTATTCATTTTCGGTTGCTATTTATCGCCCGCAGCAGTTGAGGCATTCCTGAAGTGTCTCAAATGGCGGCGGGACACAGCCGGGGCCGGTTGAGTAGGTAATTTCTTTGCACCTCATTTCTTCCTGGTCGAAGTAATATCCCCGTCGCAAGTCCCGGTGTAAACCTGATTTGGGCACCACCAGGCATTCCTGGCATTTAGGGACCCACCGGATTTTGGGAGCACTGTTTTCCTTTTTCTCGGTGCTTTGTTTTGCGGGTGCTTGTGCTTCTGTTTCCTCGCGCGGAACCAGCTTTATGGATACACAGGCAAAGGAGAACAGTAAAAGCAGAAGGACTGCGGATTTTGTAATTGCGTTCATGGTGTGGGTATTAGTGTGTTTTATTATAGATGACAGGCATTTGCCCTTTCCATTTGTGCCACAAGTCATTGTCGGTAACGAGGCGCGCCATAAAATGAGCGGTGTTTATGCGGCTTGTTTGCCCGGGGCGGAACAGGGCACTTCTTACGGGCGATGGGTAAAGTTCGTATTCGCTTACCTTTTCTTCGTCGATCAAAGTGTCGGGACGAACAGCCACCCACTGAACGCCGGCATGGTTTTTACCCACTTTCTGCAACAGAAACCCGGCTGCTTTTTCGTTGTCGGATTGCGGAGGAACCAAAATGCGAATAAGTGCCATCACCAGTTTTTCTGCCGCTGATTGTTTCTCATTCAGGTCTTTGTTTCGGTTGCCCGTCGTATTCATCAACACAATTTTAACCGGATGTTGCAGCGCATTTTTTTCGATGGCCCTGCATACCAACTCCACGGCACCGGCCACTAAATTACGGGGTTTCCCAAACAGGCCTTTGAGCGTGAGGTTGTGCCCGAGGCAGGAAACTACCGACTGACAGTCGCCTAAAAGCTCTGCCATTTCATCTACGGAAACCTCGGAAATACCGGCCCTGATGATGGTGACCTGGTGGTTGGTGTTCCAGCTTTCAGGAAGCCTGGCCAACGGACGTGCCACCAGCTTCACTTCCCGGCCCTTTAGCAAGAGTTGCTCCACTACTTGCCTGCCTGTTGCGCCACTTGCTCCCAGTACCAGTGTTTTCATGTTGTTTATTCTTTGTTAAGCGTTGCCTAATAGTCCCAGGCGTTTTTTGTTTTATTTATTCCTCAAGTTTAATCAGAAAGCTACTTCCATCCCTCTTGTTCAGTCGATTATCACTTTCTTGCCTGTATTCTGATATTTTTATCCCTAATCTGCTATAAAAAGGAAATGAATCTTTGTGACTTGAATTAAGATAGATTTGTTTGAAGCCTTTTTCCCGGTAATAAGGCATTATTACTGATTTTAACCACAGGCTTCCATAGCCATTTCCTTTCTCAACGATGTGAAAATATTTGAGTAATAAAGTCTCATCTTCCTTCCCGATACTGAATTTTTTTTCCAGTTGACTTATTTTCCCGCCAACGATAAACAAGACTCCGATTATTTTATCTTCTTTAAATAACAAATGTGAGTCAAACCAAACATCATTATGAGTCTTTAATTGCTCTATTAACTTCGAAGCGTGGTAGAATTCATTGTAATCGTCCCATTTGTTGCTTTCCAGTTTCCATTGAACAAATCTCTGGACGGGTGATAAATAGCGAATGTCAAATTCTGTATCAACATAGAATTTTATTTCCTGATTGTTATGTAATAGTATCATGGATTTTGTTTTCAATGTATTGGGTAATTTCGCTTTCTGGCTTCCTAAAAATAAACATAATTTCCTAAAAAGCAGATTTTGACAAGCGGACAATAAGTACGGGGCTTCTTGCTGTGGCAATGGCCTTTCGAAAGTATGTTGGATAGGTCGCCCTGTTAAGTTTTGGGTCGTCCTGTAACACTTTTTCGGTTTCCTGTAAGGTTTTTGGGCGTCCTGTTAGGTTTTTTGTCGCCCTGTTGTGTTTTTTCGTAATCCTGTACCTTTTTTTCGTGTCCTGTTTAACAGGAAGAAGAAAAATTGCTACAGGGAGGGTCAAAAGCCTACAGGGAACCCGGCGGGCATACAGGACGGTTTCAAATTTAACAGGACGCTATCTTTTAGTTACTTACATGCCGGGGAGTGTTTGCCGGAAATCGTGTCAATTGGTTTTTTGTGTCACGTCAGCCAATCCACCAGATCTATTCCCTGCATGTTCGAAACGGCTGTCGTTACCAGTACCAGCAGGGAAATAAGCAGCATCAAGCCAACAAAACCTCCGATATAAATAGCAAAGGCTTTGAATGCAGCCACGATCACCGATTGCCGGAAGATGCGGAAGTAGGCATAGGAAAAGTACAGCAGGGTACAACACAGGTTGATGAACGGGAATAGTTTCAGCATCGTGGGAGAGGTCAGTACCGCGGGGATAAGCAGAATAGAAATAAGGACGTTTTGCGCAAAAATGAAGGTGTTGATGATGAGGTGTTCGCCGTAGAAGAGTTTTCTTTTGGAATAGAACCATTTGGAAAACAGGCTGACAAAAGGGATCATCAGCAGAGGGATCAGGTTGGTGTAACGCTTGGCAAATTCGAACCATTTTAACCGGAGTTCCTCTTCTTCGGGCGAAGCAAATGCATCGCCGGGATGCAGCAGGTGGTTGGTGGTTTCGTAGTTGGTATCGATGATGTTCAGCCATATGATCAGGAAAGCATAAATACCGGCAATGACCAGGATATAGTTGAGCGGATTAAAATAAGTCCGGGTTTTTCCGTTCAGGTAGTCGTTCACCACTTTCCCCGGATTGCGAAACATCCAGATTAGCGTATAAATAAAGCCCCGGTCGATGTTCAGCGCATTGCCCAGCACTTCAAAAAAGCCCCGGAAAGTGAAACGCTTCCGGTAAATTTTTTGTCCGCATTGGCTGCAATAGTTGTCAATACTGTGTGACTGACAATTGGGACATTGACTGATCTCCGGTTGGTCGGGTTTCATATTGTTCTCGAATAAGTGGTTTTGCAACAGGGAAGTAAGTTAAATCTTTTTGGGGGAATTTGAAACGGCCGCTTTTGGGTGGCAGAATACCGAAGGCGGGTGGTGGGAAGAAAAAAAGGATGACATCTTTTCAAAAAATGTCATCCTTTTTTGTTCCGGAAGTACGATTTAACTGCTTCAGCGGTACCTAGGAAGACTGATTTTAAAGCTGGTGCCAATACCGGTTTGGCTGTCGACCGAAACCCGCCCGTTGTGTTTGTCAATAATTTCTTTGGAGAGCAGCAGGCCGTAACCAGTCCCCACTTCCCCGTTGGTACCGGGTGTCGATTCCTTGATCGTATGGTCAAAAATCGTTTTTAGTTGATGATCGTCCATGCCAATGCCGTTGTCCGAAATGATAATCTCCACCCAATCGTTGGTTACTTTTGTCAGGATGGAAATGTGCCCTCCCCTGTTGGTGAATTTTATGGCGTTGCTTAGGAAGTTGCGGATCATGGTGGCAATCAGATCCCTCTTTCCAAAAATGTTGGCGACTTCTCCAATTTCAAGAATAAGCTTAATGTCTTTGAGCAAGGCCGCGGGTTGTACCACCTGCAAAATCTCGGAGATCAAAGCGGTAATATTGATCTCGTCAAAAGCCTGCGATGCATTTTTTTCAAGATTCCGGGCATAGCTTAAAAGGCTGTCGAGCAGCTCCAGGTTTTTAACCGAAAGACTGTTGATGATCTCGGTGTACTTTATTGCCTCAATGTTTTGGGTTTCCTTTAGGTTTTCGAGCAGCAAATTTGAAAAACCGATTAATGAATTGTACGGACTTCTCAGGTCGTGTCCGATAATGGAAAATATCTTGTCCTTTGCCGACATTAATTCATTGATTTTCCTGTATTGGATATGCAGGAGCGAATGGGTGGAAACCTTGGAGATAAGCTCTTCGAGTTGAAAGGGCTTGGTTAAAATGTCCCTGCATCCCAGTTTAAAGGCTTTCGAAATATTTTCAAGATCGGTTTTCTCGGCCATAAAAATTATGGGAGTTGAAGCATTCTTCCCGCTTTCTTTAATCCATTTCCAAACCTGAAACCCATCAACCGGCATCCTTATGTCGAGAAGGATCAGGTCAAACTCTATTTCTTTGCAGGCTTTGATTGCTTCGTCGGGAGAGGCAGTTGCTTTGATAACATAGTTTGCATCTTCAAAAAAGCTTGAAATCAACCGAAGGTTTTCCTGTTTGTCGTCAACTATCAATAAATTGACAAGGCCAATGTTCATCATAGACTTATGTTGTAGCGAAAAATATCAAATTCAATGTTGTTTTCATCAATAAACTCCTTGAGTCTTGTGTCTTCCTGCGTTGTATGCATAATGAACCAGTCTTTTATGAACTCATAAAACTTTGAAAAACCAAGTTCCTCGTATTTCGCCAGGTTAAATTGTTCCAGCAGATCAAAATGCAGGGATTGGTGTTGTTTGTAGTCGGGATAATTAATGGCAAACATGCAATTCTCTTCACTGATAAAATGAAACTCGGCATACTTTTCGATTTCAGTAAGTATCTTGATCAACTCTTCTTTCGTTCTTCCGGCATCGAGTGCAATTTTAAAAGAATTCACCAATTCCAGAAAAATTTTATGCTCAAAATCAATTCTGTCAATTCCTGTGTTGTACTCCGCTTTCCAGCCGATAATACCTGATGGATTAGTTTTTTTCATAGGGCATTCCTTTCTTTTTAACAGCCTTAATCGTCTCCCATACGACAACCAGACATCTGATTGAAACATCTTTTGTTTCTGTGAACTTCCGTTAAATAATGGCTTGGTTTCCCTTTTTGTTTTTTTTACAACGAGTAGGAAAGGTACATTTTTTTTGGATGAATTGGAAAAAAGAAATAGCGCCCGGCTAAATTTATGACGTTCCTGTGTGGGGATAAAGACAGGATTTAATGAAAGCAGGATGATATCTTTTCTAAAAATATCATCCTGCTTTTATGTTAGAACAAACTGTCCAGCAAGTCATCGTCCGCTTCTTCGGGCAGGGTAACCTTTAGCTGCGGGTTTTCTTTCATGGCTTGCTCAATGGCAAAACGGGCGGGTTTGTTGCGTGCCCAGCTGCGGCGTGAAATTCCGTTGTTCACATCCCAGTGCAGCATCATTTTCAGCCGCTCTTCGGCTTCGGGAGTGCCGTCTATACACATTCCAAAGCCACCGTTGATGACTTCGCCCCAGCCAACACCGCCGCCGTTGTGCAGCGAAACCCAGGTGGCGCCGCGGAAAGCATCGCCCACAAAGTTTTGCACCGCCATATCGGCCGTAAACGATGAGCCGTCGTAAATGTTCGATGTTTCGCGGTAAGGTGAGTCGGTTCCCGATACATCGTGGTGATCGCGTCCCAGCACAACCGGCGCCGAAATACGTCCGTCGCGGATGGCATCGTTAAAGGCTTTGGCAATTTGGGTGCGCCCCGTGCAGTCGGCGTACAGAATACGCGCCTGCGAGCCCACTACCATTTTGTTGCGTCCGGCTTCGCGAATCCAGTGGATGTTGTCTTCCATCTGGCGCGTAATTTCTTCAGGCGACTCGGCTGCCAGTTTTTGCAGTACTTCAGCGGCAATCCGGTCGCTTGTTTCCAGGTCTTTGGGATCGCCGGAAGTACACACCCAGCGGAAAGGCCCAAAGCCGTAGTCAAAAAACAGCGGGCCCATAATGTCCTGTACGTACGAAGGATAAATAAAGCCTCCTTTTTCGTCGGTAACAGCAGCCCCGGCGCGACTGGCTTCGAGCAGGAACGCATTCCCGTAATCCCAGAAATACATGCCGTTGGCAGTCATTTTATTCACCGCTGCCACATGCCTGCACAGCGATTCGTATACTTTTTCACGAAACAGATCGGGTTGCTCCGCCATCATTTGGTTCGATTCTTCAAGCGTAAGCCCGGCAGGGTAGTAGCCCCCGGCAAAAGGGTTGTGCAACGAAGTCTGATCAGAGCCCAGTTCAACCGGGAAGTTCTCTTCGGCCAGTTTTTCCCACAGGTCTATCACATTTCCCTGGTAAGCCAGCGAAACAGCTTCCTTGTTTTCGCGCGCTGTTTTCATGCGGGCCAGCAGTTCGTCCAGGTTGGTGTAAACTTCGTCCACCCATCCCTGGCTGTGGCGCACTTCCACGGCTTTTGGGTTGATTTCGGCCACCACGCAAACCATGCCTGCAATTACCGCGGCTTTGGGTTGTGCGCCCGACATACCGCCCAGTCCGCTGGTGATAAATATTTTTCCGGCAGCATCGCCCGGCGAGTGAAGCCGTGCCGCATTCATGACTGTAATAGTAGTGCCGTGCACAATTCCCTGCGGCCCAATGTACATGTACGAACCGGCGGTCATTTGCCCGTATTGCGAAACGCCCAGCGCATTCATCCGTTCATAATCGTCGCGACCCGAATAATTCGGGATCACCATTCCGTTGGTCACCACAACGCGCGGTGCGTTTTTATGCGAAGGAAACAGGCCCATCGGGTGTCCTGAGTACATCACCAGTGTTTGCTCATCGGTCATTTCGGCCAGGTATTTCATGGTGAGCAGGTACTGTGCCCAGTTTTGAAACACTGCCCCGTTACCGCCATAGGTGATCAGCTCGTGCGGGTGTTGTGCCACGGCCTTGTCCAGGTTATTCTGGATCATTAGCATGATCGAAGCCGCCTGTTTCGAGTGGGCCGGGTATTCGTCAATCGGTCGCGCGTACATTTCGTACCCGGGCCGGAAACGGTACATGTAAATACGTCCGAAAAGCTCCAGTTCGTTTAAAAACTCGGGGGCCAGCACCGCATGAAATTTCTGCGGGAAATAGCGAAGTGCGTTTTTCAGGGCCAGTTTTTTCTCGTCGGCCGATAAAATATCTTTTCTTCGGGGGGCGTGATTAATGTTCGTGTCGTAAGGTTGGGGGAGGGGCAATTCACCGGGAATTCCTTCGAGGATCGCCGCTTTGAATGCTGAATTTTCCATGATTCGGCCGTTTTATCTTATTAAATTCGAAATACAGCGGCAAAATATGGTCTTTCCCCGAAAAGACCGATGATTTTTTGCACTTTTTGAAAATATTTGCAGGCATACTTTAAATGAAAGAAAAAATGAAGCGTATTAAAATTGTTCTACTTGCAGTTGTAAGTGCATTTTTATTTTCGAGTTGTGGTTATAATACAATGGTTAACCTGGACGAACAGGTGACCTCTCAGTGGGCACAGGTGGAAAACGTTTACCAGCGTCGTGCCGACTTAATTCCGAACCTGGTGAATACGGTAAAAGGTTATGCGGCACACGAGCAGGAAACACTGACCGGCGTTATTGAGGCACGTTCAAAAGCAACCTCGATGCATATTGACCCGGAAAAAATGACCCCGGAAACGTTGCAGCAGTTTAACCAGGCGCAAGACGGATTGTCATCGGCATTAAGCCGTTTGATGGTGGTAGTGGAACGTTATCCTGATCTGAAAGCCAACCAGAATTTTTTGGATTTGCAGGCGCAGCTTGAAGGAACCGAGAACCGTATTACTGTGGAGCGTAAAAAGTTTAACGATACCACACAGCAGTACAATGCATACATCCGCCAGTTTCCGCGTGTGATTTACGCCGGCTGGTTTGGGTTCGAAAAGAAATCGTATTTCGAGTCGCGCGAGGGTTCTGATGTGGCACCCGAAGTTCAGTTTTAACAGCATAAAAGAAGTTCGCTTGTAAACAAAAATGAGCAACGAGAACGAACTCTGATCCCGGGCAATCGGGATCATCGCTTTTGCGAAAGGGAAGAGTTTAAGTAAGGATGGTTCGTTTTGAAAATACTGGAGGAGAAAGAAATAATGGGCGTACATAAATATTTTACAGAGCAGGACAAGTTGCAGATCACCAATGCAATCAGGGTGGCCGAAACCAATACTTCGGGAGAGATTCGCGTGCACGTGGAAAACTGTTGCAGCGGAGATGTGCTCGACCGCGCGGCTTATCTTTTTGAGAAGCTGGAAATGCATAAAACAGAGCTTCGCAACGGGGTGTTGTTTTACCTGGCTGTGCAAGACCGGAAGTTCGCCATCCTGGGCGATGCGGGTATCAACCAAAAAGTGCCTGCTGATTTTTGGGAAAGCACCAAAAATGTGGTCATTACGAAAATGAAAGAAGGGTTGTATGCCGAAGCGCTGGCTGACGGTATTGTAAGAGCCGGAGAGCAGCTGAAAGCACACTTCCCTTACCAGAAAGGCGATGTAAACGAGCTTTCTGACGAAATATCTTTTGGAAAATAAAACAGTGAAACTTTCCGCTTTTTTCCTTTTTCAGGAAATGCAAAACGGGGCGGGAGGCAGAGGGTGATAAGCAAAACATTATGAAGAGAATATTATTTACAGTACTGATATGGATAGGTGCAATGGGTGTGTCCTTTGCACAAATTCCCGAACGTCCTGTGCCGGCGCGGTTGGTAAACGACTTTGCCGGTATTTTGAACAACAACCAGTATGAAAGCATGGAAAGTGCGCTGGAGAAATTTGCCCGGCAAACATCTACCCAGATTTTGGTGGTAACCGTTGCTGATCTGGAAGGCTACGATAAGGCTGACTATGCTTATCAGCTGGGTGAAAAGTGGGGAGTTGGCCAAAAAGGAAAGGATAACGGGATTGTGGTTTTGGTAAAGCCTAAAACTGCCAATAGCCGCGGAGAAGTATTTGTGGCTACCGGTTACGGACTGGAAGGTGTTTTGCCCGATGCCATCGTTAACCGCGATGTGGTCAACAACGAAATGATCCCGCGTTTTAAGGAAGACAATTATTACGAAGGTTTGGCCGCCGGTATCAGTGTGATTATGGATATTACCCGCGGAGAATACAGTGCCGATGAATACCGGCAAAAAGTAGAGGCAGGAGGTGCAGCGGGCATCCCGTTTCTGATCATCCTGTTTGCCGTACTTATTTCTTTGTTTGGCCGTAACCGCCGGCGCCGGTTTTATTCCCCGGGCAGAAGTTTGCCGTTTTGGCTGGCCATGGGGATGATGTCGGGCAGTCACCGCTCGTCGGGTTCCTTTGGTAATTTTTCATCCGGAGGAGGTAGCTTTGGCGGATTCGGAGGCTTTGGCGGTGGCAGTTTTGGTGGCGGTGGTGCCGGAGGAAGTTGGTAGAAATTAGTTCAGAGTTCAAAGTTTAGAGTTCAGAGAGAACTTAAAATAATGTTCAAGCAATAGCAAAAGCCGCATTCGGGAAACCGGAGGCGGCTTTTTTCTGAAAGTATCTCTAAAACCAATAACAAAATGGGGTTATAATATTTATACTCACCCTGATTGTGCCTTCGATACAATCGTCCCTCTCTAAAAATAGAGAGGGAGAAGAGGGAGAGTTAAGTCAGAAACTAAGAATACTTTCATTTCTGTTGGTGATATCCATGTATCATGAATATTTCATCCGGAAAAGACCTGATTCTTTTTAGCTTCCTGAGTTTATTAAAGACAAGACTCGTTTATCTGAAGGTGGAACAATTGTTTTCCTACCAGCTGCTTCGTGGTAACGGGTTTAAAACCCAGCCGTGAGTACAACTTCATGGCGCCGGTATTTTCTTCCTCTACCAGTAATCCCAAAGTCTGGTGGTTCTTTACCACGTATTTATCGATTAAAAACTGAAGCATTTTGGAACCAATGCCTTTTCCCCTGTGCTCCGGGCTCACCCCCAGTGAATCGAGGTAATATTCGCCGGCTTGTGTTTCATCTTCAGGGGCAAAACGTTTGTTGTGATTAGCTCTTACATACTCAACAACCGGCGCACGCAATTCTTCCAGTCGTGCTCCTTCGTAAACGCTGGCAGCTGCAATAATTTGCTGGTTTTCTTCGGCCACCACACAGTTCCGGTACGAATACTGGTTGTTTTCCGAGCTTACAAAATGGTAGAGGAATTCTTCTGCTTTTTGCGGGTTTTCCTCCCCTATGAATTTATATACAATGTCTTCCATTGCCGACAGTAAATGTGTTGTAATGGCGGCAGCATCGTTTAAGGTGGCTTCTCTTATTATCATGGTAAGTGTTTCTGTTTTTATCCGGAATTTTCCGCTTGAATAAATTTGACTGGCGTTTGATCGGGATATACTGCATAAAAAAAGCTGGCTCGTGAAATGCGAACCAGCTTTTTGATATTTAGGATTTTCTTTTGCTTATTCGGCAATGTCTTCCACAACATTGATTTTTTCATCCACCAAAATACGTCCGCAATATTCACAAACAATGATCTTTTTGCGGCTGGCGATGTCCAGCTGGCGCTGTGGCGGAATGTTGGCAAAACAACCACCGCATGCATCACGCTGAATGGTAACTACTGCCAATCCGTTACGTGCATTTTTGCGGATACGTTTGAAAGCAGTCAACAAACGAGGCTCAATAAAAGACTCGATCTTTTCGGCTTTTGCTTTTAGCTTTTCTTCCTCGATCTTGGTCTCTTCCGTAATTTCACTCAACTCGGTTTTCTTGCGGTCCAGGTCTTCTTCGCGCTCGCTTAGCTGTGTTTTAGAAGAGCCAATTGCTTCTTTTTTTGCAGCCATTTCAGCGGTAAATTCCTTGATCCGTTTTTCTGAAAGCTCGATTTCCAGGTTTTGGAATTCAATTTCTTTTGACAAAGAATCAAATTCACGGTTGTTGCGAACGTTGTTTTGCTGTTCCGTATATTTTGCAATCAGGCCCTGAGAATCTTTGATGGCGATCTTTTTGTTGTTGATGGCCGTATCCAAATTCTTGATTTCGTCGTCAAGGTTCACCAAACGGGTTTTCAATCCGGCGATTTCATCTTCCAGGTCTTGTACTTCCAGCGGAAGCTCACCCCTCAGGGTTTTTATCTTGTCCACTTCTGAAACTACACTTTGCAGCTCGTGCAATGCGCGCAGTTTATCTTCAATCGAAATGTCTTTGTCTTCTTGCCTTGAATAAGGTGCATTCATGCTCGTTCTATTTAATTTTATTTTTCTCCAAATAAACGGGTCTGTAACTGTAACCCTTTTTGTTGCGTTTTGTTTTGATGAACCAGTTGGTTCTCAATGATCAACCAATTGTTTCCAACCAAAAATCAGAAGTAAAAAACCGGGTTGGTATTCACCTCTGACAAACGGACGACAAATTTAGGGAATTTTTTCGTAAGTAACTCATAAAAAAGTTCTTTAGTAAATTGTTCGCTCTCAAAATGTCCGATATCGGCGATTACAATTTTGTTTTCGGCATCAAAAAACTGGTGATATTTAAAATCGCCGGTCACAAAAAAGTCGGCGCCCGCTGCAATGGCCTGGTTCAGAAGAAAGGAACCGGCGCCTCCGCAAACCGCAATTTTCTTCACTTTTTTATTTTGAAGTGCCGTGTGCCGGATCACCCCGGTGTGAAAGGTATTTTTGAGCAGCTTCAATACTTCACGCTCTGTTTTTTCTTTGGGCAGAACGCCCAGCATTCCCATTCCAACCTGGTTGAATTTATTGTCGAGCGGATAAATATCGTAGGCTACTTCTTCGTAAGGGTGAGCAGTAGTCAGTGCCGAAACAATTTGCCCCTGTAAGTAGGAAGGGAAAATGGTTTCGAAACGGATTTCGTTTTCGTAATGATGGGCTCCCTTTTCTCCCACAAAAGGCGTAGTGCTGTCATTTCCCCTGAAGGTTCCCTGTCCGTGTGCATTAAAACTGCACGAGTCGTAGTTGCCAATGTGCCCGGCGCCGGCAGCAAAAACAGCCTGTCGTACTTTTTCTGCATGGTCGACAGGGACAAAAGTCACCAGCTTTTTTAGCAGCCCGCCTGCTGGTTCGAGGATACGGCAATCTGTCAGCCCCAGCTTTTCACATATTTTGCCGTTTACACCCCCGGTAACACTGTCGAGGTTGGTATGCGCGGCATAAATCGCAACATCGTTTTTGATGGCTTTTAGCAAAGTGCGCTCCACATAATTTTTCCCGGTAATTTTTTTCAGTCCTGAAAAAACGATCGGGTGATGTGCAACAATCAGGTTGCACTTGTTCTGGATGGCTTCTTCCACCACTTCTTCGGTTACATCCAGCGTAACCAGAATGGAGGTGAGCTCCGCCTGGTTGTCGCCTACGATTAAGCCTGCATTGTCGTATGATTCCTGCAAACGGAGCGGGGCAACGGTTTCCAAATAATGGGTAATATCTTTAATTTTCGTCATGATCTTCTAAGCTTTCTTTGATTTCTACCAGCTCCTGCCTGATGTCCTGTAATTTTTTTACAATCTCGTAGTTGTTCAGCGTATCCTCGCGGTTTTCTTTTAGTTTTTGCCGGGCCCCTTTAATCGTCAGGCCGCGTTGTTTTACCAGGTAATGGATCAGGCGGATGGTTTCAAGGTCTTCCTTGGTAAAAAGCCGGTTGCCCTTTTTGTTTTTAAATGGTTTTAGCGCTTCGAACTGGTTTTCCCAGTAGCGAATATTCGATGGAGTGAGGCCAAACATTTCGGTAACTTCTCCCATCGAATAGTAGATTTTTTCTATTTCCGGCTTTTTGTAAGGCAATTTTCAGATTTTGAACTGCAAGATAATTAGAATTGAGAACCGCGGCAAAATTGTTTTCCGAAATTGATGCAAACAAAAAACTTCCATCAGGTTTTCTGATGAAAGTTTTTTGAACATATCTTTTGCTTGCGCATGCAACGTTTAGTCGAGCGATTGTCCGATGTTGGACGAGATCGCAATCATTTTGTCGTATTCCTGTGGCGTAAGATCCTGGAACATGTAGTACATCGGATTTAATTTCTGCCCGTTTTTGTGTACTTCGTAATGAAGGTGAGGAGCAGTTGAACCACCCGTATTTCCTACATAACCGATAATGTCGCCACGTTTTACGTGCTGGCCGCGTTTTACGTTGAACTCATTCAGGTGACCATAAACCGTTTCATAGCCAAAACCGTGGTCGATTTTTATATTCAGTCCGAGTCCGACTTTGCTTCTTTTGGATCCTTCCACTTCGGTAATAACACCATCGCCTGTCGCATAAATAGGTGTTCCGATCGGAGCGGTAAAGTCTTGCCCCCAGTGCATCTTTTTCACCTTGTAGATCGGGTGCATACGATATCCCCAGCCACTGGACGTTCTTTTCAATTCCTTGTTTCGGATGGGCATAATCGACGGAAGCGAGGCGAGCATTTTTTCTTTGTTCAGCGCCATTTCCATCACCTCGTCGTATGATTTCGACTGGATATAGGTTTTCTTGGCCAGTACATCCAGCTTTTTAGCGGTTTCGATCACCAGGTCGGCATTGTCCATGTTTTCGAGGTGCGAATATTTGTTGGTACCTCCAAAACCGGCTTCACGTACCGCAGCAGGGATTGGCTCGGCTTCAAAAACTACCCGGTAAATATTATCATCGCGTTGTTGAAGATCGGTCAAAACCTTTTCAACCTTGTTCATGTCTTTTTGCAACAATTCGTATTGAGTGAGCAATCGCTGGTTTTCACGCTTCAATGCCTTTGAACGTGGCGTTTCATAAAAACTCAGAAAGACAACCACAAACAGCAAGGCCATCGCCACACTGCTCGACAGATAAGTCAGAACTTTTACAATTCTTTCTCTCCAGGTTAAGCCAATGCTTTCGTAATTAAGAGTGTCAGGGTTAAATTTATACTTCTTTCTTGCCATAAACAGGCCCCTTTTTTTCTATGTTTCTTACAATATTAATTTAATCGTATAACTTTGCGTTCTTTAAAAAACGTGATATTTTCACGCCGCAAATGTAAGTAAATAACTCATAATTAGTGATTTTCTTGTGTTTGTGTTTAGATTTTTTAACACATTGGAATAAAACATTAGCGATAATATGAAGACTTCCAGAGAAATACGACAGGCTTTTCTCGATTTTTTCCAGGAAAAGAATCACCAGATTGTCAACTCTGCCCCGATGGTAGTGAAGGGTGATCCAACATTGATGTTTACAAATGCCGGGATGAACCAGTTTAAGGATCAGTTCCTGGGGAACGAACCTGTAAAATGGGCGCGTGTAGCCGATACGCAAAAGTGTTTGCGTGTTTCCGGAAAACACAACGACCTGGAAGAAGTTGGGCTGGATACTTATCACCACACCATGTTCGAAATGTTGGGGAACTGGTCGTTTGGCGACTATTTTAAAGAAGAAGCCATTAACTGGGCCTGGGAATTTCTGGTGACACGTATGGGGATCAATCCTGAACGTTTGTACGCTACTGTTTTTGAAGGAAGTGCCGATGACAACCAGGCACGCGACGACGAAGCCGCCGGATACTGGGAAAAATACCTGTCCAAGGAACGCATTCTGAACGGAAATAAAAAAGACAATTTCTGGGAAATGGGTGACACCGGTCCTTGTGGCCCTTGTTCTGAAGTGCATGTGGATTTGCGTCCGCAGGCGGAAGTTGATAAACTGTCGGGCCGCGAACTGGTAAACAAAGACCACCCGCAGGTGATTGAAATCTGGAACCTGGTTTTTATTCAGTTTAACCGGAAAGCCAACGGAACTCTGGAAGAATTACCGGCAAAACATGTGGATACCGGAATGGGGTTTGAGCGTCTTTGCATGGTTTTGCAGGGCGTAACTTCGAATTACGATACCGATGTTTTCCAAAGCACCATTGCTGAAATAGGAAAGCTTTGCGGAAAGAAATACGGCGAGGATGAAAAAGCAGACATTGCCATGCGCGTGATTGCTGACCACCTGCGTGCCGTAGCTTTTGCCATTGCCGATGGCCAGTTGCCATCAAACAACAAGGCCGGCTACGTTATTCGTCGTATTTTGCGTCGTGCGGTACGTTACGGTTATACTTTCCTCGGATTCAAAGAAGCTTTCATCTTTAAATTGATCGACGTACTGAAGCAAACCATGGGAGATGCTTTCCCCGAATTGGTGAGCCAGCAGGTGTTGATTGAAAAAGTAATCAAGGAAGAGGAAGAGTCGTTCCTGCGTACCTTGTCGACCGGGATAAAATTACTGGATGACATTGTTTCAAAAGTAAAAAATGAAGGCGCTGCAGAAATTGCGGGTAAAGATGCTTTTGTTTTGTACGATACCTATGGTTTTCCACTCGATTTAACAGAATTGATTGCGCGTGAAAACGGATTGGGTGTCGACAGCGCAGGTTTTGCTGTGGAGATGGAAGCACAGAAAAGCCGCTCGCGAAATGCAGCTGTGCAGGAAACCGACGACTGGGTGGAATTGCGCAAAATAGAACAAACCGAGTTTCTGGGCTACGATAAGCTGGAGGCAGAAGTTCGCATTGCCCGTTACCGCAAAGTCACTCAAAAGAAAAAGACATTTTACCAGTTGGTTTTTGATCAGACTCCATTTTACGGCGAGTCGGGCGGACAAGTTGGGGATCATGGCTACATTGAGTTCGATGGAGTTAAAACCGCTGTTTACGATACACAAAAAGAGAACAACCTGATCGTTCACCTGGTAGAAAAACTACCCGAAAATCCATCCGAATATTTTACGGCGGTGGTAAATGTTGAGCGTCGTCAGAAAATTGCGAATAACCATACGGCGACCCACCTGTTGCATGCCGCCCTGCGCGAAGTGCTGGGCACACATGTGGAGCAAAAGGGATCGCTGGTGAATGCCGACCACCTGCGTTTCGATTTTTCTCATTTTCAGAAAATGACCGATGAGGAAATTGCGGAAGTAGAGAAAAGGGTGAATGCAAAAATCAGGCAGAATTCAGTGCGGGAGGAAAACCGCGAGATGCCCATTGAAGAGGCAAAAAATGCCGGAGCGATGATGTTGTTTGGCGAAAAATACGGTGATGTGGTGCGTACCATCCGGTTTGGCGAATCAATGGAGCTTTGCGGGGGAACACACGTTGCCGCAACCGGCCAGATCGGCTTGCTGAAAATTGTTTCGGAAAGCGCCATTGCAGCCGGGGTTCGAAGAATTGAAGCCATTACTGCCGACCGTGCCGAAAAGTACATCAACGATCAGTTGAATATATTGACCAGCATCAGGGACACCGTAAAAGGGTCGGCCAATGTTTTGGAAAGCATCGGTATTTTGTTGCAGCAGAATTCGGAGTTTGCGAAGCAAATCGAGAATTTTCAGCGTGAAAGTCTGAAAATCACCAAGGCCAACCTGAAAAGTAAAATCATGTATGTAAAAGGCGTAAACATTATCGCCGATAAAATAATGATCGACAGTGCCGCTTTACTGAAAGACCTGGCTTTCCAGCTCAAAGGTGAAGTGGAAAACCTTTATTTGGTATTGGGAGCCGAGATTAATGGAAAACCAAATCTTACGGTAATGATTGCCGAGAACATTGTAGACGAAAAAGGACTGAATGCCGGGCAGATTGTTCGTGAAGCCGGAAAAGAAATTCAGGGCGGCGGCGGCGGTCAGCCGTTTTATGCCACTGCCGGCGGTAAAAATGTTGCCGGACTGGAGGCTGCCATTGAAAAAGCACTTTCGTTTTTGCAGTAATTGAGGTTTTGTTGAACGAATTGGAAAGAACCGCTTCTTTAAACAAGGAAGCGGTTCTTTTTTATTTAAGATAAAAGATTATATCATTACCACCATGTTCGGTGTCACGGTAAGCGTAGATATCAAACATATAGATTTGTTGGTTACTCAAGGGGACTCGTAACGGAATTAGATTATCAATGATGGTAAGAAAGTTCCCATCTCGGATTGTATAATACTGAGTTTCCCAGTGTTTTATATACTTCTCCACATTAATTGAACAATCTTCAAGGTATCCATGCCAGCGTGTGCAATTATGCATTCGCGAGATCCAGAAAACAGTCGGGAATTTTACGGTGTCAATTATTGTCTCATTACCAATATATGTTTGAAAAATAGCATAGTTAATTGACATCGTTTTTTTGATGAATATAGTGTCAGTGCAAATGTAAACAGTAGAATCATTTGTGTCCCCTCTTTCAGATTCAATAATATAATCGGGTGGGATATAGGTAGTGTCCTGCCATCCTCCAAGATAATTAATCACAGTACCGTCTTCAATCCTAAGCGTATCCCACTTTTTGAAATAGAAAAAATGCCCGTTAAAATCTTTCGGTAGTGTAATTGCCGATGGTGTGCATCCAATATCTTCAGGACATTTTTCCGGATAATAAGCTTCGGGATATATTAGAGAGTCAATGTAAACTGTATCCACATAATATATCGTATCGACTTTTGGTTTTTGTTCCTGAAAACCGGGTTCTTTTTCTTCCTGATTTGTCCATCCGCAGGAAGCTCCCAGTAATGCAAGTACAACTGTGAAGACTGAGTACAGAGGTTTCATTTTTATTGAAGTGTATTGGTTAGTGGAATGATAAAGCGCTGTTTATTTCTTTTTCAAAAGATTTTGCTTTCTCCTGAAACTCCTCTTTGCCTTGCCGGGCGGAGAATACCGGAAAGGCCCTTAAACCAGTCGTGAAAGTTTTGTGACGAATGTGATGTGCATCTTTCTTATTTAGGTGGCCGGTTAAAGCCGTTGGGTTATTACTGCATTAAAAATAGTGAAAAAATGGAACGCAATAGCTGTAAGTTTTGTAAACATGTTGCATGACAGATTGTTAGTAGGGGGAAAGGTTTAAGTATAGTAATTTTAGGATACTAAAAAGCATTTTCGATTTTTCTTTCTTCCTTTGATTTATTCTAAATAAAAATTATTTTCAGCCTTTTAATTTTTTAACAAAAATTTCCGGCTTCCAACTTCGGACTTCGGACTAATTTCTGAATAAATGAAGAAATTCTATGCCTTTATAACGTCCATGCCTTTTGCCGCCTTTATTTTTCTAGCCCTCGCATTTTCGATGGCGATCGCTACTTTTGTTGAAAGTAGTTACGGAACACCCTCTGCGCGAGCCCTGGTTTATAATACCCGCTGGTTTGAAGTGCTTTGGGGCCTGTTTGCGCTTAACCTGATCAACAACCTGGTTCGTTACCGGTTGTTTTCCACACGCCGCTATACGCTAGGTATTTTTCACCTGTCGTTTCTGATCATGATTTTGGGCGGGGCCATCACCCGGTATTTTAGTTTTGAAGGAATGATGCACATCCGTGAAAACCAGGCGGCAAATTACATTCTTTCTTCCGACGATTATTTTTATGCGGCTTATGAAGACCAGCACAAAGAATCAAAAGTGCGGTTCTCGGAAGTGGTTCCGAAACAGTTTTCCGCAAAATTTGACGTGGATGGGCGTAACGTAAAAGTAAAATCGGTAGGCTTTATTGAAAACGCCGTGCGAAAGGCTGTTCCCTCCGACTCGGGCCAGCCGGCCATCGATTTTGTTTTTGCAGCACCCGGCGGACAAGGCATGCAAAGCTACACTTTTACGCGTGGTGTAGTACTGAATTACCCCGGGTTTACGGCAGGATTTGAATCGGGCGATCACCGGATGGTGAATTTCTTTATGAAAGACGGTGCCCTGTTTATGCGTTCAGAAGTGGCCCTCGAAGAAACAACAATGGCTTCGCAGGAAACGGTGACACTTCCTCCCGGAGATACGATTGCTGTAAAATCGATGTTTTTATACGGGTTTGACGATTTCCGTTTCCTGGTTCGCAATTTTCATCCGAGTGCTAGTTTTACTGCAGTGAAAAATCAAAGCGAGACCAACGAAAATGCCGTTCTTATTGAGATTTCCGACGGAGTGAAACAACAAACGGTACCGGTTTACGGGCATTCCGGAATGGCGCCCGATACCATCAGTGTGCCGCTGGGGAGCGGAAAACTAAAACTGGCTTACGGTGCGCGACCGCTTTACCTGCCGTTTAGTATCTATTTAAAAGACTTTCAGCTGGAGCGTTATCCCGGGTCGGAATCTCCGTCTTCGTTTGCCTCCGAAGCAGTTTTGATCGACGGCGAACGCAACATCAACCGTGATATCCGAATCTTTATGAACAATACACTTACCCATCGCGGGTATAAATTTTTCCAGTCGTCGTACGATACCGATGAAAAGGGAACCATCCTTTCCGTCAACTATGATTTTGTGGGAACCTGGGTTTCGTACTTCAGCTATTTCTTACTGATTGTGGGAATGATGCTTTCGCTGATCAACAAAAACTCGTATTTCCGTTTTTTGGCGAAAAAGCTCAAAAATATTTCAGTAAGTGCGGTGCTTATTTTGGGAATTGTAGGCGGATTTTCGATGTCGGCCTCCGCCCAGGGTGGAGCAGAAGCGTCGCTTCCTCCCATCGATAAAAGTGTGGTGGAAGAGTTTGGCCAGCTGTGGGTGCAGGGAGTTGACGGACGTATTGAACCGATCTCGACACTGACCAGCGAGATTGTTCGGAAAGTGAGCAAGAGTTCGACGCTTTACGGAAAATCGTCCGACGAGGTGGTATTGAGCATGATGGCTTATCCTGAAATATGGCGCACGCTTCCGATTATCCGGGTTTCGGAGAAAGACCTCGCCGTGGAACTGGGGGTGCAGGGTAAATACCTGGCAGCCGATATGCTGTTTGACAGCAACGGAAACTACCGGATCATTGACGAGGTGCGGGCTGCATATGCAAAAGCACCGGCCATGCGTAACCGTCTTGAGAAGGAATATATTTACCTCGACGAGCGGGTTAACATCTGTTTTATGGTTTTCCAGGGGGCTATTTTTCATATCTATCCGCGCGAAAGAAGAGAAGACACCTGGTACGCTCCGGGATCCAATGCCACGGAATACACCGACGGTGATTCGATTTTTATCAAAAGCGGATTTCAGCTGTTGATTCAATCCATTAATGATAACAACAACGAAGACGCCGTTCAATTGCTAAAGGCAGTCGAAAGTTTTCAAACCAAGTACGGGGCGGCACTTTTGCCAAGCCCAACCAAAAGAAACCTGGAGATTTTATACAACAAGGTTAATCCGTTTAAGCGGATCTTCCCGTTCTATTTGTTGTTTGGAACCCTGCTGTTGTTTGTTTTGTTTGTAAACATATTCAGGCAGAAACCATTGCCAAAGTTTTTCAAATACGGTTTTTTTGCACTGATCGTGATCCTCTTCCTGGTGCATACCGCCGGGCTTGCTTTGCGCTGGTATATTTCGGGGCACGCGCCCTGGAGCAACGGCTTCGAATCGGTGGTATACGTGGCGTGGGCAACCATGCTGGCCGGCCTTATCTTTGGCCGCAAATACCCGATGGTAATCGGAACCGCCGCTTTTCTCTCGGGCATTGCGTTGTTTGTGGCTCACCTTAGCTGGATGAACCCGGAAGTAACGCCGCTGGTACCGGTGCTTAAATCGTACTGGCTGGCTATTCACGTGGCTATTATTACTGCCAGTTACGGATTCTTTGGGCTAAGTATGATATTGGGAGTACTGACCATGATTTTCATGGTACTGCGGAGCCAAAAGAATGCGGGCAAAGTAAGCGGTTTTATTGAGCAGCTTACCACCATTAACGAGATGTCGGTAACAGTGGGTCTGTATTTTCTTACTATCGGAACATTCCTGGGAGGTGTTTGGGCCAACGAAAGCTGGGGGCGTTACTGGGGCTGGGACCCCAAAGAAACCTGGGCGCTGATCACCGTCGTGATTTATTCGTTTATTGCACACATGCGGATGATTCCTTCTTTGAAAGGAGCCTACAATTATAATTTTGCGTCGATACTTGGCTTTGCCTCTGTGTTGATGACCTATTTCGGCGTCAATTATTATTTGTCAGGACTGCATTCGTACGGAAAAGGTGTAGCCGACGGCGTAAACCCGGCGGTTCCGATAAGTTTTGCCGTGTTGGGCGGATTAATGCTTTGGGCCTACATTAAAGAATCGAAATACGAAAAGAAGCTTGCTGAATAAGCAGCAATCAGATAAGCTGAAAAAGGTTTCGTAAAAGAATACCGCCAATACTTGTTGGGGAAGAAATGGTATGCTTGGAGCGGTCTTCGTTTTTCATTTTTGGAACAATTGGCTCCGATAGTCGATTTTGTATTTGTCAATATATTGATTATTAGTCGATTGTTATTATGTGGAACATTTATAAATAACAAGGTTGTAAATATCTAATTGTTTGGATGTAAATTAGTTCAGCATCAAAACTCTTATCTTTCGCTGTTTTTTTAATTGAAATATGGGACAGACAGTTACTCGTACTTTTGACATTCTGGAACACACCTTAAAGGAATATCCCCGGAAAGATGCCATCGCCGGAAAAAAAGATGGAAAATGGTACAGCTTCTCCACCCAGGAGTACAATCAAAAATCGTATCAGTTTGCCTTGGGCCTGATGGCACTGGGCCTGGAAAAAGGCGATAAGATCGCCACGGTTACCAATAACTGTCCCGAATGGTGCATTGCTGATATGGGGATGGCCATGGCGGGAGTAGTGCATGTTCCCATTTATCCAACCATCGGGGAAGATGAATACCAGTATATTCTGAAACACGCCGAAGTAAAAATGCTGATTGTGGGCGATGCCAAGCTTTACAAGAAACTGTTGCCTTTGGCCGAGCAGCTGGAGTTAAAGCATTTGTACTCTTTTGAGGCGGTTGAAGAGGCAAAGAATTACCAGGAGATCATGGACCTGGGAGAATCCGGGAGATCAGCATTGGAGGAGAAACTGGAGGAATGCAAAGCTTCTGTAGTTCCCGACGATGTTGCCACACTCATTTATACTTCAGGAACAACCGGCGTACCTAAAGGGGTGATGCTCACCCACGAGAACCTGGTTTCCAATTTTGTGGAACATGCAAAAATGCACCATCTCGGAAAAGAGCACCGGGTCATTAGTTTTCTTCCGCTGTGTCATGTGTACGAACGCAGTGTGAATTACCATTTCCAGTACAAGGGAATGGGTGTTTATTATGTCGGAAGCCTGGCGCAGATTATGAGTGCGATCAAAGAGGTGAAGCCGCATATGTTTAACTCGGTGCCCCGTTTGCTGGAAAAAGTTTACGACGGATTTGTGGCCAAGGGAAAAGAACTGAGCGGAATAAAAAAGAGCCTGTATTTTTGGGCACTCGACCTGACACAGCATTTTGAATACAATAAGAAATACGGTCCCTTGCTCCGAATGAAAATAAAAATTGCCGACAAGCTTATTTACTCCAAATGGAGAGAAGCTCTGGGGGGCAATATCATTTACATTGTCTCGGGTGGGGCAGCTTTACAGCCGCAAATTGCGCGGGTGCTGGGTATGGCCGGAATGTGGAACCTGGAAGGATACGGGCTGACCGAAACATCGCCGGTGATTGCCGTTAATAACCCGGCACAAAACGAGATGAAGATCGGAACAGTTGGTCCTGTGCTGGAAAATGTGGTTGTAAAAATTGCACCGGATGGTGAAATTCTTTGCAAAGGGCCCAGCGTAATGAAAGGATACTACAAAGCGCCTGACCTGACGGCCGAGGTGATCGATGAGGAAGGTTGGTTTCATACCGGCGATATCGGTATTTTGGAAGAAGGGAAATTTTTGAAGATCACCGACCGGAAAAAGGAAATATTCAAACTTTCAGGAGGCAAATACATTGCTCCGCAAATGATCGAAAACAAACTGAAAAGTTCTACACTGATTGAACAGGTAATGGTGATCGGGGCCAACGAGAAATTTGCTTCGGCTTTGATCTCTCCGAATTTCACCCTGCTTCACGACTGGGCGGCAGAGCATAAACTTCATTACGAAAACAACAAGGAATTGATCCAGTTGCCGGAGGTAATCGACAAGATTCAGAAAGAAGTGGGCAAAGTCAATAAAACGATGGGAAGTCACGAGCAGATCAACCGGATTCGTTTGGTGTGCGAGGAGTGGACACCTGCCTCGGGCGAACTGTCGCCTACCTTAAAACTTCGCAGAAACATTGTTGCTGAGAAATACCGGAACTTAATTGATGATATCTACTCGGTTAGTAAATAACCGGTTTTTGCCAGGCGTAAAACAAGCGCTGAACCAAACTTAGCAAAAGCTGCCGGAATTTTCCGGCAGCTTTTCATTTTTTTTGACTATTCGTAATTTGTAAGGAATCGGCCTAAAAGAGCGCTCTGCTCCATGGAATTCCGGCCAGGATCAAAACCAGCGAAAGGGTGTAGAAAATAGCCGCAGTTCGGTGCTTTTTCTCCGGTGATGAAGCTTTCTTCGATTTTGAACGGCCAATGTGAATTAACACGAGGGCAACCACCATTAGCAAAATGTGCTCCACCGCGTAGAAACGGAGGTCGGGGTTTTTCATGGCTGCTCCAAAATGCTGGAAAGCCGCTTTGGTGATCGGGCTTACAAAGGCATAAAGCACCAGCCCCACCAAAAACTGTAGATCAGTAAAAATAACTAGTATTAAATTGAACAGGTTGTCGGTCTTCTTCCATTCACGTTTTCCCAACCATCCGCTTATGGCAAGAACCACCGAAACAACCAACGCCAGTAAAACCAACCAGCGAAATCCATTGTGTGCGTGTAATAATCCAGTGTACATAATATATTAGTTTTAGAATCTAACGTTTACCCGGGCTTTTGGTTGAATGAATCGGTAAATATTACTCAATTTTCGGATAAATTCAGAAAGCTGTTCCTTATTAATGCTTTCTCTGGGAGATAATCGCTATTTTTATTCGCAACCTGAAACTGTCCGCTTTGGGAACAAGGCAGGCAAAACAGATGAAATGGAAGAGATAAAATCATTCACCCCGAAAAACTAAAAGGCGGCTGAGATTATGCCGTGAAAGACTTGAGTGAACGGGAAAAATAAACAGATACAATGCTTTACCGATTTTTAATTTTGATTGCGATGGTGGGACTGCTGGCGGCTTGTCATTCAGAACCCAAAAAAGGAACACCGAAAAAAATGAAGATCATCATTGATACAGATGCCAATAACGAACTGGACGACCAGCATGCTTTGGCCTATGCTTTTTTGAACCTTGATGTTTTTGATGTGGTGGGCGTAACCGTTAACAATACCGCGAATGGATTTGGAATTCAGGGACAGTACGATGAGGCGCTGCGGATTATTCGTCTGTTTGACCTGGAGGAGAAAATTCCTCTTTTTATGGGAGCCGACAGCAATTATGTGGATATTCTTCCGCATATCAACGATACGCTGTTTGACGGGCAGCCGGCGGTGGATTTCATCATTCGAGAGGCAATGAAAATGAAGGACGAAAAGTTGGTTTTAGTTCCGGTTGGCAAACTTACCAACATTGCCCTGGCCATTGCCAAAGAACCTTCCATTGTAGATAAAGTCCGGATTATTTGGCTCGGAAGCAATTATCCGAACCCGGGAGAATACAACCTGGTAAACGATGTTTCATCGGTGAATCCGGTGATTGAATCGGGAGCACCTTTCGAAATTGTAACAGTGCGTTACGGCGACAGTACCGCTACCGATGCAGTTCGGGTTACACCTGCCGAAGTCGATGAGTTTCTGGCCGGAAAAGGGACGGTTTCTCCCCATACAATTACCGGCCGTCATGGTGGCGAATTCAATTCCTTTGGCAATTACGCCAAAAATCTGTTCGAACATGCCCATATGCATGGCTATCCGCCATCGCGTGCGTTGTTCGACATGGTAGTGCTGGCTGTTTTGAAGAATCCTGAATGGGGGACAAAACATGAAATTCCGGCACCCAGACTCATCAACCATGCCTGGGAAGAACAATCTGACAATCCGCATAAAATTATTTACTGGGATACTTTTAACAGGGATGCCATTGTGAATGATCTTTTCTTGCTGATGGAGAAAACGACGCCAAAGCAATAAGTAAGGGGGAAATGCAGGAACTGAAAAAACAACTGGAAGTATTGCTGGCCGGTTATTTTAGGGAGTGTTGTGCCGACTTCCCCAAAGGAAAAATGGAGGCCTCGGAATCTCCCGATTTCATTGTAAAGCTGAAGAACAGTCACCGGCTGGGAATCGAATTAGTTCGATTGAATCCCGGAAGTGCCGATGTGCCGGATGAGCACGAGGCCGAGCAAAACGTTATTCTGGAAGAACTGATTGACGATGCCCGCGAGTTGTTTGAGCAAAATTCGGAGGTAAAGCTGTTTGTGAAGTTTCTTTTTAACAAGAAGCATCCGCCTTCTCCGGAAAGGAGCCTGGTGACAGCAGCAAAGGCGGTTAATGCGATCCGCAACAGTATTCGCAACAAGAAGCCGGGAAACCTTTTTTATCATGTTATTCCAAAAGAACAATTACCCGAGGGACTGGATGAGATTTTGGTGGCTCATCATCCCGGGTTGGAAGCTTCGGTTTGGGAGCGTTCCAACAACCTGGGGATATCCAAAAATGTAATTCACGATATTTTGAAGTCGATAGAAAAGAAGGAAGAAAAATTACGTTTATACAAAAAACAAAGGCTGGAATCGTACTGGCTGCTCATTACCACTGATCGCCTGCGCGGCCAACGGAATTACAACATCCGGAACCAAATTGCCAATCATAACTTTCAATCCGATTTCGAGTGCGTTTTTTTGTTCGATTTGTTTCGTTCCCATGTTTTCCGGCTGGTATAATATTATTTTTGTTTTTAACAAAGCCAATAAATATTTCACCAGTTTTTCTTGCCGAAAGGGGGCAAAACACTTTAAAACGGTGACAGATCGAGTAAATTGGCCTCGTCCGTCAGCTGACGGACGAAAAACAAGTGAAGGTGGCGTTAAAAGAGTTCGGTTGTTTGAGGAGGTACGACGAGTTCCGAACTCTTAGCCGGCAACACGTAGTTTTTTAGAGCGAAGCGGACGCAGCCTTGGCTTTTCTGTTTACTCTTTGTGCCAAAACAAAGAGTAAAATCCGGCTGATAAGCCAAAAACCTGCGAATGAAAGAACACCTATTTATTCGAGTTGCTTGTATCACCCCACCTTGAAGTAAATTTGGTATTATGTCAGCGGGTGCTTGTTCGATCATCAAAGATCGTTGTTTTAAGTCCATGATCTGTTGTTCGATCATCAAAAATCGTTGTTTTTACTCCGAAGGTTCATTTTTTCACTCCGTGATCGCTTGATTGTAATGCGCAGATAGCAAAACGATCAGCAAGATTGGATTTTTGCAATGCGCAGATAGCAAAATGATGAACGAACCCGGAATTTTCTACCCTGCCGATAGCCGGAAGGTGTTTAAGGAATGGGAAGTACTCCGAAGTTGGCGGATCGGACACCGGGAGGGTTTGTGGGCAGGGGAATCGCCGTTAAAAATCGTCCTTGCTTGAGCGAGGGACGAGCGGGTTTGGATGATTTCGCTGTCCGAACGCCAATTTTTCGGGCAAAGTGGGCGCAGCCTTGTCCCGATAACTATCGGGATTGCTTCGTTTTTGGGTTCAAGAGTTAAAAGCGATTTCCCTGGCTGTCCCCTCAACAAAAACGATTTAAATAAAAATCAACGAAAGCAAATAAATAAAGGCCATGCTTACCACTCCTTGTAACAGGGTAGCCGTAGTATGTGTGCGGTAGCCGGTTTTTACATCCATTCCCGAAAACTGGGTGACCACCCAAAAAAAGCTGTCGTTGGCATGCGAAATGGTCATTGCTCCGGCACCGGTTGCCATAACTGCCAGCACTTTTCCATACAATGAATCGAGGCCGATACTGCCCAGCAACGGAGCGATTAGTGCCGAGGTTGCCACCAGCGCCACGGTTGACGAACCTTGGGCGGTTTTAAAAACGGCCGCTATCAGAAAAGGGAGAAAAATTCCCAGCTGGTAGCCAGCGAGCAGGTTGCCGAGTGTTTCGCCGATGTGAGTTTCTTTTAAAATGGTTCCGAATGCGCCTCCTGCCCCGGTAATGAGCAAAATGGGCGCAGCAGCAACAATCCCTTCGCCGATCCATCCGGTAAGTGTTTCGCGATCAAATTTTGGGAAAAGCAGGAAGGAAAGAAACAACCCAATCAGCAGGGCATTTACGGGCTGTCCGGCAAAGTTCAGAATTTCGTATAAAACACCTTGCCCCAGCGGAAGCGATGGATAAGTAGCCACCGACCGAAAAGCGATCAGAAAGATGGGCACAACAATGGGCGAAAGTGCTTTTATGCCGGATGGTAGTTGAAGTTTGTCCTGCGTGGCAGCCGGTGTTTCTTCGGTATCTTCTGCAACAGTGTAATGCTTTCCCGTAAAAGAAGCCCAGAAATAACCGGTGAACATAGCAATTAAGGCAACTCCAAGTCCGAACAAAATAACAAGCCCGAGTTGGTCTTCCAGCCCCAGGTTGCCCGCAGCTGCAATTGGACCGGGTGTAGGCGGAACAAAGGTGTGGGCAGCATACAAACCCGTAGCAAGCGCTATGGAAAGCGCCACCGATGGTTTGCCGGTTTTTTGCCGGATCGATTTTTTCAGCGAGGAAAGAATAATGTAGGCCGAATCGCAGAATACAGGAATCGAAACCAGGTAGCCAATGATCGACATGGCCAGCGCCGGATAACGTTTCCCCACCAGTTTCAAAACCAGGTCGGCCAGTTTTATAGCAGCATTCGATTTTTCGAGTATGGTCCCGATAATGGTTCCCAGAATGATTACGATTCCGATGTAGGCCATAATGTTGCCAAAACCGGTGGAAATGCTTGCCGCAATATCTCCCGCCGGAAGTCCGGCCAGTGCGCCGGCCAGGTAAGAGGCCAGTAACAGCACCAGGAAAGGGTGCATCTTCAGTTTTGTAGTTCCAAGAATAATGAACAACACGGAAAGCAGTAAAACCGCAATCAGGCCAATAGAACCGGTCATAAGAAATAGAATTAAAGGGTGGAGAAATTTGGAACGTTTTCGATGAAATGAATGGGGACTTCAGCAAGAAAGCCTTTTAGCCACTCCGCACAATATTTCATGCCGGCTTCTTCTGATTTTACGTGTCCCACAAAAATCACGGCTTTGTTCTTCCCTTGCGACACGGCATCGTTTACATACGAATAAGTTTCCCATTCGGGGCCTTCTCCCGCTACCAGCACTTCCACGTCGGGTTGCCTTAGCAGTTGAATATGGCTTTGCCCGCCCGGTGCTCCCACTGCGAGGCCCATTTTTGTGAATTCCATATTCGGGTTGCCGATCACGCGTACGGTTTCAAGTCCCAGTTGTTTTTTGAGTGTCCGGGCATATTCTTTTACACTTTGCCTGGGAAGCTGGTAATGCGTCATCGAACCGTTAACGGAGCTGGATTGCAGTTCCATCTGGTTGATCATCCCAACATAAATTCCATCGGGTTCAGTCATGTGAATATGATCGTGAAAGCGAAATATAACGAGTTTGTTTTTTTCGATGAATTCCTTTTTTGCAAGAAAAACCGGGTCGTCCTGTAAATTGTCTGTTCCGTCGAGGTGACTGTAAAAGACCGGTTCGTGGGTAATTATGAAATTGCATCCCAGTTCAACGGCTTTTTCCAGGGTGGGCATATCGGCAAACATACAAACGGCAATTCCTTTCAACGACGTTTGCGGATCGCCGGCTTTGTATACATCCACGGTTTTGCTCATCCAATCGCAGGTAACATGCTTTTTGATTTGCTCCACCACATCGTCGGGAGTTTTGGGTTGCATGCTTTGTGCAAAGCTGAAAAACGGGATCAGAGTCAGGAGCAGGAAGATTGCTTTCATTGGTATTGCCGGTTTTAGTTATCGGGCGTTAAAAATAGTGGTTCTGTGTTTAGTTTCCTAGCGTTCACTTGCTCAAATCAGGGTTATTGGTAAGTTGGCCTCTTACTCTGACGGAAAGAAGTTAGCGTATTTAATTGCAAGCAATTTCTTCGTGTCAAGTACATCTGCTTCACTTAATAGGAGGGAAGAATCCGCAACTTTTTGAGAAGATAAAGCAAGTTAACAGGCAGAGAAACAATGAACTTTAGCGATGTTTTATCGTAAATGGTTGCAAGAGGAAGTTAACGCGGTAAAAACCACAGATCATGTCGTCAACCTTTCTTTTTTTCGACAAACTGGATGCTAAACTCGAGGGCATTATTGGCAGGCAGCACCTGTCGTACACTGAAGAAGTTGCCAAAAAGTATATGCTAACACAGGGCGCCGTGGCCATTACGGGTTTGTCCATGATGCTCGTCTTATCCTGGATAATTGGTGCTAAAATGCTGGCAGAATTTTGCCTGGTCTATATTCCATTCATGTTTGTGGCCAGCTACTTGTTTTTTCGGGCCCGAAAAATGAGCATTCTGATTTTCATTTTTAAAATTGCGATGATTTTCATTTCCTCCATTTACATTATTCGGATGGGGGGCCTGCTGACCTGTGGCGGATTGTTTCTGTTTTCTATTCAGGCCGTTACAAGTACAGTTATTTTACGCGATTTGAGAAAGATAATCACTGTTTCCATCATTTTTGCTGTAGTGATGATACTGCTTGTCGTACTTGAGCCGCTGTTCCCGGTACGTTATGCGCTTAATCCTCAGCAAAATGCCGTTGCCTTTGCGGCCAGCATTGTTTTGATCACCGGCTATATTTTCTTTTTCAGTCTTTATGCGACAAATCTTTATGCGAAACAGGAACAGCGGGAAACTCAACGACAAAAGGAGTTAAACGATGCCAAAACCAGGCTCTATACCAACATTACGCACGAATTTCGTACGCCTCTCACTGTTATTCTTGGTTTGGCAGATAGTGTAAAATTTGGACAGCAGAACCACATTGAGGAGAAAATGGATACAATTATCAGGAACGGCAAGAATCTCCTGCAACTTGTTGATCAGATGCTTGACCTGAGCAAAGTAGAGTCGGGTAAACTTTTGGTGAACATGATACACGCCAATATTATCCCTTTTCTAAAATACATTTTTCAGCTACAGGAATTTTATTCGGAAGAAAAGTGCATCAATATGTCATTTTTCTCTGATAACCAGTCGTATGAATTGGATTTTGATCCTGAAAAAACAGCGGCTGTTGTGGGGAATCTCTTAAATAATGCCATAAAGTTTACATCGGAAGGAGGAAATGTACAAATGAAGGTCATGGCGCGGTCTGATTCACTCTATATAGAAGTGTGTGATGATGGTATCGGCATTCCTTCTGAAAAAATGGAAAAGATCTTTGATCGCTTTTACCAGGTTGACGACAAAAATACCAGAAAAGCAGGAGGAGCCGGTATTGGTCTCGCTCTCACCCGGGAACTGGTAACCCTGATGAACGGAACCATCAGTGTAAAAAGCATTGCCGGCGAGGAGACTGTTTTTACGGTACAACTGCCTGTCAGGCATGAATTCAAGAAAGCAGCGTTCAAATCAAAGAAACAGACTTTTGGGTTGGAAACGGATGACACTTTTAACGATGTTGCCGAAATCGGAGACGGCACAAGAAAACGTCTGGAAATTGTGGAGGATAATCCGGATGTGGTGGCTTATATGAAGGCATGTTACGAAAGACATTTCCATATTTTTGTGGCAAAAGATGGTTGGGAAGGGCATAAACTGGCGTTGGATGAGGTTCCCGATATTATAGTCAGCGATGTAATGATGCCGGGCATGGATGGTTTTGAATTTTGCCGAAAACTGAAAAATGATTATCGAACCAGTCATATCCCGGTTATTCTGCTTACGGCCAAAGCGGATATCACTTCCCGTATTGAAGGCCTGGAACAAGGGGCTGATGCTTATGTGGTAAAACCTTTCAATCAATTGGAATTACTGGTTCGTATGCAGAAGCTTCTTGAACTGCGAAGAAACCTATTCAAACGGTATAGCAATGGTAATGGGATGGAATTTTCTTCCGATCCGATTATACAGAAAGAGGATGGCTTTTTTAAGCGGCTTAACGAATCGATCAACACAAATCTTGGCGACGAACATTATGACATTCATAAACTATGTGAAGATATGGCCATGAGCAAATCCCAGCTTTACCGCAAGTTTAAAGCTCTCACCAATCAGTCGGCTGCCAAATACATTCGACAGGTACGAATGAAAAAAGCCCGGGAGTTATTGCAAACATCCAATATGAACATCACCGAGGTGGGGTATGAAGTAGGCATGAAAAGCCTTTCCACTTTCAGCCAGTTGTTCAAGGATGAGTTTGGAGAAAGTCCGCGGCAATTTCTGAATCATCAGAAACTAAACGGAAATGGCAAGCTGTTGTAGCTAGAAGGGTATTTGGCGTTAGATGCTTTTGCCCTTTTCTTGTTTTTGAAATCAATAGTGTGATCAAGTTTTATCCCAATCCCACACGCAATTTACCTGCTTGAATTTTCATCAACAGGGGAGTATTGAACGAAAGGAATTTATTTTCGGAAGATGCAGAGGAAGCAGCCTTTCAAAGGGAATGGGAAATTATCAAAAGCTTTGGGAAAAGCTTACAACTCTCCGGGAATTCTGAAAAAGAGGAACAGGCAGTATTGGCCTAACTTCGTTTACAGTTACCAAATAAAATCAATGAAATGAAAACCAAAATTTTAATGGCAGTGCTGGTCGTTGCAGTTTTCCTGACCGCCTGCGAAAAAGACTATCTTGCTGGAACCGACGATCTTGCTCCCACAACAAAATCGGCAGAGATAGGCGAGGGAACGATTGTTACTGAAACCGTACATTTTGCATCACTCGAAGGCAATTTAACGGGCGATCCGGCCGACCGCATGATCCGTGTGTATTTGCCCAAAAGTTACTTTACATGTCCCGAGAGGCATTTCCCGGTTATTTACTTCCTGCATGGCACCCCAGCCTGGGGCGGTATGCTGATGGAGCCGGAACCTTATGAGTATTTTTATCTGTCGGCGCAACTTCCTCATCGGGTCGACTTTCCCGAAGAAGGATTTTTGCCATGGCTCAATAACCTGATCGACAACGAAGGTATGAAGGAAGTTATCATCGTAATGCCTGATGCGAAAACAAAATACGGTCCCAGTCTCTACGTAAATTCCGCCGTCCAGGGAAATTACGAAGATTACATTGTGAAAGAGCTGGTTGAATATGTGGATGAGAATTATCGTACGATCCCTCATTTTAACTGGCGTGCCATAACCGGTCACTGTGCCGGAGCTATTGGGGCTCTGAATATTGCGATGAAACACCCAAAAGTATTTCGGTATGTGGGTGCTTTGTCGCCCTCACATTTTCCTGAACCGTTGATTTTATACATGGCTAATTTTATGCCTGTGGAAGATCAGATTTGGGGAGTTGAAGGACCGCTGCCGTATGATCCGTTCGCTCCTTTTAAGTTTATTAACAACGGTGCTGTAATGCTGTCGCAGGCCTGGTTACCTAATCCCGAAAATCCACCTTACTATTGCGACTTGCCTTTTGAATTCATCGAAGGAAATCCTGTTGTCATTCCTGAACGAATGGAAAAACTGAATGATCAAAGTTTGCTGGCAATGATTCAGAAACACCGTATTGGACTAAAACAGTTGAAAGTAGTCTATTTTGATTGCGGCGTGAACGACGACTTTTACATCGCCATCAACACGATGATGCATGAGCAGCTCGATGCTATGAACGTCAAGCATCAGTTCGAAACGTTTGACAATCCGGGCACACACATCAGTAACCTTTACGAAAGGCTTGGCAAGGTTTGGGTAATGCTTTCAAACGAATTTCCCGACGATAATGAATAGAAAGTAATTTGGGATATTCTTCAGGCCAGGCAGGCACATTTATCAGGGGAAGCAATCTTATACTGCTTCCCCTGGTTTTGTTGTCCGAAAAGTCGCTTGTTTCAAAAGATAGGCTCTTTTATTTGGTTTATGAAAGTGGCTATTTTGTTTCCGTCAAAGGATATTCTATTTTTAGGGGCGAGCCTGGTTAGCGAACTGGGAATACTGAGGAAGTGAACGGTAAAATCCGCAAAGTATTTTTGCTGAAAATCAGGAGATGAGAAAATAAACTTAAACAATACAATATGAAACGTGTGGCAGTTATTGGCTTTGGCTTTATGGGGATTATGCACAGCCGCCAGTTGTTGGTTAGCGAAGGGGTTGAATTGGTTGCCATTATTGAGAAGGATGTGGCTTCCGTTGCGAAAAAGCTGAATGAGCAGGTGGGGAATTTTGCTGTTGGCGAAGTGGACACCAGCGCATTGCTGAAAGTTCCGGTTTACAGCTCACTAGCCGACTGTATAAAAGAACAGCAGCTCGATGCGGTGCATGTTTGTGTCCATACCGAATTGCATTACCCACTGGTAAAAGAAGCCTTGAACAATGATTTGCATGTATTGGTGGAAAAACCATTTGTGCTGGATGTGGAGCAGGGAGAGGAACTGGTGGCACTGGCTGCAGAAAAGAAGCGGGTTTTAATGGTGGCTCACGTGGTTCGTTTTATGTCGCCTTACCAGAAATTGCTTGGCTTTATTGAGACAAAAGAATACGGCGACCTGAAGTTTTTGTCACTTTCCCGTTTCTCCGGAGTGCCGCAATGGGGGCAATGGCTCGAAAAGCAAAAGAACTACGGAATTTCAGGCGGTGCTCTTTTCGACCTGATTATTCACGATATTGATTTTGCTGCTTTTGCGGTGGGTGTTCCATCTGAATTAAGCAATAAAACAATCCTTCCCGGGAAATTAAGCCGCCATGATTATGTGTCGGCCACCTGGCATTATCCCGATTCGGATTTGGTAGTGCGGATCGAAGGCGGAAATGTATTTCATGCCCGTTTCCCGTTTCGGGCTGGGTACACCGCAGTATTCGAGGAGGCAACGGTGAGTTTTTCTACTTCAGATGCGGAAAATATCCTTGTTTCCGGGCATACAGAACAGACTACGATTCCGGCAAATGATTTGGGAGATGGTTATTTTAATGAAATTCAGTTGTTTTATGCTGCCTTGCAAAAGGGCGAACTGCCGGAAAAATACAGTCCGGAATCGGCATTGGAAACCATACGCTTGTGCTATCGTCACGCAGAATGATTCTGTTTTAGGCATAAAAAAAACCGTCGATTATCCCGACGGTTTTTTTGTTCGTTAAAACATATTTCTTTGTCTTTTTATTCTACATTATCCAGTGGACCATAATTAATATTCAGCTTGTCCCAGCTTTGGGTTAAATTATCCATTGCTTTGCGAAACCTCGCGTAATCTTTGTTATCCTTGTTGGTCCATCCGGTTTCGGCATAGGCTGCAATTCGGGGATAGGTTTGACGCTCCACATCTTTATTGGTTGGTGTCCATTCACTCCACATTTGGCAACCCAACCCAAAAATATTTTTATGGTATTCTTCGTTCAGATCCTCCGGGATTGGATAGAAACCATAAGCTTTTTCGAGGCTGATATTTTTGTATGAATAATCTAAATAGGTATTTGAATGCAGGGAATTGACAATGCTGTATCCCTTTTGGGCAGCATCGGTGATCAGGTTAATATCACCTTTCCAGAAATGAACGACCACATTTTTAGCCAGTTCGGTTTCAGCTTCCTTGTCATCCTTTTTTTCCTCGAAACCTTTGTGGATATTAACTCCCATAATTTCGTTCCATCCCATCATTCTCCGGCCTTTGCTCTCAATAAATTTTGAAATTTTATTGGTAAAGGCAATCTGTAAATCTGCGGGAGTATTAATCCCATTCTCTTTCATGTACTGTTGTACATGTTTCGACTCTTCCCATACTTTGTAGCCTACTTCATCGCCACCAATGTGAATGACTTCGGAAGGAAAAAGCTCAAACAATTCGTTTAACACATCTTTTACAAATTGCTCTACCTCCGGTTTTGTAACATCGTAATTGTCGTAATGACGGCCAAAGGTAACCGGTACATCAATGTCTTTTCCGGCTGTTCCCAACCAGGTATATGCTGCTATCGCGGCACTCGAATGGCCCGGCATTTCAAACTCCGGAACAATGGTTATGTTTCTTTCTGCAGCATATTGTACGATCGCTTTAATTTGTTCCTGCGTGTAAAACCCGGAATGCGGTTCACCGGCTGTTTTTCGGCTTTTCCATGTTCCGATCTCCGAATCGGCCCGTGTGCCGCCAACTTCGGTAAGTAAAGGATACTTTTTGATTTCAATGCGCCATCCGGCATCATCAACCAGGTGCCAGTGGAAGACATTCATTTTGAGTTTTGCCATTTGGTCGAGCACTTGTTTTACAAATGTTTCGCCATGGAAATAACGCGATTCATCGAGCATGTAGGCGCGCCATTCAAAGGCAGGTACATCCTCAATTTCAACAGCTGCTACCGTGGCTCCATTTACCAGTTGCAGTAAAGTCTGAATACCGTAAAACTGTCCTTTGGAACCGTTGGCCTCAATCGTAATCGCTTTTTTCTTTGCAACTAAGCGGTAACCTTCTTCGCCCAAATTATTGGGTTGTTCAGCGGGTTGAAATACAATTTGTGCACCTTTCCCGGCTTCAATTCCCTGCGCGTTTAATTCAGACGTCAGGTATTCTGCATGGTTTGTCTCGCCAATAACCTGAAAACCTTTTGCCAGGTTAACACAGCCTTCACCTGCTTTTAATTGGTTGGGGTAGGGGATAATTTCAATGGCTTGATTCGGGCAGTCAGGAGTAGTACACGACGCCATAAATACAGCTGCTACAGCAATAATCAGTAATCTTAGTTTGTTGCTCATAATATTGTTTTGATTCTTTGTTTGTACTCCATCCTTCGGGTTGCTCCGGTTCTTGCTCCTTGCGTGCAATACCGGCGCAAATAATTATTCAATAGATATAATTCTCATGTAAAACTAACATCTTTTGAATAATTTTAATAAGATGAGGCGATTTTTGGCAAAACATTACGAATGAACAATACTAAGCTACCACACCCTTGCTTCCTGTTGTTAGGTAAGCAAGGGTGTGGTAGTAGTTTTCCTTCACTGTGTGATTAGCCTGCGCAGTAAAGGAATATTATTGAGCTTTCAGGAAGTCAATCTCGGCAATAGCTGCTGAGGTTTTTCCTCCTGCAATAACACGTGATTCGATCCGCATAAAGCGGGTTGTCACAGGAGCTTTGAAATGCATCAAGCGGGGAGAAGGATCGTTGATCAGGTTCCCGAAATTAAAGGTTTCGATGGTTTCCCATTTTTTACCATCGGTGCTCGACTGGATGAGGCCTTCTTCGATCATTCCGTCAGCAAAATTAGTGGGTGGAGTGTAAATAAAACCGGCCAGTTTTTCTTCCTTTGCCAGATCGATGGACAAAAAGTGAGTTCCTTTGCCGTCCGATTTCCAGAAGGTTTTGCTATTCTCATCAAATGCCAGCTCACCATTGAGACCTTCTGTTTGTTGGCTTGATGCCAGCAGCTTCCAGTCTTTTTTTACAATGCCAATGTTTGCAGAACCGATACTTCCCGCATTTTCGTTGGCAAAGGCACGTGCTTTTACTTCGCCTCCCTCAAAATAGAAAGGACCTTCGTACAAACTGGAACCGGTTGTGGGTTCTGTTCCGTCGAGTGTATAGCGGATTTGCAGATCGCTGTTGATATTGGCGTTGGCATCTTCTCCGTGCGGTTTCCAGCCAAAATCATGCACTTTGGGCTGAATGCTGAGCAAGCCTTCCGTATTCCTGTGGAATTCCAATTGGGGAGGACGGTTTTCGTAATAAAAAGCAGCTACTTCGGCAATGGCAGGTTCTAGCCTCGATTCCAACACCCTGAACCGGAACTTGCTGCCGGTTACCGCCGGGAAACGCAGAATACGTTTGTAGCCTACATTGGTAGCGGTTGCCACTTCCTGCCAGGCATCCTTTTCCCAAACATCCAGCGCGCACTTTTCAATCCGTTCACTGTGGGTGGAGATGGCCTCGCTCACCGAAAACCGGTTGATGGTGATTGGTTCCGCAGTGTTGATTTCAACAAAAGCCTGATCCGCACTTAGCAATTCGCTGGTGAGAATGTCTCCGTCGAGTAATTTTTTTGAAATGCGGGCGCCGTTCAGCAAGTTGTTCCCATAAGTTGCGCTGATCCGTTTTCCTACTTCTTCCAGCACTCCAACATCTTCCTGCGAAAATTTGCCTTCACGGTTGGGTGGAATGTTCAGCAAAAAGATGGAGTTTCCTCCCACCGATCTTTCGTACATATCGAATACATCGTCGGCACTGCGGACCTTTTGCGTGGTTTCGTCGCGGTAAAACCATCCTTCACGAATCGAAGTGTTGGTTTCAGCGGGTTGATAGTGTAAATACTTTCCTTTCAGCAGGTCTTCACGGCTGCCAAGCGATTTCGCAGTAAGATCGCCAAAACTATTCATTTGGTTGGGATCTTCCAGGTAAGGAATAACGTTCCATTCGGTAGAGCGGGTTCCCCCGGCTTCATTCCCGCACCACCGGATGTCTTCCTTGCCAAATATCACGGCTTCGGGCGCCAGTGTTCTTATCAACTTTTTCCAGGCCATGTAATCGTAGGTTTGCCCGCCTTTCCGTTTCGGATGAGCACCGTCGAACCACACTTCATAAATGGGGCCGTACTCTGTTAACAATTCAAATAACTGGTTAAGAAAGTATTCGTTGTAATCGTCCACCACAAACTGAAAGGTGGTCTTATTTTCAAAAGGCCGTCCTTCCACAGGGCGGGGAATCGTACGCTCGGTTTTTTCGCTCAGGTTTCCGTACAGTCCCTCCGGGTTTTCAATTTGGTAAAGATCGGCCGGAGACAGGTAAACCGCCAGTTTTAACCCGTATTTATGGCACGATTCGGAAAGCTCTTTCAGTACATCTCCCTTCCCGTCTTTAAACGGTGATGACACAACGCCGTGTTTTGTGTACCGGGTTTGCCACAGACAAAAGCCATCGTGGTGTTTGGCGGTAAAAATAACTTTGGTCATTCCGGCTGCTTTCATGGCCTGGCACCATTGGTCGGTATCCAGGTTTTGCAGGTCAAATATCTGCGGATCTTCCATGCCGCTTCCCCATTCCATGCGGGTAAAAGTATTGGGGCCAAAATGAATAAACGCAATGAACTCATCTTTCAGAGCCTCCAGCTGATTGGGTGTTGGAACCACATGGGCTGCTTTAATGATGATCGAGTCGTTTGTGTCGTCCTGATCAACCGGAATGGTGTTGTTGACCGGCATTTGTAATCCGGAAGGTTGGGAGCAGCTCCATAACAGAGCGATGAAGAGAAGCAATAAGGTTTGTTTCATTTTAATAATATTCATTCGGTGTTTCTTTATTCGTTTACCCAAGGCACTAACGGCGAGCGGTAGAAATTGATGTTGTAATCTTCAAACCGCTTTCCATGTTTGGCCAGGCGTAGCTTGTATTCATCCCAGTTACGGAGTTCGTTAGCTGTCCAGCCAATTTCGGCATATCCGGGCAAGCGCGGGAAAACCATAAACTCAATGTCTTCTATTTTTTCGAGGGTTTCCGACCAAAGCGGCGCTTCAATTCCCAATATCTGTTCTTTTTGCAAGCCGGGCACCACAGTGTCGGGCGACCAGGTGTAGGCATGATCCACTTCAATCAATCCCGCCCATTTCAGGCCAAGAACGGTGGTTGAATCGTACTTCATATCCATGTAAGTGCGGGCTCCCGGCGAAACGAGCACCTTGGCGCCTTTTTCCAGGCCCATAGAAGTGTTTTTCACATTCGACCAAAACTGAACGGTTACGTCTTCTTCCAGGTCAGCGTTGGCAATCTCATCCCAACCAACGATCTTCTTCCCGTATTTCGTTACAAGGGGCTGAATCCGGTTGATAAAATACACATAGTCGTCGTGTTTGGTAACGTGCGATTCGTCGCCACCAATATGGAAATAAGGGCCAGGCGTGATAGCGGCCAGTTCCCTTATCACGTCTTCCACAAATTTGTAAGTGATGTCCATATTGGTAGCCAGGGTGCTGAACCCTACTTCGATACCGGTGTACAATTCCCGGGCTTTTCCATCGGGATTTAGTTCGGGATACGAAGCCAGCGCAGCATTGGTATGTCCCGGCATGTCAATTTCCGGAACAATGATAATCTGACGGTTCATTGCATACTGAACTATTTCCTTGTATTGCTCCTGGGTGTAGAAACCACCTTTTCCGCCGCCTACCTGCGTGCTGCCTCCGATTTCGGTCAGTTTTGGCCATGATTTGATTTCGATCCGCCAACCCTGATCATCAGAGAGGTGCAGGTGAAGCCTGTTTATTTTGTAGTACGCACACAGGTCGATCACCCGTTTTACATCTTCAACCGAAAAGAAATGACGTGCCACATCAAGCATCATTCCCCGGTAGCCATATTCTGGGAAATCGCGAACCACACCGGTAGCCACATACAATGGCTCGCCTGCAACGGCTTTTACAGGTAGGGCTTGCAACAGCGTCTGAATGCCGTAAAAAGCCCCTGCAAGGTCAGTTCCCTGCACTGAAATCAACTTTTTGCCGATGTTCAGCTCGTAGCCTTCTGTTTTGAGGTCGCTGTTCGGATTTACCGAAAGATAGATTCCCTTTGATGGCGCAGTGCTCGCTGCTTGTGGGGTTAACGAGATGCCGGTCATCCGTTTCAGTTCCTCTGCCAGGTAGTCGGCAACCGTTTGAAGTCCTTGGACGCCTTCTTCCACATAAATTACACTGGAAGTGTTTATTTCAAAGGCTTCTCCGGTAGCCGTTACGCTGGCCGGTTGTGGAATAAATGCCGTTTGAGTCAGGTCGGTTGATACCTTTTCCGAACAGGCTGATAGCATGAAAATGAGTGCTGTCATAAGTATTAAATAAGATCTGATATTCATCGCTTTGGTTTTTAAAAAATTTAAAGAGAAAGCAAATTTAATTAAAAAAAATCTGTTTTCAGAGAGTGGAAACATGGCTATTTCTTATTGTGATAAATTTTACAATAAACGGTCAATGAGTTGATTAAAAGTTTCTGCTTCAGAGTGTTGTTTCGCTCCCACATAATTATCAAAAATCATTCATTTTTAGGATTTAAGTTTAGCGTTCATTCAATCCTAAAAGTTGAATGAACACAGTGGCTTATCCTTATTGCAGTCCATCAACATAATATGCAGCCAGGTTTTTTACCAATGGCTTTTCGATGGCCTCTTCAACTATCAGCCGGAGTTTTTTGCTTTCTACCTCGTTGAAGTGCTGAATGCGTTTGTGTCCTACCGACTGGCCATCGGCAACTGTAACCCATTTGCCTTTTACCTGCGCCTCCATCCGGTATTTGCGGATCGGTTCTCCCTGCACAATATCTTCCTGGATGATGACGTGATTTATTTTTTGCGGGGAGTCAAGCTCCAATTCCACTTTGTTCCCACTTCCCGAACAGGTGCCCAAAGGGCTTGAAAACCTTCGCGCGATTTCGTCACCCCATTCTTTCAATCGCCGCACATCGGGTTCGGGTAACAGTCCATCCGGATCGGGTGTTAATCCGATGATCAGAGTTGAGTTACGGCCAACCGATTGGTAGTACATGTTCACCAGGTTTTCCAGCGGAAAAATATGCTCTTCATCACCGGGGTCCCAAAACCACTCGTGGCGGCCGTTGTAGCCACGCAACGGGGCATCGCTCATGGCCGGTACCCAGAATGCTCCATTCGGATCGCCTTCTTTCAACAACTGAAAATTATTTTTGCTGATGTTGGCTCTTGCTGATTCTCCGGCTCCGGTAGAACAATAGGGGAAGGTTGACCAACACGGATAGCTGACGGTACCCGATTCGGAACCGCCCCAGCGCGCCTCGGCCAACTGCTTGTTGTGGTAAAACAAACAATTGGGTTGGTATTGCTGTACAATCGGCAGCACATCGGGGGCACCATTTTCGGGAGAGTCAGCGCCACCATCGAACCAAATTTCAAACAACTCGCCGTAGTTGGTGCAAATCTCTTTGACCATTCCCTCAACCATTTGATTGTACCATTTTTGGCGGTTTTCACGGAATTCTCCCTCTCCATTCACTTTAAAATCGTGAACACCAATAAACGAATTCCATCGAATGCCCAGGTAAACCCCCGGTTTAATGCCGTACTTGTGGCACGAGTTCACAAAGTCGCGCACAATGTCTCCTTGGCCATCCTGAAATTTGAGGGCTTTCATGCAGTAAGGGTTGACATCCGACTGATAAAGTGCAAAACCGGTTTCGTGGGTGGCAGTTATAATCGCAAAAGTACATCCGGCATCTTTGGCGGCTTTTACCCATTGGTCAGTATCCAGTTTTTTGGGATTGAATAACTGGTAGTCGTCAAACGGATCAATGCGGTTATTGCCCTGCCCGTATTTCTTTCCGTCGAACACGTGCAAATCGTAATGAAACACAGCTCCCATTTCAGCTTCCTGCCAGGCTTGCTGGCGTTTGTTGGGCACCGGTATTTTGTTCTGTTTTACCGGCACAAAAACGATGTAGGCTTCATCTCCCTTTTTTACGGCCAGGCTGAGCACCTGTGGTTCATTGTCTTCCGCATAGATAAACGGACGCTCCAAACGGTCGGGAATCAATTCTGAACCGTCTTTCATAGGTAGTTTTTTTGGTGTCAGCACATATTCGGTGGCTTTCTTCCAGTTAATGCCATCCGAAGAGCTAACCATCCCGATAAAGGAATGTGCATGGAAAACGCCGTAAAAATAATCCCGCTGTGCGTCGTACCACATCGACATATCTTCGGTGTCGAGATAATCAATTACCGGTTTGTCCTGCATCGCAAAGGGGCCGGTGGGCGAGTCGGATACGGCAATGGCCTGGTTACGGATGAAGCGCGTTTCGTTGGGTTTGTCACCTTTTACGATGAGGTAGAATTTTCCGTCTTTCCCCCGGGTGATGGCCGGGTTCACGGTGAGGGTTGTAATAGGTCCGGAAGGTTCGATCAGCGGTTGGTCCATGCGTGTCCACGGGCCATTGATAGAGTTGGCCACTGCTACACCGGTACGCTGGTTGGGGCGCAGGTAATTTTTCCAGTTCGGATGGTTGTAGCCTACGCGGGCCGTTTCGATCAGTTCTTCTTCGCTGTAGTCGTGGTCTCCCATATTGGTAGATACATAGTAGAGGTAGTATTTATCTCCAAATTTTTTGATTTTCGGATTGTGCACCGTAATGGCATCCCAGTGGCCTTTGCCACGACTTTGCAGCACGGTTTCCTTGTATTTCCAGGGCCCGGTGGGCGAATCAGAAACAGCATGTGCCACTTCGGAATGGGTAAGCCAGCTCAGAAACGTATATTTTTTCGGCCAGCGCGAATAGAAAATATGGTACTTCCCATCGTCGCCTTTTACCATGGAACTGCACCAGTTATAATAGTCATCGGTTTTAAAAATATTCTCTTCAGAAATGGGTTGAAGACGGTCTTTAAAAAACAGCTGGTCGGGGTGGTTTTGCGGAAAGGCGGCTCGCGCCAGGAAAAGAAGTAAAGCAGTAAAAATCAGTTCTCTCATATTAGTTTTTCGTTGTATTACGGATTAATGCCCCGAACATGTCGAGGCCAATGGACTGGCAAACTCCGTATCGGTTTTGAGTCGCCATTTTTTCAATGTCCCATTTGATAACATCATCAGCCAGTCCCCATTTGCTTTTAAAATACTGAACATATTCGTGGTCATTTTCCGGGGTGGTAAATTCGGGCTGAAACTGGTTGTTTTGGGGATTGCGGGTCTCCCAGAGTGCGTTGGCAGTCGCTTTTATATTCTCGCTCAAATCAACATTCAGCAGTGCTGCAATGTCCGGTTGCTCCAGGTAGCGCAGCATTATTCCGCGACCGGCGAGGTAGTCGTTTCCGTGAACGGGGCCAAAACTTGAATAGCAGGGAGCTTCACGAAAGATCTGGTCTTTTGGAAAAACCAGGGCCTCTTTTACTCCATTGGCTATTAATCGGATATAGTTTTTGAGCTTGCTTTCAAATGACTGCACGTTAAAACCCGAACCGATGTTGTTGGAGCTTAGCCAATTTGCTGCATCGTCTTTTATGGCGAGCATGTCGGCCAGGGCTGCCACCAGCATTCCCTGGTCGCCCGACCATACCCAGCCTTCCGCCCACGGAGGATGAATCTTTTCGGTATAGCCCGATCCTTCAAAAAAAGCCATCGGACGTTCCTGTACCAGGGCTGCATCATCACCAATTTTTTTCAGGTATTGATACTGGTCGAGCTCAAACCACTGATCGAACCAAAGCCACTGGCGGCAGGCAAGTTCTAGGTATTTTTCATTGTTGTCTCTGTTTTCTTCCTTGTTCATACGATAAATACGGGACGAAAGCAGGAAGAGCAAAACATTGGTAACCGTGTTTTTCACACCCGGACTGTCGCCGTTGGCATCACCGTTTCGGCAGCCATGCGGCACCGGTTGGGCGTCAGGCGTTGAGTCGTAAGCTGTTTTTCGTTTGTACTCCCAACACAGATCGGTCGATAGCTGGTAGTAGGATTCTGCAAGATCGCGCTCGTTCATGTTTAGCAGGAATTTACGGGCATTGATTGCCATCAGTCCCCACCAGCCAAAATCGTCGGCCCATAAACTGCCGGGATCAAAACGCTTGAAAAACAAAAGGTTTTCTTCCAGCATCGATTTCACGCGGGTTTTTATCCGTAGAACTTCCGGGTCTTTGGGCCAGCAATTTGCCAGAGCATTTACAAAAACAAGGCAGGCATCGAAAGTATTTCCCCGCTTCCAGAAATCGTTGAAATTCCATACTTCCTCAAACCGGTTGAAAGCTGCTATCGCCTTGCTTTTGATTGCTTCCGGGGCGCTATTTTTGTTGCCGCTTGTGCAGGCGGAGAGCCATCCCGATCCGGCCAATACCGAAAACGCTGCACCTAGTTCTATGAATTTTCTTCGTTCCATTTATTTTTCAGAGTTAAGGTTTCCGAAGCAACTGCCCAGTATATTCAGAATTTTTCCAGGCAAGGTATTGTCTGAGTTATTAGTGCTCCAAATTAGATGTTACGGGTTTAATAAAAAAGAAGACGAACATGAAAGTGATTTATTTTAAAAAGTGGGAAGCAGTTTTATCCAAATTTTTGCAGAGAGAACAACTTCTGTCCGGATTCTTATATACATTTAATAAAATCTATTTAACAATAAAGAATTGAGACTAAAAACCTTTCGGGGTTTTAGGAATCTGCAACATTTATGCTAAATTCGTCAGTCTGAACCCAATAAAATTAACTATGTCTGTAAAAGATCTCGATAGAAGAAGCTTTCTGACCAAAGCAACGGTTGGAACGCTCGGAATGGCAACTGTTCTGGTAGCCTGTTCCTCTGAAAAAACAAAGAAAAGTGAAGATATTGTGCCTGACCTTCTTGAGCAGGCGCCCGACGGGAAAGTGCTGAAAGCCGGTTTGGTTGGTTGCGGAGGACGCGGGACCGGAGCGGTTATCAATTTTCTGGATGCCGGCCCAAACCTGCAGATTGTTGCCCTGGGAGATGTGTTTCAGGATAAAATTGACAACTGCCGCGAGCAGCTCAAAAAGGAACGTGGAGTAGAGATCGCCGATGAAAATTGTTTCCTCGGATTTGATGCTTACCAGAAAGTGATCGATTCGGGAGTGGATTTGGTGCTGTTATGTACACCTCCTCATTTTCGTCCTGTTCATGTAGAGGCTGCCATCAATGCACGGAAGCATGTTTTTATGGAAAAACCATGTGCGGTTGATCCGGTGGGCGCGCGGTCGGTGCTGGCTTCTTCCAAAAAAGCAGAAGCTTTGGGACTTTCGATGGTGAGCGGTACAATTCGACGGGTTCAGAAAGATTACATGACCACGGCTTTGAAAGTGAAGAATGGCGATATCGGCGAAATCGTCGGTGCCAACATTATTCGCAACGGTGGCGCGCTTTGGCACCGCAGGCGTCAACCCGAGTGGACGGACATGGAGTTTATGCTGCGTAATTGGGTCAATCATTGCTGGCTTTCGGGCGACCATATTGCCGAGCAGTTTATTCACGAAATTGATGTAATGAACTGGTTCCTGGGCGAAAACCCGAAAAAAGCAATTGGCTACGGCGGAAGACAACGGCGGTTAACCGGCGATTTGTATGATTTTTTCAGCATCGAATATGAATATGAAAACGGAATGCGCACACACTGTGCATCGCGGCAAATAAACGGTTGTACCAATGGGAAAGTGGAACGAATTGTCGGCACCAAAGGTATTGCCATTGCTTCGGGGCATATTCTTGACACACAGGGCAATGAAGTTTGGTCTTATCCGAAGTGGGAAGAAGGCGTTACCGATCCGAAATGGAAAGTGACCAATCCTTTTGTGCAGGAACACATTAACCTGGTAACAGCCATACGTACCGGCAAAGCAGTAAACGATGCTGAAGCTCAGGTGAATTCAACCATTACTGCCATTATGGGGCGCATTGCTGCCTATACCGGTAAAGAGGTTACCTGGGACGAGGTGATGAACTCGGATCTTTACCTGGGACCTAAAACGTATGCTTTTGGTCCGGAGGCAGAAATCAACAGTGAAGTTCCGCTGGCAGGCGAGGCAAATAAATTGAGTTAGTTCAGAATTCAAAAATAAAAGAAATGAAGCATACAATTGTTGTTTTGGTTCTGATCATGGCCGTTTTCTCGGCCCAAGCACAGGAAAAACTATTTACGTTTGGTGAAGTTGTACCATGGGGAAAAGTGGTGGATGGACAAAAAGCCAAAGGCGAAGCCATTGAATGGATTCAGGTAAACACGCTGACTGAAACGTGGAAGAAGAATGGCGAGGAACTGATTTGCAAAGGACAGCCTATCGGGGTGATCCGGTCGGCAAAGAAATACCGCAACTTCATGATGCACATTGAGTGGAGACACATGGAAGCGGGTGGAAATTCGGGAACGTTTGTGTGGAGTGACGCCAACGCCGATGAAACCAACCGTCTGCCCAACGGAGTGGAGGTTCAAATGCTGGAACTTGATTGGGTGAAACTCAACACAAGAGATGGTAAAGAGCCGCCGATTGCCTATGTGCACGGAGAGCTGTTTGGTGTTGGCGGAGTTAAAACAGTGCCGGATAATCCGCGTGGCGAACGGAGCAAATCCATTGAGAACCGTTGCAAAGGCAAAGGAGAATGGAATGTTTACGACGTGGTTTGTGTAGATGGAACCATCAAGCTTTCGGTAAACGGAAAGTTTGTAAACGGAATCAGCAAATCTTCCAAAACAGAAGGATACATCTGCCTGGAATCTGAAGGCGCCGAAATTCATTTCCGAAATCTGAAAATTCTTGAACTACCCTGATCCAAAAGCGGTTTTTAAAGAGATTTTAAAAATAGAAATACCCGGGTATTCTGTCCCCGGGTATTTTGCCTAATTGAGTTAACCTCAACTAATATTTGCAACTGACTTAATTGCAACCTATATTTCTACTGCAATTTGCTCTTTGTTTTCTTCTTTTTGAGTTTTTAGACCACTAAGTTCCTTTTGCTTACCATCTTCACCAAAGATAATTTTGAACGTACCTCCCTCAAATAATTTTGGTTGTACGCTATTACCTTTTAAGCGAAATATCTGCTCCAGCTCACCTGTTTTCTGATTCCATATTTGCATTAACTGGTCGGGTTGAGACAGCGTGAATTGAGGCAGCACATTAAAAGCGCCCTGGCCCAGATTATCGAACTGCGAAATTTTGAATGGCCAACCGGGAAATTGGTCGCGTATAGGATTGGGATCTTCCACATCGGCTTTGAAACGCCATGCATCAAGCAAGATCGTTCGTTCAGTTTGATCGAAAGTAACCATTCCAAAACCGGATGAACGGATCTGAGCATGGCTGTAACGGCTATTTTTATCAACTGTAATTTTTCCGGGATTGCCAATGGCATACACGTAGTTTTTGTTTCCAAAAGCATCTTCATATTTGCCTGTATTGGGATAATTATGTTCCGGTCGATCAAGAACCGGCCTACCCAGCTCGTCGGGTAAAAACCAGCGCAGGTACATTACTGCAATAGCAGGCGTGCAATAACTCCATCCGGCATCACGGTAGTTTTGAAGTCCGTATTGCACCAGCGAAGGAACATGCTGATCGCCATTAATATGAAAAGCAGCGACTTTTCGCATCAGACGTATAACCGTGTCGCGACCAGATTTGGGCCATCCTCCCGAATCGAGATCTCCGTATAAATATTCTTCAAGACCACCATGGTGTGTCGCAACGTTTGCAAAAACGGTTTGTGAAAGAAGTACCTTCATATCTGCTCCTTTCCAGTCAATTAGCCAGTCGTTCAGGAATTTTGTTTGTCGTTCGCCAATTATCGTTACTCCCGGTTTGTCAAGAAACGATAAATCTTTGCGCGGTTCTTTCATATGGTCGTGGCGACCCGGCCAGTCTGACACTGCTTCGGGTCCGGTTTTGAAAATGCGATCGCTGATGATCGCAAAACTAATTCTTCCGTAAGTTAGATCGGTGTACCATACGCTCATTCCCTGCTCAATGGGTGTGGGATCATTAGGGTCAGGTAACTGCCCACACTGGGTGCGATTAACGGCGTTTACCATTTCAACCGACTGGATAAAGCCACGCGTATCGGAACTTCCCGCACCGTTTGGTTTGGCAATTCCACTTTCTCCCCAAAGGTTGCCGTGAAAAACATCGTGGTCGTCAGGAGTGCAAATGGTTGGTACATCACGCATTAAATCTCCAAATGCCCATCCAAACATGTAATATTTTCCGAGATAGCTTAAAATGGAAACATCAACAGGTTCTCTTCTGATCGGATATCCTCCGTTCCCTTCGTAGATCTGGTCGCCAGAGAAATAAAGAATATCAGGTTCCAGCGTTTTTAGATTTTTTACGAGCGGTGTGTACGGAAAACCAAAATGAAACTGACAGGTTAGTCCTCCAAATTTCAACGGACGGTCAACCGGATCTTTGCGGATGGTCCCGTCATAGTAATTGGTTGTTTCTGTTCCGTCTTTTCCTTTTTCAATGTATTCAACCCTGTAATCCACGTCTTTCGATTCATCCCAGTTTTCCAATTTGAATACTGCAGTGCGCGAATCGGGCTCAATCTGCTCGGTGGCAACAGTATTCCAGGTTCCGTTTTCATTCAGTTGAAGCGAGACTTCCTGATTATCGTCTTTGCCGACCGGAGGTAAAAGTGCCATCATTTTTACCGTTCCTTTACTAAGAGTATGCATGGTCCACAATATTGGACCAAATGCGTTTTCTTGTTTCTCTATAACTTTTGAACCGGAAAGTTTTAGATTATCAAAGCTAAAATGGGAATTACCCGGCTTTTCATCTCCTCCAAGGACGATATTGTTGGCAACTGCTACTAATCCTTCTATCTCTTCAATATTCGAAGACAGCACTTCAGGAGACTTTCCGTTCTTGTCGGTGACTTTCATTTTTAAATGATTGTCGTTTCCTGAAACAGTTATGGATACTACTGAAAAATCAAAGTCTTCAGGTAGTTCGGCCCTTTCTTCATTTAAAAAGGCAAATCCCTTGAGACTGATGCCCGCGTTTATTCCTTTGCCAAAATAACACAGAGCCCTGACATCCATATCTTCCTTGTCGTTCAAACCCACTAAAAGACCTGCCGATCCCAGGTTGTTCCCTTTGTCTTCAAGATTGATTTCTACAGATACCTCAAAATCTCCTGCACCAGGAGATATCAAATGAGTAAGCAGATTCACCCTCGAATGTGGAACCGATCCAATGCAATGCAGTTCTCCGTTTTCAACTTTCCAGTCCTCCAGAGGGACAGCCCAAAAGTCTTTCCCTACCCAAACACGATCGTGCGTATTATCGAAGTCGGCCAGAAAATTCTGATTTTTTGTACATGAGGTGAATACTAACAGGAATGATAAAATTGTAAGCATTGTAAATTTCATAACGGTTTGTTTATTCGTTAAATAGGTATAGTCAATATTTGAAAAACCTGTCCCTCATTTTTGGAGGGACATAACTATTTTCCTGGTTTTCCCTGTTATTAGATCAAAGCCAGGTTGGCTTTTTCTAGTCAACCAGAAGAAATAATCCGGATTGTGGTTGAATTTCTTCTTTAATTGTTTCAGATTTCTTGCCTAAACTTTTTTCTTGATAGACATCTGTGATTTTTCTTTTCCCTTTTAGTCCAAGCATCGGGAAAGTGGCCTCAATAGTTTGGACTTTTTCTGGATCGCGGTTAAGTAACAGAATAGCGCGGTTGCCATTTTTTAATTTTTTCATCCACACTTCTGCCTGGCCTTCTTTTTTTATCAAACATCCCTGTTCCGTTGGATCCTGGTTAACAGAAATTGCAAGTTCGTTTGTAATAATTGCTTTTTCTTCCGGCGTCATATTACGTGGATCATTCCCAAGTATCAGCGGAGATGACATGATGCACCATAACGCGAAATGCACTTTTTGTTCCTCTATGGTGAGACCTTGCTCGCCTGTTGCCAGCATATCCGGATCGTTCCAGTAACCATTTCCTGCAAATTCAGCTGATTTGTTGTTTGTTTCTGAAACTCCCATAACACTCAGCGGAATGCCGTCAAAAACAGCTCCTTTCGAAACACGGGCTTTTATGTCGCCTGTTGTTCGTGCCATTTGTCCTACTTCCGGATACCAGTCGCGCCAAAGATAAGCACTAATACTTAGTACGATATCTCTGCCCGACTTCGCAAGAAGATTTTGCCATTTTTGATAGGTTTGTTTTAGAAGTTCTTCATTCCAACCATCGGCATATTTACATTTATCCAGTTTTACAAAATCGAGACCCCAGTCAACAAATTGCTGAATCTGCACCTCTTCGTGCCCATATCCTCCAACTGCATCACCTCCGCAATCGTGTGTGCCTGGTACGGTATGTAGTCCGAATTTCAAGCCTCTAGAGTGTGCATAATCTGCCAGCGCTTTTATCCCATGAGGAAATCTGTCAGGATTTGCCAGTAGTTCCCCGTTTTCGGTAAGATGAGTGTCTCTCCAGCCACCATCGATCACAAAATACTCATAACCTGCATCGAGCAGCCCTTCGTTTACAACCGCATCAATGCATTCTTTTATAATGTCTTCGTTGATTCCGTATTTCCCAAACCAGTTCCAGCTGTTCCATCCCATTGGGGGAGTAGGTGCAAGTTCTTTATTTTGTTGAGAGAAAGCTTGCTGTGAAATGATAACCAGAATAATGAATGCTATTTTTTTCATGGTAATTATTTAAAGGAGTGCAGTCATTTTAGCCAAAAGGAAAAGGTTTAGTTGGTTTAGAAAATACTTTTATAACTAAAATGACTGCTTATTTAAGTTAATTCAATAGGCCGGGATTGATATTGGTTTCTGACTCAGGAATAGGCCACTCTTCATCTTGTCCTGTTCTGAATGCTTTATTGTCAACCCACCACCTTTTATGGCCTGTAGGATCTGCTACCTTACCCGTATTAGTTGCGTCAGGAAATGAAGCTCCCCAGAAATCGCCCTGCATAGTTTCTCCAAGGATTCCCCAGCGAAGCAGGTCCCAGTAGCGGATACCTTCCAATGCCAGTTCAATTCTTCTTTCTTTTCTAAGGAGCGGACGTAATGCAGTCGCATCGGTTTCCGTAATTGCAGGCATTTGTACCGAAGCTCTTCCACGGGTTTTGTTGATTGTCATATCCAATAAATCCTGTGTTATTGGTTCACCTGCCTCAAGTTCAGCCTCCAGGTAGCTAAGTAGTACTTCGGCATAACGAATAATAGGTAAATTACCTCCGTATCCGGTAGATAAGTCGCCGGAGAAATTTTCGTCAAAAAACTTACGAAGTCCGTAACCGGTTCTGGTTGCTTGCTTAGAATAAGTTAGCTGGTCAACCGAAGAACTATGATCAGGATGGCAATCATAAACATTCCCGCCGAAAACACACCCATCATAAAGGAAAGTAGCTGCAAAACGTGGATCACGGTTTTCAGCCATATTATGAGAGTTGAATCGGGGATCGTCGTAAGAAAAAGGTGTTCCATCTGTGAAATCGTACTGGCTGGCCAAACTTTCCAACGGGTTTACAATATGCCAGCCTCCTTTATTTGCAGGAAGTGCATGTTGTGTCAGGGCGTTTCCGGCCAAACCTTCATAATACTGCACGCTAAATATATTTTCAGCACTGGTTTCATTGGTTGTATTGAAAATAGTTGCATAGTTAGGATCGATGATATTATCTCCAAAATCGATAATTTGCTTGTATGCAGATGCTGCTTCAGAGTATCTTCCTTCTGCCAGATAAATTCTGCCCAAAAATGCCAGGGCAGCCTGTTTCGAAGCACGGCCAAACTCTGATGCCGGCATATCCTTGTAACGTGGTAAATCTTCTGCAGCTTCGCTGAATTCTTTGATTACAAAAGCAACGATTTCTGATTTTGGATTTTTGGTTACCGTATTTGCTTCATCAGGTGTTAAAGTGTTTGTTACCAATGGTACAGAACCCCAGAACTGGGAAAGGTAAAAATACTGACAGGCCCGAATAAATCTTGCTTCTGCAATCATTCTGTTTTTCTTGGAATCCTCCATCTCAACACGCCCTACATTTTCAAGAAAATCATTACTAATGGCAATTCTCACATAGGAGCCACTCCAATATGTACCTATAACTGCATTGTTTGCTAACAAAGTTCCATTGGTCAAACGGTTCTGGTTTGCGTTTTTTCCCCTTCTGTCAAAAGCATTGTCGGTGGCATGTTCCAGAAATACCAGTCCGCAGTAGGTCCACCAATCGCTTGGATTAACTTGTGTGCCATAGTTTATGTTTCCTCTATAAACTCCTGCCAAACCAATCATGGCGTTGGCTTCACTTGTCCAGAAATTTGCCTTGTCGAACTGGTCTTTAGGATACTGTTCCAACTCGTCACCGCATGAGCTTATTCCTATAAGTATTGAAATAAGTAGGAAGCTCTTAAGTGTATTTTTAATTCTATTATATGTTTTCATCTTTATGATTTTTCGAAGATTAATGAATTAAAACTTAACATTAACACCTAATGTAAACGTGGCCAGAATCGGGTAGTAGCTTCCATTTGTGTTGATTTCCGGATCCCAACCTTTTCTGTAATTGTTAAATGAGTATAGATTTTCTGCACTGCAGTAAATTCTCAGGTTGTCAATACGTGATGCCTCCAGTATTCTTTTGGGTAAAGAGTACCCGATTTGTAAATTCTTTATACGCAAATAAGAGGCATTAATAGTCCAGAAATCCGAAAGAACGGTATTGGGAGTTCCACTGTTGGTAACAATTTCCAGCCTTGGATAATCAGGATACCGAACCGGATTCTCCGGATCAAAACGACCGTCGATCTGCCATTGCTGAATGGTTCCTAAATTGTTAAATGCATACCCGACGTAACCATCTAAGCGCCCTTTTACTCCGGCGACTCCCTGAAGAAATGCTGTAAAATCAAATTGTTTGAATTGAGCAGAAAGGTTCAGCGAAAAGGTATATTTTGGAATTCTTGATCCAATGTACGTTCTGTCATAGGTTGCATCAACCACGCCGTCTGGGACACCATCCGGACCACTTATATCTTTGTATCGAATGTCTCCCGGCTCCGGATTTGGCGTAATCTTAGTTTGATCTGCCCAATCTGAAATATCTTCCTCAGAGATAAATACTCCATCTGATTTGTAACCATAGTACATTTGCATTGGATAACCTATAAACAGATCACTTCCATTACCGATTAACCCATTGGGTTGTTCAACATTTCCTAATCCGAGTGTGGCAACCTCGTTGTTAATGATCGAGAAGTTGCCGGCAATTTGGTAATTGAATTCTCCCAAAGAATTATTATGGCCCAGTTCAAATTCCCATCCGGTATTCTTAACTTCACCGGTGTTGGTTTCACTGATGCCGACACCTAAGATTGAACTTACGCTTGAAGATGGTTGATAAAGAATATCGTAAGTAAACCGGTCGAAATAAGTGACATTAAAAGAGAGTTTATTATCGAAAACGGCTGATTCAAAACCAAAATCTTTTGTTTTGGTTGTTTCCCAGTGGATTGTTGGATCTTTGTATGTTCTGTATGCTGCGCCATTGGCAATTCCAGTGCCAAAAGGATAATTTCTTCCGGTAGCCAAAGTTGATTGGTAGGGGTAGTTCCCAATATTCTGGTTTCCTAAGATTCCCCAGGATGCTTTTAGTTTGAGATTGGAAATCCAAGGAGCTGCTTCTTTTAAGAAGTCTTCTTCAGTTACACGCCAGCCAACCGCTAAGGAAGGAAACGTTCCATATTTTTGATCCTCGGGGAATCGTGAAGAACCGTCGTGACGAACGGTGGCTTCAAATAAGTATTTGTGATTGTAGTGATATTTTAAACGACCAAACAGAGATTGGATGGCCCATTCAATATCATTCCCATAAACTTCCTGGTTGTCTACACCTCCCATGCTCATAACAGTGTAGTCGTTACTCGGAAAATTTATTCTGGTTCCATTGAAATTCTCTGTTGTTTCGTCTTCAAAAGAATAGCCAGCTAAAGCCTTCAGGTAATGGCCATTAATTTCTTTTGAGTACTCGGCAAAGAACTGCATTGTTTTAAATACAACATTGTTCTTATATTGGTCGAGTGTTGCAAGTGGCAAGGTTAGTGAAGGATTTAAAACCTGAGAAGCTCTGTAGTGCCGTCCTTCATTTAACGTAAAATTATAACCTCCGACAGCAGAAATCACAAGGTCTTTAATTGGGGTCCAGTCAAGATTTGAATTTACACTGGCCTTTGTTGTTGGTCGGTTGTAGTACCCTTTAGAGGCGAGCCATGATACCGGAGTCCCGGCACTTTCCGGGCCTCCTCCGAAATCACCATTCGATGCTTGTCCGAGGTAAACAGCCGGGTAACGATCTGCAACTATCACTATCCCCTCTAATCCAGAGGGAGTTCTGTTGGCTGTTGTGGTAGGTTCATTGGCTTCCTCCAGCGAGCCTGCTACACGCGTTGTGAGTTTTAGTGTGGGAGCTAACTCACTTTCCAGATTAAGCCTGATATTATACCTTTTGTAATAGTTATTCTCTACCAGTCCCTTCTCATCCAAATATCCAAAAGAGAGGAAATACTGGTTTGACTTTCTCCCACCTGTAATAGAAATATCGTGGCCGGTTTGGACTCCATCTCTTGAGAAAGTTTCTTTTAGAAAATTAGTATTTGGATAATTGTCTGGATCACTTTGTGATTTATACTTTGCAATGTCTTCAGCTGAATATGTTTCGGTACCGTTGGCAATATTGAACATTTCAGCATATTCCCATGATGTTGCCAGGTCAGGGAATTCAGTGGCTTTTGAAGTTCCGTAATACCCGTTGTAGCTTACGCTGATCTTGCCTTCTTTCCCTTTTTTTGTTGTAATAAGAATTACGCCATTGGCAGAACGTGCTCCATAGATTGCGGCTGATGAGGCATCCTTCAAAACGGAAATTGATTCAATATCATTCGGATTGATTTCATTCATTGAACCGGGGATTCCGTCAACCAGGATCAATGCAGACGGAGTTGCACCAAAAGAACCGACTCCGCGAACTCTGATCTCTCCATCATTAAACCCTGGTTTTCCAGATCGTTGAATTACTGTTACGCCAGACATTTGACCAGTAATTGCGTTGGATAAACTTGAAACCGGACGGTTCTCAAGGGATTCGGAAGTAATTTGTGAAACAGAACCGATCACATTCACTCTTTTTTCTGTTCCGTACCCTACTGCAACAACTTCTTCCAACCCAATCGATCCCTCTTCCATGACAATGTTTATGCTTGTTTGGCTTCCTACTGCTATCTCCTGTGTTCCCATGCCCACAAAAGAAAATTGCAGTATAGCTTCTGCCGGAATATTGCGTAGCGAATAGTTTCCATCGGCATCGGTAACCGTACCCTGAGTGGAACCTTTTATTACCACGGTTACCCCGGGCAAAGGCATTCCTGCTTTATCAGTTACCTTTCCTGAAACTGTTTGTTGTTGCTGTGATGCGATGGATTCCAATTCGATAGAACTGTTGTCTTGACTTAGTAAAATCAGATTATCCTGCATTACTTTATAGGAAATACCTTGTCCTGCAAAAATATCGTCCAGAATCTCCTGAACAGAAGCATCCTTAACCCTTAAGGAAACTTGTCGCTCCACATCAACCTGTTCTCTAATGTATAAAAAACGGAAGTTGCTGGATTCTTCAATTTCTTTGAGCACCTCAACGATTTGCTTATTCTGAGCTCTAAAATTGAATTTTGTGGCTTGCGAGTAAACCATTGCTGAAACCTGCATTAAACCAACAAGAAGTAATATGGCTGTTAGTTTCATAGTTAGGAATAGTTTTTTTACCCTTCTGCTATGCAGAAAAGTAGTCATACATTTTTTTTTCATAAATTTAGGCGTTTTGATTTATAGCAATACTGGTGGGTTTCACCAAAAAATTCAAGACATGTTAAGCTGGTTGGTGTTGCAGCACCTTCTGGCTTATTTTTTTGATTTTAGTTCATTTCATAGTTTATTCCTCCTTTAAGTTTAGTCTTTGTTATACGTTATTTCAATTTTTTGTTCGACTATCTTATAATTAATTGGCAGGGTCTTTTTTATAATCTCCAGAAATTCGATGATTGTTTCATTTTTGATTATGCCGTCGAAGTGCAGGTCCAGGATTTCTTTGTTTTTTATTTCGATATCGATACCATATTTACGTTCAAGAAGAACCACCAGATCCTTCATGTTCATATTCACAAAGATTAGTTTGTTGTCTTTCCAGGAGGTGAACCATTGGGTATTCACTTTCGTTATAGTCAGCTGTTTTGATTCTTTGTTCAGTGCAACCTGTTCTCCCGGTTTTACAACAATATCTTGCGACAGTTTGATACTCCCTGCAGAAGTAATAACAATTTGTCCCTTTTCGAGGGTCGTGGCTATCTCGTTGTCGGATTCATATGCTTTAATGTTAAACTGAGTACCGGTTACATTAACATCATAAAACGCGGTGTGAACAACAAAGGGCATTGTTTTATCCTTTTCTACATCAAACCATGCTTCACCTTCAAGAAAAACCTCCCGATCTCCGTTTTTACCTTTTGCGCTGTATTTTATGTGAGAATCAGCATTAAGGAAAATCACAGATCCATCGGGTAAAATCACTTCAGAAATCGATCCTTTGGGTGAATGAGCTGTATAATAAATGGGTTCAGCGCGTTCCGTTTTGATATACATTGCGCAGATTCCAATAACCGCTCCAATTAAAATGGCTGCTGATAGTTTTAGTATTCGGATCAAAAAAAGGGCTTTAGTTTTCTTCTGACTTTTGCTTTGTTCAATTTTTGCCCAAATCTTACTAAACAGAAATTTTAAATTAGGAGAGATTGAATCATTTATAAAAGTATCTGATGATAGTTCTTTAAGTAATTTCTCTTTTACCTCAAATTCTTTCTCCGGACGATGAAATTGTGCCAACACTTCCTGTCTATTCAGCTCATTCTTATTTTTGTTTATTTCTCTATCCATTAAAAGACGAATTGTATTTTTTCTTTTTTGTCAAATTGTTGGTAGTACGTTTCAGTTTACAGATTTACTCATTTCTTCTAAAACTTATTGGGGAATCGTCACGAAAAGTAGCCCAGATAACCGGGAAGACTTTTAAAAACTAACTAAATTTAGACTACTATTAATAGAGCCATTTCTCTGATTTTTATAAAATACGGTTGAGACAATGAATTTACTCATAAGAAATTTTAGAATCGAGATGGCAATCTTAATTTGAAACGAGAATAATTACTCCTCTGTGTTTATCCGCAAATTAAGTAGAAGAATAACAGGGCCAGAAAAGACTCATCTTTAAAGTGTTTTTTCAAAAATGACAGAGCCCTGTATAAATGGTTTTCAACGGTACGTTTTGATAAATTCAATTTTTCGGCAATTTCATCATTTGTAAGCCCTTCCTGTTTGCTTAATCTAAATATAGTTTGTTGTTGGTCTGGTAAACGAGCAACCAGGTTATTCAGCGTACCTTGCATTTCTTCAAAAATCACGGAATGCCAGGTGAAATTGTCGCTGGTCTTGTAGTTTAAACGTGCGTAATCCTGAAAGGCGTGTTCAATGTTTTTGTGCCGGATGAAATCGTAAATTGTATTTACTGCTATTTTGAAAATAAACGCTTTTATATTTTGAGATGTGTCGATGAATTCCCTCTTATCCCAGATCTTGAGAAAGACATTTTGTACCAATTCTTCTGCATCGTTTTCATTTTTTAAATATGAAAAAGAGAAATGGTATATCCTTAGTGCATATTTTTCAAAAAGTTTTTGAAACGCTTTTTTGTCGGCTCTTTTTATTAGCAATACAAGTTCTTGGTCGTTTATTTCTCCGAGTTGGTTCAATGTTAAGCGAATTTGTTATAAATGTAAATTAAATAAAATTGATTTTCAAAGAGGTGTTGAATTCACGTTTTATACTTTTCTCTAATGGTAAAGGCCTGGGTTTTAGGAAAAAGATTTTAGTTTGATTAAATTGAAATCACTTTTGGAAGAAGTCTTAGTGCGTTTAGTAGTGGCTTGATTACTTATTCTTCCATGCAATAGGTTCAGGGTGAACCGTTGTAATGTAGCCAAATTCCTTCTTTATAATCTTTTCAACCCCTGTGCAAATCTCGTGTGCTTCTTCGAGCGACATGCGGGACGGGAGTTTGATGTGGCAACTCATTTCGGTGTGGTGGCCGTAATTGTGTAAATGAATGTGATGGATATGTAAGGGAACTCCTGAGCTTTTCTGTGCGGTTTCACTGATCGATACCAGTAACTCTTCGCTCGGGCTTTCGCCCAGTAGGGAAGTTATTTCTTTTGCAAGAATCTCGTAACTGGCATAACCAATTAGCAAAGCGACAATGGCACTTAAAACGGCATCAGTCCACCAAAAAGAGCTTCCCAAAGCAATCCCGATCAGAACAATGATGGAAGAAAGTGCGTCGGTTCTGTGATGCCAGCCATCCGCAATAAGCATGTTCGATTTTATTTTCTTCCCTGCCCAGAATGAATACTGTGTCATTAGCTCATTTACAACAATTGATACAATAACCGCAATCCAGGCAAAGGTGCTGTAATAGGTATGCTCACGCTTTCCAAACTTTTCAACAGCATTGATGATAAAATCGAATGCAACCAGTGCCAGAACAACGCCTATGATAATGGAGGCGATGTGTTCAGCTCTGCCGTGTCCAAAGGGATGATCGTCATCGGCCGGTTTCCGCGAAATTTTACCGCCGATCAAAACAATGGCTGAAGTGACAACGTCTGAAATAGAATGCCAGGCATCGGCAACCAGGGCTAAAGATCCGGTGGAGATACCAGCCCAGTATTTTAGACCCGATAATGCTATGTTTCCGATAATGGAAAACCATCCGGCTCGCTGGTTGTATTTTTTCCGTTCATCCATATTCTCCGAAAACTCAAAAGTAACAAAATTCTTACTGCTTGTTCTCCAGAAGTGCTGAAAGCTCTGCCTTGTATTTTCTTCCGACAGGCAATTTTTTTTTGTTGATCTCGATAAAGCCGGGTCCCACAGTATCAATCTTTGAAATGGAAATAATAAAGCTGCGGTGAATTTGTAGGAATTGAGCAGGCGGAAGGTTTTCCTGTAAATGACTGATTCGTTCCTTGGTAATTATTTTCTGGGTGCTTGTGTGCGCTATTACATAGTCGCCAAGGCTTTCAAAATACAAAACGTCGGTAAGATTTACTTTGTAATGCTTCTTGTCGGCCTTTAGGAAAATGAAGTCTGTTTCCTTAGGTGCTGTTGTGTTTCCTCCCGTTTTTTCAGGGAGCGATTGCTGGTCAAGAAAATGCTGGATGGCACGGGCAAATCGCTCAAATGAAATGGGTTTTAACAGGTAATCGACTACTTGCAGCTCAAATGCCTCAATGGCATAATCGCGGTAAGCGGTGGTGAAAATTACTTTTGGCGGGTGGCTGAGCGACCGGATAAATTCGACACCGGTAAGTTGCGGCATTTGAATATCACAAAACAGCAGGTCAACTTTTTCTTTTGAAAGAATGCGCATGGCCTCCAGTGCGTTGTTGCACTCGGCTACAACTGCAAAGTCGGTAAATGCAGCCAGGTGTTTCCGGATCACCCGAATGGCGATCGGTTCGTCGTCTATGATTAAACAGCGGAACATGTTACGATTCAAGTTCAAGAATTAAATTTACAGAAAAACTTTCTGACAGTTCTTCCACGCGCAAAATGTATTTCCCCGGATACAGTAAATCCAGTCTTTTTCGAACGTTTACCAGGCCAATTCCGTTGCTGTAGCTTTGTTCCTTTACTTTTATCGGATTGCGAGAGTTTATAACAGAAAAACTCAGGTTCTTATCGCTTAGTTGTGTGTTGATGTTTACAAAGGCCACTCCCGGGAAATGGCTTACACCGTGTTTAAAGGCATTCTCTACAAAAGGCAAAAGAATCAACGGAGCAATCTTCAGGTCATCAGTTTTATCTGGGAATTCGAGGGTGAGTTTTAACTTGTCAGGATACCTGATTTTTTCAATCTCGATGTAGTTTTTCAGATTGGCAAGCTCTTCCGAAAGACCCACCAGTTTGGCATCGCAGCGGTATAAGATATAATCCAGAATGTCTGACAACTGGAGTACCAGTGTTGGTGCCTCGTCCGATTTTTCGAGCGTGAGGCCGTACAGGTTATTCAGGGTGTTGAACAGAAAGTGCGGGTGAACCTGGGCTTTCAACAATTTTAATTCGGCTTCTTTCAGTTTTAGTTCTGTTGTGAGTTGCGCCTTTTCGAGTTCGTTTTTTTCCTGTTGCATAAAAAATGCCCGCTTTACCTGTTTGATGGCAATTCCCATAAAAATGATAAAATGAAGCGACACTACTTGCAGCTCAGGATGCAGTAAGGTTGGCGAAATAGCGGCTTTGTTGCTTAAAATGTAAAACAGGGCATAAAACACGATCAGAAACGACAACCATATCCCGGCAAGCAGTGTATAAAAACTGTACAGAAAAAATCGAGTGTACCGCTTCTTCCAAAGAAAGCGTGGAAAAAGAAAATGGTTAAAAAAATAGGTTTCCGAAATGGCAACCGGGAGCAGGCCGGCGGAGAAAATGATGGTGGCTTCCCGAAATTCGCTGTTCCAGCTAAAAAGAGCGAAGTAGAAAAAAGCTACAATAACCCAAAACAGCAGGTGGTAAGTAATACGAAAGGTCTTTGACCGCCGGGCAAGTTGAATAATGTGTTGAATCCGATCTGTCATAGTGCAATTAAAAGTAGCAATTTATTACATAACCGGATCAGTGAGAAATTGTATCGACCAAGTTTATTCAATTGCAGCTAAACGACTTTATTTCGCCAGGTTTTGTAGTTTTAACGAGAGAATGTCATATGGGTGTGAATTTAGGGCGTTGATCGATTAAATGGTCTGGATTTGGGCAAGGTGTAGTAGTTTGGTTTCAGGATAAACTAAAAATTCAAGTCATGAACATCTTTGAAATCTTTTATGTAGGCGGACCTCTTTTTATGGGGATTATTTCCTGCTTAGCGCTTTTAGCCTTTGGTGTTTTTATTCTGAAAGTAGTTCAGGTAGTTAAGCATCAGTATACATTGAAAGGATTGGATTTAATTCTGCTGGCCGGATCGGTTGCCGTTGCGGTCGGAGTTTTAGCTCAAATTATCGGAATTGTGCAGGCTCTCGAAGCGATTCGGAACGCAGCAGATGTTTCCCCTGCAATTGTTGCAGGAGGAGCAATCGTCAGTTTTTATACGCCGATTTACGGGCTCCTTGTTTTTATTTTTTCGATGATCTTCTATTTTGTAATGAAAGAGATCATCAAAGCCAGAATGGACAGAAACAACTAAACATTGAGAGAAAAAGCAGGAAAGGGCCGGTTGTCAGCAGATAGCCGGCTTATTTTATTTTGTCCGAAACCTTGCCGATCAGTTTATTCAACAAAGGTATCCGGTTCAGTTTGGTAAAAAGACTGCCTCGTCCGTAGTGCAATAAAATATTGCGGATGTACACAAACAAACCTAAACTGTGTGAGGCAAACAAAACCGGGTCGATGCGTGCAATTGAATAAGTAAAGATCATCAAAGAACCAAAAGTACTGATGATCCAGAATCCGAGCGGAAGCAGCGATTCTTTTTCGCGTTCGGAATAAATCCACTGGTAAAAGAAACGTGAAATAAATACGAGCTGCGCCACGATTCCCCATATCATCCAAAAAAGAGTAACGTCTTTGTTTCTGAAAATGGAGTTAAAGTTTCCGGAAAATACGAGCCAAAACAAATAAGAGATGGGCACCAAAACTGCCAAAGAACGCGCTATCCAGTGCATTCTTCTCCAGGCTCCTTTTAGCTGAAGGTTGCGAATGTAAATGGTATAAACCAGTGATTGGCCCACAACAATGGCAAAGTCGTTTCGCAAAATTCCGTAGGTGAGCATTATGATGGAAGCCACCAAACTGATTTGCCAGTAAACGATCGGGGAGAGCACTTCGCCTTCTTTTTCCGATTTAAACCACTGAGTGATTGTGCGGATGAAGAACAAACCCTGGGCAAGAAAGCCCAGTCCTATGATAAAAATGTTGTTCATACAATTTTCTTCGGGCGCAAAAGTATAAAGAATATCAAACAGTAAGTTGCTGAGCTTATATTTCTTTCAGCTTCTTAAGCGTTTCGCGGGCTGCATTTTGGTGCGCCTCTTTTTTCGAGGTTCCCGAGCCGCGGCCAACTTCCGCATTGTCGATTTTTACAACCGCATGAAATTTGGGTTGTTTGAGTTTTTCATCGGTTTCTTCGCTGGTTTCAAACTCAACCTCGCGTTTGTTTTTCTGGCTCCACTCAATCAGCTGGCTTTTAAAGTTCGAATCTTCCTGTTCTATTTCGTTCAGATTCACAAACTGGGAAAGAATCTTTTTGGTTACAAAAAACTTTGCTGAGTGATAATCCCGGTCCAGGTAAATGGCGCCAATCAATGCTTCTAGCGCATCACCGTAAATATGGCTTTTATCAATTTTTTTGGTGGTATTGGAATCGATAAAAACATGCAAACCCATGTCGTGGGTGAGTTGGGTAAGGAAGGCCCGGTTTACAAGTTTCGAGCGGGTTTTTGTCAGAAATCCTTCGTCTTCATGCGGAAAACGATTGTAAAGGAAGTCGGCAATAATAGCTCCTAAAATAGCATCACCGAGGTATTCAAGCCGTTCGTTGTTTACAAAGTTGCCTTGCGAATCGACCGTTGAGGCCGACTTGTGGATAAAAGCAAGGTCGTAAAGTTTTAGGTTGCGGGGGTAAAAACCTAGCAGGTCTTTTAAAAACAAGTAAAACTCTCTTCGTTCTGATGAAAAGAGTTTTACTCGTTGTACTATCTTTCTAACCACAGTTTTCTAAAATTTTTTGAAAACCAAAGTAGCATTATGACCACCAAATCCAAAGGTGTTGCTGATGGCAACATTAATTTCCCTTTCCCTGGCCTGGTTGAATGTAAAATCCAACTTGCTGTCGATCTCAGGATCGTCCGTAAAATGGTTGATCGTAGGGGGTATAATGCTATTTTGAATGGCTAAAATGCTGGCAAGGCCTTCTACCGCTCCGGCAGCTCCCAAAAGGTGGCCGGTCATTGATTTGGTAGAACTGATGCTAAGTTTATAAGCATGATCTCCAAAGGTTTTAATGATCGCCTTTGGTTCGGCAATGTCTCCCAGGGGAGTCGATGTTCCGTGAACATTGATGTAGTCCACATCTTCGGGTTTAATTCCCGCATCTTCAATTGCCCATTTCATCACAAGGCTGGCGCCTTTTCCGTCGGGATCTGGTGCTGTCATGTGGAAAGCATCTCCTGACATTCCGCCCCCGGCAACTTCTGCATAAATCTTAGCACCTCTGCTTACAGCATGTTCATATTCTTCCAGAATAAATGCTGCAGAGCCTTCAGCAATAACAAAACCGTCGCGGTCTTTATCAAAAGGACGCGAAGCAGTTTTAGGATCGTCATTGCGGGTTGAGAGTGCGCGCATGGAATTAAATCCTGCTACTCCGGCTTCGTTTACACCAGCTTCAGAACCTCCGGTCACTATCATATCGGCTTTTCCCATACGAATCGTATTGAAAGCATCGATAATAGCGTGGGTGGAAGAAGCACACGCACTAACAGTGGTGTAGTTCGGACCTCTGAATCCGTACTTGATCGAAACCAATCCTCCGGCAATGTTAGCAATCATTTTCGGGATAAAAAACGGTGAAAAGCGTGGTCGCTCTTCACTGTAGGCGCGAACTTCCTCGTGGAAAGTCTGTAGGCCTCCAATTCCGGCTCCCCAAATAACGCCAACCCGGTCACCGTCAACCTTTTCCAAATCGAGGCCACTGTCTTCAATGGCCTGGGCAGTGCTCGCAAACGCGTATTGTGTAAACAAGTCGTGTTTGCGAACCTCCTTTTTGTCAATGTAAAGAAGAGGATCGAAATTTTTTACTTCACAAGCAAATTGAGTAACATGCTTCGAAGCATCGAAGTGAGTTATGGGACCGGCCCCACTCACTCCTTTTTTCAGGTTCTCCCAGTACTCTTGAACGGAGTTACCCAATGGATTAACGGTACCAACACCGGTTATTACTACCCGTTTTAATTCCATAAATGAAAAATAATATGAGTCAGATTACTTAACGGCAGATTCGATGTGAGCGATTGCTTCACCTACAGTAGAAATTTTTTCTGCTTCGTCGTCCGGAATAGCAAGATCGAATTCTTTCTCGAATTCCATAATTAATTCAACGGTGTCAAGTGAATCAGCGCCTAAGTCATTGGTGAAAGAAGCTTCAGGAACTACTTCACTCTCGTCAACACCTAGCTTATCAACGATTATAGCTTTTACTTTTGCTGCAACGTCAGACATAACTTTTAATTTTAATTAATACTAATTTTTGTTTTAAATAATTCGCTGCAAAGTAATACATTTACGCTCGAAATTTCCAAGAAAATCTTTAAAAAAGATGTTAACACGGCAAGTATCTTATACCCTAAATGCCTAAATTTGAATTATTTGTTTAAAAGTTCGAAATCAAAATAGACAATAAAAAATGAGCCAAAAAAGAATCGCAATTCTCGCTTCCGGATCGGGTACGAATGCCGAAAATATTTTTAAATATTTTGCTGATAACAAGGATGTTGTGGTGGATTCGTTGTGGTCGAACAAAGCCGATGCTTATGCCTTGGTGCGTGCCCGTAATTTTGGGGTGGACACGTTTGTATTTGACCGCGAAAAATTCTACCAAACTGATGTGGTGCCGGATACGTTAAGAGAACGTAAAGTGGACCTGATTGTGCTGGCCGGATTTCTTTGGCTGATCCCCGAAAACCTGGTTTCGTCTTTTCCTATTATTAATATACACCCGGCACTTTTGCCTAAATACGGCGGAAAAGGAATGTATGGAATGAATGTTCACCGGGCTGTGGTGGAAAACAAGGAAAAGGAATCGGGAATTTCTATCCATTATGTGAACGAGAACTACGACGAAGGGAAGCTTATATTTCAGACCACATGTCCTGTTTTGCCCGAAGACACGCCAGAGCAGGTGGCGGCAAAGGTGCATGAGTTGGAGTACCGGTATTTCCCGCAGGTAATTGCACAGGTGTTAAGCGAGAAGTAAGAAAGACAGGGGCTGGTGGTTAATAAATTCTACAATTTAACATATCCTGTTAAATAATGTTAAGGGGCGAAATCAGGGCTTTTTAATCAATTTATCTTTGGAGCATGAGTCGTAAAATGCTGATAACGCTGATTGTACTGATGGCCATTGTGCTTTCAGGTTTGATTTTGGTACAGACTACTATGATCAAGTCTGCTTCCGATATTCGGGAGGAGCAGTTTGACCAGCTGGTGCAAAATGCGCTGAACATGGTTGCTATTCAATTGGATTTGGATGAGCAACGATTGGCGAGAGAGTATGCGCGGCGGGGAGAACTTCCCGGAATGAACGGGAAAAAAGAAGAACTTGGAAATGTATTTCCCTACAACAGTCCGGCGAGAGGAACGCTAAGCTTTAGTCTCAGTTATTCCAATCAGGGAGTTGTTAGCCGCTTTGAAGAGCAATACGAAGTTCAGGTTGGCGATCCCTCTGATTCTCTTTCGGTGATGGGAGTGGAAGGCTTTATGAAGCAGAGTTTGGAGCAACAACGCCGGAGGAAAGAGTGGTTGCGTAACGCTGATTGGTGGAATTATAAGATAGCGCTGGAAGATATGCCGCTAGAAGAGCGCATCGATTCGACCCGGGTAAAAGCTTTCCTGGATGCGGCGATGGCACAATTTCGGATTGACCTGGAATACAAATATGCCATCAAGAATTCAACCATGGCTAAAGAGACCGTTCTTTTTGGTGATAGTGATTATAATCCTAAAAATAGGGGAGAATATCCGCAGCTGTTATTTCAGAACGATTATTACGGACCCAAGCCCAATTATCTGAACGTTTATTTTCCACATCGGAAACGTTACTTATTCCGCCAGACCGGGTTGACCATTATTCCGACCATTATTCTTACTGGATTGCTGATAGCCATTTTTGCCTATGCAATTCTTGTCATTCTGAGGCAGAAGAAGCTTTCGAATATCAAGAATGACTTTATAAATAATATGACACACGAGTTGAAGACGCCGATCTCGACGATTTCGCTGGCAAGCCAGATGTTGCAGGACGGTAGTATTGCGAATACTCCTTCTACCATCGAACATGTGTCAAAGGTGATTTTTCAGGAGAGCAAAAGGCTTAGTTTTCAGGTGGAAAAAGTTCTTCAGATGGCAGTTTTTAACGAAGGCCGCTTAAAACTGAAGCTTCGGGAGTTTGATGTAAATAAGATGATAGAGACAGTTACTGCCAATTTCGAGCTTCGGGTGAAGAATAAAAATGGAATATTGCATACCGAGATTATGGCAGAGGACGCTGTAATAAAAGGAGATGAAGTACATATTACCAATGTTATTTTTAACTTGCTGGATAATGCGATGAAATACAGCCGGGAAAATCCTGAGATTTGGGTGCGAACGGAAAACCGGAAGAATAAGATAATGATATCGGTACAAGATAATGGCATAGGAATTGAAAAGGAACACCATGATCAGATTTTTGATCGTTTTTACAGGGTTCCTACCGGAAATGTACACGATGTGAAGGGCTTTGGGTTGGGACTGAGTTATGTGAAAAAAATTGTGGATTTGCACAACGGAACCATAAAGGTTGAAAGTGCTTTAAACAAAGGGACGAAGTTTAAAATCTATTTCCCACAAATAAATAATTAACCATGGAACAAAAAACAAAATTATTACTTGCTGAAGATGATGAGAATTTAGGTCTGTTGTTAAAAGAATACCTGATTGCCAAAGGCTTTGATGCTGATTTATATCCCGATGGAGAAGCCGCTTACAAGGGATTCATGAAAGAGCATTATGATATTTGTATTCTGGATGTTATGATGCCCAAAAAAGATGGCTTTACATTGGCAAAAGACATTCGGATTGTAAATGCAGATATTCCCGTACTTTTCCTGACGGCAAAAAACATGAAGGAAGATGTGCTGGAAGGTTTCAAAATTGGTGCCGACGATTATATTACCAAGCCCTTTAGCATGGAAGAGCTCATTATGCGCATTGAAGCCATTCTTCGGAGGACTTCTCAGGAAGGTCAGTCGGGTGCGCAGCAGGTATTTACGCTGGGGCGCTTTACTTTCGATACAAGGAAACAGACACTTACTGAAGGTGACGAATCAGTAAAACTGACAACGAAAGAATCGGAATTGCTGAAACTTCTTTGCCAGAATGCCAATAAAGTTCTGGAACGAAACTATGCATTAAAGTCGATTTGGATCGATGACAACTATTTTAATGCCCGAAGCATGGATGTATACATTACCAAGCTTCGTAAACATTTGAAAGACGAACCAACCGTGGAGATTATAAATGTACACGGAAAAGGTTATAAGCTGATTATGTAATTGTGTATAATATATAATGAAAAAGCCCGGAACTACCGGGCTTTTTCATTATATGTCGTTGATGTATTAATCTAATTTAAGTACAGCAAGGAAAGCTTTTTGCGGAACTTCGACGTTCCCAACCTGTTTCATTCGTTTTTTTCCTTTTTTCTGTTTTTCCAGCAGTTTTCGTTTACGGGTAATGTCCCCTCCGTAACACTTGGCAGTTACGTCTTTTCGTACGGCCTTAATGGTTTCGCGGGCAATGATTTTTGCTCCGATTGCTGCCTGGATTGCGATGTCGAACTGTTGACGGGGAATTAATTCTTTCAACTTTTCGCACATGCGACGCCCAAAGTTATAGGCATTGTCAAAGTGGATCAAGGTTGAAAGTGCATCTACCATTTCTCCGTTCAGCAGAATATCTAAACGAACCAGCTTGGCCGGTTTGTATCCGTTCATGTGATAATCGAACGAAGCGTAGCCTTTTGATATACTTTTTAATTTATCGTAAAAGTCGAAAACGATTTCTCCCAGGGGGATGTTGAAAATTAATTCAGCACGTTCAGCGGTCAAGTAATTCTGACTGACCAGTTCTCCGCGCTTTTCCAGGCAAAGTGTCATCACCGAGCCGATAAAATTGGATGCGGTAATAATGTTGGCCCGGATGTAGGGCTCGTCAATTTCATCAATCGTACTTGCAGCAGGCATTCCGGAAGGGTTGTAAACCGTTTGTGTGGTCCCGTCCGATAAGTGTACCTGGTAGGAAACGTTGGGGACGGTGGTAATAACGTTCATATCGAACTCGCGTTCCAGTCGCTCCTGTATGATTTCCATGTGTAACAGCCCCAAAAATCCGCAACGGAACCCAAAGCCAAGCGCTGCTGAAGATTCCGGTTCAAATGTCAGCGATGCATCGTTGAGCTGCAATTTATCCATTGCCGCACGCAGGTCTTCATAGTCTTCCGCATCAATCGGGTAAACCCCTGCAAATACCATCGGCTTTACTTCCTCAAAACCTTCAATGGCTTTGTCGCAAGGTTTACTAACATGCGTAATGGTATCTCCAACTTTAACTTCCTTCGCAGTTTTTATGCCGGAAATAATGTAGCCTACGTCTCCCGGCCCCAAAACATCCCTTGGGTGCAGGCTGAGTTTTAGCACACCTACTTCGTCGGCATCATACTGTTTCCCGGTAGCCACAAACTTAACCATGTCTTTTTTGCGGATCTGGCCGTTTATGATTTTAAAGTAGGCAATAATTCCTCTGAACGAATTAAAGACCGAGTCAAAGATTAAGGCCTGCAATGGAGCTTCGGGGTCTCCTTTCGGATGAGGAATTTTATGAATAATGGCATGCAGTATCTCTTCAACACCTTCTCCTGTTTTTCCGCTGGCACGAATAATATCTTCGTGGTCACAGCCGATCAAGTCAATGATCTGCTCTTCCACTACTTCGGGCATGGCATTGGGGAGGTCCATTTTATTTAATACCGGAATAATTTCCAGGTCGTGTTCAATGGCCAGGTAAAGGTTCGAAATGGTTTGTGCCTGGATTCCCTGCGTTGCATCAATAATCAGCAAAGCACCTTCGCAGGCAGCAATCGAACGCGAAACTTCGTAAGAAAAGTCAACGTGTCCGGGTGTGTCAATCAGGTTTAGTTTGAAATCTTTGCCTTCATACTGATAGTCCATTTGGATGGCATGACTTTTAATGGTAATGCCCCTCTCTTGTTCAAGATCCATGCTGTCAAGTACTTGGGCGTGCATTTCACGCTCGCCAATCGTTTTGGTAAATTCTAAAAGTCGATCGGCAAGGGTACTCTTCCCATGATCAATATGTGCGATGATGCAAAAATTACGTATGTTTTCCATTTACTAAACCATTATAAACTTTTCGAAAGCAGGCTTTCTCGATTTGCCGCAAAGATATTTAAATTTTCAAATTACAATGTGTCTAAATAGCCAGCTTGGTAATTTTCTGGCACCGCTAAACGGTTTTATAATAAGATGATACGTTGCCCGGAGATCAGAGTTCAAGTATTGTGTTCTCTTTTTTATGATTTATTAAGATTTGAGCCTCTGTTTGGGTCCGACTTTTGTAAGATACATTGATACGTTCTTGAAAAAAATGATTGAGAGTTGATGAGATGTAAAAAACTGTTAAAAGTGGATCGCATTTCAATAAAATAGGATTTGGATTATTTTTTTGGCATGGTAATTGTAAAATGTTTTGCAGCATGAAAACAATTAAACTGTCAGACAGAAAACAGTTTTTTAGAAACAATAAAGATACTTCACAGCAATTTGCTGTTTTTTCATAAGTTTGGTTTAGTTAGGTTTAGTTTTGATCCCGGGGTGTTGACCCCGGGATTTTCTTTTTATGACTCTTTCTGTTTGAAGTATTCTATTTTTCCTGTTAAAGCAATTTCCTTTACTTTTTCAATCAGTGCCAATCTTTCTTCGGCATTGAGTTGAGTAAACGACCGTGCCAATGCGATTTTCTCCCGCATGTACGTGGCATTTTCATTTCCCGAAATCAGCACTGTTACAGGCAATGACCAAACAAAATGCATTGCTTCCTTAATACTCAGGTAATTCGGAATGAGAGGGTCTTCCGTGGTCCAGCCCGCTTCTTTTTTAGTGGCGAAGAAGCGTCCGTCGGCCAGCGATTTGATCGCCAGAACGCCCATGTTTCGTTCCATGGCTTCCGGAAGAACATTTTGGGTGAAGCTGAAATAGGTTTGATCCAGCACATTCACAGGCATCAGTACGGTATCAAACATATTGCTTTCTGCACTTCTTTCGAGCATGCGTTTGTGGGCAAACGGATTTTGATGCCCGGTAAATCCGAGGTACTTTACTTTTCCTTCCTGTTGGGCTTTTAATAAAACGTCCAAAACGCCGTTGGAAATCCTGTTGTCCACATCCTGAGGTGTTGAAACCGCATGTACCTGGAAGAGATCAATTTGGTCAACCTGTAGTCGGTGCAAGGAACCTTCCAGGTGTTCTCTCACGGTTTTGGCATCCTTCCCGGTCGATTTGGTCATCAGAAAAACCAGGTCGCGGTAGTTCGGTGTGAGGTATTTTCCGTAGCGTTCCTCACTTCTTCCGGCCGAATAGCTTTCCGCTGTGTCAAAAAAACGAACGCCGCCCTCCAGGGCCGCTTCAATAATCTCCTGCGCGTCCCGCTCGCTTGTCCAGCCAACATGATAGCCGCCAGTTCCAAGCATAGTTACATATTCGTTGGTTCTCCCGAGTTTACGTTTGGGGAGTACTTCCCCCAAACGATCCGAGTTATAAGCTTTTGCAAAAGACGATGGAGCAAGACTTAGTCCGGCCGTGAGGCCTGCCAGCGATTTTAGAAAGGTTCTTCTGTCGTTCATCTCATATAAAATTTTGGTTTCATTCTGATAAAGCTTTTTCAATATACTCCATTCTTATGAATCGGGGTCTTATTTCAATAAAACATTTTACTAATCAGCAGACTTTCAATTGCTATAGCCCCTCTTTTTCGCTGTTTTGTTTTTCCATATATTGCTGAAATAAATTCACATCCGGACATTATTGTGGCGGATGTACAAAAACAGAACTATGACAACACCCGTTTATCCTTGTCTCTGGTTTGACAATCAGGCGCAGGAAGCATCTTCAATTTACTGTTCCTTGTTTAAGAACTCGCGCATTATTTCCGAAAGCCCTGTAGCGGTTACTTTCGAACTTGCCGGAAAGAAACACATGGCATTAAATGGCGGACCGATGTTTCCCATCACACCTGCGATTTCTCTTTTTGCCACTTGCGATTCGGTGGAAGAAACCGACAGGATTTGGAATGAACTGGTAAAAGAGGGGAGTGTTCTTATCCCTATCGATACTTATCCGTGGAGCGAAAGGTACGGCTGGTTGAAGGACCGTTTTGGAATGACGTGGCAAATCTCGTCGTCAGGAAGAAAAGACGGAGAACAAAGAATTGTTCCGTCGATGCTTTTTGTGGGGGAACTTTTCGGGAAAGCTGCCGAGGCCATAGAGTTTTATTTCGGTATTTTTGACGGAGTTACGACTCTGGTCATGGAAAAATACCCGGCAGGAGATGACAACGAAGGTAAAGTTCTGTATTCTGAATTCACCCTGAATGGCGCCGATTTGGTTGCAATGGACGGGCCGGGAGAACATAAGTATAGCTTTACCGAAGGAGTTTCGCTGGTGGTTGAGTGCGAAGATCAAACGGAAATCGATCATTACTGGGAGAAGTTGACCGAAGGAGGGGAGGAAAGCATGTGTGGCTGGTTAAAAGATAAATTTGGCGTTTCGTGGCAGGTGTTTCCGAAAATTCTGAATCAACTGATGAGTGATCCGGAAAAAGCAGCACGGGTTTTCGAGTCATTCAAAAACATGCGCAAATTCGAGATTGATAAGCTGGATGTGAGTTAAGTATTTTCCAATATTTAAGACAATATTTTATGAAGGTTTTACTTGTTATCTCAATGATGGCACTTTTTTGCAGTGCAACGTTTGCCCAGGAGAAGTTTGAAAACACGTTGACCTACAATGACGAAGCCGATAGCCCGGAAGCGACGCTCGAATGCCTCGATTTTGTGGCGGGACATTGGCAGGGGAAAGCATTTGGTGGAATTGTAGAAGAAGTTTGGACGCCTCCGTTGGGAGGGTCTATGATGTGTGCCTTTAAGCTGGTGGTTGATAACCAGGTGCAATTTTACGAGTTGTGTACCTTGTCGGAAGAAAATAAAACACTTATCCTGCGACTCAAACATTTTCGTGGGGATTTGAAAGGCTGGGAAGAGAAAGATGAGACCGTGGATTTCAGACTGGTAAAAGTAGAACCCGGGAAAGTGTATTTCGATGGTTTTACTTTTGAAAAGGTATCGCACGACGAAATCAACTTATACGTGGTACTGGAAGAAAAGGGGGAAAAAGAAGAAATGCGTTTTAACTATCACCGGTTTAAAGGTGGAACGTCCCTTTATTAATCGTCGTCATCGTCGTCTTTCCCGCTGTACTTTGCGGGATAAGGTTTATCTCCCATAGTGGCCGACCAGATAATCCGGTTAAAAAGGGCATCGTTTCCGGCATCTACGCGGTCAAACTGCGGGTGCATACTTTTTTTTGCAAAGTGAAGTGCTGTTCCGCTGAGTTTGGACAGATCCGGATTCATTTCATCCAATTGAACTTTATTGGGTACCGACGCGAAAGAGCGATTGTCGGGTGTTGTGCTGAAACAATCAAACATGGGCATAGCCGTGGCATCCTGAATGTTCATCGGCGGAACTCCCAAAATCTGCTCGATGGTGCGTATCATCGAGACCTGGTTGTAGTTGGTGTGGTTGGTGGCGCCTAAACGGGTGTACGGACTAACAACCAATCCCACGGTGCGGTATGCAGAAACATGGTCCCATCCCGACTGGGAATCGTCTTCAGTTACAAAAACGACGGTATTTTCCCAGAAACGGCTTTTCGAAATGGCCTCGATAATTTGGCCCAATGCCAGATCGTTGTCGGCTACCATGGCACGTGGCGTGGGCAATCCCGGGCGCGTACCGCCTGTATGATCGTTCGGAAGCGCCACTACCATCAGTTCCGGCCATTGGTCGCCTTCCATTTTTTCATATTCGTTTAACTCATCAATAAAAACTTTGGCACGCAATACATCCGGTATTTTGTGGCTGTCATATCCCGGGTAGTTCTCACTTAAAATGCCTTTCACCGGCGCAATCGTAGTGTGGTTGGTAAATTCAAACTTTTCGCCCTTTTTGAAACCGTTGTAGATGGATGTCCAGCTGGCATCTTTGTCAAATTGCGGCACACAAGCTTCTCCGTAGATACGCACACTTTTTCCGTGATTGCGTGCATTGTCCCAGATAAACCCGGTGGGGGCATAAACCAGTGCATCGGTTTGTACATGCGGGTAACTGCGGAACCACGCCCTCACATTCTTTTCCACATAATCGGTAACAATGGCCATGTCGGTCCACTGGTGCCCTTCAGCCGAACATTTTCCGGCTGCGTGAAAATTATCGAGCAGTAAAAAGTTGCGGCAGATTTTATGCGTGTTCGGTGTTACTTGTTCGCCAAAATTACAAAGTGAAGGTTCTCCGTTGCCTTCTTGCATGTCTCCCAATATCTGGTCGTAGGTGCGATTCTCCTTGATGATGTATACCACGTGTTTGAATACCGATGGTTCTCCGATTCGGGCGGGGACCGGCACGGGGGCAATGTTCTTCCGCGGAAGTTTTTTCGACAAGGCAACCCTGAAAAACTGGTTGTTAGTTTTTACTTTTTCGGTGTATTGGGCGAGTTGCGATTTATCAGGAACCGGAATAACAGAAACCGAAGCCATCATCCGGTGACTGTTGTAGGATTTAAGTCCACTTTCTTCTGAAACAGTGGAAATGCGGGCGCCTTCTGCCTCAATGTTGGGCACGTACAAATACGAGTCGTTCAACACACAAACGCCTCCCGGGTAGGCTCCCGTAGGAATAAAACCGGCGATCTTACTCTCTGCCGGTTTGGAGGCAGACGACGCATTTTTGCCAAGTTCAATCACAGCGAGTGCATTGTCCATTCCGTTGGCGACATAAAGAGTCTTTCCATCCGAAGTGATTCCCAAACCGTTGGGCGAATCGCCAAAGTAAGGATTCTTTTGTTCCCCCAGCTTCACCGGAATGGTTTCTATCACTTTGTCGGTTTTTGTGTCGATTACCGAAACTGCGTCGCTGTTGGCATTTGCCACGTATACAAAACGTTCGTCAGGGCTTGTGATGATATCATTGGGATGGAGGTCTACGATAATCTCGCTGATCAAGGCACCGGTCTCGGGATTAAAAACCGAGACTGTTCCCTCGCGGGTAGCTCCCGTTTGCGGGTCTACTTTTGCCGAGCCCCACGGAACGCCTGCCACATTTTTATCGTTTTCATCGGGAATGGCACCTCCCCAGTTGGTCACATATATTTTTCCGGCCGTTTTAACCACTCCGTAAGGCGCGACACCGGTTGCAGTAGTCCAGAGTACAGCGCCGGTTTCGGCATTTTGCTTTACCAGTTGATTGTTGCCGTTTAAAGCTACATAAAACACAGTCGATCCCTTTTCCTTTTCCACTGCCAGTTCGTTGGGAAGCGCTGAAGATGCAGGCGGCACGGCATCAAAACTGTATTTATCAACCAGTTTTAACTTGCGGCCGCTCCAGTGGGCTTTTATTACATAGGATTTTCCTCGCCCTGAAGCGCTAACGAAAAGTTCGTCGCCAAGCCAGCTGATTCCCGAAAAAGTATTCATCACACTTTCGCCAACTAGATCTTTTAACGTTACGCGTTCAACGATTTTGTTTTTTTCGGTTGAAATGATCACAACGGAATACCGTCCTTCCACGGCTACCCATTTCCCGTCGGGAGATGCGGCACAATCAAGCGCGTGGTTTTCCAGGTTTGAATCGCCAAAATAAAGCTGTTCGCCCGCCGGATCGATCCACCGGTTGTAAGGCATCAGTACCGGCAAATTATCGTAGGTGAGTGTTTCCTGCTCAAACGTACTCAGGTGTTTGGCCTGTTGCTTTCTGTCTTTTTTAGTTTGTGCCGTGCCGTTCAGGACTAAGCCGGCAAAGAATAGAATCAGCAGAGATGGAACGATAAACTTCATTTTTGAACTTATTGGTTGGTGAAGGTATTTGTTTGTTTTGGCTTCAAAACATTCATTTCTGGATAACTGCGAAGGTAAATTTATTTTATTCCGGAGACTTTGCTGTAAAAGTGATTTGCCTGAATTTATTGAAAAAGTAAAAAAGTGCTTCTGATTTAGGCTTTAATAAGCTCTGTCCCGTCTGAAAAGTGGGCAAAGCGCCCTTTTGTTTTTTCGAAAACCTGGTCGGTGCGTGGCCAAGGCCAGCCGCCGTATTCGGTGAGGCGGTAGTCGTTAAAGGCCTGCTGAATTTCAGCTTCCGAGTTCATTACGAAGGGGCCGTACTGAACCACTCGTTCGCCAATCGGTTTTCCCTGAAGAATGAGGAGACGACTTTTCTTCGTTCCGTTTTCGATTGTCACCTGTTGCGATGCATCCAGCTCAATCGCATGTCCCGGTTCAATTGTTTGACCATCGAGTGTTATCGAATCTCCTTCAAAGAAATACAACATCCGGTTTACTTCGGGGCTTGCAAGCGGAATCTCCCAGGAAGCGTTTTCTTCCATGTTCAGCTGCCAGATGGCGACTTCGTGCTCTTTGTCGGATGCCCACGAATCGGGTGCCGGTTCCGCAGTCTGAACATCGGCGATAGTACCTGCCACCACATCAACGGTGGTTTTCCTGCGGTTGGCGTCTTCAAACACCGGGGCCGGAATCTCTTCACTCCAAAGCATTTTATAAGCGGGTGTTACAAATTTCTTTGAAGCCGGAAGATTGAGCCAAATCTGAAAAAGCTCGGTGGTGTTTTTGTTTTCTTCATCCAGCAAAGGAAACATTTCGGAATGTTGCAAACCGCTGCCGGCGGTCATCCATTGCACATCGCGGTTGCCGTATCTGCCGGCGCCGCCAGCCGAGTCGGCATGATCCACCATTCCTTGTAAAACAAAGGTAACGGTTTCGAAACCACGGTGCGGGTGCGCCGGGAATCCCGGAACTTTATCGCCGTGGTACATGCGCCAGCCATCTTTTATTACAAAGTCGTTACCGATGTTGCGGCCCTGTAACGAGGCGGCGGGCCCCATTTCGTTGTTGGCTTTGGGGTAATGATCGAGGTGGTGGACACAAAACAGGAAAGGATCGAGTGTGGTCCACGGAAAACCAAGTCGCTGGATGCGTTTTATTTTACTTGTCATCGCTTACGGTGTTTTGTTCTGCATTTCCGTTGTGGAAATCGTACTATCAAAACGATGAGGACGGAGTGATTGTTCGCCGCGGGGTTTTGTTTTAGCGGAGAATTAATTGGAATAAAAAACAATCGTCCGCTTTTGTATAAAATTATGTTGCCTAATATGTTGGCAGAAGTTGTGAAGTGCTTGACTTTCCGTTAAATTAGAGACCTGCTTGCAAAGTCGCAAGCGATCATAAAACCAAATAACAAACTAAAACCGATTACATGAAGATACTGAACCGCTTTCTTGTTCCCGTTTTTGCGCTTTTGTTGCTGACTTCGTGCGATACGCTGTTTTCATCGAAAGGACAGGTAATTGACAAGGAGACCCGCCAGCCGCTCAGCGAGGTAAAAATCAACATGAAAAACATCGATACGGTTTACTCCGACAGTGCCGGGTACTATTCCTATCACAGGGTGATGCATGGTTCGACAGGTGCGTTGGAGATGTTGCTGTCGAAAGAAGGCTACCAAAGCAAGCACGTTTCCTTTCGATCTGCCAAAACAGACCCGCAGAATATGTTGATTGAAATGGAACGGCAGGAAGCGGCACAAGCTGACAGCCTGGTTGACCGGTGCTGGGTTTCGGCGATGTATTATATAAATATGTATGTGATTTCGCTGCTCAACGTGCTCACCTTGTTGTTTGTCGTTTTCCGGAAGGGGCTAAAAAGAAAAGTGCTGTGGATTTGCGGCATCCTTCTGTTCAATCCCACTTTTTTTCTGTCGGTTACCGACGGCAGTATTGTAAGATTCTTCCCACTTAATGGCCCGGTTTACCTAACGCATTTCTCGGCTTATCCCTTTTCGCTGAAGATTGTGCTGCCTTTGGGTATGCTGCTGTTTTGGAGCTTGTATTTGTGGCGCCGAAATAAGCTGGTGAAGGAAAAGAGCTAAACGGATTGTCCCTGCTCACGCTTTCAGTTTTGCTTTTATCGCTTCCACGGTATTTTTTGCGTTCCCGATAAACAGTTCACCGTCGATTTCAAAAACGGGGCGTTTCAAAAAAGTATAGTCGCTTAGCAGCAGTGCTTTGTAGTCGGCGTCAGTTTTTACCGGGGCTTCGGCCAGCGCATCTTTTAGTTTGCGGGCGCGCTTGTTCACCAGCTCTTCGTAACTGCCGGTAAAACGGTAGAAATGCTCCACCTGTTCGTCGGTTACGGGCGAGAATTTGATGTCCTGCTGTTCAAAGCTGTCGTCAACTCCCACATCTTTCATAATTCGCCGGCAGGTATCGCAGGTGGATAAAAAATAAACTTTCCGCTTCATTTTACGTGTTTTGAAGCGGAAAGATAAGCAGGAGGTGCTGAATAAAAAAATACAATGCTTTGCTATCGCTTAAAACTCCACGTCGTACAAGCCCTGGCCGTCTTCCAAAAAGGTTTTTACGCTGATGTCGGTCATCGGGTGTTTGATCAGCTGCATCAGTATCTCCGGGCTGATGGTGGCCGAGTGCGCGCGTTTCATGCTTACGCGGTAAATCTGGTCAACGGTTTTGAAGCTCGCCGCCAGCACCTTGGTGTTGAGTTCGTACTCGATAATGTTTTTGGCAATGTCGCCCACCACGTCAATTCCGTGCGACGAAATGTTGTCCAGACGGCTTACGTACGGTGCCACAAAATCGGCCCCTGCTTTGGCGGCTACCAGCGCCTGTTGCTGTGTGAAAATGGCGGTGGCGGTTACATTTATTCCGGCGTCTTTCAATATCGACATCGCCTTGTAACCCTGTGGTGTTACCGGAATTTTGGTGTAGTAGTTGTCGCCCAAATCAAAATACGTTTTGTATTTCTTGGCTTCGCGCACAATGTCGTCGGCATTTTCGCTCATTACCTGGATGTGGATCATCCCGTCGCCCACAATCGCCTTGATCTGGTCAACAGCAAGCGAAAGCGGTTGCCCGGCCATTTTCAGAATGGTTGGATTGGTGGTTATTCCTTCCAGCGGAAAGAATTCATATAGATGTTTCAAGGCTGCTATATCAGCCGTATCTGCCATGTAAATCATAATCAGTTACTTTTTGTGGTGGGGTTTGACACGTCTATTGGTTTCTTCGAAATAAGGATGCAAAGTTTAGCAAAGTTTGCCGAACTCAGAATAAATTGACACTGAAACTGAGAAAGTTTACTTTTTCTTCAGATGCGAAAGGGGGAGAGGCTGTTTGCTGGAAGTAAATCAGGAAGGACTACCCGGAAGTTTATGTTTTCAAGGTTATTGCCCATGTCAATGACATGAAAAATTGCCCGGAGAGGCTGTTGACCGTGTCAATGACGTGAAAAATTGCTCGGTGAGGCTTTTGATCGTGTCAATACGATGAAAAATTGTTCGGACAAGTCATTGCCTGTGTCAATAGCATGAAAAACTGCTCCGACAGTCCGTTGACCGTGTCAATGACAAGAAAAATTGCCCGGACATGCTTTTGACCGTGTCAATGCGATGGAAAATTGATCGGAGACCTTTTTGTTCTTGGCAACGGGGAGCTTGGGCTAAAGTTCAGCAGGAAATGCTGAAGTACGAAAAGGCCTTATAACAGGGCTTTTCAGAAGTACAAAAAACACGCTAGATTTTTCTAAAATGTAGCGTGTTTTTTCTGAAAACGTAGGCACGAAATGCAGCCGGGTCAGCCAATTATCAAGCCATATTGGTTTCCTTTTGGATTTTTCCCGGTTTTATCAAATAATATTCACTTCTGAAATAATTTTATGTTTATTTTTAGAAAGCTAAAAACCAGAAATACCGAATGCATTGAAATTACCGGTTGCAAATACCGAAAGCCTTTCCCTTTTCCAGATTAATGAAGGCAAAATATTGAAATTTAATAAATTAACAGGCTGAGCCTACCCGCGTGTATAATGCATTGCATCATACACGTACGTTACGCTGCATACGCCATATTCTCATATGTATAACATTATTTGGTTTATTATAAATTCACACGAAGAATAATTCATTAAGATTAAATTGATTGTATGAAAGATATTAAATGGTTAAACCATGTTATTGAGTTGGTAATAGTGATTTTAGGCATTTCAGTTGCCTTTTCAATTGATAAATACTCTGAAAACAGAAAAGAACAAAAACGTGAGTTAATATTTTTGGAATCTTTCCTGGATGAAATCAATGATGATATTCCGAAATTAGATACAATCTTGATAAAAATTGGCAATATAGATCAGTCTTTACATAAAGTTACTAATCTAATAAGAGGACAGAACCAAAATATTGATTCATTAAAAGAATACATAGGATCAGCGATATATTCTGTTTATGCACAAGATCTAAAAACAGCAACTTTTGAATCATTGCAATCCTCTGGAAGTTTAGATATTATTGAAAATTTTGAGCTTCGTAAAGAGATTATTAATTATAATGGATTAATAGAAGATCTGGAGTTTATTAAAGACTGGGATTTTAAACACCATAATGAAGAAAGTCTTGAGTATTTACCTAAGTTTATAAGTGCCTCAAATCATGATTTATTAACAGATCCAAAATTATATGCTTTGACAGGGGTAAGAATATTTCTTATTAAAACAAGTATTTCAAGATACAAGGGGCTAAAAGAAAAAGCATTAGAACTTAAAAAGCTTATTGAAGAAGAATTGTAGGTGTTATTTTAAAATACCCCGCTTCGGCGCGTGGTAGTTTGGGTCGAAAGCAACTTCGGCTTATTTAATTTCCGGCAAATAGTTATAACTACATGAAACGTTTGTTGTTGTACAACAAGAGCCGGATGAGAGGCTGTGGGTGAAACTCCCTTTTGCCTGCTCTGCCGGGTGACCGTTAGCAAGCTTTTGTGTTGGAACATTTTAGTAATTTGCCGAAAATGATTATAGAATCTCTTCATAATATTGAGACCATAGAAAATGAGGAATTCTTTCTGAAATGTGGAAATCCGTGTACAAGGATAGCCCGGTTAACGAAAGGTGTAATGCGGGGTTTTGTTACCGATAACGATGGCAATGAAATTACAACGCATTTTTACCAGGAAGGTGATATGGTGATTGGAAGTTATATTCCCAATGCGAATGCCCCGGTTTCGGTCCAGGCATTGGAAGAATGTGAAGTTTTAATGGCTGACTATTCCGAAGTTATGTCTCACCTGAACAAAGACCAGGATATTACAGAAGTAATTGCACTGGCATTTCGAAAATTAAACATACAATTACAGTCACGATTAGTCGCCCTTCAGAATTTGGACTCATTAGAAAAATATGAACTTTTTTTGAAGGAATATCCTAAGCTGATAAATCGAATACCACATTATTACATCGCCAGTTTTTTAGGAATTACTCCTACTCAACTAAGTAGGGCACGAAAGCAACTTATCAACAAATGTAAACGATAACTAAGCTGCGTTTGTATTTTTTTGTACCTAAAAAATGGCTTTAAAATTTGAAGAGTTTACTTTACATGACAGACAAGGCGATTATGCAAACGTAAAACACATTCGCTTGTCAGGTACCAACTTCGGGATTGGAAATAAGCTTGGCGAACTTGCAAAAAACAGGCATTCGCTCCAAATGCCCAAATGGTCGTCAACCTCCAAACGCGATGCTCAGTATACTTACTTAAAAAAGAATTACCCGGCACATTTCGATCGGATGGCTGGTTTCGCCAGTGCTTTTGGCGAAGACATTCAACAGGCTGAACACGATTATTCCTGTTTTGGTATCACATTAGCCATTCCAATGTGTTCGGCGGTTTACTACCCTCCTTGTTCTACCGAAACGGAGACAGGGATAATAAGCAGAAATGCCGATTTGGAACTTGTTTGCATCCCTCAGTCAGCCGGCGACAGCGCGCAAAAAAATAGCACCAAAATAATGGAGAAGCCATACGTTCTGGAGCTACATCCTAATAGCGGATATTCTTCTTTGGTAATGTTTTGTTTTGAATTATATGGATTGGCGCTGGATGGAATTAACTCTGAAGGGCTGGCGGTTACTCATCTTCACGGCGATGTGCTAAACGAAAACGCCTACAAGCCAAGTATGGATTCAGGTGTGGGTATTAATGAAATGCTTGTTGTTCAGCAGCTGCTCGACAATTGCAAAACAGCTGAGGAAGCAAAAGAAATGCTTTTATGCAATAAACACTTTCGGATGATTCTTCCGACCCATTTGCTGATAGCAGATAAATTCGGGAATTCGTTTGTTTGGGAATATCCAATCGAACACAATCAGGACTTTTTCACGGATGGAAATTCGGAAATACAAATACTCACCAATTTCCCTTTGCATAAATACCCTGCAATCTACACATTCCCGAAAAGCAATGACTTGTCGTGCCCATTTGCCCGGTATAAAACACTCAGTGAAGCCATCAGTACTTACAGTGGAAAAGTTTCTAATGACTCCATCAAAAAAATAAACTCAAAGGTATTTGTTCGGCAGGAGATGTATAAAACTCCTCCATCGGTTACAGTACGAACCGTTTACCACAACGTATATGATTGCAATCAAAAAACAATGGAAGTATCTTTTTACAGAAAAGAAGACAAAAACAAACAGGAAAGAACGGAATATTTTAAATTTAAATTGAAATAGCCGGCCATAGGCAACTAAAAAGGCACCCCCGCTCCCGCGCGAGTCCCCTCGCGTGCTTGTTTGCAAAAGCATGAATTTCCAAACAACGGGCTACCATGCAACGACTGCTGAACTTGGATAAAAACAATGATATTGGTGGTTGGCGGACCTAACAACGCAGAGAAAATTACGAGATAGAATTTATTTTAACTTTGGATAGAGAATCTTAGATATGAAGAATAGCCAACATTGCCATTATGAGTAATGCAAAAATATCCATACGTTTTTTTGATGACCGGGAAGTTCGTGCCATTTGGGACGACGAAAACGCCAAATGGTGGTTTTCGGTGTTGGATATTGTTGCCGTTCTTACCAACCAGGATGATTATGCCAAAACCCGCAACTACTGGAAGTACCTCAAAGCCAGGTTGAAGAAAGAAAACAGCCAAGTGGTTAGTGCTACTACCCAGTTGAAAATTCTTGCACCCGATGGTAAAAAGCGTTTAGCCGACGTGTTGGATTACAACGGTATTATTGCATTAGGGAAAGAGTTTCCGGGTAAAAAGGCAAACCGATTTATCGAATGGTTTACATACAGTGACGAGAGTGTAGATGGGAAAAGCAAAATAAAAGCATATGCTATGTTTGAAAGTTCTTTTATCAATAGCATAGAAGTTGGTACAACTAAAGGATTGCAGCAAATACATGCTTATTTATTTGGCGGGTTGTATGATTTTGCGGGGCAGATAAGACAGAAAAATATCTCAAAAGGAGGTTTCCAATTTGCAGTATCCCACTTTCTAGGCAACACATTAAGAGAAATAGAAACGATGCCCGAAACTACATTCGACGAAATTGTAAACAAATATGTAGAAATGAATATTGCCCATCCTTTTATGGAAGGCAATGGCAGGAGTGCCAGAATATGGTTGGATTTAATACTAAAAAAACGCCTCAAAAAATGTGTTGATTGGAGTAAAATAAGCAAGCAAGATTACATGAATGCAATGGTTTTAAGTCCAACTAAAAGTAGTGTTCTGAAATCATTACTAGAGAAATCGCTTACTAACAAAATAAACGACCGTGAGATGTTTATGTTGGGTATTGATTACTCATATTACTATGAGGAGGACGAGTAAGTCGGACGGCTGTGTTATCTGCTATAAAAAAGGCACCTCCTCGCGGAGATGCCTTTCAACTATTTTGGATAGGTATATTATTTCTTTTCTTTTAGATCGATCACCAAATTCAGTTCGTCAAGCTGTTCGTTGGCAATTGGCGCAGGCGAGTCGATCATCACATCGCGGCCGGCATTGTTTTTCGGGAAAGCGATCACATCACGGATGGTCTCCAGCCCGGCGAACATCGATACCAAACGGTCGAAACCAAAGGCGATACCGGCATGTGGCGGCGCACCAAATTTAAAGGCGTTCATCAGGAAGCCAAACTGTGCCTGTGCCTGTTCGGGAGTAAAGCCCAGTTTGTCAAACATTTTTGCCTGCAACTCCGAATTAAAGATTCGTACCGAACCACCACCGATTTCAACCCCGTTGATTACCAGGTCGTAGGCATTGGCGCGAACTTTTCCCGGATCGGTGTCGAGCAGCGGAATGTCTTCGGGCTTTGGCGAAGTAAACGGATGGTGCTTGGCGTAGAAACGTTGTGTGTCTTCGTCCCATTCCAGCAGCGGGAAGTCGACCACCCACAAAGGTTTGAAAACGTTTTTATCGCGTAGCCCCAATTGGTTGGCCATTTCGAGACGCAGCGAACCCAGTGCTTCCTGGATGTGCTCTTTGTCGCCCGACATGACCAGGATAAGATCGCCTGCTTCGGCACCGGTAATCTCTGCCCAGGTTTTCAGGTCTTCTTCCGAATAAAATTTATCAACCGACGATTTGAAGCTTCCGTCGGCATTGCATTTTACATACACCAAACCTTTGGCGCCAATTTGCGGACGTTTTACCCACTCAGTCAGCCCGTCAAGCTGTTTGCGGGTGTATTCCGAACAACCTTTGGCAGCAATCGCTCCAACGTATTCGGCTGCATCAAACACGCCAAAACCTTTTCCTTTTACAGTTTCGGTCAGCTCGCTGATCAGCATTTCAAAACGGGTATCAGGTTTGTCCGAACCGTATTTTTCCATGGCTTCGCTGTAAGGCATCCACGGAAAATCTTCCACTTCAACACCCAGCGTTTCCTTGAACATGTACTTGGTAAGGCCTTCGAACATTTCGAGTACGTCTTTCTGTTCCACAAACGACATTTCGCAGTCGATCTGGGTAAACTCAGGCTGACGGTCGGCACGCAGGTCTTCGTCGCGGAAACACTTTACAATCTGGTAGTAGCGGTCGAAACCGGCCACCATCAGCAACTGTTTGAATGTTTGCGGCGATTGCGGCAGTGCATAAAATTCGCCGGCGTTCATACGCGACGGAACTACAAAGTCGCGGGCACCTTCAGGAGTCGATTTGATCAGAACCGGAGTTTCGGTTTCAATAAAATCTCTTGCATTCAGGTAATTGCGAACGGCGTGTGCCATTTTCGCACGCAAAATCAGGTTATCACGTACGGGAGCACGGCGCAAATCGAGGTAACGGTATTTCATCCTCAGTTCGTCGCCACCATCGGTATCGTCCTGAATGGTAAACGGAGGAATATCCGATTGGCTCAAAACGTTGATTTCGCTCAGGGCAATTTCGATCTCACCGGTTGGAATGTTCTTGTTTTTGCTCGAACGTTCGCGAACGGTACCCTTTGCCTGAATCACAAATTCGCGGCCCAGTTGGTCCAGCATCGAAGCCACTGAGGCATCGGTCTGTTCGTCAACTACCAATTGTGTAATTCCGTAGCGGTCGCGCAAGTCGATAAAGCTCATGGCTCCCAGGTCGCGGATGCGCTGCACCCAACCTGAAAGGGTAACTTCTTGGTTTACATTTTCGATACGAAGCTCGCCGCAAGTATGTGTTCTGTACATGATGTCTGTCTTTTTATTCGGTTGCGAAAATAAGAAGATTTTGGCAATTTTGTCCGACATTTGTCGCCTTAACTTGTGTGATAACCAAGATTAATGCACCGGATGGAAGCCGATGTGTGGAATAACGAAAAACAAAAAAAGAACCTAAGAGATATTACAGCCATGATTGAGCCATTTAACGACGAATATTTTATGAAAAAGGCTTTTGCGGAAGCCTTGCAGGCGTACGACAAAGGGGAGGTTCCGGTAGGGGCGGTGGTAGTTGCGAACGGGAAAATTATCGCACGTGCCCACAATCTCACCGAAACGCTGAACGATGTAACGGCTCATGCCGAAATGCAGGCGATTACTGCGGCTGCCAATTTGCTGGGCGGAAAATATTTGAATGATTGTGTTTTGTATGTTACACTCGAGCCTTGTGTGATGTGTGCCGGTGCGCTGGGCTGGTCGCAGATTGGCAAAGTGGTTTTTGGTGCGCACGACGAAAAGAGGGGTTTCAAGAAATACGCTGCACAGGCGCTTCATCCCAAAACCGAAGTGCTGGGCGGAGTTCTGGAAACCGAATGCCGCGAACTGATGCAGGACTTTTTTCGGAAAAAGAGATAGGATTTTTATAGTAGTGAGTAATGAGATGTGTGTATTGAGTCCCGGAAATTGAAGTTGTTCAATACTTAATACTCCATACTCACATCAAAACTTTTTATTCTGAAACCTCAAAGCCGATCTTTTTCAGATCGCTCCAGAATCCGGGATAGGATTTGGTGACCACCATCGGGTCTTCAATTCGCATCGGAAGTCCGGCCAGTGCCATAGGTGCAAACGCCAGCGCCATCCGGTGATCGTGGTAGGTTTTTACCAGCGGAAGTTCTTCTTTTGTCTCCATGTCGAGCTTTCCGTCCCAGGCAAGTTCACCATGCGCCGGTTCAACCAGGGTAGCTCCGAATTTGGCGAGTTCGTTTTGCAAAGCCGCAATGCGGTCGGTTTCCTTTATTTTCAGCGTTTTCAATCCCGTAAAATGAAAAGGAATGCCTTTCGCCACACACAAACAAGCCATGGTTTGTGCTACATCCGGGTTTTCGATGAAGTCAAGATCCAGACGATCGGGTTGGTTGTTTTTTGTTTTGCTGAGGATCACCCCGCTTTTCTCCTGAATGGATTCCACGCCAAAATGCTCAAACCAGGCGGCAATGTCGGCGTCGCCCTGCAGACTGTTGAGCACCAGGTTTTCCATGAGTATTTCGCCCGAATCAACCAGTGCCATGATCTGGTACCAGTACGAAGCTCCCGACCAGTCGGCTTCGCAGGTATAATCGATCGGGAAATAGCGCTGTTCGGGAACGATAATCTCGTTTTTATGCCACTGGTAGCGAATCCCAAATTTGGCCATCAATTCCAGTGTAAGTTTTATATAGGAGCGCGAAGTTATATCGCCTCTAAGATTTAAGGTCAATCCACCTTCGAGCGTGGGCGCAATCAGTAACAAGGCCGTAATGTACTGGCTTGATACGCTGCCGTCGAGCTGTATGGTTTTCCCTTTTAAGTGCGAACCAAATATTTTGAGTGGCGGGCAACCTTCCTCGCCCAGGTATTCAATGTTGGCGCCGAGTTCGGTTAAAGCATCTACCAGAATTTTAATGGGGCGTTGTTTCATCCGCTCCGAGCCGGTTATTTCCCATTCCCCAACCACTTTAGCCAAAAAGGCAGTCAGAAAACGCATCGCGGTTCCGGCATGACCAATGTCAAACTTATTTGAGTTCGAAAAAAGTGCGGCTTGCAGCACCTTGGTGTCGTCGCTGTCCGAAAGATTGTGGATCGGGTAGGGACTGTAACTCAAGGCATGAATGATGAGAGCCCGGTTACTGATACTTTTCGACGCCGGTAGTTGGATGGTTCCCGACAAGTTTTTTATAGCTGCTGAAATCTGGTAATTCATAGGCTGTAAATTCTAACTTTTTGATTCAACTAAAAATGGGATTACAGGTTCCGGTAATATTCAAGTGCTTCCTGTATCAATTCTTTGCTGCAATTTTGGTTGATGGCAATTTGCCCGATTTCCGGAAGCAGCGTGAAATTGATGCGTCCCGATTCATTCTTTTTATCGTGTGTCATCAGCTGGTAAAGGCGTTCAAAATCGCTTTCCGAAATTTCGAATTTACCGTAGATACTCAGCATCCACTGTGTCAGTGTTTTCAATTCATTTTCCGGGAATGCACACATTTTTACCGATAGGTACAATTCTGCAATCATTCCGTAGGCCACTGCATACCCGTGCAGTACCGGGCGTTTCTGCTCCATGGCCAGGCTTTCAAATGCATGCCCAACGGTGTGCCCGAAATTCAGTGCCTTGCGGATGTTGTTTTCTGTAAGATCGTTGGCAACAAAGTATTCCTTTACATTCACCGAATGCCGGATGATTTCCTGAAGATGGTCGTAATCGATGTTGTCGAAGTCAAAAGGCTTGAGTTCTTCCAGATGCTCCGGATTATGGATTAACCCGTGTTTGATCATCTCGGCAAAACCCGAAACCAAATTCTCGCGGTCAATCGTTTTCAGAAAATCGGTGTTGATAATAACGGCAATGGGCTCTTTGAATGTTCCCACTTCGTTTTTCAAACCGCTGAAATTAATGCCTGTTTTTCCACCCACCGAGGCATCCACTTGCGAAAGCAGGGTGGTAGGGATGTTCAGAAAATCGATTCCGCGTTTGAACGTTGTAGCTGCAAAGCCTGCCAAGTCAGTGAGCATTCCTCCGCCAATGTTAATTAGAAGTGATTTGCGGTCGCAACCGTTGTGCGAAAGAAATTCCCATATTTTACCTACCGACTCAATTTTTTTGTTGTGTTCACCGGCGGGAATTACCACTTTCTTTACGCCCGATTCTTCAAAGAAAGCATTGAACCGGGGGAGCCAAAGCTGGTTCATCGTAGTTTCGGTAGCCAGAAACACTTTCCCTTTTGGGTATTTTTCGATGTAAGCTTTGAGTTCAGCTTCCAAATTGCGTGCGTATAATATTTTGGAATAAATTGTTGAATTTCCCATATGTTGCTGCTAAATTGCGTTAAAGTTATAATAAAAATGGGTTTCGGATTTGTTTCCGGAGCCGGTCAGATAAGTCTTAGAATTTTAATAACGAAGAATGAAGATTACGAATAGGAGGAGGGCCACCAGGTATAAACGAATTTTTTTTCTGGTGAGTATTGTGATTGCTTTAATAAGTCTTGCATTGTTTTTACTTGATTACACCATTTTCGGATTAGCCGGTGTGGGCGTTTTTTCTATCTGGTATTTGTTTTTCCATGTGGCTGACTACCAGTATTTACAATTTAACGATGAACATGGACGGATCGTATTAAGGTACTACAAAGCCATTAGTTTTGGATCGAAATCCTATCATTCAATTGAGTTTCCACATACTATTCTTCAGAATGCACATTTTGAGGATTCACTGTTTGGAAAGCTCTCTGATCTGACTTTTTTGGTGCGAACCAGGAACGGAATTGCCGAATATCCCTCGGTAAGTTTATCGGCCTTGCCTTTAGAAGACCGTCAGAAAATGAAAGACAGCCTGTCCAAAATACTTCGGAGCTAAACCCCTTGCATGGAAGAAAGCCTCAAATATAAAATTGCACTTTCAATGTTGCCCGGGATCGGTGGAATCCTGGCCAGAAATCTTGTGGCTTATGTGGGGAGCGTGGAAGGAATTTTTAGTTCGTCGCTGAGTGCGCTGAAGAAAATTCCGGGAATAGGAGAGCAGAACGCCCAGAGAATTCGCAATTCCAAGGTACTGGAGAAGGCTGAAAAAGAACTGGAGTATATTCAGAAACATGAAATAAAAACTGCCTTTTACACCGATCCGGGCTATCCGCGAAGACTGAAAAGCTGTGTGGATTCGCCAATATTGATTTATTACAAGGGCAATTTTAATCCCGATAAGCAGCGTGTTATTAGCATCGTGGGGACCCGGAACGCCACTGATTACGGAAAGCGTATGATCGACGATCTGGTGAGTGCATTTGCAGAAAGAGGCTACGACATACTGGTGGTGAGCGGCCTGGCCTATGGAATTGATATTCACGCGCACCGGGCGGCTCTGAAAAATAATATTTCAACAGTGGGTGTGGTAGCGCACGGATTGGATCGCCTGTATCCTGCTTTGCACCGCGAAACGGCTGTTAATATGCTGGAGAATGGTGGCCTGTTAACCGATTTCCCGAGCGGGACAAAAATAGATCCGCAGAATTTTCTGAAACGAAACCGCATTATTGCTGGTTTGGCAGATGCAACCATTGTAGTGGAGTCGGCAGAAAAAGGAGGTGCGCTGGTGACCGCTGATATTGCTTCGTCGTATAACCGGGATGTTTTTGCTTTTCCCGGGCGTTCGGGCGATGTTTATTCGAAAGGGTGCAATCAATTGATTCGAAATAACGCCGCAACCTTAATCGAGGGAATTGAAGACCTGGAATATTTTATGGGCTGGGAAGCGGCTGTCAGGAAAGAGGCGGTGCAATCAAGCTTGTTTGTTGAATTAAAGCCAGAAGAACAGAAAGTGGTGGATTTGCTGTTGAAGGAGAAAGAACTTTTTATCGATCAGATTTCTGCCGAAATTCAGCTTCCGGTGAGCCGTGTTTCCGCGATGTTGTTGAATCTTGAGTTCCAAAATGTTATTCAGGCTTTACCCGGTAAAATGTATCGTTTAAAGTGATTTGCAGTTAAATCACTCATTCTCATTTAAGTTTTCTATTTTTGCGGCATGAAATGAGCTCACAGATTGACTTTCTCAAAAGAATGTCGGTGTTTGCGAGTTACATCGAATACCATTGATTGGTGACAACAAAAATGAAATGAAGAAAACATTTGAACAATTAAAAGTAGCAAAGTCGATACTGAAGTCGTTGGATGACATCGGTTTTACAACGCCAACACCGATTCAGGAACATGCTATTCCAAAAATAAATTCAGGGGTGAATATTGTGGGTGTCGCTCAGACTGGCACCGGAAAAACGGCGGCTTACCTGCTGCCTCTTTTAACGCGCTTACAAAAGCCTGAAGGAACCGACCCCCGTGTATTGATTGTGGTTCCTACCCGCGAATTGTCTATTCAGGTGGGAGAGGACATTGAAGAGCTGACCTCCTATTCGGAGCTGAGACACGCTGCCGTATTCGGGGGAATAGGCTGGACAAAACATGCGGCCTTGCTTGAACCGGGAGTTGATATCCTGGTGGCAACCCCGGGGCGGTTAATGGATTTGTACAAGGTAGGAGCGCTGAAACTGAAAAAGATAAAGTACCTGGTTATTGACGAAGCTGACCGGATGCTTGACATGGGATTTATGCCGCAATTACGCCAGTTGCAGGAGATCATTCCGGCAAAACGGCAAAATCTTCTATTCTCTGCTACTTTCTCGGAAGCCATTGAAAAGCTTGCTGCCGAATTTCTGGATCATTACGACAAGCTGGAGATGGCACCATCTGCCACTCCTGTGGATCTGGTAACTCAAAAGGCTTACAATGTTCCCAACTACAGGACCAAGCTGAACCTGATAAAGCATTTACTGGAAGACGAAGAGAAATTTACCCGGGTCGTCATTTTTGTGAAGACCAAGGAACATGCCGAGGGAGTTTTCCGGGTGATCGAAAGAAAAGCAGAAGGAGAGAAACGTATTCTTCACTCCAACAAAGCGCAGAACTCACGGATTAACTCTATTCAGGCTTTTAAAAACGGAGAAGTCAGGATATTGATTACCACCGATGTTTCGGCACGAGGAATGGATGTAAGCCAGGTGAGTCATGTAATTAATTTTGATTTGCCGAATGACTACGACGACTACATTCACCGAATTGGCCGTACAGCGAGGGCCGGTAATAAGGGCGATGCCATTACATTGATTGATCCTTCGGATGAATGGCATTGGGAAAAAATCCAGAAACTGATTCGTACCAATATTGAGCTGTTGCCACTTCCGGAAGAGGTGGAAGTTTTGGAAACTGAATTTGGTGAGAACCAGCAACAGCTTCGGGAAATTGACAGGCAGCGAAAAATAGACGATCCTACTTTCCAGGGGGCCTTTCATCAGAAGAAAAGACATAAGAGTTCGAAACGCTCTTTTGACGACAAGTTTGCAAGAACAAAAGCGCGGCAGAAGAGAAAGAAAAGAAAATAAGCTGCTGGTTAACAGCAACAAAAAAGGGAAGCATCGCTTCCCTTTTTTGTATATAGCATTGATCGAGTTTTATCGCTCAGCTCTTCTCCTTGATGAATAGTTGATGTTCAATGCGGCCGACTTACGCAATTCCTGCTTAACATCGTTCACAATACCCATCTTCGTATTTTCATCAATTTTCAGAGACGTAACAATCATCGGACGTTCTGCTTCCACTCTTGCTTCACGTTCAGCAATTACATAATCCTGAACTTCGCTTACATCAGCAAACTGATCGTTTAACTGAATACGTGGTGCTTTTCCAAATGTTTTCTGAAACTGAGGTTGAGGTTCTCCAATGTAGATGTAACTTACCAAAGATTTCTTTTCCAGTTTGCTTAATTCTGTAGCTTCCGGAAGGCGCATCTTTACTTTTAAAGTTACTTCACGCATTGTCGTACTAACCATAAAGAAGAATAAAAGCATGAACACGATATCCGGCAAAGAAGCCGTCGAAATTGGAGGAAGTTCCTTCCCACCATCTTTTCTAAATTTACTCATCTCTTATTCCTTTTAGATTTTTCCTTTAGGTTCAGCTTCTGAGATCTTCTGCGGGTAAATCTCCCGAACAGCGTCTTGTTGTTCACTGTCAAGATTACTGTAAGGTTTTCCCCACTTTCTCATTGCCAACTCATCTCTTAACTCATTAATGGCAGCAACCAGCTCGTTTTGTACAGCGAGATACGTTCCGTATTGAGTATCAAGGTCATTTCGCAGAGAAATAACACCTTTGGTAACCATTACTTCACCGAAGTAAGGTATTTCCTTAGGTTCTTTCTCGGGCAGGTTTGCATCGTCAAATGGATTTTCCATAAACTCTTTTGCCCTTTCGCGAAGATTGTCAATACGTTCGTAGTCTCCTTCTACCAACAAGTCGTTGTTTTTATTTACCAGAACTACAAAGATGTTACGTTCGTTGATGTCCGTATCATCTTCCTGTTCTTTATCGACCCATTGCGGAAGTCTCCTTCGAAGACCGCTGTCAACGTCCATCGTGGTTGTTACCAGGAAAAAGATCAGCAACATGAATGCGATATCTGCCAGCGAGGCAGACGGTATTTCCGGCATTTTTCTAGACATAACTTTTCCTGTTTTTAATTACCACGAAACTGATTACTTAATTAAACGCATTACTGAAGATGATGCAACTGAAACTATCGCTAATCCGATAAGAATATAAGTTGCATACAATCCAGTATCTACCAATTTAGACACACTCTCATTTAATGTTCCGTCAGTAATAAATTTATCTACGCCTGGAAACTGAGGAATCTCAGGTGAGGCCAGTAAATATGCTACCAAGAAAACGGCACCAAGAAATATGAGAGAAATTATACCATTTTTAGCCGCTTTTTTATCGGTGAACATGTGTAGCAAAGATGAAATAACTGCTACACCAGCCCCGAAAGCTAAAAGTATGTAAGCCCATACCAAGTTGGAGTTTACCCAACTATTCATTGCAGGATCAGTGTCAACTTCCTCGTTAATGTTAACCATCAACGAAACGACAAGTATTGCTGAAACAATGAGTAGAGCCCACAGTACTATCGTAACTATTTTTCCTGTTTTACCCATTTTTCAATACTCCTTATTATTTTTTCATGTTATGTTTTACCAAAAGGTCAAGCAACGAAATGGAAGCATCTTCCATGTTGTTGATGATGCTATCGATTTTAGCTACACAGTAGTTGTAGAAAATCTGAAGAATGATAGCAACAATAAGACCTGTTACAGTCGTGATCAACGCGATTTTGATACCGTTAGCAACCAATGAGGGAGAAATGTCCCCGGCAACTTCGATAGCGTCGAATGCACTAATCATACCGATTACTGTACCCATGAAACCTAACATAGGAGCAAGAGCAATAAACAATGCGATCCAGCTCAAACCTTTTTCCAAAAGACCAGCCTGAACACTTCCGTAAGAAATTACTGTTTTTTCTACTACATCGATACCGTGATCGAAGCGGTCAAGACCTTGGTAGAAAATACTTGCAACAGGTCCGCGAGTGTTACGGCAAACATCTTTAGCAGCTTCAACACCACCATTTTCCAAAGCTTCTTCAACTTTAGCCAATAATTTTTTAGTGTTGCTGGTAGCCAGGTTCAAGTAAAGAACTCTTTCAATTGCGAAAGCCAATCCAAGGATCAATGTGATCAAAACGAAAGACATGAAAGTTGGACCACCTTCGATAAATTTTTGTTTCAATTGACTGTGTAATGATTTTCCTTCTTCAGCCGCAGCTGCCGCTTGTTCTTCCTGATCGACAGACTGATCTACCTGTTGGGTAGTTGCTTCTGGTGTAGCAGCTGGTTCATCCTGAGCAAGCGCTACGTTTGATGCCATGAAAAACAGCATCCCAAATACGGCTATTAACGCGAATAGTCTTTTCATAATTGATTTGAATTTTTAATTAATAATCTCTTTTGATTTTTATTTGCTTTGATTTTGAATTTAATAACTGTCCCTCACTACAAAAAATGTGCCCGGTGTTTTGCCAACCTCCTGCACATTTCAAGAACTTTTTCTCCCTTCAGCGGAGAGAGGGGGATTCGAACCCCCGGTACCGTTTCGCGGTACACACGCTTTCCAGGCGTGCCAGTTCAGCCACTCCTGCACCTCTCCAGTATTTATCACTGGTCTCCCCAAAAATGAGGGCTGCAAATTAATAAAAAATTGTGAAAAAAAAAGTTCGCTATTCACTAATTTCCCCTCTCATACTCTTATTGAGATACATTTTAATTTCATCGTGTTTCAAGTCTTGTCCCAACAGGAACATGAGCTTGGTAATTGCAGCTTCTGTTGTCATATCTTTTCCCGAAATAACACCCCCGTTCAAGAGCTCCAGGCTGGTCTGGTATTGTCCCATTACAACCCTTCCTCCTTCGCACTGAGTAATGTTCAAAACAATGATTCCCCGCTTGATAGCCCGTTTTATGCTGTTGATCAGCCAACGGGAAGTGGGCACATTGCCCGATCCAAATGTTTCCAGAACAACCCCTTTTAATCCGGGCGTCTCCAATACCGAGTTCAAAACGTTCTGATTGATTCCCGGAAATATTTTTAAGATAACCACATTATCGTCAAAGTTGGTACTTACCTTTAATATCCCCCTGTTTTCGGGATGGTAAATAAATTCGTTGCTGTACTTGATGTCAATTCCGGCTACGGCCAGTTCCGGATAATTAACCGAACGGAAAGCACTGAAAAGTTCTGCATCTCGTTTAACGGTGCGGTTCCCCCTGTAAAGTTTGAAATCAAAATAAATACAAACTTCGGGTACCGTGCTGACTCCATCGTGTTTGGCCGCAGCAATTTCCACCGCAGTTATCAGGTTTTCCTTTCCATCGGTACGTATCATCCCGATCGGCAATTGCGAGCCGGTGAGAATAATGGGTTTATCCAGGTTTTCGAACATGAAACTCAGAGCCGAAGCCGTGTACGCCATTGTATCGGTTCCGTGGAGTACCACAAAACCATCGTATTGGCTGTAGTAACGTTCGATTGTTTTGGCAATTTTAATCCAGACCACGGGATTCATATTGGAAGAATCCAATGCCGGATTGAAGGTTACCGTTTTAATAATGAAATCGAATTTTTTTAGCTCCGGAACTACTTCCTGGATCTTTTCAAAACGCACGGGTATCAGTGTTCCGTTTTGCGGATGTTGAACCATCCCAATGGTTCCACCGGTATAAATAATCAGAATGGATGTCTTTTTCTCTGTTCCGTTGTTCATTACAGTCCTAAAAATCGGCCTGCAAGTTATTAAATTTCAAATAATCCACGCGCATTTGTTGTGGTTATTTCAGCCACTCGCGTAACAGAGATGTTGTATATCTCGGCCAGCTTCTGTGCAATATAAACAAGGTAGGAACTTTCGTTGCGTTTTCCGCGCTTGGGAACAGGGGCCAGGTAAGGCGCATCGGTCTCAAGTAAAAGGTTGTCAACTTTTACCGAGCTGACCACTTCTTCCAGGTTACTGTTTTTAAAGGTAAGAACGCCGCCAATCCCCAAAAAGAATCCAAGGTCGACCACTTTTTGTGCTTCAGCCGCCGAGCCTGAAAAGCAATGGAAGGTTCCTCGCAAACTACCGTCTTGTTCTTCTTTTACGATCTGGTAGGTTTCTTCAAAAGAATTCCTCACATGAATTACAATGGGTAGATTGTGGCTTTTGGCCAGCCTGATCTGGTGACGGAAAGCATCTTTTTGCTCGTCGATGAATTTTCTTTCCCAGTAAAGATCAATACCGATTTCGCCAATGCCATAGAACTTGCGTTTATTTAGCCAATATTCGACTGCTTCAAGTTCTTCTTTGTAATCTTCATCAACCGAAGTGGGATGAAGGCCGATTAACGGATAGCAAAGGTGGGGGTACGCATCCGATAAGTCCAGCATGTGTTTTATTGAGCCGGAATCAATATTCGGCAGAATGATCTTTTTGATCCCATTGTCGTAGGCTCTTTGGAGTGCCTCGTCACGATCGTGTATGAATTCCTCCGAATAAATATGAGAATGTGTGTCAATCAGCATTTTGAGCAAATTTCGACAAATGTAAAAAAGTGTTTTGTGACCTCGGCTATTTCAACATTATCTATAATTTAAATTTAACGATCAGTACATTTTAGCATCTCTACTCCATAAAAAAGAAAATCCGCAGATTTCTGCGGATTTTCCAGGTATATAATAATGGTATGCTTACACAACTCCGTGTGCCATCATTGCCTCGGCTACTTTTACGAAGCCGCCCACGTTGGCGCCTTTTATGTAATCTACTTTGTCACCGTTGAGCCCGTAGTTTACACAAGTGTCGTGAATGTTCTTCATGATGTCTTTTAAGCGAAGGTCCACTTCTTCGGCCGGCCAGTTAATACGCATGCTGTTTTGCGACATTTCCAGACCCGAAACCGCTACTCCGCCAGCGTTTACTGCTTTGCCCGGTGCGTAATGGCAGTGTTCCGACATGTATTCGGCTGCTTCGGTTGTTGAACCCATGTTGGAAACTTCGGCCAACATGGTACAGCCATTTTTAACCAGCGACTTGGCATCGTTCAAATCCACTTCGTTTTCGGTGGCACAAGGCATGGCAATATTAACCGGGACTTCCCACGGACGTTTTCCTGCGAAAAATTCTGCGCCAAACTCTTTGGCATAGGGTTCCACTATATCGTTGTTACTGGAACGCAATTCAAGCAGGTAGTCAACTTTGTCGCCACTGATTCCTTCTTTGTCGTAAATGTAGCCGTCAGGACCAGAGATGGTTACTACTTTCCCGCCCAACTGGTTGAGTTTTGTAATGGCGCCCCAGGCTACGTTCCCAAAACCGGAAACGGCGACTGTTTGTCCTTCAATATCTTGTCCCAAACGGTGTAGCATGTGCTGAGCAAAGTAAACCGCACCAAAACCGGTAGCTTCCGGACGGATTAAACTTCCTCCCCAGGCAAGCCCTTTTCCTGTAAGAACGCCAGTGAATTCGTTTTTCAGTCTTTTGTACTGACCAAACAGGTAGCCAATTTCGCGGCCGCCAACGCCAATGTCACCTGCAGGAACATCGGTATTTGGGCCAATGTGGCGGTAAAGCTCGCTCATAAACGACTGGCAGAAACGCATGATTTCGCCATCTGTTTTTCCTTTGGGACTGAAATCAGACCCACCTTTTCCACCTCCCATCGGGAGTGTAGTCAAACTGTTTTTGAAGGTTTGTTCAAAACCTAAAAACTTCAGGATGCTTAGCGTAACGCTGGCGTGGAAGCGCAGTCCTCCTTTGTACGGGCCCAATGCAGAGTTAAATTCTACGCGGTAACCACGGTTAATCTGAACTTCGCCACGGTCATCAACCCATGGAACACGGAACATAATTACACGCTCCGGTTCGCACATGCGTTCAAGGATCTTTGCTTTTTGATAACGTGGATTTTTCTCGTAAAAATCCCAAACTGAACCGATTACTTCTTCAACTGCCTGGTGAAACTCGTTTTCGCCGGGAGTTCTTCTTGTCAAATTCTCAATGAATTCATTTATGTCTGCTCTCATAACGACCTTAATTATCGGAAGTCACTTTTCTTTTTTTGATTCGAAACCTTGAATTCCGAAGTTAAAACTTAAGTTGTATTGTAAGCACTGTTATGTGCTTAGCAATCGATTTTGTTTAATTTATTAACGGACTAAAGGTAGAGAACTTCTGAAGTAAAAAACAATCTTTTGAGCAAGATCAGTTGGTTTTTAATTTGTTGAAAATCAGTGGTTTGTTTTTGCTGAAAAGATGTTAAATAACACTGTCTGACGATTGTCAGTATTTTGGGAGCTGTTAAATGTGGTATTCGTTGCATTTAAAACAGGCTAAAACTGTTTTTCACGGAATTTTTCCTGAAGCGAATCAAAAAAAAGCCCTTCCTGAAAAAGGAAGAGCTTTTAGTATGTAATATGAATATCGTTTTTTACATCATGCCACCCATGCCGCCCATTCCGGGAGCGCCCATTGGAGCTGGTGCGTCTTCTTTGATATCAACGATAACTGTTTCTGTAGTCAGGAACATACCGGCGATAGAAGCAGCATTTTCAAGTGCAACGCGCGTTACTTTGGCCGGGTCGATAACGCCGGTTTCCAAAAGATTCTGGTATTCGTCGATGCGGGCGTTGTATCCATAGTCAGCTGTGCCTTCTTTTACTTTCTGTACAACCACAGCGCCTTCTTTGCCTGCATTGGCTACAATCTGACGAAGTGGCTCTTCGATGGCACGTTTGATGATTTCGATACCAGTAGTTTCGTCATCATTGTCGCCAGTTAAATTTTCCAGCGCTTCAATAGCACGGATGTAAGTAACACCACCACCAGGAACAATTCCTTCTTCAACTGCTGCACGTGTAGCGTGAAGTGCGTCATCTACGCGGTCTTTCTTTTCTTTCATTTCCACTTCAGAAGCGGCACCAACATAGATCACAGCAACACCACCGGCCAGTTTTGCCAAACGTTCCTGTAGTTTTTCTTTGTCGTAATCAGAAGTGGTGTTTTCCATCTGAGTTTTGATCTGTGCAACGCGGGCAGAAATCGCTTCCTGTGAACCAGCACCATTAACTACAGTTGTATTTTCTTTGTCAACGATAATTTTTTCTGCCTGGCCCAACATATCAATAGTGGCTTGTTCCAGTTTCATACCTTTTTCTTCAGTAATTACTGTACCACCGGTAAGGATTGCAATGTCTTCGAGCATTTCTTTTCTGCGGTCGCCAAAGCCCGGAGCTTTAACGGCACATACTTTTAACGAGCCACGCAAGCGGTTAACAACCAAAGTTGCAAGAGCTTCGCCGTCTACATCTTCAGCAATGATCATCAACGGACGACCAGTTTGAGCAGTGGCTTCCAATACAGGAAGAAGATCTTTCATGGTGCTTACCTTTTTGTCGTGGATCAGGATGAAAGCGCCGTCCAGTTCTGCTGCCATTTTTTCGGCATCCGTTACAAAATAGGGAGAAATGTAACCACGGTCGAATTGCATGCCTTCCACTACATCAACGTAAGTGTCGGTTCCTTTTGCTTCTTCAATCGTAATAACACCTTCTTTGTTTACTTTTTGCATGGCTTCTGCAATCAGTGCACCGATTACTCCGTCGTTGTTGGCAGAAATTTTAGCAACCGATTCGATTTTTTTGTAGTCGTCGCCAATGGTCTGTGCCTGATCAGCAATGCTCTGAACAACCGCTTCAACTGCTTTGTCGATACCGCGTTTCAAATCCATTGGGTTGGCACCGGCAGTTACGTTTTTCAGACCTACGTTTACGATCGACTGAGCCAATACAGTTGCAGTAGTAGTTCCGTCACCTGCATCGTCGCCGGTTTTCGAAGCTACTTCTTTCACCATTTGTGCACCCAGGTTTTCGTAAGCGTCTTTCAACTCAATTTCTTTGGCAACCGTTACACCATCTTTCGTGATCTGCGGAGCGCCAAATTTTTTCTCAATTACAACATTGCGCCCTTTGGGACCAAGTGTTACTTTCACTGCATTTGCCAGCTGGTCAACACCGCTTTTCAGCAGGTCGCGAGCCTCAATATTAAATTTAATTTCTTTAGCCATCTTTTATCTGTTTTTTGTTTTGATTAATTAATGAATAAAACGTCGTTTTGCGACATCAATAAATAATCGGTACCGTCAATGTTTAGTTCGGTTCCCGAATACTTCCCGTAGAAAACAACATCACCGATTTTCAGTTCCATTGGTTCGTCTTTTTTGTCAGCACCTACCAATACTACTGAACCCACTTGTGGTTTTTCTTTTGCTGAATCAGGAATGATAATTCCGCTGGACGTTTTTGTTTCAGCTTCCTGTGGCTTTACAAGAATTTTGCCAGCCAGGATTCTACCTTTTAATTCTGCCATTGTAATAAGAATTTATTTATTAAACATTTTTTTAATTCGACACGGTGTTCGTATCACATTCTGTGCCAAGGGAGGTTTCTGAAAACTTAGATGATAATTCGGGACAAAATTGCACCAGCCTGGTTCTTGTTGAAATACTGTTCTTATTTAAGTGTTTGTTGTATAGTGATTTATTGGCTTGTCAGAATGTCTGACAGGCTGACAGAAATCAAGCCAAAACAAACGATTGTTTAGTGCTCAACGATGATTTTATTTCAATAAAAGGAAATGTTTAAATAAATGAACAAATTAAGAAAACCGGTGTTTCACTACGAAAGTTTTGGTTGGCGTGATCTAGCCTTTATTTTCACCAGAAAATTTCCACTAACGAGTGTTCATTTAAAATTCACGATATGTCAAAATTAGCTGACCGTCGTGATAAACCAGAGATAGAACGATTCAGGGATATTCACTTGTCGGAGTTGTGTTCATTGTTGAAGTTATATGAGTCGCAGGAATTGGTCTGTTTGTTCAACAGGGCAGATGGAAAGATTATTTGCATGGTCGACGCCACGGAATCTGAAGGTATTCTGGATGGCAAAGGAGAGAGCTTTCGTAACTTAATCGAAGTTGACAAGCCCGCGTTGCAGAATGTATGGAGTGATTTGCAGCGCTTGCGAAAAGAGTCGAAAGTTAAAACGAATGGGCGGAGGTCGACAGGTAGGCAGGTAATGCTGGTTTTTGATACCATGCTTGCGTCAATGAAAAAAGAAGAAGTCAGCGATTTCAGAACGACGCTGAGAGATTTCTACTCCGGTATCCTGCCTGTTGTTAGTGGATTCAACGGGAAAGTATTAAACAGTGGTTCCGAGCGTTTTTATGTTGTTTTTGAATTTGCAGATGAAGCGATACAGTGCTCGTCTCTTTTAAAAGAAAAGTTTTACGCACTGTTGAATAAAAAACTGCATTCGAAAGTCTTTTTAAGAATGGGGCTAAGTACGGTGGCAAAAATTTCTTCCGGAAATGGGGAAAGCACAGTGGCCACCAGGCGCAGTGAACGGCTTTGTCATATTGCCCGGGAAAAAATGCTGCTGAGTTCGGATTTCAGGGAGTTGACTCAGGCAGAAGGTTCAGGGATTGGGATAGACGCGGATTTTTTTGACGTGTTGAGTGCCGAGGATGAGCAGTTTGTAAACATGTTGCTCGACTGCGTGGAGAAAAAGTGGCAGGACGAGTCTTTCCTGGTCGATGACTTTTCGAAACAACTGAGCTGGAGTAAGTCTCAAATCTACCGGAAAATGATTGCTTTACTGGGACTGTCACCCAATAACTTTATCAGAGAGTACCGTTTAGGAAAATCCATCGATCTTTTGAATAAGCAGGAATCGAGTATTGCAGAAATTGCCTTTGAATCCGGATTTAGCAGTCCTTCATACTTCACCAAATGTTTTCAGGCCAGGTTTGGAATAACCCCTTCAGACTATCTGCAAATTGTAGGCGATAGAAAATTCTGAACTACGCAATTTGGAATAAAAGACATTTTGGTCTAAAATTGCTTTTTCCTGAATCAAATTTGACATTTGTGTGCCTGCTGTCTGCCTTAAATTTGCTAAAACTCAAAGTTTTGAAACTTTTCGGTTTTGTTTTTTGCAGATCGGAAGGGGTGAAACAAAAAGAGAGTTGACAGTAAATAAGAACTACTCAGATTGATCGGCCACGATTAGAGCGACAAAAGCAGACTAGGTTTGAAGCTCCCAACGAGCCAGGGTAAATGTGTATAAATTATGTTTTTTGAACCTCAAAGGATATTCCATGAAAACAAAAAGAGCTTTTTCGATGCTTTTTATGTTGCAACAATTGGGTCGATCACTTATTTGAGACTTTTATTCAACAACCCGGAGCCTGGTTTTTGTCTGTTTTCAGCTCTTGGTTTAGCCGGTTTCCCGAAACATACCAACTTAAAATATCGTAAACAAAATGCCTGACAATACGACGAAACTGCATCGACAGGAAACAATTATTATAAAAGCTAAAGCCATGAAAATCTTAAATTTACTTTGGATGGGAGTATTACTTATGTTCACCATCTCTTGCGAGAAAGCCGAAACAAATCTGGAAACCGATGCCGAACTGCTGGTCGAAGTTCCGTTAGATGCCTGGCAGATGGATGAGGGCGTTGTTGCAAAAAGTACTGCTGTCGAAGCCTATATGTTCAGGGGGAATACTTCTTTTTGTCTCGCGAACAAAGACAATCTGGTTAATTGTCCGGGAGCGGTGTTGGGAGTGGCTCCGGGTAGTGGGTCGCAGCTAATATTCAACGGTCTGGAAGGCGCAAACGAGATTCAGTCGCTCACCATTGTTTGGGGATATGCCGCTGTAGGGAGCCTGGATATTCACATGCAGGAACCGGTGGAACTGCTGGGCGAGGGACAGTCATTAACAGCAGCTGAGTTTAGCCTCGATTTGGATGATTTTTTGCAGCCGGTGATTCAAAAGATGGACAGTAATCCCAGAAATCTCATCTTTATCAGTGTTTACGGGTACTCCAATTTCGAAATAACCGTTCATGCCGATCTAAAGGTTCCCGTAGTCGTAGAATCTGATCTTTCTTCGCCAAGGTTCACTTTGTAATAGCTGTTTGTCCAAAGACAAAACAAAAAAGCCACCTGAAAAATCAAGTGGCTAAATATTTTTTTGTTGTTATTCTTCGAATATAAACAGTCGTAAAACTGTTAGATTGAATCCGGAGGAGTAGTCGGGAAAGTTGGAACCTGTGTTGGGTCTGCAACATTCTCGATTTGTTGTTGAACACGCGACTGCTCAGCTTCTACTTGTTCACGCGGAATAAAACCGGCACCAACAACCGACAAAAACAACAAAGCTGCTGCCAGTACCCAAGTCCCTTTTTCAAGAAAATCCGTTGTTTTACGAACACCCATCACCTGACCTGTAGACTGGAAGTTACTGGCCAAGCCACCTCCTTTTGAGTTTTGTACCAAAACAATCATCACCAAAAGGATACAAACGATAAACAGTAAAACTGTGATAAAAGTATACATCTTCTTACGTATTATTCTTTATTACTTCAATTTCTTTAATTCGGCTTGCAAAGTAAATACTTTTTTCCGGAAATTTCAAACTTAATTTCTCAAAGGATTCAATCGCTTTTGTATAATTTTTTTGCTGAAAATAGATATTCGCCAATGTCTCGGTAATTAATTCATCATTTTCGCTTACTGATTTGTCCAGAATGTCCTTGTTTACAGTTGATTCAGAAGGTTGTGGTCGATGGCTCGGACGGTTGAAACTGGCCGGGCCTGAATTCAGAAAACGATCAATCAGAGAATTTCCCTGAACTTCAGCAGAGGCAGTTTCCTCGAGCTGGTATAAAGAAGCCGGATCAGGCGAAACTTCGCGGGACTGAAAACGAATCTCGTTGTTCAGGAATTTATACAACTGTTTGCGATCGGGAACCATTACCGCCACTTTTTTCAAAACCTCCTCGAATTGAGGTGAATCAACCGTTTTCAGGTTTTTGAGATAGAGCATCCAACCCGCCTGAAACCACGGAAATTCAACGGTAAGGCCCCGCAACTGCTCCAATGATTCCTGGTTGAGCAAGGCGCTGTTGTGTAAGTATTTGGTGAATTGTTCCCGTTTCATACTTACCAGTTTGCAATGGTGGCGTTAAAAATATCTTCGGTTAACTTATCGATAATCTGTTCCGTCAGGTCGTCTTCTACCGAACTGATGGGCTGGTTACTGTCAAAATCTTCGTAGGCCGTAAAGTTCTGCTCAAAATTATCAGCCGGAACTTTGCTGTTGGTGTACTTTAATTTAATGGAGATAGTAAGCCTGGTTTGAGACGAGAAGTCATCTTTTTGTACCGCCATCGGGCGAAATTCATAACCCGTTATCTGGCCTTCAAACTCAATATCTCCTCCTTCCGATAATTCGTGAAGTGAAGTCTGACGTTGCATTTTTTCTCTCAGCTTCTCGGTAAAGTTCTGCGCCAGCGTTGGGTTTACCAATCGCGCACGGTTGGGGAAATAGTAGACCGTAAATGTTTTTACTTCAGGAGAAAGGTTGGCTCCGGTAAACGAGTAACTTACTTTACATGAGGGAGCAAGTCCTCCAACGATGAAAGCCAAAATGATGACGGCAAATATTTTTTTTAGCATAGATTATCCCTTAATATCGTATTCCTTAATTTTCCGGTAAAGCGTACGTTCTGAAATTCCCAATTCCTGCGCGGCGTATTTGCGTTTGCCGCGGTGTTTTTCCAACGCTTTCTGAATAAGCTCAATTTCTTTGTCAGCCAAAGAAAGCGATTCTTCCACAAATTCTTCCGTATCCTGGATATGTTCTTTCTCTACATGCGAAATATGGATCGGGCTGCTTGCCGGTTCTTTTGCCGAAAAACCAACATCTTCAGAGTCGTACAGGTTGCGGATTATCTGTGCCTGATCGCCGGAAAGTGTTCCATCGCGGTTTTGCATCAGGTCGAGTACCAGTTTTTTCAGGTCGGTCATGTCTTTTTTCATATCAAAAAGGACCTTGTACAGAATTTCGCGTTCGTTGGCAAACGACCTGTTGTCTTCAGCACGCGAAAAAATAGCCGGTAAGTTTTTGCTGCCAGTAAAAGGAAGATATTCCTGTAAAACTTCGGCAGTTATTTCACGTTCCTGCTCAATAATTGAGATTTGCTCTGTTACATTTTTTAGTTGACGGATGTTACCGGGCCACCGAAAGTTCATCAGGGCCGAGCGGGCGTCTTCTGTTAACCTTACCGGGGGCATTCTGTATTTTTCGGCAAAGTCGCGGGCAAATTTCCGAAACAGCAGGTTCACATCATCGGGTCTTTCACGCAAGGGAAGAATGGAGATGGGCACCGTATTCAGACGATAATACAGGTCTTCGCGGAATTTTCCTTCTTCAATGGCTTTGGGAATATTAACATTGGTGGCCGCAATTACGCGGACATTGGTTTTTATTACCTGCGACGAACCTACTTTGATAAATTCCCCGGTTTCCAGCACACGCAGCAGGCGAACCTGTGTCGACAAAGGAAGCTCTCCGATTTCATCCAGAAAAATGGTGCCGCCGTCTGCTTCCTGAAAATATCCTTTGCGGTCGGCCAGTGCGCCGGTAAAAGCACCCTTTTCATGGCCAAAAAGTTCGGAGTCGATGGTTCCCTCGGGAATAGCACCACAGTTTACTGCAATGTATTTTCCGTGTTTACGGCTCGAATACTGATGAATGATTTGCGGGAAAATTTCTTTACCTACACCACTTTCTCCGGTAATAAGTACCGACAAATCAGTGGGTGCAACCTGCACCGCTACTTCTATCGCACGGTTCAGACCCGGTGAGTTGCCTATAATTTCGAATCGCTGTTTAATTGTCTGTATATCCATGTCTATACACTTTCTTCTTTTACCCTGAAAACAAAAAACGTTTAAAACGCTGTTTCAGGTTACTTTTTTGCTCGTGAATTTTACCCGTGCAAAGATCAAAGCGCAAAATTACAATTTTTTACCGGCAATGGTTGTTGCGTACTGACAATTAAGAATTTTTAGCCTTTCTTGATTTTAAGCTTCGGTTCAGAAGCTCCAATTCCTGTATTGAATATTATCTTTGCGGTATCAAATTGATAGAGATTTATTAAAATGAAATTCGTTGGAATAATACCTGCCCGCTACCAGTCAACCCGTTTTCCCGGCAAACCTTTGGTGATGATCAAGGATAAACCCATGATTCAGTGGGTGTACGAAAATGCCGCTAAAGCATTGGACCTGGTGTGTGTGGCAACGGATGACGACCGCATTTTTGACGCTGTTGAAAGTTTTGGAGGCAAAGCTGTGAAAACTCTTTCTACACATCAGAGCGGAACCGACAGGTGTGCCGAGGCAGCTCGTATTTTGGCGGCTGACCATTCGTTTGATGTGGTGATCAATATTCAGGGGGATGAGCCTTTTATTCAATCTGAACAAATTGCTTTGCTGAAAGAGTGCTTTATTGATGATGTTCAGATAGCAACACTTGTGAAAAAAATTGATTCCACTGAAGAGTTGTTTAATCCGAACAGGCCCAAGGCCGTTTTGGATACGCAGGGCAATGCCTTGTATTTTAGCCGGTCGGCTATTCCGCACGTGCGCGGAGCGGAAGATGGGAAGTGGATAAAAAAACACGATTTCTGGGCGCACATTGGCATGTATGCTTTTCGGGCGGAAGTGCTGCAGCAAATTACCCAACTGGAGCAAGGTAAATTGGAACTTACTGAGTCGCTGGAGCAATTGAGGTGGCTTGAAAACGGCTACCGGATTAAAACGGCAGAGACCCATTCGCAGTCGATAGGCATTGATACCCCGGAAGATTTGCAGGCAGCACTTAGCTTATTTTAACAGGCGGTGATCCAAAAGGGCATGAAAATTGTTACCTTTGAAAAGAAGCAAAACAATTGGAACAATGAAGTATTTTTTACTTATCATATTTACACTGTTTATTTACACCAATGCTTCTGCGCAAAATTTTGCGAATTCTTCGGTAAAAGGAAAAGAGCAGGTAGAAGTGGAGTTAAAGGTATATCCGAATCCCTGTAAGAATAACAAAGTAACGCTCGAGTTGCAGTCAAAAGAAATATCAGAAGCTCATTTTATAAACATTACGGGAAAGGAAGTAATGAAAGAAGTTTACGATTTCCCGGTACAAAAAAGTACGATTCTGTTGCATCAGCTGCCTAACGGGATTTACATTCTGCGGATTATGACTTCTGACAATCAGGTTCTCACCAAAAAGTTGATGGTTTCTAAAAACTAAAAGCTGAAAGTTAGTCAACGCCGGTTTTCGCCCTTACATATTTCAAAATCTCCTGAAAGCATTGCTTCGTTTTCCTTTGCAGAGTTTGTGTCGAATTTTATTGTTCAAACAGTAATAAAATGCCACATTCGTAGTCTTATTCTGTGATTATTTAGAATAGAGACAGATCGTGTTCCTGTAACTTTTATGCGGAGCAACAGCGGCGAACACAGGTTTGTACAGAAACTCAAACTTCAAAAGAACTATACGGTACATATTTCGACGATTCAAAATTTCATAATATGAGAAAAAAAACTGCATTGATTGTTTTGACGGTGCTCATGTCAGTCCTGATTTCGTGTGCGCCAAAAGAAAAGTACCAGGAAGGTAATAACTACCATGGATTTACCCTGGTTGAAAAGAAATTTGTAGACGAGGTGAATGCCGAGTGTTTGCTTTTTAAGCACGACAAAAGCGGTGCCCGTTTACTGAAAGTTGCTGCCAACGATCCGAACAAGCTGTTTAATATTGCTTTTAAAACAGTGCCGGAGAACGACTGCGGAACTCCCCACATTATGGAGCATTCGGTGCTGAACGGGTCTAAAAATTTCCCGGTAAAAAGTCCGTTTGATGTGTTGGTAAAAGGTTCGCTCAATACTTTTCTGAACGCAATGACCGGCTCTGACATCACCACTTATCCGGTAGCCAGTATGAACAACAAGGACTACTTCAACCTGATGCACGTGTATCTGGATGCCGTTCTGAATCCATTGATTTATGAAGATCCGAGAATTCTGGAACAGGAAGGCTGGCACCATGAACTGGAAAGTAAAGATGGCGATGTGGTTTACAAAGGCGTTGTTTACAACGAAATGAAAGGTGCCTATTCCAGCCCAAACCGTGAGTTGGATTACCAGATCAATAAAATTCTTTTCCCGGATAACACTTACGGAGTTTCGTCGGGTGGTTATCCAACTGAAATTCCAAAGTTGACGTACGAGGCGTTTATTGATTTTCACAAGAAATTCTATCACCCGGGGAACAGCTACATTTTACTGTATGGCGATGCCGATTTGGATCAGGAACTGGCATTTATCGATTCGGAATACTTATCGAAATACGAACTGTCGGATCAGAAGGTAGAGATTCCGCTTCAAAAGCCTTTTGAGGTGATGAAAGAAGCTGAGAAAACCTACGCAGTTCCGGAAGGTGCGCCCACACAGGATCAAACATTTTTGAACCTGAGTTTTGTGGCCGGGCAAAGTACCGACCGCGCTCTGTCGATGGCCTTTGATGTTTTAACCGATGCATTGGTGAACCACGAATCGGCTCCGGTGAGGCTGGCGCTTCAGGAAGCAGGGATCGGACGCGATGTAAGGGCTTCGTTTAACGAGGCAAAACAGAATGTTTTTGAAATTACCGTGCAGAATGCGAACCCGGAAGATAAAGACAAGTTCCGGGAAATTGTATTCAGCGCGATGGAAAAAGCGGCAAACGAAGGATTTGACAAAACAATGGTGGAAGGAATCCTGAACCGTATGGAATTCAATATGAAAGAAGGAAACACTCCGCAAAAAGGTTTGATGTATGTAATGCAGAGTTACCAAACCTGGTTTTTTGCTGACGATCCTTTTGTGGGGCTTGAGTTTAATGCGCCGCTGGAGGAAACTAAAAAAGCGTTAACAACGAATTTGCTCGAAACGGCTGTCAAAAATTATTTATTGGACAATCCGCATAGTTTGTTGATGGTGCTGAAACCGGAGCCCGGTCTTCAGGCTAAGATTAGTGCAGCTACCGAGGAAGAGCTGAAAGCTTACAAGGCAAGTCTGAATGAAGAACAGATCGACGAACTGATCGGGGATACACAGGCATTGATTGAATACCAAAAGCAAGAAGATACACCCGAAGCCTTGGCGAGCATTCCGATGTTGGAGCGTTCGGATATCAGTTCCGAAGTGGAATGGTTTGATGTAAAAAAACAGGAGGTGGCAGGCGTTGATGTGGTGCAACACGAAGAATTCACCAACGACATTCTTTACAGTAATTTGTATTTTGATGTTCGGGTGCTGCCGGCAGAGTTGATTTCTTATGCCAAGCTATTGTCGTCGGTTTTGGGAAAACTGAATACCGAAAACTACAGCTTTGGCGACCTGGACAATGCACTAAACATTAACACCGGTGGTTTTAACACCTATCTGACGACTTACCTGGAAGACCAGTCGAACGAAAATATTCTTCCCAAATTTGCTGTTTATTCGAAAGCTACTACCGAAAAAGCCGGTAAAATGTTTGAGTTGGTAAACGAAGTGGTCAACCGTTCCAAAATAAACGATCCGGAGCGACTGAAAGAGCTTATTACAAGGCATCATGCCCGGGTGGATTCTGACATTAAAAACAATGGATTGAATTATGCTATGACCCGCCTGACTTCTTATTATTCGAAATCGGGGATGTACAGCGAAAAAACACAGGGGCTTGATTATTACCGTTTTGTTTCGGACCTGGCAGAGAATTTCGATGCAAAAAGTGATGAGATAATTGCGAATCTCGAAAAAACGGCTGACCTGTTGTTTAGCAAAGAAAACCTGATCGCAACCATTACGTGCAGCGAAAAAGATTTTGCGGGTTATTCTGCAGGATTGGAAAGCTTTGCGGCAGCCGTAAAAGATGCGCCAGTTGAATGGCAGGATTGGAATTTCGACTACGAGAAAAAGAACGAAGGTCTGGAGTCGGCATCAAAAGTGCAGTACGTTGTAAAAGGGTACGATTTCAAAAAGCTGGGATACGAATACGACGGGAAAATGCGTGTTTTGAACCAGGTACTTTCCACCGACTGGCTGCAAAACCAGGTGCGCGTAATTGGTGGCGCATATGGCGGTTTTGCCGGTATTTCTCAAAGCGGAAATGTTTATTTTGCGTCTTACCGCGACCCGAACCTGAAAGAAACTATCGAAACATATGACAAAACCCCGGGTTACCTGGATGAGTTTGAAGCGGATGACAACACGATGACCCGTTACATTATCGGTACGATTTCGCGGATGGATGGCCCGAAAACGGCCTCTCAGAAAGGGAATCTGGCAATAGAATATTACTTCGAGAAAACGACTCCTGAACAGTTAAAAGCCGAGCGCGAGGCTGTGTTGGCAACCACGGCTGACGACATCAAGGGAATGAAGAAACTGGTGGAAGATGTGTTGGCGCAGGATGCGATTTGTGTGTATGGCAACGAAGAGAAGGTAAAGGAAAACGCCGGTTTATTTGGATCGGTAGTGAGTTTGACGGAATAAGTTTCCGGTCAATTATAAAAAGAAAAGGAATCCGGGAGGATTCCTTTTCTTTTTTGTATAATGTGCTAAACAATGATCATGGATTCAAGTGCGGAATACAACTTTTCTTTTTTCGATTGAAGCTGTACAAATGTCTTTTTACAAAACAATCGGAGGTAAAGCAAACGTCCGCGGCCCCATGTTTTCAGGAAAAGAATGTACCAGCGGAAAGCCAATTTGCCGGCAAACGGAAGTGAACCCAAAAACAGCAGCTTGAACCAAATTCCGGGAAGGAATGCTGATACCGCCCAAAGTTCAAGTAAATAAACGATGGGGAAGAACAGCAATCCTAGTACCAGGAAAAAGGTGCTTCGAAACGCAATGTCTTTTAATTTTTTTCGGCTGAAGCTGTCGATCAGGAAAAAGGGGACGGCGTTAAAAACAAAGCCCATAAGAAATACGGGGAGCCCTATCAGCAATATAAGTTTGTTGCGAACAATCTTTAATGCATTGTAATTGCTTTTGTCGAGTAGCCAACTCTTCAGTCCGTGTTTTTTTAGTAGGTTTTTATAGTCTTTCGTAAGCTTTACCAGCTCGTTGGTTTTCTCCGGAGATTGAGCTTCGTATTCATCCAGGTGCCGCACCAGTTGCTGGTCGGAGTGGAACAGGTCAGTTGACGAAAACGGTTTGTTTTGCCGGCGAAGATATTCCTTGCCGTAGATTTCCCGAATGGTTTCAAAATCTTCGTAATGCTCTTTGCTTTTGATATTGAGGGTTAGCGGCTCAATGGCGTTGTACAGGGCATCTTTTAATTGTTGCGTGGCATTGTTGGGATTTTCGGCATATTCCTCCAAAAAATCGTTGACACGAACCGGTGCCCCCAGGTTAACGATCACCGTGCGGTTAAACTTCCAGTAGCTGCTGTAATAAATTCCTGTGGGGATGATATGAATGTTCAGGTTGTGCCCTGCTTTTTCTTCCGCCAGAAAAACAATGCGCGGCACTGCTTTTTTGTGTGGCAGCATCTGGCGTCTTCCCGAATGGGCTGCCTCCGGAAATAATGCAAGCGGAACATGGTTTTCAAGTACCCGGATGGAGTCGGCAAATGTTTTGTCGTTTCTCGAAAGCTGTTCTTTTCCGTCACGCAGCCTGTAAACCGGCATTATTTTGAGAAAACGAAGCAGGAATGCGGCAATTTTGTTTTTAAAAATATCGGCCCGTGCCAGCCAAACCGGCTGAAACGGAGTGTGTAACAAAATGGCCATCGGGTCGCTTAGCGCATTCTGATGGTTGGGCGCAAAAACGATCGGCACCTTTTTCGGGATGTTTTCTTTCCCGTTTACAATTATTTTTTTGTGAATGATAAAGTCAATAAAACGCACGTACTGCTTGAGGAAGAAGTAACCCAGCGACCATTTCTCGTATTTCATGCAAAATCTTCTTATTAATCCCAGTTTAATACCTTTATTGAATTGGTATTGTTTCGAAAAGCGGCGGAAAGATAAAAAACAATGCCCAAAAAATAAAAAACCGGAATCTGCGCATGGCAAAATTCCGGTTTCCTATTTTATTGTTTGAACTTAGTCTTTCAAAAGTAGTTCTTTGATTCTTTTATGAACATCGGTGTTGTCCATAATTCCGGTAAAGTTTTCAGCCCCCGGGCCATAGGCAAAAACAGGTACCATTACCGCACTGTGGCTTTTGGTGGCATAAGCACCTTTTACCATTCCGGTTTCTTCATTTCCGGCGGTAAGTGTAAGCCCTCCGGTTTCATGATCGGCGGTTACCACAATAAGAGTTTCCTTGTCTTTTGCTGCAAATTCGAGCGCTTTACCAATCGAGCGGTCAAAGTCGAGCATGTCTTCGATCACATAAATGGTACTGTTTGCATGGCTTCCCCAATCAATAGCAGAACCTTCCACCATTAAGAAAAAGCCTTTTTTGTTGTTGCTTAAAATATTGATAGCTGTTTCGGTGGCAACCGGCAACATATCGCCTCGTTCGGCTAAACGCGGGTTGTGCATCTCTGCTGTTAACCCGGCCAGTTTTCCACTTTTTACCGTGGCAATTTTGTCCATATCCGTTTCAACCCGGTAGTTTTTCTCTGCCAGATCTTCCAAAAGGTTGCGGCCGTCTTTGCGTTTGGTAAAGTGGTTCATTCCACCGCCGATAAACACATCGATATCGGTTTTGAGGAAGTCGGCTGCAACATTTTCGTACTTGCTTCGCGAAGACTGATGTGCAATAAAGGAGGCCGGAGTGGCATGGGTAATGGCTGAAGTAGACACGAGTCCGGTGGACAGATTTTTTTCCTCTGCCATTTCAAGAAGCGACTTTACAGCCACTGTGTCTTTGTTTACTCCAAGGCCGCCATTGTATGTTTTTACGCCACATGCCAGCGCTGTTCCGCCTGCAGCAGAATCCGTTACGTAGTCGCTGGCTGATTGTGTTTTGGAATAGCCGTTGTATTTGAAATTATTCAGAAAAAGCTTTCCGTGATTGGCCGTAAGAGCTGCAAAAACATGCGATACGCCCATCCCGTCGCCAATCATAAAAATTACGTTTTTGGGTTTGTCCGACTTAAACTTCTGAGGGTATATTTTTACTTCATAAGCTTCCCCGCCTAAGTAAGTTTTTTCTTTGTCTTCTGACTCAGCCTTTAAATATTCGTCCTGTGCCGAAGCAATCCATACCATGTTTGCCAGTACAAACAGTAAAAGTATTTTTTTGAACATGCTTATAGTTTTATAAAATTGTTGCGAAACTATTTAGTTTTTTTGATAAAACCGTCAAATTATGTTACAAATTAGATACGCTTTTGTTAATGTTTACCTGAATTTTTCCAGTTCACTTTTATCAAAGTCCTGATTTAATACAAAAGTTGTGCCTTCGTTGGTCGTCCTGATCTTCAATACATCAATCACCACAAAGTTGCTTAAAATGTCGCCCGCCTTTTTCCGCGAGAGCTGGGCCAGGCGCATGTATTTTGAAAAGGAAATGCTGTCGTTGTTCTGGAGGTATTCAATCAAAAGACGTTCGTCGTCGGAATAGGAAAAACACACACCGGTAGTGCTGTTTTCTTTTTTCCAGGCTTCAATTTGTATGCGGTGTGCCAGAAAATTTTCATCGCCAATGCGAATGTAGGCCAGCCATTTTCCGTTTTCATCTTTGGCGAAATACGGTTTTTTATCGCCTTTTTCAATGCCTATTTCGAGCACTGTTTTCCCTTCAACATGCCATTGGCGGGTGGTGAAATTAATCGCCGGGTTGCTGTATATTTTGGCGGCCGACTCAATCATGTAAAATTCTTCGTCAGAACTTATCCCGGCTATTTTACCATTGTCTTTTACTCCGATCAGCAGTCGGCCACCGTTGGTGTTGGCAAAAGCCACGAGCGATTTCGCAATCTTTTTGGAGTCGTTGATGCAGAACTTAAAATCCTGCTGCTCATGCTCGCCCTGCTCTATCAACTTGTAAAGGTATCTGCTCATCTTGCCAACTCCCAACAACTATGTGGCCCGATTGTTTTATTTCAGCCACTCAAAAGTAATATAATGATCCTGGTTCATCCCCAGGTTTTCGTAGGTACGATGAGCCGAGTGATTCGATTTATCAGCATAAAGCCGTATGCCGTGCCATTCGTCTGAACTCAGCACCATACTTTTTATGTGTGCGTACATGCTGCGGTAAACACCTCTTCGCCTGTAGCGTGGCATTACATACACCGATTGGATCCACATGATGGTTCCATTTCGCCAGTCGCTCCATTCGAAGGTGGTGAGCAACGAAGCCACTACTTCTCCATTGATCTCGGTCACAAAATAACTTCCCTTTTTAGAGTCTCTTAAAACAGCTTCCACGCCTTGCTCTACTTTTGACAGTTGAAGCTCAATTCCTTCCGTTTCGTGGGCCATAGCCACTTGAAACTCTACCAGTCTTTCATGGTCGTCGATGGTTGCCAGTCTTACTTTCATAGTTTTTAGTTTTGATGATCTAAAATAGGTATTCCTCGCCAATTCAAACAAGAGACAAGTCATGAAACGCGATTTCTTTCCATTTTCTTCGCTGCGGGACCCGAATTGTTTTTTTGTTTTCAGGATTATTCATTTTTTTACAGAAAAATATTCATGAAAATCATTGTTGCATCCCGGAATCCGGTAAAGATCAATGCCGCCATTGAAGGCTTCGGGTCCTTTTTTGATCCAGTAATTGTGAACGGTGTTTCGGTAGAATCAGGTGTTTCAGACCAACCAATGAGCGATGAAGAAACACTGGAAGGAGCCCGAAACCGGGTTGCCAATGCCCGAAAGCTTTTTCCGGAAGCCGACTTTTGGATTGGTATTGAAGGCGGGCTGCACCGCGAAAAAGAAGGTTTGGTGGCTTTTGCGTGGGTGGTTATTTCCGACGGATCGCAAAAAGGCGAATCGCGAACCACCAGTTTTTTACTCCCTCCCAAAGTTGCTGTCCTGATCGATAACGGCTACGAACTGGGCATTGCCAACGACATGGTTTTTAAACAACACAATTCGAAGCAAAAATCGGGTGCTGTAGGATTACTGACCGGTGATAAAATAGACCGTACGCAATTGTACCGCCAGGCTGTGCAGCTGGCCCTTATTCCTTTTCTGAATAAAGAACTCTATCTGCCTATTTCCCAGTGATGCGGTCCATCACTTCTTCAATCTTGATGCGCTCTTCGGGTAGAAGAACCAACTGAATTTTTTCGTTTTCCAGCTTCTGACTGACCATTGGGCCAACTTCTCCGGTGATAATGGTTGTTACGCCTTGTTCTTTCAGGTATTCTACCAGTTTAACACCTGTATGTTCTGCATCCAGACAAGGATTTTCCTGAATGGAGAAAGTATTTTTTTCAGGATCAAAAATGACAACGTTGAGACATTTTCCAAAACGTAGGTCCAAAAACGATTTTTCGGTTTTACCCGATGAAGTTATAGCAAACAGTTTGCCCATAGTCGAAAATTTTAAGATGTAATAATAACAATTGAAATCGAAAAAGGCTCAATTGAGTGGGGAATTATTCAGTTCTTCCCAGTATTCAACGGCTCTCCGGGTGTGAGGAATGACAATGGTTCCGCCCACCAAGTTGGCAACCCCGAACAGTTCAAAAATTTCTTCGGTGGTAACTCCCTGCTCGTAGCATTTCTCCAGGTGGTATTTAACGCAGTCGTCGCAACGCAGTACCATCGAAGTGGCCAGTCCGAGCATTTCCTTTACTTTCGTACTTAATGCACCTTCCTGGTAGGTAAGTGTGTCGAGGCTGTAAATGCGCTTCATTACTTTATTGTCCGAAGCCAGAATTTTTTCATTCATTTTTGCCCGGTAGGCATTGAATTCATCTACTAATTTCCCCATGGTCTTATTTTGATATATCTCCAATTAACGTAGTTTGTGTGCAATCGTTCACGGTAATTTTAACCAGGTCGCCTTTTTTATAATTGTACCTGGGAAATACCGCTACTTTGTTTTGCGAAGTCCGGCCAAACAGCATTTCGTCTGATTTTTTTGAAGTACCCTCCACCAATACTTCAACGGTTTTGCCAATGTCGGCCCGGTTGTTTTCGATCGATATTTGATTTTGCAAAGCAATCACCTCGTTCAGCCGGCGTGTTTTTACGTCCTCCGGAACATCGTCGTCGAGCCGTTTGGCCGCGTAAGTTCCCGGGCGTTCCGAGTATTTAAACATGAACGAGCTGTCAAAACGAACCTCTTTCATTAATGAAAGTGTTTCCTGGTGATCTTCTTCAGTTTCTCCACAGAACCCGGCAAAGAGGTCGGTGGTTACGCCGCATTCGGGTAGAATTTCGCGTATGGCACTGATGCGCCCCAGGTACCACTCCCGGTCGTATTTGCGGTTCATGGTTTTTAATACATTCGAGCTGCCCGATTGTACCGGCAGATGAATGTGTTTGCAAAGGTTGTCGTGTTTTGCCATTGTTCGCAACACTTTGTCCGACATGTCTTTCGGGTGTGACGTAGTAAAACGGATGCGCATGTTGGGATCCACCTGTGCCACCATGTCGAGCAAGTCCCAGAATTTTACGGGTTTGCGTTCACCTTCGGGCAGCCACATGAACGAATTTACATTTTGCCCGAGCAGGGTTACTTCTTTGTAGTTCTTTTCCGATAAATCGCGGACTTCGTTTAAAATGTCCTGCGGATCACGGCTTCGTTCACGTCCCCTGGTATAGGGAACAATGCAATAGGTACAGAAATTATTGCATCCGCGCATGATGCTTACAAAACCCGAAATGGCTTTGTCGCCAATCCGGACAGGGGTAATCTTGTCGTAGGTTTCAATGGTGGAAAGCTCAACGTTTACCGCTGCCTGTCCGTCGTTAACTTTATCAATTAGATACGGAAGATCCCGGTAGGCATCGGGACCGGCCACCAAATCAGCCGCTTCCTTTTCAATAAACTCGTTGCCAACTCTTTCGGCCATGCAGCCCAAAACCCCTACAACCAGGTTTTTTTTCTTCTTTTTCAGGCTTTTGTAATGCGCCAGTCTTCCCCAGATACGTTGTTCGGCATTGTCGCGTACCGAGCAGGTATTTAAAAAAATTGTATCAGCTTCTTCGGCCGATTCCACCAGTGTGTATTGTTTTTCTTGTAGTATGGCGGCTACTACCTCGCTGTCTGCCACATTCATCTGGCAGCCATACGTTTCAATAAATAATTTTCTCTCTTCCATGATGCGGGCGCAAAGTTATTTTTTATTTGTGAATGAAACGAGCTTGCATCGATTTTTGAATAGCGCATATCTGCGTTTGTGGGCGCTTGTTGGTTGAAAATGAAACCTCTCGACTTGGCATGCGGTAGAATTCAAAATGAGTGTTTGTTGTTTTCCTGTTTGGACGAATGCTGACATTACTATATGATTAAGGGCAATGACTTGATCTTTGATACGTTCTTGTTTTATATGTTTTTGAATTATATTTGCACACTCAATTAAAGGAATAATGAGGATTCTGATTCTCTTTTTGGCTGTTTTCTTTGTTGCGCAGTTTGCTTGTGCTCAGGATTTTGTGGGGGTGAATGCTGTGCCGGATTCAGCCGGTGTTACCATTCTTGACAAGCTGCAGGTAGAGCGTGATCCTGTGTTGGACAAAATGCTGGATTGGCATATTGAAAAGAACCACGAAAAAGAGGGAATGGATGGATTTAGGGTGGAGATTTTCTTTAGTTCAAAAATGGACGCAAAAGAACAAGCGCTGAAAACCAAAGTTGATTTTTTGTCTGAATATCCGGAATATGCGGTGCACATTAAGTTTGTAGCTCCAAATTTTCGGGTTCGGGTAGGCGATTTCAGGACCAAGAACGAAGCTTGGAAGTTGTATAAAAAGATACAAAGGGAATATCCAACCGCCTTTGTTGTTCCGGATGTAATTAATTTTCCATTGTTGAAACCGAATTCAAAATGAGTGATCAGATTAAGCACGAGTGTGGTATTGCATTGATTCGTTTGTTAAAACCACTGTCGTATTATCACAAAAAGTACGGAACCTGGAAGTACGGACTGAACAAGCTGTATCTTCTTATGGAGAAACAACATAACCGAGGTCAGGACGGTGCCGGGCTGGTTTGTGTGAAAAGTGAGATGGCGCCGGGATATCCTTATATCAGCCGGGTGAGATCGGTGGAGCAAAATCCGATTAAGGATATCTTCGAGAAGGTCAACAAACCATTGAAGAAGGCTAAACGACACGATGCTGATATAAATGATCCGGAATGGGCTGCACAAAACTATCCCTTTGCCGGATCACTTTATTTAGGACATTTGCGTTACGGAACTTTTGGCCGTAACAGTATCGAGTTTGCTCATCCGGTTATGCGTCAAAATAACTGGAAATCAAGAAACTTGGTGCTTGCCGGAAACTTCAATCTGACCAATACCGACGAGTTATTTAATGTACTTGTTGATTTGGGGCAGCATCCGAAAGCGTATACCGACACGGTAACTGCGCTCGAAAAAGTAGGGCACTTCCTTGACGAAGAAAACCAGTTGCTTTTCAGAAAATATAAAAACGAAGGATATTCCAATTCCGAGATTTCTCCTCTTATCGAGAAGAACCTCGATATTCAGAATATTCTGGAGCGTGCCTCCAAAGACTGGGACGGTGGTTATGCCATGGCCGGTTTGGTTGGACACGGCGATGCGTTTGTGGTTCGTGACCCTTGGGGGATCAGGCCGGCACATTATTATGCCGACGATGAAATTGTGGTGGTTGCATCAGAGCGCCCGGTGATTCAAACCGTCATGAATGTTCATGCCAACGAGGTAAACGAAATTGCACCCGGCGAAGCGTTGATCATTAAAAACAATGGCGAAGTTCGTCGCGACATGATCAGGGTGCCGCACAAACGGAAATCCTGTTCGTTTGAACGGATTTATTTCTCGCGTGGTAGCGATAAAAGCATTTACCAGGAACGCAAGGAACTGGGCCATTTGTTGACTCCAACCGTGCTGAAGGCAGTGAATTACGATTTTGAGAATACCGTGTTTTCGTATATTCCCAATACCGCTGAAACCGCTTTTTATGGCATGGTGCAGGGGGTTCGGGATTACCTGGTTGACTGGAAGATTGATCAGATTCAGAAAAAGAACGGTTCGCTAAGCGATAAAGATATTAAGCGGATTCTTTCCTTTGAGCCGCGGGTGGAAAAAATTGCCATCAAAGACGTAAAACTTCGGACTTTTATTGCCGATGATGCCAGTCGCGACGACCTGGTAGCACACGTTTACGATGTTACTTACGGTATCATTAAAAACGATGTGGATACGCTGGTGATTATTGACGACTCGATTGTTCGGGGAACCACGTTGAAGAACAGTATCCTGAAAATTCTGGACCGTCTGCATCCGAAAAAGATCATTGTGGTTTCATCTGCACCGCAAATCCGCTATCCCGATTGTTATGGAATCGATATGGCCCGCTTGGACAAGTTCATTGCTTTTAATGCCGCCATCGAGCTGCTGAAAGATCATGGTAAAGAGGGACTGATCCAGGACGTTTACAAGAAATGTAAAGAGCAGGAGAATTTGCCAAAAGAAGAAATGGTGAATTACGTACGCGAAATTTACAAACCGTTTACTCCCGAAGAAATTTCAGCCAAAATTGCGGAGCTGCTAAAACCGGAAGATTGCAAGGCGGAGGTGGAGATTGTATATCAATCGCTGGAAAACCTGCACAAAGCATGTCCGAACGATTTGGGTGACTGGTATTTCTCAGGAAATTACCCAACTCCGGGAGGAAACCGGGTGGTAAACAGTTCGTTTATCAATTTTGTGGAAGGGAAAGACGAGCGGGCTTATTAACAGTCTGCTCTTTTCAATGTTTTCATTTTGATTTTTAGAGTTCGAAGTTGAATCCCCTGCGGAGTAATTCTTCGTATTTGGCGGTGTTGAACTGGTAGTAAAAGGCTCCTTTTTTGGAGGTTTCCTTTTCCTTTTCTTCCAGCTTGTCGAGCAGTCCCATGGTCAGTACTTTGCGTCGGAAGTTACGTTTGTCGAACGGTTTTTGGTAAATGGCTTCGTAAAGACGCTGCAATTGCGGAATGGTAAATTTCTTCGGAAGCAATTCAAATCCGATAGGTTGCGTGCGGGCACGAATTCGCAACTTTCTGAGTGCTGTTGAAACCATGTCGTTGTGGTCAAAAATCAACTCGGGCAACTCGGACAAAGGTATCCAGGATGCACCGTTCTTTTTAACCAGCTCTTTGTCGTATTCGTTAATTTTTATCAGCGAAAAATAGGCCACCGAAATAATTCTGCCCCCCGGATCGCGGCGGGGATCACCAAAAGCATAGAGTTGTTCCATGTAAACATTCTCCAGCCCGGTGAGTTTCTGGACAATCCGCTGTGCTGCTTCATCCAGGCTTTCTTCGGGAGTAACAAAACCTCCCATCAGCGACCATTCTCCCTTGGCGGGTTCAAAATTTCTTTTCAGAAGCAAGAGCTTCAATTCGTAGTCGTTTTCATTGAATCCGAAAATAATCGAGTCAACGGCTACAAGCGTTCGGTGTTCTTGCTGATAGAAATCCATGTTGTTATTTTGGTGTGGGAAATTCGTCGTTTTCCTTGTCTTTGATGTAGGTTTCGATGTGTCGGTCAACCTTGGCATCGTAGATATCTTTTATGGTAACAATGATTCCGGTTTCCAGGACGTTCCCAAATTTCTCGTTTTTGATGGTGCCAAATGTTTTCATGGACGGCGACAAATTCATGTAAGCGTTTACCAGTGGAGGGATGTTCTCTCCGAATTGACGAACGCCTTGCACCAGTATTTTGTAGTCTTCGTTGTAGTTACTGCCTACAAACAATTTTTGCATGGCCGGAATGTCGATGTCAAATTCCACCGGATTCTTCGGATACACCAGGTTTTCCTTGTCGCGGAAATATTTTTTGAAGAAATACTGGATAAGGTTACGCGCTTCGTTGTGGAAGTGTTCGTACATCGTGATTTTTCCAAAAAAGTACTTTATTTCCGGATGGTCGACAGTGAGTGCTCCAAGTCCGTCCCAAAGATTATCGAGCGCAAAAAGAGCTTTTGCCCCTGCTTTGCTCGACTGGTAAGCCGGTTGAACAAACGAACGCCCCAGTTCCAGTGTATAGGGGAGGTAGTTGTCAACAAATTCTTTGGAGAAGTGAAATACCCTGGATGTTGCCATTAGTACTTCGTCCTTTTCATTGCGTGGAGCATCGGCACAGATCATGTAGCGATAGCCGCCTAAGACCTCCTGCGCATCAGGGTCCCACACCAAAAGCTGTTTGTATGGTTTTTCCTGTGTGTCGTAATTGTCGATGTCGGTTTCTTTTCCTGTTCCTCCTCCTGCATCCCTGAATGTTATCTCGCGTAACCGCCCTAATTCTTGCATGGTTGCGGGAGAATCATGTGCGGTTATAACGTAGATCTCATTTCCTCCCTTGTTTGTTTTCCTTAGAAGTTTATCCGGCGTGAGCTCCGCAATAAGCTCTTCTTTGGATACAGGTGCTATAATTTCCTTCATCTGTTACTTTGTTAGTTTTTTTCTAATCCCATCTGGACAAAAAGTTATTCAATCCAAACTTGTTTACGGTCTTTTAGAAAAATGGATTACAAAATTAAAAAAATCCGTCGAAGCAAGACATTTTCTTATTATTTAATTAATGCCGGCTTTCGGTTGCCGGTAATTGATAGACTTGTTGTTTAACCCATTCTGCCCAGTCTTTGTGGTTTTTGGTTGAGTCGAAGGTTGAATAAGGGATTGGTTTCCCGAAATATAAATGAACATCGGTATTTCGGTGACGGTACGTTTCGTCGGGGAGAAAGAACATCTCCAGGTTCCATTTTATTTTGAAAAACTTTCTGAGTTTGGCAATGCGGTAGAAGCGGTTGGTGTTTTTTCCACTGATAAATACCGGAATAATGTCCCGTTTGTGTCTGATCGCCTTTGCAATAAAATGCTTTTTCCACTCCAAATCCACAATCTTCCCTTTAATTTTTCTGGATGCCAGACCGGAGGGGAAGATTAAAACCTGGTCGTCGGATTCGTAAACACCCGAGAGCATTTTGGCTGCTTCCCGCGCATGGCCGCCGTGCTTGTTTACCGGAACAAAAACGGGGCTGAGCTGTGGAATATTCAGTAAAATATCGTTGGAGAGGAACTTGAAGCTTCCGAGTCTTTTTTCTACGTTTTTCATTAGCAGCATGCCGTCGAATCCTCCCAGCGGGTGATTGCTGGCGAAGATAAATTTACCTTCGGAAGGGATGTTTTCCGCACCATGTAGATGCTCGCGTACATTGAACTCTTCCACTACCTTGTCTACAAACTCAATTCCTTTGAGTTGTCCGTATTTCTGCAATAAATTATTGATGAAATCGATGTGCAGGATCCGGTTGAGATAAGCGTAGCCAAATCCCGGAATAAATCGGGCGATGCGTTCGTTCTTCTCCCGGAATACTTCTCTGATGTTGATGGGTTTAATGGGTGTATTGCCTGCTGTGTCAGCCATCATTGTGTTGTTTAATCAGCATTAAAAAAAAAAGTAGGCCATTCGTAAAAAATCGGAAAACGGCCAGTGATCTTGTCGGGACAAAATTAACAATTCTACCGTCAATTGGTTGAGGTAATCTTATTTGGTTGGTTAAGAGGATGCTAAGGCGGTTTTGTAGAGTTATTAACGCCTGTTTATTATTTTGGGGGTGTTTTGTAAGTTTCATTGAATCAGTGAGAATGAGAAATATTTCAACGGACGAATGCGGGTTATTAACAGGTTAGTAAGGCGTTATTAACAAAGTTGGCTAAAATGGGTGTGGAATGAAATGGAATAATATGGCATGATTTGGAATAAAATTGTATTTTTACGCTTAATAAAAGTGGAACCTCGTTTATGGCAACTTTCGCTGGACAATACAACGCAACTATCGACGATAAAGGCAGGGTGGTATTGCCCTCGGCCTTTAAAAAGGCGATGGGTGAGATGCAGCTTGAGTTTGTCGTGGTGGAAAAAAACCGCCGGAGTAAATGCTTGGATATCCACACGGTTGACACCTGGGAAAGAGGTGTTGAGAAATTCAGGGCAAAGCTTAGCCCGGAGACCAACCCGATGCACGACAAGTTGCTTCAGCTTTACTTTCAGAATTTTGTGCATGTGGGAGTTGCTGCAAATGGCAGGATCAATATCCCGAATGAGTTTCTCGAGTATGCCGGACTGAAAGACAAAGTGTCTTTCCTTGGCATGCAGACTTCCATTCGTTTAAGTACTGCGGTTAGCGCTCAGGAGAGCGTTTCGGATGAGGATTACCTGGATATGTTGAAAATGATTGATGGACAAAACGCGTAAGGTTAAGATGACAAACGTTTATCACATACCGGTTTTGGCAAGGGAAAGTATCGAGGCGATGAACCTCGGCCCGGGGAGCTGTGTGGTCGATGCCACCTTTGGCGGCGGCGGTCACTCCCGGCTCATTCTTGATCAGTTAAATAACGGGAGGCTGTTTGCCTTCGATCAGGATGAAGATGCTGCCGGGAATGCCATAGAGGATGACCGGCTTTTTTTTATCCGGCATAATTTCAAATATGTTAAAAATTTCCTGCGGCATTACGACGTGGAGGAAGTAGACGTGATGTTTGCCGACCTGGGCGTTTCGTCGCACGATTTTGATGTTCCCGAGAGAGGCTTTTCGTTTCGCTTCGACGGAGCGCTGGACATGCGTATGAACCGCGAAGCGCAAACCGATGCCGCTACCATTATTAATGAATATTCGGAGGCGCAGTTACAACAGCTTTTTTCGCTCTATGGCGAAATAAAAAATGCGCGGCGACTGGCTTCCGAGGTTGTAAAGGCGCGCGTGCAAAAACGCATCGATACAACTACCCGCTTAAAAGAGATTGCGGCTGCGTGTGCGCCGAGGGCAATCGAGAATAAATACCTGGCGCAGGTTTTTCAGGCATTGCGCATTGAGGTGAACGAGGAGATGGAGGCACTGAAGGAATTTCTGGAAGCCAGCCTGGATTTGCTCAAACCCGGTGGGCGTTTGGTGATCATTACTTACCACAGTCTGGAAGACCGTCTGTGTAAAAATTTTATAAAGACCGGGAATTTTGAAGGGAAAGTGGAGAAGGATTTTTACGGGAATGTTCAAACGCCTTTTGTGGCAGTGAACCGCAAGGTGATAACTCCGGGAGAAGAGGAACTGGCGGCGAATCCGCGTTCGAGAAGTGCAAAATTAAGAATAGCAGAAAGGGTGTAAAATGGCAGGAGAGAGCACGGGGAAAAAGAAGAAGACGGGAATGAAGTCGTTCATTGGAGGAACGATCCTGACCGATGAACGGATTTCGCGACAATTCCCTTTTGTGGTGATGCTTGCCATGTTTGGGCTGGCCCTGATTATGAACCGTAACTGGTCGGAAAAAACAATCCGGCAAATCGGGGATATGCAAAAAGAATTGGAGGCGCTTCGTTCGGAGCATGCTACCATTTCAGCAAGATTAATGGATGCAAGCCGCCCTTCGGAGGTGGCAAAAAAAGTAAACGAGGCTGGCATTGGTTTAAAAGAACCGGTAAAGCCGCCCAGAAAACTGACAGTAGAGGATAATTGATAGATGGGGATCCGAAAAACCATATTAACACGTTTTGCGCTGGTGTATTTTGTGCTCCTGCTGTTTACCCTGATAGTGATCGGGAAGTTGTTTTCGGTGCAACGCATTAAAAACGACCGTTGGGAGCAGATCGAGGAAAACCTCAGCAAAAACACCGTTGTGGTAGAGCCTACTCGCGGAAACATTTGTGCCGAAGATGGCAGTGTGCTGGCAACTTCGGTACCTGGTTATTTTGTGCGTATTGATTTGGCAGCCGATGGTGTGAAAAAGGTATTTAATAATGAGTGCGACTCGCTGGCCTGGCACTTGTCACGCTTTTTTAAGGATGCTTCTCAAAACGAGTACCTGCGCAAATTAAAAGGAGCTTACAAGGCGGGCAACCGTGGTTTTCTGATCACATCGCGGAAAATTGATTACCTCGAACTGCAGCAGTTAAAGAAATTCCCGATCCTGCGTCGCGGACGTTACGGTGGCGGTATGATTGTGGAGCAGGAGAACAAGCGTGTGAATCCGCTGGGGTCTTTGGCGCTGCGTACCATCGGGAGTTTAAATAAAGGAGAATACGAAGAAATTAACGGGCCGATCGGTTATACCGGTTTGGAGCGTGCCTATGAATCATATCTGAAAGGACAGGACGGAGTAAGCTACCGTCAAAACCTTTCGGGGCGCTGGGTGATTCGCACCGAAATTGAACCTCAGGACGGAATGGATGTGGTCACAACGCTGAATGTAAAACTTCAGGACATTGTTGAGAGTGCCCTTTACAACCAGTTGCTGGAATCGAACGCCGACTGGGCTACGGCTATTCTGATGGAGGTGAAAACCGGAGAACTGAAGGCGATAGCTAACTTGGGAAAAGGCGAAAGCGGTTATTACGAAAAAGATAATTACGCCTTGGGGCACAGGGGCTGTTTTGAGCCGGGATCTTCTTTTAAGCTTGTTTCGCTGATGGCTGCCCTGGAAGACGGAGTGGTGGATACCAGCGATGTGGTGGATACCGGGAACGGCTCGTGGGCAAACAATGGCCGCGTGATCAGGGATACCCACGGTTATGGAAAACTGACGGTGAAACAGGTGTTTGAGAAATCATCCAACATAGGCACTGCTAAAATCATTACCGATCATTACGCAAAGAATCCTAAAAAATACGTGGACCGGGTTTACGGTTTTGGGGTGAACAAAGCCCTGGGGATTGAAATTGAAGGAGAAGGCCGCCCGTATTTTAAATACCCGGGCGATGCCGATTGGTGGGGAACTACGCTGGCGGGTATGTCGTACGGTTACGAAACCAAAATGACGCCGCTTCAAATCCTGACTTTTTACAATGCCGTGGCCAATGGTGGTAAAATGGTAAAACCTCGAATGGTAAAAGAAATTCGCGACAATGGAATTCTGGTGAAACGTTTTGATCCTGAGGTGCTGAACCCCATGATTGCTTCGCGCGAAACCATCGGGAAGGCGCAAGATATGTTGGAGGGAGTTTGTGAGCGTGGAACCGGGACGTCTATCCAGGGAAAATATTTTAAGGTAGCCGGGAAAACGGGAACAGCCCGTGTGGCGACCAGCAGTTCAGGTTATAGCAAAGGAATGTACCTGGCTTCGTTTACCGGATATTTTCCGGCAGATAATCCGCAGTATTCCCTGATTGTCACCTTTAATAATCCGCGAGGATCGTACTATGGCGGGTCGGTGGCCGGTCCTGTATTTAAAGAAATTTCAGAAAAAGTATATGCAAGCCAGATTTTGGCCAGCCTGGAAGATGAGCAGGAAGAGGACCGGGGTCGTAACCTGAAAATCGCCAAAGGAAATACCGAAGATATTTTGGAAGTGGCCGACGAGCTGGACCTCGAAAATGTGAAGGGAAAACCTGAATCTCCGCTCGCAAATGTGGAAGAGAACGACAATCAATTGCTGGTTACCGGCACTGAGTTTCAGCAGGGACTGGTTCCGGACGTTCGCGGAATGGGCGCCAGCGATGCCATTTTTTTGCTTGAAAATGCAGGTTTGAAAGTAAAGATAAACGGAGTCGGAAAAGTAAAAACACAATCGTTAAGAGCAGGGGCAAAATGCAGTCCCGGGCAAACGATTTACATAGCACTGGGATAATATGAAGTTACATCAACTGGTCGAAAAAATAGAAGTTAAGGAGCTCGTTGGCGATCCTGCCGGTGAGGTGAAGGGGATTGCTTTCGACTCACGAAAAGTGCAGGACGGATTTGTATTCGTGGCACAGCGTGGAGTACATGTGGATGGACACCAATTTATAGGCAAGGCAATTGCCGGCGGAGCGTCGGTGGTGGTTTGTGAAGAACTGCCGGGCGAGCTGCCTAAAAATGTGAGCTTTGTTAAAGTGGCGGACGCAAATGCGGTGCTGGGGCAACTGGCTTCGGCATTTTACAATTACCCATCGGCGAAAATGAAGGTGGTGGGCGTAACCGGTACCAACGGTAAAACCAGCATTGCCACCTTGTTGCATCGTTTATTCCGCATGCAAGGCTACAATGTTGGGCTGATTTCTACCATTACTTATAAAATCAACGAAACCGAGGAAGTGGCTTCGCATACCACGCCCGATGCGTTGAAAATACAGCAACTGATGGCCGAGATGGCTGCTGAAGGTTGCGAATACTGTTTTATGGAAGTGAGTTCGCATGCAATTCACCAGGAGCGGATTTCCGGGATTGAATTTGCAGGCGGGATTTTTACGAATATCACGCACGATCACCTGGATTACCACAAAACGTTCGCGGAATACATCAAGGCGAAAAAGGCTTTTTTTGACGGACTGCCTGCTTCGGCATTCGCGCTTACCAACGTGGACGATAAAAATGGTTTGGTGATGTTGCAAAATACCAAAGCACAAAAGCTGACCTATTCCAATCGCTCGATGGCGGATTACCGCTGCAAAGTGCTCGAAAGTCATTTCGACGGGATGCTGCTAAACCTCGATGGTCAGGAAATATGGACCCGCTTTGTGGGTTTGTTTAATGCTTCCAATTTGTTGGCTGTCTATGCAACCGCTATTCAGCTGGGGCAGAACCGCGATGAGGTGTTGGCGCACATCAGCAACCTGCAATCGGTACAGGGGCGTTTCGAAACCATTCGCAGTCTCGATGGTAAATACGCCATTGTGGATTATGCACACACGCCCGACGCGCTGAAAAATGTACTCGGGGCTATTTCAGAAATAAGAACAAGAAACGAGCAGGTAATTACCGTAGTTGGTGCCGGTGGCGACCGCGACAAAACCAAACGCCCCGAAATGGCGCACGAAGCCTTGTTGGCCAGCGATAAGGTGATTCTGACATCGGATAACCCACGGACCGAAGACCCGGCAGCCATTATTAAAGACATGGAAGCCGGTGTTGACCCGCAATACAAAAACAAGGTGGTTTCGATCGAAAGTCGTAGGGATGCCATAAAGACAGCAGTTCTGATGGCGCAGCCCGGGGATATTATTCTGATTGCCGGAAAAGGGCACGAGAATTACCAGGAAGTAAACGGGGTGAAGCATCATTTTGATGACAGGGAAGAAGTAAGGAAATGTTTCGGATTGGACGATTAAATACAGAGATATGTTGTACTGGTTATATGAAATACTAAAAAGTTATGATATTCCGGGAGCAGGGATGATCCCCGGCATCTCTTTCCGCTCGGCGGCAGCCATTATTTTGTCGTTGTTTATTACCACCGTATTTGGGAAGAAACTGATCCGGATTCTGCAGCGCAAGCAAATTGGCGACGAAGTGCGTGATTTGGGGCTCGAAGGTCAGATGCAAAAACAAGGTACGCCCACCATGGGTGGTATTATTATTCTGATGGCAATCATCATCCCTACTTTGTTGTTTGCCCGCCTCGATAATGTGTACATTCTTTTAATGCTGATCACCACGGCTTTTTTAGGATTGATCGGTTTTATCGACGACTATATCAAGGTTTTCAAAAAGAACAAACAAGGGTTGGCCGGGCGTTTTAAGATTCTGGGACAGGTGAGTTTGGGACTTTTTGTGGTGGCCACACTTTTTATCAGCGACGATGTAAAAGTGCGGGAACACGTTCGCGACGAGAACGGAAAATACCTGACCATGCAAACCAACGACCCGGTGACGGGGGAGGTGCAGGAAGTTTTTGTAACCGAAGAAGTTAAATCGACCAAAACAACCATTCCGTTTATCAAAAAGAACGAGTTTGATTATGCGTGGCTGGTGGCTTTTGCCGGAGATGCCGCCCGCTGGCTGAAATGGGTGATTTATGCCATTGCCATTATTCTGATTATCACAGCCGTTTCGAATGCAGCCAACCTAACCGACGGTATCGACGGACTGGCCACCGGAACCTCTGCCATTAGCGGGGCAACGTTGGGTATTCTGGCCTATGTTAGTGGTAACATCATTTATGCCGACTACCTGAACATCATGTACATCCCCAACATTGGTGAGCTTACCATTTTTATAGCCGCTTTTATCGGGGCAACCGTTGGGTTTTTGTGGTACAACTCGTACCCGGCGCAGGTATTTATGGGCGACACCGGAAGTCTGGCACTGGGCGGAATTCTGGCGGTTTTTGCCATCATCATACGTAAAGAGATTCTGATACCGCTGCTTTGCGGCATTTTCCTGGTCGAAAACCTTTCGGTGATCATACAGGTGACCTGGTTTAAATACACCAAACGCAAATATGGCAAAGGACGGCGTGTATTTCTGATGAGCCCGATTCATCATCATTTTCAGAAAAAAGGATTTCCCGAACCCAAGATCGTAACGCGTTTCTGGATCGTAGGAATTATCCTGGCAGTGGTAACAGTGGCAACATTAAAAATGAGGTAAGGTGGAAAATCTGGTAGCCATATTGGGAGCAGGCGAAAGTGGGGTTGGAGCAGCCATCCTCGCGCAAAAGAAGGGATTTGCCGTTTTTGTTTCCGACCTCGGAAAGATAAAGGAGAAATATCAGAAAGTACTTTCTGATTATGCGATTGAATTTGAAGCAGGCCAGCATACAGAGGATAAAATTCTGAATGCAGAGTTGGTGGTAAAAAGCCCGGGGATACCCGAAACTGCACCGCTGATTGTAAAACTCAGGGAAAAAGGAATTCCGGTTGTTTCGGAAATCGAATTTGCAGGCAGGTACACCGATGCAAAAACCATTTGTATTACGGGCAGCAACGGGAAAACTACCACAACGCTGCTTACTTACCATATTTTGCAGAAAGCCGGGTTGAATGTGGGCCTTGCCGGAAATGTGGGAAAAAGTTTTGCCTGGCAGGTGGCCGAAGAAGAGCACGATGTGTATGTGATCGAACTCAGCAGTTTTCAGCTCGACGGTATGTACGACTTCCGTGCCGACGTAGCGGTTTTGCTGAACATTACACCCGATCACCTCGATCGTTACGGCTATCAAATGCAGAACTACGTGGATTCGAAATTCAGAATCCTTCAAAACCAAACAAGCGACGATTATTTCATCTATTGCGACGACGATGAAGTGATCAAACAAGAAATAGAAAAAAGAGAAATAGCTTCTGTTCAGGTTCCTTTTGGGTTGGGAGCGGCCAGCGTGCCGGGAGCAGGAGTACAAGAGAAACGGATAATTATCAACTTAAAACAAAACCAATTCAGTATGTCTATTCTGGATTTATCATTACAAGGGAAACACAACATTTACAACAGCATGGCTGCGGGCATTGCCAGCATGGTGTTTCAAATTCGCAACGAACAGTTAAGAGAAAGCCTGTCCGATTTTAAAGGAGTGGAACACCGTCTGGAGCATTTCCTGAAAGTTCACGGCATCGAGTTCGTGAACGATTCAAAGGCTACCAATGTCAACTCGTCGTGGTATGCGTTGGAAAGCATGCACAAGCCGGTGGTTTGGATTGCCGGAGGTGTTGACAAAGGCAACGATTATTCAATTCTGAAGGGATTGGTAACCGACAAGGTAAAAGCCATTGTTTGTTTGGGAAAAAATAACGCAAAAATCAAAGAAGCTTTTGGTGATTGTGTGGCCGACATCGTAGAAACCGGCAGCATGGAAGAAGCTGTGCGCGCTGCTTACTACCTGGCTCGTAACGGGGATACTGTTTTGCTTTCGCCCGCATGTGCGAGTTTTGATTTGTTTGAGAATTACGAAGACCGCGGTAATCAGTTTAAAAAACAGGTAAGAAATTTATAATGAACGTTTCCTTTTGGAAAATATTCAAAGGCGACCGTGTTATCTGGGCTGTGCTGATTTTATTGTCGCTTCTTTCGCTGCTGATTGTTTACAGTGCGACAGGGGCATTGGCATACCGTGTAGCTTCAGGAAAAACCTGGATCTACCTGGTTCGGCACATGGGGTTTTTGGTTGCCGGCTTTGGCGTGATGTTGTTGATGGTAAATGTGTTGCCGGTAAAGATTTATTCAATGGCAGCCAACCTGATGCTGTATTTTAGTATTGCCCTGCTGGTGCTGGCGGTTGGGCTTAAATTCACGCATATTATTCCGGGAAGTGGACGAACGCTTCCTTTGGGGCCCTTGTCGTTTCAGCCGGCTGAAGTAGCCAAAATTTCACTCATCATGTATGCTGCGAAAGTGCTGGGTAAAAAGCAAAAAACAAAGCGGGATCTTTTTCTGGCATTCCGGGGAATTATTATTCCTGCAGGAATTGTGTGTTTCCTGATCTCCTTATCCGATTTCTCTACATCGGCACTGCTTTTTGCAGCCATCATGACCATGATGTTCATTGGGCGTATTCCTTTAAAATATATGTTTTTGGTGGTAGTGGCCGGAATTGGTTTTGTGGCGTTGATGTATTTTGGTGCCAGTATTATGGACGAGCCGCCCGCTCGTATTGCGACCATTAAAGGCCGTATCGACCGCTTTATTCACGGCGATCCAAATTCAAACCACGGAATTACCCAGGCCGATTATGCGAAGTTGGCTATTTATTCCGGAGGATTCTTTGGGAAAGGTCCCGGACAGTCGGATGTAAGTAACTTTATGGCGGCGGCCTACAACGACTTTATTTTTGCCATTATCGTAGAAGAATACGGTTTGTTTATCGGTATCGGGGTGATCTTTTTGTACCTGATCTTCTTTTTCAGGGGAGTGACGATTGTCCGAAGGGCCAACCGTACTTTTCCCGCATTTTTGGTGGTAGGGCTAACGATGATACTGGTTTACCAGGCCATGATAAATATTGGGGTGTCAAGCGGTACCCTGCCGGTTACGGGGCAGCCCCTGCCGTGGGTAAGTTACGGTGGAACCGCCTTGTTGTTTACAGCCATTTCGTTCGGGTGTATTTTAAGCGTGAGTTACCAAAACCAGGTGGACCACGAAGCGGTGGATCAGCCGGTGATGATTAAAGCGCCGGACGAAGATTATGAAATTGAAAAAAGCGAATGAAACAAAAGATAAACAGAGTCATATTAAGCGGAGGAGGAACCGGGGGACATATTTTCCCGGCCCTGGCCATTGCCAATGAAATACGGCGCCGGAATCCGGAGGCCGAAATTTTGTTTGTAGGCGCTTTGGGGCGCATGGAGATGGAGAAAGTTCCCGCGGCCGGTTACAAAATTATTGGGTTACCGGTGATGGGATTTCCGCGCAAGCCCAGCTTAAAAATGATCACCTTTTTCAGAAAGCTGATGCAAAGTGCTTCGATGGCCCGCAAAATAGTAAAAGATTTTAAACCCGAAGTGGCGATTGGTGTGGGAGGCTATGCCAGTGGTCCGCTTTTGAGGGCTGCTGCGAAATTTAAGATTCCAACGCTGATTCAGGAACAGAATTCTTACGCGGGGATCACCAACAAGCTACTGAGCAAAAAAGTGAAAAGTATTTGCGTGGCCTACGATAAAATGGAGCGCTTTTTCCCGAAAGAGAAGATCGTGTTTACCGGAAATCCCGTGCGCGAGAACCTCATTCAAAAAATAGACAAACAAGAGGCCCTGCAATATTTTGGGCTGAATGAAACCGATAAAGTAATACTCATTGTTGGCGGTAGCCTTGGGGCTCGCTCGGTCAACAATGCAGTACTCAAAAATATAAAGTCGATCGCGGACAATGATTGTAAAATAATTTGGCAAACCGGAGCGATTTATTACGACAGAATTGAAGAAGAATTAAGAACTTCGAAGCCTGAAAATTTACAGGTGCATAAGTTTATTTCGCGAATGGATTTGGCTTATGCAGTGGCCGACCTGGTAATTTCGAGAGCCGGTGCAGGTACGATCTCGGAGCTTTGTTTGGTAGGAAAGGCATCGGTGTTGGTGCCATCGCCCAATGTGGCAGAAGATCATCAGACAAAAAATGCTCTGGCTTTGGTTGAAAAAGAAGCCGCTTTAATGTTGCGCGACGATGAAATAGACATCCGTTTGTTTCCGCTTGCTTTCGAAGTGGTAAACGACGATGAAAAATGCTCCCGCCTGTCCGAGAAAATTAAGGAACTGGCCAGACCGGAAGCCACGAAAACAATAGTTGATGAAGTAGAAAAGTTGTTAAAATGAAGAGCATCGAGAAGATAAAGAATGTGTATTTCCTCGGAATCGGGGGAATTGGGATGAGCGCTCTTGCCCGGTATTTTAAATACACCGGTAAGAATGTGGCGGGCTACGACCGCACGCAAACCGCACTCACCGATACATTGCAGGAAGAGGGGATTGATGTGCACTTTGAAGACGATATCCGGAATATTCCGTCGAAGTGGAACCCGGCAGAAACCATTGCGGTTTACACTCCGGCCTTGCCCGACGAGCACAAAGAACTGAACTGGTTTAAAAGCCAGCCCATTGGTTTATTCAAACGGGCCAAAGTGCTGGGTTTAATTGCCAACGAAAAGAGTGCGATTGCCGTGGCAGGTACACACGGAAAAACCACCACGAGTACGATGGTAGCCAATATTTTGAACAAAACCCCGGAAGGCTGTGGCGCTTTTCTGGGCGGCATTTCAAAAAACTTTGGAAGTAACCTGGTGTTGCCTAAAGAAGAATCGCCTTGGATTGTGGCCGAAGCCGACGAGTTCGACCGTTCGTTTTTGCATTTGCAGCCTTTGCTGGCACTGGTGACCTCGGTAGATGCCGATCACCTGGATATTTACGGCGACAAGGCGCGGATTGTTGAATCGTTCGAAAAGTTTATTTCCCAGATTCGGGAAGAAGGAAAGCTGGTCATTAAAAAAGGAGTGGAGTTGGATACTTCCAAAACAAAGGCACAGGTATTCACCTATTCATTAAAAGACGATACCGATTTTGCTGCATTGAATCTGAAACTGGATGAGATAAGCGGGACCTACGGTTTTGACCTGAAGACACCGGATGGAATTATTGCCAATTGCAAAATGGAATATCCCGGGTTGGTAAACGTGGAGAATGCTATTGGGGCAGCTTCGCTGGCCTGGCTGGCTGGAGTAGGTGCCAACGAACTAAAAGCCGGAATTCAGGATTACCATGGAGTGGCCCGTCGTTTTGATGTACGATTTCGCTCCGAAAAAAAGATTTACATCGACGATTATGCCCATCATCCCGAAGAGTTGAAGGCCTTTATTTCGTCGGTGAAAGCGCTTTATCCCGGCAAAAAAGTAACCGGTATTTTTCAGCCGCACCTTTATTCACGTACCCGTGATTTTGCTGCTGAATTTGCCACCAGCCTCGATCTGCTGGATCATGCTGTTTTACTGCCGCTTTATCCGGCAAGGGAAGAACCCATCAAAGGAGTTTCTTCTGAAATTATTTTTGATAAAATGGCGCTGGAGGCCAAGCAGCTGGTGGAGAAAACAGAACTGGAAGGGCTGCTGAGAAACGATCAGAATGAAATAATCCTGACGATGGGGGCAGGAGACATTGACAGAATGGTAAAACCAATTGTGGAACTTTTACAACAGGAACAAGGTGTTTAAAAGACTTTGGAAAATAGGAGGTGCTTTGCTGGTGGTGTTGTTCATGATAATAACACTGGCTTTCACGTCTATGAAATACTCCGGAGTTCTGTGTAAAACTGTCCGTGTTGAGTATGAATCCGATGACAAGATCACGCTGAACAAAGAGGTGATCCGGCGGGTGGTTAAGAAAACGGACAAGGACATTGTTGGAAAGACCTTTGATCAGATTGATGCCGAGAAACTGGAGGCTGCTGTTGAAAAACAGGCCGCTGTTTTTAAAGCGGAAGTTTACAAAACGGTAGCCAAAGACAGCTCGTCGTTCTCCGGAATACTGACCGTTCGGGTGAAGCACCGCGAACCGGTAGTACGGGTGATTACGAGTACCAGCTCGTATTACCTGGATGAGTATGCACATCGTTTCCCGGTGTCGTCCACCTATCCGGCGCAGGTGTTGGTGGCCACCGGAAGCATCGATACTACCTACGCAAAAGAACAATTGCTGCCATGTGTGCTGTTTATCACCGGCGATGAGTTCTGGAATGCGCAGATTGAACAGGTGCACGTGGAGCCCAATGGCGACATTGTATTGACGCCGTTGATGGGCGATCATTTAATAGAGTTGGGAGCTCCTGATAATTTTCAGGAAAAATTCCGGAACATGAAGGCTTTTTACAAACAGGTACTGGCCAATAGAAACTGGAACAAATACGAGTCGATTAGTTTAAAATATAAGAATCAGGTGATTGCTAAAAGAAGGTAATTATGGCTTCAAAACAGAATTTTTCGGTGGTTGTTGACCTGGGCACGTCAAAAATGGTGGCGCTGGCCGGAAAACTAACGGAGCTGGGTAAAATGGAAATACTGGGCACAGCTCAAATATCCTCGAAAGGAATAAAACGGGGGGTGATTGTAAACATTGAGGAGGCTGCCGAGGCGCTCGGTGATTTGCTTGACCTGCTCGAAAATCAGCTGGACGAAAAGCCGGAGCAGGTGCACGTTGCATTTGCCGGATCTAAAATGCAAACCATCGATTACCGCGCTACCTCGCTTACTTCGGGCGAAGGCTTTGTGACTGCCCCCGATGTTCAGCGCCTGCTCGACGAAGCCGAAAGAGTGGAGATTCAGCAGGATTACAAAGTGGTGCAGGTGATTCCTACTTCGTACATTATCGACGACGAACACGAAGTGGAAAAACCGGTGGGTAGTACCGGGCGGAAGATTGAAGCCCACTTTAAGCTGGTGGTAATGCCCACACAATACGTAAACAACCTGAAGCTAGTTTTTGACAAAGCGGGGTTTGAATTGGGCGAAATCGTTCATGCTTCGCTGGCTGTTTCGGAAGCAGTATTAAGTTCTGAAGAAAAAGAGGTGGGCGTAATTGTGATGGATTTTGGCGCCGGCACTACGAATATTGCGGTTTTTCAGGACAACGTTTTAAAACACACTGCGGTAGTTCCTTTTGGCGGACAGGTAGTGACAAACGACATAAAAGAAGGATGCTCGATCTTTTTGAAAAAGGCCGAGCTGCTAAAAGTAAAATACGGACAGGCAATGGGCGATTTTGCCGACGAGCAGAAAGTGGTAACCATAGCCGGTGAAAACGGCTGGGAACCGCGCGATATTTCCTTTAAAAGCCTGGCTTATATTATTCAGGCCCGCCTGGAAGAGATCATTGAGTGCGTGAATATTCAGATTGAAAAATCGGGGATCGAAAACAACCTCGGATCGGGAATTGTTATAACCGGAGGCACGGCAAAACTCGACAACATGATATCGCTGGTGAAATTCAAAACCGCCATGGACGCCCGGAATGCCCATCCCGTTATTCACCCGGTAAACCGCAAGGAAGAATTTCGCAATCCTGAACTTTTTACCGCACTGGGGACTTTAAAATTAATGCTGAGTTCAACCGGAACCGGAACCGTTACCGAACGGGTGCAGGTAAAAAGCAGCAAGAAAAAGGAACGCCGTTTTGGGCCGCTCTTCAAAGATGTAGTACAGGGGGCGCTCAATCTTTTTGATACCGATGGTTCAGATGCAGAATTAAATTAAAAAATCACAATATGGCCGAAGAATTCGTAAACTTTCAATTTCCAAAAGCAACCTCTTCCATTATTAAGGTGATAGGTGCGGGAGGGGCTGGCTGCAATGCGGTCAATCACATGTACGAAGAAGGCATTAGAGGGGTTGACTACATTATTTGCAATACCGATGCGCAGGCGTTGGAAAACAGTCCGGTACCCGTAAAAATACAGTTGGGTGTTACGCTTACTGAAGGACGGGGAGCGGGAAATAAGCCAGAGATGGGCGAAGAAGCAGCCCGTGAAAACTATGAAGACCTGAAAAAGGTTCTGCAGGATAATACCAAGATGCTGTTTATCGCTGCCGGAATGGGCGGTGGCACCGGAACAGGTGCAGCACCCGTTATTGCTGCGCTGGCACGTGAGCTGGATATTCTCACCATTGCGGTGGTAACCATTCCTTCGCCCGCCGAAGGACGCAAACGCTACGACCAGGCGCAGGAAGGCATCAAAAAGTTAAAAGAATCTGTCGACAGTATGCTGGTGATTAGCAACGACCGGCTACACAATATTTACGGCGATCTGCCAGCAAGCAAAGCCTTTAAAATGGCTGACAACATCATTGCTACGGCGGTGAAGGGAGTTGCCGAGATCATCACGGTTCACGGAAATGTAAACATCGATTATACTGATGTGCATACTGTAATGCACAAAAGTGACGTTTTCATTATGGGAACCGGTTTTGCAACCGGCGAAGGACGTGCGATGGATGCGGTACAGGCTGCTTTGGAGTCGCCGCTGCTTGACAGCAACGATATTTTCGGGACCAAAAATATTCTGCTAAACATTATTTCCGGAAGCGAGGAAGTAAGAATTGGAGAGATCGGTGAAATTATTGAAGCGCTGCAGGAAAAAGCAGGACAGGAGGCGGATATTATCTGGGGGAACGGATACGACGACCGTTTGGGAGACAAAATCAGCGTAACCATTTTGGCTACGGGTTTTGTGACCAACCCGAACCGAGTGTTGCAGCCCGCACAGGAAACCCAAAAGTTTGACCTGGAAGAAGAAGAAAAAGCCAACGAAGGCTTTGTGAGTTTCGACTTTAGTAACCGCGAAGAGGAAGAAGAGGAAACCGTTGACTATGCGCCGGAACCTGAAGAAACCATTATCATCAGGCCTCCGAAACAGGAATACGACAGAAAAAAAGAAAAGAAAGCCAAGCGAGAGAAGAAGGATAAAAGTACAAGGGATGAGCCGGTGGCTGAATCGAACGTAGATAACTGGTTCTTTAAGAACTTTGGTTTGAGCAAGTTTTTTGAAGAGGATGACCAATCGATGGATTAATACCACTTAACCCTTTTAATGACTGGAAAATGGAAAAACTGGCAAATTTTAATCTAAAGGAAGAACCGGGAACGGTAATAAAAATAGTGGGAGTTGGAGGAGGCGGAGGAAATGCCGTTAATCACATGCACGAGCATGGAATCCGTGATGTAGGTTATATGATTTGCAACACCGATGCCCAGGCGATGGAAAACAGCCCGATCCGGTTAAAAGTACAGCTGGGTGCCACCCTTACCGAAGGACGAGGTGCCGGGAATAAACCGGAAATGGGACGGCAGGCTGCCATCGAAAACATTGAGGATGTAAAAAAGGCGCTGGAGAAAGATACCAAGATGGTATTTATTACCGCCGGAATGGGCGGCGGTACCGGTACCGGAGCTGCGCCGGTAATTGCACAGGCCTGTCACGAAAAGGGATACCTTACAGTGGCCATTGTTACCATCCCTTTCCGAAACGAGGGAAGAAGAAGAATCAAGCAGGCCTACGAGGGCATCAAGGAACTGGAAAAATATGTGGATTCGCTGTTGGTGATCAACAACGAACGCATTCGCGAAATGTACGGCGACTTTGGCATATCCGAAGCCTTTCTGAGAGCCGACAATATATTATCGACTGCCGCCAAAGGCATTGCTGAAATTATTACGGTGCCCGGCTATATCAACGTCGATTTTGCCGATGTGGAAACCGTGATGCGCAAAAGCGGGATGGCGGTAATGGGAACTGGTGTCGCAGTGGGCGATAACCGGGCGGAAGAAGCAGTGGAACAGGCATTGAATTCACCCTTGTTAAACAATAACGATATTCGCGGAGCACGGAATGTGTTGATTCAAATTACCTCAGGCGAACGGGAAGTTACGATGGCCGAAGTGGGCCGTATTACAGATTACGTTCAAAACAAGGCCGGTTTTGATGCCGACCTGATTTGGGGAAACGGCATTGATGAAAGCCTCGATGAAGAACTTTCGGTGACAGTGATTGCCACCGGCTTTCCGAGCAGCATTCTTTCCGGAATACACGAAAACAGTCCGCAAAAGGAAAGAGTGTATCTTTCGGACGATGTAAGCACCGGAGGCGACCATTCTGCAAGTCATGCCAAACAGGCACAAGGGCATTCGGCCGGTCAGAAAACCTTTGAATTCGATATCCGGAAGGAACGGGAGATCGAAGACATGGAATTTGAAAACCTGTATCCCACTACCAGCCGTAAACGTAGTACTCCGGAGAAAGAGCTTGACCTGTCCGATTATTCAACGCTAAGCGAGGAAGATATGGATGACCTGGATAAGATTCCGGCCTACCGCCGGCGCCAGATTCGGATGAACGACCCAAAGTTTCAGAAAAAGCCGTCGAAGTATTCGGTGAACCGGAACAACCAGATTTCAGACCGTAATAGTTATTTACACGATAAAGTAGACTAAAAAACAAACGTTATGTCATTATTCGATCAAATCAACAACGATATCAAGGAGGCGATGAAAGCACGCGAGAAGGAAAAGCTGGAAGCCATCCGCGGAATCAAGAAAGTAATGCTGGAAGCCAAATCTGCCAAAGGTGCCGGAGCCGAACTGAGCGACGAGGAAGCTTTGCAGATCATTTCCAAACTGGCCAAACAGGGGAGCGATGCAGCTGCCATATTTAAGGAGCAGGGCAGGGAAGACCTGTACGAACAGGAAATGGCGCAGGTAGCTGTTTATGAACAGTATTTACCTGCAAAAATGTCGGACGAAGAATTAAGCGCTGTCGTGAAAGCCATTGTGGAAGAAGTGGGGGCCACTTCGATGAAAGACATGGGAAAAGTAATGGGAATTGCTTCCAAAAAACTGGCTGGTCAGGCCGACGGCAAAGATATTTCAGCAAAAGTAAAAGAGCTTTTAAGCTAACAGCCGTAATAATCCATACAGAACTATAGGTAAAATAGAAAAAGAAAAGGCTGGTAACCACCAGCCTTTTTTATTTTAGAAATCGTCGTCGTCTCCTTCGTCGTCACCACCATCATCATCGTCGTCATCGTCATCATCCGGAATATCCTCATCATCGTTTAACTTGTCGGCGATGTGATCCAGTTCAGAGTACTTGTCTTCGTATTCCTGTTTTACTTCATCCTTCAGGAATCCTTCATCATCGTAATCATCGTCCTCGTCAACCAGTGCAACGGCTTCGTTTTCCGTCATCCTTAACATGTAGTACTTGTCCTCGGTTTCGAACGGAAGAACGGTAATTTTTTGCCCGTTTTTGTCAAAAAAATGGATAAGGTTGTCGGCGAAGCCATCGGCATAAATCAGCTTGATTTGTTGTTGTAATTCTTTGTCAAGCTTGTTATAATCTTTTATTACTCTGGGTTTGCTAATTGTCATTTTTGTAGCCCGTTAAGTTATTGTTTACTAAATATTTCATAACACAGACGCCGGAGCATCCCCTCATTGAATTCGTACAATAAACTGTCATTTTTCTTCGACAAATAAATATCCTTAATCCGACATTTGCAATAGTACTTACCTATTTTTTTTGAATTCGTGGAAAGTTTAGTTAAAACTTACTGATATATAAAAGTTTACTTGGTGCGTTTTATTCGGCGGAAGATACAGTTGGTGTCGGAACACCACTTGCACTGGTAGCCTTTTTGCGTAAGACCGCTGCCAATTCCGATAATCCCGCTAACCGACTTGATGGGATGCATGAGCGATGAGGCGGAAAGAGTAACACCGCAAAAGTTGTTGGGAAGAAGGGAGAAAAGCTTCTGTTGCTCGCTCACACTCCAGTTGCAGTACCCGGGCGAGTAACGGTCCGAAATGTTCATGCCTTCCTGTTTTACCTCATGATTCAATTTCATTTGAATGTTATCCATGGCTTTTTCTACGGTTACCGATCCCAGCACGTCAAAAATATAGGCCAGCACCGGGTCATTTTTTGTTGTTTTAGCTGCATGGTTTGAAATACCTTCACCTGCAGTGCAAACAAAAAGGGCTGCAGCGCTTGATTTTCGTAGTTGGGTAGTAACAATTTTCGACGGATGAAAAAGCTCATTTTCCAGCTTCAGTGTTTCATTTAGGAGATTTACTTCAATGCTTTCAAACCGTTTGAAGCCACCGCTGATGTTAAAAAGTTGGGGAGCCTTACTAAGCGCATATGCAATCATCTCAGGAAAAGGTTCAGGAAGGTCTTCCTCAAACCCCATCAAATCGTAAAGGTCGGCGGGGATTACGCCCAATTCTTCAAATTGATATGTAAACGCGCGGATCATAATTTAAATGAGAGAGCGAAAGATACAATAAAGATGCGAGCGCGAACAAAAAAGGGGAAATGTTGAACACTTCCCCTTTTGCTTATATGCAATTTTGCTTAGCCTTCGGTAATGACAATCTTTTCAATTACATCTCCTCCACGGATGGCATCGATCACTTCCAAACCTTCAAACACTTTTCCAAAACAAGTGTGATGACGGTCGAGGTGTTGGGTGTTTTCGCGGTTATGGCAAATGAAAAACTGCGAGCCACCGGTATTTCTTCCGGCATGAGCCATCGAAAGTACACCGCGGTCGTGGTACTGATTGTTCCCGTCCAGTTCGCATTTGATGGTATAACCCGGGCCACCGGCACCGGTTCCGTCAGGGCAACCTCCCTGAATTACGAAATTGGGAATTACCCGGTGAAAGGTAAGACCATCGTAAAAACCTGATTCCGACAAATTGATAAAATTCGAAACGGTTCCCGGGGCATCTTCTTCGAAAAACTTAACTTTCATTACCCCTTTCTCGGTATGAATTTCTGCTATTTTCATATTACTTAAATATTGTTTGTTTTTTATGGTACGTCAAATGTTTGATGAAATTTGCATGTCCGTCGTCTAACGGATAATCAGCTGTTGATCTGAGCTGCTTGTCATGCTTGTCTCATATTAATCAACTTTAATCCAATACAAATGTAGAAAAAGTTGCCGGATTTCTCGGAACTGCGAATAATTGCGTCTGTTGGCTTAGGTATAGATCGTTACAGTATGAATTGGGATCGGTTGGGAGTTGAGGTAAAAGAAAGAAGGAGACTCATCAGTCTCCTTCTCAAATGTTAACCCCCAAACACACAATATGGGATGAATCCCAAATGCTCTGCAAAGTTAACTAAAATAGAAAGAGGGTAGAAATGACATATGTCATTGTCCTGTTATGTTGTGTTCTGACTTGCAAAAGTATGTTGTACAAAACATCGTGGAAAGCGCGACCTGGCATATTTTCGCCGAAATATTTTAACTTTATGACTTCTAAATCGACTTTAAATGAAACTTGAAAAAAGAATACTACTGTTTGTTTTCTTGCTTTCTGTGGCGGTAAATGTCAATGCCCAGTATCCACCAGTTGAAACCAAACTCGATAAAAAAATTATGGCATTTCTGGAAGACAATGCTACCAACTGGAGAGATATGAATGTGCCGATTTCGGACGGAAAGGCTTTGTACGACATCATTTTAAAGAATGGCTACACCAAAGCCGTGGAGATCGGAACTTCTACGGGGCATTCGGCTATATGGATTGCATGGGCCCTTAGTAAAACGGGAGGAAAACTGGTGACCATTGAAATCGACACCAAACGGTATCTCGAAGCAAAGGCCAATTTCAAAAAAGCCGGTGTTTCCAAATACATTGACGCGCGGTTGGCCGATGCACATGAGCTGGTCCCGAAGTTGGAAGGCGAATACGACTTTGTTTTCAGCGACGCCGATAAATACTGGTACAAGAACTATTTCGTGGCGATGGATCCGAAGCTGAAGGTGGGCGGATGTTTTACCGCGCATAATACAGCTATGAGAGCCAACGGTATTCGCGAGTTCCTGGAGTACGTTGAAAGCCTGAGTAATTATAAAACAACTTTCGCCGAAGAAAGCCGGGAGGGAATTTCGATCAGCTACAAAAAGGCGTCAAAATAAAAGCCATTGTCGGACTCAAATCAGCAACTTGAACGAAAATTAGGCCTGTTTCCGGTCACAAATATCGTGGTCGCAAACATTATCGGAGCCGGAATTTTTACCACCACCGGTTACATTATGGATTTTCTGGGAAACCCCTGGATGATGATCATTTTATGGTGTGTGGGCGGTGTGATCTCGTTTTGCGGGGCGCTGGCTTTTGGAGAATTGGGGGCAGCCTATCCCGAGGCCGGCGGTGAGTACGTTTTTATTTCGAAATTGTTTAGCCCGCTGCTGGGCTTTTTAAGCGGATGGTTATCTCTGCTGGTTGCGTTTTCCGCTCCCATTGCGGCATCCGCCATCGGTTTCAGCAAATACCTAACCTGGGCCTTTCCTGGGTTTCAGAACGAATTAATGCTGAACGGAGTAATTACTCCCGAAACTTTCAGCAGTGTTTTAGCCATCTTGTTAATCCTTGGTTTTAGTTTGATTCATTCTTTGGGAGTTGTTTTCGGAGCGCGCATTCAAAATGTGTTGACCGTTTTTAAGGTTTTGCTTTTGATTGGACTGATTGTGGCCGGTTTTGCTTTTGGTGAAGGGAGTTTTACGCATTTCCGGTCATCATCGCTTATGCGTTTTGATTTTGCCAATTGGAAGGAAATTGGGTTAGCGCTGGTTTTTGTTATGTTTGCCTACAGTGGTTGGAATTCGGCCACCTACATTGGTTCTGAGATTAGAAATCCGCGAAAAGTTATTCTTCGTTCACTTTTAATTTCAACGCTGATTGTAACGGTGTTATATGTCTTGCTGAATTTGTTTTTTGTGTACGCCATTCCTCCGGGGCAGATGGTGGGAGAAACCGAAATTGGCGGGCTGGCAGCCGGTAACGCATTTGGCCCGGTGGCGGAGAAAATCATTTCTTTGCTAATTGCCTTTGCGCTGTTTTCTTCGCTAAGTGCCTTTATTATTCTGGGGCCCCGGGTGTATTTCCAGATGGCGCGTGATGGCTATTTTTTCAAAAGCATTGCTGTCATTCATCCGAAAAGAAAAGTGCCGGTTAACGCCCTTTACCTGCAGGCTGTTATTGCCATTGTGCTGGTTTTGTCGGGCACCTTCGAACAGATACTGGTATACATGGGCTTTGCATTGGGTATCTTTCCCGTGTTGGCCGTGGCAGGAGTTTTTGTTTTGCGAAAAAGGGAAAAGAGTGTTTTACCATTGTGGGGATATCCTTGGGTGCACCTCATTTTTATCATAACCGGCATTGCAATGTTGGTGCTGGCATATTGTCAGCGGCCTGTTGAATCGTCGGTTGCCATCCTGACCGTACTTTCCGGAATACCGGTGTTTTATTGGTTCAATGCCCGAAAGAAGAAGCTCAAAAATTGATTACATCTCTTTGAGCATGTGGTCGATGCTTTCCTTTGTTTTTGCTTGTAGCTCTTTGTAATCAGCAAGAATAAGAGGTGTTCCGTATTGAATCTCGACGTGAGTTACAGGCTTGCTTATCTGTCGGAAGAAATGTCCCAAAAATGTGTCGTCGCCCACCCAGGCATCTTCCCTGTCTTTGTATTGAATGGCCATCGGAATAACCGGGATTCCGGTTTCAGCGGCTATTTTAAAACTGCCGTTTTTGAAGGTTTTGGTTAACGGTCCTTTGTAGGTAGTGCCTTCGGGAAACAAGGTAACCGGAATTCCCTGGGAAACCGATTCTTTTATTTTTTTCATGGTATTGATCAGACTGCTGGTATTGTTGCGGTCCACCAAAATGGAATTCGAAACGGTCATGGCCAGTTTTCCCAGCGGCCATTTGGCAATTTCTGCTTTCCCTACCATGGCCGAGGGCGTTAACCCGGCAATAATGAAAATATCGAGGTAGCTGCGATGGTTCGACATTAAAATAAAGTTGCTGTCGTCGGGGAAGGCTTTTTTATCGAGCCGGATGCCACAAATCCAGGTAAGCGATTTGCCCCAGTTACCCATGGTCCACCGCTGAACCTTTCGGCTGAACCCGGAAATTTTCATCCAAACCAAAGCAATGGTCGAAAAAAAGAGGGTGGATAGCAACACCAGTAGCAAGCGGATAAGCGCCAACGGGCTTAATAAAATTATTCGAAGTATTTTCATCTTAAAAAAGTCTGTATTTGATAACAGATTTCACGTTCACAAATATGCTAAAAGAATTTTTATCGGTTCGCGTAATTTTCTGTTACTTTATTATGTAAATTTCCACTTCAATCTGTTTTTACAATCACTTGAGATTCCTATTTTTATACTTCGCAAAACAAAACCTTTAACAAATTATATTATGAGTAAAGAAAATTTTTCGAGAAGGAGGTTTATTGGCACTACCGCCGTTGGATTGGCCGGTATTACTATTTTGCCTTCTTTGAGTTCTTGTGCAACAAAAGCAGTGGCGGAGGAGGGGATTCGCCTGGGAATTATTGGCCTGGGACGACAAGCCATGTTTCTGCTGAATGGTTTTCTCCAGATTGCCGGTGTTAAAGTGGTGGCTGGCTGCGACGTTTACGGCCGCAAACGTACCCGTTTTGAAAACAAGGTGAATGAGTTTTATGCTTCGAAGCAGCAAAACGTGGAAGTAAAATCGTACGAACGTTTTACCGACCTGCTGGCGCGCGAAGACATTGATGCCGTTGTTATTGCGGTACCTGACCACTGGCATGCACTTATTGCCATTGCAGCATGTAATGCAGGGAAAGATGTTTACCTGGAAAAACCGATGACCTTCACTATTAAAGAAGGGCAGGAGTTAATCAAGGCAGTACGCGGAAACAACCGTATTCTCGGAATCGGAAGTCAGCAAAGATCGGATCCAAACTTCCAGCATGCCGTAAAATTGGTGCAAAGCGGAGCCATTGGCAAAATTGAAAAAGTAAACGCTTATGTTGGTGCTCCTCCAACGCCTTATAATTTGCCGGAAGAAACCGTGCCGGAAGATCTGAACTGGGATCTGTGGTTAGGGCCTCTGCGCGGAGATATTCACTTTAACAAGGAATTGAATCCGCCTATTTCGCTCAATCCTCCAAAAGATGAAGAGTTCTGGGGCGGATGGCGCTGGTACAAGGAAATGGGTGGTGGTTTCACTACCGACTGGGGCGCACACATGTTCGACATTGCTCAGTGGGGACTGGGAATGGATAACAACGGCCCGGTTAAAATTGCACCCATCGGCGACGGTTCAGAATTTATTCATTACGAATACGCCAATGGTGTGGTAATGACTTCTGAAACTTTTGACGAAGCAAAAACCAAAGGTGTGAAATTCTGGGGCGATAATGGCTGGATTGAAGTATCCCGCGGCCATTATAAAGCTTCGGATGATTCGTTGCTTCCAGCTGACAGCGGGCAAGCGGATGACGATACGCCGTATGAAACAAAAATTCCGCACCAGGTTAATTTTATTGAAGCGGTTAAAAAACGGATCGATCCGGTGGTGCCGGTGGAAATCGGACACAGTTCGTGCACCGTTTGTACGCTGGGTAATATTGCCTGCGACCTGGGACGCGAAATTATCTGGGATCCAAAAGCACAGTCGTTTGGAAACGATGAGGCTGCGGTGGCATACATGCAGTACCAATACCGTGAACCCTGGAAATTATAAGATACGATCGGATAAAAAAAGAAGGGCAGTCTTTTCAGATTGCCCTTCTTTTGTGAGGTTCCTGGCGGATTCGAACCGCCGTACGCGGTTTTGCAGACCGCTGCCTAGCCACTCGGCCAAGGAACCATTTTTGAGTTGCTTCCTAGTCCCGAGTACTCGGGACCAAGGAACCTTGTTCGTTTCGGTGTGCAAAAATATAAATTTTATTAGTTCCTGCAACAGGGAACGATAAATCGTGCTTATTTCCGCAATTTTTGCCAGTGTGAATTTACATGTGTGCCTTGTGCAACATATGCATTCTCTTGTATCGATTTTGGGTTCTTTCCCTCTTGCAACTCTCTCTTTCGTCCGCCGAAACACTTGTCGCGGCAGCCTCCTTCGCTCAAATTCTTCGTACTCAAAAACATGGTTGTAAAGGTTGAAATTTGTGTTTTCGAAAATACGAATTAAAAATTTGAAAAATTTGATAAATGTCAGGATTACATTGGTAATTAAATATTTGATAACATCCTTGTGATTGATTAACGTGGAAAGAGGATTGATTCGACTGATAGATTGAAGTAGATTGTGGGTTGAGTTTCCATTCTCGGTTATTGAAGGCATAAATGCATGAATGCTTTAATGCGTAAATGGGAAAATAAACTACAAGCTACTAGCTACAACGAACAAGTGACTGGTTATTCAACATTGGGTATTGAAAATTTTTTTATGACTTCAATAACTACGACTGCTGACTTAACCATATAAGGAGTAAACATCTCGAACATCTGCGCCTCCGCCTTCGCCTTTTTCTCCACCTTTCCCTATCTTTCCAGCGTTACACTTACCCGTTCCATTTCACCACCCATCGGCGGGTTCATTTTCGAAATTTTGATTTTTGCTTTTTCAATGGCCGAAAATTCAGCGTACAGCGCGTCAAGAATCCGGGTTGCAACGTTTTCGAGCAGTGCCGATTTTATTTGCATTTCTTTCTGAATGGTTTCGTATACCGCCTGGTAATTCAGTGCGTCGTCCAGATTATCACTTTCTCCGGCCTTGCTGCAATTTGCCTCAATCCGCGCATACACCTCAAAATTATTCCCAACGATCTGTTCTGCTGCAAAATGCCCGTGATAGGCATAAAACTTCATGCCCTCGATTTCAATAACTCCCATGTTTTTTAAATATGTGGGCACAAAAGTAATAAAATGAGAGGGTAGCCGCCTTTCTCACAAATCATTTTTTAATTTTGTAGGCTTTTAAATGAGGGGTTAATTCTAAAAATATGTCAGAAAATAACACAGCCAACAATACGGAAGCCAAAAAGAAGGCCAACTTTATAAACATGCAGATCGATGCTGATCTGGCAGCCGGGAAGAATGACAAGCGGGTTCATACGCGTTTTCCCCCGGAACCAAACGGTTATTTGCACATTGGTCACGCAAAGTCTATCTGCTTGAATTTTGGCCTTGCCCAGCAATACGGAGGTAAAACCAATCTGCGTTTCGACGATACCAATCCTTCGAAAGAAGAGACAGAATATGTTGAATCCATCATGGAAGACGTACACTGGCTGGGATTCGACTGGGAAAACCGCCTGTATTATGCTTCTGATTTTTTCCCGAAACTGCATGCTTTTGCGATCCAGTTGATCAAAGAAGGGAAAGCCTATGTGGATGATCAGGATGCAGAAACCATCAGTAGCCAGAAAGGTACTCCTCAGAAACCGGGGATGGAAAGTCCGCATCGTAATCGTTTGGTGGAAGAAAACCTGGATTTGTTTGAAAGGATGACAGCCGGCGAATTCAATGAAGGTGAAAAAGTGTTGCGGGCAAAAATTGATATGACTTCGCCCAACATGCACATGCGCGACCCGATTATTTACCGGATCATGAAAGCGCATCACCACCGCACCGGAGACAAGTGGTGTGTATACCCGATGTACGATTTTGCCCACGGGCAGTGTGACTATTGGGAAGGAATTACACATTCCATCTGTACGCTGGAATTTGAGGTGCACCGTCCCTTGTACGATTGGTTTATCGATCAGTTAAAAGATAGTGACTACCGTCCGCGCCAGATTGAATTTGCGCGTTTGAACCTGACTTACACCGTGATGAGCAAGCGTAAACTGCTCGAGCTGGTAAAAGACGGGCATGTAAGCGGTTGGGACGATCCGCGGATGCCCACCATTTCGGGTTTGCGCCGCCGTGGTTATACGCCCGAATCGATCCGGAATTTCTCGGATAAGATCGGAGTAACAAAAGTGGACGGAATGATCGATGTTTCGCTGCTCGAGTTCAGCGTGCGCGAACATTTAAATAAAACAGCACAGCGGGTAATGGGAGTGATCAACCCGCTGAAAGTAGTGATCACCAACTATCCGGAGGATCTGGTGGAAGAATTGGATGCGGTCAATAACCCGGAAGATGAAACCATGGGAATGCGTAAAGTGCCTTTTACAAGAGAGATTTACATCGAGCGCGATGATTTTATGGAAGATCCGCCACGTAAATTCTTCCGTCTCGGACCGGGCAGGGAAGTACGTTTGCGTTACGCTTATTTTGTGACTTGCACGGATGTGATCAAAGACGAAAACGGAGAAATCACGGAGTTGCATTGTACCTACGATCCGGCTTCAAAAGGCGGAAATTCACCCGACGGGCGTAAAGTAAAGGCAACGCTTCACTGGGTGTCGGCTACGCATGGTGTAAAATCAGAAGTACGTTTGTACGATCGTCTTTTTAACGATGAAGATCCCAATGGTCACAAGGACGTAGATTTCAAGGAATTTATGAATCCTGATTCGTTGAGCGTACTGAGCGATTGTTACCTGGAACCGTTTATTAAAGATTCGAAACCGCTGGACCATTTCCAGTTCGAACGACTCGGGTACTTTAATATGGACCCGGATTCGACTCCCGAAAAACCGGTGTTTAACCGAACAGTTGCATTAAGAGATTCGTGGGCAAAAGCCCAAGGCAAAGAATAAGTAGAAGGCGGGATCATTTCCCGCTTTTTTTGTGCTTTCTGGTTTCCGATCATTCCTTTTACCGACATATCCCCTTTGTTAACCGAATGTAAACTGCGCGGTGTGCAGGTGTTTCCTACCTTTAATCCCGAAATCATAAAACATCAACATCATGCAGGAGAAACCACACAACGACAACTCAAAAAAACTGCTGGCGGTATTTTTGATCGTATTCGGAATATTGTGGCTAATAAAACAGAGCGGGGCTTTTTCGATGTTCCCGTTTCATCATTTTCAGAATGTTTTTATCCCTTTTCAACTGACGGCCACTAAACTGGGGCATCTGATTTTCTCCTGGCCGGTGATACTGATCATTGTCGGGCTGGTGCTGATGGCTGGACGGCGTCCTGTCGGACTGGTACTTTTGGTAGTGGGAGGCATCTTTTTAATCCCCAAATTATTTTTCCCCGGAATTACAGTTTTCCTTTTATTACCGCTTATTCTGATCGGATTTGGGGTGGCAATTGTTGCCCGATTGTTATAATGTGTATATTAACCGACAATTATGCTTTGTTTACCGAATAGAGAGCAGGCATTAGAAGCAACGAACCTAATTTTGAATTTCTAAAATTCGATAGCAATGGAGAAAAGAGAATCATCGAATAAAAGAGTATATTTTGGCGTATTCATGATCGTTATTGGCGTATTGTGGATTATGGAACGACTCAACCTGATTCCTGATTTTTGGAATGATATTCTCATTTCCTGGCAAATGTTGCTGATAGGTATCGGGGTGTTCTCACTTATCGGAGGAAACAAAACAACCGGAACCGTATTGATCGTTATCGGTGGTTTTTTTCTTATGCCTGAAATGATGAGCATTCCGTATGAACTGAAACGAATTGGCTGGCCATTGCTGATTATTCTTATCGGTGTAGTTTTGCTGGTCACGCATTTTGGAAAACACAACACTCCGCGCGAACAACCAACCTTCGATCCCGGTAGAGCTTACGGAATTAACTACTTTGATGAATTTGTGATGTTTGGCGGAAGGGAAGTCTACATCGATTCAAAAAGTTTTGTCGGAGGAAAAACAACCTCTGTTTTTGGTGGTGCCGAATACGATCTTCGGCAGGCACAGCTTTCACCGAACGGTGCGGTTGTTGACTGCGTTTCCATATTCGGAGGATGCAGTTTTAAAGTTCCGCCCGACTGGACCATCAAAAATGAAGTTACGGCTGTTTTTGGTGCATTTACCGATAAACGGGGATCTTCCATTAATCATATTGTTTCCGATCCTTCAAAAACGCTGATCATAAAAGGATTTGCAGCGTTTGGTGGGGTGGAAGTAAAATACATGTAAAATGGACATCCGCCATCCGTTTATATCCAATCCAAAGCTCACCATCGCTTACGGACTGTTCTGGATACTTGTTTCTACGGTTCTGGTGCTGATTGCTACATTGGTAAACGGAGTTCCGCTTGGCAACTCTGTTGTTGAAACCTTTACATTTCTTATTCTTTACGCCCTGATTGGAGCGGCTATCTGGTACGTGATTAAGTTCAGTACACTCGAAGACAATAGCATTCTGCGGGTTATTCTGGCGCATCTGATCGCAGCTACCATCATCGTTTTTATCTGGATGTACATTGGAGTGGTAGTGGTAAAGGCCTTTCATCCCAATGCACGGCAGTGGCTCGATCATACGGTTTTAGGTCGCACGGTGGCCGGATATATTATGTACGTTGGCTTTGTGGTTTTTTTCTATGCTGTAAATTACTACTATGCCTTCAAGGAAAAATCGAAGAACGAAACACACCTGAAAGCTTTGGTAAAAGAGGCGGAATTACATGCTTTAAAATCGCAGATAAACCCGCACTTTTTGTTCAACAGTCTGAACAGTATCTCGTCGCTTACCATGACCGATCCCGCGCGGGCGCAGGAAATGGTGATCAACCTGTCGCAGCTGATGCGCTATTCGCTTAAACACGACCAGGATGAGAAGGTAACTTTTATGCGCGAACTCGAAAATAATAAGCTGTATCTCAGCATCGAAAAAGTGCGCTTTGGGAAAAAACTGAACCCGGTTTTTGCCATCGAAGAGGATTGTATGAAAGCCGAAATTCCGAACATGATTCTTCAGCCTTTGTACGAAAATGCAATAAAATACGGTGTTTACGAGGCCACCGAAACCATCGATGTAATTACCCACTGCCGCCTCAACGGAAACATGCTCGAAATTGTTATCAGCAATACCTACGATAAAAATGTGTTAAGCAAAAAAGGCGAGGGCATTGGTTTGCGTAACATTCGCGACCGGCTCCAGGTGATATATGGGAATCCGCATTTGTTAAGGATCGAGGACAACAACAACGAATTTACCGTAACTTTGAACATACCACAAAAACAGAAATAAAATGACCGAAAAATTGCGCACCATCATTGTGGAAGACGAAGAGCTGGCCCGCAACCTTATGAAGAATTTTTTGTCGGACATTGAATCCATTGAGATCATTGCCGAATGCGAAAACGGGTTTGAAGGGGTGAAAATGATCAATGAATTAAAGCCTGACCTTGTTTTCCTCGATATTCAAATGCCCAAAATTACAGGTTTTGAGATGCTTGAATTGCTCGAACATAAACCACAGATCATATTTGCCACCGCCTACGATCAGTATGCTTTAAAGGCTTTTGAGTACAATGCTGCCGACTACCTGCTGAAACCTTACTCAAAGGATCGTTTGGTGGAAGCTGTGGCAAAAGTGGAAGAGCGTATCCAGACAGAAGGGCGCGAATCGGACGTGGCCGAGAAGGTAAGTGATTTTCCGCGCGAAGGTTATCTCGACCGTGTGGTTGTGAAAGACCGTCATAAAATCCATATTGCGCCGGTGGATGCTATTCGTTACATCGAGTCGATGGATGATTACGTGATGATCTACACCACTGAAGGCCGCTGGATGAAGCAAAAAACCATGAAGTATTTCGAAACGTCGTTGAACCCCAATGATTTTGTGCGTATTCACCGTTCGTACATTGTAAAGGTGAACGAAATTTCCGAGATTCAGCAATACGAAAAAGAGTCGTATGTGGTCATTCTTCACGATAAAACCAAGCTGAAAGTCTCCAAAACAGGGTATAAAAACCTGAAAGATATTCTCAACTTCTAATCCCTTAGCCGACGGCTCGTCGTCTTGGGTGTTGCTGTGCGCTGCGGTCAGTATGGGCTGGCGGCTCACAGCCTGTGTAATTCTCTTCTTTTGTTGTGAGTTTTCAGTAAACTCTCGCCCTTTTAGCATTCGGGTGCTTTCCCCCTAAAACTTTTCCCTTCTGTCTCAGCCTGAATAGGTTTGTGAGTTTTGTCTTATTTCTGAAAGCAGATAATTTGTATATTCAGGATCTCGATTTGAATCATAAACCATTGAGATGATGACCGGAAATGAAAGATGTGTTAGACATGCTGACTTTCCTTAACCTCATTTCGCGCGGCATTTATCCTGACTTTACCGCAACTTGAATTTTCACAAAAACGATAACTTATGAAGAAACTGTTACTATTGCTGGCCGTCGTATTTCTGTTTTCGACGGTGGTGAATGCAAAAAAGAAAGAAGACGAGAAAAAAGAAGAACCCAAATCCTTTATTAACTCCGGCCTGGTGAGCGGCCTAAAATGGCGAAGCATCGGCCCGGCATGGGCAAGTGGGCGAATTGCCGATTTTGCGGTGAATCCCAACAACACCAAGGAGTATTATGTGGGCGTTGCCAGTGGCAATGTTTGGAAAACAGAGAACAACGGGACTACCTGGAAACCGGTTTTTGACAACTACGGGACTTATTCGATTGGCGTGGTGGTGCTCGATCCCAATAATGCAAACGTAGTGTGGGTGGGTACCGGCGAAAACAACCACCAGCGTGCTTTGGGCTATGGTGACGGGGTTTACAAGTCGCTTGATGGCGGGAAGTCTTTCAAAAATATGGGATTGAAAGAAAGCCGGCAGATTGGTGGAATTGTGATCGACCCCCGGAATTCGGATGTTGTTTTTGTTGCCGCCGAAGGCTCGGCCTGGGGACCGGGCGCAGAACGTGGCCTTTACAAGTCGACTGACGGTGGCGAAAACTGGAAGAAAGTGCTTGAGATAAGTGAAAACACAGGTGTTAATAATGTGAAGATCGATCCTTCGAATCCGGATATTATGTACGCCACTTCGGAGCAACGCCGTCGTACTTCGTTCACTAAAATTGGTGGCGGGCCTGAATCGGCCGTGTACAAATCAACCGATGGCGGCGAAAACTGGCGCAAGGTTACCAAAGGTTTACCAAGCGTTCAGCTGGGGGGTATGGGAATCGATGTTTCACCGGTGGATCCGAACGTAGTTTATCTGATTGTGGAAGCGGCTGACAATAAGGGTGGCTTCTACCGTTCGACCGACAAGGGGGAAAGCTGGGAGAAAATGAGCGACCATCATTCGAGCGGACAGTATTACAACGAAATTTATTGCGATCCGAAAGACGTGGACAAAGTTTATTCGGTGGAAACACGTTCGGTGTATACAACCGACGCCGGGAAAACCTGGAACAACATCACCACCAAAACCCGCCACGTGGACGACCATGCGATTTGGATTGATCAGAAAGACACTGAACATTTTATCATCGGTGGTGATGGAGGGATTTACGAGAGCTGGGACGGCGGACTGACTTTTGATTTTAAGGAAAACCTTCCTGTCACTCAATTCTACCGGGTGTTTGTTGACGATGCCGAGCCTTTTTACAACGTGTATGGCGGCACGCAGGACAACAATTCCATGGGAGGGCCTTCGCGCAACACAAGCCGCAACGGTGTGGTCAACGACGATTGGTACATTACCATGGGCGGCGATGGTTTCTGGGCGGCTACCGAACCCGGAAATCCCGACATTGTGTATACCGAATATCAATACGGAAATATGTTCCGCTACGATAAAAAAAGCGAGGAAACCATCAGCATCAAACCGCGCGAGCGAAAAGGCGAACTTACCTATAAATGGAACTGGAATGCACCGCTTATTCTCAGCCCGCACATGAAAACGCGTTTGTATGTGGCAGCCAACAAAGTGTTTCGCAGCGACGACCGGGGAAATACCTGGGAGGTGATCAGCGACGATCTTACAGCACAGGTAGACCGTAATTCCTTCCCGGTAATGGGCAAATACTGGCCGGCAGACGCGGTGGCGAAAGATGTTTCCACTTCGCAGTGGGGAACCATCGTTTCGCTCGATGAATCAAAACTAAAAGAGGGCTTGCTGTATGCCGGAACCGACGACGGTGTAATTTCCATCACTGAAAACGGCGGCGATAACTGGACACAGGTAAAATCTTTCCCCGGTGTTCCGGAATATACCTATGTGAGCGATCTTTTGCCCGACCGTTACGACGAAAATGTGGTGTATGCCACTTTTGATAACCTGAAACGCGACGATTTTAAACCTTACGTGTATAAAAGTACCGACAAAGGAAAGACCTGGACCTCCATTTCGGGGAACCTGCCTGAAAACGGAACCGTCCATACACTTGCACAGGACTTTCTGCGGCCCGAACTATTGTTTGCAGGTACCGAGTTTGGCATTTATTTTACCGTAGATAACGGGCAAAACTGGATCGAGATGAAAGCAGACCTGCCCACCATTGCTGTTCGGGATATAGCCATTCAGGAGCGCGAAAGCGACCTGGTGATTGCCACCTTTGGGCGCGGGTTCTACATTCTGGATGATTACAGTCCTTTGCGCGAAGTAACACCCGATTTGGAGAACAAGACGGCTGCCATTTTTCCGGTGAAAGATGCTTTGATGTACATTCAAACCGATGGAAAAGACAACCAGGGCGATACCTATTTTTATTCGAAGAACCCGGAGTACGGCGCTACTTTTACTTATTTTCTAAAAGAAGTTCCGAAGACCAAAAAGGAACTTCGGAAAGACGAGGAAAAGAAATTGTTCGAAGAAGGAAAGCCGATCCCGCAGCCCAGCTGGCGGGAGCTGCAACTCGAAGACCAGCAGGAGAAAACACATTTGATTTTTACGGTTTACGACCAGGGAGGCAATGTGGTAAGCCAGTTTGCCAAATCACCTTCCAAGGGAATCAACCGGGTAAACTGGAACATGACTTACACGGCCACGGCCGGTATGCGTTTTAGCGGGAAGTTCGATCCTGTTTCTTCGGGGCGCAACCGGGGGATTATGGTGCTGCCGGGAACTTACAAAGTAGGAATGCAAATGTGGCACGAAGGCGAATTAAGTACCTTGGTGGAGCCGCTTGAATTCACTTGCCGGAAACTGAACAACACTACGCTGCCGGCTGAAGATTACCGCGAAAATGTTGATTTTGCAGCCAAAGTCAACAAGCTCGCCTTGTCAGTGGTGGGGGCAGGAAGGTTGATCAGCGAATCGATGGAGAAGGTGGAACAGATAAAACAAGCCATTTATGCTACACCGGGTGCTGGGCAGCAGTTGATGGACAAAGCGCGGGCATTGGGAGTGGAACTGGAGGCGCTGAACTACAAAATGAACGGAGTTCCGGCCAAGGCCAGTGGCGAAGAAGTGCCGCCGGAACAGGTGCCGCTGAACGACCGCCTGGGGCATATCACTTACACCCACATGGGATCGACCAGTGGAATTACCACTACCGAAAAACGCGGATATGAAATTCTGAAAGAAGAGTTCCCGCCGGTACTGGAAAGCCTGAGAAAGATGGTTGAACAGGAGATTCCGGCATTGGAGGCCGAACTAAACAAGATCAATGCGCCGTGGACTCCCGGCCGCCTGATCGACTGGAAGGAATAGTATTGCGACAGGCATGGCCACGAAATAATTCACCCGGTGACTCTAAGTCTCCGGGTGAATAAATTTATCAAAAAAGGGAATAGCCATTCAATGACCATTCCCTTTTTGTTATACATGGTTGTATAAGTTTCTAGAAGAATCTTCTTCTTACAATTACAGTTACTGCCAATAGCGCAAATAAGCCGGCAAAGTAGCCCGGATGTAAAGGAACTGCCGTAAAGCCTGTGATAATAAATGGAACTCCCTGGGGAGTATTTGTTCCTAAATCTAATAAGCTGTTCCAATTACCACTATCATTGGTATATTGTATCGCATTCCCGGTTGTGCTGTTTCCGGTGATGGTAACCGATGGGCACCACGGCCCGGAAGCAAGAGATCCGTCAACCTGTATCTCGAGCCAGTAGGTTCCGGCCGGTAAAGTTGTGTTTACATCGCAAACGCACTCCATAATGGGGCGGTCAGTAGTTCCTGAGCTGGTCTCTTGTACTCGGTAAATTTCACTCCAGGTTGTGCTGGCTAAACGGTTGGTGGATAAATCTCCCCAGATAACATTTCCTCCCGCACCGGGTTGGCCGTCATAAATCTGAAGATAAACAGCCGTGATGCTTGATGTTGTTGAGGAGCCGGTTTGGTAAGCAAAAACTTTAATTTGGTTGATGTCACTTGATTGGGTAAACGTAAAATCATCCGCTACACTGTTTCCTGCAGATGTTTGAAAGCCAAAGCCAAAGGTACCCATGCTTAGTGAAGTATTTTGCAACACACTTTCGTCAGCGCCACCAGAACCTGTGCCGGGACTGTTAATAATGGGCCCGTTGTTAAATAGTTCGTTACTTGGAGGGGCAATTGCCGCCGATTTGGTGGCGAGAGGAGTTAAAGTGATATTAGGCGTACCGCCTGTAGTTGATACGTCTTGGGTTTGTGCAAACACCGACAATGCAAATGCTTGCAAAGCAAAAATCAAGAATACTTTTTTCATTTTTTATCTTTTGGGTTAAAGTTAATCGGTCTTGGTCTGTTTTTTCGGACTGCAAATTAGCTCATTTTGATCTAATTTAAAATATTTTATGTATGTTATTTTGATCATAATTTCGTAATAACTAATCAATTCAAGTTTTTCATTGAAGTAAGCTTTGTGGTAAAGATTTCAGAAAAATTACACTGAAGAACTTCTGAGAATTGAGTTGTGTAAACAGAAAACTCTTGTTGAGGGGCCGATTCCGCTTGGTCTGCCGTTTAGTCCCTGCTTTTTCCGGTGAATAATTTTTTAGTAGGAGCAGTTAACTATTCCATCCTTTTTACTGCCAACTTCCGGATTTCCGGGTCAGGGTCGTTTAACGCTATATGTTCAAGTGTTGACTCTATTGTTAACTTTTGAATGGCCGATCTTTTTACTTCACTGTTTTTGTCGTTCAGTGCTACATGCGACAAAGTGGATTGCAGCGATACCATACTTGCGGCTAACTTTCTGATCTCCGCCTCAGGATCGTTTAATGCCACATGTGCCAACGTAGACTCGAGGGTTACTTTTTTTAGGGCTGCTATCCTTACTCCAAAATCTTTGTCGTTTATTGCTACATGCGACAAAGTGGATTGTAGCGATACCCTGCTTACTGCAAACTTCCTGATTTCTGCGTCAGGATCGTTTAATGTGACATGTGCCAGCGTGGACTCAAGGGTTACTTTTTTTAGGGCCGCGACTCTTACTTCCCCGTTGTTGTCATTTATTGCAATATGCGACAAAGTGGATTGAAGGGTCAGCTTATTCACCGCCAATTTTCGTATTTCAGGGTCGGTATCGTTCAGCGCTACATGAGAAAGCGAAGATTGAAGCGTCAGTTTTTCAACTGCTGCTTTCCGAACCTCAAGGTCCTTTTCATTCAATGCCAGGTGCGAAAGGGTGGATTGACCGGAAGCGGGTATTGTCGTTTCAAGGTTCTCGGACGAGACCGTCTGAAAGGTAATTTTTTCATGACTTGAAATCGTACACGCGCTCAGTACGCTTACAATCAGTACCAGTTGTACTATTTTTTTCATCTTATTTTCATTCGTTTTCATTGCTGTAACGAAAACAGTTCTCACTACGAAAAAAAGTTAATGGCTAAAGGATATTTCCAAATCTCTCCTTTATTGGCTTTTACTGCTCCCGTTATGATGAAAACAATATTCAATACCATCAGAATCGTTATCGGCACAAATCCGGTGAAAAGCGAAAGCGGACTGCTAAAGGTAAACGAAAAGCTGATCGACAGATTAAACAAGAAATTGATCGGAAGTATCAGTATAAACAAAACGGTGAAATAGATCATTAAGCTCAACAGCCAGTTGACTACATTTTTTCCGTGCTGATCAATGCGTTGTGATTTATCTTTGTTAAGCACCCATAAAATGATGGGGGCAATTAAGCCCAATACCAGGTGAATCATTCCCAGGAACACTGATATGTGAAGGAGAAATCCATAGGTATTTTCGCTAAGTCCGAATAAATTCCCCGGATTGTTTTGGGGCCTGTCACTTAAAATTCTTTCTTTCTCTTTTATAAATTCGTCTTTCGTAATGATCTCTTTCTTGAGTAAGTCATCCAGTTTCTCCAAGTCTTCAAAATGTTTGTTCATATTCAGTTCCTTTTAATAGGTTAGTGCTAATTTAAAGTATCATCCGGCTGATGATCATTAGCCATTGCATTGTCATTCATATTGCATCGGGGATTTGTGTTTTACTATGGTGGTTAGCTAGCTAAGTTGTTCCTTGTAATCATTGATTTTTACCCAATAGATGATCCAACAAACGATTCCGGCAATTACGGTCGCATATCCCAGGATAGGTATTATACTGCAGGCAAACAAGACGCAATACGCTAATCCTATTCCGGATCCGGGGTTTACTTCGTTGGTTTTAATGCCTCTTTGGACAAATTCCAGCTTTAGCGATTCGGCCATTTTATTTACAATAATAAATTGCCAGACCACGCCAAACAGTGGAATTAAACTGAGCCAAACCATGCCCGGTTCCATTTTCCGGTTTTCAAGGCTCACCTGCTTTAAGGTGTTTTGAAGAGTGAGTAAATAAAAGATCATCGGGATTAAGGTGATGGCGGGAAAGATCAGAATGATCATTATTATAATCAGTTCCTGCGGTCCGACAAAACCAAGTAAAATGGCGTTTAAGATTGGGTTCATTGCGTTAAGTTTTAGTTGTTCTACTGTTTTGTTTTTATTTAGCGATTGCCCTTCTGTTTTCGGGTTTCAGGGCTCGGTTCCATTTTTTTGTTGTATTCCTCCCGGTTCTTCCTCGTGTATCTTTCCTTGTTGGTTGATGATGCCTTATGACCTGCATTGCAAAAAGCATGAGTGATACAGGGCGATTCAGCAAATGTCAGTATCTACCCCTCCAAAACGGCTCTCTGCGCCACTTCATCCCCATATGTTTTGTGCTGTTTTCAAAGGCGTATTCAAGGTGTCAACTTTTAGACAACAATAAAGTAAACATAAAAAAGCTAACGATACAATTGCAGCAAGCTTTTTTTCTGCAAAAATTGTGTTTAAGTCGACCGATGATGTGAGAGGTTTGCACCTCGGGATTCATGTTACAGAGTAGTTTTTAGCTCCTGGGGAGTAGCCGAATCAACCTCACTTCTGGTTTTATTTCCCAATCAATAAATTGTATTCTTCGGGAATTTCAACCCCGTTTAAGCCATTTGTCAGGCCATAGAAGATCACCAATGTTAAGACAACTCCGGTTGCTAAAACAAGTTTCGATTGCAGGTCCACGGGTAAGCCCATTACTTTTCTTTTCATCTTTTTATGATGAATGGCAGCAAGATGACCAAAGAATGAAAGGATTGCCAGCGCGTAGTAGGGTATAAAAAACAGGTTATGGGGAAAGGTGTTCAGGCCGGCAACGCCGAAATAGAAATTCGTGTCAAGGTGGAGGATGTACCGGCCGGCAAACACAGCTCCCAGGTGAATTACAAAGAAAATGGCCAGGTACAAACCGGACCAGAGTTGTAATTTCTCAAAAAAACCAGTGGCCGATTGGCGTTGCCGAAAGAACATTCTGATACCCGAAATAACCTGGAGAAGAACCGCACCCAACAATATCGTTTCGCCTGCGGTAGTTCTGTAAATGGACTGCAGTTGGTTCATACAGGCGATGTGCGATTCGGCACCTGTAATGCTTACTGCATGATTAATTAAATGAAGCCCGACAAAGCAGGCTATGATAAGCCCCGAGACGTAATGTATCCGTTTCATCTTTTTTGCCGCAAAGGTAGCTTGTCAAGGTAAAGGGGCATTTGACATAGATCAAATTCGGTGTTTTGATTTCCGGATCCGGCTCAACGTTTCGAGGGTAATGCCCAGGTACGACGCAATGTGTGTTAACGGAACTCTTTGCGTGATATTCGGGTGAATGGCCAAAATGTTTTCGTATCTCTGCTCGGCACTGTAAAACTGTATGGACGCAATTCTTTCCTGCTGGTCTAGCAGGGTATGGGTAAGCACTACCCGAATCAGGCGTTCAAAATCGTGGTATTTGTCCGAAAGCTTTTCTATCTGATCTTTTGGCAATTCCAGCAGCAACGAATCCTCCAGCAGTTCAATGTAGTGCGGACTGGGCTTTCCGGTAAAGAAACTGACAATGGAACTAATGAATTTATTTTCGAAGGCGAACCACTCCGAAATGTCTTTCCCGTCTTTTAAATAATAGGCCCTGGCGCATCCGTTGACGATGTAATATGTTTTGGCCGAAAACTGACCTTCGCGTACCAGTACCGTGCCCTTTTTCAGCGACAAAAGGGTGGCACAAGCCGCCATTTCCTCCCTGCATTCGGGAGTGAGAGGAGAGTATCTTTCGCTGATTGCATTTACTGTTTCTTCCGGTTTCACAGCTGTTTTATAATTTTCCTTTGATAGCAATTGCTCTGCCCAATAATTTGATTGAACCATCAGGTTCACAATTAAGTCTTTCCTGGATGTTATTCTTTATGTCTTCCTGTAATTCTTTGCTTAGAGAAAGTAAATAACCTGGAGCAGGTCCTTGTCCACCTAAAAACGGATTCCAGTAATCTTCGAAATTTATAAATAGGGTGTCAATACATAAATACGACGATTCAATCTCCGCAAACCCGGCTTTTTGAAATGCGTGAATTAAATTATTCGAACTGCAAATTGGGAAACGTATTCCCTCATCAATGGTTTTTGATTTTGGATCTATTTGATAAGCTGCGTCCCAAAAATGCCTTAAAAAATCCATTCTTCCGGAGTAATCCCATACATAAGCCCCCACAACTCCCCCGGGTTTTAAAACTCTTTTTATTTCAGCTAAAGCAGTCTCTGTTTTTGGGAAAAAATTTAAGGCAAGTCCGGATACTACAATATCAAAGTTTTCATTTTCAAAGGGCATGTTTTCAACACTGCCAACGGTAAATGCAGCCTTCATTGAAATTCTTTCTTTTGCTTTCTCAATGAAAACAGAGGAAGGGTCAAGGCAAGTTAAATTTTGAGGAGAGCAGTTTTGTTCAATGGCTTTACTTAAAGCACCCGTTCCGCAGCCAACATCAAGCCAGTTCGTGTGCAGAGGTGCATTCAACCACACGAGAAATTCCCGGGCCATTAATGTGCTCCATCTACCCATAAAATATTCATAAGGGTCTCCATTGTCCCAATTGTCTTTTATTGCGCTCATCACTTTTTAAGTTTCTGATCCAACATTATCATCGCATCGTTCAATTGCTAACGGTTGACGGTAATAAATTGTTGCAGAATTCGACGCGCGTCAGCGGCAGGTAGGGGAGTACTTCAACGTGGAAATTGGGTACAGTGAAATCTACCCGGGCAACCAGCAGGTCCCAGGCTTACCAGTTTCGTGCTTTTGTCAGCTGGCGGCACCGATGGCAAGTTTGTGCCACTAAGGTCTGCTAAACCACAGCAGCCCGGGTCATCGACCAATGGCTGTGGACGATCTTCCACTCCTTGTTTTCTTCCAGCCTGTACACTTCGGTGCAATTTTCTTTCCAGAGCATTTCACCCGAGTAGGAACGCAGGTTGTAGGTAAGAACCGCCATTGTGTCGCTAGCCTGCACAACGGGATCTATTATTTCGAACTTATCCATTTTTACCTTTCCGCGCATGCTTTCGTAGAACTGTTTGATCGTGTCCCACCCATCGAGCCGTTTTTCATGCACCGGGTCGAAATACGTGAAGTCTTTTGAATAAAGTGCGAGATAGGGAGAGGGATTGCCCTGGTGCCATGCATCAAGAGCCGCTGTCTCCAACGCAATAATGGTTTCTGTAATGGTGCGCTTATCCATGATGTTTTATGTTGTGTTGATAATGGTCGCTTGCAAGTGGGAAGCCCCGCTTTGCAATTTACCCGGTGTTTATTTTATTAAGAACCTGGTTTTGAATTCCACATCTTTTGCATTACCCGCAGTTCCATTGCCAGCTAAAATACTGAGATTACAATCGAATGTCCCCGTAATAATCAGTGTCGTATCTGTTTCGAACTCGATATCAAATATCTCAACTTTGTTATCATCATTGTTTGAATATGTTGAATGGATGGTCCACTCTTGACCTGTTTTTTCAGCTACATTAAACTGAAAAGGAGAACTTGAGTTATAACTACCAACTTTTTCAAACCCGTATTGCCCCGTTTGTTGAACCGGAAATAATAATGAGTTAGACGTAGAGTCTTTGGGGATAGTAAAAGTCAATGAATAGCTCGTGTTCCCTTTTTTAAACATTGAAACGAAACTCCTGCTATTAAACGGTCCGTCTAAATCAATAATATCTACAAACAACAAGTTGTTTTCATTCAGAGATATCGTTTCACCGAGAATATTTCCTTTAAATCTGATGTCTGAGATTTCCAGGCTATCCTCCTGACAGCCCATTAAACTGAATAGTACAATAACAATAATAATGATGGGAAACTTTTTCATATATGATTAGATTAACATTGTGTTGACGGTCACTAGTGTGTGGTCGTGGCGGTCCCGGATACTCTGGATTGTCAGACCGCTCTTACCCCCGCCTGCCATGTTACAAATTGTTAGGGTAGTTTTTATTTTCTTTCAAGTTTAATATCATGCAAATCTCCAATTTCCATTTCTCCAAGAAAAGTTCCTGTCAGGTTTCCGAATAATGCTTTGCCTCCTTCTTTTAGAGTCAAAAGTAAAGTGCCAAGTCCAATGCATTTAGATGACTTAGGCAAGTAGTTTAATATTAGGAAATTATCTTTGATAAAACCTTCGAATTTATAAAACGACATCGTTTCAGTACCGTCAAGGATGTTGATGTTTTTTATGGTTAAATCACCTTTAAGATTGTAGGCGCTTTGTTGTATCGAAATATTTATTTCCTTCCATTTGACTTTCTTTTTCTTTTTAACTTCCTTGTATTCTTCTTTATCTGCTAATTTAGTTGTGTCGTAATAACAAGCAGAATGCCATTCTCCTTCTAGATCAATACCCTTGTAAAGTAATTCTCTTATTTTAGGTTTGATAATTGCATTAACAATTAGAATAAAGAACCAAATAATACCAGATGAAACAAGACCTGCTATTATGCCAATCATTAAATTTGAAAGTGATTTTTCCATATTTATTTATGTCTATTATTTTAGTCCTTCACTCTAAATTACCGGCAACGTATGTGTATATCACACTGTGCTATACATTTTATTAATTGTTGTTGTTTTAAGTCGTTTATTTCGTTGGCTTTGATCCTGGAAAACCAAGTGTATTTGTGTTTCGTATTTGCAGGAGATATTTTCAATGTATTGGGAATGATTGATTTTTCGTGCTCTAAAATAAACATAAAAATTATTGGTAGTACAGCAGCAGATATGTTATAGAGTAGTTTTCAGCCCAATAGGGGTACTTCGGAAGTGGGATTCCCGGTGCACATTTTTTCCGGAGCCTGAAGAAAATACAAACGTTTCTTAATCAATACTGTCCGGGAAAAACAACTATTCCGACGCTTAAACCGATTACGCTGCGCTGCAGCTTAACGGTTTTTTTGTCTGTTTGTCTACAACGATCTTGCTGCTCTGCAGCTGATTTTTTAGCAACAGCGTTGCGATGCTATTAATAGAAAACTCCAGGTGAGAAAAAATAAGCCCCATCGGGGCGGAACATCCTGTAGCAGCAAGAATGAAAAGATAGCAGTAGGGGCCGGTTAATCTTACCGATTGCGTCTCCGTTCCTCATCCGACGAACAGACCGCAATGACGTACAATTCAGGGCTTTTTGATAGGGAGAGGGGTACTTCGGAAGTGGGGAGGGGTACTTCCGAAGTACCCCTCCCCACTTCAAAACATACTCGCCGGGCTTCAGAGGGTAGTGCAGTCGGCAAAAAGGCGACTCGTGTTACTTCCGAGGCGACTGCAGTAGCCTTTTTACCGACCGGAGTCGCCCCGGAGATGACTGCAGTTGGCAAAATACCGACTCGGGTCGCTTTTTTTCCTCTCGCAGTAGGTTCAGAGGCAACTCAGGCAGGCTCGGAAGTGAGTGCTGTTGCCTGGGAGGACGGATCAGGGTGAGTCAGAAAGTTGTAATCGTATTTTGCTGTTGTTTTTTGAGAGACTTTCAGAAAAAAAAGCGGGGTTGATGATCCCCGCTTTTTTCCGGACTGCGCATCCCGGATTACACCTCAGGTTCCGGTTTCTTTCGGCTGCCATTTGATTCGAATCGTTTCTTCAGATCCTCGAAAATGGCTTTGGCGCCGGGAACATTCATTTTGGCGGCTTGTTTCACCGAGTTGTAATACCCCAGCGCATTTACGTAGCTTTCGCCGCCTGCCGCCATCAGCGTGTCGTCGAGCCCGTCGTTGAGCTGCTCAACCATCCGCAGCAGCGGAACCAGTTGCCCCACCACCTTCATATCGTTGGCCAGTTCCTGCTTATCCATGTAAGGCGGTGCAAACTGCGGGTCGGAGGTGGTGTAATCAAGTGTCTTCTCCACAAACGGAAGGGTTTTGTCACTCATTTTAGGCACAGAGCGCCGCTCGTCGGGTGTAAGCGCAATCAGGTAAGGCTGTAAAGCTGTTTGTACTTCGGCTAATTTCGTTTGGACGTCGGTAATTACCTCGTCGGGAATAATAAAATCTACGATGTTTTCCATGAGGATTAAATTTAAGTGTTACTAACTAGAATTTTGTGTAATGGTTTGTTCAAGATAAACCTATTGAGCCTTAAAAACAAGGAATGTTTTTTAAAACATAAAAAATAGATGCCTGATACAGTGTGTTGTACGGGTTGTCTGTAAGAAGTTTTTTTGAATAACTATAAAAAATAGTTTGAAAACTATAAAATATAGTTACATTTGTTTTGAAAGAGTTCAGAGTTCAGGGTTCAGAGTTCAGAGTGCTCGAAGCTCCCCACTTTTTGATTTGTCCCCCTTTTAGAGGGGGACGAGGAATTCCGGGGCATTAGCCACCGGAATGACGGAGGGGGTGTCTGAGCTTGGAGCTCGATACTCGAAGCTCGAAGCTCGAAACTCGAAACTGGATACTTGTTACTCAATACTAATTACTCGATACTCAATACGAAATAAAGATGAAGAAACTGACACAGAAGGAAGAAGAGATCATGAACTTTTTTTGGGACCGCGGGCCCATGTTTGTGAAAGAATTAAAAGAGTTGTATGCCGGGCAAAAGCTGCATTACAACACGCTTTCGACCATGGTGCGGGCACTCGAGGAAAAAGGTTTTGTTGATCACGAGCAGTTTGGAAATACCTACCGCTATTTTGCGGCGGTAACAAAAGAAGAGTACAGCAAAACAACGCTGGGCAGCGTGGTGAAGAAGTATTTCGACAACTCGTATAAAAACGTGGTGTCGCTGCTGGTGGAAGAAGAAAACCTTTCGCTGGATGATTTGAAAAAGCTGATTGAAGAAATAGAAAATCAACAAAACAACTCGCAATGAACCCATTCCTGGTTTGGCTGCTAAAATCGTCGGTAAGTCTGGCGCTGTTGTATGCGGTGTTTAAGCTGGCCGTTAGCCGCGACAAAATGCACACCGCCAACCGCATGGTGCTGCTGGGTATTTTGCTCACGTCGGTGGTGCTTCCTTTTGCCGATGTCCCGGTTTTCAGGGAGACGCAGGTGATTCCGCAGTTTGAAGCCATTCACGAGTGGGTGGCAGCACCCGTGGTAAATGAACCGGTGGTTTACGCTGAAGACACGCCAAAGACAATGAGTGAGGCAACTCCCGTGAAAGCGCCGATTAACCCTTGGCTGGTATTTTACCTGGGCGTGATCGGGATGCTGGTTGGTCGGCTGGCCTTTTCGGTGGCGAGGGTATGGCAAATCATCCGCCGGGCCGAGAAACAACACTTCCGCGATGTGGTGCTGGCCATTGTCAAAGATTTTATTCAGCCCTTCTCCTTTTTGCAGCACATTGTTTTGTCGGAAAAAGATTTTACTGAAAACCGTGATATTGTAATCGCCCACGAATACGCGCACATTCAACACAAACACGCGCTCGACCTGATGATCTGCGAGCTGTTTACCGCCCTTTTCTGGTTTAACCCGGTGGTGTGGCTGTTGCGCCGCGATCTGAAACTGATACACGAATACCAGGCCGACCAGGCCGTACTTAACCAAGGCATCGATGCAAAAACATACCAACTGTTGGTTCTTAAAAAGGCTGTGGGCGAGAGACGTTTTGCCCTGGCCAACCATTTTTCACAAAAACCAATTTTAAAACGAATCAAAATGATGCACATGAAAAAAGAAACAGGCAAGGCATTTTTGAAATTGCTTCTATTCGTTCCTGCAATTATGTTACTGTTGATTTCATTTAAGGAAGAAAGTAATTCTATTCAAATAGATGGTAGAAGCTATCCAATTGAAAAAGTAGTTGTAGCCAATGAATCGCCAAAGGAATCTGGCAAATTTGAAATAAATATTTACCCGAAAGATGATAAAAATTTTTTCCTGGGACTTATCAGTTTCCGGACTAATTCAAAAGAAAAGCCAGATGAAGGTACTTATAAATACATCGCAAAATCATATAGCGAAAGGGAAGCCTATACATTTTTTGGGAGTTTGTTTTCGGAAGGAGATGAGGTGGATATAACACAAGCAACTTTTCAAATGTTGGAAAGTAATAATAATAAAATGAAATTCACATTTGAAGGGAAGCTGAAAGATGGTCAAAGGTTTCAGGGATCTTTTTTTGGACAGGTTGAAGCTGTTGATTACAGGTACATTCATAAATAGAGAAGAAAAATGATGAATTTATTTTTGGTCTGGCTGCTAAAATCGTCGGTAAGTCTGGCGCTGTTGTATGCGGTGTTTAAGCTGGCTGTTAGCCGCGACAAAATGCACACCGCCAACCGCTTTGTGCTGCTGGGTATTTTGCTTACGTCGGTGGTGCTTCCTTTTGCCGATGTCCCGGTTTTCCGGGAAACGCGGGTGATCCCGCAGTTTGAAGCGATTCACGAGTGGGTGGCAGCACCCGTGGTAAATGAACCGTTGGTTTATGCTGAAGACATGCCAATAACAATGAGTGAAGCAGCTCCTGTGAAAGCGCCGCTTAACCCTTGGCTGGTATTTTACCTGGGCGTGATCGGGCTGTTGGTCGGCCGGTTGGCCTTTTCGGTGGCGAGGGTGTGGCAGATTATCCGCAGCGCCGAGAAACAACACTTCCGCGATGTGGTTTTGGCCATTGTCAAAGATTTTATTCAGCCCTTCTCTTTTCTGCAGCACATTGTTTTGTCGGAAAAAGATTTCACCGAAAACCGCGATATGGTGGTGGCACACGAATATGCCCACATTCAACACAAACACGCACTCGACCTGATGATCTGCGAGCTGTTTACCGCCCTTTTCTGGTTTAACCCGGTGGTGTGGCTGTTGCGCCGCGATCTGAAACTGATACACGAATACCAGGCCGACCAGGCCGTACTTAACCAAGGCATCGATGCAAAAACATACCAACTGTTGGTTCTTAAAAAGGCTGTAGGCGAAAGACGTTTTGCCCTGGCCAACCATTTTTCACAAAAACCAATTTTAAAACGAATCAAAATGATGCACATGAAAACCAATCGTCGCCGGACAAACCTCAAACTGGTTTTGTTTGTTCCGGTGCTGGCGCTGCTTTTGCAGGCTTTTGCAAGACCTGAAATAATTGTGGAGAAAGCGGGAGCCTATTTGCCCGCAATCGGACAGCAGGATAGTTCTGAGGTTTGGGTTGGAAATTGGGTAAGTTCGAAAATGAAGGCACTTAACGATGAAAGCTATCTGCGCACGGCAAGCAACCAGAAAACACCTCAGCTTATAACTATTGTTGATTCAGATGCTTCGGCAGATGAGGCCAATACTTTCACAAAAAACAATGTATTTATTGTTTTGCAAAATAGTAAAGGCAATTTGCTGGTGGAAAACCAAAGACTTGAACTAAAGGATTTAAAGCCAAACCTGGAATGGTTTCTAAAAGGAAAAAATGCGCTTTCCGGAGAAGTGCCTGGTTTTAACCCGGTAGAACTTCCGTTTGTCGGGAAAGTAGAGATTTCGGAGGGTGTTATTCTTTATCGCAAGGATGTGGAAACTTCTCAGAAGGCATCGGAAGCGGTAATGAAGTCAATTGCGGAGGCTATTTTGAATGTTCGGAAAGAAACTGCACAGGAGAGATTTGGCGCAGCATATTTTTCGCTGCCTGCCGACAAGAAGAAGGTAATCAATGAGCTTATTCCCGACAGGGTCAGCCTCGCCAGCCCGAAAAAAGTAAGAGATTCGGGATCAGCTAACGTATTACCCGGGACTTCTGACGGAGAGTTTGCTTTTGTTCCGCCGCCATTTATAGTCTCAATGAAATCGGATGGAAGTTTTGGTGTTCCCTTTAAAAACATTTATGAGCTTAGAGCAAGCCTGAAAAAACACCGAAAATGGTATTTGGATTACGAGTCAAAAGGAAAGCCGACGTCAACGATAACCTTTATTACAGAAGCGGGTGTTTCTAATGGCCAAATTAACGCAGTGAAAGATATGTTGAGCAAAGTTCAAATCAAGAATGTCCGATTTACTTCTCAGCTTGACCCTGTTCGTATTTCATTAAAAAACAATGGCGATTACATATACCATGATGAGCGTTATGATTCTCCTGTTGAAATTAAAAAGCAGTTAATTAAGCAGAAAGATATTTTAGAAAAGTGGAACAGACAGAATGGAACTCAGTTTGATTTCAATGTAAATGTTTTGGTAGAGAGTAAAGTTCCTAGATCGGATATATCAAGGATGGGAGAGGCTTTGGTTGAAGCCGGGGTTAAAGCGAAAAATATCCTGTACATAGTTGATGATGAAAAACCGGGGTCAAAAGAAGATGGGGCAGAGGGAAAAAGCAAATACGATGTGATTGTTACCAACGAAAAACTGCAAGTCTTTGACAGATTATCTACGGTTGAAAATCTCAAAAAGGATGTTGAAGAGGCTTTAAAGTTAACAGGTGATAAAACGACAATTTCTGTTTTGTCGTTCAGCGATGTTCCGAAAGAAAAACTGAATAACGTTCTTAATGAGCTGAACCAGGTTCCTTTCGTAAAAGTCAGCACAACGGTTTTGAAATTGGAACAGGAGCCGGCTGCTGTGGCGCGCCACAAAGTTCTGGTAAAAGCAAACGGTAAGATTGACCTGGATAACCGGGAATACACTTTAACGGAGTTTGAAACAAAACTCAGGGAAATGGGCAACCAGCCCGCAAAAACAAATGTTGCGTTGGAAGTTGAAAACGAGGTTACGTATCTTCAGATAGAAACTGTAAAACGCATGCTAAAGGAAGTAAACATCGACCAGGTTGGTTACAGTATCCAGCGTCATTCGGTTCGGGAAACAAATCCGGGAACAAAAGCAGGAGAGCCCATGTATGCATTTAGTTTTGGGTGGAATGGGGGTGAGCCAAGTCTGGAAGGAGCTAAACGAGCAGCTGAAGAGTTCCTTTCTGGAACAGGTAATCGGAGTTTGTACACCAGTGTGTCACCCGATAAAAACGCTACGCAAGCAGAAATCGATGCGGTAAAGGAAGTGTTGCTGGAGGCCGGTTTTCTGAAGGTGGATGTTCGGCGAAATTAAAGGTAAAGCTTTGAAGAAATGCTTCCCCGATAGCTAGTTATTGGAAAGCATAAAAATACTGAAGATCTTATGGGCAAATAGAGATTTGTCATAAGTTGGAAAATTAAGTTTGACAGAAAGCCCGGTTCTACGGGCTTTTTTTATGCTTGAAAATAGCAGGTGATGTGTTGGTTTTTGACGTATTGCCGTAGAATGGAGGCCCTCTTCTGATCTGTAAGCACTCACTGTTTGACGCTTTTATCATAACCTTATGATCCCGGCATTGGTTGACGTGTTATGCAAAAGAAAAGGCTACCTGTAAGTTTTGCTTTTAGGTAGCCTTGTATATCTGCTAAATTAGTCAGGAACAATCTGTAACGTTTATTTCTGACGAGTTATAATGTTATTTTGAGTTGTTTATGAAAAAATTGCTTTTCGTTTTGTAATGACTACACTGAGGGCAATTAACATGAATACCAAAATGATAGAAAACATGGAAACAGGAACGGTAAGAGGGGCTGACATTCCGTTAAGGACACTGGCGAAAACGTTTGCCCTGTTGTTGGCATCTCCTGCTGGCGTGTCTGATAGATAGCCTAACATAATGGTATTCCCGTTGTTCCCAATAATGATCGCTGCTTCGTCATTTTCAAAGGTAGCGGCTACAATCCCATTCCCAATCGGAGCAAGGCCGGTGGAGAAGATGGTCCAACCTGGATTTGAAAGCGCATATGGGTTGGTTGTGAGCTCATTTGCTATGAGAGGATTGCTAACAGTAACGTTATTCAAATTGGTATTGCCTGTAAACTCAGCTTCAAACAGATTTGCATAAGCTTGGTCGGCACCTGTTGCCCATGAGGCAAAAATCATTTTTCCTCCCCCTGTAATATAGTTTTGAACAGTAGTAAGGTTTAAACTTCCTGAAGCCGAGTTGTTTTGGGCAAATGCAACGGCCAAATCAGTTCCGGCGGCAAGCTTTGTGTTAAAATCACTCCAGCTTGTTGCTACAGTAACCGTATAACCTTTGTTGTTGAGTGCCAATACAACACCATCATCACTGAACGAATAATCAACATAAACCAAGGCGCTTGGGCCGGTTGACGACGAAATTGCAAGAGATTTGGTAAAAAAGGAGTTATAGAAATTTGAGCCGGTTCCAACTTTGTTAGACTGAGCAAAAGTCACGCCTGCAAAAGCTAGGTAAAATACAATTGAAAGTAAAAAAGATTTTTTCATAAGGAATTCGTTAAACGTATGTTTTCTTTTGAATTAAAGCCGGCAAATATAATATTTAGAGTGGTAAACATAATATTTCACAATGTTTTTTTCGTGTTTTTGAGGCTTCGTGTGATGTCATCGTTTTTAGGGGCTTTCGAATGATGTTTCCGGGGGAGTTAAAAGACGACGGAGGAATGGACAGAGACCTCACTGCATTGTTCAATAATGCTTAAGCATGCCGAAAAAAGACATCACGAGTTAGAGGAGTAAGTCACGTAAAGTAAGCCGAGCTAAGTTAAAAAGAAGCAGACTCCAAAAGACTCATGCTATTGAATTCTTTTCGCTGTTTTTCCTTACCTGTTCCGCTTGCTCCTTTTAAAATAGGGTCTTGGTTTTTTGGTGAAATTCCACGTAAGTTTGGTTCCTACCATTCGGGGCGGCCCGGGAACAAAAGTGGGCACTCCAAACAAGCTTCCCGTGTTTCCGGCGCTGGTAATGTATTGTTCATCCAATACATTGCTGGCCCAAACCGATAGCACCAGGTTGGGATCGTTCAGTGCCAGGCCTCCGTTGATGTTCAGTAAACCGTAAGCATCCTGTTCAAGCCCCGGGGTGTTGGCATCTTCGAAGTACATGTGCGATTTCCAGGCATACGATGGCGTTACAAAAAGCTGAATGGTGGGCGTGATGTTCACCCGCGCATGAAATCCAACGTTGAGGCTGTGTTCGGGCGCGAGGCTAAACACATTGCCGGCGTATTGCTGGGTTTGTCCGTCCACATCGGTGGAGTCGAATTCAGTCTTTAGCCACGCATAATTGGCAAACAAGTGAAGCTGTTCAATAACGGCTACGCGAAGATTGGCTTCCGCCCCGTACGAAGTTGCCTGTCCTCCGTCTTTCGAGATGTAATTAAACTCCCCTGTAGATGCATCAGCCACCCAGGCACGGGTTTGAAAGTTTTTGTAGAGTTGGTAAAAGGCGGTTACGTCCACAAAAATGCGATCGAAGAAAGCAGCCTTAAAACCTGCTTCAAAATTGTCCAGTGTTTCGGCATCCAGTACCTGTTTTTCGCCGGTGGAGGTAAACTGCAATACGTTGGGGCGGCGCCCGCGCGAATAATTGGCAAAAAGATTTCCGTATTCGTTAAAACGGTATTTCAAACCCCCGTGGTAGGTAAACGATAAGGTGCTTTTGCTGAGCTCCTGCTCTGGTATTGGCTTAAAAAATAAGTTGGGGGATTTACTGATATAGCTTTCTTGCGCATTGCTTAATATTCCATCCAGAACAGACTCAGAGCCACCTGTAAATTCAGATTGATAATTTAATTTATAACGATCGTAAACAATACGCGCACCACCCGAAACAAAAAACTTCCGGCTTAGCTGGTAGTTCACATCGATAAAACCTTCGAGGGCTGAATTGGTTGCCTTGCTGTAGTTTTCTTCCTGGTGGTTGGTGGGGAGATCAACATAAATGGGAACGTTGTTTATGGAGTCGTATCCCACAGGAATGACTGGGATCGATATCGGTTGTCCGTTGTTGTCAACCAAAGGCATGGGCGGACTGGAAAGCATAAGATTGGCCAGTTGTTGCTCGTTGGGCGAAAACCAGTAAGTCTGGTCGGCCGTTTCGCGCCAGTAACTTCCGCCCAGCACTCCGTTTAACCGGCTGTTTTGCGAGAAATTTCCCCTAATCTCCTGGTAAAACTGGCTGGCACTCGAATTTTCTGCCATATCGATGGCTGCTGATGCCGTTCCGTCGCCGTCCCAGCGTGCCGAAGCATCGTTGGTGCGGTACGAAGTAATGGACGTCCAGTAATTGTGCTCGCTCATGTAGAGGCGGTAATTCAGTGTGGCGTCAAAGACTTCTTTCCCGGTTCCCAGGTTGGTTCCCTGTTCGTGCGAGGCTACGCCGCTAAAGATTCCGGTCGTGCCGTTGGTGTTGGCCAGACTGTCGGGCATAAAGGCAATTCCCGGAGTATCGTCTTTCTGGTAATTCACCACCAGGTCGAATTTGTGGTTCCACGCCGGTTTAAAGCGCACCGAGAAACGTCCGCCGTAGGTGTTTTTTCCCATCAGGTCGCCGCCAAAAGTATTTTCAATATAGCCGTCGCGGTAGTTGTAAATACCCGCTGCCCGCACTGCCAGTTTGTCTTTTATAATGGGCAGGTTTACAAAGCCACGCACTTCTTTTTGTCCGAATTCTCCGTATCCCGCAGTCAGACTTCCATTGAATTCTCCGGTGGGCATTTTGCTGATATAATGCACGGCTCCGGCCTGGGCACTTCTGCCAAACAGGGTGTTCTGCGGGCCCTTTAAAACTTCCACGCGGTCCATGTCATACAATTCGAGCGAGGCCCCGCTTGCCCTGTTGATCGGGACATTGTTGAAATACACCGAAACACGCGGCTGCGCACTGGGGCTTACTTCGTCGCTGGTGAGGCCGCGAATAACAAAGCTTGGCCGGTTGGCGCCCTGTTCCCGAATGTACAAACCGGGAACAAATTCGCTCATCAAACTAAGGTCCGTAATATTCGACTGTTCCATGGTTTGGGCGCTTACGGAACTAATGGCCGTTGGAACATCCAGTATTTGCTGTTCGCGTTTTTGTGAGTTCACCAAAATTGGTTCGAGGTGAATGTTGTCGAGCGGTAGCATCACGTTTTTTACGTTTTGTCCCTTACGCAAAATAATGTCGGCCGTGTGGGTTTTGTAGCCGATAAACGAGACTCGCACACGCGTGCGGCCTTCAACCAGCCCGGTAATCAGGTATTCCCCGTCTTCGTTGGTATTTACGCCCTTTGCCGTTCCGTCGATGGTCACGGTGGCGCCCGGCAGTGCATTGTAGCCTTCGTCGTACACCGATCCCCGGATAAAAACCGAAGGCATTTCATTGGTAACCGCTTCGGTGCTGCGGTACTTGCGTTTTACCTTGTCGCGTTTTTTGGATTGGGCAAAAGCGGTGGTTGACAGCAAGACGAGGACGAGTAAAAGGCCGGTTATCTTCATGAATCTAAATTTTTTACTGAACGGAATAACTAAAAAACGGAAAGTAAGGATCATTTATTTTTACGATCACGAATATAGTACGATTTATCTGCCAGAATAAACGGTTGGGGAGGGAGAGATGTTTAAGCGGGGCGGATACTGTTTTTACTTCGGAGAATAAACCGGTTTGTGCAGCCAGATAGCAAATTCATCAAGGCATTTGTATCCTTCATCCTGTGTTTTGCATTTTTTTATGGGAATGGCCGGGCGTTTGGCCTGGTTCACCAGGTAGATCCGGTATTCGGTTTTATGGGAAGTGTTGCTTCTATTGGAGCGGCTGTACATGCGGTAAACTTTTCGTATGGGAACAAGTGTTACGCCAATGTAATCGTCGAGCGAGCGCCAGCGCCCGGTTTTAAACAGCCCGAATTGTTTGTTGTAGTTCCTGAATTTCTTTGTTTCGGTGTCTATTTCCACTCCCGAATAGGTGGCAAACAAATAAGCTATGGCAAGCGAACTAACTCCGGCCATAATTGGATGATGCTCAAGCAAGCCCATCAAAAGCAGGGGTATAAAAAGAAAGCCAAAGAAAATATACGGGCCGGTTAAAAAGTGCGATATTTTGTTGTCAATCTTCATGGTTCAATAATACTGGCAGCAACAACTCGTATGTCGCTGAATGGCCGGCTGAGTGAATCAACAGGCAGGGCGGCAATCGAATCCACCACATTCATGCCGTCAATAACTTCTCCAAAAACTGTATAATTCTGATCCAAATGAGGGGCACCTCCAATGGTTTTGTATACTTCGCGGTGAGGTTCCGGGATCGAGTATCTTTCGAAATTGGTATAATTTTTACTGCCCGACTGTATGCTGTCCGACCATTTTCGGTTCGCTTCTTCGTTTTCTTCCTGCAAAGCCAGCTCCAGCGAATCGCGAAGGGCTTTGTTGCCCGGATTGTTTACAAAATAATGCGCTGCCAGCCATTCGTTGATTCTTTTTTCGGCTCGCTCTAGCGTACTGTCGGTTTGAACTTTTCCCTGAACAATAAAGAACTGCGAACCCGATGAGGCACGGTCGGGATTGTTATCGCGGGCAGCAAGTATGGCTCCGCGTTTATGGAAAAGCTCCGTATTTATTTCTGCCGGAATGGTATAATCAGGGCCTCCGTCTCCAAGCGCTTTCCCTGCTTTGGCATTTTTGCTGTCGGGGTCTCCTGTTTGAATCCCAAAACCGCTAACGACCCGGTGAAACAGCATCCCGTCGAAATATCCTTCTTTCACGAGCTTTACAAAGCTGTCGCGGTGCAGGGGAGTTGCGTTCGATAATTCGAGCAGCACATTTCCCTTATCGGTGCTTAATTCAACTCGGACGGGTTGCGCTTCGGGTGTTTTTTTAGGGGAAGAAGTACAGGCGTAAATCAATATAAACAGAAATAGAAAGTATTTTGGATGAGCCATGTTTTTTGCTTGTTAATTCTCAAAGCTACGAATTTTAGCGGTTAAGCAAAACTGTTTATTCCAGTGTTAATCGGCGCCGTTGAATGTAGGAATGCCATAAAATGTAGGTAGCCATCGAACGGTAAGGGGCAAATTTCTCCATGTAGCGGATGATCTCTTCTTTTGAAGCTTCCGGCGGAACAAGTTTTAGTTCGTACACCGCCTTGATGGTAGCCAGGTCGCCGGGCGGAAAAATATCAGAGAAGTGCAAGCTCATCAGCACATACATATCAACGGTCCAGTGTCCGATTCCTTTCAAACGGAGCAAGCTTTCGCGGATGTTTTCTTCGGGGAGTTGGTTTAGCGCATCGAGATCAAGTTTTCTGTCCACAATTTCGCGGGCCAGCAGACGGGTGTAAACAGTTTTTTGCCGGCTGAAATAACAGGAACGCAGCTCTTCGTCGCTCAATTTCAGAATATTTTCTGGTGTTATTTCTCCCACTCGTTCCTGCAGGCGAACAAACGCCGCTTTTGCCGAAGCCAGCGAAACCTGTTGCTCCAGAATGGTAAGTACCAGCGTGGCAAAATTGGGCTCGCGGTGCCAAAACGGAGGATAACCGTATTCCCGGATTACGGTATCCAGACCGGATTCCTGCTCGGTACACCAATCGCAAAGAACCAGAAACTCTGCTTCATCTTTGATTTTCTTCATCCCATAAAAATAGGTATTTCTGAAAATTGAATGTTTGCCTGAATGAAACGAGAATGAGTACGGCTGTTTTTGGTGAATGCCCTTGTGTTTTCTTTGCGGTTCTCTGTGTCACGATTTTTGTTGTTATAACACAAAGTTGCGCAAAAAAGACACAAAGCACCCAAAGATTTTGTACCGAGCTAACTGCGCCTTTCTTTTGGTAAGGGGCTAAAAAAAAGAGGGATGCAAGCACCCCTCTTAAGGCTTTGAAGGCAATACCGAATTAAATAAATTAAAAAATCTCAATGATTTTCTGCCTTCCTGCTTTAGAAACGGCAAATGAATTTTTTTAGTATTAGATAAAATCGATTATTTTGATTGATCTGATATTGAAAATTCAATAACTGACTCATAGTCTGCGAATATGCGTCTTCATTTATATTTTGAATAAGGCCGAGAACATGAAATTTACTCCGGGTGCTACAATTCCAGAAGAGTATGGCCGGTAACGTTTGTCGAAGATGTTTTCCACGCCCGCGCTAAGCGTGATTTTGGGGTGGATCCTGTAATTCGACTTCAGGTTGAGTGTCCACCAAGAGGGCAAGTGCGGATTGCCGTTTTCATCCGGCAGGTACAGGTGCGGCTTGTCTTTTTCGTCGGGCGCCAGATCGTTGTAGTCGAGCTTTCCGTTGTAGTTGAGGTACAGGTCGACATACCACAGTTGATTTTCAAAAACAAGGTGCGACGAGCCAAATGTAGGCGGCACGTGGCGCATCGGAAAACCATCTGAATCTTCTCCACGGGTAAGGCTGATGTCGTGGCGGGTACGCCAGTTGTTGCCAAACAGTACTTCCAGGTTCAGGTTTAGCCCGTAAATCTTGGCGGATTCAGCATTTACCAGTGCTTCCACTTTGCTCAACTCCCCGTCGTACATGATATAGTCTTGCCCGTTCAGCGAGAAATCCCGCCGTACCATGGCGTCTTTCAGCCAGCTGTAAAAACCGGTGATTTCGAACTTGGCATGGTCGTGTATGTTCCGGAGAACGTTGATCTCCAGGTTTCGGGCATATTCGGGCTTTAGATCGGGGTTGGGCACCACCACGTTGCCCGGTTCGGAGTCAAACACTTTGGCGATGTCGTCGATGTTGGGGGAGCGGAACCCCGTAGAACCGTGCAAGTTGATCTGCCACTCTTTCGTTGGGTGCCAGACAACTCCCAGGTTGCCGTTAAAAGCCGAGTTGTCCATGTCAAACCCGTCGAACGGAAAGCTGTAATACTGTTTGTCAAAAACTCCCTCGAGCTGTGTGTAGGTAAAACGCGCGCCCACCTGGAAAATAAACTTCGGGCTCACGTTGTATTTGAATGAAGAATACGCTGCAAAGCTGTTGTATGTCGAGCCATCGGGGTAGCGGGGGGCAATGTCTTCTTTTTCACCGGAAAGCAGGTTTTTGGATATTCCGTTTGAGCCGACATTGTTGAGGTAAGTTTCCAGCCCGTAGAACAGTTCGGCCTTTTCGTCAAAATCTTTTCCAAAGTCGAGGTTAAAAGAAAGAACCTTTACGTTTTCTTCCCGGCTTCTTCTGTTTTCGTTGTTCAGTTTCCGGTCGTTGCGGCTTTCTGTATAGTCCTGAAAGCCCACTTGCAGGCTAATGCGGTCGAAGAGAAAGTGTGGAGCAGTGTATTGTGCGCGGGCCGAAGCCATTGTCCAGATTTGCGGGCCGTAATACCATTCGGCGTAAGCCAGCCGGTCGTTCTTGTATTCAATCAGCCGGTCGTAGCGCGGAATGTCGCCGGTACGCGAATGGTTGGCGCTAAAAACCAGGTCGAAACGATCCGACGGCCGGTAACGCAGTTTTCCCAGGACATTGAACTGGCTGTAACCGGTATATTTTTGAACCTGGTCGTTGTCGTTTGCCACAATTCTGTCGAAACCATTGAACGGGCCGTTCGCAACATATTGGGGACGAAGGTATGCATCCGGTCCCTGACTACCCATCCGGAGATCGTCGAAGTCGGTGTAGGTGGTGCTCAAAACAGCTCCCCATTTTTCGCCGCCCACGTTGTAGGTACCATGAACGGTTTGCTCCATGTTGGCACTCGAGTAACGGGTGAAGACTTTTCCTGATGATTCGGTTTTCGAGGTAGTGGAAAGCTTCGGATTTACCGTGTTGAAACTCATTACTCCCCCCAGTGCATCGCTTCCGTAGATGACTGAGCCGGGGCCAAAAATAACTTCGGCGCTTTCGAGGCTTTGTGCATCCACCGAGATTATGTTGTGCAGGTTGCCGCTTCGGTAAATAGCATTGTTCATCCGAATCCCATCGACAACAAGCAGTATGCTGTTGGCCGAGAAACCACGGATCATCGGGCTTCCGCCGCCCATCTGGCTTTTTTGAATAAAAATGCCGTTTTGATTTCCAAGCAGATCAGCTGAGGTTTGCGGGTTGTATTGTTGTATTTGTTCGGCTTGTATGCTTTGAATATAGTGCGGGATTTCAGATTTTGATTCGGCCCAGCGGTTGACAGAAACCACCACCTCGTCAAGCCGCACCGGGTTTTCGACCAATATCACCACGTTTCCCTGTTTGCTGATCTTTTCTTTGGTGGTAGTGAGCGACAGATAGGAAGAATGTTTGAACAGAATTTTTTCGCCCGGTAAAAAACCGCCCGTGCTTGCTTTTCCGTTTTCATCTGATTGCGAGGAGAAACTGTCGGAAATTAGTACAACACCTTCAATCGGCGCGCCCGATTTGCTGTCGGTTATTTTTACATAATTTTGTGCATGCAGGGAAAGGGTGGTCAGCCATAAAATCAGAACAAAGCAAAAACTTTTTATCATGGTCGTTTCATTCGTTTATATTTAGTCGTCAAGTTTTGGCAAAAGTATAATTACGCGCGATTGTAACAAAAATCGTACCTGTAAAAGGGTGGGGAGATGTTCGGATAAAAAAATCCGGTTCCCCTAAAGAAACCGGATTTTTGATATTATGTATAATATGGTTTATACTAGTCCTTGGGCGATCATTGAATTGGCTACTTTTACAAAACCTGCAATGTTGGCTCCCTTAACATAATTAACTGAGCCATCAGGATTTTGACCATATTTCACGCAAGTGTCGTGGATATTCACCATGATGGTTTTCAGTTTCTGATCCACTTCTTCGCGTGTCCAGTTGATGCGCATGCTGTTTTGAGTCATTTCGAGGCCCGAAACTGCCACTCCTCCTGCATTTGCCGCTTTACCCGGAGCATATAAAATGCCTGCTTCCAGGAATTTGTGTTTGGCTTCGTAAGTCGAAGGCATATTCGCTCCTTCAGCTACCACAAAACATCCGTTTCCGAGCAAGGTGTCTGCATCTTCACCGGTAATTTCATTCTGAGTAGCACATGGAAGAGCTACGTCGCATTTTACACTCCACGGACGTTGATTCTCAAAATAAGCTACGTTGTACTCTTCTGCATATTCCTTGATTCTTCCGCGGTATCCGTTTTTCAGGATTTTCACGTATTCCAGTTTCTTGCGGTCAATTCCTTCCGGATCGTAAATGGTTCCGTTCGAATCGGACAAGGTAACCGGTTTTCCACCCATGTCGAGCACTTTTTCAACGGCATACTGGGCTACGTTTCCTGAGCCTGATATGGCCACTGTTTTTCCTTTAATGCTGTCGCCACGCATTTTTAACATCTCTTCGGCAAAGTATACGGTTCCGTAACCGGTTGCCTCAGGTCTGATAAGAGAGCCGCCCCACTCGATACCTTTCCCGGTAAATACGCCGGTAAACTCGTTGCGTAAGCGTTTGTATTGTCCGAACATGAAGCCAACTTCGCGGCCACCAACACCGATGTCTCCGGCCGGGATGTCGGTATTCGGACCAATGTGACGCGATAATTCGGTAGCAAAGCTTTGGCAAAAACGCATCACTTCGTTGTCCGATTTGCCTTTGGGATCAAAGTCAGAACCACCTTTTCCGCCTCCCATTGGCAGAGAGGTAAGGCTGTTTTTCAAAACTTGCTCAAAAGCCAGGAATTTGAAAATACTCAGGTTAACGGATGGGTGAAACCTTAAACCACCTTTGTACGGGCCAATGGCGCTGTTCATTTCAACCCGGTATCCGCGGTTTATATGCACATTGCCGAGGTCATCGCTCCATGGAACACGGAACATGATAACTCTTTCAGGTTCCACCATTCTTTCGAGTATCTTGGCCTGCAGGTAGCGCGGGTTTTTTACCAGAAATTCGGCAAGGCTTTCCACAACTACGGAAACAGCCTGGTGAAATTCATTTTCTCTTGGGTTTTTTGCTTTTAAATACGAGATAAAATCTTCAGTGTACTGAGCTGGATCTCTAAAATTCATACGGTAAAAAATAATTATGTTATTCTGTTCAAGATTAAAAGTGCAAATCGATTTCCGGATAACCCGGTAAAAAAGAACTTTAGTCTGTTTTATATACTGTCAAAGTGAAGGTATGTTGCCTACGAAATTATAAGAATTTTCGGGTTTATATTTACAAATGATAAATAGACTCGTTTGGATTAAACGGAAAATTAATATTCTGAATCCTGCTTTCTGGTTTGATCAACTTCCCTTTCACATCCAACAAATTGTGTATCTTTGCCGCTTGAACTTTGAATCGTGTATAATCATTCGATAAGATGGAATATAAATTTGCGGAAATTGAGCCGAAATGGCAGCAGTATTGGGAAAAAAACAAAACGTTTAAGACAGTAGACGACTTTTCGAAACAGAAATATTATATCCTCGACATGTTTCCTTATCCTTCAGCGGCAGGTTTGCATGTGGGGCATCCGGAAGGTTATACGGCAACAGATATTCTGAGCCGTTACAAACGGATGAAAGGTTTTAATGTGTTACACCCGATGGGGTACGACGCGTTTGGTCTTCCGGCCGAGCAATATGCCATTCAAACCGGAACGCACCCTGCGGTTACAACCGGGAATAACTGTGATAATTTCCGCAGACAAATCAAGGCCATTGGATTGAGTTACGACTGGGACCGGGAGATCAATACCACCGATCCTAAGTACTTTAAGTGGACACAGTGGATCTTCAAACAACTGTACAATACCTGGTTTGATGAAGAACTGCAAAAAGGCCGTCCTATCTCTGAGTTGGTGATTCCGGAAGAGGTAAAAGCAAACGGCGAAGAAGCCGTAAGAGCATACATAAGTGAAAAGCGCCTGGCTTATTACGACAATGCACAGGTTTGGTGGTGCGATTCGTGTAAAACCGTTTGTGCCAACGAGGAAGTTTTAACCGATGGCTCTCACGAGAAATGTGGCAATCCGGTTATCCGTAAAAACCTGAAACAATGGTTGCTGCGCATTCCGCACTACGGCGAACGGCTGTTAAGTGGTTTGGACACCCTGGACTGGCCGGCTGGAGTAAAAGACATGCAGCGCAACTGGATTGGGAAATCAACCGGGGCCGAAGTGGATTTTGAAATCGATGGGCTGGGCAAAAAACTACGGGTTTACACTACCCGTCCTGATACTTTGTTTGGCGCAACCTACATGGTAGTTGCTCCCGAGCATGCGTTGGTAGGCGAACTGGTAACCGACGACAAAAAAGAGGTAGTGGAAGCCTATATAAAGGCAGCTGCATTGAAATCGGACCTGGACCGTACCGACCTGGCAAAAGAAAAAACAGGTGTTTTTACGGGGCGCTATGCCATTAACCCGGTGAACAATACAAAAATCCCGGTATGGGTGGCTGATTATGTTTTAACCGGTTACGGAACGGGGGCGATTATGGCGGTTCCTGCTCATGATACCCGCGACTTTGAATTTGCCAAAGAATTTGATATTCCGGTTGTATGTATCCTGGATCCAAAAGAGGTTGAAAACAGAGATGAAGTTTTGACCGGAAACGCTTGCTGGACCGAAGACGGTACTTACATTAACTCTGCCAGCGCCGAAACCGGTATCGACATAAATGGTTTGAACAAAGCCGCCGGTATGGCAAAAATTATTGACTGGCTCGAAGAAAAAGGCATCGGAAAGGCGACTGTGAACTTCAAACTGCGCGACTGGTTGTTTAGCCGCCAACGCTACTGGGGCGAACCATTCCCCGTTATTCACTGGGAAGACGGTGAAGTTACTTTGGTGGAAGATGAGAATCTGCCATTGGAGTTGCCCGATCTGGAAGAATACAAACCCAGCGAAACAGGTGAATCGCCACTGGCGAATGCCGAAGACTGGCTGATTGTAACCGATAAGAACGGAAGAAAAGGCCGCCGCGAAACCAATACCATGCCTCAATGGGCCGGATCGTGCTGGTACTACCTGCGTTACATCGATCCGATGAATGCAGATTCGATTTTTGATGTGAAAAAAGAGCAATACTGGATGCCGGTTGACCTGTATGTAGGTGGAGCTGAACATGCCGTATTGCACTTGTTATATTCACGTTTCTGGCACAAAGTGCTGTTCGATTTGGGAATTGTTTCGACCGACGAGCCGTTCCAGAAATTATACAACCAGGGTATGATTCTGGCTTTTGCTTACGAAACGCTTACCGGTGCCAAGGTAACTTCTGATTTGGTAGAAGAAAAAGACGGGAAATATTTCCACACCCAAACCGGTGAAGAGCTGAGACAGATCGTTGCCAAAATGTCCAAGTCGTTGAAAAACGTGGTGAATCCTGATGATGTGATCGAACGTTACGGGGCCGATTCGCTGCGTTTGTACGAAATGTTTATGGGACCGCTTGACGAGCGTAAACCCTGGGCTGAAAACGGTGTAAAGGGAGTTTTCAATTTCCTGGCACGTGTTTACCGCTTCTTTTCCAACAATGAAAACATTGTGGAAGGGGAGGAAGATCCCGAAGTGGCAAAACTGTTGCACCAAACCATCCGGAAAGTGGGTTCCGATATTGAGAACATGAAATTCAATACCGGTATTTCTGCTTTGATGGTGTTTAACAACCTGGCCATCAAGAAAGGAAAGGTAACCAAAGCAACCGCTGAAACTTTTGCCAAAATTCTTGCTCCGTATGCACCGCACCTGGGCGAGGAACTTTGGTCGATTTACGGCAATGCCGAAACCCTGGCTTACGAGCCCTGGCCTTTGGTGGACGAGAGTTTGCTTACCGAAGATACACACGAGTACCCGGTTTCATTCAACGGCAAAATGCGTTTTAAAATGGAATTGCCGCTCGATATGCAACAGGCAGAAGTGGAGAAGGCGGTTTTAAGCGATCCTCGCTCCGAAAAATGGATCGAAGGTAAATCGGTTCGGAAGTTTATTTATGTTCCGAAAAAGATCATCAATATTGCTGTAGGATAATCAGTCAATCAAAAAAATACTAAAAAGGGACGGTCCGTATAAAATGGATCGTCCCTTTTTGCTATAAAAAACTGCAACCACCGGGAAACTCCGGTGATTGCAGCGATCATAAAAAAGTACCTCTTTGTTAGAAGCTCAATAAAGCTGCTCCCTCTTTTACTCGTTCGTGAATGGCCACCGAGCCGACTATTTTTACGCCTTCCACCAGGTCTTCTTCCGAATAGCCTCTTACCTTGGCACAGGGTGGGCAAACGCTGATACTGCAACCGTTGCTAAACACGTTCTGGATCATTTCTTTCATGGTCGGATCTTCCGGATTGGGCCGTGCTTTTTCGGCGGCTCCCTTGCGCACCCAGTCGATGGCTGAACTTACCAGGAAAATGGATACATCCAGTCCGTTGTTAATACCACCGTTTGCAATGCTCCATGCTACGGATGAACGTTCGTCGTCGTGACCTCTCGAAATAACTACTACTAATTTTTGTTTTGCTTTCATGATAAAAAGTTTTAAATGATTCATTATTAAATGGATTGTTTAGAAAATATTCTTGCTAACTAAGTTGGCCGAGCCGGGAGTGTATACGTGCAGGCTAACTGCCGAAGCGCCAAATGGATTTCCCACTGCATGATATCCCAGCCGGTCGTCGATATAGGCGATGCTGCCTGCTTTGTAACCATTGGATGCCAGTATCCGTTGTTTCTCGTCGGTGGAATACCGCAGTTCTTCCAGCTTACCATGCAGCACCTTAAAAACGCAACCTCCGGCCGGGTGACCGTGAACGGAACTTACCTTTCCCGGTTTCCAGTGGATCAAAACAACTTTCATCCATGTGTTATCCACCAGTACATGGCGGGTTTCCCTGTTCTTTAGAAATCTTTTTAGTTGCTCCGGATCCAGGGCGCGTACCTGTTGCATTACCGGCAAAAACTGAAGTGCCGAATAAGGTGCCCGACTGGTGTGAAATGTGTTGAATAAGTCGCGGCATACCGAATACAGATTCGGAACCATTCCGGCACTCATTTTAAGCGATGCTTCGGGTGTCAGTAATCCGCTCGCATTAAAAGACGTCTGTACATTGTTTGCCAACTCGTCGTTTGTTTTATGGTTTCCTTTTAGAAAGAAGAAAGGAGAGAACCCTTTTACGGAGGAGGACTCGTTTGCTGTGGTGTAAATCAAGTTTTTCATAGTTTTTTGTTTTTCGTTGATACAAAGTTGCGAAGTATTGAGAGGCTGGGCTTTGCTGAAAAGTCCGAAGTGTTGTCTATTTGGTTCAGCGGCTAAAAAAGTGTGAAAAAATGCCCTGGAAGTGTCGTTTCTGATGCTTTTAAAACAGAAGCTGGAATCTGTTTTTTGCAGCCGTATAAACAAAACCGCCGCATAACTGTCGGTTGACTGTCAGGCGGCGGCTCCTGTTCAATGTTCTTGTTTTCAATGGTTCCAATTATGATGATCGAGCATCCAGGCTTCCAGCTTTAATGCAGGTTCCATTTCCGTTTCAATACTATCAATGGACGGGATAAACGTTGTCAAGGCAAGCATCCACGCTTCTATTTCAAGCCTGGCTTCAGTTTCAAGCTCCAGTAAGTTAACAGGTAATTCTATATCGCTTTGGGAAGGAGTGCTTGTATTTAAACTTGCCTTTTGGTCCGAATCAGGAGAAAGGAGGCAAATGTTTCTTACCTCACCTGCGGTTTCGGGTAAGGTCAGTGCAATTACTTTCGAATTGATAAGCGAAGCAATGATTAAAATGGCCAGCGCTTTGGTGAAGACACTGTAACCCCTGACCAGTTGGAGGTCATTTTTTGTTTTTAAAATTCCTTTCAGAAAGGTAAAGGGAAAGAATCTTTTCAGTTTCGAAGATTCATTGATGTTGGTGTAAATCAAGTTTTTCATGGTTCTCTGTTTTTGTGATGGTACAAAGTTGAGAACTATTCTCCCGAACGAATTGGCTGAAAAGTCCTAAAAATGGTCTGATTGGTTCACGAGCAAAAAAAGTATCAGAAAGCCAGTGATTTTTTGTAATCCGAAGGGCTTTTGCCGATGATGCTTTTGAAAACACGGCTAAAGTGAGACACATCTTCAAAGCCGCTTTCGTAGGCAATTTGTGTGACACTCTGGTTTGAATTGGCGATAACATGGGCCGCATGTTCAACACGTCGTTTTTGTATCCACTTCCCGGGTGGCTCGTTAAAAATACTGTTGAATTCTCTTTTGAAGGAAGAAAGGCTGCGGTGCGAAAGCTCGGCAAAATCCTCGATCTTGAGGTTGAAACAGAAATTCTTTTCCATAATTTGCCGGAGCGATGGTTTGTCGGTTTCTGTCAGCCCGATAAAGTAAGCCGTTAAAACGGGGTCGCAATTCACGAGGTTGATCAGCAACTCCTTTAGCTTTAGCACCAGGATGGGATCGGGAGGGCGGTTGATTCCCCTGAAATAAGTGAGCATGGAGTTAAAGTAGCCTTCAAGGTAATCGGAAGCCTGCACAGGCCGCGCGGCAAAATTGTTGCTGTCGTTTCCGGCTTTAAGAACCTGGTTTCCCTGAAGCTCTTTCATGGTTTCGCGAATCAGTTCATCCGAAATAAAAAAGCCCAGCATGCAATACTGGTCATCAAAATACTGGTGGATAATTTCTGCTCCTTTTTTCAGGTAGAGTGTTTGCCCCGGTTCCAGTGTCCATTCGCCATGCAGCGTTTTATAGGTTTTCTTTCCGCTCAAAACATATACAATGTAATCGTTTCGGGAAAAGATCCCGATCTCTTCTGCTTCAATCGGGCAGGTGTATTCGAGGCAGACGGTTTCTTTGAACTCAAAGCGGTTAAAGTTCAGGTTCTCTTTTACTATTTTGTAGAAATTGAGCATGTTACACGCTTTTTTTGATTCAATACAATTTAAGACTTTAAGGTCTAAAATCAAAAAAAGCACCTTCCCCGGGCGTCCAGAAAACTCATTCAAATAAGCTGCGACTAAAACAGATCCTTTTCGTTTACTATCGGATACCTCTGAAAACTGGATTTTCTCCGGCAACTAAATCCGCGGCGCATCAGTTTTGCAATCACAGCGTGAGCTTTGTATTTTCCTTTATGTCAGTGTTTTTGTCGGGAACGATGTATGTGAATATCCTGAATCGAATAATGCATTGTACGTCCCTTGTTTTGAAATATTTAGCAGAGAAGCGGCCGTGTAATATTTCGAAGCAGAAGAAAAAGTGTTGGAGAAATGAACACAATTGGCAGGAAAAGAAGAATAAGGTCTGTGTCGTGACTTTTGCTGCTTTGTAAGTGGTTGTTTGTGATGGTTTTGCGAGGCGTTTTCTCCGTATCTTAACAATTGGTTAATTCCATAATCCCTGACAATCATCACTTTTTATTCAGTTTTACATATGTTCTTTTGCGGCGAAATTAAAGCTCATAAAATAGTTAAGCGATGTTTACAGAAATGTTGGCAGCCAATCGTAGTCTGGTGAAAGTAATCGAAGATTATGCGATCATGACCTTTGGCTTGTTTTTGTTTGCCATGGCATGGGAAGTTTTTATTATCCCGGCGCAAATTACAGGTGGTGGAATCACCGGTGTGTCGGCAGTGGTCTACTATGCTACCGGGTTTCCGGTGAGCCTTACTTACCTCGCCATCAATGTGGTGTTGGTATTGATAGCTATTAAAATTCTGGGAGCCAATTTTGGGGTAAAAACCATTTTTAGTATTGGCGTTGTTACTACGTTTTTTGTGATTTTCGAGAACGTGGTAAAAGAACCTTTGGTAGACGACATGTTTCTTTCGTCGGTTATCGGGGGGATGATCAGCGGCGCCGGATTGGGCGTTGTTTTCTCGCGGGGAGGAAGTACCGGAGGAACCGATATTATTGCGATGATCGTGAACAAGTACCGTAACGTAAGCCCCGGACGTGTAATTATGTTATGCGACGTGGTGATCATTGCTTCGGTATATTTTGTTTTTCAATCGGTTGAAAAGCTGGTGTATGGCTATGTGGTGATGTGGGTGGTTTCCTACTCGCTCGATTCGTTTTTAAGCGGTGCCAACCGGTCGGCGCAAATGTTTATCGTTTCAAAAGAGTACAAAAAGATCGCGGAATACATCAGTCATGAAGCAGTCAGGGGCGTTACGCTCCTCGACGGTTCGGGCTGGTACACCAACAAGGAGGTGAAAGTGATCATGTCGGTGGTGCGAAAAAAAGAAAGCGGTGCCATTTTCCGGTACATCAAAAAAATTGATCCCGACGCATTTATCTCCATGGGAAGCGTAATGGGCGTTTACGGTAAAGGCTTTGAAAAGATCAAAATATAGACCCGAACTCGGATTGAACATAAATTCATGCATTCTAAATAATTAAATTGGCGGTACTTTTTCTAAAGTTTCCACAATGAATGGGTGCTTTTTTAAGTTTTCTTATTTTTGCCACTTATGAAGCGAAGCAGGATGAGAAAAAATTGGAAAGTATGGATGACAACTTTGGGCGCCGTTGTTATTTTGATGATGAATGCCTGTGCTCCCAAATCACCACCAAGAGAAGAAGTAACGATTACAGATACAATCGCAACCATCAAAGAACCCGTTCTGAAATATGGCTTGCCGGTTGATTCTTTTAATCTGGAAGACGGCATCGTGCGCAACAACGAGTACCTCAGTCAGATCCTGAATGAACGGGGTGTTAGCATGGCTACCATCGACCGGATTGCCCGGAAATCGAAAGAAGTTTTTGATGTGCGGAAAATAAAGAGCGGTGGAAAATACACCATTTTTTCTACTTCTGATACTTTGAACGAGGCCCGCTATTTTGTTTACGAAAATTCCGCGGTTGATTACACCGTGTTCGAATTGTTCGATTCGCTGGGTATTTACCAGAGCAAAAAGGATGTGGAAACCCGCAGAACCGTTGCACAGGGAGAAGTAAAATCTTCGCTTTGGAATGCCATGATCGACAGTAACCAGGACCCGATGCTGGCGATCGAACTTTCCGATATTTTTGCCTGGACCATCGACTTTTTTGCGATCCAAAAAGGCGACCGTTTCCGGGTAATTTACGACGAAATTTATGTGGATTCCACCCGGATCGGGATTGGAACCATTCACGCGGTAGAATTTGATCATTATGGTGAGTCGAATTTTGCCTTCTTATTTGACCAGGATGAGCGTGCCGACTATTTTGACGATAAAGGACAGAGTTTGCGAAAAGCATTCCTAAAAGCTCCGCTTCAGTTTTCAAGGATAAGTTCGCACTTTTCAAACAGCAGGTTGCACCCGGTGTTGCGCATTCGTCGCCCGCACCAAGGTGTTGATTATGCTGCCGCCAGCGGTACTCCGGTAGTATCCATTGGCGACGGAACGGTGGTTGCCAAAGCCTACCAGGCAAAAGGAGGCGGAAATTATCTGAAGATCAAACACAACTCGGTTTATACCACTACTTACATGCACCTCAAGGGCTTTGCCAAGGGAATTGCCAATGGCAGCCGCGTAAAACAGGGGCAGGTGATTGGTTACGTGGGAGCCACGGGGCTGGCTACCGGACCTCACCTCGATTTCAGGGTGCAGAAAAACGGAAGTTATGTAGATCCTTTACGCGTAAAAGCACCACCGGTTGAGCCGGTAAAGGAAGAAAACATGCCGCGGTATATGGTTCTGAAAGACTCAATGATGAACGAGTTGGAAAACATCCGCTGGGCCGATGAATTGATTCTCCCGGAAGTGGGCGGAGAAATAGCTTCCACTTCTGATAAATAGCGCATTAATACTCCGATGCCAATTTTTATTACGTTTCCTACTTCCCATATTTAGGGTTCTTGTTAGCAGATGATCGGCTGTTTTTTTGAGCAGCCTTTAACACTTTTGTAGGGAGTGATTTATTTTATACTCCTTGATGTACGGGATTTACATCTCTAGATATCCCATTAAATAAGTCGATATTCGGAGACATAATTCTCAATGCGCTCTTGTCAGCCTGAACAGCAATTGCTTAAGTACTTAATTTGGAAAAGATCTAAAATACTTTTTCACAGTGTGTTGACGTATATAGATATGGGAATATCACTAAATTTAACTGAAACAAACTTAAAAGTATGGGACGAATCGCGCACAAAGTCTACCTGAGTTTTATGGTCTTTGTTACCCTACTTGTGTTTTTTGCACTGACTTTTTACGGCGCGGATTATTACCTGACACCCTTGCACGACCGGCCTGTTCATCCGCAACATGAACTTTTGAAACCCACCGGATTGATCGGTCACGGGATTGGAATGCTGGGATCGGCTTTTATGATTATCGGCGTTTTTACTTACATGGCCCGGAAACGTTTGCGTCGCCTTTCACGCTTTGGCGTGCTGCGAAACTGGCTCGAATTCCACATTTTTTTGTGTACGCTGGGGCCGATCCTGGTGCTGTTTCATACTTCCTTTAAGTTCGGTGGCCTGGTAGCAGTCAGTTTCTGGAGTATGGTAGCAGTGGTTCTCAGTGGCATAATTGGGCGGTTTATTTATTTGCAGATACCGCGCACTATCGAAGGACGGGAGCTTAGTTTGAATGAGTTGAACTCAATGGAATCAGAACTTATTGCCGGGTTAAAAGACAAACACCAAATTGACGCTGACATAATTACTTCAATGAATGCGGCAGTGGCCAAAGCAGGAGAAAAGGAGGGAGTGAACTACCTGTTACGGATTTACCGACGATTTGTATTTGAACGAAAACTGGTGAGGCAATTCCGGAAAGAACTCAAAACGAAAAGCATTAAAGGGAAACACCTTCGAAGTGCCGTTCGTATTTTCAAGTCAAAGATCATTCTGAACCGGAGGATTGCCTGGTTGTCGTCGATGCAGAATTTTCTGCGGTACTGGCACGTTGCGCACCTTCCCTTTGCGCTGGTGATGCTGGTGATCATGATCATTCACGTGATCGTTGCGGTGTTGTTTGGTTACAAATGGATTTTTTAAAGGATGGAAAGTTTCTGGGAGAAAATATTGATCTACGGAGGAGTTGCCTTTTTTTTGATCGGTGTACTTTACATCTACATTCGAAAGCTGAGGCGTGAATCAAAGCTGGTAGAGGAGAAGATCCGTGTGGCAAAAGAAGAGGGGCTGCACGAGCCCGTTTCGCTTCATCCGGTGGTGGATGTAAATTCGTGCATTCAAAGCGGCGCCTGTATTCGTGCCTGTCCCGAACACGATATTCTGGGCATTCGCAACGGAAAGGCAACGGTGATTAATGCCAGCCGCTGTGTTGGGCACGGCGCCTGTTTTCATGCCTGTCCCACACAGGCGATTTCGTTGTTTATCGGGACCGAGAAACGGGGAGTCGACCTGCCGCATGTCAATCAATATTTCGAATCGAATGTGAAGGGAATTTTTATCGCCGGCGAGATGGGCGGAATGGGACTGATCAGAAATGCGGTGGAGCAGGGCAGGCAGGCTGTCAATAACCTGGCAAAGGGAATTCAGTATGAAAGCAAAGCCGATTACGATCTGGTGGTAGTTGGAGCAGGTCCGGCTGGCATTTCTGCCACGCTTGAAGCCCGTCGTCTGAAGCTGAAAACAGTGACTTTGGAACAGGATACGCTGGGAGGAACGGTTGCTTCCTTTCCCCGTGCAAAAATTGTGATGACTTCACCGATGGATTTGCCACTTCACGGGAAGGTAAAGTTGTATGAAACCCAAAAAACAGAGCTGCTTAATTTGTGGGAAAAAGTGACTGCCGATAACGGGATCAGCATCCAGGAAAATAAAAAGGTGGACAAAATAGAAGCCCGAAACGGTCATTTTAAGGTGTTTTGCCACGATGGAGAAGAATACACTACGCAGAAAGTGCTGTTGGCGATTGGCCGCCGTGGGACACCTCGAAAACTGAATGTTCCCGGTGAAGATCTGCCTAAGGTGTATTATCGTTTGCTCGAACCGGAATTTATTTCCGACAAAGATATTCTGATAGTGGGTGGTGGCGATTCTGCGGTTGAATCGGCGTTGCTGCTTGCTACGCAAAATAGGGTAACCTTATCGTATAGGAAGGAAACATTTTCAAGATTGAAATCGAAGAATAATGAGCTGTTGGGAAAAGCTATTTCAGAAAAGAAACTGGAAGTGCTCTTGAACTCAAATGTTACGTCGATTGGCGAAACAGCTGTTTCCTTGAAGTTTGAGGATCGTAAAAGCATGGAGCTCAGGAATGACCTGGTGTACATTTTTGCCGGAGGTGAATTGCCTACGGAGTTTCTGAAAAATGCAGGAATCGAGATCACCCGGAAGTATGGTGAGGCTATTCTGAAACACGAAAAACGCTGAACATGAACAGAAAATTGAAATATGTGCTGCTTCTCACTGGTTTTATGTTGACCGGGGGGATGCTGATTGCTCAGATTTCACCGGGTGAATTAAGCCAGGTTCATGCCCATCTCGAAGGATTGAAGAAATGCACCGAGTGTCATATTTTGGGAGAAAAGGAAACCTCCTCAAAATGTTTGGAATGCCATCAGGAGATCAAAAATCTGATGAATCAAAAGAAAGGTTATCATGCCTCAGCCGAAGTTAAAGGGCAGAAGTGTGCTTCCTGTCACGGTGAACACCTTGGCAAAGATTACAAATTGATTCGTTTTGATGCTGAAAAGTTTGATCATCAGCTGGCCGGTTTTAAGTTGGAAGGAAAGCACGGCACCATCAATTGTAATGATTGCCACAAGGAACATTTGATCCGAAATCTTACATCTCAGAAAAAACAGGGAGGAACTTACCTTGGGCTGGGAACAAGCTGTGTGGATTGTCACGAAGATGTGCATCAGAACACGCTTTCCAACAACTGCGTGTCGTGCCACAATCAGGTTGCCTTTCGCCCGGCTATCGGTTTTGATCACTCCAAAACCAAATTTCAGCTGGTTGGTAAACATCAGACGGTTGATTGCGCCAAGTGCCATGTAAAAGAAGTGAGGAACGGTAAAAACTTTCAGCAATTTGCCGGGGTGAAGTTTGATAATTGTACCAGCTGTCACGAGGACGTACATAAAAATAAATTTGGCAACGACTGCCGGAAATGCCACAACGAATTTTCCTTCACACAAGCCAAAACAGCCACAGGTTTTAATCACAACCTGACTGATTTTCCTTTGGAGGGAAAGCACGTTGTAGTGAATTGTAAGAAGTGTCACACGAGCGGAAGTTACACCCGGACATTGAAATTCAAACGCTGCACGGATTGCCACAGCGATTACCACGAAAAGCAATTTCAGAAAAACGAAGTTTCGCCCGACTGTTCGGCATGTCACTCGGTAAATGGGTTTTCGCCTGCTTCTTTTTCCATTGAACGACACAATCAGTCGGGATTTAAACTCGAAGGTGCACACCTGGCCACGCCTTGTTTGGCCTGTCACAAAACCGGTGAAAAGTGGAACTTTAAACTTCCCAATCAACGCTGTGTGAATTGCCACGAAAACGTTCATAAAAATGCCTTGCCTGAAAAATACATGCCGGATTCAGAATGCCGTTCGTGCCATTCTGTTGATAACTGGAAATTGATTGCGTTCAACCACGATCAAACGTCGTTTAAGTTAAGCGGGAAACACGCTGGGGTAAGTTGCCGCGATTGTCATTTCAGGCGAGATAACGGAGTTGTAAAACAGCAGTTTTCGAACCTGGCTGAAAGCTGCGAAAACTGCCACGAGGATATTCATTTCAAACAATTTGAAGCTCTGGGGAAAAATGATTGTGCGCGGTGCCATACCTTTAATAACTGGTTGCCCGACAAATTCAATCATGACAATGCACGGTTCAAACTCGACGGAAAACACAGCGGCTTGCAATGTGCAGCTTGCCACCAACCGACCGATGATTTGATCCGGAATTACATCGTTTACAAATTTAAAGACATAACATGCGCAAGTTGTCATTAATACTGGGAATGCTGTTGACAGTTACTGGACTAAGTGCACAGGACAGTCCGCACGGCGATGAACTGAAGTTTGATTGCCTGGATTGCCACACGACAGAAGGATGGACTTTCGCTGCCTCAACAGCAAAATTCAATCACGATCAAACTACTTTCCGGCTTGAAGGAGAGCATCGGACGACTGACTGCAAATCGTGCCATACCTCGCTGGTTTTTTCGCAGGCGAAATCGAACTGTGTGGATTGTCACACCGACATGCACAACACAACGGTGGGGATGGATTGTGCCAGGTGTCACACCCCCAAATCGTGGCTGGTTACCAACATTACCGGGTTGCACCAGGGCAGTCGATTCCCCTTGCTGGGAGCGCACAATACGGCCGATTGTTCCGACTGTCATACTTCCGTTTCCAACCTGGAGTTTCAGCCACTGGGTGTGGAATGTATCGATTGCCACCGTCCTGACTACCTGGCTACCACCAATCCCAATCATCAGCAATCCGGGATATCCGTAAACTGCTTTGAATGCCACAGAATCGATGCTTTTACCTGGACTTCAAAGGGACTTAATCACGATTTTTTTCCGCTTACAAAAGGACACGAACTAAATAATTGTGCGGCCTGTCATACGAGTGGCGTGTTTGAGCCGGTGTCAACCGATTGTTACAGCTGTCACCAGAATGATTTTGCATCGGCCAGCAACCCAACGCATAACAATGCCGGATTCACGATCCGGTGTACCGATTGCCACACCACCGATCCGGGTTGGAAGCCTGCGAAATTTGACATTCACGATGATTACTATTTTCCGATCTATTCGGGCAAGCACCGCGGAGAATGGAACAATTGCACTGATTGCCATACACAACCGGCTTCGTATGCGGCTTTCAGCTGTATTAGCTGTCACGAACACAACCAAGCCGAAACAGACAGCCACCACCGTGAAGTGAATAATTATACGTATACGGCAACGAGCTGTTATTCTTGTCATCCCAATGGATTTGCCGAAGATGATTGATCCGGAAAAACATATCAGGTTGCTGATGTTTCTGTTGTCTCTTTTTGCAGTGACATTAGTTGGTAAAGCCCAGGAATCAAGGGATTTGACAGAGGGCCGTGTATCCTACCTTTCTGGGGAGAATATTTATGTGAGGTTTGAAAGCACGGAAGGCATCGAAAGCGGAGATACGCTTTTCATTCGAAATGCAGAAGGCCTTTCCCCTGCACTTCTGGTTCAGCATAAATCCTCCATCTCGTGTTTGTGTAAGTCAATCGCTGAAATAAAGGTAGAAGCTGCTGATCTGATCTACGCCCGTTTAATACAAAGTCGGCCTGTTCCTTCCGAAAAAATACCCGTCGAAGTAGTTCCTGAGAAAGATGTAAGTGAAGAAGCGCTCACTGCTTCACATCCGAAGCCGAAAATGACAAGCTCTCCCAATTTTTCAGGCAGGTTAATGCTTTCATCGTATTCCAATTTTAGTAAGCAAGGAAGCGATTCGCACCGGTTTCGCTATACTTTTGCTTCCAGTTATTCCAACATCGGTCATTCAAAAATATCCTTTGAAACCTATGTTTCGTTTACGCATAAATTGAATGAGTGGCAGGTTGTCAGAGATAATCTGAACGATGCCCTGAAAATATATGCGCTGGCCATAAAATACGATGTGAATGAGCAGGCTTCGGTTTGGGTGGGGAGAAAAATCAATCCCCGGATTGCCAATGTTGGGGCGATTGATGGAATCCAGTTGGAATATGCTTTTAAAAGTCTTTTTGTAGGAGTAGTTGCAGGCTCTCGACCCGATTATCTGGACTATGGATTCAATAGTAATCTTTTTGAATACGGCGCTTACCTGGGGCACAGTCAAAAAACAGCCAATGGTTATGTGCAGTCGTCGCTGGCCTTTTTTGAACAGCGAAATTCGGGAAACACCGACCGGCGCTTTTTGTATTTTCAACACACCAATTCGTTGGTGAAAAACCTGAATGTATTTACGTCTCTTGAGCTCGACCTGTACAAGTTGGAAAATGAGCAAAGCGTCAATACTTTGAGTCTGACCGGCCTGTTTTTCTCTTTGAGTTACAGGGCCTCGAGACAACTTTCACTTTCGGGTTCGTACGATAACCGGAAAAATGTGATCTACTACGAGACTTTCCGTAATTATGCCGATGAGGTTTTAACACAGGCCAGCCGCCAGGGAATACGTGGAAGGATCCATTACCGGGCTTTGGATTACCTCATGGTTGGGGCTTCGGCCGGAACGAGGTTTTCAAAAGATGATCCGCGAAACACCAATACCTACAATGCTTTTGCAACGTGGTCGCGTGTTCCTGTATTGGATGCATCGCTGAATATTTCTGCAAACCTGATGCAAACTCCCTACCTCGACGGACAGGTTTACGGAGCACGTCTGACAAAGGATTTCTCGCAGAAAATGAGTATGATGCTGCATTATCGCTGGGTGGATTTTAAGTACGTGAACAGTCGGTCTACACTTATTCAGCATATTGGAGAACTGGATTTTAGTTATCGTTTCAACAAAAAATTCTATCTGTCTGTTAATTTTGAAGCAACTGTTCAGAAAGAAGATATTTATAATCGATTATATTTAAGCCTGAGAAAAAAGTTTTGAATCAATATCACAAACAGAATAAATTAAAAAATGATGTACAAGTTAAGACTAATCTCGTTAATCGTACTGGCCGTTTTTGTGCTGGGTGCATGCGTTCAGAATAAAAACCCTCAACAGGCGCAGAGTGTGGCGCAAGCCAATCAAAATCTTTTTGAAGTGACAGAGGTGGTTCAGGGTAAAACCTATACCTATCTGAATGTAAAAGAAAACATGGCCGACCGCTGGGTGGCAGTTAGCTACCAGGAAGCAAAGCCGGGTGATGTGTTTTATTACGACGAAGCGCTTCAGATGACCAATTTCCACAGCAAGGAGATCGACCGTACCTTCGACGTGATCTATTTTGTAAACCAGATCAGCAAAACTCCGCTAGGAGGGCAGGGAGGACAAGCAATGGCTGCTGAAATGCCGGCCAGTCACAGCGGGAAAGTAAGTGCACACAGCGAAGAAGTGGAAATGGAAAAAGCGGAAGGCGAACTTACCATTGCCGATGTTTTTGCCAAAAAAGCTGATTTGACCAGCGAGGAATTTGAAATTCGCGGAAAGGTTGTAAAAGTAAATGAGCAGGTAATGGGGAAAAACTGGGTGCATATCCAGGACGGCACGTCAAGCGGCGATAAGTTCGATTTAACCATTACAACACAAGCCGAAGTGGAAGTGGGAAGTGAAGTTACTTTTAAAGGAAAACTTACGCTGGAAAAAGATTTTGGTGCCGGCTACTTCTACGATGTAATTATGGAAGATGCCACGCTGGTTACCAAAAAGGTTTCCTAAACAATATTGCTTAGCTGATTTATGTTGGATTTCTTTTTTCAAGTCTCAAAACTTATATCTTTGTATGTAAATATTTAGATATTTGAAATGGAATTCAAAAAGCTGGAAATAAAAGAAGAGGGAAACTGGATTCAGCGCAAACTGAGGAACCCACATTTCCGAAAAACACTTATTTATATGGCAGTTGGTGCCGTTGGTGGATTCATATTTTATTATGTTTCAGAGGGGATGAGCAGGGATGTTATGCCAATGGGCGATATCATACAAAGTATTGGTGTGGGAGCTTTTCTGGGCTTTTTTGTAACCAATAGTCCTTGTGCCAGGGGACGGTGCTGAATTTAAATAGTAAAAACATACGTTTTAGATCAGGCAGGCCGGGTAAATATTTATCCGGCCTGTTTATTTTAGGTAGCTCAATACTGATATTCAGACAGATTGATTTTGTAATTTTAAGTCAAAATCAAGACTATTAATTTATACACAAACGACTACCGGAATGAAATTACCACTTGCTCTTGGATTGATACTTGTTCTGATGGCCTGCTCTCCCCGGAACAAAGAACCGCAAAAAGATGAAGCGACTTTAAAACACGATCAGAAAATGGAGTGGTGGCGCGATGCCCGTTTCGGAATGTTTATCCACTGGGGGCTTTACGCCGAACCCGCCGGCGAGTGGAAAGGAGAGCGTATTCCCGGAATTAGTGAGTGGATTATGTGCAACGCAAAAATTCCGGTAAAAGATTACGAAAAGCTGGCTGAAAATTTTAACCCGGCAAACTACAACGCCGAACAATGGGTAAAGCTGGCAAAATACGCGGGTATGAAATACATCGTAATTACTTCGAAACATCACGATGGATTTGCCATGTTTCATTCAAAAGCCAGCAAATACAACATTGTGGATGCCACACCTTTTGATCGCGACCCGTTAAAGGAGCTGGCGGATGCCTGTAAAAAATACGGGATAAGGCTCGGTTTTTATTACTCGCAGGCGCAAGACTGGCACGAGCCCGGCGGAACTTACCGAAACAGCGACAAACAGCCTCACTGGGATCCGGAGATGCCAAAAGCTCCCCTGATGGATTATATTGATTCGAAAGCCTTGCCGCAGGTAAAGGAGATTCTGGAGAATTACAGAGGCCTTGATATTCTTTGGTGGGATACGCCGTGGGGAATGACCGAAGAAGCAGCCCAAACGCTTCAGAATGTGGTGAACGATTATCCGGACTTGATTACCAACAACCGGCTTTACAGACCCTGGCCCGGCGATTTTTCTACTCCGGAGCAGCACGTGCCGCCAACGGGACTCGATTACGATTGGGAGGTTTGTATGACCATGAACACCAGCTGGGGGTACAAGTGGTACGATGATAATTGGAAATCGGGTGAAGAGTTGATAAAAATGCTCGTGGATATTGCGAGTAAAGGAGGCAATCTTTTGCTGAACGTAGGTCCAACGGCTGAAGGCGAATTTCCGGAGCCCAGCATCGAACGGCTAAAAGAAATCGGAAACTGGATGCAGCAAAACGGAGAATCGATTTACGGAACATCGGCCAGCCCGTTCTTTAAACTGCCCTGGGGAAGGTGTACCATGAAAGAAACCAAGAGCGGAACCAATCTTTACCTTCACGTTTTTGACTGGCCTAAAGATGGTATCTTAACCGTTCCCGGACTGGATACGCGGGTGAGCAACGTATATTTGCTGGCCAATCCCAAACAGTCATTTGCCTGGAAATTTGAAGACGGGAACCTGAACATTCATGCTCCTTCGGTTATCTTCGATGAAATAAATACCGTGGTGGTGGTGAAAACCAAAGGTGGAATAAAAGTAAATAGCAACCAACCCAAATTAGTGGAAGGACGGGTGTTGCTCCCGGCTGACTTTGCCGGCATTTACAACCCCGGTTACGGACAGCATGCCGTGCTGAAAGGGAAAGGCACCGAATCGGTTATCACAGGTTGGGTAGACAGAAATGCCCGTTTAGAGTGGGTGTTTACAACAGCTGAAGCCGGTACCTATAAACTGGAAGCGCTGGTGAAATGCGAGGAAGACAATATGCTGAATATATCGATAGGAGACAATAATGTTCAGGCAAATATTCGGGCAACCGGTGATCGCTTTGATGTGGTCAACCTCGGTACCATTACCATTGGTGAGGCTGGAGATCAGCTTATCGGACTAAAGCCGGAGGCTTCCAACTGGAACGGAATGGAACTGATGTACCTCGAGTTGATAAAGGAATAGTCTGATATTAGCTGACTATTAAAAAGGATGACATCTCTCAAAAAAGATGTCATCCTTCTTGTTTTCGGATATTACTCACTCATCATTTGGTTCAGGAATATTTATACAACTATATTATCTTGTTAATAGGAACTACTCAACTTTAATGAAATAGCTACTAGAGATAGGTATAATATTGTCTAATCCAAACTGAGAATCAAGTTATATTCAACTTCATCTGATTTGATTTCTTATTTATAGTGATAGCTGATATTGGAAAATTTAAATCTGTCTAGTTTGAGTTGTATCTAATGCACATTACCGAAGGAATTTTGGTGATAAAAAAAGAGCTGTAATTGGTAAATCGGTTGTTTTATGTTTTTTTATTTGATAATTAGTTGTTGTTTAACTACCTCCTTATTAAAGGATAAATGCAGAAAATAAGTACCAGACTCCAAATCGTTAGTGTCAATATTTACACTAAGTGATTTTGATCGAAGCGATTTTCTTACTGTTCCGTTTTTATCCAAGATTTGCACAAGGTACTCTTCTGATATTTCATTATCAGCTTCTTTGGATTTTTTAAATGAGATTTTGTGTTTCTTAGATGATTCATCCGATTGCATTTCTGTTGTTAGGTTCGCGTCAGATAGAGATACATTAACGTATGTGTCAGCAGGATTCGGACTTAAGGTCATCATAAACATCCCACAGTTAACTGCCTGAAGCTCAAGTTTTGGGTACTTCCATTCACTCCAACCACAGCTATTTTTTGCACGGATAGTAAAATAAACGGTATTGCCAACAGAATATCCATACATTGGTGCAGATATCTGCACATCTTCCATTGCTACTTGAGGAAGTTCAACCATTGGATGTTGAATAATCGTCCAGTCTAGCGCGTCCCACTCATATTCAATAACTCCAGCAAAGGGATTATTGTACAAGGCCTTCCCATCGTTGGGGAAATCTAGGCAAATCTGATTTTGACTTGGATAGTAAGGGCCAACATTATAATAGCTTATTTCGTCGGGGGAAGGTACGCCATACCAGACCTGTTTCACCGTTTCATCACTGTCAATGTATCCAGTAGCACTCGCTTTTACTTTAATATTACCCGTTCCTGCCCCAGAAGGTTTATAAATTGTCACAGATGTTTCAGTACCCGTATATGTGGTAATATATTGGCCGTTTTTGTAAATTTTCAGGCCATTGGTCACAGTCCAAGTGTATGTGTCTGCCGGAGAATTACTGCTGGATATAGAATACACCGTGTTACTGCAAATGAGACCCAATCCACTAATTGTTGGAGGATTTAGTTTTCGGTTTATAATTACTGTGTCCCATTCACTGTAAAGGCTTCCACAAGCAGTGCCTTGAGGGTTATAAGTCCGATAGGCAATCCATCCTGGTTGGTCTCCCGATATTGAATATGAATAAGTATAATATCTAATACCAAATTCAACATTTTCATTATAATTTGTACGGGAAATATTATTAGATCTTTGTTCATTATATGTGACCTCAGAGATGCTATTCAATAAAATGTTAAATGAGTGCGTCCCAACTAAAATATTTTTATCAGTTAAGCCAGAGCCAGCAGGAGCTGGTACTATTATAATATTAAAATCCTGCGTTTGAGCACTATTTAAAATTATGCGTCCTAAATTATTATTGTTGTTGTCCCAACGAATTGTAACCTTTTTATTAATGCTGGAAACATTCATGATTATACTGGTGCTGTCTCCACTAAATAAATATGAGCTTGCAGGTGCAATAAAAACACCGTTTTCTATAGTAAGAATTTGGTTGTTCCCATAGTAACTTGATTGAATGGTATATTCAATTTCCTGACCAGGACAGACATTCACATAGTCAGGTAGAACAATCTTCTGGGAAAATGCAGAATTTAGAAAGAATAAAAAGAAAACCACAGTTAACGTGAAGAATAGATTTTTCATTTTTCTAAGATTTGGTTAAATAATTAGTATTAATTGCAGTAGGAAATGTCTGGAGGATATGAATTAAGCGTGCGTCCAGGAAACCTACTTTGCATAAAGTTATAATCCCCTGCTTAAAATTTAAATGATAAATATCACTTAATGCGATATAGTGTGTTAGTAGTCAGGCTCTTTTGTTAAAAATAGAATCGTTTTTAGAAGAAAAACGATTCTATTTTTGTGTTCTCTTTCAAAGTTTTATCCTTTGGAAAAGATTGTTGTTTAAACTATTTATTCATTTCCGCAAAGTACTTGTAGAACAACGGAATGGTTTTAATGCCGTTGTAAAACTGTTCCAGCGGATAGTTTTCGTTAGGTGAGTGAATCGCATCCGACTCCAAACCAAATCCCATCAGTACCGATTTGATTCCCAGGATTTTCTCGAACGAAGAAATAATAGGGATACTGCCGCCTGAGCGCACCGGAACCGGACGTTTGCCGTACACATCGGTGTAAGCCTTTTCGGCAGCCTGGTAAGCCGGAATATCAATCGGGCAAACATAAGCCGGACCGCCGTGCAGTGAAGTCACTTCTACTTTTACTGATTTGGGGCCAATGCTTTCAAAATGCTCCTTGAACAGAACTGCAATTTTTTCATGGTCCTGATCGGGCACCAGGCGAGTTGATATTTTGGCAAATGCTTTGGACGGGAGTACGGTTTTTGCACCTTCTCCAGTATAACCGCCCCATATTCCGCAAACATCAAACGAAGGACGGATTCCGGTGTGTTCCATTGGCGTAAATCCTTTTTCTCCGGCCAGCTCTTCTACGTCAATGGCTTTTTTGTAGTCATCAACATTAAACGGAGCACGTCCGAGCAGTTCGCGTTCTTCTGCCGAAACCTCCAGTACATCGTCATAGAATCCGGGGATAGTAATCCGCCCATTTTCATCGGTCATTTGTGCAATCATTTTCGAAAGCACATTGATTGGGTTGGCAACAGCCCCACCAAATAAACCGGAGTGCAGGTCGCGGTTAGGGCCGGTTACTTCCACTTGCCAGTAAGCCAGTCCGCGCAAACCGGTAGTGATCGATGGTTTGTCTGGTGCGATCATCGAAGTATCAGATACAAGAATCACATCAGCTTTTAGCATTTCCTTATTGGCTTCGCACCAGGCAGGTAAATTGGGTGACCCAATTTCCTCTTCGCCTTCAATCATAAATTTTACGTTGCAGGGCAGCGTATTGGTTTTTACCATCAGCTCAAACGCTTTTGCATGCATCATGCTTTGCCCTTTATCGTCGTCGGCACCGCGCGCCCATATTTTTCCTTCACGGATTTCGGGTTCAAACGGCGGCGATTTCCACAGGTTAACCGGATCAACCGGCATTACATCCATGTGGGCATACACCAAAACAGTAGGCAGTGTCGGATCGATTATTTTTTCACCGTAAGCAACCGGATTTCCTTTGGTTTCATATACTTCGGCTTTGTCTGCTCCGGCCGAAAGCAAAGTTTGCTTCCAGTATTCGGCTGCCTTGTACATGTCTTCCTTGTGGCTTTTTTCTGAACTGATCGACGGAATCCGGATCAACCCAAAAAGATCTTCCAGAAAACGGTCTTTGTTTTCTTCAACGTATTTATTGATATATTCCATAATAGTGCAATTTTTTATGAGTGTGGAAAATAGGGTTTTTCGGTGGGTTAACAAAGTGATTTTGTCATAAAAGAAGTGTAAAAAGGCTAAGGCCAAGGCTAAGGCTGAGGTGCAAAAGAGATATTAACAAAACTTGCCGTTTTTAATTAAATAGAACGCTGATAACTCAGATGCCAATGATTATCGCTGCTTTCTTCGTGATTATCTGTCAAAATCAGTGTGATTAGCGTTCCGTTTTCACGTTTTACTTTTAATTGGTTTGTACACAACAGATATGTTTCACTTTTGAGACGCCTTCTTCCGAAACAGTTTAGCAATTTTTCAATTCATTAGAAAAGGCAACAAAAAAGGCAACCCGGAACTCCGGATTGCCTTTTGGTATTTTGTCGATACTTACTTAGTCAACAATTGCTTTGAATTTAGGATCGCTGAAATATTTGGCGAATTCCATATCCACTTTAGCTTCTGCTTTCAAGCTTGGGTTGATGTCGCAAGCTGTTTTCAAGCTGTCGAACAACAAGCTTTCTTTGGCTGTGCGTGCACCGATTACCGCTTTCAGGTATTCAGTCATCCAGCAATTTGGGATTTCACAAGCATCCAGATCTTTCAATGCTCCGTTGTTATCACCAGCCAGAATTTTTGCCAAACCTGTGTTCGGATCCTGGTATTTGCTGTAGTAACGAACCGCGCGGTCGTATTCTGCTTTTTTTACGCTTACAATACCCAGGTTGTAGTTCACTTCTTCGCCTGCTCCCGAAGCAGCACCAAACAATGACTCAGCCTTGGCAACGTCGCCTTCAACCAATGCAATGGCACCAACGTTGTTTTTCACGATCGGCTCGCTGTTTTTCAGCTTTTCAGCTTTTTCGAAATGAGGTTTAGCATCGGCATATTTCATTTGTTTGGCCAGTACATAACCTACGTTGTTCGGACCTCTCCAGTCGTTGGGATAAACTTTTACAAACGATTGGAAAATTTCCAGCTGGTCGTTCAGGTCTTCAAACAAAGTAGCTGCATAAATCAACTCAGCAGGAGTCAAAGAAGCTGGATCTGCTTTTGCAGCAGCTTTCAACTCTTCATCTGTTTTTCCGATCAGGTCAACCGAAGTGATCATTTTTGCACGACGCAATTGCGGAAGAATGTCAGCAGCAACATCGGTAAACGTTTCACTCAGGTTACGGATTTCGCGTTCACGAACTTCCGGATCGTTGTACATAGAAAGTACGCGAAGGATCAGTTCTTTATCCTGGATGTTTGATTTTTCCATCAATTCCTTGAATCCTTCCCAGTCTTCCGGAGTGTATTTTGTTTTCAGTTCAACATTAACACCGGCTTCTTTTAATTTTTTAGCCAAAAATGCTGAAGAGGTATTCTTTCTTTCTGCAGCCAGTTCTGTGTTCAGATCAATGCTTCCGTCAGGAGATGCATAAGCTGATACTTCCACGTCTTTCAGATCAATGCGATCGTTTTCGTTGGCTTTTTTAGTATAGTCCTGTAACGCTTTTACTTCGCTTTTTTCTGTTTCATCTTTTCTCAGGTTCGAGCGGTTGATGAGGTATTTGATGTCAGCCATCATTTCGTCCGGAACAATTCTTTGGAAAGCGTCGATGTTCGGATCGTATTTGCCCGAAGTATTGGCTTCGCGAACAACACCCATGATCGGTTTTGGAACGCTTGCCACTCTTTCGCTGGTTGCCAGTACACCATCAGCAACTTTGATCGGAGCAAAATCAACCGACTTCGCACCTTGCGTTGCAGTAATGTTTACATACAACTCTGATTTCGACATGTCTTTTTTGAACGGAACCGCATCTTTGTACGATACGCTACCACCGTTGTACGAAATTACTTTGTTGTTTGCCTGAACACTTTCGCCCTGTACAGTTACGGGTTGGTATTCAGTTTCGCCACCTTCGTATTTCAATACCGGAGTAGCGGTTAAAGTAACTTTTTTATGAAAGTATTTGGCGGGGAAACGGCCATTGATTGCCACATCAACTTCGCTGGCGTGCGACTCCAGAACTTCGGGAGTAACCTTGAAGTTAATCTGATCGGCATTTTTTTTCATTTTATTAAGCCCTGAACAGCCTGACAACACCACAGCAGCCGCTAGAATCAGGACAGAAGGTTTAAAGTTGATCCTCTTCATAACAGATAATATTTCAGTGATTTTAAAATTATTAGTAAGTCCACAAAAATAATAAGCTTTTTAGTTTTTGAAAGTAGCTAAAGCTTTTTTTGTCACAATATTAAACGGTTAATACCAGATTTATATTTAGTATCAAAAATTGCTGATTTTAGCGTCTCATAATCCCGCGGGTTTTTTACAAAATCAATGCCATTTGTGTCGATTATCAGCATGGGGAATGAGTTTATTTGTTTAAAAAAATTAAAATAGCCTTTGGCAATGTTGCCGAGGTAAGAAGGAGTGATGTGTTTTTCGTAATCACGGCCACGATTGGCAATATTACTCATCAGCCGGTCTACGTTTGCATGCAGGTAAACATACAGATCAGGCTTGGGCATCGACTCAAAAACAATATCAAAAATCTGGCGGAACAGCCTGTACTCATCCGACTTCAACGTGTTTTGGGCAAAAATGGCGGTTTTCGCAAAATAGTAATCTGCCACCAGGAAAGAGTGAAACAAATCGAGGTTTAGTACCTCGTTTTTGATTTGCGTATACCGATCGGCTAAAAACGATAATTCCAGCGGAAAGGAATAGCGTTCCTGGTCTTCGTAAAACTTCGGAAGAAAAGGGTTGTCAGCAAATTGTTCCAATACCAGTTTGGCATTGTATTCTTCTGCTACCATTTTGGTGAGGGTTGTTTTTCCTGCACCGATATTTCCTTCTATAACAAGAAACTGCATCTGATTTTTACTCGTGATTTCAAAACAGCTCCTAAAATTAGAAGCTTTTTACGAATTGGCCTTTTTTTGTTGAAAACTACATGATTCTTTTTTCGTGTCGGATTCGCTTGTCTTTGACGCTCCCGGTGATGTAGGTAACAATCAACCCCACACTGACCGCTGTGGCCATCAATTCGAAGCCGTAAGCAGGCACCAGCTTCATCAGTGCGAATCCAACCAGAAATCCGGCTACCAAGCCGTAAAGCGCATGCTGGTAACTAAAATGGAACGGCGGGTAAAATCCATGTTCCTTTTGCATGTGTTTTGAAAGACGACTGATCAGCCGGTCGTAGTTGCGGCGTGTTTTCCCAGGTACTCCAACGGCCTCGTCGATTGACTCAACTGCTTCCTTGATGTTGATGTGTTCTTTCTGACAGACCGGGCAATTTTTTGAGAATTGATCCACGCGCCCGATGTTTCGTTTGAATTCCTCGATCCGGAAAAACCGAAGCTCGCGGTCTTTTTCATTTTCGAGTTTCGAATCAATTGTTTGTATTATTTCTGATGACCAGGATTCCATATCAATGAATTTAGATAGCGAAGGTAGGAAAAGGAATGGAAAGTAGTTTAGAGTTCTGCGTTCAATGTTCAGAGGAGTTTGTAGTCTCAGTCTCAGTTTGCAGTTTCACTGGATAGTTTCCAATTGGGCGTTTGCAGCTTAAAAGTTTGTCACTCACACATTCTTTCCTTCAATCGTTCAATTTAATAAAAAACGCCCCACCAACCGGCGGAGCGTTTCAATATGCTTTTGAATAAAAATTCAATTATTCTTCGCGGCGTGGGCGGAATTCTCTGCGGTCGCCACCACCACGACGGTCGTCTCTGCGATCGCCACCTCTACGGTCGCCACCACGGAAATCTCTGCGGTCACCACCTCTGCGATCACCACCACGGCTATCCGAGCGAGGCTCTCTTGGAGGACGCTCTACATAACCTTCGGGTTTTGGAAGAAGTACTTTGCGCGAAAGTTTCAGCTTACCGGTTTTTTCATCTACACCGATCAGTTTCACTTCCATCATTTCTCCTTCTTTGCAGAAATCTTCGGCTTGTTCCACGCGGTTCCAATCCATTTCCGAAACATGAAGCAAGGCTTCTTTTCCGGGCAGAATTTCGATGAAAGCACCAAACGACACTACTGACTTAACTTTCCCGGTGTAAACTTCGCCTACTTCAGGAATAGCGGTAATGGCTTTGATTCTTGCTTTCGCAGCTTCAATTGGTTCCTTGCCGGCACCTGAAACCTGCACCATACCCAAGTCTCCCACTTCCTCGATCACGATCACGGTCTGGGTTTCTTCCTGGATAGCCTGGATAACTTTTCCACCCGGTCCAATCACGGCACCAATCATGTCTTTCGGTATCTGAATGGTTTCGATACGTGGTACATTTGGTTTGTAATCTTCGCGTGGTTCAGAAATTACTTCCATCATTTTTCCCAAAATGTGCAAACGTCCTTCTTTTGCCTGTTGCAGCGCCTGCGACAACACTTCGTACGAAAGACCGTCTACTTTAATGTCCATCTGGGTAGCGGTAATACCTTCGGCACTTCCGGTTACTTTAAAGTCCATGTCTCCCAGGTGATCTTCGTCTCCGAGGATGTCAGAAAGAACCGCAAATTTATTGGAGCCTTTATCGGTAATCAATCCCATGGCAATACCAGATACAGGTTTCTTCATTTTGATACCCGAATCCATCATGGCCATTGTGCCCGAACAAACGGTTGCCATCGACGATGAACCGTTTGATTCCAGGATGTCGGTTACGATACGAACCACATAGGGGAATTCTTCCGGCATCATATTTTTCAGTGCACGAAGCGCCAGGTTTCCGTGACCAATCTCGCGACGTCCCACACCACGTGGTGTTTTAGGTTCGCCTACACTAAACGGAGGGAAGTTGTAGTGCAACAGGAATTTCTCTTTTCCTTGTACGGTTACACCATCAATAATCTTTTCATCCATTTTGGTACCCATGGTTACTGAAGTCAGTGCCTGGGTTTCGCCACGGGTGAAAATAGAAGAACCGTGTGCTCCCGGAAGGTAATCCACTTCTCCCCAAATTGGGCGAATTTCGTGGGTTTTTCTGCCATCCAGACGCATGCCTTCGTCGAGGATCATGCGGCGCATCGCTTCTTTTTCCACATCGTGGTAGTATCTTTTGATCAGGTTAACTTTTTTATCCAGCTCTTCGTCTTCTGCATTTTCTGCTTTAAACTTTTCAATCCACTCGTCGCGAAGGGCTTCGAAAGCTCCGTAACGTTCACTTTTATTAGTGATTTGTTGCGTTGCAATTGCATAGCACTGTTCGTAGAGCTCAGATTTTACGCGACTGCGAAGCTCCTCGTCATTGTTTTCATGACAGTATTCGCGTTTTACAACGCCCAATTCTGCTGCCAGTTCTTCCTGAACTTTACAGTGTTTCTTGATTTCTTCGTGTGCTACTTTAATTGCTTCCAGCATTACTTCTTCCGAAACTTCTTTCATTTCGCCTTCTACCATCATGATGTTGTCGTGCGATGCACCCACCATAATGTCAAGGTCGGCTTCGGCCAGTTGAGAATAAGTCGGGTTGATAATGAATTCGCCGTTTACACGAACCACGCGAACTTCCGAGATCGGAGTTACGAAGGGAACGTCAGAAACTGCGATGGCGGCTGATGCTGCCAAACCTGCCAGTTGATCAGGCATTTCATCTTTTCCCGAAGAAATCAATGAAATCATTACAGCTGTTTCAGCGTGATAGTCGTCAGGGAAAAGCGGACGGAGTGCACGGTCAACCAGACGTGCCACCAGAATTTCGTCATCGCTCGGACGAGCTTCTCTCTTCATAAACCCGCCGGGGAAACGGCCTGCGGCCGAGAATTTTTCGCGGTAATCCACTGATACCGGCATAAAATCAACGTCTTCTTTGGCTTCTTTGGCTGAAACAACCGTAGCCAGCAACATGGTGTCACCCATTCGTACCACTACCGAACCATCAGCCTGTTTGGCCAACTTCCCGGTTTCAATGGTAATCGTCCTGCCATCGGCAAGTTCGATTGTTTTAACTGTTGCGTTTACCATAATTTTAACTAAATCTTTAAATATTAAATTACAATGGGTGGTGAGGTTTTGCAATTTACTAAAAAAAGAAAGGCAACACTCATTGCATTGCCTTTCCATATGAATTACTTACGTAAGTTCAATTCTTTGATGATCGCACGGTAACGTTCGATATCTTTTTTGATCAGGTAGTCAAGTAAACTTCTGCGTTTACCAACCAATCTAATCAATGCACGACGGGTGCTGTGGTCTTTTTTGTTTTTCTTCAGGTGTTCAGTCAGGTGATTGATCCTGAATGTGAACAATGCGATCTGACCTTCAGCACTTCCTGTGTTGGTTGCGCTTTTGCCGTGTTGAGCAAAAAGCTCTTGCTTTTTTTCTGCTGTTAAATACATTTTAAAGAACTTGTTTTTGTTATACAATCTTTAAGTCGCAGCATCGCTATCAATTACAACGACTTAAAATTAATTCGGCGCAAAAATAGGCAAAAGATTTTGATTTCCAAACAGATAATTCACTGAATATTGTAATCGCAAAACCGGAATAAACCCAGCAGATCAGAGAGGAATTGTGGAGGTTGTATTCATGTTAATGATTGATTTCGAGGATATTCACCAAAATATGTTAATAACTACACATGTAAATACTCTTTTTTGAGAGCTTGAGTTAGTATTATTGTAGTACCCTTATTTTTTATCATTAATTAGAGTTAGGGGTGGCTGGTGAGCTGCCCTTTTTCTACGCCTGCCGATCATGCTTGCCTTTTCCAATCAAAACCAAACTATTCCCCTGATTATTATTCGAATGTTTTGAAACAGGTTGGCCGCTTTTGCAGGTTGACTATTAAACTTTCGGGCGTGTTTCGCGTCCAATCCTCAGATCAAACGGTATGAAACAACATTCACTGTTTTCAAAATTCATTTCGTGGCTGAGCTCGCCGGAAGTTTTTGGGAGTGCTTCAAAAAATCTCGTTGGTACATGGCTTCTTTTTGAATACTACATGGATGAGCGAGAAGAGCTTGTTCATATGCGTGAAATTGACCTTCGCCGTGAAAACCAAAAGGTAGTGATAACTTTCGCCGACGATGAATTTGAGGTGAACGCTCATATTTCAGTACCCCTGGTTGCGCGGCTGAAAAAGGGCCGGTGGAGTGTCGCAAAAAACTTTATCACCTTTATCGATCCGGAAAATTTTCGCAACAATGTTGAATTTCAGTTTGCTTTTGAAAAAGGCAATCTCAAGCTACTAAAAAAGAACGAGCGGGGAATGATCGAGTTTTTTGGATTCTTTAAACCTGCGGCAGAGAAGCAGAAATCAAGCTGAACCGTTAACGGGATTTACTTTTGTATAGCTCCAATGCTGCGGGAAAAGGTTGCAGTGCCCGCTCAAAAATTCCCAAAGAATACGCAATGGTTAATCCGTAGTTCGTGATGGGGACCCCTGCCTGCCGGGCTTTCATGATACGGCTTAGCATTTCTCTTCTGTTCCACATGCAGGCTCCACAATGAATGATCAGTTTGTAATCTGAAATATTTTTGGGGAAATCGTGCCCGCGCATGTTGTCAATCTGTAGTTTTCCTCCCACGTACTGTGTCAGCCAGCGGGGAATCTTTACCGTTCCGATGTCTTCTCCGATTGGATGATGGGAACAGGCCTCGGCAATCAGTACTTTATCTCCTGTTTTAAGCTGATCGATCGCCATCGCACCTCTTACCATTTCGGTAAGGTCACCCTGGAAACGTGCAAAAAGGATGGAAAACGAAGTCAGCGGGATTTCCGGCGGAGTGTCGGCGGCCACTTTTAAAAATGCCTGCGAGTCGGTCACCACCAGTTTGGGAGGCTTGTTGAACCGCGATAAAGCTTCTCTTAATTCCCGTTCTTTTACTACCACCGAAAAACAATCGTTGTCCAGCAAATCGCGGATGCTTTGTACCTGGGGAAGGATCAATCTTCCTTTGGGAGCTTCCTTGTCTATCGGTACGACCAGAACGGCTGCTTCTCCCGGGCCCACCAAGTCGGCCAGGATACTGGGGCGGTTGATGTAGTCGTCGGGAGCCGATCGTAAGAGCTTTTGCCTTAATTCAGGAATGCCGGCACCAGTTGCAACCGAAGTCTGTACATAGCTGACTTTTACCGAATCAAAATCTGCGGTTAACGATAGATTCTCCGCATACAGGTCGCATTTGTTGAAGACAATGATAAAGGGAATGTCGCGGTCTTTCAGCTCGTCCATCAGCTTTTGCTCGTATTCTCCAAAATCCTGAGAATTGGTAACAATCAGCCCAAGGTCCGTGCGGTCGAAAACAGCCAGTGTTTTGGCAATTCGTTTTTCGCCGAGGTCGCCCACATCGTCAATCCCGGCGGTATCAATAAACAAAACCGGGCCCAGAGGGAGCAACTCCATGGGTTTTTCAACAGGGTCGGTAGTGGTTCCGGCTACTTCCGAAACGATGGAAACCTCCTGTTGGGTAAGGGCATTCAAAATACTCGATTTTCCCGCATTCCTTCTTCCCAAAATGCCAATGTGTAAACGAAATGTTTTTGGTGCCCTCATGTTTAATCTATTGTTTTTATGGATTGTAACCAGAATTGTGTTGCAATGATAGCCAAAAAAAGGGCGCTGTTCGCACCCCTTTCAGAATTATAATCGTTCTTCGATTACTTCTTTGTTCCGCAGCAGCCTTTTTTTGCAGGCGCTTCCTGTTTTTCAGAACCACAGGTTTTTCCAGAAGCAGCACAGCTTTTCTTTTGTGTTTCTGTGCAGCCGGTTGCTTTTTTTGCATCTTTTTCTTTTACTTCTGCGTTTTTCTTTTCAGTTTTCTTTTTGTCTTTTTCTTCTTCTGAAAGTGCAGAATTGTTGTCGTCGTCAGCGACAATTGTAACAGCATCTTTTTCTGTTGAAACAACATTGGTTGAGCTGTTTGCTATTGATACTCCGTAGACTGCAACAAGGGCAAGAATCAAGAAAATTTTCTTCATTGTGAATTTAATTTAAGGTTAATGATATTTGATTTTTACATTAGTTTAAAATGATCGATTTTTGAGTTTTTATTGTCCGGAAATATACAATTTTTTCCTGAAAATCAACGGAGAGCCATCCAATACCCCATAAAAAAAGGCCACTTGCCGAACCGACAAATAGCCTCTTTCTGTATAGGAAAAGCTTTCTTACTTTTTCTTATCGCCGCAAGATTTGCTGCAATCAGCGCTTTTCTTTCCGGCACAAGCTTCTGACTTGGCAGATTTGTCAGCACATCCTTCAGCTTTAGCGCTTGAGCAATCTTTTGATTTGTCAGCACATCCTTCTGATTTGGCAGTTGCACAACCTTCTGACTTCGCTTCTGATTTGGCAGCTTTTTTCTCTTTTTCTGCTTCAACGTTCTTTTTTCCTTCAACTACAACAGTTGCGTTATCATCGTAGTTAACAACAGGCGCCGAAGTCATCGCCATCGACAAGCCATATACTGCAAAAAATGCAAGTGCTAAAAATACTTTTTTCATGATCATCAATTTTTAAGTTATAAAATGAAATAATTCTTACTGTTTTAATTTAGATTCAATATTAATAAGATTCAAATAAAAATCCAAATGAATATTAAGATATTTTTATATTAAACAAGGTTGCAATTTTTTGGGGCTGATAATCAGTTGTTTGAAAAATGTTAATGACCTGTTAATGCCAGTTGTACAATTAGTTGCCTAGTTTGCAGACAGCTTCCGGACTGATAAATTCTTCAAATTCGTTTTCTGTTAAGTACCCCGATTCAATGACAGCATCTTTTACTGTTCTTCCCTGTTCTTTGCAAAGCGTCGCAATTTTGCTGGCTTTCTCATAGCCGATAGCGGGGAGCAGGGCGGTAATGGTAGCCGTTGAATTTTCAATGTTCTTTTTGCATACCAAACGGTTCGCTGTAATGCCTGAAACACAATTCTGTGCGAAAATCAATGCTGCATGAGACAAGAGTTCCAGTGAATTCAACAGAGAGTCGGCAATTAAGGGTATGAACTGGTTTAGCTCCAGATTTCCGGAACTACAGGCCAGTGTAATTACCTGGTCGTTCCCCATTATTTTTATGGCCGCCTGTGCCACAGCTTCTGGAATAACAGGATTGACTTTCCGGGGCATGATCGATGATCCGGCTTGTAATGCAGGAAGGTTTATTTCGCCCAACCCGGCATGTGGGCCACTGGCTAAAAGACGTAGGTCGTTGCCGATTTTAAAAAGGTTGGTGGCACATGCTTTTAAAATACCGGACACTTCAACAAAAACATCGGTATTTTGGGTGTTGTCGATCAGGTTTTCGCTGCGTGCCAGACCGATGTTGGTATTTTCGCGAAGTTTGTCGGTTACCCTAAAAATAAACTGCCGCGGCGCTCCCAATCCTGTACCAATGGCTGTCCCTCCCAGGTTCACTACCCGCAAGCGCTCTTCGCATTTGTAAATGCGCCAGCGGTCGCGGTTAAATGCTTCTGCGTAAGCACTCATCTCACGTCCCAAAGTTGTGAGTACAGCGTCTTGTAGTTGCGTACGTCCGATTTTGACCACATCGGCAAATTCCTTTTCTTTTTGCTGAAAAGCTTCCTGCAAAGCAAGTATGTTTTGTTCCAGGATTCGGAGCAGACGAATGGCGGCTATTTTTAATGCTGTTGGATAGGTATCGTTGGTGCTTTGGTGAAGGTTAACATCGTCGAGAGGTGAAATCACCTCATAATGGCCCGGAGCTTTACCCATGATCTGCAAAGCCCGGTTGGCAATCACTTCATTTACGTTCATATTGGTGGAAGTTCCTGCTCCTCCCTGCAGGGCATCTACTAAAATATGTTCGTTCAGTAGTCCTGCTGACATTTCCCAACAGGCTTTTTCAATGGCATCAGCTTTGGCTTCATCTTGCCAATACCCTAAATGATGATTGATCTGCGCACAGGCCAGCTTTACTTCGCCGTAAGCTTTTATCAGTTCGGGATGAACAGGTCTTCCGGACATAGGGAAGTTCTCCACGGCTCTGGCGGTGTGTATTCCCCACAAAGCATCGGCAGGAATTTGTTTAGTGCCAAGCAGATCAGTTTCTATTCTTGTCTGTACCATGATTCACCTGATTTTAGGATTAAAGGATTTTGTTATTGTGAACCCTTTTGAATTGGAGGGTATTCGCTCCGAAATTTATAAGCAACCCAATTTTCATCTTATAAGCTTCCAGGTAATTCATGGCTTGATTCAAATGAGAGCCATCCAATTCACTTCTGGCTTTTATTTCAACCATAATGTTTTCTTCCACAAAAAAATCAACCCGTCTTGTTCCTATTTCCAAATCACGAGAAAAGACAGGCATTACCTTTTCTCTTTCAAAGTTTATATTTTGATGATCGAATTCGATGGCCAGGGCTCTCTGATAAATTACTTCCTGAAAACCATTTCCGAGAGCCCGGTGAACTTGCATGGCACAACCTATTATTTTATGGGTAAGTTCTTCGTGTTCCATATTTTGCCTGATTTTCCATAAAGTTAGGATTAATCAGGCAATCAGGAAAATCCTTGAAATCAGGGTTCAGACTTTTGCTAGCAATAAACATCGTCCCTGCCTGCCTCAACTCTTTTCACCAGTTTTTCGGCACGCTGACGCGCCACGCCCGACATGCTGTCGATGGTTTGCTGAATGAGTTGGTTGCCTACTGTGTTTGTCTCGGCAGAGGCAAAGTTTTGCAGGTATTCTTTGAACGAACTTAATGCATTGGGGCCGCAATGCAGCTTAATATCACCGGGTTTGGCCAGGTCCATAAAATCCTGCCCGGTGCGTCCAAGCCGGTAACAAGCGGTGCAGAACGATGGAATGTAACCCATTGCAGCGACATCGCGGATCACCTCGTCAAGCGAGCGGTGATCGCCCAGACTGAATTGTCCTGAAACATCATCTTCTTCCTCGTAGCCACCCGGATTGGTTTTACTTCCGGCAGAGATCTGGCTAACACCCATAGCAAAGGTTTCGCGGCGCATTTTGGCCGTTTCGCGTGTCGACATGATGATGCCGGTGTAAGGCACTGCCAGGCGAAGAATCGCAACGATCTTTTTGAAATCGGCATCCGAAACCGGGTAAGGCGGATTGGAGGCCATATCGCTGTTGGTGGCCGGTTCCATGCGCGGAACGCTGATGGTGTGGGGCCCGACTCCGAATTTATCTTCCAGTTCGTTGATGTGCTGGATCATCGCCAGAATTTCAAAACGATAATCGAATAAGCCAAATAAAACACCGATGCCCACATCGTCGATTCCTGCTTCCATGGCACGGTGGAGGGCCCACACCCGCCAGTTGTAGTCTTTCTTTTTACCGCCCTTGTGTACCTTGGCGTAAGTTTCGCGGTGGTAGGTTTCCTGGAAGATCTGGTAAGTACCAATATTGGTGTTTTTTAGTTGCTTGAACTCATCCGTGGTTAGCGGCGCAACATTTACATTCACGCGCCGGATTTCTCCATGTTCCGATTTTACACTGTAGATCGTTTTTACTGAATCCAGCACATATTGCAAGCCTTCTTTGGGGTACGATTCGCCGGCTACCAGCAAAATACGTTTGTGCCCCTGCTTGATCAGCACCTCCACTTCGCGGGCAATGTGCTCTTGCGATAATGCATGGCGGTTGATGCCTTTGTTTGAAGCCCGAAAGGCACAATACAGACATTCATTGGCACAAAGGTTTGAAATGTAGAGTGGCGCAAACAAAACCAGCCGTTTCCCGTAAATGGTGTCTTTTACCTGGTTGGCGGTGTTGTAAAGTTCTTCCAGCATTTCAGGTTCCTGAATAGAGGTGAGCACGGCCACTTCGTCGAGCGTAAGGCCTTTCATTTCCGTGGCGCGGGCCAGTACTTCGCGAATTCTGGACGGATCCGGGGTCTGGTTTTTTTCCAGTGCATCCCAAACTTTTTGTTCGTTGATAAAATCGGCAGGTACGTTATACATAGTGCTTAAATGTTTAAAGTAGATGTTATTGTTTGGCAAGTCCTGATTTTACAGAAACTCCCGGGATGTTGCCCAGTTTTCCGGTCATTTGCCCCAGCTCGTCGGTAGTGGCATCGATCACGAGTGTAATCACCGAAGCATTTTCCTTTACTTTCGGAAGACCGGTGCGTGCCAGTATCAGTTCCGAAAAATCGCTTAAAATGGCATTTACATGGGCCGCACATTTTTCGCGGTCGTCGATGATAATGCCAACAAAACCCAAACGTTTCATTTTATTGAATACTTAAATTTTAATACTGAACGATCAGCCAAAATGGATTAAACAAATACTGCGGGAATAAAATGGAAATCAGACTAATTGGTAAGGATCACTTACATTAATCGACTTATGTTTTCCCTAAAGTCAGCCGCAGCCTTCCCGCAGGAATTCGAAGCAAAAATAAACTTAATTTCAATAGATTACCATGAGAAAAGTTGGTATCCGCTATTTCCGGGTGAAACTTAATTTCAGCTTAGTAAAACAACTAAAAATGCTACTTTTGCTGCCACAAACTTTAGCACATTGGAAAGACAAGAGATCATACAATTACTTCAGTTAAAAGGTGCCGAACGCACGGCCCTGTTGCAACGTGCCCGTGAGGTAAAAATCAAAGAAGTAGGCAACAAGGTTTACTTTCGGGGCTTGATCGAATTCTCGAATGTGTGTTCGAAAGATTGTTTGTATTGCGGCATCCGGAAAGGCAACGAAAAAGTGTTGCGCTACGATGCCAAAGACAACGAAATACTGGATGCCTGCCGCTTTGCGTGGGAGAACCGTTTTGGTTCGGTGGTGTTGCAGTCGGGTGAATTGTCGTCGCCTGCTTTTGTAAAGCGCGTGGACGATCTGCTGAAAAAAATCAAGCAACTCTCGAACAATGAGCTGGGAATTACCCTGAGTTGCGGAGAGCAGTCGCTCGAAACTTACCGTCGCTGGTTTGAAAGCGGTGCGCACCGTTACCTGTTGCGGATCGAATCATCAACGCGGGATCTGTACTACAAGATCCATCCCGAAAACGATCATCATTTATTTGAAAAGAGACTGGAAGCGCTGGCTTCTCTCAAAGAGGCCGGTTACCAGGTGGGAACGGGTGTCATGATCGGACTGCCGTTTCAAACCTGCGAACACCTGGCCGACGATCTGTTGTTTTTCAAAAAACTCGATATTGATATGTGCGGAATGGGGCCTTACATAGAACATGCCGATACACCGCTTTACGAACACCGGCACGTGCTGATGAGCAAACAGGAGCGTTTTGACCTGGGACTGAACATGGTGGCGGTTCTGCGTTTGCTGATGCCCGACATCAACATTGCGGCAGCTACGGCTTTACAGGCCATCGATCCGGCGGGGCGCGAAAAAGCGCTGGCGGTGGGAGCCAATGTGATCATGCCCAACCTTACCCCCTGCGAATATCGCGAAGAATACCAACTGTACGAGAACAAACCTTGCCTTGACGAAGATGCCGAGCTGTGCCGGAACTGTCTCGAAGCGCGCATCAGTTTAGCGGGTGCCGAAATTGGTTACGGCGAATGGGGGGACTCCAAACATTTTCATCAGCGAAATAAAAATTAATTCTGAGAAGTCGCGGTTTAATCCGTGACCGTGATGTGAAAACAGCGTTCGTTGCGTTCGGTAACCACCACACAGCGGCCTTCTTTCCGCAATTCGCCAATGGCTTCGGAAAGTAATTTGCTGGCGCGGCCATCGGTCACTTCTGCCTCGTTCCACAAAAGCGTACGTTTTACCACCGTGAAATACGGAATATCGAAAGTAGTGGCATACAAATGCGAGGTATTGGGAGAAGCATTCCCGTTGCTGCGGCTTAGCTTTTTCTGGTTTTCGGTGGTGCGCAGCAGCGAACTTATCTGGTAATAATAGTGTGGCAGATCGTGCTCGTCCAGTTTTTGCGAGAACCGCTTGCCCAGTTCTTCCAGGAAATTTTTGGCAGAAGGCGTGAGGTAGGGATGCGAATGCGTAAGCGGACAAATGCGGTAATAGCCGTTGTCGGAAATGTGTTCCAGTTTCCCGGTTTTCAACAGCTCCGGAACACCGGCTTCCAGCTCTTCGTTGGTTTTGAACCGTGCTATCCCGTTCTTCTGGGCGTATTTCAGGTGTTTTAGATTCAGATCTTTGTACCAGTCTACTTTTACCGTGCCGATGGGAGCCGGGTGAAGCATCGCGTTTACCTTCTTCTTGGCCGGAAAATAAAGAACGAGTGCTGTAATGGCTATTACGGCCAGTACAATTAAGCGGATCTTGTATTTCTTTTTGAGCCGGCGTTTTTTTCGCTTTGTGCGTTTTTCTGCTGTCAATGTTGTCCTGTTTTTCTGAGGTGGAAAATTATCCGAAAATTACGTTGCGTTGAGCAACGAACGTTCACCCGAGAGCTAAAGTTGTAAACACGCTTGTGTTAGCCGGGGAAACTCCGTCCAACACAATTCTTATGCTTTCTGCTTCGACAGGCGATTGTAATGGTCGATGGCCACAAAATAGTTGGGGTCTTCCAGTACATTTACATCGCAGATTTTTTCGGCTTTTTTTACCAGCTTGATGCAGTCCTTGCTCAGGTGGCGCAGGTGGATGTTTTTCCCCACTTTCTGGTAGCGCTCGGCGAGTTTGTTGATGGCTTCAATGGCCGACTGGTCCATGATGCGCGATTCCTTGAAATCGACAATCACTTCATCCGGATCGTTTTGAACATCGAACTTGGTTTGAAAAAGGGTCGTCGATCCAAAAAACAAGGGGCCAAAAATCTCGTAGTGTTTGATTCCGTGTTCATCGACGCTTTTGCGTGCCCGGATGCGCTTGGCATTTTCCCACGAGAAAACGAGCGCCGAAACAATTACGCCCGACAAAACCGCCACGGCCAGGTCGAAAAGAACGGTTAACCCGGTCACCAGTACAATCACAATTAAGTCAGACACCGGAATTTTGTTGATGATCTTGAAGGTGCTCCATGCAAAAGTGCCGATCACCACCATAAACATTACACCCACCAGGGCAGCAATCGGTATCATTTCAATATACCCCGACGCGAAAAGAATGAACATCAGCAGCATAATGGCCGCAACAATTCCGGAGAGACGACCGCGGCCGCCTGATTTTATGTTGATGATGCTTTGCCCGATCATGGCACAACCGCCCATTCCTCCAAAAAATCCGTTGATGATGTTGGCGGTTCCTTGTGCCACGCACTCGCGGTTGCCGCTGCCGCGTGTTTCGGTGAGTTCGTCCACCAGGTTCAGCGTCATCAGCGATTCAATCAAACCCACACCTGCCAGGATCAGCGAGTAAGGCAAAATCAGTTTCAGGGTTTCGAGGCTAAAGGGGATCAGCGGGACATTAAAGGTGGGCAGCCCGGCTTTGATGCCTTCGCCGCCGCCCGACTGGATAAAGGATTTTACGGTTTCGGTTTCGATGTTTCCAAAAATAACAAGGGCCGAAACCACCAGTATACCCGCCAGTGCAGCCGGTATAGCTTTGCTGATTTTGGGCAGCACAATCATAATGGCCATGGTGAGCGCCACGAGGCCAAGCATGGTGAACAGGGGCGCGCCGCTGAGCCACTCGCCGCCTGCTTTGAACATGTTCAACTGCGAAAGAAAGATCACAATGGCGAGGCCGTTCACAAAGCCCATCATGACCGAATGCGGTACCAGTCGAATAAACTTTCCGAGTTTAAAAATGCCAAAGAGGTTTTGGATGATCCCGGTGAGGATGAGGGCGGCGAACAGGTATTGCAGGCCCTGCATTTCGCCCATGGCATTTCCTTTTTGCACCAGGCTCACCATTACCACCGCCATGGCCCCGGTTGCACCCGAGATCATTCCCGGGCGGCCGCCAATGAGCGAGGTAACCAGTCCCATCATAAAGGCACCGTACAAACCAACAATGGGTGAAACTCCCGCCACAAAAGCAAAAGCCACCGCCTCGGGCACCAGCGCCAGCGAAACGGTTAGTCCCGAAAGCAGGTCGTCTTTAACACTTCCTTGTTTTTTATCGATAAACTGAAATTGAAACTTCATAGGTAATCATTTTGGTGGAACGGTTGCTCGTGTTGGCCCGCAGCAGCTTGTTTACTGCTTGTGCGGCTGTCCGTTCGCTGAATATTTGAAATGTGATGTTTTTTGAATCAGCGCGCGAAAATAGGGCTTAATCCTAAAAATATGTTGTTGAGCATGTTTTTTAGGGGATTGTTAATGTAGAGGTAAAGTGCCTGACTCTTTGTTTTCAAGCCGTTGGAAGGTAGCCGAAAGCTGTTGTTTTTTTCTGCCCGTTGTTTAGTAAGGAAGCCTGCCGGATCTTACTACTCTGATTGGCGGCAGGTTTGCAAAGGCTCCGAATATTATATTTCTGAACAGAGAAACGTTATCCTGACCTCAGGATGATGCATTTCTGATTTGCGAGGTGTTTGCAAAAGGTCAGGATGATGCATTTCTGATTTGCGACGTGTTTGCAAAAGCTCCGAGGGATACTACTCTCGGCAGAGAAACGTTTGCAAAGGCTCCGGATGTTATATTTCTGAACAGAGAAACGTTTGCAAAAGGTCAGGATTTCATTACTCTCAACTGCGGCGGCTTCTTTAAATCAGTGAGTTAGCTGTTTTTTTGGGGTTTCGGGAAAAACCGGGTATCCGGCACTGGCGGGGCGCAGGCTGTAATTCCTTTTTAGCTTACTGTTTGCCCTGGCGAAAGTGGCTGTTGCCTGGTAAGAACTAAAAACATCAGCGGGGTGTTATGCTACTGTATTTCCAATCGTGTTGTTTTTTCGTGAAACAATTCTGATGGATGGAATTCACCCGGGTAAACAAAAGTTATGCAGGATAAAGTGCGGTTAAGCGATGTGTTTGTATGTGCTGAGGGCAGGCGGGAATTTAGTTTGCCTGAATTGGTGCATTTGCCCTGGCAAAAAAGTTTTTTGCGTTTGATGGAGCAGCGTTTGCAAATGGTTTTTAGCGCCGAAACCGAGGACGCCAATGTATGTTTTGCCGGCGACAGCGGGTTGCGAAACGACTTTAAAACACAGTTTACAGCGGAAGAATTGCGCAGGTACGTGGCAGCGTGTTTACCGGACGAACGTTTTGTGTCGCCCGAAGCCGAGTTGCCGTTGCCTGCCAACCCGGCGGCTTTTTATAGCCGGATTGAAGGCTGAGTGATTTATCGTACCGAAAGTGCAGCCGTTTGATTCTGACTGAATGAAAATGAATAAAGTATGAAAGACAAAAATTACGCCTGGGCCATTGCGGCCGTATTTATCTGGATCGGTTTTGTGGGGGCCATTAGTTTTATGGAAGCCTGGCTTAAGTTCAGGGCGCCCGGGATAACGGTTGCGCTGGGCCTCGGCATTGGGCGTCTGGTGTTTCAGGTGCTCAACAAAATAGAAATGGTGCTGGCGGTCGTTGTGATCGTAAATTTTTTGTGGCAAAAAATACCGCTGCACCGGAAAGGTGGTGTCCTGTTTTTGGTCGCACTTGGGGTGCTGGTACTTCAAACCGTCTGGCTTCTTCCGGCCCTTGACGAACGTGCCGTAATGATGATGGAAGGGCAGGAGGTTCCGGACTCGAAACTGCATTTTGTCTATGTCGCCCTGGAACTTATAAAAACCGTGTGTCTGCTTGTTTTTGGCGCCAAACTGCTAAAAGCAAATAACGCCGGAAGGTAATTGGAAGTCTTCAGCATAAAAATGGATACTAATTCAGAAATACTTCTTTATCAGACTGAAGACGGACAAACCAAAATTGATGTCCGGCTAGAAGAAGAAACGGTTTGGCTTTCGCAGGCACAAATGGGCCAGCTGTTTCCGAAAAAGCGGTCGGTAATAACGAAACATATCAATAACATTTTTAATGAAGGCGAACTGGAAGAAAAAAGCAATGTGCAAATTTTGCACATTAGTGGGTCAGATCGTTATTTATCCATAAACCAAACAGGCCATTCCCCGCAAAAGAAATGGCCTGTTTTATAACTTGCCGGATCGGTGTTTTATTCCACCGCCGATATTTTTACCGCCCAGGCAAGGTCGCAAGGCAGCTTGGTTCTTATTTTTTGCGGAACATACACTTTTACTCCTTCGGCCGTATTTTCCCATTTCAACGTTCCGGCGGCGCCGAGCATGCTAAGTTTGGCACCTTTGGCAGCTTTTATTCCTTTAACGGTAAACGAAGCCGGCAATCCTGCACCGTCTTCCTGCTCCAGGTAAAGTGCGTACACCGCTTTGCTGTCTTTTTGCTGGGTCAGGCAAATATTGTCGGTTTTGAAAGGCGCAATGGCACGTGTTGAGTAAATCGCTTCGCCGTTTACATCAATCCATTTCCCCATGGCATCGAGGAGTTTGTAGGCATCTTCGGGCCACGAACCATCGGGTGCCGGGCCAATGTTGTAAAGAAGGTTGCCACCTTTGGCCACAATGTCGATCAGCATATGAATGGCTTGTTTGGGTGTCATGTATTGCGGATTTGGCACCCACGACCAGCCACCACCTGCAATAATACACGACTCCCACGGGTAAGGAAGTTGTGTATCCGGAACCCTGTTTTCGGGTGTCAGGTAGTTTTGGTTGGGGCCTTTTACCGCGCGGTCAACCACAATAAGGCCGGGTTGTTTTTCGCGGGCCTTGGCTGCCAGTTCGTCCATGCGGATATCCTGGTTGATCACCCGGTTTTTGATAAAACCACTGGGTGCTTTGGCGTGGCGTCCTTCGTAATAGGCTTTCAGCGCTTCGTCCGATTGTTTGCAAACCCAGCCGCCATCGAGCCACAAAATGTCAATCTTTCCGTAGTCGGTCAGCAATTCCATAATCTGGTTGTGGGTGAAGTCAACAAACTTTTCCCATTTTTCAGGATGAAGGTCCGGGTCGTAATTGACGTTCCGGTCGAGTGGCGGAAACTTCGGGTCCCAGTAGTTGGGGTTGTTCCAGTCGGGTTTCGAGAAATAAGCGCCTGCCCACATACCTTCGGTGCGGAAAGCATCAAAAACCTCTTTGGCAACATTGGCTTTTGGATTTACACTAAACGGGCAGTCTTTGTCCGTGATTTTGTAGTCGGTATATTTCGAATCGAACATGCAAAAGCCGTCGTGGTGCTTGGTGGTGAAAACCACGTATTTCATCCCCGCATTGCTGGCTGCCTTTGCCCATTTTCCGGGCTCGAAGTTTACCGGGTTAAAAGAAAGTTTCAGGTTTTCGTATTCTTCCTTGTAGGTGAAATAATCGTCCGGATTACTTCCTTTTTTGCGGGCACACCAGCCTTCATCTTCGGGGCAAATCGACCACGATTCAACAATTCCCCACTGGCTGTATGTTCCCCAGTGCATCAGCAAACCGAATTTCAGGTCCTGCCAGTCTTCCAGTTTTTGTAAAACTTTTTCGTCGGTAGGCCACACATAATCGGTTATTTCGTGTTCCAGCTGAGCCTGTGCAAAAAAGGCAAACAGAAGCGGAACAATAAAGGTTAATTTTTTCATGATACTATAATGTTTAGAATTTTGATTGTCAATTAAAACAGAATATGGCAAGGGCTAAATGAGCTCCCCGACAATTTTTCTTCCGTGCAGTTCGCTGGCGCCGGTGAGCCTGCTGATTTCTTCCACGTTAGAGTCCAGCACTTTTCCGGCCACTAAAATGATGATTTGTCCTTCGGCTTCCTGTATCATTTTACGGATGGTTTCCTGTCCTTCCAGTGCGGTAGCTTTGCCACCTGAAGTGAGGATACGTTTGATTCCCGGAATGGTTTTCAAAACACGTACGCCTTCCACTGGGTCGTCCATTTCGTCGATAGCTTTGTGAAAAGTTACCGGAAGCGGCTGTGCATATTCAGCCAAAAGCCGGGTGTTTTTTTCATCGATTTTATTGTCCGGGGTCAGCAAGCCAAAAACTACTCCGTGTGCACCGGCTTCCTTGGCCTGGTCGATGGCCGCTTTCATTTGTTCCACCTCTTCCGGGGTATGAACAAAATTACCGCCGCGCGGGCGTGCCATGGTCATAACCGGGATGGACAGCTCCGAACAGGCCTGCTTCATTAATTCGAGTGAGGGGGTGAGTCCGTCCTGGGCCAGGTCGGCGCATAACTCAATGCGGTTGGCGCCTCTTTCGGCTGCCAATTTTGCTTCTTCCAGCGATTCTACGCAAGCTTCCTTTATCATAAATAAACCGGTATTGATTCTATCTTTCAAAGATAAAGAATTGAGGCTTCGTCTTTGAAACTTTTAAGAATAATCGAAAAATTTTAAAAAGTCTGCGGGGTTTTAAAGTCTGAATATTCGGGCAGAACCCTTAAATATTTGTTTCTTTGTTTTCAAAATCGATTCAAATTGAAATACAATCTGCTTACCATATTGGGGCCTACTGCTACGGGGAAAACCGGGCTGGCGGCACATGTTACGGCTCGTTTGAAGGGCGAAATCATTTCGGCGGATTCACGCCAGGTGTACCGCGGAATGGACCTGGGCACCGGGAAAGATTATGCCGATTATTTTGTGGACGGTGTGGAAGTGCCGTCGCATTTGGTGGATATTGAGGCAGCAGGTGCACATTACAATGTATATCGTTTTCAAACCGATTTTATCCGGGTTTACAATGAGATTCAATCGCGGGGAAAATTTCCCGTTTTATGCGGGGGCAGCGGTTTGTACCTGGAGGCTGTTTTGAAAAACTACCGCTTGATTGAAGTGCCGCCCAACCGCGAACTACGCAAGGAGCTGGAAGGGAAAACGCTGGAGCAGCTGACCGAAATTTTAAAAAGTATGAAGCCCCGCCTGCACAACGACACGGATGTGGAAACCGACCGCCGGGCTGTTCGTGCCATCGAAATTGAAAAATACTATGCCGAACATGCGCAGGAAGCTTCGGAAATGCCGGAGATCCGCAGCCTGAACATTGGGATTGATTTTGACCGCGAAATGCGCCGCCAGCGAATAACGCTGCGTTTAAAGCAACGCCTGGAAGAAGGCATGCTCGATGAGGTGCAAAAACTGCTCGACTCGGGCCTTACTCCCGATCAATTGATTTATTACGGCCTGGAATATAAATTCCTGACACTACACCTGATTGGCGAACTGAGTTACGATGAAATGTTCCGGCAACTGGAAATTGCGATTCATCAGTTTGCCAAGCGGCAGATGACCTGGTTTCGGGGTATGGAAAAACGCGGCACCAAAATTCACTGGGTAAACGGACACTTGCCCATGAACGAGAAAGTGGAAGAAATACTAAAGCTTTTGGAGTAATTAAAGCATCGGTGATCAAGGGATGTTTGATTTCGGTGTTATTTTGATACGCGACGTTGAGACAGACAAAGTGCCCGTTAGATTTCTTTTGTATTCATAATAATAATCCTAATTTTAGGGAGCTATACTTACTAAACTTAAACGGCCCGGTAATGTATCCCAATCAAGAGAAAGACAAGTTTTTGTGGATGGATTTTCTGGAAGGAAGTCAGACGGCCCTTTCCTCCATTTACCTGAACAATGTAACCGATTTGTTTGCGTACGGCTGTAAATTTACGGTCGACCGGTCGTTGGTAAAAGACTGTATACAGGAGCTGTTTGTAACCCTTATTCAATCGCGGGGCAAACTTTCGGCCACGGATAATGTGAAAGGGTACCTGTTTGCTTCGCTGAAGCGGATGATTTTCAGGGAGTCCTTACGTTCGAGTAAGCTCGAAGAAATCATGAAAACGGGTGATTATCGTTTTGAAACCGGTTTGGAGGACCTGAACCGCGAGGAGTTCGAGAATGATCATTATTCCAAAAAACTGCTGATTGTACGTTCGGCGGTGGAGTCGTTGACCAGCCGTCAGAAAGAAGCGCTGTACCTCCGTTTCTATTTTGGGTTGAGCCACAAGGAAATCGCAGAAGTGCTCGAGCTCGAAGAGCAGTCTTCGCGTTCGCTTATCAGTCGGGCAGTGAATAAAGTCCGCAGCATCATCAAAAGCGATAAAAAGCGTGTTTCCAATTTTCTTTTTGTGTTATTTTCTTCACTCGACAGGGAAAAATGATCCTGTTTTCTCTCATTAAATCAGGAAGATAAGTTGGGTGAGTAATTTTTTTTGAATTTTTTTCGAAAAAAGTATCTACACTTTGGAAGTTCATGTCTTATAGAATTGAGAAACTTTCAGAATGAACCAATTCAAGACATATAGCTCCACCGACTTTTTGAACGAAGAATCGTTTCTTCAGTGGTTGTTGAAGACCAATCAGGAGGCCGAAGTTTTCTGGGAAAACTTTATTATGGAGAATCCCGATAAGAAGGAGGAAATTGACGAGGCAATCGAAATTTTTAACTATTTCCGTTTTAAAAACGAAAAGCTTTCGATTGCGGAAATATTTGAAATGTGGGACAGTGTAAAGCATCGTACTGCTGCACCGCGGAAGAACCGGTTCATAAGCCTGCTGAAATATGCAGCCATTTTTATTTTCGTATTTGCCAGCGGAGGCCTGAGCTATTATTTCTACAGCAAGGACAAGGATTGCAACGAGTTTAGCATGGCCGATACCACACCCGGCGACTTTTCCGATGCCCGGATTATTCTGGCCGACGGCAAGTCGGTGCCGCTTGAATCAAAAGAATCCAACATTAAATACGACGCCAGCGGAGAACAGGTGATCATCGATAATGACACCATTCAGCAGCAGGTTTCCGGCAAAGTAAACAGTACCAACCACGTAATTATTCCGTATGGTAAAAGTTCGAACCTGACGCTGAGCGACGGAACCAAAGTATGGTTAAACGCGGGCAGTCAGCTGATGTATCCTTCGGTTTTTGATAAAAAGCAGCGTGAAGTACTGCTGATTGGCGAGGCATTTTTTGAAGTGGTGAAAGACGCGCACAAGCCTTTTGTAGTGCGCACCGAGCCGGCAGATGTCGTTGTTTTGGGGACCACTTTTGATGTGTCGGCCTACCCCGATGATAATATCTTCCACACAGTGCTGGTAAGCGGGAAGGTAGATGTAAAGATCAGCGAGCATGGCTTGTTGAAAGGAAAGAAAACCAACACACTTCACCCCAACGAGATGTTTTTGCTTGACCGTTCAAGTGGAGTAAATTATGTAAACAAGGTAGATGTGGCTTCGTATGTTTCGTGGAAAGAAGGCATGCTTAACTGCGACAGGCTGGATATGAACCGCGTGGTACGGAGGCTGGAAAGGTATTACAACAAAAGAATTCACATAAAGGATCCGATGCTGGGTACGTATAAGATATCCGGTAAACTCGATCTCAAAAGCGATATTGCTGAAGTGCTCGACGTGCTTCAGGCTTTTGTCCCGATAGACTGGGGTAAACAACAAAACGGAGATTATTTTATTGTCCAACCAAACTAATATAAATGCCTATGTAACAATTCTGTAAAACTAATCGCGCTAACGTATGAAAAAAGAACCGGAGAGTGTTCGTACCACCCGCCGGTCCTGAGATTAATTAATTACAATGCTTAATTAAACGCTTAAATTTATGAATAAAATTTGTAAGAATGGCTTTGCTGTGTACTCGCAGTGGGTCAAAAAAACTTTCCTTGTCATGAGGCTAACTATCATCCTATTACTTTCAGTTATGTTTGCTTCAGCGGCAAACAGCTATTCTCAGACAGCAAAATTCTCGATGAAACTGAACAATGTTACCCTGAAACAGGTGTTTCACGAGATTGAGAAAAACAGTGAATTTATTATTGTCTACTCCGACGACCTGGTGAATGTCAATCAGAAAGTTGACGTAAGTGTTAGCGAAGTAACGGTTAACAACCTGCTGGAACAAGCATTGCAGGAAACGGATCTGACTTATAAAATTAGTGACCGTCAGATTGCTGTGATGAAAAAGGCAGACAATATGCTAAGTATTCCGCAAGAGAAGAAAACGGTTACCGGTATTGTAAACGACTCAAAAGGCGAACCCTTAACAGGTGTTACCATTGTGTTGAGAGGTACCATGACAGGTACGGTAAGCGATGCCGACGGAAAATTCAACATGGATGTTCCGGCCAGTGGCGGAGTGCTTTCCTTGTCGTTTGTTGGTTTCCAGACCCAGGAAGTTGAAATTGGCTCGCAAACCATGTTCAACATCGTACTGAGGGAAGACATTATGCAACTCGACGAAGTAGTGGCCATCGGTTACGGTGTTCAGCAAAAAAGAGAGGTGAGCGGATCGATCAGCAATGTTTCGGAAGATGAGTTCAACAAAGGTTTGACCAAAGATGCGGTTGACCTGCTAAAAGGAAAAGTGGCCGGTTTGTCCATTACTTTGGGAAGCGGTGACGTTACCAAGGAGCAAACCATTCGTTTGAGAGGTACTTCTTCGCTTACCGGAAGCAGCCAGCCTTTTATCGTAATCGACGGAGTTCCGGGAATGAGCCTTTCATCGGTTGCACCACAGGACATTGAATCGATCAGTGTGTTAAAAGATGCTTCTGCCGCGGCTATTTATGGTTCGCGTTCGGCCAGTGGTGTAATTCTGATCACTACCAAAAAAGGAAAAGACTACGGAACTGTTATTGAATACGATGGCTATCTGGCAGCCAGTACGGTTACCAATGTGCCGGATGTTTTAACAGCCAAAGAATGGCGCGATTACGCAGCTGCCAACAGCATTAACACCGAAGGGCTTGATTTGGGCGCCAACACCGATTGGTTTGATGCCATTATGAGAACCGGTGTCAGCCAGAATCATAATGTATCGTTCTCAGGTGGCGGACGCAACAGCAACTACCGCGCGTCGGTTTCCTATCTCGATCAGAAAGGGGTGGTAAAAGACAATGAGATGAAGCGTTACAACGTACGTTTTTCGTTTAACCAGAAAGCATTGGACGACAAACTGAATGTTTCGTTTACCGGTGCCATTACCAGCCGCGATTATTCTCCAACCGACACACGAAATTTTGTATTGGCTTACAACATGATTCCGGTTGTGCCGATAAAAAAGGACGACGGAACCTGGTACGATACACAGGAGTACGACCAGGGAAACCCGGTAAGAAACATCGAATACAACAGTAGTTTACATAAAAATTCCCTGTATTTCGGAAACATAGACGCCCAGTTAAACCTGTTTGAAGGTTTTACCGCCGGAATTAAATTGCACAAGCAAAGAGCCACCAACGATTACGGACAGTACTACGATTCTGATACAGAACGGGGACGGAACGACCAGGGGTTTGCCAAGCGCGAAAACTGGACCAGTGACAAAGAATTGCTGGAAACAACGGTTAACTACGAAAAATCAATCAACGATCATAAATTAGCATTGCTGGGTGGTTATTCTTACGAAGAAAACTATTACCAGAACTCGGGAGCCCAAAACCGTCAGTTTGTAACCGATTTTTTTGGATACAACAACCTGGGAGCAGGCGAAAATCTGCGTCCTTCGGATGTTTGGTCAGGCAAAAACATGAACAAGCTGGTTTCTTTCTTCGGAAGGGCTAACTACAACTACAAAATGAAGTATATTCTGACGCTTTCGATGCGTTACGACGGTTCTTCAAAATTTGGAGCCAACCACAAATGGGCTACCTTCCCATCGGTATCGGGTGCCTGGCGTATCAACGAAGAGTCGTTTATGCAAGGACTGACCTTCCTGGATGATCTGAAAATCAGAGCCGGTTACGGTGTGTCGGGTAACCAGGACGGTATTGATCCTTACAAATCGTTACAGCTTTACGGCAATTCGGGTCAGTACTACGACAATGGTAAATGGTACAGAGCTTACCAGATCAGTCAGAATGCCAACGAAAACCTGAAATGGGAAGAAACTTCGATGTTCAACATCGGGGTGGATTACAACATCCTGAACAGCCGGATCAGTGGTACCATTGAATACTACGACAAACGAACCAAAGATTTGTTGTACACCTACCAGGTTCCGGTTCCTCCATTCCTTTATCCCGATATGCTGGCCAACGTAGGGGAGATGTCTAACAAAGGGATCGAGATGTTGATTACCGGTGACATCATTCGGAAAGATAAGCTGCGTTGGACGGCTTCTGTAAACCTGGCGCACAACAAAAACAAAATTACCAAACTCTCCAGCGATGAGTTTTCTACCAGCTCCATTCTGACTGGCTCGGCCTGGATTAGGGGAGGTTCCAGTAATACCACTCACATTGTGGAAGAAGGCCGCGAAGTGGGCACTTTCTATGGTTGGTTGTGCAAAGGTTTGGACGAGGACGGAATGTACATCATGGACGATATGATTGACGGAAAACCCGGACTGACCAACGACGACCGTACTTACATCGGTTCGGCACAGCCTAAACTGACCTATGGTATTTCCAATACGATTTCCTATAAAAACTGGGATTTGAATTTCTTTTTCAGAGGTGTTTACGGCAACGATCTGCTGAACTTCTCGAAAATGTCGTATGCTACCACCCAGTGGTTGCCGGGTGCCAATGTTTTGCACGACGCTTTGACCATCGGGTTGGCCGACAATCCAAAGTACTGTAGCTATTACATCGAGAAAGGCTCGTTCCTGAAGTTGGACAACATCAGCCTGAGTTACACTTTCGATGTGTCGAAAATTGAAGAGATCAGGAAAGTAAGGGTGTATGTAACCGGACAAAACCTGTTTACCATCACCAATTATACAGGCCTTGATCCTGAAATTGAAATGGCAGGACTCGACCCGGGTATTGAAGGACGGGAGTACTATCCAAAATCAAGGACTATTTCCCTGGGTGTAAATGTTAGTTTTTAAACTTAAACAACTTTGAATTATGAAAAACAAGAAAATATTATCACTGGTCTTCGTCATTGCTTTTTCTTTCCTTTATCAGGGATGTACCAACCTGGACGAAGAAGTTTTTGATAAACTGCCCGTGGATGAATTTGGCAATACCGAATCGCAGATAAATTCACTGATTGCCCCGATATACCGCACCCTGAAGAATGTATTTCCATCGAACTATTTTCTGTTGAGCGAATGTTCTGCCGACATGGCTGTTACTCCTACCCGCAAAGGTGGCGACTGGTGGGACGGTGGTCAGTTTAAAGAGCTGCGGTTTCATACCTGGACGCCTAACACAAGCCTGGTAAAGAGTTCGTACAACGCAGCCATGGAAAGTATTTCGAGTTGCAACAAGATTTATTCGATGATCGAAGAAAATGAAAGCATCGGCAACAAGGAAGTTATTCTGGCTGAGATCAGGGGTGTGCGTGCTTACTGGTATTATCTTTTGCTTGACTATTACGGAAATGTGCCGATTGTAACTGATTTTAAGGATACTTCCAATCCGGTAACCAAACCCAGAAGCGAAGTTTACCAGTTTGTGCTGACTGAACTGAACGCGATCAAAGATGTGGTGCGCGAAGATGTAACTGCAGCCAGTTATGGGAAAATTACCAAGGGGGTTGTGTATACTTTGCTCGCCAAAATGTACCTGAATGCATTGGTATGGTACCCTGAAGGGGGTGCAAAATGGCAGGAATGTGCCGATGCCTGTGATGAGGTAATGGACCTGGGATATGTTTTTGAACCCAACTTCAAGGCCAGTTTTGTGGTACAGAACCAGAATTCAAAGGAAATTATATTCCCGGTTGTATTTAGTACTGCCGATGGTGGCAACCATATTCACAAAAGAACTTTGCACTACCTTGATCCTATTCCGTTAAACCTGAAAGTGGGTACCTGGAACGGTGTAAGTGCCATGCCTCAATACATAAAAGACTACGACGAGGAAGACAAGCGGGTAGCCTGGTCGTTCCTGCTTGGCCCGATGTACAATACCGACGGTAGTATTCTGATTACGGCACATGGCCGCCAGTTGATTCACACCGTGGATATAGAACTTAAATACAACCTTGACGAAGATGGTTGGGGACAGGTAGAGCAGGAAGAAGGTGGACGTTGCTCGAAATGGGAATTCGAAAGTGGTTTGAATGGTGACATGGAGAACGATTTGGCTATTTTCCGTTTGGCGGATGTGTACCTGATGAAAGCGGAAGCATTGGTTCGTTTGGGAAAAGAAAACGATGAAGCAACCCGCCTGGTTAACCTGATCAGGGGGCGTGCTTTTGACAATGCCAGCAAGTTGCTAGGCAGCACAACGCTTGACGATATATACAAGGAAAGACGTTTTGAACTGGCCTGGGAGAGCAGTGCGCGTCAGGATATGATTCGTTTTGGCACTTTCCTGGATGAAATACCCGGATGGAAAGGTGTTACTCCCGAAAAATGTCTGTTATTCCCGATTCCGCAAACAGCATTGGATGCAAACCCGGAATTGGATCAGAACCCCGGCTACTAACCGAGCGGAACTGTATCTATAAAATCCATTGCCGGAGTCTCCGGCAATGGATTTTTTTTGTAGCAGAATGCTTACAGTTTCTTCAAACCTTTTGTAGCTGTTTTATCAGCTACCGGAACAATACTGATTGCATAACCTCCACCCGGAGCACACAACTGTTTTAGTTTTGATTGGCTGTTTACTACATACTTCTTGATTTCGTAAGCCTTGGGATTGGTTTTGTAGTCCGCGTCTTTTGCATCGGCATATACCGTTGCCAGGTATGTTTTTCCGGCATCCAGAAAATCAAAAGTGATCTCCGAAGTCCGGGCAACTTCGTCGTTGGTGCGGCCCACAAACCAGCTGTCGGTGCCTTTCCCTTTTCGTGCGTAAGTAATGTAATCGCCGGGTTCGGCTTCCAGCACCCGTGTTTCATCCCAGTCAACCGGAACATCTTTTATAAACTGAAAAGCATCCAGGTGTTGCTTGTAGGTTTCGGGCAGGTCGGCCGCCATTTGCAGCGGACTGTACATGGTAACATACAAGGCCAGCTGGCGGGCAATGGTAGTGTTTACATGCGAGTGGTTGTTCGGATTGTATTGGCTTACATCGGGTTCAAAAATGCCTGGAGTGTAATCCATGGGGCCACCAATTAAGCGGGTAAACGGCAGAATGGTCGTATGGTCGGGGTGACTGCCGCCAAAAGCTTCGTACTCGGTTCCACGGGCCGATTCGTTACCGATCAGGTTGGGGTAAGTCCGGCACAAACCGGTAGGACGAACCGCCTCGTGCGCATTTACCATGATTTTATAGTCAGCCGCCTTTTTTACTGCATAGAGGTAGTGGTTCACCATCCATTGGCCGTAATGGTATTCACCGCGCGGAATAATATCTCCAACATAGCCGCTTTTAACAGAGTTGTAACCGTTGTCGACCATAAACTGGTAAGCGGTGTCCATGTGGCGTTCGTAGTTCCGCACCGAGCCCGACGTTTCGTGGTGCATCATCAGTTTTACGTTCTTGCTTTTGGCATATGCATGCAGTTTCTGCACATCAAAATCGGGATACGGTGTTACAAAATCGAAAACATAGTCTTTTGATTTTCCAAACCAGTCTTCCCAGCCAATATTCCAGCCTTCCACCAACACCGCATCGAAGCCATGCTCGGCAGCAAAATCGATGTATTCTTTTACGTGAGCCGTATTGGCTGCATGCGTTCCGTTGGGCTTTGTTTGGGAATAATCGGTTTCGCCCAGTTTTACACTCGGCAGGTTCGTATACGACCAGCTGCTTTTCCCGGTGATCATTTCCCACCAAACGCCAATGTATTTTACCGGTTTAATCCAGTCGGTAGTTTCGTACGCGCAAGGTTCATTCAAATTGAGCGTAATGTGCGACATCAGAATATCGGCCGCTTTCTGACCTGCAATTACCGTTCTCCAGGGCGTATGACAGGGCGCCTGCAAGTAAGCCATATTGCCGATGGCATCGGGTGTTAATTTCGATTCAAACACCAGGTTTTTATCATCCAGTTCGAGGTGCATACACGAGTATTCAACCAGTGCTGCTTCGTGCAGGTTAATGTAGTAACCATCGTCGGTTTTCATCATCAGTGCGGTTTGAACGGTAGTGGGAGAGGCCGGTGTTTGAGAGGCATTGGGTGTAATCGCTCCCTGCATTAAGCCCCGTATTTCAGAGAGCTTCGAAGTGGTGTAGTCGTATTCCTGTGTGTCGTAATCTCCCGGAATCCAGAACGCAGTATGGTCGCCGGTCATGGCAAATTGCGTGTGTTCATCTTTCACCACAAAATAGGTGAGGTTTTGCTGCTCCGGAAACTCGTAACGAAACCCAAGGCCGTCATCAAAAACACGGAACCGAATCAGCATTTTACGGTTGGTGGAAGTTTGTTTCAGCGTTACAGCCAGTTCGTTGTAATGGTTTCTGATTTCTTTTTCTTCGCCCCAAACCGGTTGCCATGTTTCGTCAAAAGTGGATTGTGTTGATTCTTCGATCGAAAATCCATCCATCAGCGATTCGCTGTCTTTTGATTCCAGTCCAAGCCGGCTGGGGTTAATGATCGAATGATTATTCAGCTTCAACTGGTAAAAGGGAATTCCGTCTTTTAGCTCGAATGTGAGTTGCATTTTTTCGTCGGGTGACGTGATTTGTTGTGCCTGGCTGAATACGGATGTAAATGCCAGCAAAAGAATAATGACTAGTTTGTTCATGATACCTCAGATTTATTTGCCTTATGGGGTTACGACAGCCGGAAAAGAAGTTTCATTCTGATTGAACTTATTCCCCGGAAATTAAGGCCTTGTTTTTGTAAATAGTTAATTATAAGCAAGTAGTAAATACTGCAAACGTTTGTGGTTGCAACATTTTTTTTTTGCTCTTTAAGAGGTTCTGAAAAAAAACTCTTGGTAAAAGGAATTAAAAGTAGACTTTCAGTAAGTTACCTGGGAACCCAATGCAGACGGGCTCTGATCAGTTCGACGCCGTCGTTTTCGCGAACAACACTGCAAAGATGGTTATTTTCGTCAATAATTTGCTTTTTCACTGACAGAAAATCACCAGGAATACCTTCCTTGGCAAAATTGATCTCAAACTCTATCAGCCTGTTTTTGTCATGAAAATCAAAGTCATAGCTGTCAATGATCCGCTCGAGGTAGCGGCCACTGTTGAAATGCTGGTTTACGTCAATTTCATTCAGCAGTACGGGTGTAAATACAAGCTCTTTTTCCGATTTTGGGGATGGTACTTTGCCGGCAAATCCATCAAAAACCCGCTCGTCGTGAAACGGAAAATTATTAAAGCTGTCGAAACGAAGAATGCGTTTGGTTTTCAGATCGAGTACCAGCCAGCTTGTGGTGGCCCTGATAATGGTTGTTCCGCTTTCGTCAATAAAACGAATATCGCGGTGCGCTAAAAAACCGTCGGTTCCGGCGGGCCATGTTTCCAGTCTGAACTTCTCTCCCCACCGCGGACGCCGGTCAATTTTTACCAGCAGGCGCGACAATACCCAAAACTGTTTGTCCTGCTGAAGATTCTCAAAACCCACTCCCAGCATTTCTGCATGTTCCCAGGCAATCTCCTGGATTTGCCAGAATAGATAGGAAGTAGACAGTTCTGCGAACCGGTTTACAAAATACGATTTGGTAGAAAGTTCCTGTCGGTGAATATTGACGATTGTACTCATGGTTTTCGATTTATACAAACGGTTCGGTTTACACAAGCTTAATGAGCGGGTAAACTTTTTTGCAAATTTATTGTTCGGTTTTGAAAATCGGTAACAAATGTTCAATTTTGCGTGCATATTTAAGGTTTATGGGAAAGATTGTAATTAAAACACCGGAGCAGATCGACGGTATCCGAAAAAGTGCCAAACTGGCTGCTCAGGCCCTGGATTATGCCGGGCAATTTGTAAAAGAAGGTGTAAACACAGAGTTTATTGACGACAAGATCGAAGAATTTATTCGTTCCCATGGAGCTATTCCCGCGACCAAAGGATACAACGGGTATCCCAAATCGAGCTGCATTTCGCTAAACAATGTTATTTGCCACGGAATTCCTTCCAAAAATACAATTCTGAAACCCGGAGATATTCTGAACATTGACATCACCACCATTTTGGATGGTTATTATGGCGATACTTCAAGAATGTTTACGGTAGGACATATCAGTTCAGATGCTGACGAACTGATTGATGTGACTTTGCATTGTCTTGACCTGGGGATTGAACAGGTAAAACCCGGGAACCGGTTTGGAAACATTGGTTTTGTGATCAGCCGTTATGCCAAAGCCCAGGGATTTAGTGTGGTGTACGAGTTTTGCGGTCATGGTGTGGGCATCGACTTCCACGAAGAACCACAGGTAGATCATGCTGCCCGTCGTAACTCAGGACCGGAAATGCGCCCCGGAATGATCTTTACCATTGAGCCGATGATCAACCAGGGGAAACCCAAGGCAAGCATCGACAAGAATGACGGCTGGACAGCGCGTACCATCGATAATAAGCTGTCTGCACAGTTTGAACATACGGTTTTGGTTACCGCTACCGGTTGCGAAGTGCTGACCGATATTCACAACGAATATCCGATTACTTAAGCCGTCCTACAAAGTATTTTTGATTCTGTTTTATTAACCCTCTCTTCTGTCTCTTCTTTAAGGAATGGAGAGACGATCAGTCTTATTTTCTGATTTCTTATTCCTTATTCGATGTTTCTTATTAAAATCATTTGTATTTTCTTCGAATTCAAATATCGAAAAGATAAGTAAAAGGGTAGCTGTTAAGACGGAAGGATATGAGGATGGGAATAAAATCTAATCGGTGAAAATTTCCCATAAAAAAACCGCTGTCTTTCTTTCGAAAGGCAACGGTTAAAAAAATGAGTTATTCGCTGTTTAAAATTTCCAGGCTAAGCTGTTTGTCATCCAGTCTTTTACTTCCAGTTTGCTTTCCACTTCGTTTTCCACTTTCAAAGCGCCGGTTTTAAAGTTGGCCTCGTCGGTCATCCAGTCTTCCAGTTCCAACGTTGCATCTTCGTCCACGGTCAACAAACTGGCTGTGTTGCTGAAAAAGCTTTCGTTTACCATCCAGTCTTCCAGTTCAAGTGCATCTTCTGCTTCTGTCAGAATAGAAGTGGTAGCTGAAAACCTGTTTACATCTAACATCCATGATTCCACCTGAAGAGAAGGTTCTGCTTCTGCTACGAAAAGAGAATTCAGTTCGGTGTAATCGGCAACTACTGCTTCTGTCGGGTAAATGGTTGCGTCAGTGCTTTCTTCAGCCATTGCATAAGCTATTTGGCTAAAGCTGTTGTTTCTCAAAATGTTTTTCCAAAACTCCTGAGCGTTTACGGTAATGCTTAATAAAACCAGGCTCATGATGACTGCCATTGTTTTGGTAACTGCTTTCTGAACATTGTTTCTTGTTTTCATGACTCTTTCCTCCTGCTTCTTGTTTTCTTGTTTCTTGCTTTGCTTGTTTTTTTGTTTTCTGCTATTAAGACGATCAAGTTTTTGTTTCGTTACAAATTTTTAGAACTTTTTTTAAAAATGTACTGTACTAAACATTGAACATTGTATTGCAAATATATAAATAAAAGATAATACCATGCAATACATAGTAGTGTGAAAATTTAAAATATTTTTAGTGTTTTGTTTTAACTGACTGTACTTTAGCGGATTATATGTTTTGTGTGATTTCTGTTTTTTTTCATGATTAGGGGAAATACATGGTGCTTTTTGATTCTTTGCTATTTTTATACCCGTAAAATCGCTTAGCGAAAAGAATTTTTGTCATTCGGAATCGGAATAATTTTATTTATTTGATTGAAAAAGGAAAGAGTATGTCATTAGTAATTGAAGAAAAAGATCTCGAAAAATTTATAATGGTTGGCGACAGGGTGTTGGTAAAGCCGAAGAATCGCAGCGGAAAAACAAAATCGGGATTGTATTTGCCACCTACTGTGCAGGAAAACGAGCAGGTACAAAGTGGTTATATTGTGAAAGTAGGACCTGGATACCCGATCCCGGCGGTGAGTGAAGAAGACGAAGTGTGGAAGGAAAGCAAGGAGACCGTTAAATATGTTCCGTTGCAAACACATATTGGCGACCTGGCCATTTACTTAAACAAAAGCGGGCACGAAATTGAGTTTAACAACGAGAAATACATCATTCTTCCGCATTCGGCCATATTGATGATCATTCGCGACGAAAACCTGTTTAAATAGGACGATAGATTTTCCAAAAATAGTTTAACCATTTCAACGCAATGGAATGGCTTTTTTTATTGAAAAGCTTTTTTAGTGGCTTTGTAACCCATTTCGTAAAGCTCGTCGGCATGTTTCCGAAGAAAGATATCGTATTCGTCAATGCCGCGGGGTTCAATGTAATAAGTAGCCTGTTTTTTTATCTCCTCAATTTTGGCGTTCACGCTCATGTAAACCGTGCGTGTGGCAATCTGTACCAAGTTTTTCAGTTTGGCCTTTGGGTTAATGGGGCTGATATTGGAAACGATGATCTGTTCGCAGTCGTTTTTTATCGGCTCAATCGGGACATTGTCTACAAGCCCGCCGTCCACGTACAAATCGCGTCCAAGCGTTACAGGCGCAAATAATACCGGAATCGACGACGAAGCCAGCACTGTTTTTCCAAGCGGTCCTTTGTTTTTATATTCAACAGTACCTTTGTTGAGGTTTGAAACTCCCACAAAAAAAGGCACTTCTAAATCTTCGATCTTTTTCACGTCAATCTCTTTCTCGATGATCTCTTTTAGGCCGTCCAGTTTTAAGAGTCCATCCACCGGAATATGAATTTTGGTATACTGAAAGAACCAGCCTTTTTTAAAGATTTCCACAATCCGTTCGGGCGATGTTCCGGCAGCAATAAAAGCGCCTGCGATTGCGCCTGCGCTTACTCCCGATATTACATCGGGTTTTATGCCCATGTCGTGGAGGGCGGCAATTACGCCTATATGAGCGAATCCTCGGGTTCCGCCACCGCTAAGTACCAAGCCGGTGTTGTATTTTTTTGCCATCTTTACAAAAGTAAGAAATCATCCATACCAAATTAATCTGCGAATAATAATCTGAATGTGTTATCCGAATTTGTTGTGAATTTTGAGTGCAGGTTAATGTGAAATAAAGCCGTGATTATGAGTTACGAAGAAGATTTAAAGATTGAGAAATTTACCGAAAGCGATTTTGAATTCTATTTTAAGCTGGTTGGTAACGCAAAAGTAATGGCAATGATTACGGAAAGGGCTTTGTCGGAAGATGAGGCCAAAGATGAGTTTTCAAAAATTGTCCTTAATAATGAACTACATTCCTTTTTGGGTACTTATAAAATTACTGGTAGTTCAAGTAACAATTTTATCGGATTTGTAAAATTAACGATTCAGAAGCCGAATGATACAGAAGCCGAATTGGGATATATGTTATTGCCGGAATATTGGGGGAAAGGAATTGCCGGGGTGATGGCCCGAAATATGATCAAAAGATCCAGGTCATTAGATCAGTTAACCCGAATAAAAGCGATAATAGATCCGAACAATATTCCGTCTAAAAAGATCTTGCTGAACAGCGGATTTTCATCTGTTCGATTTGTTGATTTTGACGGATTACCCGGAGAAATACTGGAGTTGCAGTTGAACCGACCTTTGGACTGATTCGACAGTTTAATTTGCTAAACGATCAAAACGCTTAGTCCAGCGTAAACCACCTTTGCATCAGTTCATCATCGCCTTGGTCGTCTTTGTGCATGTACAGATTCTTACGATTCAGGTACTGATAATCTTTCTGGTATTCTCCAATGTTCGAAACAATGTCGGCCAATGCTTCCATCATTAAATCAACTTCAGCATCGGTCATTGTTGGGTGTAACGACCAGCGCACCCAGCCCGGTTTTTCAGAAAGGTCGCCATGACTGATCTTATCTGTTATCTCCTCTGACTTTTCGTACGATACTTCAAGTAGAAAATGTCCGTAAGTTCCGGCGCAGGCACAGCCACCACGGGTTTGGATTCCGTATAGATCGTTCAACAGGCGCACCAGCAGGTTGTAGTGAATTCCTTCCACATAAAAGGAGATCACGCCCAAACGGTTGCGAACATTGTTGGCAAGGATATTCAGTCCCGGTATTTTATCCAGCCCGGTAAAAGCTCTTTCGAGCAATTCTTCTTCGCGTTGGCGGATATTGTCCACGCCCATTTTGTCTTTCAGCTCGAAACACAGCGCGGTGCGGATTGATTGTAAAAATCCCGGAGTGCCGCCGTCTTCCCGCGCTTCAATATCGTCAACATATTTATATTTTCCCCACGGATTGGTCCAGTCTACTGTTCCGCCACCCGGTTGATCGGGCACTTCGTTTTTGTACATCGATGCATCAAAAACAATCACACCGGAAGAACCCGGTCCACCCAGAAACTTATGGGGCGAAAACATAACAGCATCCAGTTTTTCCATCGGATCTTCGGGGTGCATATTTATTTCGTCGTAAGGAGCCGACGCCGCAAAATCGATAAAACAAACCCCGCCGTATTCGTGCATTATTCTGGCCATTTCGTGGTAGGGAGTGCGAACACCGGTTACGTTGGAGCAGGCCGTGAACGATCCGATCTTAAAGGTTCTGTCTTTGTATTGCTCGAGTGCTTTTCGAAGGTTGTTGGTATCAATCAGCAGCCCTTCACCGGGCTCAACCACCACCACGTCGGCACTGGTTTCGTACCACGATGTTTGGTTGGAGTGATGTTCCATGTGCGTGATAAATACCACCGGCCGTTCGCGTTCGGCAATACAGCTTTTGCCGCCTATTTTTCCGCAGTATTTCAGCCCCAGAATTCGCTGGAATTTATTTATAACGGCAGTCATCCCAAAACCTGCGGTGAGGATCACATCATCGGGACAGGCGTTTACGTGTTGCTTGATCAGTTTATGAGAAAGGTGGTAAGCATGTGTCATCCGAATACCTGTTTCGCTGGTTTCGGTATGTGTATTCCCGACAAAAGGACCCAGGTCGTTGGAAATGCGGTTTTCAATGGGGTGGTACAACCTTCCGCTGGCGATCCAGTCGCCATAAACAATTTTCTTTTTACCGTAAGGCGTATCAAATTCCTGGTCGATCCCAACAATATTTTTCCTGAACTTTTCGAAATACTTCTCCAGCATGCTTTCCTTGTAAATCATAAGTGACGCAAAATAAGCGACTTTGGCGGAATAAAAAAAAGGGGAAATGTCATAAATTTTTAGAGATAAGGATCAGACACAGCCTTTATGGGAAATATTTGTAGATATCTTTCCGATGGAGAAATCGTTTAAAAACGATGGTTTCATCGACGACAGAAAAGCCCAAACGAAAGTTTCCAAGCCTAACCCGAAAATCTTTTTCCTCAGACTGAAGTTTTTTTATGCTTGAAAGTTCATCAAGTGAGGAAGCATCCTTAAAACGCCTGATTACCTCAAAAACCTGAGTTCTGTATTCAGGGTATTTCCTAACATCTTTTTCGAATTGTTTTGTGTAGAGAGTTTTCATTCTTTGAGCCAATTCTCAAAGTCGGTTAAATCGGGATCCTCCAAAATATTCTGATCGCCGTCCTGCATCGCACGGTACACCGCTGCATCTTCCTCCTCATCATTCACAACAAAGTGTTTGATGTTCAGTTTATCCGCCAGATCAGTAAAGACCTTCAACTGTTTCTTATTTAATTTTAAAACCAGTTCCATTTGATGAAGTGAATAGCTCAAAATTAAAATAAAAAGCTGAATACATAAAATCAATTCTTTACCATTCTGTCTGATTTGTAAAAGTGCTGCTGTCAATTCGTCATTAAAAGACCGGTTGGCACAGGGTTTGATTTTTTGCCCGTCGTAAACGAAAAATAACATAAAACGATAATGAATATGCAGACAGGAAAAATTGGAGTTACCAGTGAAAATCTGTTTCCGGTAATCAAGAAATTTCTTTATTCTGACCACGACATTTTTTTACGGGAGATTGTTTCGAACGCCGTTGATGCGACTCAGAAGCTGAAAACACTGGCCTCGAAAGGTGAGTATAAGGGCGATTTGAGTGAAGCCAAAGTGGTTGTGAAACTCGACAAAGACGCCAAAACCATCACCGTTTCTGACAACGGTATCGGTATGACAGCCGAAGAAGTGGAAAAGTACATTAACCAGATCGCTTTCTCGGGAGCCAACGAGTTTTTGGATAAATACAAAGAAGACGCCCATGCCATTATCGGTCATTTTGGATTGGGTTTTTACAGCTCGTTCATGGTTTCTGAAAAGGTGGATGTCATCACCAAATCGTATAAAGACGGGGCAAAAGCCGTTAAATGGAGTTGTACCGGAAGCCCGGAATACACACTCGAAGAAGTTGAAAAAGATGGTGTAGGTACCGACATCGTGATGCACATCAGCGAAGAAGAAAAAGGCTTCCTGGATGATCAGAAAATTTCAGAGATTCTGAATAAATACTGTAAGTTCCTGCCAATTCCGGTGGTTTACGGAAAGAAAAAAGACTGGAAAGACGGTCAGCAGGTAGATACAGAGGAAGACAACCAGGTGAATGATACAACACCGGCGTGGACAAAAGCTCCGGCGGATCTGAAAGACGAAGATTACAAAAACTTCTATCGTCAGTTGTATCCCTTTGGCGAAGAGCCTTTGTTTAATATTCACCTGAACGTGGATTATCCGTTTAACCTGACTGGTATCCTTTATTTCCCGAAAATCAAAAGCAATTTTGAGGTTCAGAAAAACAAAATTCAGTTGTACTGCAACCAGGTTTTTGTGACCGATTCGGTGGAAGGCATTGTTCCCGAATTTCTGACACTTTTGCACGGTGTAATTGATTCTCCCGATATTCCGTTGAACGTTTCGCGTTCGTATTTGCAGAGCGATTCAAACGTGAAAAAGATAAGCAGTCACATCAACAAAAAAGTGGCCGACCGTTTGCACCAGTTGTTTAAAGACAACCGCGAAGATTTCGAAAAGAAATGGGACGATCTGAAGATTTTCATCGAATACGGCATGCTGACGGAAGAGAAATTCCACGAACGGGCCATGAATTTCTTCCTGCTGAAAAATGCGGAGAACAAATATTTTACCTGGGAAGAATACGAGAAACTGGTAAAAGAGAACCAGACCGACAAGGATAACAACACCATTTATTTGTACACCACCAACGTAACCGAGCAATATACTTTTGTGGAAGAAGCCAAAAACAAAGGTTACGATGTGCTGGTACTGGATGATGTGCTGGCTCCTCACCTGATCAATAAATTTGAGCAGCAGTACACCGACAAACGTTTTGTGCGTGTTGACTCGGATGTGGTGGAACACCTGATTCAAAAAGAAGATTCAGCCAAAGAAGAGCTTTCGTGGGAGCAGAAACAGGAATTGTCTCCGATCTTCCAGGCAGTTTGTCCGGAAGCCACAGATTATTCTTTTATCGTCGACTTTAAGGATCTGGGAGAAAGCGGGTCGCCAATGGTGATTACCCGCAATGAGTTTATGCGCCGGATGAAGGACATGAGCGCAATGCAGGGAGGAATGAACTTTTATGGCGATATGCCGGAGAACCTGAGCCTGGTGGTGAATACTTCGCACCCGCTGGTGAAGAAAGTGCTGGATGCCAAGGATAAAAAACTGGGCAAAAATCTGGAGGAATTGACCGCTTCTGTTACCGTGAAAAAAGAAGAGATCGCTGGTCTGGAAAAAGCCAAAGAAGGTAAAAAGGACGAAGAAGTTCCGCAAGCCGACAAAGAAAAGCTGGATGCACTGAACAGTGAGTTGGTGAAACTGGAAGAAGAAAAAAGAGGACAGCTGACCGAATTTGGCAAAAGCAATAAACTGGCCAAGCAAATGGTTGACCTGGCATTGCTGGCCAACGGTTTGTTGAAAGGTGCTGACCTCGACAAATTTGTAAAACGAAGTGTAGAACTGATTAAATAGGATTGTGCATAACAATCCGGTCAAGGAAGAGTGAGAACTGACGCCGGTCTGTCCGTCAATCGACGGATGGATCGGCGTTTTTTTTATGAAGGCATTAATGCTTTAATGCGAAAATGCATTAATAAAACTTTGCTGATTTTATTTCACTTCTGCTTACTGTGACTGCCAACTGCGACTGGCTCACTTTCCCTCCGCAAAATCCTGTAAATAAGCAAAGCGATCGGTTAATTTACCGCCTTTCGTAATCGAAGCCCGTTGAATAATACCTTCAATATCTTCGCTAAATAAGCTTGGGAAAACTTTGTCGATCAGGTTTCTGCCAAAGTCGAGCGAGGCGTCTTTGGGTAATTCGCAGGGCAGGTTGTCAACCGCCTGCACCGAAATATTTCGTGGGTTTGAAAACGCCGCTTCCAGTTCTCCTGTTTCCGGATTGTAATCGTAGAACGGATCGTCGATCGAGGAAGCCCGTTTGGTGGAAGGAATGGAACCTTCAATGTCGCAGGTGATGTCGGAAATAACGCTGATGCGGAAATCTTCGGAGCGGGCATCTTCTGCCGTAAAAAGTACCGGAGCTTTTGGATCCCAGTAAGCAGCGGCAATCAGCAGATCGGTAGCTTTTGTGTAAGCTTCGAATGCATTCTCATACATTTCAGGATGGTTGAAAAAGTGCATCAACTCAAATGCTTCTCCGTCTTTTCTGTGGGCGTAATTATTTGGAAGCAGCTGCGTGTAAATGGCCTCCTTGGGATCTGTTTCGCTCAAAAAGCTTGCGGCAGTAACCCGGACGATGTTCATATGGTTCAGTATTTCCAGAACGCCGCCCGCCACTCTTCCGTCTCCGGTAACGGCTATTTTAACGGGGGGCAGTTGAATGCCGTCGAGTATTTGCAGCATTTCTGCAAGGTCGTGACACTGGTGCGCCGGTTTTAAGTTGAAAATATTATTTCGTAAGCCGAAAGCCCGCAGCCCGTTGTAGGCGCCTACCAGGCCGGCAAATCGCCCGAAACCAATGATACGGAAACCTTCTTTATTGGTCAGCACTTCGTAATCCACCAGCTGAATGTTCTTTTCCAAAACCGTTTGCAGCAACTTCCGGTTGTAGGCTTGTTTTTTGATGGTGTGCGAGAAAAACAGGTAGATCTTTCCGGGAATAAAATCCTGGATACGCACTTCTTTCACACCTAGCAGGACGTCGCAGTCGCTCAAATCTTCCTGTAGTTCAATGCCGATGCTGGTATAGTTATCATCCTTAAAACTACGGATAGGACTGGGTTGAACCACCACTTTTACCGATGGAAATTTCTCCATTACTTCCAGGCATTGTTCCGGGGTTAAGGGTACTCTTTTATCGGGGGGAGTTTTACCTTCTCTTAAAATTCCTACTTTCATCTGTTTATAATTGTAAATGATCTAAGGTAACAGATGGGACTTGCATGTTCATCAGCTGACGGATAATCATCCTCTTGGGTATGAATTACATGCTCGTTTCATTTCTGTTGCTTTACATAAAAGTATTGAATTTAAATTATTTCCGGACACGATCGGTTAAAATATTTCAATAAACGAAGTGTCATACACCATAACCAACACGCGAACGACCCTGAAGAATTGGAAAACCTGGTGGGTATTTCGGAATATAAACCCGTGCCGGAAGAATCAAGGCAGCGGTACGAATCGATTCAAAATAAGATCAGGAAAGAAACCGCTGGTTTAGAATAAGTGATAAATTTGTAGGCATCAAGGATTGTCTTTTGTAAATGATTGGATCATTTACCCGAATGGAGAAAAGAAATATTTTATAAGAATGGAATTTTATTGGTAAGTGCCAATAAAGTTGAATCCAAAAAATTTAATCAAATGAAGTCTGTTTTAGTTTCATTGAAGCCAAGCTATTTAGTGTTGCTGATCAGTGTTGTTTTTGCCGCCTGTAATCCGGTGACCAAAAAGCAGTCAGCGCAACGCCCCAATATCGTTTTTATCATGAGTGATGATCACGCGTTTCAGGCCATAAGTGCTTATGGAGGTCCGCTGGCGGAGTTGGCTCCTACGCCCAACATCGATCGTCTGGCCAGCGGAGGAATGCTGTTCAACCGGTGCATGGTTACCAACTCGATTTGCGGCCCTTCGCGTGCAACGATTTTGAGTGGCAGGTACAGTCATAAAAACGGATTTGTAGATAACTCCGGCGGATCAAAGTTCGATTTTAGCCAGCAAACTTTTACAAAAGTGCTTCAGGAAACCGGCTATAAAACTGCTGTAATTGGAAAACTCCATTTGGGAGGAACTCCTTCCGGCTTCGATTATTTTGATATTCTGCCCGGGCAGGGAAGGTATTACAATCCCACGTTTATCAATCAGACGGGCGAGTACAAGATGGAAGGTTATACGACCGAAATTATCACCGACAAGACCATTGAGTGGATGAACGAAATGAAAGATTCGACACAGCCGTTTATGGTAATGATGTGGCACAAGGCACCGCACCGTTCGTGGGAGCCGGGACCCAATGAACTGGGGATTTATGAAGATGTGACCTTCCCGGAACCTCCGACTCTTTTTGATGATTACGAAGGAGACCGGAAAGCCGCCGCCTTAAACAACATGTCGATTGCTCAAACGATGATACCTGTTTACGATTTGAAATTAACGGATCAACCAAGGGGTGGATTAAACGCAGAGCAACAGGAACAATGGCAGGCAGTGTACAGGCCCATCTACGAAGAATTCAAACAAACAAACCCGACGGGCGAAGACCTGGTACGGTTTAAATACCAGCGTTACATGCGCGATTACCTGGCCTGTATTGCTTCGGTGGATAAAAGTGTAGGGAAGGTGCTCGATTATTTAACGGAAAGCGGTTTGGATAAAAATACCCTCGTGATTTATTCTTCTGACCAGGGATTTTATTTAGGCGAGCATGGCTGGTTCGACAAACGCTGGATGTACAAAGAATCGCTGCGTACGCCCTTGTTGATCAGCTGGCCGGGCGTAATTGAGCCGGGAACGGTGAACAACGACATGGTATCCAACCTCGATTTTGGAGAAACACTGATTGACATTGCCGGTGCTGAAATCCCGGAGGAAATGCAGGGACGAAGCATGTTGCCGGTTTTAAAAGGAGAGACTCCGGCCGACTGGCGAAAAGCACACTATTACCATTATTACGAACATCCGTCGGAACACAATGTAATGCGCCATTACGGAATTACCACCGACAATTACAAGCTGATTCATTTCTATTACGACATCGACGAATGGGAACTGTATGATTTGACCAAAGATCCCCTCGAAATGAAAAATGTTTACAACGACCCGGCCTATGATTCAGTCAAAGAAACCCTACATAAAGAGTTGGAAGAATTACGCACGCAATACGAGGACAGTGATTCGCTGAATCAGCATTTTATCGACGAATACAAGGAGAAGGTAAAAAAGAATCCGCGAATAGAGTACTGGAAATGATTCCGTTCGGAGTGAAAATCCGGTGTGAACAAATCTGCCTGTCAGACAGAAAGGAAGCTAATTAAATTCATTCTTACGCAATAAATTACAATATTTGCTGTGTCAGAAACCAAAAAGAGAAGAATGAACCGGCAAAATTGGATAGTGGGGGTAATCACTGTATTCACCCTTTTCTCATGCACCCAAAGAGGTGCGCAACCAAATCCCGATGGAGAATTTGTAGGCTCGCAGAGTTGTAAAGAATGCCACGAGAAGTTTTACGAGCTTTGGTCGCCGTCGTACCATGCACAGGCGATGATGCCTGTCAATGCCGAATTCATGGCCAAGCACCGCTTGCCCAACAGCGAACCGATTGCTGTGGAAGGGAACCTGTTTCAGGTGGAGTTTAAAGATTCAACCATGGTAATGTACGAGCGCAAGGGCAAGGAATTGGTTGCTACCTACGACATACTCTGGGCCATGGGCGGGCACAATGTCTACTGTTTCCTGACACCGTTCGAAAAAGGCAAACTTCAGAATATTCCTTTGGCTTATGATGCCAATGCAAAGAAATGGTTCAACTATCCTGAGTCGGGTGTCCGTCATTTTAACGACAACTCTCCCGCAGATGAGGCTCTGCCCTGGAAAGACGATCAGTTTGCGTTTAATACCGGGTGTTACAGCTGTCATATCAGCCAGCTAAGTACCAACTTCGATTTGGAAACCGACACCTACCACACCACCTGGAAAGAACCCGGAATCAACTGTGAAACCTGTCACGGACCGGCAGGCGAACACATTCGTATTTTCAAGAACCTGAAGGAAGGGGAAAAAGCCAAAGAGTTGGGTCTGATCAGCACATCGGTGTTTACAAAAGAGCAGAACAACGATGCCTGTGCCACCTGTCATTCAAAAATGCAACCCATTACCCCGAGCTACATGCCGGGCGATAAGTTTTTTGATAATTACAACGTGACCACGCTCGAAGACCGTGACTTTTATCCCGACGGGCGTGATTTGGGTGAAAACTATACACTCACCGGCTGGATGATGAATCCATGTACCGAAAAAAGTGAATTGCACTGTGTTTCCTGCCACACTTCCAGCGGGCGCGACCGTAACAAAGACAATCCTAATCAGGCTTGTTTGAAATGCCATAACAATCGGAACGAAGACCTGGAAGCTCATACGGGCCATAAGGCTGAAGCAGGTTTAACATGTTTAAGCTGCCACATGCCGAAGCGCGAATTTGTGGGGCATTTCCTGCGCAGCGATCACTCGTTCCGGCCACCCATGCCCGAGGCTACCATCCGGTTTGGATCGCCCAACGCCTGCAACCAGTGTCATAAAGATAAATCGCCCGAGTGGGCCAATAAAATCGTAAAAGCCCGCCCCAACGGTAATTACCAGGAAGAAACATTGAAATGGGCGCAGTTGATCAAGGAGGCCCGCGACCTGGAATGGAAGAATGTGGACAAGATGTTCGCGCTGATTCGCAATCCCGAAACCGACGACGTGGTGGCCAACTCATTGGTGCGCCTGTTGAATAATTACCCCGATGAATCGAAAGCAGCGGTGTTGATGGATGCGCTAGGCAATCCATCGGAACTGGTACGTTCGTCGGCAGCTTATGGTTTGGGCGGAATTGTGAGCGACGAAACAAAAGCAGCACTTTTAAAAGCTTGCCAGGATGACATTCGTTTGGTGCGCATACAGGCGGCAAATGCCATTCTCACTTTTCCGGAAGACCTGTTTAGCGCCGATCAGAAAAACATAATTGCCGCTGCCGAGAAAGAGTATGTTACATCGATGACATCGCGGCTCGACAACTGGAGCAATCATTACAACCTTGGGCTATATCATCAGAATAAAGGAGATGTACAGTCGGCATTGGGAGCTTATGAAACGGCCACCCGTTTGTATCCCGAATCCATTTTGCCTTTGATCAACAGCAGTGTGCTGTATTCTTATGTGGGCAACCCGGCAAAAGCGGAAGAGAACCTGCGCAACGTAATCAAATTCGACCCCCTCAACGAAGCGGCCAACCTGAACCTGGGGCTTTTGATGGCCGAGCAGGGAAGAATGGATGAAGCAGAACAGGCACTGAAGGCTGCGCTGGAAGCCAATCCGAAAGGACAGGCGGTAGCCGCCAAAAACCTGAGTGTGATCGTAGCACAGCGGGGCGATCTGAAACAGGCCGTGGAATATGCCGAAAAGGCGCACAAGATCAGTCCGGAGGATGGCAGCATTGTTTATACCCTGGCATTCTATCAGCTGCAAAACGGTCAAAAACCATCGGCGGTCAATAACCTGAAAAAAGCACTTGCACTGAATCCCGGCGATTTAAGAAACGTTCAGTTTCTGGCCGATATTTATTTGAAGGACGGAAATAAAAGCGGCGCCATAAAGTTGTATTCCGATGCGCTGAAAACAGAAGGGCTGTCGGGACAGGACAGAGCCGCGCTGCAACAAGCCATTTCTGCCTTGCAACAAAACAGCTAAGTGGCAATCATTGCCGAAGGTGTAATAATAATATGTTTTGAATATGTGGATCGAAAAACTCCTGGATTATAATCCCGTAATACTGGCGCTCGGAGCAACGCTTTTTACCTGGTTCCTGACAGCTTTGGGAGCCGGCATGGTGTTCTTTTTTAAATCAATCAAAAAGAAAATATTGAACTCGATGCTGGGCTTTGCGTCGGGTGTAATGATCGCGGCTAGTTTCTGGTCGCTGCTAAACCCCGCCATTGAAATGGCAGAAGCCAGCGGCCTGGTCCCCTGGGTACCCGCCGTGGTTGGTTTTTTGGCCGGTGGCGCTTTTTTGCTGGCGGTCGATAAAATTCTGCCTCACCTTCACCTGGGGCAACCCCGCGAGAAAGCCGAAGGAATTGAAACCTCGTGGAAAAGAAGTGTGTTGCTGGTGCTCGCCATCACCTTGCACAACATTCCCGAAGGACTCGCGGTAGGTGTGGCTTTTGGTGCACTTGCCAACAACCCCGATGCCGGAATGCTGGCGGGAGCCATTGCGCTGGCCATTGGTATTGGTTTGCAAAACTTCCCCGAGGGTGCAGCTGTTTCCATCCCCTTGCGGCGCGAAGGTTTTTCGCGCTTAAAAGCCTTTAACTACGGTCAGATGTCGGGAGTGGTGGAACCCATTGCCGGTGTGCTGGGGGCTTACCTGGTTTTAACCATGGAGCCTTTGCTCCCCTATGCGCTTTCGTTTGCGGCCGGTGCGATGATCTTTGTGGTGGTGGAAGAACTGATCCCCGAGTCGCAAACAGGCAACGAAACCGACCTTTCCACCGTGGGAGCCATCATCGGTTTTGCCACCATGATGCTGCTCGATGTGGCATTGGGATAAGCATACAAAGAACATTTTTTTCTGATGGATTTTGATCCTTTTCAGTACCGGATTTAGTAGATTTGTAGGAAACACATCGTTTTTAACTTAAAAAGTTATCCTATGAGACTCCTGCTTACCTGTTTGGCCGCTGTGTTACTGCTTACATCCTGTGAGCGGGAGAAAGCTTCGAAACCAAAGGATTTTAAGACTTCGGACCGCGAGACCTTGTTGCCGCCGGCCGACAGCCTGGAATACGGCAAAACCTATCTGCCCATTTACTCGCACATTTACCATGTGCACGAACGCCGTACCTACGATCTGACGGTTACCGTCAGCATTCGAAACGTTTCGTTGTCTGACACCATTTTTATTGTGCACGGAGATTACTACAATACCAAAGGCGACAAAATAAGGGAATACTTCAAAAAGCCCGTTTATGTGCAGCCCATGGAGACCATTGAGATTGTGATTGCCGAAGACGACAGCGAAGGGGGATCGGGTGCCAATTTTGTGTTCGACTGGGCCATTCGCGACCGAAAGAATCCACCCTTGTTCGAGGCGGTTATGATCTCTACCTACGGCGAACAGGGCGTTTCGTTTTCATCGCGCGGCGTCAGGATTTATGAGTAGCCGGAACCCCCTGTAAAAGCTACCCTCCACACGACAAACTGTCTCGCAACATCGTCATTGCGATCCGTCAGCTGACGGAGAAGCAATCTGTTGTTCTGTAATTATTCTAACGGACCACAGTATTCCTGATTCCATGTTGCGTATTAAACCACCCGAAAAAACCGTCGGAAAAACCGTTGTCCGCAGCAATGATATGAAAAACTGTTCGGTCAGCCCGTGTCTGTCAGACAAAGCATAAAAAAATGATTTGTCATCTCTCGTCAGCCAGACAAGTCGTGAAAAACTGATTTTTCACCTCATGTCCGTCAGACAAAGCATGAAAAACTGTTCCGACAAGCTATTGACCGTGTCAATGACATGAAAAATTGTTCGGTGGGCCTTTTGACCGTGTCAATGACATGAAAAACTGTTTGGTGGGCCTTTTGACCGTGTCAACGATCAGGAAAGCGATTCTTTTGCCTTCTCCGGTCGTTAGTTAACGGACGGATCGTTTACCCGCGCTTATGATAGTTTCCCTTTTCCGGGGTGAATTCTATTCCAGCCACTTCAGCCAGAAACGGAAAATTATGTTTATTTTTAGTTCGATAGCTGTAAGTTATTGGAGTCGTAGTTAATAAGATATAATGTACTATACATTTATTGGTACGTTAGCAAACATTTAAAACGATATTATGAAAGTCTGGAATTTTAAAGTGGAAAGTGATTCTCAAGCGATTATTAAAAAATTAGACTCCGCATTTGGATCTATTAACGGATTTGTTTTCGATGTAGAAAATGATGATAATTCAACAAACTTTAGAGTTCGAAAACGGATTCTTTCTGCATTTCAAACGATACTTCGTAATCATATTATAGCAAATGGAAAGATAACACAAACGGATACGGGAAATGAGACCTATGTAGAAATCTCATTTAATCAGCACATTTTAAATATATTGGAGGTCTCTATTTTTTTGGCTTTAGGTCTATTGACAATAATCTTCGGAATAATAACAGGTAATGTAACTGCTTCCATATTTGGAGGCATATTCTTAGTTGTTGGGATAACATATTTGATTTGGGTAAAAAAGGAATTTGTAAGGAATGTTCAAGAATACAAGACATTGTTTTCTGAAATATTGGAATTATAAAATGAAAGAAAGTTTGGATTTGCAAATTGCCTTGCGAGGGCGTGCGGCGCAGTCTAATGGATTCTCGTATCGCAATTCCGTTCAGCAGAGTATGAACGCTCTACGAAATCTGCTTCACAAGATGTACCAACCGTTATAAGCCATAATTGAAATCGCATTTAATATGGAAAATGCAATATTTGAATGTAAATCGTCTATGGACAAGAGAACAAAAATGAAGACCATTTTTGTCTTTTTAGCTTTTGCTCTTTTGACAGGTTTTTTATACGCAAAATCTGATAACAATAAAGCACCTTTTGTTATTGCCATTATTCTGTCTCTAACCTATTTGATTGCCTGTGTTTTCGGTATTTACCAGACACCGATATCATATAAGATTTTAAATGGTAACCTGATAATAAAAAGCAGACTAACGCAAAAGGTTATAAACATTCGAGAGATTTTTAATGTGAGAATTTTTGATTCTGAGGACAGAAAAGGATTAATTCGAATATTTGGCGCCGAAGGAGTTTTAGGAAATATTGGATATTATTCTTCGACAAGGATTAATAAAATGACAATCTTGACAAGTCGAGATACAAACTGGGTACTCATTAATACAAAAGACAATAAAAAAATAGTGATTTCACCAGACGATTTAGAATTGGTAAACTTTGTCACTGAGTTGATTAAAAACAAAAAAAAATAAATTACGGCTTGCAACAATGTGTAATTTTTATAGCGGGTTCGGTGGTGTGCCAACTGCGTCCCGAGTACTCGGGATCGCATCGCAGTTCCATGTCCTTCGGACAGGAACGCTCTTCGAAATCTGCCCCGGCAACATGTACCAACCGTTAAGATATTAGAATGACTGCATACGAAACAATATATGAGTATAAATTTGGCGGAAGCGATATTTGGCATTTGATTCCGTTTTTATTAGTTGGAGCACTCGGATTTGGAATTGTTTATTTCGTCAAGAAATATTATAAACGCTTTTCGGTACCCCGTCAAATCATTTTGTTTTTCGGTTGGATTTTAGGAATAATATCTTCCATAATAGTAGTCGTTTTTCTTATGAAAATTCCTTCTATCGTTGAAAGAGAAAGAAATCTAAAATCGATGATTGAAAATAAAGCATACACGAAAATTGAAGGAAAGGTTGAAGACTTTAACCCTGCTCAAAAAAGTCAAAATCATTTTGAGAGTTTCTCGGTAAAAGGCGTACATTTTAGATACTCAGATTATCTGATAATCGACGGATTTCATAAGACCTCAAATAATAATGGACCAATAAAAGAAAACGGACAAATGGTTCGGATTGGTTATACAAATATCGATGGTGAGAATGTTATTTTAAAATTGGAAATCTCAGCCCAAAATGAATAAAGTACTTGTGCTAACAATCTTATGTGAGAGGAGAAGTTTCTGAAATTATATCGCTCATTATCCAACTCAAATCATGTCAGGAATGAAATGATGTTTGAACTGATTTATAAGAAGGATATTCGTGAACTTGAAAAAGACTGGGAAAAGCAGGCTGGATTAGCGAATTAAACATTTTATCATCGCCAATGCTGAGTAAACCGTTGTACCGAGAGATAAAAACGATTAGAAACCTAAATCAATAACAAAATAAACATTCACAGCTATATGAACTTAAAACATATAAGCGGCTTCCTTCTCTTTTGTACCCTGATGGGAGTCTTGCCGCATGTGGCGCAATGCCAGCCGTCGCCCGATCAGATAAACTTTGTGCGGCAGGGCGTACAACGCATGCTCTTTGATGAACAGCAGTCGATTCCGCTGGCGGGACTTAACCCCGGGCAGGTGGTTGGCCCGGCTTCGATGCATCCTGTTAAGCAATATTTGGCTCAGGCATCAGAAATTACGTACCGCGACAATAAGCTGGTGGTTCAGTCGCAAGAGGAAACACAAACCGGCATTTGGTTTGGTGGATTTAATCCGTTTGCTACCTATACCATCGACCTGAGTGCATGCTCGGGCAGCGGCGAGCTGGGCTTTCAGTTTTCGGATGCCGGCGATAGTGAGCAGTTCCGGGTGACAGTTGGCTTTACAGATTCGCTGCTTACTTCGGTGAAGCTAAGAGTTACCAAGGGAGCAGAGACAATCACTGATCAATCCATTGCAGTTAATGCCGAAGAGACGACTCAGCTAAAAGGCCGCATCATATTGCAAATGCTGGGAAGCGGTTTTACCCTGTACTTGCACAACGGGGGAATACCCCAAGTGATCGGGCAGAGTGATTTTAACCGCTACATCGACTTGCGCAACAAAAGATACCTGCATGCTTTTCAGTCGCATTTGTATGTCGCGCTTCAGAAAGGAGCGGTGAGCATCAACAGGGTAGAGGCGGCAATTACCACCGGGGTGGGTTTGGCCGATATACGTGCCATCACCTACGAAAACGGCGACCTGCTGCTCGACCAGGGGCGTTTGTGGTACACCATGTCGATTCGCGGACGGGCACTGCCGCACCATGTACAGGGTGTGTTTAGCATGAACCCCACGGTTTTTGACCTGAAGCTGGAAGGGATAATCGTATTCGACCGTGGCGACGATTTGCTGCGAAACGAGATCGCCTCGCACATTTTCTACGACCGCGAGCAGCAAACCTGGCGGGGTCTTACCACCGGCTTTAGCGCCTATGCTTTTCCTGACAAGGAGAAAAAGCAGCTGCTGGCCGTTGAAAGCAAAAGAGATCCGCGCCTTGGTTTTTCGGTGATGAAAGCCGCGCCTTTTGGTATTGTTGGCGATATCGAAGACCCGCACATTTTGTGGGACGAGGACGTTAATAAATGGCGGATACTCACCTGCGAAAATCACGAGGGCTACAAAGCTGTTGTGCTGGAATCGGTTGATTGGAACAAGAACTACCAGCGGATTGCGGGGCCAACAGAGCACAACTCAACCGGTACATCGATTCAGAAAATAGGAGATACCCGCTATTGCTTCTCGGGGAGTTCTGAACGGGAAATTTTTATTTATACTTACCCCGATCTCCACGAAGTGGGGACTTTGAGAATGGATTTGCCGCCCTGGGACGACAGCGCCGGAACTAGGGTGTGGCCCAATGTGGTTCAGTTACCCGACGGCTATCCGTTTAAGTATGTGGCACTGATGATGGATCGGTACAATTACCCGGGGCTTCAGGGGCCTAACTGGTCGTACGGGGCGCTTTACCTGTACCACGGTTACGACGAACAATAGCATACGTTCTGCCATGCAAATAAAAGGAGTTAAATACACGTTTAAGGCGGAGCCCTGGCAATACGGGGCGCCGGGTGGTTGGTTTTTTGTCTCTTTCCCTGCCGGATTGGCCAAAGAGATCAGAAGCACCTTCGGACGCGAAGAGGAAGGATGGGGAAGGCTAAAAGCCACTGCACAGATCGGAAACAGCGAATGGAAAACGGCGATTTGGTTCGATACCAAACAGAATACCTATTTCCTGCCGTTAAAGGCCGAAATCAGAAAAAAGGAGCATATTACAGCCGGGAATGAAATAGAAATTGTGGTGTGGATTTAGCCGGATAGCTGTATTCGGCACCTATGTTGAAGGAAAGGGCTGTTTTATTGTAAAATGTTTTTACATTTGCGTCAGAAAAAACAGATACATCTTTTTATGAATTTTGCTTCCGTGTAAATACCATATTGCGAGTTCGCATCTCTGATCAGTGAGGTGCCGGTGGTGCAGGATTGCGCCGGGTCGGAATATGGGAAATCTCCAGTTATTAGTAATACTTTTTATTAACTGTATATTGGTCTGTCAGTATACTGACGGCTGGTATCGTATCATTTTAAGAGAAGATGATTTACCCGGATAATTTTGAACAAAAAACTGGCATTGAAGAAATCCGCCAGTACATTACCGAGAAATGTTTATGCCCGCTTGGAGAAGAATGGGTTGCCTCTATGGCTTTTTCAACAGATTATTTAACCATTAACCGATGGTTGACACAAACCGACGAGTTACTGCAAATTGTTGGAAACAAAGAAGATTTTCCTTCTGACTTTTTTATCGATGCGCGTACTCCCTTGCAAAAGGTTGCAGGCGATGTTACACGTTGGTTTTATGAAAATGAGATAGCCGACTTGATGAACTCTCTCCAGACGGTGAACGAAATAGTTGACTTTTTGCGAAAGGCCGTAACCAACGCAGGCAAGCCCCGCTATCCGGCGCTTGCCGCAATGGCCGCTAAAATACAGGTGTTCCCTTCGTTGGTGGAACGGGCCGGTTCTATTCTGGACAAATCGGGACAGGTGAAAGACAACGCCTCGCGGCGGCTGGCCGATATTCGCAAAGGCAAAGCAGAAGCTGCCAAGGCTGTTACACGCCACATGCAAAAGGCCATTCGCGATGCGCAAACAGCAGGGCATATCAGCCGCGATATTCAATCCACCATGCGCGACGGTCGTATTGTTATTCCCGTAAGTGCCTCCAACAAACGAAAAATAAAAGGAGTGGTGCACGATGATTCGGGCAGTGGAAAAACTGTTTATATTGAACCGGAAGCGGTGGCCGAGGCCAATCGTCGTTTGCGTGAACTGGAAACCGACGAGCGCAGGGAAGTCATCAAGATACTGACTGTTTTTACCGACCAGGTAAGGCCGCATATTCCCAAATTGCTGCAGTCGTACAGCTTCTTGGGTGAAATTGATTTTACACGCGCCAAGGCTTTGTTTGCATCCCGCATTAACGGGGTTAAACCTGTTTTTGAAGACCGGCAGCAGGTGGAATGGAGCCACGCGATCCATCCTTTGCTGAACATTGCCCTCCGGCAACAAAACAAGCAGGCGTTGCCGCTGGATATCAGCCTGAATGCCAAAGACCGCTTACTGATTGTTTCGGGAGCAAATGCGGGAGGAAAATCGCTGTGTTTAAAAACTGTTGCCTTGTTGCAATACATGCTGCAATGCGGGCTTCTTATTCCGGTAAGCAAGGAGTCGCAGGCCGGAATATTTGAGCACATTTTTATGGACATTGGCGATGGGCAAAGCATTGAGAACAGTCTTAGTACTTATACCTCGCATTTGGGCAACATGAAGTTTTTTGTCGAAAACTGTACCGCCCAAACGCTGATTTTGATTGATGAGTTTGGCAGTGGAACAGAACCTCAGATTGGCGGAGCGATTGCCGAAACCCTGCTCGACCGCTTCAACCGAAAGCACAGCTTTGGGGTTATTACCACGCACTTTCAGAACCTGAAACACTTTGCCTACGAAACCGATGGGATTATCAACGGGGCGATGCTTTATGATGCGGAACGGATGCAACCGCTGTACCGGCTTTCCATTGGCAATCCGGGAAGTTCGTTTGCCATTGAAGTGGCCCGGCGAATTGGCTTACCGGAAGATATTATTGTAGATTCGTCGGCCAAAATTGGGGACGATTTTATCAACATGGATAATTTCTTGCAGTCGATTGCCCGCGACAAGCTTTATTGGGAAGCCAGGCGAAAAGAAGTAAAACAGCAGGTGGACAATCCGGTTACTGTTTCAGAAGTCAATCCTGCTCAGACAAATAAACCGGCAGAAGATAAGCCGCCAGTAATCAATGCGGTAATTGAGACGGGCGATACTGTTTGTCTGGAAGGACAAACCGCACCGGGACTTGTTCTGGAGATGAAAGGGAAGAAGGTAACGGTAGTATTTGGCAGCCTGAAAAGTACTGTTGCTTTGGACCGACTGAATCTTGTCAGCAAAAAAGACCAGTAGATACAACGGAAGACCGAGCTGTCCATTAAGACATGCTCGTTCTTTTTATGTCCGAATTTATCGTTGCTGTGCTTCTGTACATCACAGGGAAGCAGTCTCCTGAATTTTGCGGATACTATTGACGATCTTTTAAACTTTCCTGTGTTTTTCCTGTTAATTTTGGAAACAAATAATCAGCTATACTGTCATGTTAATAGTTATATCTCCGGCCAAATCGCTGGACTTTGAAACAGCCCCCACCACAGCTACTTTTACCCGGCCCGACATGCTGGACGAATCGGAAAAGCTAATGACCCGGTTGCGAAAAATGAAACCCAAACAACTTTCGGAGTTGATGGGGATTTCGGCCGCCCTGGGGCAACTGAACTACGAGCGTAACCAAACCTGGCAACCGCCTTTTACGCCCGAAAATGCCAAACAGGCGGTACTGGCGTTTAACGGTGATGTATACCAGGGACTCGATGCGCCTTCGCTTACCGAGGATCAGTTGATGTTGCTGCAAAACAAGCTGCGCATTCTTTCCGGTTTGTACGGGGTTTTGCGCCCGCTCGACCTCATTCAGCCCTATCGCCTGGAAATGGGTACCAAGCTGAAATACCTGCGTTCGGATGATTTGTATGCGTTCTGGAAAAGCAAAATCACGCCCAAAATAAAGGAAGCGATTGCAGAATCGGGGAGTCAGGTACTGATCAACCTGGCGTCGAACGAGTACTACAAAAGCATCGATCCTAAAAAACTGGGAGCCGAGATTGTTACGCCGGAGTTTAAAGATATGAAGAACGGTGAGTACAAAATGATCTCCTTTTTTGCGAAGAAAGCCCGGGGTTTAATGACGCGTTTTATCATTGAAAACAAGGTGGAGAAAGTGGAAGATTTGCAGGCTTTTGATTCGGAAGGCTATGTTTTTAATCCGCGTTTGTCAAAGCCCGGAAAACCTGTGTTTACTCGGGGGTAATTAGGTACTTTACATCACAACAGTCCAATAAAGTGTTTTATGAGTAGATTCTGTCGCTTCATTTTATTACGCTCAGAATGACAACGAATTATGATCTGGAAGTAGATTGAGGGGATATTTTGGTGGGAATCCGCCAAAATATCCCCTCAATCTACTGGAAACGTTAAAGACCTTGTCATTCCGAGGAAAGTGAGGAATCTTTATTATAGTGGACGCACATTATTTCAAACATAAGAAAGCCGGAAGTTTTTGAAACCTCCGGCTTTTTATTGTATTGGAATAATCCTTCTGTTTTAGAACGGCAAATCACCTGCTGCATCGTCTCCCGGCTCCGGCGGGATATCTTGCATTCTGAACTCCGGTGGTGGTTCCGGGAAATTCTGGTCGTCGGTTGCACGGTCAATTTTCCAGGCATTTACATTGGTAAACCAGCGCCCGTTAAACTCGCGCGATTCAACGTTAAAGGAAACCTCCACACTTTCGCCTGCATTCAATCCGTTCAACAGGTCCACTTTTTCTCCAAACAGCGTGAAACACACTTTCCGGGGATACTGCTCTTCTGTTTCCAGTACGAATTCCTGTTTCTTCCATTCTTTCCCTGCACGGCTCACTCCCGATTCAGGCTTTAAAATCTGATCTACTTTTCCTTTTACGCTTAATGCCATTTTATCCTTTCTTGTTGATGAGGCTCAAAAATATAAAAAAGAAACCCTTTGCCTGAACGAGACAAAGGGTTTTTATCAACATGATTTCCTAAACGGTAATCTTATTTGTTGTCTTCTTTTACAATTTCGAGTAATTCAACTTCGAAAACAAGTGCCGAGTTTGGGCCAATGTTGGCACCTGCACCACGTTCGCCATAAGCAAGTTCTGCAGGAATATAAACTTTCCATTTTGATCCAACCGGCATCAGTTGAAGGGCTTCTGTCCAACCTGGAATAACACGGTTAACACCAAATACTGTAGGCTCTCCGCGATCAACCGAGCTGTCGAAAACAGTACCATCAGTTAAAGTACCATGGTAGTGTACACGCACCTGATCAGTAGCAGCAGGTTTTTCACCGGTTCCTTCTGTCAGCACTTCGTACTGTAAACCACTTTCGGTAGTTGTTACGCCTTCGCGTTTACCGTTTTCTTCGAGGAATTTGTTACCGGCTTCCAGGTTTTCCTGTGCTTCGCGGTCGTTTTCTTCCATAAAGAATTTCTGAATCAGTGCATTGGCATCTTCTTCCGAAATTTTAACTTCTTCGCCCAATGAAGAAGAACGGAAAGCCTGAGCCATCGCTTCAATGTTCATCGTTTTACCTCCGGGAGCTCCTTCCAGTTGTTTTTTGTTGTTGGCACCCACCAGTACACCAATGGCATAACTTGCTGAGTCAGCACGGGTTTCAAGTTTTACATCAGGAGCACCGCCAGGTTGGCAAGATGTTGCTGCGATCATCATTGCTACGACCGCTACAAAAAGAATTGCATTTTTCATTTCTATTAAATTTTATGTTTGATCTAAATCAGGATGTCAGGAACAATCAAATTACATGATCTCCAATAATTCAACTTCGAAAACCAAGGTGGAATTCGGGCCAATGGCACCGCCTGCACCACGGGGGCCGTAAGCCAGTTCCGATGGGATGAAAAGTTTCCATTTTGATCCGACCGACATCAACTGAAGTGCTTCTACCCATCCCTGGATCACGCCGTTAACCGGGAATACTGCCGGCTGATTACGTTGTACCGAGCTGTCGAAAACAGTGCCGTCAATCAGGGTGCCGTGGTAATGGCATTTTACCTGGTCGGTGGCAGTCGGAATTTCGCCTTCACCTTCTTTCATCACTTCGTATTGTAAGCCGCTTGGCAGCACAATCACTCCGCTTTTCCTGGCATTTTCAGAAAGAAAAGCCTGTCCTTCTTCCAGGTTTTTATTGTTTTCTCCTTCTTGCGATTGCGCAACAAAAGATTCCAGAATCTGATTGGCTTCTTCGGGCGAAATTTGTGGTTTCTCTCCGGTGAAAACATCTTTTAAGGCTGCTACAAATGCATCCGGATGAATGGTTTTAACACCCGACTGAATAAGGTTTGCAGAGATACTTAATCCCAATGAATAACTGAACTTTTCTAAATCGTCGCTTAATTTGATTTTTGACATTATTATTTTGATAACTAATTAGGTGTGCGAATATAAAGTAATTTTTTCGCAATTGGCAGAATGCTTTCCTTTAATTTTGTGCGTGTGTAATTAATTTGAAGTGCTGTATATCAACTCATAAAGAGTACTACTGTTTTTCCCTGTATCTCTGGTTCCTGAAATTGGAACCTTCTTCATTTTATTGCGTGGTAATCCTTTATAGGGCTCTTTCATCTACACCGGGCATTGTCAAAAATAATTGAGAGGCTTTCGTAATTTTAGCAGGGCAGGCTGTACTTATACAATAATTAATAGTACATAATTTAGGGAGTTCGTTTATTTGCCTTCACTTGTGGAGATTGCACCCGAAAGATTATTATTTTTACTCTGAATTGATACTTGCTTATGCGGCAGACCACCCTTTTTGCAGAAAATATACGGATTGCTTTAATTTCGATAAAAAGCAATTTGTTGCGTACTGTTTTAACGGTACTGATTATTGCTGTTGGGATTACCGCACTGGTTGGAATTCTGACAGCCATTGACTCGATCAAAAATTCGATCACCAAGGAGTTTGCTTCTATGGGTGCCAATACTTTTTCCATTTCAAGCCGTGGAATGAATGTGCAGATTGGAGCAAAACGTTACCGGGCTAAAAATTATTCCTATATATCTTATTATCAGGCAAAGGAGTTCAAGGGAAGCTTTGATTTCCCTGCACAAACTGCAATCTCGGTGTATTGCACCGGAACGGCTACTTTAAAATACGGGTCGGAAAAAACAAATCCGAACATCACGGTACGGGGGATCGATGAGAATTACCTGGCTACTTCGGGATATGAGGTTGGCAAAGGCCGGAGTTTTAGTGGTCAGGATATTACTTCCGGACGTAATGTGGTTTTACTCGGAAGCGAGTTGGCGCGTCGCCTGTTTAAATCGGGTGAGGAGCCGGTAGATAAAGTGATCAGTATCGGTAGTGGAAAGTACAAGGTGATTGGTGTATTAAAGAAAAAGGGGAGTGGTTTTGGAATGAACAGCGATATGGTGTGTTTTATTCCTTACTCCAATGCACGCACTTATTTTTCCCGCCCGAACATGAATTTCGGTGTGCAGGTAATGGTCGATCGCCCAGAATTAATGGACGCTGCCGTTGGCCAGGCCGAAGCAACTTTTCGCATTGTCCGTGACCTTGATCCGCTGGATGAATCGGATTTTAACATCGAAAAAAGTGACAATCTTGCCAACATGCTGTTGGAGAATATAAAGAACATCACCTTTGTGGCTACCATCATTGGGCTGATAACCTTGCTGGGAGCAGCGGTTGGCTTAATGAATATTATGTTGGTTTCGGTGACCGAGCGCACGCGGGAAATTGGCGTCAGGAAGGCAATCGGAGCGAAGAGTTCAACGGTAAAGCAACAGTTTCTGGTAGAGGCAATTGTGGTGGGGCAGATTGGCGGCTTCGTGGGAATTATCCTCGGAATCATTGCCGGTAACCTGGTTTCTTCGCTGATCGGTTCCTCCTTTATCATTCCCTGGACCTGGATTATTCTGGGGGTAATCTTATGTTTTTTTGTTGGAATTATTTCTGGTTACTACCCGGCACAAAAAGCATCGAAACTCGACCCGATTGAATCGCTGCGTTACGAGTAGTTTAGAGTTCAAAGTTCAGTGTTCAGAGTTTAACCTTTGTTTAGTAGTTTGTGTCTAGCGTCTGTTATGCTGTGTAGCCGTTTTGCTGTGCTGCTGAACATTTAAGCATTTCTGCATTTACGCATTCAATAATCCAGTCCTTCAATCCTTCACCCCGTCAGTTTAGCTTTAGCTCTTGGCTCGAAGCTGGTAGATCTCAGCATGAAACAAAAAAAAGGGAACCTTTCGATTCCCTTTCATTTATACTAGTAGTGTTGAATTACTTTACAGAATCCATGTACTGAATTAATTCGCATACTTTTGCTGAGTAACCCATTTCGTTGTCGTACCAAGAAACAACTTTTACGAAGTTAGGGGTCAATGAAATACCAGCACCTGCATCGAAGATAGAAGTACGAGTGTCACCAACGAAGTCGTTAGAAACAACCTGATCTTCAGTGTATCCAAGGATACCTTTCAATTCGCCTTCAGAAGCTTCTTTCATAGCAGCGCAAATTTCTGCGTACGATGCACCTTTTTCCAAAGTAACAGTTAAGTCAACAACTGATACGTCAGGAGTCGGAACACGGAAAGCCATACCGGTAAGTTTACCGTTCAGTTCAGGAATAACTTTACCTACAGCTTTAGCAGCACCTGTAGAAGAAGGGATGATGTTCTGACCGGCACCACGACCACCTCTCCAGTCTTTAGCTGAAGGACCGTCAACAGTTTTCTGAGTAGCAGTAGTAGCGTGAACGGTAGTCATAAGACCTTCTTTGATACCGAATTTGTCGTTCAATACTTTTGCAACAGGAGCCAAACAGTTGGTTGTACAAGAAGCATTTGAAACGAAATTCATATCGTTAGTATATGAAGTGTGGTTAACACCCATAACGAACATTGGAGTATCGTCTTTTGATGGAGCAGACATGATCACTTTTTTCGCACCAGCGTCGATGTGACCCTGAGCTTTTCCTTTTTCCAGGAAGAGGCCAGTTGATTCAACAACATAGTCAGCACCTACAGCACCCCAGTTGATATCAGCAGGGTTTCTTTCTGCAGTAACACGGATTTCGTTACCGTTTACAATCAGTTTGCCGTCTTTTACTTCAACAGTACCGTTGAACTGACCGTGAGTAGAGTCGTATTTCAACATGTAAGCCATGTATTCAACATCAATGAGGTCGTTGATAGCTACAACCTGGATTGTTCCTTTGGCAACTGCCTGACGGAAAACAAAACGTCCGATTCTTCCGAAACCGTTTATACCTATTTTAATCATAGTTGAGAAAGTTTTAATTATTTAAAAGAAAATATTTCTAAACATTTCATGCTCAGGATAAAAACCTGAGTTTTTTAAAGCCTCACAAAGTAAATACATTTTGCGAACAGACACAAGTTGTCCATTTTCTTTTCGTTCTACCTTAATAATTACTTAAAGTGTTTAGAGTGGCATATTTTCTTTATTTGTGATCAGTTGGTTGTTTTTCTGGAAATATGAAAATCTCAGAGGCTTAAAATTGGAGTAAATAACTTGTATTTAACGAAATAGTTTGATTTTTCATGTTCGATATTTTGTGTTATCTGGATAAAAAGCCCGCTTTCCCGCATGAATGAGCCGCTTTGCCCATATTCTTTGGCCCGTATTTTTGAAACTAGCTGTCGTGATTGGAAGAGTATGTCGTGGAAATTTTGACAGTGGATGATTCCGTTTCCGGTTGCTCACTATATGCCGGACATTTGCACCCTTTACACGATTCGAGCGCCAACAGCAATGTGAAGGCCAGTATTATCACGAAATTTCGAAAGAGGGGGGATAGTTTAACTGCTTGCTTATTTATTAACATACGACTATTTTTTAGGTTGGCGTTCCGGTAATGCTGTTAACAAAAGTATTATTTATATTCATTTTTAATTAATGGTTATTTATTCCAACGAAAATCGCTAAAAAATAGTGCCAACCTAGGTTATAATTAAAAAAAATAACTTAAAATTGTAGGGAATTACAAGAAAACACAGAATCGGGACGGTCGTTTAATCCCTTTTAGTTTGAATAGAGTTAAAGAGTTAAACTTTTAAGTCCCCAACTGTTGAAAACATTAGTAATGGCGGTGCATATTATGCAGCATATATTTTGTACATTGACGCAAATTTTTATACGTTTGTACAGTTTGCTGTGCCTGTAGACCAAATGGATCTGACGAATGATTAAAGAATTAAATAAATTAAAATCAATCAATCAATTAAGTTCAATTTAAAAGAAATGCTATGAGAAAAATGTTTACTAGGCTTTTCGGCTTAACGTTGCTCATGTATTTGGCTAGTTCGCTGACTGTGGTAAAAGCACAGTGTACGCTGGATCTAGATCCACTTGCAGATGCTAACGTTGTGCTATTGACCGATATTAGCACAGTTTGCGATGGAGGCAATGTGCAATATATGGTTACCGGATATGAATCCGACAGTACGTATTACTCGTTTAATGGTGAAGGTGACGAAACAGGCGCAGGCTTCACATTGGCCAATACTTTTACTACTGTAGAAGGTCGTCCTTTTGTAGTTCAGGTAAGGGTTGGGGCATCATGCTTCACAAATGTGTTGGAGTATACACCAGAAGATTCCGTGGTTGCTATGACCTTGGATACCATTCTGGTTACGCATCCGAGATGTGCCGGCGATGATGGTGAAATAACCGTAGTTGTTGGTGGAACCGAAGATTTTGTTGTTTACTATGTTGATTCAGCAAGTGTAAGCTGGGATCCCAATGGTTCTTACACTGCTCACGATGAAACACAGTTTTTAGGTATACCGGAACACAAGTATTACATGGGAATTAGTTCTGTGAACTGTTCTTCTGTTATGTGGGATTCAGTGACTATTGCTGCTGCTCCTGCAGAATTGGAAATTGCTGATGTTGATGGTACTGATCCTGAATGTATTGGAGGAGAAGGTACTGTAACCGTAACCGGAATTGCCGGAGGTACTCCTTTTATCGGAGGTAACTATATGGTTACTGTTGGTGACTCTACAAAATTGTCAACCGGTGCAACTGCTATGTTTATGATGCCGCAAGGTAATTATACTGCAACGGTTGTTGATAGCTTTGGTTGTGAACTTACTTCAGACAGTATCGCTGTTCTGACAGATCCTGCTGCTATCACTTTTGACATTGAAATTGTTGATGTTGACTGTTACGGATCAACCGGCGAAATTCATATCGTAAATTTGGCTGGACCTGAAGGCGCTGTTTTCGAAGCCAGTCTTGGTGATGGTAATTGGGTAGGTATTGCTCCCGGCGACACTATTATTAAATTGACAGGTTTAACAGCCGCTTATTACAGTGTTTATGTAGATAATACAAACGACGCATGTGATTCAGTAGGATATGTAAACCCGAACAATACTCAAAATACGGTTTCTGTTCAGGCACCGGGTCTGATTAAATTCGATGTTACTGTTGGAACAATTACTTGTAACGGAGGCACTACTACTATTGCTGTTAGCAACGAAGAAGGTGGTAGCGGTGCTTATGAGTACCAACTGGAAGATGAAAATGGTGTAGTTGCTGCATTTAGCGCAACAAAATCATGGTCTGTTCCTGCTGGTGATGATTATGTAGTAACAGTTAGAGATAAAAATGCTACTACCTGCGAAATTAGTAGTGTAGAATATGATATTACAGAACCTACATTGGTATCAGTTTATGCCGAAACTGTAAGCCCAACTTGCCCTGGCGGTAATGATGGTTTAATTGAAATTACTGCCAATGGTGGTAACGGAACCTATGAATACTCTTTGAACGGGACAACCTGGTATACAAATAACATATTTACCAAAGAAGCTGGTGTTTACACCGTTTGGGCACGCGATCCGCTTTGTCCAGACCAGAAAGTAAGTACTACAGTAGAAGTTGATGCACTTGATGAGAATGTTATTGAACTGTTATTCGGACAAGGATGGACAGATACAGTAAATCAATGTTACGGAGTTAATGATAACGCTATTGTTGTTGGCAAAGATTCATGGGCTAGCCAGGTTGGTGAAACCAGAGATTTGACCGTACTTATTAGTAACGGAACTGATACAATGGAAATGACTCAGGGATGGTTAGGAAACTGGAGAGCTGATGATGTTGATCCAGGAACTTATACAATTTGGGCATTTGATGAATTGGGTTGTGGAAGTAACAAACTGGAAGTTAATGTGGTTGAGGTTGATATGCTGACCATTGAAGCTTATGTAAGTGATAATGCAACTTGTTACGGAGATAATGATGGAGTTATTACCGTTAAAAACAATGGCGGCGGAAACGACGAATGGTACGGATATTTTCATACAAACACTCTTCAGGCTGCAATGAATCTTGATGAAGATGCTTTCATAACCTGGCCGGCAGGTGCCGACTCTGTTGAAGTACAAGCTACAAAAGGAACATACTATGTAGTGGTTATGGATGAGTGTGGTTACAGAGCCTATGCTGGTCCATTTACCGTGGATGGTCTTGACCCCGTTGAAATTGCGGCAGAGGCTGTTTCTGTTAAAAACATTAAGTGTTTTGGTGATACAGACGGAGAAATCGTAGTCGCAAATGCAACCGGTGGATCTGGAAGTCTTGTATATACGCTTGAGGTTAAAAACGGCGAAGTTTGGGAAGAAGTTACCGGTTGGGTAGATACTGACGCCACTACTTATACTAGCTTAGGTGCAGGTACTTACCGAGTCGTTGTAACCGACGAAAACGGTTGTGCTGGTGATATGACTGATGACATTATCGTTGAAAGCCCTGAAAGCGGTGTTGTTTTAGAAGATTGGTATAAAGATGATATTAGTTGCTACGGAGCTGCTGATGGTGCTATTGGGTTTGCCGTTTCTGGTGGTACAGCTCCTTATGAATACAAAGTTGGTACAACAACTTGGCAACCTTTCCCTGCTGAATCGTACGGACCAGGAGAGGCTTCAGAACAAGTGTTGATTACTAAGCCGGGAACATATACTATCCAAGTAAGAGATGTATACGGATGCGAGATGACTCCTTGGCAAGTAACTGTTGACGAGCCTAAAGAAATCACCGTAATTGCAACCGGAACAAATGTTACCAGCAGCTGTTTGGAAACTCCAAATGGTACTATTAAAGTTGTAGTTGATGGTGGCAATACTAATCTATATGATGTTCAGATTGTTGGAGTGGATACAATTCAAACTGACAGTATTGCTAACTTTACAGAAGTTGGTAAAGGTGACTGGACTATTGTAGTTGTCGAAGTAGGCCCAGGCAGCAAAGGTTGTATGGGAACTGCCTCGATCGAGATTTCAGCTCCTAATGATTTGGATGCTGCTGCAACTGTAAGTGAAAATGTATCTTGTTTTGGTGGATTAAACGGCGAAATTACAGTGAGTGAAATCACAGGTGGTGTAGCTCCTTATGTAATAAGCATTAGTCCTGCAGAAGGAACAATCAATCAAACTACTGATGTGATTTCTGAGCTTCCTGCAGGTACATATACAGTTACTGTTACAGATAATAATGGATGTACTATTTCTATTAATGATTTGGAAGTAACACAACCAGCAGAATTAGTATTGAACGCAACTAAAATTCAGGACATTACTTGTGCTGAGGATGGAATGTTCTCTGTTCAGGTAGCTGGCGGTACTGCTGATTATGTATATTATACTGTAAAATCTGATCCGGTAACCGGTCACATTCTTGTTACTGATATCCCAACTTCTGCCAGCAACTGGCAAGCTGATAGTATCTTCACTGTTACTGAAGCGGGTACTTGGATTGTGTGGGCTATGGATGCCAATCAATGTATTATTGGTGGTGAAGAAGATGAAAACGGACCAGTAAATGCATGGCGCGTTAAAATCGAAGAACCGGAAGTGGTCGTTGATTTTGAAGCTTACCTAGAAGAGGAAGTTACTTGTAATGGCAATATGGATGCAGTTGGGGTAATCGGTGATATTACTGTTAACTCTGTTACTGCTGATTTGGATGACGTAACTATAACCGTAAATGGAGAGGTTGTAGCCAGCGATACAGTAAAAGATCTTGGAGCTGGTACATATGTGATCGTTGTTACTGATAATGCAAGCGGTTGCTCGCATACTCAAACGGTTGAAATTGACCAACCGGAAGTATTGGAGGTTGTTCTCGATATCGCTGATGGCGAATTTACTTGTCCTGACGTAGTTGAAGGTCTTATTCAGGCAACTGTAACAGGTGGTACTCCAATGATGATGCCTAAGAGTGCAAATAATTACTCTCCTTATGAATTCCAATTGTGGCAGGATGGCGAATTGTTGTCTGATTATAATAATTATGACGCATTTGTAGTGGAGATTGGACACGAATATCAAGTAGTTGTTCGTGATATGAATGGCTGTACTGATACTTCAAATGTATTAGTTGTTGATCCGGTTGCTCCTGTAGTAATCGAGGAAATTAAAGACGTAACTTGTTCGGATGATGTACTTGCTTCATTGAAAGTAACTGTATCGGGTGAAGAAGGTCGTCAATTCCAGGTGAAATGGAGACTGTACGAAGAAACAACTACTTATACTGTTTCTGATTGGTACTCAGCTGGTGATATCTACCTGAGCGAAATGTTCGAGTTCGATAGTGAGAATATTAATGATAAGCATTACGAAATAGTTGTAGTGGACGATATGGGCTGTACTTCTGAAAAGGATACAGTTACTGTTGACCCAAAACCTGGATCTTCAATTATGCTTACAACTACTGTAGGTGAAGTTAACGGATGTGGTACTGAAGTAATGGTTGTTGCCGCTGGTGGTGTTGCTCCATATTCATACATGGTTAACGGTGAAGTAGCTGAAGGAACTACCTTATTACTGGGTGGTGGTACACATATTATTCAGGCAATGGATGCACACGAGTGTATGGATGCTGATACAATTACTTTGGCATACCCAATGTCTGTAGATACAACGTTCAATATCTTCGTAGGCGACACTGCTCACCTTGTATATGGAACGATCGACGAAATGTTCACAGAGGATGTAACTGCTACATTCTATGATATGAGTGATGAAAACTGTACCGTTGAGGTAAATGTAGAGGTGATTACAAGAGAGAAAACTGCTCCTGTACTGGATACAGTTAGCCCAATGGGTACTATCACAGACAACCATCCGACATTTGTGATTACATTTGAAGGTCCTGTAACTTTCAATGAAACAGGTGTTCTGACGGTTACTGAAAAAGATTCAACAGATGCTACTTTGACACTGACTATTACACCTGAAATGGTTAGCGGAAATACTATCACTGTTGACTACGTATATGATGCCGCAGTTGGTGGTCTGAATAAGTTCACAACTTATGTAGTTGCTGTTGACAGTGGTGTTGTAATGGGTGATGGCCTGGTATGGGATGGAAACGTTCCTTATGCTTGGGAATTCACAACTGGTGATTTCGCAACTGATATCACAGACATTGAAGCTGTTGAGTTCAAAGTATATCCGAACCCATTCAGTAGCTTTATCAGAATTGACAATGCACAAAAACTTGACAGAGTGATTGTTTCTAACATCGCTGGTCAACGTGTACTGGATATTGAAAATCCAACTTACGAAATACGTACTGGAAATCTGGTAACTGGCGTTTACGTTGTTACATTAATTGCTAACGACGAAATCGTTAAATCAGAAAGGATTATTAAGAGGTAATACCGAATTGATTGATTAAAAAGGGGAAGCCGGATGGCTTCCCTTTTTTATTGGTAGATGCCGTATAGTAGCTTACAAAATGTACTTTTGCACAAAATTCGCATAAAATGGAACTATTAAATAAACACGTCAGCATACGGAAATTTAAGGATCAGGAAGTAGATCAGATGTTGCTGGAGTCTATTATCTACTCAGGTACCAGAGCTTCAACCACCGGGAATATGCAGCTTTACAGTGTCATTATAACAAGGCAAGAAGAAATGAAAGCTGAGTTGGCACCCTTGCATTTCAACCAACCTATAGCAAAAAATGCCCCTGTGCTGTTAACTATCGTGGCAGATTTTAACCGTTTTTCGAAATGGTGTACAGCAAGTAATGCAGAACCCGGTTACGACAATCTTTTGTCGTTTACCACTGCATTAATTGATGCGCTTTTATTTGCCCAGAATATTTGTTTAGCAGCTGAGAACGCCGGACTGGGCATTTGTTACCTTGGGACAACCACATATAATGCGGGAGAAATTATTGATCTACTAAATTTGCCGACTCGCACTTTTCCTGTTACCACAATTGCACTGGGATATCCTGCCGAACACCCTGAATTAACAGACCGTATTCCGCTGAAAGGGATCATTCATGAAGAATCCTACCAAGACTACAGTAACGACGATATAAGCGGCTTATATCGCTTTAAGGAGGGGCTGGAGTCGTCAAGGAAGTTTGTGGCGGAGAATGCAAAGGAAACCTTGGCACAAGTATTTACCGATGTTCGCTACAAAAAGGCCGATAATGAGTTTTTCTCCGCAAAAATGCTCGAGGTATTAAAGCGGCAGGGCTTCTTAAAATAGTTGTTAATCGGCCGAAAAGCGGTTTATAAAGTCAAAAAAATCCTGGCGGTAGCTGTTGCCTATCGGAAGTTTGTTTCCTTCGATCGAAACCATGTTTCCTTCCACCGATTCGATGTTATGCAGCGAGATGATGTAGGATTTATGGATACGGTAGAACAAATCGGCAGGCAACAGATCCAATATCCGTTTCATGGACAGGTTGGTGACGTAGTGATTCTCTTTGATGTGTATTTTAATGTAGTCGCCCAGACCTTCGACAAACATGATGTCAGAGAAATTGATTTTGTAGTTTTTCTTATTTGACTTTATAAAGAGAAATTTAGCTTCCGATTCGCCTGGTTGAGTCACTGCTTTCTTTTTTAACAGCAGAAGTTCTTCGGCTCGGTAAAAGGCTTTGCAAAAGCGCTCAAATGAAAAAGGCTTCTTCAGGTAATCAACCGCATTTAATTCAAAGCCTTCGAGTGCATACTCCGAATAAGCGGTAGTAAAGATCACCAAAGGTGGATTGTTCAGGTTTTTTAAGAAAGAGATACCTGACAGTTTTGGCATATTAATGTCCAAAAATATCAGATCAATGGATTGTTCCTGCAAAATCTTGTGGGCGCAAATTGCTTCGGCACAGGTGGCCGCAATCTTTAAATCAGGCAATTTTTGAGCATATTGTTTTATTACGTCCTGTGCCAAAGGTTCGTCATCTATAATCAGCGCATTTATATTCATATCAGCTTAAAATTTATTTTAGCTTAAGATGTAGTTTTACTCCAAATACGGGATATTCTCGTTTTATATCCAATTTAAATTCATCCTTTTTATAAAGAAGCGATAAGCGTTGTTTCACATTTTGAAGGCCAATGCCTGAATGTTTCTTGTTCCATTTCTCTACTTCCGAGTAATTGTTTTCAATATGAAAAACGACGGAAGAATCCTGTTGAAAGTCAAAACTTATCCTAATGTAGTCCTTGTCAATATCGCCCGGGATACCGTGTTTAAATGCGTTATCGATAAAGGGTTCGAATAGCAAGGGGGCAATTCGGGCCGAAGGTACATCACCTATCTTCTCGTAAATGATACTGGTTTGATCGGATACCCGGATCTTTTGCAGGGCTATAAAATTGTCGACAAACTCTATTTCTTTCTGCAGGGAAATAAAATCTTCCCGCGATTCGTAAATAATATGGCGCATTAAATCAGAGAGCTTCAGAATAAGTTCAGGTACCTTGTCCGATTTTACCAGCGCAAGAGAGTAGATGTTGTTTAATGAGTTAAACAGGAAGTGAGGATTTAACTGACCTTTGAGGGTGGTTAACTCGGCTTCCAGCTTTTGTTTTTCAATTTTTGCAAGTTTAAAATTCAAATCCTGCATTGCAATCCAGTCTTTCACCATTTTAAAAAAGGAGAAAATACCCACATAAATCAGGGTTACAAAAAAGAAGGCAGAGTGGGTGTTGGTATTAAAACTGGCAAATTCTTCTGAAACGTGCAGTACATTTCGCAAGGGATAAACGATTATTAGCTGAACCAACAGGCTGCTGGCTGATAGCATTACAATCAGCCAAAAAAAGTAAAAGATGTAGCTCTTTTTTTTCAGAAAGCGCGGAATCAGAACGTAAAGGTTGATGTAAACGCTGGCTGCAAACCCAATGTTGGTGATAATTGCTTTGGCTACAAGCGATGTGTTAAAGCTTTTACTGTTGAAGTAAAAGATAATGCAAAAGAACGAAGCGCTTATGATCCAAAAAACAACGTGTCCGATTATATAGTTTCTTTTATTTAGTATCCTTTCCGACATTCATTACTTATTTTGAGTGTTAAAGCTTTTAAGAATCATTTTTTATTGGTTTGCTTCGTCGTTTCCATCGGTCTGAATTTTGGTCCGGAAATTACACCGCAAGGACATATTGGCTCTTTTTCTTTCATGATACATTTCCGCTAGCAGGTATTTTATTTCCCCGCCGGGGTGTATCTTTCTTTCGGTTCTTCGGAAATTGATTACTTTTAGCAAATCAGACCGACTAAGGTCAAAGGGATAAGAACCATAGCAAATTTAGCGAAATTCAGCGTACATTTTTATGGAAGTACCACCGATATTAATACATACGCATTTTCACGGACGAAGAACCGGAGTTACCACGAGCCTCGAAAATATTATGCCTTTTTTGCAGACCGATTTCGATGCATCTATTTTGGGCTATGGTGTTAAGGGAAGGAAGATTTCGTTAGTCAGCGTGTTGAAACTGGTGGCGAAAAAGCAGCGTTTTGTATTGCATTGTCATCGGAACAATGAAATGCTTTTTGCCTTACTTCTTCGTTTGCTGGGCGGAAATTTTAAGCTTCTTTTTACCAAGCATGCCGACAATATGCCGTCGGCAATTACCCGCTTTCTTTTGAAAAAGGCCGATGTGGTGGTTTCGCTTACACAACGGATGCTGAGCACTATTCCGTGCGAAGCGGTTGTGATCGGGCACGGGGTTGATCAACATGTCTTTATCCCCGGAGAGAAAAGGTCTGTTCCCGAAATACAACAGCGTAATATCATTCTTTGTGCCGGAAGGGTGCGGGAAGCCAAAGGACAAAAACTTTTGGTGGAAGCTTTGGCTCCGGTTATTCGTAATTTTCCGGACTGGGCCTTGGTGATTATCGGTAAGGTTGATAAACCGCCCTTTCTGAAAGTATTAAAGCAGATTGTGAATGAGAACAAGGCCGAAAAGCAAATATATTTCTTAAATGAAACAGCTGGTATTGTCAGCTTTTACCACGCGGCTCACACGGTTGTTGTGCCTTCTTACACCGAAGGGTTTTCACTGGTTTGTGCCGAGGCCATGTCGTGCAGCTGCAATGTTGTGGCAACAAAAGATGTGGGCATTCACTCCGATTTGATTGCCGACGGCAAAACGGGCTATCTGTTTGAATCCGGTAACCGCGATCAGCTGCAAACTATTCTGGTTCAACTCCTGGAAGGAAAGCTAAACCATTTGGGAGAGACAGCCAGGGTTGAGGTGGCTCAGAACTGGAGTGCGGAAGTGGAGGCCGCCCGTCTTTCCGAAGTTTATTCTTCCCGGTGAAACTGCCGGGTGAATGCTTGGGCGGTTGGCATAACTAGCACATCGTCTATGTTTACATGCGGTGGCCTTGTAACAATAAACAGGATCGTTTCTGCAATGTCTTCCGCAAGCAATGGGGTAAAACCTTTGTAAACACCATCAGCTTTATCGTTATCGCCTTTAAAACGCACCACCGAGAACTCTGTTTCAACAGCGCCAGGAGCCACTGAGCTTACTTTAATTCCGTGTTGCAAAAGATCGATACGCATTCCTTGTGTAAGAGCCTGTACGGCATGTTTGGTGGCGCAATAAACATTTCCTTTGGCATAAGCTTCCTTGCCTGCAATGGAAGAAATGTTTACAATATGCCCGGATCCCTGTTTCACCATTTGGGGAGAAACCAAACGTGTGATATAAAGCAAGCCTTTCACATTGGTGTCAATCATTCGTTCCCAGTCATCGACAAAGCCTTCCTGTATGGGTTCCATTCCAACAGCCAGGCCTGCGTTGTTGATCAGCACATCAACTGCCTTCCATTCCTCCGGCAATGCGTTGTAGGCCTGGGTTGTTTCGTCAAGATTCCGGATGTCAAAATTCAGGCTAATAACCCGGCAATTGCTTGTTTTTTTGATCCCGGCTTCCAGTTCATCCAAACGATCCTTTCTCCGGCCGGTAAGTATCAGATCAAACCCATTCGCCGCGAGGGCTCTGGCAGTTGCCCTGCCAATACCTGCTGTAGCACCTGTTATTAAAGCGATTTTGTTCATTTTTGAAATAATTTTGACGTGATGCGAAATTAAAAAAAACATCTATTTTTATGGAGAAATAAGGGACTTAATTACCTTTGTTCGTACTTAGTATCTGAAATAACAAGGCATATGAGCGAAACAATCCAAGCAGAGGAACAATTCACGATAGAGAGTATTCCTGAGCCTGAGAACATTGAGGAGGTGATCTATTCATTAATGGTGAATCCAAATTTGTCGACCATTAACTACTTTAATGATTTCAGTGAGCACAATATTTCTCCCGATGCAATTGGGGATAGCGACACAGATGAGACGGGCTTGTTTGATCTGGATAACAATGGCACCAAAATGGCGATGAGCACCCACGCTTTTCATCATCATCTGGAGAGCGATCCGCAAAAAGCGACTGAAATACTTATTTCAAGGGCAGTTCGGAACATGTTGTGCTACGGGGCTACTCCAAGTGTGGTTAGTGCCTTTTTGTATCACATCGATTTTGCCGACCCCAATGGATATTTGCTTGCTTCCGGAGCCAAAAAGGGCCTGGAAAATGCCGCACAAAAATTTAACCTGAAGGTATCTGACCGTAAAATTCGTTTTGATCATTTCTCAAAACATGGTCCGGTTCCGCCAACCATCATTGTAAGTATGCTTTCGCAGGTGAATCCGGGGGCATCGTTAACAACGCATTCGTTTAAAAATAAGGGAAACCATATTTTTATGATCGGCAGGATGGTGGACGATATTAATTCTTCGGAATACCTGGAATTTTACCACGGTATCTCGGAATCGCCACTGCCGGCTTTCAGCATCGAAGACGAGCTGAAGATTCAGAAGTGTTTAAAGAAACTGCACGAAGAAGCTTTGATTGAAAGCGCCAGTCCTGTCGGAAAAGGCGGATTGTTTTTCACCTTGCTTCGGGCCGCCATTCCCAACGAGTTGGGTTTTGATATAACCACGAGTGCCGAGACCCGTATCGATTCGTTTTTGTTTGGCGAAGCGATGGGGCGTATTTTGGTGGGCGTAAACCCGGACAATGAAGAGAAGTTTGTGGATGCCATGAGCGAAATGAACGTTCCTTTCTTTACGTTGGGACACGTTACCAAAGGAGAGATCAGAATCGACGACGAGTCGTTAGGGTTTATTGATAAAATGAGCGCCGGAGTTTAATGGCTCTTCCGTATAAACAATCACAGCAATCGAAAAGAGGGCAGGTCGAGGAGATGTTTGACAATATCTCGCCGAAGTATGACCTGTTGAATCATCTGCTTTCGGTGAATATCGATAAGTTGTGGCGCAAGCGTACCATCAAAAAACTGAAAGCTTATCACCCCGGTCGTATTTTGGATGTGGCCACCGGTACCGGCGATTTTGCTGTTGCCGCTACAAAACTGGGGCAGGTAAAAGTAGTGGGAATCGACATTTCGGAGGGGATGCTGAATGTTGCCCGCGAAAAGATCAGTAAAAAGCAACTGAGCAAAAAAATAGAGGTACAGAAGGCAGACTCTGAAAACCTTCCATTTGGCGACGACGAATTTGATGCCGCCATTGTGGGCTTTGGAGTTCGCAACTTCGAAAACCTGGAAAAAGGACTGGCCGAAATTTGCCGGGTAATAAAACCGGGCGGAACTTTTTTTGTACTGGAGTTTTCCAAACCCCAGCAAACACCGTTCAGGCAGATGTACCAGTTCTACTTTAAATACATTCTTCCGGCAATTGGCCGGATGGTTTCGAAAGATAAAAGTGCCTATACCTATTTACCCGAATCGGTGAATGAATTTCCGGATGGCGATGATTTTTTAGCTATCTTGAAAAAGGTGGGCTTTACGGATAACCGGTGCTTCCGGCAAACTTTTGGGATTGCTTCGATTTATGAAGCACATAAACCTAAAAATTAGCGGAATAACAAAAAAGAATACAATATTTACGCTTTTTAGCGTTTGAGAAGATAAGCAATTGCCAATTACAGTGAAGAAAATTATTCTGTTCATACTTTTAATCGTTGCGGGCGGATATGTCATCGCCCAAAAGCAAAAGATCAATTATCTGACAACCTTTGATGATAAGTTGATCCACTTTGGTTTTACGATTGGTGTGAATACGCTTGATTTTAATATCGTTAACTATGCAAATATTGATGCCGCAGGAATCACTCCAGGCGATATTCCTGATGAGTTAGTCAATAGCCTTCCAGAAAAAGCGTCAGGTAGATATATTCACTCCGATGTTGCTACTCTGGTTCCAGGATTTACGGTTGGGATTATCTCAAGCCTGCGTTTGTCAAAAGATTTTAACCTGCGTTTTTTGCCGGGGCTTTCGTTTGGTGAGCGGCAGATTACATACAATGTTCCTGTTTATGATATCAACAATTACACAGAGACATCAGAATTTTATTCCATAAAATCTACTTTTCTGGATTTTCCCTTGCTCCTGAAATACAAAGCGCGAAGAATTAACAACGATCGTCCTTATGTGGTGTTTGGAGGTGCATACAGGCAGGATATTTCGAAAACTGCCCAGGAAGACCTGGTTAAGTTAAAAGGTGGCGGATTTTATGCTGAAGTTGGTGGTGGCTGGGATCATTATTTCCCGTTCTTCCGCTTTTCGGTAGAAGGTAAATTCAGTTTTGGTCTGAATGATCAACTTGGAGGCTTACCTGGTGGGGTTCAGAAAGGAATGTATGCTAAATCCATTAAAGAATTACGGTCGAAGATCTTTACCCTTTCCTTCCATTTTGAATAGATTAACAGCTTTTGCTGTTGATGCAATAATTGAAGTAAAACGAAGTATGTTTTGCTTTATTCGTTTTGTCTTTTTTAATGAATGGTATTTTCATCATCTTTGCAGAAAATTACAGAAAGGTAGTTCTACTTTAACAGATTAAATTTGGAATATGATTTTTCTGTTTGTTTACCCCTCCCTAAAGGGTGCAAGTAGAAAAATCGACCTGTTCCCTTTAGGGATATAAGGGTAAAAACAGGTGGATTTTTCAAATGTTTTAAAGTAGAAGTAGTTTGGCCTGAAAAATGACGACACGGTTGGCATTTTCGCTGACCGGATAATTTAGAAAGTATGGTTGACAAGGATCTAGTTAAAAAAGACAGCAGGTATTACGAAAGTTTTGTACGAAGAGTATTGAACAAGATACTGGTACTGTTGCTAAAAATAATCTCGTTTTTACCGTTTCCCGTTTTGTACCTGATTTCCGATTGTATGTATGTTGTTTTAAGATACGTTGTAAAATACCGGAAGAAGGTAATCTTCGAAAACCTGTCTTATGCGTTCCCTGATAAATCGGAGGAGGAAATTAAGGCGATTACAGGGAAGTTTTACCGTCATTTTTGCGATTTCTCGCTGGAAACGGTAAAGCTCCACAGCATGACGGTAGCCGACATGGAGAAGCGGGTGAAGATTAAAGGCCTTGAAATTGGAAATGCTATTGCCGACGAAGGAAAGAGTATGATCACTCTGGGGTTTCATTACAGTAACTGGGAGTGGGGAAGTTATTTGCAGGCCAAGTCAAAACACCAGCTCTTGATGGTTTACAGCCCGCTTCGGGGGAATAGTGCGATGGAAAAGTTCATGCTCTACTCGCGCGAGAAATGGGGCGGAGAATCGATTCCTATTCACAAAATAGCACGGGCGTTGCTGGAATACATGAAAAACAATATTCCGAGCACTTTGTGGCTTGCCTCCGACCAGACCCCGCCTGCCGAATCACCATTCTGGACGTATTTCCTCAACCGGGAAGCTCCGTTTTTTATCGGGCCCGAGAAGATTGCCATTAAAACCAATCAGCCCATCGTTTTTGTTTACATGAAAAAGACGGGCAGGGGACATTATGAAGCCAATGTGGAATTGTTGATTAAAGAGCCGGGCAAACTTCAGCATAAAGATATTTTACTGGCCTACATCCGGAAAATGGAAGAAATTATTCACGAAGCTCCGGAGCTTTACCTTTGGTCGCACCGGAGATGGAAGCATAAACGTCCGGAGAATATTGAGCTTACCCTTTAAGTGCTTATTGTTGCAAGCTGAGCAGGCATTGTTTGAGTTAAAGAGGTCATTGTTATACTTCTGAGCGGTCAATTTCCTTTTAGCGAATGCTTATTTCCTCAGATGTCATCGTAGTTTCCTTTTGGTGAATGCTTATTTCCACTGATGTCATTGTAGTTTCCACTTGATGAATGCTTACTTCCTCAGATGTCATCGCAGTTTCCTTTTGATGAATGCTTATTTCCTCAGATGTCATCGCTATTTCCTTTTAGTGAATGCTTACTTCCACTGATGTCATCGCTATTTCCTCTTAATGAATGCTTGTTTCCTCAGATGTCATTATAGTTTCCACTTGATGAATGCTTACTTCTTCCGGTGTACCCATGGTTTCCAAAAACGGGCAGCTTGTTTGTTCCCATTCAGGGGGACGAGGAATTCAGGCGGCTTTGACACCGGAATGACGGAGGGGGTGCTGTAGTCGCAGTTTACAGTCTCAGTATTCAGTATTCAGTTGGGAAATGAATACCTGACAAACTTGAAGCTTGTAGCTCACAACTTGCAGCTTATTCCCGCATGAAAGCACTTATGCATTTTAGCATTGTGTTTGAATGACGGAAGGGTGTTCTGGATTCTGGATTCTGGATACTCGATTCTCGACTCTGGATTCTGGATTCTGGATGCTCGATTCTTTACTCACTCTAAACTTTGAACTCTGAACCCTGAACTCTAAACTCTGCCAGCACTCCTTTTAAACTCGGAACAAAGGATGGCCGTTGCCACCGAAACATTGAGTGATTCGGCTTTGTGCTCATTTTCTGAGAAATTCGGAATACTGATTTTCTGATCAACTGCGTTCTTAATGGCATCGCTGATCCCGTTCCCTTCATTTCCCATCACCAGCACCGATTTTTTGGATAAGTTCCCGGTGTACACATTCGAGCCTTCCATAAAAGTACCGTAAATGGTTGCCCCGGAGTTTTGGGCGATAGTTCTGAACTGCATAAAATCACACTCGGTAACGCTTACCCTGGCAAACGATCCCATGCTGGCCTGGATAACCTTCGGGTTAAACGGATCGACTGTTTCTGCGGAACAGAAAATATTCCGGATGCCAAACCAATCACAGATTCGAATAATTGTTCCCATGTTTCCCGGATCCTGGATGCCATCCAGGTAAAGCGTCAGGTCGTCAGACAAAGTTTCCGGAAGCGGTTTCTGTTCGGGTATGCGGCAAACCGCCAAACTGTTTTGAGGCGTTTTTAACTGGCTTACCTTTTTCAGCTCATCTTTACTGGCAATAGTAATTGTTTCGGGCTGCAGGCCATGCTCGTGAACCGCCTGCTCAAGTTCGCTGGTAATAATGAGTTCAGCAATACCAATGTGCGATTTTGCCAGTTCCAGTACCATTTTATCACCTTCAACCAGGAATAAACCTGCACTGTTTCTGTATTTTTTTATCGCAAGCGAAGAAAGTTGTTTGATTTTTGATTTACTTATCATCGAGAAAAAATCACCTTCGTATATTATTTGGAGTAAAGTTACTGTTTCTGTTAAAAAGTCTTCTTTATTTTTGTGCATTAAAAGAAATTTGAATTTGATTTTATACCGTTATATCACCGAAAGGATTGGGAAGGTTTTTGTTGTTGTGTTGGCCGCGTTGATCCTTGCTTCCTGTTCAACCACGAGATTTGTTCCCGAGGATAAGTATCTTTTGAATAAAGTGGAACTGGAAGTGGATAATCCTGAGATAAACAAGGACGAAGCCAAATCATTTATCCGCCAAAAAGAAAATTACAAGATACTTGGGTTTGTAAAGTTTTACCTGATATTGTACAATATGTCGTCGAAAAAGAAAACTGACGACTGGCTGAAGCGAATTGGGGAAGCCCCGCAACTGTATGACGAGGTGATGACAGACCGATCGAAGGAACAGTTAAAGCAATACCTGGATAACAAAGGATATTACCGCGCAGATATTAGAAGCGGACTGGAATTAAAAGATAAAAAGAAGAAGGCGAAGCTGACATTCAACATTGAAACGGGCGAAAGGTACACGATAAACGATGTCCGTTATCATTTTGCCACGCCAAAACTGGAGGAGATTTTCAAGAAAGATTCCATGAGCCTTCAATTTAAGAGAGGGGTTCCGTTTGATATTTATGATTTGCAGAAACAGCAGGAGCGGATCGTAAAGTTATACCGTGACAAGGGCTATTTTTATTTTTCCAAAAACCAGGTGAGGTACAAAGCGGACACCACGCAACTTGAAAAACGTGTAGCGCTGGATTTGTACATCGGCGAAACGAGAAATTCGCAGGTTGATTCTACAAAAATACTCAGGCCTTATTATTTCAATAATTTCTATTATTCCATTATTCCGGGAACGGCGCCTAATCTTCCTCAGGGCAAAGCTGCCAATGTATTTGCAGATACCCTTGAGTGGGACAATGCCAGGTTGTTTTTAGCGCCTTCGATTTACTATCCGGCCAATCTTTTTCGACGGACCACGCAAATGCAAAGTGGCGATTTATACAACGCTACCGATGTAGAAAATACGTTTAACGCGCTGAACCGCCTGAGACAGTTCAGGTATGTTGATATTCAGTTTGAAGAGACTCCCAATGCTCCCTATTCCGACATGCTGGACTGTTATGTGCGTTTGTCGCCGCTAAATAAGCAATCGATATCACTCGATCTGGAAGGAACCAATACCTCGGGAAACCTCGGGGTGGCAGGAAACATTTATTACCAGCACCGGAATTTGTTTCGGGGGGCCGAGGTTTTTCAAATTCGATTGAAAGGTGCTGTTGAGCGAATGCAGCGGCAGGTCGACAATGGCTCGGAGTCGTTTAATACACGCGAATTTGGTATCGAGAACAGTTTGAATATTCCCAAGTTGCTGGGGCCGGGGAAGTTTATCCGAAGTTTTGAAAAGAACCTTCCGAAAACGGTTTTAAACATGGGCTTTAACTACCAGCGAAGACCGGAATACACACGCACCATTACCAACCTTAAATTTGGTTACGACTGGAAAACATCCCAAAACTTCAGCCACTTGTGGAACTTGATGGACGTTAACTTTGTCCATTTATTTGAATTTGATCAGGCTTTTATTGACTCCATTCAGGATTTGTACATCAAAAGCAGTTTTACCGATCACTTTATTTTTGCGACCAACTACTCGCTGGTATACAACAATCAGCGTTTAGGCGTAAAAAGCAATTACACTTACGCGCGTTTGAATGTTGAATCGGCCGGAAACTCACTGTGGGCTTTGTCTGAAATCACCGGGCGGAGCAAATACCAGGATCCAAACTACGAAAACAGCCTTGTCGAGTACTACCGGTATTTGGGAACCCCGTTTGCTCAATACCTGAAGGCAGATATTGAGGTTCGGAGAGCCATTGAAATCGACCCGTATAACAGCATTGTGGGGCGCGCTTTTTTCGGGATTGGCTTCCCTTACGGGAATTCAGGATTGCTGCCCTTCGAGAAGCAGTATTTTGCCGGAGGTGCCAACGGCATACGTGCCTGGCAGGTGAGGTCGCTGGGGCCTGGTAATTATAAAGCACCCGATGGCTTTTACCCCAACCAGTCGTCCGATTTAAAGATCGAAGCCAATCTGGAATATCGTTACAACCTGATTGGGAAAATGGAAGGGGCGCTCTTTATGGATGCCGGAAACATTTGGGCCATCAACAAATATTACAACAGGGAAGGAGTTCGCTTTCATATAAATGAGTTTTATAAACAGATTGCAGTTGGTACAGGTACTGGTTTTCGCTTCAACCTGAATTATTTTATCCTTCGGTTCGATTTGGGGATGAAGTTGCGGGACCCGTCTGCCGAGGCTGGCAAAAGATGGATCATTGGCAACCGGAAACTCACCGGAGACGATTTTAACCTGAACTTTGCGATCGGTTATCCTTTTTAATTTCCCCTTTTTTGCCAGGTTTTATACCGGATAGAATTATTTTTTTGCATTTTTGGAGCGCAAAGTATAAAAAACTGTAAGCATATCTGAGTATAAAACATTTAACTGAAATTTTATGGCAAATCTTCCTTCCGGAAACAGAGACTCTTTTAGCTCTAAATTTGGTGTTATTGCCGCAGCTGCGGGGTCAGCTGTCGGCTTGGGGAATATCTGGAGGTTCCCGCTTGTAACGACTCAAAACGGAGGGGGGGCTTTTTTGATGCTTTACATTGGGTTTATCATTCTTATTGGAATTCCGGTAATGCTGTCAGAGTTCACCATCGGGCGGCGTGCCCAGCTCAATGCCTTTGGCTCGTTTAAGAAGCTTGCTCCTAAAACTCCCTGGTACCTCGTAGGTTCGCTTGGCATTATAACCGCTTTTGCCATTCTTTCGTTTTACAGCGCGGTGGCCGGCTGGACTTTGGAATACCTGGTTCAGGCAGCCAGTGGAAAGCTGTTGCATACCGATGATATGGTGTCGAATTTTGCCAATTTTAGCTCAAGTTCGGCGCGTCCTGTTATCTGGCAATTGGTGATTATGGTAATCACGGGTTTGGTGGTGTATGGCGGAATCAAAAAGGGTATCGAGAAGTTCACCAAAATACTTATGCCGGTATTGGTTATTCTGATTGCGCTGGTTGTGGTGCGTTCGGTTACTTTACCCGGCGCCAGCGAGGGGATTCGTTATTTGTTTATCCCCGATTGGTCGGTCGTTAATTTTAAGACGGTTTTGATGGCCCTGGGACAAGCGGCTTTCTCGTTGAGCATCGGCATGGGAACGCTCATAACTTACGGTTCCTATATTCAAAAAGACAATCACCTTTTGAAGACAGCCTCTCAGGTTGCTTTTACTGATACCTTCATCGCCATCCTGGCAAGTCTGATGGTAATTCCGGCCATTTTTGCCTTTTCTGTTGGATCGGTTGACCAGATGTCTCCCGGCCCGGGTTTGGTTTTTGAAGTGCTACCCAATGTATTTAAAGCGATGCCGGGAGGTGTGGTGTTTGCTGTTATTTTCTTTTTCCTGTTGTGTGTGGCTGCTCTCACTTCCACCATCTCGGTGCTGGAAGTTGTGGTTGCCTATTTGAAGGAAGAATTAAGATTATCGAGAGGAAAGGCTACATTAATTGCCTCTGTTTCCATTAGTATTTTGGGAGTGTTGGCAACATTGTCGTTTGGCGTATTGAGTGATTTCCTCATTTTCGGAAAAACAATATTTGGATTGCTTGATTTTGCTTCGGCCAACATCATGTTAACTTTTGGAGCCTTGTTAATTGTAATATTTGTCGGCTGGAAATTGGGCAAAATCAACTTCATGGACGAGATAAGCAACCAGGGCGAGTTGAAATCATCGCTTTATAAAGTTGTCTTTTTTATCATCCGGTACATTGCTCCGGTGGCCATAGGGATAATAGCCGTTGCTGCACTTTTTATAAAGGGAATAACCTAGAAACGATATTTGAATTTATGAAAGCCGGTAAACCCGGCTTTGTTTATGCGTTGCTTTACTCGTTCATTTTTAATAACTTGTAACGTGCTAATCTTCATCTCTATTTCCGAACACAATGAAGAAGTTTCTACAACGCATAAAACGTCAATACCTTGCCTATTTAAGGTCGGATCGAAATAGTATACTTATATTGGCGGGTCTTCTTTTGGTTTCTGTGCTCATAAACGGCCTGGTAGATTACTTGCCGCCAAAAGAGGGAACCGATTTTTCTGAGATAAAGAAACTAATGGAAGAGTGGGAAGCTGAAATGGAGATCCCGGACAATGAATCAAGGAGGCTTTTCTCATTTAATCCCAATAGTATTTCAGGCCCTCAACTTGATTCACTGGACATTCCGGAACCGGTAAAAAGAAATATAATATCGTATCGGAGAGCAGGAGGGAGGTTTAAAACGGCCAGTGATTTCCGTAAAATATATGGAATGACAGATTCTATTTATGAGGTGGTGGTGAAGTACCTGGTAATTCCTTTAGAGAAGCCAAGATCTTCAACTTCGAGAATAGATAAGCCCAAAGTAGAAGCTCTGGATTACTTCGATCCGAATACAGTTGCAGAAGAAGAGTTGAAGGCGATGGGCTTTACTAATTATCAGGCAAGCAACCTGGTAAATTACCGTTTAAGCGGTGGCGTATTTCGAAAAGCAGATGACATTCTCAAAATTTACGGAGTGGACTCTGTTCTGTTCGTCAAAGTAAAACCATATATAAAGCTTGATTCGATAAAGGAAGTGATGGTTCCATCTTTTGATGAGATTCCAATGGTTGAATTAAATAGTGCTGACTCTGCTTTGCTGACAAAATTGCCTGGAATTGGACCTGCCTATGCAAAAAGAATCATTCGTTACCGTGAATTGCTGGGAGGTTACTATTCCCCAAAACAACTGCTGGAGGTTTATAACTTCCCGGAGGATACTTTTTACGGGCTGGAAGACTATGTTTACGTGGACACTCTTGAGATCCGGAAAATGAGGATCAATTTCTTGGAGTTTGCCGAGTTGTTGCATCATCCGTATTTGTCGAAGGAGCAGGTAGCTCAGATCTTGGATAGAAAAAAAAAGCTGGGGGCGTTCAAAAGTATTGCAGAAGTTGCAGCATTACAGAGCTTTGATGACGTTACATTTGAGCGCGTCAGACCGTATCTTACCTGTCGTTAAAAATCCTAAAACTGAATTTAGCAGATAGGAATTATTATTTTTTTACTTTAAATTTGATATAGTATGAATAATTTCTAAATTTGCGCCTCAATTTAAAAAAGTAAAAACCGATAGATATGATTATTATTCCGGTAAAAGAGGGCGAAAATATTGAAAGAGCCTTAAAAAGGTTCAAAAGAAAATTCGAAAAGACAGGTGTAATCAAGGAATTACGCGAACGTCAGAAATTTACCAAACCTTCAGTAAAAAGAAGGGAAGAGTTGAAGAAAGCAGCTTACGTACAAGGTTTGCAGCAACAGGAAGACTAACTAGTTTAGTGGTTCCTGGTTTTTTGTAGAGATGGCCGATGAGTTATCAGGAATCGTTTATCAACTATTTGAAGTATGAGAAGAGGTACTCTCCTCATACGGTAGTGGCATATAAAAATGACCTCGATCAGTTTGTGGATTTTTACACAAAAGTGATCGGGGAATTTCATGTTAAAGAGGTTGTTTCCGGTTCGGTGAGAAGTTGGCTGCTCGAGCTTATGGAGCAAGGATTGACTCCAAGAAGTATTCATCGAAAAGTAACTTCGGTGAAGTCTTTTTATAATTATTTAATGTGCGAAGAGATTGTTGCTTCCAATCCGGCGGTAAATCTTACTTTACCAAAAGTGAGGAAGAAACTCCCCGCATTTGTAGATGAAAACAGTTTGAATCATCTACTGGATGACGGGTTGGTTTTTGACAGTACTTTTTCTGGCGTTAGGGATAAATTGATACTCTCGTTGTTTTACGGAACAGGAATGAGGTTGTCAGAACTGATCGGATTGCGTGACCGGGACATCGACTCAAAGGAATATTTGATCCGGGTTTTGGGAAAAAGGCAAAAAGAAAGAGTGATTCCTTATCCGCGAGAGATAAACGAGCTATTAAATGATTATATTGGAGCACGAGACAAAGAGTTTGGGCATAAGACCGAGTATTTACTGGTGACAGATAAGGGGGGGCAGGTTTACGAAAAACTTGTTTACCGATTGGTAAAGAGTAGTTTGGGAAAGGTAACCTCGCTGGAAAAGAGAAGTCCCCATGTTTTGCGCCATACTTATGCCTCACATTTATTGAACAGAGGTGCCGATTTAAATGCGGTAAAAGAGTTGTTAGGACATTCAAATTTAGCAGCGACCCAGGTATATACACATACAACCTTCGAGAAGCTGCGCGATAGTTATAAACAAGCCCACCCTCGTGGTGATAAAAACGATTAATTATGGAAGTAAAAATTAATTCAGTACATTTTAATGCCGATCAGAAATTGGTGGATTTCGTAAATAAAAAGGTAGGGAAACTGGATACTTTTTTTGATGGCATTATCAAGGCTGAGGTAACTTTAAAAGTTATTAAGCCTGAAACAGCAAATAATAAGGTTGCTGAGTTAGAGCTTTCAATTCCTGCACAAGACAATTTATTCGCGAAGAAACAGGCTGACTCTTTTGAGGAAGCTATTGATCTGGCGGCAGATGCACTCAAAAAGCAAATCGATAAATACAAAGAGAAGCTTAAAAACAAATAAAATTTAAAATTTGACGATCAAGTTTTAGGTTTTTAAAATATAATTTTTACATTTGCAAACCCTTTTAAGGGGCGTTCTTACAACAGCTGAATATATTGGGCTTTCGAGGAAATTAAGGCAAGATTTAGTTTGATGGTTTTGCTTGATTTTGACCGAAGTACAAGAAAAATTCATTGATTTTATCACATAGTGAATTTTTTGTTCGGTAGTTTGGAAAAAAGTTGTAATTTTGCACCGCATTTTTTGCGTGGAAAGTATAAGCGGGAATAGCTCAGTTGATAGAGCATTAGCCTTCCAAGCTAAGGGTCGCGGGTTTGAGTCCCGTTTCCCGCTCAATTTAGGGATCGGAATTTAGAGTAAAAAAAACTGCTCTTGATTCCCATCTCTTCTTGTGTATAAGGCCGGAGTAGCTCAGGGGTAGAGCGCATCCTTGGTAAGGATGAGGTCACGAGTTCAATTCTCGTCTTCGGCTCAGATGAATTAAAGATAAATAAATTAAAATTTTGCAATTATGGCTAAACAAACGTTTGTAAGGGATAAGGACCATGTTAACATTGGTACTATTGGCCACGTTGACCATGGTAAGACTACCCTGACTGCAGCTATTACTATGGTATTAGCTAAAAAAGGATGGTCAGAAGTTAAGGCATTTGACCAAATTGACAATGCTCCGGAAGAAAAAGAAAGGGGTATTACTATCAACACCGCACACGTAGAGTATCAAACAGCTACTCGTCACTATGCACACGTTGACTGTCCTGGTCACGCCGACTACGTTAAGAACATGGTAACTGGTGCTGCTCAGATGGACGGTGCTATTATTGTAGTTGCTGCAACTGACGGTCCGATGCCACAAACTCGTGAGCACATTCTTCTTGCTCGTCAGGTAAACGTACCTAAATTGGTCGTATTCATGAATAAAGTGGATATGGTTGATGACGAAGAATTATTGGAGCTTGTTGAAATGGAAATCCGTGAATTGCTCGATTTCTATGAATTCGACGGCGATAATACTCCAGTAATCAAAGGTTCTGCACTTGGTGCATTGAATGGTGAACCAGAATGGGAAGAAAAAGTATTGGAATTGATGGAAGCTTGTGATACTTGGATTCCGCTGCCTCCACGTGATATTGACAAACCATTCTTGATGCCGGTTGAAGACGTATTCTCGATCACTGGTCGTGGTACTGTAGCAACAGGTCGTATCGAAACTGGTGTTGTTCACACTGGGGATGAACTGCAGTTGATTGGTTTGGGTGCAGAAGGTCGTAAGACTGTATGTACAGGGGTGGAAATGTTCCGTAAGATTTTGGATGATGGACAAGCTGGTGACAACGTAGGTTTGTTGTTGCGTGGTGTTGACAAAAAAGAAATCAAACGTGGACAGATCTTGGCAAAACCAGGTTCAATCACTCCTCATAAAAGATTCAAAGCTGAGGTTTACGTATTGAAAAAAGAAGAAGGTGGACGTCACACTCCATTCCACAACAAATACCGTCCTCAGTTCTACCTGCGTACTTTAGACGTAACTGGTGAAATTCATCTGGAAGCTGGCCGCGAAATGGTTATGCCTGGTGATAACGTATCAATCGAAGTAGAATTGATCTACCCAGTGGCTCTGAACATTGGTCTTCGTTTCGCAATCCGCGAAGGTGGACGTACTGTAGGTGCTGGTCAGGTAACTGAAATTGTTGAATAATACATTTCAATAAGATATTAGTCCCGGGTTTCGGCCCGGGACTACTCACGAAAGAATCTCAGAAGGGAGTGGTTGTAAACAGTAAGTTCGAAGCTTACCTTTCGTACTAAAACAAAGAACCTTTAGAATGAAGCATGCATAAGTTTTTCTCTTAAGGAAAGAGAAGATTACGCAGGTTTCATTTGTTGCGTAGATAATAAAGTTATCACATGAAATTAAAAATTTACTTGCAAGAGGCGTACGACGAACTCGTACACAAAGTAACATGGCCTACTTGGAAAGAGCTACAAAGTAGCGCACTGGTAGTAATGATTGCTTCCTTTATTATATCATTAGTTATCTTCTTTATGGATCTGTCATTCAGAAACATAATGAGTTTTATTTATGGATTATTTTATTAATTCAAAACCTTTAAGTCGAGATGAGCGAAAATAGTAAAAAATGGTATGTTCTGCGTGCGATTGGAGGCAAGGAGAAGAAGGTAAAGGAATATATCGAAAACGAAATCGCAAACGGAGATCTAAAAGGTTTTGTTGATCAGGTTCTCATTCCTACGGAAAAAGTCTATCAAATCCGAAATGGTAAGAAAATCAGTAAGGAGCGAAACTTTTTTCCGGGATATGTTTTAATCGAAGCCGCTTTAGTGGGTGAAGTTGCACACACACTAAGGAATTTTCCAAACGTAATCGGATTTTTAGGCGACACCAAGGGTGGAGATCCGGTACCGATGCGGCAAAGCGAGGTAAACAGGATTTTAGGTCGTGTGGATGAATTAGCTGAAACCGACGAAGAAATCAATATCCCATATGTGGTAGGAGAAACTGTGAAAGTTATCGATGGACCATTCAACGGCTTTAACGGAACCATTGAGGAAATCAATGAAGAGAAGAAGAAGCTGCAAGTGATGGTGAAGATTTTTGGTCGTAAAACTCCTTTGGAACTTAGCTTTATGCAAGTCGAAAAGGAATAGTAACGCTTTAATTTATTGTTATGGCGAAAGAAGTTGCTGCATTAATTAAATTACAAATCAAAGGTGGTGCTGCTAACCCTTCACCACCGGTAGGACCAGCATTAGGAGCCAAGGGGGTAAACATTATGCAGTTCTGCAAGCAGTTCAACGGAAGAACACAGGACCAACCAGGGAAAGTGCTTCCGGTGATCATTACTGTTTATGCAGACAAGTCGTTTGACTTCATAATTAAACAACCTCCGGTAGCTATTCAGCTGTTGGAAGCTGCTAAAGTAAAAAGCGGTTCATCAGAACCTCACGTGAAAAAAGTGGGTTCAGTGAACTGGGATCAGGTAAAACAAATTGCCGAAGGCAAAATGTCGGACCTGAACTGCTTTACAGTGGAATCAGCAATGAGAATGGTAGCTGGAACTGCCAGAAGTATGGGAATTACCGTAAAAGGTACTTCACCATTCTAATAACTAAAAATATCTTTTACGATGGGCAGAATTACGAAAAATAAAAAAGCTTCTTTGGAAAAACTTGAGAAAGGAAAAGTTTACTCAATTGACGAAGCGGCACAACTGGTAAAAGAAGTTACTTTTACTAAGTTCGATGCTTCTGTTGACATTGATGTACGCTTGGGAGTTGATCCAAGAAAAGCTAACCAGATGGTTAGAGGCGTAGTTTCGTTACCCCATGGAACCGGAAAAGAGGTACGTGTTTTGGCATTGGTTACTCCTGACAAAGAACAGGAAGCTAAAGATGCCGGAGCTGACTATGTAGGTCTCGACGATTTCGTTGAGAAGATTAAAGGTGGCTGGACAGATATTGATGTAATCATCACTATGCCTCCGGTTATGGGAAAAGTAGGTGCGCTGGGGCGTATCCTTGGACCACGTGGTTTGATGCCAAACCCAAAAAGTGGAACCGTAACCATGGAAGTTGGTAAAGCAATATCGGAAGTTAAGCAAGGTAAGATTGATTTTAAAGTGGATAAATTTGGTATTGTTCACACATCTATCGGTAAAGTATCATTTACTCCCGAAAAGATCAAGGAAAATGCCGTTGAGTTTATCAACACGATCAACAAACTGAAGCCAACAGCTGCAAAAGGAACCTACATTAAGAGTATCTATTTATCCAGTACCATGAGCCCTGGTATTCAGGTAGAATCTAAGTCGTTTGCAGAATAAAAATAGGAATTATGAAGAGTTCAGAGAAACAAGTTATTATCAATAATTTACAAGAACAGATAGATTCATACGACCATTTTTATCTGACAGACACTAGTGGATTAAATGCTGCCGATACCAGTGATTTAAGGAGACTATGTTTTAAACAAGATGTAAAACTGGTTGTTGTTAAGAATACTCTTTTACGTAAAGCTCTTGAGAATTCGTCAAAGAATGCTGAAGAGATTTTCGATGCACTTAAAGGGAATACAACGGTAATGTTTACCTCAACAGGTAACGTTCCTGCAAAACTGATCAAAGAATTCAGCAAAACGAAAAAGAAGCCTGTTTTAAAGGCTGCATTTGTTGAAGAATCAGTTTACATGGGAGCAGAACAACTCGACGCGCTTGTTTCAGTTAAATCTAAAAACGAGCTTATCGCAGACGTTGTGGCCCTTTTACAATCACCGATCAAAACAGTTGTTGGTCAGCTGCAATCAGGTGGTACTATTATTCATGGTGTTCTTGAGACACTGAAAGAGAAAAAATAATTTTTTACGAAATAATTTAAAAAGTAATAAAAATGGCAGATTTAAAACAGCTTGCAGAAGAGTTGGTAAACTTGACTGTTAAAGAGGTTAACGAATTAGCTGGCATCCTTAAAGATGAATATGGTATTGAACCAGCTGCTGCTGCAGTTGCAGTTGCAGGCCCAGCCGCTGGCGGTGGCGAAGAAGCTGCTGCTGAACAGACTGAGTTTGACGTGATTCTGAAATCAGCAGGTGCCTCTAAACTTGCAGTTGTTAAACTCGTTAAAGAATTAACAGGTCTTGGCTTAAAAGAAGCAAAAGAAGTAGTTGACAGTGCTCCAAAAGCTTTGAAAGAAAAAGTTTCAAAGGAAGAAGCTGAAGCGCTGAAAGCTCAGTTGGAAGAAGCCGGAGCTGAAGTAGAATTGAAATAACGCATTGCTACCTATTTTCATAGGTAATATGGTTTAGAATCCTACGCAAGTTGGGTTCTAAACCTTTTTGTGTATTTATATTTTATATCATTAACCTGTATAAATACATGACAGTAAATACAACACAAGAGAGGATTAATTTTTCCTCAACACAAACCAGGTTTGATTACCCTGACTTCTTAGAAGTACAAGTTAAATCATTTAAAGATTTTTTTCAGTTAAGAACCACTCCCGATCACCGGAAGGATGAAGGTTTGTTCAAAGTTTTTGAAGAAAACTTCCCCATTTCAGATACCAGGAACAACTTTGTTCTTGAGTTTCTGGACTATCAGGTAGATCCTCCTCGATACAGCATCGAAGAATGTATCGAACGTGGTCTAACTTTTAGTGTACCATTAAAGGCAAAGTTAAAACTTTACTGTACCGATCCGGAACATGAAGATTTTGATACGGTAGTGCAGGACGTTTACCTTGGTACTGTCCCGTATATGACCGAAAAAGGTACTTTCATCATAAACGGAGCAGAAAGGGTTATCGTTTCTCAGCTACACCGTTCTCCCGGAGTATTCTTCGGACAGAGCATGCATGCCAACGGTACCAAACTTTATTCAGCACGTATTATTCCGTTTAAGGGCTCGTGGATCGAATTTGCCACCGACATCAACAGTGTGATGTTTGCCTACATTGACAGGAAAAAGAAATTACCTGTTACCACTCTTTTACGTGCCATCGGTTTTGAAAGCGATAAAGATATTCTTGAAATATTTGATCTGGCCGATGAGATTAAAGTTTCCAAAACAGGTTTAAAGAAATTAGTGGGTCGCAAACTGGCCGCCCGTGTGTTGAAATCGTGGGTTGAAGATTTCGTTGATGAAGATACAGGTGAAGTGGTATCAATTGAACGTAATGAGGTTATTATCGATCGTGAAACAGAGATCGAAGAAGACCACATTGAAGAAATCCTGGATTCTGGGGTGAAAACCATTCTTCTGCACAAAGAAGATCAGAATCAGCAGGATTTTGCCATTATTTACAATACCCTTCAGAAAGACCCGTGTAACTCTGAAAAAGAAGCAGTGTTGCACATTTACCGTCAGTTACGTAACGCAGAACCGCCGGATGAAGCGACTGCCCGCGACGTAATTGATAAGTTGTTCTTCTCTGACAAACGTTATGATTTGGGAGAAGTTGGTCGTTACCGGATCAATAAAAAGTTAGGTCTGGATGTTGACATGGAAAACAGAGTGTTAACCAAAGAGGATATCATTGAGATTATCAAGAACCTCATTCAGTTGGTGAACTCTAAGACCGATGTTGACGATATCGACCACCTTAGTAACCGTAGGGTACGTACCGTAGGCGAGCAAATGTTCAACCAGTTTGGTGTAGGTTTGGCTCGTATGGCCCGTACCATTCGCGAACGTATGAACGTACGCGATAATGAGGTGTTTACTCCGATCGACCTGATCAACTCAAAAACACTTTCGTCGGTTATCAACTCATTCTTTGGAACCAACGCACTGTCGCAGTTCATGGACCAAACGAACCCGCTGGCCGAGATGACGCACAAACGTCGTATGTCGGCACTGGGACCTGGTGGTCTTTCGCGTGAAAGAGCCGGTTTTGAGGTTCGTGACGTTCACTACACTCACTACGGACGTTTGTGTCCGATTGAAACACCGGAAGGTCCGAACATCGGTTTGATTTCTTCTTTGTGTGTGTTCGCCAAAATCAACGACCTTGGTTTTATTTCTACTCCGTACCGTAAAGTTGAAAACGGTAAAGTAGACCTTTCTCCTGAAGGTGCTGTTTATTTAACAGCCGAAGAAGAAGAAGGAAAAATCATTGCACAGGCAAACGCGCCGATCGACGAAGAAGGATACTTTGTTAATGAGCGTGTAAAAGCACGTTTGGATGGTGACTACCCGGTTGTTGAAAAGCAAGAGGTAGAATTGATGGACGTAGGTCCTAACCAGATTGCTTCTGTGGCAGCATCACTGATCTCTTTCCTTGAACACGACGATGCCAACCGTGCATTGATGGGATCGAACATGATGCGTCAGGCCGTACCGCTGCTTCGTCCAGAAGCGCCGATCGTTGGTACCGGTCTGGAAGGAAGAGCTGCCGCCGATTCAAACATAATGGTGAAAGCCGAAGCCGACGGTGTTATCGAATTTGTAGATGCTAAGCAAATTATAGTGCGTTACGACGTTTCAGAAGACGATCGCTTTGTAAGCTTCGATCCTGAAGTGGTAACCTATAATTTAATGAAATATACCAAAACCAACCAGGGAACCACAGTTGACCTGAAACCAATCGTTGAAAAAGGCCAGCGCATTAAGCAGGGTCAGATTCTGACGGAAGGTTACGCAACTGAAAACGGAGAACTGGCATTGGGAAGGAACCTGATGGTGGCATTTATGCCATGGCAGGGATATAACTACGAGGATGCGATCGTGATTTCGGAAAGAATCGTTCGTGAAGATGTTTTCACTTCGGTTCACGTAGACGAATACAGCCTCGAAGTTCGCGATACCAAGCGTGGTGTGGAAGAATTTACTTCCGATATTCCAAACGTTAGTGAGGAAGCAACACGCAACCTTGATGAGAATGGTTTGATCCGTATCGGTGCCAACGTAAAACCGGGAGATATCCTGATCGGAAAAATTACCCCAAAAGGTGAATCTGATCCTTCTCCGGAAGAAAAACTGTTACGGGCGATTTTTGGTGACAAAGCCGGTGATGTGAAAGATGCTTCATTGAAAGCTTCTCCTTCATTAACAGGTGTTGTGATCGATAAAAAATTGTTCTCGCGCGTTACCAAAGACAAAAAAGGTAAGGCTACCAAAACGCTGCTTGATCAGATCGATGAAAAACTGGATCGTGACATTGCAGCTTTAAGAGCAAAACTTGAAGACAAACTCTTCACTTTGGTAAGCGGAAAAACATCGCAAGGTGTTAAAGATTATTACGGAACTGAAGTAGTTGCCAAAGGAGTGAAATTCACTCTGAAACAACTTCAGGAGATCGATTATATGAACGTTAATCCTGCAAAATGGACAACGGACAAAGATAAAAACGATCTGATTTTCCGTGTGATCAACAACTTCATCATGAAGAGCAAAGAAGCCGAAGCGGTTTCTCGTCGCGAAAGATACAATGTTACTATTGGAGATGAACTACCCGCCGGTATCATTCAGTTGGCGAAGATTTACGTTGCTAAGAAACGTAAGCTTCAGATTGGGGATAAAATGGCAGGTCGCCACGGTAACAAAGGTATTGTATCGCGCGTTGTTCGTCGGGAAGATATGCCGTTCCTAAAAGACGGTACACCGGTTGACATTGTTTTGAACCCGCTGGGTGTACCTTCGAGGATGAACCTTGGACAGATTTACGAAACGGTTCTTGGATGGGCCGGAAAAGAGCTGGGGCTGAAATTTGCCACTCCTATTTTTGATGGTGCCAGTTTAGAGGAAGTTACAGAATATACTGACAAAGCTGGTATCCCAAGATTTGGCGAAACACGTTTGATCAACGGTGAAACCGGTGAACCTTTTGACCAGCCTGCAACCGTAGGGGTTATCTACATGTTGAAACTGGGCCACATGGTAGAAGACAAAATGCACGCACGTTCAATCGGTCCTTACTCACTTATTACACAGCAACCATTGGGTGGTAAAGCTCAGTTTGGTGGTCAACGTTTTGGTGAGATGGAGGTTTGGGCGCTTGAAGCTTTTGGTGCTTCTCATATCCTTCAGGAAATTCTGACCGTTAAGTCGGACGACGTAATGGGTAGGGCAAAAGCATACGAAACCATTGTAAAAGGTGAACCGATGCCGCAGCCTGGTATTCCGGAGTCGTTGAACGTACTGCTACACGAATTGCGTGGTCTTGGACTAAGCGTTCGCATGGAGTAGGATATTTTAAAGGTTCAGTTTAATTGAATTTAATTTGAATTATGGCATTCAGAAAAGATAATAAAGCAAAAACGAGTTTCTCAAAAGTTTCGATCAGTTTGGCTTCACCGGAAGAAATTCTGGAGAGATCATACGGCGAGGTTTTGAAACCGGAAACCATTAACTACAGAACCTACAAGCCTGAAAGAGACGGTTTATTCTGTGAGCGTATCTTCGGACCTGTTAAAGACTACGAATGCCATTGCGGAAAGTACAAGCGTATCCGTTACAAAGGGATCGTTTGCGACCGCTGTGGTGTGGAAGTAACAGAGAAAAAAGTTCGCCGCGAAAGAATGGGACACATCTCGCTGGTGGTGCCTGTAGCACATATTTGGTATTTCCGCTCGTTGCCAAACAAAATTGGTTACCTGCTGGGTTTGCCAACTAAAAAACTGGATTCGATCATTTACTACGAACGTTATGTTGTGATCAATTCAGGTATTAAGAGACAGGATGGCGTAAAGGATCTTGATTTTCTTACCGAGGAAGAGTACCTGGATATTCTGGATACGCTGCCAAAAGAAAACCAGTTCCTGGACGATGATGATCCAAACAAGTTTATTGCAAAAATGGGAGCAGAAGCTCTTTACGATATTTTGGCAAAGCTTGAACTGGATGAACTGTCGTACGACCTGAGACACAAAGCCAATACTGAAACATCTCAACAGCGTAAAAACGAAGCGCTGAAAAGATTGCAGGTAGTAGAAGCTTTCCGTGCCAGCAAAAACCTGAACCGTCCCGAATGGATGATCGTTCGCGTGGTTCCGGTAATTCCTCCGGATTTGCGTCCGTTGGTGCCGCTGGATGGTGGTCGTTTTGCTACATCCGACTTAAATGACTTGTATCGTCGTGTGATCATTCGTAACAACCGTTTGAAGCGATTGATCGAGATCAAAGCTCCTGAAGTAATCTTACGTAACGAAAAACGTATGTTGCAGGAAGCAGTTGACTCCTTGTTCGACAACTCAAGAAAAGTAAACGCTGTTAAAACTGAAAATAACCGTGCGCTTAAATCGCTTTCGGACAGTTTGAAAGGAAAACAGGGACGTTTCCGCCAAAACCTTTTAGGTAAACGTGTTGACTATTCAGCACGTTCGGTAATCGTTGTTGGTCCTAAACTACAGATCCACGAATGTGGTCTTCCGAAAGACATGGCTGCGGAACTTTACAAACCATTCGTAATTCGTAAGTTGATCGAAAGAGGTATTGTAAAAACAGTAAAATCAGCGAAAAAAATAGTTGACCGTAAAGACCCGGTTGTTTGGGAAATCCTTGAAAACGTATTGAAAGGACACCCGGTTATGCTGAACAGGGCGCCCACGCTGCACCGTTTGTCAATTCAGGCTTTCCAGCCGGTTTTGATCGAAGGTAAAGCGATTCAGTTGCACCCCTTGGTATGTACCGGTTTCAACGCCGACTTCGACGGCGACCAGATGGCTGTTCACCTTCCCCTGGGAAATGCTGCCATTCTGGAAGCTCAGTTGTTGATGCTTGCATCACACAACTTGTTGAACCCGGCGAACGGTGCGCCTATCCAGGTTCCTTCTCAGGACATGGTATTAGGTCTTTACTACATGACCAAACCGCGTAAAGGTGGAAGAGGTGAAGGTATGACATTCTATTCTCCGGAAGAAGTAATGATCGCCTACAACGAGAAATCCATCGACTTGCACGCAATCATCAAAGTAAAAGTAGAAGATGTGGATGAGAACGGTGAGTTCTTTAAACACATTCTCGAAACCACTGTTGGTCGTGTTATTTTCAACGAAGTTGTTCCTCGCGAGGCCGGTTACGTAAACCAGCTTCTGACCAAAAAATCGCTGAGAACCATTATTACCGATGTGTTCAACACAAGTGGTAATGCGGTTACCGTTAAATTCCTTGATGATATCAAACACCTTGGGTACACAATGGCTTACCGTGGCGGTTTGTCGTTCAACCTGGGCGACGTTATCATTCCTGAAGATAAGGAAGGAATTGTTAGCGAAGGTTACGAGGAAGTAGAAGAAGTGATCAGTAACTATAACATGGGTTTCATTACCAATAACGAACGTTACAACCAGGTTATTGATATTTGGACACATGCGAACGCCAAACTGACACAGTCGGTAATGAAAACTTTAAGTACCGACCGTCAGGGGTTCAACTCTATTTACATGATGCTTGACTCGGGGGCTCGTGGTTCGAAAGAACAGATTCGCCAGTTATGCGGAATGAGGGGATTGATGGCAAAACCACAAAAATCAGGTTCTACCGGTTCTCAGATTATCGAAAACCCGATTCTTGCGAACTTTAAAGAGGGACTTTCGGTACTTGAGTACTTTATCTCTACCCACGGTGCCCGTAAAGGTTTGGCGGATACCGCCCTTAAAACAGCGGACGCTGGTTACCTGACCCGTCGTTTGGTAGACGTTGCACAAGATGTTATCATCTCGGAAGACGACTGTGGAACACTGCGTGGTTTGGTAGCTGCCGATGTGAAGAGCAACGAAGAAGTAGTTGCTTCTCTTTTCGAAAGAATCATTGGTAGAACAACTGTTCACGATATTTATCACCCGTTAAATGGTAAACTGATCATTAAATCAGGTGATGAAATTACAGATGATATCGCAAAAGTAATTGAAGATTCTCCGATTGAAACCGTTGAGATTCGTTCGGTACTGACTTGTGAGTCCAAAGTAGGTGTTTGTGCCAAATGTTATGGCCGTAACCTTGCAACCGGGCTTAAAGTTCAGAAAGGGGAGGCTGTCGGCGTAATTGCTGCGCAGTCGATCGGTGAGCCTGGAACACAGCTTACACTGCGTACCTTCCACGTAGGGGGTATTGCTGGTAACATTTCGGCTCAGTCAACTATCGAATCGAAATACGATGGTTACTGTGAAATCGAAGAACTTCGTGCAGTACAACACAAGTCGGAAGATGGTAAGGAGATGGATATTGTGGTTAGTCGTTTGGCTGAACTCAAAATCATCGACAAGAATACCAACATTCCGTTGTCGACACACCCGATACCTTACGGTGCAAAACTTTACGTGAAAAACGGTCAGGAAATCCGCAAAGGTACCCTGATTTGTGAATGGGACCCGTTCAACGGTGTTATCATCACAGAGTTTGAAGGTAAAGTTGAATTTGATAACCTGATTGACGGTATTACATTCCGTGAAGAGTCGGATGAGCAGACTGGTTATAGCGAAAGAGTAATCATTGAAACGAAGGATAAAACGAAGAACCCGTCTCTGAAAATTATGGACGACGCGGGCGAAATGATTCGTTCTTATAACCTTCCGGTAGGTGGTCACATTTCAGTAACTCCAGGTCAGAAGGTAAAAGCAGGTACTATCTTGGTGAAAATTCCTCGTGCTGCTGGTAAAGCAGGCGATATCACCGGGGGTCTTCCGCGTGTTACCGAATTGTTCGAAGCACGTAACCCCTCTAACCCGGCAGTTGTTTCCGAGGTGGATGGTGAAGTTTCACTGGGTAAAATCAAAAGAGGTAACCGTGAGATTATTGTTACCGCTAAAAACGGTGATGTGAAGAAATACCTCGTACCACTGTCAAAACAGATTCTGGTACAGGAAAACGACTATATCCGCGCAGGTATCTCACTTTCTGACGGTGCTACCACTCCTTCAGATATTCTGGCTATCAAAGGCCCGACCGCTGTTCAGGAGTATATTCTGAACGAGGTACAGGACGTTTACCGCATGCAGGGTGTAAAAATTAACGATAAACACTTTGAGGTGATCATCCGTCAGATGATGCGTAAAGTAGAGATCGTTGACCCGGGAGATACCCGTTTCCTTGAAAAACAAGTGGTTGACAAGAACGAATTCTCTTCAGAAAACGACTGGATCTACAGCAAAAAAGTTGTAGTTGATCCGGGAGATGCAGAGGGAATGAAAGCTGGCCAGATTATTTCTGCCCGTCGTTTGAGAGACGAAAACTCTCAGCTTCGTAGGAAGGATAAGAAACTGGTGGAAGCCAGGGAAGCAATTCCTGCCACATCGAGTCAGGTTCTGCAAGGTATCACCAGGGCTGCACTTCAAACACGCAGCTGGTTGTCAGCAGCATCGTTCCAGGAAACTACCAAAGTACTGAACGAAGCAGCGATCAACGGTAAGGTAGACTACCTCGACGGATTGAAAGAGAACGTAATTTGCGGTCACCTGATTCCGGCCGGAACCGGTCTGAAAGAATACAAAAACCTGGTAGTAGGTTCGAAAGAAGAATACGACAGGTTGGTTGACGGAAGACATTCATAAAAGTTAAGCAGATATGGAAGACAACAAACAAAAGTCACAGCAGATCAATATTGAATTGAGTGAGGAAGTAGCTCAGGGGACTTATTCGAACCTGGCGGTTATTACGCACTCCAGTTCAGAGTTTGTGGTGGATTTTGTCCGGATTATGCCCGGTATTCCAAAAGCGAATGTCAAGTCGAGAGTAATTCTTACACCGGAACACGCAAAGCGTTTGTTATTGGCACTTCAGGATAATATTGCAAAATATGAAGCCATGCACGGGCCAATAAAGAACGTAAAACCGGGATCTGACCCCATGATGCCGCCAATGAATTTTGGTGGTCCTACTGCACAAGCGTAACAAAAAGCTTACACTAAATAGAAAGAGGAATCAGAAATGGTTCCTCTTTTATTTTGTACCTGTTGTAGAATGATCGCCTCCTGCAAACTAGCGCTACCACCTTGTTTTGTTCTCCGAATGTTAAATGTTGATTCATTATTTGTATTTTGGAAAATAAAATTGTGCGCAATATAATTGTGGGCTATATTTGTGCTCGCTTATGGAGGAAAAGTTACAGTTAAAGAGTCAGGTTTGTTTTCCGATATATTCATTATCAAGGGAAATCATTAACAGGTACCGTCCTTTTTTGGATGAGTTGGATATTACCTATCCGCAGTATCTGGTTTTAATGGTATTGTGGGAGAACGAAGTGCAAACCGTCAACCAGATAGGAGAGAAACTGAATCTGGATAGCGGAACACTTACACCACTGTTAAAAAGGCTGGAGGCGAAAGAATTAATTCACCGGTGCAGGAGACGTTCTGACGAGCGGGTAGTTGAAATTACACTCACCGAAAAAGCCAGCTCGTTGAAAAGCAAAGCTGTGCTGGTTCCGGAGAAAGTGGTGAACGATATCGGTTTAACAAGCGAAGACCTCGAAGATCTGAAACGAATTGTTACCAAGATCTTGAACAAGACTAAAAACCTGCCTTAACCGAAAAAGCAGATACCGCTTTTCTGAAACTTGCGAGGTAGCAAATCAATAAACTTATTTTCCTAATCTTATTTGACGATGTTTGGATATACTAATAATTGAGGAGACAGAAAATGTTATTGGAAAATTTAAATTGGCGTTACGCCACAAAAAAGTACGACCCTACCAAAAAAGTATCACAGGAAGATGTGGCAAAAATTGTGGAAGCTGCTCGTTTGGCACCAACTTCTTCGGGTTTGCAGCAGTTCAGGGTGATTGTTATTTCTAACCAGGAGTTAAAAGACAAGATTGTGCCGATAGCCTGGGGACAGCAAATCGTGGCCGATTGTTCGCATATCCTGGTGTTCGCAGCATGGGACCGGTATACCGAAGAAAGAATCGACCAGATTTATAATTACACCACTGACCAGCGCGACTTACCGCGGGGACGCTTTGATGCTTATACAAGCAAACTAAAGGATTTATACCTGCCCCAAACGGCGGAGGAGAACTTTAATCATACCGCCCGGCAAGCTTACATCGGATTTAGTTTGGCCATTACACAGGCGGCCGAGTTAAAGATTGACAGTACCCCGATGGAGGGTTTTAGCAGTGATGAGCTCGATGAATTACTAGGGCTGAAAAAAAAGGGGCTTAAAAGTGTTACCATGCTTCCTATCGGCTACAGAGACGCAGAAGGCGATTGGCTGGAAGGAATGAAGAAGGTGAGAAATCCTAAGAACGAATTCGTTTTGGAATACGCATAATTTCGTGTCAAACCAACATAAAGGCTTTCACAATAGTGGAGGCCTTTTTTTATGGACACCCGGGAAACACGCTTACTCATTGTCACCACTTTTTTCTGGTTCAGGGAAAAGAACCATTGGCAGATGCTTCTTCAGATGGCAAAAAATTGTTAGCTTGGTGCAATCTACCGGAAATCAAAAACGCGGGTATATTTGTACAAGCGTATCTTTTGCCGGTTCGCTAAAAACGAATAACAATGAAGTATCTGATTCTTTTTGCCATTTTGCTGATGGGTATTTCGGTAAATGCCCAGCAACCTTATAAATACGTATTAATTCCAACTCATTTTGACGATTTCGGTAATGATCTTAATCCATACGGCCTTAGCTCTGTTGTGCAGGCCGAGTTGGACAAGCAATCCATTAAAGGTGTTTTTGCCACCAACCAGATGCCGGAAGATTATTGCGAGACTTTAACAGTAGACTTGGTGAAAGCATCGAGTTTGCTGCGAAACAAAGTAAAGGTGGAATTAAAAGACTGTATGAGCAAAGTAATATGGTCGAACGAGGGAACCGGGCGTTCAAAAGACTACCGCGAAGGGTTTGGAGAAGCGGTGGTGGATGCATTAAAGGACCTAACTGAGTTGCCTGTCAACACAACCATAAGCGGACTGCCTCAGAAAGCGAACACAGCTCCTAAAGTTACCGCGATGGTAAAAACCGAAAAAGCGCCGGCGGTTACACAGACCCAGACCGAAAGAGAAGTGGACGAAAATTATAAACCGGTAAGTCCTTACTACAACGGTACTTATTTGGTGGATGTGGTAGATGCCGGTAACAGTAAAAAGGAACTACTGATCTTAAATGGTGAAGTGCTGGGGTATAAAAAGCAGCAAAGAATAGCAACACTTACACCTTCTGGTCTGGAAGATGTGTTTACAATAAGCTGGGTGAATCCCAACGGAGGGAGTGTTAACGGAGTCGCCAAATTAACGGCGGCCAAACTGGAAATCTCGCTGAGCAAAGACGGCCAGGAAGAGGTAATTGTATTGCAGAAATTATAGCGTTTAGAATCACCTACCTGTTTTGAAATGGCATCAGTGAAAAGTTGTAGACAGATGTAAAACCCTTGTATTTCATCGGTTTTAGTAAAAAGAAAAGCCGGCTCTTATAAACCGACTTATCATTTTAATTTGGTTAGATTTGGTTTGAAAACCCAAGGGTTGAATATACTAAATTATTCAGTACAGCAAATTCTTGATAACATAATTCGAAGCTATGTCATTCTGCCCGTAAGGGCGATTGTTGACGATGAAAAACCTGCCCGTGTGCAGGTACTTTTTTACCACTTTCGTTGCTTTCAGGAAAACTTTTGGCGCAGATGTACTTTGGGAGCTGTCTGTTCTCAATCGCGTATCAAAACGGATGTTTTTGGGCAAATGCTAACTTAAAATTGTTATAAATTAAGTGCCTCTTTCCTGCTGTTGATTTTTAGAATAATCTGGCTTATTATTCCGAAGCGTTGTCACACAAGAGTTTGAGCGTGTCGAAAACGAATCATTTTTCCTGTTGAACGGCAATCGCTTTTTTTGTGTTTCCGTTTGCATTTGGCGAGGCTTCTTCATCTTGATTTCTTTGGGCTGAATCTTTATATTTGCCTCTCTTCATGCTTTAAAAGAAAGAATTTGAAGGGATTTTGCCTCGTTCGCGAGGTGAAGGAAATAAGAGAATCGAACCTAAATTGGGCTGCATGAATGAGTATCAAAAAATTCTGATCAACACCCTTCTCAGCATACTGATTCATTTGCTACCCTTCCGGGTGGAATTCAAACTTCAGCAACAATAAACAAATTTTTATAGATGAAACGAGCATGTAACTTATGTTTTGGCACCTGGGGTGATGAAAGAATATGCGAGTTCCATCTTATACAATGGAAAAATAAACAACTTTAATAAGATGAAAGCTTACAACATTATTGTTTTGGCCAAGCAGGTTCCTGATACCAGGAATGTGGGCAAAGATGCAATGAAAGCTGACGGGACGATCAACAGGGCGGTCTTGCCGGCAATTTTTAATCCGGAGGACTTAAATGCCCTGGAACAGGCCCTTCGCATCAAAGATAAATTTCCGGGTAGCACCGTGAAGATCTTAACCATGGGCCCCGGAAGGGCTGCCGATATCATTCGTGAAGGTCTTTTCAGAGGTGCTGACGGTGGTATTTTGCTTACCGACCGAGCGTTTGCCGGTTCTGATACGCTGGCAACTTCTTATGCGCTGGGACAAGCCCTGAAGAAAATGGGTAACATCGACATCATCATTGCAGGACGTCAGGCCATCGATGGTGACACCGCACAGGTAGGACCACAGGTAGCCGAAAAACTCGGAATGCTTCAGATCACTTATGTGGAAGAAGTAATTGAGTTGAAAGACAAGAAGATTACCGTAAAACGCAGGCTCGAAAACGGTGTGGAAACAGTGCGGTGCCCGCTGCCGCTGGTAATGACAGTGAACGGAACAGCTCCCGACTGCCGTGCCCGTAACGCCAAACGACTGATGCAATACAAACACGCCAAAACGGTTACCGAATTGCAGAAAGAGAACGAAGATTACACGCATATGTACAACGATCGTCCGGACCTCAACATTCCGGAGTGGACAGTGAACGATATCGAAACGGATCCTTCTCAGCTCGGATTGACCGGTTCTCCTACAAAAGTGAAAACCGTAGAGAACGTGGTATTGCACGCGAAAGACTCGAAAGTGATTTCGGCCCTGGATGAAGAGATTGAAACAATGATGATCGAGCTGATCGAAAGTCATACAATTGGATAACGGACCCCTTAAAATCAGAATACTATGAATAGCGTATTTGTATATTGCGAGATAGAAGACGGCCATGTTGCTGAAGTAAGTCAGGAACTGCTGACCAAAGGAAGGTCGTTAGCCGATGAACTGAACTGTAAGCTGGAGGCGATTGCCATCGGTCATCAACTCGATGAAATCGGGAAACAGATCATTCCTTACGGTGTAGATACCCTTTATATTGCCGACGACAAACGGCTGAGCCCTTATCAGACCCTGCCACACACTTCGATTGTGGTGAACCTGTTTAAAGAAGAGCAGCCACAGATTGCCCTGATGGGAGCATCATCGGTTGGCCGCGATTTGGGACCACGTGTTTCTTCAGCTCTTCACAGCGGGTTGACTGCCGACTGCACCAGCCTGGTGATCGGCGATCATTTCGATAAAAAACAAGACAAGAATTACGAGAACCTCTTGTACCAGATCCGTCCGGCTTTTGGCGGAAACATCATTGCAACCATTATCAACCCCGACTGTCGCCCGCAGATGGCAACCGTTCGCGAGGGGGTAATGAAAAAAGAAATTCGCGATCCGAAATACAAAGGGAAAGAGGTAAAACTTGATATGGCAAAATATGTAAGCGACACCGATTTTGTGGTCGAGATCATCGAACGTCATGTTGAAAAAAGCAAGTTGAATATCAAAGGTGCGCCGATTGTGGTAGCCGGTGGTTACGGAATGGGCTCGAAAGAGAATTTCAACCTGTTGTATGAACTGGCCGATGTGCTGGGGGGTGAAGTCGGTGCTTCGCGCGCTGCGGTGGATGCCGGGTATACAGCTCACGAACGCCAGATCGGGCAAACCGGTGTTACTGTTCGTCCGAAACTGTACATTGCCTGCGGAATTTCGGGGCAGATTCAGCACCGTGCGGGGATGGAAGAATCGGCGCAGATCATCGCGATCAATACCGATCCGGAAGCTCCGATCAACGCCATTGCCGATTATGTGATTAACGGAGATGTGGCCGAGGTGATTCCTAAAATGATCAAGTATTACAAAAAGAACACCAAGTAATTCACCCTTTAAATTGCGGAAAAATGGCAAATTATTATAATGACAACAGCGAATTAAAATTTCATTTGAACCACCCTTTGATGGAAAAGATCGTTCGCTTAAAAGAACGGGAATATTCCTTCAAAAAAGAGTTTGATTTTGCCCCGATGGATTACGAGGATGCCATCGATAATTACGACCGTGTGCTGGAAGTAGTAGGCGAAATCTGTGGAAACATTGTGGCTGAAAATGCGGAAAGCATCGACGCCGAAGGTCCTCAGGTAGTTGACGGGCACGTAATTTATGCCCGCGGAACCCAGGAAAACATCGACGCCCTGAACCAGGCCGGTTTAATGGGAATGTCTTTACCTTACAAATACGACGGGCTGAACTTCCCGATCGTTCCCTACATTATGGCAGCCGACATTGTTTCGCGTGCCGATGCAGGTTTTGTAAACATCTGGGGCTTGCAGGACTGTGCCGAAACCATCAACGAGTTTGCTTCGGAAGAGCAAAAAGAAAAATACCTGCCGCGTGTATCGAATGGCGATACCATGGCCATGGACCTTACCGAACCTGATGCAGGTTCCGACCTTCAGGCTGTTCAGCTAAAAGCTACCTGGGACGAGAAGAAACACACCTGGTTGCTAAACGGTGTAAAACGTTTTATCACCAACGGCGACGGCGATATTTCGCTGGTACTGGCGCGTTCAGAACCGGGAACAAAAGACGGTCGCGGTCTTTCGATGTTTATCTACGACAAGCAGGACGGTGGTGTGACCGTTCGTCGTATCGAGCATAAAATGGGTATCATCGGATCACCCACCTGTGAGCTGGTTTTCAAAAACGCTCCGGGCGAACTGGTAGGTTCACGTAAAATGGGTTTGATCAAATACGTAATGGCCCTGATGAACGGTGCCCGTTTGGGAATCGCTGCGCAGTCGGTAGGGGTGAGCGAAGCTGCTTACCGCGAAGCATTGGCCTACGCCAAGGAAAGAATGCAGTTTGGGAAAGCCATTATCCGTTTCCCCGCTGTTTACGAAATGCTTTCGCTGATGAAAGCGAAACTGGATGCTTCGCGTACCTTGTTGTACGAAACAGCCCGTTTTGTTGACATGTACAAAACTTACATGCACATTGCCGAAGAGCGTTCGCTGGAAAAAGAAGAGCGCGAAGAAATGAAAAAATACCAGCGCCTGGCTGATATCTTTACTCCGCTTGTAAAAGGGATGTCGAGTGAATACAGCAACCAGCTGGCGTACGACGCCGTACAGATCCACGGTGGCTCTGGTTTTATGAAAGACTACCCGGTGGAACGTATTTACCGCGACGCCCGTATTACTTCCATTTACGAAGGTACTACGCAGTTGCAGGTGGTGGCCGCCATCCGTGGCGTAACAACCGGCTCTTACCTGGCTCAGATTCGTGAATACGAAGCCGAGCGTGTATCGCCCAAGTTGGAGTACCTGAAACGTTCGCTGATTATTTTAACCGACGATTACGAACGCGCCGTGAAAAAAGTAATGGCAGCCGACGATACCGAGTTTGTTGATTTCCACGCCCGTCGTTTGGTGGAAATGGCCGGCCACATTATCATGGGCTACCTGCTGGTGCTGGATAGCAACCGCGACGAGAGCTTCCTGAAATCGGCTCAGAACTACCTGAACTTTGCCAAAGGACAGGTAAAAGCACATGCTGAGTTTATCCGCTCATCAGAACTGGCTGATCTGGGTAACTACAAGTTCGAGATCTAAGACTTTAAGCCGCGAGCTTCAAGATATACAAGAGTCACTCATTTTTGGGTGGCTCTTTTTTGTTGAGGGACTGAGGGATTGAAGGACTGATGGATTGAGGGAGAGAATGCTTAAATGCTTTAATGAACAGCGAATCTGTGGCTTTTCCAGAAACATGATTACACTGAACTATGAGCTATTATCGGGCTTTTGCTGAAGTTCATTAACACAATGTTTTGAGTGCAAACTTTATTTTTCGGGCTTCGGAGTTCGGACGCTTATTCTGCTATTTTTGCGCCCAAATTAATACAGGAGAAACATCGTAAATGAACAATGCAAAATTAGGGAATCCTGCAGTGGTAGGACTGGCTGGGTTTGGTTTAACAACACTTTTACTTCAATTTCACAATTTAGAGTTAATTGGTTTGGGACCTGTTGTGGCCATGGGATTTATCTTTGGCGGATTGGCCCAGTTAATGGCAGGCTTGATGGAACAGAAAACCGGAAATAACTTTGGATTTGCCGTGTTTACCAGTTACGGAGCTTTCTGGATTGGGCTGGGAATCATCTGGATATTGAACCATTTGGGAGTTTACAGCTCTTCGGGTACCGATGTTGGATACTACCTGGTGGCCTGGACACTGCTGACAGCCATATTCTGGGTTGGATCACTGTTTATCCACACGGCTATGGTATTAACTTTTTCCACCTTACTGGCTGGCTTTATCTTTTTAGATTTGGGGCACTTCGGCTTTCCCGTATTTAACAAGGTGGCGGCAATCGTTTTAATTGTTTGTGCCTTGCTGGCCTGGTACATGATGGCAACCATTATTTTAAATGAATTGTCGGGCAGGGAAATGCTGAAATCAGGTAAAGCCTGGATTCGTAAGTAAACTCTGAGGGTTTTACCGTCCAAAGGCTAATAACCCGTTACGTAGTGCCGGGTTAAATGTTTTCGCGCTTAGCGGTTTCGAACCGCTTAGCGCTTGTTGCCTTAGCGCAGGTTTATCTGTGTGAGGGGAAGTAGGGAACCGTTCTTTTTTAGAGAGAACGGTTCCTTATTTTTTGGGATGGTTTCATTGTACGATAAGGATATCATGTTTCAAAAGGATGTCATTCCTGATTTACGTGCTTTATCTGTTTCAACCCGCTTAGGGCATCGTACAGATCAACGCTGTATGCGTTGGATTTTCATAGCTCCCAACGTATCCCGACCGCCGCAACTGCTCTGTCCCTCGTTTGCAACGAGGGGTAAGTTGCTCTGCATTTGCAATGCAATTTTAATCAGCATTTTTGCGATTTAATCTCCTACCGGAGGCCTTCATCCCGAGTCCTCGGGACGAAGCAGAAAAGTCAAGGCTGCGCCCGCTTCGCACGAAAAAACTACGTATTGCCGGCTAAGAGTTCAGAACTCCCCCGAGTTCTCGGGGTCAAACAGCCGAACTCTTTTAACGCCGTCTTCACTTGTTTTTCGGCTCACCGCCCGAGGCCGCGAGACGCGATTTGTAAATAATTTTCTGGTTTTACGACGCTGAAGGTGTCGGAGCTTAATAGCCCGGTACGGAGTGCCGGGTTAGGGATGAAAACCAAACCTCGTCCGGCGGGATGGGTGGATAAAAGCGCGTTTCGCAGTTCCGGACGAAATGTTGGGGCGATTATCTGGTGTTGAGGTTAGGCTCTTGTGGGGACTTAGGGAACCGTTCTTTTTTAGAGAGAACGGTTCCCTAAGAGGAGCCCTGCGTGGTATGGGGCTGCCCTGTAGGTCCGGGAGGCGTCCTGTAGGCTGTTGACCCTCCCTGTTACATTTTTACCCCTCCCTGTTAAACAGGACGGGGGAAAAAGCTACAGGATTGAGAAAAACTTCAACAGGGTGATAAAAAACCTTACAGGGCGGCCAAAAATTGTACAGGAAATAGAAAAATTGCCGCAGGGAGGCAAAAAAGTTAACAGGCCGGGCCGCTGGGTTACAGAAATGGTTAACTACTGATAGCCAGCAACGACAGTTTTAATTCCTCTTCCCCGCGTTGGAATCAAGGATGAGCTGTACCCTAAGGGGATCGCATAAAAATAGCTGTAGTGAGCAAAAGTATCAATTACTATCGACCTTCAAAATAGAAAGAGCAGCAAAGCGACTAAGCCTAATAGCTCCCAAGATTATGTAAAAGATAAAATCTGCTTTTGAAGGGTGGTAAAGGGTGGTTCTGTTTCTGTTGATTCTTTATTTTTAAGGCACTAACATTTTCAAACCGTAAACTATGCCAGTACCCGAAGATAATTTCGTGCATTACCGGAATCAATTCTACGAATTTATAAAAGCTACCAGCCCGGTTTCTGAGGTTTCGTGGGCAAAAATGTGCGACTTAATGTGTTTCCGCAGGGCGGAAAAAGGAACGAGGCTGTTGGATTACATGCACGTTGAACGGGTTGTGCGTTTTCTGGGAAAAGGGATTGTGAAATGTGAAGATCACTTTAACGGAAAATCCTTTGTTTATGATTTCCGGGTAGCGCCGATTATTCTGTGCGAGACGGTGTCGTTTTTTAACAGCAATCCTTCGCGCATTACTTTGGAAGCAGTAACCGACTGCGAATTTATCGAACTTCGGGGAGATCCTTTTATTTCACTGCTGTTCTCGAACCTGGATCTAGCCCGGTTTGCCACTACCGGTGTTGCCAATTACCTGGGGATGACCCACTATAAAATGGCGCTGCTGCGTACTATGTGTGCCGACAAAAGGTACAAGCACTTTTTACGCGAGTTTCCGGCTGTGGCAAAATACTGCGAGCTAAAAGATATCTCGTCCTATCTCAATATTACGCAGCAAAGTCTCAGCCGCATCCGGAAGAGCATTCGGTGGGCCGAAGATGAGAAAGAGCTGGAGGTGCTGAGCAATGAGCTGAATGTGGTGAGTAAGTACTATTCGCCTTCCGAAGTGTAGTTTTCGGAAAACCTACCCGCGTTACACATAGATCATCTTCGTGGTCATTCCTCCGTCGATCACAAAATTTTGCCCGGTTATAAAATCGTTTTCGGGCTGTAAAAGAAAAAGTACCATGTTGGCAATGTCGGAAGCTTTTCCCACCCGTCCGGCAGGGTGCTGCGAATGGTCTTCTTTGCTCAATATGCATTGCCGGGCAGTGGCTTTCTTTCGTACTGCTGAAACATCAATCCAGCCGGGGCTGATGCTGTTGACTTTTATTTGGGGCCCGAGACTGGCTGCCAGCGCGTGGGTAAGCGCCATAATTCCGCCTTTGCTGGCCGAGTAGGCTTCGGTGTCGGCTTCCGATTGCAGGGCGCGTGTGGATGCCATGTTAATGATCCGGCCATCTTTCATAAAAGGAACCACGTGTTTTGAACACAAAAATGCCCCGGTCAGGTTGGTTCCCATTACGCGGTTCCATTCTTCCAGGCTCAGGTCGGTGAGCGGCTTGTTGGCCGCAACGGCTGCGTTGTTGATCAATCCGTAAATGTTCCCATGTATTTCAGCCGACGATGAAATGGCGTCCTTTACCGAATTCTCATCCGAAACATCCACGCAAAACATACTCACGGTTTCTTCGGAGACCTCTTCTTTTAGTTCGTCGATTGCTTCTTCGTCAATTTCAAACACCGTAACGGCATATCCGTTTTTCAACAGGTTTACAACCATCGTTTTGCCAATGCCTTGCGCACCTCCGGTAACTATTATATTTTTCTTCATCTTAAATGGCCAGTTTAATATCGATCAGTTTTTTAATGTCGTTTATCAGGGATCCGTCGTGTATGTCGAGCCGCAGAACCCGGCCTTCCATGTATGCCTTGGAGGCCATCAGTTCTTCTTTAACCGATGGGTTGATCTGATCAGCCAGTATTTTATCGGTGGCTTTTTGCCCGAACACCATCACCAGTTTAAAATATCCCTGCCGGGGCGACAAATATACAATCGCTCTTTTCTTATCCTTTATCCGAAAGCTCCAGCCGTACTTTTTTACCGACACATGCCATTCTTCCATTGCCTGCGGGTATTGGCTGAAAACATAATCCCTGATCTCCATCCAGTGCCGAAAGTTGTTGCCAAGTGGTGTTTTCAGGTCTTCGGTGCAAGGCCGGAGGTTTAGGTCGGTAAAGATACTGGTGTCCATTGTTTTTGGTTTAAAGATGAGTGTCCGTTCAGAATAAAACCGACTCAACGTGATAAGTCGTGCCTGCAATTTACAAAATCAGGTGGAGGTAGCCGTTTGTTTTCTTTTGATGATTGCAGGAAAATACCCGGATTACCGAACGGAATGCGATCGGTTTTGATGAAAATGTCGTGATAATGAAATTTATTTTGACAAAATGAATGAATGAAAGATGTTTTTTTGAACTAATTGTTTGAATGGGTGCTTTTGGTGAATAAAATGATTTTTTAGAGGGTAGTCTTTCAAAATTCAAGGGGTATTGTTGAGGAAAGGTATTTTTTTTGGTTGAAGGGCTGTGTTGTGAAGGGGGTGTTTGGGGAAATAATGAATGTTAAAATGTTTCGTATTTTATGTTGTTTGAATCTATGTGTTTTGAATGTGTTAATTAGAAAAGAAAAATGTCATAAAATATTTTCATATTATAACAAAGTGATTATTTTTGACGAAGTTTTATGAACGATTATTAGCAATAAAAAGATATGTGTGGAATTGTAGGAGTATTCGATTTGAGGATCAATGCAGAGGAGCTGCGTCCTCAAGTGCTTAAAATGTCCCGGAAATTGCGTCACCGCGGACCGGACTGGTCGGGAATTTATTGTGGCGAAAAAGCCATTATTGCCCACGAACGTCTTTCGATTGTCGATCCTGAATCGGGCGGGCAGCCTTTGTTCAGTAAAGACCGGAAACTGATACTGGGAGTAAACGGCGAGATTTACAATCACCGCGAGATCAGGAAAAGATACGACGGAAGTTATGAATTTCTGACCGGGTCGGATTGCGAAGTGATCCTGGCTTTGTACCGTGACAAAAAGGAAAAGTTCCTGGATGATATGAATGGTATTTTCGCTTTTGCCCTCTACGATGAGGAAGAAGATGCCTATCTGATTGGCCGCGACCACATCGGTATTATTCCTTTGTACCAGGGCTGGGATAAATACGGCAATTACTATGTGGCTTCGGAACTAAAAGCGCTGGAACGTTATTGTTTCAAGATCGAAGAGTTCCCTCCCGGGCATTATTTCTACAGCAAAGATGGGGAGATGAAACGCTGGTATGTGCGCGACTGGACAGAATACGACAACGTGAAAGAGAACCCGGCGGATGTGGATGAACTTTCGGAAGCGCTCGAAAAAGCGGTGCACCGGCAGTTGATGTCGGATGTTCCTTACGGAGTTCTTTTATCGGGCGGACTTGATTCGTCGATCACATCGGCACTGGCCAAGAAATTCTCTTCAACCCGTGTGGAAGAGGACGACCAGAAAGCCGCCTGGTGGCCGCAGTTACACTCATTTGTAATTGGTTTGGAAGGTTCTCCCGATCTGGCAGCTGCCCGAAAGGTGGCCGATCACATCAACACCATTCACCATGAAATTCACTACACCATCCAGGAGGGCTTAGATGCGATCAAAGACGTTATCTACCACATTGAAACCTATGATGTAACCACTGTCCGAGCTTCCACGCCCATGTACATGTTGGCACGGGTGATAAAATCGATGGGAATTAAAATGGTACTGACCGGTGAGGGTGCCGACGAAATTTTTGGCGGTTACCTGTATTTTCACAAGGCGCCCAATGCCCAGGCTTTTCACGAAGAAAGTGTGCGTAAAGTGAGCCGCCTGAACATGTACGACTGTTTGCGGGCCAACAAGTCGCTGGCTGCATGGGGAGTTGAAGGCCGCGTGCCTTTCCTCGACAAGGAATTTGTGGATGTGGCCATGCGTTTTAACCCTGAAGCAAAAATGGCAAAGGATGGAAAAATGGAGAAACACTGTTTGCGCGAAGGGTTTGCGAAGTACCTGCCCGAAGAAGTAGCCTGGCGACAAAAAGAACAATTCTCTGACGGTGTGGGATATGGCTGGATAGATACGCTGAAAAAAATTGCGGCCGAAAAAGTGACCGACGAGATGATGGAGAATGCGAAGTATCGTTTTCCGGTTAATACGCCCATGAATAAAGAGGAGTACCTGTACCGCGAGATCTACAGCGAGCATTTCCCTTCGGATGCGGCAGCGAAATGTGTTCCGTCAGAAGCTTCGATTGCCTGCAGTACTGCGGCGGCGCTTGAGTGGGATGCTTCGTTCAGAAACAACGCCGACCCATCGGGAAGAGCTGTAAATATGGTTCATGCACAGGGTGCTACCTTTAGCGATGTAAAAAAATGATACGGTAAATAAATATGTGTTAATTCACAGTTTTGGGAGACCATCCGCACTTGGGCGGGTGGTCTTTGTTTTTATTCGTTTAACGGACACACAATGCTACGAAGTTTTTGATCATTTGCTGGTTGTAAAACTCAGGGTGAAACTGTGTGGTATAAAGCAATTTCTTTTTGTGTTTCATTACCTGGTTTTTGCAGGTTTCTGCGGTAGCCAGCAATGTGAAATCCCCGGGGAGTGTTACCGAGTCGTTGTGCATTTGTCGTACTTCGAAGGTTGGAGAAAGGCCGTTAAAAATAGGGTCCTCACAAAGTATTTTTACGATGAAATCTCCCGATTCGGGTTCTTCGCTGCGCAAAAGTGTTGAGCCGTATAAATAGCCTGTGATGTGGTGGCCGGCGCATATGCCAAATACCGGCTTTTCATAGGTTTTAATCCATTCAAAATAGGGACGATGATGTTCCACAATGTCATCGCCCTGCGGCGACCCCGTGAGAATAATTCCGTCAAATTCATCCAGTGCGGTGGTTAAGCAATCTTTGTACTCAATAAATTCGGCGTATGCTCCTGTTTCCTTCACCGTTTGTTCGATGGGAGCGGCAAATTCGCGGATACCCGGTTCCGCATTGTTTATAATTAGTATTCGTGTCATATCCGGTCCAGTACCTGGCGGGCTGCCAGTCTTCCTGTTTCAATTATTTCAGCTGCCTTGTAAAAGTCGTACGTTCCGCAGGTATCGCGCGAAATTTCTACCAAAATATCCGGGTTGCCGCTTGCAATGCTAAGTTGTGCCAGCCGTAACATTCCGGTGGTAAGCGTATTGTCGATAAGCGATAAAAATCCAAGGCTGTGTTCCTTTTCCTTTGAATTTCCCAAAAAATCGGTAAAACTGGCCAGCCACCTCTTGTGTGCGCTTTCTTTTTCTTTTATTTCTTTTTTACTCAAAGCCGGCTGAAGTACCGGAACATTGGCGCTTACATGCACCACCGCGAGCAGGTCGCCGTCGGTGCGTTTTACATTCGAAATAGGCACGTTGTTCATCACACCTCCATCAACCAGCACCATCCCGTCTTTTTTTACCGGGGTAAGAACCGTGGGAATGGCAATCGAAGCACGGATGGCATCGTACAACATTCCACTTCGGAAAACCACTTCTTGGTGCTTGATAATATCCACTGCCGTTGCAGAGTAGGGAATCGGAAGGTCTTCAATCCGGGTGTCAGGAATAAACTCCTTGATGGTGTTCAGCACCCTTTCCCCTTTTACCAGTCCGGCCGCACTAAACGTAAAATCCACCAGTTTAAATACCTCAAACTGATCGAGCGTGGTCATCCAGTCGCGAAATTCGGTGAGTTTTCCCTGGGCATAAACACCGCCAACCAGGGCTCCCATCGAGGTTCCGGCAATTGAGGTAATTTCGTAGTCCCTTTTCAGCAGCTCTTCGATAACCCCGATATGAGCCAGTCCGCGTGCGCCTCCGCCTGATAAAACTAAAGCAATTTTTTTGGTCATGGACATTTGTAATTGAACTCCTAATTTAAAAAGAATGTTGGTAGCTCCAATCTTTCGCTGCTAACGATTGACTAAAAGGGGAATACCAGCCGCCGTTTTCAGCCCATATTGAAGTATCTACCCAATTTTATATATGCATAGATATTTTTATGAAAGAATGAATAAGATGTTAATTGACTGCTGAATATTATAATTATCTTCGAATCTTAAAATTCGACATTCTAAAGAGAACATTTTAACGAGAATCTCTTCTTCTTTGTAAGAAGTTTCTAAAACACCTGAATAAAACAATCAATTTAAATTAAAACTGAGGAAGAGTTTCCATTGAATTTTAAAATATAAACGCATGAAAAAGTATTTCGCACTATTTGCTGGTATTGTATTGTTTGCCTGTTCCAAGCCAAGTGGCTTTAAGATTGATGTAAACCTGGAAGGAGCAGACGGACAAATCGTTCTTGAAGAAAGAAAAGAAGGCGCTTTTGTTGGTATCGACACGGCCGATGTTGTGGACGGAGTTGCTGTGTTGGAAGGAGCCGTTGAGAATCCAAGTATGTACTACATTTCGGTTTTGGGCCAACGCGCAAAAGCCCTGATCTTTGTTGAAAACGCTAATATGAAGGTTACCGGAAAGGCTGATTCAATCAACTTTATCAAGATTGAAGGTTCTGCCACACAGGATGAGTATGCTACATTGGACGGACAACTGAAAGCCATTCAAAAAGAATACATGGACCTGTACCAGGAGTCGGTTGCGGCTAAACAGGCCGGCGACACTGCCAAAGCCAGTGAGTTGATGGCGAAAGTGGAAGAAATTTACGAAGGCGCCAGCGAGCGGATGAATACGATTCAGGAAGATTTTGTGAAAGGTCATCCGGCTTCGTATGTAACGCCGGTTATCCTGAACCAGCTTCAATATGGCAAGCAGCCGGAAGAACTCGATTCAATGATCAATGCACTGGACCCAAAAATTCAGCAGGTGCAGTTGATTGTGGATATGAAAACGCAGATCGAAAAGATGAAAAAAGTATCCATCGGTCAGATTGCTCCTGATTTTACGCAGAACGACCCGGATGGAAACCCGATAAAATTCTCGGATATTTATTCGCAGAATGAATTGACATTGCTTGATTTCTGGGCATCGTGGTGTGGTCCGTGCCGCAGGGAAAACCCCAATGTGGTGGCCGTTTTCAACGATTTTAAAGATCAGGGGTTTACCGTTTTCGGTGTTTCGCTCGACCGCGATAAAGATGCATGGTTGAAAGGAATTGCTGATGACGGCCTTACCTGGACACACGTTTCGGATCTGGCTTACTGGAACAATGCGGCCGCACAGGAGTATGCGATACGCAGTATCCCGAGCAGCCTGCTGGTTGATAAAACCGGAAAGATTGTGGAGAAAAACAAACGGGAAGACGAGCTCAGAGCTTTTGTGGAAGGCTACTTTGCCAAGTAATTTCCATTGGATTCAATGATATTTTGTAAGAGCCATTCTTTCCGGTGAGGAAGAGTGGTTCTTTTTTTAGATTGAAAGCTTACAGGATTAATAAGTAAACCGATTGCTTTATGCAAAATCATTTTGGAGAAATAGCAGGTGTGCTAACCGCGGTGTTCTGGACTGTCACTGCATTGGCATTTGAGTCGGCGGGAAAAAAAGTAGGTTCGCTGGCGGTGAATCTGATCCGTTTGGTAATTGCCTTTTTTCTGATTGGTGCTTACAGCTGGCTGGCGCGTGGTTTTTTCTTTCCCACCGACGCTACGTTTTACAGCTGGAAATGGCTGGCGCTCTCCGGTGTGGTGGGTTTTGTAATCGGCGATTTGCTACTTTTTGAATCCTATCTTTTTATCGGAGCCCGGGTGGCCATGCTCGTTATGGCGCTGGCACCGCCTTTTGCAGCCTTGATTGGCTGGCTGATGCTTGATGAGGTATTGTCGCCTAAAAACTGGATCGGGATGCTTATTACCATGAGCGGAATTGTACTGGTAATCCTGAAACGCGAGAAGAAGGAAGAAAACGGTGCGATTGTTAAGAAACTAACATCCAGCTATTCCATCCCGGGGCTTTTGCTGGCATTGGGTGGTGCACTGGGGCAGGCAGCCGGCCTGGTGTTAAGCAAAAAAGGCATGGGCGACTACGACGCTTTTTCTTCCACGCAAATCAGGGTACTTACCGGTATCATTGGTTTTTCCATTCTTTTTGTATTTATGAAACGCTGGCCGCGGGTGTGGGCGGCCTTAAAAAATGGCCCGGCCATGAAAAGAATCTCGCTGGGTGCTTTCTTCGGCCCTTTTCTGGGGGTGTCGTTTTCGCTGTTGGCCATTCAGCATACAAAAACAGGTATCGCTGCTACCTTAATGGCCATTGTTCCGGTATTGATCATAGCTCCATCTATTCTTCTTTTCAAGGAAAAAGTGAACTGGAAAGAAATTGTGGGAGCAATAATTACGGTAAGTGGCGTGGCGCTGTTTTTCCTGTAACTATTCGATATTGACTTTCATTTGCAACCATTCTTCCAGGGTTTGCTTTACCCGTTTTTTCTTTGCTTCGGGAAGGTTGTTGATCCGGGCAGAATGACTCCCGCCTTCCTTCACAACCCGAAGCAGGTTGTCTTTTTGAGGTACTTCAAAACCGCTGGCAAACCAGGGATCCCATCCTCCGTATATAAACAGGATTTCAGCATCGGTAGTATCAATAAATTTCTTTACCTGTTTGGCAATCTTTTTATCGTAAGTGATTTTTAAATCATCCGGCAGAAAGATCTTTGGCAAGTAGTTCTTAGCCGATTTGATGGAAAGATAGCGTTTAAAAGGTCGGGTATCGTACCCATAGTAACCCAGTTCGCGCGCGGCCTGTACAAAAAACGACTGGATTCCTTCCATGCCTTCGATGGCAAAATAAGAAGGATTGGAAACGATCATCAGGTGTTCAAACAGGGAGTCAGCATCCTGGTCAGCAGCGGGAACCTGGTTGACAAGATTTCCCCATTGCCAGAGTGCAAACGGATATTCAAGCACACAATAGTCGAGTACTTCATCCATGCTGATCTGGAAAGTGAACTTCTCCTGCTCGCAAAAGGCTTTTAGTTTAGGTAGATAAACCGTACGGTTTTTTAGTATTTCCGTTTGAAATTCCAGTATCTTTTTGCGTTGTTCTGCAGTGCCCGGAATGTTGGCAATAAATGGTTCGTGGCGGCCGTCTTCCACTCCAAAATTCAGCGGGGCCACATAGGGTATTGAAACATCCACATCATCGGGGTATAGCCAGCGGTGGTACACCACGGTTTGTCCTCCTTTGCTGATACCGGTGTTCACCCATTTGCCGGTGTAATATTTTTTCATGATTTGCACAATGCGATGATGGTCGGCAGCTGCGTTTTTAACGGTCAGGTAATCCCAGTTGAGTGGCTCGGGCCACGAATCTCCAAAATAACGATGTTCGACACAAATCTGGCTGGCACCGAGCATGGGGCTTAGCTCGTTTACGTAACGCGGACTACCGGCATAGGCTGCTCCATAGCCTTCGGTAATAAAAACCACCGGGCCTTCGTGGGTTTTATCGGAAACAAAAACGCGTTGCAGGAAAGTGCCTTTTTCGGGGTGTTCATGATCAAGTGGCTGTTCTACCATAATTTTGTAGGTAGACGTAAAAAAGTCGTTCCCCTCAATTTTTTCGACGCTTTTAATTGCAGGTTGTGCTTTTAAAAAGGCGTCAATAGCAGTTTCCTGTGCAAATGATAGCGAGTAGGCCAGTAGTAAGGCAACAAAAAGTACCAGTTGTTTCATTCTTGAAAAGATTTTGTGGATAGAATTATTCTTCTTGTATGAAAGAAGACCAACCATCGGTTTTCTTACTTTTGAAAGCAAGTAAGGAATAATATTCAGTTTAAAAAATGAGAAATACAATACTCTTTATCTGGTGCGTATTTATGTTCTGTGGAAACGGAAACGCCCAGCAACTTCCAAAGGTGGAAATAAGAACCAAGCTTGGAGTGATTACTGCCGAACTGGATACCATTCGTGCGCCGCTTACGGCCAAAAACTTTCTGATACATGTGGAGAAAGGAACGTATACAGATGCTGTCTTTTACAGGACGGTGCGTTTGGACAATCAACCCAATAACGATGTAAAAATAGAAGTGATACAAGGAGGCCTTTTTGACGATGAACGGATTGAAGGAATTCCGCCGATAGCACATGAAACTACCGAAATGACAGGAATAAAACACAAAGACGGTACTTTATCGATGGCCAGAAATGCCCCGGGAACAGCTTCTACGGAATTCTTTATTTGCGTGGGCGATCAGCCCGAACTGGATTTTGGCGGAAAGCGAAACCCTGATGGACAGGGATTTGCCGCTTTTGGGCGTGTTGTAAGCGGAATGGATGTGGTCAGAAGAATTCAAAAAGAGAAGGACACTACGCAGTATTTGGTTGAGCCGGTGGGAATTGAGTTGATGAAGATAACCCAATAGAAAAGGGTACCCAAACCGGGTACCCTTTTCTATTTTATACAGAAGAATCAATGTTCATCCTCTGTAAAGCCTGTTTTTCGCGTTCCTACCGCTTGGTAAACCACGCCCGGCTCGTTGCTGAAAGAAATCTCGAAAGAGATTTTGTCAGTTATATTTCCGGCCGTTGACAACCCTGCATCTTTTTCAATTTTGCCATTGGCAACTGTAACGGAAACATCCGAGTTTATATCGTCAAGATTACTTCCTCCGAATGTTAGTGCAGAAACATTAACCGGACACTTAAACTGAATGTCTTTCCAGTTTCCGTCGTCAGAAATCCACATTTCGGTGGCAATATCGTCAGCCGTATTAAATGTAAGTACTTTCAGGTACCCGGTTTGGTAATCGGTTTTCGAGAACTTAATCCACCACTCACCGGCAGCATCCACTACCTGGGAGTTTATTGGTTCGTAGTCTTCTTTTTCATCGCAGGATGTAAGAATTATACTTACGAACGCCAGCATATATATCAAATATTTCTTCATAATTGCTTTATTGTAAGGTTAATTGTACATCGAAACTAAACCCGTCTTCGAAAACTGCGGTATAGGTTAAAACATTGTTTGCATCATCAAATACAAAGCCTGTTCCCGATACGGCTTCTCCAAAGCCAGGAGCATAACCGAGTTCTGTTCTAACAGTACCGTCTTCCTCTATAACCAGAATGGCAGGAGCCGCAGTTGAGGGGCCGTATCCGACATACTGATCGTAGTACCCGGCCAGCAGATCGCTGATTTGGTAAACTCCGGCAGCTAGTTTGTTAATCTGAACGACACCTCCTGCATTTCTGTTTACGCGGATTCCATCGTAAGTGCCTGAAGGAATCTCAAATACATCGTAACCGGTGAAGCTTACAATACTTACATTCCTCGAAATATAGAAATCATAACCTTCCGAGTTCGTTACCTTGTATTGTAGCCTATACGTTCCCGTGATATCGACATTTACTTCGTTCAATATTTCGTATTCAAGTTCCGTAGTATCGCCATTGGCTATTTCTACTGCGTAGATCCCGGGATCAACATAAGGTGTCCCTTTGAATAAAACCATTGGGTTACTACCGTATAGTTCCATAACCGGAGCCGGAGTTTCCGAAAGGTAACTTTCGTATTCTTTCTCGCAGGATGCGAGCATGAAAACGGCAGCGGTTAAAATGATTAAATATTTTAATGATTTCATTTTAAACTGTTTTAATTTTTCCACCATACTTTTTGTAAAATCACATCAGCATCCACCAGTGCTTTGTATTCTGCGGCATTTGAGTTAAAGTTGAGCTCGCTGTCAGGATAAGGGAAACGTCTTGGTAAAATTCCGCTTGTAGTTCCTTTCTTGCTGTAAATCAGTGTTCCCGGAATGTAATTGCCCGGTACCGTGTAGCCTTCGTCAATTTGGTCGCTGATGGTTGATTCTTCCGGATATCCGGTTCTTACACGTTCAATGTGCGATTCTATTCCGCGACCACCTTCGGCGGCGTCTATCCATTTTTGTACAATGATTGCTTTTAGCTGATCGTTAAAACCTGTTGCAGGAAATGCATATGCGCCGGTTAACAAATCACCTGCGTCGGCTTCCATGCGGTCGAATGATTCGCTTACTCCACTTTCATAATAAGCCTGTGCCATTTCTGTGTTTCCAAGTCGTAAATAGGCCTCCGCAATCAGCAGTTCCGATTCTGCATAAGTCATCCAGTACACGGGCATTGTAGCTTCGATTACCGGAGATGCGATGAGCTTGGGTGCTTCGAACTCGGTAGAAGGGACATTGTAGGACCCCGGAACCATTCCAAGGTATTTTCCGTCAATGGGTGTAAACAATACTTCAAGGCGTGGATCGCTGTTTGCTTCGAGATAAGAGGTAAAGGTTACACATGCCTTAATGTTATTGGTTGTATTTAACTGCCGTTGATCGCTTTCATACAATGGGTTGGATTTACTGTCGGCATCTTCAAAGTTGGTAACTGCCACATCTCTGTCCAACAGGTAAATGTGTTCAGCTTCCATATCGGCAATTAATTTGGCGATCTCGGTATTGGCAAACGATGAATTTGCATCATACTGACGCAACAAAATTCTCAATCGTAACGAATTGGCAAAGGCTTGCCAGGCTTCCAGGTCTCCTTCGAAAATGATGTCATTGGCTTCGTAGAGTTCCGGAACAAAAGATGAGAAATCTTTGTCCAAAGCGTCAACCAGCAAAGCGTAAATATCGGCATAGATATTTTCTCCCTTGTCAATGACGGGGTTTAATTTCTCTGATCCGAGAAATGCTTCGGTGTAAGGTACATTTCCATATAAGTCAACTAAATACTGGAAACCGTAAGCTTTTATTACAGCCCCCATGAGATAGGCTCCCCAGTTTTCGCTTTCCGCTACTTTTTTAAGGAAGATTTCATTGTCGCTCAAGCCGTCTACAAACATGGCGCGGTAAGAGCGTTCGATAACATTGGTGTTACTGCTAATCGCGTATGTTTCGTAAATTTTGTATTGCGAAGAGGTATTGTTCTGGGCCCAATGCTGCGACCAGAAGGAACCAATTAAACCCCAATCGGCGCAGTAAACGTTGGTAACGGCAGCCTGCGCAGACGTAAGTAGTAATTCATCCGAAACATCGGTTGGGAAGTTGGGATTTTCGTTAATATCCAGAAAATCATTGCAAGATGATAGAAACAGGACAATACTTATTATTGTGATTAACTTTTTCATATGAATACTATTTAAAAGGTTAAGTCTAATTTCAGTCCATAGGTCCTAACAGAAGGAGCTCCGTTAAACTCACCAAATAATCCTTGAATGTCGTTATCCCAGGTAGTTGTTTCCGGGTCTACATAGCTGTTGTCTTTAGGTGTCCACAAAAACAGGTTTCTGCCAAACAGGGAAACATTTGCCGACGACAGGAATGTTTTGTTGAGTAAGGACCCGCTAAATCTGTAGGAAAGAGAAACCTCGCGTAACTTGATAAAGGTTCTTGAAATAAGCCTCGAACTTTCAAACGGTTTGTTGGTGTTCGATGAGTAATAGTCGTGCCAGTTATCAACTACAGGTGTTGTATTTTCAGTATAGCCTGTAACGTTTCCTTCAGCATCTTTAATTTCGGTAACAGTATTCGGTATAATCCATGGCCGACGGTCGTTGGTAGTAGACTGTTCGTTATTTCCCGACCAGTAAGTAGCATTGGCAGTGTTCGAATACATTAAGCCTCCTTTTTGGTAGTCGATCAGGAATGAAAATCTGAATCCTTTGTACGACAAATTATTGGTAAACGACATCATAAAGTCTGGAACCGAAGAGCCTACCAGTTTTTTGTCTCCTTCAACCGGAAGACCGTTGTCTCCAACAATTATTTTTCCATCCGGAGAATATTTGTAATCCGGAATGCGGTACATACCCAATTGTTCGCCAGGAATAGCAACAAATTCTGTTTCGTAAGCATCGTTTATCAGGTATTCTGAAACCCCCAGTTCTTCCGATAATTCATCGAGTACCATATTGGCTTTGTTGAACAGGTAGGTAAAATCCCAGGTGAAGTTAGTGGTTTTTACCGGGGTGATATTTATGGCCAACTCGATACCGTCGTTGGTAATTTGCCCCAAATTGGAAGTTATTTCCCTGTAGCCGGTTGATGCTGCAATGTTGGCAAGCATAATCAAATCGGTAGTCGTTTTCTTGTAATAGGCAAAGTCGACTCCAATACGATTCGACAAGAACCTTAGGTCGGTACCAATTTCAAGTTCTTTCGAGATTTCAGGCTTTAAGTTCGGGTTGCCTAAACGCTGATGCTTTTCGTAAGCAGGAATTCCGCCAACAGGGTAGTTGGTAAAACCAAAACCACCGGCACGTAAAATGGAAGGCCTGTAAATTTCGGAAGTCATAAACGGAGCCGCATCGTTACCCGCAAGTGCGTAACTCAACCGGAGTTTTCCGTACGAAAAGTTTTTATTATCAGGCAGTAAATCGGTAAAAATGAATCCGAGTGTAGCCCCGGGGTAAAAGAACGAGTTATTTCCGATTGGAAGAGTGGATGACCAGTCGTTACGGGCCTGAAGGTTTATAAACAGGTAATCGTTAAATTCAAGTCCCAGTTGCCCGAAAACACCCACCAGTCTGCGTTTGTACTCTGATGTATAAACTTCGGCAGACCCACTGATGTTTCCAACGTTGTAATATCCCGGAACAACCAATCCTTTCGATATAATATTATCGCGTTTGAAAGAGCGTTGGTTTATGTTGTTTCCGAAAAGTACATTGTATCGCAGGTTTCCTCCGAAGATTTCCACTTCGTTGTTGTAATTAATTACTAGGTCGCTGTTTAATTGAGTCAGGTATCTTGCTTCCTCTTTTACGGCACCGGCAACATCGTTAATGGTGCCCGAGTTATTGGAGCCGGGGGTTACTTTTGCTACCGCCCCGTGAACTTTTGAGAACTGCGAATAGGTATCAGCTCCGCCGGTAAACGAGATGCTGAGTCCTTTCAGTAACTCTTGCGTTATATTCAGATTGGCAATTATCCTGTTCTGATCAGCTGTTGCACCCGTTTCGTTTAAGGTGAAATACGGGTTTTGTGCATAACCATTGTAATAATTGTCCAGGTTGTTAAATACATATTTATAATTGCGATAATCAGGCAGGTAATGATTTATTGGCTGATACAAAATATCAGAATAGATTACTGCGCCTGTCCCTGCATCGTCTCCCTGTCCGGTTGGGATTGTCTTTTGCGCACGATTAATGTACGTCATCCCAAAGTTGAGTTTGGTTTTATCCGTTCCTCCGTTGGCTTTGAAGGTGAGCGTGTTTCTGTCTAAAACATCTACATCACCGGGAAGAACTCCGTCGTTTGTTGAATTGGTTGCCGAAGCATACCAGCCCATAAAATCATTTCCCCCGGAAAGCGCAATCGTGTTGTTCAGCGAATAACCATATTCATACACATCACGGATACCGTTCTTTTTGTACGTAAAAGGAGCTACCTGTTGTACGTTGTCTACAACGTAACCGGTAAGTCTGTCCTTTCCGTCTAGAACCGGGCCCCAGCTACCGTTTTCCTTGCTGTCATAGGTTCCGCTCCATCCCTGTCCGAATCTTGTTTGAAAATAAGGGAGTCGTCCAACCTCAGTAAAAGCAGATGAACTAGAAAAGTTGACCTGTAACTTGTTGTTTTTGGAGCCTTTTTTAGTCGTAATCATTATTACCCCGTTGGCAGCTCTTGAACCGTAAAGGTTGGATGCTGCAGCACCTTTCAAAACCGAAATGGTTTCAATGTCAGCCGGGTTAATGTCAGCCGCTGAATTACCAAAGTCTACTTTGGCATTTACATTCATTGAATTTTCTGTCGCATTACCGCTTGCAAAAGAGTTGTTGATTGGAACACCATCAACTACATACAAGGGTTGGTTACTTCCGGTTATGGACGAAAGCCCCCGAACAATAACCCTGGTTGCCGCCCCCGGGGCTCCTGAACCCGCGGAAATGGAAACCCCGGCAACTTTACCCTGAAGTGCTTTTGTTGCATCGTCGTTTCCAACGTTTCCAAAGTCATCGGCACTGAACTCGCTAACAGAATACCCCAGCGCTTTTTTCTCTCTTCGGATTCCCATTGCGGTAACAACAACTTCGCCAACACCAATTGATTCGGTTTCAAGTACAACGTTGTAAACCGTGGCACTGGTTATTGGCACTTCTTTGGGTTTCATTCCCACGAATGAGAAAACAAGTGTTTCATTTTCGGGGACCATGAATGTGAATTCACCATCGAAATTGGTTGTGGTTCCATTGGTTGTACCTTTTACAACCACTGACACCCCGGGAATTGGCGTACCATCCTCTGCGGAGGTCACCTTCCCTGAGATTTGCTTTGTTTGGGCGAAAATTGTACTCACTCCAAAAAACAAAGCCACCATTAGTAGAAGTGTTTTCTTCATAGAATAGGATTTATGTTAATACTAAAGCTTCTTATACTCTTTGTTTGTAGGACTTCCAAATAAAAAACTCCCGCCGGGGAAACGGGAGTCAGAATATCTGCCAGCCGGCCAGATATACACTTTCTACATTTTTAACGCTGTTTAATTCTGTTTCTATGTAAAAAAGTGGAGTGCCTTTTAATGATTTCCCCGGGCTCCCCGTAATACGTTTTTCGGCTGAAAATCAAGAAATGCAGTTTTCGATTTTCAGGCTTTTTATCAAACTTATAGAATGAATTTCAGTGAAAGAGTTGGTAGTCAGTCAACAACGGGATTTATCGATAAAATACCCGATTTGGGGGTAGAAAGCTTTTTTTAGGAAGAATGGTGATGTTTGTGGGCAAAAAATGAACTTTGGCAGACCATTTTGGGCAATTGGTACAAAAAAAGGCGGGAATTACCCCGCCCGTTTATCTTTAAGCCGCGATGTCGGCGAATGCTTCCGCCAGTACATCGGGATACAGATCGTTAAAATTTTCATAACACCAGCGGTAAAGTTCCATCCGCTGATCGGGTTCTACCCAGTTAATACATTTGTTTAATTCCTTTCTGAACAGATCCTTGCTAAAACTTACTTTAGGAAGGATCACTTTAGCATACTCCATCATGGTCTTTTGTTTTTGAACTTGTTGCCTTTAAGATAACATCGAAAAGCCGAATTGAGTATGCTGTAGAATATGGTTTAACACTTATTAAGTTAAAATAATCAACCGCCTCCGGTTAATGAATTGTTGTTTAATTGATTACAGTAGAGTGTTAAATTCCTGTTTCAAAACATGCTTTTTGCGTGAACATTGAGGAAGTATTTTACCTCCCCGGATCGATGCTTTTTACAAACGTTGCAATGTCTTTCTCCAGATTAACGGAGTCTTTAATGGCGGTTACAAAGGCACTTCCGATGATGGCTCCCTGTGCATATTTACAGGCATTTACAAAGGTGGGCTGGTCTGAAATTCCAAAACCGATGAGCCGTGGATTTTTCAGGTTCATGTTCTGTACGCGTTCAAAATAATCCTGGTGAAAGTCTTCCACTTTTTTACCGGCTCCGGTGGTTGATGAGGACGAAACCATGTAAATAAGACCGGCTGATGCTTCGTCGATCTGGCGGATTCTTTTCTCGGAAGTTTGTGGCGTGATCAGCAAAACATTGTGCAGGTTGGCGGCTTCATAATATTTCCGGTATTCAGCATCAAATTCATCCAGCGGAAGATCGGGGAGAATGGTTCCATCGATCCCTACCTCGGCACATTTTTGGCAAAAGGCTTCCATGCCGTATTGGTACACCGGGTTCAGGTAGCCCATCAAAATCAGCGGAATGTTCACCGATTGGCGAATGTCTTTCAGCTGCTCAAACAAAAGCTTGAGGCTCATTCCGTTTTTCAGTGCCACTTCGCTGCTGCGCTGAATGGTGGGGCCGTCGGCAGTAGGGTCCGAGAAAGGCATGCCGATTTCGATCAGATCCACGCCGTTCTTTTCCAGTTCCTGAATGATTTTCACTGTGTCACCCAGTCTGGGAAATCCGGCAGTGAAATAGACAGAAAATATATTTTCCTTTTTTGATTCAAAAAGTTGATTGATCCTGTTGTTCATGATAATATCTTTTAATCGAACTCAGATGACACTGATTTTGCAAGTATTCATTGATTCAGATCTGCGGAAATCAATTCAAATCTGAGTTGTCAGCGTTCGGTTTTTAGTATCCAAAGTAATTCAAATAAGTTTCCATATCCTTGTTTCCACTCCCTGAAAGGTTGACTACATTCACATCGTCCGGATTCATTTTTATCTTGTCGAGTGCAGCCAGAGCATGCGCAGATTCCAGGGCGGGAATGATACCTTCCTTTTGGGTAAGGAGTAGTACAGACTGAAGAACTTCTTCGTCGGTGGCCGCCAGAAATTTTGCCCGGCCGGTTTTATGCAGGTGTGCATGCAGCGGCCCAATTCCCGGGTAGTCGAGTCCTGCCGAGATGGAATAAGGTTCAATAATTTGTCCGTCTTCGGTTTGCATCAGCATGGTTCGCGCTGAATGTAAAACTCCTGGAGAACCAACGGTGAGAGTGGCGGCTGTTTCATTGGTATCCACGCCTTTCCCGGCAGCTTCCACGCCAATCAGTTCCACCTGTTCGTCATCCAGAAAATGGTAGAAAGCCCCGGCTGCATTGCTCCCTCCTCCCACACAAGCCAACACGCGGGTGGGCAGTTCAGAACCGGTTTGCTCAAGCAACTGGCTTTTCATTTCTTTGCTGATCACCGACTGAAAACGGGCAACCATATCGGGGTAGGGGTGCGGCCCCACTACCGAGCCAATGATGTAATGCGTATCTTCCGGATTGTTGATCCAGTCGCGCATGGCTTCGTTGGTAGCGTCTTTTAAAGTTTTGTTGCCACTGTGTACTGGTACAACTTCGGCGCCCAGCATTTTCATCTTTTTTACGTTGGGTGCCTGACGCGAAACATCGAGAGCTCCCATGTACACCACGCATTTTATCCCTTTCAGCGCACAAACCGTAGCTGTTGCCACACCGTGCTGTCCGGCTCCGGTTTCAGCAATGATTCTTGTTTTTCCCAGTTTTTGCGCCAGCAGAATCTGCCCAATCGTATTGTTTAGTTTGTGCGAGCCGGTGTGATTCAGGTCCTCTCGCTTCAGGTAGATGTTGGAGCCGTAATGTTCCGAAAGGCGGCCCGCATAATAAAGGGGCGATGGTCTGCCCACATAGTCTTTCATGAGTTTATCAAACTCATTTCTGAACTCTTCTGATTCAATGATGCCGAGGTACCTGGTTTTTAATTCTTCGATGTTGGTGTACATCATTTCCGGAATCCAGGCACCGCCAAACTCTCCGTAATATCCTTTTTCGTTAACTGTATATTTCATTTTGTTCTTCTTTCATCGTTACGTCATTCCCGCTTTCGCGGGAATCTGCTGAGTTTCCTGCTTTCGCAGGAAAGACAAGCGTCTGTTATTTTAATGCTTCAATAAACCGTTTCAGTTTTTCAATGTTTTTTAATCCCGGTTCGTCTTCAAAACCGCTGTTTAAGTCGACCCCCGTAAGTTTCGGATGATCGAGCTTTTTTATATCCACTGCGTCGTCGGGTCCAATACCTCCGCTTAAAAAGAAAGGCTTGTATCCCTTGTATCTATTAAGTATTTCCCAGTTGAATTTTTTCCCTGAGCCACCATGCTGCGGGGTTTTCGTATCGAACAGGAAATAATCCACTTCTTTTTCGTAGGCTTTTGTTGTGTCAAACCTGAAGGATTCATCTACCGAAAAAGCTTTAATGACCGTTAATCCCTGTTTTCTGAGTAAAGCACAGGTTTTGGGATTCTCCTTTCCGTGAAGCTGTACAAACTCAAAATTGAAGTTTTTGGCCAGCGCCAGTATCTCAAAAGCATTTTCATCGACAAACACGGCAACCTTTGGTTTTGATGCCTCAAAAAGTGCAGCTTCGGGATGTTCTCCCACAAAACGACTTGATGGTTCATAAAAAATGTAACCCAGCATATTGACTTCAAGCTTTTCCACTTCCTCGCGGTTTTCTGTGAATTTCATTCCACAGACTTTTATCTTTAGTTTTCTTTCCACTTCTTTTTTGTTGGTGTCATTTTCAGGAAGTATACGCGGAAAATCTGTTTTCCTATGGAATGATTTCCCTCCTTCTTCAGATGACCGTTACAGTTGTTGAATAAACTTCTTACAGGCCTTTCCGGGATCCTGCGTTTTCATAAATGTTTCGCCGATGAGGAACCCTTTGAAACCGTGTTGGCGCAGGTAGTGAATCTCTTTTACACCGGCCAGCCCGCTTTCCGAGATCTTTACAAACTTTTCGGGGATCAGTTTCGACAGCTCCACCGATGTTTCTACACTCACATCAAAGGTTTTCAGGTTGCGGTTGTTTACTCCCACCATATCAACGAAATCGTTTACAATCTCGAGTTCTTCTGCATTGTGAATTTCCATCAAAACCTCCAGCCCCAGTTCTTTGGCATCTTCCGCCAGTTCCAGCGCCAGTTCTTTCGAAAGACAGGCCGCAATCAGCAGAATTACATCGGCTCCGTATGCTTTGGCTTCCACCAGTTGGTAGGGATCGATCATAAAATCTTTCCGCAGGATCGGAATATCGGGGTTGATTTCGCGTGCTTTTATGAGGTTGGCCTGCGAACCTCCAAAAAAGTTTTTCTCGGTAAGCACCGATAACCCGGCAGCACCTGCATCGGCATAAGCCTTGGTAACATCTTCCACCCTCGCCGACAGATTGATGTCGCCTTTAGAGGGAGAACGTTGCTTGAATTCGGCAATTATTCCCGATGAACCGGCTTTTAGCAAGTTCTCTTTCAGTGAATTGCAATCCCTGAAGAAATCAGGTATGTCTTGTAATACCTCAATGTCAACCACTTGTTTTTGGTGAGCGACCTCTTCCTTTTTGGCTTCAATGATTTTGTCGAGAATTGTCATTTTTGTATGTTTTTTTCGTTTTGCTTTTCCGTTTTTAGAGGAGCTTTTTCTGATTTTATCTCCTGTTGAAACAGAATAACAGGTTAATTGATCACGGCCTTTAGTTTTTGCAGGGCTTTTCCGCTTTCCAGCGATTCGCGTGCCATTGCCACACAATCGGTTAGTGCCTTGTCGGGATAAACCAAATGCAGCCCAAGTGCGGCATTGGCCAGAACTGCATTGGCTTGCTCCGCGGTGCCGGTCCCATTCAGAACATCCATAAAGATCTTTGCCGCATCTTCCACCGATTCTCCTCCGTACAGTTTCTCCGGCTCAATTCTGTTCATCCCAAAATCGGAGGGAGCCAGTTGCCTGTCGTTTCCGCGTGTTGCAACGCGTGCTTCCGATGTCAGTGAAATTTCGTCGTAACCGTCATTACTGTTCACGATTGCAAAGTTAATATCCAGTGTTTCATAAACCTTCTGATAATGACCAAAATTTTCAGGGTTATTCACCCCCAGTAACTGGTATTTCGGAGCGGACGGATTGATCATCGGTCCCAATATGTTGAAGAAAGTGGGAACTTTCAGCGCTCTTCTTACAGGGGCGATGTGTTTCATGGCCGGGTGGAAGAGGGGAGCGTGCAGAAAGCAAAATCCGCCTTTGTCAAGATCGGTTTTTAGTTTCTCAATGTCGTTGCTGAATTGATAGCCCAGGTATTCCAGCAGGTTGGAAGATCCACTGTTGGAACTAACGGCATAATTTCCGTGTTTGGTAACATTTACACCAGCTCCGGCAATCACAAAACAAGCCAGGGTAGAAATGTTAAAGGTATTTTTTCCGTCGCCGCCGGTTCCCACAACATCTATCCCGTTGTATGCCGACAAATCTACTTTCGAGCACAGTTCAAACATGGCATCGCGAAAACCGGCGAGTTCTTCCGACTCAAGCGGACGCATTTTAAAAACCGTCAGAAAAGAAGCAAATTCAGCCTCGGAGTGCAGTCCTTTTCCAACCCCGATCAAGCTGTTTCTGGCCTCTTCGCGTGTCAGTTTGTTTCCTTTAAAAAGGTATTGTAAGGTGTCTTTCATAATTCGATTTTAAAAAATAAGTGTTTTTAACTGATCTGATCACTTTGACTGAAAACTGTGCACTAAGATTTCAACCAGTTCTCGATCATTTTTTCACCCAGCGGCGTTAATACCGATTCGGGGTGAAACTGCACGCCTTGTAAATCGTAATCGCGGTGCTTCATTGACATGATTTGTCCATCGGCGTCGTAGCTGGTAACTTCGAAGCATTCGGGAAGTTGTTCTTCCTGAACGATCCACGAATGATAACGTCCCACGTCAAATGTTTCGGGCAAGCCTTCAAATAATACAGATTTGCTGGTTGTGAGTTTAACAGGAGTGGCCACACCGTGCAACACCCGGTTCATGTTTAGAAGTTTGCCCCCAAATGCCTCACCAATTGCCTGGTGTCCCAGACAAACGCCCAGCATGCTTTTTCTGGAACCGTACTCTTTTATAATATCCAGTAACAAGCCCGATTCTTCGGGTAGTCCCGGCCCGGGAGAGAGAACGATCTTGTCGTACTTTTCCAGGTCTTCCAATGTAACTTCGTCGTTGCGGAACACATCGACCGGCAACCCGGAGATTTTTTTGATTGCATGCACCAGGTTGTAGGTGAATGAATCGTAATTGTCGATTACTACTATCTTCATGATTTTCTTTTCTAAAGCTTGTTATTAATTGATCTCTTTGGCCATTTCGATGGCTTTTTTTAAGGCAGCCAGTTTGTTGTTCACTTCCTGCAGTTCGCTTTCTTCTTTCGAGTCGGCCACAATGCCTGCCCCGGCCTGGTAGAAAAGCTGGTTGTTTTTACTCAGGAAGGAGCGGATCATGATGGCGTGGTTTACGGTGCGGTCGAAACCCAGGTAACCGATGCAGCCACCGTAATATCCGCGATTCTGGTTTTCGTAACGATCGATCAGTTCCATGGCCTTGTATTTAGGTGCCCCCGACAAGGTTCCGGCCGGAAAGGTTTCTCCCAAAACTTTGATCAGGTTGGTATCGTTTGAGATTTTTCCGGACACCTGCGACACCAAATGAATAACATGCGAAAAGAACTGTACTTCGCGGTAGGTTTCCACAATCACATGGTCGGCATTTCTGCTCAGGTCGTTTCGTGCCAGGTCGACCAGCATTACGTGTTCTGCATTTTCTTTGGGGTCTTTGCTGAGTTGTTCGGCCAGTTCTCGGTCCTGGTCGTCGTTGCCGGTGCGCTTAAATGTTCCGGCAATGGGGTGGATGTACGCCTTGTTGTTCATGATGCGTATCTCCGCTTCGGGACTGGAGCCAAAGATGCGGTAGCTGCCATAGTCGAAATAAAATAAATAAGGCGACGGATTTATGGACCGCAAAGAACGGTATACATTAAAATCGTCGCCTTTAAATTCCTGCGAAAACTGCCGGCTGAGTACGATCTGGAAAACATCGCCGCGGTAACAGTGTTCCTTTCCTTTTGTAACCATGTGCTTGTACTCATCGTCGGTAATGTTCGATTTTTCTTCACCGGTTGCTTCGAATTTGGCTGTCGCAAAATTCAGGTTGATCAGCAGGTGGTGAATGTAATCGATTTGCGACTGTTCGCCTTCCATCAGGTTTTCCACCATGTGAATCTGGTTTTTATGATGATCGATCGCCACTACGTATTTGTAAAAGCAATACCTCACTTCGGGAATCTGGTAGTCTTCTTTTTTATCCGAACTAAAATGAATGTTTTCGAAATGCTGAACGGCATCGAAACCCAGGTAGCCAAACAATCCGTTTGCGGGAAGTTCGATGTCCTTGCTTTCTACGTTGAATGTTTGAAAGAAATTATCCAGTTCGTCGTGCAGTTTTCTTTCTTCCGAGAGACTGAAAATTTCCTTTTCCCTTCCGGGAAGTTCTTTTACTACTTCGCCGCTGTTGACCGTAAAGCGTGCCAAAGGACTGAAGGCGATAAAAGAGTAGGCATTTTCATTTCCGTGATAATCGGAGCTTTCCAGCAGAATCGATTTCGGGTACAAAGTTCGCAACCGAAGGTAGATACTTACCGGGGTAACCGTATCGGCCAGTATTTTCCGGACTACCGGTTTGAATGTCAATTTTTCCATGAGTGTATGTGTTATAATTTGTTGTTACTGTTTTGTTTTTCTTTGAAATTGAGCCAAAAAAAAGCGGCTCATCGTGAATTCGATGAGCCGCTTCCTTTATATCAATGGCAGTACCTCTTTTCACGAATATTGTAAAAAGTTGTTGCGCCACCACCAAATGTTATTATTAATTCTCATTGTTGCTTTTTGTGTACAAAAAAACCTGCTCTTTGGTAGGAGCAGGCCTTCTTTGAATATCTTTAAAAAATACCAATATGGCTCTTTAACTCCTAACTTACGTAAGAAGACCCCACCACGGAAGCCATATTGTATTTATTTTTCTCATTGTTGTCAATTAATGAATGCAAGAAAGACGATTTTTTCCAAAAATCAAAATAAAATCCTGACAAGCTTTCAAAACTTTTTTCATCGTAAGGTTTCCTTAACATCTAATTGGCCAGTGTAAAGCGGAAACTAACACCAAAATTGGCATTGGTTGTACGGTACGCAAGCGATGTAAACGGATTGTTTAAGATCCGGTCGTAGAACACGCGCATTTCAAACTTATCGCTTAAGCGATAATCCGCATAAGTTTTTATCGTGAAATTCCCTTGTCCTGACGTAATCTGGTTGTCGTCCGAATCAAGCTGGCGCAATATGGTTTTGTTTCTCCGGTACGAAATATCGGCCCGAATATTCAGGTCGTTGGAATAGGCCTGTTGCGAATTTTTGGTTTTGATGATCAAATCCATGCGCGTGAAACGGTATCCCATTCCAATGATGTATTCGTTGCTTAGCACCTCGGTCAGCTGATTGTTGGCAAACGACAGGTTGAGGTTGCGTGTACGTTTGATCTCGCCTCGCGTTGTAAAATCGCTTTGCCACATTACATCCACGTTGATCAAGGGGTTAAATGCTTCGATGATGCTAACCGAGTTGAAATCGTATGCCGGAACAAAATTGTCGGCGAGGTCGCGAATGTAGCTGAAACCATCACCCGTTTCCAGGTATTTCAGGTTGGTATTGAACGATCCTACATTGTAAGTGGAACGGTAAGCATGCTGGAAGTTGAGTGAACGCATAACCTTGTTCAGTCCCGGAATGCGCGACACCATTCCCTCGTAACGGATGCTCCAGTTCGGACGAATGTATTTCAGTGATGGGAACAGGCTGAGTGAAACCTTCTCGGGGTCCTTTCCCTGGTATGCTGCCAGGAAAGCAGGCACTAGTACTTCTACCGAGTTTGGGCCGTAGCCGTCAGGATAGTTTTCGTACTGAGAGTGCGGAGCGTTCGGGTTGTAGTTGGCACTGCTACCTCTTTGCTTTGCCAGGCGGTTGGCAATAGTAACGCGGTATTCTTTTAGCTTTTCAAAAGCTTCCGAGCTCTTTACTTCTTCTTTTCCGCCAATGGCAAAGAACGCTGTTCCCCATGTTAGGGTCGACATGCTGAAGTTACCGGTTTCGGTAAAACTGTTGGCATTGAAGCGTCCGCTGGCGTTATCGTAATCGTAGAACTCGGTAATGTTTTTCGAGATCGAACGGTCACCTGTCAGATCGATACGTAAATCGGGTAGGGGCTCCAGCATTACGCGTAGGTTGATACGTTCATTCTGACGGAACATAAACGGCTGATTCAGTGTTGAGTCAATGGTCAGCCATCCGTGCTCGGCAGCTTTTACGGCAAAGTCGCGGTCCTGCCATCCGAAAAGGAAAGGAAGACCCGGGGCCATGCTGGATTGGATGTTCGGAATACCCCATTCACTGTCACCCGAGAAACGGCCTGCCCCAAACAATGAAGGTTCAGGTAAATAGCCAGGTAGAATGGTGCTTCCGTTTTTGCTGTAGTTTACTGACAAGGTACGTACCCCAATCGCGATACGGGTGGTAAAGTCGAGTACGTCTTTCATAAACGACTGATCGCCTCTTTTCCCGGAAACCGTTAACATGGCCTGGTTGGCATTTGCCATAGGCGTAAATTCAATGGTATTCGGGTCCAGGATATTCACCTTGCCTGGAACCACTTTGCCTTCGGTATCGGTTACCAGTACTTTTATTTTCTTGGTGTTGAGTTTATGAGTGATTTTCTGTGCCTTGTCGGCCACCAATTTTACATTGCTGCTGAAAGTCTCCTCTTCTTTGCGCTGCAGGGGTTGGTTATCCTGCTGACGCCCTCCGCTGGAGTTGCGGTTCAGGCTACCTCTGCTTCTACCTGTTCTCCGGAACTTCTGGTCTACCTCCCTGAAATAAGGTACCTTATTAAACAGGGTTTGCATATTGGCATTGCCGGTGATGGTCATGTTCCGCGAGTTGGAGATTGTATTTCCGAGGTTGATGTCTTCGTTGGTCATTGGTCCGGCTATCCAGTCATAGGTTCCGGCATAACGTATGTTGGACGAAAGGAAACTAAGCGCTTTGATAGAGCGCAATGGTACCTGGTAATTAACATTGAAATTGTGGTTATACAAAGTGGGGCGTCCCAGGTCCCAAAGATTGGTCAGGATCGAGTCGCGTTTCCATTCGTAATCGTCGTCACGTTTGTTGATTCTTCCTTCCGGCTCATCAATTCGTGAGGTTCCGCGTGATGAAAAATCAAATTTCAGCGAACGGGTTACATCGTAGCGAATATCGAGATAGCGGTTCCAAAGGAAGTCTTTCTCGAACGTAGCCGGCAAAATCAGGTTCGGGTTGGTAATGTTTCTAGTTTGCGTTTCGTGGTAGCGCCTGTACAAATCGGTCCGGTACGAGATCTGCGTTGGCAGCGGATAGAAATTAAAGTCGCCAATCAATTTCAGCGGGCCCTTTTGCAAGAGTTTCACGTTGCGGAAAGGCTCAATCAGTTTCGACCGGCTGCTGTAATTGTACGAGAACATGAAACGATGCGTTTTGTCCACATTGTATTCTGTGGTTACATTGTGTTTCGAGATTTCGTTGTACGAATAGGTTACCGCAAAGTTTTCCACATCCCACAAATGCGTTTTCTCTTTTTGCTTTTGTGGTTCTACCTTCACGTTGGTGAAGTTGATACTTTTTCGTTCCACTACATCCTGAACCAGGTTTTTGAGCGAATCCTTGGCGCTTCTGTTTTCCAGCCGTGCCATTGACTCGTCCAGCTCAATATCAGGTTCCAGCGGGTTGTATTTGGGATTTACAGTACTTTTTGAATATCCGTAATACATAGGAAGTCTAACGCCAGCTTTTTCGGGGAAGAAACGTCCCCAGTCGATGGAGGCCGAAACATCAATATCGTTTTGGTCTTCGAGCGAGCGGCTGTTTACGTTTTGATCAATGCTTCCAAATCCGGATGTGCGTTTTCTTCCGGCCACTGTTACGCTTCCGAGGTCGGCAAGCCGGGCCGAAACACGTGCATTGGCTGCCCATCCGCCTTCGTCGTCAAAATCGGTCAGGCGTAATTCGTTGGCCCATACTTCCACCGATTTTGGGCCTGTGTTGATTTGCCCGCGGCGGTTGCGTATCCCCATCATAAATACTTCCACATTTCCCAGGTTGGGGCTACCTTTCACTTTCACCCGGTTTCTACCACCGTTCCGATCAGGATCCGATTTCTCGTAGATGTCAGTAATTTTTATCGGTGAATTGACCACTCGCATCGCATCGTTACGATCGAGTTTCAGGTTGGTGAAAAGATCCAGCGGAATGTAAATGCGGTTTTGTTCGGGCCATACAGCTAAGCGGTCGATTTCCCGGTCATTGTTGTACCTGCCCTCCGGAGTCAGTTTTAGTGGGATTTCGTATTCGTAGTAGTTGTAGTTGTAGTCTGATCCCATTCGGATAAAGAAATAAAGCTCGCCATCTTTCAGGGATGAGCCCTCTATTTCTTCGGCGTGTACATCCAGTTTAAGGGTTTTGTAACGGCGGAAATCCATGTACAATGATTTGTAGGCCGCTCTTGAATCTCCCTGTTCCAGCTCTTCGGCTTTCAATACAATGGATTGCTCATTTAGCTGACGAAGTTGCGGATTAGCGGGGTCGATTACCCGCGAAATTCCGGGAGGAAGAACATAGTTTACCGGCTCGCGGCTTCCGTTTTCTTCAATGCTTACAGCCGATACTTCAAAATCAGTAGTCATCGAAGGCGCTGCCAGTTCGTCGGTTAAATCACCGGTGTATCTTCTCCATTCTGCCCGAACCAGGTCAAGGGTGGCAAAACGCATGACGGTGGAGTCGCGGAAACCATGCATGAACATACGCATAAAACGGATGGACTTGAAGTCGCTGATGTTTCCAACAACTTTATCAGGGGTGTTTACCGGAATCTTAAACTGGTACCAGCTCACTTCTTCCACTTTACCGTTCTTTAATTCCACCGGCCTGCTTCGTTTGTCGGCAATGTAATTCTGCCCAACCACCATGTCTTTTTTGCGGATACTTACCTTGTATTGGTAGTAGCGCTCGTATTCGTTTAAGGTATTGTCGTTGTTAATGTCTTCAATGTCTGGCAGGGTAGTGGCCGAAGTCGGGTAGCTTTCCTGCGACATCTCAGCGGTGGGGGAGTTGCCATCGGGGCCATTGTAGTTTTTGTAACGTGCCAATATGGGGAGTTCCTGTTCGTCGTAATCGCTTCCTCTGTAATAATGGAAGTTATCGCTCGAAGGGTCGCTCATCGCTTTTACATAAACATCGTCGTTCACCTTTAACTTTAGTTCTTCCAGGTATTGAGCAAAAAAGCTGCGCTCGTCGTCGTCACTTAATCCATCAAAACCAATGTCCTGGTATTGCCGCGAATTCGGGTTATTATCAAATGCGTTTACCAGCGATTGCAAAGTTGAAACCCGTCCCCAGATCGTCGTGTCCACATTGTTTATCAATTGCGAAGTTGGGAGCCCTTGTTCAAACCCTTTTCGGGAGTCTTTAAGGAAGTCTTCCGAAATATCACCCAGGTTAAAATACAGGTCACCACCCGGTTTTACATCGAAAGTATCATATACAAAGGGGTCCATCAACCAGAATTCGATGTACTCGATATTGGCAGTTTCAAAGTCGCTGGTTTGAATGGCCCGCATAATACCACCCCAGCGTGTTTCCGGGTTTTTCAAACTACCGTCGGGATTTACCCCGGCTGCAACATTACTGTTTCCCGTATCGTAGTTGTAAGGTCCTCGTTCTGAAGGATAGAAGGCCAGATCCATTACGGGAATGTTGGTGGGCTCACCGGTAACAAATTCTTTTTCAGGGAAAAGTTCCTGCTCAAAAACTTCACGGACAAAGTGGTTAGACTGTTGGTCGTGGTCGTTTTTGATGTGGTTGGGTGTGAGCGAGTTGTTACGCAGGAAAAGCGGATCAATATTGTAAAACGCCAGCTTGGCACGGTTCATCCCGTATTCCAGCGATTCGATGGTTTTGCCTTCCGGGAACAGATCTTCCTGAAATTGCGGAGTACTGGCCAGCATCCACGCTTGTCTTGCTTTCAGACTGATGGGTGTTTTGGTGGCTTCAAAATCGTCGATGTAGGCCGCGCCTTTGATGGACTTGCTGCTTCCCGGAACCAGTTTGGCAAATTCACCCTCAAAATCGATTGACGACTTTGTGTTGGTGCTGTAAAACGGGAGCGCATCCAGCGCCTTGGTGATGAACATGCTTTCCGTATTGTAGCGGGCATCAAAACCATACATCAGGTTTGAGATGGGGTCTTCGCCGTAGTTTACCTTTTCGGTAAGCGGCCGTTCCTGCATGTACAATAAAGTGGCTCCAACATTGAAATTGTCAGAGAATGCGTAGTTGGCGTAGGTTCCCATCAGGGTTTTACGCTGCATGGTAAACAGGTCTTCGCTTTCGGTCGACACTTGGATGGGTGTTCCGGCTTCGAGCAATGCCTGGTTGATGATTTTTACTCGTCCCAATGTATAATCAACGGTGTAGTCAACATTTTCGGTAAGCACTTGCCCGCCAGCGGTGACTTTAACAGAACCCTGGGCCAGGTTAATGGAGCCCAGCGATATATCGGAACTGGAAGATCCCTTGTAACTCCCCACCAGTTTGAATTTATTGTGCTCGGCATCCTGTTCGGCTTTCACCCTTGTTGAATCGTACAGACTTTGAAAGGCAAAGCGTTCGATGTCGGCGGGGTTCTGAAGAGAATCGGCCAGGTGTTTGCCAAAAGGCTGCACAACCGGGAAAATAATACGTCCGTTGTTGGAGTCAACCGTAATACCTTCCACATAGTCGAAAATACCGTCTTTGGTTGCGTCGAGTTGCTTGTTCAGCATGTCGAGCCGCATTACCTCGAGCAGGATGTGCCCTTCGAGCCGGCTGGCAGGCAGGTAATTGATGTAAGTACCGGTAGAATCGTTCTGGTACATTACGTTCAATTCAAAATCTTCGCTGGTCAGCTGGTAAGCATTCAGGTTGTATATGTTTTTCATCATCAACTCCCAGGTTGGTTTTCCGGGAGAAAGATTGGTTCCTTTCAGCAATTTCAGGAACAATGTTTTGGGAGCGTCTATCCCGTCGGTTGAGAACTCACCAATCTGAAAAGTTTGCCCGTTGGAGGTGAAGTTGAATGCTACTGCCAGCACCTCATCGGCATTTAACGAAGAGTTCAGCGAGATATATCCCAGTCTTTCGTTTACCGAGTATTCTGATTCACTGAGTTTTCGGGCATGTTCAATTTTTTCAAAATCGGTTCCGCCTACAAAATCATCTCCAAACTGAGCCATTGTACTGGTAATTCTTTCAACCTGCCGCACATCGGAGTAGGTGGTCGACATTTCGCTGTAAAGTCCGTTTGCGCCGTTGTCGGGATAAATACTCAGTGGGTAGGGTAAACCTAAGTTTTCCCCAAATTGGGTGAGTTCGTTGTAAATGTATGGCTCGTGTTCTCCCAGGTCCTGAAGGGCGAGGATATGCCTGGAGTCAGTGAAATCGCTTGATTTGTTGGTCACCCACACCTCAATTTTGTTGATGGTGATCGGAGAGCGGGGAACAGCCGTGTTCTTCAACCACTCGTCGTAGTGCTCGCGAAAATAATGCGCCAGGAAAAAGTGGCGGTTGGCATCGTAGTTAGAGGCTGAAATTTCGAACGTTGCTACCTGCGCACCACCTTCGGTTTGAACTGTTTTTGATTCTCCCTTGTGTTGCGAGAAAATAGTGGTCAGGTTAAGTTTCCCGAACTGCATCTCTGTTTTTACCCCAAACAGGTTGGAGGCACCGGTGATCAGCGATCCGTTCAAGGGCAGCGAAACGTTACCGGCTTCCACTCGTTTTATGATTTCATCTTCGTCGCCGGTATATTCGATGTTCATTTTGTTTTCGTAGTCGAACGTTGCTTCGGTGTTGTAATTCACCCGCATGTTCATTTTTGTACCGATCTGACCGGTGACGTTCATCTGGATTTTCTGGTCGAAATCAAAGGTCGGTACTCTTTTTAGTCTTTCCGGAATGGAGGGGTTGTCGGTGGTATTTACTTGATAACCAAAGCTTACTTCCACATATCCCTGGGGCTGAATGTTGATGGTGTTTCCGCCAAAAATACGGTTAAAGGCCTCGCTACCAACAGTAAGTTTTGGAAGCAGCCCGCCTCTTTGATCCTGGTCTTCCAGTGCTGCCCGGTTTTTCCAGTAGGCTCGTACCGATTGGTCAAAATCATAGTTAATGTAGTCTTGCAACGACATACTTTGCGGAAGACGGTAGTTCAGGCTACCCACTTTTTCATAAAAAACATATTGCCCCAGTACCGGATCGTATTCAATCTGGTACTTGAGGTTACTCGGTTTGTTCAGAAAAAGCTTTTGAGAATCCTGTTTGGTGTAGCCAAATGCGGGTTGGTCTTTAAACGGATAGGGTAACTGACCTGTTGTGTCGATTGCAGGTACATCCTGTGCGGTTCCTGAAAACGGAAGTGCAAGGGCAAAAATTAAGAATAAGCAGAAGTATATTTTTCGTAAACTTCGGTTCAGTTTCATACAAATATTATTACTACGTAAAAGGCAGCCTGTTTTCAGGAGATCACCTTTGATAGTGATAAAAAATTCCTGTGTTTTTTCCTGGTTAGAGCCTTTTCAATGCTTGTTTAATCACACTCTCTACGGTTGCATCCGGTTGTTCCTGAAGGATTTTCGAAACTACTTTCTCGGCATCCTTTTTCACAAAGCCCAGCATGACTAAAGCAGATAACGATTCATTTCGTATAGTATTGTCTGTTGCAAGGAAAATTTGACCACTTTCAGCTATTTTTCCGAGCTTGTCTTTCAGATCGATAATGATTCTTTGGGCGGTTTTTGCCCCGATGCCTTTAACGGCTTTTAAAACCGCTACATTTTCAGTGGCTACAGCCGATCTGATTTCATCGGGAGTCAAGGACGACAACATCATGATGGCGGTGCTGGCTCCCACGCCATTTACCGAGATGAGGTTTCTGAATAATTCGCGTTCACTCAGGTCGGCAAAGCCGTATAAAATGTGGGCATCTTCGCGTACAATCTGGTGGAGAAAGAGTTTTGTGTCTTTCTTCCCGCTCAGCTGACTGTAGGAGTTCAATGAAATATTGATGAAATACCCCAGCCCGCCGGCTTCAATTACAATGTTAGCCGGACTGATGTCAGCGATGTTTCCCCGGATGTATTCGTACATAATGGATGGCTTTATAACTCGTCTTCTTCGCTGGCTTCAATGTCAACGCTCTCGTCTACCTGGTTCGGGTTGATCTCGTATTTTCTTAGCGGATTACGTGTTATTTCCTCGTAAATTTCCCGGCTTTTGTAAATGTCGATGGCCAGATAAAGCGCCTGACGGAACGACTCGGGCGATGCTTTGTCTTCTCCTGCCAGTGCATAAGCGGTGCCATGCGCCGGCGAAGTACGGATTACCGGAAGTCCGGCAGTATAATTCACGCCTCTTTCAAACGAAGCCAGTTTAAACGGAATCAATCCCTGGTCGTGGTACATAGCCAGGATGGCATCAAATTTTCGGTAATCTTCCGAACCAAAAAATCCATCGGCAGGATAAGGTCCCAAGGCCATAATGCCTTCTTTTTTTGCCTGTGCAATGGCCGGAATAATGATGTCCTTTTCCTCGTTCCCCAAAAGTCCGTTATCTCCGGCATGCGGATTCAACCCAAAAACTGCGATGCGTGGCTTTGTAATGGCAAAGTCTTGCTGAAGTGATTTGGCAATGATCCGGATCTTCGAAAGGATGGCTTCCTTGCTCAGGCTTTGTGCCACCTGCGAGATCGGAATGTGCGTGGTAACAACGCCCACTTTCATGGTTTCGCTAACCATCAGCATAGCGTAATCATCGGTATTGAATTTTTGTGCCAGGTATTCGGTATGTCCCGGAAAATGGAAATTTTCATTCTGAATATTGTCCTTGTTGATCGGGGCTGTGATAAGCGCGTCGATGTATCCGTTCTGCAGGTCAGAAACAGCTCTTTCCAGCGCCTGAAAGGACGACATTCCGGCTTCGGCAGTTGATTTTCCCAACTCCACCCTGATGTTTTCATCTACACAGTTGATGATGTTCGCTTTTTGCGGATATACTTCCTTTGTATTGCGAATATGGTTGAAGCTTACGTCGTTAATGTTTAGTGCTTTGCGATGGTAGGCGGCAACTTTGGGTGAACCGTAAACAATGGGGGTGCACATTTCAAGAATGCGCGGGTCTTCCAGTGTTTTCAAGATTACTTCATAACCGATTCCGTTAATATCGCCGTGGGTTATACCTATTCTTATTGATTCCTGCCTATTATGTTTCATTTGATTATCTTTTCACTTTTAAGCCGTTTTTAAGCGAGCGGTGCAAAGTTAATTTTTTAATTGAAAGTTTCCTATAAGCGATGTACATGCGGATGTGTGTCAGAATATGCTGATTCTTAACCGCATGAAATCTGTTTTGCGGGTTAAATCATCGATTTTAGAAACTGGTACAAAAGCCTGGTTCCAAAACCGGTTCCGCCAGCTGGCCGGTAGGCATCAGCTTCCTTCAGAAAGGGGGTGCCTGCCGAATCGATGTGGATCCAGTTGTACGAGGTAAAGTGTTCCAAAAACTTTCCTGCGATGGTTGATTGCCCTTCGCGGCTACCCAGGTTGTTCAAGTCCGCTATTTTTGATTTCAGCGGTTTGGCATATTCTTCCCAAAGCGGAACTTCGATGAGGCGTTCGTAGGTTTGGAAACCAGCTTCCTTCAGTTTTTCTATGTTTTCAGAAGAATTTCCCATAACTACGGCAGCATGCGGTCCGGCCACTATGTCTGCTGCACCGGTTAGCGTGGCGTAATCGATCACCAGTTGCGGATCGTATTTCTTTGCATAGCTGAGTGCGTCGCCCAATGTCAATCTGCCTTCAGCGTCAGTGTTTAGTACTTCAACCGTTGTTCCGTCGAACATGGTAATGATATCACCCGGAACATAGGCATTGCCATCGGGGCGGTTGTCGGTTGCGGCAATTAATCCTACCACATGGAGCGGAAGTTTGTTCAGGGCCATTACATAAATAGCCGTTGCAATTACAGCAGCACCGGCCATGTCGGTTTTCATGTAATCCATTGAATTGGCGGTTGGTTTAAGGCTCAGCCCGCCGGTGTCGAACACAATTCCTTTGCCCACCAGTACAATCGGTTTTTTGTTTACCGCATTTTCAGGTTTCCATTCCAGAATATTGAATGTTGGAGGATCGATGCTGCCTTTGTTTACCGCCAGCAGTCCGCCCATTTTCAGCGTTTCTATTTTTTGTTTGTTAAACACTTCAATGGCAAATCCTGCTTTTTCACCCAGGCTTTCCAATTCGTTTGAAAGCTGAACGGCATTCAGAAACGAGTTGGGTTCGTTTACCAGGTCGCGGGCCGCAAAAACGGCACTTGTCAGGTTCAGGAGCTCTTCCGCGTCTTTGTCCGAAACTTCTTCGCCAACAACGAAAACCTCTTTTAGCTGAAACGTTTCTTTTTCTTTCAGGTATTTATCAAAAGAATAAGAGGCCAGCAGCAAACCTTCGAGAAATGCGCTTAAAAGAGGAGAGTTGTGCCGGTTCACCAGGTTGACAGCAGTAATGTGTGCATCCTTTAGTTCCTGGTAAAGTTTGGCCCCGGCTTTTCGGGCAGCTTCCTGTTCGAGATAAGCTTCTGCTGCTTTTATTTTGCCAAAGAAGCTTAGCTCGGGATATTTCAGGAACGAACATTCTGTGCCTTTTTTGAGCTTTTTCGAAAGAAATTCTTTCTCATTTTCGCTTAGACCGGCATGGCTTATTTGTTCCGTTTTTTCGAAAAGTGTTGCGGTTGAAATACCCTGTTTTGGGTCTTTTATAATTGAAATTGTTGGAAACATAATTTTAAAATTTCATCAAAATTAAACAATTAAGTGAATTCATAGGAATAACGTAAAAACACGAAAAATGATTTCCAAAAGGCGTTTCTCGTTTGTTTTTTTCGGATGGATGCAGTTCTGATTACTTGCTTTTGATGTATTCCTTCACATCGTTCATTCCCAAAACTTCGAAGCCATGCAAAAGATAAGCTTTGATAAAAGCATCGACTTTGGGAGTGCCGGCTGTTTTGGAAAGAACATTGTCCACTGCTTTTACATAGGCTGCCGACCGTTGTTCCTGGCTTAAGCCGGGTTGATTGAAAAGTACCAGGTAATCGAATATTTTGTCGGTATAGGCTGAGGAATGAATTAGGCTTTCGTCAGAAAAATCAACAGGATGGAGAAAGTTTTTCTGCAAAGATTCCTTGCGTTCGTCTTTTGATAAAAATGCGTCGGCCATGGGCTTTCTTTTAAGCGCAATAAGTTTTGCGGCAAAGGTGCCCTCGTTTTGTTGGGCGGTTTGTGCTACCCGAAGATCCCAATCCATTTGAAGCCGGTTAAATTCATCCGCGGTTTGAATGGCTTTGGCGGAGTCGTTCTTTTGCCAGAGCAGGTCCACTTCTTTTTCCATGAGGCTTAATGCGTTTTCGTATTCCATTTGGCGCCTCATAAAATCGTACCAAAGCCTGTTTTCTTCCGATCGAATAACTTTCAGACTGTTGACCGGATCTTTGAAGCTGAGAGCAAGCTCTATGTCTTCTTTGTTGAAAATCAGATCGATCTGTTGCGGGGCCTCCTTCATGATCCGGGCATAAGGTGTAAGTCCGAAAACCAGTCGAAGCACAGCGGGGGCGGCATCTTCAGGCAGCGAAAACTGAACTTGTCCGTTCACTGCCAGCGCACTGTCGGTTTTTGTAAGATTGTCTCCTTCCACCCAACCCAGTACCACCGGATTGTCGGGTTGGTTGCTGATTTTTACTGTAAGTGTATTGTTTTGCGCCTGTCCTTGTCCGGAAACTCCAAATAAAAGAAGGCAGAACGCCACTATGGATGCGAATGATTTGTTCATGTGAGCCGTTTTTGAGTGATCTAAAAATACAGAATCGGTGGAGAATCACGAAGAAGTACGAAAAGAAACTGTAAAAATAGATTTGTTGGTATTTTAATGCGATTTTTAGAAAAGAGAGCTTTTCTTTCAGAATGGTTTGATTGACAGGCACTCGTGAGAGAAAGAGCGCGTGGGGCTTGAAGCCCGGAGATTTTTTGATGAGAAAAATGAATGTTTTTTTAGAAAAATATTTTGAGTTTTAAGAAAAGCTATTACTTTTGCATCGCTTTTGAAAAGCAAACGTTCTACAGAACAACAAAATATTCCCTAGTAGCTCAGTTGGTTAGAGCGGCGGACTGTTAATCCGTAGGTCGTAGGTTCAAGTCCTACCTGGGGAGCTCAAAAAGGTCAATCAGAAATGGTTGACCTTTTTTGTTTCCGGATTTTGGAATTTGCAGTGCTCTAAAATCTTGAAATAATAAATAATTATCTTCAAAAACACCCTCGATTCGAATGTTGGAATTTAATCTGAAACAGTTTTTAAGTAGATTTGTACCTAAGCGAAAAAAATCGCATTTATTAATTGAACAAAATATTATCATGAAAAAATTAAAAGCATTCCTGTTATTATTTGTATTAGCCTTAGTTGGTTTCGTTCCTGCGCAGGCACAGCGCGTTGAAAGTGACTCGAAAGTGATCGGCAAATGGGATCTTACGATAACCATGGAGAAGGAACAGTTGGAGAATCTTGGAATTTTCAGACACGGTTTAATGGCTTCAGATGGTTTCCCCGGATGGCTGGAGATTAAATTATCTGGTTTCTCAACTCTTGTTGGATATTATGTTGGATATGAGGGAAGTGCAAGGCCAATTTCAGAAATTCATTACGATGCTGATAAGGATAAGTATCATTTCACAATCCCTCCGCAATGGATGGATATTGAAGACTTATATTTTGAGTTTTCTTTAAAAGACGATAAACTTACGGGGTATCAAATGCTTAAAGGCAATAAGCTGGAATGGACTGGTGTTCGGGCTCCGTCGTTGGAAAGAAAAGAACCACCGGTGTGGGGAAATCCGATCAATTTGCTTACCGATAACATGGACAGATGGATCATTCCGGCAAACAATAAATTTCAGATGGTTGACGGTGTGATGGTGAACAAAGAAAAGGGTGGCAACCTGGTTACCAATCAGAAATTTAACGATTTCAAACTGAGCATCGAATTCCGGTACCCGGAAGGAAGTAACAGTGGAATTTATCTTCGTGGCCGTTACGAACTCCAGATCGAAGATTCAAAAGGAAGAGCTGACGCGGTAAGTATCGGCGGTATTTACGGATTTATAGCTCCTTCGGTTAATGCAGCTAAAAAACCGGGCGAATGGCAAACTTATGAAGTAACGCTTGTTGGTCGCCATGTAACGGTTGTTCATAATGGTATCGAAACGGTTTCGAACCGTCCGATTCCTGGAATTACAGGAGGTTCGCTTGACAGCAAAGAAGGAGAACCAGGCCCTATTATGGTACAGGGCGACCATGGTCCTATCGAGTTCCGCAAATTCGTTATTACACCTGCTGTTAACTAAGCTACATTGCTAAGATTTGTTCCTTTAAAGAGATAATTGCTACAAGCAATTGCAAACCAGGTAGTAGTTTTCAACTGCCGGGAGAGCTAAAAAAGGCCGGAATCACTTCCGGCCTTTTTTTATTTGTTGGGGCCCGGCTTACGGAATAACACCGATCAATTGCAAAAAAGTGTTCCAGTCCCAGTAATCTTTGTTCCAGATTATTTGACCGTTTTCTATTTCCATGACAGAAATTCCCGGCAACTCAAAATATTTTCCAGTGGGCGGAATTCCCATCGATGGCCAGCCAACCGTGTTGGTTCCTTTCCAGATCCATTCAACAACAGCAAATCGTTCATTAGCCACGATGGAGACTACTTCAAAGCGGGTGTCGGGTATTCCGGCAATCGTGGCAGTGGCATACATGACAAGTGCATCTTTACTGGCATAAATATGTCCTGTTGTCACTTCGGTGTAGGTGAACTCATCGGCAAACAATGAAGTTAGCAGGTCGGTGTCATGTAGGTCCCATGCCTCAATAAATGATCCGGCAATCGATTCATTTTGTGTTACCGTTGCATTTTCGCCGCTATGGCTGCTTCCTACATTTGTGATCAGCCCCTCGACTTGCATATACATCGTGGCAATATTCATGGGATCATCGGCATAGCCGGTAAATTCCATGGAGCCCTGCGCCTGGCAAAACCGGCCGGTACCGCCATCAAAAACAGCTTGTCCTGTTATCTGATTATTTGGAATGCTAAACGCCCCGGAAAGTGTGTATTTCAGAAAATCGCCATTGGCTGCACAAACCGATCCAAACATTTCCCACGAAATCGTCCAGGTCTGCTCGTCCATTTCCACAGAAATGGTGTACCAGGTGCTTTTATCCATGATCAGCTTCCCCAGGTGTGAAATATTTCCGGATAGATTGCCAATTACCGGAACACCATTCAGGGATTCAGTTACATGCGATTGTATCTCGCCTTTGATGGGGACCATCTTCATTTCAGCTGATTTCAGGTCATTGTCGATCTCGTTAGATAAAGAATCGTTCATATCGCAGCCCGCAAAAAGCAGGCTTATGCTCCATAATAATAAAATCAATCGCTTCATTTTAGTTGAATTTTAAAGGATTAGAATGTTGATTCGTAAAGCAGAGAACGTACTGTTAAAGGTACGGCAACGCTGAAGCCCGTGCTTTGGTAATTGTCTCAGATGTTTTTGCTTTTGTCTCGAATGTGAGCTGGCTAACGGACAAGTTTATTGGGAGAGAAGCCAAACTCCTCGTGAAAGCAGGTGCTGAAATGTGATAGGTTTTTGAAACCGGTTTCAAAAGCTGTTTCAGTAACATTTTTGCCTTGGTTCTCCAGTAGCTCTTTTGCTTTGTACAGGCGAAACGAGCGAAGATACTTACCGATCGAATTATTGGTGATGGCACTGAACTTACGGTAAAGTTGTGCCCGGCTCATGTTCATCGAAAAACAAATGTCATTGATTCCAAAGTCTTCGTTACCCATTTCTTTTTCAATTAGTGCATTAATTCGTTTAATGAATAGGCCTTCCGGTTTAAAACTGGAATTTTCATCCTGGGGTTGAAAGGGGAGTGTGCCAAAGTGTTTTTGCATCTTCCTTCTTAATTCCAGCAGGTTGCCCAGTTTTAACCGAAGCTCTTTTTCGTTGAAGGGTTTAATCAGGTAGTGATCGGCTCCAATTGCGAGCCCGGCAAGTTTCGAATTGAAATCACCGCGGGCGGTTAGAATCACAACCGGAATGTGGTCGGTCCGAATATCAGCTTTCAACTTTTCGAGCATCTCAAAGCCGTCCATCAGGGGCATCATTACATCCGAAAGAATAATATCCGGGATGATTTCCATAGCTTTTTCATACCCAGCCTCTCCGTTGGGGGCAATTTCTAAATTGTATTCCTTTTGTAGAATTGTCTGAAGATATTCAACCACATCTTTGTTGTCTTCTACAATGAGGAGAACCGGTTTTTCCGCCTGTATCGTATCTGTATCATAGGTTCTATCATCGGCCTTGGCTTTCGTAATTCCCGCATGAGCCGTCTCTGAGCTTATCATGGATACACCATGGTCGGCAGCTTTTTCGGCCGTTTTCGAGACCGGAAGCAGAACGGTAAATACTGAACCTTTTCCTTCCCGGCTTTCTACACTGATCTTTCCATTCATCAACTTAATTAGTTCATAGGTAACTGCCAGTCCGAGCCCGGTTCCCGAAGTTTGATCGTGTTTGTCGGGGACCTGGTAAAAACGCTCAAAAATTTTACTCACTGATGCTTCGGGAATTCCCCGCCCGGTGTCACGCACTGAAATAAGAATGACTTCCTTGTTTTTTTCAGGTGCGATTGAAACTTCAAGGCATACAAGACCTCCGGGAGGCGTGAACTTAATGGCATTGGATAACAGGTTGGAAAGTACATGCATCAGTTTGTCGGGATCGTAATCGGTATAAATTGGGTCTTCCTGTTGATTCAGAATTAGTTCAACCTTCATGCTGTCCGCCAGACTTTGAAAGGTCCCTGCCACATAGCGGATAAACCTGCAAATGTCGCCATGGATTAACTCCAGGTGCATTTCATCGGCTTCAATTTTGGCAATGTTCAGCATCTGGTTTACAAGGCGAAGCAGAAGCTGACTTTGCATTTTAATCTTGCCCGGGCCACTTTGCATCCATTTTTCAGGATGTTGTTCCATCTGTTCCGCTATTCCTTGTATAACTGTTAGTGGTGTTCTGAATTCATGCGAAACGTTGGTGAAAAGTTTGGTTTTTGCCTCATCGATTTTTCGTAGTTTCTCTGCTTCTGATTTTTCATAACGGCTTTTGTCTTTCATAAATAAAATGACAATCAGCAAAATGCAGGCGTTAATCCAAACGGTAAGTCCGACAAAGGAGAGGGTATTAACACGTGGAGTAATGTATTCGGGTGTGGTGAGCGAAGATTGAAAAAGGCCGAGGATGATAATGGTCACACAGTAAGTGACAAACATGCCAATGGTCCAGCGCAGGTTTCCGGCCAGCATGGATCCCATGGCACAGTTCATCCCGATGAAAATAAATCCCAGTGAAGTGCTTATTCCTCCGGTTTGTAGCATGGCAAACAGTGCCGCGACAATAAAGACGGTAAAAAGAATGTTGATCACCAGATCGAAGCGTTTCATACGTCGGTACAGCGGAAAACCGATCAAATAGCCAGCCCAGAATATGAAGCCGAACCACCAGATAGGCCAAAGCTTCAGTATAACGAGTTCAACAAAAGAAGTGATAGCAACAAACACGCAGGTAACAACCATCCAAATCCAGGCCCAGCGCTTACGGAGTTGCGTTTCGGCATCAAGACGCGGATCTGCCAGGTAACGGTCGATCCGGACGATGATATCTTTTGTGGAAACGTATTTCATTCTTATGGGGCCTTTGTTAAAAACGGGTACCGAAATAAATACGTGAGGCAAACAGGAGAGTTTCGCTTTAGAAAGATTGATCCATAAAGAGTTGAGATGTTCTCCGGCCGTTCATCAACAGGAATAAGCATTTCTATTTTGCGGCCATAGTTCGGAAATCTCGGTTTCAATCAGGGAGTATGGGCGGCTTTTACACAAAAAGGGAAAAATTGATAAGCTCAAGGGAAAAACCTTCATTCCTGAGGTCATAAATCCGCCACATCTTTGTGCCGTAAATAATAACCTTTTAATTTTTAATAAAATGAAGAAAATTATCGTTCCAACAAAAGATGAGGTGGATGCAAAAGCAAAAACAATTTTTGGAGACCTTGAGAGTAAATTGGGAATAGTGCCTAACCTTTATGCCACAATGGGTTATTCGTCTGAGGTTTTGGCAGGGTACCTGAATTATGCGGAGGTGATAAGTGCCTCTAATTTTACCAAAAAAGAAACGGAAGCTATTAAACTGGCGGTTTCCGAAGTAAACAACTGCGAATATTGCAAGGCCGCTCATACTGCCATTGCCAAAATGAATGGCTTTACCGAGCAGGAAACCATTGCCATTCGGAAAGCACAACTTTCTGATAAACGAACCAACTTGCTTGTTGAAGCAGCGCAACAAATTGCGGCCAACAAAGGGAAGCTGAGTGAAGAGTTAAAGGAGTCGTTTTTTGAGGAAGGCTTTGATAATAAGGCTTTGGTTGATTTGGTTGCCATCGTTAATGTAACCAGTTTTACCAACTTCCTGCACAATGCAACACAAGTTCCGATCGATTTTCCTCTTGCCCCGGATCTGGAGAATTTCGCAGCATAACAAAAGATTCCTGAGGTTACGAGCATGAAAGCAATTGAGGTCATTTGGCTGTTGCCTGAAAGCCATGCATCATAAAATGGCACAGCTTTTAACGAATTAACAAACTGTACATCAAAACAATTACTTACCATGAAACACTTATTATTTTTATTCCTACTAATTGGCAACTATGCCATTGCACAAATACCGGCACTTCCGGAGCAGGTTTCGCCTCTGCTGATCGGAGAGCAAATTCCTGAAGCGGAACTAAAATCGGCAGGCAACACTACGCATCAGCTGAGTGAAATTCTGGCAGAAAAGCCAAGCATTTTGCTTTTCTACCGGGGAGGATGGTGTCCGTATTGCAATGCTCACTTGTCGGAAATACAGGAGGCAGAGCGTGAAATAATTGAGCTGGGATATCAGATTGTTGCGATAAGCCCTGATGCTCCGGAGAATCTGAAGATCACAGAAGATGATAAAAGTATACGCTATCAGCTTTATTCTGATGCCGACGGCCAGCTAATAAAAGCCATGGGTATTGCCTTTAAGGCCCCTGAGCAGTATTCTGGGATGTTGAGCGAGAAAAGCGGTGGCCTGAATAAAGGCATTCTGCCGGTGCCATCGGTTTTTGTTGTTTCTCCTTCGGGAAAAATACAGTTCGAGTACATTAATCCCGATTATTCTACCCGTTTGTCAGGGAAACTGCTATTGGCTATTTTGAAAAACATGTAAAATCCGCGAAGAATGAAGCATCTAAAATATTTGGTAGTTATTGTTGTGGTTTTTTTCTCAGTAAGCGCCGGTAATGCAATGAATCAGGAACAAAAGAATACGCAGGAAGACAAGTTGGTTGTTGTATGGACAAGTGACGATCCGTATGTGGCAGACAGGGTTGCCTTAATGTACACGCATGCCGCCAAAAAGAACAAATGGTTTGAGGATGTTACCCTGATTATTTGGGGACCATCAGCTAAATTGACGTCTGAAAACCGGAAGATTCAGGAGAAACTGAAAGCGATGAAAGACGATGGTGTTGAGATAAGGGCCTGCATTGCCTGTGCAAGTGCTTATGGTGTTACCGATGATCTGAAAGGACTTGGTTTTGAGGTAGCAGGCATGGGAAAGCCGTTGACTGATTATCTTAAAAATGATTCGGTAAAGGTTCTGACTTTTTAACTCGAATATCCGCAAGAGACCGGTTTTGTTGCTTACAAGCCGGTCTTTTTATATTATACAGGAGAGCTGCTGTTACTGAAATTCACTGGGGCTTTCACCCGTCACTTTTTTAAATAGCCTGCTAAAATGAGCCGGTTCAGAAAAACCCAGCTCAAAAGAAATTTCCTTAACCGATTTATCGGTGTAGTTCATTAATCTTTTGGCTTCGAGTACTATTCTTTCCTGTATTATTTGCAGGGGCGACTGACCGTTTAATTTCTTGAATGTGTTGGATAAAGTTTTAGGCGATTTATACATCATTTCAGCATAATCGGCCACTTTGTGTTTTTCCCTGAAGTACTTTTCTACCAGGGCCTGAAATTTCCGGATAATATCTGTTTCTTCCTGTGGAAGATCGGTGGCGATAAACAATTGTTTTTTGGCAAGCCTTACACACTTTATTATCAATTGCTTTAATAAAACACGCAGCATGTCGCCCTGGTTACTTTGGGCATAACTAAATTCTCTTTTTAGCATTTCAATCAGCCCGATATTGTCTGAGGCTTCTTCTTCCGGAAAATTCAAAACGGGAGGTTGAGGTAAGGCTCCGAAAAGCAAACCGTTGCACGATAGTTCTTTATCGTGTAACTCCAGGCAGTAAAAAGCCTGGTTGAAGTCAATGAAACAATGTCTTTGGTCCTTACTTTTTATCTTCGGAATGATGCTTCCGGGGTTTATACAGCAAATCTGATTATTCTGAATCTGGTATTTTTTTAGATCGATCTGAATATCGATTGCTTCCCCGTAGTTCAGTACAATACAAAAGGTTGATAACGGTTGACCGGCATTTCGCTGAAACCAGTTTTCGGCAACCGACATGGAGAAGTACCCGTTAAGTTTATCATTGTAAATCAAATTCATTGCTTGTGCTGTATTGGTAAAAATACTGTCAATAAGAAACATTGGTTTTTGTTGACAGAACGAAAATAAATTAAAAACGCAAAAACGGCTCTGTCTAAAGACATTTAAATCAGTGAGACTCTGATTTCAGGAGTGATAGTAAACTGAAATTATGAAGTCGAACTCTTGCCCGTTCCCGGCAGGACGAGGTAGCTCATTAAGTAAATGCGCATGCAATGGCTTCTAATATGAACAGGAGTAACAAGAACGTTTTTGTTCTTTTGTTTTGCTGATAAGAATGCCAAACTTTGGTTCTAAAAAATGCCAAAAATGATTAGTGCATAAATAATAAAACGCATGTAACGAAACAGAGCCCAAAGCAGGTAGTTTTTGAAGTTGTATTTGATCAGCCCTGAAGCCAAACTAACAATAGAGTGGGGAATAGGCGATACCGCACCCAGAAAAACGAAAATGCCTCCCCATTTTCTCAGGTTAATGATGTGCTTTTGTATTTTGGTTTCAATGTGTGTCTTAATAAAAGGGATGAGGAACAGGCGAGTACCCAAGAAGTAGGCAATTACTCCTCCAATGTATGATAACGAAGCCAGCACGAAAAGAGCGATCCAGGGAGTTTCCAGTTTCGCGGCCCAGGCAATAAACATCTCAGGTGGCAATAGTCCCAAAGCGGTTTCTGATAAAAGAAAAACCGAGTAAATTATTTTGGGCGAATACATCGTCACCAGGTTGTTGAGTAATAAATTAAAATCCAGTAGAAATATCTCCAGGCTAACCAGCAACAACACAAAAATGGCGGTAACCGTGCCTCCTTTATAAGCCGTGCTTTTCAAAAATGAATAAAACTGTGTGATTTTATAATATCGGTTCAGGATCGATAAGCGCCTGGGCGAAAAGTTGTACAACAGATTTTTTATCATCGTTTTATTTTGATCGGTATCAGTTCACAAAAAATGACCTTTTATAACAAGGCACCGCCGTGAAATGTTGCGCAAAACTAGTATTATTTTGTTCCGGTGAGTTGGTATTGATGCTGTGACAAGCACTTTTCCGCATTTTGTTTTTATGGGTGCAGGGAAAGTTAAGATTGATGAGAATATTTATTCGTTAGGAAGTCTCAAAATAAAGGTGGTAATTATGCCTGCAATCTTTTTCTGTAGCCTTTTGAGCGGTTTTTTAGAATTGGAAAGATGTAGCATAAATTTGTTGGTTTAATTTATAGTTTATATTTTCAAATCCTTACTAAACCATAATACCTATGAAACCTGCGATTTTATTTTTCAGTTTACTTTTTTTAGTAACGGTGTCTTTTGGCCAAACTGCCAGTAAATCACTTGATAATGTGGTGATAACGTTCAATAAGAACAAAACAGCAGTTCAGACAACCGGGAATGGGGAGATGCAAATAAACGTATCTCCCAAAGATTTAAGAAAGTTTAAAGCCGAAGGAGTTGTTCTGTATAGCGATTTTGGTGCTGCAGGCGACGGGAAAACGGATGACATGGAGGCTCTGGTAGCAACACACGCTTTTGCAAATCAGGAAGGTCTTGGAGTAAAGGCTGACGATGGAGCTACGTACTACCTGGGAGGAAAGAACCGCACCGCAGTTATTCGTACCAATACTGATTTTGGAACGGCCACTTTCATTATCGACGATACAAAAGTGGAGAACCGAAATGCGCCTGTTTTTCTGGTGAATTCCGCTTTGGAATCATTCAAGCCTGAGGGGATCGTTTCGTTGAAAGCAAATCAGAAAAAAATAGATGTTTCTCTACCTGCCACTTGCCTGGTTACTGTTACCGATTCAAATGTAAAACGCTACATCCGGTTTGGCCCGAATCAAAACAACGGATCTTCGCAAACTGATATTTTTATTGTTGACAAAAACGGAAATGTGAATATGGATGCTCCGATCATTTGGGATTTTGATCAGGTAACTAATGTAACTGCGCTTCCCATTGATGAGGAGACACTTACCATTACGGGCGGACGTTTTACGACCATCGCGAACTGTGCCGAATCGAAATACACGTATTACAGTCGGGGCATATCCATCAAGCGTTCCAATGTGTTGGTAGATGGATTGGAGCACCGTATCGTTGAAGAAGGAGACCACGGTGCACCTTACGGCGGCTTCTTCAATATCAGTGAATGTGCCTGGGTGACAATTAAAAATTGCGTTGTTACGGGGCACAAAACCTACCAGACAATCGGTTCAGCAGGTGTTCCGGTGTCGATGGGAACCTATGATATTACAGTGAATCGTGCGCTCAATGTTTCCTTTATCAACTGTAGCCAGACAAACGATATTAACGATAACAGGTATTGGGGCATAATGGGATCGAACTACTCTAAGAATCTTTTGTTCGACGGTTGTACGTTTTCCCGTTTCGATGCGCATATGGGCGTCGCCAATGCGACCATTCGTAACTCGACGCTCGGGCATCAGGGAATTAATGCCATTGGGAGCGGCACTTTTACGGTTGAAAAGTCAACCATTAGGGGACGAAGCTTGATTAATCTGCGTTCGGATTACGGCAGCACCTGGAAAGGAAAAATGATTATTCGCGATTGTGTTTTTGTTCCGGCAAACGGCAATAAAATCAGTGCCTCTCTCATTGGTGGTTCCAATTCAGGCAAGCACAACTTTGGCTACACCTGCTATATGCCCGAAGAAGTAATCATCGAGGGGCTTTATGTCGACGACACGAATCATCCCGATGAATACCAGGGACCCGCCATTTTTTCCAATTTCAATTCGAAAATGACCGACGAAACTTACGAAGAACCTTTTCCCTATGTCAGAACCCGGAAAGTGATCTTAAAAAAGGTAAGTACAGCCAGCGGAAAGAGTTTAAGACTTAGTGATAACCGCTACATGTTCAAAGATGTAGATATCATCAACGAGTAAAGGGGGTAGCTCTCTTTTTTGACGGCCTCTTGTGTAATTTTGAGAGTGGATGGTGAAGGTTTTAAGGCATTATTGTTAATCGTAGTGTTTCTTTTGGTATCAAACATTATCGTTAAAACATAAATGACACGTTATTTTAAGGAGAAGCCCGGCACCTTTCGTAAGGTCTAATAAAACCATTTTCGTAATTTGAAATAACTTTGCTGGCCACACATGACGGGAAAGTTCATTAATCCGGGTTTTATGAGAAATAGTGTTCAGAATTCATTCAGCAGGTTATTTCTCTCAATGGTAGCACTTTCAATTTTTAGCAGTTGTGCTACTGTTTTGGAGGGGAGGTCGCATCGCCTGGTATTTTCCAAAGAAAGTTTGCCAAAGGCTGAAGTTATTATTGACGGAGAGAAAGTAGGGGAAGCCCCTGGAGCCGTAATGGTTCCTAAAAAGAAAATACAACATGGAAGTATTCTTGTGCTGAAAGCAGAAGGTTACGAATCACAAGAATATGTTTTGCTTCGAAAACAAAGTGCGGCATATTCGGTTGTCGACCTGCTTATCGGGGGCGTTCCGCTTATTATCGATTACACAACCGGGAACATTTACCAACCCAGTCCCCGAAGATTCAGATACGAACTTATAAAGCAAAACTAAAACGGCAGCAATGAAAAGATTTATAAGTTCAGTTACGGCTTTATTTCTCTTGTTTGTAGTGAATGCACAGGAGTTTTCAACTTTCAAAAAAGAGGATTTAAAAAAGGATGATAATTACGGTTGGTTCAATTACATCCAGGTTACAGGCTATAAAGGCGGGCACATGGTGGAAGGAGGTGCTCCGGGTGTGTTACGCGATGGATTTTGGGGAACAGGGATTCGCTTGGGCACCCAATCAACCGGTAGAAAAGAATGGCAAAGGGTGCATGGATATCCGCAATATGGATTGGGAGTTTCGTATTTCGACCTGGGAAAAACAGTGGTTGATTCGCTGTTAGGAAAGCCGGCTTCTTTCTATTTTTTCTATGGAGCGCCCATTGCAAGGTTTGGCAAATTCAGGCTAAACGGAGATGTGGAGATTGGTATTGCTACTGATTTTGTGCCTTACGATGCCGAAACCAATCCTTACCAGAAATACATTGGAGCCAAGAGTAACCTGCATTCAAATTTTTCGCTTCAGTTGTATTACGAATGGTCAAATCGGATGGACATTGCGCTTGGCTTTTCGTTCCTTCACTTTAGTAACGGGCGGTCGTTTACTCCGCAAAAAGGCATAAACCTGGTGGGATTAAACCTGGCCACTGCCTATCATTTCAATCCTGTAAAAAATTTCACCAAACATGCTGACCCTGGTTATCAGCCGGCAGTTCGTCCTACCTACATCGATGCAGATGTAAGCGAATTTGAGCCAAAGCATGAGTTTATTCTGATGAGTAGCATCGGAACCATGCAGGAAAGTCCCGGAAGATTTAAAAATGAATTTGGCGAAGTGGATACAACCGGGGCCGAAGGTCCCAGGTATCTGACGAGTTCGGTTACTGTTGAGTACGCCTATCAGTTTTCGCACCGCTTAAAGGCAATCGGAGGATTGGATGTGTTTTACGACGGATCGGTTGAGAATTATTACGACAATTTGTTGCCACAGCAAACGGCTTTTTCCGACAAAACTTTTTACGGGGCGCATGTGGGATTTCATTACCTGATTGAGCGAATTTCCTTTATGTTTAATTATGGCCGGTACATTTACAAGCCGTTTACACAGCGCGGAAAGTGGTTCATGCGAGTCGGGGGCCGAATTGGAATTTCGGAACACACCGATATTCACATTGCACTGAAAACCCGCAACGGGGGAAGTGCCGATTGGATTGAATGGGGTGTAGCCTACAGATTTTAGGGAAGTTGGAGCCAGAAATATCAGTTAATGACTCTGGCTTTTAATCCCGCAATTGAAATAAAATACCGGCTACTTCTATGGACGGAGGTTCAACTCCCTGGTACGCCTGGGCAATGGTGGCTGCCAGTTCCGACTGCCGGAATTTCTGCAGCGATTCAGGAGAATCCCAGATGTAAACACCACCGAACTCGCCCGGCGTGTCCATTTTGATGTAATATTTCTGAACCAGGCCAGAAATAGCTTTAAACTGCGGTTCACGCTCGTGGGCTATTTTCAGCATCTCTTCTTCGCTGAGTTTTGTTTTTAGTCGAACAATCTGCATAATTGTTCCTTGTTTTTGCGCGCTCATACCTGCTTTTTTTGAATGAATAGAATCATTACCAACAACAATCAGCTATTTGTATGGTTTACTGATTGTTTGTTTGAGCGTTTGTGCGATGGCCTGCTGACAGGAAAAAGAGCTCTGTCCTGAAATTAGAGGCAGATCATTGTTGTTGTCAGTGAAAACGGGATAGAACTTTAATCAAACAAGCGGCTGAAATGATTATCCAGGTGCTTTCGCATGGCTTCCCTGAACTTTTTCGGATTGCCCGTTTTTAGGATTTCAACCAGACCCTTGTGTGAAATGTGTTTTTTCTTTTTGATGGGTTTGTTGATCAATCCACTGTCGTAAGTAAAATTGAAAGCCGGAAGTAAAATCGTCTGAAAGTTTTTCAGTGTTTCATTGTTCGTTATCTCATACAGTTTGCCATGAAATTTAATTTCATGATCAATATCAAACAAAACATCTTCGGTTGATGTCGGTTCCGAGTCTGTGATTTCTTCCAGCTCGCGGATATCGTCATCAGTGATATGATGAAAAATAGAATCGGCCATGCCTATTTCAAGGATCAGGCGAATCTCAAAAATGTTTTTCAGTGTTTCGTCGTCCAGTATCTTGGGAATCATGGAGCGCTGAAGTATTTGTGCCAGGTTGGGGCTGGTAAGAACGGTTCCTTTGTGTTTTTTTGAATCAATTAAACCCATTGTTTTTAAGCGGGTTAAGGATTCTCTTATTACGGTCCGGCTCACGCCCATGGCAGCGGCAAGTTCAACTTCCTTGGGAATAACATCCCCGGTTTTAAGCCCCCGGTTGATAAAAATTTCCAAAAGCTGCATTTCAACTTTGTCGACCAAACTGCTGGTATCGATGGTCGGTATATGATGGATCAAATCCTGGTTTGCCATAACGAATTAGATTTTAGCACTGTAAATGTGCTACAAATTTGGAAAATGATTTTGAATTAAAAAACTAATCTTTATATTTGTTGCGCATTATGTCATACATAAGGCAAGTTTGAAAAGGGCCTTTTGATCTTCTTTAAGTGAACGGCTCAAGTTAAATCTAACTTTAAAAAGAACTTTATGAGTAATTTGAGAGAAAAAAAACTAAAGCTTAGTGGGTTGGTTCTCAGGTGTAAGGGAATTCTTCTTGCTATTATTTGTTTGGTGCTTTTCCAGGCAGAAGGGTTTGCCCAGGCAAAAAGCGTTTCGGGGAAGGTGACTGCAGAAAATGGAGAACTTTTACCTGGGGTATCAATTGTTATTAAAGGAAAAACAGCGGGTACGATCACCAATATCGATGGTGAGTATCAGCTAAACGTTGATGAAAATGATATTCTTGTTTTCTCGTTTATCGGGATGGTGGCTCAAGAGTGGGGTGTAGCCGGAAAGCAAACATTGGATGTTGTTTTGAAAACCGCTACCGAGGCTTTGGACGAAGTTGTGGTAACGGGTTATGGAGGGAAGCAGAGTCGTGCAAAACTAACGAACTCAATTGCTTCGGTAAAAGAAGAAACACTAACCGGTGGTGTGCATGCCAACCCCGCACAGGCACTTACCGGTGCGGTATCTGGGTTAAAAGTTACCACTGTCTCGGGTAATCCGGGAGCAACCCCGTCTATTTATCTACGCGGAGGTACCAATTTTGATGGAACCGGTTCTCCTTTGGTGTTAATCGACGGTCAGGTTGGTGCATTTAATGATATCAACCCGAACGACATTGAATCGATTGAGGTACTGAAAGATGCAGGTGCAACCGCATTGTACGGAGCGCGCGCCAACAACGGTGTAATTTTGATTACGACCAAAAAAGGTGGACAACCCGAAATAAAAGTAAGTGCTAAATTCGGTTTAAACTACCTGACTCATGAGTATGACTTCTTAGGTGCCGAAGATTACCTGTACTGGGTAAGAAAGGGCTATCAGAATGCGGCTCAAATGTACCAGAATTCGCAAGGGGGCTGGGTCGGATATGGCAGCATGTCATCGTTGAGCGGCGCTGCACCTTATGGTATTGGCAACCGTTACTACGACGACAATGGTAATGCACTGGACGGAAACAAAACATCGTTGGCGGTATATAGCCCGATGGTTTATAACTCGGATTTGGCTTTCTTGCTCAACGAAGGCTGGCAAACCATGATTGACCCGGTAACCGGTCAGGAGATTATTTTTTCGGAGTTCAATAAAGAGGATGATGCTTTTAACAATCCCGCTTTAACGCAAGACTATAATGTTAGTTTTAGCGGAGCAAACGACCGGGGAAAATATTATGCCGGTATTGGTTACTACGATGCAGAAGGACAACCTGCCAAAACCTGGTACAAAAGGTTGAATTTTACGTTCAACGGCGAGTATAAGATTCGTTCGTGGCTTACTTCCAACAGTAATTTCCAGTTTACCGATGCGAAATGGTACAATGTTTCAACAACCAATGAAACGAACTATTTCGGACGAATTCAGAGTACACCGCCAACACAGCGGCAATACAATCCTGACGGTGAGTTGATTTTGGGAAACAACGTTGGCGATGGAAACCCCTTGGTGAACATTGACAAGCTGAAAAGAGATAACAATACCAATAAATTCATTATGGGACAAGGCTTCAGGATTGACTTCCTTTCGAACTTAAGCCTGAAAGTGAATGCCCATTGGTTGTTGGATCAGGGATATTACGAGTCATTTAACAAGGACTACCTGAGCAGACCTGGTATTTGGTCTACAAGCCGCAGTTCATCGGCCAGCTACGACAAAGAGCTAAGCCAGACTTATAATGCGGTATTGAATTACGACCTTACAAAAGGTAAACATGCGGGTAGCGCCCTGGTGGGTTACGAATATTACAACAAGAAATGGAACGGCTTAAGTGCCAGCGGTAGCGGTGCCCCAACCGACGACTTCAGCGACCTTGGACTTACTTCAACGGAAGAAGGAAAACGTTCGATCGACACCTATCATACCGAGGAACGGATTCGCTCTTATTTTGGGCGTGTGAATTACGACTATGCTGAAAAATACCTGGTTTCAGGGACATTCCGTTACGACGGCTATTCTCGCTTACTCGGTGATAACCGTTGGGGGTTCTTCCCTGGGGTATCAGCCGGTTGGATCGTGAACAAGGAAGATTTCATGAAAGACTACAGCTCCTTGATTTCTTTCCTGAAAGTAAGAGCCAGCTACGGATTAAATGGTAACGTATCCGGAATTGGCGCCTACGAATTACAGGGAAGTTATGGAACAAGAAACTACAATAACCAGGTTGGATATGTTGTTGGTAGCATCGCGAACCCCGGTTTGAAGTGGGAGCGTACCAAAACTGCTGAAGCCGGTATCGACATCAGTTTCCTTGAAAACATGATCAATACCAACTTTACGTATTACAACCGTTTGACATTGGATAAATATGCAAACATTCCTTTGCCCATATCTTCTGGAATCAGCTCCATCCGCTCCAACAACGGAGAGTACAGAAACAAGGGGCTGGAAGTGGATATGTCGGTAAAAGCCTTGAGAAAAGGAGACTGGAAATGGGATGTTTCAGCCAATATTTCGTACAACAAAAGTATTGTGGAAAAGCTTCCGGACAATGGTTTGGAAAGAAACCGCCAAGGTGCATTTCAGGTTTACGACGGAGCTTCTGGAAACCTGATTTGGGTTGGCGGATACCAGGAAGGTCAGCAACCCGGCGATTTGTACGCATTTAAGGCTTTAGGTGTATTCAGCGATTGGGACGAAGTGAACGCAGTGGCTGCTGACCGTAAAGACATCACAACCGGATGGTTTGGATCGAATGCCCGTCCGGTTTATGGACCAACGGCCTGGGATGCTTTAGGAGAAAGCAAAGGCAATGGCCTGGCTTTAAAACCCGGCGACATGAACTGGCTGGATGTAAACGAAGACGGAGTGATCGATAACTTCGACATGGTAAAAATAGGAAATACCCGTCCGAAATGGTTTGGTGGAATTACTTCTACGTTGGCTTACAAAGGATTTAAATTCTATGCCCGAATGGACTACTCGCTTGGTTTTGTACAGGTAGACGCTCAGCGTGCCTGGTTCCTGGCCATGGCGCAAGGTACCTACAATACCACTGTTGATACCAAAAATACATGGACTGTCGATAATCCGAATGCAGAATTTGCCGAATACCGCTGGGCTGACCAGTTGGGCTCAAGAAACTATGCCCGTCAGTCGACACAGTGGGTTTATAAAGGCGATTACCTGGCATTCAGAGAGCTTTCGCTTTCTTATTCTCTTCCGGGAACGCTGCTCGAAGGAATCGGTATGAAAGCAGTGACATTGTCAGTTACAGGACAAAACCTGGGCTATTTGACAGCATCTAAACTAAACAATCCTGAGAATTTTAGTTCGGGCGCTCAGTATGCTGCGTACTCTGTACCAAAGACCGTAATTTTTGGTGTAGATGTTAAATTCTAAGAGGCATTAATTTAAAAATTGAAAAGAAATGAAAAAGTATATAATAAAAACAAAAATTCTAATTCTTTTTTTGGTTTCATTAGTGTCTTGCGATTCGCTGGATTTGGGGCCGATAGACTACTATGGAAGTGAGAATTTCTGGCAGAACGAAGCACAGGTGAACGGGTATATACTTGGTCTGCACAGCCAGGTGCGCGACCTACACTCAACATTGTATCTTTTGGGAGAAGAAAGAGGTGGACTTCTGAAAAGTGGAACCGGATCAACCGGTACTTCTCTGAATGATTCAAGCCCGGTGAAAGATCAGGACTTTACAAAAGATAAAACCGGTATCAGCGGATGGGGCGGATTTTACCAACGAATCCTTCCGGTGAACCTGGGAATTTATAAGCTCGAGAATGAAGTAGATTTCCTGACTGATGCCAGTAAAAACTATTACCTGGGACAGTTGTACGGATTGAGAGCATTCTTATACAGTTACCTGTATAAAACTTACGGCGGTGTGCCAATTATTACCGATCCGAAAGTATTGCAGGGCGAAAACAGCGCAGAACCTTTGTATACCGAGCGAAGCACTCCAAAGCAGGTATTTGATTTTATCAAAAGCGACTTAACGCAGTCGGAAAACTATTTTGGATCGAACGTTGAAACCGGGAACCAAAAGGGAACATGGTCTAAATATGCCACTTTACTGTTAAAAGCAGATATCTACCTGTGGTCGGCAAAAGTTACCACCGGAGATCAGTCTCCTGCTTCTGGCGATTTAGCAGTTGCAGAAGCTGCCTTGAACGAAGTAAAGGGAAAATTCTCGCTGTTGGATGATTATTCTTCTGTTTTCGAATACGACAACAAGGGAAACAACGAAATCATCTTTACCCTTCGTTTTCTGGATACAGAATCAACAACTTTTCACTACTTGTTCCGGTATCAGCTAAACACAATTGCAACCAAATACTTAGCCGATGGTTCGGCCGCTGTAGACCCGCTTGAAACCAAAGGAAATGGTTTATTACGTCACGAATATATTTTCCCCTTGTTTGAAAGTTTCGATGAACTCGATTCACGCAAGTATTCCACATTCCTTGATATTTACGACAAGGATGGAACAACGGGAGACCTGATCAACGGAGGCTTAATCATGCGCAAATTTATGGGGCTGATTAATGCGGACGGCAACCGGGTTTATGCTGACGACATTCCGGTATATCGTTATGCCGATGTGTTGTTGATGCTGGCAGAGGTTGAGAACATGAAAGACGGCAACCCGGCACAATACATTAATCAGGTGCGCGAAAGAGCTTATGGAGATAATTACAACCCTGCCCTACATGCCTATACCAACGCCGGATTTGAAGCCAACGAAATGGCCATTCTTGAAGAACGCGACAAGGAATTTGTTTGTGAAGGGAAACGCTGGTTTGATGTGCGTCGCATGCAGGATGGTTCGGGAAAACCGTTGGTGTTTTCTGACGAGGTAAACTACGGAAACGATGCTGTTTTAAGTGCAAGTGAGTCGCACAAATTACTGTGGCCGGTTGATGTAAACACATTGAATGTGGATCCGAAGTTGGAGCAAACACCCGGATATTGACATGCTTTTTTTTCATAAATTATAAAAGTTTAGTTGGAATTAAATCAGGAGCAAGCCTGCTCCTGATTTACTCCAAAAAACAAATGCTGATGCGGAGTTTTTATATTTGTGATAACCATAAAATTAATTAACATGAAAAATTGCCTGCTTATTTTACTGGGGGTAGTTGCAGTAAGCCTTTCGGCTTGTACCGCTTCACTTCAAACAGAATTGGAAGGAGTGAATAAAACACAGTTTCAGGAAAAGAAAATTCCGTTGTTCATCGAAAAAGAGAATGCGGATGTTTTTCAAATAACCCTGGATGTTGAGCAGGGAATAAGTTATGATCTTAAAAAAATAAGCTTGGTACTTTCTGAAGGCAGTCAAACTGATTTCGTAAAATCAGCCGATGTTTCATGGATGGCTGCTTCAGCTCAGGATACTGTTGAAACCACCTTTGGAGCAGCAACACTTATGGCCGATCAGGAGATTGTTGTGGAGGGAAAAGGCAAGCTGGAAAGTGGAAGCCATACTCTTGCTTTTAACTTGCAGGTGAAAGAAGAGGCGGTGTTGACGCATCGTTTTTCGGTTGAACAGGTGATTTTGTCGCTAAACGGAAAACGACTGGCAATCGACGTTAAAGATCCCTTTCAGTACCGTCCGGCAAAGGTGGTGCGTGCAGCCGGACAGGATCAGGTGGATACTTACCGGATTCCCGGTTTGGTGACAACCGCAAACGGAACCCTGATTTCGGTTTACGATATCCGGTACAACAACAGCAAAGACCTGCAGGAAGATATCGATGTTGGCATGAGCCGTAGCACCGATGGCGGCCAAACCTGGGAGCCGATGCAGGTTATTATGGACATGGGCGAATGGGGCGGCCGACCGCAAAAACTGAACGGAATTGGCGACCCCTGTGTATTGTACGACAACGAAACCCAAACCCTGTGGGTAGCTGCCCTGTGGATGAGCGGTGTTACCGAAAAAGATATGTTGTGGTGGGCGTCCAAGCCCGGAATGAAACCCGAAGAAACCGGTCAGTTCATTCTTGTGAAAAGTACCGATGACGGGTTGACCTGGTCGGAACCAATCAATGTTACTGAACAAATAAAGGATCCGGCGTGGCAGCTGCTTTTGCAAGGCCCCGGCAGAGGAATTTGCTTGAAAGACGGCACCCTCGTTTTTCCGGCCCAGTTTAAAGCTGATATAGGTGAAAAATCGTTGGATGGCGGGCAGTTTACCTGTCACTCCACCATTGTTTACAGCAAGGACCAGGGCAAAACCTGGCACATTGGAACCGGTGCCAAATCCAATACCACCGAAGCACAGGTAGTGGAATTAAGTGATGGAAGCCTGATGCTGAACATGCGCGACGACCGCAACCGAAAGGATAAATCGGAAACAAACGGCCGCGCCGTAGCAGTAACAAACGACCTTGGCAAAACCTGGGAACTTCATCCCACGTCAAATTCGGCCTTGCCTGAATCCAATTGCATGGCCAGTATTATCGCTACAAACCTGAACCTGGATGGCGAAAGCAAACAGGTGTTGTTCTTTTCCAATCCAAACAACAAACAGCACCGTACCAACATGACCATCAAGGCAAGTCTGGATGAAGGAATGACCTGGCCCGAAGCCTGTCAGCTGGAATTGAATGAAGCCGGAGGTTTTGGCTATTCCTGCATGACAATGGTGGACGAAAATACTGTTGGGATTCTTTACGAAGGAGTGAAAGAGCTTTACTTTCAGAGTATTCCTGTTTCGGATATCATACCACAATAAAAACCTAAAACCTGAATCTTGAATACAAACCTACTGCATTACCGATTACTGACAGCGCTGCTGATTGTTGGAGGGCTCTTTTCGTGCAATTTAGAAAAAGACCTGACGCCGGCTTTAATACCTATGCCACAACAGCTGGAGTGGAGCACGCAGCTTTTTGATATGGCAGACAGCAGCAACTGTTTTGTACAGCGCATCGTTTCAAATATTCCGGATGCTCAGCTTAACTGTGATGAAGCTTATCGCTTAAAAGTTTCGGCCGATTCTGTAATTCTGGAAGCAACAACCGAAACGGGACTTTTTCGCGGGCAGCAAACCATAAAACAGCTGGCTTACGAAAAAAGCGGGAAGCGCTACCTGAAAGGTTGTACCATCGTTGATTGGCCTGCTTTTCGTATTCGAGGTTTTATGCAGGATGTGGGCCGGAATTTCCAGAGCATGGAAATGCTAAAAGAGCAAATCGATGTTTTGGCCGCGTATAAGCTGAACGTATTTCACTTTCATGTAACCGAAAATCCGGGGTGGCGTCTCGAAAGCAAAATATATCCGCAATTGAATTCGGCGGAAAGTATGAGCCGGCAAAAGGGCAAATACTACTCTCAGGAAGATTTTAAAGAACTTGTGAAATATTGCCGGGAGCGGAAAATTACGCTGATTCCCGAGTTCGACATACCCGGGCACAGTGCGGCCTTCCGCAAGGCCATGGGATTTGAAACCATGAGTGATCCCCGCGTGCAACCGGTATTGATCGATCTGCTTGATGAATTGTGTAGCCTTTCTCCGGCAGAAGTAATGCCCTATATTCATTTGGGAACGGATGAAGTTTGGCACAGCTACGAAAAACCGTCACCTACGCTGTTACCGGCATTGCTTGAACGGGTAACCCAACACCACGGCCGCGAATTAATTGTTTGGCGTCCTGGACAACATATTGAGGGCGATTCAGTTTCCATTACGCAACTTTGGTCCTCAGGCGGGCATCCAAAACCGGGGCACCGCTACATCGACTGCCGCTTAAATTACCTTAATCATCTTGATCCGCTGGCCGGTATGGCTCAGCTATATTTTGAGCGTATTAACGGCGCCGCCCATGATGACTCAATGCGTCTGGGGGGGATTTTGTGCTGCTGGAACGACAACAACGTGAACGACGAATACGACATTTTAAAACAGAATCCCGTTTACCCGGGAATCCTCACCTACAGCGAAACCTCGTGGACCGGGCAGAAAAGAGATATAGGCGAAAACTACCTTGCTAAACTGCCGGAAAAAGGAAGCGAACTGTTTAACGAATTCAGCGCTTTTGAAGACCGGATGATAGAACACCGCGATAAATATTTTGCGGGAAAGCCTTTCCCATACGTAAAACAAATGAATATTGAGTGGAAGGTTTTAGGACCGATTGCAAATGGTGGCGATGTTAATGCTAGGTTTTCAGTGGAAGATGAATTGCAAGAGGCTTATCAGATTGATACGGTAAATTATACCTGGCAAGGACCTTTTTATGGGGGCACGATTCACATGAATCACTTCTTCGGTTACCCGTCTTATTTTTCCAAAGAAGAGGGAACCTATTATGCGTACACGCAAATCTGGTCGCCAAAAGAACAAACGATGGGGGCTTGGATTGGGTTTCATGACTGGTCGCGCTCGGGAGGAAGACGTGGCGGACCATTTCCGCAAAACGGAGAATGGCACAATACGCATCCGAAAGTCTGGCTGAACGGAGAACTGTTGGCCGCACCCAAATGGAATCTGCCCGGTTTGGCAAGTAATACGGAAGAAATCCCATTCACCGATGAAAATTACTTTTTCAGAAAACCGCATTCCATTCACCTGAAAAAAGGCTGGAACAAAGTGCTGCTCAAAATTCCGGTAAAAAAAGATACATGGAAACGCATGTTCACTTTTGTGCCGGTTCTGGAAGATAATGGGACAATCAGAGAGGTTGAAGACCTGAAGTTTTCAGCCGAGATAAAATAACATTTTAAAATGAAAGTGCGTAGGATAACTCTTTTGGTTGGCTGGCTGATGCTCTCTCTTGGAGCGTTACAGAATGCCAGGGCTATTTCATTAAGCGAAAATGTTCAAAAGAAAATTAAGGTAGCTTGTGTGGGTAACTCGGTAACCCGCGGATACGGGTTGAGTGATCCGGAAAGCGATTCTTATCCGTCGCAATTGCAGAATTTATTGGGAGACGCTTACGATGTTCAAAACTTCGGGCACAGCGGAGCCACGCTTTTAAGCAAAGGACACCGTCCGTACGTCGAGATGCCGGAATATGTCGCGGCCCTGAAATTTGATGCTGATATTGTTGTAATTCACCTTGGCTTAAACGATACGGACCCACGCAACTGGCCCAATTACAGGGATGAATTTGTAGCGGATTATAGGAAGTTGATCGAGTCATTCCGAAAAGACAAGACCAACATTCCGCAAATTTATATCTGCAAAATGAGCCCGATATTTAACGCTCACCCGCGTTTCAAGTCCGGTACGCGCGACTGGTTTTGGGAAATTCAGGATGCCATTGAGCAAGTGGCGCAAAACAGCCAAACCGGACTGATTGATTTACACGAGGCTCTCTGTAGCCGTCCCGATTTGTTTGCCGATGCCCTTCATCCGAATGTGGAAGGAGCCGGCATTATTGCGCAAACGGTTTACGAAAACATTACCGGCGACTTTGGCGGATTAAGTCTGGCCCCGGTTTTTAGAAATCACATGGTGTTGCAACAAAACGAGCCGATCCCGGTGTGGGGAAAAGCAAATAGAGGAACAAAACTAAGGTTGACTTTCGGCCAGCAAACACGGTCATGTACCGCCAATGACAACGGCGAATGGAAGGTTAATTTTGATCCGGTGACTGCCGGAGGACCTTACAAGTTGGAAGTAAATAGCGATAGCAACGAATCAATTTCACTCGACGATATTTTGGTGGGCGAAGTCTGGATTTGCGCCGGGCAGTCGAACATGGAATTTCAGTTGCAACAAGCCGTGGATGCTTCAACGATGATTGACAATGCTGCTGACTTTCCAAATCTTCGCCTGTACAATTTAAAGGGCATTGTGCGCCCCGATAATGCAAAATGGGATTCAACGACATTGGTGAAAATCAATCAACTTCACTTTTTTGATGGTGAATGGCAGCAGAGTAATCCCGACGATGCGGCTACTTTTTCAGCCATTGGTTATTCTTTTGGAAGAAAACTGAATGAAACGCTGAATGTTCCGGTTGGACTGATTCAAATAAGTGTTGGGGGAGCCCCGACAGAAGCGTTTATCGATCGCAAAACACTGGAGTTTGATCCGTACATGGTGGATGTGTTGTACAACTGGAAGCAAAACGATTTTATCATGGACTGGTGCCGGCAGCGTGCTGCTACCAACCTGGAATTGGCGGAAAACAAGCTGCAGCGTCATCCTTTCGAACCTGCCTATATTTATGAGGCGGGCGTGAAGTCGGTGGTCGGAATCCCGGTAGCCGGTGTGCTTTGGTACCAGGGAGAATCGAATGCTCATAATGCAGAACATTACCAGCATGCTTTTTCGGCTTTGGTAAAATCGTGGCGATCGGCTTTTAATCAGGCTGACATGCCCTTTTATTTTGCCCAGTTGTCAAGTATCGACCGGCCTTCGTGGCCCTGGTTCCGGGAAACTCAGCGGGAATTGTCACTCAGTATCCCCCATACGGCTATGGTGGTAACAAGTGATTTGGGTGATTCGCTGGATGTGCATCCGAAGCATAAAATTGAAATTGGCGAGCGTTTTGCCCATCTGGCCTTATCACGCAATTACGGGGTGAAAGATGTTCCGGATGGCGGGCCCGAAGTCATTTCGGTGGCGCAAGACAACGGAAAAGTAGTTCTTTCTTTTTCGCACGCAATACAACTAAAAACCTCGGATGGAGCTCCTCTTCGGGAACTGGAAGTAGCCGAAGAGGATGGTTTGTTTAAGCCCGTAACTGGAGAAATAAAGGGAAATCAAATTAGTATCAATTGTGGAGAATCTGTAATAAAACAAGTCAGGTATGGCTGGAAACCGTTTTCCAGAGGGAACCTGGTAAACGAAAACGGATGGCCGGCATCTACCTTTCAGGTGGCCTGTCCGCTTTAGCTTGATTTATGTTAGGTTATAGAAAATAGTTATAGAAAGTATTTCGAAAGAAGATAAATGACGATTAAAAAAATTGACGAAATGAATAAAATTAACGGCCTTATCGCAGCACCTTTTACCCCGATGGATAGCAGGGGAGAAGTGGTTTTTGAAAAAATTCCGGATTACGTAAGATTGCTGGAAAAGAATAAAGTGGTTGGTGCTTTTGTAAATGGCTCAACCGGAGAGGGAGTTTCTCTTTCGCAAAAGGAAAAAATGCAAATTACAGAAGCGTGGGTAAAAGCGGCTTCTGAGAAAAAGGAACTTAAAATTATTAACCTGATTGGCGGCACTTCCTACAAAGAATGCATTGAAAATGCGAAGCATTCGGAAGAATGCGGGGTCGATGCCATTGCCATGCTGGCGCCTTATTATTTCAAGCCCGGTTCGGGTGCCCAGTTGGCTGAATTTTGTGCCAAAGTTGCAGAGGCTGTTCCTGCTGTGCCTTTCTATTTTTATCACATTCCGGTGCTCTCGGGATGCTTTGTTTCCATGTACGATTTCTTACAGGAAGCTTCCGGCATGATTCCGAACCTGGCAGGTATCAAATACACACACGAAGATTTTATGGATTTTCTGAGTTGTATCCACTTTGCTGATGGAAAATACGACATGCTTTGGGGCCGCGACGAGAACCTGTTATCGGCATTGGTGCTGGGAGCGCGTGGAGGAGTTGGAAGCACGTTTAACTATGCAGCGCCACTGTATTACCAGCTGATTGAGGCGTTTGATAACGGAGACCTGGAGAAAGCCCGCAAGTTGCAGCAGCAATCAATCGACATGATTCGTTTGTTGGGAAAATACGGCGGAATTGCCACCGGAAAAGCCTACATGCGGTACATTGGTTTTGAATGTGGGGAGTTTCGTTTACCCGTTAAAAATATGAGCAATGAAGCATACCAAAAGTTTGAAAAAGATGTTCAGGGCTTACAAATTCAGGAACTTTTCAGTACGCTTTAGGCGAAAAGCAAAAGTTTTTGCAGTCATCCTTTTTGGGGGAGTTGTTCTTCAGTGCTCCTCCGGTGAAAAAAATACAGCAATGAAAATCAATTGGGGAAGTTTACCGGATATACCGCCGGCCAGCGGGCAAACGGAACAAAAAGGGCTTGCAGGTGCTTTGGCCGGCGTATCTTCAGAAATGCTGATAGTGGCCGGAGGTTCCAACTTTCCGGATTCTTTGCCCTGGCAGGGAGGAACCAAAACGTATTACAACGATATTTTCTTTTTCAACCTGAACGGAAAGGAGACAACGTGGCATGTGGCCAGTGAAAAACTTCCGGTTCCATTAGCCTATTCAGCCTGTGTGTCGGTAAACGACGAGCTTATTTGCATTGGTGGCGAAAACCTGAACGGGACGATTCCCGGTGTATTGAAGTTGAAGTTCGACAAAGGCGAGATGCAAATAAGTACACTGACCGATTTCCCGGTAGCTGTTTCAAATTGTGGTGCGGCTGCCATCGGCCCGGTGGTTTATGTGGCAGGAGGCTTAGGAGCGGAAGGTTATTTGTCTTCGTTTTATAGCGCCGATGTTTCGAAAGACATGCCCGAATGGGCAAAACTTCCTGATTTACCACAGCCCGTATCCAATGCGGTAGTGGTAAGTCAGTGGGACGGAAACGAGGAATGTATTTATGTGTTGGGAGGACGGAACAGAAATGGTGAGCTAAGCACCTTTTTTAGTTCGGTGTTGAAATATTCACCTTCAAAAAAATCGTGGGAGTTAGCAGGTGAAATAAGCAATGCTCAAAAAGAACTAGTAACACTTGCCGCCGGAACTGGCGTTGCAGTTGGTAAAAATCTCATCCTGCTGTTTGGTGGCGACAACGGTCAGCTTTACAATAAAACCGAGGAGTATATCAACGCCGCAACTGCCGCTGAAACTCCGGAGGAGAAAGAAACTATCAACAAGCAGAAAATAAAACATTTGAAAGGACATCCAGGATTTAGCCGGCAGGTGTTTTGGTACAATACGCTTACAGGAGAATGTAAGGAGGAGGGAGAACTTTCTTTTCCGGCCCAGGTAACCACGCTGGCGGTAAAATTCAACAACAGGATATACATTCCCAACGGAGAAATCCGACCGGGCGTGCGCACTCCAAAAGTGAACGTTGCTGATTTGTCCGGCGACAATTTGGAGTAAGTATATTTTCATAAATAAATGAATCAGAAGATGGACATTAATACGCTTTCGGAACAATATAAAAATGAGCTTTTAAACAAAGTCATTCCTTTTTGGGAAACCAATTCGCCGGACAGGGAATTTGGGGGTTATTTCACCTGTTTAGACCGGGAAGGAAAGGTGTTTGATACCGATAAGTTTATTTGGCTGCAAGCCCGCCAGGTGTGGATGTTTTCAAAGTTGTACAACGAAGTGGAACAGAAACCGGAGTGGTTACAGATGGCTCTCGACGGTGCATTGTTTCTTCAAAAGTACGGGCACGACGGGCATCTGAATTGGTATTTTTCGCTCACACGTGAAGGACAACCTCTGGTGCAGCCTTACAACATTTTTTCTGATTGTTTTGCTACAATGGCTTTCGGGCAGTTGAGCAAAGCCTCCGGAAGTGACGAGTTTGCCGCTATTGCAAAAGATACGTTTCAGAATATCCTGAAGCGAAGTGATAATCCCAAAGGAGCTTACAACAAGTTGGTGTCAGGAACCCGCCCGTTAAAGGGTTTTTCGCTGCCCATGATTCTGTGTAACCTGTCGCTGGAAATCGAACACCTGCTGGCTCCCGAATTGGTTGAGAGTACAGTTGAAAAAGTATTGCACGAAGTGATGGAGGTCTTCTTCCAGCCTGATTCGGGACTGATCCTGGAAAATGTAAATCCCGACGGAAGTTTTTCCGACTCTTTTGAAGGGCGCCTGTTAAACCCGGGGCATGCCATCGAAGCCATGTGGTTTATCATGGACTTGTCGGAACGGTTGAAAAGGCCCGAGCTGGCACAAAAAGCAGTAGATATTGCCTTGCGAACGCTGAAATATGGTTGGGATGAAAAATATGGTGGTATTTTCTATTTCCTCGATATAAAGGGAAATCCGCCGCAACAGCTTGAATGGGACCAGAAACTTTGGTGGGTGCACATCGAAACATTAATTACGCTGATAAAAGGATACGCGCTTACCGGCAACGAGGAATGTTTAAGCTGGTTTGAAAAAGTACACGACTACTCCTGGGCGCATTTTGCCGATGCTGAGTTTGGCGAATGGTACGGTTACCTCAATCGCCAGGGCGAAGTACTGCTTAACCTGAAAGGCGGTAAGTGGAAGGGCTGTTTCCACGTTCCGCGCGGTATGTTCCAGGTATGGAAAACACTGGAGAAAATCAACAGCAACGGATAAACTGTAAATAGAATCAAATCGAACAAAAATGAACCAAAGCAAAGTAAAATCAATATATCCCTGGATTGTAGTCGGACTTTTATGGGTGGTAGCCCTGTTGAATTATATGGACAGGCAGATGTTGTCGACCATGAAAGTGTCGATGATGATCGATATAAAAGAGTTGGAAACCGCAGAGAATTTTGGCCGTTTAATGGCAGTGTTTCTGTGGATATATGGTTTTATGAGCCCGGTAGCCGGACTGATTGCCGACCGGATCAACCGCAAGTGGCTGATTGTTGGCAGCCTGGCTGTTTGGTCGGCTGTTACACTGTCGATGGGCTATTCAAATAATTTTCAGGTGTTGTATGTGTTGCGGGCCGTAATGGGGGTTAGTGAGGCACTGTACATTCCCGCAGCACTGTCCTTAATTGCCGACTACCACAAAGAAGGTACCCGTTCGCTGGCTGTGGGAATTCACATGACCGGTTTGTATTTCGGGCAGGCAATCGGTGGGTTTGGAGCTACAGTGGCGCATCAGTTTTCGTGGCAAACGGCGTTTCATTCGTTTGGTTTGATCGGAATTGCCTACAGCCTTGTACTGGTCTTCTTTTTGCGCGAGAAAAAAGATCGCTTTGCACCGTCTTCACAGCCCGCACCTGAAAATAAAATAGTAAAAATTAGCGGCTTTTCATCCGTAACCAAAAGTCTGGGAATGCTGTTGGGAACCATGAGTTTTTGGGTGATCCTTTTTTATTTTGCTGCACCCAGTTTTCCTGGGTGGGCTACCAAAAACTGGTTACCCACACTTTTTTCCGAAAGCCTGGGGATGGACATGTCAAAAGCAGGTCCGTTGGCCACCATTACCATTGCCGCGTCTTCGTTTGTTGGGGTGATTTTTGGTGGTATTCTGGCCGACCGCTGGATCATGAAAAACCTGCGCGGACGAATTTACACCGGAGCCATCGGCTTAAGTTTGCTTATCCCGTCACTGCTGTTGCTTGGATTCGGTCACGGACTTATTGGCATTCTCGGCGGGGGAGTTTTGTTTGGCATTGGTTTCGGAATGTTCGATGCCAACAACATGCCCATCCTTTGCCAGTTTGTATCACCGCGGCACCGGGCAGCGGGTTATGGTTTAATGAATTTGACAGGTGTTTTTGCCGGTGCTTTTGTTACCGAACTGTTGGGGAAATCTACCGATTCTGGTCATTTGGGCAGAGATATGGCCATGCTTGCCATTCCGGTGGCTGCAGCAGTTTTGCTCCAGTTGCTGACACTTAAGCCAACCACTGCCAACAAAGAGAACGATTAAAGAGGATACTGCATTCAGTATATTTTATTGAAAAATTATCGATGGGAAGGATTAACTTTAAATCGAAATTTTAAACAATATCAAACGATGAATAAAACCTTCTTTTCTTTGCTGGTGGCCGTTTTTAGTGTTTTTCAATTGACGGCGCAAACCAATAATTTTGGTACCTACTACAATCAGCGGTATACGCTTTTTGAAAGCCTGCCCGATACGCCCAACGAAATCGTTATGCTGGGGAACAGTATCACGGATGGTTGTGAATGGAGTGAGCTGTTTCAGAATCCGAATGTAAAAAACCGCGGAATCAGTGGGGATATTACCGAGGGCGTTTTGTGCCGTTTGGAAGAAGTAACCCGTTCGAAGCCCGCAAAAGTATTTCTTCTGATCGGCATCAATGATTTAGCGCGCAATATTGCGGCCGACACGGTTTACATGAACATTTGCAAAATAGCCAAGGACATACAAGGAGCATCTCCGGAAACGCAGGTGTTCGTGCAAAGTATTTTGCCGGTGAATCCCGCGTTCAGCAAATTTTCGAAGCATATTGGCAAAACGCCTGAGGTTCTGGAAATCAATAAAAAACTGAAAGAATGGTGTGCCGCCAACAAGGTTCATTTTGTAAATCTTTTTGATTCTTTTACCGAGGCCGGAACGGATTATTTAAACCCGGATTTCACCAATGACGGCCTTCATTTAACCGCGAATGGCTACCTGAAATGGGCCGAAATAATTGCCCCGCTTATTACGGAATAAGTAGAAGGAAAGATTTTCAGAAAATACACCAATAAAATGAATGTCCGTTCATCAGTGTTTTTGATGGACGGACATTTGTTTTTCTGTATATCCGAAATGGTACCACAATGAGAATTACGATTCTTTTGAACCTTCCTCAATCCCTTTCTTTGCAAAGAAGCATTTAACCATAATTTCCCCTCCTAAAAGGGGGGTGACAGCGACACCACGTTTGCCTATTAAAAGCAACCGTCAATTCGCTGGTGGGGTGGTACAATTTTCTTCTTCCAACGCAGATGATTAAACTACCACCTCCCTCATTCTCCGCAAGCTTCGACTGAGTACTCCTCCTCACCAGGAGGAGAAACGGACTTAATGATAACTCAAGTAAGCTTCGATGTTTACTTCATCTTCTCCACTTTCGCATAAACCTGGTCTTTAAAGTAGTCTTTCACCACTTCGGGCATGGTGCCGGCCACGCTTTTAAAAGCTTCGCTGTCGTGGATTATTTTATAGCTTTCCGCGTTGTTCCAGTTGCCTTTGATGAAATAGTTGTAGGTGTCGTTGCTGTTTTTCTCAACATTGAACAGGGTATAACCGCAATTCCAGTATCCGAGCGAGGAAATGGCTGCATTCAGTTTTTCGATGTTCTCCTGAAGTTTTTCGATGCTCAGGTCTTCAGTTATTTTTAGCAGATGAACAGTGGCAAAATCCGTGTCCTCCGGATTGGGCAGATGAGAACTGTGGAAATAATTCAGTAACCACTTGCCGTTTTCTTTTTCCAGGACATAGTTTTCATAGGTTGTAAAATGAATCTTCGCCGGATCTTTTATAAAGTGGGCGTCGAATTCAACCACCGAAGTGGCCATATTGCCGGACACCTCTGTTTTTACAAAATTCAATTTCATGTCAATGGTAGCTCCTTCCAGCGATTTGAAAACATCCATAAATTCGTTGATGTTGTTGAAAAACATGCCGTCTTCAAAAGCTGTAAAGTCAGAGGTGCAAAAAGTCGGGATCGCTTCGTAATCAAATTTCTGGGCGGCCGCGTAGAATTCCTGGATCGCGGTTTCAACTTTTGCTTTCTCCTGTTCAGGATCGGGTGCAGTGCAACCAAGCACAAAAAGTGCAATTCCGGCAATAAAAAAAAGTCTTCTCATATCAGTTAAAATTATGGTTTAACGATATAAGTTACGAAATAATGCACTGGAATACAATTGGATAGAAGACCGTGTTTGCAGCCCCTGTTTTCAGCCTGTTAAAACCAAAAGCCGAGACTTCCGGTAAACGTAGGTTTTTTGTTTTTTTCTGAATATCCCATTCCAACATCAAGCGGGCCAATAATTGTGTTGACCGAGTACTTAACACCCGCTCCGCCAACGGTGGAAAAATCGTCGGGCTCGCGCCAGTCGTTGCCTTGTACCATTAAATTGTACTGGAAGGTAAGGTACTGGAGTTTTGATACCTGCAAACGCAAGCCAAGGAAGCCGATGTTGGTAACACGGCCCGAAATGGTTACCGGCGACAGGCCAACAAAGGGCATGTGATAGTTGAAATACTGCGAGTAAGGCTCGCCTCCGACAAAGGTTGTTTTTACCAACGGGAAGTCAGGATCGAAAAGCGTACGGCTGTGAAGGTTGAAAAGTAAAACCGTTCTGGGTGAAAGCGGAATTACTTTGTTCATATTAAAAAGCAGGGCTGAGGTTATATTGCCGTTGTTTTTGAAATCGGAATACAAGGAAAACTCCAGCTCCAGCCGGGTTCCGTGGTTGGGAAAATAGAAATTGTCCAGGTTGTCGAAAGCAACCTGGGAATAGAGATTCCCCAGTACCATTTCAGTTTTTAATTCGCTGATAGTCGTTGTGTTTTGCGAAAAAATGTCGCCGTTAAAATATTCGAGTTGCCCTCCAATTCCTATGTTCAGATTACGTGGGAAACTTTTATTGATATAGGTCTTTAGCGAGCTAAAAAACAAATCGGCGTTGTAAAGCTTATCGCCGCTGTCAAAAATATGATAGTTCTGGTATTTGGCATTCAGCTCAAAACCCAGAGTCGGAAAATTCAGCCGGTTGGCTTCTGCTGTAAAAGTAACACCCGGATTGGCTGAAATCTCGGCACTTGCCGAAAGAAATGAAAATGTTTTTTCGTAGTTCCTTTTGGTGAAGTTAAGCAGCAAAGCCGCTGCATCCACCGTATTGGCTTTAAACCCTACGCGCTGGGCATATTCTTTTTGCGGCACTACATTTAAATTCAGCGTTTTGCCTGTGGTGTTGTCGGTTAGGTAATAATAAGCCAATTCAAAACCTCCGTGGCCGTAAAGCCTGTCGATCGCGTCTTTGATTTCTTCCGCTGAATATTTTCCGGGAATTTCGAGGTTGAGCAGCGATTTCAGAAAAGTTTTGTCGAAATGATAATCACCGTGAATCCGGACATCTGTTATTTGCCATTTGCCGGATACTACGTATTCGCGGGAATAAACAGGAGGCTGGAGCTTGTATTTATCTTTTATTTCCCTGATTTCACTCATATGGCGCAGGGCGGCTTTTTCTCCCCGGATGATCAGGGTATCGGCAGCTTCGCGCGAAAAACTACCCGTTGAATACCCGGAAATATCAGGGCGAATAAGGATGTCGCACAAACTGCTGTTGGCTGCATTTTTTTCCTTGTCCATAAATCCAACGATCTGTCCAAAAATTTCATCCATCGATTTCAGCTTTTCCTGGGGGAGGTAATCGCTTCGAATGTCAACACCGATAACAATGTCGGCGCCCATTTCTTTGGCCACATCCGCTGGGAAATTATTGATAAGACCTCCATCCACCAGCAGCAATCCGTTACGTTTTACGGGCTGGAAAACTCCGGGGATCGCCATGCTGGCAAACAAGGCAGTGGGGAAGAAGCCGTCTTTCATAACCACTGCATCGCCTGTTTCCATGTCGCCGGCCACGCTGGCAAACGAAATCGGGAACTGACGAAAATCGGTGTGGGGCGGAAGGTTGCCCGCCAGCCCGCAAAAAATATTCAGCACATTCTGTCCCTTAATAATGCCCTGCGGCAAGCCGATGGATTTTACATCGGAAAAGGGAAGCGACAGCAAATAGCGCTGTTTGAGCATTTTATCGTTATACGACAGGTATTCCCGCTGTACATTGTCCGAAAGAACTTCTTCCCAGTCGAGCTTTTTTACAATGGCTTCAATCTCCCCGGCAGTATACCCGATCGAATAAAATCCCCCGATCAGGTTGCCCATGCTGGTACCCACAATAATATCAATCGGAATTCCCTCTTTTTCGAGCATTTTCAATATGCCAATGTGGGAGAAACCTTTGGCCCCGCCACCGCTCAAAACCAGGGCAATTTTCGGACGATCGGGATCATTCTTTTGATCCGTTGGAGTGTTGGACAACGTTTGCTTAGATAAAAAAGCAAGCAGGATAAACAGCAGTATGATCGATTTCCGGAATTGCATTTCAGTTGTATTGTTCAGAATGAAAGATTGCAGCAATAGCAGCACATTCAAAAGTAGTGAAGCTTTTTAAAGCCTGAAATGATTAGCGGATAATATTCCCAAAAAATACCGAATTGGTAAAAAGCTTGGTCGTTCCAAGCCAGGTTCCTCTGAAATTCATATTGTCGTAGTAACTGATCAACCGGCCTTTTCCAATGGGCTGAACCGAAACCACCGGGGCATTGGCAATGCGCTCAATGTTTTCTTTCGAAACCCAACCACTCAAATAAGGAGACGATGTAAACTGAACGGGTTCAGCATATTTTCTTTCAAGTGAATTGGCCACCAGGGTAGTCGATTTAAAAACCGGCAGCTTGTTTTCGGTGTAGCCGTAGCACAAAGGATGGCTGAGGTCCATCTGTGCCTGAAAAATAGCGCCGCTGATGTAATTCAGGTTTCGTTCTTTGCCGCGTTCGTTGTATTTCAGGTACCTGGTTTTATCCGGCTCTGCCTGTTTTTTGAATGTTGCTGCTCCGAGTTTCATGCGCGAAGCCCACTCGCTGGCATTTTCACAGGCGATCAGTGTGCCTCCGTCCGAAATCCAGTCTTTTATCTTGGCAGCATCGGCTTCGGTCCATTCTCTGAAATTGCCTGCCAGGATAATGGTATTGTAACGAATCAGGTCCATTCTGCCCAGGTTTCCGGTTTCGGTCAGCGTAACCGGTATTTCAAAACGCTGGTCAAACAGGTGCCAGATTTCGCCTGCATCCAAACTGCTGGTGCTGCCGCCCACAAAAAGCAAAATTTGTGGCCGCGATAATTTTTCAAAACTGTTGCTCCCCAGATCAATGCCCTGCGGCGATAATCCGGAGGGAAGGGCATAAAAGTCGATCCCAGAGTTTTGAGCCACCGATGCCACCAGGCTTTTTATTTGATCGGGTGATTTTGGCTGGTCATACACCGAAACCAGGATGGTGCCGTTTTCAAACTGTTCATCCTGCGGGTTAACCCGAAACATAAATTCGCCGGTGGCTACTTGGGTCATTAATCCTGCCGCCTGTAATTGGTACAATGCCTTTGGGGCGGAGTATTCGTTCCACCGGAAGACATAGGCCACGGGCTGAGTGCTGCCGATTATTTTTCCTTCGCGTTGCTGAGCTTTCACAGGATCATTTGATAGGCTGACACCTGCCAGACTACTTAACGATGCACTTCGCAGGTCGTAGGCGTGTGCGAATGTCCAGGTCGAAACATCGTAAAAAGTGGTGTCGCTGAAATCGTGTACTTCCTCAAAAATGGAGGTTAGCAAGCGGTATTGCTTTTGCTCGGCAGGAACAACAAAGCTGCTTCCGGCTTTGAATTCTTTTCCATCGATCGTGGCGTCTTTGGTATTGGCATAAACCTTAATCTGATGACGGTTCAACAGATCGACAAACAGCTGGGTTTTCACCTTGTCGGTTTCGCTACCAAAAATGTAAGCCTTGGTTTTGCTTTGTTTCCCCAGTTTGATGGCGTCGTTGTAAAAATCCTTTTGCATGTCGAGCAACTCATCGTGCAAATTCATGGCTGTGTCGAGTGTTGATAGAGAAACCGTGAACTGGTTGCGAATGCCGTAGGCGAGTTTTCTGATTCCGTTGGATGTTTCGCGCACTCTCCCTCTGAATCCGGCCTGTTCAAACAAAATACCGATGCTTCCGTTGATGTCGGGATACGACGATCCTTTGCCAAAATAATAGTCGTCGAACTGTTCTTCCGAAAAATAAGGAACCCCGGTTTTATCCAGGTACCGGGCGTGGTATTGTGCAATCTGGTGGGTCAGTTCGTAGTTTCTTTCCGGGGTAAGCGGATTGTTGCGGCTCGGAACTCCGGGTTGAAAAAAGAAAGTAGAGTTCGCTCCCATTTCATGATGATCGGTCACAATATTGGGCTTCCACTCGTGGAATTTCTCCACCCTTCCGCGGCTTTCGGGATGAACCAGCAGCAGGTAGTCGCGGTTCAGGTCGAACCAGTAGTGGTTGGAACGCCCGCCGGGCCACGCTTCATCAAATTGCCGGGAATAAGAATCGCCGTTGGCCACGCTGCTCTGATGCATATTGGCCCAGGTACTGTGCCGGGTAAATCCATCAGGATTCAAACATGGATCCACAATCACGATTGTATTTTTTAGAAGCTGATCTATCTTCTCTCCTTCTGCCGCAGCCAGGTAGTAGGCGGTAAGTACCGAGGCATTTCCACCGCTCGACTCGTTGCCGTGTACCGCATAGGTAAGGCTCACCACCAGCGGAACATCTTCTTGGTCAAGTTGGCTGCCCGGCTCGGAATATTGATAGTGCCGTTCTTTTAGCTGATCAAGATTTTGCTGGTTCTCTTTCGATGTAAACACCAGGTGAACCAGCGGCCTGTTTTCGTACGAGCGCGCATATTCATAAACGATGGCGCGGTCGGAAAGCCGGGCAATTTCTTTTACGTATGAAAGAAGCTGGTCGTGCGAAAGGTGCCATTCTCCCATTTGCTGATGAAAAAAATCTTCCGGTGTCGGAATCTTTTCATTGTACGAAACATCATTGGGTAAAAAGTAGGAGAGTTTTTCCTGTGCTTGCGAAAATAAAACGGTAGCAACAAGAAGCAGCAATGGCAGCAATTTCTTCATAAGAGACTTTTTAGGTTTTATAAACAACAAGTATTAAAAACCTAAAGGTTGTAAAAAAGTTTTTTGGATGAGTGAATTGTCGGTAAAAAGTTGAGGGTATGTAATTTATTCCGACTGTTTTCAATAACCCGGTTCACTGTTTTTTTCGACGGTAGGGCTTTTCACGCTTTTCGTTCGGCACCTTTTGCAAGGTTCAGAACATTTGTTTGGAAATGGGTGTTTTAGGATAGCCTGCTTTATTACAGACAAAGTAGCTGGATTTTTTGCAAAGGCAGTACAGGTCTGCTATTTATTTACTATATTGATTATCTTTTATTTACTTAACCAGTAGAGAACAATCCTATGACAATTTTCAATCTTAAAATCAACAAAAAAGAATACCAGGTCGATGTTGATCCTTCAACGCCCGTGCTTTGGGTGCTTCGGGATCATTTGGATCTGATGGGAACCAAGTTTGGCTGCGGAATGGCTCAATGTGGCGCCTGCACCATTCATCTCGACGGGAAAGCGGTGCGTTCCTGCATTACGTTTGTCGATTCGGTGGGCGACAAGGAAATCACCACCATCGAAGGCCTTTCTGAAAACGGGGAACACCCGGTACAAAAAGCCTGGCTCGAACACGACGTGCCCCAGTGCGGGTATTGCCAATCAGGGCAAATTATGTCGGCTGTGGCTTTGTTAAATGAAAATCCAAATCCAAGCGACGAGGAAATTGAGACGGCAATGAACGGCAACATTTGCCGGTGCGGAACCTATACCCGGATTAAAGCGGCCATCAAAACGGCGGTCAATTCGTAGTGTTCCATTTTCAGAGATAACTGGTTAAACTAAAATCACAAAACATGACACTTGTAAAAACGACATACAACCGACGTTCCTTTTTTAAAACTTCGCTGGCAGCGGGTGGCGGACTGCTGATCGGTTTTAACTGGCTGGCTTCGGCCTGCACGTCCGATACGCCCAAAGGTTTGGTGATACCCGACGAGTGGTTTGACGTGAATGCGTACCTGAAAATCGGTGAAAACGGTCTGGTGACGATTCTGTCGCCCAATCCCGAAATCGGGCAGAACGTAAAAACTTCGATGCCCATGATCGTGGCCGAGGAGCTGAATGTAGACTGGAAAAATGTTATCGTCGAGCAGGCGCCGCTCAATACAAAAAAATACACACGGCAGCTGGCCGGAGGAAGCGATTCCATCCGAACCACCTGGACAGCGCTCCGCACCGCAGGGGCTTCAGCTTGTTATATGCTGAAGAAAGCAGCTGCTGACGCCTGGAGCGTTCCGGTGGAAGAAGTAACCACCGAGCTAGGTGTCATTCATCACAAAGGAAGTGGCAAAAAAGCCGGTTATGGCGAATTTGCTTCGGCAGCAGCAGCGGTTCCTGTTCCGGAAGAAGTGGAGCTAAAAGACCTGAAAGATTTTCGGATTGTCGGAAATTCACAGAAAAATGTGGACGGGCTCGGAATTGTTACCGGGAAGCCATTGTTTGGCCTCGATTACAAAGTGGACGGTATGTTGACCGCCATGATCGTTCATCCGCCGGCATTTGGTATGACGCTGAAATCGTTTGACGCAAGCGATGTAAAAACAATGCCCGGCATCAAAGATGTTTTTGCGCTGAAAGTATACAACGACGATTATGCCCGCCAATGGTGCGATACCTCTTCGTTCACCGAACTGGTGGCCATTGTGGGGAATTCTACCTGGGAAGTGATGACGGCCAAACTAATGTTGACAGTAGAATGGGAACCTTTTACCGAACAAAAGTTCTCTGCAGCCGGGTGGGGCGGAAATACACAGGATGTAACCGTCCCCGGAGGATTGGAGAGTACCACGGAGCATAAGAAAAAGATGATCGCTGAAGCCGCCAAAAGCGCCCGCGTTGTTCGTAAGGATGGCAACCCGGAAGAAGCATTTAAAAAGGCTGCCAAAGTGATTGAACGTACCTACACTGCACCATTTCTTGCACACAGCCCCATGGAACCCATGAACTTTTTTGCCGATGTAAAAGAAGACAGTGCGGTTTTGGTAGGCCCCATTCAGTCGCCCGAATACATGGCCAAAACGGTGGCCGACCGGCTGGGATTTCCGCTTGAAAAAGTGGAGGTACAAATGACCCGGATGGGAGGAGGTTTTGGCCGGCGTTTGTATGGTCATTTTATGGTGGAAGTGGCGCTGATTTCGCAAAAAATGAAAGCACCTGTAAAACTGGTGTACTCGCGCGAAGATGAAATGACTGCCGGTATTTACCGTCCGATGTACCACGCGATTTACCGTGCTGCATTGGATGCCGATAATAAACTCACTGCTTTCCATGTAAAAATGGGAGGAATTCCGGAGAGTGCGCTGCACGCGAACCGTTTTCCGGCAGGGGCACTGGATAATTACCTGGCCGAAAGCTGGTCCGTTGAATCAAATATAAGTGTGGGAGCGATGCGCGCTCCGGCTTCCAACTTTAATGCGGCAGCCGAGCAGTCGTTCCTCGACGAACTGGCCGAAGAAATGGGAGTGGATCCGATTCAGTTCCGCCTCGACCTCTTGAAGCGTGCGCAGGAAAACCCGGTGGGTGAGAACAACGATTACGATGCAGCCCGTTATGCCGGAGTGCTGGAGTTGGTGCGCGAAAAATCGGGATGGGATACAGATAGCCAGGGAAAACACCGCGGAGTGTCGGCTTATTTTTGCCACAGAAGTTACGTGGCGCAGGTGCTCGACATTGTGATGGAGAACGGCGAGCCTAAAGTGGATCATGTGTACAATGCAGTGGATTGCGGAATTGTAGTTAATCCCGATGCAGCGGTGAACATGACTGAAGGATCGGTGGTGGACGGGATCGGAACCGCGATGTATGGCGAGCTTACCTTTAACAACGGCGAACCCGAACAAAATAATTTCGACGGTTACCGTTTGATCCGCCATGCGGAGGCACCCCGGAAGATTGATGTCGCTTTTGTGGAAAACGAAATTCACCCAACGGGATTGGGCGAACCGCCTTATCCGCCGGTGATGGCCGCTTTGGCCAATGCGCTGTACAAGGCAACCGGAACCCGGTATTACCATCAGCCCTTTATTAAAAATACCTTTGAGGTTTAAAGTCTACTTTAACTAAAGACCAGAAAATGACACACGAGCTGAAGCTTCTTTTCCATACCCTCGCTTCGTGGCAAAAAAGAGGGAAAAAAGCCGTTTTTGTTTCTGTGGTTGCGCTTGATGGGACTTCGTACCGCCGGCCCGGAGTGCGGATGCTCATCGATGAGGACGGTGAAACGGTGGGGGCCGTAAGCGGTGGTTGTGTGGAGAACGAGATCGTGAGACAGGCCGCCAATGTATTCCGAAGCGGCAAGGCAAAGATCATGACCTACGACGGACGTTTACGTATTGGCTGCGAAGGAATTATTACCCTGCTGATCGAACCGGTGTTTATCTCCGAAGAACTGCTTCGCGATTTCGAAAAGCAACTTGAAAGCAGGCTGCCCTTTGAAATGGAATCGTATTTTAATCCCGAAGTAGGAGAATACGAAAATGCAGGATCTGTTATCAGCCTGGGTGGAAAGAAATACAGACTTCGTCCTTCTTTTGAACCCAAAGGTGATCTGCAGGTTTTCAAACAGGCTTTTGAGCCCTTGTTTCAGCTGTTTATTTTTGGTGCCGAACACGATGCCGTGGAACTCAGCAAGGCTGCCAGATTGTTGGGGTGGGAAGTAACCGTGGTGGCTTCACCCGATGAACAGAAATCCTGTGACTATTTTCCGGGAGCAGGTGCCCTGATTACTCCTGCCTACGAAGAAATCAACCGTCTCAGAATTGACGGGCAAACAGCCGTTGTACTGATGACACACAGCTTTAACAAAGACGTGCAATACCTGATGGCGCTAAAAGATAAACAACCTGCTTACCTTGGCCTGCTCGGATCGGTCAGCCGTCGCGAACGGGTGCTTTCGATGGTACTGGACTATATGCCCGGTATTCCACCCGAATTTCTGGATCAGATCCATGGCCCGGCGGGGATCAATATCGGAGCCGAAAGCGCTTCCGAAATATCGGTTTCCATTCTAGCCGAAATCCTAAGTGTGATCCGTCAGCAACAACCCGTTTCCCTGCGTGATAAAGTGGGGGCGATTCATGGATAATATGTTGAAATGAATAAAAGCAAAAACCGGGGCGCTCCCGGTTTTTTTGTATCGTTTTTACTGCGGAAGCTAAAGCATTGATATGGTTTTGTAGACATCAATAAAACGATCGGCGATTGGAGTGTCCCTGGCTTTGCTGGACCGTTTGGTAATAAGAATCCGGAGGATTCAAATGTCTGTAGCTGGAAAATGTGCCAAACGAACATCCGACTCCGGCCGGAGTCGCACGTTTTCCTGCTTCGATGTTTTTCTATAACCATGCAATCCCTCCGGGATTAAGTCTGATTGCCCCACTCCCCCGCCAGCTGCGGGTTTCAGTAAAAACACCGCCCATTGAAAAAAACCTAATTCACTGATAAAGAGAAGCCTCTAGCGACCGGATGCAACACTTTGCAAGCGTTACAAAATGTTGCCGCGCACCGTTGGCACGGGTTTGTAACTGTTACAAAGGGGTGCCATGCACCGGAAACATAGTCGCGAAAGCTTAAATTGTGCTGCCAATAAGCATTGGCAAAACTTTGTGTGAAAACAAAAGCATCCTTCCTCTGGGGAGGGTGTTTTTTTATGTTTTGGTGATGGCTGGTTCAGTTGTCCGGCTGTTCCATTTCAGGATAACAATCATCAGCAAAAAGACAAAGGGCAGGTTGAGCAACAGCAATACCTGCCAGCCCACCGCAAAAATAAACCACCCGGCAGAAAGCGAGGCAACCGCCTGCGTTCCGAATATCACAAAATCGTTTACCGCCTGTACTTTGAAACGCTCGCCTGCACGATAGGCTTGCGGCAGTAGGGTGGTACCGCCGATAAACAAAAAGTTCCAGCCAATGCCCAGTAAAACCAGCGACACCCAGTAATTAAGCAAATGATGTCCTAAAAAAGCAATGGCAATACAGGCCAGGTAAGCCACCAGCCCAATCATCATCATTAAGGGGATACCCAGTTTTTTGATGATCCACGCCGTAATCAGCGAGGGTAGAAACATGGCAATAATGTGGCTTTGAATTACCCACTTGGTATGTGCGAGCGAATGGCCTTCCATTACGTGCATGTGCACCGGTGTGGCGGTCATAATAAAGCTCATTACCGCATAACCGATGGTGGCGCTCAGCAAAGCCACCCAAAAAATACGCTGCTGAAAGATCGCTTTTAAAGGCCGTTGCGGACTTTCTGCTTTTTCTTCCCGGATCACCGGGTTTCTGAAACCCAGGAGAAACAGCATGGCCACCACAAACAAAGCACTCAGCAAAATAAAAGAACCGGCGAACTCCACCTTCAGCAGGTCTTTTCCGAAAACCGCGATCTCGGGACCCAGAAAAGCTGCCGCAATTCCGCCCACAAGCACCATGGATGCCGCTTTGGGAATCAGCGCCTCATCGACACTTTCCATCGATGCAAACCGAAACTGCATGACACAGGAATAGGTTCCGCCAAATAAAAAAGTGCTGAAACAGAAAAGGTAAAAGTTGGATAGGAGGATGGAATACCCCGCGAGAAATGCCACGGCAATGGAATAGGAAATCATGATAAAAAAGGATCGTCTGCGGCCAATGGTATTCATGAGCAAGGTAACCGGTGGGATGGCAACGGCGGTGCCAACTACAATGCTGGCAACCGGAAGCGTGGCCAGGTTTTCGACAGGCGCCAGTTGGGTGCCCACCAGTCCTCCAACAAATACTACCAGCGAACTTACCGATAAAATCAGCGCTTGTGCAATCGTGAGTATCCATACATTGGAAGGGAGACCGGCAATCGTTCTTGAATGATTCATAGGGTTCTGTACTTGTTGAAATTTGTTCAGTTTATTGAATTAACCAGAACAACAATCGGCATGTCGGGAATGTTTCAACGCAGATGTAGTGAGGGAGTTGATCTTCTGTAGGATCGGCCCTCTTGCTTTTCGGATGAGGATGGGAAGAAATAACCAGACCCTCACCTGTTTTGATGGGGGTTTTCTTGGATGCAGAGGCAAATCTTTTGTAAATTGAAACTTTCGTTGTTGAAGCCGGGGTATAAGTAATGATTATGAGAGCATAAGATTTATAAATAGAGGTTATTGTATCTTGAGTCAAACTACTTAAAATTCTGAGAATATGGAAAACAACAAGCATCCCGAATCATCCGCAAATAGCGAAAGCAAATGCCCGTTTCATGGGGGAGTCGCGCAGCACAGTGCCGGTGGTGGCACGTCTAACCGCGACTGGTGGCCCAACCAGTTAAAGCTGAATATTCTGCGGCAACATTCGTCGTTATCGAACCCGATGGGTGACGATTTTAATTATGCCGAGGCGTTTAAAAGCCTGGACCTGGCCGCGGTGAAAAAAGACCTGGAAGCCTTGATGACCGACTCGCAGGACTGGTGGCCGGCCGATTACGGGCATTACGGGCCTTTGTTTATCCGAATGGCGTGGCACAGTGCCGGGACCTACCGTACGGGTGATGGCCGCGGTGGAGCCGGAGCCGGGCAACAGCGTTTTGCACCGCTTAACAGCTGGCCCGACAACGTGAGCCTCGACAAAGCACGCCGGTTGATTTGGCCGGTCAAACAAAAATACGGGCGGAAAATATCGTGGGCCGATCTGATGATCCTGGCCGGAAATGTGGCGCTGGAATCGATGGGCTTTAAAACCTTTGGATTTGCGGGGGGCCGCGAAGATGTTTGGGAACCCGAAATGGATGTGTACTGGGGCGCTGAGAAGACCTGGCTCGAAGACGAACGCTATACCGGCGAACGGGACCTGGAAAACCCGCTGGCAGCCGTGCAGATGGGTTTGATCTATGTTAATCCGGAAGGCCCGAACGGAAATCCGGATCCTTTGAAAGCAGCTGTAGATATTCGCGAGACTTTTGCCCGGATGGCAATGAACGACGAAGAAACCGTGGCATTGATTGCGGGTGGTCATACCTTTGGCAAAACCCACGGAGCCGGGGATGCATCGCTCGTAGGCCCCGAACCCGAAGCAGCTCCGATTGAAGAGCAGGGCCTGGGATGGAAAAGCAGTTTTGGAAGCGGAAAAGGTGCTGATACAATTACCAGCGGACTGGAAGTTACCTGGACCAAAACACCCACCAAATGGAGCAACAACTTTTTTGAGAACCTGTTTGATTATGAATGGGAGCTTACCAAAAGCCCGGCAGGAGCTCACCAGTGGAAACCACGGGGGCAGGCCGGAATGGGAAGCGTACCTCATGCCCACGACCCGGAAAAACGAATTGCACCTGCCATGCTGACCACCGACCTTTCGTTGCGCTTTGATCCGGCTTATGAGAAAATCTCCAGGCGTTTTTATGAAAATCCCGATCAGTTTGCCGATGCATTTGCGAGGGCATGGTTCAAACTCACGCACCGCGATATGGGGCCCCGTGCCCGCTACCTGGGACCGGAAGTGCCCGGGGAAGAACTGATCTGGCAGGACCCGATACCAGCCGTTACACACGAGCTGGTAAACGAGCAGGACATAGCCGTTTTGAAAGAAAAAATACTGGGCTCAGGTTTGTCGGTTTCGCAGCTGGTATCTACTGCCTGGGCATCGGCATCCACTTTCCGTGGTTCGGACAAGCGGGGAGGGGCAAACGGAGCCCGCATTCGTTTGGCACCGCAAAAAGACTGGGAAGTGAACAATCCTGAACAGTTAGCCACGGTTCTCGGGACACTCGAAAGCATTCAAAAAGAATTTAACGGGCAGTCGGGGAACGCGAAAGTTTCGATGGCCGATCTGATTGTACTGGCCGGGTGCGCCGGTGTGGAGCAGGCCGCTAAAAGTGCGGGTGTGAATGTGTCGGTTCCTTTTGTCCCGGGGCGTGGTGATGCAAGCCAGGAACAAACCGATGTGGAGTCGTTTGGTGTGCTGGAACCGGCAGCCGACGGATTTAGAAATTACATGAAAAAGAAATACTCGGTATCGGCAGAAGAAATGCTGGTAGACAAAGCACAACTGCTGACGCTTACGGCACCGGAAATGACGGTTCTGGTGGGTGGACTGCGTGTATTGAATACCAATTACGATCATTCGCAGCACGGAGTGTTTACCCCAAAGCCGGAAGCTTTGAGCAACGATTTCTTTGTGAACCTGCTGGACATGGCAACCGTGTGGAAGCCGGTTTCGGAAGATGGAGACCTGTTTGAAGGACGCGATCGGAAAAGTGGCGAGTTGAAATGGACAGGTACCCGTGTGGATCTTATTTTTGGTTCCAACTCCGAGTTACGTGCGTTGGCCGAGGTATACGGAAGCGCTGATGCCAAAGAGAAATTTGTAACAGACTTTGTAGCTGCCTGGAGCAAAGTGATGAACCTGGATCGTTTTGATCTGTAATAAAAAAGATACATAGAATGGAAAAGGTGGTTCGAAAGATCCACCTTTTCTGTTTTATGCAGGTGTAATATCATCCTCTTACAAATGTTTTAAACCTTTATTCTGGAATAGGAAGGAAGTGTGACAAATTACATAGGTTGGCCTCGGTCGGTGAGCCGAAAAACAAGTGAAGACGGCGTTAAAAGAGTTCGGCTGTTTGACCCCGAGTATTCGGGGGAGTTCCGAACTATTAGCCGGCAATACGTAGTTTTTCGAGCGAAGCGGGCGCAGCCTTGGCTTTTCTGTTTACTCTTTGTGCTAAGACAAAGAGTAAAATCCGGCTGATAAGCCAAAGATTGGTAAAAAGAATCTTCTTATAAGTAGATAATCTAATCGGACAATAGTGCTTAGAAATCCGTAATTTTCATCTTCAAAACTACTTAACTATTGCAGAATGCTTTTTCCTGACAAGACCGGAAAAATAATCAGTCAACTGTTTGCTTCGCGCAGGTTTATCTTTTGGGTGGGTTTTGTTCTGGTGTTGCTGGTTACTACAGCCAAGGTAATGGACGAGCGCTACAAGGTTTTTCTGGTGTATAAGTTCGGAACGCTCGATTTTTGGAACAATATCGATCCATACGCCAACTGGCAGCATCCGCTCGACCAGTACATTTATGGCCCAGTGTTCTCTGTGTTTTTCTCGGTTTTTGCCTTTTTGCCTTCGTGGTTAGGAGCTGTGCTGTGGAATGCTTTCAACTATTCTTTGTTTTTCCTGGCTGTTTTTGCACTTCCGGCACCACAGTTTGATTTTAAAAAGAAACGTTTTGTTTTCTGGTTTTTGTTTCCGATTGCGCTGACGGATTTGGTTTATTTTCAGTCAAATTTGTTGGTGGCATCCCTTTTTATGCTGGTCTATTCGATGCTGGAACGAAACCAGTTCATGTACGGTATTTTACTGCTGTCGTTTTCAGGCTTCTCCAAAATTTACGGTTTGATACAATTGGCCACCTTGTTGTTTTACAAGCGCTTTACGCGAAATGCGGTCGTTGCTGTATTGTTATTGGCGGGCTTGTTTTTTGTGCCGTTAATTAAAATCCCGGGCTCACAACTGCTGAGTTACTATCAATCGTGGTTTACGGCTATCGGGGAGCGGCACAATCCCCTGGATTTTGAGGTGATCTATCGTTTGCTGTATCTGTTGGGATACAAAAGTGCAGTAGATCATGTAGCTTATATTCAGGGAATATCTTTGTTGTTTATTTGTGCGGGCACACTGTTGAATTACAAAAGATACCACGAAGTTACTTTCAGAACACAGGTGCTTGGCATTCTGTTGGGCTGGGTAATTCTGTTTAGCACCACCGCCGAAAAACATACCTATGTAATTGCAATGGCCGGACTAGTTTTGTGGTATCTTTCCGGGCCAAAACCTGTATTCGACAAAATACTTTTGTGGCTTAATTTTTTCCTGATTATACTGGTTCCGATCGATGCAATTTTTCCCAAAGCCCTGATGCGGTTTTTGTATTATACTTTAGGATTGAACCTTGTGTTGTTCTTGCTTACCTGGATAAGGATGTTCTCGTTTACTTTTGGAGCCCGCGTGTTTAGCCTGAAAAGTAAATAAACCGGGGAAAGCCTTTGCGGACAATCGAAATAGGCGTATTTTCAGCATCCGAAAATCAGATAAATTTTACCATGAATAAAATCAAACACCTGACCCTTGCCGCGGTTTTTACTTTGCTGGCAGTTTTTGTTTCCCTGGCCCAAAATGTTGTACTGAAACAAAGCAATGCAGACGGTATCTATTCGAAAGGAGAAAAAGTAAAAGTTAGTTTGCTGGTTAGTGAGGTGGAAACAGATTCAATTCTGGTGAAAGTGGATACAAACTTTTCGGAAAAAGCAGAATGGAAGCCAATTAAAACGCCCGGGGAGGAACTGGTTTTGCTGGACGAGAGATTTGACAAGCCAACATCGATGATATTTAGCGTAAAAGCAGGAGATGTAGTAACATCCACCGGTTTTGTAACTGATCCGGAAGGTTTTTCTCCGGCCACAAAACGACCCAAGGATTTTGACCGTTACTGGAACCGGCAAAAAAAGGAATTAAGGGCTTTGGCCGTAGAGATCGAAAGCGCACCCGTATCATCTGAAGCGGCTGGTTTTATTTGCTCTGATGTGGAGATCAATTGCCTGGGCCCGAAACCGGCTCGCGGGTATTTTGCCAAACCTGAGAACGCTGCGCCCGGCTCGCTTCCGATTGTACTGTATTTGCATGCTGCAGGAGTAAAGGGACATTGGTGTTTGTCAAGAGCTGAAACCGCTCTGAAATACGCTCAAATGGGAAAAGGGGCTTTGTCGTTCGATTTAAATGCCCACGGTATGCTGAATGGTCAGCCGCAGGAATATTACGACGGGTTGGAAGAAGGAGAGTTGAATCACTACTGGGAGGTTGGAGCCGGGAACCGCGACGAAAATTATTTTCGCGGGATGTACCTGCGTTTTTTGCGTACGCTCGACTTTTTGTGCAGTCAACCTGAATGGGATGGCAAACGCATTTTGGTGATCGGAGAAAGCCAGGGAGGGGGACAGACACTGGCAGCTGCGGGCTTGGACAACCGGGTGAGTGCGGCAGTGGCAGTTGTGCCGGCCATGTGCGATTTTGGCAGAACCCTCCATGATGAAGCCGGAGGATGGCCCAAACCTTTTGCTTTTTCAAAAGACCAAGAGAAAATGCTGGAAACGTATCCGTATTTCGATGCAGCTCATATCATAAAAGGATCAAAAGCAACCTTGGTGATTGAAATCGGTCTGATTGATTATACTTGCCCGCCAACCGGAATATATGCTGCAATCAATCAGGCAAAAGGAGAAAAGACCGTATTGGTAACACCGTATCGTGCGCACGCCCTGGAGCAAAAGAAATTTCAGAAACAATGGGAAGAGACTATTTTTCAGCCTCGTCTCGATTTTATAAACGATTACCTGAAATAAACATTTCCGCAGGAATCAGTTTGTGCGGATAGTGGAGTAATGATCATAATCTTGGCCTGATTTTTACAATTCTACTTTTTATTTCATTTTTTCGGAAGGGCATTGTTGAAGTGCGATGCTTATGGGGTTCCGTATGGCTCATTTCTGGTAATTCACTATTAAAATCACTAAATTGAAGAGAATGATTGCTATGCTTAACTAGTTGGGGCTTATGTCGGAAGTATTTTCCAATAAGGTTGAACAAATTGTATTAACCCATATTCAGAACGAAAAGTTTGGAGTAAATGATTTGGCTTCTGAATTGGGATTAAGCAGGTCGCAGGTTTTAAGAAAAGTAAAGGCAACAAGCGGAAAATCCATCAATCAGTTTATTCGCGAAATCAGGCTTCAGAAAGGCGCCGAGCTATTGCGAGACAAAGATCTTACTGCATCTGAAATTGCTTACCAGGTAGGTTTTAGCAGTCCTTCCTATTTTAATAAATGCTTTCTCGATTACTTTGGAACCACTCCCGGAGAATACAAAAAGCAGCCGGATTTGGGCAATTCGCTGGTTGTTGGGCGTGAAGGACGCGGGAAAAACCGGCGCCAGCGAAAAACGGCACTGGCCGGCGGTCTCTTTGTGATGATTATTCTGGCCACCTATTTTATGGGGGTAAATAACAATAGCTCGCAGTCGAAATATTCGGGGGCGTCCATTGCGGTGCTTCCTTTGCTCGACCTTTCGGAGAACAACGACAAGGAATACCTGGCCGATGGAATTACCGAAGCGATAACGCTGGAGCTTTCGCAGAACGAATCGATCCGGGTAATATCAAGAGGATCGGCCATGAAATACAAGGGGGAAACTAAATTGTATTCAGAGGTGGCCAAAGAGCTGGGCGTTACTCTTTTACTGGAAGGCTCCCTGCTTTCGAGCAAAGACACCTTGCGGGTGGTGGTGCAGCTGATCGAGCCTTTCCCGGAGGAAAAACACATTTGGGCCAATAGTTACGACCAGGGAGCGGCAAATATCCTTGAGCTGGTCCACAATGTGTCGAGCGAAATTGCAGAAGAGATATTTTCGGTGGTAAAACCCGATCAGAAGGTCCGAAAGAAAAAGGTGGATGCAGAGGCCTATGATTTGTATTTACGTGGCCGCCATCTTTGGAATTCGCAGAGAACACGGTATTATTCGTTGCAGAAAGCACTGGAGTACCTGGACAAATCAATCGAAAAAGATCCGGGTTTTGCTCCGGCTTACGTCACTCTGGCTGAGACTTATCTGGCGATCAATACTTTGATCCTTGATAACGAAGAGAAATTCAGAAACCGCGAGAATGCACGAAAAGCCATTCAGAAAGCCTATGCGCTGGATCAGTCGCTGGCCGAGGTGTACACCACGCAGGCAAACCTTGCCGGTAAAATGGATTGGGACTGGGAGTTGATGAAAGACCTGGCCGCCAAAGCGCTGAAGCTGGACCCTTCGAATGTTGGCGCGCATTTAACCTTGTCGAATTATTACGTGGTAAAAGGCGCTTACAAATGGGCAATTGATGAAGCAGCAACCGCCGAAGCATTAGATCCGGTGAACCCGGCAGTTGGATGTGTGGTGGCCGAAAGATATTATATCGCCGGGGATTTTGAGAAAGCGATTGAAAAGTACAACGATGTTATTGAACTGAACCCCAACTATGGATTTGCCTACAATGGAATTGGCTTTGTTTATTTTAAGGCAGGTTTTCCCGATAAAGCGGTGGAAGCCTGGCAAAAGTTGCAGTCGATTCTGGGAAACGATGAGCTTGGGAAGTGCTACGACGATTATGCATTTCAGGATTGCTTTAAGTTTTACCTAAGTAAGGCGAAGCAAAACGAACCTCGCTTTTGCTCCAACCCGGTGATTATTTCTACAGTAGAAATGTTGATCGATGATGAAAAAGGCGCCCTGGAATACCTTGACATTGCCTACCGGTACAAGAATGAGGATCTGCCGGTAATGCTTACTTATCCCGATTTTTATGCTTTGCATGCGTCTTCGGCCTTTCAGGAAATTGCAAAAGGCGTGGGAGTTTTGTTTCCCAATTAAACACAGATAGTTCATTGAAATACCTGTGAAAGAGGGCATGCTTCAAAATTTAAATGCCTGCTTCAAAATTGATAGTTTATGTACGTTGCTTGATAAGTGGCAGGTTGCCGAAAGCCGGAACTTTGTTTCATAGACTTAAAATCAAACAATCATGAAACGAGTAATTTACTTAATCGGAATTTTTGCAGGCCTGCTTTTATTTCTCTTTTCCTGTTCGGAAGGAGTTTTGAACGAATCGGTTGAAGATCTTTCCCTGAAAAGCGGGAATAAGGGAAATGAGAAACTGACCGGCTTTGATGAATGGGGTTTTAACTGGCAGGCACAGGCATTTACAGGATATACAATCAATATGTTGCTTGGCGATCATTATTACTATGGATGGCCGCACTTTAGAGATACGGTTTACCGGGGAGAAGGTGAAGCGTTCTGGGACATGGTAGTTGAGAAATATTACCTGGAAATGGAAAATGGTTTTCAGTGGCATTATTTCCCCGAGTTAATGCCGGGTGATTTGCTGGACACAAGGTTGGTGGCTCACTGGAACGATGGAATCATCAGCAAAGAAGGGGTTTATCCGCCCACTTTTGCAGGAACAAATGGCTGGATTACCTTTCATTATTTTGGAGAGTCGGCTGGTCAGCCATGGTCGTCGTTTCGAAAGCTGGTTTCGGTAAAGGAAGGTGATACAATGGAAGACGGGGTTTGGTACAACCACGAGGGAAAAGAGATTGGCCTGGCTTCGGTATTTTGGCCCGATCTGGTTGTGGTGCAGGTGGTGAATACAGGAGATGTGCCTCCGTATTCTTTCTTTTATCACGATTATGTTAGTCCGAACGGACCCGGTTTCGGGCATTATAAATCAAAATGATGATCCGCTGAAGGATGTGTGAGTTCAATTTGTTACGACATAAAACAAACAATTATAAGCCGATGAAATTATTGACCTTGATTATTGCACTTGTTCTGGCAGGCAATGTTTTGTTGAGCCAGGAGAAATTTGTGGCTCCTGAGCTGACCGATGAGCAAAAATGCGAAGTTTTATACAGTCACGTGGTAGCTTATGCGGTAAGCGGTATCAGTTTTGCAAAGTCTCAGGGCCTGAGTCCTGAAGAATACGGAAGGTATATAGGAAAAAAGTTTAGTGCTTACTGGAATCCCGAAGATGGTTTCCCGGTACTGGTAACCCGGATGATGTACATTCTGGCCGGGCTTCATCCTGACAATCAAATGCAGATTGTGAAGCAAAGCGGGAAAAGTATCACCTTCCAGTTAATGAATGTAGACCTCTCTTTCAAGCAGGGGCCAATGTTTGACGTTACCTACCAGGATTTTCTGAATTGCTCGTACGGAATAATTGAGGTCATTGCCCACCATATGAATGCAACCTTTTCGCAAAGTACAACCGCCGACGGATGGTATATTGCAACCTTATCCCAAAAGTAACAGTGTAGCTGAATCATTTTTTTTACCACACCTGACGCGGAATATAGAAAAAGAGAGGTCGAATGTAGTTTTGACCTCTCTTTGTATGTTGTTTTTCGTATCCTGAAAATGACTTTTGTTCAACATAAAACTTCTCAATATAAAATATATTTTATTTCATCTCGTTGATTTAATGAGTAATAACAGTTTTATCGTGTCCATTTTATATTAACTTCGTTCAAAACAAAAAATCTTCCTTTTAATCATGAAAAAACTAAATCTCCTCCTTATCGTAGTTGTTCTTAGTTTGATCTCATGTTCAAACCGACAACAAAGTGATGAAAAACTTTCCGTGCCTTATGAGCAGTACCAGTTAGATAACGGCCTCAGCGTTATTTTGCACCAAGATAAATCGGATCCGATTGTTGCTGTGGCAATTATGTACCACGTAGGTTCGAACCGCGAAGTTCCCGGGAAAACCGGATTTGCTCATCTTTTTGAACACATGATGTTCCAGGAATCTGAAAATGTTGGGCAGGATGAATTCTTCAAAAAAATCCAGTCGGCCGGTGGAACGCTCAACGGTGGAACCGGAAACGACCAAACCATTTATTACGAAGTTGTTCCGCGAAATGCACTGGAAATGGTGCTTTGGATGGAGTCCGACCGTATGGGCTACCTCGAGAATACCGTTACCAAGTCGGCTTTTGCCAACCAGCAAAATGTGGTTCAAAACGAAAAACGTCAGTCGTACGATAACCGTCCGTATGGTTATAACAGCTGGCTGATTGCCACGAATCTTTATCCTGAAGGGCACCCATACAGCTGGACCGTTATTGGCGAAATGGAAGACCTGTTTAATGCAACGGTTGACGATGTAAAAGAATTTCATGCAAAATATTATGTGCCTAACAATACAACCATTGTGCTGGCGGGCGATTTTGAACCGGAAGATGTGAAACCACTGGTTGAAAAGTACTTTGGTGAAATCCCGGGGGGTGAAAAAGTAGAAGATTTGGAGCCTCAGCGGGTAACACTGGCAGAAATAAAAAAGCTTTATCACGAAGACAGTTTTGCCAAAACACCGCAGTTAACGATGATCTGGCCTTCGGTGGAGGAATATTGTGATGATGCTTATGCACTTGATTTTCTTGCCCGTGTTCTGGGAGATGGCAAGAAGTCGCCGTTTTACCGGGTAATTGTAAAAGACAAAAAACTGGCTCCGCGTGCCGGAGTTTACAACAATTCAATGGAACTGGCGGGTCAGTTCACCGTGTCGGTCAATGCCAATGCCGGCACTAGTCTGGCCGAAGTGGAAACAGCCGTTTTTGATGCTTTTAAACTTTTTGAAGAAGAGGGAATTACCGAAAGAGACCTCGAAAAACACAAAGCAGGGCTTGAAACACAGTTTTACAACGGCATGAGTTCGATATTGTACAAGTCTTTCCAGTTGGCTATGTACAACGAATTTACCGGGTCGCCCGGTTATATCGAGCAGGATATTGAGAAAATTAAGGCGGTGACCATCGAGGATATTAACCGGGTTTACGAAACTTATATAAAAAACAAACCTTACCTCGCAACCAGTTTTGTTCCGAAAGAACAGGTTGATTTAATCGCCGAAAATTCGGTAGATGCCGGTATTGTTGAAGAAGATGTTTTGACTGCTACAGAAGTAGATCAGTCAGCCATTGCTGAAGAAGAAGTGATCGGGAAAACACCGTCCAGCTTCGACCGCTCGGTAGAACCCGCCAAAGGCCAGGATCCGGAAATTACCGTGCCGGCTGTTTGGACGGATAAAACGGAAAACGGAATGAAGGTGCTGGGCATTAAGCACGACGAGCTTCCGTTGATTCAGTATTCCATAGTTATGGACGGCGGACACATTCTTGAATCGAAAGAAAAAGCAGGCGTTGCCAGTTTCCTGGCCAGTATGCTTACCGAAGGTACCGCCACCAAAACACCAGAAGAACTGGAAGAAGAGATCGACTTGTTGGGAGCGCGCATCGGAGTTTATTCCGGAACCGAAAATATGACGGTGTATGTGAATTGCCTGACCCGGAACTACGAAAAAACACTGGCGTTGGTGGAAGAAATCTTGTTGGAGCCACGTTGGGATGAAGAACAGTTTGAGTTGACCAAACTTCGGATGATCAACAACATTAAACGCAACCAGGCGAATCCGAATTATCTGGCGAGCCTGGCTTTTGACAAGCTGGTTTACAGCGATGATCATATTTTGTCGGTACCGGGAAGCGGCACGCTCGAATCGCTGGAATCGATCACGATGGATGATCTGAAAGAGTTCTACAATAAATCAGTATCTCCTTCGGTGGCACGGATGCATGTTGTCGGAAAAATTGACCAGGACCGCGTGATGGCTGGTTTGGGTACCTTGGTGGCCAACTGGAAACCTTTTAGTGTAGAAATCCCAAAAATAGAAGTTCCCCAGGGACCTGAAAAATCGGCTATTTATTTTGTAGATGTTCCGGGCGCCAAACAGTCGGTAATTAATATCGGTCACTATGCAATTCCACGGTCTTCCGCTGATTTTGAACAGGCAACCGTAATGAATTACAAACTTGGCGGAAGCTTTAACGGAATTGTGAACCTGATTCTGCGCGAAGAAAAAGGCTTTACTTACGGTGCAAGAACCTATTTCTCGGGAGGGAAAAATTACGGAACGTTCAGAGCCAGCTCAAGCGTACGAACCACGGCTACCGGCGAATCGGTTCAGATTTTCAAAGACGAAATTGAAAAATACAGAACCGGTATTTCGGATGAAGACCTGCAGTTTACCAAAGATGCGCTGGTGAAATCGAATGCCCTTGAGTTTGAAACACTGGGAGCACTTCATTCGATGCTGAGCAATATTAGTGCTTACGATCTGCCTTTCGATTATGTAAAAAGAGAAGAGGCATTTGTTAAGTCGCTGACACCTGAAATGCACAAAGAACTGGCGCAGCGATTGATCAAGCCGGATCAGATGTTCTATGTTGTGGTGGGGGATGCCGCTACACAACTTCCGGAATTAAAATCCATCGGATTGGGCGATCCTGTTCTTCTGGAGCTGTAATACCGGTTGTTCAAAATCCCATACGGTATTTGAGGGTACAATTGGAATAAAAAGAAAAGCCGTTCTTCTGTCGGTTGACGGAAGAACGGCTTTTTTTATGCCTTTTTTTCTATATTCTATAGTCCGCTAAAATCAATATTCTCAAAAAGAATAGAAGGAGTTCTCCAGGATGAATTCTGGTTAACATCGTTGCCAACCTCCCCAATACTTGACCACAATTGTTTCATGTTTCCGGTGATGTTCATTTCCGCCACCGGTTTAGTAATTTTGCCGTCTTCGATTAGGAAACCTTCGATTCCGTATGAAAAATCGCCCGAAGAACCGTTGCTGTTTCCCCCGTTAAACCCGGTTACCAAAATGCCTTTGTTAACCGAAGCAATCAAGCCTTGAAGATCTTTGTCGCCGGTTTCAAAAACCAGGTTGGTGGTGCTCCCACTTGTCGGTTCCATTTCCAGCTTTTTGCCGTAGTAGGTGTCTATGTAATAAGTTTTCAAAACACCTTTGTCGAACACGGTACGTTTTTGGGTGGCAAGCCCTTCGCCGTCAAACAAGCGCGAGCCGCGGCCTCCAATAATAAAAGGGTCATCAGTTAGTGTAAGTTTTTCAGAAGCTACCTTCTCTCCCAGTTTATTGATGAGGAAAGAGTTCTTTTGCTGAATTTCCGATCCGCTCAGTGCATTGATCAGTGGCCCGAAAATGCGGCCTACCTGGCGGTTCTCCACAATCATGGGCATGGTGCCCGAATGGATCTTTTCCTGGCCTATTTTGCTCAGTGCTTTTTCCAGCGCAATATTCCCGGAGCCTTCTTTTTTAAGATTGGCATATTGAATGGCACTTTCGTTCCAGCCTGCTTCGGGGCGGGCGTCACCGCCTTTAACCGATACCGAAGTGTAAACACCAAAAACCGAATTGGAGGAATCGCCTTCAAAACCGTTGCTGGTAACCATTACACGTTCGTTTTTGTTGTCGTAGTAACCGGCTGAAACCGAAATAAGCCGCTCGTCTTTTCCAAAAACTTCGCTTTCGGCATCAAAAGCCAGCTTTATTTTTTCCTGCGGATCAACCTTATCAAAATCCTTGTCGAGCAATTCCAGGTTGGCGCCGCCGCCTTTGTAATACAATTCAGGTTCCGGCAATGTCCTGAATTCATCTTCCGAAAGAAACCGCGTTCCGGCAATGGCTTCTTCGATGAAATGTGCCAGTTCTTCTTTTTTCAAGCGGCTGGTGGAATGTGCCGAATATCTTCCGTCCACAAACAGGCGAATTGAAAGTCCGCTCTGAATGGCTTGTTCCAGTTTATCAATTTTTTGTTCGCGTACTTCCACGCTGCTGCTTACGCTGTTGGCAATGGTTACGCTTGCCTGCTGGGCGCCGTTTTCCAGTGCATGGTTCATGGCCCACTTGGCGAGATTATATTTTTCTTCTTTAGTCATTTTTTTAGCTTTTAGCGGCGAGCTTCAGGCTGCAAGTTGAGGAAATCGTTAAAATATTGCTTTGAATAGCTCGCACTTTAAACTTTAAACACTGAACTCTAAACAAATTACGCGTTGGTACCGCCTACCGTCATTTTCTTAACCAGAACAGTTGGCAGACCCAGCGTTACCGGCACCGATTGTCCGTCCTTACCACAGGTCCAGGTACCGCTGTCGTTTTTGTAGTCGTTGGCAGTCATGCTAATGTCGGCCAAAGCCTGCGGACCGTTCCCAACAATGTTGATGTCTTTGATCGGGCGCGTAAGTTTGCCCTTTTCTATAATGTAGCCCGATTTTACAAAGAAGGTAAAATCGCCGGCACCGATTTTTACTTCGCCGTTGCTAAAGTTATCTACATAAACGCCGTAATCCACTTGTGCGAGAATATCGTCGACAGTATGCGGGCCGTTTTCCATGTAGGTGGAACGCATACGCGGTAAAGGCATGTTGCGGAAAGATTCGCGCCGTCCGTTTCCGGTTGGCTCAACTCCATAATATTGCGCACTGATGCGGTCGTGGATGTAGCTGTTCAGAACTCCGTCTTTTACTAGGTAGGTTTTCTGCACGTCGTTGCCTTCATCATCGATATTGATGGCACCACGGTCGTAAGGCAGCGTTCCGTCGTCGATGATATTGATGAAATTCTCGGCTACTTTCTTGCCAAATTTATCGCTGAAAATGGAGGTGCCTTTGCGGTTGAAATCCGCTTCAAAAGTATGTCCGATGGCTTCGTGAAGCAAAATTCCCGAGCCTCCTGCTCCGAGTACCACCGGCATTTCACCGGCTTTGGGTTTGCCTGCCTCAAAAAGGAGGTTGGTTTTTTCGATGGCTTCTGTTGCTATCTCGTCCAGTAGTTCGTCGGTCATTACCTCAAACCCCGAACGGAAAGAGCGGGCCACATAGGAATTTTCGATCTGTCCGTCTTTTTCCATTACGCAAACAGCTCCCAGCCGCATCATCGGGCGGTAATCGTACGTCAGTCTTCCTTCTGAATTGTAAAACAGCACATACGATGTTTCGTCTCCCAGAAAAGCATTGACCTTGCTCACTTTTTCATCAAGGCTAAAAACCTTGTCGTTAATTTTTTGTACGAAAGGAACTTTGTCTCCAATGGTTACATCGGTCCACTTTTGTTGGATGGGATAAAAATTGGCAGGCGCTTTTTCGTTCACGCCTATTGGGGCGAATTCCTTTGGCTGGTCGGCAATGTTGGCTGCCAGTTTTGCAGCATTCAACATGTCTTCCAAACTGATGTTTTCGGAATAGGCAAATCCGGTCTGGTCGCCTTTCAAAACGCGTATTCCTACTCCAAAATCAACATTGGAGTATGCACGGTTCACTTTTCCGTCTTCCAGCGAGATGCTGTTGGTGATTTTGTGTTCAAAATAAAGGTCGGCATAATTGCCTCCCTTGCTCATAGCTGCTGCAATTACCTTTTGCAGCATTTCGGCAGACACTTCAAAATGATCTAAATAACTCTTCACGTTCGCTGAAATTTGTTCGTTATGGCACGATTGCAAAAATGAGGGAAGCATAACACTCCCCGCTGCAAACATACCACTTGTTTTGATAAAACTTCGTCGATCCACATTCATAGCGGTTTATTTTAAGTGATTTTTGATTTTCATAAATATCCTGATAAGTATTGTTTTACCCGGTATTGTTACAAAAGAACCTTGTGTTTTTGGGGCAGACGATTTTTGAAGGTGGTTGGTTTATGGTAAAGTGATCACAAACGTTTTTTTCTGAAGCGTTCCCGATGCAGAAAAGCAGAAATTATTTTCTTAGAGGTCAGGGTGTGTTTTTGTGGGGGTGTTGTTGGTAAATGTACATGAAAAATAAAATAAGTATTGTATTTTGATGGTTGTTTGTGGTATGTGTCTTATTTTTGTATCGATGATATCTTCGGAAGTGGGGGGTGTGACAAAAAACTGATTTTAATGTAAATTTTGTATTAATTTTTTACATTTTGTCATGAAACAACCGAAGTCAATTTCATTTAATCATACTTTTGCGTCGAACAGTTATAGATTATCCATAATTTAATATAATTTATTACACTATGAAATCAAAGTTGGAATACATTTGGCTGGACGGTACTGTACCAACCCAGCACCTGAGAGCAAAAACCCGTGTTGCAGAAAACTTCAGTGGTAAGTTGGAAGATTGCCCGGAGTGGTCATTCGACGGTTCTTCAACTAATCAGGCTGCAGGTGGTTCTTCTGACCTTTTGTTGAAGCCGGTATTTATTTGCCCCGATCCGGACCGCAAAAATGCTTACCTGGTATTAACCGAGGTTTTGAATGCCGACGGAACTGCACATGATTCCAATGGTCGTGCTCATATCGAGGAAGAGGATGAAGATTTCTGGTTTGGTTTTGAGCAGGAGTATTTTCTGTACGATCCTCAGACCCGTCTTCCATTAGGTTTCCCCGCAGGTGGTTTCCCGCTGCCACAAGGACCTTACTATTGTGGTGTTGGTGGTTCTAAAGCTTTTGGTCGTCAAATCGTAGAAGAACATTTCGATCTTTGTTTGGAGGCTGGTTTGAATGTTGAAGGGATCAACGCAGAAGTAGCTGCCGGACAGTGGGAATTCCAGATTTTTGCCAAAGGTGCACACAGTGCCGGCGACCAGATTTGGATGGCTCGTTTCCTGTTGGAGCGTACAGCCGAAAAATACGGTGTGGATGTAGAATGGCATCCAAAACCACTGGGTAAAGACCTTGACTGGAACGGTTCGGGTATGCACGCCAACTTTTCTAACGGTTTAATGAGAACCTGCGGCGATGAAAAAGTATTTACGGCTATTTGCGAAGAATTCGGGAAGCATATTCCGGAACACATTGCTGTTTACGGTGCCTACAACGATCAGCGTTTGACCGGTAAGCACGAAACAGCTGCCATTACTGATTTTAGTTACGGTGTTTCTGACCGTGGTGCTTCAATCCGTATCCCTGTTGGTACAATCGAAGCCGGTTGGAGAGGTCGTTTGGAAGACCGTCGTCCTGCTTCTAACGGAGACCCGTATAAAATCGCGGCCCGCATTATCAAGACAACGAAACAAGCGAAAGTTTAACTTTATAGTTGCAAAATAAAGAAGGCTGTACCGTTCGCGGTGCAGCTTTTTTTGTGTTTTTTTGTGTCCCGAAACTATGGATAAGAACAGACTAAAAATAGACCGGCATTTGTTTGAGGAAACTTCACATTCCCCATCGTTGGTGGATATTGTTGGTGAAGACAGGTTGGAACAGGTGGTGGATTTTTGTTTTATTGAAAATCCCTATTTTCCGGGGAAGGCGTTGTTGCGAAAAATTCAGCAGAAACTGCCGGTGCTTATTAAGTTCTATCCGTCGAGCAACCCGGTATTGGCGCAAAAAGAACTGGCTTCGGTGGTACATGCGCAGCCCGAACATCTGGTGATCGGAAACGGGGCAACCGAGCTTATCACGATCATTCAAAATCAGCTGGTTTCCGAAATGGGGATTCCCGTTCCAACTTTTAGTGAGTACATCGAAAAGCTTGAGTATTCAGGAAAAGTGAAGCTGTTTCAGTTGCCTCCAGAAAAAGGATATCTGCTCGATTTGGACGCGTATGCCGAGTGGCTGGAGCAGGAAAAACCAGACACTGCGCTGATCATCAACCCGGGAAACCCGACGGGGCAACTTATTGGGTTGGATGAAATGCTGGGTTTTCTGAGACGGATGCAACACCTGGAGCTAATCCTGGTAGATGAGTCGTTTATTGATTTTGCAGCGGATGAAATTCCGTCACTTATTCCACATGTGGCTGAATTCTCAAATCTGATTATTGTGCGCAGTATGAGCAAACACTGCGGAGTTCCCGGCCTGCGGTTGGGCTATTGCTGTACGGCCAACGAGGTGTTTCTGAGAAAGATCAGAAATGTGCTTCCAGTCTGGAATATCAATACTTTGGCCGAGTATTTTTTAACGCAGCTTCGCGAAACGGACAAAGAATACCACGTGGCCAGGAAGAAAGTGAGAGCCGATGTGGAGTTGCTATTCAATCAACTGAAGGGGATTGATGGATTTGAAGTGTATCCCTCCGGGAGTAATTTTATACTGCTAAAGATCAAGGGCGGTTCAACGGCATACGAGGTACAAATGCGTTTGCTGGAGGAGTTTGGAGTGTACGTGCGTGATTGTTCCAATAAAACCGGAATGGATAAATTTCACATCCGGGTTTCATCCAAAGGGAGAAAAAAGGATAAGGTGCTGGTAGAAGCCCTTCGCCAGATCTCAAAAGATCTGGGTAGCAACCCTCAGCCGCTATTGAATGTTAAGGCTCAATTACGGCCGATTCGCACACATAAGTGGGGATAATTCCTGAACTTCCAATGCGGATGCTTGCCATTTCGGGCAGCGTGTTTCCTGAAAGAACCAGTGCTGTATCCAGACCGAACTTGTTTCCGCCGATAATATCCGTGTAAAGAGTGTCGCCCACCATCAGAATTTCATCTCTTTTTACGCGAATATCCTGAAGGGCACGTTCGTAAGCAAGCAAAAACATCTGGGCATCGGGTTTTCCGAAGCGGATGAATTTTTTCCCGAGGATTTTCTCCACCAGGTCGGCGAGGCCACCAATGGCTATCGAGATGTCGTTTTTGTTTACCGGGTAGTTTTTGTCCGTGTTAGCAACCACCACGTTCATGTTCTTTTTGCGCAACAGGTTGATCGACTTGTTGATGTCAACGTTCCAGTCGAAACCTTCGTCGTCCAGAAAGGCAAAGGATTGAATGTGGTCGATGTTATTTAAGTCGATATCGCCGATCGGAACGGTATGTAAGCCCGCGGTTTCAATGTAATGTGCCGATTCCCGGGTGCCAAGGTAGGCCACCGAATTCCCGTCTTGCAACTTGGTTTTAAAGAACTCCATGGCCAGCATCCCTGACGACAGAATTTTGTCGGTGGTAATACAGGTCAGGCCGCGTTTTATGTACCAGTTGGAAAGCTCTTCCGGGCTGCGCGACGAGTCGTTGGTAAGTACATAATAGTAAATACCGTTCTTCTCGAGGTACTCAAAAGTCTGGTGAATATCCTGGATCAATCCACTGTGGTTTTTAAGCACTCCAAAGGCATCAAAAAATACGGCTTTGTAATTATTTACAATACTTTTAAAACTTTTTGTTCGCAACATTCTGCTATAATTTTAAAGTCTTCAATATTTTTTCCACCCGGTAATTGGCATCCATTGCCGGGAAATAAGTGTCGTAAGCCTCTTTGATCAGTTTGTTGGAATAGTATTTCCTGAAGAAGTACGGACCGTCTTTGATCACGTAATTCAGGATGAAAAAGCGATAGGTTTCTTTGATCAGGCGGACTTCTGCTACACTTAGCGGGAAGATCCGGTGGTATTCTTTCAGGAATATCATAAAGCGGTCTTCCATCAAGGTGTCGACCAGGTAGCTAAAAACAGTGCGGTCGCCCACATCGGAAACCACGCGGCTGAAAAAGTAAAAATCCATTACACGCGACGACATTCGAAACCAGTCGTAGTCCCAGCGGGAATAAAACTTACCGTCGCCGGTTACCGAGAAATTGCCAATGTTCCAGTCCACAAAAACCGGGATCGTTTCAATTTCGGTCATGTAGTAGGCTTTGTCGGCATTTTCCAGAAAGCAGTCGGCATGACGAAGAATCATATCGCGGTGCGAGTCGCACATTTTTATTTCGTCCTTGTAGATCGATCGTTTCAGCCTTTGAATATCGATGATCACATTTTTGGATGAATGCGGCAACTGGTTGGATACGTTTGTGCAGGCTTTGTGGAAACGGGCCAGTTCGCGCCCGAGCTTTTTTATGTGCTTTTCTTCCAGGCGGCGGGGCAGTTTATCGCGTATCAGGATCGGGTTGTAGAAAACCACCCAGGCGCTTCTGTTTAACTCATGATAGCGGTAAATAAACAACTCGTTGCGTTTTACGAGCGACTGCGCCAGGAACATCTGGTACGGATATTCGAGGTTGTTGGCCAGGTTGTTTATGATGATGTGGTCTTCCCTGAAATCTTCAAAATTGCCGTATTCCGAAAGTTTGGCAAAAACCGGTTCGCGTTTGTAGAACGATACCTTGTAAACGTGGTTGGTCGAAACCTGGGCGCTAACATCAAACACTCCTTTTATCTCGTGCCGGTCGCCGTCCAGTTCCTGCCACGCCAGCTTAATTATTTGTGCATAATCGCGTATTTCCATTGCCTGCTGTTTGCTCCAAAATTAAGCTAAATAATTTCAAAATATCTTCTTAGTTCCCACTTCGGATCATTCTTGTCGATTTGCCGGCATTCCCATTCGCGGGTGGCGGTAAAGTGTTTTACAAACTCGTGCCCGAAAAGTTCAGTAGCAATCTCCGATCCTGCCATTTTTTTTGTGGCCTCCTCTAAAGTGGCGGGTAGTTCACCTCCACCTTTGTTTTGATAGCCGTTGCCGGTAGTGGCTTCGCCCAGTTTTAACTGCTTTTTTATTCCGTATAAGCCCGATGCAAGTGCGGCGGCCATTACCAGGTAAGCATTGGTGTCGGCGCCCGGTACCCGTGTTTCAATGCGGGTTGACTGTGGTGCCCCGGGAATGGCACGAATGGAAGTGGTGCGGTTGTCGATTCCCCAAGTGAGGGTCGATGGTGCCCAGTCGCCACCGCTTAACCGCCGGTAGCTGTTGGGATTGGGTGCAAACATCGGCAGAATATCGGGCAGGCAATACAGTTGTCCTGCAATGTATTGCTTCATGGTTTCGCTCATTTTGTGTGGATCGTTCGCAGCAAAAAACAGGTTGTTTTTATTTTCCGGATCCCATAAACTCTGATGAAGATGCCCGCCACTGCCGGGTAGTTTTAAGTTCCACTTGGCCATAAAGGTGGCTACAAAATTATGGCGGTAGGCAATCTCTTTTACCGATGTCTTGAATAAAAGAGCCTTGTCGGCAGCACTAACCACTTCGTCGTGAATAACGGTGGCTTCCATTACTCCCGGCCCGGTTTCGGTGTGCATTCCTTCCAATGGAATGTTAAATTGCTCCAGCAGGTCAAACAATTCATGAAAATAATCCTGGTTGAGCGAGGTCCTAATAAGTGAATATCCAAACATTCCCGGGGTGATGGGGGTTAGTTCATCAAAATTACCGGCACTTATTTCGCCGGGCGTTCCTTTGAAGTTGAACCACTCAAACTCCTGCGAGAATATGGGAGTAAAACCCATTGCTCTGCTTTGGTCGGCGATTCTTTTAAGCAGGCTTCGCGAGCAAACGGCTTTGGCGTATTGGGGATCGTTACTGAAATCTCCCAAAAAGAAAGGGATGTTTTTTTCCCATGGAATTTCGCGAAAAGTAGAAAGATCGATGTGGGCTTTGGCATCCGGGTAGCCGCTGTGCCAGCCCGTTATTTCAGAATTGTCGTAGCATTTGTCGTTGCAGTCCCATCCAAAAATTACATCGCAAAAGCCAATTCCGTTTTCCACTGAACTCAGGAATTTGTCGCGGTGAATGTATTTTCCGCGCAAAATTCCATCGATATCGGAGAAAGCGATCTTTACTTTTTTAGTCTCTGAATTTTGAATTTTATATAGAATTTCAGCCTTGTTCATTCATTTTTTGATTTTGGTTGAAAAATACTGCTTGTTGAAGCAAATATCAAATCAAGGTTCAGCTCTTTCTGTAATCAAAGATCGTTCTTTTTTATCTGTTTTTGACTTGGTAGCCCCTTTGTGGATAGAGTTAAATGAGAAATAATGATAAATTTTTAAGATAGTGCCCTGTTGTGATATGGGAATAGGTTGATTAATGCTATTTTTGAGTCCAGACATTTATCAGACAAAAACATCATACAATGGCACAATTCAGATTTAAAGCACTCGAAGAGATGCTAAACCGCAAACCGGATGATATCGTCAGGGAAGAAAACCTGGTGTCGGATTATTTTGGAATGCTGGTTTTCGATAAAGCAAAGATGAAGAAATACCTGTCGCGCGAGGCCTACAAAGCAGTAATCGATGCGATTGAGAACGGCACCACCATCGACCGGAAAATGGCCGACCAGGTAGCGCAGGGAATGAAAGCCTGGGCGCTTGAAAACGGAGCCACGCATTATACGCACTGGTTTCATCCGCTTACCGATGGGACAGCTGAAAAGCACGATGCTTTTATTGTACACGGCGCCGACGGGGGAGTGATCGAATCGTTCTCGGGCAATTTGCTGGCGCAACAGGAACCCGATGCCTCTTCGTTCCCCAATGGCGGTATTCGTCAAACATTCGAGGCGCGTGGCTACACGGCCTGGGATCCTACTTCTCCGGCTTTTATCAGCGAAACGACCTTGACCATCCCTACGATTTTTATTTCGTACACCGGTGAGGCGCTCGATTACAAAACACCTCTTTTGCGTGCGCTGCAGGCTGTAAGCAAAGCGGCAACGGAAGTGTGCCAGTATTTTGATAAAAATGTGACGTCGGTGCAGACGAACCTGGGCTGGGAGCAGGAGTATTTCCTCATTGACGAAGCCTTGTTTATGGCGCGTCCCGATCTGCTTCTTACCGGAAGAACACTGATGGGGCATGCCTCTTCCAAAGATCAGCAGTTGGCCGACCACTATTTTTCATCGATCCCGACGCGTGCCAATCGTTTTATGCAGGATGTGGAAAACGAAGCGTACAAGCTGGGGATTCCTGTAAAAATCAGGCACAACGAGGTGGCTCCGAATCAGTTTGAGTTTGCGCCGATTTACGAAGAAGCCAACCTGGCCAACGACCATAACCAGCTGATGATGGATATTATGCAAAAGATTGCCCGGAAGCACAAGTTCCGCATTCTTTTTCATGAAAAACCATTTTCAGGAATCAATGGTTCTGGGAAACACAACAACTGGTCGCTTACTACCAATACGGGGGTAAATGTTTGTAAACCGGGAAAAAATCCAAAGTCGAACCTGCAGTTTTTGACGTTTGTAATAAACACCATCCAGGCTGTTTACGATGGACAGGATTTGTTGCGGGCAAGTATTTTAACCGCTTCCAACTCGTACCGTTTGGGTGCCAACGAGGCACCGCCGTCTATTTTGTCGGTTTTCCTGGGCACGGAGGTTTCGAATATGCTCGACCATATGGAAGAAACAGTGGTAGACCGGAAAATGACACCGGACGAAAAAACAGCCCTGAAGCTTAACATCGGGCGCATTCCCGAAATTATTCTGGACAATACCGACCGCAACCGGACATCACCGTTTGCTTTTACTGGCAACCGTTTTGAGTTCCGTGCCGTGGGCTCATCGGCCAATAATGCCTCAGCAATCATTGTGCTGAATACCTTGGTGGCAAATCAGTTGCAGAAGTTTAAAGTGGCCGTTGACAAGCTGGTTGAAAAGGGAGTGAAAAAGGATGAGGCAATCTTCCAGGTTTTGAAGGAGCTGATCATCAAATCGAAACCGATTCGTTTTAACGGTGATGGTTACAGCGATAACTGGGTGAAAGAAGCCAAGAAACGCGGCCTGTCCAACGTAAACGATGTGCCGGAAGCACTGGAAGCCTATTTGCGCCCGGAGAGCAAAAAGCTGTTTAGTAAGCTGGGAGTACTTAATGAATCGGAACTGCGCGGAAGAGTGGAGGTTGAGTTCGAGAAATTCATCATGAAGATCCAGATTGAAGCGCGTGTTCTGGCAGATATGGCGATCAATCATATTGTTCCAACTGCGGTTGAATACCAAACCATGTTGTTGCAAAATGTGAAGTATCTGAAGGATGTTTTCGATGCGGAAGAATACGAGTCAATGGCGGGCGGACGTCTTGATTTGATTCGCGAGATCGGGAATCATGTCTCGGCCATTAAAGCCAAGCGCAAGGAAATGACGGAGACACGGGCACGTGCCAACAAAATTGAGGATATTCACAAGCGGGCAAGGGTTTACAACGAAGAAGTGCGACCTTTCCTTGATGATATTCGAGAGCACATCGATAAGCTGGAATTAATTGTTGACAACGAAAAATGGCCGCTTCCGAAGTACCGGGAGTTGCTGTTTGCAAGATAATTTGTAATGATGAAACCGCTCTTTTATGGGCGGTTTTTTTGTTTCTATTGCTGAATGTTTTGGGCTATTTCCAACAGCTTTTGTGTGGTTTTCCAGTTGCGGGTGGTAGCCGAAACTCCCAGCCTGGCTTCCAGAAAAGTATTGTTTAGTTTGGTTCGTCCGTAACCATGCGGACAATACAAATAAACTGCTTCGGGCGTTATGTGGATTTCTTCGCCTTCCATTGCTTTGGAGAAAATGGTGTCGGGATGATTTGATTCCGGTGCAGTCGCCAGAAAAGTTACATGCAAAAATGCCGGATCTTTTGAGGCGTCCTTTGCAAAAGGATTATTAGCAACGATATTGTGCCAATGTTCAATTGTACGCACAAGTATCGGGACGTCGTAACCGTAAGTTGACTTAATCTGGCTGTGGATTTGTTCTGCCAGCGTTTCTGTATTCTGCTCCGAAGCGGCAAAAACTACATTTCCGCTTTGGATGTAAGTGCTCACCTGCCGAAAACTTAGCTGTTCGTACAGCTTTTTCAAATCAGCCATTTTTAGCAGGTTTTGCCCGCTTACATTAATACCCCGCAGAATGGAAATGTAGGTTTGCATCGTGTTTTATTTCCAAAATAAACGCGGTGCCGGAACGATGGTTTACAAAAGCCTGTTTTTAATGGCTATTGGCCCGAAAACGTGTAGCGCTTTAAAGAGTCGGGGATGAGCTTGTTGTTTAAGCAGGCATAATTGTTTTTTCGGATAAAGTTCTCCAGCAGGGCACTAAGTTCTTCTTTTTTGAGTGTTGCTTTTTTGGGCTCAATATCCATGTTTTCGTATACCTGGTATAGCACACCGTTTGCCAGCATCAGGTCGTTGCCAATGAAATCGAGAATTTCATTTTTATTGCGCATTAAGGGGTAGGAGTTCTTGTTCCGGAAATCTTTATGGTCGTCAAGTCCTTGCCCAATCCATGATGCGGCTTTGGGGCGCTCGATTATGTTGTGTTTGTCGAGCATGGCCACAAGCGAAGGTGTAATGTCGAAATGGGTTACAAGAGACGAAAATTTTTCTGCCCTTTTAAGCATTTGAGAGTAAATCACCAACGGAACATGAAACCTGTCAAGCTGTGTGGCAATTGGTATTTCCGGCATACGGTGGTCGCCGGTAATTATAAAAATGGTGTTTTCAAACGATGGTAGTTGGCTGTATTCCCGGAAGAAATATTGTAAGGCATCGTCGAAATAAAGAATGGTCGAGAATTGTTTGTCGTATCCGTGGTTGAAAGTGCGGGTCTTGTCATCGAGCTTTAAGCTGTTAACCCGTTGCTGGAATTCAGCAATGTAGTTATCCTGGTCGGGAATGTTAAACGGATCGTGCATGGCAAGTGTCAGCATCACATCTACCCGGGGTTGGGTGGTGTCTGATTGTATTTTACTTATGTAGCGCCTGAAAATTTCGCGGTCGCCGTATCCCCAGGTGAAACCACTCGATGAGGCAGGGAGTTTTTCGTACCCTTCGCCAAAACCGGAGTTGTCGATAATTTCATCCACCCCCTGACGGTTCAGAAACACATCCATGTTGTCGAAATGAGCTTCGCCCCCGTAAACAAAGGAACTTTTGTAGCCGGCTTCTTTTTTAAGCAAGCTGATTAAACTGATATGGTCGGGCATGTCTTCTCCCAGTTCGGCAAAGCCATTTTTTCCGAAAGGAAGCGATGCCAGGGTTGAAGGCAATACCTCAAATGTTCGTCCCGAAGTACTTAGGCAGTTTTCCCAGTATAGGCTGTGTTGCGTCAGCGAATCCAGAAAAGGAGTGAAGCTGCCCAGGTAGGCATCTTTCCCACTGTAGGCTCGTCCCAGGCTTTCAACAATGATAAAAACAAAGTTCGGAGGTGTTTGTCCCAGTTCAAAATACGGACTTAAAACATCGGGGGTGGTTTCAGTACGCAAAAACGGAAAGTCCTCGTCAATGTATGCGAAAGCTCCGTCTTCAGTTTTATTTACTACTTTGAAAGTATAGTTCTGCTCCTGTTGTTTTCCTTTGTACAGGTAATGATTGAATACACTTTCGCCAAAAAAGTTCAGCTTATTGGTAGCTGCAAACATGCTGAATTCGTTGTTATAGGCCGAGGGCTGTTGTTTTAGGAATGGAATCGGTAGTAACGAGGCAAGCATCAGAAGGCAAAAAATGCCGAGCATCCAGGGTTTGAGTTTATAGTACACATGCCGTTGAAAGATGCGAACCATGTACAACAGAAAAAGCGCCATAAAAATGAACGGTAAAATTTTAAGTTCGCCGGATACCTGTACCGTTTGTTTAATCTCTTCTGCCGAGTAGCCAAACAGGTCGGCACCCAGCGGTACCATCGAGGTGGAAAAGTATTTTAACAGCAACATGTTGCCCAGTACCAGCAAAACCGAAAAGGTGATAAAAAAGAAACGCGCTGCCTTTTGGCTGAAATAGGCAATCAGCAAAAAAGGAAGAACCAACAGTGCTGAGATTCGCAGGAAAAGTATGAGGTCGTATTTTAGCCCGAAAAGCAAATAAGGCAAAGTTCCGGGAGGGTAGTTGTAATAGTTGGATGTGATCACCAGTTCGTATAGCCGAACGATGAGGATCATGGTAGCCAGGATGGTGCTCAGGCTGGCAAAGCGCCGGAACGACCGGAAGATCAGGTGTAAAGAATCTGTACTTTTTCCCATGGATCAGTTTTTAAAACAGTCTTGAAATTCCGATATCAAAGGTGTAGTAACCCGAGTAGGTACCCGGCTGGCGCTCTTCGCTTCCCGCAACTACGGCGGCGTTCAGTATCCATATTTTTTTGAATAGGTGGTTGTATTCTACCTTAAGCGAACGTGCTTTCAATGTCAGCTTGTCGATGTTTTCAATCGAATTTCTGCGGTCGTCGGGCGATATCCCGTACCCTGCTTTTAGCCCGATGTAGTTTTCGGCATCCGAAAAATACCGGCGAACTGACAGGGAACCGGATACCGAAGTTCCGTCAGCGTCTGGAGTTACAAAAGAACGCAACGAAATCCAGTAATTTCCTACGTACTTTCCAAAGGTTGCTGTGTATATATCTACGGTGGAGCTGCTAAAATCAAGCAAGCGAATTCCGAGAGAGCCCTCAAATGCGCGGGGGAAACTATGATACCATTCAGCGCCGTAGCGGTTTTTGGGGAACAAGGCGTTGTCCGAAAAACCGTAATTCAGGTAGCCGTAGTTATTCTCGCTTATTTTCGGGTAGGCATCCATTTCGAGCTGAAGACCGGTTTCTCCAAATCTTTTGGAGTAGTTGGCCCTTCCGATTACGGTGCCCAGTTTTGTTTTTCGCCCGTAAGAGAATGCCAGCAACTGCCAGGGATCGCGGTTGAAATCATCGTCAAAAAGGTCGAGCGTGTAGATAATTTTGATGTTGTTTTTTAATAAATCCAGTCGGTATTCACTCAGTTTGCGCACAAAGTCGGTTTCTCCCGGATGTTGCTGAAGAAAATCTTCCAGTACATTCACTGCTTCTTCTGTTCGTTCACTGCTGTACAATATCCTGGCTTTTTTTAAGGCAAAGGGGTGAGAATCGGGATCTGTTTTGAGCGCTTCATTGCAATATTCGATAGCCTTTTCATTGTTATCTGCCCAAAATTCAACATCCGAAAGAGCATCGTAAGCTTCCATATTTCCGGGGCGCTGTATCAGAACATTCTGAAGCACCACCCGCGCCGAATCGTATTTTCCATCCCAGGCGTAGGTTCGCCCCATCAACAAGGCCACATCCGAGTTAAATCCGTCTTTCAGGATGGCGCGGCAAATACTTCGGGCCTTTTCTCGCTCTCCGTTAAAAGCATGTGTTCTTGCCTCTTCAAATGTTTGTGCTTTTAGTGAACCTGAAATTCCGCCGGTATTCAGCAAAATTACAAGTGCAAGGAAAAGTTGGATGTATATTTTATGCTTCATTGTTTATCGTTTTTCCTTTTTGTAACTGGGCATTTCAAAACCCGACCGGGTCATTTTTCCCCACGATTTTTTCTTTTTTATGAAATAGTCGAAATTGCCTCTTAAACCCCAGTAAACAATGAGAGGATGGTAAAAAAACGGCTCAAGCCAGGCCGTTAGCAGCAATTTCATAATCATTCGTTTCTTTTTGTAGCGGTTGTAGGCCAGGTGGTCGAAAAGAATGGCATAGGTTGAAAACATAATGGCAAAGAAATAAACAAAGCCAAGCATCACATAAAAAAACGACCAGCTCGCCCAACCAAGCATGGCGATAATGATAAAGTATAAAATGCCGGAGAATTCAATAATGGGAGCCAGCCATTCGAAAAACACCCAGTAGGGGTGCGATACCATGCCCATAAAACCATATTTGGAATTCATGAAAACATTGCGGTGCAGCATTATGGTGTCGATGGTACCTCGTGTCCAGCGATTTCTTTGGCTGCCCAGAACTTTTAGAGTGGAAGGTGCTTCTGTCCAGCACAAAGGGTCTGAAATGTATACAACCTTGTATTTCAGGTTGTTGTCGGCCATGTATTTTCGCATTCGTACCACCAGTTCCATGTCTTCTCCAACTGTTTTGGTGTAGTAGCCGCCGCAGTTGATTACCACTTCTTTGTCAAAAAGTCCCAGTGCCCCTGAGATCAGTAAAAGTCCGTCCATCCGGCTCCAGGCCAGGCGGCCCATTAAAAACGAACGGCTGTATTCAATTACCTGGCAGCGGGGCAGAAATTTATCAGGTACATTAACCTCCACCAACTGTCCGTTTTCGATGATACACGAATTGGCGATTTGAATAACGCCTCCGGCGGCAATAACGCGTTTGTCAGTCTCTTCAAAAAATGGTTTGATAAGTTTCTTTAGTGCGTGAGGGTCAATGATGGAATCAACATCAATCGAAATAAAGTAATCACCCTTGGCGATGTTGATTCCGGCGTTCAGGGCATCGGCCTTTCCTCCGTTCATCTTGTCGATAACCGTGAGGTTTGAATAGGCCTTTACCTTCGATTTATAGATGCCCCTGATGGTTTGGCACTTGATTTTGTAATCAATCGCAAACGGAACCAGTTCGAGGTCGAAAGCTTTGATGGTTTTTTCAAGCGAATCGTCTTTGCTGCCATCGTTGATAACAATGATTTCAAAGTTTGGGTAATAAAGCCCGAGCAGTGCACGTATGTTGTCGACTATGGTAAGCGATTCGTTGTAGGCCGGGGCAAGCAGCGAAATAACCGGGGCAAAAGACGACGACAGCAAGGCATCGAAATTGGTGGTTTTTGATTCGCGTACATTCTTTAGCAGTTCTTTTGCAGAAACCACGGCAAGCCAAAAATAAAAACTGAGTATGCTGATGGTGTACAGCAAAAAAAGAACTTCTATGATCGTTTTTATAATTGACATAATTTAGTTTCTCGGGTCTGTAACGTGTGCAATTAATAGTTCCAGTTCCTCCGACGGCTGGCTGTTTATCTCCAGCAGGCGTTCCCTGCCTTTGGAACTCATAAAATACATCGAGCGGCAGGCTTCGGTTTTTAGCGACATGTTTTCGCTGATCATCACATTTTCCAGGAATTCAAAATCGTCTTCTGTGCCAATATTTTTGAGTGCCTTTACGATTTCAAGCTTGTTTTTTCCAGTCTCGTTTTTAAAGCGGCTTTTTATCAGGTCGCGGCTGTCGTACAAGCGTAGGTCGTTGATGGCTTTATAGGTCAGGAAACGTGTTTTATCGAGCTTGTTGTCGACCATTTTCAGGATGTCCGGAACATTCTCCAGCTGTTGAAAATAGGTGATCATCCGAAGGCTGAAGTTTCGGATGTTTGGGTGGCGGATATTCAGAAATTGCGCAAACGAAGGCACGGGCAGTTGGTGAACACGGATCAGGTTGAAAACCGAGAGCTGGGTCCACATGGCAAATGGTCGTTCCAGTTGGTGAAAGAAACTGAACGGCGTTTCCGGGTTTAGTTTCACATAGGCGGTTTGCGCTTCGGCACGCACATAATCGCTTGGATCGTTGATTAGTTCATTAATGATTTCCCTGGCTCCTTCGGGATAAAGATGGGTGAGTTCAATTATTCCCGCCACTTTTTTATGGTTGTAGACCGACCGGGTTAGCTTCAATGAATCGTGTTGCAATCCCAGGCGGGTATAAATTTCCGGAATCAGGCTTTCAAACTCTCCCTTAAAATTTGTGTTGAAGTTCATCAAAACAGAGGTGAGTATTCTTCTGTTTTTGCGTTTGTTCCTTTTCCTTAATTTCAGAAATGCGGTTTCCCAGTCGATGCTTCCAAAAAGGTAGGAAAGCAAAACTTCCTCGTACATTTTCCGGTAAACTTTCTCAAATTTCTCGTTGTAGCTTTTTCTTTTTATGGTGTAATTCAGGATAAGAAACACAAAAGCGATGTTGGCGATAAAAACCAAAATAAGTATTACAAAAAGGAAGATAATCGAGTATTCAAAAGCGTTTTCGATTACCGAAATGTAAAACGAACGTACATTCCGGGGAAAGTGATTGTTCCCGTATGTAATCAGGTTTTTCTTTATGCTGGCAATTTTATCTTGCGTAAAGAATACTCCCAGTATCGAATTTCGGTGCGTTTTTTCTGCCGGTAAATCAGAGCCGGTTTTTATTTCTTCAGGTTCTCGGAGAAGGGGGCTTGCGGTAAAAACGGCGTTGTTGTTTTGTGTCGCTGGAGTTGAATCAATGAGAGCCAACTGACTTTCCCGAACAGTGTCCTGGGAAAAAGTAACTAGCTCTTCTGCCTTGCTGTTGTGAACAGAAAGCAGAAAGCATAAAAAACAAAAAAGGACATAACAGTTAGTTATCAACTTTACAGGCGTAAATTTGATACATCCCATTTAATTAGATTTAGTAATTGAACCTAAGGGATAAAAATACTATTTTTTGGATGCCAGCAATCTTTTTACCCTGACATTAAGTTCAATTAAACTAAATGGCTTCACCATGTAGTCGTCAGCTCCCATATCGAAAGCTTTCAGTACATTTTCTTCTGCACCGGCTGCCGAAAGTACCATAATCGGCATCAGGCTTTTGTAGTTGCTGTTTAACTTCGAAATCACTTCCAGCCCGTTTAGGTTGGGCATATAAAGATCGGTGATAAGCAAATCCACCTCGTTGTTTTCGAGTTTTGTTAAGCAGTCTTTTCCGTCTTCTGCTTTAATAATGTCGTACCCTTCGCGGGAAAGACTATGTGCTACCGTCTCCAGAATTAATCTGTTGTCTTCTGCCACTAAAATCCGTTTCATACTATTCCGTTTTAGTAAAACAATTAAAACACAGACTGCAACGATAAGAGACTTTTACAGCGTAAAACTGTATGTTTTTGCATACAGCAATGCCTGTAAAACTCTGTTAATCTAATTTTTACTAAGTTCTTTTTATAATTGCGTCCAATGCAAAAATAGATTTTTTTTGATATATCCTACATTATCTTCAATTATTTTGAATAAAAATCAACCTTTTTGTCTTGATTACGAGCAAAATCCGGCGTTTTTACCTGCTACTCGTATTCTTCGCAGAATATCAAGGGGTGAAATAAAAGCGCCACTCTGCTTGTTTTGAGTGCAACAGAGGACAATCAATACAGAGCATGTGTTAAACATGCCCATGAATAAACCAGTACGGGGCAGCAAGCAGGATTTTTATCCTGCTGCCGGGTAAAAAAGTCCTGAGTCGGGTCCTACGGGCCAGCCAAGTAATAACCAAGCGACCAGCAACAATACCCAGACGATAAAGAAGAAAATCGTATAGGGCAGCATCGTGGCAATGATTGTCCCAATTCCGGCGCCTTTATCGTAACGCTGAAAGAATGCCACAATCAACGCAAAATACGACATCATGGGCGAAATTATATTCGTAACCGAGTCGCCAATACGGTAGGTGTTTTGCACCAACTCCGGAGAATAGCCCAGCAACATAAACATGGGGATAAAGGCCGGTGCCAGAATGGCCCACTTGGCCGAAGCGCTTCCCATAAAAAGGTTCAGAATTCCCACCAAAACAATAAAAGCAATCATCAACGGGATCGATCCCAGTTCCAGTGATTTGATAAAGTGTGCCGATTCGATGGCAAAGATCAACCCAATGTTGGTCCATTTGAAATAAGCCACAAACTGAGCTGCAAAAAAGGTAAGAACAATGTAAATACCAAGGGTTTCCATGGCTTTCCCCATGCCTTTCATTACATCGGTGTCGTTCTTGTAGGTTTTTGCGCCAATACCGTAGGCCACACCTAAAACGGCAGCCGCAATAAAAATAATGGCTACAATTCCCCGTAAAAAGGGCGAATGCAGAACATCGCCGTTTTCGCCTCTCAGGAAGCCGTCTTGCGGCAAAATTCCGATTAAAATAAAGGCCGTTAACGCAGCACCGGCGACAATGGAGAATTTGAGCCCGCGCTTTTCGTAATAATTTAGTTTTCGTAATTCTTCCGGTTTTTCATCGCCTTCGTAAACACCCAAACGGGGAACAATAATTTTTTCGGTTACCCAGGTTCCGGCAATGGCGATAAAGAAGGTGGAAACCACCATAAAATAGAAGTTGGCAGCTGGGTTTACCATGTATGTTGGATCGATAATGTGGGCAGCTTCTTCTGAAAGACCTGCCAACAGAGGGTCGATGGTGCCCAGTAGCAGGTTGGCGCTGTATCCGCCCGAAACTCCGGCAAAAGCGGCAGCCATTCCCGCCAGAGGATGTCGTCCAACAGCCAGGAAAATGATAGCGCCCAGTGGCACTAGCAGTACATAGCCAACTTCGCTGGCAGTGTTTGATAATATGGCGGAGAAAACGATGACGAATGTTAACAGGCGTTTGGGTGCTGATGTTACCAGCAAACGTAGTACGGTGGCAATAAAACCACTGCTTTCTGCAATTCCAATTCCGAGCATGGCTACCAGAACGGTTCCCAGAGGAGCAAAACTGGTAAAATTGGTGACCATTTGTTCCAATATCCGGCCTATGCCGTGTTTCGACATCAGGTTCACCGGTTCTATCATTTCACCGGTACGGGGGTGTAATGCATGGATATCGAAAAGACTGAGGAATCCCGATAGAAGTACTACCAATAAAGCAAAAAGAGCAAATAGAGTTGCGGGATGCGGAAGGGTATTGCCGCCCTTTTCTACGATGTTTAAAAATCTCGCAAGGTATTTGTTATTCATATAAATGTATTAAAGAACTTTGTTTTGCCTAAACTAACCATTTTGATGAATTTTAGTTCAGCAAAAATTAAAAAACGGAAAAATATCCTTGAAGTTTAACACTTATCTTTCCTGTAACGGATATCAGAATTCAACCTTCAGAAAGATGGCCGGGGTAAAGGAAACAGCATCGGTATAAACGCCTACCACATCCAGATCGTCGGTAGAAGTTAATCGCAGGTTGGAGTATTTGATGTTTTTGGTATCAAGCACGTTCAAAACGGAAATTCCTGCTTCGGCTTTCACTTTGCCAGGTTTGAATTTATAAACCAGCGATGCATCCAGACGTTTGTAGGGTTGATCCAGTTTTTTACCACTCTCGGTTTCAATGTCAAAGCGCTCGAACCCCGATCCGTAGACATAACTACTTGAAAAATAAAAGGATTTGTAATTCAGGATTCCTGCCAGTTTTAGCTCATGCTTTTGCTGTTGAGGAGCCGGGAGGTAGTATTCCCGCAAATAGACAGGGAAATGCTCGTCGGCCTGGCAATACGAGTACGACACCCAGGCCATGTGGCGTTTGTATTCTTTTTTCAGAAAAACATCCATGCCGTAAGTCCGGGCTTTGCCTTCATAAAAACCGGCGTCGAAACGTTTGTTCTCGGCGTAATAGCGCGTTAGTCCGTTGGTGGTTTTGTAATATCCTTCAATGCTGGCGGTCCAACCACTATGGTTGTAGGCCAGCCCGGCAACCGAGTGCATTGCATTCAATACCGGAATGTTCCCTTCGTCGGCATTGATCCAGAAGTCGGTAAAATTATTCAGGCTATCCACCACGGTTGTTTTTACCAGAAACTGGTGGTAGGTTCCCCACGCAACATTGAATTTTACATCGTTTGTAATATTTAGCGAGGCTGATACCCGTGGGTCAACGTACCATTTCCCTCGATCGGTGGCGTAGTTGGCTCGCACGCCTGCCGTCAACTTCAGAATATTGCCAAGCGGAAGCTCGTCCTGGAGGTAGGCGACAATCCGAGAATAGGAGCGGTCGTAATTTAAGGTGTTTGTTTCCAGTGTCGTTCGGTTGAGTTGTACGCCGTTGCTTACCACTCCCAACGCAGAAATAAGCTTGTGCCCTTCTCTGAATGAAAAGGTATGTTCTGCGTTGACCCTGATTTCATCCACATGGTTTTCCGAATCTGCTTGTCGTGTAATCCGCGAAATTTCTGTCCGGGTATTAAAAAGCTCATTTTTCTCAGAGAATTTCTGTTGAAAGTAGGAATAGGCGGCAGTTATATTTGTAACGCTGCCGTTGTGCCACGGGTAGCTGAGTTGAGCTGAACTTCCAATCTGCTGGTTTTTTTCTCCTTCCGACTGGGTAATGATGGTTCTTGCTACTTCTCCTTCCATGTCGTAGTTAAAATCGTCGCCACCTCCGTATAAACTGAGCGAAAATTGTCCTTTGTTTTTTAGTCGGTGCGAAAATTTCAGGTTGGCATCGCGAAATACATAATCAGGTTTTACGTTGAAGTCGACCGAAGATGAAAGGATGTTTTGCCCGGGGTTGTTGCCTTTTCCGGAGCCACTGGGGCGGCGTGTGAAAAAGGAAAGATTGGCCGGATCGTAAAGCGGGTAATAGGTTTGGCGGTAGGCCGCAATCAACGACGATCTTTTACCGATGGGCGTTTGCACCATGGTATTCACGGTGTTGGAATTAATGTTCAGGATAAAACCGGATTTTTGAAGCGAGCCGTCTTTGGCTGTAATATCAATGATTCCACCCACCCGGTCGCCGTAACGGGCTTCGTACCCGCCTTTCATCACTTCAATATTTTTTACCATGAAAGGGTTGACAACACTAATGTTGTCGTTGAAATTTTTTAACCCGAAAACCGTAAAACCATCAAACTGAATTTTGCTTTGCCCTTCGTAGGTACCCCAAATCAACAGGTTGTTGGATTGTTCGCCAGCTGCCAGAATTCCGGGCATCAGCCGTAGTAAATTGAAAATGGAATTGTCGCCGTGCCCGGGAAGGATGGGAGCAATCTGGTGGTTGATCTTCATGTAACCTGCGCGGTCGCCGATCAGGGTTGATCTTTCGATGGGATTGCCACGTACCTTGACTTCGCGAATACTCTCTATGCGCGGCATCAAAAAGAATCTCCGGTTTAAGCTGTTTGAAACCACCGTGTCGTAAACAAAATAACCAAGGTGCGATATTCGCAGGGCAAAGCTCGAATCGGTGGAAGCGATAAAATTGAAGTTCCCGTTTTGGTCGGTTTGCACCGGGGTGCGGTTTACCGAAACGTAGGAAAAAGGCAAAGGCTCGCTTGTAAATGCTTCCAGTACCTGGCCGGAGATTTGGGTGTCGGTTGTTTCGGGTTCTGGTTGCCGGGGGATGATCAGAAATACATCGTCCGATTTTTCAAGCTCCAGCGGAAGGTTTTTGATTAAAAAGAGAAGAGTCTCTTCTGCCGTTTTAAATTCGCGGTTGGCTGAAACCGGGTATTGGGAAAGCAGGTCGTTGTCGAAAGCAAACTGAAAGCCATAACTTTCTTTTAGATCAAGCAGCACCTGATTCAGCGGGGTTTTTCGGGCAGTTACGTTTATTCTTTCGGGTGTTTGCGCGGCCAGCTGAAACACGAGCAGCAGCAAAATTCCCAGATAACCTGATTTTAGCATTAACTTTTATCAACGATCCGGTATACGTTTTCCGATTGTTTGACAAACTTAAGGTTCATGGGTTTGCAAACAAGACCCAGCACTTCTTCAACGTTGGGCTTTTTTGAAAAATTGCTTCCAAAGTTACGATTATTTAACTGAGGGTCAAGTTCTATGGTAACAGCATATTGTCGTTCAATTTCGTCGATTACTTCCTTTAACGGGCGTCCTGCAAAAAAGAACTGGTTGTTGGTCCAGCCAATGGTACTTTCCGGATTAAACATCTTTTTCACCACGAGTTTTCCCTCTTCCAGTTCAGCGTGGTTATTGGGTAAAAGTACAATGTGCTCGCCTGTTAAAGTGCTAACATCCACTTTCCCTGTTAGGCAGGTAACGCGGTAGTTTTCGTCGCGTGCATAAATATTGAATGAAGTTCCCAGCACCTGCGTTGTCCCGTTGCTTGATTGAACCAGGAATTTTTTCCCCTTCTGTACATTGAAAAATCCTTCTCCCTCAAAATCCAGTTTTCGTTGCAGTTTCCATCTCAGCGGATAATAAGTGAGTGTGGAGCCGGCATTTAGTTCCACTTTTGAGCCATCGGGCAAAAGAGCGGTAAGGTGTTCTCCGGGCAGGGTTTCAATGGTTTTTGAATAAAAGGCAGCTATCCCGGCCAGCCCAACAAGAACCAGGAATACCGCTGCCACCGACCACCGGGTAGTTTGCGTGCGAAACTGTACTGTTTTTCCGGCTGGTTGAGCTGTGATTTTCTTTTCCAGTTCGGCCCACACTTCCGCATCCGATTTTTCCCAGGCAATTTTTCCTTTCCCCAAAAAGGAATGTTGGTTGTTCAAAGAATCTTCGCTATGTATACTTTTATTATTCATTGGTTTTCAAATTCACCTGAAGATATTCAAGTGCTTTTTTCATTCGTTTTTCCACCGCTTTTACACTGATCATACACATTTCTGCAATTTCGGTGTATTTCAGGTTTTCAACCCGGCTCATTAAAAATACTGTTCGCTGGTTTTCCGGCATGTGTAGCAGAGCCTTGTCGTACCTGCTTTTTAACTGTTCAAATGCCATTTCGTCTTCCGGTGAGCGGGTTTCTTTTTCGGGCCGGTAATGTTTAAAAAACTGGAAAGAACGTTGCTCCTTTCGGTAATGCGAGATAAAAAGGTCGTTGGCAATTTTATAAAGCAGGCCGGTTATCCGGTCAGGAGAAAAAGATCCATTCTTTTCCCACACTTTCATAAAAGTTTCCTGGGCAATGTCGGTAGCAATTTCGGTGTCTCCCGATCGGTAGAAAACATAGTTGCGAACCCGGGCAAAATGCAATTCGAATAGTTCTTTAAATTCCTGTTGCGTCAAAATGGCCTTCAATCAATGGTGTTTCCTCAAAGATAAAGCAGAATTCAGAATAAAGCACCCGGAAAGTTATACTTCCCGGGCACTCTTTTATATACTTTATTTACCGGATTGATGCTTGTTTCTGAATTGATGCCTTGCCAGGTCTATTTCCTGCACATTGCCCTCGCTGTCGGTCATTGTAGCAACCTCGTCGCACTCGCCATTGCCGTAATCCAGTGTACTTATCACCGTGCCGTTCAGCGTAATCGTAATGGTTCCTTCCACAATGTAGCGGCAATCGTACACTTTTTTAAGCGGATTAATAATTTCTTTTACATAGGTGTCAGTTACTCCGTCTTTGGTCATCGTTGCCGTGGCTCCGCCGGTAATTATTATTACGTCGTCACTCTGATCATCTTCAGTGTCCATGCCTGCCAGCCATTGCCAGATGCGTTCCGACGACCTTTCAATTACGGTGCCATCGGCCAGAGTAAAGGTAAGTTCCGAAATGTGCTGACGGAATAGAGTGTCTACCTTGTCGACGATGATGGATGTATAGCCATTGATGGTTACCGAATCAACCGTGAAATTGGTGTAGGTAACTGTTTTTTCGAAGTCCTGCGAATAGCGCGGAGCCGAAATGTAGATCTCAATAATTCCGCTCAGCACTTTCCCGTTCCGAAGAACTGTGCTGTCGCCATAATCAAGTGTAAGCGTTTTCGGGTAGTCTCCTTCTACCTCCATACCAATGGAAACATTAGGGCAGTGGCTGGCTTTGTACCTGAGTTTCTGGTTCCATTGAAAACGGTTGCCAAAATGCCACCAGCGGGTAAGTTGTCCTTCCATGTTGGCAAAAAACTCCACCTCGTATTCCGATTCGGCAGTGGCAGCTTCTATTTTAACTTCGTTCAAAGTAACCTGTGCCGATTTCTCAGCTAGAAGTTCGTCGTCGGGTGTTGGTGTGTTGGTGTCGTCGTTGTTACACGCAAACAAAAACACGGCTAAGCCCAAAAATAAGATTCCAAAAATTCGTTTCATGACATTATTTAATTTTGAGTGTTTTGTTGGTAAACCGTCTCCCAAAGCGTTTACCCTACCTCGGTTAAGTATTTTTTTTCGATTATTTTTCTTCGGGGGCAGAAACGATTGATATCCAGGAAAATATATTTTCAGAAAAAATGTAACACGGCAGATTCTGCCTTTGTATGAACCATTTCATTTCGTATTTTTGGACGCTTAATAGTGGAAGGAAATATGAGAGTTAAGGTATTTATTGCAGGGCTTCTGGCCCAGTTTGTTTTTACATCGGTAGTTGTTGCCCAGGAAATATTTCAGGAATCGCGCCCCAAAGTAGTAGTCGGTATTGTGGTGGAGAACATGCGCCCGGATTACGTTCAGCGTTTTTGGAACAAATTTCAGCCGGGCGGATTTAAAAAGCTCTATTCGAACGGTGCTGTTTGTACCAATGTAAAACTTACGCTACACTCTCAAAACTATGCCAGCGGAATGGCTACTTTGTACACCGGGGTTACTCCTTCCATTCACGGAATTGTTAACAATACCTGGTACGACAGGCTTAAAAAGAAAGAAATCGATTGTACGGAAGACGATTACTACATGACAGTAGGCGCAGATACGGATGAAGGTGATGCTTCGCCGGTTCGGTTGCTGTCGAATACCGTAACCAATAGCCTGAAGATGTTTACGATGGGGAAATCGAAGGTATTTAGTGTCGGGTTGAACCGCGAGTCGGCCATATTCAGCGCCGGTCATGCTGCCGACGGAGCTTATTGGTTCGATATTGTTTCGGGAAGGATGATTTCCAGTTCTTTTTATGTGAGTAATTTTCCGGATTGGGTGAGGTTGTTTAACAGCGAGAACTACGCGGCCCGTTACAGTTACCGCAACTGGGTGACCTTATTGCCCGAGACCGAATATACCGAAGCTACGCGTGATGATTATTTGCTGGAAAGAGGATATTTTGGCGAGTTCAATACATTTCCGCACGCCGTAAATAAATACATCAAAAAAACGGAAAACTTCCGGCCATTTAAAACAACGCCTTCTGCCAACCTGATGATCAAGGATTTTGCCCTGCAGCTGATGGACAACGAAGGGATTGGTGATGACGATGTTACTGATTTTGTGAGTGTGGTATTCTCTTCAATGGATTATGAAAACGGCTCGTTTGGACCGTCTTCGCTCGAAATGGAGGATTCATACCTTTACCTCGATCAATACCTGGCCGAGTTGATCGACGGGGTGGAAAAGAAGTACGGAAAAGGAAATGTGTTGTTCTTTCTGACTTCCAATTCTTCGGCCTCGTACCCGGTTGAATACCTGAAAGACGAATTTCATTTGCCGGTTGATTATTTTAACATCGACCGGGCGCTTGCTTTGCTGACATTGTACCTGAACAATACTTACGGTTCCGAAGAATGGATTGAACATACCAGCGATCTTCAGATTTTCCTCGATCATGAGTTGATCAAGAAGAAAGGTTTCGACCTGAACGAGATCAGTGAATCGGCTGCCAATTTTATCAACCAGTTCGAAGGTGTTCAGCTGGCGTTGCCGGCGCATCAACTCGAGCAGGGAAGTTCTGCCAACGGCTTGCTTCAGCCTTTGTACACTTCGTATTACAAAAACCGCTCGGGCGACTTCCTGTACCTTTTAAAAGAAGGCTGGCAGCCCGGATACAAGTTTAAACGTGTAAACTACAACGACCAGTCGCATATTCCGCTGGTATTTTACGGATACGGTATTTCGCATCAGATCATTCGGGGCAAGTACGAGGCGGTCGATTTAGTGCCTACGCTTTCCCAATTACTGAATATACCGATACCCGATAAATGTCAGGGAAAAATTATAAAGGAAATGATCCCGTAGTAACGTAAGATGGATTAAAACAGTCTCCAGGTTTTGCTGTCTGTAGCTTTTTTCTCCGGCTTTACTTCTGCACGTATGTCTTCCACTTTTTTCTGGCGACGTTTGTCATCAGCCTTGGGTTCGAGTTTTACAACTAATATGGTGTCAGAGCTTAACGCAAGCTGCTGGGTGAAGTCTTTAAACCCATCGGTTGTAATTTTCAGCTGAATATCGCTTCCGTGTAAAACGAGCCGGTAAAATCCGTTTTTGTTGGAGATGGTGCCAATTCCTGAGTTGGATTCCAGGATGCTTACATTCTCAATGGCTTCTCCGTTTGTACTGTTATTGACATATCCCGAAACGGTCACAACCTGCGCCCGGCTTAAGTTAGGGAATAGCCATAAGATAAAAATGACATTGGTGAGGATAACTGTTTTCATGATGTATTGTTTTCTTGTTTTCTGGCCCTCTAAAATTAAGCAAAAAAAACCGAATACGAAGGCTTATTTTGACATTAAAGATTAAAAAATCCTTAATTTTTTGAAGCTTATTTAGACTACATAGATAGATACGTTCAGAAAATGTATTGTATAACATATGTTCACATGATAAATGTTAGTTTATTGGGTCGAATCTGCGTTGTTTGTGGATTAAATCGCTAAACCTGTTGAAAAACATTATATTACAGGATGAAACTTCTGTTATTTTAGTTTTTACCTCCTTATTTTTGTTAGAGAGCGATTGTTAGAAATCGTAAAAAAATCAACCAACTTTCAACGACTGACCCAGCCTCTTCGGGCGCTCTGCTTAACAATAACAACTAATAGCCATTTTACAACCAAAAACTTATCTCATGGATCCGATCCAAACTTTAGTCAAAGACCTGGCTGATATCCACGGACGCAAAAGAGAAAGTCTTTTGCCGATTATGCAAGGAGTGGTGGAAAAAGAAAATTACCTCTCCGAGTTATCGATGATCGAGATTGCCCGGGAGATGGACATTCCCGCTGCCGATGTTTATGGAACAGCCACTTTTTATTCTTTTCTCGAAACCAAATCAACCGGAAAGTACACCATCAGGGTGTGTAAAACCATTACTTGTGCCATGAAAGGGAAGAACCAGGTACTGTTTGCCATCCAGGACATGCTGAAGATCAAACTGGGGGAAACAACCCCCGATCATCAGTTCACGCTCCTGGAAACCAACTGTCTGGGTTGGTGCCACAAGGCGCCGGCCATGCTCATAAACGACGAGGTTTATACGGAGCTTACGCCCGAGAAAGTACGCGAAATACTTTCTGAGTACATGAAACAGAATGGCAATAACGGTTACCACTAAAATTACATCCATGGCAAATTCACACCAACTGAAACGTGTCGACTTCATTTTTAGAAATGAAAACGACTGGGAGAAAGTGCTTTCCAATACAATAAAAAAGAGTCCCCGCGACCTGATCAACGAGCTAATTAGTTCGGAACTGAAAGGGCGGGGCGGAGCTGGTTTTCCTACGGGATTAAAATGGAAACTGACTTCGGAAGCCGAATCGGATGAAAAATACGTGATTTGTAATGCCGATGAGGGAGAGCCTGGTACTTTCAAAGACCGCGAGATACTTTCGCGTGTTCCTTACAAAGTGTTTACGGCAATGGCCATTTGCGGCTATATTACCGGCGCCCGCGAAGGTTTTATTTACCTGCGGGGCGAATACAAGTTTTTAAAGGAAGAACTGGAAAAAGTGATCGATGAGTTTGATTACTACTGCAAGGAGATCAGACTTGATTTTAAAATAAAGGTGTTCATGGGCAGCGGTGCCTACATTTGCGGCGAAGAAACCGCTCTGATGGAATCGATGGAAGGCAAGCGCGGCGAACCCCGGAATAAGCCTCCGTTTCCCACTCAGGCCGGTTATCAGGGAAAGCCAACGGTGATCAATAATGTGGAAACGCTTGTGCACACCTTTACCATATTTAAATACGGCGCCAAAAAATTCTACGATCTCGGAGTGCAGTATTCCCGCGGTACCAAACTGTTTTCGGTTTCAGGAGATACTCCCAAACCCGGAATTTACGAGTTGGAACTGGGAATGAGTCTTCAGGATTTCGTGTATGAATTTGGTGACGGAGATACCAAAGCGGTGCAGGTAGGCGGAGCTTCCGGCTTTTTGGTGCCGCGTAAAAAATTCAAAGATGCCGCTATCGGATTTAAAGGCAAACTCACCGGAATTTCTCTGCCAACCGGGGGGTCGATGATGCTTTTCAATAGCTCGCGGTCGATGTTCAATGTGCTGGACAATTACCTGGAATTTTTCAGGGAAGAATCGTGCGGGCAGTGTACGCCTTGCCGGGTGGGCTGCCAGCAGCTTTTGCTGGGGATAAAAGCCGTTAAACGGGGCGACAAACCAGCTGCCTATCTCGATAAGCTTTTGCGTTTGACCGAAACCATGCAGTACACCGCCAAGTGCGGGTTGGGGCAGTCGGTGGCCAATTCGTTTTCTTCCATTGTCGAAAATTTTCGCGAGGAAATGATCTATTAACCAAAACGGAACATCAAAATGAGTAAAAAAGTCAATATAACCATCAATGGATACCCCGTGGAAATAAAAGCGGGTGAAACCATCCTGGAAGCAGCCGAATCAGAAGGGATAAAGATCCCGACTTTGTGCTACCACAAAGATTTGTGTGTGGCCGGAAACTGCCGCGTTTGTGTGGTGGAAGTAGTGGGGCAAAAGCGATTGTCGGCTGCCTGTGCTACGCCCTGCGAAGACGGAATGGAAATTCTTACCAATAGCCTGAAGGTGCGAAACTCGCGCAAGCAGATCATCGAGCTTTTATTGGCAGAGCACAATGCCGATTGTACCAAATGCTACCGAAACGGAAACTGCGAACTACAAACCCTGGCTTCGGAGTATAAAATTATGACCCAGGAATTCATTGAGCTGGTTCCGCTGAAGAAGTTTTCGATCGATATGTATTCACCGTCCATTATGAAAGACGACAGTAAATGCATTCGTTGTCAGCGTTGTGTGCGGACCTGCGCCGAGTTACAGGGAGTAAATGCGCTTACTGTGGCACACAAAGGTGACCAGATGAAGATCACGACGTTTTTTGAAAAGGCGATGCGCGATGTGGTGTGTACCAATTGCGGGCAGTGTGTGAACCATTGTCCTACCGGAGCGCTTGTAGAGAAAAACTACATCGAAGAGGTTTGGGAAGCTATTGCCAATCCAAACCTGCACGTTATTGTGCAAACGGCTCCTGCAGTGCGTGTTGGTTTAGGCGAAGAGCTTGGAATGGAGCCCGGTGAAAGTGTTACCGGTAAAATGGTGGCAGCTTTGAAGCGGCTTGGATTCGATTCGGTGTTGGATACCGATTTTACAGCCGACCTTACAATTATTGAAGAAGGAACAGAGCTGCTTACCCGTCTGAAAAAAGTGTTGGTTGACAAGGATGAAACGGTGAAATTACCGATGGCCACTTCTTGCTCGCCTGGATGGATCAAATACGTCGAACATATGTATCCCGAATATTTGAAGCATCTTTCAACCTGTAAGTCGCCGCAACAGATGTTTGGTGCGTTAGCAAAAACCTATTATGCCAAAGCCCGGAACCTGGAGCCCGATAAAATTATTTCGGTTTCGATAATGCCTTGCACAGCTAAGAAATACGAGGCTTACCGCCCGGAAATGCACGACAGTGGCTACCGCGACGTGGATTATGTGTTAACCACACGCGAGTTGGCTATTCTGATCAAACAAGCCGGGTTGGATTTTAAAAAGCTGGAGCCTGCTAAATTTGACCGTCTGATGGGAGAATCAACCGGTGCAGCTGTAATTTTTGGTGCAACAGGCGGAGTGATGGAAGCTGCTTTAAGAACGGCATACGAAATTGTTACCGGCAGAGATGTCCCCTTTGAAAACCTCGATATTACACCGGTTCGCGGAATCGATGGGGTTCGCGAAGCTTCCGTGAAAATTGAGAACCCGGTAGAAGAATGGGCATTTTTGGATGGTGTTGAACTGAAATGTGCGGTTGCGCACGGGCTTATCAATGCCAAGAGTGTAATGGATGCCGTAAAAAGCGGTGAAGCCAATTATCATTTTATCGAGTTTATGGCTTGCCCGGGCGGCTGTTTGGGCGGAGGAGGACAACCCATCCCTACCAATGCCGAAATCAGGCGAAAAAGGGCAGAAGCTATTTATGCGGAAGATAGAGGACTGCCGATCCGTAAATCGCACGAGAATCCGGAAATCCACAAGTTGTACAAAGATTTTCTGAAAGAGCCGCTGGGCGAAGTATCGCACCACTTGCTGCACACGAAATACACCAAACGAGAGCGTTATTAGTGAGTAATATAGTTGAATTTGGATGAAATCCGGTATCTTCGGGGGTACCGGATTTTTTTATGTTATGGAAGAAATTTTTGATCAATACATCTCATCACCGGTAGGGTGGCTTAAGATAAGTGTAACAGAAAACGCACTTGTTTCGATTTCGTTTTGCGGGGATGAAGAAGATTCTTCTCCTGAGCCACCTGCAATGATGGAGACCGTAATTCAGCAATTGAAGGAATATTTTGAGGGGACCCGTTTGACTTTTGATCTCCCTTTAAGTCCGGAAGGGAGTGAATTTCAGAAAAAAGTATGGACCTTGGTGGCTGAGGTGCCGTTCGGAAGTACTGCGTCCTATCTCGATATTGCCCTTCGGTCGGGATCGGAGAAAAATACCCGCGCCGTAGGCCTGGCAAACGGCAAAAATCCAATCCCGATAATTATTCCCTGTCACCGGATCATCGGTTCAAACGGAAAGTTAACCGGGTATGCCGGAGGTCTCGATAAAAAACGTTGGCTGTTACAGCACGAACTTCGTTATTCGGATCGAAAAAATCTGCTGTTTTAGTCCCATGTCGGGATTGAAATTCCCAATGTGATCACCTGTGGTTTTGTTTGTCTTTTGCAGAGGCTTGTTTTTCAGTATTTTGTGTTTTTGGCCCGCCGTTTGGTAAAATAGAAACCGAAATCAGGAAGATAAAAAGATAAGAAATAGGGACCTCCCTAAAAAATGGAATTCAATACGGATTCCATTTTTCTTTTGCACACCTTCGCCCGAAATTATATATTCACCACAAAAACAGCATGTATAAATACTGGATAGCAAGTATCTTTTTTGTGTGTATTGCGTTTGTTGCCGCGGCACAGGAAAGATACCAGGGAGTTTGGTTTGATGAAATTTCAACAGAAACAGCTACGTATGCAACCAAAGACGGAGAGAACCTGGATCTGGATATCTACCTGCCACAGGGAGATTCTGAAACGGAGCGACCTACGGTTATTTTTGTACATGGTGGTGGCTTTAGCGGCGGAACTCGGAATGGGCAGATGATTGTGGATTTTTGTACACAGGTGGCGAGCCGTGGTTATGTGGTGGCTTCCATTTCGTACCGGCTTACCCGGAAAGGAAAACCCGGCGGTTTTGGCTGTGAATGCCCTGCCAATGAAAAACTGAATACCATCAACGCAGCGGTGGAGGATCTTCAGGATGCTACCTTCTTTTTAATTGAAAACAGGGAGCAGTTTGGGATCGACCCGCAGAAAATAATCCTTGCCGGGAGTAGTGCCGGAGCCGAAACGGCATTGGTAGCTGCCTACCAGCCTCCCTATTGTTACGGGCTTGAATCGGGGCCGGTATCGTTTGCCGGAGTTATCGGAATGGCCGGTGCCATTGTTGACACAGCTGCCGTGTACGACGAGTCGGCAGTGCCCTCGCTCTTGTTTCACGGAACCGATGATAACCTGGTGCCTTACGCAACAGCTCCTCACCATTATTGTGCGGAAGATGCGCCCGGCTACCTCGTTTTGCACGGGTCGTACACCATTGCGCAAAAGCTCGATAAGTTGGGAGTGCCTCACTGGCTGCATACTTCGTGCGGTGCCGCGCATGAAATAGCGAATAAACCCATGACGGAATACATAAATGAAATCGTGGATTTCTGCTATCATTTTGTTGTTAAGGGCCAAAAGGAATTCAGACGCACGATTATTGAGGGAGTTCAAAAAGATACTAAGTACGAGCAGTTTAAGTTTTGTGAAGAATAGGTTTAAAACGAACATGAAAAGCAATTGATCGGAGAGAATAATGATCTGTCAGCTGAAGGATGTCGGGTACTCCGGGGATTGATACATAATTTATGTTCAAAAAATATTTGATAGAAGAATAAAATTTTAACTAAAATAGATTCAGGTGAAAAAGATTTTCGCGTTCCTCTTATTCTTATTTCCATTTACATTATTTGCACAGGAAATGAACATCATGAGTTTCAATATTCGTTTAAACACCTCGGCCGACGGGGAAAATGCCTGGCCCAACCGGATTACCATGGTAAATGGCCTGCTGAGGTTTCACGACGCTGATATTTTTGGTTTGCAGGAGGCTTTTTACGGGCAGATTACGGACATTGAGAACGGTTTGCCCGGTTTTGAATGGATAGGTGTTGGCCGTGACGATGGCGAAAAGGAAGGCGAGTTTTCTCCTATCTTTTTTAACAAAGCCAAATTTATTCTTCTGGAAAACGGTCATTTCTGGCTTTCCCAAAATTGCGATAAGCCTGGTTTGGGCTGGGATGCAGCCTGCAACCGGGTGGTTACCTGGGGAAAATTTCAATCAAAGGTAACGGGTAAGAAATTCTTTGTTTTTAATACCCATTTTGATCATATTGGAGTGGAAGCACGTAAAAACTCTGCTTTGCTGATCCGCGATAAAATAAAGGAAATTACAGGGAACAATGGTTTCCCGGTGATTCTGACAGGCGACTTCAATCTTACTCCGGACTCAGAGCCGATTGGTATGATCAAAAAATACATGGCCGACAGCCGCGATATTACCGAAGAGCCGCCTTATGGACCAACCGGAACTTTCCAGGGATTTAAAATGGATGCTCCACAGGAGAACAGGATTGACTATGTGTTTGTGAACTCGAAAGTGAAAGTGCTGAAATATGCTACCTTAACTGATTCTAAAAACCAACGTTTCCCTTCGGATCATTTTCCTGTTTTTGTGAAAGCTGTTTTAAAATAAGGAGGCTGTCCTGTAACATTTTTTCCTGTCCTGTAGCTTTTTTTCTGTTTCCTGTAGGATTTTTAACGATCCTGCGGCTTTTTTTGAAATTTCTGCATCATTTTTTCTCGTCCTGCTAAAAATTTTCAAATTCCTGCGCCGCAGGAAAGCATAAAATCTGTGCAGGGAGGGGTAAAAGCAAGCAGGACGCCCCAAAACGATGCAGGATACTGTTATACCTATTGTTTTTCTGAGTGAGCCTTACGTGAAATAGCCATTGCGGGTAATTATTGCATTTCTGAATGATTTCTCCTTTCTTAGCGAGATGTTTGAAGAACTGGGCCAGCTTATAATATCTGTATCGGACGGAATTTGGGGAACACCCATACTGATCCTGCTGCTGGGCGGCGGGTTTTACTTCCTTGTTTATTCGCGGCTGGTGCCTTTGCGCTACATTGGACATGCACTGAAAATTCTCACCGGAAAATACGACGACCCGAACGAGGCGGGGCAATTGCGGCATTACCAGGCTTTATCGACCGCGCTGGCAGGTACTGTAGGAATGGGAAACGTAAGTGGAGTAGCCGTGGCAATTACAATGGGCGGGCCGGGTGCCATCTTCTGGATGTGGGTTTCGGCCTTGCTGGGGGTGAGTACCAAGTTTTTTACCTGTTCGCTGGCGGTTATGTTCCGCGGCAAAGATTCTGCCGGAGAAATTCAGGGAGGACCGATGTACTACATAACTGAAGGCCTTGGGAGGAATTGGAAACCCGTGGCGGTGTTCTTTGCTGTAATGGCCATGGTGGGGGTTTCGCCTTTGTTTCAGGCCAACCAGCTTACCCAGATGATTCGCGACGTGCTGTTGGTTCCCAACAATATTCCGGTGTCGTTTGGCAGCGACCTGGTCACCGGAATCGTTATTTCAATCATCGTTGGAATAGTTGTTATTGGCGGGATCAAACGAATTGGCAATGTTACCGGTAGCTTGGTACCAACCATGGTGGTGGTGTATACCGTAACAGTTTTGTACATTATTTTCTCTCATCCGGCGCATATTATCCCGGCTTTCCAAACCATTTTCGAAGATGCATTTACAGGAGATGCGGTACTGGGAGGTGCTGTTGGAGCGGTGATTATCACCGGGGTGCGACGGGCAGCTTTTTCCAACGAAGCGGGACTGGGTACAGCCCCGATGGCACACGGCGCTGCCAAAACCAACGAACCCATTCGCGAGGGCCTGGTGGCAATGCTGGGGCCCATTATAGATACCATTATCGTTTGTACCATGACCGCCTTGGCGCTGATTATTACCGATACCTGGCTGATAAGCAATGCCGACGGAATTACGCTTACCGCACAGGCTTTTGATTCGGCTATTCCGGGAGTTGGAAAGTACATCCTGGTGGTCTGTGTTATTTTCTTTTCCATGTCAACCATGTTTGCCTTTCCGTACTACGGCGTTAAATGCCTGGGTTTTGTGGCGGGGGCAAAGTACCAGCATCTGTACAATTATGTGTTTGTGTTGGTGATCATTGTCGGGGCGGTGTCGAACCTTCGCGTCATCATCGGGCTCATCGATATTGCCTTTGCGCTGATGGCGTTCCCCACTGTAATTTCAACCATTCTTCTTTCTCCGCATGTAAAACGTGCCTCTATCGATTATTTTGCGCGGTTAAAATTGGAAAAAAACAGAAAATAGCTGCTGTATGCCAGGTGTTTTATTTCAGAAATTATGTTGCCTGTTCCATTGAATATCTGTTAAAAATGATCTATTTTTCCGGAAGAATCCTTTAACAAAAAAAGACTTGAGCATTCAATCCGAAAACTTCGAAAAAGCTTTTTATCACGACGGTTACCAACTGGGAATGAAAGCCTGTAAGGAACCCGTTTCCGAAGAAAATTTACTGGCTGCATTGGTCGAAATGCTCCGAAATATCGACGATCTGACGGATAGTCTTTTGGTGTATGCCCGGCAACAGGGGAAGGCGGTTGAGTGCAAGAAAGGGTGCCACTGGTGTTGTCACCAACCGGTTTTTGCGATGGATTATGAACTAAAGTATCTTCGAAAATATGTAAGCGAGAAGTTTAGTTTGCCGCAACAAACCGAAATAAAACAACGGGCCGAAGAGAAGAACAACCGTCTGAGGCAACTAAAAGGAAACGATTTACTGAATGCCAAACATCACTGTCCGCTTTTGATGAACGGAGCGTGTATGGCTTACGAGGCACGCCCGGTAGCCTGTCGCATCTACCTTTCTTCGAGTGTAGATTCCTGTCAGAAATTCTTTCAGTCGCCCGATGATAAAAGCAATTATCCGGCTTTGCTCGATTTTCCGATGCGCTTGGGACGAATGATGAACGAAGGTTTTAAAGCCGCCCTAAAGGCCAACGGAATAGTGGCCAGAGAATTTCGGATCGAAGAGAAATTAATGTAATTTCAACGTTGACAATTTGCTTAATCACTCAAAATCAGCTTAACATATGAGCTTCGGTGGTTCCGTTTTAGCAATGATTCAGTCGCTACGGGCCAATGCACGGCCCAAGCACAAGGCTTACCAGGATTGGACAAAAACCGAAAACAGACGTTATTCAAGCAGTCCTCAGGTATTCTTTAAAAAAGTTTCGGCCGAAAAACTGGCTGAGATAAAAGCCAAAAACCGGGAGGAGACAGAACGTGAACAAAGAAGAAGTTATTGGAAAATTACTTTGTCGTTATTAGTTATAGTTCCAGTTGTTACCCTCTTTTTGTTTGAGTTCTTCTTTCAGCCAGACCGAATAAATCGCAATCCAGCCAGATCAAAGACCGTAGAGGCGACACTTTCTGCTGAGCAGATTGATTATCTTTTGAATTCGGGTTACAGCTGGTTGAACAAGAACCATTACAAAAATGCGCGTTTTCAGTTTGAACGGGTGCTTGAAGTGCAGCCCCGAAATAAAATAGCGGTTTACGGAATGGCTGCCAGCTTTGTTTACGAGTGCAAAAAAGAACGGCAAAAATGCGACGAAGCCCAAAAGCGGCTGGATGAATACATCCGGAAATACGGAGAAGATTCAACCACTGATTATCTGAAATTAATGCTTGGGAATTAACAGTGAACCTCTTTAATAAAAAATGCACTTATTTTCTTTTACATATCCTTACATTTTCTTCTAAAGAGATAATATGTTTCAATAGATATTTTGCATAATTTTTAATACATTGGCTCAACATCCCGGATTCGTTTTAATAAGAATTATTCTAACCAATAAACAATATAGAACACATGAAGGCATTGATGACAATTCTCCTCGGTTTTTTATTTACACAGGTATTTGCCCAGGAAGTAAATGAAAGGGAAATTACCACAGAAATTTCAGAAGTAACAGTCTTTATTGATGGCGCTCAAATTGTCAGGAACAAAACAATCGACTTTCAGAAAGGAATAACTTTATTGAAGTTTGTAAATCTATCGCCTTTTATTGAAGCGAAAAGTGTACAGGTGAAAGCCAATGGTGCCATTACGGTTTTGGCGGTAAATCATCAGCAGGATTTTTTGACTGAGCTCGAAAAACCAAAAGAAGCAGTGGCGATTGAATCGGAAATCGAAGCTGTAAATGCCCAGATTGAATTGGAAAAAACTTACCTGACCATAGTGGGGGAGGAAGTTGCATTTTTAAGAGACAACCGGGTAATAGGAGGAAAGAACAATGATGTAAATGTGGGGGTATTAAAGGAGGCGTCAGAATTTTACGGTACAAAACTCACCGCTTTAATGCTAAAAAGAATAGAACGGGAAAGTACATTGAAACAGTTGGAAGAGAAAAGGAACAAGCTTCAAAGTCAGTTGAGTATTTTGTCGGGCACAAAGCAATATGCACAGGGTGAAATTCTGGTAAAAATTGATGCAAAGGCTACCACTTCTGCCAAAATAGAACTTTTGTACCTGGTTACCAATGCGGGGTGGTACCCGTCTTATGACATAAGAGCTAAGTCGATTACTGAGCCGCTTGAGGTGGTTTACAAAGCCAACCTGAGACAAGACACAAAGATTGACTGGAAAAATGTGAAGCTCAAATTCTCATCGGTTGATCCGGGGACTTCAGGTGTCGCTCCTGAACTGAGTCCCTATTTCCTTAATTATAATATTCTGCCTCCGGTATACAAAACACAAATTAATTCGGTAAGCGGACGGGTGGTGGATCAAAACAATGAGTCAGTCCCTGGTGTAAGCATAAATATTCCGGGAACAAGCATGGGGACTATTAGCGATATCGATGGGAAGTACTCAATTATGCTTCCGGCTGATGCCCACCAGTTAAATTTCTCGTTTATTGGATTCAAGCCATTAATATTACCCGTTTCGGGGCCTGTTTTGAATGTTGTGATGGAAGAAGATATTGTTGCGATGGAAGAAGTAGTTGCTGTGGGATTCGGGGTTGTAGCCGATGATATTGAGGTAGCTTTGCCAGGCCGAATGCCGGGTGTTTCTGTCAGGGGAGCTTCAACTTTAAAAGGGAAAAAAAATGAAAGCATCGCCATTCCATTTGAACAAACTGAAAATCAGACCTCGGTTGAATTTGAAATAAAAACGCCTTATTCGGTGAAATCCGATAACAATGTTTATTCGGTTGATATGGCTGTATATGAAATACCTGCTATGTTTCAGTATTATTCAGTTCCTAAAATAGATAAAAATGCCTTCTTGCTTGCGTATATAAGCGATTGGGAAAAGTATAACCTGCTAGAGGGAGAAGCCAATGTATTTTTTGAAGGAACTTTTGTCGGAAAAACCTTGCTTGATGTAAGATTTGCTTCTGACACTTTGCAGGTGTCTCTGGGCAAGGACAAAAATGTTAGCGTTACCCGTGAACTTAAAAAAGAATACACTGCGCGTCGGTTTATTGGTGCCAACAAAGAAGAGACGAGGTATTGGGAAACGCTCGTAAAAAACAATAAAAGTTCAGAAATCAGCATGATGATCCTTGACCAGATTCCTGTTTCAACCTTAGCCGAAATAGAAGTAGAGGTTCTGGATATTTCAGGAGGAAAGCTGGATAAGGAAAGCGGAGAGGTTAAGTGGGAATTTGATCTTCATGCAGGAAAATCAAAAGAAATGAATCTGAAGTATTCGGTAAAATATCCAAAGTCGAAGAAACTGCTGCTGGAGTAAAGAATCTCAGTTGATAAAAACAGGAATACCCCATTCGCTCATATCCTAAAACCATAAAGCGTATCTTTATGGCTGCGGGATGTTTCCTGAAAAAAAGCATTGACATGGATTACAGAGATAGTGTTTTTATTGCTGTTGCCGAAAACCTGAGCTTTTCGAAAGCGGCCGAAGAGCTGCACATCAGCCAGCCGGCAGTTACCAGACATATAAAAGAGCTGGAAAGTAAGTACAACATTGGCCTGTTTGAGCGGAAGGGAAACAAAATTTACCTGACACGCGCCGGCAAAACAGTCTACAATTCGCTCAAAAAAGTCGAACAGCTTTACCGCGATCTTAGCTTTGAAATCGGACAGTTGAACAACACGGTTTCCGGCGAATTTATCATCGGTGCAAGTTCCACCATTTCGCAATACGTAATCCCCCGGGTGATTGCTTCGTTTCATAAACGCTACCCCAAAATCAGGATACATCTGGTAAACGGTAATTCGCTGGAAATGGAGCAGCTACTGCTGGAGAACAAGCTGGATGTGGCATTGGTGGAGAACGAGTCGTCACTGGCCGGAATCCGGTACAAAAGTTTTCTGGATGATGAGCTAATTGTGGTTACAGGTGCCAAAAGCGTGTATGCAAAGCGAAAAAACATCAGTGTTGAAGATTTTACCAAGTTTCCGATTGTGCTTCGTGAGCATGGTTCGGGTACTTTGGAAATAATAAAGCGAACGCTCGAAAAACAAAATATCGATTTTAACGGACTGAATACAGTCGTACATTTGGGGAGTACCGAATCCATTAAAAATTTTCTGCAGGATTTTGACGGGATCGCAGTCATTTCAGAAAAAGCCGCTACCATCGAACTATACCTGAACAGCTTGATAAAACTCAATGTTGCGGGTATTTCCATTCCCCGGAAATTCAGGATCGCACTGCGGCAGGGATACGAAAGCAAACAGGTGGAATTGTTTGAAAACTTTCTGCTTCAGTATGATTTTTAGTTATTCAGTATAATTATTTAGTATTTGATTTGATTATGATGTCGGGGTACTTTTGCGTTGTCAAAAGTTCTTGATATGAATAAGAAAATCAAAAAAACAAGCTGGTTATATACCGTAATTATTTTTGTTTGCTTTTTGCCTTTTGTTTCACCTGTTGTTGCACTGGGAACGGGCATTTTGCTTTCCGCTTTAGGGATAAAATCGGACAGTGCGGGCAAGTACACCGCTAAAGTGTTGCAGGCTTCGATTGTGCTGATGGGCTTTGGAATGAGTCTGCATGAAGTGCTTGCTGCTTCCAAAAGCGGGTTTCTCCATACAGCGGTGTCCGTTTCCCTGGTTATGATTTGCGGAATCCTGTTGGGGAGGCTGTTCAAGGTAGAGAAAAACATTTCGTTGCTGATTGCTTCCGGTACTGCTATATGCGGCGGAAGTGCCATTGCTGCTGTGGCTCCGATCCTGAACAGCAAAGATTACCAAAATTCGTTTGCGCTGATTGTCGTGTTTGTTTTAAACGGCCTGGCTTTGTTGTTATTCCCCTTGGTTGGATGGAAGCTTGGGTTAAGTCAGGAAACCTTTGGGAACTGGGCGGCTATTGCGATTCACGACACCAGTTCGGTGGTGGGGGCGGGTGCTGTTTATGGCGACAAGGCACTGCAGGTTGCCACCACTGTAAAACTGATCCGGGCCCTTTGGATTATTCCGCTTTCCATTGTGCTGGCCCTGCTTGGCAAAAACACTTCGCGGAAATCGATCCGCTTCCCCTGGTTTATTCTGTTTTTTGTGCTGGCCATTGGTTTTGCCAACTTATTTCCGGCTTTTGCTACCACCTATTCGCATTTTAGCTGGCTCGGAAAGCGTGGAATGATGGTAGCGCTTTTCCTGATAGGTTCCAATATATCGTACCGCGAGATGAAACAGTCCGGAGTGAAAAGCTTTGCATTGGGAATTTCTTTATGGGTGCTAACCTCGGTTGCATCGCTGTTAATGCTGAGTTTGTAAAATGGATTTCACCTTTAACTTATAGGTATGAATATTTGGGTTGTACTGGTTATCGTGTTCTCGAGTTTGCTGAAAGGTGTAACAGGTTTTGGTTTTGCGCTGGTTTCTTTGCCGGTTCTTATGGCGTGGTATCCTCCCCGCGAAATTATTCCGGTGTTGATGATTTGTAACCTGATTGCCTCACTGTTCATTGTTTTGCAGAAGAAACAACACCCACTGGTAACGCGTCCCTATCAGTCGCTGATTGTGAGTGGCGGGCTGTTTACAGTTTTGGGAGTCATGGCTCTGAAAACCGTTTCGGAGCAAACGCTGGTACATATTACCGGACTCGTATTTATTGTACTTACCCTTTTTTCGTGGCGAAAACTACCCGAGGTAAAATTGCCCCCCAATGCTTTTTCTTTGGCAGGCGCCCTTATTGGTTTTATCACCGGTGCCATATCGGTGAGTGGCCCGCCGCTTGCCTTGTTTCTGAATATATCAAGAGTAGATAACCGTGGTTTTCGCGAAATATTTGCATGGTTTAGCATTGTTACAGCAGTTGTTGCCATTGCGGGCTATATTCAAACGGGCTTGTTGTCTATGCAGTCGTTAAAGATGGCTCTCGTTTTTGTCCCTATTCTACTGCTTGGCACCATTGTGGGGAAACGTCTGAACTCTTTATTCTCAGTGAATGCTTTCCGGAAAATAAACATGGCCATTACATTGCTTGCCAGTTTTTTGCTGCTGGTTTCCTAAAACGCCCGAAAGAGAGGATATAAATCAGTGAGACTCTGATTTCAGGAGCGATAGTGAACTGAAATTATAAAGTCGAACTCCTGCCCGTCCGGCAGGCGGGGATCCCGATGCACAGCCATCGGGATCTAATGGGTTATATTCCCCACACCTTGGTGCGAATAAAATAATGATTATCCAATGTTATACCTCGTCAACTTGCTGCGAGGAGTTTTATTTACCCGCTTTCCGCAGATACTTTACAATAAATGTTACATTTAAACCTGAATTGAAAAAACACGCATCGATGAACACAGAAAATCAAGAATCAATGGCTCCGCAAAGCGAAGACCAGAATCACGAAAATCTGGAACAACAAATTCTTCCAACGGAAAGTGAACAGGCAAAACCAGCCGTGAAAAACCTGGAAATTACAGGTGATATAAACGCGCACCTGACAGAAGCCGGGAAATGGGGTAGTTTCTTATCCATCCTGGGCTTTGTATTTGTGGGTCTGATTGTGATGGTCGGATTTGTGGTGAGTATCGTTTTTGCGTTTTTGCCGTCGGCGGCTTTAGGAGGCAGTCCGGATTTTCCGTTTCCTACTTTTCTGTTTGGATTGATTTACGTGGTGATGGGGGCTCTTTATTTTTTGCCGCTTCTTTACCTGTTCCGGTTTTCATCGCGGATTAAACAGGCACTAAAGTACCAAAGCCAGGAAAAACTGTCTTCGGCATTTCAGAACCTGAAAGCGCACTATCGTTTTATCGGTATCTTAATGATTGTTGTTCTGGCGCTCTACGTGCTTATGTTTATTGTTATGATATTTGCGGGCTTATTTGCCGGTATGGCCGGTTTTTTAGGAATGCCGGCATAATCATTTCTGTTTTCCGGGTAATTTACAACATCTCGTTTTCGGGTAATCCCCATTCTTCTTTCATGGTAATTCCGAGCTTTTGCAGTTCGTCAAGGACCGGCTCGTAAATGGTTTTTGAAATGGGAATGTGTACGCCCGTTTCGCTGAATTTCCCTTCCAGAATCATTTTGGCAGCAATGCCTGCCGGAAGTCCTACCGTTCGGGCAATGGATGTGTCTTCTGCCGTGGCAAAGTCAAGAAGGCGCGATTTGATCACCTGCCTGCTTCCATCGGCGTTTTCAACCAGGAATGCATGCAGCATAATTACCATATCGCGGGCTCCTTGCGGCAGCATCATTTTTTTGAGCATTCGATCCGTGGTTAAATCAAACGGCGATCCTTCATTTATTTTTACCAGGTCATCGCTAAATAGTCCCAGCCATTCCATCGCAACAATTGCCGGACTATTGATGGAAAGATTCAGGCGTTCTGCTACTTTTTCTTTCATATTTGCAGGATAAACATCAAGTTCGCGTGCCATTGCTTTTTTGTATGTCTTTCCGTCAAAACTTTTTCGGTCGTAGCTCAACATTCCCAGTATTTTTAAGGCATCCATAATCTCACACCAGTTTTTGTAGCGGAAAGTACCGCGGTACATAGTCTCGATATTTTTTAGCCCGTAAATGTCAATGTACGACAAGGAATCCCGGTTGGAGTACACTTCCATTTCACCCACCTCGGGGAAATCAATTTTCAGTGGCTGTTTAAACAGATCGTTCGATGAAACTTCCACAATAGTGCCGTTTCTTAGGTATTTAGCGCTGTTGTTGCCGGCCATGATCACTCCCCGTGGCGACCAGGTAAATTTATAATGAAAGGGATTATCCGCCTCCTCAGGGGCAGCTAGGGCTCCGCACAAGGAATAGAACCCCTTTACTTTTCCGCCCTCGGCACGCACTTTATCGATAATGCGCATGGCAGTCATATGGTCAAAGCCCGGATCAACCCCCATTTCATTTAAAAGAATAATACCGGCTTCTTTGGCGGCTTTATCCAGTGCTTTCATTTTTTCGGAAACATACGACGTGGTAAGCATGTTTTTCTGATGCTTCACACAGAGTTTTGCCACTGCCACATGGTAGGTGTAGGGAAGCAGGCTAACGACCAGGTCGTGGTCAGCAATCAGCAAACTTAGTGCTTGCATATCGTCAACTGTCCACGAAACAGCTTTCGCATTTCCGTGCCCGTTAATCAGTTTTAGGGCTTTTTCTACGGTTCGGGTGGCTATGGTAAGTTGAATCTGATGGTTCAAAAGATAATCGACCAGCGGTTTGGCAACCATTCCGGCTCCCAATAACAGAACTTTCTTCATTTTAATCTTGTAATCACGTAGTTAATACCAGCGGTGTTGCCGGTATTTCTCACGTGCAGTTGTTTATATAATATGCATTAAAGGTGGTGAAAATTTTTGGATTTGTATTTGGGTAGATGTTGTGAAATATGTTTGTTGTCAGAATTTGTGTCAATCACATTTGTTAACTTTAGGGCTATGGTACAATCGTATTATTGTCCGGTGTTTTTCTATCCCGGGATGCCAGAGTGTCTCGATGACGATTCGGTTTCACATTAGCTGCAGCCGCAGCTACTACATTTATTCTGCTTTAATCAACTTCCGGTTTTTGAATACCGGTGTCATTTCCTGATAGTTTCTGATTGATTCATGAACGGGATCGCCGGAATTCGGTAACCGGGGTTTACATAACCTGCGGGTGGTAGTCACCTGCCATTATTCAGCATATAAATCTTAATCGGAACTTAAATCTGTATGAACTCAAAAGAAATTAAAACAAAGGTCGATCTTTCTGATATTCAGCAAATGGTGAAACGGTATCACCTCGGGGCGGAAGCGGTTCGCACCATCAACAATGAAAATCTCCTGCCTCCCGGATTAATTCAGAGGTTACACAATAATTACCCGAAATATTCCGGGTTCTTTTACGAAGACGATGCCATTTTTAAGGACAAAGAGCATTATTCCGGTCTGAAAGGATTTCGCGAAATTGTTCAGACGCTAAAGGTGCACGGCATTGAACTGACGCATATTAAAGACCGGGAGTTTTTTATTGAAGTATATCGTTTTCTGGCAACGCGGTATGTGTTAAATACCATCGACTGGAAGAATTATGAGAGTGACTCCAATTACCAGCTGGTATTTCCGCAGCCGGGCATGATTCATCCCGATGAGGTGAAGAAATATGCCGATGCTCCTGATGAGGAGGCAAGAAAGCGGGTGGTGGAGGACTACATGCACAAGACCAATCCGCACGATGGGAAGCAAAAGCTGAATAAACCCTGGTATATTAACGACGAAGGCCACCTGGAAATTCTGGAGGGCAGTCAGCACAAATACCCGCCGGTAAAACTGATTTTGGACAAGACCACGCAAACCTGTTTTTCGTTTTGCACTTATTGCTTCCGGCATGCGCAGGTACGTGGCGACGAAGATATGTTTGTGCAGCGCGAGGTATCGCAGGTACACGAATACCTGAAACGCCACAAAGAAGTGAGCGACATTCTGATTACCGGCGGCGACGGCGGTTATATCCCTTACGAAAGATTGCTGGAATATGTCCAACCTTTGATCGACGATGCGGAGCTGAGGCACATTCGCACGGTGCGGATTGGTTCGCGGGCCATCAATTTTCATCCTGAATGGCTGTTGACCGATGCCTTTAAGCGGATTTTGGAATTGCTGCAAAAACTGACCGAAAACGGAATCCAGACGGTTTGGGTTGCTCACATTTCCACGCCTCACGATGTGATGAATCCCGCTTCTGTTGCAGCCGTCCGGCGTTTGAAAAAATACGGAGTGGCTGTAAAAAGCCAAAGCCCGATTATGAACCATATCAGCTTGTTTTACGACCAAAACGGGAAAGTTGACATCGATCGTTCGGCACAAAACTGGATCGATTTGGGGAATGTGCTGGCTATGCTGGGCATTGGTTTCCACTCGATGTACTGTGCGCGGCCAACCGGAGAACACCATTATTTTACTGCACCGCTGGCCGATATCTCGAAGATATTTAATAAAGTATACCGAAGTCTGGCTTCGATCAACAGGCCTTCGCGCTACATAACCATGACTTCTTCGGCCGGGAAAACCTCGTTGATGGGAACCGCCGAAATCAATGGTGAAAAGGTTTTTGCGCTTAAATTCAACGAAGCAAGGAACATGGAGTGGATGGATACAACTTTCTTCGCCAAATACGACGAACAGGAAAATACGATCGAAGAGTTGGTTCCGTATGGAAGCGACAGGTATTTCTACGAAGATGAACTGGTAAAAATTGAAGAGCAGCTTTCGAAAGCTTTGGAAAAGGAAATGAAATTGGCAGCAGATCATGATCAATAAAATCGTTGATTCGGCGGCAGAAGCCGTGGCGGACATTTTTGACGGGGCCACGGTAATGATCAGTGGATTTGGTGAAGCCGGTAGTCCGGTAGAACTGATTCACGCGTTGGTGGACCGGGGGGCAAAAAACCTTACCATTGTCAGCAATAATGCGGGGAGCGGGCATGTGGGACTTGCCGCTTTGATTGAAAACCGCCAGGTAAGCAAAATCATCTGTTCTTTCCCGCGAACAACCATTTCGGTGGTTTTTCCGGAAATGTACCGCCGCGGTGAAATCGAACTCGAACTGGTACCGCAGGGTACGCTGGCCGAACGTATTCGTGCAGGCGGTGCCGGAATTCCGGCTTTCTATACGCCTGCTTCGGTGAATACACCGCTCGCAGAGGGCAAGGAAGTAAAGACATTCAATGGACGCGATTATGTGCTGGAACATGCCATCAAAGCCGATTTTTCGCTGGTAAAATGCCATACGGCGGATAAATACGGAAACCTGGTTTACAACAAAACTGCCCGTAATTTTGGGCCGGTGATGTGCATGGCGGCGAAAACCACGATTGTTCAGGCACGTAATATAGTGGAGTTGGGAGAGATTGATCCCGAGTGTGTGGTCACTCCCGGCATTTTCGTGCACCGGGTTGTGGAAGTTGCAAATCCTGCCGACGAATCAAAACTGGTAGCCGAAGAAAGGAGGTATCCATGGACATAACAACGCAAAAAGTGGGGTGGAGCTCGTCAGAAATGGCTCAGAATGTAGCCCGCGATATTCACGACGGAGCCTATGTGAATCTTGGTATTGGAATGCCCGAAATGGTAGCCGGCTTTATTCCTGAAGGCCGGGAAGTAATTTATCACACCGAAAACGGATTGTTGGGAATGGGGGCGGTAGCCGCTCCGGGAACAGAAGATCCCGAATTGGTAAATGCAGGCAAAAAGTATGTCACTGTCATTCCGGGGGCTGCCTATTTTCATCATGCCGATAGTTTTGCGATGATCCGCGGCGGACACATTGATATTTGTGTGCTGGGTGCTTACCAGGTTTCGGCTGAAGGTGATCTGGCCAACTGGTCGACCGGTAACGCGGAGGATATTCCGGCAGTGGGTGGCGCGATGGACCTGGTGGCCGGTGTACCCTCTGTTTTTGTGATCACAAAGCACTGCACCAAATCGGGCGAGGCAAAAATTGTAAAAGAATGCAGCTACCCTTTAACGGGGAAAAAGGTGGTGAGCCGCATCTATACCGATCTGGCCATTATCGATGTTCTGAATGAAAAACTATTTGTCAGAGAGCTGGCACCGGGGGTAACATTTGAGACCTTGCAACAGCAAACCGGTGCTGAATTACATTTAACTCAACAAACCAAAACTCATGACGAAAAAAAGTAGTAGTGAAAAATTGTATAAGCAGGCACAAAAGGTTTTGGCTGGTGGTGTAAGCCGGAATACGGTTTACCACGAGCCTTTTCCTGATTATGCAAATGTAGCTTCGGGGTGCTACATTACCGACATTGAAGGAACTGCCCGGATTGATTTTGCCAACAACATGGCAGCGTTGATTCACGGGCATTCTTTCCCCCCGGTTATCGATGCCGTGATTGAACAGCTGAAAAAAGGAACAGCTTATACGCTGGCCTCCGAAATTGAAGTGGCTTATGCGAAACACATGATCAAAAGGGTGGAAAGCTTCGAGCGCATTCGTTTTGTAAATTCAGGAACCGAGGCGGTAATGGCCATGATAAAAGCCTCGCGGGCATTTACCGGGCGTTCAAAAATTGCCAAAGCCGAAGGAACCTATCACGGCACTTATGATTTTGCGGAAGTCAGTCAGACGGCCAATCCCACCAATTGGGGCGACATTAATCACCCGGCCAGTGTTTTGCTGGCCCACGGAACACCGAAAAGTGTATCGCGCGATGTGATCATTTTTCCCTACAACGATGTGGAGCGTACGCTTTCCATTCTCGACCGGCATGCCGATGAGATTGCCTGTGTGATCATCGATCCGGTTCCGCACCGCGTTGGATTGATGCGGGGAACCGACGAATTTATTGAAGCCGTTTACGCCTGGACGCGAAAAAACGATGCTTTGCTGGTGTTTGACGAGGTGATCACTTTCCGGGTAAATTATGGTGGAACCCAGGAAGATTATAAGGTAAAACCAGACCTTACTTCGCTCGGGAAAATTATCGGAGGCGGCTTTCCGGTGGGGGCAGTGGCCGGAAGGGCTGAGGTGATGAAGGTGTTTGATCCGCACGAAAAAAATCTGCTGTTGCCACATTCCGGAACTTTTTCTGCCAATCCGATCACTATGACTGCCGGCTACAAAGCCATGCAGTATTTCGACAGAAAAGCAGTAACAAAACTAAATGCGCTTACTCAAAAGGCAGTTGGTCAGATACGCGAAGCCATCCAGTTGGCCGATGTTCCCGTATCAGTAACAGGCGCCGGATCGATGTTCCGAATGCATTTAAAGGCGACTCCGCCCACCTCTTACCGCGAAGCTTATCTTTCAAAAGAAGCCGGTGCTTTGGTAAAGGAACTGCTGGATTACATGTATTACCAAGAAAAAATACTGATGATCAATACCTTTTCGTGCATGCTTTCAACGGTGATGACACAAAAGGAAATTGACCGCTTAACAGAAGGTTTGTTCCGGGCTTTTAAAGCCTTTAAACCAAGAATTGAAAAAGTGAATAACAGTTGATACAGGTTGTAACAAAAGAAACAAAGAGCTTAAAGCTCAAGGCTCGAAGCTCATAGCTAAAAGAATATGAAAGAAGTTTTTATATGCGATGCCATCCGAACTCCGGTGGGAAAATACGGAGGAGCCTTATCGTCGGTACGTGCTGACGATCTGGCGGCGATTCCTTTAAAAGCCATTTTAGAGCGAAATCCAAATCTGGATAAATCGGCCGTCGACGATGTGATTTTTGGATGTGCCAACCAGGCCGGGGAAGATAACCGCAACGTAGCGCGAATGGGACTTCTGCTGGCCGGATTTCCTGAAACCGTGCCCGGTGTAACAGTAAACCGCTTGTGTGGCTCCGGAATGGAAGCAATTGCTTTGGCGGCGCGTGCCATCCGGGCTGGCGAGGCAGAACTGGTGATAGCCGGCGGTGTGGAAAGCATGTCGCGCTCGCCTTTTGTGATGCCCAAACATACCAGTGCTTTTTCGCGGGAGGCCGAAATTTTTGATTCCACCATCGGCTGGCGTTTTGTCAACCCGGAATTTCAGAAACAATTTGGAACCGACGCGCTGATTTGTACGGCAGAAAACCTGGCGGATGAATACAAAATAAGCCGCGAAGACCAGGACCGCTTTGCGCATCACAGTCAGCAAAAAGCCGATAATGCACAAAAGAACGGTGCGCTGGCTCACGAGATTGTTCCGATTGTTATTCCACAGCGAAAAGGCGATCCCATAGTCGTGGATACAGACGAACATCCAAGGCTGACTTCGCCGGAAAAACTGGCTTCGTTAAAGCCGGTGATGCGGTCTGAAGGTACCGTAACTGCCGGAAATGCCTCGGGAATAAACGATGGTGCAGCAGCTTTGATCATTGCTTCAGCAGAAGCGGTTAAGCGTTTCAATCTGGTTCCGAAAGTGCGGATTTTGGGAGCGCAGTCGGCCGGAGTTCCTCCAAGGATCATGGGAATCGGACCCGTTCCTGCAACTGAGAAACTGTTCAGGCTTCTGGGAAAGTCGATGGAGCAAATGGATATCATTGAGCTGAATGAGGCATTTGCAGCGCAGTCACTGGCCTGTATTCGTCGGTGGGGACTGGATGATCTTGATCCGCGAATCAATCCGCTGGGAGGTGCCATCGCATTGGGGCATCCACTCGGTATGTCGGGTGCACGCCTGGTAACTACCGCATTTCATCAGCTGGAGCACAGCCGTTCAAAATACGCACTTTGTACCATGTGTATTGGCGTCGGGCAGGGGATTTCAATGGTCATCGAAAAAGTATAGTATAAATCGAAAAAGAACAATGAAGAATGCCTTTGGTGTTTACAATTTGACCCCTCTTAATCTCCCCGAAGGGGAGAAAGAGTCCTCTTTAGGGGAATGAGGGGGTGATTTTGGAACCAGGTATTAGTTGAGTCTTTGTAGAGAAAAAATCAATCAATCAAAAAATAGAAAAAATGACACAGGAAATAGATTTTAAAGCAGTATTACAGGAACTTGGAATTGAGTCGGTGAACCCGGGAGTTTGCACGGGAACAAAGTGGAAATCAACCACGGGTAAATTTATGGAGTCGTATTCGCCTTCTGACGGGAAACTGATTGCCGGTGTGCAACAATGCGGCATTGAAGATTACCAGGAAGTGATTGAAACCGCCAAAACGGCTTTTAAAAGCTGGCGAATGATTCCGGCACCCAAGCGGGGTGAGATTGTTAGGCAAATCGGGTTGGAACTTCGGAAATACAAAGAACCGCTTGGTAAACTGGTTTCGTACGAAATGGGGAAAATCTACCAGGAAGGTTTGGGCGAAGTGCAGGAAATGATCGACATCTGCGATTTTGCCGTGGGGCAATCGCGGCAGTTGTACGGTTTTACCATGCACTCAGAAAGAGCCCGGCACCGTATGTACGACCAGTACCATCCGCTGGGAGTGGTTGGAGTGGTTTCAGCCTTTAATTTCCCGGTAGCAGTGTGGGCGTGGAATGCCATGATTGCGCTGATAGCCGGTGATGTGGTAGTTTGGAAACCTTCGTCGAAAGTGTATTTGTGTGCGGTGGCTGTTCATAAAATTGTGGCCAACGTACTAAAAGAAAACGATGTTCCTGAAGGTGTACTGAGCCTGGTGGCTGCCGAGTCTAAAGTATTGGGCGATACGATGTTTTCTGACCGGAATATTCCGCTGGTTTCGTTTACCGGTTCTACACGGATCGGGCAGAAAGTCGGGCGTTTGGTGGGTGAGCGTCTGGGGCGTTCGATCCTGGAGCTGGGTGGAAACAATGCCATCATCATTACGCCGGATGCCGATATGGAAATGGCACTTCGGGCGGTGGTTTTTGGCGCCGTCGGAACTTGCGGGCAACGTTGTACCTCAACCCGGCGAATTATTTTGCACGAATCGGTTTATGAAGAGTTCAAACAAAAGCTGGTGGCTATTTATCAGAAACTGCCGATCGGTCATGCGCTGGATTCTAAAACGCTGGTTGGTCCGCTGGTGGATAAATATGCAGTGGCAGATTTCTGTAATTCGCTGGAACGGGTAACGGAAGAAGGCGGTAAAATTTTAACCGGCGGAGATGTGCTGAGTGGAGAAGGATATGAATCGGGATGCTTTGTAAAGCCTGCCATCGCTGAAGTGGAGAATCATTTTGCCATCGTACAGGAAGAAACGTTTGCTCCGCTTCTGTATCTGATAAAATATAAGGATTTAGAGGAAGCCATTCAGCTGCACAACGATGTGCCGCAGGGATTGTCTTCGGCCATTTTCTCCCGGAACATTCTGGAAACCGAGAAATTTCTGTCGCATGAAGGCTCTGACTGCGGAATTGCCAACGTGAACATTGGTACTTCGGGTGCCGAGATTGGTGGCGCATTTGGTGGCGAAAAAGACACCGGAGGTGGCCGTGAATCGGGGTCCGACGCTTGGAAAGCGTACATGCGCCGTCAAACTAACACCATTAATTACAGTACGGAACTTCCACTGGCACAAGGGATCGAGTTTAATGTTTAGAGTTCAGTGTTCAGCGTTCACAGTTTAGAGAACTGAGCAAAGAATTAAGAACCGATAGTGTTGTCATCCATGCGATCTGGAAAGGTGATGCTGTCTGGTGACTGACGGATTCAGCAATTATCTTTTGTCAGAGGAATGCGTCGGTAGTGTAAAAAGAAAGCCCTGAAAGGGTTCAAAAATAATAGCCCCGGGTTTTAACCCGGGGTTAGGTAAGCGAATGAAAATCGGCGCACCGGAAACTGCTGATCGAAGATCAGGCAATCTTGCGCCGAAATGCGTTGAAGTTGTTCAATGGAAAGAATAGTAAAAAACAGTTCGTCATAGTCTTACTTTAAGTGATGCTGTGACCAGGATATAATTGATTTATGAAGAACATTTTGATTTTCGGAGCCGGCAGATCCAGTATCTTTCTGCTCACTTATTTGGCTGAAAATGCATTAAAATACAGTTGGCGGGTTAAAGTTGCCGATACGCAGGAAAGCGATCTGGTGCAGTCGCTGGGACTGGCTTTTGCCTTGCTGGATGTGCACGATGAGTTTGCCCGCGATGCCGAAGTGAAAGAAGCCGACCTGGTGATTTCGCTGCTTCCCGCAAGGTTTCACAAATATGTGGCACAGTCGTGTGTGAAATTCTCAAAAAATCTGCTTACCGCATCCTACGAAACGGCAGAACTGAAAGCTTTTGAGGCTGAAGTGAATGAGAAGGGCCTGTTCTTTTTAAACGAGTGTGGGCTCGATCCCGGCCTCGATCACATGTCGGCCATGAAAATTATCAACCAGTTAAAAAACGACGGCTGTGTGATGGAGTGCTTCGAATCGTTCACCGGTGGTTTGGTGGCACCTGAATCGGACGATAACCCGTGGAATTATAAATTCAGCTGGAACCCGCGCAACGTGGTTTTGGCTGGACAGGGAGGCCCGGCCCGTTTTATTCAGAATGGAAAAATCAAATACATTCCTTACAACCGCTTGTTTCGGAGAACAGAAATGATTGATCTCGAAAAGTTCGGGATGTTTGAAGGTTATGCCAACCGCGATTCGCTGTATTACCTGCAAAAATACAACCTTCAGGGAATCCCGACTATTTATCGAGGAACACTCCGAAGACCCGGATTCAGCAAAGCCTGGAATGTTTTTGTTCAGCTGGGGGCTACCGATGATTCCTATTATCTCGAAAACGTCGAGAACATGACTTACCGGGAATTCATCAATTCCTTTTTACCTTATCATCCAACCGATTCGGTAGAACTGAAGCTTTTTCATTACCTGAATATTCCGCAGGATTCGGAGATCGTTTACAAGCTGAAATGGATGGGCATTTTTGATAAGACACCAATCGGGCTAAAAAAAGCGACACCCGCGCAGGTACTGGAACACATTCTGAAACAAAAGTGGCAGTTACAAGCCGACGACAAAGACATGATTGTGATGTGGCACAAGTTTGTCTATCGAAAAGAGCCTGACGGAGAGTTGTTCCGGAAAACAAGTTCGCTGGTGGTTACCGGTGAGAACGCCGACAAAACAGCCATGGCAAAAACGGTTGGCTTGCCGCTGGCGGTGGCGGCCAAGCTGGTTCTTACCGGGCAGCTGAACCTGAAAGGCATGTATATTCCCACCATCCCGGAAATCTACGATCCGATTCTGGCAGAGCTGGAGGACTTTGAAATCACTTTTCAGGAGGCTGAATCGCTGGAAACCGAACTTGTTTATTATTAGTTTTTCTTTAAGCGGAGAACCGAAAGTACAGCGCAGTGGTCCGATGCTATGGTGTCGCAAATCGCTCGGCTTTCAACGATTTCCCATTTTTGTGCCGGGCTGAACAGAATGTAGTCGATTTTTATTTCCGGTGCATCCGAAGGGAAGGTAAGAAAAGAAGTCTTTTGCGAACTGTCTGTCCAGTGCTTTTTCAGGATGGAAAGGGGCTCACTTTCAGGGGTGGCGTTTAAATCACCCGCCAGAATGGCTGGAAACCGGTCGTTTGCAAATACAGCATTGATCTTTTTTACCTGATCGATACGGTCGGTGCTGTTTTCCTGGTGTTCGAGGTGGGTGGCTATAAAACGAATGGTATCGCCCGACGCCAATTGAATCAAAACTGAAAGCGCTGCCCGTGGTTCGTTGCCCGGAGAATGGGGAAGTGCCACGTTTTTGCTTTCCAGTATCGGTGTCTTAGTCAGAATACCTTCGCCGTAAGCTCCTCCGTTGTATGGCATGGCGATCCCAAAAAGAGGCGACATTTTGGTGCGCCATCCAAGTTCTGTAACCAAATCATATCCTTTGGCCCGTTGGGTCTTAAAGTCCACTTCCTGCAGGGCTACAATGTCTGCATCGGCGTCTTTTATAAGAGCAGCCAGCTTATCCAAATCAAAATCTCCTTGGGTGGTAGCGCCGTGTAAAATGTTAAAAGTCAATACGCGGACAGTGTTGTCCTTTTGTCCATAATTCTGTGAATAGCCTGAAAAGCCAAGCAATACAAAAATCGCAATAACGGTTGTAACGGTAAATGTTCTCAAAACTTCCAATTTTTAGTGAGTTCCAAAAGTAGTGAATTCATTTTCATATTCCTTTTTTCGATTAACTTTGAGACAGATCAACTAAAACCTTATTCAATGAAGCGTTTCTTAATTACCATTCCTTTTGTGATAGTTTTCCTCTTTTTTTCTTCATGCAATTCAAATACGCAGAACTGGACACATTTTAGAGGTTCGGAAATGAACGGGCACGCCAATGTGGAAAAAGCTCCCTTGCGTTGGAATGACACGGAAAACGTAGTTTGGAAAGTACCGGTGAAAGGTGTAGGTTGGTCGTCGCCGGCAGTATTGGGGAACCAGGTTTGGCTGACTTCAGCAGAAGAAGACGGTACCCGGTTTTATACCTATTGTTTTGATTTAAAAACCGGAAAGCTACTCGACGAGAAAACAATTTTTACTTCGGAAGAACCACAGCGTATACACAGTACCAACTCGTATGCAACACCAACTCCGTGCATTGAAAAGGGAAGGGTTTATGTTCATTACGGAGATTTTGGAACAGCTTGCATCGACACCAAAACTTTTAATGAGGTTTGGAAACGCGAAGATTTGCGTTGCAAGCACATGCAGGGACCGGCTTCTTCGCCAATTATTTACAAGAAACTGTTGATTTTGCATCTGGAAGGTACCGAAGATCCTTATGTGGTGGCCTTGGATAAAACCACGGGCGAAACCATCTGGAAGAGTGTGCGCCCCAAGGAAATTTATGATCCGCTGGAGCCCGTTTACCGGAAGTCGTACCAGACGCCGATTGTGATAAATGCAGGCGGAAAGGAACTGCTCATCAGTAATTCGGCTTACATGTGTTTTGCGCACGATGTAAATACCGGTGAAGTGATCTGGACTTTCACTTACGGCTACGACTCCACGGTTAGTCAGCCACTGTATTACAACGGGCTAGTGTTTGTTAATTCGGGTTGGATTTTCGAGGATAACACGCCGTTCTTTACCAGGCAGTACGCGATTGATCCGACAGGGAGGGGAGATGTTACCAAAACTAATCAGGTGTGGATGTACGACGATGAAGTTCCGCAAATTCCAACTCCTGTAATTGTTGACGGACTTATGTACATGGTTCATGACCGCGGCATGGTCACCTGTTTGGACGCCATGAGTGGAAAACCGGTCTGGAAAGAAAAGCTAAAAGGAAACTTCAACGCTTCACCCATTTTTGCAGCAGGCAATATCTACTTCATGAATGTGAAAGGCGACTGTACCATTATTAAACCAGGCAATTCATTCCAAAAAGTGGCCGAAAACAGCATCAACGAAACCGTTAAAGCCGTTCCTGCCTTTGTGGACGATCAGATGATTTTGCGTACGAAGGATAATCTTTATCTGATTCGGGAGTAAAAGATATCATCATAACGAGGAGGTTTTATAGAAATAGAACCTTCATTTCCTGTACTTATCAACTTGGAAGTAGAACGCAGATGACACAAATCTTAGCCGATAATCACTAAACGGCGAAACCCAGTTAAATCAGAGTTGTCTGTGTGCCGTTTTGGGGAAATTGTTAGTATTACGTTTATCGTTCTAGCTTTTGATATAGCCTCAGCGTTTTGTATTTCTATAACACCAAACACTTCCATTAAATTATTTTCAAAAAAAATAAGCCTCAATATGCTTGTAGCTCAGTTCTTATGCAACTGAGTGTTGAAAAATACAACACCTGTTGAATTTTTCAACAGGTGTGATAACGTTCACTAAGTCAGTGATATATCTGAATCGCTGAAAATGACTGTAAAGATATTCAACACTTCATGTGTTGAGATTATTGTTGGTTTCTTGTGTAAGTTTCAGTATGTGAGGGTCTTGTAGGTTTGGTCTCAAAGTTGGATAAGGTATTTCGGGTGGAAAAAGAATCCAAAAATTGGGTTCAGGTACCCATAAAAAACGTTAAAATCAATTCAACAATGAAAACCAGGATTTTTATAACAGTAGTGCTGCTCCTGCTGGTAATTGGCGGAGCGAGCAGCCAAAATGCCGGAACACCGGCAGCAAGCGACGAGCCTGTAAAGATTTTTGCAACACAGGAAACACACGGTCTGGTTGATTCGTGGATCACCGAATACAGGAAAAGTAATGCCGGGTTCAACTGTGAGCTTTCTTCTGTGGGGCTGGCGGAAATCAGCAGCAAGGTAAGCGACGAAGGTTCGCTTGGTTTTGTTATGCAGCAGCCCGGCACATCCATGTCGGCCGAATCGATGTGGCTGATGACACTGGGCCGCGAAGTGATTGTGGCTGTTTACCACGAAGCGAATCCTTCTGTAAGTGAGGTTTCCGAAAAAGGAATCTCGGCTAAAGAGCTGGCAGCCATGGTGGACAGTAAAGTCAGCACAGGAGGTGAGCCGGTGAATTTGTATGTGTTGGACGACGCAGAAGTAAAATTATCGGTGGCTAAATTTCTGGAAACCGATCCTGCAAAAATCGCCGGGCAGAATGCGCTTTCGAAAGAAGAGTTCCTGGCTGCGATTCAGAAAGATAAACACGCCATTGGGTTTTGTAATTTGTCAACTGTTTTGAACACTGCAGAACAGGCCTTTGCTGAAAAAATCAAATTACTGCCGATTGACCGGAACGGAAATGGCCGACTGGATTACAACGAAAACTTTTACGCCAATCCCGAACAGTTTGAACGCTCTGTATGGATCGGGAAATACCCGCGAGCACTTGTGCACAGCATTTACGCGGTGGCTCCTGCTTTCCCCGAAAACAGTGAGTTGAGTGATTTCCTGACCTGGGTTACCACTTCGGGACAAACAGCAGTGGGGCAAAACGGATATACCGAACTGGTGTATGGCGAGATGCAATCGAATCTCGAAAAACTTGTACCTCCTGTTTTGCTGGCAGAAGCTCAAATCAACGAAAGCACGCGTTCGTCTGTTTTGCTGTGGACCGTGCTGGTGGTGGCGGCGCTTGCGTTGCTTTTTGCCGTGGTTATTTATACCGGACGAAAAAGAAAGGCAAAGGCTCCTTTGCTGAATAAAGCAACGCTGATCAAGCTGTTAAACGAAGAGGCGCTTACCTTTCCGAAGGGTTTGTACTTCGACAAGTCGCACACCTGGGTTTTTATGGAAAAAGGTGGCCGGGTTCGTTTGGGAGTCGACGACTTTATCTCGAATGTAACCGGTGAATATACCCGGGTGATCATGAAAAGTCCGGGAGAGAAAGTGAAACGTATGGAGCCGCTGGTAACATTGATTCGGAAAGGAAAGCAAATCACGCTGAATTCTCCTGTTTCAGGAACCATTAAAGAGATCAATGAAAGCCTGGTAGCCGATCCGTTTACAATCAATGATGCGCCTTACGGAGAAGGGTGGGTGTACAAAATTGAACCGTCGAACTGGTTACGTGAAATCCAGTTTTTCACCATGGGTAACAACTACCGGGAATGGATCAGCAGTGAATTTACGCGGTTGAAAGATTTTCTGGCATGTTCCCTGAATATCATGAACATGGAAGATGGGAAACTGGCCTTCCAGGAAGGCGGTGAACTCATGCTTCACCCGTTGAAAGATCTGGACCCAAAAGTTTGGGAAGATTTTCAGAATTACTTCATCAATACCGCAGACATGTATTGATTGGTGAAAACAATTAAAACCATGAGTATAGACAGGAGAAATTTCTTCAAAGTGCTTGGAGTTACCGGGGCAGGTTTGGCCTTTGGGAAACAGGCACAGGCTGAGCCCGCCGGTGAAGAAGAGACAGAGTTTAAAGCCATTTTGTACGACTCAACACGGTGTGTGGGCTGCCAAAGCTGCGAGTTCTCGTGTGCCGAAGTTCATAACTTACCCGAGCCCGAAGATTTTCCGGAGGTGGGTGTTCTTCGAAAAACCAACGAAAACCGCCGAACGGTAGTAAATGCTTATGATACCTCGAAAGGAGAGGTGTACGTAAAACGTCAGTGTATGCATTGCAACCAGCCGGCGTGCGGGGCAGCCTGTTTAACACAGGCCATGCTCAAAACAAAGGAAGGACCGGTAATCTGGCGTGAAAACAAATGCATGGGATGCCGGTATTGCATGATTTCCTGTCCGTTTGATATTCCTAAATTTGAGTACAACAGTCCGAATCCAAAGATTACCAAATGTAACATGTGCTTTGAGCGGCAACAAGAAGGGCAGTTACCGGCTTGTGTGGAGAATTGCCCCGCAGAAGCGCTCGTGTTTGGGACCCGGCGCGAATTAATGGCGGAAGCACGCCGCAGGATCGTTGAAAATCCGGATGCCTACTACCCTCATATTTACGGGGAAAACGAAGCGGGAGGAACATCCTTTTTGTATTTATCGCCTGTTCCGTTTGAGGAAATAGGTTTTAGAACGAATATTCAGAATGCCTCTTATCCGGCTCTCACAAAAGGTTTTTTGTACAGCGTACCTGCTGTTTTTGTTCTGGTGCCTTCTGTTCTTTTAGGCATACATAAAGCAACCAAGTCTAACCTGGACAAAACTAACAATTATGACTAGCTCTGCATTTCCTTTAAAAAAAGAAAAAAAGTCCATCGGGCGCTTTTTGCTGGATGAGTTGAAGCCCAGGGGAAAATGGTTAACGCCGTTTAATATTATTTCAATTCCGGTAATGCTGGTGGGGGCCGCCATTATTGTTATCCGTTTTATCAACGGAATTGGAGCTGTTTCCAACGTAACCCAGGACATTCCGTGGGGCGTATGGAAAGGATTTAATGTTATTACCGGAGTTGCGTTTGCCGGTGGTGCTTACATTCTCACCTTTGTGGTGTATGTACTGAAAGTTGACAAGTTTCACTCCATCGTAAGGGTAACGGTTTTGAATGGTTTTCTGGCCTATGTGTTTTATGCCGGCGCTTTGGTATTGGACCTTGGTAAACCCTGGAATATTTTCAACCCGATTATCGGAAATAATTTTGGTGCTAATTCGGTATTGTTCCTGGTGGCCTGGCATTTTTTGCTCTATATCGTTGCGCAGGCTATCGAGTTTTCGCCAGCCGTTGCCGAGTGGTTGAATGCCCGCCGGGCGCATAAAATTTTATCCGGATTAACACTGGGGGCGGTTATTTTTGGTATCACCCTGTCAACCTTGCATCAGTCGGGCTTGGGAGCGCTCTTCCTGATGGCCAGGGAAAAAATACACCCACTGTGGTATTCCGAGTTTATTCCTTTGTTATTCCTGATGTCCAGCGTTTTTGCCGGACTGTCGATGGTGATCTTCGAAGGATCGATCAGCGAACGCGTTTTTGCCGACCAAATCACCAGTGAAAATAGAAAGCAGCGAAAAGACATCATTCTGAGTCTTTCCCGGATCTGTGCGTTCAGCATTTTTGTGTATCTGTTTATGCAGATCCTTGTTTTTGCTCACGGTCATCGCTGGGCCTACATCAATACCCCGATGGGTTATTGGTTTTTACTCGAAATGCTTGGTTTCGTAGTGGCACCCATGCTTTTGTTTTTGCTGAGTTTTAAACGGGCGAACATTAGGTGGGCAAGGGTAGCCGCGGTTTTAACCATTGTTGGAATAATCCTGAACCGGCTTAATGTGTCGATCATTGCTTTTCGCTGGGATGCGGCAGTGCACTATGTGCCATCGTGGATGGAAATAGTGGTGGCCGTTTCCATCGTGTTTGTTGAAATCTGGATTTTCCGTTGGGTAATCAATCGTATGCCCGTGCTGCGCGAGTCTCCGTCGTGGGCAAACAATAAGCACGTGTAAAAGAATTGTCTCATCATTAAAAAAGAAAAAAATGGAAGGATTTACATATACAAACCTGTTCGAAACAAAAGGAATCGAGTACATTATTGTGATCCTGTTTCTTTTGTTGCTGATTCCTTTCTGGCTGCTGGTAACCGGAAAAAGCAATGCGGTACAGCATGTTCAGGAAGGCATTCGGGTACTTGCTGCCCATTTGTTACGTGTTCCGAAAGGCTTGTTTTTTAGCCGGAATCATACCTGGCTTTACCTCGAAAAATCGGGACAGGCAAAAATCGGATTAGACGATTTTCTTCAGAATGTACTGGGTGAAATAACCGTTCAGCCACTAAAATCGGCCGGCGATGTGGTACAAAAGGGAGAGGTGCTGGCGCTGATTGAGCAGGAAGGGAAACAGTTGCATGTTCATTCACCGCTTTCAGGCGAAATTGTGGGGGTGAATGCCTCGGTTTTGGAACGCCGCGGAGCACTCCCGGGCGAGGCCTTCGAAGAGGGCTGGTTGTTCGCCCTTGTCCCTGCCAACTGGCAGAAAGAAACGTCAAATTTTCTACTGGGAGCCGAAGCTGTCAGGTGGTTTATGGATGAGATCAACCGGCTCAAGGATTTTCTGAACGTAAAACTGGCCCGGCAGGCAGGACTGGAATCCCTGGTGGTCTTTCAGGAAGGTGGTGAGTTAGAGGTCGATCCGCTTGCTGAATTGGACGCCGGTATTTGGAATGAATTTCAAAATGAATTTTTGGAGCAAACCAGCTAATTAGAAAGAGTCTTTGTTAACCCCTTTGTTCTTTTTTGTAACTTACGGTGCCTTTAAAAAACCACCGATTGACTGACTCGTAATGAAGAAAAGTGACGATAACAGAAGAACTGCGCCCGAGCGAAAACCGCGAAAATCACTGTCTGAATTTGTTCGGCATTACCTGAGTTTTCGCTCGTCAATTTATGCCCGTGTAGTTTACATAATCGGGTTGCTTTCTCTGTTTTTATTCATTTCCTACAGCCTTATTTTTAAGTCGGTTTACGAAGGCTACCTCCGTACCGTTATTCGCCAGCAGGGGGATAATATCGGGTCGATTGTGGAGGGCTCACTTTACCACTCGATGCTGAAAAACGACAAAAGTGCGTTGCAAAGTACGCTCGACATCATTAACGCCATGCCCGGTATCGATGAGGTGAACATGTACAACAACCGCGACAGTTTGGTGTATTCTACCACCGCCTTTTCTGATTCTTTGTCACAGCGAGGCCCGAACTGCGGCGGGTGCCATTCCAATTTTTCTGAAATGTTTCCGGCCAAACAGAAGTCGTACCGGATAATCGATTTCAAGAGCCCTTGCAACATGGATCAGAAACAGAAAGGACACCGGCAGTTACTGGTGCGAACTCCAATTCTGAATGAACGCTCGTGTTATGCAAGCGCTTGCCACGCTCACAGCCAGGACGAAGAAATTCTGGGGTCGCTCATCATAAAGGTTCCGCTGTCGGAACTTGATTCCGCCGTAACAAAGTCATCCACCGATTTCTTTTTGCTGGCGATTGTTGTGACAGTACTCCTGGTTTCGCTGCTGATATTTTTTACAAAGAACAAGATACAGAAGCCATTGAACGAGATCATCGTAGCCAGTGAAGCGGTGTCGAAGGGCGACCGAAGCCGCCGGCTCGAAATCAGGCCTCATTTACTCGAAGATATGCGTTCGGTATCGCTGGCCTTTAACAACATGCTCGATAACCTGGACGCCGCCAACCGGGAGTTGGAAAACTGGTCGCATCAGCTGGAATACAAGGTGCAGCGGAAATCGGAAGAACTGGCCGAAATTCAGAACGAGCTTATTCATATTGAAAGGATCACTTCGTTGGGCAAATTATCGTCGTCGGTGGCGCACGAGATCAACAACCCGCTTTCCGGAATATTGACTTACAGTAAATTGGTGGCCAAGCAACTGGCGAAGCTCGACATGCCCGAAACATCGAAAGCTTCGATGCTGAAATACCTGAAAGTGATTGAGACCGAATCGAAACGTTGCGGAAATATTGTGCGAGGTTTGCTGGATTTCTCCCGAAAAGACCAGGAAAACTTTGAGCAACATCACCTTAACCAGGTGCTGAAAGAGTCGTACAGTTTGATGGCACACCAGATGCACATTGCCGGTATTCATTTTTATACTGATTTTACAGCCAGTTCGGACCTGATTTATTGCAACGACAATCAGATCAAGCAGGTTTGTGTGGCCTTGCTCGTGAATGCAATGGAAGCGATCACCCTTAACGGAGAGATACTGATCAAAACCTCAAATCCGGACGAAGGGCACATAAAAATGAACATTGTCGATAACGGTGTTGGCATTGCAGCTGAAGATATTTCGCGCATTTTTCAGCCATTTTATTCGGCCAAACAGCGGGCCAGCGGAATTGGACTGGGGCTGGCCATTGTGCACGGGATTGTTCAGAGCCACAAGGGAAAAATTGAAGTGCAGTCGGAGCCTGGAAAGGGAACGACCATGTCGGTACTGTTTAATTTGGTAACAAAAGAAGATCAATAATATGAAGACGACCATTTCTATATTAATTGTTGACGATGAAGAATCGGTGAGAGACTCGTTGTACAACTGGTTCATTGAGGATGGTTACGAAGTGGATTGCGCCGCCAATGCCAAAGAGGCGCTGGCCAAAATTGAATCGGAGAAGTTTGATATTATTCTGGCTGACATAAAAATGCCCGGGATGGATGGGCTGGAAATGCACCGGCGCATCAAGGCTTTCGACAGCTCGGCCATTATTATTGTAATGACCGCTTTTGCCTCGGTAGAAACTGCTGTTCAGGCTTTAAAAGACGGCGCTTTCGATTACATTACCAAGCCTTTTGATCCGGATGATCTTACGCACCTGATTCGAAATGCTGCCCGGCAAATCTCGCTTCGAAACGAAAATGAAACACTGAAAAATAAGCTGGTAACGCTGGAGAATATCGAAGACATTGTGGGCAACAGCGATGGAATGATCCGGGTGTTGAAAGAAGTGGAAAACGTTGCTCCGGCGCACTCTTCAGTTATAATTACTGGTGAAAGCGGAACGGGTAAGGAACTTATTGCACGCGCCATTCATTCCAATTCGCCGCGTAAGTTTTTTCCGTTGGTAACGGTTCATTGCGGGGCTTTATCGGAAGATTTGCTGGAGAGTGAATTGTTTGGCCACGAAAAAGGTGCCTTTACCGGGGCCATGTTTAACCGCAAGGGGCGTTTTGAAATGGCGGATGGCGGTACTGTTTTTCTGGATGAAATTGCTACGATCTCCATGAAGATGCAGATCGAACTTTTGCGCGTGCTCGAATCAAAAATGTTTACAAGGGTAGGCGGAAACAAAGAGATAAAATCAGATTTCCGAATTATCTGCGCTACCAACAAGGACCTCAAAAGAATGGTGGCCGACGGTTCTTTTCGCGAAGACCTGTATTACCGCTTGAATGTGGTGAACATTAACATTCCTCCGCTTAGGGACAGAAAGGAGGATATTCCGATGCTGGTGACTTATTTCATCAAAAAATACTGTACTTCGATGAGCCGGGATCTGATCACCATCGATCAGGCAGCTTTGCGAAGGCTGGAAGAGTATCATTTTCCCGGGAATGTGCGCGAACTGGAAAACATGATCGAACGTGCCATTGTGGTTGGAAACGGAAAAGAGATCAGGTTGAAAGATCTTCCGATTGAAACCGATGTGGTGACCGACTCAAACGACAGCCTGAATGAGTTGGAGAAAAAGTACATTCAGAAAACACTGGAAAAATACGACTGGAACATCAGCCGTTCGGCTAAAGCGCTTCAGATCGACCGCGTGACACTGTACAATAAAATTAAAAAACATCAGCTTAGTTCGCCCAGGAAGTAGGGGCTGACGAGGTTTTGTAAATTCGTGAGCCGCCTGGCTCATGTGCCTAAAAAACTAACTTTTGGAGAAAAAAGGGATAACACTGGTTGTTCAGGGCAGGTTCGAAAAGACCTTTCTCGATCAAATGGCCCGCGACATTGAAACGGCTTTTGGATGGCCTGTTTCAGTAGTCCCTTTAACACACGACATTCTCCCGTTTTTCGATGCCGCCCGAAAGCAATACGACGCCAACCGCCTGCTGCAATTGGTGCATGCCGAATACGCAGCAGAGTCGCTAAAAACCATTGGTCTGTTCCAGGTCGATCTTTTTATTCCTATTCTTACCTATATTTTCGGACAGGCGCAGTACAACGGAAGCACCGGAATTGCCTCGGTGTATCGCCTGAGAAACGAGCAATACGGCATGGCCGGAAACGAGCGGCTTTTGTACGAGCGGTTCAGAAAAGTGGTTATTCACGAGCTTGGCCATGCTTTCGGCCTGATCCATTGCCATGTCCCGATTTGTGTGATGCGCCCAGGAACTTACGTGGAAGACATCGACCAGAAAAAGCACTTCTTTTGTAACAAGTGTTATGCTGAGTTGGAGGCTTCATTAAAAGCAATTCAGGGGAGCTAAAAAGGAACTGCAGTAGTTCAAAACAGTTCCTTTTCTATATAGTTACATATCAAACGCGCTTCCGGCAATTTCCATTACCTGTTGAAATTCTCCGATCGATTTCAAATCCAGGGTTCCTGTAATGTAAATGATCATATCGGAACTAAGCAGAAGAAATTCATTCTCGCTTTTACCTTCCTTTTTGTAAAAGTGGAGAACTTCGTGACGGTCCTGTCTTGTCATTAATCGCGTATAGCCTTGCAGGTTGGTGTTTTCCAGGAACGTTTTAACTAGGATGTCGCCGCGGTCATTGTTCGTTCTTGCGGGTTGTACCATTTTTAACTTGTGCAGCTGTTTTATGTAATTGATAAATTCGGGACTGGCATTTTTCGACTCCGACAACATGGCAAACATGTCTTTTGTAACTTCAAAATACGAATCGTCGGGCGTTGTAATTTTCTCCAGGGATTTATCGATGGACAGGTTGCCGTTTTGCGCTGCACTGAACAAACTTAGTGATAGCAGAAAAAGAATAAGTTTTGCTTTCATAACTGATTGAAATTTATGTTTTTAAATGGATTGTTTTTGTTGATGTTAATATTTTTTAATGCCTGCATACTGGTCACCGGTTCTCCCATCTTTTTTTGGGCGTCTTCCAGTTGGGTGAGGCAGGCATTCAGTTCTTTCGAAAAATAAAGCAAGGCCTCGCTGGTATTTTTTTGAAGTTCAGCCAATTCCTGCGTTTGTGCTTTCTTGTGTTGATGATGCTGAAAAGCAAAAAACAAGCTTACTGCAAGTACCACCGATGCGGCATAAGAAAGAACACGCCGGACTGTAATTGTACGTTTTCTTTGTTCTTTTTTCAGTTTTTCAAAAGGATCAAACGCAGCTTTTCGGGCTTGTTCGCCGCGAATCATTTCCCGATAAGAGCGAATAAAATCGTTTTCTTCCGGTGTGTTGTGAGCTTTTCCGGAACTTCCCGGGAATGGCTCATTGTCCCAAAACAAATCTGGTTTATTGGTACGCATCTTTCAATTCCTCCTTAAACAGTTCAACTAATTTTTTTCTTCCCCTCGAAACGTTCACCCGTATGGTTTCGACGCTTTGCTCCAGAATTTCACTGATTTCGCTGTAATCGAAACCTTCAATGTCTTTCAGACTAACTGCCAGCCTTTGCTGGTCGGGTAGCCGGTAGAGTTCCTGTTTTAGCTTTTCAACCAAATCAAGCTGCTCAATTTCAGGTTCGGTGGTTGCGTGTACCCAAACATTTTGTTCGTAGGTTTGCTGCTGTTTTTGTTTCCTCAATACATCAAAACAATAATTCTTAACTGCGTTCAAACAATAGCTTTCCAGGTTTTTAGCGCGGTCCAGCAAATGTTTGTTCTTCCAAAGTTTTAGCACTACCTCCTGGACTGCATCCTGCGCATCGTCACTGTTTTTAAGGATGCTGAATGCAAACCTGTACAGCTTGTCTTTTTGTTGAAGAATTACTTGCTCAAATTCGCTTTTAGTCATCCAGTGCAGGCTCTTTGTTTTGTTTTATGAATTACGTACGAAGGAAGATTTCATAACATTGCGAAAGTAAGAAAATTGAAAATTAGCAACCTGATTATCTTTTTGTATGTGATTATATGTTGTATCAGGGATGAGTTTCAGCTGGACTAGATTTTCATTTAAAGATTTACTCTCTGGAAAACGAGTAAAGCTTGTCCAACCCGAATAGCCTTCCCCTGTGGTTGGAAATAGTTTATAATAACGGGGTAAAGCAACTTATCAGGCGTAAACCAGGTAATAATCGTCAAGTAGTTGTTCCAAAAACTTCACTGGTATCATATTGGTTTCAATGCCTAATTTCTTTTGCATGGTGCTACTTGTTTGTTTGAGCATTTTGGCTGCATTTCCATAAAACCCTGCTTCTTTGCCATAGGCTAAAACTTCACGTATCACTTCAATGTCTTTGTCATCAAGCAAGCTAACCTGGCTAAACACTATTTTTTTCTCTTCCGAAGGTTTTTGGGTATACCGGAGCTCCTGAAGTTTTTGAGCAGGTTTAATCGAAATGACAAGTGTATCTGCCGCAATATCGCCCACTCGTTGTCCTTTTTTGCTAAACAATATTGTAACAACGCCAACACTGGCAAACAAAATCCATATATCAACCAGGCGCAGTATCCAACGTAAAAGATAGGAGGTAAACGGAATATTTTGTCCCTGGCTGTGTACTACTTTGATTTTCATTACCATTTTTCCCAATGTCTGCCCGTCAAACAATAGCTCAAGGAGTAGGGTGTAGAAATAAACCGGAAGAAGGAAAATAGCCATAAAAGTAGTGCCCATAGAAAAAATGCCTGACAGAATAGTCCCTATAAGTGCATAGGCTCCCATTACCATGGCGTCAAGTAACGATGCGATCATGCGTTCTCCCAAACTGCCCCTGGTTTGATAAAGTAATGTGTTTTGTGCGGTTTGAATTTTTATGGCGGTCATATTCAGATTTATAGTTGTGTTTTCGGTAAACTAATTTCTATTTTGTTATTTTAGCTTTGAAATTAATATAATTTTTTAAGCGGATAATTGAACCGCTAAAAATCGGAAAAACCAAACATAAAAAATTACTGTTTTTCAGGTTGTGGTATGAAAGAAATCGTTTTCGTCAAACGAAATTCGGAAAAGTGGGAGCAAATAGAGAAGCTTTTGCACGAGAATCACCCAATAAAGCCCGATGACCTTTACAATATGTATATTGGGCTAAATGACGATTTATCATATGCCGCTACATTTTTTTCTCAAAGTGAAACACACGTTTATCTGAATAATCTGACCGTTCAGTTACACCAAAAGATTTATTTGAACAGAAAGATAAAGCGAAACCGTTTTGTCGAGTTCTGGAAAACAGAGTATCCTTTATTGTTTTGGCAAAACCGGAGATATTTTTGGTATGCATCGGCCATTTTTATTATTAGCATTATCATCGGCGCTTTTTCAACTTCGGTTGACAACAATTTTCCACGGATTATTTTGGGCGATCATTATGTTAATATGACACTTCAAAACATTTCGCATGGAGATCCGATGGCAGTTTATAAAAAGGCGAATGAAATGGATATGTTTCTGGGGATAACCATTAATAATATCCGTGTAGCATTTTTGGCCTTTGTTGCAGGTGTGTTTTTCTCTGTTGGCACCGGATTTATTTTACTGAAGAACGGGATTATGCTGGGGTGTTTTCAGTATTTCTTTTATCAATATGGTTTAATGCGCGAGTCGGTGCTCACTATTTATATTCACGGAACCCTGGAGCTTTTTTCCATTGTGGTGGCCGGAGCTGCCGGAATGGTTATCGGCAACAGTATTCTTTTTCCCGACACTTTGCCCCGTGTCTTGTCTTTCAGGAAGGGCGCTGTAACCGGATTGAAAATTGTTTCAGGGGTGGTGCCTGTATTTATGGTGGCAGGCTTTCTTGAAGGCTATGTAACCCGCCATACCGAATTGCCGGATATGCTTAGGGGTGGAATTATTCTGCTGTCGTTAGTATTTATTGTCTGGTATTTCTTTTTATATCCCGGATATTTACTTCAAAAATCAACAAACTAATTATGGAACCACATTTTGAATTTAGAAAGATTCGTGATTTTGGAACGGTAATGAACCATTCGTTTGACTTTATCCGACAGGAATTTAAACGATTGGGAAAAACATTTCTGATTTACGTGTTGCCGTTTTTTATCCTCTCCGGTATATTATTGGTTTATTCGCAAATGAGCTTACTGGATTCGCTACAGAATATGACGCCTGGCGAGTCTTTCGGAAAGTTTACTTTACTGAGGGCAATACCCAGTTATATAATTCAAATCTTGAATTATACTGTATTAACTGCGGTGGTTTACGGATATATGGATTTGCACCTAAAGAAAAAAGGTGACTTTACTCCCGAGGAACTATGGCCTGGTGTGTTAAGAATAGGGCTTAAATTATTTATGGTCTATTTCACCACTTTTGTTATGATAATAATAGCCAGTATTTTTCTGGTAGTGCCCGGTATTTATCTTGGCGTAGTTTTTATGCTTGTTCCTCCGGTTCTCATTTTCGAAGAAGTTGGTATGGGAACAGCTATGAATCGTAGCTTTGACATCATAAAAGACAACTGGTGGAAAACTTTTGGAATCATCATTATTGCCGGACTTATTGTTTATATTTTTAGCATAGTGGTTTCCCTTCCGCTTATAATTACCACGGCGCTCAAAACATTTCATGCTGTATCAGCTAATCAAGAACCACAAATCTTCTCAACCGGTTATTTGGTTATGTCATCCATCATTTCCATTTTTCAAACCCTTTCCTATACTGTTATTTTGATTTTTGTGGCTATTCAGTATTTCAGTTTGGTTGAAGTAAAAGAGCGTCCTACTCTACAGGCAAAAATTGATAAGCTCGCCGAAGAAGTAAATGAATAAATTATTGCTGCAAATAGTTGTATTGGTTTTTCTGCTTATTGGTTCAGGTGGGGCAGGAGGAGGTATGGTTTGGGCTTTAAATGTTTCTTCAGAGGAAAGAAACTTTGATAAAACCCGGCTGGAGGAGTATAAAAATGACAAGGATTTTCAGTACGAAAACGATGTATATCGTTCCAATACCCTGTGGAATAAAGTGCGTTATTATTTTTATAAGCTACTGAAATTTTTGTTTGGTAAAGAGGGGGCTGGTCCTGTTATTCGTTACATGTTTTTGGTGGCGATTGTCCTGTTTGTTGTGTTGCAGTTATCCGGGACAAAATTAAAATGGTTTTTGGGCAAGGAGAATAAAAACCGCTTGGGAATTGTGAGCATTCCCGATGAAGATATTTCCGGTATTGATTTGGCAGAATTGGCCGAGAAGGCGCTAAGCGAAGGAGCCCTGAGACTTTGCGTGAGGTATCACTATTTGCAACTTCTGAAAATATTGGATGAAAAGGCTTACATTACCTGGCACCGCGATAAAACCAACCGCGACTATCTGGCTGAAATTACACAACCCGAAATACGTAGGCAGTTTCAACAGCAAACACTGGTTTTTGATTATGTTTGGTATGGCGACTTTCAATTGACAGAAGAACAGTTTCAGTGGGTGAACTCCGGTTTTCAGAACCTAATGAGCAGGCTCCAAACAAAGGACGACGAATGAAAGGATCTTTCAAATATATAATGCTGATAACCGGGTTGTTCGCGTTGTTGGTTTACCTCGAATCAATTGCTCCGCAAGATGTTGACTGGAGACAATCCTTTTCGGGAAACGACAAAATACCATTTGGAACCTGGGTTTTACGGCATGAACTGGATACTTTATTTCCGAATGCTGCGGTAACCGATGTTCGCACCAGTTTTTATGAATATGAAAGAGAAGGAAGCGACTTGCGTAACAGTTTGTTGATTGTAACCAATAATTTCAATCCCGACTCGCTTGATATGGATTTTCTTTACAGAAAGGCAGGTTTGGGAGCCGATGTTTTTATAGCAGCCAATTATTTTAATGAAGCATTGGCCGATTCATTTAAGTTTGAAATAAAGAATAAACTAATTACTGTGGCTGATTCGGTAACTACTTTGCAGGTTTGGGATGGCAGTAGTTGGGGCGAAAGTCTTCAGTTTCGGAAAAATGTACAATCCTCCTGGTTCAGTTTAGCCGATTCGTCGCAGGCGATTCCGTTGGGGAAGGGGAACAACAACCTTAACTTTATAAAAATACCATGTGGGAATGGGAATTTTCTGTTGCACTCGGCACCCCTGGTATTTACAAATTACCATACTTTGTACAACAACAGCAGCTACCAGGAACAGTTACTTGGATGGTTTTCCATGCCAACAGGAACATTGGAATGGGATGAGTATTACAAGCCTTTTCGCATTGATAACAGATCGCCGCTTAAAATTATTTTAGCGAACAAGAGTCTGGCGGCAGCTTACTGGACTTTGTTGATTGGGCTGGTTTTTTATATTGTTACCAATGTATTGCGGCGGCAAAGGGTAATTCCTGTCTTAAAAGCCAAAAACAACCTGTCGCTCGATTTTGTGCAAACCATCGGACTTTTGTATTACAATCAGAAAGACCACAAAGACCTGGTCGGAAAAATATTTGCAGCTTTTTTAGAATACATCAATTCAAGGTATTTTGTGCGTTTTGACAATAGTGATGATTTTTATCGGAAACTGGCCCAAAAGTCGGGAGTGAGCGAAAAAACGGTTAAAATGATTTTTAAACGGTACCAGGTATTGTCGGAGAAAAAACAGGTTTATGAGGATGAGCTTTTTCAGTTTAATAGCCTGGTAGAACAATTTTATCGCGATAGCCGTCAAGTAGCGACCAAACGACAATCATAAAGCTAAAATCAAAAGAAAATGAATATGGACGAGAATAACATGTTTGAAACCGGCAATGAGTTTGCCGCACTGGGTGAAGCAGTATTGAAAATAAAGGCCGAGCTTGCCAAGGTAATTGTAGGGCAGGAGCAAATGATCGACCTGTTGCTTGTTGCGCTATTAACCAATGGGCATGCCTTGATTGAAGGAGTGCCGGGAGTTGCCAAAACCCTGGCTGCAAAATTGCTTGCCAGGTCGGTTGATGCCGGGTTTTCGCGCATTCAGTTTACGCCCGACCTTATGCCTTCGGATGTAATTGGGACTTCGGTCTATAACATGGGCAAAGGCGAATTTCAATTTAAACAAGGCCCTGTTTTTTCAAACCTGGTATTGATTGATGAGATTAATCGGGCTCCCGCGAAAACACAGTCGGCCCTGTTCGAAGTGATGGAGGAAAGACAGATTTCGGTTGACGGACAGAGTTTCCGAATGCCTTTGCCATTTCTTGTGTTTGCTACACAAAATCCTATTGAGCACGAGGGAACTTATCGTTTGCCCGAAGCGCAGCTCGATCGCTTTCTGTTCAAAATAATTGTGAATTACCCTACGGTGGAAGAGGAAGAACAGATTCTGAATTTCCATGACGAAGCCAGAGGCCAGTTGCAAACGGAAGTTATTTCGCCCGTATTGACTGCCAGTCAATTGGTAGTTTTTCAGAAGCAGATTTTCGAAGTGGTCATTGAGCCAGGGCTTAAAAATTACATTGCACGTATCGTTTCTTCCACACGCAATCATAAAGATATTTATCTGGGAGCTTCGCCTCGCGCTGCTATTCATATTATGAATGCAGCCAAAGCCATTGCTGCCATGAACGGGCGTAGTTTTGTTACTCCCAGCGATATTAAAGAAGTGATTGCACCTGTTTTGTGCCATCGTATCATCTTGTCGCCCGATAAGGAAATGGAAGGCATTCGTCCCGAAGAGATGGTAAAGTTATTGGTTCAATCCATAGAAGTACCGCGCTAATTTTGTTCGATAATACAATCGTTTATGAATAAAAGAGAGAGCCGCATATATCTTACCAAACGTTTTTTTCTCAGTTTGCTGCTAATTGTTAGCGTATTTGTGCTGAGTTATTCTTTTTCGTGGATGTATTTCGCGGCCCGCCTGGCTCTTTTGGTGATGCTTGTACTTACATTGACCGACATAGTCTGGTTGTTTTTCCCTGGAGGGAAACTGGATATTCAGCGAACACTGCCGGCCCGTTTCTCACTTGGTGACGATAACCCCGTACTTGTAACGATTCGGAGCACTTTCCCTGCTAAGCTTAATTTTGGCATCATCGAGGAATTGCCACCTCAGTTTCAGAAACGAGACTTTTGGGTTAGTGGACAGCTTTCTGCGGGTGAAAGTTATCAATTGGATTATCTTTTAAAGCCTCTTACCCGTGGAGAATATAAGTTTGGCAATACCAATGTTTATATTTCCGGGATGCTGGGATTGGTTCAGCGACGTATAAAAGGCAGCCGGCCCGAATCGGTGGCAGTTTATCCCTCGTTTATCAGTATGCGAAAGTTTGAACTGATGGCCATTTCCAACCGGCTGGAAGATGTCGGGGTAAAGCGTATTCGTAAAGTGGGACAACATTCCGAATTTGACCAGATTCGTGAATATGTGCCGGGCGACGATTCGCGGACCATTAACTGGAAAGCAACAGCACGAAGGGCTGCCCTGATGGTGAATCAATACCAGGACGAACGTTCGCAACAGGTTATCTCGCTTATCGATATGGGGCGGGTAATGGAAATACCGTTTAATGGAATGACGCTGTTGGATTATGCGATTAACGCCAGTTTGATCATTTCGAATACGGCCATGTATAAACACGACCGTGCCGGATTGCTTACCTTCTCTAATCAAATTCATTCCTTTATTCATCCCGATCGAAAGGGCGGACATTTGCAACGAATTCTGGAAGTGCTGTATAATCAGCAAACCGATTTTTGCGAGCCTTCGTACGAAAAACTGTATGCAACAGTTTCTGCCAAAATCAAGCAACGTTCGTTGCTGATATTGTACACAAACTTCGAAGGTATTCCATCGCTAAAAAGACAGCTGCCTTATCTGAAGAGGCTGGCAGGCAGGCACTTGCTTTTGGTCGTTTTTTTCGAAAATACCGAGGTGCTTCAAATGGCTGACAGTCGTTCTCATAATCTCGAAGAAGTGTACATACATTCCATGGCAAGGAAATTTGTTCACGACAAAAAACGTATGGTGAGAGAGCTGAAACGGGCAGGAATAATGGCTCTATTGACTGCTCCGGAAAGCCTTTCCGTTAATTTGATTAATAAATACCTTGAAATTAAAGCAAGGGAAATGATATAATTCTTTCATCGATAGTAGCTCATGCATATTAAATTTTTGCCAAACTAGCTTTTAAGACATTTTTAAAAACCCTTCTTAATCCAAAACTTTCTTACTTTTGCGCGCCAATTCCAAAGAAATGCTTTTTTCGGTGGTAAATTATTGACAACGAAAACATTTCGCTCGTTTGGCTGTTGGTTGAATGGATTATAAAAATTGAAAATGGCAGAAATCAGAAATATTGCGATCATCGCCCACGTTGACCACGGAAAAACTACGCTGGTTGACCGCATTCTACACCAGGTAAAACTGTTTCGCGACAACCAGGAAGTACAAGAGCTTTTGCTCGACAACAACGATCTGGAGCGGGAACGCGGAATTACCATCCTCTCCAAAAACGTTTCGGTACGGTATAAAGACACTAAAATCAACATCATTGATACTCCCGGGCACAGCGACTTTGGGGGCGAAGTTGAGCGTGTGCTAAACATGGCCGATGGCGTTTTGCTGATTGTTGATGCTTTTGAGGGGCCGATGCCGCAAACGCGTTTTGTGTTGCAGAAAGCCATTGAACTGGGGCTGAAACCAATTGTGGTGGTTAACAAAGTAGACAAGGAAAACTGTACGCCTGATATTGCACAGGAAAAGGTTTTCGACCTGATGTTTAGCCTGGACGCCACCGAAGAACAATTGGATTTTCCGACGGTTTACGGTTCGGCCAAAGCCGGCTGGATGGGACCTGACTGGCAAACACCCACCGAAGATTTCATTTACCTGCTCGACACCATCCTGGAACACATTCCGGCATCTAAACATAAAGAAGGAACATTGCAAATGCGTATTACTTCGCTCGACTATTCTTCCTATACCGGAAGGATTGCAGTGGGAAAAGTAAGCCGCGGACAATTGATTCCCGGGGCACCTGTTTCGCTGGTAAAACGTGACGGAACAATCGTAAAATCAGTAGCCAAAGAGTGCTACTTGTTTGAAGGTCTGGGAAAAGAAAAAACAAAAGAACCGGTACCGTCAGGTGAGATTTGTGCAGTGCTTGGTCTCGAAGGTTTTGATATTGGCGATACCATCGCCGACATCGAAAATCCTGAAGGATTAAAAGCGATTCAAATAGACGAGCCTACCATGAGCATGATGTTTGTGGCCAACAACTCACCTTTTTTCGGCAAAGACGGGAAATTTGTTACTTCGCGTCAGTTGCGTGACCGACTGTACAAGGAAACAGAAAAGAACCTGGCTTTGCGTGTGGAAGAAACCAACTCGGCCGACTCGTTTTTGGTGTACGGCCGCGGAATTCTTCACTTGTCGATCCTGGTGGAAACCATGCGCCGCGAAGGCTACGAAATACAGTTGGGGCAGCCCAAAGTTATTATCAAGGAGATTGACGGGGTAAAATGCGAACCCGTAGAAGCACTTACCGTTCAGGTACCGGAAGTTTTCTCCGGAAAAGTAATTGAACTGGTAACGGCCCGCAAAGGCGAAATTGCCAACATCGAAGTAAACGATGACCGTTCGCATCTGGAGTTTTTTATTCCTGCACGCGGTTTGATCGGTTTGCGTAATCAAATGCTGACCGCCACCGAAGGAGAAGCAATTATGGCTCACCGCCTGAAAGGTTACGAACCCTGGAAAGGGGAGCTGGGAATCAAGCGAAACGGAGCTTTGATTTCGCTCGAAACAGGCACTGCTATTGCTTATTCAATCGATAAAATGCAGGATCGCGGACGTTTCTTTGTGGATCCGGGAGAAGACGTGTACATGGGCCAGGTAGTTGGAGAAAATACGCGTTTGGACGATCTGACACTGAATATTGTTAAGACAAAGAAATTGACAAACATGCGTGCTTCGGGTTCCGATGAAAAAACAAGCATTGCACCAGCCATCAAGTTTTCATTGGAAGAAGCCATGGAGTACATTCGCAACGACGAGTACATTGAAGTAACACCGAACCACATGCGTATCCGTAAGATTTTGCTGAACGAGCACGACCGCAAACGGGTGGCAAAATCAGTTACAGAATAGCTGAAAAAAACATAAACACAATAGAAAGCTTCATCATTTTTGATGAGGCTTTTTTTGTTTCTGAAGGGATGCTGTGTTTTTTTACGCAATCTGTTTGTCTGTCACTCTTCCTTCCCGGACAACAGTAAATCGAAATACTACTCTGGAAGATAACTTCACCAGGTTCCCAAAAATCAGGATATTTTGTTTGATGCTTTGAACAAAAAAAGATACTTATGTGCTTTATGCTTATTGAATCAGGGCAACGATGATTGACATTCGTTTTCTATATCCGTATTTTCAAAATGAATAAAATCTCTCACCTCAATGATAAGTGGATCAAAGCAGCCATTTTAGGAACGGTTTGGGCTTCGTCTGAAATTGTTTTGGGAAGCTTTTTGCACAACCTGCGTGTCCCTTTCAGTGGGAACATTCTAACGGCCATCGGAATTGTTATTCTTATTTCCGCACATTATAAATGGAGCGAAAAAGGGCTTTTCTGGCGGGCCGGTTTGATTTGTGCTTTGATGAAAACCATGTCGCCCAGTGCAGTTATTTTTGGGCCGATGATCGCTATTTTCAGTGAAGCCCTGCTTCTTGAATTTTCGGTTCGCCTGCTGGGGCGTACAGTGGCGGGTTTTGTGCTGGGATCGGTGCTGGCTATGAGTTGGAATCTTTTTCAGAAGATCTTCAATTACATCATTTTTTACGGCTACAACATTGTGGAAGTATATAAAAACCTGATGATCTATGCAGAGAAACAGCTCGGGCTCAGGTTCGATGCTGTGTGGACACCGATACTGATTCTGCTGGGAATTTATGCCTTGTTCGGTGCTCTGTCTGCTTTAATGGGGATCAGTACCGGAAGAAAGTTGAAGAAGCAGCCTTCTATTCCGGCTACGCATTTTAAAAAGGAGGCAGAGAGCACGGGTTTCGGTTCAAAAAGCACCGACTTTCCCTATTCTGTTTGGTGGCTGGTGTTGAATGTTTTATTACTGGTCGGCACATTGTTTTCGATCAACCGGATTCCTTTTGGTGCCTGGGTGGCAATGGTGGTAGTGATTGTAACGGTGTGGGCTTTTCGCTACAAAAGAGCTTTGCGGCAACTGGTTCGTCCAAGATTCTGGATATTTTTTGTGCTGATCACACTTGTTACAGCTTTTGTTTTCACGAGATTATCATCCGATACTAAAACCATTGCCGATGCCTTGCTGATTGGTGTGGAAATGAACCTGCGCGCGATTGTGCTGATCATGGGATTTACGGTGCTTGGAACCGAGCTGTACAACCCGAAAATCAGGGCGTATTTTGCCCGGAGCTATTTTAAGCAACTTCCGCTGGCGCTGGAACTTTCGGTGGAAAGCCTGCCGGTGATGATCGCCAATACTCCTGATTTGAAGACCGTTCTTAAAAATCCGATGTTGTTTGTTCAGCAGATAATGGGCTTTGCCGATTACCGATTGCAGCAAATAAGATCGTCTGGTTCGTTGCCATCGGTTTTTGTGATCACCGGGGCGGTGGGGGCTGGTAAAACCACTGTTCTGAAAAAGCTTTTGGCAGCCTTGCAGGAAAAGCAAATTCCGGTTGCCGGCTTTTATTCTGAACGATTGATGCACGAGGAGGAAACCGTCGGTTACGATTTGGTAAATGCAGCTACAAGGGAAAGAATCGATTTCCTGAGGGTTGCGAAAGAGCCTTCTTTAACAGGTGTCGGGAAATATGCCGTTAACCATGCCGCTTTTGATTGGGGCGAAACCCTGCTTCAGAAAGCAGATCACCAGGTGGTGCTGGTGGATGAAGTTGGTAAGCTCGAAATTAAAGGCGAGGGCTGGGGGCGTGCCCTGACAGAACGAATTCGCAAGCAGGAGAATCATTTGATTCTTTCATTCAGAAAGGATTTGCTGGATGATCTTATCCATAAATTTGAGCTGACAAAGACGGTTGTTTTGGATGTTGAAACCACTTCTGAAAAGGAAATTATTGATGCTGTTTTGGCTCGATTGGACGATTAGACGCCTCTTCTGTAATTGTTAATGAATCCTGAACAAATTGTAAACATTGCTTACTATTTAGATGGCTCCTAAATAACCTTAAACCATTGGTAATATGGCAGATTGATTCTATTTTTAGAGCACAATCAAAAAGCCGTGTTATGAATAAAAAAGCATTGTTACTCTTTTTGCCTACCTATTTATTTATCATAAACCTTTCAGCGCAAAACCCAACTGTATGGCGAGGCAATGGCACTGGTGTTTACCACGAAACCGGTTTGTTGAACGAGTGGCCGACTGACGGGCCCGAAATTCTTTGGTCGTTTGAAGAACTGGGAGACGGACATTCTTCCCCTGTAATTGCCAATAATACTATTTATGTATCAGGAATGGTGGAAGAGACCGGCTATGTTTATGCCTTGTCGCAGGATGGAAAATTAAAATGGAAGGCTCCTTATGGAAAAGAGTTTTCGGAAAGCTACCCGGGGGCACGAACCAGTGTGGTAGTCGACGGAGATCTTTTGTACATGTACAGCGGCCTGGGCGAATTGGTTTGTATGAATGCTGCCAACGGCGAGAAGAAATGGAGTAAAAATGTGTTGAAGGAGTTGGGGGGCGAAAACATAACCTGGGGGGTAACCGAAACGGTTGTGATCGATGGCGACTTGTTGTATGTAACGCCCGGAGGTAAAACAAACAATGTAGTGGCACTTAATCGTTTCAACGGAAACCTGGTTTGGAGTTCGCCCGGCAAAGGCGAGCCGTCAGCTTATTGTACACCGCTTTTGATAGAGCTTCCGGCCCGTAAATTACTGGTAACCCACACCGCTGATCATATTATTGGCCTCGATGCAAAAACCGGAGACTTGTTGTGGGATTACCCGCAGACCAACCGCTGGAAAGTGCATGCCAATACGCCTGTGTATTACAACGGTGGACTTTTCTGCTTTAGTGGTTACGGACAGGGTGGTGTAAAACTCATTCTTAGTGCCGATGGAAGCAGCGTTAGCAAAGCCTGGGCAAAAACTGAGCTCGACAGCCGGATGGGAGGCATTGTTCTGCTGGATGGCTACCTCTACGGATCGGGAGATAATGCGCGCGAGTGGCGTTGTGTAAACTGGGAAACAGGCGAAGAAACCTATGCGGCCAAAGATATTGCAAAGGGAGTGGTAATTGCCGCCGACGGAAAACTCTATTGTTACAGCGAGCGGGGAGAACTGGCCTTGGTTAGTGTCAACCCAAAAGAATTTAAAATGATCAGCAAAACTAAAGTTGACCTCGGATCGGCCCAGCACTGGGCGCATCCGGTTATTAACGACGGCCGTTTGCTGGTGCGTCACGGCAATGCGCTGATCGCTTATAAGATCAAATAGTTAGATCGGAAAGCAACGGATTGAAAGAAAAACCAACTAAATAAATGAACATGCAAAGATTTCTTTTTGTACTCATCTCTGTTTTAATCGGTTGGAGCGCTTCTGCGCAAATAACGCAGTGGCGCGGACCTGATCGCGATGGCATTTTCACCGAAACCGGACTGTTAAAGGAATGGCCCGAAGATGGTCCGCAACAGGTGCTGGAAGTGGAGAAAATCGGAGTAGGATGGTCGTCACCCATTTGGGTGGATGGAATGATCTATGTGACCGGTATGATCGATACCCTGGATCATTTAACTGCTATCAACCCCGACGGAAGTATAAAGTGGCAGGTTCCTTACGGCCGTTCCTGGAATAAATCGTTCCCCGATACCCGCAGTACACCAGTGGTGGAAGCGGATCGCATTTATGTGCAAAGTGGAACCGGACAGGTTTCCTGTATCAATAAAGAAGACGGTTCTACGATCTGGGAAGTGGACGTCGACAAAAACTACCAGGGAGAATACCACGTGTGGGGAAATTCAGAAACCGTGTTGATCTGCGATGATAAAGTGATTGTTTCGCCCGGCGGACATGAAACAAGTGTTGTGGCACTTAATAAAATGACCGGCGAAGAAGTTTGGAAAACCAAATCCCTGGGCGGACCGCGGGCTTATGCATCGGCAGCTATTTACGAGTGGAATGGCTTCCGCTATATTCTGGCAGTGATCGGTACCCATCTTTTGGCCATTGTGCCCGAAACAGGAGTGATTGCCTGGAGCTACAGCTACTTCAATCCTGAAAAATGGAAATGGCAGGACAACGGGCTTATCTGGACCAATACGCCGGTATTCAACGACAACCAGATTTTTCTGACCATGGGCTATGATTACCCGGCCGTAATGCTCGAAATGGATTCAACCGGAACATCGGTTACCGAGAAATTTGTGGATCACACGTTTGATAACCACCATCACGGCGTGATTTTGTACGACGGTTGTTTGTACGGATCAAACTGGTTTGACAACAAACGCGGACGCTGGGTTTGTATGAAATGGGATACGGGCGAAATCAAATACGTAGCCGAGTGGGATACGAAAGGTGCGTTGGTAATGGCCGACGGACTGTTGTATGCCTACAACGAACGTGGCAATGTGGGCTTGGTTGAACCCGATCCGGATGGATTTAAAGTGATCAGCGAATTCAAAATTAAAAAGGGAGCAGGCCCGCACTGGGCACATCCGTTTATAGCCGACGGGAAACTGTTTCTGCGTCACGGCGATGTGCTGATGGTTTATGATATTAAAGCAAAATAGATGGAGAGATACGAGTAATGAAACACTTTATTAAGGATTGGAGTTAATCTAAATGAATAATTCCGGAGTATTTTTTCATTACTCGCACGTTGTATTCAATGACTAAAAAAACAATAAATATTATCCTGTTTTCGGTCGGAGTGTTGGGCTTCGTCGCACTGTTTTGGTGGATGAACACTGACCCCACGCGCGAGTTTACAGTTAATCTGGAAGGGGCCGATAACCGGGGCGAAGGAAACGCTTTTGTGCAGGAAGTAAACATTGGCGAACACTTCGAAGAATATACCGCGGATTACAAGGAATTAATTGAAAGCTGGACCAATTTCAGGGGCGCCGATTACGACAATATTTCAAAGTCACCGGTTAAACTAATTGATAAATTTCCGGCAGAAGGACCTAAAATTCTTTGGTCAGTTGAGTTGGGAGAAGGCCATTCGGGGGCTGCCATTTACAAAGGTTTGGCTTACGTTATGGATTACGACGAGGAAGAAAGGGCTGATAAATTGCGGTGTTTTTCGCTGGTTGACGGGAAAGAACAGTGGAGCCGAGGTTACGACGTTACGGTTAAACGAAACCATGGAATGTCGCGGACTATTCCGGCTGTAACCGAAGATTATATTGTTACGATCGGTCCCAAATGTCACGTAATGTGCTTAGACCGTAAAACCGGCGATTTTCGCTGGGGACTTGATATTGTAAAGGAATACGGAACCGAAATTCCGTTTTGGTACACCGGGCAATGTCCGATCATCGATAACGGTGTGGCTATTCTTGCAGCCGGCGGAAGTCAGATGATGCTGGCTGTTGATTGCGCCACAGGTGAAAAACTTTGGGAAACACCCAATCCTCATGGCTGGCAAATGTCGCATTCTTCGATCCTGCCTTTTACTTTTGGCGGAAGAAAAATGTATGTGTACAGCGCCATTGGAGGAATGTTGGGAGTTGCTGCCGATGGTCCGGATGCCGGTTCTGTTCTTTGGGAAACTAATACATGGAACCACTCGGTGGTGGCGCCATCGCCGGTTTGTTTGCCCGATGGAAAGATTTTTATGACAGCCGGCTACGGGGCAGGAAGCATGGTTTTGCAGCTTTCGGAGAGTGGCGACAAGTTCAGTATTGCGCCCATTGATGAATACAGTCCCAAGGATGGTTTGGCCTGCGAACAACAAACTCCCATTTACTGGAACGGCTTCTTGTTTGGTATTTTGCCAAAAGACGGAGGAGCACTGCGCAATCAGTTGGTTTGCGTGAATCCGGCGGATACTAAAAAGGTAGTGTGGTCGAGCGGAAAGGAAACACGCTTTGGCCTTGGTCCTTTTTTTATGGCTGATAACAAGCTATTTATTTTGAACGACGACGGAACGCTTACCATCGCCCGGCCAAGTACCAAGGAATATATTCAGCTCGATCAGGTGAAAGTAATCGAAGATGCGCACGACGCATGGGCTCCCTTTGCATTGGCTGACGGTTATCTGTTAATGCGTGATTCGAAAACAATGGTTTGTATCGATTTGAATATCTAAGAAATGAAGAATAAAGGTATTGTCATATTTCTGATCGTGTTGGCAGTGGTAATTATCGCTGTTATGGTGGGCGATTGGATGTCGAAACGCCCCGATAAAATGGAGGCGAATAAATTCGAATTCAATGTTGATGCTTTTAAAAATGTTCCGGAAGAACTGGTTTTGTATAAAGAAACCAAAAATTTTAAAGTAGGCTTTGAAACGCCCGCCGGAATTACGATTTCAGGCGATACCATTTACCTGGTGGGCGACAAAAAGTTAAAGCTGATTGATAATTCCGGTAAGCTTTTGCTGGAGACTGATTTCCAGGATGAACCAACAACCGTGGAAGTAAACAGCGGAATGATTTATATCGGTTTTAAAAATCATATTCAGGTTTTAAATATGCGCGGAGAACTTCAAAAAGAATGGTCTTTGGCGGGAGAGAATACTTTTATCACGGCTATTGCTGCAGATCAAAACAATGTTTTTGTGGCTGATGCCGGAAACCGGAGAATTGTGAGGTATTCTAAAGACGGTGAGTTGATTGGGGAGTTTGAGGGAAAAGCAAGTGCTGACGACCTTCACGGTTTTATTATCCCGAGTCCTTATTTTGATATGGACATTACGGAATACGACGAACTGTGGGTGGTGAATCCTGGACTGCATACACTGGAACAATATACCGAAGACGGGAACCTGCGAGAGCACTGGCGTGCGAGCGGCGCCCAAACCGAAAATTTTAGCGGTTGCTGCAACCCGGCACACTTCTGTTTTTTGCCCGACGGTAGTTTTGTTACCAGCGAAAAAGGATTGGTGCGCGTGAAAATGTACAAACCCTCGGGGGAATTTCTGGGAGTTGTAGCTCCACCCACAAAGTTTGACGACAAGCTGGAAGGACAAGCTCCGGATGTTTCAGTGGATAAGGATGGAAACATCTACGCACTGGATTTTGACCGAAAGCTGTTAAGGATGTTTGAGAAAAAATAAAGCTCTGTGAAAACTCTGTGACCTCTGTGGTTCTAATTTTTACCACGGAGGTCACAGAGAAGACACTGAGAATAGTTCGATAAAAATGGATAGACGAAAATTCATACAAAAAGGAGGCAGACTTCTCTTGTTGGGAGGATTGACCGCAACATCCGGTTACCTGATTTTGAATAAAAAAGTAAGCGCCAGTTGTTCAGTTTCTCCAACATGTAAGAGTTGCGGAAAGTTTGTGAAATGTGAACTTCCGCAGGCAAAGGAGGTGAGAGATGGAAGAGAAAAATAAAGCACAAAGCCGGCGAAAATTCATCCAAAACGGGGTGAGGGCTTCTTTACTGCTCTCGCTTGGAGTGGTGAGTGCATCTGCTTTGCGCCGCGTAACTACCGATGACTACGTTTGGCAGATCGATCCTTTCAAATGTACACAGTGCGGACGCTGTGCAACCGAATGCGTGATGTCGCCATCGGCAGTGAAATGTATACATGCTTTTGATCTTTGCGGCTATTGCGATCTTTGTGGAGGTTACCTGAAACCTGATGCCAACGCCCGCAGCACAGCTGCCGAAAACCAACTTTGCCCCACCGCCGCCATCGAACGTCGTTTTATCGAAGAGCCTTATTTTGAATACCACATCATCGAAGATTTGTGCATCGGTTGTGCCAAGTGTGTGGCGGGGTGTACTTCGTTTGGAAACGGTTCGCTGCACTTGCAAATTATGCATCACATTTGTGTGAACTGCAACGAGTGTTCCATTGCGCGGGTTTGCCCGTCGGATGCCATAAGCCGGGTTCAGGCAAGCCAGGCCTACAAAGTAAAAGGTAGCTGGACAAATCCAGCATAGATTGATTAAAACTGAATGAATAAAACAGATCAAATAGATATTAGCCAGGAGTTGCTAGCTGTGAGTCACGTGTTAAATATGAAGACTGTGACTGAAAACTGCGACTGGAAACTTGCCGTATTGAAATACACAAAGTTTGCACTGTTCAGCTTTGTCTTTTTCCTTTCTACTTTTTCCTTGTCGGCACAACAGCAACGTTTTCCAAAGCCTGAGTTCGACAGTGGCTATACACAACCTTCTCCTGTAACGCCCGAGCCCCGTGCTTTGGCTCTTGAATATTTTGATGTACTGGTTTTATTGCTGGTACTTTCAGCAGCTACCTGGTTGGCATTAAAAAGCCGGTCGCGGCAAGGAATCCTGTGGCTGTCGATTTTTACGCTGGCTTACTTTGGCTTTTACCGAAACGGATGTATTTGCAGTATTGGTTCCATACAAAATGTAACGTTAACCTTGTTTGATGCAACCTATGCAATTTCGCTGACTGCACTTTTGTTTTTTCTGTTGCCACTATTATTTACACTGTTTTTTGGAAGAACTTTTTGTGCCGGGGCATGTCCGTTGGGAGCCATTCAGGATCTGGTGGTGATGAAACCGATCAGTCTTCCCAAATGGCTGAATAAAACGCTGGGGTTGATTCCTTATCTATACCTCTCGCTGGCAGTATTGTTTGCCGCCACAGGTACCGATTTTATCATCTGTCGCTACGATCCTTTTGTAGGGATTTTCAGAATGGATGCCAAGTTTCACATGGTAGTTTTAGGCGTAGCCTTTTTACTGATGGGAATGTTTGTGGCACGTCCGTATTGCCGCTTTTTATGTCCGTACGGAGTTCTTTTAAGTTGGATGTCGCGTTTTTCAAAATGGCATTTAAGCATCACTCCGTCAAAATGTATTCAGTGTAAATTGTGTACCAACTCTTGTCCTTTTGATGCGATCGATTTTCCAACCAACGAGAAGGAAGTAGTGAAGTCGGGTTTAGGACCGAAACGTTTTATTACCTACGCACTTATCATTCCGTTGTGGGTAGTACTGGGAGTTTTTGTAGGTGCACAATCACATACCTTTTTGTCAAAAGCCAATCCAACGGTTTATCTGGCAGAACTTATGATTTCAAAACCTGAGATTAAAGAAGATCTTGATAACATAGATGTTCAAACCTTCCGTGCTTCCGGAAAATCAATGGAACAGCTTGTGGAAGAAGCAGAAGTCATCCGCGATAAATTTTATGTAGGAAGCATGATTGCCGGAGGTTTTATGGGACTGGTAATTGGCATGACTTTATTAAACACGGTGGTTTTTCGCAAGCGGCAGGATTACGAGCCTCACCGCGGAAATTGTTTCAGCTGTGCACGCTGTGTGGATTACTGTCCGGTTGAAAAATGAAGAATGGATAAATGATCAAATTGAAAAAGATTTGGACTGATTATCAATTGAAATGAAATAAGAACTCCGTAGGAGTTGGATCCGTCAACTGACGGATAACCCCCGGTTTTAACCGGGGTGAAATGAGCAAAGCGAATAAAAGGCACATCCACAACTGAAACATTGAAGTGAAAAGATGTATGTGCCGCAAATGAGGAACAAGATTGAAACGCAAATAAAAAGATGCCAGGCAGGCATGAAATTCGGACCCAAACTTCCGACTTCGTGCTTCCTGCTTCAAACCAAAAAATATGACCAATAACGACAAATTAAAATTAGCACAAAACATCGCGTTGATTGCCGGAATATTTTGCACGGCAGTGGCCATCCTTTTGTTGCTGAACTTCTGGCAGGTATCCAAAAGCGATCCCATTGAAAGCAAGGCTCTCGAAGCACTTGTGCAAAGGTTGAAACAAGAGCCCAATAACGAGGAATTGAAAGCTGAGATCCGTGCTTTTGACCTCTTGGCCAGAAAGGCTTATTTCAACAGTCAGTGGCAGGTGAAAACAGGCGCTTATCTGATTCTGTTTGGGACTGTTGTTTTGGCGTTTGCGCTGCGGGTTTATTATTCAGCCAAGAGTAAGATTGAAGAACCTGATGCGAAACTGGAAAATGAAATCGCCAGCCGAATTTTGGCACAAAAAGGGATTGTCATTGTTGGTGTGCTTGTGATGGCGCTGGCTGTTGTGGCTGGTTTTGCTACGGTAAATCATCTCAAGGATTATGATGCTGTCAGTTTGGTGGCTGAAAATGAAAGCAATCAACAGGAAGAACAGATCGAAGTAATTGAAGTAGGTCAAAATCCCGTTACTGAAAGTAAACCATCAGAATCTGAAGCTGAACCAGCCACAGAGCCGGTGAAACAATCTGAAACGACACCCGAAGCAGAGACAGAGCAGAAAGTGGAAGAGCAGAAGGAAACGGTGGAAGCAAAAGCACCTCAAAAAACTGCTGCGGCATCTTCCGGGTTGACATTGGCGGCTTTAAAAACAAATCATAATTCATTACGAGGACCGCTCGGACAGGGAGTTAGTTACGCTAAAAATATCCCAACCGAGTGGGATGGGGCCGCTGGTACAAATGTTTTGTGGAAATCGCCGATTCCAAAGCACGGATTCAATTCTCCGATCATTTGGGGCGACAAGATTTTTATTGCCGGCGCGGATAACAATGCACGCGAAGTATATTGTTACGACCGGAACACCGGTAAACTCCTTTGGACGGGTGTTGCCAATAATATCCAGGGATCGCCAGCTGCAATGCCCAAGGTTACTCCCGACACGGGGCTTTCAGCCTCTTCGCTGACTACCGATGGAAAAGCTGTCTTTGCCATTTTTGCCAGCGGCGACGTTATCGCTTTTGATATGAATGGTAAACGTCTGTGGGCACGAAACCTGGGCGTTCCGAACAACCATTACGGACATTCCTCGTCGCTGATTACCTGGGCCGGGAAACTGTTTGTTCAGTACGATACAAACCGCGGCGGCAAAGTGCTGGCGTTGAATAATACAAGCGGAGAAACGGTTTGGGAAACTACCCGGGCCTGTAAAATTTCGTGGGCCAGCCCTGTTCTGGGAGAGGTTGACGGGAAATACCAGCTATTACTTACTTCCGACCCGATTGTGGCCGGTTATAACATTGAAACAGGGGAAGAACTCTGGCAGGTGGAGTGTATGATGGGCGAAGTTGGGCCTTCGGTGGCTTTTTCTGACGGATTGGTTTTTGCTGCCAATGAATACGCCCGTCTGGTGGCGATTGATCCAAAAACGGCATCGGTTGTATGGGAAAACGATGAATATCTTCCTGAAGCCGCCAGTCCGCTGGCATACAATGGATTGTTGTTTGTTGCAACAAGTTACGGCGTGTTGGTTTGCTACGATACTAAAACAGGAGAACAATATTGGGAGGACGATCTGGGGACAACTTTGTATTCATCGCCGGTAACGGCAGATGGCAAGCTGTTTATGATGGATAATGACGGTGTAATGCACGTGTACGAATTTGGGAAGAAATTGAAAAAGATCAGTGATAACGAATTAGGCGAACACTCAGGGCCAACTCCGGCTTTTGCTGACGGCAGAATTTATATCCGGGGAGACAAGAATTTGTACTGTATCGGAAAATAGAATGAGCGTATTTACGCTTTGTGAAAAGTTAAAATGACAGAATACAATCAATATATTGACCACCTGATTACAGAAAAAGGCGCTTCAAAAAAGAGTCTTATTCCGATTCTGCAGGCTATTCAGAAGGAGTACAACTATCTTCCGGAAGAGGCATTGCGTTACCTGGCTGAAAAGTCGGAAATCTCTGCTGCAGAAATAATCGGGGTGGCAAGTTTTTACTCGCAGTTTCGGCTGCACCCAGTGGGCGAGCACATGATCAAGGTATGTGTGGGTACTGCCTGTCATGTAAAAGGTGCGGTCCAGGTGTACGATGCTTTTCGGAGGGAATTAAAATTAGCCGATGGAATTAATACCGATTCTGTTGGAAAATATACCATTGAAAAAGTGGCTTGTCTGGGTTGTTGTACACTGGCCCCTGTTGTTCAGATCGATGGAACGACATACGGTCATGTGGCATCCGATCAGGTGGGGCAGATTATAGAGGATTTTGAAAGCATAAAAGGAAAACGCGACCTGAAGAAGGCACGAAAAGCCGACGGAACTGAAATTCAGGGCGAAATTCGGATCGGCCTGGGTTCATGCTGCGTGGCCAGTGGCAGTAAGGAGATTCAGGAGGAAGTAGAGCATGTGGTCAACGAAAGCGGGCTGCGGGTGAATCTGAAACACGTCGGTTGCGTGGGGATGTGCCATCAGGTGCCATTGGTGGAAGTGGTGCCGAATGAAGGGGAACCAACTTTATATGCGAAGGTAAAACCTGAAGATGTAAAAGGCATCGTTGAAAGTCACTTTGATGCACCGGGGCTGCTCACCCGCTTAAAAAATAAACTGATTCACGCCGTTGAAACCATCCAGACTGACCGAAACTGGGAAGGTGTGCAGCGCTACGAAATTAGCATGCGCGAGAAACCGGTGGCGTCGTTTCTTGGAAATCAGTTGCCGATTGCAACAGAATACCGAGGAATGATCAATCCGCTGGATATAAACGAATACAAAAGGCGCGGTGGTTTTTCAGCTCTGCAAAAAGCTCTCGATACTCTATCACCCGACGATGTGGTGGAGCAGGTCATGAAAAGCGGCATCCGTGGTCGTGGTGGCGGCGGTTTTCCCAGTGGTATAAAATGGGAGGCCGTAAAAAAACAGAAAAGCGAGATTAAATACCTGATTTGTAATGGTGACGAGGGAGATCCCGGCGCTTTTATGGATCGAATGCTGCTCGAATCTTATCCGTACCGAATCATTGAAGGGATGGTGATTGCGGCTTATGCTACGGGTATTCATCATGGCTACTTTTATATTCGGGCTGAATATCCGCTGGCAGTTACCCGTATTCGTGAAGCATTAAAAATCTGCAAAGAGAATAATCTGCTGGGCGAAAATATACTGGGGACTTCGTTTAGTCTCGATCTTCAGATTTATGAAGGAGCAGGAGCATTTGTGTGCGGCGAAGAAACAGCTTTGATTGCTTCGATTGAAGGAAGCCGCGGTTTTCCGAGGATTCGTCCGCCATTTCCGGCTGAAAGCGGATTATTCGGAAAGCCAACTCTTGTCAACAATACCGAAACGTTTGCCCAGATTGCTTATATTTTACGCGAAGGATGGGAGAAATTTGCCGAGATCGGCACTGCCCGAAGCACCGGAACAAAGGTTTTTGCGTTGGCGGGTAAAGTGGCGCGGGGCGGACTGATAGAGGTTCCGATGGGAATCACCATTCGGGAGGTGATTGACGAGATTGGCGGTGGAATTGCCAATGGCAAAAAGTTTAAGGCCGTTCAAATCGGTGGACCATCCGGCGGTTGTATTCCTGCTGAATATGCTGATACCCCGATAAATTTTGAGTCGCTGCAGGAAATGGGAGCGATGATGGGATCCGGTGGATTGGTGGTCCTCGACGAAACCGATTGTATGGTGGATATTGCCCGCTATTTTCTGTCGTTTACACAGGAAGAATCGTGTGGAAAATGTACTTTTTGCCGGGTGGGTACACGCCGAATGCTGGATATCCTCGAAAACATCACGAAAGGAAAAGGGAAACAAGGCGATATTGAAGAGCTGGAAAAATTGGCGGAGTGGACAAAAAAAGGAAGTTTGTGCGGTTTGGGAAGAACGGCTCCGAATCCGGTGTTGAGTACATTGAAATATTTCCGTGACGAATACGAAGCTCATATCAACGGTGTTTGTCCGACCGGAAAATGTGCCGATTTAATCACTTATTCTGTAAACGATGGTTGTATCGGTTGTACCAAATGTGTGCAGAAATGCCCGGTTGACGCGATTCCGTTCACCCCGCACGAAAAGCACAGCATCAATACCGAACTGTGTATTAAATGCGATGCCTGCAGGGCCGCCTGTCCGGTTGATGCAATTGACGTGAAATAGAATTTTAAAAAGTATAACATGAGACATTTATTGATATTTCTGATAGTAGTTTTCCCCATGGCTGCAATGGCCATTACCGCCGACAGCCTGAAATACGTGGACGCTTCCACTTTGCCGGTTATTGGAAAGGGATTTGAAGATACCCAAAACCGTTACGAGCGCTTACCTGCCACTTTGCAGGATGTAACCCGTCCTCCGGTATGGAATTTATCGAAAAATTGCAGTGGACTGGCGATTCGTTTCCGGACCAATTCAACGGCTATTGGCGCCAAATGGGAAGTTACCGGCGATGTGGTTATGAACCATTTTACGATGACGGGAATCAAGGGACTTGATTTGTATTGCCTGGAAAACGGCAAGTGGCAGTTTGTGAATTCTGCTCGTCCTACCGGGAAAACCTCGCAGGTAGTGATCATTCAAAATATGCCGGAAGGAGAAAAGGAGTATATGTTGTATCTCCCTCTGTACGACGGGCTCGCTCAGTTGGAGATTGGAGTACTTCCTTCGGCTGAGATCAAAGCGCCAGTGGTCAATTCGCCTCAAACGGGGAAGCCGGTTGTGTTTTACGGAACCAGCATTACACAGGGAGGATGTGCTTCGAGGGCAGGAATGGCTTATCCGAATATTTTGTCCCGTATGTTGGATCGCGAGATCATCAATCTTGGTTTTAGCGGAAATGGCAAATTGGATTACGAGGTGGCAGAAGCAATGGCAACCATCGATGCATCGTGTTTTGTCATTGACTGTTTGCCCAATGTTACTGCCGATTTAATGAAAGAAAAATACGATCGTTTTCTGGAAATCATAAGAGAGAAAAAGCCGGCAACACAGATAATTATGGTCGAGAATATCTTGTATCCGCACATGTATTTCGATCAAAACGTGCATAAAGCAGTAGTTGACAAGAACATTACCCTGAAACAAATCTTCGATGCACAGAAAAAGAAGGGTGACCAGAATATCTACTATGTGAAGGCGGACGATTTAATCGGACATAGTCAGGAAACTACAGTTGACGGCGTTCACCTGACTGACTTTGGTTTTGTACAGCTGGCTGACCAGCTTTACCCGGTTTTGAAGAAGCATGTGAAATAGTTCAAAGTTGAGAGAACGTCATCCTGATCATAATCGAAGGAAGATTGAAGTTGAAATACAAAAAGAGCATAATTAGACTTGGCGGTTTTGCGCCTTTGCGAGAAAAAGATGATCAAACTCAAAATAAATAACAAGGAAATTCAGATTGAAGAAGGCACTTCGGTAATGAAGGCGGCGCAGCAACTGGGCATCGATATTCCCAATTTGTGCTGGCACGATGAGCTGGAGCATTTTACTTCCTGCATGTTGTGCATGGTGAAAGACCGCTCCACCGGAAAATTGTTGCCTTCGTGTTCGGTAAAGGCGCTGGATGGAATGGACATTATTACCGATGAGGAAGAGGTGGTTGAATCGCGGAAAATGGCACTTGAACTTCTGTTGAGCGAGCATACCGGCGATTGCGAAGCTCCTTGCCAGGTGGCATGCCCCGCACATATGAATATTCCGTTGATGAATCGTTTGATAGCCGCCGGGAAGTTTGACGAGTCTCTTGAAATTGTAAAGCACGACATCGTTCTGCCGGCTGTTTTGGGGAGGATTTGTCCGGCGCCGTGTGAAGGGGCCTGTCATCGTAAAACGGTGGATCAACCGGTTTCTATTTGTCTGTTGAAACGTTTTGTCGGGGACGAAGGAGTTCAACCAAAAATTGTTCCTGCTGAAAAAACAGGAAAGAAAGTGGCGGTAATTGGTGCAGGTCCTGCAGGTCTCGCTGCAGCCTACTACCTTCAGCTAAAAGGTATTCAGGTTAGTTTGTTTGATAAGAATGAAAAAGCAGGAGGATTGCTCAGAACTGAGATCAACGACGAAGTTCTGAGCAAAGAAGTATTGGATAAGGAAATTGAAGCGATTCTGAGCCCGGGTGTTGAGTTTTTGGGCGGAAAGGAGATCAACGCTGAATTGTTTGAGAGGTTGAAAGCTGATTTTGATGCGATTGTTTTGGCCAGTGGGACGCTTTCTGAATCCTCTGAAAAGTTCAGTTTGAAAGCAACTCCAAAAGGAATTGTTGCTGACAAAGATTCTTATCAGACTTCCGACGAAAAAGTATTCGCTATCGGAAACGTTTTGAGATCGTCGCGTTTGGCGGTTCGTTCTGTTGGTCAGGGAAAGGAAGTGGCATTTGCCGTTTTGCAATATTTAAATGGGCAGTCTCCTAAAGGAGAGCCGCGCTTGTTTAATTCCCGGGTTGGAAAGCTGGTAGCCGCCGAATATGCCGAGTATATAAAGGAATCGGTGGAAGGAAAAAGAACGTTTCCAGAGGGTGGAGGTTATTCTGGTTTTTCAAAAGAGGAAGCGATAGCAGAGGCAAAACGTTGCCTGCATTGCGATTGCCGCGCGATTGATGCTTGCAAACTACGAATTTATTCTGACCAGTATAAGGCCGATCAGAAACGGTTTAAAGCCAGCGAGCGCCGCAGCATGACAAAGCTGATGAACCATGGATCGGTGGTTTACGAGGCACAAAAGTGTATCAAGTGCGGAATTTGTGTTCGCCTGACTGAAAAATATACCGAGAAATTTGGATTCACGTACATTGGCCGCGGTTTTGATGTGGAAATTGGTGTTCCGTTCAATGAAGAACTTGAAAAAGGGTTAACAGAAACCGCCGAAAAAGTAGCTGCTGGTTGTCCAACAGGAGCGATCAGTTTGAAAAACTCTCGGTGAAACTCAGTGTCTTCTCTGTGTTTTCAGTGGTAAAAAGAAAAGCATGAAAAAAATACTATTTCTAAATATTATTCTTTTGTATGTGGTACGGACAATTGCCCAGCCTTCTGATTCCTGGCCGATCTTTCGTGGCGAGCCACACCTCACAGGTGTTTCGAAGACTTCTATTCCCGATTCGCCCAAATTATTATGGACGTTCCAAACCGGCGATAATATAAAATCATCTCCTGTAGTCGCTGCTGGGAAAGTGGTAATTGGTTCTACCGACGGTTTCGTGTATTGCCTGGATACAAAAGGAAAGCTGTTGTGGAAAGTTGAAACCAGCAATTCAATTGAAGCGCCGGCTTTAATTCTTGATAAAACGGTTTATGTGGGTAATCTTGACGGAATGTTGTTGGCTCTGAATTTGGATTCCGGTGAAAAACTGTGGGAGTACGAATGCGAGAACCAGATTGTTGGATCACCCAACTGCTGGAGCGATGGTAAAACAACTTTTGTTTTTGTGGGGAGCTACGATTTCTTTCTGCATTGTGTTGATGGCAAAACCGGTCAGCTGAAGTGGAAATACGAATCAGATAACTACATCAATGGCGCGGCGGCGAGTGCCAACGGAAAAGCCATGTTTGGAGGCTGCGACGGATTTCTGCACATTGTAGATGTTGCTACCGGAAAGCTGGATAAAAAGATCGATGTGGCGACCTATGTGGCAGGTTCAGTCGCGGTTGAGGACGGGAAAGCTTACATTGGCGATTACGATGGCCGCTTTTTTCAGGTCGACATTAAAACAGATAAAACCACCTGGGTTTGGAAAGATGATAAAACACACTTGCAATTTATTGCATCTCCGTCGTTGATTGGCGACAAAGTGTTAACGGCCAATTACAATAAGTTTTTGTATTGTTTCGATAAAAACTCGGGAGAAAAGCTGTGGGAATACAACACCGGCCGGCAGGTGGACGCTTCACCTGTGGTTGTAAAAGATAAGGTGATCATTGGAAACATGAGGGGCGACCTCGCGATGGTGAACCTTTCAGACGGCTCGTTGGTTTGGAGTTATGAAATTGGCAGCCAGATCGTCAGTAATCCGGCCGTGGCAGCAGGGAAGATTTTTGTGGGGGCATACGACGGAAATGTATATTGTTTTGGAAAATAAACTCTGTGCTTCTCAGTGCCTCTGTGGTTAAATCAATAAATTATGGAAACAAACGAATTAACCGGAAAGATTATTCAATGTGCTATTGAGGTTCATAAAGCACTCGGTCCGGGATTGTTAGAATCTTCTTACAAAGAATGTTTGTTCTTCGAGTTACAGGAAGCTGGTTTAAAAGTCGAAAAAGAGAAAGCATTACCTCTTGTCTACAAGGATGTGAAACTTGATTGTGGTTATCGAATTGATTTATTGGTAGAAGACCAAATTGTTGTAGAGCTTAAATCAGTTGAGACATTGAATGATGTCCACATGGCACAAATTTTAACCTATCTAAAATTGCAAAAGCTAAGATATGGCTTATTGATAAATTTTAACGTTGCCAGACTGAAGGATGGATTAAAGAGAGTTGTTCAGGGATATTAAAACCACAGAGAAACAGAGACACACAGAGAAAATTAGAATATGAATGTCATTCAGATTATACCCGGTTCAGGAGGAAGTTTTTATTGTGGTAACTGTTTGCGCGACAGCAAATATTTTAACGCGTTGCGTGCAGAAGGCCACAAAGTGACAAAGATTCCCATGTATCTTCCCTTGTTTGCTGATGAGCATGATATCTCGGAAGTTCCGATTTTTTATGGTGCTATCAGCACTTATCTGAAACAGGTGTATCCCATTTTTCGAAAAGCTCCTGCCTGGTTCGATCGCATGCTTAATTCAAAACCCATGATGAAGTTGGCCGCCTCTATGGCTGGCTCAACCAATGCCAAAGGCCTGGAAGACATGACCGTTTCGATGCTTCTGGGCGAAGAAGGAGCGCAAAAAGACGAACTCGACAACATGGTGAACTGGATTGCAGAACATTGTCAGCCCGATATTATTCATATTTCAAATGCCTTGCTTTTGGGACTGGCCCGCCGCCTGAAAGAGAAAATCGGAGTTCCTGTTCTTTGCACGCTTCAGGATGAAGATGTTTGGATTGACCCGATGCAACCGAAGTTTCAGAAGAAAATATGGAACCTGATGCACGAGCGGGCAACCGACGTGGATGTGCTGGTTTCGGTAAGCGACTTTTTTGCAGGCGTGATGAAAAAACGAATGAATTTGCCGGATGAAAAAGTAAAAACCATTCATCTTGGGGTGGATGTTGAAGATTACCAATATGTTTCGACGAAAGGTAAAGAAAGAAATGTCGGGTATATTTCCCGCATGTGCCACAAAGACGGTTTTGACATTGTGGTAGACGCTTTTATTGAATTGAAGAAGAAACCTGGGTTTGAAGATGTAAAGTTAATTGCAACGGGTGGATCGACGGGCGACGATGCCAAATTCAACAAAGAACAAAGACGGAAGCTGAAAGCACATCATCTGCTCGATTCGCTGGAAGTACTTCCTGATTTTGAAGGCAAAGAAGTAAATGATTTTTTCAAAAGGGTTTCGCTGATCTCGGTGCCGGTGCGCATCGGTGAAGCTTTTGGAATGTACCTGATTGAGTCGATGGCTTCAGGAGTACCTGTGGTGCAACCTTCTCTGGGCGCTTTCCCCGAAATTGTTGAACTCTCGGGCGGTGGGGTGATTTACATGCCCAATACACCGCAAAAGTTAAGTGAAACCTGGGCCGAGTTGTTGTCAGACCCTGACAAACTGGAAGAACTAAGCCGGAAAGGCTACGAAGGAACCCTTAAGAAGTTTAATATTCATAATCACGCCAAAGAAATGATAACTTTATACGAGAGTTTGAAAAAATAGTCTCTGTGAACCTCAGTGTTCTCAGTGGTTTAAAAAGGAAAGTACCACAGAGTACACAGAGAAGACACAGTGGAACACAAAGAAATAATGCTATTAAAATTACAAAACATAACCAAAGGCTATGGCGAACTGGGTACGCACAGTTACCGGGCGGTGCTGAAAGATTTACACTTTGAATTGAATCAAGGCGAAAGAGTGGCCATTGTTGGACCGAGTGGATCGGGCAAAACAACACTACTTAACCTTATCGGTGCACTTGATCAACCCGAAGCCGGCAAGGTTCTTTTTGAAGGAAAGGACATCACCGGCTATTCAAAAGCCGAACTGGCAACGTTCAGGAACAAACACCTGGGATTTGTTTTTCAGATGCACCATTTAATGCCTCAGCTGAGTTTACTGGAGAATGTACTGCTTCCACTTTTGCCTCAGGGAAATAAAATCACAAAAGCGCAAAAAGACTGGGCAGAATACCTGATTAAGAAAGTGGGGATTTGGGAGCAGCGCCATCAAAAACCATCGGAAATGTCGGGTGGAGAATGCCAGCGAACTGCGGTTGTCCGGGCATTAATCAACAAGCCCAAACTAATTCTGGCCGACGAACCTACCGGTGCCCTTGACGAAGAAAATGCCGCCGCATTATCTGATTTGCTGAAAAAGTTAAGCGATGATGAGGGTGTTGCCTTGGTAACGGTCACCCACTCAGCTGTTTTAGCGGAGCAGATGGATAAGAAGTTTGTATTAAAGAATGGGCAATTGAGTTCAGCGATCAATGTTTAAAGTTCAAATTGATTCTTCGCGTTAGGGAAGATGTTCGAAGGGTATGACACGACTGCAATACATAATAAAAACATTTTTACACTATTTCAAAGCCAACCTGTTGGTCGCGTTGGGAGTAGTGGTGAGTACAATGGTTTTAACCGGCTCGCTGGTGATTGGCGACTCTGTGCGTTACAGTCTGGAGCAGGCCACTTTTTATCGTTTGGGTGAAACTACGCACCTGGTTTCGGTGGTGGAACGTTATTTCAGGCAGGAAATGGCTTCTGAATTGGAAGCTGACAACGCTCAGATTAAGGCTTCACCCGTGTTATTGCTTGAAGGTGTTGCCGTGGCCGATGGCGGTCAACGGCGTGCCAACAAGGTGCAGGTAATTGGAGTGGATCAATCTTTCGAGAAGATTTCAAATACTAAGATCTTTTCCGAATTGCAAAATAATGAGATCGCTATTAGCCAAAATCTGGCTGATAGGCTGGCTGTAAAAGAAGGTGATAATTTACTGGTGCGCATCAAAAAAGCCAGTTTGATTCCGTTGAATGCGCCATTTATTTCTGCAGAAGAGACAAGCGTTTCGTTACGTGCGACCATTAAAAATATTGTTGAAAAGGAAGAGTTGGGGCGGTTTAGTTTGAAAAACTCACAAACCGCACCGTATAACATTTTTCTTTCCATCGATCGTTTAAATCGGCTCATGGAATTCAAGGGGAAAGCCAATCAGATACTGATAGCCACCGATCTTGGGACAGACGAAGTTTTGCAGTCGGTAAAACATTGTCTGACACCAGCCGATGCCGGACTTCAGCTAAAAAATATTGAATCAACCGATGAGGTGGAGGTGTCAACCGAGCGTGTTTTTATGGAAGACAAAGTTGCTGAAACTTTACAAAAGCTTCCGAGTGCACAACCGATGCTGACGTATTTTGTGAATGAAATTTCGAAGGAAGCTACGAGCCATGAGCCACGAGCTACGAGTGTTACTGACAATCAATCTCGATCAATCCCATATTCTTTTGTTTCCACCTTAGTTGATGGCCTTGATGAAAATGCCATCATTCTGAATCAATGGGCAGCTGATGATTTAGAAGCTGAAATTGGTGATTCGATTCGCCTGAAATACTGGCAAATAGGGCCTTTGCGCAAATTGATTGAAAAGGAATCAGATTTTGTTCTGACAAGGATTGTTCCGATGGTGCCGGGATGGGTTGATGAAACGCGGATGCCCAATCTACCCGGTCTTTCGGATGCCGGGCATTGCCGGGAATGGGAAGCCGGCGTACCGATTAATCTGGATGCCATTCGCGATAAAGACGAGAAATACTGGGATGACTACAAAGGGGCTCCGAAAGCATATGTTTCGTTAAACAAGGCGCTGGAAATGTGGTCGAACCGTTTTGGAAACTATACGGCAGTGCGCTATTCTGCCAAAGTTTTTGATGAGGCGAAATACAAACAGGTATTCGCTGAGAATATTATACCTGCCGATTTGGGAATGTCGGTTGAACCGATCCGTGAAAAAGGGGTGAGTGCAGCAAAAAACGGTACGGATTTTAGCGGACTATTTATCGGTCTGAGTTTTTTCCTGTTGATTGCCGGAATAGTTCTGACTTCGCTGTTGTTTCGTCTGAACCTTGAAAATCGCTCTGCACAGGTCGGGCTGTTGGATGCACTGGGCTTCAGACAAAAACAGGTACGCAGTTTTTATTTATGGGAAGGTTTTGCCGTAGCGTTGTTGGGCGGAATTCTGGGAACCGTGATCTCTGTTTTCTATACAAAGCTGGTTTTTCAGATCCTCAATACCTTGTGGTACGACATTGTCAGAACCGACGTTTTGCTGATAAAAATTTACTCGGCTACGGTGGTTCTGGGACTCGTAATTAGCTTGCTGGTGTCGCTTACTGCGATTTATATATCGGTTTCCCGTTTTCAAAAACAGAAAACGGCTGAACTCCAGAAACAAACGTCAGCTTCCAAAAGTCGGATAAAAGAACTGGGATGGAATGCTTTGATGATAGTTTCGTTGCTTACTTCAGTCGCTCTTTTTATTTACCAGGTATTTGTATCGCCCCAAATGAATACTTCGCTGTTTTTTGCTGTCGGAGGATTGCTGCTAATTGGGCTGCTTTTGTTATTCCGGCGCTTTATTGCCGGGCTGGAAAAAAGCAGTAAAAGTGAACTCTGGCTGGGGCGTTTGGTGCAACTTAATCTTTCCAGAAACAAGGCCCGGTCGTTAACCATTGTGATTTTATTTGCACTTGGAACCTTCATCGTGGTATCGACCGGTTCAAACAAACTCGATCTGTTTGCCAACGCTCAAAATAAATCAAGCGGAACAGGTGGCTTCCTGTATTTTGCTGAAACAACCATGCCGGTTTTGTTTGATATCAACAGTCCGGAGAAAAGGGCAGAAGAGGGCATCTTCGAGGAGTTTAATGCAGTTCAGCTGCGAAAAGTAGAGGGCGACGATGCCAGTTGTCTGAACCTGAACCGTATTTCGCAACCTGCTATTTTGGGGCTTGACGCGGAAGCTCTGCAGGGGCGTTTTTCATTTGCTGCCAGATGGAAGGAGCTGGGCGAGAAAGATCCGTGGAGGACGTTGAATGAAACTTTTGATGACGGTACCATTCCCGCCATTGCCGATCAAACCGTTATTCAGTGGGGACTGGGAAAGAAAGTGGGTGATGTTTTGCTGTATCAAAATGAATTGGGCGATACGCTCAAACTGAAACTGATTGCGGGAACTACTCCTTCCATATTTCAGGGCTACGTGTTGATCTCCAATCCAAACTTTCTAAAAAACTACCCCAGTAACAGCGGTTCTCATATTTTTCTGATTGACGGGAAAACGGAAGCTCAGCAAAAAATTGGCGATGAGCTGCAGTCTGTTTTTCGCGATTATGGCTGGGAAATGGAATCCACCGCCAAACGTCTGGTTGAGTTTTATTCGGTTACCAATACTTACTTATCTATTTTTTTGGCACTGGGGGCACTGGGATTGATTCTGGGCACCATCGGTTTGGCTGTGATTTTGGCGCGTACACTGTTGGAACGCCGTCGCGAAATTTCGGTAATGCAAGCCATTGGTTTCAGTAACCGACCCATTTTCAGAATCATCACTTCGGAGTATTTGATTTTGCTGTTCACCGGAGTTCTGATCGGTTTTATCACAGCAGTGGTGGCTACACTTCCTTCGTTTTTATCTACCCATTCCGATGCATCGTTTAGCACGGTTGCTCTGGTTACAGGAATGATCTTGTTGAACGGAATTGTTTGGATATTTGGACTTAGCTGGTTTTCATTGCAGAAGAAAACGCTGGTGACCGGATTCAGAGTGGAGTAAACTGATTATATCGATAACCAACGATGAGAAATAACCAATTAAAAATTCTGGTAACGTTTGTCTCTTTTTTTGTGGTGTTTTCTGCTTTTGCCCAAAAGAAGACCGATTTTGCTGTAATTGCTTTTTATACAGGTAAAAATGATCAGGCGCACATTAGTTTCGTGCACGAAGCCAATCACTGGTTTTCGGAGATGGGCAAACGACATCATTTTTTATATGAGTCTACTGATGACTGGACAAAAATGACGGATGACTTTCTAGTGAATTATGATGTGGTGATTTTTCTGGATTCAAGGCCGGATTCTCTGTCTCAGCGTATAGCTTTTCAAAAGTATATGGAGAGAGGTGGGGCGTGGATGGGATTTCATTTTTGTGCATTTGCTTTAAGTCCTTCTTCGTTTCCTCAGAATTGGGACTGGTATCACGATATGTTTTTAGGTTCGGGGCAATACAAAAGCAATACCTGGCGGCCTACAACTGCGATATTAGAAGTGGAAAACAAACAACATCCTGCCATGAAAGCACTACCCGGGAAATTTAGTGCTTCGCCAAACGAATGGTACTGTTGGGAACATGACCTAAGTGAAAATCCAGATATTGAAATACTTGCTTCCATTGATCCTGAAAGTTTTCCTTTAGGCACGGGGCCAAAACAGCATGAGATTTGGCACGAGGGGTATTATCCTGTGGTATGGACAAACTCAAAATTCAGGATGATCTATTTAAACATGGGACACAACGATATAGATTATGAAAATGGAACCAATCGGGAGCTGTCTCATTCTTTTAAGAACAGGTTTCAGAACAAAATGATTTTGAATGCCTTGTTATGGTTGGGTAAAAACTAACAAAAAAGCGGCAATAATAAGTTAAGTTTAAATTGCCAGGCAACTCGAAACTTTCTGTGAATTCTTTTGTTGGTGTGGTAAAATAGATAGAAATGCCAGTTAATATACCAAGAACAGAGCAACCTAGAGTAGTGATTATTGGAGCCGGATTTGCAGGGTTGCGCCTGGCGCGGAAGCTGTACAAACAGAATTTTCAGGTGGTGTTATTCGACCGGAATAATTACCATCAGTTTCAGCCCTTATTTTACCAGGTGGCAACTTCGGGTTTGGAGCCCAGTTCCATCTCTTTTCCGCTACGGAAGGTTTTTCAGAATGTAAAAAACGTTTTTATCCGCGTGGCCGAGGTGAATAAAATCCGTTCCGAAGAAAAAATGCTGGAGACCAGTTTAGGAACGGTAATGTACGATTACCTGGTGATTGCTACAGGTGCTACCACCAATTTCTTTGGAATGCAAAGTTTTGCCAAAAACAGCCTTCCCATGAAGTCGGTTTCCGAAGCACTTTTTCTGCGAAATACCATACTCAGTAATTTCGAAAAGGCGGTGACGATCAGTGATGAGGAAGAGCGAAAACGTATGCTGAACGTGGTGGTGGTAGGCGGCGGACCAACGGGCGTTGAGGTATGCGGTGCGCTGGCCGAAATGAAAAATTTTGTACTGCCCAAAGACTATCCCGAAATGGATTTCAGACAGATGACGATTACACTGATTGAAGCGAATCATCAACTTTTAAACGGGATGACTGCCAAAGCGGGTGAGAAGGCATTCAACTACCTGGCCGAATTAGGTGTGGAAGTAAAGCTGGAGCATAGAGTTCTAAACTACGACGGGAAACAGGTTGACCTGGAAGACAAGGAAAGTTTTCAGGCCAATACTTTGATTTGGGCGGCAGGTGTTAAAGGCCAAATGCCTGAAGGTATCAATCCCGATCTGATTGTTCGGGGGAACCGGATCAGGGTAAACGATTTTAACCAGATAGACGATGCCGACGATATTTTTGCCATTGGAGATATTGCTTACATGGAGACAGAAGCTTATCCAAACGGGCATCCTCAGGTGGCGCAGGTAGCGCTTCAGCAGGCTTCTTTGTTGGCTCAAAACCTCGTGAATATTCATAATAAAACGGAATTGACCGGATTTCGTTACCACGACAAAGGTTCGATGGCGACCGTTGGCAGAAACCGTGCTGTAGTTGACCTTCCCAAATTGCAGTTTTCGGGTTTTGTGGCCTGGATGGTGTGGATGTTTGTGCACCTGATGTCGATCGTGGGGGTGAAAAACCGGCTCGTGATTTTTATCAACTGGCTCTGGAATTACATGACCTACGACCAGTCGCTGCGTTTGATCATCCGCCAGGTGCCCCGAAGCAGGGACACATCCGTGTAAACTTTCCGGAGAAATTCGTTGTATTTGTATTTTCATCTTCTGAATGTTACTTTTGAAAGCTTTGCCTGAAAAGAGGAGAAACTATGAGTGAAACAGACAAAAAGTTTATGCGCGCGGCCATTTCGCTGGCTGAAAAAGGGATGAAAACCAATTCCGGTGGCCCTTTTGGCGCTGTTGTAGTGAAAGACGGAGAAATAATTGCGGAAGGTTATAACCGGGTTACTTCGGATAACGACCCCACGGCACACGCTGAAGTGATTGCCATTCGTGAAGCCTGCAAAAAACTGAAATCGTTTCAGCTCGATGATTGTGTGATTTATACTTCGTGCGAACCTTGCCCGATGTGTCTGGGGGCTATTTACTGGGCGCGCCCAAAGAAGGTTTTTTATGCCTGTAACCGGGAAGATGCAGCCTCTGCGAATTTCGACGACCAATTTATTTACGATGAACTTGAACTTAAAATAGAGGATCGCAAAGTGGATTTCGAAAACATTATCCGGGACGAAGGTCTTCATGTGTTTGAACATTGGAAGGCAAAAAATGACAAGACCGAATATTAATTGCCCCTGTTTCCGGTGTAATAGACTGAAAACATCTCTTATTTTTAGTATCTGTCTAAGTATCAGTATTAGTGTCGGATAATAAAACCTAACATTTATTGTTTGTTTTTCCTGTTTGGGCGTAGTATTTTTAATCCGGTATTGATCACTAAAATCACATCGCCTTGGATAAAACGCAAAATACGGCTCGTATTGAAAAACTGGAAAGTGAATTTTCGGATCTGAAGATACAATTGGAAGATGCGCGCTTTCAGTTGCAGAATGAACGGGAGAAGCACCAGTTTTACCAGCAGATTTCTGATTTTGCATTTGCGTGGGAATTGTGGTTTGAGCCCGACGGGGCAATCAAATATTCTTCTCCTTCGTGTTACGACCTCACCGGTTTTACTTCCAACGAAATTATCCAATCGGAGGGAATCAGCGCCATGTTGGTTTATGAACCCGATCGTGAAAAGTACCAGCATTTTCTTTCAGGAGCACTGAATCAGTCGTTGGTAAATCCATCGCTCGAATTCCGGGTTTTGACACGTACCAAACAGTTGCGCTGGTGCGTGATCAATGTGCGGGGCGTGTACGACAAGCTCGGAAAGTATCTGGGTATTCGTGCGTCGGTGCAGGATATTACGCGTTTAAAACGTGCGATGGGGCATATTTCTGACCTGGAGCGCGGAAAGGAATTTGATCAGCGAAACAAGCAGCGTTTGCAAAGTCAGCTTGATCTGAAGGATCGCGAACTGGTTTCTTTTTTGTTGCAGCTGTCGCAAAAAAATGAGTTGCTGAACAAGGCAAAAAACATTCTTCAGAAAGCGGATAAGAAAGAGGACACTAATCTTTCGCAGGTTGTACAGGAATTGCGGGAAATGCTTGATGGAACTGCCAATGAGCAGGTTGACTGGAGTACCATCGAAAACCAGGTCGAAAAAGTGCATCCCGGGTTTATGGAGCGTTTACAGTCGCGGCATTCGAATATTTCGCTAAAAGACAAACGCCTGTGTTCGTATATCCGGCTGGGACTTTCAAGCCGTGAAATTGCCGGTCTGTTGAACCTGACTCCCAAAAGTGTGGAAATAGCGCGGGTTCGGCTTCGCAAAAAACTAAAACTGGGTACTTCGGTTCGTTTGTCAAACTACCTTGTGCTGCTTTGATTTGTATGTGATCCGCAATATTCGAGTATTTTTTCCAAGACATTTCAATAAGTTTTAAACTGAAATGAATGAATAAATGGATAAGATTGACCGAATCTGCGTCAATCTTCTTTTCAGTCTGTCATCAATCCTTTTTGACTTATATGTATTAGGGTAGATATTATTTTCTGTAATTATTTGTAGTGTTAGTCGTGATTTTAAATAGTTGTTTTATAGTTTTTTGATTTATTATTTGTTAGGTTCTATTGTTTTGTAGTTGTGTGTATGTTAGGTTTTTTGTCATGAGCGAAAATCGTAAGTCTTAACTTTGGCCGCAATAAAATCAGATACATGATTCACAACTCAGAAAGAAATTTTAGAAACTTACTCGATGAGGAAATAGGGCAGTTGGTACACCAGGGGTGTTCTTCTACAGACTGGAGCCTGATTAAGGTAGCAGAGGATTTCATTCCCGATTGCATTGAAAATACAAAATTTACAGGTCGCATCCGGCTGGCAGGTTTTACGGGATCGGTCAACCTGATTGGAGGAATCACCTTCAAAACAGGTATTTACAATGCGTGGTTGCATAATTGCGAGGTGGGGAAGAATGCGCTTATTCACAATGTTCGAAGTTACATTGCCAATTACCGTATCGGCGAAAACGTTATTATTCACAACATAACCACTTTGGCTGTCGACGGACGATCTTCGTTTGGAAATGGGATTGTGGTCGAAACCATCAATGAGGGCGGCGGCCGTGAGATCCCGATCTACGATTATTTGTCGGCACATGTGGCCTATATGATGGCTTTGTACCGGCACCGGCCCGCGTTGGTGAATTCGCTTAAAACAATGGTGGCAGACTATACGGAGTTTGTCAGTGATGAGATGGGGGTGATTGGTGCACATTCAAAGCTACTCAACTGCAACACCATCCTGAATGTAAAAACCGGGTCGGCAGCAGTTATCGACGGTGTAAAGAAGTTGAAAAACGGCAGTATCAACAGTAATTTTGAAGCCCCGGTTGTGATCGGAGAAGGGGTGATCATGGAAGACTTTATCGTCAGTTCGGGATCGCTGGTGGCTGAAGCTACGCTGGTTTCGAAGTGTTTTATCGGACAGGGATGTGTACTCGATAAACACTATTCCGCCGAGAATTCGTTGTTTTTTGCCAATTGCCAGGGATTTCACGGCGAGGCCTGCTCCATTTTTGCCGGACCTTACACCGTTACGCATCATAAATCTACTTTGCTGATTGCCGGGATGTTCTCATTTTTGAATGCCGGAAGTGGGTCGAACCAGAGCAATCACATCTACAAACTGGGGCCCATTCACCAGGGAATTATGGAGCGGGGAGCGAAAACTACCAGCGATTCTTATTTGTTGTGGCCGTCGCATATTGGCGCTTTTTCGCTGGTAATGGGGCGCCATTACAAGCATTGCGATACCGCGGAATTTCCTTTTTCGTACCTGATTGAAAGCAAGGACGAAAGTATTCTGGTGCCCGGAATCAACCTGAAAAGTATTGGTACGGTTCGTGATACCCAAAAATGGCCCAAACGCGACAAACGTACCGATTCAAACCTGCTCGATTTTATCAATTTCAATTTGCTGAGCCCTTATACCGTGCGGAAAATGATGGCGGGGCGGGAAAAGCTGCTGGCTATTCGTGAGTCTTCTGTTGAGGAAGCTTCGTACCGTTATCAGAAAATGAAAATTGAAAAGCATGCGCTTGACCGCGGGATTGAATTGTATGAAATGGCGATCTGGAAGTTTTTGGGGAATTCGCTGATCACCCGCTTGAAGGGAAACAAGCTGGGAAGTATTTCGGATATTCGGAAAGCCTTGCAGCCCGATACGCTTTTGGGTCGCGGGTATTGGGTGGATTTGGCCGGGATGCTGTGCCCCTTTGAGGCGCTCGATCAGTTGCTCGCAAATGTGGAGAATGGGGTAATTCAGTCGCTGGAAGAGGTAAATGCAGCGCTGGCAATGCTTCATAAAAATTACTACAATTACGAATGGACCTGGGCGGCCGATGCATTGGAGTCGTTTTACGGAAAGCCGCTGGATCAGTTTGAAACAAGCGATGTGATAAGCGTGGTGGAGAAATGGAAAAGCAGTGTGCTGGCGATCGACAAGTATTTGTATGAAGACGCTCAGAAGGAATTTTCAATGTCAAAAATGACAGGTTTTGGTGTGGATGGGCAAAACGGGGCACGCGAGCTTGATTTTGCCGAAGTGCGCGGTGAGTTCGAAAGCAACAACACCGTGCAGGCCATCCGTCTGCACATGCAGAAAAAAGAAGCATTGGGAAATGAAATCGTCGAATTGATGAGCAAACTTACAGTAAAAGAGGGACAGAGGGATTGAATGAAGAAATGCTTAAATGCGTGAATGCTTAAATGATAGAAACCTGAAAACTGCGACTAATACTGAAAACTCTGAACACTAAACTCTAAACTAATTACTATGTGTGGAATCGTTGGATATATTGGAAATCGTGAGGCGTTTCCTGTGCTGATAAAAGGCTTGAAACAGCTCGAATACCGAGGCTATGATTCCGCAGGGATTGCATTGCTGAACGGAACGCTGGAGAACTTCAAAAAGAAAGGGAAAGTTGCCGATCTGGAGGAGTTCGTGGCGGAGGAAAGCCGGCTGGGGAACGTGGGGATTGGGCATACCCGCTGGGCAACCCATGGCGAGCCAAACGATGTTAATGCACATCCTCATACCTCAATGAACGGCATATTTTCACTGGTTCACAATGGAATTATCGAAAACTATGCAAAACTCAAAAGCGATTTGTCGGAACATGGCTATGTGTTCAAAAGCGAAACCGATACGGAAGTACTCGCCAACCTGATCGAGTATTTTTACAGTCAGGATGAAGGAATGACTTCAGAGGCTGCCGTGCAGATGGCGCTTTCAAAAGTGGTGGGAGCCTACGGGATTGCCGTTTTGTGTACCAACGAAAAAGACAAAATTGTCGTGGCGCGAAAGGGGAGTCCGCTGGTAGTTGGACTTGGTGCAAACGAGTATTTTATAGCCAGCGACGCTTCGCCGATTGCTGAATACACCAGCCAGGTGATTTATCTGAACGATGAAGATATTGCGATTTTGCAGCGCGATGGATTTACACTAAAGAATGTACAGAACAATCCGGTATCACTGAAAATATCAAATCTCGATCTTGAAATAGGTAATCTCGACAAAGGTGAGTTTGAGCATTTTATGTTGAAGGAAATTTACGAGCAGCCGCTTACCATAGAAGAAACTTTTCGGGGACGACTGCGCGATGATTATTCTGAGATTGTGTTGGGTGGTTTGCTGGAAGTGTTTCCAAAAGTGGAGCAGGCCGACCGCATCATCATCATCGGATGCGGAACTTCGTGGCACGCCGCACTCATCGGCGAATACCTGATCGAGGAATATGCGCAGGTGCCGGTGGAAGTGGAATATGCATCGGAGTTTCGTTACCGAAAGCCAATTATTCGCGAAAAAGATGTGGTGATCCTGATCAGCCAGAGCGGGGAGACTGCCGATACATTGGCCGCACTTCATTTGGCAAAAGAAAAGGGAGCCACGGTTCTTGGTATTTGCAACGTGGTAGGTTCGTCGCTGGCGCGCGAAACCGATGCCGGTGTTTATACGCATGCCGGAGTCGAGATTGGTGTGGCATCAACAAAAGCATTTACAGCGCAGGTTACTGTTTTGACGATGATCGCATTAAAGCTGGCAAAACGAAAAGGAACCATCGGTCCGGAGGAATACCGGCAACTGGTGAAAGAATTAGCTCAGATACCGAAGAAAGGGAGAGTGATTCTCGAAAGCAATGAAAAGATAAAAACCATCGCAGAGAAATATTACGAAGCGGTGAATGCGCTTTACCTCGGTCGTGGTTACCTTTTCCCGGTGGCACTGGAAGGAGCCCTCAAGCTAAAGGAAATCTCTTATGTTCATGCTGAAGGGTATGCGGCCGGCGAAATGAAACACGGTCCGATTGCGCTGGTCGACGACAACCTGCCGGTTGTTGTGGTTGCCCCGCAGGATGCTTATTACGAAAAAGTGGTGAGCAATATCCAGGAAATAAAAGCCCGGAAAGGGAATGTCATCGTCGTTGTAACGGAAGGCGACAACGGTCTCAAGTCGTTGGCCAACGATGTAATTGAAATTCCCAAATCTCATCCGGCACTGGCTCCTTTGCTGGCGGTAATTCCGCTGCAATTGCTGGCTTACCACATTGCTTTGCTAAAAGGCTGTAATGTAGATCAGCCCCGAAACCTGGCGAAGAGCGTTACCGTGGAGTAGCTGATTCTGTCCCTCGTTTGTAACGAGGGGCCAATGATCCTGACATTTGTAATGTCATTTTCACGATCGTTGCAATCGACAGGAAAGCACCCCCACGCTTTATGCAAGGGGTAGGTGGAGTAGCTTACTTCGAACCTTCAAAAATATCTTTCTCTTTTTACTACATCTTTTTGTCTTTATCGTAAAAAATGTAGCAAAGCTTGAAACCGGTTTTCGATATGTGCGCAGAGCAGAAAATAGACAAGAAGAAAGGGATTCGAATGGTATTGTTGCTGCTAACGTCACTGACAGCCATTCTGATTGTTTCCTTTACGCTTGGGAAAGAATGGTATGAAGGAAGGAGTCAGGGCATGTTTTCTTTTGCACTCATTCATTTCTCTGGTTATCTGTTCTTTTTATTGATGCCGGTTGAGGTTGCCTTCATTTATTACCTGAAGTTTTTTAATTATTGGGAGATGATCGCCATAGCGCTCGGTACGGCTATCAGTGCGCAAATCGTCGACTACCTGATCGGGGTCTCCGTAAGTTCTGCCGTGATTAATAATTTTGTAGGTGAAAAGCGAATTTTAAAGGCTGAAAAATACATTTTGAAATATGGTAACCTCACCATCTTCATTTTTAATTTGTTTCCGCTCTCATCACCTGTTATTTCGGTGGCCGCCGGTATGTTGAAGTACCGCTTCCGGAATTTTTTTATGTATAGTTTGTTGGGTCTTGTGCTAAAATATTTTGTGCTCAGTTTGTTTTTCCAATGAGTCCGGTGTTTTATTCCCGAACCGAAAACCCGGGAATCGGAATTCGTTTCTGTTTTTTTGATGAATTATGTTTCGGTGCGCCGGACCTTTATTTTCTGCAGTAATTTCGATCTATAAATATTTCGCAGCGCTGCTGCTAAAGAAATTGCATTCATTGAAAGGTGCAATGCACCTAAAATATTTATAGTCTGAATATCACATCACAGGAAATAGTGCAGCGCGCCAAGGATATTTGTAGTTAGGTATATACGGATCAGATCCTTGGTTTTTAGATGCTGGTTTCATAACAATCGAACCATTCAACACAATTTTCGAAAGAATAACCTAATTTTTTATCAAATCTGGTTGAATAAGTGTGATTTAAAAGGCGCTTTTTGATTTTCGATTAAATTTGCGCCGGAATTAAAAACTCAAAATTATGAAAGCATATGTTTTTCCCGGACAGGGAGCTCAATACCCAGGCATGGGAAAGGATTTGTACGAGAATTCTGCAGAAGCGAAAGCCCTGTTTGAAAAAGCAAACGATATTCTGGGTTTCGACATCACCAAAATCATGTTTGAAGGCGATGTTGAAGACCTGAAACAAACCAAAGTTACACAGCCTGCTATTTTCCTGCATTCGGTTTTGCTGGCTAAAACCATGAAAGATTTTGCTCCCGATATGGTAGCTGGTCATTCGCTGGGAGAGTTCTCGGCACTGGTTGCCAACGGAACACTGACTTTTGAAGATGGCTTGAAACTGGTTTCTCAGCGTGCAATGGCCATGCAAAAAGCCTGTGAGTTGGAGCCGTCAACCATGGCTGCCATTGTAGGTCTGGAAGATTCGGTTGTGGAGGAAGTTTGTGCATCTATCGATGATGTAGTGGTTCCGGCCAACTACAACTGCCCTGGCCAGCTGGTAATTTCGGGTTCGGAAGCAGGTATCGATAAAGCTTGTGCCGCGCTTACTGAAAAAGGTGCCAAACGTGCCTTGAAACTGGTTGTAGGTGGTGCTTTTCATTCGCCGCTAATGGAGCCTGCCCGCGAAGAACTGGCGGCTGCCATTGAAGCAACTACTTTCAGCACACCGGTTTGCCCGGTTTTCCAAAACGTAAGTGCAGAGCCTGTTTCTGATCCTGCCGTTATCAAAGAAAATCTGATTGCGCAATTGACTGCTCCGGTTAAATGGACGCAAATTGTTCAGAATATGATTGCTGATGGCGCTACTTCATTCACTGAAATTGGTCCCGGGAAAGTGCTTCAGGGTTTGGTGAAAAAAGTGGATCGCAACATGGAAACCATTGGAGTTAACACGTTCGAAGCTTAAGATTTTAAGTCTACGTATAAAAAATCCCGATCTGTCAACTGGCGGATCGGGATTTCTTTTTATCTCAATTTTCAGATTAATTCATGTCTTTTTGCAGCATACGGTAAATGGTTGATTTTCCGATGCCTAGTTTATTGGCAACCAAACGGACATTCTGGTTGTATTTATTCAGAAAATACTTGACAATATCGTTGTTGTATTCTTCCAGCGTTTTTTCGGCTGCCAGCAGGTTTTGTACGTTTTCGTCCACATTCATGTTTAAATGATTGGGTTTGATAACGTCGCGGCTGCACATTACGCAGGCCAGCTCCATAATGGCTTTCAACTCTCTGATGTTTCCCGGGTAGTGGTAGGTGAGAAGCATTTGTTTGGCTTCGTCGGAAATGGTTTTGGGTTCCATTTCGTTATCGCGGCAAAATTCATCCACAAAAAATTTGGCCAGAAGAATTTTGTCGTTGCCACGTTGCCGGAGAGGCGGGATTTCTATGGGCAATCCGAGCAGACGATAATAAAGGTCTTGTCTGAATCTATCTTCGGCTGCCAGTGCCGCCAGGTTTTTGTGTGTGGCGGTTATGATTCTCACATCCAGTGGAATGGTTTCGTTTCCGCCCAGCCGGACCAACTCGCGTTCCTGGATTACACGCAGCAATTTAGCCTGAAGATTCAGGTTCAGGTCGGCGATTTCATCCAGAAAAAGAGTACCGCCGTTGGCCAATTCAAATTTCCCGATTTTACGGAAATCGGCACCGGTAAAGGCACCTTTTTCGTGGCCGAAAAGCTCGCTTTCAATCAGCCCGTCGGGAATGGCCGAAACGTTCACGGCAACAAAGGGTTTGGCGTTTCTTTTTGAATTGAAGTGAATGCCTTTTGCCACTAGCTCTTTACCTGTTCCGGTTTCGCCGGAGATGGAAACAGAGATGTTGGTTTGAGTGGCTTTGTTCATCAGTTCAAACACGTGGTCAATTTCGCGGCTGTTTCCTTTGATCAGGCTTCTGAAATTGTATTTTTCGGCAACAGCGTCTTTCAGAATTTTGTTTTCTGTTTTCAGCTGGTCGGTTTTGTAAATGTTGTTGATTACATTGCTCAGTCGTTCGCGGGTATCGGGCGCTTTCATAATGTAATCGTAAGCTCCAAGTTTCATCAGCTCAATAGCGGTGTCGATGCTTTCCTGGGCCGAAATCACAATGACGTTGGCACTGGGAAGTTCCTTCTGAATTTTTTCCAGAACCTCTTTTCCTGTCATATCGGGCAGGGTGTAATCGAGCGTTACCACATCAGGTGCTTCGTGCAGCGCATTGATAAAGTCGGTTCCGTTGTGAAAAACCTTAACGTTGAGCTTGTCGTCCGTCAATTGTTTTTTTAGAACCCTTGCATAAAGTTCGTTGTCTTCTACAATGAAAACCTTGTATTGACTTTTTAATTTCTGGTTGGTCATTTAGTCGTATTTAGAGCAATTTAAAAGTATGCAAAAATTATGTTTACGACAAGCTTTTTGTCCGATATTTGGAAAATATTTCGAATTTATTCCCATATTAAAAATAGATTTCTGGATTTTAGAAAGCTATTTGAAATTTATAGCCCGCTTTTTGGAGTTCTTTTAAATTTTTTACAGGCTTTTCAGGTTTTAGCTGTTTGGCTAGGTGGGCGTAAATTTTCAGGCGTATTTCCTTGGCCGTTTTGGTGTCCATCCTGTCAAAGGAATGGCCTCCCGGTATGTTTTCAAATATCTCGTACTCAAAAGGTAATCCTTCTGCTTTAAGTGATTTGATCAGGTGTTCCACTTCCAGGACATTTACATCTTCGTCGTTGGTATTGGTGTGGATCAGCAAAGGAGTCCCTTTGTATTTATGGGTGTTCCATGCCGGCGAACGGCGACGGTATTCAGCAACATTGTCGTTGGCGCTTTTCCCAATATGGTAATCGGCTTCATACAGGTCGCGGTAGCTTTGCTCGTGGTAGCCCATTCGTGCAATCAGGTCGCTGACCGGAACACCGGCAAAAGCCACCTGAAAATCGTTGGGGTGATCAAATATATTCATCAGCGTAATCAGGCCTCCGTGGCTCCAGCCAATGATTCCAACTCGGTTTTTATCCACAAAGTCGTAGTTTTCGATCATGTAGTTTCTGCTATAGTAAACGTCTTCAACTTCCAGCCCGCCGTAGTCTATCTTTTCGTAATGAGCTTTGCCGTATCCGGTACTTCCTCTGTATTCAGGAGCAACAATAACATATCCCTGGCTGATTAGTTCACGCACAATGTGGGTATAATAGGTGGTAAAATCGCCGTGAACCCCACCATGTGGCAATACAATGAGCGGATATTTTTTGCTGGCATCAAGGTTGGCTGGCATAAAAACATAGGTCCAGAATTTTACCGGGTTGCCCGCATCTTTGGCAGTAGGGTTTTGTTCTTTCCACTTGGGCGGGCCGTAAATATAAAGTTTGTCCACAAAAGCGATATCTCCCACACGCTCGTACCACAACACGTCGTCAATTTGCTTGGCCAGCTTCGAAAAGGCATGGCCCATGTCCTGCTGGCTTTTAAGAATGCTCTGAATGTCTTTTTGCCAATCACCCGACTGCGAAAAACCGGCGATTGCGAATAACAGGGAAAAGAAAAGGGTGCAGATTGTTTTTCTCATGGTTTGTTAAGTTCGGTTTTTGAATAAAAAGGGTATTAATGATTTGTCTTTTTAAAAGTACGAAATCAATTCTTATTTTTATTGACTATAAGTTGAATTTTGAAAATCAAAAATAAATGAATTACAGAGCATTTCATAAGTTGTCGTACGGGCTGTATGTGATTGCAAGTGAGCATGAAGGAGAGAAGGTAGGGTACATCGGGAATACTGCTTTTCAGATCACTTCCAACCCTTCGAAGATCGCCATCAGCAGTCATAAAAATAATTACTCCACCCAAAAAATCCTGGATAGTAAACGTTTTTCGCTGTCTGTTTTGAAAAAAGAAGTGGAAACTTCGCTGATCGGGAAGTTTGGCTTTATGTCGGGCTCCGAAATCGATAAGTTCCAGGGAGTTGAAACAAAAATAGCCAAAACGGGAGCTCCCATTGTGCTGGATTCCTGTGTGGCTTGGTTCGACTGCCAGGTGCTGGAAAGTGTGGATGTTGGAAGCCATATACTGATTATTGCAGAAGTGGTGGATGGAGAGCTGATTTCAAACGAAGAGCCGCTTACCTATGACTATTACCACAAGAAATACAAAATGCTGGCACCACAGAATGCACCTACCTACATTGAACGGGATAAGCTGGGCGATGAACCGGAAGCGGAACCTGTGGCTGAGAAGGCGGAAGGACCGGAAGCGGAAGTTGAAAGTGGCGATGGTATTTTCACCTGCACCATTTGCGGCTATCAGTACGACCCGGAAGAGGGCGATCCCACAGCAGGGATTCCTCCCGGAACCCTATGGGAAGATGTTCCGGAGGAATACAAATGTCCGATTTGCAATGCCAGCAAAGACTATTTTAAGAAGACTTCCTGATTGTCAGGTTCGATTTAAAGCGTTCGGTGTGTGCCGTCGCAATAAGGTTTGTTCGACGAATGTTTGCACTGGCATAGCCAAACGTCTTTCTTTTCTTCGATTGTAAAAGCAAGTGGCTTAAATTCCGTTACGCGGTGAGAGCCGTCACAGAAAGGTTGGTTCTGGCTTCTGCCACAGGCACACCAGTAATAGGTGCCGGGTTCGAGCGTAAGCATTTTGGGAGCTTTTTGGGCGATAACCGGTTTTTGCATGTCGTTTCGTTTTAAATTAGTAGTTTCAACTTTATCAAAATAAAGAAAGATGTCAAAAATAATTCTGATGGTACTGGGACTGATTTTGCCCGCCATCGTGTTCAGTAAAGATAATAAATTGCAGAAGTTTTACGTAGGAACCTATACGAAAGAAGGCGCGGAAGGGATTTACTATTGCAGCCTGAATACCAATACCGGGGAAATTCGTTTGGAACGCACGTTTAAAGCGGTGGATAATCCCTCGTTTTTGGTTTTGTCACCCGACAAAAAGTACCTGTATTCAGTTTCCGAAATAGCCACTATGCCGGGTGGAAAGGTGGGAGGTGTGTCTGCGTATCGCGTTGACGAAAAAGGAGACCTTCATTTTCTGAACAAACAATCTTCGAAGGGAGATAACCCCTGCCATGTAGATATTTCGCCCGATGGTAAATACGTGGTGATTTCGAACTACAGCAGCGGAACGGTTTCTTTGTATCCGATCAACGATGACGGAAGCCTGGGGGAAGCCAACACGGTAATTCAGAATGAAGGATCGGGACCGGATAAAAGCCGGCAAGGTGAGCCGCATGCCCATTCGGCAAAATTTTCTCCTTTTTCAAACACTGTTTTTAATGCTGACCTGGGAACCGATCAACTCAATATTTTTCAATTGGAGGACGGACAACTTAAACAGTCGGGGCAAAAATTTGCCAAACTGGCTTCGGGAGCTGGTCCGCGTCATTTTGAGTTTCACCCGAACGGGGAAGTTATTTATGTGATCAATGAACTGAATTCGACCGTTTCGATACTTCGGAAGAAAAACGGTGAGTGGAAGGTTGGGCAGGAAATCTCAACGCTGCCTGCCGGTTTTAAAGGCGAAAGTTATTGTGCCGATATTCATATTTCGAACGACGGAAAATACTTGTACGGTTCCAACCGCGGACACAATTCAATCGCAGTTTTTGAGGTGAACGGGAACGACCAGTCGCTGAAAATGCTGGAAACGGTTTCGGTAGAAGGAAACTGGCCCCGGAACTTTGGGATTTCTCCTGACGGGAACTGGCTGCTGGTGGCCAATCAGCGAAGCGGAAACATCACGGCGTTCAAAATAAACCGCGAGAATGGAAGCCTGCAATTCTCGGGACAGGAGATTCAACTGCCGTCGCCGGTTTGTATTGAATTCGACTAACTTAATTTCGAGCTGATCAGTTTGATAAATTCTTCGCGGGTAGCCACTTTTTCAAAGGCTCCTGTAAAATCGGATGTGGTAGTTATGGAATGTTGTTTCTGAATGCCGCGCATTTGCATACACAGGTGTTGGGCTTCAATAACCACGGCAACTCCGAGCGGTTTCAGGGTATCCTGAATGCACTCTTTTATTTGCATGGTCAGTCGTTCCTGCACCTGCAGACGACGTGCAAAAACATCCACTACACGTGCTATTTTGCTTAACCCAGTGATGGTACCGTTGGGAATGTAGGCTACGTGTGCTTTTCCAAAAAACGGAAGGAGATGATGTTCGCACATCGAATAAATTTCAATGTCTTTTACAATCACCATTTGACGGTAATCTTCCTTAAACATGGCCGACTGTAATATTTCAACAGGATCGGTTTGGTATCCCTGCAAAAGAAATTGCATGGCTTTGGCCACTCTCTCCGGTGTTTTATTTAAACCTTCGCGCGTTGGGTCTTCACCTATTATTTCCAGGATTTTTTCGTAATGACCGGAAAGTTCCTTAATGCTTTCGTCATTATAGAGGTCGATTCTTTCGTATCCGTTTGAGCTGTCAGAGATAGGTGAACACATGGCTTTTCCTGTTAAAATTGATACAAAGATTAACTTTTTTTCATAAAAACAGTATGAATGTGTAAACGCTTTTTCTTTTACTAAAACTTGACAAAGGAGAAATTATGAAGATTTTACTGGTAGCAAGCGCCTGGATGGAGGTAAAACTTCTGGTTGACGAGCTTGAAAAAGTTGATGAGGAGAGTCACCTTTTTAAACAGTACCGGTGGCGTGATATTAATATTGATATCTTGGTAACCGGAATAGGAACCACCTTTACCGCTTTTCATCTAACCAACGCACTTAAAGACAGAGAGTACGACCGGGTAATTAACATTGGCCTGGCCGGAAGTTTAACGCACGAACTGAAAATTGGAGAAGCGGTGAACGTGGTTTCGGATGAGTTTGCCGATCTCGGGATTGAAAAACAAACCGAGTTTCTGACCTTGTTTGAGTCGGGCTTTATCGATATAAATGAATTTCCCTTCGAGAACGGGATTTTAAAGGCCTGTGGTTCGGAGAACTGGATCAATATTCCCAAAGTTCGCGGTATTACTGCCAATAGAAGTATGGGGAGAGAAACAAGCATTGCCGAAATAAAAACCAAATTTTCGGCGCATATAGAAACCACTGAAGGCGCCGCATTTTTTTATGTTTGCCGCTGGATGGGGGTTGAGTGTTTCCAGATACGGTCGGTTTCCAATTATGTTGAACCAAGGGACTCGGCCAAATGGAACATTCCGCTGGCGCTTGAAAACCTGAAGAATACGGTTTTGCATCTTCTTCAGAAAATTTCGATTCCTGTTAACTGAATGGAAGACGTCGATTTGTTAGTGCCGTTTGCAATTTATCTACAAATTCAAACATTTGCGACTTCATAAATATGAAGCTGCTCTTAAATACATTTTATTTTTGAAGAATTCGGGGCATATTTTTGCCCAAAAGAAAAAGTTAAATTTATTTTGCCTGACGTACAATAAAAAACACAAGCGGAAGTTTTATGATAAAGCCGATTTTTCAGAGCAGAGCGTTTTTTTGCTGTACAAAACTTAACCGCAAAATATAGATGATAGTTGTTACAGGCGCAGCCGGATTTATAGGCAGTTACTTGGTCGGGAAATTAAATAAGGCCGGATACTCAGATTTAATTCTAGTTGATAAGTTTGACGACCCCTGGAAAGATCTCAATCTTCTTCAAAAGAAATACCGGGAATTTGTTGATCGTGATGACTTTTTTAAGTGGCTTATTAAGCACGCTAACGAAGTTGATTTTATCTTCCATTTGGGAGCGCGAACCGATACTGTTGGCCAGGAGCCTGAGTTGTATCAACAACTGAACCTGATCTATTCGCAGCGTCTGTGGAATATTTGTTCTGAAATACAGGTGCCGCTTTTGTACGCTTCTTCAGCAGCTACTTACGGAAACGGCGAAGAAGGTTTTTCCGATGCTCACCAGAAAATAAGGGATTTACGTCCACTGAACCTGTATGGCTGGTCGAAACACGATTTTGATGTTTGGGCGCTGAAGCAATTCCGCACGCCACCGTTTTGGGCCGGTATGAAATTCTTTAATGTGTATGGTCCAAACGAATACCACAAAGGAAGAATGGCATCGGTGGTTTTGCATGCTTTTAAAACCATCCGGGAAACCGGCAGGATGCAACTTTTCCGTTCGCACCACAAAGCTTACAAAGACGGTGAACAAAGCCGCGACTTCATATTTGTGGAAGACATTGCCGATGTGATGATGTATTTTATGGAGAACCAGGATAATTCAGGAATTTACAATGTGGGAACCGGAAAGGCGCGTTCGTTTTACGATCTCACAACCTCCGTTTTTAACAGCATGAACATCGATCCGGATATTTCCTTTATCGATACACCGGTTGATTTGCGCGGGCGGTATCAGTATTTCACGGAAGCTGAAATTCAGAAACTGCGCGACGTCGGTTACAAAAAGCCTTTTGTTGAGTTGGAAGACGGAGTTGCGCGTTATGTGCAGCAATATCTGATGGAAGAGGCGGTTTATTAGTCTTTTTTCCTGCACTTTACTTAAAATCCCCGTATCGTTTTCTTTTTAAGCCGAAAACTCTAATTTTAGCATTGAATAATTGTTTCAATGAAAAAATTTCTGCTTCATGCCCTTTTTGCGGTGATTGTTGTTGGCGAACTTGCCGGCGGTTTTATCCCTATAAAAAACAATGAGTTGATATTCAAACCGCTGATCATGATCTGGATCGCGGGGTTTTTCTTTTTGCACGCAAAAGGAATCGACAAAACGGTTCGCAAGTTAGCTGGGTTGGGCTTTTTAGCTTCCTGGGGCGGAGATGTTCTGCTGATGTTCACTTCGGATAACGAGCTGTTTTTTATTCTGGGAATTGCCAGCTTTTTGGCGGCGCAGGTGTTTTATGCTTTCCTGTTTTTGCGGACCATTGAAATCTCGGGCAAAAAGTCGTTTCTGAAAAAGCAGCCGGTTTGGATGATTCCGTACATTGCTTTCGGTTTGATCGTTTACATCGTTTTGTTCCCACACCTCGATGCTGTATTGAAAGTGGCGGTGCTGGTTTATCTGATTGCAATTCTGATAATGGCTTCTACCGCTCTGAACCGCTATGGCAACGGGCATCCGGTTAGTTTTACGCTGGTTTTTTCGGGAGCTCTTTTGTTTGTGCTATCCGATACCCTGATTGCGGCCAACAAATTTCTTATGGCAATTCCGCTGGGCGGATTATTGATTATGACCACCTATATTGCTGCCCAATACCTGATTATGACAGGTATCCTGAAACAGTACGAATAAAAAAATCCCGATGGAACGCACCGGGATTTATCGAGTATTCATTCGAATTCTAGTGGGCAAATAACTTGCTGTTTGAGCTGATAAAGCGGTCGATAAAAAGAAGAACGGAAGACGCAATCAGAATGCCGGCCACGCTTAGCGGAATTGTGCCAATGCGGCTGGTGAACGACTGGATTCCGTTTTCCATTCCCGGTACCAGCTGTTCGATTTTCCCTTCGGGCTGAATTCCTGCATTGCTCATTGCGTACACCACAACAGCCAGCAGCAAAAACAAGGCGAGGATGATCCAGAATCCTTTTCCCAGTATACGCTGCGCTTTAATTTGTTCGAGCGCATTGCTTTCCTTGAAAATACTGTTCATTACCATTGCTGAGAACCCTGCGTCGGGTTTTTCCAGCTTCATGCTCTGAAGCAGTGCCTTTAATTTTATGTCTTCCAACTCGTTCATAATATGGTGTATAATTCGTCCTTCATCATTTCATTTAAAATAGTGTACAGCTTTTTTCGGGCTCTGAAAAGTTTAACTTTTGTATTGCTTTCCGAAAGTTGTGTCACTCTGCTTATTTCCTCAACCGATTGATCCTCGAAATAGTACAGCAAAATTAAGGTGTATTCATCTTCCGGCAGGCGGTCCATTGCTTCTTTTATTGCTTTGGCCCGGTTTTCTTCCGGAATTCCGTCCAGGTTAAGTTCCTCCGCCTCGTCTTTTAGTTCCACATCGTCGGTAGAGGCAAAATGTATTTTTCGTTTTCGCAGTTCCGAAATACAGTTGTTGTAAGTAATCCGGTAAAGCCATGTCGAAAATTTTGCCGTTCCCTTAAACGAACTCAATGATTTATACGCCTTAATAAAACTCTCCTGTGCCATTTCCTGGGCATCCTCACGATTTCTAAGAACTTTCAATGCAATGGAGAAGACAACATCCTGGTATCTTTCAACAATGTATGAAAAGTAGTTGGTTTGACCTGCCAACACTTTTTCAATGTAATAGATATCGTCTTTTTGCTCCATCTGTGGCTTTGACGTAATTCTTTCAGGCTGGTTACAATTTACACAGAAAATTTTTTCTTACTCCTGTTCCTTGTCATGCTATATAATAGTATGGTAAGACATTGGGAGCGATTATCTGCATTTTTTTTGCTGAATGTGTAACCGATTGAAAAAGGGTGCGTCCAAAAGGCGAAAACGAAATAAAAACAATTTAAAAACAAATATCATGGAAGGAATTTTCGTACCAATCGGATTTTTTCTGGCACTTTTCGCCATACTGTATGTTTACTGGACAACGCGTACCAAAGAACGTTTGGCTTTAATTGAAAAAGGAATGGATGCCGGAATTTTTAAGGGAGAATGTTCTCAGTATGCACTGGTAAAATGGGGAATTTTCCTGATTGCACTTGGTCTTGGAGTGGTTGCAGGATCTCTGCTCGCAGGGGTTATTGAAGATGTAGTAGCTTACTTTACTGCCATCCTGGTTTGCGGCGGAGTTGGTTTGATTGTCGCTTACCTGGTAACAAGTAAATTAATGGAAAAGAAAAGAGCGTAGTTCTTTATAATCGAAGTAAACAAAAAGCGGCCGGGAAAATCCCCGGCCGCTTTTTGTTTATCTGTTGGTGAAGTGTTAGTCTGTATGAGCGCGAATTACCTTTCGGATGGCTTCCTGGCAAACCGGACAAAACCCTTCTGCTTCGTTGCTTTTCATCCGGCAGTCGATGTGCGGGCTGTAAATACCTTTGTTCAGGTAACCTCCGCCTTCGTAAACACCTACAGTGTGGCTGAATTTCGGTTCGCGGGGTGTGGGTATCGGTGTTGATTTATCGAGCATCGTTTTCCATTTCTTGTCAAAATCAACTAAGGTGGTTAAGTTGGGTTCCCAGGGTTCAATCTCCAGGTTGTAAAAATCTTCGTAAGCTACCGACGAAGTATAGTACTCATCTCCCAAACCGGCAAATCCATGGCCAAATTCGTGAATAAACACTTCCCTGGTTAGTTCATTGTCGGACGAGCAAAGCGAGAGAAAGTTGTAGAAGCCGCCGCCGCCGTAACGTTCGGTGTTGACCAGTACATATAAATGATCGTAAGGAACCACAGCGGCTGCGTCGTAAATCGATTTCATGTCGCTGGTAGTCAGGTAACGTGGTATGTCGAACGTGTAGAAGCTTGAGTTAAGGCTTGTATTTTTATAAATTCTTTCACCCGGTACATCGGTTCCCGATTCTTTTGACGGGGTAAAAACGGCACTCACATTAAAGCTGTTTTTCTCTGAAAGAAAAGGTTCTTCCGAAAAAAGCATGTCGGTAACACGCTGGGCATCGCTGATGAATTTTTCTTTTTCGGCTTGGGTATAGCCTTCTGCCAGTATTACAATATCCACTTTTTTAGCAGGATCGCCATTTTTTAAGACCTCGCTTACTTCCAGTTTTTCAGTCGGCTCTTTTCTTATAAAATAGTCTTTGGGATCGATCTCGGTTGACAGCAGGTTTTTAAAACTTCCGTCCCATTGCCGGGCGTCAATTTCGAGGCGTACCTTGTTTTTTGGGTAAGGAAAAATTGCTGACTGGTAAAAGGTTTTGTTGGTTGTTTTGGCTTCGGCGGTAGTTTGCCATTCCTGGAATAAAGTGCTGAATCCTTTGGAAAAGATCAGTTGGTTGCTTTCCTGGTCGAAAACCCGGTAGCGATAAGTGCCGTAATTAAATTCGTCGACCAAATGGATTTTGTTTCCCGCCCAAAATGGCTCCTGTTTCATTCCTTCCGGATAAACGGTCACTTCTTCTGAATTTCCTCCCAAAAGGAAATCGAAACGCAGTGAATGGTCCGTGAAATATTTTTTGAAATCGTTTTGCGCATTTAGAAACAGGGGAGTAACGATAAAAAGCCAACAGATTATCCGTTTCATTGTACAGCATTTTTTACATTTGTGGGCTAAAGTATTAATTGTAATCCAAACGTCATGCAATATTTCTACCGTTTTTTACTCGATCAGTTCAGGGCTATTAACGGCATGGAGAGCTTTGCCAAGCCGCTGTCGGCCCTGGCTACTTTCCTCCTTATTTCACTGATTTCGTACATTGCTTATTTCATTGCCCGGAAGTTTATGCTTTATGTGGTGCACCGGGTGGCCGCAAAAACCGAAACAACCTGGGATGATATCCTGGTGGAGAATAAAGTTTTTAAAGGGGTTGCCAACCTGGTTCCTGCGCTGATATTTTTCTACTCGGCCAATTTCGCGGGGCCTGAAACAGCCATCCGTTTGGATCCTTCGCTGGCTTCGAATGCAGAATTAATTGCACGGGATTATTATCCCTTTTTGGACGAGGTGCTGATAACTTTATCGAAGGTTTACCTGATCGGAATTGGTGTTTACCTGATCAATGCAGTGCTGAATTCTATTTTGGGTATTTACAATACTACTCAATATGCTGCAACCCGGCCCATTAAGGGGTATCTGCAATTGATCAAGATCTTTATATACTGCATGGCCGGTATTCTGATGATCGCTTATCTATTTAAGAAAGACCCGTGGGATTTGGTGATTGGTCTGGGAACCATGGCGGCAGTATTGTTGCTGATTTTTAAAGATACGATCCTGGGTTTTGTGGCTTCCATTCAGCTTTCTGCCAATAATATGGTAAAGCTTGGTGATTGGGTGACCGTTCCGAAACACAATGCCGATGGTACGGTGATCGATATTACGCTGAACACGGTTAAGGTGCAGAATTGGGATAAAACCATTGCAACCATTCCTACTTACAGCCTGGTTTCTGAGTCGTTTAGTAACTGGAAGGGAATGGAGGAATCGGGTGGCCGGCGCATTAAGAGGTCGGTACTGATTGATGTAAATTCCATTAAGTTTTGCGACGAAGCCATGTTGAACCGCTTTGAAAAGTTTGACCTGATCAGAAGTTATGTGCTTGAAAAAGAGAAAGAGCTGCGCGAATACAATAAACAGAGAAATCTGAAGGACGAGGACTACATCAGCGGAAGACACCAGACCAATGTGGGGATTTTCCGGAAATACCTGGAAGTTTATCTTCGCCAGCATCCGAATGTGCACCAGGAAATGACTTTTCTGGTTCGCCAGCTTCAGCCAAGTGGAAAAGGCTTGCCGATTGAAATCTATGTTTTCTCCAAAGAGCAGGAGTGGGCCAAATACGAAGCCATTCAGTCTGATATTTTTGACCACGTTTTTGCGGTCATTCCCGAATTTGAATTACGGGTTTTCCAGGAGTTGTCGGGCGCCGATATTTCAAAAATGGTCAACAAATATTCCTAAGCCCGCAAAATCCACTATATTTGGCTTTTGTTCAGTGATTTACGATTCATCAGAAAATCGCATGTTTAAGAGCATCGTTTCTTATTAATTGTAATAATTATGTACATTTGCGCAATAATTTATAACCTATTATGAATTTTTAGGACATGAAGTCGAATGATTATTTAGAGGAAAAACCAGCAGACATTGATGAGCTGGATGAAAAAATACTAAAACTCATAACAAAAAACGCCCGAATTCCATTTCTCGAAGTTGCCCGCGAATGCGGCGTCTCGGGAGCAGCCATCCATCAACGAGTGCAGCGACTGCTGAATATCGGTGTGGTTTATGGCAGCGAATTCATTGTCAGTCCCCAGAAACTTGGCTACAACACCTGCGCTTACATGGGAATTTACCTTGAAAAAGCAAAGTATCATACGCAGGTAGTACTCGCTCTTCGTGAGATTCCTGAAGTGGTGGAATGCCACTACACTACAGGTGCTTATGCAATTTTTATCAAAATTCAGACAAAAACCAACAAACATTTGAAACGTCTGATCGATGATGATCTTCAGAACATTGAAGGAATTGCCCGAACCGAAACATTTATTTCGCTGGAGATGGATTTTAAACGACAAGTTCCGATAAAATGAAAAGAGGCCGTTTTAACGGCCTTTTTTATGCTAGTTTTCATCCGAATAAACAAAGTTGTACGATTCTTCGTGCTGGCTTATATCGAGCCCGATCTTTTCACCATGAGGAGAAATGCGCATTGGCACAATTAAATCGGTTATTTTATACAGAAGCATCGAGCCGCCAAACGTAAAAATACCCACAATAACCAGCGCCAGTAAATGGTAAAGGAAAGTGTTTGTTTCTCCATGAATTAGCCCTACTTCGTTGGCAAAAACCGCCGTTAGTATCATGCCGGTAATTCCTCCCATTCCGTGGGCCGGAAATACGTCCAGTGTATCGTCCAGTTTTGATTTTGTCCGAAGCGTTATGGCGTAGTTGCTGATCATAGCCGCAATTACTCCGATAAAAATACTGGCTCCAACATTCACAAACCCGGCAGCAGGAGTGATGGCTACCAAGCCTACCACTAATCCAATGGCAGCGCCAACGGCAGAAGGTTTTTTGCCCTGGGCAGCATCGTAAAAGATCCAGGTTAACATGGCGGCTGCCGAAGCCGTGTTGGTGTTTACCAGTGCCGAAGCTGCTACTTCGTTGGCAGCCAGTGCCGATCCTGCGTTAAAGCCAAACCAACCGAACCAAAGCATGCCGGCGCCCAGTAAAATGTAGGGGATATTGGCCGGTTTAAATTCCTTGTTGGCATCTTTTCTTCGGCCCAAAAAAATAGCTCCGGCAAGGGCTGCAAACCCGGCCGACATATGAACAACGGTTCCTCCTGCAAAATCAAGCACTCCCCAGTTGCGTAAAAATCCGTTCGGATGCCAGGTCCAGTGGGCCAGTGGCGCATAAATAAAAACAATGAACAAACACATAAACAGCATATAAGCCCGAAAACGAACCCGGCCGGCAAACGAGCCTGTGATCAGTGCGGGTGTAATGATGGCGAACTTCAGCTGAAACATGGCAAACACGGCAAATGGAAAAGTGGGGGCAAGGTCGGGATGCGTGCCGCCACCTACGCCGCGAAACATAAAGTAAGTGAGCGGGTTTCCGAAAAGTCCAAAGCCTTCGGGGCCAATACTATCGCCAAAGGCAATGCTAAAACCCACAACTACCCAAAGAACACTTACAATCCCCATTGCAATGTAACTTTGAAGCATGGTTGAAATAATGTTCCTCGATTGTATCATTCCTCCGTAGAAAAAGGCAAGACCCGGCGTCATCAGAAGTACTAGGGCTGTAGCTGTAAGCATCCAGGCTGTGTCGCCGGCATTCATATTCGAATAATCCTGTTCTGCCAGTCCGCTTGGGACGAACACCCCAATAAGTGCGGTAATGATCAAAAGGCCAAGAATGAGCCACCAGTTTGCTTTGTTTTTCATTGTAATAAGTTTTAACAGTCATCCAACGTTCATCGTATAAATCGCCTCACCGTATTTTGACCAAACGTTTGACTGACTCGTTTCTAATTAAGTTTATGATTTCTGTCTGTTTGATTTAAATCATGCATAAATATATGACTTGGTGTTTTTATTTGAAGAATTATGTGTTAAAATGAAAATAAAAATTCCTGTTTGGTAATAAATTGATAATATTTGGGTGGAATTTGTTCTTATTGATTTAGTTGTTTTCATTTTGTTACTTTTTAGGCGGTTGTGAGAGATGTGATTGAAATAATGTCATTTTTTTGATATTTTTGATGGAAAATTGTAAGACATGACGTTAAGGAGTAATTTGGATGACTGGGACCTGAAAATTCTGGATATTATAACAAAAAATGCACGTATTCCTTTCAAGGACGTTGCAAAGGAAGTAGGTATCTCGAGGGCTGCGGTGCATCAGCGGGTAAACCGAATGGTGGATTTGGGAGTGATTGTTGGTTCCGGCTATCATATTGATCCCAAAAAAGTTGATTTTAAAACCTGTACCTATATCGGTATCTTTTTGGAAAAGGGCGGTTTGTTTTCAGAGGTTGTCACCAAGTTGGAAGACATTCCGGAAATTGTAGAATGCCATTACACTACAGGGGCTTATGCGATTTTTATTAAAGTTTACGCCAAAGACAACGAACACTTAAAGTCGATACTCAGCAACCAGATTCAAAAAATACAGGGGGTAGCCAGTACCGAAACATTTATTTCGCTTGAAGAATCTTTCAAGCGCACGATTCCGGTCAATACTTAATCGAATAATTCCCCGTGGCTTGCCCTCGGGGATGGTTCAACTTTATGAATTTTCTTTAATTACGTTGCCTGACTGCTTCATAGATCATCAGTGCGGCAGAAACCGATACGTTGAGCGATTCAATTTGTCCGAGGATCGGAATTTTTAGTTGCTCATCAGTAAGCTTCAGGATATTGGGCGAGATTCCTGTGTCTTCAGATCCCATCACAATGGCCAACGGGCCTGTGAAATCAGCTGACGTATAGGTCTTGTCGCCTTTTTCGGTGGCAGCAACAATGCGAATTCCCGAATCTTTTAAAAATCGTATTGTTTTTTCGAGGTTGACTACTTTGCAGATGGGCAGGTGGTGAATAGCTCCGGCCGATGTTTTTACTGCGTCGGCTCCTATACGGGCCATGCCTTTTTCGGGGATAATAATCGTATTTACCCCGGCGCACTCGGCCGAACGGGCAATAGCGCCAAAGTTTCTTACATCGGTTATCTGGTCGAGAACAAGTATCAGGGGAGTGGTGCCTGTTTCAAAGATTCCGGGAAGCACGTTTTCAATGTTGTCGAATTCAATCGGAGAGAGAAGTGCGATTACTCCCTGGTGGTTTTTGCGCGTAAACCGGTTGATCTTTTCAACGGGCACGAACTGAGGGGCAATACCGTTTTCTTTCAGTAACTGGAGCAATTCTGAAAACAGCTCATTTTTCAGCCCTTTTTTAATCAGTACTTTATCGATGGTTTTGCCGGTTTTGATAGCTTCAATAACAGCACGTGTTCCAAACAGAAAATCTTCTTTATTCATTGATTATACCCTTTGCAGTAAGTTGTTGTTTTTAATCGTTTCTGAAGTTACCAGGTTTTTTTATTTTTCCAGGCTTCCAGTTCTTCGTTTGCATTTTCCCATTCATGCATCATTTCTTCCAGCTTCTTTTTTAACTCTTCGTATTTGTCAAACAGGCTGTGGTCGTCAATTTGCGTAGACGAAGAAAGAAGCTTGTCCAAGTCTTCCACCTGGCCTTCCAGGTCCGAAATTTTTTGTTCGGTTTCCTGTACCTGTTTTTCAAAGCGCGAAATGTTGCGGCTTATTTCTTTTTGCTCTTCAAAGCTAAGTTCATTTTTTGCTTTTTCTTTTTGAACGGAATTGGCTGCTTTGGAGTTATTGTTTTTTACTTCCAGTTCTTTTAGCGATTCCATTTTCTTCCGGTACAGAAATTCAAAAATACCACCCAGGTGTTGTTTGGCTTTTTTGTTTCTGAATTCGTACACACAATTTACAAGGCCATCCAGAAAGTCGCGGTCGTGGGAAACCACCAGCACTGTTCCCGTGAAATTGGCCAGCGCATTTTTTAATATCTCCTTCGAACGTATGTCGAGGTGGTTGGTCGGCTCATCGAGAATCAGGAAATTAACCGGCTCCAGCATCAGGCGGATCATCGCCAGACGCGATTTTTCACCACCACTCAGCACTTTTACTTTTTTGTCGATGTCTTCTCCTCTGAATAAGAAGGCGGCCAGGATATCCCTGATTTTTGTCCGGATGTCTCCAACGGCTATCTCGTCGATGGTATCAAAAATGGTCAATTCTTCGTTGAGTAACTGTGCCTGGTTTTGTGCAAAATAGCCCACCTTAACGTTGTGCCCGAGTTGCATATCTCCCTTGTGTTCCAGCTCATTCATGATGATCCGGGCCAGGGTGGTTTTGCCTTCTCCGTTTCGGCCAACAAAAGCAATTTTTTCACCTTGCTCAATAGTCAGATCAATGTCGTCCAGTACCAGGTGCGAACCATAGGCTTTGGTAATGTGTTTCGCCGAAACCACTACCTTACCGGAACGCGGTGCGGGCGGAAAGCTCAGTTTGAGTGCTGCATTGTCTTCCTCTTCAATTTCAATCCGGTCGATCTTATCGAGCTGTTTGATGCGCGACTGTACCTGAACCGCTTTGGATGCTTTGTAGCGAAATCTTTCGATAAATTTTTCGGTATCTTCAATCAGTTTTTGTTGATTCTGGTAAGCTGCAAGATTGATCTTCTTTTGTTCTTCCTTCCAGTTCAGAAAGTCAGAGTAATTCATTTTCTGATCCAGAATTTTCCCCAACGATATTTCAATGGTTCGGTTACAAACCGCATTCAGAAAAGTTTTATCGTGCGATACCAAGATAACTGCTCCTTTGTAATCTTTCAGAAAATCTTCGAGCCATTGAATCGATTCTATATCAAGGTGGTTGGTAGGCTCATCGAGTAAAAATACATCCGGTTTCTGGAGTAAAAGTTTGGCTAATTCCACCCTCATTCTCCATCCTCCACTGAATTCGGATGTCAACCGGCCAAAATCCGACCGTTCAAAACCAAGCCCGAGTAATGTTCTTTCCAGTTCAGCTTCGTAATTATCACCTCCCAGTAACTGGAATCGTTCGTGCAATTCAGCAACTCTGTCCAGTTTCCCGAGGTAATCAGCAGAGTGGTAATCCTCACTTTCAGCAATTTCGCTGTTTAAGCGAGCAATGTCTTTCTGAAGCTGAAGTATTTCCTTAAATGCCTGCGTAGTTTCGTCTTTTAAGGTGCGGGTGTCCGAAACTTTCATTTGCTGTGGCAGGTACCCGATGGTAACATCTTTCGAGATGCCAACGCTGCCCGAAGTCGGATTGTTTAACCCGCTGATGATCTTGAGTAAAGTCGTTTTTCCCGCTCCGTTCTTGCCAATCAGCCCGATACGGTCTTTGGGATTGATCAGGAAACTTATCTCTTTGAAAAGCTCAAAGCCGCCAAAACTTAAATTTATTTTATCTAACGAAATCATAATCTAAACTGAATCGCGCAAATATAATCAATCGAGTAAGAAATGAATGGGTGAATTCGGGGCAAAAAAAATACCCTCGCGGGTAAAAAGAAGGAAGGGGAAAGCACTATGGACGCTTTTTGAAGATGATTGATAATTTACAAACCCCTAAACACAAAACCAATCATAAATACAGAAGTCGCTTTCCCCTATTCAGTTTTACTTATTGAAAATAAAACCAACCATTAAATCAATAGCAAATATAATTAAATGATTTTTACCCAATATATAAACGAAACATAAAAATGATTTTGAATGCCTCAAAATGCCCAGTTTTTTCATTTTGGGAATTCTGAATTTTATTTGGGAACAAGAAGGTGGGGGAATGATAATGCTATGTGTAAGATTGAATTATATTTGCACAAAAAATTATTGAGGTGGCAAGAAACAAGAAAAAGCCTTTTTACGAGGACGTGCGGATAGAGGACATAGGTGCAGAAGGAAAAGCTTTGGCCCGGGTCGGAGAGATGGTGATTTTTACGTCGATGGCGATTCCCGGAGACGTGGTTGATTTGCAGGTTACCAAAAAGAGAAAGCGTTACGAGGAAGCTTTTGTGCGGGCGTACAAGTCTTATTCCGACGACCGTATCGATGCCTTTTGTGAGCACTTTGGTGTTTGCGGAGGCTGTAAATGGCAAATGCTGCCTTACGAGAAACAACTTCAGTACAAGCAAAAACAGGTCAGCGATCAGCTTACCCGCATCGGGAGACTTGAAATTCCTGGGGTAATGCCCATTTTAGCATCGGAGCGCGACCGGTTTTACCGGAATAAGCTGGAATTCACTTTTTCAAACAAGCGCTGGCTGACTTACAAGGAAGTGGAAGAAGGCAGCGAGGTGAAAAATTCCAATGCCCTGGGTTTCCATGTTCCGGGATTGTTTGATAAGGTAATTAAAATAGATAAATGCTGGTTACAGCCTGACCCTTCCAATCAGATTCGCAATTTTGTGTACGATTATGCCATCCGAAACAACCTGAGCTTTTTTGATATTAAAGAACAACATGGCTTACTGCGGACAATGATTGTTCGTACAGCCTCCACCGGTGAGCTGATGGTTATTGTAACCTTTTATTATGAAGACAGGGACAAACGCGTTGCCTTGCTGAATGCGTTGAAAGAAGAGTTCCCCGGAATTACCTCTTTGATGTATGTTATCAATCCAAAAGGAAATGATACCATTACCGATCAGGAAGTAGAGGTGTTCTCGGGCCGGGAATACATCCTGGAAGAAATGGAAGGACTGCAGTTTAAGATCGGTGCCAAAAGTTTCTACCAGACAAACTCAGAACAGGCATATACATTATACAAAGTAACCCGCGATTTTGCTGGCTTAACAGGAACCGAAACGGTATACGATTTATACACAGGAACAGGGACGATCGCGAACTTTGTGGCACAAAAAGCCGGTAAGGTAGTCGGTATCGAATATGTTCCGGAAGCCATTGAAGATGCAAAAGCAAATGCGTCTTTTAATAACATAACAAATACATCGTTTTTTGCCGGCGACATGAAAAATGTGCTAACCGATGATTTTGTTAAAGAGAACGGAAAGCCTGAAGTGGTAATTACCGATCCGCCCCGCGCCGGGATGCATGCTGATGTGGTTCAAACCATTATTCGGATGGCGCCCGAGCGAATTGTTTATGTTAGTTGTAACCCCGCAACACAGGCGCGGGATATTGCAATTTTGGACGAGTTTTACCAAATTGAAAAAATCCAACCGGTTGACATGTTTCCACACACACATCACGTGGAAAATGTGGTGTTGCTAAGGAAAAAGCCTTGATTAATTAAGTAAAATCCCCTAACTTGCTTCCACTAAATGCAATCATTTTCTTTGCAGATAGAAAAATAAGGGTCGTATTAAGAAGCCATTATGGTATTCTTAATACTATTATGTTAGTATGATTTCATTAAATCCTAAATTCAATCGATCATGAAAAAATTACTACTTTTTTTAGTGGGAATTGCCCCGCTTATGTTAACCGCTCAGAATAAATGTGTGTATTTTGAGAAGATGGTTGATTTAAAAAGTGAGAAGACAAGTTTAAACACCTCCCAAAGCGATTTTGGTCCGGCTTTCGTTCAAAATGAATTGTGGTACTCTGCTTTTACCAACGAGGAAATTGAAAAGCTGAACAGTGGAACCGACAAAAAGATTTATTACAATCTATATTCTTCCGCAACAGATGCCAAGGGAAATGTAACAGGTGTAAAAGAAGTGGAACTGGCCGAGATTAGCGAGGGCTATCATGCGGGTCCTGTTTCGTATTGCGCCGCTACCGGCGAATTGTTTGTAACCTTAAGCAATTTTGAGAATCCTGATGTTCGCAACAAGGTTTATCAAAAAGCTGACATCCGCCTTAAAATTATTGTTGTGAAAAAGCAAGGTGGAGTATGGCAGAAAGTGGGCGAATTGCCCTTTAACAATCCAACTTACTCAGTTGGACATCCTTCGGTAACTTCTACCGGAGACACGCTTTATTTCGCATCCGACATTCCGGATAAAGGCTTTGGTGGAACCGATATCTATATGACGGTTCGTAATAACGGAACATGGGGCGAAATGATTAACCTGGGAGACAAAATCAATACCTCGGGTGATGACATGTTTCCTTTTATTCACAGAGACAGACTGCTGATTTTTGCCTCTAACGGCAGAGGAAGTGGTGATGATCTGGATCTTTATTCGGCCGGTTTAATGGGCGACAAGATTATGGAACCCAGTGCTATCAGCCAGTTAAATTCTGACGGCGATGATTTTGCCTTTGTTATTCACCCTGAAGAAGAAGTTGGGTATTATACTTCGAATAAATCGGGAGGCGAAGGAAGTGACGACATTTACAAAGTGTTGATCACCAAATTGGGTAAATACGAACTTGAACTGGTCGTAATGGACAAGAAAACCGGGCAAGCAGTGCGCGATGCAAAAATTACTTTTGGAGGCGTTCTGAAGGCAATCGCAGGTTTGCTTTTCAAACAAGAACTGGAGAAGGATAAAACGTATACGGTAGCCACGAATATTGACGGATTTATGAATGATTCCAAAACCATTTCAACCGTTGGAAAACCATTTGGAGTAATCCGTGATACCTTGTGGGTTGAAAAAGTGGAAGTGGGACAAAAGTTTGTAATGGAGAACATTTACTACAACTTCGACAAATGGGACATTCTGCCGGAATCGGAAGTAGAGTTGAATAAACTGGTGAAAGTGATGAAAGACAACCCGGGATGGAAAGTCGAGTTGGGGTCTCATACCGACAGCCGTGGTAGCGATGCTTACAACGAAGTTCTGAGCCAGAAACGTTCAGATTCTGCTGTGGCTTATATTATAAGTCAGGGAATTTCTGCTGACCGCATTATTGCAAAAGGCTATGGCGAAAGCCAGCTGGTAAACAAATGTGACGATGGTGTTCCGTGTTCTGCTGAAGAACATCGTCAGAACCGTCGTACCGAGTTTAAAATATTGGAAATGAATTAGGATAAGTGATACTGACATTTCTTGGAGCTGTTCATTCGTGGGCAGCTCTTTTTTTGTGCTATTTTTGACATGAAATGGATCAGGCAGGCAACATACGAAAGATCATTCACATTGACATGGATGCGTTTTATGCATCGGTAGAGCAGCACGATCAGCCCGAATTAAAAGGGAAGCCGGTGGTGGTGGGAGGAAAAGGAGACCGCGGGGTGATCGCAGCTGCCAGTTACGAAGCCCGTAAATTTGGTGTTCGTTCGGCCATGTCGTCTAAAGTGGCCATCCGGAAATGTCCCAACCTGATTTTTGTGCGTCCCCGCTTCGACCGCTACAAGGAAATATCCAACCAGATCCGGAACATCTTTTTTGAATATACCGACCTGGTGGAGCCGCTTTCGCTCGACGAAGCCTACCTGGATGTGACGTATGCCAAAAAGGGCAAGCCTTCGGCCACCTTGATCGCCAGGCAAATCAAAAAACAGATATTGGATGAAACGGGATTGACTGCTTCTGCCGGGGTGTCGTACAATAAGTTTCTGGCCAAAGTAGCTTCCGATGTCAACAAACCCAACGGCATTTTTGTGGTAACGCCCGATCAGGCACAGGATTTTATCGACCGGTTGGAAGTAAAAAAGTTTTACGGTATCGGAAAAGTAACCGCCGAAAAACTCAATAAGATGGGAATCTGGTTTGGGCGCGATCTTAAAAAAGCAGACCGCCTGGAACTGATACGGATGTTTGGCAAGGCAGGCAATTACTACTACGAGATTTGCCGCGGCGAAGACCACCGGGCAGTGGAGCCTTCGCGCGAACGAAAGTCGATAGGGGCTGAGGATACCTTTTCTGCTGACCTTTACCGGGAAGAAGAACTGGAAGCTGAGCTTTTAAAAATAGCAGACAAGGTGTGGGAAAGAGCCGGGCGGTCGCAGGTGAAAGCCAAAACCCTTACCCTAAAATTTAAATACGCCGATTTTGAACAACATACCCGAAGCAAAACCCTGGAACCGTTCTATCATTCAAAGAATGTGTTTATCGATGAAAGCATAAAGCTGCTTCGTGTTGAAGGCGGGTTTACCAAAGGTATCCGTTTGCTGGGACTTACTTTATCCAATTTTATGCAGGAAGAGCCCCCCAAAGAAGCAGTTCAGCTGGTGATTGAGTTTTAGGGGTAATCAAATAATTCCTTACGGTTTGCTACGGATCTTTTTTTATATCCTCACCTGAAGCCGGGGTAAAACACATCTGAAATTACCCCGTAACAATTCTACGGACCGGGAGTCTGAAATTTTACGACCCTGCCGCAGTTGTGCTACACCGGGCCGGGAAAAATTAGACCCTTGTTGCAGTTCTGCGAAGGGGGTGTTACAACAATTTTTTGCCATTTGCAGAACCGCGGGGGGCCAGCCAGTACAATTATTCATAGTTACACAGCTGCGAGACGGGTCTCACAATAATTTTTTGCCATTTGCAGGACTGCGGGAGGCAATCAATCGGATTTTTTGCCCTTTACAGGTTTGCGGCAGGCCTCCCGGAAAGTTTTCAGGGCAAGTGCAGAGCTGCGGGAAGGGTTCAAAGTTAGTAAGTCAGGGTGTTGCGACAAGACGGGGTTATGGCCAAGCCCGCCTTTGGAAGAAACTGACGCTAATCGGCCTAATCAAATAGTTTCTCGTGCTCTGCAACGGGTGCATTGCCATAACCTGTAGTGCAGCTTTCATCGCTTTTTTCTTCAGAATAAAAAGAAATGTGAAGGAACTCTTGTATCTTTCATCAAATTTAGGATTCATGCTTATGAGACGCATCAAACGCATTATCGGAATAGTCATCGTTTTATTGGTAGTTGTTTTTTTTCTGGGGCCCAAGCCCCCGAAGCCCGAACTAAACCGGGACCTTCCTTCAGCTTCGGCTAGCATATCAACCATGGAAGATTATATCCGGAAAAAAGAAGCCACGTTCAACGTCAAACCCGACAACGAATCGCGGATTTTCTGGGCAAACGATTCGTTGCAGGAGCGAACAGATTACTGCGTATTGTACCTGCACGGATTTTCTGCTTCGTGGTACGAAGGCTATCCTTCGAATGTGGAATTTGCCCGAAAGTTTGGATGCAATTTATACGCACCCCGCTTGCATGACCATGGCCTGGTTACTGAGGATGCATTAATCGATATGACGCCCGATAAATTGTGGCAGTCGGCCAAGGAAGCATTGGTAGTTGCACGCAGCCTCGGGAAAAAGGTGATCATCATGGGTACCTCAACCGGGGGAACACTTGGCTTGAAACTGGCAGCCGATTTTCCGGAATATGTTGACGGGCTGATCCTGTATTCTCCCAATATTCGCATTAACGATAACACCGTGTGGATTCTTCCCAAACACTGGGGATTGCAGATCGGAAGAAAAGTAACCGGCAGTAAGTACCGCATTACCAACGAAGATTTTGACTCGAAAGACTGTCAGTACTGGAATTGCAAATACCGGCTGGAGGCGGTGGTTTACTTGCAGCAGCTGGTGGAGGCAACCATGAACAAGGAAACGTTTAGGAATGTTGTGACGCCGGTTTTTCTGGGCTATTATTACAAGGATGAAGAACACCAGGATCAAACTGTGCGCGTAGATGCCATGCTGACCATGTTTGACCAGCTCGGGACAGCTTCAACCGAAAAAGTGAAAAAAGCCTTCCCCGAAGCCGGCGATCATGTGATTGGATGCGAGCTAACTTCTGGTTGCGTAGACGAAGTAATGGCCGAAACCGTTAGGTTTGGAGAAGAAGTGCTGGGCTTGATTCCGCAGAACTAGTCAATCAGCGAAGCCGCGGCTTCATCCAAAAACCAAACCAGGTCTCCGTTTACAGGTGAAATATAATACGCCGGAAGCAGTTTGGCTGCTTCGTTGTCGTTCATGATCTCCGATACCCGAAGGGCCTTGTTTTCTCCGGTTACCAGGAAATAAATCCGGTTGGCATTGTTGAGTACATGCCCCGTAAGAGTGATTCGCTTTTGCCCGGTAAGCGGGTGTTCTGCAACGGCACAATTCTCCGGATGATCAAATAACTCAAGCTGGTCGGGAAATATGGAGGCGGTGTGCCCGTCGTCACCTAATCCAAGGATGATCAAATCGAATACCGGCTCTTTTCCCCGCGCAATCAAATTGTCCTCAATTTCTTTGGAATAACGGATCGCTTCCTGTTCCGGGTCTTCTTCACCACGCACCCTGTGGATGTTTTTCTCCGGAATGTTGATATGTGAGATCAGGTAGTCCACCGTCATTTTATAGTTGCTCTGCTCATCAGTTGGCGGAACACAGCGTTCGTCTCCCCACCACAAATGAATGCGTTCCCACGGAATTTCGTCTTTGTATTTGCTGCTGATCTTTTCAAACAAACCCTTGGGAGAATTTCCCCCGGAAAGGGCAATGTTAAAATCATGCTGTTTGGAATCCGACGTAAGTTTTATGATGCTTTTGGCAATTGCATTGTAAACCTTCTTTGAATTTTTGAAGATTTTTACTTCCGTTTCTTGTGTCATGTCCGATGTTTGTCTGTTGATTTTGAAAGATAAAAATTAAAGTTCACAATACAATCCGTCGTTTGTCAGATTTTTGCAGGGGTAGCGCCACGATCCGTTGGGAATCAGTCTTTCTGCTTCTTCCGGCCCCCAGGTTCCGGCCGGGTATCCGTAAATCGGAATTTCCGGGTTGGTTTGCCAGGCGTTGATAATTGGCTGAACAAATTTCCAGGCCTGTTCAACTGCATCACCCCGGGCATAGAGTGTTGCATCGCCGATCATGCAATCGAGCAAGAGGCGTTCGTAAGCTGCCGGAACCGTTGTGTTGGCCAAATCAGAATAATGAAAATCCATGTTGACGGTTTGCACATTAAAACCGGCGCCCGGAGTTTTCATGCCAAATTTCAGCAAGATGCCTTCATCGGGTTGAATCCGGATGATCATTTGGTTATGGCTGTGCTGATCGTTGTTGTTCCCAAACAAATGGTGCGGCACTTTCCGGAAAGTGATAACGATTTCGGTAACACGTGTAGGGAGTTTTTTCCCGGTCCGGATCAGAAACGGAACCCCTGCCCAGCGCCAGTTGTCGATAAAAAATTTCAGCGCAATAAATGTTTCGGTTCTCGAGAGGCGGTCCACGCCTTCTTCCTCGCGGTAGCCCGCAATCGGTTTCCCGCCAATGGTGGAACCGGTGTATTGGCCGCGAATCACATATTTTGAAACTTCGTTTTCACGAATGGGGCGAAACGACTGGAATACTTTCAGAATCTCGTTACGAATGGCGTCGGCTTCCACAACAACAGGAGGTTCCATGGCTACAAATCCGGTTACCTGCAACAGGTGGTTCTGAACCATGTCGCGCAGTGCACCCGAGTGGTCGTAGTATCCGCCACGGCTCTCCACGCCCAGGCTTTCGGCCGATGTAATTTCTACCCGCTCAATATATCTTCGGTTCCAAAGTGGCTCAAAAATACCGTTCGAAAAGCGCGTCACCAGCATGTTTTGCACCGTCTCTTTCCCCAGGTAATGGTCGATACGGTAGATCTGTTCTTCGGCAAAGTAATTCAACAGTTGAACGTTGAGTTCCTGTGCCGATTCAAGATCGGTTCCAAAAGGTTTCTCGACGATGAGACGGCGAAAAAACTGATCCGATTTTGAAAGCCCGTTTAAACATAACAGTTTGGGAATAACCGAATACAGCGACGGAGGAGTGGAAAGATAAAAAACATAGTTTTTTTCAATGCCCCCGGCATCAGCTATTTCATCCAAACGGTTTTTTAAGGGGATAAAATCGTCGGCCGTATTGTTTTGAACCGACTGGTAAAACAACATTTTTTTGAAATCGTCCAGCGATTCGTGGTCATCCAGAAATTCATCGGCGCGTTGGCGGAATTCTTCATCGCTCAGTTGGGAGCGCGAGGCACCCAGCACGGCAAATTTCTCCGGCAGCATTTTTCTTTTGTACAATTCGAAAAGTGCGGGGATGAGTTTTCGTTTGGTGAGGTCGCCCGAGGCGCCGAATATGATCAGAATCTGATTTTCTGACTGTTTCATAGCATTTGATTTTCTTGTTCAACACAATATACCAAAACATTGTTTTCGATGATGAAATATTGCATTCGATAGCGGGTGGTTTGATCGGAAAGTAACAATTGAGCCGTAAATCCGCCCTGGCGTCCGGGAATAAAGGTGTCGATAAGGATTTGCTCGTTGAATTGAATCCCTTCTGCGGGGCTGCATTTAAAAATCGCCTCTTTTGCTGCCCAGAAAAGCACCTTGGCAAACTGTTGGTTGTCCAGTTTTTCGATCAGCGCTTTTTCTTTATTACTTAAAAAACGCTTGGCAACACGATCCATGTTTCGGTCGCATTTTTCGATATCCACTCCTGTTTTTTTCCCTGAAAGGAACACAACTGCGTGGTCGGCCGAGTGCGAAATACTGATTTCGTGTTTTTCTCCCGGTAAAAACGGTTTCCCCGACGGGGCGTAATGTATTTCTGTTGTTTCTTTTTCCAGCGCCGACAATAAAATGCGCGTTGCTAAAAATTCCTTTTTCCGGCTTTCGGCTTTTATGCGCTGGTATTGTTTTTCTTCATTCTCGGAAAGCGACCGCAGCAGGAGCAATTGTTCCGGTGTTTCGGTAAGCTTCCAGATACCGATTTTCCCGTCAGCGTTTTCTATTTTTCTGACAAAAGGCATTACTCCCAGTTGGTGGTTTCAATCAGCCGAATCACATCGGGCTCCAGAAAATCGATGACCGGACGAAGTGAGTCGATATCAGGAACTTCGCGAATGTAAAAGGCTCCCCGCAAAAAGTGCTGTGTACTATCGGTCAGAAAAAACTGCATGGGTGAAGCTGCATTTCCACGAATGCGATAGATCGTGCCGTAAACATGGCTGGCGTTGTTGATAAAGATCTGTTCTTCGATCGAGCTTGCCTTAATCGAGTGCTCGTAAGCCAGCCTCCGGGTTTCTTCCATTAATTCGATCAAAAACTCGCGGTTTGTCTTTCCTGCTTTTTTCAGGTCGAAATACGAAATGTGAAATTCGGATTTGTTTTCCGGTATTTCGACGTTGATCCAGTAAGGTTCATTGGCGTTTCTCGAATCATGCTGAATCGACGAGTAATCCGGTATGTCAAATGAGTACGGGTAATTGCCTGGCAGCTGCGAGTATGTTTTCTCCGGAAAATCGATACGGAAATAACCTCTGGGCTTTGGGGTGTAATTATCTCCGCATCCGGTAAATAGCACAGCCAATAATAAAATCTTCCAAATCCTCATACTGATTGATTTTGTATAAAACGCGGAAAGGCAGGGTTTATTTAATCACTACCTTGATTTGTTTGATCCGGCGGTTGTCCACCTCTTTAATGGTAAAGGTGAACTGTTTGCATTTGATCTCTTCGTTTACTTTCGGAATTTCACCCCTTAATTCGAGTATCAGGCCAGCCAGCGTATCGGCATCGCCTTTTACATCATCAAATATTTGGTCGTCACATTCTGTAATACGGTAGAAATCGCCGAGTAAAACCTTGGCATCAAAAACATAGGTTTTGTCGTTGAGTTGGGTGAAGAATTTTTCTTCTTCATCAAACTCGTCGGTAATGTCGCCTACAATTTCTTCCAAAATATCTTCCAGGGTAACAATGCCGGAAGTTCCTCCGTATTCGTCGACCACAATCGCCAGGTGAATTTTCGACTTTTGAAACTCTTCGAGCAAAGAGCTGATCTTTTTGGTATCGGGTACATAAAAGGGCGGGCGAATCAGTGTTTGCCACTTGAAAGCCTTTGTTTTATGGCTGTGCGCTAAAATATCCTTGATGTACAGAATTCCGCTGACGTTGTCGAAACTGTCGATGTAAACCGGTATGCGCGAGTAGCCTGATTCGTTGATCACACGAATTACTTCGTCAAATTCGGTTTTTATATCGATCGCCACCACGTCAACACGCGATCTCATGATTTCGCTTACGTTCTTGTTCCCAAACTTAACGATTCCTTCCAGGATGTCTTTTTCGTCGGAAAGCTCGTGATCCGAAGTAAGCTCCAGTGCCTGCGAAATATCGTCCATCGATAAGTTTTTGTGGTATTTTTGCATTCTTCGGTTTACAAAGCCGGTAGAGAAGATAAGGAGGGAATTGATCGGGCGAAACAGTTTCTCTAGCGTTTGCAAAGGCAAAGCCATTGTTTTGGCAAAACGCAACGCAAAATGCGTGGCGTAAACCTTTGGGAAAATCTCCCCGAAAAGCAACAGGAAGAAAGTGATCAGAACCACCTGGAAAATGAATTCCAACACCTGTGCATCAACAAAAGTAACCAGGTTGTTGGAGATGTAGGCCGTCAAAATAATAATGCCAACGTTTACAAAATTGTTGGTTACCAGTATGGTGGCCAGTAGTCGCTCCGGGTTTCCAAGCAGCTCTGAAACCCGCTGGTTGGTTTTACTTTTCTTTTTAAGCTTTTCCTTTTCGGCAGCACTTAACGAAAAGTAGGCCACTTCAGACCCGCTAATCATTGCCGAACTCAACAACAACAGCAATACAATGATCAGAGCGATAAAAATCCCGGGAGTCAGCGGGTGAAATTCAATGTTCCAACCTTCAAAAAGGGTGGATGCAAGCGGCGGTTCTGTTTCCAAATTTCAGTTCATTTAATTAAAACGGTAAATCCTCGTCTCCTTCGGGTTCGTTAAAATCGGGTTCATTAACCTGCGAAGAAGGGGCTGATGCCTGCTGCGATGTATTGGAGCTGTTTCCGCCTCCCGAAGATTGATTGCCGGGAGCTGAGCCCAGTAATTGCATCACATCGCCGTATATTTCGGTCGTGTATCTTTTGTTTCCGTCTTTGTCGTCGTACGACCGGGTTCTGATTCTGCCTTCAATGTACAACTGGCGGCCTTTGGTTACATACTTTTCAGCCACATCGGCCAAACCTCTCCATAAAACAATGTTGTGCCATTCGGTGGTGGTTACTTTTTCGCCGTTTTTGGCGGTATACGTTTCGGAAGTGGCCAACGGAAAATTCGCTACTGCAACTCCACTGTCCAAATGTCTGATTTCGGGGTCTTTCCCTACGTTGCCTACTAGAATAACTTTGTTTACTGACATGATTTTTACTTTTTTTAGGTTAACATTTATTGGATGGATGAATTTTTCATCGTATTAAAATGTTCAATTACTATGGTATAAGATGCAACTCGCATGATATAGCTATTGTCGAATGCGTCAATAATTTTGTCATGCTCGTTTCACTTCTATTATTGTTCTAATTTATAATCTTTTAAAAAGAGTTCCACTAACCTGGGTACAGCAAATTTAGAAATATCTTTTTTATTTACCCGTAACAGAGGCGGACGAATCTCAGAATCTTCCGAAATTTCGAGCCGGATTAGGCGGGCCATAATAATACGGTGGCTTAATACATGTTTCTTTTCTCCGGAAACGGATAATATATTATAGTTGTCATGGTTCAGAAATGGAATTTGGAGGTTCAGAAGCTCCTTCTCGCTGAGTTCGCGCTCTGATTCAACCATTGGTAACTGGTAAAGATTTTTCCAGATATCGTTTCCGGTCCGTTTCTCCATAAAGATATCTTTCCCGGCTTCCAGTAAGAAATAGTAAAAGTAGCGGAGCGATTGCTTTGTTTTCTTTTCTTTCTGCGGAAGTACGTAAACCTGTTTGTTTAAAAACGCATGACAGGTTGAATGCAGCGGGCATTCCAAACAATCGGGCGACTGCGGTACACACTGTAAAGCTCCAAACTCCATCAACGCCTGGTTGTGTAATCCGGGATTTTTTTTATCCAGCAGTTCGGTTGCCAGCCATGCAAACTCCTTTTTTCCCTGTGTGGAATCGATGGCTGCCGATAACCCAAAATAGCGGGCAAGCACCCGGTATACGTTTCCGTCGATGGTGGGAAAGGGAAGAGAAAAAGCAATAGAGGCAACAGCGGCTGCCGTGTAAGGACCAATTCCCTTTAACTTTACTATTTCTTCATATGAGCGGGGGAAGGTTCCCGCGTAATCGTTTACAATGGTTTTTGCAGCGGCATGCAGGTTTCGTGCCCGCGAATAATAACCCAGTCCCTGCCATAGTTTTAACACCTCGTCTTCATGTGCCGAAGCCAGGTCGCTCACCGTTGGAAACCGCTCAATGAAACGGAGATAGTAGGCTGTTCCCTGAGCCACCCTTGTCTGTTGCAGGATGATTTCGGAAATCCAGATCTTATAGGCGTCATTTGTTTGGCGCCATGGTAAATCACGGTGGTTAAAATGATACCACTTATATATAGCTGTTTTGAATTCTTGCATATTAATAGCTAACCCACTTAAAATCTTGATTAAAACTAAAATAATTTAATTGAAATGCTTTCCGGTGTTTAAAATATTTTTATTTTTGCAAACTCGAATAAAAACGATTAATATATTGAAAATTAAATATTTTAAGAGATGACTAAGGCAGATATTGTAAATGAGATTTCGAAAGAAACTGGAATTGAAAAAGTAACTGTTCAGAAGACGGTAGAGGCTTTCATGGAAACTGTAAAAGATTCACTTGTGGATGGAAAAAACGTTTACCTGAGAGGATTTGGTAGTTTTGTAGTGAAGCAAAGAGCAGAAAAAACAGCCAGGAATATCTCTAAAAACACTACTATTATTATTCCAGCTCACAATATTCCTTCGTTTAAGCCAGCGAAAACATTTGTATCTGAAGTTAAAAACCAAGTAAAAAAATAGAGTTATGCCAAGCGGGAAAAAAAGAAAAAGACACAAGATGGCCACTCATAAGCGCAAAAAAAGATTGCGTAAAAACAGGCACAAGAAGAAAAAATAGGGTTTTAGTCTGCTAAAACTCTGAGAGATATGGTTAAACCTAAGGTAGTTAATGCCTTAGGTTTAATCTGTTATAAATAGTTGTATTAACCTTATAAAAATTACGTTCTAAAATTTAGGTTGTGAGTAGCGATTTAATTATTGATGTAACTCCTTCCGAAATTGTTATTGCTTTACAGGAAAATAAAAAGCTTGTAGAACTAAGTAGAGAAAGAAGCGGGGCAAAGTTTGCTGTCGGAGACATTTATCTCGGAAAAGTAAAGAAAACAATGCCCAGCTTAAATGCAGCGTTCATTGACGTCGGTTACAGTAAGGATGCTTTTTTACATTACCTTGACTTGGGGCCACAATTCGCCACGTTAAACAAATTTTTGCGAATTGCTTCGTCCCGAAAAAACAAAGTTTCTTCCATCTCGCGGATTCAATCCGAACCCGATATTGACAAGGAAGGTAAGATAAATGAGCTTTTAAAGGTAGGTCAGAAAATTCTGGTACAGGTTGCTAAAGAACCTATTTCGACCAAAGGTCCCAGACTGACTTCCGAAATTTCGATCGCAGGTCGAAACCTGGTTTTGATGCCGTTTAGCGACAAAATTTCAGTGTCGCAAAAAATCAAAACCAACGAAGAAAAAAGCCGGTTAAAAAAACTGGTACAAAGTATTAGACCCCGAAAGTATGGGGTGATTATCCGAACCGTAGCCGAGGGTAAAAAAGTTGCCGAACTCGATCAGGAACTGCGCCGTTTAGTCGATAAATGGGAAACTACTTTTAACAAGCTTCGCAAAGTTCAGGCTCCTTCGCTGGTAATTGGCGAAATTGACCGAACAACAGCTTTATTGCGCGATATTTATCATCCTGACTTTAACAGTATTATTGTAAACGATCAGTCGGCGTTCGACGAAGTTGCCGATTACATAGGTAGCATTCAGCCTGACAAACGAAAAATTGTCAAGTACTACAAAGGACGACAGTCTATTTTCGAGCATTATGGCATCGAAAAACAAATAAAGGCCTCGTTCGGGAAAACAGTTTCCTTTAAAGATGGTGCCTATTTAATTGTAGAACATACTGAAGCGTTTCATGTAATAGATGTTAACAGTGGAAACCGCGCAAGAGCCGGAAACGACCAGGAATCAAATGCCCTGGAGGTAAACCTGGCAGCCTGTGACGAAATAGCAAGACAATTACGGTTGAGAGACATGGGTGGAATCATCGTTATTGATTTCATCGACATGCATGTGGCTACCAATCGCCAGAAAGTAAATGATTACATGCGCGAGGTGATGGCCAACGATCGGACTAAGCACAACATTTTGCCACTTAGCAAGTTCTGCCTGATGCAGATTACGCGACAAAGAGTAAGACCGGAAGAGAAAGTAGAAACGGCTGAAGTTTGTCCGACTTGCAATGGAACTGGTAAAATTGTGCCCTCTGTTTTATTTGCCGATGATATTGACGGCAAAGTACGATATGCTCTGAGAGAGCTGAATAAAAAGAAATTACAACTCAAAGTTCATCCATATGTTGCGGCTTACCTAACAAAAGGTTTTAAAAGCAAGCGCAATCAATGGTTTTTTAAGTACCTGAAATGGGTGGACATTGAATGTAACAGTGCATATTCTTTTTTGGAATATCACTTTTACGACGAGAACCAGGAAGAAATTATTTTATAAAGAAAGGCCGTTCATGCAGAACGGCTTTCTTTTTTACTGAAAGTGGCATTTTGCCCGGGTAAATAGCCGATAGATGAAAGTTCCCTTCCGGATTCAAAAAATAACTTAAAAAACCTATCGGAATATGATTTGTTTATTGAAGTATTTATATTATTGCATGTATTTTTGTGACACATTTTAGAAAAAATATGGTATGAAGAAAATAACTTTTGTACTCGCACTTATTGTTACCACTTTACTTGTTCAGGCTCAAATCGTAAATCCTACCAAATGGAGCTTTGATTCCAACCAAAACGGAGACGAGGTTGATTTGATCTTTGAAGCCACCATCGACGATGGCTGGCATTTGTACGATACCGATCTTCCGGAAGGTGGCCCCATAGCTACCACTTTTGTTTTTGAAGATTCTACCTTGTTCGATTTTGTCGGAAGCATTCAGAAAGATCCCGTACCCGAGATTCATTTCGACGAGACCTTTCAAATGAACGTTGGTTATTTTGGCGGGAAGGCCCTGCTTACCCAGAAGATAAAACTGAAGTCTTCCGCCCCGGTGGAAATAAAGGGCTACGTACTTTTTATGAGTTGTAACGATGAAACTTGTACGCCTCCTGAAGAAAGTGAGTTTTCTTTCAAATTTAACCAGAATGCCAAAGCGGCAGAAACAACAGAAGTTAAAAGTACTGTTAATGAGACCGGGGCATCAGCTTCGGCTGGCGGTCAATCACTGTGGCTTTTTATTCTGATTTCGGCTTTGGCTGGGTTTGCGGCTATTCTTACTCCCTGTGTGTTCCCGATGATCCCAATGACGGTTTCGTTTTTTATGCGTGGAAGTGAAAACAGGGCCAAGGCAGTTCGTACCGGTCTGTTTTTCGGCTTGTCGATCGTAGCCATTTTTACGCTGCTTGGAGCACTGTTTTCCATTGGTATTTTTGGCCCGAATGTGGGAAATATCTTAAGTACCCACTGGATTCCCAATCTGTTGTTCTTTACTCTTTTCCTGGTTTTTGCCATTTCATTCTTTGGCGCATTCGAGATGGTTTTGCCCAATAGCCTGGTGAATAAAACCGATTCACAAGCTGATAAAGGAGGGCTTGTCGGAGCTTTCTTTATGGCACTTACTACGGTAATTGTTTCGTTTTCGTGTACCGGACCTTTTATTGGTGCGTTGATTATTGAAGCAGTACAGCACGGAGGAATGCGCCCGTTGATCGGAATGTTCTTCTTTGGGTTGGCTTTTGGAACTCCGTTTGCCATGTTGGCAATTTTCCCGTCGGCCCTTAGCAAGCTGCCAAAATCGGGTGGATGGCTTAATTCCATTAAAGTTGTTTTTGCCTTCATCCTGTTGGCGTTTGGATTAAAATTCCTGAGCAACATCGATCAGGTTTATGGCTTTGGAATTTTAAGCCGCGAAATTTACCTGTCGATTTGGATTGTGGTGTTCTTCCTGTTGGGAATGTATTTTATCGGAAAAATCAAGTTTTCACACGATAGCGACCTGCCTTATGTGGGAGTAGGACGCTTGTTTTTGGCAATCGCAACTTTCACCTTTGTTGTGTATTTGTTTACCGGTCTTTTGGGAGCGCCGCTGCGTACAATCTCAGCATTGATACCGCCGGCCAGCGAACAAAGTTTTGTAATGGGAGGCACTGCTTCTGCCGGTCATGCGACAGCCCAACAGGCGGAATGCGGCCCGGCCAAATATGGCGATAAGCTTCATTTGCCCAACGGACTGAGCGGCTATTTCGATTACGAACAAGGTTTGGCTTGTGCCAAAGAACAGGGAAAACCTGCACTGGTGGTATTTAAAGGCCATGCCTGTGCCAACTGCAAAAAAATGGAAAATTCGGTCTGGCTGAATCCGGATGTCATGAAAATGATGTCGGAGAAATACGTAGTTATTGGTTTGTATACCGATGATCGTACCAAGTTGGATGAAAGCGAATGGGTGACTTCGAAAGAAGACGGCAAAGTACTAAAGACGCTTGGCAAAAAAAATCTGGATATTCAGATTTCAAAATACGGAACCAACAGTATTCCGTTTCATGTAATTGTTGAACCAGATGGAACAGAATATGAATTGGGGGTTACTTTTAAAGAGGAGGAATTCAAAAGCTTTCTTGAAAAAGGTTTGGAATAAATTGAAATGATTATAGAGAAACCCGGGTCGGAAGATCCGGGTTTTCTTTTTTGCAGAGGTCTGAATTTCGGTATACCTTTAGGAGGTATTTAAAACAGCATTGAAATGAGAACAGATGTACTTTTCTGGAACGTAGATACGCAGGTGGATTTTGTAGAGCCCGAAGGAAAGCTTTATGTGCCCGGTGCCGAGTTGTTGAAACCGGTTTGGGAAAAGATATCTGAGCTCGCAAAGGATGAAAACATTCGGGTGATAAGTACTGCTGATTTTCATTACAAGGGCTCAGCCGAACTTTCTGTAAATCCCGACTTTGTCAAAACCTTTCCTGAGCATTGCATGGCTCATACCACGGGCGCCGAATATGTTGCCGAAACCACTCCCGAAAACCCGCTGTTTTTTGATTGGGAAAAGGAATATGCTTCGTTGGAAGAAGTAAATACAGCTCGGGAAATTGTGATCCGAAAGGATGCATTTGATGTATTTATGGGCAACCCGCATACTTCTGAAATTCTGAAGTTACTTTCACCGCAGGAAGTGATTGTTTACGGGGTAACCACCAATGTTTGTGTAAACGATGCCGTTCTGGGCTTGGTGAAAAAGGTTGAAAAGGTTTATGTGGTAGAAGACGCGATTAAGGAATTACCCAATATCCCGCTTCCTTTTGAAAACTGGAAAAAGCTGGGAGTGCAAATGATCAAATTTGAGGAGCTGAAAGAACAAATCAAAAAAGAACGCAGATAACGCTGACTTAACGGATCGTCACTAATATTTTCAGTGATTATCTGTAGAGTCTGCGTCATCTGCGCACCAATGATCTATTTCTTCGACTCTTTGCAAGCCTCGTAAATTCCTTCAAATATTGCTTTTACATCCGATGCGGCCACCGCGGCGAATGCAACTCTCAGCACGTTGCCAAGGCTAATCAAGCCAATGCTGTATTTCTGAATCAGCAACTGGCGGATTTCTTCTCCAACCAGGCCGTCGCTCAATTGTACGCACATGAAGTAGCCCGAATTGTAAGGAATCGCTTCAAAATATTCTTTGTATTTTTCTTCTTTTAAAGCTTCTTTTACTGCGTCGTAGCGGCGTTTCATAATGTCGTACTTCGCTTCTTTTTGCGTGGTATATTCTTCGCTTTCAAACGCTGCCAGCAACAACGACTGTGAAATATTGGCTGCATTCGAAATATTGCCACGGATAGCACCGGCCGTCTTCGATTCAAGCGCACCATACAATGCGGCGTCACCGCCCTTAATGCCATAGGTCATAAAACCAACCCGGAAGCCCCAAACATAGTCTTCCTTGGTAGCTCCGTCCACTTTTACGGCCAGTACATTTTCGTGTAACTGGGCAAGCGGCGTAAAAATACTTTCCTGCGCAATGCCTTCTTCGTAAACCAAGCCAAAATAAGCGTCGTCGGTAATGGCAACGATCTTATTTCCTTTGTTTGCCGCTTTTTTTATGATGGCAATAATGGCATCTTGTTCTTCAACAGTTGGTGTATAACCTGAAGGGTTGTTCGGGAAATTCAGAATCACAACTTTCTTTCCAATACCGCCTTCATTCAGTTTAGCTTCAAAAGCCTCCAGATCCAATCCTTCGTTTTTAAACAGGTTATATTTGGTAAGGGCACAGCCGTACATGCTGGTAAGTGTGAGGTTGTAATTTCCCCAAAACAGATCAGGTACAATTACCTCGTCTTCGGGATCGCAGAACATATAACCGGCCATACTGATTCCATGTGTCAAGGCATTGGTTACAACCGGCAAACTCAGTTCAACACCGTTCAGCGAAGGATTCTTTTCGTAGATCATGCTTTTCCACTTGGCGCGAATATCGGGGCGGCCAAAACTCGGAGCATAGGGAAATACGAGTCCCGGGTCCATATTGATTTTGGAGGCAATGGCTTCCAAACGCATGGGCGTGCCGTCGTCTTCAATGGCAGCACCAATGGTCGCATTAATTTTTGTGCCTTTTGCTTCGGCTGTTTGTCCTAAAATTCCCTTTTTCGGAAAGAAAATATTTTTCCCCCTTTCGGAAAGCATGTCAAAAACAATCGCACTTTTTTCCTGAATAATGTTGTTAAGCTCTGCAGCCTGTGGATTCATAATAGCCATTTTCGTTAAGTCTGTTTATACCTGAAATATTTTTCTGCAAGATAGAAAATAGAGTTATATCTCCTTGAGAAGTGTCAGCAAGTTGAACGTATTTTTGATAAATTGCTAACATATTGAATAATGAGCTTGAAATATGTCGCCGTCGATCCGGTTCAGTTATACATGTTTCATTTTTTATCTCCATCACAATACTCTGCATATGAGGCATTCAATCAGAACTCCAGCACAAATTCGGTTTGTATTCCGGGTTTCGAATCGGCTTTTAACCTGCCGCCATGCAGCAACATAATTTGTCGCGAAAGACTCAACCCAATTCCGGAACCCGATTCTTTGGTGGTAAAAAAGGGCACAAAAATCTTATCCATAAGTTCATCGGGGATTCCCGGCCCGTTATCCGTTACCGATATCTGTACACGTCCTTCTTCGTTGTAGCCTGCTTTTATGTTGATCTTCCCGTCATGACTGTCTTTCAGCGACTCCAGCGAATTTTTAAGCAAGTTGATCAATACCTGCGAAATTTGCTTTTTGTCAGCTGATATTTCAAGTTCGGCAGGGTGCTGGCTCCAGTCGATTTGTACTTCCTTGTTTAGCGGTTCGTAACGGATAAGGGTGATAATGCTCTCCAGGAGTTGGCCGACTTTGATGGTCTTCTTCTCGGGTGGCGGAATACGTGTTAGTTTACGGTAAGTATCCACAAAGCTGATCAATCCGCTTCCCCGTTCATTAATGACTTCAAGCCCCTTCATTGTATTCGCGATTATTTTTTCGGAAGGTGTGGCTCCGTCAAGGTTTCTGAAATAGCCCAGAATGGTTTGAGAAAGCGAGGTAATCGGGGCCACCGTATTCATGATTTCGTGTGTCATTACCCGGATGAGCTTTATCCAGCTTTCCAGTTCCTTGGTGTCCATCTCGTTTTTTATATCGTGGAAAGTCACCAACTGAAGATGATCGCTGGCGGTTTTAAACTGAGTGGATTTTAACGAGAGTTGGATCAACCCGTTTTTGTTATTGAAACTAACCAGGCGGTTGTCGCCGGGCTGTAATTCTTTTAAGGTAGTAAAGAGTTTTTTATCAATTCGGATGATCTGGTTGATGTGGGTAAGATGTTCGTGTCCGAGCAGGTTTTTGGCTGCTTTGTTTGCCAGAAAAATGGTTCCTTTTTCATTGTAGGTAATTATTCCGGTAGATACATGTTCCAGGATGGTTTGGAAATACTGTTCCTGTTCGCGTAGCTCGAACTTAATGGTTTTTATCAGCTCGTTTACTTTATTCAGCCCCGAATTTAGTTCGTTTAAAGACCTGCTGCCTGTTTGTGCCGGAAAGTTCAGGGTGGAGTCTTCGTTTCGGATGGCATCAAAAAAATAGGCGATTTTTCGGTTGGTACGGTTCAGAAAATTGATCAGTTCTGCAATTTGAATAACCAGTACCAGCAGTAGAAAAACGGCGAGAACGTACACTTTTGCGTGAAAGATCATCCAGCTAAAAAGCAAGGCATTTCCCACCAGCAAAAAAACGCGGATGATGATTTGTCGGTTTATGTGCTGACTGACCATTTCTTAAAGGTTGTATTTTTTCATTTTGTTGTACAGTGTTTGCCGGGTAATCCCGAGCTGTTCTGCTGCTGCCGACAGGTTGGAGCCGGTTTTCTGCAACATTTTCACAATCATTTTTTGCTCCATTTCCTCAATGGTTCCATCAAAAATATCGCCCATCCCCGGCATTACGGGCTTAAAAAAGAAATCATCGGGCGTAAGCTCTTTCTTATCCGATAGAATAACGGTTTTTTCGATGGTATGCTGAAGTTCGCGTACATTGCCCGGCCACTGGTAGTTGGCCAGTTTCTGAAGCCCCGCTTCGGAGATGTGCATTTCGGGTTTCCGGTATTTGTTGCAATAGATTTTCAGGAAATAAGCAGCAATGGCAACAATGTCTTCCCTGCGTTCGCGCAGCGGAGGAATTTCAATGTGAATGGTGTTGATACGGTAAAGCAGGTCTTCGCGGAAAGCACCGTCGGCTACCATTTCATCCAGGTTACGGTTGGTGGCGCAAATCAGCCGGATATCAACGGGAACTGTTTTGTTGCTGCCAATGGGCGTAACTTCGCGGTTTTGCAAAGCAGCCAGTAATTTGGGTTGAAGGTGAACCGGCAGGTTTCCGATCTCGTCCAGAAAAAGAGTTCCTCCGCTGGCGTTTTCAATTTTTCCGGTCCGGTCTTCCCGGGCATCGGTAAATGCCCCTTTTTTATGTCCAAAAAGCTCGCTTTCGAAGAGTGTTTCGGCGATGGCACCCATATCCACATCCACCATAATTTCGCCGGCCCGTTTCGAGTGCCGGTGTAGTTCGCGGGCAATCAGTTCCTTGCCGGTTCCGTTGTCCCCGGTAATCAGTACGTTGGCATCGGTTTGTGCCACTTTCCGAACCAGTGCCAGCAATTCGCGCATTTGTGGCGATTGGGCAATAATAAAATACCGGTCTTTGTTGATTTCACTCTTCAGCGCACTTTCCTTGCGTTTTAATTGCTTGATTTCCTTTTTGGATTGCTGAAGCTTGTATACATTCAGCAAAGTGGTACGTAGCTTTTCATTGTCCCAGGGTTTCAGGATAAAATCGGAAGCGCCTTTTTTGAGCGCTTTAACCGCCAGTTCCACATCGCCATAGGCAGTAAACAGTACTACTTCCATATCGGGGCGTAACTCCTGTATACGCGAAAGCCAGTACAGCCCTTCGTTTCCGGTGTTAACACCTGCCGAGAAATTCATGTCGAGCAAAACCAGGTCGTAGTTGCCACTTTCGATCAATGAAGGCAAGAGGTTGGGATTGGCGATGGTTTTAATTTCATCAAAATCATCTTGCAGAAGTATCTCAAGTGCGCTTAAGATACTTTTGTTATCGTCCACAATCAGTAGTTTCCCTTTGGTCATTTTTTGTTATTTATGTGGCTGAAGCCAGTCTTTTTGTTCTTTGTATTCCGTTGGTTGAAACCAACGGTAATTCATCAACCTGTTTTCTTGTTTTAATATTTTCGTTCACTTCAGTGAACGGTTATCGTGAAACACAAAATCAGGGCTTTAGCCTCATTGGCCTCTTTCTTCGGAGAGGTAGTTCCAACCGTATTTTTCCATGAACATTTCCACTTCTTCATCAAAAGATTTTTTCCCGTGATGCTCTTCCTGTTTGTCAATATATTTTCTTACTCTTTCAATATGACTTTCACTTACACTAACTGCCCAGAAATCGTCTTGCCACGAGAATTTATAAGGGATCAGCTCATTTTTGTTGATCCAAAAAGAAGATTCTCCTTTGATTAATTGAGCTATTTTGCTAATTGTCTGCTCTTTCCCAATTGAGATTAAACAATGAACATGTTCTTTATGGCCGCCTACTTTATCCAACCATATTTCTTTTTCTTTTGCATTCTCTGATAGGTGGTAAAATACCTTTTTCCTGATTTCCCGCGTGTTCAAAAAAGGAAACCTATCTTTTGTGGTGAAAACCAAATGTACCCATATTCTTATCCAACTCATTTTTTTGTTTACAGGTATAATTTAGAAAGATGCGGCTCAACTCGGTTATTTTATTCTTCGGAATCTGGTAATTCAGCATCCCGTTTTCTGATTTCAAACCAACAACTCCTTCAAAGTTAACTTGTGCCAAAAATATTTCAAACCGCGTGTCTAATTATTTGACATATTTTGTAAAATTATTTTACAATCAGTCATTTGAGATTTAATATTTATATGGGTAATGCGTTGGCTTGTAGTTAAATATGATTCGTGGCATTTTTTTGGCACTAATTGAGGACGATAGTATAATAACCGGATATGAATATCAATAAAATAATAATTTCAGTACTACTCTTATCCTTTGGATTTGGTGCCGCGGCACAGCAGGAATGGAAACTTGAAGAATGTATTCAGTATGCCATTGCCAACAACCTGGATGTAAAGAAAAGCGGTATTCAGAATGAAATAAACAAGGAAAGCCTGAACCAATCGAAACGAAACCTTCTGCCAAGTATTTCAATGGGGGCAAGCGGATCGAATTCCTACGGTAAATCGCTTGACCTTGATAAATACGAATACATAAATATGAGCCAGTTCTACAGTAGTTTTGGTTTGTCGGCCGGGATCGACGTTTTCAGGGGTTTTACGCGGCAAAACACCATTTCGTACCGTAAAATGAACTACCTGGCCGGTTTGGAAGACGAGAAAATGCAAAAGTACAACCTGGCCTTTACCGTAATGCAGGGCTATTACAATGCGGTTTACTATTATGGTTTGGCAGAAATTGTAAAAGAACAAAAACAATTGTCGGAGATGAACCTGAAACGTACCCAGAAACAGGTTGACCTCGGGCTAAAAGCCAAGTCGGACCTGCTGGAAATGGAATCGCGGCTGGCCAAGGAAGAGTTGATCCTGATCCAAACTCAGAATTATTATAAAACGGCTATGCTCGACCTCAAACAGGCCATGAATTTTGATCCGGGCACTGATTTCAGCATCGATTTGCTAACACCCGAAATTGGCATAGCGGGAGCGGAAGCCAGACCTGCATCCGATATCTTCACCGGGGCTTTGGATTTTTACCCCACCATTAAAGCGCAGGAACTCAGGACGAAGGCTGCGCAGAAAAACCTATCCATTGCAAAAGGAATCCTGTGGCCAAGCCTCACAGCTTCAGGCGGATATTCGTCGTATTACTTCAAAACAAAGGGCAGCGACAATACGGCTACCTTGCGCGACCAGTTTAAAAACAATGCAGGCCAATCTGTTGGTTTATCCCTTAATATTCCGGTTTTTCAGCGCTTTGGATTGCGGTCGGATGTAAAGCTTGCACGTTTGAGTTATTTGCAAGCCCAAACCGAATTGGAAAAAACATCGCAGGAACTGCTAAACGAGATCACCCAAAATTCGCAGGAATTGGAGTCGTTCATAGCTGAATATAATCAGCTGGTAAAACAGGTTGATTTTGCACAGGTTGCCTACGATGCGGCAGAGAAAAAACTGGACCAGGGGCTTATTAGTATTATTGAACTGTATGATTCAAAAAATATTCTGGCCCAGGCCAAAAGCGATTTACTAAGAACAAAACTTCAATACACCATCAAGCAAAAAACAATTGATGTGTACCTTGGAAAGCCCGTGTTTGGTTTTCGTCAGTAAACAATTAAATAGAATAAAAATTATCCTGAAAATATTTCTGTTATGGCAATGGATCGAAAAATAGAGAAGAAAAAAGGCATCAGGCCCAAACACATTATTTATGCCGTTGGAACACTTGTGTTTCTGTTTCTGATCGTAAAATTAATAATGAGTTCGGGTGTTTCTTCGTTGCGGGTTGACCCGGAAAAAATAACGATTGAAGAGGTGGCGCAGGGGAATTTCGATGATTACATCCGCACCAATGGGGCTGTTCAACCCATTTCAACCATTTACCTCGATGCTGAAGAGGGGGGGCAGGTGAAAGAACGCTTGATTGAAGAAGGAACCATGCTAAACAAAGGTGATGTAATACTGGTGCTGGAAAACCGGTCGTTGTACGAAAACATTATGAACAGCGAATCGAACCTGGCGCAAAAACAAAACATGTTGCGGCAAACGCGCATTAATTTTGAAACCCAGCAGATTGAGTCGAAAAGAAATTTATTGAATTCAGAATACGAAATCATTAAAAAGAAAAGGAACTTTGAGCAACAAAAGGCGCTTTACAACGACGAACTGGTTTCGAAAGAAAGCTACCTGCAGGCAAAGGAAGATTACGAATATGCCATTCAACTGGAGGAAATTAACCGGCAAAAAGCGGAGAACGATTCGATGATTCGTGCCAGCGAAATGATCCAGTTGGAGGAGGACCTTCAAAAAATGCAGAAGACGCTCGACCTTGTTTACGAACGGCTTGATAACCTGAATGTAAAAGCCCCGGTTGACGGGCAGTTGGGAATGCTGGATGCCGAAATCGGGCAAAGCATCGGGAAAGGCCAGCGCATTGGGCAGATTAACGTACTGACTGACTACAAAGTGGAAGCAATGATTGATGAACATTACATCGACCGGGTAAAAAGAAGCCTTTCGGCAACGATCGAACGCCAGGGAAAGATTTTCAACATGGTGGTAAAAAAGGTATATCCCGAAGTGCGGAATTCACAATTTAGAATTGATCTCGTCTTTTCGGGTGAGCGTCCTGATAACATCAGAACCGGGCAGACTTACTACATCAACCTGCAATTGGGGCAGCCCGAGCAATCGACATTGGTGAGCCTGGGCGGATTCTTTAACAGTACCGGAGGCCAGTGGATATACGTGGTGGATCCGTCGGGAAGTTTTGCCACCAAGCGCTCCATCCGTATCGGGCGCAAAAACCCAAAATACTACGAAGTGCTGGAAGGCCTCGAATCCGGTGAAAAAGTAATAACTTCAGGTTACGACTTGTTTGGAGATAACGACAAGTTGATTTTGAAATAGAAAAATTATACTAAAACAATAAAATGATACGAACAGAAAAACTCACAAAGATCTTCCGGACAGAGGAAGTAGAAACATTCGCTTTAAACGAAGTTGACATACAGGTTAAATCGGGCGAATTTGTAGCCATTATGGGACCGTCGGGTTGCGGGAAATCCACCCTGCTGAACATCATTGGCTTATTGGACAATCCGAGCGGTGGCAATTATTTTTTTGATGGCACCGAAGTAGGCTCGTACAAAGAGCGTCAGCGTACACAAATGCGCAAAGGAAACATCGGTTTTGTGTTCCAGAGTTTTAACCTGATTGATGAACTGACGGTTTACGAAAACGTAGAACTGCCGTTGATTTATTTAAAGAAAAAAGCCAGTGAGCGAAAGGAAATGGTAAACGCGGTTTTGGAACGTATGAAAATCGGGCACCGTGCCAAACACTTTCCGCAGCAACTTTCGGGTGGTCAGCAACAACGTGTTGCCATTGGGCGTGCGGTGGTGGCCAATCCAAAGCTGATACTGGCCGATGAGCCAACCGGTAACCTCGACTCTAAAAACGGCCTCGAAGTCATGAATCTTTTAACAGAACTGAACCGTGAAGGAACTACCATTATCATGGTTACCCACTCGATGCACGATGCCGGTTTTGCTCATCGCGTAATTAACCTGTTCGATGGCGAAGTGCTCACCGAAAACGTAAACGAAAGAATGGCTGAGATACTTTAGTAAGCCAGATATTGTGGATATTTTATTCCACTGCCTCAAAGCTGAAAACAAAACAATGAATGAAGAGAGTTCCCGGGCTAGTACATGTAGTAATAGCTAGTAGGTATTAAATCGGGAACTTATTGATGCTGTCTATTCGCAGAAAAATTAATTGTAACCGCATAGAATGAACTTTTTTAAACTCGCAATTCGCCGACTGTTTCGGAAAGGGGAACACACTACTACCCGTATTATTTCCTTAACTGCCGGCCTGGCGTTTGGTATTTTGCTGTTGTCGGAGGTGTTGTATTATTACAGCTTCGATAGTTTTTACCCCGATGCCAACCGTATTTACATCGTACACGAGAACTTTATAAGCGATAAATCTTCGGATAAAATGGAGAGTTACTTTCGGGTGAGCGGGGCAGTGGCTCCCGGAATGAAAGCCGAAGTTCCGGGCATTGAAGCGGCTACACGCCTTAACAGTATTGGCTCATCCGTTTTTTATACTGAGGATAAAAAAAGCTACCAGGCAAGTTTTTCGCTGGCCGATGAGTTTTTGTTCGATGTTCTTCCCCGGCCGGTAATAAGCGGAAATCCGCAAGAGATACTTCAACGTCCGATGACTTGCATGGTATCCAATAAAATTGCCTCAGAAATGGGGGGAGACGTAGTCGGGAAAATCATTGAACTAAAAGAATACCCGGGAAGAAAGCTTACCATTGCGGGCATTTTTGAAGAATTGCCGGAAAATACAAATTACCAATACGATGTGCTTATTTCAATGGTTTCCACCGGACGGTTTTTCTCGTGGGATGGTTCTACCAACTGGCTGGGAAACGATCGGTATTATGCTGCTGTAAAACTGGCTCCGGGAATAAAGCCTGAGAGTCTGGCCACAGCGGTTCGTAAAATGCAGGTAAAGTACCAGGATATAGAAGAGTTGGAACAGCAACAGGGCGGGGTGGTATTGACGTATTCTTTCAAACCCATTAAAAAATTACATTCTGGTGGAATGCGCGATATGATTCTTATCCTTGCCACCATCGCTTTTGCGGTACTTTTTGTATCGCTGATGAACTACACCCTTTTAACGCTGAGTGCGTTGATAAAACGTGCCAAAAGCTCGGCCATTCATAAAACCTGCGGGGCCGAATCCCGGAACCTGCAGCAGCTTATTTTCTCCGAGACTTTTGTGCTGTTCCTACTCTCGGTGCTGGGGGCGGTACTAATTATCCTGCTGATCAAACCTTTGGCCGAGGCGCAACTGGGGCATAAACTTATTTCGGTGGTAAATCCCATTGTTATCTGGCCTTTGCTTTTACTGATTGTATTGCTGGTGGTTTTAACCAGCTATTTGCCGGGGCGCTTTTTCTCCCGCATCCCGGTGGCTACGGCTTTTCGCAGTTATCAGCAAAAAAGAAACAAATGGAAGCTGGTGTTGCTTTCGTTTCAGTTTATAGGCGCTTCTTTTATCCTGACCATGCTGGTGATTGTGAGCATGCAATACAACAGTGTAATAACGGCCGATCATGGCTACAACACCCGCGGAGTTTATTATGGCTCAACCAGTGGTATGGATGCCGGCAAAATTTCAACAGTATTAAATGAATTGCGTTCAGTTCCCGGAATTGAAAAAGTGGGGCTTGGCTGTGGAGTGCCGATTGAAGGAGCAGCAGGGAATAATATCAATTCGCCCGATGGCGAAAAAGAGCTTTTTAATGTGGCCGACTTCTATTTTGTGGATGAAAATTATCTTTCGATTTTAAATATTCCGGTAACGCACGGAGAAAACTTCTCTCCACAGAATGCAGTTGCCAACGACGTGCTTATCAGTGAAAAAGGGGCTGGGAAACTGAAGGCTTTTAACGGCTGGCAGAATGTGATAGGCGAACAGGTAAAGATCAGTGAGCACGGAGAAACAACCATCCGTGGGGTATTCCCCGATTTTATTGTTCAAACAATTACCGATCCTGATTCGCGACCTTCCGTATTCTTCTACTATCCCGCAGAAAAATTTGAACAGATAAGAGCCGGGCGTCCGTCTTTCTCCTTTTACATCCTGGTAAAAGCCAGCGAAACGGCGGAGGCAGGAATGCTGAAAAAGATTACCGGCATTTTTAACCGCTTTCTTCCGTTTCAGGATGCCGTGGTAAAAAGCCTTGAACAGGAACAACGCCACAGTTACCAGGCCGAGCAAGGCTTTCGGAATGCGATGATGGCCGGAAATGCAATCATCCTGCTGATTACAATTATTGGCTTGCTGGGCTATACTTCCAACGAAGCGGCACGCAGGCGCAAGGAACTCGCTATCCGAAGAATAGCAGGTGCAAATCTTGCCGATATTTTGCGGAGTTTTATTTCCGACCTGGAATTTATTGCATTTCCGGCAGTGCTTTTAGGCCTGGTGGGAGCCTGGTGGACATCGGACAAATGGATGCAGAACTTTGCTGCCAAAATCGATCTGCACTGGGGCATTTTTGTGATGTGCAGCCTGTTTGTATTGCTGTTGGTAGCTTTAATTGCTGCTATTAATTATACACGCACTGCCAACCGCAACCCGGTCGAAGCTCTCCGATATGAATAGAGGAGAGCGAAGATCCCGACTGCTTGTGGGGGGAAGCGTTGAAGTATGAATAATAAGCTTAGACATTAGCAGGTATCAAAACAAGTAGAAAATTATGATTCGATTTAAAATAAAACTGGCCATCAGGAACTTCTTAAAAAATACCTTGTATTCATCGTTGATTATTGGTGGATTTGCCATTGGGTTTACGGCCTGTATTCTTATTGGGCTGTTTTACAATGCCGAACACAATGTGAATACGCATTTTACCAATTACCAGAATGTATTCCGGGTGTTCGATGCAAAAAAAGGCCGTTCAGGGCTCGATTATAAACTAAATGCGGCACTTTCTGAAAACTACCCGGATATTGAAGCTACTTGCCCGATGGGACTTTCTTATTATCCTATTACCTTAAAAGATCCCGAAACAAAAAATTATAGCCGGATTGAATACGTGGTTTCCACAAACAACCGCTTTTTCGATGTTTTTTCGATAGAAGTTTTGTCCAGCCTGGAAGAAGAACCTTTTTCGCAAATCAACTCGGCAGTGATAAGTGAATCGGTGGCAAAAAAGCTTTTTGGCGATAAGAATCCACTGGGACGGACAGTAAAAGAAGAATTTTTTACGGCCACTGTAACGGCTGTTATGAAAGACTTGCCCCGCAATTCAAGTTTCAGGGCCGAACTGCTTTTAAACAGCGACAACAAAGAATTTCAGATGGCCCAGGAATGCAACAACGGGGAGTGTATTTATCCTGCAGAGCATTTTGTTTTGCTAAAAAACGGAGTCAACTCCGATCTATTTGCTGAAAAACTAAACCAGACCATCCCGCAATTCAATGCATCAACCGACAGCCTGGCCCTGCAAAACCTGGCCGATATTTATCTTTCTGACTTAGAGCTTGGATGGACCGATGCGCACACGAAAGGCAACACAAAAATGCTGATCGTTTTTCTCTCGATTGCCATACTTATCATTCTGCTTTCCAGTATTAATTACCTCAATTACACCGTTTCCATGCAATATGCGAAGCTAAAGGAAATCGGAATCAACAAAACCAACGGGGCAGGGAAAATGCATCTTCTGATGGATTCACTGATCGAAGTTTCGTTTGGAATTTTTATTGCACTCGCAATCTCAGTGATGCTGGCTTCCGTTCTTTTGCCTTTCTCTCCGCTGCTTTTTGGCCGGAATATTTACCTGGCTGATGTTAATTTTCACCAGCTGTTGCCTGTATTTGCGGCTACAATCGCCGGGATTATTTTGCTAAACAGCCTGGCTCCCCTCTATGTTTTGTCGCGGTTCAACATTACCGACTTTCTGTTGGGAGGCCGGAAACGCACCGGAAAACAACTGGCCAAACAAGCCATGCTTACATTTCAGCTTACCGTTTCCATTGCGCTGATTGCGGTTGTGATGCTTATTTTCAAACAACTGCAGTATGTAAAACATTACGACCTGGGTTTTACGGACGAGCATCTTGTAAGGATCGAACTGCCTTTCCTGTTTGAGCGGCCCGAAGCATTGAAAAACGAAGTAACAAAGCTTCCGTTTGTTGCAGGCAGTACATTGAGCAATGGATATCCCGGGCATATTAACATGTCGATGGGAAGCGGTGTGGAAGGAGACGAGTTTATGGTGAACTGCGTGTATGTTTCGGATGATTTCCTTGAAACCTTTGGCGTTCAGCTGTTAAATGGACGGAATTTTTTGGCAGGTGATAAAAACCAGGCCTGTATGATGAACGAGGCTGCGAGAAAACGATTTGGCTGGGAAACCATTCAGGATAAAAAATACAATAATGGCCGCGACGGCGGCTACAATGTGGTGGGAGAGGTAAATAATTTCCATGTTGAATCGCTGCATTCGGGGATGACGCCGGTAGCGCTTATTTATGAACCGGAGCGCGGGTTTAATACACTTTCGCTGCGTTTAACTCCCGGCAATGTTGGGAAGCAAATGGACGAAGTGCGGAATGTGTGGAAAAACATGCTGCCCGACGATCCCATGGAATTTACTTTTTACGACAGTCAGTTTCAGGCGATGTATGCAAAAGAAGATAAGCTGGCAAAGTCCATTACGTTTTTCTCGCTTATTGCCATTGTACTCACCTGTATGGGCATTCTCGGGCAGATTTTTCTGATTAGCCTGAACCGCACCAAGGAAATCGGAGTACGTAAAGTAAACGGTGCCAGAGTATCCGAAATACTTACGATGCTCAACAAAGATTTTGTAAAGTGGGTGGCCATTGCTTTTGTACTGGCCACGCCTGTTGCTTATTTAGCTATGAATAGATGGCTCGAAAACTTTGCTTACAAAACAACTCTAAGCTGGTGGATGTTTGCGTTGGCCGGTGTGTTGGCTTTGGGAATTGCGCTGTTAACCGTGAGTTGGCAAAGCTGGCGTGCGGCAACCCGGAATCCGGTGGAGGCGTTGCGATATGAATAATTAATGAGGACCAATAAAAACCAATAGAATGATCAAACATTTTTTCCTTAATATCCTTCGGAATATCCGTCATAATATGGTTTTTACGGCGATTAACCTTTCGAATCTTATTATCGGATTTGCGGTATTTATTTTGTTTAGTGTGATGATTAGCTACGAATTCAGCTACGACAAATTCAACACCAATTACGATCAGATATACCGTGTGCAGACCAAACAGGAAGATTCATATCCGACGAATTTCTGCACATACAGTCCTCCTGCTTATCGTTTTCATTTAATGGCCGATGTACCTGAAGTTGAAAAGGTGCTGCTGATGCGTGAAGTATCAGGAGGAGCAAAAGGATCGGGGCAATTCTTTACACTTTCGAATGGTGGTCAGTTATACGAGCTTAACGGGTACTGGAGCGAAAATACTGTTTTCGAATTGTTTTCGATTAAACTGAAAGAAGGAGACAAGACAAGTGCCTTAACTTCGCCGTATACCATTGCTCTTTCAGAAACTGTGGCGAATAAGCTATTTCCGGAAGGAAATGCTCTTGGCAAACAGGTTATTGTTGGGAAACGATTTCCGCTTACCGTTTCTGCTGTTTATGTTGATTTTCCAAAAAACTCGCACCTTCAGCCAAGTTATATGGTTTCCATGCCAACCTATCCGATACTAAGCGGCGAACACGCGTTTGGAGAAAGTTGGACCGACATTGAATTTGATAACTATGTTTTGCTGAAAAAGGGTGCTGACCCCCAACTTGTTGATGCAAAAATCAAAGACGCCTTTAAACATGTCCGGAACTTTGAAAAAAGCTCGCCATATCTGCATCCGCTGTCAAAACTACACGTTTCGCCCAATAGCCAACCTGATATGATGATTGGTATGGGAATTCTTTCACTCGCAGCCATTCTGGTTTTGATTTTGGCAAGTGTGAACTACGTAAATCTTTCGCTGGCAAATTCTACACAGCGCTCAACCGAAATTGGTATTAAAAAGGTAATCGGATCTTCAAAAAAAATGATTGCCGTCCAGTTTTTGGCCGAAACTATTATGCACAGCTTATTTGCGACCGTTACGGCCTTGTTTGTGGCTCAGTTTTCCTTTCCATTGTTAAACTACTTGCTGAATAAAAATATTGATTATTCTTTATGGGATAATCCTCAGTTACTACTTATCATTTTCCTGGTAAGTTTACTCGTGGGCGTTTTGTCAGGTTTATATCCTTCGATGGTTATTTCGTCCTACAGCCCGGTGAAAGTGCTCAAGGGCAAAATATTCAGTAACGGTGGGAACTCGATTAGTATTAAAAAGATTCTGGTAGCTGCCCAATTCTCCATTTCTCTGTTTATGCTCATCGTCAGTTTTATTCTTCTCAACCATGTGAATTTTATTCTGAACAAGGATTTGGGATTTGATAATAACAACCTATTATATACCGAGATCAATCCCCGCGATAATATGTCGTTTGAGACCGTAAAAACGAGTATGTTGCAACATCCTGAAATTGACGATATATCATTCTCCAGTACCATTCCTTTTATTGGTAATATTGGTGGATATGTGAGTTGGGAGGGGGCCGCACCTGATGAAAGGGAAATGATAAGCCGCAATTATGTAAATTATGATTTTATCCCGACCTATAACATCCAAATGGCTTACGGCCGTAACTTTTCAAAAGAATATTTAACCGACAACAAGGCCTGTATTATTAACGAAACCGCATTGAAAGCTTTTGGATGGAGGGATCCAATTGGCAAACACATTACTTTTGATGGAAGGTCTTTTGCTGTTATCGGCGTTGTTGAGGATTTCCATCCTTTTTCGGTCCACAATTCTATTCCAAATTACATTATGTTTTTGAATAGTAATGTTATTTCAGGTTCAACTTTGTTAAGTGTCCGGTTCAATGGCGACGAGCCAAAAGCAAGAGCTTTGATAACTACTGAGTTGGGGAATATTTTCCCTAACGATCCCTTTGAGTTCAAGGATTTTAGTTTTGCTTTTTACCTGGATCAGGCAATTCCCTTTTGGCAGTCGATAAAACGCATGTTTTTGTTCTTTGCTGTGGTTACCTTACTGGTTTCCACCATTGGTTTGTTCGGATTAATCCTGTTTAACGTAAAACGCCGAACCAAGGAAATTGGGGTTCGAAAAGTGCTGGGTAGTTCAGTTGCTTCCGTTTATTGGCAGCTTTCCATCGAAGTAATCGGAATGCTTGGTTTTGCAATCCTGGTAGGATGTCCGGCTGCCATATATATTTATAAAACCATGCCCGGAGCCTATAAAGAACCATTGTCTGTCAGCGAATTCCTGGTGGCAATTGTACTGGTGGCTGTTATCGCTTTCATTACAATTAGTTATCATGTGTTGAAAGTGGCTTTTAGTAACCCGGTGGAGGCTCTGCGTTACGAATAATTTAAAAGAGATTTGTTATGAAACGATTTTTCAATTCAATTTTCAGAAATATTAAACGAAACCCGTTTTATTCATCCATCAACATTTTTGGGTTGATTTTGGGTTTTCTGAGTGTATTTATCATTTCAGTCTGGATAAATTACCAACTCAGCTACGATACGTTTCACAAAAACAGTAATGACATTTACCGGGTACACCGCTATTTTTATGATCCTGATGGCAATGTAAATCTCCATTTGGATAATGTCGCTCCTCCGGTTGCTCCCTTGCTAAAGGATGAATTACCCGAAATTCAGCAAATAGCCAGGGTGATGAATGCCGGAATGGTATTTCAGGTTGGAGATAAGAAAATTGTTGAGAACAAGTCGTGTTTTGCAGAACCTGGTATTCTTCATATTTTTGATTTTAAGGGTCTTCCTGAAAATGAGAATTTGCTACGAAATCCGCTTACACTGATCGTTTCAGAAAAAGCAGCACAACGTTTTTTTGAAACCACAGATGCGGTTGGTAAGACACTGGATGTAAAAGATGAATCGGGGAATAAATACAGTTTTGTTGTGCAGGGAGTGTTTCAGAACTGGGGCCCAAACAGCCATTTTAACCCCGAAGTTTATATTTCATTCAGTACCTACGAATCGCTTGTTGGCCCCGATGAGTTGAAAGACTGGGGTAGTAACAACTACGAAACCTTTGCATATATTCCGCACCTGCCTGAAAATATTGATGCCAGGCTCGATGATTTTATAAACAAACAGTTTGACAATGGTACCTCGTGGACAAAACTAAGGCTGGAAAGTCTTCCCGATATTCATTTTAACTGGTACAGCAATCGTTCTTATATTTATATTCTGGCGTCGGTAGCGTTTTTGATTCTCGTGCTTGGCAGCATTAATTATATGAACTTAAATGTTGCCATGTACACCAAGCGGTTGCGAGAAATCAAAATCAAAAAAGTGGTTGGCGCATCAAAAAAATACCTCATTCTGCAGTTAATGGCGGAGTCGGTATCCTTTTGTTTTGTTGCGGTTGCAGTAACGCTGGGAATTGTTGCTGTTATCGCTCCACGTATAAGCGGAATTATCGGAAATGATTTTCATTTTGTTTGGAGTGAAAGCGCTTATTTGGTTTTAGGCCTGGTTGTTCTGGCTGTTATTACCGGAATTCTGTCTATTCTTTACCCGGTGCTTATTGTTTCGTCGTTTAAGCCGGTGCTTTCAAGCGGAAAAGAAAAAATGAGTGCAGGCAACAGTGCTTTTCGAGGTGGCCTGGTAACTTTTCAGTTTGCTGTGTCCATCAGCCTGCTGATTTCCTTTTTGTTTGTTTACAAACAAATAAACTATCTGCACGATAAGAACCTGGGGCTGGATAAGGAAAACATTGTAGTGATACAGTCTTCTGTACAACTCAACGAAAAATTGAATGTATTCAAACAGCAGCTCGCACAAAATCCAAATATTGTTTCAGTTTCAGCTTCCAAACGAACACCGTCGCAAGGCCTTTGGGATTCCAGTTCTGCAAGTATCATTTCAGATGGGGGTTCCAATCCGCTGAATTTCAGGCTGGCCAATATCCGGGTTGATGAGGATTTTTTGTCTGCCTACAAAATTCAACTGGCTGCGGGTAAAAATTTTGAAAAATCGAATGAATCCAATAAAGGCTATCTCATAAATGAAACGGCTGCCGGAAAAATTGGCTGGGACTCTCCCGAAGATGCCATTGGCAATCAAATTAATTACAACGGAGTGATCCAAAGAATTATCGGGGTGACAAAGGATTTCAACTATGAATCCCTGCATGTGCCGCTGGCGCCGGTTATTCTGATGTATGATTCCGAAAGTTTTAACTCGGTATCGATTCGGATTGCTCCTTTTGAACGTGCAGAAACACTGGCTTTTATTGAAAATATCTGGCAGCAATACAATGTACAGGATAATCTCTTTGCGTATGAATTTCTGGATGACCGTTTTAACCGGCTTTATACGGCAGAGGAAAACATTGGGCAGTTGTTGAATTATTTTATGGTAATTGCCCTTTTGATAGCCATTCTAGGACTGATCGGATTGTCGATGTTTATCATCCAGCGACGTGTAAAAGAGATTGGTATCCGAAAGGTGAACGGAGCTAAAACAGTGGAAGTAATGACTTTGCTGAATGAAGATTTTGTAAGGTGGGTGGCTATTGCATTTCTAATTGCTATCCCGGTTGCCTGGTATGCGATGCATCAGTGGCTCGAAAACTTTGCTTACAAAACAACGCTCAGCTGGTGGATATTTGCGCTCGCCGGGTTATTGGCTTTGGGTATTGCATTGCTGACAGTTAGCTGGCAAAGCTGGCGGGCTGCTACACGTAATCCGGTGGAAGCGTTGCGGTACGAATAGAAGAAAATGAACTAAACGACCAGTCATGATGAATGCATTTAAGACAATTTACAGGAAAGCACTGAAGTATAAAAGCTATACGATAATTAATGTTGGGGGCTTGGCAATTGCATTTGCATTGTCGTCGCTTTTGCTTTTGTATGTGTACAATGAATTTCAGGTCGATGCTTTTCATCATAACAGAGACCGGATATACAGGGTGGTTGATGCCGGAGATGGCACTGCTTTCACCAATCCCTTGTTAGCGGCTGAGCTGAAAAGTGCTTTCCCTGAAATTGAAGAGGCAACACGTGTCCGGCATAATGGAAACGGCTTTTACAAATATGAAAACGCAGTTGTCGATATTCCGTATGATATGTGTTTTGATCCTTCCGTCTTCCAAATGTTCGATTTTAAGCTGATTGAAGGGGAGGAAAATGAAGCATTGCTAAATCCCTTTTCAATTGTTTTAACGAAAAGCATTTCAGCGAAAATTTTTGGAGATAAAGACCCGCTTGGTAAAGTTATCAGGTACAATAATCTTTGTGATTTTACGGTTACCGGGGTAATGGAGGATCTGCCTTCCAATTCCACCTTTACGGTTGATGCGATACTTCCATTTGATGTACAGGCTTATCTTTGGAATGGTGATCCCAATGATAGATCTGATGCTTTGACAAACAGGGACAACAGTTCTTTTCATACCTATGCAATGTTCAACCCAAATGTAGATGTTTCTTCCATCAAGGATAAAATCACCACTTTTTGTTCAGAGAAGTCGTATGAACAGGCGTTCAAACTCCAAGCCATGAACGACATTTACTTTGGGGATAATAACCGTGACAGGTGGATTCATAAAGGCGAAAAATCGATTGTTGTTCTTTTGATGTCTATCGCCGTTGGTCTGCTAATGATAAGCATTATTAACTATATAAATTTAAATTCGGCGGTAACCTTAAATAACCTTCTTGGCTTTGGTGTAAGAAAGATACTTGGGGCAAAGCCGCGTCAGGTGATTATCATTTCAGTGGTTGAAACCCTGTTGTTTTTTGCTGTTTCAATTGGGCTGGCCACATTGATTGTAGGTATAATAAACCAACCGTTTCAAACTATTCTGGAAGAAGAATATCATTTTTCTTCACTATTATCACCAGCCAATTTAATGGTTGCTTTTGGACTATTATTTGGCATCGCATTGATTTCCGGGATGGTGCCGGTGCATTATTTCAAAAAGGTACCTGCTTCCTCCATTATTAAAATGAAAAGCTTTGGAAAAGGTTCTTCTGGTTTGCTGAACAAACCTCTGATAATCATTCAGTTTTTTATTGCCATTCTTTTTATTGTGTCAGCAATAACCATAAAAAAGCAGGTAAATTTTATCAATCATAAAAATTTAGGGTTTGACAAAGAACTGCTGGTTTATATCGACCTAAGGGCTTACAACATGACGACATCGGAAGCCGAGGTAATAAAGGGAAAATTGCTGGCAGATTCCCGCATTCAGAATGTTGCTTATTCTTCCGGGATTTTTGGAGATGTGCGCCGTGGAATAGCCGACGAATTAAATGGTAAAAAAGTTTTGTACCGGAGAATTCCTACAGATCCGGATTATGCAAAAACAATGAAATATAAAATTGTTGAAGGACGGGATTTCAGCCATGATCTTAAAACGGATGAAACATCAAAGGCCTATATTATAAACCAGGCTTTGGCGAGGGCTTTTGAGATGGAAAATCCGCTTGAAGAGAAGTTAAATAATCATCCCATAGTGGGGGTAGTGGAGGATTTTAATTTCGAACCGATTCAAAACAGTATTCAGCCGGTTGCTTTGTTATGCGATCCGTCTGAAGCGCTGTGGATTGCAAATGTCAGGCTTAATTCAAGCGATTTACAAAGTTCCATTCAGTATGTTGAACGTGTTTTTAAAACTTTGAAGCCCGATAGTCCGTTCCGCTATTCTTTTGCCGATGACCGGATTGCCACTTATTACCGGAAGGAGGTACAATTTTCAAGATTATCCGCCATATTTTCCATTGTTAATATTCTTATTTCATGTATTGGATTAGTCGGCCTGGTTTTATTTGCTATCAACCGGAGGATAAAGGAAATAGGTATACGAAAGGTGAATGGAGCGAAAGTATCAGAGATACTTACCATGTTAAACAGCGACTTTATAAAATGGGTAGCAGTTGCATTTGTACTTGCAACACCAGTTGCCTGGTACGCCATGAGCAAATGGTTGGAAAGCTTTGCCTACAAGACCACTTTAAGCTGGTGGATTTTTGCATTGGCCGGTTTGCTGGCGCTTGGTATTGCCATGTTAACGGTTAGCTGGCAAAGCTGGCGGGCGGCAACCCGGAATCCGGTGGAAGCGTTGCGGTATGAATAATCTTTCACCTCAAAGCCCTGAAGGGGCTTAAAAACAGAAAAGGCTGTTAGCAGCTTTTGAATTTGTTAAAAAGATAAACCATAAAAACTAAGACAATGAGAAACCATTCGATAAAGGCATTTTTGAAATTTTTAAGTAAAAATAAACTGTATGGATTTGTAACCATACTGGGGTTTGCCATATCGCTAACCTTTGTATTGTTGCTTAGTGTGTATATTAAGCAGGAGTTATCGGTTGATCAGTTTCATGAAAACAAAGACCGGATATACAGGCTGTACCGCGAAAAGAGTGCGCAGTTTAGCGCTCCGACGGGGGAGTTTGTAAAAAATCAAAACCCGGAAGTGGAAGCCTATACCCGAATTTCAATTATGAATGGCAGCGTTGTTTTTCCCGAAGGCAAGCAATTGAGGATAAATTACCTGTTGGCAGATTCGTCGTTTTTCACCATGTTTTCGTTTCGTTTGCTGGAAGGAGATCCCAAAACAGTGCTTGAAACCAAGGATAAAGCCGTGCTTTCGGAATCGTTTGCCAAAAAGGTTTTTGGATCACAAAACCCGGTTGGGCAATCGTTTACACTTCAGAATAAACCATTTATAATTTCGGGTATTATCGAGGATGTGTCGCAAAAAACCACGTTCGAAAAGTTCGACGTTATCGTGTCTTTTGATAAACTGGCCGAATTTTGGAACTACCCGGAATTATTGACAAGCAATAACAACAGCTCATTCAGTATTTATTTTTTGGCAAAAGCAGGCACCGATCTTCCCTCGAAAGCCCCGTTTGTACTCGAACAGTTTAAAAAAGACTATTGGATGTATCAGGAAGGCTTTGCAAAGGAGTTAAAATTTGAACCATTAACAGAAGTTTATTTTAGCAACTCCGGCGGTGGCGGAACGATACGGCAGAACAGTAAATCAACCGTTTTTCTGTTTGGAGGTGTTGCCTTGCTTATTTTGGTGATTGCCATTATCAATTACATTAACCTTACGGTTGCGCAATCGGGTACCCGGAGCAAAGAAATTGCGATTAAAAAACTCATTGGCAGCTCGAAAGGTGCCCTGGTTTTTCAACAAATATCTGAGTCGGTTTTTCTAAGCTTTTTTTCTGCCATTGTAGCCTGTTTGCTGGCGTTACTGGTAGAGCCGTTTTTTAACCGGCAAATGGATACCAATCTGAATTTAATCCAGCAGTTCAATAATAACTTTTTGCTGGTTTCACTGCTGATAATTGTATCTACAGGTTTTGTCTCGGGTATTGTACCAGCTTTGGTTGTGAACCGCTTTAACCCGGTAGAAGTCGTAAAAGGAAGTTTTACGTTTAAAAGTCGCACCCGTTATTCAAAAATATTAATTGCCTTTCAATACATAGTTGCCATTGTGTTGCTGGTGAGTACTTTGGTTATTACCAAGCAGGCGGATTTTATGCAAAACTACAATATGAAGTTCGCGACGGACAACCTGTTTTGGATGGACAACACCATCGAAGCCGGGCAGAAAGCGGCTTTCAGGGCCGGGTTAAAGTCGATTCCCGGAGTTGACGAAGTTTCCTATTGCCGGGGGATGCCCATTGATGGCGGGAATAACCAATCGTTTACTTTTGAAGATAAACCTTTTAGTTTTCAGGAATTTTATGGCGACAGTTTATACCTGAAGATTTTTGGTTTCGAAATAGAGAGTACTCAAAATGCCTATTCGAAAAACGGTGTATGGATCAACCGAACTACTGTAAATACAATGAACTTAGGGGATAATCCGGCAACCGTTAAGTTTTATGATGCTGATTTGCCGGTCCTCGGTATAATTGAAGATTTCAATTTTCGTTCGTTACATACAAAGGTAGGGCCGGCCATTATCCGGCAGCTTGATGACAATTCGAGCCCCTGGAGTATTGTTGTGAAACTGAATAGCCCCAACCTTGTTGAAACCGTGCGCCGCATAAAGGAAACACAGGCTGAATTCACCGGGGGGAAGCCCATGGAATCGGGGTTTATTGATTCGGAAGTAGATCAGTGGTATACTGCTGAAGTAAGGCGTTCAAAACTGATAGGCGCGTTCTCCGTACTTTCGATCATTATTTCGTCGATGGGTATTTTTGCCATGTCGTTATACTACATTCAGCAAAAGATCAAAGAAATAGGAGTACGCAAGGTTAACGGTGCCAAAGTATCCGAAATTCTGGCCATGCTCAACAAAGACTTTGTGAAATGGGTAGCCATTGCGTTTGTGGTTGCCTGCCCGATTGCATATTATGCTATGCATAAATGGCTCGAGAACTTTGCCTACAAAACCACATTGAGTTGGTGGATTTTTGCACTGGCAGGTTTGATGGCGCTCGGTATTGCCTTGCTAACAGTTAGCTGGCAAAGCTGGCGGGCGGCTACACGGAACCCGGTGGAGGCGTTGCGGTATGAATAACTTGTTTATACCCCTCTGACTCCCCCAAGGGGGAGAACCTTACACAAAAATAATGATGGTTATGAATGAATTAGACAAGACAATGTATTTCGGAGCAAAACCGGATATTTTAGAAAAGGCAAAAGCCTTACGAAAAAGTATGACGGATGCCGAAAAAATCTTATGGGAAAGATTAAAGAATAAACAAATATTGAATTTAAGGTTCAGACGACAACATCCAATAGATATTTTCATTTCTGATTTTTATTGTCATACAGTAAGATTAGTAATTGAACTTGATGGAAAGATTCATAAGGCACAAAAGGAATACGATGAAGGAAGAACAGCTGAAATGGAGCGGTTTGATATCCAGGTCATTCGATTCAGGAATGAAGAGATTGAGAATGATATAGAAAATGTCATAAATAAAATAGGATCAATAATAAGGCAACGGCTTAAAAGTCCCCCTTGGGGGATTTAGGGGTTGAAAGGGCTGGCAATTCCGACCTCTCGTCGATGCAGAAGTAGGATATATTAATTAGTTTAATCCTGATTTTGAAAAGATAAAACCGATGAAACAACTGATCTTAATTTTGGTATTTATTTGCTGGGGATTTCCGGGTGCAGCTCAGCAATTTAAGCCGGTTCTCAAAAACGTTGGAAAGACAAAAATTGAGGTAGACCCTCGTATGGAATTGTTGTGCGTTGTACAAAACATTGCGGGTTACCCGTATTTGAACCGGGAGTTTGAATACAGCAACGAAGTAATGCAGTTTTTTGAAAAGGAGTCAGTAGCAGAAGCTGTTCGCCTTACCAGGTATTTGATGAAAGAACACGGTTTTGTACAGGATGCCCCGCTCGATTTGATTTTGCGATTATCCGAAGTGCCTGAATTAGAACAAACACATCCTTTTACTCCCCGAACAGTTGAACGGGCAGGCAGCGACGAAAACCTGGAGAAATATCGTCTGGCATTAAAACAGTTTGCATCCGAAAGTCATTTCGCTGAGTTTTGGAATAATCATTTGTCTTATTATGAGAAAATGGTGGAATCCACAGTCAATGATCTTGAGGGCTATGATCCTGTTACCACAATAAATGCCTATTACAACGAATCGAAAAAAAGCTATGCGGTTGTTTTATCGCCCTTGTTGTACGGAGGTTACGGAATGCGGGTAACTGATCAGCAAAACAACATGGATATCTACGGATGTTTGAGTGCTGATAAAATAAAAGAGGGAGTTCCGTATTACAGCAAAGACGGTTTGTCGAATTACCTGTACCACGAGTTCAGTCATTCCTTTATCAATCCGCTAACCGACAATTACCAGCCGGTGGTTGAGGCAACTTTAGCTTTGTTTGCCCCGATTGAAAAAGAAATGACCGCAATAAGTTACGGACGATGGATTACCTGTATCAACGAACACATTGTAAGGGCTGTTCATATCCGGATGCTTTATTCGATTGGGGAGAAAACAGCTGCTGAAGATCTTTTGGGAATGGAAAAATCGCGTCGTTTTGTTTACATCGAACCGATCCTGAAGAAATTAAAACAGTTTGAGCAGGAGAGGGATACGAAGAATATTACGTTCACTCAATTTTATCCGAAGCTGATAGCTGTTTTTGACTCGCTTTCCCGTTCAAACAACGAAGACCTGATCAACCCTGTGTTTGCCGGGCCTGTTCAGGAGGTGTTGGGCAAGCGGGATATTGCAATCATTTACCCTACCAACGGAACAGATGCGTCTGGTTTGCAAAGTGTTTTTGACTACACATCAAGGATATGCCAAATGAAAGGCGAACTCGCCGTTCTGTATCCTGATACAACGGCTTTAAAAACAGATCTTTCCAATAAATGGGTCATGGCTTACGGAACAATGGAGAGTAACTTGTATCTGAAAACGCATAGTAATTTGTTCCCCTTTCAAATTGAGGCCGACACCATCTTTACTGATCAAAAGTTTGTGGGCGAAAATTTGCGTTTGATTACCTGCGTTCCAAATCCGCAAAACAGCCGTCGCGGAATGTTGATCAATACCGCAACTCACAACCGGAGCCTAGCAGGAGTAATGATCCAGGAAAAAGCAGATTACCTGGTTTTTGAAGACATAAGCAAACTTCTCCAGGTGGGTTCGTATGTGAAAAATAAAGAAATGTGGGAGTTTCCAGCTAATTAAAAGAAAACCACTAACGATAAAAAACAATAAAGCAACATCGAATATGTTCAGGCATTATCTGAAAATGGCATGGAGGGGCCATCAAAAAAATAAACTTTTTTCTCTGATTAATATTGCTGGTTTGGCAATCGGGATCGCAGCAGCAATGCTCATTATCAATTATGTGAGTTTTGAATATAGCTTTGATAAAATGCATCATTTGCACGATCGGATTTACCGTGTTGAGAGTAAGTTTTACGAAGACAATGTTTTAACCGATGACTGGGGAACCAGTTCGTTTGGCTATGGCAGTGCTATTAGCGATAACATGGCCGGAGTGGAAAATTTTGTTCGGATTGGTCTTCAGAATAAAGAACAAACCGTTTCTTACAAAAATGAACGAAGCAGGGAAGACGGCATTGCCTACGCGGGCGAATCGTTTTTTAGTATTTTCGATTTTAAACTGAAAGAGGGAACACCCTCAGACCAGTTGGTGCGGCCCAACACAGTGGTGATAACCGAAAACGCAGCAAAACGTTTTTTTAAAGACGAGAACCCCGTTGGTAAGCTGCTGACCTTTGCTACCGGAACTACTTTTTACGATTGTGAAGTAACCGGCGTTCTGGAAGATTTTCCCAAGAATTCGCATATTCGGTTTAATTACCTGATCTCCTACAGCACGCTGCCCAATTGGATGAGGGAATTCTGGTATCTCCATGAGGCTTATACTTATTTGCTGTTACAACCGGGAATTTCTCCCAAAACGATTGAAGACGGGTTTCCTGAGATGGCAGAGAAATATAAGACCGGAGATGCACTCCAATCGAAAAAGTGGGCCATTTCGCTGGTTCCGCTGGGTCAAATCCACCTGAATCCCCAAAAACAATACGAAAAAGAAATTAAAGGGAACCGGCGGTCGCTGATTACCCTGATTGTTATTGCCATTGTAATTCTGCTGACAGCGTGGATTAACTACATAAACCTGGCAACGGTCCGGTCAATGGAACGTGCAAAAGATGTGGGGGTTCGAAAAGTGGCAGGTGCATTTAAAATACAGCTGATTAGGCAATACATGGCCGAGTCGTGGATGGTCAATTCGCTTGCGATGGTAGTAGCTGTTTTGCTGGTTTTATTCTTGAAGCCTGTTTTTAACCGACTCACCGGAAACAATATCGATTTGGTTTTGCTACAGCATCCGGTTTTCTGGATATCAGCCCTGGCGGTTTTGTTGCTCGGAGTTATTCTGTCGGGTTTTTACCCCGCTTTTGTGATGACCCGTGTGAAGCCGGCGCTCATATTAAAAGGAAATTATACAAAATCAAGGAAAGCCGGTGCCACGCGGCAAACGTTGGTCGTGTTTCAGTTTGCCTCCGCTCTGTTTCTTATTTGCGGAACTTTTATTGTTTATCAACAGGTGAGGTTTATGCAAAGTCAGGATTTGGGGGTGAAGATCGATCGGACCATTGTAATGAATTATCCTGTGAGTCGCACTGACTTGAATGAAAAAGTGATCATGTATGCCGAGAATCTGAGAGAAGATCCGGGTATTGCATCGGTGACATTGTCAGGTTCGGTTCCCGGAATGGAAGTGGCTTTTTTTGCTTCCAACCGTTTGGAAGGAGACGGGCAAACAAAACACCGTTTGTACGAAATGCTTCCGGTGGATGATTATTTCGTCGAAACCTTCAACCTGCAGTTGCTGTCCGGGAGATCGTTCAAAAAAGGATTTGGAAACGAGCAACAAAGTATTTTGGTAAACGAGGCGGCGTTACAATCTTTGAATATTAAAACGCCGGAAGATGCGATCGGGAAAAAGGTTGTTTTGGAAGGAGAGCAGGAGAGTTCGACAATAATTGGTGTGGTAAAAAACTGGCATCAGCGTGGCCTGGAAAATAATTATACGCCGATTATGTTTTTGCCAAACGGAAGAATCAGTTGGATACCGCCCCGCTTTATAGCGATCAGGACGGCAGGTAAAAATCCGGAGCAGGTACTAGACCTTGTAAAAAATCGCTGGAATGCCTATTTCCCGGATGCCGGTTTTAACTATTTCTTCCTCAATAATTTTTATGATAGTCAGTACAAAGCTGATAAACGTTTTGGCCTTATTGTCAGTATTTTTACTGCGCTCGCTTTTTTTATTTCCGTTCTTGGCTTGTGGGCACTGGCTGCATATACCGCGACACAAAAAATGAAAGAAGTTGGTGTTAGAAAAGTTTTGGGAGCTCAAACAGCCCACATTGTTTACCTCTTTTCCAAAGAGATTGTTATTCTGATACTTGTTGCGCTGCTTGCAGCAACTCCCTTATCGTATTACGTTATGAATAACTGGCTGCAAAATTATGCCTTCCACACTGCGATCAGTCTTTGGGTTTATATAACCGGAGGCTTATTAACCATTGGAATTGCTATGACAACGGTATTCTGGCAAAGCTGGCGGGCTGCTACAAGGAATCCGGTGGAAGCGTTGAGGTATGAGTAAATTGCCCGCTTTGGTACCTTCTGACTCCCTAAAGGGAGAACCGCAAAAGATACTGGTGCTACAACTCGGAGCTGATGCTGATTAAAAGAAACGAACTCAAAGCCCTTTTAAGGAATTTAGGGGTTAAAACCAGTGGAAAGTTGGTTGTCACAAAGGAACTTTAGACCATTTTTTAGAATAAACTATTAAAACCTGAAAATTATGATCGGCTATAACCTGAAAATGATGCTTCGTAAAATGGTGAAAGAACCTCTTTTCACCGCAATCACAATTTTAGGGCTGGTGATTGGTATTACTTCGTTTCTGATCTTGTTTATTCATGTTTCAAACGAAAAAAGTTTTGATAAACATTTTACAGATCACAAAAGTATTTACCGCGTGAATTCTGTTCCCGGCGGGCGCGATAATGCAGAGTGGGCGCGTAGTTTGGGCATCGTGCACACAGCTTCGGCCGAAATACCGGAAGTAGAGCTGGCCACGCAGTTTTCGCATTGCGATGAAGGAACCATTAAAATAGGGGAGACTGCCATTTCGCAAAAGAATATAATGTCGGTTGATGAGGCGTTTTTTGAAATGTTCGATGTCCGGATGCTTGTGGGAGATTTGTCGGAGATTTTAAAACCAAACACAGTTTTTGTTTCCGAAGATTTTGCGAAGAGATACTATGGCAATTTAAATCCGATCGGACAATCCATCAAAATTGAAGCGCTTCAGTATGCGCGGGATCTGGGAGATTACGAGATCAGGGGAGTGGTGAAAAATACACATCCGAAAACTCATTTCAGGTACGAATTGCTGCTTTCACAAAAAGGTGCGTTGCAAGAACGTTATACCGCGCTGACCAATATGAAAATACAGTGGACTTATAACTATTTCAAACTTAAAAAGGGGGCAGATCCGAAGTTGGTAGCCGATAAAGTGGCCGCTTTTTTTGATAACAGCAGTTTGAAAAAGGTACGCGGCCCGCAGGATTATCATTTCTCATTATTGCCACTCGATGATATTCATCTGAAATCGGATTACCGTTTTGAACTGCGCGAAAGTTCAAGCAAGATAAATATCGGATTGTTCATCCTCATTTCATTTGTTATTCTGACCATTTCTTTGTTGAACTTTATCAATCTTTCCATCGCCAAACTCATTAAACGCTCAAAAGAGCTGGGCTTAAAAAAGTCAGTTGGAGCCAATAAACGTCAGCTTCTGTCACAGGTTTTGGCCGAGGTGTTTATGGTTTGTTTGTTGGCTATTGCACTTTCGTTGGTGACCATTGAAATTTTGCAGCCGTTGATAAATCGCTTATTCGATATCGATTTTGCTGTTTATTTTACTGAACCGGTGGTTTACTTGACCATTGTTGGAGTTCTGGCGATCTGCCTGACATTAACAGCCTTTTTTGTTTCGGTGTTCTTGCTGGCGCGAAATTCGGCCGTCAGTATTCTTGCCGGGCAAAATAATTTCTCCGGAAGTTTTATGCTGAAATCGCTGTTGATCGGGCAGGTTGTTATCGTTATTGTGCTGATATCCGGTACTTTCCTGGTGAATAAACAAATTCGTTTTGTTCTGGACAGGCCGCTGGGTTTCGATAAAGAAAATGTGGTTGTACTACATTTAAAAGATCTTTCGAAAGACCCTGTAGTTTTTGCGCGGGAACTGGAAAAAGAAACTTCGGTGGAGTCGGTTGGAATGACTGCACAGCATTTGGGATATCCGGCGCAAGGATTACCGTTAGACGGTTTGGGACTTGAAGGAACGGCTGAATTTGTTTTTGCCAACTACGATTACCTCAAAACCATGAAAATTAAACTGATACATAACTGGATGAAGCCCGGTGCCGATACTGTGCGGGGAATGGTGATCAACAATCATTTGTACAAGCGGCTAATGGAACGTCATGGCAGCATGGAGGCCTTGGAAACGTATGGTGATTCAGAACCTTTGCAACCCGGGGAGGAACGTATTACGTTTATTGGTGTTGCCGAAGATTTTAATTACAGTTCGGCGCGCGAAAGTATTGGCGATTTTGCTTTCTGGCTCGATGAGGGGGGAAACCGGGCGCGTTTTACCCATGTGCGGATTAACAACCTGCATGCTGGTATGGAAGCTATAAAAAGGGTATGGAACGAGTATTACCCCAAACAGGAACTGGATTACTTTTTTATCGATGAGAGAATAGCACAGCAGTATAAATCAGAAACCATTTTAAGTCGTATTCTGTTTGCTTTCTCCCTGATCGGAATACTGATCTGTATTATCGGAATCAGCGCGCTGGCGCTGTTTATTTCCCAACAACGGACCAAGGAAATCGGCATCCGAAAAGTAAACGGAGCAAAAGTTTCTGAGATAATGGCCTTACTCAACCGCGATTTTGTACGGTGGGTCGTTGTTTCGTTTATAATTGCTACACCCGTTGCCTGGTACGCCATGAGTAAGTGGCTTGAAAATTTTGCATACAAAACCGAACTAAGCTGGTGGATTTTTGCGCTCGCCGGATTATTGGCTTTAGGGATTGCCTTGTTAACCGTTAGCTGGCAAAGCTGGCGGACTGCTACGCGAAATCCGGTGGAAGCGTTGCGATATGAATAGTTTTTAATTTACCCCAAACCCCTAAAAGGGGCTTTAGTTAGGTGGTTGATATGGAATATGGTATAAAAATGATTTAAAATGACAATAGACGACAAAGTATCAATGTTTTATGGTGCCAAAGCTCATATTTTCGAAAAAGCAAAGTTTCTACGGGAAAATATGACGAAAGCAGAAATGTTGCTATGGGAACGTTTAAAAGGGAAAAAAGTGTTGGGATTACGTTTTCGTCCACAGCATCCAATTGACATATTTATCGCAGATTTTTATTGTCATCCTGTAAAATTGGTAATTGAAGTTGATGGCGGAATCCATAAATCAGAAGAGCAAAACGAATACGACATAGGAAGAACTGGAGAATTGAATTATTGGGGAATTGAAGTTATTCGGTTTACGAATGAAGAAATTGAGGAAAATTTATACAACGTAATAGAAATAATAAAACAGAAATGTTTGATGCGCCAATCGGAGATACGAACAAGTCCCCTTAAGGGGATTTAGGGGTGAAAAACTGCTGGCAAAGCTGGCGGACTGCTACGCGAAATCCGGTGGAAGCTCTCCGATATGAATAGGAGAGAGCGAAGATCCCGACTGCTCGTGAATGGAGACTCTCCGTGTTTTTCCGGAAATTCAGTACAAAAAATAGAACGACAAAAATTTATACAGTTCCTGTCCATAATTTTTACAAAAAGAAGGAAAGAATCTTTTTATCAGTCTGATTTTATGTAAAGTAATAAAAGGGCATTATTTTTGAACTAAGATTTTAGTTGAAAAATAAAAGTATACCTTCTATGAACTTAATAGATCTAAAACTTGCTTTTCGAAACCTTCAGAAAAACAAAACAGAATCCGGAATTAGTATTCTGGGGCTGGGAATTGGATTGGGATGCATAATGATTTTAGGAGTATTGTTTATTCATGAATATTCATTCGACAAGTTTATTCCCAACCATCATTCAGCTTATCGCCTGATTGATGAAACAGACCCGCGGCTGCCTTATCCCATGGCTCCCGCGCTTAAAAACAATATACCTGAGATCGCCGATTTTTTCAGGTTTTACCAAACAAGCGATGTTCAGATAAAAACAGCGGATAACCGGATCATCGCAGAGGACTTTTTTGCATTTGCTGACGGCAACTTGTATTCGCGGATGGGGATCCGGTTCAGATACGGAGTTCCCGCAGTATCGAATACCGAGATTGCCCTTTCGGAAGATATGGCCGAAAAATATTTTGGGTCAAAAAATGCAGTCGGATCAACGCTGTTGGTGAAACTGAAGGATGAATTTCGGACGCTGACTGTTTGTGGCGTTTACAACAATTTTCCCGGTAATTCTACGCTTCGGCCTGAATTTGTGGGAAACATCGATCTTTCAGAAGAGGTTTTTGGCCTTTCGCAACGTATGTTCGGCGACTATCGTTCCAATCAAAACGACTACCGTAACTGGGACAATCGCTCTTTTTACACGTATCTTTTTATACAACCCAATGCCGATCCTGAAATGCTTGGTGCAAAAATCAAGAACCACATGGTATCGCTGGATGCCGAAAAATACAAAGACAAAACGTACCGGCTTCAGCCCGTTGCCGATATTTATCTGGGTTCTGCTGGCTTATCGGGAAATTTTTACAGCCGGACAGGAAACGCAAACGAACTAAAATACTACATGGCCATTGCCTTTGCCATTTTACTGATAGCTATTACCAATTATGTATTTCTCACAAAAGCAAAAATCCTGAACCGGCTTACCGAAATGGGCGCTAAAAAAGCCTTGGGTGCCTCTAATGTAACCATTCAAAAACAGGTGTTGCTCGAATCAAACCTGGTGTCTCTTTTAAGTCTGCTTCCGGCGGCAATTGTGGTAATGGTGGGTATTCCGTTTGTAAATTCAACACTTGGCAAAACGGTGGGTAGCGAAGTTTTTAGTCTTTGGCAAACCTGGGCGGTTCTTGCCGGCCTTCTTTTTCTCACCGGAACCATTTCCGGAATATCGATTGGCAATTCTGTGTCGCGAACATCGGTGGTGGTTTTACTAAAGGGAAAGCTGAAACGCAGTCCCGGAAAATACAGCTTGAGCCACTCGTTTCTAAGTTTTCATTTTGCCATTTTCATTATTCTCATAGTAAGTGTCTTTACCTTTAAAAAGCAGATCAATTACGGATTGACCAATTTTAAAGCCATCGATCCAACGAATATTTTGATTTGCGAGTTGAATACGCCGGAGTTGCAGAAACAAATCCGGGTGCTGCAAAATGAGCTGGGTAAAAATCCGAATGTGATAAAAACGGCCGGCTCGTCTTTCATCCCTCCTTTTGATTCTTTTCTTCCGGTGAACCTGCGTACCGAAGACGAAAGCATACGTTTTGACGGACTGATAATGGGGCAGGGGATGATCGATCTGCTGGGGATGGAATGGATAGACGGAGAATGTTTTGGCGAGTTTCAGGCCGACAACCGGAACAATATCATCATTAACGAATCGGCAGCTTTGCAGTACAAACTAAAAGCAGGGGATTTGCTCAATGGTTTTACCATACGTGGAATTGTAAAGGATTTTAGTGCACATTCGATTCACTCGTTGATTCAGCCAATGGTGATTTTGCAACAGCATCCGGAGAAAATGAGTCTGCTGGCGATAAAAACCAATGGATTACACGATGCTGAAATCATCCGGGAAACAGAACATCTTATCCGGCAGATTTCGCCCGAATCCGTTGTCAGCATCCGTTATTTAACCGACCAGATCAACCAGTTTTACGGCAGGGAACAAAACCAGGCGAAGCTGATCTCCGGCTTTTCATTTCTTGCCATTGTTTTGGCTGTTATGGGATTGTTTGGCATAGTGCTGATTACAATCTCCAAACGCACCAAGGAAATCGGCATCCGAAAAGTAAACGGAGCCCGGGCGACCGAAGTTATTGAGATGTTGAACCGGAGTTTTCTGAAGTGGGTATTCGTAGCATTTGTACTGGCCACCCCTGTTTCCTGGTATGTGATGGATCGTTGGCTGGAAAACTTTGCTTATCAAACCAGCCTAAGCTGGTGGATTTTTGCCTTGGCAGGTATGCTGGCGATAGGAATTGCCCTGTTTACAGTTAGCTGGCAAAGCTGGCGGGCAGCTACCCGAAATCCGGTCGAAGCCTTGCGTTATGAGTAAATGCAAGGATCAATAGTTAACAGTTACTATTGTCAGGGGAGAATCAAAAAGATTCCTTGCTATGTTTAGGAGTGGCAGGCTGCATCCTAATTATTTGTCATTCTGAGCGAATCCGTCAATTGACAGGGAAGCGAAAGAATCCTTTCCATATTGGAAGATTTTACCGGCAGCGTTAGTTAACAATAAAATACATAAAATAGACGCAACCTTTCATACAATCCTGCATCTACCTGTAAAATTGGACCAACGGTCACATTACCTATTTTAAAATATTAGTGAAATTATCATGAAAAAAAATCAACTCTTTTTAGTTATTGCCGCATTTGTTTTTGTGCTTTCGTCGTGTGAAAAAGATGATCCGATCGGAATATGGGGCGACATTATTAAGTTGTCGTCAAATTCTGCAGAGATGAAAGCAAGCACTGATTCCGTGTCGTTTTCAACCGAAGGAACCTGGTGGTGGGTTACAGATATTGTTGTAGGAGACTCAACTTACTATCGTTTCGAAAATATTGACCTCGAAGGATACAATTATTCAATACAAGTGGGTGATGTGGTGGTGGAACGTCGCGATACAACCACTCTTTTTATAAAAGCAGGTGCCAACACAACCGGAGCAGTAAGAAAGATCTCTGTAGGGCTCGAAGCCGGAGACTATTTTGACCGGGTTCATATTCAACAGAAGACAGAGTAATTATAGGCTTCGCTGATACAGAACTTTTTTCGAAAGGCAAATCTTTTATCATTAGAGATTTGCCTTTTTGTTTTTAAGAAGGATGGTTTGACAAATAATTATACACGTTTTGTCAAAAAAATGGACACTTCCATCGCGTGCTTGTTTTGTAATGTGCTGGTAACCTGTTTTTTGGTAGAAAGGCACCGCTTTTGATTTCTTTTCCCCGAAAAAATAGACCGACAAATTATATCACACCGGTAAGAAAAGTCAAAAAGCCCTTTTTTGATAATTTAGGGGTGAATAAAACTAAAAGCAAAAAAGTATGCTGTTTCAGTTTGTATTTAGAAATTTTAAAAAGCGGCCGTTTCTTAATTTTATAAAAGTGCTGGGTTTGGCGCTCGGATTAAGTGGCATTTTGTTCATCGCCCTTTTTCTGAAAAACGAACTTACCTACGATGCTTTTCATTCGAAGGCCGACCGTATTTACCGTTTTACAGTTACCAACACAACGTATTTTGGCAACAATCATTTTGCCAAGGTTTATAACTCGGAGCAGATACCTGACCTGGCCGATAACTTTTCGGGCATTGAAAATTATGTGCGGCTGGCGCCCATGCGGGGAGGCGTGGTAATGCACAACGAGCAGTATTATGCGATTAACCAGGCCTTTGTTTGCGACAGCACCTTTTTCGAGGTGTTTGATGCAACGCTGTTGGTGGGCAATAAGAAGTCGGTATTGGAAGAGCCCGGTTCAATGGTGATCACCCGGTCGTTTGCGGAAAAAATATTTGGAAAGGCCGATCCGGTCGGAAAAACCATTTCGTTGCCCGCCGGACAGTTTTACGCCGATAGAACCGATTTTACGGTAAAAGGTGTGATGAAAGATTTCCCACAAAACAGCCATTTTCACCCCGAACTGATTACAACCCCTGCGCAAGGCGAAATCAGTTGGTGGGCTTTTACATATTTGCTACTGAAACCCAACGCCAGCCCGGAACCCATTTCGGCCGGTTATGCAGCTTTTTTGGCCAAAGTGAGTGGGCAAAAGGAAGACGAAATTAAGTCTACCGCTTTTCTGCAAAACATTACCGACATTCATTTGCACTCGGATAAACTGCGCGAAATAGAAGCCAATGGCAATATGACCAATATTTACGTAATGGCGATTGCTGCTCTTATTTTATTGCTGATTTCGATGAGTAATTACGCCAGCCTGAACCTCGGGATGTCGGGTTTTAATGCAAAGTTTGTGGCGATTAACCGTGTGCTGGGATCTACTCCCCACATGAACCTGAAGTATTTTTTTGCTGAAAGCCTTTTTATTGTGCTGTTTTCCGTATTCATCGCGTTTCTGCTGGCTGTTCCTGTAAATGTGCTGATCTGGAAAAACTTTGGGAAGAATCTGTTTCACGGCAATTCAATGCTGATCGTACTGGTGGTGGTGCTTTTCAGTGTTCTTGGTGTTTTAGCCGGGCTCCAGCCGGTGTTGCGGCAAAGTATCGAAAAAATGTACCGCCCCGACAGGAACCTGTTCCAACGAAACAACATTTCTGTTAGCCGGGGGATTATTATCACGCAATATACTTTCGCCATTGTTTTGATTGTTGCTGTGATGGTGATCGCGCGGCAAACCAATTTTGCACTCAACAATTCGATGGGAGCACAGGATGACAACCTGATCTGTTTTGAATCGGTGCACGCCAGTGTGCAGGAAGAGTTTGAATTGTTTAAAGAAGAGCTGCTCAAACATCCGGCGATCGAATCGGTGTCGGCCATGATGGAGCCTCCCGGCGGAGAAGCCAACGATATGTTTGGCTATGAACTGGAAGGGAAGGAACCTTCCGGCGATCAGGAGCAAAGCAGGATTGGCGTTTTTCCCTGCGATTATTCCTTTGCCGAAATTTTTAAGCTCGAATTTCTGGGAGGACAAAATTTCACGGGAAACAATGCGGATGTGGAAGGATCGGGCGAATACATTATCAACGAAACGGCTATGCATTTACTCAAATCTGCTTCTGCTGCCGATATTGTTGGCAAAAGTTTCCGGCTAAATTCTCCCAGTCCGGGTATACAGTTGCCTGCCGGAAAAATTACCGGGGTGGTAAAAGACTTTCACCTTTCGAGTATGAAAAAGAAGGTGGGGCCGCTAGTACTGTTTAAACGCAATAAGCTTTGGTTGCTCAATTTTGTGGTTTCGTACCGGCCCGGTATGCGCGAGGAGGCTTTGGCCGATGTTCAGTCGGTATGGAAAGACCTGTTTCCCGCTTACCCGTTTTCTTACGAGCATGTAGGCGCGCTTTACCGGAATGTTTACCGTACTGAATTGTTGCAGGCCCGGTTGCTCAGCATTTTTACGATCATTTCCATTTTTATAAGTTCCATGGGATTGCTGGGAATTTCGCTGTTGGTAGCACAGCAACGCGTAAAAGAGATCGGTATCCGCAAGGTGAATGGCGCCCGTGTAAGTGAGATTCTTTCGATGCTAAACCGGAGCTTTGTAAAGTGGGTGATCATTGCGTTTGTAATTGCAACGCCGCTGGCCTGGCTGGCGATGGATAAATGGCTCGAAAACTTTGCTTACAAAACCAACCTAAGCTGGTGGATTTTTGTGTTGGCAGGGTTGCTGGCTTTGGGAATTGCGCTGTTAACGGTTAGTTGGCAAAGCTGGCGGGCGGCCACACGAAATCCGGTGGAAGCATTGCGGTATGAGTAAAAGTGGCACGGCGACGATATTAATTTAAAAAACAGGCTATGATAAAATATTACCTAAAAACCATCATCCGAAATTTAATAAGAAACAAGTTTTATTCAGTAATTAATATTGTTGGGTTGGCCATTGGAATTACGGCATGTATCCTGATTATGCTGTATGTTCAAAGCGAGTTTAGCTACGATAAATACAACGAAAAAGCGGACCGGATTTGCCGGGTAAATTTATCCGCTGGCACTAACAAGGAAAGCCGGAATTTACCGTATTCAAGTGCTCCATTAAGGAATGTAATTCAAGAAGAAATACCGGAAGTTGAAGAAGCGGTGCGGGTATCTCAATATTGGGAGCCTGTTATGCAGTACAAAGAAAAGGTGTTTAACGAGACCAAGTGGTGTTTTGTCGACGATAATTTTTTTAAAGTCTTTTCAACATCGTTTATTTATGGTGATTCAAGCACTGCCTTGATGGAGCCTAATACAGTGGTATTAACCGAAACTACAGCCAGACGCTATTTCGGAGATGAAAATCCTGTAGGACAAGCACTTCACCGAAAATATAACAATGACTGGACAGTTACCGGGGTAATTAAAGATTTTCCCGAAAACTCGCATCTAAAACCTGATTTGTTGGGTTCAATTAAAAGCCGTCCATACAACAATGGTTTGGATTGGGATAATAATATACTTTATACTTATGTACTCGTGAAAGAAGGTGCTTTCCGACAGAATGTAGATACAAAGTTGGAAAGTATCGTAAAGAAATATGTTGGGCCTTATATGAAACAAAACAGGGGAGTATCGCTTGACGAAATGACAGAAAAAGGAAATCAATATAAATATTATACGCAGCCTTTAACCGATATTCATTTCAATAGAAACGTTTTTGCAGGACCTGAACTGTCAGTAAATACCAGTTACCTGGTTATTTTCTCAATAATAGCCATTTTTATACTGGTAATTGCCTGTATTAATTATATGAACATGTCCACTGCCAGGTCGGTAAACCGAGCCAAAGAAGTGGGGTTAAAAAAATCCTTGGGTTCAAACCGCAATAAGCTGGTTTTTCAGTTTCTATCTGAATCGCTTATGGTTACTTTAATAGCACTGGCTCTTGCTTTGGTTTTAATACAATTATTACTTCCGGCTTTTAATCATTTGGTCAATAAACAACTTGAATTTAATTATATAGGCAATTTTGGCGCCGTTTCTTTACTGTTTGTCTTCGGAATTGTAATAAGTATAATCGCAGGAAGTTATCCGGCTTTTTACTTAGCTTCGTTTAATCCCGCAACAGTTATAACGGGAATTCAGTCACCCGGAGGTTCACATGGTACATTTCGAAATGGTTTGGTTGTTTTTCAGTTAACAGTAACTATTATACTCTTTTCGGGGACGTTTTTTATCAATAAACAGCTCAATTTTATTCAAAACAAGGAGCTGGGTTTTAATAAAGAAAACCTGGTAATTATAAAAAATGCCCATTACCTCTGGACACAAAAGCCTTCGTTTATGAATGAACTACTTGAGCAACCAGGTATTTTGGAAGTGAGTAATTCTGTCCATATTCCTGGACGAAGTAAATCTGGTAATACATTTTTTCATGAATTACCAAGTGAAGCCAAAGGACTGAGTCAACTGTGGGTAGATGCAGCTTTTTTAAAAGCCTATGAAATTAAGCTTCTTCAAGGTCGTTTTTTTGAAAAGGGAAATCAGGCAAATGCAAAGTCGATTGTATTAAGTGAATCGGCTTTGAAACAGTTAAATATAGAAGACCCGATAGGGAAAAGATTGTATAAAATACGGAAATCAGAAGAAACGGCTTTTACGATTATTGGGATTATAAAAGATTTTCACCTTAACTCTTTGCATCAGGAACTGGGACCATTAGTCTTATTTGATAACGAAGATGCGTTAAAGGCTGCCGGTGAATACCTGAGCGTTCGTATAGCGGGAGATATTCAGCAAAACTTGAAAGAGGTTGAACAAGCATGGAATAAGTATGCTGGTGGGCAACCCTTGGATTATGCTTTTTTTGATGAAGATTTTGGCCGCTTGTATGCTGGCGATGTACAAACGAAAAAGATTGTTTCCATCTTTTCCGTATTGGCAATATTAATTGCCTGTCTTGGGTTACTTGCTTTGGCTGCCTTTGTGGCCGAACAGCGAACGAAAGAAATTGGTGTGCGAAAAGTGAATGGAGCCCGTGTTGTACAGATTTTGTATCTGCTAAACCAAAATTTCATAAAAAGGACGTTGATTGCGTTTGTTGTTGCAGTACCCGTGGCATGGTATATATTAAACAAATGGCTCGAAAACTTCGCCTACAAAACCAACCTAAGCTGGTGGATTTTTGCTCTGGCCGGTTTGCTGGCTTTGGGAATTGCCTTGTTAACGGTTAGTTGGCAGAGCTGGCGGGCAGCCACACGAAATCCGGTAGAAGCTCTGAGATATGAATAGGGAAAAGGATTGTTTTCCCGAAAACAGCTTAAGAAAGAAGAATCACTTAAATTAGTATCCTAAAAACTATGAAGCTATGCGAATAAAGTTATTGTTTTTTTCGGTTCTGTTTTTGGCTTACTTGGCAAAGGGTCAACAGACCAACGAACGATTTGTAGTTGATATAGATTATCTGCTTTATATGCCGGAAGGTTATGAAAACGATACTACGGTACAATGGCCTTTAATGATGTTTCTTCATGGCGCGGGGGAACAGGGAATCGATCTTGAAAAAGTAAAAGTTCATGGACCTCCGATGATGATTGAACAAGGGCATAAATTTCCTTTTATTGTTATTTCTCCGCAGGCACGGCGGGGATGGAATACGGATATGCTCTACAAACTCATGCAAAATATGATAAGCACCAAACGGATTGATCCCGACAGAGTTTATCTGACTGGCTTGAGTATGGGCGGTTTTGGAACCTGGAAACTGGCAATAGAACATCCTGAAATGTTTGCGGCAATCGCGCCGATTTGTGGCGGCGGAAATGCAGAAGATATTTGGAAATTAAGACATATGCCTGTTTGGTGTTTCCACGGAGCTGACGATACTGTTGTCCCCTTAAGTTCGTCAGAAAAGATGGTGAATGCTCTTAAAAACTATAACAAGACCGTGAAGTTTACTGTTTATCCTGGCGTTGGCCACGATTCGTGGGTAAAAGCTTATGACGATTCACTTCTTTATGACTGGCTTCTTCAGCAAAAAAGATTTCGTTACAAGCAGGTGGAGATTGATACAGTCATATACCAGAAATATACCGGGGAATACCTGTTGCGCGAAGGAGGTGTAGAAACCCCATTTAATATTCTGGTTGAAAACGGGAAGCTGATTGCCCGGGTAAATAACAGAAATCATGAGTTAAAACCCGCATCGGAAACCATATTTTTTCTTGATGAGAATCAACCAATCGAATTTCATTTTAACAGAAATGAGGAAGGGAAGATTGACCGGATTAAGTTATTTGAGGATAAAATTATCGAGATAGAAAAAATAAAATAATCAGGGTGAATTTTTTGCATCTGTTTTATTATGCTTACTAGGTAAAACATAGCGAGCTTCTTCTTTTCTGCTTTTATACATCGAAAACAATAAGGCTGGCGGCGGGCTGCTATTCGACATCGGGTGGAAGCTCTCCGCTACGAGTAAGAGCATTGTAAAAAAATTATACATATTTTGTCAAATATTTTTACATTCATTGTTCCTGTTTGTTCGGAATGCTTCTGATTATCTTTGTTTTAGCAGAAAGGCACTGAAGTTGGTACACGAAGGAAATTGCCCGGAACTCATTCTTCCGGAGTGCGCTCAGAAATAATAGAAAAGTGTATGATCAATCTTAAAAACATCGACAGGTATTACGATTCGCGGTTTCAGCGGACATTCATTCTAAAAGGAGTTAACCTCGAAGTAAAACAAGGCGAATTTGTTTCGGTAATGGGGCCCAGCGGTGCCGGCAAGTCTACTTTGCTGAATATTATCGGTTTGCTGGATGAAGCAAGTGCCGGAGAGTATTATTTCTGGGACGAGCCTGCACACCGCATAAAGGAAAAACAAAAGGTACAATACCACCGCAGTCACATTGGTTTTATTTTCCAGGCATTTCACCTGATTGACGAGCTGAACGTGTATGAAAACATTGAGACCCCGCTTGTATACCGCGGAGTGAAAGGGAAGGAGCGAAAAGCGCTGGTGGCCGATCTACTCGATCGCTTTAATATTGTGGCCAAGAAAGATCTTTTTCCCAGTCAACTTTCCGGTGGGCAGCAGCAGTTGGTGGCCATTGCCCGGGCCATCATCGGGAATCCGAAATTATTGCTTGCCGACGAGCCAACGGGTAACCTTCATTCGGAACAGGGGGAGATGATCATGAAACTGTTGAAGAAACTCAACGAAGAGGGAATGACGATTATCCAGGTAACTCACTCCGAAGAAAATGCGCATTACGGAACCCGCATTGTAAAATTAATTGACGGCCTGGTGGAGGAAGATTTCCCGGTCGTGAACCGGAAATAAGCTTTTGGCAGTTTAGTCCCACACAAAGCGCCACGTACCATCTGCCTGTTTTTTCCACACGGTATGAAAAACACCTGTGTCGCGCTTGGCAACACCCGCCGAATCGATAAGAGTATAAATGTATTTTCCGTAAGTGTAGCCCAGATCGCCGGAAGCTGAAACATCCACAAAATCGGGAGTCCAGGCAAGCGTTACATTGGGTGATTTTGCAGGAGAATTGGCAAAGCTGTTTTGCAGGTTTTCTTTGCCTATTATCAGACGATTGTTTCGCAAGAGAACAGCATCATCGGCTGCATAGGCAACAAATGCAGCCGGAATCCCTTCACTTGCGGCCATGGCTGCAAAATCCCGCTCGGTATGCAAAATTTCCTGTTTCCATTGTTCGGGTGTACTTTTCTGAGAGCTCGATTCACAGCCAAAGAAACCCGCAATACCCATCAGAAAACAAAACAGTGCGACATTTTTCATCTTCATCGGATTTTATTGTTTTTGTGGAATTGGTTTAAACCGAACGCAGTGCCCCAACCACAATAAAAAAACCGAGTAAGGCAGCCAGGCCTGTCAGCACGGTTAAAGTGCGGGCCGTTTTCCGGTTTTTCCATTCAAGTATCATCGTGGGAACTGCCAGTATTCCTGCCAGCAGAAAACTCCAGTATGCCGGCAGCAACATTGCTTCCAGCGGGACTTCGTTGGTTACTATTTCTTCCAGTTCTTCACTGGCAACTTCTTCCGGACTTAAGTAGTGCGCGGCTGCCAGGTAGTCGCCGAGCAAGACAACCAGGGCGAAAATGCCCAGTAAAATGAAAATTCCGTGCCCCGTTAGCCGGAAGACCTTTTTCCCTTCCACCCATCCGTAAATGATTACAAACAGTGCGGCAAACACCAGCCATTGCGGAAATGTATACAAAAATACTTCGTTCATTGAATGTTAAGTTAAGAGGAACAAAGTTTAAAAATTTTCTGAAATCTTAAAACACTATCACTTACCGATGGCGAAAAGTTTAATTTCGGGACTTTGAAACTGTGTGAAAATGGAAAAGAAACTCGAAATATACCCGGGGACAAAAGCCCTTATTTTTGATCTAGACGGCACTTTGGCCGATAATATGCCGATTCACTTTCTGGCATTTCGGAATGTGCTGAAAGATTACAAAGTGGATTTGAAACCCGAACTTTTTATGTCGCTGGCAGGTGTTCCGGCAGTGGAAACCATTGCGCATTACAACGATTTTTTTGGCGTTCAAATGGATCCCGAAAAAGTAGGGCATCAGAAAGAAGCTGAATACGAAAAACTGATGCACAAAATGAAACCGGTGGAGCCGGTGGTGGCTTTGCTGAAAAAATACCACGGGAAATTACCGATGGCGGTTGGTACGGGCGGCTATCGCAGGCTGGCAGAAATAACCATGCAAATTATCGGGATCGACAAGTATGTGGATATCCTGGTTTCAGCCGACGATGTGCAACATCCAAAGCCGCATCCTGAAACATTTCTGAAGTGTGCCGAAAAAATCGGTGTTGCCCCTGAGTTTTGCCAGGTGTTTGAGGACGGCGAACCAGGCATGCAGGCAGCGCGAACTGCCGGCATGATGGTTACTTCCGTTAATGACTTTTATGAAATGGACTTCAGCCTGGTGTAATTACCAGCCCAGGTCGTCGCAAATATTTTGTTCAAATTCGTGGGTGATTTTTATTCTCACCCGTCCATCTTCAAGCAGCATGGAAGATATGCTTGAATCGGTGTTGTTAAGATAGTTGCCGTTGGCATCAAATTCAGTAATAAAACTTGAACTCTCCCAGGCATCTTTCCAAAGGAAACGGAATTCGTATTCCTGGTCGGGTTGGGCGAGAACGTTGGCAACGCCGCCTTTCATGTCAATTCCCTGCCACGGATCGTTGCTGTTTTTGATGCGCATTTCACCGCTGTAAGTCGGCGCAACGGCCACCGAAAGATCATCGGGGCAAATGGCTTTTAAAACCACTTCGTACTCCACATAACCATCGGCTGCATCCACGTCCACTTCGTAGTTTCCGCTGCAAAGGCTCGAAACTTCCAGTGGTGCAATTTCTTTGAAAGCAGGGTTGTTGTTTCTGAAAACCAACCTGGCAGCTACTTCCGGTACATTTTCCAGCACAAAGGTCTCCGGGAAGTTTCCTTTGAAATTATTCGTACGGATCAGTTTTCCCTCGGCATCATAAATATCAGCATCAATTGAGAAACTGGATTTGGAATTGGACGCGAATTTTATGCTGGCTCCCGAGCTGCAAAGTGCATCAGTGGAAGCTTTGGCCAGAACATAGGAAATGTTTAACGACGTATGGTTGACCGGCTCAGCTGAGATGTTCCAGGCGTTGTTTTGAAATTGAGCAAAGCCAAAAGTCTCAGGTTCAGGTGTTCCGGTGTAAGAACAAAGCTGAGTGATGACGCCGCCGTTCAGGTTTTTAACGGTGTGCCCGTCGATTACCAATGAAACTACGTTGCCGGTTTCCAGTTTGCTAAACAAGGCAAGCGTTGCTGTTTCTTCGTTCCAGACCTTCTCTGCGGTAGTCGGGAAGCCGGTTTTTATATCCACTGTCAATTGAAAGAAGCCGGAGGGATTTTGCTCATAGGCAGCCATCAGTTCGTTCTCCGAATTAAATATTTTCTGACCACTTGCATCCGTAAATTTCACCATGTCTTCTTTGGTAACAGAATAGTTGACCCGGTAAGGTTTCTCAGATGCTAAGGTGGCTGATTTGGTCGGCATCACCGAAAAAATAATCGAGCCGCCGTCTTCTTCTCCGTCCAGTACATCTTCTTCGCCACCGGAAACGGGAGATAATACAAGTTCGAATGTTTTCTTGCCTTCGCTGTTGATCTGAATATTCTGGGTGAAATCTTCGTAGCCTTCTACCTGCACATGAACGGTAAAATCGAGCGGTGAAGACGCTGAGAATTCCACGTTCGGATCAACGGTAAGTTCAAGTTGTCCCTGCGATGTAAGGTGTTGTGCTTCTTTTTCCCCGGCAAATGTTACAATGTCACTGGCGTTTGGCCCGGTAAAAGTAACTGTTGCCTCTTGGGTAATCTGCTGGTTGTTTGTTACATCCATAAATTTAAAGGACATGCGGGTGGTAAAGAAATTAAAATCCACGATCAGAATATTAATGTCTTCGCCGGTTTCCTTGTCTTTGAATGGATCGTCAAACATTTCGCCACAGGCGCCAAGCGACGCGAAAAGAACTACTACAAGCGAAATTTTTAAAAATGTATGTTGAATGAAATTTTTCATGATCTGGTAAATTTTAGCAGGTTAAAAAAGTTTGACAGCTAAATTAAATTTCAGGATGGGGTAAATTTTATACGCATCGAATTGTCTTTCGAGGTATTGTTCGTGCCCCAGTGCCGGATCGGCAGTAGGCGAAAGCAAGCCATCAGCCTGGATTGTTAAATCGGGAGCTCCCATGTAGTAAAAGCCCATCTCGTAGCTGAAAACTACACGGTTGGCTTTGCCTAAAAATGCCTGGTAACCTGCGCCAACATAGGGAGCAGCTTTTAACTGCGGCTCAATTTCGAACTGAAATGTACCAATGTCTTCTGCCGGAATGGTAATGTCTCCAAACTGGTAATCGCTGACCGCAAAACCTTTTACTTCCGGATTAAAGGAAGTAAAGATAATTCCGGCAGAGATATACAGATTTCGGGTATAATTGAAATCGGCAAGCATCAGGATACCTCCGGTTTTATAATCCAGCGTGGCATCGTAGTTAATTCCGTATTCCTCAAAATCAACATCAAAAGAAGGCGAAAGCGTTTCGTAACCGGTTTTCAACGAAAACCAGTTGTTAAAAACATAACGTGCAGTACCTCCAAATCCGTTGGTAGAAGCTTGTCCTCCCAGGTACAGGCCTCTGGTGTCTGGTTTTTCATACGTACGTACAGTTCCTTCCTGTCCGGCTGCCGAATGAAAAAGCAAAACGAGCAGTGCGCAAACAGAGAGGTTCAGAAAATTTTTCATAAAAAAAGATTTTTTAAAGCGTCCAACAAATAACGAACATCTGGTGTTCATATGCAAACTTATGAAAAAGCAATCAAAACAGCATTGCTCAATCTAGTATGAAAATCAATTTGTAAGTTTGCAGGATGGATTTTAAGGTAGTAGCAGATTATCAGCCCACTGGCGATCAGCCCGAAGCAATTGTACAGCTGACTGACGGCATAACAAGCGGTGAGCGCTTTCAGACTTTGCTGGGGGTTACCGGGTCGGGAAAAACGTTTACGGTGGCCAATGTTATCGAAAAAGTACAACGCCCAACGCTTGTGCTGAGCCATAACAAAACCCTGGCAGCGCAGTTGTACAGCGAGATGAAACAGTTCTTTCCGAACAACTCGGTGGAGTATTTTGTGTCGTACTACGACTATTACCAGCCCGAGGCTTATTTGCCCACTAGCGATACGTACATCGAAAAGGATCTGTCGATCAACCAGGATATTGAGAAGCTCCGGTTGAGTGCGACTTCTGCGCTTCTTTCGGGGCGCCGCGATGTAATTGTGGTTTCGTCGGTGTCGTGTCTTTACGGTATCGGTAATCCGGAAGATTTTCATGCCAATGTAACCACGGTAAATGTGGGGGAGAAGGTTTCCCGGAATGCCATGCTCAGGCAATTGGTGGATGCCTTGTATTCGCGCAGTGAAGCCGAGTTTCAGCGTGGAAATTTCAGGGTGCGGGGGGATAATGTGGATATTTACCCGGCTTATGCCGATGTGGCTTACCGCATCACTTTCTGGGGTGACGAAATTGAAGAGATAAGCAGTTTTGACCCGGCTGACGGTTTAACCATTGAACGTCTGGAACAGGTAACCATTTATCCGGCGAATATTTTTGTGACCACCAAAGACCGGATGAAATCAGCCATTCATCAGATTCAGGATGACCTTGTGAAGCAGGTAGACTTTTTCAAGGAAATTGGGAAACCACTTGAAGCCAAACGGATACTGGAGCGCACCGAATACGACATGGAAATGATGCGTGAACTGGGCTACTGTCCGGGCATTGAAAATTACTCGCGTTATTTCGACGGAAGAGCCGCGGGTACACGACCTTTCTGTTTGCTCGATTATTTTCCGGATGATTTTCTGACGGTGATCGACGAAAGCCATGTTACCATTCCGCAGATACGTGCGATGTACGGCGGCGATAATTCGCGAAAGGTGAATTTGGTGGAATATGGATTCCGTTTGCCGGCAGCCATTGATAACCGGCCTTTGCGTTTCGAAGAGTTTGAGAACCTTGTGAACCAGGTAATTTATGTGAGCGCCACCCCGGCCGATTACGAACTGGTAAAAAGTGAAGGCGTGGTGGTGGAACAGATCATTCGCCCGACCGGCTTGCTGGATCCGATTATTGATGTGCGGCCCAGTGCCAACCAAATCGACGATTTGATGCACGAAATCAACCTGCGGGTTGAAAAGGACGAACGGGTGCTGGTAACCACATTGACCAAACGGATGGCGGAAGAACTCTCTAAATACCTCCTGAACATGGGCGTGAAGACGCGTTACATTCACTCGGATGTGGATACGATGGAACGGATCGAGATTATGGAGCAACTTCGGAAAGGCGAATTTGATGTGCTGGTGGGGATTAACCTTTTGAGGGAAGGTCTCGATTTGCCCGAAGTTTCGCTGGTAGCTATTCTGGATGCCGATAAGGAAGGGTTTCTGCGCTCGGAACGGTCACTTACCCAAACGGCGGGGCGTGCTGCACGTAACCTCAACGGGATGGTAATTATGTATGCGGATAAAATGACCGATTCGATGAAAAGAACCATCGATTCTACCAATTACCGGCGCGAGAAACAGCTGAAATACAACCAAGAAAACAATATTACGCCCAGAGCGATTGTGAAACCAACGCGCGAAATCATTGGCTACGAATACCGCAGCGACAAGCAACCACAATACGAAGGAGGAATGGGACAGCCCGATATTGCAGCCGATCCGGTGGTGCAGTACATGAGTATCGACGGGCTGGAGAAAGCCATCGACAAAACGCAAAAGCAGATGAAAGCCGCTGCCAAAGAGCTCGATTTTATTGAAGCCGCCCGTTTGCGTGACGAAATGTTTGCCTTGCAAAACATCCTTCAGGAGCGGAGAAGAGAGCTGGAAAAATAAAGAGCTACCTGCATGAGAGGTGGAATGTACGCTGTGTGGCTGTTCTAAACACATTACTGCCGATCGAAAAATTTCCTAAATTTGATAGAAAGTGTAATTTTGCAGCAAATTTTCAGGGGATGGAATTCTCATTTTCAAACATAATTGCTCAAGTGAAAGAACTGCTGTTTACTCCAAAGGAGTTTTGGCAGGCACAAAAGGACAAGGAAGAGAGCGGCGCAAAACTGTGGCTGACATACATGTTGCCCATTGTGCTGGCGGTAGCAGTGGCGGTTTTTATCGGCGAGTTCTTTAAAAGAACCGATTTCTTTATCGAGTACCCGCTGCTGAAAGCCATTCGGGAAGTCGTGCTTTTTGTATTGATGTATTTTCTGGGTGTGTTTTTTACCACCGAACTAATGAAGACTTTTGGCGGAGAAAAGGATGCTGCGGCAGCCCGGAAACTGGTGGTTTATTCCATGACTCCGATTTTACTGGTGTCGTTGCTTACCGGAATGTTCCCGTTTTTGTATGTTCTCGACATAGTGGGAGTGTACAGCTTTTACCTGTTTTGGGTAGGCGCTCGCAACCTGTTAACTTTGCCCGAAAACAAAGAAAGCAGTTATATATTGATCACCATTGTGGTTAACTTTTTTGTATTCAGTTTTTTAAGTGTGTTCTTGTCGAAACTGCTGAATGCATATTATTGATTAAAGCATTGCTGACCACATACACGTACAACTAATAATTTAAAAATGGCACACGCACCAAAGCAAAATATAAGCATCAAAAATAAGAAGGCCACCTTCGAATACGAACTGGTGGAACGCTTGGTAGCGGGCATGAAACTGGTGGGGACCGAGATCAAATCCATCCGCGGAGGAAAGGTTAACTTGACCGATTCGTATTGCCAGTTTGTGCGTAACGAGTTGTATGTGATCAACCTGCATATTTCTGAATACGAACTTGGAACCTGCAACAATCACATTGCCAAACGCGACCGCAAGCTGCTCCTTAACCGAAAAGAACTGGATAAGCTGGCGAAAAAAGTAAAGGAATCCGGATTCACCATTGTGCCGGTTAAGCTGTTTGTGAACGACCGCGGCCTGGCAAAGCTTGAAATTGCACTGGCACGCGGTAAGAAAACCTACGATAAACGCGAAACGCTGAAAGAAAAAGACGCGAAACGCGATATCGACCGGATGATGAAATTCTAATCGTTTCATCGGGTATCATTTCAGAACAGAACCAGCGTATTTCTATGCGCGGAGAATTTTCTAATAATTAATAACTGATATCTTAGGATTATTAAACCGGATCCGAAGCCACTCGTTTATTTTGTTATTCTCTTCGTGAACTTGGCTCCCTACAATCGATTCTTTGTAATTCACAAGTAACGTGGGGATGGTATCGTAAACAAGTGAATCTTTTCTTGAGCTCAGCTGTGTAATTTCGGCAAAAGCAAATTTGTCAATATTGCTGAAATGAAATTTTAACTCCGTGTCAATTTGCTGAAAGGGGAAGGTGTCTCGCTTGCTTAAACGCAATACTTCCTGCTCCAGCAGCCTGATTTTTGTTTCCTTGTCCTGCACAATCTGTTCATTCTTGGCATAAATATCTTCCAGAATTTTTAGCCGGAGATCAGAACTCAAATCCGCCATTTTTTGTTCGAAAGCCGCGCTGTTGTCTTTGTCCTGGTGAACCCTCACCTGTGTTTTCTTGGTGATGGAAAAGTGTTTTTGCCCGCTTAAGCCATAGTTGGCTAGCATGTTTTGCAGAAAACCTATTTTCTCATCCGAAATCTCCTGCCCGATGTAATACAGGTCAATGGTGGATAAAGTATCGGAGTAGGAGATTTTCTTGTTGATGAGTTCACTGCCGGCAAAAACGGCTTTCTCTTTGATAAAATTTTCCGAAGCAATGTTGAAACGCGTTTCCTGTATCACCTTGTAAAAAATGATGGCGCTTGGGATAATGGTCAGTACAAGGAATGAAACCGATATATTCCGGTATTTTTTTATCCTCGCGGGATCGATGTACGAAACAACCGGAAATTTTAAATATCTGACAACCAGGAAAGTTGCAAGGCTGATAAAAACAGAGTTAATAAAGAACAGGTAAAAAGCTCCGAGGAAATAACTCATCTTCATGGTCGCCAGTCCGTAACCTGCGGTACACAAAGGAGGCATCAGGGCAGTAGCAATGGCAACACCCGGTATTACGTTGGTTTTTTCCTTTCTCGAACCAGCCACAATCCCGGCGAAGCCACCAAACAGTGCCACCATCACATCCAGAATAGTAGGTTCCGTGCGTGCCAGCAATTCCGACTGCTCTATATTCAGCGGGGTAATCATAAAGTACAGAGTGGAAGTTATCAGCGATATGGAAACCGCAATCCCCAGGTTTTTTAAGGAACGAATGAGTGTTTCAATATCGTTGGTGCCGATGGATAAGCCAATTCCGAGGATCGGTCCCATTAAGGGCGAAATTAACATGGCGCCGATAATAACCGCTGTTGAGTTGACATTCAGCCCGATAGATGCTATAAATATGGAGAAAATAAGAATCCAGGCGGTTGGGCCGCGAAAACCAATGTCGCGTTTAATTCCTGCAATGGTTGATTCTATGTCGGTCCCGTCTTTTATATTCAATATGGAACGCAGAAAACGGCGTACAGCAATTGTTAAGTGGTATAGTTCGCTCTTTTTTGCCATTGTTGGTATTGTTTATTGTACTTGGATCGAAATGTAGAAAAAATCAGAATGTGCGATACACAATGGAACGTACAAACAGCTTTTTCTGTGATAATTTTAACTAATTAACAGCTAATATTCCTGCGGAGTTTAGTCGGACCATGAATTTATACGGATCGGCAACAACATTTATTGAAGCCGGAATCCGGCATACTTTCACATTTTCCGTTGGCAGTAAGCTTGTTTGTATAATCAAACACTTTCCAGGTTTTCGAACGGAATAATGGGGTCACCTTTGTATTTCAGCAAAAGGTTGGCTACCGCCAGTGTATCCTTTTCACAATACTGAATAATGCGGTCCACATCTTTGTCTTCCCAGTAAACCTTTGCTACCTGGCTTCCGTCAATATCATCTTTCGGCGTTGGAATGTTAAAGAGTTCGCAAAGCAACGACAACGAAGTATAATGTTTGTAATCGCCAAATTTCCATAGTTGGAGCGTGTCGATCAGCACATCTTTTACTTCCCAGGGTTTGGCACCGGCAATATCGAGCACCTTCGGAAGGTTGACGTTGTTGACCAAAGCACGGCGTGCAATGTACGGAAAGTCAAACTCCTGCCCGTTGTGCGCACAAAGTCTGCGTTTCCCGGCTTTCGAAAAGCGGTTTAAGGCATTGAAAAAATTCTGAATGAGCAACTTCTCATCTTCATGGTAAAACGACTTCACCCTAAAATAAGGCTCTCCTTTTTTTTGCACCACGTAACCGGTTGATATGCAAACGATCCGGCCAAATTCGGCATAAATACCTGCCCTTTCATACAGGGCATCTGCGGGTTCGCCGGCATTGATCTGAAACTGCATTTTGTGTTCCCACAATTCCTGCCAGCGCTCGGTAAGCTCGGTATATTCAGGTGCGAGAGGTACTGTTTCAATGTCGAGGAATAAAATCTCTTCGATGTTTAAATTGTGTAACATCACTGATTTTTTAATGTTTGCAGAATGTGGTTGGTCAGAATTTGTATGGCGATTTTATTTTTTCCACCCTGCGGAACAATAATATCAGCATACCTCTTGGTTGGCTCGATGAATTGAAGATGGCTCGGGCGAACGGTTTGATGATAACGGGTCAGAATCTGCTCCACATTACGGCCCCGTTCCTCCATGTCGCGCTGAATTACTCTTGCCAGCCTAACGTCGGAATCGCAATCCACATACACCTTAATATCCATCAACTCGCGCAGAACTTTATTGGTAAGGCACAATATTCCTTCGATAATAAGCACGTGTTTGGGCTCAACGGTATTGGTTTCTTCCTGCCGGGTGCAGGTAATAAACGAATAAACCGGTTCGTTGATCGCTTGTCCGGTTTTTAGTTTTTTTACATGCTCGATCATCAGGTCGAATTCGATGGAATCGGGATGGTCGAAATTCTTTTTGCGGCGTTCTTCCAGTGCCAAATGGCTGTTGTCGTAGTAATACGAGTCGTGTGATAACACAGCAACCTCGTTTCTCGAGAATTGCTCACTTATTTTTTTTACCACGGTAGTTTTTCCCGATCCGGTTCCACCGGCGATACCAATGATCAGCATGGTCCTCTAATTAATTGTTATCTTTCCCAAACACAGCAGAAAGATTAAATTTTTGTGCTAAGAAAACACTAATTTCGCAGCATTGAAAGCACAATTTACAAAAAATAGACAGCAATGATTAACCATGTCGTTCTTTTTAAACTGAAAGCATATCCTGCCGAAGAGAAGAGTCAGATAATCGCCAACATCAAGGAGATGTTGCTGGGACTGAAAGGAAAAATTGACGAGTTGAAGTACATCGAGGTAGGAGAGAACTACGAGTTGGATTCAAAAAGTTTTGATCTGGCGCTGATTACACATTTCGAAAGTGTGGAAGGACTGGACGTTTACAGGGTTCATCCCGAGCATGTGAAAGTGGCCGCTTACATTGGTGGAGTTGTAGAAGCCCGGGCCGCTGTCGATTTCAATTTCTAGTTTCTTTAATCCGGATGACTGGCCGCCATGGGTTAGTTTCCTATAAAAACAGTTAACATGAACAGTTTATATCCAATAAAATTTAAACCCATATTTCACGAAAAAATCTGGGGCGGTAACCGCATGCGTACCATCCTGAACAAAGATTACGGCGATTTGCCGAATTGCGGCGAGAGCTGGGAAATTTCGGGAGTGGAAGGTAACATTTCGGTGGTGAGCAATGGTTTTCTGGCCGGAAACGACCTGAACGAGATCATCGAAATATACATGGGCGACCTGGTGGGTGATAAAATATACGAGAAGTTCGGGCAGGAATTTCCGTTGCTGATCAAGTTCATCGATGCACAGGACGATCTGTCGATCCAGGTTCATCCGGATGATAAATTGTCGAAAGAGCGGCACAATGCCTACGGAAAAACCGAAATGTGGTACGTGGCCGGTGCAGAAGACGGCGCTTTGATCAATTCAGGCTTTAACCAGCCGGTGGATCGCGAGCAATACCTGAAAGCGTTTAATGCCGGAAAAATCACCGACTTGCTGCATTACGATGAGGCAGAAGTGGGCGATGTGTTTTTTATTCCGGCGGGGCGTGTACATGCGATTGGAAAAGGTTGTCTGGTAGCTGAAATTCAGCAAACTTCTGATGTAACCTATCGTATTTTTGATTACAACCGCAAAGACGACAAAGGAAACGAGCGTGAATTGCACACCGAACTGGCACTCGATGCCATCGACTTTTCGTATTCGAGCGAGTACAAGGCAAAATACCAGACCGAGTTGAACCAGGCTGTCGAAATTGTCAGCTGTCCGTATTTCACCACCAACATTGTTGAATTCGACCGTGAACTGGAAAAAGATTACAACGATATTGATTCGTTCGTTATTTACATGACCATGGAAGGAAGTTTCGAGATTGTGTCGGAAAGCGGAAGCGAAACTGTTGAAATGGGAGAAACCGTTTTGATTCCGGCCAGCCTGGAAGGAATACAGTTAAAACCCAAAAGCGGAAAAGTGAAACTGCTGGAAGTTTACATCAAATAGCAGAATAATTTATAACTTCAGGACTCATTCAAATATATTTTTATGGAGATCAAAGAAGCTCAGTTTGTAGTAAGCAATACTGATGTCGAAAAATGTCCGGCAGGTAATCGCCCGGAGTATGCTTTTATTGGCCGTTCAAACGTGGGGAAATCTTCTTTGATCAATATGCTGACCAACAAGAAAACACTGGCCAAAATATCCGGGAAGCCTGGTAAAACGCGTCTGATCAATCATTTTCTGATCGATAAAGACTGGTTTCTGGTCGATTTACCCGGGTACGGATATGCGCAGGTTCCAAAGGTGGAGCGGCTGAAATGGGAAAAAATGCTTCGCAACTACATCCTGAAAAGAGAAAATTTGTATTGTCTGTTTGTGCTGATCGATTCGCGTCATCCGGCACAAAAAGTCGATCTCGATTTTATGGAGTGGCTGGGGGTTAGCCAGATTCCTTTCAGCATTATATTTACCAAGTCGGATAAACTGAGGCCGGTGGAACTGGAAGCCAATCTGAAAGCTTACGAAGAAAAAATGTTTGAGACCTGGGAAGTGATGCCTCACTATTTGGTATCGTCCTCGGAAACAGGCCTTGGGAAAGAAGAAATACTAACTTATATTGATAGTGTGAACAAAAATGCCGGGAATATTTAAGCACTGAAGGTGTCAAAACTGCTCCCGGATAAAACAGATTGAACCGAAAGTTATAACTTTGCGGCATATTCCTAATTGGATTCAAATAAAAAACTATAGGGAATGAAAAATCACCCACTAAAAATTTTCACCGGAAGAACCACCCGATATTTAACCGAAAAGATTTGCGACAGTCTGGATGTTGATTTGGGACATTCGTCGTGCCCGGTATTTGCCGACGGCGAGTTTGAACCCTGTTACGAAGAAACTATTCGCGGATCGCATGTTTTCATCGTTCAGTCAACACCTCCTTCAGCCGATAACCTGCTGGAATTGTTGCTGATGGTTGATGCCGCCAAGCGGGCAAGTGCCTACAAGGTAATTGCTGTGGTTCCGTATTTTGGTTATGCACGCCAGGACCGCAAAGACAAACCCCGGGTTTCGATTGGTGCCAAACTGGTTGCCGACCTGCTTTCTACCGCAGGAATCGACCGGCTGATTACCATGGATTTACATGCTGACCAGATCCAGGGATTCTTCAATGTTCCGGTTGATCACTTGTATGCTTCCACGTTGTTTGTTCCGTTTATCGAAAAAATGGGACTGAAAGATGTAGTGATCGCTTCGCCCGATGTGGGTGGAACCAAACGTGCCAATACCTACGCAAAAATGCTGGAAACCGGTATCGTGATCTGTCATAAAACCCGTGCACGTCCGAACGAAGTGGGTAACATGACCGTGATTGGTGAGGTAAAAGGCAAAGATGTGATTATTGTGGACGATATCATCGATACAGCGGGGACAATTACAAAAGCTGCGAACCTGATGAAAAAAGAAGGAGCGCGTACTGTGAGAGCTTTTGCTGCACACGGGGTGCTTTCAGGACCGGCTGTTGAACGCATTGAAAAATCGGAACTGGAGGAAGTGTATTTTACCGACTCGATAAAACCCAATGCCGGAAGCAGTAAAATCAAGTACATCTCCACTGCCGATGCCTTTGCTGAGGCTATTCGCAGGGTGTATAAAAATCAGTCAATAAGTTCGTTATATTACAAATAATTTCTATTTTTGCACCGCTTTTTCCGAAAGCAGAGGCATAGTAGTTATGCATGCTGTTTGTCCGTCAGCTGACGGAAGGGCTGAGTACCATAATTATTAAATTAAATTATTAAAATGAAATCAGTAGCAATTAAAGGGGAACTGCGTTCTTCCCTTGGAAAAAAAGATTCCAAAAAACTGCGCGCAGAAGAGAAAGCTCCAGCTGTATTGTACGGTGGTGAGACTCCGATTCATTTTGCAGTTGATTTTGCTGAAATGCGTCAGTTGATTTATACGCCTAACGTATTTTTGATCGATCTTGAAATTGATGGCAAAGTATACAAAGCAATCATGCAGGATATTCAGTGGCATTCGGTAGAAGAAGTTGTTCTTCATGTCGATTTCCTTCAGATTGCAGAAGACAAGCCAATTAAAGTGGCTGTTCCTGTTAAAATCTCTGGTCACGCAAAAGGTATCAGAGTAGGGGGTAAATTAAATATCAACCTGCGTCGTTTGAAAGTGAAAGCACTTGCTACCGACCTGCCGGATACAATTGATATCGATGTTACCAAATTAGGTTTGGGACAGAGTATTAAAGTAGCCGACCTTAAATCGGATAAAGTAGAGTTCCTGGATCAAAAATCAAACGTTATTGTCAGCGTAGCTATGACAAGGGCTGCAAGATCAGCCGCTGGTGCTGCTTTGGCAACAGGTGACGATGAGGAAGAAGAAACTTCAGAAGAAGCTCCTGCAAGCGAAGAATAAACCTTTAAAGATACTTGTGTGAAGTACTTAATTGCCGGTCTCGGTAATATAGGACCAGAATACAAAAATACTCGCCATAATATTGGCTTTCAAATATTGGACGCACTCGCTGAGGCGTCCAATATTAGTTTTAACGATGGCCGTTACGGGTTTGTAAGTGAATACAAATTCAAAGGCCGTACTTTTGTATTGCTAAAACCCACCACTTACATGAACCTGAGTGGCAGAGCGGTCAATTACTGGTTGCAAAAAGAGAACATCGATATTAAACACCTGCTGGTGCTGGTCGACGATCTTGCCTTGCCGTTTGGAACCATTCGGGTGCGTGGCAAAGGTGGCGCAGGTGGTCACAACGGGCTCGAAAATATCAACCAGGTGTTGGGGCGCAACGACTATGCGCGTTTGCGATTTGGAATCGGGGACGGTTTCCCGAAAGGATTTCAGGTGGATTATGTGCTGGGCGACTGGAGCAAGGAGGAACAGAAAGAACTTCCTTTTAAGTTTATCGACTGCATCGAAATTATCCAGAGTTTTGGAACCATCGGGGTTGATCGCACCATGAATGTGTACAACAAAAAATAGTAAGGTGGCAGGCGGAGTCAGGATAGATAAGTGGTTATGGGCCGTGCGGATATTTAAAACCCGCAGTCAGGCTACCGAAGCATGCCGCAAAGGACAGGTTTCGGTGGGTGACCAGCAGGTAAAACCTTCGCGCGAAATTCACAAAGGTGAAACTGTGAAGGTCCGGAAGTCGCCAATTACCCGGTCGTTTAAGGTGCTCGACCTGACGGAAAAACGCATGGGGGCCAAACTGGTGTTCGATTTCGCCGCAGACGTTACACCGCAGGAAGAGCTCGACCTGCTCGAAATGCAAAAGCACATGCGCTGGAGCGTACGGGATAGGGGAACCGGCCGACCTACCAAGAAAGACCGGCGCGACCTGGATGAATTCTTCGACTGGTGGGATGAGGAGTAGGAATTGAAGGATTGACCTGGTGAAGGATTGAGGGAGGGAGAATGCTTGAATGCTAAAATTAGCTGCTAGCCACGAGCTACAAGTATTTGAGCTCTGAACTTTGAACACTGAACTCTAAATTATATAAAGAACTCAAGATATGCTGGTAGCCAAACAAAAACGAAAAGAGAACATAGTTGAGTACATTTTGTACTTATACCAGGTGGAAGATTTGATCCGGGCGTTCAAGCTGGATATGGAACTGATTGAACAGCGGCTGGTGAGTGGCTACAAAGCCGACGAAAAAACAAAAGCAGCCATTACCGACTGGTATGCGAACCTGATTCTGATGATGGAGCGCGAGCAGATCAGGGAAAAAGGGCACCTGCAATTTCTGACCAACCTGATTGCCGATGTGAACGAGTTTCATCTGAAACTGATGGAAACCGGAAAGGACGCGGCCTACACACAAACATTTAAAACCGTTGCAGGCCTTATTCAGGAACTTAGCCAGAAAAACCCGGAGGCCAAAAGCGACGTGGAGATGGGTATTACGGCTGTGTATGGATTTCTCTTGCTAAAAATGCAACACAAGGAAGTATCGCTAGATACTACCGAAGCCATCCAACGAATCAGCAAGTGGCTGGGCGGGTTGTCGAAACTGTATCGCGATTTTGAAAAGGACGAATTCAGTTTTGAATAATGCGGCAGTTCTCCCTTTTTCCAAACCACCGGTAGCGGTTCCGGGCAACCCACCGGTAAAGACCGTCTCGCCACCCGCGCGGAAGAAATCGCAATACTGACAGCCATTTCCACGGAACGGGCAACATTTGGGCTATCTCAACGGCGGCTTCCGATTCGGTAAATACTTTCGTGTTTCTGATCAAGATAACCGAGTCGGTATCCGAGGGTATCCGGTAGTGTTCCACCAGCTTTTTTCCTTCCTCCGATTGCAGCGAAACATAGTAAAACTGCTTTGTTCTATCCCGTTTCAGCACAAAATCTACCGAGTGGTTGCACAAATTGCACACCCCATCAAAAAGAAGTATGTTTTTATCGTTGCCCATGTTGGATGATAACAAAGATGCGCAATGATGGTTTTGTTTTCCGGTGTCGTTACCTTTTACCCACAACTGATTGCCGGTAATAAAAGTGCCTCCGTATGCTAAAAAAGATCAGGGAAAAAAGTGTGCAGATCCAGCGGATCATCCATTTGTTTTTGCTGCTCTTTTAAACGGAAAATCAGTTGTGTTTTTATTTCCTGAAACTCCGGTTGCTCCGATAAGTCAACAGTTTCCAGCGGATCTTTTTCGAGGTCAAACAACAGGATTTTCGGAACCCGCGGGTACACGATCAGTTTATAGCGATCGGTTCTTACCATACGTTGCAGGTTGATGTAGGCGCCGTATATTTCGTTGTACGAGCTTTGTTTCTCGTTATTCACGAGCGGCATCAGGCTGTTGAAATCAATGTACGCGGGCTTTTCAATTCCGGCCAGGTCGAGGGTGGTAGCCATTATGTCCTGCAGGTAAACCTGCATGTCGCGTTTCTCATTTTCCGGAATATTGGGGCCAACAACGATCAGCGGCACTCTCATACTATGGTCGTACATGTTTTGTTTTCCTACCAGGCCGTGGTGTCCAACCGCAAGGCCGTGGTCGGCGCTAAAGAGGATGTAGGTATTTTTATCCTGCCCGGTTTGTTTTAAATGCGAAACGATTCTTCCGAGCTGATCGTCCAGGTGTGTGATAATGGCGTAATACTCCTGGCGGTGCGTTTGTATCGAATATTCAGTGCGGGGGAAGGGCGCCAGTTTTTCGTCGCGGAGGCCAGGCCCACAGCCAATGCTGTCTTTGTAAGGATACAGTTCCAGGTAGTTTTCGGGCACTTTTATGTTTTCCACCGGATACATATCCACGTATTTTTTTGGCGACTGGCGGGGATCGTGCGGAGCATTAAACGCCAGGTACATAAAGAAAGGCTTTTCGCTTTCCTGCGCCTGATCCAGAAAATCGATGGCATTGTCGCCCACCACTTCGCTCCAGTGTTTGCCTCCTTCCCAATAGCCGCCGTATTGCGTATGCCACGGCAACCAGGTGGTGTCAGCCGGCGAAAGTGGCCGGTTGTAAGCTTCCGGAACACTTTTGGGCATCCCGGGCCGAATGTCTCTTACGTGCATAAACAAGCTGTCGGCCGGAATCGAAACATGCCATTTGCCGGTCATGTAGGTTTCGTAGCCGGCATTGGCCAGCAGCAGGCTCCAGAATTGCCCCTGGTCTTTCATGGGCTGGTAATTGTTTTGCGCCGCCTGCGCTCTCCACAAAAACCTTCCCGTGTTTAACATGGCCCGGCTGGCCACACATATCGCTCCGTTCCAGCCTCCCATGTTGTACGAATGTGTGAAACTGACTCCCGCCTCGCTTAGCTTGTCCAGGTTGGGGGTAATTACCTCGGGGTTGCCGTGACTGCGAATGCCTTCGTAAGTCATGTCGTCGGCAAAAATAAACAGGAAATTGGGCCGGCCCTTTTCCGGTTGGTGCTGGTTGCACGAAGTTGCAAGGGTGAAAACAAGGAGTAAGAGCGGGAATAGTTTGTTCATAACCTTCGATTTTCCAGTAAAAGTAAAAAGAATAAGCAGGTTTGAACTTAGGAGACTGACCTAAAACATATGCTTCACCGGCAGCAGGAATACTTTTTATATTTATTTTAGAACAAGTTAAAAGTAAAGGCCTTGAGTACGCAACTGCAATCAACACAGAACAGGCAGGAGTGATTGCTGAGAATTTCCGGAATTTTAGCGATTCAAGAGAATAGGTGATGTTATACCACCCTATTAGAGGTTTAAAAAAGAGATACTGAAAATATCATGACAAGTCGCGTTATGCGTAGTTATCAACAGCAGCAAAAAGGGCAAATGGATAAACTTCTATATAAAACAAAGAACCCAATCTCACTCTATTTTTGTGCAGTGACATCCATTCTTTTTGTTGTCAATGCAGTATTGAATGGAGACAATTTCTGGGGACCTTTCATTTACATATTGGCATATGCAATAGCTGTTTATTGGTACCTTGCAAATTATAGTGGGCGACTTATTCTTACCTCGAACAAAATAATGGTAAAATATACAATTACTAAATATTTAGACTTTGAAATTCCTTTGACAGGTTTAGTGGAATTTGATTATAAAAAGGGATTTTATGACCTGGCTTCTGACAAAAGTTATGTTGTAAATGGATTTGTACCCAAAATCTTCTATGACACCTTAATTCTAAAATACGAGTTTAGAAATACCAAAAAGGAGATTGAGAAGCAGGAAACGAAAATAAAAATTAATACGCGCATGTTTCAGTTTGACAAGTTTGCAGAAACACTAAAAAAGGAATTTAAAATAAAAGAAACTGTCAGTTGGTAACCTCGCTCCCACGAGATTGCATCGCATGGTTTTAAAAGATCTTCAACTTATGGTAATGCTACACGACGCAGTCGCGCAGCAGCATAGTCAATAAAAAATAACCTTTAAATTCGAACTATTATGAAAATAAATAACTTTAAAAATGGACTAATTACGATTGTAATTGCCGGCGTCAGTTTATTGCTTGTTTCCGGCTGCGAGAAAAATCAAGAAGAAAATTGGATAATAAATTCCGACAAATGTATTTTTATTGACCATCATGTAAATACAAACGGTGAGCTAATCGAAGGAAATTATATTGAAGGTCCGCAAGTAGATTTTCCTACTTATACGTTTAATGCTGAAAATGAAATTTTATCAGGAGATATCGATCTTTCAATCAATAAATCATTGAAAGTAATTTACGGAAACGGCATTAGTTTAAGTGGTTTAGCTGGTGGAGGTGCTGGAACCGGACTTACGGGGATTTATGAATTGCCTTATGAAAAAGGGGCATTTAAGATAACAGATGTGGAATCAAACGGAACCGTTCACCTATTGTATAAGGATTCTTCAATTGTATTAAGTGTGGATGAAGAATGGATAAATGTCACATCAAAAATTGACACCCAGGATTTTGGCGAAGGAGTTGCCAAAGCAAACCTGATTACAACGGATAAATTTGTCAATTACGGAATCATCGAAAAGTCGAAAATCGAAAAATGGTGAGAAGATTAAAATCAAAGTTTGATTGAAAAACAACAAAGCCCCCGCTCTCGCGCGATTCTATCGCGTGGTTTACAAAATCCAACTTTTAACAATGCCACACGATGCAATCGTGCGGCAGCGGCGGCGGCCTTTCGTCTCCCGACGATATAGCTTTTCAAAACAGCGGGGGCTTTGTGTTGCCCGTTGAGATGACTTCTCGGATTGGAGAAGCCTTTGCGACGTGCGTCCGTGTTACTACGCTGAATAGCGGGAGGTTTTCGTCGCCCGACAATGTTGCTACTCCGGTCTGCGGCATACTTTCGTCGCCCGACAATGTTAGCGCGCTCATCTGCGGCGACTTTGCAACCGGCGACGCACCAGGTTCTCCGGATTGCGGCACGGTATTGTCGCCCGACAATGTTGCTACGCTGAACTGCGGGATGCTCTTGTCGCCTGACAATTTCATTACTCCCAGCTGCGGCGGCTTCTTGTAATCAGTGTATTAGCTGTTTTTTTGTGTTGGCGTGTGTAGGGTAGCCTTCCCGCTAAGCCGCAAATAAAAGAGCCGCTCTTTACCAGAAAGAGCGGCTCTTCTATTTTACAGGCCAGTGCCTTATTATTTGTTGGTTTTAAAATCCTGAACCAGCCCTTCGTATAGCCAGTAGGCCAGTGCCTGTCGGTTGCCGGGCATAATCAGTCGCTGGATGTCGCGCTGGTGGTTTACATTCCCGAGTTCGATGTACACCGCCGGCGGGTAGGTGTTTTTTACCACATACAGGTTTCTTTCTGTTACGGTTCCACCGTATCCGCGTCCGGGCTGGTGCTCACGGTATTTTTGTGCAAAGGTTTCCAGCAATATTTTGGCGGCTTTTTCGCCGGTTTCGCTTCGTTTATCGTGGTAGAAAAACACATCGATGTTTTCGGCCCTGCTGCGCGAATCCACATGAACGGCAATCATACGCTGAAAAGAACCCCGGTGTTTTACATAGAGTTTATTCACGGCATCCGAACGCTGGCGCAGGCGCTTGATCTGGTTCAGCGGAATGGTAAGCCGTGGGTAGCAAACCTCGTCTTTGTCCACTTTCAGGTAGCTGTCGTCGCGGATACCGTCGTTGGGATCGATGGTGATCATGTAAACCGTGGCTCCTTCCGAAATCAGGTTGCGGGCCAGTCTCAGCGTCACATCATAGGCATATTCGTCTTCGGCCACCAGGTGGTTGTTGTATTTTCCCAGCGCTCCCGGGTCGGGGCCTCCATGCCCTGCCATCAGGTAATAAACCGCGCCTTTCAGCTGTTCGCTTTCAATCACTACATTTTCGTATTTCTTGCCAAATATGGGGTAGTGTTCGGTTCTGAGACCAGTTTTTGCTGCCACCGGCTGTTCTGTAACACTGGTAGCGGCAGCAGCCACATCCGGAAGTTTGTATTTTACCCCGGCAATCAGCGTGTTGTCTTTGCCCAGTGCCTCTTTGTTCAGCGAAATAAAATCCTGTAAATAATCGGTGGCCGAAATTCCGTGGCGTTTTAAAAGCCGGTAAATTCCATCGCCTTTCTCCGCTACCACTTCTTTTGTTTGTGCGCCTGCATCATACGGCAGAAAAGCGGTAACCAAAATTATTAAATAGATAAGCTTAACAAGTGATTTTATATGTAAGTTTGCCTTAAACATATGAAGTTTATTTCTGTTTACAGTAAACGACTTTCATGCTAAAATAAAGGTAACGCACATAAATTTCTTTTGTTTATGCGACATTCTATCAGCCACGCGCTGTTAATAACTCTATTGACGTTTGTCATATCCTGCCAGAACCCCGTAGTACAAACCGGGGTGGAACTGAAGAACATTCCGGTGGCCGAAGAAACCAACCCACTGGATAGCAACATTGTTCGCTTGTATCTTCCGTACAAGAATATGCTGGATAAAGACATGAACCGGGTGATTTCTTTTTCGGAAGAAGAGATGGAAAAAGACAAGCCCGAAAGTTTGTTAACCAATTTTCTGGGGGATCTTTTGCTCGAAGAAGCCGCCAAAACTGACGTGGCTCGGCAGGAAAAGATCGTTCCGTCGGTTTCGTTTTTTAATTATGGCGGAATCAGGACTGCTTTGCCCAAAGGGAATATAACCGTGGGGAAGGTGTATGAATTAATGCCCTTCGAGAACGAACTGGTTTACCTGGAACTAAAGGGCAGCACCCTGAAGGAATTTTTGAATTACGTGGCCCGCAAGGGTGGCGACAGTGTGGGAGGTGCCCGGTTTAAAATTTCAGACGAGAAGGCTGAAGATATACAAATTGGCGGGCAGGATTTTGACGCCGACAAAACCTACTGGCTGGTAACCAACGACTACGTAGCCGGTGGCGGCGATGGCCTCGATGTTTTGAAAGAACGTTTACAATATGTGAGCCCGGGAATATTGATCCGGGACCTGATTATTCAACACCTGGAAGAAAAACAAAAGAACAACGAGCATTTGCAGGTAAAACTGGATGGGAGGATCAGCCATGAATAGAAGACATTTTATCCGGAATGTGGCAGCCGGTTCGGCGGGCATCGGTTTGGGACTTACGCCTCTTGATTTGCTGGCCAGCGACGATTTTGTAACCATCAGCATACTGCATACCAACGACTTGCACTGCCACATCGAGCCTTTTGGCGAAGGCAACGAGCGCTATGTCAACAAAGGTGGACTGGCACGTATTTCAGAGTTGGTGAAACAGCAACGCGCTGTCAATCCTAACACGCTTTTGTTCGATGCGGGTGATATGTTCCAGGGAACGCCGTACTTCAACTATTTCAAAGGCGAGCTGATGCTAAAGGTAATGAGCGCGGCCGGGTACGATCTGGGGACCATTGGTAACCACGAGTTCGACAACGGCCTGAAGGGCATTGCCGATCCGCTACCCAACGCAAAATTCCCGATCATTAGTTCGAACTACGATTTTTCGGATACGCTTTTAGCCGGGAAATTTGACCGCTACAGAATATTTACGCGCAAAGGCATTAAAATAGGCGTTTATGCCGTGGGCATTGAGCTCGAAGGGCTGGTGAGCAAACGCAATTACGGGAATACCGTTTTTAACGATCCGGTTCGGGTGGCACTCGAAATGGAATCGTTTTTAAAGAATGAAAAGGAATGTGACCTGGTGATCTGTTTGTCGCACCTTGGGCTGAAATACAAAAGCAACAAAGTGAGCGACCTGGTGCTGGCAGCCGAAACATCGGCGACCGACCTGATCATTGGCGGGCATACACATACTTACCTGGAAGAACCGATGGTGGAGAAAAACAAAGCCGGAGAACCGGTGATTGTGAACCAGGCGTGGTGGGGTGGTTTAATGGTTGGTAAAATAGATTTTGTGTTCGACCGCAACCAAAAGCATAAAAAGCAACTCATTTCTAGAAACCTTGAATCATAAATCAACCAATGAAGCGCACTCAACGGTTACTTTTATCACTTTTTTCCGGAGTTTTGTTAAGTCTGGCCTGGTTGGGATTTCCCGGTTGGATATTGTTTATCGCCTTTCTTCCGCTGCTGGTGATCGATAAGTTTTTTGTCGACCGGAAAGAGGAATACCGCAGTGTGTCTTTCTGGGGGCATGCTTTCCTGGCTGTCTTTACCTGGAATATTCTCACTACCTGGTGGATCATGCATGCGACGCTTGTTGGCGCAGCCATGGCCATCATTACCAATTCCTTTCTGATGTCGCTGGTGCTTTGGCTGGCGCACATGGCACGGCGAAAATTCCGCTCAAACTTAGGGTATATCTGCCTGGCGGTGTTCTGGATTTCGTTTGAGTATTTTCACTTTCACTGGGACATTGAATGGCCCTGGCTGCAACTGGGCAATGGCTTTGCCAACAATGTGAAAATGATTCAGTGGTACGAGTTTACCGGAACCTTTGGCGGCACTTTGTGGGTACTGGCTATGAACATTCTCATCTTCAAACTGCTGGTTCAGCTGCAGGAGAGGATTGCCAACCGCGAGCGTGTGATTTCGCTGGTAAGTACGACGGTGGCGCTGTTTGTGCCACTTATCATTTCATGGAGCATGTATGCCGGTTACAAAGAGGAAAATAAGCCCAAACAGGTGGCGATTGTGCAGCCCAATGTGGATCCTTATTCCGAAGAATACGATATGCGGGCCGAAACAAAAAAGAGAGACAATTTTCTGAAACTGGCCGCCAGTGTGACGGATAACAATACCGATTTTATTGTGGGTCCCGAAACGGTTTTTGAGAACCCGGGGTACTGGAACGAAGCCGAATTGAACAGCAATGGCTTTGTGCGCAGTATGAAGGGCTTTATGAATAATTACGATCATGCCGAGCTATTATTCGGCGTGTCTTCCTATAAAGTCTACCACAACAAGGCCGAGGCTACACTCACTGCACGAACTTCGCAGGACGGAACCAGTTACGACCGCTTCAATACGGCCATCTTTCTGGATAGAAACAGTGAAGAGCAGATTTACCACAAATCGAAGCTGGTAGTGGGGGTGGAGAAAATGCCTTTTATGAAATACCTGGGTTTTATTCGCGACATTGTGATCAACATTGGAGGAACCACGGGAAGCCTGGGGCGGCAGGAAGCAGCCAGCAATTTTGTTTCGGCTGACGGAACAAAGGTGGCGCCCGTTATTTGTTACGAGTCGGTGTTTGGCGAATACGTGACCGATTATGTGAAAAAGGGTGCCGAACTCATTTTTATTATCACCAACGACGGCTGGTGGAAAAACACACCGGGCTACAAGCAACACATGTCGTTTGCGCGTTTACGGGCCATTGAAACCCGCCGGAGTATTGCGCGTTCTGCCAACACGGGTATTTCGTGCTTTATCAATCAGCGGGGCGATGTCAGCCAGCCAACGCCCTGGTGGCAGGAAGCGGCCATATCGGGAAGCATCAATGCAAACAGCGAATTGACGTTCTATGTCAAACACGGAGACTATATCGCCCGTGTGGCTTTGTTTTTAAGTGTTTTGCTGGTGTTGCTTTTGGTGGTGAAACGGTTCAGGTAGGGACACAAAAAATCCGCATCAATTCATCATGTGTAAAACCCCTGTATAACAGGATTTGAGTGCCCGGTTGATCAAACTTCCATCGGTCAGAAGACTCACCCCGAATACTCGGGACTACAAGGCCTGTTTTAGCAACCATAAAGAGCGTCCTCGGTTTAATTTTTTCTGTTGAGTTTACCAATTTTTGAATTAATGCGGACAGTATCTTAATCTATTTAAAGAACTCGTTTTGTATGTCTCAAATGTAGCTGTAACCTTTGGTATATGCAAATTTTAGATGTTAATTCTTACCGGTTTCAATGTAATGCATTGTTGGTTAGTTTATTAAAATTGGCCCGAATATTCAAGCTCTAAAATGGCACTTCACAATAAGAATTATTATGATGATAGTCTCTAAGGGTTTGAAAAATAGTAGGGTAAGACCTGGCTAAATATGACATAAGAAGATTTTCAGGATGAAAGACTGAAAATACGAGCAAAAGCAAAGAAAGAAGGTAAAAACAGGTCATTACAGGATGACGATTCGCATGGGGAGTTCTAAATTTGTATCAAATATTCAAGTAAAAATTTGAAACAAAATGAGGAAGCTTAATACCAGATGGATGCACCCCCGCGACCAGATTACCATGATTATTGATAAGATCTACCGAAGCGGGTTGACAACGACTTCGGGAGGTAACATTTCGATTATTGACGAAAACGGGGATGTGTGGGTAACTCCTTCTGCTATCGACAAAGGAACCTTGCGTCCTACCGATATTGTTTGTGTAAAAAGCGACGGAAGTATTGAAGGCAGACACAAGCCTTCTTCGGAATATCCGTTTCACATTGCCATATACAAAAGCCGCCCCGATATTAAAGCGGTAATCCACGCGCATCCGCCGGCACTGGTTTCATTTAGCATTGTTCGGGAAATACCCAATACCAATGTTATTCCGCAGGCAAAACACGTGTGCGGTCCCATCGGGTATGCTCCCTACGAACTGCCGGGTAGCGAAGAACTGGGAACTGTAATTGCCCGTGAGTTCGACAAAGGATTCAACTCGGTGATCATGGAAAACCATGGTACGGTGGTTGGCGGGCATGATTTGAGCGACGCTTACCAGCGTTTTGAAACCATGGAATTTTGTGCCCGGACGCTGATCAACGGTAGCACGATCGGAACACCCAATTACCTGACCGACGAGCAAATCAACGAATTTGAAAGCCAGATACCGCGCCTTTTGCCCGAGATGGACGAGGTGGAACATCCATCGGATGAAAGAGCCATTCGCGAACAGATCCAGCGCATTGTATTGCGTGCCTGCGATCAGGGATTGATGATCAGCTCTTACGGAACGGTTTCGGTTCGCTGGCGTGGAAACGATTTTCTGATTACGCCTCCCAATGTGGCTCGTTGGGACATTCAGTTGAAAGACATTGTTCAGATCAAAGACGGGAAACGCGAACCCGGGAAAGTCCCCAGCCGATCCACCTGGCTTCACCAGGAGATTTACAAACGCAATCCGCATGTCAACTCCATTATTCTGACGCAGAGCCCTTATCTGATGGCTTACAGCGTAACCGGCGAGAAAATGGATGTGCGTACCATTCCCGAGAGCTGGATTTTCCTGCAGGACATTCCGAACATGCCTTTTGGCTCGCATTTCGCCGGCCAGGAAGCCATCCTGAATACCTTGTCGGAAAATACGCCGGCGGTGATTATTAACAACGACTCGGTACTGGTAACCGGCGATAAATTGCTTGGCACTTTCGACCGGCTTGAAGTGGCCGAGTTTAGCGCCAAGTCGCTGACGATGGGAGCTTCGCTGGGCAAGTTGGTGCCTATTAATGATCAGCAGGTGGAAGCCCTTCGAAAGAAGTTTTTGTCGTAAGAAGAGATCATTGGTTTTCGGAGAAAGCCATACTTCAAAAACGAAAAGGAAATCATTTTTGGGTGTAGTTAGTTTGGTTTTAACCAAGAATAAAAATCAGTTAAAACCGAACTAACTATAACTTTTAAACGAATATGGATACGGATTCCCCATTACCCTCTTGTACTCAAGCACGAAAGATTGGTACCTGATCAGCGCTTCTTCACTCATTTTCAGTCGCTGCATAGCCTTTACCTGGTAAGCAAGTGCCGTATCGTTTAAAGGATCAATGTTGAATATGGCTTCAGCAATGTTGATGACAGAGCGGAACGATTCGGCTTCAAAACATTTCTCCAGCTCAAGCAGCAATACCGGTTCCAGCTTTTGTTCCATTGCCTCTTTGAACGAATCGTAAAGCGAATGATCCGAAAGTTTCAAAAATTTACCACGGGTGATAAGCGATAACAATTCATCGCGGTATTGTTCTGTATTTTCTGCAGAAATGATCTGAATACAGCGGGTGTAGTCGCAATAGAGCTCATCGGTTTGTACAATCTTGAAACATCCCCTTTCGTAAATCAATTCGATTCCATCCAGTTCGCTCAATGCCTTGCGCAGGTGATTGATGGTAACGCCTCTCGAATTCTTCACTTTGGTGGCGGGTCTTCCGGGCCATAAAATGTCGCTTAAACGTTGAGAGGCGATTCCGTCGTCTTCGGCACTGTGTTGAAGAATCAGGCAAAAAGCCTGTTTCAGTTTTTCGCTGAACAGGTAAGTAATGTCTTTGTTTCTCCGGTCGCGCACTTCAAAATCGCCAAAAAGATAAATGGAATTGGCCCGGGCAGGTGTGTGACTTTTAACCCCGGCATCGCGCGAAATTGGTAGGCCATACTCATCGGTTTCCTGCATTTGCCTGCGCCGTTGGTAAAAAAGGTAACTTATGCCAATGGCTGCACCCGAAATAAGAACGATTAAAAGCACCGCTACATTACTGTCTTTACTTTTTGAATAGCTTTTAAGCTCCTCGGCAGTAATGGGAGGGAAAGCCAGCGAATATACTTTCAGGTTCGACGAAATATCGTCATCAAACTCCTGGACGGTGGCATACAGGTTATTCAGCCCGGCATCGTAATAAAGATTGGCATTGGTGGTAATTTTGTCGGAATGAATCGGAATGGAATCTCCCAGAACTTCATAGCTGCCATCGCTCATCGAGAAGCGGTAGAGCTTCAGAAAAGAATCCGAAAAATGCTCAGGATAACACAGGGTATAGAAACACGAGTCATTCAGTATCACCATTCCTCTGACGGGCACTACATTGTCTTCTTTCCAGTGAATTTGCCAAAGCTTTGAAATTTGCTTTGTATTCAGATCTATCCGGTATAAATCGTAGTAGTATTTTCTGCCGACGATTTGTTCGCCCGATTCGTTGCCCATGCCGCCAAAGATGTAAATCGAATTGTTCTGCTTGAGGTAACCTACCGAAGAAAAATAACGGGGTGACAGGAAATCTCCGGGGATTTTATCAAACACATTCCACGCCCTCGTATTCAAATCATACAGAAAAAAATTCTTGCTGTAATGCATACTTCCAAAACCTCCGAACAACGTGTATTGCTCGGTTGACGGATCGAAATAAGCACCGTGGTGATGTAGTTGGGTGGGCAACAGTTCCTTGCTTTCACCGGTCCATTGGTAGGTGTTCAGATCAAGACTGGCTACGGTTGAACCTTCGTAGGGCGCTTCATAAAACACTTCATAGGTGTATAGTTTGTTGTGCTCCGGATCGAGGAAATTGGTCCCCAATATCAGTTCGACGGGACATTTTTCATCAAATACTTTTATCTCGGTGTGGCCCGATCGTACATTGTATATATGTATCGAGTCGCGGTTAAAATAATAGATCTCTTTTTTTAGCGGGTTGTAATTGGCCCCGGCAACCGATTGCGATTGAAACGAAGTTTGGTAGCGCCAGTGGTAGGCATCGTTAATCAGCCATTCCGGGTTGGAGACTTCTCCAATATCTTTCCCCTTTTGGTCGTGAACAATGTTTCCCTCGTTCTCTTTCAGCGGGAACAGGTATTTTGCTGTGTTGCCCACGGAGAGATCTTTTATTGCAAATGTGGGGACGTCAATTATAAAATCACTTTTTCCGAAAAGGATAACCGGACTGCAAGGATTGGGAAGACTGCCATTGCCGGTGCCAAAGGTTTTGTCATGAATGGCGAGCGTTATCGAATCGCGTTTCAGGTCGAATGATAGTTTCATTTTGAACCAGTGCATGTTCAGCAATTCTTCCTTATCCATATTGGCGGTAATCAGGTTGTTCTTGCCCTCTTCGTTAAATTTGAATGAAAGCTCGCTGCCTTGTCCGTCAAAAAAGAGGTTGTAGATCGTATTGTTTTCCTGGTTTTTGATGCGGATAATGTACCCGATTTGGGTGGTGGGATAAAGAGACAGGTTAAAATCAATAACAAAGCTGTCGGTAAATGTTACCTGATTATCTCCAAAAACATTGTACGAAGTTCTTTTGTCGATGGGCTGTTCGCCACCGCTAAACTTCAATCCTCCCAGAAATGATTTCTGAACCCCTAAAAGAGTGAAAAGTAAAAGTATGTAGCAATGTAGTTTTACTGATACAAGCATAGTTTCAAATATTTCCTTTGTTGGAACTTATTTCTTTAGGATTAGAAAATGTAATTGTGCGGTAAAGATATGAAAATTATGACAGCACGAGCCCAACGAGGTTTGCCCCAAGTACCTCAATTAATTATAGCGTAAGAAACACTAACACGCTGATAGATTAATAAGTTTTTTGGGAAACTAACCCTGTTTTAACCCAAATTTTAACCACTTCCGCCAACATTTGTCCACTCACAAAAAGTATGTGCTGATTGTGAACGTGGATTCACAATGAAACAATAGGTTCAAATGAACTGAACAAGGTTTTTAACTTATTTAAATGTATTCTAATAATGAAACTAATTAAAATCTCACGGACCTTTGTGTTCGCTGTATTGTTGGGGACGGCCTTGGCCTTTTTAAGTTCCTGCGAAAAAGATGACGAGTCGGTAGATATCGGCTTGGGTACTGTTAGCGGAACCGTTACCGATGGTGACGGATTGCCCGTCTCGGACGTTTTGGTTACGCTTTCGGGAGTGAATGAGGAAGATGCTACCGCAACCAGCGATGCTGAAGGAAAGTACAGCTTCGAAAATGTGTCGGTAAAAACCCATGCCGTTAAGTTTTCGAAAGATGGTTGGTTGACTGTTAGTGTGACAGTTACTTCCGAAAAATTTGACGCTGCCAATGTGGCTACCGCCAATGTGACCATGGTAAATGCTTCGGCAAAAATTATGGGAACCATTAGCGATGCCAAAAACGGGGGAGCTCCTCTTGCCGGTGTAACGGTTAGTGTTGGCCCGGCCGGTACGGTTACAAGCGATGCCGATGGTAAGTATGTGATTGGAAACCTGGTGGCTGATAATTATACGCTGGTATTCTCCAAGACCGATTATGCAACCATCACCAAAGAAATTGGCAAAGATGATTTTGCAGACGGAGTGGTGACCATCGATATTCAGATGGGAAGCCAGGAATTGTTGCGTGGTTTAACGGCCGACGACCTGGCAGAAGCCGATAAATGGTATTTCAATGAGTATCGCGGCGGACGCAATGCCGATGCATACCCGCACTGGGACTGGGCATGTAACTATATGTGTACGCTCGATTTCCAGGGAGCATGGCAGGAGCAAAACGAAGGTACTACCATTCAAATTCGCAATAACGGTGACGAACAAAATAATCCGGCCGATCTGGATGTATTTGATTCGTTTGTTTACGGAAGCAAACTCATTACTGAAGACAACAAAATACTGTCTTTAAGATTACGTACACACAATGCAGATGAAGCTGCGCCTGCCCATTTTGGCGTGCAGGTGGTAGATCTTTCAGCCGCACAGCCTGCTGCAGTAAAAATTGGCGAAACCAAAACCTATGGTTCGGGCAACTATACTGATTTTGAGTTCGATCTTAGCGACTACGTCGGAAAAGAAGTGATTATAGCTGTTGGTATTTACCGCCAGCAAACCGGTGATTATTGGAAACAACTGGTTTTGCGTGCCATTCGTTTTGCCGACCGGAAGGTGGAAAACTGGGATTGGCTGCCAGGTACAGAAGTAGTTGAAGGCTGGAAATTAACGGCAGAAACAGCCCGCTCCACCATGGCGCACACCAAATCTTCGTTTACCGGTATCAGCCCAATCGGCGGTAACCGCGATAACTATGTTGATGCTTACCGTGCTTGGCGCGATGTTGCTCACATTGCAGCCGAGTGGTCGTTTGTTCCGCTCCGAAAAGACCCGGAAGTATTCCCGTCAGAAGGATACATCATCAAAACCCGTAATACTCCGGATGTGGATACAAAAGTGCCGGAATCGTATCTGTATGCCAAGTTTGACATTGCCCCGGGTAGCAATCAGTTGAATTTCAGTACCCGGAATTTCGGAGACAACTATACCTATTTCAAAGTTACGGCCATTCAGGACGACGGAACGGTTACGCATTTGTCGCCACAGTCGAACACTGCCCAGGAGGCCAGTGCCGCAGAAGAAGGATGCTGGAAATTCAAACACGGAGAAGGTGGTGCCGACAATCCGGAAGCCTACGCATCGTTTGTGTACGATTTGGCGCAGTTTAATGGACAGGGAGTGACCATTGCCATTGGCGTGTACAACGGCGCCGCCAATACCGGTGAAAATAAGCTGGTTATTCACGGTGTTAACATGAACTAAAAAAGTATATGATGAGAAAATTTAGCACAATATTCTTTATTTGCTGTCTTACGTCTTTAATAACCATTGCCTGCAGTAAATCGACCAGCGACGACGGTCCGGTCGATCCGCCGGTGGAGGTGAGTCTTGCCGAGCAGAACTTGCTTCGGGCCATGGAACTGACAGATGCCGCCGTTGAATCTCATTTTACCGGAGATGGAATGGCCATGGCACGCTACTACAATCCTTATACGGATGTTAGATCGGAAGAAAAGGGAAGTGTATGGATGTATACCAGCGCCATTGAGGCGGTTAATGCAATTCTTCACGGGCTGAAAGCTCAGAAAGCGAGTGGAAATGCTGCCCTTTACGACGCGAATTTTAACCGGTATGCTGAATTGTTGTACCAATTGTACGATAACGCAGCTTATTACATGGGTACCTTCGAATTGGTTTCCTACACTCAAACCAAAGAATGGTCGGTGTACGGTGTAAACCGCGGAGCTTCGAAAGGTTCGGCTAAAGTAGAAGGAATCGAAAACGTTTACGACGATCAAATGTGGCTCGTGCGCGAGTTTCTCGAAGCCTATAAACTTACCGGTAACAACGAGTATTTGCAAAAAGCCGAATACCTCACAGAATATGTTCTGGACGGATGGGATTGTACCCGCGATGCCAACGGAGAGGAAATTGGAGGTATTACCTGGGGACCGGGTTATGTTACCAAACATTCTTGCAGTAACGGACCGATGGTGAGTCCGTTGGTGTGGTTGTCCGAATTGTACAAGGACAAAAACGATGAAATAACGCATCGCTACATCGATGCTGCGGACAAAAAGACCCGCAAAACTGCGCAGATGAAGAAAAGCGATTATTACCTCGATTTTGCCAAAAAGGTGTACGATTGGCAAAAGAAATACCTGTTGCGCTCCGACGGTGTTTACGACGATATGATGGGAGGATGTACGCCCGGAAATCCACAAACGGAAGTAATCGACGGAGTAACTTACCGCAAAGGAATTTCTTGCCGCGACCGGGTTGGGCCTGCCATCACTTACAACAGCGGAACCATGCTTTCAGGAGCAGCCGACCTGTTCAGGGCTACCGGAGATAATGCTTACCTGAGCGATGCCCAAAAACTGTCGGACGCCAGTTTTGACTACTTCGCCCGCTTGGGTGAAACGAGACCCGGCTATTATACATACGATATCAGCGGTTTCAGGAACTGGTTCAATGGTGTAATGATGCGTGGCTATGTGGATGTATACCCTGTCTATGAAAACGTAGGCGAATACATCGAAAGCTTCCAGAAAAACCTTGATTTCGGCTACGAAAACTTCTTATACAACGGCATTCTGCCTACAAACTTGCTGGTAGGTTGGAATCAGGACAAGGCCAGGAACAACACCGAAGGGATGTTCAGCTTTGCCTTTGCTGCCGAGTATGCCGTGCTGGCACGCTACGAACTGGAAAAATAAAACGAAATAAAATTTATTCTTATGATTGAAAATCGATATGCAAAAGTTACGCAATTGCTGCGTATGATTGTGTTCCTTATGATTTTTGTGCCCTTTTCATCCTGGGCACAAAATACTACGGTTTCGGGTATTGTTACTGACAACAACAACGAGCCGATTATCGGAGCTACGGTGGCGATCAAAAACACCACGGTAGGTACGATTACCAATATTGACGGTGAGTATACCATTGAAGTGCCGCAGAATGGTACCCTGGTATTTCAGTTTCTGGGATATACTACCAAAGAAGAAAGCGTGAACGGACGCACCAAAATTAATGTGCGGCTGGAAGTTGATGCGCAAGACCTGGAAGAGGTAGTGGTTGTGGGGTACGGTGTTCAGAAAAAAGTGACCCTAACCGGATCTGTTGCCGGCGTGAAAGGTGATGAAATGCGCCAGACCAAAAACGAAAACCCGCAAAACATGCTGGCCGGTAGGGTGGCCGGTGTACGTGTATGGCAGAAAAGTGCCGAGCCGGGGGCTTTCAACAATAGCTTCGATATTCGCGGTTTAGGTGCTCCCCTGGTGGTAATTGACGGGGTTCCGCGTACTACTGCCGAATTTCAGCGTTTGAACTCCAACGATATCGAAGACATTTCGGTGTTAAAAGATGCTTCGGCAGCCATTTACGGGGTGCGCGCCGCCAACGGGGTTATCCTGGTAACAACTAAAAAAGGTTCCAGCGAAGGAAAAACAACGGTTTCGTACAACGGATCTTTTACGTTCCAGAAACCTTCCGGAATGCCGGTGCTGGCTGATGCCTTTGAAACCATGACGCTTTACAACGAAAAAGCGATGAACAACATTAACGGAGGAAGCATCATTTACGACGAACAGGATTTTGAAGATTTCCGCAACGGAACACGTCGCACAACCGACTGGACTTCTTTACTGTTCTCTGATTATTCTCCGCAAAGCCAGCACGATGTTAGTATTTCTGGAGGTACCGACAAAACCCAATACTACGTTGCAATGGGCTATTTTTTCCAGGAAGGCTTTTTCAAATCAGGCGATTTGAACTACGAGAAGTACAACCTGCGTTCCAATATCAGTACCGAAATTGCCAACGGTCTAACATTCGATCTGAACCTGAGTGGTATCAACGATAACCGCAACAATCCTTATTCCAGCGCTTCGGATATTATTCGCAACTACTGGCGCCAGGGGGTGTTGTACCCGGCTTATGCCGACCCTGAAAACACAATGCTTAACTACGAAGGATTGGACCTGGAAGAAAACACGGTGGCAAAAATGACTTCGGACATTTCAGGTTACCGCAAATACAACCAGAAATACTTCCAGTCTTCTGCAGCCTTGAATTTCGACTTCGGAACCGTTTCGCACGCATTAACCGGTTTGTCGGCTAAGGCATTGATTAGTTACGACTACCGGTCTGACGACAACAATATTTACCGGAAAGAATACTACCAGTATGCCTATAATTCGATGACTGATTCGTACGATTCAAAACTGTACAACTCAAGTTCGCCCAACCAGATTCGTCGCGAAATGTACAACAAGCAGCAGGTGTTGGGACAGTTTATTTTGAATTACAACAATACGTTTGCCGATGTTCATAAGCTGGGCGGACTGTTGGGTTGGGAAACACAGAAGCGGACCGGTGATAACTTTTACGCACAACGCGACCTGGCTTTTGGTATGGAGTATCTTTTTGCCGGTACCGATGAAGACCAGATCGGCGGGATGCACAGTGGGTTGAACGATATTTACGAACTGGCCAACTCGGCATTGATCGGAAGGTTGAATTATGCTTATGCCGATCGTTACATAGCGGAAGTACAATTCCGTTACGACGGTTCTTCAAAATTTGCCAAAGGCCACCAATGGGGATTCTTCCCTTCAGCATCGGTAGGTTGGCGTGTGTCGGAAGAGTCTTTCTTCCAGTCAATTTCATCTTTGTCGTTTGTTGACCAGCTAAAACTGCGTGCCAGTTATGGTGTGCTGGGTGATGACGGTGCCCTGCAATACGACTGGGCAACGGGTTATACGTACCCGGCGGTAAGCGGTAATGCCGAAAAAGGTTACTACAACCAGTATGCGCCCGGTTATGTGTTCGGAGGCGATTTTGTATACGGTGTTTCAACGCTGGCACTTCCCAACGAGCTGATCACGTGGTTTACTGCCCACACATTCGACATTGGTGTTGACTTTGAAGGCTGGGATGGACTGTTTGGCTTCTCGTTCGATTATTTCGATCGTCGCAGAAAGGGACGTTTTGCCCGTCGTTCAGGCGATCTGCCCACTGTTGTTGGAGCAACAGCTCCGAGGGAAAACCTTGATAGCGACCGCCACTTTGGTATGGACCTCGAACTTTCTCACCGGAACCGAATTGGCGATTTCCAATACAAGGTAAAAGCCATCGGAACCATAACCCGTCAGAAATATATGACAGCTTCGGAAAAAGGTCCCTATGGAAATTCATACGACCAGTGGCGTAACAACAACTTAAGCAACCGTTACCAGGGGATACAGTTTGGTTACGAATCGGCAGGACGCTACGAAAGTTGGGATGACATATGGAATTATGCGATTTACAAAGAAAGAAATGTACTGCCCGGCGATTATAAATACGTTGATTGGAACGGCGATGGCCAGATTGACGGCCTGGATGAACATCCGATAGCTTTTGACCAGACACCTTGGCTGAACTTCAGTTTGAGCTACGAAATGTCCTACAAAAATTTTGATATGAACCTGCTTTTCCAGGGATCGGCACTGGGTTCAATGGAATACAAAGAACCGCTGTACTCTATCTGGGGAAGCAACGGTGGCGGAACACTGGAACAATACCTCGATCGCTGGCATCCGGAAGATCCGATGGCCGACCCTTACGATCCTGAAACAAAATGGATAAGTGGATACTACGGTTTTACCGGAAACTACCCGCACGGCAACTCGGAATTCAACCGTGTGAGCACTGCCTACCTGCGTTTGAAAAGCGTTGAACTGGGTTATACCCTGCCAAAGGTTAAAGCGCTTTCGACCATGAATTTGCGTGTATTTGCCAATGCCTACAACCTGTTCACGATTACAGGGGTGAAATTTGTGGACCCCGAACATCCGGATGATGATTTGGGACGTATGTATCCACTTAGCAAAACGTTGACCTTGGGCGTATCGGCAACATTTTAATTCATTGAAACAGGAACTTACGAATCAAGAAATTTGATTACAAAATGAGTTACTTAAAAAATAAACAATATTAAAGGAATGAAAAGGATAAATATATTAGCGCTGATTGGCCTGTTGTTCTTCTCCGCTTGTATGGATTTGGACATCCCGCCCAAAAACATCATTAGCGACGACGATTTACTGACGACCGAATCGGGCATGGAGATTTACATGGCACGAATGTACAGTAACATGCCTTTCGAAGATTTCAAATACATGGCCCAGTGGGGAGTTGAATTTAACTCCTGGCTTGGTGCTCTTGGTATCGAAGGTACCGGAGAAGCGCTTAACCGCGACGGAATCTGTTCCGCTTTTACAGGCGAACGTACACCCTATTGGGGAAAAGCCTTTACGCTTTTGCGCGATGCCAACTATTTGCTGGAGAACTTGCCAGAATACAAAAGTTCTTTTCCAGAAGGAAAGTACAACCATTATTTAGGCGAAGCGTATTTTGTGCGTGCCACCGTATTTAATGCCATGGCCCGTCGTTTTGGCGGTGTACCGCTGGTAACAAAGGTTATTCCTTATCCTGCCGAACAGGATGAACTGGAAGTAGCGCGCTCTACGGAAGAAGAAACCTGGGATCAGGTACTGGCTGATTACGACAAAGCGGCCGAACTGTTACTGCCTACCAGTCCGAAAAGCGGTTATGCCAATAAAAACGTTGCATGGGCTTTTAAATCAGAAGCTATGCTGTATGCCGGTAGTGTGGCCAAATACAACGAAACTGTTACCGGACGCCTGACTGGTTTTGGTGAGAAAACCGGTGTACGTGTGATTGGTTTTGCCGAAGATTCATGGGAAGCAGCTTCCAAAAAATACTTCAGGGAAGCCTACCTGGCTGCCCGGAAAGTAATGGAAAGCGGGAACTATTCGCTGTATACCAAAAAATGGGCGGCCAACGATCCGGAAGCTCAGTATCAGAACATGGTAAACATGTTCAGCGACTTGTCGAGCCCCGAAAATATTTATGTGAAAGAATATACGTATCCTACTTTTGCTCACGGATACGATGCCTACAGTGCGCCGTTTATTTTCAAAGCGCCTTTGGCTTCGGGAACTTGTCCTACACTCGATTTCATGGAATTGTACGACGGTTTTGACCGCTATCAGGACGGAACCATCCGCGTCACTGACGGCGCTTCCAATACTGATGGGAATTACCTGATGTATAACAATCCCATGGATTTGTTTAAAAATGCCGAGCCACGTTTACGTGCCTACGTTATTTTTCCCGGCGATATGTTTAAAGGGAAAGAGATTGAGATCCGTGCGGGAGTGTACACCGGTGAAGGCGCGGTTCAGCCGTTCTTCAACGATTATTCATACCAAGCAGCCGAAAAACGCTACCAGCATTTGGATGCCTACAAACAGGCGCCTAAATCGCTTTATCTGAGTCCGAGGGAAGGAAACAGCCAGGAAGTTGTTGAATACAACGGTGCTGAAATGACCGCTGCCGGGGCAAATGGTCCGTTTTTCGATAACGGCGAAGGCTGTTTAACCGGATTGTACGGTCGTAAGTACCTGAACTCCGATCCATCGTTTGAAGCCGGTGAAGGTAAATCAGATCAGCCGTTTATTCTGATGCGGTATGCCGAAGTACTGCTAAATGCAGCCGAAGCAGCCGTAGAATTGTCACTGGCGGGAGAAGCGTCTCCCGACGGGTCAAACATGCTCCAGGTGGCTACCGAAGCGGTTAACGACATTCGCGAGCGTGCCGGTGCGACATTGCTTACTGGCAACATTACGGCCGACATAGCCGGACGCGACATTGTTCGGAAAGAACGCCGGAAAGAACTGGCGCTGGAACACAAAACCAAGTGGGATCTGCGTCGCTGGAGGGTGCAACACTACGAAGGGCGTGATGGTTTCTGGGGCGAACAAAGAGACAAAGAGACTTATAGTAACAATGCCCGTTACCGTTTCCGCGGTTTGTACCCGTTCTTCTCAACCGAAACCGGAAAATATTTCTTCGATGCCCGTTTCCAATGGGTAAGTCTGAAAACGTTTGAGTACAATGTTGTTGATTATTATTTCGCAATTCCGGGTGGCGAAGTAACCAAGAGCCCCGTAATTGATCAGCAACCCAACCGGTAATAAGTAAGGATAAGTAACAACTAAGAATACATCGAAATGAAGAGAATAGGATTTTATATATTAATGTTCGCGCTGGCATCCTTTAGTTCCTGCGGCTTTTTTGAGCTGGACAACTACGACGAACCGGCCGAAACACTGCAAGGCGAGATCGTAGATGCAGCCACCGGCGAACCGGTGCTTACCGACCAGGGAAGCGAAGGTATCCGGGTACGTTTAACCGAGCTTAGCTGGGGCGACAACGTAACACACAACCCTGATTTCTACGCCATGAGTGATGGTACCTTCCAGAATACAAAACTGTTTAAAGGAAACTACAACGTTCGTATCGACGGTCCTTTCATTCCGCTGCTTCGCGAAGATGAGCGTGGTGTGCCGCTGGCCGACGAAACACAGACCCTGGATATTGAAGGGGTGACAAAAGTGAAATTTGAGGTACAGCCTTTCCTGAAAATAGAATGGGTGGACGAACCCACCGTAAGCAATGGTAAAATTACTGCCAAAGTGCGTGTTACCCGTGCGGTGTTGGAAGATGATTTTCGTGCCAAAATTGAACCGATGGGAGGTTACAGCAACAGCTTTTTAAATGTTACCGACATTCAGCTGTTTGTGAGCTACTCATCGAGTGTTGGGTACCGGGCGCGCGACGAGCGCTGGTCCAGCAAAATTGAATACACTGGTTCTGCCTTTGGTGCATTGCTCGGAGAAACGATCACCATCGAATCGAACGGAACAATTCCGGAAGGAAGGATCGTATTTATCCGTGCTGCTGCCCGTATTAATTACGATACGCCAAGGGGAAGCGGTACCAGAAGATGGAATTACAACGAAGCAAAAGAGGTAATGATTCAATAAGCTTTGATAATGGTTTAAGGTCACCGGTTTTGGGGGTGGCTTTAAACCTTCAAAAAGAGATGGGACAGAAATCTGGTTTGATAGCGAAATCAGAGGACTTATTTGTAATGGAGCTGAGCGGATAAACACCCTTGGCGATTCATCGATTATTTGAAATTGGTCATCCCTGCTTATCTTAGTAGGGATGATTTTCTTCTTGTAAAAAAATACCTATACCAATGCAAAGAACAATCACATTTTGTCTCTTGCTGGCTTTCATCTTACAGGCTTGTTCGCAGCCTCAGCCAAAAAAAGAGAAACAACCTGATCTGCCAAAGGAAAAAACAGCTTTTCAAACTTCCAATCCCTGGAAACCCGTTATTGATGTGCGGGCGGATGTCGCGATCGTTTACAGTGTGAAAGACCACCACGAAAAGGGGAACATGACTTTCGAAGAACGCGTTCAGTCGTGGCGTGATAGGGGATATACCACGCATTTTATGAGCGGAATTGCCTGGGGAGAATACCAGGATTATTTTACCGGCGAATGGGACGGCAAATGGCATCTCGATGAGGGGCAGGTAACCCAGCATGGCGACACCATTTGGCACGGACACATGGTTCCGTACATTGTTCCGTCCATGAACTTCATTAAATACATGAAAGAGAAAGTGATCAAGCGGGTGATCGATGCCGGAATTGATGCTATCTTTTTGGAAGAACCTGAGTTTTGGGCACGCTCGGGATACAGTGATGCCTTTAAACGCGAATGGAAAGAATATTACGGTTTCGACTGGCGGCCGCAGCACGAGTCGGCTGAAAACACCTATTTGTCGAACAAACTGAAATACCAGCTTTACTACCGGGCTTTGAACGAGTGTTTTACCTATGCCAAAGAGTATGGGAAAAGCAAAGGCATGAATGTTCGTTGTTATGTGCCCACACATTCGCTGGTAAATTATTCGCAATGGCAGATTGTAAGTCCCGAAGCCAGTTTGGCAGCATTGCCCTGTGTGGATGGTTACATTGCCCAGGTTTGGACCGGTACCTCGCGCGAACCCAATTATTTCAACGGTAAGGCAAAAGAGCGCGTTTTTGAAACCGCTTTTCTGGAGTATGGCTCCATGGAGTCGATGACCGAACCAACCGGCAGAAAAATGTTTTTCCTGACCGACCCGATCGAAGACTGGCCGCGCGATTGGGCCGATTATAAAAAGAACTACCAGGCTACTTTTACCGCACAGCTTCTGTATCCGATGATCGCTGATTACGAAGTTATGCCGTGGCCCAACCGCATTTACCAGGGCTATTACCGCACCAGCGCCAACAGCGAAGAGAAAGAGCGCATTCCGCGTTTTTATTCCACTCAAATGCAGGTGATGATCAATACCCTGAACAACATGCCTTTATCGGAAAACAAAGTGAGTGGTTCGCAGGGAATTGGCGTGTTGATGGCTAATTCGCTGATGTTTCAGCGTTTCCCAACACACAATGGTTACGAAGACCCGCAACTGTCAAATTTTTACGGACAGGCGCTTCCTTTGCTAAAACGGGGTGTTCCGGTTAAAACGGTTCACATCGAAAACGTTTCGTTCCCCGAAACCTGGAAAGATGTGAAAGTGCTGATCATGTCGTATTCAAACATGAAACCGATGGATCAGTCGTCGCACGATCACATTGCCGAGTGGGTGAAAAACGGTGGTGTGCTGATGTATTGCGGCCGCGATCAGGATGCTTTTCAGAGTGTTCAGGAATGGTGGAATACCAATGGAAATAACTTCAGCGCTCCGTCCGAAGATTTGTTCCTGAAAATGGGTTTAAAAGCACCTTTTAAGGCTGGCGAATTTGAATACGGCAAAGGAAAGGTGTGCATTCTCCGCAACGATCCCAAAGAATTTGTGCTGGAGTACAACAAGGACGACGTATTTGTAAACACTGTAAACGCATTGTATCAGGAGGAAACGGGCAGCGAACTTGTATTTAAAAATTCGTTTGCGCTTACGAGGGGGCCTTACGAACTGGTTGCAGTAGTGGATGAAAACCCGGACAAAACTCCGTATTCAATTAAAGGAAAGCTGATTGATTTGTTTGATCCCGAAATTCCGGTGTTGGACGAGAAACTGGTAAACCCGGGCGAACAGGCTTTCCTGTTCAATATCGGGAATGTTGAAAATCCGGAAACGCCACAGGTTTTGGCTACTGCCGCCAGGGTTTACGACGAAAACAGATTGCGAAACGAATATTCTTTTGTGACGAAAAGCCCTTTGAATACGACCAATGTTATGCGGGTGCTTTTGCCCAAAGAAGTGAAAAAGACAGAAGTGACCGATGCAGCCGGTAATCCAATGGAGGCCGGCATGTCATGGGACGGGGAAAGCAAAACCTGCTTCCTGCGCTTTGAAAACAATCCGGACGGAGTACAGGTAAAACTGAGTTGGTAAACCTGCTGTTTGTACAGAGAATCAATACAAATTATCAAAATAAATAGAGGAAAGAAGGATGGTTAAAAAAATTGGATTTTTAGGTGCATTGCTTTTTTTTAGTTTTCTACTGAAACTAAGCGCACAAACGTTTGATCCTGTTAGCTATGTGAGTACGCTGGTGGGAACTAATTCTAAATACGAACTTTCAACCGGAAACACATACCCGGCAACAGCTTTGCCTTGGGGAATGAATTTCTGGTCGCCTCAGACCGGAAAAATGGGCGACGGGTGGATGTATAAATACACCGACGATAAGATCAGGGGATTCAAGCAAACACATCAGCCCAGCCCGTGGATGAACGATTACGGTCAGTTTTCGATTATGCCGCTTACCGGCGAAGCTGTTTTTAACGAAGACGAACGCGCCAGCTGGTTTTCGCACAAGGCAGAGATTGCCAAACCATACTACTACAGTGTTTACCTGGCCGATGTAGACGTAACAACCGAAATTGCACCCACCGAACGTGCTGCCATGTTTCGTTTTACGTTTCCCGATAGCAAAAACTCTTTTGTAGTGGCCGATGCTTTCGACCGCGGTTCGTACGTGAAGATCATTCCCGAAGAAAATAAAATTGTTGGCTACACAACCCGCAATAGTGGCGGTGTGCCCGATAATTTCAGAAACTATTTTGTGATTGTGTTCGACAAGCCTTTTACCTATTATGCTGTCGTAAAAGACGGTGAAATTTCCAAAGGCGAAAAGGAGTTTGAAGGAAACCACGCAGGTGCCATTATTGGTTTTGAGACTTCAAACAACGAGCAGGTAAACGCACGGGTTGCCTCTTCTTTTATCAGCGAAGAGCAGGCCATGCTGAATTTGAAAGAATTGGGCAACGATGGTTTGGATGAAATTGCCGCTAAAGGAAAAGCTCGTTGGAACGAGGTGTTGGGGAAAATTAAAGTGGAAGACGATAACATCGATAACCTGCGTACTTTTTATTCCAACCTGTACCGCACGGTGTTGTTCCCACGGAACCTTTCGGAGATCGATGCCAGCGGAAACGTAATGCATTACAGTCCGTACAACGGAAAAGTGCTGCCGGGTTACATGTTTACCGATACCGGTTTCTGGGATACTTTCCGTAGTCTGTTTCCTTTCCTGAATTTGGTGTACCCTTCTGAAAACCAGAAAATGCAGGAAGGCCTGGTGAACGCCTACAAGGAAAGCGGGTTCCTTCCGGAATGGGCCAGTCCGGGGCACCGCGATATTATGGTGGGGAACAACTCAGCCTCTGTGGTGGCCGATGCTTACGTGAAAGGTTTGCGAGGCTACGATATTGAAACCCTTTGGGAAGCTTTGAAACACGGTGCCAACAGCGTGCATCCGAAAGTAAGGGCCACGGGAAGGACCGGTTACCAGCAATACAACCAGTACGGTTACATTCCGAACGATGCGAGCATTGATCAAAACGTAGCTCGTACGCTGGAGTATGCCTACAACGACTGGACGATTTACCAACTGGGAAAAGCGCTGAACAAACCCGAAAGTGAAATCGGGATTTATGCACAGCGCGCCATGAACTATAAAAATCTGTACAATCCGAAAAATAAACTGATGGCAGGAAGGGCTGCGGACGGAACTTTTTCCGATTCATTTGAGCCCACCGACTGGAGCCGCGACTTTACTGAAGGCAACAGCTGGCATTACTCGTGGTCGGTGTTTCACGATCCGAAGGGATTGATGAACCTGATGGGCGGGAAAAAAGAGTTTGTGAACATGCTCGATTCTGTTTTTATTATTCCGGGATCGGAAGGTATGAAAAGCCGCGGAATGATTCATGAAATGCGCGAAATGCAGGTAATGGACATGGGGCAGTACGCCCACGGAAACCAGCCCATCCAGCACATGGTTTACCTGTATAATTACGCTGGCGAACCTTGGAAAGGACAGTACTGGGCCCGCGAAATAATGGACAAGCTGTATGCGGCCACTCCCGACGGATATTGCGGCGACGAAGATAACGGACAAACTTCTGCCTGGTACGTTTTTTCATCACTTGGATTTTACCCGGTTTGCCCGGGAAGCGATGAGTACATACTGGGTTCTCCACTGTTTAAATCGGTAAAAATTGAACTGGAAAACGGAAAAGAGGTCAGCATTAAAGCGGACAAAAACGAAAAAGAAAACCGCTACATTTCTGAAATGAAGCTGAACGGTAAAAAGTACACCAAAAACTACCTGAGGCATGAAGATTTGATGAAGGGGGCGAAAATCAATTTTAAAATGAGCCCGGTTCCGAACAAAAACAGGGGAGCGGACGAAAAAGATTTTCCGTATTCTTTTTCCAGCGAAGAGTAATCGTCGGTAATTATTGCGAACTTTAGGGAGAATCGTTCAAATAATAATTTTAACAACATGAAACAAATCCTGTGGGCGCTTTTAGTGCTTGTTATGGTCGGAGTTCAGCAAGTAAAGGCCGAAGAACTGACCGTTGCGTCTTTTAACATCCGGTACCACAATGCTTCCGACTCGGTAAAAGGAAACGGCTGGAAACAGCGTTGCCCGGTAATCTGCGACTTGATCCGTTTTAATGATTTTGAGATTTTCGGAGCGCAGGAAGTCTTGCACGACCAGTTACTTGATATGCTTGCCGGTCTTCCCGGCTACGACTATGTGGGTGTTGGCCGCGACGACGGTAAAACCAAAGGCGAATATGCCCCGGTTTTTTATCAGAAAGACAAGTTTAAAGTGCTGGAATCCGGAAATTTCTGGTTGTCGGAAATTACCGACCGCCCCAACAAAGGATGGGATGCAGCTTTGCCGCGGATTTGTACCTGGGCAAAATTCAAAGACCGTGAAAACGGGTTTGAGTTTTACTTTTTCAACCTGCACATGGACCACATTGGAGTGGAAGCCCGGAAAAACAGTGCCCGGCTGGTTTTGAAGAAGATCACCGAAATGTGCGGCGACAAGCCGGTGATTCTGACCGGTGATTTCAATGTGGATCAGCACAGCCCTAACTACGCGGTGCTGGAAGGATCGGACTTGCTGAACGATGCCTATGAAGCTGCCAAAGTGAGGTATGCCTTAAACGGTACCTTTAATAATTTTAAACCCGATATGTTTACCGGCAGCCGGATTGATCATGTGTTTGTCAGTCCCGACTTTGGGGTGGAACGTTACGGCGTTTTAACTGATACTTACAGAACTGAAATTGCTGACAGCAAGTCGGAAAAGTCAGGAAATTTTCCGCAGGAGGTTTCGCTGAGGAAATACGAGGCACGAACGCCTTCTGATCATTATCCGGTGAAAGTGGTTTTAAGTTTTGATAAATAGAGTAGAAGAACCGGAGTCGGTCTTTCTTAATGTATTCCATAAAAGCAGAGAGACTGGCTCCGGACACTTGCCTGAAATGTAGTTGGAAGTCTGCCTGCGTGCATAGTTGCTCCGAAGCATTTTAGGAACATTATTGTAAGTTTGAGAAAGCTTAAGGCAGGGAGGAACCGGTAACAGCGGTTTCATTTTCCTGAGAGCTAAATATTTTAACCTAATATCAACAAATTTCCGTGGTAGATGCCTGGCTGGATAAAGCCTTGAATTTAGCCCGGAGAACAGAGACTGAATAAGTCGGAAAAGTAAAACTGATTTGCTTTTTTAACCAAAATACGACCAACAAAATCTGATAAATAATGAAGAGACGGTTCGGCCAATTAATTCTTTCAATGAACATAACCAACTCTGCCGGAAGGGGCGAATCCGTTTCAAAAAATCTTTTAATTAAAATGAACAGAATATTTTTCTATTGCATTGTTTTTATGTTGACCGGAACGCTGTTGCAAAGTTGTCAGCCCGCTGCAACACCAGTAAAGGTTGAGCAGGGAGAAAGCTTCAGAGCTCCTGCTTACCCGCTGATTACGATTGATCCCTATACCAGCGCGTGGTCAACTTCCGATAATTTGTTTGATACACCGGTAAAACACTGGACAGGTAAAAACCATTCGCTGATCGGTGCTATCCGTGTGGACGGGCAAACGTATCGTTTCCTGGGGAAAGAGGAAATTCCGCTTCAGCCGGTGTTGCCAAGCGCCAAATACGAAGCCTGGGAAGCCAGGTACGTAACACAGGAACCTGCCAGAGGCTGGGAGAAACCCGGATTTAACGACGTTTCATGGAAAAGTGGCCTGGCTGCTTTTGGTACACCCAACTCCGGCGAAACAAATACTTCGTGGACAAGCCCGCATATCTGGGTGCGCCGCGAGTTTACTTTGCCGGCAATCAGCAACGATAGCGAGCTGTACCTGATTTATTCGCACGACGACGATTTTGAGTTGTACCTGAACGGAACTGAAATCATTAATACCGGTAACCGCGCCAAAAGCAATGTGGTGCTAAAACTCGATAAAAGCCTGTTAAATGCGGATGGGAAAAATACCATTGCAGCACATTGCTGGGACCGCGGAGGTTTGGCGTATGTTGATTTTGGCATTTTCAGGGAAAGCGACGAAAAACCTGTATTTGCACAAACTGCGGTTCAAAACAGTGTGAAAATGACCGCCACTCAAACCAAATACGATTTTACCTGCGGCCCGGTTGATTTGCAGGTGGAGTTTGTTTCTCCTTTATTGATGGATGACCTGGACCTGCTTTCGCGTCCGGTAAATTACATCAACTACCAGGTGGTTTCCAACGACGGACAAGCGCACGATGTGGAAGTTTACTTTGAAACGACTCCCGAGTGGGCGGTGAACGAACTGAACCAGGAAGTGGAAGTGACCACCGGCAAAATTGGTGACCTTAGCGTAGCAAAAACCGGAACAACAGAGCAAGCCATTTTGCAAAAGAAAGGCGACAATGTGCGCATCGACTGGGGCTATTTCTACCTGGCAACACCCGGGGCTGCAAATAAAACAATGGCAATCGGCGATTTTGTAGATATGAAGAAATCGTTTGCAGAAGGTGGGAAAATAAGCAGCCGGTTGGATAAAATGACAGCAGTTATGTCGAACTCGATGCCGGTACTGGCATGTACCGACGCTGTTGGAAAAGTTTCGGCTAAACCTGCAAACGGTTACGTAATGCTGGCTTACGACGATATGGAATCAATTCAGTATTTCGAAAAGAACCTGAAAGCCTGGTGGACAAAAGATGGCCAGGTGACGATTGATGAGGCGTTGACAGCGGCGGCCAAAGACTACGAAAGCATTATGGCGCGTTGCGATGCGGCCGATGCAAAAATTTACGAAGAAGCGCTGGCAGCCGGCGGTGAAAAATATGCGCGTTTGTGCCTGCTGGCTTACCGCCAGACGATTGCGGCGCACAAACTGGTAAAAGACACCGAAGGCAACACGCTTTTCCTGTCAAAAGAAAACTTCAGCAACGGCTCCATCGGCACGGTCGATATAACTTATCCATCGGCTCCTTTGTTCCTGAAATACAATCCGGAGTTGTTAAAAGGCATGATGAACCCAATTTTTTATTATTCGGAAAGTGGAAAATGGGCGAAACCGTTTGCCGCACACGATGTGGGTACCTACCCCATTGCCAACGGACAGACTTATGGTGGCGACATGCCGGTGGAAGAATCCGGTAACATGGTAATTTTGGCAACTGCAATCGCAACCGTGGAAGGCAATGCCGACTACGCCGCCAAACACTGGGACGTACTGACAACCTGGGCCAATTATTTGCTTGAAAACGGTTTAGATCCGGAAAACCAGCTTTGTACCGACGACTTTGCCGGTCACTTTGCGCACAACGTAAATCTTTCAGCAAAAGCCATTATGGGGATTGCCGGTTACGGTAAACTGGCCGAAATGCTGGGCAAAGCCGATGTTGCCGAGAAATACACAACACAAGCCAAACAAATGGCGCAGGAATGGATAAAAATGGCCAACGATGGCGACCACTACCGCCTTACTTTTGATCAGCCCGGAACCTGGAGTCAGAAGTACAACCTGGTTTGGGACAAGCTGCTCAACCTGGGTATTTTCCCACCCGAAGTAGCGCAAACCGAAATTGCCTATTACCTGACCAAACAAAACAAATACGGCTTGCCGCTCGACAACCGCAGAACATATACAAAATCAGACTGGATTGTTTGGACAGCCACTTTGGCAAATGACAACGAAACGTTCCAAAAATTTATGGATCCGCTGTATAAATATGTGACTGAAACGCCCGACCGTGTGCCAATGTCAGACTGGTACGAAACACCTACCGCAACACAGGTGGGTTTTCAGGCTCGCTCGGTGGTTGGCGGGTATTTTATTAAGATGCTGGAAAAGTAAGATTTAGCAATAATATTACTCCCGTTTCGAAGCCTATTCGAAAGGAGAAAATGGATATTTGTTTTCTGCCAGTGGCAGTTGGCCACTTAACTGAATCGGTAAAGGGACAAACCATTGTCCCTTTTACCCATTTCAGCAAGAAGCGGCTTTTGGAATAAATTATAACAAACATCTAATTAAACTGAGAAATAGATCAAACGAAACTTAAAATTAAGAACATGGGATTCAGACTTTTGTACTTCGTTATGGGTAGCCTGATGTTGTTGGGGCATTCGGAACCGGATGCCGGACCAAAACAAAATGTGAAAAACACTTTTACCAATCCCGTTTGGGAAGGAGCCGATCCATGGATCGTTCAACAGGGCGATGAGTACGTTTACTGTTTTTCGGCCAACAATGGCATTTCGGTATCACGTTCAAAACTGCTCTCCCAACGAGGAAAGAACCGCAAAATATGGAGTGCTCCCAAAACTGGTTGGAATAAATCGTGTGTGTGGGCACCCGAAATTCATTTTATCGACGGGCACTGGTATGTGTATTATGCTGCCGGCGAATCAGGACCGCCTTTTATTCACCAGCGAACCGGCGTATTGCGCTCAAAAACAGCAGATGTTTTCAGCGAATACGAGGATATGGGGATGTTGAACACCGGTGACGATCCCGGCGATATTTCAAAAAACATTTGGGCTATCGACATGACAGTGTTTGAACATCAGGGGAAATTATATGCCGTGTGGTCGGGCTGGCTCAAGCAAATGGATACCGATGCCACTTCGCAGCATTTGTTTATTCAGGAGATGGAGAATCCTTATACTTTAAAGGGAAAAAGGGTGTTGCTTTCGTCGCCCGAAGAAAGCTGGGAAACCGGTGGACCTCTTAACCTGAACGAAGGACCGCAGGTTTTAATGCGGAACGATCAGGTATTTATCGTTTACTCGTGTCGTGAGTCGTGGCTAAAAGAGTACCGTCAGGGCATGTTGCAACTTAAGAGTGCGAATGCTGATCCGCTGAATCCTGAAAGCTGGAAAAAACAGGGGCCGGTATTCGAAGGGAACCAAGCCGTTCATGGAGTGGGACATGTATCGTTTGTTAAATCGCCCGACAGAACAGAAGACTGGATCATCTATCATTCAAAAAAAGGAACAGAGCCCGGTTGGAACCGCGACGTACGCATGCAGCCGTTTACCTGGAACACCGACGGAACTCCGAACTTTGGGGAAGCCGTCAAAGCGGGTGAGCCATTGAAACGTCCATCGGGGGAAGTGAAAATCGAAAAAGCATTAAAAAATGAATAAACTAAGTTGGTTGCTTATTTTATTGGCCGCAATGGTTGTTGGCTGCTCCGTGCCGGAAAAGAACGTGGATGAGCGCCCCAATATTCTGCTTGTGATGGTGGACGACATGGGGTATTCTGATCTGGGATGTTATGGCGGAGAGATTCAAACACCGAATATTGATCGCCTGGCAGAAGAAGGTGTTCGTTTTACGCAAATGCACAACTGCGCCCGGTGTTGCCCAACGCGTGCCTCTTTGCTTACCGGGCAGTATCCGCAGGTGGCGGGCATTAACGGGATGGGCGTAAACCTGGCGATGAATACGGCTACCATTGCCGAAGTGTTAAAGGAAAACGGCTACCGCACCGGCATGACCGGAAAATGGCATTTGTCGCAAACCAAACCGGTAGACGATCCGGTGGAACAGCTTCGCTGGATGGCTCACCAGGTGGATTACGGTCCCTTTTCTCCGCTTGAAAACTATCCGTGTAACCGGGGTTTCGAAGAACATTGGGGAGTTATCTGGGGCGTGGTAAATTTCTTCGATCCTTTCAGCCTGGTCCACAACGAAGAGCCGATAAAAGAAGTGCCCGACGATTTTTATATGACCGATTTTATCACTCAAAAATCACTCGATCTGATTGACGATTACAGCAGGGACGACCAACCGTTCTTTTTGTACGTGGCGCATACCGCACCGCACTGGCCTTTGCACGCACTTCCGGAAGACATTGAAAAATACAAGGATACTTACAGCGAAGGTTGGGAGGTTTTGCGCGAAAAACGTTACAGCCGAATGCTGGAGCTGGGGCTGATCGACCGTGAAACTTACCCGCTTCCTGAAAACTCGTCGGGTAGAAAATGGGACGAATGTGAGCGGAAGGAATACGAAGCAGCTTGTATGTCGGTGCATGCGGCAATGGTTGACCGTGTTGATCAGGGGATTGGCCGGATCATTGAAAAGTTGAAGGCTACCGGACAATACGACAATACCATCATTTTTGTACTTTCTGACAACGGGGCTTCTTACGAACGGGGCTATCCTCCCGGTTTTGACAGGCCAGGATTTACACGCGATTCTACCATTATCGAGTACAATTCGGATCATCCGGGAGCCGAAACCACCTGGAATTACATTGGAAATGCATGGGCGAGTGCGGTCAACACGCCTTTTCGCTACTGGAAAAAGGAATCGTACGAAGGAGGGAGCGCCACTCCGTTTATTGTACACTGGCCGGCTAAACTCAAGAAGCAGGAAAATACAATCAACCGTGGCTTGACGCATGTGATCGATATTTTGCCCACTTGTCTGGAACTTTCGGGGAGTACATATCCTGAAACGGTTAACGGCCTGAAGGCAGTGCCCCCGGTGGGGAAAAACCTGTTACCCCTGCTTTTTAACGAAACAGAATCGATACACGATACGCTGTATTGGGAACACGAAGGTGGCCGCGCCATCCGGATGGGAGACTGGAAAATGTCGGCACTGCCAAACCGGGAGTGGGAATTGTTTAACTTAGCAGCTGATCATACCGAAACCAACGATCTTTCGGCTGAACTTCCGGAGAAAGTGAAAGAAATGGACGAGGCCTGGAAAATCTGGGCACATTCCATTGGAGTGCGCTGACCGGATATTTTTGACATCAACTTAAATCAAACCTAATAATGAAACAAATCAAAATCAGTTTAAATGAATTTGCGCTTGTATTGCTTTTGGGGCTAATAACCTTTGTTACGGGGTGTCAGCCGGCAAAAGAACCGCTGAAATTTGACAACCCGTTACCCGTTGAATTTGGCGATCCGTATATTCTGAAAGCATCGGATGGAATGTATTACATGGTTGGCACCGGTGGTGTAAAGGATGGCTTCAAAATGTATTCGTCTTCGGACTTAAAAAACTGGAAAGACGAAGGCCGCATTTATCAGGGAAATACAGATGATTCGTGGAATATCGCCAATTTCTGGGCTCCTGAATTGTACGAAAAAGACGGGAAGTTTTATCTGCTGTTTAGTGCTGACTGGCGTGAAAATCCCACCAACGAACTCGAAAACTTTCGTATCGGAGTGGCGGTTGCCGACAATCCAACCGGGCCTTACACCGATCTGATGGATCGTCCGATATTTGATCCGGGATATCCTGTTATCGATGGAAACCTTTGGTTTGAAGACGACAAAGTTTACCTGTATTATTCGCGCTGCTGCTATAAAAATCCGGTGGAAAGCGAAGTGGCCGACTGGGCCCGTGAAAAAGGGATGTTCAAGGAGATTGAAGAGAGCTGGATTTACGGGGTAGAACTTCAGGCTGACTTCTCTGGGATTATCGGAGAACCCAAACTATTGCTGCGTCCCCCGGTGAAGATGGACGATCAGCAGGCAGAGTGGGAAAGTCGTTCGGTAACCTCGGGCGAAGTTAACCGCCGCTGGACCGAAGGTTCGTTCCTGCTGAAAAACAAGGATACCTACTACATTATGTACTCGGCCAATTACTTTGGTGGGAAAAACTACGCAGTGGGTTATGCCACTTCCGATTCTCCTTTAGGCCCCTTTCAGAAAGCCGCTAACAACCCGGTTTTGCAGAAAAACGTAGAGCAGGGTGGTGTGGTAACGGGTACCGGGCATAACTCGGTGACACTGGCTCCCGATGGGGAAACACTGCTGTGTGTGTACCACGGAAGAACTTCAAAAACAGGAGACGAACGCGTGGTTTTTATCGATCCGATGGAGATTGATACGAATGGAAAACTGATTGTTCACGGACCGACAACAAAAGAAGATCAACGATGAAAAAAGTTTGGATAAATCTATTTTTGGCTTTGGCAATCCTTCTTGCGGGATGCCATAGCACGACTCAGAATTACAGAACTCAGCAGGTGCCTTTCAACCAGGTAAAAATCAGCGATCACTTTTGGAGCGGACGATTACAGGCACATGCCGATGCCACGCTGGAAACCTGTATTGCTCAGGCACAGGATTCAACCGAGCGAATCAATAACTTTATTAAGGCCGCGGGGCTGATGGATGGAGGACACAAAGGAATTTATTTTGATGATTCGGATGTGTACAAAGCGATGGAAGGCATTGCCTATTCGCTGATCAACAACCCAAATCCGGAGCACGAAGCTTTACTTGACAGGTGGATCAGCTACATTGCCAAGGCTCAGCAAGCGGATGGTTACCTGAATACTTTTTACACGCTGAACCACCCTGAGGACAGGTGGACCGACATGGAAAAGCACGAAATGTACTGTGGCGGGCACATGATAGAGGCTGCAGTAGCACATCACAAAGCTACCGGGAAAACTACCTTTTTGAAGGTAGCGACCAATTTTGCCGATTACTTGTGCGAAACCTTTGGCCCCGGTAAAAAACATTGGGTTCCCGGGCACGAAGAGATTGAACTGGCGCTGGTAAAACTTTACCACGAAACGGGTGAGAAAAAGTACCGGGACTTGTCTCATTGGTTGCTGGAAGAACGCGGCCACGGACATGGTAAAGGCGCTATCTGGGACAACAAACACTGGGGACCGGCTTATTGCCAGGACGATGTTCCTGTTTCTGAAATTTCGGATATAAAAGGACATGCGGTGCGAGCCATGTACCTGTTTTCGGGAATGGCTGATGTGGCAGCCGAAAAGAACTTACCGGAATATGTGGCTGCGCTCGAACGTGTTTGGGAGGATGTGGTGGAACGCAATATGTACATTACCGGGGGAATTGGAAGCTCCGGTTCGAACGAAGGATTTTCAAGTGACTACGATCTTCCCAACAAGGAAGCCTATTGCGAAACCTGTGCCTCCATTGGCATGGTTTTATGGAACAGCCGGATGAACCTGTTTTCGCAGGATGCTAAATACATCGATGTGATGGAGCGCTCGATGTACAACGGCGTACTGGCCGGAGTTTCGCTCGAAGGTGACCTTTTCTTCTATGTAAATCCGCTCGAGTCGGAAGGACATCACCATCGTCAGGAATGGTTTGGCTGCGCTTGTTGTCCGAGCAACGTGTCGCGCTTTTTACCTTCTGTTGGCAGCTATATTTATGCTACTTCTGAATCAAACGGAGTGTTTGTAAACTTATACGTGGGAAGCACAGCCGAAATGAAAGTGGGGCCTGCAAAGCTCAAACTTGTTCAGCATACCAATTACCCCTGGGACGGAAACATCGAAATAGAAGTTCAGCCTGAAAAGAAAGCTTCTTTTCCCGTACATCTCCGGATTCCCGGATGGTGCAAGCATTTTTCGCTTTCGGTAAACGAAGAAAAGCAACATTCTGTCCAAGAGGAAAATGGCTATGTGACTTTGGATAGAAACTGGGAAGAAGGAGATAAAATTTTGCTTGAGTTGGACATGCCGGTGGAAGTAGTTGCGGCCGATCCGCGTGTGGAAGCAAACGTTGGCAAGCGCGCGATTCAACGGGGCCCGCTGGTGTATTGCATTGAAGAAACGGATCAGAAGGATGAAAGCTGGGACGATATTTATTTGTCAAAAGCCAGCACTTTTAAAACAACAAAAGCTTTCGGTAAACTGGACGGAATGGTTCAGGTAGAGGGAAGCACGGGTGATGTGAATTTTACGCTGATCCCGTATTTTGCCTGGGATAACCGCGAAGCAGGAAGAATGAAAGTTTGGATTGATCATAAAGAATAGTTCAGAAGATACAACATGAAGCATATTTTTAAACTAATGGTTGCCGCCTTTTTTATAACGGCTTGCACGGCTCCTCAAAAAGACAGGAAGCAGGAAGCTTATCAAAACCCGGTTATTAAAGGAGATTTCCCCGATCCTACGATTATCAGGGTGGGTGACGTGTATTATGCCGCCGGAACCAGTAATGATTTTGCTCCCAATTATCCACTCTACGAATCAAAGGACCTGATCAACTGGAAGCGAATTGGTGCCGTTTTTAGCGAGCCGCCTGCGTGGTCTTCGGAAGATTTTTGGGCTCCTGAACTGTATTATAGAGACGGAACCTTTTTCGTGTACTATACCACCAAAAGAAAGGATACAGGAATCGCCTGCATCGGTGTGGCAAGCACAAAAAATATTTATGAAGGATTTACCGATCACGGAATTATTATTGAGTGGGGCGACGAAGCCATTGATGCTTTTGTATTTCAGGATGAGGATGGTAAGTTTTACATTACCTGGAAAGCGTATGGTTTGACCGAAGGCCGCGAGATTGAAATCTTAGCGTCTGAATTGAGCGAAGACGGATTGAGCTTAAAAGGCGAGCATTTTTCGCTGACGGATCAATCAAAAGGTTGGAAAGGCCCGGGACACGAAGGCCAGTGCCTGATAAAACGCAATGGCTACTATTACCTGTTGTATTCGGCGGGTGGTTGCTGCGACAATCGCTGCGATTACCACGTTATGGTGGCGCGGTCCAAAAACTTAAGAGAGGGCTGGGAACAAAATCCTGAACCCATTTTGCAGGGAGGAGAAACCTGGCGTTGTACAGGGCACGGAACGTTGGTGAATACTCCCGACGGACGGCACTTTTACATGTATCATTCGTACAATGCCACCGATTTCGAGTTTATCGGGCGGCAGGGAATGCTGGATGAAATGTTCTGGAACGAAGAAACGGGCTGGCCATATTTTAAGAATGGCACGGCTTCGGAAAGTGCGCCGGTTCCGTTTGAAAATACGGTACAAAGAATTGATTCCGTTTTTGCAGACGATTTCTCAACCAATAAGTTTTTATCGTTTCTGGAATGGGACATAATAGGAGTGAAACCTGATGCGAAAGTAGCAGACGGTGAACTAATAATTACTCCGCAGCAAAGCGGCATTTCTTTCCTGGGGTTGCGGCCCGAAAAAGGAAATTATGAGCTGGTGTCAGAGGTAATTCCTGCAGAAGGACGAAATGGAATCGGTATCTACAGCAATATGAATTGTTTCTTGAGCCTTGCAGTCGACCAGAATGACTTGGTGCTATACCAGGTAAAAAATGGCGAAGAGCAAATTCTCTCGAAGGTGGCATTGAACAAACCGGCTTCAGTGTTCCTAAAGTATGAAGCTGTTTCCGGACGCTACTTTCAGTTCTTCTGGTCGGAGAACGGTGAAGACTGGATTCCGGTACAGGTGAATCAGCCACAGCAGGTTGACGGGACCTTTCTCGCTCAATGGGGATTTTCTCCCCGCGCTGGTTTTATTACCCAGGGAGGCGGTAAAAACGCTTTTCACTTTTCATCAGTAACAATAAAGTATCACTATAATTAAAGGAAAATATGAGTATGTACAAGATTTCGCATTTTATACTTCTGTCCTCTTTTATGTTATTGTGCCTCACGGGAATGGCGCAAAAAAGAACGGGCAATAACCATAATCCGGTGTTTGACGGTTGGTATGCCGATCCTGAAGGAATTGTTTTCGGCGATAAATACTGGATTTTTCCGACGTATTCAGCGCCTTACAACGAGCAGGTTTTTATGGATTGCTTTTCTTCAAGCGATCTGGTAACCTGGGAAAAGCACGAACGGATTATTGACACTACCGAAGTAAAATGGGCGTGGCGTGCGATGTGGGCCCCGGCGATTGTTCAGAAAGACGACAAGTATTTCCTGTTTTTCGCAGCCAACGATATTCAAAGCGATAACGAGGAAGGCGGAATCGGGATTGGCGTGGCCGATCAGCCCGAAGGCCCGTACAAAGACTACCTCGGCAAACCGCTGCTCGATAAATTTCACAACGGTGCTCAACCCATCGATCAGTTTGTTTTTCAGGATAAAGATGATCAGTATTACATGTTTTACGGTGGCTGGCGGCATTGTAACGTTGCCAAAATGAAGGACGATTTTACCGGATTTGTTCCTTTCGACGATGGTACCATTTTTAAGGAAATCACGCCCGAAGGTTATGTGGAAGGCCCGTTTATGTTTATCCGCAACGGCAAGTATTATTTTATGTGGAGCGAAGGTGGCTGGACAGGTCCCGACTACAGCGTGGCTTATGCCATTGCCGATTCGCCCTTTGGCCCGTTCAAAAGAATCGGAAAGATTCTGAAGCAAGATCCAAATGTGGCAACTGGAGCGGGGCATCACTCAGTGATTCAAGTTCCCGGAACGGATGAATACTACATTGTGTATCATCGCCGCCCTTTGGGTGAAACCGATGGAAATCACCGCGAAACCTGTATTGATCGAATGTATTTTGATGAGAATGGCCTTATTAAACCGGTAAAGATTACTTTTGAAGGAGTATCTCAAAGACCGTTGAAATAAAAGAGTTTATTGAATCTAAAACACCTAATACCTTTAAAAAATGATGAAGAGAATTTTGAGTCTGTTAATGATTGTTGGTTCGTTGAATGTGTTTGCCCAGTGGCAACCTGCGGGCGATAAAATTAAAACTTCGTGGGCAGATAAGATGGATGTAAACAATGTTTTGCCCGAATATCCCCGTCCTTTGATGGAGCGCTCCAGCTGGCTTAACCTGAATGGCTTGTGGGAATATGCAATTACAGCCGCAGGGCAAACACAACCCGGAGAGTTTGACGGCGACATTTTGGTCCCGTTTGCAGTTGAATCAAGTTTGTCAGGGGTGCAGAAGCGTGTGGGCGCCGAAAAAGAACTGTGGTACAAACGTACTTTTACAGTTCCATCTGCCTGGAAAGGTAAAAAAATGCTGCTGCATTTTGGCGCCGTTGATTGGAAAGCCGATGTGTGGGTGAACGACATTAAAGTGGGGAATCACGAAGGGGGTTACGATGCTTTTTCGTTCGATGTAACGCCATTTCTTGCCAAATCGGGAGAACAAAGCCTGGTGGTAAAAGTTTGGGACCCTTCCGACAAAGGATACCAGCCACGCGGAAAACAGATTGGAAATCCACATGGGATCTGGTACACTCCGGTTACCGGTATCTGGCAAACAGTTTGGCTGGAGCCTGTGGCTGAAAAACACATTACAAGCGTGCTTGCTGTGCCTGATATCGACAACGGCAGCCTGAAAGTGAATGCAGGTGTTTGCGGCGCCTCGTACGGTGATATTTATGAAGTGGTGTTGAAAGATGCCGGGAATGTGGTATCAAGTGGAAAAGCTGTGGCCGGGCAGTCGGTTGACCTGGCAGTTGCCGATGCAAAATTGTGGAGCCCCGAATCGCCTTTTCTGTACGACCTGGAAGTAAAACTGATGAGCAGTGGAAAAACGGTGGACGAAGTGAAAAGTTACACCGCCATGCGCAAGGTTTCCTCGAAACGCGATGAAAACGGAATTGTACGTCTGCAACTGAATAACAAGGATTATTTCCAGTTTGGTCCGCTTGATCAGGGATGGTGGCCCGACGGACTGTACACGGCCCCAACAGATGAAGCGTTGAAATATGACATTGTTAAGACAAAAGATTTTGGCTTTAACATGATTCGCAAACACGTAAAAGTGGAGCCGGCTCGTTGGTATACCCATTGCGACCAGCTGGGAATTCTGGTTTGGCAGGACATGCCCAACGGCGGTGAATCTCCGCGTTGGCAAAACCGCCAGTATTTTGACGGAACCGAGCTGAAACGTTCGCCTGAATCGGAAGCCAACTACCGCGCCGAGTGGAAAGAGATCATGGACGAACACATGTCGAATCCCTCGGTGATTTGCTGGGTGCCGTTTAACGAGGCATGGGGACAGTTCAAAACCGAAGAAATTGTGGAGTGGACCAAAGCGTACGACCCGAGCCGTTTGGTAAATCCTGCCAGTGGCGGAAACCATTACCGTGTGGGTGACATGCTCGACCTGCATAATTATCCCGGCCCCGAAATGTATTTGTACGACGGCAGCCGTGCCACGGTTTTGGGTGAATACGGCGGTATTGGCCTGGCCCTCGAAGGACATCTGTGGATGACGGATAAAAACTGGGGCTATGTTCAGTTTAAGAACTCAAAGGAAGTAACGGACAAATATGTTGAGTTTGCTGAGCAGCTGATCAAAATGGCAAAATCGGGATTTTCGGCAGCGGTTTACACACAAACTACCGATGTGGAAGGCGAGGTAAATGGCCTGATGACCTACGACCGGAAAGTGATCAAACTGGAAGAAGACCGCCTGAAAGCCATCAACCAGAAGGTTTGTAAAGTGCTGGAAGATTAATACAGATTAAAAAATAATCGGATTTGTATCCGGCTTTAGAGAGATTCCCCTGAGAAATCGGGGGAATTTTTTTGTTCCGCCAGCCGCACTTATACAGGAAGCAAATGGGAATGTTCAACATTCTCAGAGCCTAACACTTTGGGCTTTATCGTTTTGATGTGATTTGGATAATTCAGGAAACAAAAAGTTCGATAAAAAGCAAGGCAAACAAGCCGTACTCGCTCAGGTTGTCTTTTAAAAATTTGCGGGCTTTGGTAATGTGGTCTTCCACCGTTTTAACAGAAATCCCCAATTCGTCGGCAACTGCCTGGTTCGAAAAACCTTTTTCTTTGCTTAAAACATACACTTTCTTTCTTTGCGGTGGCAACTGGTCAACCAGGTGGGTTATTTTTTCGGTTAAAAGATCATAGTTCACCCGCGATTCGGTGTCTATCGCATTTACCACCACTTTGTTCTTTATATCTTCCAGGTATTGTTTCTCAGAGAGCTTTTTCCGGAAGACCGAAATAATGGTGTTTTTGGCAATGGTGAACAAATAAGCATTTAAATTCGAATCTTTGTGGAGCTTTTTTCGGTTTTCCCAGAGGTTGACAAATACTTCCTGTACAATGTCTAAAGCATCGGGTTCCGATTTTAAATAGCCAAAAGCAAAATGGTAAAGCTTGGCACTGTATTTTTCATACAGTTCGTTTACCACAATCTTATCGCCGGAAATTAAGCGCTTTACGAGTTTAGCTTGATCCATTCTATTGTTTGTAGAGAGGTGTAAAAGTATAAAAATGTTTTATTTCCTTTAATGATGAATGCCTTGCTTTGTAAGAACGCTAAAGATAGAAAAACGAGTTTTTAAAAAAAATTTAAATCAGAGCAGGGGTTTTTATCTGCATGAACGTTTATAATAACGACAATAAGACTAATGAAAGGATTTTTTAAAAATTATTTGGAGAACAAGTGTTCCGAGAGCGAGTTTCTGGCTTTCTTAAACATGTTTCTGAAGCCGGAAAAGCAGACGGAATTGGGGCAAAGTATGCAGGAACACTGGAAGGAAATGCCACTTGAACAGGAAGCGCCCGACTTATCTCCAACCTTGCACAAAATTCACTTCGAAATAAATAACCGCGAACGGGGAGGGAAGCAAAATAACAGGTTTGTTACCTATCTGACCCGGATTGCAGCCGTACTTTTTATTCCCTTAGCCATTGCTTTTTTTCTGAATATAAGGAAAGAACCGTTAATGGAGGGAACCCAAACCATTTCAACACCCCTGGCTTCGAAAACAAATTTTACACTTCCGGATGGATCGGTAGTTTACCTGAATGCGGGTTCATCGTTAAGTTTTCCTAAAAGTTTTTCCGGCGACAAACGTTTGGTAAAATTAGACGGGGAGGCTTATTTTGATGTGGCCCAAAGCAAACGTCCGTTTGAAGTGGAAACTCCGGCATTAACCGTAGATGTATATGGAACTGCTTTTAATATAATGGCCTATAACAATGCATTGCCGGAGGTTACGCTTGAAAGGGGAAAAGTGGCCGTAACAAGCAAAACCGGCGAACAAAGATTTTTGAATCCCGGCGAACAGGCACGCATTGATACCATCAGTCACAGTATTGCTGTAAATAAGGTGGAGACAAACTTGTTTACCTCGTGGATCAACAACAAGCTGATCTTTAAAAATGAGCCGCTGGGTGATGTGATACAACGTCTGGAACGCTGGTACAACATTTCCATTGATATTCAGGATGAATTGCTGGCGCAAAAACGGCTCAACGCAACCATCGAATACGAATCGGTGAGTGAAGTAATGGATTTGCTGGAAATTACGCTTCCGCTCAAATTTGAATACAATAAAAACGAACGAAAACTGGTAATAAAAAATAACGAACCATAAAACTAAAAGAGGTGCCTATGACGTAAAACTATCGTGATCGATGTTCTATCGATTGTATTGTATCTGTAAAAATTAAAAGTGAGGAAGCCGCGAACCTCCCCACTTTCGAGAACAATAATTTATTCAAATTATTAATCACATCAATTCAAAATTATGAAAAAAAAGAGATTGAGAAAGATCCCTTTGGGTGATTTCTTTGTTAAAATTTTAAGAATTATGAAGTTAAGTCTTTTTATTTTGTGCTTAACCGTTTTTACGACAGTGGCTTCGGAGAGCTACTCGCAATCAACTAAACTATCGCTCGAGCTGAGAGATGTTACCGTAAGTACTGTTTTAAAAGAAATAGAAGCGCAGAGTGAGTTTCGCTTTTTTTATTCAGAAGACATTGATACAAGAAGGGAAGTATCCGTAAATCTTGCGAATTCAAACATCATCGATGTGCTGGATAATATTTTTAACGGAACAGAGGTTGTCTATAAAATTGTTGGCCGCCAGGTGGCATTGTACAATAAAACCGGCGAAGAAGTAAGCTTGCCCGCTACTCCGCAAACCCGTGAAGTAAAAGGAACAGTTTCCGATGCAGGTGGTTTGCCACTGCCGGGAGTTACTGTAATCGTAAAAGGTACCACACAGGGAACAGTGACCAATTTCGACGGAGAATACTCGATTAAAGGAGATATTGCCGCTGATGCTGTTTTGCAGTTTTCGTTTATTGGCATGCGTACTCAGGAAGTGCCGGTTGCCGGAAACACAACAATCAATGTGCAGATGGTTGAAGAAACCATCGGGATTGACGAGGTAGTGGCCATCGGTTACGGAACCATGCGTAAACACGATGTTACAGGGTCAATCGCCCAGGCGAAAGGAGAAGAGTTGGTAAAAGCGCAGAGTTTTAGCGCCCTTGAAAACCTAAGAGGAAAAGTATCGGGAGTAAACATCTATTCCAACTCATCGCAACCCGGAGCTTACCAAAGTCGTGTGGTGATCAGGGGGTTATCTACGATTACTTCTTCTTCTGATCCCCTTTACGTGGTTGACGGTGTGGTGATGGAAAACTTCGGACTGATGAACCCGAACGATATTGAGCGGATTGAAGTATTGAAAGATGCTTCTGCTGCAGCTATTTACGGTGCCCGCGGTGCCAACGGTGTTATTTTGGTAACTACCAAACGCGGAAAAAAAGACGGCGAAGGAGCCCGGGTAAGCTACCAGGGATCAACCAGCTTAAGCACTGTTGCCCGTTTTATGGATGTATTGAATGCCCAGGAATGGACCGACGCTTTTATGATCGGGCTGGCCAACGAAAATGAGTACATGGGAAAAGAATGGTCGCTTAACCGCGCTGACTGGTTCACCGACCGGAATTATTTTGACGGGAACGGAAATCCCCTGTACGATACTGACTGGCAGAGAGAAGCTACCAGAACTGCCATTTCGCACAACCACCAGCTGAATGTTCAGCAAGCAGGCAAAAACTCTTCAACAGGTGCCTTCCTGAACTATACCGATCATCAGGGAGTGGTAAACAACACATACAGCAAGCGTGTGAATGCCAAACTGTCTTTTGACGCCGATCCTAAAGAATGGATGTCTACAGCCATTAATTTGATGGTGAACCACTCTTGGGGCCGCTACACTCCTGAAACAGGTGGCGGACAGGAAGCCCGTCGTACCATGATTGAGATGTTGCCCTGGCTGCCGGTAAGAGATGCCGCCGGAAACTACACTACTTCTTCCAGCTCGTCGATGTCCGATACATTTGGTTTTGAAGGGATGTCTAACCCGGCCATGATTCTGGACCTGCAGAAAAGAATGAGATACAATACGCAGATCTTCGGGAATGCGGCTCTTACTTTCCATTTGGCTGATGGTTTGGATCTGAAAACCCAATTGGGGATCGATAACCACAATAGAACCAACAAAGGTTATTCTTCCATTGCATTGAATAACATTTCGATGCCAAACGGATGGGCCTATATTAATCATACCAATACTTTTTACTGGCAGGAAGAAACTTACCTGACCTACCAGAAAGTATTTGAATCACATAGGTTAAATGCCATGGCAGGTCTTTCTTGGCAGGAACGTACGTCCAATTACGACAGTTCGTACACCGAAGGATTTAGCGACGACTTTTTTGAATGGAATAACATGGGAGCCGGAACAAATCCGTCTGCGCCAACATCCAGCCACGACCGCTGGGCTATGAACTCTTACTTCCTGCGTTTGGCCTATACTTACAACGATAAGTATTCAGTAACAATGACCGGTCGTTACGATGGTTCGTCGAAATTTGGAGAAAATAACAAATACGCGTTTTTCCCATCGGCAGGTTTGGCCTGGAACGCTTCGCAGGAAGATTTCCTGAAAGACAATGCAACAATCAGCATGCTGAAATTTCACACCAGCTACGGGTTAACCGGAAACTCTGAAATCGATACTTACAAGTCGTTGGCGTCAGTTGGCTCGGGAACATTGTTGCTTGATGGTTCCAGATCACCATATTCGTACATCAACTCCATTGCCAACCCTGATCTGAAGTGGGAAAAAACAGCCCAATTCGACTTTGGTTTCAATTTAGGTTTGTTTGACAACGGTTTGAATTTTGATATTTCTTATTACCACAAGAAAACAACCGACCTCTTGCTCGAAACGCCGCTGCCAACTTCTTCAGGCTTTAGCTCTATCTTCAAAAACATTGGTTCGGTTCAAAACCAGGGCCTCGATATGATGGTGAATGCAACCCCGGTAAGAACCAGCGATTTTTCGTGGGATATTAATCTGAACCTGAACTACAATAAAAACAAGATTCTTCATTTGGGAGACAACGACGAAGATATCGAAATGAATTACTGGGTAGGTGGTTCGGAAAGTATTTTACGTGTGGGTGAAAACCTGAGTAGTTTCTACGGATACAAAAGATTGGGCGTTTACACCATCGAAGATTACGAAGCCGGTGATTGCAAAAAAAGCGATATTGGCCGTGCCAAACGTTCAACCGAAAAAGAAATCATTGGTAAAGGAATGCCGGACTGGACAGGTAGTTTGATCAACACCTTTAACTATAGGAATTTCGATTTAACGGTTGACTTACAGTTTGTATGGGGCGTTGAAACCATGCAGCAGTTCTACCATTCAACCTACGACCGTTTTGGAATTACCAACGGGCTGTCAGAGATTTTGTACGATGCTTACGATGGAACCAATCCATATACCATGCAACAGGCTATTTATTTGAGTAACTCAGGTCATGCAGGCCAAAATACAACCGTAGATTCGGGCTGGATTGCCGATGGTTCTTACCTGAGAGCCAACCTTATTCAGTTGGGTTATACGTTCTCCAATGCCAAATGCCAGTCTCTGGGAATTTCAGCATTGCGTTTATACACCAGTGTAAACAATGCTTTTCTGCTTACTTCGAAAGATTTCAACGGGTATGATCCAGAAGCAACCTCGCAGGGCGATAACACCAGTGCTAAATTTGGACAGAACATGACCTTCTTTTCTTATCCGAGAGCCCGAACATGGACATTTGGATTAAACGTAACATTTTAATGAATTTTAAAACGATAACTACTATGAGAAAAATAATAGTATTCTTATCACTGAGCCTTGTTTACCTGACATCGTGTACCGACTTTTTGGATGAAAATCCAAAATCATCCATAACTGGTGACAATTATTATAAAACGGAAACGCAGGCTTTGGAAAATGTGAACTATTTATACCGCATCGGAGCCACAAGGCGTATTTCACAAGCAGCCAGTGCGTACATTGGGCCGAAGGCTTCGATTCCGGGAATGTTGACAGGCTATTTTAGCAATAGTTACGAAGGTCAGGAAGTAGTTTGCAAGTATTCGCGCTTGTTAACCCGCCAGGAGCATACCAATGAAATTTCCAATACATCGGATGATATCTGGGATAACTGTTACGCTGCCATTAATGTTGCCAACAATGCAATTGTGAGCATTCCCAACATTCAGATGGATCCCAACAATGCAAGCAAACTATCGGCTGAAGCCAAATTCTTCAGGGCCTTCAACTATTTTTACCTGGTAAAAACATTTGGTGATGTGCCTTTGTTGCTCGAGCCTTCAACGCTGGAAAATCTTTATCCGGAAAGAACGGCTGCTTCGGCTGTTTTCGCGCAAATCGAGGAAGATTTGAAAGATGCAGTAGATACTTTGCCCGAAAAAACATTTTTCGACAACGGGCGCCGTGTTTCAAAATACGTTGCTGCCATGGCGCTGGCTGATGTTTACTTCTACCAGGGAGATTATGCCAATGCAAAAATCTATGCAAAAATTGTAGTTGAGTCGCCTCATGCGCTTACGGCGAATACCGACCTGGAAGGTAGCAGTGCTTTCAATCAACTGCGTTCAACCGACGACCTAAATGAGGTTATCTATGCGCAGGAATACGATGCAGGCATTTCCAATGGCAGCTGGTGGCCAACTTATGCGTTCTCTTCTTCTGCAACAGCGGTATTTGGTACCTATTCTATTTTTGAAAGAGTGTACGGTCCAAGCGATCGGTTTTTGAATGTATATGAACAAAACGATCTTCGTATTCAACCCAACCAGTTTTTCCATTGGACCTATACCAATCCGAACAACGGTAAAACCTGGACAGCTCCGGAAGGACAGGCAGGGTGCTGGTATTATTTTGATGAAACGGCTTTGTTGTCGACCGGTATTAGTACAAAAGACTGGAATTTTTACCGTTTGGCAGAAGCTTACCTGGATTATGCTGAATCAATTGCACAGACAGAAGGAGTAACCGATGAAGCAGCTACTTATCTGGCTAAAGTTCAGGTGCGTGCTGCTACTGAGGGAGAAACAGAAGCGGAGATCAAAGCCGGTTTGCTGGCTTTGTCAAAAGAAGATTTTATCGAAGCTTGCTGGACAGAAAGAATCCGCGAATTCCCGCTGGAATTTAAATTGTGGGACGACTGTGTAAGAACAATGAAATTCCCGGTTATCTCTGACACAGAGAAAGGAAAGGTTACATATGTTGACCTGATTGGTGCCCAAAATGCAACGGGAGCCACATTCAAACAAACCGACCTGGCTTTCCCGATTTCATTGAGCGAATTGCAACGTAACCCGAACCTGGTTCAGAACGAAGGTTATGCCAGCAAATAAAAACAGCATCAGAACATGCTGATATAAAGTGCTTTTTCAACAGCCGGCGGGAGCTTTTCTGCCGGCTGTTAATTATATATTGCTTAACTTGCCAAGCACAGCATAAATCAATTTTTGAGACAGTTTTTTATGAAATGAGGAAAACCGTTTGTATACTGATTGTACTTTTTTCTGTTTTGGCAGCTTGTACGCATTCGAACAAGAAATTTACCCAATACGTAAACCCTTTTCTGGGAACGGCTCCACTGCAAGACAGCATCGATTGTGGTTACAATCCGCCCAAAGACTGGCGGGTTTGGGCCGGGCTTACTTACCCGGGAGCTTCGTTGCCCAACGCCATGGTACAATTGAGTCCGGTTACCGAGTGGCACAGCGGTGCCGGCTATGAATACGAGGATACGGTAATTTACGCTTTCACGCACACCAACAAAGGACATTGGAATTTGTGTCACATTCCGCTTTTCCCGGTAACCGAAAACTTCACCAGCGATGATTTTGCTTCTGCTTTTAGTCATAAAAATGAGTCAGCCGAACCAGGTTACTACCAGGTATACCTGAAGCGCTACGGAATTAATGCAGAACTGACCACAACACTTCGCTGTGGTTTTCATTCTTACCATTACCCCAAAGGCAAACCGCAAAAACTGATTGTGAACCTTGCCCAATCGAACGAACGGGTGCAGGACTGGCACATTGAACAAGATGGAGACCATGTTTTTAAAGGTTTTCAGAAAACAGGGGATAAGATATTTTTCTATGCCGAAACCAACCGGACCATAGTAAACCTTGAAACAACCGGCGACGGATCTCGAAAAGTCGCCGTTGTTTCTTTTGATAACAGCGATTCAGAAAACCCGGTAGAAATTAAACTGGCACTTTCGTTTGTCAGTGCCGAAAATGCCCGGCAAAACCTGGAGGCCGAACTTTCGGGTAAAAGTTTTAGCCAGGTAAAAGAAGAGGCCTCCCAAACCTGGGAAAATCTGCTTTCAAAAATAAAGGTAACAGGTGGCAGCGAGCGCGAAAAGGAACTGTTCTACTCTTCGCTCTACCGTTCGTTTTTGTGGCCGGCCCTTCGCAGTGATGTAAATGGTGATTTTACCGATACTGCCGGAAAGGTGGTAAACAAAAGTTTCCGTTATTACACAAACCCATCACTCTGGGATACCTACCGCAATAAACTGGTTTTACTGGGTATGCTGGCGCCCGATGTTACTAGCGATGTTATTCAGTCGCTGATCGATAAAGGCGAAAATTCGGGGTTTATGCCGACCTTTTTTCACGGTGACCATGCCGCGCCTTTTATTGCCGGCTGCTATCTGCGCGGAATAAAAGGATACGATATTGATAAAGCTTACGAGTTATTGCTTAACAATGCAACCAAAGAAGGAGGCACGCGGCCTTACATTTCGGAATACATTGCGAAAGGATACATCTCAACACCCGTAGTTGAGCATCCGCATGTGGAAACCAAGGCAAAGGCGGGTGTAACCAAAACCCTCGAATATGCCTACGACGATTACTCTCTCGCTCTTCTTGCCAACGCACTGGGAAAAAACGGGGATTATGAAATGCTGATGAAGCGGAGCCGGAATTATAAAAACCTGTTCGATCCTTCCAGCGGATTAATGCGCGGGCGCCTGGAGAACGGAGATTGGGTGAACAATTTCAATCCTGAATATCCGTATTACGAATACATGTACCGGGAAGCCAATGCGTGGCAGTCTTCCTTTTTTGCGCCACACGATACCAAGGGGCTGATAAGTCTTTATTCCAGTGAAGCTGCTTTCGAAAACAAGCTCGATTCGCTGTTTTCAATTCCGTGGAAAGGGAATTACATCGCGCGCAATGTATCCTCGTTTATCGGACAGTATTGCCACGGCAATCAACCGGATCACAGCTTTCCGTATTTGTACACATTTATTGGCAAACAGGAAAAGTCTCAGGTTGTTCTCGACAGCATCTTGAACCGTTTCTACGGAATGGGAGAACATGATCTGGCGCTTTGCGGAATGGACGATGCAGGTGAAATGTCGTCGTGGTACGTGTTTGCGGCCATGGGCTTTTATCCGTATTCGCCGGCCGACGCCGAATACATCGTATCAGTCCCGCTTTTCGATAAAGTGGAACTGGCGTTGGAAGAAGCAAAGAACACGGTCATCCGAAAGGAAAATTCAGGGAATAAAATTCAGGATATTACTTTTGAAAATTCAAGAATCAGCGGGTATTTCATCTCTCATGAACAACTTGTGGGAGGTGGAACTATCCTTATTAAAACAGAATAGAAATAAAAAAATACCTACAAATGACTAACAGAAGAGATTTTTTGAAAAAGGGAACCATTGCCGTTGCTGGTGCATCGCTTATGGGGACGAATCATTTATGGGCGCTACCGGTTGAGCAGAAATATGTAAGCAACCGTCCGGCTCCGGGGAAAAGACATTTTACTTCAGAGGCAGTGGAGAAAACCATCGCTTCGGTAAAAGCGAAAATCAAGGATCCGAAACTGGCTTGGATGTTTGAAAACTGTTTCCCGAACACCTTGGATACTACGGTTGAGTTTGGAACATTGAACGGGAAACCGGATACTTTTGTGATTACGGGCGATATACATGCCATGTGGTTGCGCGATTCTACAGCCCAGGTTTGGCCTTACATGCCGTTGGCGGGTGAAGATAAAGAATTGAAAAAATTACTGGCAGGCGTGGTGCATCGTCAAACGCAATGCATTCTGCTCGATCCGTATGCCAATGCTTTCAATAAAACCAAGGAAGAAGAAGTGCACTGGATGAGTGATCATACTGACATGAAACCGGGTTTGCACGAACGTAAATGGGAAATCGATTCGCTGGCGTATGCCGTTCGTTTGGCTTATAATTACTGGAAGACCACAGGCGATACGTCTGTTTTTGACGCCGACTGGCAAAAAGCAGCCCAATTGATTGTAAAAACATTTAAGGAGCAACAGCGCAAAGAGGATCATGGACCCTATGTGTTTATGCGCACCACCGATCGTCAGTTGGATACGGTTTCAAACGGTGGTTACGGACGTCCGTTAAAACCGGTAGGGCTGATCAACTCAACGTTCCGCCCTTCGGATGATGCGACTACCTATGGCTTTCTGATTCCATCGAATTTGTTTGCGGTAGTTTCGCTTCGTCAGCTGGCTGAAATCAGCACCCAGGTTACCGGAGACAAAGCTTTCGTAAAAGAATGTAAAAACCTTGCCGATGAAGTGGAAAAAGCCATTGAAAAATATGGCATTGTGGAACATCCGCGTCACGGAAAAGTGTATGCCTTTGAAGTAGACGGTTTTGGTAACCATGTTTTTATGGACGATGCCAATGTGCCCAGCTTGTTGGCACTTCCATACCTGGGGCTGATCGACCTGAACGACCGGGTTTACCAGAATACGCGTAACCTGGTTTGGAGTAACGACAACCCGTATTTCTTCCAGGGAAAAGCTGCTGAGGGAATTGGCGGACCGCATGTTGGTTACGACATGGTTTGGCCGATGAGTATTATTATGAAAGCCATGACCAGCACCGATGACAAAGAAATCAGCTGGTGTGTAAAAACGCTTCGCAACACCGATGCAGATACCGGTTTTATGCACGAAACTTTTCACAAAGACGATCCGGCGAATTTCACCCGTTCGTGGTTTGCGTGGGCAAACACCTTGTTTGGCGAGTTAATTCTAAAACTGGTGAACGAAGGAAAAACAGATTTGCTCAACAATCTGTCATAAAAACATTCAGTTGAATCAGTGAGACTATGATTTTGTTTTTCAAAATCATTTAGCCGAACTGATCCCGAGCGATAGACGAGGGATCTCATGGGTTATATTCCCCGCACCTTGCTGCGAGGAGTCTCATTAAAATAAAGAACCCGGGTTGGCAATGCTTTCCCGGGTTTATTTTTAAATAAGCCACGTCTTGAATTATAATTTAACTTCAACAGCTTCTCCGTTGTAGTTTATTGTTTGTACCAGTCCTTTTTCTGAGAGGAAAGGAACAGCATCCTGCTTCGAAATTTTATGAATCCGAAACACACGGTCTTTGATCATTCCTTCAAACTCGCCTTGGCGGGCAAGTATTTTCAACGTTTTCACAGCTTCGGAATATTCAAAGCCTATCACACTGTATTTTCCTTTTTCGTAATTGTAGTTGGTCGATTCGTCTTCGTATAAATTGAACGAACCGTCTTTTCCTGAATAAACATAAATGTCGATCGGGACATCAGGCTTTTGGTCGGTGTATTCAATTTCAGGTCCTGCCGGAACAATGGAGCCTTCGCATATATACAAGGGCATTCGTTCGTAGGGAGCGGTTACTTCCGCTTTCTGTCCACCTTCAAGGTATTCGCCTGAATAAAGATCGTACCAGCCTGTATGTGCCGGAAAATAAACTGCACGCTGTCTTGCCTCGTATTCAGTTACCGGGCAAACCATCATAGAGGGGCCAAACATAAACTGATCGCCGATGTTCAGCACATTTTTGTCGGCGGAGAAATCCATTGCCAAACCACGCATAATGGTGTAATCGTCGAAATAAACCGCGCCGGTTAGGCTGTAAATGTATGGCATCAGGCGATAGCGAAGTTTGTTGTAGTATAACATCGACTGGTAAGCCGGGTGTTTCTCGGGGGCGATGTTGTAGATTTCGCGGTAAGGGAATTGCCCGTGCACACGGAAAAGCGGAACAAATGCGCCAAACTGGTACCAGCGGGTATTTAGTTCGCGCCATTCTTCCATGTCTTCACTTCCTTCTTTGGCACGTTCAAATTTCTTTTGTACGCAAAAACCGCCAATGTCCATCGTCCAGTAGGGAAGGCCCGACATAGAGAAGTTGATTCCGGCAGTGATTTGCGCTTTCATATCTTCCCAGGTGGTGCCAATATCACCGCTCCAGGTGGTGGTACCGTAGCGCTGCATGCCAGAAAATCCCGAACGGGTTAGGATGAACACGCGGTCCACAGGGTTTTTCGCTCGCTGACCTTCATAAATTCCTTTTGCATTCATTAAAGCGTAGGCATTGAAATATTGGGTTGATGGTCCCAGGGCGGTTGGGTTCATCAGTTTTTTTCGGTATTCAACACTGGCATTCGAAAGAATATCGGGTTCGGTTGCATCGAGCCACCAGGCATCGATTCCTTTTGAATACAGTTTTTCATCTATTTGCTTCCAGAACAGTTTGCGGGCATCTTCGCTGTAAGCATCGTAAAACGAACCGATATAACCGGGAAAAATCCAGTCGCAGATGCTGTCTTTTATGGCTTGTTGGTAGATCCAGCCGTATTTGTCAAATTCTTTGTAATGCTCTGTTCCTAGGTAAAATTTCGGCCACACCGAAATCAAAATACGTGCATGCTTATCGTGTACTTGTTTGATCATTCCTTCTACATCGGGGAAACGTGCTGTGTCAAAATCGTGGCTTCCCCATTTTTCAACCGGCCAGTACGACCAGTCCTGAACAATGTTGTCGATCGGTATGCGACGTTTTCTGAATTCATCCAGCGTGCTTAGCAGTTCTTCCTGCGTTTTGTAACGCTCGCGGCTTTGCCAGAATCCCATGGCCCATTTCGGCATCACCTGGGCCTTCCCGGTAAGTGTGCGGTAGCGGCTGATTACGTCGTCCACCGAATTTCCTTTCATAAAGTAGTAGTCGATCTGGTCGCCCATTTCAGAGTAAAAGGAAATATCGTTTTGCTGACCGGCCGGTACCGGAGACAAGGCTTTCAATCCAATATAGGAAACACCGCCATCGGGGTACCATTCCAGTTTGATGTCGTAATCCTGACCTGCATTCATGTCAATTGGGAACTTGGCTACGGAAGGATTCCAGGCAGTCCGCCACTTGTCTGCCAACAGTTGTCCGTCGATCCATATCTTTGTGTAACCCGCATAGTACAAGAGAAAATGAAACAAGCCGCTTTCCTTTGGCTGAAGTTTTCCTTCCCAGGTAATTTTGGCCCGGTCGAAACTAAACCCTTTCGGAAAATTCTCAATCGTCTCCAGGTTTTCGTAATCGATGGTAGCTTCTTTGCGTTCCAGAAAAACATGAACGCTATCCGTATTGTCGATATAGGTAGCCGTCAGACCACCTTCTTCGCCTTTGACATCCACAAGTTTAAACTGGCTGATTTGACCGTAAGGACGTGGGTCGCCAAAACGCGAAAGCGAGTAATTATCCCAAAGAATTCCGTAGTTTTTGGTGGAAACCACAAAAGGGATGGAAACTTTTGTATTGTACTGAAAAAGTTCCTCGTTTTTGCTTTTGTAGTTCATTTCTCCGGCCTGGTGCTGGCCAAGCCCGTACAGCGCTTCATCTTCCGAAGATTCAAACACCTGTTGCAACTCGTAGCCTCTCACCCCGTCCACTTCCATGGCTTTAAGCCTGGTTCCGCCGTCTTCTTTTCCTCCAAGAATGAGGTTGCCTTCTGCGTCGTAGAAATCAATCGCGCCGGTTTTCATCGAAACTTCTACTTTGGTTTTTGATGTGGCAACGATAACCTTGCCCTCTTTTTCTTCCACGGTATACTCAACAGACGGGAGGCCGGGTAAAACGGAGAGGCTTGGTGCATCGCTAAAAGTCTTGGTGGCGCTGGCACTTACCCGAATTATTTCGTCACCCAGCGGAACAATCATCAGCGCCTTCGCCGATTGATGCTGCGCATTTTTGGGGTAAATTACAACGCCTTCACTACTTTTTTCCCAGGAGGATTGTGCGCACGAAAAAGCAAATAAGCTAATCAATACGATGGCCGGTAGTTGTTTCATATGGTCGCAGTTTTAGATAGCCAAATCTGTGTTTTTTGTTGATTATTCGTTAGTTATAGTCGATCTAAAATACAAAAAAGCCAAGAGCTTCTTGTGTTTTAGAATGTTTTTTGTTGAAAATACAATAAGCTTTCTTTTTATTTTGTTTTAAATTGACCAAATTTGAAAAAGGCTGGTGATGACATCACCCAATAAAACTGAATAGATATGAATAAAAAAGGCTGGTGGCTGATGCTTTTGATTGCAATATGTGGAATACAAACCGTGAGAGCACAGGGTGAGACGCCAACGGATGCGAAGGCTACACCTGAAACGCTCAGCTTGTATAAAAACCTTCTAAAATTACAGCATGAGGGGATGATGTTTGGTCATCAGGATGATCTGGCGTACGGAATTGGCTGGGTTTACGAAGAAGGCCGCTCGGATGTAAAAGATGCGTGCGGAGATTATCCCGCGGTTTATGGCTGGGAACTGGGACACCTGGAGTTGGGGGATGCCTATAGTTTAGACTCCGTGCATTTCGACAAAATACAAGGCTGGATTAAAACAGTTTATGAGAGGGGAGGAGTGAATACCATCAGCTGGCACCTGCGAAACCCGCTAACAGGAGAAACTTCGTGGGATACTTCCTCAAAAGAAGTTGTTCGCTCGATTTTGCCGGGAGGTGAAAAACACGCCTTGTTTCTTACTTATCTCGATCGTTTGGCCGATTTTCTGAATCAACTAAAAGCAGAAGACGGAAGCTTCATCCCTGTTTTATTCCGGCCGTTTCACGAGCATACGGGCAGCTGGTTTTGGTGGGGAAAGGATTTGTGCACCGTAGACGAATACAAGGCTTTGTGGCGTTTTATTGTAGATTATCTGCAGAAGGAAAAGAGCATTCACCATGTTTTGTATACTTATTCAACCGATCGGTTTGAAACCGAAGCCGAGTATTTTGAACGTTATCCCGGAGATGATGTCGTGGATATCCTGGCTTTTGATTTATACGACCGGGGAGCCGGCTATTCCGAAGCATTGAAATATTGTGCGTCGGTGGTGACAGCCGAAGCAAAGAAACGTAGCAAGATAGCTGCCGTAAGTGAAACCGGTGGCCCGATTGCCCAAAATACTGAATGGTGGACAAAAACAGTGTTGCCAAGTTTGCGTCCTTATGATTTGTCGTATGTTTTGGTTTGGCGCAATCCGTGGCAACCAGCCAGCCATGGAGCGTTTGCTCCGTATAAAAACAGTCCGGACAGTGAGGACTTTGTCCGGTTTTACAACGACCGCAAAACCCTTTTTCAGAAAGAGGTTTCAAAGTTGAAGTTGTACGAATAGAAAAAACAGGGCGGGGAGATATTTTTCAGAGGAAGCTTTTAGGTGATTGCCCGGTTTAGTAGATCATTTTTCGAATCACATCTTCCGGACTCACCAACTCTCCCGAAACATTAATTTGCGAAAAGTAATTGTACCAGCCAGCAGTAGCAATGGCTGTTTCAAACTCTTCCATTGTTTCGCAGTCAGGAAATTTCCAAACGGCAAAAAAATCAAAGTCGGCTCTGCTGACAGTAGACGGTTTATTGGTTCCCCAACCAACGATCTCGACGTCTTTGCCCAATAGTTCTGCCATGTGCGGGCCAATTTGGTTCAGGTAACTTTCCTTCTCATTTTTAGGAAGCTTTTTCCATATTTCCTTTTCTTTCCAAAGTTCGATGTAACATTCCATATCGTAGTTTTTTTTGAAAATGAAGCATTGAAAGTATTGTCAATTACCTTTTTCATACGTTTACTTTCTTGAATTGGTTGGGACAAATTTTCCTTCACGGCCGGAAAAGCCAACGAATTATCAAAATTGACTTTTGAAGAGCGGCGGTGTATGAGCGTGTTGGCAGACTTGAGGTTGATGGAGAATCAGTAAAGTTCCTTTTCGATTACGCTAATCGCGCGTATGAAGTCCTTTTCCTGAGACAGCCGGACTTGGTTCTGCCGAAGCACTCTTCTCACTTCTTTTTTCTTTACTCCAAAGAGATTCAGAAAAGAGGTGCGTTTAAATTTGAATCTTTCAAAATCGTTCCCCGGAAAGATGAGGTAGTTGTCGGTGCGCATTTCAAAGCTTGTATTGCGCATAAAGCCAAGTTTATCTCTGTAGGCGGAAACCTTTTTTTCGATGGTATAGTGCAAAATGGCAATTTTTAATTTTCCGTCATAAAGCATTTTGAAGTAATGGGTATCTTCCGGATCGTCTCCCGGATGCAGCTTTTGAAACGACAGCAGGTTGCCGGTTTCTGAATAAAAGCCAAATTCCTTTATGACGTTTTTGTCGAGTTCAATCATGGACATAGATCGATTGTGAAGCCAAATTATTTCGTTTTTGTAGGTGTTAAACTTTAAGCGTAAACTGTCGTATCGATCCTTGTTCTCGAGTATTACGTAGCCGAATTGCCATTTGTTGTCCATAAACTCTGATCCCGAGGGCACATAGAGCGGATAAAACTGTTTTCCGGGGAGCTTATACTTTGTTGAATTGGCTTCCGTTGTCAGCGTAAAGCCCTGAATAGTAATTTGCGCATGAATTTGAACACCCGCAAAAATCAGTAAACACGTTATAATGATTCTTAATTGTATTCGCATGGTTTTCAATCTAGGTGGATTACTTTCCAGGTTTTGACAATACGCTTGTCTTTACAAACGGCAATTACTTCAATCAAAACATCGCCTTTGATATCCGACCGCTCAAAACGAAAGTTTATCGGATCGGCAAGGTCGGTTCGGCGTTCCCTGTAAAAAACGGTTCGGAAATCGGGGATACTATTACTTTCAGAAGGTTGATTATGAAGTGTCGGAGTTAAAACAGGTTGAATAAACGTGTATTTAAATATATTTAACTCAGGAACGGATTCAACCCACCCGAGTGTTGGGTTTTTACTGTAAACTGCCAGGACACCATCGAAACTGATATCACCAAAAAACCTTTTGAAGTACACAGCATCAACTTTTTCAATGGTTTGAGTATTCAGTTTTGACAGTAGTTTTGGATCAAAGATCGGTATCCCATCCAGCAATTTTAACGGCTCATTGTTGAAAATTGACCTGTTTCCCTTGTTGAGCAAGCGAATGCTTACTTCTCCTTTTTTTTCCCGGTATTGAACACCATGAAGGATTTCGCGCGATATTTCCTGGAAATTGGGCAAATCGATAAATAATCCGGGATCGAAGGTAGAAGTGGGGGGGCCGTAAAATGGGTATTGAAACTCTTTTTTGATCAAAAAGGAATCTGCAGGCAGTGATCTGTACCCCTTATAAATCCGACTAAAATAAGCTGCTTTAACAAGGTCGGATGCAAAGGTGTTTTGAGCAAGGGTTAATATCTGATGAGTTGTCGGAATTTTCTCTGTTTCAATGTAATTGCCCAAAAGTTCGATTTTGTTTTCCCTGGCTTGTTTTGACACCTCCTGAATAACGATATCTCCTTTCCCAACAGCATTTCTTACATAGAAATAGAATCTTCCCAGATCATCCGAAACGCAATAATCAAAATAAGGTAGGGTGTCGGATATACTGAGAAAAACAGGGGTGTTTTTTACCGGAATTTCCGTTTGGTTTTGCACAATCCGGCCACTAATAAGAACGCCATTATTTTCGCGTACCGGCATAAATACATCTTGCATTGAAGGTGTAAACCCGGATTTAATCTCCGCGCTAAACTGGTCTGCAAACGGATCAAATAAACGTGCCGTGACAATCATTTCAAGAGCTTCTGAGCACAAGGCTTTTTCCATAGTTACATCAACTTCAACTGTTTTGCTTTTTCCGCTGTGCGGTGTTGCAGTAATTGAAATACCGGCATCAGATTTCTTTTCGGGAAGATTGATCTCAGGAATGTAAAATTCCGAAATGTTTTCGTCGAAACGGTTGTATACCACCAGCAGATGTGTGAAGAAAACAGAGGAAGGATTTTTTTTCTGGATATTACTAAAAGCTTTTAATGCATAAACTCCGGTTGAAAGGGAATCGGGAACAAGAAGGTAGCCGGAAGCACTGTTTTTGTCACTTGCGACGGAGACCTTGGTAATATGGTTGTTACCCAAATCATCCAATTGAACATGAACGATGTTGTTTGTGTTGTCTGTTCCGTTACCGGAAATAACCGCGTTAAACCATACCGTATCTCCTGAAACACAAAACGTACGGTCGGGAAACAAATGAATTTGTTCCTGTGCTCCTGCACGAAAAGAAAGGAGGCCGGCAACAATCGTTATGATACAAATTAGCTGTTTCATTCGCTCATATATATTGAATCCCAAAACTCCGGTTTTTTGTCTTTTAATGCTCCGCGATTCGGAATGTAATAGTCTTTAGGAATACGTTTTATGGACAAGTTATCTATAATCAGAGAATACATCAGGTAATACCTGGCTTCTGCATACGAAGAAATCTCAAAATTTCCCAGCACAACTTCGTCCGGATTTGTCAGGCATTTTATGTTCCCGTTTGCCTGGATATAAACCGGGTCAAAGATCTTGCCTTGTGCATCCAACTGGTTGTTCAGGTCTTTGTAATAATTATAAGAATCCTCGTTTAATCCATATTGATGCACAATGTATATCCAACCCGTAAAAATAACGGTATCGGATATAATTCGTTTGTAATTCAAGTTGAAAAATTCAAGCGGATGTTTGGTGATTTCTTTTTGAGTACTGTATGCCGGCGGGCCGGCAATATTGAAAATCCCGGTTGGATACCTTGATTTCCATGAATATATAGGTCTTGTTTCGACCATGTCTCTTCCTCCTTCACTTTTAATCACTGTATCATAGTGATTAACATACAGGATTACCTTTTGGGCATCAAAGCGATAGTGGCTTATTTGTCCTTCGTTGTTTATGTCAGTATAAACACGTACTCCATGTTCTGTTATAATATCTTCTTTGTTGTTGGCTGCTCCTGAAATGGTTATATCGGTTGCATAATCCGCATAAACTGAATCGAGTTTTGGCATTTCCGGAACGGCTTGCATCCTTGATTCATATGTTTCCCCATCGAGTTCAATTTGAAGTTGATAACTTTGACTTTCGTCTAACTTATAATCAAGCAGATAAGTGCCATTGCTCATTTCAATAAAAGGAGTTCTATTGTGCAGGTTGTCTGATAAGTAGACTTTTGCACCACTTACCGGAGGATATGTTTTGTTCTCGCTGTTAAACCCGTGTGAGCGGTACAGTTTGATGGTGTTTTGCTGAAGTTGTGCATTTAATGTAGCTTCTACCACGAGTTTGTTATCCACCTCTTCCAGGTCAGGATGATAAATCTCTTCACATGCCAGGATTGTGAACAGCATCAGTAATATGATAATCAATCTTTTCATGTCAGAACGTAAAATTGTAGGTTAACGACGGAACAGGAACACCAATTACCGATAATTTATACAAGGCTGTATTTGAGTATATGCCGGCACTTTTTCTGTAATAAACCGAGTACGGATTCTTTCTTCCGTAAGCATTGTAAACTGAAAGTGTCCAGCTCCCTTTCCACATTCGTTTTCTTCTCAGGTTCTCATCAAATGTAATGGAGAGGTCAAAGCGGTGATAAGGCGGCATTCGGTATTTATTCCTGTCAGAATAGTAAACCAATGTTTGGCCTTCGTATTGATACGAGATTTCGGGCAATGTTACCGGCCTGCCTGATACAAATACGAAATTGCCGGATAGCCTCCACCTGCGACTGATATTATAGGTGGCTACCATCGATAGATCATGCGGCTTATCGTAAATCGACGGGTAATATTTTCCTTTGTTGATTTGTTCCTCTTCAAACGCTCCGGTTGTTTTTCGTTTGGTTCTTGAGTAAGTATAATTCATCCACCCGGTAAGCCTTCCCAGCTTTTTGTTTAACGACAATTCCAGTCCATAGGAAAAACCGTCAGAAGGAATCAGGTCGGTTTCCAGGTGTTTGTTCATGATAATTTGTGCGCCGTTTTTGTATTCGATCAGGTTTTGAAGTTGTTTGTAATATACTTCGGCCGTGAACAGGTAGTTCTTCAGAAAGTTGTTGTTAGAGATGCCTGCGGTAAGCTGATCGTTTATCAGTGGCTCCAGGTAGTAATCGCTGGTTTTCCATATTTCGGCTGGCGAAATTACCGCACTGTTACTTATTTGACTAATGTATTGCCGCGTACGCTGATAGCTCATTTTGAGCGAATACCCCGATGGCGTTTCGTAATTCAATGAAAGTCGCGGATCGATTCCCTGGTAGGTTTTTACGGCTTCGTTGTTGCCAAATTCCAATGTGCCGGTAACGGTTTCGGGGGTTTTCTCCTGATCTTCTTCGTACAGGAGAACGGTGGTGGGTCCCAGGTAGGAAAACCTACTGTAACGAATGCCCAGGTTAATGGTTACTCCCGGAAGAACCGTAAATTCGTCGCTGGCGTAGAGAGCTCCTTCAATGGCTTTTTCTGCGTCTACTTTGTCGGGAACAATGATCGTGGTATCGGAGTAGGGGCTGATTTCGCCCGGATTGTTTTTGTAATGGATCAGGTTGATTCCCGTATGTACGTTATGGTCGGGAGTTGGGTGCCATATCAAGTTGTATTTTAGTGAATTGTACTGGAACTTATTGTCGAGGTAATAGGCCTCAAAATTTTTTCCGGAGGCCAAATCCGTTAGACGAAAATAGTAGTTGCTGTGCGAGAGATCCGCTTCACCAAAAAGGCGCTCTCCCCATTTGTTTCTTACTTCGAGGTTAAATAAGGTATTTCCGTATTCATTGATTGATTCACTGCTGGTACTAAATTCGTCGTTGCTTTTGTACCCCATGAACCGGATGGAGTTGTTGTGGTCAAATTTGTAGGTGAGTTTTCCACTTACATCATAAAAGTTGGTGGTACTTCTTGAAATGTCTTTGTCGGGAATCTGTTTCAAAACCCAGTCGGTATAAGATAAACGGCCGCCGGCCGCCACTGTCAGCTTTTTGTTTTTTGAAAGCGGTCCATCCAAAGCCAGCCGTGAATTGATGATTCCCAGACCTCCGTAAAAACGCAGCAGGTCTTTGTTCCCGTCTTTGAAATCCACTTCCATAACTGATGCCACGCGTTCTCCGTACCTGGCCGGAAGTCCGCCTTTGTAAACCCGCATGTCTTCCACCATATCGGGATTTATCATCGACAGGAATCCAAAAAGATGCGTGGTGTTAAACACCGGGGAGCCTTCTACCAGCACCAGGTTTTGGTCCGAATTTCCTCCACGGACATTAAAGCCTGACGAAAGTTCTCCCACCGTTTGAATACCGGGCATCATTGTAATCGTTTTGATTACGTCTCTTTCTCCCATCAGCAAGGGCATATTTTTGATGTCTTTCGACGACATTTGCACCAGGCTTGTTTGCGTTCGGGATGCCGTATATTCATCTGCCACAACAGTTACCTCCTCCAGGTTATGTGATTCCTCAAAAAGCTCAAACTGAGCTTCCCCCGATTCTATCAGGTTTATTTTTTTGTCGTAGCCCTGAAAACCCATGTACGAAATCTGAAGGGTATGTTCTCCTGTTGGCAAATCCAGTTTAAAACTTCCGTCTTTACCGGAAGAAGCTCCTTTTTCGAGCTTGCGCTCAAACACCACTGCACCGGTAAGCGGATCGCCGGTTTTTCCATCCAGCACTTTTCCCGATATAGTGGCTGTTTTATACCTGCCTAGATTTATCAGATCGCCGATAACCAGTATTTGTCCGGTTTCATCGATACTGCGACGGGTATCCATTCGGCGTGGAAATATCAGTATAATATTATCCTGAAATATCTCATAGGTAAGATCATGTTCGTTAAAAACGCTGTTAAGTGCGCGTATCAAAGGGTTTTTGTTGAATGTAGTGTTAAGGGAGTACTGATCAATCCATACGTCTTTGGTATAAACTTTTAATCCGTAATCCTGCTGAAGTGTTTGAATAAAGTTGCTTAACGGGACATTCCTGAAATTTCCTGAAATAGTAATTTTGTTCACATTTTGGGCGCTGGATATTCCGGATGTCACAAGCAGCAAGATCAGGAAAAGAAGTCGGGTTTTATGGGCTAAACTCTTAGTTGACACGTTCGTTATGGGTTATTGATCTAGTTAAAATCTCGGTTAAATCTAAACAAAATTATTTAATATAAAAATCAACAGTCAGGAATAAAATTATGAAGCATATGTTTATACGTTTTATGATAAAGTTCTCCTGTGAAACGATGTAAATTATTGAAATATAAATAACATTAACTATTGTTAATCACACCGTCCATGAATATAAAATGTATTCAGGAATTTTCTTGTTTTACATATTCAGTATTTGTAGCTTACGTCATGTAAACCAATAGTTGACAGGAGTTAATCAAAAAAGGTTTACTATCTTATCGCGTCATTTTGTAATGAAAAGAACCTTTAACGAACTTATCTTAACACAGCTTGTTGATACAATTTTGAGTAATCCTGGTCAATAGAATAAAGCGGATGAAATGAACGCTGATAAATTCCGTCTTTCAATGTAAATCAACATAAGTTGAATAAAACCAGAACAGAATTGCAAAACGCATAAAAACTCAATACAAAATTTAAACAAATGAAGACAATTTTTCTGATGCTGGCCGTTTTCTTGCTGGCTGGCTTTTCTGCCGGGGCGCAGGTAGATGCCCGCTTATTCCGGTATGCCGATGTTTCCAAAACGCACATTGCCTTTGTATATGCAGGCGATATTTGGATAGTAGCCAAAGAGGGGGGACAGGCCACCCGGCTTAGTTCTCCTGGAGGAGAGGAGGTACTTCCCAAATTTTCGCCCGACGGAAAGACACTGGCATTTTCGGCCAACTACGACGGTTCGCGCGATATTTATACCGTCCCGTTTAGTGGCGGGCAACCGCAACGGGTAACCTGGCGGGGTTGTATCATCCAGGACTGGACCCCGGACGGAAGCAAGATTATTTTCTCCACCGGGCAGGAAAGCGGGAGACAACGCTTCTCTCGACTGTTTACCATCGATAAAAACGGCGGACTTCCAGAAGTCCTTCCTCCGGCTTATGCCGAAATTGGCAGCATGTCGCCCGATGGTACACAACTGGCTTTTACGGATAAAACCCGGATCGGCCGTACCTGGAAAAGATACCGTGGCGGGATGGCTCCTGACATTTTAGTGATGAACCTCAGCGATCATTCAACCACCAATATTACAAATAGCGATAGCAACGACGAGCTGCCGATGTGGAGTGGCAGCACCATTTATTACCTGTCGGACAACGGAAAGGAAAAACGCAACAACATTTGGGCGTACGATACGCAAACAAAAACCAATGAGCAGCTAACCCGTTTTTCGGATATGGATGTGCGTTTTCCTTCGATAGGGCCTGACGACCTGATTTTTCAGGCAGGCAGCGATATGTATTTGATGGACCTGGCCACTAAAAAATACAAAAAAGTAAAAATTGAAGTGGTGACCGACCAGATGGCCACAATGCCCAAAACAGTAAAAGTGGAAAGGTATCTCCAGAGTGCGACAGTTTCGCCCGATGGCAAACGGGTGCTGGCCGAAGCAAGAGGCGAGATCTTCTCGCTACCGGCCGAAAAAGGATTCGTACTAAACCTCACCCAGAGTTCCGGTTCTGCACAACGTTACCCCGCCTGGTCGCCCGATGGCAAAACCCTTGCCTGGTGGAGCGATGAAAACGGCGAATACGAACTGGCACTTTACAATGTTGAAAGCGAATCGGTAAAAATCATTACCAAACTGGGAGCCGGTTTCCGTTACAATCTGTACTGGTCGCCCGACTCCAAAAAGCTGGTGTTTATTGACCAGACCATGAGCATTCAACTTTGCGATGCGGAATCTGGCGCAGTAAAAGAAATTGACAAAGCGCTTTGGATGATGGAAGGCCCCTTGCGCGGCTTTTCTGTATCGTGGTCGGCCGATAGCAAATATGTAACCTGGGCACGGGGCGCTGAAAACCGTCATTCGGTTGTATGGATCTACGACGTGGAAAACAACCTGAAACAGCAGGTAACTTCTGACTTCTACAGCAACACCGACCCGGCCTTTGATCCGGAAGGGAAATACCTGTATGTGTTGACCAACCGTTCGATGAATGCGGATTACAGCGACTTTGATAACTCCTGGATTTATTCCAGATCTACGCTCGTGGGCGCAATCACTTTGAAAAAAGATACGCCTTCGCCGCTGGAGCCTGAAAACGATGCGGTAGAAGTGAAAGAAGATAAGAAAGATACCGATAAAGAGAAGGCTGAAGACAAGGACAAAGATGCCAAAGACGAGAAAAAGGATGAGGCAAAAGACGAAAAGAAAGTTACCATCGATTTTGATGGTTTGGAACAACGCCTGGTGTTGCTGCCGGTGAGTGCCGGAGATTACCGTGCACTAACGGCCGCCAAAGGCAAAATAATCTACCAGAAAAGTGTGCAATCGCCCGACGGCAAAACCAAACGCCCGATTGTTTTCTGGGATTTGAAAGACCGCGAAGAAAAAACGATCCTCGACGATGCCGGTGGTTTTAGTCTGTCGGCTAACGGCGAGAAAATGCTGGTATCGAACCACGGAAGACTGAACGTGATTGACGTACGCGAAAATCAGAAAACCGATAAAAATGTGCCTTTGCAGGAAATGGAAACAACGGTTGTCCCTAAAGAGGAGTGGAAACAGCTGTTTACCGATGCCTGGCGCATTGAACGCGATTATTTCTACGACAAGGGAATGCACGGTGTCGACTGGAAAAAGATGAGAACACAATACGGTGCATTGATCGATCAGGCGTCGAGCCGCGAAGATGTAAACTTTATCCTGGGTGAACTGATTGGCGAAATGAACGCATCGCATACTTACAAAGGCGGTGGCGATCTGGAACAAACACCCCGGACAAGCGTAGGCTACCTGGGCATTGACTGGGGCATCAGCAACGGCGCTTTCCAGGTGAAAAAGATTTTGACCGGTGCCATTTGGGATGCAGAAGAACGTTCTCCGCTGGCAGAACCCGGAGTGGATGTAGCCGTGGGCGATTATATCCTGGAAGTAAACGGAAAAGCGATTACAACCGACCGCGAACCGGCAGCTGCCTTCCAGGGGCTGGGAGGAAAAACCGTAGTGCTGACGGTGGGAAAAACAACTTCGAAAGCCGATGCCAAAAAGATCACAGTGAAACTGATGAGCGACGAGTCGCGGCTGCGGCACCTGGAATGGATCGAAGCCAAACGCAAACGTGTGGAAGAAGCCACCGGCGGTAAAGTGGGCTACATTTACGTACGCAGCACCGGCATTGACGGGCAAAATGAACTGGCCCGCCAGTTTTACGGACAATGGAACAAGGAAGGCCTGATCATCGACGAACGTTTTAACAGCGGAGGCCAGATTCCGGACCGCTTTATTGAATTACTAAACCGGAAGGCACTGGCATATTGGGCCGTGCGCGACGGACACGACTGGCAGTGGCCTCCTGTCGGGCATTTTGGTGCCAAAGTGATGCTGATCAACGGCTGGAGCGGATCGGGTGGCGATGCCTTCCCCGATTTCTTCCGAAAAGCAGAACTCGGCCCGCTGGTAGGTTCGCGTACCTGGGGAGGTTTGATCGGTATCAGCGGAACACCTTCGCTGGTCGACGGTGGCTCGGTAACGGCTCCTACCTTCCGGATGTATGATCCCGACGGGAAATGGTTCAGGGAAGGACACGGTGTGGATCCCGATATCCCGGAGGCAGAAGACCATGAAAAACTGGCCAACGGGGTCGATAACCAGCTCGAAAAAGCCATTGAAGTGGTAAAAGAAGAGCTCAAAAAGAACCCGGTAAAATGGCCGCAACACGAGCCTTACGAAAAAAGATAGTTGAAATAAGGTATGTAAAAATAACAGGCTGTCCGTCGTTTTGGCGGATGGCCTTTTTTATGGGACACGCAAGGTGTTGGAGCTTTGGGATTTATGATTTTCTACTTCTCAGAACAAAGAATGAGGGAGTTAAAAGGTATGGGGTTGTGTAAGGGCTATCAGTGTTGGTGACAGTCCTTATCATCTGTCGTGTCAGAATGTATTTTGCTTAACATTCATCATCATCAAAGCTGTAAAAATTATAATGTCCTGTACGAAATGTATTGTCCACGCAATGGAAAGTCCTTTTGTTTCTATTGTCGCCTTACACAAGATGTAACCCAACACGCCTGACATTAAAATGCCAATAACTCCCCCCGGATTTCCGAAAAAATGTGGTAATCCGAACAATACAGCTGATAGAATCATTATGGTTAGTTTGGGACAGTGGTTGAAAAGTCCGCCAACAATGCCAAAACGGAAAATAAGCTCTTCCGCCAATGAGTTTGTCAATGAAAACAGCAGTACCAAAGGGACAAAATTCCAGTTAAAATTGCTGATACTGTTTGTGTGTTTTACTGCAAAGAACATAAATATTCCTGTCGCAATGCTTATAAATAACAGTAATTGAAGTCCATTTACTGTCCAGGAAGATTTGCCGTTTATTCCAAGCCATTTTTCTTTCTCCGCAATGGTGCCAAGTTGTCCTGCTCGTAAAAATTGTTTGCTTTCGGGGTTTAAAATAAGAATCGCTATCGTTGTTAAAATTCCAACTGTCAAAGCAAAGATCTGATACTTTGCCAGACTATTCACAAAACTACTTGGATGAATTTGCAGAGTAATTTGATTCGTAAAAATCCCGGCAGTTACTAACAAAGTGGTTGAAATTCCTAAAATAAAAAGGGTATAAAACATTTTCATATCAGACTTATTTTTGGCAAAGATCTGATTGAAAAATGCTTTTTCTGTTACCATACGATAACTTTTTCAACTAATATATTGTTGTTTGCTCTTTTCTTATTCTGCTCAAACTTTGAGGTGTTATACCAAGATATGAGGCAATGTGTTTTTGTGGTGTTCGCTGTAAAATTTTCGGTTGTCTGGTTTGTAGCTCAATGTATCTTTCCGTTGCTGTTTTTGTTAGGATATCTATTTGTTGCTTTTGTTTGTGAACAAAAAGTGCCTCGGAAGCAAACCGGCAGATTTTATCTCCGAACTCCGTGTTGTCACTCAACTTGTGGAAATTAGCATTGGAAATCCTAAAAAGTTCGGATGGTTCGAACGTTACAACTTCGAGCGGTGTTGGCTGTTGATTGAGGAATGACATATAATCTCCAAAGAATTCTGCTTCATAGCATAAATCAATACACACAAAGTTGTTATTATTCCAGAGTAAAATTCCACCACTCCCTTTTAGAATAAAGCTCAAATATTTTTCTGTTGTGTCGGTATCTTTTATGACTTGGTCTTTTGTCGTTGATATGATTTCTCCCAAGTCGGTAAAAAACTTCCATGCTTCAAGAGGGACATTGAAGTAAGGGTCGAATGCTTGTTTTATTTTTTCTTCAGTTCTCAATTTTTCTATTTGTCAGAGGTCAGTTGTTTGATGTCTGCATTCATTTTATTTTGTGTCAGTATATCCTCAAATAATTCAATATTATTACTTAATCCATAAGGATCATCTGTTGAAACAAGAATGTGTAACTTTTCAAATAACATCTTTCTCCGTTTTTCCCGAATGCTATTTATAATCTCTGATCATTGGAGAGCATTTATACGCCACCAATGCTATTCCGTTACTAAATATGCATTTATCAATTTCAAAAGCACTTCTTTCTTTAAAGGTTTTGATAAAAAATCATCGCATCCGTGTTTTAAAGCTAGTTCTTTGTCGAGTTTGGTCGAATAGGCAGTTTGTGCGATAACAGGTAAATCGGGGTATTTTGATTTTATTCGTTTGGTGGCTTCATGCCCGTTCATTACAGGCATTTTTATGTCCATTAAAACCAGATCGATGCTATTGTCATTCATACAAATATCAACGGCTTCCTTGCCGTTTTTTGCATGGATTAAATTGAATTTCGAGTTCCCTTCCAAAAGTGCTTCAATGTAAAGGTAATTTACCTCCTCATCCTCAGCGATAAGAATTTTGTATCGTTTGTTTTGTGTCTCCTCATCTTTATTCCATAACGACTTTGACACATCATGAACTCTGTTCCCGGATGGCTCGTAGGGTATTGAAACATAAAATACAGAACCACGTCCTTTCTCTGATATTATTTCTATATCTCCTCCCAATAATTTCGCATTTTCTTTAGCAATTGACAGGCCCAAACCAAGTCCGCCATATTTTCTCGACATGTCTTTTTCTTCCTGCGAGAAACGTTCAAATATTTTATCTGAGTTTTCGGGAGATATACCTATTCCTGTGTCTTTTACATACAATACCACCGTTTGGTTTTCTACCCTATAGCCCATCTCAATAAATCCCTCATTCGTATATTTAATAGCATTTTCCAATAAATTACTTAATATTTTAGCCAGTTTGGATTTATCTGAGATTATCTTACTTTGATGCTGTGGAAGCCCTTTCTTTATATAAATAGGGATATCTCGCTCTTGCGATTTCACACTATATTGTGAAAACAATGCCATCAATAAGCTGTTAATGCAAAATTCTTCTTTTTTGACTTTTATCTGCTTCGTTTCAAGTGACGATATTTCCAGTATGTCATCAATTATTTTTAAAAGTTGAAAACTGCTGTTCTGAACAATTTTTGAATAATTTATTCGCATCTCGTTGCTTAAATCCGGATCTTCCAGCATTTCTGCAAAACCTATTATCCCGTTCATCGGTGTACGAACTTCGTGCGACAAATTATGTAAAAACTCTGTTTTAAGCTTATTGGCCTCTTCTGCTTTCTCCTTTGCAAGTATAAGTTCTTGTTCAAATATCTTGCGCTCGGTAAAATCACGTACAACAGCTACAATTGCAGGCTTCCCATCCCATATGGTATGATTAATTGATACCTGTACGGGTAATTCTTTATTTGTGTTTATTTGAAGCGTTAACCATTCGAATACTTGTGGGGTATTGTTTAATACATTATTCCATGTTGCAGATAAGTCTCCACCTTCTTGGTTGGGTGATGTTATATCATGTATAGTATATTGTTTTATTTCGTTATCTCCAATATTATATAATTTCTTTGCGTGCTCATTTAATGATAAAATGCATCCGCTGCTATCGTGAATTATAATAGCATCACTAATGCTGTTTATAATAGTCTGAAGATTTTTTTGTGAAGCTTCAAGTTTATCAATTTTTTCCTGTAGCTCAGGATAGTAGCTTTTTCGCAGCGAATGCTCGCCCAATCCCACTATTTTGTCTCTGTATTTGCTCCAATCATTTTCCATAGTTCCAATTACAATGCTTCTGAATATATTGCTTTAAGATCATCAGCAACAGGCGATTTCGGATTTGTTGCATTACAGGGGTCTTTGATTGCTTTTGATGCCAGTTGTTGTATAATATCAGGTGTTACACCTTTATCTCTTAGGGTTGTATGGATACCTACACTTTGCTTAAAATGAATAAGATGTTCTACAAATGCCTTCTTTCTATCATTTTTGTTATTTCCATGAAAAGGCATTTTAACAGTTTCTGCAATTTTGATGTATCGTTCGCTTGCTGATTCAAAATTATAATCAACCACATGGGGCAATAAAATGGCATTGCATTCTCCATGTGGCAGGTCCAAATACCCTCCTAAACTGTGTGCCAGTGCATGCACGCATCCCAGGCTTGCATTTGAAAAGGCCAAACCTGCATACAAACTGGCTAACATCACCTTGCCTCGTGCCTGTATATCGTCGGGGCGGGTAATACAGTCGTGCAGATTATTAATGATTAGTTGTATAGATTCGAGGGCATATAAATCAGTGAAAGCAGAATTTGCATTGGAAACAAAAGCCTCAAAGGCATGCGATAATGTATCCATTCCGGTACATACGGTAAGGAAGGCATCCATGCTTGTCAAAACCAGTGGGTCGATTAATGCCACATCGGGCACAACTGCTTTACTGACAATCGCAAATTTATATCGCTCTGAAGTATTGTTTATTATTGCGAACTGGGAAACATCAGCCGCAGTTCCACCCGTGGTTGGTATACAAATCAAGGGTGGCATGGGTTTGTTGATCATATCAACTCCTTCATAGTTATGAATATGTCCCAGGTTGGTGCTGACAATTCCAATGCCTTTGGCACAATCCATAACGCTCCCTCCGCCCAGTGCAAGTATTAAATTGCATTTATGTTCTTCATACTTCGTTTTACCTTCCATTACTTCGCAATCACGAGGATTGGGCGATATGGAAGAAAAAACAATATACTCAAGGGACTGTTTTTGCAGTTCTTTTTCTATTTCTGATAACCATCGCGTATTTTCGATCCCTTGATCTGTAACTAAGAGTACTTTTCGTCCGCCTAATTTTTTGCAAAAAATACCAGCCATTAGTCGTGAATCCACACCATAAATATATTCTGGGGCAACAAACTTCCTCGGGCTTAATTGGATATCTTTTGACATAGTTAGTTTTTTAGCGTGGTTAAAATAACTAATTAATGTACTACTTTTTACAAAATCGAGAAGTTCTTTCGAGAAGAGGTAAGCTCTAGTCAGTGTATGACACAACGGCAATCTTCCGATTCATGTATGAGTAGTAGCAGACTTCAACGCGTTTTTGTATTAAGTTACAAAGTAGCTAAAACAGTCCTGTTTAACCATTTAACAGTTTGGCAATGACTTGTAGTTCAGCGTTCAGCGTTCAGAGTGGCCGTGTTGCCGTATTGCTGTTATGCTGTTCTTCTGTATTTTGTATGCAGATAGTAGTTTAGTGTTCGAAGTTCAATGTTCAGAGTTGCCGTATTTTACTCGTAGCTCGTAGCTCACGACTCAAAGCTTATTCTACCATTTTGACAGTTTAGTAATTTGACAATAGCTGGTAGTTCAGCGTTCAGTGGCTGTGTTGCCATGATGCTGTATTGCGGAATAAGCCGGTAGCCAGCGGCTCGAAGCACATGGCTAATACGGGTGTTCAAAGGCTGTCTTTCGTTCTTTCAATGCGTTAGACCCCACTTCCGAAGTACCCGGGGGTACTTCAGAGCCCTCCACTTGGGCCTCGGAGCCCCAACGTTGAGGCTCCGAGAAACTAATTTGAGCCTTTTTTGTTAAAAGCCGGGGCTCTGAGGTTCAAGCGCGGGCCTCAATTGTTAAAATTTTGAGCTCTGAGGTTCAAGCTTGAGGCTCAATTGTTAAAATTCGGGGCAAAAAGGCTCTCGTTTGAGGCTCCGAGGTTCAAATTAGTTCTTTTGAGGTCCAAATTAGTTTCTCTGAAGCCCAACGGAGTACTTTGGTGGGGTGACGTTGGGCCTCGGAGGGGCAAAATTTCTCGTAACTCGCAGCTCGTAGTCCTTCCTGTTTGTCCCCATTTAGGGGGACGAGGAATTCCGTGGCATCGCCACCGGGATGACGGAGGGGGTGAGGTAGTAGCGGTGTTGCAGTGCAGCCGTATTGCTGTGATGCCGCTGTTGTACTCGCAGCTCATGGCTCACAGCTCGCAGCGTGTAGTTCAGAGTTCAGAGTTGTGCCCCATGCCCTTTGCTCCGCGCAATTTATCAATTTCACAGTTTTAAAATTTGACAGTTTTCTTCAGAAAGAGTTGGCTTCGCACGCTCGTCCTAACGCCAAAAAGGATGTGTTCCGGCAGCGGACAGCAGCAGACAATTTCCGGTTACGACACCTTATGTCCGCTGCCAAACGAAAACAAAAACGGGCGTCATTGCGATTCGTCCGGCAGCAGACGGACGGAGAAGCAATCTGAAGGAGCGGTGATGCCGTGTTGCCGTGCTGTTGTAGTCTCGGCTCACAGCTCATTTATTCTAAACTCATGAACAGCGAGATCCCCGAAACGGTGGCGTTGTTAATGCCAATCACGCAAATATCGTGGGTTTGCGGGTTGACGGCCAGGTACGACTGATATCCAAAGGTTTGTCCGCCATGGCCAACTGTTTCGCCAACAAGCATGGTTCCCAGCGCATATTTTACGGCGTTTGATTGGGTGCTCATGCTGTGAATGCCCGTCGAAATCTGCTGCTGAAAAGTGGCCGGGTTTTTATAGAATTTTCCCTGGCTCCAGAACAGCAGAAATTTGCGAAGGTCGTACACGTCCGAAATCATCTCTCCGGCGCTTCCGGCCAGCGAATAAGGTATTTGCGTGGTTTTATCTCCGTAGTAGCCGGTCATAAGCCGCCGGTGGTTCTCGGGCGATATTTCAGAGCCAAAGAATGTATTTTCCAGGCCGGCTTTTTCCAGGATATTTTTTTGGATGTAGGTTTTCCAGGGCATTTCAGAAAGCTTCGAAATAATATCGCCCAAAATAATGTAATTGGTGTTGGAGTATTTAAACCTGTCGCCGGGAACGAAATGGGCATCGCCATGACCGGCCGAGAAATGGATCAGCTCTTCGAAAGTGTACTCTTTTTTCCGGCTGAAAGCCTCCAGCGCTTCCTCGTCGGAGTCGTAAATATTCAGGTAATCGATAAACCCCGAGGTATGGTTTAAGAGCATTTCAACTGTCACCTTGTCCCAATGGTTTTGCCCCTGGTAATTGGCAAGCGCCTGTATCTCGCCGCCCGGATACAGGGTGTTGAGCGTTGTTTGCAACGACAACTTGTTTTCTTCAATCAACTGAAAAACAGCGATGGCCGTGAATATTTTGCTGGCGCTCCCGATTTCAAAAAGATGGTTTTCGGTTACCGGTGTTTTCTGGGCTGCATCGGCATAGCCCGCGGTATGTGTGAAAATGCTGTCGTTTCGTGTTGTCAGCACCAGAATGCCCGCGTGGTTGTGGGCTTTTGAATAGGCCTCGATCTTTTCTTTTAGCGACTTCCCCGAAGTATTTTCCCGGGTGTGCCCGACAAAGGGAAGCAGACAAAGCGCTAGTAGGAGCAGCTTTTTCAGCGTGTTTTTTAATTGGTACATCGGTTTATAGTGGTTTTATGGTTGATTCCCGTTCAAGGCCGGCTCAAACGAATAGCGGTTTTGTTCATTCTCTTTTGGCGACCGGCTGCCCGGCATTTTCCGGTAAATATACCATCAATTGTTATTGCGCGCTATTTTCACTGTCTGCCGGAAGGGGAGTGTCCGCAGGAAAAATTTGCTCTGTTGGGCGGGGCAGGTCTTCGGGCGGCAGTTGTTTCTGAAATTCTTTGTGCAGAAAGTAGGTGCATATGCCCACAACCACTACTGCTCCGCTTATTGCCAAAGCTAAATTGGTTGGTCTGCCATAGGCTTCTGTTAAGGTTTCGTCCATCGATGCTTCAATATCTATAAAATGGCGCGCGATGTACCCGCTTATATTGGCCGACGCATGAATAACGATGGCAAGTGACAAACTCCTGGTTTTGTAATACACCCACCCCGAAAATATTCCGATGATGAATCCGGTAACAAACTGCCAGGGATTTAGATGAACCAAGCCGAAGAGCAGACTGGAAATCAGTATGGATTTGATGGGAGAGTATTGTTTCAGCAAACCATCCAGAATGATTCCCCGGAAGATTAGTTCTTCCAGTACTGGCGCCGCAATCACCATTAAAACAAAGGCAAAAACTCCGGTTTGGCTGCCAAAATCCATGAACGCTTTTTCCAGACTTTCGGGCATGGGAATTAGGCTGCTGATGGGCGAGATGACTCCAAAAAGTAAAGCGATGGTGCCAATTACTACCCACGGGATGGTTCGTTTATTTTCGATGCTCAGGTTGAACGAACAGCGGCTTGTTTTGCTTTTTCGGATGGAGCAGACAAGCCAGAAAGACAGTCCTACAGCTAAAATATAGTAGAGGAGCATGGAGGCTTCTTCGCCGATCAGTTCGTTTAGCAGCAATAATACCGGGCTGAATACGAGGGTGGCGAGCACTACTATGCCTGTAATGCCAAAGCTTTGGGCGATGTTGGGGTAATGGGCGGCAGTTGATTTGGTCATGGTTGAATATTACTAATTTATGCTGCAGAAGAAAGGCTGTCTTTGGTACAAGCTGTTCTTTTCATTCTTCAAATAATTTTCCTATTTCATAGTTGGCGCCCGCTTCAGTACTCAATCCTTCTTTGATAATAATTCCTTCCGGGTTGATTAGAAAATTGCGGGGGATGTACCGGATGTCGTACCGCAAAAAGGCTTCGTTTTGCCAGCCGTTTAAATCCGAAATATTTTGCCAGGGAACTGAATCTGCGGCAATGGCGCCGGTCCATCGTTGTTTTACATGGTCGCCCGATACGGCCAGAACATCAAAGCCCTTGGAATGGTACTGGGCATAGATTTTTTTCAGCCATTTAAAATCGGCCCGGCAAGCGCCGCACGACGAGGACCAAAAGTCGAGCAGCACATATTTCCCCCTGTAGTCCGAAAGTTTTAGGGTATCGCCTTCGGGTGTTAGCTGTACAATTTCGGGCGCCACATCTCCCACTTGGGGAGGTTCGGGCAATTCGGCGAATTTCTTGATTGCCACTCCCTGCTTTAGGGCTTTTAAGTTTTCGGGTAAGCTGTTATAAACCTTCGCAATTTGCGTTTTGTTTAAATGCCTGGGGTTGAAAAAACACTCGCTGTGCAGCGAATACAGCGTGACATACGAGTTGGAGTGTTTCAGCAGAAAGTCAACAATACTGTCGCTTAAACCGGTTTCAAGTGCTTCTATTCTGATTGTATCCTGTTTCTTCCCGGCATCTGTTTTAAAATGGATTTGTTCTTTTAATTCATTGATCTGTTTGGTGGCAGTTGCGATGAGTGAATGGTAGTTCTCGAACTCGGTTTGCGCGGCAGACCCTTCTATTTTGAGGCTTTTTAAAAACTCATATTTCCCGCTTATTTTAATTTCAGCCGGCTCCAGCCAAACAACCTTTCTGTCTCTGAAATCGTATTGATTTCGTTGGTTATGGAGGTAAAATTTTTTGGGATGATCCAGCTGAAACTTGTAATCGATCGCACCGTTAACCACCCGGATAGTATCCGATACAATTCTGCTTTCCCAGTCTGCCAAGTAAAGAGTTGTCGTGTCGGGGGCGTCTTCCAGCACGCCGGTTAAATGACACGTTTTTTGATCGTTGTTACACGAAATAAGCAAAAACAGAAGAAGGAATAAGCTTAGTAGTGTTTTCATTGGTTCTTGTTTTTATGGGTTGGTAACGCTTTGCCGGTGCGGATTTGTTCTTTTTATGATGCTGTTAGTTCCTCGAGTGTTAAGCTGAATTCTTTGGCGTATTCGTCGAGCAGTCTCTTTACCTTTTTGAGGTAACTTTTTTCCGAACCCCAGTCCCAGTTTTGGGGGCCTCTGCCTCCGGCACTTCCCATCACATCAATCAATAAATACGCTGCCTCTCTTTTGGCGATGATCATATTTAGTTGTGTGGAGCCGTTTCTCATGTAGTAAGCTTCTGAGGCTAAAACCGACATATCATGACTGTGATTCTCATAATCAAAAGGCAGAAATTCGATCAAGTAATTTACTGTTTTATCCAGGTCATCAGTCGAGAGCTTGTATTTTGCGGTATTCATGGTGTGGGTTAGATTGTGGTTTAATGTTTTGTTGAGCGGTTTGGTTGTATTAGGTTGTGGCGGCAGACGAGAGTCTGACCAGTCCGACCGAAACCGAGGTTGGGACGAGATTCGACCGTGTCGAATCCGCACAAACCCAGCCATGCCTTATACCACGTGTTAGCGTTTCGTGTTTTTTCTGTTTTTCAGTGTGTCGGACAGGCAAGCTCTTTGGCTGGTTTTGGTTTTGCGGGATGCCTTGTGCGACTAGACAATGTGCTTGACTATTCATTGCTAATTCTTTTTAATAGATAATCGTTTTTATCTTTCATTTCATGGCAAAAATATTTTTTCATTTTTAACCTATTAGAGCTTGATTCACTATAAGTTGTCAGTATCACTTGGCTATTTGAATTTAAGACCTTTTTGAATAAATCGATACTACTGATTAACGATTCACTGTCAAGATTCTGTTGCTTGGGTTCATCTAAGATTAGAAGATTGGGGAACTTAATTTTTGATTTGTCTTTCAATAAAATCGATGTTTGTAACAAGGCAATATAATAACTAAGGATAATTCGAACGTTATCACTTGAACTGCTTATATTAAAAATATCATATGAATCTAAATACGGAGTGTAATTATCAGTTGAGTCGAGTTTTATTTGATTTATTAGGTATTCCTTTGCTTTAAATAGCCCCAGGTTTCGAACGTTTGATTTAAGATAATCAAGAATAGTTTTAAGAATCTCGGAGTCCATGCTAGACTCAAGATATGATTCAATTTTCTGCTTTAATTGTTCGCTTCTATTTTCGTCTTTTTTAATTTCTAACCTCAATGGATTTAGGTCTTTCCATCTTTTATTGATTCTTTCGTATCTATCAATCTCCTTAAAAAGGTTGTCAATTTTAATAATTTTGTCTCTATATCTTGAAAGAGCTTTTCCTGAATATGTTGAAATTTGGTGTTCAAGTGTTTTTTCGGTGTTCTTTAATTTGTCTTTCAGTCTTTGACTTATTTCTAGTTCTTTTCGATATTCTAACTGTTTATTTCGCAATACATTTTTAAACGATTTTTCTTCATCTTCAAGAAAATCAAGATTTTGCGTAGGAGTTGATATTTTTTTCTTTATTTCCGAATTACAAAGACGACATTTTCCATGTTCTTCATCTGTCAAAGGTTGTTCGCAAATTGGACATGTCGTGACATTTAAATCAAAAGAGAACTCTTCAATCTTTTTTAATTGATTATTCTTGTATTTATTTAACTTAATTCGTTCAATATAACCCTCATACCCCTTAATTTCTTGAAGTAAATTCTTTGCCTTTTCTTCACTTTTTCTATATTGATAATCAAAAACCTTAAGCTTTTCTCGTAAATCAACTTCTTGATTTTCCGTTTCTTCTTTTGATTCTGATAATTCTAAAACACCCTCTGATTCTTTTTTATAACGTTTCTTCAAAAGCTGTAAAAATTCTTCAATTGGATATTTACCGGCTTCATTGTCATCAATTGTTAGTTTTCCTTCTTTTGATTCACCATTTCCAATAATAAATATACTCTCCTCTTTTGCCGTTAAATTGTCTTTTTGCTTTTTTATTTGTTCATCAATCTCCTTCTTTTCTAACTCCATTAAATGGATGTCAAACCTATCGAATCCCATTAAATATTCGAAGACTACTCTTTTAACATCTCTTATATTATATCTGGTTATTTGTCTTGCTTGTATTTGAGCCCAACCTGCCCTTTGTTCTACAAAAAACAATGGAGCAAGGTTCTCAAAATATATTTTCACATTTTTCCCATCGTACGAAGGAACTTCAACAATAGGCATTTCTAAAAAACCATATATAAAATTTTGAAATCCATTATCCGAGAAAACGCCTTCACCTTCGATAATATATTTTTCAAATTTTTTGGTTTTATCGTAATCTTTTATTTTGCAATTTTTTATAGCGACAATGTTTGTTTTGTCGCCTTTCAGGTATCTAAAGATTGTAATGTGTTTGATACCATTTGATATTTCCAATAGCAAGTATGAAAGCGTTATCTCTTTTCCTTCAATTCTACTATAAAACTCAGGTTTGAATGGATTCTGATTTAGTTTAAAAATTCCTAAACTTTTTTCTAATCCTAAACCATAGATTATGCCCGTGATAATGCTACTTTTCCCAACAGAATTGGGACCCCATACCACATTTAAACCTGGATTAAAAGGTATATCTGCTCCATATTCCGTCTTGTCTTTTGTCTGAACCTTGTAAACTAATCTATTAATTATTAAGCTTTTCATTTTGACGCCAATAGGATTTTGGAATTATTTCTGTAATTATCTCAATAGTCTTTTTTTCTTGTACTTTGGAACCAAAGAGTTCCAAAAAATTAATCTCAGAAGGAAATATTTCCTTTATTTTTTCAAAGTGCTCAATACCAGATTTAGAAAGATGTAATCTCAAGTTTCTTTCTTTGCTACTTCCCGTAATTTTAATTAATGACCTTACATACAAAAACAAGAACATGTCATTAAATCTCAAATCCCATGGAACACTTCTATATTGCACAATATTAAAATCTATTTCTTCCTGTATGTTTGCTGAGTATTTTGCAATTTTTGTAACGATGTTTTTTTGTCCTTGGAAATACTCAAAAATGAATTTCTTTTGGTAGTTCGAATTTCTAAGAAGAAAATCAACACAAGCAATAACATCTTTACTAAGCCCATTTTTAGTATTTAGCATGCCGAGAATAATTAATATTCGATGTGCTCGGTATAAAATTCTATCTTCCGGTTGGACATAGCTGGGACGCTCCAAATTAATATTTGTAATTAAATCTTTTTGGACGAGCTTATTTATAAATTTTTCCAGACGCATTTTTATTCGTTTTATTTTTTACGCCAATCAAGTGGGCATTCGGCAGCGAGTTCAAAAACAATTCCGTTTAATAGTTTCTCTTCATCGTCTTTTAAATCATTCTTTTCGTAAAAGGTTAAAAGTTGTTTTTCCGCATCTTCAAAGAAATCATGATAAAACATTTGAGAATTATAAGATGGATTTAAGTTAAACTTATTTGTAAGACGTTTTGCCCGTGCTCTCATATTGTCTTGCCAATTCAATATTTTCAATCTTAAATCATTATTTACATCTTGCATGTCTTCGAGAAAGACCTTATAATTAACTCTTAGTTGGTGATAATAGATTCTATCTTCATCATCTTCATCTAGAACTGAATTAAGTTTTGTATCTAGGGTTGTTACCATACTGGAATCTTCATTTGGTTTTCTATTTGCCTCCTTAATTCTGATGCAATTTGAAAACTGAAAGACATCTTTCTTTTTAAGAATTAATTCAATCCGAGTACGAGTTACTTTTAGTTGATTTTCTTTGTCAACTTCTATTTCACATGGTTTGTCATATACCTTTTCATAAATATTTTTGTCTAGAGCAAATAGTTCTTCTAGTTCTTTATCAGGAGTCCAAAACTCAACAGGGAATTTGACTATTTTCTCAAACTCAATTTGAGCATTATCATTTATATTGCTCAGGTTTTGCAATGGAGATAACATGATGAATGCAGTAGGATTGTAGTTTGAGCTTTGCAACTCAATCTGCTTTGTAAATATCTCAGACCAATCAAGTTTAGCCGATTTATAATATTTACATTCGATGAATAAATATCTTTCTTTTGAATTATTATCATCAAAAACGATTTTAATATCAAAACCATTTTGTGTTCCAGAATCTTGGTTTCGTACCTCTAAAACTACAAAACCCATATCCTTGAATAATTTCGAGAAAAATGGTTTAATTAAAGCTTCAAAATCCGTTCCTGTTATCGCCATTTGTATTATTTAGATTATGTGTGAATGCCCAAAATAGCTCTTTTGCAAACTAAGCATCAGCTTGTGTGTTGGGGATGGCAAATGTGCTATTTGTGTGTTGGCTTTTGTTCTCATTATCTAGGTTCTTCTTTTTTTCAACATGAACGCTAACTAGCGCATAACATCACTAGTCATGTTATTTTCATTATCTCATTTTTTAAGGTCATGTTATACCTCCAGTAGGGTGGAATAACATCATCTATTATGTTGAATCGCTAAAATTCATGAAATCCGAAGCAGTAACTTCAGCGTGATTTCTTGTTGGTGATATTCGCGTATTCAAGGCCTTTGTTTTTAAGGTGTTCTAAAAATAAACATAAAAGTTATTCCCGCTACCGGGGAGGCGTATGTTTTAGGTCAGGGTTTTGTGTTTAGAGTTCAGAGTTCAGAGTTCAAAGTTCAGAGTTGCCGTGATGCCGTATTGCTGTGATGCTGTATTTTGCTCGCAGCTTGCAGTTTAAAGTTCAGAGTTCAAAGTTCAGTGTCGTACTCTTTGCTCCATGCTTTTTGCAATTTAACAGTTTTCCAATTTGACAATTTAGAAGAGCTCACAGTGTTTTCCATTTGTCCCCATTTTAAGGGGGACGAGGAATTCCGGAGGCTTTGACGACGGAATGACGGAGGGGTGAGGCAGTAGCGGTGTGCAGTGCAGTCGTACTCGCAGCTCGTGGCTCACAGCTCTAAGCTTTTAGTTCAGAGTTCAGAGTTGCCGTATTTTACTCGTCGCTCGTAGCTCACGACTCAAAGCTTATCCTTCCATTTAACAGTTTATCAATTTAGCAATAACTTGCGTCTTGCAGCTTATTTTTGCATTTACACATTCAGTCCCTCAATCCTTCAGTCCTTTAAAAGTGCTGAATAAGCATGTCGGTTATTTCGAGCAGGTTTTCTTTCCAGGCTGGGTTTAAGGGCCACATTTCGACAACTTCGCCGTCGATTTCTTCGGCAAATACCCGGGCCTGTTCGCGGTCTAAATCACTTTGAATATAAATTACCCGGATGTTTTCTTTTTGTGCCAGTTTCACCAGTTCGGCCATTCGCTGGGGGGTTGGTTCCTTGCCGCCCGGCTCAAGCGAATATTCATTGAGCCTGTATTCGCGGGCAAAGTACGAAAGGCTCGGGTGGAACATGATAAATTCACGGCCCTGATAGTCCTTTAATTTACTTCTGATTTCAGCATCCAGTTGGTCGATTTCGGAGGCAAACTTGCGGTAATTTTCGTTATAAACGGCACTTCTCGCCGGATTCAAAGCCGAAAGCTCGTCGGTAATGCGGCGGGCCAAGTGTTTGGCCAGTGGCGGCGACATCCAGATGTGGGGATTCGCTCCTTTTCCTGTTGCCGGTTCGGTGGTATTTACGGATGACGGTGTAATTAAATCCAGTCCCTGCGAAAGGTCAACTACCTTCATTTCCGGGTTGGCCTGCTGTATTTTTTCTTTCCACGAATATTCAAAGCCAATGTGCCCGATGCGCAACCATACTTTTGAACGAACGATGTCTTTTAGCTGAGAAGGTAAAAGTGTAAAAGCCGCAGGGCTTGCTCCGGGCGGCAGTAAAACGTTTACTTTGAAGTCGGAGCCGGCAATCGTTTCAACAAATGTCTTTTGAGGCAAAATGCTGACGGTTATTATTGGTTTTTCGGTGTCTTTGTTGTTTTTGGGGTCACACGAAAAAAGACAAAGAACTAAAAAGATGATGAATATTCTGGATGTGCTTACCTGCATTTGCTTCATTTTGTTGGTTGATTAAATCTACGCTGATTTGTGATGTGTGGCCATGAACAATGTGCGTTGTTGGCATTTGCGTATTCACGCCCTTTCGTTTTTGCGCGGTCTAAAATAAACATAAAAAAAGATTGCAGCCTTGTAAAACCGTATGTTTTTGACTCGGGTTGTGTGGCTGTGTGGCTGTGTTGCTGTATTCCTGTGATGCCGTTTAGCGGTGTTGCTGTTTTGCCGTGATGCCGAGTTACTGTGGAAAGTCGTTGTCTTTTTACAATTTAACAGTTTTGCAATTTATCAATGGCTTGAAGTTAGAAGTACGAAGCTTGAAGTTACGTGTTCAAAGTTACTCTGAAACTATGTTCCCGCAAAGCTCGCGGCTAGCAGCTCATCCCTCGCAGCTAATTTTAGCATTCATGCATTAACGCATTCCAGCATTCTTTCCTCAATCCCTCCGCGAAGTCGTTTTCTTTCTACAATTTAACAGTTTTGCAATTTATCAATGGCTTGAAGTTAGAAGTACGAAGCTTGAAGTTACGTGTTCAAAGTTACTATGAAACTATGTTTCCTAAAAACTCGTGGCTAGCAGCTCAATGCTCGCAGCTAATTCTAGCATTCAAGCATTAACGCATTCCAGCATTCTTTCCTCAATCCCTTAATCCTTCAACCAATCAATCCCTCAGTCCTTCAGCCCTTCAGTCCTTCCTTTGCCTTCGCAATCATATCAAGCCAAACGCGTCGCTGTTCTTTCAGGGCGGCTACCTTGTCTGCCGGGTCGGTGCGGCATTCGAGCAGGATCCATCCCGGGTAATCCATTTTCACAAACAGGTTCATCAGCTCCTGGTAGGGATAATCTCCTTCGTTCATCTCGCGCACATGGCAGATATCAGAAAAGCGGTCTTTCACCAGGTTAAAGTTGTATTCGAGTCCCTGTCCGGCAAGGTCTTCGGGGTTACAGTTCCAGCAAACACCGGTACCCTTGTTGTCCACATAATCCATCATGGCTTTGATATTGGGTAGGAGCTGTGTTTCGCGGCCGTGTACTTCGAGCCGGATCACCTGCCCCAAGTCAAGGGCATATTGTCCCAGCTCGTTCAGCGCTTTGCCGATTTGCTCAATGGTTTTTTCGTGCGGCACACCTTCCGGAAAAGCGTTGGGTTTTACCTTTACCCCCGAGCCGCCAATGTCTTTGCTCAGCTGCAGCCACTGTTTGGTGGTTTCGATCGACTCCTTCAGCTTGGCCGGATCGGGCGAATGATAGTCCTGGTTGGTGCCCATTCCTATAATTTCCACCGGGCTGTCGGCAAACTGTTTTTTTACTTCGGCGCGTTGTGCCGCGGTAAGATCGAGCGTTACGCCATGGGCATGTTCCACACGCAATTCAACACCTCCTATTTGTGCTTCGGTACAATTCCGGATAATGGTCGGAATGTCCCAGTCTTTGGCCCAGAGGTAAGTGACCAGACCCAGTTTCATTTGCACTCCCGGCACCGGGTTGCAGGCTGCCAGCAGGCTTCCGGGCAGTGCACTGGCTCCGGCGATCAACGACAGGTTACGGATAAAAGTTCTTCGGTTTTGATTTGCTTGTTTCATATCGATAAGGTTTAGTTGGGATTAAGATACATAATATTCTGATTAGTTGGCTTCCGACATCGAAGGCGGCGCGGCATTGGCCCCGGTTCCCCAGTTTTTATTGGGTGTTGGTCCCATCTGAAAGATGAGCTCGCCACCATTTCCAATTTCCTCGTGCGAAATCCAGGTGCGGTTAAATTCTTTGCCGTTTAAGGTCGCCGACTGAATGTATTTGTTTTCTTTCGATTGATTTTTAGCCTTGATCGTAAAGGTTTTGTTTTTGCTTGTTTGAAGGGTGGCTTTCCCAAACAAAGGACTTCCAATGGCGTAAACGGGCAGACCGGGCGTAACGGCATAAATTCCCATAGCGCTCAGCACGTACCACGACGACAGCGAACCCATGTCTTCGTTTCCGCACAAGCCACCGGGGCCGGGGCGGTAAAGTTCTTCGCAAACCTGCCGTACGCGCTCCTGTGTTTTCCAGGGCTGCCCGGCGTAGTTGTACAAATATGCCACGTGGTGCGAGGGCTGATTGCCATGCACGTATTGCCCGATGGTGCCCACCACACCCACGTATTTGGGCGGCGTAATCAGCGGACTCATGCTAAAGAAAGTGTCGAGTTTGGCGGTAAAAGCTTCCTTGCTGCCAAAGAGGTTGATGAGGCCCTGCACATCGTGCTGAACCGACCAAATGTACTGCCAGGCATTGGATTCAGTATAATGCCGGTTGGGGCGGCGGCCCACCAGCAGCGGATCAAAATATTTATAATACGAATGATCTCCTTGGGTTACAATCTCCTGCTCGTTTGCTCCCAGCGCTTCCAACCAGTTGCCGTCGGCTTTTTTCGGGCGCATAAAACGGGTTTCGGCATCCCACAGTTTGGCATAGTTTCCGGCGCGTTGCATAAACAGCTGGTAGTCGTCGTCTTTCCCAAGTTCTTTCGCCAGCTGGGCAATGCACCAGTCATCGTAGGCAAGTTCGAGGGTGTTCGGAACCGATTCGGTGATGCGGTCAACCGGGGTGTAGCCCAGTTTCAGGTAATACTCCAACCCTGCGCGCGCCATGTTTTCATGCACCGGAGGCCGGGGCTTTTCCAAGGCTTTGGTGCGCATGGCCTTGTACAAAAGTTCCACATCGTAGTCGCGGAAACCTTTCATATAGGCATCCACAATTACAGGAATGAGGTGATCGCCCACCATTCCTTCGCCAAAAACATTCAGAAAATGCTGGGCCGGCAACCACTTAAAGTTCTGTACTTTGGCCACAATCGAACGGATAAAATCATTCACATGTTCGGGTGCGGTGAGTGTTAACAGCGGGTGTTGCGATCGGTAAGTGTCCCAGCACGAAAACGATCCGTAGAAATCAAAACCATCGGCGGTATGAATTTGCCCGTCGGAACCGAGGTATTTTCCGTCGACATCCTGTGAAATGTATTGGGCCAGAAACGAATGATACAGCGCCGAATAAAAAACCTCTTTCTGATCATCGCTGGCATCGTCAATTTGAACCTTCGACAATTCGTGATTCCAGGTTTCCCGGGCGTCGTTTCTTACCTGGTCAAAATTCCAGTGCGGAATTTCTGCTTCCAGGTTCTTGCGGGCTCCCTCCACGCTGGTGTACGAAATGCCCACTTTTACAAGAATTTGCTCACCGGTCTGGGTGTCGAAACTCGCAAAAGCGCCTACTTTTTGACCCGCCTCTGCATTTTTATAGGGGAACAAGCTCGCTCCCGATTCGGGCGTAACATACGAAGCATCAAAGGTTCCGTAGTATTTAAACGGTTTGCTGAATTCGGCCACAAAATAAACCTGCCCCAGTCCGGCGGCCTTTTTGCCTTCAATACGCTTATTATCCAATATTTTCAGTTCCGAATTTTCATCCGAATAATGGGTGCCGATCTGGTGTCCGAGGTCAAGAATAATATGTGCGTTTTTCGATGCCGGAAAAGTATAGCGGTGAAAGCCTGCACGGCGGGTGGCTGTTAGTTCTGCCTGGATGTCGTAATCTTTTAGCATGACCGAATAATAACCCGGCGATGCGCTTTCCTCTTCGTGGCTGTAACGTGAGCGGTAACCTGCATCCGGGTCTTCTTTGGTTCCGGGGAGTATCTGCAATTCGTTGCTCACGGTGGGCATCAGCAACACCTCGCCGCCGTTTACCATTCCAACGCCACTCCAGTGCGTGTGGCTAAAACCGATGATCGAGCTCGACTGGTAAATATAACCCGCGCAATGGGTCCAGCCTTCGGTGCCCACATCCGGACTTACATGAACCATCGCATAGGGGAGCGAAGCTCCGGGAAAAGTATGTCCGAAGAAATCGGTTCCCAAAAATGGATTTACATAATCGGCGGGTTTCGATGTGTCTTCCTGCGAAAAAGCCGTGAAACCGGTCGTGGCCAGTAAACAGATCAACAGCAAAGTTCTGATTTGAGTATTGGAAAAGGAAAGATGGATGTTCATAAGTTACTTTTAGAATTTTAACCTCTTTGGCGAATTTACATTATAAAATATAAACGAAGGGTTAATATATGTTGTAAGATGAATAAAAAAGCAGAAGTTTTTTTGTGCTTTTCCTACTTCCTTTGTTCAAATCGAGCTATCCGAAAGCGGAAGAAAAGACGTATGGTATAACCAAATGTCAAAGCAGCAGTAAAAAGTAGAAAGGCGAAAGTAACGGTACCTGAAAATGTAGATAAACACATTCATTGCCTGCCGTGAGCGCCTGAAATACGACTAAAGAATACGTATAAAGCAAATCCTTACTTCTTGCGAGACAAAAGGATGAGTTGGAACTGAAACGAATGAAACGAACAACCTAAAACAAAATGAAACGACGTAATTACTTTCACAAGACTTTGAGGCTTTTACTGGCAGGTATGTTTTTTATGACAGCTTGCACGCCTGCAGAAAAAGAATTGGTTTCGCGGGTGGAAAACCTATCCTCGGGCTGGAAAATGCAGGCGAGTGAAAAACTGGCCGGTGTGGAGGAAAGCAGTATTTCTGAAAATGGTTTTTCCGACGATGCGTGGCTGCAGGCTTCGGTGCCCGGAACGGTGCTGGGGAGTATGGCCACTTACGGCGTGATTGAAGATCCTTATTTCGGGATCAACATGCAAAGCGTGGATATCGAGCAGTTTAAAAAGCCCTGGTGGTTTCGTTCTGCTTTTCAGCTTTCTGCCGGCGATTTAAAAAAGCACATTTCGCTGCGTTTTAACGGGATCAACTACCGCGCCGAGCTTTGGGTGAACGGAGAAAAAGTGGCGGGTAAAGATGAGTTTGCCGGCGCTTACCGCATGTTCACTTTTGCTATCGACGAGTATGTTCAGGAGGGGGAGAACACCCTGGCATTAAAGCTTTGGCAACATGCCGATGGGGAATATTCCATTGGTTTTGTGGACTGGAATCCGCTGCCACGCGACCGGAACATGGGCATTTTCAGGGAAGTTTTCCTGGAAGTGAACGAAGGCGTGAAAATCCGAAGTCCGTTTGTTTCATCAAAAGTAAATACGGAGAACCTGAAAGACGCCGATCTTTTTATCCAGGCTGAAATCGAAAACCAGTCGGACAAACCCGTGGAAGGTCTGGTTCGGGTTGATTTTGGTATCGGAACGGTTGAAAAGAAAGTGCAGATCGCTGCCGGAGATACCCTGTCATGCCGGTTTACTTCGGAAGAATTTGCACAGCTTTCAGTAAAAGACGTGAAGTTTTGGTGGCCCAACGGAATGGGCGATCCCAACCTTTACGACATGACGGTTGAGTTTATTTCGGGCAAGAAAGTGCTGGACAAGGTGGAAAGCCGTTACGGAATTCGCGAAATCAACAGCTACCTGAACGAAGATAAAAACCGGGTGTTTACCATCAACGGCAAATTTGTGTTGCTGAAAGGCGGTGGCTGGGTGGATGACCTGCTGTTGCAGGATACCCGCGAAAGCGTGGAGGCACAGATGAAATACATCCGCCACATGAATCTGAACAGCATTCGTTGCGAAGGTTTCTGGGGCAAAACCCAAATGCTGTACGATTTGTGTGATGAGTACGGCATCCTGGTGATGGCTGGTTTTAACTGCCACTGGGAATGGGAGGAATACCTGCTAAAACCCACGCACGAAAAATACGGAGGCGCTGTTACTCCCGAAGACATTAATTTGCTGGCTGCCTACTGGAAAGACCAGATGTTGTGGCTGCGCAATCACCCGGCCATTTATGTGTGGATGCTGGGAAGCGATAAACTTCCGATTCCAGAGCTGGAATACAAATACATCGATCTGTTTAAAAAATACGATTCGTCGCGGCCGTACATCACTTCGGCAGGCGGTGCCGGAACCGAAGACAACAACATTGTGGCCGAAGTTCCTTTGATCAGCGAGATCAGCGGCCCCACCGGCATGAAAATGTTAGGACCTTACGCTTACACACCACCGGTTTATTGGTTCACCGATACACAACTGGGCGGCGCTTACGGTTTTAACACCGAAACGTGTCCGGGCCCCAACGTTATGCCTTTGTCTTCGCTGAAAAAAATGTTGCCCGAAGAAAGTCTCTGGCCCATCGATAAAAAATACTGGGAATACCACACCGGGCGCAATGCGTTCACCACACTCGACCGTTTCCGCAAAGCCATGGACGAGCGCTACGGACCTTCCAACAGCGTGGAAGAATTTGCCTTTAAATGCCAGGTTTCGAACTACGAACTGATGCGGCCGATGTTTGAGGCTTTTATCGCACACAAACCCAAAAGCACCGGTTTGGTGCAGTGGATGCTCAACTCGGCCTGGCCCGAACTGTACTGGCAGTTGTACGATACTTATCTGCAGCCCAACGGTTCTTTTTACGGCGTTCGCAAGGCCTGTAACCCAATTCATGCCATTTATCGCTACGGTTTTGACGACATTTACCTGGCCAACGAAGATTTGAACGATGCCAATAACCTGACGGTGAAAATTGCAGCATATGATATTAACTCCAAAGAAATTTTTAGCGACGAATGGAAAGGTGATCTGGCTACCAACACCTCGAAATTTATATACAAACTTCCGGAAATCGCTGGGCTGACTTCGGTTTGGTTTCTTCGTCTGAATGTTTTTGACCAGGACAATCGGGAGGTGGATCATAGCACCTACTGGTTATCGTTGAAACAAGATGAACTGGATTACGAAGCCGCCAAAAAATTGGAGTGGCCTTTCTATACCCCGCCAAAAGCTTATGCCGATTTCAAGGCACTTAATAAGCTTCCGGAAGTGAGGCTGGAATACGATTACAAGTATGAGAAAGAAGGTGAAAAAGGGAACATCACTCTGACAGTGAGGAATCCGGGGGAATCAATTGCGTTCTTTACTTATTTTGATCTGGTGAATCCCGGAACCGACGATCCCATTCTGCCGGTTTACTGGAATGATAATTATGTAACTTTATTCCCGGGAGAAGAACGGGTTTACACCGCAAATTTCGATCTTGTCAATTTAAAAGGCGAAAGACCGGAATTGAAGGTGAAAGCCTGGAATGTAAAACCTAATAGAATAAATTAAAAATGGAGAAATTGAGATATGCCACTGGCATCGACCTTGGAGGAACGTTTGTAAAATATGCTTTGGTAGCTGAAAACGGAGAAATTGTAACTGAAGGAAAATTGCCGGTGGGCGGAAAAGCAAGCCGCGAAGATACCTTGGAAGCCATTAAGACTTCCATCCAAAAAACAATCGATAAAGCCAGTGAAGAGTCTATTCAGGTAGTAGGGATAGGAATCGGTTCCCCGGGAATTGTTTGTGACGGAGTTGTGCAGGGGGGAGCCGAGAACCTGGATCGCTGGGTTGACATCGACCTCGCCGGGATTTTTGGCAAGGCTTTTAACCTGCCTGTTTTTGCCGACAACGATGCCAATGTGATGGGACTGGGCGAAGCGACTTACGGTGCTGCCAAAGATTGCTCGGATGTGATTTTTATTACCGTCGGGACCGGTATCGGCGGGGCGATTATTGCCAACGGCGAATTGTACGGAGGCTATAAAAACCGCGGTACAGAAATGGGCCATGTCACCATCGATCACAAGGGAATTGACTGTAATTGTGGTGGACGCGGCTGCCTCGAAGCGTATGCATCTACTTCTGCGCTGGTGCAGCAATATGCCGAAGCTGCCGGCTTGAATGCCGAAGAAGTAAACGGCCATTTGATTGTTGAAAAATACAAAAACAACGAAGCAACAGCCGTAAAATGCATGCAGGAACACACAGCTTATCTCGGACACGGAATCGCCGGGTTCATCAATACCTTTGCACCGCAAAAGGTGGTGATCGGCGGGGGAATTTCTGAAGCCGGGCAGTTTTACATCGATATGATCAAGGAATCGGCCTTCGGTTACGCAATGTCTGATTGTGCTGCAAATACCGACGTGGTGGGGGCAACCCTTGGAAACAATGCCGGTTGTCTGGGCGCAGCATCGCTGGTTTTTAAGCACGTAAATTAAACAAACATTATGCGACGAAATCATCTTATGGTCGTTCTTGTTATGTTGGTGTTTTTTGTGATCTCATTTCTCACCAACATTCTGGGGGCGCTGAATCAAAAAGTATCCGAGAGTTTTACTCTTACCGAAACCATGGCCGGCCTGCTTCCGTTTGCCTTTTTTATTGCTTACGGGGTTATGTCGATTCCCTTTGGTTTTATGGTGGAGAAATACGGTGAAAAACGGATAATCATTTTTGCATTTCTGATGGCTTTCGCCGCTTCACTGATATTTGCCGTTTTCCCTGTTTTCAATGTGTTTATCGTTTCATTATTTACGATTGGAGCAGGAATGGCAGCGTTGCAGGTGGTCATTAATCCGCTTTTGCGCGTTTCGGGAGGCGAAGCAAATTATGCCTTTTATTCCGTAATGGGGCAATTGGTTTTTGGCCTCGCTTCCTTTATCAGCCCGCAAATGTACTCGTATTTTGTGGTGAATATCGACCACGGAAACCTGGACAAACCGCTGATTGAGTCGATGACAAAATTAGTTCCCGAAAATATGTCCTGGGTTTCGGTTTACTGGGCTTTTGCCGCCATTGCCATCCTGATGGGAGTTATTATTTTTCTGGTTAAGTTTCCGAAGGTGGAATTGCAGGACGGTGAAAAAGTCGGTTCAAAAGACAGTTTTAAGGAACTGATCAAAAACAAATATGTGATTTTGTATTTCTTGGGCATTTTTATGTACGTAGGCTCGGAACAGGGAATCTCGTATTGGTTGTCAAAATTTTTGAAAACCTACCATAACATTGATCCCGATTTGGCGGGAGCCGATGCCGTTTCTTATTTCTGGGGATTAATGACGATTGGCGGAATACTGGGCCTTGTGCTGATGAAATTATTCGACAGCAAACAAATTCTGCGGTGGTTTACCATTCTGGCCATTATTTGTGTGGCTGCGGGTTTGTTTGGCAGCACTGGCATTGCCTTGTGGGCTTTACCTGTTTCGGGATTTTTCCTGTCAGTAATGTATCCTACAATTGTTTCGCTGGGGCTGAATTCAGTGGCGAAACACCACGGGTCATTTGCCGGGATCTTGATGACCGGTATTGCCGGAGGGGCCATTGTTCAGGTACTGATCGGCGCCATCAGCGACTTTTCTTCGCTGCGGGCCGGAATGCTGCTGATCTTTGTGACATTGGGCTATGTATTGAGTATTTCATTCTGGGCCAAACCGCTGATCGCCAACAAAACAATCTCGTTTAAACCGGAAAATTAGCGGTAAGCAAAAATAAATACCGGGGGACTGTCGCTGACAATCCTCCGGCACTTTTTGACAGGTAACTAATCAAACAAAAACAGATATGAACAAAGAAAAAATCCATTCGAAGTGGATGTTTATTGCATTCCCTGCTTTGGCCATGATGCTGGGCTGGGGACTGCGCGGCCACATTGGCGGTGGTCCCTACGGTGCCATGATTCCCGGCGCTATGATTGCATTGTGTGTAAGCTTATTATTAAAAATGCCTGCCCGGGCTACTTCTTTTCTGGTAGTTTTTGGGGTAATTGGCATTGGCCTGGGGGGTGAAATGACATACGGGCAAACACTGGGCTTTTTGAAAAACCCGGATACCGTTTGGTGGGGAACCGCCGGAACAACGTTAAAAGGTGCCGTTTGGGGATTGCTGGGTGGAGCCGTTTTTGCACTGGGGTTTTTCTTTCGATCTGTTCCGCGGAAGACACTCATTGTGGCTTTTCTGCTCATGATACTGGGAATAATCGTAGGGTTTAAGCTGATCAACGACCCGATGTTGCTGTACTTTTCCGACCCGATGAAACCCCGTGCCGAATCGTGGGCCGGACTGTTGCTGGGAGCTGTGTTTATGTTGGGGTATTTGAAACTGAAAATACCGGCTGAAAACTTCAAAATAATTCTCCGCTTTACCATTTGGGGAACCATCGGCGGGGCACTTGGTTTTGGTCTTGGTGGTTTTTGGCTGGTGCTCGGAAGCCATCTTCCCAACGTAATTTTTGGAAGTTGGTGGAAAGCTATGGAGTTTAGCTTTGGTTTATTGTTGGGGGCTTCGTTGGGTTACGCAGCCTGGTTAAGCCGCAACGATTTGGTTTTTGAGCAGGATAACGAGCCTTCATCAGAAGAAAGTGGCTGGGCAAGATGGAAGGAGTTGTTCGTGGTACTGGGAACCGGTCTGCTGATTTTCTGGTTATTACCGTCGTTAATCGAAGTTGTGGGTAAAGTAACGCTCGACAACAACATGCCGGGTGGATCGCTAAAAAATGAAGTGATTCGTCTGGTGGATAATTATTCTTTTACCGGGTTGATTTTTCTGCTTGTACTAATCCGTTTCCCAAAAGCAGCCTGGCAAATCGGAATCACCTTAACCTTCTGTCATACGGCCATTGACCTGTTTCGCGATTTTTATCCCGGAGTAAATACAGTGTCGCCTTTTACCTGGCATTTCTTTTGGGTGTTTCTTTCCACTGCAGTGGTAGCCATCCTGGTGTTTTATTTCAGCCGAAAAAAGGACAACATCCGGAACCTGTTGTTGGTATTGACCTGGTCGTGCATTTTTATATCCATACTTCGGATGTACGAACATCCCCAGAATTTCGACCTGGCCGGCTTGTCCTTGTGTCAGGTGGTTTGCGGACGGTTTTTTGTCGATCTCTTTTTTGTGCTCTCTGCTGTGTTGCTTAGCTGGATGATCAAGTCTGAATTCAAAGTAGAAGCAAAAGAGGCAGCGTAGAAACGGGATGTGTTGAGAATTGCACAGATTGCCTCCATCAACATGCTTCACCGCAAAGAGCAGAGCGTTCTTCAGCTAGATTCAAAATTATGGCTAAATTGCAGATATTGAATAAACAAACTGAATGATACTGGTTTACCGGGGCGGTCGAATACAGAATGATTACGGTTTTTATTGCTCAAACCATTTCGTAGGGCGGGACCGGTATCGTTTTTTTGTTTTCAGATAAAGTTACACGAAAAAGAACACAAATGAAGAAAGTAGTTAAAATCATCGGAATGGTACTGGCAGTTTCTCTGGTGGGGCTGATTGTCTGGATGTTGACCAACCTGAAAGACAGGCATCCCGGTTACTCTGCCGATCTGAAAGTGACGGGTACTTCTCCGGGCGGGTTAAAAGCCGGGTTTGCCGCAGTGCCGATCACGCCTGAAGTTCCGGATCGCTGGGTGGACAAAAACGACGATGCCAAGTACAAGCCGAAGGATGGAGATACTTTCATTGACGGGAACGGGAACGGTAAATTCGATCCGGTGTGGATTGCGGGTTTTAGCAACAGTAAACCTGCCAACGGAGTTCACGACGATACCTGGGCCCGTACCATGATCATTGACGATGGTACTACCCGGCTGGCGGTCGTAATTATCGATGCCATTGGTTTTATGCACGACGACGTGGTGGACGTTCGGAAAATGATTCCGGCTGAAGCGGGCATTACGTACACATTGATCGCATCAACTCATACACACGAATCAGCTGACCTGCTTGGCCTGTGGGGAAAATCTCCTCTGAAAAGAGGGATCAACCCGGATTACATGACGTTTGTTAAAAAACAGATTGTAAAATCGGTGGTAGAAGCTTCAGAAAGTTTAAGACCGGCCCGCCTGGAGATTTCACAGGATCTTACCGGGGCTATTCCGCTGGTAAAAGATACACGCAAACCCGAAGTTTTTGATTCGGGGCTCCGAATGATAAAGGCTGTAGATAAAGAAAATGATCAGGTTTTGGGAACGGTGGTTGCCTGGGGAAATCACCCGGAGACCTTGTGGAGCCGCAACCTGTTGATCTCTTCCGACTTTCCGCATTTTGTGCGAGACGGGGTTGAAAACGGCGTTTATAACGGCGAAACTTTAATGAAATCCGGAGTGGGCGGCGTTTGTGTATATATGAACGGGGCACTTGGCGGCTTGATGTGCACACATCCCTCGCTTGCGGTGAAAGATCCTTTTACCGGTGAAGAGTTTAAAGAAGGTTCGTTTGAAAAGGCTGCCGCCGAGGGAAAACAGCTTTCGATGCTGGCGCTGAATGCGATGGAACAACCCGGGGCAGTTATTGATTTGGCAAATATTTCGTTGCTGGTTCGTACCATTTCGCTTCCCATCGATAATAACCTGTTTAAACTGGCTACTGCGTTGGGTGTGATGGACAGAGGAACAAGCGGCTGGATGAAAATGCGCTCGGAGCTTTCGGCTTTTTGCATCGGCCCAATGTCGTTTGTAAGCATTCCCGGCGAGATTTATCCTGAAATCGTAAACGGGGGAGTGGATGCTTTGCCGGAAGGTGATCTGGGGGTTCAGGCGGTTGAAGTTCCACCCATTCGCGAAATGATGGCAGGCGACTTCAAATTTATTATCGGTTTGGCCAACGACGAAATCGGGTACATCATTCCCAAAAGTCAGTGGGATGTAAAAGCACCTTTTGCCTACGGGCGCGAAAAGGCCCAGTACGGAGAAGGAAATTCGCTGGGCAAGGAAACAGCTCCGCTTTTGCATCGGCATATCCAGGAAATGCTGAATGAATTAAACGGGAATTAACTGTCTTCTCAATAAACAAGATGATGGTAAAAAAAGCAGTAAAACGAATAGGAAAAGGATTGCTGGTTATGCTGGCTCTCCTGGTTGTTTGGATGCTGATCCCGAGGTTGGCCGGATTTTTATTTCCCGAGAAAGCTCCCATTGGCTACCATTTTGAAACCCTCGATTACCTGGCCATTGGTGTGGGCCTGGAAAAGCTGGTTGATCTGAAACCGGAAGTTCCGGACGGAATAGAATCGTTCAAAGATATTGAATACAAGGCGGTAAACGGAAAGTCGCTGCAGCTGGATGTTTACAAACAAAAAGGTTTGACGGAGAAAGCACCTTTGCTCGTTTTTATACACGGTGGCGGTTGGCGAAGCGGGAAACGGCAGGATTACCTGGTGTACCTGGTGTACTACGCGCAAAAAGGGTATGTGACCGCCACGGTTTCGTACCGGCTGAAAAAGGAAGGCATTTATCCAGCAGCTGTGGAAGATGTGATGGACGCAGTGGATTTTCTCTTCCGAAACGGCGAAACTTTTGGCTACGATACAAGCCGGGTAGCTTTGATTGGCGGCTCTGCGGGGGCACACCTCGCAATGCTGGCGGGCTACGGCTGGGAAAATCCCCAACGGCATAAAGTGAAGGCGGTGGTGGATATTTACGGACCAGTGGACATGACCACGCCATACGCACAAACACAGTTTATGGTGACTGATTTTATCGGGCATCCATACACCGAAAAACCGGAATTGTATTGGGACGCTTCACCGGCTAAATACCTGAGTAAAGATATACCGCCAACGCTAATTTTGCAGGGAACCTCCGATAATTTGCTTCCTCCCAGCCAGTCGGATACTTTGAAGTTGCGACTTGACCGATTGGGAGTTCCGAATGAATATCATCGTTTGCCGTTGTGGCCGCATGGCATGGACATGGCAGAACGTCCCAACGTTTACATGCAAAAGAAAATGGATGCTTTTTTTGAAAAATACCTGAGGTAGTTTTTGTACAAGATCATAATTGTTAGAATTCCGGCTGAACCGGAGTGATACCGAAGTCTTTGCCTAATTGGATGGTATGTACAATGTCGTTGACCAGCGGGAAATCAACCTGGTATTGAAATAAAAGTTTGATTTCTTCCGGCGAGTCGGAGCCAAAATAGTTTACCCTGATATTCTTTTGTTTTAACCGCTGGATGTGTTGTTGGAAATCGGGTGTAATATCACCGCTTAACTGAATAAAATCGGCCTCCGAATGAATCGTGGTATTTACATAATCTTCGGTGGAATTCTGCCGGTCCATATTGCAGATCAGTATCTCCGGAACTTTTTCTCTGGCCTTTTTAGCTGCTTCTACACCGCACGCCAGAAATGCCTGGTGGAGCCGGTTTTCTTTTTTTAGTACTTCAGCAACAAGTGCCGGTGCCTCATTCCCTTCTTTCATGTGAATATTCAACCAGACATTTCGGGGCATTACTTTTAAGGCTTCTTCAAAAGTGGGCACTCTGACTTCCTTAAATGACGGTGATTTCCAGCTTCCTGCATCCAGCTTTTTTATTTCTGGCAGCGTTAAGTCTGCTATTTTTCCCGAGCCATTGGTCGTTCGATCAACCGTGTTGTCGTGAATAACCACCATTTGCCCGTCTTTTGTGAGCCAAACATCCAATTCAATCATATGGGCACCTGCGTTTATTGCTGCCTGAAATGCGGGAAGCGTATTTTCAGGATGTGTTTGCATGGCGCCGCGGTGGGCGCAGAAACCATGTGTCGGAAGAATGACTTCAGGATTGGTTTTTTTATTGGTTGTATTTTGACCAACGCAACTTAATGCAGCTACAAGTAAAAGGCTCAGGAAAAATGCGGTAATGTTCATTTCTATTAAATTACTTCAGAAACTATCTGGCTGCCGGACTTTTCTCAATAAGCTTCAAGGCTTGCTGCTCGTAAATCTCAGCTGTCATTTCGCCCAGCGAGGTTCTGGAGATGTAATTATATCTTTCAAAACTATTAAAATCTTCCTTGGTTAGCATGTAGCCAAAGGCATCGTTGGTTAAGCCAAAAAGAAAAGGTTGATCGGTTTTCATGTGCCGTTTCAAATAAAAGCCAATATTTGGAAGTGCTTCTCCCGGAATGGTGAGAACCTGTGCCGTACCAATGTTTAAAAGGTTTACCTGCGTGGTAACTTTGCTAAAATCATCGGTTGGTTTTTCAGCCAGTTTTGCTACCGGCGAGTGTTTGAAAACAAACTGCATGCTTTCATTTTCCACCGGAAGTTCGATCGTCTCTGCCGCGCAGTACAATTGCGGATCTTGCTGAACAGGTGCCGGGTCGATAATACGAAGCGCTTCGTCAGCCATTAAATTCCCGATGCGGATGCATTCGTTCCAGTCGTTAGCTTCGCCTCCATTTTCAAGCCGATTGTCGGCAGTTACCATTCCACCCTGTGCACTGTTCATAAAAATGGCAACGCCTCCTACTTTTGATTCAATTCTGTCGTACAGTGGACCGCACAAATCCGGGCTCATCATTTTTCCTTTTGTTCCCAGAATTTCGGGGTGAGTTGCGTAATTTACCAAGGTGGCAATCGGTTTTCCCTTGTTTGTGCCGGTAGCTGCAAGAACCTGAATAACGCCCATCCGTGGATCGTAAAGACGAGGTGCGTAGTAGTTGTACGCAATTTTTCCTTTGGCTTCGGCAACCGCAGTTTTCAATTCCGCCGACTGAGTATTTTTTGCTGCCTCGTTCACTGCATCCGCAATTTGGGTGACGCACCAATTCAGATATTCCAGATCGGCTCCGGTATTTCCGTTTTCATCCGGAAAACCATAGGCATCGGGTGCGCTGTGGGTATGGGTAACGCCAATTAGCACATTTTCGGGTGCAATATCTTTTATCAACGCGCGCGAACGATCACCCAAATACGCCGGCCAGCCAATATTGTCAATACCAACAATGGCCACTTTTGTGTCCCCTTTCTCCAGCATCAACGCACGAACGGTAAGTTTTCCCTGGTAAGCGGTTGGCATTACCGGCTCACCCATTCCTCCCGAAATCGGGATGAGATGACCGGGCGTAATATCGCGAACAGCAGCGCCGGCTTTAAATGTTTGCGCATGTATTTGTGTGGCGAAGAGGAACAAAGCGATCAGGAACGAAATTCTTGTTGTCATCTTGGAACTTGTTTTAGTAAACATAAATGGGGTTTGAATAAATCCACGGAACATACTTCCCGTGCAGCGGAATGTGCACTTCAATACGATAAGCTCCTTTTTCAAAGGGGCCTTGCCATTCGTAGTTGTATCCGTCGATACCGGAAATATTTACCTGTTTCCCGTTATAAACCAAGCGGAACTGGCCGGGAAGAGGAGTGACGGCATTCAACGATTTAATAGCGCTTATTGAAATGGAATCACCGGTAATGGCGTTGATCTTTCCGTCGGTATTTTTGCTGAAATAGTTGAATCCTTTCGCATCACCCAGACTTTTAAACGCCGTGAACAGGTGCCCTTTTTTTATGTTTTGGGCGAGAGATGGAACAGAAAGTGTATCGGCAAAAACATAGTTGGTAATGTAATTAAAGCCTTCGTTGTAGGTGTCAATCATCAGCCTGAAAATCCATCCGTTAACATCGGGTTCGTGAAACAGCCACTTGTTGAAAATGGTAACATCGGTAGTGTCGATAATTTTGGCATTGGGGCCCACCCATTCCACTTGTCCATCGGAAGTGTATCTGGCTCTGAAATTTTGATTTTCGTGTGTGTCAACAGCCGAAAAACCAACGTGGTGGCGGTAAGTGTTCAGCGAATCCCAACGCGCCAGAATGGCCGTTTGCTCATCAAACATTTCCCGCAGTGCCCAAATCCGGTACGACTTTCCGTTAACCAGAAAATTAAGAATACTGGGAAGAAGTGATTCATCTTTGGTGTCGGTGTGGAAGTTGTACATTTCCATTCCCTGGTACCAGGTATTGGCCCAGTTGCGGGGTTCTTCGGTATGCGAAAAGAAAACGATTCCTCCCTGTTGCACCACATTTTTTGCAATGGTGTCGGGATTGGTTTTCAGGTCGATAACCATGGTGTCGAGCGGCCAGCAGACATAGCCGTGTTTTTCGCTTCCCGGTTCAATTAAAACGCCGTCGTAATTTCCCCGATAGCCACGTGGAAAACTGTCGAGTTGATAGCGCGGATGATCGGTTAAAAAGATAAAGTCGATGCCGTTGTTTTTGGCTGCCGGAATCAGGTCATTCAGGTTTCCTTCGCTGTCGTGCGAAAGGTAACTGTGAACGTGCATAACGCCACGGTAGGTGTTCAAGTCTGTAGTTTTTGGAGTTGCTTTCCGAAGCTGATTAAACTCGGCTATTTCTTGTTCAAGACGGGGATAAGTAAGCAGGTTACGCCAAAGAGGCTTGGCAAAACCAATGATCAGCAAAACCAAAAGGATTCCCAGAAATGAAAACAAAATGTATTTCAGGATTCTCAGTGCCGTTTTGATTGCTTTCCGTCCGTTCATTTTAAATGACAATTTTGCTAAGTTGATGAATTAAATCCATGGTGTAATCGCCCATTGTTGGCCCAAACCAACCCATGTCCTTTGGTTCATATTTATCGAGATAGAAATATTTCCCGGGTATAATGTAGCCGAGGTAACTCCCGTTAAAACTCGAAACGTTGGCCTGGTATCCTTTTGCTGCCAGTGCGTTTTTTATTTGCAGGGCATATTCTCCGCTAAAATCAGCCGGAGTTGTAATCCAGATCATATTTCCAAGCCTTACAACCTGGAGAACAGAATTGTCGGGTATCGGATTAAGTTTCCGGCAAAGAGAGGTTGCCAGGTTTCGTTGGGTGCTCAGGCGAATATGATATTCAGGAAGCGTCATTTTTAGCGTCAATGACGAAGCAGTGATTTTATTTTTTAGCGGAATGTTCTGCAGGTGCGCATTTAAACTGTCGGCCAGTGCTTCTCCAATGAATTTTGGCTTTTCAAAACCCTCGCCTTCACCTACATTCGTTTGACTTCCGACGGATCCTGCAAAAAAGATGGCATAATCCACCGATGTATTTTCCATTTTTCGTTGCCAGTATCCCGGGTAATCACCGCTGATTTGCATGTTTTTATCGCCCATGGTGGTGGCATGCGCTGCAAACGAACCGATCACCACCTTTTTCCCGTTGTTTTGTTGAAGGTAGATAAAACTGAAATCGTCGTTGGTGGTTCCGCGAGCCCCAATCAAACGGTTACGCGTATACTGTGCCGCATCAAAATCGCCGGTGGCTAACGATGCAGGCTTTAAATCGGAAACAGCAGTTGTGACTGCCATAACGATTTGCCGGGTCAGCCATTTAGCGAGTTTAGGATTGTATTCTCCAGAGAATTGCTCGCCAACCCATCCGGGAGCCCATGCTCCCAAACTGGAGTGCGTATGTGTAGCTGAGAAAAAGAGCTGATCCCGTTGTATCCCTTTTGCCGAAAGCGCCACCATCACCGAATCGGTAACGTTGGGCGGAATGATCAACAGGTCGGCTCCCACAAAAACCAACAATCGGTCGGCAATTTTTAGTGCAGCTGCCTTTACAAAAATGCTGTCGTGAATGCCGGTTGCAGGTGCACCTTTGCGGGCACCAAATCCGGCAAGAGGAACCTGAATGAATTTGCCTTCTTCCGCATTGTCTTCAGTAGTGTTGAGCCTCGGTGTGATACTCACTTTGGCAAAGCCGGCCAGCAATGAATCGTTGGAAGACGTATAATTTCCCTTCAAACCATCGATTTTCGAGCAGCTTTCCTTGTAATAATCACTTTCAAAATAGGGTTCCTGATTTACCGGTCCTGTTGCCGTAAAGTAAAGGGTTGCCAGTAATAGTACTAAAACACCGGTTATGATTCCAGCTCGTTTCATAGGCAGAAAAAGCTGCCGTTTTGAATCTGGCAGCTTTCGTTTTTATTTGATTATCGTTTATTCACCGCGTTTGAGAAGTACCTTCTGGTCGTTCATCAAAAACATGCGGGTACTTTGTGTATAGTCTCCTCCAAACGGAGCTTTGTATTTCAGGTCGACGTAAAAAGCTTTGTAGCCCGATTCGGGTAGTTTAAGGGTGACCGTAAACTCTTTCTTTCCTTTTTCTCCCAGGCTTTTCTCTGTCCAGGTGTTGTCGCGAATGTCGCGGTCATCCGATTCGGCACTCCACAAAATAGCATCTTCCAGTAATTTGCCATCCGCTTTCATTTTAAGTGTAACAGTGCCGTCGTTTTCCGAAATTGAATAGTCACACATAGGATGTTTATTGCCGGTAATGGCTTCTCCAAAAAAGGCACTCAAGGTTGTGATAGCCTTTGTTTTGTCGCCCAGTCCGTGCCCGGCGTTTGGAATGTAGCAAAGATGATTATCGCCCGGAATGCTGTCGATGTAATTTTTCATGGCATCTACCGGCCAATATTCATCGTTGGCGCCGTTGAAGATCATTTTGGGCATGGTCAGCGCCTTTCGGTACGAATACGGATCCACCATTTGAACCAGTGCATTTCCTTCTTCAGAACCCACTTGCTGAGCAACCCCCAGTTTTACGTAATCTTCAATTTGAATGCTGAATTCGCCCCAAGCTGTTTTGTGGTAAGGGATGTTTACCTGCATGTTCAGCATGTCGATCACCATGGGGCCGATCGCCTTAACACGTTTGTCGCTGGCTCCGGTTAGCCAGGTTGTCCAACCGCGTTTGGAGGCGCCTGACACCACAAACTCGTTTACTTTGGTTTTTAAATCTTTTTTGGCAAACTCCTGAATGGCATCCATGGCGCGGATGGCACTTTTAGTCATCGGAAATAAAAGCGGCCAGGAGTAATCGTTGTCAGCCTGAAAGTTGTGAAGTGTGTAGGAAATAATTTCGTCTTCCGTTTTACCGTCAAAAATAGGCTGATTCGGAACCTGCCATAAGATGGCAGTGATGGCTTTGTTGGTTATGGCCATCTGGCTGAACATCTTGATTTCGGATTTATCCCATTCATGAATGTTGGGTTCGCCGTTTTTTACGCTTCCTCCGGTAATAAAAAGTAATGCATCATGGTGTTTCAAATTGTCGGGAACCATGATGGTAAGTTCGTGTTTCCAAACCAGATCGCGCCAGGTTTGCGAAGTGAAAATAACACGGTACAGCGTAACTCCGTCGGCTTTTAGCTGATCCTGGACTTCCCATTTAAATGAATTGTCTCCGTTGTTTAAGTAAGCTTTCAATGCTGTTTGCGGGGTGATTTCTTTTTCTGCACCGGCCAATGCAAACATTGCCGGAAGCAGGAGGACAATAATACCCAATAAGATCTTTCTCATGTCTGTTTTCCTTTCAAAAGAAAGCAGACAGGATCAACCTGTCTGCCTTGTTGTTTTATTATGAATGTTTTAATATGGTTTTGCGGTTCCCTGTAGCAACCAAAATTTTGACCAAGCGCTGTTGTTGGTCTGGTCGCTGCCTTTGTACTGGGTCGGTTCCAGCCGTGCTACAGCAGCTTCGGCATTTGCCGTGTTGGTGGAAAGGTCTTCGTTGATGTTGTAATAAAAGCGAAGCGGTAATTTCTCCCTTCGTGCCGATGGGCCTGTTTGCAGGTCAGGCAAGCCTGTTCTGCGGTAGTCAAACCACGATTCGGCAGCGGCAGTCCAGCTGGCAATCCATTTTTGCTGAATGATACTTTCCAGTCCGTTGTATGTTGCACCTCCGATGTAATCATCGAACTGATCAGCTACATCCCAGGCGTTGAACGATTCTTTAATGCCATTGTCATAATAGGTTTCGGGGCTTCCCGGCGCCCAACTGTAAAGCGCGGCTTCAGCCAAAATGAAGTTTACTTCGGCTGCAGACAAAAGCCTCATTTGCAGCAGTGGGCCGCTGGTTTCCTTGTACATTTCGTTCAGTTGCGAAACATGCGGGTTATAGGCAGCCTGCTGAGTATAGTTAGGTGTTAGATTATAAGCTTGTGCTGAAAAGGTTTGAACCGGGATTCCCACATATTCCTGGTCGTAATCTACGTAAAGGTTGTCTTCTCCTTCCCATTTGTCCAAGAAAGCTTCTTCCACGTCTTTTGAAATTTCACGTTTCCCGTCTACAATCCGGTCTACACCGGTACCAGGCACCAACACCAGCGGAATTTCAACTTTTTCGGCCCAAACGCCTAAACGCGGATCATTTAGCGCCTGAAGAGCTTCCACCAATGTGGCACAGGGTTTTCTGCGCATGTATTCTCCCAGCGGGTCGATGTTAAATACCATGTTGATAGGCCACGAAGTGCCCGGAGATGAACCGGGGTAGGCCACATTAGCCTCGTCGCCGGCAAGGGTGATAACCGGGTATTTGGCAGGATCGCCGGTAATTTTACTGATTCCTTCTTGTGCAACAGATGGTTCTTTGGCTTGTAACCTCATGTAATAACGTAGTGCCAGCGAGTTGGCAAATTTCCTCCACTTGCTAACATCTCCTTCGTACAGTACATCCTGCGTGGAATTGATGTTGGTATATTCGCTGCTGTTTTTTGATAGAAGCGTATTGGCTTCCTCCAGGTAGGCAAGAATGCCGTGGTAAATATCCTGTTGTGAATCGAAAACGGGTTTATAGAAGTCCGGACCTTGCTCGGCTTTTAAGGCTTCTGAAAAAGGGGCTTCCCCCCAAAGATCGGCAATCAATCCAAAGGTGTAGGCTTTCAAAATTAAACCAACGCCCTGGTGGAATTCTAACTCTTTCTCTACAGCTTTGTTGTAAAACTCGTCTGCATTTCGCAGGATGTCGTAAAAACCTCCCCAGGACTGGCCGGGATTGTTCCAGTCGTAATCGTTGTGACCGCTTGACCATCCTGTTTTTTGTGTGTGCTGCATAACGCCGGCAATATCTCCGATGCCGAGATTAACGATGCCTTGTCCTAAATTGATGATGATGGTAGGCATCAGCAGGTTAAGGTCCGTTATTTCCGGATCAGGGTTGTTGGGATTGATATTCAGGTCGTCTAAATCGTGACAGGCACCAAAGGCCAGCAACATACCCAGAAGAACTGTGATGAACTTTATATTGAACTTTTTCATATTCTTAGATTTTTTTTGTTGATGGATAAGGTGATTCAATTAAAATGTAAAACCAACTTTAAACCCGATAGGAACTACCCATGGATTAACATTGTAACGTTCAAGTCCTTGCAGTAGCCTGCCTCCATCTGGCTGGTAAGCTCTTTCCGGGTCAATTCCAAAACCGGAGTCTTTTGTCCAAAGAAGAATATTGCGACTGTAGACCGATACATTGATGTCTTCCATGTTTACTTTTTGAGCAATGCTTCTGGGTATTCTGTAGTTTAATGAAATCTCCCTGAGTTTGATATAATCGGCATCAAACACGTTGGCTTCGCCAATATCCCACGGATAACTTACTGAATAGGGAAGGAAAACAGTTCCCTCGCCACCAAGGTTTTCTCGTTCCAGAATAAAGTTCCCTTCGTCATCATAGGTTCCAATTACGCCGGGAACAAATGTTCCGTCATAGACCATTGTTCCACTCCACTGTTCCGGAAAACCTCCATATTCAGGGGTTGGACCACCTACGGGGTATAAACGGTCAGCATATATCAATTGGTCGGCATTGGCCACTACCCAATCGCGAAGTGCCTGGCTGGGCCCCGGATTACTAGGATCATACACTCCCGGATAAACCAGGTTTTCAAACCAATGGTTGGTAGCCATGTCTTCGGTCAGGTAACGGTAGGTTTGCGATACGTACTGTCCGCCATGCCGCCAATCGAAGGTCATGTTAAGCGAAAAGTTTTTCCAGGACAATGTAGTTTGCAAGCCCATAATAAAATCCGGATTCACGTTTCCGATTTTAGAATAGGTGGATGCGGCTTCCCATTCGGTGTCGGTAGCTGCATCGGGAAGCAATGGGTACATGTAGTAAGGTGAATTTTTGTCGGTTACGCGGTTTACTTTTCGGGAATACAGGTTGCCCACAACACCATCGCTTATTTCTTTGTTGCCAAACTGATCGGTGGCTACAAGTTGTCCCTTGGCATAACCAACACTTCGTACTTTTGCCTGGTCCCACAGGGTTACAAAGGGTATTCCATCTGCCAGTTCTATGATGCGGGTTACATTTTTTGTGAAGTTCAGGTTTAAATCCAACGACCAGTCACTGGTTTTGATAGGTGTTCCCCCCAGCATCAACTCAACTCCCTTGCTTTGTACCAGACCTGCGTTAATGATGGTTCCGCTAAATCCGGTTGACGTAGGCAGGGAAACATTGAAGATCATGTCTTTATTGTCGAGCGTATAATATGTTCCATCAAACCTTAGCCTGTTTTTCCAAAGCCTGGCTTCAATTCCGTATTCCTGCGAAATCTGTATCTCAGGTTTCAGGTTCGGGTTGAGCAGCGAGCCGGGTTTGTACAGGCGAATGGCGTCGTCCCATTGCTCGTAGTTCCCGTAGGTTTGCAATAACTGGTAAGGCGAAGTATCGTTACCGGTTTGAGCTACTCCTCCGCGGAGTTTAAGTAAATCTATGGCACTACCCAGGTTAACCAGTTCGCTCACCAAGACACTTAACGAAGCAGACGGGTAAAAGTAAGAGCGGTTTGCTTTGGGTAAAGTGCTCGACCAGTCGTTGCGCGCGGTTACATCCAGAAAAATAGTTTCTTTCCAGCTTAGGTTTGCCATTCCATAAAAGCTGTTAACTCCCAGTTGGTAATGGCGCGAGCTGTAATTTAGATTCGCAGTAGGGATATTGCTGAGTGTAAAAAGATTGGGAACCGTTAACCCCGAACTGTTTTTTGATGAGTTACTCACGCTGGTACCTTTGGCATAACGTGTATTTCCTCCCACTGAAAGGTTCCAGGCAAAATCCCCCGAGTTGTCTTTGTAAGAGAAGAGTCCGTCAATGTTGCGCTCCAGGTTGTTGCTGGTTGCTATACCATAGGCACCGTTGTTGGGCTCATCAGAATAGCCCAGTCCGATTTTTGTTTCGCGTACTTCGTCTGATTTGTTCAAGGTCATTCGTCCCATTAAGCTAAATTTGGACGATATTTCCCAGGTCGCCATAACGTTGCCAAACAACTGGTAACGGTTAAAGCTGTTGTTAACATCGTAGGCCAGCATCCACGGGTTTTCGCTGTCTTCGATAACTTTCTTTATCGTATTTCCTTGTCCCAGATCGTAGTCACGCAATTCATTTATGTCAATGTAAGGTGGTGTGAAATAAGCCCATTGCAAAGGGTTTGCACCTCGGTTACCGGCAGGACGGTTATCGGCAAAACTGTTTACAAAATTAATGTCGGTGCTAACCGTAAGTTTTTCCTTCACTTTGGAAGAAGCTGATAACGACAAATTATTTCGCTTAAGATCTGAGTTGGGAATCAGTCCTTCGTGTGTCATATTGGTATATCCCAGCCGGTAATTTATTGCTTTCGATGTGTTGGAGATAGATACCCCGTTTGTTGTGGTGAAAGCATAATCATTCAGGAAGTTTTTTACGTTGTCCTTGTACGAAACAAGTTCGGTTGGGACCTGCACGCCGTTTGCATCGCGGGGCGAATTCCATTGCACGGCCCAGTAGCCTTTGTCCAGTTCGGGACCGATTCCTGTTTGGTCGAGAACAGGCGGCAGGTATCCTCCGCCAACATCCTCCGGACGGTAAGAGAAATAGCCGGTTGCAAACTGTTTTTGTACATTTAAGAAACGGGACGGAATGTCAAAGTTGGTATTGGTAGTTACCGATATTTTCATGCCCTCGCCGCTTGCTTTTTTAGTGGTAATGATAATAACGCCATTACCCGCTCTCGAGCCATAAAGTGCGGTGGCACTGGGGCCTTTCAAAACCGAAACACTTTCGATGCTTTCAGGATCGAGATCCGAAATGGAGTTTCCGTAATCCACCGGGTTACCCGAGCCAAAACCACCCACATTATTTAGACCACTCGACATTGGCACACCGTCTACCACATACAAGGGTTGATTGTCGTTACTCAATGACTTGGCGCCACGAATGATGATACTGGTGGTAGAACCGGGGCCACCGGTTTGATTGATGGTTACACCCGCTATTTTTCCCGACATGGAGTTCAAAAAGTTCTCCTGTGCAACGCGTGTAAACTCCTGACCTTGTACCCTGCTGATGGAATATCCCAGTGATTTTTCTTCCCTTTTTATTCCAAGAGCGGTAACCACAACTTCATCAATGGCTTCTACGCTTTCTTCCATTTCAATGTTGATCGTGCTTTTGCCGTCAACTGCCACCTCTTGTATTTTGAACCCTATAAATGAGAATACAAGTGTTGCATTGTTGGCCACCGAAATCGAATAGTTTCCGTCAATATCGGTAACCGTACCCTGCGAAGCACCCTTTACAGTGATGCTAACGCCCGGAAGTTCTGTTCCATCGGTAGCGGTGGTTACCTTTCCTGTTACATTTATTGTTTGCTGGGCCGAGGCGTTTATGGAAAACAAACCAATGAACAGGCTGGTTGACAACAAGACGGTGAAAAACCATCCCATTTTATTTTTTAATATTCTTTTGATTTTCATGTATCTATGTTTTTAATTTTCAACGATAACCCGTCAGGTGACGGAGAATTTGCATGTCCGTCAATCGACGGGAGTCCTCATCAGTTGTTGCAATGTAAATTGCCAACCGGCTGACTCATGCTTATTTCATGTTGAACCAATTTTACGGGTTTTAATTAATGGCATCGAAACTAAGCACTAAGGCGTGGGTGTTTATACCAATAATTTGTGCAGGGTCTGATCCTGCAGCCATAAACATTACCAGTTGCATGCGGCTGTTGGAAATGCTTTTAAGGATCACTTTTCGTTGGAAATCCCTGAACCCGATAAACTCAGTTCCTGAAAAATCCAGCGTCATCACATTGTTGAAGGTGATGGAATAAGTGGGTGGCCCGTAAACTGACGACACCGTAAGGTCTTCATTGTCGTTGAATGTAAAAGTTGCTCCGTTTTGAGGCGTGTACTTGGCGATACATAAGCCGTAATCCTGTCCGTTTGCATTAACAATACCGGCTCCGCCTGTATTGACGATCTCGTAAACAATCCCGCTGAACGAAGCTTGGTCTTCTTTTACATCATGACTATAACTTCCGTCGTAATGAAAAGTGAATTCGTCTTTGTATATGTCGCCCATCCCAAACTCTGTGTTGAATATTCCGTCAGGGAGCGGTCTGGGCGTTCCGCTTACTACTGTCAATCCTGCATCGGCATTGGCAAGGTAATCTCCTGCCGCAACGTGGCTTGAGGTCAGCTTCCAGGTTTTTCCGTTGTAACCCTCAGCCGTAAAATCTCCTGTAAGCAAAGCGTAAGGAGGAAGAGCTACGGCTAGTTTTACCTGGTCGGTAACAGTGGCGCCGTCTTTGTCTTTCGCTGTTAAGGTAGCGATGTAATAACCTCCTTCCGGATACACATAAACGGGATTCTGTTCAGTGCTGGTTTCTCCGTTTCCAAAATCCCACTGCCAGCTTGAGGCACTGTGTGTTAATGCGGTGAAGGCTACCTGTTTTCCGTCAATGCTGTGAAAAATAGCCGCAGAAAGCGGAAACACCGGTCTCTCGTCATCATCCGAACAGGACGGTAGCAAGATTATTCCAATCGTGCAAATTAAGAAAGAGAATTGAATTAATTTTTTCATATTGAATAAGTTAGGTTAGAGAATAATTTCTTGTGATTTCATAATGTATGGTGCTTAATTGTCGTTACATACGATAATTATGTGCAATGCATCTATTCAATTTACGAAATTGTAATGAAAGTTGAATGTGTAGTTATCAGTTACCCTTATTCTGTTAATTCTCATAGTTTCGAATCAGCTCTATTCAAATTTAAGAAGGAGGCAGGAGAAAAACTAATGAAAAATTGGTCGAATTGCATGGAATATTGCTATTGCATAGCAATTTAACGGCAAATAAATGGTTGATATATGTTAATATAACATTAGACTCAAAATGATTATTTCGCAATATTTGAAAAGGTGAAGATCAAGTAAAAATGGGACAACGTGAAAGTGGCAGGCCGATTTGTTATGTAAAGTGGATTGTATGTAAAAATTGAGTAAATTTTATGTAAAAAACCTTTGGGTAGTCTGAGTCGCAAACCGGAAAAGCAGATCGTTATGAAAACCAGTCGCAACAAAATAGAACCAGCAAGAAGAAGTCGTTGGCGTAAGAGGATTCTTCCCGGAGTAGTTGTTATTTTATTGCTGGTTTTTTACTGGGGTTTTGCCTTCCCGGTTTGGGGACTGTTTTTTAACCATCAACGACACGGAAACCCTCCCTTAACGCCACCGTGGGCACTGGAATGCTGGTTGTGGGAAGACGATCACAATACCGCTGCTTATGTGGATACTTTGCTGGCAGGGTATGCACGACACGATATTCCGGTGAGAACCATTATTCTGGATAGCCCGTGGAGTACAGCCTACAACAATTTTGAAGTGGATACCGTGTTGTATCCCCATCCTGAACGGTGGTTCCTGAACTTGCAGGAAAAAGGCTACCGTGTTGTGTTGTGGATGACGTCGATGGTTAACAGCCTGGATAAAGACACCCGAAATATAAACAATGAAAAGAGGTATGGCGAAGCTGCTGAAAAAGGTTTCTTGGCCGGAAAAGGAAATCAGATAAAATGGTGGAAAGGAAAAGGTGGTTTTATTGATTATACCAATCCGGAGGCCATGAAATGGTGGCGCGGAATGCAGCAAACTGTTTTTGATTATGGAATAGATGGATGGAAACTGGATGGGACGGCCACTTTGTTTCATAAGACTCTTTGGAAAGTACCTTTGTTTTATCAGTCAACACACAAGGGAATCATGACCACACGATCTTATATGGACCGGTACTACAGGGATGAATATGCACATGGTCTTTCTCAGAATCCTGAATTCGTAACACTTTCCCGGGCCATTGACCGTGGTTTTCATCCCGAAGGTTTTGCGCCGGTTGATGCATCGCCGGTAAACTGGGTAGGTGATCAGCGGCACACATGGGAATCTGCCGGTGACAATCAGTCGGATCTTTCAGAAGAGAAAGACATCGCCATGGATGGGATTGAAGGCATTGAAATGGCCATGGACAACGTAATGAAAAGTGCAAAGCTGGGGTATAACATTGTTGGATCCGACGTGGCCGGTTTTTCGGGAAGTACGATTCCCCCGCGTTTATACATCCGCTGGGCCCAGTTTTCAGCATTCTGCGGATTGTTCTTAAACGGTGGTCATGGCGAGCGGGCGCTTTGGAAACGATCGGAGCAGGAACTCGAAATCATCCGGAAATTCTCGTGGCTACATACCGAACTGGTTCCGTACATGTACACCTATGTGGTGGAAGCGCACAACGGCGGACGGGTTTTGCAGAAGCCCGTAAAAGGGAAGTATCATTATTTATTTGGCGATTATTTTCTGGTGGCACCCATTTACAAAGATCAGCTTTCGAATAAAGTGGTTCTCCCCAAAGGAAGCTGGAGGTATTTATTTCATGACAAAGAGAGATTTGAAGGCCCGCTTACTTTCGAACGTGAGTTTCCGCTGGATGAATACCCGGTATTTGTAAAAGAAGGCACCATCATTCCGCTGAACATAAAAAGAGCTTATACCGGTTTGGGAGATGAGGATTCGGAAGGCTATCTGACTCTGCTGATTTATCCAAAAGGTAAAAGTGAGTTCACGGTGCATCACACCGATAACAGCGGAAGTACCACCGTAATTGTGGACGAAAATTCCTCATCAGTAGCGATCAACTTAAGTGGAGTTCAAAAAGCTCATCTTTTGCGGGTTGATATGGACAGGAAGCCGCAAAACGTTCAACAAGATGGAAGGGTGTTGACCGAAAATGTGAACTATTGGTTTGATGAAGGAGCTAATAAACTGATCATAAAAACCGATGAATACGAAAAAGGAAATTACCTGATTGTACGATAAGATTGCAGCTATGAAAAAACGGGAAGCAATGAATAAGTGTCTTACTGGTGCCCTCTTGCTGGTATTTTTAGTAACAGTTGGAGCCAGTCAATTGGTTGGGCAGAATGTGGCATCCAAAAAGAACTTACGTAAACCGCATTTCAAAACCTATGTAATTGCACACCGGGGCGCGCATGCTGGCATTCCCGAAAACTCGTTGCCTGCCTATCAAAAAGCCATCGATCTGGGGTGCGATTTTGTGGAAATTGACGCCCGCCTTACCAAAGACGGAAAAATAGTGAGCATCCACAATGCCACTATTGATCAGTATGTAAAAAAAGGTAGTGGCGAAGTAAAAAAGATGACGCTGGCAGAAATAAAAGCCCTTGATATTGGGCTGAAAACTGGTCCGGAGTGGAAAGGAACCCAAATTCCAACCGTAGAAGAAATACTTCAATTATGCCAGGGGAAAATCGGAATTTATCTTGACCTGAAAGATGCACCCATAGACTCGTTAATGGCGCTACTCCGGAAATACAAGATGGGAGAGGAGGTCGTCTGGTACATTCCCGCATCGTACCTGTTCAGCATCGAAAATGTTGATTCAACCTTTGGTTCTTCCTTTATTATGCCCGATCCGGGAAGTGAAAAAAAGCTGGATGAGGTACTTGCCAAATTAAATCCCCGTGTTGTTGCTACCGATATGGGCGCGCTAAGCAAAACCTTTGTTGAGAAGTGCCATGCAAATGGAGCGAAGGTTTTCGTGGATGAAAAAGAAGGGACTGAAGCCGAATGGCAGCAAATTTTGGAGTGGGGAACTGATGGAATTCAAACCGACCATCCGGAGGAACTTATTCGTTTTTTGAATGCCCGGTAACGGTCAATCCGAAGGTCAATTTCATGTTTGCCTGGTAGAGTACGTATCTCCATTTCTTATGGAATATTGTCATACCGCAGCGAAACGTCACCACAGCTTCATTTCTCTGTTTTGTAGCACTTGTTTTTGGATTCTATGGATTTATAATTAAATTACTTGCTCTTTGAGAGAGGCTTACCTTGGGCGAAATCTGTGAGTGTTTGGGATCAGTTTATTGGGAGGAATTTCGAAGGTGTTAAAATTCCATAGGTAAAGTCCAATATTAACGAAGTAATTATGAATGAACGGTTTTATCTTGGTCTGTATCAAAAATAAAGTAATTAATATCTAATACATTATAACTAAACAATTGTCCTGAAACGAAACAATCATGTCGGATTTTTCTTCACACAGGAGAGTAATTCTCCTTCAGTTGGTGAACATGAGAGTTTCAACCGTCGCTTGGCGGACCTTAACCAATAAACAAATTTAATTAAGATGAAATCATCAAGAAGAGCTTTTCTGAAAAAGAGTGCAGTTACAGGAGCCGGTGCCATTGTAGCCCCCACTGTAATATCGTCAAACGTATTTGGAGCCAACGACCGGATCAACGCCGCCGTACTGGGCGTTAACGGAAGGGGCGGAAGTCATATTTCGTCGTTCATGAACCAGTCGAATGTGCAGGTTACCACTTTGTGTGATCCTGATTTGAATGTTGCCGGTGAAAAAGCAAAAGAGTTTAAAGAAAAATACGGCAAAGAGGTGAAGGTCGTTCAGGACCTTCGTCATGTAATGGATGACAAGGATATTGACGTGATAAGTATCGCCACGCCGAACCACTGGCATTCGCTGGCGGTAATCTGGGCGTGCCAGGCCGGGAAAGATGCTTATGTGGAAAAACCGGGATCGCACAACGTTTGGGAAGGCCGGAAGATGGTGGAAGCAGCCCGTAAATACAACCGAATTGTTCAACACGGGGTACAGCTAAGAAGTTCTCCGGCCATTCAGGAAGCTGTTCAGTTACTTCGCGAAGGTTACATTGGGCGGGTGTACATGGCGCGTGGCCTGGTGTTCCGCTGGCGTGGTGACATTGGCGATAAAGGTTTTTCTCCGGTTCCGGCGGGTTTGGATTACGACCTGTGGACAGGTCCTGCACCCATGCGGCCGTTCACCGAAAACCTGGTACATTACAACTGGCACTGGCACTGGGATTACGGCAATGGCGACGTAGGTAACCAGGGAATTCACGAAACCGATATGTGTATGTGGGGACTCGACGTGGGTCTGCCATCAAAAATTACTTCCATGGGCGGAAAGTTTCTGTGGAACGACTGCAAGGAAACCCCGGAAGTCCTGACTTCGGTATATCATTATCCTGAAGAAGACAAAATTATTCAGTTTGAAGTAAGACCGTGGTGTACGAACACTGAAGACGGCGTGACAGTAGGAAATATTTTCTACGGCGATAAAGGAATCCTGGTGATTGACGGTTACAACGAGTACAAAACATTTTTAGGAAAAGACCGGGAGCCCGGAAAATCGGGTAGCGACGGACAGCTGCAGGCTTCGGGCCTGGCACGTGGCGAAAGCGGTACCGATGGTCATTTTGCGAATTTCATTGATGCTGTTCGTCAGCAAGACAGTTCCATATTGAACGGGCCGGTTGAATCGGCACACTTGTCGTCAGCGCTGGCTCATTTGGGCAACATTGCTTACCGCACAGGGCGTGTTCTTTCTTTTAACCCGGATGCCGAACGTTTTGTGAACGATCCGGAAGCTGATTTGATGCTAACCAGAAATTACCGGGCGCCATACGTAGTGCCTGAAAATGTCTGAGAAATATCGTTGAATTCTCTAACCTAAGTAAATCAATAACAATGAAAATTCGAACGATAAGTTTATGTACGAGCCTGTTTCTGGGCATTTCAGTAATATGCGGTTGCCAGGAAAAAAAGCAAATGGTAGAGGTTAAAGTTGATCCGGCAGATAAAAAGGTGGAAGTTACCGTCGATGGTAAATTGTTCACTTCCTATATCTATCCGAATACGATTATGAAACCTACTTTGTGGCCGCTTATGTCTCCGGCAGGGAACATGCTTACCCGTAGTTTTCCGCTGGCAGAGAAAGAAGGCGACCGCGCTGATCATCCGCACCATGTAGGAGTGTGGTTAAATTACGGCGATGTTAACGGGCTTGACTTTTGGAATAACTCTGAGGCCATCCCGGAAGAAAAACGCAGTGGCTATGGTACTATTTTTCACCAGTCGGTCGATAAGGCTGAAAGCGGTGAAGGTAAAGGAGTACTGGAAACTTCTGCAGAATGGAAATCGCCGGATAACCAGGTTCTGCTGGATGAATCAACCCATTTTGATTTTATCGCGCTTTCTCCCGATGTCCGGATCATTGACCGAACCACCACTTTGACAGCTGTGGCTGATGAGGTGCATTTCAACGACAACAAAGAGGGAATGTATGCGATACGGGTAGCACGCGAACTGGAACTGCCTTCGGATAAACCAACCGACCTGGTTGATTCGCATGGCGTTGTAACACGTGTTGAAAGCATGGATAACAGCAAGATTACGGGTAATTACCGCAGTGCCGACGGTGTGGAAGGCGAAGATGTGTGGGCAACCCGAAGCCGCTGGATGAAACTTTCCGGAGTTATCAACGGTGAAAATGTGTCGCTGGTAATCATCGATAAGCCTTCAAATGTGGGGTATCCTACCTATTGGCATGCGCGCGGTTACGGGCTGTTTTCGGCCAACCCTTTGGGACAAAAAGTATTTTCTGACGGGAAGCAGGAGCTAAACTACTCCCTAAAGAAAGGCGAATCAACGGTGTTTAAGTATCGTTTGGTGGTGACTTCAAAAAATATGAGCGACGACGAAATCAATCGTCTGGCAGACGAATTTGCCAAAGAATAATTGAATTGTAGTAGTTAAGAGGAATAAAACCGGGTGCGTCAAAACAGTATGAAGGCTTTGTGGATAAAAATGATCGTTGTCGGAATGACGCTGGGAACAGCATGGGCAGTTCGCGGCCAGTTCGGACATGAGCAGGGAGCAGCCTGGGCCGGAGCTATTGGCGCACTCGGTTTGGTTTTGGTGGCTAAGCGGGCCGATTGGTGGAAACGAATCAGCCTGGTGGCACTGGCGGCCGCCATTGGATGGGGCGCCGGTGGAATTATCAGTTACGGCCGAGTGGTAGGCTATGGTCGTAGCGACGATTTGTTCAATGCTTTTTACGGCCTGCTGATGCTTTTTGTAATCGGCGGCTTGTTTGGCTTACTTGGTGGCGGACTTACCGGCCTTTCATTGGAATCATCGAAAGAAAAGAAAGTTAACTGGGCCGTGTTATTGGTCGAAATGGTGGTGGGAGGCCTGCTTTTCTATGGCTTTTTGATCATGCAGCTGGGAATCACCATGACACCTCCGCGCTCTGAGGCCTGGGCTTTCATCCTGGGAGCAGGTCTGGCAATGGTTTGGCACATGGCCCGAAAAGGGTTTACTTCATCGCTTCGTGTGGCTGTTTATACCATGCTGGGAGCGGGTTTTGGATTTGCATCCGGAAATTTCCTGCAGATCTTGGGAAACGTTCTGAACATTCCTTTTAACATGTGGAATGTGATGGAGTACAATATTGGCTTTTGGGGAGGGATGGGACTCACTTACGGAGTGTTCACTTCGGCCTGGCCCGATGTTTCGGATGAACGACCAAAGAAATGGGAAACAACGAGTGCTTTGTTGTTGATCCTGGTTTTTGTTCCGGCGGTTATTTTCAAGGAGTCGCTCACGGTATCGAAACTCGCAAAGAATTTTGATTCCTACTCGGTGAGTAAAAGTATTCCGGTGCTTAGCAGCTTGCTTGCTTTGGCCGGTATGCTGGTGGTGGCCTTCATTAATTTCTTAAACCACAGAAGCCATAAATCAATCGCCGGAAACAGGGAGGCATTCGTACTTTTTGTAAGTTATTTTGCTCTTTACATTTTCATAAGTTTTGTTGCTACCGGTCTGTTTGCCGGGAAGGTACTTTCAAACCATGTTTTGTACCTGGTAAATATTGTGCTGATACTCTTTTTAATACGTTTTAGCAGTAACCGGGTGGAAAGCGATCATTCAGAAATAAAAACCATGAATATATTGCGGGTTTGGCCATATTGCCTGCTAGCACTCATCCTGATTGTTTTTTTACTTTCCTTCATCTCCGTCAGCATACACGGAGAACTAAGCGGTGCGCATAATCGCTTCACTATATAATTCTCAAATACGCGACGGCTACATATTTATTTATTGAACAATTAATGGTTTATTGATTGTATTTTAACAATTATGCTCTTTTTTAGGGTATTAAATAGAAGTTAGTGGTTAAAATTTAATGCAAAATGAATAAAATTCACGAAGTAGTTGATGGGGTATTTTTTGAAATTTGTTACATAATTTTTTATCAGTAAAGAATCGAACTAAAACCTTTGGTATGAAAAAAAGAATTTCAACAATGCTGTTTACTGTATTGTTTGCCATGATGTGTTTTACTGCATTTGCGCAGACCAATGTCAGTGGGACAGTATCCGGCGAAGATGGTGAACTTCTTCCCGGAGTTTCAATTTTAATTAAAGGTACCGGAACTGGTATTACTACCGATATAGATGGTAAGTATTTGCTAAATGGAGTACCCGAAGATGCAACGCTTGTGTTTTCGTTTGTAGGAATGAAAACACAGGAAATTCCGGTAAACGGGAGAACTGAGATTAATGTTGTTTTACAATTATCGGCAATAGGTGTTGACGAGGTGGTGGTAACTGCTCTTGGTATCACACGGGAGAAGAAATCGCTGGGATATTCTGTGGGCGAGGTTAGCGGAAGCGACCTGAATGAAACGCCTATGGGGAGTGTGTTGAATGCCGTTGCGGGGAAAGCTGCAGGTGTTCAGGTGTCGCAAATGTACGGGCTTGCGGGCTCATCAGTAAACATGGTGATCCGGGGAGCCAGTTCATTAAACACCAAAAATCAGCCTCTTTTTGTAATCGATGGTGTGCCGGTAGGCAACGGAATTGATAATAACTACAAAGATGCCGACATGGGTAATGCCATTTCTGACCTTAATACCGAGGACATCGAGTCCATGTCGATTCTGAAGGGGCCCAGTGCTGCGGCTTTATATGGTTCCCGGGCCGGAAACGGAGTGGTGCTTATTACCACAAAATCGGGGAAAGGCGTTAAAAAAGGAATAGGAGTTTCTTTTAATACATCGTATGTTCTCGACAATCCGTATCACTTTGTTCCCTTTCAGTCAATGTTTGCATCGGGCAAAGCCGGTTCTCATAATTTAGGGGAACAGGAAAATGAATCGTGGGGTGCCATTCTTGACGGAACATACCCGGATTCCTACCAGTGGGACAAGTCGCTGGTAGATAATGACGGTACATCTTTGCAGCCGCTGGTAGCTTATCCAAACAGGCAGCAGGATTTTTACCGGAACGGATTCAGCCAGTCGAACAATGTTTCATTTGAAGGAAAATACGACAACGCAAACTTCCGTGTTTCTTTTGGTAATATGATCAATGAAGGCATTTTGCCCAATACCGATTATGCCCGGAAAACAATTGGTATAAACGGAGCTTACAACCTGACCGATAATCTGAAAGTGAGTGCAGCCGTTAATATATCGGAAGCGGGATCGGATAACAGGCAGAACATTAGTACCGGAAGAAGGGACCCATCCAGATCGGTTCTCGAAATGGGTGTTCAGGTGAATATACTTGATTTACAGGATTACTGGTTGGAAGGGCAGGAAAACATTCAGCAACGGAAAAGTAAACCCAAACAAAACAACCCGTATTTCAATGTTTACGAAAACCTGACAGGGTTTAAGCGTAATCAGACGATGGCAAAACTCCAGCTTGACTGGGAAATTTTTAAAGATTTCAATTTCATGGCCAGGTATCTCACCAATGTAATAAACCAGCGAAACGAAGCAAGGGTTGCCTGGAGTGATTATGATAACAGCAGAGGAGCATATTCCATTGAGAAGACTTTGGTAAAGGAAGAGAACTGGGAAGCCATGTTTTCTTACAGCAAAAATATAATGGATGGATTGAGCCTTACCGCAAATCTGGGGGGAAATCTTCGTTACGATTACAACGATGCTATTTCGAACGAAGCATCACAACTCGTATTGCCGGGCTTGTTTACCATTTCAAACGGAGTTCCCGGAACGGTTTCGTACAATAGCTATTGGGGCGAGAAGGCGGTAAACAGTGTATACGGTTCTGTTTCGTTGGGCTATCAGAACTTGGTTTACCTCGATTTGACGGCAAGAAACGACTGGTCGAGTACCTTGCCAAAAGATAACCGGTCGTATTTCTATCCGTCCGCTTCTTTGAGTTTGCTGATCAATGAAATGGTAGAATTGCCCTCTTGGATCGACCTGATGAAATTAAGATCGGGATACGCGCAGGTTGGTAACGATGTGGGAGCTTACGCTTTGGCACAGTATTATGCCACTGCCAGCGATTGGGGCGATGCCAAACGGATGTACATGCCCGGAACTTTGAGAAACCCTGAGTTAAAGCCCGAAATAGCAACCTCCAAGGAGATTGGTTTAGACCTGGCTCTTTTTGATAGCAGGATCAACCTGGATGCAACTTATTATGTAGTGGATAATAAAAACCAGGTACTCAGTATCTCAACACCCACCGAGTCGGGAGCAACTGCCAAACAGATCAATGCCGGGCTTGTTCGGGGCCGGGGATGGGATATATCCTTAAATTCGAGTTTGGTAAGAAAGCGGGACTTTGCGATTGACCTGGGATTAACGCTGACCCGAAACCGGACCAAAATCGTTGAATTAGCGGAAGGTATCTCGTTCTACCAGTTTGGCTCCGTAGGGCAGGTAAGACTTAGAAGCTATGTGGGAGACGACATTGGGAATATATATGCCTACCCATATTTAACTGTCGAAGATGAAAGTTCAGAATATTACGGTTATCCGATTATTGCCGCAAATGGAAGGACACAATTAGACAACCGGGAAGAGAGCATCGAAAAAGTCGGAAACTTCAATCATAAGTTTTTGATGGGTATACAGCCGGTTATCAAGTACAAAAATTTTAGTGTTTATGCCAATTTCGATTTTAGATACGGAGGTGAATTCTACTCCAGATCGATCGAATTTTTCAGAAACAACGGTTGGCTGGAGGAAACATTCTCGGGTGTTGGCTACGACGGGAACAAGGACATTGTTCAACAAATCAAAGATAATCCTGAAAAGTACTTTAATCTTTGGGTTGGAGGCCGTACCGGTGATTATGGCGGGTTTCCATGGGCCGATCCGGCAACACAGGCTTCAAGGTCGTACATTGATAAAAACACAGGAGAAACAGTTTATGTAGAAGATGCGAGTTTTATTCCCGGTGTGCGGGAAGACGGGCAGGGAGGATACATCGAAAACTTAGGAGGCGAAGGAACGGTATGGATGACTCCTTTCGATGCCAATAAATATGCAACCAGGTATTATGGGGGAAACAATGTTTATAGTGCTACTTATTTGAAATTGAGGGAATTGTCCGTAACATACAGGTTGCCCCAGCAATTGGTAAGTAAGGCGAGTCTGAGCAATGTGTCTCTGTCTTTAATGGCTCAGAATGTGTTTACGTGGACAAAAGCAAAAATACCCGTTGACCCGGAACTTGCTTTTGCTTCAAGCGGTAGTTCTTGGACACAAGGGGCTGAATATTATAACGTAACGCCTTGGACCCGCTCATTTGGTATTAAACTTAATGTTGAATTTTAATTACTTGTCATGAAAAAAATAAGTCTGATTTTAGCAATTATATTTTTAGGACAATTTCTTCAATCTTGCTACGACGATTTTGATGAAATGAACGTGAGTCCTAATAATGCCGAAGAAGTTTCGCCCAATTATCTGCTATCGTATGTTATCTCAAAAACAGGCATGCAGTTTTACGGGCTGATGAACGAACATACCGATATTGCAGGTACGCTGCAGTACACACAGCGGGGAACGGAATTCAATGCCGCGAATCAAAACTGTTATCAGTGGGGAAAAGGTTCCTGGAATGCCTATTACGACATTTTAAGAACCAACCAGTTGATGTATGAGTTGGGAGAAAAGGAGAATAACCAGTTTTTTATGGCTGCCTCATTGATCATGAAGTCCTTCACTTTTGGTCTGATGGTTGACCTTTTTGGCGATTGTCCTTATTCGGAGGCATTACAAGCCAGCACCAGCGTACTATTTCCAAAGTTCGATGCCCAAAAGGATGTTTACGAAGGAGTATTGACCGATTTAAAAACAGCATCTGGATTGCTGGAAGGATTGGATTCGAAGTTGAGTGTCTTACCATCGTCCGATCTTCTTTATGGTGGTGATCGCGATCAATGGATCAAGTTTGCCAATTCGCTTAGGCTGAGGTATTGTTTAAGGTTGCACAACAAAAAAGAGGAGCTTAGCATCAATACTGTAAGCGAGTTTAAAGATGCTGCCAGCAAGGTTTTTGGAAGCAACGCAGACAATGCAACGCTGGTACTTCTGGGACTGTCTGATGAGAACTCGGCCGTTGGAGGACCTGTAAGATCTTCCAACAAACCTTATGCATTTAAGCCCGGAAAACCATTGGTCGATTACTTGAAGGAAAGAAACGATCCGAGGCTTCAGCGCTGGGTGAATCCGGTGGAAAGAAAATGGGATTTTAATGCTTCAGAAGAAACAACGGTCAATTACACCGATATTTTTGGAGATACTTATCAAATGACAATTTTCCCAACCGATGATAGCAGTCTTGATACCTCGGTTTATGTGGGATTACCTATCGGATACGACAACCTGGAGTTTTTGGGAAATTACAACCGGGGCGATGGCATCAGGGACTATCCAGATGAAAGAAGTGCTTATATTTCCTATTTAACACCCATCTATTTTGAGAATAGTAACGACTTTGTTAATCCTTCACTGATCACTTATGCCGAGGTGGAGTTTATTTTGGCCGAAGCTGCTTTGTTGGGGGATTATGGTGTATCGAATGTTGAAGATCACTACAAAAATGGCATCAGGGCTTCCATGGATCAGTACAAAATATTGTCAGAAGCCCAGGGATTTGATTTTGACGCATTCTATGGCCAACCAACAGTTAGTTACAGCAGTTCGTCTATTACCAATAAGCACGAGCTTATTATGACACAAAAGTGGATTGCGCTTTGGTTACAGGCCGAGTCGTGGTTTGACTGGAGAAGAACCGGATACCCGGACTTCGAACCTGCAGCTAATCCTGCATTTGGCCCCGCATTGCCTTTAAGGCTTGCCTATCCCGAACCATTTGCAGATCCTCAGTATGTGGAAAAGTATGAAGAAGCGGTTTCAAAACTGGAAAAAACGGGTTTTGTTCCTTCCAATCAGTCAAATGACCATAGTTATTCAAAAACCTGGTTATTGCAGGGTACAGGAAAGCCCTACTAGTTTAGTTTTTTCAAGGAGGTGTTTCCGATTCGTTCCTGTTTCGGGACAAAGCGGGAACTACCTTCTTTTGTATTTAATATAATACATAGTTCATTTTATTATTTCAGCGGAGGTTTCACATAGCCTCGGCTGAAATAGTAATGTTACTTCCCAATTTTTGATACTTAATTGATCGTTAGGGGTGTCATTATGCCGTTTCCCACTGAAAGATCATTTAGAAAATTGTATCGGTAATTTTCCATTTTCCAATGGAAAATTAACACTGAAAAACCACAGCCGTTTAAGGAGTCGCGGGTATTGTATTTAACAATTAATATTTCATTAATCGTATTTTAACACTTATGGCTGGGTGATAAGTATTTGGCGCATTTTGTGGGTTAAAATATGATGCATAATGAATAAGATTCCCGAAGTAATTATGCCGGTAATTTTTGAATCTTGAGATAAGATATAATTATTTATTATCTGTTGAAAAAATTAAACTAAAACCTTTTGTATGAAAAAAAGAATTCAAAAAATGCTGCTAACTGCATTGTTTGCTGTGATGTGTTCTACCGCATTTTCGCAGGTCAATGTAAGTGGTACGGTGTCCAGCGAAGAGGGGGAACTGCTTCCTGGCGTTTCTATTTTGATTAAAGGTACCAATACGGGAGTAATTACCGACATTGATGGTAAGTACTCGTTAAATAGTGTACTTGCCGATGCAACGCTTGTTTTTTCATTTGTGGGAATGAGAACACAGGAAGTTGCCATTGACGGAAGAGCTGTAGTAAATGTTACCATGCAAATGTCGGCCGTAGGTGTTGATGAGGTGGTGGTAACTGCACTGGGTATGAAAAAAGAGAAAAGGGCCTTGGGCTACAATATTTCATCTGTAAATAGTGACGAGATAGAATCAGGAGGCGTGTCGAATGCTCTTAAGTCGCTGGAAGGAAAAATTACCGGTGTACAGATGAACAGCCTTACGTCTTCTCCAACATCTTCAGTGATGTTTAATATCCGGGGTGCAACTTCTTTGGCTGGTATTATGAAAGGGAAGAGTGGAAACATAAACAACGAAACTCAACCTTTGATTGTAGTGGATGGGGTTCCGGTTGCCACCAATAGCGTTGGTACTACCGGAGGAATTGATGTGGGGAACTATATGTCGTCTATTAACCCGAACGACATCGAAAGCGTATCTGTACTGAAAGGAGCCAGCGCCGCAGCTCTTTATGGTTCGCAGGCGGGTAACGGGGTAATCTTAATAACCACCAAAAGCGGAAGCGGTGCTAAAAAAGGCATTGGTGTTTCTGTTAGCAGTTCTGTATCATTCGATCAGGCATACAGTGCTCCGCCGGTTCAACGCCGTTTTTTCCAGGGAGATGAAGATGGTTCGCCTTTAACTGATGACAAAAAGGGATTGGGTTGGGCCATCGATGATAAGGTGAACAACAACGAACCTGTTTGGCGGTGGAATCTCTTGACACAAGAGTGGGAACAGTCTGTTCTGGAAGTCCGGGGTGACAAAAACCCCTTGCTTGCGTTTCTCGAAACAGGTGTAATGTTTAATAATGATATTGCGATTACCGGTAACTACGACAAAGGAAATTACCGTTTAAACTTGGGTAATTTGAGATCAAACTCAGTAGTTCCTTCCAATAAAACCATCCGGAATAATGTTTCTTTTAGTGCAGCCTATAATTTAACGAATAAAATAACTGTTTCTTCACAGGCTTCCTATTCGCATACTTTTGTGCCAAATCAATCGCATATTTATGGAAAAAGAGAAGATAACCCGCTGGCACATGCTATGTCGATGCCAATAAATATGCCTACGATGGATGTTTGGAAACAGGCGAACAGATGGCTGAATGACTGGGATGGAACCTATCAGAATACTCCGTATCTGAAAAATCCGGGAGAAGATCGTTTGAGTCGGGTTAACAGTTCTGGCTTTGATAAAGCCATCGGGAAAAATGGGCCTTACTTTGCAGCCGAAGAGGTAATCAGAACCTATACAAAGGATGTGGTTTTTGGTAAAGTGCAGATGGATTGGAAACTTACTGAGCCACTTACTCTTACATTGCGATCAGGATTAAGTCATGAGAGTTTTGCATTTGAACGGAAAACTCCCTGGGGATCGGAACGTGCCGAAAAAGGAGGATACGAACAACGTCACTCAAATAGTTTGGGAATAAAAAACGATGTAATGCTTGCTTACAGCAACTATTTTATGGATGAAAAACTTTCGGTAGATGCATTGGCGGGTTTAGCTTATAATTACGATGAAGCCAACAGTTCTGGATTTGGCGGAAATGAACTGGCAACTCCCAATTCATTTAGCTATAACTCGTTACCGGCATCTGTAAGGCAAAGTGCAAGCTTTTACAGGGGGTATTCTTCACGGAATTACGGAGTTTACGGAACAGTGACCCTGGGATGGAAGAGTATGCTTTACCTGGAATTAACCGGACGTAACGACTGGGTAGGTATTCTGGACCACGAGAAAGACAACCATTTTTATCCGGGAGTATCGTTAAGCTGGATTGCTACCGAAACATTCCCTGATATGGGAGATTGGATCGATCTTCTCAAGCTGAGGGGCGGATATGCGCAAACCGGTTACGGAATTGGAAATCCTGTAAACCTGGATAGTTATGGAATTTCGGGCAGTACCTGGGGCGGAATTGCCATGGGAACGGTAGGAGGAAGTCTTGTAGATGCCGATATTGATCCGGAACTAAACGAGACAAAAGAGATTGGTGTTGATTTTAGTTTTGCAGAGAATCGGATTTTTGGAGAATTTACAGCTTATTCAAAAAATCACATCAATCAAATACAAAACCTTCCTGTAGTGGGGTCGTCCGGGTTTGGTTCGGTTTTAACCAACATGGGTTCTGTAAAATCAACGGGTATCGAAGCTTCGTTAACAGTAGTGCCTGTTCGTAATAAAAACTGGACCTGGAGTGTAACCGGAAATATTACTTCTTTTAAATCGGTAATTGAGGAACTGGATGATCGGTTCTCTGAGAAATTCTATTCTTACGAAGGATCTGCTTTGCTTTCATTATTCAAAGGTTCGAAGGTTGGTGATCTTTATGCCGAAAGCCCGATTGCTCGTATCCAGTCAGGAAAATACAAAGGAATGATGTTGACAGGTATAGAGGGGATCATCGAAGAATCGGTTCAAACAACTGATTACATAAAAGAGAATGGTTACTTGGGAAATATGAACCCGGATGCAATATTGGGTTTCAGCACCGATGTGAAATACAAAAACTGGAATTTGGGTATAGTTACCAGTCTTCGTTTAGGCGGTGTATTCATTTCAGAAACTCAGAAAATTATGATTGATGACGGGATGGCTGATATTGCCGATATTTATAAAGACAAATATGATGAATACTGGACGGGTGGCCGCTTTGCCGGAGGATTACCGGGAATGCCAAGTCCTGACGCCATATTCCCGGGTGCCGGATGGGAGGAATATCGTGATACTTATTCCGGATACATGGAATATTACAACGGAGATCCCCGCTATTTCGGATACTGGAATGCTGTTTTTATCAATCCCAACATGGATTTGTCGGGCCTGAGTCCGGAAGAAAAACTGAACCTCCCGGATGAGTATTACGTCAAAAACGGAGAAGATCCTTTATACACAATGTACACCCATCCGTATTACATGGAAGGACAGGAATTGTGGTCGGGAGCCCAGTTCAGAACCTGGGATGCTACCAATTTCAAAATCAAGGAAATTAATCTTACATACCGATTCAATAAAGCACTTGTAAACAAGCTGTATTGTCAGGATATAGCCGTTACTGCCTTTGCAAAAAATGTAATGTTTTGGGCAAAAAACCGTATGAACGAAGATCCGGAAACTGCGTTCCGCGATGGTATTTCAGGAATGGGAGTTTCCCAGTTTGGTTTGCCACCTATACGTACTATGGGACTGAGAGTTGCAGTCAATTTTTAGTAAAACATGCATAAATAAAACAAAATACACGAATATGAAGAAGTTGTTTAAATATTATACTATTGGCTTGATGACGATACTTAGCGTATCGTGCCAGGATCAATTGCGAATAGATGAAAGGCAAACATCGTTTGATGTGAATTATTTCACCTATTCACGCTATCAACTGACAACAGCAATTGTAAACATTTCTAAAAATTACGGGCATTCATTACTGAATGAAAGAGACGGGCAGGCTGCACTTTATTTTATGGATTGTTACAGTGGTGATCAGATCAGCAGTTACTATTCCGATTTTCAGAGCAACTGGGACATGGAAGGCTCCAATCCCTATACAAACGAATTCCGGACACTTGCTGCGATCAAAGAACTGGCAACCAACGAAGGGAATATGGCAACTGTAGCGGCTGCCGATATTTTAAAATGTTTTGTTGGGGGATTTCTGACTGAAAAGTACGGTGATATTCCTTTTTCGGAAGCAGTTGAAGGAAGAGATGGTAATCTTTTCCCAAAATTCGATTCCCAAAAGGAAGTTTACGAGGCGATATTTAAAATGCTGGATGAAGCGGTTGCCACTTTATCTGAGGCCGGAAGTAAAGGCTTGCCAGCCGATCATGATCTGCTTTTTTCAGGAGATAAGAGTAAATGGATCAAATTTGCCAATTCATTGAAGTTCCGCCTAATGGTGCATTCATACGAAGCTTTTAAAAGCGAGGGAGTTGATTTGTCCGCTCAAATGCAGGCTATTGCCAGTGGAAATAATTTCATGTCTTCGGTCGACGACAACGCTTCGATTACCTTTCCCGGAACAGAGGAAAAAGATTCCTGGTACCTGCAGACCCAATGGGGGACGGGTAACAATTTTACAGAGCAAAAACCGACAAAGTACCTGATTGATCAATTGAGAGCCTTTGATGATCCCCGCATGTACGTGATTTTTGCACCGGTTCTTTCGCCTTTGTCAAACAAGGCAGATACAGTGCAGGAAGACGTTATGATCAACGGATATACTTATGGAATAACCTATTATCCCGCTGCCGATGCAAATGTTGAAGCGAGTTGGTTGGTGGCAACCGGCAAAGATTTAAATGGAAATACCATTGAGGTTCCGTACGAGATGGATGCCCGGTGGTTGGGAACTCCTACTCCTGCCACTGTTCAAAATATATATGGTGGAGATGGTTTGCCCGGGACAAACGGATTTTACGACAACCGTCGGTTATCTGGATTTTCGCAGCTAATCGCTCAAACGAATGATGATAGACTAAGAGCCGTATTGATGGAATCGAGCGAGATGATGTTTCTGTTGGCAGAAGCCCGGAAAAATGGATGGATATCGTCGGGTTCGGTTCAGGAACATTACCAGAATGGAATAAGACTGTCTTTTGAAAGATGGCAGATTGTTGATGGCTCGAAACCTGTTAGTCATGAAGGTGCGGAAGAAGTTGTCGAAGATTTTGATGCTTATTATTCTATGCCGGGTGTAGCCTTGGACGGCTCTGGTGCGGACCTCGATAAAATTGCTTTACAAAAATGGTTGTCGTTGTTGGTAACCAATCATGCGGAAGCTTTTACCGAATTGAGAAGGACTCAGAAACCTGACTTCGTGTATGAAGTGGCTCCTTCTTATTCTCCTTATTCTTATCCGTTAAGATACACCTATCCCCTGGATGAAGAAAGCAATAACAAGGAGAACTACAATGCAGCAGTTGCTTCTTTGGATGGAGGAAAGGATCTTCCCTCTGCACGCATGTGGATTCTTAAATAAAAGAAATGACACAATTAGGAGCAGTGTTTTCACATAGATTTAGATTTGGTTAGACGGTTGAAATAGGCAGACTTTTCTGCCTATTTCCTTTCATTTAATTTTTTAGTGGATATGAAGACATTTTTAACTGTAGTTTATTGTTTGTTTTTGCTGGGAATGCCGGGGAAGTGCTTTAGCCAGCCGGATAATGCAGGAAACAAACCTGAACACATCATTGTAAACCTGACCGAAAAACCCTCGGAAAGTGTGGCTGTTACCTGGCGTACCAGGGATGCTGTTGCGCAAATGCTTCAGTGGGTGGAAGTGACCGATTCTCCGGTGATTACCGACAAAGAGCAGGTGCTTACGGCCAACAGTAGTACCGTCACTTACATCGATGGTGATATTCCTCCGTTGGTTGTGACCAATCATTCGGTGGTTATCGGCAATCTGAAACCGGGAAGCCAGTACCTGTACCGGGTAGGGAGCGAAGACGCCTGGAGCGAATGGATCGAGTTTAAAACGGCAGGGGCAGAAAATGACCCGATTTCCTTTATTTACTTTGGCGATGTGCAAACAAACATCAAATCACAGTGGTCGAGGGTAATGCGCAAAGCCTACAGCATGGCGCCCGATGCCGGTTTTTTGTTTTACGCCGGCGACCTGATCAACCATACCCACAGCGAAGAAGAATGGAAGCAGTGGTTTGAGGCCGGAAGTTTTATTCATGCAACTATTCCGAGTATGATGACACCCGGGAATCATGAATACGACAGTACTGCATTGGATAACCATTGGAGAGAGCAATTTACGTTGCCTGAAAACGGCCCGCAGATGGATTTACTTTCCGAAACGGTTTATTATGTCGATTATCAGGGCTTGAGGATCATTTCGATCAATGCCGATATGATGGATGAATCGCCGGAAGCCGCCCAGAAAACAAAAGCCTGGCTGGAGAAAGTGCTGGCAGAAAATAAAAAGCCCTGGACGATCCTCACGCTGCATTTCCCTTTTTATTCGACCAAGGCCAACCGCGATAATGCCGAACTGCGCGAGAACTTTCAGCCAATGGTTGAAAAGTACGGAGTGGATATGGTTCTGACGGGGCACGATCATGCCTATGGAAGAGGATGGGAAAATATTGAATCGATGACAAAACCGGGCGAGATTTCCGGGCCAGTGTATGTGGTGTCGGTAAGTGGGCCCAAACAATACGATCTTTCTGCGCAAAGCTGGATGAGCAGAAAAGGCGGAAATATTCAACTCTTTCAGCTTATCTCGATCGATAACAACAAGTTGAACTACAAAGCCTATACTGCCAGCGGAACATTGTACGACGAGTTCGACCTTATAAAACAAGCGGGAAAAGCAAACAAACTGATCGACAAAGCACCGTCAACGCCGGAACGTTTGTATACCCGGTAACGCAGTGTGGTTTTAGCAGAATAGTGGCCTCAATAAAACGAGAATGAGTGGTGGTGATAACCTAAAATGTAAACGAATGAACTTCCGGAAAATACAATTGGCGGGAAGCGTATTGTTTTTTTTGCTGTTGACATTTGCGCAGGCTGGCAGCCAGAATTTGGCCAAAGGATGGGTCTTTAACGATCTGAACCGGAACCAAATTCAGGACAGCAACGAACCGGGTATTGAAGGCGTGTTGGTATCCAACGGCCGCGAAGTGGTGCGGACCGATAAAAACGGAGCATGGAAACTACCCGTGGATGCGGAGGTGGAGGAATTGTTTCTGATCAAACCTACGGCCTACGAGGTGCCGGTGAATGAAAACAAAATACCACAGTATTTCTTTTTGCTGTCGCCGGAAACCGAGCTGAATAAAAACATTGTTTTTCCGCTTTACGAAGGATCGAAAAACGATACTTTTTCGGTGGTGTTTTTTGGCGATCCGCAGGCCAGGGGCGAAAAGGAAATGAATTATGTTTTTCACGATGTGGTGGAGGAACTGGTGGGAACAAACGCAACATTGGGTGTTTCGCTGGGCGATATGGTGGCCGACGATCCCGAAATGATGGATGATATCAGCAGCGGGATCGCACAAATCGGAATCCCGTGGTACAATGTTTTCGGAAACCACGATAACGACCGCGATGCAACAAGTAACAACGACCGCGACCGCACTTTTTCCCGGTTTTTCGGGCCGAGTACCTACGCTTTCGAATACGGCGATGTGGCCTTTATCGGGCTAAACAATATTTTCTTTCAACCCAACGGAAAATACCGCCCGCATTTTACTGAAAAACAGCTGCTTTTTGTGGCAAATTACCTCCAGCAACTACCGACCGATAAATTAGTAGTACTGATGATGCATGCACCCATCGTTGCCTGCAACAACCGCAACGACTTGTTCCGGATCCTGGAATCACACGAACATACCTTCTCCATATCGGGGCATGTACATGAGCAGATAAACCTGTTTTTGGATGAAAAAGACGGATGGAAAGGGAAAAACGAGCATCATCACCTGGTAAATGCCACCGTGTGTGGAAGCTGGTGGTGCGGACTGAAAGATGAAATGGGCATCCCTCATGCCACCATGAATGACGGGGCGCCGAATGGTTACTCCATTGTTTCATTTACCGGAAATCGCTACAGCGTGCGGTTTAAAGCCGCCCGCCGCCCGGCTGATTACCAGTTGAATATTTATTTCCCGGAAGAAATAAAAACAACAGAGCTTGCTAAAAGTCGTGTGGTGGTGAATGTTTTTGCGGGGTCTGAACGTTCGGTGGTCGAAATGAAAATAGGGCACAACGGAAGCTGGTTGTCGCTTCAGAAAAAGGACCAGATCGATCCGGGAAATTTGCGCGCAAATCAGCTCAATACTTACCTGGAACAAGAAATAAAAGGTGAAGTGCTGGAGGACGTTTTAGGATACAAAATGGATTCCCCCAGCGTATCGACACATATGTGGGAAGGCGCTGTGCCTGCTAACCTGCCTCCCGGAACGTATACTTTAACGGTGCGGACAAGCGACATGTTTGGGCAAAGCTGGACAGCCCACCGGATCTTTCGGGTTATCAACTAAACATCAGGCGTGGAATGATATATTTACGAACATACGGCAGATTAAACCCCGCGTACATGCTAACTTTTCTGATGGCATTGGTTATAGTGGCCTGTCATCCGGCGGCTTCTGAAAAACACAACAAACAAATTTTTATGAAAGAAAAACAACTATCATTCTCGGCTAAAAACCACGCGCTGGACAATAACGATAATTTTTCACCCGACGACCGTTTTCTTTGTTACGACACACGCGGTACCGTTCTGAATTTCGATCTGGCCAATTGTAAGTCCATCGAAAAAATAGAAATTGCTACCGGGGAAGAAACCGTGCTTTGGGCACCCGAGTCGGTGACCGGAGAACAGGCAGCACCCGGTGTAGCAGCTGTTTCGTACCATCCTTTTGATGACAAGGTGATTTTTATTCATGGTCCGTTGCTGGAGGAAGTGGCCGAACGTGGTTACTACGGCATACGAAACCGTAGCGGAGTGGAAGTGAGCGCCGATGGAAAAGGTATTGTTACAAGAGTGGATATGCGGGATGTGGCCACTGATCGTCCCACTACTCCCGGAGCCCAGCGCGGAGGCACACATCGCCACGAATACACACGCGACGGCAATCGCATTGGCTTTACCTACGATGACTTTTTACAGCAAGATTACGACCGGACGATCGCTTACATGATTCCGCACTCAAAGGCTCCGCAGGGGTACACGCACTATTTTGCTGTTTTGGTGAAACCCAAAAAGAAAGGGACCTCAAAAGCCGGTGAAATTGAAAAAGCCTTTGGTGATTCGTGGGTGGATGCAGCCGGTAGAATGCGTGCTTTTGTTGGGCAGGTGCGCTCCGAAAACGGAGTCGATTTTCAAAACGACCTTTTTGTGGCCGAAATTCCGGATTCGGTGGATATTACAAGTGCAGATTCGGGAGATGCAACAAGCTATCCCGAACCACCCCTCGGAATTGTGGTGCGCAGGTTAACACTTCACGGAGGAGTTTCAGGCATTGTGCGGGGCTCGTTTAACGGACAGCAAATCGCCTTTCTGCTGAACGACAAAAACGGTGTGGCACAGGTAAACATGATCGATGTTTTGAGAGATGATCCGGCCCGGCAAGTGACAAATTTTGAATCGGATGCTGCCTTTTTACGATGGCACCCGAATGACGAATGGATCTTTTCAGTAGTAAAAGGAAACATTGCAGCCACCTGTGTGCGTGCAGGAAAGGATTTTGGACAAACCGTGCTGCTTACCAATGATCAGCAGCTGCGTACGCAGTTGGTGGTTTCGCGCAACGGAAAAATGCTGGCCTATAACATCGATGTTCCGGGAGCTACTGAAACCGGAGAAGAAAAAGCGTTCATGCAGATTTTTATGATGGAAGTGGAAATGGAGAAGATGAATGCTGCAATTCAGTAAAAAAGAGAGAAGAGAAATAATTAAAATGAACAAACTTAAACGAAGGAATATGATGAGGTTTCAAGTAAGACTACGATTGGTCTTGATGTTAATGGCACTGAGCAGTGCATTGGCGGTTGTGGGGCAGAAGCGAGCGGATGCCCCGATACAGGACAAGCCTTTTGTACAGGAATACAGTATAAAATTTAATTACGACAATTCCGGGAACGAGCTTTTTCAGGCTGCTTCGGACCGGAACGGGTACATCCAGGTAATTTCGTTGCACGGATTGCTTCGTCCGAGAGCCGGTGAGATGCTTTTCCCCGGTACGCTGGTAAAAGATGTGCAGTACAAACCTACTTCCGACAAAGGAATTCGTGCCGTTGTTAATTATAAGGATCAGCTGGTTTATGTGGATGATGTGGCGGTATTGAGCAATGCCTGGGCAGGAAGGCTTTTTAGTCGTCATAATTTGCCGGAAGCCCGCATCCTGGAAGCCGGAAAGGATTTTACTTTTCTGATTTCAGACGGGAAAAAACTCCAGTTGTTAAACATGGAAGGAAGTCTTTGGGAAGGTGAATCGGCTGATGCGGTAAAGGAAATTGCCTACGATGCTGCAAACAATCAGTTCTGGATTTTGGGCGAAAATTCGATCCAGGTTTTTCAACCCGGGAGCAGCAAGCTGAAACAGGTACTCAGCCGACCTGCGCTTACGGCCATCGAAGTTTGGAAAAACCAGTTGGTAGCCGGTACTTCCGACGGGTATTTTACCATCGATCTCCAAAATCATCAGGCCGGAGAAATGCAAAAGAACCTGCCGTGGACAGAGATTACCTGCGTAAAAAATATCGATGGCGATCTTTGGTTGGGCTCCACCTGGGGTGCTTTCAAACGAAACGATCAGGGAAAATACGATTATTATGCGTCCAAACGCTGGCTGCCTTCCGACAAGGTGATTGATATTGCAAAAGGACCAGAGAATTCGGTGCTGATTCTAACCGACAAAGGTCTGGGACAGATTTGCCGCCAGGAAATGACACTTTACGATAAAGCCATGTACTTTGAAAAACAGGTACGTGAACGACACATTCGCTTTGGTTTTAACGGAACCATTTCGGGAATGACTGACGGCGATGTGACCACCGGAAGCCTGGAAACTTCGGACAATGACGGCCTGTGGACCACCATGTACCTGGCCGGCGAGGTATTTCGCTATGTGGTTACCAAATCGGACGAAGCTTTGCAAAATGTTCGTGAGTCGATGGATGCAATGGAGCGCCTGTATTCGATCAATCCTGTTCCCGGGTTTCCCTCGCGATCTTTTGAACGCCGTGGCTACAAATACCACGATAAACCCTGGCGCCGGGCTGAAGATCCCGAATGGGACTGGAAATCGACCACGAGCAGTGACGAGGCCATCGGCCATATTTTTGCGTTTGGCGCCATTGCCGAGTTGGTGGACGTTGCTGAATTAAAAGAACAAGCGATTATGCTGATCGATACGCTGATGTCGCATGCCCTGAAGCACGATCATTATTTAGTAGACTGGAACGGAGAACCCACGCTTTGGGGAAAATGGAACCCGGAATATGTAAATGCGCGTCCGGTAGGAGTGGGCGACCGCAAGATCAATTCTTCCAACTACATCGGGATGTTGCAGACAGCGTATCATTTTACCGGAAAAGAAAAATACAAAAAAGCGGCTTTCGATCTGATGGAGAACCACGGTTACCTCGAAAACCTGATGCTGCCCATGAGCAAGATCGGACGGGCAGCGGAAGATGCCGACGACTGGAGCAAAATGCTTTCGGAATCCTGGAACCATTCAGACGATGAAATGTACTATTGCGGATACTGGGGCTTGTACCGTTATGCCTTTGACAAGGAGCTGAAAGCCAAATTCAGGGAAGCGATTGTGGACCATTGGGAAGCGGAGCGTCCGGAAAAAGAAGGTTTGTGGAACATCATGACTGCCCTGGTTGGGAAAGATGATTACGATTTTGACAATGCTGCCTGGTACCTGCGCGAATATCCGTTGGATATGATCAACTGGACCGTGAAAAACAGCCACCGGAAAGACATTGAGCTGCTGCCGGAGAATTTCAGGGAACAAAGCACCGCCGAGGTATTGCCACCCGATGAACTGCGGATTTCGCGTCACAATGCGAACCGCTTTGGCCTGGATGGCGGCAGCGACGGCAGATCGGAATACAGTGCCGGCGACATTTGGTTACTGCCCTACTGGATCGGGCGTTACCTGGGCGTAATCAGTGAGCCCGCATCAAAATAATTTGTTTATACTCAGCAAAGTGTAGAGAAAGGGCGTACTTTGGGTGTTGACCCGGTACGCCTTTCACTTTTGTTCTTGTACTAAATGTCAATAAACAATAGCTTTTGAATAAAATATCAGAAGCCTTGTGTGCTTCTGTCTCCTTACTTTGCATACAAGGCCAATTGTGAAAGTGAAACGTTTGCCCATGAAAAGAAGCAGCATGAATAAAAAATTCGAAGTAAGCCGATCATTAAATCAATGCAACAAACAGGTACTCGCCATTGGGATGATGGTGCTGGCCTTGTTTGCTTGCAACCGGGAGCCGGTTGACAAACGCATGGTAAAAGATCTGATGAACGAAAAGATCAGTCGGCTTTACGAAGAAAAAACACAGGAAGAACTGGCTGCAATTACCTATGGGGAGGCGTTTAAACTGTTTGCCAACGATGAGCTTGAGGTGCTGGCAACCCGTCACTGGATGTTTGATGTAAATGTTCCGGTGGTGGTGTCGGTGATGCGGAATACCAAACAGGAGATCGTTCCGTTTTGGCTTATCAGTGATGCGTTTACGAAAACGAAGATGACCCTGAACAACGAAATGACTACCTACGAAGTATGGCAAAAGTCGTTTGACGCAGGAACGGTTGGCCTGGGGATCAATGGTTTTGAGAATAATTCGATGCACTACTTTGTTTCGGTGGCACCGCAAAATAAAACCGACGAGCTGAAATTGAGTAACTTTTTTCCGGCTAATCAATACGTGGGAACACTCGATAACGGGGCGTTTACCTACCACGACTGGGATGAACTGGTACTGGAAAATGTGCCCGAAAAATTGAAAGGACAAAAGCTGTTAACAACCATCCGGGGACGCGGGACCGAGTCGCACCTGGAGAACGCTTTTCGAACAACCAACTATCCTTCATCTATTCAACCCGACCAGGTGATGCTTACCTGGAGCAGCGACCCCGCAAGCACCATCGATATTCAGTGGCGCACCAACACGGATGTTTCACAAGGCAAAGTTGAATACCGGGAAAAAGGCAGCGAATCAATCACCGAAGTGGAAGCAGAGAAATATGTACTGGACGATTTGTTGCTGATGAACGATCGCTTGGTTCATCGTTTTACAGCTCATTTAAGTGGATTAAAACCTGGCACCACTTATGAATACCGAATTGTTCCGCAGAAGGAATGGACCGAAAAGCAGCAATTTAGCACCGAAACTGCGTACGATGAATTTTCGTGGCTTTGGTTTGGCGATATTCATCACTCACCTCAATGGGGAAAGCTCGCGAATGAAGCTTTTCTGCAACATCCCGATGTATCATTTGTTTCGGTTGCCGGCGATCTGGTGGGCGACGGCCTGCACCGCAACCAGTGGGACGATGTGTTTGAGTATTCGGCCGATATTATTTCGCAGCGTCCGTTTATGAACGTATTGGGGAATCATGATAACCGAAGCGGCCTGGGAGCACATATGTACGAACAATTATTCAGCTACCCCAAAAATGGCCCCGATGGTGTCATTCCCGAACATACCTATTCTTTTTCCTACAAAAATGCCCTGTTCCTAATGATCGATGCTACTTCGAAAGATGAGTTGCAAACCGGATGGATTGAGGAACAGCTAAAAAATACAACTGCCACCTGGAAACTAGCCATGTTTCATTTTCCGCCCTACAATTGGGAAGAGCCCTATTTAAACATCCAGAAACTCTGGGGGCCGCTGTTTGATAAATACCATGTTGACATGGTTTTTGGCGGGCACATTCACTATTACATGCGTTCCAATCCCATGAAAGGCGGTCAGGTGGTTGATTCTTACAACAACGGAACGGCGTATGTTATTTCCATCGGAATTCCGTCGCGAACCCGCGAAATTGCCAGCGAGCCTTATGCGGCAGTGCAAAAAGCCGACGGACAGTACTTCCAGTACATGAAGTTTGGCCCGCGTGAGCTTTCGTATTCGGCGGTCAACTCAGAAGGAGAAATAATCGATTCGCTGATCCTAAAAAAATAAACCATGACTTCTCGTTTTCTTAGCTCTTTGCTGCTTTTGCTGCTGGCTTTTTGGGCCGGGGCACAAAACAAACCCGATCTGGATTTTTCTGACTCGGGCGAGTTTAAGATTGTACAGTTTACGGATACACACATCAACCTCGAAAAAGAATCCAACCGCGATGTTTTCGACCGGGTGAAAAAGATCGTCGGGATCGAAAAACCGGATTTGGTAGTATTAACCGGCGATATTATAACCGGAAGTGACCCAAGGGAAGGCTACCTGCTTTTTGAAAAGCTTTTTGTGGAAGCGGGTGTTCCCTGGACCGTTGTACTTGGGAACCACGATGCCGAGCACGGTATGAAACGTGAAGCCCTGGCCGACTTTATTCAACAGCGAAAGCTTTGTTTGAACAATGATCAGCACGAAACCGATGGGAACTCAAATTTTGTGTTGACACTGGGGAACGATAAAACGGAGGCATTGCTGTATTTTATGGATTCTAACTCGTACAGCACCCTTCAACCGCTGGTAGGCGGGTGGGGGTGGTTTACCTACAATCAGGTGGGCTGGTACCGCGAAAAAAGCCGGCAATTTACCCGTTCCAACGGAGGAAATCCCTATCCTGCACTGGCATTTTTTCATATTCCGCTGCCCGAATACACCGCTGCCTGGGAGAACAAAGACAATCCGCCGCTTGGTGTGAAAAACGAGGATGAATGCAGCCCCGAGATCAACACCGGAATGTTTGCTGCCATGCTCGAAAGCGGCGATGTAATGGGAACCTTTGTAGGGCACGACCATATTAATGACTACATTGGCGTACATTATGGCATTGCGTTGGCTTATGGCCGTGTTTCCAAAAAAATGAAAGGGGAAGAAGATCCTTTGGCGGGAGGCCGTGTTATTGTTATCAAAGAAGGAAAACGCAGTTTTGATACCTGGATAAGAGACATGAACGGGAAAAAAGAACTCGCATGCTCGTGGCCTGCATCTTTCTCCAATACTGAAAATCAATAAACCATGAAGAATAAACTAATCATTGCTGTGCTGCTGCTGCTGACCGGCGGAGTAATGGCACAACCCAAAAACAGTCATCAATCCATTGTAAAGGAGGAGCTTATATTTACTCCACAGCACGAACACAGTCACGGTAGCAGCCTGGTGGCGTTGCCCAACGGCGATTTGCTGGCCTGCTGGTTTCAGGGAAGTGGGGAACGTAAATCTGATGATGTTCGCATCATGGGAGCCCGGCTCGAAAAAGGGAAGAAGCAATGGAGTGCTCCTTTCCTGATGGCCGATACGCCCGGTTTGCCCGATTGTAACCCGGTACTTTTTCAGAACAGTAAAAACAAGCTTTTTCTGGTGTGGATAGCTGTGCAGGGAAACCAGTGGGAAGGCTCCATTTTACGTACACGTACCACCAGCGATTACCACCAGCCCGGAGCACCTAAATGGCAGTGGCAGGACAATATTCTGTTAAAACCCGGAGAGGAGTTTGTGCAGGAGTTGAGCCAAAAGTTTCAGGAAATGCCTCCGCTTCAAAACGGATGGGCAGGGTATGCTCCAAAGTACGACAACCTGATCATGGAAGCGAGCAAAAATACAGTGAACCGCAGCATTGGATGGATGACGCGTATCAAACCGCTTATTCTTGAAAGCGGACGGATTGTTCTGCCTCTTTATTCGGATGGGTACAACCTTTCGTTGTGTGCCATTTCTGATGACGACGGTGAAACCTGGCGCCCTTCGAAACCCATTGTAGGACGTGGCCCCATTCAGCCGGCGCTGGCACAGCGCAAAAACGGTGATATTGTGGCCTACATGCGCGACAGCGGCGACGCACCGGCACGTGTCCACAAAAGCATTTCGCACGACAATGGCGAAAGTTGGACCTATTCTGTAAAAACGGATATTCCGAACACAGCAAGTGTGGAACTGCTCACCCTGGCCGATGGACGCTGGGCCTTTGTGGGCAATGATATTAACGACGGGCGCTACCGCGTGGTGTTGATGCTTTCTGACGACGAAGGTGAAACCTGGAAATGGAAAGAATACCTCGAAAGCGATGCAAAAGAGAGCGGCGGAAGCTATTCTTATCCCTGTTTGATTCAAACTTCAGACGGAATGTTGCACATCACCTATTCTTCGCGCACGGGAGAAAGGGAAAAGTCGATCAAGCACCTGGTAGTGGATGCCGGTAAGATAAAATAACGGTTGCCGGCTTTTCCGGTAATCGATGCAAATAGATAAAAAAAGGGTTTAGCACAAAACGGTCTTCTGTTTATTCGGGAGACTGTTTTTTTTATTGCTTTTAGTTTAACCCTTGTTATTTCTGATTACTGATCTTTACTTTTGTACTTTAAGCCAAAATGAGAACTTTGTTTTAATTAATTTCTATTTTTATTGGCTTCATTCTTTTGCGGGTCATGGCAGGTTTAATCGATTGGAATAAAATAAAGGAAGGAGATAAAGCAACATTTGAGAGAATGTTTGATTTATACTATCAACCTTTATGTGGATTTATTTCATCGTATATAAAAAACAACCATGTTGTAGAAGATATTGTCATTGAGTGCTTTGTAGAGGTTTGGGAAAAACGCCAGTCAATAGTCATCAAGTCGTCTCTTTATAATTATTTACTTACGGTTGTGAAGAACGCTGCAATCAGCTACCAGCGCAAAAACAAGGTACAGTTTGCCGAATTGGAGGGCTTGTCGTTAGGTAATGAAGAGTCAAACAATCCGTTGGAAGAGATGTCAGTACTGAATCGCCTGTATGTGGCGATCAATAAACTCCCCGAAAAGCGCAGACAAATTCTGAAAATGACGGTTTACGAAGGAAAGTCGTACCCTCAGGTGGCTGAAGAGCTGGGAATCTCGGTGAATACCGTTAAAACCCAAATATCCCGCTCGTACCGGTTTTTAAAAGAGGAACTGAATGTTCCGGATCAGTTTATTTTCTTTCTCCTTTCGCTGGAAGTTCATCATCTCAAATAGCGAAACATCAATCCTTTGGTTGTGAGGAGTTTCTTGTCAGAATTTTTTATTTGAAAGTGAAGGTTGCAAAAGCCTTGTGTCTTTTTTTTATGAAAAGTGAAAAAAAGATTCAATTTGCTGTCACCCTAAATGCATTCTTTGGCGTCAATGGTGAAAATGAACAAGGTGAATAACAACGATACATATTGGGACCGCATAGTTGAAAGAGTTTTTCAGGGGGATGGGTCTCAAAATCATACGAATGAACAACAAGATACACCGGAGGATAAAGACATTCAATGGGCGAGGCAGACCAATGAGCATTTAAAGCAGGTTTTTAGCTGGGACCGTTTTGATAAAAAAGAGGCCAAACTTCGCTTAGATTATCGTTTAGGCCGGAAAGATTCCCTTCTGCAACGTTTCAACCGCCAGGTTTGGATGAAAGCGGCAGTGCTTTTACTGGCGCTGATTACCGGAGCTTTGCTACACTCAATTATTCCCGGGAAAAAACAGGAGACAAGTTATTCGGAGGTGACTGTTCCGCCGGGACAAATGAGCCAGATCCAACTTCCCGACGGGTCGGTGGTGTGGCTGAATTCAGGCTCTGTTTTTAAGTATCCGACTTCATTCGATCTGGAAAAAAGAGAGGTTTTTATAGATGGGGAAGCTTTTATGGAAGTGGCCCATAACCCTAAAAAGCCTTTCGTGGTTAATGCTCCTTCTTTTGCTGTTGAGGTTTTGGGAACTTCGTTTAATATAGATGCCTATGCTACCGACAGCTATTCGAGTGTAACCCTGGTTGAAGGAAAGGTGCTGTTACATGCCAATCAGGAAAAACAAACACAAAAGATGGTGCCCGGGCAAAGTGTTAGTATTCATAACGGAAAAATTGAAAAGCTGACAGAGGTAGATACCGAATTCTACACATCCTGGAAAGATGGGAAAATTGTTTTTCGCAAAGAACCGTTGGAAGAGATTGCCAAAAAGATGGAGCGGTGGTACAATGTCGAAATCCAGTTCAAGGATGAATCGCTTAAAAAACTCGAATTCTCAGGAACTTTCTTGAAATACAAACCCGTGAGCCAGGTGCTTAAGTCGCTGAGTATCATGAGTGACCAAATCGACTTTGTCACAGAAAATAGAATCAATCAGAAGAATATAATCTACATCGTAAAGAAAAATAACTAAAACTGATTTTATATGACAAAACCTAAATGAAGTAAACTTAAAAAAGGATGGGAGTACCCACCAGTACTCCCATCTTTTAAAACCAATTCAAAAGCCGTTGACGCGGCTAATTAATTAATTTAAATCCGTTTCAAAACTATGAAAAAAAAACGAACAATTCATAGCCCTGGCAGGCTATGGAGTAAATTATTTTTGATTATGCGATTGGCTATTTTTCTGTTCTTTGCGTTTGTTTTCGGGGCTCAGGCGAAATCATTTTCGCAGTCATCAAAACTAACGCTCGATTTGACAAAAACCCGCTTGATGGATGTTTTGAATGAGATCGAAAAGCAGTCGGATTATTATTTCTACTTCAATTTGGATCTGGACAATTACATGGTAGAACATGTACATGTAAGAGACAAGGAAATCAAGCAAGTGCTAAGCGATGTGCTGACAGATTTGGGCTTAGGCTATGAAGTAGTGGATCGTTACATCGTAATCAAGAAAGTTGATACCCCCAATGAACGGAATTCCGATTCAAAGGCGGAGCAGCAGAAAGGAGTCACCGGAAAGGTGAGCGATAGCACAGGAGCCCCGCTTCCCGGAGCCACTGTGGTTGTAAAAGGAACTGCACAGGGAGCTGTTACCGACAGAGATGGTAATTTTCAGTTAATAGATGTGCCCGATGATGCCGTTCTTCTTTTCTCGTTTGTAGGAATGAAAACACAGGAAGTAGCTGTGGCAGGACAAAGCAGTATCAATGTTCGTTTGGTTGAAGACGCCATTGGTATTGAAGAAGTGGTGGCTGTTGGTTACGGCACCATGAAAAAAAGTGACCTGACCGGTAGTGTGAGCCAGGTGGAAGGTGACGACCTTAAAAATGTAGCTGTACGTACTGCAGCCGATGCGCTTCAGGGACGTTCGGCCGGGGTGATGGTAACTTCTACCAGCGGTAGCCCGGGTTCTATGGGAGCTGTTCGTATTCGCGGGGTTGGAACCGTTAACAACAACGATCCGCTTTTTGTGGTGGACGGCTTACCTCAGTCCAACATCGGATGGTTGAATCCGAACGATATTCAGTCGATTGAAATTTTGAAGGATGCTTCGGCCACTTCTATTTACGGTGCCAGAGCCGCTAACGGCGTGATCATGGTAACCACCAAAAAAGGAAGTTCGGGCAAAGACTACAAATCCAGTGTCTCTTTTGATATGTTCATCGGTTTCCAGAACCCGGAGAAAAGGTATCATATGCTGAATGCTGAAGAGTTTATGGAATTTAAAAACCGTGCGTACACAGCTACAGGACAAGCGCTGCTGGATGACTTTTCGACACCTGAAAAGCGCGAACAGATTCTTCAGTTTCTTGAAAAGAATACAGGAAGCAGGGAAGGAACTGACTGGTGGAAAGAGATTATGCATAAAAATGCACCCATGCAAAGTTACAACGTAGCCTTGTCGGGTGGTTTGGAAAAGCTGAGGTACCATTCCAGTTTGGGCTACATGTCGCAGGATGGTATTGTAAAGGCTTCTGACTATGAGCGGATATCCTGGAGAAACACCTTGAATGCAGATTTGGCCAAGTGGTTTAAAATGTCGGCGAATGTGGGTATTATTTATGAAAACCGACGTAACGTAAGCGAAAGCAACCCTTACAACGGAACCATCTTTTCAGCCATGACTGCTGACCCGATTACCCCGGTTTACCGGAACAACCTGGTGGATGTGCCCTCTTTTCTGCAATCAAAATTAATGACAGGTTACGAACCCAGTAACGAGTTTTCACAATATGCAGGTGTACTTTACTCAAACAAGCCCAACCCGGTGGCTCAGGTTGAGTTAATGGGCCTGAATGTTTGGGAAGGAATCAGCGTAAAAAGTGGTTTGACAGGTGACTTAAACCTGACCCCATGGCTGAAGTTCCGTTCCAACTTTGGTTTGGACCTGCACCGCGGCTTATCCAAAGGTTTCACGCCCAAGTACTATCTCGATGGAGACCAAAATGCAACGGATGCCACGGTTGGACGCAGGTATTACAGTACGAACTATTGGGTGTGGGACAACACCTTGACTTTCGATAAGACCTTTGAAGCTCACCGGGTATTGGCCATGGTTGGTACTTCGGCCGAAGAAAATAAGTACGAAGAAACCGGAGCTTCAAAACAGGGAACGATTAATAACGATGAAGACCAGCGTATCATCAATGCAGCGTCGAAGAATCCGGCGGCAGACGGTTATGATGTAACAAGTTCGATGAATTCTTATTTCGGACGCTTGTTCTATACGTATCGCGACCGTTACCTGTTTACCTTCAACATTCGCCGTGATGGCTCTTCAAATTTTGCCGAAGGTAACCGTTGGGGGGTATTTCCTTCCTTCTCTTTAGGCTGGGTTTTCAGCGAAGAAGGATTCATGGATAAATACGAATTCCTGGATATGGGTAAACTGCGTTTTGGTGCCGGCGAAATTGGTAACCACAATATTGGCAGTGGTGCCTACTTGTCAACCTTCGGAAACGGTGGTTATTACACATTTGGAAATCCGCGTATGCCCTACCTGAGTGGAGGCCGTAACAGTGTGGGTAATCCAAACATCAAATGGGAAACTACCCGTCAGATTGATATAGGAGTAGATCTTGCCCTTTTTGATAGCAGATTTACCGTAACCGCAGATTACTTTGTAAAAACAACCGACGACATGTTGGTTCAGGTACCACTTCCGAGTTCGTTCGGCTATCCGAATACGCCTTGGACCAATGCCGGTAGTATTGAAAACAAAGGGCTTGAACTGGAACTTGGATTCAAGGAGTCAATCCGCGATTTCAACTTCTCGATTGATGCCAACTTGTTTACCTTTAAAAACAAGGTGATTAGTTTGGGTGGCGGCGAACCAATTAACGGATCCACTCACCTCGGAAATATGACACATACCCGGACAGAGGTAGGTATGCCAATTGGTTATTTCTACGGATGGAAAACAGATGGAATTTTCCAGACACAAGCCGAAATTGATGCCTATGCCAATAACGAAGGGGAGTTGATTCAGCCTACCGCTCAACCTGGTGACCTGAAATTCCAGGACCTGAATGGCGTGGACGCAGATGGAAATATTGTTAAAGGACCTGATGGCGTATTGAATGATGCCGACCGCGTGATGGTTGGAAACCCATTTCCTGATTTTACCTACGGTTTTACGCTTGCTGCCGATTATAAGGGTTTTGACGTATCCTTGTTCTTCCAGGGATCAGTTGGAAATGACATCCTGAATATCCTGAAATACGATATTCGCTCGGGAGCCGGTTGGTACAACGCCCCGGATGATATGCTTGATATTGCATGGAATGGACCTGGAACTTCGAACACTCAATTTGCAATTAGCGCCAATTCACGACAAAATCTTCAAATGTCGGATTGGTATGTGGAGGATGGCTCTTACATACGTTTAAAAAACGTTCAAATAGGTTATACGATTCCTAAAACTGTTCTTAAGGCGCTGAACAACCACAGTATACGTGTGTGGGTGGGTGGTCAGAACTTGTTTACCATCACCGACTATTCCGGCTTAGACCCGGAAATTGGTTCTTCCGATCCGAAATTTATGGGAATCGACCAGGGATTTTACCCGCAGGCGAGAATATTCATGATGGGTGTTAATGCTACATTCTAACTAATGAAAACGTATTAATTATGAAAAGTAAATTCAATTTATCAATTATAATAATCCTTCTTATTGTAACAGGATGCTCCGAATCTTTTTTGGACAATCCCCCCAAAGGTTCGTTTTCTGAAGATGTTTTTTACAAAACCGAAGATGCCGGTATTAAATCCGTGATTGGTTGCTACACACCCATGTTAAACCATTGGGACTACCAGGTGATGTGGTACGATGTGGGCAATATTATTACCGACGATTCGAACAAAGGCGGATCGGATGCAGGTGATGGTATTCGTAAAACAGAAGTTGGAATTGGCAAGCCATTGCCAACCAATGCGATGTTAAATAGCTTGTGGTCTCACCGGTTCAATGCGATAGGGACATGTAACACGGCGTTGGAAAACATTACGATGGAAACTCCGCTGATTCACAAGGGAGGAACCTATGTAAGCGACGCAGAAAAAGCCCGTTACATTGCTGAAATCAAATTTTTGCGTGGTTTTTATTACTACGATTTGGTGACTGTTTTTGGAGGCGTGCCGTTGATTACCAAAACGCTTTCTCCTGAAGAAAAATCAACACTGACAAAGGCTTCGGTCGATGAAATTAAAACGCAGATTCTGAACGATGTTAAAGCCTGTATTGATGAGCCAAATATGCCTACTTCGGCATCGCTGCCCGAAGCGGAATTTGGACGCATAACCAGGGACATTGCCAATGCATTTAAAGCGCGCGTTCACCTGTTTTTTGGTGATTATGCCGACGCCAAAGATGCTTCGTGGAAAGTGATTGAAACCGGTACTTTTGAATTGCAGTCTGATTACCAGGAACTGTTCAACAGCTATGGTAACGGGTTCTTTTCGAAAGAAAGCGTGTTTACCATTTTGCGGGAATACCGTCCGGGGTACACCGGCTCAAGTGTGATTCCACAAATGAACACAGGCCGTAATAACCTTGGAGGCTGGGGAGGCGACTGCCCAACGCCGGATTTGGTGGATGAATACGAAGTGGGGGATGCCCGTTTGATTCATACAGTTATTCAGGACCAGGATGAATTCATGAAAAATGATGGAACGATTGAAGTGCATAATTACACCGGATACGATAACAACACGGGTTACCACAGCCGCAAAGCTTATGTTCCGCATCAACGCAGACCGGACGGCGGTTTCTGGCAGGTTGACTGGACTTTCTACTTGATTCGTTATTCCGATGTGTTGCTGATGTATGCTGAGTCTTTACTCGAAACAGGAGGTGACAAGCAGGATGTGGCAGACTATATCAACATGGTTCGGAAGAGGGCTTTTGTAACTACTTCGAGAGTGGATAGTTGGGCGCACAAACGCCAGATTGTTATTCCGGAAGTAACAGAAGCGGAGTTTGAAGCAAACTATGCGGTGAAGGCAACCGATGACCTGTCGGCAGCCATTAAACATGAAAGGCGGGTTGAGTTGGGAATGGAAGGCTTGCGCTATTATGACCTGATTCGTTGGGACGATTTTGTAAGCACTATGAACGCTTTCTCGAAATTGCCCTATGCGAATGGAAAAGGGTCAAAAGTAGATGATCAAACCTGGCCGTATCCAATTCCTCAAACTGAAATTGACAGAACAGGAGGTTCAATTACTCAGAACCCTGGATATAACTAAACTTGAGCTACTGGTCGAAAGGCCAGTAGCCTTTTAATACTTTAATACATGACTCTAAAAAGTAGATTATTTGCATGCGCTGCGGTACTGGGCTTATTTGGATGCCAGGCGCCGCAGAACCAATTAACAGAGCAGGAGCAGGCCGAAGGCTGGACCCTTCTGTTTGACGGAGAAACACTAAATGGCTGGCGTGATTACAACGGGGAAGGCCTGACAGGCCCCTGGGTAGTGGAAGAAGGCCAGATTAAAGCCGAAGGACATGGGAGCGACGAAAGTGGCTACATTGTTACCGACAAGCAGTATGAAAACTTTGTTTTAACCTGGGACTGGAAAATTTCTCCCGGAGGAAACAGCGGTATGCTTTACCACGTAGTGGAAAACCCGAAGTTCAACGTGCCTTATGTTACCGGGCCTGAGTACCAGTTGATTGACAACGAAGGGTTTGAACACCCATTGGAAGAATGGCAAAAATGCGGTGCTGACTATGCAATGTATCTACCCGAAAAATCAAAACTTCACATTAATCCTGCCGGTGAGTGGAATACCTCAAAAATAGTATTTGACAACGGACATGTTGAGTACTGGATGAACGGCGAGAAAACCATTGAATTTGAAGCGTGGGGCGACGATTGGTTCACACGCCGTAACAGCGGAAAGTGGGAAAATATGCCCGAATACGGTTTGGCCCGCAAAGGTGTTCTTTGTTTGCAAGACCATGGTTACCCGGCCTGGTTCCGCAACATAAAAATCAAAGAACTGCCTAAAAAAACAGAAACCGTTGACTTGTTTAACGGAATAGACCTTAAAGGCTGGGAAGCATACGGTAACGAAAAATGGTTTGTTGAAGACGGCCTGCTGGTTTGCGAAAACGGCCCTGAAAAAGGATACGGTTACCTGGCAACTACAAGCTATTTCGATGATTTTGATTTATCCGTAGAGTTCAAACAGGAAGCCAATGGCAACTCAGGAGTTTTTATTCGCTCGTTTGTTGAGCCGGTTGCAAAAGTAAATGGCTGGCAGGTAGAAGTAGCTCCTCACGGACATGGAACCGGCGGCATTTACGAATCCTACGGTCGTGGTTGGCTGATTCAGATTCCGGAAGAAAAAGAAGATTTCCTGCTTACAGGTGAATGGAATACACTCAGAATAAAAGTTGTTGGCAACGATGTACAAACCTGGTTAAATGGCCACGAGATGGTTCAGCTTAGCGATGAGAAAATCGGCAAAGGTCAGGGGCGCATTGCTCTTCAAATTCATGATGGAGGCGGTATTCGGGTATTATGGAAAAACCTGAAAGTAAAGCGTTTGTAGGATTTTATAAACCAACTAAAGAAATAACATTATAAACCAATAAAATTAAAGTATGGTAAACAGAAGAACGTTTATCAGCCGTTCGGCAGTAGCTGCGGCAGGTATTACCATTGTTCCCGGCACTGTATTCGGGAAGAAATTCGGGCACGTTTCGCCCAGTGATAAACTGAATATCGCCGGTGTAGGTGTAGGCGGCATGGGACGTAACAACCTTCGTAACATGAGCGGCGAAAACATTGTTGCTTTGTGTGATGTTGACTGGCGTTATGCAGCAAAAACCTTCGATGATTATCCGAAGGCCAAAAAGTTCAAAGACTGGCGCGAGATGCTGGATAAGTTCGGCAAATCGATTGATGCCGTACTGGTGGCAACTCCGGACCATACCCATGCCGGAGTAACCGCACACGCCATGACTTTAGGGAAACACGTTTACACACAAAAACCCCTGACTCACTCGGTATACGAATCACGCTTGTTGACAAAACTGGCTGAAAAATATGGTGTTGCCACACAAATGGGTAACCAGGGAAATTCAGGCGACGACATCCGTCGTGTTTGCGAATGGATCTGGTCGGGCGCCATTGGCGAAGTAACCGAAGTTCATGCCTGGACCGACCGTCCGATCTGGCCACAAGGTCTTCAAAAGCCGGAAGGATCGATGGATGTGCCGAAAACGCTGGATTGGGACCTGTTTATCGGGCCTGCTAAATTCCGTCCTTACCATTCGGTTTACACACCTTGGAACTGGCGTGGCTGGTGGGATTATGGAACAGGAGCATTGGGCGATATGGCTTGCCACGTGCTGGATCCGGTGTACTGGGCACTGAACCTGAAATACCCGTCGAAGGTGGAAGCTTCTTCCACTTTGGTAAATACAGAAAGTGCTCCTCATGCTGAAAAAGTAACGTATACTTTCCCGGCCCGCAAAAACATGCCCGATGTAGGTATGCCTGAGGTAAAAGTAACCTGGTACGACGGCGGTTTCCTTCCTGAGCGCCCGATCGAACTTCCGGATGGCGAGATTTTGGGTAAAGACAGTGGCGGCGGTTTGTTGTTTGTCGGAACCAAAGGCAAAATCATGACCAGTTACTACGGTATGCAACCCACACTGTTGCCTTACGAAAAAATGGAAGACTTCAAAGAGCCTGCTCCGATTATCCCACGTATTCCGGGTTCGGAAGAAGGACCATGGAAAGGTGCGCACGAACGCGACTGGATCCGTGCTTGTAAAGAGCCTGCCGAAAGCCGCGTAGAAGGATCGGCCAATTTTGCTTACTCAGGACCGTTTAACGAAATGGTGGTGATGGGAGTTCTGGCCGTGCGTCTTCAATCGCTGAACCGTACGCTTCACTGGGACGGTGAAAACATGGAGTTCACCAATATCTCTGATTCTGACAAGGTAAGCATTGTATCGGTTGATAAGTTTGAAGTGGTGGACGGCGATCCTCGTTTTGATCGTCAGTTTGCAGAATTCAACGCCAAAGAGCTGGCAAAGGAATGGGTTAACCATACGTACCGCGATGGTTGGTCACTGCCTGCAATGCCCAAATAGCAGATAGTTTAGTTTAACCAAAAGGGGCAGGAGTAATCGCCTGCTCCTTGTTTTATTTAACCAACAATAAGAATCAGAATATGAACCAAATGAAAAAATATGCCAGCCTGATGCTGGTACTGTTTTTACTGTGCGGAATAAGCAGTATGGGAGCAGAAAAATCAAAAAAGAAAGATTGGAAGCTGGGTGTTCAAACCTATAGTTTTCATCGTTTTACTTTTCAGGAAGCCATTGACAAGGTGGCTGAACTGGGGCTGGGATACGCCGAAATTTACTACGGACAAACATTGGGTGGCGACATGGAAGGAGTGATGGACTTCCGGATGGATAAAGCCAAACAAAAGCAGGTATTGGCTTATGCCAAGTCGAAAGGCGTAAAACTGATGGCCAGCGGAGTGGTAATCTGTAAAGATGAAGCCGAGTGGGAGCAATTGTTCCAGTTTGCCAATGCAATGGGAATTGAAATTATTACCTGCGAGCCGGAATACAAACACCTGAAGTATGTGGACGAACTGGCCAACAAATACAAGGTTGATGTGGCGATTCACAACCACCCGAAACCATCGAATTACTGGAAACCCGAGATGTTCCTGGAGGCTGTTGAAGGCTTGAGCGATCGCATTGGCGCGTGTGCCGATGTTGGTCACTGGAAACGCATGGGTGTTGATCCGGTGGAAGGCCTGAAACAATACGGGAGCCGTTTGAAATCGCTTCACTTTAAAGATGTGAAAGAAAAAGAAGAGGGCGAAGCTGAACAACACGATGTAATTTGGGGACGTGGTGTGTGTGATGTGGAAGGGATGTTAAAAGAACTGGACCGCCAGGGATTCAAAGGCCTTTTCTCGATCGAGTACGAATACAACTGGGATAACTCAGTGCCTGATATCAAGCAAAACATCGCTTACTTTAACCAGGTAGTTGATGGGCTTTAGAAAAGAGGTAAGTTGGGGGAGGATGAGGTGCTTGCTGCTTGCTCTGGCTTTATGCGCCGGGCTGTTTGCAAAAGCCACTGAACCCCTGTGCCCGCAAAATACAAAACAAGATGCAATCCGGGTATTGAGCTACAATATCCGGATTGCTCATCCTCCTTCGGGAGGTTGGGATCTGATTGATTTACCCGCTATCGGAGAGGCAATTAATCGCATAAAACCCGACTTGGTGGCCCTGCAGGAAGTGGATGTATTTACCGAACGCTCGGGGAAAACCGTTCATCAGGCGAAAGAATTGGCGAAAATGACGGGGATGAACTATTTCTTTGCCAAGGCAGTCGACCGTTCGGGGGGCGACTATGGTGTGGCTGTGCTTTCACGCTTCCCGATTGTGGAGGCTCAGGGATATCGCCTGCCTGTTCGCGACAGCATCAAATCTGAAATCAGGGCATTGGCCTTGGTAAAAGTGCAGTTGCCTGACGGTAGCCTGATGGCTTTTGGCTCTGCTCATCTTGATCATCTGTCAGATGATGACCGCTTGCTCCAGGTAAAAACCATGATCGATGTAATAGAGGCTTATCAACAATATCCGTTGGTAATTGGTGCCGATCTTAATATGAAACCGGACAATCCGGTGATGAGTAAGTTAAAAGAATCTCTTATTTTCGGCTGCGAAAATTGTCCGTTGACTTTTCCTGCTGATAATCCGGATCGTACACTGGACTACATCCTGTTGAACGAACAGGCAAGTGGTCAATTTAAAATGCTGGATTATCAGACTGTAAATGAAACGTATGCTTCAGATCATCTGCCTCTCGAAGCAATTTTGAAAAAGAACTAGTTGGTTCGTTTTTAAGGCAGAGTAAAACTTATTTTTCCTTTTGGTTGGAGGACCATTATGGATACAGGGTTCAAAAATAGAACGAAACTCCGTGTATTTGGAAAATTGTTTTCTGAAAGGCGTCTGCTTTTACTTGTCGCCGGCATTTTCTTTGCGCTTTACGGCTTATTTCTCGGGGGCAGTACGCCCTATCTCTTATGGCATTTTGAACAAACCCAGCTTTTTTCTTTTAGTGTCGACTACCTGGCTGGTTTTCTGGGGCGCCCGGGAAAACCGCTTGAATATGCCGGTTCTTTTTTGGTGCAGTTTTTTTATTATCCCCGGCTTGGCGCTTTTTTACTTACCGCAGTCGGAGTTCTGTTGTTTATTCTGATCCGAAGCAATCTGAAAAAGCTGAATGTTCATGGTTTATTTTGGTCCTTTTTGCCGGTACTCGGGATATTGATGCTTCAAACCAACCTGCATTACTCGCCGGTTTATTCATTTCACTTCATTGTGGTTTTGCTTGGCTTTCGCCTTTATTTAGAGGTGGAGAACAAATGGTGGCGTTTGGCAGGGTTTGCCTTCGGCTGGCCATTACTGTTTTGGTTGGCTGGCGCTTATGCGTTTGTCTTCCTGATCTTATGTCTGTTAGTTACATTGAACGAGGTCCGGAAATTGTCCGATATATTGCTCCCTTTGGGTTACTGTTTGCTTGGCTTTGCTTGGTTGGCAGTAGGCTATTGGGGCGTTTTTCTCTTGCCTTTCGATGTGTTTCTGGGCTATCCTTTTATTCAGATAGATCAATCGCTTTATCGCTGGGGGCTTGTGAACTTACTTTATTTGCCGGCTTTGTTGATTGTGGCCTGGCTTTTTCCTCTTCAAATACGTAAAGCCTGGTCGGGCTGGAATTTCAAAACGATTGGATTGACAGTTGTTCTGTTGAGCGTTGGCTTTTGGGGTGTTGATCATTACGGATTAAACAAAAAGCAGGAGTTGATTCTGAAAATGGATTACTACGTACAGCACGAGCAATGGGAAAAGGTGCTTGAGCTGGGCAAAAGCTACCCGGGAGTCAATCAGCTGGTTATATATTACTCCAATCTCGCACTAGCCAAACAAGGGCTTTTGACGGAGCAGCTTTTTGAATATCCGCAAATTGGGAGCAAAGGCCTTCGCCTGCGTTGGGAGCGAAACCGGCTGGCCTCTCTTGTGGGAGGAGAAGTGTTTTATCAGCTTCATTACTACAACGAGGCATTTCGCTGGGCTTTTGAATCATCCGTATCGCATGGGCTGAACCCGCGGGCAGTAAAGCGAATGGCCCAAACCAGTCTGGCAAACGGACACTTGGTGTTGGCCGAAAAATACGTATCGCTGTTGGAAGAAACCCTTTTCTACAAGGATTGCGCTTCCCGGTTTCGTGAGCAAATGGAGCAGGCTGCATCGGCTCCCGAGTTTAAAACGGTCAACTATCCTTTTCAGGTGCACTCGGATTTTACATCCGATATTCGTGGCTTTGATTTGAAGGCGGATGAGCTGTTGCAAAATTGCCCGGAGAACGACGCTGCTTTTGATTATTATACGGCCAGTTTGTTGCTCGACAAGAAGTTGGAGAAACTGACAGAACTTGTGTTGAATAACCCGGATCGCTTTCCCGGGCAACTTAGTGGTTCGCTTGCCGAAGCCGTACTCTTGTATCAAAATCTGAGCGGAAAATCACTGGATGAAATTCAGGTGGAACCTGCTGTTTTTCATCGGTTCGAGGAGTTTGCACAGGCTTTAAGCAGGAATAGGGGTAGCCAGGCTGCCTATCAGTTAGAAGCTGCCTTTGGCACTACATTTTGGTATTACTTTTATTTTTATTGAAATGGGAAAGGGTGAAAGATACATTTTATTTGAGGTAGTTTGGGGGTTGATGATTTTACTCTTTAGTGCCTGCCAGCAACAGTTGCCAAAAGCAGATGTTCGGATTGACCGTATTCCGCAACTATTCCCCGACTATGCGGAGGTGACCATTCCTGAAAATATTGCTCCGTTAAACTTTCAGATACAAGAAGATTATGACGAATTTATAGCTTGCTTTTTTGTTGAAAAGGAATTGCTGTTTTCCATTCATTCCAATTCAGGAAAAATTGAATTGGATATGAAGCAGTGGAAGCAGCTTGCTGCAAAAAGTACAGGAGGCAAATATTCCGTTGAAATTCTGGCCCGGAAAGAGGGACGCTGGGCGCGTTTTCAGCAGTTTGAAAACCGGGTGGTTGCGGACCGGATTGATTCGTACCTGGTTTACCGCCTGATTGAACCGGGATTTGAAACCTGGAAAAGCATGGGGATTTACCAGCGCTGCCTCGAAAATTTTGAAGAAAGCCCCATTATTACCAACGAGGTAAACCATGGTGGCTGTGTTAATTGCCATTCTTTTCGGATGAATGATCCGGACAATATGCTTTTTCACATGCGTGGCGGATCGGGAGCAGGAACTGTATTTTGGCAGGAACAGGAACTCTCGAAAGTGGAGACCAAGACGGCAAAGACACTGTCGTCTGCAGTTTATCCGGCCTGGCATCCGGGTGGTGATTTTGTGGCATTCTCGGTCAATAACATTGTACAAAGCTTTCATGCGCTGCCCGAGAAGCAAGTGGAAGTGTTGGATACCTTGTCAGACCTGGTTTTGTACGATACCCGAAAGCAGGCAATCAGTCAGCCAAAACAGCTTGCTACCAAAGAACTTTTGGAAACCTTCCCTACCTGGGCACCGGATGGAAAGACTTTGTTTTATTGCGCCGCAAAAGCGTTGCCCCCCGATCAATACGATGAAATCCGCTACGATTTGTACCGGGTGGCTTTTGATCCGGAAAGCAGGCAGTTTGGGCAGCCGGAGCTTATGGTGAATGCTGCCGATAGTGGGAAGAGCATTTCTTTTCCGCGCGTGTCGCCGGATGGAGGTTACCTGGTTTATTGCCAATCGGATTATGGAAACTTCTCGATCTGGCACTGCGAAAGTGACTTGATACTTTTGGATCTGGCAACCAAAGAAATCAGCCGTCCGGAGTTAAATAGTGCGCAGGCCGACAGTTATCATTCCTGGTCTTCAACCGGACGCTGGATGGTTTTTAGCAGTCGCCGTCAGGACGGGCTTTACACACGTTCGTACATCGCCTTTTTTGACAAAGTCGGGAAATTTCACAAGCCATTTTTGCTCCCCTTTAAGGATCCGCTTTTTAGTCAGAAGTTTACCAAAGCATTCAATGTTCCGGAGCTGGTGAAATCAAAAGTGCAGCTGGATCCGCGGAGTTTTGAGCCGATCCGGGATAAAGAGGCTACACCGGCGCTTTTCCGGTGATTTCAACCAACTAACATAAACTCAACCATATCAATAAGCTAATAACTAAACAAATGAGACTAAACTTACTAAAACTGGCAAAAGAGAAGCAAACTCAATTTTCTGTCATTTCCATCGGGCAACTTCGGTTGCTTGTTTGTTGGGTCGGATCGCACTAAAATGAAGGACGTGAAGCCAGTAATTTCGATTGATTATAACGCCGTAAAAAGCTTAAAATCGGGAGATGTAAAGTCGTTTGATCACTTGTTCAGAAAGTATTCTCAACGACTGTACAAATTCTCCATGAGCTACCTGAAATCCGAAGAAGAGTCGCGGGAAATTGTGCAGGACGTGTTCCTGTACATTTGGGAATCTCGCGAAAATCTGAAACCGGAATGTTCTTTCAATGCCTATCTTTTTACCATTGCATACAGCCGGGTCAAAAAATACTTTCTCCGAAAACTGCGTGATAACCATGCACGGGACGAACTGATTTATTCCCTGCTAAAACAGGAAAACAACCTGGACCGGGTGGTGGATTTCCGGTCTTTGCTGGAAAAGGTTGAACAAATAATTCTGCAATTTCCTGAACGTCGTCAACAAATCTTCCTGAAGCGAAAATACGAAGGCTGGCCGGTAAAACAGATCGCCGAAGAATTTGGTATTTCGCCCAATACCGTTGAAAATCATTTGGCTGCGGCAATGAAACAACTCAGGGAAGAGCTAAGGCGCAATAACATTTCAGAGCTTCTTTTTTGGATGTTTTTCTTGCCTGACAACGAGTAGCGGAAGACTCAAAAAAAAATATTTCATTTTTTTCAATTTCCCGGTAGTGGAAAAATCAAGTTAAAGGATATAACGTACAAGAATGAATACTAAACAGGATAAAATAGCACGGTTTAAGACGGGGCGGTTTTCATTTAACGATTACCTGTCAGTGGCTTCCTATTTTAAAAATGAGTCGCTGGACGACGAATTAAAGCAAATGCTGAAAAAGGATTGGGATAAAGCAGGAGGAGAAGGAATGTCGGAGGAGGAGCTGGAGTTCTTGCTGGATCAGTTGCACCGGCAGATTGGAAAAGAAGAACCGTCAGCAGATCGTGGCCGGAACAGATTTCAGTTACGGTTTGCGAGAGTGGCAGTATGGCTTCTGTTGCCGGCTTTGCTGTTTGGAGCCACCTTGGCTTATTTTGGAATTAAATTCTACGGACATACCGACAGCTGGGCTGAAATTCATTCTCCGATCGGTGCCCGAACCAAGTTTCATTTACCCGATGGAACGGAGGGATGGTTGAACGGCGGTGCGGTGGTAAAGTATCCGCTTGATTTTAAAAAGAGGGAAGTGGAAGTGTCGGGAGAAGTTTGGTTTGACGTGGTCCATAACAAACGGAAAAAGTTTCGGGTGAAAACACCGTTTCTGGATGTGGATGTATTGGGAACCCGGTTCAATGTGGTGGCTTATGAAAACGAAGACATCGCCGAAGTAATTCTGGAACAGGGGCGAGTGAAAGTTTCTTGCCAGGCCACCAACGAAGAGCTTGCCCTACAGCCCGATGAACAACTGATCTACTGCAAGGAAACCCGGAAGATGGAGAAAAGAGCCATCGACTCGAAAGCTTATACCAGTTGGAAAGACGGGCTGCTGATTTTTCGGAATGTTCCGATGGCTGAACTGGCCAGACGACTGGAGCGGAAATACAATTCAGAAATTATTTTGCATGGAGACGAGCTAAAAGCCTTGATCTTCAGAGCAACATTTCAGGATGAAAGCCTGGAGAAAATATGTTCGATGTTGGCCTCGGTAGCACCCATCCGGTACGAGGTTCACAAAAGAACGAGCCGGTTGGACGGAACGTTTGACCGTGAACGGGTTGAGATATGGTTAAAAGAATAAAAGTTATAAATCAACAAAAAACAAACAGATTGCCAATGAAGTAAATCCAAAATGACAACAGGGCGGTATTCCCGTACCAGCCCTGTCTTGATGTAGAATTAATTATGCTAGGAATTAAATCCACCAATGAACAAATTTATGAAAAAAAAACACAATCTCAGGTCATGGTTGTGCCATGGTTTGATAGAACTGATTAAAATGATGCGATTCACTATTATTCTTGTGATTGTCTCAATCTCCCAGGCTTTTGCTGTAAGCTCGTATTCGCAGCAGGCAAAGCTCTCGCTGGATATGAACAAAGCCACGCTGGAGGAGGTGATTGACGAGATTGAAAAGAGGTCGGAATTCTTTTTTCTTTACAACAAAGACATGGTTGATGTAGAGCAAACTGTCAACATAAAAGTAAAAGAAAAGAAGGTTGATGAAGTATTGAAGGCAATTTTGCGGGGAACCGGAGTGGCCTACTCCATTAACGACCGTCAGATTTTTCTGTTTAAAGACGATTCTTTAGGAAAGAATGGGAGCTTGGCTGACCAGTCTTCAGGGGAAGTGAAGGGGAAAGTTGTTGATGCTCATGGAGCTCCACTTCCGGGGGTTACGGTCGTTGTGGCCGGAACCACCAATGGAACGGTAACCAATGAAACAGGGCAGTTCCGACTGAATAATATTCCGGCGGATGCCGTTTTGGTTTTTTCATTTATAGGAATGGAAACGCTGGAAGTTGCAGTAAAAGGAAAAAAAGAACTGCATGTGGTTCTAAAGGATATGGCCATTGGAGTGGACGAAGTGGTAGTTATTGGTTACGGTTCGGTAAGCAAACGCGACTTAACCGGTTCGGTTTCTTCCCTAAAAAGCGAAGACTTGATGCAAACCAACCCACAGGGAATCAACCAGGCACTTCAGGGCCGGCTGGCAGGTGTTCAGGTGCAGCAGGCTGACGGTGCTCCCGGGGCCGGAATAAATATTTTAATTCGTGGTGCCAACTCTTTTACTACCAGTAACGAACCGTTGTACATTGTTGACGGGGTTCCATTTGAGGCAGGAGAAGCACCCGCACCGGGAACTTTTGGCGACAAGCAGCGAAACAACCCGCTAAGCCTGATCAACCCCAACGATATTCAATCGATCGAAGTATTAAAAGATGCTTCGGCAACAGCTATTTATGGTTCCCGTGCGGCCAACGGAGTTGTTATTATTACTACCAAAGGGCAGGGAGTGGCGAAAGCAAAAGTTACTTTCAGTTCAAATTTTGGCGTATCCAATGTGATCAGTAAAATTGATGTGTTGGATGCTGCTACTTACGCCGAATACCGGAATGAGCAGGTAATCAATGGTTATACCTATGATGGCAAAGAATATGTTGGTGACGACTTCTTGCCGTTCCCGGTAAACGGGCGTTGGTCGTACAGCAAAGAAACCGACCCGGAAACCGGTCTGGAAATGATTGTTGACAGCACTTACTACCCGGGGCCGAATGATTTCCGGAATGGGTATGAAGGTGGCGGTACCAACTGGCAGGATCAGATTTTTCAAACTGCGGCTACCCAGGAATACAACCTGAGTTTCTCGGAAGGAAATGAAAAAGGACATTACCTGTTTTCTGCCGGTATGCTGGATCAGGAAGGGGTGATTGTAAACTCTTTCTACAAACGTTATACGGTTCGTTCCAATATCACCAAAAAGATCTCAAAATGGATCGAGGTTGGAAATAACCTGAGCATTACGAAATCGACCAACCGTTTGGCGCGGACCAACAGCGAAAACTACGGGGTAATTCCGTCGTCCATTTCGTTCAATCCAACCCGTCCGGTTTTTGATCCGGATCGCGACTCTGGCTATACCGAAGATACTTCGTCCGGGCTGGCGAACCCTTATTTGTATACCCGTACCGCTAAAAACATAGTGGGAGCGCTTAATATTTTTAACTCGGCTTTTGCTGAAATTACGTTTACTGACTTTCTGAAATTTAGACAAAACCTGGGTTACGGAAACAACAAAAATACCCGAAACGAATACTACAACCGTTGGGTGGCCGAGGGTTTGGCACCTAAAAACGGTTACGGACGACAGGCTGATAACTTTTATGAAAGCACAACCCTGGAATCGATTCTGAAATTCAACAAAGAGTTGAACGAGAATCACCGGATTGATGCTGTGCTTGCCTGGACTTATGAAAACGTGAACTGGGGTGGTAAAACAATGAGTGCGACCGGATTCCCGAATGATTTGACAGAGGAAAACGACATGGGAGCAGCGCTTCACCAGGAAACCAACACCAGTACCCGCGGAGAAAGTTCATTGATGTCTTACCTCGGCAGGGTAAACTACTCCTTGTTAGACAGGTACCTGTTTACTGTGTCTTACCGTCGTGATGGTTCGAGTCGTTTCTCGGAGGAAAACCGCTGGTCCGATTTTTCTTCAGTGGCTTTTGCATGGCGTTTATCCGACGAAAATTTTATCAAAAGCCTGGGGATTTTTGATGACCTGAAACTTCGCGCCAGTTACGGACAAACCGGAAACCAGGGGATTAGCGCCTACGCTACCCGCTCACGGATGGTGGCACTGAACTATCCGTACGACGGCCGTCTGGCCAGTGGTTATGCCGAATCGCGCTGGGGAGGTCCTGCCAACCCAAATCTGAAATGGGAAACAACCACGCAAAGCAACCTTGGTTTGGATATTACCATGCTTAATAAACGCGTAAACCTGAATGTTGACCTGTATCATAAAAAAACAGTGGATTTGCTTCAGAACCGCTTTATCCCGGCAAGTACAGGGTTTTCAACACTGGCGTCGAACTATGGCGAGGTGGAAAACAAAGGTTTGGAACTGGCCGGAAGCGTGTACATCTTTTCGCAACGGGATTTCAGCTGGAAAGTGGATGCCAATGCTTCGTTTAACAAAAACAAAGTGGATGGCCTGGAAGCCGATCAGTTCTCTGATGTTGCCTGGGGAATGGAGAGTATGTTCCTGCGGAGAAACGGCGAGCCAATTGGTTTGATTTATGGCTACAGGGAAGACGGCTTTTACGACAGTGAAGCCGAAGTGCGCGCCGATCCTCAGTTTAAGGACGAAACAGATTCCCGCATTCGAAGCATGATTGGCCAGGTGAAATACATGGATACCAACAACGATAAAATAGTGGATGACCGGGATAAGGAGATTATTGGAAATACCAATCCAAAAATTCTGTACGGACTTACCAATACGGTTACCTGGAAAGACTTTACAATGAGCTTCTTTTTGCAGGGAACTTATGGAAACGATATCCTGAACGTTAACATAAAACGCTACAGTTTGTCGGGCTTTAGTAATATGCCGCACTTTATTTACGATAACCGTTGGACTCCTGAAAACCGGGAAGGTGCAACAGCTCCACGCCCCGACGGAACGTTTACGCGAAGCATGAAAGCCTCTGACAGATACGTGGAAGACGGTTCTTACCTGCGTCTGAAAAACCTGAACTTTAGTTATCTCTTCCGTAATCCGGCTCCCTGGATTCAGTCGTTGCAACTAAACGCAAGTGTGAACAACCTTTTCACCATTACCAAATACCGCTGGTACGACCCCGATGTCAATACTTTCGGAGGCGATGTTTCGAGAAGGGGAGTTGATATGGCTTCGTACCCGAGTGCACGGACAATAACTTTTGGCTTTAAAATGGAATTTTAACCCATTAAAACCTTGACATTATGAATCGACATATAAAATATCTGGCAACCCTTGTAATTGGGCTTTTTCTGGCTTCATGTGCTGATTTGCTGGAAGAAAAGACCTATACTTTTATCGCAGGTGAAGACCTGGTTAATAACAACAATTACGATCAACTGGTGACGGGGGCATTCAACTCGCTGAATTACGGTTTTGAATGGGGAAATTACCATACCGTGGTTAACTTCGATTGCGACTATCAAAGTGGGCCGGCCTGGGCTTTTGGTACGCTTGGTGCCGGAAACTTTTACGAGCACGGATCGGTGATCAACTTTTACAACTACTACTACATTACCATTCACCGGGCGAACTACCACAAATCGCTGATTGCCAAAATGAGTATTCCTGAACATGTGAAAGCAAATGCCATGGGCGAATTGGCTTTTCTAAAAGCATGGAGTTATTTCAACCTGGTTCAGTTTTTTGGTGACTTGTGTTTGTACAAAGAATCGATTGCTGAAGGTGCCGACCTTTACAAGCCACGTTCGCCCATCAAAGAAGTGTACGAGCACATTATTGAAGAACTCAAGTTTGCTGAAGAAGCCATGTACTCAACACAGGATCCCGAATACAAAATCGGTCATGTTTCGCGGGGAGCTGCAAAAGCTTTGCTGGCAAAGGTATATGCAACCATTGGCTCGGCGTCAATGGCTTCAGGGAATATTTCGGTAATGGGCGGCCCCGGTCATTTTTACAATGAAAACGGAGCGAAACAGTTTATTCCTGTTCCGCAAAAACTTACGTTCCAGAAAACACAGGTTGCTGGCTACGAAGGTTTCAACTCTGCAGAGTATTACAAACTGGCGATGGACAAGGCCATGGAAGTTATTCAATCCAACGATTTTATGCTTTATCCTTCGCAGGAGGAGTTGTGGTCGGTGGCAAGCCGGAACCGGGGCGAATTCATTTTTACGCTTCAAACAACACCGGGAAGCACCGAAACCAGCAACTATGTGGCAACCGACTATTCGGGTTATTTTAAAGAAACAGGCGTGATGTCGTCGGGCTACTATGTGCAGCGCGATCATTGGTATCAGCTCTTCGAAGAAAACGACGGCCGGGTGAAATGGGGAGTTGTTCACCGGGTGCCGGTATCGACAAATTCTGCAGGGAAACTGATTTATTCGTATTACCCGGCCAAGGATAGCGCAAAAGTGCGTTTAGGCTTGGATGGATACGATCCGTCGGACATCCTCTATTACAGTGCACATTTGTACGGATCGAAGCTGAAGAAATTTTACCAGGTAACAGTGCCGCTGGATGGACAGCGGACCGATTTCAACTTCCCGTTCCTGCGCTATGCCGAAGTAATTTTGTTGTATGCCGAAGCGGCCAACGAAGTAAACGGTGGACCAACTCCTGAAGCAATTACCCAGGTGGAAAAACTGAATTTCAGGAACAACAGTACCCTGGCTGGGGAAATCGGGGAAACCCGGGCCTGGACCCAGGAGTCATTCCGCTCGTATATTTTGGAAGAACGCGTGAAAGAGTTTGCTGCAGAAGGGATCCGTAAGTTTGATTTGTTACGCTGGGGAATTTACCTGCAAACCATGAATGCCATTGATGTGGATGAGAAAGATGTCATTAAAAGAAGACAAAAAAGGCACTTGCTGCTTCCACTTCCGGCCAATGAGATCAACACCAACCCGTTTATCGAAACAAATAACCCGGGGTGGTAAGCCATTCATTTCACTATAAAAACACGAATTATGAATAAATTATTGACAACCATATATTTCAAAGGCCTTGTTATCGGGTGTTGTGTGCTGCTGGTTTTAGCTTGTCAGGAGGATGAACTGGTGCCCGAAGCGCCTGTATTTTCAAAAATAACATCGCTTTATGCCCTCGATTCGGTAATTGCCTCCGGAGAGATGGGCGACTGGATCGCTATCCAGGGAAAGAACATTGAGAAAGCAACCGAAATTTCCTTTAACGATGTTTTGGTAGCGATTGAAGAGGTGTATTACGAAGAGGATGTGTTGTACCTTCAGGTACCGATTGCCATGCCATCTGAAATCACAAATAAAGTGAAAGTGACCACAGAAGGTGGTTCTTTCGATTTCGACTTTACGGTAAATATTCCGGCCATCAAATTAACCGGAATGTTCAACGAGTATACAGCTCCGGGCGACACGATGAAGATTTACGGAGAGTTTTTCAATCTGTACGAAGTGGACTCGTCAAACACCGTTGTTGTTTTTGAAGGAAAAGAGCAACCGGTAATCCAGGTGGGCAGCAACTTTTTAACTGTAGCTGTTCCTGCTGATGCCAACGAAAATATCAAAATTGAACTGGTCAATAAAAAATACAATGCCAGGGCTGTTTGTCCGGGCTATTACCGCGACCGTCAGAATCTGGTAACCAATTTTGATGATGTGCCCTACAAGGGAACAAGTGGCATCGCTTACGTTGGGGGCTGGGAAGATCCGGAACCGGTAGATGGTAACTATTCTCTGCTTACGGTTGGAAGCGAAGGTAGTGGCTGGTCGTACCTGATAGGCGCTGCGTTCCCATACACAGCTGATATGAAAGACAATCCGGATAAGTATGAAGTAAAATTTGAGCTGAATATGATCCTGCCGATTATGAATACTCACTTTTATCTTTATAATTACTGGAATCATGCTCCGGCTAAGATAACACCGGCCGACTTGGTGGTGCAAAGCTTAGGTGTGTGGCAAACCGTTCGTTTCCCTCTGGAAAGGGTAATTCCGGTTGATTTTGCCGGGAACAAGGACTACATTGGCTCCTTTAATATCCGGATTGAATCGCCTGCGGGTGAACCGCTGAAGATGGGTTGGGACAATTTCAGGGTTACACTGAAAGAATAGAAATTAAAAGCGATTGAATATAAACTTTTGGAGTGAAAGGCTTTACCACACAAATGCAGTTTATGGCAGGCCTGCGGTAAAGTGTTTCACTCCTTGAAATTTTGAAAAATAACTATGAGAATGTTAAACAAGTTCGTTGGAAAAGGAAAATTATTAACTGCTGTTGTTCTTTTTACATGCATTGGTTTGAGCGTATCGGCCGGACCAGGCCTGAAGTTTAAGGATAAGAAATTCAAGATCATTCAGTTTACCGACCTGCATTATGTGCATTCAGATAAGCACAAAGCCCAGAACGATAGTACCATCGAATTGATGCGGCTTTTGATTGAAGAAGAAAAACCTGATCTGGTTGTCTTTACAGGCGATGTGGTGGTATCTTCACCTGCGGTAGCCGGCTGGGACCGCGTAACCCAACCAATGACTGAATTACGGGTACCCTTTGCGGTTAATTTTGGAAACCATGATACCGAAACGGATCTGAAAACCAGTACGATTCTGGAGCATTTGAGCAAAAATCCGATGAGTGTAACAAGCAACCAGATCAAGGAAGTTTCAGGGCAGGGAAATTGTTCTTTGCCCATTCTTTCGTCCAACGGAGACCAGGATGAAATGGTGGTTTATCTGTTTGACTCGAAAGCATATTCTGATCACGGAAAAGTAAGTGGCTACGGATGGGTGAAACACGACCAGATTGACTGGTACCGTAGAACAAGTCGGGAGTTTACCGAAAAAAACAAACGTGTAATTCCGGCGTTGGCGTTTTTTCACATCCCACTGCCTGAATATGCGGTGGTGCGCGAGCAGGAAGGTACTTTGGGAAACAATACCGAAAAAGTTCATGCTCCCACGATAAATACAGGTTTGTTATCCGCTTTTGTGGAAATGAATGATGTAAAAGGAGTTTTTGTTGGACATGATCATAACAATGATTATATCGGAGGTTTATTTGGAGTTGCTCTTGCCTACGGGAGGAAAACAGGTTACGTTCCGGCGTATACCGAGATCCTGGATCGCGGAGCCAGAGTGATTGAGCTGACGGAAGGAGCCACTTCTTTTAATACCTATATCCGTACCCGTTCAGAAAAGCTGTTCGAGTACACTTTTCCATATTAATCGGTGTTGTGCAGAAAGGGTAGGACAGGGATCGTTGGAAAGAGGCACATTGATTCTGGAAAAGGAGAGTAAATGAATAATTTACATTAAAATATAAGAAATGAAACGAGCATGTAAAATAATTACATTATGGAAGATGGTTATCCGTCAGTTGATGGACATGCGAGTTCCATACTATACCTTTGAAAACAAACAATCTTAATAGTATGAAAATGTTACGTGTGGGTGTTGCCGGATTGTTGCTGGCAGCTATTGGCTGTAGTTCACCCTCAGCCGAGTCTCCGTCGGGAGGCAACAAGAGTTCAACGTTTAAATTAAGTAAAGCTGAACTTCAGGACAAAATAAAAGGAGGATGGGCAGGCCAGGTTATTGGTTGTTCATATGGCGGACCGACTGAGTTCAAATGGTTGGGATCCATGATTAACGACCAGGTGCCAATTGCCTGGGACGAACACCAAATGACCATGTGGTACGATCAGTTTCCGGGTTTGTACGACGATGTGTATATGGATTTGACGTTTGTGTCAGTATTTGAAGAACACGGTATTGATGCTCCCGACTCTCTGCACGCAATGGCATTTGCTACGGCTGATTACATGCTTTGGCATGCCAACCAGGCTGCCCGTTACAACATTCTTCAGGGAATTATGCCGCCTGCATCGGGCCATTTCCTGAATAACCCGCATGCTGACGATATTGATTTTCAGATTGAGTCCGATTTTGCAGGGCTGATGTCACCCGGAATGATCAATGCCTCTTCTGGGTTGTGCGACCGCATCGGACACATCATGAACTATGGTGATGGCTGGTACGGTGGCGTTTTTGTGGCCGGTATGTATACACAGGCTTTTATTTCCGACGATATTCAGTTTGTAGTTAACGAGGCGTTAAAAACTCTACCGAAGGAAAGCCGGTTTTACCAGTTGATTGCCGATGTAATCAAGTGGCACAAAGAATTCCCGGATGACTGGAAACGAAACTGGTTTGAAATCCAGCGCAAATGGTCGTTCGAAAAAGGATGCCCCGACGGTGTGTTCAAAGCTTTTAATATTGATGCGAGCTTAAACGCTGCCTACATTGTGTTGGGTTTGCTTTACGGCGACGGCGATTATGGAAAAACCATTGACATCAGTACCCGTGCCGGGCAGGATTCGGATTGTAACCCGTCGAATGCCGCAGGAATTTTAGGCACGATGATCGGATTCAGCAATATTCCGGACTACTGGACACAAGGCCTGGACCGCGTGGAAGACCGCAACTTCAGTTATACCGATCTGGCGCTGAACGATGTTTATCAGCTGGGGTATAAGCATGCCTTGCAAATGGTTGAACGCGGAGGCGGACAGATAACCAATGACTCCGTGGTAATTGCTTACCAGGAAGTTGTGCCGGTTCGTTTGGAGCAATCCTTTGATGGTTTATATCCGCGAGAACGTGTTGAACATCAGTGGCCGCTTGCCGAAAAACAAATCACACATGCACAAAAGAACTATCAGATTGATTTTAAAGGTGCAGGTGTTGTTTTGACCGGTTATGCGCAACGAACCAATGGTGCCTTGCCCGAAAAAGATTTAAAAGTAAATGTTTTGCTGAATGGCGAACAAATAGATGTGCTAACGCTGCCAACTGAGGTAGCTGTAAGAAAAACAGATGTTTACTGGAATTACGAACTTCCGGAAGGCGATGTTCTGTTGGAGCTGGTTGCTGCCGACGTGCCCGAAGGATACAGGGTTGCAATTACTTCAGCACTTATTTATGATAAAGAAAAATAAGGTTAGTTAGAGGCTTATGGTAACAGGGCGGGTAGACCGAAAGGCTATTCGCCTTGTTTTTTGAATAAGCTTGTGCACCGGAGAGTAAACGAATCGCGAACGTTTTTTGCCTTTTGGTTGTTAATGGTAGTTACTAACAGAAAAAGAAATGCAGCATGGCAAAGCTATTTTTATTAAAACCCGGTTTTACCGATAAAGCCCTTGGCGAAGATACTTTGTATTATTGTCCGTACTCGGCGCAAATTCTGGGCGTGTTGAACTATTATCCGCGCTTGTATGATGAGTTGGAGGTAATTTTTATTGATTTCGAGCGGCCGAGAAAAGGGCTGGTTGAATTGGTGGGCGAAGCCAGCCAGGGATGCCCCAACCTGGTAATTCCCAAAGAAGAGGTAGCGGCTGATGACGATCTAAGCTATTTTGATTCGTATGCCGGTAATTACTTTGTAAATTCAGTGGAGCTGATTGCCCGTTATTTGTCGGAAAAGCACAAAATCGGGGTGCCTCATTAAAAACAAAGAGGCGGTATAAAGCGTCAAATTATTTTAAAAGAGACTTGCAATTTATGATCGACTTTCATCTTACCCGTCCATGCCTCTCCGTTAGCTGATGGAAGGCTTAAAGTCCCCTATAGGGGATCTAGGGGTGAAAATCCTTGTGATTACTTACAAATCGTAAGTTCAATCTAACACAAAAGAACTTTTTGGACAGTCTTTTTTTTTCTGACTCAATATTTCAAATGAACTACCCCGCTGCAAGCAAACGGGGTATCAAAGGCATGATATTTCTTAATTCGCCCCAAGGGGCGGTGCATCGGGATCCCCGCCTGCCGGACGGGCAGGAGTTCGACTTCATAATTTCAGTTCACTAGCGCTCCTGAAATCAGAGTCTCACTGATTTATCTGAAGCTACTTTTATTTTCGTCGTCCCCGCGCTTCCAAGAGCGGAATCAGCTTTTCGGGCTCGTCGGTCTGGATGATATTGGCACCTTTGTCCAGCAGGTTCGCAAGAGCCTGGTCGGATTCGCCTGCATTGATCAAACGGTCCTGGTCGCCGAGTGCATTGATCCAGATCCGAGCATTTTTTCCTTTTATGAGCAGAGTTAGTTCGTTGGTATAAAAGGAATCGTCGATGTGAACCACGGGCGCATCAAAGATCATTAAAGCCGTATCCGCCATTCCGAACGAACGTGCGCGTGGCATTACATTGGCGGTCGGAAAATGCGCCTGCACCTCTTTCAAAATCTCAAAATCGCTGTCGAAAAAGATGATCTGGTTCAGCGTGCCGGTCTTTTGCAGCACGTCAAAAACGGGTTTCAGGTTCGATGTTTTCAGATCGATGTCGATCATTGCTTTTCCTTTAACCCGGTTCAGGGCTTCTTCAAAAGTGGCCAGTTGCAGATCGGTTACCGTTCCGTCGGGCATTTTTAGCCTGAACTTTTGAAGCTCCGCCCACGAATAACTTTCGGGGTCACCCGTTCCGGTGGTGGTACGATCGATGGTCCGGTCATGGTTCAGAATCACAACACTGTCGGTGGTTACTTTTACATCCAGTTCAATAATGTCAACCCCGATATTAATGGCATGTTCGATTGCCGGAATGGAGTTTTCGACGTAGCCGTTGTGGCCTGCACGGTGTGCCGCTACCATAACGTAATCAGACTGGGCATTGTGAAACTCTTCCAGAATCCGGTCGATGGCGCGCTCTTCCCGGCACGAAACCAAAAGAAGAAGGGCGAAGAGAATCGTAAAGGATTGAAAAAACGACTTTTTATTCATGTGTCTGTGTTACTTATTTTTGCTGCTTAAACCGTTTCATGATTCCGGTCCAGTTGGTGAGTTCGATGTTGTTATCGGCAAAAAATTGTTTTACAACGGGGTCTGAAAACATCTCGGCTTCCCAGCCACGCTGCTGCCACGAATTGGTAATGGTTTTCATGTTGTCGGTAACAATCGACGGATGAAAAATGATTTCGGTAAGTCCCGGTTTCAGCGATTGCACCAGCTTGAAAAAGTTGTCGCGCTTCTCTTCGTACGTTTTTCCTGAAGGCACACTTGAGAAGTTATCGAGCTTGGGTAAACGGTATTCTTTGAGGATGTCTATTACGTCATCGGTAATCGGGTAGCCTGCCTTTTTATAATAAGCCACCACTTCCGGATCCGACAAATCAATTGCGTTGGCCGGGATACCATATTCTTCTGCAATTTTCATAAAAACGCGCACATATTCGGCCGAACCGTACAAAGTTCCCATGTGCGTATCGATGTGCGAAGGACGGTGACCGAGTTCAATCATTTTGTCGATTTGTGCGCGGATTTCGATTTCCACTTCGTTGGGCGAAGCATGTGTAACCACGTCCCGCACTTCGGGCCACATTTTTCCCTGGGGATCGATCAGACCCGGAACTTTTTCGGCTTGGGTGAGTGGCCCCCAGCGGTAAGTTTTCCATTCCGATGTCAAGGTCAGGTGAACGCCAATATCGGCTTGCGGGTGTGTTTTGGCCCACTCTACCATTTCTTCTGCATCAGGGCAGGGCATCATTACGGCGGCAGAAGTAATGTCGCCTTTCAGCACATACGCCTGAACCGCAATGTTGGCTTCTTCACACATCCCCGCATCGTCGCAATGGAGCAGCAGCACTTTCTTGCCTTTTGGGAAACCCAGTTTTTCTGCATTGGTAGTTTTTTCCTGTGCACTTGTTGTTGTCACACAAAAAAGAGAAATGAGCAGAAGCCCAAGCACGAAAATCGTTTGTGTATTTCTTTTGTTCATCTGAAATCTTTTCATTTCCATTGATTTAGAATTATTACTTGTTTTCAGGAGCGCTGATCACTCCTAAATATCGCCCCATCCAATAGGGGAGCAGCCATACATCTCCCGCGCTGATGAGTGTTTGTCCGTTGCCCTCCCGGTCCAGTTCAAAGATCTGTCCGTTATGGCGGTACAATGGAATTTCTCCGAGCGGAAGGAGTTCAGTTGTGGTTTGTCCGCGAAAGTTATCGGGAATTAGTTCAATGTCTTTCCGTTGCGAGTTTTCCACTTTCCAGTTGCGTAAATCCATTGGATATTGCTGTAAAAATTCAATGGATTGAGTGAGATCAAAATCCGGGGCACCGGTCATCGCATAGGTGAAATTCCAGAGTGCATTTTTTTCCGGGCGCTCCATTTCCCAATGGTCTTTTATGGCCGTGTTGAATTGCTCCTTTAGTTCGGGTGTGAAAGCGTACGGGTAAAGCCCCCAATAGGCCAGAAAATACATTTCGTCGTCGGAGTGGTTCCATTCGTGCGAAAGGATGGCACTCAGTTCGTCGTCTTTCGAGGGGCCGATCTCGGAAAACGGGCGAAGCAGGTTTTCGAGGTAGCCGTGCTTCTCCATTAACCCGTAAGCGGCCGTTTTGTATTTCTCGTTTCCTGTAAATTGGTAGGCCGTTTGTAAAAATGCAACGATGTTGGAACTGTACAATTTCCGGTCGCCTACGTTGGTGGGAAAGCTATTTACATAGTCAGGATTCCATTTACCCCACATGGTTGGTTGCCCGTCCACATCAATAATGTACATATCGTTGTCAACGATGTAGGTCATCAGGTGGTCGAGCATGTTGAGTGCCCGTTGTTTCCAAAGTGAGTCGTCGGCCAGTTCCAAAACCGTTGTGAGGGCAAAAATCTGCCCGACGGTTTGGTCGCTGCTGGCCGTCGAACGCCAGGTCCAGTTGGGATGATCGTTGGCCCGAAGCCACAGAGTAGCCGGGCTGCCCGATTGCAACTCTCTTTTTTGCCACCCTTCGGTTTTTGTATTTTCAATTTTGTAGTCGCGCTCAAAACTGCGTGCAAAAAGCCCCTCAATGCCGGTAACGGTGTGCAGCCGCTCCATGGCTTCAAAGGCTTCCAGTGCGTTTTGCCGGGCTTCGGCTTCTCCGGTAACTTTGTAGCGGAATAGCTGGCTGGCCAGGTACATTCCTGTCCACAAATTATCGCTGGGCTGAACATTCATGGTGGCAGATGAATAATCCGGATTGAGCGTGCTCTGGCTACAGTTAAAGCCGTAGCGGATGTTTTTTGCGCGCACTTGCTTCTCAAAAAAACGGGCTTTTTCTTCCAGCGTCATCGGCTGAAAAAAGATTTGTCCGAGGCCTTTGTCGGTAGCCACCAAAAGGCTGTTTTCGGGCCCTTTCTGAATGTCTTTTACATCATTACCCGGAATCCAGCGTTCGCCGGCATAGTAGCTGTTTTCGCCGTTGGAGCTGAGTTTCCAGGCTCCGTTAGCAGAACCGAACCAAAGCGTTCCGTCTATTTCGGTAATGCAATTGATTTCGGGGCAAGGCACCCGGGTGATCCTCGTTTTTTCAGGAAATAAAAAATAGCCGTTAGTGGTTCCGATGGCGATCTGGTCGGTATTTTTGATAGGTTCGGCATAGGTTATTCCACTTTCTTCAAAAAGCGAGTGAATAGGCCCACCGGGAATAAAGGCAGCGACTTCGTTGGCAGAAACCAATAGAAAACGGTTTTTTCCGGGCTGGAATTTGATCTGTTTTAACCCGGGGAAAGTTCCTTCCCAAATAATCTCGCTGTTTTTATCCAGGTAACGCAGGGAGTTTCCATCAGAGACCAGAAAATGAAAGTCGTTGCCGGGAGCAAAAATCCTGGCGCCGGGCAGTTGATGATCGATTTGCAGGCTGCCCGCCCATCCGTTACTGAATACTTGCGCGTTATCCAAATAAACGGTATGGTTTTGATAAGTTGCCATGGCCCGGATGTTTTTGGGCAACATTTGGGTATAGGCTTTATCGGGAACCAGTTTTCCCGGGTACATCAAACTGCCGTTTCCGGGAACTAAAATTCCCTTATCGGAAAGTACATGAATGTGGTAATTGCGATCGGCCGAAACCGCGAAAAGTTCGGTTACCGGCGCATTAGGTTCAAGATAATACCTGATGCTGTAATCCTGAATAAAAGGGCGGTCGGTATAAACCGGCTGACCGTGTTCATTCTCCGCTTTTGGGGCGCTTGTTTCCCCTTTTTGCTGACAGGCGATCATTGCTACACAAAAGCACGCCAGAATAAGCTTCCGAGGTGTTTTGCTGAGTATGGAAGCAGGGTTAAATTTCATTATTCTAGTTGTTATTTTTCAAAAAATAAAAGTGTCCGTCTTCAGCACCTATCAGCAGATCGGGAACTCCGTTTTTGTCCCAGTCAACAATGGTGGGTGACGTAGAATGACCAGCCAGCCGCGTTTTGCTGAGTGGTCCCATATCCTCCAAAATAACAAGCCCGTTTTTTTCGCCTTTGTTCCGAAGAAAGTTGATGTTCTCAGTATTTACCAGAATGTCCGGTCTTCCGTCGCGGTCCCAATCCACAATGCATATTTTACGTCGTCCGGAACCACCCGCATTTTTGGTGTTCAGACGAAGCAATCCGTTGGCGTCGTTTTCAAATTTATCGGAAAACCCCCTGGTACTTTCACCGGTGAAAATGCGCTGGCCGGGTTTGAGCTTTAGTACTCCGTTTTCACGGTATCTTTCCCAAAAAGACAGGTAGCCTTCGTGGTCGAGCATGATCAGGTCCATGAGCCCGTCGTTGTTCCAGTCGTAGCCCAGCGGAGTAGTACGCCACTGGGTAACCAGGTTCTTCCCTTCAGGATTCCACCAGTTCCATGCCGGTTTTGGATTTTTTCCTTCCCATTCCACTTCAATGGGTTTTGCTGCCGCCAGTTTCGGACGGCCTTTTTTACCAATGTTCTCCAGCCATTCAATTTTTCCCCAGATGGAATTGTAAACAATGTCATTCAAGCCGTCGCCGTTCCAGTCGACCACTGAGAGGGTGGTGTAGCCCCATTTGCGTTCGGCAGGTCCCTGGATCGATCCGTTTTCTCCGGCCAGGATCATAATGCTTTCTCCACCGGCTTCGAGGTAAACAGGTTTTGCCCATTTTGGGAAATCGCTGTTGCCAACATTTTCAATAAAACCAATGTGACCGGCTGTATTTCCGCAAATCAGGTCTTCATCGCCGTCGTCGTCCCAATCTACCGAGTAGGGAGTAACCAGGGCGCCAAATTTTAAATACCGGGCTTCCTGCTGTATATATTTAGGCGATTGGAAAATGATCCCGTCTTTGTTTTTCTGCCCGGTATTTTTCATAAAAACCACACGGCCGTCTTCAATCCCCACCACCAGGTCAACGTGGCCGTCACCGTCCCAGTCGGCGGCAGAGGGAACAACCATTTCAAGGTCGAGGTGCAGCACTTCACCGTTTATTTTTATGAATGTACCTTTGGCATATTCGGGCGTTTTTCTTGTCCCGATGTTTTCAATCCAGGTCAAACGGTCCACAAATTCACTGATGATGATATCCAGGTCTCCATCGCCGTCAAAATCCTCAAAAACGGCTCCCGAAATTCCAAAGTTGTCAATCTCTTCACCACCGGCTTTTAACGCCACCGGCTGGCTGTAAACACCCGGCGACGTTTGTTCCACCCAGTAAATCCGGGCATGAAGCGGCCCGTTGGTCCATTCGCCTTTTTCATTAAATGCATTGTCCCAGCCGTATTCGCTCCAGTCGTCGATGGCAATCGCGATGTCAAGGTCCCCGTCACCGTCGTAATCCACCTGCCTCCACAAATTAAAACGTGCTTTTTTTAGGAGTGGCTGGTAAAAGTCTTTGGTAAACAAGGTGTCGGGCTCCGCAAAAAAGGAGGTAAGGAAATTGGGGTAGACAATCCCCGGTGTCATTACAATATATTCTCCGTTGACGTAGGTAATTTGCAGGTTTCTCTGGCTTTCGGCGAGTTTTACAGGCGCTTTCATCACCGGATTTTTCCCGCCACCGGCATTTTCAAACAACCAAAGTCCGTTAAACGGTTTATCGGGGCAGTTCACCAGCAAATCCAGGTCCCCGTCCTTGTCGTAGTCAACCGGGAAAGGCCAGGCCCAAAGTCCCACGCCCAGATCGGAATGCATTCCCGGCTGGTTGTATTGAATACGCACCAGATCGCCGGAGTTTTTATCCTGCGCCATGGCGTTATGGACAAAGAGAATACTAAAGATCAGAACTAAATAATTACGTCGGGTTTGCATTTCTTTTGGTTTAAAATTTTGAATGCCGTTTGGCTTTCTGAAAATCAGTTTTGATAAATATCTAATTCTCAATTTTGAATGCAAAATATCCAACAAAATCCGGAAAATTGAATATTGGAAATTTTACATTGGATATTCTGCATTAAAAAATAAAAACAAATCCCGGATAGGAATACATCTTAACTTTCATTTCTGTTAATGATGCTCCGGAATCATGATTGTTTTATTCCGCGGGCCAGTTGCCGTTTTTATACGGGCGTACCTTAATTTTTGCCGGATCTACTACCACGTGTTTCACCAATTTCCGGTTCCAGGTGTAGGTGATGTGAATCATTCCGTCGCTGGTCTGAATAACGGCAGGATAGGAGTATTCACCTTCTTTATCCGGATCGTTTTCAAGTAAAACGCCTGCTTCCCAGTGAATGCCGTCGTTTGAAACAGCCATGTTCAGAATGTTGCGGTCGCCCCACGATTCTCCGGGCGTGATGTGGTTGTAGATCAGCACAAATCTTCCGTCTTTTAGAGTTACTGCGTCGATTCCTGAATTGGGGATGGGCATATCGATTGGCTCCAGCTCCGTCCATGTTCTTCCATTGTCTTCCGACCAGGTAGTGATGATCTTTTTGTTACCGCTTCTGCACAGCGCCTGTAGTTTTCCGCCTGGATGAACCAACACGGCCGGCTGAATAACGCGGTATTTTTCGCCATCGTTTAGCGGCTTGGTGCGCTCCCAGTTTTTGCCACGGTCGGGAGTGATTTCCATGTGGATTTGCCAGCCATTGTCTTCGGTGCTCGACGGGCAAAGCAGGTCGCCGTTTGCCAGCAGGATCGGCTTGTTTTTTATCGGACCGGCAATTTCTTCGGGTAGGCGAATGCTTTGCGACCAGGTTTTTCCTTCATCTTTTGAGGTAATGTATTCGCCCCACCATTCGCGCGGATTGGGGCCGTCTTTGTAAAAAAGAATGATTTCGTCGCCGTAATTGAACAACACCGGGTTCCAGGTTGGGTAGCGCAATGTTTTGTGCTGAACACCCGTGGCAACTTCCACCGGAACAGTCCATTTGCCATTTTCAAAGCGGTTGACCCAAATGCCTACATCAGGGTGTTTTTCGTGTGTGCCTCCAAACCAGGCCGCAATTAAACCGTCTTTGGTTTGTTCAATGGTTGATGCGTGGCAACTCGGAAAGGGCACATCTTCCTGTTGGTAAATGAATTCAGATTTTACTATCGCCTGGTTGCCGGTGTAGGGTTTTTGCGCCCCAAGAGAGCTTACCAGGAACATTGCTGAAATGAAAGTGATTAGTTTCATGAGTCGTATAGTTTATTTGATATTTATTTCTTTTTTGCCAGTTTCAGTGATAAAAATCCTACCAGGAAAATAGCCATGGTACCAATAACAATGGTGAGATTACTGTGGAAAGGACTTCTGAAAGCCAGCAGTTTTCCTTCTGTGAAATAAAGCGGCGATAAGCTCATCCAGATAATAACCAGAACGCCAACAATTACACCAATGGCCGCGTCCATGTTTCTTACTTTTTTGGAAAGGAAAGCCAATAGGAACAGGCCAAGCATACCTCCACTAAAGATCGATGCGAGCGACCACCAGGCATCGAGCACACTTTCGACACCCACCAGCGAAAGCGAAATAATAACGCCCAAAATTCCAAAAATGACAGAAGCCGAGTACAACACTTTCATGGATGATTTGTCGTCGGCATTTTTATTGAAATATTTCTGGTAGTAATCCGAAAGAACAATGGTGGCAGTGCTGTTGATACTGGTTGAAACGGTGCTCATTCCGGCTGCAAATATGGAAGCGATCAACAAGCCGGTTAAGCCCGTAGGCAAACCGTTAACGATAAAATGCGGAAACACTTTGTCGCCATCGATGTTTGCCGGAAGCAGATCGGGCCGTGCCGTATAATACGAGAACAACGCCGTGCCGATGTAGAAAAAAACGATGGAAACCGGCACATAAAGCAAAGCGCCAAACAATGCCGATGATTTGGCCTTTTTCTCGGAACTAGTCGTCATGTATCGTTGTACAAAGTTTTGGTCGATTCCGTAGTTCTGCAGGTTGATAAACAAACCATAAATCAGCACTACCCAGAAAGTAGATTCCGAGAGACTGGCGCTTAAGCTTCCGAGGCTGAATTTGTGGTTGGCAGCTGCAATTTCAAAAATCTGCGAGGGGCCTTCGGGCATAGAAAAAGTTAAAACGGCTGCACAAATCAGCGCTCCCACCACCAGGATGATTCCCTGGATGGCGTCGGTCCAAATCACTGCCTGTATTCCTCCCATCATAGAATATACGGTAACAGCTATTCCGGTAACGATAATGATGGTTTTGATGTTCCACCCAAAAAGTGCATTTAGCGGAAGTGCCAGTAAAAGCAAAATGGCTCCGGTTCGCATCAGTTGGGTTAAAATGTAACAGATGGAAGCATAAATCCGGGCCCAGCTTCCGAAGCGGACTTCCAGGTAATTGTAGGCGGAAACACTTCCGAGGTTGCGATACAGCGGAACAAAAAACTTGGCCGCCAGAATGGCCGCCACCGGAATGGCAAAGCTAAAGACGAGTGCGTTCCAGTCGCTCATGTAAGCTTTCCCGGGCAATGCCAAAAAGCTGATGCTGCTAACAAAGGTGGCGAAGATCGACATGCCCACTACCCAGGCGGGGAGCTTTCCTCCGCCGGTGGTAAACTGGCTCGATGTTTTGTTTCTCAGAAAAAAACTGGCGCCGAAAATGACGTTCCCTAAAGTGATGATTATAAAAACGATTAAGTCGGTTACAGGTAAGTTCATTGGATGTTGTTATACTATTGGTTTTTCGGTAACGCTGCCGGCTTTTACGTCGGCTGGGTACCGGGTTATCCTGTTTTTTAGGTGATGCTGTTTAACATACTTATTTCTTCATTCAGCTCTGGATACATTTCGGCCAACTCTTTTATGTTCACTTGCATTTGTTGCTTTTGCGCCTCTTCAAAACCACTGAAAGGTTGTGCCACATAGCCGCTGCAAATTCCCAAAACCGAAAGTGCGCATTTTATACTTTCAATGTACCTCGAACTGTCTGCACTAATATTATATATTTTTTTCTCAATCTGAATGACAATGTCTCTTAATCTGGCCACTTTATTTAAATCGCCATCCAACGATGCCTTGTACATGTCAACAAACAACCGGGGGAAAATATTGGCGCCGCCTGTGATTCCGCCGCTTCCTCCGAAGTTAACCGACTCGGGCAGAAACAACTCGGTACCACAAATGACCGCAAAATCGGTTTCGTCTTTAAATTCATCTAAAAGCGAATAAAAATAAGCAAGGTCGCCCGAGCTGTCTTTGATCCCGATTGCACCCAGTTCTTTGGCCTGTCGCACGGTTTCAACCGACATGTGCATTTTGGTGCAGCTGGGCATGTTGTACAGCAAAAATGGCAAAGGAAGTTTGGGACTGATATTCTTTAGAAAATCAACAAACTCGTTTTGAGAAATCGGTAAGTAATATGGAGAAGAGATCACCAGGGCATCGGCTCCAGCATTTTTTGAAACATGGGCCATTTCGAGTAAACCTGCGGCAGAAGTGTCTGTAACTCCCACCATTACCGGAACTCTTTTGTTGATAAAGGCACAGGCTTTCTCCACAAACTCCCTGCGTAGCGAATAGCTCAAACTGGTGGCTTCGCCCGTGGTTCCCAGCAAAAATATGCCGTGCACACCGCCGCTGATAAGGTATTCGATTAAGCGTGCCAGTCCGCTTTCGTCCAGCTCTTCCTCGTTGATCAAAGGTGTGATGATCGGAGGAATTATTCCTTTTAATGATGGATTCATTTGAATTATATTGAATTTTTTAATCAGTTAAATCGATTAGCGTAAAAACTACACATACAAAGAAAGTTCATTTTGTTGCGTCACACTTCTTGTATATTGTTTGTTTTGCATTGAATTTTGACCTTAATTTGAACTTATTAATTAATATTTGTGTTTTAGGGTTAAAAAATATTCACGGTGGAATTTGTATACGAAAAAATCTTTGTTCCTCACAAGCACTCTTTTATTACGCGGCGACTAAAGATGGATCCGAACTCCGAAAAGATTCATTCCCATAATAACTTTGAGCTGAACCTGATCACTTCGGGATCGGGAAGACGGATTGTTGGGAATAACATTTCGAGTTATACTCCGGGCGATTTGGTATTGCTGGGGCCAAACATTTCTCACTGTTGGGAAGTGCTGGAGACCAGTAATGATGAGGAGCCCGAATGCGTGGTTACCCATTTTTACGAAAACCTGATCAGTTCCGACTTCTTCAATATCCCGGAACTGGAGCAGGTGGTTGAGTTGCTGAAAGAGGCGCACAGCGGGATTCTTTTTAAAGGTCCGAAAATCGAGAAAGTGGCCTTAACGCTGAACCGCATGGTGGAACTGAAAGGCTTGGAGCGGTACATTAACCTGCTGAAAGTATTCAGCCTTTTGCTGAAAGTGGAAGACCGTGAATACCTGGCCTTACCTTCGGAACTTCCCAGTAATTATGATAAAGACCGTGATCAGATCGATAAAATCTACGAGTACGTTTTTCAGAATGTTCAGGAAGGCATCAATTTAAAGGAGGCTGCCAAGGTGGTGTACATGGAACCCAGTTCGTTTTGCCGTTACTTTAAAAAGAAAACCAGCCAAACATTTATGGAATATGTTAAAACCGTACGAATTGGAATTGCCGCCAAACTGCTGGCCGAAACCGATAAGCGGATAACCCAGATCTGCTACGAGTGCGGCTACAATAACCTCGCAAATTTTAACCACTACTTTAAAGTGATCATGGGGAAAACTCCTTCAGACTACCGGAAGGACTTTCGCTAAGTTTTTCTTTCTGAGAGGCTTTTGTTTCTTTTGATGATATTGCAGTGATACATTAATCCTTAGGGAAGTTTGTGGGTGCTAAACATATCGCTATATGGTGGTTTCGCATATTGCTTACGGCCTGTAAATTAATGTCCTAAAAGGACTAAATATGAATAACCACCGGTGCAGCCGGTGGTGCATGAAAGATATAGAATCCAGCCCCGAAAGGGGTTGAACGACGACCGTTACTTAAGAAAGTATCGCTCGTCAATTTTAATGTGGTGTTCTTCCAAAAGTCTTCGGAACTCCGCTTCAAAAGTTTCTGTTTTGTGGTGTTCCTCCTGGTTCTTAATATAGTTGATCAGTTTATCCTTATCCCAATGTGAGTAAGTTAATGCAGCATAACCCTCAGACCAGCCAATAAACTTCGGGAAATCATCGGAATCTTTTAACCAAACAGAGGAGGCAGTTTTAATATCCCTTACAAAATCAGCCAAAGCAATGGATGGATGAAGGTCGGTTAGAATATGAATATGCTCCTCCATTCCATTAATCCTGTACAAATGGCAATCTTTATTCTTTATGATTCCCCAGATATATTTAAAGAGCCTTTCTTTATGTTCCGGATTTAATGTTTTTTGACTGAGTTTGGTGCGAAAAATGATTTGATAGATAATTTGTCGATAGCAGGACATGGTGGTTAATCTTTAGATTGTAATTCAGTTTAGCCTTACTAATTTAGTGTGTTTTGTACAGACAGTAACACTTTTGCCGGGATTTATTCAACCCTGTTCAGGGCTGATAGCTAGAATCTGTTTCTTCCGTGCGTTTTACGCACGGTTATTCACATTTAGTCCTTTCAGGACTTTATGAAAGATTTGTCCTGTTTAGGAATCCATGTAAGCCAAATAAATTTAAGGATTGATCGATTTGGCTATAATTTTTGATGATCAGTGATGTTGGGATTTTCTCCAATTTTACTTCTCAAGCACTTATCTACTGAAAGTCAATATTGCATTTGTATTAGCCAACAAATGTGTGGTATTGTTTGGCCATTGTGTGTTAATTTGGTATCATGCATCGGAACCTGGTTCTCGGAATTGAGATAAACCGTCACGACTGTTGGAATTGTGCGTTTCTTGATAATCTCGGAAATCATAATAGTAAAAGATACCATGCAAATACCAGTTGAAAAGCGATTTCCCAAAGCCATCATTTTTGATATGGATGGTGTATTGGTGGATAGTGAGCCCTATCACATTGAAGTTGAAAAACGAATGTTTCAGAAAGTTGGGGTAGATGTTTCCGACGAGGAACATGCCTCCTACATGGGTACTGCCACTGATGTTATGTGGCGTCAGATCATCGAAAAGCGGCAGCTTTCGCACAATGTGGAGGAAATGACACGGCTTACCAATCTCGAAGGGATTCCTTTTTTTTCCGCCCTGGAAAAACTGGAGCCAATGCCGGGACTGAGAACATTGCTCGACTTTCTTGAAAACAAGAAAGTGCCAATGGCGGTGGCTTCTTCCTCCAATCCGGAAACTGTAAAGATTATTATCGATAAGTCGGGCCTGAGAAAGTATTTCAAACACACCATCAGCAGTGGAAGTGTTGGCAAAAGCAAACCAGCACCCGATGTATTCCTGCATGCGGCAAAATTGCTGGGTGTTGAGCCTGAAAACTGCCTGGTGATCGAAGATTCAAAAAACGGGATTAAAGCAGCCAAAAATGCCGGAATGTTTTGTGTGGCTTATGGCGGAGCAAGCTCCGAAAGCCAGGACCAGGGCGAAGCGGACATTGTGGTGGAAGATTTTGAAAAACTGACAAGACTTTTGTTTGCCGAAGATTGAAATACCAAAATGAACTGTAAAGCCAGGAATAAATGATGACAGATTGAGCAATTCTTCTGATTCTTTCAGTCAGCAGGAAACACAAAATAATATTGATAAAGTATCAAGAAAATGGAGAAAAAATTACTGGAAAAGTTGGCTGCCGGAAATCGGGTTTATGGAACCTGTATCACTTCTACGGCTCCGTTATGGATAAAAGCAGTACGCAGTGCCAGCCTCGATTTCGTATTTCTGGATACCGAACATGTTCCGCTGGAAAGGATGGAGGTGGCCGCGCTGTGTCAGCTTTATGGCGCAGCCGGAATAGCTCCTGTGGTGCGAATCCCTTCTCCCGACCCGATTGGGGCCTGTCAGATGCTGGATGCCGGGGCCGAAGGAATTCTGGCACCTTATATTGAAAGTGTGGAACAGGTTAAGGAAATGGTTGGCGCGATTAAATACCGGCCTTTGAAAGGGGAGCGACTGAAACAGCTGCTGAACAATTCTGAGCCGGTGGAACCTGAGTTGAAAGATTATCTGGCCAATTATAACCGTGGGAATATTTGTATTTTGAATATCGAAAGTGTTCCAGCATTCGAAAAACTCGATGATTTACTGGATGTGGAGGGAGTGGATGCGGTGTTTATCGGTCCGCATGATTTATCGCTGAGCCTGGGCATTCCCGGGCAGTACGATCACCCAAAATTTGAAGAAGTGGTGCAGCTTATTGTCCATAAATGCCGGTCGAAAAACAAAGCGGTGGGTATTCATTTTTCGGATCATTCCGGGCGGCCAGTCAAGTGGATAACCGAAGGCGTGAATATCATTATTTACAGTTCGGATATCATGCTCTTTACACAGAAACTTAGCGACGATTTCAATTTAATTCGCCAAAATGCCGGAGATAAACCGGATGAAGCATCCGAAGCCTTTGTGGTGTAAGCGCCGAATATTGATAACTAACCCAATGACTGACTAAATGGAAAAACGAACGCTCGAAAACTTTGAATGGATAAACAAACCGGAAAAATTTGTAGTTGACCGCAACCGTGTGCTGATTGAAACCCGGCCGGAAACCGATTTGTGGCAGCGTACTTATTATGGCTTTCAGAATGCGAATGCACCGGCTTTTCTTACAAGCTTTGCAGGTGATTTCAGCTTTGAAGTGAAGGCCGAATTTGAAGAAACTGCTTTCCGGTACGACCAGTGCGGGGTGCTGCTTTTCATCGACAACGAAAACTGGGTGAAGGTGTCGGTAGAATACGAAAATGAAATTTTTGCACGACTGGGATCGGTGGTGACCAACCTGGGGTTTTCCGACTGGGCAACCACCGATATTCCCGCTGGCATCTCAGAGATGTGGTACCGAATCAGTAGGCGCGGGCAGGATTTTTACATCGAAAATTCGGTGGATGGTACCGGATTCCGGCAAATGAGAATGCTGCACCTGCACAAAGCATCCGCAGAAATAAAAGTGGGGGTTTATGCATGCAGCCCGCTGAAATCAAGCTTTAATGCCGTTTTTTCTGAATTCAAAAGTGGTACTTGTTTATGGCCCGAATACGAAACTCACGAATAAAATCAATCATGTATCAACAGATTATTTCTTTTCCGGCAAGCAGTAAGCGCAGTCTTTCTTGTCTTGTATTGGTCTTATTGACAACGTTGTTGCTAGCCGTTGCATCGTGTCAGGAGAAAGCAGAAGTGCCGGCAGTGTCCGTCACCGAGAACTATCAGGATGTGCCTTTTGTGCAGGAAACGCACGAAGCTTTTTACATCAGTGATAAGGAAGAAGACAACGAGATCCGAAGCATTGCAGTGGACCATAATTCCAATGTTTGGGTGGCCACTGCATCGGGCATTTTCAGAAAAGATGAAAATACAAGAGACTGGCAGGAAGTAATTACCGGGGAAGATCGTGGCCCGGCTTATTCGGTACTGGTCCATCCCAACGGCGATGTATTGCTGGGTACCTGGAACGGCTTGTATCGTTTTTCTGCCGGAACACTTGCAAAAGAAGAAGGTGTAAATCCTCCTGTTTCGGTGATTTGTGCTGGCGGAGATGAAAATTACGCATTGGGGCCGCACGGAATCTGGCGATCGAACAATCAAAAATGGGAGTTACAACCCTATGCAATTGCCCGTTCGGTGCGCGATGCGATGGTTGATGCCGATGGAAACTTGTGGGTGGGAACCGACGCCGGACTTTATAAATGCAACGAGGGGAAAACTGAGTTGTTTCAAAATACGGATGAGTTGATCAGCTGTTATGTAAAGGCGGTTTCGTTTGGCCCGGAGAACAAATTGTGGGCAGGTGTTATGGGCGGTGTTTCCATTCGCGAAAACAACTTGCTGGTAAAAAATCTCCAACCCTCCAACGGCATTCCTTCCGTTTTTGTGAACAGTATAGAGCAAGCACCCGGCGGAGTGATGTGGGTAGGAACCGACGTGGGAGTGGTTCGTTTTTCGCCCGACGGTTCGGCTTCACTTCGGTTTAGCAAGCGATGGCTGACCAATGACAAGGTTACAGATATCGCTTTTGATAAAGGCGGAAATGCCTGGATTGCCACGGCAAACGGTGTAAGCCTTATCAAACAAACAGAGATGACGCTGGCGGAAAAAGAGCGGAATTTCTACACACAAATGATGCGGAAACACATGCGCGAGCCCTGGATTTGTGCGCCGCTTCGTTTGGAAGTTCCGGGAGATACTTCCACGTGGAGACATTCCGATGATGACAACGATGGTGAATACACCGGAGGCTACCTGGCCATGGAAAGTTTTCGGTATGCAGCCACCGGCGATCCGGATGCGAAAATGAAAGCGCGCAAAGCTTTTGACTTCCTGGTGAAGCTTCAATCCATTACCGGAACCGATGGCTTTTTTGCACGTACGATTGTTCCGGTTGACTGGCAGCAGGTGCACGATCCCAACCGAACTTATACCGAACGCCAGGTGGCAGATGCACAGGTTGCCGACCCCCGGTACAAACCCGTGGAAGAGCGCTGGCGAAAATCAGCCGATGGCAAGTGGCTTTGGAAAGGTGACACCAGCAGCGACGAAATGGACGGGCACATGATGGCCTATTTCTACTTTTATGAATTGGCAGCCGACGATGAAGAAAAGCAACTGGTACGCAATCATGTCAGCAAAATCATGGATTACCTGGTAAAACACAATTACAATTTTATCGATATTGACGGGGAACACACACGTTGGGCGGTTTGGTCGCCGGAACAACTAAACCGAGATCCCGACTGGTCGTCAGAACGAAGCCTGAATTCTTTTGAACTGCTGGCGTATTTGAAATTTGCGGCGCACATCACCGGGAATGAAAAGTACGAAACCGAATACCGGCGATTGATCGATGAAGAAGGTTACCTGGATAACGCTTCCCGTTTGAATCGTAAAAATCCGGCCTGGCAGATTTATTTCGACCTGACGATGGAAGGCTATCTTTTCCCGATGCTGATCAAGTATGAAACCGATCCGGAATTGAAATCTTTTTATGAAAATTTAATGGATGAATGGATGGAAAAACAAACGGAAGGAGAGAACTTGTACAATAATTTGGTGTACACTTTTGTGACCGGGAAAAAAATAAATGTGCAGCAAACCATCGATTTCCTAAAAGATGCGCCGCTTGATTTGGTGGATTGGCACATCGATCATACACTTCGGGAAGATGTGCAGGTGGTAAGAAAGCCGATTTTGGAAGAACTGCAGATCAGTGAGCTGCCACCGGCCAGTATCCGTGCTACGGTTCGCTGGGATAAAAATCCGTGGGCCGCTGTTCAGGGAAATCCGGCACAGGTGCGTGAGCCCGTATTCTGGCTTTGGCCGTATTGGGAAGCCCGTTACCTGGGAATAATTGAAGATTAGAAGAACTAAAATAAACCAACTGATGAATAGAAAAACGTACAAAACACTGGTTCTGCTGGCTGCTTTTTGGCTGGCGTTGACACCCGGAATGAAAGCCCAGGAGAACATGCTGTGCCAGGGACGGCACTGGACCGAAGACGAGGCCAATATGAAAATGAAAGAATTTGCCCAATCATGGAACGACCGCGAATCGTGGGAAAAACGGGCAAGTGTGATTCGGGAAGGGATCATCGAAGGAATAAAACTGAATCAAATGCCGGAGCGCTCTTCAAACCTGAACGTTACGATTTCAAACCCGCGAAAGATGGATGGTTACGTGGTGGAAAATCTCGTTATGGAAAGTTTTCCGGGGTTTTATATCACCGGAAATTTGTACCGCCCGCTTGAATTGAAAAGTAAGAATCCGGCCGTTTTGTGTCCGCACGGGCATTTGAAAGACAAGCGCTTAAAGGCTGATGTTCAGATTCGGTCGGCAGCGTTTGCCCGCATGGGAGCCATTGTAGTAGCTTACGATATGGTGGGTTTTGCCGATTCGAAACAAGTAACCCACGATATTCCGATTGCGCTGGTTCTGCAAACATACAACAGCCAGCGGGTGTTGGATTACCTGCTTTCCAGAGCCGATGTGGATCCGGAGAGAATTGGCGTTACCGGTGGCTCGGGCGGAGGAACACAGACTTTTATGCTCACGGCCATCGATGATCGAATAAAAGTAGCTGCTCCGGTAGTGCAGGTTTCGGCACATTTTTTTGGCGGCTGTGTATGCGAAAGCGGAATGCCGGTTCACAAAAGCAATCATCACCAAACCAATAACGTGGAAATTGCAGCCCTTTGTGCGCCACGCCCGATGTTGATCGTTTCCGATGGAGGAGACTGGACCAGCAACACCCCGCTGATTGAATATCCTTACATTCAAAAAGTGTATGCTTTGTACAACGCCGAACACAAGGCGGAGAATGTGCATCTTCCGTTGGAAAAGCACGATTACGGGCCGTCGAAAAGATTTGCCGTTTACAACTTTTTTGCCCATCATCTGGGGCTCGATAAAAACAAGCTTCCCTATAATTATGGTTACGACGAGAGTTTTGTTACCGTTCTGGAACCGGACGAGTTGCGGGTTTACAGCGGAAAAAATCAACTGCCGGCAAATGCTTTGCAAGGAAACGAAGCTGTTATGAAGTACCTGAACCTGAAATAAAATAAACCGATGAGAAAACTGAGAGCATTCTTTTGGACCTGTTTAGTAGGATGGGTATTTGCTTCGTGTGCTCCGAAGCAGGCAGATGTGGTGACATTCGGAATTTGTACCGATGTTCACCTGCCTACCATGCACGATTCGGAATACCGCATCCGCACCTTCATCGACAGTATGAAAGCTACTCAGCCTGATTTCATTATTGAACTGGGCGATTTTATAATTCCGAAAGAACAGTACGCCGGGTATTTCGCTACCTGGAATTCATTTGAAGGCGAAAAGTACCATGTAATCGGGAATCACGAAATGGATGGCGGTACCAGCCGCGAAGCGGCACTGGCTTACCGGAATATGAGAAGCAGCTATTACTCGTTTGAAAAGAACGGTTTTCATTTTATAGTGCTCGATGGTAACGACAAAAAAAATCCGGACGTAAAAGGTTACCAGCAGTTTATTGGGCCCGAACAGCTTGCCTGGCTGAAAAGCGACCTGGAAAATACAAAGCATCCGGTTATTGTTTTCTCGCACCAAGGGTTGAACCTTTATCCCGGGGTAGAAGAGAATTACGGTGTGGAAAATTATCGGGAGATACAATCCATTCTGGAAAAACACAACGCCGACCATCCGAAGCAAAAAGTGATTGCATGTTTTAACGGGCATACGCATTGGGACGTAGCCGACCAGGTAAACGGAATTTATTACATCACGCTTACCTCGATGGCTTATCATTGGTTGGGCGATGATTATGTGCACGTTCGGTACAGCGATGAGGTGGACAAAAACTTCAAATGGATAAAATACACCGCTCCGTTTAAAGAACCGCTTTGGGCCGTGGTGGAGATCTCGTCAGAAGGATACATAAAAATTAAAGGCCGGGAGTCGGAGTGGGTAGGCCCTTCGCCCTGGGAGCTGGGTTATCCCGAACAGTTCAAACAATACATGAGGCCGGCTATTTCTGACCGTTATCTCAAATTCTAATCTTAAAAACAAGCTATGTTTACCAAAAACCTTTTGACTATTTTTCTTCTTATTCTGCTTGGACAATTTGCCTTTTCACAGGCAAAAAACTTAAACTTTGAAGAAGCCGATTTTACGTTTGCTTTTCTGACCGATATTCACCTAAAACCTGAAATGGGCGCTCCCCAAGGCTTTCAAATGGCCATCGACAGGGTAAATGAACTCCATCCTGATTTTGTGCTTACGGGCGGCGACCTGGTTTTTGATGCCATGCGCGGAAACAAAGACCGGTCTGACACCCTTTTTTCGCTGTACAAAGAAATGAGTGCCGGTTTTAATATGCCGGTGTACAATTGTCTGGGCAACCACGATCTTTTTGCAATTTATGCTGAAAGTCCCGAAAGCAGCTATCATCCCGATTATAAATACGGAATGTATGAACGGTACTTTGGAAAAACGTACTACTCTTTTGATCATAAAAACTGGCATTTTATTGTACTGAACTCACTTGGCGTGACAGAAAATAAACGCTATACCGGAGTTTTCAGCGAGGAAGAGCTGGCGTGGCTAAAAACGGACATCTCAAAACTTGATACTTTAACGCCCATTGTAATTGTAACGCATATTCCCATGATCACCACCCGGTCACAGGTTACCGGATCGGATGGGAAAGGAAATGTGAGCAATGCCGCGGAAGTATTTAAAATGCTGGAATCTTACAATCTGAAACTGGTTTTACAGGGGCATATTCACTGGAAAGAGTATGGTTATGTAAACGACCGCTTTCATTACATTACCGGTGGTTCCATTGCCGGAAACGGCTGGAAAGGAAGACGGCACAACACAAAAGAAGGTTTTGTGCTGGTAAAAGTAAAAGGCGACGGGTTTTCGTGGGAATACGTCGACCATGGCTGGGAAGCCGAAAGATTAAAAAAAGCAGAGTCACTTCCTGAAGCAAAGTAAACAGAGTCGCGAAGGATCCCGGTTGAGGGTTGGGACAAAAACCTTCATCTCCACGGATGAAAATATTTTTTTACTTTTATCCGTCACTCTTTGCAGAACGTATTTCATGGGATTAGCATTTGTACCAATCAATTTTCTGAATAACAGGTTTACGCTGCTTGATCAAAAGTCAGATCGCTATCTGCTGATTCTGATTTGCCTGGTTTTTAGTGTGCTGTACATCAATGTGTTTGTTCCGTTTAATATCAATCGCTGGTTTTCCGACTCGGGTTTTATTCAGTTTCTCCGGCTTTCCAGCTACGGGCTGATTGTTTCGCTGGTGCTTTTGTTTACCCAGTTTCCCTTGCGAAGGCTTTTTAAGGCTGATTCTTTCACCATAAAAAGTTATTCGCTTTGGCTGTTGATTGAAATTTTACTGATCAGCCTGGTTTATATTTTCCTTTACGGAAACCCGTTGGGCAACTTTTTCAACGACTTTGTTTTTTCATTGAAATATACTTTGCTAGGCATTCTTCTGCCGTATTCGTTTTCGCTGTTGATTATTTTTTACAAGAACCAGCGCACTGAAATTCGCTTGTTAAAAGAGGAAATAAACAAGCCCGGGATAAAGGAAATGCTGGTTTTTAAGGATGAATACGACCGCATAAAATTCTCGGTGCGAACGCCCGATGTGCTGTTTCTGGAATCGACCGATAATTACATCTCGGTGTATTATTACGCTGAAGGGAAGGTGCAGCGGCAGCTGCTGCGCAATTCGCTGAAACGTGTGGAAGAAATGCTGGCTAAAAACAAAGTAGTTCGCTGCCATCGTTCTTTTATCGTAAACTGGAACCAAATTGAGATGGTTCAGCTGAAAGGAAAAAAACTGCAAATCAAACTACGGCATTGCGACAAAATAATCCCTGTTTCCGAAAAATATTCACCCCTGTTTTTAGAGTTTTTATCCCAGCAGGAATCTGTTTAACCCCAAATACCCCACTTAAACCCTATTTTTTTGAAATTAAATTTGGAGCATTCATTTTTGTTCAGGTTAAATTTTAAAATCAAAGAAATGAAAAAGTTACTGGTATTTGTTTTTATGATTGCTCTGCTTCCGATGGCTGGAAATAGTGCAGAACTTGCTTCCGAAAAACAGCTGGTTGGCGAATGGAACTTTAACGTGCCGTCGGCTCCTTATGGCTACGAAAAAGGGACTTTGACCATTACCGAAAAGGAAAAGAAACTTACCGGAGAAGTTAAGTTTGCCGATGGGTACAAAATTCAGCTAAAAGATGTAAGCTTTGCCGACGGTGTATTTAAGTGCGGATTGTATGTCGATTATGAATATGTAAACCTGAAGGCAAAAATCCAGGATCAGAAAATGACCGGGACCGTAATGTCGTCTGAAGGAAGTATGGAATTATCGGCCACCAAAGTAAAAGCAAAAGAATAAGCCGGGTTAATATCCTGACTTGCTTTATGAAAATGAGAAATGCGCTTAGCAGTTCTAAACTGCTTAGCGCATTTTCGCTGCTTTAGTATATTGCATTCGGTGAATTTATTGCAAAGTTCTGTCATCGGCAGAACCAGTTTTTATCTACAGAATAATCACCCCATCAATCTTATCCACTTTTTCTACGATTTCGATGATCTGATCGGCATTTTGCATTTCGGCAACGCAGGTTATTGAAACGTGTTTCAGGTCGGAAGTATGTTTGAACGCCAGTTCGCCATGAGCCGGCAACAATGCTTTGATCTGTTCCACCTTGCCGTTAATGTTGGGAGTTATAAACTTAAACATGTATTTAAGCGGCCAGGTTTCTGTTTCCATTAGCCTGTATCGTAGTGTTTTAAATTTATCTGTTTTCATGAAAAACTCTTTCTGCCAAAACTAACAGAAAAAACGTTGCATTTGTTTGGGGCGGGCTGGTTTGATGCCATTAAAAATGGAATCCGGACAATCTTTATCACAATTATTTCCTTGGATGAATCAATTCTTTGAGGTGTTCTGTTTAGGGATCAGTACAATAGGTGTTGCAAATGGCTTGTCAGGCTGAAAAGGAAGATAATTAATGTTTCTTCTGCGGTGAAGATTAGTTAGTGAAATGCGCAAAAAGTTATTATTTTCGGGCTGATCGAACCGAAGCAAACTTGAACAAGGGCAGTCAAAATACCGAGAAAAACCTGATTTACGGACTTAACAGAGGGGATCATGATTCTTTCAGGGCCTTGTTCGATTTGTACAGCAAACCCCTGTTTCAGTTTTCGTTAAACTACTTAAAGTCGAAAGATGCTGCTGAGGATGTTGTGCAAGAGGTGTTTGCGAAAGTTTGGAGCAAAAAGACGGAAATAAAGTCCGACACTTCCTTTAAATCGTACCTGTTTACAATTGCGTTAAATGCCATACGCAAACAATTCAATAAACTTTCAAAATTAAACGAAGCCACGCACGAGATTCTGTTCTCTTTATCAAGCAATAAACCCGCTTTTGATGATAAAGACGATTACCAGGCCTTGCTAAATAAACTTGAAGAGCTCATAGATCTTATGCCGGAAAAGCGTAAACAGGTTTTTGTGATGAAGAAATTACAGGAAAAGTCGCTGAACGAAATTGCCAGTGAACTCGACATTTCTTCCAAAACGGTGGAGTACCATATCACCGAGGCCATGAAATTTTTGAAGTCGGAGTTTGAGAAACTTAAAGCGGGAGGCTTGATTTTTTTTCATCTTTTTGTCAAAAAAAATAAAGCTTTTAATTGAGCCTTTTATTTAATTTCTTTCCTTTTATACTTGTTTTATAATCAGTGATTTTGTATTGGTTTTTGCTGGTACTGGTCAGGGGCGAGGTTTAAGCCTGGTAGGTTAAAATCTGTTTTTTCTGAAATTTTATTCTTTTTCAACTAGGGATATTCTACTTCCCGGGATATATAATGTACAAGTAAGGTAAGTTTAATTGAATAGTTAGCTTTAGTTAGATTAAGAGGGAGGAGAATAAGTTTGCTCCTCCTCTTTGGAGAGAAATGAAGATGAAGATAGATATAGATACACTTTTAAATTTTTCAAGAGGAAAATACTCTTACAACGATTACAAAAAAATCAGGGAGTGGTTTGAAGATATTCGCCTCAGGGAAGACATGGCAGTGCATTTGTCCGCTCAGTGGGATGAAATTACTGATCAGCACAAAGGAGCGGACGACTCATTAAATCATATTTTCGAGAAAATCCAATACAACATTTTGCTGGAAGAAAAGAAACAGAAGAAAAAAATAAGCCTTTGGCACTTTTACCGCCAGGTGGCTGCAATTCTGCTTATTCCGCTTTTGGCATTTTCTGCGTGGTATTACTCTGTAAACAGCCGGGATAGAGCAACGGAGCCATTGACTGAAGCGGTGGCACAAGCTTGGGTAAGCATAAATGCCCCCGAAGGTGCGCGTGTTGAGTTTATGCTTCCTGATAGTTCGAAGGGTTGGTTGAACAGTGGATCGAAACTGAGATACCCTAGTAAGTTTGGTGGGCAGCGAAAAGTAGAACTGACGGGTGAAGCGTGGTTCGATGTAAAACACCAGAATAATTCTGAATTTGTTGTGAGTGTTCCTGATATGGATATAAAAGTGCTGGGAACACAGTTTAATGTTTCTGCCTATACCAACGATGTTTTTACGGATGTATCCCTGGAAGAAGGGAAAATAGAGATTAACGGGAAAGGAGCCGTATTTAACCAGGTACTGGCTCCCAACGAGAAAATACTATTTAACCGCAACTCCCGCACTGTTTCCTTGTCGGAGGTAGATGCTTCCCGCTATTCGGCATGGAAAGACGGTTACCTGGTGATTGACAATGAGCCCCTGGGACAGGTTGTTAGCCGCCTGGAAAGATGGTACAATGTGGACATTGAAATACAGGATGAAGTTTTGAAGAGTTACAGGTTTAAAGCCACTTTTAAAGACGAGCTCCTAGAGGAGGTATTAAAATTAATGGCAAAAACGACGCCTATAAGATATACAATTGAGCAGCGTACAGCAGATGCTGGCGGTGTGTTTAAACAGAAAAAAGTAACGATGAGACTAAAAAACTAAAACTGCAAACAGGAAAGTGGTTCCAGCACTTTCCTGTATTAGTTGCAGAGCGAGAATCAATAAAGCTTTTATTCACTCTAACATGGTAAAACTATGAAAAAAAAACGAGACCGAATGGCCTCGATGAGTTTCCTCTTTAAAGAAACTCAGGCTATTAAAAAACTACTACTTATGACTAAACTTACAGTCCTGTTTGTCTTCCTTGGCTTTGCTCAGGTATTGGCTGTGGAATCGTATGCACAAATGACACGCTTGTCAATGAAAGTAAACGATCAGTCGATAGAAGAAGTGCTGGAAGAAATTGAAGATGCTTCTGAATTTTTCTTTTTGTACAACAAAGACTTAATCGATGTTGATCAGAAAGTGAGTGTTGATGCCCGAAATGAGACCATAAAAGCAATTCTTGATGGTATTTTTGAGGGAAAAGACATTGCTTATACAGTGCACGACAGGCAAATTGTTCTGTCCAACGTTCAGGTAATTAACGAAATGATGGCACAACAAAGGTCGGTTTCCGGAAAGGTTGCTGATTCGGATGGTTTGCCATTGCCCGGAGTAACGGTTGTTGTAAAAGGAACCTCAAATGGTACCGTAACCAATGCCGATGGAGAATATGCATTAAACAATATACCTGCCGACGCGGTACTTCAATTCTCTTTTGTAGGAATGAGAGCACAGGAGATTGAAGTAGGAAGCCAAACTGCGATTAATGTGGTGATGCAGTTGGATGCTATCGGATTGGAGGAAGTTGTTGCCATAGGTTATGGTACACAGAAAAAAGTAAACGTAACAGGTTCGGTTGATGTTGTAGCCGGAGAAAAGCTTGCAAACCGTCCTGCTTCCAACGTTTCTCTTTTGTTACAGGGAGCTTCGCCTAACTTAAATATTTCGCTTAGCAATATGGGAGGCGAGCCAGGTGCCAGTCAGAAATGGCAAATTCGTGGTGTCGGTTCCATTTCAGGGAATTCCTCTCCTTTGATTTTGGTAGATGGCGTGGAGATGGATATCAACCTGCTGGATCCTGAATCAGTTGAGAGTATTTCGATTTTGAAAGACGCATCGGCATCAGCTATTTACGGTTCCAGGGCTGCTTTTGGGGTGGTTTTGGTTACTACTAAAAAAGGAAAGAAGAATCAACCCGTACAAGTACAGTACAGCAATAACTTATCTTTTGCAGTACCCATCTATACTCCAAGTATGCTTGATTCTTACACCTATGCTATTGCCTTTAACCAGGCACGCGCCAATGCAGGATTGAGCCCTACATTTCCGGATGAGCAGGTAGAAAGAATTAAAGGATACATAGAGGGGACTTATCCTTATCCTTATGACCCGGAGAACCCGCCAACCAGTCACTGGCGTGGACGTTGGCAGGGAAATGCCAACAACAACTGGACGCAGATGTACTACAAAGATTATGCTTTCCAGCAAAAGCACAATGTGAACTTAAGTGGTAGCAGTGAAAAGACGCAGTATTATTTTACAGCTGGTTTTTTTGATCAGCCAGGGCTTTACACTTGGGGGGCTGACAGCTACAAACGATACAATATTCTGGCTAATTTATCTTCTCAGGTAACCGACTGGCTTCGTTTTGATTTTGGTACAAAATACGCCCGGACAAACGAGGATCATCCTATCGGGATGGTTGGACTGCCCAGAACTTATACCTGGTCGCAGTTTATAAACTTTTTCCCTACAATGCCAATGTATAACATTGATGGAACCATAAATAACCCGTTGGTATCGTTGCTTCAGGAAGGTGGACGCATTCTAAACGAGCGAAATGATTTATGGGTGAACTTGGGAACCGAAATAGAACCGGTAAAAGGTTGGAAAACCAACATCCGTTATAATTATAATTACCAGTCAGGTTCTGAAATTCAGAATCCTAAGCCGGTAACTACTTATGTGCCAAACGGGACCACTGGAAATATAGGAGAGTCTACTACCGGTTCAATTTCGCAGTTATTCCAGGAAAAATACACACTTTTCAGTGCTTATACTTCTTACGAGAAAAACATTAATAAGCACTATTTTAAAGGATTGGTTGGATATGAATGGGATGAAAATCAATACAGAAGTCTTTATGGTTCTAAAATGGATTTGATAACTCCCGAGGTGGTGGCAATCCGGGCAGCTCTTGGAACTACCAAAGTTGACGATCGCATCAGTCATTGGACTACACAGGGTATTTTTGGCCGTTTGAATTATAATTACGATGAGAAATATTTAGTTGAGTTCAGTGCACGCTACGATGGATCTTCGAGGTTCGCCCGAGGATCCAGATGGGGATTTTTCCCTTCTTTCTCGGCCGGGTATAACATTGCCAGGGAAAATTTCTGGGCACCGATCGAACCTTATGTAAACAATTTGAAACTCAGGGTTTCGTATGGGTCTCTTGGAAACCAGAATGTGGCAAACTACCTGTATTTGGCAACCATCCCGGTAGCTTTAAATTATAACCCGGGGAATTATTCAAATCCAGGCTACATTATTGGTGACGAGATACCGTTGTATGCTTCTACTCCTAAAATTATCAGCAACGATTTAACCTGGGAAACCATAACAACCTTAGATGTGGGTTTTGATGCTGATTTCCTGAATAACCGTTTGAGCTTGGTGTTTGACTGGTACGAGCGCATAACATCAGATATGATTGGCCCATCAAAACAACTTCCTTCAGTGTTGGGAACCAGCACTCCTGCCAGCAATAATGCTAAGCTTTCAACAAAAGGGATCGAACTTTCTATCGGTTGGAGAGACCGGGTATCTTCCGATTTCTCATACGATGTTAAAGTTGGATTGGGAGACTACAAAACCACCGTTTTGGAATATTTAAATGAAACAGGGAACATATACAGCTGGTATCCGGGGAGAGTGCATGGCGATGTGTGGGGCCTGACCACCGATGGACTTATCCAAACAGCAGGTGAAGAAATGTGGGATCAATCGTATTACTATGCGCAATGGGGGCCTGGCGACATTAAGTACAAAGATTTGAACGACGATAAGAAAATTACTCCGGGGACACAGACGCTGGACGATCATGGTGATCTCTCAGTAATCGCCAATACTACTCCAAGGTACAGCTACAATATCTCAGTTGGTGCCAATTGGAAAAATTTCGATTTTAAAATGTTTTGGCAAGGTATCGGGAAAAGGGATTTCGTACCTGGTAATTCCGAGTATTTCTGGGGACTTATCGGAACCCCTAATCGTTCAACAATATTGGAAGACGGTGTAATGCTTGATTACTGGAGGCCGGCTGATGAAACAAACTTTCTGGGCCCAAATACTGATGCCTACCTTCCTAAACCGTATTTCTCCGGAGAAGGAAATAAGAATCTTATGCCTCAATCCCGGTACGTATTGAACGCTGCCTATCTAAGATTAAAAAACCTGCAGATTGGTTATACTGTTCCCCGGAAAGTATCAGAGAAAGTATTTATCGAAAATGCACGGGTTTATATTTCCGGAGAAAACCTGCTGACTTTCTCTTCGTTGCCTAAACTTTTTGAACCGGAAACAACGGTTGCTTCAAATCCGGCAGACGGTGGAGTTGATTTGGGAGAAATATACCCTATTACACAAATGTTCTCGGTGGGGGTTAATCTTACATTCTAATCATTAGCTAAAAAATAGACGTTATGAATAATTTAAAGATATTATTAATCTTAATCGGCTTAAGTACATTGGTTGTAGGCTGTAAAGATGAAGACTTTCTTGACCGGTATCCGTTGGACCAGGTAACCGATGCTGTATTCTTCACCCAGTCAAGCGACATGGAAATTTATCTCAACCAATTTTACAACAGAAATAATTTTCCAATGATATCCTGGAGTTTGGGTGATTTTGATTCGGATCTGCAATACGACCATAGTTCCATCAACAAAAGACTGGAAGGAACATTGACGATCAATTCAGGTCCTGCTTTGGCTTATGGAAATATTAGAGCCGTTAACTACTTTTTTGATAATTATAAAAAATGCGAAGAAGACTTTAATAACTATAAACAATACGTTGGTGAAGCTCATTTCTTTCGCGCATTCTTCTATTACAAGTTATTATTGGATTTTGGAGATGTTCAATGGGTTGGAAAAGTGCTTACAACCGATTCTCCTGAACTTTTCGGGGGCCGTGATCCTAGGAATGTTGTAGCCGATAAAATCATTGCCGACCTCGATTCAGCTGCAATGTATTTGTCGCCCGAAAAAACGAATGGCTATTCGCGCATTAACAAGTGGATTGCTCTTCTGTTTCAATCAAGAGTGGCTTTGTACGAAGGAACGTGGGAAAAGTACCACGCAGGAAGTAGCTATGGAGTAAGTAACGAACAGTCGGCTAAATACCTGACCAAAGCAGTAGAAGCTGCCAGTGCAGTAATGAATTCAGAGTTGTATGATATCTATTCAACCGGACAGCCAAGCTCTGACTACGTGGATTTATTTGGCGCAATGGACTATTCAACCAACCCGGAGGTAATGTTCTGGACAAAAATGGACCTTGATCTGGGAATCTATGCCCACCGGAAATTTAGCTACCTGACCTATCCCAATGGAGCCGGTGTTACAAAAGCTTTGGTTGACGCCTATCTGTGTACGGATGGTTTGCCTATTTCGGTTAGTCCTCTCTATGAAGGTTCCAATACCATTGCAGATGAAGCTAAGAACCGGGACCCAAGGTTCTATCAAACCATTTTTACTCCGGGTACTCCCTGGTTAATTCAGAATGGAGATACGGCGCTTTGGGATGATGCGTATTCCAAATTTTTTGCGGATAATGCCTACACGGCTCCTACTGGATACCAGCGACGAAAAGATTACAATCCGAACTTTGAGTTTCATCACTTAAATTACGAAGAGTCACCTTCCATCCAGTTCAGGTATGCGGAAGTATTGCTTAACTATGCTGAAGCAAAGGCAGAATTAGGAAACATGACCCAGGAAGACATTGACATTTCAATAAAAAAACTTAGAGACCGGGTTAGTATGCCTAACCTTGTTCTAAACAATATCCCTGTTGATGCTAATCCTGAATTTCCTGGCTTGTCGCCTTTGATCAATGAAATTAGGCGTGAACGCAAAATTGAACTTGCTTTTGAACGGTTTCGTTTCGACGACATTGCACGCTGGGCGGCGGCCGATGAGTTAATCGTTGGCAAACGACCCATGGGAGCAAAGGCTGCGCAGTTCGCTAATAACCCACCTTACCCGGTTGATGATATGGGATTTATCGATCCGCTAAAGACTGCTCTTCCCAATGGCTGGGGCTTTAAGGTGAATCGCGACTATTTGTACCCGATAAAAGAAACAGAACTTGTTTTAAATCCGAACCTGGGGCAAAACCCCGGGTGGGATAACTAAACGGTTATTTATACCTTGGTAGTTAAGAATTTCAATAGCCTGTTGTTACGAATCGTTTCAATGGGTTATTGAAATTCCATAAAATATTTTAGCACGCAAAATGTGCAGAAAAGGACCCCCTGCAACTAAACTTTTAGCAAAATAGTTTTATGAGATTTTTTGAAAATAGAAATTTAGCCCGGGGATGGGGAAAATTCTGCAGCACAGTAGCGGTGTTAATCGGTTTACTGATGGCAGCAGGATGTTCAGTAAAGGATAGCGCAAAGGATAGTGCCAAGCTAAAATTTTCCTTTCAATTAAATAATAAAGAGGGATTCATCCCTTCCAATCAGATAGCCATTTGGCTGCAAAATTCGGAGGGAAATTACCTCGAAACTTTTTTTGTGTGTGATTACCTCTCATACGGTGGTTACACAATTCCCGATGTATGCCCCAATTGGGTCAGTAAGTCTGACTGGCAAAAACAATCGGGCGAAGTGGTTGACGCCGTTTCGCAGGCAACACCTGATGTTGGCGAAGTAGTACTGAAATTTGACTTCCCGGGAGATGAGTTAGCTCCCGGAAAGTACAAATATTGTATTGAAGTGCATGTGGCCGAAAATTACAATGAACTGTATGCCGGCGACATTGAGATTGAAGAGAACGGAGAACCGGGTATTAGTGATGTAGCAGTGACCTACTATCCCGGGAAGTATGAGAAAGGAAGTGGACTCTTGTCGAATGTGAAAGTGCAATTTGAAAAGTAACCTGTAAATAGCATACGTTATGAAAAAAATATCCCGTCGTAAGTTTATAGAACATTCTGTTCTCGGTACAGCCGCTGTGTCAGCCAGTGGATTTTGGGCATCCTGTTCGGGATCGGGAACCAGTAATAGGGTACCTCGCAGGGTTTTGGGTAAAACCGGGCTCGAGGTTTCGATTCTGTCTTTTGGAGGCGGCTCGCAGTTTTGCAAAAACCGTGAAGGCGAATGGGAAAAAATAGTGGAAGAAGCGATTCAAAATGGAGTAAATCTTTTTGATACAGCTCCCAGTTACAGTATCTACAAAGGGGACCAGGCTTTGGGAAGCGACGAACGTTTCGGGCTTGCTCTTCCTCCTTACCGCGATAAAGTAGCAATTGCCACAAAGCTGGAAACCCGAAAACCGGATGAAGTTCGGAAAGAAATTGAGGGAAGCCTGGCACGGCTGAACACCGATTATATCGATATTTTGCTGATACACGCCATTACAGATTCCGATTCGGTGTCGGAAATTGAAAGCGGGGTATATAAGGAGATGCAGAAATTGAAAAAAGAAGGAGTGATTCGCTTTATCGGTTTCTCCAGTATGGACAGTGCTCAACGCTCCAAAGATTTACTTGATAACCTGGATATGGATGTCGCCCTTTTGGCTATGAATGCCACACGATACGGCGATTTTGCAGAGCTGGCATTACCCGCGGCAATCAAACAAAATACCGGTGTAATTTCAATGAAAGTGATGCGAAACATTGTTGGCAAAGATGCCACACCCCGCGAGTTGCTTGAATATGCCTGGGGCCAGGATGGCGTTAGCAGCACATTAATTGCGCATTACGGAATAGAACCGCTGAGGGAAAATATTCAACTGGCAAAAGAATACCCCGGAAAGTTTATGGCAAGTGTCGACCGGCGCGAGTTGGAATACAGAATGGCTAAATATGCGGGGCCGCACGCCTTGTGCTGGGCTCAGCCGGGATATACTGACGGAGAGTACATCGCCTGATTAACGCATGAAACGACCATGACATAACTTTGCCACATACGCCTATAACTATCTGTTAGCTGACGGACATGGGACTTCTATGTTATTCCATTGAGAACTAGTAAATTTAATCAGACAAAAAAAAGTATGAAAAATAGAAACGTAGCATTTATTTTGATCTTGTTGCTGTCGGGCATTCTGTCTTCCGGAATTGTGCAGGCAAAAGAAAATGTAAAAATAGCCGTGATAGGGAGTATCCCTCCTCATTTTCCGGGAACCAATAATCCTCAGGAAATAGTGGATAAAGTGATTAAGTTTTGGGAAAAAGAGTTCCAAAAAGTTTTGCTACAAAAGCCTGACTTGATCGTTTTGCCCGAAGCCTGTGATCGTCCGAGGGGATTGTCGCCCGCCGAACAACTTGAATATTTCAGGCAACGGAAAAACCAGGTGCTTGATTTCTTTGCATCGGTGGCCAAAAGTAATCAGTGCTATATTGCCTTTAATTCAAAACACGAGGTTGGGGATAAAGAATTTTTAAACTCAAGTTTTATGTTGAATCGCCAAGGCGAAACCATTGGTGTTTATCACAAAAATTACCCGACAATAGGAGAGATGGAACTAGGCATTAAAGCAGGCGACGAAGTTCCTGTTTTTGAGTGCGACTTTGGAACTGTGGCGTGCGCCGTTTGCTTCGATCTCAATTTTGATGAGTTGCGCCAAAAGTTTGTGGCAGCAAAGCCCGATGTTATCCTTTTCTCGTCCATGTATCACGGCGGACTGGTACAAAGTTACTGGGCTTATTCTTGCCAGTCGTATTTTGTGGGCGCGATGGGATTTGTTCAGCTTCCTTCCGAAATTCGAAATCCTTTAGGACAGGTTGTTGCGTCAAGTACCAATTATTTCAATTACACCGTGGGAACAGTTAACCTCGACTACGAACTGGTTCATCTCGATTACAACTGGGAAAAGCTAGTGGATTTAAAGGAGAAGTATGGTGATGCAGTAATCATTAATGATCCCGGGCAAATTGGGGCAGTATTGGTGACGAGTGAGCATGACGAAGTTAGTGTGGCGCAAATGTTGGCTGAGTTTGAAATTGAAACGCTCGACGAATACTTTGATCGCTCCCGTGATTTTCGCGAGGAACCGGGCAACAAACATTGATATTATTTGCCGCCAAACGGTGAACAGAAATAAACCAAAAGAAGGCTGTAAAAACGTATAAAAAGATGAGACAAAACTATTCAAACCTGCAATTGACCACACTTGTGGTATTGCGATTTTTGGTTGGCTGGCATATTCTGTACGAAGGGATCGCCAAGTTGCTAAACCCGCAGTGGACTTCTGCCGGTTTTCTGAAGGAGTCAAAGTGGATACTTTCCGGATTTGCCGATTGGGTTATGTCAAACAGCGGCATTTTAGCTACGGTTGATTTTTTGAATACCTGGGGGCTAATCGCCATCGGTCTGGGCTTATTGCTCGGAATCTTTTCCCGGGTAGCTGCAATTTCCGGCGCGGTACTGGTATTTGTTTACTATTTAAATGCCCCGCCGCTTACCGGTTTGGAATACTCCCTGCCTACCGATGGGAATAATCTTATTGTTAACAAAACACTTATTGAAGCAGGTGCATTGTGTGTGCTCGCATTGTTCCCCACGAGCAAAATATTCGGGCTCGATGCATGGCTGTTAAAACGAAAATAAGAGAAAGGAGGAGCGAAATGACAGACAGAATGAAAGCTGAAAATCCAAAGGGAAGCGATAACAGATCAAACGAAGGAATACAACGCAGAACCATGTTAAAGGCACTGGCTGGCCTGCCGGTTGTCGGTTTTATGGGATTCGAGATATTTAAAAAGAATAACTATGCCATTGAAAAAAGGAATTCGGTTTTAAAAGAGCTAGGGCTTGATTCCATCGAATTTCCGGAAAGTAATTATGGCAAAAGTAAGCCTTCGGGGGAGCTGATCCGCATCGGGTTTATTGGATTTGGAACACGGGCCACACAGTTGTCCAAAGCCCTGGGATTTATGCACCCAATGGAAGTAAAAAAAGGTCAACAAAACAACACGCTGACTGACTGGATGGGACAGGAATACCTGAACGTAGCCATAACCGGGATTTGCGACGTGTTTGACCTGCATGCTCAAAAGGGAATGGCCACAGCGGGGAATGAGATTCGTCCCGGCGGGCAGGATGCGCCCAAATTACCCGTAAAAAGGTATGCCTCGTACCAGGAAATGTTGGCGGATAAAGATATCGACGCTGTGATTATTGCCACGCCCGACCATCATCATGCGCGCATAGCCACTGAAGCAGCCCGCGCCGGTAAGCACATTTATTGCGAGAAAAGCCCGGCACTGAACGAAGAAGAGCTAAACGAACTTTATACGGCCGTAAAAAACAGCCAGGTTGTATACCAGCTGGGCCATCAGATTACACAGAGTATTGTGTTTCAGCAAGCCAAAGAGATTATCAAAAAGAATATTCTGGGCAAAATTACGCTGATAGAAACCACCTCGAACCGGAATACCTCCAACGGAGCCTGGATCCGGCATTTGGATCCGAACGGAAATCCGAAACCGGGAAACGAGGACACCATCGATTGGAAACAGTGGCTGGGAAATGCTCCGGATGCACCTTTCAGTGTCGACCGATATTACAACTGGACCAAGTGGTTTGATTACGACACCGGAATGATCGGACAACTGTTTACCCACGAGTTCGATGCAGTAAATCAGCTGTTGCATATCGGTATTCCTCAGTCGGTTACTTCCTCTGGTGGCATTTATTATTGGAAAGATAACCGTGAAATGCCCGACTCGCTGCACTGTGTATTTGAATATCCGAACCGCGACTTAACCCTGCTTTACAGCGGTAATCTCGCCTCCAGTCGGGGCCGCGGACGGGTGTTTATGGGACACGATGCTTCGATGGAACTGGGCAACAATGCCATTATTATGGCTGATCAAAATTCAACCCGCTATGCTGAAGGAATCCGATCGGGGGCAATAGATCCCGGGGCGCCAATGATTTCCTTTAATCCGGGTGCCGGGCAAATTGATGCCGTAAGCTCTGCTTCCGAAAAATATTATGCATCGAGGGGACTTACGACCACCTCCATCAACGGACGGAATGTGGATGTTACACACCTTCACTTGCGCGAATGGCTGGAATGTATCCGAAACGGAGGAACTCCCAGTGCCAATATCGAAATGGCATTTCAGGAGGGAATTGCCTGTATTATGGCGCATCGCTCTTACCTCGAAAAGCGCACAATGAGCTGGGACAGCGAGAACAAGAAAATTGTATAAATGAAGGATCGATCTTCAAAATGAATAAAATATTCTAACTGCTAATCAGAGGAATAGCGATGTGGCGTCTGAAACAATTGCTATTCACTGATTTTAAACCTTATAAACTATGGATGAAAATACAAAAAAGACTACGCGTCGGGCCTTTTTGTCTCAGACCAGCATGGTGGCAGCGGGCCTTACTCTTGGCGCACAATCGGTAAGTGCGAAAAGTTATTCCCGGATACTGGGATCGAACGATAAAATCAGGGTTGGTTTTATCGGGGTTGGAAACCGGGGCACACAGGTAATGCATGAGTTTATGAACGAAGCCGATTGCGAAGTGGCAGCCCTGTGCGATGTTTACGAACCGTACATAACCCGCGACCGTTCGCAGGTAGACCCGAGGTACATCGAAACCCGTCCGCGCCAGATTCCGCAAATGGGCGAAAACTTTGGCAAATATGTGGGGCGTTATGCCGACTACCGTAAATTGCTGGAAGATAAAACCATTGACGCTGTTTATATCGGTACGCCGGATCACTGGCATGCCCTGCAAACCATCAATTCGATACAGGCAGGGAAAGATGTGCTGGTAGAAAAACCACTCACCAAAAGCATTCACGAAGGCAGGGCGATCATAAAAGCCTGGGAGAAAAGTAACCAGGTGGCCGGGGTTTGTTTAAACCGCCGTGGCTCGGGCACCTATCAACGGCTGGCCCAGGAAATCCCCGCAGGAAAAATCGGAAAGGTAACCTTTGCTTTAAGCAGTCATGTTTCAAACATGGCTCCCAACGGCATCGGGAAAATGAAACCCGAAAAACCCCCAAAGGATTTTGACTGGGACATGTGGCTGGGACCCAAACCTTACAGGCCTTACCAGTACAATATCGCACCCTATATGTTCCGCTGGTGGGAAGAATACGACAACCAGGTTTTAAACAACGGAGTACATTCGCTTGACCTGATTAGGTGGTTGTTAAATGAAAAAGCACCGGTTTCGGTCACTACGCTGGGAGGTAAGTATGTAGTAGACGACGACCGCACGATTCCGGATACCATGCAAACGATTTTCGAGTTCCCGTCCGGGGCGATTGTCTCGTTTACGCAGCTCGAAGGCAGTTCAGGCAGCCTGGTTCGCCAGGGATTCCTGGAAATGCGCGGAACCAAAGGAACACTCTACGCCGAGGGAAACAACGGGTACAAAATTGTTTCCGCATCAAGCGGTCAGTTTCAGACCTGGGACAAGCTGATGGCAGACGAAAGCTACGAGTTGGAAAGCGCCGGCAACGGAAAACTGTCGGATGGCACCTACGCCAACCCGGGCGCCAATATTGTTCGCAACTTCCTGGATTGTGTAAAATCGCGCGAAATGCCTATGGTCTCGCTCGAAGAGGGACACCTTTCCACGAACATGGCCCATTTGGCAACCATTTCTTTGCATGTGCAGCAAACCCTTAAATGGGATGCCGAAAAGGAAATGATCACCAACTGCGACGAAGCCAACAAGCTGTTGTCGTACGAATATCGGAAACCCTGGCAATTATAAACAGCTCCATGGAGACTGTCCAAAAGTGAAACATAAAAACGGAACGCTGATGACAGTGATTTTGACAAATAATCACGGATAAAAACAGCGAAAATCAGTCGAATCTGAGTTATCCGCGTTCCGGTCATTTCAAATGGTAAGTTTTGTTATTCTCTCTTTTTAGTTTTCTCGGACAGCTTCATTTTTTTAAGAAACGTGCGGCAGCACTAAAATTTCCGCAATGGAACGACGTAGATTTTTAAAGGACTCCGGCATGCTCTATCTTTTGGGTATGTGCAACATTTTGCCCGGAAGCTGCAGTTCACAGTCCCCCGGCAAAATATACATTGCAGATACTGCATCAGCGGTGGAAAAAGAACCGCTGCTTCAGCCCTTCGGTTTTAAGGGCGGCTATTTGTCGGAACTGTGGCAAACGGCAGCCCGGCTAACAGGTTCCGATAACGCCAAGGTGGTAGGCCTGGGGACACAAAGTGTGTTGTGGTCCGATCAGAAGGTCTTTTTGAACCACCCCGAAACGGAAGGCAATTCAATGATGTATGCCATCACCCAAAGAGCTTTGGAAATGCTCAAAGGACAGTATTATACCAACCCCGTGGAATTGCTGGAGAGCATCATGGATGAGCTGCTTGCTTACGGCAAAAAAGTGACAGGCAATCCCCAGCTTCGGAAAACATTTGTACTAAATGCCCTTGTGGCTGTTGACAATGCCCTTTGGCTGCTGTATGCAAAAGAAAACGGGATTACCGGTTTCGACCAGATGATCCCCGCCGAATACCGGTCAACCTTTTCAGAAAAACACCAAAAAATTGCAGCCATTCCGCTGATTTCGTATGGAACAACGCCCGAACAGTTAAAACAGGCGGTTGATGAGGGCAACTTTTTTATGAAGATAAAAATCGGGCAGCCGGGTTCACAGGAGGAGATGCTGCAAAAAGATACCGAACGCCTGAGTGCCCTTCATGGAATGCTAAAAGATGTCCGAACACCGCACACCCAGTCGGGCAAACTCCCTTACTATTTTGACGCAAACGGACGGTACGAGACCAAAGAAACCTTTCTCCGGTTTCTAGATCATGCCCAAAAAATAGGAGCATTTGAGCAGATTGCAATTATCGAAGAGCCTTTTCCGGAAGAACATGAAACGGATGTAAGCGACATTCCGGTGCGTCTTGCCGCCGATGAAAGTGCCCGTACCGATGTGGATACGGAGAAACGGATTCAAATGGGATACCGGGCGGTGGCGCTCAAACCCATTGCCAAAACACTGAGCATGACCATGAAAATTGCCAAAGCCGCTACCTACAGGGGTGTTCCGTGTTTTTGTGCCGATTTAACCGTGAACCCCGTTCTGGTGGAATGGAACAGGAACATTGCCGCCCGGCTGAAACCATTCCCGGGGCTTCAGAACCTGGGCTTGCTTGAGAGCAACGGACATCAGAATTACCGGAACTGGGAGAAAATGATGGGCTACCTGCCTGACCGTAACAAGCCCTGGGTAAAGGTCAGTAACGGGCTGTTCACCGCCGGGCAGGAGTTTTTTGAAAACGGAGGCGGCATTTTTCAGCCATCAGAACATTACAATGAATTATTCGCAAACTAATTTTCAATTGAAGAGGTAAGAATGAATTTTCTAAAAAAAATAAAAGAGTTTTTCAGATCACTGGGACCCGGTTTTATAGTTGCTTCTGCCGCCCTGGGCCCGGGAAGTATTACGGTGGCCTCCCGAATAGGCTCGGAACACGGGTATGCGTTTTTGTGGGTCATTGTGCCGGCCGGAATTTCAATGGTGGCTTATGCTTCGATGGCACTTCGCTTTGGAGTCTCCAACAAGGACTCTATTTTACAGTCCATCGCTTCGAATTACGGTCGATGGTTTGCCGGGGTAATCGGGATTTCCGCTTTTCTGTCGGCTTGCAGTTTCCAGTTTGGGAACAACCTGGGAATTGGAATTGCCATGGAAGGAATAAGCGGAGTGGATGAACGGGTATGGCCTTTTGTTTTTACACCGCTGGGAATGCTCCTGGTTTTCTGGGCTAAAAATCTGTACAAAATACTGGAAAAGCTAATGGTTGGGATGGTTATGATCATGATCCTGGCTTTCTTTTTTAATCTCGTGCTGGCTGAACCTGATCCGGTGCAACTGGCCTCCGGGTTTATTCCGCATTCCTTTGCCCTTGAAAATCTGGATATAATAGCTGCTTTGGTGGGAACCACGTTTGTTTTGCACGGGTCGATCTACCAGGCATATTTTGCGCAGGACAAAGGCTGGAAAATTTCAAGCCTTAAAAAAGGATTGACGGATACCTACATGGGAATTTTCGTACTGGCGGCTGTCTCCATCCTTTTAATAACCACCTCGGCTGCCATTCTTCATCCGCAGGGAATAACGGTTCGCTCGGCTGCAGATATGGCCATGCAATTGGAATCCTTGTTCGGCAGCTCGGCTAAAATCGTTTTCAGTATCGGGCTTTCTGCGGCTGCTTTTTCATCGCTGATGGTGAATGCAGTGATGGGAGGAGGCCTTCTTTCCGATGGTTTGGGGCTGGGACGTTCGATGAATGAAAAAATGCCCAAGATCTTTACTTCTGTGATACTACTGATCGGAATGCTGGTGGCTGTGTTTTTTAAAGGCGATGCGGTTTATGCGCTCATTCTAGCCTCGGCATCTTCTATTTTAGCCGTTCCTTTAATTGCCGCCGGTATTGTTTTGATCATGAACAATGCTAAAGTAATGGGCAAGTTAAAGAACAATTTATGGCAGAATGTATTAGCCATTCTGGGATTCATCCTGATCAGCATCATGGTTTATTTTATGTACAATAAGATCGTCATTTATATTCAATCACTGTAACTGAAAAATTATGCCAATTCCTGATGTAACAGATTTAACGCGCGAACTGATCCGGCTCAATACGGTCAATCCGCCGGGCAACGAGGAAAGTGCGGCAAAACTATGCGGCGCATGGCTCGCCAAAAATGGTTTTGAGGTGGAATATATCCCTTACGAAGAGAATCGTTTGCACCTGGTGGCCCGAAATAAAAGCGGGAAAGGAGAGCGTCCCCTGGTTTTTTCCGGTCATTTTGATACGGTTCCCTTTGCGGTGGAAAACTGGACTGTTTCCCCGCTTGGAGGAGACATCAAGGACGGCAAAATATATGGCCGCGGATCCAGTGATATGAAAGGAGGGCTGGCAGCGATGATGGTCGCAGCCATTCGTGCGGTAAGGCAAAAGCCTGATGCGGATGTTTGCCTTGTTTTTACCGCTGGAGAAGAAACAGGCTGCCAGGGGGCGGAACACCTTGTTGCAACTTATAAAGAGTTTGCAGGGGCAAAAGGAATTGTGGTGGCCGAGCCAACCGGGAACATCCCTGCCATCGGACACAAGGGAGCACTTTATTTGAATATAACGGCTACCGGTAAAACCGCTCACTCGTCGATGCCGCACCTGGGAGATAATGCCATTTACAAAGTGGCGCGCGCCATTTTGAAGGCTGAGAGTTTTGATTTTGAAGAGGAAAGACACCCCTTGCTGGGGCTTTCAACGCTGAATGTAGGAAAAATGCAGGGGGGAGCAAATCTGAATTCGGTGCCCGATTATGCCCTATTTACCATCGATGCAAGAACCACGCCCCATACCAGGCACGGTGATTTGCTCCAACGCTTGACACTGGCACTGGGAACAGAGGTTGCCATCGAAACGCTGGTTGATATGGAGGCCGTATCTACAAACGAAACAGATCCTTTTGTGCAGCTCGTTTACCGGGCGTGTGGGATTACCGGGCAAGCGGCGGGTTATCCAAAGTCGCTCCCTTACCTGACGGACGGAGCTGTGCTTCAGCCGGCTTTTAACGGGGCTCCGCTGGTGATTCTGGGGCCGGGAGAACCTGAAATGGCGCATAAAACAGATGAGTTTTGTTGTTTGGATAAGCTTGCAAATGCAGTAGAAATATACACGAAAATAATTTTGAAAGGAGATAGTTTACAATGAGGAAATATCCGGATAAAATTGAAAACGAAGACGCGTTGGAAGAGCAAATGTCGCGCCCGGGGAAAGAGGTAGTTGAATGGGCCAGACGCCTGGACGGAGACATTATCTTTTTGGGGATTGCCGGAAAAATAGGCCCCTCGCTGGCACACATGGCCCGGCGGGCGTGTGACGAAGCCGGTGTGAAAAAGAGAATCATCGGGATTTCACGTTTTAGCAATGCGGAAGAAAAGAAACACATCGAAGAGCTGGGCATTGAAACCATGCAGGGCGATTTGCTGGATACCGCTTTTTTGAAGAGTTTGCCCCAAGTGAAAAATGTATTTTTTCTGGCCGGAATGAAATTTGGCGCCGAAGATAACCTGTCGCTTACCTGGGGCATGAACACTTTCTTGCCCGGTTTGGTGGCCGAGCATTTTAAAGATTCGAGGATCGTTGCCTATTCAACCGGTTGTATTTACCCTTTGGTTCCCGTAGAGTCGGGAGGCTCGGTGGAAACAGACCGCCCCGAACCCGCAGGAGAATATGCCCAGTCGTGCCTGGGGCGCGAGCGGATGTTTGAATACGGCAGCAAAAAATACGGAACGCCGGTAACCATCATCCGGCTAAACTACGCCGTTGAGCCTCGTTACGGGGTGCTGGTCGATATCGCAACAAAGGTGAAAAACCAGCAGCCGGTGGATTTGGCAATGGGGTATTTTAACATCATTTGGCAGGGCGATGCGAATGCCATGGTACTGCGTTCTACCGAACATGCCCAAAGCCCGGCACTGGCATTAAATATAACCGGGGAAGAGACCTTGTCGGTGCGTGCGATTGCCCAACAATTTGGCGAATTACTGGATGTGGAACCTGTTTTTAGTGGCAAAGAAGCTCCAACAGCTTTGTTGAGCAATCCGGCAAAAGCCAGCGCTCTTTTTGGCCCGGCCACAGTTCCAGTTGAAAAAATCATTCAATGGACAGCAGCCTGGATGAAGGAAAACAAAAAATTATTAGGAAAACCTACTCATTTCGAAGTGAGAGACGGGAAATATTAAAAAGAACCGAAACATGGATAAGAAAGAAATCCCCCAAAATATATTGGATGCTTTTAAAAAAGGAACGGTGATTCCGGCACTTCCGCTGGCACTTGATAAAAACAGAAAGCTGGATGAACGCCGCCAACGCGCACTTATGCGGTATTACCTGGATGCAGGGGCCGGAGGTGTGGCCGTGGCCGTGCATACCACCCAGTTTGAAATCCGCTGGCCCGAGGTAGATCTTTTCAAACCGGTTTTGGAAATTGCGCGGGAGGAATTTGACCGTTTTGAGGCAAAAGAACATAAACCCGTTTTCCGGGTGGCCGGAGTAATCGGAAAAACAGAACAGGCAGTGGCCGAAGCAAAACAGGCGCTCGACAGTGGGTTTCATGCGGTGTTGCTAAGTGTGGCAGCCTTTGCCAATGCCACCAACAACGAGATTATTGAACATTGCAGGGCGGTGGCAAGTGTGATGCCGGTAGTGGGGTTTTACTTGCAACCTGCCGTTGGCGGACGTAGGCTCGACACCGCTTTCTGGCGCGAGTTTGCCCGCATCGAAAACGTAATTGCCATTAAAATGGCTCCCTTTAACCGCTACCACACTTTTGATGTGGTGCGTGGCGTGGCAGAGTCGGGCAGGGCAGACGAAATTGCACTTTACACCGGTAACGACGACAATATCCTGGTTGACCTGTTGGCAGAATACAAAATTGACGTGGGCCGACAAATGGTAAAGAAGCAGATTGTGGGCGGTTTGCTTGGGCATTGGGCGGTGTGGACCCGCTCAGCTGTTCAGCTGCTGGAAAAAGTGCAGCAGGGGAAAATGGACGGAGACATTCGGGATGTGCTGGCCCTGGCCAACCAGATAACCGACAGCAACGCGGCCTTTTTTGACGTAGCCAACAATTTTGCAGGATGTATAACCGGAATCCACGAAGTACTGCGCCGGCAGGGGTTGCTTGAAGGCATCTGGACCCTGAACCCGGACGAAGCACTTTCGCCGGGACAGAAAGAAGAAATAGACCGGGTGTACGCGGCATATCCTCATTTAAACGACGACGAATTTGTGCGGGAAAACCTGCATAAATGGCTGGAATAAGCGGGGAAACTCATCCCGTTCCTAAAAGTTATTTTCTTCTCCACCGGCGCAGGTTGGTCAATCTGTTTTCAAAACACAGAAAACGCACGATTGCAAATCTGCGCCGGTGTTTACCGGCTTCAGTAAAAGCCATTTCCCATTTTTCAAAGCAAAGAGAACCCCCGGAATCAATGATTTATATAACTTCACGGCAGTTTTTCCAGAACGAAAAAATAGCCGGGAAAATGGAAGGATTTGTCTTTTGACGACTTGAAAGCAGAAAGACGGCCTGGCTTTGAGTACTTCTAAATCAATTTGTACAATTAATAACTGAACCGATGAGTATGTTTCGATTTTGCAGCAAGAAAAAAGTAGTGTTATTGATGTGGCTGGTATTGGCCAGTGGCTTTGCGATGGGGCAGGGCGTTATACCACGGCCCAATGCAGTGGTGAACCACGAAGGTGTTTTCACGGGTGAAAAGGAGTTGACGGTTTTTAGCAGCAACGATGCCTTTCGTTCGCTTATTCCCGGATTTGCCGAATCCGCCCGGCATTTGGCTGGCTTGTCGGTGGTGGAGAACAAGAAAGCCGCCGTTCGCCTGGTGCATAACCCGCAAATAACGAATGCCCAGGGCTACCGGCTTACCATCAGCCCAAAGGAAATTACCGTGGAGGCTTCCACCGGGCAGGGCTGTTTTTACGGATTACAGTCCTTGTTGCAGCTGTTTGTGTTTTCCGATACACCGGGGGAGATTTCCTGCGCACAGATCGACGATGAACCCCGGTTTGGCTGGCGGGGCTTTATGCTCGACGAATCCCGTCATTTTTTTGGGGTGGAAGAGGTAAAAAAACTGCTCGACCAAATGGCACTGCAGAAGCTCAACGTATTTCACTGGCACCTGACCGACGAACCCGGCTGGCGGATCGAAATTAAAAAATACCCGCTGCTGACCGAGGTAGGCGGCATCGGAAACCAAAGCAACCGGCAGGCTCCGGCGCAGTATTACACCCAGGACGAAATCAGGGACATTGTGGCCTATGCCACGGCTCGTTATATCGAAGTGATTCCCGAAATTGATATGCCCGGACATGCCACGGCTGCCGTAAAGGCTTACCCCGAGTACAGCGGCGGTGGCTCTGAAAGACACCCCGACTTTACCTTCAACCCGGGAAGCATGGCCACGTATGCCTTTTTAACCGATATTTTGCGCGAAGTTACCACGCTTTTCCAATCGCAGTACATTCATATTGGCGGCGACGAGGTGAGTTTTGGGAACCAGCAATGGCCCACACTGCCGGGCGTAAAACGCCTGATGGAAGAGCAGGGCCTGACAAACCTGGTGGAAGTGGAGCACTGGTTTTTACAGCAGATGACCGATTCGGTGGCGGCACTGGGAAAGAAAGTGATTGGCTGGGACGAAGTGGTTTCGTCGGGTATCGACAGCGACAAAGCCCTTACCATGTGGTGGCGTCACGATAAACCCGAAATTTTGCTGCAAGCGCTCGAAAAGGATTTTCCGGTGATCCTGTGTCCGCGCATCCCGTTGTACTTCGATTTTGTACAGGTTGAAGAGCATACCTCGGGACGGAAATGGGGCGGAAAATTTGCCCCCGTTGAGAGCGTGTATCGCTTCCCTTCCGAAGAGTTTTTGCCGGTGTCGGCGTTGGCAAACCCCAAAGTGCTGGGTATTCAGGCCAATTTATGGACCGAAACGATCGCCACTAAATCGAGGCTGGAGTTTATGACCTTCCCGCGTATTTCGGCCCTCGCTGAAGCCGCCTGGACAAACGACGAAGCCAAAGACTACAACGATTTTCAGCAACGGATACAGAAGATGTTCCAACTCTATCAAAAAGAACAGATTGAATATTTCGACCATATCTCGGGGAAAGACGCCGAAATAAAAGGGCCTCAGAAATAGTGGGGAATTAATGACTTTTAGCTGAGAACTACACAAGCTTTAACGGTGATGGACTGATGGACTGAATGCGGAAATGCTTGAATGCATGAATGCTTTAATTTTTCTGCATTACGGCATCACCGCTCCTTCAGATTGCTTCTCCGTCCGTCTGCTGTCGGACGAATCGCAATGACGCCCGTTTTTGTTTTCGTTTGGCAGCAGACATAAGGTGTCGTAACTGGAAATTGTCTGCTGCTGTCCGCTGCCGGAACACATCGTCGTTGACGTCATGGCGAGCTTGCGAAGCCAACTCTTTCAGGAAGCATGGAGCACAGGGCAAAGAGCTCAACTCTGAACTACAAGCTTCGAGCCATGAGCTGCGAGTACAACAACACGGCAACACGGCAACACGGCATCTCCGAATTGTAAGCAATTGCCAAATTGTAAAACGGTTAAATTGCAAAGGGCACGGAGCAAAGAGCGAAGGGCATGGAGCGCAACTCTGAACTCTGAACTTTGAACACTGAACTAGCTACCAGTGATTGCTAAACGGTTAAATGGCTATTTTGCCCTCCGAGCCACAACATCACCCCTCCGAAGTACTCCTTTGGGCTTCAGAAAAACTAATTTCAGCTTTGGAAGAACTAATTTGAACCTCAGAGCCTCAAGCGAGAGCCTTTTTGCCCCGAATTTTAACAATTGAGGCCCGCGCTTGAGCCTTTTTGCCCCGGCTTTTAACAAAAAAGGCTAAAATTAGTTTCTCGGAGCCTCAACGTTGAGCCTCGGAGGCCCAAACGCGGGTCTCTGAAGTACCCCTCCCCACTTCCGAAGTACCCCCATCGGACTGAAAACTACTGCATAACATATTACCCGGGGTACGATTAATTCTTTTTATGTTTATTTTAGAAAACGAAAAAGAACCAGATACATTGAAAAAACTCTTGCAAAAAACAAACACTTGAGATACCAAATTTTGAAATATAAAATACACGAAGACAATCAATTATGCAGCTGGATGCTAATAGAATATAAGATGCATTGCAACATACATATACGTTGGCAATAATTTTAAACTAACACAAACAAAGAGAACATGAAACTAGCTTCACTTCTATTATTAATCTTGGCTTTCTGTACAACTCATGCTCAAGAAAAAAAAGATGATTACACAGCTTTTATGAAAAATGGTATTGAATATAAAACAAATGGTAAAGACACAATTGTTATTGTTGACCCTATGCCAGAGTTTAAAGGCGGAAAATCTCGACTAATAGAATATTTAAGCAATAACATTAACTACCCAGAAAAGGCAAGGCGAAATGAAATTGAAGGAAAAGTATTCGTCAATTTTATTGTTGCAGAGGATGGTAAAATTATTGACTGTAAGGTTGTGAAAGGTGTTAGTCCCGAATTAGACAAAGAAGCTTTGAGAGTGGCGAAAAAAATGCCAAAGTGGAAACCTGGCGAACAACATGGGAAACCAATTCGAGTCACTTACACCCTGCCAATTAATTTTAAATTGTGATAAAAAACTATTGCCAACAAATTGCAAATTGCATTGCGGGTGCAGTGGTGTTCGTTGTCTCTGCTCCTTTCTTGACCGTCATGTCCTACCGGACACTGACGCTCTTCGAAATCCGCAACGACAACTTGCAAGTGACCGTTGTGTACAATGTAAACAGAGCCTTGAACAAACTTGGAGATGATTGATAAATTGATTAATACAATTAAGGATGATAAGGATAAATGGAACCAGTTTCAACATATACTTATCGAAAAAAACATTGCTTCTAAAACAGTCCTTTTACACGAAGGAGAAATTTCAAACAATATATTTTTCATTAAAAGTGGATGTTTGCGAGAATGGTTCAACAAAGACGGAAAAGATATAACTTTTCAATTCTTTTTTGAAGGACAACCTGTTGCTTCGATTGACAGTTTTATAAACAGGGAACCGAGTCTTTTTGCAATTGAAAGTATTGAACCAACAACTATTATTACAATTGAGAAAGCAGATTTTGAAAATTTATTAATTAGCTTCCCAGAGCTCAAAATGGAATTCCAAAATTTTATTTTTCAGCGATTTAGAAATTACGGACAGCTATTTCTTTCAAGGATAAAGAATAGTCCAAAGGAGCGATATGAGGAATTGATTAAGAATCATCCAGAGTTTATAAAAAGGATTCCACAGCATTACATCGCATCTTTTTTGGGCATTACACCAATTTCACTTAGTAGGATTCGAAATAGGAAATAGAAATAATTAATTAACAATTGTTATCGTCCATCAATTTGAGAGTTTTGACCTTTGTGCTGTAAAATCAAAAACAGCATAATCATGAAAGCATTAATTGTATTCAACCACCCTTATGAGGGAAGTTATTGCAGCGCAATTTTAAATTCAGTCATTAATGGTCTGAAACAAGGAAAACACGAAATTGACATTATAAATCTTGACAAGGAGGATTTTAATCCTGTGATGACTTCTCAAGATTTAAAAGCATTTAGAGATAAGAAACCTATTGACACTAAAGTAATAGAGTACAAAAACCGCCTTGAAAAAGCAGACCACATTATTTTTATTTTTCCTATTTGGTGGGAGTTAATGCCAGCTTTAATGAAAGGATTTGTTGATAAAGTTATTTTTCCTGGTGTGGCATACGACTATGTTAATGGCAGCAACACAAAAATGAAGCCTCTATTGACTAATATTAAGGGAGTAACTGTAATAACCACAATGAACACACCAAGAATGTTATATCGTTTGGTTTTTGGTAATGCCATAGAAATGGCATTTATGCGTGGGACATTTTGGAAGCTAGGTTTTAAAAACCGAAAATGGATAAGTTATGATATGGTAAAACAAGTATCTGACGAAAAACGCAAGTTGTGGCTTATGGATATTGAAAGAAAGATTCAAAAAAGAGTATGCTAATATGAAAAAACTTATCACGAATCTTGGTTTACTCATCACTACTGTATTGACAATATATACAGGATTATTAATTCAGTTAGAATATCACATGGGAAATCATGGTTACAAGCCATTAGATAAAAGTGTAATAGGTCTTGATTATTCTGACTGGTCAATTTTTCATAAGATATCAATTATCATACTCTTAATTTTATTCGTTTTCCATATTTTGCTTCATTGGAAATGGTACAAAAACGTGATTTCAAAAAGATTATTCAATAAAAACAGACAAGTAATTACTTTAACGGTAATCTTTTTACTAGTTGCCATTACAGGATTTATTCCTTGGATTATTGATTTTATGAATGGAAACGAATCGACTCGGAATGGATTCATAGAGATTCACGATAAGATTGCGATTATTCTTTCAATATATTTTATCTTGCACATAATAAAACGATTGAAATGGTTTGTAATATCTTTTGAACGAATAAGAGAAAAATAAACACTACACACAACATTTTGCATATTCCATAGGGGTTTCAGCGGTTTTCGGGCATTCCAGCTTTTATCAAATTAAGGCGTAACGGTCGACAGTGACGCTCTCCGAAATCCCCTACGTAACATACAATTTACCGTTTTCCCACCTATTTCATCCCTATCATTTCTGCCAGCCACGCTATAATCCCAAAATATGACGATCTTCGCAATCAATTCAGAGAAAAAGTATGTCGGACAATAAAATGGGGGCGAAAAAGCACCAGCCGCGGGGGCTTGAAATTGTGTACGAAGACCGCGAGATTATTGTGGTGGATAAAATAAGCGGCTTGTTGTCGATGGGCACCGACAGGGACAAACAGCACTGTGCACATTTCTTATTAAATGCCTATGTGAAAAAAGGAAACCCAAAATCAAGGGAGCGGGTTTTTATTGTTCACCGCCTCGACAGGGACACTTCGGGACTGCTTGTGTTTGCCAAAAGCGAAAAGGCCAAGTTCTTTTTACAGCAAAACTGGGCTGATTTCCGAAAAAAATACGTGGCAGTTCTAGGCGGGAAACTCAACGATAAAGAAGGGATCATTGAATCGTACCTGGCCGAAAACAAAATGTTTAAGGTGTATTCCACCAAAAACAAGGCCATGGGGAAGTTTGCAAAAACAGGGTACCGGGTGCTAAAAGAAAGCGAAAAGTACAGCCTCGTGGAAATTGATCTTTTTACCGGAAGAAAAAACCAGATACGCGTTCATTTTGCGGAAAAGGGGCATCCTGTTGCCGGCGACAAAGTGTACGGCTTGGCCGACAAAGCCGTAAAACGTTTGATGCTGCATTCGTGCTCGCTCACCATCAAGCATCCGGTTACCCAAAAAGAAATGACTTTTGAGACCGGTATTCCCGCCTGTTTTAACGCGTTAATGAGTGCAAAAGACAGCAAAAGCAAAAGCTGATTTCAACTCCCGAAAATGTTAAGGTGGCCTTGGGACTTGACGATGTAAAGAAAATTCAGGAAATTGAGGTGGTAAAAATGACAGGATGGGTTATTATGCCCGGTTGAATTCCGGTTGGCAGTTTGATTTGTGTTCGGAAATGCCCCGCCTGTTGGAGACATAATGTGGCAACGAAATGATTGAAACCTCAAAATAAACAGATGATGAATACCCGTGCAGACAAAAAGCAGGAGAATAAAAGTAAATCCGGGCAGAGTGGATCGCTTCAAAAAAAGAAGAGTGGTGATGTTGCATTTCGAATGGCCGACAACCGGCCGGAAATCCTTGCGCAAAGAAAATTACAGGCAATGGCCAACAACAGCCCGCAGGCAAAAATAGCCACGCAACTGAAGGCCGTTTCTTCGGGCGATGTGGATGGGGTGGTTCAGCGGCAAATCGACATACATTATTTCGGCCATCAGGAAGATGACGGCAGAGCTTCGCATGTGGAAGCCACGGTTTCAGGTGCAACCCTGGAGGCCGGTGCCAATAACCCGTCGGAAGATCCTGTTGGATGGGGCGAGTTGGCCGAGAACTTCATTATGGACGATGTATTCCGAATGCATCTATGGAACGGGAGATTAGGCGGGCCGGGTGATAAGGCCTGGAACCTGACGCCCGGACTACGCGACGTTAATACAAGTATGGCGGATGAAGAAGTAAATGCGCAGGCGGAGGTAAATGACGGCAACATGGTGGATTTATGGACAGACGTTGCCTATGGCTATACGATTGATGACGAGGATCCGAGGTATTATTACCCCAACCATATCAGTTTTAACTGGAGGTCTCAGACAGATGAGGGCGATCATGTAGACGAAGGTGCGTGGCAGAGTATTGTGCCTTTGCCCGATGAGGCGGACATGGACTGGGATCCGAATAATCCGAACGATATGGGACTGGATGAGACGAATGCCTGGTAGCAAGGGTAAATCAACCCAATGTACAGACTGACAGCATTTACTTGCCGGGAGAGCGTTTCCGAAGCATTGTAATTTGTATATTTAGCGAAAGCAACATGTTATAAAAGAGTACTCCCTGCATATATTGGTTTCATAAATTATGCGGGTCTTATCTCAACTAAAATAAAAAACCATACCCAATGAAATCGATTTTTGCCATCATCTTTTTAACCGTTTTACTTGCTTCGTGCAGGCAACAGCCGGGAGGCGAGGCTTCGTATGCTTTAGGTGAGCAATACGACGACACAATGCCAATGGACCGTAGAGATCAGTTCAGTCCGCCACCACCTCCGCCGCCCCCGGTGAAAGAGCAGGAAGTGGTGAAAAAGAAAATCATCAAAGACGGGCGTTTGGGGATAGAGGTAAAAGACCTCGAAAGTACCAAAGCGCGTGTGGATACATTGGTGAAAATCTATGAGGGTTATTACGACAACGAGCGCTATAACAATACCGACCGCGAATCGTCGTATGACTTAAAAATCAGGATCCCCGCGTCAAACTTCGACCGCTTTATCAGCGAGGTGGAAAAAGGCAAGGGCGAAATAAAATACAAGGAGATCGATGCACGGGATGTAACCGATCAGTTCATCGATTTGGAAACCCGGCTTCAAAACAAAAAGAATTACCTGGCACGCTACAACGAGCTGCTGGCCCAGGCAAAAACGGTAAAAGAGATACTGGAGATTCAAGAGGAAATCCGTGGCTTGGAAGAGGAGATAGAAAGTACCACCGGCAGGCTGAAATACCTGGGCGATTTGGTCGATTACAGTACGTTGAACCTGACGCTCTCGAAACGAAAAGATTTTAAGTACAATCCGACCGACCGCGATAATTTTGGCGAAAGATTAAAACAGGCTCTGTCGAAAGGCTGGTTTGGCTTTGTCGATTTTATCCTCTTTGTGGTTAACCTGTGGCCGTTTTGGATGATTGTAACGCTGTTTGTTTATGGCCTGATACGGCTGGGAAAAAGGAAAACTAAGAAATAGAATTGTGGTGCAGACCGAATAAGGATAGACAGCCCTGCAGATATTACAAACATTAACGTTCGACACTAATTTGTTATGCATAATAAAATGATTGCCTCAAACAGTGCGCAGAAAGAGGTCTCCGTTGAAAGTACATCAGAGACGGTCGATCTGAATTCACGGTTTCTCCGGATTTCAAGTATGTTGCTGGACCACTTGATAATGATCATAGTCATTGTTCCACCTTTGATAATACTGATGATTCTTGTTAGTAATGATACTTTAAAGATGCCCGAAGAAATTTCATTGATGTTGTTCTTCTCACTGATATTTATTTATCTGAACAAAGATTTTATTAGAGGAAAAAGTCTGGCAAAACGAATTGTCGGGTATCAGGTGATTAGTCGGCAAACTGAGAAACCAGCCAGTGAATTACAGTGTTTTGTTCGCAACCTGACCATCACGGTTGCATGGCCTTTGGAGGTGCTTATTGGCTTTATAAACCCCCAGCGAAGAATAGGAGATTTTCTCGCCAATACAAAGGTTGTTAGAACGGAACGAGAAAAGATCAATTCGATTCTGACAGATATAAAGGGTATAAAGCCAAGGTGGAGCTTTGTTTTTATCGTGCTTATCGGAGTATTTTATTTCTATTTATTGAGCCTCACATTGCCAGGCATTAGATAAAATGACATTTTCTGATTGATAATCAGGAATATTTTGAAGTATTTTTCCTGGCATACAAATCTCTGAAATCTAAATCAACAAATAAACAATCTTATTTAGGAAACACGCATTCCGACGAAGGAAGTAAGCGTTCTGATTAAGAAAAAAAGCAAGATTCCCAAAGGTGGTTTTACCCTGGTCTCTCAAGTTATTTCTTATGAAATGTGTTTTCTAACAGCTAGTTGATGTTATTCCTGTTTATCAATAATAGATTACTTTTGTTCAAAATGTCTTTTAAAAACACAAAAATTATGGGAAAACTTTTAACTGTTCTACTATTGATTGTTTCATTATCGGGTTATTGCCAGACCGAGATACAGGATAAAGCTCATGCTTTGGCCCTCAAATACCAACTGGCAACAAATGCAAGCACCGTGGAAATGCAAACTGCTGAATCGGCTTTAACTGACTATTTCACATACCGGTCAAATGGCAGTACCGTTCCTGAAGCATTGCAAAACCAGGTGGACGCTATGCTAAAGGAGCTAACCGCCGGTACTTCAATGGCACTTAAATCAGCTCAGTCGGCAAGCAGTGCTGCAATTACATCCGGTTTTACCAGCAATGGTACACTAAACACAGGTAGTAAAACTTATAACAGGGTTGCGGGATCCAGTTATAATCCGTCGGATTTGTGTGCAACCCAGGGCGATCTTTCCGGATCGGGCTCTAACGTATACTACAATCGTCATAAGCTTACTGTAACCACAGCCGGTGATGTCACTATTGAGGTGGTCGAGCCTACAAGTCTTGACGATAGTTATTTGTTTCTCTATTGTTCATTTGATCCCCTGAATCCTAAACAGAACCTTGTACTTTCTAACGATGACGGAGGTGATGGCTTGCTTTCAAAATTGACACTCCCAAATTTGCCCGAAGGAACATATGATTTAGTTGTTACAACCTTTTCTAATGGCGATATGGGCGACTACACTGTTGAAGTAAACAGCACCGGCAATGTAGTGTTGGGCCCGCCGTTGGCGGTACCGGTAAGTTACTGGTGGATACTGGGATTATTCGTTGTAATAGCCGGATCTGTAGTTGTAAGGAAACTGCTATAAGAAAAAAACTGCATATTTGTTTAAAAAGGGGGACACTCAATGTTCTCCTTTTTTTGTTGCCGATCCTGGATAAACCCCGCTCATGCCAACCTGTAATCAGGAGTATTCCGAAGTATTTTACAGGCATGCAAATGCATGAAATCGAAATCAACAAACAAAGAGGATGATTTTGGAAACGCGCATGTCAATGAAAGAAATAAGCATCCTGTCAGAGGAAGTAAGCTGTCGGTAAAAGGAAATAGTCAATCCAATTTTGGAAACATGCATGTAGATCAAGGAAATACGCATGTCGATGAAAGAAATATGCATTCCACCAGAGGAAGTAAGGATCCCATTAATAGAAATAAGCATCCCATCAGAGGAAGTAAGCTGTCGTTAAAAGGAAATAAGCATCCTGTCGAAGGAAATAGGCAGTCTGATTTAGGAAACTCGCATTCCAATTAAGGAAACATGCATACCAACAATGGAAGTAAGCATCCCATCTCTGGAAATAAGCAGGATGTCCCAAAGAGGTTTTTCCCCAGCCTGTTAAGCCTGAAAAACGAAAGTAAATCCAACAAGGTGCTGACTTGCTTTGCCCGACCGGTCAACTGCCACGAAAAATTTTCTACCTTTACCGCGGTTGGTAACGAAGGATCGTTAAAAGGGAATCCGGTTTAATTCCGGAGCTGTACCCGCAGCTGTAAGTTCTAGCTTTTCTTCTGATTTGTGAGCGTATAGATACAGATCGTTAGAAAGACAGAATCCCGAAGATAATCAGGTGAAATGATGGTTTTCGAGGGATCTGTTCAAAGCAAACTGACTTTTCTTACACCATTATCCGTCGGTGGACGGATGAGAAGGTTGAAGTCAGAGAACAAGCCAGAAAACCTGCCAACAAAAAAAAGATGAACGAACTTCGGGAGTAAAGTGTCGGAAATCATTCACATGATTCTACCATTTGTTTCCGGACTGAAAAATGTATCCAATGAATGCGAAAAGCATTTGGCTGTCGGTAGTGCTGTTGTTGCTTGTTATTCCGGGATTTGCTGCGGGGGTGCAACGCGTGGTTTCGCTGGCACCTTCCATTACCGAAAATATTTACCTGATTGGCGCACAGAGCAAGTTGGTGGGCTGTACCAGTTACTGCACACAGGCGGTAAACGACGGCGTTGACCAGGTAGGCTCCACCATCGATGTAAACATTGAAAAGCTGTTTTCGCTCAAACCCGACCTGGTGCTGGCTTTGCAGCTAACCAAACAACAGGACATTGCGGCCATGGAAAAGCTGGGAATAAGGGTAGAAACCATGAAATCGCCGCGTAATTTTGCCGAAATCTGCGAACAGACAAAATACATTGCCGGCCTGCTGGGAAGCTCGGAGCACGCACTCGAAGTGCTGGCTCCGCTGGAAAGACGGGCGACCGAAATTCAGCAGCTAACCAAATTGCTGAAACCACAGAAGATCTTTTTCCAGATTGGCGCCAGCCCGATTTTCTCGGTGCTGGAAAATACCTATATGAACGATTTCATTACCTTTTGCAACGGCTCCAACATTGCCGCAGGCCTCACCAAGGGCACCATGACCCGCGAAAGTGTGGTGATGCGTAACCCCGATGTGATTATTATTGCAACGATGGGAGGTTTTGGAGAGACGGAAAAAGAAGAGTGGATGAATTACAAAAGTGTGTCGGCCGTGCAAAAACGCAAGGTCTTTCTGATCGATTCGGAGACTTCGTGCAGTCCTACACCTCAGAATTTTGTCAGCGCGTTGGAAGATGTCTATCGTTTTTTAAGTGAATAACAAATGGCAGGAATAAGAACCAGGTATTGGAAGTGGATTGTGTTTTTAGCGGCTTTGTTGCTCTTGCTCGCCGTGTCGGTGGCCATCTCCTTGTCGTCGGGCGAGATCGACATCAGTTTGGGCGGGCTCCCGCAAATACTTTCGCAACCCGATTCGATGGAGTTTACGATTTTGACACAGATCCGGATTCCACGACTGATTCTGGCCATTGCCGTTGGAGGAGCCCTGAGCCTTTCGGGCGCTATTTTGCAGGGAATTTACCGCAACCCGCTGGTGGAACCCTATACCCTTGGAATTTCGGGAGGAGCAGCTCTGGGGATTGCCATTGCCATTGTTTTTGGACTGAATAGCCTGAGTTTTCTTACGCTTCCGGTGTTTGGCTTTTTAGGAGCGATAATCACTTTGTTTCTGGTTTATTTTCTAAGCATAAAAAGGGCCGGGCTTAGCATCAACAGCATGTTGCTGATTGGTGTAATGGTGAGTTTTATTTCGTCGTCGGCCATGATGTTTTTGATGTCGATTTCCACTACCGATAATTTGCAAAGCATTGTTTTTTGGGTGATGGGTTCGCTCGATGAATCAAATTCGATGTTAATACGCATTGCACTTTATTCGTCGCTGGCCGGGTTGATCATCACTTATTTCTTTGCCCAACCTCTAAATGCGCTGCGCTTGGGAAATGCCAAAGCAAAACATCTGGGGATCAATACCGATGTAACGGTTCGCCTGTTGTTTTTTGTGGCCTCGCTGTTGACCGGGATCGCGGTTTCGGTAGCCGGGGTGATCGGTTTTGTGGGGCTGGTAATTCCGCATCTGGTGCGTTTGGTTATTGGCAATGATTATCGCGTATTGCTGGCCGGGTCTTTCCTGGGAGGTGCTATTTTCCTGGTGCTGAGCGATACCATTGCACGGACGATCATAGCCCCCAACGAGTTGCCGATTGGCGTAATTACGGGATTTGCAGGAGGATTGGTATTTATTATTGTGTTGAGTCGGTCACGTTCTCACGTTAAGTTGAATTGAATATATGCAGTCGTTTGTTAAAATAGAGCATTTTTCGTGCGGATATCCGGGGCATTTTATCCTGGATGATGTCAGCTTTGGGATTCAGAAAGGTGATTTTGTGGGGATTATTGGCCCGAATGGATCGGGGAAAACCACCTTGTTTAAAGGAATCTCTGCCGAGCTTTCAGCCTTAACGGGTGTAGTTACTTTAGACGGGAAAAACATCCACAAAATGAGTCTGCGGCAACGGGCGCAAAACTTGGCCATTGTTACCCAAACCATCGAAGCAGGTGCTATGACGGTGGAGGAATATGTGCTGATGGGCCGCATGCCTTATCGCAAACAGTTTCAGTTTTTCGAAAACGAGAACGACTTTGCCATTGCCGAGAAATACATGAAATTAACCGGTGTGGACCGGCTTCGGAACAAGTACATGAACGCGTTGAGCGGAGGGGAGCAACAGCTGGCCGGCATTGCCCGTGCGCTTGCCCAGGAGCCCCAGTTGCTTTTGCTGGATGAACCCACATCGCACCTCGACATAACGCACCAGGTTCAGATTCTGAATCTTATCCGCCGCCTGAGCCACGACCTGAAACTGACCATCCTGATGATTATTCACGACCTAAACCTGGCCGGTGAATACTGTGATCAGCTGATCATGATGCAAAAGGGGGGAGTCAGAAAGACAGGAGTTCCGATGGACGTGCTTAATTACAAAGACATTGAGGCGGTGTACGATACAGTAGTGATTACCCGTACCAATCCCGTTTCCGGGAAACCGGTTGTTTTCTTGATTTCGGAAGACGTAATGAGTACAAAAAAGCTTTCGTGAAACCTGTTGAAATTTTCAGCAATTAAGATTTACTGGTTGGTGATTATGCGATGCCCTGCATTCCATTTTTACTTGGTAGGTCTGCTTCCGTAAATTATTTGCTACTTTTATACCCATTACATCTAAATCATTGAACCATGAAGAAATTTCTAACATTTACTTTTCTGATTTTCTTGTTGCAACTGGCGGTGGTTGCTCAGCAAGCCCAAAGGCCCGATCCGCAGCCCGCACCCGAAACAAAAGAAAATTTCAAACTGGGAGTTGCCGGTTATACCTTTCATAAATTTGATTTGCAAACTACACTGGAGACGCTGAAGCGTTGCGATGTTCATTATTTGTGTATCAAGGATTTTCATTTACCCATTGAAAGTACCGATGAGGAAATTGCAGCTTTCCATGCCAAATGTGCCGAATACGGTGTAAAAGGCTATGCCGTGGGGCCTCTCTACATGCGTTCGAAAGAAGACATCGACAAATATTTTGAATACGCCAAAAGGGTAGGAGTGAATACGATTGTCGGGGTGCCGAATTACGACCTGTTACCGTATGTGGAAGAAAAAGTAAAAGAATACGGTTTCTTTTATGCCATTCACCTGCACGGCCCGGACATTGACATTTACCAGGATGCTGACGAGGTTTGGGAAAAAACAAAAGACCTTGACCCAAGAATGGGCATGTGTCTGGACATTGGCCACGATACCCGGAACGGTAAAGATCCTGTGGCCGATCTCAAAAAGTATCATTCACGTGTTTTTGACATTCACCTGAAAGATGTTACCGGAACTACAAAACTGGGCTATTCGGTGGAAGTTGGACGCGGTATTATCGATTTTCCGGCTTTTGTAAAGATGGTGAGAGAGGTGAATTACACAGGCGTAATTAGCCTGGAACACGAACGTAATATGGATAACCCGTTTATGGGAATTGCCGAATCAATCGGTTATTTTAGGGCCATGATTGTAGCAACCCGCTAAAAGAAGTTTATATTTACTAAATATTTGAGAGGTGTTAGCGTTATTGTTAACACCTTTTTATTTGCAGAAGATTCATGCCTTTCAGGTAGAATCTTAATAGCACTTAATTTTATACTTTTGTCGGGTGCAAAAACTGGGGAATATATATCGGAGAAATATTTACGGAGTGATGGGGACACTGGTCTTTCACATTCTTCTTTTTTCAGCTTTCTTGCTGGCCGATATCGACAAAAAGGGAAACATTAAGGAAGAAGTCATACTGATTGAGTTTCCGGATAATATTCCCGAACCCGAGCTTCCGGAGGAAGAACCCGAACAACAGGAGAAACAGCAACAACAAGCTCCCGCTCCAACTGTCAACAACAGAACCAACCTGGCGTCCAACCGCTCGGCGCGTGAGAATACCACCACTTCAAAAGAAGAATTCTTCGACAATGAATATTTAAAAGAAGTGGAAGCCGCCCAAAAACTGTCGTCAAGCGTTAGTAACAACCTTTCAAAAGACGTAGTGGATCTCAGCGAAATTAAGATGCCCGTTGAAACGACAGAGGGCATGGACAGGGATTCCATTAAAAATGTGATTTATGCAGGCGAAAGTAACATTGTTTATTACCTGGAGAACCGTTACCATGTGAGTCTGCCTGTTCCGGTTTACCTGGCGCAGGGAGGTGGGACTGTTATTGTGGATATTAAAGTGAACCGTGACGGGACAGTGGTGGACGCCACCGCCAGAAAGAACAATTCCATTCGCGACCAGCAAATATTTTTGTACGCACAGGAAGCGGCAACCCGTACCATTTTTAACAAAGACGATGCTGCTCCGGCCCTTCAAAAAGGGACAATTCATTATACTTTCGTTGCTCAGTAACATTCATGTTAATTTATCGGGCCTTTAACATGATTTAACACCTTTCTTTTGCTCCATTTGCTCTCCGGCTATATCTTTGCGGTACGTTTATTTTCATAAGTTTAGGTTTAGTTAGGTTAGTTAGTTTAATGAGAAAAGGATGGGTTGTTGAACCCGTCCTTTTTGTTTTTAGCCCCCTTTGAACATATTTTTTCTCTTATGCTTCTTTTTTTAAGATAATTTTTATCTTTAACTTTTATTGTAATTCATTGTTTATTAGCTTAGTTGATGCTTTTAGTGGAGATTGTTGATTAAGTTGTGAATAGAATAATTTTAAATAAAGGGTTACCTTTTTCGTAATAATCGAATAATATAATAGAACATGATAAACTATACGGATGCGCAAATCCTGAAAGGAATCTTAAGGCATGATAATTTAATTTTACAGTACATCTATAAACAGTACTACTATAAAGTAAATTATTTCATTAAGAAGAACCAGGGAAGTGAAGATGATGCCAGCGATATATTTCAGGAAGCCATTATCGTGATTTACAGAAAATTAAAGGAGAATGATTTAATTTTCGAAAAGAGTTCTTTTCAAGGCTATTTATTTTCGGTTTGCAGGTTTCTATGGTTGAAACAACTTGAAAAACGACGAATAGAACGAGAAAAACTGAACGATTCGTTACCATATCAGGAAGATATTTACGATGATAACCTGATGGAATTGGTAGAAAAAAACGAAAAGTACGGTTTGTATCAAAAGCATTTTAAAACCCTTAGTTCTGATTGCCAGAAGTTGTTGCAGCTGTTTTTCGAAAAAGTCTCGCTTAAAGAAATTGCAAGCATTATGGGCTTTAAAACGGAGAAATATGCAAAAACCCGAAAATTCAAGTGTAAAGAGCTGCTTATAAAAAGGATTAAGCAAGATACAGAATTTAAAAAAATACTTGAAGATGACACCTAAAACAGAATTAATTGGACGCATTGAAGACTATTGTTTAGATTTAATGGACGCACAGCAAAGACTTGAATTCGAAAAAGAACTGGAATTCAATCAAGAGCTGAAGGAAGAAGTAGAACTTCACAAAAATCTACAGGCCGCAGTGCTCGAAATGGACGTGTTAAACCTCAAAGGCAAACTTCTGGAAATTCAGGAGGAAACAAAATCAGAAAAAATTACAAACGGATCGTTTGCTTTGCTGGAGGATTTGGAAGAAATCCAGGAGCTGACAGACGAATTGACTTTTGCAGAACTGGTGGACAGTTTTGAATCGTTGCCCAAGGTGCACGTGTATCAACACGAAAAGACAAGTAACGAGAATATCCATCATTTCTACAAGGAACAAGGTCAGAATGGAGCCGAAGTCAACGGTTACGATGAGGAACTGAATGGCTTCGAAATGGAAGATTTGGATGGCCTTGAAGAAGCCGTTTTGGAAGCTGACATAATGAATCTCCGTGAAACCTTGCAGCAGGTAGCCAAATCTGTAGAACCTCAGTATTCTGCCGAAGAAATTGATGACTACCTGAACGGAGAGATGGATGACAATATTTTGGCTGAATTTGAAGCTGAAATGAAGCAGAATAAGCAACTGCTCGAAGAAGTGAATCTGCATATGGAATTGGAGGCTGCGCTCGAAGAATTTGATGTAATGAAGCTGAGAGACGAGATGAGCAGCATTATGGATGCAGAAACTTCGTGGAATGTAAGCGAAAATACAATTGAAGACTTTATCGATGGTGTTCTTGACGATGAAGAATTACTGGAAGAGTTTAATATCGAATTAAAAGAAAATACCGACTTGATGGCTGAGCTCTCGTTGCGTGAACACATAAATTCAGCCATCGGTGAAAAAGACATTATCTCGTTACGGGAAAGCCTGTCGGAGGCACGCAGAGGTTCAGAAAAGCAAGAAGTAAAATCGATCGTAATGCCACGATTCGATACGCAGTCTACGCGATTCTGGAGAAACAGTGTGGCTATGATCGTTGTTTTGATCGGTTTGGCGGGCATTTTAAATACCGGAATGCAGTCGACTCAGGGGACCTATGCAAAATATTTTGAAACACCTACCTGGGCTTCCGAACGTTCTGTGAACGCAAGTTTGGACGCGATTCAGACGGCAAAAATATACTTCCAGCAATCCGATTATCAAAAAGCGATCAAAGAGCTGGACAATGTCACTCCGCAGAAAGACCAGGCCTTTGTTGCCCAGTTTTACAAAGGATTGAGTTATCAGAACCTGGATCAGTACGACAATGCAATTCAGGAATATACGAAAGTTATAAATCATGGAAATAACTTATTCGTGGAAGAAGCAGAGTGGTATAAAGCTTTGTGCTACTTGAAAGAGAACAAGCGAAGTGAGGCAAGGGCTGAGCTGCTGGCAGTAATCGACCGTAAGGGACACTACGAAAAAGATGCAAAAGCCATTATTCGCAAGTTAAGGTATACGTTTAAATAAATTCTGTTCATTCAAAAGTGGATTGATTCAATTTTAAATACACATTCACCTTTTTAAAGATTGAATCGAGAAACAAAATAACACAAGCGTTCAAATGAAATAAATAGACTGATTCGATTTTAAATACACATTCACCATAAAATTGAATCAAGAAACAAAGTAGAAGATATACACATTCAACGCGAAATAGATTTATTCGAAAAAATACACATTCATAAAGCCTGTCTTTTCTGACGGGCTTTCTTTATGCGTAAGATCTGGTCAATAGAGAAAATAAGAATGAGTAAAATAAGAATTCCAAAGAAATAGATATCATAACTGGTGTAAAGTGGCGAATTGTCTCCGATGGACTTAAAACTCATCCAATAGTGAGGGTGCGCCAATCTTGAATTGGATTGATCCAGGTATTCTATTTTGGCTAATCTTAGTGCTTCGTCTTTGGTTTTTCCTTTTTTAAGGTTTTTGTAAAAGGATGTCATTATCTCCGTTCCTGCCTGGTCTTCAACTTCCCAGAGCGAAACCACAATAGAAGGGCAGCCGGCATATAAAAATCCTCTGGAGAGACTCATTAATCCTTCTCCTTTTTGCATTCTTCCCACTCCTGTGTTGCAGGCACTTAGGACTGTAAGCCTTGCATTTCGTAAATTCAGGTTGTAGATGTCTGCGGTATTAAGCCAGCCGTCTTTGTCAAGCGGTTCATTGGGCGTTTCCGGCATTGGCGAGAAAGCAAGTCTCGAGAACGCCGGAAGGGAATCGTTGATATATGCGTGCATAGCCAAATGCAATATGTCGTATTCCTGGCTAAATTTTCTGAAATTTTCTTCCGTTGCTTCATGTCCCCTGTAAACGTCTGTTTTTACGGTCTTTGCAATAGCGTCTACTTCCTTTTGCACACCCGGAAGTGGCATTAGCGTGTAACTGGCATTTGATAGTTCAAACTTTTCGGAAGCATATAATGGAGCAAATGCCAGTGTGTGATTTTTTAACTGGCGTTTGGAGTGGCTGTTCTTAAAATAAATATTTGCAGAATTGGCATAATTAATATTGAAGTCACGGATCAAATAATCCAATTTTGAAAAATCGATCACCTGGCTTGTGTCCGGGAGTGATTTTAGCAGGCCGTCAAACGCAATGTAATTCAGTTTCCCGTCAGGAATAATAATTAAGTTCATATTCTTTAGCGCATATTGAAAAGGCTGCAACAGCAATGTGTACATATCGTTGGCGGCTTGGCAATATTGCTTTGAATCCTCGTTGTGTGTAAAAAGAAAATTGGGAGTAGTCATAAAATGAAACATGTACTCGAGCGACCGCTGCATATCGGAAGATATCTTTTGAGAAGTAAAGAACTTGTGGTCTTTTGTAATCAGAAAAGTAAACAGCTCTGATGCAGTATCTGTTTGATTGATTGCATATTCGATTATTGCTTCATTCTTTTTTAGTTTATTTTGTACATCATTTACATTAAGCATGGAAGCGGAATATTTCAGGTTGTAATAATCCGGATATTCTTCTTCTAATAGGTGATTCAGTTCGTCGCGGCTTTTCGAGGCCTCAAAAATTTTGTTGTTGTACTCTGCAATTAACTTTGAATCGGCACTGTCTTTACTTTGCTCCTCAAATAATTTTTCGTTAAAGGTTGATATGGTACTGTTTAGCTTGCTTTCGAGTTCTAGTAGAGTGTCAGGAATCAGGCTGTTTTCCTGGGCAAGGTCATCCGATATTTTGTCAAAAACAGCGATACTTTTCATTTGCTCTGCATTCTGAAATGCAAGGTCCAGGTATTGCTCGTCCTGATTGTAATCATAAGCCAGGTAAGCAGTTTCAATGGTTTTCGAGAATGTTGACGATTCAAGGCTGGCGAGCTGTAGCTTGCTCTCATCACTTGATATTTCCATTCGCGCGCGTTGGATTAGTTGGCTGGTTACCTTATAGTATTCAAGAGCGTTTTCCAGCGAACTCAAATAAATATCACCTTTGGGGTCATTATTTAGGATAGCTATTTCTGAGTAAGTATCGGCTATGGTCTTTAACAGTATAACACAGTCAGTAAATGATAAACAGTTATCGGTGGTTAAATTCCCTATTTTAAGTTCGGTATCTTCTTTGTAAAGCGCTTGCAGGCTCTCGCTATACCATTGTATTGCTTCTTCCAGATTTTTCCTTTTTTGCTGTTTAAATGAAAGTACACTTGGAGATTCAATGGGTCTATTCCTTATGAGTTCTCCTTTGAACTCATAGTAGCGTGATAGTTCAACTCCTCTTTTATCTTGGCTTTTTCTGATAATATTAAATGCATTATTTAAAGCTGCCAGACCGTCTTCATATTCAGATATACTAGAAAGAAATTCAGAATAATTAAGGTAAGTAATTGCCGTTTCTAGGTGATCTTTTCCATAATAAGATATGGAAAGAGCTAAATTCTTCTCATAATATTGTTTGGCTAAGCTAACGTTATCTGTTTTTTGATAAATAATACCCAATAATTCTAAATAATAAATTCTATTTAGTGTATCTGGTGTACTCTCATACAGCTTAAGCATTTCGATGGCATCTTGATAATCTTCCCTCAAATAGTGAATTTCTGCAATAGCATAGTTCGCCTCTAGTATATCGTATTCATTGATGGAGGATTGGTTTGAATAGATATTTAGAGATTGTTGAGAATATTTTAAAGCTTGTAGATAGTCTAATTTCGCTCGATAGATATTACCTATATTTCGATATAGCCTGGCCAAAGAAACTAAGTTTGAGTCATTTCTTAAAAGATAGTTTTTTTCTGCTAACTTATAATTTCGAAGTGCTTCTTCATTTCTGCCCAGTAATTTGTAGGTAATTCCAATGGAAACATATATTGTCCCTAAAAAATAATTTTCCTCTCCATAAATTTTTTTTCTATAGTCGAGAGCGAGTTTAAATGAATCAAGAGCCTCAATACTTCTTTTTTGATTATTTAGGTTAATGCCTGCATTGTATAACTCTCTGACTCTTATGTTGTAATGATCATTGTTATTTGTCTGTCCCAAAAGAATATTTGAAAGGAACACTAGGAAAGCTAAAAGATAAAAGGTTCCAATTTTGCCCATAATAATGTTATGATTTCAAACGCCAAAGTAAAGGTTTTTTAATTTTTTTCAAATTCGGGGGTTACCTTTTTAGGCTTTTAGGAATATATAAGTGAATGTGTATTTAAAAAGTTTAACGAATTAATCTATTTAATCATGAAAAGGGTACTGGGACAAACAACTGAAAACACTTTTGCTAGCTTCAATTTTGACGTTTTGACCAATGAGGAAATGAGAACTTTAAAAGGTGGTGACGAGTCAAGACCAAAATCCAGAGATAGGGATGTTTATGATACTTTAGAGGGATAATACCTCAAATCATTAGCTGTTTTATTTTTATTGTCTTACAGGATAGAGTATCCTTGTTTAACTAAGATTAATACGTTTCTTTAAAATTAGGAAGAAGAGTAGCCTATATACAGAACCAATTAAGTTGTTAGTACAGGGGGTTAAGACGCAACGTTTTAAACCCCTTTTGGTTTGAAAGACTCAACTCAACTTCTTTTCCCTTCAAAGATTTCGTATTTATTGAAGTTACACTCCAAAGCTCCGTTGAAAAGCTCCTGTTTACTCGTGGGTTTTAATCCAATGTATTTCATGCTTTCCTTAGCTGAGCTTATAATCCAGGCTTCATTGCCGCAGTAATGGTGCTTAAGGCGTTCTCCTATCATTTGATACAAACTATCTAAATTTTCGCTTTTTAAACGCTCTCCATAGGGTGGATTGGTAATAATGGTGCCGTTGTGCATCTCAATGGGCAAATCTTTAAAGTCTGCTACCGCAAATTTGATTTTGTTAAAAACCAACGCCCGCCGCGCATTTGTTTGTGCGTTTAGAAGATTGCCAGCTGATATATCCGAAGCATATATGGTATAACGGTATTCACGTTTTTCTGTAGGTTCGGTAATTTTATCCCATAAAAGCTGGTCGTAATCGTTCCAGTTCTGAAAAGCAAACTCTTTTCTGAATTTAGCCGCCGGAATATTTTGGGCAATCATGGCTGCTTCAATAGCGATGGTTCCTGAACCACACATCGGATCCATAAAATCGGAGTTTCCGTACCAGCCAGCCAACATAATCATGCCGGCTGCCAATACCTCGTTTAAGGGGGCATCGCCTTGTTTTATACGGTAACCTCTTTTGTGCAACGATTCACCCGAACTGTCGAGGGAGATGGTACATGTATTCTGGAAAATGTGAACATTAATGATCAGGTCAGGATTATCGGTATCTACATTGGGCCGTTTTCCCTGTTTTTCGCGAAAATAATCAGCGATCGCATCCTTAACTTTCAGGGAGGCAAACATTGAGTTACGGAAGTCCCTTGAGTTTACCACCACACTGTCGATTGAAAAGGTATCTTCAAGTCCCAGGTGCTTCGACCAATCGATATTTTTACACTTTAGGTAAAACTGGTCTACATTCTTAAACTGAAAATGATCAATCTCTTTTAATACTTTTAACGCCGTTCGCAGATAGTAATTGGAACGATAGATCATTTCAAGATCACCTTCGTAAAAAACGGCTCGTTTTCCGCGACGTACATTTTTTCCGCCCAGACGTTTTACCTCTTTGGCCAGTACATCTTCCAGCCCTGCAAAAGTTTTTGCAATCAGTTTATAATCTTTCAATATTTTGAGTTTATCAAATACCGGCTCCGTCGGTAAATGTTGATTCTTTTGGTCTTTTTTGAATAATACGTGAATTGGGCGGCAAATCGTTGGTAACCCACACATTTCCTCCGATTACAGAACCTTTTCCAATGGTTACCCGGCCAAGTATGGTAGCCCCGGCATAGATTACCACATCGTCTTCCACGATCGGGTGGCGCGGTATGCCTTTTATCGGGTTCCCGTTTTCGTCGAGCGGAAAGCTTTTGGCACCCAGAGTTACCCCTTGGTATATTTTTACATTGCTTCCGATAATACAGGTAGAACCAATAACTACACCGGTTCCGTGGTCAATAGTAAAACTTTCCCCAATTTGCGCCCGTGGGTGTATGTCTATCCCGGTTTCGCTGTGCGCCATTTCAGCGATAATGCGTGGCAAAAGCGGCACCTGCAGTTGCAAAAGCCGGTGTGCCAACCTATAGTTGGTGATGGCGCGGATTCCCGGATAACTAAAAATGACTTCTCCGTAATTTTTGGCTGCCGGATCGTTTAGAAAGGTTGCTTCAACGTCGGTTACCAACTGGCGCCTCATTTCTGGCAGAAATTCGATCAGATCAATGGTGTCTTGTTCTGATTTTGAACGGTGTCGTTCTACTTTGCTAATGGTTGTTTCTTCACATTCGAAACACATGCTGGCAAGAATTTCCCCGCTTAATAATTCGTAAAGTTCATCCACATAAACTCCCATGTAGTGTTTGGTCGTACCTCCCCGCAGGGTTGTATTTCCAAAATACCCGGGAAACAGGATTTCCCGAACCAGCTCAATAATCCGGGCAATGTTTTTATTCGACGGCAGGGGTTCTCCTTTAAGATGTTCGTGACAAACCAGTTTGTAAGACTCGGGTTCACTCAGTTTATCAATGGTGTTCTGCAATCGGTTTTCGAATTCCTGTGTTGTCATAATTTTTAGTCTAATGCAAAGCTAAGCAGTATCGCTTAACAAATTACATTAAAAACGATTTATTGAATGTTTTGTTGATAAAGGTTAAAGTATCCTGTCGATCACCGAGATGGCATTTTGTACTCTTGTTCCGTTCATGCCCTGAATGATTTCGTAGGGAAAACCGTATTTTCCGATTTCGCTGATGTATTTTTCCTGCAAGCGCTCTCTGTTCTCTCCCCCGTTTTCACGAACAGGATCTGAGATCCAGGGAAGGTCTGTGTCGCAGACAAGAAATAGATCAATTTTTGTGTTTTTTAATTCGTTTTCAATCCAGTGGGGAATCCTGCCAAAAACGACCTCGAACCACACTTTTGTGATGAGTAACCAGGTATCCAGAAAAATGACCTGGAAACCTGACTTGATCAGGTCATTGTATTGCTCTACCTGTTTTTGCGCAATGTACTCAACATCTTCAAAGGTGTATTTTCTATCCAGGTTCTGAATGTAGTCGCGTGCATATTCAGGAATAAACGGCGCTCCGTAATGTTCTGATAGTTCCCTGGCCAGATTACTTTTTCCGGTAGATTCGGCCCCGGTAATGGCTATTATTTTAGGACGCTGCTTCAACTCGTTTCAATAAATCTTTCTTCCATGCAAAATAACCATAAATGGCCATAAACGTGTATATCGAAAACAAGATAACAGTGGCCCATAAACCTTTATATACATAGAGACCTGCCGAAACTGCATCGACAAAAATCCAGATGAGCCAGTGTTCAACGTACTTTTTAGCCAGCATCCAGGTGGCAACGATACTCAAGGCTGTGGTTAAAGAATCCAGGTATGGAACATCCGAATCTGTAAAGTTTTTTAGGATAAACAGGATAAGAGCGTACAAAACAACCGATGCTGCTACCAGCATGTATCTTAGTTTTGAGGTAGTGAGCCGTACCGGAACCTGTGCCTGGGCATCCGGTTTTTTCCCTTTCATCCAAAAATACCAGCCATACAAGCTTATAACCACATAGTAGACCTGTAGTCCCATGTCGGCGTATAGCTTTACGTCAAAAAATACGATAACGTACAGAAACGAGGAAATCAGTCCGGTGGGCCAGGTGAATATATTCTGGCGGATCGAAAAGAATATATATATCATACCAAGAATGGCTCCCAGTACCTCCGTTTGGTGTTCTGAAAGCCATTCCAGAATTGTCTCAGTCATAAAATTATTCGTTGGTTACCAGTAGGCCCTCGTATTCTTTTTTATCGTCGAGTACCTCCAGTGCCTTACTTATTTCAGGATCGTCCTCATTGAGAACTTTGTACATGTCGTTACGCGAATACACATCGCGGGCGATAAAAGCCTTTAATTCTTGCTTTAAATTGTCTTTTATAAAAGCAATACTTTCATCGTTTCTTTCCACGCCTTCTTTTTCTCCCCGGCTTACAATTTCTTCCACTGCATCATCACCAATGGTGAAATTCCGGTTGAACTGATCAAATTCCGGATAGTCTTTTTTCAGCTCATCGCGGTTTGTATCAATGAAATCGAGGACGTAGTTGAAAACCACATTTTTTCTTCTCAACTGGTTCAGGTAAATATAGTTGTGTGAAGTATCGAGCGGAACAAAAATATCGGGCATTACACCACCTCCTCCGTAAACACTTCGGCCATTCACCAGTGTTTTGTGTTTTAAAGAAGTATCAAAATGAATGCTGTCGGCATTAAACATTTCGCCGTTGCTCATCCGGTTGGTGTAATCTTTTCTGTATTCGCTCACGCCGTCTTCATATGGTTTCTGAATACAGCGCCCACTTGGTGTATAATAATGGGCGGTTGTAAGCCGAACCATTGATCCGTCAGTCAGGAAAAATGGTTTTTGTACAAGTCCTTTTCCAAACGAACGACGGCCAATTATAACTCCACGGTCCCAATCCTGAACAGCGCCGGACACAATTTCGCTGGCCGAGGCTGATCCTTCGTCTACCAAAACAACCAGCTTTCCGGTTTCAAACAAACCTTTGGCCGAAGCATCGTAATCCCGTTTGGGATCGTTCTTGCCACTTGTATAAACGATCAGTTTATTGTTGTCAAGAAACTGGTCTGAAATTTCAATCGCGGTTTTTAAATAGCCTCCGCCGTTGCCACGCAGGTCAAGCACCAGGTTTTCAATCCCCTGTTGTTTCAGGTCTTTCATGGCTCCCACAAACTCGTCGTTGGTGGTTGCCGAAAACCTGCTCAGTTTTATGTAGCCTGTGTTTTTATTCAGCATGTAAGAGGCATCAAGGCTGTAAATCGGAATTTTATCGCGGATGATGGTAAAAGCCAGAAGGTCTTTTTCCAATTTGCGCGACACCTTCAGATTCACCTCAGTGCCTTTATCTCCCCGAAGCATGTCAAAAACATCGGAGTTTTTAAGGCCGATACCTGCAATGTTTTTACCATCCACTTCCACAATCCGGTCGCCGGCCCGTAAGCCAACTTTTTCGGAAGGGCCTCCGGCAATGGTGGTTGTAACCAGCAAAGTATCTTTGAAAATGTTAAACGATATGCCAATACCTTCAAAATTTCCTTTTAAAGGTTCGTTCATCTTTTCCACTTCTTCTTTTGAAATGTAGGTAGAATGCGGGTCCAGTTCACTCAGTACATGAACAACGGCATCTTCTGCCAGCTTTTCGACATTGGCCGAATCAACATAATAACCGTCAATCAACCGAAGCAGGCGGCCAAATTTCAGTTGGCTTTGCTGAACGTTTTCCTGTGCGGAAAGCTGCGCAAAAGGCCAAGCCAGAAAAATTGCTAAAAGTATCCTTAGCCCTAAGTTGGACGTTTTATTAAATCTTGAAACTTTCATAGTCTTTTTGTTAATGTAACCCGGTAAGCTGCCAAATATTGCTTCAGGCAACCAATATCAAAAGCCTAACAACTATTCCCATTCAATTGTTGCCGGCGGTTTGGAACTAATGTCATAAACTACGCGGTTAATTCCCCGCACCTTGTTAATGATCTCGTTCGACATCTTCGCCAGAAAATCATAGGGAAGGTGCACCCAGTCTGCCGTCATTCCGTCGGTAGAAGTTACAGCCCGCAACGCAACGGTATTTTCATAGGTTCTTTCGTCGCCCATTACACCTACCGACTGCACGGGTAGCAGCATAACACCTGCCTGCCAAACATCGTCGTACAATCCCCATTTTTTCAGACCATTGATAAAAATGGCATCGGCTTCCTGCAGAATTCTTACTTTATCGGGAGTTACATCGCCCAGAATGCGGATGCCAAGCCCCGGACCCGGGAAAGGATGGCGCCCCAGTAATTCCTGTTTAATCTGAAGGGCTTTACCCACACGACGAACCTCGTCTTTGAAAAGCAGTTTCAACGGTTCCACTACTTTCAGTTTCATTTTCTCAGGCAATCCACCTACGTTGTGGTGCGATTTTATGGTGGCTGATGGACCGTTTACCGAAACCGATTCAATAACATCGGGGTAAATGGTGCCCTGTGCGAGCCACTTCACATCTTGTATCTTGTGCGCTTCTTCATCAAAAACTTCAATAAAGTTGCGGCCAATAATTTTTCTTTTTTGTTCCGGATCGGTAACCTCGGCCAGGTCGTCCCAGAATTTTTGACTGGCGTCTACACCAATCACATTCAGTCCCATGTCTTTGTAGGAATGCAGTACATCTTCGAATTCATTCTTACGAAGAAGTCCGTTGTCAACAAAAATACACGTCAGATTTTTACCGATTGCCTTGTTTAGCAACACCCCGGCAACCGACGAGTCAACACCTCCAGAAAGGCCTAACACTACTTTGTCGTTACCCAGTTGTGCCTTTAATTCATTCACGGTAGTTTCCACAAACGAGTCAGGTGTCCAGTTCTGCACGCATCCGCAAATGTCGGAAACGAAGTTTTCCAGCAACTGTTTGCCTTCGGTGGTGTGGTAAACCTCGGGGTGAAACTGAATAGCCCAGGTACGTTCGTCGTCTACTTTGTAGGCAGCATAATTAACATCTTCAGTCGATGCAATTACCTTATAGTTTTTCGGAAGTTTTACAATGGTATCTCCATGCGACATCCACACTTGCGTATGAAGTCCTACATTCTTGAAAAGCTCACTGTCGTGGTCAATGTATCCCAGGTTGGCCCGTCCGTATTCTCTTGAATCCGAGGGAGCCACTTCTCCGCCATAAAAATGAGCCAGGTACTGAGCGCCGTAGCAAATCCCAAGAACAGGCAAAGTTCCTTTGATTTTCGAGAGGTCGGGTCGGGGCGCATCTTCGTCTCTTACCGAATAAGGACTACCTGAAAGAATCACGCCTTTCACGCTTTCGTCAATCTCAGGATAGTGATTAAAAGGATGGATTTCACAATAAACATTCAACTCACGGACCTTTCTTCCGATCAATTGCGTGTACTGCGACCCAAAGTCTAGAATTAGAATCTTTTCCTGCATGAAAATTTTACTTTTGATTGTGAATGCACAAAAGTAAGAATATCGCCAGAAAACCTGGCCAATTGTTGGTTAAAAAGAAGTACATGTTAACAACACTGCCAGAAAGTACGGTTTCAGGAATGGGCTTAAAATTAATTTCAAATTAAAACGTTAGAATTTTGTGTTGGCTATTATTTGTTAATTTTGGTCCAAAATTTAAGCGCTTATCAATGAGGGTTATTCTGAAATTTATTGTTGTTTTCCTGTTGGTTGTTTTTGAATTGCCGCTAAACGCCCAGAGTCTGAAGAAGAATGAGGTAGTGGTGATCAGTGGCGAAAAATTCATTGTACACCAGATCGAAACAGGTGAAACCATTTTTTCCCTGACGCAAAAATTCAAGGTTAGTAGGGAAGAGCTGGAAAAGTACAATCCAAAGTTGACAGAAGGCCCTAAAATTGGCGACGTCATAAAAATTCCTTTCCGCGAAGATGCGGATGTGTCGGCAAAGTCGGGACAGGAAAGGGGAAAACCGTCCGGATTTTTAACGCATAGGGTAAAGTCGAAAAATGAAACGGCTTATTTCATCGCACGTCAATACGGAATTTCGGTAGAGGAATTGTATGCTCACAACCCGGGGGTAACCACCATCAAAAAAGGGTTGAAACTGCAAATTCCTTTCTGGAATGAAAAAACGCCAGAGGCAGAGGCTCCAAAAGTACCGGTGGCAGAAAAGAAGGAGGAGGTAAAAATTCAGCCGCAACCATTGCCTGCGGGTACATTAACACACCAGGTGGTTTCCGGAGAAACCTTGTATTCCATTGCCAAGAAATATGGTGTTGGCGAGACAGAAATTTTAGCATTGAATCCGGCGGCCAGAAACCTGAAAGCAGGTGCGGTACTTTCAATTCCTGTGAAGAAGAAAGAAACTGCGGTTGTTCCGGTTAAAAAACCAAAAGAAGAATTCTCCGGAAAGTACTTTGAACACATCATCGAGTCGGGAGAGACACTTTGGGGAACCGCCCGGAAGTACGACGTAACAGAGGGGGAATTAAAAGCGCTTAATCCTATTCTGAATACCGACTTTCCGGCCGGTGCCGTGATTCGCGTGCCGGTAAAGGAAACCGAGATAGAGCAAACCGAGGCCAGACCTTTGAACGAAGAGGCGTTTGATAAGCACGATGTTACGAAGGGGGAAACATTGTATGGCGTTTCAAAAGAATTTCATGTAAGTATATATGAATTAAAAAAATACAACCCGGTGTTGGAGCACCGTAACCTGGTGGAAGGCGAAACGATTCTGATTCCGCACAAAACAGAGGAAGCAGCGGTAACACAATCTGGAACTGAATCAGTATCTGAAACTGTAGTGTCGTCTGAAGCGGCTCTGCCGGATGAGAAATACTTTGCCGTAGATGCGACCATGGAAATCCCCGAGTTTTGCAAACCGCAATTGAGGGAATTTTCATCGGAAACTTTTGACGTGGCACTTTTCCTTCCCTTGTTTCTGGAAGCCAACGACACGCTGAACCGGGAAGAGGCCATTCCCGACTCCATGATTTATCTGGCCGACGTTAATACCCATTCTCCCAACAATCAGCATTTACTGGAAGCGATGGCAAACCAGGATACCACCATTGAGGTGGAGCGAAAGCCCATGTTTAAGAAGTTTTACCGGAGCAGCGAAAACTTCGTGCAGTTTTATGAAGGTGTTTTGATGGCGCTCGATCATTTGGAACAGGCCGGGCAAAATGTTCGTCTGCATGTTTTCGATACAGAACAACGCATGGACGCCGTTCGAAAGTTTATTTTTACTGACGAGTTTTTACAGACCGATCTGATTATTGGCCCTATTTATCCGGAAGTACAAAAGGAAGTTGCTCAGATAGCTGCCAAAAACCGGATTCCGTTGGTATCACCGTTGGCTGCACAATCCGGCTTGCTGAGTTCCAATCCGTATTATTACCAGGTAAACCCAACCCGCGATTACCTGACACAGCAAACGGCAGACATGGTGGCAGAAGAATACCACAACAGTAATTTTATTATTCTGAAAACACAGGAATATGCCGGCACGCCCGAAGGGAAAATGGTGGATATGCTGCAGGAAAAGTTTTTTAACTCAGGTTTTATGAGTGAAAGAGACGGGGTGAATTTTACCATCTATGACTTCCAACGGGAGGGCGCTTTTGGTTTGCGCCGGATCATGTCCTCCACCAAGGAAAATGTGATCTACATTCCTTCATCGGACGAAGGAGTACTTAGCATTTCCATATCGAACCTGAATAACCTTGCCAGCGATTATTCGATGACGCTGATTGGTACTCATCGTTACCCAAGCTATCAAAGTATTCAAATCGATCACTTCCATAATCTGAAACTCAAATACCTGGCTCCATACTGGATCGATTATAATTCGCCGAAAACGATTCGTTTTGTCAGCGGTTTTAAAACAGCGTTTGGTACCGAGCCCGATAATTTTGGATTCCAGGGATACGACGTTACTACCTATTTTGTAAAAGCGTTGGCCGAATTGGGCCGTGATTTTGGCGAATGTCTTCCCTTTTTTCATGTCGACCTGATTCAAGGTAATTATCACTTCGATAAATATTCACAGTTTGGAGGATACATGAACCAGGGCGTTTCGGTTATTTCCTACACACGCAATTACGATGTAAAACGTGAGCGTGTAAAAGGACAACCCCGGTTGGTGGCTGAAATTCCGGAATAAGAAACAACTATTAAAAAAAGAAGGGTTGATAAAGTTGGCATGATACTCCTTAGGTTGCCTGTGGAATAGTCAATTTTAAGAATTATCTTTATCTGCAGCAGGCCTTTTTCTGAATATAGTTTTTGACCCAAAAAACATGGATGAAGGCACCGAAGTAAATACTAAAAACAGAAAAACATGAAATTAGGAGCATTCTCAGTTAGTCTCAATGTTAAAGACTTAGGAGCATCAAAAGAATTCTATGAGAAATTAGGTTTTATTGTTTTTGCAGGAAGTAAGGAACAGAACTATCTAATAATGAAAAATGGCAATGCTCTCATTGGAATTTTTCAGGGTATGTTTGAAGGTAACATTCTGACTTTTAACCCGGGATGGGATGAAAATGCAAGTAACCTGGAAAACTTTGAAGACATACGTGAAATTCAGAAACAATTAAAACAAAGCGGACTTACATTAATGAGTGAAGCTGACGAAAAAACGGAAGGTCCTGCAAATCTTATGTTGACCGACCCTGACGGGAATGTGATTTTACTTGACCAACATCGCTAAAAACAAATCCCCGAAAACGTTACATCGACTAAGAAAACATGCGGACTGCGCTGTAAGATGAACGTTATACCAATCTATCTTGCTACTCATTACCCAGATCTCAGATCTTAATTCTTCTTCTGAATTTCATTCAATTTAAAACCTATGGACTTCCAGTGCAAAGTGGTTTCGTTTTCTGATGCCTGGGTGCAGTTATTTCTTGTAAAAGAATTTTCCGGTAAGTAACAGGCTTGCAAAAACTACTGCTGCAAACAACAAACTGCTGAAAGCTACCTGCATCCCTCCGGAGAGAACATGTCCGCTGGTACATCCGCCTGCCATACGGGCTCCGAAAATCAGTAAAAAGCCGCCGATAAAAGCCCACAAGGCACGTTGTGTTTTGGAAGTGCCTTTGTATTTTTCCCAGTTTTCATACACCAGGCGAAATTCAAATTTCTTTTGCAACAACGATCCGATCAGCCCGGCCAAAAATGCCCCGGATAAAAAGATCAATTCCCAGTTTCCCGGGTTTTGAATCTTGGTGAAATATTCGTTTTGAGTGAGTCCGGCTAAAGCATCGCCTACATACGGATAGGTGGTGGAAGCACCAATGGGGCGGTCAGAAGCAAATTTTGAGAATACGATCACGTTTAAAACCGCCAACGCAATTCCGGCTACCAGCCAGCGGTAATTGGTTGATTTTTCCGCTTTGTTCAAAACAAAGGCAACTCCGATAAACAAGGCTCCAATCAGGAAAACCAGCAGATAAAAGACTAGGTTGCTGTCTAATGCCGTTCTGAGCGAAAAAGCACCCAGGTTGGGGCCCAGTATTCCCTGTAGGAAAGGAAGCACCAGCGTATAAACAATGCCGGCCAAAATTCCTCCGATAATTCCAAGCAAAGCATCAAGCGATCCTTCTCCCAGCGAAATGGCGAGCGTTCCGGGACAATAACCCAGAATGGCCATGCCGGCACCAAAAAGAAGGCCTCCCAAAACCAGTCCTCCCAAAATCAGCGGTTTTACATGGTACGAAGCCATTCCAACTCCAACTTCGATGTTGATAAGAATGGCTCCTAGGCCAACAGCTACGGCAATGGCTTTGGCAACCGTTAGGTTGTCTAAGGTAGCCATCCCACTAATGACGTTAAACTTGTTAAGGCTGGCGTACTGAAGTGTAAGCCCAAACAGAAATCCTAAAAACAGTGTAAGTACAATCATGATATTGGATTTTTACAAAGGTTTTCGGTTGTGTTGTCAGCTAAATAGGAAACAGGTGGTTCTTAATCCCTGTAACGTTTCAAGATATCTCCGTAGGCATCAATCCGGCGGTCGCGGAAGAAAGGCCAAATTCTGCGAACATCTTCGGTGCGTGTCTTATCTATTTCAATTACTTCGGATTGTTCGTATTCCGCCGAAAAACGGCAGATAAACTCTCCCTGGGGACCGGCTACAAAGGAGTTGCCCCAGAACGTTATGCCTTTGCCTATGCCCGACGGATCGGATTCAAAACCTGTGCGGTTAACACTGATCACGGGCAGACCATTGGCCACTGCATGTCCGCGTTGCGAGATGATCCAGGCATCCAGCTGGCGTGCTTTTTCTTCCTGTGTATCCGCTGGGTCCCAGCCAATGGCTGTTGGATAGATCAATACTTCTGCTCCCGCGAGCGCCATCAGGCGGGCAGCTTCGGGGTACCACTGATCCCAGCAAACCAATAATCCCAGTTTGCCTACCGAAGTGTGGATTGGGTTAAAACCCAGATCGCCCGGAGTGAAATAAAATTTTTCGTAAAAAGCAGGGTCATCCGGAATGTGCATTTTTCGGTATTTGCCGGTTATCGAACCGTCTTTTTCGAAAACAACCGCTGTGTTGTGGTACAAGCCAGCCGCCCGTTTTTCAAACAAGGAAGTAACGAGCACAACGCCCGCATCTTTGGCTGCCTGCGCAAAAATGTCGGAATCGGGTCCGGGAATCGGTTCGGCCAGATCGAAGAGGTTCACGTCCTCCGTCTGACAGAAATACAAGCTGGCGTGTAACTCTTGTAAAATTACAAGCTCAGCACCCATCGAAGCACATTTTTTTATTTCTTCAATACTTTTCTGAATGTTACTTGTCTTATTACCTGAACATTCCTGCTGAACGATTCCAACTTTTATTTTGCTCATGATTTCTTACTTTTTACAATTGAATACTACTGCTTTGGGATATTGCATGGTTACACAGTGCAGCGATCCATGCTGTTCAATCAATACCCGGCAATTTACCGGAATAATTTCTCTTTCGGGAAAGATTTTTGCAAATATATCCACGGCTATCTGATCCTGCGGAAGCTCATATACCGGAACTAAAACAGCATCATTTATTACCGTAAAATTGGCATATGTGGCTGGTAAACGGTTGCCCTCACTGTCGAAACAAGCATCGGGGAAGGGGAGTTCAACCAAATCATAGGGTTTTCTTTCAGCGTTGGTAAACTGTTGCAGCTGTTCTTTCATTTGCTGCAAAGCATTGTAATGTTCATCATCCGGATTGTTGCAGCCAACATAAGCAATTGTATTCTCGTTGCAAAAGCGGGCCAGCGTGTCGATGTGCGAGTCGGTATCATCACCCGCCAGGTAACCATGGTCGAGCCAGAGAACCTTCTTCGCTCCCAGGTTTTGTTTCAGAATGGCTTCAATTCCTGCTTTTGAAAGCTGCGGATTTCGGTTTTTCTCCATCAGGCATTCTGTTGTGGTCAGAATTGTTCCTTTGCCATCGCTTTCGATGGAACCGCCTTCCAACACAAAATCGAAACTTTCCAATACACTGTTTTGAATCAGGTTTTGTTCAAACAGATTTTTGGTAATTTGATTATCGAGACCAGCCTCGAATTTTTTCCCCCAACCGTTGAAAATGTAATCCTGCACTACTGCTCCTCCATCAGTTAAAACAGTAATTCCACCGTGATCACGTGCCCAGGTATCGTTTGACGGAATCTCGGTAAAATAGATGTTCGTGCAATCCGAAAAATAGCTTTTTACGCGGGTTACACTGTCGCAAACCACCAACACGGGCTGAAAACGGGCTGCCGCTTCGATAATGTTCACAAAGCATTTAGACGCTTCCTGCAGAAGGTATTCCCAGTCGCTGTTGGCATGTGGAAAAGTAAGCTGCAAAAAAGACTGTGGTTCCCACTCAGCAGGCAGTCGCCGATCGTATGTTGATGTATTGCTCATGTATTCTTCAAACTAACTTATGGGGCAAAAATAGTATGAAATACATAATAATTTAAAGATACATCCAATTTCTTGGCAGGCTCTCTTTCTTGTCTTTACGTAGATGTCAAAATTGTCTTAATTTTAGAAACTAAATCGAAATTCCGAACTCATGATAAAAAGTGTGGTATTCCTGCTTGGTGTATTTTTATTTGTTGGTTGCAGTCAGAATCGTCAGCAAAAATTGGTACAGGTTTCCACTATCGATGCCTTGTTGCAAGGAGTTTATGACGGGAATACCAGTTTGCAAACACTTGATAAATATGGAGATTTTGGCATTGGTACTTTTAACGGCCTTGATGGAGAAATGATTCTGCTTGACGGGCATTTTTACCAAGTAAAAGCCGACGGTAAAATTTATCATCCCGAGTCTGATGTCTTAACGCCTTTTGCATCAGTAACTAATTTCGAACCGGGGAAAGAATACCCGTTGAATAAGCTTTCATATTCTGAACTGAAAGCGACGATAGACAGTTTGGCTCCAAGCCCCAATTTTTTTTATGCGATCAAACTGAAGGGAACTTTTGATAGGGTAAAAACACGCAGTGTACCCATGCAAAAAACTCCGTATCCGCCACTGGTTGAAGTGACCGAAAATCAACCTGAATTTGAAACCGTCAACATTTCAGGAACCTTGGTTGGTTTTTACTGTCCTCCGTATGTTACTGGTTTGAATGTTCCGGGGTATCATCTTCATTTTTTGTCAGATGATAAAAACTTTGGCGGACACTTGCTTTCATTCGAACTAAAAAGCGGACACTTGCAAATTGATCAGATCAATGAGTTCACTCTGAAGATTCCTGCTGAAGGACATTTCCTAAAAACTTCGCTTGACGAGGATCTTAGCGAAGACCTGCAAAAAGTGGAAGGAGAATAGGTTTTCAATGAAAATACGTTTTTCACGATTTGAATCAAAATCTTCTCAAATGTTTCAGGAACGAAACCTCTGGACATTGGCACAAAAAAATGGGGCCCAACCAACGTTGAACCCCACTAATACATTATTCTAATTCGTCTTATGCTTCAAACTCTTTAAAAGTCTTTTTGATAATTTCGATGGCTTCCATCATTTGCTCTTCGGTGATCACCAGCGGCGGTGTAAACCGGATGATGTGTTCATGGGTTGGTTTGGCGAGCAGGCCGTTTTCTTTCATTGCCAGGCAAACATCCCATGCCGATTTGCCGTTGGTCGGTTTAATTGCTATGGCATTCAGCAAGCCTTTTCCCCGAACAATTTCAATCATTTCCGATTTAATTGCTTTCATTTCAGCGCGGAATATCTTGCCCAGGCGTTCTGAGTTTTCCACCAGTTTTTCTTCCTGTAACACATCCAGAGCGGCCATGGCAACTTTGGCGGCCATCGGGTTTCCTCCGTAGGTGCTGCCATGCTCTCCAGGTTTAATAGTAAGCATAATTTCGTCGTCCGCCAGTACACATGAAACCGGGTACAAACCACCCGAAACGGCTTTGCCCAGCACCAGAATATCGGGGCGGACATTTTCGTGATCGCAGGCCAGCATTTTTCCGGTACGTGCCAAACCGGTCTGCACTTCATCAGCTACAAAAAGCACATTGTATTTTTTACACAGTTCCGACGCTTTTTTCAGATAACCATCTTCCGGAACGTAAACGCCTGCTTCTGCCTGAATCGGTTCTACCAGGAATCCGGCCACATTCGGATCTTTCAGCTCTGCTTCGAGCCTTTCCAGATCGTTGTACGGAATGTTGACAAAGCCCGGCGTGTAAGGTCCGTAATGTTGGTAGGCATCCGGATCAGACGACATGGAAATGATGGTGATCGTTCTTCCATGGAAGTTTCCGTCACACACAACAATTTTAGCTTCATTGGTAGGGATACCTTTTACTTTGTATGCCCATTTCCGGATGAGTTTCAAAGCGGTTTCGTCGGCTTCGGCACCCGAGTTCATGGGCAGCATTTTGTCGTAGCCAAACAATTTGGTCATGTATTCTTCCCAATCGCCAAGTACGTTGTTGTAAAAAGCGCGCGAGGTAAGTGCCAGCGTTTGTGCCTGATCGGCAAGTGCTTTTACTATTTTAGGGTGACAATGGCCCTGATTTACGGCTGAATAGGCAGCGAGGAAATCAAAATACTTTTTCCCTTCCACATCCCAAACAAATACTCCTTCGCCTTTAGCTAAAACCACGGGTAGCGGGTGATAATTATGTGCGCCAAACTTGTCTTCTTTGGCCATGTAATCTTTCGAGGTCAGTGTAGTCATTTAAATTGTTTTAAGTTTATGCAGAAATACGATTTTTACCCCGAAAAAGCAACCAAAATATCAGTGTTAAAGAGCAGTGAGAAATATCAGGTTCGGAAGATATTATCACAAATTTCCTGAGAAACAATTCCTTTTACATCTTGCTCGAATCTTCTGAACTGGCATGAATAGTCTGGATGAAAGGTTTCTTTAACGAAAAGAGGTCAGCAGAAATTTATTTCCAGAAACGGATGAGCAACACTTCAGCAAGAATAAAAAACAGCGCCAGCAGAATGCACACCTTCCAAAGTTGTTTGCCGTTTTGAATCTCGCTCAGCACTTCCGAAAAATTACGGTCTACTGCACGCACCAACGTTGCATTGTTCAATTGGTTCTCCTCCAGGTTTGATTCAATTTCGTCGGCAGTGAAATAACGCAGGTCCGATTCTTTTCGGTCGAAGTTAAAAGCCATGGAAGCAACTGCCACGCCGTCGTTTTCGATCAGATAATGCCCGTCGCCTGTTATTTGGTCTCCAAAATCGATGCGCATGCCTTGCCCCGATGCACTTACGGTGGGTATAATTTTATCCTGGTTTTTCCGGTTTACAATTTCAACCGAAGCATTCAGGTCGATATTGATGTTTCGTGGAAGGTAATAAAAGGTATTTTGCCCAACGGTAAACGAAATCTCCTGTTTAGGGAGGCTGTTCAGAACCATGTTGTAAAGGGTGGGGACAAACAAAATGTCGCGTGCAAAAGCTTCGTTTTCGTTGTTTAACGGGAAACTGAAAATCCAGGCTTTTCCGTTTTCGATGTTTAGTTGCGACAATGCTTTGTCTCCGTTTTGGAAAGCCAGCAGGTTTTGTTCGTCGGAACGGGTGGCCGATTCAAAACGCAGATGACCTTTAATTACCGGAAGTATGGGGTTTTGTTCCCGCTTTTTGAAAACATCGCTGTAGAAATTATTCTCAAACTCGATGCGTGAGATTTCTTGCGTGGTGGAATCTGTTCCGATAATGCGGTTGGCATTAAAACGTGAAAGGAAATTATTGAGTAGCGCCGGGTTCGATTCCAATTCAGGAAACAGAACCACGGATGCACCATTTTTTACCACGGTCTCTAGTTCGTTTAAAAAACCGCTGGAGAAATTCTCGGTGTTCACCAGGAAAATGGTGTTGAATTCATTCAAGCGGTTGACTTGCAGGCTTTGCTCGTTCATTTTCTCAAGAATGACATAATCGTCGTTGGCAAACAAAGCATCCAGGTAAGCCAAGCCTTCTTGCGAAGCCTTCGAATTGTTGAAAATGGCCAGTGCTTTCAGGTTGCGCTCTACCTGGTAGCTGATGTACCAGTTATTGTCGTGCGTAAACGGGTAATCGCTTATTTCAATCCGTCCCAGTTGCAGCCCGCTGGTGTTGTTGGTGTATTTCAGGCTGGCAACAATGTCGTTTTGTGCTTCCACGTTAAAGTTGGTGATCGACTTGAGCGAGTCGTTCAGGTAAAGTTTCAACGGCAGGTTTTGGTAGTGCTGGTTGGAGCTGTTTTTAATCCGAACCATCACGTTTTCTTCCTGCCCCAGTCGGTGAGCAGGAACTTCCACCCAGCACGAATCGATGTAAAGATTGGCCACTTCGTTGGGGACCAGTGGAAGATAATAACTGAAAGTGCTTTTGTCAGAAAAATTCCCGAAATCGCTAACCGGGCGTTGAAAATCGGAAATGAAATACAGGTTTTTATCTGATTTTGTACCATCCGCACTTTGTTCTTCTGAAAAGCGATTGTAAACGAGCGAAAAGGGAACAACATTGGGAGAAGGCTGAACTTCGGAAACTTCGCGGATAAATTGCTCGCGGTTTAAATCGTGCTGATGTTTGGGTTTTAAGTCGTTGGTAAACAGCCTGAATTTTGTGCCGGCCGGATAAGCCAAGCAAATTTCAAGTGCTTTGTTGCGGGCCACTTCCAGCAGCTGTCCCTGTTCTGAAAGCGCATTCATACTAAACGAATTGTCGATATAAACAGCTACCGTCTGCCGAATTTGTTTCTGAGTGTCCCTGTTTGCCGGAATATAGGGCTGGGCAAAGGCAAAAACGAGGAAAATGATGGTCAGAATGCGCGCGGCAAGAATGAGCAATTGTTTGAGCCGTGATTTCTTTTTTGATTCCTTTTTGATGTCTTTCAGAAAATCGACATTGCTGAAATACACCGTTTTGTGTCTTTTAAAACTAAAAAGGTGAATGATGACCGGAATAGCGATGGTCAGCAATGCGAACAGAAAGGATGGAAACAAAAATTTCATATACAAGCGATATTCAGAAGTCGGAGGGCCGAAGTCTGAGGTTTATGTATTTATTATTCGTCTTCAAAAATAGCGATTTCTTTTTCTCCGCTTGATTTTAAATAGCCGCGGAACATGCCGCTGGTATTAAACTCCATGGCAATGTTTCCCTGCTTGTCAACTCCTATAACACCACCAGTTCCTCCCAGGTTGGTGAGTTTATTGATTTCTTCACGGCAGGCGGTCTGTAAATCCAGGTTTTTGTATTCCATCATGGCTGAAATGTCGCGGGCAAATCCCAGCCGGATGTAATATTCTCCGTGCCCGGTGCAGGAAACTGCACAGGTATTGTTGTTGGCATACGTTCCGGCGCCAATAACAGGGGAGTCGCCAATACGGCCGTAGCGTTTGTTGGTCATGCCGCCGGTAGAAGTTCCGGCACATAAGTTTCCGTAGCTGTCGAGGACCACACAACCAACAGTGCCGGTATTGTCTTTGCCGGTTCTTTCCCGTTCCTTTTTTAGTAATTGCTGAAGCGATTGGTAGCGGCTTTCCGTATAGAAATATGTATTGGGAACAATCTCGAGGCCCTGTTCTTTGGCAAATTGCGAAGCTCCCGGGCCGCTTAGCATCACATGTTCTGAATGTTCCATAACAGCACGTGCCGCATTAATCGGATTCTTGATATCACGGACTCCGGCAACTGCCCCGGCATTCAGCGTTTTTCCTTCCATAATGGAGGCATCCAGTTCGTTAACACCTTCGTGGGTAAAAACAGCACCTTTCCCGGCATTGAACAGGGGAGAATCTTCCATTATGTTAATGACCTTTACTACGACATCGGTTGCCGTTGCTCCTTCAGCAAGCATTTTATTTCCCACTTCCAGTGCTTCGTTTAGCTTGGCTTTATACTCGCTGCGCGCCGCTTCATTAATGCGTTCTTTCGACATTATACCGGCGCCACCGTGAATGACGACCGTATACTTTTTTTGCGATTGTCCTGATAATGATAAAATCAGAAAGGCTAAAAAGAAAACCGTACAAAGTCTCATTTTAATTTGATTAATGATTTACAAAAATGACATAATAATGCCGATAATAAAATAAATCATTATCGAATTTATAAGTCCTGAGTACTACGTTTTACAATGTTGAGTGTGGACTAATTCGTGATTTGCCGAAATTAGTCAATTATATGTCGATGTTCATCCGATTCGATAATATGTACTTTTACCAGAAAAAACAATAAAAGCAAAACAACTGCAATAGATGTAAAAACAATTCCCTTGTACACTGTCATATTATCTGATGCCATTGGAAAAAACACCACAGCCGAAATACAACAAAGTAAGATTATCACAACTGTCCAACTACGATTCCTGTTACTTTTCATCCCTTTTTTAAATCCCTTTTTATGGTTATTCAAAACTTAGAAATAACCATTGATTAATAACATCCTGTTTGTGTCAAGACGATTACAAAGATTTTGTCATCTTTCCGATAGAAAATAAAAACTGTCCCTTAAGCAACAATATACAATAATTTGTAAATACGACGCAAGACAGTCAGCTGTATTGTTTATTAATCAGTGGGTTTATTAACAATTGAAATACGTAGGCTTTCCCCGGTTGATGGCTGTTTCACGTGCGTTGGTGTTTTGTGAACACTTATGTGTAGTGGATAAATGAAGTGTAGAAGAGGGCTGGAATGTAGCTTGGCGGTTCTGTTTCCGTCCTCTTGAATCGATAAAACTAATTTTTTGGAAAGGGTGTTTGAATTACTTTGTTTTTAGGAATAATATGGTTTTTCCAGCTATTCTTCTTCCTTAACCTGGGTCATTCCCGGCACCAGTTTTACTCTTTTGGTTGATGAAGTATTTATCTCGAGCATTTCGTCGTCTTCGCTTTCGGGGGTGTTGCTAAAATACAGGTGGTAGTTAGCATCAATCGGAACCATTACTTTGCAGCCAAGCATGGGCGGTATTCGTATGTCCATAAAATCACAATAGTTATTTTCATCCCAGTAAACATCGGTCAGCATATTGATGTACATGGTGTCGGCAGAGATATTCAGAAGCTTTATTTTTTTAAATTGCTGATCAGAGAACACGTAAGTAACTTCTGTATCAAGTGCGGCTCCTACAATGGAACTGGTAAGAGTGGCGCCGATATCGAAAACAACATTGGCAGATCTTGATTGCCGTAATTCCTTTTGTCTTTTGAGACTTAGCGGGTCATGAAAATATTTTGGAGCGGCACAGGCTTGTAAAAGAACCAGTGTGGTAAGACTTAGGATATAGATTAGTGGCTTTTTCATTGAGATAGATTTTCATTTGGCTTTGTTGACGATAAACAATTTTCGTGCCTGCAATTTCGTTACCGCAATAAAAATAACTTAACTTGTATCGGGAGTATACTGAACGAAATAACCTTTCGTTATTTACTATATTGAACTCAAAAAAACAGAAACATGAAACGTATTATTTTTATTTTTTCACTGGTGCTTTGTTCTGTCATCGGACATGCACAACCTATATTCGATTTGGGGCTCAAAGCGGGGCTGAATAATTCAAAAGTCAGTCTGGATATAAATGATTACAGCGAAGAGTCGATCACAAAAATGCATTGGGGAGCATTTGCCCGGGTAGGAGTGGGTAAAGTTTATGTTCAGCCCGAAGTGTATTTTACGCGCAAAGGCGGTGAATTTAAGGACGTTAGTGAGATGGCTGCTGAGTTTAATTACAAGTCGGTGGATGTTCCGGTTTTACTGGGTGTTAAACTATTGGATGCCAAAGCCGTGGATCTGCGGGTAATGGCTGGCCCTGTATTTAGTTTTGTTACCGACAACGATGCAGATAAATTCAACTTTTTGGAAGAACAGTACTTCAAAGATCGTTATACCGCTCTTCAGTATGGAGTAGGTGTAGATGTATTGTTTCTCTCGCTGGATTTTAGAATGGAGCACGCAAACAAGGTTTATAATTCTCCGGAATTGGAGGCCAAAAACCGCACGTTTATGGTCACGCTCGGGTTTAAAATATTGTAGGCAACTATAATTCTTCAGAAGAGGCTTCACCTGTGTGAGGCCTTTTTTGTTGCTCTTCTGCCGGAAGCAGGGTTTTATCGGTTTTCTGTTTTCTTTGAAACCAGGTGCGCGGATCTAACTGCTTCCTGTATTTCGAAAACAACTCTTTGCCCACCAGTAATCCTCCCAGCCAGAAAACTATTTCCATCAGGATAAGGCTGGTGGTAGTGGCAATCACTTTGGTTTTGGCGGAGAACTCCAAAAATGGAATCACGAATGTAGCAGCAAAAAATACACCCGAGAAAACCATCAGGAAAATACCCAGTTTGATTCGTTTGTTTTGCGAAATTCCCATGCCTTGTTTTTCTACAAGGTAATACTTTCCATCAATACGTCATAAGCGTTGGGCCCTTCATTGAAAAGCAGGTCGAGAATACTCAGGTTGGGAACAAAATCGAACTTTTCACTAAAAACCTGTATGTAGGGCTTTGGCTGAAATGCGGTATCCAAAGTTTCTTTGACTTTGGGTGAAATTGCCTGGCGCAAGTTTAACGTGTTTTCAGGAACCTTTTCAAAATCTTCGGTCAGCTTTAGTTTGTTTTTCACTTCCATAAAACCGCATAGCATCTCATGGATCTCTATGTTGTGATCCATTAAAAAACGGCTCTTTTTCTCAAAGAAGGGCAGAAGTTCGTCCTGGTAATATTCGAAATAAGGCGAAGAATTATAAGCCGAAACAATGGTTTGCCACTGGTTTCTTTGCCATTCTGTGTCGTACGATATTTCGAGGTCTTTGATAAGCGTTTTGGGGCCGCGCCCTTTTACAACGGGTAATACAAGCGACACCTGGCCATTGCCGGCCAGAATAACACAACGGTTACGATAGGTTTGCTTGGTGAAGTTTTCGTATTGTTCGAGGTACACTTCCGGATGATGAAGATAGCGCGCATAGTAATGCACCGGCCCGAAATAGGCAGTGCTGAGCAAAAGAGGTATTCCCATTTTTAATCTCTAAAAAAATTATGACTGTCGTCGTCATCCAGTTCAATTCCTTCCGGGTCAGAAACTTCTGCTGCTGTTTCTGGCTTTGGATGATCTAAGTCGTGCTGATGAAGATCGTCGTTTGCCCGAAGCACCTTTTTATACTCGCGCCTAGCTTTCCAAAGCTTTGGGTAAAAATAAAGGGTGGCCAGCAAATAGCCCAGAATAAGACATCCGAGTATGACGAGCACAAACGGAGCATTGCTTATTTCCCAAAAGAAAAGATGAATGGTGACACTGACCGAGTTCTGAAGAGTGAATATCACGAGCAGAACGGCCAGGATAATGATAACAACGACAAGTGCACTCATGACAAAATGTTTTTATAAATGTAAAAAAGGATAGCGTACCGGCTATCCTTTTTTGCGAATATTTTTATTACTGATGGTATCAGTCGTTTTCGTCACACTTTACTTCACCACACTAAACATCCTTTTCAGGCGGATGTTGGCCGGGAAGCCTTTGTCTTTGTCCAGCGAAAGCCAGATAAACTTGGCTTTACCAACCACGTGGTCTTCCGGAACAAAGCCCCAGTAACGCGAGTCGGCAGAATTGTGGCGGTTGTCACCCATCATCCAGTAGTAATCCATTTTGAAGGTATAGCTGGTGGCTGTTTCTCCGTTGATTTTTATTTGCGTGCCGTTTACTTCCAGTTCGTTGTTTTCGTACACATCAATAATTCTTTGGTACAAAGGCAGGTTGTCAACCGTTAAATTAACGGTAGCACCTTTTGCCGGAATGGTTATCGGGCCAAAATTGTCTACGTTCCACGGGAATCTTGAATCGGATGGGAAAATGGCGGGTTCCCATTTCCCTGGTTCTTCCAGCACTTTGGTTACTGCTTTTACATTGGTGAATGCCTTGATTTCTTCGGCTGTGCTTTCGGTAAGCGGGAAGAAATAACGCTGGCTGGAGAAAACTCCGCGATCGGCTTCTGAAATATTGAGTCTGTCAAGCGCTTTCGGATTGATGGATGTTCCGTTGGTTTCAACCACATAATCGAACTGAATGCCCGGAAAGTCTTTCTGCGTTTTTCCGTTAACATACAACTGGCCTTCGGTTATTTTAATTTCGTCGCCCGGAATACCCACGCACCTTTTAATATAGTTTTCGCGTTTATCAACCGGCCGCGAAACAACTTCACCAAAATTTCTTTTGTCGCTCCAAACGCGTGCTCTTCCGTTTTCCCTGATCAGCTGGTAGTAACTTGCATTGGGAATTCCCAAAGCTACCGTGTCGCCTTCGGGGAAGTGGAAAACCACCACATCATCGTTTTTAATTTCGCCAAATCCGGCCAAACGTTTGTACGGACGTTGAATAAGTTCCGAATAGGATTTTCCGCCGACAACCGGCATCGTGTTGTGAACAAAAGGAAAAGAAAGCGGCGTATTGGGAGTTTTTGGTCCGTACGCTGTTTTGCTTACAAACAGGTAATCGCCCACTAACATCGATTTTTCCATGGATGATGTTGGAATGGTGTAGGCTTCGATAAAAAACATCCGGATGAAAGTAGCGGCAATTACCGCAAAAATAATGGCGTCCACCCATTCAACTACTTTGGTTTGTTTGCCGTTGGGCGGATTTTTCTTTTTCCAGAATGCCCAATGCACTTTTTGGGTAATGTAAATATCAAAAATGATGGCAAGTCCTATAAACCACAAATAACTGCCTAGCCAAATTACCCACAATGAATACAGGAGTCCTACGGTTATGAACTTAAACCATTTGTTACTTAATATTGAACGTATCATCCGATCTTGAATTATAGATTTAATAAGTCTTTCATGTTTAGAATGCCTTTGTGGTCGAGGCAATATTCGGCCGCCAGAACCGCACCAAATGCAAATCCCTTACGGCTTTTGGCGCTGTGTGTAATTTCAATGAAATCTATGTCCGACTCATACCTCACTGTATGAATTCCGGGGACTTGCCCTTCGCGTTCCGACTTAATGTTTAACTCATTTTTGGCCGGTGTGGCATCGTTCACCCAAGTATCTTTTCCGGGGAGAATATTCAGCATATCATCTGCCAGGCTGATGGCGGTTCCACTTGGCGCATCCAGTTTCTGAGTGTGGTGCACTTCGGTCATTTCCACATCGTATTCGCCGCGGGGAGCCATTAATTCAGCCAGTTTTTTGTTGAGTTCGAAGAACAGGTTAACGCCTACCGAAAAGTTACTTCCGTAAAAGAAAGTTCCGTCTTTCTCGGCGCATTCGCGGTAAACCTGCTCCTTTTTGTCGAGCCATCCGGTGGTTCCGCTAACTACCGGTATTCCGGCATCGAAACACAGCGAGTAATTCGCGGTAGCCGAATCAGGTATGGTAAACTCAATGGCGACATCACATTTTTCCAGGTTTTCAACCGTAAGGTCTTGCTGGTTGCTGATGTCTATTTTTAAGCCTATTTGGTGGCCACGTTCCAGGGCAATTTTTTCAATTTCCTGTCCCATTTTGCCGTAGCCTATAAGAGCGATCTTCATTTTTATTCCGATTTGAGATAATGAGCATAAAGCAATGTGTGAAAAATCATCTGTCAAAGCTTTTTACTCACAAGCGTTTCCGTATTTTCAGTTTTTATCGTCGACAAACCTTACTAAAACCGATACGAGGCATTATTGTTTTACCACAAAATCTTTATTTTTTGCCACCGCATCTAAAAGTATGACCGTCTGAATCAAGGCACAAAGATATAATATTACTCAAATCTACCCAGTAAGCGTTCAAACTTAAAATTATTTCGACCAACGCGTGAAAGCACCGGATAAATGAAGCTCCACAAATCAGAAAGATGTTTTCGCGGCTCATCTTATTTTGGCTACTTTTACACCTCAATTTTGAAAGCATGAGAAACATTAAATTGGTGGCAACAGATCTCGACGGGACATTTCTCCGAAACGACCGGACAATTAGTGAACCGAACCTGGAGGCATTGAGAAAACTGGGTGAACGTAACATTATCAGGGTAGCGGCTACCGGACGTAATTTAAACAAGGTAAAAGAAGTTTTAAACGACGAAGTGCCTTTTGATTATGTTGTTTTTTCGTCGGGTGCCGGTATTTATCAATGGAATAAAAAGGAACATCTTTTTGCGCAGAATCTGAGTCAAACTTCTTCAGAAAAGCTGCTGCATGCGTTTATCAGCCGGGGGCTGAATTTTCACGCATTTTACCCGGTGCCGGAAAATCATAACCATTATTTTTTCAGAGGCACGGAACCTTGCGAAGAGTTTGAACGCTATTTCAATTTTAACCGGTATTACGCCAGCGAACTCGATCCGGCACAGCTTCCGCAAACCGAGCTTTGCCAGTTTCTGGTTATTATTAAGGAGGATGAAGACGATTTTGAAAAGCTAAAAGCCGAGATAGAAAGCCTGTGTCCCGAAATTCGCGTTATTCGTTCGTCGTCGCCCATTACGCCCGGATACATTTGGATCGAAGTATTTCATCGTTCGGTTTCAAAAGGGAACGGTGTTCGTAAAATATGCAAACTCACCGGTGTGGGTGCCGATGAAACCATGGGGCTTGGAAACGACTACAACGACTTTGACCTGCTCGAATTCACGCGGCATTCCTTTCTTACCGATAATTCACCCAAGGCGATTCAGCACAAATATCCGCTGATGCCAAGCAACGAAAAAGATGCTTTTGCTGTGTCTGTTCAGCGTTTACTCGAATAAAAATTTGTAATTTCTTCCCCCAATTGAATACACATAAAACAAATTTCAAAAAAAATAAAAATGAAGTTATTCTGGATTACATTCATGGTTCTGGGGACGTTGTTCGTTACTGCCCAGACCAATGTTGATTTAAAAAGTTCACTGCCTGAAGATCCTGCAGTAAGCAAAGGAATGCTCGAAAATGGAATGACCTATTACGTGCGTGCCAACAGCGAGCCTGAAAACAGGGCCGAACTGATGCTGGTTTTAAAAGCCGGCTCGGTTGACGAAGATGACGACCAGCAGGGCTTGGCGCATTTTGGTGAACACATGGCTTTTAACGGAACAAAAAACTTCCCCAAGCACGAACTGATTAACTATTTCGAATCGATCGGGATGGAATTTGGACCCGAAATCAATGCCTACACCAGTTTCGATGAAACGGTTTACATGTTGAAAGTTCCGCTCGATCAGCCGGAATACATGGAAAAAGGATTGCAGGTACTGTACGACTGGGCTTGCCAGATCGATGATTCGGACGAAGAAATCAATGCGGAAAGAGGCATTATCCTGGAAGAAGAAAGAATGGGCCGCGGAGCCAACGACCGGATGATGAAAAAATGGCTGCCTGTGTTTTTGCACGATTCAAAATATGCCGTGCGCTTGCCGATCGGGAAAGTGGATATTATTGAAAATTGTGCACCGGAAACACTGCGTCGTTACCGGAACGACTGGTACCGCCCCGATTTGCAGGCGGTGATTGTGGTAGGTGATTTCGACCAAAACGAGATGGTGGAGAAAGTAAAAGAAAAATTTTCGGCCATTCCGGCTCGTAGCAATCCAAGAGAAAAGAAGTATTTCGAGATTCCGGGCCATGCAGAAACATTGGTAAGCATTAACACCGACAAAGAAGCACAATACCCGGTTGCTTTTGTTTATAACAAACACGACCTGAAAAAATCAAAAACTCTTGGCGATTACCGTCATTCGATCTTGGAAAAACTGTATACTGCCATGATCAACAGCCGTTTGGCAGAGAAGACCCAGCAAGCTGATCCTCCTTTCCTGATGGGACAATCGGCCTATGGTCATCAGTTTGGCCCTTTGAGTACCTATGTTTCGATTGCGGTTACGCAGGGCGACAAAATGGAGACAGGCTTAAAAGAGGTGTTGCTTGAAAACGAGCGGGTGAAGAAATTCGGCTTTACTGAAACGGAGCTGGAACGCCAGAAAAGCTCACTGCTCAACAACATGGAGAAGGCGTATAACGAACGCAAAAATACCAAGTCGGTTAATTATGCCAACGAATACAAGCGCAATTTCCTGATGACTGAAGAGTCTTTCCCCGGAATGGAAAACGAATATGCTTATTTCAAGGAATTCATGCCGGGTATTGGTGTGGACGAAGTAAACGCGCTGGCGAAAGAATGGATCACCAAAGAAAACCGCGTGGTGGTGGTTACTGCTCCCGAAAATGAAAAAACCAAGGTTCCAACCGAAGAAGAAATAAGAGCTTTGTTGGACGAGGTGGAAAACACCGAGGTGGAAGCTTATGTGGATGCTGTTTCGGATGTGCCGCTAATTGCCGACGAACCTTTTGGAAGCAAGGTGAACGAAGAGCGTTCGATCGAGAAGGTGGATGCCGTGGAATGGAAACTGGCAAACGGGGCAACCGTGGTGGTGAAGAAAACGAATTTCAAGGAAGATGAAGTGCTGTTTAATGCATGGAGCTTGGGCGGAACATCGGTTTATCCAAAAGAAAGCGATGTGTCGGCCAACCTTACTACCGATGTTATGACTGAAAGTGGAATTGCCCGTTTTGATGAGATTACGCTGAACAAAATGCTTTCGGACAAAGTATTTGGCCTGAATCCGTATATCAGCGATTTGCGCGAAGGTTTCAACGGAAGTTCTTCTGTAAAAGATGTGGAAACTCTGTTGCAGATGTTGTACCTCTATTTCACCGAGCCCCGCTTTGATGAAGTAAGCTACCAGTCGCTCATGAAACAATATGCCACGGTGCTTGAAAATAAATCAGCTTCACCCGAGGCCAATTTCAGAGACACCTTAAACGTGGTATTATCGAACTACAACGAGCGCTCAAAACCAATGTCGGTTGAACGTCTGGCCGAAGCATCTTTTCCTGAAATGAAAAAGATCGGGAAAGACCGTTTCAAAGACGCTGCTGATTTCAAATTCTTCTTTGTCGGAAACATCGATCTGGAGACATTCAAACCGATGGTGGAAAAATACATTGGAGGAATCCCTACATTAAACAGAAATGAAAAATGGGTAGACCTCGGTATACGAAAACCGGAAGGTGTTGTTGAAAAAGTAGTACACAAAGGACAGGAAGAAAAAGGCATTCAATACATCGTGTTTCACGGGGCTTTTGATTACAGCGGAGCAAACCAGGTGCAGCTTGACGCTGTGGGGAAAATCCTGAGTACACGTTTACTGGAGGTGATTCGTGAAGACAAGGGCGGTGTTTATTCCATCGGAGCTTATCCGTCATCGTCGAAATTCCCGCAGCCCGAATATACCGTTGCCATTTCGTACGGAACATCGCCGGATAAACTGGATGAGTTGAAAAAAGCGGTATTCGATATTATTAAAGAATACGCAGAAAACGGTCCAACAGAGGACGAACTGAGCAAGGCAAAGGAAAAAATGCACCGCGAACGCGAAATCCAGGTGCGCGAAAACCGGTTCTGGCTCAACAATCTGAGCAACACCTATTATATCAAAGAGGGTGATTTCTCTGAATTCGGAACTTTTGGACAGCTTGTAGATAATCTGACAGTTGAGTCGACTAAAAAGGCTTTCAACAATTACTTTAATTTCAAGAACTACGTGAGTGTGGCACTTGAACCGGCAGAATAACAACTTTATAATTGATATCAAAGCCGGAGTTCTTTTGGGACTCCGGCTTTTTTGTGCATCAAAAGTTATAATTTAGGTGCTCCAAATTCAGCGTCTGAAAAATAACAGAATGAAAGTTTGCGGATTTACATTTATACGAAACGCCGGGAAGTTCGATTTCCCGATTGTGGAAGCCATAACTTCGGTTTTGCCCATCTGTGATCATGTGGTGGTAGCAGTTGGAAAATCGGAAGATGAAACAAGGAGTATGATTGAAAAAGTTGCTCCCGGCAAAATTTCGATTGTGGATACGGAGTGGGATGAACAGCTAAAGGAGGGAGGCCGGGTGTATGCTTCGGAAACCAACAAGGCGTTCGATGCAATTCCTGCTGAGTACGACTGGTGTTTGTACATTCAGGGCGATGAGGCGCTGCACGAAAAGTATCTGCCGGTGGTAAAAGAGGCCATGCAGCAACACCTCGAAAACAAAGAAGTGGAAGGCCTGCTTTTTGATTACCGGCATTTTTATGGTTCGTACGATTATGTGGGCGATTGCAGGCATTGGTACCGGAAAGAAATCCGGGTGATCCGCAACAACAAAAGTATCCGCTCTTACAAAGACGCACAGGGTTTCCGTAAAGACGGGCAGAAACTAAAGGTGGTGCCTGTTAAGGCCGAAGTTTTTCATTACGGCTGGGTGCGGCATCCGCGGTTTATGAAGCAAAAAGTGGAGGCTGTAAAAGCGTTTTATGATGGCATTTCGGAAGAAGACGCCCTGAGGAAAGCAACAGACCAGGAATTTAATTATGCCGAAGAATTTGACGCACTGGCCCGTTTCGAAGGGACTCACCCCGAAGTGATGCGCGAACGGATTGCCCGTTTGAACTGGGATTTTTACCCCGATCTCAGCAAAATCAATATGAAACTAAAATACCGTTTGTTGTATTGGATTGAGAAACGGACGGGAGCGAGGCTTTTTGAGTACCGGAATTACAGGATTCTGAAGTGATGAGAAATGCGTAAATGCTAAAATTAGCCGCGAGCTATAAGCTACGCGTCATTGGCAATTGAACATTGTATATTGAACATTGGAAATTCAATCCTTCAATCCTTCTGTCCCTGAATACTGAGACTGATCACTGACCACTAAATAACTTCCTGGCAGCCGCCAGCTCATCGGGTTTGCCCACATCCATCCAAAGTTCGGAAGTATCTAAAAATCCTTTGATTTTTTGTGTTTTGGCCAGTTCGAGGTAAACTTCGATAATCGAAAAGCGATCCTGGGGAGGCATGTAATTCAGTATTTCGGGCTGAACCATGTGAATGCCACTAAAGGCCAGTTCTTTTGCCCGGTCATAAACTTCGGGCCGCGAGATTTTGGTTTCACCGCTTCGTTTGTTGATCCAGCCGGCCAGTTGCATGTTGGCATCAAACTTAAAATAGCGCTGCGATTTCCGCCCGCTTACCACCAGGGTGGCCAGATTTCCCGCTTCAAGATGTACTGATTTCAGTTGTTGAAGATCGAAGCTGCTGATGATATCGACATTGTAAATCAGGATGGGAGCTTTCCCCGAAAACAAAGGACCCGCTTTTTTTAGCCCGCCTCCGGTTTCCAGTAACTGGCCCGATTCATTTGAAATCAAAACGGGTACTTCCCATTTATGGCTTTCAATAAAATCGATTACCTGTTGGGCAAAATGATGCACGTTTACAACTATTTTTGATACACCGGCAGCTGAAAGTTTTTCAATGGCTCTTTGCAGCAAGGGTTTTCCGCCCACATCCACCAGTGCTTTGGGGGTGTCGGCTGTTTCACCCAAAAGCCGGGTGCCAAGTCCTGCCGCAAAGATCATTGCTTCCATAGTCGCGGATTTTAGCGCAAGCGGTTCAGGCTTCTGATCAGCGCTTCGTCTTTGCCAATGGCGCGAATGGCCAGCCAGTCGAGAATAACCGCCACTACCGGGAAGGCTACCGGAATTTTAAAAGCCACTTTAGCTCCGTCGAAACCTGCATAGGCAAAATAAAAGAACATGCCAAAGAGTCCCAACAGCAGGATAATGGTGAAAACCAGCAACCTGATCTGGCTGACTCTTTTCTTGTACATAAACAGGATCACTACATGTAACAAAGTAATAAGACCGATAAAGATCAGGATAGGTAAGCCGCTGAATACACTTTCCTGCCCGTTCATAATTCCTTTGGCGTAGAATTCCAGCAATTCGCCGTTCACCGAAAGGTCGGCCAGTTTTAAACCAAAAAGTGTAACAATCAGCACTTCTGCAATCAGGATATATACCGTTTGAATTCGTTGAATCATCGTTGTTATTTTTCAGCAAAAATAGCCAATCAAAAGGTTTCTCAAAATCAAAATGAAGCGGATTAGTAAAAAACCGAATAAACACTAACTTTAGCAATAAAAAGTATGCGCAGGGCTAAACAATAAAATTTATGCTTTGTTTCTGTGAATATTAATCAAAAGTTAAGATAAAATCAACAATGGACAAGTTTTCATCTGTGGGAAATCAAGAGTTAGAGGCAGTTGAGGACCTTTATAAATCGTATCTTGAAGACCCTGAGTCGATTGACAAGAGCTGGCAACATTTTTTTGCGGGATTTGAACTGGCCCGCAAAAATTATCCGGAAAAACCGGGCACCGTTCGGTTGGAGAACATCGACAAAGAATTTGCAATATTAAACCTCATACATGGCTATCGTCAGCGTGGGCATTTGTTCACAAAAACAAACCCTGTAAGAGCCCGTCGTAGGTACCTGCCAACATTGGCGATCGAAAACTTCGGGCTGGGAGAAAAAGACCTGGAAACGGTATTTCAGGCCGGTAACGAAATTGGAATGGGACCGGCAAAACTGAAAGACATCGTTGCGCACCTCGAAGACACTTACTGCCGTTCGGTGGGAGTGGAGTACATGTACATGCGACACCCCGAAGTAATTCAATGGCTTCGCGAGCGCATGGAAGGCTCCCGGAATTCGGAAGAATACACCCACGAAAAAAGGCTGCACTTCTTTTATCACCTCAAACTGGCGGTTGGATTCGAGAATTTCATCCACAAAAAGTTTGTAGGGCAGAAGCGTTTCTCTCTGGAAGGGGCTGAAGCATTGATTCCGGCATTGGACGCAATTATTGAGAAGGGAGCCGAACTGGGGCTGGAAGAGTTTATCATTGGAATGGCACACCGTGGACGTTTAAATGTGCTGGCCAATATTCTTGAAAAACCTTACCAGAATATTTTCAAGGAATTTTACGGAAAAGAATACGAAGACGATATTTCGCAGGGCGATGTAAAATATCACCTGGGTTACGAAAATGAGGTAACCACCGACTTTAACAAGAAGGTGAAACTGAAATTGTTACCCAACCCGTCGCACCTCGAAACCGTGGCACCGATTGCCGAAGGAATGGTTCGTTCGCAGATCGATTCGGTTTACCATGGCGATTACGATAAAGCGGCGGCCATTATTATTCATGGCGATGCGGCCATTGCTGCACAGGGCGTGGTGTACGAAACCATCCAGATGTCGCAGCTGCCCGGCTACAAAACAGGGGGCACCATTCATTTGGTGATCAACAACCAGGTGGGGTTTACCACCCCGTACCTGGAGGCACGTTCCAGCACCTATTGTACCGACGTGGCCAAGGTTACCCGTTCCCCCGTTTTCCATGTGAATGGCGACGATGTGGAGGCACTGATCTATACGATAAAACTGGCGATGGAATTTCGTCAGAAGTTTCATGCCGATGTGTTTATTGATATTTTGTGTTACCGGAAATACGGGCACAACGAGGGCGACGAGCCGCGTTTTACCCAGCCTTTATTGTACAAAGCCATCGCGCGGCACAAGAATCCCCGCGATATTTATGCCGATAAACTCAGCGAACTGGGTGTATTGACACTGGAAGATTCGAGGACAAGAGTGAAAGAGTTTGACCAGTTTCTGGAGGGAAAATACAAGGAATCGGAAAAGATTGAGAAACTGAAGATCCGCCAGTTTATGGTGAAGCCTTACGAACCTTACGAAATGCCCTCAAAAGCGATCTTCAACGAAACGATTGAAACCGGTGTGAAGAAGAGTGTGCTTTTGTCGGTTGCCGAAAAAATCAATGAACTTCCGCAAGACCTGCCTTTCTTTAAAAAGGTAGACCGTATCATTTCGGACCGGAAAATGATGATCCACGACGACCGGCTGGATTGGGCGATGGGAGAGTTGCTGGCTTACGGAACGCTGGTGACTGATGGTCATCCGGTGCGGGTGAGCGGACAGGACAGCGAACGGGGAACCTTTGCACACCGTCATGCCGCTTTTGTGATCGAAGGAACAGAAGATAAATACTATCCGCTGCAACACATAGCCGAAAATCAGGCGCCGTTTAGCGTGTATAACTCGCTGCTTTCAGAATATGCCGTTCTCGGCTTCGAGTATGGTTATTCGCTGGCACAGCCCAACGGACTCACGATTTGGGAGGCACAGTTTGGCGATTTTCACAACGTGGCACAGGTAATTATCGACCAGTACATTACTTCTGCCATCGAAAAATGGGGACTGATGAACGGTCTGACTCTTTTCCTTCCGCATGGTTACGAAGGACAGGGTCCCGAGCATTCCAGCGCACGTATTGAGCGCTTTTTGCAACAGGCAGCCGGAAACAACATCCAGGTAATTGTGCCCAGTACACCGGCCAACTTGTTCCATTTGCTGCGCCGTCAGGTGAAAATGAACATGCGTTTGCCGCTGGTGGTGTTTACACCCAAAAGTTTGTTGCGGCACCCGATGGTAACATCCAAGCTCGAAGAATTCACCAAAGGTGGTTTCCAGGAGATCATTGACGATCATGTGGCAGAACCCGATTTGGTGGAGCGAGTGGTGCTGACTACCGGAAGGCTGTATTACGACCTGGCGAAGTACAAGGTGGAACACGGTATCACGGATGTGGCGCTGGTGAGAATGGAGCAGATTTATCCGATACCGCACAAAGCGATCAACGATATTCTGAAAAAGTATCCAAAGTCGGAAGAACTGATTTGGGCACAGGATGAACCCGAAAACATGGGCGCCTGGCCGTTCCTCGCACGAAAACTCGATTGCCTGGGAATCAAAGGGATCGCACGTCCGGAAAGTGCCAGCCCGGCGGTTGGATTGATGGAAAAACACCGTCAGGGACTGGAGAAACTGATCAGTTCGGTTTTTTCGAAAAAAGAGGTGACCGTTTAGAAGACTCCTTCCATTTCATAAAGAAATGAACCATCGAAAAGTTCTATGTAGCTTTCGGCATTGTTTCTTGTGAATGTGACGAATTATGGAAAGCTTTGAATAAAATTTAGAGATAAATAAAAAACCATGATAATCGAAGTAAAAGTTCCCAGTCCGGGAGAATCGATAACCGAAGTGGAAATAGGCAGCTGGCTTGTTGAAGACGGGGCAGTGGTGTCGAAAAACCAGGAAATTGCCGAGGTTGAATCGGATAAAGCAACCCTGACCATTGTGGCGGCCGAAGGTGGCAAGATTGAAATAAAAGCGGCCGAAGGAGAAACGATTGAAGTAGGTGCCGTTGTTTGCACCATCGATACCAGCGTAGCTCCGGTGGCCCAAAAGGCTGAGGCAAAGGCTGAGGCTGAGGTGAAGGAAGAACCCAAGGTGGAGGCGAAGAAAGAAGCCGATCCTGCCAAAGAAGTAAAAGCATCGGAAGCCTACGATAAGGTAAAAGTGACTTCTGTGGCCAAAGAGATGATGAAGGAGAACGATCTTTCGGTGGACGATGTGATCAACGGGTTGAAACGCCTGGGGAAAAAAGAGGTGGAAGCCGTTTTAAGCGCTCCTGCTGTCGCAGCAGTGGTACAAAAACGCGAAGCAAGCCGTGCCGAAGAACGTGAACGGATGTCGAGCCTGCGCCGGAAATTAAGCGCGCGTTTGGTGGCCGTGAAAAACGAAACCGCTATGTTGACGACCTTCAACGAGATCGACATGAGTTTTGTGATGGACATGCGCAAAAAATACCAGCAAAAGTTTGTGGACAAGCACGGACTGAAGCTCGGGTTTATGTCGTTCTTTACGAAAGCAGCGGCGGTGGCTGCCGAATTTTACCCGATGGTAAATGCACAGATCGACGGGGAAGAGATCGTAATGCCGCAATTTGTGGATGTGGGAATTGCCGTTTCTACGCCCAAAGGTTTGATGGTGCCGATCGTGCGGAATGCCGAAAGTAAATCGGTGCCGGAGATCGAACTGGAAATTAAGGAACTGGCCGAAAAAGCCCGTACCAAAAAGATATCGGTGGAAGAACTGACCGGTGGTACTTTTACCATCACCAACGGTGGTGTGTTTGGCTCCCTGCTTTCCACGCCAATCATCAACCCGCCGCAATCGGCCATCCTGGGGATGCACAACATTGTGGAGCGCCCCGTGGCTGTTAACGGGCAGGTGGTAATCCGCCCGATGATGTACGTGGCTTTGTCGTATGATCACCGTATTATCGACGGAAAAGACTCGGTGGGCTTCCTGGTAAAAGTGAAGGAAATGATTGAAAATCCGGAACGCATGTTTACCAACGGGAAAGACGCCGGCGAGTTATTGCTGGGGATTTAAAAACGTACTTATACGATATGCGAGAACCGTTCCTTCTTTTTGGGGACGGTTCTTTTTTTATAGGATGGGTGGGGAGGCTGTCCAAAAAGTCAGATAAATTTTAAAAAAAACTTACAATTTATGATCGACTTTCATTTTACCCCTCCCAACCTCTCCGTCAGCTGACGGAAGGCTTAAAGTCCCCTATAGGGGATTTAGGGGTGATAACCTAGTGGTTACTTACAAATCGTAAGTTCAATCTAACACAAAAGAATTTTTGATACAGCCTCTAGCCGATGTAAAAAACAGGTATTCAGAACTCTCCGGAATTCTCAATTCAGTAAAAAACAACCTTTCCGCAACTGCGGAACATTCGGAACGGATAAAAATCAACCTTTCCGGGCTTGCGGAAAGTCAGAACCGGCGCCAAAACAAGGTTTCCGTACGTGCGGAAAGTATGAATCCGATTTCAGGCAAGGCTTCCGCACGTGCGGAAAGTATAAGCAGAACACAAAGGAAGGTTTCCGCGAAACAGGTACTTGCAAGAGGCACTATTTTTGTTAAATTGCGTGCATATATTTATGCCCCATGTCTAAGATTTCTTTCATTTACAGTGTTTTTCTTGTTTTAATTATAAGTCAGTTATTTATTAATTCTTCTATAGCTCAAAATGATTTACTCTGGAACTATAATTATGACGACGGATTACGCACAAGTAGAGATTATCTCGTAAAATCATTTATAACCGACAACAACGAAATTATTCTTACAGGGAGAATAGAATCGAGTTTTACCAATACCGATTTTAATTCAGCAAGAATATCCGAAAACGGGAAAATTTTGTGGGAAACCCAGTATTCATCAATTAAAGATGAAGCAGATACAATTGTTTTAAATTATGATGGAGGAGGAATTAATTCACAAGATATTCCTGTTTCAAGCTTTTTAGATAAGGACGATAACCTTTACAGTGCAGTTATTTTGGTGGAGAATTTCAATAATGGACATTTTTCACAAGATGTAGCTGTAATAAAACAGGATAGTCAGGGAAATATCTTATGGAAAAATATCTTCTATCGTCAGAGGATCGATTTTGCGTTAGACGATTATTTTCGTGGTTTTTTTGTTGATTCGGTAGGGAATTCATGGTTACTAACCCGGGCTCCAATTGATACGGGCAATAGTTTGGTTAAATACGACAACGAGGGGAATCAAATCTTTGTTTCTCATTTTGATTTACCTGAAAATACCGATAATAGCAATGCCAAATTAGATCTTATTGATGGAAAAATCACTTTTATTTCTTTTCATACAGGTGTTGGCCCGTTCTTGGTCACTATCTTTTCTGATAGTGGAGAGATTGAAAGGGAATTTCATTTAGGTAACACAGGAGATGTAGGTATGGGGGCAAGGAGATATGAAAGGATTTGGTTTGTTAATTTTCCAACAGGCGAAAAAGTCATTGTAGGTAAATTGTGGTATGACTGGGGTGGTAAAAAGTACTATAAATTAAAAATATTCTACTTTGACAGTAACTGGAATCAGATAGCAGATATTGAACCAGAAAGTATCCCTATAGATGACATCTATCCTCATAAAGTTACTTTGTGTGGCGAAAATATATATATAAATGGCGGCGTTTACTATACATTTGACGACCACATGTCTATGAAGCCGTTTATCCTTCAATACGATAGTAATGCAAATGAAAACCTTATTTATTTAGATAATAAGTACAATCAGGGAGGTTTCGTTAGATCATTAAATGTTTCAAATGATACGGTATATCTTACAGAGAATGTATTCGATTCGTTAACCTATACAACAAACCTTGTGCGCATTGTAAGTACATCTCAAATTGACTATCGCAAAGAAATTGGTGTCAACGGCTATAGATGTCATCCAGAGAATATATTTAAGACGAAAAATTCTCTGATTTTTACAGGAGAGCTTCGAAATACTTTCACACCTCAATATCCCGAAGATACGAATAGCGAACAATGGGTTGCCCGTTTTAATGAAGAGGGGATTGAACAATGGAGCGTAATAAATACTGGTGCCGGGGCTTCAGATATTCAATTTGAAAAGGTTATTTCGGATCGTTTCAACAACACCTATGTATGCGGAGATAGCCAAATTGGACCAATAGGTGATGGAGATAAGCATTTTGACAATCAACATTTATTACTACAAAAGATTGACGCCTTAGGTAATCTGCTTTGGTTCAGGAGATTATCGATTGATGCGACAAAGCAATTATCATATAGATCTGAACATATTAAGTTAGTGTTTAATAAAGATGGTAATATTCTTTTAGCAGGCTTTGTTTATCCAAATATTTATACTTATAAATTTTCCCCAGAGGGAGATCTCCTTGCCCAAAATATTATAGAAACAGAAAGAAGTACGCTTGTAAGAGATATTCATATTGATTCGAAGAACAACATTTATTTGTATTTACCTTATTACTCCAAACCATCACAAATAGTAAAATTATCGTCCGATTTAGAAGAGTTGTGGCGTTTAGATTTTGAGGAAGAGTTAAAAAGAGATGAACCTGGATTTTTCATAGAGCAAGATAATGGTAATATCTGTTTTATCTCGAAAGATGGAGATCTTATTGAAATGTCAGAGAACGGAATACTTAATTCCCGAACAACAATTTCGGAGTTTGAGAGAATTAATCATGTAAGAAAAACAAAAGAAGGAACATACCTGTTAACAGGCACAATAAAGTATGGCTACAGAGATCGTATAAAGATTGTTGAGATAGACTCTACGGGAAAAATTCTTTGGGAGTATAGAGATGAGAATATAGCTGAAGGTAAACACTCGATGGATTTGCCATCTGGCGATATTGTTGTTTTTGGTGGATCGGATGATGGCAGTATTTACTTACGATTTAATGATAAAAGAGAGTTTTGTTATAAAGAAGAGTACCCGGTTAAAATGACTCTTATTTGTGAAGATAGTCTCCAAAATTTACTTATAACAGACAATTATCCCAATAGTACAATAATGAAAATAGCTCCCAATGGAGATTCAATAACTAGTCATCAATATATTAACGACACTTTAGCCGCGAATTTTCAAATAACAGATATTAAAGTAGATGTCTCTAATAATCCGTTAGTTTGTGGTTATATCAACAACATATCATCCATTCAATATTATGTGTGGAGCGTGGGCACTGTAGCTAAATTTTCACAACCTGAGTCTATTAATCAACCTCCGTTATTTATAAAGCGACCTGAGATAGAAAAATTTTCTAATCCAAACTATCGCGATACACTGCTGGCAGTAGATCCTGATGGAGATTCTATTACATATTCAATTGAGCAAGGGCCAGATTGGTTAACATTAACTGGCGGTGGAATTTTGTCTCGAAATGATAATTATTCAACGGATTCATTAATAATATTGAAAGCGACAGATAGTCATGGCGCATATGATAGATTGATTATGACTTACGGATTAGAATCAACAACGGATATAAATACAAATGTTTTGCCAAACGGATATTTTACTGTTTATCCTAATCCAAGTAATGGTTTATTGTATATAAAATTTCAAGAGAACAACCTAAATGAAAAATGCAATGTTGAGCTATATGATATGAAGGGGAATGTTGTTTATAACAAAATATTATTTATCAATTCAGCAGGTGAAAATAACATTAATCTTTCGCCCCTAAATCCCGGACACTATCTGTTAATGATAGACAGAAACCCAAACAATAGTTGTAAAATTATATTGCAATAAGACTTTTATGTCTAAAAGTTCATCGGAAGTAATATTGTGGTTCATATGTGGCTACTTGTAAGGTTGTTTACGGTTGCGTAATTTTTCGATTTAGTTTGCCCATATCCTCCGCTCCGATGCGAATCCTTTCGCGTGGGTGGTAAAATGGCTTTTTGACTTTAAGTACTCGGAACAGTCGTGCGGCAGCGGCATCCTTCAGCAAACGAATTTAATGCCCCGAATAAAATTGAAAATCTTCTTGGACACCGTTGGGCTTTATTGTAAATTCAAAAGCAAATTCAAATCACTTCACCATGAACGAAACATTAAAAGAGCAAATCAAAGAATTTGTTTTGGCTGATATTCACGAAGAGCGCATCAGTGCAAAAGCCGATCCGTTCTGGCAGTCGCTGCGTGATGCCGGAACCCAGCTGTGGCTCGATACCGGCGACATGGACGAAGCCGAAAAAAACTGGTCGGCCGAAATGACCGCACTTACCACCAACAATACGCTGGTAAACAAGGAAATTCAGAAAGGCATTTACGACGGATTTATCGCCCAGGCGCGCGAAATTGTCAGTGAGCTTCCGGTGGAGGAGCAGATTGTTGAAATTGCTTTTATCCTGAATGCGCGGCACGGAATGCGGCTGGCTAAGAAATTCGGCGGCTTTGTAAGTGTGGAGCTTCATACCAACACGGCGCATCATTTTGATGCCATTGTTGATTACGGTTTGCGCTACTACAATATTAATCCCGAACAGTTTATCGTGAAAGTGCCGTACACGGCGGTTGGTCTGCTGGGGGCACGCCGCTTGCGCGAGCTGGGGGTGAAGATCAATTTTACACTTGAATTTTCAGCACGTCAAAACCTGATGGTGGCAGCCATTACCAAACCCAATTACTGCAACGTATTTTTAGGGAGAATTGGCGCTTATATGAAAGATAACGGACTGGGAAGTGGTGAAGGGGCAGGCGAGCGGACCGTGCTTTCGACCCAGAAGATCGTAAAAGAAATCAGTGGAAATAACCCGGTGCCGACACAGCTGATTGCCGCCAGTTTGCGCGGTTATTCTCAGCTTGATGCGCTGGCCGGAACCGATGTTTATACAATGCCAACCAAAGTAGCCGCTGACGGAAAAATTCATCTCGACGGAAAATTTACTTCAAAGGTGAATGAGGTATACCCGGTTGATTTGACTGAAGACGCAGCAAAATATTCGCCCGAAAAGCTTTGGGACATCAGTGAAGGAGAGCTAACTTTGGCCCGCAACCTGGATCGGGATTGCCCCAAAGACGGCAACGAACTGATTGACCGGGTGCACCGTGCCGGCTGCGGCGATATGTTCCCGTACTTAAGTGAGAAGGATTTGGGCTTTATTGCGTCCGACGGGAAAATACCCAGGCACGAACGCTGGGCTTCGCGTATCGAAAGTGGCGAACTGGCCATTGATACCTTGCTAAACCTGGCAGGTTTGGCTTCGTTTACAGCCGATCAGAAGGAACTGGACGACCGTATCCGAAGAATCATCACCGAAGGATGAACGAGAATGAAATAAAGTAGTTTGAAACATAATTGAAAAAAGAATTGTATGTCGGTTTTACTTTTTGACGAAACACCTTACGAGATCATAAACAACAGGGTAAAGCGAAAATTAATCCACACTGAAAACCTGATGACGGTGGTGGTTGATTTTTCCGAAGGTCCATGGCCGGAGGCCGATCCCCTGCATAATCACCCACACGAGCAGACCTCGTATGTGGCAGAAGGAGAGCTTGTTTTTTATTGCGAAGGAGAGCCCGATAAACTTTTGAAAGTTGGTGATATGTTTGCGGTTCCGCCGTATAAAAAGCATGCCGTTAAACTGCTTAGTAAAACCGCCCGTTTAATCGACAGTTTTAACCCTATACGGGAAGATTTTCTGAAGTAAATAAGATAGGCAAAGGCTAAGGCTGAGGCTGAGACAGAGGAGCAAGTGCATTCAAGTTTCCTGTCTCAGTCTTAGTTTTCAATTGTTAAAGGCATAAGTGCTTGAATGCGAGAATAAGTTATGATCTACAAGCCACAAGTTGCAGGTGAAACTAAAAAAAATCAATCTCCTCGTCAATCCATTCAATCTAATAATTCAATTCTTTTTTCCCTGAAAACTGAGACTGAAAACTGCGACTTTTGTAATACTGAAAACGAATCAGTCCTTCAATCCCTCAGTTAAAAAGTATAAACCAGCGTAAGTCCTTTTTGCCGGCCCATGGAAAAGGGAAAAATATCGAGTCGTTTCATGTGCTGCCAGTCCCATTTGTACTGGTGGGTTAAATAAATAAGTTCGGTGCTGATCATTCCAATTCCGGCGCCGGCGAGCACATCCGGAAACCAGTGGCCTCCCTTGGCAAACCGCATAGCTCCCACAGCGGTAGCACACGAATAGGCTCCAATGCTGTACCAAACGCTGTTTTCTCCATATTCGTGATGAATGACCTGTGCCGCAGCAAACACCAGGGATGTATGCCCCGACGGGAAAGAACCGGGATCGCCAGTCGGGCGTTTTTCATCGAAGATATTTTTGAGCGACTTGGTAATGACGGTATTTACTAGAAGGCTTTTAAACAAAATAGCAGATTGGTTACCGATGTTGTTTTGGGCTTTCACGCCCAGGGCATTTAGCGCATAAAGGCCTACAACCGGTCCAAAACGAAGATAGTCGTCAGCAGCGCCTTGGTAATTGTGGTTTTTCCATACCCATTCCTGAGCATCGTATTTCAGATCAGAGTAATTAAATACGGTACCACCTGCAATCAGCACAGCCGGAATGATGAAGGGTTTTACGCCTCTTTTCCGGTCGGCATACCTGAAATCAATCCGGTGCAGGCTGTCGTTATGAAATTCGCCAAAACGTGCACTCTCGAAGGCTGGTTTCGAGTGCCCCGATTTTTCAGGGAAAAAAGCAAAGCCCAACGATGGAAAGCCTGACAACAAAGTTGCGAACAGGATTAGAGTTACAGGTAGTTTATTCATGCCGTAAAAATAAGAAAAGGAAGGTAACAAACTCGCTGTGCTTCGGCGTCTGGGCGGATTATGTAAATTTGTTTCGCAAATATTCACTATCTTGCCGCAACAACTAAAACAGATCCACATGCAGAACCAGGCAAAAATTTTATTTACCATCGCTTTTTGTGTGATTGCCTATGTTGCCGGAAGTCAGAACCTTGTGTTAAGCGCCGGTGGTACTTATTCCATGATTCCGTTTGAGCAGGCTGCCGGAAACAGCTTTTTAAATGAAAGCTTTGTAGGGCCAGGTGCACATGGAGGTGCTTTTCTGGAAGGAACGCTGAAAAAGAAACGAAAAGAAGAGTTGGTTTTTTCGATCGGGCTTTTGGGTGAGTATAAAATGACGACTCAGAAAATCAGTGATTACAACATTGAAAACAAATTAAACCTGATTTATGTAAACATGCCTGCGTATTTGTTTTACCGCTACAAGTTGCGTTCTCGTTCAAAAGTATATGTGGGGGCCGGGCCTTATGTTAGTTATGGTGTTAGTGGCCGGGGAGAAGTAGCCAGTGTAGGTGAGATGGAAGGAGGACAATTCAAAATTACCTGGGGAAGCACGGAAAACGAAGATTATATGAAACCTCTGGATTACGGGGTAAGTGCCAAAGCAGGCTATCGTAGTTACGGCGGGTTTGATATTTCTGCTTCGTATGATTATGGATTTCCGGATGTTTTCGTGCTCTATAAAAATCAAAGCATGAAACACCGTGCATTCCGGCTGACCATTGGGTATGCGCTTCCTTTGTCTGACTAGCAAGGCATGAGTTCAGCAGAGAGGATACCGGTTTACAGCCTTCGCAGTTTTAGTAAGCAGGAGCGCGAAAGTCAGCAGTTCCAGGTGGAAGTGTTCGACGCCAACCGGCATTTCTCGGTAAAATATCCACACCGTCACGATTTTTTTGAGGTACTCTACCTCGCGCGGGGAACCGGTTCGCATGTAATCGACGGCAACAAATACGAAATAAAACCACCCTGCGTGTTTTTTATGTCACCAGGTCAGGCGCATAAAATTGAGTTCTCGCACGATATCGAAGGGTTCATTTTTATTTTCACACCCGAGTTTTACCTGATCGATTACAACAACCCCAACCGGCTCATCGAGTTTCCGTTTTTCTTTACCATCCGGCAGGATAACCCGCCTTTGTTGCTTCAAAGCGATAGTGATGTGGTGTTTCTAGAGAGCCTTTTTAAAAAGGGAATTGCAGAACTGGAGAAAAACGAGGGGTATTCGGTTGAATTGTTGCACGCGCTGCTCGATCTCATTCTGCACTTCTGTGCGGCTTTGTACGATACCGATAAAAGTGTTCTTTCGGGGAAAGGACATGTGATCGTAAAAAAATTCTACCAACTGGTGGAAGAGAATTACGGCAATAATTTGAGTGTGGCCCAGTATGCCGATCTGATGGCGCTTACCCCCAATCATCTGACACAAACTGTTACCCGTCTTACCGGCAAAACATCGTCGGAAATTATTAAAGCCAAGCAGATACTGGAAATAAAACGACTGCTGGTGCATACCAGCTTGAGTGTTTCAGATATTGCGGCTCAACTGAATTTTGCCGATCAAAGTTATTTTGCCAAGTTTTTTAAACGTGAAACGGGTTTGTCGCCATTGCAATACCGGGCAAGATCATTAAAATAGTTTTGGGAGGGGCTGAATTAAGCGCATAGAAGAAATCTGAAAATAAAATTTCCGGCCCGTTTTAATATCGAAAATATTACTACTTTCATCAAAAATCAACTCTCAGAATGTACTATCTAAAGTGTGAGAAATGTGGCCATTATAATTCTGTTATTTCAGAGTATATGGTGTATTGCGGAAAATGTAAAATACATCTGCCCAATAACTATATTGATTGGGTGAGTAAAAATCCAAACAAGAATTTTGATGATTTTAAACAGCTGGTTTGCATCAGCCAATCGGATGTGCCGACGCAAAATACAACAGTAGTAAAGCCTCCGAAGAGAAGTGAAGCATCATCTTCAGTTCCCCCAAAACGGCGTAAGCGAAAACTTACAAAAAGCCAGCTGATTGGGATTATTGTGGGCGCTATTGTAGCAGCTGTATTCACTCAGATTGGGAAATATGCCGCAACGGAATTAAAAGAGTTCATACAGATGCGGAAAATTGAATCGGTAGAATTTGCCGCCCCTGATACTACTAACTGGAATTCGTTTACCTGCGATAAAGCTAATTTTGAGATGTTGTTTCCCCAAACGCCAATGGAACTCTCTCAGGATGTGGAAGTCGAAAATGGTGAATTAAGGGTTGTTATGTACATGTATGAGCCTGAATTGGGGGCGGATGCCAATTTGCTTTATGGCGCTAGTTTTACAATTTACCCGGATATGATTGATTCTGATGAAATGAGCGGAGAACAACTGGAGGCATTCTTTGAGAACTCAATAGGCGGTACTGTAACGGGTATGGAGGGGAGGTTACTTTCGACTTATGTGATTGATTACAATGGCTATCCCGGGCGTGAAATAAATGTCGAAATAAAGAATGGAATGGCTGTCGCTAAAGTGAGAAGCTATTTGGTAAAAAATACCATGTACATGTTACAGGTAATTTATCCTGCAAAACATAGTTTTAATACTTCAGTCAACTATTTTCTCGATTCATTTAAACTAAAGGGAGTGTAACGTTGCCTTTAAAATTGCAATTTCTTTAAATTTGTAAATCATTGAAAATTAAGTTTATCTTCCGGAGGTGGTAATGGCTTAATCTGATGGCTCCCATGAAAATTACCTAAAAATCCCGTAAATTTACATTCCAGTCTGGCTATTATTTTATTGCTTTGTAAAGTAAAGCCGCGAAGCCTGCTAACAGCGTTTCCCGGCAGCCATAACAGACGAATAATCATTAAAAAATAAAACAGATGGCAAATTATTTCAATTCACTTCCCTTACGTCTTCAGTTAGACCAGCTGGGAAAATGCGATTTCATGGAAGAAAGTGAATTTGCAAACGGAGTAGAAAAATTAAAAGGAAAACAAATAGTTGTTTTGGGTTGTGGTGCCCAGGGATTGAACCAGGGTTTAAACCTGCGCGATAGCGGGTTGAATGTAGCCTACGCATTGCGTCAGGAAGCGATTGAGCAGAAACGTGCATCGTATGTAAATGCTACGGAGAATGGTTTTGAAGTGGGCACTTTCGAGGAACTGGTTCCGAAAGCCGACCTGGTTTTGAACCTTACTCCGGATAAACAACATACTCCGGTGGTGAACAAGGTAGTTCCCTTGATGAAAAAAGGTGCTTGCCTGGCTTATTCGCACGGTTTTAACATTGTGGAAGAAGGCATGCAAGTGCGCGACGATATTACCGTAATTATGGTAGCTCCAAAATCTCCAGGATCAGAAGTTCGTGCCGAATACGTTCGCGGATTTGGCGTGCCTACGTTGATTGCGGTTCACCGTGAAAACGACCCGAATGGCGACGGACTGGAAATTGCCAAAGCTTATGCTGCCGGAACAGGCGGCCACAAAGCAGGCGTTCTTTTGTCATCGTTTATTGCCGAGGTGAAATCGGACCTGATGGGTGAGCAAACCATTCTTTGCGGATTGCTGCAAACCGGTTCTATCCTGAGTTTCGACAAGATGGTGGAAAAAGGTATCGATCCCGGTTATGCTTCCAAATTGGTTCAGTACGGATGGGAAACCATTACCGAAGCTTTGAAACTAGGTGGTATTACACACATGATGGATCGTTTGTCGAACCCGGCAAAAGTGGAAGCTTTTAAACTGGCACAGGAACTGAAAGACATCATGCGTCCGTTGTTTGAAAAACACATGGATGATATTATGAGTGGTGCGTTCTCGTCAACCATGATGGAAGACTGGGCCAACGACGATACAAAATTGTTGACCTGGCGTGCTGCCACAGGCGAAACAGCTTTTGAAAAAACACCGGCCGGTGATGTGGAAATCAGTGAACAGGAATATTTCGATAACGGAACGTTGATGGTGGCCTTTGTGAAAGCAGGTGTGGAACTGGCTTTTGAAGTGATGACTGAATCAGGCATCAAGGAAGAATCTGCTTATTACGAATCGTTGCACGAAACTCCGCTGATCGCCAACACCATTGCCCGTAAGAAACTGTTCGAAATGAACCGTACTATTTCTGACACTGCGGAATATGGTTGTTACCTGTTCGATCATGCCTGCAAACCTTTGCTGACCGATTTCATGAAGAAAATAGATACCAACCTGATTGGTAAAAACTTCAACGCAGGAATCGATGCACACGTGGATAACAAGGAATTGATCGACATCAACGAAGAGATTCGTTACCACGATGTGGAAATTATTGGTGCCGAATTGCGGGAAGCAATGGGTGCGATGAAATCGATCATCTAGAAAAGAAGAAGAACAGACTTTTCATAGTTGGAAGCCTGCTCCGTTTGGGGCAGGCTTTTATTTTTCATCTTAACTTATTCCTGGAAGATTTCTTTTCCTGTTGTAACAAAAAGCGAGCTTTGTTTTTAGGCTAAACACTTGAAGTTGCAATAAATACTATTTCAGAACTTTTGTTTCTTTCTTTTGTGTCAAAAATCTGTTTGTCAGTAAATTGTATTGTTCGTAAAATGGCGAATTGATTGCTTATTTTGCTAAGAGTCTGCTTTATTTTTCATAACTTGCAGAGAAGTATTTAATAGGATGGCAACCTCGTTTGCACTGATATTGTACCAAAATATGTTGTTTGGTGAGGGTTTGGAAAGTATTCTTGTTCGACACGATTTTTTAGTCAGGAAATATCCTATCTCCAAAAGCAACACGGATCTTATATCTACTCATCCGAATCCCGATATTCTCATTCTTGAATTCAACTGGCCCTGCCAAAATCTAGATCAATTCATAAGAAATAATGAAATGATCCATAACAGCAACATTAAAACTCTTCTGGTAACCAATATTGTGAATAAGTACATTCTTCGCTTGATTCGAAATGAAAAGATCCAGGGAATCGTTTTAAAATGCAGCGATGCCGAAGAGCTTATTTTTGCCCTAAAGCAAGTGGCGGACGATAAAAAATATTATTCCTCGCTGGTGGCAAACCTGGTTTTTAACGATAGCCCAGAGATGGAGGAAGTAAGGATAAGCAAACGGGAAAAGCAAATTCTGACGCTTTTGGCTGAAATGAAAACTACGGCCGAAATAGCTGATGATTTATCCATTAGTCCTTCTACCGTAAAAACCCACCGTAGAAACTTGCTCCAGAAGTTCAAAGCAAAAAGCTTGTTGTGTTTACTGCGTTTGGCGTGCCGGCAAAATCTTTTGAACGAAGAAACCGATTATTGCGGTTGCTGTTATAAAAAGTTTATAGGTCAGCTCAATTAATACCACTTTCGGTTACTTTTTCTCGTCTTTCAGTAATTATTTTTCATCGTATTGCGGATTGATTGAGATTTGGCTTAATTGTAACTTGCGTAATACTAGTTGATTGAAAACCAAGGCCCTCTGCATTAAATCTTGCCACATGTAGTAAAACAATTAAACGAAAAGCGATGAAAAAAAGTAATTTTTTGTTGTATGTAATCGTATTGGGCATTGGTTTTATTTTCACACAATGCATCCAAGACGAGAACTTTGAACAACCCCCGGAAATGGCCTTGAAATCCGGTGAAACGGTTGATGCCGGAAACTGTCTTTCTTTTCCTGTTGTATGGGCAGAAGGTGTAACCAAGAATTTAAGAGGTACTGCCGGAGTGGAGCCGGTAACAAACGGAGAATGGTGGTATTGGTGGGGCACCAACGACGATGGTACCCCAATGAGTGGCCAGCCCGATCCGGATGATACTGATTTTATCGACAACAGTATTTCCGACAGTGTTGATGTAACCAAAATTCCCGGAGAAGGCTGGTTAAAGGTGTTTTTGCAAAAGGATGAGTACAACGTTTGGCAGGCGGAAGCCACAGATGGCAGTTTGGCCCCGGTTGTAGTTAATGCGATTGATTGGGGAGATAACCTGGAATCCGTTCCCTGGTATTTGAATTCGAAGGTGAGGACCGAAGTTGTTTTGTACAAGAACAATCTTTCGCCGACGATGCTTCAATACGAAATGCGTCATGTTTCGGGATGGGGGATTGATGAGGTTCACGGACTGGCTGTGGCGCACCAGGAAAATTCTGAAAATGCTTTAACCATTGAAAGTACAGAAGCCACTGTTTATTCAGCCTGTGCCCGGCTCACCATTCAAAAACTTGACATTCCAAGAACCGAGATTGAAGAAGGAATGCTGGTATGGCAGCCCGGTGAAGGATGGACCGAAAACGATACTATTTCTGAAGATCTGATTGAGGAGCCGGTTTTCAATCTGTCGGTTGCTGACGGGGGTGACGGGCCGGGTTATTATTCTGCCGAAATAAACGTAAAAGGGAAAGTGATTTACGGCTACACCTGGAATGTGCGAAAACTCAACGACGGTGCCGGAGATTACCGCCTTACCTTTAGTTTCGATTCAACAGGTACCAATTGTGTTGATCTGAATACCTTTTTTGAAGAAGGAACTACAGAGATTTTAGTGCCACTTGAGGAGGAAGAAGTGATAGTGGCAGCCGAAGAAACAGAGCACGGTGGAGGAGTGGCTAAAATTGATTTTGCCAATAACCTGACCTACATCGATGTGCACATTGATGATGCGAAAGGTGGAAATAAAAAATAGCGGTAAGCAGCAATTGGATAATAAATTTAATTTTTGAAGCTATGAAAACAGTTTCTACATATGTTGGTTTTGTGTTGTGCCTGTTGCTGCTTATTGGCGCAGGATGTAACGACTTTCCTCTGCCAGAGGATGAGTTTCTGAAATCAGCCCGTTCAAGCGAAAATGCTGAACTCAAAAAGAATGAAAACAAGAAGCCGGCTGAGTTATCTACCGACGAGATAGATGGACTTCTTTTTATGCGGGAAGAAGAAAAACTGGCGCACGATGTCTATTATCAGTTTTATCAGTGGTATGCACACAACATTTTCCTGAATATTTGCGAAAGTGAGCAAAAACATACCGATGCCATTTTAAGGTTGCTGGACTTTTACGACCTGGATGATCCGGCAGCGGGAAAGGCCATTGGCGTATTTCAAAATACGGCCTTGCAGGATTTGTACAACTCACTTGTCAGCGACGGAAAAGAAGGGCTTCTATCGGCCCTGGAAGTTGGAGTGCTGATTGAGGAGACGGATATAAACGACATCAACAGTTTAATGACTGAAACCGAAGTGAAAAATATTCTGCAGGTTTACAGTCATTTGTTAAACGGTTCCGGAAATCATTTGAGTTCATTCGAAAGGGTTTTGAGTAAAGTGGAATCGAAACAGAAGTAGAACCGCACTCTGATAATTGTTGGGGCTGATCCTCATTAAAACCGCTTTCTCTTGTTGGAAGGCGGTTTTTTTCGGGGCTTATTTAAAATAAGAATATACCTCGTCGTAGCCTTTTACTTCCATCAGATCGGCGCGCATTTTGGCGGCTCCCGCGAAACTATTCAGGTAAATTTTGTAGAAGCGTTTCAGTATGTTGAAGTTTTTGTCGGGGCTCCAGGTAGATTCAAACAAACGCGTGTGTTCCAGCAGTTTTTCAATCCGCTCTTCTTTCGAAATATCTGTTTTTTCAGGATTGAAGAACCACGGATTCTGAAAAATGCCGCGCCCGACCATTACGCCGTCCACACCGGTTTCGCGGATGCGATCTAAGCCCTGTTCATAGGAAAAAACATCGCCGTTTCCATGAAAAGGAATATGCGGTTTCAGGCTGTTTTTAAGCTGAACAGCTTTGGCAATTTCATCCCAGCTGGCTTCGCCTTCCGATTGCATGCGCTGAGTTCTTCCGTGCAGGATAATGGCGGCCGGATCAACTTCCAGTAAATTACCGATCCAGTTTTCAGTGATGTGTTCTTTTATTCCGGTCCGTGTTTTTACGCTAACAGGCAACGATGTACCTTCTTTGGTCGCGAGTATAATTTCCCTGGCACGCTGCGGGTCGCCAATCAATGCGCTACACGCCCCAATTTTGAACACCTTTTTTACCGGGCATCCCATGTTAATGTCGATGCCATCGAAGTCGTAATTTTCGGTGATGTACCGGGCAATGTTGTGGTAGATTTCCGGATCGCGCCCCCAGATTTGAGCCACCAGCTTGATGTTGAGCTTTTTTAGCAGTTCACGTTCTGACGTATTCACAATCAGGCGTTCAGAAACCCGCTCGCGACCTACAGGGTGGTTCATCCCTTCTACGGAAGTAAACTCAGTGAAAACCACGTGAAGTTTTCCGGGAGCAGCCATTCCCATTACGATTTCGCGAAAAACAGTATCGGTGACATCCTCCATGGGTGCCAGTGAAAAGACGGGGCCTTTTAATTCGTTCCAGAAATTACTCATTGCGGTGCAAAAATAGGAAATATGGCGGAGCAGCAGCCTTCAATTATTGTAGAATAAGATTTTATTCAGCCACTTTTAACTGTTCCGTTCGAATAAGCGACAGACTTTTTCTGTATTTCCGGCTGTTGCCAAAAACAATACGGTCTTTCGCCGAACGTCCGGTCCCGTTTTCTTTTTCATGAGCACACTCGGGTGTGCAGCAACCGTGGTATTTATCGGCACATTCCGGACATTGAATGAACAGGATATGGCAACCATCGTTTGCACAGTTGGTATGTGTGTCGCAGGTAGCTCCACACTGATGACAGCGCGAGATGACCTGGCCGTTTACACTTTCGCCCAAACGTTCGTCGAACACAAAGTTTTTCCCCAGGAACTTGGATTCCAGCCCGGCTGCTTTTACCTGGCGGGCATACTCCAGAATTCCGCCGTGCAATTGATTTACATCGTTGAAACCCTGGTGTTTTAAATAAGCACTGGCTTTTTCGCAGCGAATTCCGCCAGTACAGTAAAGCAGGATTTTTTTGTCTTTCTGGTCTTCCAGTAAATCGGTAACAATCTCCAACTCTTCACGAAATGTATCGGCTTCGGGGCAAATGGCTCCTTCAAAATGCCCGATCTCACTTTCGTAATAATTACGCATATCCACTACTACGGTATTCTCTTGCCCGATGTGGTTATGAAAATCAACGCCGCTTAAATGAGTCCCTACGTTGGTGACATCGTAAGCATCGTCATCCAGGCCATCGGCCACCAGTTTGGGGCGCACTTTAATGGTGAGTTTGTAAAACGATTTCCCGTCGTCTTCAATCGCATATTTTATCGGAATTTCACGGAATATCTCGTGCTTCTGCAAGGTTTCCAGAAAAGTTTCCCAGTTGTGTTCCGGAACGCTCATCTGTGCATTTATTCCTTCGCGGGCGATGTAAATACGACCAAAACAATCCAATGTAAACCAGTCGCGGAATAACTCGTCGCGAAAAGCTTGCGGATCATCTAAAATGAAATAACGGTAAAGCGAAATGGTTTTTCGCTGGAAAGTTTCTTCCGCCAGGCGTTGTTTTAGCTCATCTTTATTAATACGGTTGTACAAATGCATCGTTAAAATCGTTTTAAAAACTGCGGGGCAAAAGTAGGTATTTTAAGAAAAAGAACAAAGGAGGGATTAATCTTAAAATATTTGTATGAAATATAATTTGCGAACGAACTAAAGTTCTTTAAATTTAGCGGCATTGAACCTGAAACTTGATAACTAAACGAGCCCGGAATGATCCTAAATTATATTCATTGGAACCCCGACCCTGAGATTGTAAATGTTTTTGGAATTTCGATCCGATACTACGGGCTTTTGTTTGTAGGCGGATTGATTTTATGCCTGTATATCCTGGGATGGATTTTTAAGCGCGAGAATATTCCGGCAGAAAACCTGGAAAAGCTTTCGTTGTATGGGATTATAGGTATTTTGGCGGGTGCCCGGCTGGGGCATTGTTTGTTTTACGAACCTGCCTATTACCTGTCGCACCCGTTGGAAATGATTCTTCCTCTGAAGTTTCCGGAGGGTGGCGGTGTCAAATTTACCGGCTACCAAGGACTGGCGAGCCACGGTGGCGCCCTGGGTTTAATTGTGGCGCTGATTATCTATTCACGAAAAACCAAACATGGTTTACTTGATGCCATTGATTTAATTGCAGTGGTGGCTGCATTGGGCGGTGCTTTTATTCGCTTGGCAAACCTGATGAACTCTGAAATTTTGGGAATGCCCACTGCCCAACCATGGGCTTTTGTTTTTGAACGGGTGGATAATGTTCCGCGGCATCCGGCGCAGCTTTACGAGGCTTTGGCCTACTTCCTGATTTTTGGAGTTACTTTTTCACTATACCTTACTAAACGCAGGTACCTCAGGAATGGGGCTTTTTTCGGGCTTGCCCTTCTGCTCATTTTTACCGCCCGGTTTTTCATCGAATTCCTCAAAGAACGACAGGTAGCTTTTGAGGAAAGCATGAAACTCGACATGGGGCAGATCCTTAGTATTCCTTATGTGCTTATTGGTGCCGGCTTTCTTTTTTGTGGGATCAGGAAAACGGCTAAGAGCTTGAAAAACAAATAATACATCGGATTTTCGTATTTTTGAGATAATTCCTTTTTTAGTAATAAAAACCAAGTACTTATGAAATCAATGATCACAATTCTGTTATTGGGCATCCTGTTTTTGTGCGCCTGTCAAACAGAAGATCCCCAACTAAAAGAGCTTGAACAGTACATTGAACAACTGCGTACCGAAAGTGAGTCGGTGGGGTGGACTGCAACGGTTTCTGTTGACGGTGCCACCGTATTCTCAAGAGGTTTTGGACTCGGGAATTACGAACAGCAGGTGCCTGTTTATCCCGATAAAACCAAATTCAGGATCGGAAGTATTTCCAAAGCCCTTACTGCAGCTGCCTTGGGTGTTTTGATAGAAGAGGGAAAGATTGACCTGGATGCCCCGGTACAAAAATACGCACCCTATTTCCCCGAAAAGAAATATGCGATGACCACCCGGCAGGTAGCGGGCCATCAGGCCGGAATACGGCATTACAACGGCGATGAGTTTCTGTCGGCGAAATATTATCCAACAGTTAATGAAGGGCTGGAAATTTTTATGAACGATACCTTGCTGTTTGAGCCGGGGACCGCTTACCGTTACACGAGTTACGGCTTTAATCTTTTGAGTGCCGTTATTGAAGGTGCAGCAGGGGAGGACTTCCTTCATTTTATGCAAACCCGGGTTTTTGATCCGCTAGGAATGACCGAGACTTTGGCCGAACACATGGATTCACTGATACTTTACCGCGCCGGTTATTACGATATGGCTGAAGGAAAGGTGATCAATGCGCCGTATGTCGATAACAGCTACAAGTGGGCAGGCGGCGGTTTTATTTCCACTTCGGAAGATCTGGTGAAGTTTGGAAATGCAATGCTTCAGAATACTCTTTTTTCAGAAGAAGTAAAGCAACAACTGGTTACGCCGCAGAGTTTGAAAAACGGCGAAAAGACCGAATACGGTATGGGGTTCTTTTCGGGTGTTGATGAATACGGAAGGCCTTATTATGGACACGGAGGCGGCTCGGTAGGTGGTTGCAGTAACCTGATTATTTATCCGGAAGAAAAGATGGTTGTTGCTGTGATTACCAACGACACCCGTGCAAAAGTGGGGAAGGAACTGCACAAAGTGGCTGAGATTCTTTTAACTAAAAAGCAATAAAAAAACCCGGAGTTTGAATCCGGGTTAAATATCGTGTTGTTCAATATTAATGAACGGCAATAGGATCTGGGTTTCCATCCGGATCGGATGTTACATGGCCATCGGTTGCAACATTTCCCAAAAGCAATATTCCTGCAACGTGAGGGGCTGCCATGGATGTTCCGTGTAAGGTTTCATAACCTCCGTTTTTATAGGTTGAAAGAATATACACACCGGGTGCAGCATAATCAACCGGCGATCCGAAGTTTGAAAATTCGGTTGCAAAGCGGTCGCTTTCCCACATGGCGGAAACGGTGTAAATATTGGGTCCGTTATTGTGGGCTGGAGAATAATAGAAACAATCATCACTTTCGTTACCCGCAGCAATCGAGAGTTTGATTCCTTTGGCTGCCACTGCCTGCACAGCTGCATCAACCGACGAATCAGTATAGCGCGACGATGGTCCGAGGCTCATGTTGACCACATCACCAGCGGTTCCAACACCATCCGTCGCAATGTAGTCGAGTGCTGCCACGGTCCAGGAGAAACTACCACTGCCGCGGCGATCGAGTACCCGGCAGGAAACTACCTGGGCTCCGGGAGCCACCCCAATTACTCCAATCGAATTATTTTTGGCAGCGATTGTTCCCGCTACGTGCGATCCATGCCCGTTTTCATCGTCAGGAGTAGTTGCTTTTCCGCCAATAATGAAACTTCGGCTTAAGCTGGTATTTACGTTCAGGTCAGGATGATCCAGGTCAACACCAGAGTCAACAACCCAGGCTTTTTTGGTGCCTGTGTAATTTGTTATGCCATTTACACGGCTTATTCCCCAGGGTGTTTGCTGGGCCGGACTGGTAGTACCTCCGCCTCCGGGTTTTCCTTTTTTCGCTTCAATATCGGGTAAGCCGAGGGAAATGATGCGGTCTTCTTCAATGTACTTTACTGATGGATCGTCCTGCAATTTTTTTAGCTGTCCGGGGGCCATCTTAACCGAAAAACCTCTCAGTGCAGAACCGAAAACATGGCCTACTTCAGCATCGCTTATGCCGGTACGTTTCAGGATTTTCCCGGTAGCTGCCTTCATGGCAAGCTGTTTCTTTTCGTAGCCTTTTAGGTTCGAAAGTTCAAGATCGATGTCAGCGTCCTGTAGAACTACAATGTAGCCTTTCTTTGCAGTGTTGGCCGATTTCAGCTCCAGGTTTTCTTCTAGGTCATCGGTTACCAATGCGTCGTTACATGCATTGCCCATGGTTAACACCAAAGCCAATGCGAACAATTTAAACAGCGTTTTTTTCATTTTCATTGTAAGTTTGAATTAATAGATAGAGTTTGCTTTTTATTCTTAGTGTTTATGTAATCAGGTTTGTTATACGTTGCAAAACGGCTCTATGTTTTCTTTCAAACAGATCAGGTGGTATTTTGTTTAATCTCAGTGGGTAAGGATGTTTTTTGTTTGCGTGTCAGTGGAGTGTTAATTCGGGTTGGTGTCAGGAAATATACATAAAAAGAAACCCGGGAGATATTCCCCGGGCTTGCCTTTAAATATGATTCTCTTTCTAATGAACTCCAATAGGATCTGGATTACCATCAGGATCTCCATTTACTGTTCCATCGGGTTTTATATTACCCAGCAATAAGATACCAGCAGCATGAGGTGCGGCCATCGATGTTCCACTCATGGTTGTGTAACCACCGCCTTTGTAAGTAGAATAAATGCTGTAACCGGGCTCGCAAAAATCAACAGGAGGATTGCCGTAATTGGAGAAATAGGCCCAATTATCGTTCACGTCGCTGGCAGAAATGGTATAGATATTTGCTCCGTTGGCACTGGCCGGCGATTTGGTGTTGGCATCGGTACTTTCGTTCCCGGCGGCAAGCGAGAATTTAATACCCAGAGCGGCAGCTGTTTCCACGGCTGAATTTAAGGTTGCATCATAGCCTCCGCCAAGACTCATGTTGGCAACATCGCCCGTGGCTGCATGATCGGCTACCCAATCAACGCCGGCAATGATCGCGGAATAAGAGCCCGATCCTCTTCTGTTTAGAACCTTCACCGGAACCACTGTAGCACCGGCAGCTACGCCAATTACACCTTCCGAGTTATCAATGGCTGCTGCAATGCCTGCACAATGTGAACCGTGTCCGTTGTCATCGTCAGCAACCTGCGTGTTTGCAACGAAATTCCATCCGTTTACCAAATCCACATTCAGATCGGGGTGATCCAGGTCGATTCCTGTATCGATGATCCATATTTTATTGTTTCCGGTATAGGTTACACCGCCGTTAACACGCGCAATTCCCCAGGGAGTAACTTCTGCTGTTGGTTGCGGTGCAGGTTTAACTTTTGTTTTTACATAAGGTTGAACCAAGGTGATTACCTGGTCTTCATTAATATATTTTACAGAAGGATCGCTCTCCAATTTTTTCAATTGCCCGGGAGCCATTTTTACTGCAAAGCCTTTTACAGCTGTTCCATACGTAAAAGTAATTTCAGCTCCGGAAACACCGGTTCTTTTAATGATCTTTTCCGAAGCTGATTGTACGGCTAGTTGTTTCTTCTCATAACCTTTTAGTTTTGTCAGTTCAAGGTTAAGGTCAGCGTCCTGTAAAACAACGATGTAACTCTTTTGAGCACTGTTCGCTGATTTTAGTTCGATACTTTCTTCAACGTCATCGGGTACCAATGCGTCGTTACATGCATTCGCCAACGTCAATACAAACGCCAATGCGAATAATTTAAACAGCGTTTTTTTCATTTTTAATTGTTGAGTGTAATGATAGAATGAGTTTGTCCTTTACAATATACATAATATATTTTGTTTTTATTGACATTTGGTCAATAAAAGTTGGGGCCTATAAACGTTTTGGTTGAGGGTGTTTTGTGCAGCCGATCAATGGTTTCTTTGGTATTCAGTGTGGTTTAGTGGATGGATGAAAAATGGGAATTGACTTTTTGTAAGCTTTGACCTGTTTATATTGCATTTTTTCAAGGGAGACTGATCCCGATGTTGTGCGGCCAAAAAGGACGCATGTTCGGCTACCTCTTATTTTAGTGTAAATCATTTGGCCGAACTTCCTACAGACAGAAATTTGGGGCAGGTTGAGGGATGATGTGGCGTTTATTTCCAGACTCTTAATGTGTTTAGGAAGTTAAATATGTCTACAGACATAGCTTGTTGGCTATCTGTAAGGAGTTTTATCTCTCACATCAATTCAAACCGGGTAGCCTGCAAGGAAGGGATGGAAGAGCTTCTTCGTTTGTTATTTCGCCAGTAGGCTGGCAACGGTGGCTTTTATTTTGGCAAAATCTTCCTCGTTAAAGCCAATGGAAGAGTAGGCGATATTACCCTCTTTGTCGACAATAAAATTTCGCGGAATATTTTGTTGGGCATAAAGCGAGAACACTTTTCTTCCGTGATCGGGAGAAAAAGGCATGGTGAAATTTTGTTCTGCCTTGAATTTGTTAAGCTCTTCCCACGAGTGTTCGCGCCCCAGAATAATGAGCACAAAGTCTTGGTTGTTCTTGTACTGGTCGTAAACCTCTGTTTGTAAATGAGGAAGCTCTTTCCGGCAGGGAGGACACCAGGTGGCAAAGAAATTGATCCAGACTACTTTTCCTTTTAGTTCCGACAGTTTTACCATTTTTCCGGGTGCTGTTTCAAAGCTAAAATCGGGTGCTGCTTCTCCTTGTTTGGCCAACGTGAATTCATCCTGAGCGTTTGAAACCAGTACCGAGAAGAGTATTAAAAGGAAGGTAAATAACTTATTCATGGTGGTGTTATTGACTTTGTTCAAAATTTGATTCTTCTGCCTGGTACTTATAAACCAAGCCATTAATTGACGCGAAGAAAATAAATTCGCGGCTTAAAACCCAAATTTTTGGATAAAAGAATAGTGGTTTGCTGCTTCAATGGAATCAAAAAACAGATTTCTTACCTGCGTAAGCTGGGGAGGAACAAAGGTAAGCGCCTTCAAAGCCGTATTGGTCAGATTAACCTTTCCGTTATCCGTTGTTGCAAATCCCGATTTAAAGGCTCCCTTCTTAAAATTCTCTGAAATAATTACTTTACCTCCCTGAATATACTGCCATTTTCCGTTGCGCTCTTCGTTTTGGTACTCACCCTGGAGTTCAAACGAAAAGCCGTTCCAATTGTCCAGCATTAGGGTGAATTTTCCTGTACCCGAATTAACGGCATAATCTGGATGGGAAGAATCCATCCATTGAATTTTAAATTCGTCCATTAGAAAGGCCACTTGGAAGGCGGCTTGCCCATCTTCTTTGAACCAGGTCCATCTGCCCACCGGAAGCCCTTTGGCAAAACGTCCTTTTATTTTTTCAGAACCATTTGGGTAATAAGAAACATAGTCGTCCGTAAGTTGTGTGCTTTCAATGCGTCCTTTGGCATAGAGATTTCCATCCCGGTAATAATCGGTAAAGCTTCCTCCAAAGTAGTTAACATGCTGTGCCCAGAAAGCTTCGCGGTAGTACGACGCATTTTCAGGCAAACAAATTTGCCAAAGATGGTTGTAGTAGATCTTTACTTTTCTTGATTTTTCGGGATATGACAAACCTGCGAGTGCTCTGTTGCCAAAATGATAGCTAATCGTATCTGAAATTATAGTACTTAGCCGGGAATCGAGCTTCATTGAAGTTGTGTCGATATTGCCGCCACGTTCGGCAAGTAAATGAGAACAGCCGTTGCAAAGTCCTTTTAATGTAAAACAATTTACGGCACCACCTAAAATAAAGGAACGTTCGAGGTCGCTGCAAAAAAGTTCAGTGCTGTCGAGGTGATAATAACATACGGCGGAATTGATATAAACAGAAGCATCTTGCGGGGTGTATTTCTTTACCTGGTCGTAATAAACCAATGCTGAATCCCATTTTTGCTGCTGGCGGTACACATGCCCAACAAAGTTATTCATAAAGAGTAGTTTGGTTTGGTTGTATTCCATATCGGCTTTCTCAATGGCTTGCCTGAAATAGTATACGGCATTGAGTGAATCGTTTTGCTTTTTGTAGATGTTTCCGAGTGCATATCTTGTTTCTGTGTTGGCAGGTTCTAGTTTGATATTCATCTTGAAATCGGAAATGGCTCCAAGGGTATCTTTGAGCTCAAGACGGCATATCGCCCGATTCTGGTAAACAAAGAAGGCGTCGGGGTCTTTGGTAATCGCTTCGTCAAAAAACTTGATCGCTTCGGTATAGTTTGAATCCTGCATTTGCAGGTAGCCCTGGTAGTTTTTCTTCGCAACTTCCCGTGAAATGTATTCTTTTTGGGCACTGACTTTATTCGTGATCAACAACGTCAGTAAAAACAATAGAAAGGTTTTGGTTCGCATTTGGCAGCTGTTGTTTTTAGTTTTTGTGCTTGATCTGCAATGTAATAATAAAAAAACACCTGCCGTAAATACGACAGGTGTTTTAAAACTTGTATTTTATTGAAGTTCTATTTCTTCAGAAAATCATTCACGGCCTTTTCAATTCGTCCGTTAATCGCCGATGTGTCAGACTTCACAAAGGTATCGCCGGTAATGTTCTCGAAAAGTTCGATGTAACGATCCGAAACCGAGTTTACAAATTCTTCGCTCATTGCCGGAATGGTCTGTCCGTCTTTTCCCTGGAAGCCGTTCTCGATCAGCCACTGGCGAACAAATTCCTTGGAAAGCTGTTTTTGCTTTTCGCCTTTTTCCAGTCTTTCTTGGTAGCCTTCAGCATAAAAATAGCGTGATGAGTCGGGTGTGTGAATTTCGTCGATCAGGTAGATCTTTCCGTCTTTCTTGCCAAATTCGTATTTGGTATCAACCAAAATCAACCCTTTCTCTGCAGCCATTTCAGTTCCGCGTTGGAAAAGTTTACGGGTATAATCTTCCAGCATTTCGTATTCTGCTTTGTCAACCAATCCCTGCGCAATAATATCTTCTCTCGAAATATCTTCGTCGTGACCTTCGTCGGCTTTCGTCGTTGGTGTCAGAATCGGTTCGGGGAATTTCTGATTTTCCACCATTCCTTCAGGCATTGCAACACCGCAAAGTGTTCTTTTTCCGGCACTGTACTCACGCCATGCGTGGCCGGTAAGGTATCCGCGAATCACCATTTCAACTTTATAGGGTTCGCACATGTGTCCAACGGTTACGTTTGGATCGGGCGATTCAATTTTCCAGTTGGGAACAATATCTGAAGTGGCATCCAGAAACTTTTCGGCAATCTGGTTCAATACCTGTCCTTTGTAAGGGATTCCTTTGGGAAGCACCACATCAAATGCAGAAATACGGTCGGAAACCACCATTACCAGGTAATCGTCGTTGATATTGTACACGTCGCGTACTTTTCCTTTGTAAAAGCTTTTCTGGCCCGGAAAGTTAAACTCGGTTTTTGTTAATGCGTTACTCATTGTATTGTTTTTAATTATGATTGAATTTTAAATTTCCAGTTGTTCGTTGGGAGTTGTTTTTTATACAAATTTAGCCCGCAAAAGTTTAAAGTTTTTATCACTCGTTCTAAACAGCTAATGTTTTCCCCTCTTTTCCTCAGCCTCCGCTTTTTCCTTCTCTCTTTCTCGCTCTTCCTGGTGTTTGTCGTAGGCATCCACAATGTCGCGTACCAAACGGTGACGAACAATGTCTTTTTTGTCGAAATGAATGGTTGAAATGCCTTCGATGTTTTTCAGGATTTTCAACGCCTGGATCAAACCCGAATGACTTTTTCTTGGCAGGTCGATCTGTGTAATGTCGCCCGTAATGATGAATTTGGCATTTAAGCCCATTCGGGTCAGAAACATTTTAAGCTGGTTGATCGTGGTATTCTGCGCTTCGTCCAGAATTACATAAGCATTGCTTAACGTTCGTCCACGCATAAAGGCCAGCGGTGCAATCTGAATGGTGCCGTCTTTCATGAACTCTTCCAGTTTTTTTAGCGGAATCATGTCCTGCAAAGCATCGTAAAGCGGTTGCAGGTACGGGTCGATTTTATCCTTCAGATCGCCGGGTAAAAAACCCAGGTTTTCACCGGCTTCCACAGCTGGGCGGCTCAGTATTATTTTGCGGATCTCCTTGTTTTTGAGTGCCCTGACTGCCAATGCAATGGCGGTGTAGGTTTTACCGGTTCCGGCAGGGCCGATGGCAAAAATAAGATCGTTTTTCGCCGATTCTTCCAGCAACCTGTGTTGGTTGGGAGTACGCGCTCTCACCGGTTTTCCACTGTTGCCAAAAACAATGATGTCGGGTTCGCTTCCGCCGTTTTCTTCCATCGAAGAAACACCGCTTTGCATCAGTTCAATAATAATTTCTTCGGTAAGAATATTGTATTGATAATAATGATCCAAAATAAGCGCAAACTTCTTCTCAAATGCTTTTATTTCTTTGGGCTCGCCCTGAACAAAGAGGGCATTGCCACGGGCTACAATGTTGATTTTGGGAAAGAGTTTTTTTATCAGTTCGATCTTCGCATTATTGATCCCGAAAAACTCCAGCGGGTCAATTCCTTCCAGTAATATTTGTTTATCCAAGTGCTTATTCTATTGTTTTTGAATGTGCCCAAAATTACAAAATAAATTTGTGTGTTGGGCATTGATTGTAAAAGGTCTGTACGAACGTTTTCGCAAAACAATTTTTTCTTACAGGATACAAAACCTGTTTGATTTTTAATTTTCAATAACTTTGCCCGATTACTTCAACCCCGATGGATGAGATTCGTTAAATTCGGGAATATTAAACAGCAAACGATGGAACGAAAAATAGAGGCTTTTAAAGAATTACTTGCGATAATGGATGAGCTCCGCAAAAAATGTCCGTGGGACAAGGAACAAACGCTGGAGTCGTTGCGGAAATTAACGATTGAAGAGACTTATGAGTTGGGAGATGCCATTCTGAAAAACGATCTTCAGGAAATAAAAAAGGAATTGGGCGACTTGATGCTGCACATTGTTTTTTATGCAAAAATAGGTTCCGAGAAAGGCGCTTTCGACATGGGTGATGTGTTGGAAGGAATCAATAAAAAGCTGGTTTACCGGCATCCGCATGTTTTTGGTGATACGGATGTGGATGGTTCGGCGCGGACGGTGGTAGAAAACTGGGAGGCGCTCAAATTAAAAGAAAAAGGTGGCAACAAACGGGTGTTGGAAGGTGTGCCAATAGCCATGCCGGCGCTGGTAAAAGCCAACCGTATTCAGGAAAAAGCCAGTGGCGTTGGTTTCGATTGGGAATACCGCGAACAGGTGTGGGATAAAGTGAGGGAAGAAGTGAACGAGCTGAGCCACGAAATTGATAAAGTGGACGAAGACAAGATGGAAGCCGAATTTGGCGACCTGTTTTTTGCCATGGTGAACGCGGCCCGTTTGTACGGGATCGATCCCGAAGCGGCGCTCGAACGCACCAACCTGAAATTCATTAAACGCTTTAATTACCTCGAAAGCCAAACACTTTTAAAAGGTAAAAACCTACACGATATGAGCCTGGCCGAAATGGATGAGATTTGGGAGGAGGCGAAGAAGGAGGAGTAGGTTTTAGTTCGCAGTCTTCAGTCGCAGTTTTGGGTTTAATGTTGCGCAGGTCTTCTTACGTGTTGTTGGAAGGGAGATGGACAGAGTTTGTCTGTACAAAAGCACAGTTCACAGAAGCAATGTGGGTACTTGCCTTAAAACGTTGTTGGGAGTTGCAAAAAGAAGTACCTTTCGTGTCCTTGCAAAATTTACCCAACCAAAGGTCATGAAGAAAAGTAAATACATCCTGCTGGCGTTTATCGTGCTTAAATTTGTGCTACAGTATTTTGCCATTAACCCGGTTTACGAATTACACCGCGACGAATTCCTGCACATCGATTTGGGCAAACACCTGGCCTGGGGGTATACTTCGGTTCCGCCGCTTACGGGGCTGCTTTCATCGCTTATCTTGCTGCTCGGAAACAGTGTTTTCTGGGTGAAATTTTTTCCGGCATTGTTTGGTGCCCTGGTAATTTGGGTGGTGTGGAAAATAGTGGAAGAGCTCAACGGCGGCCTGTTTGCACAAATACTGGCGGCAACAAGCGTTTTGTTCTCGGTGTTTGTACGCATTAATATTCTGTATCAGCCCAACTCACTCGACTTTTTGTGCTGGACACTGCTCTTTTTTACTCTCCTGAAATACATTAAAACCCAGGAGAACCGCTGGCTGTACTATACGGCTGTAGTTTTAGCACTTGGGCTGCTAAACAAATACAACATTGGCTTTTTGGTGCTTGGTCTTGTTCCGGCTATTTTACTTACGCCGCAGCGCACGGTTTTAAAAAACAAACACTTCTGGCTGGCCGCTTTGCTGGCGGTGCTGCTGGTGTTACCCAATGTAGTCTGGCAAATCAGTAATGCCCTGCCTTTGGTAACTCATATGCAGACACTGGCAAGTACCCAACTGGTAAATGTTAACCGGGCTGACTTTCTGATAGACCAGCTTGTCTTTTTCCCCGGATCTTTGTTGGTAATTTTGCTGGCTTTTGTTTCGTTTTATACGTATCAACCGCACAAAAATTACCGGGTGTTTTTCTACGCTTTTGTATTTACCATGGTCATTTTTACCTATCTGAGAGCCAAAAACTATTACAGCATCGGACTGTACCCGGCTTTTATCGCCTTTGGTGCGGTTTATTTCGAAAAACTGCTTTCAAGCGGATGGCTACGGTATCTTCGTATTCCTGTAATTTTGGTTCCGGTGCTGGTTTTTATGCCTGTTGCACCCATAATGCTCCCCGTTTATTCGCCCGGGCAAATACTTGAAAAACAGGAATTGTTTAATAAATACGGAGCCAATCGCTGGGAAGACGGGCAACTGCACGACCTTCCGCAAGACTATGCCGACATGCAGGGCTGGAGAGAACTGGCACATTTGGTTGATTCGGCTTTTACTTTGGTGGACGACAAGGCACATACTATCATTCATTGCGATAATTACGGGCAGGCCGGAGCAATTAACTATTACTCTAAGCAAAAATATACCGAAGCTCTTTCGATGAACGCCGATTATATTTTCTGGTATCCGCTGGACGAGTTTAAAATTGAAAATGTCATCCTGGTGCAGACTAGCGACGACGACGATCCGGAACGAACCCGTGAACGTGCGTTTTTTGAGAAAATCAGTTTGATCGGAAAAATTCAAAATCCCTATGCAAGGGAGCGCGGAACCAGTGTCTATCTTTTGCAAGCGGCAAAAGTTTCGATCAACGATATTCTGCGCGAGGAGATCGAAAGCAGAAAACATTGAGTGGTTGATTTACCTCCACAGGAAAGAGATGACTTACTGATCCTTGCCGCTTTAAAACCAAAATGCACCTGAATTGTTTTAAAACTTGGATACTAAAGGTATTCTAACATTTTAAACCGATGAAGTATGGAACCCAACGAAAAAGTTACGGTAGAAGTCTTGGTGAATGCACCTCTCGAAAAGGCATGGAAGGTTTGGACAGAGCCCGAGTTTATTACAAAATGGAATTTTGCATCGGACGACTGGAAATGTCCGACGGCGGAAAACGATCTTCAGACCGGTGGGCGCTTCTCGTATCTCATGAAAGCAAGTGACGACAGTGTGGGCTTTGATTTCTCGGGTGAGTACACCCGTGTTGAGCAGCTGAAAGTTATTGAATACCGGATTGATGACGGGCGCATGGTAAATATCGTTTTTACTGAAGAAAGCGATAAAACACGGGTGACCGAAACCTTTGAAGCCGAAAACATGCACCCCGTTGTCTTGCAAAGAAACGGCTGGCAGGCCATTCTGAACAACTTCAAAAAGCTGGCAGAAGAAGCAGCGAAGTAGTTTAAGCTGAAGTTAGAAGTTGCGGATATTTTTCTTTCCTGCCTACTGGAAGGCAGGTGTCTTTCGGCCAATGATCATTTTATAATCGAATATCATTCGTATTAAAACCTTTGTATTATCAATGCATTATGGTTTCGCTTGCCAAAAGCAATTTTGATGCTGATTTTCAATAAAATTTGGATACTTACTTATTAGTAAGTATTTTTGATTCCGTAATTCAAAAAAAATAGCGATGTCAGTTACCAGGGAAAGAATTATTGAATTGGGTGAGAATTTGATTCTGACCAAAGGATACAATGCTTTTAGCTACCAGGATATTTCTACGGAACTGGGAATCAAAAATGCGGCGGTTCATTACTACTTTCCTACAAAAGCCAATCTCGGGACCAGTATTGTAAAAACAAATATTCTGCGTTTCGAAGAGATGATCGATAACATGCACAGTCGTGGATTTGACGAATGGAAACAGTTGGATGCCTTTATTAAAATCTATATAAAAAGCAACAGAGAGCAGAAGCTCTGCATTTTTGGATCGCTCGGTCCCGACTTTGATACACTGAATGAGAACACTCAGAACGAACTGGTAAAAATGACCGAACTGATTGTAAACTGGCTGACCGAAATCCTTACTTCTGGAAAGGAAAAAGGTTTTTTTGTGTTTAATGAAGATTCGCACAACAAAGCGGCGATGATCTTTTCCAGTTTAGTGGCCAGCCTGCAACTTTCGAGAATCGTAAAAAACTTTGATTACAAAAGCTTTTGTCAGGCCATTCAGGAAGGACTAAAGTCCTAAAAAATTTGCCTAGTCAACTTACTTACTAGTAAGTATTGCAAAGCAATTCACTTTCAAAAATTGATAAAAATGAAACGAGCAGTAATAACAGGATTGGGGGCCGTTACTCCATTAGGAAACAATGTCAACGATTTTTGGCAGAGTTTGATAAACGGGAAAAGTGGCGCAACTCCGATCACCCGGTTTGATACAACAAATCATAAAACAAAATTTGCGTGCGAGGTGAAAGGTTTTGATCCTTCGGCGATGTTCGAAAAATCGGAAGTTCGCAAGATGGATTTGTACACGCTTTATGCATTGGCTGCCACCGACGAGGGCATTAAGGATTCGGGCTTAGACCTGGATGCATGCGACCGGAATAAAATAGGAGTGATCCTGGCGACCGGAATTGGCGGCATGCAGACCTTTGAAGACGAGATTCTGAAGTTTGGAGAAAACACGCAGCAACCAAGATTCAGCCCGTTTTTTATTACCAAAATGATTTCAAACATTGCCACGGGGCAGATCTCTATCCGCTATGGTCTGCACGGGGTAAGTTACTCTTTAACATCGGCTTGCGCATCCTCGAACAATGCCATTGCCAATGCCCTGGACCTGATTCGGCTGGGGCGTGCCAATGTGGTTATCGCCGGCGGTTCGGAGGCTTCGATCACACAGGCTTGTGTTGGTGGTTTCAATTCAATGAAGGCAATGTCGACCTTGAACGAAAGCCCGGAAACTGCATCGCGGCCGTTTGACAAGTCGCGGGATGGCTTTGTAGCTGGTGAAGGTGCCGGGGTTTTAGTGATTGAAGAGCTGGAGCATGCCCTAAAAAGAGGAGCCAGAATTTATTGCGAACTGGCCGGTTATGGGGCAGCATCGGATGCTTACCATGTGGCAGCCACTCACCCTGAAGGGCTGGGAGCTGTGCTGGCAATGGAAGGTGCGTTGGAAGATGCCAACCTAAAACCGGAGGATGTAAATTATATAAATGCTCACGCCACGTCAACGCCGGTAGGCGATATCAGCGAGTGCCTGGCCATTGAAAAGGTTTTCCGGAACAGTTTGGACAAGCTCCATATAAGCGCCACCAAATCCATGACCGGGCACCTACTGGGGGCAGCGGGCGCCATCGAAGCTATTGCGTGTGTAAAAGCAGTGGAGCAGGGGATTATTCCGCCCACGATCAACCTTGGGGAGCTGGATCCGCAAATCAACCCTGAGTTAAATCTTACTCCGCACAAAGCTCAGAAAAAGGAAGTGAAAGTGGCGCTTAGTAACACCTTTGGTTTTGGCGGACATACTTCAACCAGCGTATTCCGAAAATACAATTAACACAACGTTTGTGTGCTTTTAATACCGGTGCAATTGTCCGAGTCGTTGATTCGAATGATTGCACCGGTATTTTTGTACGTATATACCCTTGTATTAACGGATGCTACCTTTGCCTTTTTTTTCGAAGATATAGTTTCTGGCGATCAGTTTTAGCTTGCCTTTGTTTTCTATGGCCTGCATGGCCAGCAGGGTGTGCCTGCCGATGGTTACTACCACATCACTTTCCATGCTGAAAGAAACGGTTTCGTTTCCAACCTTTTTCTCAACTTTCCAGCGCCATTTGCCCTTTGTTTCTTTCTCCATCTTTTTTCCGTAGAAAACAGTTACGGTAGAATCGGCATTTAACCGAATTCCTGTAACAATTTTATCATCCGCTTTTTCTTCCGCCAGCTTTTCGTACGATTCTGCAGCTACTTTCCAGGTGCCCAGCATATCGGTTCTTGTTAGCTCAGAGTCTGCTGAATTGGTGGTAAAAAAGCAGGAATTCAGAAGTATGGAAAATAAAATCAGAAAGCTAAATGTGAATGTTTTGATCATGTGATTATTGGTTTATTGAAAATTATGGCAATTGTATTTCGGGGCAAAATTTCTGATGCCCGGGGTGTTTGTGTTGGTTTAAATTACTCTTTGATAAAATTGACTAAAACCGATCCGGGGGTAAATAACTCTCCGGGGGCGAACGATACAAACATCATTTTTTCATAAGGACTTTTTTCGCCGCATTCGAAAAACAAACCAACATTTCCGTTGGGCAATTTGGCGAGGCAGGAATAGGCTGAAGGACCTTCGTAGATCAGTTTCGAATTGCTCCAGGCAGAGCAGTCGTCAAAACTGGTTTTGATGGTCATATTTGTCCGGCTAAACGGAACGGCCGGGTTGGCAAAAAGGTACATATTCTTTCCCTCGTAGTTTCCGTAATGAATAATACTGGCCTGGCAAACGGGTTCCACGAGTTGTACTGCGTGCTGAACATCGCTCCAGGTCTCACCTCCGTCGGTGCTCAGCGAAAAAGCACGGCAGGCTTTGTCGTTGTACGAGCGCATGTTCATCATCAGTGTTCCGTCGCTTAATTCCACTACCTGACTTTCGTTTACCTGTGGTTTTATCATTTCACTCATTCGCCAGGATGCTCCGCGGTCGTCGCTTAAAAGCACATGGCAACCATAGCCAAATCCGTCCGGTTTTTTGAAATCAGGAGCATCATAGCTGTTGTTGCAGGGAATAATCAAACGACCTTTAAATGCTGCGGATGTTAGCTGAATGCCCACACCCGGGCCGGTAGCATACCAACCCCAACTTGTGTCTTTACAGCTTTCCAGCATGTTTTGCGGTTTCGACCAGGTCAACCCGTCATCGTCAGAATAGGTCATGTACGGAACGCGCGTATCCTGGCTTTTCTTCCGTATAATATCCGATTCGTGATCGCTTCCCAGGTTCCAGGTCATAAACAGGATGATCCGACCGGTAATCTGATCAATCACCGGACAGGGATTACCGCAGGTGTTGTTCCCATCGTCCCACACAACGGTTTGGCTTTCCCATGTTTTTCCATGGTCGGTTGAGCGCTTTAACAGAATATCGATATTGCCGGTGTCGCCACCTTCCCGGCCTTCAGCAAAAGCCAACAGCGTGTTGCTGGGTGTAACGATAAGCGATGGAATGCGAAAATTATTGTAGGAAGTATCTGATTGGCTCCAGAGCTCTTTTACAATGATGGCTTTTTCTTCGCGCTCCGGATTTAATTTACAAGAGGTTGCAAAGACAAGCAGAAAGGCGATGACGATGACAGTTTTCATTTGTTTGAGAGGGGGTGTTGGGTTAATTGATCATCAGTAATAATCATACGATTACCTTTTCTTAATTCAGCGTTTATGTCGGGTAATGCCATTAGAGTTTTATTGATTAGCAAGCGTTTAAAAGTACATATAAATCAAAATGATCCAAAGAAGAAAAATGTATTTAACATATTTTAATCGTTTGAAAGATAAGAGGAATTTCCTCAGGGAAATAGAAGAAGCATAAATCGACATTTAGTTTGAAGGCCTAGTTGGCAACTTTGTTTTGCAGAAAAAGATTGAGTTCATTGTGAAGGTCCAGCGAAAAGGAGCGAACGAAACGTTTGTTTTCCAATCCGAGTATCCATTCAATGCCAGTTGCTTCGCTAACGAGAAATAACTCCTCTACATGAAAAAGCAGCTCTTTTTCCAACTCCGGTACTTCCATTACTTTTAAGCCCATCTGGTGCCCCAGTTTCAGAACCATTTCGCGGATCACCGGGTTGCAGCATCCTGATTCTGTTGACGGAGTGATCAAAACCCGGTCTTTCACCATAAAAAGAGTGGCTGCAATTCCTTCACAAACGTAGTTTTTATCGTTCAGAAGTATTGAATTACGGTATTCGTTCCGAAGAGTGTTCCGGGCAGTTTCCCAAAGCAAGCGGCTGTAAAAAGGGTAGGAGCCCAGTTGACTAAGCGGTTTCCGCCGCTGGCTGACGTTGACCAGCATTCCCTGCTCCGAAATCGGAAAATCAAAGATTTCACGGGCCTCGGAAGTGATCAGGTAATTGACCGTTTTCGCTGATACGTAAAGCCGGATATGGATGGTCCCCGAACGATAAAACCGGTTTTTATTGAGCATGCGTTTGCAGAGGCGAAAAAGCTCGCGTTGGTTTCGAAACAGTGAAGGAAGCAGAGCTCCGAGCTCCTGCGTTTGTCGGTGCAGACTTTCCACGTTTTCATTCAGCAAAGGAATGCCGCCGTAACCAAACCACACTTTTTGCGACAGAATCACCGGGTCGTCCAGCAGCCAGCGGTTCATGCTGACTTCCTCCAACGAACAAACTTCTCCGTTGACAATCAGCGTTTTCATGCCTAAAAGAATACAAAAAGATGGTCAATAAAGCGGTCGAAGAGTTCGGGCTTTAACAAAATCGGGAATACAAAGCCAAACACAGCTCCCAGAAAGTGCGCATCGTGCGCCACGTTGTCGCTTTGTTTCTGGCTCATCCGGTACGAATAAAAAAGATAGCCGGCAGCAAACAGAATTCCCGGAATAGGGAGAACGGCAAACAGGTACAGCGGTTCCCACGGATCAAAAAAGATGGTGGCAAAAAGTACCGCCGAAACGGCTCCCGAAGCACCCACCGCATTGTAATAGTAGTTGTTCTTGTGTTTGATGAGGCTCCACAGGTTGGAGGCCAGAATGCCGCCGAAATACAGCAACAGGTAAAACGCGGTTCCCTTGTTCCCGAAGTAAAAGTTAAAATAGGCTTCAATATTGCGCCCGAAAAAGAACAGCACCAGCATGTTTACCCCCAGGTGTGCCCAGTTGGCGTGAATAAACGCATGCGAAATCAGCCGGTAATATTCCTTGCGGTGAATAATCTGTGCGGCATTGAACTGCAGTTTCGACGCCATTTCGGGGTTGCGAAATGCCATGTACGAAATAAGTACTGTAACCCCTATTATAAACCAGGTCATCATCATAATCAGTGTAGAATTTTATAGATCATTTCCTTTTGCAGATCACCGCTGTCCACCATGGTGGAAACATTGAGTCCTTTGCTTTTCAGATCGTACTCGCGCAAGATTCCCATAATCTCGTACAATTTGGTGGGCGAGTATTTTTTGGCGGCGCTGATGTAATCGCGGACAAAGTAGGGGTTCACCCGTAACTCTGCGGCCACACTGCGTTCCGATTTGTCTTTCAGAAAATGATAGGTAAATAATTTTGAATAATAGAAATACAGCCCGGCAATGGTTTTTTGAATGGGGTTAAGCGTTGGGTTGGAGCCAAAATACTGGATGATTTTGTTGGCTCGTAATATGTCTTTGTTTCCGAGTGCAGTTTGCAGTTCAATTAAATTGAAATCCTTGCTCACACCAATGTTTTTCTCGATGTGCTCGGGCGTAATCCGGTTCGAATCTTTTACGGCAATTACCAGTTTGTTCAACTCGTTGGCCACTTTGCTGAGGTCGGTCCCCAAAAAAGAAGTCAGGAGTTGTGCTGCCTGCGGGGTAATGGTGTAGTCGTGACTTTTCAGGTATTTGTCGATCCAGGCCGGAACCTGGTTTTCATACAGTTTTTTGGTGGTCAGGATCACCCCGTTTTTTTTGATCGCCTTTACCAGTTTACTGCGGGCATCCACCGTTTTGTACTTGTGCGCCAGCACCAGAATCGTTGATTCCAGTGGCTTTTCGGCATACGACGACAGTAATTCGATCTTGTTTAAACTTTGCGCTTCTTTTACAATAATCACCTGTTTGCTGGCCATCATCGGGAAACGCATTGAGCTTTCCGCGATGTTGATCGTATCCGAATCTTTGCCGTAAAAAACGGTTTGGTTGAAGCCTTTTTCGGCATCGGTCAGCACGTTCTTTTCGATGTACTCCGAAATAATGTCAATAAAATAAGGTTCTTCGCCCTGCAGCAAATAAATGGGGTAGTAAATTCCCTTTTTCAGGTCTTGTAAAATATCGCCAAACTCCATGTTAAAATCTCAGGTGTTTCACGGAAAGTCCGTTGTTTTTGATTTCAAGCAGTGCATCGATGCCTGCCTGTATATGTTTTTCCACAAATTGCGAAGTTACCTTGTGGTCGCTGGCACTGGTTTTTACTCCCGACGAGATCATGGGCTGATCAGACACCAGCAAAAGCGCACCGGTTGGGATGGAATTGGCAAAACCCACTGTAAACAGGGTGGCCGTTTCCATATCAATCGCAATGGCGCGGGTTTTCTTCAGGTATTTTTTAAACTGGTTGTCGAACTCCCACACACGGCGGTTAATGGTGGTAACCACGCCGGTCCAGTAATCCTGTCCCTGGTTACGTAAAATGTGCGAAACCGCTCTTTCGAGGCTAAATGCCGGTAAGGCAGGAATTTCGGGTGGAAGATAGTCGTCGGAGGTACCTTCGCGTCGTATGGCGGCAATCGGAAGAATAAGATCGCCCAGTTGGTTTTTCTTTTTTAACCCGCCGCATTTTCCCAGGAAAAGTACGGCCTTGGGGTGGATTGCGCTCAAAAGGTCCATGATGGTGGCTGCATTCGGGCTTCCCATTCCAAAATTAATAATGGTAATTCCTTCGGCAGTGGCACTCGGCATGTTTTTATCGGCGCCTTCTACCGGCACTTCAAACTTCCGGGCAAATTTTTCCACATAATCCTGAAAATTGGTTAACAGAATAAATTGTCCAATGTCTTCCAGACTTTTCCCTGTATACCGGGGAAGCCAGTTTTCAACGATTTCTTTTTTTGTCTTCATACAATTTGAAATATTTTACCTTTGAACAATCTGAAATGGGTAAGGTTGAAAGGTTGACACAAATGTACATTTTTCGCCGTCACCTTCAAAAATGCGTGCAAAAGAAACTGAAATGGACAAGCTGAATTTACCGGATTATACTTTTCGTACCAAAACAGAAGACGGCAAACGCTGGATTTTTGATGGTATCCGTAAAAAGTTTGTGGTGCTGACACCGGAGGAATGGGTGCGGCAGAATTTTATTCAGTACCTGAAAAACGAGAAAAAATATCCTGAAAACCGCATGGCAGTTGAAAAGCAGATTATGGTAAACGGAAAATCCCGCCGCTTTGATCTGTTGATTTATTCGAAAAGCGGACAAGCTCAATTAATTGCGGAGTTTAAAGCGCCGAATGTGAAAATTACCCAGGATACCTTTGACCAGGTGGTGCGGTACAACATGGCGTTGCGGGTAGAACAGGTGGTGGTTTCAAACGGATTGCAGCATTTTGCCTGCGAAATAGATTATGTAAATAACAGCTACCGGTTTTTACGCGAGATTCCTGAGTTCAACATTGTTTAAATCAGCACAGTAATTTCTGAAAAAGAATTTCATCTTTCCATCCATTCCTGGTTTTTAGCCAGTCTTTTTTTATGCCCGATTGCTGAAAACCGGCTTTTTCGAAAAGATGAATGCTGACAGCATTGTCGACCGCAATGTTGGCGTACAACTGTTTTAGCCCAAGCACTTCGAGCGCATAAACAGAAAGAGCCAGCAAAGCATCGTGGGCGTATCCTTTACCGCGGTCTTCGGTTTGGTGGATCAAAATTCCGACACCGGCTCGCAAATGGTAGGGTTCAAAATCAAAAAGATCAACCGCTCCAACGGCATGCATGTTTTCATCCTGAATGATCAGTCGCAACTGTCGGGTGGCATAAATATCTTTGGCCGATTCGGCCAGGTATTGCGCCAGAATATGTTTTGAGAACGGCGCTTTTGTATTGCTCACCTGCCAAATCTCGATGTTGTTTTCCCATTGGTACAACAGGTCTATGTCTTCGGGCTCCAGCGGGCGAAGACTGATTTTTCCGTATGTGAGCAGTGCGTTCATTGTCGATCGAGTTTTTTCCAGGATTTATACAGAATTTCAGCATCCGTAACTAAACGGTAATCTTTTGCATACAACATGTTCAGCCGGGTAAATTTTTCGGGATCGAGCCTTAGCTCGGGAAACAAATCCCCCGGATTCAATATACCTTGTTTTAACGCCGGGAGGTGCTCAAAGGTTCCTTTTTCGGGGATAAACCCAATCCACGATTTTTTGCCTGCCAAAACGTTGCAAATGTTGCTAATGAAACGGGATTTGTTTTTGAAAAACCAAATAAGAACGGGGCTGGAAAGCAGCAAAAGCAGTGCGGTTTCCAAATCAAACATTCGTTTCTTTCTTTTATTTACTGGTTTTGAAATGGCGTTTACATTCACCACGTATAAATCGCCGGCTGTGTGAATGGAATTACTTCCGATGATGCTGATACTTTCGGGCGGAGCGATTTTGTAATCCACATCGAGCTCGGTAAGATCGAGCATGGCCCTGATTATATCGGCAGAAGAAATGTTTCCGGCACAAAAAATAAGTTCATCGATCCGGTTAATACGAATAATTTCCTTTAACTGGCTGATTTGCCCGAGGTACTGTGCGCCTTTATCGTTGTCGTCGATGGCGATATAGCCTGCCAGTTGGGCATTCAGTTGGGTTTCTTCCAAAATGTGTTGCACCCTTTCTGCTTCTTTTGGGTGACCGACGATGGCCATTTTCCGGTTGCGCTGGATATTTAAGCGAAATGCCCCCGGTTTCAGCCAGTGGAACAACAAACGCAGCATTGACAGCGAAACGGCCGCCCAAACGGAGCCCAACAATATAAGTGCTCTTGAAAAGCGGTACTCTTCATCTACGAGCGAGTATACCAGCAAAATGGCAATAAGCCCCCACAGAATTCCGCGCCCGAGTTTGTAAATACTAACCGGTTTTTTGTAGCCTCCTGAAAATCCGATTCCCAGTAAAAAGAAGAGGATGTAAACCGGCACCACAACCTGTAAAAAAAGAGGAGGGTAATAATCTACTTCGTGAAACTGGAGTTCTTCCCAAACGGGTGTGATAAGAAAGAACCCGAGGAAAACAAGCAGCGCATCGAACAGGGGGAAAAAGAGGCGTGAAACAATCCGTTTTGCGATGGACAGAAACGCCCGGAAATAAATGGCCAGGTGAATAAGCGAAGCAAAAACACCCGCTTTGCCTCCCGGAAAATGTTTGCGCACAAAAATCACCATCGCGTTGTAAAACACTTTTACATAATTCAGCGATCCCTTTTTGGTGCTTTCTCCTTTGTAGTGAATGATCGTGGTTTCCGGGAAATAGTAATTTTTATAACCGCCCTGCTGAATCCGGTACGAAAGATCGATGTCTTCGCCGTACATAAAAAAAGTTTCGTCGAGCAGGCCCACTTTGTCAAGTGTTTCCTTGCGCATCAGCATAAAAGCGCCTGCCAGCACATCTACCTCGTGAATTTCATTTTCGCTGAGGTAGGAGAGGTGGTACTTGCCAAATTTCCTGGATTTGGGAAATACTTTTGACAAACCAAACATTTTGTAAAACGCCACCCACGGCGTAGGTAATCCGCGTTTTGATTCGGGCAGAAAGTTTCCTTTTCCATCGATCATTTTTACACCCAAACCGCCGGCTTCAGGGTGCTGATCCATAAAGGCTACCGTTTTTTCAAAGGTATTTTCCTCTACTACTGTATCGGGGTTCAGCAATAAAATGTACCTACCTTTTGCCTGACGTATGGCCTGGTTGTTGGCCTTCGAAAAACCAACGTTGTTTTTATTTTCAATCAGAAGAACATTGGGGAATTTCTCATGGATGAGTTCGGCGGAGCCGTCAACGGAATTATTATCGACCACAAACACCTCGATACTGACATTGCGGGCAGCCCGGAACACAGCGTGCAGACACTGTTCCAGAAAATGTTTGACATTGTAGTTGACGATAACGACCGATAAATCCATACACAGTTCAGTCAAAGATGCTCAAATGTAGGCATTCCTTTTGGATAACGGAAGAACAGGCAAAATCTGATACCAAACTTATCTTCCCACCGAATTTTCGTAGGGGACACGATTCACCAGCGAACGCCCGAGCGTGATCTCATCGGTGTATTCGAGTTCGTCGCCAATGGATACACCACGCGCCAGTGTTGAAATCCGCACTTCGAAATCCTTCAACTTCCTGAAAATATAAAAGTTGGTGGTATCGCCTTCCATCGTCGTGGACAAGGCCAGAATAATTTCGATCACTTCTCCGGATGCCACCCGACCGACCAGCGAATCTATTTCAAGGTCAGAAGGGCCGATGCCGTCCATCGGCGAAATGATTCCTCCCAGAACATGATACAAACCGTTGAATTGCTGTGTGTTTTCGATCGACATAACATCGCGGATGTTTTCCACCACACAAATAACACTGGCATTGCGCGAAGGATTGCTGCATATCTGGCACAATTCGGTGTCCGAAATGTTGTGACAAACCTTGCAGTGTTTGATTTCGTCGCGCAGTTGGATGAGGCTGTTGCCAAAGGCATGTACCTGTTCGGTGTCTTGCCGTAACAAGTGCAGCACCAGCCGTAGCGCACTTTTCCGCCCGATGCCGGGTAGTTTGGAAAATTCATTCACCGCGTTTTCCAGTAAACGGGAAGGATATTTATCGATGTTCATGCTCCAAAAATAAAGTGAAAAGTGCAACATTCTGAATTTTGGATACTTAATTTTTGCGTATCTTATGTCATCAAAAAAAACAGAAACCATGAAGAAAGCATTTCTTACCCTTGTGATAGCAGCTACCGTTGCTTTGGTTTATGGACAAAACAATACCACCGCGCAAGAAAGTTCTGAGTCGTCAACCGAAACTTACACCCCACCCAAGTTTTATTACGGTGGAGGATTGAACCTGACATTTGGGAGTGTTACCGAAGTGGGGATTTCGCCCTTGGTAGGGTACAAGGTAACGCCGCAGTTTTCAGTAGGCAGCCAGTTAACGTTTGAATACTTCAAATACGACAGGGGGAGTTACGATTACAATGCCACCAATTACGGGGCCAGCCTGTTTACGCGTTACCGGTTTGTGCCGCAGGTATACGCCCACATGGAATTCTCGATGATGAATTATGACTTTCAAACGTACCAGGGTGACAGCAACCGGGATTGGGTTCCGTTTTTATTTGTCGGAGGCGGCTTCAGCCAGCCCATATCAAAAAACACCTGGGTAAATGCCCAGCTGCTTTTTGATGTTATCCAGGATGACAACTCACCGTACAAAGACTGGGAGCCGTTTTATACCATTGGCGTAGGCGTTGGTTTTTAAGTTTCTGTATCCATCGATTGTGCATCAATCACTGCAATGGCAGTCATGTTAATGATTTCCCTGACAGAGCTGTCGCGTTGCAAAATATGAATGGGTTTTTTCATGCCCATCAAAATAGGACCAACTGCTTCGCAAGGGCCGATCGACTGAAGAATCTTGTAAGTGATATTGCCCGAACTCAGGGTGGGGAAAATCAGCGTGTTGGCATCTTCAGCGCCAAGTTTGTTAAACGGATAGCGTGAATAGCGCAGTTTCCCGTTCAGTGCATAGTTGGCCTGCATTTCACCATCCACAATCAGATCAGGATATTTTTCGTGGAGAATTTTTACCGCTTCTTTTACCCGTACCGGACTACCTTCGCCTTTGTAAGCACCAAAGTTGGAGTAGGAGAGCAGGGCAATTTTGGGTTCGATGGTAAACCTCCTCACTTCCCAGGCTGTCAGAACCGTGGTGTCTGCCAATACTTGTGACGAAGGATTCATGTTTACCGTGGTATCCGACAAAAACAACGGGCCACGTCTGGTGAGCATAATGTACATGCCCGCAATGTGGTTAAAATCTTCCCGCACGCCAACCACCTGCAACGCCGGACGAATGGTATTGGAGTAAGTACGCGAGAACCCCGAGATAAAGGCATCTGCTTCACCGGTTTCCACCATCATGGGGCCAAAATAATCGCGGTTGTACATATTTTCGAGCGCTTCTTCGTAGGTCATCCCTTTGCGTTTGCGCTTTTCATACAGAATTTTTGCAAACTGATGGCGTTTTTCCTCGGTCACCGTTTCGTGCAGATCAATGATCGGAATGTTGTCGATTTCGAGTTGGTTTTCTTTGATCAACGCCTTTATTTTCGCAGTGTTTCCGATCAGGATAGGTTTGGCAATTCCTTCGCGTAATACAGACTGAACTGCTTTCAGGATGCGGAAACTGTTGGCTTCGGCAAAAACCACGCGTTTGGGATCATGCCTGGCTTTGTTGCGGATGGCCATGATCAGTTTATTGTCGAGTCCCAGGCGGTTGGTGAGCTCCTGTTTATAAACTGTCCAGTTTTTGATTGGTTTCCGGGCCACACCCGATTCCATGGCAGCATTGGCTACAGCTGTCGATACCGTGGTGATCAGACGCGGATCAAGCGGTTTGGGTATAATGTAGTCTTTCCCAAAAGTAATGTTTTGTTGGTTGTAAGCTTTTGCCACCATTTCGGGTACGTATTCCTTGGCCAGTTTGGCGAGTGCACGCGCCGCAGCAATTTTCATTTCTTCGTTGATGGTGGTTGCACGTACGTCTAGCGCTCCCCTGAAAATAAATGGAAAACCAAGGACGTTGTTGATTTGGTTCGGGTAATCGCTTCGTCCGGTAGCCATTATAATGTCGTCACGTACCGAAGTAGCATCTTCGTACGAGATTTCCGGGTTGGGATTGGCCATGGCAAAAACGATCGGATTCGGAGCCATCGATTTTATCATTTTCTTCGAAACCACATCGGCAACTGAAAGTCCTAGGAAAACATCTGCCCCTTTCATGGCATCTTCCAGGGTGTCAAGCTCGCGCGTGGTTACAAACTGTTGTTTGCTGGCATTAAGCCCGGTCCGGTGGCGGTTGAGCACTCCTTTGCTGTCGGTCATTACCACATTTTCGGGTTTTACCCCCAGGCTGATGTACAATTTAATGCAGGAAATAGCAGCAGCACCTGCTCCGCTAACCACCACTTTTATATCCCCGATGTTTTTTTTGGCAAGTTCGAGCGCGTTTAGTAAACCAGCTGCCGAAATGATTGCCGTTCCGTGTTGATCGTCATGAAAAACCGGAATGTTCAACTCCTTTTTCAGGGCTGCTTCTATCTCAAAACATTCGGGTGCCTTAATATCCTCCAGGTTGATTCCGCCAAAAGTTGGGGCAATGGCTTTTACCACTTCAATCAGTTTTTTCGGATCTTTTTCGTTTACCTCAATATCAAATACATCCACATCGGCAAAAATTTTAAACAGCAAGCCTTTGCCTTCCATTACCGGCTTGCCTGCTTCGGGGCCGATATCGCCTAACCCCAATACGGCTGTTCCGTTGGAGACAACCGCAACCAGGTTGCCTTTGGCCGTGTACTTATAAACGTTGTCGATGTCTTTTTTGATCTCCAGACAGGGCTGGGCAACCCCAGGAGTGTAGGCCAGAGATAAATCGTATTGGGTACTGTGAGGTTTTGTCGGGATCACTTCAATTTTTCCCGGACGGTCTTTTTGATGGTAGTTGAGTGCATCAATCTTACGCAATTTCGGCATGATTAGCTAATTATGGTTTCTTTTAAATTTACTGAAAATCAAGGTGGAATAAAATATTTTTTAGCAGTTAAAAAGGTGTTGTTCAGCAAGGTGAAGAAGAAAAATAACACGGATCGTCTGTTCGTTTACCAAGCGTCCTTTGTTTTGTTTTATTCGTCCTTCCGAGAACAGTTCTCGCTTAAATGAAGCGGAACAAAAAGACATGAAAACGGCAGAATATCCGAAATATAATGGGGCAGAAGTCAGTCAACATTTGTACAAAACATTAATTTAGTAGCTCAAAGAGCTCTGACGTATTCTTTAACAACGTTTTGAGCTACAAAACCAGTAACCAATATAAACCAATAGAACGATGCGATCATTTGTAAAACACGTGCTGCTTATTACCTGTTTTTATCTTTTTGCCGGTACGGCATATGCTGCTGAATCACCCAATTTCGTTTTTATAATTGCCGATGACATTGGCTGGGATGACATTGGATGCTACGGAAATAAAGTGGTGAAAACACCTCATATCGATCGATTGGCAGAGGAAGGAATGCAGTTTAACAATGCATTTTTAACGGCCAGTTCGTGCAGCCCAAGCAGGTGCAGCATTATTTCTGGGAAATATCCGCATTCGAACGGGGCGGCCGAGTTGCATACGCCGCTTCCTGAAAGTGAGATCCCCTTTCCCTTGTTGTTAAAACAAAACGGATATTATACCGCCCACGCCGGTAAGTGGCACTTAGGCAATTTTACACACCGTGCCTTCGACCGATACACGGATAACAACGGCTACAACAATGGAGACGGCGGTGAAGCGAACTGGGTGAAGTTTCTCAGGGAAAGGCCGAAAGACAAACCTTTTTTCTTTTGGCTGGCTTCACTTGATGCACACCGGCCATGGGGAGCCGATACTTTTCAGGTAACTTTTGATCCGCAGAAAGTGGAAGTACCGGTTTACTTTGCTGACACCGAAGAAACCCGGCAGGACATTGCTTCTTATTACAACGAAATAGCCCGGTTCGACTATTACGTGGGGAAAGTAAGAGAAGAATTGGAACGGCAGGGCATTCTTGAAAATACCGTAATCATTGTTATGTCAGACAACGGAAGCCCTTTCCCACGATGCAAAACGAGGGTTTATGACAGTGGCATGAAAACACCTTTTGTGGTGTATTGGCCGGAAAATATTTCCACAGGCGGGCAAAAAACAGAGAGTTTGATCAGTGCTGTGGACATTGCACCCACGATTCTTGAGCTTGCCGGGGTAAATGCCCCCGACAGTTACCAGGGAACGAGTTTCAGTGCGGTGTTAAACGATCCTGAAAAAGAAGTCCGAAAGGAAGTATTTTCTGAACACAACTGGCACGATTACGAAGCCCACGAACGGATGGTCAGAACGCAAAAGTATTTGTACGTTTTGAACTCGCGTCCGGCACTGGCAAATGGTGGCCCGGCCGACTCTAAAAAATCGCCCACTCAGCATGCATTGAATATGGTGCGAGATGAGGGACGCTTAACGCCTGCGCAGGCCGATATTTTTGTAACTCCGCGTCCGGCAGAAGAATTGTTTGATGTGGAAAAAGATCCTTTGCAATTGATGAACCTGGCTTCGCTTCCCGATTACCAGGAGGTGTTAAGTGAAATGAGAACCTTGCTGAATAACTGGAGAAAAGAGACGGGAGATACCACCCCGGAACATCTTACGCCCGATTGGTATGATCGCGAGACAGGTGGTCCGCTTCAGGTGAAGCGCGTCAGGGGAACCATGCCCGGACAGAAAGAATAACTGCCGGAGAATGCATAGATAATAAAGAAACAGCTATCGTTATGAAACAATATATGAATAAGTGGGCGAGAGGTATTTGGGCAGTAATGTCGTTGGTGTTATTCGCCGGACTTTTGTTCTCGTGCCAACATAAGGCGGAAACTTCCGCTGAGTCGCCAAACATTTTAATGATCACTTCGGAAGATAACAGCGCGTATTTTTTGGGCTGTTACGGCAACGAGATGGCGACCACTCCCAATCTGGACAAACTCGCTTCGGAAGGTTTTTTGTATTCACATGCGTTTGCCAATTGTCCGGTATGTGCACCGGCGCGAAATACCATACTCACCGGGGTTTACGCGGCGTCGAATGGAAACGAACAGATGCGGAGTAAATACGCAAAATCAGACATTGTAAAAACCTATCCTGAATATTTACGCGAAGCAGGCTATTACTGTACCAACAATGTTAAAACCGATTACAATTACGGTGGCGACTGGAATGCAATCTGGGACGACTGCAGCCGGAAGGCTACGTATAAAAACCGGGCGCCCGGGCAGCCTTTTTTTGCGGTATTCAGCAATTTTACCACACACGAAAGCCAGATTCACAAACAAATTCCGGCAGCAGAACTGAAGCACGATCCAGCTAAAGTTGAGATTGCTCCTTATCATCCCGATCTGCCCGAAATACGACACGATTGGGCACAATACTACGACCGCAACCAGCAAATGGATGCTGAAATTGGTGACATTCTGAAAGAATTGGAGGAAAGTGGGGAAGCTGAGAATACCATTGTAATTTATTACGGCGATCACGGCGGGGTGTTGGCACGCAGCAAACGCTATGTTTATGAAACCGGAACCCGGGTGCCGTTCATTATCCGTATTCCAGAAAAGTTCAGGCATCTTTTTCCGGCTGAAAAACCGGGCGATAAAGTTGAGCGGATCGTCAGTTTTGTTGACCTGGTGCCTACTTTTTTAAGCATTGCCGGTATTCCGATTCCGGATCACATGCAGGGCAACGCATTTTTGGGTGAACAAAAAACAAAAGCTCCCGATTATGCTTTTATGACCCGCCAGCGTATGGATGAAAGGTTCGACATGGTGCGTGCCGTTCGGGATCAGAAATACCGCTACATCCGAAACTACATGCCTTTCAGGATTTCGATGCAACACATCGATTACCTTTTTAAAGCACCGTCGGCGCAGGCTTGGGAAGATGCTTTTAAAGCCGGAAAAACCAACGAAGTGCAAAGTCGTTATTTCAGAGAGAAACCTTTGGAAGAACTATACGATACAGAAAACGATCCCTGGGAAATTAATAACCTGGCCGGCGATCCGGCTTATGCCGATGTGCTGAACCGGATGCGTGAAGCCGAAACCCGCTGGATGCGTGATGTGCGCGATGTGGCGCTGGTACCTGAAACCGAGTACGATGATTTTTCCGGTGATGGCTCCATGTATGATTACATGCGTTCCGAAGCCTGTCCTTTTGATGCGTTGCTTGATGCAGCTCAAAAAGCTACTTCTGCTGATGCTAATATGGATGCTTTTGTTAACAACCTGCAAAGTAGCAATGCCGCCATCCGCTATTGGGGAGCGGCTGGTTTGCTGATTCACCGTGAAAAAGTTAAACCCGAACTGGAGGGAGTAATCAGAAAAGCAGCAAAAGATGAGTCGGGCGCGGTAGCAACGCTGGCAGCCGAGTTACTTTTCAGAATGGGCGAACAAAAACCGGCCTTGGAAACCTACAACCGGATACTGGCAGATACGCTTGTCTTTAATCGGACCGACCGAAATTTTGCCTTAAACAGCGTTGATGCGATTGGAGCCAGAACGCCTGAACTGGAGCAAAATGTACTGAATATGTACGAACGGCGAAAACATATTTTGCAGGGAAACGAACGTTACAAAGGCTACGATGCCTTGATGGCGAAAGCCTTGCTTACACAGTGGGGATTGATCAAATAGCCCGGCTTTACACGGTTGGAAGGATTTTTCCAAATCATGAGATTGATTGGTTTTTAAGTCTAATCGTTGCAGCTTTGCTTTTAACTCTTCAGTCCGGGGAGGCTGAAAAAGTTGTAGATCGTAAAAAGCAACCGGGTTCAAATTCGCGGTCTTTCTCATAAGTATTAAGTGCCTTTTAAAACAGGTGTTGTTGGTAATGAGAAGATTGTGTGTTTAGTGAAAGCAGAAATGGCTTTTCGTAATTTGGCTTCCGTTGGTCATAATAAACGATGGAGTTTATAATAATCTCCGTTATCTTACGTTGATAATACGTTGTTAAACTTTAACATAAAACGCACATTTGATTTACCTTTTGTTTAATACATATTAATGGAGCTACCTTGTAACCCATTCAAACAAACTGCAAGGCGAGTATGCTGAAAATCGTACAGAGTAAGCAATGAATCAAAAAAAAATCAACAATGAAAACTGTTAAAATTTTTTTATTGGGCGCTATCTTCTTGTTTAGTGTCAATTCTTTTGCGCAAACTACTTTTGGTGTAAGAGGTGGATTAAACCTAGCCGATGTCTCGATGAAAATTTCAGGTATTGGCATTGATGCAACAACTATGAAACCCGGGTTCCATATTGGAGCAATCATGGATCACTCTTTAACCGACATCTTTGCATTTGAAACTGGATTAATGCTTGACACCAAAGGGACCAAAATCAAAAGCAGTGCAATTGGTGACGTAAGCGGTGAGGCGGTTACCAACATTTTTTACCTCGATGTTCCTGTAAACTTGAAAGCTTCTTATGATTTCGGAGGTATTGGTGTTTACGGTTTATTTGGCCCCTATGTAGGTGTCGCATTAAGCTCGAAAGATAAATATACAGGCGAGTTTAAGAATGTTTCAGGTATGAGCGAGTATGATAATGAAATTGGGAGTAGCGACGATGATGACCTTAAAAGGATGGATTTTGGATTAATGATGGGAGCAGGAATTGAAATAGATAAATTTCAGTTGGGAGTTGGATACGATTTGGGTTTAGCGAATATTGACCCCGCAGGAGACAGCGATAATTTTGTAAAAAACAGGGTCCTCAAAATATCCGTAGGACTGATGTTTGGTAAGTAGAAGTACTTCATTCGTGCCTCAGCCGAAAGTGTGAAAGAGAAATGTGAGAAAAGGCCACAAGAAAATATTTGTGGATTTTTTCTAAATCAGATTTTAGAAATAGCCTCTCGTTATAGGGAGGTTTTTTTATACCCTAAAAAGCTTCAATAATCTTTATAAGGTGGTCAAATAATTCCAGTTTGATTAGAACACATGTAAGTACAATGTCTTCCTAACTATTAGAATAATGCAGGCTACAAACATGAAAAATAACAGAAGATTCATCCCATTAATTTCTGCATTTTCAAATGACCAGATCCAAAATCTAATTGTTGATCCTCCCTTGCAAAACTCTCTGCTTAATGTCAAACATATATATTATGTCAATCAAATGATGACTATGCACTGAATTAACAAACAGTCTTCTTATAACAGTGTGAATTTATTTTTTAACATAAAACTTGTCTTTGAAGAACATCTGAAGGTGTTTTTGCTTTTTCTCTCCGGGAGTTTTGTCCCAAAATGAAACTATATCTTCGCGAACGCAAAAACAAAAACAACTCACCTATACTGAATTAAATCAATCGGCACAACAATTGCTTTAATCCAAGCAAACATATTTTTTATTATAAAATATTGAATATGGAAGCGACGCGAATCAATCTAAAATTTGGATTTTATCTTATTAAGTCATGATTTGCATTAGCAATATTTGATTCTGAAATTTAACGTTAGATAAAAAATAAGGGGTTATTTACATCTTTCCGAAAATTTCATATCAACAAAAGTTTATAAATAATTACGGCAAATGACTGATCATTCATTCGTTTGGATGGGGGATTGAGTGCCGATAAATTACTAAGTGGTTTTGTAAATATTAACTCAACAAATGATATGAAAACAACTTTACCCAAGCAAAATTATTTTCGCTCAAATTTTGAATCTTATCTCTCTACTAAAACATCTATGTTCACTACGCTTGTTCTTTTGCTTAACTTATTATTAGTTAATCAGGGAACTGCACAAGAAGAGGGTTTTGTTCGATACTCAAGTAAAGAGGAATCGACAAAGTCAGCAACAATAATGTCTTTACCGACCCTAAAATCGGCAGCAGTAGGTTCCTCTATTGAAGTCGCAGATAATGCTACTTACAATGCTTATACAAAAGCAGAGCTAGTTGAAAACATTTTAATTTCAGGATGTCTGCAGGTAAGCAATGTCAAATTTGGCTATTATAATTCGTATGGAAACTGGCGCGACCACGATTGGGGATATGCTTCCAATGCCGGTAATCGACAATTAGGCTATTTTAACAAAGGGGCTTCTGATTTTCCTTTATCTGAAGGATTGATTCTATCGACAGGAACAATCAATGCAGCAGAAGGGCCAAATGACATGCCGGATGAGACAGATGATATGGAAGGCTATTCTCGTTTCAGAGATCCCGATTTGGAAGCAATAAGCGGAGGAGGTTCCCATGATGCCGCCGTTTTAATATTTGATTTTGTTGCAGTAGGTAGCAATCTTGAATTTAACTACATATTTGCATCTGAAGAATATCGTGAGTGGACATGTTCACAGTTCAATGATGCATTTGGATTCTTTTTGAGTGGACCTGGCATATCAGGATCAGTAAATTTAGCTAAACTTTCGGGCGGAACTGAAGTAACAATAGAAAATATACATAGTGCTTTTACCAGTACTGATGCGTCTTATTATTCTTCAGATAAAAGAGGTTCTTATCCTTGTCCCGCCCAAAATGAGAGTTATTATATTGATAATGGAAGTGGTAAAAGTTATACTAGTAATTCTCCTACCACTCAATTTGATGGGATGACTACCGTATTGAAAGCTGTTTATGAAGGACTACAACCAGGCCAGACCTATCGAATTAAACTTGCAATTGCGGATATTAGTGACGCAAAGTGGGATGCAGGAGTTTTTCTGGAAGCTAAAAGTTTTTCCACGACAAACGTAAATATAAACCAACCTGCTCCTGTTTGTTTCCCTAATACAATCGATTTAACAGCTCCTGCGCTTACAGCCGGAAGTTCACCTGGATTAACATATAGCTATTGGCAGGATGCACTTGCAACAATTCCATATAGTTCTCCTGAAACTGCACCAGCTGGTACTTATTACATTAAAGGATTCGACACTTCTTCTGGATGTTCGGATATACAACCGGTAACAGTTATCGTTCATAATGTTGTTGTTGCTGAACTAAACAATTATCACAATGACTTAATCTGCATTGGAGGCACTGATGGTTCTTTTAAGGTAGAGGCAAGTGGTGGGACCCCTCCATATAGCTATAGTCTAGATAACGTAAACTTTTCTAACACTTCTGGTATTTTTGAAGGGCTTGCTGCAGGGGTATACAATGTATATGCAAGAGATGCAATCAATTGCGAAGCAACTATCCCTTTGGGAGTCGAAATAACGGAGCCAACCACGAGCAGTTGTCGTATTTCGAAAGAGAATTGTCCCCCTTCTGATTTAACAGAGGTTTGTTTTGAGGGAGAAGGAGAAACTCCTGTTTATTGGACCCCTCCAAGGCTTTCATACAATTGTTGTGCAAGTGGGGGAACGGACGGGTCTTCTTTCGACGTACAATTTAATATTCCGGAAAGCCAGAATTCCTGCTGGATTTATAACAACACGCAGCGAATAGGAAGTAACAATATGCGCTTGTGGCAATCGGCAACTACTCCCGATCCGGCATTGTACCATGGAACCAGTAACGATGTATTTTTTGTTGCTCCATTTCAGTACTTTGATAACTCGGTTGATATCCCAGTCAATCTTCAATTGTTAAATTCATCTGCTGCTAAAACTATCGGATGGAATTTAGTCGTTTTAAAAGGAAATTCAAGCGGTACGGCATATACAATAGAAAAAACTTATTCTGAGTCCAAACTATTAAATTCCGGGACCAATACTAATCCTTCGGAAACTCTCTGGACAATAACGATCCCTGCTGGCGATTTGCCTCAAGGAAGTGGAGTGTACAAATTAAAGTTTGAATTTACAGGGCCAGGAAGCAATAAAATTGAAGTTGATTACATTCATTACGACGCAATTTTATCCGATCTTAGTGGATGTTCTGAAGGAATTAACTTTGTTGTTACTGCAAATTACAATCCGGGAGATGAATTCCCAATTGGAACAACACAAGTTGTTTATACCGGAACTCTCACACAACCTGGTGGTTTCACATTGTCTGACAACTGTACATTCGATGTAGTTGTAAACGATTCTCCAGTTCCCACAGGAGATTCAACGCAAAGCTTTTGCTCAATTGACATCCCTACAATTTCGGATCTAACCGTTTTGGGAAATAACATCCAATGGTACGCAGATGCTACTGGTGGTCTTCCTCTGAACACTACTACCTCACTAATTGATGGAGAAGATTATTATGCTACACAAACTATTGCTGGTTGTGAAAGCCTTGCACGCTTTAAAGTTAATGTAGAAGTTAATGATCCTGCAAAACCGACAGGAGAGACTGCCCAAAATTTTTGTACTGGAGGTAATTCAACGATAGCTAATTTACGCGTAATAGGAGATAACATTATTTGGTATGCGCATGAATCTGACAGAACTCCATTGGCAGAAACAGAACCACTAGTAAATGGCGCTAGTTATTATGCGACACAAACTGTCAACGGATGTGAGAGCGACGAAAGATTTATTGTAACAGTAGTTATCGAAGAATGCTGTACAGAAACTGTTACAGCATCAGCTACTGACAACTCAGTATGTGAAGGTGGAAACATTGAGCTTACTGCTTCCTCTGTTTCAGGCGCTAATTCATATTTGTGGAGTGGACCTGCAAGTTTTTCTTCTATTGAGCAGAACCCGACGATAAGCAATGCTATCCCAAGCTACAGTGGAGATTATATTGTTGAAGTCAGCTATGGAAACAATTGTGTAGCGAAAGATACTGTAA
>NZ_JADWYJ010000014.1 GCF_021354595.1 Maribellus sp. CM-23 | reverse complement strand
TTTGAAGCTTTTTTTTCAAAGTTTTTTATTCCCCGGGTCAACCTATCGGTATTCCCATTCTATCCAAAACTTAACTGATGCTCCATCACCTGTTCCTAATCTTTCATTCCCTCAGTGAACGCCTCGCTCGTAAAGCGGCTGCAAAAGTAAACAAGGTTTTTAATAATCCTAGCACTTTGAGAAAAATAATTGAAAGTATTTACGGCAAATTGGCGCAACTGTCTGATAATCTGATAATGCAATTTTCAATATTTTTAGGTGTTATCAGCAAAAAGAAACGAGACGTCCACTGAACTTTCTTCAAAACCTATTTTGAATCAAATACCAGGTACCTTCGATATAAAGTATTATACCGCAATAAACCATATCATTTTTCAAAAATATCTGTCAAATTATCTCTACAACTTGTTTGCTAAAGACATTTATTTAGAATAGAAACATACCTAAACTGTAAATTTTCGGTCTATTCTGCAATTTAATTTGGTGTATTATCGTGGCCTTAGTCCCTATAGTATGTTTGCATATCTGAATAAACGTTCAATTACACAGCTAATACAACTTATCATGAGGCGAGAACACCCCCAAGATCTAACCAATAACACAGATATTTTTAGGAATTTTTCTTATTGTGGAGCCACCGATCCTTTGATCTAGTTCTATCTGACCTGTTTTTCTCTTTTACAAACTTCATAAATGAAAATATGCCTGGACATTTTAATAAGATTTGGGAAACTACAAATGTGTTGCTTAAATTATGAAGTATCACCAAGTGAATGATCTTTATTAAACTAGCAAGCAGTAGAAAAAGGTTACATATCGACAAGAAACAGCATCCAGAACCATTTACAAAATCAGGAATAATCAGAAATTGCTCCAAATGCAGATGATCTTCAGGATCGGATTGACATATCATCTCAAATGTTATGCATGTATAAAATATTGGAGTCCACTGGATTGAGGATCTATCAAAAACCGGGCTGACTGATTTGTTCAAGTAAAAATCTGATCGATTAACAATTTATAACTGAATTAAACTGTCATAATTCCTTATCCTGCCTGTCAGACGAGAAATACTTTTTCTCCTGAGTACTCGGGACTGAAAAAGTATTCAAAAAAGCCAGTGCTGACAGAGAAATTGCTAATCCAAAATCATCCCATACAAAAAGAATCACCTAATACCGATTAGCAATTGAATTGAGCCTTAAATTCGTTGCACTATTGAAGCCTTTTCGATTGTCTATAGGCTTTACCCCTTATAATTCCAGAGTTTCGCTTAAGCCTCACCCTGAAAACAATTAGTATAATACCAATATCCGAGTCTCAGATTCGAACAGCGTTTCATTCTTGCACTACATAACGATGATTTAATGCATTTCCTGTAGCAAATCTAAAGGAACGACTGTGCTGACGCGTCAACTATTCGCTGACGGAACGGTCGAGCTAATGGATTGCATTGAGAAAATACTAAGCTTACTTTTGATCCCTAGAGTTGGGATCTTCTTTTTGATTGAATATGCCTGGGTTTATTGCATAAAAAAAAAACCTGGCTCCTATCGGAACCAGGTTTTAATAAAGTTGGCAGCGACCTACTCTCCCACTGTTACGCAGTACCATCGGCGCTGGCGGGCTTAACTTCTCTGTTCGGAATGGGAAG
>NZ_JADWYJ010000013.1 GCF_021354595.1 Maribellus sp. CM-23 | reverse complement strand
TTTGCATTGCTGCAAATGGTATAAGTAAACTGGATTACTGCTTCAGACAGTTCTTCGTTGGCATACAATAATTCTCCGTCGGTCAGGTTTACCTGTACATTGTCCGGAATATTATCTGCACTCATTGTAATTCCTGAAGTTCCAATGCCTTCGTCGTTTGTGAGCAGGTTGATCGAACCATTCACTATTCCGCCCGGACAAACAACCAGGGTAAGTACATCGGGTTGGGCAATGATTCTTTCCTGACCACAGTCAACTTCTCCGGCTTCAACAGTTACTTCAGCAGTACAAGTTGAAGTATTGCCGCAATTGTCAACTACTGTCAGTGTAACTTCATTGGTTCCAAGATCGCCGCAGGTGAAATCGTATTGGCTGATAAATACTGTGTCGATGCCGCAATTATCGGTTGAACCGCCATTTAAATCATCAGCGGTTATGCTGGCCATACCATTCGAACCCAGTTGGATCGTAATATTGTTGCAAACTGCCACCGGGGCAACGGTATCCATAACCGTGATTACCTGTACCTGGGGTTCTGCCTGATTTACACAAGCATCTGCCAGGTTCCATGTACGTGTGATTACCCATTCTCCGGCACATGCTCCCTGTTCTACCACGTCGGTATAAGTAGCATCCAGTTCCGGGCAGCAAGCATCTGATTCGTCAGTTACGTCGCCTGTAACCTCAATGCTGGCATCGTACTGACATTCTTCGCCTGAATAGATAGTGATATCTTCAGGAGCGGTGAATGCAGGAGCTTCGCTGTCAACAATGGTAAATGTTGCACTGGTTGATACTGAATTCTGACATCCATCGTAAGCGGTGAATGTTACCAGAACCGAGCCGGTGTTGCAACATCCCGGTGTCAGAGCTTCAAAATCGTTGGTCCAGTTGATTGTTCCAAATCCTGCCTGGGCAGCACCTGTTCCGCCAATTGTCTGCAACCAGTTATTTAGATCTTCCAGGTTGCCGTTTCCGTCACATTCTACAGTGAGGTCACTTGCATTGCTGATCAATTCTACCGGATCTTCACTTAATACAGTTAGCCTGATGATAAGAGTACTGTCACAACCGGCTGCATTTGTCAAGTGCTGAGTGAAAGTTCCGGATTGAGTGTAGATTGTATTGTTAATCCTTAGTTGGTTACAAACAGTTCTTTCGATGATCTCCTCAGTACTTCTCTTAATGGTCAGGTTTAAGGTAACTGTGAGGTCACATCCAGCCTCGGTTTGCAGGTTTTGTATGTATGTTCCACTTTCGGTGTATACTGAATCGTTTAATTCGTATGAGTCACAAGCAGTTTCTGTCAAGGTAAGTTCACGACTTTCATTTACCGTTAAGTTGATGGTTAAAGTACTGTCGCAACCGGCTGCGTTTGTGAGATTCTGAATGTATTGACCAGATTCGGTGTATGTTGAGTCATTGATCGTCAACTGGTCACAAACGATACGGTTGATGGTTTCGAAAGTGCTTCCCAATACTGTAAGGTTGATTGTCAACATACTGTCGCAACCAACAGCGTTTGTAAAGTGCTGCTCATAAGTACCCGATTCTGTATAAATCGAATCATTGATGGTTAAGATATCACATACTGTAGTGTCGATACTTGCTTGCGTAGTTTGTAAAACAGTAATATTCAGTAGTGAATCAGCAGCACAGCTGTTGCCTTCGTAATGAACGGTTGTGTCTCCGTCAGCCCCGAAGTACTCAACTCCGTCAACGTTCCAGGTATAGGTTTCATCCGAACAGATGGTCACGTTTGTTACGATCGGTTGCGGTTCCGGAGTTACCGT
>NZ_JADWYJ010000012.1 GCF_021354595.1 Maribellus sp. CM-23 | reverse complement strand
GCTCCATGTTTTCCCGCGAGGCTTCCGTGATCTCCACCAGCACTTTCTCCCCCGCATCTACCATACAAAAAGAAAGCCCGTTACGTGAAAAGATCTTGTCAATTCTCCCTTTTATCTGGTTCCGCAACGAAATCTGAGGGATAGGCTGCAGAGAAAACTCCAAACATATATTATAGTATTGAAGAGTAAGTCACCATTTAAAACAGCAACTTAACTTTTCAAACTTGCGAGGAAACAGTATCCCCTACTGAGTCGCATGGTATATTGCTATCGATTGTTCCTATCATATAGCTTTATATAGAAATATATATTATCTAAAAACACATTTAATGCATAACATCGTACAAAGCGATACTCAACCGACGGAAGTACATTATATAATATAACTCCAATAGCAATCTTAGGGTAGCTGTTCACAATATTCCCCAGCGAAACGCTATATATGTGTAAGGTCCTGCTATTTTGTCTTCTAAGAAAGAAGCTAAACATAACACCTACATGAAAAAATGAGAATATATGTAACAACAAAACATATACATTATGTCAACCAAGTGATGATTATGCATTGACTAAACAAACAGTCGTCTGATAACAGTATGAATTTATGATTTAATATAGAGCCTAACCATGAAGAACACCTGAAGGTATTTTATTTTTCACCCCGGGAGTTTTGTCCCAAAATGAAACCACATTTCTGCAAACACAAAAATTCAAACAACTCATTTTCAGTACATTAAACCAATAGGCACAACAATTGCTTAAAGACAGGCAAACGTACTAAACATTTGAAATATTGAATATGGAGGCGACGCGAATCAATCTAAAATTTGGATTTTATGTTATTAAGTCATAATTTGCATTAGCAATAATTGATTCTGAAATTTAAAGTTAGATAAAAAATAAGGGGTTATTTACATCTTTCCGAAAATTTCATATCAACAAAAGTTTATAAGCAATTACGGCAAATGACTGATCATTCATTCGTTTGAATGGGCGGATTGAGCGCCGATTACATTACTGTGTGGTTTTGTAACTATTAACACAACAAATGATATGAAAACAACTTTACCCAAGCGAAATTTAACACGAACCCTGTTTCTGGGGTTGATGTTTCTGTTTTTAGGAGCTGGTTATTTAAATGCACAAACGTATGATGACATGCGAACTTGCCCAGGCATCTCATGGAATTGTACTGCTAAAGAGTTCACTTTAAACAGAATATTCCTTACCGACCTTCAAGGAAATGAACTGACTCAGACTTCCTGTACTTATGGAACTCCAATTGTTGTTCAAATAAAGGCCGATATAACAGCAAATACCACGAGGTACGATGTCGCACTTTATTCTGATTTACGAAAAAACGACGATTCATTAACTGACTCAATGATAATTGGATTCGCCGGAACGGTATATGCAGGAAATCAGACTATTAGCTTTGGAACTTTTAATTGGACATGCGGTGATAAATTCCAATTATTAAACACCATCCTCTTTTACAGTCAAAGTACAGATTTAGGTCGTATTCACTCCTGTGCTGAACCCTACACTGGTTCTAAATGTAAAGACTATCAAAACATTATTTTTGAAGTAGATGCTCCTCTTAGTGTAAATGCCTATGTTGCTTCTATTTGCAACAATGGAGCCAATGGTATTGATGTTACCTTTGATGCGTCCGCATCGGGAGGTTCAGGAATATACACCTCTTATCAGTGGACTTTTACTCAAGGAGGTTCTTCTGCTGGTTCTTTGAACCAACAACAACCACAGGTTACTTTTACGGGAACAGGTGACATTATTGCTACTTTAGTAGTTACTGATTCGAAAGGAGTAGAAAGTGATCCTGTTTATGTGAACGTGAGTACTCCTGCTCAAATTTCCGTTGGTTTAGATACCACCTCAGTAAGGTGCGATGGTACATTGGGAACAATTACTGTTACTGCATCAGGAGGTACAGGCACTTTGGAATACAGCATTGACGGCAACAACTTCCAGCCTTCCAATCTGTTTGAAAATCTAACTGTTGGAAATTACACTATTACAGTTAGAGATCAATACATGTGTGAGAACACAGCCTCAATCGAGATCATTGCAGATGAGTGCTGTACAGAAACTGTTACAGCATCAGCTACTGACAACTCAGTATGTGAAGGTGGAAACATTGAGCTTACTGCTTCCTCTGTTTCAGGCGCTAATTCATATTTATGGAGTGGGCCTGCAAGTTTTTCTTCTATTGAGCAGAACCCGACGATAAGCAATGCTATCCCAAGCTACAGTGGAGATTATATTGTTGAAGTCAGCTATGGAAACAATTGTGTAGCGAAAGATACTGTAACAATTATAGTAACTCCGGAACCACAACCGATCGTAACAAACATGACCATCTGTTCGGATGAAACATACACCTGGGCAGTAAACGGTGTAACCTACCTTGGAAGCAACGGAAACGTTGACCTCACGCTGGAAGGCAACAACTGTGCTCCCGACTCGGTACTGGCACTGACGGTAACTCCGGAACCACAGCCGATCGTAACAAACGTGACCATCTGTTCGGATGAAACCTATACATGGGCAGTAAACGGTGTTACTTACCTCGGAAGCAACGGAAACGTTGACCTCACACTGGAAGGTGACAACTGTGCCCCTGACTCGGTACTGGCACTGACGGTAACTCCGGAACCACAACCGATCGTAACAAACATGACCATCTGTTCGGATGAAACCTATACCTGGGCAGTAAACGGTGTAACCTACCTTGGAAGCAACGGAAACGTAGACCTCACACTGGAAGGTGACAACTGTGCCCCCGACTCGGTACTGGCACTTACGGTAACTCCGGAACCACAGCCGATCGTAACAAACGTAACCATCTGTTCGGATGAAACATACACCTGGGCAGTAAACGGTGTAACCTACCTCGGAAGCAACGGAAACGTTGACCTCACGCTGGAAGGCAACAACTGTGCTCCCGACTCGGTACTGGCACTTACGGTAACTCCGGAACCACAGCCGATCGTAACAAACGTGACCATCTGTTCGGATGAATCATACACTTGGGCAGTAAACGGTGTTACTTACCTCGGAAGCAACGGAAACGTTGACCTCACACTGGAAGGTGACAACTGTGCTCCTGACTCGGTACTGGCACTGACGGTAACTCCGGAACCACAGCCGATCGTAACAAACGTGACCATCTGTTCGGATGAAACCTATACATGGGCAGTAAACGGTGTTACTTACCTCGGAAGCAACGGAAACGTTGACCTCACGCTGGAAGGTGACAACTGTGCCCCTGACTCGGTACTGGCACTGACGGTAACTCCGGAACCACAACCGATCGTAACAAACATGACCATCTGTTCGGATGAAACATACACCTGGGCAGTAAACGGTGTAACCTACCTTGGAAGCAACGGAAACGTAGACCTCACGCTGGAAGGCAACAACTGTGCTCCCGACTCGGTACTGGCACTGACGGTAACTCCGGAACCACAGCCGATCGTAACAAACGTGACCATCTGTTCGGATGAAACCTATACATGGG
>NZ_JADWYJ010000011.1 GCF_021354595.1 Maribellus sp. CM-23 | reverse complement strand
TAGGTTGACCCGGGGAATAAAAAACTTTGAAAAAAAAGCTTCAAAAATTTGGAGTAAAAGAAAAGATGTCTACCTTTGCCGCCGCTTTCACAGAAAGCAAAGTTCTTAACGCGACTGAGAGAAGTTTTGAAAGAGGAGAAAGGTGCTGGCAACAGTATTTGAACCCTTTACAGAACAAGGGAAGCAGGAAAATAAAAAAGCGAAAAAAACTTCAAAAAGTTTTTGGGAATACAAAAAACTGATTACCTTTGTCGCCCCGAAAAGAGGGAAACGAGTTCTGACTGAAACGAGCGATTTGAAAGAAGAAGGAGTGGAGGTCAGTAGATAGTAGGAAGTAGATGACCGGCATTAGGATCGAAGATGAAGATGCTGGTTTTTTTACGCAAAGTTCATTAACATTTTGAAGCACAAAAAATAAAAAAAGCAAGGTTTAACCAACTTTGTTGATTTCTGAGAGACAAGTAAACCTGGAGCGAAGGATATTTAAACTTTTATATTTACAACGGAGAGTTTGATCCTGGCTCAGGATGAACGCTAGCGGGAGGCTTAACACATGCAAGTCGAGCGGGATTCTCCTTCGGGAGATGAGAGCGGCGCACGGGTGCGTAACGCGTATGCAACCTGCCTTGTACAGGGAGATAGCCCATGGAAACGTGGATTAATATCCCATAGCATTGTTGAATCGCATGGTTTAACAATTAAAGTTCCGACGGTACAAGATGGGCATGCGTAGGATTAGCTAGTTGGTGAGGTAACGGCTCACCAAGGCAACGATCCTTAGGGGTTCTGAGAGGATTATCCCCCACACTGGTACTGAGACACGGACCAGACTCCTACGGGAGGCAGCAGTGAGGAATATTGGTCAATGGACGAGAGTCTGAACCAGCCATCCCGCGTGCAGGATGACGGCCCTATGGGTTGTAAACTGCTTTTCTACTCCAAGAAACCACCTTACGTGTAAGGTGTTGCCGGTAGAGTAGGAATAAGCATCGGCTAACTCCGTGCCAGCAGCCGCGGTAATACGGAGGATGCAAGCGTTATCCGGATTCATTGGGTTTAAAGGGTGCGCAGGTGGGCTTGTAAGTCAGTGGTGAAATGCTGCCGCTTAACGGTAGAACTGCCATTGATACTGCAAGTCTTGAATATGGTTGAGGTAGGCGGAATGTGTTGTGTAGCGGTGAAATGCATAGATATGACACAGAACGCCGATTGCGAAGGCAGCTTACTAAGCCATAATTGACGCTGAGGCACGAAAGCGTGGGGAGCGAACAGGATTAGATACCCTGGTAGTCCACGCCGTAAACGATGATCACTCGCTGTTTGCGATACACAGTAAGCGGCTGAGCGAAAGCATTAAGTGATCCACCTGGGGAGTACGATCGCAAGGTTGAAACTCAAAGGAATTGACGGGGGCCCGCACAAGCGGAGGAACATGTGGTTTAATTCGATGATACGCGAGGAACCTTACCTGGGCTTAAATGTAGATTGCATAGATTGGAAACAGTCTTTCCCTTCGGGGCTATTTACAAGGTGCTGCATGGTTGTCGTCAGCTCGTGCCGTGAGGTGTCGGGTTAAGTCCCATAACGAGCGCAACCCCTACCGTTAGTTGCCATCAGGTCATGCTGGGGACTCTAGCGGGACTGCCACCGTAAGGTGAGAGGAAGGTGGGGATGACGTCAAATCAGCACGGCCCTTATGTCCAGGGCTACACACGTGTTACAATGGTCGGTACAAAGGGCAGCTACACTGCGAAGTGATGCTAATCTCAAAAGCCGATCCCAGTTCGGATTGGAGTCTGCAACCCGACTCCATGAAGTTGGATTCGCTAGTAATCGCGCATCAGCCATGGCGCGGTGAATACGTTCCCGGGCCTTGTACACACCGCCCGTCAAACCATGGAAGCTGGGGGTGCCTGAAGTCTGTGACCGAAAGGAGCGGCCTAGGGTAAAACCGGTAACTGGGGTTAAGTCGTAACAAGGTAGCCGTACCGGAAGGTGTGGCTGGAACACCTCCTTTCTGGAGCACAGGTTTACATACTTACTCTGTGACGAGATTGACAATTTTGGACCTTGCTTTTTTATAAAATATACTAGAGTTACAAGCGGGGCTTGCCAGCTAACAGCTAACAGCTCAAAGCTTGGCGCTTTGTTAAATAGTCCCGTAGCTCAGCTGGTTAGAGTACTACACTGATAATGTAGGGGTCCCCAGTTCAAGTCTGGGCGGGACTACCGCGAAGGGCGGAATATTGGAATAGAGGAATTTTAGAATGAAAACCATTCAAATATTCTCAAACTCTAATCTTCTAACCTTAAGATTTGGGGGATTAGCTCAGTTGGCTAGAGCGCTAGATTTGCATTCTAGAGGTCAAGGGTTCGACTCCCTTATTCTCCACAAGAGACTAGAAAAAGTCGTAAACGTTCAAAAAGAAATGATGAACAAGAGATAATGCTGGTGCATTGGTTAAGGTTCGATTCCTTATTTATCTACGTAAGTAGAACAGTTTAGTCTGTTCATGTGCTTTAAAGTTCTTTGGCATGTTGGGAAAAATAATTGATGATTATTTTCGAATAATTATCGAGAGTCAAATCACAAGATAGAGACAACTATTTTTAAACAAGAGATACAATTTTGAATCAATACGAGGATTTATATCCAAAGAAAGTTACTAAGGGCGTACGGAGGATGCCTTGGCTCTCAGAGGCGAAGAAGGACGTGACAAGCTGCGATAAGCTGCGGGGATTAGCAAATATGAATCGATCCGCAGATTTCCGAATGGGGCAACCCATCCTTTTAGGATATCCCGGGTAACCGGGAGGCAAACCCGCTGAACTGAAACATCTAAGTAGGCGGAGGAAGAGAAAACAATAGTGATTCCCCTAGTAGTGGCGAGCGAAAAGGGAAGAGCCTAAACCAATCTTGTTTCGGCAAGGTTGGGGTTGTAGGGCTGCGACATGAAGACATATTTTGAACTGGAACGGTTTTGGAACAGCCGGCTATAAAGGGTGACAGCCCCGTACAGGTAAGCAATACTATTCTAGCAGTACCCTGAGTAGGGCGGGACACGTGAAATCCTGTCTGAATCTGCCAGGACCATCTGGTAAGGCTAAATACTACTGAGAGACCGATAGTGAACAAGTACCGTGAGGGAAAGGTGAAAAGCACCCCGAACAGGGGAGTGAAATAGTACCTGAAACCGTGCGCTTACAAGCGGTAGGAGCTTCAATTTATTGGAGTGACTGCGTGCCTTTTGCATAATGAGCCTACGAGTTAGTCGTTACTGGCGAGGCTAAGTCTTTAAGAGACGTACCCGAAGCGAAAGCGAGTCTGAATAGGGCGTAAAGTCAGTAGCGCTAGACGCGAAACCTTGTGATCTACCCATGGCCAGGTTGAAGTGTTGGTAACACAACATGGAGGACCGAACCAGGAGACGTTGAAAAGTCTTTGGATGAGCTGTGGGTAGGGGTGAAAGGCCAATCAAACTGGGAAATAGCTCGTACTCCCCGAAATGCATTTAGGTGCAGCCTTGTGATAGTTTTACAGAGGTAGAGCTACTGATTGGATGCGAGGGCTTCGCCGCCTATCAAATCCAGACAAACTCCGAATGCTGTAAAATGTTTCACAGGAGTGAGGGCATGGGTGCTAAGGTCCATGTCCGAAAGGGAAAGAACCCGGACCATCAGCTAAGGTCCCCAAGTGTATACTAAGTTGAACAAACGAGGTCTGATTGCTTAGACAGCTAGGATGTTGGCTTGGAAGCAGCCATTCATTTAAAGAGTGCGTAACAGCTCACTAGTCGAGCGATCGGGCATGGATGATAATCGGGCATAAGTATACCACCGAAGCTATGGATTTGTACTATGTACAAGTGGTAGGGGAGCATTCCAAACTGCGTTGAAGGTGAAGCGTGAGCTTTGCTGGAGCGTTTGGAAAAGCAAATGTAGGCATAAGTAACGATAAAGGAGGTGAGAAACCTCCTCGCCGATAGACTTAGGTTTCCTGATCAACGTTAATCGGATCAGGGTAAGCCGGGACCTAAGGTGTACCCGAAGGGGGAAGCCGATGGCAAGCAGGTTAATATTCCTGCGCCCGCTATACAATAAAAGTGACGGAGATATGTAGCTGCTAGGTACTGACGGAATAGTACGTTGAGCCTAGCCTTCGGGCGAAGCGAAGCAGTGAGTTATCTTCCAAGAAAAGCGAGTATAGCGGCCCGTACCGCAAACCGACACAGGTAGTCAAGGAGAGAATCCTGAGGCGCTCGAGTGATTCACGGCTAAGGAACTAGGCAAAATGACCCCGTAACTTAGGGAGAAGGGGAGCCTGCAGCAATGCAGGCCGCAGAGAAATGATCCAGGCGACTGTTTATCAAAAACACAGGGCTCTGCTAAATCGAAAGATGACGTATAGGGCCTGACACCTGCCCGGTGCCGGAAGGTTAAGTGGGGATGTTATCGCAAGAGAAGCATTGAAATGAAGCCCCGGTAAACGGCGGCCGTAACTATAACGGTCCTAAGGTAGCGAAATTCCTTGTCGGGTAAGTTCCGACCTGCACGAATGGTGTAACGATCTGGATACTGTCTCGGCCGTGAGCTCGGTGAAATTGTAGTAACGGTGAAGATGCCGTTTACCCGCAACGGGACGGAAAGACCCCGTGAACCTTTACTGCAACTTCGCATTGACTCTGGGTAAGTGATGTGTAGGATAGGACGGAGGCT
>NZ_JADWYJ010000010.1 GCF_021354595.1 Maribellus sp. CM-23 | reverse complement strand
TTTTTGTGTAAACCTATTTTAGGACAAGACATTTTGACCCCCTTAATCCCCCAAAGGGGGACTTTGTTGCTACAAATAGTTAATAGTCTGGCTCCTCCCCGTTGGGGAGGTTGGGAGGGATGCTCTTTGTTGCTTTATCTGACAATTTCATTTTTCAATTTTTCCTTATCAGTTAGTTCATATTTGATCTCTACGAAAGGTTCAGTTTTTTTGACCCCTAAATTCCCGCAAGGGGGACTTTGTCGTAACAAGTGGTTAGCTGCCAATCTCCTCCCCGTTGGGGAGGTTGGGAGAAGTCAATAATTCAATATTTAATTTTATTTTTCTGATAACTTCATCGATATCGCTTTCGACTTCTTCGTTGGTAAACCGGATCACTTTGTATCCCATCATTTCCAAAAATTCTGTTCGTTCTTTGTCTCTGTGTTTTTGTTTTAAATGGATTTTACCATCCACTTCAACGATTAATTTAATAGACAAAGCTACAAAATCGGGTATAAACGTTTCAATTACATGTTGCCGTCTGAATTTTACTCCTAACTTTTTGCCCCTAAGTTGCTGCCATAGCAATTTTTCCGAAGAAGTCATAGACAATAGCAAGTATCTTCTTGCATCACTGTATTGTCGATAGAAATCAGCATTTGCAGTATGCCAGCCTGGTCGTTTATTTTTATCGTTGTTGTCCATTCATAATGTTGTTGACGCCCTAAATCCCCCAAAGGGGGACTTTGTCGTAACAAGTGGTTAGCTGCCAATCTCCTCCCCGTTGGGGAGGTTGGGAGGGGTCTTAAATCTACATCCTTTGTGTTTTATCATGGTACTCACTTCCTAAAACGTAATATGATCCGGGTGTCCTCCGATGCGCTTGTTCTGGTCGAGTGCATCGATTTTGTCCATGTCTTCGGGCGAAAGCTCAAAACCAAAAATAGCCGCATTGGCAATGATCCGCTCCGGTGTTACGGATTTGGGAATGGTGACCACGCCTTTCTGAATGTCCCAGCGAAGTACGATCTGAACCGGAGTTTTTCCGTATTTGGCCGCCAGCTCTTGCATAAGGGGAACATCGTTTACCCGTCCTTTCATAATGGGCGACCAGGCTTCGAGCTGGATGCCTTTCTTTTGACAGTAAGCCAGCAGATCGGGCTGAATGAGTTCGGGATGAAACTCTACCTGGTTAACCGCTGGCATTACCTTGCAATGTGGCAGAAAATCGTCTAAATGATGCACCAGAAAATTGCTGACACCGATTGCTTTCATTCTGCCTTTTTGATAAAGTTCCTCCATTGCTTTCCAGGTTTCTTTCGATCTTTCTCCCTTGGGCCAGTGAATCAGGTACAGATCGAGGTAATCGGTCTGCAATTTCTCCAGGCTCTCCTCAAAAGCCGCCATGGTGGTGGAATAGCCCTGGTCGGCGTTCCACACTTTGGACGTCAGAAAAATATCTTCGCGCGGAATACCACTTTCGCGGATGGCCTTCCCAACACCCCTTTCATTTTTATAAATAGCTGCGGTGTCAATGCTTTTGTAGCCGTTGGCAAGCGCCACTTTTACTGCATTTTCCACTTCCGTTCCTTCTTTTGATAAAAACACTCCCAGTCCCAGCCAGGGCATTTTCAAGCCGTTGTTCAGTGTTGTTGTGGATGATAAATTCATTTTGCTTAATTTTTGAATGCTACCTAAAATAACTATTTTCCACCGAAAAGAAATCATCGTTTCGGATCGATTCAGAATATGCCCGAAAAAATTAGATTTGCATAAAGATTGCAATGAATCAATCAGTAACTACAAAATAAGAGGTACATGAAACAGGCAGAAAGCAGATTTGAACAGAATAAAAATATTGGACTGCCCGTTTCGATTAAAACCACCGGAAACAAATTAATGTAAGATGAAAGTATTCAAGTTTGGAGGAGCTTCGGTAAAAAGCGCCGGGGCTGTAAGAAATGTTTGTGATATTATTCAGCGTGAACCTGAACAACTGGCTGTGGTAATTTCGGCCATGGGAAACAGCACCAACCTGTTGGAAACGCTGGTGAGAGCGTATTACGATCAAAGCGATCGGAAGTGGGAGATTGCAAAGCAGTTCAAAGAGTATCACATGGAAGTGATCGAAGGACTGTTTGGCGAAAAAGGCATGCCACAGGGAGTGTATGAGTTGTTCAACGAGTTGGAGCACAAACTGAAAACCCGCCCCGCGTACGATTACAACTTTGAATACGACCAGATAATTTGTTACGGTGAACTGATCTCGACCCGCATTGTAAGTGATTATATGAATGCAGCGGGGCAGCCTAACAAATGGATGGATGTGCGCAGCAGCCTGAAAACCAACGATACTTACCGCGATGCCAAAGTGGATTGGGAATGGACCGACGAGCTGGTAAAGGAAGATTTTAATTTCAGCGATACACAGGTGTATATTACACAAGGGTTTATGGCATCGACCAGCACCAACATGACCACTACTCTGGGAAGGGAGGGTTCCGATTTCACTGCCGCTATTTTGGGAAGTGTTCTGGAAGCCGAGAGTGTTTCGATCTGGAAAGATGTACCGGGAATCATGAGTGCCGATCCGAAAAAAATGAAGGATTCGGTGTTTATCAGCGAGTTGTCGTATAAAGAAGCGGTGGAAATGACGCACTCGGGAGCCAAAGTAATTCACCCGAAGACCATGCAGCCCTTGCACAATAAAGGCATCCCCTTGTTGGTACGCTCTTTTGTTTCGCCCGATGATCCAGGAACCGTTATTCACAAAATCGATCACCGGATTGAATTGCCACCGATCTTTATTTTGAAAGAAAACCAGGTGTTGATCACCTTGTCGGCCAAAGATTTTTCGATTATTTCGATCAACGACATCGACCGTGTGGTGAATTTCCTGATCGGAAAACTGATCAAGGTAACGCTGATGCAACAGTCAGCCATCGACCTGAACATTGTAGCCGATGCAACCGACGAAGACCTGGAAGAAGTGTTTGGCGAACTTTCGGAACACTATAAAATCAGGTACAATACCGGGTTAACGCTGGTTACCATACGTCATTACACCGAAGATGTACTCGACTGGATGGTAAAAGAAAAAGATATTTACCTGGAACAACACAGCCGTTTGACTGCCCGGATGCTGATAAAAGAGTAAGCCGGCAAACAGATTCAGGATATTTATTGGCAAGTTGTTTTTTCTTGTAATTTTAGAGACCAATTGCTGACCTATAAAAAAACTACTTCAGAATGAAGCAAAAGAAAATCCTGCCTTATCTTATCGGACTTGTGGTTGTTGCGATTATTTTCCTTGTGATAGGAAAGAAAAAAGGGTGGTTTGGTGAAGACTTTACCATCAGCGTGGCCACACAGAAAGTGGAAAGTAAAACCATTACCGAGTTTATAACTGCCAACGGAAAAATTCAGCCGGAAACCGAGGTGAAGATCAGCCCCGATGTTGCGGGTGAGATCGTGGAATTGTATGTGGAAGAAGGCGATGAAGTTGCCCAGGGCAAACTGCTTTGTGTGATCAAACCCGAGATTTACATTTCGGCAGTAAACCGCTCCGAAGCTGCAGTGAATTCTGCGAAAGCCCGGTTGGCCCAGGCCAAAGCCCAGCTGATTGAACGGGAACTTTCGTACAAACGATCGAAAGAACTTTATGACAAGGGAACCATTCCGGTGGCTGAATTTGAAACCGCAGAAGCTGCTTACAAAGTGGCCGAGTCGGAAGTGATGGCCGCCGAATATTCAGTTCGCAGTGCTGAAGCTTCGTTGTCGGAAGCACAGGAACAGCTGACCAAAACCAAGATTTATGCACCGATTCCGGGAACCATTTCGGCTTTGAACGTTGAAAAAGGCGAACGCGTGGTTGGAACCAGCATGATGTCGGGAACCGATATGATGACGGTGGCCGATCTTGAAAAAATGGAAGTGCAGGTAGAGGTGAACGAAAACGACATTGTAAAGGTAATGAAAGGCGATACCGCGCTGGTGGAAGTGGATGCTTACCTGAACCGCAAGTTCAAAGGGATTGTAACCGAAATCGCCAACTCGGCGAGTACCACTGGAACCACTGCCGACCAGGTGACCAACTTCGATGTAAAGGTGCTGCTTTTGAAGGATTCTTACGCCGATCTGATTAAGCCGGAAGAAGGCAACCGTTATCCGTTCCGTCCCGGAATGTCAGCTACGGTTGATATTTTGACAGAGACCCGCGATAATGTGATTTCGGTGCCGATATCGTCCGTTACCACCCGCATTAAAAAAGAAGGCGGCGGTACCGAAGAGATTGCCGAAGAGACAGAGACCACAACACCCACCGAAACCACCGAAGAAAGTGCAACGCGCGAGGAAAAACAGGAGGTAGTGTTTGTTTTGAACGGCGACCGGGCTAAGAAAGTGGAAGTAACCACCGGTATTCAGGACAACGCTAGCATTGAAATTCTGAAAGGTTTAGCTGAAGGTGATCAGGTTATTACTGCGCCTTACAACGCGATAAACCGTACGCTGAAAGACAGTATGCTGGTAAAAGTGGTAAAAGAAGAAGAGCTCTTCAAAGCTGAAAAGTAAACCTAACAATTCAATTACAATAGAATTGCAACGGAAATGCCGCCAGTCGGTGTTTCCGTTTTTTTATGATAAAAAAAGCCTTCTTTGCACTTTGTCCTTTTGGTACTGCATCTTATCATAATAAATTTTCAGAATAGAAATTCACTTGCTTTCTTTAACTAAAACTTCTAATCAACCTGTTATGAAATATTGGATAATTCTTTTCTTCGCATTTGCATTTCTGTCTACCTCGGCATCTGCACAGAAAGATTTAACTAAAAAAGAGGTAAAAGATATAGTCGAAAAGTATTTTGTTACGAAAGAGGTACCAACCAGGTATTATTCAAATATTCTTATCCGGCTTGATGGAAACCTTACATCGGGCGACTCTGCTTTTGTTCAGCAACTTATAGATAGCCTTAATCTCTATATTGATAAATGGGAGGTGTACCTAATTCAGGAAGGAACTTGCAACCTGATTCTGGAAATAAATAAACCGGATAGTGAAGCCTATCCCCGAGTACGCCTTGGAAATCACAATAACCAGGAAATCATTTTAACAACTCAGCCAATCAATATTCCCGAAGGAGTTAAGGCTGAAGAAAGAAATCAAATTCTGTATTACCATGTAATAAGGAGTTTGGTGAATTACTCTCAAACACCTGAATTAATGACCAAGCTTCCATTAAGTGTTTTTACCGTGACAACACCAGAAAACGTTGTGGTTGATAATTTCGTTGATTTTCATGTTATTCGGGAGGTTTATTCCGCTAAGTATGATGAAAAGTTAAAGACATCCAGATCAAAGAAGGTTGTTGATAAGCGTAAAATTCCCCTAAATCCTGCGAAGTTAAAATATGCAACATCGATAGCACTCCTTACTAATATTCTTTCAATATTGATTACTACTTTGTTTTTTATATTTCTTCTTAATCGAGGAGTTTTCAAACGTCACAATTATGTTTTTTGGGAGTATTTTAAACAAGGTTGTTGGGTATTGTTTACGGCACTTCTTTACCTTTCTTTAAATCTGTTTCTGTCATACTTGATTCCTAATTCTTCTATTATTACCACTTTATATGCAGCTTTGTCGAAGGAGCTTATAAAAGTGCTTTTAATATTCGCGGCGGTTAGTTTTGCTTCAATTGTGATTATATATTTTGCTGAGAAAAAGATACTGGAGGATAATAAATCACTAGTAGTTTCGATTTTGTTTCCGTTTGTGACAACCCTGCTTGTTCCTACAACATTGATATTGATTTTATTCTTACTTTTTGTGGAGACCGATAAATCCAAGAATCCATTTGATGTTGTTACTATTTTACTTTCGACTAAGACTGTATTTATATTGATCGCGATTTTTAGAGTATTCTTCATTTTCTTTAACAGGAAATCAGAAAGTATCATCAACCAAAAAGATGTGGAACTGGCCCGGATGAGTGAGATGCACCGGAAAGCAGAACTGCAGTCGTTGCGGGCGAAGATCAATCCGCATTTTCTGTATAATTCTCTAAATTCAATTGCCAGCCTGGCTTCCATCGATCCAAAGAAAACCGAGCAAATGGCTCTGTCGCTTTCCGATTTTTTCAAATACTCGATCAACCGCGAACAAAAGCAAACCAACCCTCTTTCCGACGAATTAAAAGCCGTTGAGACCTACCTCAATATTGAAAAGGTGCGTTTTGGCGAGCGGCTCGCTTATTCGCTTGAATGCCCGGAAGAGTTGAAATCGGTACAGATACCACAGCTACTGATTCAACCGCTGGTAGAAAATGCAGTAAAGCACGGCGTTTCAAAACTATTGGAAAATGGTGAAGTCCGGATTGTTGTTTTCGAATTGGAATTTAATAAAATCAGCATCCGTGTTTACGACAACGGCCCCAGTTTTCCGGATGGGCCAATGAGTGGTTTTGGTATCCGAAACACCCACGAACGCTTGCAACTGATCTATGGTAGCAAAGCCAGCATTAACTGGCAGAACGACCCGGAAAAGTATATTGAATTTGTTTTACCTAAACACCTCGCATAAAATGAATACAACGACTAAATACCGCACCATTATTGCCGATGACGAACAACTGGCCAGAGAAAGGTTGAAAAAACTGCTTGTGCCTTTTTCTGAAACGATTGAAGTTATTGGCGAAGCAAAAAACGGAGTCGAATGCAAAGCGATGATTGATTCCCTTAAGCCGGATCTGATTTTTCTGGATATTCAAATGCCCGGGTTAAATGGTTTTGAGGTGTTGCAACAAATTGAACATTCGCCGTTGGTTATCTTTTGTACGGCCCACGATGAGTTTGCATTGAAAGCCTTTGAAACGCACAGTGTTGATTACCTGGTGAAGCCGGTAAAAGCAGAGCGGATGGAGCAATCGATCGAAAAACTGGTGTTTTTGCGCCAACGTACCGACCGTCAGCAGTTGCTTGCCCTGATTAATGAAGTCACTGCACAATCATTCCATAATGAAATAACCACGATTCCGGTTAAGTTGGGCGACAGAATGCTGATCCTGAATGTCGAGGATATCTCGTATTTCCAGGCCGAGGAAAAATATGTGACCATTCATTCCATAAACGGGAAACGCTATGTTTCTGACTATTCCCTTAAAGACCTGGAAGATAAACTTACTGGTAATTTTGTCCGCATTCAGCGAGCTTTACTGGTAAACCGTATGCTCGTGAAGGAAGTCGTAAAGCACACCAATTCCCGATGTAAAATACGGATGAACGATTTAAATCAGTCGCTGCTGGTTTCCGGACGAAACTATGTGGATCAAATAAAAAGCCTTACTGTTTTGAAATAGCTATTCTCCCGCGAAATAATTCCGGCTGTTTAGTACCGTCAGGTTATTGGCGTGGGCGCGGTTAACAGTAAGTACAGAATGTTCGGCTACTTCTTTGTTGTTATATATGTATTGTTTGCTTAATGCGATCTTTTTTATCAGCAGATTCTCATAGCTTACGATAAAAACATAGTTTACATTACTGTAAAAGTCAGCATTGGATTTACTGATTCCCAATCCTCTTCCCTGCGTATTGTTTTTGGCTGACTGGACATTGACCGCAATACTTTTTACCGAATAGTCTTCTTTATTAATGAATATGCTTCCATCTAACAAAGTAGCATAAAAATCTCCCGATCCTTCAAGCGTTGGCTTATTCTGAACAAAGCCAATTTCCCAGTATTCTTTCCCATCAATGTTGGGTTGACTTTCCAGTTTCAGTGTGTAGTCGTTCAGAAGGGCAGGATTTAAAATTCCGGATGCAGACCGGACCCAGTCCAGGTTAAGCAACTCGTCGATTCCCAGTTGCGCGGTAGAGAAGGTGTAGTCTTCTTTCCCGGCTGGTTTGGTTACTTTGTATTTACGCGAAAGAAATGCATTTTCGGGAGACGGTGTAGAGTACCCGTTTTTATCATAAATAAGTACCTTGGCACTCACATCTTTCAGAACAGAATCTTCCCTCGATTGTAGGACAGACAGATCGCAGTGCAGGTTAAACGGGCCGGCGCCGTAATTATACCGAATGTTTTCCGAAGCCATTCGCAGGATGCGGATCAACACCATGTTTTGGCCGGCAACATCCACTTTGTCCACATCGTACGATTGCGGCCTGAGCTTTACAATGTTAAACTCTTTGCCAAATAACTCTGTCAATGGAAACTGCCGGTTTTGAAAGCCAACGGCGGAGAAGAAAATATTTTTTGATTTCAGGTCTTCCGGAATTTTTAATTCAAAGTTTCCCTCTTCGTCACTGGCTGTTCCGTATAAAGTTCCTTCCAGTCCAATGTTGGTGTAGGAAACCGGCTGATTGCTTTCTGCATTAATTACTTTTCCTTTTAAAACGTGTGCAACCTTACTCCCTTGCTGGGCAAAAGAGAGAAGCGACAAATGGGCTAGTATGATAAAGCTGAATATTGTTTTCGTTTTCATTGTTCTGAAATTTTATGTTCTGTTTTCCGTGGTCTACAATTTTTGCGCCGTTCAGTCCGAAAGAGGCATTGTTTTTGCTAAAACACCTTAAAAATAAAAAATTAATACCATTCACCTCTTTAAAACGTTATCAATTCAAAATAGTATATGTTAAGGACCGAATATGTTGAAAAAACGGGTGATTATCAATTTAAACTGAAAGCAGCAAGTTCCGGCGTCTTGGCATTAATTATTATATTTGTTTCATTCATCAAAAACAGAAAATTATGAATCGCACATACCTGATCATTTTACTGGCTATACTGGCTGTTTCGGTGTCATCCTGTGTTTCGAAAAAGAAATACGTTGAAATGGAAAACGGTCGTTTAAAAGCTGAAGAGCTTTCGCGAAAGCTTGATGCCGAAAACAAAGACAAAGCTGCCAGAATTAAGGCCCTGATTGCTGATTTTGAAGCGATGAAAAACGAGTTGATGGAAAGTAATGCCATGAAAGATCAATACATCGATTCGTTAAAGGGAGAAATAAGCAATATGATGGCTAATCTGAACAAGCAAACCCGCTCGCTGGAAGAAACCAGTTTTAACCTCGACTTTGAGAAACAGCGGTTAAGCAATGCTTTGGAATCGAAAGAAAAGAACATACAGTCGCTTCAGGCAAAGGTTGACAGACTTGAAAATGAAATGTCGGGAAAAGACCTTCAGCTGGAGGAAAAGAATTTCGAAATCAACAAGTTAAACGACCAGGCAAAAGTATTACAGGGGCAGATCAGTGCCGGACAGTCGAGTGCACAGAACCTGCAGTCGCAACTTGAGAAAGTTAAGTCGGATGCGGCAAAGCTGCAACAGGAAATGGTCGAAAAAGATGCGACCATCACCAAGTTGCAAAACCAGGTGAAGCTTCTGAAAAGTGAGATAGGACAATAGAACTCGTAAGCCAGATAAATCAAAAGCCCTGCAATTTTGCAGGGCTTTTTTGTGCGGAAGAGTCAACCTAACTGCTGTTTATTGTTCTATGAAAAAAACTGCAATGATTATTTGTCGTTGTTTAGAACCACCTGCTGCTCTTTGGCTTTCATAAACCACATGCGGTCGCTTACCTCGTAATAAAGGTCTTTAACTTCCGGGTTGGCGGCCACCTCTGCTTTGGTGTAGGGAAAATAAGGAACAATGTAGTCATCCCCTTGTTCCCAATTGGCCGGGGTGTAAACGTACATGCGGTCGGTCGTTTGAAGTGCCTGCACCAATCGTACAATTTCCTGCATATTTCGTCCAACCTGAACGGGATAGAAGTTAATAGCCCTGACTACGTTTTTGTCGTCGATGATGAATACGCCGCGAATATCGCGGTTGGTGCTGGTGGGTTCATGCAACATACCGTATTTTCGAGAGGCAACACCATCCACATCCTCAATCAGCGGGAAATGAATGTCGATTTTGCCATGGTTTTTGTAGTTAATATCTTCCAGATGAGCTTTCCACATATTGTGCACCGCTACATTGTCGGTGGAAATAACAGCTACTTTGACCCCCATTTTGTTGAACTGGGGTTGTAGATTAGCCAACTCGAGTAACTCAGATGAGCACACAGGAGTGAAATCAGCCGGGTGGCTAAAGAGGACTTTCCAACTGGAGCCAAAATCATCCGGAAATGTAATTTTTCCGTCAGTGGATTGAGCTTTGATGCTGGGAGCTTTAGATCCGATAAGAGGAATTTGGTTGCCTTCTGCCAAGACTGTACCCGCAACAAGGACGACAGCCATTACGGCTAGCATTAATTGTTTCATGACTTTGAGATTTAAATTGTTTAATATGCTTATGCAAGTTACACTAGTGTAAATCTCAAAGTGTGTGTTAAAGAACATCTAAGTGCTGGTCAGATTGTTATAGTTCTAGATATTAATTTGTCATTCTTGAATAGAAATTTCAAATCAATACTATTTAATGCTGTTTTGCTTTGATTCGATATTTTATTTAATGTATTACTTTCGAAATGATATAATCATCCTCTTGAAATAAAATACAAAATAGTATTTTATTAACATCTATTATTGATTTAGTTGAATTATGAATTCAAACATTCAAAAACATTATTTTAACCCATAGTCGATTTTGAAAAGCTGGTAGTATTCAACAATGGAAGCACGAACCTGATACTCGGAAGCGGTGTAGGGAAGTACATTCTGGCCGTTAAACCACACCATAAAGGTGTCGGCATAGGCTTCATTCAGTCCGGTTAGTTTGATCACCATTTCCTTGTTGTAATTCAAGGAGTGCATCTCCCAGTTGCGCATCACGGCCATGTCCTCGCGTACGGCACGTTTCCGTTTTTCCTTTTTACTAAGGTGGTATTGCCAAAATGAAACGGGATTGAAAAAAGCAGCCAGTACCGGAGGCTTTTCATTAAATGCATCTCCGCGTAACTCCGGTGGAATCACCGTTGGTTGTCCGTGTTCAAAATAATCAAGTTGCCGCGATTGCCCTTCCACCGTAACTTCTCCTACACGGTAGAGAACAGGCTCCATGTAGAAGTTGAGTGTTTCGAATCCGGTGTAATAAGATGGTATTTTGAGGACTGTTTTTTTATAGCCAACCGATGTTACTTCGAGACTGTCGATATTCAGCATTTCCAACGAAAAGTAACCATCGTTGTTGGTAATGGTTCCGCTGTGGGTACGATGCAAAACAATGTTGGCATAAGGGACGGCCGAGCTGTCGGCTGTGCTTAATAACCTTGCCTTTAGCTCAATCAACATTGGATCAACAGAAGTATCCTGAGCCTGAATACCGGAAAAAATAGACAGGAAAATTAGTATGGCCAGTATTTTTCGCATAAGAGCAGTTTCGAAACTTCTACAAAACTATGCAAAAGATTGACTTGGGAACTGAAATAACAAATTTTAACCGGCTTTTAACAGAAGTTAAGAAGGTAGTGTGTTCGCAGAAATTAATCATAGCATGACTCGAAGCCATGCTATGATTAATTGGATTTATTTCATCGAAGCAATTCGTTCTTCCAGTACTTTAATTTTTGCCTCGGCATCGGCTTGTTTGGCTTTTTCCTTGGCAACTACTGCTTCGGGTGCCCCACTAACAAAACGCTCGTTACTCAGTTTCTTCATCACCGATGTCAGGAAGCCCTGGGTGTATTTCAGTTCTTCTTCGAGTTTTTTCAGCTCTTCTTCCGCATCAATAAATCCTTCCATCGGAACGTAAAAGTTGGTCGATTTTACGCGGAAGGATGCGGCGCCCTGAACTTCTTCAGTTATCATTTCGAAAGAAGAAAGGTTGGCCATCTTCAATATTACACTGTTGAATTGCGGCTCAAAACCTTTGTCTCCCGCCTGTACTTTTAATTCGAGTGTGTCTTTATTCGGAATGTTTTTATCGGTACGGATTTTACGAATACCGGAGATCGCTTCTTTTACATTTTCAAAAGCGGCGAGTAAAGCTTCGTCGTATTTCTCAGCTTTTGGTAGCTGGCTGATCATAATGCTTTCACCGTCTTTCCTTTCGGTTAGCATTTGCCAGATTTCTTCGGTGATAAACGGCATAAACGGATGCATCAGGCGCAACATCTGGTCGAACAACTCCACCACTTCGTTGTAGGTTTTCGCATCAATCGGCTGTTGATAAGCAGGTTTTACCATTTCGAGCAACCAGCCCGAAAACTCGTCGCGAACAGTGGTGTAAACCGTCATCAATGCTTCTGAAATACGAAACTGATCAAACTGGTTGTTCAAGGTTGCAACCACCTCTCCCAGTTTGTTGTTAAACCACTCAATAGCCAATTTGGAATGTTCCGGCTGTTCGATGTTGGCAGAAACTTCCCAGTTTTTCACCAGGCGGAAAGCATTCCAGATTTTGGTTGCAAAACCGGAGCCCTGTTGCGGCAGGCTTTCGTCAAAAAGTAAATCGCCACCGGCAGGCGAGCAAAGCAGCATGCCCACGCGAACACCATCGGCACCGTACTTGGCAATCAAATCCAGCGGATCGGGTGAGTTACCCAGCGACTTCGACATTTTCCGGCGTTGTGCATCCCGTACCATCCCTGTGAAATACACATTCTTATATGGTAGTTCATTACGGTACTCGTAACCTGCAATAATCATACGGGCCACCCAAAAGAAAATAATATCAGGCGCTGTTACCAGGTCAGAAGTGGGGTAATAATAATTTACCTCTTCGTTTTCTGGATCGCGGATACCATCGAAAACAGAGATGGGCCACAACCAGCTTGAGAACCAGGTATCCAGTGCATCTTCATCCTGTTTCAGGTCAGCAGCTGTTAAACTTGCATTCCCCGATTTTTCACGGGCCAGTTTCAGTGCTTCTTCTGCGGTTTCTGCACAAACAAAAGTTCCGTCGGGCAGATAATACACCGGAATCTGGTGTCCCCACCACAACTGGCGGCTGATACACCAATCCTTGATGTTGCCCATCCAGTGTTTGTATATGTTTTTGAATTTCGCCGGATGGAACTGGATGTTGTCATTCATCACGTTCTCCAGCGCCGGTTTTACCAGTTCGTCCATTTTCAGGAACCACTGTGCCGAAAGTTTTGGCTCGATGATCACATCGGTCCTTTCCGAGAAACCCACCTTATTAGTATAATCCTCCACCTTTGCGAGGTTGCCCGCTTTCTCCAATTCCGGAATAATGATGTTACGGACATCAAAACGATCCTGGCCGATAAACATTTCGGCTTTTTCGCTTAAGGTTCCGTCGTCGTTAAAAATATCGATTGAAGGCAGGTTATGTTTCAACCCGATCTCGTAGTCGTTAATATCGTGTGCCGGTGTAATTTTTAAACAACCGGTACCAAATTCCATGTCCACGTATTCATCCTGAATAATCGGGATTGAACGATTGAGAAGCGGTACTAAAACGCGTTTTCCTTTGAGGTGTGAAAAACGTTCATCTGCCGGATTCACACAAACGGCCGTGTCACCCAAAATTGTTTCAGGGCGTGTGGTTGCAATGGTAACAAAACCATCTTCACCTTCAATTTTGTAGTTTAGGTAATACAGTTTTCCCTGCATTTCCTTGTAGATCACTTCTTCGTCGGAAAGTGCCGTTTTGGCAGCCGGATCCCAGTTAACCATGCGTACGCCTCGATAAACCAGTCCTTTGTTGAACAAGTCGACAAAAACCTTGATCACCGATTCGCTGCGGGCTTCGTCCATGGTAAACGCAGTGCGGTCCCAGTCACACGAAGCACCCAGTTTTTTCAATTGCTCCAGGATGATGCCGCCGTGTTTGTCGGTCCATTCCCAGGCATGTTTTAAGAATTCGTCACGCGAAAGATCGTATTTGTCAATTCCTTCAGCACGCAGTTTGTTTACCACTTTTGCTTCGGTGGCAATTGATGCGTGGTCGGTGCCGGGTACCCAACAGGCATTTTTGCCGGTCATGCGTGCACGACGCACCAAAATATCCTGAATGGTATTGTTCAGCATATGTCCCATGTGCAAAACTCCGGTTACGTTGGGCGGAGGTATTACAATGGTGTAAGGCTCTCTTTCATCGGGGGTAGAATGGAAATATTGGTTGTCCATCCAGTATTTGTACCACTTATCTTCAACCGCTGACGGGTTGTACTTGCTAGGAATTTCCATGTTTTTCTCTTTCAGAATTCTACGAAAAAATTTGAGGTGCAAATGTACAATGAAAAGTTCAGAGTTCAATGTTTGAAAGACAGAGTTTAACTTAGGGTTATGCCTTGTTGATGAGCAACAAACCCCGACTTGGGTGGCAAGCTTAGCTTTCATAAAAGCTTTCAGAGTATGCGACGATGTAAACTCTCCGTAATGCAACATCAATTGATTAAAATTTCTACATTTGATTCTGCTAATTTTAAAGAGCTATTCTTATGTATTTTGTCAGGGTGATACTGGTGGTCGTAGTTATTTTATTACTGATCTTTATCGTTTTAGGCATCCGGGATATTTACCGAAACAACAAATAGGAGGATGTTGGCTGTGACTGCACGGCATACTTTATTTTTCGAACACTCGTTTCTAAAACTTTCTTTGCTATAAAAACAAAAACCCGGCGTTAACGTCGGGCATCACTTAAATTCTGTTGAATATTTTATACTTGATCGCAATGGTAATCTTTACTCTTGCTGCTGTGTGTCAAAGAAAAAAGGGCAGAACATTATGGACGCTTTTTTGAAGATGACTGATAATTACAAACCCCTAAACACAAAACCAATCATAAATACTGTTGTTCTACCCTTATAGTTTATCTTTAATTGTTTTTGTAACCGTCAAATAACAGTTACGTCATGCAAGGTACAAAAAAGAAAAATAAAAACCTAATGGTCTTTTATCCTAAAATCATTCCAATTATTGTCGCACTCATTAATGATGCCAGCGTGCCTGCCAACAGCGCAGGAACCCCGTATTTTGAAAGCAATACCCTTCTTGACGGAGCAAGAGCTCCGATCCCTCCAATCTGGATTCCGATGGAAGAAAAGTTGGCAAAGCCGCATAAAATATAGGTAGCCATTATAATTGATTTGGTCTCGGTAAAGGCACCGGCCGCTTTTAAGTCAGCCAAGCTGATGTAGCCGATAAATTCCGTCAGAATAAGTTTTTCTCCCAAAAGGCGCCCAACCACTGCGATGTCTTCCGGTGTTACTCCAATCAGCCACATAAGTGGCGCAAAGGTGTAACCCAAAATAAACTGCAATGAAAGCTCGTGGTATTTTCCATCGGTAATTTCGGCAATTACCTCGTTCAGATGCGTCCAGCTTCCTATTTTTCCGATGGTGTAATTAAACATGGCAATAAAGGCGATAAAAGCCAGTAGCATGGCACCAACATTTACGGCGAGTTTCACTCCTTCGGTTGTTCCGTTGGAAATGGCATCCAGCACATTGCTTCCGATTTTTTCTTTGCTTACTTCAATTTGTTTATTGATTTCTTCGGTGGGAGGCACCAGCATTTTCGAAAACACGATGGCAGCAGGCGCAGCCATTACCGAAGCGGTTAACAAATGCTTGGCAAATTCCAGACGCAAAACCGGATCGTCGCCTCCAAGCAGTGCAATGTAGGCTGCCAAAACCCCTCCGGCCAATGTAGCCATTCCGCCTGTCATAACAAGCAGTATCTCTGACTTGCTCATCTTATCGAGGTAGGCTTTGATCATCAGCGGAGATTCGGTTTGTCCGAGAAATATATTTCCGGCTACAGAGAGCGCTTCCGCACCTGATATTTTCAGTGCTTTAGTGAATACCCATGCTAACCCGTACACCACTTTCTGGATAATGCCCCAGTAAAACAATAAACTGGTTAATGCCGAGAAAAAGATGATGGTGGGCAAAACCTGGAAAAGAAAGATGTAGCCATAAGTGTCGGCATTCATCAGATCGCCCAAAAGAAAGGTGCTTCCTTCTTTTGTGAAGTCAAGAATTTTAACAAATATCTTTCCCAGTACTTCAAAAGTGATCTGTATGGCGGGAATGTATAGGATTCCCAGCGCCAGAAAAACTTGAATAAGCAAGCCAACTCCAACGGTTTTCCAGGGGATGTTCTTTCGGTCGCGGCTAAAAATAAAACCGATAAAGATTAAAACTGCCATCCCGAGCAGACCCCTTAACAGGGTAACAATGGAAAAAGGGTGTTCCCGTTTTTTGGCTAAAAGGATGATGGCCTTGTCTTTGGCGTTCTCCGGTTCGACAGAAGCAACCGTAGTTGTTATACTTTCTGCAGATTCTTCAACCTGAATCTGGCTATTGGTAAGCTGTATACTTGAATCTTGCTGGGCGAATGCCGGCTGAAAAAAGAAAATGCCGGTAAGTATTACCAGCAAGAATAAAACTTGTTTCATCCTTTTAACGTGTTTGTCTTATTTTCACATAGTAGGTGTCCGGCAGTTGGCTAAAACCTGGAATTTGAACCCGGACCGTTTACCGTTATTTCTCTCTTTTATTTAACTCGTCTCTTATCAAAGAGGCTTTTTCGTAATCTTCATTCTGAATGGCTTCGTCCAGCAACTCCAGCAACTCGTTGGTTGAATAATGCGCATATGACGACGGAACCGGTTCATCGTAATCTTCATCAAAAATGCTTCTTACCGGCGACTCTTCATCTTCCTGTTCCAACACAATTCCGGCTTTTTTTAATATTTCTTCCGAAGTATAAATGGGGCAACGGAACCGGAGTGCCAGGGCAACTGCATCAGAAGTGCGGGAATCCACCTTTATTTCTTTGCCGCCCATTTCACACAATAGCTCCGAATAGAAAATTCCTTCCTCCAGCTTGTAAATAGTTACTTCCAGAAGCGAAATATCAAAAGCAAGGGCGATGTTTTTTATTAAATCGTGGGTAAGCGGCCGGGGAGGTTTTAAGCCTTCCAACTGAATAGCAATAGCCTGTGCTTCTACAGGCCCGATAATGATCGGAATTCTCCTTTCTCCATTCTCCTCCGCCAAAACCAATGCGTATGCCCCTGATTGTGTTTGGCTTACGGAAAGTCCCAAAATGTTCAAACGAATTTTTTGCATATTCTGCCTGGCCTGATTTTCAGTGAAAACAAATATAAGAATCATTTTGGTTTATCGCCGAAATTGAATGTGTTTTATTGGAAGGGCTGAAAATAACCGGATTTAATCTGTTTAGTAAGCGCTTTGTTTTGACGCTTTTATGATAGTTGATTCCAACAGACTCTTTATTTTTATATGAATGTAGTTTTTTCGGAACGATTGCGACTAACAGGGTGAAAAACAAAACAAAAGTGCAACGGTCAACCAAAAAAGAATTCAGCGAGCGGATCAGGGAACATCAGGGGATCATCCACAAGGTAACGATGGTGTATACCGATGGACCCGCTGACCGTGAAGATCTTTTTCAGGAGATATGTTTGCAGCTCTGGAAATCGTATCCACGGTTCAGGGGCGAGGCAAAGTTTAGTACCTGGATGTACAGGGTGGCGTTAAATACAGCCATCAGCAATGTTCGAAAAAACAGAAACAAGCCCGTCCATGAATTTTTAAACGAGAACGTGCAGCTTATTGATGAGATTCAGCTTGATGGAGATCAGGTTCGGCTTTTGTACCGGGCAATTGCTGCACTCAACCGGATTGACAAAGCAATCATTTTACTGTGGCTCGACGAAAAAAGTTATGACGAGATTGCCTCTGTCATGGGGACTTCTATAAGTAATGTGAGTGTGAAACTGGTCCGAATCAAGCGCCGGCTGGAAGCTTTGATCAGGGACGCTGAGAAACACGAATTATGAAATGCTCAATTTGAATGAAATGAACGACGAAAAATTAAAAGCCATGTGGAGCAAAGCAGAGAAACTGGCCGGGACTTCAGATTACAAAAGTCCGGCTATCGAACAATTTATATCGGGCAGGTCGAACGATGCCGCCTCAAAGATCCGAAATATGATCATTTTGGACATTGCCCTGAAAACGTTAGTGTTGGCGGTTCTTATAGTCGATTTTGTGCTCTTTTGGGGAACTTTCCATGTGATGGTCGTTACTGTGGCAGGAGCAGTGATGCTTATCCCGCTTCTTTTTTATCAAAAGAAACTACTAAACCGGTTTACTCTGACAGCTTACAACGGGCAAAGCACACGCGACAAACTTGCATCGATGCTAACTTACCTGAAGACCCGCTTTTTTACCACTTTACTGTTGGTTGCTATTACTTATTTGTTTGGATTTATTGCCGGATCGCTGGCCTATTTTTATGCTGCTTATGGATATGTGAGGCAGCTTGATGGGGTAGACGTGATGGTTTTTCTGGGGTTTATTGTCATAGGAATATTGTTCAATTTTCTGGTTAACCGGGCACAGGTCAACTATCAGATTAAACACCTGGAGCTTTGTTTGTCCGATCTCAATGAAAATAACCTGGCATTGGTTTCTGAAAACATTGAGCTGCAACGGAAGCAGGATCGGAGTAATAAAATCTTACTGGCATTGGTAGTCATAGTAGGTTTTGTTTTGCTGGTAGCCGTTTTTATGAACGTGTGATTCTATGCTTGAATCTTTCAGAGGGTGGTTTTGAAAGGAAAAGTGCTTTTCGATTGAAGAAAAACAGAAAAAGTATCGTATAGAACTACAGCGTATCTTTTTTAAGTTCAACCAAAAATCTACAGCCATGAGTTACAAAGTTCATCATTTCGAAGTAAAGATGGGAAAGGACGATCTGAAACTGGAGCATTTTCTGAATAGTTTGCGAGGCGAAGTGGTTTCTATTGTTCCCAATGTGAAACCTATTTTCAGGCCTATGGGAGCTACTGCCAAAGTTGATTTTCTACTGATCATTGAAAAGCGTTGAAAATTGCAGGTAATTTATTCTCAATAATTTGCTAATTATCTAAAAATAACTACTTTTGCAGTCCGAATTTTGAATCGTTCAGGCTCGAATAAGTGAAACTCAGCAGGGTATCCGCCTGACGGTGTAAACGTTAAAAGTAAAATTATGTACGCGATTGTTGAAATTGCAGGACAGCAATTCAAGGTTGAAAAAGACAAAAAACTTTTCGTGCATCGCCTGGATGTTGAAGAAGGAACATCGGTTGATTTCGAAAAAGTATTGTTGGTTGACAACGACGGTAAAGTTGCCGTAGGTACTCCCACCGTAAAAGGTGCAAAAGTGACAGCTAAAGTGCTGGAGCATGTGAAAGGTGAAAAGGTAATTGTTTTCAAAAAGAAACGTCGTAAGACTTACCAGAAAATGAACGGTCACCGTCAGTATTTCACTCAGATTCAGGTTGAAACCATTGTTGGATAATTAATAAAGAAAATTTACCATGGCTCATAAGAAAGGTGTAGGTAGTTCGAAGAACGGACGCGAATCGGAAAGTAAACGACTGGGAGTAAAAATTTACGGAGGTCAGTTTGCAAAAGCTGGTAATATTTTAGTTCGCCAGCGTGGTACATCACATCATCCCGGAGAAAATGTAGGAATCGGTAAAGACCATACGCTTTTTGCATTGATCGACGGAACTGTTGTGTTCCAAAAGAAAAGAAAAAATCGCTCGTATGTATCGGTAGCTCCGATTGTTGAAGTGGAAGCAGCAGTTGCTGAAGCTCCGGCAAAAAAAGCAGCTCCGAAAGCTGAAGCTCCAAAAGCAGCAGCCGAAGGCGACGATTTAACAAAATTAACAGGTGTTGGTCCAAAATTGGCTGAAATCCTGGCAGAAGGTGGTTTTGCATCGTATGCCGCAGTAGCTGCTGCTTCTGCTGAAGATATTCAGAAAGTATTGGAAACTGCCGGAAGCCGTTACGCTTCAAAAGATCCTGCTCCATGGATCGAAGAAGCTAAAGGTTTGGCTTAATACTGAAACAATCAGGAACAAAGACCTGAAGAAGATATGGAAAGCTCTCACTTTTAGTGAGAGCTTTTTTTATGTCTGAACGTTTCCCCTTGTAACTCATTAATTAACATAATTTGGTTTAAAAAAGCATTAATAATTTGGAAGCGGAAAAAAGGAGCAAGAAGTAATTTGTTTATCTTTCGCCAGTTAGACCAGAAAATGCCATGATGAATTGAGTCAATATGTTCCGTAACTACTTAACACCCTTCATAATCCTGTTCTTCTTTGCTGCCAATGCAGCAGAAACAAAAGCTTTTACTGATGCAGATACAGCCCGGTTAACACAGGTTTTGTCTTGTGCCTATGAGTTGCAGGAGACCAACAAAGATTCAGCGTACGTACTTTTTAAAAGTGCTTTATCGGTGGCTGACGATATAATCAGTCAATCCAATTATTCCGAGGAGGTCATCGACGAAGTGATTTTCCGAAAAGCAAAGGCTCTTCATGATATTGCTGATTATTATTACGGGCAAAAGTACGACTACGATCAGGCCCGCGAATATCTTGTTCAAACGATTGAATTAACCCAAGAACTTTCAGACAACGAACCGGATGAGATTCAGAAAGAAATTTATCTGAAAGCACTGACCAACTCAATGCTTACCCTGGGGGCTGTTTATTTTAATAAAGCAGACTTTCATAATTCGGCTGAATATTACAATCGGGCGTTGGAAAAAGCAATGCTTATCAATGACAGTCTGATGCAGTCGAGGGCATTGCTCAATTTAGGAATGGTTTTAAATAACCGTGGCATGTATGTCGAAGCCATTCAAAACTACTATACTGCGATTGGCATATTTGAGAAGTTCAGCGATAAAAAGGGTGTTGCTATTTGTAACCTAAGCATTGGGAACATCATGAGGAGACAGGATTCTCCGGAGAAAGCAATCGATAGCTACACCAAGGCATTGGAGGCATTTAATGAATTGAACGATGAACGTGGCGTTTCGTCGTGTTATAATAACCTGGCCATTTGTTATTCAGATCTCGAGGATTACGACAAGGCGCTTGAACTGTATAACAAGTCGCTGGAAATGGATCTGCAAAGCGGAAGAGAAGCAAAAGCGGCTTTCACTTACGCAAACATTGCCGCCTTGTATGAAGCGAAGAAAGAATTCGGCACCGCTATCGATTATGTGAAAAAATCGATGCAGCTGAACAAAAAGAATCAAACGCCCCGGAATTTGCTGGGAAGCTACCTGAATCTTTCGGGTACGTATTTGTCGATGGTCGAGGATTCTCCCGATGTACTTCGCAGCAAGCCCGGATACCTTGATACCATTGTGGACTATGGCGAAAAAGGCCTGTTGCTGGCCGATTCGCTGGATTTGATTGTTGAAAAAGCGGCAGCCCTGAATACGCTCAAAGCAGGCTATTCGCTGAAAAAAAACTACCGGAAAGCTTATGAGTTGTCTTCAGAATTAAGTGTGCTTCGTGACTCTATTTTTGATAGCGAGAAAACAAAAGTGATGGCGGAAGCAGAGGCCAAATATGAAACGGAGAAAAAGGAGCAGCAAATTAAACAACAAAAGCACGAACTGGAGCACCAGCAAATGGAGTTGACGAATGCCCGGCGCTTTCGCAATCTGTTGGGTGCCATTGTACTTTTGATGGCTGTGGTGATTTTTCTGGTGTACTATCATTACACGCGAAATAAGAGAGCACACAAAATACTGGATGAAAAAAGTAATTTAATTGAGCGGCAAAACGGGAAGATTACCCGGCAAAAAGATCAGTTGGAGGCAGCCAATCAGCAGCTTACTGAGTTAATTCGTTTCAAGGAGAAACTCACCGGAATGATCGTTCACGACCTGAAGAATCCATTGAACAACATCCTGAACAGTCACCATATTGACGACCTGGCGTTTCGGGAACAACTCATCCGGCAGTCGGGTTTTGATATGCTGAATCTGACTCAAAATATTTTGGATGTTTATCGCCTGGAAGAATCCCGGATGACAATCACGAAAGAGCCGTGCAGCGTGTTGGAAATATTACAGGAAAATACACTGGAGCTAACACTGTACATTGCGGAAAAAAAACTTGCCCTTGATTTTCCGGAAGACGAGCCGATGGTTTATGCCGATGCCAAACTGTTGAGACGGATATTCTCGAATTTGTTGAGCAACGCGGTAAAGTATGCAAAGTCAAACAGTACCATAACGGTAACGAAGCAAATGGAAAGTGATAAGATGGTTCGGTTGGGGGTTCATAATTTTGGGCCTGCAATTCCTCCCGTGCAGCAGGAAAATATTTTTAAGAGATTCCGGCAATACGAGTCACGCGATATGGGAGCGAACACTTCAACCGGTCTGGGGCTGTCGTTTTGTAAAATGGCGGTCGAAATCCACGGTGGGGAAATCGGGGTGCAATCCGACGAGAAAGGAACCCAATTCTGGTTTACACTGCCCGGACAGTAAATCGCCCAAGTCTTTTGTGGGGCCAATCAGAATAAGAAGTTAATCAATAAGAACTTAATCTGATTTTACGATTGTAATTGCAATGTTCTGCCGCAACATTTATTAAATTTGCGCTTCAATAAAAACAGATTGACATGCTCAACTTAAAATTTATTCAGGACAATCCGGAGCTGGTGGTTGAAAAACTTAAACGCAAAAAATTTGACGCTTCGGAGATTGTCGCCCAAATTATCGAACTCTATCAGCAAAAAAATAAACTGCAGGGGCAGGCCGATCAGGCAAAAGCCGAAATGAACAAAATATCGAAGGAAATTGGTATGATGTTCAAAGACGGCAAGCACGAAGAAGCCAACGCAGCCAAAGAGCGCACTTCAGAACTCAAGGAAAATATCAAACAATACGATACCGATTTTGCAACCATTGAGGACAAAGTGTACCAATTGCAGGTGCAGTTGCCCAATATGCCCAGCGACCTTGTTCCGGCCGGGAAAGGTGCCGACGACAACGAAATTGTGAAAACCGGTGGTGAAAAACCTTCGATGCAGGCCGAGGCACTGCCTCACTGGGATCTGGCGGCCAAATACAACCTGATTGATTTTGAATTGGGTGTTAAGCTTACGGGTGCAGGTTTCCCTGTTTATCGCGGGAAAGGTGCGCAGTTGCAGCGTGCGCTTATCAATTTCTTTTTGGCAGAAGCCACCAAAGCCGGTTACGAAGAAATTCAGCCTCCGTTGATGGTGAACGAAGATTCAGGTTTTGGAACCGGTCAGTTGCCCGACAAAGAAGGACAGATGTACCACGTTACCGAAGATAATCTTTACCTGATTCCGACGGCCGAAGTTCCGGTAACCAACATTTACCGCGATGTGATTCTGGATGCCAAAGATCTTCCGTATAAAAACACAGCATACAGCGCGTGTTTTCGTCGCGAAGCCGGCTCGTACGGAAAAGACGTTCGCGGGTTGAACCGTTTGCACCAGTTCGATAAAGTGGAAATCGTTCAGATTGCTCACCCCGATAAATCATACGAAACGCTTGATCAGATGGTGGCGCATGTGGAAGGCTTGGTACAAAAATTAGGTTTGCCGTACCGCATTCTTCGCTTGTGTGGTGGCGATATGAGTTTTACTTCGGCACTTACTTACGATTTTGAAGTGTACTCGGCGGCCCAGGAAAAATGGCTGGAAGTGAGTTCGGTTTCCAACTTCGAAGCATTTCAGGCCAACCGCTTGAAATTGCGTTACCGCGAAGATGGTGTGAAAAAGCCGCAAATTGCTCACACGCTTAACGGAAGTGCGCTGGCATTGCCACGTATCGTAGCCGCTTTGCTCGAAAATAACCAGACTCCCGAAGGAATTAAAATCCCGGAAGCACTGGTTCCGTTTACCGGGTTCGAGATGATTAATTAATAGTGATAAATTATTCACCCCTTGACTTCAAGTCAGGTGGTAAATATGAATAATATTACCGAAAGCTGTCGTTTGTGACAGCTTTTTTTGTATCTATACATTCATTCTAAATGCCTGAAAAACAAATGTTATGGAAGAGGCCCACAAGAAAGAACTCATAGCGGCAATTCAAACCCAGTTGCAACGGGTGAAGGAACTGTGCGAAGCAGACGACGTTCCACCGGAAATAAAGGTGCACGAAATACGAAAATCGTTTAAGCGACAGAGCGCCCTGCTCAAACTGTTTCCTGCGGAGCTTCAGTCCGAAGTGGATAACTTCAGAAAGCCACTGCGAATTATTGCGCGGCGGCTGACCCTGGGGCGCGAGTCAACTGTAAACCTGCAACTGCTCGATCGCCTTGTCGCTGAAACAGGTGGGCTCGACGAAAGTTCGAATGCCATACTCAAAGCAAAACTTATCCAGACCAACGAAGAGAGCCTCGACGAATTGATTGCGAAGGAGAAGGTGCTGGATGACATTCTTCGCCTGATGAACGACGGACAGGAAACGCTGCTTCCCTTGTTAATCTCCACCGATTATTCCGTTTTTGTTTTTGATGAAATTCGGGGCACTTTTCAGAAAAGCAAAGATTGGTACCGGTTTATTGCATCGGGTTACGATGCTGAACTCTATCATAACCTGCGAAAACAGATGAAAACGCTGTGGTACCAATCAGAGATCGAAGCGCCGGGACAAACCGAAGTGCCGGGAACCGTGCTCGAAAAACTTCATTGCATTACCGATCAACTCGGCGACGATCACGACTGGTACATCTTTATCAAGGAGATCAGCCGGGAGATGTATGACCTGAGCATCGACGACATCCGTAAAATGAAACAACTGGTTCGTGATGCCCAGGATCTGAACTTACTTTCGCTTAATCAAAACCTGGCCGACTTTTTTAGCCTGTCAGGAGAACAATACATCGAATTGCTCCGCCGGCTTTAATTGACCGTTACTTCATCGGCAAAAATCCAGACCGGTAAACCTGCTGCATTGTGCCAGGCCGGTGCCTTGGCTACATTCTTCGCCTTTATTTTGATGTACCGGGCTGTTGTCGGATGATTTTGCACCTCAAACAATTCAATGTCGTTTCTTTTGCTTTCCGGTGAGATCGGATGTTGCGTTGAAACGGTTTCCAGCAGAGTATATTTCGTGCCGTCGTTAGAAGTAGAAAAACTTACTTGCTCCGGGAAAAACACAATGTGGTTGGTCACCTGGAGAAAGGCGATGGAGACGTAACTGAATTCCTTAACTTCGCCCAAATCGATCACGGCTTCCAGGTTGTTGCCCTCGAAACCCAGCCAGTTGGCATAAAAACTTGTTCCGCCAAAAGCTCCGTCGGTCAGTACCTGCGGATTCTCATCGGCGTATTTTTTAGGCTGGGTCAGCAATTGCACTTTCGCCCCGCGGGCCAGGTTCTTTTGTCCTGCGCGTTTCAGAAGCGTTTGATAAGCCCCGAGGTATTCATCTACCGTATAACCCATTTCGTTCATCAGGGTGATGTTTTCATCCCGGCAACTTTGTTCGAAACGTTGAAGATGTTGGCTCAGCACTTTGTTTATTTGACCATCATCGAGCAAGCGAAATTCATCCGACATTCCGTTTCGTGCCATTTCCAGCGATGCGTAATCGGTACTTATGCGGGCAGCTCTCACGCGCTTTAAAACTTCCGGTTTGGAAGCGACGGCTTCTTCTGCCTGGTCGAAAAGGGTGTTGTATTCCTGCAGTAATTCCGGTTTCAGAAAAGAAGTAAAAGCCTGTGCCGGATCGCCATACAGATAGAGGAAAAAGTCAGGTTGTTTGGCTAGTTCCTCGTGTATCCGCTTGACGTATTTTTCAACAAAAGGTCCTGCTTCTTCGTAATAACCGTTGGTAAATTCCGAAATCAATTCATCGGTTTCCAAATCGGGGTTCCAAAGCAATTTGGCGGTTAACCACGAACGTAACTCAAACAGCTCGCTGGGATTGTGACTGTGTTGTTCAAAAATCCAGGTGGCGTTGTTATCTCTGAAAAAGCGGATATTGGGCTGCAAAGTCATGATGTTGGGGAAAGGAGCGAGGAAATTAGTGAATTGCGTGGTGTAATCCCATATCCGGATGTTTTCGGTAAGCGCTTTCCAGCCCACCAGGTCTTCGGCAAAATCGGTGCATTTTTCTTCGATGGGCGCACTGCGGTCGCACTCAATCGAACAAAGGGTGATCAGAACATTGTCGAGCGGCTTGGTTTTGCAAGGTTTTCGTGTGTGCTGATAGGCCAGTGTCGAAATGGTTTTGTCGGGAAACTCTTTGGCAACCGCATTTACAAAACGGATCATCGAACCACTGGGCGATCCTTCCTCTGCGTCTGTTTGGCTGCAGGCTTCACATTGGCAATACTGGGTATTGTCGTCCTGGCTAACCGAAACAACCTGCTGGTCGGGATATCTTTCAAACCAGGTTCGCACCGAATCGATCACGATGTTCAGCACCTCTTCATTGCTCAGACACAATTGTGTTTGTTTGCGTATGCCGTCACGCAGCGCAAAATATTCGGGGTGGCTGTGAAAAAACTTTTCTCCGGGAACCAGGCGATGAAAAGTGTGTACCCGGGCAATCGGCACATAATTGGGAAAGGTATCATGACTGACCTTTAGCTTATCAGCAAAATCAGGATTTTCATAAAACAGCCGCGAATGTACCGTTCGTGTCGTAATGTTGGGCGTGTAAACATAGTTCAGTTCTGCGGGAACGGAGAGGGTGGAAGCTGCCGGTACTTTCTCCGCCGCAGGCGAAAACCACTGGCAATCCAGTTCATTTTCAAGGAAAGCATAAACGGCATACAGCGCACTTTGCCCGTCGGCACCCGAAATAACCAGATTTTTGCCCTCACAAAAATAAGAGACTGTATGGGGCGTGAGGTTGGCATCAGTTTGAATACGGATGACCGGTTTTGCCGCATCGGCATTTTTCCCGGATGTTATGGGAAGTTTTGCCGAAGAAATCTCCAGCAGGTATTTTTGAAGCTCTCCGGCGGCTTTTTCAAGTGTGGCCTCCGCATTGTCAGGAACTTGTATCTCGTAATTGCTTTGCCCGTTTTTGACCAGCGTTAACTCGTTTTTACGGGTGCACGAAAAAAGAACGAGGAGAAGGGAGGCAACAAGGAAAAGCGATTTGTTCATAGTTAGATGATTTAAAAATTACAAAACAATGCCGGGCATTAGGAGGGGGCAGCAGGCGGAAGCTCAACTTTACGGATAATCGATTTGTCCTTGCAATTATCCAGCAGGGTCAGGTTCGTCATGCGCAACAGGGGGTGTTTGAATTCCGGGGCAATTTCAACCAGCGGAACCAGCACAAACAGCCGGTCCTGGATACGCGGGTGCGGCACTGTCAGCGACTGGGTTTCAAAATAGGCGTCATCAAAATATAGGATATCGATGTCCATCGGGCGCGAGGTGTAACGCTCATCGCTTTCCTGGGCGGGTTTTCGACCCAGCATTTCTTCTATTTCCTTGATGCGCCAAAGCAATTCTTCGGCTTCCAGCGCCGTTTCAATTTCCACTACCTGGTTCCAGAAATTATCTTCCGAAGAAAACCCCCAGGGAGGCGCTTCGTACAGCGAAGATGCCTGTTTTATCGCGCCCAGCATTTTGGCAATAAGCCGGTGAACCCGGATGAAATTTTCTTCCTTATTGCCGATATTTCCCCCTAAACCCAGAAAAACCTTGTGCATAGAATTATATCTTTGTAATGATGCTGAAAAAGCCTTACCAATATTGCAACAAACAATACCTGAACAAAAATAAAAAACAGCTGTGAGATTGCCGGCATGCTGCGGGATATTTAACCCGAAGAAAATGCAGGTAGCACGGCAGCAGGTTGCAAAGGGAAGGTTGGTTTTGAATGTAAAATAGTAATTGAAAATTTATAAGATGAAGGAATTTTTTAAGTACGTACTGGCAACCATCGTCGGATTAATTGCCGTTTCATTTGTCGGGATTTTTCTGATGATCATGGTTTTCAGTGCCTTGGTAGCCTCTACCGAAAAGCAGGTTAGCGTGGCCGATAATTCAATGTTGGTGATCGATCTCACCCGCCAGGTGGTGGACCGCGCCACCAACGACCCTTTTGAAGACCTTGAGTTGCCCACCATGTTTAGCAGTGTAAAAACCATTGGGCTCGACAACATTGCCGAGGCGTTGCAAAATGCGGTTAATGACGACCGCATCAAAGGTGTTTACCTGGATTTAGCAATGATTAACGGCGGTATGGCATCGGTGGAAGAGATCCGGAATGCACTGATCGCCTTTAAAGACAGTTGTGACAAACCTGTGTATGCCTGCGCCGACAAAGGAATTCTGGGCCAGAAAGCTTACTACCTGGCAACGGTAGCCGATAAAATTGTGGTACACCCCGAAGTGTCGGTCGATTTTCGCGGATTGGGTGGCGAAATGATGTTTTATACCCAGGCTTTGAAGAAAATCGGTATTGAAATGCAGGTGGTACGCCACGGAAAATTTAAAGCAGCGGTGGAGCCTTTTATGCTCGACAAAATGAGCGAGGAAAACCGCGAGCAGCAGCTTACCTACATGGGCAGCCTGTGGAATCACATGTTAAAAGGAATTTCAGCCGAACGTGGTCTTTCCATTGAAGAGCTGAATAAACTGGCCGATGAGGTGCAGACCTTTAGCAAAGGAAGAAAAGCAGTGGAAAAAGGCCTGGTGGATGCCGCTTCGTACAAAGACGAAGTGCTCGACGACCTGCGCGAAATAACCGGTATTGAAGGGACCGAAGGTGTTCCTGTAATCGGGGTGAAAGAGTATGTGAAAGCTCCTTCAAGCGGAAAAGGGAAAAAGTACAGCCGGAATAAAATTGCAGTGATTTATGCCAGCGGCGAGATCGGTGTTTCGCTTAGCGGCGACGAAGCCATTGAAGGCGATAAACTGGGCCGCGAAATCCGAAAAGTACGCCAGGACAGCAGCTACAAAGCCATTGTGCTTCGCGTGGATTCTCCCGGAGGCGCTGTGTTTGATTCGGAAACCATTTGGCGCGAGGTAAAACTGGCCGCCGAAGAAAAAACCATGGTGGTGTCGTTTGGCGATTTGGCTGCCTCGGGTGGTTACTACATTTCGTGTGCCGCCGATAAAATTGTGGCCAGCCCGAATACCATCACCGGATCGATCGGGATTTTTGGTACCATCCCGAATTTTGGCGGATTACTTAACGACAAACTGGGCATTACCACCGATGTGGTAAAAACCAACGAGAATTCGGATCTGCTCACACTTACGCGCCCGATGACTCCCTACGAACGCCAGATGATGCAGAATACCATTGAAGAAGGTTACGATACCTTTATTTCGCATGTGGCGGAAGGACGTGGCATGACCAAGGAAGCGGTGGACGAAGTTGGCCAGGGCCGTGTATGGAGTGGTGAAAACGCACTGGAACTGGGCCTGATCGACCAGTTTGGCGGTTTGCAGGATGCGATTAAACTGGCCGCCGAAATAGAAGGCCTGGATAGCTATCGCACGGTTCCGCTGCCAACACAGGTGAGCCCGTTCGAAGAAATGTTGAAAATGGGCGGAGGCAGTGTTCGCGCACGTATCCTTAAAAACGAACTGGGTGACAAATACCGTTACTACGAATATTTCAAAAAAGCGACGCATATGAATGGAGTAATGGCCCGTATGCCTTACGATATTTATCTGAATTAGCCGGATTTCCGGAAACAAAAAAGAGCCGTTCTTTACTTAAAGGAACGGCTCTTTTTGTCGGGACCGTTTCTAACGTTAAGTGCTTCGAAGCGGTGAAAACCGGAAGGGTATCCGGCTAATTAAACCATGCATCTACCAGGGCTTTGTTGGCTTCGTACCATTTCCGGGCACCGGTTTCTTCTCCGTCGGCTTTGATGGCAGCCATCAGTGCATACAGTTGTTGCTCTTTCAGGTTAAAGTTTTGAAAGAATTTAGCGGCCTCCGGTTTATCTTCCTCAAATCCGCGACGCGAGATAATGGCACAAACATCCTGTGGGTAAACGCCTTTGGGATCGGCCAGGTATTTCAGGTCGAAGTTGGCCCACATATAATGCGGTTTCCATCCGGTTACCACAATCCACTCTTTTTTCTTTACGGCTTTGTCGAGGCTGGCAACCATGGCCGGTCCGCTCGATGTTACCTGTTCGAAATCGAGGTTGTAGGCCTCAATGGCTTTCAGGGTGTTGGCATGAATACCGGCCCCGCTTCCGATGCCGATAATTTCGCCGTCAAACTGGTCCTTATTGGCATTTAATTCATCGATCGAGTTAATGTCAACATACGATGGCACTACCAGTCCGGTGGTTCCGCCGCTAAAAGCTTCGCCCAGTTTTACCAGTTTGTCGCCGTAATCGGCCCAGTAATCCTTGTGGGTGTTGGGCAGCCAGGCATCGAGGAAAACATCGCCTTTCGAATTGCTTTTGGACAACTCGCCGTAAATGAGGCCAGGTTCCAGGTTGGTGAGCTCTACTTTGTATCCGTGTGCTTCGAGGGCGGCCTGCGCCAGGTGGGTAAAGGCAATTCCTTCGGCCCAGTTGGGGTATAAAATACTCACCTGCTTTTCGGCGGTTTTGCTTGTTTTTTTCTGTCCGCTGTTGGTGCACGAGGTAAAAGCTGCTACCAGTGCTACCACCACCATCAGAATTCCAAATTTTCTACATTTCAACATAACTTATTTTTTTAATGATTACTATTTTTTTGCAATGGATTGTGTAATGCGGTCCAGGATAATGGCCAGGACTACAATCCCAAGTCCGGCCTCAAAACCTTTGGCAATATTGTTTTGCTGGATTCCTTGGTAAACGATGCTTCCAAGTCCTTTGGCGCCTACCATCGAGGCAATTACCACCATCGACAGGGCCAGCAGGATCACCTGGTTGATACCGGCCAGGATGGTTGTTTTGGCCAGTGGCAACTGTATCTTGAAAAGGATTTGCTTTTCGGTGGCACCAAAGGCATAACCGGCTTCGATTACATCCGACGGAACATTGCGGATTCCCAGGCTGGTAAGACGAACGGCGGGAGGCAGCGAGAAAATCACGGTGGCAATCACTCCCGGGGTGTTGCCCACACTGAAAAAGAAGATGGCCGGAATCAGGTAAACAAAGGCCGGCATGGTTTGCATCAGGTCGAGGATGGGCCGGATAATGGCGTTTGCCGTGTTACTGCGCGCCGACCATATGCCCAGCGGAATCCCGAAAATTAAGGCAATTACTGTAGATACAATCACCAGGGTAGTGGTTTGGATGGCTTCTTTCCAGTAGCCCATGGCCCATACCAGCAGCAAGCCCAGGATAACAAAGGCGGTCATGCCGGCGGCTTTGCTTGCACCTTCTTTAGTAAAAGCTTTTTTTCCGGCTTTGGCATAATAGGCTCCGATGGTGATCAGGGCAATAATTACGTAAAACGGAAGGATCAGAAAAACACTGTTGATGCTGTCCACGGTCCACGAAATAAGGTTGTCGATCGCTCCCCAAAGCCCCGAAAAGTTTTCTTCGAGGGCATTGATCCCGATCTCGATGTATTTTCCTATGTCAATTAACTTTTCCATATCAGATTTCGTTTGCTTTTTCTTTTAACTCCATTACTTCATCCATTTCGTAGCGGGTGGCTTCAATAATCAGCGAGGTTTGCGAAACAATCCCCAGCAGTCTTCCCGAGTCTTCATCCACCACCGCAACGGGGTAACGGATACCTGTAATCAGCGGAAGCATTTCTTCCACGGTGTAATTTTTATATACACTGGGCACTTCGGTTTTCAGGGCTTTTTCGATGGTGGTCTCTTTGGCTTTTTCCAGCTTCAGAACGTCGTGCACCCATACGTAGCCCAAAAATTTCTTGCTGTCGTCTTCCACAGGCAGGATATCAAGGCCCACCGAACGCATTTTTCGCAACACTCCCTTGGGGCCTTCTTTGTTGATTTCCACCACGGTGTTCTTTTTAAACATCAGTGTTTCGGCGGTAATGATCGATTTGCGGTCCACTTTTTCCACAAACGCTTCCACGTAATCGCTGGCCGGGTTGGTGAGTATGTCTTCCGCGGTTCCGATCTGCTCCACCACACCGTCTTTCATAATGGCAATGCGGTCGCCGATTTTGATGGCTTCATCCAGGTCGTGGGTGATAAACACGATGGTTTTGTGCAGTTTGTTCTGGATTTGCAGCAACTCGTCCTGCATGTCCGATTTAATCAGTGGGTCGAGTGCCGAAAACGCCTCGTCCATCAGCAAAACCTCGGGATCGTTGGCCAGTGCCCTGGCCAGTCCTACGCGTTGCTGCATTCCGCCCGACAATTCCGACGGAAGTTGCGCTTCGTAGCCTTTCAACCCAACGGTTTCCAGTGCCTGAATGGCTCTCTTTTCGCGGCTTTCTTTTTCTTCGCCCCTGATTTCGAGACCAAAGGCTGCATTTTCCAGGATGGTGCGGTGCGGCAACAGGCCAAACTTCTGGAAAACCATACTCATTTTGGTGCGCCGGGTTTCGAGCAGTTCTTTGTTCGATTCGCGGGTTATGTCAAAATCGTCAATAAAAACTTTTCCCGAAGTAGGGTCGTTCAGGCGGTTCAGGCAACGGATCAGGGTTGACTTTCCGCTGCCCGACAGACCCATGATAACGAAGATCTCGCCTTCTTTAATCTCAAGGTTGGCATTGTTTACGCCAACCGTACATTTGGTTCTTTTCAGGATTTCGTCTTTCGAAATTCCCTGCTGAAGTAATTTTAACGCTTCCTGTTTTCGTTTGCCAAAAATCAGCGTCAAATTCTCCACATGAATTTTTGTTTTTCTTTTGTCTGACATAACTCCGCGTTTTGAATTAAAAGTAGTACCCGATATTGATGTTAAAGCGCATTTCCCAGTCGGCATCCGGTGTTCCGGCAGCCAGTGCGTCGGTCCACACGGGGCCGAGCCATGGCTGGTTTTTCCCCTGTGCAGCGTCTATGTAGGTATAAACATTACCGGCAGTAATTAAAACGCCGGTTACGTTCATGTAAGAGTCATGAAAATCGTTCCGCTTTTTGTCCATATACCCGAAGTCGTCGTAAAATTGCAGGCTCGAAATGGGGCCCCACTCAACCGGCAGCGTATAAGCCACGCCCAGCGTGTAAGTGGTGGCTTCAGCGGCAACCAGGTAAGGCGCACCGTAGGCTGTCATGGCAATTACATCGTTTGTTTGACCAGCCGGATTTTCAGTATTGTACTTGTATTTCGAAGCCTGTGCTTTTACATTCCATCTTCCGGCCGTTAATTCGTAATGGCCTGCCAAGGCCCAATGGTCGCCGGTGTTTTCGGTGTCGAGGTTGTAAATGCCTCCGTACTGTGCCGAAACTCCCAGCATGTGATGGCTGTTGTTGCCCGCGAATTTACGCGCCACTTTCAGGTTCAGTTGGTTGATTTCCTTGTTGCGGTACAGCCCGTCGCCCGATGAACCCACATCGTACGAATACCGGCTGTCGGAAACATCGGAATTGCTTCCAAAGCCCAGTTCTTCGGCATTTTTAAAGAAAGCCACCGCATACAGCCATTCTTCGCTGTTGTGTGTGTATTTCAGTCCCATATCGTGGTCGTCTTCCAGGCCCATGTAATAATTCAGGCTGAAAAACCAGTTGTGCGAATTGTACTGGGTGATGCCAAACGGAACTTGTGTTAATCCGATTTGAAGGTTGTTTTCGGGCGTAAAGTCGTAGCCCAGCCAGCCTTGTTTTAGCATTCCTCCTCCAAAACCTTCGGAATACAAACGGTATTCAGCATTGAGTTTTACACCTTTGTATTTGGCTTTGGCGTTGATACGAAAAACATCGTAGCCAAAGTCGCCGCCGCGTTTTTTCTGTCCTTCTTTCCACGACGACAGGTTGTAATTAAAGCGGAGCGCACCGCCAACATGAAGCTCAGGCTTGTCCTGGGCAAACAATGAAAGAACCGGCATTGCCATAAACAGCAATACCATTTTAAGTTTTAAAACCATAAAATAATACTAGTAGATTAATAAAAAACGGAAGGGGGGAAATAAAAGCAGGGGAAGATTAGCAGCCCGGAGGAATGAATTTATCGAGCTGATTTCGGAAAACTAAGTTGAAGGCAGTAAATACCCTCTCGTTTCTTCTTTCGTGACTTTTAATGTTTTTGCAATTCATTGTGGGCAAAGATACAACAATGAAACAGTTCTGCGAAACAAGGACCCCTTTCCGGGGCTTTGGTAATGTGCTATTAACAATGTTGGGTGGGATTTTTGAAGGCTTGTCCGTTTAAATGGTTATTTGGATCACCAAAATTTCGAAAACATAAAGGGCTAAAGTTGGATTTGCAAAGATGCAGGGACTTCGTTTTTAGGTGCACCCTTTTTTCTTATCTTCGTGCATCAAACAGAAATCAATTACATGTTAAAAATCCTCTTGTATCCTCTTTCTTGGTTGTACGGACTGGCGGTTTACCTCCGGAACAATGCCTACGATTTACACATCCTTAAATCGAAGGAATTTGATGTTCCGGTGATTTCCATCGGCAATATTACGGTGGGAGGAACCGGCAAAACTCCGCATGTGGAATACCTGGCCGACCTGCTAAAGGAAAAATACCGGGTAGCCACGCTGAGCCGGGGGTACAAGCGAAATACCAAAGGCTTTCGTTGGGTGGAAACAACTTCTACTGCGCTCGAAGTGGGCGACGAGCCTTTGCAGATCAAACACAAACACCCCGATGTCAGGGTTTCGGTGTGCGAAAACCGCGTGGAGGGTGTGGAGCAGCTGCTAAGCACAACCGACGGCCTTGTGCCGGATGTGGTATTGCTGGACGACGCGTTTCAGCATCGCCGGATCACCCCGGGAATCAATATTCTGCTAATCGATTACAATCGCCCGGTAAAAGACGACCGGCTGCTGCCGTTGGGGCGTTTGCGCGAAAGTGCCCGGCAAATGCGGCGGGCCAACATCATTATATTTACCAAGTGCCCCGATGAGGTAACCCCCATTATGCGGCGTATTCTTCAGAACGATGTGGGCTTGTTGCCCTACCAAAGCCTGTTTTTTACCAAGCTTGAATACGGGAAACTGACCCCGGTATTTGATGGCCCGCAACTTGGCAAATCGTTTTTGGAAGAGCGAAAATATGCCCTGCTGGTGGTTACGGGTATTGCAGCCCCACAACCGCTGTTGAAATACCTGGAGCGTTTTTCGGGACAGGTGAAAAGCCTGGCGTTTAGCGATCATCATCATTATTCGCGCGACGATATCCACCAAATTGAAAGCACATTTGCATCGATGGATGCAGAAAAAAAGATAATTATCACAACCGAAAAGGATGCCATGCGTTTGAAAGATAGCGCCCACCTGAGTGAAGAGGTGAAGGCAGCGTGGTACTACCTTCCGGTAAAAGTGAGTTTTCTGGAAGAAGAAAAAAAGTCGTTTAACAAGAAGATTTTAAATTATGTTGGAGAAAATAAAAGCCACCGCGAGCTTTATAAAAGAAAGAATTCAGGCCAGTCCTGAAGTAGGAATTATCCTGGGAACCGGTTTGGGTGGACTGGTAAAAGAGATCGAGATCATCGATTCCATTCCGTACAACGAAATTCCTGATTTTCCGGTTTCAACGGTTGACGGGCACGCCGGCCGCCTGATTTACGGTAAGCTGGGCGACCGCGAAGTGCTGGCCATGCAGGGCCGCTTTCACTATTACGAAGGCTACAACATGAAAGAAGTAACCTTCCCGGTGCGGGTGCTGAAATACGTGGGAATTACCCACCTGTTTGTATCCAATGCCAGCGGCGGTTTGAATCCCGACTGGAAGGTAGGGGAGATCGTGGTGATCAACGACCACATCAACCATTTCCCGGAGCATCCGTTGCGCGGGAAAAACCTGGCCGAACTGGGGCCGCGTTTCCCCGACATGAGCAAGTGTTACAACAAACGCCTGCGCAACCGTGCAAAACTGATTGCCGCAGAGCACAACATCGATATAAAGGAAGGTGTGTATGTGGGAGTGTCAGGGCCTACTTTTGAAACGCCTGCCGAGTACCGGATGTTCCGTATTCTGGGGGCCGACATCGTGGGAATGTCAACCGTTCCCGAAGTAATTGTGGCGGTGCACATGGGCTTGAAAGTGTTTGGTATTTCCATCGTCACCGACAGTGGCGTTCCGGGAGAAATTGTGGAAATCTCGCACGAAGAAGTACAAGAAGTGGCCATGAAAGCCGAGCCTAAAATGACCCTGATCATGCGCGAGCTGATTAAGAGTTTGTAGTTCAAAGTTCAGGGTTTAGAGTTCAGAGTTCAAAGTTATCGGGAGGAAAATGGGGGAAGGATAACGGTTTAAAAATACATCAGCATGAAGAATAAAATCGGCCTTATTTTTTTCGTTTTATGGATTGGAATGAGTTGCTCCGCGCCAAAAACAAGCGAAGTGGAACTGGTGATCGATTCGAAATCGGAACTGGGTGAAGGAGCGATCTGGAACTACCGGACCGGCGAGCTGATGTGGGTGAACATAAAAGGAAAGATCCTGAATTTTTACAACCCGGTTTCGGGTTTAAACAAGGAGATGCTGACCGGACAAATGGTGGGCACGGTGGTTCCCTCCGAATCGGGGCAGGTGCTGGTAGCTTTGCAGAACGGCATTTACAGCCTCGACCCTGAAACAGGCACTAAAAAGCTGCTGGCAGATCCCGAAGCCGACAAACCCGATAACCGCTTTAATGACGGTAAATGCGATCCGGCAGGCCGCCTATGGGCCGGGACAATGAGCTTGGTGGGAGCGAAGCAGGCAGGGGCGCTATATCGTTTTGATCCCGACACTTCGGTCCATAAAATGGTGGATGGCGTGGGAACCTCGAACGGCATTGTGTGGTCGGCCGACAAAACAAAAATGTATTACATCGATACGCCCACGCGCCAGGTGATGGGCTACGATTACGACAATGAAACGGGAGCCATCAGCCATCCGAAAGTGGCGGTTGAAATTCCTGAAGGTGCCGGATACCCCGACGGAATGACCATTGATGAAGAGGACAACCTATGGGTGGCCTTGTGGGGCGGCTCGGCGGTGGCTTGTTTTAATCCCGAAAACGGTGACCTGATCCGGAAAATTGAGGTGCCCGCCAAAAATGTTACGTCCTGTGCCTTTGGCGGAAACGACCTGGGGACTTTGTACATTACCACGGCGCGCGAATCGACCAGCGAAGAAGATTTGCAGAAATTTCCGCATGCCGGCGGTGTGTTTAAAATCCGTCCCGGGGTAAAAGGAGTAAAGGCTTTTTTCTTTAACGATCTTCCCTAATTCTAAACCAAAATGGATCTGATAATCCTTGCACTGGCGCCGGTTGTAATAGTGGCTGCCTACATTTATTTCCGCGATAAGTACGAAAAAGAACCCATCCGACTGTTGATTTTTGCCTTGCTGGCGGGGGCGCTTACCGTTATCCCGATTTTGGTGCTTGAGTCTTTTCTGAGTGATTTGGGCGCGGGGCTTTCACACTATCAGTCGGCCGCCTGGAACGCTTTTGTGGTGGCTGCTTTTTCCGAAGAACTGTTCAAGTACATTGCGCTGTATCTGCTGATCTGGAAAAGCCCCGAGTTTAACGAGAAGTTCGATGGGATTGTTTATGCCACCTATGTTTCGCTGGGTTTTGCCGCGGTAGAAAACATTTTGTACGTAAGCGGCGGAGGCCTGGTAACCGGTGTTATGCGTGCCTTAACCGCTGTTCCGGCACATGCCATCTTTGGCATTACCATGGGCTTTTATTTCGGAATGGCGCGTTTTTACCAAAAGGAAAGCCGCAGCCTCAAACAAAAGGCCTTGCTGTTTCCCATCCTCTTGCACGGAATTTACGATTTTATCCTGTTTACCGGCCTGGCTTGGCTGACAGTGGTCTTTGTCGCATTTGTCGTTTTCCTGTACATTTCAGGGTTAAAACGAATGCGCCAACTCTCGCGGATTTCGATCTACAATACTGACTATGCTTTGCTGAACGAAAAACTTTCAAAACCTGAATAAATGGATCTACCTGTTTACGCCGATGTGGTAAAAGCGCACCAAATTGTACAAAAGTACGCACACCGGACTCCGGTTCTCTCGTCTTCGGGCATCAATAAAATGGTGGGGGCCGAATTGTATTTCAAGTGCGAGAATTTTCAGAAAGTGGGAGCTTTTAAATTCAGGGGAGCCTGCAACGCTGTTTTTTCGCTTTCGGAGGCAGAAGCGGCGCACGGAGTCGGCACCCATTCTTCAGGAAACCATGCGGCGGCGCTGGCACTGGCGGCAAGCATGCGCGGGATTGCGGCGCACATTGTGATGCCCATCAACGCACCCGATATTAAAAAGAAAGCGGTGGCCGGGTACGGAGCCAACATTACTTTTTGCAAACCCACGCAGGAGGCACGCGAGAGCACACTGGCGGCAATTATTGCCGAAACAGGAGCAACGGAGATTCACCCCTACAATAATTTTAATGTGATTGCGGGACAGGGAACAGCAGCGAAAGAACTGATTGAAGACAAAGGTGAATTTGACATTATTCTGGCGCCGGTAGGAGGTGGCGGTTTGCTAAGCGGAACAGCCATAACTGCGAAACATTTGCTTCCTGCGTGCCGGGTAATTGCGGCGGAACCCGCAGGTGCCGACGATGCTTACCGTTCGTTTCAATCCAAAACCCGCGTCCCGTCGGTGGAGCCCAAAACCATTGCCGATGGTTTGCTGACCTCGCTGGGGGAGCGAAATTTTGCCATCATTCTGGACAAGGTGGACGACATTGTGACGGTATCGGAAGAAAACATTGTGGCGGCCATGCGCCTGATTTGGGAGCGGATGAAAATCATTATCGAACCTTCGTCGGCAGTACCGCTGGCCGCTATTCTTGAAAAGAAAGTAGATGTTCAGAATAAAAAAGTGGGCATCATTCTTTCCGGTGGTAATTTGGATTTGGGGAATTTACCGTTTTGAATAAGATGTTTCATTTGCAGGAAACAAGCGTACTATTTTTGTGGCTCTTTCAATTTGAAGGAGATACTTAAAGAATATAGTGTATCCGTGACAAACGGAGGATGGAACAGCCTAATTCTTCCCCTCTTTATAACGATTAGCTGTTTAAGTGACTATATTGTGTGTTGGCAACTGGTTTTTCATACTATGTCAAGTCAAAATAATAATCTGATTTTTCGTTTCTATTAATATGCAAATCTAAGTGAGTTCTCTGAGCGAGATATGCTCTGAATCTTAATACGTCTGAGTCATTACCTATTGCTTGTCTGTATATTTTCTTTCCAGATTTATAAATTATATAATTCATCTCCACTTTCTCTCGTTTCACACCGTTGTCATTCGAAAAAGAATCAAGTCCCTGAATTCTCCAACCTGAGGATTTAGGGACTTCTTTGTAATAGGGGGCAGTCCTAATATCAATGTCCTTTACTTCTATTTTTTTAGTTATCCATCCGCTATAAAGTGAGTCATCTTTGGTCAAATCAATAACACTCAATCTTTCTACATAACTATGAAGTTTATTTAAGCCATACCCAATTATCACCAAAGCGGCTATAGCTAAAAGAAGATATATTCTGGGTACTTGGTTTCCGGTATATCTTGTTAAAAAGATAACTATAAGAAAAATAGCAAGTCCTATTAATCCTATTAATCCAAGAATAATCCATTGAAGAATATTATTGAAATTAATGTTATTCATTTACCTTCTTTCAGTTTTTTTAAAACTTGTTGCCAACGTATATGTATATACACTTTTAAAATTCACGCTAAATTTTGCTTTAGAATTTTGTATTTCAGAGTCATATGCGTTTTTAAATGCTTGTAAGTATTTAAAACAGTTGTAAGTGCTTACAATCACTTGCCAATTTAACAAAAAACTCCTTATCTAACTTGATTACAATCAGTGCTTCTCATCATTATTTTTTGAGAAAAACACAAAAGGTAACGGAATCCTGATGGTTGAGATTAAATACTTGCCCAAATAAGCTCGAAGCTCGTGGCTAACAGCTTGTAGCTAGTAATTTAAAACATCGGTGCCACTACATGCGCCAGCGATTCCCTCAGTTTATACAAGCCCGGGCGTTGCTGCCATATCTTGAGGTTGACTTCTTCTGAATTTTTGAGATCGTTAAAAAAGTGGCCCTCCAATTCGGAAGAAAACTCGCGGCTGTACATAAATGCATTGGCTTCGAAGTTGGTTTCAAAGCTGCGAAAATCGAAGTTGCTGGTGCCGATCGTGGAGAAGCCATCGTCCACCAGCATGTATTTGCTGTGAATAAAGCCGGCTTTAAAAAGGTAAATGCGGACACCGGCTTCCAGCAGTTCCTCCACGTAAGAAAAAGTACACCATTTCGACAAACGGGCATCCGACTTTTCGGGGATGATGATGCGAACGTCCACCTGGCTGAGGGCAGCTGTTTTTAGCGCCATCAGCATTTCGGCCGGCGGCATCAGGTAGGGAGTGACGATGTAAACCCGCTTTTTTGCGTTGATAATGGCGGCAAAAAAGGCCTGGGCAATTCCTTCCCAGTCGTAATCGGGGCCTCCGGCACAAATTTGTATGGGAGTTCCCGGAGCCTCAGTAAATACAGAGAAATATTTCCGGCCAACAATGTTTTGTTGAGACACAAAATACCAGTCGGCAGCAAATATAATTTGTAGCGTAGCCACAGCATCGCCTTCAATTTTCAGGTGCATGTCGTACCAGGGGCCGGCTTTCGGGTGGCCTTTCAGGTAATGGTCGGCAATGTTTACGCCACCGATAAACCCGGTTTTCCCGTCGATAACCACAATCTTCCGGTGGTTGCGGTAGTTGACCTTTGATGTTAGCCGGGGAAAGCGAACTTCCATAAAGGGATAAATCTCGATGCCGCTTTTCCGTAGCTCGCGGTAGAATTTCTTGGGAAGTTCCCAGCTTCCCACATCGTCTACAATAATGCGGACTTCCACTCCTTCGGCGCGTTTTTTCAGCAGTAATTCCTTGAAACGGGTCCCGATAACGTCGTTGGCAAAAATGTAATATTCAAGATGAATATGGTGCTTGGCACTTTCAATCGCTTCCAAAAGAGCCTCGAATGTATTTTCTCCGTTCACCAGAATTTTTGTTTGGTTGCCGGTGGTAAGCAGCGCATAAGAACTGTTCAGCATTAAACGGATCAGGTTCTGGTGGTCGGCAACTTCTTTTTGCTGCACACTTTGTTCAAACTGCCGTAGCTGTTGCGTACTTACGCGGCGCAGTTCTTTTAAACCCTTTAGTCCGCGCACCGAAAACATTTTCCGTTTCCGGTATTCCTGGCCAAACACCAGGTAGAACAAAACTCCAAAAATGGGCAGTAGAATCAAGGCGAGTATCCAGGCCGCCGTTTTATAAGGCGAGCGCTTTTCAAGAATGATCATAATGGCAACAGGAATTGCCGTGATTACGAATGCGAAATAAAACCATCCGGAGAATTGGTTCCAGTCAAACATTTTTTTCAAATTTGGATTAATATAAAAGTCTGCATTTTGCTTTATAAAAACAATAATCAGCTTAAATTCGTATCAGGAATTGGCTAAAGGTATTAAAAAATGAAACGAGCATTCTTCATACTGGTAATAATGGTTGCGGTGTTGGCGTGCAATACGCAGCGTAAGGCGGTGGAAGTGAATAAAAACAACGTTGAAATTGCTTCGGAGGATTCGGTGGAATACGATGTGGAAACGTTTGACCAGAAGTTTGAAACGTGGTACCAGCTTCAGAATACCCCGTCGAAATACCGTTCGCAAAGCTATTACGAAAACTGGAACCGTCAGTATGTTTCAGAGTGGAATGCCCGGTGTGCCCATCCTTCCCGGAACTGGAATTTTGAACCGGTGATTGGTTACGAACCCGGTGAGGATTATGGTTTTGAGTTGAACCACAAACTGTTCTACTATTTTATGTATGTCGAGAATGTGTTAAAGATAAAGATCGTTGCCAGCGGGCCGAGGATCTATGAACCCTGATCCCGGTTTCTGACAAGCTGCAACAGGTCGTTCCCGATGGTTTCTTTAGTTGCATTTCGTAAGTCGAGCAGCGGAGCCGGAACTCCGGCGCCAAAGGTTTTTGCCCCGGTGTAAACCTGTGCTTCGTCCCAAAGGTTTGCGTCGATAAAACTTTGCAGCAACTGCCGGCCGCCTTCCACAATCAGCGATAAAATATTTTTGCGGTACAACAGGTTTAAAACCTGTCCCGGAACGTTTTTCTGAAAATCAATAAGATGGTATTCCGTATTTCCCCGGACTTCATTTTTTAGCGTGTTAAAAACCAGCGTGGGTGTTGACTGATCAAAAAGCTTCAGGTTTTGGGAAAGACGAAGTTCCCGGTCAAGTACCATTCTGAGCGGATTTTTGCCTTCGCAATGACGCACGGTGAGCGAAGGATCGTCTTTTTCAGCCGTGCGGGTTCCCACCATGATGGCGTCTTCTTCGGCCCGAAGCTGATGCACCCGGAGCAAAGCTTCTTTTCCGGTGATCCAGGTGGGCTCTCCAAAAGCAGCCGAGTCGCGGTCCACATCCAAAAAGCCATCCTGTGTTTGGGCCCATTTCAGAATAATGTAAGGCCTTTGTTTTTGGTGAAAAGTAAAAAAACGTTTGTTCAGTTCGCGGCATTCGTCTCTCAGAACATCCAGTGTAACTTCAATCCCTGCTTTTTGTAGTTTTTCAATCCCTTTTCCGGCCACTTCAGCAAACGGATCGATGGTGCCGATCACCACTTTGGGTATCTTTTTCTCCACGATCAGATCGGAGCAGGGCGGTGTTTTGCCAAAATGCGCGCAGGGCTCGAGCGTTACATACAGGGTACTTTCGGTCAGAAGTTCAGGATTTGTAACCGAACGAACCGCATTAACCTCGGCATGTGCTTCGCCGCAGCGTTCGTGGTATCCTTCGCCAATAATGGTGTTGTTGTGCACAATCACGCAGCCTACCATTGGGTTGGGTGAAACCGAACCGGCTCCCTTGCGAGCCAGTTCCAGGCATCGCTGCATGTATTTTTCGTCAGTGTTCATTCGGCCGGAAAAATTAACTTTGCAGCACAAAAATAAACAATGCGGACTACTATTCAATACATCGAATCGGAATTGAAGGATTTCTACCCGCCGTCTGAAATCAGCGCTTTTGTCCGGCTGATTATGGAATCGGTGTTTGCTTTGTCGTACACCGACATGATTCTTCAAAAAGACCGGGTTTTTAATGCAGAGGAACAGGAACGCGCAAGGAAAATCGTTGAGCGCCTGAAAACCTATGAACCGCTTCAGTACATTTTGGGTGAAACCGAATTTTATGGGTTAAAGCTGAAAGTCAATCCGGGAGTACTGATTCCGCGTCCGGAAACCGAGGAATTGGTCAACTGGATACTGGAAAGTGGAGTTGCAGAGAATGCCCGTGTATTGGATATCGGGACCGGAAGCGGCTGCATTGCCCTGGCCTTAAAAGCCGGCGCTCCCAAAGCCGTTGTTCAGGGGGTGGATATTTCGGAAGAGGCTTTGCAAACTGCAAGAACCAATGCCAGCCTGAACGAGCTGGAGGTTGAATTCAGCAGAGCCGATATTCTGAATTGGAAGGAATATTCGTGGACGGTTCAGGATGTAATTGTGAGCAATCCACCGTATGTGCGCGAAAGCGAAAAACAACAGATGGAAGCCAATGTGCTGAAATACGAACCGGGAGGAGCACTGTTTGTAAGCGATAACGATGCGCTTGTTTTTTATCGTACGATTGCAGAAATGGCTTTGAGCTATCTGGCTCCGGGAGGATATTTGTTTTTCGAGATCAACGAAAACCTGGGGCAGGAAATGACTGAGATGCTTCATTCGATGGGATTTAGCGAAATTCAGCTGCGAAAAGATATCAACGGCAGAAATCGCATGATGCGTTGCTGTAGGTAAAATTGCCCGAATTGTATTATTTTGGTAGCATGAAAAGACAACGTTTTGCCGCGTTGTGCGTTTTAGAGTAATAATCAAAGCCAACTGAAACAATAGGTGCGAAAGACTGTCAGAAATATCGTGTTGTTATTCAACTTCCTGGCTATTCTGGGACTGGTCGGTTCCTATTTATCCGTTTATGTTTCGCCAACTAAATACTGGATGCCCGCTTTGCTCGGGCTTGCCTATCCGTTTTTATTGCTCGGAAACATTGCTTTTGTGGTGTTTTGGCTGGTCTTCAAAAAGAAATTCTCGCTTTTTTCCTTGCTGGCTATGTTCGCCGGATGTGGTTTTATAGGCCGGTTTTACCAATTCAGCGGAAGAAGTTCGGGGAGCAGCGATATCAAGGTTTTGTCGTACAATGTCAGACACTTTACGGGTGGTGATGATAAAAATACGCGGAAGTTAAATGCCGAAGACTTTGTTTCTTTTTTTGACGAACAAAAAGCCGATATTATTTGTCTGCAGGAATCGCGTTTGCGCAAGAACAAAGTTTTTAACCTGGCTGAAACGGTCAGCAAACTTGAAAACATCAAGCACTACCAGTTTGCCAGCACCAGTTCCACTTTTGGCTCGGTAACCATGACCCGTTTCCCGATTGTGGATATGGGGGAGATCAGGTTCAAAGACACGCGAAACATCAGTATTTACACCGATGTTAAAGTTGCAGAGGATACCATTCGTATTTACAATGTTCATTTGCAGTCGTACCACATCGACCGGAATAATTACGCCATGCTGGAGTCGGTGGAAACCGAAGAGGAACAAAGAAAAGAGGCGGCCAAAGTATTGCTGAAACAAATGCGTGATGGCTGGAAAATGAGAGCTGTGCAGGTGGAGACCATTCGTAAACACATGGATGAATCGCCATACCGGGTAATTGTTTGCGGAGACTTTAACGATACGCCGGCTTCCTATTCGTATGAAACGTTAAGTACGGGGCTGGAAGATGCTTTTGTAAGCTCGGGTAAAGGAGTGGGGCGTACTTATGTGGGAGATTTACCTTCGTTCCGGATCGATTATATTCTTCACAGCCCATCGATGAAAGCGTATAATTTTGAAACCATTGATTTGCCGTATTCCGACCATTTGCCGATAAGCTGCGACCTGGTGATTGAGTAGTCGGGATGTTAAGTGCGTTACTTGAATTGACGAGTGCGGCTGACTCTTCCGGACAATATCTCTTTATCCTTTTGCCTTGCGCTAGTTCCCTTTCAATATTTCAATAGCAGCCTGCTGGTCTTTCTGAAGTTGCTGAACCAAGGCATCCACGCCCGAAAATTTCTGTTCGTCGCGAATTTTATCGATAAAGTTCAGGGTGATTTTTTGTCCGTAGATATCTTCCGAAAAATCAAAAATATTTACTTCGATACTCCGGTTATCGGCATTTTTGTTGAAGGTAGGACGGGTGCCAATGTTGAGCATTCCTTTGTGTTGCCGGCCCCCGATCTCAACCATTACCGCATAAACCCCATAGCCCGGAATAATCTTGTATTTGTCTGACGCCTCAATGTTGGCGGTGGGGAAACCGAGTTTCCTGCCCAGCTGTTTGCCGCTAACAACAGTGCCGTGCAGCGTAAACTCGTGGCCAAAATAATGGTTGGCTTTTCGGATGTCGCCTTCCTGCAGTGCAGCCCTTATTTTGGTAGAGCTGATGTTGTCGTGGTCTACCGCCAGTGCATCCATTCTCTCCACTTTGAAATCATATTTCTCGGCACACCGCTCCAGGTAATCAAAGCTTCCCTGCCGGTCTTTCCCGAATTTGTGATCGTAGCCCACTACCAAACATTTGGTGCCGATCTGTTTCACCAGTATTTTACTCACAAAATCGGAATACTCCATGGCGGCAAATTCCTTGCTAAAAGGGTAAATAATCAGGTGATCGATCCCGTATTTCTCAAACAGTTTGGTTTTTTCTTCTTTCGTAGTCAGAAGCCGAAGGTTCGACTCGTTGGGCGAAGTAATTACCCGCGGGTGCGGATAGAAAGTAAATACCACGGTTTCTCCGTTTATTTCACTGGCCAGTTCTTTTACTTTGTCCAGAATAAGTTGATGCCCCTTATGCAAGCCATCAAAAGTACCGATGGTAACCACCGGTTGGCGGGCAGCAAAGTTTTCAAGAGAATGGTAAATCTTCATTTTACAAACCTATTGAAAAATTTTGACGGATGAATGTTTCAGGGTGAATGAGGCGTTAAAACTTCGGCTAAAAATAAATTTGCCGGACATCTTTTTACCGGTCAATCTACCTGTTTTCTCCCAAAAGTTGCGGCTGTTTGGTCAATTATTGTTGAACGACAGCTAGATAGAGTGAAAAATGGAGAGGTTTTAAAATATGTTATTTTCAGTTGCAGGCTGTTTTTACTGTATTCAAAATTATTAATTTTACGACCTTTAAATAATTGGAATGGTAAACAGAATTTTGTTTTTGCTGATAGCAGTTGTAGTTATTTTGGCAAGCTGCTCGAAAAAGGATAGTCAATTCACGGTAAGTGGAGTGATCACTCATGCCGAAGGTGATACGATTTATTTGGAAGAAGTGCATACTACCACTGTAAAGACAGCCGATAAAGTGAAGATCAACAAGAACGGCGAGTTTAAATTTAAAGGAACCGCCGGTATTCCCACTTTTTATCTGCTAAAACTTAGTGACCGGAATTTTATTACACTTTTGGTTGATTCGGCAGAAAACATTGTGGTAAAAGCGGATGCGATCAACTTTTCGCGTGAATACAATGTAACAGGTTCTCTGGGATCGGAGCAGGTTCAGATGCTCGACAGCCATCTGAAGAAAACACTGTACCGGCTCGATTCGCTGGAATCGTTGAGCAACCTTTATAAAGGAAATCCTGACTACGACGATGTACGGCCCAAGTGGGCTTCGCAATACGACAGCATTGTGCAGGCGCAGGTTGATTTTTCCACCAACTTTGTCCGCGAAAATCCATTCTCAATCGCCAGTGTACTGGCTTTGTACCAGAAATTCCACACCAACGATCCCGGTTATATTATTAACGATCTTCAGGTGATGAAAACGGCTGCTTCGGCCTTAAATGCTGTTTACCCGACATCGGAGCAGGTGCAGGCATTGTACAACAATACCTTGCAATATGTGCGGGAACAGCAGGCGCAACGCATGCGGAAGTTTATCGAAGAACAGGGTACCAACAGCCCCGACCTGGTTTTGCCGGATATGAACGGGAAAGATGTTTCGCTGTTTTCGTTGAGAGGGAAAGTGGTGTTGCTGCAATTCTGGGCAGCGGTCGACAGAGGGTCGCGCATTCAAAACCCGGTTTTGGCTGAATTGTATGAGAAATACCAGCGAAAAGGGTTTGAAATCTACCAGGTGAGTGTGGACGAAAACCGCGCCGAATGGGTGGATGCCATTGATAAGGATAAAATGAAATGGATCAACGTAGGAGATATGAAAGGAAGTGCAACGGCTACTGTTACTTTTAATGTGCCAAGCATTCCGTTTAACTACCTGCTGGATAAAGAAGGCACGGTGGTGGCCAGGAACCTTCAGGGACCTGCGCTCGATAAAGCCATCGGCAACCTGTTAAAATAGAATCACAAAGCTTAAATACCTTGTCTGATAAAGGGTTCATATATTTCGTTTCCGATGTGCATCTCGGGGCTCCGGCTCTGAAAAATAACCGGGAACGTGAGTTGTTGTTTTCCCGTTGGCTCGATGAAATCAAAGACAATGTGGCCGAACTGTATCTGATGGGCGATATTTTTGATTTCTGGTACGAGTACAAAAAAGTCGCACCCCGCGGTTTTACCCGTATTCTGGGACGAATTGCCGATCTAACCGACAAAGGAATCCCTGTACATTTTTTTACCGGGAACCACGATGTTTGGGTGTTTGATTACCTGGCAAAAGAAACGGGAGTGATCGTTCACCGAGACGAGTTTATTACTGAAATTCGCGGGAAGAAATTTTTTCTGGCCCACGGCGATGGCCTCGATGCTTCGGATAAAGGATATTTATTTCTGAAAAAAATATTTACCTCGAAAACCTTGCAGTGGATGTTTTCGCGCATACATCCGAATCTGGCTTTTGCGCTGGCACACAAATGGTCTGCTTCCAGTAGGTTATCAAAAAATGATTATGAAGGCGATTTTATGGTAGTTCAGGATGGAATGTATAAATTTGCCGCTGATTTTTTGAAGACGAACCCGGTGGACTATTTTGTAATGGGACACCGACATCGGCTGGTAAACGAAAAGATGAACGACAACACTCGTTTTGTTTTGCTGGGCGACTGGATTAAAACGTATTCGTACGGGGTTTTTGACGGAGAAAAATTTGAATTGAAAATTTACAAAGGATAGAGCTACGGCTGAGCAGAAGGATTATGGCAAAAGAAAGATATACTCGAATTATTGGTACTGGCAGTTATATTCCGCCCATCATTATCAAAAACAATCATTTTCTGAAAAATGAGTTTTATACTCCGGGCGGACAGAAGATCACGGATAAAACCAACGAAGAAATCATTCAGAAATTTCGGGAGATCACCAATATTGAAGAACGTCGGTATGTGGCCGAAGACCAGGTGACTTCTGATATTGCAGCACTTGCGGTTGAAAATGCCTGCAAATCGGCGGGAATCTCCAAAGAGAGCCTGGAGTTCATCATTGTTTGCCATAATTTTGGCGACGTTGTTGAAGGCAATAACCGTATTGACATATTACCGGGGCTTGCCAATAAAGTGAAGATGAAACTTCACATAAAAAACCCGAAAAGTATTTGTCACGATGTTGTTTCGGGTTGCCCGGGCTGGACGCAGGGAATGATCATTGCCGATGCCTATATCAAAAGTGGTTTCATGAAACGCGGTGTAGTGGTGGGAGCCGATGTGCTGTCACGGATTTCGGATCCGCACGATCGCGATTCCATGATTTATGCCGACGGAGCGGGGGCTACTATTGTAGAGGCCATAGAAAGCGAAGAGCCCATCGGAATCGTCTCTCATTCAAGTCGTTCCGATTCCGTTCAATATGCCAACCTGTTAACGTTTGGAAAATCAAGTAACCCGGACTATAAAAGCGACGAGCTTTTCATAAAAATGGCCGGGCACAAGCTTTATATTTACGCCATTACCACCGTTCCCGGGTTGGTGAAAGAAAGCATTGAAATGGCCGGAATTGAATTGAACGATGTGAAGAAAGTATTCATTCATCAGGCAAATGAAAAAATGGATGAAGTGATTTTGGCTGGTTTATTCAAACTATACGGACAAAAAGAAATTCCGGAAGGAATTATGCCGATGAGTATCCGCAAGCTGGGGAATTCATCAACCGCTACTGTTCCAACTTTGATCGACATTGTTGCCAAAGGGAAAATGGAAGGCCAGGAAATTAACGAAGGCGATTATACCATTTTTTGTTCGGTAGGTGCCGGAATGAATATCAACTCCATTGTTTATAAATGGTAAGTTGGATTTAAAGTTCAGAGTTAAGTGGAAAAAAGCTTTACTCTGAACTTTAAACTACCACCGTATCGGTTGCAGCCCGTTCTGCTGCAGAAATTCGTTTGTTTTACTAAAATGTTTATTCCCGAAAAAACCGCGGCTTGCCGATAATGGCGAGGGATGAACCGAAGTAAGCACGAGGTGCTTGTTTTCGTCAATCAAGCGGCGTTTACTGATGGCATAATTTCCCCACAACAAAAAAACCAGGTGTTCTTTTTGATCGCTGGCGGTTTGAATGGCGGCATCGGTAAATTCTTCCCAGCCTTTTTTCTGATGCGATCCTGCCTGATGTGCCCGCACCGTTAAAGTCGCATTTAACAATAGTACACCTTGTTGTGCCCAATCTGTGAGGTTGCCGCTTTTCGGTATTTCTTTGCCAACATCCTCTTTTAGCTCCTTAAAAATATTCCGGAGGCTGGGAGGAAACGGAATGCCATCGTTTACCGAAAAACACAAACCGTGCGCCTGCCCGGGGCCGTGATAGGGATCCTGTCCGAGGATAACCACTTTTAACTGATCGAATGGACACTCGTCAAAAGCATTGAATATAAGTTTCCCGGGAGGATAGATCCGTTGGGTGTTATACTCTTCTTTAACAAAGCCAATGAGTTGGCTAAAGTATTCTTTTTCGAATTCGGGTTTTAAATGCGCTTTCCAGCCGGCTTCGATTTTTACATCCATAGTAGGTGATTTAAAGAGGAACGAAAATAGTAAATTAAGCTGAAAAGAGCGGAATGCTTGTAAAACAACGCGTTTAGTTTCGCAACGTATGTCTTCTTTTGAAAAGATGCCATCCTTTTTGCATTCCATTCAAAATACACTTAACAATTTTGTACTTTTAGCTTCCAAATACACATTGCATGGAAATCGTTTATTTGTTGGTGGGGCTGGCTGTTGGAGCAGCCGCTGTTTATTTTGTTTTTAACTCGAAGCTTCAGAAAGCACAGTCGGAAGCTGAGAAAAGTTTGCTCGAAAAGGAAAGAGAACTGGGTAATCAGAACATGGAGACGGAAAAACAACGTCTGGTTTGGGAAGAGCGTTACCATGCTTTGAAAAATGAAAGTGACGAATGGAAAAGCGGGCTTGAAAAGATTCGCGAGGAAAACACCGTTTTGGTGGGGCGGCTTGAGAAAGCAAAGGTGGAGTACCTGAATCTGAAAGAAAAACTAGATACGCAGAAAGCCGAACTGGAAGAACTGCAAAAGAAATTTACCACCGAATTTGAGAATATTGCCACCAAAATACTCGAAAAGAACAGCGAGAAGTTTACCGCCGCCAATCAGAAAAACATTGGAGAAGTGCTGAATCCGTTAAAGGAAAAAATTCTGTTGTTCGAGAAAAAAGTGGAAGACACTTACCAGAAAGGACTAAAAGACCAGACCGAACTTCGGGCGGAGCTGCTGAAACTTTACGATCTGAACAACAAAATAAGCGAAGAAGCCAACAACCTGACCAAGGCGCTGAAAGGCGATGTGAAAAAGCAAGGTAACTGGGGCGAGGTGGTGCTGGAACGAATTCTGGAACGCTCGGGATTAAACGAAGGCGAGCAGGGCTACCAGAAGCAATTCAGCGATACGACAGAAGATGGGAAAAGGATTCAGCCCGACGTGGTAATCAATCTGCCTGACAATAAACACATTATTATTGACTCGAAAGTTTCGCTCATTGCCTACGAACGTGCCGTAAATGCCGAAACCGACGAGCAGCGCCTGAAGTTTGTAAAGGAACACCTGCTGAGCCTGAGAACCCATATTAAGGGATTGAGTGAAAAGCATTACCAAACCGCGAGCAAGTTAAATTCGCCCGATTTTGTGTTGTTGTTTATCCCGATTGAAGCTTCGTTTAGTGTAGCTGTTCAGGAAGACCAGGAATTGTTTTCGTTTGCGTGGGACCAAAAAGTGGTGATGGTGAGTCCGTCTACCTTGCTGGCAACTTTGCGCACGATTTCCTCCATCTGGCAGCAGGAAAACCAAACCCGGAATGCCATCGAAATAGCCCGGCAAAGTGGCGCGTTGTATGATAAGTTTGTCGGATTTGTTTCTGACCTGGATAAACTGGGCAATAATCTGAATACCACCCGGAAAACGTATGACGACGCGATGAACAAGCTAAAAGATGGCCGTGGCAACCTGATTCGCTCGGTTGAAAACATTAGAAAGCTGGGGGCCAAAGCCACCAAAGAATTACCCCGTACTATGCTCGACGAGTAAAAGAGATACTGTCTTTTTTTTGATTCGGACGGGTTTAAATCCCGTCCGGAGAACTTGTAACCCGACTAAACGTTGAATCCGACTCGTTTCCCGCGGACTGATTCAATAATGTTTTCCTGTTCGTACACTTTTTGACCGTTCACAAAGGTGGTAACTACCTTGTTCGAAAACTTGGTGCCATCAAAAGGCGACCAGCCGCATTTGTACAGTAAATTCTCCGGCCCAGCGATCCAGCTTTCCTTGGGATCGATCAGTACCAGGTCGGCAAAATACCCCTCGCGTATGTAACCACGTTTGTTGATTCTGAATAAATCGGCCGGAGCATGACACATTTTTTCAATTACCTTTTCAACCGAAATAAAGCCCTTTTTACTCATTTCCAGCATCGCCACCAGCGAGTGTTGTACCAGCGGTCCTCCTGATGGGGCTTTGAAATAGGTGTTTGATTTCTCTTCCAGCGTATGTGGCGCGTGGTCGGTGGCAATCACATCTATTTTATCGTTGAGCAAGGCTTCCCACAAAGCTTCCTTGTCTTTTACACATTTGATTGACGGATTCCATTTGATGCGGGTTCCGTGATCGATGTAATCGCGTTCGTCGAACCAAAGGTGATGAACACAAACTTCGGCGGTTATATTTTTATCGCTTACTTTTCCGCGGTGGAACAAACTCATTTCTTTTGCCGACGACAAGTGTAACACGTGAAGCCGGGTATCAAACTTAGAAGCCAGTTCAACCGCTTTGGATGATGAAATATAGCAAGCTTCGTCGCTTCGGATGTGGCAGTGGCGCGAGATCGGAACATTTTCTCCGTAACGGTGGCGGGCCGTTTCGATGTTTCGCTGAATGGTGCCCTCGTCTTCGCAATGAGTGGCAACCAAAGTGGGCGCGTGCCTGAAAATCTCCGACAATGTTTTCTCATCATCTACCAGCATATTTCCGGTGGATGAACCCATAAAAACCTTGATTCCGCAAACTTTTGTCGGGTCGGTTTTGAGTACTTCGTCGAGGTTGCTGTTGGTAGCCCCCATGTAAAACGAATAGTTGGCTGCCGATACACTCGCAGCCCGGTCGTATTTTTTTTGCAGTTCTTCCTGGGTAACGGTTTGCGGATTGGTATTGGGCATTTCCATGTAGGTAGTTACTCCACCGGCAACGGCTGCGCGGCTTTCGGTAGCAATTTCTCCTTTGTGGGTTAGCCCTGGCTCTCGGAAATGCACCTGGTCGTCGATAACTCCGGGGATGAGCAGCAAGCCCTCTGCGTCAATTACCTCCAGTTGAGTGGTGTCCAAATCCCCCGGAAGGGTATGCGGAAAAACCTTCTCAATCGTTTCTCCACTGATAAGTACACTTCCTTTAAATTTTAACCCTTCGTTTACTATGGTTGCATTTTTGATTAAAGTTTTCATGTTGCCGGCTTTTTTTGAGTACAACAAAGTTAGTGATTTGATGTTTGCTTTTTTAGAATTTTCTTATCGAATCGGGTATTGGGTAGGTTGAAGGTAATGGAATAACGGCTCGTTATATTGATTTGTGTTTTTGCCTGCGTGGACTAATTTCACGGTTTCTTTTGTAGCCGATTGATCTTCTTGGTTGCGGGTTGTCGTGTTTTTCAATTAGCTCATCTAAATAGTTAAAAACGAGTTCGATGTTTTTATCTTGATTGGCCAGTTTCTTTTTAATTTCCTCTATTTCGAGCTTTATACTTAAATTGTTGGTCAGCATTTCACGAATCCGTGTAAATATCCGCATAATCTGGATATTCACTTTGATTGCTCGTTCACTGTTCAAAACGCTTGAAAGCATTAAAACTCCATGTTCAGTAAATACATTGGGGAGTTTACGGCGTCCTCCCCAATTTGATGTCGCAAATTGCGACTTCAAGTTTTTAAATTCAACCTCTGATAGTTGAAACATAAAATCTTTCGGAAATCTTGAGATATTTCTTTTTACCTGTTCGTTTAAGCGTCTTGTTTCCACACCGTACAGTTCTGCAAGATCGCTGTCGAGCATTACTTTTTGTTCCCTGATCAAATATATCTTAGTCATAATAATTTCATCAGGGAGCATCAAGTCGTTTTTTTGTTGTTCAGGCATTAGTTTTTATTTCGGTACTTATTCTTTCCTTTCGTATTTGCGGGTCCAGCTCCTAATTTTCATTTTAAGAACTCCCCAGAGGGCTTCGTTGAAAATTCCTCCGCTCATTTTGGAGGTTCCTTCTTTCCGGTCGGTGAAAACGATGGAAACTTCCTTGATAACAAAGCCAAATTTCCAGGCAGTAAATTTCATTTCAATCTGGAAACCGTATCCGATAAGTTTGATGGCATCAAGATCGATGGTTTCGAGTACTTTTCTGCGGTAGCAAACAAAACCAGCGGTAGTATCGCGAACTTCCATTCCGGTGGCTATGCGTACATACATTGACGCAAAATACGACATAAGTACCCTGCCCAATGGCCAGTTTACCACATTGATCCCGGTAATGTACCGCGAACCAACAGCCACATCGGCACCTTCTTCAATGGCTGCAAAAAGGCGAAGCAGGTCGTCCGGATTGTGCGAGAAATCACAATCCATTTCGCAGATTGCTTCATAATCGCGTTCAAGTGCCCATTTAAATCCCGCAATGTAAGCCGTGCCAAGTCCGAGCTTTCCTTTTCTTTCCAGGATATGAAGTTGTCCGTCAAACTCCTTCATCAGGCGCTTTACGATATCGGCAGTTCCATCGGGCGAATTGTCTTCAACTATTAATAAATGAAAAGGCTTTTCCAGCGAGAAGACCTTGCGGATCATCTTTTCCACATTTTCCTTCTCATTATAAGTGGGAATGATAACCAGATTTTTTGACACAGCTTAAATGTTTGAATTAGACAAGCGAATTTACAATAATTTATTGGTTATACATCAGTCGAAACTCGCAAACCCCTGCAAATATCGTCTGTTCAGAAATAGAGCAGCAAGGTGTAAGAAAAAGCCTGTAGCGATGTATCTACCGGACGGTTTTAGCAGACATAATGAATTTACGCGTATGAAGGAACGAATAGACATTCTTGTAAAACCCATAGAGATCGGGGGAGTCAAATTTGTGCGCGTCATTGCCCGAAAAAGAATATTTCGCGATATTCGCTAATTAACAAGGAAAAAAGGCAAAAGAGGCGACGAATGATCAAGAAACTGTTTTTCGCAGGTATTTTGTTGACAATAACTTCGGTGGAAGCAATGGCTCAGCAAACCTGGTTCGAGTTTGACGTAACAAAGGAGCTGGGTGAGAAATGGGAAATGTACCTGGCTCCTGAACTTCGTTTTAACGAGGATTTCGGTCTGGAAGAGTATTTTGCAGAACCGGGAGTTAAGTATAAATTCAACGATTATTTCTCATTGGAGGCGAGTTACCGGGTTGGCAGCGACCGAAGTAAGGACGGAGAGGACCATTGGTTTGGCCGTTTTGCGTTTGATGCCAAAACCGGGTATGGCTGGAACAACCTATGGACCAAGGTTAGGTTAAGGCAAACAAACTCGGACGATTTTACTGAAGGCGAGAAAGCAAGCTACTTTCGGTTAAAATTCGACCTGGGATACACCATCAGGGAATTGAACCTGGACCCTTACGTTGCTTATGAACTTTACCGTGACCTGGATGAGGGCGAATTTAACAAAGCCAGATGGGAGACAGGACTTCAGTATAAAATAAGCACACAACAACGTATTAGTGCTTATTTCCGGTTAAACGATCATATACATTCTGATAAAGAATCGAAGAAAATCGTCGGCCTCAGTTACAAATTCAAATGGTAGTCTGCTGGTTTTTCGTTGGCGAAAGAAATTGCTACCGAGTCCTGGAATTTAAAAATTGATGAAAGAAAGTTGGGAACCCCACTGAAAAAGTATAATATTGGAGTTTGCGATTTTGAGGTAGGTAACCAATCCGTTGTAATCCTATTCTGTGATTAGCTAACAATGAGTTACCGGAAAACTAATACTAAACTAAATGAAATTTGTTCAGGTAGATTTGCGCAATAAAGTACACAGCAATGCTGTAATCAAGCTGATTAACGATTACATGCTGGATGAAATGGGAATTGGCGAGATGATGCCGGAGACCCTGGGACCCAAAATTATTGAAGGATTGAAGACACATGTGGCTTATGTTGGTTTTCTTGTGGAAATTGACGGTGAATATGCCGCACTAGCCAATTGCAACCTGAATTTTTCGACATGGAAAGCTGAGCCGCTTATCAATATTCACGATTTCATTGTGTCGCCGGATTTCCGGAAAAGAGGAGTCGGACTTTTCTTGTTAAAGGCAATCGAGAATTATGCGCTGGAGAATGGATATTGCCGAATTAACCTGGAAGTTCGCCATGATAACCTCAAAGCACAGAATCTTTATAAAAAAGCCGGATTTAAGGAATGTGATCCTCCAAATTATTTTTGGGAGAGAAGAATATAGCATCAATAGTTTTGATGAGTATAACCCTGAAAAGGTATAAACGCAACATGCCTGAACTAAACCTACTATTTGGGACAAATAAAAACAGTTTTAAGAAACTTTTTAATAGCTACTATCGACCACTTTGTCATTTGGGACGCCATTACCTGGGCGACGAAGACGAGGCAAAAACGGTTGTTCAGGAGGCTTTTGTTAAATTGTGGGAAGTAAGGCATGAGTTAGAATCCGGTTCAAACATTCAAAATTATCTGTTTACGTTGGTAAAGAACAATTGTCTGAATATTCTGAAACGCAGACAAATTCTTTTAAAGCACCATGAAAAAATCCGGGAAAAAGAACTACGGTATCAATACGAAAGTTTAAACCGTATTTCTGACGATTACCTGGAGTTTAAAGAACTCAAAGAAAAAATTGATGCCGCCATAAAAAATCTTCCGGAACATCTTCGTGTCGTTTTTGAATTGAGTCGGTTTAAAGACATGAAAAATAGAGAGATTGCACTTGAACTTGAAATATCGCAAAAAACGGTGGAAGCTCGAATAACAAAGGCACTGAAGATTCTTCGGGAAGAATTAAAAGACTACCTTCCATTGATAATGATTCTTCCAAATTTTTTGGACTAGATTCCAGTCAATTTTTTTTTTGCATAATATTCTCACTTTTTCGATAGGGTATTTCATCCTTGGTTTGTTTATTACGAAACATGTATTGAATGAACGAAAATTTGCTATTGCATATTCTTACCAATGAGGCCAGTGATGAGGAGAAGGAAGTGTTTTACCGGCAGTTGGAAAATAATCATAAAGAAGAAGAACTGTTTTTTGAGTTGAAGAGTTTGTGGTTGCGTACTTCGATGGATGAAACTACGGTGAACCTGGACATAGATTTCGACGATTTGTGGCAGAAAATAAAAGAAGAAAGGCAAGTCCACTCATTGACTTTCGCCGGAAGAATGTTAAAGTATGCAGCTGTTCTTTTGTTTGCTCTTGGTATAGGCGGTACTGCCGGTTATTTTATTTCTAAACAAAACTTTGAGTATCCCGAAACGGGTTTTCAGAAATACACCGCAATGCGTGGGAGTGTTAGTGTTGTTGAGTTTCCCGACGGCACAAAAGTATGGCTGAACTCCGAATCGGAATTGTTGTACAGGGAAGATCTTAAAGGCAATAAGCGTCTCGCTCAATTGTCGGGGGAAGCCTATTTTGAGGTTACCCACCGCGATGATTGCCCCTTAATTATTGAAGTGGGGGACATATTGGTGCGCGATTTAGGAACCACTTTTAATATTAAAGCTTATCCGGAAGATAATTATATCGAAACTTCATTGGTGGAAGGGAAAGCGGATATTCTGACGCAGACAGGTAAAACCATCGTTGAACTTGAACCGGGCGAAAGTGCGATGTATCATTCTACGGAGAAAAGGATGGAGCTTCGTTCGATCACGGATAATGTTTTGTCGGCCTGGCGGGAAGGCAAATTTGTAATTCGCGATCAACGCCTGGAGGATATCTTTAAAGAGCTCAGTCGCTGGTACGGCATTGAATTTCAGTTTGAAAACAATGAGCTCAGGGATTACCGGTTTACCGGAAATATAAAGAAGACCACCAGCGCATTGCATGTGCTGAAAATGTTAAAAGCAACCACCGATTTTAATTACCGGGTCATTGAGAATGTAGATAAACCCGATACAGTAATAGTTTATTAGTTAGAAAAATTAATTAGCCTACGAACTTAAATCTGAAAGCCTATGAAGTAATCTGATCAACTAAATCAAAAAACCGGGATGCTGACAACATCCCGGCTTACTCTTTTTGAAATACCGGCTGAGGTAATTTGCGGTTACCTCAACCAAATTATTAACAAGTAATCAAACAAAACTATGAAGAAAAAACGATTTTTCCGAGGATGCGAATATCCCGGATTAATGAAATTAGTGGTAACAATGAAACTAACAACCTTACTTCTTTTCCTGTCCATGGTAACAATGGCAACAGGAAGCTACTCGCAAAATACTCGCTTTAGCTTAAATGTAAAGGATGCCACTATTCTGCAGGTCTTAGAAGAAATAGAAAGGCAGACCGAATTTGGGTTTTTATTTAAAACCGATCAACTTGACATGAAAGATAGGTACACCGTCAATCTTAAAGAAGCCAAGATCGAGAATGTGATGAACGAGATTCTTGATAATGAACACTATTCTTACCGGGTAATGGATCGTATCATTGTAATTTCGAAGAAGGATGCAAATCCTGATGATATGACGGATCAGAATAACGAAACGGTGTCGGGCAAAGTCAGCGACTCGTCTGGGGTGCCATTACTCGGCGTAACAGTTGTTGTAAAGGGAACCTCAAATGGTACCGTAACTAATGCCGACGGAGAATATTTTCTAAACAATATACCTGACGATGCGGTACTTCAATACTCTTTTGTAGGAATGAGAATGCAGGAAGTAGCTGTTGACGGGAAATCCAATATAGATGTTGTAATGGTAGCGGATGCTATTGGTCTGGAAGAAGTTGTTGCAATTGGTTACGGAACGCAAAAGAAAATTAATTTGACAGGAGCCGTTTCTGCAGTAACAGGAGATAAGCTGACAAATAGGCCCGTTGGGCAAACGTCTATGGCCTTGCAAGGGTTAGCTCCCGGAATTACAGTAACACAACGAAGTGGCCAGCCGGGTAATGATGGTGGTAACATAAGGATTAGAGGTATTGGTACTTTGAATGATGCAAATCCGCTTGTTTTAGTGGATGGAACGGAAATGAACATAAATCATCTTGACCCTAATTTAATTGAATCGGTTTCCGTATTGAAAGATGCTGCTTCTTCTGCAATTTATGGATCGAGAGCTGCCAATGGCGTAATTCTGATAACGACAAAGAGGGCTGAACTCGATGAACTATCCATTTCATACAATCATTATTCAGGTCTTCAAACTTTTACGAACCTACCGGAAAGAGTTGGTGCTATTGATCATATGACACTTTTAAATGAGGCCTACTCCAATAGCGGTCGTACTCCTGTTTTTTCTGAAAGTTATATCAACGAATACCAGTCAAATATGGCCAGTAATCCGGATGAATATCCGAATGTTGACTGGCAAAATGAGGTATACAAAGACTTTGCTTATCAACAAAATCACTACTTGACGATAAAGGGAGGCACCCAAAAGGCGAGGCTTTTGGCCGGAGTAGGATTTTACAAGCAAGACGGATTGATTCCGAACACAGAGTATCAAAGGGTTTCAACAAGACTCAATAGTGATATTCAGTTTTCGGATAAACTTAATGCAAAATTAGATTTAAATGTAATTTACAACGAGCGTCGGGAGCCAGGAAGAGGAGTTAATGATGTAATATACTGGGTTAGTCGGTCTCCCGCGATTTATCCTGCGAAACTAACCAACGGTAAGTGGGCTGTAGGATGGGATGGTGATAATGTTTTGGCATTTGCAAACGATGGTGGTTTTCGGAAATATTTAAGTCCCACATTGTCGATGAATATGGGCTTGAACTATAAATTCACTGATAATATTTCAGCTGATATAGTTTATTCACCGTCCTACAATAATGTTTTTTCTACCGTTTATAACAAAAGTGTTCTAACGTATTATCCCGATGGCGAGCTAGCTTACACAAGGCCTCAAAAAACTTTCTTAAACGAAAATAGAATGTGGGGCCTGAGCCATGACTTTAAAGCGATTGGGAACTTTGACAGATCTTGGGCAAATGCTCACAATGTAAAAATTCTGGCCGGATTTCAGTGGGAAAGTGGAGTTAACGATTATATCGGTGCCTATCGGGATGATTTTATTTTCCCTCAGTATTCAAAACTTGATGCCGGAGGGACAGATAATCAGCAGAATTACGGGTCAGGATCAGAATGGAGTATTGCATCATTTTTTGGCCGGTTGAATTACGATTTTCAGGGAAAATATTTATTTGAGGCAAATCTAAGGTATGACGGTTCATCAAAGTTTGATACTGGATATAAGTGGGGCTTATTTCCTTCATTCTCTTTGGGGTGGCGCTTCTCTGAGGAGAACTTTTGGGAGAGTATGAAAGGGACCATTGAAAATGCGAAGATAAGAGCTTCGTGGGGAAAACTCGGTAATCAGAATATTGGAAATTATGCTTTTGCGTCTGTTGTCAACTCGGGCTCATACATAATTGGAGGTAACCCTGTTACCAGTGGATACATTAACGATATGGCTAATAAAGCGATTTCCTGGGAAGAGACAGAAATGTTTAATGTCGGGATTGATTTAATGGTTTTGTCAAAGCTAAATCTGACGTTTGACTACTATGATAAGCTAACCCGCGGCATTCTTTGGAAGCTAAATGTTCCGCATATAATCGGATTAGCACCTACTTACGAGAATGCTGCCGAGGTTTCAAACAAAGGATGGGATTTGGGAATAACCTGGTCTGATCGATTCAATGATTTCAAGTATGGTGCTTCTTTTATGATTTCGGATGTGAAAAACGAAGTGCTTGACTTGAGAGGTGTTAACATGACCGGATTAACAGTTAACCGGGAAGGATATCCTATTAACTCGTTGTATGGCTATGAGGCTATTGGATATATTTCTCCTGATGATTACGACGGCGATGGTAATTACAAGTATGCAACCCAGTTCGGAAATTTTGGACCTGGCGATATAAAATATAAAAATCAAAATACTGATAACGTAATTAACAATGAAGATGAAGTGATTATAGGCAGCACTATTCCCCGCTATACATACAGTATTGACCTGAATGCAGGTTGGAGAGGTATAGACTTTAGCATGTTTTGGCAAGGCGTAGGAAAAGCTGACGGACTATTACACAGACAGGCTACAATGCCATTCTATTGGGGAGCTACAGCGCTTGAAATTCATAAAGACAGATGGTCAATCGACAATCAGGATGCCCAATTTCCACGAATGGCATTTAATGAACCCAATAACGAGCAGAATTCAAGTTTTTGGGTAAAAGATGCATCTTATCTTAGGCTTAAGAACCTAACAGTGGGCTATACCCTGCCCGGTAGTATAACAAATAAGATCAGGCTTTCGAGGTTGAGGATTTATGCTACAGGACAGAATTTGCTCACCTTTGATAATTTCTGGGAAGGGTACGATCCCGAAGCACCTGTCGGAGCTGGTTCATATTATCCTCAAGTGAAAGTATATACAATTGGTTTAGATGTTACCTTTTAAATAGAAATATCATGAAAGAAAGAATATACATATATATCATAACTCTGTTATTGATGTTAAGCTCGTGCGATGACTTAACTTTGGAAAAGTATCCTTTAGACAGACCCTCATCAAGTACTTTCCCAAGCAATCAAAAAGAACTGGAAGCTGCAGTATGGGGGTGTTATGGTTCCTTGTGGCTAGGAACCAACTATGGTATGGTTACTCCTGCCTTGCTCGACGTTACAACAGATATTGCCTGGGAAAGAGCAGAAACGAATATGCAATCTATTGGTAATGGTACCCACGACATAAATAATCTTTGGGCAGAACAGCTGTGGAAAAATTATTACATAGGAATAGGGCGATGTAATTTTTTACTTGAAAATGCTGAACGTGCCGAGGCTGCCACTTCGCCAGACGTGTTTAAACGAATAATTGCAGAAACCAGATTTATCAGAGCTTACTACTATCTGATGTTAACTGAATTATGGAGCGATGTTCCGCTGGTACTTAATTCGCTCACACTTGCAGAGGCTCAGATGCCCAAAACCGGCAAGAATGAAATTGTAGATTTCATATTAAAGGAATTAACCGAGGCTGCAACGGATCTCCCTGCTCACATTGGTGCTCCGGAGTATGGTCGAATTGGAAAAGGGGCTGCTTTTGCATTGAAAGCAAGAACAGCAATTTACAATAAAAAGTATGATATCGCCCTTGAAGCTTCAAAAGCGGTTATGGATTTAGAGGAATACGAGATTGACGACAATTTTAGTGATATGTTCAAGTCTGCAACTCAAATGAACAGTAATGAGATTATATTTCAAATTCCGTATAAAGAAGGGTATAAAACATCTGGAGTCATAAGGGGATGCACGTCAAGAATGGGGGGCGGCTACAGCAGTAAAATTCCGGTTCAGGTAACCGTCGATTCGTATGATTGTCTGGATGGCTTATCCATTGATAAATCGCCTCTTTATGATCCGGAAAATCCTTATGCAAACAGGGACCCCAGATTAAACCTAACCATTGTAGTTCCCGGTTCGCAATACATGGGTTACCAGTTTGAAACGCATAAAGACAGTGTGGTGTGTTGGAATTATAAGGTTTCGCCAGCTTTAAGAGTTGCCAACCAGGATGCATTAAATCCTTATTCCTCTTTCTCCGGTTTTGTTTGGCGAAAGTACAATGAAGCATCCAAGCCTTCTGAACTGGACAATTCAGAAACCGGTTTTATCTTTATTCGTTATGCCGATGTTTTGCTGATGTATGCAGAAGCAAAAGTTGAATTAGACCAGATTGACGAGTCAGTTTATCAGGCAATAAACAAAGTAAGACAAAGACCGAGTGTAAATATGCCGGCAATTACAGATGATAAAAGCAAGGCTGAACTAAGGAATATCATAAGGAAAGAAAGAAAGGTTGAATTTGCTTGGGAAGGATTGAGATGGTCTGATATTAGAAGATGGGGAATTGTAAATGAGGTAATGAATGGACCATTATATGGACGGCCTCCGAGAGGACGGCTAAATGAAGCCCCAATTGTGAATGAATATGGAACTCCGGATTACTCTCAGGTATCAAATAAAGATGATATGAGGGTGATTGAGCAACGAAAATTCAATCCCAATAGAGATATGGTCTTGCCAATCCCGAGAATTGAAATTGAAACCAATTCGGAATTAACTCAAAATCCTAATTATTGATTATAAGTTAATGCCCTTGATATCAGTCAAGGGCATTAACCTATTAAATTTCACATATAACCTTTTGTCTAAGCATATTTGCAGCAGGCTCGTATCCTGAGTTTTCAAATAGGGAAATACTATTTAGTAGATAATGTGGCAACGGTTAATGCAATACCGGACAGAGGGAGAAATTCATTTATGTTATCCTGAGATCATGAATAAAATATATATCGTATTTATTTTTTGTTGCTTGTTTTTGTTGAGCAATAAGAGCAAGGCAGATGACAAAGTATGGCTGGAGGCCGAGCAGTTTGATCATATCGGAGGCTGGGTGATTGACCCGCAGTTTGTTGATCAGATGGGATCGCCTTATTTATTGGCACATGGATTGGGCGAACCAGTAAAACCTGCAACTACATCCGTAAGATTCCCACAAAAAGGGAAATATCATTTTTGGATTCGAACAAAAGATTGGTCTCCTTATCCGAAAGGTCCCGGAAAATTTCAGGTACAAATCAATCAGGACACGATCAATGAAGTTTTTGGTGGAAACAGAGTTGCGGAATGGCATTGGCAATACGGAGGTACAGTCAATATCCGTGATCTGACAGTTAGTATTTCACTTCTTGATCTCACTGGGTTTGAAGGACGGGTTGATGCCTTGTATTTTTCGAAGAAGAATGAGGAGCCTCCGCTTTCAAAAAAAGATTTGACTGCTTTCAGAAAAAAGATGCTGAATTTACCATCAGAGCCAATTGATGAGGGAACATTTGACTTGGTGGTTGTGGGGGGAGGTATTGCCGGTATTTCTGCTTCAATTCAGTCAGCTAGATTGGGACTAAAAGTAGCATTGATTCAAAACAGACCTGTTTTGGGAGGAAATAACAGCTCCGAAATTCGATTGCCAATGCAGGGGGATATGGATAAAAACTTATTTCCGAAGGTAGGTAGAATTGTTCGGGAGTTGGATACAGGTTTTAAAGGTGAAGCTGGTTCTGCTACCGATTATGGAGATGATTTGAAGATGGCAAAAATCAGTGCAGAGAAAAATATATCTCTGTTTTTGTCAACTCACATTTTTGATGTTAAAACCTCGGGAAACAGAATTACAGCTGTTATTGGAAGAAACATTGTAACTTCCAAAGAACATCAGTTTTCAGGAAAGTATTTTGTTGATTGTACTGGAGACGGAACAGTGGGATATGCTGCGGGGGCGAATTTTAAAATGGGGCGTGAAGGATATAACGAAACCAAAGAGCCCAAGGCACCAATGTTCTCTGATAGCATGACCTTGGGTACAACCATACACTGGTATGCCAATGCACAGGATTATGCTTCATCTTTTCCCGTTTGTGACTGGGCTGTACAGTTCTCCGAAAAATATTATTTGGAGAGTACCCGGGGAGCATGGAATTGGGAAACAGGATTTTTCTGGGACACAGTTGAAAATGCGGAAAAAGTAAGAGATCATAAATTTAGAGTAATCTATGGGCATTGGTCTTATTTAAAAAACAATTTACCGGAAAAGTATAAAAACTGGAAGCTTGAATGGATGGGCTTAGTCGCCGGCAAGCGCGAATCGAGAAGACTGATCGGAGATGTGTTTTTAACTGAACTGGATATTTTAAATAACGTTCAGTATCCGGATGCCTGCATTACTACTACCTGGGGGATTGATCTGCATTATCCGGATCCGGTAAATAGTAAATTCTACCCGGGAGAAGAATTTATTGCAGTGGCAGACCATGATAGGAATTTTACTCCTTATCATTTTCCCTACCGATGCCTTTACTCGAATAATATCGAGAATTTGTTCATGGCCGGAAGAAATATCAGCGTTTCACATATTGCCTTAGGCACAGTAAGAGTAATGAAAACCACCGGGATGATGGGAGAAGTAGTAGGCATTGCAGCTTATTTGTGTAATAAGTTTGATTGCAGTCCAAGAGAAATTTACTTGAATCATTTAACTGATTTTCTGACGATGTTAAAAGAATAGGAAACGTTTCCGAATTGCTATTTACATAGAAAGTGCCACCTGTACGATGGTTTTACAGAAAGTACTAATGCCTTTCTTCATTATGACAGTTTTGTCTCATTTTGACTTTAACATGCAGTTTGTGTTCAAGTCATCCTGAATTAATTTTAATATGATTTTCAAAAAGGAATACAGTCTATATGTTTTTTCAATACTGGTAATTCTTTTAATGACAGGTTTTTCTGAGGGTTATCCGGACATGCCGGAATCAGATTTTTGGTCTATGGAAGGAACCGTGATTAAACATTTCTTTGAAGATAAACGCGACTCGCTATCCGGGCCTGAACTATTTGAATTACAAGATGAAAACGGGCTTCCAATTTGGTTCGGACGACACATTTTTAAAGATGTTTGTATTTCGGGGAAATGTAAAATGATCCGTCTCTGGCTATTTTGGGACGGAGCAGGTAATTACCTTGGTATTGAAACTCTCAATGAAGAACCGCTGACTAAATCGGATCATACAAGATTTGAAGAGAAAGACTACCGAAGGCTCGAAAGTATTTTACGAGATACCACATCCATTTTGAAAGGACTAAAGCAAGAGGAGCTTATTATCGTGCCCGATTCTATTGATCTTTATGAGGTAGATGGATATACAGCAGCCACCCAGCCAACGTTGGGCGAAGTTGTGGTAAAAGATGCTGTTTATACTTGCTATACTTTATGGCATACAGTTTATGGACCGGTTCAAAAAGAAGTGTATAAGATATTGGAAAATCGAACAAGCGAAACGTTCATAAAAAAGATGCTACGGAGTAATAACCAGGAGTATATCTCCTGGGCAATTGAGAGTGTAAGAGCCCATCCTGAATATCACCCTGACTTTTACAGGTGCATTATGTCCAATATTGAGTCAGAGAATTTTGATCTGGCAAATCAGGCACTCAACTATTTTCAACCCGAAATGTTCGTTGATACAGCCATTCAGCTCCAACTGGTTCGGGTAATGGATGTTGTGGATTTGAATTTAAGGAATGAAATTATTTGGAAATTCATTGATTGGGGAAATGCTGATGCCAGAGTTATAAAAAGTATGCTCGAAATGGTTATAGATGGTAAGTTGGGTATTTTCTCGTTCAATTACATTTTGAGACTCATAAAACCAGAGCATTTAAAAGAGGGGGAACCAATTCTCCAGCTGTTAACAGATTTGACTAATCATGACGATATTTACATCCGAAACCTGGCACAGAGAATGATTAATTTTAACTGATAGCGGGGGAAATATCATGAATAAGCTGCTGGATGATACGATGTCAAGTCCTTTAAAATAAAACAGAAGTCTTCCTGTTTTTGGTGAAACATCTTTGTTGATGCAAAACCAATAGCAGGAAGACTTCGTTTTTCAGAGGTGGAATGCCTAGGCAAAAATTATCTGTTATTTCCACCCGCCGCCCAATGCATGAGTAAAGATTTACCACAGCAGTTGGCTGTTGAATGTGCTCGTTTACATTGCTTAGCTGGGCATTTAAAACTTCGGTGTAAGTTGCCGAACCGTAGTTGAGCTGTTCTTTTGTATAATCAACCGATTTTTCAAGTGCTTCCAGTTGTTTTTGGCGAAGCTCGCTTTTTTGTACCGAAGCATCGTAAAGAGAGAGCGCATTGTTCACTTCTTTTCCTGCATTCAGCAAAGTGCTGCTGAAATTTGCCAATGCAGCTGCCTGTTGCGCTTTGGCCACTTCGATACATATTTTCCGTTTTCCTGATCTGTTGTTCAATATCCGGAATGGTAACTTCAGCCGCATAGCGTGCTGCTTCGCTTTGAACAACGGCTGCATCCGTTACCCGCCCGGTTTCTTTCATGCTTTTCATGGCCTCAACCAAATCAGCACAGGTGTTTACCGTTTCGTGTGTAATCGCCGGTTCGCTTTTTTAAAAAAAGAACTGAGGAATGTCCACAAAAAAGAATCTAAAGTCTTTATGACAATAGGAAAACACTCTTTTTAAAAATAAAAAATGAAAAGGGGAGATTGGAAGATCTCTCGAAACGGCAGAATTATAGAATAACTCTAAGCTCTAAAAAATATAAATGCGATGAAAAGTCGAATCTTAATTTTAAGTCTTGTATTGATGGTATTCATGATCGTATCGGTCAATGCAAAGAACAACGTAAAAATAGCAACTATTGGAGTAGTTCCTCATAATTTGGATGTAAAACAAAGTCCACAAAAAATAGTGGAAGATGTAATTCAATTTTGGAGTAAGCAACTAGATCAGGTTCTCCCTGACCAACCTGACTTGATTGTTTTGCCCGAAGCATGTGATCGCCCAAGAGGATTAGGCCCGGAACAGGTGATTGAATATTATCTGGTACGAAAAGAACAGGTGCTAAATTATTTTCGTTCAGTTGCAGCAGAAAATAAGTGTTATGTAGCTTTTGGGATGAAGCATCAATTAGAGGATGGTAGTTGGAGAAACTCATGTTTCCTTATAGATAGGGAAGGGAATACAGCAGGCGTATATCATAAGAATTTTCCTACGATTGGGGAGATGAAAGCAGACATAAAGGCGGGGAGTGATAGCCCCGTATTTCAATGCGATTTTGGGCGTGTGGCTTGTGCTATCTGTTTCGATCTGAATTTTGATGAATTGCTTCAATCATATGTGGCACAAAAGCCTGATATAATCGTTTTTCCATCTATGTATCATGGAGGAATTGTTCAGTCGTATTGGGCTTATTCATGTCGGGCATTTCTTGTTGGGGCTATGGGATTCCGGGAAATTCCATCCGAAATTCGCAACCCATTTGGACAAGTTGTTGCCTCATCTACAAACTATTTCAATTACACAGTAGCAGAGGTAAACCTTGACTATTGTATGGTACACCTTGATAATAACTGGGCTAAATTGAGAATGCTGAAGGAAAAATATGGAGAGGATGTAACAATACATGACCCGGGTAAAATTGGAGCAGTTATGGTTACAAGCGAGTCGGATCGTATCAGTTCGAAAGAAATGATCGAAAAATTTGAAATTATGCTGCTTGATGAATACTTAGATGATTCGAGGGAATTTAGGCATGGTACCGGAGGCAAAGAATAAAAAGGACATATAAAAAAGATACTTAATGAATAATTTAATCAATTGTAGATTGATGCTTTTTCGCACTGTATTATTCAGCCTATTGGCATTCCAACTAACGGGATGTGCAGAAAGAATTAAGGAATCCAAAAGCACGGATATTGTTATTGAAAATTCTGAGATTCGACTTGTATTGGGGAGTGATGGGACTGCACAGAGTCTGGTTTATAAACCAACAGGAGAGGAATGTTTGATGTTAAACACTGAGACTCCTGCGTTTGCTATTGCGCAAGATCGTCCTTATGACAATGAAATTCAGCTTGCTTATCCGGCCAAGTCAAAAACATTTGCCGCAGATTCAATATACCGAGATGGTGATAATCTTGTTGTTGGGTTTGAACTTACAGATTATGAGGCTACTATTGAAATCAATATAACAGATGATTATATTGGCTTTACACTGAAAAAGCTAGAATATCATATGGCTGATTTTGGGATCAAAAGGCGAACCAGGATTGATGAATTTACTCTTTTGCAACTACCTGTTAAAAATAGAGCTCATTTTGGTGAATGGCTTAATGTATCATGGGACGAGAATATTGCAGTAAATCTGTTGGGTTCCGATCCGTTCGTGAAAATCGATGCCGAAGAAAGACAAGGATATAAAATATTTCAGGCAGGTGGTATTGATGACGTGAAAGTTGAAGGTGTTGGCGCGGTACTTATCGTTACTGAAAAATCAAAGCTTCTGAACCGGATTGATCAGGTTGAGCGTGATTTTGGACTTCCGCTTGGTGTTGAGAGTCGTAGAAGCAGGGAATACAAGAATTCGTATTATGAACTCCGCAATGTTACTCCACAGAATATTGATGAGCATATTGCTTTTGCGAAACTTGGTGGGTTCAAGCAAATGGTTGTTTTTTGGATCGACTTTGCCTCTTCGATGGGGCACTTTCCATGGAAGCCTGAATATCCAAATGGAATGGCGGATTTAAAAGAAATTACTCGTAAGATTGAAGCCGCCGGAATGATTGCAGGTTTTCATATTCATTACAGCAAGGCACAAAAGAATGATCCTTATGTGTCCCCGGTGCCTGATTCCCGGTTGAATTTGAGGCAGGTTTTTACACTGGCTGATAAGCTTGAACCAAATGACACCATAATCTCGATAGAAGAAAATCCAGCCGGATGTACACTTGAGGAAGGGAGACGTTTTTTGAAAATTGGGGAGGAATTAGTTACCTATGAAAACTTTACAACAACATGGCCCTATCAGTTTACAGGTTGCCAACGGGGAGCGCTAAATACTTCTGCAACCGGGCTAAACGCCGGAGGACTGATTGGCTTATTGGATGTAGATACATGGCCAAAATTTGTACGGTTTAATCAGAAAACAAATATTCAGAAAGAAGTTGCTGAGAGATTAGCAAGTATAATCAAAGAAGCTGGATTTAAGTTTATTTATTACGACGGAGCAGAAGACGTACCTCCTCCTTATTGGTATAATGTATCAAATGCTCAGCTAATCGTTCATGAAGCTTTGGAAACTAAACCGATATTTTCGGAAGGTGCACTTAAGTCACATTTTAGTTGGCACATAATTACCCGTGGTAATGCTTTTGATATTTTTAGTCCTGAATTCATTAAGGAAGCAACCCGTAAACACCCCATTGCTGAGGCAAAACTTATTTCTAATGATTTTACTTCAATTAATTTTGGATGGATCGGATATGAGGAGCCGGGAGAGAAGACCATTGGTATTCAGCCGGATATGCTTGAATACGTTACAAGTAGAGCCGCTGGGTGGAATTCAGTGATTTCGATGATTGGAGATCTTAAATCCTTGAGAAATCATCCACGAACTCCAGATAATCTAGAGGTGATCCGAAGATGGGAGAAAGCCAGGGAAACCGGGTTTCTCTTACCCGAACAAGTTGAAAGTTTAAAAAGCGAAACGCAGGAGCATATTTTATTGATTAATGAGTCAGGCAATTTTGAGCTTGTTCCCTATGACCAAATTCTCAATGTTGCCAACGGAAGCAAAGAAATTCGTGCTTTCATTTTTAGCCGCAGCGATAAAACCTGGGTTGTTTACTGGCATACTTCAGGAGAAGCAGAGCTTGAGTTACCCATTAATGGCAAAAATGTAAGTTTATTTGAAAGACTCGGAGAAGAAATACGTGTTTCGGGAACTAATGAAAAAACGGTTGTTCCGGTTGGAAACCGTAGGTATCTTCAATTTGATCTGTCATCGCAGGAAGTTATTGATTTATTTTCTCGTGCAAAAATTCTATAAAGTAAACATGATTTTCTCTCGTAAATATGAGTGCTTTTTAAGCTGAGTATTCATAAACTAACAAGCAATTAAGTATTCACAATATAAAGTATTGGTAGCTATAATAACTCATTTATTCGTGTAGCTATCGAATCACTCTATTCTAAATTCTAAATCGTATGAAAAATGTTTTGTTATTCTTTTTGGTGTCAATCCCAATATCATTATTTGCTCAATTGGGTGAAGTTTCAGATAGACTTCCTGATCCTTTTCGAGTAGTACCCAAACCTAAAAATGTTAAGATGTCTTCTGAAAAGGGAATTGAATCTGGAGAACTGAAGACAATCCAGCTTGAAGGTAATATTCAAAAACCTGTGTTGGGTAACATCCTTTCATCGCTACCTTTGAAAACTAAAGATACTGGTGGTAAGTTGATTCTACAAATCTCTGACATGGATGATGTGCCGGAATCAATGGAGGGATATGTGTTAGAAATTTCTGATGGTATTGTGAAGATCGTTTCCCGTGGTAAAGCAGGACTTTTTTATGGTTGTCAGACTCTTGAACAATTGCTTGAAGATGCCCGGGACTTCAATACTCCAGTACCTGCTTGTAAAATAATTGATTATCCTGATTATGCTTATCGTTCTGTCCATTTTGATACAAAGCATCATTTAAATTACACTAATTATTATTATGAAAGTATTGATCGCCTTGCGCGGTACAAAATCAATTCCATCACCTGGGAGTTTGAGGATAAACTTGGTTATCAGAGTCATCCTCTTGTTGGGGCACCGCAAGCCATAAGCATTGATGAGATGGCTGCACTAACAAAATATGCTCGTGAAAGAAATATTGAAATTACTCCGTTGGTACAGGGTCTTGGGCACGCTACATTTATCCTGAAACATCAGAAATATGCCTCCTTGCGCGAGGTTGAAAGCAATCGTTGGGCATTTTGTCCTTTGCACGAAGGTGGCTATCAGCTGTTGTTTGATTTGTATCGTGAAGCGATTGAAGCTACTCCCGGGAGCAAGTATTTCCATATCGGTGGTGATGAGATCGGAAATATTGGTATATGCGAACGTTGTAAACCTACTGCCGATGAAAAAGGTAAGTTTGAATTAAATCTCTACTGGATGAATCGGGTTTGTGAGTTTCTGACAGAACAGGGACGTATTCCTATATTTTGGGGTGATATGCCTTTTCAGTATGCCGGAGTTTGGCAAACAGTTAGGGAGGAAGAAGATTCTCCGGAACTATGGGAAACCGGAATTAAAAAGTTGGATCAAGTGATTGAACGTTTCCCCGGTAACGGAGTTTTTATGCATTGGAATTATACCACATGTCAGCAACCAGGAAATGAACGTGCTTTGGAGTGGCTTACTGACCGCAAGTTAAACACCATGATATCAACGGGTGCCAATAGTGGGGCTGCTGCTCTGTTTCCTTTAGAGGAACAAACTGGTAAAATGTCAGATCGAGGTTTGAGATCAATTCAAAGTTCTATTCAATCAGCATTTAAAAAAGGGATTGATGGTGTGCTGACTACCGGTTGGGACGATCGATCACCTCATATGGAAACATACTGGAGAGGATTTATCGCATCGGCACATTATAGCTGGAATACGAATGGCGGAAATCTTTCTGACTATCATCGGGCATATATGCAACGCGAATTTGGACCTGATGCTTTTTACACTGAATTGTATGTGCAATTGAGAGATGCTGCTTATTTCTGGGAGACTTCTTTAGTAAAAAAAGGAAATAGGATGGAGAATGAAAATGCGCTATTGGAGTTGCCCGGAATAGCTCATTGGGTCCCGGAGGATAGCAGAGAAGATGAGAGAAAACAAAAGAATTTCGAGGATATAGTTATTGACTTACCCAATTTGAATCAACCTGGTCAATGGACTGAAAAATATAAAGAGAGGCTTGAAGAAGCAGAACAACAAGCTGAGATTTACAAAAGCACATCGAAGCAACTTGTTAATTTATATGAGGTTTCTACCCGGAATACGTACCATTGGAGATTGTTTGCAGCTCTGAATGATTTTCAAATTACAGCACCAAGACTTTTGACGGCATTAAAGAGCTGTGATGTTGATGATGAAGCGAAAAGAAATATTGGATTTTCAGAGGTGAGAAAAGCCTTGGCCGAATTCAAAACAGCTTGGGCAAATTTGAATGAAGTATATGGAGAAACCCGGCATGTCGCCTACCCTAAAAACTATGTTGCAGACAGGTATTTCCATTTTGCGAGCCAAAGAGAAGATCTGACATGGCTAATTCAGGTGGAAGAATTGTTGCATCCTCAAGTGGTTGAATGGGTGGAGGCAAATTTGAAGAAATAAGTCTGGCTTTATGAAAAAGCACTATTTATTGCTATTATCCATTTTCTTTTTTGTGAATGGAATGGCGCAGAAGTTTGATATGCTGGCGCAAACACCTCCGATGGGGTGGAACAGTTGGAACAAATTTGGCTGCGATGTTGACGAGAAGCTGATTATGGACATTGCTGATGCTTTGGTTAGCAGTGGGATGAAGGATGTTGGCTATGAGTACGTGGTTATTGATGACTGTTGGCAGGTTGGTCGCGATGAGAATGGGGAAATTGTTATTGATAAGGAACGTTTCCCGAATGGAATTAAGTATCTCGCTGATTATATACACTCGAAAGGATTGAAGTTTGGAATTTATTCATGTGCGGGAGAATTTACCTGTGCGGGGCGGCCGGGAAGTCGCGGGTATGAATTTCAAGATGCACGTACGTATGCCAGTTGGGGAGTAGATTATTTAAAATACGATTGGTGTTACACAACCGATGAAAATGTTCAATGTGCTTCTTCCGCACCAGAACATGCAATAAGTTCTTACACAACAATGAGTGATGCTCTCTTTGCTGCAGGTCGTCCGGTTGTTTTTAGTATTTGTGAATGGGGATTTCAGCAACCTTGGGAATGGGGGGAAAATATTGGTCATTTATGGCGTACCTATCATGATATTAAAGATCGGTGGGATTCAGTGCTGGAGATACTTGACAAGCAGAAAGGATTAGAGCGGCATGCCGGACCAGGGCATTGGAACGATCCGGATATGTTGGAGGTGGGCAATGGTGGCATGACAAACGAAGAGTATAAATCGCATTTTTCGCTTTGGTGCATGTTGGCAGCTCCTCTTATGGCAGGGAATGATATTCAGAATATGACTGCTGAAACAAAGGAAATTCTTACCAATAAAGAACTCATTGCTGTAAATCAGGATGTTTTGGGGATTCAGGCTTTTTGCTACAGAGATAATGGAGACTATGAAATATGGATAAAAAAACTGGCAAATAATGAACGAGTAGTGTGTTTGCTAAATCGAAGCGACGAAAACAAAAAGGTTCAGGTAGATTTTGATTTACTTTTAAAAGTGACAAATAATCATCGAAATTCGGAACCCAATAAATTAGAAGATTACAAGGTGAGAGATTTGTGGGAACATGAGGACTTAAAGATAAATGAGAGTACAAGTTACATCAATATAGCCCCGCACTCCGTCAAAGTGTTTCGGTACATTTCGGAGTTAAGGTCAAAATAGTTTCTCTGGTAATAGAAGCTATTTTTCATTCCCATTTTTTAATGAAAAAGTAATATTAAATTTTTAATAATAGGTTATGAAACAGTGTGTTAGTATTAGGTTGTTTTTATTAGTGATTATTTTACTGGGAGCCTTCAACATAAAAGCACAGGATCCAACCCGTTTTAATGAGAAGATAAATGAGCTTGCTAATGCGGAGTATAATTTTTCCTCAGATAAAAGACTTGTTGTTTTTGCCGGTAGTTCAAGCATTTTAATGTGGAAAGATGTCCAGTCGTATTTTCCCGAATATAATGTCATTAATAACGGTTTTGGAGGTTCGCATTTTAGCGATCTTCTATATTTTTATGATAGGGTAATTCTTGCGCAAAAGCCAGATATCCTTTTTATTTATGAAGGAGATAATGATATTGCAAATCATAAAAAGCCATCTGAAATTTTTAAACAAGCGAAAGATTTATTAAAGGGTATTCAGCAGGAATTGCCCAAGACTAAGGTTGTGTTCATTTCAACAAAACCAAGTTTTGCCCGATCGGAGTTGAAAAATGAATATTGCAAATTCAATAAAAAACTTAGGAATTTTTGTGATAAAAAGGAAAATGTTGAATTCGCCGATGTGTGGAGTATCATGCACGATGAAGAGGGAAAACTTTATTCGCATATTTTTACAAGTGATGGTTTGCATATGAATAAAGAAGGATACGATTTATGGGCAAAGGTACTTTCTGGTTTTCTTGAGTAGTTGGTATTAACTCTGTAAGCAATAATAAATATTTAAAATGGAGTACGTAAAGAGCTGGTGTATTAAGTAATGTTTCTGTCGGATGTTTGACACTTATCGATGCAATATATTTATGTGCCAGAAACACATGCATACATGGGAGACGAATTAGGCAGTAGATATTTTTATACTCCATTTTATCGATTTTAACAGTCTTGAGGCTAAAAGGATAGAAACTTTGTTTTTATCCTTTTAGTGTTTTCGTGATTGAATCAGCCAATTCATGAATTCGATTAAAAAGATAGTTGTTTGTTGGATTCTGAAATTAGGAGATTTGATTATTCTTTATACATTTGGCACCGCTGATGGGTGGGAATAATTCTGATATAAAAATATGGAATGACTTCAGAAATGGAGAAAGCTATGCGCTGTCTCATATTTATTATAAACATGTTTCGCTTCTTTTTCGCTACGGGAAAAAATTTTCTCAGAATGATGAATTAATTAAGGACTCCATTCAGGATTTGTTTTTTGATTTAATACGAACCAGACAAAACCTATGTCAAACAGATAATATTAAATACTATCTGTTTGTAGCGTTTCGGCGAAAATTAGTTAAGAATATTAAGACCCATAACTTATCACTTGATCCTCAGTCTGAATTTCTTTTTGAAGCAAATATTGTCTACTCAATAGAGCAGGAGATAATTGATAAAGAGGTACTAACCCGTCGCGAAAAATTAGTAAGAAAGACTTTAAAAGAGTTAAGTCCTAAGCAGCGGGAAATCCTTTTCTACCGCTTTACATGTGACTTTGAATACGAACAAATTTGCGAAATAATGTCGTTAAAATACGATTCTGCGCGAAAATTGGTCTTTAGGGCACTAAGTTCGTTAAAGAGATGTTTGTCCGATACAGATATCTTTCTCTTGTTTATCAAATTCCTTCCCCGTAAATATTTTTCTTAAAAAAAAAGAAAATTTCTGTCCACAAAATTAGTTTGATCCTCTTTTTATATAAAAAGCAAGTAGTCATTGTTTTGACTGTCTTGGCTCATGACCAACGTATAACTAGAGTTAATTGGAACTAATCTTATGAAAATGAAAAATCTAATCGTAATTAAGTATTTTATTGTATTCGCAGTAATGTTTCTTTCGTGTGAATTAAAGGCTACTGTATATTATGTTGATGCAACATCAGGTTCAGATAGCAACAATGGGACTTCTGCAGCCTCTGCATGGAAAACATTAACAAAAGTAAACAATACTTCTTCTTCCTTTGTCGCAGGAGATTCAATCCTTTTTAAACAAGGCGAAACGTGGAAAGGAGAACGCCTGTTTGCAATAAGTCATCCATCAGGAACCAGTGCTATGCCAATCACTTATTCTTCGTATGGAAGCGGAGCAAAACCAATAATTGACATTGTTGTTGATAAAAGCACAGTTTGGACAGATAATGGCAATAATGTGTGGTCTACACCCACAGCTAATTATCAAAGGTTTTTCAGAAATGGTATTGAAATGCTTAGAGCTGGTGACATCAACTATTTAGGTTCATACGGAACGAAGTGTTTCGTTGGAAGTGGACTGCTATATGTGTATTCTACTACTGATCCGTCAACTGACACTTTTAGTTGGGCTAAATACTCTGAAGCGATAAGTTTTAAGGAGGCAGATTACATAAATATTGTTGGCCTGGATATTCGTGGAGGCTCAAGTACTTCAGTAAAAATTTATAATAATGAAGGGTGGGTAGTCGAGAATTGTAACATCGGCTTTAACGCAGGATATGGTTGTGTCGTAAAATATTCATCCAATATTACCATAAAAAATTGCTCGTTCGACTCAAACCTTGCGGTTGATCAGTCGCAGTTGCCGGGAAGTATTCGAAATACCCAAACTGGATGTACGGATGGTATCCTTGTTTCAGCAGGATCTCATTATATTACCATAGAGCATTGCTTCTTTAAAAATTGGGGACATGCCAGTTTTGGTTCCGATACAGATGACCCGTTAAACAAAATATCTCATATCACTTTTCGCAACAATGAATTAACTTCTCCCGATGTTTTGTATGGCGGAAGAATGGGGTACAGTGGATACTCCGAAGATGGGGAATATTATAACAATTATATTCATGACATCTCTGTTGCAAATCAACTAGGTGGAAGTAGGAATCATTTTCATCATAATATTATTGATGGTGTTCTTGATAGTCCTTTAAAAACAGATAAAATTGGGATTGGCATTTCGGTACAAAATTACAATGTTCAGGTAAGGGATAATATTATTGAGAATAACCTTATTGCGAATACAGAGAGCAAAGGATTTGAGATCTATTCAATCAACTGGGACAAGCCTAATGAGCTTTCGGGGAACATTTTCAGGAATAATATTATTTATAATTGTGGGACTAAAGAAAACAACATTGCAATCCAGTTTCATGAAGATAAAGAAGGTCAGAACATATATAATAATACAGTGACAAATAATCTGATCTACAGCATATCTAGTACCCAAACATGTTTGTATCAATTCAATGGAACATTATGTGATGTAGCTACATTTAATACTCTTAATAGTAACATAAGTAATAATATCGGCGCTTATCCTTTGTTTGTAGCCACTCCTGGTGATTTTCATCTCCAAGCTGGCTCTCCGGCAATCGATGCAGGAACACAAGCATTGGCAACAGTAGATTTTGATGGGAATGATATTCCTGATGGTGTAGCTACTGATATTGGCGTTTACGAGTACCAATTAAATGTAGGGATTAATGATGTTATGCGTCATTCCGATCCAGCGGCCAATAAAATTCTTAATTCATACAAGTTCCTGCTTTTTCCGAATCCGGCAACTAATCAGGTTTTTGTTTCTGATGAGTTTATAAACGAGGATTATCAAATTTTTTCGTTATCAGGTAAAGTCGTAAAAACAGGAAGACTAGATGAAAATAGTATTGCTGTGCCAGGGCTAAAATCAGGTATTTATTTGATAAAGTTTACCGGAGAAAAAGGCAGAAAATCGGAAGTGATGAAATTCGTTAAAAAATAAATTAGCGTACAATGGGTGAATAATAGTATTCAGCCTATTGTGTGCAATTCTAAACCATTTAAATAATGATAGAACTGATTGTCTCAAAATTTGCCTTGAGCCAATCAGTTTTTCCCGGTTTTAATTTTAATTCGTTCGTAACAAATAATTGCAGATTCTCACTTGCTTAAGTTGTTTCGATTTATTGGCTTGTTAAATTAGTTTGAGAGAAGTGTCCTTATCATGGTGTTATGTGTTTATTTTAGACGAAAAATGTCCACAAAAAAGGAAGAGTAGTCTTTACTAAAATAACAGTACACTAATAATATTTGGATGGAGAAGAAATATATAAGATATAGTCTGGAAGAGTTTATTGAGGATAAACAGTTTGTTGCTTGGGCATTAGGCCGAAGCAAGAGTGGCGAATGGGAAGCCATAATGCTTGAAAATGCAGAAATTGGTAAGCGAATTAAAAAAGCCAAAGAAATAGTTTTACTATTACGCGATAGCTATGAAATAATAGATGAAGAATCAGTTTTAAACTTGTGGCAAAACATCGAACGTTTTGATTATCTGCACAAGCAAAAATCCCGAAAGGTAAAACTGCAAAGCCGAATTAGTTGGGCTGCATCCATATTTTTAGTTTTCTCAGTAGGAGTGCTTGCTTACTTATTTTTAAGTGAAAGGGGCGCTAATTCCTATTTCGCAGATTCTGTCAATGTAACTCAAAGCAACGATGCCCGGTTAGTTCTTTCTGATGGTGAGGAGATTGCATTAATTGGTAATAGTTCTACTATTTCTTTGAATGACAATGAATTGACTTTGGATAATGATAGTGTTATTGATCTATTGCAACGAAAACCTAAAGAGGACAAAGAGATTCAGATGAATGAGGTGATTATTCCATATGGGAAGAACTCCAAATTACTTCTGGATGATGGCACAAAAGTGTGGTTAAATGCAGGGAGTAGGTTAGCTTTTCCAACAAAGTTTACAGGGAAGAACAGGGAGGTGTTTTTGGAAGGAGAAGCCTATTTTGAAGTAGCAAAGAATAAAAACCAGAGCTTTATTGTAAATGCATCTGACATTAGCATAAGGGTTTTGGGGACGCACTTCGATATCTCTGCATACCCAGGAGATGAGAATGTTGAAACGGTCCTTTTAGAAGGGAGTGTGGTCGTAAGTGCCCCTAAATTGTTTGGTCTGGGCAAAAATGATGTACTGTTAAAACCATATCAAAAAGCAAATTTTGACAAGGAGGAAAGTAGAATTGAAGTTGTAGACGAACCAAATGCGGAACAATATATTTCATGGACCGATGGTTGGTTTCAGTTCTCGAAAGAGAGTCTACGTTCTGTTTTTAATAAGTTGGAACGGTATTACAATGTTGAAATAATATTACCACCAAATTTCCTTTCCTCTGAATTAATTAGTGGAAAACTGGATTTGAAAGAGTCATTGGAGGAAGTTATGGTAACACTAAAAGATGTGGCTGAAATTGAGTACCGAGTTAGCGGAAATATTATTTACATCGATAAAAAATAAAGCGAAAGCCGATAGGCGTGCAGGCCTGCCGGCTTTCAGATTAAATTAAATAAAGTATCTAATCTTTACATTTCAAAATTATGAAAAAAACGCGAACAATACCATGTCTCGCAAGAGGGAGTATTGCAAAAATTCTATTAAAAATGAAGCTAGTAACTGTTTTAATGCTTTCGGTATTTGCTGTCTCTGCCGGAAACATCTATTCGCAACAAACCAAATTCAATCTGGGGTTGAGCAATACTACGGTGAAAGATGTATTTCAGCAAATTGAAGACAATAGTGAATTTGTTTTGCTATACAACGAAAAGGTTGTTGATGTAAATCGAAAGGTAAATGTTGAGGCAAAAAATGTAACTGTAGAAGCAGTACTGAAGCAGGTTTTTGAAGGGACAAATAATGTTTATAAAATTTACGATAGACAGATCGTTATTCTTGAAGATGAGCATGCTGAATTACCTCTAAATTTTAGGAGTGAAACTGTTCAACCACAATCGAAAACTGTTCGCGGGACTGTTACCGATGCAAAGGGTGAGGCAATCCCCGGTGTTTCAATTGTTGTGAAGGGAACGACTATTGGCGTTATTACTGATATAAACGGTGAGTATTCTCTCGATGTCCCTTCTAATGCAGAGTTTTTGGAGTTCTCATTTGTGGGAATGAAATCGCAAATAGTTTCAATTGTTGATAAAGAACAGGTTTCTGTAGTTCTTGAAGAGGAAACATTTGGAGTAGACGAGGTGATCGTGGTTGGCTACGGCACACAGAAAAAAGTTAATGTTACTGGAGCTGTGTCTTCGGTATCAATGAAAGATTTAGAAAATAGACCTTTGCCCAATGTAGGAGAGGTTTTAAGAGGAGTATCTCCAAACTTAAACATTTCGTTGGGCGCTTTTGGTGGAGAGCCAGGAGCTACGCCTGAGTGGAATATTCGTGGGATGGGATCAATTTCAGGGAATGATTCTCCGCTTATTTTAGTTGATGGAGTGGAAATGAATATTAATAATTTAGATCCCGGAAACATCGAAAGTGTATCTGTTCTAAAAGATGCATCTGCTTCCGCAATTTATGGTGCACGTGCTCCTTTTGGTGTTGTTTTAATAACAACCAAGAAGGGGAATAAGAATGGGAAGATGCAGGTGCAGTACAATAATAACTTTACATTTGGAACGACACTCGGAGTGGGGCACCTAGAAAATTCGCTGACGTATGCAACGGCTTATAACCAGGCATCGGTAAATGCAGGAAGTCCTCCAATATACAATGATGAGTATCTGGCCCGGATAAAAGGATACCTTGATGGTACATACCTTACTGAGTATGATCCTGAAAATCCTCCTCATAATATTTGGGCTGGCAGACGGGTTGGAAATGCAAACTATGACTGGCCATACGAATGGTTAAAGCCTGTAAAAATAGATCAAAGACATAGCGTTAATATAAGCGGTGGAGATGATAGAACTCAGTACTATCTTTCATTAGGATTTTTCGATGAAGACGGTTATTACTCAGCCGGGTATGATGACTACAAACGGTATGATCTTATGGCGAATTTCAATACGAAAGTTACGGACTGGTTAAGTTTTAATTTGAGTACCAAATTTGCGAACTCCAATACAGATCATCCACATGGGATAACTACTGTAGAAAGAAGGTATATATGGCTTAGCCTGTATTCGTGGAGTCCTTTAACTCCAAAATATAATATTAATGGGAGCATTGGTAATCCATGGATAAGGTCCATGGAATCATCTGGTCGCATTAAAACAAAATCGAACGATTTTTTGGTTACTGCTGGTACCGAAATTGAACCAATAAAGGGGTGGAAAACTAATATTGCATATACTTACAACGTTACATTCGAGAACGTTGAGTCAAATCCAAAACCTGTGTGGGTAGAACTTGGAACGGGTGGTTTTGGTAATGTCGGTAAACCAATTGCATCGTATGAATCCAGCTTTTCTTCTGCTCCATACTCTTTAATTAGTGCCACAACTTCTTATGAAAAGTCACTCGGCGATCATTATATCAAGGCGCTGGCGGGTTATGAACAAGAGCAAAAATTTTATTCTTGGTTAGGTGGTGCCGGGGGGCAATTAATCTCCGAAGAGGTTCCGTCAATAAGCACCTCGCTTGGAACCTCAACTGTTGATGATACCAAATGGGACTGGGCGACTCAAGGTATTTTTGGGCGTATTAATTACAATTATAAAGAAAAGTACCTTTTGGAAGTTAGCGCACGCTACAATGGCTCATCCAGGTTTGCGCCTGAATCAAGATGGGGATTTTTCCCTTCAGCTTCTGCAGGTTATCAGGTCTCTAAAGAAAACTTCTGGCAACCCATTAAATCATACGTAAATAGTTTTAAAATAAGGGCTTCATATGGATCACTGGGCAATCAAAACGTTAGCCGGTATTTATATATTCCAAGTGTGCCTGTTGTGACTGAGACTCCTTGGCTCATTGGAGGAGAACGACCTCCATATGCATTAACTCCGAATTTAATTAGCGACGATCTAACTTGGGAGACAATTACGACATTGAATTTGGGGCTTGATGCCGGATTTATTAATAATCGATTAGAATTAAACTTCGACTGGTTCAAGAGAAAGACTACCAATATGTTTGGTCCGGCGGAAACTCTTCCATATACGTTAGGCACAAGTACACCAAAGGCAAACAATGCAGAGATGGAAACGAAGGGTTTTGAATTGATATTGAGTTGGAAAGATCGGATTTCGTCTGATTTTTCATACAATGCACAAATTAGCTTGGGTGATGCAAGGTCAACAATCTTAAAGTATCGGAATGATAACGGATTTATTAATAGCTGGTACGCAGGGAAGAATGTTGGTGAATTATGGGGCTACGAAACTGAGGGCATAATTCAAACACAAGAAGAAGCGGAGACTATGGCGGATCAATCTGCAATTTATTCTCGATGGGGACCTGGCGATATCAGATACAAAGACCTCAACGGTGATGAAAAAATTACAAATGGAGGAAGAACATTGGACGATCATGGAGACTTAAAGGTTATTGGGAATACTTCCCCACGTTATAATCTTGGGATTTCCGGAGGATTTAATTGGAAGGGATTTGATTTCAGCATGCAGTGGTATGGAAATCTAAAGCGTGATTACCACCCCGCGTATAATAATAAAACGTTTAACGGAATAACACATACCTGGAGTAATTCAGGAATAATAAAGGGGTCACCAACGTTGGATTATTGGCGTCCTGCAGATGAAACGAATATGTTTGGTCCCAATACCGATGCTTATTTTCCAAAACCTTATTTCAGCAGCGAAACCTATAAAAACGTAGAAATACAGTCTAGGTATGTACTTAACGCTGCTTATCTACGGTTAAAGAATATTCAGGTGGGGTATACTATTCCAGGGCATATTTCAGAGAAGGTCTATCTTCAAAATGCAAGGATTTATGTCTCAGGTCAGAACCTGATAACAATAAAAAGCTTGCCAAAATCAATAGACCCGGAATCAGTTATTGACGCAGCAACTGGATACACTGACTCAGGTGGTTTCTATCCGATGTCAAGGTCTTTTTCGGTTGGTTTGAATTTAACATTCTAAAAGCATTATTGATTATGAAAAATTTTAAAATAGCTATTCGTTTAATTGTATTGATGCTATTCATTAATGCATGCGATGATAATTTCCTGGACAGGAGTCCGTTAGATCAAGTAGGGTCAGTTGATTTTTTCAAAAGCCCGGCAGATCTAAAAACCTATGTAAATCAATTTTATACCAGTTCCATGTTTCCAATAACACGTGAACATGGTAGCGATTTTGATTCTGATAATGCTGTAACTGGTAATTATGATGTGTGGTTGAATGGTAATAGAACTCTTGATGGTGCCAGAAACATTAATTTCGGCCCTGTAAGAAATATTAACTATTTTTTTGATAACTACAGTCGGGTTAAAGAAAATGCTGCGCTTGAAGAGTATAAGCAATATTTAGGGGAAGCACATTTTTTCAGAGCAATGATTTATTTTGATCTTTTGCAAAACTATGGGGATATACAATGGTTTTCAACTGAGATTGGAACAGAGTCACCTGAACTTTATGCTCCGAGAACTCCCCGGAATATTGTGGCTGATAATATTATTGCTGATCTCGATTCGGCTGCAATTTACCTTACTGCAGATAAAACAGATGGTTGTTCGCGCATAAATAAATGGATGGCACTCTTGATTCAAAGTCGGGTAGCCCTTTTTGAAGGTTCATGGGAAAAATACCACAACGGCACTCCGTTTGGAGTAAGTAATGCAAATCCAAATAAGTTTTTTACGAAAGCAGTTGAGGCAGCAACAGCTGTTATGAATTCAGGAGTATACAACATCTATTCAACAAGTAATCCAACTTCAGATTATCATGATCTGTTCATTTTGCGGGATTACTCTTCGAATGAGGAGGTGATGTTTTGGAAAAAATTTGATAATGTTTTGCAGAAAGGTGAAGAGGTGTTCCGAAATGAGCCAAATCATATGGGAGAGTTCCCTTATAATCATTCATTAACAAAATCACTGGCTGATTCGTATCTGTGTACAGATGGTGATCCAATTGCAGTTAGCCCACTTTTTAAGGGGTATGAAACGCTTGATGTTGAAATGCAAAACCGTGACCCAAGGTTTTATCAAACCATCGCTACACCTGATTTTGAATGGTTAATTTTAGAAGATGGGACCGTCTTTGATTGGCGTCAAACTGTTTTCAATTTGCTAAATTCTTCAGTTCAATATAATTCTCCTGCTGGTTATGTGAATGCTAAAGGTTATAATCCACAAAAGATTTATCACGTTCCTCAAACTGAAGAGACTCCTGCCATTATATACAGGTATGCAGAAGTTTTACTTAATTATATTGAGGCCAAAGCTGAATTAGGCTCAATTTCTCAGGCTGATGTTGATAAAACAATAAAAAAGCTAAGAGCCCGGGCGGGTATGCCAAATTTAGATCTTGCAGGTATAACAGTTGATCCTAATTGGGATTTTCCTAACCTGTCACCTACCATTAATGAAATCAGAAGAGAGCGGCGTGTTGAACTTGTTTCTGAAAGATTACGTGCTTTTGATTTAAAACGTTGGGCGGCAATGGATGAATTAATTGTGGGAAAAAGACCAAAAGGATTTTTATCATCACAGATCTCAATTAATCCTTTTCCTGTTGATGAGAATGGATTTCTGGATCCGTATAAAAATAAAATGCCAAATGGTTACGGGTTTGATGTTGATCGTGACTATTTAAGTGCAATTCCCAAAAATCAGCTTTTGCTAAACGAGAATTTAACTCAGAATCCGGGATGGGATAATTAGTTTTAAGTACTTGTTAAGTGTTTTACCTTGAGGGTATGAGAGACTGTTTGAGTCAAGCTGGACTTGAACGGTCTCTTATACTATTACTTCAATTAAAAATTGCAGAATATGAAAAAACATGGGGCATCTATTTTCAGACGTGATTTTATTAAGGGGTTGGCAGCAGTTCCGCTTCTTGGTTATTTTGCCTTCGAATTCAAAAATAATATTCCGAAAGGAATAGAAGAGAAAAGTAAAGATTACAAGCAGATATTAAAGATTAGGCAACTGGAGGCACCAGGGGCGAAGTTGCAACGCCCAACGGGTAATAGCGGTAACCGGTTGAGGTTTGGTTTGGTTGGGCATGGCTGGCGAGGTGAGCAACTATTGCATTCATTGGGTTATACTCATCCGGAAGAAGTTGAAAAACAAACGGTAAATGGGAAGTATACCAAACGATTTCAAGAATTTTTAGAGCAAGAAGACTTAAATGTTGAATTTGCAGGAGTTTGCGATACGTTTGATTTGCATGCAAAACGCGGGGTCGAAATTTCGTTAAATGATATTCGGCCTGGAGGAGGTAAAGGAAAGCCAAAACCGGCAAAAATTTACACGACTTATCGGGAAATGATTGAAAGTAACGAGATTGATGCTATTGTAATTTCTACGCCAGATCATACGCATGCCCAGATTGCTATAGACGCTGCTAAAGCGGGCAAGCACGTTTATCTTGAAAAGCCAATGACTCACACTATTGAAGAAGCTGTGGAGTTACGAAATACAATTAAATCTACAGGGGTTATTTTTCAGTTGGGGCATGAGAACAGACAGCAAATGAGTTTTAAAATTGCACGCGAATTATACCAAAAAGGTGTGTTGGGTGATGTTTCAATGGTTCAAACGTATACAAATAGGAATAGCTTAAACGGAGCTTGGATAAGACAACGAAGGTTCGATGCTTTAGGAAATGAGAGTAATATTAATTGGAAAGAATTTTTAGGAAATGCTCCATGGTGCGAATTCGACCCCAAACGATATTTTAACTGGCAGCGATACAGTGATTATGGCACAAGTGTTACCGGGAATGATTTTTCACATAAATATGATGGGGTAAATCAGGTTCTCGATCTTGGAATTCCTGAAATGGTTGTTGCGATGGGGGGACAATATTATTATAAGAATCATGGTGATATGCCTGATGTTATCAATGCCATATTCAGTTATCCTCAACGAGGGCTGACAATGACCTACGATGGTACATTAAAAAGTGGTATATACCGGCAGTCTCATATCTTAGGCTCTGAGGCATCAATGGATGTTGACAGGGCAATTATGTTGTATAAAGATGGTTATTCGGAGCGTTATAAAGATATTGAATCAGACAGTGCTGATCCGATGTATTATTATGAACCCAATGCTGATGTTGATGCTGTTTCTACCGCCACATCAAAGGCATACATAAAAGGAGGTTACGGGCCTACCTTTATTGATGGAAAAGTAATTGATGCAACTTTTTTACATCTTAAAGAGTGGATTGATGCTATCCGTGGTCAAGGTGAAACCAGTTGTAATATTGATGTTGGATTTGAGGAAGCAGTGACCTTTAATCTTGCCAATTTGGCCATCAAACACAATAAAGTGGTGCGATGGGATGCAGAAAGAGAGAAAGTAATTATTGGTTAGTACTGAAACAAATCGAATACCATGATAGAAATAAAAAAAAATAGAATAGAAAATAACTATTCAAATTGGCAGATTTTTGGATTGACTTTTCTGAGAGTTTTAATCGGCTGGCATTTTTTGTATGAAGGGCTGATAAAGGTTTTTACCCCCAATTGGACTGCAGAGTTTTATTTGGCGGGGGCAATTGGTCCTTTGGCACCACTGTTTAGAAGTCTGTCCCGGTCTGAATCACTTCTTGCTTTTGTTGACACGTTAAATATGTGGGGCTTGGTTGTCATCGGATTAGGTTTGTTTATCGGATTATTTTCGAAACCATTAAAGATAGCGGGGATAATTCTTTTGTTGCTTTATTATTTTGCATACCCCCCTCTCGTTGGAGCTGGTATCAACACCCATGCGGAGGGAAGTTATTGGATTGTAAATAAAAATTTAATTGAAATAGCATCTCTCTGTGTGTTGTTTTTATTCCCTTCAAGTCATATCTCCGGAATAGACAGGTTTTTGTCTTACAAAAAGAGTGTGTTGTCATCGAGTCGATAAACAAGGAGGATCATACCTGTTATTATAGGAGAAAAAATGCAAATCAAACTACGTGAATCATTACGGATTATTGGCCCTGGTTTTATAATGGCTTCCGTTGTTTTGGGCCCAGGGAGCATTACCGTTGCCTCACGAATTGGCTCCGAACATGGTTATTCTTTTTTGTGGGTGATTGTGCTGGCTGCTGTTTTTATGATGGTTTATGCCTCCATGGGAACACGTTTTGGCGTGGTAAGCGAAAAATCAGTTTTGGAGGTTATTTCGCGAAGCTACGGACGTTGGTTTGCCGTATTGATTGGCCTGTCTACCTTTTTATCCACTTCGAGCTTTCAATTTGGGAATAATTTGGGGATTGGAATTGGAATGCAGGGAATTACCGGCATTGATGAGCGGGTATGGCCATTGATTTTTACGCCTTTGGCGCTCTTGTTGCTGTTTTGGGCTAAAAACCTGTATAAAGTTCTGGAGAAACTGATGGTGGCGATTGTAATGATCATGATTGTTGCCTTTATGGTGAATCTTATTTTGACTAAGCCGAACCTTGTTTCGGTTGGCATGGGGTTTATTCCACGGACTTTTTCGATCGGTCAGGTTGAAGTTATCGTTGCGTTAATGGCGACATCATTTGCCTTGTCTGCAGCAATCTATCAGGCCTACCTGGCACAGGATAAAGGTTGGAAAAAAGAACAGCTGTCCCGTGGATTGAAAGATACTTTCGCCGGAATTGCTTTTCTATCAACCATCTCAGCGATTATCATAATTACATCGGCTACAGCTTTGAAGCCACGAGGCATTGTGGTTCGCTCGGCAGCAGATATGGCACAGCAAATGGATGCCTTGTTTGGAGGTGTTTCTAAAATTATCTTCAGCTTGGGACTGTGTGCTGCGGCTTTTTCCTCTCTCATGGTCAATGCCGTAATTGGCGGAGGCTTACTGTCTGATAGCTTGGGACTCGGTCGTTCCATGAATGAAAAAATGCCGAAGATCTTTACCGCGATCATTCTTTTACTGGGCATGTTTGTGGCAATTTTCTTTCGCGGAAATGTTATTTATGCTCTGGTTATGGCGCAGGCCTCTTCAATGATGGCTGTACCAGCCATTGCAATTGGCTTACTATTGGTGGTGAACCAGCGAAAACTCATGGGGGCACATCGGAATAGACTGTTGCAGAATGCGATTGCTATTATCGGTCTGATCTGTATTATGGTGATGATTTATTTTATGTATCAGAAATTAGTGCAGTTTTTCAATGTCTTATAATACTCAGAAATCAGAGTGCAGGAAACTGCCTGATGTGGTTCTGTTAACTCAGGAGCTGATTCGCTTTAACACGGTTAATCCGCCAGGCAATGAGGCAGATGCAGCCCGTTACATCGGAAATTTACTTTCCGCCCATGGGTTTCAGGTTGAATACCCTGTTTTTTCAGATAACCGGTTGCATGTTGTGGCCGAAAAAGGACTATCTGCAGGTTATGCCCCAATTGTTCTGTCCGGTCATCTGGATGTTGTCCCGGTTGGAAAAGAAAGCTGGAAGTATGATCCTTTTTTAGGGGTAATCGAAGGAGACAAGATTTATGGTCGTGGAGCAAGCGATATGAAAGGAGGTGTTGCTGCTATGATTTGCGCTGCCATCAACTCCTTTAGGGAGACTAAACCGCTTGGAGGAGTCCGGCTTCTGTTTACCGCTGGAGAAGAACTGGGGTGCCAGGGCGCTGTTCAGTTGGCAAAAACGATAACAAGCCCGGGAAAGGCCAGCGCAATTATAGTTGGGGAGCCAACAGCGAACTTCCCCGCCGTTGGACATAAAGGTGGTTTGTATCTGAATGCATCAGCCCAGGGGAAAACAGCCCATTCTTCCATGCCGGAGCTAGGGGACAATGCGATTTATAAAGTTGCCCGGGCAATTCAGAAGATTGAAAAAATGACATTTGATGTTGAGCCGGATCCTTTGCTTGGCCTGCCAACTGTCAATGTTGGTCGAATGAGCGGGGGAATGAATATCAATTCGGTGCCAGACTATGCTGAGTTTTCCATCGACATTCGTTCAACTGGAAAGATAGGGCATAGTGAGATTCTGGACCGGTTACAGCAGGAGTTGGGATCAGCTATTAAACTGGATGTCCTGGTTGATCTCCCAGCTGTTCGTACGAATGAGCAAGATCCTTTTGCGAAATTGGCAAATGCGGTCTGTCGTTCAAAAGTCAAGGGGATCAGTGGCGTAAAGGCATTGCCCTATTTAACGGATGGCTCGGTTCTTCAACAACTCTACGGAGGAGCTCCAACCATTATTTTGGGCCCCGGAGACCCCAAACAGGCCCATCAAACCAATGAGTATTGTCCCATCGACAAGTTAATACAGGCTGTAGCCATTTACCAGGAAATTATAATCAGAAATGGAGAATTAAATCAATGAAACGGCATGGTTGCAGAAGGACAAAATGAGTCTGGTTAAATTGCCCATGCAAGTTTCATAAAATGACATTCAATTTAAACTTATGAAAAAGTACCCGGATTATTATGAAAATGAAGAAGAGTTGGAGACGGCTCTTTCCAGGCCATCCAGGGAAGTTGTGGAAATGATCAAAAAGCTGGATGGCGATTTGATCTTTCTGGGAGTGGCTGGAAAAATGGGAGTTTCCATGGCTCGGATGGCCAGAGAGGCTTGTTTGCAGGCAGGAATCGAGAAACGAATTATCGGAGTTTCACGCTTTAGTGAGGAGTCGCAACGGCAGTTGCTGGAGGAGAGTGGCATTGAAACCTTGAAAGGCGATTTGTTGGATCTGGATTTTGTCAGGAGCCTTCCGGATGTGAAGAATGTTTACTACCTGGCCGGGACAAAATTTGGCACAACCGGGAACGAATCGGCAACCTGGGCCATGAATGCTTACTTGCCCGGGCTAGTGGCCGATAAATACAAAAACTCAAGAATCGTAGCTTTCTCCACGGGCTGTGTTTACTCACATGTTCATCACCAAAGTGGGGGATCAAAAGAAACAGATGTGCCACAACCTATCGGAGAATATGCTCAGTCGTGCTTAGGACGCGAGCGGCTTTTTGAATTTGGAAGTCTGAAGAACCATACATTTGTTTCGCTGATCCGGCTGTTTTATGCAGTTGAAATGCGCTATGGTGTTTTGGTCGATATCGCCACCAAAGTATTGGAAGAAAAACCAATTGATGTTACCATGGGCTATGTAAATGTGATTTGGCAGGGAGACGCCAATGCCATGATCTTACGGGCCATTGAGCATTGTGAGAGTCCTGCGAAAACCTTGAATATAACAGGCCCTGAATTACTCTCCGTTCGCGAAACTGCGTTAAAATTTGGCGAATTGATGAACAAGAAAGTAACACTGAAAGGAGTTGAAGCAGAGACCGCATTGTTGGGCAATGCAGAAGAATCCTTCAAACGATTTGGCAAACCGGAAGTAGGTATTGACAAACTGATTTACTGGACAGCCCAGTGGGTGTCAGGGAAGCATAAACTTTTGGGGAAGCCAACCCATTTTGAAAACAGAGATGGCAATTACTAAACAACAATACGATGAATTATAGCGAAATACCTAAAGATGTCCTAACCCGCTTTCGACAGGGAGTGGTTATACCGGCACTCCCGTTGGCTTTGAATCAATCGCGGAAATTGGATGAACGACGTCAACGTGCTCTGATGAGGTATTACCTGGATGCGGGTGCAGGAGGAGTGGCCGTAGCAGTTCACACAACCCAGTTTGAAATACGACTACCGAAAATTGGCCTTTTTGAGCCAGTTCTGGAGATTGCTCGGGAGGAATTTGATAGTTTTCAGCACCGAACGCAAAAGCCGGTTATCCGAATTGCCGGGGTTATTGGACGAACAGAACAGGCGGTAGCCGAAGCCCGCTTGGCGCTTAAAAACGGTTTTCATGCTGTTCTGCTAAGTGTGGCTGCTTTTGCTGAAGACTCTAACTTTGCTATTCTTGAGCATTGCCGGGCTGTCGCTGAAGTTATCCCGGTAATTGGTTTCTACCTGCAACCGGCAGTTGGCGGGAGGAAACTGGATGTTGAATTTTGGCGTGAATTTGCGCGCATTGAGAACGTGATCGCAATTAAAATGGCTCCGTTCAATCGTTATCATACCCTGGATGTGGTTCGTGGAGTAGTTGAATCCGGTCGTGCTGATCAGGTTGCTCTTTACACCGGGAATGACGATAATATTGTGGTGGATTTACTGTCGGAGTATCAAATTCCGGTGGACTCAACAATACACGCCAAGCGTGTAGTAGGAGGACTATTGGGACATTGGGCCGTGTGGACCCATGCTGCCGTAAACTTACTGGAAAGTGTTCAGGCCGGCAAGCTGGATCGTGATGTGAAAGAAGCTTTGGTGCTGGCTCATGAGGTAACCGATACGAATGCCGCGTTTTTTGATGTTGCCCATAATTTTGCAGGTTGTATCGTAGGCCTTCACGAGGTTTTACGTCGTCAGGGACTGCTGGAAGGCATCTGGACGCTGGATGAACGGGAAGTTCTTTCTCCGTCGCAGAAAGCTGAAATTGACCGGGTTTATGCGGTCTATCCCCATCTAAATGATGATGAGTTTGTTGCTCAAAACAGGGACAAATGGTTGAGCTGAGAAATTGAATAAATCACTCTTATAACTCGACAAGAATATATGAAAAATGCGAAAGAGTAATTGCTCTCGATGTGTTTCGAGGAGTAGCCATTGCCGCCATGATCATGGTGAACCAACCGGGGAGTTGGGACTTCAGGTATGGACAAATGAGTGATTCTGCTTGGCATTGTTGTACTTTAACTGACCTAATTCTTTCGTTCTTCCTTTTTATTGCTGGAGTAGCCCCTTCTGAAATTGAACAGGAAAATCAGGTGAGAATAAAACGGGTACACCTGCTTTACGAAAGATTATTAAAAAGGCGATGAATGCTATAGGAGTCAGTGGAGAAAGAAATACCGGAGCGAATGAATAATAATAGGATATCTATAGCCCACGGATGAGAATAAAATAAAAAATGGAGCCACTGCATATAGTGGCTCCATTTTTTATTCCGGAAAGCAGATGTTACTTCCACCCGCCGCCTAATGCATGATAAAGGTTTACCACAGCAGTTAGCTGTTGAATGTGGTCGTTTACATTGCTTAACTGGGCATTTAGCAAACTTTGCTGGGCATTTAAAACTTCGGTGTAAGTTGCCGAACCGTAGTTGAGCAGTTCTTTTGTATAATCAACCGATTTTTCAAGTGCTTCCAGTTGTTTTTGGCGAAGCTCGCTTTTTTGTACCGATGCTTCGTAAAGAGAGAGCGCATTGTTCACTTCTTTTCCGGCATTCAGCAAAGTACTGCTGAAATTTGCCAATGCAGCCGCTTGTTGCGCTTTCGCCACTTCGAGACGTGTTTTGTTTTGCCGTTTGTTAAAGATCGGTTGCGTAAGTCCCCCTACAATATTGGCGGCAAACGAGGCCGGGTCAAACAAATCCTTAAATTCCAAGGCTTCAAAACCAGCGTTTGCGGTTAAGGTAACCGAAGGATAGAAATAAGCCCTTGCGTTGTTGGTCATTTCATAGGCACTGATTAAGCCAAATTCAGCCTGCATAACATCGGGGCGGTTGTCGAGCAACTCGGCCGGAACTCCGGTACTCAGGAGTTCGTTGGCTTTTTGGTCTTCCAGTTTACCCCGTGCGATCGGCCCCGGAGTTCTTCCCAGTAAAAGACAAAGCGTATTTTCCGTTTCCCTGATCTGTTGTTCAATATCAGGAATGGTAACTTCAGCCGCATAGCGGGCTGCTTCGCTTTGTACAACAGCTGCACCCGTTACCCGCCCGGTTTCTTTCAGGCTTTTCATGGTCTCAACCAAATTAGCACTGGTTTTTACTGTTTCGTGAGTAATCGCCAGTTTGCTGTCGAGTGCCAGCAGGTTGTAATAGGCCAAAGCAATGTTTGAGATCAGCCGGGTTTTAACCGCATTTTTGGCGGCATCGGTTGCCAGGTAGTCGAAATAGGCCGCCTTTTTTGCACTGTTCAACTTTCCCCAGATATCAACTTCCCAGCTACTTTGTACAATCACCTGCGAGGCGTTGTAACTGGCCGGTCCGTTGGGAGAGGTTGACTTAGAAGTATTGACATAGGTGTGTCCGGCCTGGGCCGACAAAGACGGTAGCAGTGCTGCGCGACTTTGGTTAAAATAGGCTTCCGAAGCATTTACCCGCTGAATGGCTGCTTGTAAATCGAAGTTACTTCTTAGCCCTTCAGCAACGAGGCTGTCGAGCAAGGGATCGTTAAACAGGTCCTGCCAGTTTTCGTTGGCAAGGTTCAGGCTGTCGGGGGCTACTTCGCCCAAAAGCTCGTCAGTATTTGTCTGACTGCGTTGGTAGTGGTTGCTGGTACTGCACGAGAATAGTACAAGCGTTGCCGCAATCGTAAGAATTATATTTTTATATGAATTCATATTCGTTTCATTCTTTACCCCGGAATTAAGCCAGGCTGTTCATTTCTGAGATTTCTGTATTTTTCGGTTTTGCTACTTTTTCCTGAAGAATCTGGAAAACCACAAACATGGCCGGAATTACCAGGATCCCGATCATCGTACCGATAAGCATACCTCCGATTGCTCCGGCACCGATAGAGCGGTTTCCGTTGGCACCAACCCCACTTCCAACGATCAATGGCAGCAAGCCTACAATAAATGCAAACGATGTCATCAGAATGGGGCGGAGTCGGGCAGTAGCTCCTTCAATGGCTGCCTGCACAATGGACATTCCTGACTCTCGCCTTTGCCGGGCAAATTCCACAATCAGGATCGCGTTCTTGGCTAGCAGCCCGATAAGCATGATCAAAGAAATTTGCAGGTAAATGTTGTTTTCCACTCCCATTAATCGGGCAAAAATAAATGCACCCGAAATACCGATGGGCAACGATGTCAAAATAGATAATGGGATAATGTAACTTTCGTACTGGGCCGCCAGGAAGAAGTACACGAAAATCAAACTAAGCATAAAAATAAGGATGGTTTGACTGCCTGCGCTGATTTCTTCACGTGTGATTCCGGAGAATTCATAGTCGTATCCGGCAGGCAGGTGTTCGGCTGCCACTTCTCTGATGGCATCGATTGCTGCTCCCGAACTAAAGCCCGGATTTGGTGCACCGTTCACCGAAATAGCTGTATACATGTTAAAACGGTTGATGCTTTCAGGACCATAAACCCGTGTTAATGTGATAAATTCGGAGATCGGTGCCATCTCGCCGCCAGCAGTTCTTATTTTTATGTTGTTCAAATCATCAGGGTTTCCGCGGAATTCAGCTTCCGACTGAACCATTACACGGTATTGTTTTCCGAAGCGGTTAAAATCAGACGCGTAGTAACCTCCAATGTAGCCCTGCATGGCCGAAAGTACCGAACTTACCTGAATTCCCGACCGCATACAGCGTGCCGCATCAACATCAATCCGGTATTGCGGGAACCCGGTGTTAAAGGTAGTACGGGCATACTGTATCTCCGGACGCTGGTTCAGCGCTCCCAAAAATTCATTGGATATTTTCTCAAACTGATGAATGTCTCCACCGGTTTTGTCTTCCAGTTTCAATTCAAAACCACCTGTTACACTAAACCCGGGAACCATTGGTGGCGAGAATATAATAATTCGTGCATCCTTGATCTGGGAAGTGAGCATGTACATTTTCTGAATAACACTGTTCAGGTCTTCCCCTTTTCCTTTTCGTTCTTCAAATGATTTCAGGTTGGCAATCACCATTCCGTACGGACTGCCTGAACCTCCCATAAAAGAGAAGCCGGTTACCACGGTCCGCGATGTTATTTCAGGCACAGTTTCAATAATTCTGTCAATCTCTTTGGCCACTTCAAGTGTTCGTTCGGCAGAAGTGGCAGGAGGCATGGCAATGTCCACAAACATACGTCCAGTGTCTTCGCTTGGCACAAAACCGGTTGGTGTGGTTTTCATTAAGAATACCAGTACCCCAACAAAAACGACAATCATTCCTGAAGCCAGCCATTTATGATGAATAAAGAACCCGGTCACTTTTTTGTATTTCAGGGTCATGGTGTCAAAGGCTGTATTGAAGGATGTGGCAAAGCGTTTTGTCAATCCTTTCTTTCCTTTCATTTCTTCTTCGTGCGGTTTCAGGAAAATAGCACAAAGGGCAGGACTAAGCGTTAGCGCATTAACTGCCGATAAAATGATCGCCACTGTTAACGTGATCCCAAACTGTCGGAAGAAAACACCCGTAGTACCGGTGATAAAGGTTACCGGCACAAACACCGCTCCCATAACCAGGGTAATCGAAATAATGGCAGTGGAAATTTCGCTCATAGCAGAAATAGCTGCTGCTTTGGGTGTCATTTTTCCCTTGTCGAGTTTGGCGTGAACAGCTTCCACCACCACAATGGCATCATCAACTACAATCCCGATGGCAAGTACCAGCGCAAACAGAGTAAGCAGGTTAATACTGAATCCGAAAAGGTTCAGGAAAAAGAAAGTACCAATGATCGATACCGGAACTGCAATCGCCGGAATAAGTGTAGCCCGGAAGTTTTGCAGGAACACAAATACCACAATAAATACCAGGATAAATGCTTCGAGTAAGGTGTGAAGCACTTTTGAAATAGAGGCATCCAGGAAGTCGTTGGTGTTCATTAGTACCACATATTCAATTCCGGGAGGGAAAGTTTCGGAGGCATCTTCCAGCACCTTTTCAACTTCCATAATTACTTCGCGTGCATTGGAACCGGCCGATTGAAAAATGGCCATACCAATACCCGGTTTTCCCTGGGTGTGGGTATCAACATTGTAACTCAGCGAACCCATTTCCACACGGGCTACATCGCGCAGGCGAAGCACATTACCATCGTCGTCGGCTTTGATAACGATGTTTTCAAATTCTTCGGGTTGCGTTAGTTTTCCTTTGTAGCGTATTACGTATTCGTAACTCTGGTCGTTTTGCTGTCCAAAACGTCCGGGAGCTGCTTCCAGGTTTTGTGCATTCAATGCAGCGGTAATGTCCGACGGAATTAAGTTATAACTCGCCATTACATCGGGTTTGAGCCAGACTCTCATCGAGTAATCTTTTGCTCCAAACACCATGGCTTCACCCACTCCGTTTACACGCTGTACCTGTGGCAACAGGTTAATCTTCGAATAATTCTGAAGAAAGGTTTCATCGTATTCGCCATTTGGGCTGTACAACGAGAACACCATTAACATGTTGTTTTGCCGTTTGGCGGTGATCACCCCCGCTCTTGTTACTTCGGCGGGCAAAAGGGCATTGGCCCTGGCCACACGGTTCTGAACGTTTACCGCCGCCATGTCAGGATCGGTACCCTGCTTGAAATAAACTTCGATAGCAGCCATTCCTGAGTTACTGGCAGTAGAGTTCATGTAAATCATGTCTTCCACCCCGTTAATCTGTTCTTCCAGCGGAATAACCACGCTGTTCAAAACGGTTTGGGCATCGGCACCGGTATAGTTGGCCGACACGCGGATGGTTGGCGGAGCAATGTCAGGATATTGCTCAATCGGAAGGGTGACAATTCCCAGTACTCCGAGAATTACCAATATTATTGAAATGACCGTTGATAGTACCGGCCGTTCTATGAATGTTCTAAACATAGTAATCGAGTATTAAGATTAGTTACCTGAAGCCTGATTGTTTGAAGCTGTTGCCTGCTGGTTGTCCAATTTGGGTTTGATTTCCATCCCGTCGCGAAGCGTGGCAACTCCTTCGGTAACAATTTTGTCGCCGGGTTTCAGCCCCGCGGTAACAACGTATTCTTCTTTCAGGTTACCAGCAATGGTTTGAATCGCTGTGTTTACCACTTTGTTCTCGTTGTTCACCACGTAAACAAAATGCGTCCCCTGAATTTCGAAAGTGGCCTTTTGCGGCACAGTAATAACCGAGCGGTGAATTTCGGGTAAACGTACCCGGCCGCTGCCACCCGAGCGGAGATCGCCTTCCGGATTTGAGAATGAAGCACGGATATTTACGGCTCCCGTTTGCTGGTCAACAATACCGCTGGCTGTTTCAATCTTACCTTTAATATTGTATACCGAATTATCGGGTAACACCAGTTCCACCTCAGGCAGTTTTGCCAGTTTCTCGCGGGTGTTGCTTCCTTCCAGGAATTTTGTCATCTGCAGAAAGTCCTTTTCATTCATCGAAAAGTAAGCCTGCATCGATGAGGTATTTGAAACCGTTGTTAAAGGCTGTGAAATACTGCTGCTTACCAGGCTGCCCACACGGTAAGGGAAATTCCCGATGATTCCGTTGGTTGGGCTGGTAATAACGGTGTACTGTAAATTGGCTTTCGAATTGGCCAGGTTGGCTTTTGCTTGTGCCAGTTGTGCTTCGGCCGATTTAAGACTGGTTTCAACCGACTCCAGTTCAAAGCTGCTGATAATGTTCTTTTCTACCAGAGGTTTTGTTTTGTCAACGTTGATTTTAGCGGTAGCTACCAGCGATTCGGCCACTTTTACCTGGGCCTCTGCCGAGCGAACCTGCGCTTGAATGTCGTTGGCGTTGAGTTTGAATAGAACCTGGCCTTTTTTTACATGGTCTCCTTCATCCACCAGGATGCTTTCAATGTATCCGGCTACTCGTGGTCGAATTTCCACGGTTTGTTCCCCTTGCAGTGTGGTGGGGAAATCCTGGAAGAGCGTGATGTCGCGGGGCGAGAGCTCCATTACCTTTAGTTCTCTCACCTGGCCGGCCATCCCGGCTGGCCCTTTTGGGGCGTTCGAACACGAGTATGCTGCGATTAATACTGCCAGGATACTCAAATTTCTAAATTGCTTAATTGTTTTCATGCTTTTGTTGTATAATTTTCTGAGTTACTTTTTACAAACTTCGATATTCGAAAAGAGGTCGATCTGCCCGGTGTTTTTTTGAATTTTCTCGATGACCGTATGGAAAACCTCTTTTTCTTTCTCGGTTATTCCGACCATCAAGTCATCCGACACTTTACGTGCTACTCCTTTTAACTGTTCCAAAACCTCCCTGCCTTTTTCGGTCATAATCAGAATTTTCTTTCGTTTGTCTGCATCGTCGGTTTTGCGATCAACATACGAATCCTCAATCAAGGTATTCACATGGCGCAAAATCAACGATTTGTCTTTCTGAAAATGATTGGCCAGATCTTGCTGTGTCAAATCATCTTTGTGATCGATCAGGTTAAGCACGAAAAATTGTTCCATGCTTACATCTATATGGTTTTCCCTGAAGCTTTCCTTTAGCTTCATTCGCATTAAATTAAATGTTCTACCTAATAAATAGGTAATTGGCTTTTCTGTTTTCATTTCCATTGCTAAATCAGGTCGCAAAATAAAGCAGATGGTTGCAAAAGTCAACTAATTTTGTGTTTTGTTTTGTTAAAAAGTAACTTTTTTTAAATAAGAATTTGTGCATCAGTTATTTGGAATGTTTCTTAAATGTTAAGTAATTCAGACAAGAAGGTGTCTTATTCGTGCCCTGTTTCTATTCACACACAAAAACTTGCAGCAATGTTTTGGGACAAAAACCGGTTTTTTAATGGAAGCTTGCACTCGGTTGTAAATTTTTCGAGGTTGATAACAGGAAAAACACGGAGCCAATCCATACGGACAATTGTTTGATTGCTTAGTTTTACAAGGCAAAAGTTGGTGCAATGTAAATTAGTGACTTGTGATGAAGTATTTAAGCTGGATATTCATATCAGTTGTTCTGTTGGCTTCCTGCGGACATAAAAAAACAAAAGAGAAGAGAGAGCTGGTGGTGTTTTGTGCTTCCAGTTTAACCGATGTGGTTTCTGATATCTGTGCCGAATTTGAGAAGGAAACTGGCCGGGAAGTCAAATTGAATCTGGCATCGTCGGGTACTTTGGCCCGGCAGATCGATCATGGAGCAGCACCTTCCCTTTTTATATCGGCCAATAAAAAATGGCTCGACTACCTGGACGATCTGGGTAAGACCATTCCGGGAACCAGTAAAAAAGTAGCCGCTAATAAGATGGTATTGGTGGCTCCTGTCAATAGCGAAATTGAGCCGTTTGTTTTTACGCCGGATGTGAAACTTCCCGAAGTTTTCAAAGGACGTATTTCCATTGGCGATCCGCAACACGTACCGGCAGGAGCATACGCGGTTCAGATATTTGAGAAGCTGAATTGTGAAAAGGAACTGGAGTCCCGCTTTCTTCCTGCCAAAGATGTCCGTTCGGCATTAATGGTCGTAGAGTTGGGGGAAGTGGAAGCCGGGGTAGTATATAAAACGGATGCGCTGAAATCAGCCAAGGTTAAAATCCTGACCGAGTTTCCCGATTCGCTGCACAAGCCCGTGAATTACTACATGGCTGTTGTAAAAGGCAGCGAAAATGAAAATTCTCTCCAACTATATAATTATATTGTGTCCGAAAAAGCACTCCCGGTTTGGGAGAAATACGGATTTATTCAATAAACAGGATTGAACAACCTTTTTTCATATTCATCATCCGAAATAACAGCCATTGAACTTTCGCTGAAGGTAGCCGTACTTTGTACGATTGCAGTGTTGCCGGTAGCCGTTTTTACAGGTTGGCTGCTGGCTCGCAAAAATTTTGTGGGGAAAGCAGCGGTGGAAGGCTTTCTGCACCTGCCGCTTGTATTACCTCCGGTAACCACCGGTTATCTGTTGTTAGTGCTTTTGGGCAGAAACGGCTGGATCGGATCTTTCTTTTACGAACATTGGGGCATTCAGATTGCTTTTTCTTTCCCCGCGGCAGTAATTGCGGCCGTGGTGGTTTCCTTTCCTTTGGTAACACGTTCAATCCGGCTTTCCATCGAGCTGGTAGATCGAAATTATGAGGAAGCCGCCCGAACGTTAGGAGCTTCCGGTCTCCGAGTTTTTTTCAGTATTACTCTGCCGCTGGCACTTCCGGGTGTGATCAGTGGAGCTATTCTTGCTTTTGCCCGCAGTCTGGGCGAGTTTGGCGCAACCATCTCTTTTGCTGGTAATATATCCGGCGAGACGCAAACCTTGCCGCTGGCCATTTTCTCGGCCATGCAGGTCCCCGGACAGGAATCGTCGACACTGAGGTTGGTTGTTGTTTCGGTACTGTTGTCGCTGGCGGCTATGATTGGTGCAGAGTATTTAAACCGTCGGATTTTAAAAAGAAGGGTATGAGTAAAATGCTGAAATTCGACATAAGGCTGCAGCGAAAAGAATTCCTGCTTGATGTGCAGGCGACGGTGAACAATGGAATCACCGGTGTTTACGGACCTTCGGGGCATGGCAAGTCGAGTTTGCTGAATTCAATAGCCGGCTTGGTAAAACCGGATGCCGGCTGCATAACCATTCGGGATGAAAAGGTTTTTAATTCGGAGCAAAAGATCAATCTCCCGGTGCAAAAGCGAAACGTTGGCTATGTTTTTCAGGATATCAGGTTATTTCCACACCTCACTATTGAAAAGAACCTGAAGTACGGTATTAAAAAAGGAACCAATGCTGAGATCAATTTCAACGAATTGGTGGATATCCTTAATGTAAGCCATCTGCTGGCGAAGAAACCCTCGGAGTGTTCGGGAGGGGAGAAGCAGCGGATAGCCATTGGCCGTGCTTTGTTAAGCGGAGCCCGTATTCTTTTAATGGATGAGCCATTCTCGGCCGTGGATGTAAACCTGCGCAACAATATTATTCCCTTTTTAAAAGCGATCAATCTGCGTTTTCACATACCAATGTTGGTGGTCAGTCACGATTTGCCCGACCTGTTAAGTCTTACCAGCGATCTTTTACTATTAAAAGAAGGCAAGGTAAAAGCACTGGGGCGTTTCCAGGATCTGATTCTGGATGAATCAAATCTCGACATGGTGAAAGGTGCGGGCTTATACAATGTATTTGATTTGTGTGTTGTCGAGACTTTGCCTTTGCGGAGCATGGTTTTGTTGCAAAGCCGTACCAGCGACTTCCAGGTACAGGTATTACAGCAAATGCTGAGTGGGGAAGTGAAGGAAGGCGTGCCGGTAAAAGTCCTGATAAGACCCGAAGACATCTCCATTTCTCTTCACGCTATCCCTCAGATTTCATTGCGCAACCAGATAAAAGGGAGAATTGACAAGATCTTTTCACGTAACGGGCTTTCTTTTTGTATGGTAGATGCGGGGGAGAAAGTGCTGGTGGAGATCACGGAAGCCTCGCGGGAAAACATGGAGCTGGAAGAGGGTACAACGGTTTACTGCCTGTTTAAATCGGCCGCTTTAAAAATCTTCTGAAAAAAGTTGATGGGTTACGGGGCTGAGGTTCAAAAGATTGGTTGTTAAGGGCAAGAAAAGCCTTGATTTTTGAGGTTAAAAAGTTTGGAAAGCCGGAAACCTTGTTTACTTTTGCAGCCGCTTTACGAGCGAGACGTTCACTGAGGGAATGAAAGATTAGGAACAGGTGATGGAGCATCAGTTAAGTTTTGGATAGAATGGGAATACCGATAGGTTGACCCGGGGAATAAAAAACTTTGAAAAAAAAGCTTCAAAAATTTGGAGTAAAAGAAAAGATGTCTACCTTTGCCGCCGCTTTCACAGAAAGCAAAGTTCTTAACGCGACTGAGAG